>JBIUPE010000017.1:0-623 GCA_044626655.1 Pseudomonadota bacterium AL_CKDN230030165-1A_HGKHYDSX7 | reverse complement strand
GATTAAGAGCGGGACGAAAAAGTGAAACTTGAAGAATCGTCATGTGGCCATCGAAGATGACGATCGAAGAGTCGTTGCGCGGGGCCGACGCGATCGGGAAAAATGATGCGGAACGGGGTGTGCATCCTGTTCGCGAAGCCGCACCTCTGGACACGCTCGAGCCGCCACCACTTGGCTGCGTGGTGCTGCCGGGCATAGATGTGAGCAGTGGTTTTGCAACGAGCGCCCATGCGGTACTGAAACGCTATCAGAATGGTATGGCGTTGACCGATGGGGCGTCACTGATGCAAGGGGCTTTGGCGCCCTTCGGTGTCTTTGGCGTTGTTTTAGGTGGTGCCCTCTTGTACGGCATCATCCTGGATATCACGTGGATTTCCGCCTTGACACTTCTTCCTATCGGCCTGGTGGGATTCATTTGGGCATTGTTGTTCATTCTCTACGAATGCACCGGCTACCGAAGCCAGCCGACCTTGTTCGATCGCGCAGCAGGCCGAATCTATGTCATGCACGCGGAGCGTGACTGGTTGCGCCCGTGGCGCTGGTTTCGCATACCGGTGAGTTTCGAGGTGTTCGAGTGGCCGCGTATGCGTGGAATGATTGTGTCGTCGATGGGCATCGGCGGC
>JBIUPE010000016.1:0-933 GCA_044626655.1 Pseudomonadota bacterium AL_CKDN230030165-1A_HGKHYDSX7 | reverse complement strand
TGGTGGTGGCAACCCTTGATCGGGCCGGGCGCCAAGCAGTTCTGGACGGGGCCTTACTGGATGTGCACGATCCCGTTCGGTCTGTTCGCGCTGCCGTTCGCGCCGCTGACCATGTTCGGCGGGTTCATGCGGTGGTTGGCGTATCGATGCAAACGCCCGGCACCCTGGCCCGCCGAGGTGCTCGCCAGCGTTGGGCTGGAGATCACGGGCGAAGAGCCGCCGGTCCATCAGCGCCGCTCGCGATTCAAACGAAGATTAAGAGCGGGACAAAAAAGTGAAACTTGAAGAATCGTCATGTGGCCATCGAAGATGACGATCGAAGAGTCGTTGCGCGGGGCCGACGCAATCGGGAAAAATGATGCGGAACGGGGTGTGCATCCTCTTCGCGAAGCCGCACCTCTGGACACGCTCGAGCCGCCACCACCTGGCTGCGTGGTGCTGCCGGGCATAGATGAGGGCGGTGGTTTCGCAACCAGCGCCCATGCTGTCTCCAAACGCTATGAAAATGGCATGGCGTTGACCGATGGTGCGTCATTGATGCAAGGGGTGCTAGCACCGTTTGGCGTATTGATCGTCGTTGTATTCGGGCCTGCGATCTATTCAACTTTACATAGCTCTATTTCATGGCTAGCCAAACTGGCGTTTCTTCCGTTCATGCTGCTCGGCCTGTTGGTGGGTGCGTTGTTCATACTCTTTGAGTGCACCGGCTACCGAAGCCAGCCGACCTTGTTCGATCGCGCAGCAGGCCGAATCTATGTCATGCACGCGGAGCGTGACTGGTTGCGCCCGTGGCGCTGGTTTCGCACACCGGTGAGTTTCGAGGTGTTCGAGTGGCCGCGTATGCGTGGAATGATTGTGTCGTCGATGGGCATCGGCGGCGCCAAGCTGCCTCGCGTCAACTACGCCTTGCGCTTGGTGGAGACCGATGTCCCT
>JBIUPE010000015.1:0-1767 GCA_044626655.1 Pseudomonadota bacterium AL_CKDN230030165-1A_HGKHYDSX7 | reverse complement strand
ACCGTCGGCAGACTTGACCGAGAAGGTCTCGGTCAGGGACTTGCCAACACCCAGTGCTTGCACCGAGCTGTTGGCGTTGTCGAGGTTGTAGGTCCAGTTGCCGTTGGCATCGATCGCGAAGGTGCCGTAGGCACCCTTGGTGGCCGCTTGGACTTGGAAGCTTGCCTGGCCCGCATCCGGATCGACGACGTTGAGCTTGCCCGCAGCGAGCAAGGTGCCGTCTTCCTTCACGGTGCCTGCGTCGTCGCCCGGTTTGCTCGGCGTGATGATTGCAGCATCGTCCGTACCGTTGATGGTGATGTTCACCGTCTTGGTGTCGGTGCCGCCCTGGCCATCGCTTACTTGGACGGTGTAGGTCTCGGTCACGGCTTGGCCGGATTTCAGGACCTGTGCTGCCGCGTTGTCGAGGGTGTAGGTCCACTTGCCGTTGGCGTCGACAGCGAAGGAGCCGTAGGTGCCGGCAGCATTTCCGACGACCGAGTAGGTCAACTTGTCGCCGGTGTCGATATCCGTGCCAGTCAGTTGGCCGGTGGCTGTCTTGACGCCGTCCTCCGTGACGGTGCCGGTGACTTCGCCGCTCAGCTTCGGCGCATCGTTCGTGCCCTGGATGGTGACCGTGATCTGGCTGGTCGTGCCGTCGGCCGACTTCACCGAGAAGGTCTCGGTCAGCGATTTGCCGACGCCCAGTGCCTGGACTGAGTTGTTGGCGTTGTCGAGGTTGTAGGTCCAGTTGCCGGCGGCATCGATGGCGAAGGTGCCGTAGGCGCCCTTGGTTGCCGCTTGGGCTTGGAAGCTTGCCTGACCCGCGTCGGGATCCACCACGTTGAGCTTGCCCGCGGCGAGCAGGGTGCCGTCTTCCTTGACGGTGCCGGCATCGTCACCCGGCTTGCTCGGCGTGATGATCGCCGCGTCGTCCGTACCGTTGATGGTGATGTTGACCGTCTTGGTATCGGTGCCGCCCTGGCCATCGCTGACTTGGACGGTGTAGGTCTCGGTCACGGCTTGGCCGGATTTCAGGACCTGTGCTGCCGCGTTGTCGAGGGTGTAGGTCCAACGACCATTGGCATCCACGGCGAAGGAGCCGTAGGTGCCCGTTGCACCGCCGACGACGGAGTAGGTCAGCTTGTCCCCGACGTCAACGTCGGTGCCGGTCAGTTGGCCGGTGGCCGTCTTGACGCCGTCCTCCGTGACGGTGCCGGTGACTTCGCCGCTCAGCTTCGGCGCATCGTTCGTGCCCTGGATGATGACCGTGATCTGGCTGGTCGTGCCGTCGGCCGACTTGACCGAGAAGGTCTCGGTCAGGGACTTGCCAACACCCAGTGCTTGCACCGAGTTGTTGGCGTTGTCGAGGTTGTAGGTCCAGTTGCCGTTGGCATCGATCGCGAAGGTGCCGTAGGCGCCCTTGGTCCCAGCTTGGCTCAGGAACGTCGATTGACCCGCATCCGGATCGACGACGTTGAGCTTGCCCGCAGCGAGCAGGGTACCGTCTTCCTTGACGGTGCCTGCGTCGTCGCCGGGTTTGCTCGGCGTGATGATTGCGGCGTCGTCCGTACCGTTGATAGTAATGTTGACCGTCTTGGTGTCGGTGCCGCCTTGGCCGTCGCTGACCTGGACCGTGTACGTTTCCGTGACGGCCTGGCCGGATTTCAGGATTTGAGCCGCAGCGTTATCCAGCGTGTAGGTCCAACGACCGTTGGCATCCACAGCGAACGAACCATAGGTGCCCGTTGCACCGCCGACGACGGAGTAGGTCAGCTTGTCGCCGGT
>JBIUPE010000014.1:0-2230 GCA_044626655.1 Pseudomonadota bacterium AL_CKDN230030165-1A_HGKHYDSX7 | reverse complement strand
ACTCTCCGGTGAAGTCACCGGGTCTGTCGCGGAAGACGGTACCAAGACTGCCACCGGTCAGCTCACCACGACTGACGTCGATACGACCGATACCCATACCTACTCCGTCGTGGGCAAGGCCAACGGCACCTATGGTTCGTTCGCGGTGGACGGCACCGGTAAGTGGACCTATACGCTCGACAATGCAGCGGCCCAAACGCTGAAGTCTGGCCAAGCGATCACCGAGACCTACACGGTTCAGGTCAGTGACGGCCACGGCGGCACCGACACCAAGGTCATCTCGGTCACCATCAACGGTACCGACGATGCAGCCGTCATCACCCCGCACACCCCGGGTGCCGATCAAGGCCGTGTGCAGGAAGATGGCCAGCTTGTCGCCAACGGCAAGCTGGATATCGTCGACCCGGATGCCGGTCAGGCAGTGTTCCAAGCCCAACCGTCGATTCAAGGTGCGTTTGGCACGTTTGCGGTCGATGCCAACGGCAACTGGACCTACAACCTCGACAACACCAATATGGCGGTTCAAGCCCTTGGTGCCGACAAGTCGTTGACGGAGACCTTCACGGTCACGTCCGCCGATGGTTCGAAGCACGACATCACGGTCACGATCCAGGGCACGAACGACGCTCCGAAGCTGAGTGGCGAAGTCACCGGCTCGGTGACCGAAGATGGCGTGAAGACGGCCACGGGTCAGTTGACGACCACGGACGTCGACACGACCGATACCCACACCTACTCCGTTGTGGGCAAGACCAGCGGCACCTATGGTTCGTTCGCCGTCGATGCCACGGGCAAGTGGACTTACACGCTGGACAATGCTGCCGCCCAGACTCTGAAGTCTGGCCAAGCGATCACCGAGATCTACACGGTCCAGGTCAGCGACGGCCACGGCGGCACGGATACCAAGGTTATCTCCGTCACGATCAACGGCACCGACGACGCAGCCGTGATCACCCCGCACGCCCCGGCCGCCGATCAGGGCCGTGTGCAGGAGGATGGTCAGCTCGTCGCAACCGGTAAGCTCGACGTCGTCGACCCGGACGCCGGCCAGGCAGTCTTCCAAGCCCAACCGTCGACCCAAGGCGCCTTCGGCACCTTCGCCATCGATGCCAACGGCAACTGGGCCTACAACCTCGACAACGCCAATAAGGCTGTTCAAGCGCTCGGCGCGGACAAATCGCTGACAGAGACCTTCACTGTCACGTCAGCCGACGGTTCGAAGCACGACATCACGGTCACGATCCAAGGCACGAATGACGTACCGAAGCTGAGCGGCGAGGTCACGGGCTCGGTGACCGAGGACGGCACCAAGACGGCCACCGGCCAGCTCACGACCACCGACGTCGATACGACTGACACGCACACCTACTCTGTCGTCGGCAAGGCCAACGGCGCCTATGGTTCGTTCGCCATCGATGCCACGGGCAAGTGGACCTATACGCTCGACAATGCAGCGGCCCAAGCTTTGAAGTCGGGTCAGGCCATCACCGAAACGTACACGGTCCAAGTTAGCGACGGGCACGGCGGCACGGATACGAAGGTCATCTCCGTCACGATCAATGGGACTGACGATGCAGCAGTGATCACCCCGCATGTTCCGGGTTCTGATCAGGGCCGCATCCAGGAAGACGGACAGCTTGTCGCCAACGGCAAACTGGACATTGTGGATCCGGATGCTGGGCAGGCTGTATTCCAGGCTCAGCCGGGAACGGCGGGTGCCTATGGCACGTTTACCGTCGATGCGAACGGCAATTGGACCTACAGCCTCGACAATGCCAACAAGGCTGTTCAAGCTCTCGGCGCCGACAAGACGCTGACCGAGACCTTCACGGTCACGTCAGCCGACGGCTCGAAGCACGACATCACGGTCACGATCCAAGGCACGAACGATGCGCCCAAGTTGAGCGGCGAAGTCACCGGATCTGTGACCGAAGATGGCGTCAAGACCGCCAGCGGGCAGTTGACAACCACGGACGTCGACACGACCGACACGCACACCTACTCCGTCGTCGGCAATGCCAAGGGAACCTACGGTTCGTTCGCGGTCGATGGCACCGGCAAGTGGACGTACACGCTAGACAACGCTGCCGCCCAGACATTGAAGTCGGGTCAAGCCATCACTGAGACCTACACGGTCCAGGTCAGCGACGGACACGGCGGCACCGACACCAAGGTTGTCTCGGTCACGATCAACGGCACCGATGACGCAGCCGTGATCACCCCGCACGCC
>JBIUPE010000013.1:0-3842 GCA_044626655.1 Pseudomonadota bacterium AL_CKDN230030165-1A_HGKHYDSX7 | reverse complement strand
AGTGTGGGGCGTGATCACGGCGGCGTCATCGGTGCCGTTGATCGTGACAGAGATGACCTTGGTGTCTGTGCCACCGTGCCCGTCGTTGACTTGTACCGTGTACGTTTCGGTGATCGCTTGGCCAGACTTCAGGGTCTGAGCCGCTGCGTTGTCCAGCGTGTAGGTCCATTTGCCGTTGGCATCGACGGCGAATGACCCGTACGTTCCGCTCGCGTTGCCGACGACGGAGTAGGTGTGTGTATCCGCGGCATCGACGTCGGAGGTGGTTAGCTGACCGGTGGCAGTCTTGGTACCGTCTTCCGTGACAGAGCCGCTCAGTTCGCCGGAGAGCTTTGGAGCGTCGTTCGTCCCCTGGATAGTGACGGTGATGTCGTGGCTCGAACCGTCGGCAGACGTGACCGTAAAGGTCTCCGTCAAAGTTTTGTCTGCACCGAGAGCCTGGACAGCTTTGTTGGCGTTGTCGAGGTTGTAAGTCCAATTGCCGTTGGCGTCGACGGTAAACGTGCCATAGGCACCCGCCGTTCCAGGCTGAGCCTGGAACACAGCCTGACCGGCATCCGGATCGACGATATCGAGCTTGCCGTTGGTGACGAGCTGTCCATCTTCCTGCACACGGCCCTGATCGGCACCCGGGGCGTGGGGCGTAATCACAGCAGCGTCGTCGGTACCGTTGATGGTGACCGAGATGACCTTCGTGTCGGTGCCGCCGTGCCCGTCGCTCACCTGAACCGTATAGGTCTCGGTGATCGCCTGACCCGACTTCAACGTTTGTGCTGCTGCGTTGTCGAGCGTGTACGTCCACTTGCCCGTGGCATCGATACCGAACGAACCATACGTTCCCTTCGCGTTGCCCACGACGGAGTAGGTATGTGTATCGGTGGTGTCGACGTCAGTGGTCGTCAACTGACCGCTGGCGGACTTGACGCCATCTTCGGTCACGGAGCCGGTGACTTCGCCACTCAGCGTGGGCGCATCGTTCGTGCCCTGGATGGTGACGGTGATGTCGTGCTTCGAACCGTCGGCTGACGTGACAGTGAAGGTCTCCGTCAGCGATTTGTCCGCGCCAAGCGCCTGGACAGCCTTATTGGCGTTGTCGAGGTTGTAGGTCCAGTTGCCGTTGGCATCGACCGCGAACGTGCCAAACGCACCTTGAGTCGACGGTTGAGCTTGGAACACGGCCTGCCCGGCATCCGGATCGACGATGTCGAGCTTGCCGTTGGTGACGAGCTGGCCGTCTTCCTGCACACGGCCTTGATCGGCACCCGGTGTATGCGGGGTGATGACGGCTGCATCGTCGGTACCGTTGATGGTGACAGAGATGACCTTGGTGTCAGTACCACCGTGACCATCGCTGACCTGGACGGTGTAGGTCTCGGTGATCGCCTGGCCAGACTTCAGCGTCTGGGCCGCGGCGTTATCCAGCGCGTAGGTCCACTTGCCGTTGGCATCGACACCGAACGAACCATATGTTCCCTTCGCGTTGCCGACGACAGAGTAGGTGTGCGTATCGGTGGTGTCGACGTCCGTGGTCGTCAACTGACCGCTGGCGGTCTTGACGCCATCTTCGGTCACCGAACCGGTGATTTCGCCGGAGAGCTTCGGAGTGTCGTTAGTCCCTTGGATCGTGACCGTGATGTCGTGCGTAGAACCGTCAGCGGACTTGACCGTGAAGGTCTCGGTCAGCGGCTTGTCGGCGCCAAGGGCTTGGACTGCCTTGTTGGTATTGTCGAGGTTGTAGGTCCAGTTGCCGTTCGCATCGACGGTGAAGGTGCCGTAGGAACCGGCCGTTCCCGGCTGAACCTGGAACACAGCTTGACCGGCATCCGGGTCGACGACGTCCAGCTTGCCGTTGGCGAAGAGCTGGCCGTCCTCGTGGACGCGGCCCTGATCGGCACCCGGCGTATGCGGGGTGATGATGGCTGCATCGTCGGTACCGTTGATGGTGACCGAGATGACCTTCGTGTCGGTGCCGCCGTGGCCGTCGCTGACTTGGACGGTGTATGTCTCGGTGATCGCTTGGCCCGACTTCAACGTTTGGGCCGCTGCATTGTCGAGCGTATAGGTCCATTTGCCGTTTTGGTCGACGCCGAACGAACCATACGTGCCCTTCGCGTTGCCCACGACGGAGTAGGTGTGCGTGTCTGTCGTATCGACGTCGGTGGTCGTCAACTGACCGCTGGCGGTCTTGACGCCATCTTCGGTCACGGAGCCGGTGACTTCGCCACTCAACTTGGGCGCATCGTTCGTACCCTGGATGGTGACGGTGATGTCGTGCTTCGAACCATCGACGGAGGTAACCGTGAAGGTCTCCGTCAGCGTCTTGTCGGCCCCGAGCGCTTGGACGGCCTTGTTGGCGTTGTCGAGGTTGTAAGTCCAGTTGCCGTTGGCATCGACCGCGAACGTGCCAAACGCGCCTTGAGTCGACGGTTGGGCTTGGAACACTGCTTGGCCGGCGTCCGGGTCGACGATGTCGAGCTTGCCGGCTGCGACGAGCTGGCCATCTTCCTGCACACGACCCTGATCTGCACCCGCGGTGTGCGGGGTAATCACGGCTGCGTCATCCGTACCGTTGATGGTGACCGAGATCACCTTCGTGTCGGTACCACCGTGCCCGTCACTGACTTGTACCGTGTAGGTCTCGGTGATCGCCTGGCCAGACTTCAGCGTCTGGGCCGCAGCGTTATCCAGCGTGTAGGTCCACTTGCCGTTGGCATCGACACCGAACGAACCATACGTTCCCTTAGCGTTGCCCACGACGGAGTAGGTGTGGGTATCGGTCGTGTCGACGTCGGTGGTCGTCAACTGACCGCTGGCGGACTTCACGCCGTCCTCGGTCACGGAACCAGTGACTTCGCCACTCAGCTTCGGTGCATCATTGGTCCCCTGGACCGTGACCGTGATCTGGCTGGTCGTACCGTCGGCCGACTTCACCGAGAAGGTCTCGGTCAACGACTTGCCAACACCCAGCGCTTGCACCGAGTTGTTGGCGTTGTCGAGGTTGTAGGTCCAGTTGCCCTTCGCATCGATGGCAAAGGTGCCATACGCACCTTTGGTCGCACCCTGAGCCTGGAACGTCGATTGACCCGCATCCGGATCGACGACATTGAGCTTGCCCGCGGCGAGCAAGGTGCCGTCTTCCTTGACGGTGCCTGCGTCGTCACCCGGCTTGCTCGGGGTAATGATCGCTGCGTCATCGGTACCGTTGATAGTGATGTTGACCGTCTTGGTGTCGGTGCCGCCTTGGCCATCGCTGACCTGGACCGTGTAGGTCTCAGTCACGGCCTGGCCCGTCTTCAACACCTGCGCCGCAGCATTGTCGAGCGTGTACGTCCACTTTCCATTCGCGTCGACTGCGAAAACGCCATACATGCCCTTGGCCGCACCGACTACCGAGTAGGTCAACTTGTCGCCGGCGTCGATATCCGTGCCAGTCAGTTGGCCGGTGGCCGTCTTGACGCCGTCCTCCGTGACCGAGCCGGTGACTTCGCCGCTCAGCTTCGGCGCATCGTTCGTGCCCTGGACCGTGACCGTGATCTGGCTGGTCGTACCGTCGGCCGACTTGACCGAGAAGGTCTCGGTCAGTGACTTGCCGGCACCGAGTGCCTGCACCGAGTTGTTGGCGTTATCGAGGTTGTAGGTCCAGTTGCCGTTGGCATCGATGGCGAAGGTGCCGTAGGCGCCCTTGGTCCCGACTTGGCTCAGGAACGTCGATTGACCCGCATCCGGATCGACGACGTTGAGCCTGCCCGCAGCGAGCAAGGTGCCGTCTTCCTTGACGGTGCCGGCATCGTCGCCGGGTTTGCTCGGCGTGATGATTGCGGCGTCGTCCGTACCGTTGATGT
>JBIUPE010000012.1:0-5281 GCA_044626655.1 Pseudomonadota bacterium AL_CKDN230030165-1A_HGKHYDSX7 | reverse complement strand
CGTATCTGGTCATCGAGAGCACGTATTGTGTTGTATGGGTTGCGTTGATTGTGTTTGAACGGCACTGGCGCGATCTGTTGGCCAGCGTCACGTGCGAGGGGCAAGGGTTAGTTGCGCTCTACACGGTTAATTAAGACTTGAGAGTTATAGGATCAAGCCTCACGAGCAATTAGTATCGGTTAGCTTAACGCATTACTGCGCTTCCACACCCGACCTATCAACGTCCTGGTCTTGAACGACTCTTCAGGGGGGTCAAGCCCCCAGGGATACCTTATCTTCAGACGAGTTTCCCGCTTAGATGCCTTCAGCGGTTATCTCTTCCGTACTTAGCTACCCGGCAATGCCATTGGCATGACAACCGGTACACCAGAGGTACGTCCACTCCGGTCCTCTCGTACTAGGAGCAGGCTCCGTCAAGTATCCAACGCCCACGGCAGATAGGGACCAAACTGTCTCACGACGTTTTAAACCCAGCTCACGTACCTCTTTAAATGGCGAACAGCCATACCCTTGGGACCGGCTACAGCCCCAGGATGAGATGAGCCGACATCGAGGTGCCAAACACCGCCGTCGATATGAACTCTTGGGCGGTATCAGCCTGTTATCCCCAGAGTACCTTTTATCCGTTGAGCGATGGCCCTTCCATTCAGAACCACCGGATCACTATGTCCTGCTTTCGCACCTGTTCGACTTGTCAGTCTCACAGTCAAGCACGCTTATGCCATTGCACTATCAGCACGATTTCCGACCGTACCTAGCGTACCTTCGAACTCCTCCGTTACGCTTTGGGAGGAGACCGCCCCAGTCAAACTGCCCACCATGCACTGTCCCCGATCCGGATAACGGACCAAGGTTAGAACCGCAAACAAACCAGGGTGGTATTTCAAGGTTGGCTCCACGAGATCTAGCGACCTCGCTTCAAAGCCTCCCACCTATCCTACACAGACCGGTTCACAGTCCAATGCAAAGCTACAGTAAAGGTTCATGGGGTCTTTCCGTCTAGCCGCGGGTAGATTGCATCATCACAAACACTTCAACTTCGCTGAGTCTCGGGAGGAGACAGTGTGGCCATCGTTACGCCATTCGTGCAGGTCGGAACTTACCCGACAAGGAATTTCGCTACCTTAGGACCGTTATAGTTACGGCCGCCGTTTACCGGGGCTTCGATCAAGAGCTTGCACCCCATCACTTAACCTTCCGGCACCGGGCAGGCGTCACACCCTATACGTCGACTTTCGTCTTTGCAGAGTGCTGTGTTTTTAATAAACAGTCGCAGCCACCGATTCTCTGCGACCCCATCATGCTCAGCGCGCAGGCGCATCACACTACCGGGGTATACCTTCTCCCGAAGTTACGGTATCAATTTGCCGAGTTCCTTCTCCCGAGTTCTCTCAAGCGCCTTGGAATATTCATCCCGTCCACCTGTGTCGGTTTGCGGTACGGTCTCGTATAGCTGAAGCTTAGAGGCTTTTCTTGGAACCACTTCTAATCACTTCGCGAGACATGCTCGCTCGAGCCACACCCTTGATTTACGCGCCCGGATTTGCCTAAGCGCCATCTTCAATGCAGCAACAGGGACATCCAACACCCTGATGATCTTCCGCGATCCGTCCCCCCATCGCACTATACGACGGTGCTGGAATATTAACCAGCTTCCCATCAGCTACGCATCTCTGCCTCGCCTTAGGGGCCGACTCACCCTGCGCCGATGAACGTTGCGCAGGAAACCTTGGACTTACGGCGAGGGGGCTTTTCACCCCCTTTATCGCTACTCATGTCAGCATTCGCACTTCTGATACCTCCAGCAGCCTTCACAAGCCACCTTCGCAGGCTTACAGAACGCTCTCCTACCGCGTATATCTAAAGATATACACCCGCAGCTTCGGTTTATCGCTTAGCCCCGTTACATCTTCCGCGCAGGACGACTCGATCAGTGAGCTATTACGCTTTCTTTAAAGGGTGGCTGCTTCTAAGCCAACCTCCTGACTGTCTATGCCTTCCCACTTCGTTTCCCACTTAGCGATAATTTGGGACCTTAGCTGGCGGTCTGGGTTGTTTCCCTCTTGAGTCCGGACGTTAGCACCCGGTGCTCTGTCTCCCAAGCTGTACTTGCAGGTATTCGGAGTTTGCCATGGTTTGGTAAGTCGCCATGACCCCCTAGCCATAACAGTGCTCTACCCCCTGCAGTAATACTTGAGGCACTACCTAAATAGTTTTCGGAGAGAACCAGCTATTTCCAGATTTGTTTAGCCTTTCACCCCTATCCACAGCTCATCCCCTAGTTTTTCAACACTAGTGGGTTCGGTCCTCCAGCACGTGTTACCGTGCCTTCAACCTGGCCATGGGTAGATCATCTGGTTTCGGGTCTACACCCAGCGACTGAACGCCCTATTCGGACTCGCTTTCGCTACGCCTTCCCTATCCGGTTAAGCTTGCCACTGAATGTAAGTCGCTGACCCATTATACAAAAGGTACGCCGTCACCCCACAAGGAGGCTCCGACTGTTTGTATGCACACGGTTTCAGGATCTATTTCACTCCCCTTCCGGGGTTCTTTTCGCCTTTCCCTCACGGTACTGGTTCACTATCGGTCGATCACGAGTATTTAGCCTTGGAGGATGGTCCCCCCATCTTCAAACAGGATTTCACGTGTCCCGCCCTACTTATCTCACGCTTAGTTCCACTATCAACATTTCGTCTACAGGGCTATCACCTGCTACGGCCAGACTTTCCAGACTGTTCGACTATGCTGTTAGCTAAAACGTGAAGGCTCTTCCGATTTCGCTCGCCACTACTTTCGGAATCTCGGTTGATTTCTTTTCCTCGAGCTACTGAGATGTTTCAGTTCACCCGGTTCGCTTCCACTGACCTATGTATTCAGTCAGGGATACCGCTTGCGCGGTGGGTTTCCCCATTCGGACATCTACGGATCAAAGCTTGTTTGCCAGCTCCCCGTAGCTTTTCGCAGGCTACCACGTCCTTCATCGCCTGTGATCGCCAAGGCATCCACCATGTGCACTTAGTCGCTTGATCCTATAACACTTAAGTCTTATAGGACGCTGTTGACATTTCGCGTTTGTGCCGTTCTATCAAAGCTTTTCTCAACACACACTTGCGTGCGCATCGAGCTTGAGACTTTGGAACAAAATCATGCAATCACAACCCGTATCCATCTTCGTCGGCTTGCGCCGATTACTTGATGAACACTTTACGTTGTGCTTCTTCCAAATTGTTAAAGAACAAATATAGCTGTCAGGCCTAAACCCAACGATTAACACTGGCTCGCAGTGCTAATCGTTGAACTCTTGCTGTCTAGATTCCCCAAACCCAGCGCGCAACGCGCAGCAGGCAATGGTGGAGGTGAACGGGATCGAACCGATGACATCCTGCTTGCAAAGCAGGCGCTCTCCCAGCTGAGCTACACCCCCATACCCCGATCACTCGGAATAACTTGGTGGGTCTGGTTGGATTCGAACCAACGACCCCCGCCTTATCAAGACGGTGCTCTAACCGACTGAGCTACAGACCCCAGACTCTTTCTCTCGGATCTGTACGATCCACAGCAGCTATATTTCAACAACCGATAAGCGTGGACACTTGCTACGAGCACTAAGCTCTTAAAGGAGGTGATCCAGCCGCACCTTCCGATACGGCTACCTTGTTACGACTTCACCCCAGTCATGAATCCTACCGTGGTAATCGCCCTCCTTACGGTTAGGCTAACTACTTCTGGTAAAACCCACTCCCATGGTGTGACGGGCGGTGTGTACAAGACCCGGGAACGTATTCACCGCGACATGCTGATCCGCGATTACTAGCGATTCCGACTTCACGCAGTCGAGTTGCAGACTGCGATCCGGACTACGATCGGGTTTCTGGGATTGGCTCCCCCTCGCGGGTTGGCGACCCTCTGTCCCGACCATTGTATGACGTGTGAAGCCCTACCCATAAGGGCCATGAGGACTTGACGTCATCCCCACCTTCCTCCGGTTTGTCACCGGCAGTCTCATTAGAGTGCCCTTTCGTAGCAACTAATGACAAGGGTTGCGCTCGTTGCGGGACTTAACCCAACATCTCACGACACGAGCTGACGACAGCCATGCAGCACCTGTGTTCCGGTTCTCTTGCGAGCACTCCCAAATCTCTTCGGGATTCCAGACATGTCAAGGGTAGGTAAGGTTTTTCGCGTTGCATCGAATTAATCCACATCATCCACCGCTTGTGCGGGTCCCCGTCAATTCCTTTGAGTTTTAATCTTGCGACCGTACTCCCCAGGCGGTCAACTTCACGCGTTAGCTGCGCTACCAAGACCCGAAGGTCCCAACAGCTAGTTGACATCGTTTAGGGCGTGGACTACCAGGGTATCTAATCCTGTTTGCTCCCCACGCTTTCGTGCATGAGCGTCAGTGTTATCCCAGGAGGCTGCCTTCGCCATCGGTGTTCCTCCGCATATCTACGCATTTCACTGCTACACGCGGAATTCCACCTCCCTCTGACACACTCTAGCTCGGTAGTTAAAAATGCAGTTCCAAAGTTAAGCTCTGGGATTTCACATCTTTCTTTCCGAACCGCCTGCGCACGCTTTACGCCCAGTAATTCCGATTAACGCTTGCACCCTACGTATTACCGCGGCTGCTGGCACGTAGTTAGCCGGTGCTTATTCTGCAGGTACCGTCAGTTGCACGGGGTATTATCCCGTGCCGTTTCTTTCCTGCCAAAAGTGCTTTACAACCCGAAGGCCTTCATCGCACACGCGGGATGGCTGGATCAGGGTTTCCCCCATTGTCCAAAATTCCCCACTGCTGCCTCCCGTAGGAGTCTGGGCCGTGTCTCAGTCCCAGTGTGGCTGGTCGTCCTCTCAAACCAGCTACGGATCGTCGCCTTGGTGAGCCGTTACCCCACCAACTAGCTAATCCGATATCGGCCGCTCTAATAGTGCGAGGCCCGAAGGTCCCCCGCTTTCCCCCGAAGGGCGTATGCGGTATTAGCTACGCTTTCGCGTAGTTATCCCCCGCTACTAGGCACGTTCCGATACATTACTCACCCGTTCGCCACTCGCCACCAGACCGAAGTCCGTGCTGCCGTTCGACTTGCATGTGTAAAGCATCCCGCCAGCGTTCAATCTGAGCCAGGATCAAACTCTTCAGTTTAATCTCTGTTTTGCGCCGCTATCCGAAGACAGCGACTTCGCTTGCTCTCAAAGGAAGTGAGGTTTAAAAAACCTTACTTCATATTGTGAGCACTTTGATACTTTTGCTTTGTCTGCCAGACCGAAATCTGAC
>JBIUPE010000011.1:0-5765 GCA_044626655.1 Pseudomonadota bacterium AL_CKDN230030165-1A_HGKHYDSX7 | reverse complement strand
TGCTACGCGCACCGACATCACCAACGTGGCCGGCCTCATCAAGGGCGACAACGTCTCGCTCGCGGCGGGCCGCGATGTGAACCTGCAAGCCACCACGCAATCGTTCCAGGCAGGCGACGCCCTGCGCGGCATGAAGGGCACCGTGGTCGACGGCGTCGCCCGCCTCGACGCGAAGAATCTCGAGGTCCAGGCCGGTCGCGACATCAACGCGCAAACCGCCGTGATCTACGCGGAGGAAGACGCGCGCCTGCAGGCCGGCCGCGACATCAACCTCACGACCACGCAGACGGCGTATGCCGAGGACTACTACCGCAAGAAGAAAAACAGCGCCAATCTCGACGTGACGTCGGAGATTGGGTCGCAGTTCTCGGCGGGGGGTGATTTCACGATAATCGCCGGGCGCGATGTGAATGCGCGTGCGGCGGATGTGGCGGCGGAGGGCTTACTGCAGGTTGGCGCCGGACGCGACATCAACCTTCTGGCGGGCGAGAAGCAGACGCAAACCTACTGGGAGACGTACTACAAAAAGAAGAGCTTCATGTCTTCGCGCAGCGAGCATCGCAAGAGCGAGACGGAGATGAGCCGCGCGATTGCGTCGACCTTCGCGGGCGGCGAGGTGAGCATGGCGGCTGGCCGGGACATGACGGTGGACGGCTCCAACGTGCTGGCGGACTACACCCTGACGCTCGGCGCCGGACGCGACATCAACATTCTCGCGAGCGAGGAAACCTACCGGGATTATCAGTACGAGAAGCGCAAGAAATCTGGTTTTGGAGGAGGCGGCGGCTTCAGTGTCGGCTTCAACAACCAGAAGCGGACTGATTGGTGGAAAAGTACCAGCACCGGATACGCCGCAAGTACCGTGGGAAGCGCCGGCGGCAGCGTGTTGATCGACGCCGGGCGCGACGTGAACGTCATCGCCAGCAATGTGTTGGCAAAAGAGGGCGACATCGTCATTGCCGGCAGCAACGTCGCCATCGTTGCCGCGGTCGGCGAGGCGACCCAGCATGAGTTCCATGAGTTCAAGCAATCGGGCCTGACGATCGGGGTAGCGGGCGGGATGCTTGACACTGCGCAGCAGATTCAGACATCCCTGGAGCAGGCCGGTGACGCCAAGAGTGGGCGCCTTGCTGCAGTGAAGATGGGGCAAGCAGCGTATCAGGCTGTTCAGGCGACCCGCTCGATGAGCGGGGACGCGGGCGGTGCAGGAGGTAAGTCAGGAGAGAGTTCCGGCGCGCAGATACAGATTAGCGCCGGTTCGAGCAAATCGGTCAGCGAGACTAAACGCTATCAGGAGTCATCATTTGGCTCGTCGGTGATGGCGGGAGGACAGCTCTCCATTGTGGCTACGGGCACCGCCGGATCACTCGGATCCGGGAACATCGCCGTGATCGGAAGCGATCTCGTCGGCAAGAGTGTGCTGCTCGCGTCTACCAACGATCTGATCCTGGCAAGCCAAGGGCTGACATCATCCGAGACGTCATCCAGCAAGAATAGTGGCTGGAAACTGGGCATTGGAATCGGCGCCTCTGACAGTGGCAGCGGTGGCGGGATCAATATCTTTGCCAGCGGTTACGTTGGCTCCGGAAACGCGCGTGGTAACGGCACAACCTATCGCGAGACACAGGTCAGCGCCGAGGACACGCTTACGCTGATATCTGGTCGCGACACATTGTTGATCGGTGCACAGGCGCGGGCAGATCAGATTCGCGCCGACATCGGGCGAAATCTGTTGCTGGCGAGCCAGCAGGACATGGACCGCTACAACGCCACCCAAAAACAGGTCAGCGCGGGCGGAAGCTTCAGTTTCGGCACCATGAGCGGTAACGCCTATCTGGGCGCGAGCATCGGAAAGACAAAGTCCAATTTCGACAGCGTCATTGAGCAGACCGGGTTGTATGCAGGCTCAGGCGGCTTCGACATCTACGTAGGCAAGCACACGCAACTCGATGGGGCCGTGATTGCCAGCGAAGCGGCAGCCGACAAGAACCGCCTGTCGACCGAGACGTTGGGCTTCAGCGACATCCTCAACAAGGCGAAGTACAGCGCGACGACGGCGGGCGTGAGCCTGGGCTTTGCCGGTGCGTCAGACCTGAAGTCGAAAGACTGGTCCGGCAACGCTGGCCCCTCTGGTCTGAGCTTCGGCAGTACGAGTGGAAGTGTTTCAGGCACTACGCGCGCTACGGTTGCCGAAGGGACCATCGAGGTGCGCTCGGATTCCGGCACGGGACGTGACAGTACCGCTGGTTTGAGCCGGGACACTGCGAATGCGAATGGAAGCATCGGACGCATCTTCGACAAGGACGCTGTGCGCGAGCAGTTGGAGTTCCAGCAGGCATTTGGTCAATTGGGGATGCAGATCGTGGGGGAGGTCACCCAAGCTTTGGCGAAAGATAAGCCAGAACTATGGGGTGAAGGAAAGCCCGGAAAGGTCGCTGCACACGCTGTCGTTGCGGCGATTGGTGCTGCCTTCGGGGGAGGAGATGTAGCAGGGGCGGTGGCGGGAACCATCGCTGGCGACTTGGCTGTTGGAGCACTGAAGGATGTGGTCGAAGCGGCGATGGAAGACGTTCCGCCGATGATGCGCAAGCAAGTCGCTGAAGTCATTCTCAACTCGATTGCGGCGGCCGCTGGCGGGGCGATCGGGGGAATGAGCGGCGCTGGATTCGCGAGTTCAGCCGACATGTTCAATCGGCAACTCCATCCGGAAGAAAAAGAGCTAGCTAAGACGATAGCCGAGGCAGCGAGAGCGAACGGGATTGACGTGACTGACGTGGAAGTGGCTGCCCAGATGCGTCAGATGACCGTGGACGTCGATGGCGAGACGTATGGTGGGACTCCTGCTCTAATTGTCGGGATCGAGCAAATTACTGACAAAGGCACACCGTTGATCCCCGTGGATCCGGAAGGGCGTCCCATTTTTAAGGAGTATCAGGGGCCCGTCGATTACAAGCTGCAGCAGTTTATCGCGACATACACTAATGGTCCGGTCCCGAGCTTGATACGTTACGCGGCTCCTCCAACTCCTCCTTCGCCCGCGCAAGTGTCTGCGTATCCTGGTGTTGGAACGGGCAGCTGCGCTACTGCGGAGTGTGCGGCGGGTATCCTGCCCGTGCGGTCGTCGCTATCTGTCGACTACGGAGAGCAGCGGAAGGCTGTAGCAGATGGGATTGCGTACATCTCGCGCATTAATGGCCAGTTAGGGGCTATTGCCGGTACGGCCACAACTATTCCGCATCCTTCTCGATTCTATTTCATGGGGGTCAACGGAGCTAGTGGTGTAGTCGGATGGGTTCTGGGCGGGGCAGAACAGTTAGTCAGACCTGACTCGGGGAAGTACGCTGCTTCTGGATTCATTGACATTATCGCATCAGGGTTAAGTGAGAAATATAGGGCTTTTAGCGTGCCCATTAATGAGCTGGCGGAATTTATAAAGGTTAAATATGTTAATTAGTAAGCTGGAGAATATTTTTCTGCGCCGCTGCACTGAGGGTGGGCATATGCGTCGGAAATATATTTGGACTTTTATAGGGGTTGGTTCTATTTTGGGATTTTTAGGATTAAAAGTTTGGGATCAAGCTTGGCTGACTGTAATCGGTTTTGGTGTTGCCTGCGTTGGGGGGATGTCAGCTCAGGCTAGAGTTGCAGACTGGCCGCCCTTTAAAAAGATTGACGAATCTAATAGATAAAAATACATGTGGGGCGAGTTTGGGGCGCCGGCTAAAGTTTCATACTGCGCGGAAAAACACGTTCTCCTCCAGTCGCGCTTCAGCCGCGAATGACTCGTCAGCAGCATCAAATTTCATCATGTGCGTCCTAGCCGCCTAGTGAGGTTTTGAGGGAGCAAGCTCTCAAGCGTACATCGATGATTTAGGCGAGACGATGCGAGGCTGGGTACGAGCGTGAGTAGAGAGTATCGCTGCGAACGAAACATTTGAGGAAGATTTAGACAGGAAAATTTGGTAGTCAGATTATTGTTGTTCGACGGGGATTCTGATCAAAGAAGATGTCAGACTGCCTTTTGGTTCGTGCCAGTTCCTAAAGGTGATTTGGAACGGCACTCAAAAATTAAGAATAATGGGGAGTAGGGAAACGTCTCCTTCGAAAATGCGTCAGGCGCTTAACCAAATGGCACGACTGGAGTGGTATAAGCAAACGGCGAGGGATGCCTGGCTGCCCACTAAGGGGGGCTTAGAATTTGTGGACCAAAGTCATATTCCTGCCAAGTTTGAATTCAGATTTCACAATGAAGAAGTCGAAGATCTCTTCAATGAGTTGAGTGCCGTTGTGGCTTGTTACAAAGGGTCCGTGGTTTGGTTGGTAAAAAATCGTCCTCGCCAGGAAGCACTCCGTGGAATAAATGGGCTGCTACTTCCAGAGCGGCTGTGGGATATAACACCCAAAGCCGCCGATTTAGGAGAGATTCCGCAGTTATATTTAGCCAGAGTGGACCCGGAGTTTGGCAGGCTTACGCACGAAGATGCCATTGGTTTGGCAGAGCACATAGCTCGTCACTTCCGGAGAGACTCTTCAAATTAAGATATCAGGCTGCCGTTTCGCGATGTGAGCACTAAGATGCCGTACGACCCAAATGATGTTTTCCGACCGACACGCCTACGCGAGTCATTCTTCATTTCTACGCGTGCAATGCCGAATGGATTCGAGCTGTTTGTGACAAGTGTGGAGCCTCAACCGGAAGATACAGCTATTTTGGTGAAAATATGGCACATGGAAAGTGGATGAGGTTTGAACAGAAGTTGCGTAGCGCTCACGTCGTAGTTGCGGCTAAGGTATCTGCGCTAGCCTTGATTTTGCTAACCGTCTCCGGCTGCACATTTATTATGGCAACCCGCCAAAGACACTGGTTACTGATCCATCGCCGAAGGAAGTGATTTCTCCCGTAGTTATCTACGCTCCTGAATGCGCGTATCAGGAGAAGATTGACGATATAGGCTGGATCGGCGGAGCTGCCCCTGCACGCGCACTCCATGCAGCTGAACAAGTCTGCAAATCGCTGAACGCTATGTTGCCCGGTGCGGTCGCCGCGGCTGGGATCAAGGCGATATTCAAAACGCATAAAACGGATCCTGATTCGGCCCGCCCGCCAAGCTTGAAGGAAGATGCTGCTCTTGTGGGGGCCCAGTACGTCGTTGCAGTGGGCGAGCCCCGAGGATTCGGCGGCTTTCAGCAACGCGCACCCTCCGTTACGGTCACGATGCGGCTGTATGACGCCCTTTCCGGTGAATACCGCGGTTCGGCAGAGCGTGCCTACGTGATCTGGCTGCGGCGTTTCTCTGAACGGAAGCCTTCTCTTGAAGCTGAGCGTATGGCTGCAGATTTTTCCGGTCGTTTGGCAATCACACTATGCTGGCGCTGTACCGAACCTTATCCGTACCAGTGCGACAAGCCGGGGCCGCTTCGGGTAGCCGAACCGCGCGACGATTACGGCAAGTGAATAAGGTGTGAGACTGCCTCTCGTTGCGACGTGAGCGCTGGAATGCAGGGCGTTGGGTGATCCAGCGGATCCCATCCGCACCACCGGTCAAGGCGAGCAAGCCGCCATGGGTCCTCGTTGGGGTGCGCTAACAGGTAGTCTGATACCTCAGGGATGTGCCAAAGAGCGGTCGTCTGCAATGAGTGAAGACGGCCTGAAACTTTAGGTCGCTGGCGAACAAGTCAAGAAATTCGCTGGCCCCGGCGTGCAGACCGTGATGCCCGCTCCGCACGCGTGATCGCGCGCCATAGACGCCGTCGTGGCAGCCGAA
>JBIUPE010000010.1:0-8812 GCA_044626655.1 Pseudomonadota bacterium AL_CKDN230030165-1A_HGKHYDSX7 | reverse complement strand
GCTCTCAGGCGAGGTTACGGGCTCCGTGACCGAAGATGGCGTCAAGACCGCCAGCGGTCAGTTGACGACCACGGACGTCGACACCACCGATACGCACACCTACTCTGTCGTCGGCAACGCTAAGGGAACGTATGGTTCGTTCGGTGTCGATGCCAACGGCAAGTGGACCTACACGCTGGATAACGCCGCGGCCCAGACTCTGAAGTCGGGTCAGGCGATCACCGAGACGTATACCGTCCAGGTCAGCGACGGCCACGGTGGTACTGACACCAAGGTCATCTCTGTCACCATTAACGGTACCGACGATGCAGCCGTCATCACCCCGCATACGCCGGGCGCCGATCAGGGCCGCGTCCAGGAAGACGGCCAACTCGTCGCCAACGGCAAGTTGGATGTTGTCGATCCGGACGCCGGTCAAGCGGTGTTCCAGGCTCAGGCTGGAACGGCGGGTGCCTACGGCACGTTTACCGTGGATGCCAACGGCAACTGGACCTACAACGTCGATAACACCAACAAGGCAGTTCAAGCGCTCGGCGCGGATAAGAGCTTGACGGAGACCTTCACAGTCACGTCCGCCGATGGTTCCACACACGACATCACGGTCACCATCCAAGGCACGAACGACGCACCGAAGCTGAGTGGCGAAGTCACTGGTTCCGTGACCGAAGATGGCGTCAAGACTGCCAGCGGTCAGTTGACGACCACCGACGTCGACGCCACGGATACACACACCTACACCGTCGTCGGCAACGCCAAGGGAACCTATGGTTCGTTCGGCGTCGATGCCAACGGCAAGTGGACGTACACGCTCGACAATGCCGCCGCCCAGACGCTGAAGTCGGGTCAGGCTATTACCGAGACGTATACCGTCCAAGTTAGCGACGGGCACGGCGGCACGGACACCAAGGTTGTCTCGGTCACGATCAACGGCACCGATGACGCAGCCGTGATCACTCCGCACGCCCCGGGCGCCGATCAGGGCCGCGTCCAGGAAGACGGCCAGCTCGCCGCCAATGGCAAGCTGGATATCATCGATCCGGATGCGGGTCAGGCTGTGTTCCAGGCGCAGCCCTCGACACAGGGCGCCTACGGGACGTTTGCGGTCGACGCGAACGGCAATTGGACTTACAACCTCGACAACGCCAACAAGACGGTTCAAGCCCTCGGCGCAGACAAGACGCTGACCGAGACCTTCACCGTTAAATCGGCGGATGGCTCGACACACGACATCACGGTCACGATCCAAGGCACGAACGACGCACCGAAGCTGAGCGGCGAGGTCACGGGCTCCGTGACCGAGGATGGCGTGAAGACGGCCACGGGTCAGTTGACGACCACGGACGTCGACACGACCGATACCCACACCTACTCCGCCGTGGGCAAGGTCAACGGCACCTATGGTTCGTTCGCCATCGATGCCACGGGCAAGTGGACGTATACGCTCGACAACGCGGCAGCCCAGGTCCTCAAGTCCGGCCAGGCCGTCACCGAGACCTATACGGTACAAGTCAGTGACGGGCACGGTGGTACCGATACGAAGGTGATTTCGGTCACGATCAACGGCACCGATGACGCGGCCGTCATCACCCCGCACACCCCGGGTGCCGATCAAGGCCGTGTGCAGGAAGATGGCCAGCTCGCCGCCAATGGCAAGCTGGATATCGTCGATCCTGATGCGGGTCAGGCTGTGTTCCAAGCCCAACCGTCGACTCAAGGTGCGTTTGGCACGTTCGCGGTCGACGCGAACGGCAATTGGACCTACAACCTCGATAACACCAATAATGCGGTTCAAGCCCTTGGCGCCGACAAGTCGCTAACGGAGACCTTCACGGTCAAAGCCGCCGATGGTTCGAGCCACGACGTGACCGTCACGATCCAAGGCACGAATGACGCACCGAAGCTGAGCGGCGAGGTCACGGGTTCCGTGACCGAAGATGGTGTCAAGACTGCCAGCGGTCAGTTGACGATCTCCGACGTCGACAACACCGATACCCACACCTACTCTATCGTCGGCAATGCGAAGGGAACATATGGTTCTTTCGCCATCGATGCCACCGGCAAGTGGACCTATACGCTCGACAACGCCGCCGCCCAGACGCTGAAGTCTGGCCAAGCGATCACCGAGACCTACACAGTCCAGGTCAGTGATGGCCACGGTGGTAGCGACACCAAAGTCATCTCCGTCACGATCAACGGGACTGACGATGCAGCTGTGATCACTCCGCACGCCCCGGGTGCAGACCAGGGTCGTGTGCAAGAAGATGGCCAGCTCGTCGCGAACGGCAAGCTCGACGTCGTCGACCCGGACGCCGGTCAAGCGGTGTTCCAGGCTCAGCCCGGAACGCAAGGCGCCTACGGTACCTTCGCGGTCGATGCGAACGGCAACTGGACCTACAACCTCGAGAACACCAATAAGGCGGTTCAAGCCCTTGGCGCGGACAAGTCGCTGACTGAGACCTTCACCGTTAGATCGGCGGATGGCTCCACGCACGACATTACCGTCACGATCCAAGGCACCAACGACGCACCCAAGCTGAGTGGCGAAGTCACGGGTTCCGTGACCGAGGACGGCGTGAAGTCCGCCAGCGGTCAGTTGACAACTACTGACGTCGACACCACCGATACTCACACCTACTCTGTCGTCGGCAACGCAAAGGGAACCTATGGTTCGTTCGGTGTCGATGCCAGCGGCAAGTGGACCTACACGCTCGACAATACTGCCGCCCAGACACTGAAGTCGGGGCAGGCCATCACCGAGACCTATACGGTTCAGGTGAGCGACGGGCACGGCGGCACCGATACGAAGGTGATCTCCATCACGATCAACGGCACCGATGACGCAGCCGTGATCACGCCCCACACCCCGGGCGCAGAACAGGGTCGCGTCCAGGAAGACGGACAGCTCGTCACCAACGGCAAGCTCGCTATCGTCGATCCGGATGCGGGTCAGGCAGTGTTCCAGGTTCAGTCTGGAACCGCGGGTGCCTACGGCACGTTTACCGTCGATGCGAGCGGCAACTGGACCTACAACCTGGACAACGCCAACAAAGCTGTCCAGGCTCTCGGTGCGGACAAGTCGTTGACGGAGACCTTCACGGTTACCTCCGCCGATGGTTCGAAGCACGACATCACCGTCACCATCCAGGGCACGAACGATGCGCCCAAGCTGAGTGGCGAAGTCACTGGTTCCGTGACCGAAGATGGCGTCAAGACTGCCAGCGGTCAGTTGACGACCACCGACGTCGACGCCACGGATACACACACCTACTCCGTCGTCGGCAACGCGAAGGGCACGTATGGTTCGTTCGGTATCGATGCCAACGGCAAGTGGACCTACACGCTCGACAACGCCGCCGCGCAGACGCTGAAGTCTGGCCAGGCGATCACCGAGACGTATACCGTCCAGGTCAGCGATGGCCACGGTGGTACCGACACGAAAGTGATTTCGGTCACTATCAACGGCACCGATGACGCTGCTGTCATTACCCCGCACACCCAGGGTGCTGACCAAGGTCGTGTTCAAGAGGATGGTCAGCTCACGACAACTGGCAAGCTCGACATCGTTGATCCGGACGCCGACCAGGCTGTATTCCAGGCGCAACCCTCTACCCAAGGCGCCTACGGTACGTTCGCCGTCGACGCGAACGGCAACTGGACCTATAACCTCGACAACGCCAACAAGACCGTTCAGGCTCTCGGCGCTGACAAGACGCTGACCGAGACTTTCACCGTTAAATCGGCCGATGGCTCTACGCACGACATCACCGTCACGATCCAAGGCACGAATGACGCACCGAAGCTGAGCGGCGAGGTCACGGGTTCCGTGACCGAAGATGGCGTCAAGACCGCCAGCGGTCAGTTGACGACCACGGACGTCGACACGACCGACACGCACACCTACTCCGTCGTGGGTAAGGCCACCGGCACCTATGGTTCGTTCGCGGTGGACGGCTCCGGTAAGTGGACCTATACGCTCGACAACGCAGCAGCACAAACGTTGAAGTCGGGTCAGGCGATCACCGAAACGTACACGGTCCAAGTTAGCGACGGACACGGTGGTACCGATACGAAGGTGATCTCTGTCACGATCAACGGCACCGATGACGCTGCCGTCATTACCCCGCACACCCCCGGTGCTGACCAAGGTCGTGTTCAAGAGGATGGTCAGCTCACGACGACTGGCAAGCTCGACGTCGTTGATCCGGACGCCGGCCAGGCCGTATTCCAGGCGCAACCTTCGACCCAAGGCGCCTACGGCACCTTCGCCGTCGACGCCAACGGCAACTGGACCTACAACCTCGACAACGCGAACAAGGCTGTTCAAGCGCTCAGCGCCGACAAGTCGCTGACCGAGACCTTCACGGTCACGTCAGCCGACGGGTCCCGGCACGACATCACGGTAACGATCCAAGGCACCAACGATGCGCCGAAGCTGAGTGGAGAGGTCACCGGATCTGTGACCGAAGATGGCGTCAAGTCCGCCAGCGGTCAGTTGACGACCACCGACGTCGACGCCACGGATACACACACCTACTCCGTCGTCGGCAACGCGAAGGGAACGTATGGCTCGTTCGGCGTCGATGCCACGGGCAAGTGGACCTATACGCTCGACAATGCCGCCGCCCAGACACTGAAGTCGGGTCAGGCAATTACCGAGACGTATACCGTCCAGGTTAGCGACGGCCACGGCGGCACTGACACCAAGGTGATCTCCGTCACGATCAACGGCACCGATGACGCCGCCATCATCACCCCGCACACCCCGGGTGCCGATCAAGGTCGCGTCCAGGAGGACGGCCAACTCGTCGCCAATGGCAAGCTGGATGTTGTCGATCCGGATGCCGGGCAGGCCGTGTTCCAAGCTCAGCCTTCGACCCAGGGCGCCTACGGCACCTTCACCGTCGACGCGAACGGAAATTGGACCTACAACCTCGATAACACCAGTAAGGCGGTCCAAGCCCTTGGTGCCGACAAGTCGCTGACGGAGACCTTCACGGTTACCTCCGCGGATGGTTCGAAGCACGACATCACCGTCACGATTCAAGGCACGAACGACGCGCCCAAGCTGAGTGGTGAGGTGACCGGCTCCGTGACCGAAGATGGCGTGAAGACGGCCACGGGTCAGCTCACGGCCACCGACGTCGACACCACCGATACGCCCACCTACTCTGTCGTGGGCAACTCGAAGGGCACGTATGGTTCGTTCGGCGTCGACCAAAACGGCAAGTGGACCTACACGCTCGACAACGCCGCCGCGCAGACGCTGAAGTCTGGCCAAGCGATCACCGAGACCTACACAGTCCAGGTGAGCGATGGTCACGGTGGTACTGACACCAAGGTGATCTCGGTCACCATCAACGGTACCGACGATGCAGCCATCATCACCCCGCACACCGCGGGTGCAGATCAGGGCCGCGTGCAAGAAGACGGCCAGCTCGTCACCAACGGCAAGTTGGATATCGTCGACCCGGATGCCGGTCAGGCTGTGTTCCAGGTTCAGCCTGGAACGGCGGGTGCCTACGGCACCTTCACCGTCGATGCGAACGGCAACTGGACTTACAACCTCGACAACGCCAACAAGGCAGTCCAAGCCCTTGGCTCAGACAAATCGCTGACGGAGACCTTCACCGTCACGTCAGCCGACGGGTCCAAGCACGACATCACGGTCACGATCCAAGGGACAAACGATGCGCCGAAGCTGAGTGGCGAAGTCACGGGTTCTGTGACCGAGGATGGCGTGAAGACGGCCACGGGTCAGTTGACGACCACGGACGTCGACACGACCGACACGCACACCTACTCCGTCGTCGGCAATGCCAAGGGAACCTACGGTTCGTTCGCGGTCGATGGCAACGGCAAGTGGACCTACACGCTCGATAACGCAGCGGCCCAAACGTTGAAATCGGGTCAGGCGATCACCGAGACGTATACCGTCCAGGTTAGCGACGGGCACGGTGGTACCGATACGAAGGTGATTTCGGTCACGATCAACGGCACGGACGACGCAGCCGTGATTACGCCCCACACTCCGGGCGCCGATCAGGGGCGCGTCCAGGAAGACGGTCAGCTCGTCACCAACGGCAAGCTCGACATCGTCGACCCGGATGCGGGTCAGGCTGTGTTCCAGCCTCAGCCCGGAACGCAAGGCGCCTTCGGCACCTTCGCCGTCGACGCCAATGGCAACTGGACCTACAACCTGGACAACGCCAACAAAGCCGTCCAGGCTCTCGGTGCGGACAAGTCGTTGACGGAGACCTTCACGGTTACCTCCGCCGATGGTTCGAAGCACGACATCACCGTCACCATCCAAGGAACCAACGACGCGCCGAAGCTCTCGGGCGAAGTGACTGGGTCTGTCACGGAAGACGGTACCAAGACTGCCACCGGTCAGCTCACCACCTCCGACGTCGACGCCACGGATATACACACCTACTCCGTCGTCGGCAACGCGAAGGGAACATATGGTTCGTTCGGTGTCGATGCCAACGGCAAGTGGACGTATACGCTCGACAATGCTGCCGCCCAGACACTGAAGTCGGGGCAGGCCATCACCGAAACGTACACGGTCCAAGTTAGCGATGGCCACGGTGGTACTGACACGAAGGTCATCTCGGTCACCATCAACGGTACCGACGACGCTGCTGTGATTACGCCCCACGCCCCGGGTGCCGATCAGGGTCGTGTGCAGGAAGATGGACAGCTCGTCACCAACGGAAAGCTCGACATCGTTGACCCGGACGCTGGTCAGGCTGTGTTCCAGGCTCAACCTGGAACGGCCGGTGCCTACGGCACGTTCTCGGTCGACGCGAACGGCAATTGGACTTACAACCTCGACAACGCCAACAAGACGGTTCAAGCGCTTGGTGCAGACAGGTCGCTCACAGAGACCTTCACCGTTAGATCGGCGGATGGCTCGACGCACGACATCACCGTCACCATCCAAGGCACGAATGACGCACCGAAGCTGAGCGGCGAAGTTACTGGCTCTGTGACCGAAGATGGCGTCAAGACGGCATCCGGACAGCTCACCACGACTGATGTCGATACGACCGACACCCCCACCTACTCCGTCGTCGGCAACGCCAAGGGAACCTATGGTTCGTTCGGCGTCGACCAAAACGGCAAGTGGACGTATACGCTCGACAATGCGGCGGCCCAAACTCTGAAGTCTGGCCAGGCAATTACCGAAACGTACACCGTCCAAGTTAGCGACGGCCATGGCGGCACCGACACCAAGGTTATCTCGGTCACCATCAATGGCACCGACGATGCAGCCATCATCACCCCGCATACGCCAGGAGCCGATCAGGGCCGCGTCCAGGAAGACGGCCAGCTCGCCGCCAATGGCAAGCTGGATGTTGTCGATCCGGATGCCGGGCAGGCCGTGTTCCAAGCTCAGCCTTCGACCCAAGGCGCCTTCGGCACTTTCGCCATGGATGCCAACGGCAACTGGACCTACAACCTCGACAACGCCAACAACTCAGTCCAGGCACTGGGCGTCGGCAAATCGTTGACCGAGACCTTCTCGGTCAAGTCGGCCGACGGTACGACCAGCCAGATCACGGTCACCATCCAAGGCACGAACGATGCGCCGAAGCTGAGCGGCGAAGTCACCGGCTCGGTCACGGAAGATGGCGTCAAGACGGCCACCGGCCAACTGACCGGCACCGACGTTGACGTCGGGGACAAGCTGACCTACTCCGTCGTCGGCGGTGCCACCGGCACCTACGGCTCCTTCGCTGTCGACGCCAACGGCAAGTGGACCTACACCCTCGACAATGCTGCGGCGCAGGTGTTGAAGACGGGCCAGGCCGTGACTGAGACCTACACGGTCCAGGTCAGCGACGGCCAGGGCGGTACCGATACCAAGACGGTGAACATCACCATCAACGGTACCGACGACGCTGCAATCATCACTCCGAGCAAGCCAGGTGACGACGCAGGTGCCGTGAAGGAAGACGGCACCCTGCTCGCTGCGGGCAAGCTCAATGTCGTGGATCCGGACGCAGGTCAGTCGACATTCCAGGCGCAGGCGGCCACCAAGGGCGCCTACGGCACCTTCGCCATCGACGCCAACGGCAACTGGACCTACAACCTCGACAACGCCAACAACTCGGTTCAAGCGCTGGGCGTCGGCAAGTCGTTGACCGAGACCTTCTCGGTGAAGTCGGCCGACGGGACGACCAGCCAGATCACGGTCACGATCCAAGGGACCAACGACGCGCCGAAGCTCTCCGGTGAGGTCACTGGCACCGTTACCGAAGACGGCGTCAAGACGGCATCCGGCCAATTGACGGGCACTGACGTCGACACCGGCGACAAACTCACCTACTCCGTCGTGGGCGGAGCCACCGGCACCTACGGCTCGTTTGCTGTAGATGCCAACGGCAAGTGGACCTACACCCTCGACAACGCGGCAGCCCAGGTTCTGAAGTCGGGTCAAGCCGTCACTGAGACCTACACCGTTCAAGTCAGCGACGGCCAGGGCGGCACCGACACCAAGACGGTCAACATCACCATCAACGGTACCGATGACGCAGCGATCATCACCCCGAGCAAGCCGGGTGACGATGCCGGTACCGTCAAAGAGGACGGCACCCTGCTCGCCGCTGGCAAGCTCAATGTGGTCGATCCGGATGCCGGTCAATCGACGTTCCAGACCCAAGTCGGGACCAAGGGCGCCTACGGCACCTTTGCCATCGATGCCAACGGCAACTGGACCTACAACCTGGACAACGCCAACAACTCGGTTCAGGCACTGGGCGTCGGCAAGTCCCTGACCGAGACCTTCTCGGTCAAGTCGGCCGACGGC
>JBIUPE010000009.1:0-213481 GCA_044626655.1 Pseudomonadota bacterium AL_CKDN230030165-1A_HGKHYDSX7 | reverse complement strand
ACATTAAGGCTGCGGGCTGATCAACACCACGCAGCAGAGAGAGAGCACTGAGCAAAGGCGCGTGCTAAACACGGCTTGTCTTCAGGACGGCGCCTTGTGCATTGCCGGGATGCACGCTGATTGAACGATCCATCGCTCGCAGAAAGCGCTTGAACAGGTCGGGTTGCCGGTCGCTCGGCCGTACTCAGGCACGCATGTGCGTGCCGGCGGAGGCGCTCCCGCAAAGATACGGTCAGCGCTGTGCGGTGGAGTGCGGCGTCTTGCAGTGAGGTGTACCGTTATGCCCAAAAGGTGCAGGTGGAGGTGCAGGCTCCACGGCACGCCGGAATGACGAGTGTGGGCATCGCGGCCGAGGGCACCTCAGGTATTTGCCCGTTCAGATCCACGCTCCAGGTCCGCGGCTGCCTTCCAACGCCCATCACCGAACCTCGCGGGAAGCGAGATCCCATGGACTTCGGTTGGGACAACGGGTCGACCCACCCTATGTGCGATGCTCCAGAACGCTGCACAGATATTGTCAGCGCCGTGCAGTGGTGCGGTGTCTTGCAGTGGCGTGTACCGTTATGCCCAAGGTGCAGGTGGAGGCTCCACGACGCGCCGGAATGACGAGTGTGGGCGAGGACACCTCAGGTATCTGCGCGTTCAGATCTGCGCTCGAGGTCCGCGGCTGTCTTCCCGCCTCCATCACCGAACCTCGCGGGAAGCGAGATCCCGTGGCTTCGGTTGGGACGACGTGTCGACCCTCCGTATGTGCGATGCTCCAGAACGCGGCACAGAGATGGGGCTGCGCGAGGCGCGGCAGAAACACGGGAGTGATATCGAACATGGCGGATCTGAGATTTACCTGGAAGCGACTGCACGATTTCAGTGCGATCGAGCTCTATCGGATCATCGAGGCGCGCGAGGCGGTCTTTGTTGTCGAACAGCGATGCGCCTATCAGGAGGCCGACGGTCTGGATCCGGAGGCCTGGCATCTATCCGTACATCTTGGCGAGGCGCTTGCCGCCTATGCAAGAGTGGTGGCGCCAGGGCTCAAATTCGACGAGCCCTCGATCGGACGCGTCATGACGCTGGCTGCCTTTCGTGACCGGAAGCTGGGACGGGCCCTGGTGGCAGAGGCGATTGCCTTTACGGAAAAGACCTATCCCGGCGCCGGCATTCGGATCGGCGCCCAAGCACACTTGCACAAGTTTTACGGCGGCCTTGGGTTTTTACCCATCGGCGAGGTGTATGACGACGATGGCATTCCGCACATCGATATGGTGAAGCCGGCTACGGCGTAACGCGCATGCCTCGCGGGATGGCGCCAAGCGGTGGCCCATCGCGGGCGACACAAGGCGAAGGCAACGCGGGGCAAAGGCAACGCGGGGCAAAGGCAACGCGGGGCGAGGGCAATGCGAGGGCGACGCAAGGCGAAGTCAACGCAAGGCGAAGGCAACGCGAGGCGAAGGCAACGCAAGGCGAAGTCAACGCGAGGCCGAGGCAACGCAAGGCGAAGTCAACGCAAGGCGAAGTCAACGCAAGGCGAAGTCAACGCAAGGCGAAGTCAACGCGAGGCCGAGGCAACGCAAGGCGAAGTCAACGCGAGGCGGAGGCAACGCGGGGCGAGGGCAACGCTAGGCGAAGGCAACGCAAGGCGAGGGCAAGGCGGGGCCAAGGCAACGCGAGGCGAAAGCAACGCGCCGCGAAGGCGCACGTGGAGAGCGCGGCCCAAAGAGAGTGCGGTGTGAGGCGAATGCCGCGTGGTGCGAATGGGCGTAAGGCGAGTGCGGCGTAAAGGGAATGCGGCCGTCCAGGGCTAAGCGGCGTGCCGCGGCGCGGCCGGGGCGAGGAGGGCGTCGACCATGTGGCGCACGGCGCTGTGAAGCCGTTCGGGGTCTTGGTAGATGCGCTCGATCACGACCAGGCCACGCATGAATGTAATCAGTACCTGCGCCGCCTGAGCCGGCGCCAGCGTGCCCAGCTCGCGTGGGTCGGCCTGTGCCATGCGTTGGCGGAACATGCGCTCCTGCTCGTCGATAAGGCTGGCCAGCGTATCGCGGATTCGGGTGTCGATGTGGTCGCCGCCGCCCAACGCGGTCTTGGTGCTGAGGCAGCCGCGCGATGGCGTGCCCAGGGTCATGGATTGGATCAGAAACTCGAAGAAGCCGGTCAAGGCCGTGCGCAGGTCTGGGTGCTCGAGTGCGCGCCGCGCTTCCGTGAGAAATCGGGCGCGATAGCGATCGAACACCCGCAAGAACAGCGTCTCCTTGTCGCCATACGCGTTGTACAACGAGCCGCGCTGCACGCCCGTGGCGACCGCCAGCTCCTGCATCGTGGCATCGGCATAGCCCTGCTGCCAAAACACCGACAATGCGCGGTCGAGCACCGCGTCTTCGTCAAACTGCCTCACTCCAGCCATCTCTGTCCCACTGAATACTGTCTGAACGTATAGCTTCTGTTGTACGGCATTCTTGTCACTGCTGTCAATCTTGACTATGATGTCAAGCTTGACTGATGTGTCAAAAATGGCGGGCGATGCAGCCTTCTGTCCGACGCGTCGACACCTGGCATTTCAGAGGCAGTAGATGTCCACCGATTCAGCGATCGCTTCTTCCACGTCCGCCGAGCCCACCGCGAAGCGGCTGCTATGGCGCTACATGTATGCCGGTGCGGGCGCGAGTCTGGCCAGCATCGGATTGGCTCGTTTCGTCTACACGCCGCTGCTGCCGGCGCTGCTGGAGGCGCAATGGTTCTCGCCCGCCGATACCGTGTATCTGGGTGCGGCTAACCTGGCAGGCTATCTGGTGGGTGCACTTGCCGGGCGACCCTTGGCCCGGCGCTTTGACAGCGTGAGCGTGTTGCGCACGATGATGCTGCTTGTGACCCTGGCCTTTTTTGCCTGCGCGCTGCCGCTGTCGGTGAGCTGGTTCTTCGGATGGCGCCTGGCGTCCGGTATCGCGGGCGGGGTCATCATGGTGTTGGTCGCCGGCACGCTGTTGCCACACGTGCCGGCGGCACGTCGCGGGCTGGCCGGCGGCGCGATTTTTCTGGGGGCAGGGATCGGCATCGCGGCGTCGGGTACGTTGGTGCCACTGTTACTCGACCAGGGACTGGCCGTCACATGGATGGGATTGGGCGTGCTGTCGCTCGCGCTCACCGTGACGGGCTGGCGTTGCTGGCCCGCGTCACCCGCTCGCGCGCCGAAAGCGGGTACGGGGTCGGCCAGCGTGCCCTCCGCGTCGACGCGGCCGGTGATGGTGTTTTATGCCGAATACGGCTTGGTGGCATTGGGCTTCGTGCCGGTCATGTCGTTTCTCGTGGACTTTGTGGCGCGCGGGCTGGGCGCCGGGCCACACACCGGTGCGTTGTTCTGGATTATCTACGGGGCCGGCGCCATCGTTGGACCGATGCTGTATGGCGCATTGTCCGATCGATATGGGTCGGGGCCGACGTTGCGCGGTGTGCTGGCCGTGCAGGCGGCGGTGACCGGGGGTCTGGTACTGACCGATAACTACGCCGTCATTGCGGTGCTCACTTTTGTCCTCGGCACGTTCCCGCCGGGTGTCGTGCCGTTGGCACTCGCGCGCGTGGCAAATGCGGTACCCGACAATACGGCCGCTCAGGGCCTGGTGTGGACACGCGCGACGACGGTATTTGCGGCGTTCCAGGCGGCTGCCGGATATGGCTATTCTGCATTGTTCAACTTCACGGGCGGAAGCCATCGTGTGCTCTATCTGATCGGCGCGTTGGCGATGGCCCTGGCGCTGCTGATCGATGTGACGGCAGGGCGCCGCCGCGTGGAGCGCTGAGCGCACGGCGAAGAGGTGGCACTCGGCTGCATGGATCCGTGAGTGCGGGCTGCCAAGGTGTCATGAGCATGCGTTGCAGGACCTCAGGGGGCCGCCCCAGCCCGCGCAGACGCTGGCGACGCGTGCGTGCTGTGGTCAGGGGCAGGTATGTGCTCGGCCAGGTCTCGAACCGAGCCAGTCGCCGCCTGACTTCGCGACCATCGCCAGGCCTAATCGCCGCTGTCGTTGTTCACGTACTGCTGGCGATCGATGCCGTGGCGTTGGAGCTTGTCGTAGAAGGTCTTGCGGGGCAGTCCGAGTTCGTCGAGGGTGGCCCGTACGTCGCCGCCGTGTGCTGCCAGGGCTTGCCGGATCTGGGCGGCTTCGTACTGCTCCATGCGCTGCGGCAGCGTGAGGGCCGGACTGGATGCGGCGGGTATGGCCGCGGCAGGCGGCGGGTTGAGCACGCCCAGCACGAATCGTTCGGCGAAATGGGCCAGCTCACGGATGTTGCCGGGCCAATCGTGCTCACGCAGGTGGCGACGTATCGGCTCATTCATCTTCGGCACGTCGCGCTGAAATCGCCGGGCGGCCTGACCGACATAGTGGGCGAAGAGCAGCGGGATATCGTCCCGTCGCTCGCGCAGCGGCGGCAGGTGGATCGTGACGACGTTCAGCCGATAGTAGAGGTCTTCGCGGAAGCGTTCGCGCAGCTTCGGATCGCCCAGGTCGACCTTGGTGGCTGCAACGACCCGGAGGTCCGCGCGTCGCACCTCGTTCGTGCCCAGCGGTGTCACCTGGCGCGTCTCGAGGACGCGCAGCAATTTGACCTGCACCGCGAGCGGCATGCTCTCGATTTCGTCGAGGAACAGCGTGCCGCCGCTGGAGTGTTCGATCCGGCCGATGCGGCGGCGCTGGGCGCCGGTGAAGGCGCCTGCCTCGTGGCCGAAGAGCTCGCTTTCGATGACGGTTTCGGGCAACGCGCCGCAATTGATCGCCACCAGCGGATGCGTGGCACGCCGGCTCAGCCGGTGCAGCATCGTGGCCACGACTTCTTTGCCGGTGCCGGTTTCGCCCTCGATCAACACGTCCACATCGGCATCGGCGATGTGGCGCAGGGTTTCCTTGATGCGTTGCATCGCGGGCGTGATGCCGATGAAAGGCAGATCGTCGGGTTCGCGTCGAGCGGCCGCCGCACGCAGCGCGCGATTCGCCAATACGAGCTGACGCTTCTCCGCCGCGCGGCGCAGGGCGGCGACCAGCTGCTCGCCGGGATAGGGCTTGGACAGGAAATCGTAGGCGCCATCGCGCATGGCTTGAACGGCCATCGGGATGTCGCCGTGGCCGGTGATGAGGATGACAGGCAGATCGGCGTCGATCGCACGTACGCGTGCAAACAGCTCGAGTCCATCGATACCCGGCATCCGCACATCGGTGACGATCACGCCCTCGAAGTCGGGTGTCAGCGCGCTCAACGCGTCGGCCGCGCTGGCGTGGGCGCGTACCTGCATGCCCTGCAGCCTCAGGGTCTGGGTGGTGGCATGCAACAGATCGGCATCGTCGTCCACCAGGATGACGGAAATCGGCGTATCAGGAGCGGTCATGGCGAAGAAGGATCCGGCGCCGGCGCGCGGCGCAGCGTGAGCGTGAATTCGGCGCCGCCGCCGGCGGGGTTGCGGGCGCGCAGCGCGCCGCCGAACTCGGTGAGGATGTCCCGCGAGATGACGAGACCGAGTCCCAGCCCCTCGGGTTTGGTGGTCTGAAAGGGAGTGAAGAGTTTCGCCAGCACGGCAGGATCGAGCCCCGGACCGTTGTCGCTCAGCATCAGGTCCACGGTGTCGGGGTGTTCGACAAGCGTAAGCGAGATGGCGGGCTCTGTCTTGGCGGCAGGCTGTTGTTCGAGCGCGTCGAGTGCGTTTTGCAGGAGGTTGACCAGCACTTGCTCGAGCCGCATGCGGTCGGCCAGTACCGCGAGTCCGCCAGGCATATCGCCATGGTTGAGTACCACCTGCTGGCGCTTGAGCCGCGGGCCCACGAGCATGAGTGCCCCATCGATGGCATCGGCCAATGGCAACGGCGCGATGCGGGTGGCGGCTTTGCGGGAGAACGTTCGCAACTCACCGGTGACGTTACCGATGCGCTCGGTCAGGCGCGCGATGGTTTGGAGGTTTTCCTGGGCGGGGGCGGGTTCGTCGCGCCGCAGAAACTCGGCGGCATTATCGGCGTAGGCGCGGATGGCGGCGAGGGGCTGGTTGAGCTCGTGCGCCACGCCAGCGGCCACCTGACCCAGCAAGGCCAGCTTGTTGGCCTGGACCAGCTCGTCCTGCATGGCATGCAGGCGCGACTCCGTGCGCTGGCGTTCATCGATCTGTGCCAGCAACTCCGTGTTCGTCGCCCGCAGTTGCCGGGTGCGGGTCTGGACCTGGTTTTCGAGCTCTTGTTTGATGCGCGCCTGCTCCAGGGCGCGGCGCTGGGATTGGTTGCGGCGATAGACAAGGAAGACGGCCAGCGCGCTCGCACCCGCGAGCACCAGTAGCACGGTGAGTTGCGCATTGGCTGTCGCGCGTGCCACCACGGCCTGGGTAGGGGCCAGTACATGCAATGTCCAGCCGCCCGTGCCTTGCACCGGCAGGGATGAATGCAGCACGGTGGCGCCGGCGCTCAGGTTGCCCACGGCTTCGCGCAGGCGCGAGAGCGTGTTGCGCGGCGCATCGGCCGAGGCGGGCTGCTCGAGCGAGGACAGAGGCTCGATCGGCAGTGGCGTCAGCGGGGCTTCGCCGAACTGCAAGCTCTCACGCAGCGCCTGCACACGGGTGTCGGGCAAGGGCCCAAGCGTACGGAACTGCCACTGCGGCACGTTGCCGATGAGCAGCACGCCCTGCTCGTCGGTGACGAACAGCGGGTCACCGAAAACACGCCAATCGGCCTCGAGCGCGCTGAATTCCATTTTGAGCACGATCACGCCCGCGAGCGGGGCCGGGCCGCTGCCCAACTTGTCACGTGCCGCGTTGTCGCTGCCTGCCCCAGCGCTGCCTTCGCTGGCAATGGTGCCCGTACCGTTGCGGCCCGGCACGGCGTCGATGCGGCGCGAGAGATAAAGACCGGGTTCGTGACTGACCGTGCCGAGGGCGAAGTACTCGGCCTGGCCTTGCGCCACCGCTTCCCGGAAGTAGGGGCGGAACTGGTAGTCGACGCCGACGAAAGTGGCCGGCTCGCGCCAGTTGCTGGCGGCGATGGCCAGGCCCCGCGTATCGAGCAGATAGATTGCCGAGGCCCCGACGCCCCGGGCCAGCGCGTCGAGCTTGTCGTCGAGCCGCTCGATCTGGGCGGGATCCCGCTCGCGCAATGCCAGAAGCACCTCGGGATCCTGTGCCAGCACCAGCGGCACAGCGCGGAATTTGTCCAGGCTGCTGCGCAATGCCACACGGTTCAACTGGATCGCCGCGTCGGTCCGGGCCGCCACCTCGTCGATCGCACGGTGACCGGCCCAGCGGGTCGCGGCGAAGAGGACGACCAGGGTGAGCGCCAGTCCCGCGAGCAGCAGCGTCGCGGCGCCGCCCCAGCGACGAGCGGGCGCGGCGGCGAGAGAGGCGGGCGGCGAGGGATCGAGATTGGAGGGCATCAGCGATGCAGGGTGTGCGGAATTTCGCACAGTATAGCGTGTGATCGTGCGAATTCCCGCCATTCCTAGATCTGGGAGCACAGGGGCGCACCCGGAAAAAGCGATCTATATCAAAGGCTTGCTGCGAATCCGACCTGCCGGTCAGAACTGGCATGCACTTTGCATAAGAAAGGATGGTGCCGCGGCGACGCGGCTTCATAAACCTCAAAACATAACCGCCTGGAGAGTGGCCGCGTGGCTGCCCGAGGGTTTCTGGTGGGGACATCCCGATGATCGACATGGATCAAGGCGCCGGCACGCCGGTGCGCAAGCAGAAGTTCTATCAAATCCTGTATGTGCAGGTGCTCTTCGCGATCGTGGTGGGCGTGCTGCTCGGCTACTTCAAGCCCGATCTGGGCGAGGCCATGAAGCCGCTGGGCGACGGCTTCATCAAGCTCGTCAAGATGATCATTGCGCCGGTGATTTTCATCACCGTGGCGACCGGCATCGCCGCCATGAGCGACCTGAAGAAGGTCGGGCGTGTGGCGGGCAAGTCGATGCTGTACTTCCTGGTGTTCTCGACGCTCGCGCTCATTATCGGCATGATCGTCAGCCACATCGTTCAGCCGGGCGCCGGCCTGCACATCGATCCGGCGTCGCTGGACCAGAAGCAGGTGGCCGATTACGTGACCAAGGCGCACGACTCGACGATTACGGGCTTTTTGCTCAACATCATCCCGTCGACCATCTTCAGCCCGTTCGTGAGCGGCGACATTCTGCAGGTGCTGTTCGTGGCCGTGCTGTTCGGCATCTCGATGGCACTGGTGGGCGAACGCGCCAAGCCGATCCTGGATTTCCTGAACGCGCTGTCGCGTCCGGTGTTCAAGCTGGTGGCGATCCTGATGCGCGCGGCGCCGGTCGGTGCGTTTGGCGCCATGGCGTTCACCATCGGCAAGTACGGCATCAAATCGGTGATCAACCTGGCCATGCTGGTCGGGACGTTCTACGCCACCTCGGTCCTGTTCGTGGTCGTGGTGTTGGGTCTGGTGGCGCGCTACAACGGCTTTTCCATCATCAAGCTCGTACGCTACATCCGCGAAGAATTGCTGCTGGTTCTGGGCACGAGCTCGTCCGAGGCCGCGCTGCCGACCTTGATGCAGAAGATGGAGCGCGCCGGGTGTTCGAAGTCGGTGGTCGGCCTGGTGGTGCCCACGGGTTATTCGTTCAATCTGGACGGCACCAACATCTACATGACGATGGCGGCGCTCTTCATCGCGCAGGCGTGCGACATTCCGCTCACCCTTGGTGACCAGATCCTGCTGCTGCTCGTGGCGATGCTGAGTTCGAAGGGAGCCGCGGGCGTCACGGGCGCGGGCTTCATCACGCTGGCCGCCACGCTGTCGGTGGTGCCTACCGTGCCGGTGGCCGGCATGGCGCTGATCCTCGGCGTGGACCGCTTCATGTCGGAGTGCCGAGCGCTCACCAATCTGGTGGGTAATGCCACGGCCTCGATCGTGGTGGCACGCTGGGAAGGCGAGCTCGATCATGATCAGCTCGACGCCGCGCTCAACGGCCAGTTGCCGGATGTGGCGCCGGCCGTGCCCGAGGCACAAGCGCATCTGCCGGTGTCGCATCAACCGTCGCACCAGGCGGGCTGATCACCGCGCGGCCATGTCGCGCTCTTGATCGAAAAAAAAACCCGTTGCGTGAGCAACGGGTTTTTTCATGGGTGCATGGAAAACACCGTCCGCAGGCGCGTCAGGGAATGACGATGCCGGCCTCGCGCAGCAGCCCGGCCGTCTCGAACACGGGCAGCCCCATCACGCCGGTGTAGCTGCCCGCGATGTGAGCGATGAAAGCGCCGCCCAGGCCCTGGATGCCGTAGGCACCGGCCTTGCCGAAGGGTTCACCGCTGTCGCAGTAACGCTCGATATCGTCGGCGCCCAACACACGCATGCGTACGGTCGTGACGGACAAGGCCTCCGTGAGCTTGCCCGCGTGGGCCAGCACCACGGCCGTGCGCACCTCGTGTTCACGTCCAGATAAAGCGCCGAGAATCCGGGCCGCGTCGGCACGATCGGCGGGCTTGCCCAGCACCTGGCCATCGAGGATCACCGTGGTATCGGCAGCCAGCAGGGGAAGGGCGGGCAGATCGGAGGCCGCCAGCCACGCCACGCCGCGCTCGGCCTTGTCGCGAGCCGTGCGGCGCACATAGTCGGCCGCGCTTTCGCCGGGTAGCTGCGGTTCGTCTTCGCCGGGAGGCGAGGGCACGCGCAATACGTCGTGGGCGACGCCGATCTGAGTCAGGAGCTCGCGGCGGCGCGGGCTGGCCGAGGCAAGGTACACGCGGGCGTCGGACACGGTCATGCGCGGTGATAGGGGTGGTTGGTCATGATGGCCCAGGCGCGATAGAGCTGCTCGGCCAGGAGCACGCGCACCATGGGATGAGGCAGGGTGAGAGACGAGATGCGGATCATGCCGGCGCAAGAGGCCTTGAGTTCGGCATCCAGGCCATCCGGTCCGCCCACGAGAAACGCCACGTCGCTGCCTCCCGCGCGCCACTTCTCGAGCTGTTGCGATAGTGCGACGGTGGTGAGGTCACGGCCGCGCTCGTCGAGCGCGATGCGCAGCACCCCGGCGGGTAGCGCCGCGTCGAGGCGGCGGGCCTCGGCGGCCATCATCTGGGCCGGGGTTTTACCGCTGGTGCGGGGTTCGGGCTTGATCTCCCGCAGCTCGAGGGCGCAGTCGGCCGGCAAGCGCTTGGCGTAGTCGTCCCAGGCGATCTCGACCCAGCCCGGCATGCGGGTGCCGACGGCCGCGACGATGAGCTTCATCTGGGACCGATCAATACGGGTCGGCGTCGGTGGGCGCCGGACGGGTCGATTCCGGCAGCAGCTTCACGCGCACCGGCTTGTCGCCCCAGATTTCTTCGAGGTTGTAGTACTGGCGGATCGCGGGCTGCATGACGTGTACGACGATATAGCCCAGGTCGACCACGACCCACTCGCCGGTGTCCTCGCCTTCGACGGTCACGCCGGTGAGGCCCAGGGCACGACCACAATCGGCCGCGCTCGAGGCGAGGGCCCGGGTCTGGCGATTGGAGGTGCCGCTGACGATGATCACGCGGTCGAACAGGCTCGTCAGGTGCGTCGTATTGAACACCTTGATGTCTTGCGCCTTGACGTCTTCGAGGGCATCGATGACGGCGCGTTGTATTTTCTGAATATCCATGGATGCAACTATAACCCGCCTCACGCCGGGCTCAGGCCCGCTGCGAGGGTGAAAAGGGGATGAAAAAAGGGTGAGAAAAACGGGGGCGGCCCCCCGTGGCGTCATTGGTACAGGTCGTGGTGCGCGATATAGCGGGCCACGGCGGGGGGCAGCAGCCCTTCGGTGGTCTCTCCCCGCGCCAAGCGCCGCCGGATGTCGGAGGCGGAGATATCGAGCGGGGTGAAAGGCAGCTCGCGCAGCCGGGCGCCCTGACGGGTCAGCCACGCCGCCAGCTCCGGCGGGGTTTTCAGGGGCGTACCCGGTCGCACCGCCACGGCGAGCTCGACCAGCGTGGCGATCTCTTGCCAGTCACGCCAGGTGCAGAAATTGGCGAGCTGATCGGCGCCCAGCAGCCAGGAATAACGTGCCTGGCCGGGCAGGGCGCGCAGTGTGTCGACGGTGTAGGTGGCCCCGCCGCGCTCGATCTCGATCGGGTTGATCGACAGGCCGGCATGGCCTTCGATCGCCAGCGACAGCATGGCGAGCCGGTGGTCGGGGCTGGCGGCCAGCGGCGCACGCTGCCAGGGGTTGGCCGCCGGAAGCAGCTGCACCTCGTCCAGACCCAGTGCGGCGCGGGCCGCATCCGCCAGCGCCAGGTGCGCCAGGTGGACGGGATCGAAACTGCCGCCGAGCAAGCCGATGCGTTTCATGGTGAGGCGCTCAGGCCCAATCCCGCGGCTGCAGGAAAGGTGCCAATTCCGCTTCGGGCGACCCTGGCTCGGGATGCCAGTCGTAGCGCCAATGGGCCACCGGCGGCATCGAGAGCAGGATGGATTCGGTGCGACCGCCCGACTGCAGGCCGAACAGCGTGCCCCGGTCGAAGACAAGATTGAATTCGACGTAGCGACCCCGGCGGTACGCCTGGAAATCGCGTTCGCGTTCGCCGTAGGACGTGTCGCGGCGGCGTTCGACGATCGGCATGTAGGCCGGCAGGAACGCGTCGCCTACCGAGCGCATCAGCGCGAACGAGGCATCGAAGCCGGGCTCGTTGAGGTCGTCGAAGAAGACGCCACCCACGCCGCGGGTTTCGTTGCGATGCTTGAGAAAAAAGTACTCGTCGCACCAGCGCTTGTAGCGCGGGTAATAGTCAGCCCCATGCGGCGCAAGGGCGTCGCGGCAGGCCACGTGAAAATGCCGGGCGTCGTCAGCGTGGGGATAGTAGGGGGTGAGGTCGAGCCCGCCGCCAAACCAGAACACGTCGGCCTCGTCATGACCCGGTCGCGCCGCCGCCATGAACATGCGCACATTCATGTGGGTGGTGGGCACGTGCGGGTTGCGCGGGTGCAGCACCATCGACACGCCCATGGCTTCCCAACCCCGGCCGGCCAGCTCGGGGCGATGCGCGCTGGCCGACGGCGGCAGGCGCGTGCCTTTGACGTGCGAAAACAGCACGCCGCCGCGTTCGAGCAGGGCGCCGCCTTCGATCAGGCGCGACACGCCGCCGCCGCCCTCGGGCCGTTCCCAGGCATCGGTGCGGAATGCTTCGCCACCCGCCTGTTCGAGCGCATCGACGATGCGCCCTTGCAGGCCGGTGAGGTAGTCGCGAACGGCGTGGGTGGGGATGCCGGTAGCGGGAGCGGTCATGGGCACGCGGACTCAGGCGCCGGACTTGCCGGACTTCTGTTGCGAGGGCTTGAGCGCGCGCCAGCCGATGTCGCTGCGATATTGGCGGCCGTCGAAATGGACCTGGTTGACGACCTCGTAGGCACGTTCGCGCGCGATGCGTACGGAGTCGCCCAGCGCGGTGACGCACAGCACGCGGCCGCCCGTGGTCTGCACGTCGTTGCCTTCGATGCGGGTCGCGGCATGGAACACCACGGCGTCTTCGGTGTCGGCGGGCAGGCCCTTGATGACGTCACCGGTGCGCGGCGGGTTGGGGTAGTTGTGCGCGGCCAGCACGACGCCCAGCGCGGTGCGGCGGTCCCAGACGATGTCGGCCTGGTCCAGCGTGCCGTCGACGGCGTGCTCGAGCGCCTCGAGCAGGTCGCTCTTGACGCGCATCATGATGGGCTGGGTCTCGGGATCGCCCATGCGGCAGTTGAACTCGAGCGTCTTGATGGGACGGTCGGGGTCGTCGCCCGCGGCGATCATGAGGCCGGCATACAGAAAACCGGTGTACGGAATGCCGTCGCGCGACATGCCCTGCACGGTCGGCAGAATGATCTCGCGCATGATGCGGTGATGCAGTTCGGGGGTCACGATGGGGGCGGGCGAGTAGGCGCCCATGCCGCCGGTATTGGGACCCTGGTCGCCATCCTGCAGGCGCTTGTGGTCCTGGCTGGTGGCCAGCGCGAGCACGTTGCGGCCATCGCACATCACGATGAAGCTGGCTTCTTCGCCCGTCAGGAACTCTTCGATGACCACGCGCGCGCCGGCGTCGCCCAGCGAGCCGTCGCCCAGCATCGCATCGATTGCGCCATGCGCCTCTTCGAGGGTCATGGCGACGACCACGCCCTTGCCGGCGGCCAGGCCGTCAGCCTTGATCACGATGGGGGCGCCTTCGGCGTCGACGTAGGCGTGGGCCCGCGCGGGATCGGTGAAGGTCTGGTAGCGGGCGGTGGGGATGCCGTGGCGCTCCATGAAGGCCTTGGCGTAATCCTTCGAGCTCTCGAGCTGCGCGGCCGCCTTGGTGGGGCCGAAGATCTTCAGGCCCTGCGCGCGGAACACATCGACCACGCCAGCGGCGAGCGGCGCTTCAGGACCGACCACGGTCAGCGAGACCCCTTCGCGCTGCACGAAGGCCGCGAGATCCTCGGCCGTGGTGTAGGGCACGTTCTCCAGGAGGTCGCCGTGTTGCGTGCCGCCGTTACCGGGAGCCACGTAGACCTTGTGCACGCGAGGAGAGCGGGCCAGTCGCCATGCGAGGGCATGTTCGCGGCCGCCCGAGCCAATAACCAGGAGTTTCATGTTGCGGTGATTCTGAAGGAGTTGCCCGGTGGCCGGGAAACTGGCGCGGTGCCCGCAGGCGGGCGCCGGCATGTCGATGCGACGCGGCCCGCCAGAAGCCGCGTCACGGTCATTGCTTACTGCGCTTCGTCGAAGACGACGTTGGTGTAGACCTCTTGCACGTCGTCCAGGCCCTCGAGGGCGTCGAGGAGCTTTTGCATCTTGATGGCGTCGTCGCCGGTCAGCTCGGTTTCGTTGAGCGCCTTCATGACGATGCCGTCGACCTCGGCCTTGAGGCCGGCGGTTTCGAAGGCCTTGCGCACGGCGGCGAAATCGGCCGGCGCGCAGATCACTTCGATGCCGCCTTCTTCGTCGGTGGCGACATCTTCGGCGCCAGCCTCGAGGGCGACTTCCATGACCTGGTCTTCGGAGCTGCCCGGGGCGAACAGGAACTGGCCGCAATGCTTGAACATGAAGGCCACCGAGCCTTCCTGGCCCAGGTTGCCGCCGTTCTTCGAGAACGCGTGGCGCACTTCGGCGACCGTGCGGGTGCGGTTGTCGGTCATGCAGTCGACAATGACCGCCGCGCCGCCGACGCCGTAGCCTTCATAGCGCACTTCTTCGTAGTTGTCGCCGTCGGCACCGCCCGCGCCGCGCTGGATGGCGCGCTGGACGTTGTCCTTGGGCATGTTGGCGTCGGTCGCCTTGTCCCAGGCCAGACGCAGCCGGGGATTGCTGTCGGGGTCGGCACCGCCGGCGCGTGCGGCGACGGTAATCTCGCGGATGATCTTGGTCCAGAGCTTGCCCCGCTTGGCATCTTGGCGGCCTTTGCGGTGCTGGATATTGGCCCATTTACTGTGTCCGGCCATGGCTTCTCGAAAAAATTGGCTGCAAAAAGGCATTTTAGCGTGCCCGGCGCACCCTCGCCGGCCAGTGACGGTATTGTGTCGCGAGCGCCACGCCCGCAAGCGGGACGCAACGCTCTACACTTGACGCCACGCCAGACACCGCCGGAGAGTCGCCATGCCCGATCCGATCGTCATTGCCCGCCATGCCGGCACCGAACTGTCCCTTTTGCCCGGCCTGGCCAATCGCCACGGTTGCATCACCGGCGCCACCGGCACCGGCAAGACCGTCACGCTGCAATTGCTGGCCGAATCGTTCTCCCGCATTGGCACGCCGGTGTTCATGGCCGACGTCAAGGGCGACCTGACGGGTATTTCGCAGGCGGGAGCCCCCACGCCCAAGCTCCAGGAGCGGTTGCGCAACCTCGACCTGCCCGAGCCCGCCTGGGGCGCCAACCCCGTGGCCCTGTGGGACGTGTTCGGCGAGCAGGGGACGCCAGTGCGCGCCACCGTCTCCGATATGGGCCCGCTGCTGCTGGCGCGCATGCTGGAGCTCAACGATACCCAGGAGGGCGTGCTCAGCCTGGTGTTCAAGGTGGCCGACGATGAAGGCCAGCTCATCCTGGACCTCAAAGACTTGCGCGCCATGCTGCAGCACGTAGCCGACCGCGCCGCCGAGCTCAAGCTGCGCTATGGCAACGTGTCGTCGGCCTCGGTGGGCGCGATCCAGCGCAGCCTGCTGCAGCTCGAGTCCCAGGGGGCGGACCGCTTTTTCGGCGAGCCCATGCTCGATGTGGCGGACCTGATGCGCACCGACGCGCAAGGCCGCGGCGTGGTGAATATCCTCGCCGCCGACAAGCTGATGCAGGCGCCGCGCCTCTACGGCGTGTTTCTGCTCTGGCTGCTGGCCGACCTCTACGAAAAGCTGCCCGAAATCGGTGATCCCGAGCAGCCGCGCCTGGTGTTCTTCTTCGACGAGGCGCATCTGCTGTTCGCCGACGCCCCGGCGGCGCTGCTCACGAAGATCGAACAGGTGGTGCGACTGGTGCGCTCCAAGGGCGTGGGCGTGTATTTCGTCACGCAGAATCCGCTCGACATCCCCGATACCGTGCTCGGGCAGTTGGGCAACCGTATCCAGCATGCTTTGCGGGCCTTTACCCCGCGTGACCAAAAGGCGGTGAAGACCGCCGCGCAGACCATGCGTCCCAATCCCGGGCTGGACATCGAGGCCGCCATCACAGAGCTGGGCGTAGGCGAAGCGCTGGTGTCGCTGCTGGATGCCAAGGGCCGGCCCACGCCGACCGAGCGTGCCTGGATTCTGCCGCCCGGCAGCCGCATCGGTCCGGCCACCGCCGCCGAGCGTCAGGCCGTGCGCCAGGGGATGCCGCTCGCCGCGAAATACGAGCAGAGTGTCGATCGGGAGTCTGCCTACGAGGTGCTCGTGCAGCGCGCCGCGCGGCCCGCGGACAGCGCCAGAATGCCATCCGCGCCGGGCACGCCAGCGCCCGCTGGCAAAGGGGGCGCAACGCCCGCCGAGGAGGAGGGCGGCCTGCTCAAGGGGCTGAACGACGTGTTGTTCGGGTCGACCGGCCCGCGCGGCGGCAAGCGCGACGGGGTGGTGCAATCGGTGGCGAAAAGCACCGCGCGTCAGGTCGCGCGCGAACTCGTGCGCGGTGTCCTGGGATCGCTACTGGGATCGCGCCGGCGATAGCGGATGCGGTGCCCGTGGCGCGTCGGCCGAGATGGGCCGACAGTAAGTCGCGTGGCGCAATCGGATGCCTGTTTCGCCGCGTTTCATGACTGGAACCGCCACCTTCGCGTGGCGGTCTTTATCTGTGGCGGCCCTGGTCTTTTGCCGCGATGGAGCAGGTCATGAAGATGCTGATGCGCGCGCTGGGCGGCACTGCCGTGCTGGCGCTGCTGGGCGGATGTGTGGTGGTACCGGCCCGGCCGGCCGCGGTGGTACGGCCGTATTACGCTCAACCCTATTACGTGCAGCCTTACGACGTGCAACCGTACTATCGGCATCCGCGCGGATATGCACGGCCCTATTACTACTGGTAGAAGCGCGTGCCGCGCGGGCGGCATCCGACCCCTGTCGATGGGGCCGGATGCCGCGGCGTCGTGTGAGGCAGACCTCAGCGGCCGAGCTTGGCCGCGGTGTCGTCGAGCACGCGCGCGAAGCGGGCGACCATGTCGCGCACCTGGCTGGCGGTGATGATGAGCGGCGGGCAGAAGGCGACGGTGTCCTGGATGCCGCGCACGATCAGGCCGTGATCATGCGCGCGCTCGTAGGCGTACGCACCGGCGCTGCCGAGCGGATCGAATGGCGCGCGCGTGGCCTTGTCGGCCACGAGCTCGACGCCGGCGATGAGACCCACGCCGCGCACTTCGCCCACGAGCGGGTGGCCGGACAGCGCGTTGAGCTCCTGGTGCAGCAGCTCGCCCATGTCGGCGGCATGCGCGATGAGGCCGCGTTCGTCGATGATGCGGAGGTTTTCGAGGGCGACGGCGGTAGCCACCGGATGACCGCTGGCCGTGTAGCCGTGGCCGAAGGTGCCGAGCTTGCAGCTGTGCTCGGCAACGACGTCGGCCACCTTGGCGTTGAGCAGCACGGCGCCCAGCGGCTGGTACGACGAGGTGATCTGCTTGGACAGCACCATGATGTCGGGCTCGATGCCGTATACATCGGAACCGAAGCGCTTGCCCAGGCGGCCGAAGCCGGTGATGACTTCGTCGGCCACGATCAGCACGTCGTACTTGCGGCAGACGGCCTGGATCTTGTCCCAGTAGGTGCGGGGCGGCACGATCACGCCACCGGCGCCCATCACCGGTTCGCCGATGAAGGCGCCCACTGTGTCGGCGCCTTCGCGCAGGATCAGCGCTTCGAGCTCATCGGCCAGGCGCGTCGCGAAATCCTCTTCGGTTTCGTTGGGCAGCGCGTAGCGATAGTGGTGCGGGCAGGCCGTGTGCAGCATCTGCGGCAGCGGCAGATCGAAATCCTTGTGGTTGCCCGCCAGGCCCGTCATGCTGGCCGAGGCGACCGTCACGCCGTGATAGCCGCGCTGGCGCGCGATGATCTTCTTCTTGGCACGCTGGCCCAGGGCATTGTGGTAATACCAGACCAGCTTCACGACGGTGTCGTTGGCCTCGGAGCCCGAGTTGGTGAAGAAGGCCTTCGCCATGCGGCCTTCGGTGTAGCCGATCAGGCGTTCGGACAGCTCGATCACGCTGGGATGCGACTTGTGCGTGAACGTGTGATAGTAGGGCAGCTCCTGCAACTGGCGCGTGGCCGCGTCGACCAGACGCGGTTCGCCAAAGCCCACCGCCACGCTCCACAGCCCCGCCATGCCTTCGAGATAGCGGTTGCCTTGATCGTCGTAGACGTAGATGCCTTCGCCGCGCGTCATGATGCGCGGTCCGACCTCACCGTGCTTGACGGCGTTGGTGTATGGATGAAGCTGGAAGTCTACGTCTTGCTGCTGAGTGGGACTGAGAGTGGACATGAACGTCGGTTCCGGGAGGTGTGGCCACGATGGCCGCGTCGATGCGCCATCGTTGCAAATCGGTGCCAGCATGCTGCGTGGCTGGGATATCATCGGGATGCATTATCCGCCAATCCGCCGCGCCTCACACGCGCGCGTCCGCCTGTCGTGACGCATTTCGCGGTTTTTTTTCATCCAGCACGAAGTATGGGTTCCCAACGTGAAAGTCATCTTTTCTTCGAGTCATGAAATCGAACCGGCCGAGTGGATCGATCCGCTCGCGGCCGCCTTGCCCGGCACGGAAGTCGTGATGTGGCATGCCGATCAGCCCGTGCAGGATGCGGATATCGCCGTGGTTTGGAACGCGCCCGACGCCTTGTTCGCGCGCGAACGCAAGCTGCGTGTGGCCTTCAATCTGGGCGCGGGCGTGGACGCGCTGTTCCGTCTGCCCAGCCTGCCCGCCGATCTGCCGATCGTGCGCCTCGAAGACGCCGGCATGGCGGTGCAGATGGCCGAGTACGCGGCGCACGCGCTGGTGCGCGCGAGCCGCCAGTTCGACCAGTACGAAGCGCAGCAGCGCGCAGGCGCGTGGCAACCGCTGCCCGAGATCGATCGCGCGGCCTGGCCGGTGGGCGTGCTGGGCATGGGTGTGATGGGGGCCCGCGTGGCCACCGCGCTCGCCGCACTCGACTATCCGGTGGCGGGTTGGTCTCGCAGTGGCAAGACGCCCGAGGGCATCGAGGCGTTCGGCGGATCCGCCGGCCTCTCGCCGTTCCTGGCGCGCACGCGCGTGCTCATCAATACCTTGCCGCTCACGCCCGACACGCGCGATCTGATCAGCCTCGAAACGATGCTGCAGCTGAAGTCGGGGGCCTACATCATCAATATGGGCCGGGGTGCGCATCTGGTCGAAGAAGACCTGATCACGCTGCTCGACCAGGGGCACGTGGCGGGCGCCACGCTGGATGTGTTCCGCGAGGAGCCGCTGCCGGCGGGCCATCCTTTCTGGCAGGATGCCCGTGTGACGATCACGCCGCACATCGCCGCGCTGAGCCTGCGCCGCGAGACCATCGCCCAGGTGGCTGGCAAAATCCGCGCGTTCCAGCGCGGCGAGCCGGTCAGCGGCCTGGTGTCGCGCGACCGCGGCTACTGAGCCGTGGCAGCCCGCATGCCGGCCGCAGGATCACAGGCCGGCACGCGGGCGGTTCCGCGGCGCAAGGGCGCCGCCAGGATGGTTCCCACCGAATTCATGGCGTCCCGACCGCGGCGCGCGCCGCGCGCGGTCAGGCGCCTCTGGCCTACAGCTTGAACCAGGTGGTTTTGAGCGCGCTGTATTTCTCGAGTGCGTGCAGCGATTTGTCGCGGCCAAAGCCCGACTGCTTCACGCCGCCGAACGGCACGGTCACGTCGCCGTCGAAATAGCAGTTCACCCACACCAGGCCCGCACGCAGCCGGCGCGACACGCGATGCGCGCGCGACAGGTCGGCGGTCCAGAGGCCCGAGCCCAGACCGTAGATCGACTGGTTGGCGAGCGCCACCACTTCGTCTTCGGTCTCGAAACGCGTCACGGCCAGCACCGGTCCGAAGATCTCTTCGCGCACGATCGTGTGGTCGGCGCCCTCGACCTCGAAGATGGTGGGCGCGACGAAATAGCCGCCGCTCTCATGCCTCACGCGCTCGCCGCCCGTGCGCAGCCGCGCGCCTTCCTGCTTGCCGGTGCCGATGTAGTGCATGACGCGGTCGAGCTGGCGCTCGTCGACGATGGCGCCCATCATCGATGAGGGGTCGAGCGGATTGCCGGGTTGCATCTTGCCGGCCCATTCCTCGATCTTGGCCAGGAAGGCGTCGTAGATCTTGCTGTGCACATACAGGCGTGATCCCGCGATGCAGACTTCACCCTGGTTGTTGAAGATGCCGACGGCGGCGGCCAGCGCCGCGCGGTCGAGGTCGGGGCAGTCGTCGAAAATGATGTGCGGCGACTTGCCGCCGCATTCCAGCCAGATCTGCTTGAGGTTGGACTGTCCGGAATACTCCATGAAGCGCTTGCCGGTCGCGGTGGAGCCGGTGAACGCCAGGCAATCCACGTCCATGTGCAGCCCGAGCGCGCGGCCGGCCACGGGGCCGGTGCCCGGCACGACGTTGAGCACGCCCGCGGGGATGCCCGCTTCGAAGGCCAGCTCGGCCAGCTTGAGCGCCGTCAGCATCGATTGCTCGGCGGGCTTGAGCACCACGCTGTTGCCAGCGGCCAGTGCGGGAGCGACCTTCCAGCTCGCCATCAGCAGGGGATAGTTCCACGGCACCACGGCGGCCACGACCCCGAGCGGTTCGCGGGTGATGGTGGCGAGCGAATCGGGATCGGTGGGCGCGATCTCGTCGTACTGCTTGTCGAGCGTCTCGGCGTACCACTGGTAGGTCGTCGCGGTCTCGGGAATGTCGTAGGCCATCGTGTCACCGATGGGCTTGCCCATGTCCAGCGTTTCGATCAGTGCCAGCTCTTCGGCGTTTTCGCGGATCAAAGCGGCCAACTTGAGCAGCCGCGCCTTGCGTTCGCGCCGGGGCAGGCCGCTCCAGGCGCCACTTTCGAATGCGCGACGAGCGGCGGCGACGGCGCGATCGATGTCCGCCTCGGTGCACGCGGCCACTTCGGTCAGCACGCGGCCGGTGGCCGGATTGACGGCGGCGATGGGCTCACCCCCACCCGTCACCCATTGGCCGTCGATGAAGGCCTGGTTGCGGAAACGGATCTGGGCGGCGCGCGCTTCCCAATGCGAGAGCGGAGGGAGTTGACTCATGAGGAATCTCCGAAAGAGGGTCAGGCCGCGCGAGGGCGGCGCGTGACGAGAAAAATGCCGGCGGCCACGATCAGCGCCATACCGGACATGGCCAACGCGTCCGGCGGCCGGTCGAACCAGAAGGTCGAGAACGCGACCGCCATCAGCAGATGGCAGTAATTGAGGGGGGCCAGGGTCGACGCTTCGACCCGCTGGAACGCGGCAATCAGAAAGATCTGCGCGGCCCCGTTGCAGATGCCCAGGGCCAGGATGAACAGCGCATCGCGCAGGCCCGGAAAGGGATCCGGCAGAAAGAAGGGGGCGGGCAGCGCGGTCATCACCAGGCATACGAAAGCGGTGTAGGCGTACTGGACGGGGCCCGGCACCTTGCCCGCCAGCTTGCGCGTCAGGACCTGGAATACCGCATAGCTGACGGCAGACACCGCCATGAGCGCGGTGCCGAGCGCCGGGAGATCCGCGCCGGGGCGCACGATCAGCAGCATGCCCGCGAAGCCTGCGATCACCGCCATCCATTGGGCGCGTCCGACGCGCTCTCCGAGCAGCCACGGCGACAGGGCCACCATGATGAGGGGAGAGGTGAAATAGATCGCGGTGGCCTCGGACAGTGGCATCCAGATCAGGGCCGTCATGAAGCAGGTGCCGACGGTGCCGAGCGCCACGCCCCGCACCAGCAGGAGTCCACGGTGTGTCTGCGTGGACCAGCGCGGCACGCCATGGCGCAGCAACAGGTACGCGGCGAGCGTCGCGACCGCGCTGTAGCGCATGATGTTCAGGAACGGCGCCGGGTAGAACTGCAGCAGATGTTTGGCCGCGGCGTCGAACGTGGCGAATGCCACCAGCGCGGCCATGAAGTAGGCGATACCGGCGCCGCGCGAGGAGGCGCCGGGTGAGGTGGGGCTCATGCCGCAAGCTCCTGCGACGGTTGTGCGCGGCCGGCCCGCCGGCCGGACCGCGCCATCAGCGCGGTGTCCATGTCAGACGGACACCGCCGCCATCCCTTGCATGAAGGCGTCGAGCGCTCGCCCGATGCTGTCGACCTGATAGCCGCCTTCTTGCACCACCACGGTCGGCAGGCCCAGGCTGTTGATGCGTTCGCCGATGTGGCGATAGGCATCGAGATCCAGGCGCAGCACGCTGATCGGATCGTCTTTGTAGGTGTCGAAGCCCAGCGCCAGTACCAGGGCCTGCGGCCGATAGTCGCGCAACGCGATCAGGGCGTTGTCGAGCGTCTCGAGGAACACGGCGTTGTCGGCGCCGTGGGCCAGCGGGAAGTTGAGGTTGTAGCCATGGCCGCTGCCGTAGCCGCGCTCGTGTGCATAGCCGGTGTAGAAGGGGTAGTAGCCCGTGGGGTCGGCGTGCAACGATACCGTCATCACATCGGAACGCTGGTAGAAGATGTTCTGCGTGCCGTCGCCATGGTGCGCGTCCACATCCAGCACGGCGACGCGGTCCCAGGTCTGCGACAGCCGATGCGCGGCGGCCGCGCTGCTGTTCAGATAGCAAAAACCTCCCGCACGGTCACGATGCGCGTGGTGGCCAGAGGGTCGGCAGAGCGCGTAGGCCAGGCCATCGTTCTGCAGCACCCAGTCGGCCGCCGCGACCGCATTGTGCGTGGAGCGCAGGGCCGAGCGCCAGGTGTGCGGGCCGATCGGGCAGGACAGGTCGCTCAGGTAGTAACCGGTCTCGGCCACGATCGAGGTCGAGGGGCAGGGGCCTCGCGCCGCGTGTTCGACGCGGCCGTTGTAATACGGCGAGAGATTGGGCAGCACCTCGATGCCCGGCTCCAGCCCGCTGCCGCGCAGCGCCTGCCAGCGGGTGTAGGCGTGCTCGAGATAGTCGAGGTACTCATTGCTGTGCACGCCCTCCAGCGGCGCGCGGCCGAAGTCGGGCGGGTTCTCGACACTGATGCCGCGGCCCTGCAGCATGGCGCGCAAGGTCTCGGCACGGGCGGGCAGGTCGGTGGGCGCGCACAGGCGGCCCAGACGCATGAACTGCTGCGGTTCGTGCAGCAGTTGTTCTTCTGAAAAAAACGCCTTCATGGTGGTCCTCGCGATGGGCTTATGCGTGCTTGAGTTCGATCTCGACGAAGACGAATTCGGTGTCGTTGGGATTGATGACGTTGTGCTCCACGCCGACGGGGCGGGTATAGGACACGCCCGTCTTCAGCGGACTGCGCACTTCGCCGTCGGGCGTCTCGAGCAACAGGTCACCGGTGCTGATGGGCACCACCACGTAGTGCATGCCATGGCGATGCCAGCCGGTCTCGCCACCCGGCGGAAAGCGCCATTCGGTGACCTTCACCTGGTCGTTGTCGATCTGCACGGTCGGGATGGCGCTGGGGCGGTTCATCGATGTCTCCTTGGATTGGTGGCCATGCTCAGCCGCGCAACGCCTGACCCAGGATGTCCAGCGCTTCATCCATCAACGCGTCGGTGATGGTGAGCGGGAACAAGAATCGGATCACGTTGCCGTCGGTGCCGCAGGTGAGCAGCAGCAGGCCTTTTTCGAGGGCGCGTGCCTGCACGCGCCGGGTGAATTCAGGGCTGGGGGCGTCGGAACCCGGCTGACGGAACTCCACCGCGACCATGGCGCCCAGCGCACGCACTTCGGCGATCTCGGGCACTTCATGCCGCAGTTCATCGAGGTAATGACGCAGGCGGTCCCCTTGCTGCGTGCCGCGCGTGAGCAGGTCTTCCTGCTCGATCACTCTGATGACTTCCAGTGCGGATGCAACCGCGAGCGGGTTGCCGGCATAGGTGCCGCCCAGGCCCCCGGGGGGCGGCGCATCCATGATCTCGGCGCGGCCGCAGACGGCCGACAGCGGCATGCCGCCCGCCAGGCTCTTGGCCATGGCGGTGAGATCGGGGGCGACGCCGTAGTGCTCCATGGCGAACAGCTTGCCGGTGCGACCGAAGCCGGTCTGGACTTCGTCGGCAATCAGCAGGATGCCGTGGTCGTCGCACAGGGCGCGCAGCGCCAGCATGAAATCCGGCGGGCAGATGTTGAAGCCGCCTTCGCCCTGCACCGGTTCGATGATGACGGCCGCGACGCTGCGCGGATCCACGTCGGTCTTGAACAGGCTTTTCAGACCGGCCAGCGCATCGTCGGTGCTGACGCCATGCAGCGCGTTGGGGTAGGGCGCGTGATAGATGTCGGCCGGGAACGGTCCGAAGCCGACCTTGTACGGTACGACTTTTCCCGTGAGCGCCATGCCCAGCAGCGTACGGCCGTGAAACGCGGACGAGAAGGCGATGACGGCGGGTCGGCCGGTCGCGGCGCGCGCGATCTTCACCGCGTTCTCGACGGCTTCGGCGCCGGTGGTGAAGAGCGCGGTTTTCTTGGCGAACTCGCCCGGCACCAGCCGGTTGATCTCTTCGGCCAGCTCGATATAGCTGGCATAGGGCACGATCTGGTAGGCCGTATGGGTGAAGCGCCGGATCTGCGCTTCGATGGCCTCGACCAGCCGCGGGTGGCGGTGGCCGGTGTTGAGCACCGCGATCCCGCTGGCGAAATCGATGTAGCGGCGGCCTTCGATGTCCCAGAGCTCGGCGTTTTCCGCGCGGTCGGCGTAGAAATTGCACATGACGCCCACGCCACGGGGCGTGGCGGCGTCCTTGCGCTGAGTGAGGTCGATATTCTTCATGGTGACGTCTCGTCGCGCGGCCCGCGCTCAGGTCTGCGCCTGGGTGGGATCCCAGTGCTGCCCCGGCACGGCGGCGATCAGTTGTTGCGTGTAAGGATTCTGCGGGCGGTCGAAGATCTCCGACGGCGTGCCTTGCTCGACGACCTTGCCCCGATGCATCACCAGCACGGCGTTGCAGATCTGGGCGGCGACGCGCAGATCGTGGGTGATGAAGATCAGGGCAATGCTCAGCCTTTGCTGGAGTTCGTGCAGCAGTTGCAGCACCTGTGCCTGCACCGACACGTCCAGGGCCGAGACCGATTCGTCGGCCACCAGTACTTGCGGCTCGAGGGCGAGCGCGCGGGCGATGCCGATGCGCTGGCGCTGCCCGCCCGAAAACTGATTCGGATAGCGGTCGAAGGCCGAGGGGTCCAGCCCGACCAGGGTCAGCAGCTCGCGGGTTCGCGCCTCTGCCTGGGCGCGCGGCGTGCCATTGGCGACCGGCCCATCGCTGATGATCCGCCCCACGGTGTGCCGCGGGTTAAGCGAGGCGAACGGATCCTGAAAGATCATCTGGATGTCTTTGCGCACAGGGCGAAACTGCGCCTCGGAGAGCCCGGCCACGTCGCGGCCATTGAAGATAAGCTCGCCGCCATCGATGCCGATCAGTTTGAGCAGGCACTTGCCGATCGTGGACTTGCCGGAGCCGGACTCGCCCACGATGCCCAGTGTTTCGCCGCGGCGCACCTCGAAACTCACACCGTCGACCGCGTTCACCACGCGCTTTTTGCCGAACCAGCTGCTGCCCGTGACGTAGGTTTTCTTCAGGTTGCGCACCTGCAGCACCGGCACGTCGCGCGAGGGCTCGCCCGATTCGTCGGCGCGCCGATGCGGTACGGCCGCGATCAGGCGTTTGGTATAGGGGTGCTGCGGACGATTGAGCACCTGCTCGGCCGGGCCCTGTTCGACCAGAATGCCTTTCTCCATGACCGCCACGCGATGGGCGATCTCGGCCACGACACCGAAGTCGTGCGTGACGAACATCACGCCCATGCCTTTTTCTTTCTGTATGCGCGCGATCAGCGCCAGGATCTGGGCTTGCGTGGTCACGTCCAGCGCGGTGGTCGGTTCGTCGGCGATCAGCAGCGCCGGCTCGAGCGCCAGCGCCATGGCGATCATCACCCGCTGGCGCTGGCCGCCCGACAGGCGGAAGGGATACACGTGATAGAGCGTCGCCGGATCGGGCAGGCCCACGAAGGCCAGCAGTTCCAGCACTCGGCGCATGCGTGCGTCGCCGGGATAGGCATTGTGCACGCGCATGACTTCGGCGATCTGCTCGCCGACCGTCATCAGCGGGTTGAGCGCGGACAGCGGCTCCTGGAAGATCATCGCCATATCCTTGCCGCGCATGGCGAGCAAGGTGGATTCGTCCTGGCGCAGCAGGTCCTTGCCCTGGAACAGGATCTGGCCGCCCTGCGGTGTAAGGTAGTCGGGCAGCAGGCCCATGATCGCGTTGGCGCTCATGGACTTGCCCGACCCGGACTCGCCGACGATGCAGAGGATCTCGCCGGGGTTGATGTCGTAGGAGACGTCCTGGACGGCGTAGGGACGGTCGCCGCCCTTGGGCAGGGCGATCGTCAAACCGCGCACGGAGAGGAGGGGCGTTTGCTCGGACATGGCAGGCTCCTTATTCGCCGCGCTTGCGCAGTTGGGGGTTGAGGGCGTCGTTCAGACCCTCGCCGATCAGGTTGATCGCCAGCACGGTCAGCAGAATCGCCACGCCGGGCCACACGCTCATCCACCACGCTTCTCGGATCATCGTGCGCGCCGCGCCGATCATGAAACCCCAGCTCATCATGTTGCGGTCACCCAGGCCCAGGAACGACAGCGAGGACTCGGTCAGGATGGCGGTCGCCACCATGAACGAGGCCGACACGATGATGGGAGACATGGCGTTGGGCAGAATTTGCGAGCACACGATGCGCCCGGGCGTCTGGCCGATCACGATGGCTGCCTGCACGAACTCGCGTTGCTTGAGCGTCATGAACTCCGAGCGCACCAGCCGCGCGGCCGGGGGCCACGACACGACCGCGATGGCGCCCATGATCGAGTACACCGAAGGGCCCAGTACCGCGACCAGCACCACGGCCATCGCCAGCTGCGGAATCGTCTGGAAGAACTCCGTGAAGCGCATCAGCAGGTCGTCGATGCGGCCGCCGCAGTAGCCCGCCATGGCGCCCACCAGGATGCCGAACAGCAGCGCCACGCCGGTCGAGAGCAGGCCCACCATCAGCGAGACGCGCGCACCCCACACCAGGCCGGCCGTGATGTCACGCCCCAGCATGTCGGTGCCGAACGGGTAGGCCGGATCTGAAAACGGCGGGATCAACGGCGAGGCCACCATCATCCAGGGCGAGTCCTCGTAGATCAGCGGTGCGGCCAGCGCGATGGCCACCACCGCCAGCACGATAATCAACCCGGCCACCGCGCCGTAGTTGCGCATATAGCGTTTCATAAACCCTTTCATGCCGCGGCTCCTTGCTGGCCGCCGGCCGCGATGCGCGGGTCGATCAGGCGGTAGATCACATCGGTGATGAGATTGAAGACCACGACCATGATGGACGTGACCAGGAAGATGCCGAGCAGCAGTTGATAGTCGCGCTGCAGCAGGGCGTCGAACATGAGGCGGCCGATGCCTGGCCAGGCGAACACGGTCTCGGTGAGCACTGCACCGCCCGCCATCTGGCCGAGCTGAATGCCGGCAAAGGTGATGACCGGCAGCAGGGCATTGCGCAGCACGTGGGCGCGGATCACACGGTTCGGGCTCACGCCCTTGGCGCGCGCCGTCTTCACGAAGTCCATGCCGATCACCTCGAGCATCGAGGCGCGCGTCAGGCGCACATACACGGCCATGAAGAAGCAGCCGAGCGTGACGGTGGGCAGGATCAGGTGCTGGGTGATGTCCCAGGCACGGGCCAGTCCCGTCAGGTTGGACCCGACGGTTTCCATGCCGAAGGCAGGCAGCCATCCCAGCATCACCGAAAAGAGCAGGATGCCCATGAGCGATAACCAGAAGAGCGGCGTGGCATAGAGCAGCAGGGCGCCTGTCATGACGCTGGAGTCGATCCAGCGGCGCTTGTTGGCGTAGCGTGCGCGCGCGGCGACCACACCGAGGAACACGCCCAGGATGATCGAGAACAGAAACGCGCAACTCATCAGCAGAAAGGTGGCGGGCAAACGCTCGAGGATCAGGTCGAGCACCGGCACGTGGTTGCGATACGAGAATCCGAGATCGAGCTGGACCACACCTTTCAGATAGATCGCGAGCTGTGTGAGCACGGGCTTGTCCAGCCCGAATTGCACGCGCAACTGTTCGACATAGGCCGGATCGCCCGCGCCCGCCTGTCCGGCCAGCACGGCCGCGGGGTCGCCCGGGGCGAGCCGGATGAGAAAGAAGTTGATGATGACCACGCCCAGCACGACCACCAGGGCTTTGCCCAGGCGCGAGGCGAAAAACGAGAGAAATTTCATGGTGCTTCTCCAGGCCGCGCCGGCACGGGCGACAGGTCCAGTGATACAGGCCGCAGCGCGCGGTGCGTCGTGGCGCGCCGCGCGCTGGGTCGGGCAGAAAGGGGGCGGCGTCGCCGCCGCCCGGGACTGCTTACTTCTCGATGTAGACGTCGTCGAAGCTCTCGTTCAGGCCGATGGCGGTCTTGACGAGGTTTTTGACTTTGGCGCGGTGGATGGTGGGGAACTCCATGTCCACCAGGAAGCCGTTGCCCACATCCTTCACGATCTGCTGCTGCAGCTTGGTGTAGAGCTCCTGGCGCTTGGCCGGATCGATTTCCGATGCTGCGTCGGTCCACCACTTGTCGGTCTCGGGGTTGCTGTAGCCCTGCACGTTCGCGAAGGGCGAGCCCTTGACGATGTTCGACGAGATGTAGAGACGCTGCACGCCCAGCGCGGGGTCGCCGTACTGGTAGGTGAAGTTGGTCGTCACGTCGAAGTCCCAGTTGCCGGTGCGGCTGGCCCAGCCGCCGGCGTCGGTGGATTCGAGGTTCACCTTGAAGCCCAGCTGCTCGAGCGCCTGCTTGGTGTATTCGCCGAGGCGGTCCCAGGTCGAGCCGTAGGGGAAGCCGAGCTGGCGGATCGTGTAGTCCTCGGGCTTGATGCCCGATTCCTTGATCAACTCGCGCGCCTTCTTCATGTTGAAGTCGTACGCGGGCATGTTCTTGTCGTAGAACATCTCCGTCGTGACGAACGGGCTGGTGGAGACCTTGCCCAGGCCGAAGAAGATGTTGTCGACGATCAGCTTGCGATTGAGCGCATGCATCACGGCCTGGCGCACCTTCAGATTGTCGAAGGGCGGCTTGCGCATGTTGAGGATGAGATAGGCCTGGGGCGAGAACATTTCCCAGCCCTTGGTGGTGTATTCCGTGTTCGGCAGCGCGCGCAGGCGCTTCACATCGACGTTGTCGACGTCGCCGCCGCGCAGCACATCCACGCTGCCACGCTCATAGGCCACCGCGCGCGAGGCCGAATCGGGGATCACGTTGAACACCAGCTCGTCGAGGTAGGGCTTGCCTTCCTTCCAGTAGTTCGGGTTGCGGGCGAGCTTGATGTATTCGCCGCGCTTCCATTCCTTGAACATGAAAGGACCCGTGCCGATCGGCTTCTGGTTGGCCGGGTTGGTCGCGTATTCGGTGCCCTCATAGATGTGCTTGGGCATCATCGGCGCGAAGCCGGGTTCGAACATCAGCATGAAGGCCGGGAACGGCGTCTTCAGCTTGATGGTGACGGTCTTGTCGTCGACCTTCTCGACCTTGTCGATGAACTTGGTCAGGATCACGCGGGCACGCGCATGCGTCTTGGGCAGCAGTTCGCCCAGCGAGAACACCACGTCATCGGCGCTGAACGGCTTGCCGTCATGCCACTTCACGTTTTCCTGCAGATGGAAGGTGTAGCTCAGCCCGTCGGGCGAAGCCTCCCAGGATTTGGCCAGGCCCGGCTGCGGCTTGAGGTCGAACGAGTAGGTCAGCAGGCTTTCGTAAATCTTGCCCGCGACGAATTGCGTGGGGCCCTGCTGGTTGAGCGCGGGGATCAGGATCGGCGGCTCGGGTTGCACGATCATGCTGAGCGTGCCGCCCTTGGTCTGTGCCAGGGCGTTGCCAGCGGGCAGCGCGGCGGCCAGGGCCAGCGCGCCGGCGGAGAGTTTCAGGAATTGCTTGAGTTTCACTGCGGGCCTCCCGGCTTGATTGAGAAAGGATGTGCAAGCTGCCCCTGTGCGAAAGCAACGGGTATGCCAACCTTTTCTCGGTTTGACGGCTAAGTGAAGCGACTGCGTGGTGCTGCATATCGGTGCAGCGGCCGGCCGGGCGCGGGGCGCTTCGGCATCATGGTGGTGCAATCAGTGCGTCGGTTCCTGCGGCGAATGCGACAGGCGTCGTGTGACGCGTGCCGCATTCGCGGCATGCGCGTGGCGGGTGCGCTGCGCGTCGAACACGCAGGGCGATGCTTGCCGCGCGCGATGCGGCGTGCAGGAATGGGCGGGTCGGCCCGGACTGTCGCGGCCGCCTTGGCGGCGCGCGGCGATCAGCGTGAGGTGCGTGTCCGGTTGCAAGTTTTCCCCTTTGCAATCTTTGGACTACTTATTGATTTCGCTTGCAGCGTACTTAATATTTGGTACTCTCGATAGGTCCAAATCGTTTTTCGTTCTTGGTGCCACTTTGAAAGAGTTGATTCTGTCCGAGTGTCTTCTCCAGCGCCTCGAGCGCGGCGGCGCAACGCCGCTGTCGCGCCAGATCTACGACATTCTGCGTGAGCTCATCCTCGCTGGAGACCTTCCTGCCGGCACCAAGCTGCCCGCCACGCGCGCACTCGCCACTGACACAGGGTTATCCCGTAATACGGTGCTGCACGCCTACGATCAGCTCCTGGCCGAGGGTTATCTCGTATCCGCTTTTGGAAGTGGTACCTTCGTTTCGGATACTGTTCCCGCTACGCAAGAACCACTGTCCGAAGCGAGCGCCGATGGCACCAACGCGCAGCCTCAGACGTTCACGTTGTCGCGCCGTGGGACGAAGCTGGTTCGCGAAGCCTCGGCGTCTGATCGCCAGTGGGGTGCCTTCGTTTCCGGTGTGCCCGATGTGTCGTTGTTTCCGCGGGCAGTCTGGACCCGGCTGCAGAGCCGGCGCTGGCGCCAACACACGCCCGAGCTCCTGACCTATGCGCACGGCGCCGGCTACATGCCGCTGCGCCAGGCGCTGGCCGAACACTTGCGGCTATCGCGCTCGGTGAAGTGCGAGGCGGATCAGGTGGTGCTCACGACGGGTATTCATCAGTCGATCAGCCTGTTGTCGCGCCTGTTGGGCGACAACGGCAACACCGCCTGGATGGAGAACCCCGGCTATTGGGGGGCGCGCTCCACGCTGGCAGCCTGCGGCATCACGCCCATTCCCGTTGCGGTGGACGACGAGGGCATGGCGCCCAGCCCCGAGCAATTGCGTGATCCGCCGCGCTTCATTTTCGTCACGCCTTCGCATCAGTACCCGCTCGGCATGGTGATGAGCCTGGCACGCCGGCGCATGCTGCTCGAGTATGCGCACAAGCGGGGCGCCTGGATCGTGGAAGATGATTACGACAGCGAATTCCGCTTCGACGGCCGTCCCATCGCGTCCTTGCAAGGGCTGGACCAGCATGATCGCGTGCTGTATCTCGGCACGTTTTCCAAGACGCTTTTTCCGGGCATCCGCCTGGGCTACATGGTGCTGCCGCGCCGCCTCGCGCCGCATTTCGCGACGGGGCTTTCCGAGCTGTATCGTGAAGGGCGCTTGATGGACCAGGCGGTCCTGGCCGATTTTATCGAAGGCGGTCATTACGCCAGCCACATTCGGCGCATGAAGCAGCGCTATGCGGCGCGCCAGGTGCTGCTGCGCGAGGCCATCACCGCGCATTTCGGCGCAGACTGGCCGATCTCGACGCAGGAGGCCGGCCTGCACCTGGTGATGCATCTGCCCGACGGCACCGATGATTTGGGCATATCGATCGCCGCGCGCACGCTCGGGCTGTACGCACGGCCTTTGTCGCGCTACTACGCCACCGAACGCGAAGCCCGGCCAGGGCTGCTGCTCGGATATGCGTGCGTGCCCGATGACGAGATTCAACCTGCGTTCGAACGGCTGGTGCAGGTGATCACGCCCGCGCTCGAACACCGCGAGCGCTCGCAGCGCCGGCCCACTTACAGCGACCGCCTGAATGCCGAGGCCTGGAGCGGCGCCTGAGCGCATCTGGCGCGCGCGCCTTTCGCGCCGGGCGGGTTTATGCCTATGATGCCGGGATCAGGTTTTATCCCCCATCACAAAACGGAGAGTTCGGGTGGCAGCAAAGAAACACAAGATCGCCGTGATTCCTGGAGACGGAATCGGCAAGGAAGTCGTGCCCGAGGGCCTGCGCGTGCTCGAGGCCGCGGCGCGCCGCTATGACATCGGTTTCGAGTTCGATCACTTCGACTGGAGCTGCGATTACTACGCCGAGCACGGCAAGATGATGCCCGATGATTGGGCCACGCAGATCGGCGGCCACGAAGCCATCTTTTTTGGCGCGATCGGCTGGCCGGCCACGGTGCCTGATCACGTGGCCCTGTGGGAGTCGCTTTTCAAGTTCCGCCGGGAATTCGATCAATACATCAATCTGCGGCCCGTGCGCCTGATGCCGGGCGTGCCTTCGCCCCTGGCCAATCGCAAGCCGGGCGATATCGATTTCTTCATCGTGCGCGAGAACACCGAGGGCGAGTACTCGAACAGCGGTGGCCGGCTTTTCGCCAATACCGAACGCGAAGTCGTGATCCAGGAGAGCGTGTTCACGCGGATCGGCGCCGAGCGCGTGCTGAAGTTCGCCTTCGAGCTGGCGCGCAAGCGCGGCAAGCACCTCACCGCCGCCACCAAGTCCAATGGCATTTCGATCTCGATGCCCTGGTGGGACGAGCGTGTCGCCGAGATGGCCGAAAAGTACCCGGACGTGCGCTGGGACAAGTACCACATCGATATTCTGTGCGCGCACTTCGTGCAGCACCCCGACTGGTTCGATGTGGTCGTGGCCTCGAATCTGTTCGGCGACATCCTGTCCGACCTCGGTCCCGCGTGCACGGGCACCATCGGCATCGCTCCCTCGGCCAACCTCAACCCTGAGCGCAAGTTCCCGTCGCTCTTCGAGCCGGTGCACGGCTCCGCGCCCGACATCTATGGCAAGGGTATCGCCAATCCGATCGGCCAGATCTGGAGCGGTGCGTTGATGCTGGATTTCCTGGGCTACGAAGAGGCATCCAAGGCGATCGTGTCTGCCATCGAGCAGGTGCTGGCCGATGGCCCGCGCACGCCCGACATGCAGGGCAAGGCCAGCACGAAAGACGTGGGCGAGGCCATCGCGCGCATCGTCGCCGGCTGAGCGGCACGGTTCGCGCCATGAAAAACGCCAGCCCCCCGGGGCTGGCGTTTTTCATCAGGGCTTGGCGAACCCGCGCGTGGCGCACGGCAGGCAAGGGCACCGCCGCCGTCAGTGTGCGCCGGCCGCGGCCTCGGCGGCGCCGTCGTCCTTGCCTTTGCCCTTGTTGATGCGCGGGCGAGCGAACCACACCGTACCGATCAGCAGGATGAAGATCAGCGCCGAAGCGTAGAACACATCGGTGGCCGACATCGTGGCGGCCTGTGTGTTGATGAGGCCGTCGATCACCGTCAGCGACTGCTCGTGCGAGAGTCCCGCGCTGTTCTGCAGGGCACCGGAGATCTGCTCGAAGGCCTGCTGGCCGGGCCGTGCGACTTCGGTCAACTGCGCATGGTGCAGCGTGGTCCGGTTTTCCCAGAGCGTGGTCGAGATCGAGGTGCCGAACGCCCCGGCGGTCAGGCGCGCGAAGTTCGACAGGCCGGACGCCGCCGGGATGCGCCCCGGCTCCAGTCCCGAGAGCGTGATCGAGGTCAGTGGCACGAAGAATGCCGCCATGGCCGCACCCTGGATGATGGTCGGGATCATCAGCGTGCGCACGTCGGTCTGGGTGTTAAAGCCCGATCGCATGAAGCACACCAGCGCGAAGATCATGAACGCCACCGTGACCAATTGCCGCGGGTCGCGGGTGGCCAGCATCTTGCCCACGATGGGCGTAAGCAGAATGGCCAGCAGGCCCACGGGCGCGGTCACGAGGCCGGCATACGTGGCCGTGTATCCCATCGTGCTTTGCAGCCAGAGCGGCAGCAGCACGACATTGCCGAAGAACACGCCATAGGCCACCGCGAGCGTGAGCGCCCCGACGGTGAAGTTGCGCTCCTTGAAGAGCCGCAGATCCACCACGGGGTGCGCGTCGGTGAGCTCCCAGATCAGGAAGAACACAAACGCCACGAAAGCGATCGCCGCCAGCAGGATGATGACCGGGCTGGCGAACCAGTCCAGCTCCTTGCCCTTGTCGAGCATGATCTGCAACGCACCCACCCACACGACCAGCAACACCAGGCCCACCTTGTCGATCGGCAGTTTGCGCGTGACCGATTCGCGGTCGCGGTAGATGCGCCAGCTGATCCAGGCCGCCAACAGGCCCACCGGCACGTTGATGTAGAAGATCCAGGGCCAGGTGTAGTTGTCGGAGATCCAGCCGCCCAGGAGCGGCCCGGCCACAGGCGCGACCAGCGTGGTCATGGACCATACCGCCAGTGCCATGCCGGCCTTCTCCTTCGGAAAGCTCGACAGCATCAGGGCCTGCGACAGCGGGATCATCGGACCCGCGACAGCGCCTTGCAAGACTCGGAACGCGATCAACGCTTCGAGCGTGGGGGCGAAGCCGCACAGCCACGACGCGAGCACGAAGAGCAGGGTCGAGATGAGGAACAGGCGGACCTGGCCGAAGCGTTGCGTAAGCCAGCCCGTCAGTGGCACCGTGATCGCGTTGGCGACCGCGAATGACGTGATCACCCAGGTGCCCTGGCTCGAGCTCACGCCCAGATCGCCCGAAATGGTCGGGATGGACACGTTGGCGATCGACGTGTCCAGCACGTTCATGAACACCGCCGTCGACAGGGCGATCGACCCGATGATGCGGGTCGCGCCCTGCAACGGTGGATAGGGGGCGCCGGGGGCGGCGGCGGCAGGCCGGGCTTGATCGCTCATGATTACTCGAGATTGGCCTTGATGATCCTGGCGATCAACGCATCGGCGTCGCCGTGGGCGGGCTCGAACACCGCGGTCGAGAGCACGGGCTCCGCACGCTGCACGTCGGTGAGCGGTTTGCCCTCGTCCTTGCCGATGTCGACCTCAACGTCCATCGACAGACCGATGCGCAGCGGGTGCTGCTTCAAGTCTTCAGGATCGAGCGCGATGCGCACCGGCACGCGCTGCACCACCTTGATCCAGTTGCCGGTGGCGTTCTGCGCGGGCAGCAGGGCAAACGCGCTGCCGGTGCCGGCGTCCAGGCCGACGACCTTGCCGTGATAGACCACGTCGCCGCCGTAGAGGTCGGCCTTCAGGGTGACGGGCTGACCGACGCGCATGTGGCGCAACTGGCCTTCCTTGAAGTTGGCTTCGACCCAGACCTGGTCCAGCGGCACGATGTTCATCAGCACCGAGCCCGGCGCCACGCGTTGCCCGACTTGGGCATTGCGGCGGGCGACCATGCCGGAGACCGGCGCGGGCAGGACTGTGCGCGACTGATTCAGCCAGGCGTTGCGCAGGGCGGCTGCGGCTTCGCGCACATCGGGGTGTTGTGCCACCTCGGTGCCTTGCGTGAGGGCCAGATTGGTCGCCAGGCGCGCGCGTGCCGAAGCCAGCGCCGCACGGGCCTGCGCCAGACCGGATTGCGCGGTCTTGAGCGCCGTCTCCGCGTGCAGGATTTCTTCGCCGCTGACACCGCCGGAGCGGCCCAGGGCCTGGCGGCGCTTGAGGTCGCTCTGCGCGCGGGTGAGGTCGGCCTGGGCGCGTTCGATGTCGGCCTGACGCACGTCCACATCAGCCGCCAACGCGTCGTTCTGTACGTACAGCGTGCGCACCTGCCGGACGGTCTGCGCCAGCTTGGCTTCGGCCTGCTGCAGCGCGACGTCGGTGTCGGCGGGGTCCAGGCGCACCATGGGCTGGCCGGCCTTCACGCTCTCCGTGTCGTCGGCCTCGATGGCGATCACGGTGCCCGGGACTTGCGGCGTGATCTGCACGAGATTGCCGTGCACGTAGGCATCGTCCGTGCTTTCGAAGTGGGATCCGTACAGGAACCACCAGATGGCATAGGCCAGGGCCAGCACGATGAACGCCCCGGTGGCCAGCAACAGCAGCCGCTTGCGGGCGGGATGGGTTTTAGGGGTTTCGGTCATGACGTCGAATCCGAAGATCAGTGGGTAGTGGGGGAGACCGGCGCGGCGGTTTGTGCGTCGTAGCCGCCACCCAGCGCGTAGGCGAGGTCGGCGTCCAGCTGATAGGCGCGGCTCTTGAGGTCGGTGTCCAGACGGGCCTGGGTCAGCATGCTGTCTTGCGCCAGCAGCACGGCCAGGTAATTGCCCAGGCCGTTGCGGTAGCGCCGCACCGCCAGGTCATAGGCGGCGTCGATGGCCTCGCGGGCCTGGCGCTGCTCGGCCTTTTCGCGGTCGATCAGGCGCAGCGAATCGATGGCGTCGGCCGTCTGCCGCACGGCGTCGAGCACGGTCTGGTTGTAGTCGGACACCGCCAGGTCGGCATCGGCGCGCCGGCCCGCCAGATTGGCATTGAGCTCGCCGCCATGAAAGATCGGCAAGGTGATGGCCGGGCCGATGCCTGCCGTGCGCGAGAAGCGGTCGAACAAGAGGTTGGTGCCGATCGATTGCAGGCCGGCGAAGGCGACGAGGTTCACATTGGGATAGAACTCGGCCTTGGCCGCGTCGATGCCGTGGCGCGCGGCTTCGGCGCGCCAGCGTGCGGCCGTCACGTCGGGGCGATGGCCCAGCAGATCGAGTGATACGGCCTGCGGCACGACGCCATCCGGCGCCGTGAGCGCAAAAGGTTGAACGGCGCGGCCGCGATCGGGGCCGGCGGCGGTGAGTGCGGACAGCTGGTTCTGCAGCTGTGCCAACGTGGTCTCGACCTGGGTGAGCTGCACGCGGGCGGCGGCGGAGGCCGACTCGGCCTGCTTGACCTCGACCTGCGTGTCCAGGCCCGCGCCTTCGCGATCGCGGGTGAGCTTGAGCACGTCGTCGCGCTGCGCGATGACGCGCGAGATTACGTCACGCTGAGCGTAGGCATTCTGCAGGTTCAGATAGCTGGCCACGACCGAACGGGCCAGCAGATTGCGTGCGGCCTGTGCATCGGCCTCGGCGGCGTCGCGCTGCGACACCGCGGCCTGCAGGCGCGAGCGGTTCTTGCCCCAGAAATCGAGCTCGTAGCTGAAGTCCAGCGCGAGCCGGTTGTCGCTCACCACCGAGCCGCCCAGCGGCGCGGGCTGTACATAGTTGCCCGACAGATGCTCGCGGCTGAGCTGGTAGTTGGCATCCACGCGCGGCAGCAGCGGGGCGCGAGCGCCAGCCACTGCGGCGTTGGCCTGGGCCAGGCGTGCCTGCGCCGCGGTCAGCGACGGGTTGCCCGTCATGGCCTCGTCGACCAGCGCGTCGAGCTGCGGATCGCCATAGCGATGCCACCAGCGGGCGTCGGGCCAGACCGTGTCTTGTGCGCTCAGCCCATGCCGGGCGGGATCCCATTGCGCCACCGGCTCGGAGGCCGGATCCATCAGTGCGCAGCCCGAGAGGGCGAGCACCAATGTGGTGATAAGTAGGCGTTTCATCCTGACGATTTGCTGAAAGTAGTTGATCGAGTTGGTATTTGACTAGGCAAGTATTAAGGTCAAAAAAAGCCCGGCGACCCGCCCGCGCTGGTACGACGCGGGCGCGGGGCAGGGAGGCCGTCAGCGCTCTGCGGGAAGTCCTGCGGCGGATCCGTTGGCCAGCATGCGCATCAGCAGGTGGCGCGCCTGGGCGGTTTCGTCGGCGGAGAAACCGCGCAAGTGCAGGTTCAGCACCTTGGCGATGTACTGCGGAATCTCCCGGGCCTTTTCCTGGCCGTCATCGGTCAATTCGAGCTTGATCACGCGCCGGTCTTCCTGACTGCGCACGCGCCGCAGCAGGCCCTTGGCCTCGAGGCGGTCGAGCGTGCGGGTCATGGCGCCGGTATCGACCCCGATCAGCCGCGCCAGCTCGGCGGGCGTATCGGCACGGCCTCGAAAAATCATGGCCAGCGGCCGCCATTGCATCGCGGTCAGGTCCAGCGGCGCCATCTCCTGATCCAGCATCCGGTTCATGGAGTTGTAGACCAGCTTGATCAGAAAGCCGAGGTTGTCGTCCGACATACAGACGCTGTCGGCGCGGTAATGGACGACGGGGACGACGGGGGCGGCGGGGTCGCCAGAAGGGGCACGGGACGAACTCATGCCGTGCAGTTTACTGCCTAGGCAACTATTGTCAAGGCATACAAAAGGATGATTAGTCGGGGCCGTGATGGCCCGGAGCGGTGTGGGAGCGGTCTTCCGTCTCAGTGCGCAGGCTTGCGCAATCCCGACCAGACGATCGCCGCCACGATGAGGGCGGCGCCCGCCAGCATGCGCGCGGTGGGCTCCTGGGCAAACAGGAACCACGCGAAGCCGATGGCATAGACCGGCTCGAGCGCGATCACCAGGCCGGCGCTGCGGGCATTGAGCTTGGTCAGGCTCGAGACGAACAAATAGTGGGACAACCCGGTGCAGAACACCCCCAACAGTGCGATCCAGAGCCAGTCCATCGCGCCCAGCGCGGGCAATTGGCCCACCGCGAACGGCAGGACGATCAGGGCGACGATGGCGTTTTGCCAGCCTGCCACCTGCATGGCGTCCATGCCGGCGGCCGCGCGCCGGTTGGTCAGGGCCAGCAGCGCGAACGACAGGCCGGAGGCCAGCCCCCACAGCAGCCCCACGGTGCCTTGATCGGCGAAGTCGAAGGAGGGGGTCACGAGCACCAGGCCCAGCGTGACGAGCGCCAGCACCGCCCATTCGGCGGCACGCACCTTCTCGCGGAATACCAGACCTTCGAATAGCGTGATGAAGGCGGGAAAGCTGGCGAAGCCCAGCGTGGCGATGGCGATGCCGCCCACCTTGACCGAGATGAAGAACGTGACCCAGTGGCCGGCGAGCAGGGCACCCGCGATCACGAGCACGAAAATCTGAGCCGGCGTCAGCACGCCCAGCATCGAGCGGCGCTGGATCCGCGCGAAAAGGCCCAGCGACAGCACCGCGAAGATCGCCCGGCCCGCCGTGATCACGGCCGCGCTGGCCTGGATCAGTTCACCGAAAACGCCGGTCAGGCCGAAAAGAACGGCGGCGGCATGGATGTAAAGCAGGGCACGTTGGCGAGTCATGGGAAAGCGTCGGGTGATACGGGAATGCGTCGTGGTGAAGATGCGGGACCCCGTGTCGGACGGGACGTCCACGACAATGAAAACACGGCGTCGTAGGCCGCACAGGCGCGCGCGGCCAAACTAAAATCATCGCATGAATCCACTTCAAGAGCATTTGCAGCGCTCGCGCCAGGCCCAGATCGTGGCCGGCTATGCCATGGCGGGCCTGGGTGCCATCCTGTTTTCGGCCAAAGCCATCGTCGTGAAATTCACCTACCGCTACGGTATCGACGCGGTCACGCTGATTGCCTTTCGCATGCTGTTCGCGCTGCCGTTCTTCGCGGCGGTGGCGTGGTGGCAGGCGCGCCGGGCGGCCCGGGGCGAGATCCCGGTCCTGACCGGCCGCGAGCGCGTGCAATTGATTCTGCTCGGGCTGCTGGGCTATTACCTGTCGAGCTTTCTGGATTTTCTGGGGCTGCGCTACATCTCGGCAGGGCTCGAACGGCTGATCCTGTTTCTTTCGCCGTCGCTCGTCGTCCTCTTGTCGGCCTGGTGGTTCAAGCGCGCGGTCACGCGGCGTCAGGCCTGGGCCATGGGTCTCTCCTACGCGGGCGTGGTGCTGGTGTTCGCGCACGATGTCGGCCAGAACGCCGGAACCGAGGTGCTGTTGGGGTCTTTGTTCGTTTTCGGCTCGGCGCTCAGCTATTCTGTCTATCTGATCTGCTCGGGCGAGCTGGTCAAGCGCGTGGGCGCGACCCGGCTGGTGGCCTACGCCATGCTGGTGTCCTGCGTGGCGTGCGTGATCCAGTTCTTCATCGTGCATCCCCCCGAGGTACTGCTGCAGCCGGCCGGCGTCTATGGCTATTCCCTGGTCCACGCCACGCTCAATACCGTGTTGCCGGTCTTCATGCTGATGTGGGCGGTGGCGCTGATCGGCGCGCCCACCGCGTCGCTGCTCGGCATGTTGGGGCCGGTCTCGGTGCTGTTCCTGGCCGCGTGGTTTCTCGACGAGCCGATCACGGCCTGGCAGCTCGCGGGCACGGCGCTGGTGCTGTGCGGCGTGCTCGTCCTGACCGGTCGGCGGCGGGTGGCCGGCTAGGGCGCTGCCGCCCGATCCGGGTCGGTGCCTCGAATTCGATTTACTCCCTTTTCATCGTCATTCCAGCAAGGAGTTCCGCATGGCCAGCAAGCTCGTCAAGGCAGTCCGCATCGAACAGCACGGCGGTCCCGAAGTTCTGAAGGTGGTCGAGGTCGAAGTTCCCCCGCCCGCGGCCAACGAAGTCACGATCGCCCAGCAAGCGGCCGGGCTCAACTTCATCGACATCTACTACCGCACGGGGCTGTATCCGCATCCGCTGCCGCATGGCCTGGGTTTCGAGGCCGCCGGCGTGGTCGAGGCCGTCGGCGCCGACGTCAAGCACCTTAAGGTGGGCGATCGCGTGGCGTACGGCCAGAGCCCGCTGGGCGCCTACGCCCAGGCGCGCAACGTGCCGGCGGCGCAAGTCGTCAAGCTGCCCAAGAGCGTGAGCTTCGACGATGCCGCCGCCCTGATGCTCAAGGGTCTCACGGTGCAATACCTGTTCCGCCAGACGTATCGCCTGCAAGGTGGCGAGACCATTCTGTTCCATGCGGCCGCGGGCGGCGTGGGCCTGATTGCGTGCCAATGGGCGCGCGCGCTGGGCGTCAAGCTGATCGGTACGGTATCCAGCCCCGAAAAGGCGGCCCTGGCCCGCGAAAACGGCGCCTGGGAAACCATCGACTACTCGCGCGAGAATGTGGCCGAGCGCGTGCTCGAGCTCACGGGTGGCAAGAAGGTACCGGTGGTGTACGACGGCGTGGGCAAGGACACCTGGGAAACCTCGCTCGACTGCCTGGAGCCGCGCGGTCTCATGGTGAGCTTCGGCAACGCCTCCGGTCCGGTCACGGGCGTGAATGTCGGCATCCTCAACCAGAAGGGCTGCCTCTACCTGACCCGCCCCTCGCTGGGCGTGCATGTGAACACCCCCGAGAAGCTCAAGGCGGCCGCCGACGAGCTGTTCGGCCTGGTCAGCAAGAAGCAGATCAAGGTGCGCATCGATCAGCGCTATAGCCTCGAGCAGGCGGGTGATGCGCAGGCGGCCCTGGCGTCGCGCAAGACCACGGGTGCCACGATCCTCACCCTCGACTGAACGGCGCGGGCCATCCCGAACCCATGAAAAAACCCGCGAAGGCCAGAGACCTTCGCGGGTTTTTTTGCGGATATCGCGCCCGGACCGAAGCCCAGGCCCAGGCTGCCTGCCGCTTAGCTCAGGCGAGCGTTTTGCAGGACGGCGATGCGCGACTGGATCGGCGGGTGCGAGGCGAAGAGCGCCGAGATCGCCGCGCGGCCGGAGATGCCCGAGGCCTGGAAGGACTTGGGCAGGTCGCCCGGCTCCAGGCCGCCCAGGCGGGCCAGCGCGTTGATCATCGGCTCGCGCGCGCCCAGCAGCTGGGCCGAGCCGGCGTCGGCGCGGTATTCGCGCTGGCGCGAGAACCAGGCCACGATGATGGAGGCCAGGATGCCGAACACGATCTCACAGACGATCACGGTCACGTAGTAGCCCGGGCCGATGCCGCGTTCGGTGCGGAAGATCGCCTTGTCGACGAAGTAGCCGACGATGCGCGCGAAGAAGACGACGAAGGTGTTGACCACGCCCTGGATCAGGGTGAGGGTGACCATGTCGCCGTTGGCGATGTGGGCCACTTCGTGGCCCAGCACGGCGGCCACTTCTTCTTCGCTCATGCTCTCGAGCAGGCCCGTCGAGACGGCCACCAGAGAATCGTTCTTGAAGGCGCCGGTCGCGAACGCGTTGGGCGCGCCTTCGTAGATCGCGACTTCGGGACGGCCGATGCCGGCACGGTCGGCCAGCTGATGCACGGTGTCAACGAGCCAGGCCTCGCGCTGATTACGCGGCGCGTTGGGATCGATGACCTCGGCGCCGGTGCTGCGCTTGGCCAGCCACTTGCTCATCAGCAGCGAGATGAATGCGCCACCGAAGCCGATGACGAGCGAGAACACCAGGAGTGCGTTGACATTCAGGCCGTTGGCCGTGATGAACCGGTCGACGCCGAGAATGCGCAGCGTGGCCGACAGCACGAGCATGACGGCCAGGTTGGTAAGCAAAAACAGGAAGATACGCTTCATGCTTGGTTGATTCCCTATGCGAGGGGTGGCGTGGGCGTTCCGGACCCCGATCCGGACGGCGCGTCACCCGCTCCGTTTGTTTATGGTCCCCCGTTCGACCGTGCGGCGAGCGTACGGTTCCCCGGAAATGCAGGTGGGGTTTTACGGGGGGAGTATAGTATCGCTTTCCCCATCTTTACCCCTTTTCTCGAGCGGCAGCCCCCTCATGCAGGCACTTTGGATGTTAGTGGCGTCGGCCATGTTCGCCATCATGGGGTCTTTCGTGAAGCTGGGTACCGAGCACGGGGCATCCTTGCCCCAGATCGTGCTGTTTCGGGGCATGCCCTCGGTGATCCTGCTGCTGCTCTGGGCGCGCGCCGCCCGCCAGTCCATCGTCCCGACCAGCTGGAAGCTCCATCTCTGGCGCAATGTGTCGGGCGTCTCGTCGATGTGGCTGGGCTTTTTCGCCATCGCCCACCTGCCGCTGGCGACCGCCACCAGTCTGAACTACACCGCGCCGCTTTTCATCGCCTGTTGGATGCTGGGCTGGGGCGGCACGCAGCGCGATCCCGTGCGCATCGCTTCGGTCGCCCTGGGTTTTTTGGGCGTGATCACGGTGTTGCGGCCCAGTATCACCGACGATCAATGGCTCGCCGCGCTGCTGGGCCTGTGCGCCGGCGCCATGTCGGCCGTGGCCATGATGCAGATCCGCCAGCTTGGCCGCATCGGCGAGCCCGAGTGGCGCACCGTGCTGTTTTTCTCCGTCGGGGTGTGTCTGAGCAGCGCCATCGGTTTGCTCCTCGAGGGCTGGGGGCAGGCCGATCTGAAGGGCTACCTGGCCCTGGTGGGCGTCGGTACGGCCGGTTTGTTCGGCCAGCTCGCCATGACGCGCGCTTTCGGGCATGGCTCGGCCCTGCTCACGGCGGCGCTCCAGTACACCACCATCATTTTTGCCGCGCTCATCGGGATGGGCGTGTGGGGCGACCACCTCGACACGCTGGCCTGGATGGGCATGGGCTTGATCATTCTCGCGGGCCTGCTTTCCGTGTGGCGTACCATGCGGGATCCGGCCGGGGCCTGAGCGCCGCCCGCAGCGCGACGGCCCGGCCCGCTCGTTACTAGAAGGAAGTTTTCGATGTCCCAGACGCTGATTTCCGTTGCCGACCTCGCCGCCCGCCTGGGCGAGCCCGACGTGCGTGTGTTCGATGTGCGCCATGACCTGATGGATCATGCCGCCGGCCGCCGCGCCTTCGACGCCGCCCATATTCCGGGCGCGATCTATCTGGATCACGAAAAGGAGCTGGCCGCGCCCCGCACCGGCAAGAATGGCCGTCACCCGCTGCCCGAGCGCGGTGCGCTGGCCGGCCTGATGGCCGCTCACGGAGTGACGCCGCGCACGCTGGTCGTGGCTTACGACGCCAGCGGCGGCATGTACGCGGCGCATCTGTGGTGGATGCTGCGCTGGATGGGCCATGACCACGTGGTCGTGCTCGACGGCGGCTGGCAGGCCTGGCAGGCTGCCGGGCAGGCGGAGGCGAGCGGTCCGCAGGCGGCGGTCGCGCCGCAGCAGGGCGTGACCCCGGCACCGTCGCTTGCCCCCACGGTCGATGCCGACGCCGTGCTGGCCAATATCGCCCAGCCCGCGTTCACCGTCATCGATGCCCGCGCGGCCAACCGCTATCGCGGCGAAGTCGAACCCATGGATCCGGTGGCGGGTCACATCCCCGGCGCCCTCAATCGTCCCAATGGCGAAAACCTGGGCGCCGATGGCCGCTTCAAGCCCGCCGATCAACTGCGCGACGAGTTCGAGCGCCTGCTCGACGGCCGCGCACCCGAGACCATCGTGCATCAGTGTGGCTCGGGCATCACCGCCTGCCATAACCTGCTGTCGATGGAGATCGCGGGTCTGGGCGGCTCGCGCCTGTACCCGGGCTCCTGGAGCGAGTGGTGCAGCGATCCGGCGCGGCCGGTCGCCAAGGGCTGAGGCCGGCGGAGGGCCCGGCTCGGGGTCCGCTCTGCACGCTCACGCATCGAAAAGGCCCGCGATTTGCGGGCCTTTTGGTTTCCGAGTGACGCGGGACGCCGTCAGCCGTTCAGCCTACCGCCATGAGGCGGGGGCGCTTGCTGATACTTTCGGCCAATTCCAGAAAATGCACCAGGGATCCCGTGACCATGCCCGGTGACTTCGCCTGATCGTCCCAGCGGCGCAGCTTGATGGCGTCGGGCGCGCCGGGTAGGGATGCGAAATCGAGCGCCTGGCCCGCGTCGAAGGCGCCGCCCTGCAGGCGCAGGCTGCGGCGCGAATCTTCCGAGAGCATCATGGCGTAGCCGGGCTCGACGTAGCAGAGATACCGTTTGGCCTCGACATGCAGCCGGATCGGCTCGAGCACCTGGGCGTCGAACAGGCCACGCAGAAAAGGCAATACGAAATACTGGTGTTTGTCGTCCACACCGCGCAGGGTAGGGGTGTCGGGATCGTCGGCGATCAAGTGGCCGAGATCATGCAACAGGCAGGCGGTGATCAAGGGCGTGGCCGCGCCGGCCTGTTCGGCCAGCGTGGCGGTCTGAAGCGCATGCTTCAGGTGACTCACAGGTTCGCCGTCGTAAGCGCGATGGCCGCGTTCCAAAAAAATGTGTTCGATGTCGTAGAGCGAGAGGGGCATGGTGAACTCCGGCGCGGGGCCGCTCAAGCGGCGGCGGGCGCTTCGGTGGGTGGCACGGGCGCGGCGCTCGCCGATGCCGCGGCCAGGGGAGCCAGCTCGAGAAAGCGTGCGATGAGTTGCACAGGCTGGCGTTCGCGCAGGCAATAGAGGTACTCGTGCATCAGAATGCGGGCGTCGGCGAGTTCGAGCGCCGCGAGCTGCGGATGCGCGGGGACTTCGCGCGCCGGAATCAGGCTCAAGCCCAGATTGCAAAGGACGGCTTGCCGGATCGATTCGCGGCTGCCGATCTCGAGCACGCGGGCGGGCACCACATCCGCATCGTGCAGAGCCTGCTCGGTCAACTGACGTGTCATCGAACCCGGTTCGCGCAGCAACAAGGTGTAGGACGCGAGGTCGGCGAGGCGCACCTGGCCGCGTGCGGCCAGGGCATGTTCGCGATGCACCACCACGCGCAGGGGATCGGCCGCGATCATGCGGCGGTACAGATGCTTGTCATCGAGCGCATACGACGAGGTCGCCACATCGATGCGGTACTCGTGCAGCGCCTGCAGCATGCTCTGCGAATTACCGATGCTGAGATTGAGCTCCACGCCGGGATAGCGCTGGTTGTACTCGCGCACCGTCTCCATGATGTAGAAGGGGCCGGTCGCGCCCACGCGCAACTGGCCTACGCGCAGCTCGCTCGCATCGCGCAGGCGGAATTCGATTTCGCTCTCCTGCTGCACCAGCCGTTCGACCAATGGCATGAGGCGGTGGCCCGCGTCCGACAGCCGCAGGCCGCGGCCTTGGCGATGGAACAACTCGATGCCGTAGCGGGATTCCAGCTGGCGTAGCTGCCCCGTGACGGTCGGCTGGCTCACCCCGAGCTGGGTGGCCGCGCGCGTCACGGTGCCGCAGCGCGCTACGGCATAGAAGGATTTGAGTTCGGCGACGAGCAAGGGGACGGCACGCCGGCGGCGTGTCCACTGAGAGCAGGATCGCCAGTACACCAAAATAATTTGATGTTTTTATTACTGCATTTGCGCGAACTGTCATGGACGCTCAATGCACCCTGCCGATACTGACCGCCAGGCATGAAGCCTGAGCCGAAAACGGGAGGGGAAATGATCCACGGCAACGACACGTTTCTGTCGGTGCGCCATCTGGTCAAGCGCTACGGTGGCCATACGGCGCTGGCAGATGTGTCCCTGGATATCCGCGCGGGAGAGCTGGTGTGCTTGCTGGGTCCGTCGGGCTGCGGCAAGACCACGCTGCTGCGGGCGATCGCCGGACTGGACCCCCAGGACAGCGGCGCCATCGTTCTGTCCGGCCGCGACATCTCGCGTGCGGCCCCGGCCGAGCGCGATTACGGCATCCTGTTCCAGTCCTACGCACTCTTTCCCAACCTCACTGTCGCGCAGAACGTGGCCTACGGCCTGAGCGGACGCCGCGGCGAGCGCCAGCGTGTGGCGGCACGGGTGGACGAAATGCTGGATCTGGTCGGCCTGGCCGGCTCCGCCAGCAAATTTCCCGGGCAACTCTCGGGAGGGCAGCAACAGCGTGTCGCCCTGGCGCGGGCGCTCGCCCCGTCGCCCTCGCTGTTGTTGCTGGACGAGCCCATGTCGGCGCTCGACGCCCGTGTGCGTACGCATTTGCGCGCCGAGCTGCGCGCGCTGCAGCGTCGGCTGGCCATCACCACGCTGATGGTCACGCATGACCAGGAAGAGGCCATGGAAATGGCGGATCGGATCGCCGTGATGAACGGTGGCCGGATCGAGCAGTACGGCACGCCGCGGGCGCTATACCGTAGTCCGGCCACCGCGTTCATCGCCGATTTCGTGGGCGAGGCCAATTGGCTGCCTTACGAACGCGTGGCCGACGAGTGCGTGCGCGTGGGGCGCCAGGTCGTGCATCTCGAGGCGGCCGCACCCGCCGCGCGGGGCCGGCTCTTTGTGCGTCCCGAGTCGATCCGCCTGAGCGCCGCGCCCGAGCCGGTGCAGGCGGGTGGGGCGCCGCCGTCCCCCAACACCTTCCTCGCGCAGGTGCAGGATGGCGTTTTCCTCGGAAGCCACTACCGCATCGCATTGCGCATCGATGGCATGCCGGGGCACACCTTGCACGCCGTCGTGGCGCCCCAGGCGGGCGACGGGCTGCTCGATCAACACGCTGCCGGCCGTTGCTGGGTGGAGCTGCCGCGTCATGCGCTACGTCCCTACGCTTGAGGCGCGCCTGCGACCGGGCAGTGCGCCCGGTCGCAGGTCGTCGAACTCGGTGTCGGCCGGGGCATCGTCCATCGCGCGCCGCCCCTTGCCGCAGGGTGTGGGCCGCGGCGCGCTGCTGGCCGGGCAGGGTGTCTATGCGTTTGCGCTGATCGTGTTTCTCGCGCTGCCGCTGGTGGCGGTGCTGATGAACGCCGCCGCAGGCGACGCCGGCGGACTCGCGCTGGTGCGCAATATCGTGCTGCAGGGCGATTTTCTCGCCATGGTCGGACGCAGCCTGGCGGTGGGCCTGATGACGGTCGCCATCGTGGTGCCCGCCGCCTACTGCTTTGCCTACGGCCTGACCCGCACGCGGCTGCCGTTCAAAGGGTTCTTTCGGTTGGTGGCGCTCCTGCCCCTGCTGGCGCCCTCGCTATTGCCGGGCATTGCGCTCGTCTATCTGTTCGGCAATCAAGGGTTGTTCAAGCCGCTTTTGGGCGGTGGGACCCTCTACGGTTTCTGGGGCATCGTGGCAGGCGAGGCTTTCTACACGTTCCCGCACGCGCTGATGATTCTGGTGACCGGCCTGACGCTCGCCGATGGCCGGCTCTACGATGCGGCGCGCGCCATGGGCGCCGGTGCGCTGCGCACCTTCCTGACGGTCACGTTGCCGGGCACCCGCTATGCCGTGTTTTCGGCCTGCTGCCTGGTCTTCACGCTCACGGTTACGGATTTCGGCGTGCCGAAGGTGGTGGGCGGCGACTACAACGTGCTCGCGATCGAGGCCTACAAAGCGGTGGTGGGGCAGCAGAATTTCGCGCGTGGCGCGGCGATCGGGTTGATGCTGCTGGTTCCCGCGGTGTTGACCTTCCTGCTCGACCGCCGCCTGCGCACACGGCAGGGGGCGGGTCTGAGCGGGCGCGCGCAGCGCTACGCCCCAGGCGCGCATCGCGTGCGGGACCTGAGCTTCCTCTTCGCCAGCGGCGTGATCGCGTGCGCCCTGCTCATGCTGGTGGGCGTGGCGGTGTGGGCATCGTTCATCAAGATGTGGCCGTACAACCTCTCGCTGTCCCTGCGCTCGTACGACTTCGACAACATGGATGGCGGCTGGCTCGCCTGGCGCAATAGCTTGCAGCTGGCGGCGCTCACTGCGCTGATCGGCACCGCCGTGGTGTTTTGCGGTGCCTGGATGATGGAGAAGCTGCCGGCGCGAGGCGTGGCGCGCGGGCTGCGCGGCGTGGTGAGCCTGCTGGCGCTCACGCCGATGGCGGTGCCGGGACTGGTACTTGGCCTGGGCTACATCTTTTTCTTCAACAGCCCGTCCAATCCGCTCAATGGCTGGTACGGCGGCATGGCGCTGCTGGTGGCCTGCACCGTCGTGCATTTCTATACCAGCGCGCATCTCACCGCGGTCACGGCGCTGGGTGCGCTCGACCCCGAATTCGAGTCGGCCTCGGCCGCGCTCAAAGTGCCTGTCTTCGTGACGTTCTGGCGCGTAACCCTGCCCATGTGTTTGCCGGCGGTCTTGGCCACCGCACGCTATCTGTTTGTCTCTGCCATGACGACGGTGTCCGCCGTGGTGTTTCTTTACAGCCCGTCCACGGTGCTGTCGGCGGTGGCCGTGCTCAACATGGATGACGCGGGCTCGATCGGGCCGGCGGCCGCAATGTGCACGGTGATCATGGCCACGTCCGCCACGGTCGCGCTACTGCTGCATGCCGCCAGCCTTGCGCTGGTGCGCCGCACACAGGCCTGGCGCCTGGCCCCGCGCGACTGACGGCCGCGTCTCTCTCCTTTCAACTGGACCCGCATTCATGACTGCATATCTTCCCCGGCTTGAAGCCGTGATCTTCGATTGGGCCGGCACGCTGGTGGATTTCGGCTCGTTTGCCCCGACGCGTGTGTTCGTGGAGGCCTTCGCACAGTTCGGCGTGGACATCACGCTCGAGCAGGCGCGTGGTCCCATGGGCATGGGCAAGTGGGATCACATCCGTGCCCTGTGCGACGAACCCGCCATTGCCCGTCAATACGAAGCGCGTTTCGGCAGCCTGCCCGACAACGCGGCGGTCACGTCGATCTACGAGCGCTTCTTGCCGATGCAGCTCGAGAAAGTGGCACAGTACTCCGACGTGATTCCAGGCGCGCTCGACACCCTGCGCGCCGTGCGTGAGCGCGGCTTGAAGGTCGGCTCGTGCTCGGGCTATCCGGCGAGCGTGATGCAGCGCGTGCTGGCGCGCGCCGCGGCGGATGGCATCGAGCCCGATTGCGTGGTGGCCAGCGACGAGGTGCCGCGCGCGCGGCCCGCGCCCGCCATGGCACTGCACAACGTGATCGCGCTCGGGCTCGCCGACGTGGCCGGCTGCGTCAAGGTCGACGACACGGGCGTGGGCATCGAGGAGGGCAGGCGCGCCGGCATGTGGTCGGTGGGCTTGCTGCTTTCGGGCAACGCCGCAGGCATCTCGCTGAACGACTATCTCGCGCTCGACGCCGCCGCGCGCGACGCGGCTCGCGAGCGTGCGCGCGCCGTGCTGGCGCCGGCCGCCCCGCATTACCTGATCGACACCGTGGCCGACCTGCCAGAGGTGCTTTCTGATATCGCCGCTCGCCTGGCGCGTGGCGAGCGGCCTTGAATGCGGGCTTTATTTGATTCTCCCGACCTCATCTTCCTGCTCTCTCACCTGGAGTGAATTCATGACCCGGTTTTCCCGCTATTGCCTGCTGACCCTCGCGCTGGCTGCTGCCGCGCCCGCCGCGGCCCAGACCACGCTCACCGTCTACACCGCCCTCGAAGCCGACCAGATCAAGGCCTACCAGGCCGCGTTCGAGCGCGAGAATCCCGATATCAAGATCCAATGGGTGCGCGACTCCACCGGCATCATCACGGCCAAGCTGCTGGCCGAGAAGAACAATCCCAAGGCCGACGTGATCTGGGGCCTGGCGGGCACCTCGCTGGGGCTGATGGACAAGGAAGGCATGCTGGAACCCTATGCGCCCAAGGGCCTGGACCAGATCGCGCCGCACATGCGCGACGCCAAACCGGTGCCGGCCTGGGTCGGCATGGATGCCTTCGCCGCCGCCATCTGCTTCAACACCATCGAAGCCAAGAAGCAAAACCTGCCCGCACCCACGTCCTGGCAGGACCTGACCAAACCGGTGTACGCCGGCAAGATCGTGATGCCCAATCCCGCCTCGTCGGGCACCGGTTTCCTGGACGTGAGCGCCTGGCTGCAGATGTTTGGCGAAGAGAAGGGCTGGGCCTATATGGACGGCCTGCACAAGAACATCGGTTCGTATACGCACTCGGGTTCCAAGCCGTGCAATCTGGCCGCATCGGGCGAGTTCCCGATCGGTGTGTCGTTCGACTACCGCGCAGCCAAGCTCAAGGCCGATGGCGCGCCGATCGAGCCGATTTTCCCGTCCGAGGGCCTGGGTTGGGAGGTCGAGGCGACCGCCATCGTGCGCGGTACCAAGCACGCCGACGCGGCGCGCAAGGTCGCCGATTTCTCGGCCAGCCGGGCGGCCAACGAGCTCTACAAGGCCAACTTTGCGGTGCTGGCCATTCCTTCCGTGGCGACGTCCAATCCGAATCTACCCGCTGATCTGGCCTCGCGCATGATCAAGAACGACTTCGTCTGGGCCGCCACCGAGCGCGACCGCATCCTGGCCGAATGGTCGCGCCGCTACGACGGCAAGTCCGAGCCGCGCAAGAAGTAATGTTCACCGGGCGCACCTCACGCGCGCCCGCTTTTACGCATCACGAGAATTGAGATGAAGACATTCGACGCGATCGTCGTGGGCGGCGGCATGCTGGGCATGGCTCACGCCTGGGCCTGCGCCCGCCGCGGCCTGCGGGTAGCGGTGGTCGAGCGGGCCAGGCAGGCTCATGGCGCCACCATTCGGAATTTCGGTCAGGTGCTGGTCACCGGCCAGGCGCCCGGCGACATGGCGCGGCTGGCGCGGCAGACGCGGGCGTTGTGGCTGGATCTGGCACAAGGTGCCGGTTTCCATGTGCGCGCCAACGGCAGCCTGGTGCTGGCACGCAATGCCCATGAGCAGGATGTACTCGAAGAGTTTGCCGCCACGCGGCTGCACGCCGAGGGCTATGCCGCGCAACTGCTGAGCGGGCGCGAGCTCGGTGCGCTTTACGACGGCCGCCTCGATCATCATTGCGCGGCGCTGCGCGGCACCGATGACCTGCAGATCTATTCGCGCGAGGCCCTGCCAGCCATCACCCGGCATCTCGAGCAGGACCTGGGTGTCACGCTGATCACGGGCACACTGGCGCGCCGCGCCGAGGGCGGGGAGGTCCATACGACGGCGGGCGAGCTGCGCGCGCCGCACGTATTCGTGTGCCCGGGCCACGATTACCTCACGCTGTGGCCCGAGCTGTTCGCGCCGCTGGATCTGGAGGTGTCCCGGCTGCAGATGCTTCGGGTGGCATTCGCGGGCCACGCGTTTGCGCTCGACCGTCCCCTGCTCACGGGCTTGTCCTGCGTGCATTACGGCGCCTTTTCCGATCTGCCGAGCGCGTTGCGGCTGCGGCAAGTGTTCGAAGAACGCAGTCCGTTCCTGATGCGCGAGGGCATCCATTTGCTGGTGAGCCCGACGCCGCACGGCGACCTGATCATTGGTGACTCGCATCGCTATGGCGCCGACGCGCCACCCTTCAACGACGAGGCCGTCGACGAAGCCATGCTGGCGCTGGCGTCCCAGGCGCTGGGCGCGCCGCTGCGCGTGCTGGAGCGCTGGCAGGGCGTCTATGGCGCGCACGGTCCCGCACCGTATTCCGTGATGCGGGCCGATGCGCAGACGACGGTAGCGGTCATGCATTCGGGCGTCGGCATGACGGTGGGCCTGGCGTTGGGCGAGAACGCCGTGGCGCGGGCGCTGGGCTGAGCCCGCGACCGGCGCTGGCGGGATGCGCCAGACGCCAGTGTGGCCGTGGCGCGCCAAGGCGCCGGGTGCCGTTGGCGCCCAAGAAAAAACCCGGCCAACGTCTTCGTTGGCCGGGTTTGTTTCGTGCGAAGCGACGCGCCGACTCAGGCGCCCGGCTCTTCCATGATGGTGCGATACCACTCGTGGAAATGCTGCATGCCGTCTTCCATGGGCGACTGATAAGGTCCGGCTTCGTTCACGCCGCGCGCCATCAGGGCCTTGCGGCCGGCATCCATGCGCTCGGCGATCTCGTCGTCCTCGACCGCGGTTTCCATGTAGGCCGCGCGCTGCGCCTCGACGAATTCGCGCTCGAAAGCCACGATTTCCTCGGGGTAGTAGAACTCGACCACATTGACGGTTTCCTGCGGGCTCTTGGGGTAGAGCGTCGAGAGCACCACCACGTGCGGATACAGCTCGATCATGTGGGTCGGGAAATACGTGGCCCACACCGCACCGAAGTCCGGCGCCTGGCCTGCCCGGAAATCGAGCAGGCGATCATGCCACTGGCGATACACATCGGACCCCGGCTGTGCCAGGGCCTGGTGCACGCCCACCTTCTGCAGGCTGTACCAGTCGTTGAACTCCCAGCTCAGGTCGTCGCAAGTCACGAAGCGGCCCAGGCCCGGATGGAACGGCCCGACGTGGTAATCCTCCAGATAGACCTCGATGAAGGTCTTCCAGTTGTAGTTGCACTGGTGCACTTCGACGTGGTCCAGCACGTAGTCGCCAAAATCGAACTCGGGCCGTCCGAAGAGCGGCGCCATGTCGGCGGCCGGGTCGCGCGGGCCCTCGAAGAGCAGGCCGTGGCAATCGCGCAGCGTATAACGCTGCAAATTCATGCAGGGGGTGGACTCGAACTGGGGCGCGCCCAGCAGTTCGCCTTGATTGTTGTACGTCCAGCGGTGCAGGGGGCAGACGATATTGCCCCCGGTTCCTTTCAGCGAACCGCTGTTGTTCACATTGCCACTGACGTTACCTGCCTCGCCTCCCAGCATCAGAGCCTGGCGATGACGACACACATTCGAGATGAGTTCGACGCCTTGCTGGTTGCGAACCAGCACGCGCCCTCCGTTCTCCTGGACCAAAGTCCGCCAGTCGCCGATTTCGGGCACGAGTTTTTCGTGGCCGACATAAAGGGACGACTGCTTGAAAATGAGTTCTTGCTCGCGGGCAAAGCGGGCTTCGTCAAAATAGGCGCTGACCGGAAGCTGGGTGCGAGCTGGCACCACATGTGCCATCCGACCAATGTCGGTCATGATTCCCTCCGCTCGGATGAAAAAGCCAGGACGGTCGGGGCGAGAGTTTTGTCTCTGATATGCCCGTCAGCCGTTCTGGCGCGAAGAAAAATCGGACTGGCCGATCCCAAACCTTGCATTGTACCCGAATACCAGGTTCAGGGGGCCAGGGCGAATGGGCTCGATCCCCGTGAATACGGGCTTTCCGGCGAGGCGACCGATTATGTACGGTTAGCTTCAATGCCGGCCGGTGCCATCCCGCGGACCCCGGATCGACATCCCTTTAAAACTAGACCAGCTTGCGCGTGAGTTTGTTCCCCCGCAGCAGCCATGCCGTTCCCAGCGACAGCGCGAAGACCGCGGCGGCCAGGGCCGGCACGTGCCAGGCCTCGGTCTGGTTGGGCGCGCCGACGCGATGGGCCACGTCCAGAAAGATCGGGTGCACCAGATATACGCCGAACGTGAGCGGCGCCAGGTTGCGCAGTGCCGGCAGGCGGGAATTCGACACGATGCATTGGAAAGCCGCCAGCGACATGAACGGCACCGTGATGCTGAAGTAATCGTAGAAGTACAGGTTCAGGGTCTGTGTGTCGGAGAAATGCGCCACGCCCCAGGCCGTGGCCGCGACGCTCAGGGCCAGCACCAGAGCCGGACGAGGGATGCGCAGCTCGCCGTCGAAGATCATGCGTCCCGCCACGAAGTAGCCCAGATAGGGCAGGAACCAGGTCAGGAAGAAACCATGCGGCGCGTTCAGCGCCTGGCGATAAAGCGCATCGAGAATCGCGACGCTCAGGATGCCCACCACCCACAGCCGGCGTGCCGGCACGCTCGAGCGCAGGTAGAGCGCGCGCACCAGCGGAGCGAACAGGTAAAGCCCCACGATCATGTACAGATACCAGAGGTGGTAATACGGCTCGCCGGCGGCGACCTTGCGCGGCCAGAACGAAAAGTCCACCAGCCCGCCGTCCCACCAATCGAGCGCGCTGCGCCAGGTGAGGAAGAACACCGTCCAGAACAGCAGGGGGGCGCAGATCCGCGCCACGCGCCGGCTGTAGAAGCTGCGCGCATCCTGGGGCCGTGAGCCGTCCAGCAACAGCGCGCCGCTCACCATCACGAATACCGGCACGCACCAGCGCGCCGCGGAGTCATAAAGGTTGGCCGCCAGCCACGCATTGCTGCCGTAATTCGCCGGCTCCGACACGATGGATGCCGCGCTGTGCAAGAGCACGACGGCAAGCGCGGCGAGCCAGCGGGCGGCGTCGAGCCGGGCATATCGATCCGCATCGGCCAGCGCGTCGGGCCGGGGGGCGATGCGGTTGAGGGGCGAGGGCGGGTAAACCATGCAGCTCCTGGATGTTGCGTGTCGGCGACACCGAGTCCCGACCTTATCAGCGCAACAGGGCCATCCTGTATCGAGCCGTTAGCGGCTGTGTATGGCCGCTCGGTCTGCAAGCCCCGTGCCCGGCTGGCCCTGCGGCCGAGCGTGGGCCGCTGTTTCCATGTCGTTGCAAAGCGCCGCATTCCTTAACGCATGAGGAGGGGGCGCTTGTCTTCTCAAAATAAAAAAACCGCCCGGACCGAGGGTGCGGGCGGCGAAAGAACGGGAAACCGGCGGGTTCCCGCGGAAAAGCCTTACTGCAGGACGATGTTGGCCTGCTTGATGAGCTGCGACACGATCGGTTGCTCGCTCTTCATCTTCTGCGTCAGTTCTTCGGCGGTGCCGGTACGCGGGTCGATGCCCATGTCGAGCATGCGCTTGCGCACGGTTTCGTCCTTGAGCGTGTTGGTCAGCGCGGTTTGAAGGCGGGCCAGCACTTCAGGCGGGGTGCCCTTGGGGGCGACGAAGCTGAACCAGGCGCTCATGTCGAACTTGGGGTAGCCCTGTTCGGCCAGCGTCGGCAGCTTGGATTGCGACGCGAGGCGAGTGGGGCTGGTGATGCCGAACACCTTGACCTTGCCCGAATCGACCTGCGGCATGCCCGTGGCAACCATGTCGAAGAACAAATCCACGTCGCCGCTGATCACCGCCGGCAGGGCCTGGGTCGCGCCCTTGAACGGCACGTGCAGGATGTCGATGCCCGCTTGTTCCTTGAACAGTTCGCCGGCCAGGTGCGACGACGTGCCGGGACCGAACGTGGCGAAGGTCAGCTTGCCGGGATTCTGCTTGGCGTAGGTGACGACGTCGGCCACGCTGTTGAACGGCTGCTTCGGCGTGGAGAGCATCACGAGCGGGCCGATGCCGACCATGCCGATCGGGGCGAAGCTGTCCGGGTCGTAAGGCAGCTCTTTATAGAGGAAGCGGTTGGTGACCAGCGTGGAATTGGTCGCCATCAGGATGGTGTAGCCGTCGGCGTTTTCGCGCGACACGTAGGCTGCGCCGATGGAGGTGCCCGCACCCGCCTTGTTTTCGACGATGAGCGATTGATTCAAGTCCTTGGCCATGCGTTCGGCCAGGATGCGCGTCAGCACATCGGTGGCGCCACCCGCCGGGAACGGCGAGACGACCTTGATGGGACGGCTCGGATAGGTATCGGCCTGAGCGGCGCCAACGGCGGCGGCCGAGAGCAGCAGAGCGCTGCAGATCTTGAGCGTGGTGCGAAGCATACTTTTTTCCCTTGTGCTGATGTGCAAAACCCGCCGCGAGCCGGGGGAGGCATTGCTGTACTGCGCACGGATAAGGCAAAAGACTGGCGCACTACGGCAAGGCTTTCCAAAACACGGCAGAACTGTTTAAATTCCGGAATACGAAATTTAATTTTGTTAGTTGAAACTAACTATAAAAATCTGAGACGCGAAATGCAACCTTTTTCCGATTCACCGGGCGGTCCGGCCCGGCGCAAGCGCGCTTCGCTCGAGTCGGGGCGGTCCTCGCCGGAATTCATCACGGCACTGGCGCGAGGACTGGATATCCTGCGCGTCTTCAGCCATGCGGGCGGCCCTTTGGGCAATCTGGAGCTCGCCCGCGCCACGGGTCTGCCCAAGCCCACGATCAGCCGCATCACCTACACGCTGATCCAGCTCGGTTACCTGCGCTACCACACCGATACCGGCAAGTATTCGCCCGGCCACGCGGCGCTGGCACTGGGATTCGGACTGCTCGCGGGGCTGGAGGTGCGCGAGCTCGCCAAGGCCGACATGACCGCGCTCGCCGCCCAGACGGGCGCCGCGGTGGCGCTGGGTACCTTCGATGGCGATGCGATGGTCTATGTCGAGGCGATTCACGGTTCCTCGGCGCTGTACCTGCGGCTGCCGGTGGGCTACCGCGCGAGCCTGGACACCGCGATGGGACGCGCTCACCTGGCGGGGCTCACGGCGCCGCAACGCGCCGAGTTGCTCGCGCAGATGGGCGCGCGGGCGCCGGGCGGCGAGTTGATCGAGGGCGCGCTCTCCGACATGCAGGCCACCGGATGCTGTTTTGCCATCGGCCAATGGCTCTCCGGCATCAACGCGGCCGCCGTGCCATTCACGGCCCTGACGGGTGAGGGGCGCTTCGTACTCAGTTGCGGCGGTCCGGCCTCGCTGTTGTCCGAGCAGACCCTGCGCGACGAGGTCGCACCGGCGCTCAGGCAGATTGCCGCCAGGCTCTCGGGCGGTGGCGCCCCGGGGTGAGCGCGCGATTCCCGTACAATTCGGGGATCCAATCGAACAACCCCCTTTTCAGTGCCCGGAGACCCGCTTGGCCTCTACTAAGCAAGCCGATCCGCAGATCGACCCGTCTTCCCTGCCGCAGGATTTCGAGACCGCGCTCGCCGAGCTCGAATCGCTCGTGCAGACCATGGAAAACGGCGCTCTGCCGTTGGAGCAATCGCTGACCGCCTACCGGCGCGGCGTGGCGCTCACGCGCATCTGCCAGGATCGCTTGGCCCAGGCCGAGCAGCAGGTCAAAGTCCTCGAGGGCGATTTGCTGCGCCCGCTGGATCCCGCGGCACTCGACGACGACTGATCGCATCGATGACGCAGAACCACCTTGCTTTTCCCGACTGGCTGTCCGAGCGCGCGCAGCACGTCGAGCATGTGCTCGACGAGTTCCTGCCTGCCGCAGACGTGTTGCCCGCACGCCTGCACGAAGCCATGCGCTATGCGGTGCTTGGCGGCGGCAAGCGCGTGCGCGCAGCCCTCGTGTATGCCGCCGGCCAGGCCGTTCCGGTGTCCGGCAGCGCGGTGGCCGTGAAGGCCTCGCTCGATCACGCCGCCGCTGCCGTCGAATTGATTCACGCTTACTCGCTAGTCCACGATGATCTGCCCTGCATGGACGACGACACGCTGCGCCGCGGCCGTCCGACCACGCACGTGCAGTTCGACGAGGCTACCGCGATGCTGGCCGGCGACGCCTTGCAGCCCCTGGCATTCGAATTGCTGGCCCGCATGCCGATCGCGCCCGCGCTCGTCGGCCAGGCCGTGCAGGTGCTGGGGCGTGCCGCGGGCAGCCTGGGCATGGCCGGTGGGCAGGCCATCGATCTGCTCAGCGTGGGCACGGTACTTGCCAGAGACGAACTCCAGACCATGCACAGCATGAAGACCGGGGCGATGCTGGCGGCGAGTGTGGCGTTGGGTGGCATCGTGGCGGGCGCGAGTTCGCAGGCCCGGCAGGCGCTCGATGGCTACGCGCAGGCCGTGGGGCTGGCGTTTCAGGTTGTCGATGACATCCTCGATGTCACCGCCGATACCGCGGCACTGGGCAAGACGCCGGGTAAGGATGCCGACGATAACAAGCCGACGTACGTGTCGCTGCTCGGATTGGACGGTGCGCGCGCCTTTGCCGGTGAACTGCGCCAGACGGCCCTGCAGGCGCTGGGGCCGCTGGGTGATTCGAGCGCGCGCCTGGCCCAGTTGGCCGATTTCATCGTGCTGCGCGATCGCTGAACACTTATCTGGCCGTGCGCCTCGCGTCCGGCCTCTCGAGACAACCACCAAGCATGACGACTGAATTCCTCGACCGCCTCCAACTTCCGGCCGAACTCCGCGAACTCGATCGCCGTGACCTGCGCAAGGTCGCGCAGGAGCTGCGGGAGTTCGTGCTGGCGTCCGTGTCCAAGACGGGCGGGCACCTGTCCTCCAACCTCGGCACGGTCGAGTTGTCGCTCGCGCTGCATTATGTGTTCGACACCCCGCACGATCGCATCGTCTGGGACGTCGGCCACCAGTCGTACCCGCACAAGATCCTGACGGGCCGCCGCGCGGGCATGGCCAAGTTGCGCCAGCAGGGCGGTATTTCAGGGTTTCCCAAGCGTAGCGAATCCGAGTACGACGCGTTCGGTACCGCCCATTCCTCGACCTCGATTTCGGCCGCCCTCGGCATGGCCGTGGCCTCGCGCAATGCCGGCATCGAGCGCCAGCATATCGCCGTGATCGGCGACGGCGCGATGTCGGCGGGCATGGCCTTCGAGGCCATGAACAACGCGGGCGTCACCCCTGACGTCAATCTGCTGGTGATCCTGAACGACAACGACATGTCGATCTCGCCGCCGGTGGGGGCGCTCAATCGCTATCTCGCGCGCCTCATGTCGGGCCGCTTCTATGCCACCGCCAAGAACGTCGGCCGCGCCGTGCTCCAGCATGTGCCGCCGGTACTCGAGCTGGCCCGTCGTTTCGAAGAGCATGCCAAAGGCATGGTCACGCCCGCCACGCTGTTCGAAGAGTTCGGCTTCAATTATGTAGGCCCGATCGACGGTCACGATCTCGACGCGCTCGTGCCGACGCTGCAAAATCTCAAGGCGCTGCGCGGCCTGCAATTCCTGCATGTCGTCACCAAGAAAGGCCAGGGCTACAAGCTCGCCGAAGCCGATCCGGTGCTCTATCACGGCCCCGGCAAGTTCGACCCCGCCGTGGGCATCACGCCGGCCAAGACGCCCGCGCGCCGCACGTTCACGCAGGTATTCGGTCAGTGGCTGTGCGATCAGGCCGGCGCCGACGAGCGCTTGGTCGGCATCACGCCGGCCATGCGTGAGGGCAGCGGCATGGTCGAATTCGAGAAGCGCTTTCCGCTGCGCTACTTCGACGTCGGCATCGCCGAGCAGCACGCCGTCACGTTCGCGGGCGGTCTGGCATGCGAAAGCCAGAAGCCGGTGGTGGCGATCTACTCGACCTTCCTGCAGCGGGGCTACGACCAGCTGATCCATGACGTCGCGCTGCAGAATCTCGACGTCACGTTCGCGCTCGATCGCGCGGGGCTGGTGGGTGCCGACGGCGCCACGCACGCCGGCAACTACGACATCGCCTTCCTGCGCTGCGTCCCCAACATGGTGGTGGCAACGCCGTCCGATGAGCGCGAGACGCGCCTGCTGCTCTCGACCTGTTACCAGTACCCCGGGCCCGCGTCGGTGCGCTATCCGCGCGGTGCGGGCTGCGGCGCCGATCCGGGCACCGATCTCGATACCGTCCCGCTGGGCAAGGGCGTGGTCCGCCGTCAGGGCGAGCGCATTGCGATCCTGGCGTTTGGCACGCTGTTGCAGCCCGCGCTGGTGGCGGGCGAGGCGCTGGGCGCCACGGTCGTCGACATGCGCTTCGTCAAGCCGATCGACCGCGAGTTGCTGGCCGAGCTGGCCGCGAGCCATGCGGGCTTCGTCACGCTCGAAGAGGCCGCGATCATGGGCGGCGCTGGCAGTGCCGTCACCGAGGCGCTGAACGAAGCCGGCATCACGATGCCGGTGCTGCAACTCGGGCTGCCCGACCAATTCATCGATCACGGTGAGCAGGGCGCGCTGCTGGCCGGTCTCGGCCTGGATGCCGCCGGCATCGAGGCCTCGATCCGTCGCCGTTTTTCGGATCTTTGAACCCGGGCCGGCCCGGGTGCCGGCCGGTTGCCGCATGGGCGCAACAGTGTGTCCTGGGCGGCGGCCTACGAATAAAAGGGTTTTCCCCATTCCCGCTCTCGGATTGGGTAATAATAGTTCCCCGGTTAGATAACAGGGGGCTGGCTGTATCCCATCCGCCCTGACAGGTAACGACATGAATTCCCCGATCGATTCCGCCATCGTGATGCCCGACATCCAGAGTTCGGCGGACACCCGACACATCCCGATCCAGCGCGTCGGTATCCGTGGCGTCCGCCACCCGATGCTGGTGATCGGTAGCGATGGCGTGGCCCAGCCCACCATCGGCAACTGGACGCTCACCGTGGCGCTGCCCTCCGAAGAGAAGGGCACCCACATGTCGCGTTTCATCGCGCTGCTCGAGAAGTACCGCACCACGCCCATGACGCCGGCCCTGTTCGCCGACATGGCGCGCGACATGCTGGCCTTGCTGCATGCCGAGCGCGGCGACATCACCGTGTCGTTCCCGTACTTCATCAACAAATCGGCGCCGGTCTCCGGCGTGCAGAGCCTGCTCGACTACGAGGTCAAGTGGATCGCGCGCGCCCAGGGTGATCAGGTCGAGTTCGAGCTCGTGGTGCTGGTGCCCGTCACCAGCCTGTGCCCCTGCTCGAAGGCGATTTCCGAGTACGGCGCGCACAACCAGCGTTCGCACGTCACCGTGTCGGCGATTCTGTCGAGCGACATCGCGATGGACGCGGTGATCCGCATGGTCGAAGACGAGGGTTCGTGTGAGCTCTGGGGTCTGCTGAAGCGCCCCGACGAGAAGTACGTCACCGAGCGTGCCTACGACAATCCCAAGTTCGTCGAAGATCTGGTGCGCGACGTAGCGGCACGCCTGAAGGCCCATCCGGCCATCGCGCGCTTCACGGTCGAGGCCGAAAACTTCGAATCGATCCACAATCACTCGGCCTATGCCGTGGTCGAGGGTTGAGCGCGTCCTGATGCAGGACAGCCGCGGAGCCGGGCGCTGCCCGGTGTTCGCATCGGCAGCAGCGGCCGCGGGCGATCCCGCGGCCGTCGTGTTTCCGGCGCCACGCGCAGGGAACCCGCACGGCGGCCCCCCGCAGGGTGCCGCTTCCAGCGCATGCGCTGACTGACTCTACGGAATCTCACTATGCCGCTGGATCCGGCTGCCCGGGAATGGCCTCTGATCGCGCGTTGGCAACAGCGCGAAGGCGCGCTTGCCGACGCGCTTACCCGCGAGAGCCGATGGCGCACCGCTGTCTATGAGTTCGTGCGATTCGGCGTCAAACAGGCGTGGGCCTGTCTCTTTGGCGGCTTGATGTGCGCGTTGTTGCTGGCCACCTTCTGGTGGTATCCGCAGGGCGCGGCGCTGGCCCGCTACGATTTCCTGACGCTGGCCGCGATCGCCATCCAGGGCGTGCTGCTCATGACGAGGATGGAGACGTGGGACGAGGCGCGCGTGATCCTCATGTTCCATGTCGTCGGGACGGCCATGGAAATCTTCAAGACGGCGGCTGGCTCTTGGCTTTACCCCGAGGCGAGCCTGTTGCGCGTCGGTGGCGTGCCGCTTTTCACCGGCTTCATGTATGCGGCGGTGGGCAGCTATCTGGCTCGCGTGTGGCGGTTGTTCGATTTTCGCTTCACCCGCCATCCCTCGTTGCGCGCCACCGCACTGCTGTCCGTGGCGATCTATGTGAATTTCTTCGCCCATCACTATCTCCCGGACGCGCGATGGGTCCTGTTCGCCTGGACAGCCTGGTTGTTCCGCGGCACCTGGGTGCACTTCCGGATCTGGCGCGTGCACCGTCGCATGCCATTGCTCTTGGGGTTCCTGCTGGTGGCGCTCTTTATCTGGTTCGCCGAGAACATCGGCACCTTCGCGCACGCCTGGCGCTATCCCAACCAAGCCGCGGGTTGGCAGCTCGTATCGCTGGCGAAATTGGGGTCGTGGTTCCTACTGATGATCATCAGCTATGTGATGGTGAGCGTCGTGAATCGACCCATGCCCTATGGCGGGGCGGGCGCGCGCGAGCCGCAGCGGATGCCGGCCCAGGCCGCCGTGTCCTGATACGGTGGCCCCGATGCCACGCAGGCGGCGGTTTTGCCCCTGCGGCTGTGTCTTTTGCTTGCATATCGGCATTCAGTGCGCGATAATCGAGAGCTTTCTTGCTCGCTCCATCTTCGATGGCGGGCTGCCCCTTGCGCAGGTTTACATGTTTCCGGCGCAAGACATCCTCAAGGAGTAATACATGCGTCACTACGAAGTAGTGTTTATCGTCCATCCCGACCAAAGCGAGCAAGTGCCCGCCATGGTCGAGCGTTACCAGGCACTCGTCACCGGCCAAAGCGGCACGGTGCATCGCCTGGAAGACTGGGGCCGCCGTCAACTGGCCTACCCGATCCAGAAGCTCGTGAAGGCGCACTACGTCTGCATGAACATCGAGTGCGGCCAAGCGACCCTCGACGAACTCGAGCACTCGTTCCGCTACAACGACGCCGTCCTGCGCCACCTGGTCATCAAGACCAAGAAGGCCGTGACCGCTCCCTCGATCATGATGAAGTCGGTCGAGCGCGAAGAGGCCCGCAAGGCGTCGGCTGAAGCCGCTGCCGTTCAGGCCGAGTAATCGGGCGAACCGAGCGATCGGGCTGACCGGGTGATCGGATTTACCGAATGCCCTGGGCAGACCAGGCTCAAGATAGGCAGGTCCGACACTGTGACCTGGTGAGCAAGCCGACAGGTTTGATTTCCCGGGAGCAGCGTCTGGCGTCAGAGCCCTCCGGAAGCAACAGGCATGAACAAGCTGGTATTGAACGCGCGAGTCCTCGAATGTGACCCGCTGCGCCACACCCCGGCAGGATTGCCCGCTCTGGAGATGCTGCTGGGGCATGAATCGGAAGTGATCGAAGCGGGGCATCCGCGCCGCGTCGAACTGACGATCACCGCAGTGGCTTTGGGTGATATCGCCACGTTGATGGCCAACATCCCGCTAGGGACCGAATTGCAGGTAGAGGGCTTTCTGGCCCCGGCCCGCAAGGATTCGGTGAAGGTCAAGCTGCACTTGCAGCTGGCCCGCAGGTTGAGCGGCAGCGTGGGCAGGGATCCCCTCACGGCTTGAGCACCAGGCAGGACCAGACAGATTACGGCGATACGGCTCAGGCCGGTCCCGACCCCAAACAAAGAGGCACATATCATGGCTTTCTTCGGAAAACGCAAAGAAAAACGCAAGTTCACGCAGCAGAACCCGCTGTTCAAGCGCCGCAAGTTCTGCCGTTTCACGGCCGCTGGTGTTGAAGAGATCGACTACAAGGATCTGGACACGCTGCGCGACTTCGTGCAAGAAAACGGCAAGATCATTCCGGCTCGTCTGACCGGTACCCGGGCAATCTATCAGCGCCAGCTGGACACCGCTATCAAGCGTGCCCGCTTCCTGGCTCTGCTGCCCTACACCGACAACCACAATTGATCCAGGGGGCCTGACATGCAAGTTATCCTGCTCGAAAAAGTCGTCAACCTGGGCAACCTCGGCGAAGTCGTGCGTGTGCGCGACGGCTATGCCCGCAACTTCCTGATTCCCCAGAAAAAGGCCCGTCGTGCGACCGACGCCGCCCTGAAGGAATTCGAAGCCCGCCGCGCTGAACTGGAAAAGATCCAGGCCGAGAAGCTGGGCGTTGCCCAAGCTCTGGGCGAGCGCCTGAATGGCTACCAGCTCAAGATCTCGCAGAAGGCCGGTGTCGATGGCCGTCTGTTCGGTTCGGTCACCAATGCCGACATCGCCGAAGGTCTGCGCAAGGCTGGTTTCGAAGGCGTCGAGAAGTCGCAGGTTCGCCTGCCCAACGGCCAGCTGAAGGCCGTCGGCGAGTACCCGGTTCAAGTTGCCCTGCACGCTGACGTGCTGGTCGACGTGACCGTCCTGGTCGAAGGCGAAATGGCCTAAAGCCATTGCCCGCACAGGCATGAAAAAAGCCGGCCTCGTGCCGGCTTTTTTTCTGTCCTGCGCGCGGCGCCGTCGCAGGGGTGCCCTGACGGCACCGCCGGTACCGCGCGACGGGGTTTCATCCGCATGGCGGATAATGCGGGATTCCGCGTACGGCAGCACCCGTCAACGGTGCGCCCTTGATGTTTCAGAGGATTGGTTTGACACAGTCGCCACTACACCAGAATGCGCCGCCTGGCCTGCGTGCCTGGCTGGAAAGCGCCGAAGCGGCGCGGGTGAAGTCGGTCAAGGAAGTGACCATCGACGGCGTGCACTGCGTCGTCAAGCGGCGCCGGCCCGGTGTGATGCGGGGCCTGAGCTACGTGCTGCGCTACCTGCGCGCCTTCTTCCTGGGCCTGGGCTGCAAAATCCTGCTGGGCGAGTTCCCCCGCCCCGGTGTGTTGTTGCGCAACGGCCTGGAGTACGAGGCGCTGCGCCTGCGGCGCCTGCTCCAGACCGGCTGTCGCGTGCCCGAGGTGTGGTGGCAGGAGCCCGGCACGCTCGTGCTCGAACACGTGGGTGAAGCCTTGCCGCCCCTGCTGCGCCAGGCCGACACCGCCGAGCGGCTGCGCCTGACCCGCATGCTGGCCGCCGATCTGGCCGCGTTCCATGTCCGCGGCCTCTGGCACGGGGGCGCCCAGGTGCGCAACGTCACGATGCGCGACGGCTTGCTCTGGCGCATCGATTTCGAAGAGAACATCGGCGGGGCGCTGTCGTTGCCCCTGGCGCAGGCCTATGATCTGTACCAAACCCTGAATTCCGTCATCGCGCTCGGGCGTATCCCCGACGCCGATCGGCCGGTCATGGGTAAACTGATCCTCGAAACCTATTTCGACGTCAACCCCGATCCCGCCGTGCGCGCCGCCCTCAACCGGCTCGCCCGCATCATCTGCGGCGCGGCTCGCATGCTGCATCCCCTGGCCGGCAAGATCCCCGGCAGCGACGTCCGTGCATTTTTCCGGGTGGCCGACACCCTGAGGTCTTTTCTGCGATGAATACCCCTGCCGACAAGCAGCTCGAATATCTGCGTGTGCCGCCTCACTCGATCGAGGCCGAGCAATCGGTGCTGGGCGGGCTGTTGCTGGACAACGCCGCCTGGGACCGGATTGCCGATGTCCTCACCGAAGAGGACTTCTACCGCCATGACCACCGTCTGATCTGGCAGTCGATCGCCAAACTGATTTCACTGGCGCGTCCCGCCGACGTGATCACGGTGAACGAGGCCCTCACCACGGCTGGCAAATCCGAGGATGTGGGCGGCCTGGCCTACTTGAATGCCCTGGCGCACAACACGCCATCGGCCGCCAACATCCGCCGCTACGCCGAGATCGTGAGCGAGCGCGCCACGCTGCGCAAGCTCGTCACGGTTGCCGACGAAATCGCCGCGGGCGCGCTCAACCCGCAGGGCAAGGAAGCGCGCCAACTCCTCGACGAAGCCGAATCCAAGGTCTTCAAGATCGCCCAGGAAGGCGACAAAGGCGGTGGCGGTTTCAAGGAAATCCAGCCCCTGCTCACGCAGGTGGTCGAGCGCATCGATGAGCTGTATCACCGCGACAGCGACTCCGACGTCACCGGCGTGCCTACCGGTTTTGCCGATCTCGACAAGATGACCTCAGGTCTGCAGGGCGGCGACCTCGTCATCGTGGCGGGTCGTCCGTCCATGGGCAAGACCTCTTTCTCGATGAACATCGGCGAGCACGTCGCCATCGAGCAAGGCCTGCCCGTGGCCGTGTTCTCGATGGAAATGGGCGCGGTGCAGCTCGCCATGCGTATGCTGGGCTCGGTCGGCATGCTCGACCAGCACCGGATGCGTACCGGCAAGCTGATCGCCGAAGACTGGCCCCGCGTCACGCATGCGGTGCAGCTGATGCAGGATGCGCAGGTCTACATCGACGAGACGCCCGCGCTGAGCTCGATGGAAGTGCGCGCGCGCTGCCGCCGCCTCGCCCGTCAATGCGGTCAGCTCGGCCTCATCATCATCGACTACCTGCAGCTGATGTCGGCCAACTCGGCAGGTGAAAACCGCGCCACCGAAGTGTCGGAAATTTCGCGCTCGCTCAAAGGTCTGGCCAAAGAACTCAATTGCCCGCTGATCGCGTTGTCGCAGCTCAACCGGAGCCTGGAGCAACGTCCGAACAAGCGTCCCGTGATGTCCGACCTGCGTGAATCGGGCGCCATCGAGCAGGATGCGGACTTGATCCTCTTCATCTACCGCGACGAGGTCTACAACCCCGACTCGCCGGACAAAGGCTCGGCCGAGATCATCATCGGCAAGCAACGTAACGGCCCGATCGGCACCGTGCGCCTGACCTTCCAGGGCATGAGCACGCGCTTTCTCAACTACACCGCATCGCCGCAGTACTGAGCGCGCGTCACCCAAGCAAAACGGCCCCGCGGGGCCGTTTTGCTTGGGGTGCCTGAGATCACTCAGGACGGCGCGCGTAGCGCGCGGCCAGCACCGCGCACACCATCAGCTGAATCTGGTGAAACAACATCAATGGCAGCACGATGGCGCCCACGGCCTGGCCGGCGAAGATCACCTGGGCCATCGGAATGCCGCTCGCCAGGCTCTTCTTGGAACCGCAGAAGAGCAGGGTGATGCGATCGGCGACATCGAAGCCGAACAGCTTGCCCATCAGCTGCGAGCCGAGCAGCGCCAGCGCCAGGATGATGGCGCAGCAGGCCAGCAGGCCGAGCAGGGCAGGCACGGGGGTGTTCTGCCACAGGCCTTCGTTTACCGCCTCGGAAAAGGCCGTGTAGACCACAAGCAGGATCGAGCCCTGGTCTACCCACTTCAGCATGGATTTGCGGCGATGCACCCAGGCGCCGATCCAGGGGCGCAGCAGTTGGCCCAGCACGAACGGCAGCAGCAGCTGCAGCATGATCTTGCCGACGGCGTCGAAAGAGATCGGCGCGGCGGCCGTGCTGGCCACCACCGTGCCTACCAGCAGAGGCGTGATGAAGATGCCCAGCAGGCTCGACGCGGAGGCGCTGCAGACTGCCGCGGGCACGTTGCCGCGTGCCATCGACGTGAACGCGATCGCCGATTGCACGGTGGCGGGCAGGCAGCAGAGGAACAGGATGCCCAGATAGAGCTCCGGCGTGACCAGGGGCTCGAGCAGCGGCTTGAGTGCCACGCCCAGCAACGGAAACATCAGGAACGTGGCCGAGAAAATCGTCAGGTGCAGGCGCCAATGCGTCACGCCCGCCACGATCGCGTCGCGCGAGAGCCGTGCGCCGTGCAGGAAGAACAGCAGGGCGACCGCGATGTTGGTGATCCACCCGAACGCCACGATGCCCTGGCCATGGGCGGGCACCAGGCTGGCGATAATGACGGTGGTGACGAGAAGGAGGGTGAAGCGGTCGGGCAGAAAGCGGGCGAGGCGGGACATGGGGCAAGCGTGGAGGTTGGACCGATGAAGCGCCGCTATTGTAGACCTCGTTGCAAGGTCTGTCGGTCAGTTTGTATTCAGGTGTGCAGACAGACGGACGACCCCGAAGCCCTTGGGGAGTGGGGGGGCTACGTGCAGGGCGACATGCCTTTCGCAAGTCGGGCGCCGATCGCGCCCGGCGGCGCGCCACCGGCGCTATCGGGTGGTGCGAGCGCCGCCCCACCGCGGCGCCTCGACTGCCGTCCGGGTCAGTCTTCGGCCGTCCACTCCACATCCGCGCCTAGCGCGCGGAGGTTCTCGACGAAGTGCGGGTGAGCGCGGCGGATCGGCGCGGCATAGCGAATCTCGGAGCGGCCGCTGATGCTGGCTGCCACCATGAACAACGCGATGGCCACCCGGATGATGTAGGGGCTTTCGACCACGGCGGGCGTGAGGGGCCCGCCACCGAACGTGATCAAGCGATGCGGATCGGACTGGAACACATGGGCGCCGAATTTGCCGAGCTCGGTGGACCAGCCCAGCGCGCCGTCATAGACCTTGTTCCAGAACATGGCGTTGCCCTGGGCACGCACGCCCAGTGCGATGAAAATGGGCAGCAGATCGACGGGCACATAGGGCCACGGCGCGGCTTCGACCTTGGTCAGCACATTGCTCGTGAAGGGAATCTGCACCTTGAGCGGGCCATCGCGCAGCGCGCGCGACCAGCCGTTCTCGTGCACGATCTTCACGCCGAACTTGGCAAACGTGCGGTCGATCAGCGGGAAGTCCTCGGGCGTGGTGTTGCGCACCACGACGTCACCGCCTGTCATGGCGCCCAGCGCCAGGAAGGTCGTGATTTCATGGAAATCTTCGGCGAAGCGGAACTCGCCGCCCTTGAAGGGTTGGCCGCCGTGCACCGTCAGGCGCGATGTGCCCAGCCCGTCGATGCGTACACCGATGAGCGTCATGAAGCGGCAGAACTCCTGCACGTGCGGCTCGGACGCCGCATTCGTGAGCGTGGACGCGCCATTCGCGGCGGCTGCGCACAGCACGAAGTTTTCGGTGGTCGTGACGGAGGCATAGTCGAGCCAGTGATCCGTCGGGGTGAGGCGGGCGCCGCGCACCAGCAATGAGCCCTCGGCGCGCTCCACTTCACCCCCGAAGCGGCGGAATACCTCGACGTGCGGATCGATTTCACGCACACCCAGCGTGCAGCCCTTCACATTGTCTTCGAGGCGGGCCACGCCGAAACGCGCCAGCAACGGCGGCACCAGCATGATCGAGGATCGCATCTCCTCGGGCAGGCGATGGCGGCTGGCATCGAACGTGGTGGCGTGATGGTGCAGGTCCAGCGTGCGCGTGGCCGGGTCGAGCTTCACGTCGCTACCCAGCGTGCGGAAGATCTCGAGAATCTTGCGCACATCGGTGATGTCGGGCACGCCGTGCAGCCGCAGCGGCGCGTCGGTGAGCAGGGTGGCGCACAGAATCGGCAGTACCGCGTTCTTGTTGGCCGAGGGATGGATTTCGCCGCGTAGCGGGGTGCCGCCGTGAACGATGAGACTGGACATGGTGATGAGGTTCTGAAGTCGTGAGGTGGGGCTCAGGGCGTCATGGACAGCGCCAGATCGAACGCCGCGACCAGCGACGCCGGATCGGCGATGCCCTGGCCAGCGATGTCGAAGGCGGTGCCGTGATCGACGCTCGTGCGCACGAAGGGCAGGCCGACGGTGACGTTGACGCCATGATCGATGCCCAGATACTTGACCGGGATCAGGCCCTGGTCATGGTATTGCGCGACCACGATGTCGAACTCGCCTCGGCGTGCCCGCATGAAAATGGTGTCGCCGGGCCAGGGGCCGGAGACGTCCAGGCCGTCGGCCCGGGCTTGCGCCACGGCCGGCGCGATGATGTCGATGTCTTCGCGGCCGAACTTGCCGTCTTCGCCCGCGTGCGGGTTCAGGCCGGCGACGGCCACGCGGGGGCGGGCGATGCCCATCTGCCGGCACGCGCGGTCGGCCAGGCGGATCGCACGCAGCTCTGATTCGGGCGTGATGAGTGCCATCACGTCGGCCAGCGCCACATGGATCGTGACCAGCAGCACGCGCAGCTCATCGTTGGCCAGCATCATGGCGAACTGGCTCGTGTGGGATCGTTCGGCCAGGATTTCGGTGTGGCCCGGCTGGTCGATGCCCGCCAGATGCATCGAATGCTTGTTGAGCGGCGCGGTAACGATCGCCCGGATCGTGCCAGCCTGCGCGGCATCGATCGCCGCGCAGAGGTAGTCGTAGGCGGCCTGGCCGCAGGCGGCGTTCACCTTGCCCTGCGGCAGATCGGCCGCAAGCGGCGCACCGGTGCGCACCACCTCGATCACGCCCGCGCGGGGTCGTGCGTCGCGTGCATCAGCGATCTCGAGGATTTCCAGCCGCGCGCCCAGCGACTCGGCCGTGCGGTGCAGGACGCCCGCGTCGCCAAAGACCACCACGGGCGCGCGCAACCCCTGGGCGCAGGCCTTGATGACGATCTCGGGGCCGATGCCGGCGGCGTCGCCCATGGTGATACCCACGGGCAGGGACGATGAAGCGGAAGCAGATTCGGGCATGGAAAGGGCGGGGGAGCGAAGGCGTAACCGTGACAATATCAGGATGCTACACCGAGGCCGACGGACGCAGGCGCGGCGGGGCCGTCACAACGTAACCGGTTTTGGCCGAGGCTGTGCCCGTGCGTCCAGGCGCCAGCCTCGCCTGGACACTGCCCGGTCCGGGGCAAGAAAAAACCCGCGCGGTCAGCGCGGGTTGGGTCAAGCGTGATGATGCGATGACGAACTCAGAGTACGTCGCCCGCATAATCGGCCAGGCGCGAACGTTCGCCTCGCTGCAGCGTGACATGGCCCGAGTGCGGCCAGCCCTTGAAGCGATCGACCACGAACGTCAGGCCCGAACTGCCCTCGGTGAGGTAGGGCGTGTCGATCTGCGCGACGTTGCCCAGGCAGACCACCTTGGTGCCGGGGCCGGCACGGGTGATCAGCGTCTTCATCTGCTTGGGCGTGAGGTTCTGCGCCTCGTCGATGATGAGGTATTTATTGAGGAAAGTGCGGCCGCGCATGAAGTTCAGCGACTTGACCTTGATACGCGAGCGGATCAGGTCCATGGTGGCGGCGCGGCCCCAATCGGCCCCGCCTTCGCCATCGCCCATGTTGAGCACGTCAAGGTTGTCCTCGAGCGCGCCCATCCAGGGCAGCATCTTCTCTTCTTCGGTGCCGGGCAGGAAGCCGATGTCTTCGCCCACCGGCACCGTGACGCGGGTCATGATGATTTCGGTGTAGCGCTTGGTCTCGAGCACCTGGGTGATGCCCGCCGCCAGCGCCAGCAGCGTCTTGCCCGTACCGGCCTGACCCAGCAGCGACACGAAATCGCATTCGGGGTTCATCAGCAGATTGAGCGCGAAATTCTGCTCGCGGTTGCGGGCGGTAATGCCCCAGACGTTGTTCTTGCCGTGGGTGTAATCACGCAGTGTCGCCAGGACGGCGGTCTTGCCGCTGACTTCGCGCACTTGCGCGTACAACGGCATCTGGCCTTCGAAGAAGACGAACTGGTTCACCACGAACTGCGCACACAACGGCCCGCGGATGCGGTAGAACGTGGTGCCGCCTTGTTGCCAGGACTCGACGTCCTTGCCGTGCTTGTTCCAGAAGTCCTCGGGCAGCTGCATCACGCCCGAATACATCAGGTCGGAGTCTTCGAGGACGTGATCGTTGTAGTAGTCTTCGGCGGCCATGCCGAGAGCGCGTGCCTTCAGGCGCATGTTGATGTCTTTCGACACCAGCACCACTTCGCGGTCGGCGTATTTTTCTTGCAGCGCCCGCACCACGCCCAGGATCTGGTTGTCCGCCTTGCCCATGGGCAGGTCCGACGGCAGCGTGCTGTGGATGGCCGTGGTCTGGAACATCAGACGCCCGGTGGCGTCCTTGTTGCCCAGCTTGTCGAGCGCCAGGCCTTCGTCGAGCTGCGCGCCATCCTGGACCAGCGCGTCGAGCGAACGGCTGACCTGGCGGGCGTTGCGGGCCACTTCCGACATGCCCTTTTTCTGATGATCCAGCTCTTCGAGCGTCATCATGGGCAGGAAGATGTCGTGTTCTTCGAAGCGGAAGATCGACGTGGGATCGTGCAGCAGCACGTTGGTATCGAGCACGAACAACTTGCGCGGTTCGTTCGACGCCGGGGCGCGGGTCTTGCGCGGCGTGCTGGCGGTGCGGGCGGGCTTGGCGGCTTTGGGCGCGGGCGCCGGTTTGGCAGGAACGGTCGCGGGCGCCTTGGCCTGCGGCGCGGGGGCTTCTTTGCGGCCTGGTGCGGTCAATCCTTCGAGCTCGGGCTGAACCAGCAGATCCTCGTCGTCGAGGTCGGTGCTGGCGTCCCCCCGGGGCTTTGCCCGGGCGGCCTCTCCAGAAGGAAAGGTCAGGATCGCTGCGGGTCGGGTAGGCAACTTCGGAAGCGGCATAAGGGTCAATCTCCTGTGTAAGCCGGCTGAATGCCTGACATAACCGATATATGAGGCTAGCCGATGCTCTTGGCGGCCTGCAGGACTTCCTTGGCGTGGCCGGGCACTTTCACCCCGCGCCACTCCTGCACCAGCACACCGTAGGCATCGATCAAGAAAGTGCTGCGTTCGATGCCACGCACCTGTTTGCCATACATATTCTTCTGCTTGATGACGCCGTACAGATTGCACACGGTTTCGTCGGCGTCGGAGATCAGAGGGAAGGGAAGTTCGAACTTGGTCTTGAAGTTCTCATGCGACTTGAGCGAGTCACGCGAAATGCCCAGAACGATGGTGCTGGCACCAAGGAACTCGTCGTGCATGTCGCGGAAATCCTGGCTTTCGGTCGTGCAGCCCGGCGTGTTGTCCTTGGGGTAGAAATACAGCACGACCGCGCGGCCCTGGCATTGCTCCAGGCTGACCGGGCCGATCGTGCTTTCGGCCGTGAACAGGGGGGCGGGCTTGCCGATGGTTGCGCTCATGGAGAGATCTCGTCGGTGGGCAGCAGGGCGACGACCACGCGCCGGCCTTCCGCCATCAGGATGTTGTAGGTGCGGGCGGCCGCCTGGGTGTCCATCACCTCGACGCCGACGCCCGCCATGAGCAGGGGGCGCAGCACGTCGGGAGGCAGCATGCGCTGGCGCAAGCCCGTGCCGACGATCAGCACTTCGGGCGAATCGGGCGAGCGGGTGAGCGTCGTGCTCTCGGGCTCGTCGAGAAAGGCCAGGGGATCGCGGGCGGGGGCTGCCAGGCCGGCGGCCTGCTGGAGCAGGGCGGCGGTGATGTCGGACGGTACTCGGACCGGCCATTCGGTGACGTCGCCTTCGGGGCCAAAGGCGACCGCGTGGGAAAATCTAGCCTGGTTGACCTCGATGTAGCCTTCGCCATAGGCGGTGACTGTGTTCAGGGCCGACGCAGGATCAGTATGCAGCTTCAATAAATACTCCGGCTTATACGGGTCCGATGATAGCGCATCGCCATGACCGCATGTTGCAGGGGAATCACGGGTGCGCAGGGGACGGAGCGAAGCCCATTTGCCGGGCGGGCACGGTTGCGCTAGATTACAAGGTTTTGTTGCGCCGCAATCGCGCAAGAACCATACCCGATGCCGCACCGTGCGCGCGTCCGGGCTCCGACACCGTCTCATCCCCTCGCCATTTAGGATCATTCCCATGAGGAAGTTCTCTCGCATCGAGCGCCTGCCCCCGTACGTTTTCAACATTACTGGCGAGCTCAAGATGGCGGCCCGGCGTCGGGGCGAAGACATCATCGACATGTCGATGGGCAATCCGGACGGCGCCACGCCCAAGCACATCGTGGACAAGCTGGTCGAGGCGTCGAGCCGCGAGACCACCCACGGGTACTCGGTGTCCAAGGGAATCCCGCGCCTGCGCAAGGCCATCTGCGACTGGTATCAGCGCCGCTACGCCGTCGAGTTCGATCCGGATTCCGAAGCCATCGTCACGATCGGTTCCAAGGAAGGCCTGGCTCACTTGATGTTGGCCACGCTCGATCGGGGCGACACCGTGCTGGTGCCGAACCCCAGCTACCCGATCCACATCTACGGCGCGGTGATCGCGGGCGCAAACATCCGCTCCGTGCCCATGACCCCCGGCATCGATTTCTTCGAGGAAATCGAGCGCGCCGTGCGTGAGTCGATCCCGAAGCCCAAGATGATGATTCTGGGCTTCCCGAGCAACCCCACCGCGCAGTGCGTCGACCTGTCGTTCTTCGAGCGCGTGGTCGCCCTGGCCAAGGAGCACGACATCCTCGTCGTGCACGATCTCGCCTACGCCGACATCTGTTTCGACGGTTATGTGGCGCCTTCCATCATGCAAGTGCCGGGCGCGCGCGATGTCGCCGTCGAGTTCTTCACGATGAGCAAGAGCTACAACATGGCGGGCTGGCGTATCGGCTACATGGTGGGCAACCGCGAGCTGGTGGGCGCGCTCGCCCGCATCAAGAGTTATCACGACTACGGTACGTTCACGCCGATCCAGGTGGCATCGATTGCCGCCCTGGACGGTCCGCAGGATTGCGTGAACGAGATCGTGGCCCAGTATCAGCGACGGCGTGATGTGCTGGCGCGCGGCCTGCACGAGGCAGGCTGGAATGTGGAAATCCCGAAGGCGTCGATGTACATATGGGCGCAGATCCCAGAGCCCTACAGGGCAATGGGCTCTTTGGAATTCTCCAAGCGTGTCCTGTCGGATGCGAAGGTCGCCGTGTCCCCCGGGATCGGCTTCGGCGAGTATGGCGACGAATACGTACGCTTCGCTCTTATCGAAAACGAGCAGCGCACCCGCCAGGCGGTGCGCGGCATCAAAGATATGTTCCGCAAGGACGGTTTGCTGAAATGAATCCCATGAAGGTCGGCCTGTTGGGCCTGGGCGTGGTCGGTGGCGGCACCTGGAGTGTGCTGTCCCGCAACGCCGAAGAAATCGCACGTCGCGCCGGACGGCGCATCGAAGTCAGCCGCATCGCGGTGCGTGATGTGGCCAAGGCCCGCGCACGCGTGGGCGAGGGCATCGATATCTCCACCGACGTCAACGCGCTGGTGCGCGATCCGGACATCGATATCGTGGTCGAGCTGATCGGCGGCGATACGGTGGCCCGCGAACTGGTGCTCGAAGCCATCGCCCAGGGCAAGCACGTGGTCACGGCCAATAAAGCGCTGCTCGCCAAGCACGGCAACGAAATCTTCGCCGCGGCTTCCGAGCGCGGCGTGATGGTGGCCTTCGAGGCCGCGGTTGCGGGTGGCATTCCCATCATCAAGGCGATCCGCGAAGGCCTGACGGCCAACCGTATCGAGTGGGTGGCCGGCATCATCAACGGCACCACCAACTTCATCCTCTCGGAGATGCGCTCGCGCGGCCTGCCGTTTGCCGAGGTGCTGGCCGAGGCACAGCGCCTGGGTTATGCCGAAGCCGACCCCACCTTCGACGTCGAAGGCGTGGATGCCGCGCACAAGCTCACGTTGCTGGCTTCGCTTGCCTTCGGCGTGCCGGTGCAGTTCGACAAGGCTCACATCGAGGGCATCTCGCAACTGGCCCAGGAAGACATCGCCCACGCCGAGAAGCTCGGCTACCGCATCAAGCTGCTGGGTATCACCAAGCGCCGTGCCGAGGGCATCGAGCTGCGTGTGCATCCTGCACTGGTGCCGGCCGAACGCCTGCTGGCCAATGTCGAGGGTGCGATGAACGCCGTGCTGGTACGCGGCGACGCCGTCGGCCCCACGTTGTACTATGGTCAGGGCGCCGGTGAAGAGCCCACCGCCTCGGCCGTGGTGGCCGACCTGGTCGACGTGACCCGCCTGCATACCGCGGACCCCGGCAATCGCGTGCCGCACCTGGCCTTCCAGCCCGATGCGATGTCCGACCTGGCCATCCTGCCGATCGAGCAGGTAAGCACCTCTTACTACCTGCGCCTGCGCGTCGACGACCAGCCCGGTGTGCTGGCCGACATCGCGCGCATCTTGGCCGATCGCGGCATCTCGATCGGGTCGATGATCCAGCAGCCGTCGCACATCGGTGGCGCCGACATCATTTTCCTGACCCATCAGGCCGTCGAGGGCAACGTCAACCAGGCCATCGAGCGCATCGAATCCCTGTCGTTCGTGCGTTCCAAGGTGACCCGACTGCGCATGGAAAACCTCACATGAAGTACGTTTCGACCCGCGGCGGCATGTCCCCGCAAGCGTTCTCCGACATCCTGCTCGAGGGCCTCGCGCCCGACGGCGGGCTGGCGATTCCCGAGACGCTGCCCCGCGTCGATGCCGCCACGCTCGAATCCTGGCGCGGCCTGGATTACGCCGGGCTCGCGTTCGAGGTGCTGTCGCTGTTCGCGACCGACATCCCGGCCGACGTGCTGCGCCGCCTTACCGCGGCCGCCTACAACGAACAGGTGTTTTCGAGCGAAGACATCGTGCCGTTGCGCCCGATTGGTGGCGATCTCAAGCTGCTGGGTCTCTCCGAAGGCCCGACGCTGGCGTTCAAGGACATGGCCATGCAGTTCCTGGGCCAGGTCTTCGAGTATGTGCTGGCCGAGCGCAACACCACGCTGAACATCGTGGGCGCCACCTCGGGCGACACGGGTTCGGCGGCCGAATACGCGCTGCGCGGCAAGAAGGGCGTGGCGGTATTCATGCTGTCGCCCGATGGCCGCATGAGCGCGTTCCAGCGCGCGCAGATGTATTCGCTGCAAGACGAAAACATCCACAACATCGCCGTGCGCGGCGTGTTCGACGAAGCCCAGGACATCGTCAAGGCGTTGGCCGGCGATCTGGACTTCAAGAGCCGCTATCGCCTGGGCGCGGTCAATTCCATCAACTGGGCCCGGATCGCGGCCCAGGTGGTGTATTACTTCCACGGCTGGCTGCGCGCCACCGACGAAGGCGGCGCCAAGGAAGTCTCCTTTGCGGTGCCGTCGGGCAACTTCGGCAACATCCTGTCGGGCCATATCGCCCGCAGCATGGGCCTGCCGGTGCGCCGCCTGGTGCTCGCCACCAACGAAAACAACGTGCTCGAAGAGTTCTTCCGCACGGGCATCTATCGTCCGCGCGGGCCGCAGCACACCTACGCGACCTCGAGCCCGTCGATGGACATCTCGCGCGCCTCCAACTTCGAACGCTTTGTGTTCGAGCTGGTCGGCCGCGACGCCAACCGCGTCAAGGCGCTCTGGGCGCAGCTCGCCGAGCACGGCAGCTTCGATCTGTCGGAGCGCCAGCCCGATTTCCAAAGCCAGTACGGCTTCGTGTCGGGCGTGAGCACGCACGATGATCGCCTGGCCACCATCCGCCAGGTGTATGAAGAGAGCGGCGTCCTGATCGACCCTCACACCGCCGACGGGGTGAAGGTGGCACGCGAGTTCCTGGAGCCCGGCGTGCCCATGCTGGTGCTCGAGACGGCGCTTCCGGCAAAGTTCTCCGACACCATCGAGGCCGCGCTGGGCCATCCAGTCCCGCCGCCCTCGGCACTGGCGGACCTCGAAACGCTGCCGCAGCGGGTCACCGTGATGGACTGCACCGAGGCGGACGTGCGCGCCTTCATCGAGGCCCACGCCAAGATCTGAGCGCGATCGTCGTCCTTGAAACCCCATCCGGCTTGCGCCGGGTGGGGTTTTTTCATGCTTGTTACGTTTTCGCCGGTGTATGTAGCGGCGGATACAGACCCATGCACTTTGACCACAACCCGTCACCGGTATGGTGCGTCGCGGCAGGTACAGTGAATTCACCTTAAGACAAACGGAGAACGCCCATGCGCTTCAAGAACATGACGCTAGCCCTTGTCCTGACCGGTGTCGGTGTGATGGCCGGTTGCTCGTCGCCCACGGTCGTGGAAAAGCGTGACGGAAGCCAGGTCATGACGTCCGATGAACCCGAATACAACAAGAAAACGGGCATGTACGAGTACGAGAAGGACGGCAAGAAGGTCCAGATGAACAAGGACGACGTGAAGACGATGGAACAGGTGAAGTGATCCCGACTCGTCTCTGACGGGCGTGGAAGCAAAAACCGCCCGCCGATGATTGCCTCATGGCTTTCATCGGCGGGCGGTTTCCATTGAAAGACCGTCGCCTCCAAAAGCACAAGGCCGTACCCGCATGACGCGGGCACGGCCTTGTGCCTGTTGCCAGCAGCCTTAGTTGGCCGAGGCTTCCTGGTGGTAGCGCCCCACGCGCTCGACTTCATTCTTCGAGCCCAGGATCACGCTCACGCGCTGGTGCAGCTGATCCGGCTTGATGTCGAGAATGCGTTCGACGCCGTTGATCGACGCGCCGCCCGCCTGTTCGACGATGAAGCTCATCGGATTGGCCTCGTACATCAGGCGCAGCTTGCCCGCTTTGCCCGGCTCGCGTGCGTCCCAGGGATACATGAACACACCGCCGCGGGTCAGGATGCGATGCACGTCAGCCACCATCGAGGCGATCCAGCGCATGTTGTAGTCCTTGCCCAGCGGACCGGTGACACCGGCCAGGCACTCGTCGATGTAGCGCTTGACCGGGGGCGCCCAGTGACGCATGTTCGACATGTTGATGGCGAACTCTTTGGTATCGGCGGGAATGCGCATGTTGTCGTGCGTCAGTACCCACGAACCCATTTCACGATCCAGCGTGAAGCCCACGACGCCATGGCCGACGGTGAGCACCAACATCGTCTGCGGGCCATACACAGCGTAGCCGGCCACGACCTGCTGGCTGCCCGGCTGCAGGAAATCCTGCTCGGTCACGGGGGCGCCCGCGACGTGATGCGGGGCGCGCAGCACCGAGAAAATCGTGCCGATCGACACGTTCACATCGATGTTCGACGAGCCGTCCAGGGGATCGAACAACAGCAGGTATTCGCCCTTGGGGTAGCGGTTGGGGATCGGATGGATCGTTTCCATTTCTTCCGATGCCATGGCGGCGAGGTGGCCACCCCATTCATTGGCTTCGAGCAGGATCTCGTTGGACATCACGTCCAGCTTCTTCTGCACTTCGCCTTGCACGTTCTCGCTGTCGAGGCTGCCGAGCACACCGCCCAGCGCGCCTTTGCTGACGGCGTGGCTGATGGCCTTGCAGGCACGGGCGACCACTTCGATGAGCAGCCGCACCTCGGGTGCGATGGCCTCGGCCGAGCGTTGTTGCTCGACCAGGTATTGAGTCAGGGTTTTGCGTTTCAAATGAGCCTCCTATGCGGCGAATTCCAATGCTTTCGAGACGATTTCCTGGACGTTGCGCGAGAGGTCCGGATGCTGACGGACGCGTTCGAGCGCCTTCTGCATCGGGGCGCGCAGCGCGGGGATGAAGCGGGACCAGTTGTCCAGGGCGCGGGCCAGCCGCGCCGCGATCTCCGGGTTGAGCGCGTCGAGCGCGAGCACCTGGTCCGCCCAGAAGTCATAGCCGCTCGCATCCGTGTGATGCATGCCGCGGGCGTTGTTCAGGCAGAACTGAAAGATGAGGGCGCGCGCGCGATTGGGGTTGCGCAGCGTGAAGGCGGGATGCAGCATCAGCGCGCGAATCTGCGCCACGCCTGTGCCACGTGCCGTGGCCTGAAGCGCAAACCACTTGTCGACCACCAGCGGGTCTTGCTCCCATCGCTGGTAGAAGTGCGCCAGCGCGCCCGCGGCCGCGTCGTCGTCGCCGTAGTTCACGAGGGATGACAGCGCGGCCAGGCTGTCGGTCATGTTGCCGGCCTGCTCGTACTGGGTCTGGGCCAGCGTCTGTGCGCCTTCGATGCCGCCGGCCATCAGATGGCTCAGTGCGAGGTTCTTGAGCGCGCGGCGACCGACCGGGCCGGGTGCGGGGCTGTAGGCGCCCGGTGTCTGGTTGTCGTCGAACACGGCGCGCCACAGGTCACTCAGGCGGCGGCCGAGCTCGGCGCGCAGGAAGTCGCGCGCGGCGGCCAGGGCGGGCGGATCGATCGGCTCCATGCGTTCGGCGAGCGTTTTCTCCGAGGGCAGCGACAGCGCGCGGGCCCGGTATCCGGCGTCGAGCGACGGATCCGAAAGCAGGGCGCGCCAGGCATCGAAGAAGGCCGCGTCCACGTCAAGCGGGGCGCCTTCGCGGTGCTGTGCGGCGAGCGCGAGGATCTGGCGCGTCGCCAGTTCCTGGCCGGCCTCCCACCGGGCGAAGGGATCGTTGTCATGGGCCGAGAGCAGGGCCAACTCTTCGTCGGTCCAGTCGTACTCGACGATCACGGGTGCCGAGAAGCCGCGCAACAGCGAGGGCACGGGCGCTTCGTCGATGCCATCGAACGTCCATTGCTGCGATTCGCTCGTGAGTTCGAGCAGCGCCGTGTCGACGGTCTGGCCGCCGCTACGCAGGGGCAGGGCGCGGCCGTCGCGCGCGAGCAGCCCGAGCGCGAACGGGATATGGAACGGTTGCTTGGCTGGGCCGGCGCCCGCGCGTTTTTCTACGCCGACCGGGGCGCAGCGTTGCGTGAGGGTGATCGTGACGCGGCGCGCCTGGGCGTCGTGGTCGATCTGCACCGCGACCCGCGGCGTACCCGCCTGCGAGTACCAGCGGCGAAAGACACTCAGGTCGCGGCCGGGATGCTGCGTGCGATACACGGAGTCCATGGCGTCGACGAAGTCGTCGCAGGTGACGGCCTGGCCGTCGTGGCGGCGGAAGTACTCGGCGATGCCCGCCTGGAAGCCGGTCTCGCCAAGCAGCGTGTGCTGCATGCGGATGACCTCGGCGCCTTTTTCGTACACCGTGGCGGTGTAGAAGTTGCCGATCTCCTGATAGCTGTCGGGCCGGATCGGATGCGCCATGGGGCCGGCGTCTTCGGGAAACTGGGCAGCGCGCAGCGTGACGACATCGTCGATGCGCTTGACCGCGCGAGCGCTCGCGGCGGCGTCGGCATCGAGGTCGCGCGCCATCATATCGGCGCTGAACTCCTGGTCGCGAAACACCGTGAGCCCTTCCTTGAGACTCAACTGGAACCAATCACGGCAGGTGACGCGGTTGCCCGTCCAGTTGTGGAAGTACTCGTGACCCACCACCGACTCGATGCCGTCGTAGTTGGCATCGGTCGCGGTATCGGGGTCGGCCAGCACGTAAGCCGCATTGAAGATATTGAGGCCCTTGTTTTCCATGGCCCCCATGTTGAAGTCGCGCACCGCGACCACCATGAATCGGTCCAGGTCGAGCTCGAGATCGAAACGGGTTTCGTCCCAGCGCAATGCGCGCTCGAGGGACTCCAGCGCCCATTCGGTACGCGACTCGGAACCCGGATCACTGTAGACCTGAAGCAGCACCTCACGGCCGGAGGCCGTACGCACACGAGACTCGCGATGCGTCAGATTGCCGGCGACCAGCGCAAACAGATAGCAGGGTTTGGGAAAGGGATCCTCCCAGTCGGCCTGATGACGGCCGTCCGGCAAGGTCTGCGTCGAAATGAGGTTGCCATTGGAGAGCAGCAACGGGTAGGCCGCATCGGCACGCAGCGTGACGCGATAGCGTGACATGACATCCGGCCGATCGGCGAACCAGGTGATGCGGCGAAAGCCTTCGGCTTCACATTGGGTGAAGAAATTGCCGCCCGAGACATACAGACCCATCAGCGTCGAGTTTTCGCTGGGGCGGCAACGGCTCACCGTTTCGACTCGCGCCTCGGCGGGCAGATCGTGCAACACAAGTTGGCGCTCGGTCACTTGCCAGCGCTCCGCCGGCCACGGCGTGCCGTCGACCGACACCGACACCAGCTCGAGGTCCTCTCCGTCGAGTTCCAACGGCGCATCGGCCTGGGCATCGGCGCGGCGGCGTACCAGCATCGCGCAGTGCACTTCGGTGCTCTCGGGCGCCAGGTCGAAGGTCAAGGCGACGTCGTCGATGGTGTAGGGATACGGAACGTAGTCCTTGCGATAGATGGTGACTGGCGTATCAGTGCGCATGGCTTCCCGGGAGGCTGAAGGGCAAAGGCGTATTGTAGGCGCAGGCCGTCTTCCTCTATCGGACACGGTATTGCAAGAGTTAAACTTTTGCCTGTCGCGCCGGTCCAATGTACAGACGCGCTAGCCTGCTCGTCCCTGGATGCCCGTTATGTACGCTGACATGTTCAAGAAATATGCGATTGCCCCCGCAATTGCCCCTGCTGTGGCCCCCACCGTTGCCCGGATCGCTCGCTGGATCGGTCTCTCGGTGATACTCGCGGGCGCCGCGGTTCTCAGTGGCTGCGCCACCCCGACTGTCGCCGCACGGGTCACCTCCTTTCAGCAGTGGCCGGCCGACGCGACCGGGCAGACCTACCGATTTGCCACGGTGGATCCGGTCCAGGCCAATAATCTCGAATATCAGTCCTACCGCGACACGGTGCGCGCTGGCATCGGCGCCACGGGGCTGGTCGAGGCCCAGGGAAATTCGCCGGCACGGTTTTCCGTCTCGTTTGAATATGGCGTCGCCCAGACCCAGGTGATGGTGCGCCGCGCATACGATCCCTACTTCTATGGTGGTGGCTACGGCGGCTATTACGGTCCCCGTTGGTGGGGGGGCGGCTTCGGTTATTGGGGCCCCGAATGGGTCGATGTACCCATGGTGGCCTACCGTAATCACCTGAGCCTGCGCATCCTCGACAACACGCGCAATGGCGCCGAGGTGTACCGCTCGTCGGCTTATATCAACACCGAGCGCGACAATCTCGTGCACACCATGCCTTACCTGGTACGCGCCATCTTCGACAATTTCCCCGGCAACAATGGGGCGGAGCGTCAGGTGGCTTTCCCGGTAGATCGTTGAAAATTATCGTGGCACTGTCTGTTTAATCCCACAGCGCCCCTATTTTCTGACCATTTACTGACAATCTGCGGCAGGGACAAAATGACCTGCCTTCGGAAAATCACGGGATATTTCAACGAACGCGTTCCGTTTTTCGGAAATATTTCTGACGGCACGTTGAGCGTTGGGCAATTCACTGAAATATTGCAGCGCACGGATGAGAAAAAAGCGCGTCTCGATGACGCGCTTTTTTGCCGACAATATATCTGGCCGGGCAGTGTCATTTGATCAGGAAGCTGTCGCGAGCGGCACCGCTGCTTTCTTCGGCCACCAGCCAGCGGGGCGCCTTGCCGCGACCGCTCCAGGTTTCGCCGGTCTTGGGATGGCGGTATTTGGGGGCGACGGCGCGCTTGGCGCTCGAACTGGCGCCCGACGTGGTTTTGCTGCGCGGCGCGGTGCGCGGCGCTTTGGCGGAACCCAGGGCTGCGACGATCTCTTCAGGGGTGATATTGTATTCACGCATCGACTTGACGATGGACGCGATCACCGGCTTGCGGCGCCGGGTCTGAAGGGCTTCGGCTCGCTTCTGGAGTTTGTTGATTTCCTTTTCGATCTTGAGTTGCTGCGCTGCGTAAGTCTCACGGGGCATGGTTTTATTTCCTGATATTGAATCAAATTCGCCGGCTTGCTTTCATATGCTTTAGTTGTTTTTCAATAATACAGAAATTATTCCGCCCAGTCTCTAGACTTTTGTGAAGGAATTTGTAGCAGATGACCGAACGCCTATCGCCCTCCGAACCAAGCGCCATGCGGGTTGCCGCCATCCAGATGGTCAGTGCACCGGATCTCCATCAAAACCTCGAAACCGCGGCTCAATTGATCGAAACAGCGGTGCAAAGCGGTGCCAAATTGGTCGCTCTGCCCGAGTACTTCTGTTTTATGGGTCGGCAAGATACTGACAAACTTGCGATCAAAGAGGCGGATGGCGCTGGCCCGATCCAGGAATTCCTGGCCCGCACCGCGCAGCGTCACGGTATCTGGCTGGCGGGCGGGACACTGCCGATGGCCAGTCCGGAACCCCAGCGTGTTTTCAATACCACCATCGTGTATGGCCCGGACGGAAAGCCCGCGGCCCGCTACGACAAAATCCACCTATTCAATTTCCAGCGCGGGGAAGAGTCTTACGATGAGGCCCGTGCCATTTGCCCGGGCGACCGTGTGCAGACCTTCGAAACCGACGCCGGCAAGGTCGGATTATCGGTTTGTTATGACCTGCGTTTTCCGGAGCTTTATCGCGCCATGGGGCCGGTAAACCTGATCCTGGTTCCCGCGGCATTTACGTACACGACGGGTCAGGCGCATTGGGAATTGCTGCTGCGGACCCGCGCCATCGAAAATCAGTGCTATGTGCTGGCACCCGCCCAGGGGGGCACCCACCCGACCGGCCGGCGCACCTGGGGGCATTCCATGCTGGTCGATCCCTGGGGCGACATCGTCGACGTGCTACCCGAGGGGCCGGGCGTCATCGGCGGTACCATAGAGCCTGAGCGCATCGCGCATGTGAGGGCCAGCCTGCCCGCACTTCGCCATCGAGTCCTCTCGGCTGAAAGATAATCCAATGAAACTGATCGAACCCGCCATCCAATCCCTGGCCACCGCCAAATCGCTGTTGCTCGACCCCTGGGGGCTCACGGAAGCCGACCTGGCTCGTGCGCTGGGAGAAATCTTCACGCACAAGGTCGACTACGCCGACCTGTATTTCCAGTACACGCGTAGCGAAGGCTGGAGCCTGGAAGAGGGCATCGTCAAGACGGGCAGTTTCTCGATCGGACAGGGCGTTGGCGTGCGCGCCGTGAGCGGCGAGAAAACCGCCTTCGCCTATTCCGATTCGCTCTCCCAGCAGGCCCTGATGTCGGCCGCACAGACGGTGCGCGGCATCGCCCGGCGCGGTGCGGGTCGCGTGAAGGTCGCCGCGCACGTGCCCGTCGATGACGCACGCCGCCTATATGACGATGTCGATCCGCTCACCACGCTGTCGGCCCCTGATAAGGTGGCCTTGCTCGAACGGATCGAGCGCATGGCGCGCGCGCGGGATCCGCACGTGATTCAGGTGATGGCGGGGCTGGGCGCCGAATACGATGTGGTGTTGATCGCGGGCAGCGATGGCCGTCTGGCGGCCGACGTCCGGCCGCTGGTGCGGCTCTCGCTCACGGTGATCGTAGAACGCAACGGCCGACGTGAGATGGGGCATGCGGGCGGTGGCGGCCGCTCGGGCCTGGCTTACTTCACCGACGACATCATGCGCGGTTATGTCGAGCGCGCCGTGCACGAAGCCATGATCAACCTCGAGGCGCGTCCGGCGCCCGCGGGCGAGATGACGGTCGTGCTGGGTTCGGGCTGGCCCGGCATTCTGCTGCACGAAGCGGTAGGTCATGGCCTCGAGGGCGACTTCAATCGCAAGGGATCCAGCGTGTTTTCGGGCCGGGTGGGCGAGCGCGTGGCGTCCAAGGGCGTGACCGTGGTCGACGACGGCACCATCGAAGGTCGCCGCGGCTCGCTCAATATCGACGACGAGGGCAATGCCACGCAGCGCAACGTTCTCATCGAAGACGGCATCCTGCGTGGCTATATGCAGGACACCCTCAACGCGCGCCTCATGAAGACCGCCGCCACCGGTAATGGCCGACGTGAGTCTTTTGCTCATCTGCCCATGCCGCGCATGACCAACACCTACATGCTCGCCGGTGACAAAGACCCCGAGGAAATCCTCCGGTCGGTCAAACGGGGCCTGTATGCGGCGAATTTCGGTGGCGGCCAGGTCGACATCACGAGCGGCAAGTTCGTGTTCTCGGCCTCCGAGGCCTATATGATCGAAGACGGCAAAGTGACGTATCCCGTGAAGGGGGCCACGCTGATCGGCAATGGGCTGGATGCCATGAATCGCGTCAGCATGATCGGCAACGATCTGGCGCTGGACTCGGGGGTGGGCACCTGCGGCAAGGAAGGCCAGAGTGTGCCGGTGGGCGTGGGCATGCCGACGGTGCGCATGGACGGCCTTACCGTGGGCGGCACCGAATAATCGTGTGCGGCTACGCGCCGCGCTGCTCCCTGAAGGGCGGTCGGCCAAAAAAAAACCGCGCGACGCGCGGTTTTTTTTGTGCTAGAGTCTGTCGCCATGAAATACGCGTCCCCCGCCTTTTATTTTTATTTTTTTGGTTTTCTGAAGCCGCTGGCGGAGGAAGGGACGCGCTCAACCTGAAGTATGTAGAGAATCCCCCGAAAAAGCCGCCAGCGACCTGGCGGCTTTTTTGTTGCCGTCAGCCTGGCGGGTTCACCACCCAGGAGCCTTACCGTGTCGCACAACACCGACGATCTTCGTATCCGTGAAATCAAAGAGCTGAATCCGCCCGCGCATGTCATGCGCGAATTCCCCTGCACGCGCATCGCGTCCGAGACCGTTTTTGCCGCGCGCCAGGGTTCGCACCGGATCCTGCACGGCATGGATGATCGGCTGATCGTCGTTATCGGCCCTTGCTCGATTCACGATACCCGTGCCGCGCTCGAGTACGCCGATCGGCTCAAGCCGCTGCGCGACAAGCTGCGAGCCGACCTCGAAATCGTGATGCGCGTGTACTTCGAGAAGCCGCGCACGACCGTTGGCTGGAAGGGGCTCATCAATGATCCCGACCTGGACGGCAGCTTCGACATCAACAAGGGCGTTCGGGTGGCGCGCGAGTTGCTGCTGGAGATCAACAACAAAGGCGTGCCGGCGGGGTGCGAATATCTGGACATGATCACGCCGCAATACATTGCCGATCTGGTGGCCTGGGGGGCGATCGGCGCGCGTACCACCGAAAGCCAGGTGCATCGCGAGCTCGCTTCGGGCCTGTCGTGTCCGGTGGGCTTCAAGAATGGCACGGATGGCAATATCAAGATCGCCGTCGACGCCATCAAGGCCGCATCGCAGCCGCATCACTTCCTCTCGGTGACCAAGGGTGGTCATTCCGCCATCGTGTCCACGGCGGGCAATGAAGACTGCCACGTGATCCTGCGCGGCGGCAAAACGCCCAATTACGACGCCGCCAGCGTCGAGGCCGCGAGCCAGGAGCTCGCCAAGTCAGGGTTGGCTCAACGCCTGATGATCGACGCCAGCCACGCGAACAGCAGCAAGAAGCCCGAGAATCAGCCGCAGGTCGCCGAAGACGTGGCGCGCCAGCTCGAACGCGGCGACGGCCGCATCGTGGGCATCATGATCGAAAGCCATCTGCTGGCCGGCCGTCAGGATCTGATTCCCGGCCAGCCGCTCACCTATGGTCAGAGCATTACGGATGGCTGCATCGACTGGGACGCCTCCGTGCAGGTTCTGGAACGTCTGGCGCAGGCCGTGCGCGAGCGCCGCCGTGTGACGATGACCACCGGCAAGTGATCCATGTCGCCCCGACCTAGGGTTGTCCCTGGGTCGGAAGCCGGCGCACCGGGGCGAACCGCCGGGCCGGCAGGCGTAGAATCGCAAGCTTCCCTTCCACTTTTTCAAGCCGCCATGAACGCTCCTCTGCATCCTGAAACCCTGCGCCGTCCCGTGCCCGCCGCCTGTCTCGATGCGCTGAAGGACAAGTTCGGCGACCGGTTCACGGTATCGCAGGGCGTGCGCGAACATCACGGCACCGATGAATCGCCGTATCCGCCGATGCTGCCCGACGCGGTCGTGTTCGCGCAAAGCACCGATGAGGTCGCGTTCGTGGCCCGCCTGTGCAACGAACACCACGTGCCGCTGATTCCGTATGGCGCGGGCTCGTCGCTCGAGGGCCACTTGTTGGCCGTGCAGGGCGGCATCAGCCTCGACCTGTCCCAGATGAACCAGGTGATTTCGGTGAATGCCGAAGACCTGACCGCGACGGTGCAGGCCGGTGTGTCGCGCAAGGAGCTCAACGAAGAGATCCGCTCCACCGGTCTGTTCTTTCCGATCGATCCTGGCGCCAATGCCAGCCTGGGCGGCATGGCCGCCACCCGCGCGTCGGGGACCAACGCCGTGCGCTACGGCACCATGCGCGAAAACGTCATGTCGCTCACCGTGGTCACGGCCGATGGCCGCGTGATCCGCACCGCGGGCCGCGCGCGCAAGTCTTCGGCCGGCTACGACCTCACCCGCATCTTCGTGGGGAGCGAGGGCACGCTCGGCATCATCACCGAAGTGACGGTGCGCCTTTATCCGCAGCCCGAGGCCGTCTCGGCCGCCATCTGCAACTTCCCTTCGCTCGACGATGCGGTGCAGAGCGTGATCGAGATCATCCAGATGGGGGTGCCGGTTGCGCGTGTCGAATTCATGGACAGCGCCGCGGTCAAGGCGGTCAACCAATACAGCAAGCTCACGCTGACCGAATCGCCCATGCTGGTGTTCGAGTTCCACGGCAGCCCGGCCGGCGTGCAGGAGCAGGCCGAAACCGTGCAGGCCATCACGGCCGAACACGGCGGCATGGATTTCGAATGGGCCGAGCGCCCCGAAGACCGCAACCGTCTCTGGACGGCCCGCCACAACGCCTATTTCGCGGGCCTGCAACTGCGTCCGGGCTGCCGCGCGAGCACCACCGATGTCTGCGTGCCGATTTCGCGTCTGGCCGAGTGCGTACGAGAAACCGTCGATGAGCTCGACGCCGCCAGCTTCCCGTACACCATCGTCGGCCACGTGGGCGACGGCAACTTCCACGTTCTGATGCTGCTCGATGCTGACAGCGAAAAAGAATGGCAGGAGTCGGAGGTCATCAACCACAACCTCGTGCGCCGTGCGATCGCGGCCGATGGCACCTGCACCGGCGAGCATGGCGTGGGACTGCACAAGATGCAGTTCATGGCCGAAGAGCATGGTGAAGACGCGCTGGCCCTGATGCGCAGCCTCAAGCACGCGTTCGATCCGAACAACATTCTCAATCCGGGCAAGATCATCAACTGGTGATCGCCGCGGGCGTGCCACGCGGCACGCCGTTGTCGGTGGGCGACACCCCTGATATGGCAGGCACATCGAAGGTGTGCCGGCCATATGTTTTGTGGGTGCCTGCCGGAGCGGGGGATCAGGGGAAGCAAGGGCGTGCGGGCGGGTCGCGTGTGACCCCCTGCGGGTAAATCCCGGCGTGTGCGAAGCAGGGGGGATTGTTATCGTTCTTTAATGAACTCCCTGGTCGAATCTGGCCTGAGCCACGCGCAGGCGCCGTTTTCCGCCGCATCGCTGGTGCGCGCCCTGCAGCAGGTGTTGCCCACGCATTGCGTGCTGCACCGTGAAGAAGATACTCGCCCGTACGAATGCGACGGGCTGTCCCTGTTTCGGGCCTTGCCGGCCGCGGTCGTCCTGCCGGAGACCGAGGCCCAAGTGCAGGCCGTCATGAAGCTGTGCAAGCGCATGAACGTGCCCGTGGTGGCGCGAGGGGCGGGCACCGGACTGTCGGGCGGTGCGATGCCGCATGCGCAAGGCGTGCTGATGGGGCTGTCCAAGTTCAACCGCATCAAGCAGATCGATCCCCGCGCGTGCACCGCCATTGTGGAGCCCGGCGTGCGCAATCTCGCGATTTCCGAGGCCGCCGCGCCTTACGGCCTGTACTACGCGCCGGATCCCTCGAGCCAGATCGCCTGTTCGATCGGGGGAAACGTTGCAGAAAACTCGGGTGGCGTGCACTGCCTGAAATATGGCCTCACGGTACATAACGTGCTGCGCGTGCGGATGGTCACGATCGACGGCGAGGTGGTCGAGCTGGGTTCGGAAGCGCCCGACGCGGCAGGGGTCGACCTGCTCGCGGTGTTCATCGGTTCCGAGGGCATGCTGGGCGTGGTGACCGAAGTGACGGTCAAGCTCATTCCGCGCCCCGCGTGCGCGCAGGTGGTGATGGCGAGCTTCTCGAGCGTCGAGGCCGCGGGCAACGCGGTCACGCGCATCATCGCAGCCGGCATCATTCCGGCCGGTCTGGAAATGATGGATCGCCAGGCGACCCTCATGGTCGAGCCGTTCGTGAAGGCCGGCTACGACCTCGACGCGCAGGCCATCCTGTTGTGCGAGTCTGACGGCACCCAGGAAGAAGTGGCCCATGAGGTCGCGCGCATGGAGGCGATCTTCAAAGAGGCGGGGGCCACGCGCTGCCAGGTGTCGGCGAGCGAGGCCGAACGGCTGCGCTTCTGGGCCGGGCGCAAAAACGCGTTTCCGGCCGCGGGGCGGGTATCGCCCGATTACTACTGCATGGACGGCACGATTCCACGCCGCCATCTGGCGCGCGTGCTGGGCGCCATTGAGCAAATGGAAGACGAGTTCGGGCTGCGCTGCGCCAACGTCTTTCATGCGGGTGATGGCAATCTGCACCCGCTGATTCTGTTCGATTCCAATAAGCCGGACGAGGTCGAGCGCGCCGAGAAATTCGGCGCCGCCATCCTCGAGCTGTGCGTGCAGGTGGGAGGCACCGTGACCGGAGAGCACGGTGTGGGTATGGAGAAAATAGATCAAATGTGCGTGCAATTTTCGCGTGAAGAGCTCGACGCGTTCCTGGCTGTCAAGCGGGCGTTCGACCCGCCTTGTCTGCTCAATCCCGAGAAAGTCATACCGACCCTCGCCCGTTGCGCCGAGTACGGCAAGATGCACGTGCACGGCGGCGAACTGAGATTTCCCGACCTGGCTCGATTCTGAGGCCGGCCGCGATGGAGTTCGTTCTGTCCGAGTTGTGCGAGCAGGTCATGACGGCGCGTGCCGGCCACAAACCCTTGTTTGTCTGTGGCGGTGGCAGCAAGTCGTTCTATGGCAATCATCGCCCCGTGACGCCCCAGGACGGCCACTGTCTGCTCGACATGTCGGCCTATCGGGGCATCATCAACTATCACCCATCCGAACTGGTGGTGACGGCGCGTGCCGGCACGACCTTGGTCGAGCTCGAGGCCGCGCTGGCCGAGCACGGCCAGATGCTGGCGTTCGAGCCGCCGCATTTCGAGCCGTCCGCCACGATCGGCGGCTGTGTGGCCAGCGGTTTGTCGGGGCCGCGCCGCATGGCGGCGGGCGCCGTACGCGACTTCGTGCTGGGCGCGCGGTTGCTCGACGCCCAGGGCCGCCTGCTCGCCTTCGGCGGCGAGGTCATGAAGAACGTGGCCGGCTACGACGTGGCGCGCCTGCTCACCGGCTCGCTCGGCATCTTCGGCGCGATTCTCGAAGTGTCGATCAAGGTCGTGCCGCGTCCGGCCGAAGAACTCACGCTCTGCCTGGCCCTGGACGAGGTCCAGGCGCTTGACGCGTTTGCGCGTTGGCGCAGCCAACCCTTGCCGATCTCGGCGGCCTGCTGGGTGCCGGCTGCCACGCCGGGCCAACCCGGACGTTGTGCCGTGCGGCTGTCGGGGGCGCCACCGGCCATCGCCGCGGCGCGCGCCCGCATCGGCGGCGAGCCCCTCGAAGAGACCGCGGCACAGGACTGGTGGCTCGCATTGCGCGAGCAGACGCATCCGTTCTTTCAGGGCGGCGTCCCATTATGGCGTCTCTCCGTTCCACCGACCGCGCCCGCGCTGGACCGGGGTCCCACCCTTATCGAATGGGGCGGCGGGCAGCGGTGGCTGAGCGCTCGGCACGATACGAGTGCCTTGCGCGCCGCCGTTCAGGCGGCAGGTGGCCATGCGACGTTGTTCCGTCCTGCGGGTGGCGTTCCGGCCGATGGCGTGTTCCACCCGCTGGCCCCCGCGGTGGCATCGATCACGCGCCGGCTCAAACAAGAATTCGATCCGGTCGGGTTATTCAACCCGGGCCGTCTGGTGCCGGAGCTCTAAACCATGCAGACGCATCTCGTTCAATGGGCGCAGGAGAGTTCCGCGGGGCTCGAGGCCGACGCCATCCTGCGGCGCTGCGTGCATTGCGGGTTTTGTACCGCGACCTGTCCCACGTATCAGGTGCTGGGCGACGAGCGCGACAGCCCGCGTGGCCGTATCTATCTGATCAAACAAGTGCTGGAGGGCGCGGAACCGACCGCGGCCACGCAACAGCACCTGGACCGCTGCCTTACGTGCCGCAACTGCGAGACCACGTGTCCCTCCGGGGTGCAGTATGGGCACCTCGTGGACATCGGACGCGCCATCGTCGATGAGCGCGTGCAGCGGCGCTGGCCCGATCGCCTGCGGCGCTGGCTATTGCGGCGCGGACTGACCTCGTCGTTGTTCGCACCCGCCATGCGTGTGGGACAAAGTGTGAGATCGCTGTTGCCCGAGGCCTTGCGGCGCAAGGTGCCGGTGCGGCGAGAGGCGGGCGTGTTGCCCGATCCGGAGCGGCACGCGCGCCAGGTGTTGCTGCTGACCGGCTGCGTGCAGCCGGCCATGATGCCGAGCATCGACGCCGCGACGATCCGGGTGCTCGATGCCATCGGCATCGGCGCGCGTATGGCGCCGGGGGCGGGCTGCTGCGGCGCGCTCAGTTTCCACCTCGACGCGCAGGATGAGGCGCTGGCGCAGATGCGGGCCAACGTGGACGCCTGGTGGCCGCTGCTGCAGGATGGCACGGTCGAAGCCATTGTCATCAATGCGTCGGGTTGCGGCGCGACCGTGCGCGAATACGCCCACCACCTGCGCCATGAGCCGGTGTACGCGGCGCGCGCCGCCGAACTGGCCGACCGGATCAAGGATATCGCCGAGATCGTGGCGCCGCACGCCGACCGGCTGGCTCCGCAGTTGGGGCCCGCGCCGCGCGCCGCATTTCATCCGCCGTGCACCGTGCAGCACTGGCAAGGGTTGCGCCCGCTGTCCGAACGGTTGCTCGCCGAGCTGGGCTTCGTCCTGCAGCCCTTTGGCGAATCCCATCTCTGCTGCGGCTCCGCGGGCGCATATTCCGTGCTGCAGCCCGAGATCTCGACGCGCTTGCGCGACCGCAAGGTCGCCGAAATCACGCGCACCGAGCCCGAAGTCATCGTGTCGTCGAACATGGGGTGCATCGGCCATCTGCAAAGCGGCACCGACGTGCCGGTGCGGCATTGGGTCGAGGTGGTCGACGAGCGACTGGTCGCCACGCCGCGCTGATTGTCGGGCAGGGCTGCTTCGCCCCGGTGTGTCTAGCGCGGCTGCGCGGCGATCTCGACCGCGCGCTGGGCCGAGGCAGGCAACATCGGGCCGTGGGTCAGCCCCGGAAAGCTGATGTACATCACGTCCGGATCACGGGTGCGCAGCAAGCCGGCCAGCCCGGCCGCCTGTCCCGCGGGATGTTGCTTGATCTCTGCCAGGGGGGCTCCCGGAACCGGCTTGCGCAGATGCTCGGCGCCGCCCGCCATGATCACGACCTCGGGCGCAGGCTGCGGGCGTGGCGCGGCAACGTACTCGCGCGCGCGGTCCATCATGTAGGGCGCCTGCCACCACAGCGATGGGCTGGCCGCCACAAAGCGCTGGAAGCTGTGCGGCGCCGTGAACAGCGTGTCCAGCACGAACAGGCCGCCATACGAATGGCCATAGAGGGTCTGGCGCGCGGGATCGATCGGTGCGTGACGCGCGGTCCAGGGTTTGACTTCGTTTTCGATGAAGGCACGCCAGTCCGCGGCGCCGCCGTTGCGCCGATCGGGGTTGCGCGGATCCGGTGTGCCTTGGGGGCCGGCGCCCGGGATCGCGGGCAGGTAATCCCACGCGCGCGCGTCGCCGTCGACCCGTTCATGGGTGTCGTATCCGATGCCGACCAGTACCGCGCCCGCGGTCAGGTCGCGGCGGTCTCGTTCGGCGAGGGCCTGCATGGCGGCGTTGCCGTCGAGCAGGTACACGACGGGCCAGCCGCGGGCGGGCGCGGGTCCGGGCGGCACCGAGAGCATCAGGCGCACCGCGCGCAGTCCATCCGCGCGCGGCAGCACTTCTTGCTGCACCAGCCCCAGTCGTCCAAGTTGCGCGCGGACCTGCTCCGGGCTGAGCGTTTGCCGCGCGGGCTGCGCCGCGGCCTCTCCAGTGGTGGTGAGCAAGGGGATCGACAACAGCAGTGCAGCGCGGGTGCGCATCGTGAACTCCATCAAACGAAAAACGCCGATGCGCCCGGATCGGGGCGCATCGGCTGGCGACGAGGGTAGCGCGTCAGAACGACACGGTGGCGGTGGCGAAGTAAGCGCGGCCCGGTTCGTTATACGTGGCGGCGCCTGCGTTGGCGGCATTGCCCTCACGATACAGCTGTTTGTCGAACAGATTGTTCACGCCGACACGGAAGCGCAGGTTCTTGTTGACCTCGTAGCCCGCGCTCAGGCCCACGAGCGCGTAGGGGCTGAGCTGCTGGCGGCCGCTGTCGGTGAGGGTGGCACCGGTACGCACGTTGGTGCTCGGCCCGACCTGCTTGCCGTAGTACGTGACATTGGCCTGGAACGACAACTGAGGGGTGTAGAACCAGTCGAGCGTGCTGTTGATCGTGTACTTCGGGATCACGCTGAGCGGCTCGCCGGTGCTCTTGCTCTTGGACTGCATCATGTACGTGAAATTGGTATTCCAGTCCAGGGTGCTCGCGAGCGGGATGAACAGATTGCCTTCGAAGCCTTCGACCACGGCCTTGCCGCTGTTGGTCCATTGGAGCACGCGCGCGCCGTTGGTGAGGCGATACTCGATGTCCGTGCCGGCGACGATCTTGTTGCGATAGTCGTTGCGGAAATAGGCCATGCTCGTGCGCCACGTGCCCGGGTCGTACTCGAAGCCGATTTCCTTGTTGACGCTGGTCTCGGGCGACAAGTCGGCGTTGCCCACCAGATAGCAGCCGTTGGTGTTGGTCTCGGCGGCGATGCAACCCTGGCCACGGCTATACAGCAGGTAGTTGGGGTTGGACTGGTACAGGTTCGGCGCCTTGTAGGCGCGGGCGATGCCGCCCTTGATCTTGAACGAGTCGGTGACCGCGTACGAAGCGTTCAGGCTGGGGCTCCAGTTGCTGCCGAACTCGCTGTTGTAGTCCAGGCGCACGCCGGGCGTCAGCATGGCGCGCGTGTTCAGCTCGATATTGTCTTCGACGAAAAGCGCATAGCTGTTCTGCTTGGTTTTGGAGTCGCGGCCGGACGCGCTGGTGCCGCCGATGGTGCCACCGGTGTAGGTCTGGCGCAGGCCGCTGGGGTCGTCCAGCGATTCGCGCAGCCATTCGACGCCGACGGTCGCCACTTGCTCGAAGCCCAGGTAGAACGGCACGTTGGCTTCGGTGGCGGCGCGCCAGTTTTTCAGGCGGGCCGTGGCGAAACCGAGATCGGTCGGGGCGCCTTCGGGGCCGCCGGCCAGGCCTTCCTGCTGGCGGGCGTTGCGCGTGTAGTCGTAGCCGAGCGATGAGCGCGTGGTGCCCCAGTCGTAGCTGCCGCGATGCGTGAGCGCGTAGTTCTCGCGGTACATGATGTTGGTTTCTTCGCCGTACAGACTGTCGCTGAAGTCGCTGTTGGCGTTGTTCATCGTGTCGCCGGCGTAGATGTTGCCCTGGCGGCTGTAGCCCAGATCCAGGTCGAACGTATTCTGCGCGTTGGCCTTCCAGGAGAAGAGGGCATTCAAATCCTGGTTGATCACGCCTTCGCGTCCGGCCGTGCTGGTCGTGCCGTTGGCGCCTGCCGTGGCGCGGCCGGCGTTGATGTCGCGTGCGTCGGCGTTGGTCTTGTTGTAGTTGCCGTAGACCCGCATGGAGAGGCTTTCGCTGAGCGGACTGGCCAGGCGTACGTTGACGCGGTTGGTATTGCCTTCCTTGCTGTCTTCGGGCTGATTCAGGTAGTAGGTGATCGAGCCCGACGGCTTGTCGGTGGGGCGCTTGGTGATGATGTTGACCACGCCGCCCATGGCACCCGAGCCATAGCGCGCGGCCGCCGGGCCACGAATGACTTCGATGCGCTCGACTTCTTCGGCGGGCACCCAGTTGGTGTCGCCGCGCGTGTCGCGATCCCCGTTCCAGCCGTAGCGCACGGCATTGCGCGATGAGGTAGGCTTGCCATCGATCAGGATCAGTGTGTTCTCCGGGCCCATGCCGCGGATGTCGACCTGGCGGTTGTTGCCGCGCGCGCCGCTGGCGCTGTTGCCGGTCAGGTTCACACCAGGTTCGCGCCGAATCAGGTCGGAGAGGTCATTGCTGGGCGGACGGCGTGCGATCTCTTCAGCGGTGATCACCGATACGCCAAGCGATTCCTTCACTTCCTCTTCGGCGGTGCCGAGCACCTGCACGGTGGCCATCTCCTGAATCTGCGACGGATCCTGGACCTGGGTGGCCTGGGCATGGGCGAGGCCGGACCAGGCCATGAGGAGGGCGGCGCTGGCGTAGTGCAGCGGATACCGGCAAGACATACGAGGTGACTCCATGTGCGATGCAATGCGGCGGCGCAGGCGTGATCAGCGCCCAGGCAGGCCGGCGATTTGCTATTTAGTTGGGAATGATTTTTAATACCGATTGATTTTTCAAGATTCTGTCAGGGAACGCGGCGGCTCAGCTTTGTGCGGAAACCAACCGTCTTTGCGCCGGCGCCATATCCCGCACTTCTTCCCGATGCCCATGTCTGCCCCGACCGCTGCCTCCACCCGGGCGCGCGAGCATGCCGCGCCCGTGTCTTGCGCGACTGTCGACACCTTGGTGCGACAGACCGCCGCCGACCATTACCTCACCGTGCCGGGCCAGGATCGGCCGGTGTTCGAGGGGGTGTTCGATGTGGCCGCGCTGGAGCCGGGTCTGGTCGCGCACCGGATCGACGTGCGTGACGTGCAGGGCAGTACGGTGAGGGCCACGCTCAAGCCGGCGCTGCGCCTGGGTTTCACGATCGGGGGCTACGCCAACATGGCCATCGCCTGCCTTCCGCTGCCCGCCGGCCCTGGCCGGGGCGCGCCGATCACGGCGTGGATGATGGCCTTGCATGAGCCCGCGACTTTCTCGCGTCAATCGCGCCGCGGTGACGTCGAGCGCACGGTCGATCTCGCGTTCGGTCATACCTGGCTGGCGGATCACTTCGGTGATGACAGCGCAATCGTCGCGTTCGCACGCACCCACCTGGCCATGCGCACCTGGACGCCTTCGGCGCAGGCATTGGCGAATGTGGAGCAGATGCTGCGGCCGCCCGCGCTCGATGCGGCGACCACCAGGCTCTATCTGCGCTCCCGCGCCTTCGATCTGCTGGTCGAGGCCTCGACCCAGCTCGGGCAGGCAGCCGAAACCGTACCCCAGCCAGGCTCCGCACTGGGCAAGCGGGATTGGCTGCGCATGCGCAGCGTGCGCGATCTACTCGAAAGCGGGGCGGCCGATCAGATGTCGCTCGAACAGATCGCGCTGCAAGCCTGCGTGAGCGCCAACACACTGCAGCGCCATTTCCGTGCTGCCTGGGGCTGCACCGTGTTCGAGTTCCTGAGGGAAGCGCGCATGCAGCGTGCGCGCGTGGCGCTCGAGCGTGACGGCGTGACCGTGGCTCAGGCGGCCTGGCTGGCCGGCTATAACAGTCCGGCGAACTTCGCGACGGCTTTCCGCCGTCATTACGGGGTGTCGCCAGGACAGTTGCGCGCGCATCTGGGCGGTGCGGAAGCCGGCGCCGCCAGCCGGCCGCGCGCATGCGGCCCGGGCGGCGCGCCGGCATAGCCACCGGCGGCGCCCGCGGTCCGTGAGCTCACTCTACCGCTTTGACCATGTCTTCGAGCACCTTCTTGGCGTCGCCGAAGACCATCATCGTGCCATCCATATAGAACAGCTCGTTGTCCAGGCCCGCATAGCCGGCCGCCATCGAGCGCTTGTTCACGATCACGTTGCGCGCGCGGTAGGCTTCGAGAATCGGCATGCCGGCGATGGGCGATTGCGGGTCGTTCTTGGCAGCCGGGTTCACCACGTCATTGGCGCCCAGGATCAACGCGACATCGGTCTGTGAGAATTCGCCGTTGATCTCGTCCATCTCGAACACCTGGTCGTAGGGCACCTCGGCCTCGGCCAGGAGCACGTTCATGTGGCCCGGCATGCGACCGGCCACGGGATGGATCGCATACTTCACGGTCACACCTTTCTCGGTAAGCTTGGCCGCGAGCTCCTTCAGCGCATGTTGGGCGCGCGCCACGGCCAGCCCATACCCGGGCACGATGATGACGCTCTCGGCATTGGCAAGCAGGAACGCGGCGTCTTCGGCGCTGCCCGACTTCACAGGCCGTTGTTGCGCGTCGCCTGCCTGGCCGCTTGCGCCCGCCTGCGCGCCGAAGCCCCCGAGCAGCACATTGAAGAACGAGCGATTCATCGCCTTGCACATGATGTACGACAGGATCGCACCGGACGAGCCCACCAGGGAACCCGCGATGATGAGCATCGGGTTGTTGAGCGAGAACCCGATCCCGGCCGCCGCCCAGCCCGAGTAGCTGTTGAGCATCGACACGACCACCGGCATATCGGCGCCGCCGATCGGAATGATGATGAGCACACCCAGCACGAACGCGATCAGCGTCATCAGTACGAATGGCAGCCAGGCCTGGGTCGCCATGAACCAGAAGCCGCATCCGAGCATGGCGAGCGCCAGTGCCAAGTTGACGAGATGCTGGCCCTTGAACACGACCGGCGCACCCTGGAACAGCCGGAATTTGTATTTGCCCGACAGCTTGCCGAACGCAATCACCGATCCGGAAAACGTGATGGCACCCACGAAGGTGCCGATGAACAGCTCGAAGCGGTTGCCGGTGGGGATAGGCGCTCCGCGCGCGGCGATGTTGAAGGCGTGCGGCTCGGCCACGACGGCCACCGCGATCGCCACCGCCGCCAGGCCGATCATGCTGTGCATGAACGCCACGAGTTCGGGCATCTTGGTCATCTCGACGCGGCGGGCCATCAAGGTGCCCACGCTGCCTCCGATCAGCAGGCCCAGCACGACCCAGCCCAACCCGAGTGCGGCGGGGCCGCCGCCCGCGAGGCTATGGATCAGCGCGGCGGTGGTGAGCACGGCGATGGTCATGCCGGCCATCCCGAAGGCGTTGCCCAGGCGCGAGGTCGTCGGATGCGACAGCCCCTTGAGCGCCTGGATAAAGCAGATCGATGCGATCAGATAGAAGAGCGTGACGAGGTTCAGCGAGATCATTGCGTGCCCTCCCGCGCGGGCTTGCGTTCCTTCTTCTTGAACATCTCGAGCATCCGGCGCGTGACCAGGAAGCCGCCGAACACGTTTACGGCGGCAAGCGCCACGGCGAGCACGCCCATCGCGCGCGCCAGGCCGCCTTCGGTCAGCGCGGCGGCGAGCATGGCGCCCACGATGATGATGGCCGAGATGGCGTTGGTCACCGCCATGAGCGGGGTATGCAGCGCGGGCGTGACGTTCCAGACCACGTGATAGCCGACGTAGATCGCCAGCACGAAAATGATCAGGTTGATCAGGGTGGGGCTGATGGCTTCCATGTTCAGGTCCTCCGCAAGACCTGGCCGCCCTCGCACATCAGGCAGGCCGCAACGATTTCGTCATCGCGCTTGATCGCAAGCGCGCCTTGGGCGTCGACAATCAGCTTGATGAAGTCGAGCAGATTGCGGGCGTAGAGCGCCGACGCGTCGGTGGGCAGCAGGCCGGGCAGGTTGGTGAGCCCGATCAGCGTGACGCCATGCGCCTGCACGATTTGGCCCTTCACCGAGAGCGGGCAATTGCCGCCGCGTTCCACGGCCAGGTCCACCACCACGGATCCCGGTTTCATCAGGGCAACGGTCTCGGCCGTGAGCAGGACCGGGGCGGGGCGGCCCGGAATCAGCGCGGTGGCGATGACGATGTCGGCCTCCTTGCAACGCTCGGCCACACGCAGCGCCTGGCGCGCCATCCAGGCGGGCGGCATCGGGCGGGCGTAGCCGCCAGCGCCTTGCGCGATCTCGCGCTCCTCGTCGGTCTCGAACGGCACGTCGATGAATTTGCCGCCCAGCGATTCGATCTGCTCGCGCGCGGCGGGTCTCACATCTGAGGCCTCGACGACGGCGCCGAGCCGGCGCGCGGTGGCAATGGCCTGCAGCCCGGCAACGCCCGCACCGAGCACCACGACGCGCGCGGCTTTCAGTGTGCCGGCCGCGGTCATCATCATCGGAAAGAGGCGGCCGTAATGATTGGCGGCAAGCAACACGGCCTTGTAGCCCGCCAGATTGGCCTGCGACGACAGCACGTCTAGGCTTTGCGCTCGCGTGATGCGTGGCGCGGCTTCCAGCGCGAAGGCCGTGAGGCCCGCGGCCGCGAGCCGCTGGAGCTGTTCGGCGTCAAAGGGATCGAGCATGCCCGCGAGCACGGCGCCACTACGCATGTGTGTGAGCTCGCCGGCATCGGGCGCGCGCACCTTCAGCACGAGCTCCGCGCCGAGTGCCTGCGCGGCTTCTGCGAGGCGGGCGCCCGCGGCTTCATACGCACTGTCTGGATAATGCGCGGCCTGACCTGCACCGTGTTCGACGACAACTGCATGGCCACTGGCGACGTACTTCTTGACCGTCTCCGGCGTGGCGGCGACACGGGTTTCCCCGTCTCGGGTTTCTTTAGGTATCCCGATCTGCATCGACGCTCCTCCTCGAAGGGTGAGCGTAGTTATACACGAGGGGGCATCTTTCGCACGGATCGTGCAGTGCAATACAAAGGGGAAAGGCCCCCACGCTGCGCCTTCGGCTTGCTGCCCCCCGAGGGGGCGCTTTTTTCTTGGGGCGGCCCGGCGAAAAAAAAGCCCCCACGCGGCGCCTTTGGCTTGCTGCCCCGACGACGAAAAAACGCCCCTCGGCCGTCAGGCGCGAGGGGCGTGGGGTCGATGCGCGGTCGTGGCCGCGGCATCGCGTGCGTGCAGAACGTCCGGCGTCAGGCCGTCTGCGCGCGCGTCCAATCGATCAGCGCGATGGTCAGTTCGCGCAGATCATTCTTCAGGCGGGCGTAGTTGCCGCTGGGTTGCAACGACACTTCGTCCATGTACAGCTTGCGGTTGATCTCGATCTGCAGGCTGTGGCGGCCTTCGGCGGGGCGGCCGAACGCGCGCACGAGTTCCACGCCCTTGTAGGGATCGTTGACCGTCACGTTGTAGCCGCGCTCGCGCAGCCACGCCGCCACGAACTCGCGGAACGCGGGGTCGCTCGTGGCGCCGTCGCGGTCACCGAGCACGAAGTCGGGGTGCACGAGGCCGGGCTTGTCGGTCGCGTAGGCGCCGGCCACGCTGGGCATCGAGTGGCAGTTGATGTGCCAGACCTTGCCGAAGCGTGCGTGCGCGCGGTCGAGCAGCGTGCCGAGCTGTTCGTGATAGGGCTTCCAGCAGGCTTCGATGCGATGGCGTACTTCGGCCACGGACAGCTTGCGGTCGTACAGTGGCGTGCCATCGTCGAGCATGCGCCAGATCAGGCCTTTGCCCAGGCGCACCTTGGGCGACTCGCTGATCGCATCGGGCCAGGCTTCGTCGAGCAGAAGCTGGTCGATCTCTTCGGCGCCGCGGTTGGCGTCGATGTAGGCGCGCGGAAACGACGCGCCCAACAGCGGCACGCCGAGGTCCACCGCATCGCCCCACAGATCATCCACCCACGTGTCTTCCGCGGTGCGCAGCGCGCCGAAACCAACGGCAGGCGCGAAATCCGGCGGGTACGTCGTGCCGCTGTGCGGCGAGTCCAGCACCAGGGGTGCGGACAGCGGCGCGTCCGGGTAGTTCTGCGGCGAATCGAGGCGGTAGGACAGGGGCTTGATGATAGGCATGACGAAACGGGTGCTACGAAAAAGGGGAATGGTCCCCGCCCGAGGGCGGGGACCCGATCGCTCAGTCGATCTTCACATTGGCTTCTTTGGCGATACGCTTGTTCTTGGCGATCTCGGCAGCGATCTGCTGCGCGAATTCGGCCGGCGTATTCGCCACGGGCGCGGCGCCCAGGCCTTCGAGGCGCTTCTTGACGTCGTCTTCAGCGCTTACCTTGACCACTGCGGCATGCAGCTTCTCGAGGATGGGGGCCGGCACCTTGGCCGGGGCCACCAGGCCGAACCACGACGAGTCGTTCACCGGCGCGAGGCCGGCTTCGGCGAACGTCGGCACGTTGGGCATTGCCGCGACGCGCTGGGGCGCGGCCACGGCCAGGGCGACCAGGGCGCCCTGCTGGATGTGCGGCAGCGAGGAGGGCAGGTTGTCGTACAGCACGTCGACCTGGCCGGCCAGCGTGTCGTTCAGCGCCGGGCCCACGCCACGGTAAGGCACGTGCATCAGGTCGGTGCCCGAGGCCATCTTGAACATCTCGCCCATCATGTGCGAGACCGAACCGTTACCGGCGGAGGCGTACGTCAGCTTGCCCGGCTCTTTCTTGGCCAGTGCGATGAAGTCGGCGATGTTCTTGGCCGGCACCTTCGGGTTGACGGTCATGACGTTGGGCACGGCAGCCAGGTTCGAGATCGGGCTGAAGTCCTTCTCGGCGTCGAACGGCAGGTTGTGATAGATGGCCGGGTTGATGCCGTGCGTGCTGACGGTGGCGATGCCCAGCACGTAGCCGTCCGGGGCGCTGGAGGCCACGAAGGCGCTGCCGATCGAGCCGCCGGCGCCGCCGCGGTTCTCGACGACGACGGTCTGGCCGAGTTCCTTGGTCAGCTTGTCCGCGAACAGACGGCCGACGATGTCGGTGGTGCCGCCCGGCGGGAAGGGCACGATCAGGCGGATGGGCTTGTTGGGATAGCTGTCTTGCGCTTGGGCGACACCGGCGGCAAACGGTGAGGCCAGGACAGCAGCGGCGAGGGACAGGCCCAGAATGACATTGCGACGTTGCATGAGTTTCCCCTGTAGGAAATTAGTACGGATGCATAAGCAAACCGGTCGATTCTGGAAGCTGCCTGTTATTTGCACAAACGAAAGATTCTCCGTAAGCTATTCCTTTTACTCATGCCAGATGTGTAAGCAAGTCTGGCGGTATTGCGAAGTATGCGTCGTTTCTGTCCCTCGCTGACCGACCTGCAGGCCTTCGAAGTGGCTGCCAGGCATAGCAGTTTTACCCGCGCCGCCCAGGAGCTCTGCGTCACGCAGGGCGCCGTGAGCAAACAAGTGAAACATTTGGAGGAGTTCGTCGGCGTCGAACTATTCCTGCGAATCAGGCAAGGCCTGGTGCTGACCGAGGCTGGCCGCAGCTATCTGAAGAAGGTGCAGGCCGGCCTGTCGCAGATCGAAGCCGCGACCGTCGAGCTCATTGCCCACCAGGGCCGCGGCGGCACGCTCAACCTCACAGCCATGCCCACCTTCGGTGCGCGCTGGCTCATCCCGCGCCTGATCGCTTTCAATCGCCTGCGTCCCGACATCCATGTCGAATTCATGCCGCACCGGCAGGGCTACGACTTCTCCACGCCCGAGCTCGATGCGGCGGTGCGCTTTGGCGAAGGGATCTGGCCGGGTAGCGGCGCCGACTACATCGTGGGCCGCGAGATCCTGCCCGTGTGCAGTCCGCGTCTCATCGCCGAGGGGTGCGATGATGCGGCCGATCTGCTGCGCTATCCACTGTTGCATCACACGTCGGCGCTCGAAGGCTGGTTCGAGTGGTTCGAGCAGGCCGGCTGCGACACGCGCCGCAGCCTCGAAGGCGCCCGCTTCGATCAATACTCGCTGCTCTCCCAGGCCGCGGCCGCGGGATTCGGGATTGCGTTGATCCCGCGTTGCCTGATCGAAGACGAACTGCGCGATGGCAAGCTGGTGGTGCCGATTCAGCTGCCGATCCGGGCACGGCAGGGCTACTACCTGTGCTATCCCGAGCAGAAGGCCAATCTTCCTACGCTGCAGGCCTTCCGGGCCTGGCTGATGGAGGTTTCGCGCGCGGCCGAGCCCGTGCCGGCCGCCTCGGACGCGACCGCACTAAAATAGAGTCATCATGCTTCATACCTCCACCAAGAAAGGCCGCGTCGTGGTCGGGATGTCGGGCGGGGTCGATTCGTCGGTCACGGCCTGGCTCCTGAAACAGCAAGGCTATGAGGTCGTCGGCCTCTTCATGAAAAACTGGGAAGACGACGACGATTCCGAATACTGCTCCACTCGCCAGGATCTGCTCGATGCCGCAAGCGTCGCCGATCTCGTGGGCGTGGACTTCGAGTTCGTCAATTTCGCGTCCGAGTACAAGGACCGCGTGTTCGCCGACTTTCTGCGCGAGTACTCGGCCGGCCGCACGCCCAATCCCGATGTGTTGTGCAATGCCGAGATCAAGTTCAAGGCATTCCTGGACCACGCCATGGCGCTGGGTGCCGAGCACATCGCCACCGGTCACTATGCGCGCGTACGTGCCGTCGAGGCCGCAGACGGGCAGGGCACCGAATACCAGCTGCTGAAGGCGCTCGACGCGTCGAAAGACCAGAGCTATTTTCTGCATCGCCTCAACCAGGCGCAGTTGTCGCGCACGCTGTTCCCCCTGGGCGAGCTGCACAAGACCGAAGTCCGGCGCATCGCGCACGAGATCGGCCTGCACAACGCCGCCAAGAAGGATTCGACGGGCATCTGCTTTATCGGCGAGCGCCCGTTCCGCGAGTTTCTCAACCGCTATCTTCCGACCGAGCCGGGTCCGATCCTGACGCCCGAGGGCAAGCGCGTCGGCACGCATCACGGACTGTCTTTCTACACCCTGGGCCAGCGCAAGGGCCTGGGCATCGGCGGTGTGAAGGGCAGCCAGCGCGATGACGGTACGGCCGACGCCTGGTACTCGGCGCGCAAGGATCTCGAGAACAACACGCTCTACGTGGTGCAGGGTCACGATCACCCCTGGCTGCTGTCCAGCCATCTGAATGCCCAGGATGTGAGCTGGGTGGCGGGATACGCGCCCGAAGCGCGGGGGTATGGCGCCAAGACGCGCTATCGCCAGAGCGACGCCGCCTGCCGGCTCGCGCAGGCGAGCGCCGAGGGTTTCACGCTCGAATTCGCGCAACCGCAATGGGCGGTCACGCCCGGGCAATCGGCGGTGCTATACGATGGCGAGGTTTGTCTGGGCGGTGGCATCATCGCCTGACTCGATGTTGCCGTGCGGCGGCATCGATGTTGCAGTGTCGGCCTTCGAGGGGAAGGCCTACAGGTTCCAAGGGGCCGGCCAGCGATGGCAGGCCCCGATTTTCATAAATCGATATAGAGAGGGGAAGGTCGTGGATGTAACGTTGGTGATCTGCCTGTTGGCGCTCGGTGCGCTGGTGGGATTTGCGGCGGGCTTGCTGGGTATCGGCGGGGGCATGTTGTTGGTGCCGTTCCTGACGATGCTGTTTACCTGGCAAGGCATGTCACCCGAATTGGTGGTGCATGTGGCGATCGCCACCTCCATGACCTCGATTCTGTTCACGTCAGTCTCGAGCGTGCGTGCGCACCAGCAGAAGGGCACGATCAACTGGAAGATCGTGGGCGCAATGGCGCCCGGGATCATCATCGGCGGCCTGATCTCCGGCGGCGCCGTGTTCGCGGCCCTGAACACCGGCTGGCTATCGCTGGTCTTCGCGATCTTCGTGGGGTATTCGGGCTGGAGCATGCTGCGCAACAAGAAGCCCAAGCCCACCCGGCAGATGCCCGGCGTGGTCGGCACCACGGCTGCCGGCGCGGGTATTGGTTTTCTCTCGGGTCTGGTCGGTGCGGGGGGCGGCTTTCTGTCCGTGCCCTTCATGGTGTGGTGCAACGTCGCACTGCATTCGGCCGTGTCCACCTCTGCCGCGCTGGGCTTTCCGATCGCGCTGGCCAACAGCGTGGGCTACATCATCTCGGGCCTGAACGAGGAGATCTCGCGCCCCGGGATGCTCGGCTTCATCTATTGGCCGGCGCTGCTGGCGCTGATCTGCACCAGCGTGCTGACCGCGCCGTTCGGCGCGCGCATGGCGCACCGCCTGCCGGTGGTCACGCTCAAGCGCGTATTCGCATTCCTGTTGTTCGCGCTGGCGGCCTACATGCTGTTCAAGGCCTGGCAGGCCTTCGCCTGAGATCGGGCGGCGCGCCCATGGGCGCGCCCGCCGGTGAGAAGGGGCCTGAAGGTGTCGAGCACGGCAATGCCGGACTTGAATGACCTACGGGCCGATTTCACCCGGCCCCGACATCGTCGGGCTTCATGCAAAACGCCCCGGAGACCGCAATGCGGCGTCCGGGGCGTTTTGCATGGGCCAGGCGCAAGCGCCTGGAGGCGAAGGGTCAGGCAGCGGGCGGCAGCGTGTCGATGAACGACTGGCGCGCGCTCAGCTTTTCGTTCAGGCGCAGCAGGTTGGGCTGCGATGCGCGCCAATCGAGCTCGGCGAAGCGCAGGTCGAGGTAGCCCAGGGCGCAGCCCACGGCGATGTCGGCCAGGGTGTAGTTCACCCCCATGCAATGGATGTTTTCGCCCAGGCTGTTGTTCATCGCGTCGAGGCTGGCGTGGATCTTGCCGTACTGACGCTCGATCCAGCTGGCGCTGCGCTCGGCGGCGGGGCGCTTGTTTTCCTGGACGATCGTCACGCAGGCGTCGAGCAGGCCGTCGGCGATCGCTTCCCAGCACTTGACCGCCGCGCGGTCACGGCCGGATTGCGGAATCAGCCGCGCCACGGGAGACAGGGTATCGAGGTACTCGACGATGACGCGCGAGTCGAACAGGGCGCCGCCATCTTCCATCACCAGGCAAGGAATCTTGCCCAGCGGGTTGTACTGCTGGATCTGCGTATCCGCGGACCAGACGTTCTCGAGCTCGAGCTTGTAATCCAGCTTTTTTTCCGCCATGACGACGCGCACTTTGCGCACGTAAGGACTGGTAAGCGAGCCGATGAGTTTCATTTTTGTGAGGCGTAGTCGAAGCGGGCGCAGTATAGCGCAGGACCGACCCCATTTGAGGCGGGGGCGAGTCCGGGGCGACGCCACATTGTTACAGAAGGGCGGGTGATAAAATCGTGGCCCGCCTCCCAACCGCTATTTTTCATCATCATGCAGATTGCCGACCAGCTTACCCAACTCAATGCCCTTTCGCCACTGGACGGGCGCTACGCGTCGCGCGGCGATGCGCTGCGGGGGCTGCTGTCCGAAGCGGGCTTCATGGCCCACCGTGTCGAGGTCGAAGTGGCGTGGCTGATCGCGCTGTCGGATGCCGGCCTGCCCGAGCTGCCGTCATTCACGCCGGCTGCCCGTGAGCGTCTGGCCCAGCTGGTGCGTGACTTCTCCGAGTCCGATGCCGAGCGCATCAAAGACATCGAGCGCGTCACCAACCACGACGTCAAGGCGGTTGAATACTGGCTCAAGGAGCGCGTGGCCGATGACGCCGAGCTGGCCCGCGCGGCCGAGTTCATCCACTTCGCGTGCACTTCCGAAGACATCAACAATACCTCGCACGCGCTGATGCTGACCCGCGCGCGCGATCAGGTCGTGGTGCCGCGTCTGCGCGACATGGTGGCCAAGCTCAACGAAATCGCGGTGGCCCAGGCCGACCAGCCCATGCTGTCGCGCACGCACGGCCAGCCCGCCAGCCCGACCACGCTGGGCAAGGAATTCGCCAACGTGGCGGCCCGCCTGGCGCGTGCCGTGAGCGCGATCGAGGCCGTCGAGCCGCTGGCCAAGCTCAATGGCGCCACCGGCAACTACAACGCCCACCTGTCCGCCTACCCCGAGATCGATTGGCCCGAGTTCAGCCGCAAGGTGCTGGAAGGCCTGGGTCTCACGCAAAACCGCCACACGATCCAGATCGAACCGCACGACTGGATGTCCGCGCTGTTCGACGCCGTGGCGCGCGCCAACGTGATCGTGCTCGACCTCGACCGCGACATCTGGGGCTACATTGCGCTGGGTTACTTCAAGCAGCGTCTTAAAGAAGGCGAGGTCGGTTCGTCCACCATGCCGCACAAGGTCAACCCGATCGATTTCGAGAATTCGGAAGGCAACCTGGGCCTGGCCAATGCGGTGCTGCGCCACCTCTCCGAAAAGCTGCCCGTGTCGCGCTGGCAGCGTGACCTGACCGATTCCACCGTGCTGCGCAACCTAGGCGTGGGCCTGGGCTATTGCCTGGTCGCATGGGATTCGTGCATGCGTGGCCTGGGCAAGCTCGAGGTCAATGTGGCCGCGATCGATGCCGACATCGATGCGTGCTGGGAAGTGCTGGCCGAACCGGTCCAGACGGTCATGCGCCGCTATGGCCTGCCGCAACCCTACGAGCAGCTCAAGGCGCTCACCCGTGGCAAGGGCATCAACGAAGAGGGTCTGCGCGAGTTCATCACCGGTCTGGCGCTGCCCGAAGAGCCCAAGGCGCGCCTGCTCGCCATGACGCCGCGCAGCTATATCGGACTGGCCGCCAAGCTCGCCCGAACGGTATAGTGTGGCCACGCTGGCGCGCCCCGCGGGTGCGTGCCAGCGCGTCCCATTGCCGTCTCAGGAGAGAGCCCCATGAAGAAGTTGTCCGCGATTGCCGCGCTGGTCTGTACGTCGCTTGCGCCGCTCATGATCGCGCCGGCGCATGCCCAGTTCGCCAAGGCCGAGGATGCGGTCAAGTACCGCGAAGCCTCGTTCAAACTGATCGCCTCGCATTTCAGCCGCATGCAGCCGGTGGTGCGCGGTCAGGCACCCTACGATGCCGCCCAGATCAAGGCCAACGTGGACGTCCTCAAGACGCTCGCCACGCTGCCGTGGGCTGCGTTCGGTCCGGGTACCGAAGGCGGCGACGCCAAGCCCGAGATCTGGAGCAACGCCGATGATTTCAAGGCCAAGCAGCAACGCCTGATCGACAACGTCAACAAGCTGTCGGTTGCTGCCGATGCGGGTGACCTCGACAAGGTGCGTGCGGCATTTGGCGACGTGGGCGCGAGCTGTAAGGCCTGTCACGACGCGTACCGCAAGAAGTGATCAATGCCTCTGCGTGAACGGCCCCCCGGCTCGCTCACCGCGCAATGAAAAAACGCCTGCTCGCAGCGATGCGAACAGGCGTTTTTTTGTTGCCCCGGTGAAAGCGCCTCGGGGCGACGAATCGTCAGAAGCTCGGAACAACCTCGAGCGTGCGCAGCCAGAGGACGAGTGCGGTGATGGCGGCGGCCAGCAGGAGTGCCGCCACGCGCGTACCCCAGCCATCGCGGGCGGGGACGGCGTCGATCGGCAGCTCGTGAATGGGCGTGTTGCCGGTGATCATCGCGCGCACGAGACGCTGGCGCCGTACCAGGGCGTACCAGAGCACCGCCACCAGGTGCAGGCCCAGCAGACCATAGATGATCCACTCGTTCTGCTTGTGCAGCGACGTCAGCGAGGCTGCCAGGTCTTCGCTGGCATACGAGTACAGGGGGCCCTGGATCATGATGTCGTCGGTGGTGAACAGCCCGCTGGTTGCCTGGAATCCCAGTACCAGAAGCATGGCGATGACCGACAGCGCCCCCAGCGGATTATGGCCGGCGTGACGCGCGCCCCGCAGGTAGTCGCGCAAGGCGCCGGGGCCACGCAGGAAGGTCGCGAATCGCGCATAGCGCGGTCCGACGAAACCCCAGATGAGACGGAACAGGATCAGGCCGAAGGTGGCCAGTCCGAAGCGCACGTGCCAGTCCATATAGAGGCCCCCCAGCTTTACCGTGACCAGGGCGCCGATCACACAGGTGGCGAGCGCCCAATGAAACAAGCGGGTAGGGAGATCCCAGATGCGAACGACGGAGGCGGACATGGCGTGTAAGGGCTGCGGCAGATCGCGGCACTTTAGCACGCAGTTATGGCGATTTGCTGCGCAAAAAGACGACGCTAGACGGTCAGCTGTCCTGGCTTTGACGGCAGGCGCCGCGCCGCGGGACGGGAGTGTCCCGCGGTCGAGCCGCCCTTACGCGTGAGGCTGGTGGCGCACCGACTCGATCCGATGCACATGCTCGTGACGGAAGCGAATGCGGGCGGCGCGGGCGCCGGCGCCGTTGCCTGCGCAGACCAGGTCAGTGGTGTAGGTGGTCGTGCCGTTGTACGGCGCGTTGTAGATCACCTTGGCGCGAATGGCGGGGCCATCGGCCACCTGCAGATGGACGACATCGCCCACGTTGATCTGCATGTTGTCGAGCGCGGAGCGGTCTGCGCGGCGCACGAGATTTTGGGGGTTGAACAGCGTATTCATGAGTTTCCTCGTTTAGTTCTAGTTGTGGAAACGGCAGTGCGGCATACGTGCAGGGCGGCGGGCGCCGACCTCTCGAATCCGACAGTAGCCGGGGTGTCGCCGTTCTGACCACGCAGGGTCGGGACAGAGACGGACCCGCTGCGCAGTGCAGCGGTCGACAGGCGCATCCATTGCCGAGGGCAAAAGACGCGCCATTGGGCCGAGCGACGCGTGTTCCGGGAAGAACGACTGGCTCGGCGTGTCCATGCGATGGATGAGTCGCAGGGGCGGGTCAGGCAATGTCGGCCGAAGCCGCCATCACCGGGTTGGAAAGCGGACCCGTGCCACCGCATGACAACCCGGAGGCCAGCGCGAGGCGGGCATCGGCGGTGTCGTGTCGGTCGGCATCGGGCCGGTCGGACTGACGGGGCGCCCGCGGCCTTGCGAGGCAAGGGAGTCGGGCCTGAGTCAAAAGGTGGTGCAATGCCCTGGAACCGTCATCGCGCACCTGGATGATTATCGGAATAGGGTGCGCGGTGGCCTTGCTGCGCATTGCTGTGCCCAGGGCACAGGCGGCGTCAGGAGGGCGGCGGGTTCAGGGTTGCTCCGGGATTCGAAGCGGTGCCGGGGACGATTCCGTGGCGTACCACTCTTGGGGGAGTGGCCGGGGTGTTTCGACGGGAGTAACGCGGAGCTCTCGGAAAGCGGGCCCATACGGCGCGAGCCATCCCCTGAGGGATGCGCTGCGGTATTGCCACTATTCCGCTAATCCTGCGGCCTCTCTAAAGAGGCGTCGAATCCGTGAAATCGTTTGCTTGCGGCGGCGTGCTGCGGGTGCGGTACTGCAATGGCAGTGATGCAAGGCGCAGGGCCAAAAATATAGCCAAGACTGCGATGTTATTCTTAAGTCGTTGTTCTGTCAAGTGTTTTGCGCGCCTTGAGCCTGCGGGAGGGCGAGACATGCTTTTTGGAGCGGGGGCCGTGCGGCAGGCTGACGGTGTATCGGTTCTGTCTGGATCCCCGAGGGAAGCCGGTGCGGCGAGGCGCTTGGGCGCGTGTCACAGGGCGATTCGATGGCAACAAAGTCTGGAGGGAGGCGGGAGGGCCACGGTGGCTGCGGTAAGCTCGATGCATCCCTTTTTTCGGGCGCCGAGGGCGCTGCCTGGGTATGTTCGTGCTCGATTTTTTTGCAGGTTTGCCTCTCTCATTGACGCGCTGGCGCGTTTACGGCCGCGGTCTGTGCTGCGTGGCGGCTGCCTGCCTCCTGGCCGGCTGCGTCAACCGCGAGCCCGAAGAGCGCGCGGCATTCATCCGCTTTTTGCGCGATCACGTCGTCGACATGCAGGGGGTGATCGCGCCGCCGCTCACACCCGAGGTGCGTGAGGCAATTGGCGGCTACGACAAGCACTATGACGTGCTGGCCGTGTTCCAGTCCCACGTGCGGGATGCGCTACGCACGGCGGATGAGGCAACGCAGACACTGAGTGTGCACACCGTCGAGGAGTTGCTGCAGCGGCGGGCCCAATGGCTCACCCTGCGGGCGGAGCTGCACCGGCAGGCCTCGGATTTGCCCAGATCGCTCGCTCAGGCGAGACAGGCGCGCGCCGATCTGATGCAGGCGGACGAGCTTAAAGTCGTGTACGGCCAGGCCTTCGAAGCCGCGGTGGAGCGGCCGGCGCGGGAGCTCGAACCGCTTTGGCCGTTGCTCGAGTCCACGCTCGCCAGCGCGCTGGAGGCCGCGGATTTCGTGGCGCTGCGTCAAGGCGAAATCGCCACGAAGGGGGCGCTCACGCAGGTGCGTGATCCGTCTGTACGCGATCAGCTCAATGCGCGACTCGCCGAATTCAACCAACATGCCGGCGAGCTTGGCCAGGCGCGGCAACGTTATTGCGCCCTCGACCCGCGCGCATGCGCGCGCTGACAGGGCGCTTGGATACAATGACGCGACCGCGGCTTTGCCGCACTCGAGATGCCCCATGAATCAGCCCACGTTGCTCCATAACCGCACCTTTATCGTGCTCCTCATCCTGGTGACGATCGCGTTCGGCTGGATTCTATGGCCGTTCTACGGAGCGGTGTTCTGGGGCACCATCCTGGCCATCATCTTCGCGCCCGTGCACCGCCGCGTGCTCGCCAGGATGCCCACGCGCAACAACCTCGCCGCGCTGGTCACCCTGCTGATGGTGTTGCTGCTCGTGATCTTGCCGCTCATAGCCATTACGGGTTCGCTCGTGCAGGAAGGCGCCAATCTCTATCAGCGCATCAAGTCGGGCAACCTGAACTTCGGCAGCTATTTCCAGCAGGCCATGGATGCGATGCCGGCTTCCGTGCACGATATGCTGGCGCGCTTCGACCTCGCCGATCTCGGCAGCATCCAGGAAAAGCTTTCGTCGGGGGCGATGGCCGCAAGCCAGTTCTTCGCCACGCAGCTGGTCAACATCGGCCAGGACACCTTCCAGTTTCTGGTGGGGTTCGGTGTGATGATGTATCTGCTGTTTTTCCTGTTGCGTGATGGTCGGCACCTTTCGGCGCGCCTGCGCGCGGCCGTGCCTCTCGAAACGCACCAGAAACAGCATCTGTTTCGCAAATTCACCACGGTCATCCGCGCCACGGTGAAGGGCAACATCGCCGTAGCCGCGTGCCAGGGTGCGTTGGGCGGCGTGATCTTCTGGGTGCTGGGTATCCAGGGCGCCTTGCTGTGGGCCGTCGTCATGGCGTTTCTGTCGTTGCTGCCCGCGATCGGGGCCGGCCTCATCTGGGCCCCGGTGGCGATCTACTTCCTGCTGACCGGCGCGATCTGGCAGGGAGTCGTGCTGATCGCTTTCGGCGTGCTGGTCATCGGCATGGTCGACAATGTCCTGCGCCCGGTGCTGGTGGGCAAAGATACCAAGCTGCCCGACTATGTCGTGCTGATCTCCACGCTGGGCGGGATGGCGCTTTTCGGCCTGAACGGCTTCGTGATCGGGCCCTTGATCGCCGCGTTGTTCGTGGCATGCTGGGATCTTTTCGCGCCTCCGCATGATGAAGCGCACGCCGGCGCCGCGCCGGCGGAGCCGCCGCCGGTGCCGGCCCGCGCGCGGGATGCCGACTGATATCTGACCGCGGGCCGGCACACTCGCCGGCCCGCCTCATTGGGCGATTGCCATGCCGTTGCCCCGGCGGCAGGCCGCGAGCGTCAGCCCCGTGCGGGTTGCAGGCCAATGACCGCCATGCCCGCCAACGCGAGCACGGCGCCTGCCGCGTCCCAGCGGGTGAGTTCGACGCCGTCGACCACGCGCAACCAGATGAGTGCGATCACGATATACATGCCGCCGTAGGCGGCATAGGTGCGCCCCGCCGCGGCCGGGTGCAGCGTGAGCAGCCAGGCGAAGAGAGCAAGGGCGAGGGCCGCGGGTACCAAGAGCCAATATGAGCGCCCCTGATTGAGGACCAGCCAGGGGAGATAGCAACCCACAATCTCAAAGAGCGCTGTCACCGCGAACAGGGCGAACAGCTTGATCAGGTCGTACATGAGGACAGCATCCGGAGCGGAATCAGGGGGCCGGGGGCACCCCGCAAAAAGATGAAAGCGGGCGCCGGGCTTGGTTTATATTGCCGGTTCAGATACCTGAGGAGTGAGTCATGACTGGCCCCAAGGTTTTTGCTGGATTGATGTTGCTTGCGAGCGTGGTTGCGCCGGTGCATGCAGCCCCGCCGGTTTATCTGAATCACAGCATTATCGTCAATATTCCCAAGGCGGACCTGCCGTCCTTCCGCGCCGCCGTGGACCAATCGCTCAACGATTCGGCCGACGGGCAGACGACCACCTGGACGAGCTCCGCGCAGCGGGGCCACCCACCGGTGAGCGTGGCGCTCACACCCTCCCAGACCACCCAAAGCCAGAAATTCGATCGCTGCCGCATGCTGCAAGGACGCTTCACTCAGAGCGGCGGCAAAGAAGACTGGTCGTTCTGGTTCTGCCGCCAGCCCGAAGGCAACTGGAAAGCCAGCAGCCACTGATCGGGCGAATGCGGCGGCCGGCCCCGTGAGCGCATGGGGCGTGGCCGCGGGCGGACGAGCGCTGATGGTGAGGTGGCTAGCGTGCTTCGATAGGCGGCCCTTGCCAGGCGTCTGCGTCGCCGTGCAGCGCCGGGTCATGGCGCTCGTCGGCCAGCACGCAGCGGTTGCGCCCTTCGTCTTTCGCCCAATACAAGGCCCGATCCGCGCGTTTGAGCAGCCGCTGGTAATCCGGATGGCCGTCATGCGCGGCCACGCCCACGCTGAGCGAAATGCGCACATGCGCGCCGTCGGGCAGCACCATCGCCTTGTCTTCCACCCGGCGCCGCAGCGATTCCGCCACGTTCAGTGCCTGGCTTGCGCCCGCGTCCACCAGCACCACGAGAAACTCTTCGCCACCGAGCCGGAAGGTGTAGTCGCCCCCACGGCTGTACGAGGAGATCAGCGAGGCCGTTTGCTGCAGGACGAGGTCGCCCGCATCGTGGCCGTGTTCGTCGTTGATCTTTTTGAAATGGTCCACATCGGCGACCAGCACGGCGAGCGGTGCGCCCGTTTTACGTGCGTAGGCCACTTCTTTGCTCATCACCACGTGCAGGTACTTACGGTTGAGCAGGTGGGTCAGCGTGTCGCGGCCGGACTCGAGGTTGCTCGCCTGCTCGAAGAGATCGTCGACAAGAAAGCCGATGGCTTTGGTCGTGTCGCGCACGGCATGCAGCAGCTCGATGCGCTGGGCGGGTTGCCCATCGTCATCGCGGACCCGGTCCAGCTGCTGATCGATCGCCTCGATATGGCCGCGCACGTCGCGCGCCTCCGGTGACCCGTCGAACGCATGGGCCGCCTTGTGCGTGAACCACAGGCCGAATTCAGACTTGCCCAGGCGCGGCAGCTCGCGCCACTGCTGGCCGACCGACAGACCGAACATCAGCTGGTTCTCCCAGTCGAGCAGCGCGGCGCGCTGGCGTTCTTTCTCCGCGCCGACGTTCTGGGACAACGCCAGCAGGCGGTAGCCTTCTTCGGCACGCGCATTGCGATCATGCGACACGGCGTAGGCATGGCACATCATCTCGATGGCGATGAGGGTGACGTCATTGATGTATTTCGACGTCTGGATGAGCGTGTCGATGCCGACATCGCGCTGGGCGGCGAGCAGCTCGTGCATGCGCCGGATGAGGGCGCGCGCGCCCCGCATCACCAGGTGCACCGGAATTTCGATGCGGGCATGGACTTCGCCCACCCGGCGCTGAAAGGCGACAGCTTGATCGAACTCGCCTCCCGGTGCGGCGGCAAACACCGCGCGCAGCCAGTCCTGCATCGACGCATGCAGCTTATTGCGCACCAATTGGTCAGACAGGAAGAAGGCAGCGTTCGGGTCGATCAACATCCGGTTGTAGAAGTAATCGGCCAGAACGACGGTATTGGCGCCGATCAGGGTCTGGGCAAGGGCGATTTCGGTGGCGCCATACGGGGCGCAGGTTTCCTTCCAGCGTTGGGCAAGAAGTTCGGTTGAGAGCTTGGGCACGGCAGGGAATCGGAGCAACGGATAGGCCCGCGCCGGCATCGAGCCGGCATGAGCGTGAGGAATGGCCGCGGGCGCGGTCGGGGCGCCGCGCGGGCGAAAAGCGCGGTAATCAGGTCATGCCAAGTTCGGAGACGGGGTCGGCGGTCTGGCGGACCACGCGGTTGCGGCCGTCACGTTTGGCCTGATAGAGGAGAGCGTCGGTGCGACGCATCCAACTGGAGACGTTATCACCCGGCACCAGCATCGAGAGGCCGGTGCTGGCCGTGATGACGTGATCGTGCGCGAACTCCGCCAGGCGGACTTCGCGCAGCTGGTCGGCCAGGCATTGGGCGAGTTCTTGCGCGGCGTCGCCATCGCGCTGGACCACGATGGCGAATTCTTCGCCCCCGACACGACCGGCCAGGCCGTCCGCGCCGACGGTATCGCGGATGATGCTGCCGAATACCTTCAGCACATGATCGCCGGTGGCGTGACCGTAACGGTCGTTGATGGATTTGAAGTGATCGATATCGATGAGGAGCAATGCATGATCGGCCAGACCGGCATGGCCGATCATCGAGGCCGCGCGCTCATCGAGGGCCCGCCGATTCCAGAGGCCGGTCAGGCCGTCGATGTCGCGGTCGTCGCGCAGCCGCGCGATCATGTCCGCCAGGCTCGCGACCAGCAGCGCGAGCGCCAGGATCAGGCCGGTGAGCACCAGCGTCAGTTGCAGCAGCAACCAGAAGGTGGCGCTGCCGACCACGTTGGGCACGAAGGGCAATGGCAACGCCATCGTCAGCAGCGTGCGCGGAAAGAAGCTCATGCCGAAGAGCGCGAACACCCAGAAGATGCAGCGATCGATGCGTGTGGCTCGCGTCGCGCGGCGGATGCGCCAGGCCGCGGCACAGAGCACCGCGCCGATGCCGAAATTGAGCGTGTAGGTGCGGCCGTTGAGGTCGGGCTTGCCAAAATGGTAGTAGGCCACGGCGCCGAACAGCAGTACACAGACCGCGGTCAGCGCGAGCTCGGCCCGCACGCCGTAGCGGCGCAGGATGCCGGCCGCCATACAGCCGATGCTGGCGAGGTATATGCCGGCCGAGAGGGCCGAGTTCATCTCCGGATCGGCCGGCCAATTCAGGATCTGCATCACCGCGCCAGCGGCGTAAAACAAGAAGGCGAGCGCGAGCATCGGGAGATACGACCGTCGATCGAAGAATCTCCAGATGCACAGGAAACAGCCCGACAGCACCAGGGCAATCGCGGGACTGCCCAGTGTGAGGACTTGGGTGGCGCTGAGTGAGAGGGTCACGGCGGAGTCGGCGTCGAGCGCAAAACGGGCAGGGCGCGTGCGATGACGCACGGCACTACTGGCTGCCGGCAAGCGCCAGGGCGCGTTCCGGCAAGTTGCGACGCTTGGCGCTCAGCGCGCCAAGGGGAGGTCGACGTGACGGGCGGCCTGCGCCCGCACTCCGCCCTGGCGGGCCGGGTGGGACGAGATCGTGGCGATCGATGGGAACAGCAAGTGGCGATTCATCATGACTCCCGGAAGTAGCGATGTGCAAACGTGGCTGATCTTGGTGTAAGCCAGGTACGGTGCCTCGGTCTTGCAGGTGCCGGGAAGATACGGCATCCCCTGGCGTGCATCCCCGGAATGCGCGGCCGAATACGCGCGCATGAATATTCGCTTCGCCCTCGAGGATTATCTCGCCGATCGGAATTTCGACATTCCGGTGGGAGGTGTTTCCTGTGGCATTCGTTTTATTTTTTTGTTACAGCGACGACGGAAAAATTGCATCGGGGCTATGTAACAGGGGTGATGCTGAAGCGTATCGTAACGCAGTCTCTTGCTGAATAGGAAGCGAAAATCGCAAAAAAGCCCCTAAAAATGCGCTTATTTACGAGTCTGGGCCATGCTGCCAAAGACCGATGCTTTGGTAAGGAAATATTACGGCAAGCTCGGAAATATTGGGAATAGGTGCGCAAATGAGCGCATCAAAGTAAATTGCATTGAATTGATTATTGCAGAGAATGCATTATTCGATTTTGTGTTTTTTATTTTCGGCCGCGCGCATTCTGCACACTGCGGAAAATCCCGGGATAATCGCGGCTCGCTGTTGCCGTTGCTGACTGAGTTGTCATTGCCCGATCTGCCAAACCCTTGTTTTGCCCCGGCGCCCGCCGGCGCGGCCCTGTTCGCGGTCGTGCGCGCCCGCGACGCCGCATGTCACGATCACTGCGACCGGGTGACACGCCTGGTGCTTGCCCTGGCGCGCCGCAGTGGCGTGCGCACCCGCGACCTCGCCCCGTTGGGGTTGGCTGCCGGCCTGCATGACCTCGGCAAGATCGGCGTGCCCGACGCCATCCTGCACAAGCCCGGCCGGCTGGACGAGGCCGAATGGAAGGTGATGCAGCAGCATCCGGTCATAGGCGAGGAAATCGTGCGGCTTGCGGGCCTGCCTCAAGGCGACGAGGTCGCGTCACTGGTGCGCTGGCATCACGAGCACTTCGACGGCAGTGGTTATCCAGATGGCTTGCGGGGCCATGACATCCCCTTGGGAGCCCGCATTCTCACGGTCTGCGATATCTACGATGCGCTGGGCGAGCCGCGGGTCTACCGCGCCGCGCTCGCGCATGACGACATCATGGCGATCATGGCGGCGGAGGTGGGAATCCACACGGACCCCGTGCTGTTCGAAAGGCTGGAGCGCGTGGTCACCGAGGACGGCGCGCTGGAACCCTGAACGCGACACGGCCCTGCGCGGCCGCAAGCCGGGCAGGGCCGCTTGCGCAGGCCGCGATCAGCTGTTGCCGGAAGCCGCGTCAGTCCATTGCAGATTGCCGAGCACGAAACCGTCGACTTCGGCCAGCCGGCCGCGCCAGAGCACCGGCTGCTGCGAAATCGGTTTGCCGTCCGTCGTAAAGAACTGGGCGTTCGTCAGGTGGATATAGTTGGGCAGCGGCGAAGCCGGCTGCTCTTGGCGGAAGACGTCGCCGAATCCGGCCAGTGCGGTGCGCACCGCCTCGCGCGAGCCGGCCTGTTCGCCCGTGAGCGCGTCGGAGAAAGCCACGGCGAAGCGGTCGAAGTATTCGGCGCCCGAGATGATGTGGCCACCGACCAGCATGCCGTCGATCTGCAGGGTGACGCCCACGCTTTGCAGCGCGGTCCCGCTGTTGACGAGATTGACCAGAAACTGCAGAAAGGCGTCGGCTTGCGGGCCTGCCTGCTGGGCCGTGCGCGGCGTTTCGGTGCTCGGGGCGAGGTCGCCAGTATCGATGTCGCTCATGAAAATCCTGGGATGCGAGGTGGAGGTGAGCGCACGATACCGCAAACCCGCCCCTCGAGCCTACTGCGCCGTACTCAGACGACGCGAGTGTGCACGCGGCCCTCGGAGAACCAGTCGTCGAGATTGGCCAGCATCAGGTCGGCCATCGCACGGCGGGTTTCGTGGGTGCCGCTCGCGATATGCGGCAGCATCACGACGTTGTCCATCGCGTTGAGTGCGGGCGGCGTCTGCGGCTCATGTTCGAACACGTCCAGGCCCGCGCCCGCGATGCGGCCTTCGGTCAGCGCCTGCACCAGTGCGGCCTCGTCGACCACGGTGCCACGGGCGATATTGATGAGCCACCCCTTAGGCCCCAGCGCATCGAGGACGGCAGCGTCCACGAGGTGGCGGGTATCGGCGCCGCCCGGTACTGCAAGCACCAGGACATCGCATTGCGCGGCCAGCGTGCGCAGGTCGGCGCAGTAGCGATAGTGCCCCGGCGCATCGGCGCGCGGGCTGCGATTGAAGTACGAGATCTCCATGTCGAAGGCTTCCGCGCGGCGCGCGATCTGGCGTCCGATGTTGCCCAGGCCGGCGATACCGCAGCGCTTGCCGGTAAGGCGCGTGCCCAGCTCGAAACCTTCTTTCGGCCAGCGGCCAGCCCGCACGAAGCGATCTCCCTGCGCGATCCGGCGCGTGGCCGCAAGCATCAATGCCAGCGCGGTGTCGGCCACGCAAGCGTCCAGCACCCCAGGGGTATTGGTGACCACGACATTGCGCGCGCGAGCGGCTTCGATGTCGATGCTGTCATAACCGACGCCGAAACTGAAGATGCCCTCGAGTGCCGGCAGGGCGTCGATCAGGTCACGCGTCGCGCCGAAGCGGCCGCTGGTGGCGATGCCGCGGATGCGGGCGCCGTGCTCGCGCAGGAACGCCGCCTTGTCCTGGGCTTCCCACAGACGGTGGACGCGATAACGGCTTTCCAGCGTGGCGATGAGGTCTGGAAGCAGGGGGCCGACCATCAGAATTTCGGGCAGGGTGTGGCGCGGGGTATCGGTCATGACATGCAGCTTATGGAAGTGAAAAAAGAGGGAAATGCAGGGCCCGGGTGATCGGGCCGTTTGCAAAGGGTCGGCCAGGTGAAACGGCGGTCTGTCTCTGGCGGATGAGCGCCCGGCGGTATCGGTCCGGCGCTGACTGGACGATCGGTGATCGCCGGCGGTGCCGGTTCCGCGGTACGTGGCGCCCGAGAACCGGCACGGCTGACGGCGATCAGTTGGTCTGGATGTTGCGGCTCTTGATGATTTCGCCGTATCGGGCGCGTTCACGCGCGGCCAGGTCCGCCAGTTCCTTGGGTGTCGAGCCGTGGGCCACCGCACCCTGAGCCTCGAGCTTGGCCTTCATGGCCGGATCCTCGGCAATGTCGCGGATGGCGCGCGAAAGTTTGTCGATTACCGGTTGCGGTGTGCCCGCGGGTGCCAGGACCGCCGTCCACGATCCTGATTGCGCATTGCGCACGCCGGCTTCGTCGATCGTCGGCACGTCCGGCATGGCCGGCGATCGTGCCGTGCCCGTCACGGCCAGCGCGCGCAGCTTGCCCGCGCTCACGTACGGCATGGTTTCCAGCACCGAGGCGAACAGCATGTCGACCCGGCCAGCCATGAGGTCTGTCATGGCCGGGCCGCCGCCCTTGTAGGGCACGTGCATCAGTTCGGTGCCGGTCGCCTGCTGGAAAATCTCTCCGGACAGGTGCGGCGCACCGCCCGTGCCCGAGCTCGCGAAGGTGTGCTTGCCGGGGGCATTGCGCGCCATGCCGACCAGTTCTTGCACATTCTTGGCGGGCAGGGTGGAGGGCACCACCAGCACGAAGGGCAGGTCGGAGAACAGCGACACCGGCGCGAAGGCCTTGGTCGGCTCGGCGTTGAGCTTGTAGATCCACGGATTGATCGCGAGCATGCCCGAGTTGGCGAATAGCAGCGTGTAGCCGTCGGGCTGTGCACGGGCCACAAGGTCAGCGGCGATCTGGCCGCCCGCGCCGGGACGGTTGTCCACCACCACCGAGGCGCCCAGCTTTTGCTGCAAGGCCGCGGCAAGCAGGCGCGCCGAGATGTCGGTGCCCCCACCCGGCGAGAACGGCACCAGCAGGTTGACCGGACGGTCGGGATAGTCGGCCTTCGCGGCCACGGGCAGCGCCGCGCACACGCTCGCTGCCAGGGCCGCCACGACGAGGCGGATGCGCAGGCGCGCGGGTTTTGTTGTCTCCATGATCTTCTCTTTGTCTGGGGCGGCGTGGTGCCGCGGGGCGCTGCATCGGGGCCTTCCGGGGCACCCGTCTGCATGCCGGGCCAGTATAGGTAGACGAGGTCATGGATAGCCATTCGAGCTATAAATAGCATTGATCAATACCGGGATTGAATCGATGGAATTCCGCCAGCTTGAATGTTTCGTCGCCGTCGCCGAGTCGCTGCACTTCGGCCGGGCTGCCGAACGGCTCTGCATGACGCAGCCGCCGCTGTCGCGCCAGATTCAATTGCTGGAGCAGGCGCTGGGCGTCACGCTCTTCGAACGCAACAGCCGGCAGGTCGAGCTGACCGCGGCGGGGCGCCATTTCTTGCGGGATGCCCGCCATCTGCTCGAGTATTCGGCGCGCGCCGCCGCCACGGCGCGGCGGGCGAGCGGGGGTGAGGCGGGCCACATCACGCTGGGGTTCACGGCGGTGGCATCGTATCGGCTGATGCCGGCCATGATCATGCAAGCGCGCAAGGTACTGGCGGACGTCGAGATCCAGCTGCGCGAGACGGTCTCCACCGATCTCAATCGTTTGCTGCTGGCCCGTGAGGTTGACGCGATCCTGGCGCGCAGTGTGCCCCGGCAGCCCGGCGTCGAGGCGCGGCTCATCGTGCGCGAGCCGCTGCTGCTGGCGCTGCCCGACGGCAGCGCGCTGCTCGAACATGATTCGATCACGCTCAAGCAACTGCACGGACAACCCTTCGTGCTGTATTCGCCGCGCGAAGGCAAGTATTTCTATGACCGCATCGTGGGCGCGTTCGGTTTGGCCGGCGTGCAGCCGCGTTTCGTGCAGAGCGCAGGGCAGACGCATACGCTGCTTGCGCTGGTGCGCGCCGGTCTGGGCGTGGGCATCGTGCCGGATTCGGCGCGAGAGCTCAGGCTGGACGGCGTGCACTTCCGGCCACTGTCGATGCGCAATTTCAACGCCGACATGTATCTGGCCTGGCATGCGCAGCACGAGAATCCGGCGCTGGCGGCCTTTCTCGAGCGCGTGGCCCGCATCGACGATGCACCGCAGGCGCTGCGGGCACGCTGACTCGCCGCGGGGGCTCAACGCAGGGCGGGCGACTCAACGGTCTGGCTTGGTGCTGCCAGAGCCTTGCAGTGCGTCCGGGCGCGTGTTTGCGAGCGCGTAGAGCAAAACCACTGTGACCGCGTAGCCCGGCACGCTGCGCATCGTGCGAAACATCATCTCGGTGGTGCTGAAGAGCGCGTAACCCAACGTGTAAAGCAGCCCGATGCTGGCGGCCACGCGTATGACAGTATCCGGACTCGCGGCGCGCCGAAAGAACAGGGCGGCGGGAATCAAGTACAGCGCCAGCATGCTGGCCAGACCCGGTGCACCGTACAGCGCCAGCGCACCGAGAAAGTCGTTGTGCGGTTCGCCGAACTCCGCTGCAACCCTCTGCGTGACAATCCCTCTTAGCTGCAGGGCCTCCAGTGCATCACGGAAGCCCGACGCGCCTACGCCAGTCCAGGGTTGGTCGATGAACATGGTCCAGGCGGCATGCCAGAGCTGCAGGCGGATGCCGGTGGACGAGTCGCGATCGCCACGCCCATAGCGTTGCAGGTCGGTGGCCAGCTCGCCGAAGCGCCCGGCCTCGGTGTATAGCAACACGAAGAGTGCGCCAAGCAGAACCACGATAAGCACAATCGCGCAAAGTAGCTTGCGGCGGGGCGCCCACCGGATACGTGTGCGCAGCAGCACGAGCACGTAGATGGCGAGCAACGTCCAGCTGCTGCGCGTGTGCGATAGCCACACCGACACCGCCGCCAGCGCGACGACGACGAGCTTGAGGGCCGCTTCAGCTCGCGGCCAGGCCGAGAGCGTCCAGGGCAGCAACAGGCCCGTAGCCAGGCCCAACAACAGCACCACATTGGCGACATGCACGGCATTGTTGCGAGCGCCATACGCCACGACCGCCCCTCTGCCGAGATCCGGGTTTGCGAGCGCAAGATACAGCAGCAACGCGCCGGCCATCGCGCCTGCCATCAAGCTCCATTGGATACGTTGCAGGGAGGTCCGCGAGACGCGCAACAACATCCATGCCAGCGGTAGCGCGAGGACGAAGCGCAGCAGCTTCTCGGCATGCGAGCTGCGCCACTGGCCAAGGGCGGCGCTGGATACCAGCATGGCGAGCAGGGGCGCCATGAATGCCAGCGTGAGCAGCCAGAAGTCGTGCGGAACCGTGCGCCGCGCGCGATACCCCTCGTGTGACTCGCGCGCTTGCCACCAGGCGTAAAGCAGCCCGACCAGGGCGAGCAGATACAGGATCCGCGTGGGCCCCTGTGCGCTCACGAGCATGAGGGGAGGGACGGAAAGCGCGAGCAGGGTCGCGGCGTGGAGGGCGGTCCGGGAGCGCATGGCGGGCTCGGGCTCAACGTACTTGAGGGGCGTCTGGCATGCGGCCTTCCATGGAGATGCCCCGCGCGCGCAGCCAGTCGAGGTAAGCGCATTCCATGCCGTGTGCCATGCCTTCCAGGGAAAAGCAGGGGTTGCGGCGCACGAACGCGGCGGCGGCCTGCCCCATGCCGCGCCTGAGGCGGGGCCGGGTGAGCAGCGCGCCGATCGCAGCGGTCAGCGCGTCGGTATCGTCGGGCGGCACGAGCAGCCCGGTCAGCTCATGCTTCAGCACTTCGGGCACGCCACCGACGCGCGTGCCGATGGCGGGCACGCCGTTTAGCGCCGCTTCGATGAATACGGTGCCCAGGGCCTCGAATTGGGTGGGCAGGACGAACAGGTCGATCCCAGCCATGATGTTCGGAACGTCGGCGCGGCGCCCCAGAAAGTGCGTGCGCGCCGCGATATCGAGTGCTCGCGCCAGCGTTTCGAGCGATGCGCGTTCGGAACCTGCCCCCGCCAGTACCAAGTGCACGTGTGGTCGAGCGCGCAGGTGAGGCGCCAATGCGCGCAACAGCGAGGCATGCCCCTTCTGCGGTCGCAGGTGCGCCACGCAACCGATCAGCAGGTCGCCATCGTTCAGGCCCAGCTCCTGCCGCAGCGTGGAAAGAGGCCGATGATGGGGCCACGCCACCCCATCGGGCACCGTCGTCAGGCGACTGGCAGCCACGCCGCGTTCCAGCAGCTGGTTTGCGACATAGTGGCTCACGGCGATAACGGCGTGCGGCAGGCCGGTGTAGGCCCACAATGATCTCGGCCGTCTGGCGAGATGGCGGGTGCGCACGATAAGCGGCACGGCGGCCAGGCGCGCGGCGAGCGCCGCGATCACGGTGTCACGCCGGCTGTGCGTATTGACGACGTGAGGCTGCCGTGCCCGCAGGATGCGCCAGATCGCGAGCACACCCTTGATGTAGTTGCGCCAGCCGTCCATGGGACGCGTGTGGACGCGAAATCCCGCCTCGCGCGCACGGCCGGCCAATTGGCTATCGGGCTGACAGATGATCTCGACCTGGTGCCCGCGATCCCGCATGCCGAGCATCTCGTTGAGCACCCGATGCTCTTGCCCTCCGAAACCCGTGGCGGCCTCGGTGTGGATGATGCGCATGGGATGAGAGGCGGGCGAGGGGAGCGGCATGGCGTTGAGGCTGAGGTGCGACCTGCTTCTGTTGTCAGGCGTCGAGGATTGTGTGCTGCACGTGTCGTACAGATCCTCGCGAAGTCTCCCGCCATGGATCGGAATTTTTCGAAGCGAGTGGGCCGCGCAGGTGACGCGTAGCGCGCGTCACGAAGGAGCACGACGATGCGCCGAAAGCGCGCGAGAAAACCGCCAGGTCGGCGGCAAGCGGCGGAGGGTTTTGAACGTGTCTAATACTCCGTCCAAAATCGAGGCGAAAAAAAAGCGCCCACTTACGTGGGCGCCCTTGTATTCCTTGGTGGCGCATCCCTGATTCGAACAGGGGACCTGCGGATTATGATTCCGTCGCTCTAACCGGCTGAGCTAATGCGCCATCTCGCTCACTCGCCGCAATTGCTTGCGTGATCAGCGAAGAACGAAATTCTAGCACAAACATTTTTGTCCGTGCAACAACGGCGAAATTTTTACCTGGCGGGCGCTGAGTGCAGGCCGATCATGCGTCGCGCGCCAGGCGGATGCCCGAAAACTGCCAGCGTGCGTCAGCCGGGAAAAAATTGCGGTAGCTCGCGCGGATGTGGCTGGCCGGCGTGGCACACGAGCCGCCGCGCAGGACGTATTGGTTGCACATGAATTTGCCGTTGTACTCGCCCACGGCCCCGGCGGGCGGGGTGAAGCCGGGATAGGCGTCGTAGCTGCTGCTGGTCCATTCCCAGGCATCGCCGTACAGTTGCACCGGGCCGCCGGCCGCGTTGGGCCGGGGGGCGGGGCAGGGACCGAGACGTCCGCTCTCCAGGAAATTGGCGTGGGCGTCGCGACCGGGCACGGCGCCCTGGCGCGAACGGGTGGCGTATTCCCACTCCGCTTCTCGGGGCAGCCGCACGCGCGCCCAACGGGCATAGGCATCCGCCTCGAAGTAGCTCACATGCACCACCGGCGCTTGCAGATCCAGGGGCTGCATGCCGTGCAGCGTGAAGGCCTGCCATTCGTCTTTCTGGCCCTGCCAATACATGGGGGCGCGCCAGCCTTGTGCGCTGACCTGGTCCCAGCCCAGCGATAGCCAGAGCTCCGGGCGGCGGTAGCCGCCATCGAGCATGAAGGCCAGGTACTCGCCCTGCGTCACCAGACGGTTCGCGAGATGGAAGGGGGCGAGCAGGACGTCGTGGGCGGGCGATTCGTTATCGAAGGCAAAACCATCGCCATCATGCCCGATGCGCACGATGCCGCCGTCATAGCGCGTCCATCCGGCTGGCGTGCCCGGAGGCAAAGCGGGCGCGGGTGCCGGCGCATAGGCAGGCGCGATCGGATTGCAGGACAGCAGGTGCTTTACGTCGGTCAGGATAAGCTCTTGATGCTGCTGCTCATGGTGCAGACCCAGTTCGATCAGCGCGCGCGCGGGGTCGCCATCGGCGTCGTCACCGAGTTTGCGCAGCAAAGCCTGCACGGACGCGTCGACGCGGTCGCGATATTCGAGTACCTCGGCAAGTGTGGGCCGCGTCAGCAGGCCGCGCTGTGGGCGGGGATGCCGTTCACCCACGCCGTGATAGTACGAGTTGAACAGCACGCGATATTGCGGATTCACGGGCTGATGCGCGGGATGGTGCCGCGCCAGCACGAAGGTCTCGAAAAACCAGGTCGTGTGCGCGAGATGCCATTTGACCGGGCTGCAGTCGGGCATCGACTGAGCCTGGCAGTCTTCCGGCGACAGCGGCGCGGCGAGGGTGCGCGATTGCGTTCGAACGGCCTCGTAGCGCTCTGCCAGCGTCGCGGGGCCGGCGCGCACGCTCGCCGGATGCGTGAGGGCACAGGTCGAGTCCATCACGGGATCGTCGGGAGAAAATATGCGGCGCGCCATCATGATCAGGTCCTTGCGCTGAAGACGCTGAACCAGTCGCGCTGATCCGACCAATGGCGGATGCCGCGAAAGCCAGCCTGCTCCAGCAAATTGGTGAAACCCTCGACCGTGTATTTGTAGGAATTCTCGGTGTGGATCGTTTCGCCGGCGGTGAATACGCGCGTGGCGCCCGGCCACTTCAACACGAGGTCACGGCGGGCGACCAGGTGCATTTCAATGCGGCTATCGTCGGCGTTGAAATGTGCGCGATGCTGCCAGTCGTTGACGTCGAAATCGCTGCCCAGAAGCTGATTGACGTGGCGCAGCAGATTGAGGTTGAACGCGGCCGTGAGGTGCAATGCATCATCGTAGGCGGGCTCAAGAACGTTGCGCGGCTTGACGCGGTCGACCCCGACCAGCAGCCCACCGTCTGGGCTTTGATTCCGGATACGCACCAGCATGGCCAGCGCCGCGTCGGGGTCGAGGTTTCCGATACTGGATCCGGGATAGAAGAACAGTCGTTGCGCCGGCGGCACGGAGCTGGGCAGTCGCAGGCCCTGCGAGAAGTCCAGCCCAAGGGCGGTAATAGCGATGTCGGGCCAGGTTCGCCGCAGCCGCGCGACCGCCTGTTCGAGATACGTCGCCGAAATATCCACCGGAATGTAACGTTGCGGCTGTAGCGTAGGGAAGAGCCGCTCGGCTTTCACGCAGTCGCCCGCACCGAGGTCAATCAGGGAGTCCACCGTACCGATATGGTCGGCCATTGCCTGAGCGTGTGTGGCATAGATCTCTGCTTCGCAACGCGTCGGGTAATACTCGGGTAACTGCGTAATGGCCGTGAACAGGCTCGATCCCAGGGTGTCGTATAGAAACTTGGGCTCGATTTGCGCTTGTTCGCTCAACAGGCCGGCTGCGAGAGCGCCTTGCACCTGCGCGGAGGGCCCCTGGCCGGCGTCGGCCTCGAGGTCGGCGATCAGCTTCTTCTGCGGGTGGGCCATGAGGTATTCCCCTGAGAATGGTGTCGTAACGCGCGACTGAAGGGGTATTGTGCGTGTGGCCGCCCGCAGAGTGTCAAGGCAACCCCTGGCGCCAGCAATGGACTTTTACGTATGGCAAAACCCCGTGGTGGCCGTGACTCCGGCGAGTCGCCGCTTTTGCCTGGTGCAACCGCGGGCAAGCGGGCGCACTGTGAAGAATTGGTTGCGGCAGAAATACTGGTTTACGGCTGGTTGCCAAACCTGAGGACAGCAAAAAGTGACGGGACGAGAATAAGGTCATAGAGGCGCCTAGCCTAGTCTGACTCTGAGCCAGGAGGCGAACCATGACCACAATAGTCGTCGCACGGTTTGACAGCGTCCCTTCGGCGCGCAGCGCGGCACATGCCCTGTTGGCCGACGGGTTTCGAGAAGACGCGATCAGCATCTTGTATGAGGATCCGCCCAAGGGGTCGCGCCAGCGGCGTACGGGCGGCCCCGACCTGAGTTCGCCCGCCGCGCGCTATGGCGCCGTGGCGAGTGCGGCGGCGCTCGCCACCTTGGGCGCCATCCTGGGGGCGCTGGCCATGCTCACGCTCGAAGATCCCGGCAGTATGGCGCTGGTGATGGGCGCGGCGCTCGGCGCTTACCTCGGCGCGCTTGCAGGCACCGTCTGGGTGCTGACGGGTCTGCGGCGCGCGATGGCCACCGAAGATGAAGACGAAGCCCTCACCGAACGCGTCGTGCTGCTGGCGGTGCAATCGGAGCCTGGGGCCGAGTTAGGCGCGGTGACGCTGCTGCGCGATGCCGGTGGCCAACATATCCAGCGTGAACGCGGGCGATGGCGTGCGGGCCGCTGGGCTGAACGTGAACCGGGTCGCCGCATGGTGACCAGTAAGCCGGCGACGGCGCATCGTACTCAATGGCAGCCCTGAATGAGCCCTGTAGCAATGGTGGCGCCCGCGGGCGGGTGCGAGCGTGGATGGCTGATGCGCCGTGCGGCGGCGTGTCTGGCCTGGCTGGCATTGTTGCTCGCGGCGGGATGTGCGAGCGTGCCGGGGCCCGAAGCGCTGCGCGAGCGTCGCGCGCAGGCGGGGCTGTCGGCTGACTCCGGATGGGATAGTTACCAGCGCGGCCACGATATTGCCGCGCGCGTCGGTTCGGCGTCCAAGGGGGCCAAAGCCGACGAAGCCTCTTTCATGGCGCGCCATCTTGCGGTGGAGCAAGCGATCAGCGGAGCGCCGCTGATCGACGGCAACGGCGTCAAGCTGCTCGCCGATGGGCCGGCCACCTACAAAGCCATGCTGGCAGCGATCGCGCGCGCCGAGCGCTACGTCCACATGGAAACCTATATCTTCGAAGACGACGAAGAGGGAAGCCGGTTCGCCGACGCGCTGATCGCGGCCCGGCAGCGCGGCGCCAGTGTCGCCGTCATGGTCGACGCGATCGGCACGCTCAGCACGTCCGATGCGCTCTTTGCGCGAATGCGCGATGCGGGGGTGCAGGTGGTGGTGTTCAACCCCGTGAATCCCGTCGCGGCCCGCGCGGGCTGGTCCATCAACCAGCGCAATCATCGCAAGCTGCTCGTGGTGGACGGCGACGTGGGCTTTCTGGGCGGCATTAATGTGAGCAGCGTTTATTCGTCGAGCTCACGGGGAAGCAGCGGCGCAAGCGGCGGCAGCGGACCTAGCGGTGGCGGTGGCGGTAGCGGACGTGGCGCGAGCCGGTCTGGCGCCGATGGTCCGCAACCGGATGCGTCGAGCATGCCCTGGCGCGACACGCATATCGAGATCCGGGGCCCCGCGGTGGCCGAACTCGAAAAGGTCATTCTCGATGCATGGGCGGCGCAAAAAGGCCCGCCGCTCGAGGGCGACCGATTCATCCGCATCGTGCCGCGCCAGGGCAATCTGTCGGTGCGCATCCTCGCCAATGATCCCGACGATACCGAAGACGGCTATGCGGTCTATCTGACGCTGATGTCGGCTTTCGAAAGTGCGCAGAAGTCGATCCACATCACGATGGCTTACTTCGTGCCTGATCCCGCCTTTATCCAGGCGTTGGCGCAGGCCGCGCAGCGTGGCGTGGAGGTGATTCTCGTGCTGCCGGGTTTCAGCGACTCAGGGCTCGTTTTTCATGCGGGGCGTTCGCACTACCAAGACCTGCTGGAGGCGGGCGTGCAGATCTATGAGCGGCGCGATGCGCTGTTGCATGCCAAGACGGCCGTGGTGGATGGGGTATGGTCCACGGTCGGGTCGAGCAATATGGATTGGCGCAGTTTCGCGATCAATTACGAGTTGAACGCGGTGATTCTGGGGCCCGCCTTCGGCGCCGAGATGGAGGCGCTTTTCAAGGAAGACGTGGCCGCGGCCGTGCGCATCGATCTGGAAACCTGGCGCGATCGGGCGGCCGATGATCGCTTCAAGGAGTTTTTCTCGCGCATGTTCGAGCGCTGGCTGTGAGGGCGTGAGTCTGCCGGGGCCGCGAAGCGCCGCGGCCGAGGGCCGCCGCGCTCCGATCAATCAACCACCGACATCGCCTTCCCCGCCCTTACCCCTGGAGCCGCCTCGCCTCAGGCGTGCGCCGGTGCCGGCTGATGCGCTTGCGCCAGGGCCGACGTGATGTCCGTTGCGGGCGCAAACGAATCCGCGCGTGCCATGGTCCAGCCCACCAGGAAGACGTTGTGGCGGAACTCGCCGCGCAGCAATTCGCCCGGCGCCAGCTCCGGGAAGAGCGCGGACAGCAGGCGCACTTCCGACGACGAGACACGGCGCGCGATATGGTGCGGGCGCAACTGGCTCGGATGGGTCAGGCCGGCCGCCTGCAGCAGCTCGGCGAGTGCGTGCAGCGTGTTGCGATGAAAGTGCATCACGCGCTGCGCTTTGTCCGGCACCACCAGCGCGCGCTGGCGCAGGGGATCCTGGGTGGTTACCCCGGTGGGGCACTTGCCCGTGTGGCAGGCCTGGGCCTGGATACAGCCGATCGCAAACATGAAGCCGCGCGCGGCGTTGCACCAGTCCGCGCCCATCGCCATCACACGGGCCATATCGAATGCCGTGATGATCTTGCCGGAGGCGCCGATGCGGATACGCTCGCGCAGGTTCACGCCGATCAATGTGTTGTGCACCAGGCGCAGTGCCTCGCGCAGCGGTGTGCCCACGTGGTCCACGAACTCGACGGGTGCCGCGCCCGTGCCGCCTTCGGCGCCGTCCACCACGATGAAGTCGGGGGTGATGTTGGTCTCGAGCATGGCTTTGACGATGGCGAACCATTCCCACGGGTGGCCCATGCAGAACTTGAAACCGACCGGCTTGCCGCCAGAGAGCTTGCGCAGCTTCGCAACGAAGTGCAAAAGCGTGATGGGCGAGTCGAAGGCGCTGTGGCTGGACGGGGAGTTGCAGTCCTGCCAGGCCGGCACGCCGCGCGCCTCGGCAATCTCTGGCGTGACCTTCCCGGCAGGGAGGATGCCGCCATGGCCCGGCTTCGCGCCTTGCGACAGCTTGATCTCGATCATCTTGACCTGAGGCAGCGTGGCATTGCGCACGAAGGCCTCGTCGGAAAAGTTGCCGTGCTCATCGCGGCAACCGAAATAGCCAGAGCCGATATTCCAGACCAGCGCGCCGCCGGGCTCGCGGTGATAGCGGCTGATGCCGCCTTCGCCCGTGTCATGCGCAAAATTACCCGTCCGTGCACCCTCGTTGAGTGCGAGCACTGCATTGGCCGATAGCGCCCCGAAGCTCATCGCCGACACATTGAAGGCCGACATCGAGTAGGGCTGGGTACAGTCCGGGCCGCCGACCATCACGCGGAAATCGGGATCGTCGATGGCGGCGGGCGTGAGCGAATGGTTGATCCATTCGTATCGATCGCCGTACACGTCCTCCTGGGTGCCGAACGGGCGCTTGTCGATATCCTGTTTGGCTCGTTGGTAGACGATCGACCGTTGCGCGCGAGAAAACGGCGCGGCATTCGTGTCGTCTTCCAGGAAATACTGACGGATCTCCGGGCGGATGAATTCGAAGAGAAAGCGCAGGTTGCCGATCACGGGGTAGTTGCGGCGGATCGCGTGGCGCGTCTGCACCAGGTCGTAGACGCCGAGCAGGCTCAGCGCGGTCAGCGGGAGGGCGAACCAGAACCATCCCCAGGCGCCACTCGTGCCTAGTGCGATGGTGATCACGGCGGCAAGCAGGATCAGGGCAAAAGCGGTGTAGCGGCCAAACAGCCTGTGCATTCTTGTTCTCCTCGTGCGGCAGGGGGCTTCACCATAACAGAGGCCATCGCCTCGGAGGGCACTTACCGGGGCGGCCCGTGGGGTCCATGCCGACCGCGCTTCTGGAGCTCGTCGGCCGCCTGGCGCGGCGCCGAGCGCCCATGCAAACAAGCCCGGCGAGACCGGGCTTGTGCAGTAAGGCGAAGCGAGGGATCAGCAGCTTGCCGCGGGAGGCGTCTTCTCGACAGCGAGGCCGAACAGCGGACGCAGTTGCACACCGAGCGCACTGCCCGCGAAGGCCGCCGGCAGCCAAAGCCAGGCGTGCAGGCTGCCCGACAGAATGCCGCTGAAGTAGGCGCCAATATTGCAACCGAAGGCGAGGCGCGCACCGTAGCCCAATAGCAGGCCGCCGACGACCGCGCCCGCGAGCGACCGTGCCGGCACTTTCCAGATCGGCGCAAACTTGCCCGCGGCGCAGGCGGCCGCGAGTGCGCCGAGCATCAGGCCGATGTCCATCACGGTCGTCACGTCCTGGCGCAGCGGGGCGTTCAGCGAGGCTTGCTGCTTGACCCAGTAAGTCCAGGTGGCCACATCGCCCCCGACCGCATCGTAGGCCTTGGCACCCCACAGCGCGAATGCCGACGTGATGCCCCACGGCCGTCCAGCCAGGGCCAGGGTTGCGAAGTTCAGCAGTACGAGTGCGACGCCGCCCCAGAGCAGCGGCCACGGGCCTTGCAGGAACGAAGCCGGGCGCGCCGTGCGCGACGCAAACGAAATCAGATGGCCGTGGCGGCGCTTTTCGAGCACCGTCGTGAGCCAGGCGATGAAGGCAAATACGGCCAGGTTGGCTGCCAGCGCGGTGCCTACGCCCCAGGTCTTGACCAGCGAGGTGGGTGCCATCGCGGGCAGATTCGACCACCAGTCGAAATGGGCCGTCGCGATCACCGAACCGATGATGAAGAACAGCAGGGTTACGACCATGCGGGTGTTGCCGCCGCCCACGGCGAACAGCGTGCCCGAGGCGCAGCCGCCACCCAACTGCATGCCGATGCCGAACAGGAATGCGCCCAGCACGACGGACACGCCCGGTGGGGACACGAATCCGGCCACCGGTTGGCCGAAGAGCGTGCCCTGCGACAGCACCGGGAAGAACAACAGCACGCCAATCGCGAGCATGAACATCTGCGCGCGCAGGCCCGCACCGCGCCGGTCGGCGACGAAGACGCGCCAGGCCTGTGTGAAGCCGAACGAGGCATGGTAGAGCGCCACGCCGAGCAGAGCACCGATGATCCACAGGGAGCTCTGCCGCAAACTCACGGTCTGCAAGAGATAGACCGCGCCCACGGCCAGCAACGCGAGCGCGACCCAGAGCGGCTTGCGGTTGATCTGAATGGGCGGGATAGACGAGGGAAAGGGCAGGGTAGAAGCGGGTGTGCTCATGGCGCGTTCCAGACAAGGAAGGGTGCGCGCATGGCGGCACCCGACTCGGAAAGATGCCTTAGTTTAGGGATAACCCTTAATTTCGTTAAGGATTGGATTCGTCTATTTATATAACTACAAGTGTTTAAGGACAGGCCGGCGCATCAAAACTGCAGGCGCCAAGCCAGGGCAGCCAGCGTCACCAACAGCACGGGCAGGGTCAGCACGATGCCGGTGCGGAAGTAGTAGCCCCACGAGATATGCAGACCCTTGCGGGCCAGCACGTGCAGCCAGAGCAGGGTCGCGAGGCTGCCGATCGGCGTGATCTTGGGACCGAGGTCGCTGCCGATCACGTTGGCGTAGATCATCGCGCTGCGTACGGCCGCGTCGGTCGTATGTACGTCGGCGATGGCCAGCGCGCCCACCAGCACGGTGGGCAGGTTATTCATGATCGAGGCCAGGAATGCGGTGATGAGACCCGTGCCCATCGCCGCACCCCAGACGTTGCCGGCCCCATCGGCGTCGATACCCGCGGTCCAGGTGAGCGCGCGGCTCAGCCACGCGGTCAGCCCCGCGTTGTGCAGGCCATAGACCACCAGATACATACCCAGGGAGAACACGACAATGTGCCAGGGGGCGCCTCGCATGATGCGGCGCGTGCCGACGATGTGCTGGCGGCCCGCGATCAGCAGCAGTCCGGCCGCGCCCACGGCTGCGATGGCGCTGACGGGGATTCCGAGCGGTTCGAGCACGAAAAAACCCACGAGCAGCAGCGTCAGTACGACCCAGCCGGCTCGGAAGGTGACCGGGTCGCGGATGGCGCTGCGCGGGTCCGGCAGGCTGCTGGTGTCGAAGCGCGCCGGAATGTCGCGGCGGAAATACAGCCACAATACGGCGAGCGTAGACAGCACCGCGGCCACGTTGACCGGCACCATCACCGCGGCGTATTCGCCGAAGCCCAGGCCAAAGAAATCGGCCGATACGATGTTGACCAGGTTGGACACGATCAGCGGAATGCTGCCGGTATCGGCGATGAAACCCGCCGCCATCACGAAGGCGAGCGTGGCGCCCGGTCCGAAGCCCAGCGCGAGCAGCATTTCCATCACGATGGGGGTCAGGATGAGCGCCGCGCCGTCGTTGGCGAACAGGGCGGTCACGGCCGCGCCCAGCAGCACGATGAGGATGAACAGGCGATGACCGCTGCCGCGTCCCCAGCGCGCCACATGCAATGCCGCCCATTCGAAGAAGCCCGCTTCGTCCAGGATGAGGCTGGTGATGATGATGGCGATGAAAGTCGCCGTGGCATTCCAGACAATGTGCCAGACCACGCCGATGTCGCTCAGGTGCACGGCACCGGTCAGTAGCGCCAAACCCGCGCCGATCAGCGCGCTCCATCCCACGTTCAGTCCGCGGGGCTGCCAGATCACGAGGACCAGAGTGAACACAAACAGGGAAAGGGCGAGCAGCATGGCGTTCAGGCGAGGGGATGCCGGCTGATCCACGCGACCAGCAAGCTGACGGTGACCACGGAGGCGAGGGTGGAAACGAGAATGGCGCGAGATGTCGGCGTGGCGTCACGGCCGTACATCTGGGCCAGCATGAAAGGGCCTGTGCCGATGGGCAGGGCGGCCATCAGCACGGCGGTCCAGGCCCAGACCGCGGGCATGTCGAACACACCGAATGCCAGCCCTGCCGTCACGCCCGGCTGGATCAGCAGCTTGGCAAGCACCATGCGGCCGACGGTTCGATTGCCGGACGCGGCGGGCGTCTGCGCGAGGAACAGGCCGATGGTGACCAGCGCGCACGGGCTGGCCGAGGCGCCGAGCAATTCGAGGTAGTGGTCCATGCCGCTCGGTACCCGTACGCCGGCGATCGCCAGCGCCAGTCCCGTGACGGGCGCGATCAACAGCGGGTTGCGCGCCAGGGCGCGCGCCACTTTCGCCAGCGTGGCGGCCCAATGGCGGTCGCGGTGTTGGTCGAACTCGATCAGCGCGATGGTCGCCGCGAACAGTGCGCAGGCGGTGAGCAGGGTGGCGATGATGGCGGGCGGCAGGCTCGCGGGCCCGAGAAGCGCCAGACACAGCGGGATGCCCATATAGCCGGCGTTCGCATAGGCGCCGGCGAGGCCTTGGAGGCTGCGGTCGGCGAAGGCCGTGCCGGCTTTGCGTCGCCCGAGCGGCACGAAGGCCAGAACGAATGTCACGCAGATCCCGCCCCAGAAGGCGCCGATATAGCCCCAGTGATTGAGCTGCGTGAGATCGGCGTTCGCCATGGCGCGAAACAGCAGCGCCGGCAGCGACAGATAGACCACGTAGCGATTGAGCGCCTGCGTGGCCGGCTCGCCCAGTATCTTCGCGCGTGCCGCCAGCCAGCCCGTCAGGATCAGGGCGAATACCGGAAAGGCGGCATTGACAACAGCGGACATGGAGGTGGAAGCCGGCGCGCGGGCAGGGCGCGGCAAGGCGGTTGAAGAAGGCGCCCATTCTACTGTCGGAAGGCTCGCGCCGCGTGCACGGCGTTACGCGGGAGTGCGACAATGTGCGCCTGACGTATGAATCCAAGCTGCAAAGGAAGAGACATGACCACTCCCGCTGAAGTCCGCGTCGTGCTGGGCACCTGGGACCGCCTGCGCGATGATGCCAGTGCCGTGCGTTTCGAGGTGTTTGTGCAAGAACAAGCCGTCCCCCCCGAGATCGAGCTCGACGATGACGACGCGGTCAGCGTGCACGCCGTCGCGTACGACGCCAGCAATCGCGTGCTGGGCACCGGCCGGCTGTTGCCGGATGGGCATATCGGCCGCATGGCGGTGCGCAAGATCGCCCGAGGGGCGGGCGTCGGCGGCCAGATTCTCGATGCTTTGATCGAGCAGGGCCACGGCGATGGTCATCGCATGCTGGTGCTGCACGCGCAAAGCCACGCCAAAGGTTTTTATGAAGCGCACGGCTTTCAGGCCGATGGCGACGAATTCATGGAGGCCGGCATCCCGCACGTCGTGATGACGCGCGAGCTCGTGCGCTGAGCATCGGTTCGCTGCTTTTACAAAGCCCGCCTCGAGCAGGCTTTTTTATCGGGCGTACAAAAGCAAAGAGCCCGCATTTCTGAGGGCTCTTTGGGAATTATTGGTGCCCAGGAGAGGACTCGAACCTCCACACCTTGCGGCACATGGACCTGAACCATGCGCGTCTACCAATTCCGCCACCTGGGCTCTGTTGATCTTCAGCGGCGTTGCCGTCGCGTCGAATCAGCAGGAGGCGAATTATGCACACATTTTTGAAAACGTGCACGCGAAATCGTATTTCTTTAAAAAAACACGCGATTCGTTTGTCATGACGCCCGCTGCGCGTCCGGCCTGGGCCCCTCCAGCAGGGCGCGGGTTGCGAACCCTTTCTCCGGCATGGGGCCTTCGACGCGGGCTTGGCGGGCCGCGGTCAGGGCCGCGGCATCCAATGCCAGGGATCCGGATGATCTGCTCAGGCTGACCAGCACGCTGCGGTCCGGCAGCACCCGGATCAGGACATCTGCCGGGCCCAGGCCAACGCCAGGCGTTTCGACGTTCGGCAGTACCACCCGAACGGACGATTTGTCAGGTAGAAGCGCGAGATAGGCCACGCTGTCGCCCGGCTGTTTTCCGATCTGAATCAGCGGATAGACGCTGCGTGAAGTCTCGGTGGGGCTCTCCGGCGCCTTAGCGCTGTATGCGCCGGAGGCCGCTGGCGGCGGAGCCGGCGGCCGTTCTCCCAAGCCATCGCCCATCAGAAAGGCGAGGTGCAGCGCTTTGGCGAGAATCGCGAAGTAAATAATCCAACGCAGGGATCGAAGAACCATCCAGGCTTTGTACGCCCATGAGGGCATGCGATCCATCTGTGCGCGCCACGCCGCGGTGTTGACAGCAGGGGTGCGCAAGATCTGGTGCCAAGGCAGTTCGCGCATCAGGGCCGAGACGCGCACGCCCCAACGTAACACCTTCGGGCGCGACGGATTCCGTGTCCTGCCCATTGCGCGCAGTGTTTGTTCGTGACGAGCGCGCAACACAGGTTCCAGGCTGCCCAGGATCAGGTTCTCAGTGGCGATATTCCGCGTCAACGCCGGGGCTTGCGTGTCTTGCTCGGTGTCCCAACCGAATCGCTGTGCGGCCATTTGGTAGAGCGCCCATTTTCCGCCGGGCGCATGTTGGATCTGATGAGACAGCGCACGCTCCAGGGCGTATGCCGCTCCCAGACTCTGCATGTCCGGGGCTGTCTCCAGATCCTTCCAAGCCGCGGCAAGATGGGCGTCATCGACCTCCATCAGTCGCGTTGCCCAGGTCCAGGCCGCCAGCGCATCTGTCTGCGCTCGCGTCGTGCGCTCGTGGTGCTGGCTATCTGAGTTGGGCCTGCTCTCCTCATGAACCCCACCACTTTCCCGGGCCCAGGGCGCGTCCTGGTCCGTGGCAGGAGGCTCATCCGCTTGCGGCATGGGTGCAACCGGTGATTCGTCCGGCTGCGGGCTCGCCGCCTGGTGGGCGCACGTCTCGCTGTGCGGGGAAGACGGTTCCAGCGGATTGATCAACGGCGCTTGCGATGCGGGCATCTGCGCAGGGCGGGGGCTGCTTGCGCGGTCGGGTGACGCGTCCGAGCCCCTGGCCGGGGCCGGCACGTCGGCAGCCGCTAGGGGTTGCGGTTCATCCTGGTGCGCGCGAGCCCAGGCCAGCTCAGCCTCGTAAGCCGCGCGCAGTGCTTCGAACTCGCGCTGCTGCGTGGCCTGATCGATTTGCTTGAGCGCTTGCGCATAGGCGCGGCGGATGGCGCGCGCGTCGGTGGTGCGCGCGATACCCAGGGGGCCGAACGACGGCGACGTCATGCTTCGTCAGGCGGGGCGAAGACCTTGCTGCGTTCCATATATCGGATCGCTTGCGCAAGCCGTTCGCGCGCTTGTGCGATCGCGCGCTCGTCCTGACCTGCCAGAACGTTCTCGAACAGGCCGATCTCGACGCTGAGCGCATCACGTTCGGTGCCGCGCGAGAAGGCATAAGCGCTTTCGGCTTCGGCCAGCAGCGTGCGGTTTTCCTGTTTGTCGCGCGGATGGATCTTCAGATGCGCAAGCTGCTGCAGCCGGGCCTCGATTTCCGCATCGCTCATCGAGTTCTGATTGCCACGGATCACGACGCGAAACTGCTGGCGATCCGAGTTACGCTCTGCCTGGACTTCAAGAATGCCATTGACGTCGTACGTAAATCGCACATCCACGCCATTGTCTTGCGCGCCTTTTTGTATCGGCACGGTCAGCTCACCCAGCGCGATGTTGTCATTCACCAGCCGTGACTCGCCCTGATAAATCTCGAGCTTGAGCTCTGCCTGCGTCGCGTTAAGCGGGACGTAGCTGTGACTGCGGCTGACCGGTACGACCGTGTTGCGTTCGATGATGGGAGAAAAAACGCCAGATGCCTGGTGGCCGCCCGGAAGGAATTGCGTCACCGCCACGCCCAGCGAGTAAGGGCAGACATCCGTCATCACCACTTCGCGCAGGTCTTGATTGCGCGATTTCATTGCCGCGAGCACGGCGGCGCCCAGCGCGACGACTTCGTCGGGGTTGACGCTCGTGGCGGGGAAGCGGCCAAACAGCCGCGTGACGAGGTTGCGGATCATCGGCATGCGCGTGGCGCCGCCCGCGAGCACGACCTCGTCGACCTCGCCGGAAGCGATGCCCGCATCGCGCAGCGTGCGTTCCAGTGGGGCGCGCAATCGCGCCAGCAGCGGTTCGCACAGGCTTTGATAGTGGCTTTGGCTGAGTTCGGCGCTGTAGGGCTTGCCGTTCCATTCGATGGCGAGCGTGGCGGCCGTGTCCTCGGTGAGCTGGCGTTTGGCGATCTCGGCCTGCGCCGTGAGGTGCTCCATGAAGCCCGCCTCGCGTCGCGCACGTTCGGGCACGCCCGTGGCGTCGAAGAACCACTCCACGATGAGACCCAGGAAGTCCTCCCCGCCCAGGAAATTGTCGCCCGCGGTGGCGCGCACTTCCATCACGCCCTCGAATAGCTCGAGCAAGGAGACATCGAAGGTGCCGCCGCCCAGATCGAACACGAGAAACTGCGATTCGCTGGCGCGCTGATGCAGGCCGTACGACAGCGCGGCGGCGGTAGGCTCGTTCACAAGGCGTTCGACGTGCAATCCGGCGAGTTGGCCCGCCGCGCGGGTGGCCCTGCGCTGGGCGTCCGAAAAATACGCCGGCACCGAGATAATGGCTTCCGTCACCGGCGTGCCCAAGTGCGCCTCGGCATCTTCCTTGAGTGCACGCAGTACCAGTGCGGACAGTTCTTCGGGGCGCAACGCTCGGCCGGCGAGGGCGAACTGCTTGTCGCTGCCCATGTGCCGCTTGAACAACGCCGCGGTGCGATCGGGGTGTGTCTGCAATCTGGCCTTGGCGGCGGCGCCCACGAGCACCGTGCCGTCGGCGTCGATGCTCACGCAGGAAGGGGTCAGGATCTGGCCCAGCGCATTCGGAATGAGGTGCGCCGCACCGTCTTTCCAGTAGGCCGCCAGACTATTCGTCGTACCCAAATCGATCCCGATGATCATACGTCGCTTTGTGACAAACAATATCCGACTGGCGACTATACCCGATGTGGATCGCGGTCTTTCGGGGGAGGCGCGGTGGCGCTGCCGGATGCGGCGTGGCCGAACGTGGAGGGCTGGTGCATAAAGCAAAAGGCCCGCATTTCTGCGGGCCTTTTGAGGAATTATGGTGCCCAGGAGAGGACTCGGTCACACAAGCGCGACCCCGGCCGCGCGAGCACGCGCTGCCTTTCTCGTCCTCACGCAAAGCGCGCAGGCGCTTGGGTCATGGCCTCATGCGCTGGGCGTACAAAAGCAAAGAGCCCGCATTTCTGCGGGCTCTTTGGGAATTATTGGTGCCCAGGAGAGGACTCGAACCTCCACACCTTGCGGCACATGGACCTGAACCATGCGCGTCTACCAATTCCGCCACCTGGGCTCTGTGTTTTGGCGTTGCCGTCAAAATCAACAGAAGCGAGATTATGCACGGATATTTTCGATCGCGCAAGCGTGCGCCGACATTTTTATTCGTCCGCCCAGGATCGGGCGGTACCCGTCAGCCAAAGGCGGGCCCGCCGAGGGCAGGGCGGAGGCTCGGGGGACGAGGGGGGCGAGGGGGGCAGGGCGTCCCGGTAACGATTATCCTTGGTGCCTGCGCGGCCAACGGCGCAGCGGCGATGCCGCGAGTCCTGGTCAGCGGATTTCCGTCTTTCTCGCTACGCTCCCCGTCATGCCTCGTCCCGCCTGTCCCCGCTGCCTGCGCCCCGTGCCGCTTTGTCTTTGTGCGGATATACCGTCCCTGGACAATACGGTGCGCGTGCTGGTGCTGCAGCATCCCGACGAGGCGCGTCACGCGCTCAACACCGCGCGCCTTGCCGTGCTCGGGTTGAAGCATGGTGAGATGGTTGCAGGGACTCATTTCGACGCGGCGCTCTGGGAGCGAGCAGGGCGTGACTGCTATCTGCTGTTTCCGGGGGAGGCAGCCAAATTGGCGCGCGACATGCCGGCGCCCATCGAGGGAGGGCGCGAGCAGCTGCTCATCGTTCCGGATGGCACATGGCGTCACGCTCGAGCATTGCTGCGCGACAACCCTGCGCTGGCGGCGTTGCCGCGCATCACGCTGGGCGACACGGCGGTCACCCGATACCGCGTGCGGCACGCCGACGCGGCGGGCGCGCTGTCGACAATCGAAGCCATCAGCGAGGCGCTGGGCGCGCTCGAACGCACGCCGCGCTACGAGGCGCTGCTCGCGCCCTTCGAGCGCCTGGTGTCGCAACAGATCGCTGCCATGGGTGAAGACGTCTACCAGCGCCATCATGTGGAGAGGGTGGGCACGCGCGGCAAGGCGTAGCGCCGCGCCTCGTTGCGTACGCAACGGCCTGGCGCGGCGTCTCGCGCGGCTCTCCTCGTCCTCACGCAAAGCGCGCAGGCGCTTGGGTCATTGCCTCATGCGCTGGGCGTACAAAAGCAAAGAGCCCGCATTTCTGCGGGCTCTTTGGGAATTATTGGTGCCCAGGAGAGGACTCGAACCTCCACACCTTGCGGCACATGGACCTGAACCATGCGCGTCTACCAATTCCGCCACCTGGGCAAGATCAGGCGCTGCTGGGCTCGGACTCGGGGTCTGGCTTTGCGCTCACCTGATGTCTCGATTGATTCAACGATTTGTCTTTCGACAATTCGATATCGTCAGATCGAGGAGTGATGCAATCTCTTTTGTGATTTGCTCATGTAGACTAGCTACTGTGCTTCACATCAAGCATCACTCTTTCAGTACTACTTTATTGCTGCAGTTATCGACGTTGTTATTGCCGTTGGGCTAACCGCAGAGCTGCGCAGTATAAACGGGATTTTCACCTTTGGCAAAACGATCGAACAACGACTCCAATAACAACAGATCAACTTCCGTAATGCCCGAGGCGCCGCCCGATTTCGATCCTGATGTGCCCTCGCGCGAAGACATTTTGCGGGCACTGCGATCGGCGGGGGCGCCTTTGTCGCCCGACGAGCTGGCGCAGCGTATGGGAGTCGAGCGGGAAGCCACGCGTGTGGGCTTTGACCGCCGGCTGGGCGCAATGGAGCGTGATGGTCAGTTGATGCCTAATCGCAAGGGCGTGCTGCTGCTCGCGACCAAACTCGATTTCGTGGCGGGCCGGGTCCAGGGTCATCGTGACGGTTTCGGATTCCTGGTACGCGATGATGGCGGTCAGGATCTCTTTCTGTCGCCGCGCGAAATGCTCAAGGTGCTGCACGGCGATCGCGTGCTGGTCAAGCCTTCGGGCGAATACCGAGGCAAGCCCGAGGGTACGATCGTCGAGGTCATCGAGCGCCGCACCAACAAGCTGGTGGGTCGATTTCTGCATGAGCATGGCCTGTCCATCGTCGTGCCCGAAGACCAGCGCATCAAACACGACATTCTGATTCCGCCGAGCGACACCAACGGCGCGCAGCATGGCCAGGTGGTCTCCGTCGAGATCATCGAGCAGCCCACGCGTCACACCCAGCCGCTCGGCAAGGTCTTCGAGGTGCTGGGTGAGATCGACGACCCCGGCATGGAAATCGAGATCGCGGTCCGCAAGTTCGACGTGCCCGTCGAATTCAGCGAGGCCGCGCGCAAGCAGGCGGCTCGTTTGCCCGACGTGGTGCGCAAGACCGACCTCAAAGGCCGTATCGACCTGCGCGATGTGCCGCTCATCACGATCGATGGCGAAGACGCGCGCGACTTCGACGACGCCGTTTACTGTGAGCCCGTGGATCTCGGTACCGGACAGCGCAAGCGCCCGGGCTGGCGGCTCATCGTAGCCATCGCCGACGTCAGCCATTACGTGCAGCCCGGCGAGCCGCTCGACGACGACGCGCTCGAACGCGGCACCAGCGTGTATTTCCCGCGCCGGGTGATCCCCATGCTGCCCGAGTCGCTTTCCAACGGCCTGTGCTCGCTCAATCCCAGCGTCGATCGCCTCGTGCTGGTTTGCGACATGGTGATTCCGGCGACCGGCGCCAAGGCGGGTTCTGTCACGGCCTATCAGTTCTACAACGCGGTGATGCATTCGCAGGCGCGCACCACGTACACCAGCATCTGGGAAGCGCTGCAACAGCCGGGCGGCCCGGCCGCGGCTGCCATGAAGCACATCATGCCGCACGTGCAGCACCTGTACGAGCTGTTCCAGCTGTTGGTCCAGAATCGCAAGAAGCGTGGCGCCATCGATTTCGACACGGTCGAAACCAAAATCGTCTGCAACGAGCTCGGCCGTATCGAGCAGATCGTGCCGTCGGTGCGCAACGACGCGCACAAGCTCATCGAAGAATGCATGCTGGCAGCCAACACCTGCGCTGCCGACTTCATGGCGCGCAGCAAGCATCCGGGCCTGTTCCGTATCCACGAAGGCCCGACGCCCGAACGCCTGCAGGCCCTGCGCGAGTTCCTGCGCACGATGGGTCTTTCGCTGGGGGGAGGCGAGACGCCCACGGCCAAAGACTACGGCGAGTTCCTCGACTCCGTACGCGGCCGTCCGGATTTCCCGTTGCTCCAGACCATGTGTCTGCGCTCCATGCAGCAGGCCGTGTACAGCCCCGACAACATGGGCCACTTCGGTCTGGCTTACGCGGCCTACGGGCACTTCACCTCGCCGATCCGGCGCTATCCCGATCTGCTTACCCATCGCGTGATCAAGGCGCTGCTGCAAGGCAAGCGCTATGTGCCGCAACTCGAAGGCCAACCCCTGGTGATCGGCCGCGGCCAGCGCGAGCATGAGCACGCCATCTGGGAAAAACTCGGGCTGCTGCTGTCGGCGAGCGAGCGTCGCGCCGACGAAGCCTCGCGCGATGTGGAAGCCTGGCTCAAATCGTGGTTCGTCAAGGAACGCGTGGGCGAAGACTTCAGCGGCACCGTCACGGGTGTGGCGAGCTTCGGCATTTTCGTCACGCTCGACACGCTGCACGTCGAGGGCCTGGTGCACGTCTCCGAGCTGGGCGGCGAGTACTTCCAGTTCAACGACGGGCTGCATGAGTTGCGCGGCGAGCGTACCGGCATGCGCTATCGCCTGACCGACAAGGTCCAGGTGCAGGTGTCCCGCGTCGATCTGGAGGCGCGCCGTATCGAGTTCCGCCTGGTCAAGGGCACGAGTTTCGACGCCCTGCGCAAAGAAGCCCGGCGCAATCCCGACGAGCCGCGCCGTGTCAAGAAGGCCGCCGCGCCCAAGCCCGAAGCCCTGAAGGGCCAGACGGCCAAGCAGCGGCGCGCCGAGGCCAAGAAGGCCAGCCAGCCGCCCAAGGCGCCCAAGTCGGCGTCGCGCAGCGGTGGCGCGGCCAAGAAGGCCAGCCGCACCCGCCGCTGACGCGCTCGCGGTAACATTGCGGAATCGTCTACGCCCGCAGGTTCGCCGGCGGGCGTGTTCCGCCCACCCGGGGCGGGTTTGTAGTCATTCCAATATAGGTAGTCGAGATCATGGCGTCGGCCCAGGTTCTGGCGGGTTTTCACGCGGTCGTCGCACGTCTGCGTCACGCGCCCGAGTCCATCAAAGAAATCTACGTCGAGGCTTCGCGCCGCGACAAGCGCATGCAAAGCCTCATCGAGCAGGCGAACAAGGCCGGCTGCCGGGTGCATCCCGTGTCGGCCGAGCGGCTTGACGGCATCGCGCGCGGTACGCGCCACCAGGGTGTTGTCGCGCTGGCCGACGAGCGCCAGCTCGCGGTCGATGTCGACGAAGTGCTCGACGTCATCGAAGGTCCCGCCTTCCTGCTGCTGCTCGATGGCGTGACCGATCCGCACAACCTGGGCGCCTGCCTGCGCACGGCGGATGCGGCTGGTGTGCATGCCGTGATCGCGCCGCGTGATCGCGCGGTGGGGTTGAATGCCACGGTGCAGCGCGTGGCCTGCGGCGCTGCCGACACCGTGCCCTACATCACTGTCACCAACCTGGCGCGTACGATGCGCGAGCTCAAGGATCGTGGCGTGTGGCTGGTGGGCACGGATGACCAGGCCGACCACGATATTCATCAAGTCGATGCCAAGCAGTCGATGGCCTGGGTCATGGGAGCCGAAGGGGAGGGCATGCGCCGTCTCACGCGCGAGACTTGCGATGAGCTCGTGCGTATCCCGATGCAAGGCTCGGTCGAGAGCCTGAACGTCAGCGTGGCCAGCGCCGTCTGCCTGTACGAGACCGTGCGCCAGCGTCGCGGCTGATTTTTTGCGGGCAGCCCTGCGGTTGCCGATCGTCATCTCCGAGTCCAGATCATCATGCATCAGAACGGCTTTACCACCACGATTCTTCATTCCGACCGCGATCAGGGCGTCGAGCATGGCGCCGTGCACAAGCCCATGCACCCGTCCTCGGAGTTCGCGTATACCGATGCGCACGAGCTCGCGGCCGTGTTCCAGGGCAAGGCCGGCTTCACCTATGCCCGCCAGGGCACGCCGACCACCACGGCGCTCGAGGCCAAGATCTCGCGCATGGAAAACGGCAAGGGCACGGTGAGCTTCGCGACCGGTATGGCGGCGCTCGCTGCGATCTTCACCACGCTGTTGCGCCGCGGCGATCATCTCGTGTCGAGTCAGTTCGTGTTCGGCAACACCAACAGCCTGCTCGGCACGCTGATGGAGCTGGGCGTCGAGATCACCTCTGTCGACGCCACCGATATCGAGCAGGTGCGCGCCGCCATCCGGCCCAACACTCGCATGGTCTTCACCGAAACCATCGCCAACCCGGGCACGCAGGTGGCGGATCTGGCCGGCATGGGCGAGTTGTGCCGCGAGCGCGGTCTCGTTTATGTGGTCGACAACACGCTGACTTCGCCCTGGCTGTTCCAGGCGCGCGATGTAGGCGCATCGCTGGTGATGAATTCGCTGTCCAAATACATCGCGGGCCATGGTCACGCGTTGGGCGGGTCGGTGACCGACACGGGGCTGTACGACTGGCAGAACTACGCGAACATCTACGACGCCTACAAAAAGGGTCCGTCCACCGGTTGGGGGCTGACGCAGGTCAAGAAGAAGGGGCTGCGCGACATGGGCGGTACGCTCGCGGCCGAGCCGGCGCACCGCATCGCAATCGGTGCCGAAACGCTCGCCCTTCGGATGGATCGCCACAGCAGCAATGCGCTGGCACTTGCGCGTCTCCTGTCCGCGCACGCCGGCGTGGCGCGTGTCCACTATCCGGGTCTCGAGAGCCATCCGCAGCACGCGCGTGCCAAGCAGCTCTTCAAGGGCCGCTTCGGTGGCCTGCTGGGCGTGGAGCTGGCCGAGGGCATCGATTGTTTCGACTTCCTCAATCGGCTCAATATCGTGCTCAATGCCACGCACTTGGGCGACACGCGCAGCCTCGCGCTGCCCGCGGCGCACACCATCTATTACGAGATGGGAGCCGAGCGCCGTGCGCAAATGGGAATCGCGGACAGCCTGATCCGTGTGTCGGTGGGCATCGAAGACGAGGCCGATCTGCTGCATGATTTCGATCAGGCCCTCAAGGGCGCCATGGCCTGAGTCACCGGCCCGGCCGGGCATGCCGCAGCCTCTCTTCGAGCGCCGCTTCACGCGGCGCTTTTCACGTCGGACGCCTTCAACGCGGGTGCGTTCGTGTGCGCTGCAGCTCGGACATTCGTCGACGATTCGTGCATGAAATCGAGCCTCGTCACACACGTGCACGCGACTGCCCGCTAGGCGTTTTTGTTTATTGCGCAAAGCAGTAAAAGCTAGTATTGGCGCGGCTTGCGGCTGGGTTTTCCCTTGACAGCCGCAGACGCGCGAGGCTTAATATCACCCTGCGTCGCAGCTATCCGGGCACCTTCTACGGCACCCTGAGAACTGCGACGCAGCAGTTAAAAAGTTGTGCTTTGCAGCGCAAGAACTATTTCTTCCACACGTCCGTTCTATCTCCGGCCTGCACAGTCGCCGTTGCGAGCTCTTGTGCCAGGCCGCGAAAGCCATACCTTGTGAGGGGTAAACCTGAATGAACAAAACCGAACTCATCGATCACATCGCCAGCAAGGCAGATATCTCGAAGGCCGCCGCCGGCCGCGCGCTTGACGCCCTGATCGGTGGCGTCAAAACGACCCTCAAGAAGGGCAACACGGTGACGCTGGTGGGCTTCGGCACCTTCGCCGTCTCGTCGCGCGCTGCTCGCACGGGCCGCAATCCGCGCACCGGCGAAACCATCAAGATCAAGAAGGCCAAGGTGCCCAAGTTCCGTCCGGGCAAGGCCCTGAAGGACGCCGTCAACTGATTGACGGTCTGTCGGCTCGATGCGTCATGATGAATTCATCCGCGTCATTTGCCGACTTCAATGCGGTCCGCTATACTGCGGGCCGCGTTTGATTCCGGGGTGCTTAGCTCAGTTGGTAGAGCGGCGCCCTTACAAGGCGTAGGTCACAGGTTCGACCCCTGTAGCACCCACCATTAACCCGGTCTCAAATCTTCCTCTCACCTGCCCTGTCGCGATGTTGGCGTTTCGGGTTCAGCGTGTCTTCGGTATGCGGCATTCGCCCGTCCGGCTCTCTTCAAGCCTGTTCTAAATACTGTCTTCTCTTCGGTCCGCGCTCGAGCGGTCCGCGAGGGGTGTTTTCTCGTTCGCGATTGGCGTTGCGTTCATCCCGCGCATTTGCGAAACGGCAGGGGTGTGCGTTACGGTAGTGCCCTGAGATACGAAACTAACTTGCGAATCATTCGCATTTGATATATCGTGCCGGGTTTACGGTCGTAGCGCACCCCGAGGGTGTTGCGGTGCGGCATTGATCAATGAATTTGGCTGATTCATGCCTAGCATTCAAAGCGGTCGGAATACTTCGCAGGTGACTTTCGCATTGCGCGCAGGGGCCGGCTCACTCGTCGTAGCGGCTCACGCCGCGGTGGTTGGCGCCATTTTTTTCGCCACGCCCGACAGCCCCCCTGTGTTGCTTGAGCCCGAGGCCGTGATGGTCAGCGTGATCGAGGCGCCCACGCCTCAGGTTGCCAAGGCCGAGCCCACGCCCGAGCCTCCCCAACCGCCGGTCGAAGAACCGCCCCCGCCTCCTCCGGAACCCGAGATCGAGCCCGAGCCGGAACCCGAGCCCGAGATCGAACCCGAGCCGGAGCCCGAGCCGCCCCCGGTGATCGAGAAGCCGCCGGAGCCCGCGCCTAAGCCGAAGCCCAAACCCAAGCCCAAGCCGCAACCCAAACCGCAGCCCAAGCCGGATATCAAGCCCGAGCCGAAGCCCGAGACGCCGCCCACGCCGCCGACCGGCGCGCCCGAAGGTGCGCAGGTGACGCAGGCGCCGCGCCAGGGGCCGCCGCCCGATGAGGCCATCATGCTGTCGCAGGTGGAGTACGTGGGTGCGCGACCGGCGCCGACGTACCCGATGTCGTCCCAACGCCTGAAGGAAGAGGGCCGCGTGGTGGTGTTGGTCGAGATCAATACCCAAGGTACGGTGGACAAGGCTTCCATCGATTCATCGTCCGGGTACTCCCGCCTCGATGAATCCGCGCTGTCCGCCGCCCGCAAGGCCCGATTCAAGCCGTTGATGCGCAACGGCGTGGCCCTCCCGGCCAAGGCAAAACTCCCATTCGATTTCGTACTGAGGAAATAAGATGTTCAACGCGATCCAGAACGCCATCTTCATGATGGCTCAGGCGGGAACCACCGCGCCGGCTGGGCAGGGCGCCGCTGCACCGGCCTCTGGTGCCGCAGGCGCCGGTGCCGCTGCGTCGGGCGCTGCCGCTCCCGGCGCCGTGCAACAGGCCGCCGACACGCTCAACACCGCTGCCTCGTCGGCCGCACCCGCGGCCGCTGCCGCGTTGCCGCCCGCCGCAGCGCCTGCCCCCGACATGGGCTTCATGCACTTCATCGCGCAAAGCGATTTCGTCGGCAAGACGCTCTTCATCATTCTGATCATCATGTCGCTGGTCACCTGGTACCTGATCGTCGTCAAGGCGTTCTCGAACCTGTCCATGCGTAAGCGCTCGGCCGAGTTCCTGAACAAGTTCTGGTCGTCCGGCTCGCTCGAGCAGGTGCAGAACGAAATCGCCACGCACGGTGCGCGCGATCCGTTCTCGCATCTGGCCAGCCACGCCATTCACGCGCAGACCCACCACGCCAAGTATGGGGCGACCAAGCTCGAAGAGGCCGGCAGCAATGGCGAATTCGTGACCCGCACGATGCGCAAGGTGATGGACGAAGAAACCGCCAAGCTCGAGAACGGCCTGACCATCCTCGCTTCGGTCGGCTCGACGGCGCCGTTCGTCGGCCTGTTCGGTACCGTGTGGGGTGTGTATCACGCGCTGGTGGGCATCGGCCTGTCGGACGGCGTGACCATCAACCGCATCGCCGGTCCGGTGGGCGAAGCGCTCATCATGACGGGCCTGGGTCTGGCCGTGGCCATTCCTGCGGTGCTGGCGTACAACGCTTTCGTGCGCAACAACCGCGTGTTCCTGTCGCGCCTCGATGCGTTCGCCCATGACCTGTTCGCTTTCCTCACGACCGGCCAGCAGGTCGCCGTGTCCGATGGCAAGGTCCGTGCGCTGCGTCGCCAGGGTACGCAACCCGGCGCGCGTGGGAGCGAGTAATGGCTTTCGGCAGCTTCGACAATAAGGGCTCTGGCGGCCACACCGTGTCGGAGATCAACATGGTGCCGTTGATCGACGTCATGCTGGTGTTGCTGGTGATCTTCATCATCACCGCGCCGCTGCTGGCGCACTCGATCAAGATCAACATCCCGCAGGTGAGCGCCGAGCAGGTGCAGGAAGACCCCAAGACGGTCGACCTGGCGATCGATGCCTCTGGCGCGCTCTTCTGGGACGAGAAACCGGTCCTGCTGGACGACCTGCCCAATCGCTTCCGCGCGTTGGCCCAGGACAAGCCCCAGCCGGAGATCCGCATCCGCGCGGATCAGAACACCCGCTACGAGACGCTGGCCAAGGTCATGGCCTCGGCCCGCCGCAGCGGCATGACGCGTATCGGCTTCATCACGCAACCGGGCGCCACCGCCCCGGGCGCCGAAGCTGCACCCGCGGCCGGCGCGCCCGCAGCAGGCACGCCCGCAGCAGCGGCACCCGGGGCAGGCGCACCTGCCGCCGTAGCCCGCTGACCGTCCCGCGGTCATCCGGCGGCCGGACAAACTCAGACAGTTGAGTGTCCGGCCCCGGTTCGCGCTAGAATCGCAGCATGCGAGTTCTCGTAATCGAAGATGACACCACCCTGGGCCACGCGCTCCAGGAATTCCTGTCCGACCAGGGCTATGCCGTCGACTGGCTCACCGAAGGTGACAAGGTCCAGGGCGCGCTGGCGGGGCAGCCCTACGACCTGCTGCTGCTGGATCTGAACCTTCCTGGCCTGAGCGGTCTCGAGGTGCTGCGCCAGGTACGCCAGGAAAATAACCAGGTTCCGGTATTGATCCTTACCGCCCGCGACGGTCTCGATGACCGCGTGGCCGGCCTGGACGCCGGTGCCGACGACTACGTCACCAAGCCGTTCGATCTGCCCGAGCTCGCCGCCCGCGTGCGCGCCCTGGGCCGCCGTCGTACGGGTCAGGCGCAGCCGCTGATCGAAGTCGGACCTTTGGTGTTCGACACGGTCGGCCGCGAAGTCCGCGCCAATGGCCATCGCCTGGCGCTGTCGGTGCGCGAGCTGTCCGTGCTCGAGATGCTGATGGCCCGCGTGGGCCGCGTCGTCACCAAGCGGCAGATCGTCAATTCCCTGTCCGCCTGGGATGCCGACTTCAGCGAAAACGCCGTCGAAGTCTACGTCTATCGCCTGCGCAAGCGCCTCGAAGGCACCGGCGCCAGCATCCAGACGGTGCGCGGCTTTGGCTACATGCTGGACGTCGAACCGGCGTGATGCCCTCCGGCGGACCAGGCCCCATGCTCTCGCACCCCTGACCGCCTCACACTCCCATGCCGGATACGCAGACTCCGCTGCCCCCGCCGCCATCCATGCATAGCGGCTTCAGGCTGCCGCGCGGCTCGCTCGCGCGGCATCTCGTCGTGCGGCTCATGCCGCCCATCCTGTTGCTCGTGCTGCTGGATCTGGCCGCCACCTGGGTCATCACCCACAAGATCGACATGTCGGTCTGGATGCTGGAGGATTTCTTCTGGCTGATGGTGGTCGGGCAGGTCTTGCTGGTCGCGCTGTTTGCCTGGGTCGTCATTCAGGGAGTGCGCTCCGGGCTCGCCTCGGTCAACCACCTGGCCGAAGAGATCCGGCTGCGGTCGATCGACGACATGCAGGCCATGGCGGTGAACGGATTGCCCGCCGAGATCGCGCCGCTCGTCACCCACATCAATGATCTGTTGCTGCGCCTCGACGCCTCGCTCGCGGCGCAGCGGCGTTTTATCGGGCACGCCGCGCATCAGTTGCGTACGCCTTTGAGCGGCTTGCGGCTCGAATCCGAGCTCATGCTGGCTCGTCCCTTGCCCGAGGACGTCCGGGCCCGGGCCGAACGTATCAAGGCCGTGAGCGATCGCATGATTCGCCTGGGGCAACAGCTGCTCGTGCTGGCCAAGGCCGATCCGAATGCGCGCCCGCAAGACCGCTTCGTGCGGCTCGATCTCTGCGAATGGGTACGTGCCAGCGGCGCCGAATGGATTCCGCATGCACGTCTGTCGCAGGTCGAGATCGACCTGGCGGCACCGGAGCATCCCGTCTGGATCGACGGCGATCCGCTGTTGCTCGACGAATTGCTGGGCAATCTGATCGACAATGCGTTGCGTTATGGCCAGCCGGCCGGGCGCATCGTGCTGACAGTGGGCGAGAATCCGCCCGCCCTGACGGTCGAGGACGATGGCCCCGGCATCCGGCCGGACGAGCGCGAGCGTGTTTTCGAAGCGTTCTACCGTTCGCCCAGCGCGACCGCGGACGGCTCCGGTCTGGGGCTGGCCATTGTGCGCGAGATTGCGCATGCGCATGGCGCATGGTGGAAGCTGGTGAGCCGTCCTGAGTATTCCGGTACCCGCCTGTCCGTCGTGTTCCCCGGCCCGCGCAAGGGCACTCAACTCTCGCGTCAAGAACGACTGCTATGAGCCAACCCACTTCCAGCGTCACGCCCGCGGCCGGCGTGCCGGCGCACGTCCCGTCGCGCCAAGCGGCGCTGATGCTCGGCGCGCTCGGCGTCGTGTACGGCGATATCGGCACCAGCCCGCTTTACACATTGCGCGCCTGTCTCACGGGATTTGCCGACCTCGAACCCGCCCACATCCTGGGTGTGCTCTCGATCCTGTTCTGGCTGCTGATGCTGGTGGTGTCGTTCAAGTACGTGATGCTTGTGCTGCGCGCAGATAACCGGGGGGAGGGCGGCACGCTCGCGCTCCTCGAGCTCGCGGTACGGGGCCGAACGGGCAAGCTGCGCTGGCTGTTGATCGTCCTCGGGATCTTCGGCGCGGCGCTGTTCTATGGCGACAGCATGATCACGCCCGCGATCTCGGTGCTGTCCGCGCTCGAGGGTATCGGTATCGTGTCGCACACGCTCGATCCCTGGATCGTACCCATGGCGCTGATCGTGCTCGTCGCGCTGTTCGTCATCCAGTCGCGCGGCACCGGCGCCATGGGCAAGCTGTTCGGGCCCGTCATGGGGCTTTGGTTCTTGACGCTGGCGGTGCTCGGCGGATGGCAGATCTGGCAGGCGCCGCAAATCCTGGCGGCACTCAATCCGATCTGGGCGCTGCGCTTCATCGTCGAGCTGCCGCTGATGAGCTTTTTGCTGCTCGGTGCCGTCGTGCTGGCGCTGACGGGCGCCGAGGCGCTCTACGCCGACATGGGACATTTTGGCCGGCCCGCGATCCGGCGGGCATGGTTCGCCGCGGTGTTGCCCGCGCTCACGCTTTGCTACTTCGGCCAGGGCGCGCTGCTGTTGCGCGATCCCACGGCGATTCGCAATCCCTTCTTCCTGATGGCGCCGGAGTGGGGGCTCGTGCCCCTGGTGGTGCTCGCCACGATCGCGACGGTCGTGGCCTCGCAGGCGGTCATCTCCGGCGCGTATTCGGTCACGCGGCAGGCGGTGCAGCTGGGCTTCTGGCCGCGCATGCAGATCCTGCATACCTCGGCCATCGAGAAAGGCCAGATCTATCTGCCCCAGGTGAATGCGCTGCTGCTGTGTGCCGTGCTCGTGCTGGTGGTGCTGTTCCAGGATTCCGAGAGCCTGGCCGCCGCCTATGGTTTTGCCGTGACGGGCACGATGCTCACCACCTCGGTGCTGGCCTTCGCGGTACTGCCGCGTGGCTGTACCGGTGGCAAGCGCGTGTTGTGGCTGGTGACGCTGGGCGTGCTGCTGGTGGTCGACATCCTGCTGTTCGGCGCCAATATCTTCAAGATCCATGAAGGCGGCTGGCTGCCGCTGGTGGTGGGTATTGTCGTGTTCACGCTGATGATGACGTGGCGCCGCGGCCGTCACCTGCTCGCCGAAATGCAGGCGCGCGATCGTCAGCCGGTCGCCTCGTTCATGGAGCAGCTCGAGGCCTATCCGCCCGCGCGTGTGCAGGGTACGGCCATCTTCATGACCATGAATCCGGATCACGTGCCGCCCGCCTTGCTGCACAACCTCAAGCACAACAAGGTGCTGCATGAGCACGTGATCTTTCTCACCATCAAGGTGGCCGACGTGCCCTACATCGCGGCGCATGAGCGCTTCGTGGTCGAGAAGATCAGCGCGTCGAGCTGGACGGTCGTGATCCATTACGGCTTCAAGGAAGATCCCGATGTCCCGGAGGCGCTGCGTCTGGTGGCCGAGGCCTATCCGGAGATCGACCTGGAGCCGATGCGCACCTCGTTCTATCTGTCGCGCCAGACCGTGGTGGCGGCGCGCCGTCCGGCGCTCTCGGGCTGGCGCCGCGCGGTCTTTTCGTTCCTGGCGCGCAACTCCACCCGGAGCACGAAGTTCTTCAAGATCCCGCCCAATCGCGTGGTCGAGATGGGGATGCAGGTCGAGCTCTGAATCGAGCCCGTCCCATGAAAATAAAGGCGGTCCGCTCGCCAGCGGACCGCCTCTATTTTTGGGCCTGCCGCGTGCGTCAGGCGGTCTGGGGCTCCCAGCCCAGGCGTGCTGCATGCGCGGGCAGCGCGGTAGCGACCGGCGCCTGTTCCAGGCGGAAGATCGCGACGGCGCGCTGCAGCTGTTGCGCCTGATCTTCGAGCGATCCGGCCGCGGCCGCGGCTTCTTCGACCAGAGCGGCGTTCTGTTGCGTCACGTCGTCCATCTGCGAGACCGCACGGTTCACCTCTTCGAGGCCGCGCGTCTGCTCGGACGACGCCGTGGCGATCTCACCCATGATGGTGGTCACGCGATGCACGGCCTGCACGACTTCTTCGATGGTGGCGCCGGCCTGCTCGACCAGCGCCGAGCCGGTCTCCACCTGGCCTACGGATTCGCCGATGAGGTCTTTGATCTCGCGGGCGGCGCTCGCGCTGCGTTGCGCCAGGCTGCGTACCTCGCCAGCCACGACCGCGAAGCCGCGACCTTGCTCGCCCGCGCGCGCGGCCTCGACCGCGGCGTTCAGCGCCAGGATGTTGGTCTGGAAGGCAATGCCGTCGATCACGCCGATGATGTCGCCGATCTTGCGCGAGCTGGCGGTGATGCCACGCATCTTGTCGACCACCTGGTTGACGACCTGGCCGCCTTGGGCTGCCACGTTGGAGGCCTGTGAGGCGAGCTCGCTGGCTTCGCGTGCATTGTCGGCGTTCTGGCGCACGGTAGAGGTGAGCTCTTCCATGCTCGAGGCGGTTTCTTCGAGCGATGCTGCCTGCTCTTCCGTGCGTGAGGACAGGTCGGTGTTGCCCGCCGAGATCTCGCGGGCCGCTGCATCGATCGAGCCCGCGGCGATCTGAATCTTGCCCACGGTTTCGGCGAGACGATCCCGCATGTGGGCGATGGCGGCCATGACGCTCTGGTCGTCGCCGGGCCGCAGCGTGACGCGCGTACTCAGGTCTCCCGCCGCGATCCGGCCGGCCACGTGGGCGGCCACGTCGGGTTCGCCACCGACCGAACGCTGGATGCTGCGCACGACGAGCGCGGCGACCCACGACATCAGGATGCCCAGGCCGACGAGCATGCCGATAGACTGCATCAGTGCGCTCATGAAGGCGGCCTGGATGTCATCCATGTACGTGCCGACGATGATGTCCCACTGCGCAGGCTTGTAGCGCATCACGTAGCCCAGCTTGGGGCTGGCTTCCTTGGCGCCAGGGCGGGGCCACCAGTACTCGAGAAAGCCCGAGCCGTTCGAGCTGGCGCCCGCGCGCGCGATGTCGCCATACAAATCGCCGCCCTTGGCGTCGCGAAAGCTCGACATGTTCTTGCCGTTCAGGCTCGCGTTGATCGGGTGCATCACGATGTTGGACTGCGCGTCGGTCAGCGTGACGTAGCCATCGCTGCCGTAGCGCAGCGCGCCCACGCGTTCAATGGCCTGTTTGCGCGCCTGCTCGGGCGTGAGCTTGCCCTGTTCGCCCAGCTTCATCGAGTCCACGATGAGACTGTGGGCGGCTTCGGCCAGGTTCGACAGATCCTGGCGGCGTTCGGCCAGTTGCAGTGAACGGGCCTGGAATGCGTTGAATACCGTGATCGCCAGCAGGCCGATCCAGGCCATGGCCAGGGGAATCCAGAGTTTTTGACGCAGGGTTAAGCGGGGCATGTCGGGTCCAGTGAGTGCGGCCCGGAATCGAGAAGGAAGGCCGCGCACCCTTAACGTCAGCTAGTGCGCCGGTCTTTAATGTTTTGTATGAAAAGCAGTGTCGTTTTTATAGGGCCGCATCAGTGGTTCCATAGGCGTTGGGGGCCGCCGCAGCCATCCGCCGCGGCGCATATGCCGCGGAGGCCGGGCAAAAAAAAAGCCGGATCGTGCGATCCGGCTTTTTGTGACGCGGCAGTGGCTTACTTGTTGCCGGTGTCCTTCAGCTGCGGCAGCGCGGCACCGCTGGACGGTGCCAGCAGGCCGGTCTGCACGTAGGTGAAGAGCTTCTCGCGCGTGTCGACGATATCGAGATTGCGCATGGTCAGCTGGCCGATGCGGTCCGCCGGCGTGAAGGGGGCGTTTTCCACCTTCTCCATCGACAGGCGCTCGGGCGCGTACGTCAGGTTGGGCGACACGGTGTTGAGGATCGAGTAGTCGTTGCCACGGCGCAGCTCGACGGTGACCTCGCCCGTGATGGCGCGGGCGACCCAGCGTTGGGCGGTTTCGCGCAGCATGATGGCTTGCGGGTCGAACCAGCGGCCCTGGTACAGCAGGCGGCCGAGCTTGCGGCCGTTTTCGCGGTACTGCTCGATCGTGTCTTCGTTGTGGATGCCGGTGACCAGACGTTCGTAGGCGATGAACAGCAGAGCCAGACCCGGAGCCTCGTAGATGCCGCGGCTCTTGGCTTCGATGATGCGGTTTTCGATCTGATCGCTCATGCCCAGGCCATGACGGCCGCCGATGCGGTTGGCTTCGAGCATCAGCTCGACCGGGTCGGCGTACTCGACGCCGTTGAGCGCGACCGGCTGGCCGGCCTCGAAGCGCACGGTGACCTCTTCGGCCTTCACGACCACGTCATCGCGCCAGAAGGCCACGCCCATGATGGGCTTGACGATCTTGATGCCCGAGCTCAGTTGCTCGAGATCTTTGGCTTCGTGGGTGGCGCCCAGCATGTTCGAGTCGGTGGAGTAGGCTTTCTCGGCCGACATCTTGTAGTCGAAACCGGCCTTCTGCATGTACTCGGACATCTCGGCACGGCCGCCGAGCTCGTCGATGAACTGCTGGTCGAGCCAGGGCTTGTAGATCTTGAGATCGGGGTTGGTGAGCAGACCGTAGCGATAGAAGCGCTCGATGTCGTTGCCCTTGAACGTGCTGCCGTCGCCCCAGATGTTGACGCCGTCTTCCTTCATGGCGGCGACCAGCATGGTGCCGGTCACGGCACGGCCGATCGGCGTGGTGTTGAAGTAGGTGATGCCGGCGGTCGTGATGTGGAAAGCGCCGCTTTGCAGGGCGGCGATGCCTTCGGCCACGAGCTGTGCGCGGCAGTCGACCAGGCGGGCCTTCTCGGCGCCGTACTGGGTCGCGCGGCGGGGGATGTCGTCGTAGTCGGGCTCGTCGGGCTGGCCGAGGTTGGCGGTGTAGGCGTAGGGAATCGCACCCTTTTCGCGCATCCACAGCAGGGCCGCGCTGGTGTCCAGGCCGCCGGAAAAGGCGATGCCGACCTTCTGGCCGGCGGGAAGGTTCGGGAGAATGGTAGTCATTGTGTGATCGAGAGCGCCAACAGGACTGACGGCGACGTGCCGCACGACGCGCGCCGACCGCAAGGCGGCGCGAGATTGAAATCAACTGGCTATTTTAGCGCGTTTGGGACGGGCCTCGCCGCGCGCGAGTCCCCGGTGGCATGCCGCCGGGGACGGATAAGAAGGTCAGGGCAACTGGCCGAGCAGCAGGAATTCCATCAGCGCCTTCTGGGCGTGCATGCGGTTTTCCGCTTCGTCCCAGACCACGCTCTGCGGGCCGTCGATGACCTCGCCGGTGACCTCTTCGCCGCGGTGAGCGGGCAGGCAGTGCATGAACACGGCTTGCGGATCGGCCACGGCCATCATTTCGGCGTCGACGCACCAGTCTGCGAAGGCGGTGCGGCGCTCTTCGTTCTCGGCTTCGTAGCCCATGCTGGTCCAGACGTCGGTGGTGACCAGGTGCGCACCCTGGCAGGCTTCCATCGGGTCTTTGAACTGCTTGAGCACGGAGGCGGGCGGGGTGCCGATGCGGGCCGGATCGAGTTCATAGCCGGCGGGCGTGGACACATGCAGGGTAAAGCCCAGCAGCTCGGCCGCTTGCAGCCAGGTGTACGACATGTTGTTGGCGTCACCGACCCATGCCACCACCTTGCCCGCGATCGGGCCACGGTGTTCGATGTAAGTGAACAGGTCGGCCAGGATCTGGCAGGGGTGGAATTCGTTGGTCAGGCCGTTGATCACCGGCACGCGCGAGTGCGAGGCGAAGCGTTCGATGCGAGTCTGCTCGAACGTGCGGATCATGACGATATCGACCATGCGCGAGATGACGCGCGCGGTGTCCTCGATGGGCTCGGAGCGGCCCAGCTGCGAATCGTTGGAGGTCAGGTTGATGACCGAACCGCCCATCTGATACATGCCGGCCTCGAACGACACACGGGTGCGGGTGCTGGCCTTCTCGAACACCATCGCCAGCGTGCGGTCGTGCAGCGGCATGTGGGGTTCGTAGCGCTTGAACTTGGCCTTGATGATGCGGGCGCGGTCGAGCACGTAGCCGATTTCGGCGGCGGAAAGGTCTTTGAACTGCAGGAAGTGCCGCAGCGGGCCGTTCTGATTCGAGGGAGAAGTCATGTTCGATGTCACAGGTCGTTGTGCGGGCTGGGGCTCTTGGCGCCGCCCGCCGTTGATTATGCTTGTTCGGCCAGGAACTGTTTGATGAGAGGCACGAGGATACCGACGATCTGGTCGGCCTCGTCTTGGGTGAGGATGAGCGGCGGCAGCAGTCGAATGACCTTGTCGCGCGTCACGTTGATGAGAAGGCCCGCTTCCATGGCCCGCAGCGCCAGGATGCCGCAGGGGCGGGTCAACTCGATGCCCAGCATGAGGCCGCGGCCGCGCACCTCGGTCACGCCGGGCAGCCCGGCCAGCGCGCTGGCCAGGGCTTGTTTCAGGTGCTCGCCAACGCGTTCGGCGTTCTCGAGCAGCCCGTCTTTTTCGATGGCGTCGAGCACGGCCAGGCCGGCCGCGCAGGCGAGCGGGCCGCCGCCGAAGGTCGTGCCATGGCTGCCGGGCGTGAAGACGCCGGCCGCCGGGCCGCGCGCCAGCATGGCGCCGATGGGCACGCCACCCGCCAGGCCCTTGGCCAGCGTGATCACATCGGGTTCGATGCCGGCCCACTGGTGGGCGAACCATTTGCCCGTGCGGCCGATGCCGGACTGCACTTCGTCGATCATCATCAGCCAGCCGCGCGCGGTGCAGAGTTCGCGCAGCGACTTTAGGTATTGGGTGTCGGACGGGCGTATGCCCCCTTCGCCCTGAAGCACCTCGAGCAGCACGGCGGTGACCCGCGGCTCGCGGTCGCCGGCCTCGCGCACGGCGTCGAGGTTGTTGTAGGGCACCTGGATAAATCCCGTGGGCAGCGGCTCGAAACCCTTGCGCGCCTTGTCGCTGCCGGTGGCCGCGAGCGTACCGAGCGTGCGGCCATGCCACGACGAGTCCATCGTGATGATGTGGGCGTGGGTATTGCCGCTTTTATAGCCGTAGTAGCGCGCGAGCTTGATGGCGGCCTCGTTGGCCTCGGAGCCGCTGTTGTTGAAGGCGACTTCTTCCATGCCCGAGAGGGCATTCAGGCGCGCCGCGAGCTGGGTCTGCTGCGGCACTTCGTAGATATTGGAGGTGTGGATCACGCGCGCGGCCTGCTGCGTGATCGCCTGCACCAGGCCGGGATGGTCGTGACCGAGGCTCGATACGCCGATGCCCGCGAGAGCATCGAGATACTTGCGGCCTTGCGGGTCCCACAGCCACACGCCTTTGCCATGCGTGAACGACACGGGAAGGCGTGAATAGATATTGGCCAGAGGGGTAGACATCGCGATCATCTCCACGGGATATCCCCCGATGGCGGGGGCGGGTCGGGACCTTCCGTCCCCTGTCGGCACCTGCCTGACAGGAGGGCAAAGGATCAATCATATACAATTCGCGGCGCGGGTCGCATGTTTGAGACGCGGCCGATCCGGCGTCCGCGCGCGCAGCCCGCAGTGAAGAATCCATGGCAAATCGCGTCAAACAATTCGTTATTCATGGTGTGACCGAGAGTGGCTCACGCTTTCGCCCCAGCGACTGGGCAGAACGCCTCGCCGGCGTCATGGCCCAGTTTCGTCCGCCCGGCAGTGCCGGCAATCACCTGACCTACTCGCCCTATGTGCTGCCAGTCGTGATCGACGGCGTGCGGGGCATCGTGGTCGATCTGCGTCTGCGCGAGCTCGAACCGCTCGCCTACAAGTTCGTGGTCGATTTCGCCCGCGACAACCAGCTCAAGACCGAAGAACGCGAAATCTGATCCCGCGGACGGCGTGGCGCCCTGTGCGCCGTGCCCACGAAAAAGCCGCTGGAGGTCGACACCGACCCAGCGGCTTTTTTGTCGCCGGGCCGCCCCAAGACAAAAAGCGCCCCCTCGGGGGGCAGCAAGCGCGCGAAGCGCGCAGCGTGGGGGCACTTTCCTTCGCCGGGCCGCCCCAAGACAAAAGGCGCCCCCGCGGGGGGCAGCAAGCACGCGAAGCGGGCGCAGCGTGGGGGTACTTTCCTTCGCCGGGCCGCCCCCTTGCTTCGTGCGTGGAGGGGGGCCGCGGCTCGGCCGCTGGCCGGACGCGCGGTCCAGTCAGCGGCCGGCGTGGGTCATTCGGCCGGGGTGACCACCGTGCCCGTCTCGAAGTACGACTTCAGATTGACGAGCATCAGGTCTTCCATGCCCATGCGGGTTTCGTAGGTGGCGCTGCCGATGTGCGGCAGGACCACGGCCTGGTCACCCGTGCGCAGGGCCTCGGGCACCTTGGGCTCGTGCTCGAACACGTCGAGCGCGGCGAAACCGAGTTTGCCGCTGGTCAGCGCCTCGACCAGGGCGGTTTCGTCGATGACCGGGCCGCGTGCGATGTTGACGATGATGCCCTTGGGGCCGAGGGCCTCGAGCACCTCACGGCCGACCAGGTGGCGCGTTTGCGGGCCGCCCACGGTCGCCACGATCAGGAAATCGGCCCAGTGTGCCAGGTCGACGAGATTGGCCTCATAGCCGTAGTCGACGTCGTCACGCTGGCGGCGGTTGTGATAGCGCACGTCCATGTCGAAGCCGAGACCCCGGCGGGCGATCGCCTCCCCGATGCGGCCCAGGCCCACGATACCGAGCTTCTTGCCGCTCACGCGCATGCCCAGCGGGATGTTGCCGTGCACCTGACCCCATTGGCCGGCGCGCACGAAACGCTCGCCCTGGCCGATGCGGCGAGCGGCGGCGATGAGCAGGCCCCAGGCGAGGTCCGCTACGCAATCGGTGAGCACGTCGGGGGTGTTGCTGACGAGGATGCCGCGTGCCTTGGCGGCGGCCACGTCGATGGTTTCGTAACCCACGCCCCAACTGCAGATAGCCTTCAGGTCGGGCAGCGCATCCATCATCTCGGCGCTGCAGCCAAACGTGGCCGACGTCACGAGCGCGGTCACGCCCTTGCCGTGTTCGGTCAGTGCCGCCTTGCGGTCTTGGTGCTTCCAGAGCTCGAACACGTCGTAGCTTTCGGCCAGACGGGCATTGGCGCTGGGAGATCCGGCATACGAGCCGACCTGGATGATGCGTTGCTTGGTAGTCATGGGAATCGAATCTGGGGGTGGCAAAACGAAAATGCTACTTGATCGCGCGGCGCAGGCATAGCGTGCGCAGGCGCAGAGGCGGTGAGGCGGGGGCCAGGAGCCGATGCGAAAGCGGGGGAGAAGAGACGCTGGCGCGAGCCGGTGCCATGACCTGCTCGCGCCCTGACCCGCGTTATTCGAGTTTGATCTTGCCCTTCTCGATCACTTCCTTCCAGCGCTTGACCTCCTGCTGCTGGAATGCGGCGAATTCCTTCGGGGTATTGGCCACCACTTCGAAGCCCAGGCCGGCCAGGGTCTTGGCGACCTGCTCATCGTGCAGCGTCTTGATGAGCGCATCGGACAGCTTCGTGACGATGGGGGCGGGCGTGCCCTTGGGCACGGCGAAGCCCTGCCAGGAGTACACCACCATGTCTTTCACGCCGGCCTCTTCGAGCGTGGGAACGTCGGGGAGATCCTTCACGCGTTCGCCGCCCGTGATCGCCAGCGCCTTGAGCTTGCCGCCCTTGATGTGCGTCTGCACCGCGCCGAGGTTCTGGAACGACACGTTGACCTGTGCCCCCATCAGGTCGGCGATGGCCGCGCCGCCGCCGCGATAGGGCACGTCGACACCGGTGGTGTCGGTGCGCTGACGGAACATCACGGCGGAGAGGTGATCCGACGATCCGGTGCCGGACGAGGCGTACGAGACCTTGCCCGGGTTCTTCTTGGCGTATTCCACCAACTCGGCGACCGTGTTGGCCGGGAACGAAGGCGGTGCCACCAGGACGTTGGGATTACGCACGGCCTGGGTCAGATAGATGAAGTCTTTGCTGGGGTTGTAGGCGAGATTCGCGTACAAGGCTTCGTTGATCGAGAACGTGCCGATCGAGCCCACCATCATGGTGTAGCCGTCGGGCGTGGAGCGGGCGAGCTGTTGCGCGCCGATCGAGCTGTTGGCCCCGGGCTTGTTCTCGACCACGAAGGTCTGACCCAGGATCTTCGAGAGGCCCGGCGTGACGGAGCGCGCGGTGATGTCGGAGGATCCACCCGGCACGAACGGCACGATCATCGTGACGGGCTTGTTGGGCCAGGACTTGGCGTCGTCGGCGGCGTGCGCGAACGGCGCGCAGGCCAGGGTGGCGAGCGTGAGGCTCGCGGCGGCAAAGTTGAAGCGTTTCACGGTGTCTCCTGGCGCGCGTATCGTTTCGTGATGCCCGTTGCCGCGCGCATCGGCAGCGGGCGGTTATGCCGGTAGCCGGGTGGTCAGGGCGTGAGCCTCAGTCCACCTTGGCGCCGGATTTCTGCACGACGGCTGCCCATTTTTTGGTCTCGTCCGCCATGAAGGTCTTGAATTGCGCGGGGCTGTTGCCCGAAGGTACGGCGCCCTGAGCCAGTAGTTGCGCGCGCACCTGTTCGAGTTGCAGCACCTCGGCCACATCGCGCTGCACCTTGGCGACGATGGCGGGCGGTGTGCCGGCGGGCGCCAGCAGGCCGAACCAGCTCGAGGCCTCGTAGCCGGGCACGCCAGCCTCGGCCAGCGTCGGCACATCGGGCAGGGCGGGCGAACGCGTGGCGGTGGTCACGGCCAGCGGCTTGAGCTTGTTGCCCTTGATGAAGCCCATCGAGGAGGGCAGATTGTCGAAGATGAGGTCCGCCGACCCCGCCATCACATCGGTCAGCGCGGGGCTGCTGCCCTTGTAGGGAACGTGCGTCATGCGCGTGCCCGTCATGGTCTGGAACAGCTCGCCGGACAGATGCGTGGAGGTGCCGTTGCCGGTGGAGGCCATGTTGACCTTGTCCGGGTTGGCCTTCAGATACTTGATCAGGTCCGCCACATTGTTGATGTTGTGGCGTTGCGCGAAGGCGGGGTTGAGCTCGAGCACGTTCGGCACGGGAATCACCAGTGTGACGGGCTCGAAATCCTTGACCGGGTCATAGGGCAGCTCGCGGTAGACGGATTGATTGATGGCGTGCGTGCTGACGGTACCCATCAACAGCGTGTAGCCATCCCCCTTGGCGCGCGCGGCTTCCGCGGTGCCGACGTTGCCGCCGGCACCTGCCTTGTTGTCGACCACCACCGCGCGCTTCCAGCGCTTGCCGAGTTCGGCGGCCACGGTGCGCGCCGCGATATCGGCCGTGCCACCGGCCGGGAAGGGCACGAGGAGGCGGACATCACGATCAGGGTAGTTGGCGGCGGGATCGGCGTGAGCAGCCGGTGCGGCCAGTGCGGCGATACAGGTGGCGAGCGCGAGCGCGCGTCGGCGCAGTGTCAGGTGCATCGATCTTGTCTCCAGATGTGCGCCCGTGCTGTGCCGGGTGCATCGTGTGGTGTTCCCCGCAAGCGAGTACGCATGGGAGGTGAATCGGCCTGCTTGTAAAACAAATATAGGTAGGCAGCGCAAACTTGTCAATCAAGTGTTTTTTCCGCATACTGGCCGCCACTTTCGCGCCGCCGTGCGCCGTCCGATACGAGGATCCTGGCTCATGAAAACCACTCCGGTCACCCCCGCCGATCTGCAGCGTTCCGTGATTGCGGTGCCGCCCCTGGCGCGCCACGCGGACCTTTCGCTCAACGAAGAGGCCAACCGCAAATTGCTCGGGTATCTCGAGGCGGGCGGCGTGCGCAATGTCATGTACGGCGGCAACGCGAATTTCTACAACATCGCGGTCAGCGAGTACGCGCGCGTGGTGGATTTTCTGGCCGAAGCCGCGGGTCCCGACACCTGGGTGTTGCCGTCGGCCGGCCCTGATTACGGCAAGCTGATCGATCAGGCCGCCATTCTGCGCAGCCGTGCATTCCCGACCGCGATGCTGCTGCCGATGTCGTTCCCGTACACGGATGCGGGTCTGGCGGACGGCGTGCGGCGCTTTTCCGATGCGCTCGGCAAGCCCGCGGTGGTGTACATCAAGGCGGCTGATTATCTGCGTCCCGATACCGTGGCCAAGCTGATCGAAGAAGGCCGCATCGTCGCCCTCAAGTATGCCGCCGTGCGCGAGGATCCCTCGCGTGACCCCTATCTCGAGTCCTTGCTGGCCGAAGTCGAGTCGCGCTGGATCGTGAGTGGTATCGGCGAGCGTCCGGCCGTCGTGCACTATCGCCAGTTCGGTTTGAAGAGCTTCACCTCGGGTTCCGTCTGCCTCGCACCGCGCGGCTCGATGCACATCCTGCATCTGCTGCACGAAGGCCGTTTCGACGAAGCCGAGGCGGTGCGCGCGCAGTACATCGCGCTGGAAGATTGCCGCGACGACATCAGTCCCTTGCGTGTGCTGCATGACGCCGTGTCGTTGGCCGGTGTCGCCGACATGGGGCCGATGCTGCCGCTCTTGAGCAATCTGTCGGCCGACGAGAAGAAGCGCGTCGAGCCCGTGGCGCGTGCGCTCTATGCCTGGGACCGCGAGGCGGTGCCCGCCTGAGTGGGCGTGTGGCGCGGCTGGCTAGGGGCGCCACGTTCAACATAGGTGCGTGGCAGGCGCTACGATAGCGTTCGCCGTCCAGATGTACAGGAGTTCGCGTGCCCCGTAAGACCTCGATCGAGAAGCAAGCCGAGCCGGTGATGGTGGCCGAAGCCGCGCCACTGGAACGCGGCCAGCGCGTTCGCCTGGCCGATCAGCTCTATGGCAAGATCTTCGAGAGCATCGCGTCGGGCCGGCTCAACGTCGGCGACAAGCTTCCTTCCGAGCACGAGATCTGCGATCAGTTCGGCGTGTCCCGGCCCGTGGTGCGCGAGGCGTTGCTGCGCCTGCGCGCCGATGGTCTCGTGACCGCGCATCAAGGCCTGGGCACCTTCGTGAGCCATCAGCCGGCCCCCCGCCTGAAGACCTTTCCCGACGTGCAGAACGTGGGCGCCTATCTGCGTGCCCAGGAAGTCCGCGTGGCGCTCGAGGGCGACGCGGCGCGTCTGGCCGCACTGCGGCGCAACGACGAACAACTCGAGCGCATCGCGGCCGCGCACCGGGCCTTCGTGGCCGCGCTGGAGCAGGGGCATGTGTCGGCCGAAGCCGACCTCGCATTCCACGCCAGCATCGCCGATGCGAGCGGCAACGATTTCTATTGGGACGTGCTCGAAAACATCCATGAGGCCATCAGCGGCTTCATGCGATTGAGCCTGAGCCTGACCCGCACCGGATCGCGCCAGCGCGCGCAGCGTGTCGCTGACGAGCATGCCGCGATACTGTCGGCCATCCGGGAGCAGGATGGCGAGCGCGCACGCGTGGCCATGCAATTCCACCTGGGCCAGGCGCGGCACCGCTTGGTCGACCGGGAGCGCGATTAGCCGCGGCGTGCCGGCCGCAACACGTACCAGACATCGGGGCGTCAGACCCCAGGGAGACAACGTGCAGGACAGCGGCAAACAACAACACACGACGACGGCGTCTCTCGCGCCGGGACGGGTTTCATTCGCACAGATCCGCGAGCAGATCGACGTGATCCTGCGCGCGTGGGGCATGCCCGCCGACCTGGCGGCCATCACCGCCGAGCTCATGGCGCAGACCGACCTGCTGGGCGTGGATTCGCATGGCATCTCCATGCTGCCGGCCTATGAAGATAAACGTGCCGCGGGCACGCTGCGCCTGGATGCGCGCCCGCGCATCGTGCGCGAAAGCGGGTCCAGCGCGCTCATCGATGGCATGGGCGGCCTGGGGCATCCCGTCAGCGGGCAGGCGATGCGCCTGGCCTGCGACAAGGCGCTCGAACATGGCGTGGGCGCCGTGGCGGTGCGCAACTCGCATCATTTCGGCGCAGCGGGCGTGTACGCCCGCATGGCCGTGGAGCGCGGCCTGGTCGGGCTGGTCACGAGTAGCGCCACCACGTTGATCCTGGTGCCGACGCATGGTGCGATGCCGATGCTGGGCACCAATCCAATCGCTTTCGCCGCACCGGCCGCGCAAAACGAGCCGCTCGTGCTCGACATGGCCACGACCACTGTGGCGGCCAACAAGGTCAAGGTGTACGACTATCACGGCAAGACGCTGCCCTCGGGTTGGGCGGTGGATGGTCAGGGCACGCCCATCACCGATTCGGCGCAAGCCATGCAGTTCATCTTCAAGCGGCCGGAAGGCGGTCTGACGCCTCTGGGCGGCACGGCCGCGATGAGCAGCCACAAGGGTTACGGGCTCGCGCTGATGGCGCAGGTGCTGGGCGGTACGCTGGGCGGCAGTTCGCTCGCGGTGCGCCAGCAGGCGCGGCGCAAGCCCGGCGATCCCGATGACGTGGGCCACTTTTTCCTTGCGCTCAACCCGGATGCCTTTCGTGATGCCGGATCGTTCGAGGACGACCTCGACGAGCTCATCGACACCATGCGCGATACGCCCCCTGCGAACGAGGCCGAGCCCGTGCGGGTGCCGGGAGACCCCGAAGTGGCGGCGCGCAATGAGCGCACCCGCTCGGGCATCGCGTTGGCGCCGGCGTTGATCGAGCGGCTGGACGCGATCTGCCAGCGCAGCGGCGCGCCGTTCTTGCTGCGCGCCTAGTCCGAACCCACATTCATATCAGAAACGCCGCCAGGGTGGTTGCGCACGCAAGCAACCATCGAGCGGCACACCGTCCGCCGGCATCAGGCCTGCAGGACACCCGGACAGGTGGTTGCAAGGGGTCCGGGTCACACACCACAACAGGAGACATCCATGAAACATCGCCGTAATGTGCTGCGTAGCCTTTTGTCCGTCGTCGCGCTGTCGATCGGAAGCTGGGCCGTGCCTGCTGCTGCCCAAGCCCAGGGCGCGTATCCGGACAAGCCGGTGCGCCTGATCGTGCCGTTCCCGCCCGGAGGCAGTACCGATGCCGTCGGCCGCCTGCTGGCCGCCGAGCTCGGCAAGGACCTGGGCCAAACCGTGATCGTGGAGAACCGCGGCGGTGCGAACGGCAACATCGGCTCCGATGCCGTCGCCAAGTCGGCGCCGGACGGCTACACGCTGCTGCTCTCGGGCGTAGGTTCCAACGCGATCAGCTACGCGCTCTATCAGAGCATGCCCTACCAGGACAGCGACTTCATGCACATCTCGTTGTTGGCGACCGGGCCGAATGTGCTCGTGGCCAACAATGATTTCCCTGCCAAGACCTTCGCCGAGTTCATCAAGCTCGCCAAGGAAAACCCGGGCAAGTACACGCATGCCAGTTCGGCCAACGGTTCGTCCGGTCACCTGGCGATGGAAATGCTCAAGCAGGCCGCGGGCATCGACCTGGTTCACGTGCCGTACAAAGGGGGCGCTGCCGCGATCACCGACACGATCGGTGGCCGCGTGAATGTGCTGTTCCTCAACCAGGACAACCTGCTGCCGCAAGTGCAGGCGGGCAAGGTGCGCGCCCTGGCGGTGGCCAGCGCCAAGCGCAATCCGGTCTACCCGGACGTGCCCACGATTGCCGAATCGGGCTATCCGGGCTTTGCCGCCGAATCCTGGTTTGGCCTTTCGGCGCCGAAGGGCACGCCTGCGCCGGTCATCGACCGTCTGCACAAGGCGACCGTCAAGGCGCTGGCGCAGCCCGAACTCAAGAGCAAGCTCGAAGCCGTGGGCTTCGTGGTGGTCGGCAATGACCCGCAGGCGTTCTCGCAGTTCGTGACGGGCGAGATCGACAAGTGGGGCAAGGCCGCGCGCGCCTCGGGCGCCCGCATGGATTGAGGCCGGGCGTCCGCCCGTGTCATGATGAGGCGCGCGCCGGCGTGGCGCGCGCCGAGCTAGTCGGAGAACCGCAATACTATGACTTCCCCCTTGCCCAACCGCTTTCGCCAGCGCATTCTCGCGCGCGAGCGGCTCATCGGTTTCTGGATGTGCATGTCGAGCCACATCACCGCCGAAATCGCCGGCCTGGCCGATTTCGATTGGCTGCTGCTCGACGGTGAGCACTCGCCCAACGAAGTGCCCATGTTCCTGCAGCAATTGCAGGCGCTGCAGGGTAGCGGCAGCGCGCCGGTCGGGCGTCCGAGCTGGAATGATCCGGTCGAGATCAAGCGTCTGCTCGATATCGGGTTCTACAACCTGCTGATTCCGTTCATCGAGTCCGAGGACGACGCGCGCCGAGCCGTGGCCGCCACCCGCTATCCGCCGCAAGGGATGCGCGGCGTCGCGGGCCTGCAGCGCAGCAATCGCTATGGCACGGTGCCCGATTATCTCCACACGATCAATGACAACATCTGCGTGCTGCTACAGATCGAGAGCCGGCCCGGCGTCGAGGCCGTCGACAAGATCGCCGCGGTCGAGGGCGTGGACGGCGTGTTCATCGGTCCTTCGGATTTGGCAGCGGGCCTGGGGCATCTGGGCAACCCCGGGCATCCCGAGGTGCAAGAAACCATCCGTCATCTCTACGAACGTGTGAGCGCGCAAGGCAAAGCCGTGGGCATCCTGGCGCCGGTGGCGGCCGACGCGCGCCGCTATATCGATATGGGCATGCATTTCGTCGCGGTGGGGACGGACCTCGGTATTTTCAAGCAGGCGACCTTCGCGTTGCGTGAGGCCTTCCCGACGCCGAAGTGACTCTGGCAAAGCGCGTGTGTGAGCGTCGGATCGAGGCGAGGGTGGGGCGCCGTGTCGTCCTGCCCGCCGATGCTCCCGTGTGTTGCCCCCAAAGCCTTACGGCGCTTCTGATCGGCCATGCGGCAACGCGACGCCATCCAGAGCACCGAGGGGGCATTTCGGGAATATGGGCCGACGCCTCCCGCTAGCTCCCCCGATTGCCGCCGCCGGCTCTTGGCTACAGTGAGGCGTCATTCCTCGCTGAGGCGCCCTCATGAGCAACATCAGTCTGATCGGTACGGGTTCACACCGGCCCGATACTGCATTTCGTTCGTCTGGCAACACGTCCGGCGACACTTCCGGCAGTTTCCACGACACCTTGGCCAATGCCACCGAGCGTGGCCGCACGGGATTTGCCGCGGGCGCGGGGTCGCGCGCGGTGGCTGAGCCGTCCCGTGTGGAGCAGGAGTTCATGGAGTACGCAGCCATGAGCCCGCAAGAGAAGCTCTTTTTCGCCGTGCTGGCGTCGCTGGGTATATCGAAGGAAGAGTACGAAGCGATGTCGCCGGAAGACCGGCAGGCGCTGTCGCAGAAGGTACAGATCGCAATGCGCGAGTCGCTGCAGCAGGACCGTGAAGGCAACGCCACGGTGTGATGTTCGGCGCATCCCGGTATTGCGGGACGGCCAGACAATAAAAAAGGATGCCCAAAGGCATCCTTTTTTATTTGCCGACTCGTGTCGCCCCTCGAGAGGGGCGGCACGTCACAATCAGGCCAGCGCCTTGACGGCGGCAGCCAGGCGGCTCTTGTGGCGAGCAGCCTTGTTCTTGTGGATGATGTTCTTGTCAGCCACGCGGTCGATCACGCTGGTCGCTTTGCGCAGCGTTTCGCCAGCAACAGCCTTGTCGCCGGCTTCGATGGCCTGGCGAACACGCTTGATGGCGGTGCGCAGCATCGAGCGCAGGCTGGAGTTGTGCTTGTTACGCTCAACCGATTGGCGAGCGCGCTTGCGGGCTTGGGCGGTATTGGCCATGTTGCTTAAAAAGTAGTGAATTCGGCAAAGTCAGACATTGTATCAAGTCTCATGGGTAATGCAAGCCCCATGTGCAGACAGGCACAGGATCCGACCAGAACGCCGACGGGTTGATCTGTAGTGGAATTGCAACAACGAACCGCTGCGAGGCACTGGCCTTGGGCAGCTGCCGGCCTTTGTTGCCCGTGAGATAGCAGCAATGGCACGGCGCGGGATACTTCCGTAAGCCTGGAAAGCGGCTCGGGGTATGCGCGGATTCGTTGTATGGGCGCAGGCTGGTCTGGGCGGGGAGGCGACTAGATGGGAAGCTCCAACCCCGCGAGACACACAGGGCTGCGGTCAGATCAACCGGCACAACATTCGGATTTTATGTCGATACGCTGATAGACACAAACCATGGCGTCATTCGGCTGACCTGGATGGGCATTTGCTGCTCCAGGGCGCGCAGCGCCGAATCGGTGTCGTCGAGCGAGAACATACCGGTCACGGGCAGTCCGCCGGCGGCCATCGACACGCGCAGCGTGCCATGACGATACGGGCGCAGCGCCGCCACCACCTCGGCAAGCGGGCGGCCCTGGGCGTTGACCCAGCCGCGTTCCCAGGCGGCCTCTGCCGTGAGCTCGCTGCGTTCGGCATCGAGGCGGGCGGCGTCGAAGCGTGCCCCCATGCCGGCGCGCACCGTCCCGCGGGCACCGCCCACGGTCTCGATATCGACTTCGTTTTCGTGCACCACGACCAGCGAGCGGCGCGCCTGCTGGCGCACCATGTACTGCGTACCGGGCGAGCGCACCACGCCTTCGGCGGTCTGAACCAGGAAGGGGCGCGCCGGATCGTGCGCCGCGGTGATCGACACGGCGCCTTCGAGCAGCTGCAGGCGGCGGTAGCTGGACGTGTATTCGAGGTTGATGCGGCTGCGGGCATCGAGCAGAAGCTGTGTGCCATCGGCCAGCTGATAGCGGCGGCGCTCACCCGTGGCCGTGGCGGCATCGGCCGCGACACTGGCGAGCGGGTAGAAATCGCGGACGGCCAGGACGCCGCCCGCGACGGCAGCGCCGCCCAGCAGGGCCGCCAGCCCCAGGAAGCTGCGGCGGGCGGGTTGCTCCGGCGCTTCGGGTTGGGCGGCGATCTCGATTTCGATCGCGGGCGCGCGCGCCGGCGCGGTGGCGTAACCGGACGGGTAGGCGTCACCGAGCCGCCCGGTGGTCGGGCCACCAAGCGCATGTGTCAGTTGTTGCCAGGCGCTCTCGTGCATCGGGCTGGCATCGCGCCACGCCATGAAATTGGCGTAGTCGTGGCGGGTTGCTCGGCCCGAACGCAGCAGCAGCAACCAGTTGATGACCTGGTCGGAGAGCGGCGGCATGTCGGTGGATATCACTTCTTTTTCCACGCTGGACCCTGTGGGGTCAGAAATTGCAGTCGGTAAATAATAGTCTTTTTTACGAAAAATTACCCTACCGTAGCAGGGTGTGACGCCAAAACAAATGAAAAGATCCCCGCCACGGCTGGGAAGTTCCCCGGTTTTTCTCGAAAAATTCCCTGATGTATCAAGGGAAAGGCGGAAATCGGGCCGATACGGCCAGTCTGCATTCGGAATGTTGCAGTTGGTGTAACGTGTGCGTGAATGTTGCGGAATATTCCCGCAATGTCCCCTTTTTGTCCAGTCTGGCGTGGCCGAGGGGCCCGCCAGCTGACCGGGGAGGGCCGTATCAGGCCGCGGGGGGCGTGCCGCTGGTGGGGCGGCGTGTGAAGTCGCGCGGGCGTGCGCCCAGAAGGAATAGCACGCCGAAGTAGGCAATGCCGCTGGCGGCCAGAACGCCGGCCAGCCAGCCTGCGCGCAGCAGCGGGTAGCTCTGGAGTGCGATCCAGTCCAGGTGCTGGTCGGCCCACCAGAGCACGGCCGCCATCGCGGCGAGAGCCGGCAGGGTGCGCAGCAGGAAGCGGCCCCAGCCCGAGCCGGGCTGGTACACGCCGCGCCGGCGCAGCCCCGTGAGGAGCGCAAGCGCATTGAGGCATGCGCCCAGGCCGATCGCCAGCGCCAGGCCCGCATGGGCGAGCCACGGCACGAATATCGCATTCATCACCTGCGTGAGGATCAGGATGACGATGGCGATTTTGACCGGCGTGCGGATGTCCTGCTTGGCGTAGAACCCGGGCGCGAGGATCTTGACGCCCAGCAAACCGATCAGGCCTACCGAGTACGCGATCACCGCGAGACGGGTCTGGCCTACGTCGGCGGCCGAGAAGGCGCCGTAGTGGAAGAGCGTGGCGACCAGGCCGTCGGAGAGCAGGGCGAGCCCCAGCGCGGCGGGCAGGCCGAGCAGTAGAGTCAGCCGCAGCCCCCAGTCGAGCAGGGCGCTATAGCCCGTCTGATCGGCCCGTGCATGCGCGGCCGACAGGCTGGGCAGGAGCACCGTGCCGAGCGCCACGCCCAGCAAGGCCGTCGGAAATTCCATCAGACGGTCGGCGAAAGACAGCCAGCTCACGCTACCGGGCGTCAGCCAGGTGGCGATGTTGGTGTTGATGAGCAGGGAAATCTGCGCCACCGAGACGCCCAGCGTGGCCGGACCCATCTGGCGCAGGATGCGCTGCACGGTCGGGTCGGCCCAGGCCTCGCCGATGCGCAAGGAAAATCGCGGCGTCAGACCCAGGCGTGCCAGGGCCACCCATTGCACGGCCAATTGTGCGACACCGCCCGCCATCACGCCCAGGGCGAGCGCGTAGATGGGCACGTCCATGCGCGGCGCGAGCCACACGCAGGCCGCGATCATGGCGACGTTGAGCAGCACCGGCGTGAAGGCGGGGACGGCAAAGCGGCGCCAGGTATTGAGCACGCCGGAGGCGAAGGCGATCAACGACATGCACAGGATGTAGGGAAACATCACGCGCGTCATCCAGACCGCGGCGCCGAACTCGGTGTCCTGTCCGGAGCTGCGCAGCCCGCTGGCCATCGCCGTGACGATCCACGGCGCGGCCACGATGCCCACCACCGTCACGAGCATGAGGGCGAGCGTCAGGAGCAGCGCCACCCGGTCGAGCAGCGTGCGCACGGTTTCTTCGTCGTGCTGGTTGCGCGCGGCGCCGAGGATGGGCACGAAGGCCTGTGCGAATGCGCCTTCGGCGAACAGCCGGCGCAGCAGATTGGGAATGCGGAACGCCACCCAGAAGGCATCGGTGAGCGGCCCGGCTCCGAAGGCGCGCGCCACCAGAATGTCGCGGGCGAGGCCCGTGATGCGCGAGAGGAGCGTGAAGCTGCTGACGGTAGCTGCCGAGCGGAGCAAAGCCATGGGTGGAGTGCGATGAAAAATCGGGAAGGGACGTACCGGACCGGTCGGCAGATTCCAGATCAAAAACGCCGGACAATCCGGCGCTTTTGATCGGAACTCACTTTGCGAGGAGTCTTACTTCGGCGGCATGCGGATCGCGCCGTCGAGGCGGATCGTTTCGCCGTTGAGCATATCGTTGGTGATGATGCTTTGAACCAGCTTGGCGTAGTCTTCGGGGCGGCCCAGGCGCGCGGGGAAGGGGATGCTGGCGGCCAGCGAATCCTGCACTTCCTGGGGCATGCCGAAGATCATGGGCGTGCCGAAGATGCCCGGGGCGATCGTCATGCAGCGGATGCCGGTTTTGGAGAGGTCGCGCGCGATCGGCAGCGTCATGCCCGCCACGCCCGCCTTCGAGGCGGCGTAGGCGGCCTGGCCGATCTGGCCGTCGAACGCGGCCACGGAGGCCGTGTTGATCAGCACACCGCGCTCGCCGGTGCTTTCGGGCTCGTTGCTGCTCATGGCCTCAGCGGCCAGGCGCATCATGTTGAAGCTGCCGATCAGGTTGATCGACACGACCTTCTGGAACAGATCCAGCGGATGCGCGCCGTTCTTGCCGACGATCTTGGCGGCCGGCGCGACACCGGCGCAGTTGACCAGACCGAACAGCTTGCCCAGGCCCAGCGCGGCCTGCACAGCCGCGCGGCCATCGGCTTCCTGGGTGACGTCGCAATGCACGTAGACCTGGCCGAGCTCCTGGGCCAGGGCCTGGCCCGGCTCGTCCTGGAGGTCGGCGATGACAACGCGGCCGCCATTGGCGACCAGCATGCGCGCGGTGCCCGCGCCCAGACCGGACGCGCCGCCGGTCACGATGAATACCTTGTTCTTGATTTCCATGTCAGATGTTCTCAAACGCAGTTGAATTCATGGCCCGTCCCAGGGGAGCCGTGGTGGACGGCGCGGCTGGCGCGCCGCCGGTCCGCGAGGCGGACTCAGTCTTTCAGCGCCTCGGACACGCGGCCCTTGATCTCTTCGACCGCGCCTACGCCCGAAATCTTGCGGTACTTGGGGGCCGCGGCGGCATCCTGCGCGGCCCAGCCGGCGTAATAGTCGACGAGCGGGCGCGTCTGCTTCTGGTAGACGGCCAGACGGTTGCGCACGGTTTCTTCGCGGTCGTCGTCACGCTGCACCAGGTCTTCGCCGGTCACGTCGTCCTTGCCTTCGACCTTGGGCGGGTTGAAGCGGGTGTGATAGCTGCGGCCGCTGGCCGGGTGCACGCGGCGCCCACTCATGCGCTCGATGATGTCTTCTTCGGGCACGGCGATCTCGACCACGTAGTCGAGCTTGACGTTGGCGTTCTTCAGAGCGTCGGCCTGCGGAATCGTGCGCGGGAAACCGTCGAACAGATAGCCGTTGGCGCAATCGGGTTGCTTCAGGCGATCCTGGACCAGGCCGATGATGATCTCATCCGACACCAGACCGCCCGCGTCCATCACCTTCTTGGCCTCGAGGCCCAGCGGGGTGCCGGCCTTGACCGCGGCGCGCAACATGTCGCCGGTCGAGATCTGAGGGATCCCGTATTGCTGGGTGATGAAAGCGGCTTGGGTGCCTTTGCCGGCGCCGGGCGGTCCGAGCAGGATGAGACGCATGAGTGCTCCAGAAGAAGGATGGGATTTTTTTTAGTCGGGGGCGATTATGCCGCAATGCAGCAGCGCGTGTTGGGCCGCGCCATGAGACATAACCCTTATAACCGATTTGCGTACGCGGCCCGCACGCGTTCGAGGTCCTCCGGCGTGTCCACGCCAGCGGCCGGCGCGGCCGGCGTACGCAACACGGCGATGGGGTAGCCATGCTCCATCGCGCGCAGCTGCTCGAGCGACTCGAAGCGTTCGAGCTGGCCCTGGGCGAGCGAGGGATACTGCCGCAGGAACGCGACACGATAAGCGTACAGGCCGATGTGGTGCAGGGCGGGCAGACCGGGCGCGAGCACGCGTTCGCCCGAGGCCAGCGCATCCCGGGCCCACGGAATCGGTGCGCGCGAAAAATAGAGGGCGCGATCTGCGGCCGTGCAGACCACCTTCACGATATTGGGGTTGAAGAGCGCCTGCGCGTCGGCCAGCGGGCAGGCGCAGGTCGCGATGGCCGCCTCGGGAGCATCGATGAGCCGTTGGGCCACGGCGTCGATGAGCGCGGGCTCGATCAGAGGCTCGTCGCCTTGCACGTTGACCACGATCTCGTCGTCGGCCAGCCCCAGCTGCGCCACGGTTTCGGCGAGGCGGTCGGTGCCGGTGGGGTGGTCGGCGCGCGTGAGCAGCGCCTCGAAGCCATGGGCCAGCGCGGCTGCCCGGACGCGATCGTCATCGGTGGCGATCGCCACGCGGCGCGCCCCGGACAGAGAGGCGCGTTCGGCCACGCGCACCACCATCGGCTTGCCGGCAATGTCGGCCAGCGGTTTGTCGGGCAGGCGCGTCGACGCGGTGCGCGCCGGAATCAGGGCGACGAAGCTCACGAAGAGGGCTCCGGAAAGGATCGAGGGCCGGGGCTTGCGCGCCCGCGGGGTCAGGCTTCGGTAGCGGCGTCGAGCACGCGCGCGTCGTTCTCGAGCATGACGGGGATGCCGTCGCGTACCGGGAATGCCAGGCGGTCGGCGTGGCAGACCAGCTCGGACGCTTGCCGCTGGAAGTCGAGGCGGCCCTTGCACAGCGGGCACACGAGGATGTCGAGGAGGCGGGATTCCATGGCGCGATTCTATCGGAGAAAAATGGGCGCCTTGGGCGCCGGGCAATGGGGCGATGGTACCACCGCCCGCCTGGGTCAGCGGCCAGCCACGTCCCGCAGGCGGCGATCGATCCATGCCAAAAAATCCGGGTCGGAGAAGCGCGCGCCGACGCCGACGACCCATAGCCGCGGGTCGGCCAGCGCCGCGCATTTAATGGCGTCTTTGGCAGTGATCAGAATCGTGTCGGCCGATAGCCCCGCGAAGGGGGAGCTCGCGTAGGCGTAGTGATCGGGCAGGCCGAGCGTCGTGGCGGGACGGACGCCGGACGCGGCCAGCGTGGCGAAGAAGCGCGCCGGATTGCCGATGCCGGCCACGGCGGCCAGGCGAGCGGCGGGGAGCGCCGCAAAGGCGGCAAGCGGCCGGGTTTCGCCCGACACCAGGTGGGTGACCTGGGTGGGTTCGAGGTGCATCGTCACGCGCCGGGGCCGTGATGCCGTGGAGGAGGGCAGCGGTGCCGCGGCATCGTTGGTGACGATGGCGTCGACCTCATCGAGGCGCGACGGGGGCTCGCGCAATGGTCCCGCGGGCAGCATCAGGCCGTTGCCGATGCCGCGGGCGTCCTGCACGACGATTTCCAGGTCGCGCGCCAAGGCCAGATGCTGCAGTCCGTCGTCGGACACAATCACATCGACCTCGGGATGCGCCTTGAGCAGCGCCGCCGCTGCGTCCGCGCGGCGGGGATGAACCGAGATCGGCGCGCCGGTGCTGGCTGCAATGAGGGCCGGCTCGTCGCCGAAGCGGGCGGGGTCCACGCGGCCTTGGCCGACACGTGCCTCGCCCTCGATTTTGACCCCGTAGCCACGGCTCACCACGCCGGGGTGCCAGCCGCGCTCGCGCAGGCCCTCGGCCACGGCGATCACGACGGGCGTCTTGCCGGTGCCGCCCACGTAGATGTTGCCCACGACGACTACGGGAACAGGGGCGCGCCAGGCGTTGCGACGGCCGTCGCGATAGGCGGCGCGCTTATTCGCCACCACGCGGCTCGCCAGGAATGCCAAAGGCTGTAGCAGCCGCGCGAGCCAGCCGCGCCGGGCCCAATGCCGTGCGAGAAACGCCCCCGGCGTGGCCATGTCAGCGCGGCGCCTGGGCGGCGAAGTTCACGCGCCCGATGCCCGCCTGGCGTGCGGCCTCCATCACATTCACGACGGATTGGTGCGAAGCCTGCGCGTCGGCGTTGATCACTACCACGGGGGCGGTCTGGCTGCCCGCGGCCAGCCGCAGGGCCTCGGCCATGGCGGCCGGGTCGGCGCCATCGAGCAGCACACCGTTGAGGGCGTAATGGCCGTCCTGGCTGATGGCGACCTCCAGCGGCGCGGTGGCCTGCTCATTGGCCGTGGCCTCGGGGAGCGTGACCTTGAGCTGCGTGTAGCGAGCAAAGGTGGTGCTCGCGGCCAGGAAAATCAGCATGACGAGCAGCACGTCGATGAGCGGGATCAGATTGATGTCCAGCTCGTCGCCGCCGCGATGGCCTCGGCTGCCGCGGAAATTCATGCGCGCTCCTGGCCGGGCGCGACCTGGCGCGCCAGGCGCGCGGCCGATTGTTCCATCGTGTTGAGGTAGCCGTCGATGCGGCTGCGCAGGTAGCGATGCACCATCATGGCCGGAATCGCGATGAGGATGCCGAAGCCGGTGTTGTACAGGGCAACGGAAATGCCGTGCGCGAGTTGGGCGGGGTCGCTCGAGCCCGGGCTATAGGCGCCGAAAATCTCGATCATGCCGACCACCGTGCCGAACAGGCCCATCAGCGGGGCCACCATCGCCACGGTGCCGATGGCCGGTACGTAGCGGTTCAGGTCGTGCGCGACGGCACGGCCGGTGTCTTCGACCGCCTCACGCATCACCGAGCGCGGCTGATGGCGGTGACGCAGCACTTCGGCCAAGACCCGGCCCAGGGGGGAGTTGCGCTCAAGACGCTGCAGTGCCTCGGGGCTATCCTGGTGGTTGCGCAGCATGTCGGCCACTTGATCGGTCAGACCGCGCGGCAGCACCTGACTGCGGCGCAGGGAGAGCAGACGCTCGAGGATCAGGGCCAGGCCGAACACGGACAGGGCCAGCAGCGGCCAGATGGGCCAGCCGGCATCGCGAATCAGGGTCAACAAAACGGGAGCTCCAGGACGGGACGGAAGGCGCCGTAGGCGCGTGGCGCGCCAGCCTTGTCCAAGGCCGAACTGTAACGGGCGCCCGGCTCGCAGGCAAGGAGGGACAGGTCAAAACTATCCACAGATTCTGTGGATAATTCTGTGCAAAACTTCCCGGAAACGCGCATCTACGCTGGCTCCGCGCTAGGGTGGGCACGAAACGTGCGCAGGCCTTTCTCTTTATTTCTCCATAAAATCAACGGCTTGCACCGAAAATCGTGGCGTTGCGGGCAGTCGCTTGCCCATTTTTGAATTTGAGGTATCATGCGAGCCCGTCAAACCGGGCCTGTGGACATATATCCCCCTTGGAAGCCTCATGACAATTGGATTTGCTGTCACAGATGACGCATTTACGCGGGAAATTCTGTCGGTTGCCCAGCTGAACCAAGCGGTGGGGCAGTTGTTGGAGCGCAGCGTGCCTGCGCTCTGGGTCCGAGGCGAGGTTTCCAATTTCACGCAGGCCGCCTCCGGCCACTGGTACTTCACCCTGAAGGACAGCCGCGCCGCCGTGCGCACGGTGATGTTCCGGGGGCGGGCCCAGTCGGTCGGCTTTGTGCCGCGCCCGGGCGACCAGGTCGAAGTGCGTGCCCGCGTATCGCTCTACGAGCCCCGCGGGGATTATCAGCTCCAGGCGGACGCAATGCGCCGTGCCGGCGTGGGCAACCTCTACGAGACTTTCCTGCGTCTCAAGGGGAAGCTGGCCGCAGAAGGGCTGTTCGACGCCGAGGTCAAACGCACGCCCCTGCGCCTGCCCCGTGCCATCGGGGTGATCACCTCGCTGCATGCCGCGGCACTGCGCGACGTGCTCTCCGCCCTGGCCCGCCGTGCGCCGCAGGTACCCATCGTGATCTACCCGGCGCCCGTGCAGGGCGCCGACTCAGCGCCGCGCCTGACGGCCCAGCTCCAGCGCGCCAATGCGCGTGCCGAGGTCGACACGCTCTTGCTCGTGCGGGGCGGTGGCAGCATCGAAGACCTCTGGAGTTTCAACGACGAAGATCTGGCGCGGGCCATTGCCTCGAGCGCGATTCCCGTTATTTGCGGCGTGGGCCATGAGACGGATTTCACGATCGCGGATTTCGTCGCCGATCTGCGCGCGCCCACCCCGACGGCAGCCGCCGAATTGGCCTGCGTGCCGCGCGAAGACCTTTTGGGCGCGACCCGCCACGCCGCGCAGCGTTTGATGCGCGCCCAGGAGCGCCGTCTCGACCAGGCGGCACAGCGGCTCGATCGCGCTGCCGCCCAATTGATTTCACCCGCCCAGCGCCTTGCGCACCAGCGTGAGCGGCTCAATACGCTGCGCCACCGGCTGGCTGCCGCCGGCCAGCGGCCCGCGCAGCAGCGCCAGAGCCGGCTGCAAGTGCTGATGCAGCGGCTGGCGCGCCGCGTGCCTGATACCGCGCGGGCGGGCGAGCGCCTGGAGCGCGTGGTCGCGCGGCTTGCACGGACGCAGCGCCAGGGTGTCGAAAGCGCCAATCGGCGGCTCGCGGCGGCGGCCGCGCATCTGCGCGCGCTCGATCCCGACAACACCCTGCAACGCGGCTATGCCATCGTGCGCGACGCTCAAGGGGTCATCGTCACCGACGCAGCCGTCATGCGCGCGGGGGATCGTTTGCGCATCGATCTGGCGCGGGGGCGCGCCGACGCTGATGTGGTGGCGACCGAGAGCGAGCGCCCTGTCCCTTAACCCGTGCCAACGCGGGGTTAAGCGTGGTGGTGGCATGAACTGCCGATACAATGTCCCGGCTTGATCGTGCACCCACAACAGAAGGAATCGACGATGGCACATACTCTTCCCCCTCTGCCGTACGCGCTCGACGCGCTGGCTCCGCACATCTCCCAAGAGACGCTGGAATTCCATTACGGCAAGCATCACCAGACCTACGTCACGAACCTGAACAACCTGATTCCGGGCACCGAATTCGAAAACGCCTCGCTCGAAGACATCGTCAAGAAGTCCTCCGGCGGCGTGTTCAATAACGCGGCCCAGATCTGGAACCACACGTTCTACTGGCACAGCCTCTCGCCCAACGGCGGCGGCGAGCCCACCGGCGCGCTGGCCGATGCCATCAAGGCCAAGTTCGGCAGCTTCGACGCCTTCAAGGAAGCGTTCAACAAGTCCGCCGCTGGCAACTTCGGCTCGGGCTGGACCTGGCTGGTCAAGAAGGCCGACGGTTCTGTCGACATCGTGAACACCAGCAACGCCGCCACGCCGCTCACCACGGCCGACAAGCCGCTGCTGACCTGTGATGTCTGGGAACACGCCTACTACATCGACTACCGCAATGCCCGTCCCAAGTACCTGGAAAACTTCTGGGCACTGGTGAACTGGGAATTCGCCGCGAAGAACTTCGCCTGATCGATGCGTGTTCCCGTGTGTCCGGCCTGTCCGGACACCGCGACGGCCCGGCCCTTGCCGGGCCGTTTGTCATGTCGGGGGGGCAGCGGACGTGCGGCGTCCGGCGTGTGCCGTCGTGGTGCCGGACGGCACCGTGATGGGGCCGGATGTCCAGTGGCTAGACGACGTCCGCTCAACGGACACCCGCGGTCTGCACCACCATGGCGCCTGACACGCTGCGGTAACATGCCCCGCATTGTCCGACTTCCCTCACATCGAGCTCGCCATGACTGTGCATGCCTTTATCTGTGACGCGATCCGTACTCCCTTTGGCCGCTATGGCGGTGCGCTTTCGTCGGTGCGTGCCGACGACCTGGCCGCGATCCCCATCAAGGCCCTGATGGCCCGCAACCCCAACGTGCGTTGGGAAGAACTGGACGACACGATTTTCGGCTGCGCCAACCAGGCGGGCGAAGACAACCGCAACGTCGCGCACATGGCGACGCTGCTGGCGGGGCTGCCCGTCGACGTGCCGGGCTCCACCGTCAATCGCCTGTGCGGTTCGGGTCTGGATGCCATCGGCACCGCAGCGCGCGCCATTCGCGCCGGCGAAGCCGCCCTCATGCTGGCGGGCGGCGTTGAAAGCATGAGCCGCGCTCCTTTCGTGATGGGCAAGGCCGACTCGGCCTTCTCGCGCAACGCGGCCATCTATGACACGACCATCGGCTGGCGCTTCGTCAACAAGCTGATGAAGGCGCAGTACGGCGTGGATTCCATGCCCGAGACTGCCGAAAATGTCGCCGACGACTTCAAGATCAGCCGCGAAGACCAAGACAAGTTCGCGCTGGCCAGCCAGCAAAAGACGGCACGTGCCCAGAAAGAAGGCGTGTTCGACGCCGAAATCGTGCCGGTGTCGATCGCACAGCGCAAGGGCGATCCGCTGATCGTCGGCGTGGACGAGCATCCGCGTGAAACCAGCCTCGAAGCACTCGCCAAACTCAAGGGCGTGGTGCGCGAGGGCGGTTCGGTCACGGCCGGCAACGCCTCCGGTGTGAACGACGGTGCCGTGGCCTTGCTGTTGGCCGACGAAAAATCGGCCGCACGTCATGGCCTCACGCCGCGCGCCCGCGTGATCGGCATGGCCACCGCCGGCGTCGCGCCGCGCATCATGGGCATGGGTCCGGCGCCCGCTACCCGCAAGGTGCTGGCGCAAACCGGCCTCACGCTGGCCCAGATGGATGTGATCGAGCTGAACGAAGCCTTCGCCGCTCAAGGTCTGGCAGTGATGCGCGATCTCGGTCTGGATGACAACGATCCGCGCGTGAACCCCAACGGCGGCGCGATCGCGCTCGGTCATCCGCTGGGCGCCAGCGGCGCTCGTCTGGCCACCACCGCCATCAATCAGTTGCACCGCACCGGCGGCCGCTACGCGCTGTGCACAATGTGCATCGGCGTGGGCCAAGGCATCGCGCTGATCGTCGAACGCGTCTGATCGGCGTCGGGGATGGCGTCGCGCCATCCCAAAAACAAAGAGCCCGGGGCAGGTCCCGGGCTCTTTGCTTATGGGGCAGGAGGTTCCGACGCTTCTGGTCTGGGCCTGCGCAGAGGGGTGCGTGGCAGGCAGGTGCTCAGGGCAGCCCGTCGATTTTCGCGCCCGCTTTCACGCCATGGCGTCCAAACCAGCCCTGGGCCATCTCGAGCGCATAGCGCACGGGCTTGCGCGAGCAATGCGAATTTTCAGTTTGCGGCGCCATGTCTTCGATATTGGTCACGGTACCGTCATCGGCGATGAAGGCGATCGACAACGGGATCAGCGTGTTGCGCATCCAGAAACACTGCATATCGGGTGCCTCGAAAACGAACAGCATGCCCTCGTTGCCAGGAAGCTCCGTGCGGCCCATGAGACCGACCTGACGTTTCTGATCCGTATTAGCGAGCTCGGCCTGGATCACGTGGATACCGGCAGAAAGCTGGGTCACGGGCAGGCGCGGTTGCGCGGTCTGGGCCGAGACGGCCAGCGGCAGCAATGCGCAGGCGGCGAGGGCGAGCGAGCGCAGAAGAGGGCGGACGTGCGAGGCGAAGGGCAGTGACATGGTGCGGCGAATAGCGGGTTCGGGCGCGAGCGCGCGGGCGGCCTCATTGAACCACAAGCTCGCATGCGATCGGTGAATTTGCGCCACGCGTTTCGACCGTTGCGTGGCGGGATCGCTCACACACCCCTAGAATAGAGGGTGGCGGGCGAATGTCCGACGCCGGTACGGTATGAGTGGGGCAGGGGCGGCGCGATGGCGGTGGGTGAGATGGGCCAGCCGCCGGCGCCGCAAATGAGAAAGGCGGGGCTCGCGCCCCGCCTCAGAGTCAATACCGGTGACGACCAGCGTGCGTGTCACGCACTGCCCGGGATCAAGCCGACGTAATATTCAAAGCCTGTTTGCCCTTGGGACCTTGAATAATCTCGAAAGAGACTTTCTGGCCTTCTTTTAGGGTTTTGAATCCGTTCATCTGGATTGACGAAAAATGTGCGAAGAGATCTTCACCCCCGTCATCCGGAGTAATGAAGCCAAAACCCTTTGCATCGTTAAACCATTTGACGGTGCCCGTCGATTTAGGATTGTCCCCTTGGACAGTGGGTGCGGTCGTATCAGACATGCGGACTGCCTCATTGAATCGTATGTGGACGAAAGGGCTGACGCCCAGCGCGCAGCCCTTTCGGGTTACGGTTGCGCTAACAACAAGTTGAAAGGCCTCCGAATGCGTGGATAATGCGCTCCTTTTCTTTCCGACGTCAAGTATGGAAACTACGCATTTCTGCGTGTAAGTTTGCGTAAGTATCACGATTGAAACTGGCCGATTAAATAGAATAGCCGCCCTATGAGTTCTACCTTGGATTCCCAGAATGATGTGGTCGTGGAAAAGCAGCCGGCAAAGACCGTGCCGCCGCCCATGTACCAGGTCGTGTTGTTGAACGACGATTACACCCCCATGGAATTCGTGGTGAAGGTCCTGCAGAAATTCTTCGGCAAGAATCAAGAAGAGGCGACCCGCATCATGTTGCAGGTCCACCATGAAGGACGCGGGATATGTGGTGTTTATCCGCGTGATCTGGCGGCCACGCGTATTGCGCAGGTCGCTCAGTACGCGCGGGCCCGGCAACATCCGTTGCAGTGTGTGATGGAACCCGTCTGAGGCCTTTGTATGTCGTGCGGTGATCGCACGTAATGGCAATCTGACATGCTCTACATCGGCCGCACCTCCGTGCGGCCGGTGGGCTCGCGGCTTCGGCCCGGGCCACCGGCTCTATAGCAAGACGGACGTGGCGCGAGGGGCGCGACGTCGGCGGTATCTCGTCACCATAGAGGTGTGCCTTGAGTGCAAAGAACAACAAGACCGCGATTGCGGTCGGCGCCGTAGCGGTCGTTGCGGCTGCCCTTGGGTTGGGATGGTGGTTCGGACAGCAGAAGTCCGAGCCCGCGCCGGGAAGCAATCCCCCGGCGGTCAGTACTCCCGCGGCCAAACCGCCGGGCGAGGGTGCGAGCCCCCCGGCCTCCAATGCGGGCGCTGCGCCGACCGCTCAGGCCAATATCGGTAAACCCGACCCCTTTGCCGTGCTCTCGTGCCAGGCGCGCCAATATAACGACTCGCTCGCGCTGGCCGTTACTTTCACCCAGCCGCTCGACCGCAAGACGACGCTGAACAAGCACATCCAGGTCGTCGACAGTGGCGCAGTCAAGAATGAAGGCGGCCCCCAGGCGAGCAGTGACTCGACTCAACCCGGTAACGTGCGCGCCGCCGACACCCTGCCCAAGGGCAAGGCTGTCGAGGGCAGCTGGGTGATCGGCGATAACCCCCGTGTGGCGTACTTTCCCTATGTACAGCCGCTGCGCAATTACGCCGTCAAGGTGGCGGGCGATCTGAGCACCGGGGCGTCCAAGCTCGGCGATGCCATTCGCTGCGACGTGCCCACCGAAGCCATGCCGCCCTCGTTCTATTTTGCGAGCCGTGGCGTGGTGCTGCCGGCCGGCCAGAATGGCGGGCTGCCGGTGACCACCGTCAACATGCCCGAGGTCGACGTGCAGTTCCTGCGCGTGAATCCGCAGCGCGTGCCCGAGTTCTTCGACACGGTACTGGGCGTGGGCCGCTCGACCGTGCGCGACAGCGATGAAGAAAGCAGCGAGGGCGAGGGCGAAGGTGACGAAGAGGACAGCTGGCGTTACTCCGACAACCGCAGCCTCAAGGGCCTGGTCAGCAACTGGGACCTGGATCGTTTGCACAAGCTGACCGAAAGCGCCTATCAAGGCCGCTTTGTCACGGACGACAAGCCCAACCGCCGTCATGTCACGTTCCTGCCCGTCGAGGGCATCAAAGAGCTCCAGGAGCCCGGCATTTACGTGGCGGTGATGAGCCAGCCGGGCCGCTTCCGCTATGAATATCAAGTCACTTACTTCTATGTGAGCGACATCGGTCTGCACACGCGCCGCTACCCGGATCGCACCGAGGCCTACACCGTGTCGCTCAAGTCGGGCGAGCCGGTGAGTGGCGTGCAGGTGGAGCTGGTCGACGGCGCGGGCAAGTCGCTCGCCAAGGCCTCGTCCGATGCCACCGGCCACGTCCGGTTCGACGGCAGCCATGCCAACGCGCGTGTGCTGCGTGCTTCGCGTGGCAAGGAAATGACCGTGCTTGCGCTGGGCGAACCCGCGCTCGATCTGTCCGAGTTCGACATCGGCGGACACCCGTCGCGCAACAATAATCTGTTTGTCTATTCCGGCCGTAACCTCTATCGCCCGGGCGAGACCTTCCATGTATCGGTCTTGCCGCGCGATCCCGACGGCCGCCCGATCAAGACGGCACCGCTGACCGCCACGCTCAAGCGTCCCGACGGCCGTACCGTCCGGACGTCGCTCTGGCAGCCGCAGAAAGACACGCCCAATTATCTGGAGCAATCGATTGAACTCCCGGCCGACGCCCAGACGGGCAGCTGGCTGCTGGAACTGCGGGTCGACCCGGCCTCGCGCGTCCCTGACGCCGCCTGGAAATTCCAGGTCGAGGAGTTCCTGCCCGAACGCATGAAGCTCACGCTCACGTCCGAGCAGCCCGTGCTCACCTCGGATGAGCAATGGCAGATCGATGTGCAGGGCGATTATCTCTATGGCGCGCCCGCCGCGGGCAATCGCCTGTTGTCCAGCCTGCAGATGCGTCGCGATCGCCAGGCGCTGCCCAAGCAATGGCCGGGCTTCATCTTCGGCGATGTGGCCGACGATAGCCGCCGGGCCTTCCAGGAGCTGCCCGAAACGGAACTCGACGCCCAGGGCCACGCTACGCTCGACGTGGATCCGCTCACGGCCGGCACGCGTTCGCCCATGAAGGTGCGCGTCTCCGCCAGCCTGCTCGAATCGGGTGGCCGCCCGGTGGTGCGCTCGATCGAACGCAATGTCTGGCCCGCCGAGACACTGATCGGCGTGCGTCCGCTGTTCGATAACGACGTCGCACGTGAAGGCGCGCCCGCCGGACTCGAGCTCACCCGTGTGAATACCGAGGGTGTGTCGCAGCCGGTACAGGGAGCGCAGCTGCGCCTGTATCGTGAGTATCGCCAGTATTACTGGCGCTTCGATGACCAGCGCGGCTGGAACAGCGGCTATACCGAAAATGAGGATCTGGAGGATTCGCGCGTCATCGATATCGGTGAGCGCACGCCGTTGACGCTGCCGGTCCGCTATGGCCGGTATCGCCTGGAGGTCACGGATCCCGAGACCGGCGAAGTGTTGCGCTACCGCTTCTACGCTGGCTGGGGCGCCCAGGATGCCGATGCCGTCGGCAATCGCCCCGACCGTGTCCAGATGAAGCTCTCGGACGTGCCCGCCAAGCCGGGCAGCACGGTCAAGCTCACGCTGACGCCGCCGCACGATGGTCAGGCGCTGATCACCGTGGAAGGCGATCGCATGCTGTGGTCGAAGTGGGTCGCGGTCAAGACCGCGGGCACCGAGGTCGAGATCCCGGTCGACGCCAGCTGGAAGCGGCATGATCTGTATGTGGCGGCCACGGTCTTCCGTCCGGGTAGCCAAGGCGATCGCGTCACGCCGGCGCGTGCGCTGGGCCTGGCCTTCCTGCCGATCGATAGCGGCGACCGCAAGCTCAAGGTGGCGATCACCGCGCCGCCCAAGACCGAGCCCGAACAGAAGGTGCCGGTCAAGGTGAAGGTCGAAGGCGCGAACAGCAAGGTCGCGCACGTGACGCTGTCGGCGGTCGATGTGGGCATTCTCAACATCAACCAATACCCGACGCCCGATCCGCTGGACTTCTTCTTCGGCAAGCATCGTTATGCGCCCGAGCTGCTCGATATGTACGGCAAGCTCATCGAGAAGATGGACGGCACGCAGGGCAAGCTGAAGTGGGGCGGTGACGCCTCCATGCGCGGCGACAGCCGCAGCCTGCCCAAGAAGGTCAAGCTGGTCGACCTGTTCTCGGGCGTCGTGCGCCTGAACGAGCAGGGCGAGGCGGAGATTCCGCTCGACCTGCCCGATTTCAACGGCACGCTGCGCCTGATGGCCGTGGCCTTCACCGACGAGCAGTACGGCAGCGCCGACACCGAAATGGTCGTCGCAGCGCCGATCGTGGCCGAGCTGAACACCCCGCGTTTCATTACGCCGGGCGATCAGGCCGCCGTGGCGCTCGACCTCACCAACCTGAGCGGCGCGCCGCAAAAGATCACGGTGCGGCTGCAGGCGCTCGACCCGTTGGCGATCGCTGATAGCACGCGTACCGTCACGCTCAAGGACAAGCAACGCACCACGCTGCGCTTTGTCGCCACGACCACCGGCTCGTACGGGCTCGGCCTGATGCGCCTGACCGTGGACGGCGAGGGTGGCACCAAGCCCGTGCACATCGTGCGCGAGTCGGTGCTGCAAGTGCAGCCGGCCTACGCGGCCGAGCGCCGGGTGCGGCGCGTGCGCCTGAATCCGGGCGAGACGTGGAACGCGCCGGCCGATTGGACGGGCAGCTATTTCGCGGACTCGGTCACGATGTCCATGACCCTGTCCAACCGCCCGCCGATCAACGTGAATCGCATGATCGAAGGCCTGCTCACCTATCCGTATGGGTGCACGGAGCAGACCATCAGCGGTGCCATGCCGTGGATCGTGGTCGATGAGGCCACCGCCAAGCGTTTCGGCATCAAGTCGCATCCCCAGGCCGAGCGGCAGAAGCGCATCGACGGCGCGCTCGCTCGCCTGTCCGGCATGCGCAACGCGGCGGGCGCGTACTCGCTGTGGGGCAATGCCTCGTCGCGTGATACGTGGCTCACGGCTTATGCGCTGGCTTTCATGCAGGATGCCCGCGACGCCGGCTTCTCGGTGCCCGACAGCTCGCTCGAACGTCCTCGTACCTGGTTGCTCGAGCAGCTGCAGCAGACCTCGCGCAACTTCGGCACCTGGTCGGCCAACCTGCGTACGGCCGTCGAGACCGGCCGCTACGACAACGTGAACACCGAGGTGCTGCGCGAAGATCATCGCCGCTTCGCCGGCCTGGCCGCGGCCTCGCTGGTACTGGCGCGCGATGGCAAGGCGCCGTTGTCCACCGTGCGCCAGCTCTACGATGGCTACCAGGACCGCGTGCGTTCGCCGTTGCCGCTCGTGCAACTGGCCGTGGCGTTCAAGCTGATGGGCGACGAAGGCCGCATGAAGGCCGCGCTGGCCGAAGCCATGAAGCGTCCGTATGGCTTTGCCCGCCGCAATGCGTCGTACGACGATTGGCTCGGTGACTACGGCACCGCCGTGCGCGACTATGCCTTGTCGTATGCGCTGATCAATCAATACGGCCTGACCGGTCAGGATCCGTCGCCGCTGCTCGATCAGTTGAGCGGTCGCCTCGGCAGCCGCAGCTATCTGTCGACCCAGGAGCAGTATGCGTTGCTGGTCGCGGCCAAGGCCGCGGGCGGTGATCGCAATACTCCGTGGGAAGCCATGCTGCAGACCGGCGCCAGTGGTGCGCGCAACCTCACCGGCAACAGCGACCTGACCGTGCCGGTCAGCCGCGACGAGGCGGGTCTGATGCAGCTGCGCAATAACGGCAGCCAGGCGCTGTTCGTCGAGTTCGACGTGCAAGGCACGCCACTCGCCGCGCCCGCGCCGCGCAACGACACCATCCGGCTCAAGCGCGGCTGGTATTACCCGGACGGCCGTCCGTGGGACGGCGGCATGCTGCAGACCGGCGACATGCTCGTGGTGTGGATTCAGGCCGAGGCCAATCAGTACATCCCGGATGCGCTGATCGTTGATCGGGTCCCTGCCGGTATCGAGGTCGAAAACCTCAATCTCTCGCAGAGTCCCGATATGCGCGAATGGCAGATCGGCAAGGTGCGGGTGGCCGACGCGATGGCGAGCCCGAATCTGAAGCACCGCGAGTTCCGCGATGATCGCTATTTGGCGGCGGCGTCGCTCGGCCGTGGCCGTGTCGACATCTTCTACATGGCGCGTGTGGTCACCCCGGGGCGCTACAGCGTGCCGTCCACGGTGGCCGAGGATATGTATCGGCCCGAGATTCGCGGGGTAGGTGAGCAATGGGCCACGGTCGAGATCCGGGACCGGGCCGCGAAGCGTCCGTAACCCCGTCCGCGACACCCGCGCGGCCCCGGCGGCTTCGCCGCCTCGGCGGCGCGCTGCTGGTGCTGTGCGGCGTGGCGCTCGCCGCGCTGTGGTTGGCCGACACGCTCGACCCGCTGCCGCCGATCGGCGAGGGCGGGGCGCGCGTGGTGGTGGCTGCCGATGGCACGCCCTTGCGCAACTATCCCAGCCGTGATGGCATCTGGCGTTATCCGGTCACGCCGGACAAGGTGTCGCCGCGCTATCTCGAGACCCTGCTCACCTACGAAGACCGCTGGTTCTACTGGCATCCTGGCATCAACCCGGCTGCGATGGCGCGCGCGGGCTGGCAGTGGGTGGCGCACGGGCGGATCGTGTCGGGCGGATCCACGCTCACCATGCAGGTCGCGCGCATGCTCGATCCGGAGCTCGCCGGTCAGCCCTCGCGCAATCTATTCGCCAAATGGCGCCAGGTGTGGCGCGCGGTCCAGCTCGAGATGCACTACAGCAAGGACGAAATCCTGTCGCTGTACCTGAGCCACGCGCCGATGGGCGGCATCGTCGAAGGGGTGGAGATGGGCTCGCGCCTGTGGCTGGGCAAGCCGGCCAGCGACCTGAGCGATGCCGAGGCCGCGCTGTTGACGGCCCTGCCGCAGGCCCCGTCGCGGTTGCGTCCGGATCGTCATCCCGAACTGGCGCTCGTGGCGCGGGACAAGGTGCTTGCACGCATGGCCGAGCGCGGCGTCTGGAGCGCGGAGCGGGTGGCGGATGCCCGTATCGAGAACGTGGTCGCGCCGCCGCTGCGGGCGCGCTGGTTGGCGCCCCTGGCCGCGCAACGCCTGCTGGCCCAGGCGCCGCGCCGTGGGCGCGACGTCGTGACCTCCACCCTGGACGCCGACCTGCAAGCCACCGTCGAGCGCATGCTCGAGGACCGGGTGGATGCCTTGCCGCCCAAAGTCTCGATGGCCGTGCTCGTGATGGACAACGACACGCTCGAGATCAAGGCCTACGCGGGGTCGGCGGATTTTGGCGATGCCAGCCGTTACGCCCACGTCGATATGGTGCGCGCGGTACGGTCGCCGGGTTCGACACTCAAGCCCTTCCTGTACGCCCTGGCGCTCGATGACGGCCTGGTCCATTCCGAGAGTTTGTTGCTGGACACGCCCATGTCATTCGGCGGCTACGCGCCGGGTAATTTCCAGGCTGCGTTTTCCGGCCCCGTGAGCGTCGCCCAAGCCCTGCAGCGTTCGCTCAACGTGCCCGCCGTCGACCTGCTGGACCGTGTCGGGCCGGTGCGATTCGCATCGGTTATGCTGGGGGCCGGCGTGCGGCTGCGGCTGCCCGCCGGGGCTTCGCCCAATCTGAGCTTGATTTTGGGCGGGGGTGGCACCACATTGGAAGAGTTGGTCGGCGCCTATCGTGCCCTGGCGCGCGACGGTCTGGCCGGCGTGCCCCGCCTGTCGCCGGCTTCGCCCCGCATCGAAACCCGCGCCATGAGCGCGGGCGCCGCCTGGATCGTGCGCGATATCCTGGAGGCGGGCGGGCACCCCGATCGTCCGCTGCACCAGACCGGTACGCCGGGCAGGCAGCTGGCCTGGAAAACCGGAACCAGCTTCGGGTTTCGCGATGCCTGGGCGGTGGGGGTGACAGACCAATGGACGCTCGGTGTGTGGGTGGGCCGTCCGGACGGCACGCCCAACCCGGGTTTTTTCGGCGCCAACATCGCCGCGCCGCTGTTACAGGACATCGTCGCCGCGTTGCCGGCCGGTGCGCCCCGCCAGCGCTTGCGCCCGGCAACCGTGCACGCCGTGACGACGTGCTGGCCGCTGGGTTGGCGCCTGGGCAGTTCGCCCGATGGTGCGTGCCCGCAACAGCGCGCGGCGTGGGCGCTCAACGATACGGTGCCGCCCACGTTCGCGGGCTACGCCGATACGTCGACGGGGCCGTTGCGCATCGAAGGCGTGGCGCAAGGGTCCATCCTGCGGCCGGTGCCCGGCGCACGCGAAGTGGGCGTGGAGGTGGGCGTGAGCGGGGCCGGCGGACAGGTATGGTGGTTGCTGGATGGAAGGTTATATGGGCAGGCGGGGGCCGACGCGAAGCAGACCCTGGCTTTGACCCGCAATGGTCGGCATGCGCTGACCGTCATGGATGCGCAGGGCCGTTACGCCGGGCTCGAATTTGAAATCGCTGGCGTTACGCCCTGATCGGCATAGAATATGAATCGTGTACCAGACCGCTTCGGTGCGTTACGGAGGAAGCGTGATTTCCCAAGAGCTTGAAGTCAGCCTGCATATGGCATTTGTCGAGGCCCGCTCGGCCCGGCATGAATTCATTACCGTCGAGCATTTGCTGCTGTCGTTGCTTGACAACGCCTCGGCTGTCGAAGTGCTGCGCGCTTGCGCCGCCAATCTGGATGACTTGCGCCGTAACCTGCGTCAGTTCGTGACCGAGAATACCCCGGTCATTCCCAGTGGCGCCGAAGTGGATACGCAGCCTACGCTCGGTTTCCAGCGCGTGATCCAGCGCGCCATCATGCATGTATCGGCTGGCGGTACGGGCAAGAAGCCCGTGACCGGCGCCAACGTCCTGGTCGCCATCTTCGGCGAAAAAGACTCGCACGCCGTGTATTACCTGCAGCAGCAGGGCGTCACGCGCCTGGATGTGGTCAATTTCCTGTCGCATGGCATCACCAAGCAGCCGCAGGAGGAGTCCTCCGCCGTGCAACAAGAGAAGCAAGCCAGCAGCGAAGAGCAGGGCGAGTCGCGCCAGTCGCCGCTCGACCAGTACGCCACCGATCTCAACGCTGCCGCCCTGGCGGGCCGCATCGATCCGCTGATCGGGCGCGAGCACGAGGTCGAGCGCGTGATCCAGGTGCTGTGCCGCCGCCGCAAAAACAACCCGCTGCTCGTGGGCGAGGCCGGCGTGGGCAAAACCGCCATCGCCGAGGGCCTGGCCTGGCGCATCACGCGGGGCGAAGTCCCTGAGATCCTGCAGGCTGCCCAGGTCTTTGCGCTCGACATGGGCGCGTTGCTGGCCGGCACCAAGTACCGCGGCGACTTCGAACAGCGCCTGAAGGGCGTGCTCAAGCAGATTCGTGGCAATCCCGATGCAATCCTGTTCATCGACGAGATCCATACGCTGATCGGCGCGGGCTCGGCCTCGGGCGGTACGCTCGACGCCTCCAATCTGCTCAAGCCGGCCCTGTCGTCGGGCCAGCTCAAGTGCATTGGCGCCACCACCTACACGGAATACCGTGGCGTTTTCGAAAAGGATCACGCGCTCAGCCGCCGATTCCAGAAGATCGACGTGCCCGAGCCGTCGGTCGAGCAGACCGTGCAGATCCTGCGCGGCCTGAAGAGCCGCTTCGAAGAACACCACAACGTTCGCTATTCGGCCGCGGCCCTGTCCGCCGCCGCCGAACTGTCCGCGCGTTACATCAACGACCGTCATCTGCCCGACAAGGCGATCGACGTGATCGACGAGGCCGGCGCCGCCCAGCGCCTGCTGCCGCGTTCGCGCCAGAAGAAGGTCATCGGCAAGGGCGAAATCGAGCACATCGTGTCGAAGATCGCGCGTATCCCGCCGGCGTCCGTCTCCAACGACGACCGCAGCAAGCTGGCCACGCTCGACCGTGACCTCAAGACCGTCGTGTTCGGCCAGGACCAGGCCATCGAGGCGCTCGCCGCGTCGATCAAGATGGCGCGTTCCGGCCTGGGCAAGCCCGACAAGCCGATCGGCGCTTTCCTGTTCTCCGGCCCGACCGGGGTGGGCAAGACCGAAGTCGCGCGCCAGTTGGCCTTCACGCTCGGCGTGGAACTGCTGCGCTTCGATATGTCCGAGTACATGGAGCGCCATGCTGTCTCACGCCTGATCGGTGCGCCGCCGGGATACGTGGGCTTCGATCAGGGCGGTCTGCTGACCGAGGCGATTACCAAGCAGCCCCACTGCGTGCTGCTGCTCGACGAAATCGAGAAGGCGCATCCGGATATCTTCAATATCCTGCTGCAGGTGATGGACCACGGTACGCTTACTGATAACAACGGTCGCAAAGCGGATTTCCGCAACGTCATTCTCATCATGACGACCAACGCGGGCGCCGAAACGCTCAACCGTCCGTCGATCGGGTTTGCCAACAGCCGTGCCACCGGCGACGAGATGGCCGAAATCCGGCGCATGTTCACGCCGGAGTTCCGCAACCGCCTCGATTCGATCATTCCGTTCGCGCCCCTGTCGCGGGACATCATCCTGCGCGTCGTCGACAAGTTCCTCATGCAGCTCGAAGACCAGCTGCACGAGCGCCGCGTCGATGCCGTGTTCACCGAGAAACTGCGCGACTTCCTCGCCAAGAACGGGTTCGACCCGCTCATGGGCGCACGGCCGATGCAGCGTCTCATCCAGGACACCATCCGCCGCGCACTGGCCGACGAGCTGTTGTTCGGCAAGTTGGCTGATGGTGGCAACGTCACGGTCGACCTCGACGACGAGGACAAGGTCGTACTGAGCTTCGAGACGCCCGACAAGTCGGCGCCCAAGGCGTCCGACAAGCCGGAAGTCGAGCTGGTCGACTGAGCTCGGATGGTCTCTTGAGCGACGACCGTCACTCGCTGCTCTCGTGCGAACACTGCGGCAACGTCTACCGTTTCCACGCATTGGCCCCGCGCGAGGCAGCGAGCTGTGCCCGCTGTGAATCCACGCTGTGGCGCTATAGCGGGCTCACGCCCGCGAATTGGTTTGCGCTGGCGCTCGCCACGCTGATCATTTTCTTCGTGGCCAACGTGTATCCCGTTGCCACGCTGACCGTGCAGGGCATGGTCAGCGACGCCACCTTCCTCGATGCGGTCGCGATCACATGGCGCCAGGATCACTGGGCCGTGGCGATCATGACCGGCATCGTGGGGTTCGTGATCCCGATGCTGCAGATCGTGCTGCTGCTCTGGGTGCTGGGGCCGCTGGCGCGTGGACGCCTCGCGCCGGGTTTCCGCACGGCCCTGCGTTTGCTCGGTCTGGTGCGGCCCTGGAGCATGGTGCCGGTATTTCTGCTGGGCGTGGTCGTATCGGTCGTGAAGCTCGCCGGGATGGCATCGGTGGCGCCGGCGGTGGGCTTGCTGGGCTTCGGCTTTCTCACGGTACTGCTCACCATCATGAGCCGGCTTTCGCCCGCCGCGGTATGGCGCATGGCCGAACTCGAGGGTGCCACCGAAGTGCACTTGCCAGACATGAGCGGCGCCACCGTGCTGGCGGGTTGCCACACCTGTGGCCAGGTTCAGGCGCTGCCCGATTCCGAAGATCCCGAGACCACCCATCATTGCCGCCGCTGCGACGCTTTGCTGCACTATCGCAAGCCGGACCATCTGGCGCGCACCTGGGCGCTCCTTCTTGCCGCCGCGGTGTTCTACATCCCGGCCAATGTGTTGCCCGTGATGAACATCACGTCGCTGCTGGGCGACAGCGCACACACGATCCTGGGCGGCGTGGTGGAGCTCTACCAGACCGGCTCCTGGGACATCGCCCTGATCGTGTTCATCGCGAGCGTGGTCGTGCCGCTTACCAAGATCCTGTCGCTCGCGTTCCTGGCATTCACCACGCAAAACGGCAGCGCGACCAACCTGCGTCAGCGCACCCGGCTCTACCAGCTGGTCGAGTTTATCGGGCAGTGGTCGATGCTCGACGTGTTCGTGGTGATTCTGCTGGGCGCGTTGGCCGACTTTCCGGGACTGATGCAGATCAGCGCCGCGCCCGGGGCGGCTGCTTTCGGCGTGGTGGTGGTGCTTACCATGCTGGCTGCGATGAGCTTCGACATGCGCCGGGCATGGGACGTGCAGGAGCACTCCGAATGGGCGCAGGATCATCCGCATTTTCATGACGCTGCCCAGGCGTCCCGGCAGGCCCGCCGCGCGCCGGCGTCGCCACCGGCCTGAGGGCAACGGGGCTGCACCTCGCCCTTTAGGGCACAATGGCAGTCAATGATGTAACTGGCACAATTGCCGGAGTTGCCCGTGCCCCCGGCACGAGGCGTCGTACAAAGGAAACGTGACAATGGCCGAACAGACTCCTCCTGGTGGCACCCCGGTGCACAAGGTGTCCGTCTCGAAGAAAGAACGCTCGCGCATTTCCTGGATCTGGCTGGTGCCGCTGATCGCCGCGGTGGCCGGACTGTCGCTCGTCGTTCGCACCTGGATGCAAAGCGGGCCGGAGATCACCATTCAATTCGAGACCGCGGAAGGGCTCGAGGTGGGCAAGACGCAGCTGCGCTACAAAGACGTGACCATCGGTCAGGTGAAGGGCATCGGTTTCAATGAAGACCGCAGCAAGGTCGTGGTCGAGGCCGAACTGACCCGCAACGTATCCAACCTCGCGCGCGAAGGCACCAATTTCTGGGTGGTGCGCCCGCGTCTGGGTGTGAGCGGCGTGTCCGGCCTGGGCACGCTGGTGTCGGGTGCCTACATCGGCGTCGATGCCGCCGAAGACAATGGCGACACGCCGACCAAGGCCAGCAAGTTCGAATTCGTGGGGCTCGAAACCCCGCCCGCGGTCACGCACGACCGTGAGGGCAAGCGCTTCAAGCTCAAGGCACGTGACCTGGGATCGCTCGATATCGGTTCACCTGTGTACTACCGCCGCATCAGCGTGGGCCGGGTGGTGGGCTATTCGCTCGACGAGGACGGCAAGGCGGTCAATGTCGAGATTTTCATCGACGCGCCCAACGACAAATTCGTGACCAGCGGCACGCGTTTCTGGAATGCGAGTGGCGTCGATTTTTCGGTCAATGCCGACGGCCTGAAGGTACGCACGCAATCGCTGGTGTCGGTGGCCATCGGCGGTATTGCTTTTGAAGACGTATCGCCCCGCAGCACCGAGATGGCGCCAGAGAACGAGACGTTCGAGCTCTACACCGGTGAAGGGGTCGCCAAGGCCAACACCGACGGCGAGCCGTTCCCGGTGCGCATGCGCTTCGACCAGTCGGTGCGCGGTTTGTCGGTGGGCGCGCCGATCGACTTCCAGGGCATCACGCTGGGCGACGTCACCAAGATCACGATCGACTTCGACAGCAAGACCAAGCGCTTCTTCGCGTGGGTCGACGCCACGCTCTATCCGGAGCGCCTGGGCCGGCTCTACGAAGAGATCCGCGCCGAGGCGGAAAAAGCGGGAACCGGCCATCTGGCGCCGGGCCAGGTCATGACGGTTATGGTCAAGTACGGTCTGCGCGCGCAGATGCGCTCGGCCAATCTGCTGACCGGCCAGCTCTTCATCGTGCTGGATCACTTCCCGAAGGCACCGCCGGTGGATTACAAGCCGTCCGAGCCGATGACGATTCCGACCATTCCGGGGCAGTTCGATCAGTTGCAGGAGCAGATCACCAGCATCGTCAACAAGGTCGAGAAGATTCCGTTCGAGCAGATCGGCAACGAGCTGCGCAGCACACTCGCGAACACGTCCAAGCTCATGGGCCGTCTCGAGAAAGACGTGGCGCCTGAAGCGCAGTCGGTGCTCAAGCAGGCCCGTCAGTCTCTCTCGGCCGTCAATGAGCTGCTGGCCTCGGATTCGTCGCTGCCGGTGAATACCGAGCGTGCCATGCAAGAGCTCGGCCGTGCCGCGCGCTCGCTGCGGGCGCTGTCCGACTACCTCCAGGCCAATCCCGAAGCCTTGCTGCGCGGGCGGGGCGAAGATCCCATCCCGGGCGCGGGCCCCGTCAGGAACTAACCATGAAGTCCATTTTCTCGCGCGGTCTGTTGTATGTGGGCGTGGCGGCGGCCCTCGCGGCCTGCGGTACGTCGCCTGCTCCTCGCTACTACACCTTGCTGGCGCCGCAACAGGCCGCGCCGGCATCCACCGGCAACGCCTCGTACATGATCGAGGTGCTGCCCGTCACCGTGCCGGGTCAGGCGGATCAGCCGCAGATCATGCTGCGTACCGGTGCGGGTACCGTGGCGCCGCTGTACTCGGACCGCTGGACCGGTGCGCTGCCCGATGAGCTGCGCCTGGCTTTGTCCGATGGCCTCACGCGCGAACTGGGCGTCCTCGACGTGCAGGTGGTGCGGCCCGCGCCCGGCGCGCCGGTGTGGCGTGTGCAGACGGATGTGCAGCGCTTCGACATGAACGACGGCGGCCCGGCGGTGCTCGACGCCACCTGGCGCGCCCGGCCCCTCAACGCTCAGGGCCGGGGGCTCGTCTGCCGCACGGTCGTGAGCGTGCCGTCCGATGGCACGGGCGTAGCCGGGTTGGTGACCGCCCAGCAGCAGGCCGCGCAATTGCTCGCGCGCACCATCGCCTCCGCGATACGCTCCGGCGGCCAGGACGCCCAGCCCGCAGGAGATCAGGTGCGTGTGTCGGGTTGCACTCAGCTGGGCGACGCGGTGCGCTAAAACGCTCCATCCTCTCGGGACGGATAAGGCACGGGTCACACCGTGCCTTTTTTATGTCTGCCGAAACGGTGTTTGGGCAATCGCGCGAGATTGAACGAGGATGGGTCGCGGGGTTGAACCGTCCGACGAGCACCGGGCGGACCGTGCGCCGAAAAAGCGGGTCGGATCTGTCTCGCTGCGAATTTCCGCTCTGTTTCCAGGTGGTTAACCTAGTTCCAGTAAGGGTTAACCTGTATATCGACCGGGTTGCAACCTGTTTAGCATACGGTCGCACCGGGATGCTCCGAGGGCTGGAACTCTGCCTCGCGCCCGTACCTCGGAAGCATTCGCCACGCCGCGCGCCGCGCGGCCTTTCCATGCTGTATCAGGAACCCACGAGCTATGGCTAGCACGACCCTGGGCGTCAAGGTCGACGACGCGCTGCGGGATCGCCTCAAGGCGGCCGCACAGAAACTCAACTGCACTCCGCACTGGCTGCACAAGCAGGCCATCGTCTCTTATCTCGACAAGATCGAGCGCGGGCAGTTGCCGCCCGAGATGGCGCATCTGGGCCGTGAAGACGGCGGCTCCGACGATCTCGACGACAGCCCGGTCGTGATTCACCCGCCGTTTTATGACTTCGGCCAGGACGTGCAGCCCCAATCGGTGCTGCGCGCCGCCATCACGGCGGCCTATCGTCGTCCCGAGTCCGAGTGTGTGCCGCTGCTGCTGGGCCAGGCCCGCATGCCGCAGCTCGAAAAGACCCACGCCATGGCGGCCAAGCTGGTGCAGGCGTTGCGCGCCAAGCGCACCGGTGGCGGCGTCGAAGGCCTGATCCAGGAGTTTTCGCTGTCGAGCCAGGAGGGCGTGGCCCTGATGTGCCTGGCCGAAGCTTTGCTGCGTATCCCCGATCGCGCCACGCGCGATGCGCTCATCCGCGACAAGGTTGCCCGGGGCGATTGGAAGTCGCACATGGGCGGCTCGCAGTCGCTGTTCGTCAATGCCGCCACGTGGGGCCTCATGATCACGGGCAAGCTGGTGTCGGTGAGCAGCGAGCAATCGCTGTCGCGCGCACTGACGCGCCTGATCGGCAAGGGCGGCGAGCCGCTGGTGCGCAAGGGCGTGAACATCGCCATGCGCATGATGGGCGAGCAGTTCGTGTCGGGCCAAACGATCTCCGAGGCACTGGCCAACAACCGCAAGATGGAGTCGCGCGGTTTCCGCTATTCGTACGACATGCTGGGCGAGGCGGCCACCACGGCCGAAGACGCCGAGCGCTATTACGCCTCGTACGAGCAGGCCATCCACGCCATCGGCAAGGCCGCGGCCGGCCGCGGCATCTACGAAGGCCCCGGCATCTCGATCAAGTTGTCGGCGCTGCATCCGCGTTATTCGCGCGCCCAGCGCGAGCGCGTGATGGCCGAGCTTCTGCCGCGCGTGCGCGCGCTTACGATTCTCGCCCGCCAGTACGACATCGGCCTGAACATCGACGCCGAAGAGGCCGACCGCCTGGAAATCTCGCTCGATCTGCTCGAGGCTTTGTGCTTCACGCCCGAGCTCGAAGGCTGGAACGGCATCGGTTTCGTGATCCAGGCCTACCAGAAGCGGGCGCCTTTCGTGATCGATTACGTGATCGATCTCGCACGTCGCAGCGGCCATCGCGTGATGGTGCGCCTGGTCAAGGGCGCCTATTGGGACAGCGAAATCAAGCGCGCGCAGGTCGATGGCCTCGAGGGCTATCCGGTCTATACGCGCAAGGTCTACACCGACGTGGCCTATCTGGCCTGCGCTCGCAAGCTCTTGGGCGCGCCCGAGGCGGTCTACCCGCAGTTCGCCACGCACAACGCCTATTCGCTCGCGGCCATCTATCACCTGGCCGGGCAAAACTACTATCCCGGACAGTATGAGTTCCAGTGCCTGCACGGCATGGGCGAGCCGCTGTACGACGAGGTGGTCGGCCCCGTTGCGCAGGGCAAGCTGAATCGGCCCTGCCGCGTGTACGCCCCGGTCGGCACGCACGAAACGCTGCTCGCCTATCTGGTGCGCCGCCTGCTTGAAAATGGCGCCAACACCTCGTTCGTGAATCTGATCGGCGACGAAAGCATTCCGGTCGAGCAACTGATCGCCGATCCGGTCGATGCCGCATCGCGCATCGTGCCGCTGGGTGCGCCGCACGAGAAGATCCCGCTGCCGCGTGACCTCTATGGCAATACGAGCGAAGGCGTGCGCGCCAACTCGGCGGGCCTGGACCTGAGCAACGAACATCGCCTGGGGTCGCTCTCGGCCGCGCTGCAGACGAGTGCCGCCATCCCTTGGCGAGCCGCGCCCATGCTGGGCGAGGGCGATCCGCTCTGGGATGACGCGCGCGCCATCGACGTGCTCAATCCGGCCAATCAGCGCGATGTGGTCGGCCGTGTCATGGAAGCCAACGAAGACGAGGCCGACATCGCCCTGCGCGGCGCGGCCAACGTCGCGCCGATCTGGCAGTCCACCCCGGTGGCCGAGCGCGCGCAGTGCCTGCGCCGTGCGGCGCAGATGCTCGAAGAGCAGATGCAGAATCTGCTGGGCCTGATCGTACGCGAAGCCGGCAAGTCGTTGCCCAACGCCATCGCGGAGGTGCGCGAGGCCGTCGATTTCCTGCGCTATTACGCCGACCAGGCCGAGCGTGAATTCGACAACGACACGCATCGTCCGTTGGGAACGGTGCTGTGCATCAGCCCCTGGAATTTCCCGCTCGCCATCTTCACGGGCCAGGTGGCCGCGGCGCTGGCCGCGGGCAACACCGTGCTGGCCAAGCCGGCCGAGCAGACCCCGCTGATCGCTGCGCAGGCCGTGGCCATCCTGCGCGCGGCCGGCGTACCTGCCGGCGCGGTGCAGTTGCTGCCCGGCCGCGGCGAAACCATCGGCGCGCGCCTGGTCGGTGCCGCCGCCGTGCGCGGCGTGATGTTTACGGGCTCGACCGAGGTGGCGCGCATCATCGCCCGCAGCCTTGCGGAGCGTCTGGACGACGAGGGCCACACGATCCCGCTGATCGCCGAAACCGGCGGCCAGAATGCGATGGTGGTCGATTCGTCGGCCCTGTCGGAACAGGTGGTGTTCGACGTGCTGAGCTCGGCCTTTGATTCGGCCGGCCAGCGCTGCTCCGCACTGCGCGTGCTGTGCGTGCAGGAAGACAACGCCGACCACGTACTCACCATGCTGCGTGGCGCCATGCGCGAGCTGCGCGTGGGCAATCCCGATCGCCTGTCGACCGACGTCGGTCCGGTGATCGACGGTGAAGCCCAGCACAACATCCTCAGCCATATCGATACGCTGCGGGCGGCCGGCCATCGTGTCGATCAGGTCGAGCTGGCGCCGGAATGCCGCGGCGGTACCTTCGTGCCGCCCACGCTGATCGAGATCCAGGACATCGGCGAACTCAAGCGCGAAGTCTTCGGGCCGGTGTTGCACGTGGTGCGCTACGCGCGCGGCGACCTCGATCGCGTGCTCGAGCAAATCAACGGCACCGGCTATGGCCTGACGTTCGGCGTGCATACCCGCATCGACGAAACCGTCGCGCACGTGACCGAAGCCGTGCAAGCCGGCAACCTCTATGTGAACCGCAATATCGTGGGCGCCGTGGTGGGCGTGCAGCCCTTCGGTGGCGAGAACCTCTCCGGCACCGGCCCGAAGGCGGGCGGTCCGCTCTACATGTATCGCCTGCTCTCGGTGCGACCGCAGGGCCTGCCCCCGGCGCTGAAGGGGGCGACCACCATGCCGGTCGCGCTTGCGCTGCCCGGTCCGACCGGCGAGACCAACACTTACATGGTGGAGCCGCGGGGTGCCGTTTATTGTGTGGCGGCAACGGATGCCGGCGCCCGCGCGCAATGGGCCGTGGCGCGGGCCACCGGCAATCAGGCCTGGTTCGCGGATACCCCGGCCGCCCAGGCGCTGCTGGCCGGTCTGGACGCCGAGGCGCGCGAGCAGGCCGCCATCCTGGATGACGCCGAGGTCGACGAAGCGCAGTATCAGGCCGTATTGTTCGAAGGGGATGGCGATACGCTGCGCGCGCTGAATCAGCGCGTGGCACGTCGAGCCGGTCCGTTGGTGGCCGTACATGGCCTGTCGTCGGATGCGCTGGCCGCTGGCGCCAGCTATGCGCCCGAGCGTCTGCTGTGCGAGCGCTCGCTGAGCGTGAACACGGCGGCCGCGGGCGGCAACGCCAGCCTCATGACCATTGGTTGAGGATGCAAAGAAATAGGGGCAATTCGAGCTAGGGCTAACCCGATGTACAACCTCGGGTTATCTCCAATACCAGCCCGGGTTGCACCCGTTCACAATCCGCTCCCACCGGGATATACAGCAGTCAGTTTGCAGTTGCTTTACCGTCGTTTCCGGTCGTTTTCCTGCAGTGCCCGGCGCCTGTTGCACGGCGCCGGATTGTCGGACCCCGAACCCGGGGTGCCACAAGAGTTGCCCCGCGCTGCGTCTCCGGTCTCTGGCTCCTGCCAGGAGCCCTGAAACCCAGGCCAGCCCGGCGGCAGAAAAACCGGCTTCGGGCCACAAGCCCGGATATAAAACAAAGCAAGGCATTACGTGCGACTTATCGGGAGGAAACCATGACGTTGCGCACCCCCATCAAACTGCTGGCCGCGGGAATTGCCGCCGCCTGCGTGGCAGGCGCCGCCCAGGCTGCCGACATCAAGTTCGGCTTCGCGGCGCCGCTCACCGGCCCGCAATCGCACTACGGCGAAGACATGCAGAACGGCCTGAACCTGGCGCTCGAAGAAGCGAACCAGAAGGGCATCAAGATCGATGGCAAGCCGGCGAAGTTCGTGCTGGTGTCCCGCGATGACCAGGCCGATCCGCGCGTGGCCGTGCAGGTGGCCCAGCAGCTCGTCGACCAGGACGTCAACGGCATCCTCGGCCACTTCAATTCGGGCACCACGATCCCGGCCTCGCGCGTCTACCACGACGCCGGCCTGCCGCAGATCGCCATGGCCACCTCGCCCGAATACACCAAGCAAGGCTACGAGACCACCTTCCGCATGATGACCAGCGACACCCAGCAGGGCGCCGCCGTGGGCAAATTCATTGTCGAGAAGCTCAATGCCAAGAAGGTCGCGATCATCGACGATCGCACGGCCTATGGCCAGGGTTTGTCCGACGAAGTCGAGAAGGCCGTGAAGGCCGCCGGCGGCCAGATCGTGCGCCGCGAGTACACCACCGACAAGGCCAACGACTTCACGTCGATCCTGACCAACATCAAGGGCAGCGCGCCCGACGCCATCTTCTTCGGCGGTCTCGATGCACAATCCGGTCCGATGAAGCGCCAGATCGCCACGCTGGGCATCAAGGCGCCGCTGGTTTCGGGTGAGATGACCCGCAGCGATACCTTCATCAAGCTGGCAGGCGACGCCGCCGACGGCACCTACGCTTCGCTGGCTGGTGTGCCGCTCGACAAGATGACCGCGGGCAAGGACTTCGCCCAACGTTACGAGGCGCGCTTCAAGAAGGCGCCCGGCGTTTATGCTCCCTACGCCTATGACGGCGCCTGGAACATGATCGCGGCGATCGAGAAGGCCAACTCGGCCGATCCCTCGAAGTACCTGTCGTCGCTGGCCAAGCTCGAGCGCAAGGGCGCCACCAGCGAGCACATCTCGTACGACAAGAACGGCGACCTGAAAGAAATCTCGGTCACGATCTATCAAGTCAAGAACGGCAAGTGGGAGATGGTCGAAACGATGGTCAGCCAGGCCAACAACTGAGCTGATCGATCCCGGCGCACGCCTGGCGCCTGACGGCCCGGCCTGCGCCGCGTCCACGCGGCGGGGCGCATCACGCCCCGCACGCCGACCGTGCCGCAGCCGGCGGCCGCCCGCAGCATGCCGACATCGCGTCGATGCAGCGGGCCGGCCCGCCGCGCTGCCAGCCATAACGGCGCCGACCCTTCACCGGGCGCGCACCGGTCCAGACCGCACGGCGGCCTGTTACCCGGCTCTTCTTAGAAGCCCGTATGGATATCTTCACTCAACAACTGATTAACGGCCTGACGCTGGGCAGCGTGTATGCGCTCGTGGCGTTGGGCTACACCATGGTGTACGGCATCATCGGTCTGATCAACTTCGCCCATGGCGACGTGGTCATGATCGGCGCCATGACCGCCACCATGATCGCCGCCGCCATGGTGGGCGCCGATCCCAACGCCTCGGCCTTCATGGTGCTGGGCGTGGGCATGCTGGTCGCCGTGCCGCTGTGCATGGCGGTGGGCTGGACCGCCGAACGCGTGGCGTACCGGCCGTTGCGCCGTGCGCCCCGCCTGGCCGCGCTCATCACCGCCATTGGCGTCTCCATCATTCTGCAGAACGTCGCGATGATGGTGTGGGGGCGCAACTACCTCAATTTTCCGCAGGTGCTTCAGCCCGACGTGCTCAACATCTTCGGCGCCCGCATGAGCACGCTGCAGATCGCCATCGTGGTGATCGCCGCCGCGATCATGGGTGCGTTGCTGGTGGTGGTGCACAAGACCCGCCTGGGCACCGCGATGCGCGCCACCGCGCAAAATCGCGAAGTGGCCGGCCTCATGGGCGTGAACATCAACACCGTGATCTCGGCGGCATTCCTGATCGGCTCGGCGCTCGCCGCCGTGGCCGGCATGATGGTCACCACCTACTACGGCGTGTCGCAGTACACGATGGGCTTCATGCTGGGCCTGAAGGCCTTCACGGCCGCCGTGCTGGGCGGCATCGGTAATCTGGTCGGCGCCATGGCGGGCGGCCTGCTGCTGGGCATCATCGAGGCGCTGGGTTCGGGCTACATCGGTGACCTCACCGGCGGCTTCCTGGGCAGCCACTATCAGGACGTGTTCGCGTTCGTGGTGCTGGTGCTGGTGCTGATCTTCCGTCCGTCGGGCCTGCTCGGCGAACGGGTGGGGGATCGCGCATGAGCACGCTGCCTTCGAATCGCTCGGGTATCAACACCCGCCAGCTCGCCGCCATCGCGCTCATCGGCGTGGTGCTTGCCGTGCTGCCGTTCGTGATCGGCATGGCCGGCCAGAGCTGGGTGCGCATCCTGAACTTCGCACTGCTCTACGTGATGCTGGCCCTGGGCCTGAACATCGTGGTGGGCTTTGCCGGTCTGCTCGATCTCGGCTATATCGCGTTCTACGCGGTGGGCGCCTACGTGTGGGCCTTGCTGGCCTCGCCGCATTTCGGCCTGCACCTGCCGTTCTGGGCCATCCTGCCCATCAGCCTCGCGCTGGCCTGCGTGTTCGGGGTATTGCTGGGCGCGCCTACGCTTAAATTACGGGGCGACTATCTCGCCATCGTGACACTGGGCTTTGGCGAGATCATCCGGATCTTCCTGAACAACCTGAACGCGCCGATCAACATCACCAACGGGCCGCAGGGCATCAATCGCATCGATCCGTTCCGGGTGGGCGATTTTGCCTTCAACCGCACCGAGACGCTGATGGGCATCCGCTTCACCGGGCCCGAGAAGTACTACTACCTGCTGGTGGGTCTCACGTTGCTCATCATCCTGGTGTGTGCGCGCTTGCAGAACTCGCGCATCGGCCGCGCCTGGGAAGCGATTCGTGAAGATGAAATCGCGGCCAAGGCCATGGGCATCAACACGCGCAACGTCAAGCTGCTGGCCTTTGCAATGGGCGCATCCTTCGGTGGCGTGGCGGGTGCGATGTTCGCGGCCATGCAAGGCTTCGTCAGCCCCGAGAGTTTCAGCCTCACCGAGTCGATCTCGATCCTGTGCATGGTGGTGCTGGGCGGCATGGGCAATATCCCGGGCGTGATCCTGGGCGCCATCATCCTGGCCGCCTTGCCCGAGTTCCTGCGGGCGGTCGTCGAGCCCGTACAGCACCTGCTGTTCGGCGCGGTGGTGCTGGATCCCGAAGGCATCCGCATGCTGCTATTCGGTCTTGCCATGGTGTGCGTGATGCTGTTCCGTCCGGCCGGCCTCTGGCCCTCGGCGGTGCGCAAGCGCGAGTTGGCGGGCAACCGCCAGCAGGGAGGTGCGGCATGAGCGTGATCCTCAAAGCCGAAGGCCTGGGCAAACGCTTCGGCGGCCTGCGCGCGCTCACCGACGTGAGCTTCGACATCGAAGAGGGCGAAATCTACGGCCTCATCGGCCCGAACGGCGCGGGCAAGACCACACTGTTCAACGTGCTGACCGGGCTGTATATCCCCGAAGAAGGAAAGTGCACGTTCAACGGCATCTCGCTGGTGGGATCCAAGCCGCACGAAGTCGCCGCGGCGGGCCTGGCCCGTACGTTCCAGAACATCCGTTTGTTCGCGAACCTCAGCGCCATCGAGAACGTCATGATCGGGCGCCACGTGCGTACCCGTGCCGGCGTGTTCGGCGCGGTGCTGCGTACGCCGGCCCAGCGCGCCGAAGAGGCCGCCATCGAGCGCCGGGCGCATGAGCTGCTCGAGTACGTGGGCATCGGCCACCGCGCCAACGACGTCGCACGCGCGCTGTCGTATGGCGACCAGCGCCGCCTGGAGATCGCGCGGGCCCTGGCCACCGATCCCAAGCTGCTCGCGCTGGACGAACCGGCCGCCGGCATGAACGCCTCCGAGACCGTGGTGCTGCGCCAGCTGATCGAGAAGATCCGCGCCGACGGCATTACGGTCTTGCTGATCGAGCACGACATGAAGCTCGTGATGGGCCTGTGCAACCGCGTGCTGGTGCTCGAGTACGGCAAGGTGCTGTCGATGGGCAAGCCGGCGCAGGTGCAGCGCGATCCCAAGGTCATCGAGGCCTATCTGGGCGCGGGCGCGGCCACCGACCCCCTGTTGCATCATTCGGAGGAGCCGGCATGAGCACCGCACAACCTTTGCTGGCCCTGCGCCAGCTCGAAGTGGCCTACGGCGGCATCCGCGCCGTGCGCGGCATCGACCTGCATGTGAACGAAGGCGAACTGGTGTGCCTGATCGGCGCCAACGGCGCCGGCAAGAGCACCACGCTGCGCGCGATCACGGGCCTCGTGCCCACGGCGGGCGGCGCGGTCGAGTACAACGGCCAGTCGATCGCGGGCAAGCGCTCGTACGAGCTGGTACGCCAGGGTTTGGTGATGGTGCCGGAAGGCCGGGGTATCTTCGGCCAGCTCACCATCGAAGAAAATCTCGCGATGGGTGCCTACACCCGGCGCGACGCCGCGCAGATCCGCCAGGACACCGATCGCGTGTTCACGCTGTTTCCGCGCCTGGCCGAGCGGCGCAAGCAGGCTGCCGGCACCCTGTCGGGCGGCGAGCAGCAGATGGTGGCCATGGGCCGCGCCATGATCGCGCGTCCCAAGCTGCTGTTGCTCGACGAACCTTCGATGGGGCTCGCCCCCTTGATGGTCGAGAAGGTGTTCGAGGTGGTGCGCACCATCGCCAACGAGGGTGTGACCATTCTGCTGATCGAGCAGAATGCGCGTCTGGCGCTCGAGAACAGCCATCGCGGCTATGTGATGGAGTCGGGCGAGATCATCCTGGCGGGTCCCGCCCGCGAGATGCTCGACGATCCGAAGGTGCGCGCGGCCTATCTGGGCGAGGTCGAGGCTTAGGCCTGGGCGGCCGCGAGGGCCGTCCCGCCGTGTCGCACTGCGCAAGCCCCGGTTCGCCGGGGCTTTTTTTTGCGCTCCGAAAAGGTCCGGTCCCCGGGCCCGCGCCCGGGGCGATGAGTGCGGCACGGCGCATGCTGAGAGGGGTTTTGTCCCTGTCCGCCCAAAGGAGAGCAGCATGAAGACCCAAATCCAGTTCAAGAAGACCGATGGCAGCGAAGGCGTGGCACTCGTCAGTGGTGATGCCACCGACGTGGTGCAGGCGAAGAGCGCACTTGCGGACCAGCTGGCACGTCCTCCCGAGGCCGAGGGCGGCCAGGAAGCCAGCGCCGACGAGCGCCTGCGCAAGGCGGGAATCGATCCCGCATCGGTGAAGGGCACCCACATCGCCGAATGAGAGCCGCGGCGGGGCGGGCTTGCGCGCTTGGCGTGAGGTCGCCGCCCGAGATGTACAAAGCCCGGCTTCGGCCGGGCTTTGCGTTGGGGGACTAGAGCATATTGAGGGCCGCCTGGGGGGCCGGCGTCAGGCAGGCTGCGCGGTGGCCGTGGCGGGCCGGCGCGCGATCATCAAGGCAATCACGGCAGCGATAAGGCCCGTGGCGCCCGCGATCACGAAGGCCCACTGATAGCTGCCCGTCGATTCACGTACGTATCCGCCCATCCAGGCCGCGCTGGCCGCGCCGAGCTGGTGGCCCGCCACGATCCAGCCGAACACGATGGGCGCATCGCGCTCGCCGAAGGCTTCGGTGGTGAGGCGCAAGGTAGGCGGCACCGTGGCGATCCAGTCCAGCCCGAAGAAAATCGCGAAGATCGAGAGGCTATAGAACGAGAAATCGGAATACGGCAAATAGATCAACGACAACCCGCGCAGCGCGTAATACACGAAGAGCAGGCGGCGCGGGTCGTACCGGTCGGTGAGCCAGCCCGAGGCGGTCGTGCCGACCAGATCGAAGACACCCATCAACGCCAGCAGTCCGGCCGCCTGGATTTCGGCGATGCCATGGTCCCCGCACATGGCGATCAAATGTGTGCCGACCAGGCCGTTGGTGGTGAACCCGCAGACGAAAAAGGTGGCGAACAAATACCAGAAGGTGCGTGTGACGGAGGCACGGCGCAGCGCGCCGAACGTGGCCGCCAGCAAGCCCGTGCGGGGCGCGGAGGAGGGCGGCGGCGCGTCGGGTGCACTGCCGTAGGGGCGCAGGCCCACGTCGGCCGGACGATCCGGCACCAGCCAGATGGCGAAGGGCACCATGAGAGCGGCCCCGGCCGCCACCGCCCACACCACGCGTGTCCAGTCGCCGGAGGAGGCCAGCGCGGCGAGGATGGGCAGGAACAGCAGGTTGCCCGTCGCGGTGCTGGCCGTGAGCAGGCCCATCATGAGCCCGCGGCGGGTGGAGAACCAGCGGTTGACGATGGTGGCGCCCAACACGACCGCCACGGCACCCGACGCGATGCCCGAAAACACGCCCCAGGTCAGGAGCAGCTGCCAGGATTCGGTCATGAACGCGCTGGCCGCGCTCGATGCCGACATCAGGATCAGGGCGCCGATCAGCACACGGCGCAGGCCGAAGTGCTCCATCGCCGCTGCGGCGAACGGACCGGTCAAGCCGTAGAGGAAGATGCCGACGGCGGCCGCGAAGGAAATGGTGGCGCGGCTCCAGCCGAAGTGTTCTTCGAGGGGCACGATCAGCACACTGGGCGTGGAGCGCAGGCCGGCCGAGATCAGCAGCGCGAAGAAAATCACGGCCACGACGACAAAGGCGTACTTCTGGCCGTAGCGGCGGAAGGGCACGGGAGGCTGGGCTATACTCATGTTACTGACCGGTACGTAATCGAGAACCCGCATCGTACGTACCGGTCAGTAACACCGTCAAGCGTTTTTTCTGAAGGAGACACGATGGCTTCCAAATCCACGGATGTCGCTATCTCGGTCGAGGCGGATGAGGCAGGGCGAGTCGAGACGGGAGATCCGCGGCGCGAAAGGCAGGCAACCGCACCGGGCGGGGCAGGGCCGGGCCGCCCCAGGCCGAGTCGCGTCAGTCCGCGCCAGGCCGGGCCGCGCCAGGCCGAGTCGCTTCCGGCGGATTCTGGCCCAGCCGCCCCTCGTCTGGCCGCCGACCGTATCCGCGAAACCGCGCGCCGCATGTTCTATCGCGACGGCATCCGCGCGGTGGGCGTCGATGCCATCGTGAACGAAGCCGGCGTGACCAAACCCAGTCTCTACCGCGCTTTTTCCTCCAAAGACGAGCTTGCCGCCTCCTACCTGCGCGACTACGAGCAGGAGTTCTGGGCCCGGTTCGACGCGGGCATCGAGACCCATCCCGATGATCCGCGCGAGCAGCTGCTGGCGTACTTTCGCGTGCTGGCGCAGCGCGCCACCGAAATTCCGCATTACCGTGGCTGCGGCCTGAGCAATGCCTGCGTGGAATATCCCGAGCCGGATCATCCGGCGCGGCAGGTGGCGGTGTCGCACAAGCATGTGTTGCGCGACCGCATGGTCGAGCTCGCGCGCGCCATGGGTGCCCAGGACCCGGATGAGCTAGGTAATGGCCTTTTGCTCATGCTCGAGGGCGCGTTTCTCACCGGGCAGATGTTCGGCGAAGACGGCCCGCCCAAGTATCTGGTCGCGGCCGCCGAACGGCTGATCGACGCCAGCGTGCGCTGAAATCCCGGCGGTACGGGGCGTCCGCCCGAGCGGCCCCGGATCGCCCTCTGTCCACTCGCTCTGCGCTCCTCAGCCTCTCTACGTCGCCGCTTGCCTTACGGACATCGACGACTCGGCCTGGCGCCATGGGGCGCGATTCGCCGGCCGGTAATCCTCGACGCGTCGCAACGACGCTGTTCCCTCTTGCTCACGATCCACGCGATCAGCGCTATCCAACACCTGTTCCTGCCGAAGATGCGTGCACTTTTCGCTACGCAACTTCTCCGTCGTGGCGCCGGTTTATCCGGGTCGAGCGGTTCCATCACGCGGAAATGGTGATGAGCCTTCCGTCCTAGATTTCGGATAAATAGCAGGTTTTCGAAATGACGGCATCGAAGCTGAACGTACAGTCAGCCTTCCAAATACCAAATGAAAGTGTGCCGCGACGTTCTTGCGGTGGCAGCGCTCGCTCGGTCCCTCGCAGGCAGCACAGGCACCGATTTCAGAATGCGCTGATTGTCCACACGGTCACGAGGTGCAGATCGAGGTGGCGCACAAGCCGACGCTGGCGTTGCGGCCTGCCGTAACAGATAAGAGCAGACGCGTGGCAAATCGACTGAAACCGACGGAATCCCGCAAGGCTCGACTATTTTTGGCAGCAGGGATCGCGGTGCTCGTTGCGCTCGGCGCGGCGGAAACTGCCCACGCGCAGTCCCAGCCCTTGCCGCCCGAGGCGGCGCGCCAGCTCGAGATCGAGCGGCGCCAGCAGCAGCAGATCGAGGCCCAGCGTGCCCGTGCGCAGCAACGGCCCGACGTGCTGACCCCGGAGGCCGCACCGGATGCGCCGAGCGGCTTGCGTCTGCCCGCTGAGGATCCGTGCTTTTCGATCGACCGCGTCAACTGGGAAGCCCTCGTGCCACCATCGGCATTACGCCGCGTGGCCGAGGCGGTGCAAGGGCAGTGCGTCGGCATCGAGGGCCTGCAGCAACTGCAGAAGTACCTGGGCGAACGCCTCATCGACGACGGCTACATCACGACGCGGGTGCTCATGCCCGAGCAAACCTTGGCCGAAGGCACGCTGACCTTGCGCTATGTGCCCGGCACGATCGGCGCCGTCCGCGATGAAGGCACCCCTGGCTGGTGGCGCACCGTCTTGCCTGCGGGCTCCGGCAGCGCGGTCAACCAGCGCGACCTCGACCAGGCGCTCGAAAACATCCGCCGGTTGGCGGGCCAGGCCGATGCGTCGATCGACCTCTTGCCGGGCGCGCATCTGGGCGAATCCGATATCCAGATCAAGCCGGGCACCGGCAAACGCTGGCATGCCTACGTAGGCGCCGACAACGCAGGCATGGACACCACCGGCAAGAACCAGCTCAATGCCGGCCTCACGCTGGATTCGCCCTTGTTCCTCTACGACCAGTTGTCGGCCTCGTGGAACAGCAACGCCGACATGGGCAACTCGCAAGCGGGTGCGCGTGCCGCGTCGATCAACTACAGCGTACCGGTGGGCTACTGGAGCTTTTTCGCCGGTGCCAGCCGCTCGCACTACCGTCAGACCGTCGCGGGTTTTGAAGCGCCCATCGTGTTCGGCGGCACCAGCAAGCAGATCGAGGCGGGCGTGGCCGTCGTGCCGTACCGCGGCGCGTCGTACAAAGGCACGGCCAGCTTCAAGATGCTGCGCAAGCGCGCCAACAGCACGCTCAACGACATCGACATCGAGGTGCAGCGCCGTGACGTCGTGGGTTACGAGTTTGCGTATGGCCACCGTCATTACGTGGGCCGCGCGGCCATCGACATCGGCGGGGGCGTGCGCGGCGTGCTGCCCAAGCTGTCGAACAACGTGGGCTACGTCTTCGGCGACCCCGACTGGAACGGCCGCACGCTGATCCTCAGCGGCAACGCCGGCCTGTATCTGCCTTTCACGGTGGGCGGCCAGCAGATGGCGTATCAGGGCGTCTGGAAGATCCAGCATGTCAAGACGCCGCTCGTGCCGGCCGACTACTTCACGATTGGCAACCGCTACGCGGTACGTGGCTTCGATGGCCAGATGACGCTCGCCGCCGAAGACGGCTGGAGCCTGCGCAACGACGTGTCGCTCAATCTCGATGGCGCGGGCCTCGCCGGCCAACAGCTCTACACCGGCCTGGACATCGGCCGCGTCTCGGGTCCGTCGTCCGACTACCTGGCCAGCCGCACGCTGGCGGGTGCGGTGGCGGGCTTGCGTGGCCGTATCCCGATGCCCTACGTGACCGCTTCGTACGACCTTTCGGCGGGTTGGCCGCTCAAGAAGCCCGAGGTGCTCAAGACGCAGAGCATGGTGGTGGCCGCCACCTTGATGTTCCAGTTTTGAAGCCGCCGTGCGCAGCGGCCGATCCCGTGCGATGACCCGAGCACGGCGCGCCACGGCTGCGTTACCCGGCTGTATCGGAAGTACCCGCACGACCGGCAAGAGCTGCAAGCCCCGTAAGAGCTCGTATCCCAAGATCAATCTTCATCGTCCGACGCACTCATCATGTCCAAGTTTCGCGCTTCGATTGCCTGGCTGGTTCTGTTTACGCAAGTCTGGACGCCCGCGTTGGCGCAGACCTTGCCGATCCAGGTCGACAACACCGTCGCGGGCCAGCGGCCAGTCGTGGGCATGAGCAACGGCGTACCGGTCATCAATATCGCGCCGCCGTCGGCGGGCGGGGTGTCGAACAACCGCTACCTGCAGTTCAACGTGGGGCCGAGCGGGGTCGTGTTGAACAACAGCGGCGCGGCGAGCCAGACGCAGACCGCGGGCCGGGTGGCCGGCAACCCGATGCTGGGCAACCAGCGCGCCGCCACCATTCTGAACCAGGTCACGGCCGACAACCCTTCGCGCCTGCAGGGCATGCTCGAGGTCGCGGGCAATCGCGCCAACGTGATCGTGGCGAATCCGGCCGGCATCACCTGCAACGGTTGCGGTTTCCTGAATGCCAACCGCGCGACGCTCACCACCGGCAAGCCTATCATCGGGCCCGATGGCTCGCTGCACTTCGACGTGACGCGCGGCCACATCGGCATCGAAGGCCTGGGCCTGAACGCGAGCAACGTCTCGCGCATGGAGCTGCTGTCGCGCGCGTTGCAGATCAACGCCGGCATCTGGGCCGATCAGCTCGACGTGGTGGCGGGCGCGGGCCGCATCGACTACGGCACCGGCGCGATCAGTGCAGGTGTAGGTGAGGGCAGCGCACCGGCGCTGGCGCTCGACACCGCGGCGTTGGGCGGCATGTACGCCAACAGTATTCGCCTGGTGGGTACCGAGGCAGGCGTGGGCGTGAACGTGGGCGGGAACCTCACCGCCATGAGCGGCTCGCTGGAGCTGAGTGTGAACGGCGAGTTGCGCGTGCGTCCCGACGCCCGCCTGCAGGCCGCGCAAGACCTGAAGGCGCGGAGCACCACCCTGGTCAACGACGGCACCATCATCGCCTCGCGTGATCTGTCGCTTGTCGCCAACGGCAGCCTCAGCAGTGCTGGTGCCATCGCGGCCGGCGGCGAACTCACGTTGTCCGCCTCCGGCGCGCTGCGCAACACGGGCGGCATCTCGTCGGTGGGTAACGTCATCGCAAACGCGGGCGCATTCAGCAACGCCGGTGCGATCACCGCGGGCCAGCGCGCCGACGGTTCGCTGGGCAGTGGTGGCCTGCGCATCACGTCGGCCTCCGTGCAAAACACCGGCACGCTGGTGGCCGGGGGCAACGCGCAAGTGATCGCCGACGCCATTACGCTCGATCGCGGCAAGATCGTGAGCGGTGAGGCGCTCTCGCTGCAAGCCGTCAATACGCTGTCGAACCGCGGCGGCGCGGCGCATGGCCGCACCGCTGATATCGAGGCGTCTCTCGTCGACAACCAAGGTGGCGCGCTGACCGCCAACGCCACACTTGGTGTGAGGACCGCTGCACTGGACAACCGCCTCGGTACCGTTGCCGCCACCACCACGCTCACGGTGCAGGCCGACGCGATCGACAATCGCGCGGGCACCTTGGCAGCGGACGGCGCGCTGACGCTGGCGGGCAGCACGCTCGATAACCGCGACAAAGGCGTGATCGCGGGCGATACGGTCGCGCTGGCGCAGACCCGCTCCATCGATAACCGTGGGGGTGTCGTGCAGGCGCGGGGCGCGGTAAACGCCAATCCTGCCGGCACGCTGAACAACGCCAAGGGCGAAATCTACGGCAAGAACATTGGCCTGACCGCTGCCTCGCTCGACAACACCGGCGGGCGTATCGTCGCCATCGGCACGCTCGCCGCGACGGCGCGGGGCGTGCTCGACAACAGCCGTGGCACGCTCGCCGCGACGGCGCGGGGCGTGCTCGACAACAGCCGTGGCACGATGGCCACGCAAGGCCAGGCCGCGATCGGCGCACAAAGCCTGATCAACGCCGGCGGCCTGATTGCCGCCCAGGGCATCACGCTCGCCAACCTCGGTGTGCTGGACAACACGAGCGGCCTGTTGCAGGCCGACGGTAAGCTCGGCATCACCGCCGGCAGCGTGCTCAACCGCGACACCGCCGCCGTCGGCGGCGCGTCGCTGGGCATGATCGCCAAGCAACTCCAGATCGACACCACCAGCCTGGACAACCAGCGCGGCCGCATAGGCGCGAGCGAAACGCTCACGCTCAGCACGGGCCAGTTGGACAACACGGGTGGCGCCATCGGCTCGGACGGCTCGGCGAATCTGAGTTTCTCGACCTTGACCAATGCCAGCGGCACGGTGAGCGCGGGCAGCTCGCTCACCCTCACGACCGGTGCCCTGGACAACACCGGCCGCATCCAGTCGGGCGCTGACCTCACCATCAACGCGGCATCGCTGAACAACCGCGCGGCGGGCGAGATCGTCGCCGCGGGCAACAACGTGCTGAACGTGGCCGGCACGCTGGCCAACGCCGGGCTCATCGACGGAGGCTTCACCCGCATCGATGCGGGCGAGGTGGTCAACACGGGCCGTATTTACGGCGACCGCATCGCGATCAAGACGCCCACGCTCAAGAACGAGCCCAACGCCGTGGTCGCCTCGCGCGCAGACCTGGACCTGGGCGTGAACACGCTCATCAATCGCGAACACGCGCTCATCTTCGCCGGTGGCGACATGCGCATCGGCGGCACGCTCGACGCCAGCCACAAGTCGACCGGGCAGGCTGCACTGGTATCTAACGACTCGGCGACGATCGAAGTGGCGGGCAACGCCCACATCGCCGCCGCGCGGCTGCAGAACCGCAACCTGCACGTCTCCAGCGAAACCGTGGAGACCGGCCGGCAATCGAAGTGGTACTACCGCCTGAACGCATCCGATGAGATTCATGACGGCACGGGAATGTGGTTTTGCAACATCGTGAAGTCGATCTGCGGACAGACGCCGAGCTTCCTCGGTGGCTTTCATGAGCGGCGCCTGCTGATGCCTTCTGAGCGCTATCCGGAAGCGCGTTATGGTCCGCCGTTCGACTACAGCAGCATCCAGGGGGACGACAAAGGCCGCCGCGGCGAGTCTGCACCGATCGGGCTGGCTTACACCGAGGCGTACCTCGATGCAGGGGGCGGCGACGCCGGGATGCCCGTCTTGTGGCCCGCGAAGTTCATGTATCCCCCTAACGCCAAGATCTGGGAGGTATTCGGCATCGAGCGCCCATCGGGCGTGCGCGAGCCGGTCGGTCTGGCCGATTGCGTCCGCAACTGCGAAGCCTTGCGGGCGCAGAAGGCTGCATACGACCGCGACATCACGCTCTACGAAGCGCTGAACGCGGAGATCCGCGCGTTCAACAGCGATTTCTTGAACAACCGCATGGTCAAGGACTTCTTCTATTACGAAGTGGTCGAGATCAAGCGCGAAACCCGCATCACCTCGAGCGACCCCGGCAAGATCCTGGTGGGCGGCGACGCCCGCCTGGTCGGCAACGTGGTCAACGACAAGAGCCAGATCGTGGCGGGCGGCACGCTTATCGTCACCGGTGGCCAGCTCGATAATATCGGCGCTGCCGGCGAACGTGTCACGCGCCTCGTGGGCGAGGCAGTATGGACCTACGACTCTGGCGGCCGCAAGCACAGCCGCTCGCCGTACGACGCCGTCGTGGCGGCCGAG
>JBIUPE010000008.1:0-231975 GCA_044626655.1 Pseudomonadota bacterium AL_CKDN230030165-1A_HGKHYDSX7 | reverse complement strand
CGGCCGCTGACCGTGGCGCTCGTGGCGCTGCCGCTCGTGTGCACGGTTTGCTGTCCGCCGTTCTGCACCACGGCGTCGGTGGCGGAGCCACCCGAGCTCACGTTCTGCGACCCACCGGAGGCGACGATCGTGCTCGTGGCCAGTCCCGAGGCGTGAATGTGTTGCTGGCCGCCATTCGCCACCGTCGTGTCGGAGGCGGTGCCACCGCTCACGTCCTGCCGACCGCTGACCGTGGCGCTCGTGGCGCTGCCGCTCGTGTGCACGGTTTGCTGTCCGCCGTTCTGCACCACGGCGTCGGTGGCGGAGGCACCCGAGCTCACGTTCTGCGATCCGCCGGAGGCGACGATCGTGCTCGTCGCCAGTCCCGAGGCGTGAATGTGTTGCTGGCCGCCATTCGCCACCGTCGTGTCGGAGGCGGTGCCACCGCTCACGTCCTGCCGGCCACTGACCATCGCGCTGTTGGCGCTGCCGCCCGCGCTGATGGTTTGCTGTCCACCCGCGTTCACCGTGGCGGATGTCGCTAGACCGCCAGACGCCACATTCTGCATGCCACCCGCGTGGACCACATCGCGCGTTCCGCTTGCCGAGGCATGAATCGTTTGCTGCCCGCCACTGCTGATGTGTGTTGCAGTGGTTTGGCCGCCCGCGTTGACATCCTGCGTGCCGCCGTTGTCCACCACCGTGCTCGTGGCGTGTCCGCCGGCGTTGACCTGTTGCTGTCCGCCGCTCACGACTTGGGTGGCGGATGCGTTGCCACCCTGCAGATGCTGTGTGCCACTGATGACGGCGCTGGTCGCGCTTCCGCCCGCGCTCACGTTCTGGACACCCCCGCTCGCGACGGTGGTCGCGCTGGCGGCGCCGCCGCTGTTCACGTCCTGCGCCGCACCGTCCTGGACGAGCGTGGTGTTCGCCAGCCCGCCGGTATTGACTGTCTGTGAGCCGCCCGCGCTCACGGTTGTACCGCTGGCTTGCCCACCGGCGTTGATGTGTTGAGCACCGCCGCTGGCAATACTCGTTGCGGACGCGTTTCCGCCGTTGATGTTTTGCGTGCCGCTGATCTGCGCACCGCTCGCAACGCCGCTGCTGTTCAGGGTTTGCGTCCCACCGCCTGCGACGATGGCGGCATGGGCCTGCCCACCGCTGTTGACGGTTTGTGTGGCGCCACTTTGCACGACGGTGTTGCTGGCCTGGCCTTGCGCGTTGACGTGCTGGGCGCCGCCTGCGCTCACGGTGGTCGTGGTGGCGTTGCCGCCCGCATTCACGTTCTGCTGCCCGCCACTTGCGACACTCGTACCAGACGCATTGCCGCCGTTCACATTCTGTGTGCCGCTGACCTGCGTGCTGCTCGCGGTGCCGCCGCTGTTGACGACCTGCTCAGCCCCGCTGTGGATCACCGTGGACGCAGCGTTCCCGCCTGAATTGACCGTCTGCACGCCGCCCGTGCTCACGACCGTAGCGCTGGCCACGCCGCTGGCATTGACGGTCTGCTGCGCGCCGCTCTGGACCTGAGTTGCACTGGCCTGTCCGCCGGTGATGGTTTGCGCGCCGCCGCTGGCGACGGTGGTGGCATCGGCCGTACCGCCGGCATTCACGTTTTGCTGACCGCCGCTGACGACGGCGGTGCTGGAAACGTTGCCTCCATCGACGTTCTGCACGCCGCTCACGGTGGCGCTGGCGGCTGTGCCGCCAGTGTTCACGGTCTGCTGTCCGCCGCTGTGAATGACGGTCTCGTTGGCCTGGCCGCTCGCATTCACGGTTTGCGATGCGCCCGCGCTGACGATCGTGGCCCCTGCGCTACCGCCGGAGTTCACATTCTGCTGTCCGCCGCTGGTGAGCTGGGTGCCGGAGGTCTTGCCGCCATTGAGATTCTGGATGCCGCTTACCACCGCGTTGGTCGCGCTGCCGCCGCTATTGATGTTCTGTATCCCGCCTTGCTGGATCGTGTTGGACGTGGCGCTCGCGTTGGCGTTGATGCTTTGCGCGCCGCCCGAGCTGACGACCGTGCCGTTGGCTGCGCCGCCCGAGTTGACGTTCTGGACGCCTCCGGAACTGACCTGGGTTCCGTCGGTGGCGCCGCCCGCGTTCACATTCTGCTCGCCGCCGTTCACGACGGTCGTGCTGCTGGCGCTCCCTCCTGAATTCACATTTTGCGTGCCGCCGTTTGCAACCGTGGTGTCTGAGGCCACACCCCCGTCGATATTCTGCGTGCCGCTGACGTTTGTGTCCGTGGCGTTGGCGCCGCTCGTGATGGTCTGCGTGCCGCCAACCTGTACCGTGGTCGAGTTTGCCTGACCGCCCGAGTTAATGGCCTGCGCACCGCCCGAGCTGACAACCGTGCCCGTGGTGCTACCACCGGCGTTCACGTTCTGCTGTCCCGCGCTGGCGACCTGGGTTGCGCTGGCATTGCCGCCGGCGTTCACGCTCTGCTGACCGCCGCTCGAGACTGTCGTGTTCGTGGCATTGCCACCCGAATTCAAATTCTGCTCGCCGCCGTTCGCAACCGTGGTGTCCGAGGCCACGCCGCCGTCGATGTTCTGGGTGCCGCTGACCTGTGTGCTGGTGGTGTTTGCGCCACTATTGACGGTTTGCGTGCCGCCAACCTGTACCGTGGTCGAGTTTGCCTGGCCGCCCGAGTTGACGGCCTGCGCACCGCCCGAGCCGACAACCGTGCCTGTGGTGGTACCCCCTGAGTGCACATTCTGCTGTCCCGCGCTGGCGACCTGGGTCGCGCTGGCATTGCCGCCGGCGTTCACGCTCTGCTGACCGCCGCTCGAGACTATCGTGCCGGTGGCGTTGCCTCCTGCGTTCACCTGCTGCTGGCCACCGCTCGCCACGGTCGCATCCGTTGCGCTGCCGCCCGAATTCACGTTCTGCACGCCACCGGCAGCAACGGTGGCGCTCGACGCGGAGCCGCCGTTCACATTCTGCGTGCCACTGACCTGCGCATCGGTCGCGATGGCGCCGCTGCTGACGGTCTGGGTTCCCCCTGATTGCACGGTGGTCGAGCTGGCCTGTCCCCCGGACTGGATGGCTTGCGCGCCGCCCGAGCTGACGACGGTGCTCACCGCATTACCGCCCGTGGTGACGCTCTGTTGGCCGCCGCTGGCGATGCTGGTGCCGCTCGCGTTGCCTCCCGCATTGACATTCTGCTGCCCACCGCCTGCGACGGTCGTGCTGGCCGCGTTGCCGCCATTGATATTCTGGGTGCCGCTCACTTGCGTGCCGCTGGCGTTGCCGCCACTGCTGACGACTTGGGTGCCACCGCTGTTGACGGTCGTGGCATTGGCCTGGCCCGCCGAGTTGATCGTTTGCGCGCCACCGTCACTCACGGTGGTCGAGGTCGCTTGCCCGCCCGAGTTCACCGTTTGTGCGCCGCCCGAGCTGACGGTGGTCGTGGTGGCGTTACCGCCCGCGTTCACCGTCTGCTGCCCGCCGCTCGCGACCTGGGTGCTGGAAGCGTTTCCGCCGTTCACGCTCTGGGTGCCACTGACCTTCGTGCCGCTGGCGTTGCCACCGCTGTTGACGGTCTGCGTGCCCCCTGTGTCGACCGTCGTGTCGTTCACCTGACCGCCGGAAGCCACGTTCTGCGCACCGCCCGAACCCACCGTAGTGGAGTTCGCCTGCCCACCTGAGCTGACGTTCTGCGCGCCACCTGAACCGACGGTCGTCGTCGTGGCGTTGCCGCCCGCACTGACGTTCTGGGTTCCGCCATTCGAGACAGTCGTACCCGACGCATTCCCGCCGTTCACGTTTTGCGTGCCGCTGACTTGCGTGTTGCTGGCGTTGCCGGCGCTGTTGATCGTCTGCGTACCGCCGGCATTGACCGTCGTTGAGTTCGCCAGTCCGCCGGAAGCCACGTTTTGCGCACCGCCCGAACCCACCGTGGTCGAGTTTGCCTGCCCGCCCGACGCCACGTTCTGTGCGCCACCTGAACTGACATTGGTCGTGGTGGCATTGCCGCCCGCGTTGACGTTCTGCTGCCCGCCGTTCGCGACGGTCGTGGACGAGGCGTTGCCGCCGTTCACGTTCTGCGTACCGCTGACTTGCGTGTTGCTGGCGGCTCCGCCACTGTTGACGGTTTGCGTGCCGCCTCCGTTGATCGTCGTTGCAGTGGCCTGGCCGCCGTCGCTCACGTTTTGTGCACCGCCCGAACCTACCGTGGTCGAGTTCGCCTGCCCGCCCGACGTAACGTTCTGCGTACCCCCTGAGCTGACGGTCGTCGTGGTGGCATTGCCACCCGCGTTGACGTTCTGCTCGCCGCCATTCGCGACGGTCGTAGACGAGGCATCCCCGCCGTTCACGTTCTGCGTGCCGCTGACTTGCGTGTTGCTGGCATTGCCGCCGCTGGTGATCGTCTGCGTACCGCCCGCATTGATCGTCGTTGAGTTCGCCTGCCCGCCGGAACCTACGTTTTGCGCACCGCCCGAACCCACCGTGGTCGAGTTTGCCTGCCCGCCCGACGTAACATTCTGCGTACCCCCTGAGCTGACGGTCGTCGTGGTGGCGGTGCCGCCCGCGTTCACGTTCTGCTGGCCGCCATTCGCGACGGTCGTGCTCGAGGCATTCCCGCCGTTCACGTTCTGCGTGCCGCTGACTTGCGTGTTGCTGGCATTGCCGCCGCTGGTGATCGTCTGCGTACCGCCCGCATTGATCGTCGTTGAGTTCGTCAGCCCGCCGGAACCTACGTTTTGCGCACCGCCCGAACCCACCGTGGTCGAGTTTGCCTGCCCGCCCGACGTAACATTCTGCGTACCCCCTGAGCTGACGGTCGTCGTGGTGACGGTGCCGCCCGCGTTCACGTTCTGCTGGCCGCCATTCGCGACGGTCGTGCTCGAGGCATTCCCGCCGTTCACGTTCTGCGTACCGCTGACCTGCGTGCTGCTTGCGGTACCGCCGCTATTGACGGTCTGCGTACCACCGGCGTTGACGGTGGTGGAATTCGCCTGTCCTGCCGAGTTGATGTTTTGTGCACCCCCTGAGCTGACGGTCGTCGTGGTGGCATTGCCGCCCGCGTTGACGTTCTGTTGCCCGCCATCCGCGACAGTGGTGGACGAGGCATTGCCTCCATTCACATTCTGCGTACCGCTTACCTGCGTGCTGCTCGCGGTACCGCCGCTATTGATTGTCTGCGTACCACCCGAATCGACGGTGGTGGAATTCGCTTGTCCCGCCGAGTTCACGGTCTGTGCGCCGCCTGAACTGACGGTCGTCGTGGTGGCATTACCGCCCGCATTGACGTTCTGCTGCCCGCCATTCGCGACAGTGGTGGACGAGGCATTGCCTCCATTCACGTTCTGCGTACCACCGACCTGCGTGCTGCTCGCGGTACCGCCGCTGCTGACGGTCTGCGTACCGCCCGCGTTGACCGTCGTTGCACTTGTCTGGCCGCCGGCGCCTACGTTCTGGGCACCGCCCGAACTCACCGTGGTTGAGTCCGCCTGCCCGCCTGCCGTCACGTTTTGTGCACCACCAGAACCGACGGTCGTCGTCGTGGCGAGGCCACTTGCATTGACATTTTGAGTCCCTCCGCTTGCCACGGTGGTTCCCGACGTACTGCCGCCCTTCACGTTCTGCGTGCCACTGACCTGCGTGCTGCCCGCGCTACCGCCGCTGTTGACGGTCTGTGTACCGCCGGCGTTGATGGTGGTCGAGTTCGCCTGGCCCGCCGAGTTGACGTTCTGCGTACCCCCTGAGCTCACGGTCGTCGAGGTGGCATTGCCGCCCGCGTTCACGTTCTGCTGTCCGCCACTCGCGACAGTAGTCGACGAGGCATTGCCGCCGTTCACGTTCTGCGTACCGCCGACCTGGGTGGTGCTCGCGCTGCCGCCGCTATTGATGGTCTGCGTACCGCCGGCATTGATGGTGGTGGAATTCGCCTGTCCCGCCGAGTTGACGTTCTGCGTACCCCCTGAGCTCACGGTCGTCGTGGTGGCATTGCCGCCCGCATTCACGTTCTGCTGTCCGCCATTCGCGACGGTTGTAGACGAGGCATTACCCCCGTTCACGTTCTGCGTACCGGCGACCTGGGTGGTGCTCGCGCTGCCGCCGCTATTGATGGTCTGCGTACCGCCGACATTGATGGTGGTGGAGTTCGCTTGGCCCGCCGAGTTGACGTTCTGCGTACCCCCTGAGCTCACGGTGGTCGTGGTGGCATTGCCGCCCGCATTCACGTTCTGCTGTCCGCCATTCGCGACGGTTGTAGACGAGGCATTACCCCCGTCCAGGTTCTGCGTGCCGCTGACCTGGGTGCTGCTCGCGCTGCCGCCGCTGTTGACGGTCTGCGTCCCACCGGCGTTGACGGTGGTGGAGTTCGCTTGTCCCGCCGAGTTGACGTTCTGCGTGCCACCTGAAGTGACTGTCGTCGTGGTAGCGTTACCGCCCGCATTCACGTTCTGCTGTCCGCCATTCGCGACGGTTGTAGACGAGACATTACCCCCGTTCACGTTCTGCGCGCCACTGACCTGTGTGCTGCTCGCGCTGCCGCCGCTGTTGATAGTCTGCGTACCGCCGACATTGATGGTGGTGGAGTTCGCCTGGCCCGCCGAGTTGACGTTCTGCGCGCCCCCTGAGCTGACGGTCGTCGTGGTGGCATTGCCGCCCGCGTTCACGTTCTGCTGCCCGCCATTCGCGACGGTGGTAGACGATGTATTGCCGCCATTCACGTTCTGCGTACCGCTGACCTGCGTGCTGCTCGCGCTGCCTGCGCTGTTGACGGTCTGCGTACCACCCGCATTGATCGTCGTCGAGTTCGTCTGTCCCCCCGCGTTGACGACCTGCGTGCCCGCCGATTGCACTACCGTGCCTGTCGCGGTGCCTCCCGTGTTTACGGACTGCTGGCCGCCACTCCCGATAGTGGTACTGGTGGCGCTGCCGCCGTTCAGGGTTTGGTTGCCGCTGACCTGCGTGTTGACCGCGTTGCCTCCGCTGCTGACGATCTGTGTTCCGTTGGCCTGGACCGTCGTGGCGCTGGCGTTGCCGCCGTTGCTCACGGTCTGGCGGCCAGTGGAGCTGACGACGGTGCTGACCGCGACGCCACCCTGGCCGACGTTCTGGGCGCCGCCGCTCGCGACGTCGGTAGCGGTCGCATTGCCACCGATCACGTTCTGGACGCCACTCACGCGGGTGCTCGTGGCACTGCCGCGGTTGTTGACGTTTTGTGTGCCGCCGCTGCCGATGATCGCCGCGCTGGCGAGCCCGCCCGAGTTGACGTTCTGGCTGGCGCCTGTGCCTACCGAGGTGGCCTCGGCCACTCCGCCCGCGTTCACATTCTGTACGCCGCCGCTCCCGACATTGGCGCCGACGGTATAGCCGCCATTGATCTGCTGAATGCCGATAATCTGCGCGCTGGTGTCGCTGCCGCCGCTGCTGACGGTCTGCGTGCCGCCGCTCTCGACGGAGGCCGAGCTGGTCTGCCCGCCCGAACCCACATTGAGGGTGCCGCCTGCACGGACGATCGTTTCGGATGCGCTGCCACCCGCGCCCAGATTCTGCACGCCGCCGCTGCTTACCTGGGTAGAGGCCGCACTGCCGCCCACGACGTTCTGCGTACCCGCGACCTGCGCACTCGTAGCGACCGCAGCGCTACTCACATTCTGCGTGCCGCCTCTGCTGACCACAGTGCCGTCGGCGCGCGCGGACGAACTCACGTTCTGCGTGCCGCCGTAGCCGATGCGCGTGGCGCTCGCCACGGCGCCCGAGTTCAGGTTCTGCGTGCCGATCGCAACGTTGGTCCCGGAAACCGAAGCGCCGTTGACGTTCTGCGTGCCGGAGACGGTGATGTTGGTGGCGCTCGCGCCGCTATTGACATGTTGCGTGCCCCCGACGAGCACCGTCGTGGAGTCAGTCGACCCGCCCGCGTTGAGCGTCTGGACTCCCCCCGAGAACACGGCGGTGGCGGCTGCGACACCGCCGAATTCCACCACTTGCTGCCCCCCGCTCCAGACGCGGGTATCGGATGCCTGACCGCCATTTAGAGTTTGGGTGCCATAGATGTTCGCCATTTGAGTACTGCCGCCCGAGCTCAGCGCTTGAGATCCGCCCGCGCTGACGACGGTGGCGACTGCGCGGCCGCCCGATTCGACGGCCTGTGCGCCGCCCGAGCTGACGATCGTGGACGTCGCCGTGCCGTCAGTGCTGACGTTCTGCACGCCGCCACCGGCAATGCGGGCTCCTGACGCATTGCCGCCACTCAGGTGCTGCGCGCCGCTGATTGTTGCGCTGGTGTCGGTGGCGCCGCTGTACACGGTTTGGGTGCCGCCGCTGCCGATGGTGGCGGAGAACGCCTGCCCGCCTGAGCTCAGGAATTGCTGTCCGCCCGAATCGATGGCGGCAAAGTTGGCGCGGCCGCCCGACATCACGGATTGCCGGCCGCCATCTGCAATCGTGGTGTAGCTCGCATCGCCCTCGACGAGCTGTTCGCCGCTGATCACGTCGCGATCGGCCTGGCCGCCCCGGTTGACCGTTTGCTGGGCCCCGCTTGCGACGGTCGTGGCATAGACGCGGCCTCCCGAGCTGACCGTCTGCGAGCCGGCAGACTGTAGGAGGGTGCCGGATGCAAAGCCCAGCGCCAGAATCGTCTGTTGTGCCCCGCTCAACACGGTGGTGGCCATGGCTGTGCCTAAGCGGTCGACTTGCTGCACGCCGGCGATCACTGCACTGAAGGAGATTGCCGTGGACGCGTCACCCGAGTATCGGGATGTTCCCGACAGGATTTGCAGTCCGCCGCGACTTACGGCCGCGCTGGTCGCGGTGCCGCCCACGTTGACGGTCTGCACAGCCCCTGAGCTGACGATCGTGCCGGTGGCGCTCCCCCCCGAACTTACGTTCTGCTGTGCGCCGCTTACCAGGTTCGTTGCGATCGCAACGCCCTGGATTTCGACGGTTTGAAGACCACTGACCTGTGCGCTGGTGGCGCTGGCAGCGGGCCCGACAATCTGTGTGCCGCCGGCGTTCACGACGGTACGATCGGCGTGCGCGCCCGTTCCCCCGACACTCTGCACGCCGCCGCTGGCGACTTGCGCGCCCGAGGCATATCCGCCCACGCTTTGCGTGCCGCTGACCTGCGTGAGGAGCGCACTACCGCCGGCAGCCACGGATTGCGTTGCGCCGCTACTTACAATCGTGGCGTCCGCCACTGCGCCCGAGCTGATGTTCTGCCTGCCGCCCGAGGTGACGATCATGGCGCTTGTGCGGCCACCCGAGCTCACGTTCTGCACGCCGCCCCTGGCGACCGTCATGTCGGACACATATGCGCCGATGATGTTTTGCGTGCCGCTGAGTTGGACGTTAGAGACGGTGGCGCCTGAATAAACGTTCTGGGTGGTGCCGCTCGTGATCAGAGTGGCGTCGGCCGTGCCACCGGCGCTGACGTTCTGGGTGCCCCCGGCCAGGAGAACGGTGCTTACCGCAAGCCCGCCGGAGTGGACGTTCTGCTGGCCGCTGCCCTGGACGGTGGTGCCTGAGACGCTGGCGCCCAGGATGTTCTGCGTGCCACTGACGACTGCGCGGCTTGCGGTGCCGCCGCTGTGGATATTCTGGGTCGCGAGAGCTCCGACGAACGTGGAATCCGCCAGGCCGCCCGAGCTGACGTTCTGTGTGCCGCGGTTTATGTAAGTACTGATCGCACTGGCGCCCGCGCTGATGTTCTGGACGCCGCCGTCGACCGTGGTGCTCGTCGCCACGCCGCCTTCCAGGTTTTGCGTCCCGCTGACGTCTGCTCGGGATGCGGTCGCACCCTCGCTGACGACCTGCTCGCCCCCCTCCCGGACGTTGGACCAGTCAGCCACGGCGCCGCTGTTGACGATCTGCCGACCGCCAGAGCTCACGATCGTTTGCGCCGTCCTTCCATCGACGATCTGGACCCCGCCGCTGCTGACGCGCGTTGTCTGCGTGCCGGCCCCCGACCTCACGGTTTGCGAGCCGCCCGCGGCAATCGAGGTATAGCTTGCGGAGCCCCCCGAGTTCACATCCTGCAGTCCACCGCTGGCAATGTTCGTGTCAAAGGTGTTCGCACCGCTGAGGACATTCTGGATGCCGCTGATCCGCGCGCTGGAGTCCTGCCCCCCTATGATCGTTTGCGTACCCCCATATTCGACGACCGTGTCGGAAGTGATGGCTCCGGTGGCGACCTGCGTAGCTCCACTTCGTACGGTGGTGGAGATGGCCCGTGCGGTTTCGGTCCCGCCGCCCACCTCCTGTCGTCCGCCTGATTCGACAGTGGTACTGATCGCCCTGCCCCGGTAAACCACGCTCTGCACCGCGCCATTACGAACGAGGGTGCCGGTAGTCGTGCCGCTGCTGACGGTTTGGAGACCGCCGCTTTCGACACGCGTGTCCGTGGTGCTACCTCGGCTCATCACTTGATGACCGCCGGCATTGATCACGGTGCGCGATACCAACACGTCGTCGCCGGTCACGATCTGACTGCCGCCATTGATGACGGTATCCACCGCGCTGGCGCGGTTCCCGACGATCTGCCGGCCGCCGTCGATCGTGGTGCTTACGGCGAGGCCGCCGGAGCTGAGGTTCTGCACGCCTCCGGATTGGATTGTCGCGCTGGAGGTAATACCCCCACTCGATACGATCTGGACGCCACCGGAGGTGATGGATTCACCGGTAACGGTGGTGCCCACGACCGAGGGCGTGAACGCATGCGCCGCACCGTGCGTATGGAGCGTTGCCACGAGGGCGACACCGGCGGTCGTCATCGTAGAGCGCGGGAAGGCCGGCCGACGAACGGACGGAGGCGCATTCGCGGCGGGCGCGCAGCCCGGCCGCGTCGTAGGCGGACTGGCGCTGACCGTCGTGCGCCTGCCGTGGCTCCGAACGAGTTCGGACACGACCAGCCAGCATTGACGCAATTCGGACCAGACGATGCTGAAGATCTTGTTCATGAGCTGGAGGAAAACGAAAACTGGAAATCGGAGAGTGCTGCGGCATGCGGCAACCTGTTGGTCCGCCTATGCGCGCTTAAAATGGGCGGGCTGAGGCTTTACTGGCAGGCTCGACGGCTCATGTCGCCATGAGGCACCGACGTGCCGAAGCATTGAATGCCTCGAGGCACCGTGGTGCACACAACGGCACGCGCGGGCCCGAAAGAGCAAAGAAAGCTAAGCGGGGTGTCAGACGCTACGGCACCCGCACGGCGTGCCTGGCGCTCAGGCGACGGCTCTGAGCGAGGCTTCGGCTCCTTGCGTTGCGCGCTGGGACATCAGTCGTTTGATGGTGCCGATGACCTGCTTGCCCGTGATGGCGCGGGTGCATTCGTACTGGCGCTCGGTGCCTTTGAATCGCGGGCACCAGAGAAAATCCTGGTGGTCGAAGTTCTCTTTGGTGTCATCCCAGCAGCCATTGCATACGTGGGAGTTGATGACGCGCCAGGGGTTGTCGAACTCGCAGCGCGCCAAAGAGAATCCACTGATCATCACGACCGGGATGCGGCAGCCCCAGGCCAGCCACGACAGGCCGCTGCCCAGGCCGACGAAGAATTCCGCATGGGCGAGCAGATCGATGCGCTCCTGCAGCGGCCGATCGCCGGTGTAGTCTTCGGCGTGTCGGGGGATTTTGTTCCACACGAAGCCTTGCCCGATCATCGGGCTGCGGTCGATGCAGAGCACGCGATAGCCCTCGTTTTTCAGGAATTCAACGACTTCGTCCCAGCCGGTGCCGTTGTTCCAGAACTTCGCCTGGCCCGTGGACATGGTGGCGATGCATACGTACTTTTCGGCGATCGCACGAGGTGCGTTGAGCGACAGGCGCGGCATGATCTCGGCAGGGTCCACCCCCAGGATGTGTCCCGCGGTGCGGTGCAGCCCCACCTGCCGAAAGTCGAATGGTTGGTTATTGAGGTCGCCCTGGAAGAACAGCCCGATCCGGTAGGTGGCGTAGGGCTCGCGCTCTGCGTCGTAGGCCTCGGGGGTCAGCAGCTCCAGCTCGGGGTAGTTGGGCGCGAACAGCTCGATCAGATTGCGCGCCAGCGTACAGACCACCTTGCTGCCGTAGGTCTCGCGAAAGCGTTCGGCATACGGAAACCATCCCATCAGGTCGCCCAGCGTACCCACCGGAAAGCTGATCAAGACTTCTTTGTCGGCCAAGTCAAGTACGTGGTCGAGCAAGGGCTCGGATTCGCCACGCCGCCATACACGAATACGGAATGCCACGTAGTATTTCTTCGTGCTGTAGATCCATCCTCCGTCCGAGTCGGCGCCATACAGCAGGTTGCCGGATTCGTCGTCGATGAGCTGGGCGTGCCACTCGCCCGGCGGCAGCCACAGGCGCGCACCGTCGTTGAAGTCGTAGCGGATCCCCTCGGGGCCGGTCTGGGTAGGCAGGGCGGGGGCGGTGATGAATGCGGACATGGATCAGGCTTTTGAAGAGAGGTGTCGGACGGCGGCGTGACTGCGTCGGACCGTTGCACTGATCGAACTTTATGGGTCGGGCCGGCGAATCGATATCGCAAGACTTCGAAATTGAAAGGGGCGTCGCTTACCGGACGCGGGCTCGCCGGATCTCCCCTGGATTCTTCTGGCGCAGGGATGCTGCTTCGACCCTCGAACAGGCGGGCTGATGCGGCAACCTGCGTTGATCGCAGGGCACCACGTCATTCGCTATCGTCGGGCGACTCCCTCGTAGCGGGGTGCCCACGCATGTCGACGAGCGAAAGGCACGAAGATTCGAACTTTTTCTATATTTTGGGCTCGGGGTGCTCAATAAGCTGGTGGTGTCCAAACACCTACGGGTGGATCACCATGCTTCGCAACAGTCAGCCGGTCGCGCTCTCCGATACCGCCTCCCGGCGCATCGCCTCGCTCTCCAGTACTCCTGCCATGCTGCCGGGCAGCGCGGCTCGTGAGCGCGTGGCGCTCGACGAACTCTGTCTCGTCTATCAGCCGATCCACGATGTCGCCACTGGCACGATGATCGCGCTCGAGGCGCTGGCCCGTTGGCGCCGTGATGATATCGATGTGATGAGCGCCGATGCCTTCATCGCGCTGGCAGAGCGCAATGGCCAGATCGTAGAACTGGGGCGGCGCATTTTGCGGCTTGTCTGCCGGCAGATGGCGCTCTGGTCCGGCACCCGCTACGGCGGTTTGCCCGTCAGTATCAACATCTCGCCGAGGCAGTTCCAGGACCCCGGCTTTGTGAACGACGTCTCGGATTGCCTTCAGAGCTACGGTGTCGAGCCCGAGCGGCTGGTGATCGAGGTTACCGAGCGTGAGCCTTTCGCCGAGAGTCTCTATGCGGCCAGCGCCATCGCCGCGCTGCGGGAGCTGGGCGTGAAGCTGGTGCTGGATGATTTCGGATCGGGCTACATGAATATCGCCACGCTGCTGCAACATGGCATCGACGGCATCAAGCTCTCGCTCGGCATCCCGTGGGGCGGGTCGCCGCACGCCGATCCTCGTGCCTGGGAGGTGATTCGCGCGCTCGGCCACATGTGCGAGCGCATCGGCATCACGCTGGTGGTCGAGCGGGTCGAAACCGCCGCCCAGTGGGCCCTGCTGCAACAGCTGCCCGGCGTGCGGGCACAGGGCTACCTGTTGGGCAAGCCCATGTCCGCCGACAGCTTTCCGATGTTTTCCGAGCAGGTGGTGTCATGAGGCTGCCCTGGATGCCCCGTGCGCCACGATATTCATCGCTGGAGCTCATCAGCGAGTGGATGCCCGTCCTGATGACCGTGGTGGTGGCCCTGTTCTATGCCGGGTTGGCGGTCATCTGGAGCCTCGGTGCCGGGGTCGGACCGGATACGTACATTTCATCGAATCGGCCAAGCCTGGCGTGGTGCCTGCTTGTGCTGTTGGGAGCGGCCGTGCCCGGTCTGCTGCTGCATCTGGCATTCAACCGGGCGGCCCGCGAGGCCGCGCGTATCGAGGCCGAGCTGGACCTGCTCGGCCCCAGGATTTCCGCGCTGTGACACGCTGAATCTCGTTGGTAGAAACCCTAAATTATCCGGCCCGGGGAGAGCGTCTTGATATTCGGAAGAAGACCGTATACTGAGCGGCGTTGGCTGAGGGCATTCAATCACGAATGGGGTCGACTCGGCCTGAAAAAAAGAAAGAGGGCGCGCAGAAGCATGCTTCCAGGTTGGTCTTCCCCTTGTCGCGTGATCATTGCCGATGATCATCCGCTCGTGCCGGTCGCGGTGGGCAAGTCGCTCACATCCTCGGGTGACTTCTGCATTGTGGCGACCGTCGGCTCGGGTGAAGCACTGCTGGAGCAGTTGTCAGAAAGCGCGTGCGATCTCATCGTCACGGATTTCGTCATGCAGTCCGACGAAGACGACAAGGTCAACCTCGACGGCACCCGGCTGCTGGGCCTGCTCAGCCGGGGCTACCCCCGGATTCCGGTCGTGGTGCTCACCATGATCACCAATGGCGGCATGCTCAAGACCATGCTCAAGGAAGGTGTGCATGGCATCGTCAGCAAAGACGAGCCGGTCAACGTGCTTGCGCAGGTTTGCGCCAAGGTGATGATCGGGGCGCGCTTGCCGGTCTTGAGCCCCAAGGTGGCGCATCGCCTCGAGCCCGAGACGGGTGCCGCACAGCGCGGACGCGAAGCCGCGCTGTCGCAAAAAGAGAGCGAAGTCGTCAGGCTGTTTGCGCTGGGTCATTCGCTCACCGATATCTCGCAGCAGCTCAATCGTGCAATTACCACGGTTGCCACCCAGAAGCGCTCGGCCATGCGCAAGCTCAACCTGGCGAACAACGCGGACCTGATCCGTTACGCCGCCGAAACCGGCATGGTGTGACCCATGGAACGCTATCTCTCCACCTCCCGCAGCTCGCCGTTGCGTGCCATGCAGGCTCTCGAGGCCAACCTGAAGCGAGAACAGCGAATGTTCTCGTTTTTTTTGGGCATCCTGGTCTGTGTGCTGCTGATGTCGGCGTTGGTCACGCTGGGCAGCCGGGTGGTCAGCACACTCGGGCTCTATGAGCAGTCCGTCTGGGCTGCCGACGAAAGTGCGGCGGTTACGGTGGTGCGGCGCCTGGGCATGGTGGATACCTCGCGCTATCTGCTCGAGGCGCACGCGACCGCGCCGCGTGCCGCCGTACCGGCAAACCGTGAGCCCCTGTGCACTGCGAATAATCCGCCCCTGTCTGCCATCGAGCAGGGGCTCATCGCTGCCTGCCACGACGCAAGCTATTTGCTCGTCAACAATGGTGGAGATGCACCGCTGATGTTGGCTGACATGGCGTCGGGCGCCTTGGCGCGGCACAATTTTCCGACCAAGTCGGCGCGTGACATCCGCATCGGATCGGAGTCGATCTATTACTTGCGCGAGCAGTATCTCAATGTGAGGCTCTCTGGTGGCGGCAAGGCGCGCAAGGCGAAGGGGTTCGGCGCCGGGCGCGATGTGGTGTGGATGGCCCCGCCCGTCGAATGGGAGCTGGGCCCGCATTCGGTGCTCGCGGTGAGTATGCTGAAGCAGCCAGCCGGCGAAACGCTGATCGTCACGACCGTGGAGCTCGCGCAGTTTCGGCCCGCGTTCGCTCGCGAGGACAGCGAAGGCAATGTCGCCCTGATCGATGCATCCGGGCTGGTGCTGGCGGGTACCATGCCTTTCCCGCAAGCGGCGGCGCTTTATCAAAGCGTGCAGCCCCGGGCCGAGGGCGAGTTTCACCTGATCCCGGCCGTAGGGTGGGGCCTGCGTTGGCCGTCGCGCGCGTTCGAGGGCGCGACCATCGTGGCGGTCGTGCCGTGGTCGGAGCTCGCCAGCGTACTGCGCACCGAGCTGTTGCTCGGCATCGGGCTCACCGCGCTGGCCATCTCGATATTGCTGGCCGCGGGCCGATTCTGGCGCAATCATTTCATCGGCAAGACCTACCGCGAAGCCAAGCTTGCGCTGGAGCGCGAGGTGCTGCATCACCTGCTCGTTTATGCGAGCCCGGTCGGGCTTTGCGTGATCCGCCGCGAGGGGTACCAGGTGATGGTGCACAACGATATTTTCAGGCGCGTCTTGCAGCTCGATGCCGCCAAGCCCGAACTGCCGCCGGCGCTCACGCTGGCATTCGCCCAGAAAACCAGCGAGCCGCCAGCGCCCGACGCCGGCGAATCCGACATCCGGCGATTCTCGTTCACCCTCGAGACCCACGGGCAGGAGGTGCATCTCGAAGTCACGTTCACGCCCGCGACGCTCAACGGTGATGCCGTGTACTTCTGCGCGATTGCCGATACCACCAAGCATTTCGAAGCCGAAAACGCCCTGCGCGAGGCCAAGCAGGCAAGCGACGACGTGGCTGCCGCCAAGCTGCAGTTCTTCGCGTCGATGAGCCATGAGATCCGTACGCCGCTGAATTCGCTCACCGGCAACCTGGAGCTCGTCTCGCTGGGCGAGCTCTCCGAGGAGCAGCGCGCGCGCGTCTGGGCCATGAAGCTCTCCACCTCTGATCTGTTGCAGGTGGTCAATGATGTGCTGGACTTTTCGAAGATCGATGTGGGTCAGCTCGAGCTGGTGCCAGAATGGGCATCGCTCACCTCATTGCTCACCGATGCGGCGCTCGCGCATCTGCCGGTTGCACAGCGTCAGCGTCTTCATTTCTATCTGATCGTCGATGCGCATTTGCCCGGGCGTGCGCGCATCGACGCGTTGCGCTTCACGCAGGTGCTCAACAACGTGCTGAGTAATGCGCTCAAGTTCACCAAGTCGGGCAAGATCGTGATGCGCGCTTCCTGGGTGGAGGGGCAGATGGTCGTCACGGTGACCGATTCGGGTATCGGGATTCCCGAGGCGCTGCTGCCCCGGCTGTTCCAGCCCTTCGTGCAAGGCGACCAGCATCGGCTCACGCAGATCCGCGGCACCGGCCTGGGCTTGTCGATCTGCTCGCGTCTCGTGGCGATGATGGGCGGCTCCATCGTGATCGACAGCACACTGGGGGTGGGAACGCGCGTCGATATCCGCGTGCCGCTTGCCGCGGCCGACGTACAGGCATCTCCGTCGATTCGGCTGGAGCTGGGCACGCGGCGGTTTGCGGTGCTGGCGCAGGCGCCGGAGTATGTGGCGTGGTTCACCGAACTGCTTGGACACGGAAGCGATACGGCGGTGTATTTTGTGCGGCCCGAGGATGCCGCGTTGGCGGGCCAGCACGACTGCCTGATCGTGACGGACGAATTCGTGGCGGAGGACGTGGACAAGGTCTGGGGCAGCCGCGAGCACGTGGTTTTCGCCACGCAGACGGGCCCCTTGTTCCCGGCGCTCAATGCCGAGGGCCAGCTCCAGGTGTGTGTGTATAGCCGCGTGGGCCTCGAAAGAGCGCTGGCCGGCCCGGGCGAGTCGTCATCGCAGGCCAGCGCGGACGTGGCCCCAGGCGCGCCGGCGGCCGGTTCTGTGGGCGTGGCCGGGGTGCCCGCCCTGCAGCAGGATCCGCGCACAGCGCCGGTGATTCTTATCGCTGAAGACAACGAACTCAATCTCGCCTTGTTGAAGGATCAGTTGCGCACGCTGGGCGCGCAGGCCGTTACAGCGCGTGATGGCCACGAGGCGCTGGAGCTGTTCAACGAGAGCCGATTCGACGCGGTCATTACCGATATCAACATGCCGGAGATGGGCGGGTTCGAGCTGCTCGAAGCCTTGCGCCGACAAGCGCCGGCGTTGCCCGTGTATGCCATCAGCGCCACGGCGCAGGCCGAGGCGGTCAGCTCGGGCAAGGCACTGGGCTTTACCGACTACCTGACCAAGCCCACGCCCCTCGCGGCCCTAGGCGATGTCGTGCGTGCGCTGCGCGAGGCCAAGGCGGCTCGGGCGGGACTGCCGCACGATCCGCACGACGGGCAGCCGGACCCTGCGGGGCGGACCGAGGCGGGGATGTCGGCCGATCGAGGTGAGCAGGCGCGCGGCGGCGAGGAGGGGCGCAGCGAAGCAGCCGCGAGCGGTGCCCCGGATGCCTCGATGCCATTCGATCCGATGCCGCCGGATATCCCGACGGTGGCGTCCGAGTTCCGTGAGCCGCTGCTCAGGCAGCTCCAGCGCGATTTCGCCGAGTTGCCGGCAGTCCGCGCGAGCCGCGAGCTGCCAAAGCTTGAACGATGGCTGCACCGCGTCTACGGCGGATTGGTCCAACTCGGACCGTCCGTGCTGGCCGATCTCTGCGCCGAGGCGCTGGAGAGCAGTCGTGCAGGCCAGGTGTGGGACGACGACGTCGACGCGCTGCTTGCCGCCGTCGAAGAGCGCCTGACCGCGCTGCGCGACACCGTTCTGCGATCGGCGTAAGGACGTGGTGCTCCGGCCCCGGGCTGCCTACGTGGACGGACACGCCGGGCGCGCAGCAAAGAATGCCGCAGCGGCCGGAAGGGCGGCGTGCAACGCGAGAGGATGGGCCTGTCTGAGGCGGGTGCGGTGCGCGCGGCGATCTTCCTGCGCCAGTGGCGTCGACGCCCTGTGGTGACTGCGCTGACGCTTCATAGAGCCGGCCTCTCGTCGTAAGTCCTGAATTTCTGTCTTGACAGAAATTTCAGAAATAACATACATTGAGCCCATGACACTGACACCGATCGCCGAACGCTTCATCCTGCACTGGGGGGAAATGGGATCTCGCTGGGGCGTGAATCGCACCGTGGCCCAGATCCATGCCTTGCTGTACCTGTTGGGCAAACCGCTGCATGCCGAAGAAATCGCCGAAACACTGGGCGTGGCGCGATCGAATGTCAGCACCAGCCTCAAGGAGCTCCAATCCTGGAAGCTCGTGAAGGTGGTGCATGTGATGGAAGATCGCCGCGATCACTTCGAGACGTCGACCGATGTCTGGGAGCTGTTCAAGCTGATTGTGGAGGGACGACGTCAGCGCGAGGTCGATCCGACGCTCACGATGCTGCGCGACAGCCTAGTGAGCCCGGAGATCAAGGACGAGCCGGCGACGGAGGAGCGTATACGCAAGACGCTCGAGTTCATGGAGATCCTGACGACCTGGTCGGACGAGATGTTGCGCATGAAGCCCGACACCTTGATGAAGACGCTGGGCATGGGCGCGAAGATCAGCAAGACCATGCGACGCGGTAAATAAGGGCGGCGCGGCAGGGAGCAGTGCAAGGGTAAGGCAGCAAGGCGAGGCGAACCGGGTTCGCCTGTTTTTGGGTTCGGTATTTCTGTCTATACAGAAATGTCTGAAAAACTAGACGAAAAAATGCAGGCGGAGAGCGGGCCATGAACATTCTGGTATGCGGGGCACGCGGTTTTATCGGCGCCGCGCTATGCACGGCGCTCAGGTCGCAAGGACACCGCGTGCTGCGCGGCGTGCGCAACGCCGCGCAGCCGGATGAAGTCGAGATGGATTTCACGCGGGACATGGATGCGGCCGGTTGGCTGCCGAAGCTGGCCGGCATACATGTCGTCGTGAACGCCGTCGGGATCCTGCTGCAGCGGGGTGAGCAGACTTTCGATGCGATCCATCGCCGCGCGCCGATCGCCTTGTTCGATGCTTGCGTGGCGGCCGGCGTGCGGCGCGTCGTGCAACTCTCGGCGCTTGGCGCCGATACCGGCAACACGGCCTACTTCCAGAGCAAGCGCGACGCCGACGCGCATCTGCTTGCCTTGCCCATCGCGCACCACATCGTGCGGCCCGCGCTGGTGTATGGCGAGGACGGTGACTCGGCGCGGTTCTTCCGGGTGCTGGCGTCGTTGCCGGTCCATGTTTTGCCGGGCGCCGGTGAGCAGCGGCTGCGGCCGGTGCATGTGGCGGAGTTGGCTGAAGTGGTGTGCCGGCTGGTCGAGGGGGCCCCTGATGCGCCGGCCACGCTGGAGCTGGTGGGCGGCACCGAGGTGTCCTACCGCGACATGTTGGGCGCCTATCGCGCCGGCATGGGCTTTCCGCCCGCGTGCCGCCTCGCACTTCCGGCGTCGTTGATGGGATGGTGCGCCGCGCTGCTGGACCGGCTGCCGGGTGCCATGCTCACGCGCGACACATGGTCGATGCTGCAGGCCGGCAACACGGCCAGCGCCGAGCCGACAACGCGCGTGCTGGGACGAGCCCCCGCGGGGATTGCGGCTTTCATCGCGCCTGCCGATGCGCTGCGCCTGCGGGCGGCCGCGCTGGCGGCATGGCGGCCCGTCGTGCTGCGCGCCGCGTTGGCCTTCATCTGGATCTGGACCGCGTTCTGCAGCGCGCTGTGGTACCCGCAACAAGAGGGCCTGGCATTGCTGTCGCCCCTGGGTCTGCATGGAGCGCTCGCGCTCGTCGCACTGTATGGCGCCAGTGCGCTGGATCTGCTGTTGGGCGTGCTCACGCTGTGGCGGCCCGGCCGGCGACTGTGGGCGTTTCAGCTCGGCCTGGTCACCGTTTACTCCCTGATCGTCGCGATCGCTCTGCCCGAATTCCTGTGGCATCCCTTTGCGCCGCTCATCAAGAACGCGGCAGTCATCGCGCTGCTGATCACATTGCTCAGCGAGGAGGTTGAATCATGAACATGTATCTCACCGTCAAGACCCTGCACATCATCTCGTCGGTGCTGATGGTCGGTACTGGTTTCGGCACGGCGTTTTATCTGTTCTTCGTGAACCGCACGCGCTCGGTGCCGGCCATCGCCGCGGTGTCACGGTTGGTGGTGCGTGCCGATCTCTGGTTTACGACGCCGGCCGTGATTTTCCAGCCCCTGTCGGGTCTGTGGCTTGCGCATGCGGTGGGCTGGTCGTGGACGACACCTTGGCTGGCCACCTCGATCGGCTTGTACATCCTAGCGGGGGCATGTTGGCTGCCGGTCGTGTGGCTGCAGGCCGAGATGGCGAAGATGGCGCGCGTGGCGCATGCGGAGGGCAAGACCGAGCTGCCGGCGACGTATTGGCGCTACGCCAAGTGGTGGGAGGGGCTCGGTTATCCCGCGTTCATCGCGATGGTGGCCGTGTACTTCCTGATGGTGCTCAAGCCGGCGTTCTGAGCGGCTTGTCGAGCGGGCGGAAGTGAAGAAGGGCAGCCGATATGGGCTGCCCTTTTTCATTGCTTTCGGCCGGATGCAAACCTATCCCCGGGCAGCCAAGGCTTGGAACCCGAGCCGGCCACGTGCTCGACCGCGAGCGGGCGGTGCCGTCCGGCCTACAGCGGCGTGACCGCACCTCGGCCCGAGAAGTGGCCTTCGATGTTGTCGAGGAAAATGCTGAACTGCGCCGCGATGGCTTCGGGAGACCAGCCGGCCAGGTGCGGTGTCAGGATGAGGTGATCCAGCTCGATCAGCTCCGCGGGCGCATCGGGCTCGCTTTCGTAGACGTCGATGCCGGCGCCGGCGATCGTGCCGTTGCGCAACGCCTCGGCCAACGCCTGCGTGTCCACGATGCTGCCGCGGCCCACGTTCACCAGATAGCCTTCGGACCCGAGCGCGCGCAGGGCGGCGGCGTCGATCAGGTGGTGGGTGGCGGCGCCACCCGGCGCGGCGCATACCAGCACGTCGCACCAGGCCGCGAGCGCGGGCACATCATCAAAGTAGCGATAGGGCGAGCCGGCCTTGGGATTGCGGTTGTGATAACCGATCTCCATCCGGAAGGCCCGCGCACGCGTGGCGATCTTCTCGCCGATCGTGCCCATGCCCAAAATGCCCAGCCGCTTGCCCGAGACGTTGGGCGGCAACGCGATCTTGGTGCGCCATACGCCCGCGCGGCACAGCTGGTCGAGCTTGCGGAAATCCCGCATGCAGGCAATCAGCAGTCCCATCGCGTGGTCGGCGACGCATTCATCATTGGCGCCGCGGCCGTTGGTGACCACGACGCCGCGCGCCTTGGCGGCCTCCACATCCACGTTTTCGTAGCCTGCGCCGTGGCACGACACGAGCTGCAATGCGGGCAGGGCGGCGATGTCGGCGGCGCTGAGCCCGATGGTGCCGATCGTCAGGACGGCCTGAATGCGCTCGCCGTGGGCCGCGATCGCGGCATCGCGCTCGGCGGCCGTGGGCGCGTAGACGAGGTCGTAGCGCTCGGACAGGACAGCGAGGTTGTCAGCGGCGACGGGGCATAGAACAAGCAGAGGAATCTTCATCACGGTGCTACCTGAAACGAGGTGTGCCGCGCCAGGACCCGGCGCGAAAGTGGAGGAAGGGGATATCCGGGATACGCGGGCAGGATGCGTGTCGCCGCACCCGAGACGGGTTCGATCCGTGTCAGGTCTCGTGGCCCGCGGCTCACGGACGCCAGCCCAGCTTGTGCGAAATCTCTTGCGCGCATGCGAGCAACGGACGGGCGATCTCGCCGTTCCAGGACACATCGAACAGTCCGGAGGGGCCGATGCTGGTCAGCGCCAGCACGATGCTGCCCGTGTTGTCGAAGACCGGCACCGACAGCGCGTCCACGCCCGGCAAGGGGTTGCCCACCGCGCGGGCCATGCCGTGCACACGGATGTCGGCCAGCACGGCCTGCAGGGTGGTGGGGTCGGTGGTCGTCTTGGGACTGTGGCTGGCGATCACCGCGGTATCGCCTTCTTCGCGCGCAATGTAGTGGTCGGCCACCTTGGGCGGCAGCCAGGCCGCGAACACCAGCCCGGTCGCGGTGTGCAGCATCGACATCACCGTTCCCTTGCGCATGTTCACATGCACCGGGTAGCTCGCCTCGGTGATATGGATCATGGTGGGGCCGTGCGAACCCAGCACGGCGATGCCGAGCGTGTGGCCGATGCGCGTTTGCAATTGCGCGACCTCGGGCATCGCCACGCGAACCGGGTCGAGCCGCTGCAGGCTGACCAGGCCCATCTGCAGGGCGAAAGGGCCGAGCTCGTAATGGCTGGTGATGGCGTCTTGCTGCACGAGGCCCACGCGCACGAAGCTCACCAGATAGGGGTGGGCCTTGGCCGAGGTCATGCCGGCGGCAGCGGCCAGGTCACGCAGCGACAACGGCCGGCCGGCGTCGACGAGCGCGGCCAGGAGGGGAAAGCCCACCTCGACCGATTGAATGCTGCGGCGGCCGTCATTGGGGGCCTGCGCAGCGGCCACCGGTTTCGCGGTTTTCGCGGACGTCTTGGATGCGGGCATGGCGACGGCGCGGATCAGCGGTTGCGGCGCGCGGCCAGCAGGCGTTCGGCCATCTCGACGAAGCCTTCGCCGCCGCGTTCGCTCGCCACATAGGCGGGGCGGTGCTTGATGCGATGCAACTGCGATTGGATGTTGGCCACCCCGACGGAGAGCGGGAAGAAATGGAACATCGGCTCGTCGTTGGGGGAGTCGCCGATGAACAGCGTCGAGTCGAGCGCCTGTTCGACGGTCTGGCCCAGCTCGCGCTCGAACAGCGTGCGGGTCATGGACAGCTTGTCGTAGTCGCCGAACCAGCCGTTGACGTGGATCGAGCTGACCTTGGCCTCGGCGCCCGCGTCGCGGAAGATCTGCACGATCTTGTTCACCGCTTTCTCTGGCAGGGCGGGCACGTCTTCGCAGAAGTCGATGGCCAGATCGGCCACGCGGTAGGCCTGGTCGCTCGCGAGCGCGGTGCCCGGCACTTCCTGGAGCACGCGGTCGCGGATCTCGTCCAGGCGCAGGCGGTCGGCGGCGCGCGTGGCCTCGTCGGCCCAGTAATGGGTCTTCATGCGGTGGGCGCTGCGGTCATAGGCGAAATAAAAGGCGCCGTTCTCGCCGACGACGGCGCGCACCGGCCACATGCGCACGAAGTGGTCGCACCAGCCGGCGGGCCGGCCGGTGATCGGAATCACGCGGATGCCGGCGAGCTCGAGCCGCTCCATCGCAGTGTAGGCGGCGGCCGGGAGGCGGCCGTCCGTGGTGAGGGTGTCATCGATGTCCGTCAGGACGGTACGTACCGAGGCTGCGACGGAGGCAGGCATGGCCGCCAGGGCTTGCATGGGGAGATCCTTGGTTATGCGTTTTCGTTCTGGGAGGTTTCCTGGGCGCAGTGTAACCGTCGCGGGTGCGCCCGCGCGCGAGGTCCCGCGAGGCGGTAAAATCCGTGTTTTCCCGCCTAGGCCAGGTCCTGCATTCCATGTCTGCCCAGATTTCATCCGTTGCCCCGGTTGCCGCGCCGGACTCCTTCGGTATCGTGCCGGTGCCCGAGATCATCGCCGAGCTGCGCGCCGGCCGCATCGTGATCCTGGTCGACGAAGAAGACCGCGAAAACGAGGGCGACCTGGTGATGGCTGCCGAGTTCGTCACGCCTGAAGCCATCAATTTCATGGTCACGCATGGCCGCGGCCTGGTTTGTCTCACGCTGACCGAAGAGCGTTGCCGCCAGCTCGACCTGCCGCTCATGGCGAGCCGCAACGGCACGCGATACGGCACCAATTTCACCCAGTCGATCGAGGCCGCCGAAGGCGTCGAGACCGGCATCTCGGCCGCCGATCGTGCCCGCACGATCCAGGTGGCCGTGGCGCGCGATGCCAAGCCGGCCGATCTGGTGCAGCCGGGCCATATTTTCCCCGTGCGGGCCGTGCCCGGCGGCGTGCTGGTGCGTGCCGGCCACACCGAAGCGGGCTGCGACCTCACCGAGATGGCGGGCCTCACGCCCGCGGCAGTGATCTGCGAGATCCTCAAGCCCGATGGCACGATGGCGCGCCTGCCCGACCTGGTCGAGTTCGCCCGCGAACACAACCTCAAGATCGGCACCATCGCCGACCTGATCCAGTACCGCAGCGAGCACGAGTCCATCGTGCAGCGCGTGGGCAGCCGTCTCATGCAAACCCCCTGGGGGGAGTTCCAGGCGATCGCCTACCGCGACGACGCCACCGGTGCCCCCCACCTCGCCTTGGTGCATGGTAAGGTCGAAGCCGAGCGCGAGACCCTGGTGCGTGTGCACGAGCCGGCGTCGCTGCTGGACGTGCTCGACACCGGCGCCAGCGCCCACAGCTGGACAGTGGGTACGGCGCTGCAGACCATCGCCGCTTCGCCCGCGGGCGTGCTGGTGCTGATGAACTGCCAGTCGTCCGTCGAACATCTGTTTGGCCAGATCGCCCACTGGACCGACCCGGCGCAGCGCCCGGCCCAGCCCGACGGCGAGCGTTTCGGCCTTCGTACCTATGGCATCGGTGCGCAGATCCTGCGTGATCTGGGCGTGGGTCAGATGCGCCTGTTGGCGCGGCCGCGCAAGATGCCGAGCATGGCCGGCTTCGCCCTCACGATTACAGGTTACGATTGCGCCCCTGCGCAAGCTTCCCGCAACAACGAATAAGGCCGACTCATGAACCCCTATATCCTCACTCCCGACCTGAACGGCGAAGGCCTGCACATCGGCATCGTGCGGGCGCGCTTCAATGAAGAGGTTGGTCAGGCCGAGCTGGCCGCCTGCCTCGAAGAACTGGCCAAGCTGGGCGTCGACGAGCGCGACGTCATGGTCGCCACCGTGCCGGGCGCACTCGAGCTGGGCGTGGCGCTGGCCCGCATGGCCGAGTCGTTCGAATTCGACGCGCTGATCGCGCTGGGCGCGGTGATCCGCGGCGAAACCTATCATTTCGAAGTGGTCAGCAATGAGATGGCCACGGCGATTTCCCGAATTTCCCTCGAGACCGGTATTCCGGTCGCCAATGGCGTGCTGACCGTCGACACCGACGAGCAGGCCCAGGCGCGTGCCGAAGGCAAGGGTCGCGATTGCGCCCAGGTCGCGGTCGAAATGGCCAACCTGTGCGCCGCGCTGGAGCCCGAAGAGGAAGACGAAGACGAAGACGAGGACGAAGATTTTGACGACGAAGAAGACGACGACGACGACCAGCGCTGATAGCGCCGTCCAGGCCCGCGCCAATGCGCGCAGCGCGCGCCGCCGTGCGCGCGAGTTTGCGCTGCAGGGCGTGTACGCCTGGCTGCTGCGCGGTGGCGAAGGCACGCAGGACGCGGGCGAGATCGATGCGCACCTGCGCGACGCCGAGGATTTTTCCGAAGCCGATGCGCAGTGGTTCAAGACCTTGCTGCATGGCGTGCTGCGCGAGGCGCCCACCCTGCGTGAGCGCTTCACGCCCTACGTCGACCGCCCGCTGGCCGAGCTGTCGCCGGTGGAACACGGCATCCTGCTGATCGGCAGCTTCGAGCTGGTGCATCACGTCGAGGTGCCGTACAAGGTCGCCATCAACGAAGCGGTCGAGCTGGCCAAATCGTTCGGCGGCACCGACGGCTTCAAGTTCGTCAATGGCGTGCTCGACAAGCTGGCCGCCGATGTGCGCCCGGCCGAGGTCGAGGCCGCCGCCAAACAGCGCCGCTGATTCGGGGAGGGCCGGCTTGTGCCGGCCCGAGCCGCTGCCGGCCATGGCCGACTCACCGCCGGAGTCCGCGTGCCATCCGAATTCGACCTGATCGCCCGGTATTTCACCCGCCCCGCGCCCGAAGGCATGCTGGGTGTCGGTGACGACTGCGCGCTGTTTCCCGTACCGGCAGGCATGCAGGTGGCCACGAGCAAAGACTTGCTCGTATCCGGCCGCCATTTTTATCCCGACGTCGATCCCCGGGCGCTCGGGCACAAATCGCTCGCGGTCAATCTCTCCGATCTGGGCGCCATGGGCGCCCAGCCGATCGGTTGCCTGCTCGGCCTGGCATTGCCCGCGGCCGACCCCGCCTGGCTCGCCGCGTTTGCCGAGGGCTTCCACGCCTTGGCGGCACGCCATGGCTGCGCGTTGATCGGGGGCGACACGACGCGCAGCCCTCAGGATCTGGTCATCAGCGTGACGGTGTTCGGCGCCGTGTCGCCGACGCGCGCGCTGCGGCGCGATGCGGCCCGGCCCGGCGATGACATCTGGGTATCGGGCGAGCTGGGCGCGGCGGATATCGCCTATCGCCTTCTGGACGGACAATTGCCCGCCGACGCGGGGCTGCTGGCCGCTACGCGCGGAGTCCTCGAATGGCCCGAACCGCGCGTCGCCCTGGGCGGGGCGCTCGGGGGTGTCGCGCATGCCGCCATCGACTTGTCTGACGGCCTCCTGCAGGATCTGGGCCATATCCTCAAGGCAAGTGGCGTGGGGGCGCGCATCGACTACGCGGCATTGCCTGTCGCCACCGCGCTGGCGGGCCTGCCGGAGCCGGTGCGTCAACGCGCCGCCCTGGGCGGCGGTGATGTCTACGAACTCTGCTTCACGGCGCCCGCATCGGCCCGCGATGCCGTGGCTGAGGCCGCGGCGCGCATCGGCTTGCGGGTGAGCCGTATCGGCGCCATCGTGCCGGACGCCGGTATCGAGGTGCGCCAGGCCGACGGCCGCCTGCTCGAGGCCTTGCCCGGCGGCTTCGACCACTTCGGCGCCGCGTAGGACCGGGCGAAGAACGGCGTCGGCATCGCGTGGGTCAGCGCGCGCGGCCTGCTACCATCGCGCCACGGCGTGTGCCGTGCCATTCTGCCCATTATGTCCACCCCCAACGAGCCGCAATCCCCCTCCATGCGCGAGCGTGCCCGCGCCATCTATCCGTCCTGGCTGTGGGTGCGCACCGATCCGCATCGGATGCTGGCGTTCGGCCTGGGCAGCGGTCTGTTGCGGCCCGCCTCCGGTACGTGGGGCACGCTGCTTGCTTGGGCGATCTGGGTGCTGGTCCCTGCCATGCCTGATGCGGCGATGGCCGTCCTGCTCGTTCTCACCTTCGCGTATGGGTGCTGGGCGTGCGAGCGGGTCGGCCGGGAACTTGGCGTGTCCGATCACGTCGGTATGGTATGGGACGAGATGGGGGCGTTCTGGCTGGTGCTGTGGCTTATCCCTGCCACACTGACCGCGCAGGCTCTGGCCTTCGGGTTGTTCCGGCTGTTCGACATCGTCAAGCCCCCGCCGATCAAGTATGTCGACGCACGCCTCAAAGGCGGGTTCGGCGTGATGTTCGATGATCTGCTGGCCGCCGCCTACACCTTGCTGGTGATGGCGATCCTGTTACGTACCGGAGTTATTGCATGACCGTGCTCGACAATAAAACACACGACGGATTGGCACCGGCTTCGGTGAGCGAGGCGACCCTGCACGGGCTGGCAGAGATGCTGGGTCAGGCCTTGATGGAAAACGATTGGATGATGGGCACGGCCGAGTCGTGCACGGGCGGCCTCGTGGCCGGCGCCGTGACGGCGGTGCCCGGTTCGAGCAACTGGTTCGACCGCGGCTTCATCACCTACAGCAACCAGGCCAAGATCGAACAACTGGAAGTGTCGGCCGAGACCTTGGACCACTTCGGCGCGGTGAGTGAACCCATTGCGCTCGAAATGGCCAATGGCGTGCTGTTGGCCAGTGGCAATGCGCATGTGTCCGTGTCGACGACCGGCATTGCCGGCCCCGATGGCGGCACGCCGGGCAAGCCCGTCGGGATGGTGTGCTTCGGATTCGCGATGCGTGCCGCGGGCGGTATTTCGTCGCGCGCGGTCACGCATGTGTTCGAAGGCGATCGCACGCAGGTGCGGCGTTCGGCCGTGGAATTCGCACTTCGCGGCCTGCTCGAACTGGTGGGTTCGCCGGCGGACCGCCGCTGAGCGCGGCCGCGCGATTCAGCGGACCGCGTTGATCGCGTCGCGCAGGCCCTGAGCGGCCTGCGCCGCGGCCTCGCGCCAATCGTCGCCATTGCTGGCGTAGATGATGGCGCGCGAAGAATTGATCATCATGCCGCTGCGGGCCTGGTTGGCGCCGGCGTTGACCGTGGCGTTGATATCGCCGCCCTGGGCGCCGATGCCGGGCACGAGCAGGGGCACGTCATCGCCGATGCGCTGGCGCACCGCCGCGAGTTCGTTCGGGAAGGTCGCGCCCACCACGAGGCCGCATTGGCCCTGCGCATTCCAGCGGTCGGCAACGAGGCCGGCCACATGCAGATAGAGCGGCTCGCCATTTTCCATCTTGAGGAATTGCAGGTCCGAGCCGCCCGGATTGGACGTGCGGCACAGCACGATCACGCCGCGGTCTCCCCATGCCAGGTACGGTTCGACCGAGTCCAGACCCATGTACGGGCTGACTGTGACCGCATGCGCCTGGTAGCGCTCGAACGCTTCGCGAGCGTAGTTTTCGGCGGTGGAGCCGATGTCGCCGCGCTTGGCGTCGAGCACGATGGGCAGGTCGGGATGCTGGGTGCGAATGTGGTCGCACAAGGCCTCGAGCTGCGCTTCGGCGCGATGCGCCGCGAAATACGCGATCTGCGGCTTGAAGCTGCTGGCGTAGGGCGCGGTGGCATCCACGATGTCGCGGCAGAACTGGAAGATGGCGTCTGACTTGCCATCGAGTTCGCGCGGAAAGCGCTGCGGATCAGGATCCAGGCCCACCTGCAGCAGGGAGTTGCGGGTGGTCCAGGCGTGGTCGAGGCGTTGTTTGAAATTCATGGGTATCGGGGCAACGGGGCAGGTGGGCCGGGGCGTACCCCGGCCGGGCTCAGTGCAGCTTGACGCGCGGACGGGTACGCCGCATCAGCAGGCGTGCCAGGGCCAGGGAGGCCGTGCGCGAAACACCCAGCACCGCGCGGTGGTGCATCAGGTGCAGGCTCATGTACATCAGGCGCGCCAGTGTACCGCTTACGAACAGCCCCCGTCCGGCCAGCTTGCCCATCAGGCTGCCGACGCCGGCGTCCTGGCCGAGCGAGACCAGCGAGCCGTGATCGCGATAGACGTAGGCTTCGTCGGGCTCGGGCTGGTTGCGCAGACGCGCCGTGAGCTTCTTGGCGAGGTAGTCGGCCTGCTGGTGCGCGGCTTGCGCGCGCGCCGGCACGGTACGCTCCGCTCCCCACGGCGCCGCGCAGCAATCACCCAACGCCAGGATGTGCGGATCGGGCGTTTCGAGGCGGTCGGTCACGATGACCTGCCCCGAGCGGTTCAGCGGCATGTCGAGCGTGGCGAGCAGGGCAGGACCCTGGATGCCGGCGGCCCACATGCACAGCGAGGCCGGGAAGGCGCGTCCGTCGGCCGTCTTGACCGAATCGGCGGTGATTTCGGAAACGCGGCAGCCGGTTTCGACCTTGATGCCGAGCTCGAGCAGGCGGATCGTGGCGGCCGCGGAGATTTTTTCGGGCAGCGCCGACAGGATGCGCGGTGCGCCTTCGACCAGCGTGATCGCGAGGTCGCGGTCGGCGCGGAAGTTGGGCAGCCCATACGCGCTCACTACGTGGCTGGCTTCGGTGAGCTCGACGGCGAGCTCCACGCCGGTGGCGCCACCGCCCACGATGACCAGGTCGAGGCGGGCCGCGGGGTCACGCACCTTGGCCTGATCGACCAGCGCCATGGCCTTGAGCATGGTGAGGCGGAATTGTTCGGCGTTTTCGGTGGTGTCGAGCGTGACCGCATGTTCGGCCGCGCCCGGGGTATTGAAGAAGTTGGACGTGCTGCCCAGGGCCAGCACCAGCGTGCCATAGGCCAGGTCGCGCTGCGGCAGGATCTCCTGGCCGTGCGCGTCGGTGACGGCATCGATGGTGATGCTGCGCTGTTCGCGGTTCACGCCGAGCAGGCGGCCCTGCGCGAAGGTGAAGTGCGCGAGGTGGGCCAGCATCAGGTAGGACAGGCCTTCCTGGTGGATATCGAGCGTGCCGGCGGCCGCTTCGTGCAGGGAGGGCTTCCAGATATGGAAGGGACGGGCATCGACCAGCGTGACGCGGTCACGGCCGTGTTTGCGGCCAAGCTGGGCAGCCAGCTCGAGGCCGCCGGCGCCACCGCCGACGATGACGATACGGTCGGTATTTGAAGTCGCGTTGGGCATCATGTAAATCAGTATAAGTGGGCCACGCGACGATGGGGAGCATACGGAGGTGTGATACCTCCGCAGGCCCCCGACCTCAGTTCATGACGAAGCGGCTGATGGCGACGCCCACCCACACCGCGACGGTGAACAGGAGCATCAGCATCACCGCGGCGCTGCCAAGATCCTTGGCGCGGCCCAGCAGGGGATGAGTTTCGACCGACAGGGCGTCGGCCAGTGCCTCGATCGCCGAGTTCAGCAACTCCACCACCAGCACCAGGATCACCGAGGCGATCAGGAAGAAGACCTCGTCGGTGGTGCGCCCCAGGAAAAAAGCCGCCGGAATCAACAGGATGGCCAGGGCCAGCTCCTGGCGAAACGCAGCTTCGTACTTGATCGCCGCCTGTAGGCCCTGCAGCGAGTAGCGCAGCGCATTCAGGATGCGGCGCAGGCCACCGGTGCTTTTGTAGGGCGAAGGATGCGGCGAGTGCGTCATGGGCAGGGATAAAGAGTGGCCAGGGGTGGCGGCTTTTTACCAGATAACCATGGCAACCGTACTGGATTGCGGGCGGAGCGGGTGGGGAGGGAGGCTGAGCCTCGGCTCAATCGAATTAGTAGAAACCCTAATTGTGACGCATATTTGGACAAGCGCAAGATTGCGGTCAATTGGTAAGGCCACTTTACCGAAATCGGGGCAGGATCGTCTTCCCCACGCAGCGCCGTCTCACGCAGCACGCCGTTCGCTTTCCCTGCGCTCTCGCAGTCTTTCTCGTTCAGCAGCCGCATTTCGCTTTCGCAGCCCGCCGTACCCGTCGTACCGCCTCTGCCGTATCGCCTTGCCGCCGTTCCTTCTTACGACCATGCCGATCCAGACCATCGAACCCCGCCGCCTGTACCGCCAGATCGCCGACCAGCTGCGCCTGCTGATCGAGGCGGGGGAATTTCGCGAGGGCGCGCGCCTGCCGCCCGAGCGCGACCTGGCCCTCAAGCTGGGCGTGTCACGGCCGTCGGTACGCGAGGCGCTGATCGCGCTCGAGGTCGAGGGTTGGGTCGAGGTACGAATGGGCTCGGGCATCTACGTGAAACGTTCGACCGAGCGGGCTGGGCAGGACAGCCTGGTGGCCGAAAGCCCGCTCGAAACCATCCGGGCCAGGCAGATGATCGAAGGCGAACTGGCCGCCGAGGCCGCGAGGCTTGGAGCGCCCGGCTTAGGGGCGCCCGGCTCAGGGGCGCCCGGCTCAGGAGCGTCCGGTGCCGTGGCCGGGTTGCGCGACGCGGTTGCGCTGATGCAGGACGAAGCGGACAGCGGCAACGTGCCGATCCGCGGTGATCGCCTGTTCCATGTGCGGGTGGCCGAAATGGCGCACAACTCGGTTTTGGTGCGCGTGGTGGGCGAGCTGTTCGATGAGCGGCACAACCCGATCTCGATGAAGCTGGGCGACTACTTCGAAAATCCCGCGAGCTGGGCCGCTGCCATTACCGAGCATCGCCGCGTGATCGACGCCATCGCGCGGGGTGACGCGAACGCCGCGCGCGATGCGATGCGTCATCACCTGTCGTGCTCGCACGATCGTCTTACCGCCAATTGGGCTGCGCCCGATGGCGTTTTGGCCGCGTCCGGCCGTGCTGCCGCGGAGTCTTCATGATGAGCCTGACCTGTCGCATTCATGGCGCGCGCGATCTGCGCCTCGAGTCGGATCCCGCCGGCGCGCCGCTCGCGCCGCATGAGGTGGAGCTGCGTCTGGGCGCCGCCGGCATCTGTGGATCGGACCTGCATTACTTCCTGCACGGCAAGGTCGGCGCCTTTGTCATCCGCGAACCGCTGATCCCCGGGCACGAGGCCTCGGGGATCGTGCTGCGGGTGGGGGATGCGGTCACGCGCGTGGCACCCGGCATGAAGGTCGCCATCAACCCCTCGCATCCCTGCGGCCAATGCGATTACTGCCGCAGTGGCCGCGACAATCTCTGCCGCCACATGCGCTTTCTGGGTAGCGCCAGCGTCTATCCCCATGTGCAGGGCATGTTCCGTGAGCGTTTCGTGATGGGTGAACGCCAGCTCACCGCCGTCGACGAAGACATTTCGTTGGGCGAGATCGCCTGTGCCGAGCCGCTGTCGATCGGTCTGCACGGCGTGAACCGCGCGGGTAATCTGCTCGGCAAGACCGTGCTGGTGACAGGCGGCGGCACCATCGGCTGCATGAGCGTGATCGCCGCCCGGCTCGCTGGCGCCGCGCACATCATCGTCAGCGACATTGCCGAGCGGGCGCTCGCGATGGCCGCGCAGGTGGGCGCCGACACGTGTGTGCGCGCCGACACCGGCGAGGCGCTCGCCGACGTGGCGGATGTGGCCATCGAAGCCGCGGGCAGCCCCGCCGCGCTGGCAACCTGCCTGTCGGCCACGCGGCGCGGCGGTCGCATCGTGCAGGTGGGCACGTTGCCCGCCGAGGGCGTGCACTTTCCGGCCAACAACATCATGGCGCGCGAGCTCGATTATGTGGGCGCCTTTCGCGCGGGCGTGGAATTCGATTGGGCCGTCAGCTACCTGCGCACGCGCAAGGTGGATGTGCGGCCGTTGATGAGTGCGCAACTGCCGCTGGAACGCGCCGCCGAGGCGTTCGAACTGGCGGCCGACCGTACCCGTAGTACCAAGGTGCAACTCGTATGTGAATCATGACCTCAGCGGGGCTGGCGGCCCATAACGACCCGACAAGGGCAAGCCGCCGGCTACCAACACCTCAGGAGAGGAGACAACATGAAACAAGGCAACGCCAAGGTGCTGTTCGCTGTCGCCCTACTCGCCCTGTCGGGCAGTGCGCTGGCGCAGACCAAGTTGAAGTGGGCCCATGTGTACGAGACCTCAGAGCCTTTCCATACCGCGTCGGTATGGGCGGCGCAGGAGATCGGCAAGCGCACCAACGGGCGCTATCACATCGATGTCTATCCGGCCTCGCAGCTCGGCAAGGAAAACGACATCAACCAGGGCCTGACGCTCGGTACGGTCGACATGATCATCTCGGGGTCGAGTTTCGCGGCGAAGAGCTTTCCGCGCATCGGCGTGACCTACTACCCCTACATCTTCCGCGATCCCGAGCATCTGCTCGCCTACACCAAGAGCGACATCTACAAAGAGCTCACGCGCGGCTATGACGAGAAGAGCGGCAACCATATTGTCGCCACCACGTACTACGGCACGCGCCAATCCACGTCGAACCGGCCCTTCTCGACATGTGCCGAGATGAAAGGCTTGAAGATGCGCGTGCCCGATGTGGCGGCCTATCTGGCGATGCCGCGCGCGTGCGGCGCCAATACCGCGCCGATCGCGTTCGCCGAGGTGTACCTGGCCTTGCAGAACGGCACGGTCGAGGCACAGGAAAATCCGCTCACGACCATCGAGGCAAAGAAGTTCTACGAGGTGCAGAAGAACATCATCCTCACGGGCCACATCGTCGATCACCTCAATACCGTGATCTCCGGCAAGCTCTGGAAGAGCCTGTCCGATGAGGACAAGAAGGTGTTCACCGAGGTGGCGCAACAGGCCGCCGAGAAGGCCTCCAAGGAAGTGGCCGAGACCGAGAAAAAGATGGTGGCGGTGTTCAAGCAACGCGGCCTGACCGTGACCGAGGTCAACGTGGATGACTTCCGCAAGACGGTGCTGGATAAGGTGCCGTTCAAGCAGTACGGCTACGAAAAGGCCGACTGGGATCGCATCCAGGCCATCAAGTAAGCCGGCGGCGCGGAGGCGACTCCGCGCCGTACCGCCATGCCAATCGAGGGGGAGCCCATGTACTCCAATGCCAAGACGGCCGGCCTTCCCGGTCACGACCCGGCGCGCCTGGCCGCGGCCAATGCTTCGGCGCCCGGTGCTGCGGTAGCCGCAGCTGCCGTCACGCCGCAGGGGGCGGCGCATCAGCCTGCCTCGGTGCAGGACATCGTGCAGAGTTTCGAAGAGGCCGACGAGGTCGTGCAACACGTGGACCTGTCGGGCTATCGCTTCGAAGACTGGGTCTGCCTGGCGCTGTTCTGGACCATGGGGGTACTGGTCTTCCTGCAGTTCTTCACGCGCTACGTGATGAACGATTCGTTCGCGTGGACCGAGGAGCTGGCGGTGTATTGCCTGATCGGCGTGGTGTTCCTGGGCGCATCGATGTGCGTGCGGGCCTGCCGCCACATCCAGGTGGATTTTCTCTACCGCTATCTGCCCAAGCCGTTGGGACGCTTTTTTTCCACGCTCATCGATGTGATTCGTACGGCGTTCTTCGCGTATGCGATCTGGCTGGTGTATCGCTATATCTCGCTGGTGGGCGACGAGCCCATGACCACGCTGTTCTGGAACAAAGCCTATGTGTACTGGCTGGCGTTTGCCGGCTTCGTCATGATGTTCGTGCGCTCGGTGCAGGTGTCGGTGCAGAACTGGCGGCAAGGCTATTCCATCCTCGAGAACCCCTCGGCCTACGACGCGATCGACTGAGCGAGGCCTCTGGCCGCCACCCATTCGGTGCCATTGCGGAGCAAACCATGGCAATACTGATCGGTACCTTTCTGCTGTTGATGATCTTCGGGCTGCCCGTGGCGGTTTCGATGGCGGGCTCGGCGCTGTTGTTCGTGCTGGTGTCGGGCAGCGTGCCCGACGTGGTGGTGGCACAGCGCATGATCGCGGGCGTGGAGTCCTTTCCGCTACTGGCCGTGCCGTTCTTCATCCTGGCCGGCAATCTGATGAACATCGCGGGTATCACCGGCCGCATCTATAACTTTGCCGTCGCCCTGGTGGGCTGGATGCGCGGCGGCCTCGGGCAGGTCAACATCATCGGATCGGTGGTGTTCGCCGGCATGTCCGGCACCGCCATCGCCGATGCGGCGGGCCTGGGCACCATCGAGATCAAGGCCATGAAAGACCATGGCTACGAGACCGAATTCGCCGTGGGCGTGACGGCGGCCTCGGCCACGCTGGGTCCCATCATCCCGCCCTCGCTGCCCTTCGTGATCTACGGCATGATGGCCAACGTCTCGATCGGCTCGCTGTTTCTGGCCGGTCTGATTCCGGGGGCCGTGCTCACGGTGTTGATGATGTTCACCGTCGCCTATTACGCCCGCCGCAACAACTGGGGCGGCGACGTGGCCTTCAGCTGGAAGCGCCTGGGCGGCGCGGCACTCGAAGTGCTGATCGTGCTGGCGTTCCCATTCTCGATCTGGGTGATGGTGCAGATGGGCGTAACGCCCAACATCGCGACGGGCATCGCGTTCGTCGCGCTGCTCATCCTCGACTGGACGTTCAACTTCTCCGCCGTGATGGCCCTGATGGCGCCGGTGATTCTGATCGGCGGGATGACGCTGGGCTGGTTCACGCCCACCGAGGCCGCCGTGGCCGCGGTAATCTGGGCGTTGTTCCTCGGGCTGGTGCGCTATCGCTCGATGACGCTGCGCACGCTGGCGAAGGCGAGCTTCGACACGATCGAGACCACCGCGTCGGTGCTGTTCATCGTGACGGCGGCCTCGGTGTTCGCCTGGCTGTTGACCACCACGCAGGCTGCGCAGACGCTGACCGACGCGATCCTGAGCGTGACGCAGAACAAATGGGTGTTTCTGTTGATGGCCAACCTGCTGATCCTGATCGTGGGCTGCTTCATCGACACGATCGCCGCGATCACGATCCTGGTGCCTATCCTGCTGCCCATCGTGCTCAAGCTCGGCATCGATCCGATTCACTTCGGCCTCATCATGACGCTCAACCTCATGATCGGTCTGCTGCATCCACCATTGGGAATGGTGCTGTTCGTGCTGGCGAGAGTGGCGCGGCTGTCGGTGGAGCGCACAACCATGGCCATTCTGCCGTGGCTGGTGCCGCTCTTCATCGCGCTGATCGCCATCACCTATATCCCGCAGATCACGCTGTGGCTGCCCACCACCATGGGCATGGGAGCGAAATGATGCCGGGACGTCTCGAGGGAAAAATGGCGCTCGTGACCGCGGCCGGCCAAGGCATCGGCCGCGCCACTGCCGAGGCTTTCGTGCGCGAGGGCGCACGGGTACTGGCGGCCGATATCAATCCCGACTTGCTGGCAGGATTGTGCGACTGCGAAACGCGCGTGGCCGACGTGACCGACGCGGGCGCGGTCGAGGCCCTGGCCCGCGCCGCGGGCCCCCTCGACATCCTGTTCAATGGGGCCGGCTATGTGCATGCGGGCACGATCCTCGAATGCGACGATGCCGCCTGGGATTTTTCGTTCGAGCTGAATGTGCGCGCGATGTACCGGCTCATCCGCGCCTGCCTGCCCGGCATGCTCGAGCGCGGCGGTGGGTCCATCATCAACATGGCTTCGGCGGCATCCAGCGTGAAGGGCGTACCCAATCGTTTTGTCTATGGCACCACGAAGGCCGCGGTGATCGGATTGACCAAATCGGTGGCGGCGGACTTCGTCTCGCGGGGTATCCGTGCCAACGCGATCTGCCCGGGCACGGTGGAGTCGCCATCGCTGCGTTTGCGCATGGCGCAGCAGTCGGCTGCGAGCGGGGTTCCAATCGAGGCGGTGGAAGCGGCCTTTGTCGCCCGCCAGCCCATGGGCCGCATCGGCCGCACCGAAGAAATCGCCGCACTGGCCGTGTATCTTGCCAGTGACGAATCCGCGTTCACGACCGGCACCGTCCAACTGATCGACGGCGGCTGGTCCAACTGACTCATCAGAAGGAGCTGTACATGAAATTGCTGCGTCATGGCGCCAAAGGCCAGGAAAAGCCCGCCTTGCTCGATACCGAAGGCCGCGTGCGTGATCTTTCGGGCGTGATCCCCGACCTGACGGCCGCGGGGCTGGGCCGCGCCGCGCTCGAGCGCCTGCGTGCCGTCGACCCGGCCAGCCTGCCGCTCATCGAACGCCCGGGCCGTATCGCGCCGCCCTGGTCGGGCATGGGCAAGTTCATCTGCATCGGCCTGAACTATGCCGATCACGCGGCCGAAGCCGGATTGCAGGTTCCCGCCGAGCCGGTGGTCTTCATGAAGGCGACCTCGGCGCTGGTGGGGGCCAACGATGCCGTCGTGCTGCCGCAGGATTCCATCAAGACCGATTGGGAAGTTGAGCTCGGCGTCGTGATCGGCGAACGGGCGCGCTATGTGTCGGAGGCCGACGCGCTGGCGCACGTGGCGGGTTACTGCGTGGTCAACGATGTCTCGGAGCGAGAGTTCCAGATCGAACGCGGGGGTACCTGGGACAAGGGCAAGGGGTGCGACACGTTCGGCCCGGTCGGCCCCTGGCTCGTGACGGCCGACGAGGTGGCCGACCCGCAGGCGCTCGACATGTGGCTCGAGGTCAACGGCAAGCGCTACCAGAATGGAAGCACCCGCACGATGGTGTTCGGCGTGGCGCAGCTGGTGAGCTACGTAAGCCGCTTCATGACGCTGTATCCGGGCGACCTGATCAGCACCGGCACGCCGCCGGGCGTGGGCATGGGCCAGAAGCCGGCACCCGTGTATCTCAAGGCGGGCGATGAGATGAAGCTGGGTATCGCGGGGCTGGGCGAGCAGCACCAGCGCGTGTATGCCTGGGATCCGGCCCGCATCGACGGCTAGCGATCGAGCCGAAGGGGGCGTCATGACGACACAGACACAGCAGGCGGCGGTGATCCGGATTCATCCGGCGGACAACGTGGTGATCGCCCGGCGCCAGCTGGTGTCGGGCACACGGATCGACACGGAAGGCGTGACGGTGTCGGGCCTGGTGCCGCCCGGCCATAAGGTGGCCGTGCGTGCGATCGCCGCCGGCACGCCGGTCAGGCGGTACAACCAGGTGATCGGCGTGGCGCGCCAGGACATCGCCGCGGGCCAGCACGTGCATAGCCACAACCTGGAGTTTTCGGATTTCGAGCGTGATTACGCGGTCGGCGCCGACGCGCACCCGACGGACTTCGCGGTTGCACCGGCCACGTTCGATGGCATCGTGCGATCCGATGGCCGGATCGCCACGCGCAACTACATCGGCATCCTGACCAGTGTGAACTGCTCCGCGACCGTGGCGCGCGCCATCGCGGATCACTTTCGGCGCGACGTGCATCCCGAGGCGCTGGCGGCATACCCGGGGGTGGATGGCGTGGTGGCGCTCACGCACGGGGCCGGCTGTGCCACCGGCAGCGAGGGCGAGCCGCTGCGTGTGCTGCGCCGCACGCTGGGCGGGTACGCGCGGCATCCGAATTTCGGCGGTTTGATGGTGGTGGGCCTGGGCTGCGAGACCAATCAGATCGGCGGGCTGATGGCACAAGAGGGCCTGCACGAAAGCGGGCTGCTGCATACCTTCAACATCCAGGACACGGGCGGCACGCGCAAGACGGTAGCGCGGGGCATCGAACTGGTCGAGTCCATGCTGGAAGCCGCGAACCGCGTTCGCCGCGAGCCGGTGCCCGCGCGGCATCTGCTGGTGGGCCTGCAGTGCGGCGGGTCGGACGGCTACTCGGGCATCAGCGCGAATCCCGCGCTGGGCGCCGCGGTCGACATCCTGGTGCGGCATGGCGGCACGGCCATCCTGTCCGAAACGCCCGAGATCTATGGCGGCGAGCACTTGCTGACGCGGCGGGCGCAGAGCCAGGCCGTCGCCGACAAGCTGCTGGCACGGGTGCGCTGGTGGGAGGATTATTGCGCGCGCAACGATGCCGAGATGGACAACAACCCGTCCGCCGGCAACAAGGCGGGCGGCCTCACCACCATTCTGGAAAAGTCGCTCGGCGCGATCGCCAAGAGCGGCACCACCAACCTGACCGACGTCTACGAGTACGCCGAGCGCGTCGGCACCGCAGGCCTGGTGTTCATGGATACGCCGGGCTACGACCCGGTGTCGGCCACCGGACAGGTGGCGGGTGGCGCCAATCTGATCTGTTTCACCACGGGGCGCGGCTCGGCCTATGGCTGTGCGCCGGCGCCTTCGCTCAAATTGTCGACGAACACCGCGCTGTGGGAGCGGCAGGCCGATGACATCGACATCAATTGCGGCGAGGTGGTTGATGGAACACAGAGCGTGGCGGAGATGGGCGAACGCATCTTCCGGCTCATGCTGCAGACCGCCTCGGGACGCCGCAGCAAGAGCGAAGAGCACGGTTATGGCCAGAACGAGTTCGTGCCCTGGCAGTTGGGCGCGGTGATGTAGCAACCCTCATCCTTCGAAGGCATGCCTATTCATGAAGATCACCCAAGCCCGCGTCATCGTCTGCAGCCCGGGACGAAACTTCGTGACCCTGAAGATCGAGACCGACGAGGGGCTGTCCGGCATCGGGGATGCCACCCTCAACGGCCGTGAGCTCGCTGTGGCCGCGTATCTCACCGAACACGTGATTCCGTGCCTGATCGGCCGAGATGCCCACCAGATCGAGGATATCTGGCAATACCTCTATCGCGGCGCCTATTGGCGGCGCGGGCCGGTGACCATGTCGGCCATCGCCGCGGTCGACACCGCGCTCTGGGACATCAAGGCCAAGGCGGCCGGGATGCCGCTCTACCAGCTGCTGGGCGGCAAGAGCCGCACGGGCGTGATGGTGTATGGGCATGCAAACGGGCGCGACATCGCCGAGACCGTGCAAGAGGTGTTGCGCTACCGCGAGATGGGCTATCGCGCGATCCGCGCGCAAAGCGGCGTGCCGGGCCTGAACGCCGTGTACGGCGTGGGCCGGGGCCGGATGTTTTACGAGCCGGCCGATGCCGACCTGCCGTCGGAGCATGACTGGTCGACCGAAAAGTACCTGGACCATGCCCCCCGGCTCTTCGAGGCGGTGCGCGAGGCCGTGGGGTGGGACACGCATCTGCTGCACGATGTGCATCATCGCCTCACGCCCATCGAGGCGGCGCGGCTGGGCAAGTCGCTCGAACCGTACCGGCTATTCTGGATGGAAGACGCGACGCCGGCCGAGAACCAGGACGCCTTTCGCTTGATCCGCCAGCACACGGTCACGCCGCTTGCGGTGGGCGAGATCTTCAATACGCTGTGGGACTGCAAGGACCTGATCCAGAACCAGCTGATCGATTACATCCGGGCCACGGTGGTGCATGCGGGCGGCATTACGCACTTGCGCCGCATCGCCGACCTGGCAGCCGTGTATCAGGTTCGCACCGGCTGCCACGGGGCCACCGATCTGTCTCCGGTCTGCATGGGCGCCGCCCTGCATTTCGATTTGTGGGTACCCAACTTCGGGGTGCAGGAGTACATGCGCCATACCGATGAAACCGATGCCGTGTTTCCGCATGCCTACACCTTTGACGACGGCATGATGTACCCCGGAGACGTGCCGGGCCACGGCGTGGAGATCGACGAAGACCTGGCGGCCAAGTACCCCTACCAACGTGCGTATCTGCCGGTGAACCGGCAGGCGCACGACGGCACGCTCTGGCACTGGTGAGCGCGATGGTTGCCCGTCTCTCACCCACGACACTCGCGCTTCTAACGGCGGGCGTCGAGCGGCCCGCTTACGCGCGGGACCGGCTGCGCGCCGGTATCGTGCACCTGGGTATCGGCGCCTTTCATCGCGCCCATCAGGCCGAGGTGACCGACCGCATCCTCGTCGATCCGGCGCAGGCCGACTGGGGCATCATCGGCGTGTCGCTGCGCCGTGCGGACACCCGCGATGCATTGACGCCGCAAAGCGGGCTGTACACGCTGGCATTGCGCGAGGGCGTGACGGGCGGTGGGGTCAATGAGCACCTGCGGGTGGTGGGCGCGGTGCTGGACGTGTTGGTGGCGCCCGAGGATCCTGCAGCGGTGCTCGAACGCATTGCGCATCCTGATACCCGAATCGTGAGCCTCACAGTGACCGAGAAGGGCTACGCCCACGATCCCGCCACCGGCCAGCTGCGCTGGGAAGACCCCGATATCCAGCACGATCTCGATGAGCCTGATGCGCCGCGCAGCGTGATCGGCATGATCGTGCATGGTCTCGCGTTGCGCGAGGCGCGCGGCCTGGCGCCGGTCACCTTGCTCTCCTGCGATAACCTGCCCGCCAACGGCGCCACGCTGCGCGGTCTGGTTCTGGCCTATGCCCAGGAGTACGACCCGGCGCTCGCGCGCTGGATCGGCCTGCACTGCACGTTTCCGTGCAGCATGGTGGATCGCATCGTGCCGCGCACCACCGAGGCCGACCGGGCGCGCATCTCGGCACGCCTGGGGGCAGACGATGCCTGGCCCGTGGTCGGCGAGCCCTACCTGTCGTGGGTGATCGAAGACAAGTTCGCGCAGGGCCGCCCGGCCTGGGACCGTGTGCGCGGCGTGCGCTTCGTGGCGGATGCCAGGCCTTACGAGCGGCTCAAGCTGCGTATGGTGAACGGCGCGCATTCCACGCTCGCCTATCTCGGTGCGATGGCCGGGCGCCCGACCGTGCCCGAGGCGATCGGCGATCCTCGGCTAAGAATGTTGATCGATCGGATGCTGAATGACGAGATCGCGCCCACCCTGGGCGTGATCGACGGGCTGGATCCGCATGCGTATGCGGCCGAACTGATGGCACGCTTTGCCAATCCGGCCCTGCCGCACCGCACGCGCCAGATCGCGATGGACGGCTCGCAGAAAGTGCCGCAGCGTCTGCTCGATACCGTGCGCGACCGGATGCGGGCGGGGCAGTCTGCCAAGCTGCTGGCGCTGGCCGTGGCGGGCTGGCTGCATTATCTGCGCGGCTACGACGAAACGGGCACGCGTTACGACATCGATGATCCGCTGGCCGGCGCCCTGGCCGAGCGTCTGGCGCTGGCGGCCGCGCAGGCCCAGGCCGGGCCCCTCGCGGAGGCTACCTGCCTGCTTGCGTTTCGCCCCGTGTTCGGCGACCTGGAGGGCAGCGAGGTCCTCGCCGCCTTGCTGGCCCGGCACCTGGGTGCGCTGCGGGTGCGCGGGGTGGCGGATACGGTCAGGGAGGCCCTGCAATGAGCGTTGATTCGATGCGCCGGCTGCCGGCGGCGGCGCTGCGGGATTGGGCAGTCGCTTGTTTGCGCGCCCACGATCTGGATCAAGACGATGCCGTCTGTCTGGCCGACAGCCTGGTGCAGACGAGCCTGTGGGGAATCGACTCGCACGGCATCGCACGGTTGCCGCATTATCTCAACCGCCTCTCTCATGGCTCCATCGTGGCGCGCCCGCGCATCCGGGTGACGCGCAGCGGCCCCGCCACGGCGCAGGTGGAGGGCGGACAGGGATTGGGCATCATCGTGGCGCATCGCGCCAATGCACTCGCCATCGAGCTTGCGCGCGAGGCGGGTGTGGCGGCCGTGGGCGTGAGTGACAGCTCGCACTGCGGCGCGGTCGGGCTCTACAGCCGGCGCGCGGCGCAGGCCGGCTTGATCGGTTTCGCGTTCACGCATTCGGACGCGATCGCCGCGCCTTTTGGCGGCCACGTGCCGTTCTTCGGCACCAATCCGATCTCGATCGCGGTGCCGCGCGAGGGCGGCGAGCCGCTGTGCCTCGACATGGCCACCACGGCGATCCCGTGGAATCGCGTGATGAACGCGCGCCGCGAGCAGACCCGCCTCCCGGGCGGCGTCGCGCTCGACGAAGCCGGCCGTGATGCGACGGATGCGCAGGCGGTGCGCGCCTTGCGGCCTCTGGGCGGCAGCGAATATGGCTACAAGGGTTATGGTCTGGCGATGATGATCGAGCTGCTGTGCGGGCCGTTGAACGGCAATCCCTTCGGGCCGCATATCTCGCCGATGTACGAGCGCCTCGATGAGCCGCGCCGGCTCGGGGCTTTTTTCATCGTGATCGATCCGCGGCGATTCGCGGGGGGCACGGTGCTGGCCAGCGTCGTGGCGCTGATGGCCGGCGAGCTCGCGCAGCAGCCTGGCGCGCCGCGCGTACCGGGGCAACCGGAAGCCGAGGCACAGCGCGAGCGCGAGGAGCGGGGTATTCCGGTGGAGCCGGGCCTGTGGCGGGAACTCGTGGCGTGGAGCACCCGGCTGCGCGTGCCGCCGCCGGGCGGCTGACGCGGAGGGTCAGGGCAGGTCCTGGCGGGGCGGTGCGGCGGCGGTTTGCGGCACACTCGGGGCGGTCTGCGTATAGGCCGTCGCGGGTTGGGCGGGAGCTGCGCCGGGCGCGACGGGCACGGGCCTCGGGCCGGTGCTCTCGCCAGCGGGCGCATCGCCCGTGGCCGCACCCTGTTCGAGGCGCTCGGCGCGCAGCGAGTACTGCCGCGTGAACACCGCGCCAAAGAAAAAGATCTGCGCGGAGTAGTAGATCCACAGCAGCAGCGCGATCAGGGAGCCGGCGGCACCGTACGCGGAGGTGGCGGCGCCATTGCCCAGATAGAGCCCGATGCCCCATTTGCCGATCAGGAACAGCGCCGCCGTGACGACGGCGCCGGGGATGACATGGCGCCACAGCACGTTGGCGCTCGGCAGCAGTTTGAAGACCACGGCGAACAGTGCCGTGACCACTGCGAAGGAAAAGAGGCTGGAGATCCATTCGCCGATCATGGCGACGTAGGAATTGGTCCAGAGATCGCCGTAATAGCCGCGTGCCACGCCGAGCGCCGCGTTGACCATCAGAGAAAGCAAGAGGAAGAGGCCGAGCACCAGCACCAGGCCGAAGGACAGCATGCGGCTGCGCACCAGGCCCTGGATGCCGCTGCTCTGGTCGGGGTCCGCCTCCCAGAGCTCGTCGAGGCTGGCCTTGAGTTCGGCGAAGGCGGTGGTGGCCGAGAAGACCAATACCGAAATGGAGAAGAGCGCTGCCAGCCAGCCTTTGCCCGATTCGTGGGCGCTCGCCAGCACGGTCTGGATCACTTCCGCGCCGCGCTCGCCGGTGAGGTCGCGTACCTGGCCGAAGAGCTCCGAGCGCACCGCCTCTTCGCCGAAGAAGGCGCCCGCCACGGCGATCACGAGGATCAGCATGGGCGCCAGCGAGAACACCATGTACAGGGAGAGCGCCGCGCCCTTGCTCGAGGCGCGGTGACGGGACCACTGGTTCGCCGAGTCTTTCAACAGGCCAAAGAGCTCCCTGGGGCGGAGGAAGCGGAGCAGGGTGGGTGCGCGCAATCGCATGGGTACGGTCCGTGTTTGCTGCAGTGCTGCAGGGGCAGGCGTCAATCTTGCCCGATCTGAGTCCAAGCCCCATTTTAGGGAAGCCGACCGGGCCTCTTATCGGCCTGCCCAGCACGATACGTGCCCGCCCCTCATTTCCGTACGGAAGCGGACGTCTCCGCCCGCGGGGCTGCGCCCGCGCGGTTGTCCCATTGCACCACGGCCATGCCCAGCAGGATGAGAAGCACGCCCGCGAGCCGGGCCGCGCTCGTCGGCCGCACAGGCAGCCCCATCAAACCGAAGTGATCCAGGACGAGCGAGGCCAGCATCTGCCCCGCGATCACGCACACGATGAAGTTGGCCACACCCAGCCGGGGCGCGAGGATCAGGGCGGCGGTCACGTAGACCACGCCGGCCACACCCCCCAGCCAGAGCCAGGGCGGGCCGCCGGTCGCCTGCGCCAGCGTGGGGGCGGATACGCGCGCCGCCAGGAGCACGGGCGCGAGCACCGCCACGCTGACCAACAGTGAGCACAGGGTGGCCCAGAGGGGGTGACCGAGCGCGCGGCCGAGCGCGGCGTTGCTGGCCGCCTGGAGCGGAACGGCGGCGCCGGCGAACAGGGCGATGACGAGTGGCACGAGAGCAGGCATAAGAAGTTTCCGGATTCATTGCGACGGTGTCAGCGTGATGGATCCGATCGGTAAATGGAAATTCTTATTTCTAACGTGCATTATTCGTGGCATGGATGAATTGCGCCGAATCGATCTGAATCTGCTGCTCACGCTGCATGCCCTGCTGAGCGAGCGCCATGTGACGCGCGCCGCGCTGCGGCTGCACAAGAGCCAGCCGGCCGTGAGCCATGCGCTCGCCCAATTGCGCGCGCACTTCGGGGATCCGCTGCTGGTCAGGCGTGAGGGCGGTTTACAGCTCAGTGCGCGTGCGCAGGAGCTGCTGCCTCCGCTCACCCAGGCCCTGGCCGGACTCGACGAGGTGTTGCGCGCACCGGCTTTCGAGGCCGGCGGGGCACAGCGCCGCATGCGCTTGGGGATGTCCGACTATGCGGCCAGGCTGGTGTTGCCGCCCCTGATGCGTCAGTTGCGTGCGCAGGCGCCGGGTATCGACCTGGCCGTGAGCCAGGCGGGCCGCGACACCATGCTGGGTCAATTGAACGATGGCGAGCTCGATCTGGCGCTCGGCGTGTTTCCGGCGATGCCGGATCACCTGCGGCGCCAGGTGTTGTTCGAGGAGCGCTTCTTGAGTGTGGCCGACGCCGCCACCGTGCCGGCGCGGGGCGGCCTCTCATGGGAGGCGTGGCTGGCGCGCCCGCATGTGTTGGTGGCGATGCGCCCCGATGGCGACAACGATATCGACGCCGCGGTGGCGGCGCGGGGTGGCCGCCGTCGCATTGCCCTGGTCTTGCCGCACTGGAGCGCGGCGCTCGACGTGGTGGCGGGCACGGACCTGGTGTTGACCGTGGCCGCGCGTACGCTGGCTGCGGGCCGGTTGCCCAAGGGACTGCGCCGCTTCGCGCCGCCCGTGGTTTTGCCCGCATTCGCGTTCGAACAGGCCTGGCACCCGCGCCGCGATGGCGACGCGGCGCTGGGCTGGTTGCGCGAACAACTTTGCGCGATCTGCGCCTGATTGGAGGTCAGCGTGCCGGGCGTACCACGCCAGCGAGGGGCCGACCCGCGGCGAGCGCGCGGATGTTGTCCGCAATGAAGGCATAGCGGCGCTCGAGCAGTCCAGGCGTGAGCGCCGACACATGCGGCGTGCAGCGCACATTGGGCAAGGCATGAAGCGGAAACGCGGACGGCGTTACACTGACCTCGCCCGCGGCCGGATAGCGATACCAGACATCGAGCACCGCCCGGCCGAGCCGGCCATCGCTCAGGCATTCGTAGAGCGCCTGTTCATCCACCACCTCGGCGCGCGCCACGTTCACGAGCAGCCCCTCGGGACCCAGTGCCTCGAGCGTGGCCGTACCCACGCGTGCGCGGGTCTCGACGGTGAGGGGGCAGCACAGCACCAGCGCCGCGCAGCGCGGCAGCACGGCCTCGAGCTCGGCCGTCGTGACGATCTCGTCGGGCGCGATCTCGCCGTTGGCCTTGCCGCTGCGCGTGACGGCGATCACGCGCATGCCCAGCGCACGCACGCGCTTCGCGATCTCTTCACCGATGTGGCCGTAGCCGAGGATGGCGACCGTGCTGCCGCTGGCCTCACGGTGATAGGGACGATCGGCATACACCGCGGGCCATGCCCGCGAATCGAGTTCGGGCGGCAGGCGCCAGGGTTGCAGGAAATGCTCCAGCAGCGCATGCACCACATATTCGGCAATGGGGATCTCATGCCCATGCACGTTGCAGACCGGGCAGGCGGCAGGCAGCGCATCTTGCGAGATGGCGTCCACGCCCGCGCCCGGCACGTGCACCAGGCGGCCACGAAAGCGCGCGGCCTCGTTTGCGGTGAGACGGTTGGTGACGAGCACATCCGCCTCGATGGCGCCTTCCGCGGGCAGCGCGCTGGCGGCCTGCACATCGTGGTCCGGGCCGAGCAAGGCAGCCAGGCGCGGTGCGTTGGGGGCGTGCAGCCCCGCAACCAGAATCTTCATGTCGGGCATCCTCAGGAAACGTGACTGGTGCGCACCAGCAGATCGGTGCGCGCCTTGAACTCGGGGGAGAGGCGCGTGCCCAGGCCGTAGCCGGTGGGCGGCAGGGCCACGCCCGCGTCGATCGTGGGCAGATCGGTGACGAGCTCACGGTACCAGGTGGCCAGCGTGGCGCGCACCACTTCTTGATAGATCGCCGTGGGAGCGTGCAGTGCCAGATGCAGGCCGGCCATCAAGGCCACCGGCCCGGTGCAGTCGTGCGGCGCGAGCGGTTTGGCATAGGCCTGGGCCAACGCAGCGATCTTGCGTGCGGTGGTGATCCCGCCACACCAGCACAGGTCGAGCATGACGACATCGAGCGCATTGGCGGCGAGCAGGTCGCGAAACACCGGCAGGCCGGCGAGCGACTCGCTGCCGCAGAGGGGCGTGCGCGTGCGATTGCGCAGATCCGCGAGGGTGTGGACGTCGTCCATCTTCGAGATCGGGTCTTCGGCCCAGAAGACGCCATAATCTTCGAGCGCCTGGCAGATACGCAGCGCGGCGTGATTGCCCCACAAACCGTGCAGTTCGCACATCACTTCGATGTCGTCGCCCACCGCCTCGCGCACGCGCTTGAAGGGCTCGAGGCCGGTCTTCAGGTCCTTCAGGCTGATCGTCTGGCCCTGGGTCTTGGGCGCGTAGATGTCGAATGGCCAGATCTTCATGGCCGCATAGCCTTCGTCGCGCAGGCTGACCGCCAGCGCGCCCGCATCCCGCATGAAGGCGACCTGATCGTCGTAGGGGCCCGTGGACACGTCGGCCGCGCCGATGTCGCGGCGCTTGCCGCTCGTGTTGAACGCATAGCCCGCGCAGGTGTTGTACACGGGGATGCCTGTGCGGGCGGCGCCACCCAGCGCCTGATAAAGCGGCACCTGCTGGCGCTGGCCAGCGAGGTCCCAGAGCGCGATGTCGACCGCGCTGGCGGCCCGGATCTCGGCGCCGGATGCGTTGTAGCCCACGTAAGGCTGCGTCAGGAGCGCGTTGATGCTTTCGATGGCGCTGGCGTCGCGCCCCAGCAGCTGGGGCGCGATCTCGGCGTGGATCATGGTCTCCACCGTCGCCGCGCCGCGGAAGGTCTCGCCCAGGCCGGTGAGCCCATCTTCGGTGTCGATCTCGAGCCAGATGAGGCTGGGCCGATCGGGGTGGCGGTAGGTACGCAGTTCGGTAATGCGCGACATCGTGAGGCGGGCCTGATGAGGGAAGCGGGGTTTGTAGTGTCCGCAATGCTGTAAAATCTGTCAATAGAAGTTCGTTTTGCTTTACAGCTTTCGGTGTTGCGCCTTGCTCGCGCCGGAGCCTTGCTTCAAACTCCCGCCCCATGAATCACGCATCCACTGATCGCCTCCTCAGCGATAAGGTCTACGAGCAACTGCTGGCGCTGCTGGGCAGCGAGGGCTTCGAGATCCACGCCCGCCTGCCCGGCGAGATCGAACTGGCGCGCCGCCTGTCGGTGTCGCGTCCGGTATTGCGCCAGGCGCTGGCGCGTCTGCGTGCCGAGGGGCGTATTTCCGCGCGCAAGGGCTCGGGCAACTACGTCGAGGCGCTCAAGCCGCAGGCTGAAATCGTGGAATTCGGCTCGCTGTCGAGCATCCCGGACATCCAGTCGTTTCTCGATTTCCGGTGCGCCCTCGAGGGCGAGATCGCCGCCCGTGCCGCGGCCCGCCGTGATCCCGACGCGGTCGCCGAGATCGCACGCCGGCATGCCGGTTTCGAGCGCGCCCTCCAGGCGGGCAATGCCGGCATCGACGAAGACATCGCGTTTCATGCGGCCGTGGCAGCCGCCTGTGGCAATCGCTTTTTCGAGATGACGATGACGGCGCTGGTCGCGCAGACACGCTTCAGCATCGACCTCGTGCGCCAGTTGTCGGGGCCGTTTTCGGCGGAGCGGCGCCAGCGTGTGGTCGCGGAGCACGGGGCCATCGTGCAGGCGATAGAGGCGGGCGACGCCGAGCGTGCGCGAGCGGCGATGGTCGCGCATCTGCAGGGTGGAATCGCGCGCCTGTTCGGCGGACGCGGGGCTGCTGGATAACCCGTATTCCCGCAATCAGCTATTGACAGATTTTACAGCTTAAGCGGAAGATGTCTCCGCCGCGCCGTTCAAGGCCGGCACGGGCGCACGCCGTCTCCAGTCGGCCTGCCCTCGCATAACGACAAGGAGACATCATGTTCTTGCCTTCCCGGTGGGCGTACGCGCCCGCCAAGCGGCGCACCCTGGCGCGCCTGGTCGCCGGCGCCTTCGCAGCCCTGAGCCTGAGCGCGGCCAGCGCGACGTTCGCGGCCGATCCGGCCGCCGCCTATCCCGACAAAGTCATACGCATCGTCGTGCCGAACCCTGCCGGGGGCGCATCCGACGTGATGGCCCGCCTGATCGGCAAGAAGCTCACGGAGAAGTGGGGGCAGGCGGTGGTGGTGGAAAACAAGGCGGGCGCCAATGGCAGCATCGGCGCGAGCTACGTGGCCAAGTCGGACGCCGATGGCTACACGCTGCTGCTGATGGATTCGGGCAGCCTCACGATCTCGCCCAGCATCATGAAGCTGAACTACAGCCCCAGCGAAGACCTGGCGCCGATATCCGTGGTCGCTTATTCGCCGCACATCCTGGTCGTCAGCAATAAGCTGCCGGTGCGTAACGTGCAGGAGCTGGTCGACTATGCCAAGGCCAACAAGGGCCGCCTCAACTTCGGCGAGACGCCGGGTTCGATCACGCACCTGGCCGGCGTGCTGTTTGCCAGCCAGACCGGCATCGAATGGAACTACATCGGGTACAAGGGCGGCTCGCAGGTGTTGTCGGACCTGGCGGGCGGCCAGATCGACGTGGCGATGAACAGCTTCCTGGCCACCTATCCGCTGGTCAAGGGCGGCACGATCCGCATGTTGGCGGTTGCCAGCCCCGAGCGCTTCGCACCGATCCCTGACACACCGGCCCTATCGGAGCGCCTGCCCGGTTTTGTCACGGGTTCGTGGCAGGCGCTGATGGCGCCGGCAGGCACCCCGCCCGCCATCGTCGAGAAGCTGCACACCGCGATCGCCGAGATCGTGAACGAGGCCGACACGAAGCAGCGCTTCGCCGAGCTGGGTTCCGAGCCGGTGAACATGACGCCGGCCGAGATGGGGCAATGGCTGCGCAAGGAAACCGATCACTGGGCGCGTGTCGTGAAAGAGGGCGATATCAAGGTGTTTTGAACGAGCGTGGATGCAGCCACGCCGGTCTGAACCGCGCACGCGTATCGCGCGCAGGCCGATCTATCAGGTGCAATGAAAAAAAGCCTCGCAAGGCGAACCTTGCGAGGCTTTTTGGTGCTTGGGCTGCCCCCGGTGAGGCGGGGGTGCCGGCAAGACAGCGGGACTTAGAAGTCCATGCCGCCCATGCCGCCCATGCCACCCATGCCGCCGGGCATGGCCGGAGCAGCGGGCTTGTCTTCCACCAGCTCGACCACGGCGGCTTCGGCCGTCAGCAACAGGCTGGCCACCGACGCGGCGTTTTGCAGAGCAGTGCGGGTCACCTTGGTGGGATCCAGCACGCCTTGCTCGACCATGTCGACGTACTCGCCGGTCGCGGCGTTGTAGCCGTAGTTGCCCTTGCCGTTCAGCACGTTGTTGACAACGACGCTGGACTCTTCGCCGGCGTTGGCGACGATGGTGCGCAGGGGCTCTTCGACAGCGCGCAGGATCAGCTTGATACCGGCGTTCTGGTCGGGGGTGTCACCCTTCAGGTCGGTAATGGCTTGCTTGGCACGCAGCAGAGCCACGCCGCCGCCAGCCACAACGCCTTCTTCCACTGCGGCGCGGGTAGCGTGCAGGGCGTCTTCGACGCGAGCCTTCTTTTCCTTCATTTCGACTTCGGTGGCAGCACCGACGCGAATCACGGCAACACCGCCGGCCAGCTTGGCCACGCGTTCTTGCAGCTTTTCACGGTCGTAGTCGGAGGTGGCTTCTTCGATCTGGGCACGGATTTGCTTCACGCGTGCTTCGATCGAGCGGCCGTCGCCGGCGCCGTCGATGATCGTGGTGTTTTCCTTGGCCACTTCGATGCGCTTGGCTTGACCCAGTTCTTGCAGGGTGGCCTTTTCCAGCGACATGCCGGTTTCTTCGGAGATCACCGTGCCGCCCGTCAGGATGGCGATGTCTTCGAGCATGGCCTTGCGGCGGTCGCCGAAACCAGGCGCCTTGACGGCGGTGGTCTTCAGGATGCCACGGATGTTGTTGACCACCAGGGTCGCCAGGGCTTCGCCCTCGACGTCTTCGGCGATGATCAGCAGCGGACGGCTCGACTTGGCAACTTGCTCCAGCACGGGCAGCAGATCACGGATGTTGCTGATCTTCTTGTCGTAGATCAGAACGAACGGATCGTCCAGAGCGGCAACTTGCTTCTCGGGCGAGTTGATGAAGTAGGGCGACAGGTAGCCGCGGTCGAATTGCATACCTTCGACGACGTCCAGCTCGTTTTCCAGCGACTTGCCGTCTTCGACGGTGATGACGCCTTCCTTGCCGACCTTGTCCATCGCGTCAGCGATGATCTGGCCGATGGAGCTGTCGCTGTTGGCCGAGATCGAGCCAACTTGAGCGATTTCCTTGCTGGTGGTGACCGGCTTGGAGATCTTTTGCAGTTCGCCGACGGCGGCGGCAACCGCCTTGTCGATACCGCGCTTCAGGTCGATGGGGTTGAAGCCAGCGGCAACGTACTTCAGGCCTTCTTGAACGATGGCTTGAGCCAGCACGGTGGCGGTGGTGGTGCCGTCACCGGCGTTGTCCGAGGTCTTCGATGCCACGTCCTTGACGAGCTGGGCGCCGATGTTTTCGAACTTGTCCTTCAGTTCGATTTCCTTGGCGACGGAGACGCCGTCCTTGGTCACGGTCGGGGCGCCGAACGAGCGCTCCAGCACGACGTTGCGACCCTTGGGGCCCAGGGTGGTCTTAACAGCGTTGGCGAGAACGTTCACGCCACGCACGATGCGCACGCGGGCGTCATCGGCAAACAGAACTTGTTTGGCAGCCATTTTGTCAGCTTCCTTCTTGAAATCGGTTTCGCAGTTACTGGATCACGGCGAGGATTTCTTCCTCGCGGATGACGAGCAGCTCTTCGCCATCGACCTTGACGCTCTGGCCGGCATACTTGCCGAACAGGACCTTGTCGCCGACCTTCAGGTCGACCGGCAGAACCTTGCCGTCTTCCGTCTTCTTGCCGGGGCCGACAGCCACGACTTCGCCTTGATCAGGCTTTTCAGCGGCGCTGTCCGGAATGACGATGCCCGAGGCGGTTTTGCGCTCGTTGTCCAGGCGTTTGACGATCACGCGATCGTGCAGGGGACGCAGGGCCATGAGGAACTCCTGTTTCTAAAGAAGAGAGAAATGATCGGTTTTGCGCGGGAGCGCTGTTAGCACTCACCGGCGACGAGTGCTAATTATAGGGATGAGTTCTGACGGTTCAAGGGGGAGGGGCGGTGCTGTTACATCTTTGGTGGGCGGGAATTGGGGCCGGGTGCCGCGTGCCCAAATTCATCGAGCGTGAGAGTGGATCACGCGCGCCGCAGCAGGCGATGTAAACCTGGCGGAGATAAAGGCAGAGGCAATTGCCTCCGAATTGCGCTTTCTTACGCAGCAGCTTCCGAAAACCGCAGTCCGATGATTCCGATGAGCGCCAGACCGAGGAAGCCGGCCCGAGTCCAGTTCATCTCATCCTGGAACACCAGCACGCCCGCGAGCACCAGCCCGATCGTACCAATGCCGGTCCAGACGGCGTAAGCCATTCCCATGGGCAATGAGCGCAGGGCCAGTGCCAGTAGGTAGATGCTGCCCAACCCCGCCATGACGGCGATGATGCTCGGCGCCGGCCTGGTCCAACCCGCATTCAGTTTGAGGGAGAGACCCATCACTATTTCCAAGGCTGCGGCAAGAAATAAATAGGTCCACGCCATGACTTCAGCCCTCGGTGGAGGCAGACCGTTCAGTGGCAGCACGGGACGCCGGCTTATTCGCCAGTAGTCCCGCCTGCACCGCAGGCCGCGCAGCGATCTTGTCCAGCCAGCGTCGGACATGCGAATAGGGCCTGATGTCCAGGTTCAGCTCGTCCCAGGTTCTCAGCCAGGTGAATGCGGCGATGTCGGCGATGCTGTAGTTCTCCGAGGCGATGTATGCGGATTCGCTCAGGCGGGTATCCACGACTTGGTAAAGCCGAAGCGATTGCTGCTGGTATCGCTGGATCGCCTCGGCATTGCCCGTCGTCGAAGCGTGCAAAAACCACCATAGCTGCCCCAGCATCGGGCCTATGCCGCCAATCTGGAAATGCAGCCATTGCTGCACAGACACGCTTTCGGCCTGGGTCTCGGGCAGCAGACACCCCGTCTGCGACGACAGATAGGAAAGGATGGCACCCGACTCGAAGATGGTCAGGCCCGCCTTTCGATCAACGATGGCGGGAATCTTGCCGTTCGGGTTGATCTTCAGGAAGTCCGGTCGATGTTGGTCGCCCTTTTCAAGGTCGAGATCGAACTGCTCATAGCTCAGTCCGCTTTCTTTGAGAAAGATACTGACCTTTTGCCCGTTGGGTGTGTCCGCCGTATAGAACGCGAGATTGTCGGCCTGTGTCATATCTATCCTTGTTGGTGAATAGCGTTGCAATTACAATAATTGCAAATGCAATCGTAAGGCAGCATGCCGAGTCGTGCAAGAAGCCCAGCAACAGAGGTCAACCATGAGTTCGGAGCGTCTTCGCTCGTCCGCATCCACGCCGCAGACACGGTTGGCAGCGGCAGCATGTCTTGAAAGACTCGCGGCGGAAGATATGGAACGAGCCTGCTTCGCCGCTTCCCCGTACCGTGCCATTCAAGCCATCACACAGGGCTTGGCGCAAGATGACGCGACCCACAGCAAGGTCTGGATCGTGAAGGCATCTCCAGGCCGACAGGCGCATCCTGCGGACGGCGTGGACATGGGCGTCGGCAACATCAGCGCGTGGCCGCTATGGTTTCGAGATGGGCCTGAGCACTTCGAGAGGCCACTGCTGTACTTGCTGCGCTCCGAGTCTGTCGCCGGACTGCGCGCAGCACTATACGAAGCCGCCGATCGCGGCATTCTGTGCAACGATGCCGAGCTAGCCTCGTCGCGCTGGCCCAAAAGCGTGCAGCCTGCCGTTCCGCTTTGGCTTGCCAGCCGCTTTAACGGCATCCCCTACGATCCGGCATCAGGACAGGAGGCGCTCGCCCTCCTGCGCGCTGCCATGCAGGCCATGTATGTAAACGATGAAGCAGGGTTCTTCTATATGACCCTGCATGACGGCGAGGGCACGATGCCAGCCCAGTCACAGGTCAACATGCAAGATGCATACAAGGGGATGTATCGGTTTATCGCTGCCCCCGAGTCCAGTACCCCAGCCATTCGATTGCTGGGGGCTGGCCAGGCATTGGCAAAGGTGATCGAGGCGTCCAGACTGCTGCGCGAAGACTGGGACATCACAAGCGAGGTCTGGAGCTGCCCTAGCTACACCCGTCTGGCGCGAGAAGGGCACGAGGCCGAGCACTGGAACATGCTCCATCCTCTCTCCAGGAAAATGACGTCGCATATTCAGACTTGCCTGGGGGCGGAGACATCACCCGTTTTGGCCGTCACAGGATATGGACAGCACATCGCCGACCAGATCAGCGGCTTCGTTCCCGCACGCTTCGTCGCATTGGGGGCCGACTCTCATCGGGAAACGCGTGGATTTCCCTGCGCGCAATGGATTGTGGTGGCTGCGCTCAAAACGCTTGGCGACGAGGGCTTCTTGCCCATGCGGCGGGCAGAAGAAGCCTTGAGGCGCTATGCGCTTAGCTGAAATCCAGCCGCCCCATGTCGCTTGCGCAAACTTCAGTCGTTTTGAGCGCGAGCAGCGGCAGCGGCCTGGTCCAGCGCCGCGGCAAACTTGCCCTGCTCGTCTGCGCTGAACTGGCTCAGGAAGACTTCGGCAACGGTTCCTTCGTAGACCTTCCACATCTTCTTGCGTAGCGCGCGTCCTTCCTTTGTGATGGTGGCATACGCAGCGCGCCCATCTTCGGCCGAGCGCGCGCGCTGGACCAGACCCTCTTGCTCCAGTCGGTCCACCAGCCGCGTGAGGTTATAGCGTTCGATCGCCAGTGCGTCGGCCAATTCGTGCATCCGCCGCGTGCCGCCAGACCCGCTTTCCAACCCCCACAGGACGTCGTACCAGGCATAGGCGGGCAGCTTGGCCGCTGCCAGGCGGCTCTCCACCTCACGAATCATCAAACGATGGGCGCGCACAAACGAGAACCAGAGGTCCGTTCCGTCCTTCGCCATGGCAGGCTCCTTTCGAGTTTAGTTGCATTTGCAATTCTAGCTGAACTAGAATCGCAGCCTTAACGATTGCATTTGCAATTCATTGATCGAACTTCGGTGACTGCTCAACGCCCGTGTGTCTGGTGGAACGCAGCCCCGCTTTTACTTTTTCCTGGAGGCCCGCCATGAATCACCCCCACGCACTGGTCGATGTTGACCCGCTGGAAACTCGGGAGTGGCTGGAAGCGCTCGAGGCTGTCACGACGGTGGAAGGCCGTTCGCGCGCCCACTACCTGATCGACCAGCTCACCGACTTCGACGCCAGTCGGCACGGGGATCTGCATGGCCGCGTCGCCAGCGCCTACGTCAATACGATCGACAAAAGCCGGCAGCCTGCCTACCCGGGCGACATCGGCATCGAGCAGCGTCTGAATGCCTACATCCGCTGGAATGCGATGGTCATGGTGTTGCGCGCCGGCAAGCATTCCAACGTCGGCGGACACATTGCCACCTACCAGTCCGCCGCTGTGCTTTATGACGTGGGCTTCAACCACTTCTTCCGAGGGCGTACCGAGACCTTCGGCGGCGACATGGTCTACATCCAGGGCCATTCCGCACCGGGCATTTACGGGCGCGCCTATCTGGAGGGACGCATCACCGAAGCGCAACTGGACAACTTCCGCCGGGAGGCGGGGCGTGATGGCCTGTCTTCCTACCCCCACCCGCGCTTGATGCCCGACTTCTGGCAGTTCCCCACAGTATCGATGGGTCTGGGTCCGCTGACGGCCGCGTATCAGGCCCGGTTCATGCGCTATCTCGAATACCGTGGGTTGCTGGAACACCAGGGCCGCAAGGTGTGGGCTTTCCTGGGTGACGGCGAGATGGATCAACCGGAATCGCTGGCCGCTATCTCGGTCGCCGGGCGCGAACGCCTCGATAACTTGATCTTTGTCGTCAACTGCAATCTGCAGCGTCTGGACGGCCCGGTGCGGGGCAACAGCAAGATCGTGCAGGAACTCGAAGGCACTTTCAGGGCCGCGGGCTGGAATGTAATCAAGGTGCTGTGGGGCGGCGGCTGGGACGATCTGCTCGAGCGCGACACCAGCGGGCTGCTGCGCCAACGCATGATGGAATGCGTGGACGGGGAATATCAGACGTTCAAGTCGCAGAACGGCGCCTATGTGCGCGAACACTTCTTCGGCAAGTATCCCGAGCTGCTGGCGTTGGTGGCGCACTTGTCGGACGATGAGATCTGGGCACTGACACGCGGCGGCCATGATCCGGAAAAAGTACATGCCGCCTACGCGCAAGCCGTCAGCACGGAAGGGCGGCCCACGGTCGTTCTGGTCAAGACGGTCAAGGGATTCGGCATGGGCGAGGCTGGCGAAGGCCAGAATATCAACCACCAACTGAAGAAGATGAGTGCGCAGGCCGTGCGCGCGTTCCGTGATCGCTTTGCGCTGCCGGTTCCCGATGACCAGCTCGAAGAGATGCCCTATCTGAAACCTGCGCCCGACAGCGAGGAGGCCCGCTACTTTGCGCAGCGCCGCGCCGCGCTGGGCGGATATATTCCGTGGCGCTCCGGCAAGGTTGCGCCGTTGGCGGTGCCGCCGCTCAGCGCCTTCGCCACGCAACTGAAAGACAGCGGCGAGCGTGGTGTCTCGACCACGATGTCCTTCGTGCGCATCCTGACCACGCTGCTCAAGGACCCCGAACTGGGCAAGCTGGTCATCCCTATCGTGCCGGACGAATCGCGTACTTTTGGCATGGAAGGTCTGTTCCGCCAGATCGGCATCCATTCATACATGGGGCAGCTCTATACCCCGCAGGATGCAGGTCAGCTGAGCTACTACAAAGAGGCCAAGGACGGCCAGATCCTGCAAGAAGGCATCAATGAGTCCGGCGCGATTTCGTCGTGGATCGCGGCGGGCACGGCCTACAGCAATCATGGACTGCCCGCCATCCCGTTCTACATCTTCTATTCCATGTTCGGCCTGCAACGTGTCGGCGATCTGGCCTGGGCCGCAGCCGATGCGCGCACACGCGGCTTCCTGCTGGGGGCGACCTCGGGCCGTACGACACTCATGGGGGAAGGCCTGCAGCACGATGACGGCCACAGCCATGTGCTGTCGTCGGTCATCCCCAACTGCATCTCGTATGACCCGACCTTTGCCTACGAACTGGCGGTCATCATCCAGGACGGCTTGCGGCGCATGTATGCGGAACAGGAAGATATCTACTACTACATCACACTGCTCAACGAAAACTATCCGAATCCTGCCCTGCCCGAAGGCAGTGAAGAGGGCATTCTCAAGGGAATCTACCTGCTGCGCGACAGCCGAAAACAGGACGCCGTGTCCCGGCTGCCCGGCAACCCGCATGTCCAGTTGATAGGCAGCGGCTCGATCCTGCGGGAAGTCATTGCCGCGAGCGAGCTGCTCGAACAGGACTTCGGCATTTCCAGTGACGTGTGGAGCGCTACCAGCCTGACCGAATTGCGCCGAGACGGGTTGGCTGCTGAGCGTTGGAACCTGCTGCATTCCGAGGACGAGCCGCGCATTCCGTATGTCCAGCAATGCTTGCAAGACCGAGCCGGTCCCGTCGTCGTGGCGACCGACTACATGAAGATCATCGGAGACCAGATCCGTCCGTTCATCACTGACCGCCGTTTCGTCGCCCTCGGCACGGACGGTTTCGGCAGGTCCGACACCCGCGAATCACTGCGCACCTTTTTCGAGGTGGATCGTCATTTCATCGTGCTGGCGGCGGTCAAGGCGCTGGCTGACGAGGGCGTCGTCCCGCGCCAGACAATCGGGGAAGTCATCAGCCGCTATGAAATCGACGTGAATAAGGTGGACCCGGCAGCGGTCTAGGCCGAGCAGAAGGCGACGCCACAGGGCACTCCCTGCCGGAATGCCCTGATTTTGACCCTGGTTCAAAGAAATTGGACGGTTGCTACTCGGCCGGGCAGCCTGGGTGCGGGGCGTCGGCGCGGTCGACGTTCATTCGACTTGAGATCGGGTTCACTCAAGTAGGCACCCCACAACGCGCGCCGAGCACGTGGCTCGCAGCGGCAATCAGGGGCCTGCCGCCGCTGGCACCGAGCCTTACTGCACGGCCGGGTTGGCCTTGGCGTTCAGCTTGGTCTTGAATAGCCAGTCGCGGTAGTCGTCGAGGTCGCCGTCGAAGGGGGCGACCTTGCCGTCGGCCACGATCACGAACTGGTCGGTGGTCGCGCGCAGCAAGTGGCGGTCGTGAGACACCAGCACCAGGGTGCCCTCGAACTGCGCCAGGGCCATGGTGAGCGCTTCGCGGGTTTCCAGGTCCAGGTGGTTGGTCGGTTCGTCCAGCAGCAGCAGGTTGGGCCGTTGCCAGACGATGAGCGCCAAAGCCAGGCGGGCTTTCTCGCCGCCTGAGAACGGCGCGATGCTGCTGGTTGCCATGGCGCCTGCGAAGTTGAAGCCGCCCAGGAAATTACGCAGTTCCTGTTCGCGCGTGCCGGGGGCCAGCTTGACGATGTGCCACAAGGGCGATTCATCATGGCGCAGCATCTCGACCTGATGCTGGGCGAAATAACCGATCGACAGGCCCTTGCCGAAAATCGCCTCGCCGCCCAGCGCCTGCAGTTCGCCGGCGATGGTCTTGATGAAGGTGGACTTGCCGGCGCCGTTCACGCCCAGCAGGCCAATACGCTGGCCGCCCTGGAGCGAAAAATTGATGTCCTTGATGACGATCTTGTTCGCGTCGCCGTCGTCCGCGGCGGGGTAGCCGGCCTGGACGGCGTCCATGCGCAGCAGCGGATCGGGCGCGCGGTCCGGCTCCCGGAATTCGAAGGAAAACTCCGCCGCGGCGCGCAACGGGGCCAGCTCTTCCATCTTTGCCAGTGCCTTGATCCGGCTTTGCGCCTGGCGCGCTTTCGAGGCCTGGGCCTTGAAGCGATTGATGAACGATTCCAGATGCGCGCGTTGGCGCATCTGCTTTTCGATGGCGCCGGCGGCCAGTTCCAGTTGCGCGGCGCGCTGGCGTTCGAAGGCGGAGTAGTTGCCCGCATAGCGCTTGAGTTTGCGCTCATCGACGTGAACCACCACGTTGACCACTTCGTCTAGGAAGTCGCGGTCATGCGAAATCACCAGCAGCGTGCCGGGATAACGCTTCAGCCAGTCTTCCAGCCACAGGATGGCATCCAGATCCAAGTGGTTGGTCGGTTCGTCCAGCAGCAACAGTTCGGACGGGCACATCAGCGCTTGCGCCAGGTTCAGCCGCATCCGCCAGCCACCCGAGAAGCTGGTCAGGGGCTGGTCCATCTGTGCCATCGAGAAGCCCAGGCCGGTGAGCAGTTGCTCCGCCCGCGACCGCACGGTGTAGGCGTCGGCATCCGCCAGGGCGCCGTACAGCTCGCCGATCAGCAGGCCGTTTTCGGGTGTGTCGGCGGCGGCTTCGACCTCGGCCAGCCGGGCTTCCAGGCGGCGCAGTTCCACGTCGCCGTCGATCGCGTAGTCGATGGCCGAGCGCTCCAGCGCCGGCGTTTCCTGCGCCACGTAGGCCACGCGCCAGTTCGGTGGGTAGCTGAGATCCCCCTGGTCGGCGTGCAGTTCGCCGCGCAGCAAGGAAAACAGGCTGGACTTGCCCGCGCCATTGGCGCCGATAAGGCCGATCTTGTCGCCGGGGTTGAGGAGGAGGTCGACTTTTTCCAGCAAGGGCTTGACGCCTCTTGCCAGCGAGACTTGTTGAAACCGGATCATGCAGTGAAGGGCCGCGAGGGCATAGGAGTGATGCCGCAAACCGGCGGGAGCGAGGATAACCGATTCAGGCGACGGCGGTCCGTAAGGTGTCCGGAGCACGGGCGTACCGCATCAGGTCAGACAGGGAGGCCGAGCCCCGCGCCGACGTACGAGCGCCGCGCGCCCGACCTGCTTCTGTGGTCAGGCATCGCAAACGCCGGCGTGAACGAGGGGGGAAGGTCGAGGCGGGGCCCTGGCCGTTTTCAATCCGTTGTCGGCGCTGAACTTCGACATTCTGTGGAGGTGGGCGAGGGTTTCGCTAGCGGTCTCCGGGCGCACTGCCACTGTGGTGCCTCTCTGGTACGTTAAGGTGAGGGTGCCGCCCCCAGTTAATATTTGGCGCAATGACTCCGCAGCTGAACGTCTCATCGGCCCGCGCGCCCGACTGCATTTGGCCGCTTCAGTGGGCGCACCCATTTCTGGCCGTGCCCCTGAAGGATCGTTGCGGCGCCCGGCTTTCATTCGGAATCCACGACGCATGACTGATCTGGCCTACGCCTATCTAGCTCCCTCCGACTTCGCCCAGCGGCAGGGCCACGCCGATCTGAGCCTGGCGACCAGCGGCGGCCGTGCGCTGTCGGGCGCGGTGGCGCATCCCTTCTTCTTCTCCGGATTCGTGGCGCAGCCCGCCGTGGTGGCGCAAGGGCTGTTGATGCTCGCGCGGGTGGCGCGCACGCGCTTCTATGTGCCGCCGAACACGCTGGCGGCGGTGCTGCGGGCGGCCGATCCGGTCGTGACGTCGACGCCCGAGGGCTTGCGGTTCGAGTCCTTCAGTGCCTGCTGCGGCGTGTATGCGCGTCTGGATGTGGACGCGGCGGCGCTCGACGCCACGCACTTCGCGGCGGGTGTCACCAATGTGGACGTTAATGCGCCGCTGCGCCAGGCGCTGGCGGGGCTGCGTGCGTCGGAGCCTCTGCATCTGAACGTGGGCAGTGATGCGTTGCGGGTGGCGACGCGGGCGGGCGAGATCGTCGAGGAGAAAGTGCCGCTGCCGGCACGCTGGCTCACGGGGTTTGCGGAGACGCAGATGTTGTCCGCCGGGATGACGCCGCGGCATGTGCTGACGGGCGCTGCAATGCGCCAGTTCATGCAGGGGCTGCCACGTTCGTCGGCGACCCGGACGGTCATGTGGGCGGCCCAGGCAGCCCGTTCGCTGCGGCTGGCCACGCAGGCCGCGCCCGGCGCGGTGTGCGTGGCGGGACCGGAGCGGCTGCGGGTGCTGGAGCCGCTGCTGCGCTACGCCACGGCCTTGCACGCGTATGGGGCGGATGCGGCGGCGGGGGCGCCGCCGCAGGCCAGTGCCTGGGTGCTGGCGTTGCCCGGGGCACGGGTCACGCTGGGGCTGAGCCCGGAGAAGGCGCGCGGGTTCTCGGGGGAGGGCTCGGTGCTGCATCTGATCGCAGGTGGAGACGCCGATGAGGACGCGGCGTTCGTGTCGACGTTGCTGGCCTTCGAACCCCGCATCGACATGGCCGATCTGGCCACGCGGGCGCTGTTGCCACAAACACAGATCGCATCCGCGCTGGGCGTGCTGGCGTCGTCGGGCCAGGTGGGTTTCGATCTGACGGCGGGCGCGTATTTCCATCGTCCTCTGCCGGTGCAGGCGGGCCTGCTCGATACCCTGCATCCGCGCTTGGCCGATGCACGCAAGCTGTTGGCGAGTAGCGCGGTGCGGCCCGAGGGCGAAGGACAGTTCACGGTGCAATCGGCGCAGCAACGCTACCGGGTGGCGCTCGGCGCCGAGCCGGCGCAGGACCGCTGTACCTGTCCCTGGCACACCAAATATCAAGGCACGCGTGGCCCCTGCAAGCACACGCTGGCCGTACGCATGTTTATCGATCCTCTCAATTCGACTGGAGCCCACGCATGACCCTGAGCCTCACCGAACGCCGTGCGGCGCTGCGCGACGCCCTGAGCGGCGACGCCGCGGACGTTGCCGTCTTCGCCCACGCGCTGGACGGCGCGAGCGAGGAAGATCGCGCCGCGCTGGTGAAGACCTTGCCGCCTTCGCGTCTGTTCAACGCGGAGGGGCCGACGCCCCGGGCATGCTTCGTGTTGGCCGCGCTGGGCAAGCCCAAGCTCGCCGCGGAGACCCTGGCGCCGGCGGATCTGCATAGCAAGCAGGCGTGGGGCGCACGCCATGGCGAGATGGCGCCGGCCGTCATCGCCGCAGCCGCCGGACGAGACGCATCGTGGCGCGCCGCGTTCGTCGAGCTGCTGGCGCAGCAGTGGTGGTGGGGCGAGGATCTGGTGTGGTCTGTGTGCCATGCGCTGGTGCGGCGGGACGACGACGCGCCCTTGCCCCAGGCCTATCTCCGATGCTTCGTGCAGCGCGTCAGCGCCGTCGGGGCCGACGGGCAATTGGACGCGGACCACGGCCGGCTCATGGCCGCGCATCTGCAGGCGCACCCCGACTGGGTCGAGCGCGAGTTCTGGGCCTTGTTCCGCGTCGAGGGCATGGGGGCGGAGTACCTTCTCATCGAACATGCCGGCGCGGCATGGGACGCGGCGGTGAGCGCGCTGTGCCAGGCCAGCCCGGCATTCCGGGCGCGTTTGCTTGACGAATCGCGCGAGGCCTTGCTGCGCGATTTTCCGGCCAAGAGCATCGCCTGGTATCTGCGCATGCATCGCCTGGCCGATCCGGATGCGCACGAGGTCGCGGCCAGCCAGCACGCGTATTTCGCGGTGCTCGGCACGGCGCCCAGCACCGCGGTGGGCTTGGCGCAGGACATGCTCAAGCGAGCCCTCGAGCAACTGGACGCCGAAGCCATGATCGAGGCCGCCGCTGCCGTGCTGACGCGCACCGAGAAGAAGCTGCTCAAGGCCCAGTTCGCACTGCTCGGCGCGCTCCAGACCGATCCCGGGCAGCAGGAGCGCATCTCGCAGATCGTTGGCGAGGCGCTGCCAGGGCTGCCCCTGGATCTTGTGCCGCTGGCGCGCAAGCTGGTGATTTCTTCCGGCGAGACAGACGACGCGACTGCAGGCGATGCGCCGCGCGCGAAGGATGACGGCGGCGCCCGCGCCACCACGGTGCCGCCGCCGCGCCGCGAAGCGCTGCCGAATCTTTCCGAATCCACGCCGCCCATCGGCGATGATGAGGAGCTGCACGCGCTGATCGGCGCGCAGCTGGAGGGGGGCGGGCACGGCGCCGACCTGCCGCGAGTTTTCGATTACCTGGCGCGGCATCCGCACACGCCGATGCCGCAGGCGTTGCATGACCGTGCTGCCGAGATCGTCGCGTCAGTGTGGGACGAGTTCAATGCCTCGCCGCGGCGCCTGCTGGCCGCCGCGCTGTTGGGCCGGGACGACGTCAATTTCCGGGGGTATGCCCGGTTTGTCGTGGGCGCAGAGGGCGAAGAGGATCCCGCGGGCGTCGAGCTGCAGGAGCAGACGCTCAGCAGCAGCGCCTACGATGCGGAGACCGGCGAGTGGGTGCAGCAAGAGACTTGGACCTCTCGCTGGGGCTTTCGGTATGTGCCGACGCACTCGCCGCTCGCCCTGCTGGCGGGGGCGTTTCATGATCTGCGGACGGGCCGGGCGCAGGCTTCGCCCTTCAGTGCGCTGGTGCCCGTGGCTGCGCAGCACTTTGCCTGGGAGCGAGTGCTCGCCGAGCCGGGCGAGGGCACGTATTCCAACAGCCAGAGCGTGCTGGGCGATGGCGTCAAGCCATTCTGGATGGCGGCGGACGCGGTCGATGCGGCGGTGTCGCCGGCCCTGGATGTTGCCGAGGTTCCCGCCGAATTCTCCTTCCGCGCCCAGGAGGCGCGTGACCTGGACAGCTACGACCAGGTCGTGCAATGGACGGCGTGGTTGCTGCGGTCCAACCCGAATACGTTGGCCGCGCATTTCCATCCCATGCTGTGCGCGGCGGTGCATGTGATCAATGTGCGGGGCCTGGGGCCGCTGCTGACGGCGCTGGGCGCATCGCGGCAGGTGCCGGACGGCCCGGTGTACTCGGCCCTGGCGCTGGCGGCATCGGCGAAGATGACCGAGCAGCGGGCGCAGGCGGCAGAGGCGATCGCACGGTTGGCCGACGCCGGTCTGCTCGACCCCGCGCCGTTTGCCGCGCAGGTCGGGGCACATCTTGCGCAGGGCTATGTGCTGGCCGGACGGCTGGCGCAGACATTGGCCGACACCGCGTCGATCAGCGCGCTCGCCGGCTGCCGCGTGCTCCAGACGCTGGCCGCGCTGCTGCCCCATGTGCTCGACGCCGGCGGCAAGCCGATCGCCCAGGCGGTCAAGCTCGTGGAACTCGCCGCGCGCCTGTCCACCGACTATGGCATGCCCGTCGCGCTACCTGCCGCGCTGGCGGCGCGGCGCAAGGGCGCGTCGGTGCTGGCCGTGACCTTGCGCAGCCTCGAGTCTGTCGAGTCCGGCGACACTGGACTGGCTCGCGCGGCCGCAGAGGCCGCGCAGCGGACTCATGAGCAATAAAAGGGGAAGCCCAGGCAGCGCTTGCCTGAGTCGATGCCGGAACCGGCTGCGCTTCAGGAACCCTGATAATCGCGGGCCAGCCTGACCACCGTCACGCCGGGCTTCAGCTGCCGCAGCGATGGCATGATCAGCGTGCAGTTGTCGTAGGGGGTGACGACCGGTTGCTCGTCGGCCCAGCCGATCAGCGACCCGGCCTTTTCGAAGGTTTCCAGGCCCGACCAGGGGCCTGCAAAACGCACGTTCATCGACGGCGCCACCACGGCGTCGGTCACTTCCAGGATGCGTTGTGCGTCCGGGTCGGGCAACAGCCAACCGGCAGGCAGATCCGACGCGTCCACGACGCCCGATTCCACCAGCATGCGGGCGACCATGTCGCGCGCCACGTCGCGCGAGGATAGGTCGCCGTGGAAGCCGCATTCGATCAGCAGCGCGCATGCGTCTTCGAGGGCGGGATCACCAAAGTGCTCGAAGTCGCGCATGCGCACGCCGTCCTTGTGGCCGGCGTCCACGATGACATGCTGCGGCGCCTTCAGGCGGCGCGCGAGCGCGATGTTTCGCGGCAGCGTGCCCGTCAGCAGCAGCGGTGCCCCCGGCTCGTGCATCGAATGCAGGTCCAGCAGCCAGTCGGCGCGCCGCACCCAGGGGCGCAGCGCCGCACCGCGCTGGCGATCCGGCGTGGTGGGCGTGTCCAGGCGTTCGGCGCTCCAGACGCGATTCATGTCTTCCTGAACGAAGCGCGAGGCGTCGTGGTTCGCATGATCGAAGCGGTCGAACGCATCCAGATTGCAGAAGGCCAGTGTCAGGCTGCTGCGGCGCGGGCGCAGGCCCGACGCCAACAGATCCTTCAGCGCCCACGCGCCGCATAGCTCGTTGCCATGCACGAGCGCGCTTACCAGGAGTGCCCGTCCCGGAACACCCGATTCAAAGTGCCATACGCCTGGCGTGTCGGTGTTGCCGACGCGCTCGGCAGAAATGTCGGGAATAGGGAGCTTGAATTCCATGGTGTATCCGGTGAGAGCGTGGTCGTGATGTCGTATGGCGCGGCCTTATTGCGCCTCGATCTTGGCGGCCGTGACCAGCGCGCCGTACTTCTTCGTCTCCTCAGCCTGGAAGGCCACGGGGTCCACGCCCGGCTTGGCGACTTCGCCGCCTGCGTCCTGCATCTTGGCGCGGAACGTGTCCGACGTGAGGCTTGCATCCAGCGCGCTGCGCAGCTTGGCCACGACCGGCTCGGGCAGGCCGGCGGGGCCATACAGCGCAAACCAGAGATTGATGTCTACCGACTCGAAGCCGGGCGTGGCGGCCAGCGGCGCGATTTCCGGTGCGGCGGGCGAGGGCTTGTTTTCGGTCAGGCCCAAGGCAACGATGTTGCCGCTGCGCACCTGCGGCAGACCCGAGGACAGCACCAGCATGCCGTAATCGAGCTGGCCGCTCATCAGGTCGGTCACCAGCGGCGACACGCCGCGGTAAGGCACGTGCTCGGCACGCGTGCCGGTGGCCTGATTGATCATCTCGCCGGCCAGGTGCAGCGTCGTGCCCACCCCCGACGATCCGTAATTGAACGCGCCCGGCGCGGCGCCCTTGACCTTTTCCAGGTAGTCGGCGGCGGTCTTGACGCCGGAGTCTTTGCTGGCGGCGAGCAGCATCGGCTGCGATGCCACGATGCCCAGCGCCGTGAAGTCCTTGGCGCTGTCGTACTTCACGGCCGTGTTGATCATGCGGGCGATGACCATTTCATTGGTGGAGCCCAGGAAGATGGTGTAGCCATCCGGCGCGGCGCGCGCCACGCGTTGCGCGCCGATCGTGCCGCCCGCGCCGCCGACGTTCTCGATCACAACGGTCTGGCCCAGATGCTTGCCCAGCTCTTCGCCCAAGAGGCGCGCGGTCAGGTCCAGGCTGCCGCCGGCGGGGTACCCCACGATCAGCGAAATGCTGCGGGCCGGATAATCGGCGGCGCTGGCGGCAGGTGCCGCGGCGAGTGCCGAGAGGGCGCACGACGCGACCAGCGCCGCGCGCAGCGGTTTGAAAATGGATTTCATGACTTTCTCCCTGGGGTGCTGTAGGTGGACGGCGAAGCCGCCTCGTTGGAATTTCGGAGGCTATTTTCGAGCGTGCCCCAGGGTAGGGCCGTGCCAAAACGGCACATTCTTGTGCTAATCCGAATTTTTAGCCGCGGATCAGGCTTTGCGATTGGCCGTCGCTTCCCAGGCGGCTTCGGCCAGGTCCGTCAGTCGGGCCCGCGGCCGATACAGCCGCACTTCGAAGGTGATCTCGTCGCTACGGCTTCCCAGCTCGGCCAGCGCGCCGCGCCGGCAGTCCGCCGCGACCATGGACCACGGCAGCCAGGCGACGCCCACGCCTTTCGCCACCGCGCCGTGCGCCGCGTCCAGAGAATCGCTGCGCACGAAGGGCGTCAGCGCATAGGGCGTCGCCTCGAGCCGGTCGCCCACGATGCGCTCCATCGCGAGGCCGCCCGTGTAGGTGATCAGCGGCACGGGGGCGCCTCCTTCGCGCAACGAATAGCGGGGCCGGCCGCGTGAGTCCACCTGGCTGACCGGTATCAGCTTGTCGGTCGCCAGCGTCATATAGCGGTAGCGCGCGGGGCTGAGCGGCACGGACAGCGCCGGATGTTCGTAGCAGCACAGGAGATCGACTTTGCCCTGTTCCAGCCGGACCACCAGGTCCTGTGCCTTGCCGGTGTACAGCTCCACCTGCGTGCCGTCTTTCAGCACCTTGGGCGTACGGTGCCGCAGGCGCGCGATCCAGTCGGCCACCAGCGTGCGGGCCAGACTACGTCCGGTCGCGATGCGCAGCACGGCCTCGCCGCCGGCCCCTGAACTGCAGATGCGATGGCGCACCAGCCCCATCTGCTCGACGACCTGTGTCGCGGTCTTGAGCAGGGTTTCGCCTTCGGGCGTCAGCGTCACCGGCAGGCGCTGGCGATCCACCAGCGGCGTGCCGGCCCACGCCTCGAGCGCGCGGATACGCCGGCCGAAGGCGGGATGCGTTACGTGGCGCAGTTCGGCGGCGCGCACAAAGCTGCCGGTCTGTGCCAGGGCAATCAGGTCTTCGAGGAGTTTCAGGTCAGCCATGGAGGACAAGCTTACGGCATCGCGGCCGTCGCCCGCTCGGACACGAGAACACATCGACCCGGCATAATGGCGCCATGACGGACACGCAGCATCTCAAAGATCTGCGCCAGCGGTTCAACGCGGGCGCCAAACTCAAATTCGTGTATTTCTGGGGCCATCAGCCGTCGCGCAGTGGCGTGACGGCGTCGTGCTTCAGCCAGTGGTTCGGCGCGCCGTTCGTCGTCGATGGCCAGCGCTATCCCACCGCCGAGCATTTCATGATGGCGGAGAAGGCGCGCCTCTTCGGTGACGAGGCCACGCGCGCGCTGGTTTTCGACGCGCCCAATCCCGGCGCGGCCAAGGCCCTGGGCCGCCAGGTGATGGGGTTCAAGGACGACGTCTGGCTGGCGGAGCGCTATGGCATCGTGGTGAATGCCAACCTCGCCAAGTTCGGTCAGAATGCCGAGCTCGGCGACTATCTTCTGCAGACCGGCAATCGCGTCCTGGTCGAGGCGAGCCCGGTGGACCGCATCTGGGGTATCGGCATGGCGCAGGACGATGAGCACATCGCCAATCCCAATCTCTGGCGCGGCCTGAATCTGCTGGGTTTTGCGCTGATGGATGTACGTGAGCGGCTGCGGGAAGCGAGCCGCTAGCGGTGCCGCGATGACCGGACAGCGGACGGCCCGGGCGCGAGACGCTCGCGCTGTGCCCGGTACGCAGGTATGCGTTGCAGTTTTCGAATCGTCTTGCCGACAAAGGAGATTTTTCGATGAAGGTCGAACTGATTCCCGCGGATTACGCGTCCTTCGAGGCGCCAGGGCTGCCCACCCTCTACGGACCACGGCAGGGATGGTGCGTCTGGATGACGGCCTTGCCGCTGCCGCACCTGGCGCGCTTTCGCGCTGCCGGATCGCCCGCGGCCGCGAAGGGCTATGCGCGCGACGATCTTGTGGCCGAGCCCGGCGAAGTGATCGCCTATGTCGAGAACGATGATGGTTCATGCGAAGCGCCCGAGGCCATGATGCTCGAGGCGGCTCAATGGTTGTTGGCCAATGAGGCGGCGTTTCACGAGGCCGTGCGGGATGCGTTGCTCGCCGATCTGCCCCGTCTGCGCGCGGAACAGGACAGCATCGTGTTGCCGGATGACGCCTTTCTGCTGCCGCCGCAGTGGAACGAAGACACCCTGTATTCGTTGGTGCGCTTGAACAGCGTCACGTTTCACCCTGTCGCCGGCGCGCCCTATATCGGGCTGGATTTCGGCTGCGCGTGGGACGCGGAGCACGGTTATGGAATGATGATGGCCGGCACGGATGTCGTGGAGACGGGCGGCGCGGATGTCGGCGGGTTGTCGTGGATCGCCGCACGCCATGCCGCTTCGGGACAGGCGAAGGAATAACGCCCGGTTCCGGCCGCGTCGCGGCCGGCGCGGGCTTCCGGTCCCGCGCTCGCCGCTTTCGTCGCGGCCCCTTGTTCACTTGTTTGGCGCCGCTACTCGCGGCGCGATGATGATGGATTACCGATGAGAATTCAGGTTGCGCTCCTCTTGTTGGGATTGACCTCGCCGATGGCCCTGGCCACGACGCAGGATCCGCGCGAGGAGTCTTTTGCTCGCGGGTATACGGCCTACCGTGCCAACGACTACGCAGGTGCGCTCGAACACTGGCGTGCGCTCGCCGAGGCGGGCTACGCCAAGGCGCAATATGGGCTGGGCCTGATGTATGCGAGCGGGCAGGGTGTCGAGAAGGACGAGGCGCAAGCGGTGAAATGGTTGCGCCGCGCCGCCGAACAGTCGGAGGCCAATGCTCAGCTCAACCTTGCCGTGATGTATGCCAATGGACGGGGCGTGACGCAGGATTACGGCCAGGCCCTGGCATGGTGCGAAAAGGCCGCGGCCCAAGGCAATGCCCGGGCGCAGACGATGCTCGGCCAGATGTACCTCCGTGGACAGGGTGTCGCCCGTGACGATGCAAAGGCTTTGCAGTGGTGGCGCAAGGCCGCCGATCAGGGCCATGCCGAGGCGCAGTTTTTGTTGGGCGACTATTACTTCGACGACCGCTCCGGGGCCCGCGACGATGTTCAGGCCCGGCACTGGTTCGCGCTCGCCGCCGCGCAGGGTCACCCGGACGCCCAGAACAATCTGGGCACCATGTACGCGGATGGGCTGGGCGGGGCTACTCCTGACCCGGCCCAGGCCGCAAAGTGGTTCCGGCAGGCGGCCGAACAGGGGCTGGCAAACGCGCAGTTCAATCTGGGTGCGTTGTATGCAGAGGGGCATGGCGTGCCCGAGGATATGGCCGAAGCCGCGCGATGGCTGCGCAAGGCCGCCGAGCAGGATCACGCTGCCGCGCAGGACATGTTGGGCTTGCTCTATTTCCAGGGCAAGGGCGTGCCGCAGGACCAGGATCAGGCCCTGCACTGGTTCCGCCGCGCGGCCGAACAAGGATTGCCTGCAGGGCAGCTTCATCTGGGTCAACAATACGATGAGGGGCGGGGCGTGCCGCGGGATCTCGCGATCGCCCGGCAGTGGTATGCCAAGGCCGCCGAGCAGGGCCATGCGTCGGCACAGTTCAATCTCGCGGCGATGTACGCCAACGGCGACGGCGTGCCGGTGGACGAGGTGCAGGCCATGAGGCTGATGAAGCGGGCGGCCGCGCAGGGGCATCGTGAGGCGACGTTCAGCCTGGCCGTGCTTTACACCGAAGGCCGCGGTGCCACGCGCAATTTCCCGGTCGCCTATGCGCTGATCGCCGCGCTGCCCTCGCCGGATGAGCACATGACGGAGTACCGCCAACGGCTCTTCGTGGAGATGGCGCCCGATCAACGTGAGCGGGCGCAGAAGCTCGCCGATGCGCTGCGCGCGGACGGCATCAGCGAAGAGAGCATCCGGCGAATCGAGCGCTGACCGCGCGAATGACGGGTCGGATCGAAGGGCGGGCGGCACGTTTCCGTCGTTCAACACATAACGAGCGATAAGTTCTCGCGGGCCGGCGGGTCAGCCGGAACGCCGGCCGCCGGATCGCCGGCCGCTTCGTATGTGAAGGGTCGCAGGAAATTGCAGTCTGACACCTTAAAAGCGCGCGGCGCGGGATAGGATGTTTGCTCTATCAACGGGAGGCATCATGGATTGCTCAGTCGAAGGCAAGGTCGCGTTTGCGGATGGTCGTTCCTATCACTTCGCCACGGTGGATGCGGCGCTCGCGTTTGCCGAATGCGTGAAGGGTGGTGGCAGCCCCGGCCAGTGCGCGTCGCAGCATGGCAGTACGAGCCAGGTCAAACTCGAGGACGTGGCCGCTCAGGAAGCGGCCGAGCGGCGCGAGGACGAAGGCCCGCGTGGCTGACCCTGGCGTCGTGCGGTATCGGGTATCACGGCCCGTTGGGCTCGACGCGCCCGCTCAGGCGGCGCCGTGGTACACGGCTTCGACGTTGTAGCCGTCGGGGTCGAGGATGAAGGCGCCGTAATAGTTGGGGTGATACTTGGGACGGACGCCGGGCCCGCCGTTGTCGCGGCCGCCGGCGGCCAGCGCGGCGCGGTGAAACGCATCGACCTCGGCACGGTTGCGTGCGCGAAACGCCACGTGCACACGTGGGGTGCTGGGCGTGCCCTGGTGGATCCAGAATTCGCCACCCGGGTCCCCCAAATCATCCGGCTCGCCGACGCCGAAACCCGTGCCGGTGGCGAGCGTCTTGCGCGGTATATAGCCGAGGGCCGCGAGCGCGCTCAGGTAGAAGGCCCGGCTGCGCGCGAAATCGCTCACATGAATCTCGATATGGTCCAACATCTCGTGCCTCCGTGTGACGGCGGCCGCGGGGGGCCGGAGAAACCAGCATAGGCCGTCCGGACGGGCGAGGGCGCTTCGATTTGCAACGCGGCGCCGCACGCAAACCGCGCACTCTCGTGCTGGCGCAGCCCGGCACGCGCCGCCGCGCCCACTAAGAGACGGCGAGGGCAACTCGCCATGTCATGCATCCATGGCGCGCCCGACCTGTTGCGCCATGACTTGCCTGCCGCTACTTCGCGTTAATGGACGGGGCGGCGGGTAAGGTAATCGGCTGCAGCCGATAGCCCGCCTGCTCGAGCGCGGGCAGCAGGCCATATTGGCCGCCGAGTTTGCTGGCGTCGAACACGACCAGTGCGTTGCCCTCGTCCAGCAGCGGTTTGAGCTTGGGCAGCATTGCGTCTACCGCGTCGAAAACCAACAGGCGATCGAGCCGTTTCTGTTCGGGCTCGGGGATGCCGCCGGGCCGGAAAGCCTGGCCCAGGCTGGCGAAGTCGCCCTGGTTGAGGGCGGCGACGATGCGTTCGAGGTCGCGGGCCGCGTGCGGCGTGAGCGCGTGGTCGTACAGGAGCTGCGCGAGGAGTGCGATCGGCGCGGACCAATATCGCGCGTAAACCTGGTCGGTGCTGTCCAGGGCCACCACGGGAACCTTCGCCGCGATCGCGGCCTGGCGCAGCACGAATTCGCGTGAGCGGGTGCCGGAGGGCACGCAGGGAGAGCTGGCGAGTGCCAGTGCGAAGTACGGATCGCGTCCGCCAACCGCCAGCCGCACCCAGTATTCGGCATCGCTGGCGTCCTGGGCCGGGTCTTCGGGTTGGCCCAGGGCTTCGCTGCTCTGCTTCAAAAAGCAGCGCGTACGCGTGCGAAGCTGGTCGATCTGGGCGTCGGTGAGTTTGTTGGCCCACGGTGCCCGGCCGATGCCGCCCGTACGGCCTGTCTCAGCGGCGGCCGCCGGATCGACGAAGGCCGGACCCGGCTCGAAGGGATGCTCTTCGGATTCGCTGTCCAGGGTGAGCACCAGGCGCGTCTTGCCTTGCACGATCGAGGGCGCCGGCAGCGAGAGGCCGGCCACGGGGCGCTGCATGCCTGCGACCAACGTGCTGGTGGCGCCGTTGGGGGCGGTGATCTGCAAGGCGGGTACCCCGGGCTGCGCCGCGATCGCCGGGCCGACGCTTCCTATCGAAAGGGTCGTGCCGAGCATCGCCATCCATTGCCGTACGTGCGTCATCGCGTCCTGGTGTTGAGTGAATCGTTGCGTGAATCCGTTCCGGAAAAGCCATTTGGGCCGTGACGGCTGCGGTACGGTATGCCGGATGGCTGCGCCATTAACAGCAGGGTCGGGGCCCACGCCGGCCGGCACGTATGCCATGCGCCGGCCAACGTGGGGAGGGCGATCAGCGTACCGCGAACCAGTCGCCGCGCAGGCTGCCATTCATGCCGCAGAAGGGCGGGCCGAAGCCCTCATCCTTCTTGCCGGCGGGCGGCACTTCTTGGGCGACGATTACGGCGCCGCGACGGGTGAGCGTGAGCACCCAGGGCTCGCCGTCCTGGTACGTGATTCTCAGGGTGTCGCCGTAAACCTCCGCCGTACCGCTCAGATCGCAGACCCAGCGGCCGCTGTAGGGCCGCGCCGAGTTGGCCGCCACGTGCAATTTGCCGTCGGGGGTTTGCGTGATTTCGATTTCGCCTTCCACGTTGCGCCATTTGCCGACGAAACCCGCGGCCGGCTTAGGGTTGATGGATTTCAGGAAGGCCAGGCGCGAACGCATGAGCGTCGTGATGGCTTCGAAGGGCGTGCTCTGCGTGTAGGGCTCGTCGTATGCGTTGTCGCGCACGCCCAAGAAATACCTTTGATCGGCGGCCAGGGCTTTGGCCGCATCGGCATCGAGCTGCTCGCGCACTGCCTTGTATTGCTGCGCGATGGCCGCATCCTGATTGCCCAGCACCGAGTTCCCGCAAAGCGACTTCTCGACCGGCGTGGACGCCTTGGCGCAGTCGAAGGAGGGGGCAGCGGCGGCGCTGCCCGCCACGGCCAGCGATGCTGCCAAGGCCAGATGACGAATCATGGTGTGAAGCTCTTCGAATGAAATGTGGGGCCGGTCGCGCTGGCGACCGTATGGCGCGCAGTGTACCGGTGCGTTGGCGACAGCGCTCTCGGGTTGCGGCAGGGCGATGTCGTGCCGGCCGATACAATAGCGGCGCTTTCGTAAGCGCATGTTTTCTGGTTGTGACAGGGCCCGACAATGACAGTATTCCTCGACGACGAACGCACCACGCCCGCGGGAGCAATCCGCGCTTATCGGGCGGACGGCGTGGCCGTACGCCTATCGCCGATGGCGATCGCCGCGTTCGAACAATGTGCGGCGCAGCCGCCCGCTTTACCGGATCTCGCGGCATGAAGGGGCGCCAGGAAGGAACGATCAAAAGCTGGAACGACGCCCGCGGGTTCGGCTTCATTGCGCCTGCGGAGGGCGGCAGGGCCGTCTTCGCGCATATCTCCGCATTCGAATCCGGGCGGCCGCGGATGGCGCAGCGCGTGCGCTTCGTGGCCGAGACCCGCGCCGATGGGCGGCTGCGGGCGAGCAAAGTCCAGCTGCTCGATGTGGCCTTGCCACCGCCGAGCGAACGCATCCGCACGGTGACCGGGCTCGACCGGACCAGCCAGCTCGTCCTTGCCCTCTTTGCGGTGTCCCTGGCCGCGGCGATCGGGCTGGGCGGTCTGCCCTGGTGGATCGCGCCGGTGTATGCCGGCTTGAGCGGTCTTACGTTTCTGGTGTACGCCGCCGACAAGTCGTCGGCTCGCGCGAACGCACGGCGCATTCCGGAGAACACGCTGCATCTGCTGGCGCTCGCGGGCGGGTGGCCCGGCGCGCTCGTGGCGCAGCAAGCGCTGCGGCACAAGTCGTCCAAGACGTCTTTTCTGGTGGCGTATTGGGCCACTGTCGTGCTGAACTGCGCGGGTTGTGCGCTGTTGATGCTGCCAGCGGGAAGGGCGTGGCTGTGGTCGTGGGCGCGGACGATGCTATGAGGCCATGACGCTCACGGGGCGTCCGCCGCTGCAGCGTCTCAACATGAGTCGGATCGGACTCAACAGTGCGATACCGTCATCCACGCGCAGGTCCATCCCGGTGATGAGGGCGCCTCCGCGGGCCGTCCGCGATACCGCCCACGGCCCGTCACGGGTTTGGCGCTTCAGTAGTCCCAGATCACCGGCACCCACCGGTAGGCATCGCCATCGCGTGCCACGCGGCCGACAGACGGGAACGGCAGGTGGGCCGCCACGAGCAGGCCCCGGTTCTGTACAAGCTCGTTGAACAGATCGAACCGCACGCGCGCCGAGGCTTCGGGATCGTGCTCGAAGCCGTTGTGCCACTCGGGATGATCAAAGGCAACCGGGAACACCGCGTCGCCCGCGAAGGTGAGGCGTTCGCCGTTCGAGACGACGTCGACGACGGCGTGTCCCGGCGTATGGCCGCCGGTGAGCCGCACAGTCACGCCAGGCGCGACTTCGTGCTGGTCGTCGAAGACGCACAGCCGTTCGCGATATTCGTTGTAGAAGCTCGTCGCGGTGGATCGCAGCACGGCGGGTACCGGTTTGGGCATGACGGTATGCGTGAAGTCAGGCGACGTCCAGAACGCGACTTCGGTGGCGCTCACGTGGATGCGCACGTCGGGGCGCAATCCTTGCTTCACACCGTCCACCAGCAGACCGCCCACATGGTCCATGTGCATGTGCGTGATGATCACGTCGGTCACCGAATCGAGTGGGATGCCGGCGGATTCGAGGCGCTTCGGAAACTGACCGGCACGGGGAAAGCCCGAGAACTGGCCGCCCAGGCCCGCGTCGATCAGGATGGTTTGCTCGCCGCTGCGCACGACCATCACGTTCAGCGGCCAGTCGAATGCGTCGGGCGGCATGAACATGTGATCGAGCCATTGCGCCAGGTCCGCGGGTGCCGCGTTGGTGGCCATGGTCGCGGTGGGCAGCGGCAGCACGCCGTCACTGACCACGATGGCCTCGATCTCGCCGACCATGAGTGCATAGCGCGACGGGACGAGGTCGTTCGACGAAAGAACGGGCGCAGGCTGAGGTTGGGTTGCGATAAGCATGATGATGTCTCCTGGAGGAGTAAGCGCCGCGGGCGTTAAGCCCAAGCGCGGTTGGCAATGGGGTGAGCGAATCGTAGGTAAGGTCAGGGCGGGGCGGTAGGCATGCGGCAGGAAGCACACTGTTGTGCGGCGCGCACCAATGCGTGGCGCGGCCCGAGTGGTGCAGGAAAGCGCTGCCCGGCGGCGCGGATTGTTGTCATGCGGGCAACACCGTGCGTCCCGGGTGGCGCCTACCGCTCACGCTGAGCGCTCTCTAGCATGGGTTCCGGCGCCGCGTTACGGCGTGAAGGAGTGAAGTCATGCATATGGGTAAGTCATATCGGCTGTGCGAGTTCGTCATCTGGAGCCGCAGGAACATCTATGGCCTCGTGATCCTGAGTCTGTTGCCCGTGGTGCTTTACGAGGTCGTCGGCTTCAAATGGCTGACGCTGCCGCTTTCGGTGGTGACGCTGTTGGGGACGGCCACGACGTTCGTGGTCGGTTTCAAGAATGCGCACACCTACGCACGCACCGTCGAGGCCCAAAAGATCTGGATGAGCATCGTTGGCGTCAGCCGCTATTGGGGCGTGATCAGTCACGCGTATCTGGATGGCGCGATCCAGACCGATGCATTGATCAAGCGCCACCTGGCCTGGTTGACGGCGCTGCGCTATGAGTTGCGCGAACCGCGCCCCTGGGAGACGGTCAATACGCGCACGAATACGGAGTACCAGACGCGCTACGTGATCCCGGAGCGGTGCGAGCCGCTCGCGGCGGCGCTGCGCCGCTATCTGCCGCCGCAGGCCGTCGAGGCGCTGTTGCCCGCCGATGGCAAGGCGGCGCAGCTGCTCGCGGCTCAAAGCATTGCGGTCAGGCAATTGCTGGACGCGGGCCTGATCACGGCGGCCGAGTACGCCGAGCTGAACAGCCGGATACGTGAGCTGTTCGAGCTGCAGGGGCAAGTCGAACGCATCAAGAACTTTCCGTATCCGCGGCAGTACGCCATCATCAACACGCTATTCGTGCGTTCTTTCTGTGTCGTACTGCCCTTCGGCCTGATCGCCCAGTTCGATCTGCTCGGCCAGCAGATCAGCGGCTTCATGCACGGCTATATGGTGTGGCTGACGGTGCCGTTCAGCGTGATCATTTCGTGGATCTACACCTCGCTCGAGCAGGTCGGGGAGGGCACCGAGAATCCATTCGAAGGTAGCGCCAACGACGTACCGATCAGCCGGTTGAGCACGATGATCGAGCGAGATCTCCGGCAGATGCAGGGGCATGCGGATCTGCCGGCGCTGCCTTCGGGCGCCATCGTTCTGTAGTGTCAGCGCGGGATGAACCGGCGGCTTGTTGCGCCTGGGGCGCTGCGGCAAAATAGCTTGCTTCCGCCCACCCCATCAGACTGGTGCTGGCTCTTCCATGAACGATTCCGTACACCTCTTCGACCGGCACCGTCCTCGCCTGTATGGCATCGCCTATCGCATGCTCGGGGCGGTGGCAGAGGCGGAAGACGTGGTACAGGACGCGTGGCTTCGCTGGCATGAAGCCGACCGCGCGCAGGTCGGCAATGCGGAAGCCTGGCTGGTGCGCGTCACTACCCGGCTGGCGATCGACCGGCTGCGCGCCGCCAAGGCCGAGCGCGAGCGTTACGTGGGTGTCTGGTTGCCCGAACCCATGCTCATGGCCGCGCCGGCAACGCCCGAACAGATCCACGAGCAGGCCGACGATGTTTCCGTCGCCTTTCTGTTCATGCTGGAGCGCCTCTCTCCCGACGCGCGGGCCGCGTTTCTGATGCGGGACGTCTTCGACGCCGATTATCAAGACATCGCGCAGACGCTCGACAAGCGCGAAGCGGCCGTGCGCCAGCTCGTGAGCCGAGCGAGGCAGCAGCTACGCGTGGGCGAGCCGCGCGAGGCGGTGCCGCGCGCGACGTTGCAGCGCCTATTGCTGGCTTTCTCCGACGCGATGCAGCGCAGCGATTTCCACGGACTGCATGCCTTGTTGAGCGACGATGCCGAGCTCATCGGCGATGGCGGTGGCAAGGCCACCAGCTTTGCGAGCCTGGTGGGCGGCAAGCGACTGGCCCAACTGTTCTATGCCGGCAAGCGCCGTTTCCGCGAAGCACTGCACACGGAGGTGCTGCAGGTGAATGGGCAATGGGCCCTGCTGCGCTTCATTGACGGTGAACTCGAGTCGGTGCAGTCGTATGAAACCGACGGCGAGTGCCTGACGCGGGTGCTTGTGCAGCGCAACCCGGACAAGCTGGCCGGCATCGTGGCGGCGCTCGGGCGGGACTGAGCGCCGCGCCTGCCGGGCTTTGGTGCGCGGCGGGCAACACGGTGATCCCCTGCGCGGATCTACCGCGGGGCGCCCGGCGTTTCTACCATGGGCCTGTCATTCCACCACCCAGGACAGCTCATGTCGAAAGCCCAAAAGTTCGGTCTGCCATTCATCACGGCCGCGATGTTGCTCGTAACCAGCGTCGGCGCCCATGCCGCTACGCCCCATCATGCCGCACCTGCGGGCACGGCACCCGATCCCGTCGTGACTGCCCTGATGACGCAGGCCCTGGCCGATCTCCCCGGCAAAGAAGGGGAGATGATTATCGTGGACTACCCTCCCGGCGGCGCGGATCCGGTTCATCGTCACGATGCCTCCGCGTTCGTCTATGTGCTGCAAGGCAGCATCGTTATGCAGGTAAAGGGCGGCAAGGAAGTCACGCTCACGCCGGGCCAGACGTTCTATGAGGGCCCGGACGACGTGCATATCGTCGGCCGCAATGCCAGCCAGACCGAGCCGGCCAAGTTCCTGGCCGTCTTGATCAAGAAGCAGGGGGCGCCCGCGCTGATTCCGATCAAATAGGGGCGGAAGGAGGCGGAGGGCTTTGTTCCGCCGCCGCCGCCCCAAGCGGAGCCCGCCATTCTTCCAGGCATCGCATTTTTTACGAGTGCGGTGTCACAAAGAGGACCGCCGGCGCGTCTTAGCGAGTAGGATCAACCAACTCGCGGCGCCACCATGACGACACCCTCATCAGCCTCCCCGGCCATCTCCGCCTCTCAGGGGCCCGACTCCCTGGCCGACAGCTTTGCGACCAGCTACGCCGGTGTGATGGCGTTCATGGCCGTTGCGGCCGAAGGCAACTTTGCCAAGGCGGGCGACAGGCTGGGCATCGGTCGATCGGCCGTGAGCCGCAGTGTGCAAAAGCTCGAAGACCAACTCGGCACGCGGCTTTTCGTGCGCACCACGCGCAGCACATCGCTGACAGCCGAAGGTAAACGGTTCTACGAACAGTGCCACCCTGGCGTGGAGCGCATTGTGCAGGCGCTCGATAACATGCGCGAGCTGCGTGAAGGGCCGCCGGCCGGCCAATTGCGCGTGTGTTCGACCGTGGGTTTCGGGCGCAAGGTCGTGGCGCCTCTGCTGCGAGGTTTTCGCGAGGCGCATCCCAACATTGCGGTCGATCTTTTGCTCGACGATGGCCCTACCGACTTCACCACCGACCGAGTCGACGTGTCGTTTCGCAACGGCCGCATGGAAGATAGCCAAGTGATCGCTAAAAAGGTGATCCCGATGCAGATGATGCTGTGCGCTTCTCCCGACTACGTGGCCCGGCATGGCATGCCGTCGACCGTCGACGCATTGACGGGCCATCAGTGCGTGAACTTTCGCCTGGCTTCGGGCCGAGTTTACGAGTGGGAATTCAAGATTGGCGGCCAGCTCCGCAAGTTTGCGCCGCCCGGCATGCTGACCTTCAACGATGCCGATCTGGTGTTGCAGTCGGTGCTCGACGGTCAGGGTTTCGCGCAGATGGCCGGCTATCAAGTGGGTGCGCATCTGCGCGACGGCACCTTGCTTTCCTGCCTGCCTCAACACGCGCCCGATGATCGTGGGCATTACCTGTGCTTCTTGAGCCGCCAGCATCTGCCGGCGCGCATGCGCGTTTTCATCGACTACATGACCGAACAGATCCGCGCGCTCGATCTGCAGAGCTTCGAGAGCGTGCTGGCCAAGCGCGCCTGAAATCTACTGCGTGAGCGATACCGCGCTCTGGATGCCCTCTTGCGTCATCTTGGCGTACGGGCACAGGCGTTCCGTATTGCGCACCAGCTCTTCGGCCACCGCCTTGTCCACGCCCGGCAGATGGATATTGATCTCCGCCTTGAGGGCAAACAGACCGTCGACGGGGTCGCGGCCGAACGACACCGTGGCGGTCACCGCCGCATCGGTGAGCGCCACGCCGGCGCGTTCGGCAAGCAAGGCCAGCGCCCCATGGAAGCAGGCCGCGTAGCCGGCGGCGAAAAGCTGCTCGGGGTTGGTGCCGCCGCCCGATCCCCCCAGTTCGACGGGCAAACGCAATTCCGCATGTAGTTCACCGTCGTCTGACATGGCAACGCCCGAGGCACGGCCATGCGCTGCCTCCCCGCCACGCACCGTGACGCTGGTGGTGTAAAGGGGGTGGAAATCATCGCCGCGGTACTTGTCGAGCATCGATTGGGGAGGCCGCTGCGGTTTGCTCATGAGGTTCTCGTTGCAGCTTTATTTTCGTGGGGCGGCGCGGCTGAACCACGTTTCGAAGTCGATCGTGCCCAGGCGTGGCTCGGGTCCGGGGACGAGCGTGTCGTCTTGCAGTAGCGCGCCAAAATAGCGTGCGCCCGTGTCGGCCCGGACGGTGCGTGCGTCGCCGATTTTACGCATATAGCGCTGTACCAGGTCGGCGAGACGCATACGTTCGGGGCCCGCGATCTCGATAATGCCATTGACCGGCTCGCCGAGGGTGGCATCGGCCATAGCCAGCGCCACGTCATCGGATGCGATGGGTTGTACATAGGCGGGCGACAGGCAAACCTCGTCCCCGACGGTGCCCGATTGCACGATGCCACCCAAAAATTCGAAGAATTGGGTGCTGTGCACGATGGTGTACGGAATGCCGCCCGCCCCGATCAGGGCTTCTTGTGCAATCTTGCCGCGAAAGTAGCCGCTCTCGGCCAATCGGTGGGTGCCAACGACCGACAGCGCGACGTGATGGCGCACGCCCGCCCGGGCTTCCGCCGCGAGCAAATTGCGGCCCGAGGTCTGAAAGAATTCGAGCACCGCCTTGTCTTCGAAAGAGGGCGAGTTCGCTACGTCCACCACCGTGTCCACGCCTGCGAGCGCGGCGTCGAGGCCTGCGCCGGTGATCGTGTTCACGCCGGTCGCGGGGGATGCCGCGATCGCGTGATGGCCACGTTCGGTGAGCCGTTGCACGAGTTTGGAACCTATCAGGCCCGTGCCGCCAATAACGAGGATTTTCATGGTCGCTCCTTAGTTGAACGTGGCCTTGTCCAGACCATATGCCTTGTCGGCGGAGCCCGGGACGGTCTGGAAGCCCACGTTGAGGCGGTTCCAGGCGTTGATGGCCATCACGGCGAAGCTTAGATCCGAGATTTCCTTCTCCGAAAGCTGGGTACGCACGCGCTCATAGATGTCGTCTGACACGCCGTGGGCACCGAGTGTCGTCAGCGCTTCGGTCCAGGCCAGGCAGGCTCGCTCTCGCGGCGAGAACTCGGCGGACTCGCGCCAGATGGCCACGTGATGCAGGCGCAGCTCGCGTTCGCCGTGGATCTTGGCTTGCTTCACGTGCATGTCGAGGCAGAAACCGCAGCCGTTGATCTGCGAGGCGCGGATCTCGACCAGATCGAGGATCGACTGCTCGATCGCGCTCGACTTGAGCAGCATGCTGAATTCGACGAATTTCTTGAAAAGCTCGGGCGATTGCCCGAAGGCGTTCAGGCGTTGACTCATGGTGATTCCTTCGATGGGTGAGGGGTGTGCCGCTGTTGTGACGCCGGGCAACACGCGGGGCCAGACAACGCCCAGATCGTAGGTCTGCGCAAAGGATCGCAGAAGCCATGGGGAGGGGATCACCATGTTGCCCTGGGGGCAACAATGCGGGTGTTTACGCAACCAGCGAGTCCAGCACGCCTCCCAAAAAAACACCGGCCGCTTCGCAGCGGCCGGTGTGCTTTGCGCTCGAGGCGGGCATGGCCCGCACGTGGCTTAGAAGTCGATCTGCGCCGACAACAGGAACGTGCGCGGGGCGGCCGCGGTGGCGACGGTCAGCAGCGTGCTGCTGGAGAGCCAATAGTCCTTGTTGAACAGGTTCTCGACATTCGCGCGGAAGGTGACGGGCTTGCCCATCACTTCGGTGCGGTAGCGTGCGCCCAGGTCGTAGCGGGTCCACGAGGGCAGGGTGAGCGAGTTGGCGGCGTCGTACGGCGAAGAGGCCGTGTGGATGGCGCGCGCATTGACGCTCAGGCCCTGCACGCCGGGGATATCCCAATCGACGCCCAGGTTGTAGGTGCGCTTGGGCACGCCCGGGGCGCGGTTGCCCTGGTTAAGGCCGCCGGCGGTTTGGCTCAGCTTGGCGTCGTAGAACGTGGCGCTGGCCATCACGCGCAGGCCCTTCGTGATCTCGCCCACCGCGGCGAGTTCGAGGCCGCGGTTACGTTGTTCGCCGTCGAAGCTGTAGACGTTGGTGACGGGATCAGTCATCGAATTGGGGCGGTCGATCTGGAACACCGAGACGGTGGTCATCACGTTGCCCCAATCGACCTTCACGCCGGCTTCGTATTGCTTGGACTTGTACGGGGCGAACACTTCGCCGGCGTTCGCGGCGGTGACCGGCGCGGTGCCGCCACGGGTCAGACCCGAGGTGAAGTTGCCGTACAGCGCGACGTTTTCCCAGGGCTTGAGCACGATGCCGGCAATGGGCGAGACGGCGCTTTCGTCATACGACGAGGTCACGCTGCCCGCGGCATTGAAGTTGTCGAGCTTGACGTTCTGGTGGCGCAGGCCGCCCGTGAGCAGGATGCGGTCGTTCGCGAACGACAGCGTGTCGGTGATCGCGAGGCTGGCGAGGTCGGTTTCCGAGTTCTTAGTGCGGCCGCCGCGATGGCCTGTCATGGGCGTGATCGTGACCGGATCGTAGATGTTGGAGTTCTGCGCCGAGTTGGCGGGTGCCGACAGGAAGAAGCTGCCCGCTTCCATGTTGAGGATCGAGCCGGAGACGCTGAGCGTGTGCTTGACGCCAAAGGTGTCGAAGCGGGCGCGCGCGCCGATTTCGGCGGTCTTGTTGCGGGCGTAGGCGTCGTACCAGGCGTTGGTCACGCGGAAGTTGCCGTGTTCGTCCAGGCCGTTGACCGTGCGGGCCGACGGAAAGTCCTGTTCGCTGCCGCCGTAGCGATAGCCGGCGGCGCCGTACACCATCAGGTTGTCGGTGATGTCGTATTCCAGGCGCGATGCGACGACGGAGTCGTAGCTCAGCAGATCGGCGCCGTCGTAGATGGCGCGATGACCCGAGGGGGCCGAGGGCAGGCGCGTGATGCCGGGGGCGAAGCCGATCTGCGAACGGAAGTTGTCGACGTTCTCGCGCTGCGAGTAGGCATCGAGCGACCAGCGCAGCTTGGACGAGCGATAGTCGAGCGCGACGGCGCCCATGCCCAGGGCCTGACGGCCGTCGTCGAGGCTGGTCTGGCCGTTGCGATAGAGGCCGTTGACGCGGATGCCCCACTGGTTGTCGTCGCCGAAGCGGCGGCCCACGTCGAGCTGCGTGCCGAGCACGGACTTGCTCTCGTAGGTGGTGGTGAGGCGCGTGAGCGGCGTGTCGCCCGCGCGCTTGGTCACGATGTTGATGTTGCCGCCGATGCTGCCGGTGGGGCTGATGCCGTACATCAGCGTGCCCGGGCCCTTGAGCACTTCGACGCGCTCCATCAGCGCGGCCGGCATGCGGTTGCTGGACGTCAGGCCATAAAGGCCATTCAGGCCGATATCGCCGCTGGGCACGTTGAAGCCACGGATCTGGAAGTCTTCGCTGAAGCTGCCGGTGGAGGTCATGACCCGCACCGACGCCTCGTTCACGACCACGTCGGCGAGCGTGCGCGCCTGCTGGTCCTGCAGCATCTGCGAGGTGTAGTTGGTCGTGCTGACCGGGATATCCATCACGTCGCCCGTGCCGAGAATGCCGAGGTTGCCGCCGCGGGCGACCTGGCCGCCGGCATAGGATTCGGGCAGTTCGCTGAGCAGCGGGGCGGAGACGGTGACCGACGGCAAGGTGGACACGTTCGCCGCGGGCGTCTGCGCCTGCGCGGCGGCGCCGAACAAGACGGGCGCCGAGAGGAGGCCCCAGTACGCGGCGCGCAGTGCGGTCGCCAAGGCGGTCCTGGAGTGGGTCGGGGAGGGAATGCGTGCGGACGCCGCGGCAACGTGCATATCGAATCTTTCCTGGGTGTGCGAATGAGGTGTTCACTAGCCATGACCCGCGAGCGTGAAAAAGGGATCAGGATCGATGTGGCGCTGATGAAACAAAATGTGTCGAGGCCGGGGTGAAATGTCGCGTGGGTGCCGTGCCGTCGTGCCGCCGCCGTGGTGCCGGACCCTAGGAAACGTGGCGGGTAATGGAACCCGCGGGCGCGCGAGGTTACTCACCCGTATTCCCCACGCAAACGCCTCGATGCCATGACCCTACGTTTCTCGACTTGCGGTGTATCGCGCTTTCCGCGCCGGCCTCTGGCGCTCGCCGTCGCTGCCGCGATCAACCTGATGGCAGGCTCGGGCATGGCACAGGCCGCCAGTGTGCTGGTCGGCGTCGGCGGTGACGGCGGCGCGGCTGAGCTTTCCCAATCGGTGGGCGGGGGTGGCGGCGGCGGGATCGGCGGCGGCGGTGGCGGCAGCGGCTACCTCAAGTCGGGCAGCCAGGGCGGCGGGGTAGGCGTGGGCGGCGCTCCCGGCGCCTGGTCGGGCGGCCCCTGGGCCAATGGCGGGAGCGCGGGCATGGGCGGGCGCGGCGGGGACGGGAATACACCGGGCAATGATGGCGCACCCGTGGTGAACCTGGCCGGCTCGCCGCCCAATACTCAACCCGGCGCGGGAGGCGGCAGTGCGTCGACCCTGGTGCTCTCGGGGACGGCCATTTTCCAACCCCTGGGTACGTACGATTTCGTGGGTATCGGCGGTGGCGGCGGTGGCGGCGGGATGACGGCGGGAGGGAGTGGGACGGCAGGAACCATGTCGTTGCATCTCGGTACGGTGTCGATCAGCCGCGCAATGTTCGTCGGCGGTGGCGGCGGCGGCGATGGCGGCCCGGCCGGTGTTCCGCCCACGGCCGGCGGCGGTGGCGGCGCCGGCTCGCTGACGCTGGACCAGGCGCGTCTGTATGTCGGCGAGAGCTTGTACATCGGCGGCGCGGGCGGCGGTGGCATGGGCGGCGGACGCGGCGGCGATGGCATGATCACCCTGACGAATGGGTCGCTGTTGCATGTGGGCGTGACCGATGCGTTCGCCTCGGTGGTGCTGGGTGGCGGTGCCAACGGCGGTGGCGGGGTGCTGAACCTGGACACCTCCACCCTGATGCTCAGCGGCGAGAACCAGAGCCTGCGGATTCAGAGCAACGGCGTGCTAAACATCGGCAATGCGTCGCGCGGCGCTGCGTTCGGGGGCACGGTGGTCAGCCTGAATCGGATCACCAATGACGGTCAGATCCATTTCAATCAGTCCGACTCGGAGTACGAGTTCACGCCGTCGATCCAGGGCACGGGGTCGGTCACGGTGAACAGCACGGGCACGACGCGGTTCACCGGCACCCATTTGTACACGGGCGGTACGACCGTGCAGTTGGGCAGCGTGCTGCAGATCGGCAGCGGGGCCACCGGCTCCATCACCGGAAACATCGCGAACGAAGGCATTGTGCTGTTCGGGCGTGTCAACGCCTCGACCTACGGCGGCGCGCTCACCGGCGCCGGCATGTTGGCAAAGCAGGCGGGCGGCGCGCTCACGTTCACCGGCAATAGCCCCATGACCGGCGGCATCCGGCTGGACGGCGGCAGCTTCACGTTGACAGGGCCCAGTGCTCGACTGGGCTCGATATCGTCTGTGCTGGAGAGTGGCCAGACGGCGGCAACGGCCATGACGGTGTCGAACGGGGCCATCCTCACGACTGGAACGTCGACGATCGGCCGGGGGGCGTGGGGCGCGTTGCCCAGCACCGTATTGGTCACGGGCGCGAATTCGGCTTGGCTGGCACGGGACTTGGCCGTGGGTGACGCGAGCGCCGGCATGCTCAGTATCCTGGGCGGCGGCACGGTCAGCGCCACAAATGCCGTGGTCGGGCAGGGCGCGACCGGCAGTGTCTCCATCAATGGCGCGCAATCTGCGCTGACGGTCGCCGGGACGCTCGATCTGGGCATCACGGCTGCCGGCTCCGGCACCATCACGCTCACCGATGGCGCGACCCTTTCCGCCGCGCAAATCCGCCTGGGTTCGAACGGCGGCTACGGCCAGCTCGCGGTGTCGGGCTCGCCCGAGAACGGGGTGTCGTTTGTCTCCGCCTCGGAGATCCGCAAGCCAGCAGGCGCGGGCGGGGCCAAGATCACCTTCGAGGGCGGCGGCGTGCGGGCGGTCGGCACCACGCCGCTTTTCCAGGGGTTCGCGGCGGACGAGGTGGTCATCGGCAATGGCGGGATGATCCTCGACAACAATGGCCAGTTCGACCTGCATCTTTCGGCGCCCTTGTCCGGCACAGGGCAGCTGCGCCTGCGTGGCCCAGGCTCCCTCAGCTTGACGCAGGCGAACGCCCATACGGGCGGCACCCGGCTCGAGGCGGGATCGCTCACTGCCTGGAACGCCAATGTGCTCGGCTCCGGTGTGTTCGACGTGCAGGCGGGCGCGCTTGCGACCCTGCGGGCGTCGCAAAGCGTCGGTGCGTTGGCGGGCGGCGGTCTGATCAGTGGCGCGGGCGGCGCCGAGCTCACCGTGGGAAGCAATAATGCGTCGACGACGTTCGCAGGATCATTGGGAGGTGGACTGAGCCTGCGTAAGGCCGGCACCGGCACGCTCATGCTGTCGGGCGTCAGCACCTACAACGGCACGACGACTGTCGATGCCGGCACGCTGCTCGTGAGCGGGCAGGCCGAGAACTCTGGCTTTACCGTCGCCAACGGCGCGACCCTGGCCGGGGGCGGAAGGGTGGGTGCGGTGACCGTGCAGTCGGGCGGCGTGCTCGCCCCAGGATCGACGCTTGCCAACTTGCGGATCGCCGGCTCGTTGCGATTGGAAGCGGGTAGCACCCTGGCCTATGCGCTGGGTGCGGCGGGCGGCACGCCGTCGGCCGGCGTGAGTTCGCATGTGGGCGTCACGGGTGACGTGAGCTTGAACGGCTCGCTCTCGCTGGACAACACGTCCGGACTGGCAGGCGCAGGCTACTACCGGCTCATGAGCTACGGCGGCAGCTTGCTCGCCAACAATCTCGGTGTGCCCCTCAGTGTCGCGGGGCAGCCCGTGGCTGTGGTCAGCAGCCTGCCCGGCTTCATCGATTTGCGTTTGGGTAGCGCCGGCTCGGATCAGCTGCAAACCTGGACGGGCGGGGCGGGCACGTGGAGCGACACGTCGACGCAATGGACCAACGAGAACGGCAATATCGCGCAGGCCTGGGCGGGCAAGACCGCCGTGTTCAACACCGCGGGCGGCGGCACCATCACGGTCGAAGGAACGCAGGCCTTCGAAGGCCTGCAGTTCGTGGCCGATGGCTACGCGCTGCAAAGCGCGGTGCATGGCAATGGCACCCTGGGCGGACTCAATACCGCGCCGGGGGGCAGCGAAGTCCGTGTGCTGCAGGGCGTGAGCGCGAACGTCGGCGCGGTGATTGGCGGCGCCGGTGGTATCGATAAGACCGGAGACGGTACGCTGGTGTTGTCCGGCCCGAATATTTACCAAGGCGAGACGCGCCTGTCCGGCGGTACCTTGGCGGTGACGGGCGATGCCAACCTGGGAACGGCGGGCCCACTGCGATTCGAGGGTGGCACGTTGCGCATTCTCGGCAATCAATACGCATCCACGGGCAGAGCGTTGCACTGGAGCGCGCAGGGTGGTGGCTTTGACATTGACGATGCGACGCACACGTTCACGGCCAGCCAGAATCTCGCGGGCGGGGGCGATCTCGTCAAGCGTGGCGCGGGTACCCTGGTGTTGAGCGGTGTCAACAGCTATGGCAACACGACGATCGAGGCCGGTACGCTGGTGGGCGACTCGGACAGCATCCGTGGCGCGGTATCCAACGACGGCGCGGTGGTCTTCGACCAGCGCAGCGACGCGACACGCTCCGACAACGTAACGGGCGCCGGCGAGTTCAGCAAGCGAGGCACAGGTGTGCTGCTGCTTCAGGGGAATGCGCGCCAGCAGTCATGGCGCGTGCAGGCAGGCGAACTGGGCGTGATCGCCGATCGCTTCGCTGGCAGTGCCGACATCTCGGCTGGCGCGACATTGCGGCTGGACAGCGCGACCGATGCCACGTATGCCGACCGCATCCTGGGCAGCGGTACGTTGATCAAACAGGGCGCTGGCACCCTCGCGCTCACTGGCGATAGCAGCCATTTCGCCGGTCACACCGACGCGCAAGCGGGCACCCTCGTGGTGGGCGTCGCCGGGGCGGGAAAGTTGGGAGGTACGCTCACCATCGGCGCAGGCGCCACCCTGCAAGGCACCGGTCAGGTCGGAACGACTTCCCTGCAGAGCGGCGCAACGATTGCGCCGGGTAATTCGATCGGCTCCTTGTCAGTGGCGGGGGACCTCACGTTCTTTCCGGGGTCGACCTACCGCGTCGAAGCGGATCCCGCTTCAAGTCATAGTGATCGCATCGATGTGAGCGGCACGGCACGGCTCGGCGGTTCGGTCGTTCATGTCGGCGCGGATGGGAGTTTCGCCACCACACAGCGCTACACCATCCTCACGGCGAACCAAATCCAGGGCACGTTCTCGTCGGTTGCGTCGGACTACGCCTTTCTGAGTCCGACCTTGGACTACAGCCCCCAGCAGGTGACACTGCAACTCGCGCGCAAACAGGTCGACGGCGGTTCTCCGAACCCCCCGAATCCAACCGAACCCGGTGCGCCGCCCACGCCGACCGAGCCCGGTGTGACGCCGGTCAATCCCAATGAGCCGGGCTCGCCTCGCCCGCCGACGCGGCCCATCGCATTCGCCGACGCGGCGAATACCGGCAATCAGCGCGCAACGGCCAACGCGCTGGACACCCTGCCCGCGGGTAATGCCTTGCATGAGTACATCCTGACGCTACCGAACGGTGCGCCGCCCGCGGTGTTCGACAGTCTTTCAGGCGAAGCGCATGCGGGCATGGCGGGCACGCTGATGGGACTGAGTTCAACGGTGCGCACGTTGCCGCTGAACCGCCTGCGCGCCAACTTGAATGCCGGCATGCGCGCGGGCGCCCCGACGGCGCAAGCGGGATCGGCGTCGACGCCAGCCTCCGCGCTACCCATGTCGAATGCGCTTCCTGCCTGGGCTGAGCTGGTGGGCAATTGGCAGACGATCGCAGGCGACGGCGGCCATGCAGAGGTGCGCCAGCGCACGAGCGGCGTGTTCGTGGGCACGGATCACGCCGTGGGCAATGGCTGGCGCGTGGGGGGCGCCCTCGGCTACACCGATGGTAAGTCGCGCGTGGACGATCGCGCCTCGCAAGCCGATGTGTCGAGCTATAGCGCGGCGCTGTTCGGTGGCAAGTCGTTCGATACCGGCCGGGGCCGCTTGAACGTGATGGCTGGCACGGCCTACACCTGGCACGACATCAGCACCGAACGATCGGCCCGCGTGGGCGGTGGCACCGAAAAGCTCACCGCGGATTACGGCGCGAGCACAGCGCAGGTGTTTGCGGAGGTGGGCTACGAAATCGCCGTGTCTGATCGCGCGACCGTCGAACCATTCCTGGGCGTGTCGTACAGCGATCTGCGCACACGCGGCTTCAGCGAATCAGGCGGGCTGGCTGCACTGCGAGGCCGTGGCGAGAGTCAGGACCAAGTGGCAAGCACCCTGGGCGTGCGCGGCCGCAGCGCGTTCAAGGTGGGGAGCACCGAGGGCACGCTGCGCGGCTCGGTCGGTTGGCGTCACGCCTTCGGCAATGTCACCCCGCGCGCGACGATGGCATTCGAAGGCAGCCAGGCGTTTACAGTGGCGGGAGCGCCGATCGCACGCGATGCGGCCCTGTTGGAGTTGGGGGCCGATGTGGCGGTCACGCGATCCGCCACGTTGGGCGTGTCGTACTCGGGCCAATATGGCAATGGCAACCGCGAGCACGCGGGCTCCATCGACGTGCGCTGGCGGTTCTGATGGGGTAGTGATCGCGCCGCCGAATGCGGGGAGGCCGCCGTCCGTGGCCGATTCCTCGGCGGGCGATCCCTCAGCGGGCGGTCCCGCGGCGGGCGAACCCGCGGCGGGCGACCCCGTGGCGGGTGACCCCGCGCGTCCGACAGCCGCCGCTCTGCGCGTGGCTCATTCAGCGTGGCGGGTCATCGCCGCGGCCTGCACTGCGCGGCAGCGCCGCTGGCAAATTCGCCCACGCGGGACAATTCGCAACATTTCTACGAACAGTTTCGTGCAACGATGGGTCTTACGGCCGTCGTGACACACTCGGTAGTCGTGACGGCGCTGACGATTTTTCCTGACTCGCGCGCGAGCGCTGGGGAGATCTTGACTCGCGGGAGCCAGTGTGGGGCCCATGCCTACCGATTTCGAGCGCGCCGCCCAACTCGATGAAGAGCAGCGGCAGGCGCTGTTGCTGGTCGCCTCCGGTGCGCCGATGGAGACCTGCCTGGACGCGCTCACGGACGCTGTCGCCCGGCTCGCGCCCGGCACGCGCGCGTGCGTGCTGCTTGCGAACGCGGATCGGTCGGCCATGGGCGATGGGTATTCAGCGCACTTCGCGCCGTCTTTTGCCGCGGCAATCAAAGGGCTGCCCATCGGTGAAGCGCTCATCGGCACCTGTGGTGCGGCCATTTATCACGGCGAGCCCGTGGCATGCGCGGATGTCGAGCATTCCACGCAATGGTCCGCACCGTGGCGATCGCTGTGCCTGGCGAACGATATCCGGGCCTGCTATTCGCATCCGGCCATCGGGCCGAACGGCTTGGCCGTCGGTTCTTTTTTCCTGTGTTTGTCGCAAGCACGTGAGCCCAACGATTGGGAGAAGCGCGTGGCTGAGTTCGGCGCGCTGACCACGAGTATCGTCGTCGAGCGCGACCGCGCGACCGCCTATATGAATACGGAAATGCAGGCGCTCGCGCGGCTGCAGGCACTCAGCGCCGAGCTGGTCGGGCCGGGTGAGTTCGAGCCGCTATTGAAGAAGATCCTCGCCGCGGCCGCGGATATTTCGGGTACCGACAAGGGCAACATCCAGATATTCGATCCTCTCAAGAAGACACTGCGCATTGCCGTGCATCAGGGCCTGGGCAGCCGGCTGGTCGAGCATTTCGCCGAGGACGGCTGGGACGCGAGTTGCGGCGAAGCTGCCCGGCAGGTGCAGCGGTTGGTCGTGCACGATGTCGAGACGCTCGATGGGCTGCAGGGTACGCTGGGGTTGGAAATCGTGCGCGAAGACGGCATCCGGTCGATCCAGTGCACGCCGCTGCTGAGCCGCAATGGCCGGCTCCTCGGCATGCTCAACAACCACTACCGCTGGACGGGCGGCCCCAGTCCCCAGGCCTTGCGCTATATCGACTTGCTTGCAAGACAGGCGGCCGAGCTGATCGAGCGGCATCAGGCCGAAGCCGAGTTGGCGCAGGAGCGTCTGCGCAAAGACGAGTTCCTGGCGGTGCTGGCACATGAGCTGCGCAATCCGCTCGCGGCCCTGCGCAACATGCTCGAGGTGCAGAAGCGTGCTGCGATGGATCCTGCGATGACGCGGCGCGCCCATGACGTGATGGATCGGCAGGTGCGGCAGCTCGTGCGGCTCGTCGATGATCTGCTCGACGTGAATCGCATCAATCGCGGCAAGCTCGAGCTTCGGATCGAACCTTTGTCACTCGACGCGGTGCTGCGTCATGCCATCGAAGCTTGCCGGCCTGTGCTGGATCAGCAGGGACACCGGCTGACCGTCGTGCAACCTCCCGCCGAAATTGCCCTGCAAGGCGATCCTGCGCGCCTGACCCAGGTGTTCGGCAATCTGCTCTCCAACGCCGCAAAGTACACGCCGCCAGGAGGCAATATCGAATTGCAGGTGGAGCGGCTCGACGGGCATGTGGAGGTGCGGGTGCGCGACGATGGCTCCGGCATCCCCCCCGACCAGCTCGAGCGGATCTTCGAGATGTTCACGCAGGTCAATCGAAGCGAGGAGCGAGCTCAGGGCGGGCTGGGAATTGGCCTGATGCTGGTCAAACGTCTGGTCGAGATGCACGACGGAACGGTGCGTGCGCGTAGCGCCGGGCTGGGCCAGGGAAGCGAATTCATCGTCCGGCTGCCCGTGACCAAGGTGCCGGAGGCCGCGCTGCCCGCCGAGCCATCCGGCCACGCGGCCGATAGCCGCCGTGTGCTCGTGGTCGATGACAACCGCGACGCGGTGGAGTCGCTGATCGCGTTGCTCGAGCTCGAGGGGCACGAGGCCCGGCTGGCCTACGATGGCAAACAGGCCATCGAGATCGGTGCGCAGATGCGGCCGCAGGTGATCCTGATGGATATCGGCATGCCCGGTATGAGCGGCCACGAAGCTTGCCGCCGCATCCGCCAGCTCGATTGGGGCAAGGACATCACCATCGTGGCTTTCAGTGGCTGGGGGCAGGAAGAGGATCGCCGCGCCTCGCACGAGGCGGGTTTCGATGCGCACTTGGTCAAGCCGGTGGACCTGGACGCGCTCATTACGCTGTTGGCGGACGTGTCGCCCGGCAAGGCGGGATAGCGCGCCGGCGGCGCGGGGATGCGAGGTGCACCGTTGCGTTGCGCCGCGGATCGCGCCGCATCGCCGGGCAACGCGCATTCGCACTATCTGGTAGACAATCCGTCAATCGGCGCGCGGTTTATCCGCGCCGCGCTCATCAATACAGTTCATCCCCGTTGCAGCACTCATCGCTGCCAGGAGAACTGAATGAACCTCGCCCGCAAGCTTGCCCGTCTGGCCGCCGTGACCGCGATCGCCCTCACCGCCGCGTCGGCTCACGCCGACACCTCCGCGCCGTCGCTGTCCCTGAACGTCTATCACGCCGACGCCAACAGTTTTAACGTCAATGCCGTGCTGATCTCCGGCAAGACCGACGCCGTGCTGCTGGACACGGGGTTCACCCGGGCGGACGCGCTGCGCATCGCGGCCATGGTGCTGGACAGCCGCAAGACGCTCAAGACTATCTACATCAGCCAGCCCGACCCGGACTACTACTTCGGCATCGATATCCTGAAGTCGTACTTTCCGGACGCGAAGGTGGTCGCCACCGCCGCGACCATCGAGAAGATCAAGGCCACCCTGCCGGCGAAACTCGCTTTCTGGCCGCCGAAGATGGGCGCCAACGCGCCGCAGGGCGTGAGCCTGCCCGATACGCTGTCGGGCAATACGCTCACGCTCGAAGGCCAGGCGCTGGAGATCCGCGGCACCGATGATCGACTGCCGCATCGCAGCTACGTGTGGATTCCGTCCATCAAGGCTGTGGTGGGCGGGGTGAACGTGTTCGCCGGTCTGCATGTATGGACGGCCGATGCCTCGAGCGCGGGAGACCGCGCAGCGTGGTCGCGCAAATTGAAAGACATTGCCGCACTCAAACCGGCCGTGGTGGTGCCCGGCCACGCCGCGCCGGGTCAGGTGCAGGATGTCTCGCAGGTGACCTACACGCTGGGTTATCTCGACCGCTGGGATGCCGAGCTGAAAAAGAGCAGCGATAGCGCCGAGCTCATCGCGGCGATGAAGGCGGCTTACCCCTCGGCCGGGCTGGGTGTCGCGCTGGACATCGGCGCCAAGGTCGCCAAGGGTGAAATGAAGTGGTGAGTCGAGGCCGGCCGCGCAGGTAGGGGCGGCCCCCGTGGAACGGCTGCGGTGGCACCGCCCTCGTGGAAGGGGCGCGGTGCAACTGCTGCGGTGAAACGAGCTCGTTGGAACGGCGCTGCGGGACAGCACCGTAAACCATCGCTCGGAACCGCCGCGCGAACGCGGCCCGGCGGCCCTGCGTCAGGCCGCTTGCACCATCGCGTCCCAGCTGCGCATCGCGAGCATTGCGGTGCGCGCGAGCTCTTCCTGGCTGACACCGTCGCGCGCCTGGATCGACATGCCGTACTGCACCGTCTGCACGAAACGGGCAAGCGCGGCAATGTCCGCCGACGCCGGGATCTCGCCGTCCGTCACGCCACGCTCGAAGCGCGTCTTCAGCAGCTCGAACCCCTCGTTGCGCGCCGTGCGCACCTGTTCGCCCAGCTCTGCGTGTCCTTCGCAGCCGACTGCTGACAGCGTCACCATGCAGCCGCGCGGGATATCGGCGTTACTGCCCGTGAGGGCCGATGCCGAGTCCAGCAGAAACGCCATGGCGGCCTCCCGAGCCGTCTTGGCGGTTGCGAAATTGCCCCACACCAGACACGAATAGGTCTGCACGTAGTGCGCCAGCGCCTCGGCGTACAGGGCTTCTTTCGAGCCGAACGCCGCGTACAGGCTGGGCGTGCCGATGCCCATCGCCTGAGTCAGATCCGAGATCGACGTGGCCTCGTAGCCTTTGACCCAGAACAGACGCATGGCTTGCGCGAGGGCGGCCTCGCGATCGAACGCGCGCGGGCGTCCGCGGCCGCGCGCCGGCTTGGCGGGCTCAATGGGGACGGATTCATTTGAATTCTGCATTGATCGTTATATAAAGCCTCGCGCTCGGTTTGGCAAGGGCTATCAAGAAATATATATCGATCACTATATTATTTTGACGGCCAACGGTTTCCTGGCTAATATTTATGTATCGATCGATATATAAATAGTCCAGCCACCGGCCAGCGTATCGCCTGCCGGCGGTCAACGGGTGCGGCGCCTTTGCCACCGCCCGGCCAACCGTCAACGCGTCGTGCAGACGCATGCAAGGAACCTCCATGAACGACCTCAACGGAAAGCGCGCCCTCGTGACTGGCGCTTCGCGCGGCATCGGTGCCGCCATCGCCCGGGATCTGGCCCGCCGCGGCGCGGCCGTCGCCATCACCTACGAACACTCCGCCCAGCGCGCCGCCGAGGTGGTACAGGCGATCGAGAAGGAAGGCGGCCGCGCCGTGGCCATCCAGGCGAACAGCGCCGACGCCGCGGCCATGCAGCATGCAGTGGACGAAACCGTGCGCGCGCTCGGCGGCCTGGACCTCCTGGTCAACAACGCCGGGATCGCACGCCAGGGTTCGACGGAACACATGAGCCTGGCCGACATCGACGCGCAATTGGACGTGAATGTGCGCGGCGCGATCCTGGTGGCGCAGGCCGCCATTCCTCACCTGAAGGCGGGTGGCCGCATCATCTTCATCGGCTCGTCGCTGGCGGACCGCGTGCCGTCCACGGAAGTCACGGTGTATTCGGTCACCAAGTCGGCCCAAATCGCGCTCACACGTGGCCTGGCGCGTGAACTGGGCCCGCGTGACATCACGGTGAACGTGGTGCAGCCGGGCGGCACCGACACCGATATGAACCCCTCCGTGGGCGATCACGCGGATGCGTTGCGCGCACTCACGGCGCTGGGCCGCTACAACGAGCCCGAAGACGTCGCCGCGGCCGTGAGCTTTCTGGCGAGCCCCGCCGCGCGCCAGATCACCGGTACGGCCATCACGGTGGACGCCGGCATGAATGCGTGACCCCCGGGCGACGGGCGGCGGCTCCCCGCCGTCCGTCATGGTTGCATGCGCAATCGTCGCACTGGGCGATGCAGCGTCACGATGCTTGCGCCCGGAGCGCGGAAGTCACCGCGCCTTGAAGTAACGCGCGGGCGTCGTGCCGAACATCGACCTGAAGGCGGCGACAAAGCTCGACGCGGATTCGTAGCCCACGTCGAGCGCCACGTTCATGACGCTTTCACCGTAGGCGAGCAGTTCCATCGCGGTGAGCAGGCGGTGGCGCTGGCGCCAGCTGCCGAACGACAAACCGGCTTCTGCGCGAAACAGGCGTTCGATCGTGCGTGGGCTCGATCCGACGCGATGCGCCAGTACGTCAAGCGGTTCGCGGTTGGCAGGGTCGGCGCGCAGAATGTTGGCCAGATGCACGGCGCGGGAGTCGGCCGGAAAGGGCAGGTCGGCCAACGTATGTTCGACGGACCGCACTTGGTCGATCAGGACAGCCGCCAGCCGGCCCTCGGGCGACTCGGCGGCGTAATCCCAGGGAGCGATGGCGCACGCGCTCATCAGCTCGCGCAGCAGAGGGTCGACCGCGACCACGAAGCAGGCCGGGCCTGCCGGCATGGGATAGGCGTCGGCATCGATGTACAGCACCCGGGTGTCCGCCGGCCTCCTTACCCGCGTGGAATGCAGGGTACCGCTGCCGATCCAGAGCGCGCGTGTCGAGGGCAGCACCCACTCGCCGAGCGAGGTGGTGACGTGAATGACGCCCGTCGCCGCACACAGCAGTTGGTGCCGGCGATGCGCGTGCGGGGCCTGGTCGCCCGGCAGCCACTGCTCCATGAGTCCGACGACGGGCGCCGTGGCGCGGTCGGGATCGGGCGGCTCGGCATGGCTTGGCCCAGGTTGGCGGGTTATCGACATAAGTCGGCCAAGTATAGACAGAATGCGTCACGCGCCCTTGCTAAGGTCTAGGCCTTTCTCGGCCAGCCTTGTTTCAGGAGCGTTGTTGTGTCGCAGGTTGAAGTGTCCTTGCGCGGGAATGCGGGTGGTGCGCCTGTCCCGCTTTCCGCCCTGCGCGCGCCCATTCGGGCGACGCAGCTGTCGTTTTTTATCGCTGGGTTCGGGCTGTCCTCGTGGGCACCGCTCGTGCCGTTCGCACAGCAGCGCTTGGGCGCCGACTCGGCCACCTTGGGTACGGTGCTTCTGTGCCTGGGCCTGGGCGCCGTGATCGGCATGCCGGGTGCGGGCGCGTTGGCGGGCCGGATCGGTTGCAAGGCCTTGATCGTCGCGGCCGGTATCGGGCTGGCGATTGCGCTGCCGCTGCTCGCACTCGCCGCCACGCCTGTGTTGCTGGGGCTGTGCCTGCTGCTGTTCGGCGCGGCCATCGGTGCGATCGATGTGGCGGCCAATGTGCATGGCACGGAGGTGCAGCATCGTGCCCGGCGTCCCCTCATGTCCGGATTCCATGGCCTGTACAGCATCGGCGGGCTGGTGGGCGCGGCGGCGATGACCGCCGTGCTCGCCGCGGGTCTGCATGCGGCGGTGGCCGCGCTCGCCGCCGCGGTCATCATCGCGGGATGTCTGCTGCGGGCCGTGCCGGGCTTCTTGGCCACGGCCTCGCCGCAGAAGGCGCCGTTGCTCGTCATTCCGCGCGGCCGCGTGCTTGCGATCGGTCTGCTCGCCATGGTGATCTTTCTTGCGGAAGGCGCGATGCTGGACTGGAGCGCACTGCTTCTGTCGCAAGAAAAGGGCATCGACGTCGACTACGCGGGCGCGGGCTTCGTGGTGTTTTCGACGGCCATGACGCTCGTCCGGATCGTCGGTGACCGCATCGTGGCCCGCAGCGGCGAGCGTGCGGTACTGATCGCGGGCTTTGTACTGACGGCGGGCGGGCTGGGCCTGGCCGCGTCGAGCAGCCATCTGGCCGTCGTCTTCACCAGCATCGCCGTGGCCGGCGCCGCCGCCGGCAATGTCGTGCCGATCCTGTTCTCTCTGGCTGGTCGGCAGACCATCATGCCGCCCTCGCATGCCATCGCTGCGGCCAGCATGCTGGGCTATCTCGGCGTACTGCTCGGCCCCGCGTTGCTGGGTTATGCCGCGCATGCCACGGGGCTGGTCGTGGCGTTCCAGGGCATGGCGCTGCTGGTGGCGCTGGCGGCATGCGGGATTCCGGCGGTCTTGAAGGCGAGGACCGCGCGGGCGGGCTGAGCACCTCGCCGGCCGCACCTAGCCGGCCGCACCTCGCCGGCCGCGCCTAGCCGGCCGCACCTCGCCGGCCGCTACAGATCCACCTTCACCTTGCCTGCCTGCACGAGTCCCGCCACGGCGCGGATCTCGGCCAGCAGGGCTTCCTGCAGCTGCGCGGGCGTGCCCCCGGTGGGCTGAAAGCCTTGTTCGCCCAGCTTGCTCCGGATGGCATCGGTCTTGAGCGCTTCGTTCACGCCGCGGTTGAGCGTGGCGATCGTGGCCTCGGGCGTGCCGGCGGCGCAGTACGTGCCGAACTGGATCTGCGCGGAAAACGCGGGAAAGCCGCTTTCTGCAACGGTGGGGATATCCGGGTACTTCGGCAGCCGGGACTCGCTCGTTACGGCCAGCACGCGCAGGCGATCGCTCTTCAGATACGGCTCGACGGCGGCGACCGTGGCCACGACCACCTGGATCTGGCCGCCAAGCAGGTCGGTCATCATCGGGCCCGTGCCGCGATAGGGCACATGCAGCATCTCGATGCCGCACGCGGCCTGCAGCAGCTCGGTGGCTAGGTGCTGCGGCGTGGCGTTGCCGGGCGTGCCGAACGTCAGTCCCTTGGGGCTGCGCTTGGCCAGCGCCAACAGGTCTGCCAGCGTGCGGGCCTGCACATCGCCGTTGACGGCCACCATATAGGGTGAGCGCGCGATGGGGCAGACGGGTGCCAGCTGCTTCAGCATTTCTTCCGCGGGCTGGGCGTAATAGCGCACCGACGGCACGAGGCCGGCGAACAGCAGGATGCTGCCGTCTTTGGCGCCATTCGCCGTGAAATCCGCGCCCAGCATGCCGCTCGCGCCGGGCTTGTTCTCGACGACGACCGGGCGGGTCATCGTGTCGCTCAAGGATGCGGCGATGACGCGGCCCAGCACGTCGGTGCCGCCGCCGGGCGGGAAGGGCACGATCACGCGCAGCGGCATCTCGCGAGCGAGGGCATAGCGGCTGGCCGTCGCGGCCACCGAGGCCAGGGGCAAGGTGGCCAGGGCTTTGATCAGGGTTCTGCGGTCCATGCTGTTGTCTCCGTTTCCACCTCGGGTGGATCTTGTGCCGATCGTCTTTATGCGGTGGACGATTCGGGCGTGCGCGCCAGAAAGAAGCTGCGCAATTCGGTGGCCACGAGAGCGGGCTGCTCCACCGGCAGCATATGCCGTTGGCCGGGCACGATGTGGGCGCGGCCGTCGGGTAATGCCTGCGCGAGTTCGCGGCTCATGCGGGGATTCGACCCGACGTCGTCCGCGCCCGTCATCACCAGGGCGGGGCAGGCGATCTTCGGAGCGGCCTGGTCCAGGATGCGATCGCCGCCCGCGAACAGCGCGTACGCCGACAGGAAGCTCGCACGGTCGTTATCCAGCAGACGTTGACCCACGCGATCCACGCGCTCCGGGCGAGCGACCTGGAACTCGGGGGTGAACCAGCGCGCCAGCGATATCTGCGCCGCGGCGTGCGGATCCTGCGTGGCGGCCGCGGCCAGCCGGGCCTGTACGGCGGCGGATTCCTCCGGCGTGCGCCGGAACACTGTGCTCAGCAGCGTGAGCCGTCGCACTCGCGCAGGCCGGGCCGCGGCATAGGCGCCGGCGATCAGACCGCCCATCGAATAGCCCAGAACATGGGCGTCGGGCCAGCCGGCGCGGTCCAACTCGCCATCGAGCTGCGCGATGAAGTCGCGGATATCGGCGGTGCCGCGCAGGGCCGGCGCCGCGCCGTGGCCCAGCAGGTCGTAGCGCAACACGTCGAAGTCCGCCTCCAGCTGCGGCACCAGGTCGTCCCACAGCGTGTGGTCGAGCCCGACGCCATGCAGCAACACCAGCGGTTCGCCGCGGCCGGAACGCCGCAGTTGCGCGCTCATTTGGCTTGCGCCTCCTGCGCCAGTTCCTGGAGGTCGGAGTAGCGGTTGCCGATCCGGTGGTGCGGACGGCCCGAGGTGGCGGCACCCAGGGCGATCACGATCTCGTCGGGCGCGGGCGCGTCGTTGATGGTGGTCTGCACCGTGAGGTAATGCGAGCGCAGGCCTTCGTCGAGCTTGTGCATCAGCGGAATCGAGATCACGCAACCGGGCCCGCCACGCATATTGGTGAAGCTCAGGTAGCTGGTGCCGCCCACGGCGTTGCGATAGGCGTTGCCGAAGCGCAGGGTATGAATCAGCGCCGAGGCATGCTCCACTTCGCCCGCCGTGCCCACCACCGCGGCTTTGCCGTAGGCCTCGACCTTGTCGGCGGATCCCGCCTGGCGCAGGATCTCGGCCACCAGCAGCTCGCCCAACGGGGGCGCGGCTTCGAGAATGCCGGGGCGCAGGTCTTCCTGGAAGGGCAGGCCCGCCCAAGGGTTCTTGATCACCGCGGCCGCGACGATCATGACGAGTGGCTGCGGTGCCTCGCGGCCGCCCTCGATGAGGGTCTTCTCGACATAACTCACTACTTTGCGCACTTGCAGAGACATCGCACGGCTCCCGATCCAGATGTGAAAAAACGATGGGCCATTGTTGGGCGCGGCCCCAAGTTTTGACAATCCAAATTAACGCAAGTTAACTTCGGAAAATCCGAATCTTCATGTGGCGGCCCCATGTCTGTTCCCCTGAAAATCCAGCATCTGCGGCAGTTCCTGATGGCCGCGGACCAGGGCAGCTTCCGGCTGGCGGCCGAGGGCACCTTCCGCTCGCAGGCCGCCGTGTCGGCGGCCATGCAGGATCTGGAAGCGCAGATCGGCGCGCCGCTGTTCGAACCGGGCAAGCGCGCGCAGCTCACCCCTTTGGGCGTCGCGGTGGCGCCGCTACTGCGCGAGCTCCTGTCCACGCACGACCGCGTGCTCGATGCCGCGCGCCGATTGGGCACGGGGCACCAGGGCGCGGTGGCAATGGCGGTCATGCCGTCGCTGGCCGACGAGTGGCTGCCCCGTTTGCTGGAGCGCTACGCACGCGCCCATCCCGACGTACGCATTCGCGCCGTGGACGAGCCCTCGCCCGATGTGCACCGGCTCGTGCTCTCCGGCGAGGTGCAGGTGGGCGTGGCCGGCCAGGTGCCGCGCACGGCCGAAGTGGCCTTCACGCCAGTGGCGCGGGACGCCTACGGGCTGGTATGCCGCAAGGGGCATGCGTTGGCCCGCCGCCGCGGCCCGGTTGCCTGGTCGGCTCTCGCGGACGAACGGCTGATCGGCAACGCCACATTCGAGACCTTGAAGAACCGGCAGCTGGGTAGCGCGATCGACGACCCGGCCATGGTGGTGTCGAACCGCGCATCGCTGCTGGCGAGCGTGGTGGCCGGGCTGGGCGTGACGGTGCTGCCCGTGCTCGCGCGGCCCGCGGCCGACAGCGGCTTGGTATTCGTACCGCTGGCCGAGCCGACCGTGGAGCGCATCGTAGGCGTACTCACGCGCAAAGAAGAAACCCTGCTGCCCTCGGTGGCGGCGATGCATGCGCTGGCATTGCAGTCGCTGGCGCAGTTCACCCGGCGCAAGGGGGCTGTGCGGGTGTAGGCGGGCCGTCAGTACCGGTATGCGACGCGGCAGAAATGGTTGCGGACGCGACAATCCGTTGCCATCGGCAGCATGCGGGATGGCCGTGCAGCGATTAAGATGCACGCCATCTCCGGTCAGCCTTTCAAGGATCTCTCATGATGTCGTCGGCGTCGCGCGTTGCCTTGTCCATCCTCACGCTCACGCTCGGCCTGTCGGGTTGCGCCGTGCCGGAGCCCTCCGGCAAGGGCACGCCGGACGACCCGCGCTACGCGAAGCTGGTGGACCTCATCGGCGAGGCGCTGAAGGCGAATATGTCGGTGGTGCTGGTCGCCGACCTGAATCCGCACAAGTCGCTGAAGTATGCGGAGTCGTTCGCTGAATGGACGCCGAATGTGATCTGGACCCATGCCGACAAGCCGGAGATCACCTTTGGGCGCAAGTTCCAGAACAATTACCTGCAGCGCGACCCCAACACCACGTATCTCTTCAAGGCATTCGAGGTGCATATCCTGCCGCCCGGCAAGTATCTGCTGACCGGTGGTGATGACTACAAGCTCGATGCCTCGCTGGATCAGGTGAAAGCCCCCAAGGGGGCGGCGGGTTCGGGCCGCGGCACGTATGGCACGGCCTTCCTGTCGTCCGAGCTCTATCGCCAGTACTACAAAGAAACCAACTGGAAAGACGCCACCCAGCACACGCAGATCAAGTCGCGGCAGGTCTGCACCGCGGTGCATCGCGCGTCTGGCAATTGCGTGGCATGGGGCGAGGAGCAGTACAGCGAGACCACGCAAGGCATGGGGGCTGGCTATTATGAAGAGACGGCCTCACGCGATGTCCCCGTGATCAAGGTGGCGGCGCGTTTGCCGCCGCAGCATGCGCTGGCAAGCTTCACGCTCAAGGGCGGCCAACTGGTGCTGGCGCAGCGCATGCATCTGCGCACGCCGAGCTATGCGTTCCGCCAGGCCGGTTGCCGCACGACGGACAGCACCAAGGTCGAGTGTCCGCTCGAAAATTTCACCGTGTACACCGGGCCTGCGCCGATGGAATTCACGCAGCAATACCTGGCACAGCGCACGCTGAGCGATGCGCACCGCCAGTTGCTGTCGCGGATCGAGCCGATGAAGATGACGCCGCTCGGCAAGGAAGGCGCCGCGGACCCGATCTGGGGCGTTCCGCTGTCGGTCCGCAAGGGCCGCTAGGGTCGGAGGACGGCTCGCGTAGGTGCCGCCGGCGCGGCCCGGCATCTTTGCGAGAAGCCGTGGCGTCGGCGCCAGGATGAGGGACGGCGCCGGCGCGGGCTTGTCCGCGACCGCGCCGTCCCGGCCACGCGCTAGCTGCGCGGCTTTTCGAGATCGCCTGCGTCGCGGGCTTCTTCCGCGTCGCGCGCCTCACCTTCCTCCCGCGCCTCCAGCTCATTGCCGAGCACCTCGGCCGAGTCCGTGGCGGGTTCGGCTCGCTGCAGGGGACGGCGCGTATGGCCCGCGGCACGGGCGTTCTCGCCCTCGTCCGCGCGCGCTTGCTGCACGGCCACGTTGGCCGGCGGCGCATAGCCCCGCTTGTCCTGGCCGAAGTACACCACCGTGTGCGGGTAGGGCAGCTCGATACCGGCCGCATCGAAGTGCTTCTTCAGCAGGCGGTTGTAGCCGCGCTGCACCGCCCATTGCATGCCCGGGGTGGTCTTGATCAGGATGCGGATGGTCACGCCCTTGTCGTTGACCGCCGTGACGCCCGCCACCGTCATGTCTTCGAGGATCTCGGGTCCGAGCACCGAATCGGTCATGAGCTCCGCGAAGGCGGCGCGCAGATGGTCGATGGCGTCGTCCACGCTCTCTCGGTGGGCGATGGTGTATTCGCCGAGGTGGTAGGAGAAATCACGCATGTGGTTCGCCACCACATCCACCGACGAGAAGGGCACGAGGTGGTAGCCGCCGTCGAGCGTGCGGATACCCACCGACCGTATCGTCATTTTTTCGACCGTGCCGAAGACGCCTGCCACCTGCACGACGTCGTTCTCGTTCATGCCGTTTTCGAGCTGGATGAAAACGCCGGTAATGATGTCCTGCACCAGCTTCTGCGCGCCGAAGCCGATGGCCAGACCGACTACCCCGGCGCCCGCGATGAGCGGGCCCACGTCGATGCCGATCTGCGACAGGAGCACCATCAGCGTCATCGTGACGATGACGATCAGCGCGGCATTGCGGAACAGGGCGAGCAGCGTGCGCTCGCGCGCGGTCGGCATGCCGCGCCCCTCGCTCTGGCTCAGGCGGTGCTCGATGATGCTGGCGATCACGGTCCAGGCCAGCGCCGCGATCAGGAGCACGATGGCGATGTTCACCACCATCTTGATGGCGGCGGCGCCGGCATCCGAAGCCAGCCAGCGCGACAGGTCGAAGGCGCGCCAGGCGTCCAGGATCAGCAGCACCATGACGATACGGATGATCCAGCCCACGAACTTGAGCGTGGCCGGCACATAGGCGTTCACGCGCGCTTCGAGCAGTGGCAGGCGACGCCGCAGGTCCGCCGAGAGCTGAATGGGCTTGGCGAGGACGGTGTTCAACAACAGGATCAGCAGGCTGCCGACCCCGATGACCAGCAAGGTCTGCGCGGTGGCGCGTGCCATGAAGGGCAGGGCGTTGTCCGGATCGATCTGGCTCACCACCAGCAGAATGGTGAAGTAGATGATGCCCAGGATGTGCCACACGCGCGACAGAAACCGCAGGCGTGAGCCCATGAAGGTGGCGGCGCCGGAGGCGCTGCGATCCAGGCGCTCACGTACGGTGCGGCGGTTTTGCCAGATCACGCGCACGGCGTACACATAGACTGCCAGCATGATGATCATGCTGGCCAGACGGCCCAGCGCGGGGGAGAGCGAGGCCGACATCACCGGATCGATCAGCAGCGTGCCGTAGCCGGCCGCCGTCACGATGCGCACGAGCCAGGCGTTCCAGTACTTCGCGAGCTCGTCGGACATCGGCAGTAGGCGCAAATGCGGGTGGCGCACGGCAAACACCGTGCGGATCAGCACCTTGACGATCTCCACTGCCACAAAGGCCTGGATGAAGATGGCTGCGAGCGAGTCCAGCGTGCCGCGGCCCGGGGTGCTCCAGAGCGCGGCGGTACCGCCCGCCATGGCGGCGAGCAGCACGACGCCGACGTCGATCGCCAGCGCGCCCACAATGGCGCCAGCGCGGCGCCACAGCACACGCATGGACACGGGCGCGCCACGCTGTGGCGGCGCCTCGGTGGGGCAGGTCTGCTCGGCCACCCAGTGGTCGATGCGCGAGTAGATGCGCATGGCGATCATGCGCAAGAGGATGAAAGCGAGAATCGTGGCGACGGCCGCGAGGCCCAGCGGCATCAGGGCATTGCCCGCGGTGCCGCTATCCATACGCAGACTGCCGCCGGAGGCGAGGGTCTGCATGTCGTCCACGCCCTGGCCCATGTCGGCGGCAACGCCGGTCAGGAAGCGTTGGACACCATCGGCCATGCGCTCTTGCAGGCCGGGCTCGGCCGGCTCCGCGGGGGGGGCCGCCGGGGGCTTCTCGCCGGATGCTTGCGCACGCAACTGCTCCACCAGCGCGTTGCGCACATCGGGGTTGTCGAGCAGATCGGCCAGCGCGGCCGGGGTCAAGGCCGTCGGCGCCGCCTCCTGGGTGGCGGCCGGCGCGGCAGGCGCCCCGGGAAGCACGGCGTGGGCGGGCCAGGAGAGCATCGCGCAACACAACATCATCGCCAGCATCAGCGCTGCCAGCCACGGCCTCTCACGTCTGCGCCACCAGAGACTGGCGGCGTGGTGGCGGGTGGGGGCGGAAAGGGATGTTGTCGTTGCGGGTTGAACCACTAATGAATCTCCTGGTCGAGCAAGGCAAAAATGGGTGCGCGCGGCCTGGCCGCGGCGCGCGCTGCTGCCTAGATGATAAAGCCCTTGCGGATTGCATGATGATGGCGGCCCGTGCCACGGCATCGCATGCCCGGTCGGGCTGGCGCTGCGCCGCCGCATCGCCCCGCCGCGCACGCGGCCTGCGACAAACCTCATCACAGATCAAAGAGGCGTGTTTTTCTGGCGACTGATTGCCACAAAGGCTCTCTAGAATGCGGGCGGGCGGCAACGCCTGGCGAACCATTCACTCGTAGCACCTATCCATGTACCGATACTTACGCTCGTGCCACCTTGGCGCACATCCGCTTCAATCTCTTCGCGCCGTGCTGGCCGCATTCATCCTGATGCTGGGGCTCACGCCCGTCGCGCAGGCCCAGGCTTCGGCTCCGCTTCAATGCGGCGTCTACCAGCACGAGGACCGGCAGATCCAGGTGCTGAGTGAAAACCTCATCCGCAAGAGCGCGCTGGGCGGCCCCGAACTGCTGTATTACGCGGTCGAGGCGGGCAAGCTCGCTTTTTACAACCTCGATCTGGGGCTGGACGACGAATACAAGCTCTCACCTGACGGCAAGTCGATCGACGTGGGTTTCGATCAGATCTATGTGCTGAAGGCTGCCGTGCCCTGCGCGCGCCCCGTCGAACTGCCGCAGACCAAAGTCTGGCCGCTGTGCTGGAAGGCCGACCTGATGACGTGCCTGAATGCCTATAACGAGACCTCGCTGAAAGAGATGGAGAACATGTGCACGGGCGGTCTGCCGTTTGCGTGCAAGAAGCTGCCCGAACTCTGGCGCGAGGCCGAAGATCTGCAAAGCGACGCCAGCGGACGGCTGGCCGCGCTCCCCGAAGGGGCGATCAACGTGCTGCAGCAAGCCTGCCTGAAAGGCATTTCCGCCAGCGTGTGCGACCTGGCCGCGCGTGAAGCCTGGCAGGCGGGGCGCTATCTGGACGCGCGCCAGCCCTTGCAGCACGCGTGCGCGGCGCCGATCGGCAGCACCGATGCCTGCGCGCTCGCGAAGAGCCTGGCGCCGTTGTCGCAGGACATGCTGGCGCAGTCCGCCCCGGCCGCCCTGCCGCGCGGCACCTTTACGCGGCCGATCGGCACATTGCGCTCGCTCGCATTCGCCGAGGACGGCACCGTCAAGGACGGCGACGGCTCCCCGCCGATGCAGGCGCGCCTGGAACAGGGACTGATCCGCATGCGCCACAACCAGGGCGGCGATTTCGTCTTCAAACCGGTGGGTGAGCGATATCTGCTGGGTGTGGATTATTGGAACCAGCTTGCGGTGTTCGCGCGCACGGGCGACTGAGGTGTCTTAATGCGGCAACTGCCGCAACCTCAGCTGGCGGGTGGCGAACACGTACTCATAGGCGTAGACACCCGCCAACGCGTAGGCATCGCCAACGCTGCCTGTGACGGGCTCGGTAGCAATCCCGCGCAGCACCATGCGCTCCGATACGCGGTCGAGCACGGCATACGCGGTATGTCCTTGCCGCAGGCCCTCGGCGCGCAAACGTTCGCTGATCCGGTAGGCCTGATAAGCGTTGTACGTGGGTTGAATGTAGAACCCGTACGCGCGGAAGAAGTGGTTCTGCGTGCGCAGTGCCCCGATGGCCGTCGCGGTGGCAGCGCGCAATGAGGGCTGCCGTTCGCTCACGATGCCGCCCGCGGGAAGGGCGGCGGCATCGAGATGCCACCAGATGTCGGCGCCGTCGTCCTGACTCTGCATGTACGTAAGCGCTGCGCCGTCCACGAATTCGAGGATGCCGTGATAGCCCTTTTTCAGCGGCCCGCCATAGGCATGCCTAGCCGAAGCGGGATAGAGCGCGATCGCGGGCGCGGGCGACAGGCCGCCTCGCATCACGCCACTCAGGCCACGTAGTGCCGCGTCGTCCAGCGGGGCGCGGTCGTCGCCAAGCGCGTCCATGTCGGCAAACACGGCGATGTTCCAGCGCGCATTACCGTAGAGGGGTGACACCGCGCGAAGCGAGAATGCCTGGGCGGGCAGACCGGCCGCGCGCAATTGCGCCAGCGCCTCGCGTTGCTGCGCCACAAATACGGTCTTTTCCTGGCGCGCGGCCTGGATTTTGCCGGCGAGTACCGGGTCGTCGTCGCCCGGCGCCATGCGCACCATGAAGGCTTCGGCGTCCGCCACATCCTGCAGATACAGGCCATAGGTGCCGTTCCAGCGCGCCAGCGGCGCGGACGGCAGCAGTTTGCGCACCTGCAGCACCTGGAGCTCACCGCCGAAGCGCTGAGCGATCAGACGTTCGGCCTCCCGGTTCGGGCCGCGTGTGGTGCACGCGGTCAAGAGCCCGACAAACAGGCATGCGATCGCTGTCAACAGCTTGGAGTCCACCAGATACCTCGGTCGGCCTCGCCCGCGGCGAGCCCCCGCCGCGCGCCGCGAGGCCTGGGCCGGGACGCCACGGGCAGGGCGCTTAAAACAGGTCGGGCCGCAGTTTACACGGCGTTTCCAGAAGGCCATGGCGGTGCTTCCCGCGGCGTGCGCACGGTGCCATACTGGTTTATCGAACGAGGGCGCGAAAGCGTAACGATCATGACCCACGACGATCTCAAAAGTTTGTATGCCGGTGGTGCCGCCCGGCTCGATGCGCGTGCGCTCGCCGATGCCGGGCTCGACGATGCGGCGTGTGCCTGGCTCTGCGATCCCGGCGTGCCGGTGCAGCCCGTCCCGCCCATTCCCTTGATCGAGTTCGTACCGCCCGCCATGCGCTCGTTCGGCGACGGGGCTGGCATGGTCGTCGCGCGCGAGCCCTGGGGCGAGGCGCTCTGGCTGGTCGTGTTACCCGACGGGCACGTGATGACGGCCGGGGCGGGCGAGGCCCATCTGTATGTCAACGCGCGCTTCGAGAACTTCCTGCACTTTCTGGCCGCATTCCAGCGTTTTCAAGCCATGGCGAGCGCCGCCGATGCGGGCGCGCGTGTCTATGGCCAGGCGGAGATGCAGGCGCGGCTCGAGGCCTTCCGCCGCGGTGAAGTCGGCGTCGAGGCGCAGGCCGCCGATGGCTTCGATCGCGCCGCGGCACTGCGCGACCTCGAGCGGGCATGGCGCGGGCGCGATGCCGCGGCGCTCGAGCGCGGTGCCTGGTGGCACCGCATCCACGAGCAATTGCGCGACGGCCTGTTGTAGCGGGACGGCGAGGCGGGCGCCGCGGGGCCTCAGACGCTCAGCCAGGTGATGAGCGGCGATAGGGCCAGCAGCAGGCCCACCCAGGCGACTTTGCTGTCATGGCGGTGAATGGCGTAGATGCCGAACACCAGCCCGAGGACGCCAGGGATCAGCTCGAAGACGATGTAGGGCCACATGCCTTCGTTCATGATCAGGTACCAATGCAGAAAGGCGTTCGCCAGTCCGCAGAGCAGCGTCACGACGCTGGAGAAGGTCCACGCAGATCTTTTCTGTGCAGCGCCTGGCCGCGGCGGCCTCGCCGTGCCGGATCCGGCCGGCGTAGACGCCGCGTTGCCTTCGCGGTGGGCCGGCCCGCCGGTGCTCATTCCTCTTCGGCGTCCGAGAGATCGTCGAAGTCCACCAACTGGTCGCCTTCGAAATTCGCCAGTACGCCGTAGGGCTGGCAGATCGGGAAGGCGCCCTCGGCAAACAGAATGGACCAGCCGGTGCCGCCCCAGAAGGTCAGCTCTTCGCCCCACAGCAGCAGGCCATTGTGGCCGACCTCTTCGGGAGTGCCGAGGGCTTCCTGGAGGTGGCGGGTGGCGGCCTGCGTGAATTCGTCGAGCCTGGCCAGGCGTTCGAGCACGAAGGCCGGGTCGACGGTGAGCTGGTGCTGAGCGTCGAGCATGAGGGTGTAGAACACCTCGCGTTCCCCCTGCTGCCAGGTGGCCTGGGCGTAGGGTTGGCCTTCTTCGTCCGTGCTGACGGCCAGGGTGCCGAGTGGCGTGTCGATGTGTTCCATGGCTGCGTGCCTCGCTTATTGGATTGTCGTTGGAAGCCCGGAGGCCGGGCACTTTCAATGATAGCGGGCCAGGACGGCGCGCAGCAGGCGCGATTGCAGTCTGACACCATTGCTGCTGCCGAGATGCTCCGCAGCGGCCGGGCCCCGGATGACAGGCCGAACCGGACTTCAGTTAGAGAATGTTGCTTTGCCGTTGCGCTTGTTACTTTCATGGCGCACGCGCGGTGGCGGCTTTCGGCCGGTGCCGCGATGGTTGCGGGCGCAAACGCTACATCAGTGCGATCGCCGCGAAGCCGCTTGGTTGCTGCGTTTCGGGCGGGCGGCCGCGCCGCCGCGCGGCATGAACGAGGATATCGTCTCGAACGGCGCCGCCGGACGCGAAGGCGGGAGCGCTCAGTCTCGCTGATACGCATTCCGGGCCAGGCATGAATCGGCCGTCGCCGCAGCGTCTCAGCGCCAGGCTTTTGTGGTCGAATTCGCATGCGCTCGTCCGACACGAACGGGGCGGCGCCCCTGATCACGATGGAGTCTTTCTCAGCATGAAACTCTCGGCGGTGACCCTAACCCTGCTCAGTGCGAGCGCCGTGCCTATGAGCGTGGCGCAGGCCAACCCCGCGCAGGCCGCGGTCCAGGATGTCTTCAAGGGGTCGATGCTGGGCGTGAACCAGCGCTATTTCGAATCCGTGGCGGGCATCCCGCGCGAGTCGTTCGGCAATGATCACCTGTTCGTCGTGAAAAACTGCCGCATCACTGCCACGATCAAAAACGACAAAGTGTCCGCGCTCAACCTGGTGATGGCCAACGGCTGCGAGGCGGATCTGCGTTCCTTCATCGGCGACGATGCGCCGCCGGCCGGTCAACCGATCACCCCGGGCGCTTTCGGATCGGGGTTGCGCTACACCGCCAGTTGCCTGGCGGGCTGCGGCAACGCCGTGGACCCTTCTGCCTATGCGCTCTGGCAGGCGCCGCGCTCGTCGGGCGGCATGGAAGTGCTGCTCGAAATGGTGTTGGCCAGCGGCAAGGCTTCGAGTGCCGCGCATGCATGGCGCGAGCATATGAACAAGTCAGCCGGCGAAGACTACGTGCTGCAAACCCAATTCAATTGCGAGACCCGTTTCGACGCGTTCGCCACAAAGGTTTTCCAGGATGTGCCCGTGAGTTCCGTCACGATCGGCTACGGGCTGCCGCAACAGAAGTGCCGTTGAGCAGACTGGGTGCATCGACGCGCTCCGTGTGGCAAGCGCCCGGCGCAATGCACGATGGTGCCGGGCAGGTATGCATCGTATTGGTGTCAATCCTGGTCGCCGAGTGGGCGGCGCCGGGCTGACAGGTATTACCCATAACAAAGAGAGGATCCCGTGTCGTTTACACGTTTTGGTTTCGCCGCCGCCGCCAGCGCGGCCGTGCTGTCGGGCTGCGCCATGCTCTACCCCGATCCGAAAGAGTCCTTGTCGCCGGAGCTGCGCACGGCGCTCGACACGCCGTTGATCTGCAAGGGCGAAGCGGAGTGCAAACTGATGTGGGAACGCGGCATCTATTACGTCGCGAACAACTCCCGCTGGCAAATGGTGGCGCAGACGTCGAATCTCATCGAAACCGACAGCGTGCCGCGCGGAAGCCCTCATCTGTCGTACAGCATCACGCGCGAGCCGCTGGGCGGCGGTAGCTACCGGATCGCGACCCAGGCCTGGTGTGGGGGTTCGGAGCGGTTCTGCAAACCCAACGCGCCAGAGGCCATCGCGCGCGCGAAGCTGTATATGCGGACCGGTCAACGCTGATCCGGCACAGGCGGCCTGCGGGCCGCCTCGATCCCTTACCTTTCCTACGTGATGACGCGATCGGGTTGCGCACAGGCTGCGCCGCCCGGTCACGCACGCGCACCTGATTACTGAGCCTGGAGCCATCGTTGTCTTCCTCTGCCTCGTCTTCCGAACCTGGCGTGCTGGACTGGCGCGCCGCATCCCGCAAATCCTGGTGGAGATGGCCCGCGCTATTCGGCGTGGCCGCGCTGATCGTGGGGGCCTTCAACGGCATCACGTCTGTAACCTGCCTGGGCGGCATTCTCGCGTTCGCGACGTTCCCCGTCTGGTATTACGTGACAGGCCGCGTGGTGCGCGGCCAGCCCCGGCCGGCGCTCGCGAAGCAGTGGCTCGCGTGTGTCGCGTTGCTGCTGGTCGGCACGGCGCTGAGCCCGAGCTTCCAGGTGGTCTGGTTCAAGACCTGGGGCGCCCCGACGGTGTCGACGTCCTTGACCAAGCGTTCGTTGCTCGAGTCGGTGCAGCAACCGTTCTATGGTCTGGACGAACTCGCGTGGGGACAAACGAGTGCCTCGGTGGACGTGGTGCCCTCGACCCTTCTGTGCCCGCGCTACAGCCTGCGCCGCTATCCGCTCCTGACCGTCGAGCAACGTCTGTTCCCGATGGATCCGCTGGCATCCCGCCGCAACAGAACGGGCGGCGAGGCCCCTGCCGAACTCGTGGCGAGCACGCTGGCGCGGTGCGAGGCGGACAGCCAGGCCATGATCGCCGGCGGACTGACCAAGGAAGCTGCCCTGATGCAGGGCAACCTCGACCTGTTTTTCGAGCGGGCGCTCAACGAACGCGGCAACAACATGAGTCCCGTGATGCTCGAGGACGCCGACATTCCGGCAGAGATCCTGGCCAAGGTGGAGGCGTTCCTGGACGAAGATCCCGGGCGTGTGTTCTGGCATACGTCGTACAACCTGTCGGGCCAGAATCCGGTGAAACGGGCCGACAAGTCCGAAGCACCCGGCACGCCGGATGTCGTGCGGCGCCTGCGCACGGTCGCCTTTGCCGCGGCTTACGGCCGCCAGGATGTCGCCGAGGTACTGAAGGAACGTAGCCGATGAGGTGAGGCCGGGGGAGGCCTCGGCGGGGCCCCCTGCGCCGTCTCGGGAGCGTCCGGGGGCGGCCCACCTCCGATGGCGAATGCCCGCTGGTCTGGCACAATGAAATCTCTCTGATTTCATCTTTCGGGCAGTCCAGTTGGCCAGGAACCCCGCCGGCCTCACGCAGGCCAAGACCAGCCAGGGCATCTACCAGTCGCTCAAGGCGCAGATTCTCGACGGCAGCCTGTCCGAGGGGGCGGCGCTGCCGTCCACGCGCGCGCTGGCCATCGATCTGGCTGTGTCGCGCTCCACCGTGACGGCGGTGTATGAGCAGCTTGCCGCCGAGGGCTTCGTGGATACACAGCAGGGCCGACGTGCCCGCGTGGCAGCCGGTGCGGCCGCGCCCGCACGGGTGAGCCCGCGCAGCGGCACACGCGTGCCGCGCGGACTTTCCGACTACGGCGAGCGCGTTGCCCGCTCGGAGGGCGGTGGCGTTGCGCACCCCGACGGCACGGTCATCGATTTTCTGTATGGCGCTCTGGCCGCCGCCGATTTTCCCTTGCTGGCATGGCGCCGGGCCTATAACCGCGCCCTGGTGCAGCGGCAGGGCCGCCTGTCGTATGAGCCGCCCGAGGGCGAGGCGATGCTGCGCCAGGCCGTGCAAGGCTATCTCCGCCGTGCGCGCGGCCTGCGCTGTGATGCCGATCAGATCGTGGTGGTACATGGCTCGCAGCAGGCGATCGATCTCTGCGCGCGTGTGCTCGTCAATCCGGGCGACCGGGTGGTGGTCGAGGATCCCTGCTATGTGATGGCCCGGCGCGTTTTCGAAGCGGCCGGGGCACGTGTGGTGCCGGTGCGTGCGGACGAGCAGGGACTGGATACGGACGGTCTGCCCGATCGGCCTTGCGCGCTGGCGTATGTCACGCCGTCCCATCAATTCCCGCTCGGCGGGGTCATGCCCATCAACCGGCGTAAAGCGCTGCTGGGCTGGGCCGTGCGGCACCGGGCCTGGATACTCGAAGACGACTACGACGGCGAGTTTCGCTACGGCATGCGCCCGGTCGATACCCTGCAGTCCATCGACGAGTCTGGCGGCGTCATCTACGTGGGCACGTTCTCCAAGGCGCTGTCGCCGCAGATGCGGCTGGGCTATCTGGTGCTGCCACCGGCGCTGGTGCCGGTGTTTCGCGAGGCCAAGCGCCTAGCCGACCGGCATGCTCCGCGGCAGGAGCAGCGGGTGCTGGCCGCCATGATCGAAGACGGCAGCTACGAGCGGCACGTGCGCCGCAGCCGCCGGCTGAACGAAACGCGCCGCGGTGCACTGCTGCACGCGCTGGCCACGCATCTGCCCGCGGATGCGTATCGCGTCGATGGCGCCGCGTCGGGGCTGCATGTGGTGGTCTGGTTCACCGGCATCCCGGCGCGCGAGGAAGCCGACTTTGCGCGGCGGGTGCGCGAGGCGGGTGTCGGCATCCGGCCGCTCTCGCCCTTGTATGCCGAAGGCCAGGCGCGCCGGGCACGGGCCTGCGCAGGGTTTGTGCTGGGCTACGCCAGTCTGTCACCGGACGAGATCGCCGAGGGTGTGCGCCGCCTGGCCCGGCTGCTCGAAGGCGGCCGGCGGCCCCCCGCCAGGCGCGGGCGCAAGCCATCGTAGATGGCGGGCCGCGGGCCGCATCGAGGGGGTGCCGCGGCAGGTGATTTGGCAGGGAACGCAACTGGACTGCCCGTTTTTCACGAAACTGGCACTTAACCCCAAGCCAGTGGCGGCGCATGATGACGGTCTTCAGAGCGAGAGGTGTTTCATGTACGTTCCCGAGCATTTTGCCGTTGCCGACGAGGCGTCGCTGCACGACCTGATCCGCAGCCATCCCATGGGCACGCTGGTGACGCACGGCGCGGCCGGCCTGGACGCCAATCACGTGCCGTTCGAACTCGAGGTGGCCGATGGCAAGACGATCCTCCATGCCCACGTCGCGCGCAATAACCGTGTCTGGCAGGACGTGCAGAGTGGCGACGAGGTGCTGGCCGTGTTTCGCGCCGGCGACGCCTATATCTCGCCCAATTGGTATCCGAGCAAGCACGAGGAACACCGTCAGGTGCCGACCTGGAACTACCGGGTGGTGCATGCGCACGGCGCGATCACCATCCGTGACGACGAGCGCTATGTGCGCGGCGTGGTGGCCCGCCTCACGCGTACGCACGAGGCCACGCAGCCCAAGCCCTGGAAAATGACCGACAGTGCGCCCGATTACATCGACGCGCTGCTCAAGGCGATCGTGGGCATCCAGATCGACGTGACGCGCCTGGTGGGCAAGTACAAGCTCAGCCAGAACAAGGACCGCCGTGATCTCGAGTCGGCGGGCCTGGCGGTGCAGGCACAGGGCGGCATCGAGATCGGCGCGGCCATGCTGGCCTGTGCCAAGGCGAAAGCCTAGCCCGCACCCCGCCATGCAAGAGGCCCTTGCCGGTTTGTGCCGGCAAGGGCCTCTTGCATGCCGCTCGACGCGCCTGGCGCCGTATCAGTCGAGTCCGCTGAGCGTCTCGGCGGGCACGCGCACCGTGCCTTCCATCAGTACGCGCGCGCTGCGGCTCATGATGGCTTTGGTGACCTTCCATTGGCCATTGTCGAGCTCGGCCTGCGCACCCACGCGCAGCGTGCCCGACGGGTGCCCGAAGCGCACCGCTTCGCGCTGGCCGCCACCGGCCGCCAGGTTGACCAGCGTGCCGGGAATGGCGGCGGCGGTGCCGATGGCGACCGCGGCGGTGCCCATCATGGCGTGGTGCAACTTGCCCATGGAGAGGGCCCGCACGCGCAGATCGATATCGCCGGCCTTGACTGCCTTGCCGCTGGATGCGGTGTAGTCGGCGGCGGGCGCGACAAACGCGATCTTGGGTGTGTGCTGGCGTTTGGCGGCCTCGGCGACGTCCTGGATCAGGCCCATGCGCACCGCGCCGTGGGCACGCAGCGTTTCGAAGCGCGCGAGCGCTTGCGGGTCGCCATTGATGGCGTCCTGCAGTTCGCTGCCGGTATAGCCGATGGCCTCGGCCTTGACGAAGATGGTGGGGATGCCTGCATTGATGAAGGTGGCCTCGAGCGTGCCGAAGCCCGGCACCTCGAAGCTGTCGACCACGTTGCCGGTCGGAAACATCGCGCCGCCGGCATCGCCTTCGCCTTCGTCGGCGGGATCGAGGAACTCGAGCTGCACTTCGGCGGCCGGAAAAGTGACGCCGTCGAGTTCGAAGTCGCCACTCTCGACCACCTGGCCGCCGGCCATCGGAATGTGACCCAGGATGGTCTTGCCGATATTGGCCTGCCAGATGCGGATCACGGCGATGCCATCCTGCGGCACGCGGGCGGGGTCGACCAGGCCGGCCGAGATGGCGAAGGCGCCGACCGCGGCGCTGAGATTGCCGCAGTTGCCGCTCCAGTCGACGAAGGCGCTATCGATCGAGACCTGGCCGAAGAGGTAGTCGACATCGTGATCGGGCCGCGTGCTGCGGTCGAGGATCACGGTCTTGCTGGTGCTGGAGGTGGCGCCTCCCATGCCGTCGATCTGCTTGGCATAGGGATCGGGGCTGCCGATCACGCGCAGCAGCAGGGCGTCGCGCGCCGGGCCGGGCTTTTGGGCCGCGGCCGGCAGGTCTTGCAGACGGAAGAACACGCCTTTGCTGGTGCCGCCGCGCATATAGGTGGCGGGAATACGAAGCTGGGGAAGGAAGGCCATGTCGGAGTCCTAGCGGACGATGGCGGCCTCGTGGGCCGCCATCGGTAAGGTTCAGGCTGCTTGTGTGGATTCGAGGAAATCTTGCGCGAAACGCTGCAGTACGCCGCCCGCTTCGTAGATCGAGACTTCTTCGGCGGTGTCGAGGCGACAGGTGACGGGCACATCGATGCGCTCGCCGTTGCGGCGATGGATCACCAGCGTGAGCGTGGCGCGCGGCACGCGCTCGCCCACGACATCGTAGGTCTCGGTGCCGTCGATCGCGAGCGTCTTGCGGTCGGTGCCGGCCAGGAACTCGAGCGGAAGCACGCCCATGCCGATCAGGTTGGTGCGATGGATGCGCTCGAAACCTTCGGCCACGATGGCCTCGACGCCCGCCAGGCGCACGCCCTTGGCGGCCCAGTCGCGCGACGAACCCTGGCCGTAGTCGGCACCCGCGATGATGATGAGTGGCTGCTTGCGATCCATGTAGGTTTCGATGGCTTCCCACATGCGCACGACCTGGCCCTCGGGTTCGATGCGTGCGAGCGATCCTTGCTTGACCTGCCCGCCGCTCACGGCCATTTCGTTGATGAGCTTGGGATTGGCGAAGGTGGCGCGCTGCGCGGTGAGGTGGTCGCCCCGGTGCGTGGCGTAGGAGTTGAAGTCTTCTTCGGGCAGGCCCATCTTCGCCAGGTACTCGCCCGCGGCGCTGTCGGCCATGATGGCGTTGGAGGGCGAGAGATGGTCGGTGGTGATGTTGTCGCCCAGCACCGCGAGGGGCCGCATGCCGCGCAGGGTGCGTTCGCCGGCCAGCGCACCTTCCCAGTAGGGCGGGCGGCGGATGTAGGTGCTTTGCGGCCGCCACGCATACAGCGGGTCGGTCTTGCCGGCCTGTTCTTTGGCGAACGTGAACATCGGCTCGTACACCTTGCGGAACTGCTCGGGTTTGACGCTGGATGCGACCACGGCGTCGATCTCGGCGTCGCTGGGCCAGATGTCCTTGAGCGTGATGGGCTTGCCGGTGGCGTCGGTGCCCAGCACGTCGCGCTCGATGTCGAAGCGCACCGTGCCGGCGATGGCGTAGGCGATCACCAGCGGCGGCGAGGCCAGGAAGGCCTGCTTGGCATACGGGTGAATGCGGCCGTCGAAGTTGCGATTGCCCGACAGCACGGCGGTGGCGTAGAGGTCGCGATCGATGATCTCTTGCTGGATCACGGGATCGAGCGCGCCGCTCATGCCGTTGCAGGTGGTGCAGGCGAAGGCCACGATGCCGAAGCCGAGCTTTTCGAGGTCGGGCAGCAGGCCCGATTCTTCGAGGTAGAGCTGCACGGCCTTGGAGCCGGGCGCGAGCGAGCTCTTCACCCAGGGCTTGCGGGTGAGGCCGGCGCGGTTGGCGTTGCGCGCCAGGAGCGCCGCCGCGATCACGTTGCGCGGGTTGCTGGTGTTGGTGCAGCTGGTGATGGCGGCGATGATCACCGCGCCGTCGGGCATCTCGCCCGGCTTTTCTTCCCAGGCGCCGGCGATGCCGCGCGCGGCGAGGTCCGAGGTGGGCAGGCGCTTGTGCGGATTCGAGGGGCCCGCCATGTTGCGTACCACCGTGGAGAGATCGAAGCCGAGCATGCGCTCGTATTCGGCGTGCTTGAGATCGTCGGCCCAGAGGCCGGCCTGCCTGGCGTAGGTCTCGACCAACTTGACCTGATCGTCGTCGCGGCCGGTGAGCGTAAGGTAATCGATGGTTTGATCGTCGATGTAGAACATCGCGGCCGTGGCGCCGAACTCCGGCGTCATGTTGGAGATCGTGGCGCGATCACCGATGGTCAGCGCGCTGGCGCCTTCGCCCAGGAATTCGATGTAGGCACCCACCACCTTTTCGCGGCGCAGGAACTCGGTGAGCGCGAGCACGATGTCGGTACAGGTGATGCCCGCCTGGGGGCGGCCGGTGAGCTCCACGCCGACGATGTCGGGCAGCCGCATCCAGGAGGCGCGGCCCAGCATCACGTTTTCGGCTTCGAGACCGCCCACGCCGATGGCGATCACGCCGAGGGCGTCGACGTGCGGGGTGTGGCTGTCGGTGCCCACGCAGGTGTCAGGAAAGGCCACGCCGTCGCGTACCTGCACCACCGGCGACATCTTCTCCAGATTGATCTGGTGCATGATGCCGTTGCCCGGGGGGATCACGTCGACATTGCGGAAGGCCTGCTTGGTCCAGTTGATGAAATGGAAGCGGTCTTCGTTGCGGCGGTCTTCGACCGCGCGGTTCTTCTCGAAGGCGTCTTTGTCGAAGCCGGGGTATTCGACCGCCAGCGAGTGGTCGACGATCAGCTGGGTAGGCACCACCGGGTTGATCTTGGCGGGGTCGCCGCCGGCATCCGCGATGGCATCCCGCAGGCCTGCCAGATCGACCAGTGCCGTCTGGCCCAGGATGTCGTGGCACACCACGCGCGCCGGAAACCACGGGAAGTCCATGTCGCGGCGGCGCTCGATGAGCTGCTTGAGCGAGTCGGTGAGCGTGGCCGGGTCGCAGCGGCGCACCAGGTTTTCGGCGAGGACGCGCGAGGTATAGGGCAGCGTGGCCCAGGCGCCGACCTGGATGTCTTCGACGGCCTGGCGGGCGTCGAAGTAGTCCAGCGAGGTGCCGGGCAGCGGCTTGCGGTAATGCGTGTTCATGGCGGGCTTCCTATCCTTGGCGACGGAGCGTAAGAAGACCTCCTGCGCAGGTAGGCACAGGAGGCCGTCGGCGAACATGATCAGTGTCGCTTATCCGGACGGGTATCGTCCAGACGCAATCGATCAGTGTAGTAGCCCCGGCCCGGGAAAGCAGCTTGCACCGCAGCAGGACGGTTTCCTGTACCTGGCGGATGCGGTCCGCGGCGGGTCCGCCGGCCGTGTGCCTCACGCCGCACCTAGCCAGCTGCCGCGCGCAGGCAGTCGGCGTGGTTCGGATTCTTGAGCGTGCGGCGCGCGTAGTAATCGAAGGCGATTGCGTTGCGCTTGGGCCGCAGGATCCAGTCGTGGGCTTCTTTGCCGAGCGCGGGGTCGATGGGCTTGACCTCGCCCGCCGCCATCGCGAGCAGCTGCATGCGCGCGGCGCGCTCGAAGGCGATGGCCAGCACGCAGGCCTCTTCGACCGAGCTGCCGGCGATGAGCAGGCCGTGATGCGACAGCATCAGCGCCCGCTTCTGGCCCAGCGCCCCGGAGATCAGTTCGCCTTCTTCGTTGCCCACCGGCACGCCGGGCCAGTGGCCCACGAAAGCCACGTCGTCGTACAGCACGCAGTTGTCCATGTGCGAGACGATCAGCGGGGTCTCGAGCATGCCCAGCGCCGCCGTGTGCACCGCATGCGTGTGGATGATGCAATTGACGTCGGGGCGGGCGCGGTACACCCACGAATGGAAACGGTTGGCCGGGTTCGGCATGCCGTCGCCGTCGAGCACGTTGAGGTGCTCGTCGACCACCAGCAGGTTGGCTTCGGAGATCTCGTCGAAACCCATTCCCAGGCGTTGTGTCAGGAATTGGCCTTCGACGCCGGTGCGGCTCGTGATCTGGCCGGCGAGGCCGGAGTCGTGCCCGTTGTCGAACAGGATGCGGCAGGTGAGCGCCAGCTTCTGGCGCAGGGTGTAGGCGCTGTCCTTGAACTGCGCGTCCATCTTGCTGGTGGATTGGGACACCAGCGTGGCTTTGTCCAGATTGAAGGTATCGGATGCGTTCATGATCGGATCTCAGGCGTGTTCTGCGGTGGAGAGGTTGCGGTCGGGCTGCCCCGGAAAGAGCGGCTGATAGCCGGGCAAGGCTTCGAGGCGGGCGAGCCAGCGGCCGATGGCCGGGTAGGGCTCGAGCGCGATGCCGCCCATGGGTGCCATGCGCGTATACGGATAGAGTGCCACGTCCGCGATCGAGGGATGCGCGGCGGTGGCGACCCACGCCTGCGCGCCCTGCCGGGCGAGCTGGGCGTCCAGGGCCGCGAGCGCGGCGCGCGCCGCATCGGCATAGCCGCGGAACAGCGCACTTTGTGGATCGGCGTCCTGGTGCAGGGCGAGGTGCAGTCGCAATTGCGCCAGGGGCTTCATGTGGCGGTCCTGCTCGAATCCCATCCAGCTCAGCGCGCGCGCCTGATCGGGCGGCGACGCCGGCCACCAGGGCGTGCCCTGCGCCAGATAGAAGAGGATGCCCTGCGACTCGGGCAGGTGCGAGCCGTCGGGCAACTGCAGCACCGGCACGTGCGCCAGGGGCGCCACGTCCAGGAAGGCGGGCTGGGCGAGGTCACCCCGGTCGATGGACAGGGTGCGGCGCTCGAGCGGGACGCCGGCAAAACCCGCCATGAGACGGGCCTTCCAGGCGTTGCCGGATCGCAGCGTGTCGTAAAGAATCATCGTTGTCTCCGTTCAGTCGAGTCGGGTGCCCGCGGCCGCGATCACCCTGGACCACTTCTCGGTTTCGCGCGCAACATGTTCGCGGTAGGCCGCGGGCCCGGTGGGCAAAGGCTCGATACCCATGCCGGCCAGGCGCGACACGACCTCGGGGCGCGCGAGCACCTGCGTCAATGCCCGGTTCAGGGTCTCCACGCGGTCGGCGGGCGTGCCGGCCGGTGCGAGCAGCGCATTCCAGGAGCCGATCTGGAATGCCGGGATGCCTTGTTCCACGCTGGTGGGCACGCCGGGTTCCGCGGTGTTGCGCTTGTCGGCCGCGATACCGAGCACGGTGAGGCGTCCCGCCTTGGCCTGCGGCTGGATCACGGGGATCGCGTCGATCACGATATCCACCTGTTTGCCGATCGCGGCATTGACGGCTTCGGCGCCGCTCTTGAAGGGCACGTGCACGATGTCGGTGCCGGTGGCGAGCTTGAACAGCTCGATGCCCAGATGCGGCGAGCTGCCATTGCCGGCCGAACCGAAATTGAGCTTGCCCGGGTTGGCCTTGGCCTGGGTGACCAGCCCCGGCAGATCTTTGGCCGTCACGCCTTCGCTCACCGCGAGTACGTAGGGCGAATTACTGACGAGCGAGACCGGCGTCATGGCGGCGGGGTCGTAGTTGAGCTTGGAGTACAGCATCTTGTTGACGACCTGCGTGCCCACCGTACCCAACAGGATGGTGTAGCCGTCGGGTTTGGCGCTCACCAGCGCCTGGGCGGCGATCGCGCCACCCGCACCGGGGCGGTTCTCCACCACCACCTGCTGCTTGAGCGCTTCGCTCAGATACTGGCCTACCAGCCGCCCCGCCACATCGGTGATGCCGCCCGCGCCAAACGGAATGATGAGGCGCACCGGCTGAGCCGGATAGGTGTCGGCCGCGGCGATTTGCGGGACGAGCGCGGTGGTGCTAAACAGGGCTGCGAAAATGAAGGGTGTGCAACGGTTTCCGAACGCCATGACATTGTCTCCAGGGATTGTGTCGAATAGGAACTTTGTTGTTTGAATGACACAATGCGTATTCTAGGACACAAGTGTCCTAAAGGAAAGAAATGTCCGTCAAGCTGAAATTGCTGCGGGTGCAGTCTGGCAAGACCCTGGAGGAACTGGCGCAGGCGGCCGAGCTTACGCGCAGCTACCTGTCCAAGCTGGAACGCGGTGTGTCGACGCCCTCGATCGGCGCGGCGCTGAAGATCGCCAAGGCCCTGGGCGTCACGGTGGAAGCGTTGTTTTCGGAGGCGGGCGAGGATGATCCGGTGGTGATCAACCGGGCGCCCGTGGGGCGCAAACGGGCCGAGCCGGGGCCGCGCCTGGTGTCAGGCACGCTGCGCGGACACAAGCTGGTGGCCTTCGTGCTCTCGCCCACCGATGAGCCGATGCGCAATCACCCGATGAGCCATCACAAGGGAGAAGAGATCCTGTTCGTGCTCAAGGGCAAGGTGACGCTGCAATTGGCGCGCCGCACGGAGCAGCTGGGGGCCGGTGACAGCGCCCACTTCAATTCGAGCATTCCGCACAAGATCACCTCGGTCGGTGCACAGCCGGCCGAGGTGCTGCTCGTGATCGCGAGCGAAGAGTAGTCGGGCCCGGGGGGGGCGGGTGCCCCTGCCCTCAGGGTTGGGCGGGAAGCTTGACGTCGAACTTGAACGGCACGCGCTCGACCTGGCCGCGCTCGACGGTCTCGAGCGTGGCGACGTCGCCCTGGAAGTAATGGACGATCGATGTGTGGCCCGATTCCGGGTGATTGAGCGCCATGCGGCCGGTCAACACCAGATAGCGGCCGGTCGTGTCCTTGGCCAGCCACAGCATGCCCGCCGTGTCGTAGGCGTGACGTGAGGTGTCGACGGTGACCATGTTGCGGTCGATCTTGATGCCATCGGGCAGCTTCGCGGGCGTGAGCGTGCGGCGGGGCAGGTCGGCAACGCGGCGCGGCGAGATCTGGCCGGCGGCACGCACCGGCACACCATTGAAGCCGGCCGGGTCGTAGCCGATGCCTTCGTCCACACGGCCCCAGGCGAGGCCCTCTTCGCCTTCGAGGGGCTTGCCCGCGGCGTCGTAGAAAATCACCGACACCGACTCGGCGTCTTCGAGACCGAAGCGTACCGGCGTCTGGAAGAATCGGTTGCTCAAGACATCAGGGTACGAGAAGCGGACGACGGGATAGCCGTCGAGCTGCACGACATCGACCTTGATCCGTTTGGCCATGTCCTTGCGTTCGATTTCGAGCGGGCCATCGCGCAACTCGGCGGCGATCTCATGATCGTAGGCGGCGCCTGCGAGCTTGAGCGGTGTCATGCCTTCGGCGTTCACGCCGCGATTGATCGGCAACACGGGCGTGGCGAGATCGCGCGTCACCGGCGTGAAGTGCTCGCCTTCGCGCACCATCATCGTGACGCGCACGGAATCCACGGTGCCTTTGAATCCCAGCCGGCCCCGCATGGTGGAGGGGGCGTCGCGCCAGCCGGCTCTCTGCAGCAGATCGGACGTGTCCTTGGCGCGAAACTTGCCCGCGCGGGCCAGGGCGGTGAATTCATCGAGCTTGAGCAGGCCGCGCTGGAATTGATCCGGCACTTCCCACAGGCGTGCGTGCAGACCGAGGAACTTGCCGCTGGCATCGCGCGCTTCGACGATCACGCCGTCGCTGGCGAAACCCGGAACGCCGCCATCGCGATGCCAGGTCTCGAGCTCGACACGGTGGCCCTCGATGGCTGTCAACTTGAACAGATAATCGCCAGCCGTCCTGACCTCGCCGATGTCGTTGCGCGAGAACTCGATCTGCGCCACGCTTTTGGGCATTTCGACGTTCAGCCGCCCCTTCATCTCGGTGGGAACCGCGTTCGCCGGATCGGTGGCGGGTACCACCACGCCGCGCGCTTTCGCGTTCTTGCGCTGCATCGTGACGGCGGGGCCTTCCTCGCTTTCAGCGGGGATGTCGGGCTCGCCCGAATAAGAGATCGTGGTCCAGTCGAAGGTGTGCAGGTAGGGCAGGGTGAACGGCGGGATCACGCTGATGCTGCCGTCGGGCTCGACACCGCCCACGATACCGGCGGCATACACGTCGATCATGGTCTGGGCATCGGGATAGTCGGACAGCACGGCCAGGCGTGATGGCGCATGGACGGTCTGGCCCGGGGGTTGCCGATACGGAAGCTCGACACGCTGCATGTGGCGCAGGATCGCCAGCATCTCGGTGAGTGCGTCGCGCGTTGCTTCGTCCTTGACGGCCGCGATCGCCTGTTCACGTGCCTCGGTCATCACCGGCGTGAGCGGGTCGATGTTGGCCACGGCGGGATCACGCGCCTGCGGCTGCGCATGGACGGGGCCCGTGGCCAGCGCAAGGGCGAGCAGCAGGGGAGCGAGCGAGCGGGAGTATGCCTTCTGTCTCATCGAGTACATCGTTCCAAGCGGTAAGCGTGCTGGCCGGCCCGGCGCGGCGGGCGACCCTGCCGCGGCGCGCGATGCGCCGGGCCTGCGGATGTGCCCCCGAAATGTACTACGCGCTATCCCACCCGGCGTCCGCACGAAACCAGCCGTTGCAAACCGCCGGGGATCGACATGGCCATGAGCCGATTTGCGTGTAGGAAAAACGCAATGCGACGGAAATCGTCGCGAGCGCAACCAATCGGGCCGGCGCCAGGCGCTTCGCGCGGATCAGGCCGTGAACAGCGCCCGGATCTGCGCCAGCGAGGCGCCGCTCGCCAGGGCGAGGGCCAGCAGCCAGCGCGCCTTGGTCACGCTGTAGACGCCCGCGCCGATGCCTTCGGGCTTCTCCGCCACGATGCCGTTGCCGGTGCGCGTGGCGCGTACCACCGGAAAGCCCGTCGCCTCCAGTTCGCGAATGCGCTGCTTGGTCGGGATGCTGACCGAGCCGTGGCCGGACGCCGCGATCACGATGCCTTGGGCGCCGTTCTGGATCGCGGCGTCGATCAACAGATCATCCTGATCCTGGTAGGCATACAGAATCGCCACCTTGGGCAGCGTTTCCAGGCGCGAAACATCGAAATGGGGCTTGGCGAGCGGGGTGGCGGGCGCATACCAGAAGCGTGGCCGCGTGTTGATGAACACGCCCAGCGAGCCCTGCTCGTCGGCCCGGAAGGTCTCGACAGAGGTGCTATGCGTCTTGTTGGTGTAGAACGCCGAGCCGATACGATCATTGAGCGCGATCAGGACACCACGGCCGCGTGCCTCGGCTGAGCCCGCGAGAGCGACGGCCTTGAGCAGGTTGGCGGGCCCGTCCGCGCTGACCGCCGAAGCGGGCCGCATGGCGCCGACGAACACCACCGGTTTGTCGCTCTGGACGGTGAGATCCAGGAAGAAGGCGGACTCGGGCAGCGTGTCGGTGCCGTGCGTGATCACCACCCCGTCGGTATCCGGGTCTTGCAGCGCCGCCGAGACAGTCTTGGAGAGCTGAAGCAGCAGTGTCGTGCCCACATCGGAGCTCGCCACATTGGCCAGCTGTTCGTGGCGTACGTCGGCAATTTGTGCGATCTCCGGCACGGCGGCGATGAGCTCGTCCGCGCCGATGCCCACTTGATAGTCGGTGGTGTTGGTGCGGCTGGCCGCGCTGCCGGCGATGGTGCCGCCTACGGCGTAGAGGGTGACGCGGGGCCGGCGGGCGGCAGGCTGGTTGGGAGAGTCGGTCATGTGTGATATCGGAAGAGGGGCGCGCGTGACGGCCGGCGCGGCGTTCAGGCCGAGGACTCGCCGGTGAAGGGCAGGGGCTGGGGCGAGGACTGCTCGATGTGCGCGATGGCCATATCCAGGAAGCGCCGTGCGCTGTTGGGCAGCTCGCGGCCTTCCATGGTGATGATCTGCAGGTGGCGCTGGTGCAACTGCGGTTCGTTCAGGTGCAGCGCGACCAGCTTGCATTGCTTGATGATGGAGGTCGCGGTGAGCTCGCCAAAGAACACCACGGCGTCGTCGCGCTCCTGGCAGAAGTTCTGCAGCGCCGTCACGTTGTTGCTGATGAACACCGAGCTCAGGGAGACGTTTTCCTGCATGCAGCACAGATCGACGATGGTGCGCACGGTCGTGCCCAGGCTCATCTGTCCCACCGGATGGGGTTCGATGTCCTTGAGCGATACCGAGCCCCGGCCGGCCAGCGGATGGCCGGGCTGCACGAGCGCCAGCACGCGCATGCGCCGCGAATACTGCAGATTGACGTCGACCGCCGGTCGCAGGCTGTAATAGAGCCCGATGTCGTCCTCGCCGTCCTGGATGCGGCGATGGATCTCGCTGGCACGCAGCAGGGTGAGGTTGAACGTCACGTCGGGATCGGCCTTCTGGTAACGCGCGATCAAGTGCGGGATCAGCTCCATCCCGAAGGCCTGGTTGGCGGAAATGCGGATCAGGCGCTTGCCGGTCTTGCGCAAGTCGAAGATGTCCATGCGCGCATGCTCGGCTTCGAGCTGACTGCGCCGTGCGCTGGTGGCCAGGATCTCGCCCGCCTCGGTCAGCACCATGCCGCGCCCGTGGCGTTCGAAGAGCGCCACGCCATACTCTTCTTCGAGCTTGCGGATCATGCGGCTGACCGCGGACGGCGCCACATGCAGGCGCAGGCCCGCTGCCGTGAGAGAGCCGGTGTTGACGACTTCGAGAAAGTATCGGAACGCCGTGTTGAGCATCGCCGTGAGCAAGGGTGGGTGCGCGGCCGGGGCCGCCGGGCGCTCCAGAGTACACGAGCGCGCGCCGGCCCCGGCGTGCCGGGATGCCTGGCGGCGCTCGCCGCGGGTCAGAGCACCCTGGCCTCGAACGCCGGATCACCATAGGGGTAGTAGTCCGTCAGGGTCAGGTGCTCGTAACGCAGCGCGTCGAGCCGGACGGTACCCATGAAGGGCTGTGGCGGCTCGACCAGCAGGATGGTGGGCGCATAGCCGCTGTCATCGAAACCCCGGCGGAAATGCACGCGTGACTTCAAGGCGACGATATCGAAGTCAGCGGGAGACAGGCCCAGCGCCCAGATCTCGGCGGGATCCTGGATCTGCACCAGATACGGGCTGATGATCAGGATGTTGCCCTCGCCGAAGGCGATCAGGTACCAGCGGTTGCCCTTGCTGCGGCCCGCGGCGGACTCGGTCACGCTGTGCACCGTGCCGGTCACGCGCACCGGGTCGCCCGCCGATTCGTCGAGCCGCCCGCCCACCTCCATGTCGAACGGATCGCCCGCCTTGGCGCCGGCTTGCTCCAGGGCCTGGAAGGCATGGGGCGATGCCACGGTCGCGACGACGGTGCGCCGGGTCTTCTGGGCCAGGATCTCGGCGAGCAGCCAGGTGGCGTAGCCGGACCTGTCGCTGTAGTCGGCGAGCACGGCTGGGCTCCGGCCCGCCGCCACGGCCTCGGTGGCCAGCCGCACCCCGTCCTTCATGTCGTGAATGCGGGTGGTGTTGAGCAGCGCCTCGCGCTTGCGCCACGCCCACTGCGCCATGTCCTGCGCGATCGTGGCGGCAAGCTCGGGCTTGCCGTTGGTGAGCACCTGGATCGTCATGCCGGCGTCGGGCACATCGGACCACGGGAAACCGAAAAACACGTTGACGAACACGTCGGGCTCGCGCGCCTCCCAGGTGAGCGCGCGCTGCACCAGGTCGGACCAGGGCGAGGCGCCGGTCCACATGACCACCGTGGGGGCGATGATGGGCACGCGCACCACCGCATTGGCCGGCGAGAAGTCGCCGCGGATCGCGCGCACCAGCATGCGGGCCGCGCGCTGGCCTTGCAGATGCATGTCGTAATGCGGGAAGTACTTCACGCAGAAGCCCATGTCGGCGCTCTTGAGGAACGTGTCATCCTCGTTGCCGTGGGGGTCGAAGGTGGCGCTGATGAAGGCCGCGTGGCCGATCACGTCACGCACGCGCCGCGCCAGCTCAGCCTCGGGGCGCGGCACGCCGCGCACCGCGGCCGCGCCATGCAGGGCCAGGAAGGCGCCGTCGAACGGCCCCTGCTCGGCGAGCTCATTCAGCATGATGCGGGTGAAGTGCTCGAAGGCATCCTCGGTGATCCAGCCCGACCCCGTGCCCGTGCGCGGAAACAGCGGCGAGGTGATGCCGACCAGCTCGACGTCGGCGTATTCGCGCGCGACCTGGACGAAGCCGCCCATATAGCCCTTGGGATCGGTGCGCAGCAGGGATTCACCCCCCGCAGGCGAGCCGGGATAGATGAAGTCCTCGCGCGTGGTGTCGTTGGGCAGGAAGGTGACGGTCTCGTGGGTGAATTGCAGTACGGCGATACGCATGGTGTGCTTGTGCTCGAAGGAGTGCGAGAGGGGCCGCGTGCCCATCAGGCATGACGCAAGGTGTAGAAGAGCGGCATCTGCGGCTGGAAGTCTTTCCATTCCTTGCGCACGGCGGCCACGCCGTAGGTGGCGCCCAGCGGGATGTACGGCACGTCGAGGAAGATTTGCTCCTGGATCTGCGCGCAGATTTTCTTTTGCGCCTCGAGATCGGGCGCCTTGAACCAGGCCGTGCGCAGTTCTTCGAGGCGGGGGCTGTCCGGCCAGCCGAACCAGGCCTTTTTGCCGTTGCCGCGCATGGCCAGGTGGCCGGCGGGGTCCAGGTTGTTGGTGCCCGTCAGGCCGGTGAAGGCGACGTTCCAGCCGCCCTCGGCGGGCGCCGCCTGGCTGTTGCGCCGCTGCACGGCGGTGCCCCAGTCCACGCTCTGCACGTCGACGTTCAGGCCCAGCTTCTTGAACAGGTCGGCCGCCACCAGCGCGGAGGCGTGGTGCGCGGGGAAGTCGACCGGATCGAGAAGCACGATGCGTTCGTTGTTGTAGCCGGCCTTCTTGATGGCGGCCTTGGCGGCTTCGAGGTCGCGTTTTCCGGTGAGCTTCTCCATGCCGGCCGGGCTGTCCATCGGTGAGTCCGGCACGAAGGCGCCACAGCGGTCGCTCCAGTACTCGGGGAACGACGAGCCGTTCGCGGCGGTCATGAAGTCGGTCTGGCTGACCACCGACAGAATGGCGCGGCGGATCTCCACGTTGTCGAACGGCGGGTAGAGATGATTGAAGCGCAGGATGTTGATGGTGGGGAGTGCCGCCTTCACCAACTGGATGTCCGGCATGTCCTTGAGCATGCCCAGAAAGTCGTTGTTCACGCGCTCGACGCCATCGACTTCGCCAGCCTGCAGGGCTGCGATGGCCGTGGCGCTATCGGTGATCACGTTCCATTGCACGCCGGGAACGTGCGCGACCTTGGGGCCCGCCGAGAAGGTGGGCGGCACGTCTTGCGCGCGCGGCACGTAGTCGGCGAAGCGCTCGTACACGACGCGCGAGCCCGACAGCCATTTCTCGGGCACAAAGCGGAACGGACCGCTGCCGATGACCTCTTTGAGCGCCTGATTGGCCGGCTGGCTCGCGAGGCGTTCCGGCATGATGACGGCCATGCTGGTGGCCTGGCGCGCGAGGGCATTGAGGATCAGCGGGAAGGGCTCGGTGAGCGTGATGCGCACCGTGCGCTCGTCGACCGCGTCCATCGCTTTGGTCACGCCGATGAGCGAGCCGCCCATGAGGTCGCGGCTGCCCCAGCGCTTGATGCTGGCGATCACGTCCTGCGCGCGTACGGGCGTGCCATCGTGGAACTTCAGGCCCGGGCGCAGCGTGATGGTCCAGGTGAGCTTGTCCTCGCTCACCGTATGGCCTTCGGCCATCTGCGGATGCGGCTGATACTGGGCGTCCAGGCCGTACAGGGTGTCGTACACCAGCTGCGCATGGTTCTGCGTCACCGAGGCCGTGGTGAACACCGGGTCCAGCAGTGCCAGATCGGACTGCGGGACCCAACGGAAGACACGCGGCCTGGCTTGTGCCAGCGCCGACAGCGGTAGCGATTGGGCGATGGCCGCGAGGAGCGGCGTGAGAATGAAGGTTCTGCGGTTCATGCCTGATTCCTTGGTGATGGGTGGCGGCGGCTAGAGCACGCCGACCTGATGACGGGCAACGAAGTGATCGGGGCCGACCTGGACCAGCGGTGCCAGCTCGGGTTGATAGTCCACGGGCCGCACGGGACTGGGGATCTCGCTGACTTCGAGCGTGCGCTCGCGCCTTCGGGCGGGGTCGGCGATGGGCACGGCCTGCATGAGCTTGCGTGTGTAAGGATGCTGCGGGTTCTCGAAGATGTGCTGGCGCGGCCCGATCTCGACGATCTGGCCGAGATACATCACCGCCACGCGGTGGCTGATGCGCTCCACCACGGCCATGTCATGTGAGATGAACAGATAGGCCATGCCGAATTCGCGCTGCAGGTCGATCAGGAGATTGACGATCTGCGCCTGGATCGAGACATCCAGCGCCGAGACCGACTCGTCGGCGATGAGCACCTTGGGATTGACCGCGAGCGCCCGCGCGATGCAGATGCGCTGCCGCTGGCCGCCGGAAAACTCGTGTGGCCAGCGACTGGCCATGCCGCGGCTCAGCCCGACTCGCTCGAGCAGATCACCCACGCGGCGATCGGCGTCCTGGCCGTGCGCGATGCCGTGGATCACCATCGGCTCCTTGATGCTGTCGCCCACGCGCATGCGCGGATTGAGCGACGCGAAGGGGTCCTGGAAGATGAACTGCATGTTGCGCCGCAGGTGCGCAAGCGACGCCTCCGAGCGGCCGTCCACGATATGGCCGTCGAATTCGATGGTGCCGGACTGCGGCTTGGCGAGCCGCATCAGGCTGCGTCCGGTGGTGGTCTTGCCGCAACCGGATTCGCCGACCAGCGCCAGCGTTTCGCCCGCTCGCAACTCGAAGCTCAGATGCTCGACCGCATGCACGCGCTTCTTGACGCGGGCCAGGATGCCGCCGCGTACGTCGAAACGCGTGACCAGGTCTTTGACGCGCAGGATGACTTCGCCGTCGCCGCGCGATGGCGGCAGGCGCGCGGGAGCCTGGCCGCCGGCTTCGGGCGCAGGGCCGCCCGCCGCGGGATCGCCCGCCGCGGTATCCGCCGACAGGAGGTCGAAATGGGCCGGCAGCGTGCTGCCCTGCATCGCGCCCAGGCGCGGGACGGCGGCGAGCAGCGCGCGGGTGTACGGGTGCGTGGGGTTGTCGAAGATCGCGCCCACCGTGTTTTGCTCGACCACGGCGCCATGGCGCATCACCATGACGCGATCGGCCACTTCGGCCACCACGCCCATGTCGTGCGTGATGAAGATCACGCCCATGTCCATCTCGTGTTGCAGCTCGCGGATGAGCTGCAGGATCTGGGCCTGGATGGTTACGTCCAGCGCGGTCGTCGGCTCGTCGGCGATCAGCAGCGAGGGCTTGCACGACAGCGCCATCGCGATCATCACGCGCTGGCGCATGCCGCCGGAGAGTTCGTGCGGATAGCGTTGCAGGATGCCGCGCGAGTCAGGGATGCGGACCTGATCCAGGATGCGGCGCGCGCGCTCGACGGCGGCGCTGGCGTCGCAGGGCTGATGCAGGCGGATGGCCTCGGTGATCTGCTGGCCCACGGTGAGCACCGGGTTCAGCGAGGTCATGGGCTCCTGGAAGATCATCGCAATTTCGCTGCCACGAATCTTCTTCATCTCAGGCTCGGGCACGGTGAGCAGGTCCACCATGCCCCCGGGACGCTGGAATTGAATGCGGCCGGCGCTGACGCGGCCCCCGCCGAACTCCACCAGGCGCATCGTGGTGAGGGAGGTCACCGACTTGCCGGAGCCGGACTCGCCAACAATGGCCAGCGTCTCGCCGCGGTCGAGCTGCAGATCGAGGTTGCGAACGGCGTGCACGGGCTTGGCGTGGCTGCCGAAGTCCACACAGAGGCCCTGGACCTCCAGCACGCGCTTGGACGGGACGGATTGCATCGTGGGGGTGCTCATTCGCCGCTCCTGCGGGCCATGCGGGGATCGATTGCGTCGCGCAGGCCATCGCCCAACATGTTGATGGCCAGAATGGTGATCGACAGAAAGAGGGCAGGGAAGGCGATCAAATACGGTTTGATCTGCCAGAGGGCGCGGCCCTCGGCCATGATGTTGCCCCAGGACGGTACGGCGGGCGGCACGCCCGCGCCGATGAACGACAGGCTCGCTTCGGCGAGAATGGCCACGCCGCAGATGTAGGTGGCCTGTACCGTCAGCGCGGCGACCGTGTTCGGGAAAATGTGGCGCGTGATGATGCGCAGGGTGCCGGCGCCGGAGGCCATGGCCGCCTCCACATAGGGCTGCTCGCGCAGCGTGAGCACCAGGCCGCGGATCAACCGCACCACGCGCGGTACCTCGGCCACGGTAATGGCGATGATCACGTTCTTCATCGAGGGGCTCGTCACGGCGATGAGGGCGATGGCCAGCAGGATGGTCGGGATCGACATGAAGCCGTCCATGATGCGCATCACGATGGCGTCGACCCACTTGACGAAGCCGGCGGCCAGGCCGATCGCCACGCCGATAATCGTGGAGAAGATCGCGACGGAGAAACCGACGATCAGCGAGACGCGTGCGCCATAGACGACGCGCGAGTACACATCGCGGCCCAGCAGGTCGGTACCGAACCAGAACTCGGCGGTAGGCGATTTCGTGCGATTGACGGGGTTCAGGGCGGTGGGATCGACCGTGCCGACCCAGGGTGCAAACACGGCCATCAACACGAGCACGGTCAGCAGCAGCAGGCCGATCAGAATGGTCGGCTGCTCCTTGAGATAGGTGAGGAAGGTTTTCATTAGTACTTGATCCTCGGGTCGAAGGCGCGGTAGAGAAGGTCGACCAGCAAGTTGACGATCACGTAGAGGAAGCTGAAGAGCAGCACCGTGCCCTGGATCACGGGGTAGTCGCGGCGCAGGATGGCGTCGACCACGAGACGGCCCAGCCCGGGGATGGAGAACACGGTTTCGGTCACCACGGTGCCGCTGATGAGCAGCGCCACGCCGATGCCGACCACGGTCACGATGGGTACGGCGGCGTTCTTCAGCGCATGGCGAAACAGCAGAGCACGGTCGCCCACGCCCTTGGCGCGAGCGGTGCGCACGTAGTCCTGCGAGAGTGTCTCGAGCATGGTGGCGCGCGTGATACGGGTGATGAGCGCCACGTAGACGCTGCCCAGCGCCAGCGCCGGTAGCACCAGCGTATGCAGCGATGCCATCACGCCCGCCGAGAAGGGCACGTAGCCCTGGACCGGGAACCAGCGCAGTTGCAGGCCGAAGACCCAGGCCAGGATGTAGCCCACGACGAAGGCCGGGACCGAGAAGATCAGCACCGCGAAGATCATCACGCTGCGATCCTGCCAGCGGTTGTGCTTCCAGGCGGCGAGCGTGCCCATGGGGATGGCCAGGACCACAGAAATCAGCAGCGTCATGACCATCAACGTGAAGGTCGGCGTAATGCGCTGCGAAATCATCTGCGCGACGGGCAGGCCGGTGTACATGGACTGGCCCAGGTCGCCGTGCGCCACGGCATAGAGCCAGTGGCCGAAGCGCACCGGGAACGGGCGGTCGAGTCCGAGGTTCTCCCGGATCTGGGCGATGTGCTCCGGCGTGGCGTCTTCGCCCGCAAGCAGGGCGGCCGGATCGCCGGGAGCGAGGTCAAGCAGGCCGAAGACGAAGACGGCGACGAACAGCATGACCGGAAGCGTCATGAGCAGACGCCTACAGGTGTAGGAAAACATTTTCCCCTCGTATCGAGGTAAAGCGGAACGGCATTGCTGACGCGCGCTTCGTGTTGTTGTTCGGCAGTCTGGCGCGTGTGGCGGTTGGCGGTTCCACACAGGCTGCTGCCCCTTGATGTGCAAAAAATTCTAGGAAGCGCGGACCCGGATAACAATTAGAGTTTCATCAAATTAGCCTTGCCGAAAATAGAAAGCTCGTCCGCGCGGGATGCATTTCCCTATGAGGCGCAAGGCAGGCGGGAGCTGGCTCGGGCCGGTCGCGGAGAGTGCCGTTAAGTGAAATCCCTGAGGCGCGGCGAGGCCTGAATCGCGGGGTGGCGGTGGGCGAACGCTCGATGCGGACGAGGCAGAGAGGCAAAGGGGCCGATCCGGGTTTAATTCCTCTTATCGTTCTATTTTGGGAACGATGAGGGCGGAATTTGCCCGCTACCCTAAGATTGTCTCGAGGAATAAAGTTCCGGTCATGGCAGCTCACTGCCGCTCGCCTCACCCCCCGTTATCTGATCTGGAGCCTCCCATGAACGCCGCCGCCGCCGACCGCCTCGCCGCCGAACCGCCGCCTTCTTCGCCTTTTGCCTATTCCGCGTTCACCGTCATCTGGATCGCCACCGTGCTGTCCAATATCGGCACGTGGATGCACGACGTGGGCGCCGGTTGGCTGATGACCTCGCTGTCGCCGTCGCCGTTCTTCGTGGCGCTGGTGCAGACCGCGGGCGCGTTGCCGGTGTTTCTGCTGTCGCTGCTGGCCGGTGCGCTGGCCGATACGATGGATCGCCGCCGCTTGCTGCTGATCGTGCAGATCGCGATGGGTATCGTGGCGCTGGCGCTCGGGCTCATCGTGTGGGCCGGGTTGACGACGCCGTGGGTGCTGCTCGGTTTCACGCTGCTGATGGGCGTGGGCACGGCGCTGTCGGCGCCGGCCTGGCAGGCGATCGTGCCGAGCCTTGTGCCGCGTGCCTCGCTGCAGCAGGCGATCGCCACCAACAGCGTGGGTATCAACGTGAGCCGCGCGATCGGCCCGGCGCTGGCCGGCATCATCATCACGAGCCTCGGCGTCGCGATCCCGTTCTTCGTCAACGCGCTGAGCTTCATCGTGGTGGTGGCCGCGCTCTTCTGGTGGAAGCCGCCGGTCGCCGCCGAAAAGCGCCTGCCGCGTGAGCAACTGTTTTCCGCCATGCGTGCCGGTGTGCGCTTCGCGCTGCACAGCGCGCCGCTCAAGGCCACGTTGCTGCGTGCCGTCGCGTTCTTCGTATTCGCCAGCGCTTACTGGGCGCTTTTGCCGGTGATCGTGCGTCAGGTGCTGCAAGGCGGGGCGATGCTCTACGGCATCATTCTGGGCTGCGTCGGCGCGGGTGCCGTGATCGGTGCGATGGTGTTGCCGCCGCTGCGCAAGAAGCTCGGTCCCGATCGCAGCGTCATGGCCGGCACGCTGGGCACGGCGCTCACGCTGGTGGTCTTCGCGGTGGTGCCGCATCCCGTGGTGGCCGGTGTGTTCAGCTTCCTGGCCGGTGCGTCGTGGATCATGGTGCTGACCTCGCTCAACGTCTCGGCGCAAGTCGCCTTGCCCGATTGGGTGCGTGCTCGTGGCCTCTCGATCTTCGTGACGGTGTTCTTCGGTTCGATGACGGCAGGCAGCATGATCTGGGGCCAGGCCGCCGTGCAACTGGGCGTGCCCGCCGCCTTGCTGGCCGCTGCCGCCGGTGCCGTGATCGCGATGCTGCTGACCCGCAAGGCCAAGCTGCAGATGGGAGCGGATCTGGATCTGGCGCCGTCCATGCACTGGCCCGAACCGCTGATCGAGAAGGAAGTCACGCATGATCGCGGTCCGGTCATGATCACGGTGGAGTACCTCATCGACCCCGCTCGCGGTACCGAGTTTGTCCGTGCCATGCATCATGTGCGTGCCGAGCGTCACCGCGATGGGGCCTATGCCTGGGGCATTTTCGAAGACACGGCGCAGCCTGGCCGCTATCTCGAATACTTCCTGGTGACGTCGTGGCTCGAACACCTGCGCCAGCATGAACGTGTCACGCACGCCGACCAGGACCAGCAGGAAGAAGTGCGCGCTTTCCACATCGGCGACGAGCCGCCGCGTGTCTCGCACTTCATCGCACCTCAGCAATAAACACGGAAGGCGATACCGCTGACGTAAACGAGGGGGAGAAGGCTCAGGCCTTCTCCCCCTTTGTCATTGGCGTGCCCGCCCTGGCGTCGGGTGGCGAAATCGAGCCTCACCCCATCGGTAGAAAGCGCGTTGCGCGATGCGAGGGGCAGGCCAGGCAGGCCGCGGTCGATCCGCGGGTCAGGCGGCCGCCTTCTGGCGCGTCTCGGCATACCGGCGCGCGGCGTCGAAGTCGGCCTCCGACGCAAAGGCACGCCGCGGCAGGATGAGGGCCTCTCGTTTGGAGATGGCCAGGAAGATGTGGCGAGAGTCTGCGATCACGCGCTTCACGCTGATCCAGGGCACGCGCGTGTCGGCCACGTTGGACGTGGCCTCGACCGCGTCGTCGGTGAGTGCGAGGGTGATGGTGGCGCCGGCCGAGGAGAGCTGGCGGTAATAGAGAAAAGAGATGCCCCACGCGATCCAGTGGCCGAACAGGATCAGGAGGGCGGCGAACAGGAGCGCCCCGCCGATCCAGGGTGTGCCGCCGCTCGCCATGACGATACGTGCCAGCGTCAGCGGATTCCAGATGCCGGTGAGGCAGGAGAGCGCGACCCAGAAGACCAGCACCCAGAGCGTCAGTTTCAGCAGGCGCCGCGCCCAGGAGCGGCGCGTGAGGGCAACGGTCATGGCGGCGTAGTCGCCCGGCGTCAAGGTGTAGGTGGCCTGCGGTGTCATGGCGCTCGCTTGCGGAAAAGGGACAGCGGCCATTGTCACCGCGGATAGGGGAGGGCTCAAGCGTGGGCGCCGGCGTGGCTCTGCGACTGAAAGACACTCGGCGCCATGCCGAAGTGACGGCGAAAGGCCAGCGTAAAGGCGCTCTGGCTGGCATAGCCGCAGGCGAGCGCCACCTGCAGGATGCTGGCGCCGGCCATCAGCCCCTGCAACGACGACAGTAACCGGGCGCGTAGCCGCCACTGGCCGAAGCTCGTGCCCGTCTGTTTCTGGAAGTGCCGCTGAAAGGTCTTCACGCTCATGGCGAGCGCATCGGCCCAATGGGCGGCATCCCAGTCGCGGCGCTCGCCCTCGACGGAGACCGCCTCGCAGACCTGCCGGATGCGTCTGTCGGTCGGCCACGGCAGATGAAACGCGGGATCCATGGGGGCGGCGAGCTCTTCGCGCAGCAGATGGGCCATCAGGCGGCCCCGGCGCGATTCGATGGCCTGCATACCGAGCGACGCGAGCTCGTCGATCACCGCGCGCAGCAACGGCGACACCGGGATCATGCCGTCGACGGCGGGGAGCCCGAGCACGCGCTGGTTATCGACGAAGAGGCTGCGGATGCGGGCGGGGCCGCGCACGCTCATGCGGTGCTCGACCCAGGGTGAAATCCATACCGCGCGCGCCGGCGGCACGAGCCAACGGCCCGCTGGCGTGTCCACCCGCATGAGGCCTTCGGCAGCATAGAGAAGCTGGCAACGAGCGTGGCGATGGAAAGGCGTTTCGTGGCCTTCGGTGAAATCCGCCGCCGCGCCGGTGAGGATGGACGTCGAAATATCGTAGGGCTTCGCTTCCTCGCCGTGCAAGATTGTCTCTTTCTCTACAAAAGTCGACTCATTCTATAGAAATGCCGCAGGGGTCGCTTCTTAAGATCGCGTCATAACACGCCATATCTCCGTCATATGCGCGCGCGTGCGACGTTTTGCCACCCTGGCTGATACCAGGCGCGCGTCACACGCCGCGCTTGCCGACGGCCGGTCCGCCGACGCCACGTCCGTCGCGAGCCGCCGGCCTCGGTGCTTCACCCGTATTTCGATGGTCGTCCAGCCTCACACCAAGTATTACCCCGTCGCTCCCGTCGCGCTGAGCGACCGGCAATGGCCGTCGCAAACCCTCTCCGAAGCGCCGCTTTGGCTATCGGCCGACCTGAGCGACGGCAATCAGGCCTTGTTCGAGCCGATGGACCGTGCCCGCAAATTGCGGCTTTTCCGCGAGCTGGTGCGCATTGGCTTTCGCGAGATCGAACTGGGCACGCCCGCGGTGTCGCAGCCGGATCACGAGCTGGTGCGTCATCTGATCGATCGCGATCTGATCCCGCGGGGCGTGACGCCGGCCGTGTTGACGCCCTTGCAACCGGACGCGATCCGCCAGACCGTGGCGTCCGTGCGGGGCGCGCGCCGCGTCATCGTGCATATGTTCAATCCCGTCGCGCCCGCCTGGCGCGAGATCGTACTGGGCCAGAGCGTGGATCAGATCGTGACCGCGGTGTGCGAGGGTGTCGCGCTGCTGCGCGCGCTCACCGACGCTCAGCCCGATACCGATTGGATCCTGCAGTATTCGCCCGAGACCTTCTGCCAGGCCGAACTCGATGTGTCGCTGGCCGTGTGTGCCGCGGCGATCGAGGCCTGGGACGCGGGGGCGGCGCGGCCGATGATCGTCAATCTACCCGCGACCGTCGAGGTCGCGATGCCGAACGTCTTTGCCGACCAGGTGGAGTGGATGCATCGCCACTTGCCGCGCCGTGAGCATCTGGTGCTGTCGGTGCATCCGCATAATGATCGCGGCACCGCGGTCGCTTGCGCGGAGCAGGCCATGCTGGCGGGCGCGCAGCGCGTGGAAGGCTGCCTGTTCGGCAATGGCGAACGTAGTGGCAATCTCGATCTCGTGACGCTGGCGCTCAACCTCTACACGCAAGGCATCTGGCCGGGCCTCGACTTCTCGGATATCAACGCAGTGGCGCGGGTGGCCGAAGAGAATACCGGTCTGCGGGTGCCCGCGCGCCACCCTTACGCAGGCGATCTGGTGTTCACCGCCTTCTCGGGCACGCATCAAGAGGCCATTGCGAAGGGATTGTCGGCGCAGGACCCCGAGGGGCCATGGCGCGTGCCGTATCTGTCGATCGACCCGCGTGATCTGGGCCGCTCTTATGGCGGAATGGCCCGGGTCAATGCCGCAACGGGCAAGGGCGGCATTGCACGCGTGCTGGAACGCGACCACGGTGTCGTCATGCCCCGGCGTATGCGCATCGAGTTCGGCGCGGTCGTACAGCGGCTGGGCCGGGCCAGCGAGGCCGATCTCGATGCCGATGAAGTGTGGCAGCTGTTCCAGCAGACTTACGAAGCGCCGCTCCTGGCGGGCCGGCTGCGGCATCTGTCGCACGAGCTCTATGACATGCCGGGTGGCCAGCGGATCCGGTGGCGCCTGTCGGATGCCGGTGTGATCGGCGAACGTAACGGCCAGGGGAGCGGGTCGCTTGCCGCGGCCGCGGATGCGCTGGGCATGCGGGTGGACTACGTTCAACACAGCCTGGGGCAGGGCGGGCACGCCCTGCCGCGCGCCGTGGTCGAGGCCGCGTTGCCCGGGCGTTCCGGACCCGTGTTCGGGGTCGGCGTGCACGAAGACCTGGCAACCGCCGAGATCCTGGCGCTGCTGTGCGCGCACAATCGCGTGCTGGGCTGATCCGCATGTCCGCAAGCGTGCGGGCCCCGCGGACTGGCGCCGAGCAACGGCGCCCGCGTGGTCAGAGTTTGCGGGCGCGCTTCAGGAACTCGAGATAAACGGGATCTTCGTCGTCGAAGAGGCTTTCGCCGGCGCCGCGGTAGGCGAGCAGCAGTTCATCGCCGGCGACATCGAACGCCTCTTGATCAAAGGCCACCTGGCCGAGCCGCAAATGCAGGAGCGGGTTGCCCTTGCCGCCCGGGCAGGTTTGCGCCTTGCGATAGGCCTCGGCGCTGCGCTCGAGGTCGTCGAGCAGATAGCAGGTGTCGCCGATCGCCAGCATGATCCAGGTGGCGATGTCCCATTGCTCTTTGGGGGCAGGCAGCAGCTCCCACGCGGTTTCGTAGGCTTCGAGAGCTTCTGTTCCGGCGTCTCGCTCGAAGTACTCGTCCCCTTGCACGCAGTGGACTTCGACGGTCTTGTGCATGGCTGCGTCCAATTGCATGATCGCCTCCCGGGCTTTCGAAATGGGCGCCCAGTGTAGTGGCGATATCGCTGTCGAAGCGTCGCGAAAGGCCTTGCAGAATGGGGCCTCGTCCGATTCTGGGACGCGGGTTTGCAGGAGCGCCTGGGCGAGCGCTCGCGCGGTACCGGCGCCGATACACAGACGCACGGAATGCAATGCGCGATATAAGGGCGCGGCGGCTGCTTGCGCTGCCGAAACTACTCGCCCAAGCCGAGCTTGTAGAAGGCCTGGCTCGCGATGAGGGTGGCGCCGCAGGACGTGCGCATGCCTTCGAGCGCGGCCTCGCGGTCGGAACTCACACCGGGTACGCCTTCCACGATGGTGTGCGTGCCGCCGCATTGCGGGCAGGTCACGCGGTCGCCGACGCGAGCCATGGGCTGGCCGAAGATGATGACGGTTTCGTCGCCCGTGACGACCACGCCGCCATGCGATGTGCGGTCGCCCTTGCGGATGACGGAACGTTGGCTCATGGCGCGGGCCGCGGCGGGGATTTACAGATAGGTGCCGTCGGGCGCCATGGCGGGCTCGCCCACCACGAAGGTGCCATCGGGCGCCATGCGGATCGGGCCGCCCGAGCCCTTGTAAGAGCCATCGGGAGCGCGTTGCGGTGTGCCGGCCACGTAGGTGCCATCGGGGGCGCGCGTGATGGGGCCGGTGCCGCTTACGTAGGTGCCATCGGGCGCGCGGCGCGCGGCGCCCACCATGAAATGACCATTGGGCAGCATGCGGATCGTTTTCGTCGTCATGAGCGAGTCCTGTTCAGGTGGCGACATGATAGCGGGCACGCGTGATGCGCTTTGTAATAGGAGGTGTCATATTTGAACGTACCTTGAAAGCAGGTGTGAGATCATCCCTGCGATTCGTGCGCCGCCATGGGGGCGGGACGCCTCTTTCTACGCCTCGTCATGACTGATATCGACGCCCTGTTGCAGCCCGTGCCCGGTGACGATCCCTGCGGGATCGACCTGGTCTTCTCGGCGGAATTCGACGCCATCCGCGAAGCCCGGCGCCACGACGACCCGCAACTGGACCAGGGCGACTGGGTCATCGACCTCAAAGAAGCCGATTGGCCCGAGGTCATCAAGATCTGCACCACCGTGCTGCGCGAGCGCAGCAAGGACATCCGCGTGGCGTCCTGGCTGGCCGAAGCCTGGGCCAAGACGCGCGGCTTCGCGGGATTGCGCGATGGCTACCTGCTGATCGATGGTCTGTGCCGTGATTTCTGGGATGGCCTGCATCCCGTGCCCGAAGACGGCGACGTGCAGCAGCGCGTGGGCAACCTGGCCTGGCTGCTGTCGCGCTCGCAACAACTCGTGGGCGAGATCCCCCTCACCCAGGCCGATGGCGCGCGCTACGGCGCCGTGCTCTGGGAGGCCGCGACGCAATTGGCCAACGCGGTGAAGCGTTCGCCCGACAACGCCAACGAGATCACCCGCGGCAAGCTCACGCTCGATCGCTTCGATGCCGCGCGCCGCGATACGCCGCCGGCCTTTTATTCCGAGCTCGAGGTGCAGATCGAAGGCTGCGTGCAAGCGCTCGCGCGCCTGGAGCAGACGCTGGACGACCGCCTCGGCAGCGAAAGCCCCGCGTTCTCGCGCGTGCGCGAAGCGCTCAAGAACGTGACCGAGCTCGTGCATCGCTTCGCGCGCGACGCCGGACTGCTGGTGCGCGCCGATCTGGCCGCGGCCAGCCTGCCGCCCGTATCTTCCGCGTCTTCTTCCCCTGTCCGCATGGAGCCCACCTTGCCCGCCGCCGACATCGATCCCATGCCCCAAGGCGCGCAGGCCGGCGCCGTGACGCACACGCTGCGCGGCCCCATCCAGACGCGCGATCAGGCGCTGGCGCAGTTGCGCGAGGTCGCCGATTTCTTTCGTCGCACCGAGCCGCACAGCCCGGTCGCCTATCTGGCCGACAAAGCCGCGAGCTGGGGCGAGATGTCGTTGCACCTGTGGCTGCGCACGGTGGTCAAGAACGACGAGACCATGGCCGGCCTCGAAGAGCTGCTGGGCATTAAAAAGGCCGGCGACAACGGTTGATCCGTTGGCCGCCGGCCGGCTGCGCACCGCGCTTTAGCGCGCCGCGCGGAATTCGATCCGGCGGTTCTTGGCCCGGCCCTCGGCCGTGCCGTTGGTCGCCACCGGCTGGTCCGGCCCGGCGCCCATGGCCTCGAAGCGCGAGGCGGGCAATCCCTTGTCGACGAGATAATCCCGCACCGCGTCGGCGCGCGCCTGGCTCAGCACCAGATTGGTGGTGCGGCTGCCCGAGCTGTCGGTGTGGCCGATGATCTGGATCTTGTCGGCCCGCAGCTTGGGCACCACATCGGCGACTTCATCGAGCAGCTCGCGCCCGCGCGTGGTCAAGCGCGTGCTGCCTGTCTCGAACTCCACCACGCGATTGTTGAGCAGGTTGTCGAGCACGCCCTGCTCGTTCTTGTCGGCCGAGACACGCAGGCCATTGATGATCTTGTAGGTCGGGTTGAGCGAGGTCGCGAACGTGCTCGCGATCTGCTGCCGCGACGCTTCGTTCTCCACTTCGCCGCGCAAGCGGATCTGGGTGCCGTCGATTTCGAGCTGGCCGCGATTGATCTGCTTGAGCGGGGTGTCGAGCAGCTTGCCCACATGTTGCGACCAGTTGGCGGGGGCCACCACACCGCCCACGTCGATGCGATCGATGACATTGCCCACGCCATAGATCTTCTGCAGGCGCGCCAGCACATCGGCCTTGGTGGCCTCGTCGGGCACCGCGCCGCTGGCCACGACCTGGCCAGGTTGAGGAATCACGTTGGCGGGGACGACGGTCGCGCCATCTTGGGCGTAGGCCGAGCAGCAAAAGGCCGCTGCCAGGGCGAGGAGTCGGATACGCATGCTTCAGGCTCCGATGAAGACTTCGCGGAAGGTGTCCTGCGCCTGGCGCAGGGACAGCCGCGGTTGATCCAGATAGCTCGACAGCTTGGCCAGCCCGTAGCTGGCGCGCACATGCTCGCGCACCCACGGCGCCTCTTCGAGCACGATGTAGTGCTGCGCCAGCGTCTGCGGCGTCGACAGCAGGCTGGCGAGGCTTTGCGGCGACGCGCCGCGAAAGCCCACCACGAGCCGATGCGTGCCAGCGATGCGGCCGATGAAAAGGGCGATCTCGAAGTCGGCGCGGGACAGGAACGGGGCGATCAGCGCCATCCAGTAGCTGGCGACCAGATTGATGTAGAGCGGATCGTCCGGCAGGGGCAGGGCGAGCCCGGTATCGAGCTGCGACGAGCCGCTGGCCATGACCGGCTCGAGCAGGATGCCGAGCGCCAGCACGATGTCGTGCATGTTGGCGGCGTGCTGGTTGCCGCGCAACATGGCCTCGACACGCTCGAGCGTCTGTAGATCGATGAATGCGTCGAAGCCATCGTCGGCGGCCGTGCGGATCTCGCCGCCGAGGTCGTTGAGCGCCTGCAGCGCGCTGGCCTGGTCGCCGTCCTGCATGAGCTGGCTCGCGGCCGTACCCATGCGATTCCACATCCGGCTGAATGCGAGCGGGCTGCGCGCGATGAATTCCAGCGGGCGCGCGACTTCGATCGACGTCGCGCTGATGAACGGAAAGCGGCGGCCCGACAGATCGCGGCTGGGCTGCAGATGCCCGGCGATGCCGAGCTTGCCGCGCGAACCCAGGATCGCGAACTGGATGGGTTGGGCCTCGTCGTAGAGCGCCTTCCAGTGCGGATCCTGCGCCAGCGCCTCCATGGTGTTGGCGACCCAGTCATCCAGCGTGCTCATGAGCTGTGGATGCGAGGTGTTCTTCACGAAGTCGCCACGCGACGGGATCTTGCCGAAGTAAGCCGTACGGAACATGGGTGACTGCAAGGTGCTCATTGCGCCGCTCCAGCGGACGTCGAGGCGACGGCGGGTGGGTTGGGGGAGGCGCCCACGACCGACGTCGGCAGACGCAGATTGCGCAGGCCCTGGCTGCCGGGCTCGGCACCGCCCGCGGCCGCGGCCTGGGCGTTGCTGATGATGCGCAGTTTCACCGGCACGGTGACGTTGGACTTGGTCCAGCTCATCTCGAAGCTGCCGTCCGGGGCGGGCTTGCGCTGCGCGCCGGAAATCAGGCGTTCCAGGCCGAAGCGGCCAGGCTCGTTGACGATCTCGACCACGGTGCCATCGAAGGTGGTGGCGGTGATGCGCGCGCCCGGTGCGCCTTGCGCGTTGGGCCACACGAAGTTGACCCACTGCGCCGGCGTGTTGCGGTAGCGCAGCTGCTGGCCATCGATCTCGATCGTATATTCCGTGACCCCGCCCGCGGGACGCGGCTGGATCTGGAACAGGGTCTGCGGTTGCGCCGCGCCGCCCGCGCCAGAGGCACCGCCCGAAAGCGGCGCGACCCACTGCGCGAAATTGGCGGTGAACGAGGGCTGCAGATCGATGCCCATGTCGCCCCACGTGCGGGCGGTGAGGATGTCACCGCGGCGTACGGTCAGCGGGCCGAGCGTTTCATTCACATAGCGCGCGATGCTGCCTTGCGGACCGAAGATCTGGCCGATCTCTTCGCCGCTCGCTTCGACGCCGGCGCGCGTGGAGAACGGATACTTGTCGGCCAGGGTCTGGCTGAAGGGTTGGTAGACCTGGGCGTTCCAGACTTTATTGAGCTCGAGCTGGGCCGGCTGCATGGTCACGGCGTAGGCTTGAATGAGCGGACGGATGAGGAGCGGCCGCAGCGTTTCGCGTTGCGCGGGCGTGAGGCCGGCGAGCATTTGCTCGTCGACCAGCTTGAGCGCGTCGGCGAGCTCCGACTCCTTGCCTTCGAGCGTCTGGCGCATCAGGGCCAGCGCGCCCGGGCCCGGGTCGCCCTGATTGTTGATCTGATTGAAGCGCGTGCGGATCTTCGACAACGCGTTCATGTAGTTACCGAGCAGCGACTGATTCTCGCGCGTGACCACCAGGCGCGCCACGTCTGAGAACTCGCGTCCGACCGGGCCCATCGGCACCTGGCTCGCGCCCGGCGCGGCTTCGGTGGGCTTGGGCGGTTCCTGGCGCAGGATGGTGCGCTTGAACCACGCCACCACGCCGGTCTGTGCCTGCGTGATGCCGGTGTTGATCAGCGAGGGGTTGTCCCAGGAGGTCTGCTCGTAGGTCGTGTTGATGAGCTTGGCGAGCGGCGAGTTCTGCGGATCGCCCAGGCGATTCATGCCCTGCACGGCCTGGTCGAAGTTGTTGAACGGCTTGATGGTGACGCCGCGCAGCAGCTTCTGCCATTCCTCCGCGTACTCCGTCTTGTACATCGTGGCCAGGCTCTTCTGGATCTGCTCGGGGCTGCCTTCCAGGGTGAGGTCATCGCGCACGTTCACGCCGAGCACCCAGTCGGTGGTCTGCACTTCGCGGCGCGCGGCCTCGCCGATGGCGGGCTCGATGTACTGCTCCCAGGCTTCGCGCGTGAAGGTGCCGGGCACGGCGTAGCTGCCGGCCACCACGGCGGCATCGTTCTCGCCCACGATGCGCGCCACGGTCATGGCGGGGTAGCGGGTGGCGGCGCGTGCCTTGAGCGTGGCGTATGCACGTTCGCGCGCCGGCATGCCCTGCATCACGCTGCGCAGGCTGCCGCGCGTGCGTTCGACCGTGGCGAGATTGGTTTCGATCTCGGGCCAGTCGGCATCGGCCGAGCGCGCCACGTAGAAAGAAATCAGCCGCTCGGCGCTGCGGATCAACTGGTCGCGCGGCATGGCGCCCCGGTTGGTCTCGAGCCAGCCGCGCCAGAAGCGCGTGATCTGATCCGACAGATGCGTCGGCTCCACGTGCTGCCGGTTCGCCATCATCAGGTAGGTCTTCAGGGCGTTATAGGCGTCGTCCACGCTCGTGGGCGAGGCATCCTGGAACAGCATGTCGCCCTGCGCGCGCGCGGGCGGCGTGGGCGCGGCGGGCGCTGCCGTGCCGGTGGCCCCGGAGGCGCTCACGTCGACCTTGCCGAGATAGTCTTCGAGGCTCGCCTTCACCGGCGTCAGCATGAACTGACTCAGGCCGTTGTAGTACTCGGCCAGCAGGCGCTGCTTGAGCACGTCGCCCTGGTACAGACCCAGGCCCAGCGAGAGCGGACGGCTCGACGAATAGCGGTCGAGCTGTTCGATGCGGTCCTGCAGGATCTCCATGGCCTCGAGGCGGCTCTGCAGGTCGGTGCGCTCGCTTTGCAGACGCACCACCTTGTCGAGGTCGGCCTGCACATTGTTGGCGAGCTGGCGGTTACCCAGATACGACCAGCTCCAGCCGCCCAGCAACAGCCCCAGCGCCAGCACGAGACCGAAGAAGGTGGCATACCGCATGCGCACCTTGGCCGGGCTGGCGTGCTGCCGCACGAGTTTCTTGTCGGCGAAGATCACGTTCGAGAACAGATCGCGCAGGAAAAAGCCGTTGTGCGAGGCGACGTTGCGCGCGGTTTCGCGCGCGGCGGGCTTGAGGCTGAAACGCTCGGCCAGCTTCTCGGTCGAGGCGCTGCGCGAGGCGCCTTCCTGCAGCGCGCTGGTGAAGTAGAAGCCGCGGAACACCGGCTTGTACTGGAAGGGATTGGTTTCGAACAGGGTCGACAGGAACGTGCGCAGCGCGGGCTTGATCGCGGCGAACTCGAGCGGGAAAGTCAGCAGTCCCGGAGGCAGCGGACCCTGGCGGCGCAGCGAAATCTGCGCGGTGCCCATTTCTTTGAGGCCCTCGTAGAGTTCGTCGAAACGCTCGTCGAAGAGGGACAGCACATCGCGGCCTTCTTCGACGCCGTAAGGCAGCGAGGCGCCCCACACCCGGTTGCGCTCGTGCGCGTCGGCGTCGGCGAAGAACTCGGCAAAGCCCGCGATGAGGTCGGCCTTGGTGAAGATCACGTACACCGGCGCGAACACTTCGAGGCGATCGGTGAGCTCCTGCACGCGCTGGCGCAGGTTCTTGGCGAGATTGATGGCGAACTCGGGGCCCGAATCGGTGAGCTCGCTGATGCTGGCCGCGACGATGATGCCGTTGATCGGCGCCTTGGGACGATGGCGCTTGAGCAGGTCGAGAAAGCCCATCCATTCGTTGCGGTCTTCCTCGTGCACCGAATAACGGCCCGCGGTGTCGAGCAGAATGCCTTCGGTGGTGAAGAACCAGTCGCAGTTGCGCGTGCCGCCCACGCCGCGCACCGCCGCGCCGTTCTTGTCGGCGAACGGAAACTGCAGGCCGGAGTTGATCACGGCGCTGCTCTTGCCGGCCGCGGGGTTGCCGATCACGATGTACCAGGGCAGCTCGTAGAGCGCCTCGTTACCCGACATCTGGCCGATCTTCGAGGTCTTGATCGTACGCACGGCCTGCGTCAGGCGCGTGCGCAGGGCTTCGACTTCGGTGCGATGCGCCGAGGCGCTCGCGGCCGCGCCGGTCTGCACCTGTTGCTCGAGCATGTCGCCCAGCTTCTGGTTGGCCCGACGGGTGCGCCGGCGCCGCCACAGATGCACGCATAGCCACAGGAACAGCAGCACGCCCAGCAGCAGGCCGGCCCAGACGAAGGCGATCTGCAGCGTGTCCGCGAAGAGAAACAGGAACACGATGAGCGCGATCAACCCGATCACCATGAAGGTGCGCGGATTGGCCAGTATTCGCGATCCCCAATGACGGAGATCGCTGAGCATGCTGGACAGGCTGGAAAGGAAACCGGAAGGGCTACGCATGGTGTGTCGCTGTTATTGTGGTTCAGGCGGTGACGCTGGCAGGGGCTGGCTGGGTGACCAGCGCCGCGCAGCGCAATGCGGGATCTTGCAATGACAAGGCCAGGACGGGATGCGCGAACTGCGTGCATGCCTCGCTGGCCAGGGCGAGCGTCAACAGGGTGCTGGCCGCGCCGGTGTGGCCACAGGCCACGCCGAGCGCCGCACAGTCTTTGGCGGGATCGAGGTGCGGAAACATCCGGGCCGTCAGGTCGACGGGCTCCAGCGGTCGGCTGCCGCGATGGTCGGCGTCGCTGAGGATGCCGCCCAGCGCGCCGGGGTCGAGCGCCTCGGTCTTGAGCAGGGTTTCGACGCTGTCCACGAATGCGGGCTCGGCGAGCGCGCCGCGCGCATCGGCCGGCTTGGCGCGCCGCACGATGGGGGAAAACGCCACGCGCACCTGCGCCTGGACGGCGTCCGGGCCGATCAGCAGCCCGGCCGCGGCTTCGCCGGGCACGCGGCCCTGCGGGTTGGCGGGGGTCAGCAATCGTGATTGCGCATCCCATTGCGCCACTCGCGTGGCATCGATATAGCCGTCGGCCGCGAGCACGATGCGCCACACCGGTGTCGCGGGGGCGGGCAGGGCGGCGATCTCGCGCAGCAAGGTGTCGGCCGCCGCCGCATCGTGCACGGCGTGCACCGCGGCGCTCACCCGGGTGTCGGGCCACACGCCGGCGGCAGCCACCACCTCGGCGCGGGCATGGTCGCGCGCCGCGTCGCTCCAATCGTCGGGCACCAGCACCATGAAGGTGAGGGCAGGCCAGTCCGCCTCGCGCGCCGGCACGTCGAGCGCCGTGACATGGCGATGGGCTTCGCTCACCAGCGGACGCGCGGTATCGGCCAGCAGCCGCAGCGCACGGAGCAGGCCGGGCGCGCGCACGCTGTCGTCCAGGCCGCGTTCGCGCGCGATGGCGCCGAGCTCGTCGTCGTCGAGGTGCGGGGCGCGGGCCGCGAAGACCGGGTAGCCACTTTCGGATTTCAGGCCCGGGTCGAGTTCGGGCCGTTTCTGTTCGATGACGGCTTTCAGCAGGGTGGCGCTGTCGGTGCCGGCCCAGGCCTGCGCGGCCACCGCCACGATGTCGAGTCGGGCGGGGCCGTGGGCCGCCGCCACCGTCTCGGGGGCCGGCTTATCGCCGGCATCGGTATCGGCCTCGGGCTTGGGCGCTCGAGCAGCGCGAACCAGTTTCGTGCCCAGCCAGAGCGTGCCCAACAGCGCGAGGGGCAAGACGAAGAGGTACAGCGCGATGTCCACGCCGGTCGGCAGCGTGCGCGACTCCTGCCACCAGATGATGATGGCGAGCCACACGATGCCGAACACGGCCAGAACGAGCAGTCCTTTCTTCAGAAATCGCGCCATGGGTCTCGAGGTGTCATCTTGTTCGTATCGCCTTGCGTCATGGCGCGGCAGCGCCGTTGCGCCGCATGACGCCGGGCTTGCGCAGCTCCACGTGACCGAAGTCCATCATCTTCCAGCGGCCGCCCCAGGTCAGGCCGACGAGCTCGGCGGTCTCGCCAAAGAGCTCGTAGCCACGCATGGCCCAGGGATCTTTCTCGGAAATCACGAGCTTGCCGTCGCGATAGAACGCGCTGTCCGCGGCAAGCCCGTACTGGTGCCAGCTCTGGAATGCACCGGCGTTCGTGACGTGCGAGCCCATGGCAGCCAGCTCGGCCTGCCGTTCGGGGCTGCGATAGCCCTCGATGAGCGCCATTTCGTAGCCGTGCTGGTCGCGCATGATCTGATAGGCCAGCAGCAGGCGCTGACGGAAATCGGCATCGAGCAGATCCCAGTTCCGACTCGCGCCACCGAGCTTGGGCCGCACCAATTCCACCTCGCGTGTGGTGAAGGCTTCGGGCGGCAGTGCAGGCGGCGGCACGAGGCGTTCGCCTTCGAGCAGCGCATGAATTCGACGGTCCGGACCAGTGGTTCGTGCATCGTAAAAAAATGTGTGATTGTGTCGCATCAGGAAAGCGAAAATCGACGGCAGCAGCACGACGGCAAGACCGATTGCAACTTGCCAGCGATGCCGCGAGATCCACCCCGCGGACCGTCGCGCGCCGACTCGCATCGCCCCTGCGGTGCCGCCGACGGCCCCGCCTGCTTGCGTCGCACTGCGCGCCGCCCCTCTCGAAATGCCTTGTGCACACGCGCGCAGACCCCGGACCGCGCCTTGGCGCAGACCCGGAAAAAACAGCAGCGCGGAGACGCCCACCGCCAGTAAAAAATACAGGGGCAGTAGTAGTAACAATTCAGTCCCTCAGGTGAAGGCGTAATCTTTTGTTCTATTCGCGCCTGAGGCAAGTCATCCGGGGTTGCAAACAGCGTCTGACCCTTAGAAATCGTAACAAGGCGCAATGTTCGAGATATATGTATGCGTTATTCTCGGTCGCCTTGGTTACAGGGGGGCTGCTCGCCTCCTGCTGACACGGGATAACGCATGGCAGAAGACAAAGAAAAAGCCCGCCCTACGACCTCCGCGCCAAGCTTGCTCAGTCCTTCCTCGGCCACTCGCGGCGAGGCGGGCGCTCCGCGCATCCTGGCCGCGCTCGAAGGCCGCGCGCCCGACGCCGAGGCCAAGCATCTCCCGAACAAGCGCCGCGCACGCCCTGTGCGATGGGTCGTGCTGGCACTTTTGCTGGCACTGTTCGCCGGTGCGGCGACCTGGCTGGTAATCGAGGACGAGGCCGCGCCCATCATGGCGCAGGCGCCCGCGTCTCTCCCGGAAACCCCCGCCGCCAGCCCGGCCGAAAATCAAGTTGCGTCTGCAACCAATCCCGATCTGATCGCCAAAGCGGCCACGGCGCCGAACCCGGCGCCCGCGACCGCCGCCATCATCGACGAGGCCCCGCCCGCCGCGGATCCGGATCTGGGGCGAGGCGAGCGCGAGCCGGAAGGCGAACCGACCAATCCGCTGACGGTGCTCGCGATGAGCGCATCGGCGCCCGGCGCGACGGCGCCCGGCGCAACGGCGCCCGGCGCAACGGCGCCCGGCGCAACGGCGCCCGGCGCAACGACGCCCGGTGCACCGGCGCCGGGCCTTGGCGCAGCCGGCAAACCCGTTGCGCCGGGACCCACGCGTCAGGCCGCCGAGCAGCAACGCAAGCAGGGCGAGAACGCGGCGCGCCAGACCAAGCCGGTCAAGGCCGCGCCGCGCAAGCCCGCCGATAGCGATGCCGCACTGCTGTCCGCCCTGATGGACTACGGCCTGCCGCCGGCATCGCCGCCCGGCACGCGTGTCTACAAGTCCGATGGGGTGTTCATGCGAGTGATGCCCGGCTCGCCGCTGGCCGACCGCCTGAGCGAATGCCGCAAGCTGAGTTTTCTCGAGGGCGAGCAATGCCGCCTGAGAACCTGCGCGGGCCACTGGGGCACCGCGCCGGAGTGCCCCACACCGCAGGCCAACATCGAGCCCTGATCCGCCCGTCGTCCTGTTCTTCCCTGTCCGTCGCGAGGTTTCCGTTTTATGGCCGTCAACGCAAACGCCGGCAGTTCCAACACCGAGTCCCGCCTTTACCGGCTTGAGGGCGAGGGCGCGCTGTCGTCGCTGCGTGTGGAAGGCTGGGCCGCGCGCGAAGGGCTGTCCGCGCTGCCGCAGTTGCGGGTGGTGGCGCTGGCCGAAGACGCCGCGCTCGATCTCGACGATATGGTGTCGCGTCCCGCGACGCTGTGGGCGGTGCGCGCCGACGGCAGCGAAGTGGGCCGCAGCGGCGTGGTGCGTGCGGCCGAGATGCTGGGCGGCAACGCCGGCATGGCGCGCTATCGCGTGACGCTCGCGCCCTGGCTCTGGCTGGCCACGCAGCGGCGCGCCAGCCGCATCTACGAGAACCAGGCCGTGCTGGACATCGTGCGCCACGTGCTCGACAGCTACGAGGGATATGTCTACAAGCTGGCCGACGACGTGAGTGCGCATCTCGCGGATCTGCCGGTACGCCCTTACACCACCCAATATCGCGAGACCGACTACGCATTTCTGTCGCGTCTGTTCGCCGAGGCAGGCCTGGGCTGGACCACCGTGGAAGACGATGAAGCGCCTGCCCGGCACGCCGTGCTGATCTTTGCCGACAGCCGTGCATTGCCCGAGGATCTCGAGTCGGCGGGCGCGGGCGTGCGCTTTCAGCGCGCGCATGCCACCGAGACGCGGGATGGCGTGCAGGCGATGGCACGGCGGCGCCGGCGCGGCGTGGACCGCGTGACCGTGCTCGGTTGGCACGAGAGCGGCAAGCATGCCGTCACCGGCGAAGCGCTCGCGACGCCTTCGGGCGATGACGCCGGGCTGGAATGGTTCGAGCCGGTGGGCCACGGCGGCTTCGTTAACGAGGCCCACGCGCAGTTCCAGGCCAATCTGATGATGGAAGCCGTGCAGGCCCGCGCGGAGACGTTTTTGGGGCGCGGCAACGTGCGTACGTTCCGGTCCGGTACGCGTTTTACGCTACAGGAGATGTCGCCGCTCGGCCCGGCTGGCGAAGCCGGCTTCGAACCGAAGTTCGCGCTCGACCGTCTCGAGCATGTGGGCATCAACAACCTGCCTGGCAACGAAGACGCCGCCCTGTCGCAGCGGCTGGGCGCGCTCGACGATTTCCTCGATTTCGATGACGATGAGCCGTTCGATGATCAGCCCGATGCCGCCGGTGAACCGGGTCGGCCCGAACCCGCACTGCTGACTCGCGCGCACGAGGTGGGTTACGCCAATCGCTTTCGCGCCGTGCGCTGCGATCGACCGTGGCGCGCCGCACCGGCGGACGCACGAGGCGCGCGGCTGAGCGGCGGCGCGTCGGCGGTGGGCGTGCATACCGCGATCGTCACCAGCGCCGACGGCGGCATCGAAGCCAGCGACGGCAGCGAGATCTATCGCAATGCGCGCGGCGATGTGCGCGTGCGCTTTCATTGGCAGGCGGCGGGCGAAGGCCTGGCCACGAGCCGTTGGGCCCGAGTGGCGCAACGGCAGGCGGGCGCGGGCATGGGCATGAGCTTCGTGCCGCGCATCGGGCAGGAAGTGCTGGTGCGCTTCCTGGACGAAGACATCGATCAGCCGCTGGTGGTGGGTGCGCTCTACAACGGCCGGGGCGAAGGCGGGATTCCCGCGACGCCCGGCGGCAAGGGCAGCACGCAAACCGAGGAAGACGTCTACGCGGCGGCCTCCGACGGCAAGCCGAGCGCGCAGGCCAATCTGGCGAGCGGCAACGCGCCGGCCTGGCATGGCGCGGGCGGCGGTGATGCGCAGCATCGCAATGCGGCCGCGCTCAGTGGCTTCAAGAGCAAGGAATTCGGCGGCAACGGCTACAACCAGATCGTCTTCGACGACACCGACAGCCAGTTGCGCATGCAGATCAAATCGAGTCTGGCGGATACCGAGCTGAACCTCGGTCACCTGATCCACCAGAGCGGCAACTATCGCGGCAATGTGCGCGGCGTGGGCGCCGAACTGCGTACCGACGCCTATGGCGCGGTGCGTGGCGGCAACGGCGTGCTCCTCACGACCTATGCGGCCAACGGCGCCGACCCCGCGGGCGACGCCACGGCGCAGCTCGCGCTGGCCGGCCAGGCCGGCATCATGGCCGCGTCGTTCGACGGCGTCGTGGGTGCGCACCAGGGCGTGAGACTGGCGAGCGCACGTGGCACCGCGTCCGAGGGCGCGAGCAAACTCGACGGCGACCGCGCGCCCCTGGCAGCGATGGAGCATGCGATCAAGGGCACCGTGTCGGGTGAGGAACTCGGCGGTGCGCGCGAGGATGCCTCGCTCAAACACACCGAGGCAGCCGACGGCAAAGTGCCGCATTTCACCGATCCACTCGTGTTGATGGCGGGCCGTGCCGGGCTGACCCAGGCCGCCGGGCGCAATCTGCAGGTGAACGCCGGGGAGCTCGTGCACTGGTCGGCCGGCAAGGATCAGAACCTGGCCGTGGTGGGTTCGCTGCGCATGCATACCGGCCAGGCGCTGGGTGTGGTGGCCGGCGTGCAGAAGGGCGGCGCCGAATCGGGCCTGGACCTCATCGCGGGCAGCGGCGAGGTCGACGTGATCTCGCAGCACGACATTCTTACGGTGCAGGCGCAACAGGATCTGCGCATGATCAGCGCCAATGCGGGCATCGAGTACGCCTCGCCCACGCGCATCCGCATCGCCAACGCGGCGGGCGCGAGCATCGTGATCGAAGGCGGCAACATCACCGTCACCGCGCCGGGCCGCATCGACGTGAAGACCGGCAACAAGCAATTCGCCGGCCCGACGCAGATGCCGTATCCGTTTCCGCAATTCACGGTCTGCAAGACCTGCGTGCTCGACGCCCAGGAGTCGGTGCAGTCGATCACCGACAAGGCGTGAGGAGGCCTGCCATGACATCATCCTGGCAGGCCGGGTTGATCGAGCTGTTCGATCAGCTGCCGCACCATCGGGGGCCGTACGGCGAAGCCGCGCACGCGTTCGTGGTGCTGGATTTCCGGGGTCATCCCGATCTGCTCGCGCAGCTTTCGCGGGCCGAGGACCTGAGCTTCGGCTCGGTCTGGGCCCAGACCGGGTTGGATATCTACGGCGATGTGGCGCCCATGTTGATCGAAGTGGATGGCGCCTCGCAGGGCGTGTTGCGCGGTCCGCGCTACGGCGACTTCAGCACGGTGCTGGTACGGGTGCTGGAAGCGTTGCACGAGCGCCCGGGCGGCCGCTACGCCATGACGAGCTTCGTGTCGACGGTGCCCCTTGAGGCGCTGATCGGCCACTTCGGCCATTTCTGCGACTACGCATTGCCCACGGGCCAGGAGTTCTTCCTGCACTGGTACGACAGCCGTATCCTGGACCGCGCGCTGCAGGTCTGGGATGAGGCGCAGCGCACGGATTTTCTCGCGCCAATGATCGCGTTGCATTACGCCCGGCGCGATGGCACCGAGGCGCGCCTGCAAGGTGGCGCGCGCAGGCCTTCCGCGCATGAGGACATCCAGCGTATGACGCCCGAGCAGCATCAGCTGTTTTTCGACCTGGATTATCCGGACAAGCTCGCCGTGCAGTTGCGGCGCTTGTATCCCGGCCTGCTGCCTGGCAATCCCGATCAGGATGCCTTGGTGCCGCGGGTGCAGGTCCAACTTGAGCGTGCGCGTGCGCACGGCGTGCGCGGCGACAAAGATACTTTCGACTATGTGGCGTGGGGCGTGTCGATCTCCCCGGTTTTCGACGAACATCCGCTGATCAAGGCGGGACTGCAGAGCTATCGGCCAGGCATCGAAGGCGGGTTGTCGGGCGCGCTGGCGCAGGTGCCCGACGCGGTGTGGGACGCGTTGCCTCAAACCGAAGTTCGGCGCGACGAGGCGCAGCGATCGCCGCGCCTGAGTGCCAATTGAGGGCGCCGGGCATGACCGAAGCGCGCCGGGCACATCGCGATCCTGCGTTCGGGTCGCATCCGAAGCGAGTCATGCGCGGGGTCGGGATGGCCGCATTGCTTTGGGTCGCCATGCTGGCGGGCTGCAACAGCGAGCCCGCTTATCAGGGCGTGAGCTTCGTCGTCTACAACTACACGCCTGATGAAATGGACTGGGTGAGGCTGTCCGACGAAAAGGGGGGGCGCGCCAGCACCATGCAAATCAGCGTGGGTGCCGGTGCAGGGTCGGTGTCGTGTTGCCATACGCTCCGTGGCACGGCTTTCAAGGCGCAGTGGCAAGCGATCGATCCACTCGAGTTTCATCGGTCCGGTAAAGATTTCGACAGCCTCGTTTTCAGGCGCGTGCAGGAAGTGACGTTTCCTGCTACCGAGCCGCCTCCAGGCGACGGCCCGCTCTATCTGGAGCTGCACATTTATCCGGACGAGCATCTGGAAATGGCCTTGAGCCGAAAGCTGACGAATAACCGGTTGCCTATCGTCGACACCGCGCGCTGGCTGTGGCGCGAGCATCGGTCTGCGTTGCAGGATTTTCGCGATGGCGTGGAGCTTACCCGTGTCGTCGCGCGTGTGACCAAGACCTCGTGGGGAAAATATCGAATCGAGGACGCCGCCGACATGCGCCAGTACATGCGCATGTACTTCACGGTCGCGTCGAACTTCGACCAGGACCCCGAGATCGCGACGGTGCTGGAAAGACCGGATCGTCAGGCTGGCGAGTTCGCCCGGTTGGTCGAAAGACTTCCCGCGAATCGGATCGCGCAGCTGAAAACATCGGGAACTCCGGGAGGCAAGGATGTGTGAGGCCTGCCGGGGCGCATCGGTCGCCGATGCCGGTACGGGAGTCGGTCATCCGTACCGCGGAGCACACGCGGGGCGCATGTCGCCGCTGCCTGTGCGCAGCGCAAATGATCGACACGCGAAAGAGAATGGCGCTGCACCGGGGGCTCTTTCGCGCCGGCCCGGTGTACGAAATGGAGAGGTGCATGCGTAAAGGACTGATGGCCGCGTTGCTCTGGGTCACCATGCTGGCTGGCTGCAATAGCGAGCCGTCGTATGAGGGCGTGAGCTTCGTCGTCTACAACTACACGCCGTGGGACTTGGCACACGTTCAAGTCCAGGACGAGGATGGGCAGAAGGCGAGTTCGGGGTCGGTCGTGCCGGGCGGCGGAGAAGGCGCGGTGGCGTGTTGCTACAGCTTGCGCGGCACGGAATTCGTCGTCCACTGGCGTGGCGCCGACGGCCGGGAGATGCAAAAAAACTTCGGCGACGAGGCGAAACTGGATGCCTTGTTTTTCCAGAAAGAGACGGCGGTGAACTTCCCGCCGACGCAAAAGCCGCCGGGCGATGGTCCCGTCTACCTGGAACTGCATATTTATCCCGATGAACACATGGAAATGGCGCTGACCCGCAAGCTGCTGGGCCAGGTCCGTATTCCTATCGTGGAAACCACTCGCTGGCTCTACAAGACGCATCGTGAAGCGTTCGATTCGTACCGTAGTAGCGGCGAGGTGCAGCGTGTCCTTGCGAAAGTGGCCCGTCGTGCCTGGGTCGAGTATCGCATCCAGGACCTTGAAGACATGAAGCAATACATGCGGCTCTACTTTACTGTTGCGTCGAATTTCGATGATGCACCGGCGATCGCTGCGATACTGAAGCGGCCGGATCGCAAGCCCGGTGATTTTGCTCGTGCAGTAGCTGCGTTGGCGCCGGATGAGTTGGCCGCGATCAGGGCAACAGGAACGCCGCCGGGAGAGAAAAATGTCTAATCTCACTGATCAGGATCGTACGCCCGCATCTGTACTCAAAAAGATGGCGCAGAACGACGCCGCCTATCCTAAAGACGACTGCACCGTGTGCGGGTTGACGTTGCGCATTGGCGTATTCTTCGACGGCTTTGGCCGCAATCGCGACGACGACCGGGCTTCACCCACATTCTTTTCCAACGTGAGCCGGTTGTGGGAAGCGCATTACGATATGTCTGACACGGAGCGGCCCAGCAAGCAACGTTGGTTTCGGCTGTACTTCTCGGGTCTGGGCACAGACCTTAACCCCGAGGCCAGGAATGATGAACTGATTTACGCCGCTGCGAGAGCCGCCAGCCGGCTCGCTGACCAAGCGGTGAAGGATGCTACGAAAGCCGCCAAGAACATCACGCGACTTGACGAGATCCCGGACACGAATCTTGAGAAGCGCGCAAAAAGCGCAGTCCAGAAGGCGATAAAAGAGGGCTCGTATCAGCCACTCGTCAAGGCCTACAAAGATGTCGTCAATGACGTGAAGACGTTGCCCCAGAAGGCGGTGCGGATATGGGACATGGTCGATGCAGACCGCCTGAAGGCGCGCACTGAGGCGACGGTGCGGGGTATTTGGGCGGGGTTCAAGAAGAATCCGCTTAAAGTGGCCTGGACCAGTGTCAAGGAAACTGCCAAGGCGACGATTCTGGAGAGCACACCCGTCATTCGAGACAACGAGACCGTTGCGTACATCATGGGCACGGGCGTAGATACTCGCCTGGATGCGGCGCTACGGCAGATCGAAGCCTGCTATGAGGCGGCCAATGCGGATACCGAAAAGGTCGTACGAATCGAGATTTCGGTATTTGGCGCAGATCGTGGTGCCATGATCGCCAAGCAGTTCGTGAACGACCTGGTCAAGAAGTATCGCTGGCGTAGCGAGGCTCAGTTGGCCATTGTCGGAAAGAATGGCAATCCGACGGCGGAGATGCATATTCGTTTTGTCGGCTTGTTCGATTCGGTCGCGTCGATCATGGACGAGAACACATTCCTGGGGTTCGCGCCCTTCACGGATTTGATCAAGCAGACGCACAAGGACCGCACCCTCACGATTCCTGCCGCTGTCGAAAGGTGCGTGCATTTTGGCGCGGCGCACGAGTTGCGTCGTAATCAGCGCCTGGACAGCCTGGAGGGTACGCGGGGCGAACAGTATTTTTGGCCGGGGTCTAGCGGCGATGTCACTGGCGTCGCACCGCCAGGGTCACTGGGCGCTCGCGGTGAATTGTCGCGCGTCGCCCTGAGAGAAATGCTGAATTGTGCATTGGCACAAGGTAGTGCTTTGCACAGCATCGAGAGTATGGCCGAGTTCCGTCCGCAGGCCTTCTTGCTGTTCACGCTCGACAAGAAAGTGGAGGACGGAGGTCAGAGTTACTACATCCGTGAACTCGTCGATGCGTACCGGGAGTTGGTGCCCTACAAAATGGGCGCCGACTTCATGCCGCACATGGAAGTCTTTCTGCGTTGGCTCGCCGTGCGCTACCAGGATCCTGTGTTCAAGGCGGAGCTGTCCGATCCGGCCGAGCAGTGGATCAAGGATCGCGATTATTTCACGCCCGAGCAGGAGTTCAACGAGGCGTTGCGCGATTACACGATGATGAGCGACGAAGACCAGGCAAAGCCCGAGAACAAGGAGCGTCTGGAGAGGCTCAGGGCCTTGAAGGACGAGCGCTGGCAACGTGCCGTCGATAGCCGCGGCGAGCTTCCGCCGCAGCGCTTCAAACCCTTGTGGCAACGTCTCGAAGACGAGATCAAGGATCTCGGAGAGGCTGAACAGGCGGACGCTCGCACGGAAGAGCACAAGCAATGGATGGAGACGAACCGTCCTCAAGTCGTCGAGGCCATCCGCCGGCAGGACGCGGAGAGGCAGGCGATGCAGGACATGCGCGACGCCATGACCGGTGAGACCACCAAGACGCCGGATCCGATGGCCGAGAAGAAGGGTGAGCGCAAGATGCAGACGCGTCTGCTCAATGTCTGGCGCGAGGCCTCTACCGGCGCGAATCCCTTGCCGCCCAAAGTCATGCTGCTGTTCGATTGGCTCGTGCACGATGCCATGCTGAGCAGCTGGCCCGATCACCTGCTGGCGAGCACGTCGCTGTATTTCCGCACCCGCGACAAGGACGTCTTCGGCAAGACCAATTTCAAGGCCGAGATGCAGAAACGCGGCCGCGACATGGCGTCGGCCACCCGCATCGAGGAGGCCGCTGCGCAGCAGGCGCGGACCCTGCAACGGCCGCCGGTTGCCACAGGTCCATGAGTGCCGTTTGCGCGACTGCGAGGGGAGAGGGTGTCGCGTAACGGCAGGTGGATGGCAGTGTTGGCGTTGATACTGTTGAGCGCCTGCGACCGCGGACCGCGTTATGAGGGCTTGGGTTTCGTCGCGTACAACTACACGCCCTTCGACATCGACACCGTTTCCCTGACTGATCAGTCGGGTAATCGTGCAATGACGACGCAGGTGTCTGTCGGCGCAGGGGCCGGCTCAGTGGCGTGTTGCTACCAACTGAGGGGCACGGAGTTTACGGCCGCTTGGCGCGCGGTAGATTCCGAGGTTTTGCGCCGCGATCTCTATGACAAAGACGTGAACCGGCATTTTTTCACCCGGGAACGCCTGGTGACGTTTCCTCCTTCCGAGTTGCCGGGAGGGGCGGGGCCGGTATATCTCGAGTTGCACATCTATCCGGACGAGCATGTCGATGTTGCACTGACACGGCGCCTGGCCAACGCACGGCTCCCGATTGTCGCCACCGCCCGATGGTTGTGGGCGCAGCATCGGCAGGACCTGGGAAGCTTTCGGGACGGCGTCGAACTGACACGCGTTATCGCGCGCGTCGCCCAGACTTCATGGGGTGTCTACCGCATCGAGGATGCGGAGGACATGCGTCAATACATGAAGATGTACTTTCTCGTCGCTTCCGATTTTGATCAGGACGCGGGCATTCAGTCCGTGCTGAATAAGTCTGGCCGTCAACCGGGCGAGTTTGCGCAGGCCATTGAAGCGCTGCCGACCGAAAGGCTGGCGGCGATAGCTCGAGCAGGCGCCGCCCCGGGTAACAAGAATGGACGGACGCAGTAAGGGAGGGCCGTTCTTGACGCGAGTGTGCTCTCGCCAGCGGATGTCTCGCCGGGGAGGAGGCGGTTCGCGTGGCGAAGCGTGTGGACCGGCATATATGTGGCCCGCCGGATCCCGCTACTTCGCTTCTTCGACCTCGATGTTCACCTGATTCGAACGGATGCCGTCCACCTCGATATAGACCTCGTAATTCGCCGGGCGGGTGGGGAGGTTAAGCGTGCGCACCATGTCGGTGGAGAAGCGCGTTTCGATGGTGAGGCCGGGCGGGAGCGGGACTTTCTTGAAGGGGCGCGGCTCCGTCGGATCGACCTCGACGTTCTCGAGCGGGGGGCGTGAGTAGTCGAAGGCGATGCCGCGGTAGACCTTGCCGCTCTGCACATCCTTGGCGACAAAGCCGGGCTTCTGGGGGTCTTCGACGGCAGGCAGGATGCCGCGCGCGCAAACCGGGATCGCAAGGGGATGGTCGGCGCGGATCCGCACCTTGGTGGGCGCGGTGATGCGCAACTGCGCATCGTAGCCCTGCAGCGGCGGCATGCAGGCATGCTCGGCCGTGGAGTGCAGCGGTACCGACGCGAAGTCGGCGGGTTCGATCCAGTCAGCGGTCATCAGGCGATCCAGCCATCAAAGAAGTGTCGAGAAGGAAGGCCAGCCTTCGGAGCAATCGACCTTGCGCATGGCCTTGGCGCAGCCCGGGCAGAAATGGATGTTGGCGCAGGTGATGCCGTACATCACGCATTGACCGATCTCCGAGCTGTACTCGCCATTGCGGTTGGGCAGCCCGTAATAGCAGTGGCCGCCATGGTTGTAATAGAACTGCGGCGGGGGATCCAGCTTGGACATGTCCGCGGACGAGTCTATCGAGGCGAGCCCGGACCAGTCGGGGCCGCTGGGTACCATGCCGAGCAAGTGGCCCATTTCGTGGGCCAGCGTTTCGGTGAGGTAGGCCTGGCTGTTGGGCTCGAAACCGTCGAGCGTGCTCACGAACAGCAGATTGGTGTCCGTAATCGCCAGACCGGCGTAGCTGGCGGCGACGACGCGGAACTGGATGTTGAGCGTGCCGCGCACGGGCGTGGGGAACAGACGCGTGAGGTCGACCTTGACCGCGGAGCAGTCGCCCGGAACGGTGTCGCGAATCGGGGTCATGAGCTCGCGCGGGATGGTGACCGTGCGCTCCACGCCCGAGGCATCCGTATAGATGTAGCGGGCGTGGATCAGCCAGTCTTCGCCTTCTTCGTAATCCAGCCAGAGGCGGGCCCAGGTCCGATCATCGTTCAGCACCGGCACGTCCATGTTGCGTCCGCCGGGGCCTGCCGGCACCGGCATGCGCATGTCGCCGCTCAGGCCCGAGACAGCGAGGCGATCCACGTGGCACACCACCAGCGTGTAGGGTTCGCGCACCCGGCCTTCGGAGGAGGCGTAGGCGCCGTTCACCTGGCGCATGATGGCTTGCTGGCCTTCCACCGAATCGGCTGCATCCACGGAGCTGCGGCCCCGGAACGAGCGGCGCGGCAGCTGGACCATATCGATGCCATGGATCGCCAGTTCGGCGGTTACGGGCGTGACGTCGTGCAGGTGTGGCGCCGGGTTGCGGCTCAGGCACATGACCTCTTGCACGTAGAGTCGGCGCGCGGTCTCGACACGCTCGGTCTTGATCAACTGCCCGCGCTCGTCGCGGACCTCGAAAAGATAGACGTTGCGACCCGCGGCCGGCAACTCGATGTCGTCCACGATGAACGTGCCGTCGGCTTTGGTGGTGTAAGGCCGCGGATTGGTGTGCGGATCCTGGTAGCTGGGCCGGCGGCCGCGCTCGCGCCCGGAGTAGGCGATGTTGCCCGGGTCCGGCTTGACGGTGATCGTGAAGCGGTGCGCACCGGGGCGGTTGAACTCGACGTGGATGCGCGGCTTGCGCGACTGGCGCTCGGTGGTCGTGAGTGCGACGCCGTCGTTCCATTTGTCGTCGACCTCTTCGAGGTTCACGTACTGCAGCTTGGCGCCAGACATGCGGCCCTGGTAGGTCGACACGCTGGGTACGCCACTGCCGCCACTGCGCGTGGCATCGCCCATGCCGCCTTCGCCGGGCACGCGGGCGTTGGTGCCGATGCCCAGCGTGCCGAGCACGTCGCGGGTGATCTGCGGCAGCGGCGAGTCGGCCACGCCCGGGATCTTCATCAAGACGTCGGCCACACGAGGCAGCACTTCGGTGCTGATGGTGGGCGAGTTCAGGATTGCGGTCAGTACCTTGGGCACGGACGAGTTCGCCAGGCCCGGCATGCCGAGGATGGCGCCCGCCACGGCAGGGATGTTGTTCTGGTTGACGTCGGGCAGCGAGAACAGTGTGTTCACTGCGTTGCCGAGCGCGCCTGCCTGGTTGCCGACCGCGGCCAGGGCCTGATTCATCACCGGCGGAATGGCGGCGGCGACGCTCGCGCTGATGCCGGCGGTGGCCAGCGTGGAGACGCCGCCCAATACCGTGGAAGCTGTGCCCGCGTGCGATGCGATGGCCGCGAGCCCTCCCGCGCTGGAGGCGGCCGATGCGCCGGCGGTCGCACCCGAGACAGCGGCCGTGGCCGTGCCCGCGCTGCTGGCCGCGCTGACGGCGGAGAGATCGGTGGCACTGGTGGCCGGGGTGCTGCCGGCGACGCCGGCCGCACGGGCGGTTTCGCCGCCCAGTACGGTGTCGGGGGAGCCGGGAGGCGTCGTGGCGCCCGCCGCGATGGGCGGTGTGCCGCCATTGCCGAGACCGGCGCCGGGGGCAGGCGTGGCTGCGCCAGCCGGGGCTGCCCCCGCGGTTGCGGTGCCTGCCGGTGTGCCGGCAACCGTTGCTGCGCCAGCCGGGGCGTCGGCGGCCGTTGCGGTCGAGCCAGGGGCGGCACCGGTTGCGGGGTGCGCCGGGGTGCCTGCGCTTGCGCCAGTGGCGTTACCTGCGCCGGTGGCCGCTGTGCCGTTTGCGGCGTTCGCGCCATCGCTGGCAGAGCCTGCCACGGGATTCGTTCCGTTGGCGCCGACGGGGGCCGTGGTGGTTCCCGCGGTCGCAGGCGTGCCGGCTGCTGCGCCACCGGCCGCGGGCGCGGTGCCGGCCATCGAGCCGGTCCCGGTGGAAGCGCCTGCGGTCGCGCCCGCGCCGACACCTGCACTCGATCCCGCGGCGGCACCGGTGGTAGCCGCGCCGCCCGCCGCTGTCGTGCCCGCGCTCGAGCCAGCCGCGGTCGCGGTGCCTGCGCCGATCACGCCGCCGACACCGCCGGCTGCGCCGCCGATGCCGCCGGGCGTCGTCACGCCGGGCATCGTCGCACCCGAGGTGTCGACACCGTTCGTATCGACGCCCGGCAGTCCGCCGCCCTGGGGCAGGGGGGAATCCGAGCCGGAAAGGACGCCAGGCGATGAGAGCGGGGGCGTGCCGATCGACGGCGATGCGTCAGCGATACCGCCTGTCGCGATGTCGCCGCCTCCGGGCACGGATGCCGCGGGAGTGCTCGCGGTCGCGCCGATGCCTTCGGACCAGGCGCCGCTTGCCGCGCCCTCGGCCCCGGCATGCGAGGACGAGCCCGCGCGCAGCAGGTCGGCGGCATTGCCTTGACCGATGGCGGGCGAGATGGTCGCGCCCGCCTGGTTCGCGGCTTGCGCGGCGCTGGTGGCATCCGCGGGGATCGACGCGTTGGACGACACCTGCGACGCCGCACCCGTCACGCCTTCACCCAGTGTGCCGGTGCGGCCCAGCGCCGCGTTGGCGCCGTCGAGCGCGTCGCGGGCGCGCGTCGCCTGCTCCGCGGCTTGCGAAGCATCGCTGGCCGCGGCGCTCGCCGCATGCAGGACGGCGCTCGCGCCAGCGGCCAGGGCGGCGATGCGGGCGGCCGTATCGATGGCCTCACGCCGGTCGCCGTTGTGCGTGTCCCGGGTAACAGTATTGTGTGCCGGCGTGGCGTCACCAGCCTGCCCCTCGGACGCCGCGGCGCCGTTGGGGGCAGAGGCGCTCTCGGAACGCGTCATGCCCGAGTCGTGGTCACTGCGCGCGTCGTGGGCCGACGGGCTGCCTTCGCCCGCCGCGCCATGGGCATCGCGTGCGGGTCCGTTCACGGAAGCGCGCGCTGTGTCTGCCGCGGCGGCCGGTGCCGCGGCGGCCGGTGCCGCGGCGGCCGATGCCGTGGCGGCCGATGCCGCGAGCGCATCGAGGATGCGCGGCGCGGCGGAACGTGCGTTGCCGTGCGCCGAGGCGGCAAGGGCGCCTGCGTAGAGCGCGGCGCTCGCGGTGCGGACGAGGGTTTCCGTGGTGTCGCCGGCGGGGGCGGCATCGGTCTTTTGCAAAGCGGCTTCGTGCGTCGTTGCTGGCTTGGAAAGCGAGGCGTCGCGGTCGCTGCTCTCGGCACGCATCGCCGCATCGACCGCGCGCTCGATGAACGAAGCGTCGGACCGGCCGTGCGCCGCAGCCGAGGTCGTCGCGAGGTGGGCGCGCTCAAACGAGGCGGCGTCCGCGTCGCGGTCCGGGGCAGCGTCTTGCGAGTCGGCGCGGGATCCCATGTGCGCCGTGCGCCGGGCCACATGCGCCACTGCGCCGAGTGCCACGGCGGCCTGTGTGGGGTCGATCGCGCCAGGCGCGGCCACGGTGCCGGTGTCCGCGGTCAGGAGGGGCGACGCCGTCGGCGGGGATGGGGCCCAGGATGCCGCGGTGCTGGCACCGCCGGCCATGCTGTCGATGGGCAACGAGACCGGGGTTTGCGAGACGGTCGAGGCGAAGTCCGCCGCGCTTTGTGTGCCGGCGGATGCCGCCGCCGCGGCAGTGGTGTTCTGTGCCAGGGGCGCGCTCGCATCGGCCAGGCTGTGCAGCGCGGGCGATGCGGAGGCCGGGACGTTTTGCGCGAACGCCTTGGCGTCCTCGCCTGGTGCAAACGTCGCGGCCGTGAACTCGGGAGTGCCGAGCCCTTGTGCCGAGAGCGCGTTGCCGGCGCCTGCAAAGCCCGGCGTCGTCGCCATGCCGATGCCGGGCGTTCCCGACGCCAGTGCGCCGAGCTCGGGCGCGCCAGTGGCAGCGCCGCTCAAAGTAGACGAGGCGGGGAGGTCCGCGTGCAGACCCGTCGCCAAGCCGGGGATGGCAGCCGCCGCGGGCGCGCCCGGCGGCAACACGCCAGCGCTCGCGGCGCCCAGGCCGGCCGTTGAGGCTGCGCCAGGGATGCCCGCGCTCGCGATCGACGGCGCTCCCGTCGCGGCACCAGCTGCCAGGCCGGCGGCACTCGCCGTGCCGGCGCCGGCAACGGCAGCGCTGGTGGACGAGGCCGCCGACGCCGCAGCAGGCACTGCGGCGCCAGGCGTCGCGGTCGCACCCGCCGCGGGCAAGGAGCTGCCCGCCGGCGCAGCCGTTGCTACGTTATTCGTGGCCGGCGCGGCAGCCGCGCCTTGCGATGCGGCGCCCGAGGCGTTGCCGGAAGCCACTGTGTTCGACCCCGTTGCGCCGGCCGCCGCACTGCTCGCGCCGGCAGATGCCGGCGTGGCGGCAGCGGTGTCCGCATGCGAGGCTTGCGCCGCTCCTGCGCCCGCCGCGCCGCCGGCAGAGGCCGGTGCGCCCGCGGTGGTATTCGCATTCGGTGCTTGCGCCGCGCTGGCGGCCGATGCGCTGCCAGCATCCGCTGTCGTTGCGGGACTCGATGACATGCCGCCGCTTGCGGTCACGCCAGACGCATCCGGCGCCGCCGCGCCACCCGACACGGCAGCCGTCGCGCCCGCGCTCGGGACCGCGCCTGCTGCGACGCTCGACGATGCGGTGCTCGCACCCGCCGCAGCGCCCGCGCCACCGGCGGATCCGCCAAACAAGCCGCCGCCCGCCGTCGGGGCGAAGGTGGGCGCGGCACCCGCGCCCGCGCCTCCTGCCAGCCCGCTGCCCATGACGGCGTTGGCGCCCGCGGTCATGCCGCCACTGAGCTTGCCGATCATCGGGGCCGCGCTGTCGGGCAGTGCTTTGCCCAGCATGTCGGTGGCGGCCGGCAGGGCCGCGACCGGATTCTTGATGAGGGCTGCCGCTTGCTGCGCCGTGCCGGCCAGTTCGGTGGCCTTGCCCACCATCGCGACGGCACCGGGGGCGACCGAGCCCAACAGCTTGGTGGCCGTGGGGAGGGCGGACATCGGGTTGGCGATCATGGCCTGCGCCTGTTGCGCCATGCCCATTGCGTTCTTGGCCATGCTCATCGCGCCCTTGGCCTTGTCCATCAACCCGCCCGCGGCCGGGTTGATGCCGCCCAGCAGGCTGGGCGCGGACGAGAGCGCGCTCATCGGATTCTTGGCGAGTGATGCGAGCTGATTGGCCTTGCCCGCAAGCTGCGACAGCTGCCCGGCGGCATTCTTGGCGGCATCACCGATACCGCCCAGCGTATCGGCCATGCCGCTGGCGGCGGCACCGCCGCCCGGGCCCGCGGCCAGCGCGGTCGCGGCGCGCTTGGCCGCGGCGGCCATCTTGCCGTCTTTGTGCACCAGTTCGGCGTTGACGATCAGCGGATCATCGACGTTGGTGCTGGGCAGCATGGGCAACGTCGCGTTGTCGCTCGCCGGACCCACGAAATTGTGCGTCGCGCCCTTCACCGAGAACAGGCCCGGTCCTTTGAAAATGATGTCCGCGCCATCGAGCACCACCGCGCCGCCCGCGGCTTGCAGCGTCACGCGTTGCTGCCCGAGGATTTCGATGCCCTCGACGGACGAGGTTACGGTGATGTCCTGGCCGGCCAGGGCTTCAAGAATGTCGGTGTGGGCGTGCAGCGAGACGGGCGCCTGCGCGGAGATCGCGCGCAGCGGGCCCGACTGGGTGAAGATGCTGGCCGACTTGGCGGCCACCGCGGAATAGGTTTTGTGGGCCGCGACGTGCGCGTCGGATTGCGCCGTGGCGTGCAGGTGCTCGCCCGCATGCAGCACCGCGCTGGCCGGCGTGGCGAGGTTCAGCGAGTTGGGCGCGTCCACCAGCAGATGCGGGCCGCCGATGCGCTCGACGGCACTGTCGTCGGTGCGCTGGCCGTTTGCGGCCTTGCCCGCCTGCTGGCCATTCACGTTGGCGTCGTAGCGGCCGTCTTGCTCGGGATCCAGTGCCTTGAGCAGATCCTCGTAGCCGGCAGCGGCTTCGAGGGGGCGGGCCTTGTGTTGCGTCGCGCTGTCGTTCAGGCGTCGTGATGCATCCTGCGCGCCCCGCAGCAAGAGAAAGGCCTCGCGTGCGTCGGCCTGGGTCGAGGCCGCCTGAGCGCGAGCCGTGGCCGAGATCAGCATGCCCTGGCCCGAGCGCACCACGGTCCAGGCATCCGAGCGCAGCTCGAAGCCGTTACCGCGCCACGCGCCGCGGCCGGCGTCGTCGAGCTCCTGTTCGATCAGATAGCCGAGGCCCAGCTGGCTGGCGGCCGTCGAGCTGGCCAGGCGCGTGCGCAGCTTGCCTTGCGTATCGTCGAACAGCCATTGATTGCGTCCGGCGCCGTCGAGCCCCTGGCTGTGCCAGCCGCTCAGCACGCCGGCGTGGTTCGTCTCGGCGTTTTCACCAGCCGTCCAGGGCGGCAGGTCGCTGTCGTTATAGAGCTGGCCGGCCACCACCGGCTGGTCGATGTCGCCGTCGATGAACTCCACGATGACTTCGGTGCCGCTGCGCGGCAGGTGATTGGCGCCCCAATTGGGACCCGCCTGCGCACCCGCCACGCGCAGCCAGGTTCCCGAGCGCTCGTCGCCGGTGGCGTTGCCCTCGCTGTCGCCGTGAGCGCGATGCGGCAGCCCGCCCGGGAGCGGGCGCTCGCCGCGTTGCCACGGAAACTGCACTTTGACGCGCAGATCACGGTCGGTGGTGATGGGCGCGTCGCTCGCGCTCACGACCACGGCGGCCAGGCCTTCGGGCGCGGTGGGGCGGGGCAGCCAGAGGGGCATGAAGGCGGCCGATTCGGGCAGCGCGGTGAAGCGGTTGCGATAGGTGCCGCGCTCCATGTCGGGCGTATCGAGCACCTGGGCGGCCTGTGCGCCGAGATTGTTGGTGGCTTCGTGCACCACCTCGAGCAGCGCGTAGCGGTTGCCGCCGAGCTCATCGATGCCGGCGCTGCCGCCGCCGCGGGCGTAGCGCTCGTGCTGGCTCAAGGCAAACACATAGCCGGGCGCCAGGGCGCGTGCGGTGCCGGCACCTTCGAACTGCACGAAGGTGGATTCGAGGGCGCGCAGCGCGCGCGCGGCGCCCTGCTCGGCGGCCTCGTCGTCCGGATAGCGCCCATGACCCGCGTAGTCGTAGTCTTCGAGGTCCGGCAGCGACTCGACCTGCGTCTGCGAGCTGGCCTGTGCCGCGTGCGCGGTGAGCGTGCGCTCGTTCCAGGCGGCACGCGCCACCGAATTGGCGCGCACGGTCTGGCGCGCGCCGAAGTGCGTGATGCTGTCTTCGGTTTCGGTGGCGTCGCTGCGATGAAAGCGTAGCGTGGCCGGCTGCAGATCGGGCCGCGCCGAACCCGCGTCGAAAATCACCAGCCGATGGCGTGCGCCGCCCGAGGCCGCGCCGTCATCCTGTTGGTGATCGAAACGCCAGCTCAAGCCGGCTTCGGCCAGGATGCGCGTGACGAATGCCAGATCCGACTCGCGGTACTGCGTGCAGACCGCGCGCGGTTTCAGTGTTTCGCTGAGGTCGAACGAGAACGCCGCGAGCGGGTAGTCGGCCAGCACCTCGCTCACGATGTCCTGCACCGTGAGATCTTGATAGATGAAGCTGTCGCGGCGCATGCCGAGCGCGGCGAGCCACGGTGCGGCGTGCAGACGATAGCGGGCCAGACCGCCGTCGGCGCCCAGGGCATCCACGCCTTCCACCACCGCATGCCAGCGCCGCAGCGCGCCGTCGGCCTGCAGCAGGCTCACGGTGATTTCCTTGCCCAACAACGAAGCGACGTCGAGTTCGGCGCTGCCGGCCAGGCAATCCAGCGTGAGGGCAAACAGGCTCGAGACGCCCTCGCGCAGGGTCATGTGCTCCGGCACCAGCTCGGCGTCCAGCGGCGTGCTGACCCGCAGGAGCCGCGCCTGCTGCGACAGCGTGGCGATGTTGAGCGAGGAATAGGCCGGGGCGTTCGAGGGCAGGGCGTTCATGGTGCGGGACGATGTTCGGGCTGCAATGCCGGGCGCGAAGCGCGCCGCAGGCGGGGGCAGGGTGGCACCTGCCGCGAGAGGTCCTACGGTGTCGCTATGGCAGCGAGATGGTCAGGTGCGCGGCGCGCGGGCCGAGCTTCACGATGTCGTGATAAGGCGCCATCGCGGTCTGCATCTCGCCATTCAGAAAGTGACCCAGGCCGAGATACGCCAGCAGGCCCAGCAACGAGAACACGGCCATGATCGACCACAGCGGCACGTCGCGCTTTAGCGTGTGCGCGACCTTGTCGGGCAGGGCCCAATGGGGTGCGAAGCCGGTGCGCTTGCCGCGCAGCAGCGCGATCTCGTCACCCAGGCGGGCGGTGAGGTAACCGAGCTTTTCCTGGCCTTCGATCAGGTACTTGCCCTGGAAACCCAGCAGCAGGCACATGTAATAGACCTCGAGCGACTGCAGCCGCTGCGCACCCTGGGCCCGCAGGTCTTCGAGCCGGGCGAAGAAGTTCTCGCCCGCGAGCTGTTCGCCGAACATCGTGAGCTGCAGAGGCTGAAGCATCCAGGCATCGCGGATCGCGAAGCGCGAGTTCAGCACCGACTCGTCGACCGCGGCGCAGAAGGCGTATTTGGTCGCGTAGATGTCTTCCGCGGGGATATCCATTTTCTTGGCGGTGCGTTCGTAGTCCGCGAGGAACTGCTGCACGCGTGCCGAGAAGGCCGCGGGGTCGGTGGGCTCCTGGCCGCTCTTGAGCAGGAACAACATCAGGAAGCCGTCGTAGAGCAGGTCCAGCAGGGACTTCGCGGGCCGGCTGGCATAGAAATCGGCGGCGCGCCCCGGAGGCAGGGCGGTACCGGACAGCAGGGAAGGCGTATCGGCGGTCATGGCAGTCTGTGTCGGGTCAGTGAGTCAGTACGCGGGCGCTCAGCGGGTCACGGCGATCAGGTCCAACTTGAGTTCGGGAATGCCGGCGGGCGCGTAGATGGCAATGCTGCGCGCCTGCAGCATGCGGTCGTAGAGCGAGCCACGCGTCTGCAGCGAGAAGTACACCGCGCCCGGCTTGACCGGCACCGCTGGCGGCACCTGGGGCGTGTACGTGAGCTGCACACCCGGCATGGCCGAGAGCACGAGCTTTTCGACGTCGTCGGGCGCGCCCACCTTGAAACGCATCGGCACCTGTTCGGAGACTTCGCTGGCGGGCAGCGCGGCCTGCACGGCGAGGAACAGCGAGGTGGTTTCGTCGAGCTTGTCCGAATCGAGCCGGCCCACGTGGAACGACGGGCGGACCTCTTCGAGCACGATCGAGAAGTAGCGCGTGGAGATTACCGTCTCGAGCAGGTCACGCAGGATCTCGTCCAGCCGCGCGAACGCGGGGCCCGGCGCATCGTGGCGATACACCGGCAGGTCGGCCAGCGTGTGCTCTTTGGAGAAGGTCATGAGCGCACCGGCCAGACGTGCCATCTCCTGGAAGAGGCGCTCGGGATGCAGCTGCGGATGGTGGAACAGGTGCGACAGCGCGGCATAGGCTTCGTTGGCCGTGTGCAGCAGCCAGAACGACGCCACGTCGCCGGAGCGGAATTCGATGATGTTCTTGCTCGGCTCGCGGTGAAAGCCATAGAGCGCGTTGACCTTGGCCTGCAAGGCATCGAGCAGGCGGCGCAGTTGCTCGTGCAGCGCGCCGGAGGCCGCGACCGCCAGGCTCGGGCCGATGAACGTATTGTCGATCTCGTAGCCTGCGCTGGCCGTGCGGCGCACGCGCGCCACCGGAATCGCCAGCAGCTCGTCGCGCGGTTCGAACTCGGAGATCAGGCGTACGTTCTTGCGCAGATAGGCGAGCTCGGCGGTGGTGGCCGCGGTGTAGAGATCGGGAGCGGGCTGATTGCCGTGCGTGTAGCGCGAATCGAACACCTCGGCTGCCTGGCCGTCGCGGTAGTTGCCGCCGGTTTCTTTGAGCGGATGCAGCGCCAGATAAAACACCGCCTCGGTCACACCGTCGAGCGCGGTGAGCGCCACGGGCGGGGGCAACGCATCGCCATGCGGTGCGTTGTACAGCTCGCCGTCGGGGAAGACGGCCGACAGCTCGGTGGCGCGCAACATCCCGTTGGACAGCGCAGCCGCATCGAAGCGGATCGAACGCAGGCCCCATGCATAAGGATGCAGGGCGCGCGCCATCTCCGCGAGGCGGTCTTCGTGATAGGCGTCTTGACGCTGGAAGTGTTGCGGGCGGAGCAACAGACCCTCGCCCCAGAGGATTTTGGCTGAGTAACTCACGATGGCGCTCTTATTGGTTTCTCTTGTCTTGCCTGCTTTTATTGGACTTGATCGCGTGGTCGCACAAAGACGATCAGCTTGGGCACTGCACGCCTGACAGGCGCGCCGGATCATAGGCAGGGATGCCGGGCGGCAGCGTGGGCTTGCCCGTGGTCACCGTGAGAGCGCACGCATGCGCGCCCAGCACGATGCCGGAGTCTTCAGCGTCCTTGACCTTGAAAACGTACTTCCATCGCATCGGCGCCGGCGCGTAGAAAAGCCCTGCGATACCGATGTAGTCGGCGGTCTTGGGGACCTTCTCGACAACCTCGTAACGTTGCCCCGGCGTGAGCGTCAGCTCGCGCGCGCCCAGCACGGTTTCGCCGAGCGCGGCCTTCTCCTGCGCAGTGTCTATCAATTGCGTAAGCGGCGCACGCTGGAATGCCTCGGGACTCTTCAGATAGTATATTTTTGTAACGGCAGCCATCGCCTGCCCGCTGCTGGCGTTCAAATTTTCTCCCGCATGAATCGCCAATTTCACTTCGATCGGCGCGTTTTCGGGCTTTTTGAGGCCTGCCATCTCCAACGCATTGCCCGCCATCCCGGCCACGGCGCCGACCGCCGAAACGGCCGCACACCCCGTAATGACGCCGGTTCCCGCGAGGCACAACGTAACTGCGAGGAAGCGAGATAAATGGATATGTTTGGACATGGCCCTTTATACCGGAACTGCGTTTAGCAATACAGATCGCAGCACGATGCGTGCAAGATAGACGCAAGTAACATGGGGTAATGCACTGTAGCGCTGTACTAACAAAAGGTTGATGAAATACGCCCCCTAGTTACAACCCTGCTACGTGCTCAGAAAATGTCTCTGTCCCGCCTCCTCGTTTGCGCCGGCATAGCTGTTGTGATGGCCGGCTGTGCCACGGTCCAACCTCAATCGGAAGACGACTATCGCAAGTCCATCGCCGCCGCCGAGAAGACGCTCGAGCAGAAGGGGGCGGACCAGGCGGTCGCGCAGTTCGAAGAGATCGCTGTTAAAAATCCTTCGAAGGGCGAGCCCTGGTCCTACATCGCAAAAATTCGATTCGATCAGCAGAAGTACGGTCAGGCCATCGTCGCCGCCGACGAGACGCTGAACCGGGATCCGCAGGACTTCGTGGCCAAGACGGTCCGCGCGGTGGGCGGTCTGCGCGTGGCGATGCAATCGCTCGCCGACCTGCGTGAAGATACGCTGCTGGCCGGCAACGCCCGCGCCGATGCGGTTGCGCTTGCCGCGGCCATGCGCGAAACGCTGGGCCAGGATGTGTTGTTCCCCGAAGGCCGCCGTCCGCCGCCGCGCGGCCCGCGTCCCCCGCGCGTGAATCCGCCGCCCGCCAACCCGCCGGCGGGGGCGCCCGCCGCGGGTACGCCCGCCGCGAGTACGCCTGCCGCCGCGGCTGGGACGGCAGCGCCGTCCACCAACCGCTCGCCGGCAGCCGCGCCCGCCGCAGCTCAGCCCGCCGCAGCTCAGCCCGCCGCCAACCAGCCCGCCGGCAATGCGGCGCAGCCTCCCGCCGGCCAACCGAACCGCACGCCGAATCCCTTCGGCGATCTGCTCAACAAGTGACCTGTACGGCGTGATGCGCTCGCATCGCGCCCACCGACAGACACGACCTTTGCACGGAGCCTTTCATGGCCAAGAAAGAAAGCGTTCAGAAACGACTGCAGAAAGTCCGTCCGCCGCGCGTCCAGTTGACGTATGACGTGGAGAAGGGCGACGCCATCGAACAGAAGGAACTGCCCTTCGTCGTGGGCGTGGTGGGGGACTTCAGCGCGCAATCCGAAGTGGAACTGCCGCGCCTGAAGGATCGCAAGTTTGTAAACATCGACGTCGACAATTTCGACGATGTGATGCGAGGCCTCGAGCCGCGCGCCGCCTATCGCGTGAAGAACCAGCTGACCGAAGAGCAGGGCACGTTCGGTGTGGATCTGAAGTTCCGCTCGATCGAGGATTTCCGTCCGGAGGCCGTCGTGCAGCAGGTCGATCCGCTGCGTGAGCTGCTGGACATCCGCACCAAGCTGGCCGATCTGCGCAACAAGCTGGCCGGCAACGACAAGCTCGAAGACCTGCTGGGCGAAGTGCTCACGAGCACCGAGAAGCTGCAGCAACTGACCAGCGAGACCGACAAGGGAGGCCGCAATGAGTAATACCGCCGCCGCAAGCAACAGCGCCGCCACCGTCACGGACGCGCCCGGTCTGCTGGACCAGATCGTCGATCAGAGCCGCGTCGCCAAGTCGAGCGCCGAGCACGATCGCGCCAAGGACATCATCGGCGAGCTCGTGCGCGAAGTGATGAAGGGCACGGTCGTCGTGTCCGACAACCTGTCGGCCATGCTCGACGCTCGCGTCGCCGAGCTCGATCGCCTCATCTCGGCCCAGCTGAGCGAAGTGATGCACGCACCCGAATTCCAGAAGCTCGAGAGCACCTGGCGTGGCCTGCACTATCTCTGCCAGGAAACCGACACCAGCCCAATGCTCAAGATCAAGGTGCTGAACGCCACCAAGCGTGACCTGGTGCGCGACTTCCAGACCGCGATCGACTTCGACCAGAGCCTGATGTTCAAGAAGGTCTACGAAGAAGAGTTCGGCACCTTCGGCGGCTCGCCCTTCGGCACGCTGCTGGGCAATTTCGAAATCACGCGTCAGCCCGAGGACATGTACTTCATCGAGCAGATGTCGCACGTGGCCGCGGCCGCGCACGCGCCGTTCATCGCCTCGGCCTCGCCCGAGTTGCTGGGCCTGGACAGCTTCGCCGACCTGGGCCGCCCGCGCGACCTGGCCAAGGTGTTCGACACGGTGGAATACACCAAGTGGCGCAGCTTCCGCGATTCGGAGGATTCGCGCTACGTGGGCCTCACCATGCCGCGCTTTCTGGGCCGCCTGCCGTACGACCCGGTCGAAGGCACCTCGGTCGAAGGCTTCAACTTCGTCGAAGACGTGGACGGCACCGATCACTCGAAGTACCTGTGGTGCAACGCCGCCTGGGCCTTCGGCGCCCGCCTGACCGCGGCGTTCTCCGACTTCGGCTGGTGCGCCGCCATCCGCGGCGTGGAGGGCGGTGGTCTGGTCGAGAACCTGCCCACGCACACCTTCAAGACCGACGACGGCGAGATCGCGCTCAAGTGTCCGACCGAAATCGCGATCACCGACCGGCGCGAGAAAGAGCTCAGCGACCTGGGCCTGATTCCGCTGGTGCATTGCAAGAACTCCGACTACGCGGCTTTCTTCGGCGCCCAATCGGTGCAGAAGGCCAAGAAGTACAACACGGACAGTGCCAACGCGAATGCGGTGTTGTCGGCGCAGCTGCAGTACATCTTCTCGGTGTCGCGCGTGGCGCATTACCTGAAGGCGATGATGCGCGACAAGATCGGCAGCTTCGCGTCGGCGCAGTCCGTAGAGAGTTTCCTGAATCGCTGGGTGTCGCAGTACGTGCTGCTCGACGACAACGCGACGCAGGAGCAGAAAGCGCAGTTTCCGCTGCGTGAAGCCTCGGTGCAGGTCGCCGAGGTTCCTGGACGTCCTGGCGTCTTCCGGGCCGTGGCGTTTCTGCGGCCGCACTTCCAGCTCGACGAACTTTCGATTTCGTTGCGTTTGGTCGCCGAACTCCCGGCACAGGCACAGAAATCCTGATCGTCATTGCGCTGAAACTCATCCATTAAAAGAGGTCATCAACAATGAAGGACATTTACGTCAAGTTCGGCAACCCCGCGCTCAAGGGGGAATCCCAGGACAAGGATCACCCGGACTGGATCGAAGTGAGCTCCTGGCGCCACGAGATTATCCAGCCGCGTTCGGCCACGGCCTCGACCTCGGGTGGTCACACCGCCGAACGCACCGAACATGGCGAGATGATCTTCACCAAGGATCTCGACGTGGTCAGCCCGCTGCTGTACCAGCACGCCTCGGGTGGCACGACCTTCGATGAAGTGACGATCGACTTCCTGCGCGCCGACGGCGACGGCAATCGCGTCAAGTACCTCGAGATCAAGCTGAAGTACGTGATCATCGCCCGCGTGGCGCCGGAGGTCGTGAGCGAAGGCCTGCCGCACGAGATCTTCTCGCTGAAGTACGCCGCCGTGCAGTGGAAGTACACGCAGCAGAAGGTGGGCGGCAACCAGGGCGGCAACTCGCAAGGCGCCTGGAGCCTGACCAAGAACGACAAGACCTACTCGGTCTGATCGCGAACGCTGGCTGAAAGACTGCGGCCCGTGCCGGGTCGCAGTCTTTTTTGATTCGGAGTTCCGATGAAAGGATTCGAGCCGAGTCTGTTCGACAAGCTCTTCGAGGGCGAAGACCAGTCGCCCTATGCGCTGCGCCGTCTGTCCATCGAAGAGATGAAGGAAACCGTGGCGCGCGATATCGAGGCGCTGCTGAACACCCGCATGGTGTTCACGGAAGAAGGCCTCAAGCGTTACCCGAATTGCCAGCGCTCGGTGCTGACCTACGGCCTGTCCGATTTTTCGGGCCGCAGCCTCGCCAGCCATTACGACCGGGAATTCATCTGCCGGTCGCTCGAGCAAGCCATCGCGCGGCACGAGCCGCGGCTGACCCACGTACGGGTCGTGCTGCAGGTCGACAGCCGGGCGACGTCGGTGCTGTATTTCGCGATCACGGCGATGCTGGACGTGGGCCCGGCCCATGAGCCCGTCACCTTCGACGCGACCTTGCAGCCGTCGACCCTGCAGTACTCCGTGACCAAGGGTTGGGCCAAGAATCCGGCCATGGTCTGAGAAGAACAACGGCGAGGCCGCGGGTGGACTCGCCGTCCAGGAAGACAACGATGGAAGAATTGCTGCCCTACTACGAGCGTGAGCTCGGCTTTCTGCGCAGCTCTTCGCGTGATTTCGCGGAGCGCTATCCGAAGATCGCCGCGCGTCTGGGGCTGTCCGGCGAGACCTGCGAGGATCCGCATGTCGAGCGCATGATCGAGTCGTTCGCGCTCCTGGGCGCGCGCATCAACAAGAAGCTCGACGACGATTATCCGGAGTTCACCGAGGCGCTGTTCGAGGTGATGTACCCGCACTACCTGCGGCCGTTTCCCTCGTGCAGCGTGGCGCAGTTCGATCTGGGCGGCGCCGGCGCGCAGCTTACCGCGCCCGTGCGCATCGCGCGCGGCACCGAGCTCAAGTCGCACCCGGTGCGGGGTGTGGCCTGCCGCTTTCGCACGGCCTACGAGGTGACGCTGGCGCCCATCGAAGTGCCGAGCGCGGCCTTCGTGTCGACCGCCAACGCGCCCGCCACCGCCAAGCTGCCCACCGGGGTGACGGGCCGCTTTTCGATCCAGTTCGCTTGCCAGGGTGAGAACCAGCACTTCGGCATGCTCAATGTCGATCGCCTGCGCATCTACCTGCACGGCGAGCCTTCGTTCGTGGCGGCCCTGCGCGACGCGCTCTTTCTGCGTGCCGCGGCCGCCTATGTGGAGCTGCAACCCGGGCGCTGGGACCGGCTGCCTGCGATGCCGCTGGCGCAGGTCGGCCTGGCCGAAGAGGATGCGTTGATCGACTTTCCGGCCAGCTCGCATCCGGCGTACCGCCTGCTGGCCGAGTATTTCGTATTCCCGGAAAAATTCAACTTCGTGGACGTGGACCTCGCGGCGCTGCGGCCCTACCTGGGCACGGCGCGCCAGTTCACGCTGCACGTGCCCGTGACCGGGCTGCGGGCCGACTCGAATACGGCTCGCCTGCTCGAATCCATGAGCGCCGACAACATCCGGCTGGGCTGCACGCCGGTCGTGAACCTGTTCAACCAGCGCGCGGATCCGATCCGCGTGACGCACGCCGCCGCGTCGTATCCGGTGGTGGCCGACGCACGCCGCGCCTTCGGCTACGAGGTCTACTCGATCGATCGCGTGCGCCAGGTGCGGCAGAACGCGCAGGGTGAGTCCGTGGTGACGTTCCGGCCGTTCTATTCGCTGCACCACGGCGAATCGCCCGAGAACGCCAGCCATTACTGGACCATGCGGCGCGATACGGCACTGGCGCAGCGCAGCCCCGGCTACGAAACCGAGATCTCGATCATCGACATCGATTTCGATCCGGCCGTGCCGCAGACCGAAACGCTCAGCCTCGACCTGACCTGCACCAACCGGGATCTGCCGGCGCAGTTGGCCGTGGGGCAGGGCGGTGGGGATCTGTTCATGGAGGGCGGCACCGTGGCGCGCGCGATCCGCATGCTGCGCCGGCCCACGCACAGCCAGCGCTTTCAGCAGGGCCGCGCCGCACACTGGCGCCTGATCTCGCACCTGGCGCTCAACCACCTGTCGCTGGTGCAGAGTGGCTTGCCGGCGCTCAAGGAAACGCTGCGCCTGTACGACCTGTCGAACTCGCCCGTGGCGGCGCGGCAGATCGAGGGCCTGGTCGGCCTGGACTACAAGCCCGCCACGCACTGGATGGCGGGCGAGCCGTTCGCCACCTTCGTACGCGGCATCGAGATCCGCCTGACGGTCAACGAGGAGCACTTCGTGGGCACCAGCCTGCATACCTTCGTGGCCGTGATCAACCGATTCTTCGGACTCTACGTGCACGCCAACAGCTTCGTGCAGCTGGTCGTGTTGTCGCGCCGCGGCGCGGAAGAACTTCTACGGTGCCCTCCATGCAACGGCGACGCCATCCTAGCGTGATGAATGCGCTGCTGGCCGAGCCGCAGCGCTTCGAATTCTTTCAGGCCGTGCGGCTGCTCGAACGCTGGTTCGTGCGGCAGCAGGGCAACCCGTCGCGCAATACCGTGCCCGCGCGCATGCGCTTTCCGAACTCGCCGGGCTTGGGCTTCCCGCCCAGCGAGATCGTCGAGGCCATGGCCTACGACCAGGAAGGCCAGCCCCTGACCGACGAAGCGGCGCGCGAGGCCGCGGTGGCCAGCGGCAAGCTCGCGCGCGTTGACATTACGCCCGCGTTCTTCGGCTTGTTGGGCGGCCAGGGCGCGTTGCCGCTGCATTACTCCGAAATGCTCGCGATGCGCGAAAGCGCGCGGCGCGATCGTGGGGCGCGTGCGTTCTTCGACATTTTTTCGAACAGGGCTGCCGCGCTGTTTTACGAAGCCTGGAAGAAATACCGCATGCCGGTTCGGCACGAAACCGATGCCGATCACCACTACTTGCCGCTGTTGCTGGCGCTGGGCGGCATGGGCCATCCGGCGCTGCGCGACCGGCTGCGCAGCGGCGCTGGCGTGGTGCACGACGAGTCGATCGCGCACTATGCCGCGGCGGCGCGCCAGCGGCCGGTGTCGGCACCTTATCTGCAACGCGTGCTGAGCGACTACTTCGGCGTGCCGCTGCGCGTCGAGCAGTTCGTGGGACGCTGGTACAACGTGCCCCCGCAGAATCGCACGTATCTGGGCCAGCCGGGCGCGGTGCTCGGCGTGTCGGCCCTGGCGGGCGATCGCATCTGGCAGCGCGATCTGCGCATCCGCCTGTGGGTCGGTCCGCTGTCGCGCCAGGCCTACACCGATTTTCTGCCGGGCGGCGCCCGCGCGCAGGCGCTCGGGAAGCTGCTCACGATGTTCGGCGGCCTCACTTTCGAATACGAGGTGCGCCTGATCCTGGCGCGCGAGGCCGTGGGCCCGAGCACCCTGGGCGAGGGCGCCGAGGTGCGTCTGGGCTGGAACTCGTTCCTCGCCACTGAGCCGGCCGCCGAAGACCGCGACGACGCCAGCTACGAACTGCACACCATTCATTGATCCGAGAGACCATAACGATTCATGGCCACCCCGCTGAAAACACTGATCGGAAAGCTGAACCAGACCTGCCGCAAGGCCGCCGAGCGCGCCGCGAGCCTGTGCATGGCTCAGGGCAATTACGAGGTCGATCTCGAACATCTGTTCGTGGCGCTGCTGGAGCAGCCCGCGAGCGATCTGGCGGTGATTGCGCGGCGCTGCCGGATTCCCACCGATACGCTCGAAGCCGACCTGAAGGCGGAGATCGGCCGGTTCAAGAACGGCAATACGCGCACCCCGGTGTTCTCGCCGCATCTGCCGACGCTCTTCGAGCAGGCCTGGCTGATCGCCTCGCTCGATACGCAGACGACCCGCATCCGCTCCGGGCATCTGCTGCTCGCGTTGCTGGTCGAACCCGATCTGGCGCAATTGGCCAAGCGCGGTTCGACGTTGTTCGAGTCGTTCCGGCTGGATGAGCTCAAGCGTGATTTCGCCGCCATGACCGAAGGCTCGGAGGAAGCCGGCCAGGGCGTCGGCCTGGCCGATGGCGCCGCGCCCGCCGATGGCGTGCCCGCGCCGGGCCTGTCGCAGACGCCCGCGCTCGATCAATACACGACCAACCTCACCGAGCGTGCCCGCGAGGGCAAGATCGATCCGGTGATCGGCCGCGACGCCGAAATCCGCCAGATGATCGACATCCTGACGCGGCGCCGCCAGAACAACCCCATCCTGACCGGCGAGGCCGGCGTGGGCAAGACGGCCGTGGTCGAGGGCCTGGCGCTGCGCATCGTGGCCGAAGACGTGCCGCCCGCGCTGGCGGGCGTTACGCTGCGTGTGCTCGACATGGGCCTGCTGCAGGCCGGCGCGAGCGTGAAGGGCGAGTTCGAGAACCGCCTGAAGAACGTGATCGACGAGGTCAAGAAGAGCCCGGCGCCCATCATCCTCTTCATCGACGAAGCGCACACCATGATCGGCGCGGGCGGCCAGGCGGGGCAGAACGATGCCGCCAACCTGCTCAAGCCGGCGCTGGCCCGCGGCGAGCTGCGCACCATCGCGGCGACGACCTGGAGCGAGTACAAGAAATACTTCGAGAAGGACGCTGCGCTCGCGCGCCGCTTCCAGGTCGTGAAGGTCGAGGAGCCCGACGAGGTGCTCGCCGCGGCGATGCTGCGCGGCATGGCGCCCCTGATGGAACAGCATTTCGGCGTGCGCGTGCTCGACGAGGCGATCCAGGCCGCGGCGCGCCTGTCGCACCGCTACATCACGGGCCGCCAGCTGCCCGATAAGGCGGTCAGTGTGCTCGACACCGCGTGCGCGCGGGTGGCGCTGGGCCGCAGCGCCACGCCCGCCCTGATCGACGACGCGCGGCATCGTCTCACGCGCTTGCGTGCCGAACAGACCGCGTTGCAGCGCGAGGCCGCCGCCGGCGTGCCCGCGGCTCGTCTGGGCGAGCTCGCCCGCGAGATCGGCGAGGTCGAAGTGGCGCTGGCCGAGGCCGAAGCCCGGCACGCCGCGGAAAGCGATCTGGTGACGCGCATCCATGCGCTGCGCACCGAGCTGGAGGCCGGGGAGGCATCGTCCGTGACCGGCGAAGCCGGTGCGACCCCCGTGACCAGCAAGCGCAAGGCGGCCGCACCGGCACTCACGCCCGAGCAACAGCGCCTGGCCGGTTTGCAGGATGAGCTGCGTGCCTTGCAGGGCGAGAATCCGCTCGTGCCTGCCTGCGTCGACGCGCAGGTGGTGGCCGAGATCGTGTCGGCCTGGACCGGTATTCCGCTCGGCCGTATGGTCAACGACGAGATCCGCACGGTGCTGGAATTGCAGCCGACGCTGGCCGAGCGCGTGATCGGCCAGGATCACGCGCTGCATGCCATCGCGCAGCGCGTGCGCACCGCCCGCGCGGGCCTCGAAGATCCGGACAAGCCCAAGGGTGTGTTTCTGTTCGTGGGCCCCTCGGGCGTGGGCAAGACGGAGACCGCGCTGGCGCTGGCCGACATTCTGTATGGCGGTGAGCGCAAGCTGGTCACCATCAACATGAGCGAGTACCAGGAAGCCCACAGCATTTCCGGGCTCAAGGGCTCGCCTCCGGGCTATGTGGGCTATGGCGAGGGCGGGGTGCTGACGGAGGCCGTGCGCCGCCAGCCCTACAGTGTGGTGCTGCTCGACGAAATCGAGAAGGCCCACCCCGATGTGCTGGAGCTGTTCTTCCAGGTCTTCGACAAGGGCGTGATGGATGATGCGGAAGGGCGCGAGATCGATTTCCGCAACACACTCATCATCCTGACCTCGAACGTGGGCTCGTCGGCCATCATGCAGGCTTGCCTCAACAAGCCTGTCGAGGAGCGGCCTACGCCCGATCAGCTGGCCGAGTTGTTGCTGCCGCAGCTGTACAAGGCCTTCAAGCCCGCCTTCCTGGGCCGCATGAAGACGATCGCTTACTACCCGGTGGACGACGACGCGCTGGTGCGCATCATCGCGCTCAAGCTCGGCCGCATCGCGCGCCGCGTGCAGGCCACGCACCGCGCTGCCTTCGAATGGGACGACGCGCTGGTCGAGGCGGTGCTGGCGCGCTGCACCGAGGTGGACACGGGCGCACGCAACGTCGACCACATTCTCAACGGAACGCTGCTCCCGGAAATCGCCGAGCACGTGCTGGGCCGCATGGCCCAGGGCGAGGCCATCGCGAAGATCCGCGTGAGCGCCGGCAAGAACGGTGAGTTCCGCTACCGCATGACCTGACGCCAGGAGACGCCGTCATGGCTATCGAACTCTCGGCCGGCTACACCCAGGCCGACCGCCTGCTCACCCTGCTGACCCCGCTGGGCCGCGACACCTTGCTGGCGGAGCGTTTGAGCGGCTCCGAGCGCCTCTCCGACGGCGGCTTCGCGATCGAGGTTGCCGCGCTGTCGGACGACGCGCATATCCCGCTCAGGTCGCTGGTGGGCCAACCCGCGCAGGTGCTGCTGCAGACCGCGCTGGGCAAGGACGACAAGCGTGCCTGGTGCGGACTGGTGTCGCAGGCGCGCTTCGAGGGCGCCAATGGCGGATTCGCGCGCTACCGGCTGCGCATCGAGCCGTGGCTGGCGCTGCTGCGCCAGCGCCGCGATAGCTTCGTGTTCCAGGACGTGTCGGTGATCGAGATCATCGACAGCGTGTTCGGCGACTACAACGCCAAGGGCGCGGTCGCGCCGCAATGGCGCTGGGAGGTCAAGGACCGGGCAGTCTATGGCAAGCGCAGTCTGACCATCCAGTATCGGGAGACCGATTTCGCGTTCGTGGCGCGATTGCTCGCTGAAGAAGGGCTGTATTACTGGGTCGAGCACGAGCCGGCGGAGGATGCGCCGGGCACGCATACGGTGGTGATCGCCGATCACAACGGCGCCTTCGTGGCCGGACCGCAGGAGTCGGTGAGGTTTCAGCGCGCCGACGCCACGGAAACGGAAGACACGATTCAGTCATGGCGCCAGGCGCGCGCGTGGCGCACCAATGCGGTGGAGCTGGCGAGTTGGGACTATCGGGCCAAGGTGGCACGCAAGGTCAGCGCCCAGGCCGAGGACACGTTGCCCAACCGCCTAGATCTGGCCGATGTGGACTACCCCGGCCAGTACATGTACGAGGACAGCGATCAGGGTGACCGCCTGGCCCACAATGCCCTGGCCGCGCAGCGCGTGCGCCGTTCCGTCTACGAGGGCGAAGGCACCGTGCGTTCGCTGGCCGCGGGGCAGCGCTTCACGCTGGTGGATCACTTTTCGCCCTCGCAGGGCGAGGGCAGCGAGTTTGTCGTGCTGGCCATCCACCACGAGGCACGCAACAACTTCGAGGAGTCGCTCGGCCGTGCCGTCGAGGAGGCGCTGGGCGCCGCGGGCGAATCCGCGCTGACCGACGCCGAGTTCTATCGCAACCGCTTCGAGGCCATCGCGGCGAGTGTGGAATATCGACCGAGCACGCACGACGGCCACGGCGCGCGGTTGCATCCGCGTCCGACCGTGCACGGCGCGCAGACCGCGCTGGTGGTGGGCTCGAACGACCCCGTGCACACGGATCGCGATCATCGCATCAAGGTGCAGTTTCATTGGCAGCGCGGCAGCGCCTCGAGCAATCGGCAGAAGCATCCCGCCGGTGACGACAACGCGCCGGCGGGCGACAAGCTGGGCACCTGGGTGCGCGTCGCCGAGCCGGTCGCGGGCGCCGACTGGGGCGGCCACTTCGTGCCGCGCGTCGGCCAGGAGGTGCTGGTGCAGTTCCTGCACGGCGACATCGACCGGCCCGTGGTGGTGGGCGCCCTTTACAACGGGGCGGGCGCCGAGAATGCGGCGAATAATCAGGTGCAGGGCGGCGCGGCCAATGCCACCGGCAATGCGCCGGCATGGTTCGCCGGTAGCGAGGAAGCCCACGCGCACAACGCCGTGCTGTCCGGGTTCAAGACCCAGGCGCTGGCCGACAGCGGCCAGGGCATGGGCGGTTATAACCAGTTGGTGCAGGACGACTCGCCGGGCCAGTCGCGGCTGAGCGCGGCCACGACGCAGGCCGACACGCGCCTGAGCCTGGGCCATCTGAAGCAGCAGCGCGATAACGAGCGTCTCTCGGATCTGGGCCATGGCGCCGAGCTCGCCACGCAGGAAGCGGTCTCGTTGCGCGGGGGCGCGGGGTTGTTGATCAGCGCCGACCGGCGCGAGGGGGCTGCCGGCAGCTTCCTCGATAGCGCGGAAGCGATCCGCCAGATGGAGGCGGCGGCGACGCAGGCCAAGGAGCTGGCCGAAAACGCCGTGCGCCAGGAGGCCATTCTGCAGAACGACAGCGCCACGCTGCGTGCACTGAAAGAACTGGAGGCCGTGCGTCAGGTGGCCGAAGGGACCCAGACGGAAGACGGGACGTCGGTGGCCGCCTACACCACGCCCCACATTCAGGTGAGCGCGCCCAAGGGCATCGGCCAGTACACCCCGAAGAACGCTTACGCGGTGGCGGGCGCGACCCTGGCGCAGATCGCCCCGGACGTGAACTGGGCGGCCGGCGCCAATATGGCGGTGTCGGTCGCCCAGGGCGTGCTGCTCTTCACGATGGGCCTGGGCGGCAGCGGTGGCGCGGTGCCCGAAAAGGGACTGCGGTTGCACGCCGCGGGGGGCCAGCTGCGGCTGCAAAGCCAGAAGGCCAGGATGCGTCTGATCGCCGAAAAGGCCGTGACGTTGGCGTCGGCACAGGCCAGCGTCGAAGCCACGGCCTCCAAGCACGTGCTGGCCACGGCGGCCGGTGCCTACATGCGCATCGAAGGCGGCGGCATCCAGCTGCACGCGCCGGGCAAGGTGGAATTGCGCGCGGGTGTGCACAGCTGGGTGGGGCCGCAAAGCGGCGCCGGCCCCGAAGCACCCCCCCAAGGCGCGCTGGAAGGCTGCGGGGCGGCACTCGAGGACGCGGCCGGCAGCGGCGCGTTGGCCGCATGAGCGCGGCCCTCGTCCCCCATGCGTTTCCGCCGGCCGAGGCGCGCGCCGAGGCTGCCATCGCCGGTCTGCGATCCGTGCTGGACGAGCGCGGTTCGCGTCGCCTGCTACTGCTGTGCGACGCCACGCTCGATGATCCGCTCGGTGAGCTGATTCAGGCCGAGGGCCTGACGCGGCGCCAGGTCGAACTGATCTCGCAGGGCGCGTCACGCGCGCCGCTCTCGTTGGTCGAGGTACCGGATGAAGAACGGCACGAGCGCCTGGTGAACGCCAGCGTGCGCCTGGCCGTGAGCGAGGCCATGCGGGCTGCTCCGGCAGGGCGCCGCCCGCGCAGCATGGCGGCCTGGCTCGCCACCGATCTTTCGCTGGCCGAGGTCGGGCGCAGGATGGTGTTGCGGGGCCGGCTGCGCGACGCGCAAGGCCGGGTGCGGATGTTCCGCTACTGGGATCCGCGCAGCACGCAGTTCCAGCGCGACCTGTATGCCGGCGCCACGCCGGCCTCGTGGATCGCCGGCACGATCTGGATGTATGTGGACGCCTTTGCGCACTGGCACGCGCTGCCCGATCACGCGGGTCCGATGCAGGAGGCCTTGCCCGACTGGGCGCGCCTGACGCGCCTGGGTTGTATCAACGCGGTGCTGCAACGGCTCAACGTCGGGGGCCTGTGCTGCGTGCCCGACGTGATCGCGGCCGTGCGGCAGGCGCTCGACCAGGGCGCGGCGCTGAACCTGGCGGACGACGAAGACCTGAGCCTGTTCGCGGCATGGCGTGTCTTGCTGGACGCGCCCATCGAGCGCGCGCCGTCGCTGCTCGCCCTGATCGAAGAAGTGCGCGAAGAGGGCGGGCGCCTGCGTCACGCCGCGCGCGACATGGATGACGAAGAATGGCAGGCATTCGCGCGGGAGGCGCGCATGCCGGAGGGATTGCGAGCATGAGCAACGACTACGAAAGCCTGCCCTGCAAGGGCAAGTTCTGCGGCCGCCCGGGCCTGCCCATCCTGCCGATGCGCGTGAGCTACGTGCCCGATGGGCGCAACGATCTTCCCGACGGCGTGTATACCTCGCCCGAGCTGTACATGAAGACGATGCGGGGCGGCGCCTACATGTTGCGCGCCATCACGGCGGGCTATGTCTTCGTGTGGGATCCGCGCCGCACGTATGGCTGGCGCGCCTTCGCCGCCACGGCGGGCGGCCAGTTCAAGGAAGTGGAGGTGGACGACGCCGCGCGTCCGTCGGAAGAGCCCACGTTCACCTGCACCCGCGAAGGCCACGGGCTGGAAGCCGCGTTGATCAACATCGCGCGGCCCGAGCGTGCCCGTCAGCCGGTGTGGGTGGGCTATTCGCGGGTGTGGTGGACCGAGGATATCCGCAAGGAACTCGCGCGCGACAAGGCCTGGCGCGAGAAGGTGATGGTGGCCGTGGACGCCAAGGCGGTCCATGGCGGTGGCCATCCGGATCGCGAGACCGGTTGCCGCGTGAGCGAAGACGGCAAGCAGTTGCAGGATCACTCGATCGAGTTTCGAGACGCCGCGAAGGCGCGGCAGTTGTTCGACAACACGCTCACGCCGGGCGCGTTGGGGTTCGGGGGGCGTGCGGCCGACATGGCGGCCAAGATGCATGCGCTCTCGCCCAAGGGCGGCATCATGCTGGCGCTGCCGGATCCGGTGGGCATCCTGGCCGACATCTCGACCTGGCGCAACAAGAACATGGCCGAACTCGCGGCCTATCACCTGGATCCGGAGCGCATGTGGGATGTGAGCTCGGCCGAGCTGATCGACGGGGTGCGCAAGCAGACCCGCCCCGGCACGGACGAGTACCAGCGTATGTCGGATCGGTTGGACCTGAGCCGCGTCACGGATGTGCTCACCAAGAACAAAGCCGAGATCGAGAAATTCCGCCAGCCCATCGAGGGCGCGGCGGATGACTGGGGCTGGTGGTTCGGCCGCGATCGCTTCTGGCTCGCGCTCGATACCTATAGCCCCATCGACAGCCAGACCGGCGCACGCCTGGAAGAGGACTTCGCGCTGAGCGTGGACGGCGCGGGAGCGGTGACGGTGGAGCATGGCGCGATCGACGCCGTGCTCAAGCAAGAGGACATCTACGGCAAGTACCGGGCGATGTGGCGCGCGCTGGCGAACAACGACGACAAGTTGTTGGAGTTCCTCAAGAAGGAGGTCACGACCAAGTTCGTGCTGGACCGCGCCAACGATATCCGCAACTTCTGCTCCTCGTTTAAAGAATGGCTGCAGAAGCGCCGGGGCAGCGGGGCCGCCGCGGCGGCCACGGCCACGGTGCGGCCAACCACGGCCATCGTGGGGCGCTTCGTGTCCACGCAACTGTTGCGCTACACCACGACCGCGACGCGGCAGCTCAACGGGCGCATCTACACGCGGGTCGCGGCCACCATGGCCTATCGCATGGACATCGTGCTGTCGGTGCAGACGCACTCGACGACGGTGCCACGGTTCATTTCCGAGATGCACCAGATCACCTTCGGAACCTTGAACTACTCGATTTCGATCGCGCCGCCGACAGAGGGTTACTTCGCTTCGAATCCGATGACGGCGAGTTGGATGGGATCGCACATCGAGACGACGAGCGAGGTGCAGTTCACGTATCTCGTTCCCGAGCAGATCGCGGCTCGCCCGGGACCCGCGGCCGCGCCGTCGGGCTCGCCCGCCGGCGCCTCGGCGCCCGGCGGGCCGCTGATCCATCGGCCGCCTGGCACCGCACTCCCGGGATCGCTGCCGGTGCCGAGCGTGCACACGCCCTCGCCGCTGGGGGGGCTGGTGCGTTGGGCCAAGAGCCTGGACGGCGCAAGCTCCGCCGCGGGTGGCGTGCTGACGCTGCTTGCGCTGAACTCCTCGGTCAATGATCTGAACAAATCGCTGGAGAAGAAAGACAACACCGAGCAGCGCAAGGCCATCTTCGGCATCGTCTCGGGCGTGCTGGGCGTGGGCGCGCTGGCCAGCGAAGTGATCGCGGGCGGCGTGGGGGCTCGCGTCACGCAGAACTCGCTGCTGACCATGAACTTGCGCCTGAGCATGCGGCTGGCGGCGTTGCGCACGGCGGGCGCGGCCTTCGCGGCCGCCGCCACACTCACCGATGGTGTGAACAGCGCGCTCGATGCGATGGACCAATACGACGTAAAGAACTACGAGGCGGGCAATGCCTATCTGGCCTCGTCGTTCTTCCTGACGCTGTCGGGCCTCTCGGGCGTGGCGGCGGCGGTGATCGGCGTGGGCTCGGCGCTGACGGCGGCCGGTGTGGTGGCCGGTTCGGGCGCGGCCGGCACGCTCGTCGCGCTCACGCAGGCCGGTACCGTGCTGCTCGGCATCCCCGTGTGGGGCTGGATCGTGATCGGCCTGGCCGCGCTCGCCATCGGGCTGTACTTCAAGTTCTGGGGTGACTCGGCGAAAGAAACCGATCTCGAGATCTGGTATACGCGTTCGCGCTTTCGCAGCGCCAAGTACCAGGAGGCCGACGAAGACCGCCCGGCGTTCGAGTCGCGCGAACACGAGATCGAGTCGTTCAACATGGCCGTGTTCGGCGTGAAGGCCAATCTGGAATGGCGCGGCTTCATGCAGGGCGAATTCGTGGGCCGAGACCGGGTGGTGCTCGAGCTGGTGCTGCCCGGCTTCGGCAAGGGCAGCGATTACGCCTACAGCCTGAAGTTCACGGGCCCGGAGCGATCCGAAGTCGTGGCGAGCCGCGGTTCGCGCCTATCGCAGGATCCCGATCTGCAGCCCAAGCCGCCGGGGCAGCAGACGCTTTCGGCCGCGCCCGCGCGCGATGGCGTGCTGGACAAGATCGACGATTACGTCCGGGACATGGGTGATAAGCCGGGCTGGGCGCGGGGCTGGCAATGGCTGCGCGAAGACCGCAGTGCGCCTGTCGAGTTCGTGACCGAGCCCTTCGACCCCGCCGTGGACTTCCAGGAGAATGTGGGCTATGCCGTGCTGAAGGCCGAGTTGCTGGTCGACGATGACGTGTTCAACGGCGCGGAGCTCAAGGTAGAGTATTGGCCGGACGCGGAGCGGATGCCGGAAGTCGTGTCTGTACCCACCGGCGGGGGCGGCGCCAATTTCATTACCGCCAAGGACTGAGGAACGTACGCAATGATGCAGGGTATCAAGGTCAAGGCCTATACGCGCTGGCACCAGTGGTCGGTGCCGATCGGGCTGTTGATCGCATCGGCCGCGTTCCTGGGCCTGCTGTTCGGTATGCAGCAACCGCTGTGGGCGATCGGCGCGGCGATCGTGGGCCTGATCGTGCCGCCGCTCGTGGCATTCCAAGGGTTTCCGACCAGCAACGAGGCTCGCGTCGACACCGAGGGCCTCAGCTTTTCGCGCCGGGGGCCCGTGCCGTTCTCGGAGATCGGCAGCTGGAGCGCCGACGACTATCTCAAGCTTGCCCGGCCGGGCAAGCCCACGCTGCTGGTGGGCGCGATCGACGGGCCGAATCGCGAACGCCTGCTGCGCGAGTTCCAGGCGGGGCTGTCGGCCTGGCAGACGCGTCAGCCAGGCGTGGGCCAGGGCGCACGCCAGACCTACTTCTACGGCTCCTGGCGCGCCAGGCTGGTGGGCGCGCTCATCATCGCGCTGGGCGGCACTGTCATGGCGATGGCGCTGCGCTTGCACGAGTCCAATGTGATGCTGGCCTCCGTGGGGGCGCTGGGGGCGCTGTTCGGCGTGGCAATGCTATTGGGCAAGCGGCGCGGTCAATGAGCCGCCTGCCCGTGCGAAGCTGAACGTGCGCCGCCGAGCCGCGCGGGCGCGGCCCGCTTCAGCGGCCCGGCGCGCGCGAGGTCAGCACGTCGCCCACCACCGGGCCGTGTTCGATCTCGCCGTCGGCACCGCGCCGGTACTTGATCCCGGCTTCGCACGCCTTCGGGCGCATGGTCCAGACCCAGCCATGCAGATCGCGCCCGGTATCCGCCGGCGAGAACAGCGGCATATTCATGCGCAGGCCATCCTCTTCGCCCAGATCCAGCGTGCACATCACGGTGCCGCAGCCGTCGTCTTCTTCGTCCAGGTTGATTGGCGCCACGTGCACGATGCGGGTGACGAGCGGCTCCGCCTGCACACGCGCTCGCAGCCCCGGCGGCAGATCGTCGATCGGATAGGCCTGGCGGCCATCGCTGGGCTCTTCCTCGAAGGGTTGGTCCAGCTGTACCCGCCGGAAGTAATACTCGCTTCTGCCCATCAGGCCACGATTGGTGATGGCCTCGGCCATATCGTCGAACTCGTCACTGCGCAACAGCAGCGTCTGGCCGCCTGAGCGCATCAGGGCGAGGTCGCTGTCGTTCGCATCGCTGCCGCTCGAATCGCGCCGCAGCCGGATATCCAGCGATACCGTCTCGGCGCCGTCTTCGGCGCGCTGGACGGTATAGGTGCCCTGGTAGGCACGGATCTCGTTGCGCTCGAAGGTCTTGTGGTGGATGCGCCAGAACAGCAGGCGATAGCGGCCATCGGACGTGAGTGACAGCATGCGGTGCCAGTCGATATAGGTCGACATGTACAGCCCGGTCACGCCGTCTCCCGTGGTCGCGGCATCGGCGGCGAACTCGGCGCGATGCGCCGCCGGCACGGCGTCCTGGATCGTCTCGGGTGGCGTGTCCTTGGGCTGCGGCGGATCCACCGCATCGCGCAGGCGGCGATGCAGGTCGAGCGCGTCGGTCTTTTCGGCCTGGAACATCTGCATGGTCAGGAACATCTGATTGATTTCGTAGACCTCGCCCCAGGCGAGCGGCCCGCACTCCTGGCGCGCCGTCTTCACCATATCGCCTTCGATCAGCGCATCGAGCGACTCGTCATCGCACAGGAAGTCATTGAAGAACACGTCCAGGCTCCAGACCAGGTCGCCGCTGTCCTTGGACACGGGATCGATATAGGCGACGTCCTCGTCGGTCTCGGTGAGCTTGCGGTAGTAGAGCAGCGTACCCAGCGGCGTGAGGCCGATCGGGATGCGGTGCAGGGTCTGGCGCGGTGCGACCAGCCAGCGGTCGAGCACGGGCTGCCAGATCCGGGGGTCGATCAGCGCGAGTTGCCATTTGCCGTAGAACCCCAGCCCCTTCTTGCGCCACAGCTCGAGCAGGCTGGCGGGCAGCTTGCCCTCGTAGGCCGCGAGCAGATCCGCGGAGGCCGGCTCATTGGACCGATGCGGCGGGTGTGTCTTGAGAAAGCGTTGAAGCGCCGGACGACGAAAAAAGACCATGCCGAGTTCCTTCGAAGTGAATTTTTTATTTTGGGCTGGCCCCCGCTTGATCCGTGCGCTCCCGGCCGCCCTGATGCGCCGCTGCATGATAGGCGGCTTCCCCCGCGCGACCTTTGCAGTGTGTCACCGGGCATGTGCGAATTCGAGCGACGTTCCGGGATGTGGAAAAAGCGCTGAAAAGACGTCGGTTGTACGCGCAACGACGTGTTTTCGGATTGCGTCAAGCGGCTTGTTGTTTTGGTATGGATTATTAACATTTGAAGCATTTGCCCGACTTACGGACGGATATATTTCACCCTTCCATGTCACCGGCCCGTGCGCCGTCCGGCCATTCAGCCCGGACAAGGCCCGCCAGTGCGCCTGAAGCCTGCGCTTCACGCCGACATGTCTGTATCAAGCTGCCCCTGCCTAAAAGAGAATTCGGATGCATTTACGTGGCGTCGCCCTGCTTCTGGCCCTCGGTGTGTGCGCGTTTCCTGCGCACGCCGAGTTCGAACAGCAACTCGGTCCGCTGGCCGGCGCCGTGCGCCAGCAGATGACGCAAGGCTGGACCGCCAGCGTGCAGGACGGTTGGTTCACGCTCTATAACGCCAACAAGGCCGGCAGCGAGCAGACGCTCTATCTGCAAGCGGGCCCCGCTCCCAGCGGCGGACGCATTGTCGATGTGAATGTGGTGGTGCGCTCCAACAGCCCCAAGGCCGCCATCGGTCTCGCGTTCACCAATCGCGCCAACAAGGCGATCTGCCTGCTCGAGATCACGGCGGACAAGACTACGCATCTCTTCTGTGTGAACGGGCAGTCGCGCAAGAACATCGCCACGGTGCCCAATCTCGCCAAGCTCGACGGCTCGGACCGCATCCGGCTGATCGAGGCCGATGGCGCGGCGCGCTTCATCCTGAATGGCCAGAAGGTGGGCGACATCGCCGACGAACCGGCGATGGGATCGGAATTGGGCATCATGGCCTACGACGTGGGCACCTTCGGCATCGCGGATTTCGGCATCGTGAACAACGTGCTCGACAAGCCGGCGCCGGGCGGGCAGCCCCAGGGCCAGCCCTCGCGCGGAGGCGGCGCGCAGCAAGCCCCGCAGCAGCAGCCCGCCGCCGCGCCGCCGCGCCCGCGCTCGCCCGACAGCGACAACGTGCTGCCCGGCGAGGGCCCCTATCCCCGCTTCGGCGGCGATTCCGTGCGAGTGGTCTCGGTGTATCTGGGCCTCATGCGCAGCATCTTCATGCATGAATTCGGCCACGCGCTGATCGGCGAGCTCGAGTTGCCCGCGACCGGCGCCGAAGAAGATGCCGTGGATATCTATTCGGCGTTGCGCATCGTCGAGCCCAGCATGTATCCGTCCGGTGACCGCGACCTCGACGAGATCGCGCGCGGATCGGCCACCTATGCGGCCCTGCAGTGGTACTACAGCGGCAAGATCGGCGAAGCCAAGGGGTCGACCTCGCCCTGGCAGGACGAGCACACCGGCGACCTGAAGCGCTTCCGCAACATGTTCTGCATCATGTATGGCGGCAATCCCGAGGCCTTCGAGTCGCTCGCCCGCAGCGTGAAGTTCGAGGATCGCACCAAGGCGCGCTGCATCGACGAGTTCAACAAGCAGAACCGCGCCTGGCGCCGGATCCTCGCGCCGCACACCCGGATCGGCACCTGGGAGCCCGACGGTCAGCAGCCGGCCAACGCACCCGGCGCGCCGGTGAACGTGACGTTCGAGCCGTCCTCGCGCAAGATCGGCAATTTCTATGGCGGCTCGCTCGCCAAGGCGCTGACCGACAACATCCAGAATCTCGGCAAGACCTATGTGCTGCCGCGGCCGATCAATGTCACGTTCAAGGATTGCGGCAAGCTCAACGCCTGGTACAGCCCGCGCGAAGGCTCGATCACCATGTGCTACGAGCTGATCGAGCACCTGGCCGTCATGATCTCGGACATCGAGATGGGCACGGTCAACGGCGAGGTGGTGGATCGCAGCGGCGGCGCCGCCCCGGCCCGCCAGCAGACCTCGGCACCGGCGCCGCAGCGCCAGGGCGCGAACGCGCCGGCCAATGCGCCCGCCAACGCCTTCAATGAGCTCGAGGACCGCGGCGTGCCGCCCAGCGCGCTGCTGTTCACCTCGCCTTACAAGGGCCCCACGCCGAACAAGCACTACAACGCCAAGGTCGTGCGCACCGCCGATCTGGCCGATCTGGTCCAGAACGAGCGCAAGTTCATCATGGTGGATACGAGCGGCCTGCTCGAGACGATTCCGCAGTCGTATTCGTTGATCGACGCAGGCTCAGACGGCAGCGTCCGGGATTCGCTCCAGAGCGCGCTCGATGCCTGGCTGAACAAGCAGAGCGGCGGCGACCGCAATGCCGCGATCGTGTTCTTCGGCGCCGGCATGAACGACCGTTCCAGCTACAACGCCGCCCTGCGCGCGGCGACGCTGGGCTGGCGCACGTACTGGTACCGCGGCGGCATCGAGGCCTGGAAGGCCAACGGTCTGCGCACGGTGTCGGTCAAGCCGATGGATCAGAAGCCGCAGCAGTGAGCGGATGAGGAGGGCGGCCTTGCCGGCCGCGCCTCGCCTCGCCTCGCCAGCCGCGCCTGGCCGGCCGTGCCTGGCCGGTCGCACTTAGCCAGCCGCGCCTAGCCGGCCGCACCGACCCGCCTTCATCGCGGACCTGGTTTGGCGGCCAACCAGGCCGCGGCTCTACGGCCGCGCCTGCCCGCCTTCGCGTCCCGCGTCTCAGTCCACCATCTTGCCCGCACGCTCGATCGCCTTGGGCTCGTCGTCCGGCGGCGGCACGTCCAGGCCGACGTCGGCGCGCACCTGGGCGTGGCTGATCAGGGCGAAGATGAAGGTGCCGCCCACGATGTTGCCGAGCAGGGTGGGCAACACGAAGCGAGACAGGCTCTCCGAGATCGTGGCTTCACCGAGCAGCACCAGGTAGGTCACCTCGATGGTGCCGACCACCACGTGGGCCACATCGGAAATCCCCATCAGGTAGGTGATCAGGAAGATCAGCAGCACGCGGCCGCTCTCGACCGCGTGGATCATCCACACCAGCAGGGCGATCAGCCAGCCCGCCAGCACGGCCGTGGCAAACGACTTGTCGTTAGGCACCTCGAGCAGGTGGTGGCCCAGCGCCAGGAACTCTTTGTCGACCTCGGGCGAGAACATCGGCAGGTAGGCGAACACCGCCGCGGCGATCAGCCCGCCCACGAAATTGCCCAGCATTACCGTGCCCCAGAGCCGCAGCAGCTTGATGAGCTTGATCCAGGTGGGCTGCGACATGAATGGCAGCACCGGCGTGATGGTGTTCTCGGTGAAGAGCTGCTGACCCGCCGTGATCACGAAGATGAAGCCCAGGGTGTAGCCCATCGCCTCGATCAGGATGGCCCAGGGCACATCGGGCAGGTAGGCCTGCAGCACGCCGCGGCCCAGCATCGAGGTACTCATGATCAGGCCGCCGGCGATGGCGGACCAGAACAGCGCGAAGAAGTCGCGCCGCATCTCCTTCTCGCCTTCTTTGCGGATGATCTCGTGGACCGCGGCAGCCTTCGAAGGCAGCTTCTCGGTCAGTTCTTCCGCGGATTCTTTTTTGTCGTTCGAGGCGGCTTCAGCCATGGTGCGCTCCGGAGGGCGGGTTCGGGCCTGCCCCTGTGGCAGGTGTTTTCAACCATATGTCAGGCGGCGTGGAAGAAAAAGGGGTCGTTTGGTGTCCAAGGCAAGCAGACGTAAATCGCGCTACCGCGAACCACCGATCTGCATCATCCGTAAGCAGGCGATGCCGGGCGCGCCGACGGGGTAAACTGCCGATTGCTCCGGGGTGCACGCCAGTGCTGAGATTCAGACCCGCGAACTTGAACCGGTTCATACCGGCGTAAGAAGAGCATCGACCTCATCGGGCCGCGCCGCAGGCGGGCCGCCGGGGGCGGGCTTCGGAGCTTTCACAGGAACACGAAAGCCCATGAGCCCGATCGCACCGCCCGTGGCGGACATCCTCGAATTCATTGCCCAGGACGGCTGCACCGACGCGCAATTCGACGCGCTGGCGCTGCGTCTGTTCGCGTATCAGTACGGCGCCAACCCCGCGTACCGCAGTTTCTGCCAGCGCCGTGGCGCCACCCTGCGCACGGTCAAGACCTGGAGCGATATCCCGGCGGTGCCCATCGATGCCTTCAAGGCCATGGAGCTGCGCTGCGAACCGCCCAAGCCGGATGAACGGGTGTTCATGACGAGCGGCACCACCCGCGCCGATACGCGCGGCAAGCATTTCCATCCGCGGCTCGATGTCTACGATCTGTCGATGGTGCGCAACTTTGCCGTGCGCGTGATGCAGGGCGTGTCGCGCCTGCCGATGGGCATTCTGTTTCCCGACGAGATCGCCATGCCGAACTCGTCGCTGGCGCATTACCTGGCGCTGGCCAAGTCGGAGTTCGGCACCCCCGACAGCCGCTATTTCATGTCGCCGCAGGGGATCGACCTGGCCGGGCTCTGGCAGCGGCTGGAGCAAGCCGAACGCGAAGGCCAGCCCTATGCGCTTCTGGGCGCGAGCTATAGCTTCGTCCATGTGATCGACGCCCTGCGCAGCGAAGGCCGCACGTTCCGCCTGCCGCCGGGCAGCCTGCTCTTCGACACGGGCGGCTACAAGGGGCAATCACGCGAGTTGCCGCTCGACGCTTTCTATGCGGCGCTGTCGGAGCTCCTGGGCGTGCCGCGCGAGCGCTGCATCAATATGTACGGCATGACCGAGCTCAGCACGCAGTTCTACGACAACGGCAACGCCACGGTGCCTTCGGTCAAGTCCGGGCCGCACTGGATCCGCTCGCGCCTGGTCGATCCGGCCACCGGCCAGACCGTGCCGGCCGGCGAGCGCGGCATCCTGGCGCACTGCGACCTGGGCAATTTCAATTCGGTCAGCACCATCCTGACCGAAGACGTGGGCGAGCCCGCCGACGGCGGCTTCCTGCTGCTGGGCCGCGCCGAGGGCGCCCAGGCCAAGGGTTGTTCGCTCGCGGTCGAAGAATTCATCCGTTCGGCCGCGCCATGACGCCGCCCCGGATCGAGGCGGGTTACCTGCCCGGGCTGGACCCGGCCGAGGTCCAGTGGCAGCTCTTGCCCTTCGGCGAAGGCGAGGCTCGCGTCGATGTGGCGGTGCCCGTGCTCACCGCCCGGCAGATGACCGCGCTGGCGCAGCGCGTGCGCGAGGCGGCCGCGCGTCACCTCAAGACGATGACCGTGTCCGACATCATCGCCGTGATCGACCGCGCCGTGGCGCGTCTGCTCGATCGCGACGATCCGGTGCGGCGCGACGCCGAAGCGCTGTTGCCGCTCGTGAGCGGGTACGACGCCGAGATGGTGCGCCTGGGCCTGACCGGTTTCCTCAAGACTTTCCGCGCGCCGCAACTGCATCGTTTCGTGGCCGAAGACTTCGCCAATCCCAAGGTGCTCGACGGCTTCCAGCCGGCCGCCAAGGGCGGTGCCGTGCGGGCCCATGGCCCCGGCCTGCTGGTGCACAGCTGGGCGGGCAATGTGCCGGCGTTGGCGCTCTGGAGCCTGGTCTGCGGCCTGCTCGTGAAGGCCGGCAACATAGGCAAGCTGCCCACGGCCGAACCGCTCTTTGCCGGTTGGTTCGCGCGCGTGCTGGCCGAGGTGCATCCGCCGCTGGCCGATTGCCTGGCGGTGGTGTGGTGGCGCGGTGCCGGCGGCGACGAGGCCGAGGCGCTCTATGCCCGGGCCGATGCCGTGGTGGCCTATGGCGGCAATGCCGCGCTGCAGGCCATCCAGCAACGCCTGCCGGTGACCACACGCTTTCTGGCGCACGGCCACAAGCTGGGTTTCGGCGTGGTGAGCGCCCGGGCGCTCGACACCCTGCAAGCGCCTGCGCTCGCGCGCCGCGCCGCATGGGATGTGATGCGCTACGACCAGCAAGGTTGCTATTCGCCGCACGTGTTCTACGTGCAGCGCGGCGGCGAGGTATCGCCGCGCGACTTCGCCGCGTACCTCGCGGCCGAGCTGGCCAATCTGCAACGGCGCTTTCCGCGGCGCGCCCTCGATCTCGAGGAGTCGGCGGGCGTGGCCAAGTGGCGTCAGGAGATCGAATGGCGCCCGCGGCCGGCAGGGTCGGACGAGGGCCTGATCGGTGATCCCGGCGATGCCTGGAGCGTGGCCTATACGGACACCGTGCCCGCACTGGCGCCGACCGCCCTGCAACGCAGCATCGTGGTGGCCGCGATCGACACGCTGGACGAGGCCGTGCACGCGGTGGCGGGCCTGGCTCGGTACTTGCAAACGGCAGGGGTCGCAGCCGCGCCGCACGAGCTGTACGCGCTGGCCGAACAGCTCGGCGCCGCAGGCGTCACCCGCATCAGCGCGGTGGGCGCCATGAGCGTGCCCGAGGCCGGCTGGCATCACGACGGACGCTTCAATCTGCTGGACCTGGTACGCATGACGGAAATCGAGTCCTCCGCCGAGACGGCCGCCGAGCCTTACGCCTCGTATGAACCTTGAGCCCCGCCACCTGACGCCGCCGGCGCCGCCGTTCCTCGAGATTCGGCAGGCCGTCTATGCCTACCCGGGGCGTCCGGCCATCGTCGACGGCGTGGATTGGCGGCTGCGGGCGGGCGGATTTCACACCTTGGTGGGCCGCAGCGGCTGCGGCAAGACCACGCTGCTCAAGCTCGCCGCGGGGCTGATCGCGCCGCAGTCGGGCCAGGTGATCCAGGCCGATGGGGCGCCCGCGACGCCGGGCCCGCAGCTGGGGTATGTGTTTCAGGCGCCCACGCTGCTGGATTGGCACCGCGTGATCGACAATGTGCTGCTGCCGGTATCGCTGCAGCGCCGGCCGGGGGCGGAAGACCTTGCCCGTGCGCAGGATCTGCTCGCGCTTCTGGGCCTGGCCGACCATGCGCAACGCTATCCGCGCCAGCTCTCGGGCGGGCAGCAGAGCCGCGTGGCACTGGCGCGTGCGTTGATCCTCGAGCCGGCCCTGCTGTTGCTCGACGAGCCTTTCGCGGCGCTCGATGCCATCACGCGCGGCGAGCTGCAGGACGATCTGTTGCGCATGTGCCGTCTGCGCAGCACCACGGTGCTGTTCGTCACGCACGACATCGGCGAGGCGGTGTATCTCGGCGACCGCGTGGGTGTCATGCATCAGGGCAGGCTCGTGGCCGACATCGCGGTCGATCTGCCCGGGCCGCGGCAGCAGTCCATGCGGCATGGCACCCCGTTCAACGCCTGCTGCGCGCGCGTCTACGACGCGATGACCGGAGGTCTCGCATGAGCCGCTCTTTCAGTGGCCTTTTCCATGCCCGCGGGCTGGCGCTCGCGCTGCTGGTCGTGCTGATCGGGGCTTGGGAAATCGTGGTGCGGCAGGCGGGCATCTCGGCGCTGGTGCTGCCCGCGCCTTCGGCGGTGGCGGTCACGCTCTGGAACACGCTGGCCTCGGGCTACCTTTGGCCGCATATCGGCGCGACCGTGGCCGAGATGCTGCTCGGCCTGGTGCTGGGGGGCGCGGCGGGGCTGGCGATCGGCGTGGCGCTGGCCGAGTCGGCGCTGCTGGATCGCGTGCTCAAACCCTATGTGATCGTGAGCCAGGTGGTGCCCAAGCTGGCGCTCGCGCCGCTCTTCGTGCTGTGGTTCGGCTTCGGCATGGCGCCCACCGTGGTGATGACCGCGCTGATCTGTTTCTTTCCGCTGATGGAAAACACCCTGACCAGCCTGCGCCAGGTCGACCCCCATCGCCTGCAGCTCTTCGGCATGCTGGGCGCGTCGCGCACGCAGACCTTGCTGCGCCTGAAGCTGCCGGCCGGGCTGCCGGGCATTCTGGCCGGGTTGCGCGTGGCCGTCGTGCTCGCGCTGGTGGGCGCGGTGGTCGGCGAGTTCATCGGCGCGAGCCGTGGCCTGGGCGCGGTGATCATCGCCGCGCAGGGCATGATGGACACCCCGCTCATGTTCGCCGCGCTCACGGCCATCGCCGTCATCGGCCTGCTGTGCTATCAGGCCACGCTCTGGCTCGAACGCCGTCTGCTGCGCCCCTACACCGATCAATCATGACATCAACCAGGACGCTCACCATGCTGCCGTCTCCTCAACGCCGTGCCCTGCTGGGCGCCGCCACCGGCCTGGCCGGGCTCGCCGCCTTCGGCCCGTTCGCACGTGCGCAGGGCGCCGCCACCGGCCGCGTCACGCTGGCCGGCTGGAGCAAGCCGATCGCCGAGATCACCAATCTGCTGGTCGAGCCCGACAAGGGTTTCTTCAAGGCGCAGGGCGTGGAGCTGGTCTACCTTCCCGGCGCGGGCGGGGGCGATGCCATCCGCAACATTCTGAGCGGACAGGCGGACGTGGCCTTCACCGACCCGGGCTCGCTCTTCGCCGCGCTCGACAAGGGCGAAAAGCTGCGCGCTATCTACGATATCTATCCGCAAAACGTCTTCAACGTGGTGTCGCTCAAATCGGCCAACATCAAGCGGCCGGCGGATCTGAAGGGCAAGCGTATCGGGGTCTACAGCCTCGCGAGCGGCACGCGCCAGAATCTGCTCGTGATGCTGCACCAGGCAGGCCTGACCGAAGCCGACGTGGAGATCGTGGTCACCGGCGTACTGAATTTCGCGCCGCTCCTGCAAGGCCAGGTCGATGCCACCGCCGCAACCGACACCGGTCTCGCGGTGGGCCGGCGCCGCGGGCTGGGCGAAGTCGACGTGATGGAAGTACGCGACGTGATCAACGTGTCGAGCGATCTGTTCGTCGTGCGCGAGTCCGTGCATCGGGAGCGCCAGGCGCTGCTGCGTGCCTTTCTGAAAGCCTATCGCGACAGCGCGGCCTGGATGATCGCGAATCCCGAAGAAGCCGCCACGCTGGCGGGCAAGCGCGCCATCGACGGCACCGACCGCGCCATCAATCTCGAGGTGATCCGGCTGCGCAATGCCTCGAGCCTGGCCTCGCCGGGCGCGGGGGGCGTCGCGCGGCCGCTCGGCACCTTCGACATCGAATCGCTGCAGCGCGCAGCCGATGCCTATCGTGCGCTCGGCCTGATACAGCGTCCGATCGACGTGGCGAGCGTGGTGGACACCAGCCTGTTGCCGGGAGCCTGACATGAGCGCGGATCGCAAGTTTGCCGGCAAGGTCGTGCTCGTGACGGGCGCCAGCCGGGGCATCGGCGCCGAGATCGCGCGCGGCTTCGCGCGCGAGGGCGCCACGGTGGTCGTGAACTATCTCAGCAATGCCGGTGCCGCGCAGGCCGTGGCCGAGCAATGCCAGGCGCTGGGCGGCGACGCCTGGGCCGTGCAGGCCGACGTCGGCTCGGCGCCCGCGGTACAGGCCATGATCGACGGCATCGTGCAGGAGACCGGGCGGCTCGATGTGGTGGTCAACAATGCGCTGCGTCATTACGCCTTCGATCCGCGCCGGCGCACGGCGTTCGATGCGTTGTCCTGGCCGGCCTATCAATCGCAGTTCGATGGGGCGGTCGGCGCCGCCTTCAACGTGTGCCAGGCCGCGTTGCCGCATTTCAAGCGCCGTGCGCAGGGCTGCATCGTGAATATCGCCAGCAATCTGGTCGAGCATCCGGTGGTGCCGTATCACGACTACACCACGGCCAAGGCCGCGCTCGTGGCGTTCAGCCGCAACCTCGCCGCCGAGCTGGGGCCGCACGGCGTCCGCGTCAATTGCGTGGCGCCCGGCCTCGTCTACCCGACCCAGGCGAGCGGCGACACGCAGGCCGCGTTTCGCGAGTCGCTGATCGCGGCGACGCCGCTACGCCGCATCGCGCGTCCCGAAGACGTGGCGGGGCCGGTGTTGTTCCTCGCGTCCGACTGGAGCGGCTTCATGACCGGCCAGGTGCTGTTCGTGGATGGCGGCCTGGTGATGCGCTGAGGCAAGGCGGGGGCAGGCGCTCCCTGACCGTCTATCTCGCGGTTCAGGTCCCGTCGGCTGCGCCAGCGCGTCCGCGTTCCGGCACAAGCTCGAACACTGCGTGCAGCGAGCGGCCCGAGGCATCCAACGCCACGGTCACCGGCATGTCGCGCACCTCGAACTCATAGATCGCTTCCATGCCCAGGTCGGCGAAGGCCACCACGCTTGCGGCTCGTACGCTGCGTGCCACCAGGTACGCGGCGCCGCCCACGGCGATCAGGTACGGCGCGCCGTGCTCGCGGATCGCGGCGCGTGCCGTGGCGCCGCGCTCGGCCTTGCCGATGGTCACCAGCAGGCCCGTTTGGGCCAGCAGTTGCGGCATGAACTTGTCCATGCGCGTGGCCGTGGTCGGACCCGCGGGGCCCACGGCCTCGCCATCGATCGGGTCCACGGGGCCGACGTAGTAGAGGGCGCGGCCACGCAGGGAGACGGGCAAGGGCAGTCCCTGATCGAGCAGATCGGCCATGCGTTTGTGCGCGGCGTCGCGGCCGGTAAGCAGCTTGCCCGACAACAGCAGCGTCTCGCCCGCCTGCCAGCCCGCGGCCTCGTCTGGCGTGAGGGTGTCGAGATCCACGCGGCGTCCCGCTTGCGCGGGCAGCGCGTCGGGGATGCCGTCCCAGAGCGCCGGGTCCGGTTCGGGGTGCAGCGCCGGGCCCGACGGCGGCATGTCGAAGGTGAGATGACGCGTGGCTGCGCAGTTCGGCACGAGTGCCACCGGCAGCAACGCGGCGTGCGAAGGGGCGGTCGCCACCTTGACGTCGAGCACGGTGGTGTCGCCGCCCAGGCCTTGCGCGCCGATGCCCAGCGCGTTCACCCGCTCATGCACGTCGACTCGCAGCGCCTCTTCGGGTGTGGCGGCCCCGCGCGCCAGCAGCTCGGGCATGTCGATCGGCGCGAAGAGCGCGCGTTTGGCGAGCGCCATGGCCTGCTCGGGCGAGCCGCCGACCCCCAGGCCCAACACGCCGGGCGGGCACCAGCCGGCGCCCATGCCCGGCAGCTGCGCCACGACCCAGTCGGCCACGCTGTCGCTGGGATTGAGCATGGCATAGCGGGCCTTGACGTCGCCGCCGCCGCCCTTGGCGACCACGGTGAGCCGCAGGTCTTCGCCCTCGGCGAGCTCGACCTGCACGATGGCGGGCGTGTTGTCGCGCGTATTGCGGCGCGTGCCGAGCGGGTCGCGGACGATCGAGGCCCGCAGCGGATTGGTGCGACAGGTATAGGCGCGAGCCACCGCCCGGTTGGCGAGTGTCTGCAGGCTGGGTGTGGGCCCGGCGCCGTCGTGCGCCACCCGCACGTCCATGCCCATGCGCACATATACGTGCACCACGCCCGTGTCCTGGCACACGGGCCGCCGTGCCGCCGCGGCCAGCTTGCTGTTGACCAGCAGCTGCAGCAGGGCCTGGCGCGCCGCGCCGCGCGTCTCTCGCGCATGCGCGGCCTTCAGCGCCTGCACGAAATCCGCCGGATGAGTGTGGCTGATCGATTGCAGCGCACTGGCGATGCTGTCTTCGATATCCGTGGCTTGCACGACGCGCATGGCGATGGCCCTATTGCAGCGTGATACCGGCCTGCTTGATCACCTGCGCCCAGCGCTGGATCTCTTCGGCCGTGAACTGCTGGAAGGCGGCCGGCGCGTACTGAGCGGGCTGCAGCAACTGGATGCCTTGCTCGCTCATGCGGCCGGTAAAGGCCTGATCCTGCAGTGCCTTTTGCCAGGCCTGGTACATGGTCTGCACCACCGCGTCGGGCGTGCCCTTGGGCGCGTAGAGACCGTACCAGGTCGACACCTTGAATCCCGGGATGGCTTGCTCGCCCATCGTGGGTACGTCGGGGAACTGTGCCATGCGCTCGCTCGACGTGAGGCCCAGCGCACGTACCTTGCCGCCCTGGGTCTGCGGCAGCGCGGTGTTGGTCTGGTCGAACATCGCGTCGACCTGGTTGCCCATCAGGTCGTTCAGCGCGGGGCCGGCGCCCTTGTAGGCGATGGGCGTGATCTCCATGCCCGCCTGGTTCGCGAACATGGCGGCCACCAGGTGCGAGGTCGAGCCGACGCCCGCATTGCTGAAGTTGAGCTTGCCCGGGTTCTGCTTGCCGAACGCGATGAGCTCGGACACCGACTTGTACGGCGACTTCTCGCCGACCAGCAACACCAGCGGCGTGTCGGGGAAGCGGAACACGGCCTGGAAATCGCGGGCGGGGTCATACGGCAGGCGGGCGTAGAGCGAAGGCGCCGCCGCCATATAGCCGATATGACCGACCAGGAAGGTGTAGCCGTCGGGCGTGGACTTGGCGGCCTTGGCCGCGCCGATCGTGCCGCCCGCACCGCCTACGTTCTCGACCAGGATGGTCTGCTTGAGCTCCTGCGCGACGCGGTTGGCCACGTTGCGCGCCATGGCGTCCGTGGGGCCGCCGGCCGCGAACGGCACGATCCAGGTGATGGCCCGCGAGGGATAGTTGTCTTGCGCTTGCGCGCCCAGCGGCAGGGCGAAGGCGCCCGCGACGGTCAGTGCCGCCATCCAGTTCTTCATGAGTTGTCTCCGTGTGTTCTTGTGCTGTGTGTGTAAAGGGGCGCCGCTCAGGCCGGCGCGTGGGGAACGTAGGGGCGCTCGCGCATCCGGTCGACCATGGCCGGTGCCGCACCGAGATAGTTGGCGGGGTCGCACAGGCGCTCGATGGCGTCGCGATCGAGGCGCTGCGTGACGCGCGGGTCTTCCAGCAGCACGTCGGCCAGGCGGCGGCGCGCGGTGGCCGCGGCGCGGCACGCGTCGTAGACCACGTCGTGCGCGGTCTGGCGGCCGATGTGCGGCGCCAGGCCCATCATCACGGCCTCGGCCACGATGAGTCCGCCGGACAGATCGAGATTGCGCGCCATGCGTGCGGTGTCCACTTCGAGGCCGCCCAACATGAAGCGCGCCTGGCGCAATGCGCCGGCGGTCAGCACGAAGGCCTCGGGCACCGCCGTCCATTCGACATGCCAGGGGCCGGTGGCGCGCTCGAAGTCCTGCAGCATGGCGTCCAGCGCCAGGCCGGCGTGCTGGCGCACGGTCCTGGAGGCGCTCCACATCAGTTCGCACGAGATCGGGTTGCGCTTCTGCGGCATGGTGCTGGATGCGCCGCGGCCCTTCACGAAGGGCTCGAAGGCCTCGGAGAACTCGTTGGTCATCATCAGCATGATGTCGACGGCGATCTTGCCCAGCGAACCCGTCACCAGGGCCAGGAACTGCACCGTTTCGGCCAGCCCGTCGCGCGCCACGTGCCAGGTCACGGGCGTGGCGCCCAGGCCCAGCTCTTGCATGAGCGCCGCATGAACGGCCAGGCCGTCGTCGCCGAGCGACGCGAGCGTGCCCGCCGCGCCGCCGAACTGGCCGATCAACACACGCGGGCGCAGTTGCTCGAGGCGCTCGCGATGGCGCCGCACCATCAGCAGCCAGACCGCGGCCTTGTAGCCGAAAGTGATGGGCAGGGCGTGCTGCAAGTGGGTGCGGCCGGCCATGGGCGCATCGCGATAGCGCAGCGCCAGCGTATCGAGAATGCCATCGAGCGCGGCGAGATCTTCGTCGATGATCTCCAAGGCATCGCGTACCTGGAGCACCGTGGCCGTATCCATGATGTCTTGCGTGGTAGCGCCCCAATGCAGGTATTCGCCTTCCGCGCCGCACTGGTGCGCGAGCTGATGCACCAGCGGCAGGATCGGATAGCCCACGATCTCGGTTTCGTCGCGCAGGCGATCCATATCGATCGCCGCCGCGTCGGCGCGGGCTTCGATGGCGGCCGCGGCGGCGGCGGGGATGACGCCCAGTCGCCCCTGCACCCGGGCGAGCGCCACCTCGGTGTCCACGTAGCGCCGCACCGTGGCGGCGTCGTCGAACACGGCACGCATCGAGGCCGTGCCGAACATGTCTTTGAACAGGGCGGATTCCAGGACGGAGACAGGCATAAATGTACGCTCTTAAAAAGTTGTACGTACATTTAAGCAGGCAGCCCGGCCGGCGTCAACGCCGGGGATTACCCCTAGCGGCAAGCCGCGCCAGGGCAGCAGATAGAATGGAGGCCGTCGTCCATTTCCCGCCTGCCATGTCCATCACGCTGTACACCCGCATCTCGGAAGAACTGGCGCGCCGGATCGCAAGCGAGGTGTATCCCGTGGGCACGGTGCTGCCCGCCGAGAACGCCCTGGCCGACGAATTCGACGCCAGCCGCCATACGGTGCGCGCCGCGCTGCGCCAGCTGCAAGACCTCGGCCTGATCGCACGCCGCCGCGGTAGCGGCACGGAGGTCATCGCCGCGCGCCCCAAGGCGGGTTTCAGCCAATCACTGGGTTCGCTCGAAGATCTGGTGCAACTGGCCGCGCAGACGCCGCGCAGCATTCATCAGATCCAGGAAGTGGTGGTGGACGTGGATCTGGCGCTGCGCCTGGGCGTGGGGCCGGGCACGCGCTGGTTGAAGGTTTCGTCCACCCGCGGCGCCGAGGGCCAGCCGCCGCTGGTCTGGACCGAGCTGTATGTCGACGCGCACTACAAAGGCGTGCGCAAGCTGGCGCGCGAGCATCCCGATCGCCTGGTGTCGGAACTGATCGAGGAACACTACGGCCGGCGCATCGCCTCGGTCGCGCAGGCGATCTCGGCCTGCGCGCTGCCATCGGCCGTGGCGCGCGAATTGGCCGTGGCCGCGGACTCACCGGGCCTGTTCATCCGGCGCCAGTACAAGGATCAGGCGGGGCAGATCGTGGAGGCGTCGCTGTCATATCACCCGGCCGGCCGCTACGAATTCACGACCACGCTGATCCGGGAGCACTGAGCGGGGAGGGCGTCAGCGCGTGCTGGCGCGGCGCAGGCGCTCGAGCTCGGCCTGGTTCAATCGGCGCGCTTCCTGCTCGGCGTAGGCGCGTTCGCCGGATTCGTAGGAGCCCTCGAACATGCAGCGGCTGCGAAACCAGCCACAGTCATTGGCGACGCGGCCGTCTTCGGCGCGCGTCTTGCCTTGCCCGTCGGGCACGCTGGGCTTGCTCGAGCAGCCGGCCAGCGCCGCGAGAAGAAACACCGCGGCATAGCGGCTCGACGTGAATACAGACATGGACTGCGCCCCGAAAGAGTTGCTGCAGGCATAGTTATAGCAAGCCTCGCGCCCGTGGCCGCGCGCTGGTATCGTTGCGCCAGCATCTCGCGCGTACGACATCACATGCAGAAAGACATACTTCGAGACTCGTTTGCCGGGCTGACGGCCTTCATCGCCGTGGCGCGCGAATGCAGTTTCACGCGCGCGGGCGCGCGACTGGGCCTCTCGCAAACCGCCGTGAGCCATGCGGTGCGCGGCCTCGAAAAAAACCTCGGTGTGCAACTGCTGGTGCGCAATTCGCGCGGTGTGGTGCCCACCGAGGCCGGCGAGCGCCTGCTCTCCACGGTAGCGCCGCAGTTGACGGAGATCGACGCCGAGCTGGCGGCGCTCGCCGAATTGCGCGATAGCCCCACAGGCACGATACGCATCACCGCTTCCGACCACGCCATCCGCGAGGTGCTCAGCCCCAAGCTGAAGGCGTTTCTGCCCAGGAATCCGGGCATCCGCGTCGAGCTATCGGCCGACAACGCCTTTACCGATATCGCCGCGGCCGACTTCGACGCGGGCGTGCGCCTGGGAGAGTCGGTGGCGCAGGACATGATCGCGGTGCGCATCAGCCCCGATATCCGCTTTGCCGTGGTCGCGACCAAGCATCATTTCACGCCGCGCAGCCTGCCCAAGACGCCCGAAGACCTGATGCAGCACAACTGCATCAACCTGCGGCTGCCGACCTACGGAGGCCTGTGGGCCTGGGAGTTCGACAACGGCAAGCGCCAGGTGAATGTGCGGGTCGAGGGGCAGCTGACCTACAACAGCATCTACGACTGCTTCGACGCGGCGGTGGCCGGCCTCGGCGTGGCCTATGTGCCGCAGGAGCTTGCCGTACCCTACGTGAAGACGGGCCACCTGATCAGCGTGCTCTCCGATTGGGCGCCGTTGTGGTCGGGATTCCATCTCTACTATCCGAGCCGGCGCCAGAGCTCGGGCGCGATGGCGCTGCTGGTGGCGGCGTTGCGCGAAGACGGCTGAGCGCTAAGGGGCGGTGCGGCCGGCAAGGTGCGGCCGGCGAGGTGCGGCCGGCAAGGCGCGGCCGGCAAGGCTCGGCCGCTGGGCCGCACACCGCCGCCGAGCGCAAGCCCGCTCGCAGAACAGCATGGCCAGCCGCCGTCTCCCTCCCCGTGATTTATCAACCTTATTCATGGTTGCATGCGCTTTATGCGGGTTTTCCAGGGTGGGGTGAACGCCTACAGTAGCGCCTTGCCGTCCGCACCCGGGCGGGCAGTATTGCAAGGAGCTCTCTCATGACCGTCAAAGCCTACGGCGCCTACGCCGGCGACAAACCCCTCGAATCCATGGACATCGAACGCCGCCCGGTCGGGCCGCACGACGTCCAGATCGACATCGCCTATTGCGGCGTCTGCCATTCCGATCTGCACCAGGTGCGCGCCGAGTGGGCCGGCACCTTGTTCCCCTGCGTGCCTGGCCACGAGATCGTGGGCCGTGTCGCCGCCGTCGGCGCGCACGTGAGCGGCTTCAGGCAGGGTGACCTCGTCGGCGTGGGCTGCATCGTCGACAGCTGCAAGCACTGCGAAGACTGCGGCCTGGGCCTGGAAAACTACTGCGACGGCATGATCGGTACCTACAACTTCCCGACGCCCGATGCGCCGGGCTGGACGCTGGGCGGTTATTCGCAGCAGATCGTGGTGCACGAACGTTATGCGCTGCGCATCCGGCATCCCGAGGCACAGCTCGCCGCGGTCGCGCCGCTGCTGTGCGCGGGCATCACCACCTACTCGCCACTGCGCCACTGGAACGCCGGCCCCGGCAAGAAGGTCGGCATCGTAGGCATCGGTGGTTTGGGTCATATGGGCATCAAGCTCGCCCACGCGATGGGCGCGCACGTGGTGGCTTTCACCACCTCCGAGTCCAAGCGCGCCGACGCGCTCGCGCTGGGCGCCGATGAAGTGGTGGTGTCGCGCAACGCCGCCGAGATGGAGGCGCACACCAAGAGCTTCGATCTCATCGTGAACACCGTGGCCGCGCCGCACGATCTGGACGCGTACCTGACGCTGCTCAAGCGCGATGGCACGCTGACGCTGGTGGGGGCGCCGGCCACGCCGCATCCTTCGCCCGAGGTTTTCAACCTGATCATGAAACGCCGCTCGTTGGCGGGATCGATGATCGGCGGCATTCCCGAAACCCAGGAAATGCTGGACTTCTGCGCCGAGCACGGCATCGTGTCCGACATCGAGCTCATCCGCGCCGAGCAGATCAACGACGCGTATGAGCGCATGCTCAAGGGCGACGTGAAGTATCGCTTCGTGATCGACAACGCAACGCTTGCGGCCTGACCCAGTGACCCATTCTCTTACGCCGAACCGGCACGCCGCCTGGGGCGCCGTGCTCGCGATGTCGCTGGGCGCGTTCGCGCTCGTCGCCTCCGAGTTCATGCCGGTCAGTCTGCTGACGCCGATTGCCACCGACCTGCGCATCAGCGAAGGGCAGGCGGGCCAGGCCATCGCCATCTCGGGTGCGTTTGCGCTGGTCACCAGTCTCTGCATCGCATCGGTGGCGGGCAGGCTGGATCGCAAGATCCTGCTGCTCGGCCTCATGCTGCTGATGATCCTGTCGGGCACGGTCGTGGCCTTCGCGCCCAACAATCTGGCCTTCATGGCGGGCCGCGCCCTCATCGGCGTGGCGATCGGCGGCTTCTGGTCCTTGTCGGCCGCCACCGTGATGCGGCTGGTGCCGCCGTTACAGGTGCCGCGCGCGTTGGCGGTCTTGAATGGCGGCAATGCACTCGCCACGGTGCTCGCGGCGCCGCTGGGCAGTTTCCTGGGCGGCATCGTGGGCTGGCGCTGGGCCTTCTTCGCCGTGGTGCCCGTGGCCGGCGTGGCGTTGCTGTGGGCCCTGGCAACGCTGCCTCGGTTGCCGGCCCGCGCGCAGTCGCGCACCGTGGGGGTGCTTGGCCTGCTGCGGCGGCCCATCGTGGTACTGGGCATGCTGGCGGCGGGCATGTTCTTCATGGGCCAGTTTGCGCTGTTCGTGTATCTGCGACCGTTCCTCGAGACCGTCACGCATCTCAATGTGGCCGGCATTTCGCTGATCCTGTTGCTGCTGGGCGCGTCCGGTCTCGCGGGCACGTTCCTGATTGGCCGGTATCTGTCCGGGGCAGGGTTGTATCGCACCTTGTGCGTGATTCCGGCGAGCATGGCGCTGATCGCCGTCGCGCTGATGGTGCTGGGCGGCTCGGCCGGTGCCACCGCGGTACTGGCAGGACTGTGGGGATTGCTCGCCACGGCCGCGCCGGTGGGATGGTGGACCTGGCTGGCGCGCACGCTGCCCGACGACGCCGAAGCGGGGGGCGGGCTGCTCGTGGCGATCGTGCAACTGTCCATCACGCTGGGCGCAACGGCGGGCGGGCTGCTCTATGACCTGAACGGCTATCGCGGCACGTTTACCGCCAGCGCGGTCATGCTGGCAGTGGCGGCGATGCTGGCGCACCTCGTGGCGCGCCGCGCGCGCTGTGGGGAGCAAGCGCCAGCCGGTACGCTGGCCGGACAGCACGGCGCCGTGGGCGGATGACGATTGGCGGAGTAGCATGGCGTCGTGCGTCAGCACCCGCCAAGGACGGATCTCATGTCGCAGACCCAATTCAGTGAATTGCTTGCGCTGGGCGCGGTGGCGCGGGAGCGCAGCTTCACGCGTGCGGCCGCCCAGCTGGGCATGTCGCAGTCGATGCTCAGCCACACGATCCGCAAGATGGAAGAGCGCCTGGGCGTGCGCCTGCTCACGCGCACCACCCGCAGTGTCTCAGTAACCGAAGCGGGCGCGCGGCTCCTGAGCGTGGTGACGCCGCGGCTCGCCGACATCGAGAGCGAGCTGCGGTCTGTGGCCGAGCTGGGCACGACACCGTCGGGCACCATCCGGTTCACGGCGACCGACCACGTCATCGATACGGTGCTCTGGCCTCGGCTCGCGGCGATGCTGCCCGCGTACCCCCGGATCAAGCTCGAGATGCATTCCGATTACGCGTTGAGTGATCTGGTGCAGGGCCGCTACGATTTCGGCGTGCGGCTGGGTGATGTCCTGGCCAATGATCTGTCGGCGGTCCGCATCGGCCCGGATCTGCGGCTGGTGATCGTGGGCGCGCCCGCGTATTTCGCCTCGCGGCCGATGCCCGCGAGCCCCGAAGACCTCACCGCGCATGACTGCATCAACCTGCGTCTGCCCACGCGCGGCACCCTCTACGCCTGGGAGCTCAAAAAAGGCTCGCGCAGCATGAATGTGCGGGTCGACGGGCCGCTGATCTTCAATGGCATCTATCAGATCCTGAATGCCGCCCTGTCCGGGCACGGCCTGGCCTATGTGCCGGAGGACCTGGCGCAGCCGCATCTCGAAAGCGGCAGGCTGGTGCCCGTGCTCACGTCGTGGTGGCGCAAGTTCCCGGGCTTCCATCTCTTCTATGCCCGCGGGCGGGAGACGTCGCGTGCGATGCAGGTCGTGATCGAGACGCTGCGATACCCCCGCTGAGCAAATGAGGACGTCGGGTTGGCCGGAGGGTCGATTTATGAATGGCATGCATAACAGCATGCGATGGCAGCGGGGTCCACGCTCGCGGCGTTGGCGCTAAGCTCGCCAGCAGCCGGCACGGCGTATCGCGCCGCGTGGGTGAGTGCGTCCGTGGCGCCGAAGGCATGGCGAGATGGATCTCATCGTGGCGGGCTGTCGGCAGGAATTGATGGGGTCATGGCGGCGTGCGCCGTGATAGCTTTCGCGGCATTGATGTGCGTGGTGTTGTCGGCCGCGCGGCGAGTTCGCCGGACATCCGGCAGACCCAACCAGGAACGAACATGGAACTAGATATCAACGGCAAGACCCTCGCGGTCTCCGCGGACGCCGATACCCCTTTGTTGTGGGTGATCCGTGACGAGCTCGGCATGACCGGCACGAAATACGGCTGTGGCCTGGCGCAATGCGGCGCCTGTTCGGTGCTGGTCGACGGAATCGCCATGCGCTCCTGTGTGGTGCCGGTCGAAGGCATGGCCGGCCGCAAGATCACCACCATCGAGGCGATCGAGGATGACGAGGTCGGCAAGCGCGTGGTGGCGGCCTGGGTGAAGCATCAGGTGCCGCAGTGCGGGTACTGCCAGTCGGGCCAGGTGATGGCCGCGACGGCCCTGCTCAAGCAGATTCCCAATCCGACGGATGCCGACATCGCGGCCGCCATGATCAATCTCTGCCGGTGCGGCACGTACAACGCCATCAAGGCCGCGGTGCATGATCTGGCGGGCACGAAAGCCACCGCCGGCGTGATTCCGATCGCACCCGTCGCGGCGACGGCCACCGCGGGATCGCCCGCCGCGGCATCGGCCGCCGCGGCATCGGCTGGCGCGGCATCGGCCGCCGGTACCGCCACGCTGGCTTCGCTGCCGGCCTGTCCGGCCGGGGAGGCCGGCTGTCAGGGCCATGCGCACGCCCTCCACGGGGAGGCCGCGTGATGCATCCCATGTCCACGCTTCCCTGGCTCGAAGCCCACGCATCCGGAGCACAGCTGCCCGGTGCCAATCTGCCCACGGCCGAGCCCGTCAATGTGTCGCGCCGGCGCTTTCTGCTGACCTCGGCGGGCGCCGCGGCCGGCTCGCTCGTGTTGGGTTTCGGCCTGCCGCTGGGCAAGGCCCGCGCCCAAGGGGCCGCCGCGGCGGCCGAGCCCGGCACGCAGGTACCGGCCTTTCTTGAAATCCGTGCGGACAGCACCGTGCGGCTGCTCAGTCCGTTTATCGAGGGCGGGCAGGGCACGTTTACCGCGATGGCGCAGATCGTGGGCGAAGAGCTCGATGCCGATCCCGCGACGTTCGTGGTCGACAGCGCGCCGCCCGGCAAGGAATTCATCGTGATGCAGAACGGCATGCGCATCACGGGCGGCAGCATGTCGGTGCGTTTCGGCTATGCCGCCATGCGCCGGTTGGGCGCGCTCGCGCGGCAGATGCTGTTGCAGGCGGCGTCGACCCAGTGGGGGGTGCCGGTGGCGGAGTTGAGTACGGAGCCCGGCAAGGTCTTGCACGCCGCCTCGGGCCGCAGCCTGAGCTACGGGGAGCTCGCGCCCGCCGCGCTGGACCTGCCCGTGCCGGATCCCGCCAGCGTGACCTTGCGCGACCCCGCGCAGTTCCGCTGGATCGGCAAGCCGGTGGCGCGGCTCGACGCGCACGACAAGTCCACGGGCAAGACGGTCTACACGATCGACATGAAGGTCGACGGCATGCTGCACGCCGCCGTGCAGCATGCGCCGCGGTTGGGCATGACCCTGGGCGCGGTGCGCAACGAGGCGCAGGTGCAAGGCATGAAGGGCGTGCATTCGGTGCATCGTCTGCCGGGGGCGGTCGCGGTGGTGGCCGAGCGCTGGTGGGATGCCAAGCGTGCGGCCGAGGCCGTGCAGGCCGAGTGGATCGAGCCCGCGGCGGGCGCCGAAGGTCGCCATATGCCGGCCGATTTCTCCACGGCGGCGTTCAAGGAGCGGCTGGCCAACGAGCCCGGCGAAGGCGAGCAGGCCGAAGCCGAAGGCAACGCGGCCGAGGCGCTGAAGGCCGCCAAGACGGTTGTGAGCGCAACCTATTACAGCCAATACCTGAACCATGCGCAGCTCGAGCCGTCGTCGGCGCTGGCCCGCTTCAACGACGACGGCACGCTGGACCTGTGGGCACCGAACCAGGCGCCCGATATGTTCCGCGCCGACGTCGCCAAGCGCACCGGCCTGGCGCCCGAGCAGATCCGCATCCATTCGCCGCTTCTGGGCGGTTTTTTCGGCCGGCACTTTCTGTACAACACCGCCAATCCTTATCCGCAGGCCATTGCGCTCGCGAAGGCCGTGGGTCGGCCGGTCAAGCTGATCTGGAGCCGCGAAGAAGAATTCCTGCGCGATACGCTGCGGCCGATGGCGGCGGTACGCTTTCGCGGGGCGCTCGATGCCGAGGGCAATCCGGTGGCGCTCGACGTAGTCAGCGTGACCGAAGGGCCGACCGAAGGGATCAACAACAAACGCGGCGACAAGCTCGACCCCACGGCACTCGAGGGCCTCACGCATAAGGAATACGCCATCGCGAATCGGCGCGTGGCGCAGCTCTACGTGAAGCAGCCGGCCATGCTGGGCTACTGGCGCTCGGTGGGCAACTCGCTCAATGACTTCATGTATGAAGCCTTCCTGGATGAGCTGGCGGACAAGGGCGGCAAGGATCCGTATGAACTGCGCCTGCATCTGCTGCAGGGCAACGCACGCCTGACTACCTTGCTGCGCACGGTCGGCGAGCTCTCGGGCGGCTGGAAGCGCGGCCCGTATACCGCGGCCGACGGAACGCGGCGGGCGCGTGGTGTGGCCATGGCGTCGCCGTTCGGCACCGAGGCTGCCGTGATCGCCGAGGTCTCGATCGCGCAAGGGCAGGTGAAGGTGCACGATATCTGGCAGGCCATCGACCCCGGCAGCATCGTGAACCCGGCCATCGTCGATGCGCAGGTGAACGGCGCCGTGGCGCTGGGCCTGTCGCAGGCGCTGGTGGAAGAGGCGGTCTACAAGGGCGGGATGCCCGCGGCACGCAACTATGACCTGTACCCGATCCTCACGCCCGCCCAGATGGCGCGCGTGCATGTGCGGGTGATCGAGAGCGGCGCCAAGATGGGTGGCATCGGCGAGCCGCCGCTGCCCGCCGTGGCGCCGGCCGTAGCCAACGCCGTGGCGGCGCTCACGGGCCAGCGCATGCGCAGCATGCCGTTCTCGCAATACACGTTCAAGACCTGATCCCGCCTGCGAAGTCCAAGAAAATGAAGAAACGTCGGTTCCTGAAAAAGCGGTATGTGGCGCTGCTCGTCTGTGCAGGCGTGGCGGCGGGCGTGGCCTGGTTCGTGACACGGACCCCTGCGTCCTCCTTCGATGGCGAGGCGACGCAGGCCAACGCGCCGGCAGCCGATGCACCGGCCGCCGCGGCACCGGCCGCCGCGGCACCGGCTGCCACGCCGGGCGCGGCCTCATCCCCTGCCAGCGCCGCCGAGGCCATGATCCGCCGTGGCGAGTATGTGGCCCGGCTGGGTGACTGCGTGGCCTGTCACAGCGTGCCCAAGGGCGCGCCCTTCGCCGGCGGGCTGGAGATGGCCACGCCGCTGGGCTCTATCTACGCCACCAACATCACGCCGGATCGCGACACCGGGATCGGCAGCTATACGCTCGCCGACTTCGACCGCGCGGTGCGGCACGGCGTGGCCCCGGGCGGCCGCCGGCTCTATCCGGCGATGCCCTATCCGTCGTACACGAAGATGGACGACGACGACATCCGCGCGCTGTACGCCTACTTCATGCAGGGCGTGAAGCCGGTGCGCCAGCCCAACCCCCCGAGCGAGATCCCCTGGCCGCTGAACCTGCGCTGGCCGCTCGCGCTCTGGAACGCGGTGTACACCGAGCCGGGCGTGTACGAGCCCAAGGCCGGTGGCGATCCGCTCTGGAACCGGGGTGCGTACATCGTGCAGGGAGCGGGCCATTGCGGCAGCTGCCATACGCCGCGCGGCGTGGCGATGAACGAGCAGGCGCTCGACGAGCTGAGCCCGGTGTATCTGTCGGGCGCGCTGCTCGACGGCTGGTATGCGCCGAGCTTGCGCAACGATCACAACACCGGTCTGGGCCGCTGGAGCGAGGAAGATATCTATCGCTTTCTCAAGCACGGCCGCAACGAGCATGCCGTGGTGTATGGCTCGATGACGGACGCGTTCAACAACTCGACGCAGTTCATGACGGACGGCGACCTGAAGGCCGTGGCCCATTATCTGAAGTCATTGCCGGGGGATCCCAAGCGCGACGGTACCCCGTGGCAGTACGACGAGAGCACGAATCGCACGCTGGCCTCGGCCGAACGCCTCACGATTCCAGGGGCGCAGACCTACGCCGCCAAGTGCGCGGCCTGTCACGGCATGGATGGGCGGGGTCAGGGCCAATGGATTCCGCCGCTGGCGGGCGCGGTGTCGTCGCTGACGAAGGAAAACGCGTCGGCCATCAACATCACGCTCAACGGTTCGGGCCGCATCGTGGCCAATGGCGTGCCCGACGCCTACCGCATGCCGCCGTTCCGCAACCAGCTCGACGACCGCGAGATCGCCGATGTGCTGAGCTTTGTGCGCACCGCCTGGGGCAACTCGGGCGGCAGGGTCACGCCGGAAGACGTGGCGCACCTGCGCGAGCGGACCGACCCGGCCAGCAGCGATGTGATCATCCTGCAGATGCGTTGAGGGCTTAGGGCTTGCCCGTCTCGGGGCCGTGTGCCCCGGGCGGCAGCCAGCGCCAGAAGACCGACGCGGCGATCAGGCCCAGCAGCCCCACCCCGACGGAGCCCGCCCCCAGCGAGATCAGGGCGGCCAGCCCGGAGAGCACCACCGGCCCGCCGCTCGTGCCCAGGTCGGCCATGAGGCGCCAGATGCCCAGGAACTTGGTGCGGGCGCCGGCCGGAGCGGCATCGGCGCCCAATGTCATCACGATGCCGGAGCCGATGCCGTTGCCAAAGCCGAGCAGCAGCGACACCACCACGAAGCTGACCACGCCGGTCGTGAGCGGAATCGCCATCAGGCTCAGGCCCATGATCAGCGAGCAAGGCAGGGCCACCCACAGGCGGCCGTAGCGGTCCATGACCCGGCCCGCGGGGTAGAACACCGACATGTCCACCGCGGCCACCAGACCATAGATGAGGGACGTGGTGGCGGCGTCCAGCCCCAGGCTGGCGGCCCATAACGGAATCACCACCTGGCGCGAGGCGCGCAGCGCACTGATCAGCATGATGCCGACGCCCAGCGTGGCATAGACCCGACGATGATCGCGTGCGATCTGGACCATGCCGAGCGAGGGCGTCGCGGCGCCGGCGGTCTGCCGCACATCCAGGTTGGGAGCCGCGAGGGCGATCGCGCCCGCGCCCAGCATGGCGGCGATGGCCACCCAATACGCGCCGTCCAGGCCGATCAGGTGGATCAGCGCGGCGCCCGCGAAGGGCCCGATGAACGTGCCGATACGCGTCGTGCCGCCCAGCGTCGACAGGGCGCGGGCGCGGAACGAGAAGGGCACGAGCTCGATCAGATAGCTCTGGCGCGCCAGCTGGAACACCGACTGCGCGATGCCTTGCATCAACATCGCCAGCGCCAGCACCCAGAGCAGCGGCACGAAGATCACCAGCAGCAGCCCGGTCACGCTCAAGAGCGCGGCGCCCGCCATCGCGCGCTTCTCGCCATAGCGTTGCGTGAGCAGGGCGGAGGGGATATTGGAGAACAGCGAGCCGATGCCGATCAGCGCGGTGATGAGACCGGCCACGGCGACCGAGGCGCCTTCGTTGTGCGCGGTGAGCGCCACCACCGGCAGGATCGCACCGTTGCTGATGCCGTAAAGCAGGGAAGGGCCGAACGCCGGGACGGCGATTTTCTTCAGGTCGAAGGTGTCTGGTTGCGGCATGTCGGGGCTGCGGGTCGAACACGAGGCGCCGACGAATAAGCGCCCAGGGATGCATCGAGAAACGTGCGCCACGGCAGGTGGCGCAAGGCACACGATGCCGCGGCGCAAGCGCCATACCCGTGCAGGCTGGAGTCAGCAGACTGTCAGCCAGCGAAGGCGGTATCGAAAGCCCGCGTGAGTGTAGTGCTGTCGGCCTCGGAGACCAAACCAGGTGCCCCGCGCGCCATGGCGGCATGCAGCAGCGCCGAGCAGGCGCCATCCCAGGGGGCGGCGAGCGTCTCTTCGATTTCGCCGTCGTCTTCGATGCGCAGGATGGCGTCAGGGCCGCCGACGGTCTGCGCGCGCTGCCAGAGCTGGCTGTGAATGAGCATGAAGCCGCCGTGCACGGGCGACTGCTCGTTGCCGCTGCGGCCCGAGGCGGCGAGCGTGCCGGTCCAGTCTTCGTCTTGCGTGGCGGCCGGCGCTGCCGCCTCAGTTTCGGGGTGAGGCGACCCGACGTCCTGCGGCCCGGCCTGACGCGGCCCGGCCCAGTTCGACCAGGCGCGGCCATACGCGGCCTCGGCATCGGGTGCGAGCGCGTCCGACAGCGCCATCGCCTGTGCAAGGGACAAGGTTTCGATGCGGGCCAGCACGTCGAGCACCGCATCGCCATGCGGGCCGAACAGGGTCGCGAGCGGCAGCGCCTCGATGAGCTCGACACCGCTCGCGCGCCAATAGCCGGGCTGCGCGACCAGGTCCGACATATCGCCCAGCTCCGTCACGCGCACGCGCCACAGCCGGCCGGGCCAGCTGCTGCCGATGGTGATGGAGGCGATGTGCTGGTCCACCACCATCCAGGGCCGGCCCGCCGTGGCGCGCCGCACATGGGCGCCCTCGCGTACGAGCGCCGTGCGCGGGTCGGGCGCGTCGTACCAATAGCCTTCGCGGACAGGAGGGTGAGCGGTCATGGAAGCAGAAGCGAGATGCGGATACGGTGACGCAGCGTCATGGACGTGTCACGAAAGCCCCGCAGAATCCCACGGATTATCCAAAAAAGGAAGCGCGGGGATCATGAAAAAACTGCTCAGCCTCACCCTCATCGGCTTGGCCTCGCTGGCCGCCACCTCGGCCAGCGCCGCCGAATGCGAGCGCGGTGCGCTCGACAAGAAATTCTGCGACGCCAACGGCGACATGGTCGCCGATGCGCCCACCGATCCGAAGCAATGGATCGATCCGGCGACGCTGATCTTTGCCTATACCCCGGTCGAAGATCCGGAGGTCTACCGCGGCGTGTGGGACGAGTTCCTGCGCCACATGGAAAAGACCACGGGCAAGAAGGTCCAGTTCTTCCCGGTGCAGTCCAACGCCGCCCAGCTCGAAGCCATGCGCGCCGGCCGCCTGCACGTGGCGGGCTTTAATACGGGCAGCAACCCGCTGGCCGTCAATTGCGCGGGCTTCGTGCCCATCACGATGATGGCGAGCAAGCAGGGCGCCTACGGCTACGAGATGGAAATCATCGTGCCGGCCGACAGCAGCGCCAAGAAAATCGAAGACCTGAAGGGCAAGACCATCGCCTTCACGTCGCAGACGTCGAACTCGGGCTACAAGGCGCCGTCGGCGCTGCTGGCCAGCGCCTATGGCATGCAGGCCGACAAGGACTACAAGACGGCGTTCTCCGGCAAGCACGACAACTCCGTGATCGGCGTGGCCAACAAAGACTACGACGCCGCCGCCGTGGCCAACTCGGTGATGAACCGCATGATCGCGCGCAAGGCCGTGGACAGCACCAAGATCCGCAGCATCTACAAGTCGCAGTCGTTCCCGACCACGGGCTACGGCTACGTCTACAACCTCAAGCCCGAGCTGGCCGAGAAGGTGCGCCAGGCCTTCTTCACGTTCAACTGGGAAGGCACGCAGCTACTCAAGGAATTCGGCAAGGCCGAGCCGGCGCAGGAATCCTTCATTCCCATCACCTACAAAGAACACTGGGCGGTGGTGCGTGAGATCGATCAGGCCATGAAGGTGGCCTACACCTGCCAATGACCGGCGCGCACGCCGGTGCGGGGGACGCCGCTCCCCTGCTCAGCCTGGAGAAGCTGGTCAAGCGCTACCCCACCGGGGACCTGGCGCTCGACCATGTCGACCTGAGCGTGCCGCGCGGTCAGGTGCTTGCGCTGATCGGCCCCTCGGGGGCCGGCAAGAGCACCCTGATCCGCTGCATCAATCGCCTGGTGGAGCCCTCGGGCGGCGACGTCCGCCTGAATGGCCAAAGCCTGCCCACGCAGTCGGCGCGCGAGCTGCGCCGCACGCGGCGCCAGCTCGGCATGATCTTCCAGGAGTACGCCCTGGTCGAACGCCTGACCGTCATGGAAAACGTGCTGTCGGGCCGTCTGGGCTACACGGGCTTCTGGCGCAGCTGGGCGCGCCGTTACCCCGCGGCCGACGTGCAGCAGGCGTTCTACCTGCTGGATCGCGTGGGCCTGGCGGGCTTCGAGAACAAGCGCGCCGATGCGCTCTCGGGCGGACAACGCCAGCGTGTGGGCATTGCCCGCGCCCTGATGCAAGACCCCCAACTGCTGTTGGTCGACGAGCCCACCGCGAGTCTCGATCCAAAGACCTCGCGCCAGATCATGCGTCTGCTGTGCGAGATCTGCCGCGAACGCGGTCTCTCGGCCATCATCAATATCCATGACGTGGCGCTCGCCACGCAGTTCGCCGATCGCATCGTCGGCCTGCGCAAGGGCCAGCTGGTCTACGACGGCGCGCCGGCCGGGCTGGTGCCGCAGGTGCTGACCGAGATCTACGGCATGGAAGACTGGCATCACGATGCCGGCACCGCGGACGAACCGGCGCCGGCCGGGCCCGCCGAGGTGCATACGCCGCACGTGGACACCTTGCGCGTTGCACAGGCCGCCGCATGAGCACGGCCCTGCAATGGCGCAAGCCGCCTTTCATTCGTTCGGCCCGCACGCGCGCGATCCTCTGGCTGCTCGCAGGCCTGTATCTCTATGCCGCGCTCAACTCGGTCGCGGTGGACTGGAATCGCGTGGCCGAAGGGTTGGTGCGGGGCTGGCGCTTCGTCGCCGCCTTTGCGCAACCCGATTTCGTCAGCCGCTGGCGCGAGATCAGCGAAGGCCTGATCGAGAGCCTGGCCATGACGATCGTGGCCACCGCGCTGGGCATCGTCCTGAGCATTCCGGTGGGCCTGGGCGCCGCGCGCAATATCAGTCCGGCGCCGGTCTATGCGCTGTGCCGCGGCTTCATCGCGATCTCGCGTGCGTTTCCCGAGCTCATCATCGCCATCCTGCTGGTCAAGATGTTCGGCTTCGGCCCGCTCGCGGGCATGATCACCCTGACCATCGCCTCGATGGGCTTTCTGGGCAAGCTGCTCGCCGAAGAGATCGAGACGGCGGACCGCTCGCAGCTCGAGGCCGTGCGCGCCACCGGCGCGGCCTGGCCGCAATGGATCGTCTATGCGGTGCAGCCGCAGGTGATGCCGCGCCTCATCGGCCTGTCGATCTATCGCCTGGACATCAACTTCCGCGAGGCGGCCATCATCGGCATCGTCGGCGCGGGTGGTATCGGCGCCACGCTGAATACCGCGTTCGACCGTTATGAATTCGAGACGGCCGCCGCGATCCTGCTGCTGGTCATCGCGATCGTGATGATGTGCGAGTACCTGTCGGGCCATGTGCGCAGGAGGTTCCTGTGAACGCCGCGCCGCCGCTCTGGCGGCGTCATGCCCCGGGTTCGCAGCGCTGGAACTGGCTGCTCTGGATGGCGGGTGCGCTGGTCTTCATGGTCAGCTGGAAACAGATGTCCGACAACACGATCTGGGCGTTCGCGGCCGACGCGCCAGCGGCCGGCTGGGATCTGGTGTCGCGCATGTGGCCGCCGCGCTGGAGCTACGTGCCCCAGCTGCTGCAGCCGCTCTGGGACACGCTCAACATCGCCACGCTGGGCACCGCCATCGGGACCGTGATCGCCGTGCCGATCGCCTTTCTGGCCGCGCGCAACACCACGCCGAGCCGCGCGGTGTTGCGGCCGCTGGCGCTGGGCATCATCGTGGCCTCGCGTTCGATCAACTCGCTGATCTGGGCCATGTTGCTGGTGACCGTGGTGGGGCCGGGCGTGCTGGCCGGCATCATCGCGATTGCGCTGCGTTCGGTGGGTTTCATCGGCAAACTGTTGTACGAGGCCATCGAAGAGATCGACGCCAAGCAGGTGGAGGCCATCTCCGCCACCGGCGCTACCTCGCCCCAGGTGCTGGTGTACGGCGTGGTGCCGCAGGTGCTGCCTTCGCTGGTGAGCACCACGGTCTATCGCTGGGACATCAACATCCGCGAATCCACCGTGCTGGGCATCGTGGGCGCAGGCGGGATCGGCCTGCCGCTCGCTGCCTCGGTCGACACGCTCGCCTGGCCGCAGGTGACCGTGATCTTCGCGGCCATCCTCGGCACGGTGTTCATTGCCGAATGGGTGTCGCGCAAGGTGCGCGAGGCGCTGATCTGAGCTTGCGCGTATCGCAAGGAAACGGGCCCCCGCGTGCCGGATCATCGTCCGGTGTGCAGGGGCCCGTTTCGTTCGAGCGGTGGGAGTCGGTGCGCGCTTATTGCGGCGCGGCGTTGCGGGCCCAATCCGGCATTTCGCCGGCCACGGCGCCGAAGAAGGTGACGAGCAGCCAATAACCCAGGCCCGTGATCACCAGCAGCGACAAAACGTTCATCAGGAAGCCGTGTTTCGCCATCTGCGGGATGGTGATGTAGCCCGAGCTGAACACGAGCGCGTTGGGCGGCGTGGCCACCGGCAGCATGAAGGTCATCGAGGCGGCCAGCGTGGCGGGCACCATCAGCAGCAGCGGGTTCTCGCCCAGGTTCATCGCCAGGCCCGACACGATAGGGATGAAGGTCGCGGCGGTGGCGGTGTTGGACATGAACTCGGTCATGATGAGCACGGCGAGCGCCACCAGGATGACGATGCCGAAGGTGGGCAGGGCGCTGGCATAGCCGCCCAATTGACCGCCGATCCATTCGTCGAGCCCGGTGCCGACCACCGCGGCCGAGAGGCTCAGGCCACCGCCGAACAACACCAGGATGCCCCACGGCAGGTTCTTGGTCATGGCCCAATTCACCAGCGCGCCGCCGTCTTTGTCGCCCGACGGAATCACGAACAGCGCGATCGCCGCGAGCACCGCGATCGACGCATCGGATAGCCCGGGGATGTAGTTCTCGAGCACGCTGCGAAAGATCCAGGCCGTGGCCGTCACGATGAACACGCCGGCGACGCGGCGCTCGGCCTTGGACCAGGTGCCCAGCTCGTCCAGCTGCGAACGGAAGAGTTCGTCGGCGCCTTCGAGCGTCTTGCGGTCCAGGCGGATCGACACGCGTGTAAGCAGCAGCCAGGCGCCGAAGAGCATGACCAGCATGATGGGCATGCCGAATATCATCCACTGCGCGAAGCCGATGTCATAGCCATAGGTGCGGCTGAGCGCGCCCGCGAGCAGCGCATTGGGCGGCGTGCCGATGAGCGTGCCGATTCCGCCGATCGAGGCCGCATAGGCCACCGACAGCATCAGCGCGAGCGGAAACTTGGACGATCCGCCTTTCTGGCAGATCAAGCCCGCGACGGACAGGGCCACCGGCAGCATCATCACGGCGGTGGCCGTGTTCGACACCCAGAGGCCACAGAAGGCGGTGGCCAGCATGAAGCCGCCCACGATACGGTGCTGCTGCGAGCCCGTGCGCGACACGATGTTCAGTGCGATGCGGCGGTGCAGGTTCCAGCGCTCCATCGCCATCGCGAGGAAGAAGCCGCCCATGAACAGGAAGATGATGGGATCGCCGTACGGTGCTGTGGCCTCGCGCGCATTGGTGGCGCCCACCAGCGGAAACAGCGCGACGGGCAGCAGGGCGGTGACGGCGACGGGGACGGCCTCGGTGATCCACCAGGCGATCATCAGTACCGCCACGGCGAGCAGCCGCCATGCCTCGGGCGACATGCCCTCGGGGGTGGGCAGCAGCAGCAATGCGCCGCACAGCGCGACCCCTGCCGCCACCGGAATCGGTTTGACGAGGGCTTTTTCCTGGGGACTCGGCGCGGCCGCTGGGTGGGGTGGGTCGTGGGGTACTGCGTCGGCCATGGGGTCTCCATCAGGGGTTTCAGGGTTATGTAAGGTTTGTAAAGCCTCGAGCCGATGGAGTTGCGGCAGGGTGTAACGAAGCTTGGCGGGGTGCCACGGTAACGTGGGCGTACGGCGGGTGCGCCTGCCGGTGCCGCCAAGCGCCAAGAAGTTGTGGGCGCAACCGTTTTGGTTTGCGTGCCACGCAGGGGCTTCAGCCGGGTGCCCGGCAGTGTGCGCCACGGCGCGCGTACCGCGCAACGCGGTGCAGGCGCATCCGCGCGTCGTATTTGGTCACCGTGCGGGCGGGCCGGTCCCGACCAGCGCCTGCGCCCGCGCGATGGCCTGCGCGATCGCGGCGGTGATCTCCTCGCGCGCATTCTCGCCCGTGGCGCGCAGCGCATAAGACGGGTGCCAGGTCGGTAGCAGCCACGCATCGCCCAGCCAGACGGGCGTGTGCAGATGATCCTGCAGCGCGGCGTGGCGGCCGAGGATCGCGTGCAGCGCGGTGGCGCCGAGCGAGACGATGACCTCGGGCCGGACGCGGGCGCGTTCTTCATCGAGCCAGTGCAGGCAGGCGTCGACCTCCTGCTGGGCCGGCGTCTTGTGCATGCGCCGCTTGCCGCGCGGGGTCCACGTGAAGTGCTTGACCGCGTTGGTGAGATAAAGGCTGTCGGGCGCTGTGCCGGCGCGGCGCATGGCCTCGGCCAGGACCTGACCGGCCGGGCCGACGAAGGCGCGGCCGGCGAGATCTTCCTGGTCGCCCGGCTGTTCCCCCACCAGCATCACCCGCGCCGTATCGGGACCCCGGCCGGGCACGGGCTGCGTGGCATGACGCCAGAGCTCGCAGCGGCGGCATTGGTCGAGCGTGGTGGGCAGGGCGCGCTCGGGCAAGGCGCGCGCTGCGTCGACCGCCACGGGCTTGCCCGGCATCGCACCCACCGTCTGGGCCTGGCCCACGCGGCGTGCGCCCGCCCGGGCGTCGGCGATCATGCCCGGAATTAGCCGGCCTTCGGGCAGGCCTTTCCAGAAGCGCGCGGGCATGTGCTGGTGCAGCGCGGTTTCGTTCAGGCGCGCCGGATTGAAGATGCTCTGGTAATAGGCCAGCCAGAGCGGCTCGATCCGATCGGTGCCGAGGGGCACCACGCTGGCGTCGGCGGGCGCATCGCTGAAATGCATGGCCTGCCCGTCCCACAGTGCGGCGCCTTGAGGCGTGCCGATCCACCAGCTCTCGCGGCCCATGCGCCGCGCGAAGTGATCGGCCACGGCCTGAAGCACGTCGTGTTCGGGCTCGTACCAGGCGAGATAGCGAGGCAGCGACATCTCCGCCGGCATCGCGAGCGCGGGGGTGTGGCCATCGGCACCCGCATCGCGCGGATCCTCGCGCCTGTGAAAGCGCACGTAGGCAATCATGTCGTGATGGGCGCGCCGCACCGACTTGGCCATGGCGTGCAGGCGCGCGCCGTCGGCGTCGGCGGCCGACTCGGCCGAGCGGTCGCCCTCGCACCAGCGCCACAGCACGCGGTAAAGCAGGCCCCAGCGCTCGGGCGAGCGGTAGTGCGAGGCTTCCTGGAGCAGCGTGGCGAGCGACCGGGAGATGCGCACCGCGGAGGGTGCCGGCGCGTCCGGAGCGCCCATTTCTTGCATGCCGGGGCCGTCGTCCAGCGCCATCTGCATCTGTTCCGCGCCGGCCACGCGTTCATCCCACGACAGCGTCTCGGGCGCGCGGCGTTCGGCCAGCGCGCGCAGCGCGAGGGCGCGCCAGCCGGGATAGCCGCCTTCGACCCGCAGGGTGGCCGGCAGGCGCCCGCTCATAGCAGTGCCAGTTGTTCAGGCGGCGGCGCGAGCGCCCGCCGCAACTGCGCCGACGAGGGTTCGGCCAGCGGCGGTTTGTAATCCTGCACCACGATGAAGGGCTTCACTTTGTCCATCGCGCAGCGCAGACGCGCCACGTCCTGGTAGCGGATCGCGCGCATGCGGCGCAGTTCGACCAGGCGTTCGGCATTGCGCATGCCGATCCCCGGCACCCGCGCGATCAGGCGCTGCGGCGCGCGGTTCAGATCCACCGGAAACGATTCGCGGTGCGACAGCGCCCATGCGAGCTTGGGATCGATATCCAGCGGCAGATTGCCGCCGGCCTGCAACAGCTCTTCGGCCTGGAAGCCGTAGCCGCGCATCAGGAAGTCGGCCTGGTAGAGCCGATGCTCGCGTTGCAGCGGGGGCGGCTGCAGCGGCACCGACGACGGGCTGTCGGGAATGGGGCTGAACGCCGAGTAGTAGACGCGCTTGAGCTTGTAGGCACCGTAGAGCGTTTGCGCGGTCTGCAAAATGGTGTGGTCATCGGCTTCGTCCGCGCCCACGATCATCTGCGTACTCTGGCCCGCGGGGGCCTTGCGTGCGGGGCCCGATGCGCGCGGCTTGGCCGGCGTCTCGTGCTCGGCTTCTTCCTGTGCCAGCCGGATCGACCCCATCGCACGCTTGATGGTGTGCGTGCTCTTCTCTGGGGCGAGCCGCTGCAGTCCGCCCTCGGTGGGCAACTCGATATTCACGCTCAGGCGGTCGGCATACACCCCGGCCAGCGTGATGAGTTCAGGCGAGGCGTCGGGAATGGTCTTGAGATGGATGTAGCCTCGGAACGCGTGCTCCTCGCGCAACGACTGCGCCACGCGCACCAGTTGCTCCATGGTGTAGTCGGCATTGCGGATGATGCCCGAGCTCAGGAAGAGGCCGTCGATGTAGTTGCGGCGATAGAAGTCGAGCGTGAGATCGACCACCTCGCTCGGCTGGAAACGGGCGCGCGGCACGTTGCTCGTACGCCGGTTGACGCAGTAGTGGCAGTCGTACTGGCAGAAGTTGGTCAGCAGGATCTTGAGCAGCGAGACGCAGCGGCCGTCGGGCGTGTAGCTGTGGCAGATGCCGGCGCCCGTGCTGGCGCCCAGGCCTTCACGCCCGCGCGAATCGCGCTTGGGCGCCCCGCTGCTGGCGCAGGAGGCGTCGTATTTGGCCGCGTCGGCCAGGATCTCGAGCTTGGTGAGCAGTTCCATGGCGGATCAATAACTGGATGTATATCCAGTATTGTACGCGCAGTGTCGGACAGATCCGAAGCGCCATGCCGGCGTTCAAGGGGACGGAAGACGTTGCGGGCTGGCCGAGGGCTTGCTCCGGGCGCGCGCCGCCGCGGGTCAGCCGCGGGTGGGCGGGCCCGACAGTGGGCCGACCTGGCCTTCGAAGTGCCTGGTCACCAGCCGATCGAGCGGCTCGGCATAGTCCCAGAAGGATTCTTCGAGCTCGGTGAGCTGGTCCCACTCGATCTCGGTGAGCATGCCGGGCAGATCCCCGAGCGATACGACTTCGTCGGTATCGCCGTAGTGTGCGACCACGTTCCACATGCCGCTCAGCTGCGCCTGCATGAGCGGAGCCCCGATCTTGCCCAGCGCCACGATGGCGAGCCGGGTGGTCTCCTCGCCCCAGTTGCACAGGAACTGCATGAAGCCGCCGTTGTTGATGTCGGCTTCCATGCGCCACAGCGCAACCAGATCGCGTTCCGTGTCGGGCAGGGCGTCGAGCTGCCAATTGGCCTGCTGCAGACGGCCGAGCGCATGGTTGTAGAGCGCGTCCTTAAGGATCGTCCAGGTGCTCACCATGCCGTCTGGCGAGGGGGCCCAGAGCGCGGGCCAGTTGACCCCGCAACGATCCTCGGTGAGGACCCAGCCCAGGCGTTCGTCGGGCGTGGCTTTCTCGACGCGAATATTGCGGGAGATAAGTTCGTTGAGGGTGCGGCCATCGTCGAGATGCAGCACGATGTGCTGTTCGTCGAATGACACATCGCGGATGCGGGGAGGGGAGTGCGGATCCATCGTATGTCTCAGGCCTGCTCGCGTCGTGGCGACCAGGCCGGCGCCTCTGTCGAGGCCGCCGACTCGGGCTCGGGCCGGCGCCAGATCCAGATCAGCACGCACACCATGATGCCGCACAGCGACCACACGACCCACGGATGCGGAATCGTGTACAGCATGAAAACCATGCAGGCGCTCATCGACACGCTGGCCAGGACCTTGGCGCGCCGCGCGACGCGGCGGCCGTTGTGCCACTGATGCAGCATCGGCCCGAAGGTTTTGTGTTCGTGCAGCCAGCGATGCAGACGCGGCGAGCTGCGTGCGGCGGCCCAGGAGGCCAGCAGCAGGAACACGGTGCTGGGCAGGCCCGGAATGAACACGCCGACGACGGCCAGCGCCAGACTCGCGATGGCAAGCGCCATGTAAAGGCCGCGTTGCCAGGGCTTGCGCCGCACCGCCAGCGCGGGGGCGCCGGTTGCCGCGGGCGGTGTGGCCGGAACGCGTGCCTGCAGCGTCATGGGTTCAGCGCGAAGTGACGCTCCAGCAATTCGCCGAAGCGATCGTAGGCCGCGTTGGCACCGGCGATCACGGCGCTGTGCGTTCGCGGGTCGAGCGCTTCGTCATCGAGCGAAGCCACAAAACGGCGCCACACGACGGCGCGGCCTTCCGGGTAGGCAGCCAGGTTGCGCGCCCCGAACTCGGCCGACAGACCCAGGCTCGTTTGCGCCTCCTTGAAGAGGAAGGCGGCGCCCAGCGTGGAGCCCTCGGACACATACAGCCAGCCCAGTGCTTCGGGCATGGCCACGCCGGCGCTGGCGATGCGGTCGACCGGGATCTCGGCGCCCAGATCACGCAGATCGGCGAGCGATGCGGTTTCGCGGCCGCGGGCTTCGAGGTCGGGCACGGCGGCTCTCACATCGGCGTTCTGGAACAGATGCTCGACGTCGCGTTGGAACAAATATTGGGCGGCGACGAAGCGGGCATACGATTCGCGGCTCGAGAACGGCGCGGCGCGCTCCATGAGGCGGTGCATGCGCTCGTGCTGATCGTTGGTCTCGACCTTCAGACGTTGCGACAGCCGCGGGCGCTCGAGGGTTTCGGTGGTCATGAGGTTCAGTTATCCGGGAAGTGCAGGCCATCCCTCAGGGATGGCAGGAATGAGAGTCATTATCTACTGGATACCAGGGAATGGCTATGCCCGAGATGATAACGACTCCCGGGAGGGTACGGCGCCGCGCCTGGATAGCGTGCCCGCATGCCGACGGGGAGTTCGGGCGCGCCAGTTGCTGGAGCGCAGGACTTTCCAGGAGACGACCATGCCACATCAACCCGAAGGACAAACCGAACATCTGGGTGCCAAGCTCCAGGAGCTCGAGCGCGAAGGCAAGGTGCCCCGCACCGCGCCCGACGGCGAGACCACACGCGAAATTCCCGTCGATCCCTCGGCCGACCCGGCTCCCGACGACAAGGCGAATCCGGATCCCGACAGCAATTCCGGTTATCCCGCAGGCGGTCATCGCACCCCACCGGACCGCGATGCCTATGATCGGCCGCGCGATGCGGAGAAGGAGCAGGCGGAAAAGATTCCGTCCGACCGCACGATGGCTCCCTGACGCCGCGCGGCGCGGAGGGCGATGCGCGGCGCACGCGCGTCGCGACGATGCTCCGCGCCATGCGCCTGCCTATATGTGAATAGGCACGGGAGATGCAGCCTCGTGATCGCCGCGCCGCCGACCGGCGGCGCCACCCGACACGCAGTGACCGCGACGCGGCCACCATCCGGAGATCACGATGAAAGCACTCTGCTGGCAGGGCAAGCACGACGTTCAGTACGACACCGTTCCCGATCCCTCCATCGAACATGGCCGTGACGCAATCGTGCGCGTGAGCGCTTGCGCCATCTGCGGTTCCGACCTGCATTTGTTCGACGGCTTCATGCCCGAGATGCACAAGGGCGACATCCTGGGGCATGAGTTCATGGGCGAAGTGGTCGAGGTGGGTCGCGACAACACCGCGCTCAAGGTGGGAGACCGCATCGTCGTGCCATTCACGATTACGTGCGGTGAGTGCGATCAATGCCGCGTCGGTAATTTTTCCGTATGCGAGCGCACCAATCGCAATGCGAACATGGCGGCCAAGATGTTCGGCCACACCACGGCTGGCCTGTTCGGCTACACGCATCTGACCGGCGGCTATGCCGGCGGGCAAGCCGAGTATGTGCGCGTGCCCTACGCGGACACCACCCACATCAAAGTCCCGGACGGCCTGTCCGACGAACAGGTGCTGTTCCTCGGCGACATTCTGCCCACCGGCTGGCAGGCCGCGGCGCAATGCGAGATCAAGCCGACGGATACCGTGGCTATCTGGGGCGCGGGTCCGGTCGGCCTCATGACGGTGCTGAGTGCGATCATCCAGGGCGCGCGCCAGGTGATCTGCATCGACCGTGTGCCCGAACGCCTCGCCATGGCCGCCCAGGCCGGCGCGGTCACGATCAACTTCGAGGACCAGAGCGTCGTCGAGTGCCTCAATGAACTCACGAACCGCAAGGGCCCGGACAAATGCATCGATGCAGTGGGCCTCGAAGCCCACGCGGCCGGGTCATTCGACGCGATCTACGATCGCGCCAAGCAGGCAGTGGGCGCGGAGACGGATCGGCCGCATGTGCTGCGCGAGATGATCTACGTGTGCCGGCCGGGCGGTGTGCTCTCGATCCCCGGTGTGTATGGCGGCGTGGTCGACAAAATTCCGTTCGGCGCCTCGATGAACAAGGGCCTGACGTGGCGCATGGGTCAAACCCATGTGCGGCGCTGGACCGACGACCTGCTGGCGCGCATCGTGGACGGCGAAATCGATCCCTCGTTCATCATCACGCACACCGCGCCGCTGGCCGACGGCCCCGAGCTGTACAAGACCTTCCGGGACAAGCACGATGGTTGCGTGAAGGTCGTGCTGCGGCCTTAGGAAGGGCGGCCCTGCGCGGCGCGCTGCTTGCGCCGCGCAGGCTATGGGACCGGCTCGCAGAGGCCGCACGGCGAGCGTGCCGGTGGCCTCTTGCACCCGCTCAATAGCTGTAGCTGATGCCCAGCTGTGCCGTGCGCGGCGCGCCCGGATAGACGTAGGTGTTGAAGGCGCCTTCGTCGTAATTGCGATTGAACAGATTGGTGATGTCCAGGTTCACGCGCAGGTTCTTGTTGACCTGATAGAAACTGAACAGATCGACGGCCACATACGAGCCCATGTCATACGAGGTCGCGGCCGTCTGGCCCTTGCGGTCGTCGACGTAGCGCACGCCTACACCGAGGCCCAGGCCACGCGCCGGCCCTTCGTGGAACTCGTACATGTTGAGCAGGCTCAGCGTATTGCGCGGGATGTTGGCCAGGCGCGTCCCCTTGGGCAAGGTGTTGTCGCGCGTCACGCGGGCATCCACGAACGAGTAGCCGCCGATCACGCGCCATTCTCGCGTGAGGTTGCCGGCCACGTTCAGGTCGAAGCCACGGCTGCGCACCTCGCCCGCCGCCACCCGGTAGTTCGAGTCCACGGGATCCACCGTCAGCACGTTCTTCTTGTCGATCTGATAGACCGACGCGTCGACGCTGAGCTGGCGGTCCAGGGCTTCCCACTTCGCACCAACCTCGAACGACTTGCCCTTCTCGGGACTGAAGCCGCTACCTTGGCGGTCCGCGCCGGTGTTGGGCTTGTATGAGCGGGCGGTATTGGCATACACGGCCACGGTGTCGGTCAGGTCGTAGGTCACGCCCAGGCGCGGCGTGACGGCGGTGTCCGTGGTGCGCCAGCTGCGGCCGCCCGGCAGGCGGTCGTGGTAAGTGTGCTCGAAGCGCTCCAGGCGCAGGCCCGCCAGGACTTTGAAGCGATCCGTGATCGCTACCTGGTCCTGCACGAAAGCCGCCCAGGTCTTGAGGTTTTCCTTGTCGTGCGTGGTGGTGCGGGTCAGCGCCGGCCGGGGCTGGCCCAGTACCGGGTCGAACAGGTCGATCGGATAGGCGTTGGCGCCCGCGGCGGAGCGGCGGATGATCGAGCGGTAGTCGTAGTCTTCGTATTCCACGCCGGTCAGCAGCGTGTGGTGCAGCGCGCCGGTCATGAAATTGCCGGTGAGGTTGAGCTGCAGGTCGCGATCGGTCCAGTCGAGCTTGCGCCAGTTGAAGTTGCGGCCCAGCGTGCGGCCATCGGCCTGCAAGGCGTTGGCTTCCACCGCATTGCCATGCAGCGTACCGTCCAGCCACTGCACGCCGCCGCCGAGCTTCCAGTCGTCGTTCAGATCATGGTCGAAGCGTAGCTGCACCATGTTGTTGTCGTTGTGCAGCTTGTTGTCGGTGCCGGTTTCCCAGATGTTGGTGTCGCGCGAGGCGCGGCCTGTCTGGTTGGCGTACGCGGTGAGACCGCGGTCCAGCGGGTGGTTGTTGCGCAGGAAGTCGGCTTCGAGCGTGATGCGCGTGGCGGCGCTGGGCTGCCAGCGCAGCACCGGCGAGATGCCATAGCGCTCGGTGCTGACGTCGTCGCGGAAGGTGTCGCCGTCTTCGGCCAGCCCGTTGATGCGATAGGTCAGGCTGCCGTCTTCGTTGAGCGCGCCGGTCGAGTCGATCGTGGCGCGGCGCATGCCGTGAGTGTCGAATTGCGTGCCCACCGTGACGCGCGATTCCGCTTCGGGCTGCTTGGTGACCACGTTGAAGGTGCCGCCGGGGTCGCCGCGGCCATACAGGCTGCTGGCGGGTCCGCGTATCACTTCCACGCGCTCGATCGTGTACGAGTCGGGCGCGTTGGGATAACCGCGGTTGATCGGAAAACCGTTGCGATAAAACTCGCCGGTCGTGAAGCCGCGCACCGTGAAGGTGGTGAGGCCCTGACCGCCGAAGTTGTTCGCGCGGCCCACGCCGCCCGCGTAATCGAGCACCTCGTGCAGGCGCGTCGCGCTGGTGTCTTCGACCACGTCGCGCGGCACCACCGTGATCGATTGCGGTACTTCGTGCAGCGCGGTGTCGGTGCGTGTGGCGCTCATCGAACGCGTGGCGCGATATCCGAGGACCGGGCCGTCGGCGCGCTCGGACACTCCGTACACATTGACGGTCTCCAGCTCGACAGGATTGGCCGGGGCCGCTTCGTTGGCATGCGCCAGAGGGAGTGCCGAGTTGAGGAGACAAGCTGAGAGTAGGACGCGCCGCATTCCAGGATCCGAGAATTTCGCAAAAAGGGCCTGGAGCTTAACTGTTAATGCTATCGATTCGCATTAGCAAAATTGTGTCGGCGTTCGATTGTCGGGTTTTCCCCACATCATGCGACTTAACCGGCTGAATTCATTCTGAATTTTTGCTGAATTTCCCGTCGTTCCGCGTCCAAGGTCGTCGTGCCGGGTACGGCAATTGCCCGCTATCGGGGACATGAACAGTGGGGGCGGACTCAGATGCCCCGGCGAATAGAACAGGGGACGCGCATGAGCCATTCGACACGCCACACCGCAGCGGCAGGAAACTGCCTATGAAGGCGCCGCATGCGTGGGTGATCGGTGACGTCCATGGCTGTCATGCCACGCTGCAAGCCCTGCTCGCGCATCCCGAGCTCGCGGCGGACAGGGAAGCACGGCTGTGGTTCACCGGCGATCTGGTGAATCGCGGACCCGCGTCGGCGGCTACCCTGCGCACCGTGCGCGCGCTGGGCGACCGCGCCGTGGTGGTGCTGGGTAACCACGATCTGCGTGCGCTCGGGCTGGCCTGCCGTGCGGTGGCGCCCGGTGCGCAGGACAGGCTGGATGATCTGCTCGAGGCGCCGGATGCGCCCGAGCTGCTCGACTGGCTGCGGCAACGGCCGCTGGCGCATGCCGAAGGCCGATATCTGCTCGCGCACGCGGGTCTGTATCCCCGCTGGGACGCGGCCGCGGTGCCGCTGCTGGCGCAAGAGGTCGAGGCGGTGTTGCGCGACGCGCGCTGGCGCGACGGCATGGCCTCGCTGCTGCAGCGCACGCCCGGCACGTGGATACGTCATCGTCGTGGCCGTCGGCGCGCGGCCTTTATTGCCAACGCGTTGACCCGCATGCGCTTGTGCGGTCCGGATGGCGGACTGCTGTTCAAGGCCACCGCGATGCCCGGGCATTGGCCGCCGCATGCGCGCCCGTGGTTCGATGTGCCGCGGCGTGACGCCGATCATCCCAACACCACCGTGTTCGGTCATTGGGCAACGTTGGGCCTGATGCTGCGCGAAGATGCCATCTGCGTCGACACGGCCTGCGTCACCGGCGGCACGCTCAGCGCGCTGCGGTTAGCGGATCGCAAGCTGGTGCAGATCCGGCGTATCGACGGCGCGCACGGGGGATTGGCGGCGGCCTGAGACACACAGGGGCGCAGCGGGGCGACCGATACCGCACACCGCATGGCCGGGTGCGCCGCGCTCGCGCCCGCGGTCGTCGCGCGCAGGGAAGTGCGGAGGGAATGACAGCGCGTGGGGTGACATCGGCATATTTTTCCGGCGCATGCGTGGAGTGTGCGGGCGCGTCCCCCGCGCACGCACCAGGAACAGCAGTTGCTGCGTTTACGGGTTCGACCCAAGCAATGCGACAGGAGGCTGCGATATGAAGACTCGACTGAAACCTCTCAAGGAACAGGTGCTGGTGATCACGGGTGCCGGCAGCGGTATCGGTGCCGCGACCGCACGCCTGGCGGCGTCGCGCGGCGCGCGCGTGGTGCTCGCGGGACGGGGCGAAGACGCCCTCAACGCGGTTGCCCACGACATCGAGGCAAAGGGCGGCAAAGCGCTGGTGGTGACCGCCGATGTGGGCGTCGAGCAGGATCACGAGCGCATTCTCGAACAGGCCATCGGCGCGTTCGGTCGCGTCGATACCTGGGTCAACAATGCCGGCGTGTCGATCTTCGGCACGCTCGAGCAGGTGCCGGTCGCCGACCAGCGCAAGCTTTTCGACACGAACTACTGGGGCGTGGTCTATGGCTCGCTGACCGCGGTGCGACATATGAAGAGCCAGGGCGGCGGGGCGCTCATCAATGTGGGCAGCGAGGTCTCGGATCGCGCCATTCCGCTGCAGGGCGCCTACTCGGCGACCAAGCACGCCGTAAAGGGCTACACCGATGCGCTGCGCATGGAACTGCAGGAAGAGGGCGCGCCGATTTCGGTCACGTTGATCAAACCCGCCGCCGTGGCCACGGGCTACACGGCGCATGCGCGCAACTACATGGACGTCCAGCCGCAGCTACCTCCACCGGTCTATGCGGCCGATCAGGTCGCCCAGGCGATCCTGCACGCGGCCGAACATCCCGTACGTGACATGTTCGTGGGCGGCGCGGCACGCGCGATCTCGGCCCTGGGCCGCACCATGCCGGGCTTGTCGGACCGGATGGCCGGATGGCTGTTCCGCAGCCAGCGCGGCAAAATGCCCGCCGGTGGCGGCTCCGATTCGTTGTTCGAGGCCGGCGGCGAGCATCCCGTCGATCCCTTGCAGGAAGGGCGCAAGAGCGCCTACACCCAGCTCGCCATGCATCGCGGCGCTTCGATCGTTACCGGTGTATTGCTGGTGGGCGGCGCGGCGTTGTGGGCATTGCGGCGCCGCTGAAGGAGCACGTCATGAGCAAGCCCCATTCTCATCAGGATGATCCCGCCGACGCGGAGCGCAAGCCGGTGGTACCCGGCGAGCGCACCTTGAGCGATCGGCCGGCGGACCCCAACCGCACCGGCGCCGGTCGGCAGTTTCCGCCGGGCATCCACCCCGAGGACGCACGGGATCCGGGTAATGCCACCCCCGATGCGCCACCGGTGGACAACCGCTCCTGAGAGCGAGAGGGGGGGGGGGGGCGCGCCCCGGCCGCTGGCCGACCGAGAGATTGAGTTGGCTT
>JBIUPE010000007.1:0-238472 GCA_044626655.1 Pseudomonadota bacterium AL_CKDN230030165-1A_HGKHYDSX7 | reverse complement strand
GCATTAAGGCTGCGGGCTGGTCAGCAGCATGCAGCGGAGAGAGAGCACTGAGCAAAGGCGCGTGCTAAACACGGCTTGTCTTCAGGACAGCGCCTTGTGCATTGCCGGGATGCACGCTGATTGAACGATCCATAGCTCGCAGAAAGCGCTTGAACAGGTCGGGTTGCCGGTCGCTCGGCCGTACTCAGGCACGCATGTGCGTGCCGGCGGAGGCGCTCCCGCAAAGAGGAGCGCTCCCGCAAAGATGCTCAGCGCCGTGAGATGGAGGGCGGTGTCTTGCGGTGATGTGTATCGTTATGCCTGAGGTGCTGGTGGAGGCTCCATGGCACGCCGGAATGACGACTGTGGGCATCGCAGCCGAGGGCACCTGAGTCACACCCTCCCCATTCAGATCCACGCACGTGCGGACGTGTGCCTTCCCGCAACGGACGAGCGTGCTGTGAGCCAGGCGGGTGTCGCGTCGGGCGGTCAGTCACCGACACGGGCGAGGATGCAGGGAGCAGCTACCCGTGTTTCGGGCCTGTTTTGGGCCGCTGGCAAGGTCTCGTTCCCAATTAACAACGGGGCTTGTCCGACATGCCTGCCGGTCCGGTTGTGCTCTCATTGTGCGGTAAGATTGACTGAACTTATTCGATGGAGCAGTTATCGTGAGCGATTCCCAGATCCCCCCGCCGCTTGGCACCGGCTCGACCGGCCCGGACCTGCGTACGCTGACCCACATTGCCTATGGCCTCTTTGCCGTCGGCTATCTGACGAGCGGATTTCTGTGGGTGGCCACCATCGCCGCCGTGGTGCTGATGTATGTGAAGCGTTCGGACACCGCCGGCACTCTGTATGCCCAACATTTCGACTGGTTGCTGCGCACGTTCTGGTGGTCGCTGCTCTGGCTTGCCATTTCCGCCATCGCCACGCTGATCGCGATCGGCTGGATCGGCGTCGTCATCACCGTCGCCTGGGTGGCCTATCGTGTCATTCGCGGGTGGCTCGCGCTGCATTCGGGCACCGTGCCGTCCACCTGGCATTGAGACTCTGCGCGTACCCGTCTCTACCCAAGCAAAACCGGCCCAAGGGCCGGTTTTGTTTTTCTGGATGCGATGCGCTCAAAAATGGGGTCGGATAATGATCGGGAGGTGCGGAGGACGCGCGCCTTCCGCATACGCTACTGCTCGGGCTGCGATTGAGCGCGGATACGGCCTCGGTCTTGCAGACTGCGGACTGCGGACTGCGGACTGCGGACTGCGAACTGCGAACTGCGAACTGCGAACTTCGAACCGCGAACCGCGAACCGCGAACTGCGGAGCACGGACCGCGAATTGCATATGGCGGACGGCGAGCCGCGGGTGAGGTCGAGATGGAGGAAGCAGCGCTCGGGATAGGTGCCCGCGTTGCCATGAGGTCCGACACGATGACGCGTCACGAGTTGGCGGATCTTGGTGGCTGCCGCGCGTTCCGGGCGATCTCGCCTCCCACAGCGGCAACGGGACTGCGTGAACGCGACAGAGCGGATCTGGCGAAAGCGGGACGAGCGACGCGGCGTGGGCGCGGCGCTGCGGTCACACAGTGAGCAATCGAAGATTGGTGCGACAACCGAGTTGCGGGCGTGAAAAGACGCTACGGCCGAATTGGTTGCACGCGCAAAGATCGGCCGAGCTCCGGCACGATGTCGCGTTGCCACGAGCGGCGGGCTGCATTGCCATGGGAATGCCATACGCGTGTAGACGCCTCTGCGCTGAAGGCGGTCTGCTCAGCTGAAGGCGCGGGCTGCTACATCTCACTTGTGCCCGATTGGCCGAGAGTCTGATGTCGGCCCGGGAACGGAAATTGCCCACGTGATGCCGCGCGCGGCCACGTTCGAGCACACGCGTCTGGACAGGTCGGGATCCGGTCTGGAGGCGTGCTGATGGGGAATGCGAGGGATGTGGCTGCGCGCGCTGTTAGCGCCTGCGGAGTGGTCCGCAGCGAAACGTGCGGATGAGGCGCACGTTTCGCGCTACGCCGCCAGGACAGGGGCGGCGAGAGTGTCGGGGTAGGGACGTACAGGGTACGCCCTAACCGGGATCACTTGAGGTGGGCGTTGACCAACTTGGTCAGTTCGAACATCGTGACCTGATCTTTGCCGAAAATCGGGCGCAGCTTGGCATCGGCGTTGATGTTGCGCTTGTTGCTGGCGTCTTGCAGGTTGTGAGCCTTGATGTAGTCCCAGATCTTTTTGGTGACCTCGGTGCGCGGCACGGCTTCCGAACCGATGACAGCAGCCAGCTCGGCGCTGGGGGTCAGGGGCTTCATGAACGCGGCGTTCGGTTTGCGCGGAGTCGCGGTTTTGGAGGGTGTGGCCATAATGCGGCGCTCCTTCTCTGAGATTGTTGGAAAAATGTGTCCTGCGGGCCGCAGCATAACGTGTCTCTACAGTAAAGACAAAGGCATTTATCCTCTGTAGCAACTAAAATCAGGCCTCGAACTCCGCCTATCGCACCCAGTGTAACTGCCCATGTACGCACGCTCAGCACTTGAATCCATACGGCTTTTTCATGACGAATTGACGGCACTGCGCCGCGACCTCCATGCCCATCCTGAATTGGGCTTCGAAGAGGTGCGTACCTCAGGCATCGTGGCCGGGGCGCTCGAGGCGCTGGGCATCGAGGTGCATCGCGGCATCGGCAAGACCGGCGTGGTGGGTGTGATTCGCGGCCGAGGCACGAGCAGCGGCCGCATGATCGGATTGCGTGCCGACATGGACGCGTTGCCCATGGCTGAAGACAACGACTTCGGCCACAAATCGACCAAGCCCGGCCTGATGCACGGTTGCGGCCACGACGGTCACACCGCGATCCTGGTGGGCGCGGCACGGTATCTGGCCCAGACACGCAATTTCGACGGCACGGCCGTGCTGATCTTCCAGCCTGCGGAAGAGGGCCGTGGCGGCGCGAAGGCCATGATCGACGATGGTCTGTTCGACACCTACCCGTGCGATGCGATCTATGCGCTGCATAACTGGCCAGGTCTGCGTCCGGGGACCGTGGGTGTGAACCCCGGCCCGATGATGGCAGCCGCTGACCGTTTCGAGATCACGATTCAGGGGCGCGGCGGTCACGGCGCGCATCCTTACCAGACTATCGATCCGGTCACGGTGGCGGGCCACCTGATCACAGCCCTGCAGACCATCGTGTCGCGCAACGTGAACCCGCTGGATTCCGCGGTGTTGTCGATCGGGTCGCTGCAGGCCGGCCACCCTGGCGCGATGAGCGTGATTCCGCGCGAGGCCAAGATGGTGGGCACCGTGCGCACGTTCCGCAAGTCGGTGCAGGAGATGGTCGAGACGCGCATGCGGGAGTTGGCGACCGCCATTTCGCAGGCCTTCGGCGCGACAGCCGAGGTCAACTACGAGCGGATCTATCCGGCCACGCTCAACACGCCGCAACACGCGGTGCTGGTGGCCGACATCGCCACGGAGATGGTCGGCAAGGAAAACGTGGTGCGCGATCTCACCCCGTCGATGGGCTCCGAGGATTTTTCCTTTATGCTGCAACAACGTCCGGGTGCCTATTTCCGCCTGGGCCAGGGCGGTGCGGAGTCCGGCTGCGTGCTGCACAACTCACATTTCGACTTCAATGATGCGGTGATTCCGTTGGGCAGCGCGATGTTCTGCGCGCTGGCCGAACGCGGCATGCCGCTGGCCGAGTGACGGCCCCTTTACTCATGTCCATTCAGCAAATGACTCAACTCACGATCACCCGTCCCGACGATTGGCACCTGCACTTGCGCGACGGTGCCGCCCTGGAGGCTGTGGTCGGCGATACGGCGCGCCAGTTTTCGCGCGCCATCATCATGCCCAACCTGAAGCCGCCCGTCACCACGACGGAGCAGGCGCTGGCATACCGTGCGCGCATCGATGCCGCCTTGATCAAGGCGGGCGGGGATCCCAAGGCGTTCACGCCGCTCATGACGCTTTACCTCACCGACAATACGCCGGCCGCTGAAATCGAGCGCGCGCATGCGTCGGGCCAGGTCTATGCAGTCAAGCTCTATCCCGCGGGCGCCACCACCAATTCCGATGCGGGCGTGACCGACCTGCTGGGCAAGTGCGCGCCGGCGCTGGCCGCGCTCGAGAAGTGCGGCATGCCGTTGCTGGTGCACGGCGAGGTGACCGATGCAGGCATCGATGTGTTCGATCGCGAGGCGGTATTCATCGACCGCGTCATGATTCCGTTGCGCCGTGCATTCCCGGCGCTCAAGGTGGTGTTCGAGCACATCACCACCAAGGATGGTGCCGAGTACGTGCGCGATGCCGAAGGTCCTATTGCAGCGACGATCACGCCCCAGCATATGCTGTACAACCGCAATGCGATTTTCCAGGGTGGGGTGCGGCCGCATTGGTACTGCCTGCCGATCCTGAAGCGCGAAACGCATCGCGTGGCACTGGTCGAGGCCGCCACCGGCGGCAGCCCGCGTTTCTTCTTGGGCACCGATAGCGCGCCGCATGCGCGTGGCCTGAAGGAACATGCTTGCGGCTGTGCTGGTTGCTACACCGCACTGCATGCGATGGAGTTGTATGCCACCGCGTTCGACCAGGTGGGCCGCATCGATCGTCTGGAAGGTTTCGCCAGCTTCCATGGTCCCGACTTCTATGGCCTGCCGCGCAATACGGGCACGTTGACGCTCACGCGAGAATCCTTCGAGATTCCCGAGGCGCTGCCCTTCGGTGATACCTCGCTCGTGCCGCTCGCCGCAGGCGAGACCTTGCCCTGGCGTGTTGCCGTCTAAAGATTGCCGCGCATGAAAAACGCCGCCTGCGTATACGCGCAGGCGGCGTTTTTTTGACCGCCGAGCCGAAAGGCGGACATGGCGGCATGGGCTCCGCGCACCAGCCCGAAACGGTCCGCGCCCCAACAAGCGTAGTCCGGCGCGGGCGTATGCGCTTCGCTGCGCTGGCTCAGGCGCCCGCGGCGTTCTTGGCTTCGAGCGCTTCCCAGCGTGCGAATTTTTCTTCGAGCTCGCGCTCGATCCGCTTCAGTTCGGCGTTGACCTGGTCCACTTCCTGAGGAGCCTCGCGATACAGGCTGCCATCGGCGAGCTTGCCTGCCAACGTGGCCTGTTCGGCCTCGAGCGCGGCGATGGCATCGGGCAGGGCTTCAAGCTCACGGAGCTCCCAGCTGTTGATCTTGGCCGCGCGGGCGGGCTTGGGCTTCGCCGGGGCGGGCGTCTTGGGTGCGGCTGGCGCGGCCTTCGGGGCCTCTACCGGCTCGGGGCGCTGGGCCACCCATTCATCGTAGCCCCCGACATAGTCGCGCCAGCGGCCATCGCCTTCGGCCGCGATCGTTTGGGTGACCACGTTGTTGAGAAACGCACGATCGTGGCTGACGAGCAGCACGGTGCCGCTGTATTCCTGCAGCAGCTCTTCCAGGAGCTCGAGCGTTTCGATGTCGAGATCGTTGGTCGGCTCATCGAGCACGAGCACGTTGGCCGGCCGCGCAAAGAGCCGGGCCAGCAAGAGGCGAGCGCGTTCGCCGCCGGACAGGCTCTTGACCGGCGAGCCGGCGCGAGCGGGGGAGAACAGAAAATCGCCCAGATAGGTCATCACATGCTTGCGGGTGCCGCCGATCTCAATCCATTCGCTACCCGGATTGATGATGTCCACCAGAGAGGCTTCTTCGTCGAGCTGGGCGCGCATCTGGTCGAAATAGGCGACCTCGACGTTGGTGCCCATGCGCACGCTGCCGCTGTCGGGCTCGAGCTGACCGAGGATCAGCTTGAGCAAGGTCGTCTTGCCGGCGCCGTTGGCGCCGATGATGCCGATGCGGTCGCCGCGCAAGATCGTGGTCGAGTAGTCGCGCACCACCGTCCGGTCGCCGAACGTTTTGCTGACGTCGTTGAGCTCGGCCACCATCTTGCCCGATCGCTGGCCTTCGGCCAGTGCCAGGTTGACGTCGCCCACGCGCTCGCGGCGTTCCGCGCGCTCGACGCGCAGGCGTTCGAGGCGGCGCACGCGGCCTTCGTTGCGGGTGCGTCGGGCTTCCACGCCTTTGCGGATCCAGACTTCTTCCTGCGCCAGCAGCTTGTCGAAACGCGCCTGCTCCAGGCGTTCGGACTCCAACCATTGCGCCTTGCGCTCTTGCCACTGGCTGAAGTTGCCAGGGAAACTCAGCAGGCGGCCGCGGTCGAGTTCGACGATGCGCGTGGCGATGGCGTCGAGAAAGCGCCGATCGTGGGTAATGATGATGGCCGCGCCTTTCCAGTTGCGCAACAAGGCCTCGAGCCACGCAATGCCTTCGAAGTCGAGGTGATTGGTGGGTTCGTCGAGCAGCAACAGGTCGGGTTCGTCGACGAGCGCGCGCGCCAGCGCGACGCGCTTGCGCGTGCCGCCCGACAGCCCGGCGATCAACGCATCGGCCGGCAGGCCAAGCTTTTCGAGGGCGGCGCGCACGCGTGAGGGGCGCTGCCAGTCTTCGGGATGCAGATCGGGAGCGCAGACCGCATCGTAGACGGTGAGCGTGTCGTCGAGCTGGGGTTCCTGCTCGACCGTGACCACCCGCAGGCCCGACATGCGTGCGATGTCACCGTCGTCGGGTTGGTTGCGGCCGTCGAGCAGGCGCAGCAGCGAAGACTTGCCGGCGCCGTTGCGGCCGATCAGGCCGATGCGTTCGCCCTCCTGGATGGAGAAGTCGGCGTGGTCCAGCAACGGATGGTGACCGAAGGCCAGTTGGACGTCGGTGAGCGAGATCAGGGTGTTGAGAGCCATGTAGCGCAGCGCTTGGAGAATGACCCGTATTGTCGCAGGAACCGGACCCCTCACGGGTCCGCCCGGCATTTAGTCTAAAATGCGCCGGCGAGGTGGGTCGGGCAATCGCGGTGGCGCAAGCCATCGAGGAAGGTCTGGACTCCATAGGGCAGGATAGCGGCTAACGGCCGTCCGGCGAACTGGCGGCTTGTCCGCCGGCGAAGCCGAGGAATAGGGCCACAGAGACGAGTCTGCGGAGCGGGCGCGCGAGCGCACCGGCACGGCCATCTCCGTGCTGAGCCGTCCGGTAACGGGCGGCGGCGTCGCAGGGTGAAACGCGGCAACCTCTATCCGGAGCAACATCAAATAGGCATGCGCACGGTCTTCGGACCGGAAGGGCGGCTCCGTCCGAGCATGCGGGTAGGTGGCACGAGCGCGTCAGCAATGGCGCGCCTAGAGGAATGATTGCCCGCCGGGGTCACACCCGGCGTACAAAATCCGGCCTATAGACCCGCCTCGCAACTCCCCCAGTTCCGAAAATTTCATTGCACCGTCCTGGCGCAATCGCCCCGACACGCGCGGATTTCCAGACATTGCCGGCGATGCCCCCCGTAAGGCACCTTCAAATGCCGCACATTCTTCACGCGGGACTTTGAGATGCGGCTGCAAGCTGCTGATTTCACAGCATCTTTTCTTGCGCCCCATTTTTACAATTTGGCCTAAGTCCTTGTTGTGATTGAAAAAATTGCAACCACTCGCTTGACCCGCCTATGTCGTTCCCGTAGAGTGGGAAAAAGTAGGAAATTGTGCAATTAAGTGGGGCAAAACGGGTGTTTCAAGGAAGCAGTGCGCTCACGCTGGATGCGAAGGGACGGATCTCGATTCCGACCCGGCATCGTGACGCCCTCGTTTCCCAGGCCGAAGGCCGACTGACGCTCACCCGTCACCCCGACGGCTGTCTGCTGGTGTATCCGCGCAATGAGTGGGAGAAGAAGCGCGAGCAGATCGCCGCCTTTCCCATGACGGCGCGGGCCCTGCAACGGCTGTTGCTGGGCAACGCCCAGGACGTGGAGATCGACGGTTCCGGCCGGGTTTTGATCGCGCCCGAACTGCGCAACGCTTCCGGTATGACGCGCGACGTGATGCTGCTCGGTATGGGCACGCACTTCGAGCTCTGGGATGCCGCTTCCCTGGCCCGCCGCGAGGCGGAGGACCTGGCACAGGGAATGCCGGACGTGTTGAACCAGTTTTCGTTCTGAAACCACTATGGAATTCGAGCATCGGCCCGTCCTGCTGGAGCCGACGGTGGACGCCTTGTTGCAGCCAGATTTTGGCGGCAAGGGGGCGAGCCGTCAGCGAGCGCCCGCCGATGGCGCGGCGAACGCGCGCGCCGAGCGCGGCATCTTCGTGGACGGCACGTTCGGCCGCGGCGGTCACAGCCGGGAGCTTCTGAGCCGGCTGGGCGCGCAAGCCCGCTTGTTTGTCTTTGATAAGGATCCTCAGGCGATCGCGGTGGCGCAGGCATTGGCCGCCTCGGACGCCCGGGTGACGGTGGTGCATGGGGGCTTTGCCACCATGACCGAGGAATTGACGGCGCGCGGCATCGATCAGGTCGATGGCGTGATGCTGGATCTGGGCGTGTCGTCGCCCCAGATTGATGATGCCGAGCGCGGCTTCTCGTTCATGCGAGATGGCCCGCTCGATATGCGTATGGATACGAGCCGCGGCCCCACGGTCGCGGAGTGGCTGGCAGAAGCCAGTGTGGACGAGTTGCGGGAGGTCATCGCAGATTATGGCGAAGAACGGTTTGCTTTTCAGGTTGCAAAGGCGATTGCTGCTCGCCGCGCAACACGGCCGCTGCGCACCACGCTCGAGCTTGCCGAGTGCGTCGCCAGCGCCGTCCGCACGCGCGAAAAGGGGCAGCATCCGGCCACACGCACCTTTCAGGCTCTACGGATTTACATCAATCGGGAGCTCGAAGAGCTCGCGCGCGCCCTCGCGTCAGCTCTAGAGTTGCTCGCGCCTGGGGGGAGGTTGGCGGTGATCAGTTTCCACTCGCTGGAAGACCGCATGGTCAAACAATGCATCGCGGCGGCCGCTCGGCCGGGCGCGGTGCATGCACGTCTGCCCCTGCGCGAAAGCGAAATGCCTCAGCCCGTGGTGCGCTCGCTCGGCAAGGTCGTGGCCTCCGATGACGAGGTCGCGGGCAACGCGCGTTCGCGGTCCGCCATCCTTCGGGCCGCCGAGCGCACCACCACCCCGCTGTCGAATGAAGGGGGCGCTGCCTTCGTGAACGCCATGAAGGTGCCCGGCGAGCCTGCCGCAGGCCGGGGGAGACGCCGCTGATGGGCCGAGCCAGCCTGATCGTCGCCGCGCTGCTGATGCTGTCCGCCATTTCTTTGGTGACCAGCCGCTATCAGTCGCGCCAGCTCTTCATCGAGCTGGGGCGTGGTCAGGCCGAGGCTCGTGATCTCGACACCAACTGGCGCCGCTTGCAGCTCGAGCGCGCCGAGCTGGCTCGCAATGCGCGCGTGGATCACGCCGCGCGTGAAGAGCTCAAGATGATCCCGATCGTGCCCGACCGCACGATCTATATGAATCAACCCCAGTCGGCGAGCGGAGGCGCGCAATGAAGCGCGTGCCATTCTTCGACAATCCCGTGCTGCGTGGGCAGCTGCCGATGTGGCGCGCGCGGCTCGTGCTGATCCTGCTGTTCTGCGGTTTCGTGGTGCTTGCGGGCCGTGCCTTGTTTCTGCAGGGGCTCTCGACCGAATTCCTGCAGCAGCAGGGCGAGCGCCGCTATGAGCGCACGCTCACGCTGTCGGCCACGCGCGGCAAGATTCTGGATCGCAATAATGTCGTGCTGGCGTCGAGCGTGCCCGCGCGCGCCATCTGGGCCATTCCCGAAGATGCGCGCCAGGCGAGCGCAGAGCAGTTGAACGTGCTGTCCAAGCTGCTCGATACGCCGATCTCCGAGCTGCGCCGCCGCCTGGCCGACGAAGACCGCAACTTCGTCTACCTCAAGCGCCAAGTGCCGATGGAGGTCGCCGACAAGATCAAGCAGCTGGCGATGCCGGGGGTGCACCAGCAGCCCGAGTCGCGCCGCTACTACCCCGAAGGCGAGGTCACGGCCCACATCGTGGGCTTCAACAATGTGGAAGACAAGGGCCAGGAAGGCGTTGAGCTCACGTTCAACCAGCAACTGGAAGGCCGCCCGGGTTCCCGCCGCGTGATCAAGGATCGTCTGGGTCGCGTCATCGAAGACGTGCAGGCCGTGACGCTGCCCGTCGACGGCCGCGATCTGCGCCTGTCGATCGACACGCGTCTGCAGTATCTGGTTTTCAAGGAATTGCAGGTCGCCCTCGAAAAGCATCAGGCGCGGGCGGCCACCGCGGTCGTGCTGGATGTGCACACGGGCGAGATCCTGGCGCTGGCCAGCCTGCCTTCGTTCGACCCCAACAATCGCGAGACCTTCCAGATGGCCTCGCTGCGCAATCAGGCCATCACGGATACGTTCGAGCCCGGCTCGATCATGAAGCCGTTCACGGCGGCGCTCGCGCTCGATCTCGGTCGCATCACCGCCAACACTCAGTTCGAAACCGGCAACGGCCGGTTCCAGTACCAAGGCTCGACGATCAGCGACGTGAGCCGTAATGGAACGCTCGACGTGGCCGGTGTGCTGCGTCGATCGAGCAACATCGGCATGACCATGATCTCCGAGAAGCTGCAAGCCAAGGAGATGTGGGATCGCTTCACCGAACTTGGCCTGGGTCAGGCGCCTCAGTTGGGCTTCCCGGGCGCGGCGCCCGGCCGGCTGCGCCCCTGGGACCGCTGGCGCCTGATCGAGAAGGCAACCATGGCCTATGGTTACGGGCTGTCGGTGTCGTTGTTGCAGGTGGCGCGTGCGTACACGGTGTTTGCCCGCGACGGCGACATGGTGTCGCTCACCCTGGTTCGGCGCGACAGCGACCCCACCAGTGTCAAGATCTACAACCCCAAGACCGCCGCCATGGTGCGCGCGATGCTGGAAGCGGCCGCGGGCCCGGACGGCGCCAAGGCCGCTCAGGTTCAAGGCTATCGCGTGGCGGGCAAGAGCGGCACGGCGCGCAAGATCGTCGACGGCAAGTACAGCACGCAGCGCTATCGCAGTTCGTTTGTCGGCTTCGCGCCGGTTTCCAATCCCAAGATCATCGTGGCAGTGTCGATTGATGAGCCCAAAGTGGGCGGCTATTACGGTGGCGCGATCGCGGCACCGGTGTTCTCCAGCATCACTGGCGGCAGCCTGCGCCTGATGGGCGTGCAACCCGACGCGCCGTTCGAGTCCACCATTGTGGCCGGCGTGCCCGAAGGGGGCGCGCGATGAGCCAGATTCAACAGAGCGCACTCGTGCGCGTGCTGGCCGAGCCGGGCGCGGCCGAGCCGCAGGTGGCGTGGCTGCGCGAGCGTGCGGCCGCCACGGCGCATCTGCGGCTGGATTCGCGCGACGTGACGCCCGGCGATGTGTTCGTCGCCTGCGCCGGGCTGGCCAGCGATGGCCGTCTCTATATAGAGCAGGCGCTGGCGGCAGGCGCCGCGGCGGTCCTGTGTGAAGCCGAGGGCGCGCCAGTGCGCGCCGCCGACGAACGAGTGCGTCCGGTGGCGAACCTGCGCGGCATGCTCGGGGAGCTGGGCGACCTCTGGTACGGTCAACCGTCGGCCAAGCTGACCGTGGTGGCCGTGACCGGCACCAATGGCAAAACCTCTTGCGTGCATTGGTTGGCGCATGCGCTCACTCGCATGGGTCGTCCTTGCGGCAGCATCGGTACGCTGGGAGCGTTGTTGCCGGGGGGCGAGTCGCTGGGCGGGCACCTGACCACGCCCGACGTGCTGAGCCTGCATCGTCTGCTGGCCGCCATGCTCGAATCCGGCGCGCAAGCGGTGGCGATGGAGGCCTCGTCGATCGGGATCGAGCAGGGCCGCATGGATAACGTGCGCCTGTCCGCCGCCGGCTTTACCAATCTCACCCGCGATCATCTCGATTACCACGGCACGATGGCGCGCTACGAGCAGGCGAAGGCGGCGCTGTTCCGCTGGCCTGGACTGCGCGCGGCCGTCGTCAACGCCGACGATGCCGCAGGCGAACGTCTGCTGGCCAGCCTTCCCGCAACGCTGCGCGTAGGTTATTCGGTGCAGGATGCGCCGGCCGATTTGCTGGCGCGCGATTTGCAAGCGACTTCGCACGGGCAGGTGTTCACCCTGGTCACGCCGGAGGGCGAGGCACAGATCGTCACGCGCCTGCTCGGCAAACACAATATTTCGAACCTGCTGCTGGTGGGCGGCATGCTCCTCAAGCTGGGCTGGCCACTGTCGCAGGTGGCTCGCGAGCTGGCCGGTGCCGCGCCCGTGGATGGCCGTTTGCAGGCCGTGCCCATGCCGGCGCTGCCGCAGATGTCGCCGGCCACCTCCGGGCCGCTGGTCGTCGTGGATTATGCGCACACGCCGGACGCCCTGGCCCGCGCGCTGGCTGCACTGCGGCCGCTCGCGCAGGCGCGCGGCGGGTCGTTGACCTGCCTGTTCGGCTGCGGCGGTGATCGCGATGCCGGCAAGCGCCCCGAAATGGGTCGCATCGCCGCGGACCTCGCGGATCGCATCGTCGTGACCAGTGACAATCCGCGTAGTGAGTCGCCACAGGCCATCATCGACCAGGTGCTGGCCGGGGTGCCTCGCGCCACGCGCGCCGTGCCACAGGTGGATCGTGCGCGCGCCATCTTGCAGACCTTGTGGGCTGCGAATGCGGACGACGTGGTGTTGCTTGCCGGCAAGGGGCACGAAACCTATCAGGAGATCGCGGGCCGCAAGCTCCCATTCGACGATCGTGAATGGGCGCGGGTCGCCTTGCTGTTGCCGCACGTGGCGGGTGTCAGTACCGACACGCGCAGCGTGGGCGCCAACGAGTTGTTCGTGGCGCTCTCGGGCGAGAATTTCGACGGCCACGATTATCTGGCACAGGCTCAGGCGGGGGGCGCGTGCGCTGCCATCGTGGCGCATCCCGTCGCCGGCCAATCGCTGACGCAACTGGTGCTTGGCGATACCAAGAGCGCGCTGGGCCGCATCGGCGCCGCGTGGCGTGCTCGGTTCAAGTTGCCGGTGATCGCCGTGACGGGCAGCAATGGCAAGACGACGACCAAAGAAATGATTTCCGGCATGTTGGCCGACTGGCAGGGCGAAGACGCCCGCCTCGCCACCGCCGGTAATTTCAACAACGACATCGGCGTGCCGCTCACGCTGCTGCGGTTGCGCGCGCGTCATCGCGCCGCGGTGTTCGAGCTCGGCATGAATCATCCGGGCGAGATCGCCTATCTGTCGGAGATGGCCGCGGCGTCGGTCGCGCTGGTGACCAACGCACAACGCGAGCACCAGGAATTCATGTTCACGGTCGAGGCCGTGGCGCGCGAGAACGGCGCGGTGATCAGCGCGCTCGCGCCCGATGGCATCGCCGTGTTTCCTGGCGACGAGCCGTACACCGGGATCTGGGAAGCACTTGCCGGCTCGCGCCGCATGCTCCGCTTCGGGTTGCAGCCCGGGCTGGACGTGTACGCCGAACAAATCGAAGCCGATCCGGAGTTCACGCGCTGCCAGGTGGTCACGCCGGTGGGGCAGGCTCAGTTGCTGCTGCCGCTGCCGGGATTGCACAACCTGCGCAATGCGCTGGCGGCCATCGCCTGCGCGCTGGCCGCGGGGGCGCCGCTCGTCAGCGCGTTGCGCGCGCTCGAAGGTTTTGAGGCGGTCAAAGGCCGCATGCAGCGCAAGAAATTGAGTGACGGAACGCTGCTGATCGACGACACCTACAATGCGAACCCCGACTCTGTCCGCGCAGCCATCGACGTGCTCGCGCGACTGCCTGGTCCCCGCGCTCTCGTGCTGGGCGACATGGGCGAAGTCGGGGACAACGGGCCCGCCATGCATAGCGAGGTGGGAGCATATGCGCGCGATCATGGGATCGACGCGTTGATCACGCTGGGTGACGCCAGCCGGACGGCCGCGGCCGAGTTCGGCGCGGCGGCGCATGCGTGCGCATCGGTAGACGAAGTCATTGCCGCACTGCGCGGCGCACGCCCGTCCAGCGTATTGGTAAAAGGTTCGCGCTTTATGCGCATGGAGCGGGTTGTGAAGGTTTTGAGTACCCAAGGCGGCCAGGGGCCGCAGGGCCAGGGAGGCGAGCATGTTGCTTGAGATCGCTCGCTGGCTTTCTGACGATGTGCGCGCCATCGGCGTGTTCGAGTACATCACCTTGCGCGCCGTGCTGGCGTGCGCGACGGCCTTGCTGATCGGCCTTGTCGCTGGTCCCAAGGTGATTCGCAAACTTACCGAAATGAAAATCGGCCAGGCCGTGCGCGCCTACGGCCCGGAATCGCATCTGGTCAAGAACGGCACCCCCACGATGGGCGGTGCGCTGATCCTGATCTCGATCGCCATCAGCACGTTGCTGTGGGCCGACTGGACCAACCGCTTCGTGTGGGTCGTGCTGCTGGTGACGTTCGGCTTCGGCTGGATCGGCTGGATGGACGACTACCGCAAGGTGGTGCATCGGGATCCGGAAGGCATGCCGGCCCGGCAGAAGTTCTTCTGGCAAGCGACGATCGGGCTGATCGCGGCCGTGTACCTGGCGTTCGCCGTGTCCGCCCCGGCCAACACCGAGCTGTGGCCGCTGTTCAAGGCCTGGGTGGCGAGTGGCTTCACGATGCCGCTGCCCACGCGTGCCGACCTGATCGTGCCGTTCTTCAAGTCGGTCAGCTATCCGCTGGGCGTGCTGGGCTTTGTCGCGCTCACCTGGGCGGTGATCGTGGGCACCAGCAATGCCGTCAACCTGACCGACGGCCTCGACGGCCTGGCGATCATGCCGACCGTGATGGTGGGCAGTGCGCTGGGCATCTTCGCCTACGTCGTCGGCCGGGTCGATTACTCCAAATATCTGTTGTTCCCGTATATCCCGGGTGCGGCCGAGCTCATGGTGCTATGCGCGGCGATCGGGGGCGCGGGGCTCGCGTTCCTGTGGTTCAACGCCTATCCCGCTCAGGTCTTCATGGGCGACGTGGGCGCGCTGGCGCTTGGCGGCGCGCTGGGAACCATCGCGGTGATCGTGCGTCAGGAGATCGTGCTCTTCATCATGGGCGGCGTGTTCGTGGTCGAAACGCTGTCGGTGATGATGCAGGTGACATGGTTCAAGTACACGAAACGCAAATACGGCCAGGGCAGGCGGATATTCCGCATGGCGCCGCTGCATCACCATTTCGAGGTGGGTGGCTGGAAAGAAACCCAGGTCGTGGTGCGCTTCTGGATCATCAGCATGATGCTCGTGCTGATCGGTCTGTCCACTCTGAAGTTGCGTTGATCAAAAGATGAATATGGAAGTGATGCCGCCCGTCGCAGCACCGCTCGTCCTGATCCTTGGATTGGGAGAGACCGGTGCGGCCAGCGCGCGCTGGTGCGCCCGTCAGGGCGCGCGGCTGCGCGTGGCCGACACGCGCGCCGAACCCGGCGGGCTGGCGGCACTGCGCGAGGCATTGGCCGACGCGCAGGTCGAATACCACCTGGGTTGCGCTGACGCGTTCCCGGCCGAGATGCTCGACGGCGTGGATCAGCTCGTGTTGAGCCCGGGCCTCGCGCCTGGCGCCGAACCCACCGCCAGCCTGTTGGCGCTGGCCGCCGAACGCGGCATCGAGGTTGTGGGCGAGATCGAACTGTTCGCTCGTGCCCTGGCGCAACTGGCCGAATCGCACGATTACCACCCGCGCCTGCTGGCCGTCACCGGCACCAATGGCAAAACCACCGTGACCGCGCTCACGCGCCAGCTGATCGAATCCGCGGGCTTGAGCGTCGTGGCGGCTGGCAATATCAGCCCGGCCGCACTGACCGCGCTTGCCGATGCGATCGATGCCGATGCGCTGCCGCAGGTCTGGGTGCTCGAGCTTTCGAGCTTCCAGCTCGACACGACGCGTTCCTTGCGCGCCGACGCCGCGGTGGTGCTCAACGTGACGCAAGACCATCTGGATTGGCACGGCAGCATGCAGGCCTACGCGGATGCGAAGGCGCGGCTGCTCAAGATGACCCGCGTCGCCATCGTCAATCGGGACGATCCGCTGACCGTCGCCATGGTGTCCGCGCTCAATGCACTCGAGGTGCGCAGCTTCGGCCGCGATCTGCCGGCGCTGGTGGGCGATATGGGCCTGGAGCCGGGCGATGGCATGGCTTGGCTGGTTGCCTGCGAGCCCACCGATTTCGACGAGCCGGCGCCACCTGTGCGGCGCAAGAAAGATGCGCCCGTGCCGACGCGCCGTGCCGGCCGCGTCAGCCGTCTGATGCCTGCCGACGCGCTGCGTATCCGCGGCGTGCATAACGCCCTGAACGCGCTGGCCGCGATGCAACTGGCGCGTGCGCTGGACATCGGCTGGGGCCCCATGTTGCGCGCGCTGCGCGACTATGCGGGCGAGCCGGGCCGCGTGTCGTTCGTGCGCACCGTCGCTGGCGTCGACTACATCAACGATACCAAGGGAACCAACGTGGGCGCGACAGTCGCCGCGCTGGAAGGCCTGGGTCAGACCGTAGTGTTGATCGCGGGCGGGCAGGGCAAAGGTCAGGATTTTTCGCCGCTGGTGCCGATGGTCAAACGCCATGCGCGCGGCGTCGTGCTGATCGGCGTCGATGGCCCGGCCATCGGCGATGTGTTGGCGCCCACTGGCGTGCCGTGCATTGCGGCGGCCGACATGGCCGAGGCCGTGCGGCGTGCCGCCGAGCTGGCTCAAGAAGGCGACGCCGTGCTGCTGTCGCCGGCGTGCGCAAGCCTGGATATGTTCCGCAACTATCCGCACCGCGGGCAGGTCTTCGTCGAAGAAGTCGAAGAGCTCGCGCGTGACCGGGGCGAGGTGCTATGAGCCTGTTCGCCGAACTCACCGCCAGCGTCAACGCCGTGCGCCCCGGGCGCACCCGCATGCGCAATTTCGACCTGCCTCTCGTGGTGGCGGCGTCGACCTTGCTGCTGCTCGGCCTGCTGATGGTGTATTCGGCGTCGATCGCGTTGGCCGACGGTCCGCGTTATGCCTCGTACGGACGTTATTACTTCGTGGTGCGCCACGGCCTCTTCCTCACGACCGGCCTCGTGGCGGGCGCGATCGCGCTCGCCCTCCCGCTGCGGGTGTGGCAGCGTCTGGCCGTGCCGCTCTTCATGTTCGCGTTGTTTTTGCTGCTGGCGGTGCTCGTGCCGGGCATCGGACGCGAGGTGAACGGTGCGCATCGCTGGATTCCGCTCGGCCCGATCAACTTCCAGCCCTCTGAGCTGATGAAGCTCGCCGCCGTGCTCTATGCCGCCGACTACACGGTGCGCAAGCAGGAGTACATGCAGGCGTTCGCCCGCGGTTTTCTGCCAATGGCCTGCGCGCTGGGGGCGGTCGGCATGCTGTTGCTGCTCGAGCCCGATCTCGGCGCTTTCATGGTGATCGTGGCAATCGCGATCGGCATTCTGTTTTTGGGCGGCATCAACGGCAAATACTTCAGCAGCCTGCTGGCGGTGCTGATGGGCACCTTCCTGATGCTGATCTGGCTCTCGCCCTGGCGCCGCGCGCGTCTGTTCGCATACCTGGATCCCTGGAACGAAGAAAATGCCTATGGCAGCGCCTACCAGTTGTCGCACTCGCTCATCGCGCTGGGCCGGGGCGAGTGGTTCGGCGTCGGGCTCGGCGCGAGTGTCGAGAAACTGCATTACCTGCCCGAGGCGCACACCGACTTCCTGATGGCGGTGGTGGGCGAAGAGCTGGGCTTTGCCGGCGTGATGCTGGTCATCGTGCTGTTCGCGATCATCGTGCAGCGCGGTTTCGATATCGGCCGCCAGGCCATTGCCATGGAGCGCACCTTCTCGGGCCTCGTGGCGCACGGCGTGGTGATGTGGTTCGGCGTGCAGGCGTTCATCAATATGGGCGTGTGCCTGGGCTTGCTGCCCACCAAGGGGCTCACGCTGCCGCTCATGAGCTATGGCGGCTCCGGCATCGTCATGAACCTGTGCGCGCTTGCGATCCTGATCCGGGTCGACATCGAGAACCGTGTCCTGATGCGGGGAGGGCGAGTATGACCGCGCCCACGATCCTGATCATGGCCGGCGGCACCGGCGGACACATCATGCCGGGCCTGGCCGTGGCCGAAGTGCTGCGCGCGCGCGGCTGGCGCGTGCTCTGGCTGGGCAACCCCGACAAAATGGAAGGGCGGCTCGTGCCGCCGCGCGGTATCGATCTGGTCCCGCTGCATTTCCAGGGCGTGCGCGGCAAAGGCGCGGGCACGCTCATCAAGCTGCCTTTGACCCTGCTGCGTGCCTTGTCCGAGGCCTGGGGCCGACTGTCCGCGGTGCGCCCCGACGTCGTGCTGGGAATGGGGGGCTACGTCGCCTTCCCGGGCGGTGCGGTGGCTGCGCTGCGCCGCATCCCGGTGGTCGTGCACGAACAGAATGCCGTGGCCGGCACGGCCAATCGCTGGCTCGCCCGCATGGCGCGCCGTGTGCTCTCGGGCTTCCCCGGTGTCCTGCCGGCGGCCGAATGCGTGGGCAACCCCGTGCGTGCCGACCTGGCCGCGCTGCCGGCTCCCGCCGAGCGTTACGCGGGCCGCAGCGGTCCGCTGCGCCTGCTCGTCGTGGGTGGCAGCCTGGGCGCCCAGGCCCTGAACACGGTGCTGCCGCAGGCACTGGCTCGTCTGCCCGCCGATGTGCGCCCGCAGGTCGTGCATCAGGCCGGCGAACAGCACTTCCAGGCCCTGCGTGCCGCCTATGACCAGGCGGGTGTGCAGGCCGAATGCGTTCCTTTCATCGATGACATGGCGGGCGCCATGGGCTCGGCCGACCTGTTGGTCTGCCGTGCGGGCGCCATGACCGTGTCCGAGGTGGCGGCGGCCGGCGTCGCGGCGCTGTTCGTGCCGTTCCCGCACGCCATCGACGATCATCAAACCGCGAACGCGCGCTTCCTGAGCGACGATCAGGCAGCCTGGCTGCAGCCACAGCCCGAACTGACCGCGGCCTGGCTGGCCGACTGGCTGGCTGCGCGCACGCGGACCGAACTACAAACCGTGGCTGGCCGGGCCCGCGCGCATGCGCGAGTGCAGGCCGCCCAGGATATCGCCGACGCATGCGTTGCGGCAGCGGGGCGTTCAACATGAAACACCGTATTCAACATATTCATTTCGTCGGAGTGGGCGGCTCGGGCATGAGCGGCATCGCCGAGGTGCTGCTCAATCTGGGTTACACCGTGAGCGGTTCCGATCTCAACGAGTCGGCAGTCACGCGCCGTCTGGCCGGTCTCGGCCTGCGCGTGGCGATCGGCCATGCCGCCGAGAACGTCGCCGGCGCCGATGCGATCGTCACGTCCACCGCGGTCGCGGGCGACAACCCCGAAGTGATCGCGGCCCGTGCCGCGCGCATTCCCGTCGTGCCGCGCGCCGTGATGTTGGCTGAGCTGATGCGTCTGAAGCGCGGCATCGCCGTGGCCGGTACGCATGGCAAGACCACCACGACGAGCCTGGTGGCGAGCGTGCTTGCCGCCGGCGGCCTGGACCCCACTTTTGTGATCGGTGGCCGTCTGAACTCGGCGGGCGCCAATGCGCAGCTGGGTCAGGGCGAGTTCATCGTGGTCGAGGCCGACGAGTCCGACGCCTCGTTCCTGAATCTGCTGCCGGTGATGGCCGTCGTGACCAATATCGACGCCGATCACATGGACACCTATGGCCACGATGTGGCGCGTCTCAAGAGCGCGTTCATCGAGTTCACCCAGCGCCTGCCGTTCTACGGCAGCGCGGTGCTGTGCGTGGACGATGCCAACGTGCGCGAGATCATGCCTTTCGTGTCGCGCCCCATCACGACCTACGGCCTGTCGCCCGAGGCGCAGGTTCGGGGCGAAGATGTGGTGGCCGACGGCACCCGCATGCGATTCACCGTGCGCCGCCGCGATCGTGACGTCGAACTGCCTACGCTGCAGGTCGAGCTGAACCTGCCGGGCTTGCATAACGTGCGCAACGCGCTGGCCGCGATCGCCGTGGCGTCCGAGCTGGGCGTGTCCGACGACGCGATCCAGCAGGCGCTGGCCGCCTTCAAGGGCGTTGGCCGCCGCTTCACGCAATACGGCGATCTGCCGGTGTTGCCGGCCAACGGCGGCGGCACCTACACGCTGATCGACGATTATGGTCACCATCCCGTCGAGATGGCCGCCACGCTGGCCGCGGCCCGTGGCGCCTGGCCGGATCGCCGCATCGTGCTGGCCTTCCAGCCGCATCGCTACACCCGTACGCGTGACTGCTTCGAAGATTTCGTGCGTGTGCTCGGCACCGCCGACGCCGTGCTGCTCACCGAGGTCTACGCCGCCGGCGAGGCGCCGCTCGTGGCCGCCGATGGCCGCGCGCTGTCGCGTGCGCTGCGCGTGGCAGGCAAGGTCGAGCCCGTGTTCGTCGAGGACGTGGCCGAACTGCCGCAGGCCGTGCGCGATTTCGTCCGTGACGGCGACGTGGTGGTGGTGATGGGAGCGGGCTCGATCAGCCGTATCCCGGTCCAATTGGGAGAGCAGGCATGAGCGCGCAATTTGGCAAGGTCGGCGTTCTGTATGGCGGCCGTTCCGCCGAACGCGAAGTTTCGATCATGTCCGGCACGGGCGTGCATGAGGCGCTGCGCAGCCAGGGCGTCGACGCGCATCTGTTCGACACCGGCACTCGCACGCTGGCCGAACTGGCCGACGAGCGTTTCGACCGGGTCTTCATCGCCTTGCACGGACGCTATGGCGAAGACGGCTCGTTGCAGGGCGCGCTCGAGTTGCTCGGCATCCCCTACACCGGCAGCGGCCCGATGGCATCGGCGCTGGCCATGGACAAGATCATGACCAAGCGGATCTGGCTGCAGCACGGCCTGCCCACGCCGCAGTTCGAGTCGCTCGATGCCGACAGCGAGCTGCGCCTGGTGCCCGACCGCCTGGGCCTGCCGCTGATCCTGAAGCCGCCGCACGAAGGGTCGACCGTCGGCATCACCAAGGTGTCGGGCTACTCGGACATGAAAGAGGCCTACGCGGCCGCCGCGCGCTTCGACGAAGTCGTGCTGGCCGAGCAATTCATCACCGGCCGCGAGCTCACCGTGGCCCTGATGGGCAAGGGCCGCAACGCACGCGCGCTGCCCATCATCGAAATCGTGGCGCCTCAGGGCAACTACGACTACGAGCATAAATACTTCTCCGACGAGACCCAGTACTTCTGCCCGGCCGACCTGCCGCAGTCGCTGGCCGCCGAGATTGCCAACATTTCGGTGGCGGCCTATCGCGCGCTCGATTGCGAGGGCTGGGCCCGCGCCGACGTGCTGCTGGACCGTGAGAACCGTCCCTGGCTGATCGAAATGAATACCTCGCCCGGCATGACCGGGCACTCCCTGGTGCCCATGGCGGCGCGCGCGGTAGGCATGTCCTACCCCGAGCTGTGCATGGCCATCCTGGCCGAGGCGTCCTGCAAGTTGCAGGCCCCGGCGCGTAACGCCTGACCGGAACGACTTGTGTGGAACGACGCTCGCACCATCAACCTGATCGCCAACACGCTCGCCGTGCTGGCGGTAGCCGCCATGCTGGTGGCCGGGGTGGTGTGGGTCGCCCAGCGACCATATTTCAAGCTCACGGCCATCGAGCTCGAGGCCATGCCCGAGTCCGAGCTGCACTATGTCTCGACCGGTGCGGTACGTGCCGCGATCGCCGGCCGCTTCACGGGCAATTTCTTCACCGTGGATCTCGACGAGGCCCGCGAAGTGTTCGAGTCGGTGCCCTGGGTGCGGCATGCCACCGTGCGGCGCATCTGGCCCAATACCTTGCGCGTGCGCATCGAAGAGCAGTTGCCCCTGGCGCTGTGGAACGAAAACCAGATGATCAACACCTGGGGCGAAGCGTTCACGGCCAACACGGGCGAGCTGGACGACGATATGGTGCTGCCGCAGTTCGCGGGTCCGGAGGGCGCCGAGGCGCTCGTCGTGCAGCGCTATGCGGAGCTGGCGCGATGGTTCGCGCCGCTCGATCTGCAAGTGCGCGAGCTGGAACTCAGCCCGCGCTACGCGTGGCGTGCGATCCTGTCGAACGGCATGGCGCTCGACCTGGGCCGGGATCCTGGCGCCGACGCGCCGGATCCGCACGGTCTGCCGGGGGCATTGCCCTTCGCCGCCCGCATTCAACGCTTTGTGCAGAGTTGGCCCGCCGTGGCCAGCCGGCTGGAAGGCCGCACGGTCACCCAGGCCGATCTGCGATACCCCAATGGTTTTGCCCTGGCGCTGGCTCCGCTGCCGCCAGAGACCAAATCGAATTCCAAAACGAAACCTGTCAAGAAACACTAACGCCATGACCCGTGACATCAAGGACCTTATCGTCGCCCTCGATATCGGCACCAGCAAGGTGGTGGCTGTGGTGGCCGAAATCCTGCCCGAGGGACGCTTCGAAGTGCTCGGGTTGGGGCAGCACGAGTCGCGCGGCATGCGCAAGGGCGTGGTCGTCAATATTGAGACCACCGTCAATTCCATCCAGCGTGCGCTCGAAGAAGCCGAGCTGATGGCCGACTGCAAGATCCGCGACGTCTACACGGGCATCGCCGGCAGCCACATCCGCAGCTTCAACTCGAGCGGCATGGTCGCCGTCAAGGACAAGGAAGTCACCGCCACCGACGTGGCGCGCGTGATCGAAACTGCCAAGGCCGTCAACATCCCGACCGACCAGCAAGTGCTGCACGTGCTGACGCAGGAATTCATCGTCGATGGCCAGGAAGATATCCGCGAGCCCATCGGCATGAGCGGCCTGCGCCTCGAAGTGCGCGTGCACATCGTGACCGGCGCCGTGAGCGCGGCGCAGAACATCGTCAAGTGCGTGCGCCGCTGCGGCCTCGAAGTGCAGGACCTGATTCTGCAGCCGCTCGCCTCCAGCCTGGCCTGCCTTACCGCCGACGAAAAAGAGCTCGGCGTGGTGCTGGTCGATATCGGCGGCGGCACCACCGACGTGGCCATTTTCACGGGTGGCGCGATCCGTCACACCGCGGTGATTCCGATTGCCGGCGACCAGATCACGAACGACATCGCGGCGATGCTGCGCACGCCCACGCCCGACGCGGAAGAAATCAAGCTGCGCTATGGCGTGGCCAAGCAGGTTATCGCGCGTCCCGACGAAGCCGTCGAGGTGCCGGGGCTGGGCGATCGTGGCCCGCGCCAGGTCAAGCGCCAGGCGCTGGGCGCCGTGATCGAGCCGCGTGTCGAAGAACTGTTCACGCTGGTGCAGCAGGTGGTGCGCGACTCCGGCTACGAAGATCTGCTCGCCTCGGGCGTGGTGCTCACCGGCGGTTCGGCGCAATTGCCCGGCATGGTCGAGCTGGCCGAAGACGTGTTCCTGAAGCCAGTGCGCGTGGCCGTGCCTGAATACGAGGGCAGCCTGGCCGATGTGATGCGCAACCCGCGTTTTTCGACGGTGATGGGTTTGCTCCAGGAAGCCCGGATGCAGCGCGTGCGAGGCCGCAAGGTCGCCGCGCAGACCGGCAACCTGAAGAGCCTGTTCGCGCGCATGAAGGAATGGTTCATGAATTGAATGAGGGGCAGGGAGCCGCGGGGGTTCCTGGTCCTCGGTTTTCACCGGCAGGTTGCGGTGAAGGCCGAAAGCGAGGGGAGGAGACGTTTCAAAACCGGTGCGGACACCCGTCGGCCTCGTTTTTGAAGCGACTCACAGAAAGATAGGTTGTAGGGGAATTTTGTAATTCGCAAATCCGGACTTGTGAGGGAGTCATCATGATGAACTTTGAGATGCTTGAGACCAACGCCAAAGGGACCATAATCAAGGTCGTTGGTGTGGGTGGTGCGGGCGGCAATGCCGTGGCGCACATGATTCGCAGTGGTGTGAGTGGCGTGGATTTCATTTGCGCCAATACCGACGCGCAGGCGCTTGCCGCCACCAACGCGCCGGTGCAAATCCGTCTTGGCCGTACCGGCCTGGGCGCGGGCGCCAAGCCCGAGCAGGGCCGCGCCGCGGCCGAAACCGCCCGTGAAGAAATCCGTGCTGCCCTCAACGGCGCGCACATGGTTTTCATCACGGCCGGCATGGGTGGCGGCACGGGTACGGGCGCGGGTCCGGTCGTGGCCGAAGTGGCCAAGGAGCTGGGCATCCTGACCGTCGGTGTCGTGACCAAGCCCTTCACCTTCGAAGGCAACAAGCGCCTGAAGATGGCTGAAGACGGCATCAGCGAGCTGGGCAAACATGTCCATTCGCTCATCGTCGTGCTCAACGAAAACCTCTATGAGCTGATGGACGAGGATGCCACCCAGGAAGACTGCTTCAAGTCTGCCGACGACATCCTGCACAACGCTTGCGCCGGTATCGCCGAGATCATCAACGTCGAAGGCAACGTCAACGTCGACTTCGAAGACGTCAAGACGATCATGGGCGAGCAGGGCCAGGCCATGATGGGCACGGCGACCGCCAGCGGCGCCGACCGCGCTCGCGTGGCGGCCGAAAAGGCCATCGCGTGCCCGCTGCTCGAAGGCGTGGACCTGAACGGCGCACGCGGTGTGCTGGTCAACATCACGTCGGCCCGCACGTTGAAGATGCGCGAAACGCGCGAAATCATGGAAACGATCCGCAGCTATGCTTCGGAAGACGCGACCGTGATCTTCGGTACCGCGTACGACGAGACCATGGGTGAAAACCTGCGCGTGACCGTGGTGGCAACCGGCCTTGGCCGCGCCGTCGCTCGTCCGCAGCTGGTGCAGACCCCGGCTGAAGAACTGCGTACCGGCACCGACAACCTGCCCCTGGGCGGAATGGTCGCTGGCCAGCAGGGCGACTACCGCAACCTGGATATGCCCTCGGTGATGCGCAATCCGCGTAGCCAGGCGTCGGCACAGGTGCGTGCACTGGAAAGCTCGGGTATGGATCACTTCGATATCCCGGCCTTCCTGCGCAAGCAAGCCGACTGACGTAGTTCGCGGGGCCGGAAGGCTTCGCTACTCCCTCAGCGTCGGTCCTCCGCTTCCCCGGCGGAGGGCCGGCGTGCGAGCGGTGCGCATGTGAAATGCAGTGCAACAAAAATCGGGGATATCTATGGCGGCCATAGTGACAGCCGCATGGCGTCATTGTGCCGGGAAGGTTACAATGGCATGGTTCTGCCGGCTTGCGCACGCAAGTTGCCGGCTTCATGTTTAGAAAAAACAAGATCATGTTCCGACAGCGCAGCATTCAGAATCTCGTCCGCACGACAGGCGTCGGCGTCCACTCCGGACGGCGGGTCGAGCTCACGCTGCGCCCCGCGGAAGCCAATACGGGCATCGTGTTCCACCGTGTCGATCTGCCCGAGGTCGTCGACCTGCCGGCGCAAGCCACGGGCGTGGGCGATACCCGCATGGCCTCGGTACTGCAACAAGGCAATGTGCGCGTGTCCACCGTCGAGCATCTGATGTCGGCCCTGGCCGGCCTGGGTATCGACAATCTGCACGTCGACCTCACCGCCGAAGAAGTGCCCATCATGGATGGCAGCGCGGCGACGTTCGTGTACCTGCTGCGCTCGGCCGGCATCGTCGAACAGAACGCGCCGAAGCATTTCATCCGCGTCCTCAAGCCGATCGAAGTGCGTGAAGGCGAAGGCCGCAATGAGAAGTGGGCTCGTCTCGAGCCGCATGAAGGCTTCGCGCTCGCCTTCTCGATCGACTTCCGTCATCCCGCGATCGACTCCACCGCGAATTTCGCGGAGATCGACTTCGCTACCCATTCGTATGTGCGCGAGATCGCACGCGCCCGCACGTTCGGCTTCGTGAACGAAGTCGAGGCGCTGCGCTCGATGGGCCTGGCGCGCGGCGGCAGCCTCGACAACGCGATCGTCATGGACGAGTACCGCGTGCTCAACAGCGATGGTTTGCGCTACGACGACGAGTTCGTGAAGCACAAGATTCTCGACGCCATCGGCGATCTGTATCTGCTGGGCAAGCCGCTGGTGGCGCGCTATGTGGCGTGCAAGTCCGGCCATGCCCTCAACAATCATCTGGCCCGCGCGCTGCTCGAGCAGCAGGAGTCGTGGGAGCTCGTCACGTACGAATCGCAGGCGGCGGCGCCGCAGGCGTTCCGTCACGAATGGAAGCTGGCCTGAGCCTCATCGCCCGCCTTGCCTGCTATCCGCCGGGGCCTTCGTTTGAAGGCCCCGATGCATTTCAGCGGTAGCGTGAGGCCGCGGTGTCGCGTGTTGCCGGTGTGATCGAGCACGGGGTATCGACCCGGCCTCGATCATGGATGCGTGCGACAGGAGGGGCGATGGCGCGATGAAATCGGCTGAAACGCCTTCAGCCTTTGCCGTGATGGCGCAGCAGACGCGCTACCGCGTCGGCCAGCGGACCCGGGCGCAGCCCTTCGCGCAAGTCGCTGAAAGCCTGTAGCGCGGTGTCACCCAGGGGCTGGGCTTCTTTCGGGGGACGGGGTGCTTTTTGTCCCGGACGGGGCATACCGGCTTGAATCCGAACGCTAATTTCAGTAAGGTTCCAGCCTTGCGTGGACAAGGTCTGGGCGATCCGCGGCGCCATCTGGCGCAATTTCGCCGCATAGACCGGCCCTGGCACCGCCAGCATCAACTTCTGGCTTTCGAACTTGGCCACCACGCACACTGCGCCCAGCGCGGGCGGCAGCACGGCTGCCACCGCCTGTTGAATCTGCAGATGCGCCCGCGCCGTGGCGAGTACGCCCGCGCCGCGCATGTCATGACCCAGCCAACCGAGGGCCGTCTGTTCTCTCGACTTGCGGGTCGAGGAACGAGTTCGGTGTGGAGCAGGTCTATTCATGCCGCTCAATAATAGGATGCAACCTTGAAGATCGTGATTATGCATGCCCGCGCAGGGCAGGACAGGCATCTCACCGTGAGCGGTGCGCGCCTGGCCCTGTTCGCGGGTGTCGCCCTGATGGCGGCGGCCGCGATCGGCGCGATCATGCAGCGCGTGTTGATGCCGGCCTTTGCCGGCGCCACGCCGTATTCGGTCGACTGGCCCAGCTATGCACGCTCGGTAAACCCGGACCGTGAAGCCGATTTCATGCGCGAAAACGTCAACATGCTTGCCTCGAAGGTGGGCGTGCTGCAGGCCAAGCTGACCAGCATCGACGGCCTTGGCCGCCGTGTCGCGCAAATCGCTGGTATCGACTATACCGATGTCGCACCGGGCAGTCATCCCGACATGATGCCCGCCGAGGCGACCCACGTGATGGATGATCTGTTTACGGATCGGCAGCCGCCCTCGCCGGAGTCGGCCGAGGCGCTGGGCCGTCAGCTCGACGAGATACAGGTGCGCATGTCGCGGCAGGCCGACAACCTGAAGCTGCTCGACGCCGCGCTGACGCGCCGCTCGGCCGACCAGGCGCGCGTGCCCACAGCCATGCCCATCACCGAGTATCCGTACCTCAGCTCCAGCTACGGCTGGCGCCGCAACCCGGTCACGGGCCGCTATGCCATGCACGAGGGCCTGGACTTCGCCGCGCCGCCGGGCACGCCCATTCTGGCTGCCTCTGGCGGGGTGGTGCTGTCGGCCAAGCGCGAGACCGGCTACGGCAATATGGTCGAAATCGACCATGGCAACGGTCTGATTACGCGTTACGCCCACGCCTCGCGCCTGCTGGTCAAGGCGGGCGACCTGGTCGAACGCGGCCAGGAGGTCGCCCAGGTGGGTTCGTCGGGCCGCTCGACCGGCCCACATCTGCATTTTGAGGTGCGGCTGGCCGGTCAGCCGCTGGATCCGCGCCTCTTCCTGGGTCCCCAGCACAATGCACCGTCGGTCGTGGCGCAAGCCCAGGCCGGCAAGCCGGTGTCCGAGCCTCGCGCTCCCTGATTTCTCTCTCTGGTGCGCATTGCCCGGCCTGGCCGGGTCCCGCCTCGCGCACGGTCTGTCCCCTCTGCCTCATTGTTGCGCTCCAGGTGCGTTAAACTGGATCGTTTCCCAGCGGAACCAACCGCTCAACCCGTCATAAGAAATGTACGGGGCGCTGCTGCCGCGTCGCGCGCCGCATCGTCTCGCCGCCCAAGACACGCATGGTTTCTCTGCTCAAAAAACTCATTGGCAGCCGTAACGACCGGCTGCTCAAGCAGTATCGCAAGCTGGTCAGCCAGATCAATGGGCTGGAGCCGCAGATCGCGGCGCTCTCCGACGAACAACTGTCGGCCAAGACCCAGGAATTCCGGGATCGTCACGCCAAGGGCCAGTCGCTCGACGACCTGCTGCCCGAAGCCTTCGCCGTCGTGCGCGAAGCCGGCAAGCGCGTGTTCGGCATGCGGCACTTCGACGTGCAGATGCTGGGCGGTATCGCGCTGCATAACGGCAAGATCGCCGAAATGCGCACGGGTGAGGGCAAGACGCTCATGGCGACGCTGCCGGTTTACCTGAACGCGGTCGCCGGCCGGGGCGTGCACGTCGTGACGGTCAACGACTACCTGGCACGACGCGACGCCGAATGGATGGGGCGGCTGTATCGCTTCCTCGGCATGAGCACCGGCGTGGTGGTGCCGCAGCAGCCTAACGACGAGAAGATCGCCGCCTACGCTGCCGACATTACCTATGGCACGAACAACGAGTTCGGCTTCGACTATCTCCGTGACAACATGGAGTACCGGATCGAAGATCGCCGTCAGCGCGCACTGGCCTACGCCATCGTCGACGAAGTGGACTCGATCCTGATCGACGAAGCGCGCACGCCGCTGATCATCTCCGGCCAGGCCGAAGATCACACCGAGCTGTACGTGCGCATGAATGCCGTGCCGCCGCTGCTCACGCGCATGGCCTCCGAGCCCAAGCCGCAGGAGCCGGAACCCGAAGGCGATTACTGGGTCGACGAGAAGAGCCAGCAGGTCTACCTGTCGGAAGCCGGCCACGAGCATGCGGAGCAGATCCTGGCTCGCGTGGGCCTGCTGCCCGAGGGCGAATCGCTGTACGACCCGCGTCACATTCAGCTCATGCACCACCTGATGGTGGCGCTGCGTGCCAACACCCTGTTCTTCCGCGACCAGCAATACGTGGTCCAGGACGGCGAGGTGGTGATCGTCGACGAATTCACCGGCCGTCTGATGGTGGGCCGCCGCTGGTCCGACGGCCTGCACCAGGCCGTCGAGGCCAAGGAAGGCGTCAAGATCCAGCACGAAAACCAGACGCTGGCATCGATCACGTTCCAGAACTACTTCCGCATGTACGACAAGCTGTCGGGCATGACCGGCACGGCCGATACGGAAGCGTACGAATTCCAGGAAATCTATCAGCTTGAGACGGTCCTTATCCCGACCAACAAGCCGATGCAGCGCAAAGACCAGAACGACCAGGTCTTCAAGACGCACCAGGAAAAGTTCAACGCGATCATCAACGACATCCGCGACTGCCACGAACGTGGTCAGCCGGTGCTCGTGGGCACGACCAGCATCGAAAACTCCGAGCTGCTGTCGAACCTGCTGCGCCAGGCCAAGCTGCCGCACGAAGTGCTCAACGCGAAGCAGCATGCGCGTGAAGCCGAGATCGTCGCCGAAGCCGGCAAGCCCGGTCACATCACGATCGCGACCAACATGGCCGGCCGCGGTACCGACATCGTGCTCGGCGGCAGCGTCGATAAGCAGATCGACCTGATCCGCGCCGATGAGTCCGTGCCCCAGGCCGAGCGTGAAGCGCGTATCGAGCGCGTTCGCACCGAATGGAAGCCGCTGAACGAGCAGGTCAAGGCCGCGGGCGGCTTGCGCATCATCGGTACCGAGCGTCACGAGTCGCGCCGTATCGATAACCAGCTGCGCGGCCGTGCCGGCCGCCAGGGCGATCCGGGTTCCTCGCGCTTCTATCTGTCGCTCGAAGATTCGCTGATGCGCATCTTCGCCGGCGAGCGCGTGCGCGCCATCATGGAACGCCTGAAGCTGCCCGAGGGCGAGCCCATCGAAGCGGGCATGGTGACGCGTTCGATCGAGACCGCGCAGCGCAAGGTGGAAGGCCGTAACTTCGACATCCGCAAGCAGCTGCTCGAGTACGACGACGTCGCCAACGACCAGCGCAAGGTGCTGTACGCGCAGCGCAACGAAGTGCTCGAAGCCGCCAACATCGGCGCTTCGGTCGAGAGCCTGCGCGACGCCGCCGTCACCGAGCTGTTCCGCAATTTCGTGCCCGCGGAATCGGTCGAAGAACAGTGGGACCTGGCGGGCTTGCAACAGGCGCTCGCCGGCGATTGGCAATTGCAAATGCCGCTCGTCGAGATGGCTGAAAACGAGCCCAACGTGACCGACGACGAGTTGCTCGAGCGCGTGCTCGCAGCTGCGCGCGACGCCTATCGCGCGAAGATCGAACTGGTCGGCGTGGAATCGTGGGCGCAGTTCGAGCGTTCGATCATGCTGCAGTCGATCGACACGCATTGGCGCGAGCATCTGTCGGCGCTGGATTACTTGCGTCAGGGCATCCACCTGCGCGGCTACGCCCAGAAGAACCCCAAGCAGGAATACAAGCGCGAAGCCTTCGAACTGTTCTCCGGCATGCTGGATCGCATCCGCGACGACGTCGTGCGCGTGCTGCTGACCGTCCGGGTGCAGTCGCCCGAGCAAGTGGAGCAGGCCGAGGCCGAAGCCGCGCAGTCGCATGTTCAGAATGTGCAGTATCACCATTCGGATTACGACGAAGCGTTGGCCCAGGATGCTTCCACGGCGGAAGGGCAACAGCCCGCGCGCAACGCACTGCCCAAGGTCGGCCGCAACGATCCTTGCCCCTGCGGTAGCGGCAAGAAATACAAGCAGTGCCACGGCAAGCTGAGCTGAACGGAGCATGACCATGCTGCACGCGGTGGGACGTACGGAATTCGATCATGCGGTCGTGATGGTGCGTGACCGGCTCGACGAGCTGGCGCCGCACTACGAACGCCAGGGCTTCACCCTGACCGAAAAGGCGGTGCACAACCTCGGGTCGTGCAATCGCCTGATCGTGCTCGACAGCACCTATGTCGAATTGCTGGGCTGGCCTGCTGGCGCGCCGCCGGCGCGCAAGGAAATCGCCGATTCGCCTTTCGGGCTCGAAGCGCTGGTGTTTCGCACCAACGACGCTCAGGCAACGTACGAGCGGCTGCTCGCGGCGGGCCTGGCCGTCAACCCGGTGCAGGATCTGAGCCGTCCGGCCCGGGTTCAGGGCCGCGAGATGGAAGCCCGCTTTCATACCGTGCGCTTTGCCGAGCAGCCCATTCCTGGCATCCGGATGTACTTCTGCCGTCACTTGACGCCGGAGTGCGTGTGGGCGCCCGAAGTGATGGATCATTCCAACGGCGCCACCCGCATCGTGCAGATTTCGGCCCGTGCCGCTGACGCGCGTGCGGTGGCGCAGCGTCTGGCCCTGGTGACCGACGTACCGGCCGAACAGGCAGCCGGTGGGTGGGATCTGGCGTTGGGCAACCTGCGCCTGCACGTGGCGCAAGACGATGCCGCCACGACGCCACGGCTCGACACGCTCACACTCGAGAATCGCGACGGTGCGCGTTATGTGCTTGATACGGGTCTTTGATCCGGCTACGCAGCATGATCACAACAAAAACGCGGCCCCGGGCCGCGTTTTTGTTGTGATGCCCGCGACGTTCGATGTCGAACCCGCGCCATAGGGAGGCTGGTCAGTTCTGCGCCTGATACGGGCCCAGATAATCCAGCTTGCCCAGGGGAACGCCCTGGTTGCGCAGAATGCCGTACGCCGTGGTGACATGGAAATAGAAGTTCGGCAGGGCGAACGTGAGCACATACGACGCGGCGCTGAAGCTCGGCTTGAAATCCTTGAAGCCCAGCGTGACGGTGCGTGATTCGGCATCGCGCAGCGCCTCGGTGGGCACGCTCTCGAGCCAGGTGATGGTCTTGGCAAGACGTGCCTGCAGGGCTTCGAGCGTGGTCTCGTCATCGTCGAATCGGGGTGCCTCGATACCACTCAAGCGCTGCACACCCAGCTTGGCGGTGTCGCTGGCGCGCTGAATTTGACCGGCGAGCGGATACATATCGGGGGCGAGGCGAGCTTGCACCAGTGCGTTCGGATCCAGGTTCTGCGCTTGGGCATGCGTGGCGGCCTTTTCGAGCAGCGCGGAAAGCACCTTCAGGCCGCGCACGAAGACGGGGACTGAGGCTTGTTCGATGGAAATCGGCATGGCGGAACTCCGGCGAGGGGTGGGCGGCACGGCCTGTGCTGCGCGTTGTTGCGTCATGGTAGGGCCGATCGGCACACGAATCGCTGACAACCCTTACGCGCGCGCGGTGAGCGTCGCTACTTATCGAGTGAATCTGTTACGAGTCGTATAAACCCGGGTTGTCCCGTAATTGCATGCACCTTAGTATGCACGTCCCTCGCGGTCTGTTCTCTCTGACGTTACTGCCCTGTCCTCATGCCCCTGATCCGACCCGCCGCCCGTACCGCCGCCGGGATGAATGACCTCTACGACACCGTCAAGGCGATGGCGGTGCGTTTTGATTTCAAACCGGGCGAACGCCTGAACGAGCTGGATCTGGCGCGGCAGTTGGGAGTGAGCCGTACGCCGTTGCGCGAAGTGCTCAACCAGCTGATGGTCGAGGGTTTCCTCACCCGGGCCGTGAATCGCGGTTTCATCGCGCGCCCGCTCGATGCCCAGCAGGTGCACGCGCTCTACGAATACCGCTCCGTGCTGGAAGCGGGTATCGCGCGAATTGCGTGCGAGCGCGCCAATGATGATGAGTTGCAAACGCTGCGCGAGTTTGTCGAACGGTCGCGCGACCAGCCCGACGATGCCGACGCGGCACGGCTGTTGTCGCTGGACGAGGCCTTTCACCTGCGGTTGGCGCGGCTGACGCGCAACGAAGAATTCGTGCGCAGCCTGGAAGGTGTGAACGCGCGCATCCATTTTGTGCGCTGGATCGACATGCAGCAGGGCCGCCGCGAGCATACGCAGGGCGAGCATTTGCGCATCGTCGATGCCTTGCAGCGTCGTGACCAGGAGGCTCTGGCAGAATTGACGAGCTTGCATATCGGGCGCAGGCTCGACCAGATCGTGGAAGTCATACGAACCGGCTTTTCCACCATTTATATGCGTGAGCAGCTCGCCTGTTCGCATGAATCCGACACTATGAAGGAAACCGCATGAAATCCCGGATGTTCAAACATGTTCTTGGCAGTGTGCTGACGCTGGCCGCGCTGACGGGCGGCATGACGGCGCCTGTGCAGGCCGCGCAGGATCGCCCGCTGGTACTCGTCGTGCCTTACCCGCCCGGCGGCAGCACCGATATCCTGGCCCGCATCATGCAGCCGAAGCTGTCCGCCGAACTGGGCGGCCGTCCGGTGGTGGTGGAGAACCGCGCTGGCGCCGCCAGCCAGATCGCGACCGCGCACGTGGCGCGATCGGAGCCCGATGGCAACACGCTCCTGGTGAGCTTCGACAATCACGCCATCAACCCGGCCGTGAAGCCCAAGCTGCCCTACGACACCTTCAAGGATTTCGTGTCGATCAGCCAGACGGTGCGCTTCCCGCTGGTGATCGGGGCGAATCCGAAGGTGCCCGGTAAGAACCTCGCCGAATTCCTGGCCGTGGCTGCCAAGGAGCCCGCCAACAAGTTCAACTACGCCTCCACCGGTGTCGGCTCGCTCAACCACCTTGCCCCCGAGGAGCTCAAGCAGCGCTCGAAGGTCGAGCTGCTGCACGTGCCTTACGGCGGCGGCGGCCCGGCCATTCAGGCCGTGGTCGGTGGGCAGGCCGACATGACCTGGCTCAGCTACGCCGCGCTGCGGGGTCAGATCCAGGCCGGCAAGGTCAAGCCGCTGGCCGTGGCCGGCGAGAAGCGCCTGGCCGAGTTGCCGGATGTGCCGACCGTGGCCGAATCGGGTTTCCCGGGTCTCGAGGCCTATTCGTGGAGCGGCATGTTCGCGCCCGCCGGCACGCCGCCCGAGGTCGTGAAGACGCTGACCGCCGCCTTCCAGGCCACGCTGAAGGACCCGGAAGTGAGCCGCAAGATCACCGAAGCCGGCTTCGAGATCGTCGCCTCCGACGGCCCCGCGCTGGATGCCTACGTGCAGAAAGAATTCAAGCGCTGGGACAGCTTTGTGAAAACCAACAACATTCCCCTGGAATGATGCGGGCTTTCTGAGCCAGCGATGAGAACGGGCCGCGGTGATACCGCGGCCCGTTTGTTTTTTCGCCGGGCCGCCCCAAGAAAAAAGCGCCCCCTCGGGGGGCAGCAAGCCGCAGGCGCAGCGTGGGGGCACTTCTCTCGCAGGGCCGCCCCAAGAAAAAAGCGCCCCCTCGGGGGGCAGCAAGCCGCAGGCGCAGCGTGGGGGCATTTTTTTCGCCGGGCCGCCCCAAGAAAAAAGCGCCCCCTCGGGGGGCAGCAAGCCGAAGGCGCGGCGTGGGGGCATTTTTTTTCGCAGGGCCGCCCCAAGAAAAAAAGCCCCCTCGGGGGGCAGCAAGCCGAAGGCGCAGCGTGGGGGCACTTTTTTTGCCGGGCCGCCCCAAGAAAAAAAGCCCCCTCGGGGGGCAGCAAGCCGCAGGCGCGGCGTGGGGGCACTTTTTTCGCCGGGCCGCCCCAAGAAAAAAAGCCCCCTCGGGGGGCAGCAAGCCGCAGGCGCGGCGTGGGGGCACTTTTTCGCCGGGCCGCCCCAAGAAAAAAACGCTCCCTCGGGGGGCAGCAAGCCGCAGGCGCTGCGTGGGGTCAGTGCGTGCTGCGGGCTTCCTGCACCAGCAGATTGACGCCGGTGGCGATGTCGGCGCGTGATACGCCGTAGATGTGCAGCGAGATCGCGGGGGTGCTGCCCGCATTGCCCAGGCGATGGATCTGGCCCAGCCCCGGCGTGGCGGTGATGATGTCACCCGCGCGCCGCAGTACACGGCCATGCTCTTGCGCCTCTTCCTGGTCCGCATCCCAGCGGTAATGGGTTTCGGTGAGTTCGCCCTGCAGCACTCGATAGGCGCACCAGGTCTTGTGACCATGGACCGGGCTGTATTGGCCCGGGCGCCACACCAGATAAGCCACCGTATAGCGCCCGTGGGGATCAGCATAGGCGATATGGCGCGTGTAGCTTTCGGCGCTGCCCGCCCGCGCGGCCAGCGGCAGGTCCGCCAGTGGATCGCCGGCGAGGGCCACGCCTTGCGCAAGTTCGCGCAGCAGGCCGTGCAGCGCGTCGTGTTGCGCGCGATCAACGGCATGGCAGAGGTCTTGCAGGCCGGGGCTGGGGAATTCGAGGTGCATGGGCATGGACGGGGAAGCAGAGTCTCCCTATCCTATGGAACCCATGCCGGAATGACTTTGCCAAATCGGGCGGTGCCGGCGCGTGTTTTGAAAAAATTTTCCCGCTCCGGTATGCCGGGGTGCGAGCAGGAGAGATTGCGCATGGATCTGGGTATCGAGGGGAAGTCGGCGCTGGTGTTCGGGGGCAGCCGCGGCATGGGCCGCGCCTGCGCCCGGCAACTGGCGCTCGAAGGCGTCAAGGTCACGCTGGCCGCCCGCACGCCGGCCACGCTCGAGCAGGCCGCCGACGAGATCGCGCGCGAAGCCGGCATCGGGGTGGGCTGGGTCGCCGCCGACCTCACGCGCGAAGAAGGCCGCGTGGCGGCGCTGGCCGCCTGCCCGGCGCCGGATATCCTCATCAACAATGCCGACGGTCCGTTGCCGGGCGATTTCCACGATTGGAGCCGCCAGGATTGGATCGACGCGCTCGATTCCATGATGCTCGGTCCCATCGACATGATTCGCCGCACGATCGACGGCATGGTCGAACGCCGCTTCGGCCGCATCGTCAACATCGTCTCGCGCAGCGTGAAGGCGCCGCACGCCGAGCTCGGTCTGTCCAATGGTGCTCGGGCGGGGCTTGTCGGCTTCGTGGGCGGGCTCGCGCGCCAGTCGGTCAAGCACAACGTCACCATCAACAATCTCCTGCCCGGCGCCTTTGCGACCGACGCACAGATCCGCCACATCCAGGGCATGGTTGAGCAAAGCGGCAAGTCGTTCGACACGCTCTGGGCGGAGCGCGGCCGCGCCAGCCCGGCCGGTCGTTACGGCCAGCCCGAAGAGCTCGGTGCGTTGTGCGCCTACGTGTGTTCGGCGCATGCGGGCTACATGACCGGCCAGAGCCTGCTGCTGGATGGCGGCGGCTATCCCGGCACCTTCTGAGGCACGGAGGCGGCATGAAAGTCGTGGTGTTGGGCGCGGGCGTGGCCGGCGTGACGGCGGCGTATTACCTGCGTCGTGATGGGCACGACGTCACCGTGATCGAACGCGAGACGGGGGCGGCGCAAGCCACCAGCTTTGGCAATGCGGGCGGGCTGTGCCCCAGCTTTGCGGGACCGTGGGCGGCGCCCGGCATGATCGGCAAGGTGCTGAAGATGTCGCTGCAGCGCCAGGCCGCGATCCGCTTTTCGCTCGCCCCGTCGCCGCGGCGCCTCGCATGGCTGGCACGCTGGATCGGTCAATGCAATGCCGAGCGGTTTCGCGTCAACAAGTTGCGCATGCAACGGGTCGCGCACTACAGCCATGCCTGCCTGAAGGACATCATCGCCAGCGGTGTGCCGGTGGCGTTCGATTATCACCAGGACGGCACGCTGCAGCTGTTCCAGCATGAGGCGGACCTCAAGGCCGTGCCCAACATCACACGGGCGCTGGACGCGTTCGAGGTGCCCTGGCAGTTTCTGGAAGGCGACGCGATTGTGCGGCAGGAGCCTTCCCTGGCAAACTCGCGCGCGCCGATGGCGGGCGCATTGTTCCTGCCCGCGGACGCCTCGGGCGATTGTCACGCCTTCACGACCGGCCTGGCCACGTATCTTGCGGGGCAGGGTGTGACGTTTCGGTATGGTGCCCGCGTGGAAGCGCTGCGAGTCGAGGCGGACGCCGTGTCGGCGGTGCAGCTTGCCGACGGCACGGTGCAAGCGGATGCGTATGTCGTGGCGTTGGGCAACCAGGCGCCGGCGCTGTTGCGGCCGCTGGGTATCTCGCTTCCCGTCTATCCGGTCAAAGGCTACTCGATCACCGCGGCAATCACGGATCCCGACTGCGCACCGCGCGCCGCGCTCATGGACGAATACAACAAGGTCATGATTTCACGGCTTGGCGGCCGTATTCGTGCGGCTGGCATGGCCGAGCTCAAGGGCTATGCGCTTGACGTGGACCCCGGGCGCGTGGCGTTCATCAAGCAAGTGGTCTCGCAATGGTTGCCACAGGGGGTGGACGTGGCGGGTGCCCGAGCCTGGGCGGGCTTGCGGCCCATGACCCCGGACGGCCCTGCCGTGCTGGGGCCGACGCGCTACGGCAATCTGTTCCTGAACGGCGGGCACGGCTCGAATGGATGGACGCAAGCCTGCGGAACGGGCAAGATTGTGGCCGACGTCGTGGCGGGCCGCCGCCCCGATATCGATCTCGAGGGTTTGACCGCCGAGCGCTTCCAGGGCGCACGCAAATAAGAACAGGGCCGAGGGCCCAAGCGCACAAAGGGGCGTTGCGTGGACCACACCGATCTGAAGATTCTCAGCCTGCTGCAACAGGACGCCACGCGTTCGGTGGCGGATATCGCCGAACAGGTCAACCTGTCGGTCACGCCCTGTTGGCGCCGGATCCAGAAGCTCAAGGATGACGGCGTGATCGCGCGTACGGCCGTGCTGCTCGATCCCAAGGCGCTCGGCCTGAATCTCACCGTGTTCGTCACCATCAAGACCAGCCAGCACAACGCCAAATGGACGCAGGCGCTCATCGGCGCGGTGACCGCGTTGCCGAACGTCGTGGAGTTTCACCGCATGGCGGGCGACATCGATTACCTGCTCAAGGTCGTGGTGGAGGATATGGCGGCCTACGACCGCTTCTACCGCAGGCTGATCGAGGCAGTCGACCTGCTCGACGTGAGCGCGAGCTTCTCGATGGAAGTGATCAAGAGCACCACTGAATTGCCGCTGGCCGGGGCCTGAACGCCGGCGCCAACCGAGCTGCCGGCGGGATCGGAGAAAAAAATTCCAGCGCCGGCGCACCGGCGAGTCGCGATTTGCCAACACTGCCCGCCGTGAGCCTTCAACGCGCAATGCTTTTGCGCGGGCTCAGGCGTAGCATGAACGCCATTCTCCATTCCGCATTCGCGCGCGTTCGGACACCCCATGACGTTCAGTGTAGGCGGCCCTGCCCAGGCGCAGCGGTCGAAGGTACGCCAGCCCCAATCCATCGATTGCCTGCTTCAAGGCTGGAACGGGACCGATGATCTCTGGGTGTTCGCGTACGGCTCGCTGATCTGGCGGCCCGACTTCCCCTGGCAAGAACGCCGCCTGGCGACGGTGCGCGGCTATCACCGTTCGCTGTGTCTATGGTCGCGCGACCATCGTGGTTCGCCCGATGCCCCGGGTCTGGTGTTCGGCCTGGATCGCGGCGGCTGCTGCCGCGGCGTGGCTTACCGCGTGGCCGGACGAGACGTCCGCGACACCTTTCAGATGCTCTGGCAGCGCGAGATGACGCATGCGGCCTACACGCCGCGCTGGCTCTCCTGCCATACCGAATCCGGAAGTCAGGGTGCGACTACGGCGGCGCGTGCGCCCGTGGCCGCCGAGGCGGGCTACCCCGCCGGCGCCGGCCCGGTGCTGGTGCGCAGCCTGGTGTTCCTGCTCAACCGCGGCTGCGGCGACTACGCGGGCGCGTTGGCCGAGGAGCGTCTGTTGGCCGCCGTGCGCGGCGCGCGCGGGCAGTCGGGGCCTTGCCTGGATTATGTGGTGGAGACCGAGCGCGCCTTGCGGACCTACGGCATTCACGATGGCCGGTTGGCCGACCTAGTGCGGCGTTTGTCCGGCCCCATGCCCGCGGCTTGCGCGGGCTGATCCTGCCGCATTGCCCGCGGCGGCCGCGCTTGCGCGCCTCAGAACTGCCAACGGCCGAACATGAACAGCACGTTACCCGCGCCCCGGCCTCCCGGAATGTAGGTGGCGTAGAGCATGGCGTCCTTGTAGCCGGCGCCCACGAGCGGGAGTACGCCCGGAAACGGCACATAGCTCATGATGTCGTGGCGCGCGGTCAGGAACACCGTGTAGCCCGCGCCCAAGCGAAAGTCCGGGCTGACTCGCGCGATCTTCAGAAAGCCATAGCCCGCGATGGGCTCGACCTTGCGATGTGAGTCGAGAAACGCCATGGCGTACAAGCCTTGCCAGTCGCCGTCCTCGTCGTAGAGGCTTTTGCCCAGGCCGCCACCCCACGCCAACTCGTTGAAGCTGCGGATCTTGCTGGCGCTGTACATCGCGCGGTTGTGCCAGGCGTAGCCCGACACATACAGATCGTTGTTGCCCTCGCTCCAGATCTGGTCGAGCCGCTGGCAGGCGGATTGCGCCCACGACGGCACGTTGTCACAGGCCTGTGCGGCCAGCGGCGCGGCGGCCAGCAGACAGGCCGCGGCGAGGCGGCGCATCCTGTGGGCTGCATGTGAAACGGAAACGTGAGGGGCAAACGCGGGAAGAAGACAGGGCACGGCGGACATCGGAGACGGCGCTGACGCGTGCCCGGCGGCGAAGCCGCGTCAAGGCCGTCTGGCAAAAAATGGACGGCTCTCCAGCTTAGCGAGGCAAGCTGTCAAAGACTTGTCAGTGCCTTGAAATGTGCGAGAAACGTGACCGTATCGAGGTCGGCCCGCGGTGCGGGAACAACATCCCCGCCCGCGAGGCGAGCCGCATCAGAACTGCCAGCGGCCGAACACGAACGCCACGTTGCCCTCGTCGCGTACGCGCGGCACGTAGGTGGCGTAGAGCATGGCGTTTTTGTAGCCCGCGCCCACCAGGGGAAGCACGCCCGGGAAGGGCATGTAGTTGCGGAATTCGCTGCGCGCGGTAATGAAGGCGGTGTATCCCGCGCCCACGCGCACGTTATCGCTCAGCTTGGCGATCTTGAGGAACGCGTATCCGGCCACCGGCTGGAACTTGCGGTAGGAGTCTTTCCAGCCCATGGCGTACAAGCCCTGCCAATCGCCGTCTTCGTCGTAGATGCTTTTGCCGAGGCCGCCGCCCCAGGTGATCTCATTGAATTTGTCGATGCGCTCCGCGCTGTATTTCGAGCGGTTGTGCCAGGCATAGCCCGTGACATAGAGGTCGGTACCGCCTTCGGTCCAGATCTGGCCAAGGCGATTGCACGCGGATTGGGCAATGGAAAACAGGCTGTCGCAGGCCTGCGCTGAGAAGGTGGCGGACGTCAGCAGGGTGGCGATCAGGATGCGACGGGCGTGGGGAAGCCAGGCATGGCCGTGCGGACGGGCATGCGGAACAACGGAAAGGATGGGCACGGGACAGAGAGGCGCGCCGCAGGCTCTAGGAGATGCGTGTTGGCTTGCGACGTGGGATGGATAGCCGGAAGGTTGATTGAAGGAGGCCGCAGCTTACCGTGCGATGGTGGCGGTTCGGTTTCAAACCTCTGCAAACTTGCAGCTAACTTCTTGCAATCTCGCGAATATAGGCAACTATTTTTAGTAACACCGCTACGATTGCGGATTGTGTCGTTATATTCGCCACGTTGCGGACATCGCGGGACGATGGTGTCGCACATAGGCCACAACGGCTTTCCAGGCCGGCCGTGCGAGCGTCCCGCCCGGTCAGACCAGAAACAGCGTGGCCAGGCCCAGAAAGATAAAGAAGCCGAGCGAATCGGTGGCGAAGGTCAGCAACACCGACGACCCCATGGCGGGATCCTTGCCGAAGCGGGCGCGCAGCATCGGTACCATGACGCCAAACGACGCACCCACGAGCATGTTGCACACCATGGCGGCCATCATCACCAGGGCGATCGAGATCGAGCCCGAGATGCCCCACGCGAACAGTGCCGCGACCACGCTGCCGCACAGACCCACCATCAGCGTCACCAGCATCTCGCGTTTGACCAGCTGCCAGATGTTGCGACCCGTGATCCGGCCGACGGCAAGCGCGCGGATGATCATGGTCATGGTCTGGTTGCCCGAGTTGCCACCGATACCGGCCACGATGGACATCAGGAATGCCAGGATCACGATGTGGCTCACCGTGTCTTCGAAGCGCGAGGCCACGAAAGACGCGGTGGCCGCCGTACAGAGATTGAACAGAAGCCAGGGCGCGCGGTTGCGCAAGGCCGACGCGACCGGCGCGAAGATGTCTTCTTCCTGGAGACCGGCGCGCGACAGCGCCTGCTCTTGCGAGTCTTCGCGGATCACGTCCACGACGTCGGCGATGGTCACGCGGCCGATCAGCCGGCCCTGATCGTCGATCACGGGGGCGGACACGAGGTCGTAACGTTCGAAGGCGCCCGCCGCGTCGGCATCGGAGTCGAGCGGATTGAGCGCGAGGTAGTCGGTGTTCATCACCGGCCGCACTTCGGATTCGGGCTCGCTCACCAGCAGCGTGGAGATGGGCAGCACGCCCTGGAGCTTGTCCTGCCGGTCGACCACGAAGATCTGGTCGGTGTGGTCGGGCAGTTCGTGCAGGCGGCGCAAATAGCGCAGCACCACCTCCAGCGTGACGTCTTCGCGCACCCGGACCATTTCGAAGTCCATGATGGCGCCGACGCTGTCTTCGGGATAGCCCATCGCCTCAAGGAGCTGCGCGCGCTCTTCGTCGGTCAGGCCTTTTTGCACTTCGGCCACCACGTCGGGCGGCAGGTCGGGCGCGAGATCCGCGATCTCGTCGGCATCCATGTTGCCGGTGGCCGCGACCAGGTCCTGGCGGTCCATCGCCTCGATCAGCGATTCGCGCACCCAGTCTTCGACCTCGAGCAGCACGTCGGCATCGTGGGTGGGGTCGACCAGGCGCCAGACGGTCTGGCGCTGTGCCTTGGGCAGCGACTCGAGGATGAACGCGATGTCGGCCGGATGCAGGTTGTTGACCAGCGTGGTCAGCTCGGCTTCATGCTGACGATGCACGAGATCTTCGACCAGCCGCCCTTTGGTGTCACTCTGCTCCTGGCGATGCACCAGATCTTCGACCAACTGCTGGCGGCGCAGACACTCCTGCACCTCTTCGAGCGCGCGCTGGGCGTCTTCGGGGTCGAGGCGGCGGGGTGTCGGCAGGGCCTTTTCGGGTGCGTCGGACTGCGTCATGCGAGCACTCAGAGCGTGGGAAGCGGACGGCTGCGGCGGGCTTCGTCGGTGGCGACGTAGGTGAGCGTGGCTTCGGTCACCTTGACGACTTCGGCATCGAGCCGCTGGCGTTCGGCATAGACCTCGACGTCGACGGTGACGGAGGTGGAACCGGTGCGGGTGATGCGGGCGTAGAGGCTCAGCAGGTCGCCGACAAAGACCGGCTGCTTGAACTGGAAGGCATTGACGGCCACGGTGGCCACGCGGCCAGCGGCGCGGCGCGCCGCCGGGATCGATCCGGCGATGTCCACTTGCGACATGATCCAGCCGCCGAACACATCACCATGGATGTTGGCATCGGCGGGCATGGGCATGACGCGCAGTACGGGTTCGCGGCCGGCGGGCAATTGGGTGAAAGTATTCTTGGGCGCTGTCATGGCCGGCTCCTGGTATCGAACCGACCGATTATGCAGGAAAAATGCGACACCGGCGCGCGGCCCCCAACGGCGCCGCGCGAGGGATCAGGCCACCGCCTTGACCAGGCCGTAGCCGCCCAGCAATAGCCATGCATACAGCACCAGGCCGAGCGCCAGGACGCGCGGTCCGGCCTTGCGGATCTGGGCGAAGCGGGTCTCGATGCCGAGCGCCGTCATGGCCATCGTGAGCGCGAACACATCGAGGCGGCGGATCGCATTCACCAGATCCGGCGGCAGCACTTGCAGCGAGTTGATGATGGCGAGCACCAGAAAGCCCACGGCGAACCAAGGTACCGGCAGGCGATTCGCCCCTTGGTCGGTGCCACCCGAGCGCCGCGCCGCACTGCGCAGCCACAAGCCCAGCACCAACAGCACCGGCACGAGCAGGGCCACGCGGGTCATCTTCACAATGGTGGCGACTTCGGTGGTGGCGGGATCGATGTTGCTGGCCGCGCCCACGACCTGCGCCACTTCGTGGATGGTGCCGCCGATGTAGATGCCGAGCGCTTGCGTGTCGAAAGACAGCCAACCTGCGTGATACAGGATCGGGTAGAGGAACATCGACAGCGTGCCGAACAACACGACGGTTGCGACCGCAACGGCGCTCTTGTGCGGCGCCGCGCGCAGCGTGGGTTCGAATGCGAGCACGGCGGCCGCGCCGCAGATGGCGCTGCCGGCCGAGGTGAGCAAGGCCGTGTCGCGGTCCAGTCCGAGCAGGCGTTGGCCCACGACCGCGCCAATCACCAGCGTGCCCACAACCACGGCGATCGAGACCGCGAGGCCGGGCAGGCCGACAGCCACGATCTGCTGGATGCTGATGTTCAGGCCGTAGAAGGCCACGGCGATGCGAAGCAGTCGGCGCGCCGTGAAATTCACGCCCGCGCCCCAGTCCGCCGGCATCGTGCCACGCAGGAAGTTGCCATAGAGCATGCCGCAAACGATGCCCACCACCAGCGGCGAGAATCCCAGCGAGCGGACGGCGGGGTGATCGGCCAGCTGCACGACCGCGCCGGCCATGAGCGCCACGAAGAGAATGCCGTTGAGTTTGTCGCGCCAGGGTGTCGGGGCGGGAAGGGCGGCGGTGGTGGCGGTGCTCATGCTTAAAAGGGATATTTAAATAACTAGCGGAAATATTAAAACGGGACTCGTTATACGAAAAATCTTTATTTAGAATGACACTTATCAGAATTTCCGATATCGACCGCCCATGACGCCCGATCAGTTGTTGAGCTTCGCCACCGTTGCCGATACCGGCAACATCAGCCGCGCCGCCGCGTTGCTGCATCTGTCGCAGCCCGCGCTGTCCGGCCAACTCAGGGCGCTGCAAACCTGGTTCGGCGAGCCGCTGTATCGACGCAGCGGTCACGGGATTGTGCTCACCGATGCGGGCGAACGGCTCGCCATGCAGGCGCGCGCGCTGCGCCAGGTATATGGGCAGGCCCGCGCCGTGCGAGATGCCGCGCGCGGATTAGAGACGGGTTCGCTGCGGCTGGGGGCGAGCACCACGCCCGCCAGCTATCTGCTGCCCGCGCTCGTGGCGGACTTCCGTGCGCGCCACCCGGCGATCGCGCTGCATCTCTCCGACGGCAATACCCGCGAAATCGTCGATCGTCTCGCGGGTCTGGATCTGGCTTTCATCGAGGGCGAAGTGCCCGGCGGACTCCCGACGGATACCGCGGTCCATGACTGGCGCCACGACGAAGTGGTCGCCATCGTGCGCGCCGATCACGCCCTCGCGGCCCGGCAGGCGGCGACGTTGCCCGAGTTGTCGCAGTGGCCTCTGGTGATGCGCGAGCCGGGGTCAGGCGTGCGCCGTCTGGTGGAGCGTGCCTACGACCAGGCGGGGCTGACGCCCGCGATCGGTCTGGAGCTGGCGGGCGTCGAGGGCGTCAAGCAGGCCGTGCGCGCGGGCCTGGGCGTGGGCTTTGTATCCATCATGTCGATGCAGCACGAAGACGGCACGCTCGCCGTGTTGCGTTTGTTGCCCGAGCCCCTCACGCGCACGCTGAGTATCCTGGTGCCGCATGCCCAGGCCAGCACACGGGCGGCGCAACGCTTTCTCGAGGCCTGCCTCGCGTTGCCCGATCCGGGCTGAAGCGTACGGCGATCCGTCTGGCCCGCTGCTACCGCGTTGCCGAAGCGGCGCCGGCGCGGCTGGTCGGGGGCGGGTGGCTCAACGCCACTGGCGCGGCGCACTGCCCAGCTGGCGGTGGAACATCGCGGAGAATGCGCTGGGGCTCTGATAACCGAGGTCCAGCGCCACGGTCGTGACAGGCACCCCTTCGGCGAGCCGCCGCACGGCTTCGAGCAGCCGCGCCTGCTGCACCCAGCGGGTGTAGCTCAGGCCGGTTTCGTCCAGAAAGCGGCGGTAGAGCGTGCGTGTGCTCACGCCCATCCGGGCCGCAGCCTGTTGCGGCGCATGCGCGAGGCTCAAGTCGTGCAGCAGGTCGACGCAGAGCGCGCGCAGATCCGCGCTTTGCGGCAGCGGCAGATCGAAAGCGCGCGGCGCCAGGCGCCCGAGTTCGGCCACCAGCAAGGCGCTCAACAGTTCGTGGTCGGCGCTGAAGGTATCCGGCTTGCCGGGCGGACCGCCGTGTTGGCCGCCGCACTGGCCGGTGGTGGTGATGCGTACGACCAGCTCGCGCATCAGCGGCGTGACCTCCAGCACCGCGCAGTCGGCCGGCAAGGTCTGCACCAGGCCGGCGTCGATGTAGAGCGAGCGCATGTCGACCGCGCTGCTCATGCGGATCTCGTGCACGACCTGTGCCGGGATCCACAGCGCACGCGTGGGCGGCACGATCCAGAGGCGCCGCGGCGTGGTCACGCGCATGACGCCGTGCGAGGCGTAGAGGAGTTGCGCACGTTCGTGCCAATGCGGTTCGACGTGGAAGTCGGCCGCCAATTGGCGCCGGCGTGTGACCACGCCGGGCGCATCCGGATAGGTGACGCTCACGATCGGCGCGGCCGGCGATTTGTCCATTTCTCGATAGTTTTGTTCAGAACCTCGAAGGACAGAATAACCGCCCGGCGGCAAACTGGCGCCTCTTTCATCGCATTCGACCCTCGGTGTGGGTTCGGATCGATGGGTTCTCCTTTCGTGTGCGCCATGACTTCTTCCGACCTCTCTCCCGCCGCTCAGCCGTTTGCCCGCCCGGTCACGTTGCTGCTGAACATCGCCCATGCCATCGATCACATGTTCCTGCTGATCTTCGCGGCGGCGGTGGGCACCATTGCCGCCGATTTCGGTTTTGCACATTGGGAAGACCTCATGCCCTATGGCGTGGCGGCCTTCTTTCTCTTTGGCATCGGGTCCTGGCCCGCGGGGCGCCTGGGAGACTTGTGGGGGCGGCGCCGGATGATGCTGCTGTTCTTCTTTGGCATCGGGGCGGCGGCGATACTGTGCGCCTTCGCCCAGAACGCGTGGCAACTGGCAGGCGCGCTCGCGCTGGTCGGGCTGTTTGCGGCGATCTATCACCCTGTCGGTATTCCGATGATCGTGCAGCATGCCCCCAATCCGGGCGCGGTCATCGGCATCAACGGCCTGGCCGGGAATCTCGGGGTAGCGGTGGCTGCGCTGGTGACGGGCCTGTTGGTGCAGGCGCTCGGCTGGCGGGCCGCCTTTGCCGTGCCGGGTCTTTTTGCCTGGGTCTGCGGGATTTTTTTCATGCGCATCTGCCCGCAAGAAACCGAACCGCCGTCGCGCCGCAAGAGCCGCGCGGCGGTCACGCTGACGCCGCGTGCACTGGCGCGCGCCTTCGCGGTCATGACGGCCGCCGCCGTAACGGGCAGCCTGCTGTTCAACTTTACGACCAACGGCAATGCGCAACTGCTCGACGAACGTTTGAGCGGTGTGGTGCAGGACCCGGTGCTGTTGGGCGCGCTCCTGGCAGGTATTTACGTCGTCTCGTCGCTCACGCAGGTGATCGTGGGCCGCCTGCTCGATCGCGTCGCGCTCAAGCCGCTGTACCTCGTCATCGCGATGGCGCAAATTCCGTTGCTGCTGTGGGCAGCCTGGGCGCAAGGCTGGGCGCTCTACGTCGCGCTGCTCGGCGCCATGATCTTCATCTTCGGCGCGATCCCCTTCACCGACGCCATGATCGTGCGCTACGTGGACGATCGCAGCCGCTCACGCGTGGCCGGCATGCGCCTGACCGTGTCGTTCGGCGTGAGTTCGCTCGCGGTGTGGTTGCTCGGACCGATGGTCAAGCAGGCCGGGTTTACGACGCTGTTGCTGGTGATGGCGGTGATCGCGGCATGCACCGCGGCGATGGTGACCTTGCTGCCTGCCGAGCGTGAGGCCGAGGCCGCGCCGGCCCTGGAGCCGGGCGCGTCCTGAGGGGTGCTGAGAGGCATCGCGATCCGAGCCCGTATCCCGGGGCCAGATCGCGATGCCCTCGTTTCAGGGCCTGCTCGTCAAGGCCGAGCCAACCACTTGAGTGCGAGCTGCACCCAGTAGGTGGCGCCCAGCGGCAGCAGGTCGTCGTTGAAGTCGTAGCTGCCGTTGTGCAACGTGCACGGACCGGCGCCGTGGCCGATGTCGCGGTGGTCGCCCGTGCCGTTGCCGATCCAGACATAGGCGCCGGGCTTTTCCTGGAGCATGAAGGCGAAGTCTTCGGCGCCCATCGTGGGCTGCACGTGGTCGTTGACGTTGTCGGGGCCCACGATGTCACGCATCACGTCGGCGCAGAAGGCGGCCTCGGCGGCGTGGTTGATGGTGGGCGGGTAATTGCGCTGGAACGCCACTTCGACCTTGCAGTCGAGGGCTTCGCAGGTGTGCTGCGAAATCTCTTTCATGCGGCGCTCGATCAGATCGAGCGTTTCGAGCGTGAAGGTGCGCACGGTGCCGCGCATGATCGCTTCGTTGGGCACGACGTTGTCGGCGCTGCCCGTGTGGATCTGCGTGATGCTCAGCACGGCCGCGTCGAGCGGATTGCGGTTGCGCGTGATGATGGTCTGCAGGCTCTGCGCGAGCTGGACGGCCGTCATGACGGGGTCGACGCCGAGATGCGGCATGCCTGCGTGCGTGCCCTTGCCGCGAATGGTGATCGCGAACTCGTTGGACGAGGCCATGATCGGGCCGGCGGTGAGGCCGAACTGGCCGACCTTCATGCCGGGCCAGTTGTGCATGCCGAACACCGCATCCATCGGGAAGCGTGTGAACAGGCCGTCGTCGATCATGCGTTTGGCGCCGCCACCGCCTTCTTCGGCGGGCTGGAAGATCACATAGACCGTGCCGGCGAAATCCCGATGCTGCGAGAGATAACGCGCTGCGCCGAGCAGCATCGCGGTGTGGCCGTCGTGGCCACACGCATGCATCTTGCCTGCGTGCTTGCTGGCGTGCGAAAAGGTGTTGACCTCTTGCATCGGCAACGCGTCGAGGTCGGCGCGCAGGCCCAGCGTGCGCGCGCTCTCCCGCGAGCCGCGGATGATGCCGACCACCCCGGTGCCGCCGAGGCCGCGGTCGATCTCGATGCCCCAATCCTGCAGCTGCTTCGCGACGAGGTCAGCGGTGCGGAATTCTTCGAAGGCCAGTTCGGGATGGGCATGGATGTCGCGGCGCAATGCGGCGATTTCTTCGCGCCAGGTCACGATAGGTTCGAGCAGATTCATACGAGGTTTGAGGTGCGTTGGGAACGATGGATCAAGGGTATCATCAAACAAAATACGAAATAAGGGAGACAAACACCATGCTTCGTCCCTGGCTCGCGAGCTATCCCCAAGGTGTACCGGCCGAGATCTCGACCGACGATTACACCTCGCTCACCGACCTGCTTGACCGCGCGGTCAATCGCTATGCCGATCGTATCGCCTGCACGTCATTGGGCTCCGACATCACTTACGCCACGCTCGATGCGCACGCCCGGGCCTTTGCCGCCTATTTGCAGGGCACCGGTTTGCCCAAGGGCGCGCGCGTGGCGCTGATGATGCCCAACGTACCAGCCTATCTCGTGGCATTGCTCGGCACGTTCCGCGCGGGCATGGTGGTGGTCAACGTCAATCCGCTCTACAAGAGCGAGGAGCTCGAGCGCCAGCTGCTGGATAGCGGCGCACAGGTGATCGTGATCCTGGAGAACTTCGCCAAGACGCTGCAGGATGTGCGCGACAAGGGCGAGCTGCGTCATGTGGTCGTGGTGGCGCCTGGCGACCTGCTGGGCGGGCTCAAGGCACCGATCGTGAATTTTGTCGCGCGCCACGTCAAGAAGCTGGTGCCGGCCTGGCAAATCGACGAAGCGCGTCTGCTACCCGAGGTGCTCAAGGAAGGCGCGCACGCGCCTTTTTCGCCGCCCGAGCTCAAGATGGATGATCTCGCGGTGCTGCAGTACACCGGCGGCACCACCGGCACCCCCAAGGGGGCCATGCTGTCGCACGGCAACCTCGTGGCCAACGTGCTGCAGACCGAAGCCGTGGCGCAGCCGGCGGTCGAGGGCCATCAGGGCCAGCTCACCATCATCAGCGCGCTGCCGCTCTATCACGTGTTCGCGCTCACGACCTGCGGCTTGTTCGGCATGCACGCGGGCATGCGCAATCTGATGATCATCAATCCGCGCGACCAGCCCGCGCTGATCGCAGCCTGGAAGAAGACCCCGGTGAATCTGTTTCCCGGGGTCAATACGCTGTTTAACGCGCTGGCCAACAATGCCGAGTTCGCGAAGCTCGATTTCTCGGCTCTGCGCCTCACGCTCGGGGGCGGCATGGCCGTGCAACAGGTGGTGGCCGAACGCTGGCTCAAGCTCACAGGCAAGCCGCTCATCGAAGGCTATGGTCTGTCCGAGACCTCGCCGGTCGCCACGGTCAATCCCACCAACGCCACCGAGTACTCGGGCGCGATCGGGCTGCCGCTGCCGTCCACCGATGTGGCGATCCTCGACGACGCCGGCCAGGAAGTGCCTTACGGCGAGCGCGGCGAGGTGTCGATCCGAGGTCCGCAGGTGATGCTGGGCTATTGGAACAAGCCCGACGAGACCCGCCAGGTGATGACGGCTGACGGCTTTTTCCGCTCGGGCGACATCGGCATCATGGACGAACGCGGCTATGTGCGCATCGTCGACCGCAAGAAGGACATGATCGCGGTCTCGGGTTTCAAGGTCTATCCGAACGAGGTCGAGGCGGTGATTGCCGCGCATCCCAAGATCCTGGAATGCGCGGTGGTCGGCGTGACCGACCCGCATTCGGGCGAGGCGGTGCGCGCTTATGTCGTGCCCAAGGATCCGAGCCTGACGGTGGCCGAGGTCGAGGCCTGGTGCCGCGAGAAGCTCACCGGCTATAAGCGGCCGCGCCAGATCGAGTTGCGGCAGGAGTTGCCCAAGAGCAATGTGGGCAAGATCCTGCGGCGTGAGCTGCGCGACGAGGCTCAGGCGGAGGCCGACAGCGAAAGCGGTGGGGCGGCGCAGCGCCCGACGGGCACCTGAGGTCTTTGGCTTAGAGCGCGGGCGCGCTCGCGCCCAGCGCCTCGGCATCCGGCGTCCCCACGGGGCGTCGCGCGAGGCGCAAAAAAACCGGGCGCGGCCAATTGGCGGCGCCCGGTTTTTTTGCGAGAGGTTCAGCCGCGCGCCTTGAGGTGCGGGGCGATCATGCGGGCGAGCGCTTCGGCCACTTGCGGGTTGCCGGATACCACGCGTCCGCCCACGGGCCACGGCTCGTCGCCGTGCATGTCGTGGCACACACCGCCCGCTTCGCGCAGAATCAGCGTGCCGGCGGCGACGTCCCAGGGCGCCAGGCCCATCTCCCAATAACCGTCGTAGCGGCCGGCGGCCGTCCAGGCCAGATCGAGCGCGGCCGCGCCCATGCGGCGCACGCCGCGCGCCGTGCAGATCGCGTCGCGCAGCATCGGCATGTATTGGTCGGCGAACGAGAAATCGCGGAACGGGAAGCCGGTGGCCAGCACCGATTCTTCGAGCGTGGCGGTGCGCGAGCATGCGATGCGGCGGCCGTTGAGCCAGGCACCGACGCCGTGCACGCCGGTGAAGAGCTCTTCGCGGTTCGGGTCATAGACCACGCCGATCACAGGCGTGTCGATCTCGAGCGGCGCGCCCGGGCCCACTTGCGTGCCCGCCTTCGCCACCAGCGCGATCGAAACGCAGTAGTGCGGGATGCCGTGCAGGAAATTGGTCGTGCCATCCAGCGGGTCGATGTACCAGGTGGCTGCGCCTTGCGCCTCGCCGCCGGTTTCTTCGGCCACGATGCCGTACTGCGGCGTGCGTTCGCGCAAAACTTCCAGCACGGCAGCCTCGGCTTCGCGGTCGGCTTGCGAAACGAGATCGTTGTGCGCCTTGTGGTCGATCACGAGATCGTCGCGGCGGTGCGCATAGGATTGCAGGATCGCGGCGCCCGCGTGAGCGGCCGACACGGCGGTGTCGATGGCGGCGCCGAGATCCAGCGCGGCCTTGGGGGAGGAGGAGGGCGTTTGCATGACTCCAGTGTAAGCCTGCGTGTACGACGTTTTGACGAATCGCACGCCCGGCGGGCCTGCCGGGCCGGCCATGCGTGGCGCAACGCCAACGGAGACGCGCCGGCAGGGAGAATGCACGCCTGCGTTTTCCGCTGCGGGAACGGATCCGTCGCCGCGAGGGGGCAGGGCAGGACCTTGGGAGTAGACTGCCGGCGCGAACTCTCCCAGGCACAATATCGCCCATGTCCTCGTCCTATCTTCCTCTTACGCCAGCCACGGCGGCGCTCGACGACCAGGGCCGGCTCGTGAGCCCGCTGTACGGCGATGTCTACAACTCGCCGGCCGACGCATACGGGCAGACGCAAAGCGTCTTTCTGCAGGGTAATGGACTGCCTGAACGCTGGCAGGGCCGGGACCGCTTCACGGTGTGCGAAACCGGGTTCGGCCTGGGCACCAACTTTCTGGCCTTGTGGCAGGCATGGCGCGCCGATCCGGCGCGCTGCGGGCGTCTGCATATGGTGTCCATCGAGGGGCATCCCTTCGATCGCGACACGCTGCAGCGCTTGCGCGACACGCACGTGCCGGCACCGCTGCGCGAGCTCGCCGATGCACTCATCGCGCAATGGCCGCCGTTGCTGCCGGGCGTGCATCGGCTCGAGTTCGACGGGGGAGCGGTCACGCTCACGCTCGCCTTCGGGCCTGCCGAGCGTATGGCGACGCAGCTGCGCGCTCGCGTGGACGCCTACTTCCTGGATGGTTTTTCGCCCCGGCTCAATCCGCAGATGTGGGATGAAGGCGTGCTGCGGCGCCTGGGCCGGCTTGCGGCGCCGGACGCCACCCTGGCCACGTGGAGCGCCGCGGCAACGGTGCGTGACGGCCTGCGGCGCGCGGGGTTCGATGTCGCACGCCAGCCCGGCGAGGCCGGTAAATGGCATATCACTGTGGGCCGTCGTGCGGCGTGGGCGGCGGCGCAAGCCCCCGTGGTGCCGGCGGCCGCGGCGTTACGGGAGGCCGTGCTGGTCGTGGGTGCCGGACTGGCCGGTGCCGGGGTGGCGCACGCGCTCGCGCGCCGGGGCTGTGAGGTGGTGGTGCTTGCCCCGGACACACCCGCGCACGCGCAGCATTTGGCCGCCGCACTCACTCCCGTGATCGCGCGCGACGACAATGCGCGGGCCCGACTGTCGCGTGCGGGCAGCCGCATGGCGCGAGTGCGCTGGGCGCACTTGCCCGCCGAGATCGTGCAGCGCACGGGCACCTTGCAACTCGAACGCGATGACGCGCGGCCCGTGCTGCAGGAGGCGCTCGGCGCGCTGGCTTTCCCGTCCTCCTGGGCCCGTCCCGTGACGCGCGAGGAGGCCAGTGCCCTGGCGGGCATGGCGCTCGCCCGGGGTGGCGTATTTCTGGCCGACGGCATGCTGGTGCGGCCACAACCGCTGATCGATGCCTTGCTCGATCATCCGTTGATTACACGCGAGCCCGGGCAGGTACATCGGCTGATCGCGGCGGACGGCGGCTGGATTGCGGAGGATCACCTCGGGACCGCGCTGGCACGGGCAGGCACGGTGGTGCTGGCCAATGCCGTGGGTGCGCGCGCCGTGTTGGCCCGCAGCGGCCTGATCGAGGCGCTGCCCCGGGTGGCGCAGATGCACGCGCTGGCGGGCGAGGTCACACAGATTCCCGCTGCCGCGCTCGGCGGCGGGCCACGCTGCGTGGTCGCGGGCGAGGGCTATCTGCTGCCCGAGGTGGAAGGATGGTGCGTGGCGGGCGGCACCTACGTGCATGGCGCCGAGCATTCGGCGGTCTCGGAGGCCGGGCAGGTCACCAACCTCGGCAAGGCGGCCGGGCTGCTGGCGTCATCCGGCCTGTCGTGGCCGCCAGCGGGCAGCCTGCCGGGCTGGGCCGGCTGGCGTGCCGTGCAGCCGGGTCGTTTGCCTGCCGTGGGGACGCTGGCCCATGCGCCCGGCATCTGGCTCGCCACCGGGTACGCGTCGCGCGGGTTGTCCTGGTCGGCTCTGATGGGTGAAGTAATCGCGGCGGGTTTGTATGCCGAGCCCGTACCTCTGGAAGCGGATCTGCTGGGGGCGATCGCGCCCCGATGAGTCCGGCGGGGCTCGCGGGTGGCGGGCCTGGGGAGGCGCGGGGTCGGCCTCTCACGCTTCCCCCGCGGGCGCAGCGCCCGCGACAGGCTTACCCTAAGCCGGCGTTCTATACGTGCGATGTTGCCGATTTACTGCCAGAATGAGCGAAATTCGGACCTTTACCACGGGGCTGGCGCCATTTCTTGCCGGGCCGGCAGACGTGTGCGCGTAGCACCCGATAGGCCGCCCAGGGTCGGCCGTTGGCCCCGAAAACAGGGACCGAGTTTATTTCAAGGGCCAAATCCGTCAAAATAACGACTTTTATTGGTTTTTTGGCTAAAGCCGGGGGATGCTCTGTGCCGCCGAAGTACGACTTTGCTCATACTAATCAGCTCGATACCATCGAGCTGCTGACCTCGCGTCCCAGTCGCAATGATTTCGACGCGGGTGATGGCCTGCGGCTGGTCGTCGAGGCGCATGCGCCCGGCGTCTTTCGCCTGCGTTGTGCGCTGACACCGCACTTCAACGATGACAAGCCCAGTGCGCGTGCGCGCGCGCTGAGCGAAATGCTGCTCGCTCGCGAAGAAGCCGTGGGCGAGGCTACGCTTGCCCCGCGCGATGACGCGAGTGGCTGGCGCATCACTCAGGGTGATGTGTCGCTCGAGATCCTCACCGACCCGGTCCGCGTCGTGCTTTGGCGCGGCGACACCCAGGTCTTGAGTTCCGAAGTGTCGGCGCATACGCCGGCCTTCGGTCATAACGCGCTCGACGAAGACGCGCACGCCGCCTGGCATGTGGGCTTTGCGCTCACGACGGGCGAACGCGTCTATGGCCTGGGCGAGACCCCGGGTGATCTCAATCGCCGCGACGAATCCGTCGTCTCCGACGACCCCGAGCACCGGGCCCTGCCATTGGCATGGAGTCCCAAGGGTTGGGGCGTGTACGCCAACACCCTGCGCCGCGTCGAACACGCCGTGGGCGTGGCGCCGGCCGACACCGCCTATATCCTGGCCGTCGACGATCCCGTGCTGGACCTGTTCCTCTTCGCGGGGGACCCGGCCGAAATCCTCAATCAATACAGTGCGCTGACCGGCCGTGCGGGCCAGCCCGTGTTGTGGGCCCTGGGCACCTGGCTGGCTCAGGCCGAAGGCGAGATGCCGACCCAGACCGTGGCGCTGGTGGAGCAGTTCCGGGCCAACCAGATCCCGCTCGACGTCGTCTCGCTGGCCACGCCGGCCGCCTGGCATTTCGCCTCCGACAAGTCGGTCTTCGAGTGGGACGCGCAGCGTTTCCCGGATGCCAAGCAGGTGCTGGCGCTGTTCCACAAGTTCAACGTCCATGTGTCGGGCACCGGCTTTCCCGGTGTGCTCAAGCAAAGCCCGCTATTCGAAGAGCTCGAAGACCGCGGTTGGCTGCTCACGAAGGATGACGGCAGCGCCCAGGTGTTCGACGGCAATGCCGCGACCCAGGGCCAGCCCTTTGGCCTGCTCGACCTGACCTATCGCGACGCTTATGCGCTGTGGGTCGAGCGTCACCGCCAACTGGTCGACGACGGACTCGACGCCCCGGCCTGCGACGCCCAGATCGCGATTCCCGACGGCGTGTCCGCACGCAATGGTGAATCCGGTCCGTCGCTGCGCACCCTGTATCCGTTGCTGGCGCGCCGTGCCTTGTTCGACGCCGTGGCCGGTCATAAGGTCCCGCCCGAGGGCGTGGTGCCGAGCACCGATCTGTTCCCGGCCGCACAACGCCTGCCGTGGCAGGCGGGCCCGAAGGTCAGCAACGACTGGGATGGCCTGCAGCACACGTTGCGCACCGCATTGTCGATCGGCGCGAGCGGCCTGCCCGTGCAGGTGCATGCGCTGGGTTCGGCCCAGGCCAGCCTGGCCGGCATGAGCCCCGAACTGTATCTGCGCTGGCTGCAGGCGGCGGTGTTCTCCGCCAATTTCAGCTTCCAGGGCGTGGGCGGCTTGCTGCCATGGGCGTTTGGCGACGACACGCTGAATCAGGCCCGCACCTGGCTGCAGTGGCGCTATCGCCTGATTCCGTACGTGCTGGGCGCCATCGAAGATGCCGCGCGCACCGGCTTGCCGGTGCAGCGGTCGATGGCGATGTCCTTCCCGAACGATCCCGAGGCACACGACCACGATCTGCAGTACCTGCTGGGCCCGGCCCTGCTGGTGGCGCCTGTCGTGACGCCGGGCAACTCGGTGCGTGTCTACCTGCCCAAGGGCGAAGCCTGGTGGGACCTGAACACCGGTCATCGTTACGAGGGCGGCACCACCTGGACGCTCGAATGCGGCCCGGATCAGTTCCCGGTCTTTGGCCGCGAGGGGCACATGCTCTGTCTCGGACCCGCGGCTCAGCATACGGGCGAGTTCAACTCGGCCCGCATTCTCGACGAAGTCTGGATGTTCGGCATGCCTGTGCATAACCCGGTCGTGATGCGCAATAAAATCCGGGTGATGCAGATGCAGGGCTCCAGCTACATCAAGGGCCTGGAAGGCCTGCGCATCCTGCCCTCCGAGGGCCTGGAAGTGAAGCGCCGCGGCGCCGAAGTCCGCATTTCGCGGGCGCGCTGACGCGATTCGGTCCGGCGCTCAGGTGCCGGACCGCTTCCGAACCGGCCGTGGGCCGTTCCGTCCTGCCGATTCCTGTTGACCCGTTCCTGCATGCCGCGTGCATGCGTGGCGGGTCACGGTCGTTTTATATTACTCCTAGTTATTAAAAGAGGATTAATCAGTCGTTCTCTTTAGAAAGCTGGCAATAGAAAATTACATGCCATGATTCATATTCAAAACCTATCCAAGACGTACGCCACGCCGCGCGGCCGTTTCGAGGCCTTGCGGGGGATCAACCTGCGCATCGAGCAGGGCGAGATCTTTGGCATCATCGGACCCAGCGGGGCCGGTAAAAGTACGCTGGTTCAGTGCATCAATCTGCTCGAGCGTCCCGATCAGGGCACGATCACGATCGGTGATCAGGTGCTCACCGGGCTGTCCGAAGCGCAACTGCGCGCCCAGCGCCGCCGCATCGGCATGGTGTTCCAGGGCTTCAATCTGCTCGCGCGCCGCACCGTCTATGGCAACGTGGCGCTGCCGCTCGAGATCGCGGGCGTGCCCAAGGCCGAAATTCCCGCGCGCGTCGAACGCCTGCTCGCCCTGGTGGGGCTGGAGCATCTGCGCGACCGTTATCCCAGCCAGATCAGCGGTGGCCAGAAGCAGCGCGTGGGCATCGCGCGCGCGCTGGCCAATGACCCCGACGTCTTGCTGAGCGACGAGGCCACCTCGGCGCTCGACCCGGAAACCACCCACAACATCCTGGCCCTGCTGCGCGACATCAATCGCAAGACCGGCGTCACCGTGGTCATGATCACGCACCAGATGGAAGTGGTGCGCGAGGTCTGCGATCGCGTGGCCGTGCTGTCGCAGGGCGAGGTCATCGAAGTGGGCCGCACGCAGGACGTCTTCGCCCAGCCGCGCCACGATGTGACGCGCGGCATGGTGTCGGCCGCTACCGCGTCCGATCTGACCGAAGGCACGCTCACCGCCGTGCAGGCGCGCATCGCCGAACTCGCCGCCGCGCGTCCGGACCAGGCCGTGCGCCTGTGGCGCCTGAAGCTGTCGGGCAGCGATGCGACCGGCGCGGTACTGTCCGATCTGTCGCGACAGTACGCGCTCGACGTCAGCCTGGTGCAGGCCCGCATCGAAGACATCAAGGGCGTTGCCGTCGGCACGCTGTTCGTATTGGCGCAAGGCGCGCCGCAGGCGGTCAAGGACGCGCACGCCGCGCTGACCGCCCGAGATATCACCGTGGAAGAAATTGCTCATGAGCCCGCAACTGATCGACCTGCTTATCACGTCGCTGCTTGAAACCCTGCTGATGGTCGGCGTGGCGGGCGGCGTGGCGGTGCTGGTGGGCATCCCGCTCGGCGTGATCCTGATCGTGACCGCGCGCGGCGCCATGCTCGAGAATCTCGCCGTCAATAGCGTGCTCGGCGTGATCGTCAACGCGACCCGCTCGGTGCCGTTCGTGATTCTGATGGTCGCCATCATTCCGTTCACGCGCTGGATTGCCCAGACCTCGATCGGCACCACCGCCGCGATCGTGCCGCTGGCCGTGGCTGCGATTCCGTTCATGGCGCGCATCGCCGAGAACGCCATGCGCGAGATCGATCCCGGCCTGATCACCGCGGCGCGCGCCATGGGTGCGTCGCCGATGCAGATCATCGCCAAGGTGCTGTTGCCCGAAGCGCTGCCTGGCCTGGTGGCCGCCACCATCGTCACGATCGTCAGCCTGATCGGCTACTCGGCCATGGCCGGCGCGATCGGCGGCGGTGGCCTGGGCGACCTCGGCATCCGCTACGGGTATCAGCGTTTCCTGCCTGAAGTGATGCTGGCCGTCGTGGTCGTGCTGATCGCGCTGGTCCAGGCCGTGCAGAGTTTTGGCGACTGGCTCGTGCGCCGCATGTCGCACCGCTGAATCATTCGAATTCCTTACCGCAACACCCCTTCTTTCTTTGTCGGAACACACCGCATCATGAGCACCAAGTTTCTGAAGTCGCTGGCCGCGTTCGCCCTGGGCGCCGCCGTTTTCGCCCAGCCGGCCCTGGCGCAGGACAAGCCGCTGAAGATCGGCGTGACGGCCGGCCCGCACGCCCAAATCTTCGAAGTGGTCAAGCAGGAAGCGGCCAAGCAGGGCCTGAACCTGCAGGTCATCGAGTTCTCCGACTACGTGCAGCCCAACGTGGCACTGGCCGCGGGTGATCTCGATCTGAACAGCTACCAGCACCAGCCCTACCTCGACAACGCCAATGCCGACCGCGGCTACAACCTGGTGAGCGTGGGCAAGACCGTGATCTTCCCGATCGGCATCTACAGCAAGAAGGTCAAGAGCCTGGACGACCTGAAGAGCGGTGCCCGCATCGGCATCCCCAACGATCCGACCAACGGCGGCCGCGCGCTGCTGCTGCTGCAGAGCAAGGGCCTGATCAAGCTGCGTCCGGAAGCCGGCCTGAAGGCGACCCCGATCGACGTGGTCGAAAATCCCAAGAAGCTGCGTTTCATCGAGCTGGACGCCGCCCAACTGCCGCGTTCGCTGGACGACACCGACGCCTCGGCCGTGAATACCAACTTCGCGCTCGAAGCCGGCCTGGATCCCAAGAAGGACGCCATCACCCAGGAAGCGCCGGATTCGCCCTACGCCAACGTGCTGGTCGTGCGCGCCAAGGACAAGGACCGTGCTGACATCCAGAAGCTGGTGGCCGCGTATCACAGCGCGCCGGTGAAGGAATTCATCGCCACCAAGTACAAGGGCGCCGTGCTCGCCGCCTGGTAATCCAGCGCCGTCGCATTGCCCGCTTGCAAGGCCGCCCCTCGAGGCGGCCTTTTGCATAGGCGCCGCCTGACATGCCGGCAAGCAGCGCTGGTGCCGGTCGCTACGCGCCGGGCGACACGATGGCCGCGGGAAGTCTGGCGCCGGATGGCGCCGCCTTGACCTTCCGGCCAGAATGAGCCATAATCTTTGGCTTAGGTTGGGTTGTTAGCTCAGTCGGTAGAGCAGCGGACTTTTAATCCGTTGGTCGCGAGTTCGAGTCTCGCACAACCCACCAGATCGAATGCGAAGAATCGCCGCTCCTTGTGAGCGGCGATTTTTTTTGCCCGCACGGACCGGACCAGGTCGGGTGGCGCGGCAGTGCTTCGAGGTCAGACCGGGCTATGTCGTGCGGGATCGGGCGTGGCGCGGCAGCGCTGCATGAGACCAAAGCCGGCCGATGCGCGGCCGCGAGCAGGGCAGGTTTTGCGTGCGCCTCTGCTAGCGCTCGTAGCGGGCGAAAGGGTTGTCCGGCATCGGTGCCTCGAGCCGCACGTCATACTGCCTCGTCAGGGTGTCGCAGATCGCGTCGACGAACGCCGGGCTTTTCATGATGGCGCTGAACTTCTCGTTTTCTTCGAATTGGAAGTTGCCCGTGATGTACCGGCTCTGGTTGTCCTCATAAAAGGCGCGGGCCTCGTTGTGCGGTATCAAGGTGCCGCCGGCCCAGGCATCGGCGTAGTACTGGTGCTCGGTCTGTGCGTCTACGTCGGTGAATGTCAGTCCGAGCACGACGTGGTTGCCCCCGTCTTCGGCGTTGTAGAGGCAACGCAGCTGCGGGTCGGCGCGTTCGATGTCTTCGGCATTCAGGCCGGCCGCGCTCAGGCGCAGGGGCAGTACGCGTTCGAGCACCGCGCCCAGAATCAGCGTCATGTCGGCGCAATTGCCCGTGTTGAACTTCAGCGTCTGCTGGCAGGCGTACTGCAGGGTCAGCGCAATCGGATTCTCGGGCGCGTCCTGGTTGGCCCGGTCGGCCGCCTCGCGCTGGATCGTGCGCATCATCGACTCGTGATGCGAGCGGCTGGTTTCGATCTTCTTGCGGGCATCGCTATTCTCCTCGAGGCGGTCCGCCTCGGCCGTGTCGTGCGTGTCAGACGCGCGAATCGCCAGGCTTACGAATGTAGTGCATTCGGCCGCGATGCCCGCGATGGTGCGCACGAGCGGCGTGTCCGCCGCGTCTACATTGCCGACTTCGCTGGCCTGCAGGCCCTGCGGCTGGATCGTGGTGTTGGCATTGACCTGCATGGCGGGCGACTCCCTCGGAGTTGGGGCGTGGCCAGACCACGCCGGATCGTTCCAGACGATACAACTGCGCGCCGCGCTGCGGGGGGCACGGGGCTGGTTGCGAGGCCCTTGGCGTCACGATATTTTCACGGCTGGGTGCCTACTATCAGCCTCGATAAAGGCCTGGCATCGGGCGCGTGCATGATTGCGTGGCGCGTCGTGTGATGCCGGGCTCCGGTTTCGTCATCCAGGGAGTCCATGTCGCATTCGATCACCGGCGGGTTTGCCGCCAGCAATCCCGCCATCTACGTCTCCGGGGGCATCGGCGATGGCGTCCTGAATATGGTGTTCGCGCGGGCGCTGGCCGAGCAGGCGGGCGAGCCGGTGACGCTGCTCATGACGCAAGGCGAATCCGCGCTGGATCTGTTTCGGTCGCAACCCTATGTGAAGCGCGTCGTTTCGCTCCAGGAGCTCGAGCGCACGCGCGGCTGGCAGCGCATCAGGCGCCTGCGCGAGCTGCTGCGCGCCGAAGCGTTCGACGCGCTGTTTCTGTTCACCTTTCGGCCCTATGTGGCCCTCGCAGCGTGCCTCGCGGGCATTCCTCGACGGGCGGGATTCGTGCGCCAGCATCAGCCGCACTTCGCGCCCCTCTTCACCCATCGCGCCTGGGTGCGACGCAAAGGCACGCCCCATCCCGATACGCATGCGTGGCTGCCACGGGTGCTGGACGAGGCTGGCTGCCCGTTCGAGGCGCGCTACCCCTCGATGGATATCCCCGCACCGGCAGGTACGATCGCTGCCGATCTGAGCGCCGCGCTGCCGCGTCTGGTGGGACTCGGTTTGAATGCGTCGGCGCCGCGGCGTCGCTACAGTGCCCGGGCCTATGCGGAGGTGGCGCGCCTGCTGCACGCGCGCGATCCAAGGCTCGGCTTCCTGTTGTGCGGCGGCGCGGATGTGCGGCATATCGCGCAGGAGATCCGGGCCTTGTTGCCCGAGGCGATTCCCGTGCTGGACACGACGAACCTGGCGACCGACATCTGCGTAAGCCAGGCGCTGATCGCGCGCTGCCTGGCCTTCGCCTCCAACGACAGCATGGGGCTGCATATCGCGGTGGCGCACGGGGTGCCGACGGTCGGCCTGTTCGGCAGCAGCCCGCCCATGCATTACGCGCCTTGCCTGCATGCCTTGGCGCCTGTGCGGGGCGTGGGCATGGATGCGATCGACCCGGCGGACGTGGCCGACGCGGTGTGGCGCCGCCTGCCTGCGTAAGAAGCGGGGGCGTGCGCCGGCGCTGCGAGGCTCCTATAGAATGGGACACGCCCCGACGCCCTGGCTCACCGTCCCATGCCGCCCAACGATCCGGATCGCTCCAATGTCGTGAACCTCGACCGCCGCGCACGCAAGAAGCGGCGCGCCGTGCCGGCGATCGTGGTGGCGGCCGTGGTGCTCGTCGTCATCGTGCTCACGTTTCTCGTGATCGATACGCTGCGCGAGACCACGCCGCAATGGCGCGAGCGCGTGAGTACGGCGTCGAACCAGCACAGCACCGTCTACCTGCCCGACGGTTCCTTCATGGCGGTCAATGGCAACACGGAGCTGCTGGCGCAGGTGTTTCCGCGCCGGCGCGAGATCGCGCTCACCCGCGGCGAGGTGTGGCTGCAGGTGAGTTATCAGTATCTGTCCACCTTCAGCGTGACCACCGGGACCGAAGGGGTCGACATCGTGCCCGCGTCGCAGTCCACGCCCGATCTCGCGTTCAACGTGCGTTATGTGCCTGGCACGGAGCTGGCCGTGCAGGTGGAGAGCGGGCCGGTGCGGGTGCGCACGCATACCGCGGGTACACGAGACTTCATCGAGCTCAAGACCGGCGAGGCCATCAAGGTCGACCTCGAAATGCGCCGGCACAGTATCGGGCCGATCGATCCCGAGCATGTGGGTGAGTGGCGCGGCTAGCGCGTTGTCAGCGCGGTAGCGGCAGCACCGCCGTCGCCTCGATTTCCACCAGCATGCCGTCGAGGGCGAGGCGCGGCACCGGAATCAGCGTGCATGCAGGTGCGAGGCGTTGCTCGCCCCAGCGCCGCTTGATCTCGCGGGTGTAGTGCGCGAGCTTGGTTTCGTCGTGGTCGACGATGAGCAGCTGCAGCCGCACGATATCGCCCAGGCCTGCGTGGACTCCGCGCAGTGCCGTTTCCATGTTGTCGAGCGCCTGCCGCAACTGGCTCGGAAAATCATGGGCGAGTTCGCCGCGTTCATTTTCTCCTCCCTGGCCCGATGCCAGCACGAGCCGCGCCGGCGTGTCGGCCACCGCGACATGGGAGTAGCCATTCGGGCGGGGGTCGTACAGCCCGGTCGGATTGAAGAACACCGGCCCGGGATGGCTGGCGGGCAGGGGGAGGGAGGTGATGGCCATGAAGCGTCTCCGTGCGGCGAGCATGCAGGATCTCCGACATGCGAGGGTTTTGGGAGGTGCTAGTATCAGACCTCAACTTAACTTGAGGTCAAGTATGGCGGCCGAAAAATCTCGATCTGCTGCCGCGATCACACGCAATCGTCCTCTGTCGGTCGGCGAGCTCGCCGAGCGCACGGGCGTGGCGGTATCCGCGTTGCACTTCTATGAGGCGCGAGGGTTGATCGCGAGCGAGCGCAGCGAAGGCAACCAGCGGCGTTACGCGCGAGCCATGCTTCGGCGCGTGGCGGTCATCAAGGTGGCGCAACGCATGGGCTTGCCGCTCGCGGCGATTGCAGACGCGCTGGAACGGTTGCCGCAGAGCCGCACGCCGACGGTGGCCGATTGGCGCAGGATGTCCGCTGGCTGGCGCGGCGAGCTCGACGAGCGTATCCGCACGCTCACCCAGTTGCGGGATCAGCTCGATGGCTGCATCGGCTGTGGTTGCCTGTCGCTCAAGCAGTGTCCGCTGCGCAATCCGCAAGACATGATGGCGAGCCACGGGCCGGGCGCGCACTTTCCGCCGGACGCACAGCGTGTGGCGCCACCGGCGCCGGCCACGGCGCGTAGACGTCAGGCGGCGCGCGGCTGATCGGGATGCAGGGGGTCGGCCGGCCCGACGGGATCGTTGCCCGCATCGGGGCGCGCTGCGAGCGGACGCAGGCCGCGCGCCAGACGCAGCCGCTGGCAATCGGGATTGACCTGTCCGTCAGGCTGCCATACGTCGAACTCGCGACAGGGCGTGGGCCGTTGCTCATAGATCGCGCAGTGGATGCCAGGCTGGCCGAGTTCGCCGCGCAAGGCCACGCAGCGGCCGCCACCTTGTTCGGTGCCCTGCATGCAAGCGCGCAACGGGCCGATTTGCGTGACAAGCTCCGCGGGCACGAGTCCGCCATCGGGGCCGGCGATCTCGCCGCAATAGAACGACACCCGGAAGTGCGAGCAACACGCGCCGCAGGATAGGCAAGGATTGGGGTCGAACGGCACGCCTTCCAGCGTGGCATGAAGGGGGTGCTGCGCAATCGGAGGGAGCTGCGGCATGAGCGTGTCCTGGAGGCCCGGCACGCATGAGGTGGCCGGGCGCAGATAGTAGCAGGGCGCGTATCCGGTGTGGAGCCTGCAAGTTGCTGAAATCATGGGGAAAACCCAGGATTGTTGGGGGCGTGCAACGGGGTCTTTCCGGCACCCGCGCGCCATTGCCGGATGACCCCGGGTTAGCATGGCGCGGCGATGCACACAGGAGAATGGCATGCAGGCTCGTACGGACTTTGAAGATGGCAAACCGCGCTGTGGCTGGGTCGACGGATCGCCCGAATACACCGCCTATCACGATGATGAGTGGGGCCGGCCCGAGGCCGATGAGCGGGCGCTGTTCGAGCAGCTTTGCCTCGAGGGATTTCAAGCCGGCCTGAGCTGGCGCACCATCCTCAATAAGCGTGAGGCGTTCCGTCGCGGTTTTGCGGGATTCGATTACGCCAAGGTGGCCCGTTACACCGAAAAAGACGTGACGCGGCTGCTGGCCGACACAGGCATCGTGCGCCATCGCGGCAAGATCGAGGCGGTGATCAACAATGCCAAACGCCTGCTCGAGATGCACGCGCGGGGCGAGTCGCTGGCATCCCTGGCGTGGTCGCACGCCCATGCGCCGCGCGATCCGAAGGCGGCCTTCGAGGTGCGTGCTACCTCGCCCGAGGCCACGTCACTGTCCAAGACGCTCAAGAAGCTGGGTTGGGGATTCGTGGGCCCCACGACGGTCTACGCCTTCATGCAGTCTGTCGGCATGGTCAACGACCATCATCCCGAGTGCTTCGCCTGCAAGCCCTGCGACGCCGCGCGAGCCGCGTTCAAACCGCCCCGCTGAGCGGTACCGCCACGAAAATTCGGGGGCGGGCACGGCAATTGCTCGCCAGCGTAGCGTTGCGCCGCCGATTTCCTGCATGACCGGTGGTTGCGCTTTGTATCGATGCGTCCCTGACGGGTTTGTCCGGGGACGGGTCTGCGATACCCTGGCTCGAGCAATGCCGCGCCCATGACGGAGGTGGCCCGCCCGTGCGGCCGGTGGTCTCCAGCCGACCCCTGGTGCGGATGAACCCTGGCGGCGGAGCCTCGCAAAGAAAAAAAGGCGGACAGACAATGACGCGTACACGCAAAACCCTGATTGGCCTCCTGGTGATCGTGTTGTTGATCCCGGTTGTCCTGGTCGTGGTGATCGCCACGTTGGACTGGAACCGCTTGAAGCCCACGATCAATGAGCGGGTGTCCGCTGCCATTGGCCGCCCCTTCGCCATCAACGGCGACCTGAGCGTGCGTTGGGCGCGCGATCCGGAGGAGGGCGGGTGGCGAGGGCTCGTGCCTTGGCCGCATGTCCGTGCGCAAGATCTGACCGTGGGTAACGCGCCCTGGGCCGAGGCACCGACCTTCGCCAAGCTGGACGAAGCCTCGTTCCGCCTGTCGCCGCTGCCGCTGATCGTGCGCACCGTGCGTATACGCAGCATTCAGCTGACTGGCGCCACAGTCGACTTGCAGCGTCGCGAAGATGGCGAGGCCAACTGGGTGTTCAAGATGCCCGAGAGCGGCGAGCCGTCGCCCTGGACGATGGACATCGACGCGATCGGATTCGACCAGGGGCGTATCAGCTACAAGGATGTGCCGCTGAAGGCGGATCTCGAGGTGCTGATCGACCCGCTTGGCAAGCCGATTCCCTTTGCCGAGATCGCGGGCGGGCCGACAGCGGTGCCCGACGAGAAGAGCTCGGACGGCAAGGCGGACAAGCGCGGCGGGAAGGCCGCCGACAAGCCTGCGCCCGTGAAGGGTGAGCCCGACAAGCCTTCCGAAAAAGCCTCTGAAAAGGCGGATAAGGCGGCCGCTCCCGCGTCCGCCCCGGGCAACGGTGCCAAGCAGGCGGAAGCCAAAGTTGCGGACAAGACGGCGTCCTCGCCGGCCGACGCGAAGCCGGGCGACAAGCCCGCGGACGGTGCGGCCAAAACGGCGGATTCCGCCGGCCAACCCGGCGATGGCAAGACGAGCGACGCGGTCGCCGAGGCGCGCAAGGAGCAACCTCCGCCTGATTACCTCTTCGGTTGGAAGGTCAAGGGCAAGTACAAGGACCTGGCGGTGCAGGGCGAAGGCAAGATCGGCGGCCTGCTGGCGCTACGCGACGGCACACTGCCGTTTCCGGTCCAGGCCGACGTGAGCGCCGGCTCCACCAAAGCGGCAATCGTGGGCACCGTGACCGATCCCCTCAGCCTGGGGGCGATCGACCTGCGGCTGAAGCTCGCCGGCAATTCGATGGCCAATCTGTATCCGCTGACGGGCGTGACGCTGCCGGACACGCCGCCATACGCTACCGACGGGCACCTGACGGCCAATCTGCAGGACCCCCAGGGCCCTGTGTTCGACTACCGCAACTTCAACGGCAAGGTGGGCGCCAGCGATCTGCACGGAGACCTGCGCTTCGCGCTGCAGGCCCCGCGGCCCAAGTTGACGGGCAAGCTCACCTCGAGACAGCTGCGCATGGAAGATCTCGGGCCACTGATCGGTGTGCAATCGGGCGCGGGCACGACCGCGAAGACGGTGCGCGCCGAGGGCGAGAAGGCTTCGAAGCAGCCTGCCGATAAGGCCCTGCCCGTGCAGGAGTTCCGCACGGATCGCTGGCGTGACATGGACGCGAACGTCGCGTTGGCCGCGGGCCGCATCATCCACAGCAGCAAGCTGCCGCTGTCGGATCTCGACACGCGCGTCGTGCTGCAGGATGGCGTGCTGAACGTCGATCCGCTCAATTTCGGCATGGCCGGCGGCCGCTTGACGTCGTCGGTGCGCCTGGACGGCTCCAAAGCGCCGATGGACGGCCGTGCGCGCATCTCGGTGCGGCGCTTGCAGCTCAAGCAACTCTTCCCCGAGGTGGAGTCGATGCAGAAGACGCTGGGCCAGTTGCAGGGCGACGCCAATCTGGCGGGCACCGGCAACTCGATCGCGGCATTGCTCGGCACCGCCAACGGCGATGTGCAGCTGCTCGTCAATGACGGTGTGATCAGCCGCTCTCTGATGGAGATCGCCGGGCTCAACGTGGGCAACTACGTCGTCAACAAGCTGTTCGGTGACGACGAGGTCAAGATCAACTGCGGCGCAGCCGACCTGAGCATGAAATCGGGCCTCATGAAGACCAATTTGTTTGTGTTCGATACCGAGAACGCGCTGGTGTCGGTGGACGGCACCATCAACTTCAAGAACGAGCAGATGGACCTGGACATCACACCGGACAGCAAGGGCTTTCGCATCTTCTCGCTGCGCTCGCCGCTGTACGTGCGCGGCACGTTCAAGGATCCCAAGCCGGGCGTACACGCGCTGCCTCTGGCGGCGCGCGGTGCCGGCGCAGTCGCGCTCGGCGTGGTGCTGACGCCGGCCGCGGGGCTACTGGCGTTGATCGCGCCCAGCAACAACGACGAAGGCAATCAATGCGCCGAGCTGTTTGCGCGTATGAAGCAGGCGCCGGGCAACAAGCCCGCGCCGGCGAAGAAGTGAGGCTGCGCGGCAGGGCCCGGTGATGGCAGCAGTTGCGCGGGTGGCCATTGCCACGAATTTGTAAAAAACGGGGGGTGAGTTGGACAGGATCGAAAAATCATGTATGATTCGGCCTCTCGCAATTGCAGCAGTTCTGCGGCGGGGCCGGCAGGCAAAGCTTGTTGGTCGCGAAGTTGGATAACACTGCATGCGTCGGGCTGTTAGCTCAGTTGGTAGAGCAGCGGACTCTTAATCCGTAGGTCGAGTGTTCGAGCCACTCACAGCCCACCAGAATTCTCGAGGTCACTCTCGATCAAAAAGCCCACCGGCAACGGTGGGCTTTTTGTTTTCCGGGAATCTTCGCCATACTTCTTGTCCTTCGATGCTTTGGCGGACTAGGCAGCGACCTCGGAGCGCTGTTATCCAACAGTTTTCGCCCCCCTGGGCTCTGCGCGGCGAAACGACGCGTAGCGACGCGAGTGCCCTTCCAACGTTAGGGCAACGCTTTGCTCAAACCAAACGTGGTGAGCCCGGGACTGCGGCCGATGCTCAAAAGCGTGGCGATAAGCGGTGTCGAGAACGTGGCTGTCGTCAGAAGCAGGCTCTCGCACACCTCACACGATCTCTCTCAGCGGGTCGGCCCGTTTCTCCACAAGTCGCCCGGCCCGGTGTGAACCTGCCTTGGCGGCCCACGGCGGTGCCCATCCAGATGCCGGAAGCTCCCGCTCACGATGCTGACGGTCGTCATCGGGCAGAATGAGGGGTCCCTGGGTGCCGGTATCGGCAAACGGCGGCTGGCGAGCCTGACAGAGGCCTGCGCGAGTTGCTATCAGGGCGTTCACGCTTGGAATCCATATGTACGACATCATCGGCGACATTCACGGCGAAGACCTGAAACTGGAAGGCCTGCTGCGCCATCTCGGGTATGTGCCGGCGGGCAGAGGCTACAAGGCGCCTCGAGGCCGTCAGGCCGTGTTCCTGGGGGATCTGGTCGATCGCGGCGCGGGGCAGCGTCGAGTCTTGGAAGTCGTGCGGGCCATGATGGATGAGGGCCAGGCCCTGTGCATCATGGGTAACCACGAATACAACGCCATCGGCTACGCCACCGAAGACCCGCGCAATCCTGGCGAGTTCCTGCGTCCCAATCGTGGCGACTCTGAAAAGTGCCGAAAGAACCGCAAGCAGCACAGCGCCTTCATCAGCCAGATCGGTGAAGGCAGTCCGGCGCATGCCGCGTGGGTCGCCTGGTTCCGCCAATTGCCGCCGTTCATGGACCTGGGTGGCGTTCGCGTTGCCCATGCCTGCTGGGACGACCATGCGGTGAAAGCGTTGGCCGATGCCGGCTGGATGCCCGGCAAGGCTCTGGATGACACCGTGCTGCTGGCGACTCACCAGAAGGGCTCGGCGCTGGAGCAAGCCAGGAAGCGGCTCACGTCAGGGATGGAATTGGCGTTGCCCGATGGCCGCTACATCGAGGACAAGGAGGGGCACCGCCATTACGAGGTCCGGCTCGCCAATTGGCGTGATTGGGCGAGCGCCTTGCATGAGGTCGCCTTGGTTCCGTCAGGCCAGGAGGCGCAGATTCAAGGCCTGGCATTGCCCGACGGCTTCGACCGGACCCCGATCACCGGTGCGCCTATCTTCATTGGCCACCACTGGTTCAAGGGGCAGCCCCGGATCGAGAGCGGGAAGCTCGCATGCCTGGACTGGTCGGCTGCAGCGGGTGGCCCCTTAGTGGCCTATCGTTGGGATGGCGAAGACGTGCTATCCAATGAAAAGCTGGTCTGGGAGCGAGGATAGCCTTGGCCGAGGAATAGCCGCGACGCGGGCTTTTCCTTCCGTTCGCCTGTGCCCCCGGAATGCACGTCACCCGAAAAAAAGCCTCCCGCAAGCGGGAGGCTTTTGCTTTGGCCGATGGGCACTGAACGTTAAGGCGAGCTCGCCTTGGCAGGTCCGCTCAGCGGGATCAGTGCCGCGGGTGCTGTCGGGCAAGCACCCACAGAGACGAATGGGGCCCGGCAGCGGACACACTGGCAGATGCAATGGGCTGTCCGCGGCGCAGGACAAGGCAGGGGGGCCTCTACCGACCAACCGTGTTGGCGGGCCCGCCAGCACAGGGATCTTCTCAGGCGACGCGTCAGAAGCTTTCCCAGTCGTCGTCGGCCGGCTTGCCGCGAGGGGCGGGCGGCGGCGGTGCGCTGGCCGACAGGCGCGGACGCCGGGGCGTGCGAGCATCCGTGGCGCTGGCGGCGCGGCCCGCGGCGGTCTTCGGTGTGGCGGGGCGCGCGGTAGCCCGTGCCGGTGCCGCCGTGGGGGGCGGGGCGGCCGGTACTGCGGCAGCGGGTGCCGCGGCGGCCGGTGCCGCGGCGGCCGATGCCCCGGCCGTTGATGCTGCGGCCGCCGGCACCGCAGCCGCCGGCGCTGCCGGCGCACGGGCCGGAGCCGGGGCGGATGCGGGTGCCTGCGTCTGCGCGGCAGCCTGCGCCCTGGCGTCGAGCCGTGCCTGTGCGGTGGCCTGCGTCGAGACCGGCGCGGCAGCCGCGTGGGCATCTTCGCTGCCCAGCTGGAACACGCTGACCAGCTTCACGAGCGTGGCGGCTTGCTCGTTGAGGCTGGCGGCCGCCGCGGCGGATTCTTCGACCAGGGCGGCATTCTGCTGCGTGGTCTGGTCGAGCTGGTTGACGGCGTCGCTCACCTGCGAGATGCCCTGGCCCTGTTCCTGGGCCGCGGCGCCGATTTCGCCGATCAGGTCGGCCACGCGGCGCACCTGGGCCACGATATCGGTCATGGTGCTGCCGGCCTCGGTCACGAGTTGCGAGCCGGTCTGCACGTTGCCCACGCTGTCGCCGATCAGTTGCTTGATCTCTTTGGCGGCACCGGCGCTGCGTTGCGCGAGCGCACGCACTTCGCTCGCTACGACCGCGAAACCGCGGCCTTGCTCGCCCGCGCGCGCGGCTTCGACGGCGGCATTCAGCGCCAGGATGTTGGTCTGGAATGCGATCGAGTCGATGACCGCGATGATGTCCACGATCTTGCGCGAGCTGGCCGAGATCTGGTCCATCGTGCTCACGACGTTGCCGACCACTTCACCGCCACGCGCGGCGGCCTGGCTGGCGGAACCGGCCAGTTGCGATGCGGTCTGGACCGAGTCGAGGTTCTGCTTGATGGTGGCGTTCATTTGCTCCATCGATGCCGCGGTCTCTTCGACGTTGGCGGCCTGCTCTTCGGTGCGCTGGCTCAGGTCGCTGTTGCCCGTGGAAATCTGCGTGGCGCCGGTGGCGATGGATTCGCTGGTCTGGCGTACCTGGCTCACCAGGCGTGCCAGGTTGGCGCGCATGGCCTCCATGTTGGCCAGCACGCTGGTGTTGTCACCGTCGCGGCGTTGCACGCGTACGGCGAGGTTGCCCTTGGCCACTTCCTGGGCGATCTGCGCGGCATAGGCCGGCTCGCCGCCCAAGCGGCGCATGACGGAGCGCACGAGCGAGAGGCCGAGCACGATACCGATCAGCGCGCAGAGCACGATCAGCGCGGTCAGGGTCCAAAAGGTCCGTTCGACCGCGGCGGCGGCGTCTTCGGTGTCGAGGTGGGCCAGCTCTTCCTGGCGCTTGGCGGCTTCCATCAGGATGTTGCGCGCGGCCACGTGCAGCTCGGCCGAGTCCTTGTGCAGGACGGTCATCGCGGTCGGGTCGTTGCGATCGGCCAGGCCCTTCACGTCGTTGACCGCGGCCTTGTAGCGGGTCCAGGTGTCGGCGAGTTTGCCGCCCAGTGCGCGCAGCGCGGGATCCTGCTCCTGCAGGAGGCGGTCGCGCGCCTGCAGCACCGATTTCTCGGATTCTTCGTTCAGGCGGAGTTCGTTCTGGCGGCCCTGCGGGTCCGTGTTCCAGATATAGACGTACATGCGCCGGAAGTGCGTGGCGCCCTGGCGGGCGGCATCGACCACCACGCGCAGCGGCATCACGGTTTCGGTGTACATGGCGCGCTGCTTCTGGCTGATGCTCCAGAGCTGCTGCATGGCGATGGCGCCTACGGCGAGCAGAGTCACGATGAAGAACAGCACCAGGGCGATCAGGCTGCTCCGGAGGGAGAGATTTCTGAGTTTGGACATGATGGACACGCGACGGGGGCGCGGAATGCGCCCGCTACCGGAGCACTAAAGCACAGGATGTCGCAACGCAATATGAGGAACTCCGGGCGAAAAAGCCGGATCGGTCCTATTGATGGTGCCATGTCCCGATATTCGGGATTACCCTACATGAAACTTACTAAGTGATTGATATTTAGGCGACCACTGAGTCGCGAAGGGCGCGTTCTGCCGACTGCGCCTATCCCCTGCGGGCGCGTCTCAGCGACCGTAAGAAAGGTAGATTTATTGCGTTGCAACATAACGCGGCGCTGCCGTCTGGGCGGCGCGCGTCCGCCGGCCGCACAGGAAAGTCGCCTGCGCGGTGCCGCTGCGGGTTCAGCGTCCCGGCACCCAGGATTACGAGGAATCAGGGCTACGCGGCCGTCCACACCGCCAGTTCGTAGCCGTCGGGATCGATGAAATGGAAGCGGCGGCCGCCCGGGAAGGCAAAGGCTGCGCGGCAGATCGTGGCGCCCGCCGCCTCCAGACGTTGCTGTGCCGCGGCCAAGTCATCGGCATACAGGATGACGAGCGGTCCGCCAGGCCGCACCGGCTCGCCGGTGGTGAAGCCACCCTGGAGGCGGCCGTCGGTGAATTCGGCATAGGTCGGGCCGTAGTCGGTGAAGGTCCACCCGAAGGCGTCGCCGTAGAACGCCTTGCTGCGGGCGATGTCCGCCACGTTGAACTCGATGTTGTCGATCTGGCGGTCGTGTCCGGCGTGACTCATGGCGTGTGCTGTCGTGATTGGGTAGGCACCATTGAATCACGCCGATCCCGCGTCCGTCCTGGCGCGGACGGAGCGGAATCGGCGTGGCCTTTGAAACTGCAAGGAACGCCCCAGGCAGGACGAAAGGTGTTCGCCCCGCCTGGCTTCAGGGCGCCGGGTTGGGGTGGCGCGTGTGGATCTCGTCGATGGCCTTCCAGAGGTCTTCGTCGATGCTCACATCGACGCTGTCGATGTTTTCCTTGAGCTGATCCAGGTTGGTCGCGCCGATCAGGTTGCTGGTGACGAACGGGCGTTCATTCACGAAGGCCAGCGCCAGGTGCGTGGGCGAGAGGCCGCGGGCGCGTGCGAGCTCGACGTAGTCACGCGTGGCGGCTTCGCTCTCGGGGTTGCTGTAGCGGGTGAAGCGCGTGAACAGCGTGAGGCGGGCACCCGCCGGCTTGGCGCCGTCGAGGTACTTGCCACAAAGCATGCCCATCGCCAGAGGCGAGTAAGCCAGCAGGCCCACGTCTTCGTGGTGGCTGAACTCCGACAGACCCAGCTCGTACGTGCGATTGAGCAGGCTGTAGGGGTTCTGGATCGAGGCGATGCGCGGCAGCTTGTCGACCTCGGCGTGCTTGAGGAATTGCGCGACACCCCAGGGCGTTTCGTTGGAGACGCCGATATGACGCACCTTGCCCTGGCGCACGAAGTCTTGCAGCACCTCGAGCGTTTCGGCGATCGGCACGGTGTGCTCGTCCTCGACGTAGGGGTAGTAGGGGCGTCCGAATGTGGTGGTGGTGCGATCGGGCCAATGCAATTGGTACAGATCGAGGTAGTCCGTCTGCAGGCGCTTGAGGCTCGCGTCCAGTGCCTCGGTCAGATTCTTGCGGTCGAGATAGGTTTTGCCGCCGCGGATATGGCCGGGACGCTTGGGGTCGCGCACGGGGCCGGCGACCTTGCTTGCCAGCACGATGTCCTTGCGGCGGCCGGTCTTGGCCAGCCAGGTGCCGATGTAGGCTTCGGTGCGACCTTGGGTCTCGGGCTTGGGCGGCACCGGGTACATCTCGGCGGTATCCACCAGATTCACGCCGCGCGACAGGGCGTAATCGAGCTGTTCATGGGCTTCTGCCTCGGTATTCTGTTCGCCCCAGGTCATGGTGCCCAGGCCGATGAGGCTGACCTCGAGGTCGGTGCGGCCGAGTTTGCGGTATTTCACGTCGATGCTCCGTAATGCGAAGAAGAGGGGGCGAGGCCTGTCGGGACCCCGTCGCGTGCAGCGATCTTACTCGCCATGGCGCGCCGTTTTCCCTCCGGTGCCACGCGCAGCAGGGGTTTAAGCGTGCCGACAGTTCGCCATGGATGCTCACAAGGCTGCGATGGTACGGCTACAAATTGTCGCTGGCCGGGCACGCGCCGCTTGCTAGGATGATCCGGCCGGCATATGCCGGTTATTACCCGAGGAGGTCGTCATGCGAGCGAAAACAATACTTGGACGCGTCGCCGTCATCGGCGTGGCAGGCGCGCTGTTGGCCGGTTGCGCCACACCGCAGCAGACCAACACCGCCGTCGGTACGGGCGCGGGCGCCGCCGTGGGCGCGGGCATTGGTGCACTGATCGGTCAGGGCAAGGGCGCGGCCATCGGCGCCGGTATCGGCGCGGTGGCGGGTGGACTGGTCGGCTACAACTGGAAGGCGGTGCGAGACGACGTGCAGCAGTCGGCCCAGCAGTCGGGCGCGGCCTCGCTCGGCGTGGACGTGGTCGAGATGCCGGACGGCACGCTCAAGGTCAATCTGCCGGGCAATGCGTCGTTCGATACCGACAAGTACGTGCTCAAGCCGGTGATGCTGCCGGTGCTCGACAGCGTGGCGCGGGCGTTGGCCCAGCATCCGGAGTTGCGCACCAAGGTGGTCGGCCACACCGACAGCACGGGCGCGCTGGCGCATAACCAGACTCTCTCGGTCAACCGCGCGCGCGCCGTGACCGACTACCTGGGCCAGAAGGGCGTGGCGCAGAACCGCATGAACGTCGAGGGGCGTGGTCCCAACGATGCCATCGGCGACAACAACACGCCTGAAGGCCGCGCGCTCAATCGCCGGGTCGAAGTCTATCTGTACGCCGTCAAGCAATAGGCCGGGCAGAGCGTGGCGGCCGATGGCGTAACATGAAGTTCGATTCATCTCGCCAGGAGCCGCCATGAGCATGCTGCCTCCCACGCCGATCGGCGCTGCCTATGCGCTGCCAGCCCTTTCGGGCTGGCACGCCCATCCCACCCGCGACGCGCTCCAGAAGCGCTATCGCTTCGAGAGCTTCAACCAGGCCTTCGGTTTCATGACGCACGTGGCGCTGTTCGCGGAGCGTCTCGATCACCATCCCGAATGGCGCAATGTCTACAACCGCGTCGATGTCCTGCTGACGACCCACGAGGCCGGCGGCGTGACCGAGCTCGATGTGCGCATGGCGCAGTTCATGGACGAAGCCGCCGCGCGGCTGGGCGGCGTGGGACTGGCCGTTCCCGACTGAGCGCAGCGGACCGCGCACACATGAAAAAAGCCCGGCGAGCCGGGCTTTTTGTTGGCGGGGCGAGGGTCAGCCGCGCACGTTGTAGATGCGGATGGCGACCTGCTTGTCTTGCGCGTCGAGCACGCGGATCGTGACGGTGCGCGCGTTGTAGTTCTCCGGCAGCGGCATCACGCCCTGGGCGTGATCGTAGCGGGCCAGGTTCAGCGGCATCGGGTCGGATTTGACGCGATCGCGCCGGCCGTTGGAATACGTGCCATCGATATCGAGCTCGACCTTGCCCTTGAACGTGTTGTCGGTGACGTTCTCGCGCATCACGAGGATCTGGTAGGACAGCCCGCCAGGTTGCTTGCGGAACTGCGCGGCACGTACGCCGATATCGCCGCCGCGCGGGTCGGGCGGCATGGCGTCCTGGAACAGCACGAGCTCCTGGTTCAATTCCTCGATGCGGCTCTTGGCCTTGCCCAGATCCGTGGTGAGCGTCTCATGGGTGGTTTTGTTGTTGTCGCGCTGGGTGATGGCTTCGTCGAGCTGAGCCTGCAGGCGCTGGCGTTCGACGTTGGACGCGCTCAGTTCGGTGTGCAATTGTTCGGATTGCTCGACGGTCAGGCGTTGCGGGCCGTAATTGGTCTGCAGGAACAGCACGCCGCCCGCGCCTAGGCCGATCCCCACCAGCAGCAGCACCAGCCAGCGCGGCATGCGGCGCTGACGCTTGCCAGGTTGATAGACCGATGGCTTGAAAACCGATCGTTGCGAGCGTCCGAACATCCCCATGCGAGCAAACTTCCTTCAATGCGTGTCCGCCGGGGCCGCCTAGTTTGCGGTACCGACGATTTCGATAAAGTGCCAGAGGATACCGCGACGCGAGTCGCGGGTCTTCATCTGACAATTCTGGTTTCTTACGTAGATACCGTGAAATACGGGACGTACGTATCGGATTTGTACCGGAAAGCGCGCCGATCCCGACTGGCGCGTCTCGCGGATTCAGGACGCCGCGCGTAGCGCGTCGTTCAACCGGGCGAGCCGCTCCGGGGTGCCCACGTCGGTCCAGCGGCCCGGATGATGCGCGCCGCCCACTTGACCGCGGCCCATGGCCGCCCGCATCAGCGGCGCCAGGGGAGCCGCGACGCCGGCCTCGAGCCCGGCAAACATGGCCGGATCGTAGATGCCGATGCCAGAGTAGGTCAAACGGGCATGGGTCGCGGGCGCCTCGGCGACGCGTTCGCCCGCGAGCGCGAAATCCCCCTGCGGATGTTGCGGCGGATTGTCGACCAGCAGCAGCCAGGCCTGATCGCCGTGGGCGCGCAGGGCCTGCGCGCGCGGCATCGCCTGCGCCGGATCCCAGTCGCACCAGACATCCCCGTTGACCACCAGGAAAGGTTCCCGTCCGAGCAGCGGCAGCGCCTGGACGATCCCGCCAGCGGTCTCGAGCGCGCTGGCTTCGGCCGAATACTGGATGCGCACGCCCCAGGTCCGGCCGTCGCCCAGGCGGGCTTCGATCTGGCTGCCCAGCCACGCGTGGTTGATCACGATGTCGCGCAGGCCGGCAGCCGCCAGGCGCTCGAGATGCCACACGATCAGCGGTTTGCCGCCCACCTCGAGCAGGGGTTTGGGGGTGTGGTCGGTGAGGGGGCGCATGCGCTCCCCGCGCCCGGCCGCAAGAATCATGGCGCGCATCCGGGAGCCCTCAGAAGGTATAGCCGACCTTGACCTCGCGGTCGTCGAGCTGGTCGAGCAGGCGCAGCAGCGGCGTGAAGACGCCGTAGCGCTGTGCCACCTGGCGTACGTAGACGTTCATGCGCGGCATGTGGGCTAGGTAATGCGCCTTGCCGTCGCGATGGTTGAGCCGGGCGAACACGCCCATGATGCGCAGGTTGCGCTGCAGGCTCATCCACTCGTAGGCGCGGTGGAACTCGGCGAAGTCCGGATCCACCGGCAGGCCGGCGGCGCGCGCCAGTTCCCAGTAGCGGATGGCCCAGTCGAGCTGCTGCGGCTCTTCCCAGGTGGTGCGGGCGTCGGTAACAAGTGAGGCCAGGTCGTAGGTGATCGGGCCGGCCAGGGCGTCCTGGAAGTCGATCACGCCAGGATTGGGGCCGTAGGCCGCCTTGTCGCAGACCATCAGGTTGGGCGAATGATAGTCGCGGTGGACCAGCACCGTGGGCTGGTTGCCGTTGGTCTGCGAGAGCAGCGTGAAGATCTGCTCGAGGGCGGCGCTGGTGCGTTCGTCGAGCGTCACGCCATGGTGTACGCCCACGTACCACTGCGGAAACAGCGCGAGCTCGTCGCGCAGGCGTGCCGTGTCGTAAGTGGCCAGACCCGTGGTGCGGGCCTGTTGCATCTTGACCAGCGCGGCGAGGGCGTCACGGTAGAGCGCCTGCAGTTCGCGGTCGTCGATGCCGGCCTGGATGCGCTGATAGTAGGTGTCGCGGCCCAGGTCGGTCAGCAGCAGAAAGCCCTGCTCGGCATCCTGCGCCAGGATACGGGGCACGTTCAGGCCGGCTTCCTGGAGTAATCCGTCGACGTGCACGAACGGGCGCACGTCTTCGTGGGGCGGGGGGGCGTCCATCACGATCAGGGTGCCGGCAGCCGCCTCGAGGCGGAAGTAGCGGCGGAAGCTCGCGTCGGCGGAGGCGGGCGCCAGGGTGTCGAGGCGCAGGGCCAGGTCGGCGGGCAGGCTTTGCAACCAGGCGCGCAACAGCGCCAGGCGGGGATCGTCGGGGGTAGTCAAGGGGCCGTCTCTAGAGGGAGCAGGGGGCGATTTCGGGGCGCGCGAAATCCCGTAGGCCGGGGGTCGCGCGGCTTCTCTATAATACCGGGTCATTCCAGCCCCGGTGGCCGCCTTGTGGCGGGCGGGTATTCTCTGTCACAAGGTTTTCGACTCGTGCAAATGGTCAGGTGGTTGATCCTCTCTGCTCTCGGCGTCGCCGGGGCCGTCCACGCCCAGGGCACTCAGGACAACGTCAAGCCGGCAACCGCCGAACCCCGCCTCAAGGCCAGTCCGCGCATCGAGTCCGGGTTGCGCCAGGACAATCGGCTGCGCGAACACCGGATGACCGACGACGCGGTGCCCGCTTTCATGGAAGCCGACGACATCCAGGGCGACCCCTCGTCCGAAGTCACCATGACCGGCAACGCCCAGGTCCGTCGTATCGATGGTGTGATCAAGGGCGATCGCATCAATTACCAGCACGAGACGGGCGACATCGACATCCAGGGCAGCGCCCGCATGATGCGCGACGGCACCCTGATCACGGGTCCGTCGGCCCGGATGAACGTCAATACCTATAGCGGCGAGATCGAGAAACCCAGTTTCTGGATCGGTGCCAACGGTGGCAAGGCCGTGGCGGAGCACGCCGACCTGTTCAGCCGCTCGCAGATGCGCCTGACCACCGTGACCTACAGCGGTTGCCCCTGCGAAAAACCGTCGTGGTACATCAAAGCCAACACGGTCGACCTCGATTTCGACGAAAACGAAGGCGTGGCGCGCAATGGCGTCCTGTACTTCAAGGACGTGCCGATCCTGGCCTCGCCCTACCTGACGTTCCCGGTTCGCAAGGAGCGCAAGTCGGGCTTCCTGGTGCCGACCTATGGCACCTCGAGCAAGAGCGGCCTGGACATCGCGATTCCGTACTACTTTAACCTCGCGCCCAACTATGACCTGACGCTGACGCCGCGCTATCTCGGCAAGCGTGGCATGCAGTTGGGCGGTGAAGGGCGTTATCTGGGTCAGACCTATAGCGGTGTGCTTCAGGGTACCTACTTGTCGAACGACAAGGACGCCGGCTTCGATCGCTGGATGTACCGCAGCGCACACTACCAGACCCTGGGTAACGGTTTTTACGCCGATTGGGACATTGCGGGCGTTTCGGACGATAACTATTTCCGCGACATGTCGACGATCGGTCTGAACCAGGCGTCGACGACCCAGCTGACCCGTCGCGGCCGCGTGGGTTGGGCGTCGTCTTACTGGAGCACCTACGCGCAGGTGTTGAAGTACCGCACCTTGCAGGATCCGGACGCGCCGCTGACGCCGCCCTACGACATGGAGCCCGAGCTGGTGCTGACAGGCGCTCGCTACAACTGGCTCGGCGGTTTCGATACCGAGTGGAATACCCAGGCGGTGCGCTTCCGCCGCGCTCTGTTCAACGGCAACCGCATCGGGCCGGAAGGCGATCGCCTTGTCTCCGTGCCGACGATCTCTTTCCCGATCGTCCGCCCTGGCTGGTACATCACGCCCAAGGCGGCGGTGAACTACACCAAGTACCAGACCGACTGGTATCAGCGCGATTGGAACGGCCTGGGTGACCTGTCCGATTACCGCCGCGGTGCGTCGCGTACCGTGCCGATTTTTTCGGTCGATGCCGGCATGACATTCGAGCGTGACACGACGCTGTTCGGCAAGGACTCGACCCAGACGCTGGAGCCGCGCCTCTATTACCTTCGCGTGCCCTATCGCGATCAGGATGCGCTGCCGGTCTACGACACTTCGCTGGCGGATTTCAGCTATGAGCAGGCGTTCCAGGACAATATCTACACTGGCTACGACCGTATCGCCAATGCCAATCAGCTCACGATGGCGCTGACCACGCGCTGGCTCGACGCCGACACCGGCTTCCAGCGCGCCTCGCTGGGCGTGGCGCAGCGCCTGTATTTCGAAGACCAGCGCGTGACGCTGCCGGGCGAAACGCCGCGTGAGAACGTGCGCTCCGATTTCCTCGTCGGCGCGAGCGCGGCCCTCACCGACACGCTCTCCACCGACGTCGCCGCCCAATACAATCCGTACGACGATCGTTGGTCCCGTGGTCTCGTGAGCGCGCGCTGGTCGCCGCAACGTCTGACCACGATCGCGCTGGCCTATCGCTATCAGCGCGATCCGCTGCCGGACCAGGTCTATTCGCCGCGTGGCCAGAACCAGGTGAGCCTGGGCCTGCAATGGCCCTTCACCAACCGCTGGTATGGTGTGGGTCGGGTCGACTACTCCATGCGCCGCGACGAAACCCAGAACGAAGGTCCCCGGATCACGCAGGCCATCGCCGGCCTGGAGTACAAAGGCGATTGTTGCTGGGTCGGACGCGTGGTGTACCAACGCTATGCGGTCGCCGCCAACGACACCAATAGCGCGATCTTTTTCCAGCTCGAGCTGACCGGCCTCGGTTCGCTCGGCACGGATCCGATCAAACTGCTTGACCGGAGCATTCCGGGTTATCAATCGGTCACTCCGCCCACCCCGGCGAGTACGACTTTTGAAAGGTATGAATGATGCGTAGGTTGCATACGTCGCGCCGTTTCTGCGGCAGCCTGCTGGCGCTCGCCCTGGGCGCCGCCCTGCCTGGCGCCGTTTCGGCCCAGTCTGGCACGCGCCCGGCCGCGCCTGCCGCTGCGCCCGCCGCCCCGTCCAACGTGCCCCCCCCGTCGGAGCGCTTTGTCGACGGCATCGCCGCCGTGGTCAACAAAGACGTCATCACGATGCGCGAAGTGCGTGAAGCGTCCGCCCAGGCCAGTGCCGATCTCAAGAAGCGTGGCATCCAGGTGCCGGCCGCCGCCGACCTCGAACGCCAGGTCTTGCAGCGCCTGATCTACGAGCGTCTCGAGCGCGGCGAAGCCGATCGCCTCGGCATCCGTGTCGATAACGCCCAGGTCGACCAGGCCATCAATATGGTGGCCGCCCGCAACAAGATGACGCCGGTGCAACTGCGCGGCGAAGTCGAGAAGAGCGGCGTGTCCTGGGACCAATACCGCAAGTCGCTGCAAGACGAAATCCGCATGGATCGTCTGCGCCAGCGCACCATCGATTCCAATATCGTCATCTCCGACGCCGAAGTGGACGCCTTCCTGCGTGACCAGGAGCACAACCCGGCCTCGATGATGAACGCCCCGGCCCAGCAGGCCCAGCAGGCGCCTCAGCCGCCGCAACAGGCACCGCAGGCCCAGGCGCAGGCCGGCCCCGTGCAGATTGCATTGGCCCAGATCCTCGTGCGCGTGCCCGAAGGCGCGAGCTCCGATGAGGTCGCCACCCTGCGCAAGAAGGCCGAAGGCCTGCTGGCGCGGGTCAAGCGCGGCGACGATTTCGCCAGCGTCGCGGCCGCCTCCTCGGATGGCCCCGAAGCCTTGCAAGGCGGCGTGATGGGCGCCCGGCCGCTCGACGGCTGGCCCGATCTGTTCGTGAAGGCCGTGGCCTCGGTGCCTGCAGGCCAGGTCTCGGGCCTGGTCCAGAGCGGCAACGGTTTCCATATTCTCAAGGTGCTGCAACGCGCCGGTGGCGGCGCGCCGGCGCCTCAACAGGCCCAGCAACCCGCGCCGCAGCAGCAGGCGCCGCAGCCGCCGCGTGACGCCGGCCTGGCCAAGCAGGGCCCGGTGCAGGTCACGCAGACGCACGCGCGCCACATCCTGATCAAGACCTCCACCGTGATGTCCGACGAGCAGGCCCGCCAACGCCTTGATCAGGTGTACCAGCGCCTGGTGAACGGCAGCGTGAAGTTCGAAGACATGGCACGCCAGTACTCGCAGGACGCGACCGCGCCGCAGGGCGGCGACCTCGGCTGGGTCAACCCCGGCGAGATGGTGCCCGCGTTCGAGGCCGCCATGAATTCGCTCAAGGATGGCGAGATCAGCCATCCGGTGATGTCGCCCTTCGGCTGGCACCTGATCCAGGTGGTCGAGCGTCGCCAGCACGACGTGGCCGACGAAATGCAGCGCATGCGTGCACGCCAGATCCTCTACGAGCGCCGCGCGGGTCCGGCCTTCGAAGACTGGATGGAGCAGCTGCGCAGCCAGGCCTACATCGACAACCGGCTCGAGAAGCGTGAGCGACTCGAGCAGAACAACCGCTAGTTCGAGAGCTCTTCATGTCCCAGCACCAGGCGCGCAAGCGCTTTGGTCAGCATTTCCTGACCGACGAGAGCGTGGTCGAATCCATCGTGCGGGCCATCGCGCCCGCGCGTGATGATCACGTCGTCGAGATCGGCCCTGGCCTGTCGGCGCTGACCGCGCCGCTTCTGCAACGGCTCGACCGCCTCACCGCGGTCGAGATCGACCGCGATCTCGCCGCGCGTCTGCGCAAGCAGTATCCGCCCGAGCGCCTGACCGTGGTCGAGGCCGACGCCCTGACCGTGGATTTCGGCCAGTTCGGCGGCGCGCTGCGCGTGGTCGGCAACCTGCCCTACAACATCTCCAGTCCGCTGCTGTTTCATCTGATGGCCGCGGCCGATCAGGTGCGCGATCAGCATTTCATGCTCCAGCGCGAAGTGATCGACCGCATGGTGGCCGCGCCGTCCGAGGCCGACTACGGCCGCCTGTCGGTGATGCTGCAGTCGCGCTATCGCATGGAGAAGCTGTTCGACGTGCCGCCCGAGGCCTTCGATCCGCCGCCGCGCGTGGTGTCGGCGGTGGTGCGCATGGTCCCGCTGCCGGCCGATCGGCCGCAGCCCGTGAGCGCCGCGGCCTTCGAGACCGTGGTGGCGCGCTCGTTTTCGCAACGGCGCAAAATGCTGCGCCGGGTGCTGGGCGACTGGGCCGGTCTGGTGCCCTGGGACGACATCGGTATCGCACCCACCGCACGCGCCGAAGAAGTGGGCGTGCGTCAGTTCATCGCGCTCGCCGACGCGCTGGTGGCCGCCAAGGCGATCGGCGCCTGACGCGCACCGTCCTCATGCACAAGGCGCCCCGTGGGGCGCCTTGTTTTTTGTCGTGGTGTGGGATCAGAGCCTGCGCTTGCCCGCGGCCAGCCATAGCTGCGTCACGTCGCGTGCGCGGTCGGCCAGGTAGCTGTCGGCGTGCGCGAGCGCGTCGGCGAGCGTGACCGGGCCCGGTGCCAGGCTGAAGGCCGCGGTGATGCCGTGCGCGTGCAGCTCCTGGTAGCCCGCGCCGAGTGATCCCGCCAGCGCGACCACGGGTACGCCGCGCGCTTGCGCGACGCGGGCCACGCCCGCGGGCGTCTTGCCACGCAGGGTCTGTGCGTCCATGCGGCCCTCGCCGGTGAAGACCAGCGCGGCACCTTCGATGGCACCGTCGAGTTCGTTGAGTTCGGCCACCAGCTCCACGCCAGGCCGAAAGCGCGCGCCCAGAAAGGCGCGTGCGGCAAAGCCGAGGCCGCCGGCCGCGCCCGCACCGGGATGGTCGCGCGCATCGTGATCGAGCGTGCGCCGGGCGACGTCCGCAAGCCGTGTCAGGGCGGCGTCGAGTTGTTCGACTTGGGCCGTGTTGGCGCCCTTTTGCGGGCCGAACACATGCGCGGCCCCCTGCGGCCCGCACAGCGGATTGTCGACGTCGCAAGCCACCTCGATCTGGACCTCGGCCAGACGCGCATCGAGGCCGCTCAGATCGATCGAATCGAGGTGGGCCAGCGCCGCGCCGCCCGGCGCCAAGGCCTTGCCATCGGCATCGAGGAAGCGCGCGCCGAGTGCCCGCAGCATGCCTGTGCCGCCGTCGGTAGTGGCGGATCCGCCCAATCCGAGAATCAGGCGCCGTGCGCCGGCATCGAGCGCGGCGCGCAGCAGCTCGCCCACGCCATGGGTGTCGGCGGCGAGTGCATCGCGGCGCGCTTCGGGAATCTGGTCCAGGCCCGCGGCGGCCGCCATCTCGATGATGGCGGTGCCATCGTCGAGATGGCCCCAATGCGCGGTGATGGATTCGCCCAGCGCATTGTGCGCAGGGCTGTGGCGCAGCTTGCCGCCGGTGGCGGCGAGCACGGCGGCGACGGTGCCTTCGCCGCCATCGGCCATCGGGATGCAAACCGTTTGCGCGGCAGGGCAGGCGGCCTGTACGCCGCGCGCGATCGCGCGGGCCGCGGCTTCCGCGGAGAGGCTTTCCTTGAATGAGTCGGGAGCGATGACGATCTTCACGAGCACGATCCTGATTTGAGGTTTCAATCAACAGCCAGCGAATGGCGATGATACCCGGGCGTCGCGGTCCGGCGTACCATAGGCGTTCGTCTCAACCCTGTCAGAGAGTATCCATGCCTGTATTGCGCCGCACCAAAATCGTCGCCACGCTCGGCCCCGCCACCTCGACGCCCGACCGGCTGTCGGCGTTGATCCAGGCGGGCATGGACGTAGCCCGGTTGAACTTCTCGCATGGCACGGCCGACGATCACCGCGAACGCGCGCGGCTGGTGCGCAAGCTCGCGGCCGAACAGGGGCGGTTCGTGGCACTGATGGGCGACCTGCAGGGGCCCAAGATCCGTATCGCCCGCTTCACCGAAAAGCAGGTGATCCTGCGCGTGGGCCAGCCCTTCGTGCTGTCGCGCGCGCATCCCAAGGATGCCGGCACCGACCAGATCGTCGGCATCGATTATCCCGAGCTCGTCGAAGACTGCCGCGAGGGTGATGAGCTGTTGCTCGACGATGGCCGGGTGGTACTCGTTGTCGACCGCACCGCGGGCGATGAAGTGCACACCACCGTGACGGTGGGCGGTGTGCTGTCCAACAACAAAGGCATCAACCGCCGCGGCGGTGGCCTGTCGGCGCCGAGTCTTACCGACAAGGACCGCGCCGACATCAAGGTTGCGGCCGAGCTCGAGCTGGACTATGTGGCGGTGTCGTTCCCGCGTTATGGCCATGATATCGACGAGGCTCGCGCGCTGCTGCAGGCCGCGGGCAGCAATGCCTGGATCATCGCCAAGATCGAGCGCGCCGAGGCCGTGGCCGACGACGAGGCGCTCGATGCATTGATCCGTGCGAGCGATGGCGTGATGGTGGCGCGCGGCGACCTAGGCGTCGAGGTGGGCGATGCCGAGCTTGTCGGTATCCAGAAGCGCATCATCCAGCACGCCCGCACGCTCAATAAGGTCGTGATCACGGCCACGCAGATGATGGAGTCGATGATCTCCAGCCCCATGCCCACGCGTGCCGAAGTGTCCGACGTGGCCAATGCGGTGCTCGACTACACCGATGCCGTGATGCTCTCGGCCGAGAGCGCGTCCGGCGAGTATCCGGTCGAGGCGGTGCAGGCCATGGCACGCATCTGCCTGGGCGCCGAAAAGCATCCGACCACCACGCACTCGCATCACCGCCTGGGCGAGACCTTCTCACGTTGCGACGAAACCATCGCGCTGGCCGCCATGTATGCGGCCAACCACTTCCCGGGCGTGAAGGCCATCATCGCGCTCACCGAAAGCGGCCACACGCCGCTCATCATGTCGCGCATCCGCTCCGGCGTGCCGATCTACTGCTACAGCCCGCATCCCGTCACGCAGCACCGCGTGTCGATGTTCCGCGGGGTGTACACGATTCCGTTCTCGCCGGCCGATCATGATCCGGCCGTGCTGAGCGACGTGGCGATCGAAGAGCTGCGCAAGCGCGGCCGCGTCGCGCCGGGCGATTGGGTGATCCTGACCAAGGGCGACTTCTATCGCGACAGCGGTGGCACCAACGGCATGAAGATCCTGAAGGTCGAATGATGTCCGCGCCGGGGCCGGCAACGGCCCCGGAGGGTCCGGCAATGCAGCGGCCGCCTCAGCCGAAGAACCAATAGCACACGCCGATCGAGGCCAGCACGCCGGCCAGGTCGGCGAGCAGCGCGCAGCCTACCGCATGGCGCGCACGCACGATACCTACCGCGCCGAAGTACACGGCGAGCACGTAGAACGTCGTCTCGGTACTGCCCTGCATGACGGCCGCCAGCAGCGCGGGGAAGCTGTCCACGCCATGGTGCGTCATGGTCTCGAGCATCATGGCGCGTGCCGCGCTGCCCGAAAACGGCTTCACGAGCGCGGTCGGCAGCGCGTCGACGAAGCGGGTATCCCAGCCGGCACCGGTGGCGAGCCAGCGGATGCCGTCGAGCAGAAAGTCCAGCGCGCCCGAGGCGCGCAACACCCCCACCGCACAGAGCATGGCCACGAGATAGGGCAACAGATTGCGCGCGATCTCGAAGCCTTCCTTGGCCCCTTCGATGAAGGCTTCGTACACCGGCACCTTGCGCCATGCCCCCACCACCAGAAAGCCCAGCAGCACGGCAAACAAGGTGAGGTTGCCCAGCAACGAGGAGAGCGCCGCGATCGCGCTGGCCGACATGCTGGCAAGGAGCGCCATGAAGCCGCCCAGGAGCAGGGCCGTGCCGCCCAGCCAGGCCAGCACCACGGGGTCCCACAAGCGCAGGCGCTGGCACAGCGCCACCGCGAGCAGGCCGACCAGCGTGCCGATGCTGGTGGCGAGCAGAATGGGCAGGAACACCAGCGTGGGGTCCGTGGCGCCTTGCTGCGCGCGGAACATGAACAGCGTGACCGGCAGCAAGGTCAGCGACGATGCGTTCAATACCAGAAACAGGATCTGTGCGTTGCTGGCGGTATCGGGTCGCGGATTGAGCGACTGCAGCGCATGCATGGCGCGCAGGCCGATCGGCGTCGCGGCATTGTCGAGCCCGAGTCCGTTGGCGGCGAAGTTGAGCGTGATGAGGCCGATGGCGGGATGGTTGCGCGGCACCTCCGGCATGAGGCGCGCGAACAGCGGCCCCAGCAGCCGGGCCAGCGCCTCGACCAGGCCGGCGCGTTCGGCGATGCGCAGAAACCCCAACCACAGCGTGAGCGTGCCGAACAGCAGCACCATGACTTCGACGGACACGCGCGCCATGTCGAACAGGCTCGCGACCATCAAACGAAAGACCTCGGCCTCGCCCACGGCGATCCATCGATAGCCGCCGGCCAGGGCGGCAACGAGAAAAAAGGCCAGCCAGAGCTTGTTGAGCATGGGTGAGAAAGGGGTTGTGGCGTAGGGTGGCGCCGCTCATTGTCGCAGACTCGGCTGAGCAAACCAGCACGCCCGCGTGCACCGCGCATAGGCCGTCCCGAGCATTTCTGGTAAGTTGCCCCCTATCTGTCACCATCTGAAACGAGGACGGGCATGGATTTCAAGGATTGGCGCCGGCGCCGTATTTCCGAACCGGCATTCCGGTGGGCGCGCGCGGCGATGCCCGGTCTGTCGGACACGGAGCGCGAGGCGATCGAAGCCGGCGACGTCTGGTGGGACGGCGATCTGTTCACCGGCAACCCCGACTGGAATCGTCTGTTGGCCGTGCCGCCCGCCACGCTCACCGCCGAAGAGCAGGCCTTCATCGATGGGCCCGTGGCCGAGTTGTGCGGCATGCTCGACGAGTGGGACATCACCTGGAAGCGGCGCGACCTGCCGCCCGAGGTCTGGGCCTTTCTGCGCGCGCATCGCTTTTTCGGCATGATCATCCCGAAGGAGTACGGCGGGCTGGGCTTCTCGCCCTACGCGCATTCCGAAGTGGTGCGGCGTATCTCCGCCTGGTCCATCACCGCCGGCGTCACGGTCATGGTGCCCAACTCGCTCGGCCCGGGCGAGCTGCTGATGCAGTTCGGTACCGATGCTCAACGTGAGTTCTGGCTGCCGCGCCTGGCCGACGGCAGCGAGATCCCCTGCTTCGGCCTCACGAGTCCGGAGGCCGGCTCCGATGCCGCCTCGATGACCGACACCGGCGTCGTGTGCCGCCAGGTCGTCGACGGCCAGGAGCTGCTCGGCATCCGCCTCAACTGGCACAAGCGCTACATCACGCTGGGCCCGGTCGCGACCGTGCTGGGCCTGGCCTTCAAGCTGCAGGATCCCGACGGCCTGCTCGGCGGTGCCGCGGATATCGGCATCTCGGTGGCGCTTGTGCCCACCGATGCGCCGGGCGTGGAAATCGGGCGGCGTCACCTGCCGTCGATGCAGGTGTTCCAGAACGGGCCCAACCGTGGCCGTGATGTATTCGTGCCGATCGAGGCCCTGGTGGGCGGACCGGCGCGCGCCGGGCAGGGCTGGCAGATGCTGATGAGCGCGCTTGCGGCGGGCCGCGGCATCTCGCTGCCCTCGCTGTCGGCGGCGGGCGCGGTGATGTCGGCGCATGCAACCGGCATGTATGCGCGGGTGCGGCGTCAGTTCAATATTCCGGTGGGCCAGTTCGAGGGCGTGCAGGAAAAGCTCGCGCGCCTGGCCGGCAACGCCTATCTGGTGGAGGCGGCCAGGCGCCTGACCTGCGCGGCGCTCAACCAGGGGCACAAGCCGGCGGTCGTGTCGGCCATCATGAAATACCACGCCACCGAACGCCTGCGCGTATCGGTGAACGATGCCATGGACGTGCATGCGGGCAAGGCCGTGATCGACGGCCCGCACAACTACCTTGGTTCGCTCTATCGGGCGCTGCCGATCGCGATCACGGTGGAGGGCGCCAATATCCTTACGCGCTGCCTCATCGTGTTCGGCCAGGGCGCGATCCGCGCACATCCGTATCTGATGAAAGAAGTGCTCGCACTCGGCGATGCCGACGAACGCGAAGGCCAGCGCGTGTTCGACCAGGTGTTCTGGCAGCACATGCGGCACACGGCCGGCACGGCGCTGCGCGCCTGGGGCCGGGCCTGGACGGGGGGGCTGCTGGCGCCCGCGCCGGCGGCGGGGCCGGCCACGCGGCACTACCGTCAGCTCAGCCGATATGCGGCGGGCTTCGCGTTGCTGGCCGACGCGGCCATGGGGCTGCTCGGTGGCGCGCTCAAGCGGCGCGAGATGATTTCGGCTCGTCTGGGCGATGTGCTGTCCGAGCTGTACCTGCTGTCCGCCGTCCTGAAGCGCTGGGACGACGAGGGGCGCAACCATGCCGATTTGCCATTGGTGGCGTGGTGCATGGAGGAGGGCAAGCTGCGCATCGAGCAGGCGCTCGACCAGGTGCTGGCGAACCTGCCGAACCGGCCGGTGGCGGTGTTGCTGCGCACCTTGATCCTGCCTGTTCGCACGGCGCGCGGCCCCTCGGACGCGCTCACGCGCGAATGCGCGGCATTCCTGATCGAGCCCTCGCGTACGCGGGATCGCTTGTCGGCCGACCTGGTACGGGGCGGCGGCAGCGATGCGCTGGGCCAGCTCGAAGAGGCCTTCCGTGATGTTTGCGCGGTGCAGAGCCTGCAAGACCGCCTGCGCCGCGAGGGCGTGCGCAATTGGCGCGATGCCCATCTGGGCGGCGCCATCACGGATGAGCAGGTGGAAGCGCTGATGGCTGCCGAAGCGGCCGTGGCGCGGGTGGTGGCGGTGGACGATTTCGCACCCGACGAGCTCACGCCGCCGGGCGCGGGTTTCAGTCGTCCTGGTTCGGATCCAGATCCGGAAACAGCACCTCGGTGAAGCCGAACTGCGAGTAGTCTTCGATGCGCGAAGGGTACAGCCGGCCGATCAGGTGATCGCACTCGTGCTGCACCACGCGCGCATGGAAGCCTTCGGCCTCGCGCTCGATCGGATTGCCATCGGGATCGAAGCCGCTGTAGCGGATATGGCGCCAGCGCGGCACCAGGCCGCGCAGGCCCGGCACCGACAGGCAGCCTTCCCAGCCGCTTTCGCGCTCGTCGGACAGCGGCGTGATGACCGGATTGCACAGCACGGTCTGCGGCACCGCCGGCGCGTCCGGATAGCGCGGATTGCGCTCGAAGCCGAAGATCACCAACTGCAGGTCCACACCGATCTGCGGCGCGGCCAGGCCCACGCCATTGGCGTGGATCATGGTTTCGAACATGTCGTCGATGAGCGCGCGCAGCTCGGGGGTGCCGAAGCGCTCGACCGGCGGCGCCACACGCAGCAGGCGCGGGTCGCCCATCTTCAGGATCGGATGGATCATGAGGGTATCGCTCCGATCAGTCCTTGCGGTCCTTTTTCTGGATGAACTCGATCTTGTAGCCATCGGGATCTTCGACGAAGGCGATCACGGTGGTGCCGTGCTTCATGGGGCCCGCTTCGCGCGTGACCTTGCCGCCCTTGGCCTTGACCTTGTCACAGGCTTCGTAAGCGTTGTCGACTTCGAGCGCGATGTGGCCATAGCCGGTGCCGAGGTCGTACTTTTCGGTATCCCAGTTGTGCGTGAGCTCGATCACGGCGCCTTCGGATTCGTCTTCGTAGCCGACGAAAGCCAGCGTGAAGCGGCCGTCCGGATAGTCTTTCTGGCGCAGGACGCGCATGCCCAGGACGTGGGTGTAGAAGTCGAGGGACTGTTGAAGATTGCCGACGCGCAGCATGGTGTGGAGGAGGCGCATGGAAGTGTCCTTTTTGCACAAATGAAGCCAGGCCTCAATCGTAACAGTTGCGCCCGCACCCCGCGTCACGCGCCGGCTTCAGGGCAGCGTCAGTTCAGCGTTGCGCCAGAGTCTTTGATCGCCACGGCCCAGTTCTTGATTTCCTGGTCGATGAAGCCCGCGAAGGCCTGCTGCCGCACGTCGGCGGCGAGCGCGCCTTCCTCGTGCAGACGCTGCTGGACCTCGGGGCTCTTGAGCGCCGCGGTGAAGGCCTGGTCGAGCTTGTCGACCACGGCCGGGGGCGTGCCCGCCGGCGCCACCACGCCATGCCAGGACAGGGCCGAAAAGCCGGGCAGGCCGGCTTCGGCCATGGTGGGCAGGTCGGCCAGCGCCGGCGAGCGCTGGGGCGAGGTAACCGCGAGCGCCTGTAACGTGCCCGCCTTGATGTGCGGCAGGGCCCCCGGAATGGTCGTGAACATGAAATCCACCTGCCCGCCGATCAGGTCGGCCAAAGCCGGGCTGCCGCCTTTGTAGGGCACATGCGTGAACTTGAGCTTGGCCTGGCTGCGGTACATCTCGCCCGCGAGATGGCCGGGCGTGCCCGCGCCCGCCGACGCCATGTTGAAGCTGTCCGACTGAGCGCCGATGCGCTTGCTCAGCGCTGCCACGCTGCCCGCCTCGATGCCCTTGCGTACGACCAGCACGTTGGGCACGGTTGCAAGCAATGCGACCGGTGCGAAATCCTTGCGGGCGTCGTAGGTGATGGCAGGGTAGAGCGTGGGATTGATGCCGTGCGTGCTGGCCGTGGCGAGGAGCAGCGTGTAGCCGTCGGGCTTGGCGGTCGCGACCGTCTTGGCCGCGATGCTGCCATTGGCGCCGCCCTTGTTCTCGACGATCACGCTCTGGCCCAGCGTCTTGGCCACTTCGGCCGCGACCGTGCGCGCCAGGATGTCGGACGTGCCGCCGGCCGAATGCGGCACGATGAGCGTGATCGGCCGTGCCGGAAAATCCTGCGCCAGCGCGCCGCCAGCCACGCAGAGCAGGGGCGCCGCCAGCGCGGCCATACAGAAGCGCCGCCGGGGGGCGCGCGAAGTACGAGAGGTCATGTGTCTTCTCCAGTCGTTGTTATGAATGCGAGGCGTGCCGGTGCCGGGCCGGCGCGCGGGGGATCAGTCGGCGCCGAGCTGCAGCCGGTTGGCCTGGCGCTTTTCGATCGCGAACTTCAGCAGCGCGGCGCTGCGGAAGATGCCGTGGGCGAACTTGCCGTAGGGCAGCGTGAGAAACAGCGCCATCACCACGCCCAGATGAATGGCCAGCATCAGGCCCATCAGCGAGGTCTCGCGCAGCACGAGCAACAGCAGGCCCGTCAGGCTGGTCACGAACAGCAGCGCGATGAAGCCGCGGTCCATGGGTTTCTGCTCGGCGTCGCCGTGCTCGGGATGGCGGCGCAGGTTGAGCCAGAGCAGGCCGGCCGGGCCGATCAGCAACCCGATACCGCCTACCGTGCCCAGGACGACGGGGGCGCTCAGATAGGGATAGGGCGCCTGCTGGCCCAGCACGTAGTGATAGAGCGTGGCCACGCAGGTGGCGGCGAAGCACAGCATGAAGCCGTAGAAGGTCAGGTGGTGAAAGCGGCGGCGCCACAGCGTGAAGGCGTCGTCCGATTCATTGCAGCCTTTGCCGTGGCCACCATCCAGATACTTGAGCCGCAGTGCCGCGTGCGCCGCTTCGGCCGCCGCCGCGGCGCCCGCGCCCTCCCGGCCCGGACTCACGTCGCGCCAGAAGCGCCGCACGCCCAGCGCCAGCGCCAGCATGGCGAATCCGAATACGGCGCCGAACATCAGCGCCAGGGTGTTGTGCGGAAAGATGGCGTAGAAGTTGCCCGCGAGCGGCTCGTGCAGCAGCCCCCCGTTGATGCTGACCACCAGCACCAGAAAGAGCGCCAGCGCGGCGGCGGTGGCCAGCGAGAGCGTCAGGCCGTTGCGGCGATAAAGCAGGCCGGCGGCGCGCGGCCAGGCGTAGTCACCGTAGGTCTGCATGCGCACCTTGGCCATCGCTTGCGGTACGTTCACCGCGAATTCATGCGGCGGCGCGTATTGACAGGCGTGCAGACAGGCGCCGCAGTTGTGGCACAGATTGGCGAGATAGTTGACGTCCGCCTTGCCGAACTCGAGGCGGCGCGTCATGGCCGGAAACACCGCGCAGAAACCCTCGCAATAGCGGCAGGCATTGCAGATCTGCATGATGCGCGACACCTCACCCTCTTGCGGGCTGAGCGTGGCGCCCGCGCGCGTGGCGTCGCGCACGAACGAGATCGATCGGGCCGCGGGGGCGGCGCCCTCTGCCTCCGCCTGGCGCGCGAGGTCTTCAAGCTGCTTCACGTTGTTCTCCCTGTGCACGGCGAGCCAGCGCGGCCTGGGCCGCGCGCGTGCCGGCGATGCGGCCGAAGGCGGTGCCGATCGACATGCCGACGCCCGCGGTATATCCCTTGCCGAGCACATTGCCCGCCATCATTTCGCCCGCCACGAAGAGGTTGTCGCTCGGCCGGTCACCGAAGCGCACGGCGGCGGTCTCGTCGACCTTCAGGCCCAGATAGGTGAAGGTGATGCCGGGGCGCAGCGCATAGCCGAAGAAGGGGGCGGTATCGAGAGGCCGGGCCCAGTGTGTCTTGGGCGGCGTGAGCGATTCGGTGTGGCAGTCGTCGAGCGCCGTATGGTCGAAGGTGCCGACGCGACAGGCCGCGTTGTAGCGTTCCACCGTGTCCATGAAGCGGGCCTCGTCCAGCCCGAGCGCACGCGCGAGTTCGGGCAGGGTGTCGGCGCGTACGCCCGGAAACACGGGCGGCATGAAGCGTCCGACCGCCTTGGCATCAATGATCGAATAGGCGATCTGGCCGGGCTGCATCGCGGTGAGGCGGCCCCAGATGGCATAGCGCTTGGGCCAGAAATCCTCGCCTTCGTCGTAGAAACGTTCCGCGTCGCGATTGACCACCACGCCGAGCGAGACGCAATCGATGCGGGTACAGATGCCGCCGTCGTAGAGCGGCGCGCGCGCGTCGATCGCCACGCAGTGCGACTGCGACGGGTCGCCGATGATGTCGGCGCCGGCATCGATCATGAACTTGAGCAGCACGCCCTGGTTGTAGCGGGTGCCGCGGATCAGGAAATTGTCGGCAGGCCACTCACCGCGCTCGTTCTGGCCCCAGGCCTCGCGCAGCCACTCGCGGTTGGACTCGAACCCGCCCGCGGCCAGCACGCAGGCGCGCGCTTCGATGCGCTCGCCATTCACGTACGCCGCACGAAAACAGCCCTGTGCGTCGAGGTCGAGCCGATCCACGGGCGCCTCGTAGCGGATCTCCACGCCGAGGGCTTCGGCGCTGCGGTAGTAGGCATTGACCAGCGCCTTGCCGCCGCCCATGAAAAAGGCGTTGGTGCGCGCCACATGGAGCGCGCCCGAGAGGGGCGGCTGGAAGTTCACGCCATGGCGGCGCATCCAGTCGCGGCAAGTGGAGGACTCGCGGATCACGAGCCGGGCGAGCTTCTCGTCCGTGAGTCCGCCCGTGACCTTGAGCAGGTCCTGCCAGTATTCCTCTTCAGGATAGGCCTCCACGAGCACGTCCTGCGGTGCATCGTGCATGCAGCGCAGGTTGCGGGTGTGCTGGGAATTGCCGCCACGCCATTCACGCGGCGCGGCTTCGAGCAGCAGCACGCTGGCGCCGGCTTCGCGCGCCATCAGTGCGGCACAGAGGGCCGCGTTGCCGCCGCCGATTACCAATACGTCTGTCATGTCGCCATCCATCAATGATGCGGCGACTATAGGGAGGCGGGCGGCGGGCCGCCATCACCTCAAAGGCAAGGCGTGTTCACGTTTTGTGAAGACTTGCGCCGGGCCAGTGTCCGTCTCGTACGAGTTCGGCGACCGTCTGGGCCAGCAGCACCCGCACGGCGAGCGCCGCGGGCGAGAGTTCGTCGTCGGACAGACTGGCGAGCAGATTGGCGCGCTTGAGCTGTCGGTCGGCGATCCTCCACAGGCCGAGCGGCTCGCCGTGCAGCCGAACCGCGGCCGCGCCCGGCTGGATCGTGGCGGCAATGCCTTCGCGCACGAGCTCCATCAACACCGTGAGGCCGTCGACCTCGGCCGCGATCGTGGGCGCGAGGCGCAGGCGGGCGAAGCCGGTGTTGACCAGCGCACGCAGGCCGTGGCTGCCGCTGGGCAAGAGCAGTGGCAGCCTTGCGAGATCGCGCAGCCGCACCAGGTCGCCCGCGGGCAGGCCGGGCTGATCGGGCCGGGCGATCAGGAACAGGCGTTCGTCGAGCAGGGGCAGGACGCTCCAGCGCCGCGCGGTTTCGGTATGAAAGACGACGGCCAGGTCGAGCTGGCGCGCGTTCAGCATGGTGGCGAGATGGCCCGACAGGCTTTCGACCAGTTGCACCCGCACGTCGGGGTAACGCGCCCGCATGGCGCGCATGAAGGGCACGGCCAGCACCGATGCGGTGGTCGGCGCCAGACCGACGCTTACGTGCCCGCTCAGGCGCGACTGGCGCGCTGCCTGGGCCGCGTCATCGGCATGGCGCAGCGCGAGCTGGGCCTGGCGCAGGAAGGCCAGCCCGGCGTCGGTGGGCACCACGCCCGTGGAGGTGCGCACCAGCAGTCGCGTGGCGAGCTCGCCCTCGAGGCGGCTGATCTGCTGGCTCAGGGCCGAGGTGACGATGCCGAGCTCCGTGGCGGCGCGGCCCATGCTGCCGCACTCGACCAGCTTGGCGAAGTAGCGCAGCTGCCGCAGTTCCATGGGCGCCGCGGCCTCAGAACTGCGGCAGCATGGCCGGGTCGTGCTGCTTGAGCACGCGCTTGGCCTGCTCGTAATTGGGCAGGATGTGGCCGACCTCGCTCCAGAAATTGGGGCTGTGGTTCATTTCGCGCAGATGGGCCAGCTCGTGCGCGATCACGTAATCGATGATATCGGGGCTGAAGTGGATCAGGCGCCAGTTGAGCATGACATTGCCGTCGCTCGTGCACGAGCCCCAGCGGGTGGTGGCCGACGACAGGCGCCAGCGGCTGATCTTGAGCCCCGATACCTGCAGGAAGTGCGCCAGCCGGGCGCCGAACCAGGCGCTTGCACGTTGCTGCAGCCAGGCTTGCGCGGCGTCACGGATGCGCGAGCCGTCGGCGTCGGCGGGCAACGGCAGCCAGAGCGTCTGGCCCTCCGCGGGGGCGTCGGCGTCGCCTTCGAAGTGCGCCTGACGGCGGTCGGCGCCGAGATCGAGCCGGATGCGTTTGCCCAGATAGGGCAGCTCGCCGCCGGCCTGCCAGCGCGTCTGGGTGAGCGCCAGCTGTTCGCGCCGGGCATGCCAGTCGCGCAGCTTGGCCAGGATCCAGCGAGCCTTCTCGCGAACGGCGTCGTCGATCTGGCCCAGCGTGACCCAGTTGGGCGCCGTGACGCGCAAGCCGTCGTCGGCGACGACAAAGCCGATACTGCGGCGGCGTGAGCGCAGCAGCACGAAGCCGATGGTCTGCTGTGGTGTGGCCACTTCGCGCCAGCGCGCGCCGTGCGGCAGCGTGTCGGGGCAAGGCGTGGGGATCAGGGCGCTGCCCGGCGTGGGCGCGGGACGCAGCGTGAGAGCGGGGCCGCTGGCCGAGGTCGGCGCGGTATCGGCGGCAGTGACCGCCGGAGCGCTCGGGCCGGCCGGCTCGCCCGCCGGGGATGCGACCGGCTTGACGGGAGCAGCGGCTCCCGGAGCGGCGGCTCCCGGAGCGGGGTTACCCGCGCCTGCCGCCGCGCCGTGGGGCGCCGCGTTGGGCGGCCCGGCGTCGAACAGGAATTCGAGCTGGTCAGTCCTGGCCATACCTTTCGGGATTGAGTACGCGCATTTCCCCTTCGATCCAGGCCTGTACCTTGGCGTTGAGCTCTTCGGGGGTGAGTCCCTGGGATTCTATCGCGGGTCCGATGGACAGCGTGATGAGGCCGGGCGTCTTGACGAAGGCGTTGCGGCGCCAGCACTCGCCGGCGTTGTGCGCGATCGGCACCACGCGGGCGCCGGTGCGCGAGGCCAGCAGCGCGCCGCCCATCTTGAAGCGGCGGGTCTCACCGGGGGGCACGCGCGTGCCCTCGGGGAACAGCAGCGGCCAGCGCCCTTCGTTCAGGCGGGCCTGACCCTGGCGCACCACCTGTTCGAACGCATCGCGGCCTTTGGAGCGATCGATCGAGATCATGCGCAGCAGCGCCAGACCCCAGCCGAAGAACGGCACGTAGTTGAGCGACTGCTTGTAGACGAAGCAGACCTCGCGCGGCATATGGGCGGGGAAAAACAGGGTTTCCCAGGCCGACTGGTGCTTGGACAGCAGCACCGCGGGACCGTCGGGCAGGTTTTCCCAACCCTTGACCTGCCAGCGCAGACCGCAGATGACCTTGGCGCCCCAGATCGCGAGGCGCGGCCAGCCCACGGTGAGGCGGTAGCGCGCGTGCAGCGGCAACGGCGCCCACAGGATGCAGGCGAACGCGTAGGGGATGACGGTGATGATGAGAAACAGCAGATAGACGAGCGAACGCAACCAGGCCATGGGCTCAGGCATCCTGTAGCAGAGTGTCGACCACGGCGGCCAGGTCGGCCGCGACGCGGGTGCCTTCGGGCAAGCCGCCCTTGGCCTGGGTCTTGGGGCCATTGCCGGTCTGGACCAGCCACGGCTGGCAGCCCGCCGCGGACGCGGCCTGCAGATCACGCAGCGAGTCGCCGATGGCAGGCACGCCGGTGAGGTCCAGGTCGTAGCGATGGCCGATGTCGAACAGCATGCCAGGCAGCGGCTTGCGGCAATTGCAGCCGTCGTCGGGGCCGTGCGGGCACATGAAGATCGCGTCGACGTGACCGCCCACGGCGGCCAGCTCGCGCCGCATCTTGCCGTGGATGGCATTGAGCGTGGCCATGTCGAACAGGCCACGCGCCACGCCGGACTGATTGGTGGCGACGACCACGGTCCAGCCCGCCTGGTTCAGGCGGGCGATGGCCTGCAGGCTGCCGGGCAGCGCGATCCATTCGTCGGGACTTTTGACGAAGGCGTCGCTGTCCTGATTGATGACGCCGTCGCGGTCCAGAATGATGAGTTTCACTGTGCCAGCCTGGAAAGATCCGCGACCTGGTTCATCAGGCCGTGCAGTTGGTTCAGCAGCGCCAGACGGTTGGCGCGCAGCGCCGGATCCTCGGCCATCACCATCACATCGGCGAAGAAGGCATCGACCGGACCGCGTGCCTGGGCCAGCGTGCGCAGGTTGCCAGCGAAATCACCGGCCGCGAGCTGGGCCTGGGCCTGCGGCGCGAGCTGCGCCACGGCGGCGGCCAGCGCCTGCTCGGCGGCGTCGGTGAGGCGCGCGGGGTCGACCGCGCCGATCTCGCCCTCGGCCTTCTTGAGCAGGTTGCCAATGCGTTTGTTGGCGGCGGCCAGGCTGGCGGCCTCGGGCATCTGCTCGAAGGCGATGACCGCGCGCACGCGTTCGGCCACCTGATGCAGCGGCGGGGTGAGCGCGATCACGGCTTCGACGGCGTTGCGTTCGTAGTCGCCGATCAGCTGGTTGCGGTAGCGCTCGAAAATGAAGGCGCGCACCTCGGCGACCGTGGCGGCCTCGATCTTGCCCGCCGGGAAGCTGCGCGCCGCCAGATCGAGCAGGGTGTCGAGCGACAGGGCGCCCGCTTCGCTGATCTTGAGCCAGCCGCCCGCGGCGAGCTGCTCGAACGCGCTGATGACGCCGAGCGCGGCGCGGCGCAGGGCGAACGGGTCGCGTTCGCCCGTGGGCGCCAGGCCGATGCTCCAGATACCGATGAGCGTTTCGGCGCGTTCGGCCAGGAACAGCACGGCGGCGGTCAGGCTTTCGCGCGTCACCGGGGCATCGTAGCGGTTGCGGTACTGCGTGCGCAGGGCTTCGACCACGCTCTCGGGCTCACCGTCACCGGCGGCATAGTAGGCGCCCATGATGCCTTGCAGCTCGGGGAACTCGCCCACCATGTTGGAGCCGAGGTCGGCCTTGGCCAGCAGGGCCGCGCGGTCGCTGGCGGCCACGTCGGCGCCCAGCGCCTCGGCCACGCCGCGCGCGATCGCGCGCACGCGCTCGACGCGCTCGAGCTGAGTGCCGAGCTTGTTGTGATACACGATGCTGCCCAGTTGCTCGACGCGCGCCGCCAGCGGGATCTTGCGATCGGTCTGGAAGAAGAACTGCGCATCGGCCAGGCGCGGACGCACCACACGCTGGTTGCCTTCGACGATGTTGACCGGGTTGGCGACCTGCATATTGCTCACGATCAGGAAGCGGTGCGTGAGCTTGCCGGTGGCCGGGTCGAACAGCGGGAAATACTTCTGGTTGAGCCGCATGGTGAGGATCAGGCACTCCTGCGGCACTTGCAGGAACTGCTCCTCGAATTGGCCCACATAGACGGTGGGATGCTCGACCAGCGCGGTGACTTCGTCGAGCAGCGCGGCCACTTCGGGATCCACGCCCAGCGTGGCGCCCAGACGCGTGGCCTCGGCCTGCAGCTGGCGGTCGATCTCGTCGCGGCGGGCTTCGAACGAGGCGATTACATGGCCGCGTTCGGCCAGGGCGGCCACGTAGCTGTCGGCGTCGGCGATCTCGATCTTGCCTTCGCTCATGAAGCGGTGGCCGAGCGTGACGCGGCCGGCCTGCAGGCCCAGGATGCCCACGGGCACGATCTCGGCACCGTGCAATGCGATCAGGCCGTGCGCCGGACGTACGAACTTGACGGTGCTCACGCCATCGGCCAGCTGGTAGCGCATGACCTTGGGGATGGGCAGTGCGTCGCCCGCGGCCTGGATGCCTTCTTGCAGGCCGGCGGCCAGGCGGGCGCCCGCGGCGGTGCCGCGCGCGACGAGGTAGTCCTGCTTGCCGTCGGATTCGCGCTCGAGCTGGTCGGGCGTGAGGTGCTCCAGGCCCTTGGCCGCGAGCTTCTTGGTGAGCGCGGGCGTGGGCTGGCCGTCGTCGGTGAGACCGACCTTGGCCGGCATCAGCTTCTCGGTGTAGGCCTGATCGGGCGCCTGGGCCAGCACGGCGCTCAGGTGCACGGCCAGACGGCGCGGCGTGGCGTAGGGCGTGACGACGCAGCCGTCGGCCAGCAGGCCCAGACGGGCCAGCGTGGCGCGCACGCCTTCGGCATAGGCCTGCCCCAGCTTTTGCAGGGCCTTGGGCGGCAGCTCTTCGGTGAGCAGTTCAACCAGCAGGGGGCGGATATCGGTGGTCATCTCAGGCAGCCTCCCCGGCGGCCTTGCGGCCTGCAAGCATCGGGAAGCCCAGTCGTTCGCGGGATTCGAAATAGGCCTGCGCGACGGCGCGCGACAGGTTGCGGATGCGGCCGATGTAGGCCGCGCGTTCGGTCACGCTGATCGCGCCGCGCGCGTCCAGCATGTTGAAGGTGTGGGCCGCCTTCAGCGTGGCCTCGTAGGCCGGCAGGGCCAGCGGCACTTCCATCAGGCGCTTGGCCTCGGCTTCGTAATCGTTGAAGTGCGAGAACAGCATGTCGGCCGACGAGTGCTCGAAGTTATAGGTGGACTGCTCGACCTCGTTCTGGTGGAACACGTCGCGGTACAGCACGGGCGTGCCGTCCCAGCCTTCGGTCCAGACCAGGTCGTAGACGCTCTCGACGCCCTGCAGATACATCGCCAGGCGCTCGAGACCGTAGGTGATTTCGCCCGTGGTGGGCGTGCAGTCGAGGCCGCCGACCTGCTGGAAGTACGTGAACTGGGTCACTTCCATGCCGTTGAGCCAGACTTCCCAGCCCAGGCCCCAGGCGCCGAGCGTGGGATTTTCCCAGTCGTCTTCGACGAAACGGATGTCATGCTGCGTGGGGTCGATGCCCAGCGCCTTGAGCGAGCCGATATACAGATCGAGGATCTCGGGCGGCGCCGGCTTGAGCACGACCTGATACTGGTAATAGTGCTGCAGGCGGTTGGGGTTTTCGCCGTAGCGGCCATCCTTGGGACGGCGCGAGGGCTGCACATACGCGGCGCGCCAGGGTTCCGGGCCGATGGCGCGCAGGAACGTGGCGGTGTGCGAGGTGCCGGCCCCGACTTCCATGTCGATCGGCTGCAGCAGGGCGCAACCCTGTTTGTCCCAGTATTCCTGGAGCGTGAGGATGATTTGCTGGAAGGTAAGCATAAAGTCCGTGAAAACGGTGCGCCCGGCCGGGGCCGGAGAGGCGGGCCGCGCCGGCGTGGCCGCGAGGCCGGTTGGCATGGAAAACCCGGCATTTTAACTGCCCCGGGCCCGAGGTGGGCGCGCAGGCAGTACGAGTGGCGAATCCGCCCCGAAAATGGGCCCGGCGGACCGGTCTCGGCCCCCTAGACGCGTGATGCCGAGCGTATGGCGGCGGGGCGCACGGCGCCCGTCATGGTTGCCCCGTCGCGCCCGCGCTGTGGACCCCTGGCCAGGGGGACATACCGGGTGCCCGCGCAATGGTCGTATGATTCCGTCTTTCCCAGGTCTTATATAAAACCCAGAGCCCGGGGCCACGCCCTGGAGGCCCTCACGGAAGGAGCAGGCATGTCTGAATTGATCAAGGTCGAAGTCAGCGACGGTATCCAGATCATCACGGTGAATCGCCCCGAAGCCAAGAACGCCATCAATCTGGAGACGGCGCAGGCCATGGCGGCCGCCCTCGACGAACTCGACGCGCGTGATGACATCCGCATCGGCATCCTGACCGGTGCCGGCGGCACCTTCTCCTCGGGCATGGATCTGAAGGCCTTCGCGCAGAGCGGCCAGCGTCCGCTGATCCCGGGGCGCGGCTTTGCCGGCCTGAACGAGCGTCCGCCCAAGAAGCCGCTGATCGCGGCGGTCGAGGGCTATGCCCTGGCCGGCGGCTGCGAAATGGCGCTCGCGTCCGACCTGATCGTGGCGGCCAACAATGCGAAGTTCGGCCTGCCCGAAGTGAAGCGCGGCCTGGTGGCCGGCGCCGGCGGCATGCTGCGCCTGCCGCGCCGCCTGCCGTATCACGTGGCCATGGAAGTGATCCTGACCGGCGACATGCTCGGCGCCGAACGCGCCCATGCGCTGGGCCTGGTCAATCGCCTCACCGAACCCGGCGAGGCGCTGGCCGGCGCGCTGGCGCTGGCGCGCGTGATCGTCGAGAACGGCCCGCTGGCCGTGCAGACGGCCAAGAGCATCGTGTCGCAGGCCACCGACTGGGAGCAGGAAGGCATGTTCGACCGCCAGCGCCCGCTGATCGCCCACATCTTCACGTCCGCCGATGCCAAGGAAGGCGCAACCGCGTTCGCCGAAAAGCGCAAGCCCGTCTGGCAAAGTAAATGAGCCCCCACGCCGCGCCTTCGGCTTGCTGCCCCCCGAGGGGGCGTTTTCGCCTCGGGGCGGCCCGTCGGCGAAAATAGCCTTTTCCCCGGTGCGTGCGTGTAGCGCGCGCACCGGCCAATTTGTTCGTCACGCACCATCGATATCGCCATGACCGTCATCATCAAAGAAGAGGATCTGATCCAGTCCATCGCGGACGGGATTCAGTTCATCAGCTACTACCACCCCGTCGATTACATCCGCCATCTGGCGCGCGCTTATGAGCGTGAGGAAAGCCCGGCCGCGCGTGACGCGATGGCGCAGATCCTGACCAACTCGCGCATGTGCGCCGAAGGCAAGCGTCCGCTGTGCCAGGACACCGGTATCGTCAACGTGTTCCTGAAGATCGGCATGGACGTGCGTTTCGAGACGAAGCGAACGCTGCAGGAGCTCTGTGACGAGGGTGTGCGCCAGGGTTATATGAACCCTGAAAATCCGCTGCGCGCCTCCGTCCTCGACGATCCGATCTTCGCGCGCAAGAACACGCGCGACAACACGCCCTGTATCCTGCACGTCGACCTGGTGCCCGGCACCACCGTCGACGTGCAGATCGCTTCGAAGGGCGGTGGTTCTGAGAACAAGACCAAGTTCGCGATGCTCAACCCCAGCGATTCGCTGGTCGACTGGGTCCTCAAGACCGTGCCCTCGATGGGCGCCGGCTGGTGCCCGCCCGGCATGCTCGGCATCGGTGTCGGCGGCACCGCCGAGAAGGCCATGCTGATGGCCAAGCAGTCGCTGATGGAAGACATCGACATGTACGAACTGCTGGCCCGCGGCCCGCAGAACAAGCTCGAAGAGCTGCGCATCGAGCTCTACGAGAAGGTCAACGCGCTGGGCATCGGCGCGCAGGGTCTGGGTGGCCTTACCACCGTGCTCGACGTGAAGATCTCCACCTTCGCGACGCACGCCGCCTCCAAGCCCGTGGCCATGATCCCCAACTGTGCCGCCACCCGCCACGCGCACTTCGTGCTCGACGGCTCGGGTCCGGCTCGCCTGGATCCGCCCGCGTTGTCCGAGTGGCCGGAAGTGCACTGGGCCCCCGACTACAACAAGTCCAAGCAGGTCAACCTCGACACGCTCACGCGTGAAGAAGTGGCAAGCTGGAAGCCGGGCCAGACGCTGCTGCTGTCGGGCAAGATGCTCACCGGCCGCGATGCCGCGCACAAGCGTATCCAGGACATGCTGGCCAAGGGCGAGAAGCTGCCCGTGGACTTCACCAACCGCGTCATCTACTACGTGGGTCCGGTCGATCCCGTGGGCGACGAAGTGGTCGGCCCGGCGGGCCCGACCACCGCGACCCGCATGGACAAGTTCACCGAGATGATGCTGGCCCAGACCGGCCTGATCTCGATGATCGGCAAGTCCGAGCGCGGCCCGGTGGCGATCGAAGCCATCCGCAAGCATGGCTCGGCCTACCTGATGGCCGTGGGCGGCGCCGCCTACCTCGTGTCCAAGGCGATCCGTGAAGCCAAGGTCCTGGCCTTCGAAGACCTGGGCATGGAAGCCATCTACGAGTTCAACGTGAAAGATATGCCCGTCACGGTGGCCGTGGATGCGCAGGGCACCTCGGTGCACACCACCGGCCCGAAGGAGTGGCAGGCCCGGATCGGCAAGATCCCCGTCGCCACCGCCTGATCGGTGTGACCTGAAGAAACCCGCCCCGGCGGGTTTTTTCTTGGGCGTTCGTCGCGCCCGTCCTCCGCGACGGAAGTCCTCCTTCGCAAAGACGAAACCCCGTCTTGAGGAAAAACGAATTTACAAGGCCGGGGCCGGGCGGGCATGCTGCCAGCCTGACTCAGTTTCATCGAAGAGGATGTTCCCCATGAACGACGCCAACCCCACCGACTGGATCGGCAGCAGTGAACGCGTGGCCGACACACTCGACCCGGTGCACGCTGCCCGTATCGCCGCCACGCTGGGCGAAGCGGCGCCGGCCGCGGGCGAGGCCTTGCCGCCGCTGTGGCAGTGGGCCTACTTCATCAAGGCGGTCGAGGCCGACGGGCTGGGCCGCGACGGACATCCGGCGCGCGGCGGCTTCCTGCCGCCCGCGCACGATCGCAACCGCATGTGGGCGGGCGGCCGGGTCGAGTTCCGTGAACCGTTGCGCGTGGGCATACCGGCCGAGCGTGTGTCCACCGTGGCCGACATCAAGGAAAAGACCGGCCGCACGGGGTCGCTGTTGTTCGTGACCGTGCGCCACGCGTATCACCAGGAAGGCCGCATCGCCATCCAGGAAGAGCAGGACATCGTCTATCGCCAGCCCACGCCGCCCAAGCTCGAGGGCAGCGAGCCCGCGCCCGAGGCGCAGTGGTCCGATACGGTGGCGCCCTCGGCCGTGCTGCTGTTCCGGTATTCGGCCGTCACCTTCAACGGCCACCGCATTCACTACGACCATCCATACGTCACGGAAACCGAGGGCTATCCCGGCCTGGTCGTGCATGGGCCCTTGATCGCCACGTCGATGGTGGCGGCATTTCGCCGCGCTCATCCGCAGGCGCGTCTTTCGCACCTGAGCTACCGCGGCCTGCGGCCCCTCATCAGCCCCACGCCGTTCCAGGCCGCGGGCGCCATCGCCGAGCCGGGCCTGGCCCGCCTGTGGGCCGAGCAGGGCGGCACGCTCGCGCATCAGGCCGAACTGAGGTTCGAAGCATGAGCGCGGCCCCCGGGATTCTGCCCCTCGATGGCATCACCGTCGTGAGTCTCGAGCATGCCATCGCGGCGCCATTCTGCACGCGCCAGCTTGCCGATATGGGCGCACGCGTCATCAAGGTCGAGCGCCCCGGCGTGGGCGACTTCGCACGCGGCTACGACGAACGCGTGCGCGGCCTGTCGTCGCACTTCGTCTGGACCAATCGCTCCAAGGAAAGCCTCGGACTGGACCTGAAGCAACCGGATGCCGCCGATGTCATGGAGCGCCTGCTGGGGCAGGCCGACGTACTGGTGCAAAACCTCGCGCCCGGCGCCGCCGCCCGGCTGGGGCTGTCGTTCGAGGCGTTGCACGCGCGTTTTCCGCGCCTGATCGTCTGCGATATCTCGGGCTACGGCGAGGGCGGTCCCTACCAGGACAAGAAGGCGTATGACCTGCTGATCCAGAGCGAGAGCGGCTTTGTGTCGGTCACCGGCACACCCGACGAAGGCGTGAAGGCGGGCTGCTCGATCTCGGACATCGCGGCCGGCATGTACGCGTATTCCTCCATCCTCAATGCGCTGCTGCTGCGCCAGCGCACGGGCGAGGGCAGCCGTATCGATGTGTCCATGCTGGAGAGCATGGTCGAGTGGATGGGCTATCCCATGTACTACGCGTTCGACGGCGCGCCGCCGCCGGCGCGGGCAGGGGCGGCGCACGCCACCATCTATCCCTACGGTCCGTTTCCGGTCGCGGGCGGCGACACCATCATGCTGGGGCTGCAGAACGAGCGTGAATGGAAGGTGTTCTGCGAGCAGGTGCTGCGCCAGCCCGAGCTGGCGGCCGACGAGCGCTATGCCTCGAATTCGCGCCGCACGGCCAATCGCGACACCTTGCGCGCGCTGATCGTGCAGGCGTTCGCCACGCTCTCGATCGACGAGGTCACCGAGCGCCTGGAGGCCGCGCATATCGCCAACGCGCGCGTCAACGACATGCGCGGCGTCTGGAGCCATCCGCAACTTGCCGCGCGCGATCGCTGGCGCGAGGTCGGCAGCCCCGCAGGCCCGATTCCGGCGCTGCTGCCCCCGGCCGTGAGCAATCGCTACGAGCCGCGCATGGGCGCCATACCCGCGGTGGGCGAGAACACCGATGCGGTGCTAGCATCGTTGGGATACGCGCCCGACGAGGTGGCGCGCCTGCGTGCCGCGGAGGTGGTGTGATGGCGACTGTGATTCGAACCGCGCTGTTTGTACCGGCCAATCGGCCGGAGCGCATTCCCAAGGCTCTGGCGGCCGGCGCCGATGCCGTGATCGTCGATCTCGAAGACGCGGTCGAGCATCTCGGCAAGGATGCCGCGCGCGAGTCGCTCTGCGATTTTCTCGGTACCCATCCCGAGGCGCGCGTGTGGGTACGGATCAACGACGCCAGCACGCCCTGGCATGAAGCCGATATCAAGGCCTGCCGCGGCCGCGCCAACATCACCGGCTTGCTGTTGCCCAAGGCCGAGAGCCTGGCCCAGGTGCGCCATGTGGCACAGAGCGGCATTGCCGTGCTGCCCATCATCGAAACCGCGCAGGGCTTGATCAACGTGGCCGAAGTGGCCGCCACGCCGGGCGTGGCACGCCTGGCCTTCGGCAGCCTGGATTTCGCGCTGGATCTGGGCCTGAGCCCGGATACGGATGGCGCCGACGTCGTGCTCGACCAGGCGCGCGTTCAGGTGCTGCTGCATAGCCGCGGCGCGGGCCTGGCTCAACCGCTCGATGGCGTGTTCCCCGGTATTCAAGACAGCTCGGGCCTGCGCGCCGCCGCGATGCGGGCGCGCGACATGGGCTTTGGCGGCATGCTCTGCATCCATCCCAGCCAGGTGCCCGTGATCCACGAGGCGTTTTTGCCGCCGTTGGCCGAGGTCGCCTGGGCGCGCGACGTGCTGCGTGCCGCCAAAGAGAGCGGCGCCGCCGCCTTCAAGCTCGATGGCAAGATGGTCGATGCGCCGGTGATCGCGCGCGCGCGCCGTCTGCTCGAGCTGGCGGGCGAGGCGCCTGCCGCGCGATGAGCGCCCGCGCGCTCTTCGTCGGCCACACCTATATCGACGTGACGGTGCTGGCCGAGCACTGGCCCACCGGCGACGACAAGGCCGTCGCACAGGACTACGCCGTGTCGTTCGGCGGCAATGCCGTCACCGCGGCGTTCGCCTACGCCCGATTGGGCGGGGCGCCCGACCTCATCTGCACCGAAGCGCCCGACGCCTTCGGCAGCCTGTTCGCCACCATGGCGCAGCGCCACGGCGTCACGTTGCATGGTCGGCCGGTCGCGCGTTCGTCGCTGTCGTTCATCATGCCCAACGCCGGCCGCCGCGCGATCGTGCGCGCACGCGACGATACCCATCTGGCCGGCTATCCCGAGCTCGATGTCACGCCTTACCGCGTGCTGCACCTCGACGGGCATCAGCCCGACGCGGCGCTGCACTATGCTCGCGCCTGCCGCGAACGCGGCATCCTCACCTCGCTCGATGGCGGCGGTCTGCGCAGCAACACCGAAGAACTGCTGCAGTACATCGATGTGGCGGTTTGCGCCGAGCGCCTGTGCGAGCAGATGGGGCTGTCGGCAGAGGGCTTGCTCGCGCTGCTGCGGGCAAGTGGCTGCCGTGTCGGCGCCGTGACACAGGGCGAGCGCGGCATGCTCTGGTATGGCGAAGATGGCGTGCTGCAGCGCTTGCCGGCGCTGGCGGTGCCCGCCGAGCAGGTGGTCGACACCTCCGGCGCGGGCGACGTGTTTCACGGGGCCTATGTGTGGTCGTACGCGTTGCGGCCGCAACTGCCATGGATCGAACACTTCCGCTGCGCGCGCGCGGCCTCCGCGTACAAGATCCAGCACCTGGGCAACGAAGCGGGCCTGCCTGGCCCGGCGGAGGTGGAAGCGGTGCGGGCGCGCTATCCGGAGCGCGCGCCGGCCTGATTCAGGCGAGCGGCTCGATGGCCTGGTCGGCCACGGCCGCGATCAACACGGCCAGGGGGCCCTGCGGCAGCATCAGCGCCGGCGCCAGATCGGCCAAGGGCCGCAGCACGAAGGCGCGTTCGTGCATGCGGGGGTGCGGCAGCGTGAGGCGCGGATGATCCAGCGTCACGCCTTCATAAATCAGAAGATCCAGATCGAGCGTGCGCGGGGCGTTGCGGTAGGGCCGTTCGCGGCCGTGCGCGAGCTCGAGGCTCTGCAGGACGTCGAGCAGGGCCAGCGGCGCGAGCGTGGTGTGCACCGCGGCCACCGCATTGACGAAATCGGGGCCGGTCGCGTCGACCGGCGCGCTGCGATAAAAGGGCGAGACCGTGACGGCATCGATGCCGGGCGTGGCGCGCAGCTCGCCCGCTACGCGCCGCAGGGTGGCAGCACTGTCGCCCAGGTTGGCACCCAGGCCGACGTAGGCCAGTGTCATTCGGCGGCCGGGGCCGATCCGCCCGAGGACCGGCGGCGGCGGGGGCGGCGCTTGCGGGTCGAGGCGGGGGCGTCGCCCGGCTCGCGCGGCAGGCGCGCGGTGTCCTCGATCATCTCGGCACGGGTGTCGTCGTCGGCATTGGCCAGGTCCATCCACCATTGCGCCAGCACGCTGTCGAACTCGCCGGCGGCGGCACGCAGCTGCAGGAAGTCGCAGGCGGCGCGGAAGCGCGGCTGCTCGATCATGCGGTAGATGGTCTTGCCGGCGCGGCGTTCGAAGCGCGGCTGCATGAACCAGATCTCCCGCATGTCCGACGAGAAGCGGCGCTGGATCGCGAGCTTTTCGGTCTGCTCGTCGAGCACCGAATCGGCGGCCTGGATCAGCGCGGGAATCGTGTGCTCGCCGTTGGCGCGCAGCTGTTTCCAGCGCACGTCCACCAGTTGCCACAGCAGGGCGGCGAACAGGAAGCTGGGGCTGATGCTCTTGCCCGCGCGCACGCGCGCATCGGTGCGCTCGAGGGCCAGTTCGACGAAGTGTTCGCCGCCAGGCTGCTCCAGCACGACATCGAGCAGCGGCAGCAGGCCGTGATGCAGGCCCTCGCCGCGCAGCTGGCGCAGGCAGTCCATCGCGTGGCCGCAGGTCAGCAGCTTGAGCATTTCATCGAACAGGCGCGAGGCCGGCACGTTCTCGATCAGCGCCGCCATGGTGCGGATCGGTGCGCGCGTGGCGGTGTCGATGCTGCCGTTGAGCTTGGCCGCGAAACGCACGGCGCGCAGCATGCGTACCGGGTCTTCGCGGTAGCGCTTGACCGGATCGCCGATGATGCGCACCTGGCGCTTCTTCAGATCCTGCACGCCCTGGTGATAGTCGATCACCTCTTCGGTGTGGGGATCGTAGTAGAGCGCGTTCATCGTGAAGTCGCGGCGTGCCGCGTCTTCTTCCTGCGATCCGAACACGTTGTCGCGCAGGATGCGGCCGTGCTCGTCGGTCTCCTGGCTTTCGGTGGCGGGCGCGCGGAACGTGGAGGTCTCGATGATCTCCTGGCCGAACACCACGTGCACCAGCTGGAAGCGGCGGCCGATGATGCGGGCGCGGCGGAACAGCGGGCGGATCTGTTCGGGCGTGGCGTTGGTGGCCACGTCGAAATCCTTGGGCTCCAGGCCGACGATCAGGTCACGGACGGCGCCGCCCACCACATAGGCCTCGTAGCCGTGCTGGCGCAGCACTTCGCACACCTTGATGGCGTGACGCGACACGTTGCGCCGGTCGATCCCGTGACGGTCGCGCGGGATGCGCTGCGGCCCCCCACGCAGGGCGGGGCCGAACAGACGTCCGACGAATTTTTTGATGGTCTCGGTGATCATTAGGACTTGGAATCTTCCATGTGGTCGAACAGATCCAGCACTTGCCAGCCGCGTTCGGCAGCGATGCTCCGCAGGCGCGGGCTGGGGTTGGTGGCAACGGGCTGCGTGACCACTTCGAGCAGCGGCACGTCGTTGACCGAATCGCTGTAGAAGAACGATTCGCTGAAATCGGCGAGCGACAGTCCAAGACCGGCCAGCCACTGGTTCACGCGCACGACCTTGCCTTCCTTGAAGGCCGGCGTACCTTCGATGCGGCCGGTGTAGCGGCCGCCGACGTATTGCGGATCGGTGGCGATCAGCACCGGCACACCGAAGGCGCGTGCGATCGGGGCGGTCACGAAACTGTTGGTGGCGGTGACCACCGCGCACAGGTCGCCTGCGGCGAGGTGGCGTTCGACCAGCTCGCGCGCTCGGGCCTCGAAGGCCGGGCGGATCACCTGCGCCATGAATTCTTCGTGCCAGGCGGCCAGCTCGAACGGCGCGTGCGCGGCGAGCAGGCCCAACATGAACTCGGCAGCCTGCTCGGCGGTCAGCTCGCCGCGGTTGTACTGCTCCATCAGATCGTCGTTGCGGCGGCGCGCTTCTTCCGGATCGCCGGCGCGGCCCGTGCGGGCCAGGAAATCGGCCCACTGATAGTCGCTGTCGAGCGGCAGCAGCGTGTGGTCCAGGTCGAACAGGGCGAGGCGGCGGGTGGTCATGTCGATGAGGAGTGGGGGTCTGCGAGCATGGCGCGCAACAGAGCGGTGGTGATCGGGCGGCCCGTGGCCAGCGAGTAGCGGTCCAGCGCGTCGAGCAGGGCGGCAAGCTTGCGGATGTCGCGCTCGTGGTGCGTCAGCATCCAGGTGATGATCTCCGGCGCCAAGTGCAGGCCGCGATCGGCAGCCTGCGCGGACAGCGCCGCCAGCTTGTCGGCGTCGGACAGCGGATCGAGGCGGAACACGAGGTCCCAGCCCAGCCGCGTACGCAGGTCTTCGCGCAAGGGCAGCGACATCGGGGCGCGATCGCCCGAAACGGCCAGCGCGAACGCACGGTCGGTTGCGGCGGATTCGCGCCAGCGATTGTACAGGGCGAACAGGCCGGCCTGCCTGCGTTCATCCATCCGGTGCACATCATCGACCGCGATGAACTTGGGCATCGGCGCCGTGGAGTCGGCTTCGGCCAGGGTGCGCAAGGCCTGCAGGCCGCGCTCGGCATCGATGTAAATGGCGTCTTCGCGAGCGGTCAGGCCGCGCAGCAGGTGCGAGCGGCCGCAACCGGCCGGGCCCCATAGGTAGATGGCGCGGCCGGCACGCAAGGCGCGCGCCGCTGCCAGCGCCTCCCCGTTGGGGCCGGCAATATAGTTGTTCAGCGAGGGCGCTGGCGCAGGAAGAACGTCGAGCAGCAGCTGGCGGTTCATGAAATGGCGATAAATCGGGCTTCGGTACGCGCGGCCCGCGAGGGTCCACGGAAAGCCGGCCGCGCGCGGCCAACCCCGAACTTTAAACCACGGCGGGCGCGATGTCGCGCGCGCGCCACCGCGCGAGGGCCCGGAGAGGGGGAAGAGGGGGCCGTACAGCCAGTCTCCAAGCGCTTTTGCGCGGTGTTCGGGGCTTTCGGCGGCTAACGTCGTAAAATCCCGAAGTTCCACCTCATTCCGCAATTGTTACAACCCCCACGGTTTCTCCATGACGACTGAACACTCCGCTCCCCTGACCTACCGCGACGCCGGGGTCGACATCGACGCGGGCGACGCGCTGGTCGACCGCATCAAGCCCCTGGCCGCGCGCACCATGCGCGCCGGTGTGCTGGCCGGGATCGGCGGCTTCGGTGCATTGTTCGAAGTGCCCAAGAAGTACCGCGAGCCGGTGCTGGTGTCGGGCACCGACGGCGTGGGCACCAAGCTGCGCCTGGCGTTCGAATGGAATCGTCATGACACCGTCGGCATCGACCTGGTCGCGATGAGCGTCAACGACATCCTGGTTCAGGGCGCCGAGCCGCTGTTCTTCCTCGACTACTTCGCCTGCGGCAAGCTGTCGGTCGACACCGCCGCGTCCGTCGTGGGCGGCATCGCCCGCGGCTGCGAGCTGGCCGGCTGCGCGCTGATCGGCGGCGAAACCGCCGAAATGCCGGGCATGTATCCCGATGGCGAATACGATCTGGCCGGCTTCGCCGTCGGCGCGGTCGACAAGTCGGCCATCATCGACGGTAAGTCCATCCAGCCGGGCGACGTGGTGCTGGGCCTGGCCTCGAGCGGTGCGCACTCCAACGGCTACTCGCTGGTGCGCAAGATTCTCGAGCGTGCGGGCGCCCGTCCCGACCAGGACTTCCACGGCCAGCCGCTGGTCGATGTCGTCATGGCCCCGACCCACATCTACGTCAAGCAGGTCCTGGCGGCGCTGGCCGCGCACGGCACCGCGATCAAGGGCCTGGCCCACATCACGGGTGGCGGCCTGGTCGACAACGTGCCCCGCATCCTGCAGCCCGGCCTGACGGCCAAGCTGCACCGCGACGGCTGGGAAATGCCCAAGCTGTTCCAGTGGCTGCAGCAGCAGGGCGGTGTGGCCGACGCGGAAATGCACCGTGTCTTCAACTGCGGCATCGGCATGGTGCTGGTGGTGTCGGCCGATCAGGCCGACGCCGTGGCCGCGACGCTGCGCGCGCAGGGCGAAACGGTCAGCCGCATCGGCGAGATCGTGCCCCAGCAAGACGGCATGGCCCAGACCATCGTGGTCTGATCCGGCGCGGCTCCGGCCGCATCGTATTGAGAAAAAGCCTGGCCCGAGACGGTGCCAGGCTTTTTTTTCGCCTGCTGCGATCAGTCTGCCGGCTCAGCGCACGAGGCGCAACGGCGGCACGTCGGCGAGCCGGGATTCGGCGATCGGCGCGCCGTCGTTCAGGTGCGCCGCGAGGTCGCGCGTCGTGGAGCGGCGCGTCAGCATCAGGCAGCGCGCTTCGGCGCCTGCCGTGCGGGTGGCGTGCCATGTGCCAGGTTTCATGCAGATGCCCTGTCCCTGGGGCACCAGGAAGGCCCGGAGCGTGGTGAGGTCCGGCGTGCCGGTGGACGTGCTGGCCGCCACGATCTGCACGATGGCGCCGGTCAGCGGCACCACGGCCTGCTCGGTGAGGTCGTGCACCTCGAGGCGGCGGATCACCGGCTCGGCCGAGCGATAGTCCACCCACAGCACCTCGGGTTCGCCGCCCGCGCCCGCGTTGAATACGTGCTCCTGCCAAAAGTCGGATGCCGGGCTGGCGTAGGCCGTGCCGGCGGGCGCCGAGGAGAGCGGCTTACCCAGCATCCAGCCATAGGGCAGTACGGCAGTCGCGTCGAGCGGTTCGATGCGCAGCGGGGTGTCGGCGTTCATGCGTGTCCTGGCATTCGGCGAGATACAGAGAAGGGCGGGCCGCGCTCAGCGCGGCTCGAGCAGGCGGGCGGCGTGGTCGATCGTACGGGCCACCGCGTCGGGCGCAAGGCAATCGACCACGAGGCGTTCGGGTTGCGCGCGCAACCAGGTGAGCTGGCGCTTGGCCAACTGGCGGGTGGCGGCGATGCCTTGCTCGCGGGCGGTGTCGAGGTCGATCTCGCCGTCGAGGTGCGCCCACATCTGGCGGTAGCCCACGCAGCGCACGGACGGCAGGGCCGGGTGCAGGTCCGGCCGGGCGTGCAGCCCGCGGACTTCGTTCAGCAGGCCGGCCTCGAGCATGGCGTCGAAGCGCTGTGCGATGCGCGCATGCAGGCCCGCGCGGTCGCCGGGCTCCAGGCTGAGCGTGACGTAGCGATGCGCCTGCGGCGTGGCGCGGCCCCCCGTGAGCAGCGCCGACATCGGCTGGCCCGACAGGATGCAGATCTCCAGCGCGCGCGAGATACGTTGGCTGTCGTTGGGGGCGAGGCGAGCCGCCGTGACGGGGTCGAGCCGGGCCAATTCGGCATGCTGTGCCGGCCATCCGGATTGCGCGGCCCGGGTCTCGATCTCGGCGCGCAGCGCGGCATCCGCCTGCGGCAGATCGTCGAGCCCCTCGCGCAGGGCCTTGTAGTACATCATCGTTCCGCCCGCGAGCAGCGGAATGCGGCCGCGCGCCTCGATCTCGTCGATGAGGCGCAGCGTGTCGTCGCGAAACTCGGCGGCCGAATACGACTGTGCGGGATCCCGGATATCGAGCAGGTGCTGCGGAACGCGCGCCTGCTCGGCGGCCGAGGGCTTGGCCGTGCCGATATCCATGCCGCGGTAGATCGTGGCCGAATCGACGTTGATGATCTCGAGCGGCCAGCGCTCGGCCAGGGCCAGGGTCGAGGCGCTCTTGCCGGCGGCCGTGGGGCCGGCCAGGCACAGGATGGGGCGGTGGCTCATCGGGCGTCCTATTGGCCGCGCAGGAAGAGCTTGTCGAGGTCGGAGATCGACCACTGCACCCAGGTGGGCCGTCCGTGATTGCACTGGTCGGCGCGCTCGGTCGCTTCCATCTGGCGCAAAAGCGCGTTCATCTCTTCGATCGTGAGCTTGCGGTTGGCGCGCACGGAGCCGTGGCACGCCATGGTGGCGAGCAGCTCGTTGCGCTGCTCGGTGAGCAGGCGTGATTCGCCGACGGAGGCCAGGTCGCGCAGCATCGCCCGCGCCAGGCTTTCGATGTCGCCGCGGGCCAGCAGCGCGGGCACGCTGCGCACGGCGACAGAAGTGGGGCCCGACGGCCGCATCTCGAAACCGAGCTCGGCCAGTTGTTCGCCGTGTTCTTCAACCACGGCGACGTCTTTTTCCTGGGCATGGAACACCACCGGCACGAGCAGGTCCTGGCGCGGCAGGGCGCGCGCATCGAGTGCACGCTTGAGCTGCTCGTAGACCACGCGTTCATGGGCCGCATGCATGTCCACCAGCACCATGCCGCGTGCGTTCTGCGCCAGGACGTAGATGCCATGCACCTGCGCCAGGGCCATGCCGAGCGGGTGCTCTTCGTCGGCGGGCAGTGGGGTGGGCGGGGCCGCGAACGCGCGCGCCGCGGCGCTGGGCGGAGCCTCGGCCGGCGCGGGAGCTTGCCAGGCCGCCACGGCTGCCGAGGCCGGAGCAGGCGCGTCGTCGGCCAGGGGGCGATAGAGACTCTGCCAGTCGCGCACCGGCACGCCCTCGGGTTCGGCGAGGCGGAACGGCACTTGGCTGTGCGCGGGCCGGGCGGCCGGCGCGGTATAGGGCTGGGGCCGGACGGCGGGCGCGGGGCTCGTGACGCTGGCGCTGACGGCCTCGGGGATCACTTCGCCAGTGGCCGGGTCGGCCGCGACGGCGGCGCCGCCCGTCTGGGCCAGCGCCTGGCTGATCACCTGGTTCACGAAGCGGTGCACGGCGCCGCTGTCACGAAAACGCACTTCGCTCTTGGCGGGGTGCACGTTTACATCGACGGCAGCCGGGTCGATATCGAGATACAGCACGTAGGCGGGTTGGCGGTCGCCATGCAGCACATCGGCGTACGCCGAGCGCAGCGCGTGGCTGACGGTGCGGTCACGCACGTAGCGGCCGTTCACGTAGAGGTATTGGCGATCGGCGCGCGCCCGCGCGGCGGTCGGTCGCGTGACCATGCCGATCAGGCCGATGGCGCCATAGCGCGTCTCGACGGGCAGGGCCTGCCCGGCGAACTCGGCGCCGAGCACGTCGCGGATGCGCTGGCCGTGATCGGCCGGCAGCCATTGCTTTTGCGCGCGGTCGTGATGAAACAGGCGGAAGGCGATCTCGGGGTGGGCCAGCGCGATGCGCTCCAGCGCGTCGACGCAATGGCCGAACTCGGTGGCCTCGGCACGCAGGAATTTGCGGCGCGCGGGCACGGCGTCGAACAGCTGGCGCACATCGACCGTGGTGCCCACCGGCCCCGAGGCCGGCGTGATCTCGCCGCTTGCGGCATCGATCTGCCAGGCGTGTTCGCCGGTGCGTGTACGCGAGATGATCGAGAGCCGCGCGACCGAGGCAATCGAGGCGAGGGCTTCGCCGCGGAATCCCATCGAGGCCACGGACTCGAGCTCGTCGAGTGAGCGGATCTTGCTGGTGGCGTGGCGCGCCACGGCCAACGGCAGTTCGTCGGGCGGGATGCCGCCGCCGTCGTCGCTCACGGCGATGCGGCGGATGCCGCCGCCTTCCAGCCGCACCTCGATGGCCCGGGCGCCGGCGTCGATGGCGTTTTCCAGCACTTCCTTGAGTACCGAGGCCGGGCGCTCGATCACTTCGCCCGCGGCAATCTGGCTGATCAGCAGGTCGGGGAGCGGGGCGATGGAGCGGCGGTCGGACATGTGGCGGAGGGCGTGGGCCGCGCGGAGCGGCGACAGAATCGGCAGATTGGACGATTTTAGCGCTGCCGTGGCGGGGCCGCCCGGCGAGTATAGTGAGGCCCCAATTCGGACGCGGTACGTCCTATCGAGAGGGTGATGGAATTTTTGAATATGGTGCTCCACATCGACCAGACTTTCGGGGTCTGGATCGAGCACTACGGAGCATGGGTGTATCTGGTGTTGTTCGCGATCGTGTTCGCCGAGACCGGCCTGGTGGTGCTGCCTTTCCTGCCGGGCGACTCGCTGCTGTTCATCGCGGGCGCCTTCGGCGCGACCGGCGCAATCAACCCGGTCTGGCTGGCGGCACTGCTGGTGGCGGCGGCCATCACGGGCAACAGCCTCAACTATGCGATCGGCCGCAAGCTCGGCCCTCGTGTGTTCACCATGAACGTGCGTTTTCTGGATCGGGGTGCCCTGATGCGCACACACTTGTTCTATGACCGGCACGGCGGCAAGACCATCGTGATGTCGCGCTTCATTCCGGTCGTGCGCACGTTCGCGCCCTTCGTGGCGGGCGTGGCGCAGATGCCCATGGGACGCTTCCAGTTCTTCAATGTGAGCGGGGCGCTGCTCTGGGTGGTGGGCCTGGTCACGCTGGGCTATTTCTTCGGCAATATCCCCATCATCAAGGACCACCTCAACACGATCGTGCTGCTGGGTCTGGCCGCGGCCATCGTGCCCTTGATCGTTGCCGCGCTGGTACGCCTGTGGCAGCGGCGGCGCGGTCAGCCGAACGCCTGACACCGCGCCGATCAAAAAAAATAACCTGCCCGAAGGCAGGTTATTTTTTACGTGAAGCGCGAGACCGGCTACGGCCTCAGCCCGCGTCGCCCAGCCGCGCGAGCGGCGGGTTGGCGGTGAAGTAGCGCGAAATGCCGGTCATCATGGCCTGCGCCAGCGCATCCTGGTGCGACGCCGAGCGCAGCTTGGCTTCTTCCTCGGGGTTGCTGATGAAGGCGGTCTCGACCAGGATGGACGGGATATCGGGCGCCTTGAGCACCGCGAAGCCCGCCTGTTCGACGCTCTTCTTGTGCAGACGGTTGATCTTGCGGATCTCGTCCAGGAAGGCCGAGCCCACCTTGAGCGAGTCGTTGATCTGCGCCGTGGTCGACAGGTCGAGCAGCACGCGTTGCACCTGGCGATCGTGGCCGCCGAGGTTGACCCCGCCGATCAGATCGGCGGCGTTTTCCTTGTCGGCCATGTAGCGCGCCTGTGCACTGGTGGCGCCGCGCTCGGACAGCGCGAACACCGACGAACCATTGGCCGTGGGTTTGATCCAGGCATCGGCATGGATCGAGATGAACAGGTCGGCGCGCACGCGGCGGGCCTTCTGCACGCGCACATGCAGCGGCACGAAGTAGTCGTCGTCGCGCGTGAGGTAGGCGCGCATGTAGGGTTGCGCGTCGATCAAGGTCTTCAGGCGACGCGCGATCCGCAGCACCACGTCTTTTTCGCGCAGGCCACTCTTGCCGATGGCGCCGGGGTCTTCGCCGCCATGGCCCGGATCGAGCGCGATCGTCAGCATGCGCTTGCGGCTGGCGCTGGCACGGCCCGGCGCGGGCGACGGACTCGAGATCGCCGGTGAGGGCAGCGTGGGAGCCTGTTGCTGGCCGCGCGCGAGCGGCGCGGGCGCGGGGGCCTGCTGGCCCGGAGAGGGCGTGACCGGATTGCGCGAAATCTCGTCGAGGATGCGCGCGAGCGGGTCGTCCACGTCGGGGCCGGCGCCAATCCCTTGCTTGTTCAGGATGGCGACCAGCGGATCCTGGGCCACCTTGGGATAGAGATCGAGCACCAGGCGGAACTGGTAGTCGGCCACGGGCTTTAGTGTGAAGACCTGCGGCGCCACGGCCTGCTTGAGGTCGAACACCATGCGCACGACATTGGGCCGGTTCTGCGCCACGCGCAGGCCCTGGATATAGGGATCGTCGGGGCGGACCTTCGACACGAGGTCGTTGAGGGCGGCACTGACGGTGAGCCCTTCGATATCCACCACGAGCCGGTGCGGGTTCTCGAGCGTGAATTGCTCGGCCTTGAGCTCGTGGTCGAGTTCAAGGGTAACGCGGGTGTATTCATCGGCCGGCCAGGTCCGCACGGCAAGAATGGTGGCGGCCTGGGCAAAACGGGGGATGACGGGGAGAACGAGCAGGGTTGCGGCGACGCTGATCAAGCGTCGCCGGGTGGCTGAGCGGGGCGAGGATGCGCCGCTTGCAGTGTTGCCATCGCGTTCAACCATTTTTGTCCTCGGGCGGTAAAGGCAGACAGATCAGCGTTCCGTCCCTGGCCCGCGTATGCCAGGGCAATCTGCAGGTCCGGCGGGGGCAAAAGCCCCCCCGCGCGTTCGGGCCATTCGATCAAAACCACTGCGTCGTCACGCAGTAAATCTCGGAATCCGGCGTCCAACCATTCGCGCGAATCGCTAAATCTATAGAAATCAAGGTGATAGAAGTATAAGTTAGAAACTTTATAGGATTCAAGCAGGGCGTAGCTCGGACTTTTGATCCGGCCCTCGACGCCGCTGGCGCGTAACAGCGCCCGGCTGAACGCGGTCTTGCCGGCGCCGAGGTCGCCGTGCAGGTGGATATGTCCCCCGAGGTTCCCCTCGCGCCCGTCAAGAAATGGGGCCAGTTGCTGCGCGAGCGCGTCGGTGGCGGCCTCGTCGGGCAGGTGCAAAGCCAGCGTCGCTAGCGGGGGCGTGGAGGACATGGGCGTGGGCCGGTGGTAAAACGATCAGGGAAGCTGATTATAGAAAGTGAGTTTCTGGTACGCTTGCAGTTGAAAGTAATTCTTATTCAATAAGCCTTGCCGATGGAGCAGCGATTCATGAAGACCCGCACCGAAAAAGACACTTTCGGCCCGATCGAAGTGCCCTCCGACCACCTATGGGGCGCGCAGACGCAGCGCTCGCTGCACTTCTTCGCGATCTCGACCGAGAAGATGCCGGTGCCGCTCGTGACCGCCATGGCGCGTCTGAAGCAGGCCGCTGCCAAGGTCAACGCCGAGCTGGGCGAACTCGACGCCACCATTGCCGACGGCATCGTGCGGGCGGCCGATGAAGTGATCGCGGGCAAGTGGCCCGATGAGTTTCCGCTGTCGGTGTGGCAGACGGGCTCGGGCACGCAGAGCAACATGAACATGAACGAGGTGCTGGCCAACCGCGCCTCGGAGCTGCTGGGCGGCGAACGCGGCGAGGGCCGCAAGGTGCATCCCAACGACCACGTCAATCGCGGTCAATCGTCGAACGATACGTTCCCCACGGCCATGCACGTGGCGGCCGCCGTCGAGGTCGAGCACCATCTGCTGCCGGCGCTCAAGGCGTTGCGCGCCACGCTCGCGGCCAAGAGCGCCGAGTTCTACGACATCGTGAAGATCGGCCGCACCCATCTGCAGGACGCCACGCCGCTCACGCTGGGCCAGGAACTTTCGGGCCACGTGGCCCAGCTCGACCTGGCCGAGCAGCAGATCCGCGCAACGCTGCCGGGCCTGCATCAGCTGGCCATCGGCGGCACCGCCGTGGGCACCGGGCTCAACGCGCATCCCGAGTTCAGCGCCAAGGTCAGCGCCGTCCTCGCGCACGACACCCGTACCGCATTCGTGTCGGCGCCCAACAAGTTCCAGGCGCTCGCCTCGCACGAAGCCCTGCTGTTCGCGCACGGCGCCCTCAAGTCGCTGGCGGCCGGCCTGATGAAGATCGCCAACGATGTGCGCTGGCTCTCGAGCGGTCCCCGTTCGGGCCTGGGCGAGATCAGCATCCCCGAAAACGAGCCGGGCAGCTCGATTATGCCGGGCAAGGTCAACCCGACGCAATGCGAGGCCATCACCATGCTGGCGGCGCAGGTCCTGGGCAACGACGTCGCCATCAACATCGGCGGCGCCAGCGGCAATTTCGAGCTCAACGTGTACAAGCCGCTCGTCATCCACAACTTCCTGCAATCGGTGCGCTTGCTCACCGACGGCATGCAGAGCTTCGACGAGCATTGCGCGCAGGGTATCGAGCCCAACCGCGAGCGCATCGCCGAGCTGGTGGATCGTTCGCTGATGCTCGTGACCGCGCTCAATCCGCATATCGGCTATGACAAGGCCGCGCAGATCGCCAAGAAGGCGCACAAGGAAAACCTGTCGCTCAAGGAATCCGCGCTGGCGCTGGGTCACGTGACCGAGGCGCAGTTCGAAGCCTGGGTCGTGCCGGCCGACATGACCAACGCCAAGCGTTGATCGCCATCCGGTGACGAGGCCGCGCCCCGACAGGCGCGGCCTTTTTCATGGCCGCGGCCCGCGCGCTCAGATCATCAGCAGCCACAGCGGGATCGTGACGGCCGAAAACAGCGTGCCGAGCGAGATCAGCACGGCCACCATCCGGCCATCGCCGCCCATGCGCATCGCCAGCACGTAGGCCGCCGACGCGGTGGGCAGGGCGCCGAACAGCACCAGCATCCGCGAGGCGAGCGGATCGAGCCCCAGCAGCCAGGCGGCGCCCAGGGCCACCAGCGGCATGAGGCCGAGCTTGACCACCAGCATCCAGCCGATCAGGCGGCCGTGGCCTTTGCCGCCCTCCCAGGAGAGGCTGGCGCCCACGCAGATGATGCCCAGCGCGATCGCCGCGCTGCCGAGCCGGCCGAACACCACATCGACCGGGCCCGGCAGCTGCAGGCCCGCAAGATTGCAGAGCAGGGCCAGCACGGTGGAGACGACGAGCGGATTACGCAGCAGCTCGCCGAAGAGGTTCTTGCCGTTATGCCGTGCCAGCCCGTAGACGGCGGCGACGTTGGCCATCGGGACGGCGAACCCGATGATGAGCGCCATCACGGTCTGCCCGGCCTGGCCGCCCAGGCTGGCGGCGAGCGCCAGGGCGATATAGGTATTGAAGCGATAGCCGCATTGCGCCGCCGAGGCCAGGGCCACGGGCGCGGGCCGCAATATCGGGCCGGCCAGCCACGACAGCACTACGCCAGCGCCGATCATGATGGCCGCGGCCTGCAGCAGCAGGGCGGCGTTGCCGGCGCTGATCGGCGTGCGCAGGATGGACTGGAACAGCAGCGCCGGGAACAGCACGAAGTAGACCAGCCGCTCGGTGCCCGCGAAGAATTCGCGCGCGAAACCCAGTCTGTGACGCAGGACCCAACCGAGGGCGACCAACAGAAAATCCGGCAGGACCAGCAGTGCGACCGACATGGTGTTTCGTTCAGGACTTGGAAAGGAGGGCTGGCGGGCATGCTACCGCACTGGCCCGATTTGCTGCTATCCTCCGTGGTTCTGACGTGGCGGGGCCCGCCCTGGGCTTGCCTGAGACACACCGCATTCCACGTCCGCTAACAAATCATAGACATCGCCCACCACAGAGGGCGATCGGCACATCGGCATCTCTCACGCGGGGAAGCCGTAAATCTAGGAGGAAGCACACCCATGATCAAAGTCCGCACCCTGGTCCAAGCCATTGCCATGGCCGCAGGTATTGCCGCCGTCACGGGCGGCGCGCAAGCCGCCAATTTCCCGGACAAGCCGATCCGTGTGATCGTCCCGTTCGCGCCGGGTGGCTCGACGGACATCATCGCGCGTATCGTCACGCAGCGCATGAGCCAGGAGCTTGGCCAACCCATGGTGGTCGAGAACAAGGGCGGCGCCGGCGGCGCCATCGGCGCATCGGAAGCCGCGCGTGCCGCACCCGATGGCTACACCCTGTCGATCGCCACGGTCTCGACCATGGCCGTGAACCCGGCCTGCCGTCCCAAGGATCTGCCCTACAACCCCCTGACGGACTTCCAGCCGGTCACGAACTTCGCGAACACGGCCAACGTCGTCGCCGTGAACCCCAAGTTCCCGGCCAAGGACTTCAAGGGCTTCCTGGAAGAGCTGAAGAAGAACCCCGGCAAGTACTCGTACGGCAGCTCGGGCACCTGCGGCGTGCTGCACTTGATGGGTGAGTCCTTCAAGATGGCCACCGGCACCGACATCGTGCACGTGCCCTACAAGGGCTCGGGCCCGGCCGTGGCCGACGCCGTCGGCGGCCAGATCGAAATCATCTTCGACAACCTGCCGTCGTCGATGCCGCAGATCCAGGCTGGCAAGCTCAACGCCATGGCCATCGCCTGGCCCGAGCGCATCGATAGCATCAAGGACGTCCCGACGTTCAAGGATGCGGGTTTCCCGGTGCTGAACCAGCCCGTCTGGTACGGCCTGCTCGCACCCAAGGGCACCCCGATGGAAGTCGTGAACAAGCTGCGTGATGCCGCTGTCGTGGCCCTGAAGGATCCGAAGGTCATCAAGACCCTCGCCGATCAGGGTTCGGCACCGTCGGGCAATACCCCGGAAGAATTCGCCAAGGAAATCAAGGCGCAATACGACTGGGCTGCCGACGTGGTCAAGAAGCAGAACATCAAGCTCGACTGATCCCGGCCCGCCTTGCGCGGGCATATCGGATCCAGAGGGGTGCCCGCAAGGGCACCCCTTTTTCATGGGCGGCATGGTGAAGCCTGACCGCCCGCATGGCCCGCCGCGGGCGTGCGCCCTAGAGCTTGGGCGCCGCGGCGTCGTCCGAGCAGGCCCCGCGCAGGCGCTCGATGAAATCACGGTGCAGCGTCGACAGCGCCTCGTGGCTGCGCGTGAGCAGGCTGATCGGCACGCGCAGCGGCGGCTCTAGACGCCGCAGCACCAGGCCCGGGCGCAGCATCGCGCGCGCGGTATAGGCGTCGACAATGGCCTCGCCGCAGCCGGCCTCGGCCAGCGCGCAGGCCACATAGTGGGTCTGCACCTGGATCGCGACCGGGGGCGCCAGACCCTGCGCATCGAGGGCCATCTGCAGCATCGAGCCCGAGGCGTCGCGCGCGTCGAGCACGATCAGCGTGTCGCCGCTCAGGTCGGCCAGGCGCGTGGGCGCATCGTCGCCATCGGCGGGCCGGCGGCTCAAATGCACCAGCTCGGTGTGACCCAGCGGCGCGCGCGTGAGGCCGGCATAGTCGTTGGTATCGAAGGTGATCGCCAGGTCGAGCTCGCGCGCCATCAGGCCCTGCACCAGCTCGGCGCTGTGATGGGTATGAATGTCGAACGTGATGCCGGGCTGCGCATCGCGGCTGGCGCGGATCAAGCCGGGCAGCAGGCCCAGGCCCAGCGCGGGGGCGCAGCCGACGCGCAGATGGCCGTTGGGACTGTCGCGCAGGCTCGCGGCGAGCCGCCGCACGCTGTTGAGGTCTTGATTCAGGCGCGCGACCTCGGGCGTCAGGATCTCGGCCTCGCGCGTGGCCACCAGCCGTCCCTTGACGCGCTCGAACAGCTTGAAACCGAGCTGGGTTTCGGCATGCGCGAGCAGCTTGCTCGCCGCGGGTTGCGAGATGTGCAGCGCGGCAGCGGCTTCGGTGAGGGAGCCGGTGCGGCGGATGGCTTCGAAGATCTCGATGTGGCGCAGGCGCATGAGGGGGAATCGTGGGGCGGTCCAACCGCGATTCTATGCGAGACCGGCGCGTCGCTTGGCTATCATGGGGTCTCCGACGCGAGGGGGTGGAAATGAGGACATACATGAGAGGGGTGGCGAGCCTGGTGCTGGCGTCCGTGATGGGGCTGGCGCAGGCTCAGGCACGCCAGCCCGCCGCGGCCGATGTGAACCCGGAGGGTGCTTCCGGCTTCCAGGCCAAGGCCCTGGTGCAGACGCGCCAGGAGATGATCGCCACCGCCAACCCGCTCGCGAGCGAAGCGGGCGCGCAGATGCTGCGCGACGGGGGCAGCGCGGTGGATGCCGTGATCGCGGCGCAACTGGTACTCAACCTTGTCGAGCCGCAATCGTCGGGCATCGGCGGTGGTGCGTTCATGATGCATTACGACGCGACGAACGGTGAGCTCGTGTCATACGACAGCCGCGAGACAGCGCCGGCCGCCGCGCGGCAGGACCGCTTCTGGCGCGACGGCAAGCCCTTGTCCTTCGCCGAGTCGGTGAACAACGGCCGCGCGGTCGCCACGCCCGGCCTGTTGCGCGGTCTGGAGCTCGCGCATCGCGCGCATGGCAAGCTGCCCTGGGCGCGGTTGTTCGAGCCCGCGATAGCGCTCGCCGAGCAGGGCTTCGAGGTGTCGCCGCGTCTGCACGAAATGCTGCGCCAGACCCCGGCCCTGGCGCGCCAGCCGGCCGCCGCGGCCTATTTCCTCGACGCGAGCGGGCAGCCCTGGCCGGTGGGCCATCGCCTGCGCAACCCCGCGCTGGCCGAGGTATTGCGCCGCGTGGCGGTCGAGGGCGCCGATGCCTTCTATCAGGGCTCGATCGCACGCGACATCGTGGCCGCCGTGCAAGGCCATGCGCAAGCCGGAGACCTCACGCAGGCCGACTTGGCTGGTTTTCGCGCGCTGGCCGAGCAGCCGGTGTGCAGCCGCTACCGCGGCTTTCGCCTTTGCGGTCCGCCGCCGCCTTCCAGTGGTCCGCTGGCCGTGATGCAGATGCTGGGCATCCTCGAGCACACGCCGATCGCGCGCCTGGCGCCCGACAGCGCCGAGGCGGTGCATTACTTCGCCGAGGCCGGGCGGCTGGCCTACGCCGATCGTGATTTTTATGTAGCCGACCCGCGCTTCGTCTCCGTGCCGGTGGCGCAGATGCTCGCGCCCGCCTACCTGCGCCAGCGCGCCAGCCTGATCCGCCCTGATCGCAGCATGAAGGTGGCACTGCCGGGCGACCCGGCGGGCCTGTTGGCCGAGCGCGCCCGTGATGACGCGCTCGAGCTGCCGTCCACCACGCATCTGACCGCGGTCGATGCGAGGGGCAACGTGGTTTCCATGACGTCCACCATCGAATCCGCATTCGGCAGCAAGATCTTCGTGCGCGGTTTTCTGCTCAACAACGAGATGACCGACTTCTCGTCGTCGTGGCGGGATCCCGAAGGACGGGCCGTGGCGAATCGCATCGAGCCGGGCAAGCGCCCGCGCAGCTCGATGGCGCCCATGATCGTGTTCCGCGGCGGCAAGCCCTATCTCACGGTGGGTTCGCCGGGGGGGAGCGCCATCATCAACTATGTGGCCAAGACGCTGGTGGGCGTGCTCGACTGGAACCTCGATATCCAGCAGGCCATCGCGCTGGCCAACCGCGGCAGCCGCAACAAGGCCACCGAACTCGAAGCCGGCAGCGCGCTCGAGGCCCTGGCGCCGCGGCTGCGGGCCATGGGCCACGAGGTGAAGATGGAGTCCTTCCCGAGCGGCCTGCAGGGCATCGTGATCGGCCTCGACGGCCTGCAGGGCGGCGCGGATCCGCGCCGCGAAGGGGTGGTGCTCGGGCGCTGAGCGCGGCGCGCTTCAGGGCTCGGGCGCGTCGTGCGCCGCGTTGTCCGCGCCCAGTGCCGGGGGCAGGCGGCGCAGCGTGGCCGGCGTGCGCGAGAGTTTGATCGGGCTGCCGATGCCGCGGTAAGGGCCTTCCTCGAGCACCATGCCGCGATGCCGCGTATGAGGATGCGCCAGCACCTCGGCCACGTTCTGCACCGCCGCCGCGGGCACGCCACGCGCCAGCAGCACCTCGGCAAAGCTCGCCGCCGCCTTGTCGGCCAGCAACGCGGTCAACGCCTCATGCAACGCGGGGCGGTGCGCCAGACGGGCCGCATTGCTGGCGTAGCGTGCATCCTGCGCCAGCGTGGGCGCTCCCAGCGTGTCGCACAGCGTGGCGAACTGGCGCTGGTTGCCCACGGCCAGAAACAGCGTGCCGGCCGCGGTCTCGAACGTCTCGTACGGTGCGATGTTGGGATGCGCGTTGCCGCTGCGGCCCGGCATCTGGCCGCCGTAGAAATAGTTGGGGGCGTGCGGATGCAGCAGGGAGACCGCGCAGTCGTACAGCGTGATGTCGAGAAACTGCCCGAGGCCGCTGCGTACACGCTCGTTGAGCGCCAGCAGGATGGCGACCGTGGCGTTCAGCCCCGTCACCATGTCGACGACCGGCAGTCCGACCCGCGTCGGGTCGCCATCCGCGTCGCCGTTCACGCTCATGAGCCCGCACATGGCTTGTGCGCAGGCGTCGTAGCCCGGCAGCCCGCCCAGCGGTCCATCGGCGCCAAAGCCGCTCACGCGACAGTGAATGAGGCGGGGAAAGGCCTCTTTCAATGTGTCGTAGCCCAGCCCCCACTTCTCCATCGTGCCCGGCTTGAAGTTCTCCACGAGCACGTCCGCCTCGGCCAGCAAGCCGCGCAGAAACAGCTGTCCCGCCTCCTGCGAGAGATCCAGCGTCAAACCCTGTTTGTTGCGGTTAACGCCCACGAAATAGGCCGCCGTGTCGCCGCCCACGCCGTCGGCGAAGGGCGGGCCCCAGCCGCGGGTCTCGTCGCCGGCGGGCGGTTCGATCTTGAGCACATCGGCACCGTGGTCGGCGAGCACCTGGGTGCAGTAGGGGCCGCCCAGCACGCGCGAAAGGTCGATGATGCGGCAGCCGGCGAGGGCGCCGGCCTGAGTGGTGGATGCGAGCATGGCGTCAGTCGATGGAAATGTTGGCATCGCGGATCACCTTGCCCCACTTGTCCACTTCGGCCGAGATGAACTTGGCCAGGGCCTCGGGCGTGCGGTCGTCGGCGGGCACGATGCCCTGCTTGTTGAGAGTGTCCCGCACGGCGGTCGAATCCAGCGTGGCGATGAAGGCACGGTTCAGACGTGCGATCACATCGGGCGGGGTGTCTTTGGGCGCGACGATGCCGAAGAACACGCTGACGTCGTAGCCGGCCAGACCTTGCTCGGCCAGTGTGGGCAGTTCGGGCAGGGCGGTGGACCGGTCGGCGCTGGCGAGGCCGATGGCGCGCAGCCGGCCGCTCTGGACGAAAGGCAGGGCCGTCAGGATGTCGGTGAACGACATGGATACCTGGCCGCCGAGCAGATCATTGAGCGCGGGTCCGGTGCCCTTGTAGGGCACGTGCATGATGCGCGTGCCCGCCGTGCGGTTGAACAGCACGCCAGCCAGGTGAGAGGAGGCGCCGTTGCCGGAAGAGGCGTAGCTCAGTTGATCGGGATGACTGCGGGCGTAGGCGATCAGCTCCTGGGCATTGTTCGCTTTCACCGAAGGATGCACCACCAGGATGTTCGGCAAGTGCCCGATACGCACCACAGGTGCGAAACTCGTGCGCGGGTCGTAGCCCTGGTTTTTGTACAGACTGACGTTGATCGCGAGCGGCCCCGAGGTGCCGAACAAGAGCGTGTAGCCATCCGCCTTGGCGCGCGACACGTACTCGGCGCCGATGTTGCCTCCCGCGCCGCCCCGGTTCTCCACCACCACGGTCTGGCCCAGCTCCTGCTTGAGACCTTCGGCGAGGCGGCGCGCCATCGCGTCGGTGGGACCGCCCGGCGGGAACGGCACGATGAGCGTGACAGGCTTGTCGGGATACTCGGCGTGGGCCGGTGCGGCCAGAACACCTGCGCAGAGCGCAAGCGCGGCGCCGATGCGGGCCAGATGGGAAAGCAGGGGCTGCGTCATGGTGGGGTCTCCTGTGTTGTGGGCACGCGGCGGATCGAGCCGCCGGTGGTCATGCAAGCGGTGGCGCCTGCCACCGCAAAAATCAGGGTTGAGCCGCGAGCACGCGCTGGTGGATGGCGTCGTCGTCGGTGGCGGGCGCGCACGGATCCCGGGGCATCAGGCGATGGCGTAGCACCTGGTCGGCCAGCAGCGCGCGGCCGGCCAGTCCGTCGGCGCGGGCTTCGTGCCGCAGCGCTGCAATGGATAGCACGTGATAGAGCGCCGAAGCGGTCTGCCGCGCCAGGGCATCCAGATTGTCTTCGGCCGCGCGGGCAGCCAGGGCGAAGGCTGCGTCGATGGCCGTGTCCTGTTGCGCGCGCAACGTATCCGGGCAGGGCACGCCTTCCGCCAGCAATCGGTCGACATGCGTGCGCAATGCCGGCAATGACGCTTCGCGGCGGATGGCGCGCAGGACGTCGAGCGCCACGATGTTGCTGGTGCCTTCCCAGATCGATCCGAGATGAGCGTCGCGCAACAGACGGGGCTCGACCCATTCTTCGATATAGCCGCAGCCGCCACGGACTTCCATGGCATCGCCCGTGACCTTGCGCGCGTCGCGGCAGGCGCGGAATTTGATGAGGGGCGTCATGATGCGCGGCAAGGCGGGCTCGCCGCGGCCCGCCTCGGCGTCGGCGAGCGCCTGCGCGGTCTGGTACATCACGCTGCGCGCTTGCTCGGTCCACAGCAGCATCTTGGCCAACTGGCGCCGCATCAGGGGCATGTCGGCCAGCGCCTGGCCGAAGGCGCGGCGTTCCCGCGCGACATACATGGCTTCCGCGCAGGCCCGGCGCATGAGGCCGGCGGCACGCATGCCATTCGACAAGCGCGAATTGTTGATCATGTCGGCCATCTGCTTGAAGCCGCGGCCCCGCTCACCGACCAGCCACGCGTGCGCGCCTTCGAGGCGGATCTCGCCGCTCGCCATGGAACGTGTGCCGAGCTTGTCCTTGAGCCGCAGGATGCGATAGTGATTGTGGCTGCCATCGGGCAGGTCACGCGGCAGCAGAAACAGCGACACGCCCTTGAGCCCCGGATCGCTCTCGCTGCGCGCCAGCACCATGGCGTAGCCCGCATCGGGATTCGAGCAAAACCATTTGTCGCCGCTCAGCAACCAGTTGCCATCGGCATCCTGGCGCGCTTCGGTGGTGGTGGCGCTCACGTCGGAGCCCGCGCCCTGCTCGGTCATGAACATCGCGCCCTGGCGCAGCGTATCGAAATCCAGGCTCGTGACCTCGGGCAGGACCTGCTCGACCAGCGCCGGATCGCCGTAGCGGCGCAGGGTGCGCGCCAGGGAATCCGTCATGCTGACCGGGCAGCACAGACCGAACTCGGCCTGCACGAACACATGACTCAGCGCGTATTTGGCAGCCGCGGGCATCGGGTCGGGCCAGCCCAGTACGCCGCCGCGATGCGACAGCGCGGCCAGACCGAACTCGCTGTAGGCCAGGCGCTCCAGCGCGACGTAATCCGGATGCTTCTCGACGCGCGAGGTGTCCACGCCGGTGCGATGCCGTACCGCCAGCGTGGGCGGATGCTGGTCGGCCGACATGGCCAACGCGTCCATCGCGCCGCCGGCCAGTGCGCCCAGGCGGCGCAGGTGCGGCGACAGATGGGCATACAGATCGGCCGGCAGATAGCGCGCGGCCATGGGGCCGGCATACGGATCACATTCGAACAGATTCTGGCCGCGGGAATCGGGAACGGCAGTATCGGCGGGCGAGGGCGTTGGCATATCCATGGCAGATCGGAGCGTAGACGTGCAGACCATGGTGCGCCGTGGGATTGATCTATACAAATACCGTTTTCGTGTTGAACAATACAGAGAAAATATAGATCGGAGACGTGCATGGACCTCGAACCGCGCCTGCTACGGTATTTCATCGCGGTGGCTGAAGAGCGGCATTTCAGCCGCGCCGCGCAGCGCCTGCACATTTCGCAACCACCGCTCTCCTATGCGATACGGCAGCTCGAAGAGCAGCTCGGCGCGCGCCTGCTCGAGCGCACCAGCCGCCATGTGGCGCTGACCCCGGCGGGTCAGACGCTCTATGCGCAAGCCTTGGCGCTGTTGCGGCAATCGGAAGAGATCGGGGTGCTGGTGCGCCGCGTGGATGCCGGGCTGCAGGGCCGGTGCCGCATCGGCTTCGTGGGCTCGATGTTGTATCGCGGTCTGCCTCGGTTGCTGGCCGAGCTGCGCCAGGCCATGCCGCAGGTGGAGCATGTCTTGAGCGAATTGAACTCGAACGATCAGATCGAAGCCGTGCGGCGGGGCGAGCTGGACCTGGGCTTCGTGCACGCCAACCCCTTGCCGCCACAGGTGCGTGGCCAGGATCTGATGGCGGAGCCTTTCGTGGTGTGCCTGCCGCAGGACCATCCGCTGGCGCATCGGCGCCGCATCGACCTGGCCGCGCTGGCCGACGACGACTTCGTGTTCTTCGCACGCGAGGCCTCGCCCAGTTATCACGAGACCGTGCTGTCGCTGTGCGTGGCGGCGGGGTTTCGGCCCGCCGTGCGGCACGAGGTGCGGCACTGGCTCAGCGTGTGTTCGCTGGTGTCGCAGGGCCTGGGCGTGTCGATCGTGCCAGCCTGTCTGCGCCGCAGTGGCCTGGCCGGCACGCGCTTCGTGAATTTTGCGCACACGGCGCGCTCGCAAAGCCAGCTGATCTGGCCGGCAGGGCCCGCGAGCCCACTGGCCGCGCGAGCGCTGGCCAGCGTGCGCCGGCACTTTGGTGCGCCGGCGCAGGGCTGAGGCCGATCAGCGGAACACGACGGTCTTGTTGCGGTTCTGCAGGATGCGGTGCTCGACGTGGCTGCGCACGGCGCGCGAGAGCACCAGCGATTCGACGTCGCTGCCCACTTGCGTGAGGGCCTGGGCGGTCATGGAGTGGTCGACGCGCTCGATGTCCTGCTCGATGATCGGGCCTTCGTCGAGGTCCGAGGTCACGTAGTGCGCGGTCGCGCCGATGATCTTCACACCACGGGCATGGGCCTGGTGATAGGGCCGCGCGCCCTTGAAGCTCGGCAGGAAGCTGTGGTGGATGTTGATGGCGCGGCCGGTGAGGGCCTGGCACATCTCCGCCGACAGGATCTGCATGTAGCGCGCCAGCACCACCAGATCGATCTTCTCGCGATCGACGATCTCGAGGATCTGGCGCTCTTGCTGCGTCTTGGTGTCGGGCGTGACCGGCAAATGATGGAACGGGATGCCGTACGACGCCGCCAGGCCGGCGTAGTCGTTATGGTTGGACACGATGGCCGCGATCTCGGCCGGCAGCTGGCCGCTGCTGACGCGGAACAGCAGGTCATTGAGGCAATGCCCCTGCTTGCTCACCATGATGAGCAGGCGCGACTTCTTCTTGGCGTCGTGGATCTGCCAGTCCATCGCGTCGTCGGCCATCGCGGCGAAGCGCTCGCGCAGGGAGTCCGCGCTGATCGCGGTAGGCAGGTCGAAGTGCACGCGCAGGAAGAAGCGGCCGGTTTCGTCGTCGCCGAACTGCTGCGAATCGAGAATGTTGCAGCCCAATTCGAACAGCAGGCCGCTCACGCGATACACGATACCGGTGCGGTCAGGGCAGGACAGAGTGAGGATGTAGTCGTTGTGCTGCATGTTCGAATGAAAAGCGCGGTGTAGGCTGGAAAAAGCGGGCAAGCCGGGGATTTTAGCCCGAGAGGCGCGCCAGGGTCTCTTCGGCCAGCGCCAGACTGGACGTCAGGCCGGGCGATTCGATGCCGTAGAGGCCCACGTAGCCGTCGATGCCGTGATCGGCCGGGGCCGAGATCATGAAGTCGGCGGCCGGCTCGGTGGGGCCCGAGATCTTGGGGCGGATGCCGGTGTAGCCCGGGGCCAGCGCATGATCGGGCAGCGCCGGCCAGTAGGTGCGCACGGCGGCGTAGAAGACCTCGGCGCGGCGCGGGTCCAGCGTGTAGTCCTCGGTGTCGATCCACTCGGTATCCGGGCCGAACTTGGCCTGGCCGCCCATGTCGAGGGTGAGGTGCACGCCCAGGCCGGCGTGCTGCGGCACCGGGTAGATCAGGCGCGAGAACGGTGCACGGCCGCTCAGCGTGAAATAGCTGCCCTTGCAGAGATACTCGGGCGGAATGCTCGCGGCCGGCAGGCCCTCGATGCGGCGCGCCAGCGTGGGGGCGTGCAGGCCGGCGGCGTTGATGAGGGTGTGGCAGGTCAGGCTCATCGGCTCGGCGCCGCCGAACGACAGCGCGAAGCCGCCTTGCGGCAGCACTTCGGCGCGCTCCAGCGGCGTGTGGAACACGACCTGCGCCCCGGCCTGCTCGGCGTCACCCTGGTACGACAGCATCAGGGCATGGCTGTCGACAATGCCTGTGGAGGGCGAAACCAGCGCCGCGGTGCACGAAAGCGCCGGCTCGTCGCGCATGGCCTGCGCGCCCGAGACGAGTTGCATGTCGTCCACGCCATTGACGGCGGCACGCTGCGCAATGCCCTCGAGCAGATCGGCCTCGGCCGCGTTCGTGGCCACGATGAACTTGCCCAGCCGTTTGTGCGGCAGGCCGCGTTCGGCGCAATACGCATACAGCAGATGCTTGCCGCGCACGCAAAGCCGCGCCTTCAGGCTGTTGGCGGGATAGTAGATGCCGGCGTGAATGACTTCGGAATTGCGCGAGCTGGTACCCGTGCCGATCGCCTCGGTCGCTTCGGCCACCAGGACCTCCCGGCCTTGCAGGGCGAGCGCGCGCGCGATGGCCAGTCCGACCACGCCGGCGCCGATCACCACGCAGTCGATGTCTTGTTGCGTTGAACTCATCGGAAAATCACTCAGGATTGACGTTCGCGCACCGGCGTGAGATCGAAGCCGCCGGCATGGAATACCAGCGGATCCTCACGCGAGTGGCCGCACGCCTCGACTTCACCCACCATGATGACGTGATCGCCCTCGACATAGCGGCTGCGGTTGCGGCATTCGAACCAGGCGGCATTCAGCCCGTCGAGCATGGGCGTGCCGGCGGGTGCCGTGATCTCGGGCAGGCCATTGAAGCGCTCGGCCGTTTTTCCGGTGGCGAAGCGGCGCGCGAGTGCGACCTGTTCGGCCGACAGAACGTTGATCACGTAGCGCTCGCATTGCTCGAAGGCCGCCAGCGACGACGACGCGCGCGACAGGCTCCAGAGCACGAGCGGCGGCTCGAGCGACACCGAGTTGAACGAGCTCACGGTCAAGCCGATGCGTTCGCCCTCCAGCCCCGTGGTCGTCACGACGGTCACGCCGGTGGCGTAGCGTCCCAGCGCGGTACGGAAAAACTTGGCGTCGAATTCGGTAAGGGCAGCGGACATGCAGAGGCGGCTTGAAAAATCGGTCAGGGCGAGAGGCGGTCGAGCGTCCAGCCCGCGCCGCTGTCGTTGCGCTGATAGCGCAGGCGATCATGCAGGCGCGAGGGGCGGCCTTGCCAGAACTCGAAACGGGTCGGGGCGAGGCGGTAGCCCCCCCAGTGCGGCGGGCGCGGCGGGGCATCGCCGTAGCGCTCGCGAAACTCGCGCTCGCGCGCCTCGAGGGCCTCGCGGGTGATCGGCCGGCTCTGCTCGGAGGCCCAGGCGCCGATGCGCGAGCCCACCGGGCGGCTATGGAAGTACGCGTCGGACTCTTCGGGCGCCACGCGTTCCACCACGCCCTCGATGCGAACCTGGCGCTCGAGCGGCTGCCAGAAGAACAGCAACGCGGCGCGCGGGTTGGCGAGCAGATCGTCGCCTTTGCGCGACTCGTAGTTGGTGAAGAACGTGAAACCGTGGTCGTCGTAGCCCTTGATCAGCACGATCCGGGCCGAGGGCTGGCCGCTCGCGTCGACGGTGGCGAGGGTCATCGCGTTGGGCTCGGGGCCGCCGGCCACCAGGGCCTCGTCGAACCAGAGCTTGAACTGATCGAACGGCGAGGCGGCAGCCTGGCCTTCGAGAAGAACGCTTTTTTCGTAGCTTTGACGCAGATCGGATACGGACATGAGAACGTGCGAACCGGCGGTTGAGGGTAGCTATGAGTGTACCTGTAACGCGGGTACGGATCAGGGATAGCCCTGAGAGCGGCGCAGGCTCAGGGCGGGTAGCGGTACGCCGTGTCAGCCCTGGGTTTCGGGCAGGACCTGGGCGTCGCGCTCGAGCTCGCGCGCGATGGCATCGAGCCGGGCATCGTGGATGCCCGCCGATCGCAGCGCCTGGGCGGTCTGCACCACGTATTCGGTGCAGGGGCCGTAGCGGCCGGCCGCGCGGCGCACGATGGCCAGCAGTTCGTCCTCGGGCAGGGCATTGATGTAGGCGGGATTGGCCCGGTTCATGACGAATACCAGTGCCTGCACGTTGCCGTGCTCGGTCGCGCACGTGATCCAGCGCGGCAAATAGGCACCGGTGGACATTTCACGGTCCCAGAGGGCCGGGAAATAGTCGGGCACTTGCCGGCCCGCCAGGCGATAGACCACGCCGCGGCAAGAGCCTCCCCGGTCCAGGCCGAACACCAGGCCGGGACACTCGGGCGTGCCGCGATTGACGCGCGACCAGAGGCACAGCGCGCGATGGTGGCCCCGCAGGGTGGCCAGACGCCGCTCGAGGAAGTCGAAGTCGGGCCGCCAGATCAGCGAGCCATAACCGAACACCCACACATCCTCGTCGCTGCGCCAGTCGGCCAGCGCCGCCTCCATGGAGGCGCGCCTTTCCTCGGCCGTCCAGAGACGGAAGGGCGTGTCGGCACCGGAAACCAGGGGGACGGAAGAAGCGGGAGGGGAAGACTGCGTATTCACGAGGGGCGTTCGGACTCTTGCGGCGGATTGCGGTTGAACCACCCGCCCGCAACCAGCGCGAGCGAGTAAGCCCAGAAGAGAGGGGCTACCCCAATTACCGCACCGAGTGCGCCGAAGGTCAATGGCAGGGAGACCTGCGAGCCGTTGATGAGCGCCATCCGCAGGCCGACCGCTTCGGCCGCCCGGCCGGGCGGCGAGTACTGATGCAGCAGCGACAGCATGCTGGGCTGGCAGCAGCCGAGCGCCAGCCCGAGGATGAAAGACAGCACGATCAAGATCGTAACGTCGGTGAACATCGGGTAAATCAGGAAGTCGCACGCCGCCGTCGCCATGGCGACGCGGACCAGTGTCCAGGACCGCACGCGATTCTGGATGAAGGGAAGAAGCAGGCGGATAAGGAACGTTGCCAGCGCGAAAGAGGCGAGAATCATGCCGATCGTAGTCGCGGACAGCCCGATGGCGACCCCGAAGATCGGCACGACGAACAGATGGGTGTCCCAGGCGCCCGACAGAATCGTGTTCACCATCAGCACGCGGCGCAGCGGTGGCACGGCGAGCAGCTCGGTAATGCGTCGCCGCTCTTTCTCACGGTTGCCGCTGCCCCGAAGGTGATCGCTGGCCGCACGCAATTGGTGACGCAGCAGGTACAGACCGCCCAGCGAGAGGATCGGGCCCAGCGCCAGCAGGCCGAATGCGATGCGGTTGCCGAGATGGTCGATAGCCAGACCGGCGATCAGTGGGCCCGAGAAGCCCGAGCCGGCCAGCGCCAGCGACATCCACGAAAAATTGCGCAGCCGCTCCTTGGGCTCGGCGTGGCCGAGGAGGTCTTGCGTGGCCACCTGATGCAGCATGAAGCCGATGCCGATCGAACAGGACGCGACCAGCAACGCGAAGGGATCGGGGAACAAAAAGGGGAGAACGGTGCCGAACGAGACCAGGGACGTACCGATGACGAGCGGCCGCAGGATGCCGACCTTGTCGACCCAGCGCCCGGCATGGACGGAAGCGAGCATCGGCAGGATGGCGAACACCGCGACCAGGGTGCCCACCTTGAACGTCGACAGCCCCAGTTGCAGCGCGGTCAGCGACACCGTGATGCGCCCGCCCGTGAGCGCCACGTGGTTGAGCATGGCCAACACGCACAACAGCGCTGCCCCGGAAAATACCGGGGCAGCGTGTTTGGAAGAGGGGGAAGAGGCAGGATTCGGCACGGTGTAACTGCTACGATTCTGTGCCTATCGTCTGGCTATGTCGAGACGCGGGTCCATGCCGCGGCGCAGCATCCGGGCACCGATCCGGCCTTATGAATTTGAGACATAAGGGCAGGTTGTAGGCCACATGGCGCCATAACTACGCGGTTCGGCGCAGCTTATCGACCACGCTGTCCCGCAAGATGGCGTTTTGTTCTGTCCCTCTTGGTGTGTCAGGTTTGCAACGTAACGACCGCTGCACGCATTAACCATGTTCCTACAGTTGCTATACGCAATTTCACAGTTGGGACCGGCCTGCCACGTAGAATCCGTCAGGCATGACCCCTTTTTCAGCCTCCTGAACTCTCCTCCTTCAGCATGACGACTACGCCCGGGCAAACCACGCGCGCACGCAAGAGCAAAAGAAAACGCTATATCTGGATCGCGGTCGCCGTGGTGCTGCTGGTGTTGCTGGCCCGAGGCCTGTTCTTCGGCAAACCACCCGCACCGTCCTACGCCACGGCCGAGGCCCGGGTCGCGGACATGGAAAACAGCGTGCTCGCCTCCGGCACCCTCGAGGCGGTGCGGCAGGTCAGTGTCGGCGCCCAGGTGTCGGGTCAGGTGAAGTCGCTCAAGGTGCAACTCGGTGACGAGGTGCGCCAGGGGCAGCTCGTGGCCGAGATCGACGACCTGACGCAGCAAAATGAACTGCGCAACGCCCAGGCTGCGCTCGAGACGCGCAAGGCCGAGCGCCGCGCCAAGCAGGCCACGCTCAAGCAGGCTGAGCTGGCCTTCCGCCGCCAGCGCGACATGCTGGCGCGCGACGCCAGTTCGCGCGCCGACTACGAGGAAGCCGAGGCCACGCTCGCCGTGACCCGAGCCGACATCGCGGCGCTCGACGCCCAGATCGCCCAGGCCGGCATCGAGGTCGATACCGCCACCGTGAATCTCGGCTACACCCGTATCAGCTCGCCCATGGACGGCAAGGTCGTGGCCATCGTGACCAAGGAAGGGCAGACGGTGAACTCGTTCCAGACCGCGCCCACCATTATCAAAGTGGCGCAGGTCGACACCATGACCGTCAAGGCGCAGATCTCCGAGGCCGACGTGACCCGGGTGCGCCCGGGCCAGAAGGTGTACTTCACCATCCTCGGCGAGCCCGACCAGCGCTACGAGGGCAAGCTGCGTGCCATCGAGCCGGCGCCCGATTCCATCCAGCGCGACGAGAGCACCGCCGCGCTGACGGGATCGAGCGGCAGCGCGGGCTCGAGCAGCGCCGCGGTCTATTACAACGGGCTGTTCGACGTGCCCAACCCCGACCAGACGCTGCGCATTTCGATGACGGCCCAGGTCTTCATCGTGCTGGGCGAGGCCAAGCAGACCTTGGTCATTCCGTCGTCCGCATTGGGCAAGCGAGGGGACGATGGCCGCTACACGGTGCAGTTGGTGAATGCCGACGGCACCTTGACTCCGCGCGAGGTCAAGGTCGGCATGAACAACAACGTGAGCGCGCAGATCCTCGAAGGCCTGGCCGCCGGTGACAAGGTGGTGTCCGCCGACGCAGCCACGCTGCCGCAACCGGGCGCTGCGCCGCGATGACGCACAGCCAGAACCCGGACGCCGCCGGACCCGCTGGCGCCGTGCATACGGGTGCCGTGCATACGGGCGCCGTGCACACGGGCGCCGTGCAGACGGGCGCCGATGAAACGGCCTTGATCTCGCTCGTCGACGTGTGGCGCGAGTTCGCCGCGGGCGATCAGACCGTGGCCGTGTTGCGTGACGTGAACCTCACCATCGCCGCTGGCGAGATGGTGGCCATCGTCGGTGCATCGGGCTCGGGCAAGTCCACCCTGATGAATATCCTGGGCTGCCTGGATCGGCCCAGCCGCGGCACCTATCGCGTCGATGGCCGGGCGACCTCCGATATGGACCCCGACGAACTCGCCGAGCTGCGCCGCGAGCATTTCGGCTTCATCTTCCAGCGCTATCACCTGTTGTCGGATCTGACGGCGCAGGGCAACGTGGAGATGCCCGCGGTGTATGCCGGCCTGGGCCGGCTGCCGCGTCATGAGCGCGCCCAAGCCCTGCTCGAACGGTTGGGCCTCGGCGAGCGGCTGGATTACCGGCCGGGGCAGCTCTCGGGCGGGCAGCAGCAGCGCGTGAGTATCGCGCGCGCCCTGATGAACGGCGGCCGCATCATCCTGGCCGACGAACCGACCGGCGCGCTTGATACGCATACCGGCCAGGAAGTGCTGCGCATTCTCGAAGAGCTGAACGCGGCGGGTCACACCATCGTGCTGGTCACGCACGATATGAACGTGGCGCGCCACGCGCGCCGCATCATCGAGATCAGCGATGGCCGCATCGTGGCCGATCGCGCCAACCCCGAAGCCCCCGCCCTGGCCGCGGCGCCCGAGGCGGCCACGCGCGAGCGCGCACGCCGGGCCCGGCCCTGGCAGGCCACGCTCGATCGTGCCAACGAGGCGCTGCGCATGGCGCTGCTGGCGATGAACGCGCATCGGCTGCGCACGTTCCTGACGATGCTGGGCATCGTGATCGGAATTGCCGCCGTCGTGTCGGTCGTGGCGCTGGGCGAGGGCTCGCGGCAGAAGATCCTGGCCGACATCAGCCAGATCGGCACCAACACCGTGGACGTGTATCCCGGCAAGGACTTCGGCGACGAAAAGGCCGCCACGATACGCACGCTGGTGCCGGCCGACGCGGCGGCGCTGGCGCGGCAGAGCTACGTCGATAGCGTGACGCCCGAGGTCACCACGAGCGCGTCGCTGCGCTACCGCAACGTGTCGGTGAACGGTTCGATTCAGGGCGTGGGCGAGCAATTCTTCCGTGTGCGCGGCCTGAAGCTGTCGCAAGGACAGTTCTTCGATGCCGAAGGCGTGACCCGGCGGGCGCAAGAGGCCGTGATCGACGAGAACACGCGCAAGACGCTCTTCGGTACGCATACCGAAGCGGTCGGACAGGTGATTTTCCTGGGCACGGTGCCGGTGCGGGTGATCGGCGTGACCGAGCGCAAGGAAAGCATGTTCGGCAACGCCGAGACGCTCAACGTCTGGATCCCGTACACCACGGCGCTCAGCCGCGTGCTGGGCCAGCAGCATCTGCGCAGCATCACCGTGCGGGTGCGCGACGACGTGCCGACCAAGGCCGCCGAGCAGGCCATCACCGAGCTGATGACACAGCGCCATGGCACGAAGGACTTTTTCGTATTCAACACCGACACAATCCGGCAGACCATCGAACGCACCACGGCCACCATGACGTTGCTCGTGTCGGCCATCGCCATCATCTCGCTGGTCGTGGGCGGTATCGGCGTGATGAATATCATGCTGGTGTCCGTGACCGAGCGCACGCGCGAGATCGGCGTGCGCATGGCCGTGGGCGCGCGGCGTGGCGACATCATGCAGCAGTTCCTCATCGAGGCTGTGCTGGTCTGCCTGATCGGCGGCATGCTCGGCATCCTGCTGTCGCTGGGGCTCGGCGTGCTGGTGTCGCAGGCCACACGTGGCGCGTTCCAGCTCATCTATTCGGGAACCTCGATGGTGGCTGCGTTTGTCTGCTCCACGCTCATCGGCGTGGGCTTCGGCTACCTGCCGGCGCGCAACGCCGCCCGGCTCGACCCCGTGCAATCACTGGCTCGAGAATGAAGATCACCACGCAACCCGCGCGCCGTACCGCGCTCGCCGCTCTGCTGGCCCTGCCGCTTCTGTTGTCGGGCTGCGGGCTCATGCAGACCGATTACCAGCGCCCCGCCGTTGCCACGCCCGCGGCCTGGCAGTACGCCACCCAGCAGGACATCAACGCCGGTGGACACTGGTGGCGTCATTTCGACGATCCCGTGCTCACGGATCTGGTGACGCTCGCGCTCGAACGCAACAATGACCTGGCCGCCGCCGCGCTGCGCGTGCGCCAGGCGCAGTTGCGCGCCGGCCTCGCGCGTTCGGATCAGTTTCCGACCCTCGGCGCGGGCGTCGACGTGCAGCGCCAGCGCCAGCTCGACGGCGATCGCGTGATCTCGCGCAGCAACACAGTCCAGCTCACGGTGAGCTATGAGCTCGATCTCTGGAACCGGCTCGACAGCCTGACCGACGCCGCGCAATGGGAGGCCGCCGCCACCGAGCAGGATCGCGCGAGTGCCGAGCTCAGCCTGATCGGGACCACCGCCACGCTCTACTGGCGCACCGCTTTCATCAACCAGCGCATCGCCACCAGCCTGCAGAGCATCGCCTATGCGCAGCGCACGCTCGACCTGGTGCAGGCGCAGTACGAGGCGGGCGGCACCTCGGCGCTCGAAGTGGCCGAGGCGCGGCGCAATCTGGCAAGCCAACAGGCCGCGCATACCGATCTGGTGCAGTTGCGCGTCGAGTACATCAACGGCCTGACGATTCTGTTCGACGGTCCGCCCGACCGCGTGATGGCGAATCCGGCGCGCCTGCCGCTCGCCACGCTGCCGGCCGTACCCGCGGGCCTGCCCGCCGATCTGCTGGCCCGCCGGCCCGATCTGCGCGCCGCCGAGTTCCGCTTGCGCCAGGCGCTGGCCGAGACCGATGCGACGCGCGCCAGCTTCTATCCTCCGCTCACATTGACCGGTGCGTTGGGCACGGGCAGCACGGCCCTGGGCAACCTGCTGCAGAATCCGGTGGGCACGCTGGGCGCGGGGCTGACGCTGCCGTTCCTCAACTGGAACCAGATGCGCCTGTCGATCCGCGTGTCCGAGGCCGAGTACGCCGTGCGCGTGGTGCAGTTCCGCCAGGCGCTCTATCAGGCCATGGCGGACGTCGAGAACGCACTGTCGGCACGTACCCAGCTGGCGCAGCGGGCCGAGCGGCTCGAGGCCGCGCTGGCAGCGGCGCGCCAGGCCGAAAGCCTGTATGAGGTGCGCTACCGCGCGGGCGCGGTGTCCTTGCGGTTCTGGCTCGACGCCCAGGAGCAGCGCCGTCTGGCAGAGGTCGAACGCGACCAGAACACGCTCGATCGCCTGCTCAATCAGGTCACGATCTACCAGGCGCTGGGCGGCGACATGGTGGTGCCGCCCGTGGGACAATCACAGCCATGACGATTGCCCCGCCCGACCTCTCCGCCTCTTGCGATATCGATGCCGAACGCCGTTTCGGCGGCCTGTCCCGGCTCTATGGACCGGACGGTCCCGCGCGCCTGCGCGGCGCGCATGTGGCCGTGGTGGGCCTGGGGGGCGTCGGTTCCTGGACGGCCGAGGCGCTGGCACGTTGCGGCGTCGGAGCGCTCACGCTCATCGACCTCGATCACATCGCCGAATCCAACGTCAACCGTCAGATCCACGCGCTGACCGGCACCCTGGGCCAGGCCAAGGTCGAGGCCATGGCGGACCGCATCGCGGCCATCAACCCCGAATGCGTGGTGACGCGCATCGACGATTTCGTCGACCCGGCCAACGTGGCCACGCTGCTGGCCGGGCATTACGCGATGATCATCGATTGCACGGACCAGGCGGCCGCCAAGATCGCCATGATCCTGCACGCCCGCGCGCGCGGCATTCCGATGCTGTTGTGTGGCGGCGCGGGTGGCAAGACCGATCCGCTGGCGCTGCGCGCGGGGGATCTGTCGCAGTCGCTGAATGACGCCTTGCTGTCCAAGCTGCGCAATAAGCTGCGCCGTGAGCACGGTTTTCCGCGTGCCAGCGACCAGAATGGCCGGGCGCTCAAGCGCGTACCGCGCATGGGGGTGCGGGCGCTGTGGTTCGATCAGCCCGCCATCCTGCCCGCCGCCTGGACGAGCGCGAGCGAAGCCGAAGACGATATGGGCGCCGACGTGCAGCCCGCCGCCCCGCAGGGGCTGTCGTGCGCGGGCTATGGCTCGGTCGTGATGGTGACGGCGGCGATGGGCCTGGCGGCCGCCAACGAGGCGGTGCAGGCCATCCTGGCGCAGGCGGGCGAGGCCGGCGGCTGAAGCCGGCCGCGGGCGAGGGTGGCTCGTGGATGGGCGGGTGGCGCGGCCTTCCTGAAATCAGGCGTCGCGCAACACCACGTCGAACCAGCCCCGTAAGGCATTCGAGAGCCGGATCGCGCGCGCATCGCGCAGATCCTGCACGGTCAGCACGCGCTCGTGCACCTCATTGGCATCCAGGAGCGCGGCACGCTGCACGCCGGGCAGACAACCACTGTCGACGGGCGGGGTGTACCAGCGCTCGCCCTGTTGCACATACACATTGCTGCGGCTGCCTTCACAGACCTCGCCGCGCTGATTGATGTAGACCAAATCGAAGATGTGGGGATGCGACGGCAGCCATTCGATGGTCTTGGTGTACCAGGGCCGATGCGTGGTCTTGTAGCGCAGCAGCGGCTCGGAGGCATTCAGCGTTTCGGGCGCGATCAGGATCTCCTGCACGAGCGGCAGGGGGGCGAGGGGCGCGGTCTGGATGGTGCACTGGCCGGTGCGGTCGAGCAGCAGGCGCAGCCGGTGCGGACCGGGGGCGGTGAGCGCGCGGGCCGCGGCGCGCACCTGGGTTTCGACGCCCATCTCGTCGCAACGGTAGCCCAGGTCCTGGGCGCTGCTCGCCAGGCGCACCAGATGGCGCGGCAACAGCGGCATGTCGCGCATGCCGGTAACGAGGATGGTTTCGATGAGTTCGGGCGACATGGGCGACTCCGGGTGAACGAGGCGCGTCAGCGCGCGGGCGATTCCGCAAGAATACGCGCTTTCCAATGGCATTCCTCCCACTCGAGTGCCGGGTCGGAATCGTGCACGATGCCACCGCCCACGCTGTACACGCCCTGGCCCTGCGCGTCGAGCACCAGCGTACGGATCGCCACGTTGAGCGAAAAATCACCATCGGGCGCGAGCCAGCCGACGCTGCCGCAATACAGGCCGCGCGGGGCGATCTCCATCTGGCGGATGCGGCGCATGGCCGCGATCTTGGGCGCACCCGTGATCGAGCCGCAGGGAAACAGGGCGCCGAGCACGGCGGCCAGGCCGGCATCCGGCACGTGGGCGCTGACCGTGGACGTCATGGTCCACACCGAGGGGTATTGTTCGAGCGTGAAGAGGGCATCCACCTTGACCGAGCCCGGCTCGGCCAGGCGGCCGAGATCGTTGCGCAGCAAGTCCACGATCATCAGGTTCTCGGCGCGGTCTTTGTCGCTTGCCAGCAGGGCGGCGCCCAGGCGGGCGTCTTCGGCGGGGTCGGCCGAGCGTGGTGCGGTGCCCTTCATGGGACGGGTGATCAGGCGCTCGCCTTGCCGCGCCACGAACAATTCGGGTGAAAACGACAGCACCGTGCGTGCGCCGTCCTCGACGTAGGCCGCATGCGCGACCGGATGGCGGCTGGCGATATCGCGGTAGAGCGCGGCCGGATCGCCTTCGATGCGCACGTCGAGCGGTTGCGTGTAGTTGATCTGGTACTGCTCGCCTGCCGCGATCTGGGCGCGGATGCGCGCAATCGCCGCCAGGTAATCCTCGCGTGCCAGCCGCGGCTGCACCGCCATGACACGCGGTGGCATGTCGGGCGCGGGTGCCTGCCAGCATGCGCCGCGTTCGGCGCGGCCGAAGACCAGCGCGGTCAGGCGCGCCGTGCCATCGTCCGCCTCGGGCGGGCAGGGGCCGTCGGGGGCGGGCAACAGGGACTCGGGCGCGAGCCACTCGCCCAGTTCGTAATCCAGCAAAAGGGCGACCCAGTGGCCGGCCGCGCGCGCGGCCTCGATCTCTGCCCACGCACGCGGCAGATCGCCGCGCCGCCGCGCCTCGATACGATCGATCAGATCGGCCAGGCGCAAGGCGCGCCCGGCCAGCCGATCTTCAAACCAGCACTGTGTCATTGCGAAGAAGCGGCCAGAAACTCTTTGAGCACGCGGCCCGTGTGCGAATCGGGTGCCTGCTCCATGACGTATTCGGGCGAACCTTCGCCCACCAGCTGGCCGCCGCCGGTGCCACCCTCGGGTCCGAGGTCGAGCAGCCAATCGGCTTCGGCGATCACGTCGAGGTTGTGCTCGATCACGACCACCGTGTTGCCCGCTTCCACGAGGCGATGCAGCACATGGATCAGCTTCTCGACGTCGGCCATCGACAGACCCACCGTAGGCTCATCGAGCACGTACAGCGTGTGCGGGATGCGCGAGGCGCGGCCGGTCTTGATGAGGCCGTCGGTCAGGCGGGCCTTGGACAGCTCGGTGACCAGCTTGATGCGCTGGGCTTCGCCGCCGGACAGGGTGGGCGAGGGCTGGCCGAGGGTCAGATAGCCCAGGCCCACGTCCTGCATGAGCTGCAGCGGCCGATGGATCTTCGGGTGCGCCGCGAAGTATTCGAGCGCGTCGTCGACTTCCAGCTTGAGCACCTCGCCGGCGTTCTTGCCGCGCATCTGCACGCTCAGCGTGTCGGCGTTGAAGCGCGCGCCGCCGCAGGCATCGCAAGGCACCTTGACGTCGGGCAGGAAGCTCATTTCGATGGTGCGCATGCCCTGGCCTTCGCAGATCGGGCAGCGGCCATCGCCGGTATTGAACGAAAAGCGTGCCGCGCCCCAGCCGCGCATGCGGGCCTCGCGCGTGTCGGCGAATTGCTTGCGCACGTCGTCCCAGAAGCCCACATACGTGGCCGGGCAGGAGCGCGGTGTCTTGCCGATGGGGGTCTGGTCGACCTCGAGCACACGGTCGATGGCTTCCCAGCCGGTGATGCGCGCGCAGCCATTCCAGGCCGGTGCCTTGCCCTGCGACACCGCATGGACCAGGTTGTCGAGCAGCACCTCGCGCGCCAGCGTCGACTTGCCGGAGCCCGACACACCGGTCACCACCGAGAGGCGGCCGACCGGGATGCGGGCGTCGACATTGCGCAGGTTGTGCAGGTGCGCGCCCTTCACCTCGATCATGGGCGTGTCGGCCGTGACCGGGCGACGGCCTTCGAGCGGATGCGCGAGCGGCTTGGCCAGGTAGCGGCCCGTGACGGACTCGGGCGAGGCGATCAGGTCTTCTGCCGTGCCTTGCGCCACGACGCGGCCGCCGCGGATACCCGCGCCCGGACCGATATCGATGATGTGCGAGGCGCGCTTGATGGTGTCGTCGTCATGCTCGACCACCACCAGCGTGTTGCCGTTGCCTTCAAGGCGCGCGAGCGCGTCGAGCAGGATGCGGTTGTCGCGCGGATGCAGGCCGATGGTGGGCTCGTCGAGCACGTAGCACACCCCCTGCAGATTCGAGCCCAATTGCGCGGCCAGCCGGATGCGCTGCGCCTCGCCGCCCGAAAGCGTGGGCGCGGCACGGTCGAGCGCCAGGTAATTCAGGCCCACCTCCTGCATGAAATCGAGGCGCCCGCGGATCTCGGCCAGGATGTCGCGCGCGATCTCGCCTTCGCGGCCGCGTGTGACCAGGCCGGTGAAGAAGGTATGCGCATCGGAGACGGGCAACGACGCGAGCTCGGCGATCGAGCGGTCGCGCCAGCGCACGGCCAGCGCGGTGCGGTTGAGCCGCTGGCCATGGCAGACCTTGCAGGTCTGTGCATCGCCCTCGTACCAGGCGTTCCAGGCGGTTTCTTCGCCGGTCTGCTCTTCATCGAAGCCGCTGAGCTGCAGGCCGGTGCCGAAGCAGCCGGTGCACCAGCCGTGCTTGGAGTTGTAGGAGAACAGGCGCGGATCAGGCTCGGGAAAGCTGATGCCGCACGAGGGGCAGGCACGCTTGACCGAGAAGTGCTGCTGGCTCGCCTCGGCGGCGACACCCGCATCGCGGCGCTCTTCGAGCGACCCGCCGCCTTGCGTCAGTCCGGTGAGCACGCTCATGGTGCCTTGGCCGAATTCAAGCGCGGTGCGAACGGCGTCGCGCAGGCCGGCCTCGTCGGCCGAGTCGACCAGCACGTCGGCCACCGGCAGCTCGATGGTGTGCTCTTTGTAGCGATCCAGGCGCGGCCAGGGGCTCACGGGAATGAATTCGCCATCGACGCGCAGGTGTGAATAGCCCTTGCCCGAGGCCCATTTGGCCAGGTCGGTGTAATAGCCCTTGCGTGCCGTGACCAGCGGCGCCAGCACGCCGATGTGCGTGCCCTTGTGCTCGCGCATCAGGCGCGCCACGATCTGGTCGGTGTTTTGCGGCTCGACCGGCACGTTGCAGTCGGGGCAGTATTGCGTGCCGAGCTTGACGTACAGCAGCCGCAGGAAGTGATGGATCTCGGTCATCGTCGCGACGGTCGATTTGCGGCCGCCGCGGCTGGTGCGCTGCTCGATCGCGACCGTGGGCGGGATGCCGAAGATCGCGTCGACGTCGGGCTTGCCCGCGGGCTGCACGATGGCGCGCGCGTAGGCATTGAGCGACTCGAGATAGCGGCGCTGGCCTTCATTGAACAGGATGTCGAAGGCCAGGGTGGATTTGCCGGAGCCCGACACGCCCGTGATCACGGTGAACTTGTCGCGCGGAATTTCCACGCTGACATTCTTGAGATTGTGCTCGCGCGCATTCTTGATCTCGATCGCGCGCGTGGCTTCGCGGCGGTGGCGCAGATGCGATTGCAGCGGCGTACCGTAGTCGGTGTCGGGTTCGGCGACACGCGCCACCAGGCCCGCCTGTTCGGCTTCCTGGCGATCGGCGTCGCTGGACACCACCACGTCGGCCGGCAGGATGCTGACTTCGTAGTCGCGCAGCGCGGCGCCGGTGTGCGAACGCGGGTTGTCCATCAGGTCTTGCGGCGTGCCCACGCCCACCAGCTCGCCGCCGGCGTCGCCGCCGTCCGGGCCCAGATCGATCAGCCAGTCGGCCGCGCGGATCACGTCGAGGTTGTGCTCGATCACGAGCAGCGTATGGCCCGCCGCCAGCAACTTGCGGAATGCACGCATGAGGCGCGCCACGTCGTCGAAGTGCAGGCCGGTGGTGGGCTCGTCGAACAGGAACAGGCTGCCCTTCTTGGCGACCTTGGCGGTCGAGATGCCCGAGCGCGCGGCCTCGGCCAGGTGGCCGGCCAGCTTGAGGCGCTGCGCCTCGCCGCCCGACAGCGTCGGGACGGGTTGGCCCAGCCTCACGTATTCGAGGCCCACGTCGGCCAGTGGCGCGAGACCCGTCTGCACATCGCGCAGACCGCGGAAGAACTCGACCGCTTCGCTCACGGTCATCTCGAGTACCTGATCGATCGATGCCGATTTGTTCAGGTGCTCGATGCGGACCTCGAGCACTTCGGGGCGGAAGCGCTTGCCGTCGCAATCGGGGCAGCGCAGATAAACGTCGGACAGGAACTGCATCTCGACGTGTTCGAAGCCGGTGCCGCCGCAGGTGGGGCAGCGGCCATCGCCGCTATTGAAGCTGAACGTGCCGGCGGTGTAGCCGCGCTCCTTGGCCACCGGGGCCTGCGCGAACAGCTTGCGAATGGCATCGAACGCACCCACGTAGCTGGCCGGGTTGGAACGCGCGGTCTTGCCGATCGGGGTCTGGTCGACCATCACGACCTCGGCGATCTGCTCGGCGCCCAGCAGGCGATCGAACTCGCCGGGACTCTCGGACGGCTTGCCCTGGTGCTTGAGCAGCGCCGGATACAGCACGTCCTGGACCAGTGTGGACTTGCCCGAGCCCGATACGCCGGTCACGCAGACCAGCCGGCCCAGCGGCAATTCGATGGAGACGTTTTTGAGATTGTGCGCGCGCACGCCTTCGAGCAGCAGCCGCGGCGTGTTGGCCGCCACCGGCATGGGCCGCGGCGCTTCGACGCGCTGGCGCGCGCCGAGATAATCGCCGGTGAGGGTGGGTGCCGTGCGCAGTTGCGCCGGCGTACCGTCGAACACGATCTGGCCGCCGCGTTCGCCCGGACCCGGGCCGATGTCGATGATGCGGTCGGCCGCCACCATCACCTGCGGGTCGTGCTCGACCACCACCAGGGTGTTGCCGGCATCGCGCAGACGATGCATGACTTCGACCACGCGGTGCATGTCGCGCGGGTGCAGGCCGATCGACGGCTCATCGAGCACGAACAGCGTGTTGACGAGCGAGGTGCCCAGGGCCGTGGTGAGGTTGATGCGCTGGACCTCGCCACCCGAGAGCGTGCGGCTCTGGCGGTCGAGCGTGAGATAGCCCAGGCCCACGTCGCACAGGAACTTGAGCCGCGCGCGGGCCTCGGTGAGCAGCAGGTCGGCGGCGGCGTCGAGCGCGCCTTCGAAGCGCAAAGTGTCGAAGAACGTGCGCACGCGCTCGATCGGCAGCAGCATCACGTCATGCAGCGACAGGCCGTCGAGCTGCTCGAGTTGTTCGCGCGACCAGTTGGTGCCGGCGGGCATGAAGCGGCGATAACGGCCATCATCGGGCGGCAGCACCGTGTCGGCCTCGGCCTTGCTGCCCAGGCGCCACAGCAGCGAGTCACGCTTGAGGCGCGCGCCATTGCAGGTGGGGCAGGGCGTGTAGCTGCGGTACTTGGAGAGCAGCACGCGCACGTGCATCTTGTACGACTTGGTCTCGAGCCAGTCGAAGAAGCGGCGTGCGCCGTACCACTGGTTTTTCCAGGCGGAGTCGGCGCCCTTCCAGTCGGGCGTGCCGCGGATCACCCATTCGCGCTGCGCTTCGGTGAGCGCTTTCCAGGGCACGCCGAGCGGAATGCCGGCCTTGGGCGCGTACTTGACCAGGTCGTCCTGGCATTCCTTGAACGAGGGCGTCTGCCAGGGCTTGACCGCGCCCTCGAGCAGGGTCTTGTTTTCGTCGGGGATGACCAGGCCGTAATCGATGCCGATCACGCGGCCAAAGCCGCGGCAGCTCTCGCAGGCGCCCAGCGGCGAGTTGAACGAAAAGCTGCTGGGCAGCGGATCGCTGTATTCGATGTCGCAATCGGCGCAATGCAGCCGATCGCTGAATTTCCAGACGGCCGCGTCGGCGCCGTCTTCGCCCATCACGTGGATCGCGAGGTGGCCCGCACCCATGCGCAGCGCGGTATCGAGCGCTTCCATGACGCGATCGCGCTCGGCATTGCCCATGCGCAGCCGATCCTGCACCACGTGCAGCACGCGGCGGGCCTCGGTGGCCTGCTTGTCGGCCTTCTTGCCCTTGGCCTTGGCGGGCGCGGCGGCCTGCGCGGGCGCGGCGTCTTCGGCGTGCACGCGCGTGTAGCCCTGGCCTTCGAGAAAGCCTTTGACTTCGTCTTCGGAGAAGTTGGCCGGCACCGCGATCGGGAACGTGATCACCAGGCGCGGATCACCGGCCTCGGCGGCACGGTGCGTGAGCGCGTGGAAGATCGATTCGGGCGAATCACGGCGCACCAGCTTGCCGCAGCCGCGGCAGTACAGCTTGGCGCCGCGCGCGAACAGCAGCTTGAGGTGATCGTTGAGCTCGGTCATGGTGCCGACCGTGCTGCGCGAACTGCGCACCGGATTGGTCTGGTCGATGGCGATCGCGGGCAGGATGCCCTCGATACGGTCGACCTGCGGCTTGTCCATGCGATCGAGGAACTGCCGCGCGTAGGGCGAGAAGGTCTCGACGTAGCGGCGCTGGCCCTCGGCATACAAGGTGTCGAACGCGAGCGAACTTTTGCCCGATCCCGAAACCCCGGTCACGACCACGAGCTCGCCGGTGGCGATCTCCAGGTCCAGGTTCTTCAGGTTGTTCTGGCGGGCGCCAACGATGCGGATATGGGAGCTCATGAAGCGTAATCGTAGCCTGAGGGGTGGGCCGGCCTGCCGCGGCCGCGACTAGCGTGTGGCCCGGAAGGATACTGTGGAATAATTGGCTATATCGTGAACGCCATGACCACATTGTGGATAAACCAGATGTGGGCCGACGGGCGGATTTCAAGCCTGCCTTCTCATGAAGGCGATGGTTCGTGACCGCAAGCGGCGCGCCTGCTGCACGCGCTCCGCCGCGGGCACGGTTACGACAAGCTGTATGGATAAACAGTATCGCAGATTTTGCCCACCGCCGTGCCGGCGGCGGGCCCCGGGGAGACGTTTTGTCCGAATCGACCGTGGCCGGTACGGCTGCCTTCGCCAAATTCATGGCCATTCTGCAGGCCGTGGCCGACGCCGCGCGGCCGCCGTCGATCGCTGAGTTGGCCCGTGCCAGCGGCTATCCGCGTTCCACGGTGCATCGCATCGTGGCGGCGCTGACGGAACAAGGCATGCTGCGCGAGGTCGGTGGCGGGTACGGCATCGGCACGCGCGTGCTGGGGCTGGCGAGCCGCGCGTGGTCGCAGTTCGATGTGCGCGAGGCCCTGTCGGCCGAGCTGCGCGCCTTGCGCGACCTCACCGGCGAGACCGTGCATCTCGCGGTGCCCACCGGCACCGCCATGATGTATATCGACAAACTCGAGAGTCCCGGGCCCCTGCGCATGGTGTCGCGCGTGGGCGCGAGCGTGGCGGCGCATCGCAGCGCGGTGGGCCGAGCCTGGCTCGCGGCGCTCGCGCCCGCGGTGTGCGAGGCCCGGCTGTCGGCGTTGCCCGATTGCGACGACGAGGCGCGCGGCTTGCTCTCGGGCACGACGCTGCCGCAGGCGCGAGCCCGCGGCTATGCGCTCGACGACCAGGAAAACGAAGCCGGCATCTGCTGCTATGGCGTGGCGCTACAGGCGCCCGACGGTACGGTGGTAGCCTGCGTCAGTGTGAGTGTGCTGTGTTTCCGCGCGCACGCCGATCCGCTGCAAGCCTATGTCGCCCCTTTGCTGGCGCTGCGCGAGCGCTCGCGTGCGCTGCTCGGACTGCTGCCGCCGCAAGGCGGCTGAGTCCTGGCTGTTCCTTTTGCTGTTTCCACGTTTTCAGCGAGGTATCCCGTGACTGCCCCCTCCGATCATCCTGCCCTGAATGCCTTGCTCGCCGCCCGTGTGGTGCCGGTGCTGCGCTATAACGACGCGGCCACCGCGGCGTACGCGGCTGAAGTTGCCTTCAACGCCGGCTGCACCACACTCGAACTGACCTGGACTATCCCCGGCGTGACGGACCTGGTGCGCGCCCTGCGCGACAAGCATGGCGACCAGGTCGTGTTGGGCGTGGGCACGATTCTCGACGAATCACAGGCGCGCGACGCGCTGACCGCGGGCGCGGACTTCCTGGTGTCGCCGGGTCACACGCCCGGGATCGTCGATCTCGCGCATGCGGCGGGCGGTCTCTGCCTGCTGGGGGCCTTTACGCCCACCGAAGTGCTGCAGGCGGTGAGCGCGGGCGCGGACGTCGTGAAAGTGTTCCCGGCCGAGACGGGCGGCCCGCGCCATCTCGCCGCGCTCAAGGCGGTATACCCCGGCGTGGCGTTTTGCCCCACAGGCGGCGTGACGGCGCAGAATATGGGCGACTACTTCGCCGCCGGCGCCGCGATGGTGGGCATCGGCAGCAATCTGTACGACAAGACCGCCTTCGCGGCGCGCGATACCGGCACGCTGGTGCGGCAGATCGTCCAGACCCTGGAGGCCGCCCGTGGCTGATTTCGACATCGTCGGTCTGGGCGAGGCCCTGATCGAGTTCAACCAGACCAAGCCGGGTGAGCGCCAGTATCTGCAGGGCGTGGGCGGCGACACCTCCAACGCCGTGATCGCGGCCGCCCGGCAGGGCGCGCGTTGCGCCTATCTGAGCCGGGTCGGCGACGACGCCTTCGGCGAGCAACTGCGCGATCTGTGGCGCGCCGAGGGCGTGGATACCCAGGGCGTCTTGACGGACGACGGCGGCCACACGGGCATGTATTTCGTGCAGCACGGGCCCGACGGCCATGTGTTCAGCTACCTGCGCGCGGGCTCGGCCGCGAGCCGCATGCAACCCGCCGATCTGGAGCTCGGGCTGGTCGAGCGTGCGCGCTTCCTGCATGTGTCCGGCATCAGCCTCGCCATCAGCGCCAGCGCCTGCGATACGGTGTTCGCGGCCATGGCACGGGCGCGCGCCGCGGGCACCGAGGTCAGCCTCGATTCGAATCTGCGCCTGCGTCTCTGGCCGCTGGCCCGAGCGCGCGCGATCTTGCGCGAGGCGCTCACGCAGGCGGATCTCTTTCTGCCCAGCATGGACGACCTGCGCCATCTTACCGGTCACGAAGACCCCGATCGCACGCTCGACTGGATCCGCGCGGCCGGTGCGCCAGGCGTCGTGGTACTCAAGCTGGGCAAGGATGGTGCGGTGATCGACGACGGCCAGAGCCGCGTGCGTGTGCCCGGCCATCCGGTGAAGGCGGTGGATGCCACCGGCGCGGGCGATTGCTTTGCCGGCAACCTGCTGGCACGGCGCTGCCTGGGCGACGATTGGCGCGCCGCGGTCACCTATGCCAACGTGGCGGCGGCCTTGTCCACGCAAGGTTATGGCGCGGTGGAGCCGATGCCGACGGCCGAGGCGGTGCTGGCGAAGATGGCGGCGGGCTGAAGGGGAGCGAGTCGGGGACGGATGAACCGGTGCCGTGGGCATGGCGGGAGGAGGCTGGCCCGGGGGCGCCGGCGCGCAGGCGGGACCGGGGCAGGCTTGCTGGCCGATCCGAGTTCCGGCTAGAATGCCAAGTTACCTGAATTTCGCCGCACGCCAGCAAGCAGTCTGATTGCGGGTGTCGCTGTACTGGATATGTCCGGTTGCGCGGCGGCTTTTTCGAATCAACCCGCGAACCCTATACCGGAGTCATCATCATGGCAGAACGCAAGCGCGTGCGTCGTAACACCCTGGAACGTCGTTGCCTGGGCAAGAGCTTCAAGCGTCTTTTCGTGACCGCGCCCAAGGGCGTGTTCAAGATGCTGGAAAAGATCAAGCGCGTCTAAGCGCCTTCGGTCCAGACCTACAAAAACGCCGGCTTAGCCGGCGTTTTTGTTTTTGCACCGCCACCGTGGCCGATGCCTTCGAGCGTGGGGCCGAGCCGACGGGCATCGTGAGCGAGGCCGACAGCAGTGGCTGGATGAGCCCGCCCCGCGCGTCGCCGCCGGGGACGACACTCAATCCGGATTCTTGAAGGGTGGCCCGTCCGCGCTGCGCGGGGCGGCCGGCGGTCGCCGTGCGCCGGTGTCCACCGGGGCGCTGGACGGCGGTGGTGCGCCGGCGGGGCCCAGCTGCGGGCGGATGAAATCCATGAAGGCGCGTGTCTTGGCCGGCAGGATGCGCGACGGAAAGCGGGCATAGATCGAAATCGGCTGCACCTTCCAGTCGGGCAGGATGCGGCGCAACGAATTGCGCTCGATCACCGGATCCAGCGCCAGGCACGAGGGCAGCCGGGTGATACCCAGGCCCAGCCCCGACAGCGTGCCCATGACGCTGATGTTGTTGCCGGCGAGCTGCCCCTGCACATCGATGCGCTCGGTCTGCACGCCGTTGTTCAGGATCCAGTAGGAGTGCGCATCGTCGATCGCGGTGCGCAGGCACTGATGATGCGCCAGATCGGCGGGCCGCTCGGGCTCGCCGTGGCGTTCGAGATAATCGGCCGAGGCGTACAGATAATTGTCGAGCGAAATAAGCTCGTGTTCGACGCTGCCCGGCGTCTCCGGTTCGCCGTCGCCGTCGCGGCCGAAGCGCAGGATCACATCGAACGGGTCACCCTGCGAATCGGCGCTCGATTTCATGCTCAGATCGAACTCGCATTCGATGTCGGGGTAGGCATCGGTGAAGTCGCGGATCGATGAAGGCAGCAGCCAGATGGCGAGGCTATAGGGAATCGAGATGCTCAGGCGCCCCTTGGGACGGCTTGCGAGGGAACGCAGCTGTTCGTGCGCCAGCCGGGCCTCGTCGATCAGACCCTGGCAGCGGCGCAGATAGATATTGCCGGCATCGGTGAGCTCGAGGCGGCGCGTGTTGCGGTTGATCAGGCGCAGGCCGATCGCACGCTCGAGCTGGCTGATGCGGCGCGACAGCGTGGAGGTCGGGATGTGCAGCGCCCGGGCGGCCAGGCTGAAGCTCTTGCGCTTGGCCACTTCCACAAACAGGGCGATGTCGTTGAGCTGTACGGGACTCGGTTCCATGGTGGGCTGGCGGGGGCAACGCGGCAGTGTACCTGCTCGCGCGCTTGCCCCGCATCCCCCGATGGCCCAACATGTGCGAATTCATGACATATTCGTTTGCAAAATCCGCGCAAGCCCGCATATCGGCGCTCAGACGGATTCCGTACACTTTGCTCGTTACCTGCCTGTCGCCCCGCGCGGCATCCCACTCTCGTCCCGCCGCATGATCGAACCGACTTATCGATTCACGGTCCTGACACCCACGTACAACCGCGCCGCGACGCTGTCCCGCGTCTTCGACTCGCTATGCCGCCAGACGCTGCGCGACTTCGAATGGGTGGTGGTCGACGACGGTTCCACCGACAACACCCGCGAGGTCATCCTGGCGTGGCAGGCCCGCGCCGATTTTCCGATCCGCTATTTCTGGCAAAACAACCAGCACAAGAAGGCGGCGTTCAACCGGGGCGTACGCGAGGCGCGCGGCGCGTTCGTGGTGGCGCTGGATAGCGACGACGAGATGCCCGCCGATGCGCTGGCCATCCTCGATGCCGCCTGGCAGGAGATCCCGGCCGATCGACGCGACTCCTATGTCGCCGTCACGGGCCTGTGTGCCCGGCCCGATGGCAGCATCGTGGGCGAGCGCTTTCCCAAGGATCCGCTGGATGCCACCGCGGTGGAGATGTACTTTCGCCATCGCGTGCCGGGCGAGAAATTCGGCTGCATGCGCACCGATGTGCTGCGTGCCTATCCCTTTCCGCAGGATGTCGCGGGCTTCGTGCCCGAGAGCCTGGTGTGGTGGGCGATCGCACGCGCCGGCTTCATGACGCGTTTCATCAACCGGGTGGTGCGCATCTATCACGACACGCCTGGCGGCCTGATGAACAGCGGCGTCTCGATCCGCAACAACGTCCAGGGCCTGTACCTGCTGGCCTGGGACATGCTGCAGCATCACATGGACCAGATCCTGTATCGGCCGCGCGAGTTCCTGCTGGCGGCGGCGCGCTACACCCGCTTTCGCCTGCATCTGCAGAATTCCGGCCTGCCCACGGCCGTGTCCAACTATCGCCTCACCAACGTCTGGGCGGGCGCCCTGGTCACGGTCATGTGGCCGCTGGGCTATGTGATGTACCGGCGTGACCGCCGGCGCGGCCTGGCCTGAACCGAACCGCGGCGCGCCGGCCGCAGCCGGTCGCCCGCAGCCGGTCGCCCGCCGCGGCATGCCGACGTAGCCGCGCTTTAGGCCGCCTGGGCGTGTCCCAGGCCCAGATACACCTCCACCACGCGCGGGTCGCGCGCTACGTCGGCGGCGGGCCCGGATAGCGTGACCTTGCCCATTTCGAGCACGTACGCGTGGTCGGCCACCTGCAGCGCCGCGCGCGCGTTCTGCTCGATGAGCAGGATCGAGACGCCGCGGCGGCGCAGCTCGGCCACGATCAAAAACACTTCCCGTACGATGCGCGGCGCCAGTCCGAGGCTGGGCTCGTCGAGCATCAGCAGGCGCGGCCGCGCCATCAGCGCGCGGCCGACCGCCAGCATCTGGCGTTCACCGCCGGACAGGGTGCCGGCCAGTTGCCCGCGCCGCTCCCGCAGGCGCGGGAACAGCTCGAACACCTCCGCCATGCATTCTTGCTGGTCGCGCTGGCCCGTGCGATAGCGATGGAAACCGCCCAGCAGCAGGTTGTCTTCGACGCTCATTTCGGCGAACAGCTCGCGCTTCTCGGGCACCAGATTCATGCCGGCCGCGACCATCTCCTCGACGTCGGCGTGCACATGCGAGGTGCCGCCGAACTGGATCTCGCCGCGCGATGGCAGCACGCCCATGATGGCCGACAGCAGCGTGGTCTTGCCCGCGCCATTGGGACCGATCACCGTCACGATCTGGCCTTCGCCCACCTCGAGATCGATGCCCGCGACGGCCTCGATCTTGTCGTAGGCCACGTGCAGGCCGCGCACTTGCAACAGGGGGGCGCTCATGTCGTCACCTCCATATCGATACCGTTCTCCACACCGCCCAGGTAGGCTTCGAGCACCGCAGGGTCGCGCTGCACCTCGGCCGGCAGGCCCTGCGCAATCTTCTGGCCGAAGTCCATCACCACCACGCGGTCGGCGAGGCCCATGACGAATTCCATGTCGTGCTCCACCAGCAGGATGGCCATGCCTTCGCCGCGCAGACGGTCGAGCAGCGCGGCCAGCTCGCGCTTTTCCTGGTAGCGCAGGCCTGCGGCGGGCTCGTCGAGCAGCAGCAGGCAGGGATCGGCGGCCAGTGCCCGCGCGATCTCCAGGATCCGTTGCTGGCCCAGCGCCAGGGAGCCGGCGGGATCGAGCAGATGCTGGCCCAGGCCCACCCGTTCGATCTGGCGCGCGGCCTCGGCGAGCAGGCGCTGTTCTTCGGGGCGGTCCAGGCGCCAGGCCGAGCGCAGCACGCCGCTCTCGCCGCGCAGGTGCGCGCCGATCGCCACGTTCTCGAGGGCGCTCATCCGCTTCATGAGCTTGACGTGCTGGAAGGTGCGCGAGAGTCCCATGCGCGCGATCCGGCGCGCGCCGAGCCCCGCCACTTCCTGGCCCAGGAATCGCACGCTGCCCGAGGTGGGCGTGTCCACGCCCGAAAGCTGGTTGAACATGGTGCTCTTGCCCGCGCCATTGGGGCCGATCAGCGCGAGCACTTCGCCAGCGCGGATCTCCAGGCTCATGGCGTCGTTGGCGACCAGGCCGCCGAACTTGCGCGTGACCTCGTGCGCCACCATGACCACCTCGCCGCGCGGCGGCATGGTCCGCCGGGGCAGCGGCTCGGCCTCGGTGTCGACACGCCGGGGCGGCACACGCACCGGCACGATGCGCGCCAGCGCCGGCCAAATGCCGCCACGCCAGCGGTGCAGCAGCAACACCATGCCGAAGCCGAACACGATGACTTCGAAGTTGCCGCTCTGGCCCAGCAGACGCGGCAGCCAATCCTGCAACCATTGCTTGAGGACGGTGAACACCCCGGCGCCGACCAGCGCGCCCCAGACGCTGCCGGCACCGCCGATCACCGTCATGAACAGATATTCGATCCCCATCTGCAGGCCGAACGGATTCGGGTTCACGAAGCGCTGCATGTGGGCATAGAGCCAGCCCGACGCGCAGGCTTGCAGTGCGGCAATGATGAAGATCACCATGCGTGCCCGCGCCGTGTCCACACCCATCGATTCGGCCATCACGCGGCCGCCCTTGAGCGCGCGGATGGCGCGGCCTTCGCGTGAGTCGAGCAGGTTGCGCGTGGTCCAGATGCCGATCAGCAGGAAGGCCCAGATCAGGTAGTAGATGCGGTCGCCCTGGTGCAGGCTGATGCCGAGCAGCGAGATCGCGGGGATATCGGTGAGGCCGGTGTGCCCGCCCAGGCCTTCGGCCGAACCGAACGCGAAGTACAGGCTCAGGCCCCAGGCAATGGTGCCCAGCGGCAGGAAGTGGCCCGAGAGCCGCAGGGTGAGCGCACCCAGCAGCCAGGCGACCAGCAGCGTGAGCAGCAGCCCGGCCACGAGCGTGAGCCACGGCGAGACGCCGAGCCAGGCGATGGCGGCCGGCAGCGCGTCGGCGCGCGTGGTGAGCATGGCGGTGGTGTAGGCGCCCAGGCCCACGAACGCGGCCTGTCCGAAGCTGGTGAGGCCACCCACGCCGGTGAGCAGCACCAGACCGATGGCGACCAATGCGTACAGACCGATGTAGTTGAGCAGGGTGACGGAGAACGCGGGCAGGCCCAGGGGCGCCAGCGCGAGCAGCACCAGGAAGACGACGAGGAGGCGGCCGGAGGTCATGCTTCGCCCTCCTCTTCTTCGACCGAGTGACTCTTGAGCGAGCGCCACAGCAGTACGGGGATGATCAGGGTGAAAACGATGATCTCCTTGTAGGCGCTGGCCCAGAAAGCGGAGAAGGCTTCGATCAGTCCCACCAGCACGGCGCCGAGGGCCGCCACGGGGTAGCTCACCAGGCCGCCGATGATGGCGCCGACGAACCCCTTGAGGCTGACGAGGAAGCCCGAGTCGAAGTACATGGTGGTGATCGGCGCGATAAGAATGCCGGAGACGGTGCCGATCAGGCCCGCCAGCAGAAAGGTGATGCGGCCGGCAAACACCGGTGAGATGCCCATCAGCCGGGCACCGGCCCGGTTGAAGGCGGCCGCCCGCAGCGCCTTGCCGTACATGGTGCGCTCGAAGAACTGGTAGAGCACCAGGATCAGCACCAGCGACACGGCCAGCACCCACAGCGCCTGGCTATTGACGTTGAGCGGGCCGAGCGCGAACTGTGCATCCGAAAAAGGCCGGGTGCGCGCGCCCTCGGCACCGAACGCCAGCAGGCCCAGGCCGACCAGCGCCAGGTGGACTGCCACCGACACGATCAGCAGCACCAGTGTGGAGGCCGCCGCGATCGGTTGATAGAACAGCCGATAGAGCTGAGGGCCGAGTGGAACCACGATCGCCAGGGTGAGCAGCGCCTGCACCGCCATGGGCAATTCGGCCAGCGGCAGCGTGTACAGCAGCCCCGCGAGCGCGAAGGGATAGACCAGCCGCGCGCCCCAGCGCCAGTCGGGCCGCATCCGGCCATAGCGGCGCCGCTGCGCCAGCAGGTCGGCCAGTGCCTCCGCCACGGCAAAGGCCACCACCAGCCAGACCAGCAACACGGGTTTGCCGGCCTGCAGCGCGGCCATGGTGAGGGCGCCAAAGGCGACGAATTCACCTTGCGGGATGAACAGCACCCGCGTGACGGTGAAGACGAGCAGGATGGCCAGGGCCAGCAGCGCGTAGATCGCGCCGTTGGTCAGGCCGTCCTGCCCGAGGATCAGGGCGATCTGTGCATTCATGCGTCGTGGTTCCAGCCCGGCTTCTTACTTGACCAGCGTCCAGTTGCCGTCACGCACGGTGATCAGCTCGCGGCCGCGTTCGTCGAAGCCGCTGTGGTCGGCGGCGCTCATGTTGTAGACACCCTGCGTACCCACCAGCTCCTTGGTCTGTTCCAGCGCATCGCGCAGCGCGGAGCGGAACTCCTTGGTGCCCGGCTTGCCGGCCTTCTCGGCGATCGGGACCGCCTTCTCGAGCAGCAGGCCCGCGTCGTAGACGTTGGCGCCGAAGGTGGCGGGCACCGAGCCATGCAGCTTCTGGTAGGCGGCGATGTAGTCGGACGCGACCTTCTTCGACGGGTTGCTGTCGGGCATCTCCGGCAGCACCAGCATCAGGCTGGCCGCGAGGATGGTGCCTTCGACCTTCTTGCCGCCGAGCTTCAGGAAGTCGGGCAGCGCGGCGCCGTGGGTCTGGTAGAACTTGCCCTTGTAGCCCTGATCGAAGAGGGTGGTCTGCGGCAGCACGCTGGCCGCGCCCGGTGCGGCGATCAGCACCGCATCCGGCTTGGCGGCCAGGATCTTGAGCGCCTGGCCCGTGACCGAGCTGTCGAAGCGCAGATAGCGCTCGTTGGCGCTGATCTTGATGCCTTTCTCGGTCGCCATGGCCGAGAAGACCTTGTACCAGTTCTCGCCGTACGGATCGTTCAGACCGATGAACCCCACCGTCTTGATGCCGGTCTTGGCCATGTGATCGACCAGGGCGCGGGCGATGATGTCGTCGTTCTGCGTGGTCTTGAACACCCACTTCTTCTGATCGTTCATCGGCAGCACCACCGCGGCGGTACCCACCGGGGCCAGCATCGGCACACCGGCCTCGGCGGCGAACTGGATCACGCCCATCGCGTTGGGCGAGCCCGACGGACCGATCAGCGCATCGACATTCTGTTCCGAAATCAGCTTCTTGAAGGCCGTGACCGATTGCGTCGAGTCGCTGGCGTCGTCGAGCGAGATGTACTCGACGGTCAGGTCACCGATCTTCTTGGGCAGGAGCGGCACCGTGTTTTTCTGCGGGATACCGACCAGGGCGGTGGGGCCGGTGGACGAGGTGACCACGCCGACCTTGACCTGCGCCAGGGCGGGGAAGGCGATCAGGGCGGCGGCGGCCGCGGCCGCCAGGGAGAGCTTGTTCGACAACATGGCAATTCCTCCGTGCTTTGGAGAGGGTGGATGCTGCGCTTGCCGCGGGCGCCGGGGATGGCGTCCGCGATGCTTGGGACTGCTTTGTCAGACGGGGTGATGCGTTCAGATCGTGATCGAGCCCACGCTCGCGCCGCCGCAGACATACAGCGTCTGGCCGGTCACGAAGCTGTTGGCGGGATCGGAGAAAAACATGACCGCTCGCGCGACGTCGTCGCTGCGGCCGATGCGCTTGACCGGAATGTTGTTGGCGAGCGCGCGTTCGCGCTCGCTGCCGGGCTCGATGACTTCGTAGAACATATCGGTCTGGATCGGGCCGGGCGCCACCACGTTCACCGTGATGCCGCTGGGCGCGAGTTCCAGCGCCCAGGTGCGGGCCATGCCGATCATGCCGGCCTTGGTCGCCGAATAGGCCGTGCGCGTGGGCAGGCCCAGCGCGCCGCGCGAAGATAGCAACACGATGCGGCCGTAATGGCGCTCCTGCATGCCGGGCAGTGTGGCCTGCACCAGCGCGAGCGCGGCGCCCAAATGGATCTGCGTCAGGCCCTGGAGCTCTTCGGGCTTCACGTCGGGCAGCAGGTTGGGCCAGATCACCCCGGCGTTGTGGATCACATGGCTGACGGGATGGCGGGCGGCGACCTCGGCGGCCGCTTGTGCGGTGGCGGTGGCGTCGAGCAGATCCACTTGCACATGATGCAGGCGGGCATGACGCTGTTCGCCGGTGCGGCGCGCCAGCGAGATCACTTCGTAGCCGGCCTCGAGCATGCTGCGGCAGATTTCGGCGCCGATGCCGGCGCTGCCGCCGGTGACGATCGCCACGTTGTCGTTGTTCATTGTTTTTCCCCTTGTGCGGCGCGCGTCAGACCGGCGCCATGGCCAGCACGCGCAGCGGGCTGCCCGAGCCGTTGCGGATCTTCAGCGGCGCCGAGAAGATCACCGCGCCCTTGGGCGGCAACTGATCGAGATTAGTCAGGCACTGCAGGCCATAACGATTGTTGCCGTGCATGAAGTAGTGGCAGGGATAGGGCGGATCCAGATGCGCCGCCTGGCCGGCATCGGTGCCGACCGACTCGGTGCCGAAGCCATGCACATCGCGCTCCTTGATAAGCCAGGGCACGACCTCGGAATCGGGGCCGGGCGAGTGTGCGCCATCGGCCTGCATATTGAGGTACTCCGCCGGCTTCGATCGCTTGGACCAGTCGGTGCGCATCAGCACCCACGAGCGCGCCGGGATCTCGCCATGCTTGGCCTCCCAGCGCCTGACGACGTCGATGGTGAGCAGGAAGTCGGGGTTGTCACGCGACTCACGCGAGCAGTCGATCACGCAGGCGTTCGCCACGAAGGCCTCGACCGGGATCGTGTCGACGGTGTTGTCGGGCTGGTCTTTGCCGCTGATCCAGTGGGCGGGCGCGTCGAAGTGCGTGCCGGTGTGTTCGGAACACGAGAAGTTGTTCCAGTACCAGGCCGGCCCGCGCTCGTCATAGCGCGAGATTTCTTCGATGCGGAACGGCCAGGCCTGGCCGAACTCCGGCGGCAGCACGATGGTCGGAAATTCGGGCGTCAGGGTTTCGGTCAGGTCGACCACGCGGATCCGGCCGGCGGCCAGGTCCCCGACGAAACGGGCGAGGGTGTCTGCGCTCAATGGTTGCTCCTTGTCGATGCGGCGGGCTCAGGCGCCCAGCTCGCGTTCCAGTCCCTTGGGGTTGTCGGCCAGGCGGGCGAGAAACTCCTCGGCCACGTCGCCCACATAGACGTCTTCGGTGCCGGCCTCGAGCGCGCGCACGATGGCCGCCGCAATGGCCTTGGGCGCCACGCGCGGGGGCGGCGTGCGCTGCTCCCATTCGTGGTCGACCGGACCGGGAAAGACGTTGATCACGCGCACGCCCGCGGGCCGGAACTCGGCGCGCAGGCATTGCGCCAGCGACAGCGCGGCGGCCTTGCTGGCCGACCATACGCCGCGCGCGGGCAGGTTCATCTGGGCGTAGATGCTGAGCACGTTGACCCAGGCGCAGGCATTGTTCAGCCCGTCGGCGGCGCGGCCGCACATCCCGGGGCCGAAGGCCTGCGCCAAACGCATCAGGCCGAGGCAATTGACGTCGAGGGCATCGCGCGCGCGGTTCACGTCGCGCGCGCCCAGCAGGCCGCCCTCGCGTTCGTAGTCGGCCGTGTTGATGAGAATGTCGACCTTGCCGCCGATCGAGGCGGCGGCGCGGTCCACGGCGTCGGTGTCGGTGATGTCCAGCGGCAGGACGTTCACGCGCTCGTCCTTGCGCAGCGTCTCGAAGGCGGCGTCACCGCGCCAGGCCTGCGGATCGCCCACGAACACCCGGGTGGCCCCGGCCTGCAGCAGCGCGCCCACCAGGGCCTGGCCGACGGCGGAGCGGCCATCGGTCACGAGCACGCGGCGCAACTTCGGCGTGCAGGAGGTTTCGCGCAGGGTCTTGTCGTCTTCCATATGGGGCGTGTCCTTGGGCGGCAGGGCGATCATCACGGCCTGGCCGCTGCGATCCAGTTTGAGCACCAGCCGCACCGGCTCACCGTCGCGGCAGTCTTCGTGCAGATGGGCCACCACGCTGGGGCCGGCTTCCATCACGACGGTGCCGACGTGCCAGGGCAGGCGTTCGCGGAAATAGAGATCGTTGCTGTGCTGCAGCGTGGTGCGGGCAATGAGCGTGCCGCGCGGCGACACCTCGCGCCACGGCAGTTCGTGATGCAGGCAGGCGCCGCACACTTCGCGCGGCGGATAATGCACCGTGCCGCAGGCGGCGCACACCTGCAGACGGAACTGGCCGAGCGCCGCCGCGGCGGTCAGGCCCAGCGCGGCCCGGCTGCGTGCACCGGGCGGCAGCGTGGGCTGGCGCGTGCGCGCCACGGGATTCTTGCGGCCGGGAGGCTTGAGCGGCGCGGTCATGACGCCCTCCCGAGCAATGCGGCGCCGGTGCACAGGCCGCGGTCGTAATTGATCATGCCGAAGCCGCTCACCAGCGCCGTGCTTGCGTCGGGTACTTGCGTGGCGCCCGCGCCGTCCGTGAGCTGGCGCAGCGCCTCGATCGTGCCGAGATAACCGCCGGCGGCGCCGGCCTGGCCTACCGAGAGCTGTCCGCCATTGGTGTTGAACGGAAAGCTGCCGTCCACGGTGAAGGTGTGACGGCGCACGAAATCGGGCGCCTCGTTTTTGGCGCAAAAGCCCAGGTCTTCGAGCTGCATGAAGTTGATCACCGGGTAGTCGTCATAGGCCTGCATCACGTCGACGTCCGCCGGGCCCCGGCCTGCCTGCGCGTAGAGCTCGTCCACGTCGAGGGTCCAGCCGCCGCGGGTCTGGATCGGATCCTCGCTCCAGGCGTTGTGGCGCTCGATCGTGCCCAGCACGCGTGCATAGGGCACACCCAGCGCGCGGGCGCGATCGTCCGTCATCACCAGAAAGGCATCGGCGCCCGCGCAGGGCATGACGCAGTCGAACAGATGGATCGGGCTGGCGATCTCGCGCGCGCCCAGATACTGCTCGAGCGTGAGCGGCTTCTTCATCAATGCGTGGGGGTAGCGCAATGCGTTGTCGCGCTGGGCCACGCAGAGCTTGCCAAAATCGGCGCGCGTGGCACCGCTTGCGCGCATGTAGTGGTCGGTGAGCAGGGCGAAGCTGGCGTTGGGGCCGCCCGCGCCGTAGGGATAGACGCCGTCCTGCGCGAAGCGCGAGAACTGGCTCACGGTGTTGCGGAACGAGTCGACATGGTTGGTATCCCCGGCCAGGCAGGCCACGATCGAGGCGTCGCCGGCCTGCACGGCGCGTGCCGCGCGGCGCAATGCCACCACCCCGGATGCGCCGCCCATCGGGATATGGTCGAGCCAGCGGGGTTGCATGCCCAGGTGCTGCATGAGGCCGACCGCGCTGTCCGGGGCGAGCGTGAAGCTGGACACGCAGACGCCATCGACCTCGTGCTTGCGCAGGCCCGCGGCACGCAGCAGCTCGGCCAGCGCGCGCCCGAGCCACCAGTGGGCGGCATGGGTGCTGTAGCGCACGTAGGGCACCGTGACCGGCACGGCCACTGCGACACCGTCGTAACCCAGGCGGCTCATGCGGGGAGCTCCTGGCGCTTCTTGAGGGCGCGCGTGTCGACGCAGCGCTCGCTGCCGGGCAGGGTCGGCGCCCAGTTTTTCATCTCGCCGCGCTGGATCTTGTTGGTGGTGGTGAGCGGCAGGGCGTCGACAAACGCCACATAGCCCGGCGCCTTGTAATACGCCAGTTGCTCCAGGCACCACTGCACGAGTTCCTGCGCCGCGGCGGCGCGGTCGGCCGGGTCGGCGGGCTCGCGGTCGGCGACCACGCAGGCCAGCACTTCATCGCCGCGCACCGGATCGGGCACCGCCGCCACGGCGGCGGACTTGACGTTGGGATGGCGCAGCAATACGGCCTCGACCTCGACGGCCGAGATGTTTTCGCCGCTGCGGCGGATCACGTTTTTCTTGCGATCGACGAAGCGCAGGGCTCCGTCGGCGTCACGGCGCACGATGTCGCCGGTATGGAACCATCCGCCTTCCCAGGCCGCGTCGGTCGCCTCGGCATCTTTCAGGTAGCCGGCGAAGAAACCGTAGCGCGGATCGTCCCCGGCGTGACGCACCAGCAGCTCTCCGGGCTGCCCCGCGGCCGCATCGCCGCCGTCATCGGCCACGATCCGGACCTGCACATCGGGCTCTTCGCGGCCGAAGCAGTTGGAGCCGATATGACGGGGTTCTTCGTTGGCGATGACCACGGCGCCCGCGCCGGTCTCGGTCATGGCCCACGCCTCGAGCAGCGGGAAGCCGAAGCGGCCCTCGAAAGGCTCGTGCAGGCCGCGCTCGACGCCGGCGCCGAAGCCGAAGCGAACCGCGTGCTCGCGGTCTTGCGGGCTATCGGGCGCCTTCATCAGCATGGCGGGCATCACCCCCAGATAATGCAGCACCGTGGCGCGCGAGGCGCGCACGCTGTCCCACCAGCTGCGCGGGTGGAAGCGGTCGAGCGCGATCAGGCAGCCGCCGGTCAGCATCATGGCCATGGCCGAATAGGCCATCGCATTCATGTGCACGAGCGGCAACGGCGTGATCATGCGGTCCGCGCCGGGGCGCAGGGCGGCCAGGCCGCCGGCTTGTGCATACCACCGGCCCGCGTGCAGGAAGTAGCGGTTCGGCAGAATGCAGCCTTTGGGGCGGCCCGTCGTGCCCGAGGTGTAGAGCAGGGCGCATTCGCTCAGCTCGCCGGGCTTCTCATTGGCGCGCGGCGCGGCAAAGGGCGCGGCAGGCACCGCATCGGCCGGACCCATCACGGCCAGCGGGCGGCCCGCTCGGCCGGCGGCGGCGCGCAAGTCGTCATGCCGCTGCGGCAGGGCCACCGCGAGCGCGATCTCCGAGTGACCTGTGAGGTATTCGAGCTCGGCGGCGCGCAGGTCGGCGTTGATCGGCACCACCGACACGCCGAGCGCGTTCAGCGCGAACCAATGCAGGAAGAAGTCGGGGCGATTCTCGAGCAGCAGGCCGGCGCGGTGGCCGTGGCCATAGCCTGCCGCCGCATAGGCGCTGCGCAGCGTCTCCACACGTGCCGCGGCGTCGGCATACGAAAGCTCGCCGGGCGCGATGCCGTAGAGGCCCGCCGTCTCCGGCAGCACACACAGAAAGGCGTGGCCCGGCCACTGCCGTGCGCTGTCATTGAAAGCCTGGTGAACCGTTGCGTTCATGTCGTGCTCCTCACATGAACAGTTGAATGTTGCCGAAGGCGGCGTCGCAATTCAGCAGGTCGACCCGCTTGAGGCGCATGCGCAGCGCGCCATCCTGGTCGACCAGATGATGCGTGGCCCAGCCGGCATAGAGCGTCTGTTCGTCCTGGCGCGACTCCACGTAATGGAAAGCGCTGCGCACCACGTAGCGGCCCTGGTCGGGCTGGTGCTCGGGATGGTCGTGTTCCACGGTGGGGGCCTGCAGCAGGTGATGCGAGCGGCTGCGCGGCTGTTGCGAAAAGGTGCGGTTGCCCGCCAGGCGTTCGATGCGCACGCGCAGCAGCAACTGGTCTTCGTACATCAGCGAGGCATGCAGGCGCGCATCCTGTTGGTCGTGGGCGAGCGGCATCCAGTAATGGCCGTCGGCGGTGAAGAGCGCGAGCCACGCATCGAAGCGCTGCTCGTCGAGCAGGCGCGCTTCGGTGTAGACAAAATCACTCAGGCGTTGGGCGAGCGGCGCGTTCATGCGCGGGCCTCCATGCTGTCGGTGAGGTAGCGGGCCCAGGCCCGGTACTGGTTGCGCATCTGCCATTCGTTGGTGCCGTTGGTCACCACGTTACGCTGGCTTGTCTCGTCGGCTTGCCACAGGCGCGCCACGTTCACCCAATCATGCGAGCGGGCGGCGAGGCCTTGCTGGGCGCGCTCGTACATTTCCAGGTCGTCGTGCCCCACCACCGAGGTGGGCGCGTTGATCAGGCGGTTGTACATGAGCGTGCGTTCGAGCAGCAGATCCGGCGCGCCCACCAGGCGGAACGTCCAGGACTCCACCAGCGTGCGGTCGGCCGCGAGCGGCTTGAAGATGCGCAGGGTCTGGATCGGGCCCTTCACCATGATGTTGGGGAAGTACACCGTGTTGTGCCGCACCTCGCCCAGGATGGCGTGCGCGCGCGCTTCGCCGTAGGCGTTGACCATCGCATCCCAGTAACCCGGGATCGTGGAGTACGACGCGTGAATGGAGTCGGATACGCCGGTGTGGCCGTGGCCGTTCTCCCAGACGCGGATCCCCATGTTCTCGAAGAACTCGTACGGCGAGATGAAGGGCGCGAAGAGCTCCACCGCCATGGGCTTGGGCGTGCCTTCGGGCGCGGCCTCCCACACTTTCACCGCGGTGCCCGCCGACGATTCGTGCGCCACCATCGGGTGACAGGTATCGGTCTGGTTGTCGACCAGCATCTTCCAGTTGCAGCGGTGCACGTAGCGGAACACCCCGCCTGCCACCTCGAGCCGGCCTTCGGGCGAGCGGTCGACCATGTTGTCGAGCGTGCTGAGCGATTCGCCGAAGAAGGCCGCGAAATCCTGGCCCTGTGCATTGAGACGGCAGAAGATGAACCCGCGGTAGTTTTCCACTGCACCTACCGCCGCCATGCCGCTGCTGGCTTCGCAGGACGACAACACCTCGGGGTCGTAGCCCTTTTTAAGCGGGATCGACAGCAGCGAGCCATCGGTCTTGAAGGTCCAGGCGTGATACGGACAACGGAAGAACTTGCCGGTGTTGCCGCAGGCGTCGCCCGCCACCATCGTGCCCTTGTGCGGGCAGCGGTTGTACAGCACCCGCACGGATTTGTCGGTGTGCCGCACCATCACCACGGGCTGCGCGCCCACGGTGGTCGTGATGTAGTCGCCGTTATTCGGCACCTGGCTCTCGTGGCCCACGTACACCCAGGTCGCGGCGTACAGGTGCTCCATTTCGAGGTCGAACAACTCGGGGCTGGTGAACAGATCCTTGTGCACCTCGGTCTCGCGCACCAGGGCGCGGACGGCGTCGGGATTGTCGCGGTAGCGTGGGCTCGCCATATCTGCCTCTACAGGTCCAGCACCAGGCGGGCCGACTTGGCGCGCGAGATGCACATCTGAATGACCGTGCCGCTGGCCTTCTCGGCCGCCGACAGGTAGTAGTCGCGGTGATCCGGCTCACCTTCCAGCACAGTGGCCTGGCAGACGCCGCATTCGCCGCGCTTGCAGTCGTAGAGCGGATCGCATCCGGCCTCTTCGAGCACGTCGACGATGGTCTTGTCGGCCGGCACGGTGAGCACCTTGCCCGACTGGCGCAACTCGACCTCGAAAGGCTGGTCGCCCGCCTGGGCGGTGGCGGTCGTGAAGAGTTCGAAGTGCACGTGCGCGGGCGGCCAGCCGCGCTCGGCGGCCTTGGCGATCACGGCGTCGATCAGGCCCTTGGGACCGCACACATAAAGGTGCTGGTGCGGGTTGCTGGCGGCAAGCAGCGCGTCGAGGTCGAAGCGGGCGTCGGGTTCGTCGTCCGCATACAGGCGCAGCGCGGGGCCGGCCAGACCGTCGAGCTCAGCGGCGAAGGCCAACTGCTCGCGGCTGCGGCCGGTGTAATGCAGGGCGTAGTCGCGGCCCGCGCCCGCCAGGGCGGTGGCCATGGCGGCGATCGGGGTGATGCCGATACCGCCTGCGATCAGCACCACGGGGGCCTCGCCGGCGGGCGCCTCGTGCAGCGGAAAGTCGTTCTTCGGGCCTTCGGCCTCGAGCTCGTCGCCCACGGCCAGCGCATGCATGCGGCGCGAACCGCCCTGGCTGTTGTCTTCCAGGCGCACACCCAGCCGATAGCGTGCCGGCTGGGCGAATCCGGTGGCGCCGCCTTCGGTGGCGATCAGCGAATAGCAGCGGGGCTCGGTCAGGCCGGGGATCGTGATTTTCAGATGCGCGCCAGGACCGAAGGCGGGCAGCGCGCCGCCATCGGACCGCTCCAGACAGACCGAGCGGATCAGCGGGGATTCTTGGCGGATGTCGCGTACGACGAGTTTCAGCGGAGCCACGATGGATCTCGATTCAAGGGTCAGGCGGGAAGGTGTTCGACGGCGCGGCGTTCGAGCGGTGCGCAGCTGGCCTGCGCCAGCGCGAGCTCGCGCAGTTCGCGCAAACGGGCGGCGGCGTCGGGCTGGCCCAGCATGCGGCCCGCCGCGTCGATCAGGGTGTGGTACTTGCTCTGGCCGCGGGCATGGGTGTCGCTGTAGCCCTTGACCAGGCGGCGGCAAAGCGTGGCTTCGACGGCCAGCGCGTAATCGGTGGGCGCGATGCGGGCGATCAGCGCAAGCCACGTATGCAGCGCCTCGCTTTCGATCTGATGCCGCAGCGTGGCACGCCGGAACCGCCGCATGCCGGCCAATCCGTAGAACGCGAGAAAACCCGAGAGGGTGCCCAGGCGCATGCGCTTGCCGCGCGCAAGCCGCTTTTCCACGAAGCGGCCGAACCCGCGCGAATGCTCGAGCCAGCGGCCCAGGCGCACGGGCAGGGTGCCGCAGATCTCTTCGAGCCGGGGATGCACGAACTCGGTGGTGTAGACCAGTTGATCGGGTTTGGCGCCGACCTCGGCGCGCACGCGCTCCGCGCGGGTGCCGCGTGTCTTCAGGTCGGCCACGCGGATCACGTCGTCGTAGCTCATCGCCACCGCCAGGTGGCGCGCGGCGGCACAGGTCAGGGCCCAGCCGGCCGCATCGCCGCCGTGCTGGCGATCGAGGGCAACCAACGTGTCCATATGGTCGAGATACTCGCCGGCGTAGGCCGGATCCTGGTAGTCGATGAGGCGGCGCAGCGCAGCCACCATGAGCGGCTGGGCCGCGTCGGGAAAGTCGCGCCGCACGCGGTCGAGCATCGTCTGGGCGGCGGGCGAGGCGGCCTGCTGCGGCACCTCGGGCAGATGATCCGGCGCCACGATGGCATCGGGCTGGGCCGGCGCCTGGGCAGCGGCGGCGTAGCCCGCGCCGAAGGCGCGCAGGCTGGCCTGCACGCCGACGCCGGCACGTTCGATGGTGGCCTCGTAAGCGTCTCGGGGAAAGGGCAGCGCGCCGCTGCCGGCGACGGCGCCGAACAGGCTGGCGCTGATGACGCTGCCGTTGCGGTCGGCCAGCTCCTGCAGGTCGAAACAGAGGAAGCGGCGGGCCGCCTCGCGGCCGGCGTCCAGCACCTTGTTGGGATCGGCAATGCCATTGCCCGGCGCGGATTTCTCGCTCACCGCATAGCTGCGGTGCGACGAGCTGATGAGCGTGGTGCGCTCGGGCGTGACGAGACCGCGGGTGATCGCGCGCCCGCCTTCCATCAGCTCGGCGGCCACCACCAGATCGACGTCGCCCGGCGTGGGCATCAGCGCCAGCGCGGGTTGGCGTCCGGCACGCGTCACTTCGGTCTCGGGCAGCAGCTCGAGGTAATAGATGGTCGCGCCGGTGCGCTGGGCTACGCCGGGCACGGACGTGGTCTGCGCCCACCAGCCCGCATGTTCGGCCAACTCGACGATCCAGTCGGCCAGCACGCCGCCGCCCTGGCCGCCCATGGCGAGGATGGCGATCTTGATCGGCTCGGTGCGGTCGGTAGGGCTCAGGCTCATCGGGCGCTCACAGGGCGTAACGGTTGAGACGGGCGGCGCGGCGGCGCTGCAGGAAGCCGATCACGCCATTGCGTACGCGGGCCAACAGGCGGTCGCCCGCGCTGGGGTTGTGCACGATGTCGGCGCGATAGAACGACGGACACAGCACGGCGGCATGGGCCACCTCGCCGCAATTGCCGCAGCCCACGCAGCTGCTCTCGACATGCGCCACCGGATCGGGCTTGAGCGGGTCCCCGCTGTCTTTCACCGAAAGCGAAGGGCAGCCCGAGAGCCGGATACAGGCGTGGTCGCCGGTGCAGACGTCGGGGTCGACACCGAAACGCTCCTTGACCACTCGCTTGCCTTCTTTCACCGCGCGATTGAACAGCGGCTTGATGCGGCGCTGCTTGTTCAGCATGCACTCCGACTGCGCGATGATGACCTTGGGCCCGCCTTCGTCGGTCGTAAGCGCCTCTTCGAGCACGGCGCGCACGCGCGCGACGTCGTAGGTGTGATCGATCGTGCGCACCCACTTCACGCCGACCCCGCGTACCGCGGCGTCGATCGGATTGTTGGTGGAGCGATCGGGATTCTCGGCGCGTGACGACAGGATGTCCTGGCCGCCCGTGGCCGAGGAGTAGAAGTTGTCGACAATGACGATCACGCCGTCGTATTTGTTGAAGACCGCGTTGCCGATGCCCGAGGCCAAGCCGTTGTGCCAGAAGCCGCCGTCACCCATGATGGAGATCGGCCGCTTGGCGGCCGGCACGTTGAACGCGGCCGCGCTCGATGCGCCCAGGCCGTAGCCCATCGTGGTGGCGCCCAGATTGAAGGGCGGCAGGATCGAAAACAGATGGCAGCCGATGTCACAGGAGATGTGATGCTGGCCCAGCTTTTCCTGCGCCAGGGTCAGGGCCGAGAAAATCGGCCGCTCCGGACAGCCGGTACAGAACCCCGCGGGCCGCGGCGGCACCACGCTGGCCAGGTCGGCCGCATGCCGCATGAACGTGACCGGCTGCTCCGCGGGCCGGGACGGCGGCGCGGGGCGAGTACGCGTCACTTCGGTGGCCTGGAGCTGGCGCTCGTCCTGCGCGTCCGCGGCGGCGGGCGCGTGCGTCTGCAAGGCCTCGGGCGCGTGGGCCGCCACGAAGCGGCGGATGCCATCGCGCATGACCTGGGTGGTGTATTCGCCCGCCATCGGCAGGACGTCCTTGCCGGAAAGCTGCGTGGTGACGCCCGCGCGGCGCAGCACCGCATGCAGATTCTGTTCGATGTAGTCGGGCTGGCCTTCTTCGAGCAGCAGCACCGCGCGCTTGTCGCGGCAGAAGTCCAATACTTCGTCTTCGATGACCGGATACGTGACGTTCATCACGTACAGCGGAATGCGGCTATTGCCGAAGTGATCGGCCAGTCCCTGCAGCTGCAGGGCGCGGATCACGCCGTTGTAGAGGCCGCCCTGCAGGATGAGGCCGACGTCCTGCAATTCACCATCGAAAAACTCGTTGAGCTTGCGCTCCTTGATGAAGGAGATGGCAGCGGGCCAGCGCTCCTTGATCTTCTCCTGCTCATGCAGGAACGACGCCGGAGGCAGCACGATACGGCTCGTGTCGCGCTGCGGCGCTTCGAGCGCCTGGGCAAGGGAAAAGGCCGGGCGCTGGTTGTCCTTGGCGATGAAACGGCCGTGTACGTGGCAGCCGCGGATGCGCAGCTGCAGCATCACCGGCGTCTTGCTGGCTTCCGAGAGCGAGAAGCCGTCTTCGACCGCCTGCACCATGCTCTCGAGATTCGGCCGCGGATCGAGCAGCCAGATCTGCGACTTCATGGCGAAGGCGTGCGAACGCTCCTGCATGATCGACGAGCCTTCGCCGTAGTCCTCGCCCACGATGACCAGCGCGCCGCCCGTCACGCCGCCCGAGGCCAGGTTGGCCAGAGCGTCGGAAGCGACGTTGGTGCCGACCGTGGATTTCCAGGTGACGGCGCCGCGAATGGGGTACATCACGGAGGCGGCGAGCGTGGCCGCGGCGGTGGCTTCCGAAGCGCTCGCCTCGAAATGCACGCCCAGCTCCTGCAGGATGTCGTTGGCATCCGCCAGCACGTCCATCAGATGCGAAATGGGCGAGCCTTGATAGCCGGCAACATAGCCTACGCCGGATTGCAGCAGCGCCTTCGTGACCGCAAGAATGCCCTCGCCGCGGAACTCTTCGCCCGCGCCGATGCGCAACTGCTGGACTTCTTTCTTGAACGACCTTTCCGCCATCGAGAAACCCCTTGAGCACGGACCTCAGGCCCGCGTTGGAATGTTGCGTGGCAGCACGCACATCCTGTTTTTCTGGCACCGCGAAAATACTTTAGAAGTCAACTTTTTAGCTGTCAATAAAAAATATGAAATTTCATTGAAAGAAAAAAATATCACGCTAAAACAAGGGTGTATATACTCGTTGTCCTGTGCAGGAAGCGCCGTATGCGTGCCTGAATTTGGTGCAGAACACGGGTTTTATTCAGGGCTAACCCTATGCTGCGCAACAGCATCGCGACGCGGTTTGGTGCAGCTTGCGCGAGGGCGGCACCGGGCTGGTGCGCCGCATGCTGCGATGCGCCAGCGCGGGCGGCTGCCGGCACCCCAGGCGGCGCGGTGCGCGGTGCGGCGGCAGGCGTGGTCAATCCCGCAACAATCGGCTCGGAACACTCATGAAGAAAAACACCGCGATATCCGAGGCAGGCGAAGACAGTCCCCGTTTCGTCGACAACTATCTGGCCTATCTGCTCGCGCAAGCGAGTCATCGCATCTCGGCCGAGTTCCACCGCCAGGCCAAGGAGGCCGGCATCTCGGTGACCGAGTGGCGGGTGCTGGCGAGCCTGGAGGGCAGTCCGGGCGAGACAATCGGTTCGCTCGCGGCGCTCGCGCTGACAAAGCAACCGACGCTCAGCAAGGTGGTGCAACGGCTCGAGGCCGAGGGCCTGGTGGTGCGCGCCGGCGTGCGCAGCGACCGGCGCCAGACGCGGGTGCGCATCACGGCCAAGGGTCATGCGCTGGTGGGGTCGCTGTGCACCGCGGCGCTCGAACACCAGGACGCCGTGTTGCGGCCCTTCGGCCACGAACGTGCGGCGCAATTGATGGAGATGCTGCGCGCCCTGATGGGCACCCCCATCGAGCCCGCTGACGACGAAGACGCCTGAGGCGACAGCCGGCAAGCGCCGGCGAGGGACGTGGCCACGAGCTGCGGCGCACCGTCACGCGGCCGACGCGGCCGCCGTCGTGGGTGGCGCAGCCAAACGCCGGGGCGCTCAGCCCGAATACGTATCCGCCGGCCCAGACATGTACTGCATGCAGAGTTCGCCCAGCCGCAGCAGGGCAGGCGGCAGGGTCTTGCCCTCGAGCGTCACGAACACGAACTGCGAGGACAAGTCGAGCGCGGGCCGCACGTCCACGTGCACCAGTTCACCGCGCGCGATCGCAAGCTGTGCGACCTGCAGCACGCCGAAGAACACCGTATCGGTCGTGCGCACCAGATCGACCAGGGCCTGGATGTCGTTGGACTGGTACTGGATCGCGTCGATGAAGTGCACGGGCGGGCCGAAATAAGCGTTGAGGCGGTGCATCACCTCGTCGCTCATCGCGCGGCCGCTGGCCGCCACGGCATAGCGACGCAGGGCGTCGAAATCCAGGCCGTTCTGGCCCGCGAGCGGATGGCCGGTGCGCACCACGAAGCCGAGCGGGGTGCGGGGGAAGAAGCGCAGATGCAGGTCCGGGTCGGCGGGAATGTGATTGCGGTGCACCACCAGCGCATCCACCGCACCCTCGCGCAGCTCCTGCACCTGCATTTCCGGCGTGCCCCCGCTCAGCAGCAGCTTGATCGCGGGGTAGCGTTCCTTCATCTCGCGCAGCAGCGGCAGCGACAGGATCGCGGTGGGCGTGGGGCCCAGGCCCAGGCGCAAGGTGCCGCCCGCGTAGTCGGCCAGCAGGCTGGCGCTGCGGCGCAGCTCGGCGAGTTCGACCCGGATTCGGCGGGCACGCACGATGGCCAGCTCGCCCAGCGCCGTCAGTGTTTTCCCTTTGTCGCGCTCGAGCAGGCGACCGCCCAGCGTGTCTTCGAGGGCCTGGATGCTGCGGCTGAGCGCGGGCTGCGTCAGGTGCAGTTTGGCCGCGGCACGGCTGAAAGACTGGGTTTCCACCAGTACGAGGAAATGCTCGAGCTGCTGCAGGTTCATCCGGGCTCCTCGGTTTTATTACGTTCTGATTATGGTTTGATGATGAATTATGCATTGGACGTAATGAAAGCGGACTCCCAGAATGCGGGCCTTCACTGTCCGAATTCTCTGGAGCAACAGGCCATGGCCCTCCGTTCGCCCTTTCCGCAGTCGGCTTCTCCCTTTGTTCAACGCTTGCTGGGACTCGCCGCGGCCGGCACGCTGGCCCTGGGCTGCACCGCGCCGGCAAGCGCGGCCGACTGGCCGGCGCGCCCGGTGTCGGTGGTGGTGCCCGTCGCGGCAGGCGGTGCGGCGGATGCGCTGGCGCGCGCCTGGGCCGCCTATGCCAGCAAGGAAATCGGCGGCACCGTGGTGGTGGAGAACAAGCCCGGTGCCAATGGCAGCATCGCGGCCGCCTTCGTGGCCAAACAGCCGGCCGATGGCCACGCGCTCTTGTTCGGCAGTACTTCCAACATGTCGGTGAATCCGTTCACCTATTCGCAGCTGGCCTACAACCCGACACGCGATTTCGACCCGATCACGAAGATTGCCGGCACCTCGCAGGTGCTGGTGGCCAATCCCGCGACCGGTATTCGCTCGGTGGATGATCTGGTGAAAAAGGCCAAGGCCAGTCCGGGCCATCTCAACTACGGCTCGGCAGGCATCGGCAACTCCACGCACCTGAACGTCGCGTTCCTGGCCGAGCATTTCAAGATCGAGATGTCGCATGTGCCGTACAAGGGCGCCGCACCGGCCATGATGGATCTGATCGGCGGCCAGATCGACCTGACCGCAGACGCGCTCACCGGCGCGGTGCCGCAGGTCAAGACCGGCAAGGCCGTGCCGCTGGTGATCTTCGGCAGCGACCGCGTCGCGCAACTGCCCGACGTGCCCACGATCGCCGAGGTCGGCGTGCAGGGCTTTCCGGGAGACGCGTGGTATGGCTTGATGGCGCCCAAGGGCACGCCGCCCGAGATCGTGACGCGGCTCACCGAGGCCACGCGCAAGTTCTGGGCAGATCCGGCGGTGCGCAAGCAGATGGACGAGATCTACATGACGCCGCCCAAGGCGCTGGGCCCCGAGTCGGTGGCGCAATCCATGACCACCGAGGCCGAGGTGTGGGGCCCCATCGTGAAGCGTCTGGGCATCCGCAACGACTGAGTCATGCCGGGCCGCGTGCCCGGCTTTTTTCTTGAGACATCTATGAACGCCATCCCCACTCCGCCATTGGCCGAGGCCGTGGAGCATCTGCCCCGCGGTGAAGACTTTCTGCTGTGGCCGCCGTGCCTGCAGTCGTATGGGTATCGCATCGTCGATCGCCTGTTCGCCACGCGCACCATCCGGCGCGGCGGGCAGCCGCGGCCCTTGCCGCGCGCAACCGAGATCGACGTGCGCTTCGCCCAGGGTGGAGAAACGCTCGGCGTGGCAGACCTGATGGACCGCAACAACGTCGCGGGGCTGATCGCGATCCATCGCGGCCACATCGTGCTCGAGCGCTATGGCCTGGGCTTTCAGCCGCATGAGCGCTGGTCGACCATGTCCACCGTCAAGTCCATGACCGCCATGCTCACCGGCGCGGCCCTGCACGATGGCGCGATCGCCAGCCTCGACGACCCGGTCACGGCGTATGTGCCGGCGCTGGCCGACTGTGCCTACGATGCCGTCACGATCCGCCATCTGCTCACGATGTCGTCCGGCATCGCCTGGGAAGAGAACTACACCGACAAGGCGTCGGACGTGAACCGCTACAGCAAATCGCTGGCCGACAAGGTGCCCGGCGGCGTGCTGGCACTGCTTCGTGCCTGCCATCGCGCGCACGATGCGGGGCGGATCTGGCACTACAACACGGGTGACACCTATCTGCTGGGCGCCGTGTTGAGCGCGGCCACCGGCGGCACGCTGGCCGACTACATGTCGCGCCGTATCTGGCAGCCCTGCGGCATGGAGTTCGACGGCTTCTACACGCTCGAATCCGACGACGGTCAGGAGATCGGCGGCAGCCGCGCCGGCATGACGCTGCGCGACATGGGCCGCTTCGCCCAGTTCGTGCTGGACGATGGCGTGGCCGGTGGCGAGCGCATCCTGCCTGAAGGCTGGGTGGCGCAGTCCGGCACGCCGGCCTTCCAGATTCCCGCCGATCTGCACACCGCACAGCGGCAGGCACTGGGGCTGACCGCCTATGGCTACAGCTGGTGGCTGCGCGAGGACGGCGCCATGATGGCCATGGGCCATTCCGGCCAGCGCATCTTCATCGATACGCGCGCGCAGCTCGCGGTCGTGCAGCTCGCGGCCTATCCCGAGCCGCGTTACGTGAGCCCGAACGAGCCCGACCGCGACGCCGCGCTCAATGCCTTCATCCTGGCCTTGCGCGACGCCACCGGAGCCCGCGCGTGAGCCCGCGCCGCGCCATGGTCTGCGCGGCGCAACCCGAGGCCGCGGAGGCCGGCGCGCGCGTGTTGATGGAGGGCGGCAATGCGGTGGATGCCGCCGTGGCGGCGGCGTTCACGCAATGCGTGGTGGACCCGATGATGGCCGGCATTGCCGGCTACGGCACGCTGCAGATCGCGCTGCCTCGGCGTGGCGTGCACACCTGCATCGACTTTAGCGCCCGGGCGCCGGCGGCCGCACGGCCTGACATCTGGGCCCATCTGCCGCTGAACGAAACGCCCGACGGCTATGCCTTCGTGGTCGAGGGCAATGTGAACGAAGCGGGCTATCAATCGATCGGCACGCCGGGCACGCTGGCGGGGCTCGATCATGCCTTGTCGCGCTATGGCACTTGGTCGTTCGCCGACGCGCTGGCGCCAGCGTTGCAGCATGCGCGCGAAGGCGTGGTGGTGCGTCCGCACATGTATCAATACGGCGCGCTCGACCGCGCCCGCGGCGGCATGCTCGAAACGCGTGAGCGGCTCGCGCTCACGGCCACCGGCCGGGCGGTATACCTCGATGCGCAAGGCAACTTCAAGCGGCCTGGCGAGCGCCTGCACAACCCCGATCTCACCGCCACGCTGGCGCATCTGGCGCGCGTGGGCGCGGCGGATTTCTATCACGGTGAAATCGCCGGTCGCATCGCCGACGACATGCGCGCGCACGGCGGCCTGTTGACCCTGGACGACCTGCGTGCCTACCGGGTGGCGGAAGTGGCGCCGCTGTGGGGCGAGTATCGCGGCTGGCGCGTGGCTGGATTTCCGCCGCCCGCCGGCGGCCTGACGCTGATCCAGGCCTTGCATGTGTTGGCGCAATTCGATGTGGCCGCGCTGGGCCACAACAGCCCGGCTTATCTCGATCTGCTGGCCCGGACGCTCAAGTGGGTCACGATCGACAAGGACACGCTGATCGGCGATCCCGAGTTCGTGACCGTGCCGGTGGAGCAGTTGCTGTCGCACGCGCATGCGGCATCGATCGCCGCCCGCATCCGCGACCGCCTGCCCGCTGACGTCACCCGGCTCGCGCCCGGCATCGCCGCGGAGCCGCGCGACACCACGCAGGTCTGCGTGATCGATGCCGATGGCAACGCCGCCACGCTCACGCACAGCCTGGGCACCAGTTCAGGCATCATGACCGACGGCCTGGGCGTGCTCTACAACGGCCTGCTCAGCGGCTTCGACCCGCGCCCGGGCCGCCCCGCCTCGATCGGACCGGGCAAACGCCGCACCAGCTCGCAATGTCCGCTGCTGCTGTTTCGCGACGGCGAAGTGCAGGCCGTGCTGGGCGCGCCGGGAGGCACGGCCATCGCGTCGGCGCTGACACAAACGGTGGTGAATCTCGTCGATTTCGGCATGAGCGCCTTCGAAGCGGTGGCCGCGCCGCGTATCTCGGTGACCGGTAATGCGATCGACGTCTCGAACCGCATTCCGCGCTATGTGACCGATGCGCTCGAAGCGCAGGGCCAGACCGTCAATCGCTCGTTCCAGAGTTATGCCTTTGCCGCACCTCACGTGGTGTCGCGCATGGCGGGCCCCTTGCAGGGCGGGGCCGATCCGCAGCGCGATGGCGTCGCGCTGGCCGTGACACAGCCGCAGGTCTGAGCGCGCAGGCGGGCCGGGGTCGACCGGTCCGCGGCCATCGCGCGCCTGCCGCCGGCCGGCCTCCCAGCGGCCCATGTCCCGCGACCCTGGGCATCTGTCTGAAAAAGACCAGCGTCTCACTGTCCCCGGTTTCACAACTCACGGTAATAAGTGGCCCGCATGGGCAGAAACCCCTAATTGACGGCGCTGTCGGGCCTAGGCAATATCCGCCCGGTCTTTAATATTCAGATACCTGTCAGGAGCTATCATGCGCCGCACCTTGATTGCTATCGCGATCGCCGCCGCCGTCGCTGCCCCCACCATCGGGCACGCCAAGACCTTCCGCTGGGCCGCCCAGGGCGACATCCTCACGATGGATCCGCACTCGCAGAACGAGGGCATGACCATCGCGGCGAACAGCTACATCTACGAGCCCCTGGTCGACTACGACGCCTCGTTCAAGGTCGTGCCGCGCCTGGCCACCTCCTGGGAGCAGGTTTCCCCCACGCTCTATCGCTTCAAGCTGCGCGAAGGCGTGAAGTTCCACGACGGCGCCGCCTTCACGGCCGACGACGTGGTGTTCTCGGTGCACCGCGCCATGGCGCCCACCTCGAACTACAAGGCCTATACCACCGGCATCAAAGAGGCGCGCAAGATCGACGACCTGACGGTCGAGATCGAAACCTCCGCCCCGAACCCGGTGCTGCTGCGCCAGCTGCCCAACGTGTTCATCATGAACAAGGCCTGGGCGGAAAAGCACAACGTCACCAAGCCGCAGGACTTCGTCAACAAGGAAGAAACCTTCGCGGCCCGCAACACCAACGGTACCGGCCCCTACCAGCTCAAGTCGCGTGAAGTCGACGTGCGCACCGTGTTCGCCGCCCACGCCGGCTGGTGGAACAAGGACAAAAAGGTCGGCAACGTGACCGAAGTGGTGTTCACGCCGATCAAGCAGAACGCCACCCGCACGGCCGCGCTGCTGTCGGGCGAGATCGATTTCGTGCTCGACCCGGCCGCCCAGGATCTGGATCGCCTGCGCCGCGAGGCCAAGGTGGTCGAGGGCAACGAATACCGCACCATCTACATCGGCTACGACCAGAAGCGTCCGGAGCTGCTGTACTCGAACATCAAGGGCAAGAATCCGTTCCAGGACGTGCGCGTGCGCGAAGCCCTGTATCGCGCCATCGACGTCGACGCCATCAAGCGCGCCGTGATGCGTGGCCTGTCGGCCCCCACCGGCACGATGATCGCGCCGCAGGTGCACGGCTGGACCGAGGCACTGGCCAAGCGCGTGCCCTACGATCCCGAGAAGTCGCGCGCCCTGCTGAAAGAAGCCGGCTACGACGGCACGCTCAACTTCACGCTCGATTGCCCGAACAACCGCTACATCAACGACGAAGCCATCTGCCAGGCCGTGGTCGGCATGTGGGCCAAGGTCGGCGTGAAGGCCTCGCTCAACGCGATGCCGCGCGCCACCTACTTCCCCAAGGTGCAGAACCGCGACACCAGCGTGTATCTGTTCGGCTGGGGCGTGCCCACCTTCGACGCCATGTACACGCTGCAAAACCTGATCCGTACCAAGGGTGAAGGCGCCGACGGCATGTACAACCTGGGCGACTACAGCAACAAGGAAGTCGACGCCATCATCGATCGCGTCAAGACCGAGACCGACGTGGCCAAGCGCGACGCCGACATTCACAAGGTGCTGGAGATCCACGCCAAGGAATTCGGCCACATCCCGCTGCATGACCAGGTCATCCCGTGGGCCATGCGCAAGAATGTCAGCGTGACGCACCGCGCCGACAACCGCCTCGTGGCCGAGTGGGTCAAGGTCGACTGACCTCGGTTTTTCCTCTCCTGCGGCGGCGTCGTGAGACGCCGCCGCATCTTGCTTTCCATTCCCCATGTTCGCATTCATTCTTCGCCGCCTGTTGCAGGCAGGCGCGGTCATGCTTACGGTGGCCCTGTTGGCGTTCGTGCTGTTCCAGTATGTGGGTGACCCCGTCACCATCATGCTCGGGCAGGACGCCACGGACGCCGAACGCGTAGAGCTGCGCCAACGACTCGGCCTGGACGATCCCGCCCCGGTCCAGTTCGCGCGCTTTGTCGGCAACGCCGTACAAGGCGACTTCGGCATGTCGCTGCGCCAGAGCGAGCCCGTGTCTTCGCTGATCCGCAGCCGCCTGCCCGCGACCCTCGAGCTGTCCTTCGCCGCCGCGCTGCTTGCGCTGGTGGTGGGCTTGCCGCTCGGTGTCTACACCGCCTTGCGCCGCAATGGCATGCTGTCCCAGATCGTGCTGGCCGGCTCGCTGCTCGGTGTGTCGCTGCCCACCTTCCTGATCGGCATCCTGCTCATCATGGTTTTTTCCGTCACGCTGGGCTGGCTGCCCAGTTACGGCCGCGGCGAGACGGTCGCGCTGGGCTGGTGGACCACCGGACTGCTCACGCCCACCGGCTGGAAGCATCTGATCCTGCCGACCATCACGCTGTCGCTGTTCCAGATGACGCTGATCCTGCGCCTGGTGCGTTCCGAGATGCTGGAGGTGCTGCGCACCGACTACATCAAGTTCGCGCGCGCCCGGGGCCTCAAGCGCCGTGCCATTCACTTCGGCCATGCCCTGAAGAACACCATGGTGCCGGTGATCACGATCACCGGGCTGCAGCTCGGCGGCATCATCGCCTTCGCCATCGTGACCGAGACCGTGTTCCAGTGGCCCGGCATGGGTCTGCTGTTCATCCAGGCGGTGCAATTCGCCGACATTCCCGTCATGGCGGCCTACCTCTGTCTGATCGCACTGGTGTTCGTGGTGATCAACCTGGTGGTCGATCTGCTGTATTTCGTTGTTGATCCGCGCCTGCGCGCGGGTCTGGGCCGTGCCCGGGGAGGTCACTGATGCAAGCCACGCTCAAACGCTGGTGGAACAGCGACCTCTGTTGGTCCTGGCGCCACGCGCCGGTGGCCATCGTGGCCACCGTCATTCTCGTCCTGCTGTTGATCGGTTCGTTCGGCGCAGGCTGGGTGGCGCCGCACAACCCCTTCGACCTCACCACGGTGGAGCTGCTCGACGCGCTGCTGCCGCCGGCCTGGGAAGACAACGGTTCGACCAAGTACCTTCTCGGCACCGACAGCCAGGGCCGTGATCTGTACTCCGCGCTGCTGTACGGCACGCGCGTGTCGCTCCTGATCGGCCTGGCCTCGGTCGCGCTGTCCATGGTGATCGGCATCGTGCTGGGCCTGCTCTCGGGTTACGTGGGCGGCCGTGTCGATGCGTTCATCATGCGCGTCGCCGATGTGCAGCTGTCGTTTCCCGCGATCCTGATCGCGCTGCTGATCGATGGCGTGGCGCGAGCCGCCGTGCCGCGCGAGCTGCACGAGGTGATCGCATTCCCGGTGCTGATCGGCGCCATCGCGCTGGCCGGCTGGCCGCAATACGCCCGTACCGTGCGCGGCTCGACCCTGGTCGAGAAGAACCGCGAATACGTGCAGGCGGCTCGCGTGATCGGTGTGTCCACGCCGGTCATCATGTTCCGCCACGTGCTGCCCAATGTGATGGGCCCCGTGCTGGTGTTGGCGACCGTGCATCTGGCGACCGCCATCATCACCGAGGCGACGCTGTCGTTCCTCGGCGTGGGCGTGCCGCCGACCTCGCCGTCGCTGGGCACCCTGATCCGCATCGGCAACGATTTCCTGTTCTCGGGTGAATGGTGGATCACCATCTTCCCAGGAGTGGCGCTGGTGCTGCTGGTGCTGTCGGTCAACCTGTTGGGCGACTGGCTGCGCGATGCGCTCAACCCGCGACTGAATTGAGGCGACCATGAGCGCATTGTTGGAAGTAAAGAATCTATCGGTTGAGTTTCCGAACCGTCATGGCGTGCTCAAGGCGCTGGACAACGTGTCGTTTTCGATTGCGCCGGGCGAAGTGCTCGGTGTGGTGGGCGAGTCGGGCGCGGGCAAGTCCCTGACCGGCGCGGCCATCATCGGCCTGCTCGAGCCCCCGGGCCGCGTGAGCGACGGCGAAATCCTGCTGTCGGGCCGCCGCATCGACAACCTCGGCGACGAGGCCATGCGGCGCGTGCGCGGGCGCGAGATCGGCGCGGTCTTCCAGGACCCGCTCACCTCGCTCAACCCGCTCTATACCGTGGGCCACCAGTTGGCCGAGACCATCGTCACGCACTTGCCGATGACCTGGAGCCAGGCACGCACGCGTGCCATCGAGCTGCTCGCCTCCACCGGTATCCCGGCGGCGCGCGAGCGCATCGATCACTATCCGCACCAGTTCTCGGGCGGCATGCGCCAGCGCGTGGTGATCGCGCTCGCGCTGGCGGCCGAGCCCAAGCTGGTGGTGGCCGATGAGCCCACCACCGCGCTGGACGTGTCGATCCAGGCGCAGATCATCGACCTGCTCAAGAAGCTGTGCCGCGAGCAGGGCGCCTCCGTCATGTTGATCACGCACGATATGGGCGTGATCGCCGAGACCGCGGACCGCGTGGCGGTGATGTATGCGGGACGCCTGGCCGAGATCGGCCCGGTGGCCGATGTGATCCATCAGCCGCAGCATCCCTACACGGTGGGCCTGATGGGCTCGATCCCGAGCATGAAGGGACACGTGGAGCGCCTGGTGCAGATCGACGGCAGCATGCCGCGTCTCACCGCGATTCCGCCGGGATGCGCGTTCAATCCGCGTTGCACGCGGCGCATGCCGCGCTGCACGCAGGAGCGCCCGGAGTTGTTGCCGGCGGGCACGTCCCGCGCGGCCTGTTGGTTGCATGATGTGGAGGTGGCGGCATGACGGCCCCCCTGATTTCCGTACGCGACGCCGCGCGCTGGTTCGATGTTTCGCAGCCCTGGCTGGAGCGCGTGATGGCGCGCAAGCCGCGCCAGATGCTGCGCGCCGTCGACGGCGTGTCGTTCGACATCGCGCGTGGCGAAACGCTGGCGCTGGTGGGCGAATCGGGCTGTGGCAAGTCCACGGTGGCGCGCATGCTGGTAGGCCTCTATGGCCTGACCCGTGGCGAGATCGAGTTCGACGGCCAGCCGGTCGAGCGCATGCAGGGCCGTTCCGGCCGTGCGCTGCGGCGCCGGTTGCAGATGATCTTCCAGGATCCCTTCGCCAGCCTGAATCCGCGCTGGCGCGTGGGCCGCATCATCGCCGAGCCCATGCTCACCCACACCGACATGAGCGCGGCCGAACGCCAGATCCGCGTGGCCGAACTGCTCACGCAGGTCGGGCTGGATCCGGCCGACCAGAGCCGTTATCCCCATCAGTTTTCCGGTGGCCAGCGCCAACGCATTTCGATCGCGCGCGCGCTCGCCGTGCGGCCGGAGTTCCTGGTGTGCGACGAGCCCACCTCGGCGCTCGACGTGTCGGTGCAGGCGCAGGTGCTCAACCTGATGAAGGAGCTTCAGCGCGAGTTGGGGCTGACGTACCTGTTCATCTCGCACAACCTGGCGGTGGTGCATCACGTGGCCGATCGGGTCGGCGTGATGTATCTGGGGCGCATCGTGGAAGTGGCGCCGCGCGACGATGTGTTCGCGACGCCGCGCCATCCCTATACCCGCATGTTGCTCGAGGCCATTCCCGATCTCGAAGGCACGGGCAAGCGCCGCACCGCGGTCGCGGGCGAGGTACCCAACCCGCTCAACCCGCCCACGGGCTGCACCTTCCACCCGCGTTGCCCGCATGCGAACGAGCGCTGCAAGCAGGAAGTGCCGGTGTTGATGCAAGCGGGGCCGGGCGTGGTGGCCTGCCACGCCGTGCAGGAACAAAGGATTTAGACACCCCCACGCTGCGCCTTCGGCTTGCTGCCCCCCGAGGGGGCTGTCTTGCCTTGGGGCGGCCCGGCGGCAAGACATGCACCCCCACGCTGCGCCTTCGGCTTGCTGCCGTCGGACCGTCCTGAAATGCAAAAGGGCGTGGCCATGGCCACGCCCTTTTGTTTCATGCTTGCGGGACGTCAGTGGCGATGCGGGCTGGGCGGCAGGGCGCGGCGCAGGGCGTCCTCTTCGCCGTCATCATCATCATCCTCGTCTTCGTCATCCTCGTCGTCTTCCGGCTCCAGCGGATCTTCGCTCAGCGCGAATGGCAGGACATCGGCGAGGTCGTCGGACCAGGCGCACTCTTCGCCTTCCTGGTCGAGTTTGACGAAGCGCTCGCCCTCCACCAGTGAAATCTGCACGGCCCACAGATAGATGCAGTCGTAGGTCTGCGTGGCGGCGTCGGGCAGGCCGCCCAGGCCACCCAGCAGGCGCGCGTCCTTGCCGCCCATCTGCACGTGCGGCTGATCGTCGTCGGCCTCTTTGCCATCGGTATCGAGCGCCACGCCGAAGGTGACCCACTCGGTGCCTTCGTCGCCCTTGCCGACTTCGGCGAGGACGGGGCGGCCCATGTAGGCGGACATGGCGTCGGCGGTCTTGGCGAGCATGTCGAGTTCGGCCGTGCTGAAGGTGACGAGCGAGGCGGGAGCTTGGCTGGAGGCGGGCATGGTGGGTCGAGCTGCGGGCAAATGCGCGTACTATGCGCGGGTTTTCCCGTGAATTTTGCCATGACCGCCGCACCTTCTGCCCGCTACATGCTGTTTCCCTTGTTCGCCGCCCTGATTTGGTCGGTGAACATGGTGGTCACCAAGATGGCGGCGAGCACCATCGCGCCGGCGGCCATCGGCTTCTATCGCTGGGTCTTGGCGGCCCTGTTGCTGGCACCGTTCGCATTGCCGGGCGTGCTGCGGCAATGGCACCAGATCCGGCCCAATCTGTGGCGGTTGGGTGTGCTGGGCGCGCTGGGCATGGCGCTCTACCAGGGGCTCGCTTACGTGGCTGCGGCCACGACCACCGCCACCAACATGGGCATCATCACCGCGATGGTGCCGCTGCTCACCATCGGGGTCGGTACCCTGGTGCTGCGCGAGCGGCCCGCGGCCACGGCCTTGGTCGGTGCGCTGGTCTCCCTGTTCGGGCTGGCGCTGCTGCTGGGCAAGGGCGACCCGCTGCAGCTGCTGCGAGCGGGTGTGAATGTCGGCGACGGGCTGATGGGTCTGGCCGCGCTGGCCTACGCGCTATACGGAATCCTGCTGCGCAAGTGGTCGCTGCCGATCGGCGCATGGCAATCGTTGTTCGTGCAAGTGCTGTTCGGCGTGCTGTTCCAGATCCCGACCTTCGCTCTGGCCGAGCCCTCGCCCCTCAATGCCCAGAACATTCCGCTGGTGCTGTATGCCGGTATTTTCCCGTCGCTGTTCGCACCGTTCCTGTGGATGCAGGGGGTGCGGCACCTGGGGCCGAACCGGGCCAGCCTGTTTCTGAACCTGATGCCGGTGGGCACCGTGGCGATCGCGATGGTGGCGCTGGACGAGCAGCCACATCTCTATCACGTGACCGGCGGGCTGCTGGCGCTGGCCGGTGTCAGCCTGGCGCAATGGCGGCCCGGCCGCGCGAACGCCGCCCGACCCGACCCGGCCTAACGCGGCCCGGCCTGACGCGGCCCGGTCTGACGCGGCCCGGCCTGACGCGGCCCGACCCGACGCAGCCGGGCCTGGCGCGGCTCGGTCTGACGCGGCCCGGCCTGGCGCGGCCCGGTCTGACCCGACCCGGCCTCGCACCGGGCGCGCGGGGCGCGCTGCGCCGCCTGAATTCCGGAGCGCGCCAAGTGGCCTACAATCCAGGGTTTCGCATCCTATCTCGCTACGAGCCCATGGCCCAATACGTCTACACCATGAATCGCGTGGGCAAGATCGTGCCGCCCAAGCGGCAGATCCTGCGCGACATTTCGCTGTCCTTTTTCCCCGGCGCCAAGATTGGCGTGCTCGGCCTGAACGGCTCGGGCAAATCGACGCTGCTCAAGATCATGGCCGGCGTGGACAAGGAAATCGAGGGCGAAGCCATCCCGATGCCGGGCCTGAACATCGGCTATCTGCCGCAGGAGCCCGAGCTCGACCCCACCCATACCGTGCGTCAATCGGTCGAAGCCGGCCTGGGTGCCGTGTTCACGGCCAAGCAGCGCCTCGATGAGGTGTATGCCGCCTACGCCGAGCCCGACGCCGACTTCGACGCGCTGGCCGCCGAACAGGCCAACCTCGAGGCCATCATCGCCGCCGCCGCATCCAGCGGCGCCGACGATATCGAGCACCAGATGGAAATCGCCGCCGATGCGCTGCGCCTGCCGCCCTGGGATGCCGTCGTCGGTAACCTGTCCGGGGGTGAAAAGCGCCGTGTGGCTCTGTGCCGCCTGCTGCTGTCCAAACCCGACATGCTGCTGCTCGACGAACCGACCAACCACCTGGATGCCGAGAGCGTCGAGTGGCTGGAGCAGTTCCTGCACAAGTTCCCCGGCACCGTCGTGGGTGTGACCCACGATCGCTACTTCCTCGACAATGCCGCCGAGTGGATCCTCGAACTGGACCGCGGCCACGGTATCCCCTGGAAGGGCAACTACAGCACCTGGCTCGAACAAAAGGAAGCCCGTCTCAAGCAGGAAGAGGCCTCGGAGTCCGCGCGCCAGAAAACTATCAAGAAAGAACTCGAATGGGTGCGCCAGAACCCCAAGGGCCGTCAGGCCAAGGCCAAGGCGCGTATCGCCCGCTTCGAAGAGCTGTCGTCGTACGAATACCAGAAGCGCAACGAGACCCAGGAAATCTTCATTCCGGTGGGGGAGCGCCTGGGTAACGAGGTCATCGAGTTCAATAACGTCAGCAAGGCCTATGGTGATCGCCTGCTGATCGACAACCTGAGCTTCAAGGTGCCTCCGGGCGCGATCGTCGGCATCATCGGCCCCAACGGCGCGGGTAAGTCCACGCTGTTCCGCATGATCTCGGGCCGCGAGCAGCCGGATTCGGGCGAAGTGAAGCTCGGCCAGACGGTCAAGCTTGCCTACGTCGATCAATCGCGCGACTCGCTCGCCGATGCCAAGACGGTGTTCGACGCGGTCTCAGACGGCGCCGACCTCCTTACCGTGGGCAAGTTCGAGATGTCGTCGCGTGCCTATCTGGGCCGTTTCAACTTCAAGGGCGGCGACCAGAACAAGATTGTCGGCCAGCTCTCCGGTGGTGAGCGGGGCCGTCTGCATCTGGCCAAGACGCTCGTGGCCGGCGGCAATGTCTTGCTGCTCGACGAACCGTCCAACGACCTCGACGTCGAAACGCTGCGCGCGCTCGAAGACGCGCTGCTCGAGTTCCCGGGCAGCGTGATGGTGATCTCGCACGATCGCTGGTTCCTCGACCGTATCGCCACGCACATCCTGGCTTTCGAAGGCGACTCGCAAGTGGTCTTCTTCGACGGCAACTACCAGGAGTACGAGGCCGACAAGAAGAGCCGCCTGGGCGACGAGGGCGCCAAGCCCAAGCGCTTGCGCTACAAGGCATTGAAGTAATTCCCGCCAGTCCGGGAACAGGAAAAGGCCGGCTCGTCCGGCCTTTTTCGTTGTTGGCGCCTGGCCGGCCGCACCTCGCCGGTCGCATCTCGCCGGCCGCACCTGGCCGGTCGCATCTCGCCCGCACTTGCTCACGCTCGGCATCTCGTCCCCGGAGCCTCACCGCGACACCTGGATCGCCGCCGCAGGCTGGCGAGCGCTTCACCGGTTCGCGCGCTGCCGTTTGGTATACGCTGTGGCAAGCGCCGCCGGCCGGTGGCGGCTCCGGAGGATGCTGTCATGAGCAAGCTGCTGCAGGCCGAGTCGGCCACCCTGTTGATCGTCGACATGCAGGCCCGGCTGATGCCGGCCATCGAGCGAGGCGACGCGGTGTTGGCCGCCGCGTACAAGCTGGCGCAGGCCGCCCGGCTGCTCGACGTGCCGGTGGTGGCGACGGAGCACAACGCCGCGACGCTGGGCGCCACAGTCGAGCCGCTCGCCGGGCGGCTCCAGGCGGCGTTCCACAAAATGCATTTCTCGGCGGTGCGCGAACCCGGCTTCGAGGCCTGGTTGCCGCCCGCGCGCAAGACGGTGCTGGTGGCGGGCTGTGAAGCGCACGTCTGCGTGCTGCAGACCGTCATCGGTCTGGCGGAGCAGGGCTGGCACGCCGTGCTGGTCGCGGATGCCACCGGATCCCGCCGCGCCGCGGATCACCACGCCGCGCTGCGGCGAGCCCGCTCGGCCGGGGCGGATATCGTGACCACCGAAATGGCGATATTCGAATGGCTGGGCACGTGCGAGCATCCGCGCTTTCGTGAGGCGTTACGACTCGTCAAATAGGGACGGGTTCGTCGCAACAATTGTGCGTAGCGCTCGAACAATTCCTATAGCTGGACACAATAATTGGGCAAACTTCACAGCAAATCGCGGATCGTTTTGCGATCCTGAGGCTCTGAATCAATAAGACCACGCGTCTTGCGCAGGGCGGGCCCGAAACTTGCGGGTACGGACTCACCCCCGCGCGACGGTCCGGCCGTAACAGGGCGATGCGCGGTCCCGGCACAACAAAAGGAGCCCATCATGAAACTCGCCACCTTGTCCAAAGTCTGCATTGCCGCCACGCTGGCGGCGACCATGGCCGGTTGTTCCTCCTGGGACGGCATGAGCCATCGTCAGAAGAGCGCCGTGGGTGGCGCCGCCATCGGCGGCGTCGCCGGTGCGGTGATCACCAACGGCGGCGTGCTGGGTACCGTCGGCGGCGCCGCCCTGGGCGGCGTGATCGGCGATCAGGTCGGCAAGCGCTGATCGCGGGCGGCGCCAGCCGCCTCAAGCAAAGCGGGCCCGTCCGATCGACATCGGACGGGCCCGCTTTGTTTTTCCTGGCGGAGCGATGAACCCGCTTCGGCTCACCTAGGCCCCATGCGCTCATTCAGCCCATTCGGGATCGCCGGTGAACACCACCGTGAGCCAGCGGTCTGGGCCATCGCCGCCGATGGCCTCGCCGATCTCGTCGCGCAGCCTGTCCCAGGCCGCGATGTCGCGCGCCGGCGCCTCGGCGGGCACGATGAAATACAGCTCGATCTCGCGCGAGCGGCCTACCTTGGCCACGTAGGCGCGGTAAGACTGGAAACCATGACGCACCACGAAAGCCTGGGCTACCGCGTCCACGTGTTGTTTCAGATCGGCGGGCGTGACCAGGAACATCTCGGATAGCGCCTGGCGGATGACACCCAGCGGCAGCGGGATGATCACTATGCACACCACCGCGAGCACCGCGGGGTCGATATAGGGCGAGATCCAGGCCCAGCGCGTGCCCTGGATGGCATAGCCGATGCCGAAGGCGACCAGCAGCGCGGCGGTGATGCTGGCCGACATGATCCAGCCCTTGACGTCCATGCGCAGGAAATCAGAGCGGATGCGGCGATTGGCGCGCGCTTCGAACCAGGCGATGGCCGCGCAGGCCGTCACCGTGAGCACCGCATAGATCAAGGCCAGTCCGAACTCCAGGTCGCGGCCCCCCTCGAGCAGGCTGGAGATCGCGTTGATCAGCGCGTAGAGGGCCACCCCGCTCAGCAGCATGCCGTTGAGCGCCAGTACCATCGGCTCGAGATGCCAGAACCCCATGGTGAAACGCTCGCGCAGCTTGCGTGGTAGCGCCTGTGACGTGGCGAACGAGGTGATCAGCTTGACGACGACGAGCGACAGGCCGCTCATGCTGGCGTCGACGAGCGAATACACGCCGTCGAAGACAATGGAGAAGGAGCCGGAGGCGAGGCCGAAGCCGATGCCGATCGCGGCGATGAACAGGGTGACGGCGATCGAGATGCGCAGCACCCCTTGTTCGTGGGTGAAGTCGAAAAATGCGTTGTTGTTATTCATAACGGAGTCCTCGGTACGGAGGGCACTCCCTACCGTACCGGAAACGCGCACGGCGCGCCTTGCCGGCGCGCAAAAGCGCGGCGGCATCGCTCTGAAGGGGGAACGGCGGGGACGGCGGCGCCGTGCCTATTGCACGACGGCGGCCGCGGTTTCCATGTCGGCGCAGGCGCGGGTGTACAGCCGCTGGGCGTAGTCCAGCTCCGTGCCGAGTTCTTTCAGGTGCGCGGTCTGGTCATCGAGGCAATTGTCGTACTTGGTTTTGGCTTCGATGTAGCTCAGGCCGGTGTTGCGCAGGCTATTGATGAAGTTCTCGCGCGAGTCGCGCAGGAGATTCAGGTTTTTCTCGCCGTAATCGTAGATGTAGCGAGCCCGGGTGAGGCGGTCGGCGGCCTGCCGCAGCTGCTCGCGCAGCGCCTGCTCCGGGTCTTGCGTCACGTCGGTGAGATCCTGGTCCATCATGCCCGGCATCTTAACCGGACGGGCAAGCGTCCGTTCGGCAAGACAGGGCCGGGATTTCGGTTCAGAGCACCCGATCGACTCGGGTGCTCCCGCTGCTTCAGCGGCGGAACTGCGGACGCGACGTGGGCGGCGGACCGCTGCGCTCGTCCTTGTGGCGGAAGTTGATCCGGCCCTTCGTCAGGTCGTAGGGCGACATTTCGAGGGTGACGCGATCGCCCGCCAGGATGCGGATGCGGTGCTTGCGGATGCGGCCGGAGGCGTATGCGCCCACTTCGACGCCGTTGTCCAGGGTGACGCGGTAGCGGCTGTCAGGCAGCACTTCGTCCACGATACCGTTCAGTTCGATGAGTTCTTCTTTCGCCATCTTTTATATCTCCTTGTCGAGCGCGGCGGTGGCAACCACAAGCGCTGCGGGGCGTTCCCAGACGGGGGACAGATTGATACCGGACGCGAACGCCGGACACTGACTCGGGTACGGGCCATGACGCCTGGCTGGGACCAGGGAGGGGGCGGGTACTCGCCGCTGGGGCAATGTGCGCCAGGTGGCGCGGCTAGGTCGCAACGGCCGAACCGTTGGAAGAAGCGGTGGATGCAGAACGTCGGAGCGGTCCGTCGCAGGGCATCCGGGTCGTCGAGCCGGCAAGGGCGCCTCGGGGATCGTGCAGTGACACGGACCGGGTAAGCAGCGCAAATGCAGGCTTCCTGCGGAAAATCAACGACTTATTGTAGCGCGGATACCACGTTTTAGCCAGAACGCCAGGAATCGCCCTTGAGCATATGCCCGGGAGCGTGGCATCGAGGCCACAGGCGGGCCGCGCCGCTGCGCCGCTCGCCTCGGGTGATGGCCGGCCCGGGCCGGCTAGGGCAAGGGGCCCGCGTGTTGCGGCAGGGTGTCGGTGATCTCGTGCCAGGGAGCCTTGTCCGCCACGTGCACATGGCAGGCAGGCCGCACGCCCGGGTCGTCGTCGAGCGCGCCCAGCGGCAGGCCATAGACCTCGGGGGTGGCATCGAAGCGAGAGAGCAGGGGCGACCCGCAGGCGCCGCAGAAGCCGCGATAGCTGCCGGGAGAGGAGCTGTACCAGGTGATCTCGCTTTCGCCGCGGGTCCAGGCGAAATCGCTCACCTGCACGGTGGCGCGGCTGCGGTAGGCGGCACCCTGGCTCTTGCGGCACATCGAGCAGTGGCAATTAAGGGCGTCGGTCAGCGGGCCATTGATCTCGTAGGCCACGCGGCCGCACAGGCAGGAACCATGCAACATGATGTAGACGTCCGGTACGCGAAGAGGAGGAGTCGGGTTTACGAGACTATACCGAGAACCGCGCCAGGCGTGGCTCTGCGGGGATTGTGACGCGCAGGTTTCAAGACCTGATCCGGCCCTGTCATTTTTTCGACAACTGGGACAGAGCACGTCATCAGGCGGTCACCCCTGGTCGACAAAATGCCCTCCGTCAACAAACACAAGGGGGCGTCATGCCGAACTACGCGATCGAAGTCGAAGGGCTGTCCAAAACGTTCGCCGGCAAGCCGGCCCTCCAGCGTGTGGATCTGAAAATCGCCGAAGGCGAAATGGTGGCGCTGCTCGGCGCGTCGGGTTCGGGCAAGTCGACCTTGCTGCGGCATCTTGCCGGGTTTGTCGCGGGCGATGTCGGCGGCGGCCGCGTGACGGTCAATGGCGCCCTGATTCAGCAGAACGGCCGCGTGAGCCGCGGCGTGCGGGGCGCCCGCGCCAGCATCGGCTTCGTGTTCCAGCAGTTCAACCTCGTGGGTCGCCTGCCGGTGATCACCAACGTACTGACGGGCATGCTGCCGCGCATTCCGCTCTGGCGCAGCCTGCTGCGCGTGTTTCGCCGCGACGAGATCGCGGCCGGTTGCGAGGCGCTGGCGCAGGTCGGCATCGGCGAGCACGCCTGGCAGCGCGCCTCCACCCTGTCGGGCGGCCAGCAGCAGCGCGCGGCCATTGCCCGCACTCTGGTCCAGAACGCGCGCGTGATCCTGGCCGACGAGCCCATCGCCTCGCTCGACCCCGAATCCTCGCGCCGCGTAATGGATACGCTGGCCCAGATCAATCGCGATCGCGGCGTGGCCGTGGTGGTCTCGCTGCATCAGGTGGATGTGGCGCTGCGCTATTGCCCGCGTGTGGTCGCACTGCGCCACGGCCGTGTGGTGTACGACGGCCCGGCGCGCGAGCTTACGCCCGCCATGCTGCAGGACCTCTATGGCGCCGACCTGGGCGAACTGCTGCCCGCGGCGAGCGGCGCGCGCGCGCCGCTGCTGGAGCCCGCGCTGGCCCTCGCCTGACGACCCTTCCACGTTATCCCTTTCCCACCCCTGGCTTACCTACGGAGCCTCTTCATGCTGCGCAGAACCTTCTGCTTCCTGCTGGCCTCGGCCGCCCTGTCCGCCGGCGCCCATGCCCAGGATCTCAAGACGCTGAATTTCGGCATCATTTCCACGGAATCGTCGAGCAACCTCAAGTCGGCCTGGCAGCCGCTGGTCGACGATCTGAGCAAGGCGCTCGGCGTCGAGGTCAAGCCGTTCTTCGCCTCCGACTACGCCGGCATCATCGAAGGCATGCGCTTCAACAAGGTGCAGGTCGCCTGGTACGGCAACAAGTCGGCCATGGAAGCCGTGGACCGCGCCCAGGGCGAAGTGTTCGCCTCCGTGATCGACAAGGACGGCAACCCGGGCTACTGGTCGGTGCTGCTGGTGAGCAAGTCCAGCCCGATCAACAGCGTGGAAGACGTGATCAAGCAGGGCAAGACCCTGAGCTACGGTGCCGGGGATCCCAACTCGACCTCGGGCACGCTGGTGCCGGGCTACTACCTGTGGGCCGCCAACAAGGTCGATCCCAAGACGCTGTTCAAGAATGTGCGAGTGAGCAATCACGAGACGAACCTGTTGTCGGTCATGAACGGCCAGGTGGACGTGGCGGTGAACAACACGGAAGCGCTCGAGCGCTATCGCATCAGCACGGGCAAGAACCCTCAGGACCAGGTCAAGGTGATCTGGAAGTCGCCGCTGATTCCGGCCGACCCCATGGTGTATCGCACGGATCTGCCGGCCGAGGTAAAGACCAAGCTGCGCGACTTCTTCGTGAATTACGGCAAGGGCGCCAATGCCGAGCATGAGCTCGCCGTGTTGAAGGGCCTGACCTACAAGGGCTTTCGCGCGTCCGACAACAGTCAGCTCGTGCCGATCCGCCAGTTGGAGTACGCCAAGGAGAAGGCGCGTGTCCAGGCCGACACCGCGATGAACGCCGGCGAGAAGTCCAAGCGCATCGCCGATCTGGACCAGAAGCTGGCCGCGCTCGAGAAGCAGGCCCCCAGCGCCAAGCAATAAGCGGCTGACGCGGGCGCGGCATCGGCCGCGCCCGCGTTCGCCCGCTTCCACCGCCTTTACGGATCTTCCTCATGTCCCTGGCTGCCTCCAGCACCGTCGCCCTGCCTACCGGCCCTCGTTCCTCGCTGCCCATGATGCTCGGCTGGGCCGTCCTGCTGGCCCTGTTGATCGGATCCTGGAACGGCGCGGACATGCGTCCGCTGGACCTGCTGCGCGACTCCGGCAACATGGCGCAATTCGCGTCCGACTTCTTTCCGCCCGATTTCCGTGACTGGCGCATGTATCTCGACGAGATGATCGTCACGGTGCAGATCGCGGTGTGGGGCACCTTTCTCGCCGTGGTGTGCGCGGTGCCGCTGGCGCTGCTGTGCTCGTCGAACATCGCGCCGGTCTGGGTCTACCAGCCGATGCGCCGGCTGATGGACGCGTGCCGCGCCATCAATGAGATGGTGTTCGCCATGCTGTTCATCGTCGCGGTGGGCCTGGGGCCGTTCGCCGGGGTGCTCGCGCTGTGGGTCCACACCACCGGCGTGTTGGCCAAGCTGTTCTCCGAGGCCGTCGAAGCCATCGACCCGCGTCCGGTCGAGGGGGTGCGCGCCACGGGTGCGAATGCCGTCGAAGAAATCGTCTACGGCGTCATCCCGCAGGTGTTGCCGCTCTGGATTTCGCTGTCGCTCTATCGCTTCGAGTCCAACGTCCGATCGGCCTCTGTCGTGGGTATCGTGGGCGCCGGCGGCATCGGCACGCTGCTCTGGGAAATCATCCGCAGTTTCCGCTACGCCGAGACCTGCGCCATCATGATCATCATCATTGCGTTCGTGGCATTGATCGATATCGTGTCGGCCCGCATCCGTGCCATGCTGATCTGAGGCCATGCGCCATCGGCCGACATCGTATTGTCATCAGCGGCCGGCAGAATAGCCCGTCCGAATCATTGCCGCGGCCGAGCCGGGCGCGGCCACTCACGTGGCGTCCCGCCTGCAGACCAGGCCGGGGCGCCACTTTTTTTATTCGGCGCAGTCGGATTCGAGCGCGCGCAGCAGGGCATCGGCCGCGTGCTGGGGGGCGCTGTTGTTGAGGATCACCACATGGCGGCAATCCGGAGGGATGGGATAGTCGGCGCCGGCGCGCGCCAGGCGCTCGGCGATCTGCGCCGCATCTTCGCGGCCGCGGCCCACCAGCCGCGCCTGCAGGACGTCGGGGTCGACCCGCAGACTGACGGCCGTGAGGCCCGGATACCGCTTATGGGCCTGGGCCAGATGCGCGCGCGATCCGTTCACCACCACCGTGGCGCCGATCGCAAGCCAGGTGTCGATCTCCACGCCGATGCCGTAGCGCAGACCGTGGCTGTTCCAGTGCAGGGCAAAGCAGCCGAGGCCGGCGCGCCGTTCGAATTCGTCGGGCGGCAGATGCAACGAGGCCTCGTCGGCGCCGCCGGGCCGGGTGATGTAGCGGTGCGCGACGAGCAGCGGGCGATGCGCGGGCTGGCGCTCGCGCAGCAGGCGCAGCACGGTGTCCTTGCCGCTGCCCGACGGTCCCATGAGGTACACCAGGCCGTGGCCGTTCATGATCGGACGGGCAACCAGGCCGCACCCGCGCCGTCGCGCAGGCTGCCATCGAAGCCATAGTGGCGGGCGACCAGGAAGTCGGCGCCAGGCTCGGGCTGCACATACAGGCTTACGGCGCTTGCCGGCATCGGCGTGGCCGACAGCGGCGCGCTGAGCGCGGTCAGCGCCTGTTCGGCCGCAAGCAGCGCGGGATCCGCCAAGGTGCCGCTCAACGTGATGTGGAAACGATAAGTGTCGAACGCGTAGGGATAGCCCCAGCGCATCAGCATGGCGCGTTCGGCGTCGGGCAGTTGCTCGGGACGCCTTCGCGCCAGTTCGGACTCGGTGGCGGGCGCGCGCAGGGGGTCGAGAAACGCCACGGCATCGTCGGCCAGCGCCTGCATGGCGTGGCGGCCGGCGGTTTCGTCGGCGGTGATGCACCACGCAAGAAAACCGCGCAGGCGGCGCAGTCCCAAGCGGACGGCGAAGGGCGTGTGGCGCCGTGCCAACGCTCGCAGGGCGGCATCGAGTTCGCGCGCGTCGGCGCCATCGGCCAGGCGCAGCGGCGCCTTGAGCGTGGCATGCAGTCCATACAGGCGGGGCGCGGCCGTCCAGTCGGCCGGCGCCTCGGAGGGCAGGGCCGCGCCCGTCTGCGCGCAGCGCCCCAGCCAGGCGCTGCCCCGGTCCCACCACGCGCCTTCCGGGGCGAGGTAGACCGCATAGCGATGCGCGATGGGATGTGTCATGGCTCAGGCGGCCAGCGCGGCCACGCGTTCGGCCTCGAAGTGGCGCGAGGCGTAGCGCAACGCGCCACCCACGACGGCCGCACACACGCGCGGCATGCCCGGCACGCTGTCGTCGACCACGATCAGGTCGGCGATGCGGCCGGGGGCGAGGCTGCCGCGATCGCGCAGCCCGGCGGCGCGCGCCGGATTGGCGGACACCAGGGCCCAGGCGTCGACCAGTGGCAGCACGCCGGTATCGGCCAGCTTCAGCGCGGCCAGCAGGGGTGCCGGGTAGTAGTAATCGGAGGTGAGGACGTCGCACAGGCCGGCGCGCACCATGTCGGTCGCGCCGGGCGCACCGGTGTGGCTCTTGCCGCGCACGACGTTGGGCGCGCCGAAGATCACCGCGTTGCCGAGGTCGCGCGCCACGCGGGCGGCCTCGGGTGTGAGCGGAAACTCCGCGACCTCGCAGCCCAGGCCGTGGTAGTAGCGGCGGGTGCTGGCATCGGGGTCGTCGTGCGACGCGACCTTCAGCCCCGCCTCGTGCGCGCTGCGCACCAGGTCGCGCATGGCGCTCGCCACGCGGTCGGCGCCGCTCATGGCTTGGCGGATGCGCTCGCGGAAGGTGTCTAGATCGCATTCGGCGCGATCGGCGTACTGCAGCAGCTTGCGATCGTCGCCCAGCCGGCGGGCCATGCCGGGCAGGTGATCATTGAGCGCAAGAAACCGCACGCGGCCCTCGCGGATCCAATCTTGCGCGAGCGCCACGCCGTCCAGGTGGTGGGTTTCAAAACGCAGATGGACGTAGTGGCGGGCGGCGAGCTCGTCGCGCAGGGTCTCGAGCGCGCTGAACATGTGTTCGGCATAGGGCTCCCCGCGCAGGCCGCCTTCCCACGACAGCGTCACGCCGTGAAATTCGGTGGTGATGCCGTTGGAGAGCAGTTGGCGGTCGACGTCGAGCAGGGCGTTGTTGTACGGGAAGGCCACGCCCGGGCGCGGCATGACCGCGCGCTCAAAGGCGTCGCCGTGCAGATCCACGATGCCGGGCAGCACGAGCAGATCTCCTGCGTCCAGCCATTGGCCGTGGCGCCGTGCGGGGCCGCCCGCGTCGTCGATGAGTCCGCCATGAAAGCGCAGGCTGGCGACGCCGGGCCCGGAGGGCGTCAGGATGCGCTTGCCGGTAATGCCGGCCAGCAAGGGGGCTGGAGCGGAAGAAGGATTCATGCGGCGTACCTTACCGAAGCCACATGACAGCTAAATGTCTAGATGAATCCGGTGCGTCATGCCGGCAGGGCATTGTCATCGCTGATCACCAGTTGCACCCAGTCGCCGACAAAGCGGGTGAGACTGTACTGCAAGGGGGCGCCCGCCTGATCCACGTTGAGCGATTCGATCTGCAGGATCGGCCGCGTCTTGGGCTGGCCGAGCAATCGTGTCACCTCGGCGCTGGGCAGCGCGGCGGTGATGCGCGACCACTTCCGGGTGTAATCGTCGACGCCGAAATGCGCATAGACCTTGGATACTGAGCGCTGGCGCGCCAGCTCATCGGCGAACTCGGGAAAGCGGCGCTCGTCGAAATAATGTTCGGATACGTTGATGGGCGTACCCTCTGCCTTGCCGATCAGTTGCACGCGCAACAAAGGGTGGCTACGTGGCAGGCCGAGATGGCGCGCCACGTCGGCATTGCGCAACACGAGGCTGTCGAGCACTTCGACATGGCCATGCAGGCCCTGGTTGCGCAGGTTTTCGGAGAAACGGGTGCGGCGGCCGATCACGTAATCGATCGCGTGTTCCTGCACGAAGGTGCCGCGCCCCTGCTCGATGCGCACGAGGCCATGCTGTTCGAGCTCGGCCATCGCGCGGCGGATCGTGTGCCGATTGACGGAGAAGCGCGCGGCAAGCTCCGGTTCGGGGGGCATCTGCTCGCCGGCGGGGTAGCGCTTCTTGCGGATGTCTTCGGCGAGCTGTTCGCCGATCTGGCGCCATACCGCGATGCCGGAGCCTCTTTCTACCATGGTCTTGTACCTGTCATGTGCACAACATATCGTCGCCGAGATTGTGCACCATCGGCGCACGGCGCGCCTTGTCCGCAACGCCGATACGGTGCCTGTCATCAAAGCTTAATCCCGCTCTGGAAAACTGCGGCCATTCCTGCTTCACTTTGGCATTATTCATCTAGACGTTTAGAGGATATGAATGGATTCCTCCCCAAACCCGAACGAAGCCGAGCGCGCCGCCTGGATGCGCGTACTGGCGTTGGCCGACCCGCAGCGTCTGGATGCGCTCTACGACGCGCTCGAGCCCATCCCGGATTACCGGATGCTGCGTGAGCCGCAGACGGGCATGGCCATGGTGCGCGGCCGCAGCGGCGGTACGGGCGAGCCCTTCAACCTGGGCGAGGTCACCGTGACGCGCTGCGCGATCACGCTCGATCCCGGCGTAATGGGCGTGGCGTATGTGCAGGGGCGCGGCCGGCGTCATGCCCGGCAGGCGGCCGTGGCGGATGCGCTCATGCAATTGGCCGATTGGCGGCCGCGGATCGAACGTGATCTGCTGGCGCCCCTGGCGCACGAACAGGCCGAACGCGCCGGGCGCCGCGCCGGCGCGGCCGCGCAGTCGCGTGTGGAGTTCTTCACGATGGTGCGAGGAGAGGACTGATGCAGCCGCAACCCCCGACTCAAGCTCCCCCGCCGGTGCCGGCGCGCACGGGGCATCCCGGCGCGGTGCAGACCGGCGCGGGGCATCCCGGCGCGGTGCACACCGGCGCGGTGCGTGCCGGCGCCGTGCCGCTGCCCGGCTTCGCCGATCCGGTGGCTGACGCGCAGCAGACGTTCCGGCTGGCCCTGCAGGCCATGGCGGCACCGGGCCGGGTTTACGCCCTGGCACCCTCCTGCGCGGTGCCGGAGGGATTCGAACCGGCGCTCACCGCCTTATTGCTCACCCTGGCCGACACCGACACGCCGCTGTGGCTGCCGCCGGACAGCAGCGCGCAGGCGCTGGCGTTCGTGCGCTTTCATTGCGCCAGTCCGCTGGTGGACCTGCCGCTAGCCGCGCGATTCGTGGCGGCGCCGGCCGGTGCGAAGCCGCCTGCCTTGCCGGATCTCGATGCGGGCCAGCCCGACTATCCCGACCGCTCGGCCACGCTGATCCTCGAGGTGCCCAGCCTGGAGCAGGGGCCCGCGGTCACGCTGCGCGGCCCGGGCATCCGCGCCACCCAGACGCTGCGTGCCGAGGTGCCCGAGGGCTTCTGGCGCGACTGGCGCCGCAACCACGCGCGCTTTCCGCTCGGCGTGGACGTATTCCTGACCTGCGGCGCGCAGTTCTGCGCATTGCCGCGCACCGCCATCGTGGAGGAATGACATGTACGTCGCCGTGAAAGGAGGGGAACGCGCCATCCTCAACTCGTACCGCCTGCTCGATGCCTATCGCCGTGGCGACACGGCCTTGCCCGAGCTGACGGTGGCGCAAGTGCGGGAACAAATGCCGCTCGCGGTGTCCCGCGTGATGGCCGAAGGCGCGCTGTACGACCGCGATCTGGCCGCGCTGGCCATCAAACAGGCCGCGGGGGACACCCTCGAGGCGGTCTTCCTGTTGCGGGCCTATCGCACTACGCTGTCGCGCTTCGGCTACACGGAGCCCGTCGATACCGGCCGCATGCGGCTGGATCGGCGCATCTCGGCCACGTTCAAGGATCTGCCGGGCGGACAGATGTTGGGCCCGACCTACGACTACACCCAGCGCCTGCTCGATTTCTCGCTGATGGACGAGCACGGCGCCAGCGTCGGGGCGGCCCATACCGCGGCGGTCCATGCCGCGGCGACCGGCACCGCGACGGTCCAAACCGCCGCGGCCGAGACGGCCGTGCAGGCCCACACGCCGCGCGTCACCGACCTGCTGGCCCAGGATGACCTGATCGATCCGGAGCTGCCCGCCCCGGACTCACCCGCGCCCTTCGATCTGACGCGCGAGCCACTCAGCTTTCCGGCGCCGCGCTCGGCGCGTCTGCAGAACCTGGCGCGTGCGGACGAGGGCTTCCTGCTGGCGATGGGCTATTCGACACAGCGCGGTTACGGCAACACCCATCCCTTCGCGGCGGAGATCCGCTACGGCAGCGTCGAGGTCGAGCTGATGGTCGAAGAGCTGGGATTTGCCGTCACGATCGGCGAGATCGAGCTCACGGAGTGCCAGATGGTGAGCCAGTTTGGCGGCGCGCCGGGCGAGGCACCGCGGTTCACGCGCGGGTATGGCCTGGTGTTCGGCTATGGCGAACGCAAGGCGATGTCGATGTCGCTGGTCGATCGTGCGCTGAAGGCTGCCGATCTCGGCGAAGCGGCCGATTCGCCCGCGAACGATCATGAGTTCGTGCTCTATCACAGTGACAACGTCGAGGCCTCCGGCTTCGTCCAGCATTTGAAGCTGCCGCACTACGTGGATTTCCAGGCCAATCTGGAATTGGTGCGGCGCCTGCGCGGCGAGCACGCACAGGCCCGTGCCGAGGCCAAGGCCCCGGCCACGGCTTCTCTTTCTCCCGCCACCGAGGCCGCCGCATGAGCCACGCCAGCCCCCTTACCGACGGCGAATACAACTTCGCCTATCTCGACGAATCCACCAAGCGCATGCTGCGCCGCGCCTTGCTGAAGGCCGTGGCCATCCCGGGCTACCAGGTCCCGTTCGGCGGCCGCGAAATGCCCTTGCCCTACGGCTGGGGCACCGGCGGGATCCAGGTCACGGCTGCCATCATCGGCCAGGACGACGTGCTCAAAGTGATCGACCAGGGTTCGGACGACACCACCAACGCGATCAACATCCGGCGCTTTTTCGCCCGCGTGACGGGCGTGCGCACGACCGAAGCCACGCGCGAAGCCAGCATCATCCAGACGCGCCATCGCATTCCCGAAACCCCGCTGTCCGAAGGCCAGATCATGGTCTATCAGGTGCCGATCCCCGAGCCCTTGCGCTGGCTCGAGCCCAGCGAAACCGAAACGCGCACGATGCATGCGCTGGCGGAGTACGGCGGCATGCACGTGAAACTCTACGAAGACATTGCCCGCCACGGCCACATCGCCACCACCTACGACTATCCGGTCATCGTGAACGATCGCTACATGATGCGGCCTTCGCCCATTCCCAAATTCGACAATCCCAAGCTCGATGCCAGCCCGGCGCTGATGCTGTTTGGCGCCGGCCGCGAAAAGCGGGTGTATGCGGTGCCGCCTTACACCCGCGTGCGCAGTCTCGATTTCGAGGATCATCCGTTCGAGGTCGAGCGCTGGGACGGCAACTGCGCGCACTGCGGTGCCACCGACAGCTATCTCGACGAGATCATTCTCGACGACCAGGGCACGCGCCGCTTCGTGTGCTCGGACACGGAGTACTGCGCCACGCGCCAGGCCGACGGCCATCACGGCAGCGACACGGCGCGCGCGGAGGTGCAGGCATGAGCGCGCACCCCTTGCTTTCGGTACGCGGCCTCACGCACACCTGGGACGGCGTACATGGTTGCCGCGATGTGAGCTTCGATCTGTGGCCGGGCGAAGTGCTATGCGTGGTGGGCGAGTCGGGGTCCGGCAAGAGCACGCTGCTGCAGGCGCTCTCGTGGCAGGTGGCGCCGCAGGAAGGCAGCATCTGGTTCGACACGCGCGATCAAGGGCCGGTGTCGCTGGCCTCGCTGACCAGCGCGCGGCTGCGGCTGCTGGCCCGCACCGACTGGGGCTTCGTGCGGCAGAACCCGCGCGACGGCCTGCGCATGCGGGTGAGCGCGGGCGCCAATGTGGCCGAGCGCCTGATGGCCATCGGCGAACGCCATTACGGCGATCTGCGCGGCGCGGCCTCGGAATGGCTGCGCAAGATGGAGATCGACGTGGCGCGCCTGGACGATGCACCTGCCAAGTTTTCCGGCGGGATGCAGCAGCGCCTGCAGATCGCGCGCAACCTGGTCACCCATCCGCGCCTGGTGTTCATGGATGAGCCGACCGCCTCGCTCGATGTGTCGGTGCAGGCGCGCCTGCTCGACCTGTTGCGCCAGCTGGTGGCCGATCTCGGCCTTGCGGCCATCATCGTGACGCATGACCTCGCGGTGGCGCGCCTGCTGGCGCATCGCACGCTGGTGATGCGGGGCGGCCGCGTGGTGGAGAGCGGGCTCACCGACCAGATTCTCGACGATCCGCAGCATCCCTACACGCAGTTGCTCGTGTCTTCCATCCTGCAGAGCTGACCATGACCGACCTTTCCCTCGCTCCCGGCGCCATGATCTCGGTGCACGGATTGAGCAAGACTTTCACGCTGCACAACCAGGGCGGGGCGGCCCTGCCGGTGCTGGACGCGGTGGATTTCACCGCGCAGGCTGGCGAGTGCGTGGTGCTGGACGGCCCTTCGGGTACCGGCAAGAGCACCTTGCTGCGCTGCCTGTACGGCAATTACCTGGCCAGCGCCGGTTCCATCCAGGTGCGCGATGGCGCGGCCTATGTGGAGCTCACCCGGGCGCCCGAACGCGAGGTGCTGCGGCTGCGGCGCGACGTGATCGGCTATGTCAGCCAGTTTTTGCGCGCGGTGCCGCGCGTCAGCGCGCTCGATGTCGCGGCCGAGCCGCTGCGGGCCCGCGGCGTGGCGGCGCCCGATGCGCGCGATGCGGCGGCGGCGTTGCTGGCGCGGCTCAATCTGCCCGAGCGGCTCTGGTCGCTGCCGCCTGCCACGTTCTCGGGCGGCGAGCAGCAGCGCGTGAACATCGCACGCGGTTTCATCGGTGGGCATCCGATCCTGCTGCTCGACGAGCCAACGGCCTCGCTCGACGCGGACAACCGCAATGTCGTGGTGGGCCTGATCCGCGAGGCGGTCGCCGAAGGCCGGTGCCTGGTCGGCATCTTCCACGACGAAGCAGTGCGCCAGGCCGTGGCCACCCGTTTGCTGTCGCTGCGTCCGGCCGCCGTGCCGGCCTGCGCGGCCTGATTCGAATCCAGGAGCCTGATGATGAGCAAGCAATACCTGACTGGTGCGCGTGTGGTGCTGCCGGATGCCGTGCTGCACGATGGCGCGGTGCTGATCGAAGACGGCCGCATCGCCGCCGTGAATCCCGTCAGCGGCACGGCCGGCGCGCAGGAGATCCGGCTCGACGGCCAGACCTTGATGCCTGGTCTGATCGATCTGCACTGCGATGCGATCGAGAAAGAAGCGGAGCCGCGCGCCAGCGTGCTGTTCCCGCTGGACTTCGCGGTCGCGCAGGTCGACCGCCGCAATGCGGCGGCCGGCATCACCACGCCGTTTCATGCGATGTCGTTCGCCAACAAGGAATGGGGCGTGCGCAACAATCAGACGGCGGCGGAAATCATCCGCCTCGTGCATGCGTTCCGCGGGCACAGCCTGGTCGATAACCGCGTGCATTGCCGCTACGAAGTCACGGATCCGGCGGCGGTCGAGGTGCTTTGCGGCCTGATTCGCGAGGGCGTGGTGGACTTGCTGTCGGTCATGGACCATTCGCCCGGCCAGGGCCAGTTCAAGACGCTCGAGGCCTATCTCAAGTACATGATGGGCAATCACGCGATGACGCGCGACGAGGCCGAGGCCGCGGCGCGCGCCAAGCTCGATGGCCAGGCCAGCGCGAGCAGCCGCGTCGAACAGCTGCTGGGTGTGGCGCGTGAATGCGGTATTCCCACCGCCAGCCACGACGACGATTCGGTGCAGCGCATCGCCACCATGCGCAACCTGGGCGTGGCGATGAGCGAGTTTCCGATCAACCTCGACACGGCGACCGCGGCGGTGTCCTGCGGCCTGCCCACGATCTTCGGGGCGCCCAATGTGTTGCGCGGACAGAGCCAGAGCGGCTCGATGCGCGCCATCGATGCCGTGCGTGCCGGTGTGGCGAGCTGCCTGTGTTCGGATTACCAGCCGTCCACCCTGATCGCCTCGGTGTTCAAGGTGATCGAGCAGACCGATCTCGGCTTGCCGCAGGCGGCGGCGCTGGTGACGTCGAATCCGGCGCGCGCCGCCGGTCTGCATGACCGGGGCCGCATCGAGGCCGGGCTGCGCGCCGACCTGGTGGCCGTGGTGCCGGTGGGCAGCATGCCGCTCGTCAGCCAGACCTGGTCGGCCGGGCGGCTGGTGTTCAGTTCGCACTACACGCCGGCGGTGCCGGCGCGCGCCGTGGCGACGGCCGACATGCTGGCGGCCTAAGACGGCGGCATACGGGCCGGCGCGGGCGGTTTATCGTCACGGCCGCCAGCCGAGCCGGCCCGGCCATGACACCGGCGCGCCCGCGCCTTGCCCTCAGGCGCGCTGGCGTTCCGGCTGAGGAGGCTCGGTCTCTTCGGCGGAGGCCTCGGCGTTTTCGTCGGGCGAGGCGCGGTCGCCTTCCAGCTTGGCGATCACAGCGGTGGCCAGGCTGTTGCCCACCACATTGGTCGCCGTGCGGCCCATGTCGAAGAATTGGTCGATGCCCATGATGAGCAGCAGGCCGGCTTCGGGCAGGTTGAACATCGGCAGCGTGGCGGCGACCACGACCAGCGAGGCGCGCGCCACGCCCGCCATGCCTTTGCTGGTGATCATCAGCACGAGCAGCAGCATGAGCTGCTGGCTGAAGCTCATCGGAATTTCATAGGCCTGGGCGATGAACAGCACCGCGAACGACTGATACATCATCGAGCCGTCGAGGTTGAACGAATACCCCAGCGGCAGCACGAAGCCCGAAATTCGCTTCGACACGCCGAAGCGCGACAGGGCCTCGATGGTCTTGGGATAGGCCGATTCGCTGCTTGCGGTCGAGAAGGCCAGCAGGGTGGGCTCCTTGATCAGGCCGCCCAGGCGCACGATCGAACGCCCCAGGAACAGATATCCCACGCCGAACAGCACGGCCCACAGCAGCGCGAGGCCGAGGTAGAACTCGCCGATCAGCAGGCCGTAGCCCACCAGCACGCCGAGACCTTCGGTGGTGATGGCCGCGGCCATCGCGGCGAACACGCCGATCGGCGCGAAGCGCATCACATAGTCGGTGACGCGGAACATCACCTTGGCCAACTCGTCGATGGCATTGACGATGGTGGTGTGGCCCTGGCTGCGCACATACGCCAGGCCCGCGCCGAAGAACAGCGAGAACACCAGGATCTGCAGGATCTCGTTGGTGGCCATCGCCTCGATGATGCTGCGCGGAAACACGTGCGTGATGAACGCCTTGAGCGTGAAATCGCCGGTCTTGAGCGCCGTGTGCGCCGCCGCGTCGGGCAGCGTCAGGTTCATATGGGTGCCGGGCGAAAAAACGTTCACCAGCAACAGACCGAGCAAGAGCGAGGTCACCGAGGCGAGCACGAACCAGATCATGGCGCGCAGGCCGATGCGGCCCACGGCGCTCGAATCGGTCATGCTGGCCAGCCCCGACACCAGCGTGGCGAACACCAGCGGTGCAATGATCATCTTGATCATGCGCAGGAAGATGTCGGTGACCATGCTGAAGTAACCCGCCAGTTGCTTGGCGTGGGCCGCGTCCTGGGCCGTGCGATGGCAGATGTATCCCACTACGATGCCCAGCACCATGGCGATGCCGATGTAGCGAGTCAACTTCTTGGTATTCATGATAGGCAGAACTGAGGGTTGGAGCAGGTCGCCGGCGCCGCGCTCGAGCGGGCGGACTAGGTCCGGCGGGGTGGTGGCCCGGGCAGCCGCGGCATCGGGCCGGCGAGGCGTCGTGCGCGTGGCGCGGTGCAATCGGCTCGGGCGCGCGGCCCGGGCGTGACCCGCGGGCGAAGGCCGAGGGGCCGGGCGCGATAGTAAGCGCGGCAAGCTGACATCCAGTTGTCAGTTCGGGCTGGCGGAACCGCGGATCGGCATCGGCACTTCCTGGCGCGACGCGCCGGTGCCGGGGCGCCGCGCCAGGTGCGGCGGAGGCGGGTCACCGTCTCGTCCGGCCCGCGTGCGCAGTAACAACCAATGACAAAATGCCGGCCGTAGACCGACGAAGCCGTGCGCAGCGGGCGGGATGAGGACACGCCGCCGCGCGGTGGCGGGTGGAGTAGCCGTTCACGGGGTCGGGCACCGGCAGCGCGACGCGTGCGGCGCGCATGCCCGGTGGCGGGCCCGGCGGATCCCGGGTCCACGGCCCCGGGGCGGGTTTGGTTACGCCTTGTCGGCTCGTGCACAAGACCTGGTTTCAAAGCACGGCTAAAATCGCTGCATTCAGCCGCATTTCAACCATCACAATCACCCGGTAATCAAGGAGGTCCTTTCATGGCCCTAGTTTCCATGCGCCAGTTGCTCGACCACGCCGCCGAGCACGGTTATGGCATCCCCGCCTTCAACGTCAACAACCTGGAACAAGTCCAGGCCATCATGGAAGCCGCCGCCGAGACCGACAGCCCGGTGATCATGCAGGCATCGGCCGGCGCGCGTAAATACGCGGGCGAAGGCTTCCTCAAGTACCTGATCCAGGCCGCCGTCGAGTCGTATCCGCACATCCCCGTGGTGATGCACCAGGATCACGGCCAGTCGCCCGCCGTCTGTCAGGGTGCGATCAACCTCGGCTTCTCCAGCGTCATGATGGATGGTTCGCTGAAGGAAGATGGCAAGACCATCGCCGACTACGACTACAACGTCGACGTGACCCGCAAGGTCGTCGAAATGGCCCACAAGCTGGGCGTGACGGTCGAAGGCGAACTCGGCTGCCTGGGCTCGCTCGAGACCATGGAAGGCGACAAGGAAGACGGCCACGGCGCCGACGGCAAGCTGACCATGGATCAGCTGCTGACCGACCCCGAGCAGGCCGCCGATTTCGTGCGCCAGACCCAGCTCGACGCCCTGGCCATCGCCATCGGCACCAGCCACGGCGCCTACAAGTTCACGCGCAAGCCCACCGGCGACATCCTGTCGATCAAGCGCATCAAGGAAATCCACGCCCGCCTGCCCAACACCCACCTGGTGATGCACGGCTCCTCGAGCGTGCCGCAAGAGCTGCTGGCCGAGATCCGCGAATTCGGCGGCGACATGAAGGAAACCTACGGCGTGCCCGTCGAAGAGATCCAGGAAGCCATCAAGTTCGGCGTGCGCAAGATCAACATCGACACCGACATCCGTCTGGCCATGACCGGTGCGATCCGCCGCTTCTTCGCCGAGAACCCCACCAAGTTCGACCCGCGCGAATACCTCAAGCCCGCTCGCGCCGCCGCCAAGGCGATCTGCGTAGCGCGCTACACCGAGTTCGGCACGGCCGGCAACGCCAGCAAGATCAAGGCGCTGCCCCTGACCGAGATCGCGCAGCAATACGCCAGCGGCAAGCTGGCCCAGGTCGTGCAGTAACGCGCTCTGCGGGCTGCGAGAGCGGCCCCTTGCATCGAAGCCGGACCCTTCGGGGTCCGGTTTTTTTTGCGCGCGAGATCGTGCAGGCGCCTCGCGCGCCGCGCCGGACTATTGCGGCGCGTTGTGCGGAAAGTGCGGATGCGCGGTGTCGATGGTGTGCCAGGGCGGCGCCGAGGCGGTCCAGACGGTGAGCTGGTTGGCGAAGCGGGCCGGTTCGTCCAGCGCGCCCGCCCGCACGATCACGTAGTCGGCGCCTTCGGCGCGGCCGAACAAGGGTGTGCCGCAGGCGGAGCAGAAGCTGCGCATGACCTGGCGTCCGGCATCGCTGCGATACACGTACTCCTGCGGCGTGCCACGCTCGAGTTTCAGGCTGACGGCAGGGAGCAACAGAGCATGGGCCGGTGCGCCGCCGCTCAGGAACTGGCAGTCGCGGCAATGACAGGTGGCGGCCGTCAGGGCCGGCCCGGTGGTGCGAAATCGCACGGCCTGACAATGGCAGCCGCCCGTGTGGGGCTTGAATGCGGTATCTGCGCTCATGCGGGTCTCGGGGAAAGAGAATAGGGGAGGGGAGAAATGGGGCGAGCCGGGTGCCAGCGGCTCGGCCGCGCACCGGAGAACCGAGCCTAACGGCCGCGCGCCGGCGCGTCCATCGGCGGACAGGACTAGGGTATTTGCAGTAACCTATCGCCTGCGCGAACCGCGCCTCCTGCCCCCGCCGCGTCCTTGTGCGTCCCGCTCGTGGCCGCAACGCCGGGCAGCCGCGGCAGCCCCCCTTTCTTTCTTTTTCCGTCAGGCATGCGCGCAGCGGCGCGCTCCCGGCGGGACGCTTATTTTTTGCCATAGGCCATCTCCGTGACTTCCGCTTTGCACGAATCCAGCATCAAGTCCTTGCCGCTCCTGGGTCGCGGCAAGGTGCGCGACATGTACGCCGTCGGCGACGACAAGCTGCTGATCGTCGCGTCCGACCGCATCTCCGCGTTCGACGTCATTCTTGATGATCCCATTCCGGGCAAGGGCCAGGTCCTCACCGAGCTGACCGAGTTCTGGCTGCAGAAGCTGGCTCACATCCTGCCGAACCACTCCACCGGCGTGCGTCCCGAAGACGTGGTCGCCCCCGACGAAGTCGAGCAGGTGCGCGGCCGTGCCGTGGTGGTCAAGCGTCTCAAGCCCATCCTGGTCGAGGCGGTCGCGCGTGGCTATCTGATCGGTTCGGGCTGGAAGGATTACCAGACGACGCGTTCGGTGTGCGGCATCTCGCTGCCGGCCGGCCTGCAACAGGCCGGCAAGCTGCCCGAGCCCATCTTCACGCCCGCCGCCAAAGCCGAATTCGGCATGCACGACGAAAACGTCGACTTCGCGCACGTGGTGAAGGAAGTCGGCCAGGACATGGCCGAGCGCATCCGCGACGTGACGCTGCGCCTGTACACCGAGGCCGCGGCCTTCGCCGCCACCAAGGGCATCATCATTGCCGATACCAAGTTCGAATTCGGCCTCGATGACAACGGCACGCTGCACCTGATGGACGAAGTCCTGACGCCGGATTCCTCGCGCTTCTGGCCCGCCGATGGCTACCGGGTCGGCATCAGCCCGCCCTCGTTCGACAAGCAGTTCGTGCGCGACTGGCTCGAGACCCAGCCTTGGGACAAGACCCCGCCGGCGCCGCGCCTGCCCCAGGAGGTTCTGGAGAAGACCGCCGCCAAGTACCGAGAAGCGCTGGATCGCCTCACCGCCTGAGTGCGCGATCCACGCCACGGAACCCGCCCGCGCGCATGCGCCGGCGGGTTTTTTCTTGCCTGCGGCGTGCATTGTCGACAAAATGGCAAAGTTTTCCAGTAGTCACATATATTGCTGTTTGTTACGTTATACTCCGTCGCGATCCTGCGACGAGGAGGCTGATTTTGCTGATGATTTTGCCTTTCCTGACGGGCGGCCTGGCGGTCTGGTTCGCCATCCTGGGCCGGCGCCGGCCCTGCTTTACGTTGTGGTTACTGACACTGGGCCTGTTCATCGCGGGCTCGGGCACCTACATGAACGGCCCGCTGCCGCTCACGCTTTGAGACCCCGGGTTTCCTCATGATCTTTCTGCACAACCCGGCGCGCGGATCGCGCTGGCTCAACAGCCTGTTTCTGAACATCGTGAGCCTGATGCTGCTGGGCAGCCTGGCGCTGCACTGGCGTGCCGGCCAGGGCGTGCCGCCGCTCGCGCTGCTGCAGCAGGCCGCCTATGTGATGGCCGGGATCGGCTTGCTGCTCAACATGCGCCTGGGACCGTCTCCCCTGCACTACGCCATGGTCACCGCGTCCGCGGTGGGCGGCTTGGCCGCGAGCGCCTGGGTGCTGCTGCAGACACAGGCCGGACTCGCCGCGCCGTGGGGTGGCCTGCGCGCCGACACCTGGCATTTCCTGGCCTGCGCCAGCCTGGTCGTGTTTGCCGTCTTGATGCAGTCCAAAGACCGCAAGTGGGGCGACAACGCCATCAAGAAGCCGGTGTCCGTGCCGATGGGCGCGGTGATGGGATTCTTCGTGGTTGCGGTCCTGGCACAGCTCGCGCATACCGCCTATGCCTGCGGCACGACGCAATGCGCGGCCGTGGCCCCCGCGTCCGCCGGGCAGCCCGCCACCGCCGCGGACGTAGCCCAGCGGCCCGCCGCGGCGCCGGAGTCCGCCCGGGGCGGGTAAAATACCGGGTTTCGCGGCTTCGGTCCGCCAATCCCCGCACGCGCGCAGCCTCTGTCCGCGTGCCTACCCGCAACGGTCATGAACACTAAGGTTACTGCTACCGGCGCTCCGGTCGTCGGCGTCATCATGGGCTCTTCCAGCGACTGGGAGGTCATGAAAAATGCCGTCTCGATGCTCGAGTCGTTCGGCGTGCCCTGCGAGGCGCGCGTGATCTCGGCGCATCGCATGCCGCAGGACATGGCCGATTACGGCGCGGCCGCCCGGTCGCGTGGCCTGCGCGCCATCATCGCCGGCGCCGGCGGCGCCGCGCACCTGCCCGGCATGATGGCCGCGCTGACCGAAGTGCCCGTGTTCGGCGTGCCCGTGCCCTCCAAATACCTGCGTGGCGAAGACTCGCTGCTCTCCATCGTGCAGATGCCCAAGGGCGTGCCGGTCGCCACCTTTGCGATCGGTGAAGCGGGCGCGGCCAATGCCGCGCTGCACGCCATCGCGACCCTGGCTTGCACCGATGATGATCTGCATGCCAAGCTGGTGGCGTTCCGCGCCGCCCAAACCGAAACGGCGCGCAACATGAAGGTGCCGCCCGAGGCCTGATTCGTGGGCCGGCCCCGTGTGGTGCGCCGGCCCGGCTTTTGTCATTCGCGACCCGTCATCGGGTCGACTTGCGAACCCCCATCGAGGGGCTGTGATCCATGTCGCAACACTCCAACGCAATCGTCGCTCCGGGCGACTGGCTCGGCCTGCTGGGCGGTGGCCAGCTCGGCCGCATGTTCTGCCACGCCGCGCAAAGCCTCGGCTACAAGGTCGCCGTGCTCGATCCCGCCGACGAATGTCCGGCCGGCATGGTTGCCGACCTGCACATCCAGGCCGCCTACGACGACGCCGCCGGCCTCACGCGCCTGGCCGAGCGTTGCAGCGTGATCACCACCGAATTCGAAAACGTCCCGGCCGACAGCCTGCGCCTGCTACAGACGCGCTGCCGCGTGAGCCCGGCCGCCGACGCCGTCGCCATCGTCCAGGACCGCAACGCCGAAAAGGCCTTCATTGCGAGCCAGGGCATCGCGGTGGCGCCCAACGTCCCGGTGCTGAGCGAGGCCGACCTGGCCGCGGCGCCGGACACGCTGTTTCCCGGCATTCTCAAGGCCGCGCGCCTGGGCTACGACGGCAAGGGCCAGGCCCGCATCGCGTCGCGCGAGCAGGCCCTCGAGGCCTTCCGCGAATTCGGCGGCGTGGCCTGTGTGCTTGAAGCCCTGATGCCGCTCGACCACGAGATCTCGGTCGTGATCGCCCGCGGCTTCGACGGCGCCGATGTCGTGTTCCCGATCGCCCGCAACGAGCACCGCGACGGCATCCTGGCCGTGTCCACCGTGTCCGGTGGCGGTGTCGATGCCTCGCTGCAGCAGCAGGCGACCCTGGCCGCACAGAAGATCGCGGCCGGCCTGGGCTACCACGGCGTGCTGTGTGTCGAGTTTTTCGTGCTGACCGACGGCAGCCTGATCGTCAATGAGATCGCGCCGCGTCCGCACAACAGCGGCCACTACAGCATGGATGCCTGCGTCACGAGCCAGTTCGAACAGCAGGCCCGTGTCATGGCCGGCTTGCCGCTGGGCACCACGCGTTTGTTCGCGCCCGCCGTCATGCTCAACATCCTGGGCGACGTCTGGTTCGAACCCGGCAGCGACACCCCGCGCGAGCCCGACTGGGCCGGCGTGCTGGCGGTCGAAGGCGCCAAGCTGCATCTGTACGGCAAGGCCGAGGCGCGCCGCGCGCGCAAGATGGGCCACGTCAACATCACCGGCGCCACGCTCGCCGACACCCAGGCCGCCGCCGCTCGTGTGGCCCAAGTGCTGGGCATCGCGCCCGCTGGGTCGCACGCATGAACACGGCCGCGGATCCGCACGAGATCGCCCTGGCCGCGCAGCGGCTGATGGCGGGCGAACTGGTGGCGTTTCCCACCGAGACCGTCTATGGGCTCGGTGCCGACGCCGAGAACCCCGAGGCTGTGGCGCGGATCTATGCCGCCAAGGGCCGGCCCTCCAACCACCCCGTCATCGTGCACATCGCGCCCGAGGGCGACGTGGGCTATTGGGCCGTCGACGTTCCGCCCGAAGCGCGGGCACTGATGCAGGCCTTCTGGCCGGGCCCGCTCACGCTGATCCTCAAGCGTGCGCCGCATATCGGCGACACGGTCACGGGCGGCCAGGACAGCATCGGGTTGCGCTGTCCTTCGCATCCCGTGGCGCAGGCGCTGCTGCGCGCATTCGCCGCCGCCATGCCCAATGGGCAGGGTGGCGTGGCCGCGCCATCGGCGAATACCTTCGGCCATGTTTCGCCCACGCAGGCCGCGCACGTGCGTGCCGAGTTTCCGCGTGAGGTGGCCGATGGCATGCCCGTGCTCGAAGGCGGCGCCGCCGAGGTCGGCATCGAGTCCACCATTCTCGATCTGTCGCGTCTTGCGCAGGGCGTGGGCCCCGTGCTGTTGCGTCCGGGGCATGTGAGCGCCGCGCAGATCGAAGCCGTGCTCGGCGTGCCAGTGCGCCGCCCTGATGCGGCCGCGCCTCGCGCATCGGGCACGCTCAAGGCGCACTATGCGCCGCGCACGCCGCTCGAGCTCGTCGACGGCGCGCAGCTGGCGCAGGCCGTGGCGGCGCGCACATCCGCGGGCCGGCTTGCGGTGGTGGCCTTCGACGCGCCCGCTGCAGGCCTCACGCCGTCGCCCGCGGTCGATTGGGTGCGCGTGCCGGCCGATCCCGCGCATTACGCCCAGTCCCTCTACGCCCGCCTGCGCGAGCTCGACGGGCAAGGCTATGCGCGCATCCTGGTGCAGGCGCCGCCCACGGATTCGGCCTGGGATGCGGTGAACGATCGCATCGGGCGCGCCGCCGCCGCTTTCTCGCTCGATACCACCGACCTCCCGGCGACCTGAGCCGCGAGCGCTCCCTAGGGAAGCCGCGCATTGTGGCGTGCCAGCCGGGGGCGTACTCTCCTTGCGCCGGGCAAAATCCGCCTGGCGAAACATAACGCGAGCCGGCCTCTATCCGGGGCCGTCCACGCGGATCACCGAGGAGAGGATTCATGAAGCGGCAATTTGCCATGGTGGCGGGCGCACTCGCGCTCGCCTGTGCGACGTCATCGGCCATCGCCGGCCCCACGCTCGACGCCGTCAAGAAAAAGGGCTTCGTGCAATGCGGCCTGACGGACGGCGTGTCGGGCTTCAGCGCGACGAACAGCAAGGGCGAATGGGAAGGCATGGACGTCGACATCTGCCGCGCGGTCGCGGCGGCTGTGTTCGGCGACGCCACCAAGTTCAAGGGCACGCCTCTGTCCACGCAACAACGCTTCACCGCGCTGCAGTCGGGCGAGGTCGACGTGCTGCTGCGCACGGTCACGCTGACGCAGACGCGCGACACCTCGCTCGGCCTCGCCGCCGTGGCGCCGAGCTTCTACGATGGCCAGGGCGTGCTGGTGCGCAAGGCACTCAACGTCAAATCCGCCAAAGAGCTCAACGAGGCCACGATCTGCGTGCAGCCCGGCACCACCACCGAGCTCAACCTGGCCGACTGGTTCCGCGCCAACGGCATCAAGTTCACGCCGGTGGTGATCGACAAAGTCACCGAAGTCGTGCGGGCCTTCGAATCTGGCCGCTGCGATGCCTTTACCGACGACGCCTCGCAGCTCGCCGCCGTGCGCGCGACACAGGTCGCCAAGGCCGATGATTTCGAGATCCTGCCCGAGCGTTTCTCCAAAGAGCCGCTCGGTCCCATGGTGCGCCAGGGCGATGAAAACTGGCTGGGCATCGTGCGCTGGACGCTGTTCGCGCTGATGGAGGCCGAGGAATACGGCATCAACCAGAAGAACGTGGACGAGATGCTCAACAGCAAGAACCCCAACGTACTGCGCATCCTGGGCGTCACGCCGGGAGCGGGCAAGAACATGGGCCTGGACGAAAAGTGGGCCTACAACGCCATCAAGGCGGTGGGCAACTACGGGGAACTGTTCGAACGCAACGTGGGCAAGGGCAGCAAACTGGGCCTGGAGCGCGGGGTGAATGCGCTGTGGAACCAGGGCGGCGCCATGTACGCCTGGCCGGTACGCTGAGGCCGCCGCCGGCCGATGCGGCCGGCGCTCGGCCCGGGTATTAGATCGCCAGGCGATATGAACGGTTCGGAATGCGGTACGCTACGGCTACCCTGACCGAACCGTTTTTTTATGGCCCACCTTGAGGATTCGCCCCTGTTCGTGGCTGCGCTGGCGCGCGGCATCACGCTATTGACCGCTTTCAATGAGGGCCGTCCGGCGATGACGCTGCCTGAACTGGCCGAGGCCACCGGACTCACGAAAAGTGCGGTGCAGCGTTTCGCCCACACCCTCTGGGTGCAGGGCTATCTGCGCAAACATCCACAGACCAAACGCTTTTCGCTGGCACCCCAGTCGCTCGAGCTCGGTATGCGCTACGCCCAGACTAGCGCGCTCGTGCTGGGCGGCAATCCGTTTTTGCATTCGCTCAATCGCACCAGCCAGGAAACCTGCAGTCTGGCCGAGCCCGACGGGCTCGATATGGTCTATGTCGCGCGCTTCGCCACCCACAAGCAGATGTTCGTGCATATGCCGGTGGGCATGCGCCTGCCGATCCATTGCACCGCCGCCGGACGCGCGGTGCTGTCGCGCCTGGATCCGGAGCGCGCGCGGGCATTATTGCTGCGCTGCGAGCGCAAGCCCTACACCGCCAACACGCTGACCGATATCGACGCACTCATGGCGGAACTCGACTTCGCGCGCGGCAGTGGTTTTGCGCGCGCCAACGGCGAGTTCTATCAGGGCGACATCACCATCAGTGCGCCGGTGCTGGATCCCGTCGGCACACCGGTGGGGGCGGTGAACGTTTCCGTGCCGTCGAGCCGCTGGACCTTCGAACAGGCACAGACCGTCTTCGGGCCGCAGGTGCTCGAAACCGCCCACGCGATCAGCGCCTCGCGCACCATCGGACTGACGCAGCCGTTCTACGCCATGGAGTCCCCCACGGCGTAGCCCCCAGAAGGCTCCAGACGAACCCGGCGGAAGCCGGGTTTTTCTATTGCGCCGCAACATCGCCGCCAGAGCAGCAAGCGCAGCCGGGCAATCCCTAGTATCCGAGGCCGAGCGTCAGGATTAATCTAATTGCGACACGATCATATCGCTCAGCGATACGATAAATAAAGCATACGCTACGGCGCTGCCGCGGCGATCATGGGAGTTGTGCTGTGCAGCAAATCAATTCGGCCTGGGTCGATCCGGCCGTGTACACCCCCGTATCCGGGTTCATGGGTCTGCCTGCACCCGCGGCCGCCCCGGCGGGCGCCCCCCGCGCCTGCGTGCTCGGCATCCCGTTCGATTGCGGCACGCATCCCTTTCGCGTGGGATCGCGCCAGGGGCCCGACGCCATCCGCGAACAGTCCCGGCTGCTGCGCCCGTTCGATCTTTTTCGCCGTGCCGGGCTGGACAACCCGCCGGACTATCTGCGCGTGGTCGATGCGGGCAATGTCGTGTGCTGGCCCGGCGACCCCGAGCGCTCGTATCCGCAGATCGAGGCCGCTGTCGGGCGCGTGCTCGACGCCGGTGCGATTCCGATCACGATGGGCGGCGATGGCGCCGTCACCCTGCCGCAGCTGCGCGCCGTGGGCAGCCGTCACCCCGGCGTGGTCGTGCTGCACTTCGACTCTCATACCGACACCTATCCGATCGCCGGCTACAACACCGCCACCACCTTCACGCGGGCCGCGGAGGAGGGCGTGGTCGACGTGGCGGCGAGCTATCACGTCGGCACGCGTGGCAATTCGTTCATGGGCGGTGTGGTCGAGTACGGCCGGGAAGTCGGCTACACGGTCGTGCCGTTCGATGAGTTCGACCGAGACCAGGGCGCGGTGCTCGACGACATCAAGCGCCGCGTGGGCGATCGCCCCGTCTACCTGTGCTTCGACATGGATGTGTTCGATCCGTCCTGCGCGCCCGGCGTATGCACGCCGGAGTGGGGCGGGCTGTCGGCGAAAGAAGGCCTGGCGTTGCTGCGGCGGCTGCATGGGCTGAACTTCGTCGCGTTCGATGTGAATACGGTGTCGCCGCCGCAGGACGTGGGCGGCGCCACGGCGTTTCTTGCCGCCACCGTGATGCAAGAGTTCTTCGCCTTGGCCGCCAGCGCGGTCCAGGCGTATCCGCAAGGCCGGCCCGCCTGACGGGCGGCTCACGAATCAAGGGGAAAACATGAAAATCACGAAAATCCTGGCCAGCCTGCTGGCGGCCACCACGCTGGCCTGCGCGGGCGCCGCGCTTGCGCGCCCGCTCGACCAGATCCAGTCGGCCAAGAGCCTGAATGTGGTCACCACCGCATCGGCGCCGCCCCACGGGTTCAAGAATCCGGCCAGCAATCAGCTCGAGGGCATCATGGTGGACGTGGCGCGCGCCGTGGCCGCCCATCTCAAGGTCGAGATGAAGCTGGCCGACGTGCCGTTCTCGGGGCTGATCCCCACGCTGACCTCGGGCCGTGCCGACGTGATGTCGGCGCCCCTTTTCATCACCGAAGAGCGCGCCCGCGCGATCGACTTCACCGCGCCGGTGTACGAGTGGGGCGAGGGCATCGTGGTCAACGAGAAGAACACGCGCCAGTACCCGCGCTTTCAGGATATGAAGGGCCAGCGCGTGGGTGTGCTGGTGGACTCCGTGCAGTTCAACATGATCAAGGACATGCCGGACACGAAAGTCACCACGTACCAGGACTACGCCACGCTGCTGGCCGACGTGCGGGCCGGCCGCATCGATCTGGGCATCGTCGATCCGCCCAGCATCATCTATCAGATCACCACGCGCAAGATCCCCGGGGTGAAGCTCTACACCGGCTACGTGCCCGAAAAGAAATGGCAGGTGGGCATGGCGGTGGAGAAAGGCAATAAGGCGCTGCTCGATGCCGTCAATGCCGCCCTGGCCGAGATGAAGAAGAACGGCGAGCTGGCCGAGATCGGGCGCAAGTGGGGCGTCTCCGATCTGATGAGCAAGTAAGCCGAAGGAGGCACGACGATGGACCTCGAAACCCTGCGCATGTACCTGACGCCGCTCGCCGAAGGTTCGCTCTGGACGCTGGCGCTCTTCTTCTGTTCGGCATTTCTGGCGGTGGGGGTAGGCCTGGTCGTCTGTCTGTGCCGGCTGTCGAAGTCGGCGGTGCTCTCGCGCGCCGCCCGCTTCTACATCGAAGTGATCCGCGGCACGCCGCTGTTGCTGCAGCTTTTCTACATCTACTACGGCCTGCCGGAAATGGGTGTGGTGATCGACGGCTTCACGGCTGGCGTGCTGGGACTCACGCTGAACTTCGGCGCCTACCTGGCCGAGCTGTTCCGCAGCGGCATCCAGTCGGTCGACTCGGGCCAGTACGAGGCCGCGCGCGCGCTCGGCCTGAAGAAGGTCGACCGGCTGCGCCGCATCGTGTTGCCGCAGGCGCTGCGTACCGTGTTTCCGGCGCTGGGCAACTATGCGCTGGTGCTGGTGAAGGAAACCTCGCTGGTGGCGGTGATCAGTGTGTATGAGCTGATGCGGGCGGGCGAGATGCTGGCCGGAGCGACCTTCCAGGCGCTCACGGTCTACACCATGGTGGGCATCATCTACTTCGCCATGTGCAGCGTGCTCTCGTATCTCTTTCGCCGCTCCGAAAAGCGGCTCGCGGTGCCCGGCTACTGGAACGGCGGCGGCGACAACCACGACATCTCCAAGGCCTGATCCATGCTCGCGACTTCCACTTCCGAACCCGTCATCCGCCTGCGCGGCGTGAGCAAATGGTATGGCGACTTCAAGGTGATCGACGACATCTCGCTCGACGTGCATGCGGGCGAGAAGCTGATCCTGTGCGGGCCCTCGGGCTCGGGCAAGTCCACCACCATCCGGCTCATCAACCGTCTCGAAGAGCACCAGGAGGGCAGCATCGTCGTCAATGGCGTCGAGCTCGACGACACGCTGTCGAACATCGAACGCATTCGCGCCGATGTGGGCATGGTGTTCCAGCACTTCAATCTCTTTCCGCATCTCACGGTGCGCGAGAACTGCACGATCGCCCCGCGCCTGGTGAAGCATGTGTCCGAGGCCGACGCCGATGCGCGCGCGATGCAGTTTCTCGAGCGCGTGCACATCCCGCATCTGGCCGACAAGTTTCCGGGGCAGTTGTCTGGCGGACAGAAGCAGCGGGTGGCGATCGCCCGTGCGCTGTGCATGCAGCCCAAGGTCATGCTGTTCGATGAGCCCACGTCGGCGCTCGATCCCGAGATGGTGAAAGAGGTGCTCGAGACCATGGTCGAGCTGGCCCGCGAAGGCATGACCATGATCTGCGTGACGCACGAGATGGGCTTTGCGCGCGAGGTCGGCGACCGCGTGGTGTTCATGGACGGCGGACGCATTGTCGAAACCGCCGCGCCGCAGCGCTTCTTCTCGGCGCCGCAGACCGAGCGGGCGCAGGCCTTTCTGGGGCAGTTGCTGCCCGCCATGTGAAGCACGCGCGCCGCGTCTCAGGGTCTACCCCTAGGCGCGGCGGCCGCGCGCCGAGTGGTTCCATGCCGCCACCCCGAAATGGACCTAGCGGCGGTGCCGGTCTATCCCTATGATGGGTCCCATCCTGCGGCCGCACGGCGGCCCGCGTCCCGTCTTCCACTTTTCATTGCACAACACAGACCATGAACGGCGCCGATAGCCTTTGCGATACCCTGCTGGCCAACGAAATTGATGTCTGCTTCGCCAATCCTGGCACTTCCGAGATGCACTTCGTCGCGGCGCTGGATCGCAAGCCGCGCATGCGCTGCGTGCTGGGTCTGTTCGAAGGCGTGGTCACCGGCGCGGCGGATGGCTATGCCCGCATGGCCGACAAGCCCGCCGCCACGCTGCTGCACCTGGGCCCGGGCCTGGGCAACGGCCTGGCCAACCTGCACAACGCACGCCGTGCCCGCACCCCCATGGTCAATGTGGTGGGCGACCACGCCACCTATCACGTTCAGTACGATGCACCGCTCACGAGCGACGCCGAGGGCGTGGCGCGGCCCATGTCGCACTGGGTCGATCGCATCACCGATGCGGCCTCGGTCGCGCGCCAGACCGGCGAGGCCATTCGCGTTGCGCGCAGCGCGCCGGGCAACGTCACCACGCTGATCCTGCCGGCCGACGCGGCCTGGACCGATCTGCCCGACAACACGCCGGCGCCCACGCCGGTGCAACCCGATGCACCGAAGCCGGTCGCGGCCGATGCCATCCGCGCCGCCGCCGAGGCGATCCGCTCCGGTGAAAACACCACGCTGCTTCTGGGCGGCACCGCGCTGCGCGGGCGCGCCCTCGCCGCCGCCGGCCGCATCGCGCAGGCCTTTGGCGTGCGTCTTGTCAGCGAGACCTCGAATCGCCGAATCGAGCGCGGCATCACGCGCGCGCCGGTCACGCGTCTGCCGTACCCGGTGGACCAGGCCGTGGCGTTTTTGAAGGACGTGAAGCATCTGATCATGGTGGGCTCGCGCTCGCCGGTGGCGTTCTTCGCGTATCCGGGCAAGCCCAGCCTGCTCGCCCCCGACAGCGCCAAGCAGCTCGTCATGGCCACGATCGACCAGGACCTGGGCCAGGCCCTGGAATGGCTGGCCGAGGAGCTGGGCCTCAAGAGCAACGCGCCCGGCCTCATCGCCAAGCCTTTGGCCGACGGTCCGCCCACCAGCGGCAAGCTTACCGGCGCGGCCATCAACCGCGTCGTGGCCAGCCTGATTCCCGAGAACGCGATCCTGGTCGACGAGTCGATCACGCAGGGCCGCGAATTCGGCAATTTCAGCGAAGTCTCCGCACCCCACGATCTGCTGCAGCTCACGGGCGGCGCGATCGGCATCGGCCTGCCCATGGCCGCGGGCGCGGCCGTGGCCTGCCCGGATCGCAAGGTGATTACGCTGCAGGCCGACGGCAGCGGCATGTACACGGTGCAGGCGCTCTGGACCCAGGCCCGCGAGAGCCTCGACTGCCTGACGGTGGTGTACGCCAACCGCACCTATGCCACGCTGCACGGCGAAATGAAAAACGTGGGCGTGCAGGAACCCGGCGTGAACGCGCGCCGCATGCTCGATCTGGACCAGCCCGAGCTCGATTGGGTATCGCTGGCCCGCGGCATGGGCGTGGAAGCCGTGCGTGTGGATTCGGTCGAAGCCTTCACACGCGCCGTGCAAACCGGCCTCTCGCGCAAGGGTCCGTTCCTGATCGAAGCCCTCATCTGACCGCGCAATTGAGGGCATCCCTCGATTGGGGGCGGCCCTCGCATGGTCTATCCTGGGTTCAGGACCACACGCAGGGAGGAGCACATGAAGTTCGCCGAGTTTCGTCAGGGCATGCTGATCAAGGGCGGCCCGATGGTCGTCAAGGAAGACGAGATCCTCGAGTTTGCCCGGCGATACGATCCGCAGTGGTTTCACACCGACGTGCAGCGGGCCGCCGAGGGCCGCTGGGGCGGCTTGATCGCGAGCGGCTGGCACACCTGTGCCATGGCCATGCGCATGGCGGTCGATGCCGTGCTGCATGATTCCGAATCGTTCGGTTCGCCGGGCCTGGGCGAGGTGCGCTGGCGCGTGCCGGTGCGGCCCAACGACACGCTCACGTTGCAGATGCGGGTGCAGGGCGCCCGCACCTCGTCGTCGCGCGAAGACCTCGGCATCGTGACCTGGGTCTGGATTGTCTACAACCAGCACGACGAAGCCGTGCTCGAGCTCGACGCCACCAGTCTGTTCGATCTGAGCGAAGGCTGAGGCAACGTACGATTGAAAAAGCCCCGCGGCTTGCGCCACGGGGCTTTTTTCATCGCATGGGCGCCAATACAGCGCCCGACACGATCAGAAGAACGCTTGCAGGCCGGTCTGGGCGCGGCCCAGGATCAGCGCGTGCACGTCGTGCGTACCTTCGTAGGTGTTGACCACTTCGAGGTTGACCAGGTGACGGGCCACACCGAATTCGTCGGAGATGCCGTTGCCACCCAGCATGTCGCGCGCGAGGCGGGCGATGTCCAGGGCCTTGCCGCACGAGTTGCGCTTCATGATCGAGGTGATCTCGACGGCGGCGGTGCCTTCGTCCTTCATGCGGCCCAGGCGCAGGCAGCCTTGCAGCGCCAGCGTGATCTCGGTCTGCATGTCGGCCAGCTTCTTCTGGATCAGCTGGTTTTGCGCCAGCGGACGACCGAACTGCTTACGGTCCATCGTGTATTGGCGGGCGGTATGCCAGCAGGCTTCGGCGGCGCCGACGGCACCCCATGCGATGCCGTAACGGGCGGAGTTCAGGCAGGTGAAGGGACCGCGCAGGCCGCTCACGCCGGGCATCATCTGGTCTTCGCTGATCTCGACTTCGTCCATGACGATTTCGCCGGTGATCGAAGCACGCAGGCCGACCTTGCCGTGGATGGCCGGGGCCGACAGACCCTTCATGCCCTTTTCGAGGATGAAGCCGCGGATCTTGCCGTCGAACTCACCGCCCACGCACTTGCCCCACACCACGAACACGTCGGCGATCGGCGAGTTGGTGATCCACATCTTGCTGCCGCTCAGCTTGTAGCCGTCGGCGGTCTTGACCGCGCGGGTCTCCATGCCGTTGGGGTCCGAGCCGTGGTTGGGTTCGGTCAGGCCGAAGCAGCCGATCCACTGGCCGCTGGCCAGCTTGGGCAGGTACTTCTGCTTTTGGGCTTCGCTGCCGAACTCGTTGATCGGCACCATGACCAGCGAGGATTGCACGCTCATCATCGAGCGATAGCCGGAATCCACGCGCTCGACTTCGCGGGCGATCAGGCCGTAGCTCACGTAGTTCAGGCCCGCGCCGCCGTATTCGACGGGGATGGTGGCGCCCAGCAGGCCCAGCTCGCCCATCTCGGCGAAGATCGCCGGATCGGTTTTTTCGTTGCGGAAGGCTTCGAGCACGCGCGGCGCCAGCTTGTCCTGGGCGTAGGCCTGGGCAGCGTCACGCACCATGCGTTCTTCTTCGGTGAGCTGCTGGTCCAGCAACAGGGGATCTTGCCAGTGGAAGGAGGGCGTCGAGGACATGCGGTACTCCGGTACGGGATGCGAAAGTTTAAATGTAAAGTATTTTGCCGACGGGCACGCGCGGGGTTTACCCGCGCGCGGCCCTTATTTGCCGGCCTGTTGCGCGGCCGCGCGGATCTTGTCCAGCGTGGTCGACGGCGAGATGGTCTGCGGATCGATCAGGCAGTGCAGGATGGCCGGCTTGCCGCTGGCCAGCGCACGTTCGTAGGCGGGGCCGAATTCCTCGGCCGTCTCCACGCGCTCGCCGTGGCCGCCGAAGGCGCGGGCGTAGTCGGCGAAATCCGGGTTCTTCAGCTCGGTGGCCGACACGCGCCCGGGGTAATGCTTTTCCTGGTGCATGCGGATCGTGCCGTACATGCCGTTGTCGACCAGCACCACGATGATGGGCAGGTCGTATTGCACGGCGGTGGCGAATTCCTGGCCGTGCATCAAGAAGCAGCCGTCACCCGCAAAGCAGATCACGGTCTTGTCGGGCCAGACACGCTTGGCGCCCACGGCGGCCGGCAGGCCGTAGCCCATCGAGCCCGACGTGGGGGCGAGTTGCGTGCCGAAGCGGGTGAAGCGGTGGAAGCGATGCAGCCAGGTGGCGTAGTTGCCCGCGCCGTTGGTCATGATGGCATCGGCCGGCAGCTTGTCTTCGAGATAGGCCATGACTTCGCCCAACTGCAGGCGGCCCGGCGTCTTGACCGTGGTGGGATCGCTCCACTTCAGGTAGCTCTCGCGCATCGTCTTCGTGCCTTCGGCCCAGGCCGGGGCCGCGGCGGGCGCCGGCACGGCGCCGAGCGCCGCGCAGAACGCCGACGGCGAGACGTTGACCGCCAGGTGAGGGCGGTACACGCGGGCCAGTTCGGCGCTGTCGGGATGCACGTGTACCAGCTTCTGGCGCGGCACGGGGATATCGAGCAGGGTGTAGGCCTGGCTCGGGTTCTCGGACATGCGGCCGCCCACCAGCAGGATCAGGTCGGCGTCGCTCAGGCGCTGCAGGAGGGCGGGGTTGATGCCCAGGCCCACGTCGCCGATATAGCAGGGGTGATCCGCCGGGAACAGCATCTGGCGGCGGAACGAGACGGCCGTGGGCAAGGAGTGCGCACGCGCGAAATCGGCGAACTGTTGCACCGCGCGGGCATCCCAGCGGGTGCCGCCCAGGATCGCGACCGGATTGCGTGCGCCGGCCAGCAGGCTGGCGAGCTCGTCGATCTGGCCTGCGGCCGGCGCGGCGTCGATCACTTCGTAATGCGGCGCGTCGGGCACCGAGGCGAACTCGACCAGCATGTCTTCGGGCAGCGCGATCACGACCGGGCCGGGACGGCCCGAGGTGGCGATATGGAAGGCGCGCGAGAGCAATTCGGGGATACGTTCGACCTGGTCGATCTCGGTGACCCACTTGGCCTGCGTGCCGAACACGGCGCGGTAATCCATTTCCTGGAAGGCTTCGCGTTCGCGCATGCCGCGCTCGATCTGGCCCACGAACAGGATCAGCGGGGTGGAGTCCTGCTTGGCGATGTGCACGCCGGCCAGCGCATTCGAGGCGCCGGGGCCGCGCGTGACCATGCAGATGCCGGGCTCGCCGGTCAGCTTGCCGTGCGCATCGGCCATCATCGCGGCGCCGCCTTCCTGGCGGCAGACCGTCACGTCGATATTGGCGTCATGCAGACCGTCCAGCACCGCGAGATAGCTCTCGCCCGGCACACAGAACACGTGCTTGACGCCGTGGGCGACCAGTTGATCGACCAGAATGTGGCCGCCCATGCGGGCGGCGGGAGTGGAAGTGGTTTGGGTGTTCATTGGACAGGCCACGGGGAATATCTCGCGAGGATAGTGTTCCTCACTTGCACAAGGCAATTGATAAAATTGCACATCATGTTGACCTGCGGACACGTCAGCGGGTGCTGCGTTGCAGCAACCGGCGCCGGCCGCAGGGGCGGCGGCATCAGGCTCCCCCGGAGCCATCGCCGCCTCGAACCAGGAGGGGGCCGCGAGCCCGGGCCATGAGAAACGGAATTCCCAATCTGAGCGCACTCCAGGCTTTCGAGGCGTCGGCCCGGCTGGGCAGCTTCTCCCGGGCGGCCGAAGAGCTGTCGCTCACCCACAGCGCCGTCTACCGGCAGGTGGCCAGCCTGGAGGCCCGGCTAGGCGTGGAGCTGTTCACCCGCGTGCGGCGCCGCATTGTGCTCACCGACCACGGCGCCGAGTATGCCGGTCGCATCCGTCACCATCTCGACCAGATCGAAAAAGACACCTTCGGGCTGGTCAGCCGCACCGGCATGGGCCGCAGCATCCATATCGCGGTCGTCCCCACGCTGGCCACCACCTGGCTCATCCCGCGCCTGGCGCAATTCCAGGAGGCGCACCCCGACATCACGGTGAGCCTGTCGGTGCGCACGCTGCCGTTTCAGTTCAAGGATCAGCCGTTCGATGGCGCCCTCTACCATGGCGACGGCATCTGGCCCGGTACGCAGGGCGCGCTGCTGTTTCCCGAACGCGAGCTGGTGCCGGTGTGCGCGCCGCACCTGGCGGCCGGGTTGACCGACGAAGCGCTCGCCGCCTTGCGGGGCGAACGAGGCGGCTCGCCTCTGCCGGGCCTCATGCATCTGCATCTGGCCTCGCGGCCCGATGCCTGGCGCCAGTGGTACACGGCCAACAACCATGTGTATGGGCCGCAGGCGGCGGGCGGCCCGCGCTACGAACTCTTCACCATGGTGATGGCCGCGGTGCAGGCCGGGCTGGGGGTGGGCCTCATGCCGCGCTTCCTGGCGCAGCCCGCGTTGGACGCCGGCACGCTGGTGATGCCGGTGCCGCAATCCCTTGCCGTGAGCCAGGGCTATTACTTCGGCTATCCCCAGCGCAGCGAACGATCCGGCGCGCTGCGCGTGTTCGAGGATTGGCTGCGGGCGCAGGCGTGAGCGCGGCGTGCCCCTTCCACTAGAATGAGCCGCTCTTGCAGCACCCCCGTGACGCCTCATCCATGACCGACCGCGCCTCCCTGGTCTCGCAACCCGATATCGACGCCTTCATCGACGCCGTCTGGCTCGAGGACGGCCTCGCCGCCAACACGCTGGCCGCCTATCGGCGCGACCTCAGCGCGTTCGCGCACTGGCTGGAGCATCCGGGCGAGCACGGCGGGCAGGCGAGCGCCGGGCAGTTGAGCGAAGCGGGTGCCGCCGACATCTCCGCCTGGTTCGCCGCGCGTCACGAAGAGAGCCGTCCCACGACCGCCAACCGCCGGCTCGCCGCCTTGCGCCGCTTCTATGCCTGGGCGCTGCGCGAACACCGTGTGCAGGCCGATCCCTGCCTGACACTCGTGGCCGCCAAGCAGCCGCTGCGTGTGCCCAAAACGCTGTCCGAGAAGCAGGTGGAGGCGCTGCTGGCCGCGCCCGATCTCAAGACCGCCCGGGGCCTGCGCGATCGCGCCATGCTCGAGACCCTGTACGCCACCGGCCTGCGCGTGAGCGAGCTGGTCAACGTGAAAGTGCTCGACGTGAGCCTGAACGAGGGCGTGGTGCGGGTGGTGCAGGGCAAGGGCGGCAAGGATCGCCTGGTGCCGCTGGGCGCCGAGGCGGCCCATTGGCTCGATCAGTATCTGCGCGAGGCGCGGCCCGAGCTCGCAGGCGGGCGTGCCGCCGACGCCATGTTTCTCACGGCCCGCGCCGAAGCGATGTCGCGCCAGGCTTTCTGGCAGCTGGTCAAGAAATATGCGCTGCTGGCCGACGTGCGCGCCCCGCTGTCACCGCATGTGTTGCGGCATGCCTTCGCCACCCATTTGCTGAACCACGGCGCGGATCTGCGCGTGGTGCAGCTGCTGCTGGGCCACGCCGATATCTCCACCACCCAGATCTATACTCACGTCGCGCGTGAACGCCTGCGCGCGCTGCATGCAGCGCATCATCCGCGTGCCTGAGCACCTTTTCCGACCCCATCATGAGCAAGAGCAGCCGCCACGTTTCGGAAACGCCCGCCACCCAGTTTCTCAAGCAGAACAAGGTGGCTTACACCGAGCACACCTACGACTACGTCGATCATGGCGGCGCGCGCGAATCCGCGCGTCAGCTGGGCGTGGACCCGCACGCGGTGGTGAAGACGCTCATCATGGAAGACGAGTCGGCGCGGCCGCTGGTGGTGCTCATGCACGGTGATCGCGAGGTCTCGACCAAGAATCTGGCCCGTCAGGCCGGCCTGAAGAAGGTTGCGCCGTGCCAGCCCGAGGTGGCGCAACGCCACTCCGGCTATCAGGTCGGGGGCACCTCGCCCTTCGGCACGCGCAAGCGCATGCCGGTATTCGTGGAGGCCACGGTGCTCGACTACGAGCAGATCTACATCAACGGGGGGCGCCGCGGCTATCTGATCGGCATCGCGCCGCGGGTGTTGGTGAATCTGCTGGGCGCCACGCCCGTGACGGTCGGGCTCGAGGCGTAACGCCGTCGTCCACGACGCGCGCTTTCCTGCGCCGGATCCCGGCTGGCCGCAGCGCGCGGCAGGATGTCTTCAACCTGACGTGCGCTTGGCGCCCGCCTGCGCCAACTGCGCGTGTCGCGCCGCGATCGCCGCCGCCGTCTCGCGCATGCGGCTCGTCACCATGTCGAAGCGCCGCGGCGCGAGACGCTCGGCCATGGCCGTGACCGTGACGGCGCCCAGGGCCTCGCCAGCGGCCGTCAGGATCGGCACGGCCACCGCGCTGGTGCCTGGCATCAGGCCCGCCGGCGCATGCGCCAGGCCCCGCTCGCGGGCTTGTTGGACGCGCACCAGGATGTCGTCGACCCGTTCGCCCAATACGGTGAGCCGCGCGGCGTTGTCTTCGACCAGGGCCTGGCTCCGCGCCGGTTCGAGACTGGCCAGCAGGGCAACGCCGGAAACGCCGACGCCCAGCGGCCGGCGTACGCCCACCTCGATGGACAGCACCTGGATCGGATGATGGCCCGTGCAGCGGCCGATGCAGATCGAGTCGTGCCCGTGGCGGATGCTCAGGAACACCGTGTCGCCCACCTGGTCGGCCAGTTCGGCCAGGTACGGCTCGGCCAGGGTCAGCAATGGAAAGCGCCGCGTGCGCGCCAGGCCCAGCAAGCTGACCTCGGGCCCGATCAGGTAGCGGCGGGTGGCCGTGTCCTGCTCCACGGCGCCTTCCTGGATCAGGGTCTTCAGCAGGCGATGCACCGTGGGGCGGTTCAGCCCCGACATGCGCTCCAGGTCGACCAGGCGTACGCCACGCTCCTGGCCACAGGCCACCAGCCTCAGCAGGGCGAGCGCGCGGCGTACGGTCTGAGCGCCGCCGGCGCCGTCTTCAGCGGGCGTGCTCATGGCGTCTCGGGCGGCATGAGGGACTTAGCCGTCTGGCGGATCGTGCGCTTGGTCACGATCGGGCCGAGCGAGGCGTAATTGGGCCCGCCGATGCGGCACACCGGGCGCAGCAGCGTGGTGTCGATCTTGCCGTCGTGCAGCAGGCCATCGCGGATATGGAAGCGCAGCACCTCGCCCACGAAGAACTCCGCGCCGGTGGCGCCGAACGGCGTCACGCTGTGATATCGGCATTCGAGGCTGATCGGCGCGTCGGCCAGCCGGGGCGTGGCGATGGTTTCGCCAGGCAGCACCGCCAGGCCCAGCAGCTCGGCTTCGCTGATCTCCGGCGGATGCTCCTCCGCGCTCGCGTGGATCGCGTCGAGCAAGGATTCATCGCCGATGTTCACCACGAAATGGCCCTGCGCCAGGATGTTGCTGGCAGTGTCCTTGCGCGCGCCCGCCTTGCGCCCGATGTTCACGCCCACCATGGGCGGCGTGTTGGACACGAAGGTATAGCAGCTGAAGGGCGCGAGATTGACCCCGCCCGCGGGGCTCAGGGTACTGATCCAGGCGATGGGCCGGGGCACCACGATGCCGCTCATGAGGCGGTAGGTCTGTTCGGGATTCAGGTCGCTGGCGTCCAGGTGCATGGCAGTCTCACTTCGTAGTCCGGATATTGAACCATCAAAAAGACGGGGCATCCGCGTTGTCTCGTTGAATACCGCTTTATTTTCGGCCTCGCGGCGGGGATTTGGCGGGGGCTGTGCATCGGCTTCCGGCAGATAAGTCCACTATTCGGAACTTTTCGCCAATTCGGCGTTGTCCGCGCGCCGCCAAATTCCTAGAGTTTCATCACACAACAAAAAACGTGATTCCAACGATCAGGAGACAAACCATGAACCGCAGCTTGCGACTCTGCGCCGCCGTGGCGCTGAGCACCTTCGCTTCCCTCGCCCACGCCGCCTGGCCCGACAAACCCGTCAAGATCGTCGTGCCCTATCCGCCGGGCGGCAATGTGGACGTCGCCGCGCGCCTCATCGCGCCGGGCCTGCAGGCCGCGCTCGGCCAGCCCTTCATCGTCGAGAACAAACCCGGTGCGGGCGGCATGATCGCGGGTGAGCAGGTGGCCCGCAGTGATCCCGATGGCTACACGCTCTTCATGGCGGCCAACGGACCGCTGCTGTTTTCGCCCTTGATCTTCAAACGCGAGGCCTATAAGTGGGATCGCGACTTCGCACCCATCAGCTCGATTTCGTATACGCCGCTGGTGCTGCAGGTCAAACCCACGCTGCCCGCCAAAACGCTGGGCGAGCTGATCGAGCTGGCCAAGAAAGAGCCGGGCAAGCTCAACATGGCTTCGCCGGGGGCCGGCACGACCAATCATCTCGTGAGCGAGCTGCTGCAGTCGCTCACCGGCGCGCGCTGGACCACCGCGCAATACAAGGGCAATGCGCCGGCCACCACGGATCTGTTGGGCGGGCAAGTGGATTTCAACTTCGATCAGATTTCGGTGGCGCTGCCCTACGTGAAAGAAGAGCGCCTGCGTGCGCTGGCGGTCACCACGGCCAAGCGCGTGCCCTCGATGCCCGATGTGCCGACCTTCGCCGAAGCCGGCGTGCAGGGCATGGAAGCCGCCACCTTCACCGGCCTGCTGGCGCCCAAGGGCACCTCGCCCGAAACCCTGGCGAAGCTCAGTGCGGCCCTCACGAAGATCCTCGCCGAGCCCACCATCGTGCAGCGCTTCGCGGAGCTTGGCGCCGAGGCCCGCGGCAGCACGCCCGAGGAATTCACCCGCTATCTGGCCGCGGAAGACGCGCGCTGGACCCCGATCATCCAGCGCGCGAACATCACGGCCAATTGAGGCCGCTCGCCGCGCATTCACCGACACGGACCATGCCATGAGCAGACGCAGCATTTATGCCGAAGGCTTCAGCCACAAGAATCCCATCCCCGCCGCCTGCCGCATCGGCCCGATGCTGTACTCGGGCAGCATCCAGGGCACCGACCCGGCGACGGGGGCCTACGGCGATACGCTCGAGCGCCAGTGCGAGCTGATGTTCGATCACGTGCGCCGCATCGTCGAAGCCGGGGGCGGCTCGCTCGCGCACATCGCCAAGATGACGGTGTGGATGCGCGATCGCGGCCAGCGCGCCGCGCTGAACGCGGTGTGGCTGCGCGCATTTCCGGATCCGCAGGACCGGCCCGCGCGCCACACCATGCAGGCCGATCTCGATGGCGACAAGCTGATCGAATGCGACTTTGTCGCCGTGATCGGTTGAGGACGCAACCATGACTCAGTATCAAGCGTTCAATCCGCATCCCACCGCGCCCGCCACCCGTCTGCCGCCGCTGTCGTGCGACAGCCAGTTCCATGTGTTCGGACCCGAGGAACGCTACCCCGTGCGGGCCGGCGCGGCCTACACCATGCCGAGCGCGACCATCGACGTCGCGCTGGGCCTGCATCGCCTGCTCGGCATCGAGCGCGGCGTGATCGTGCAGGCCACCACCTACGGCGCCGACCACGAGGTGGTACTCGATGGCCTGGCTGTGGCAGGACCGAACTACCGCGGATGCGCGAATGCCGTCGTGCTGGCCGAGCGCGACGACGCCTACCTCGCCCGCCTGCATGATGCCGGTGTGCGCGGGGCGCGCTTCACGCGTCAGGGGCTGGGCATCAGCATGGCACCCGCGGTGTTCGAGCGGGCGATCGCACGCATCCGCGAACTCGGCTGGTACGCAAAGTTTCAGCCCGAGCCCGACGGCATGATGGCGCAGGTGGAGCAGTTCGAGCGGCTGGACATCCCGGTGCTGCTCGACCACATGGGCCGAGCCGACCCCGCGCGCGGCGAGGCCGATCCGACCCGCCAGAAGCTCGTGGAGCTGCTCCAGCGCGGCAACTTCTGGGTGATGCTCTCGCTCACCGAAAAGCTATCCCGCGGCGGCCCGCCCTGGGACGACGTCACGCCGCTGGCGCAAGCCATGATCGCCGCCAATCCCGACCGCGTCGTGTGGGGCAGCGACTGGCCCCATCCGGTGTCGGTCAAGGCGACGCCCGACGAAGGCCGGCTGGTGGACCAGCTCGTGCGCTACGCCGGCGATGCCGCCACCCTGAAGAAGATCCTGGTCGACAACCCCGCCCGCCTGTTTGGATTCGACGCATGAAGCTGCTTACTTTTTCGCATGAGGGCCGCACCCGCTTCGGCGCGTTGCGCGGCGACCACGACATCGTCGCCCTCGATGAACTCGGCCACGCCAGCCTGCACACCGCGCTTGCGGCCGGCGCGCTGGAAGAGCTGGCGCATGCCGCGCAGGCGCGCCCGGTTACGCATCGGCTGGCCGACGTGCAATTGCTGCCGCCCATTCTCGCCCCGGAGAAAATCATCTGTGTCGGCGTGAACTACGGCAAGCGCAACGAGGAGTACCAGGACGGCAGCGCACCGCCGGCGTATCCCAGCGTGTTCCCGCGCTTCCCGGGTTCCTTCGTCGGCCATGGCCAGCCGCTGCTGCGCCCGCCCGAGTCGGAGCAGCTCGACTACGAGGGTGAGATCGCCATCGTGATCGGCAAGGCCGGCCGCCGTATCGCCGCTGAAGACGCCTGGCGCCATGTGGCCGGCCTCACCTGCCTGAACGAAGGCACGGTGCGCGACTGGCTGCGCCACGGCAAATTCAACGTCACCCAGGGCAAGAACTTCGATGCCAGCGGCGCGATGGGGCCGTGGCTGGTCACCGCCGATGAGTTCGACCCCGCGGCGCCGCTGACGGTGAGCACGCGCGTCAACGGCGAGCTGCGCCAGCAGGACAGCACCGACAACCTGATGTTCCCGTTCGCCGAGCTCATCCGCTACATCTCGATCTGGACCACGCTCAAGCCGGGCGACGTGATCTCGACCGGCACGCCGATCGGCGCCGGCGTGCGCTTCACGCCGCCACGCTTTCTCAAGCCGGGCGATGTCGTCGAGGTCGAGGTCTCGGGCATCGGCGTATTGTCCAACCCGGTGGCCGACGAGGCCGTCACGCTTGAAGGAGTCCGCCATGCTCAATGACGCCGATCGCGCCCGCGCCGCGCAGCTGTTGATCGACGCCGAACGCAGCGGCGTGCCCACCACGCAGCTGGACCAGGTCTTTCCGAATATCGAGATCGTCGATGCCTACGCCATCCAGCAGCGCATCATCGACGAGAAGCTGGCCGCCGGCGCGCGGCTGCGTGGCCACAAGATCGGTCTCACGTCCAAGGCGATGCAGAGCACCGTCGGCATCGACGAGCCTGACTACGGCCACTTGCTCGACACGATGTTCTTCCAGGACGGCGAGACCATCTCCACCGAGAAGCTCATCGTGCCGCGCGTCGAAGTCGAGCTGGCCTTCGTGCTGGGCAAGCCGTTGCGCGGCCCTGGCGTGAGCCTGTTCGATGTGCTGGACGCCACCGACTACGTGGTGCCCGCGCTCGAGCTGATCGATGGCCGCAGCAAATACCCGCGTCGCATCGTCGACAACATTGCCGACAACGCGGCCTGCGCGGGCATCGTGCTGGGCGGCCGTCCGGTGCGCCCGCTCGATATCGATCTGCGCTGGGTCAGCGCGCTGTTGTTCAAGAACGGCGTGATCGAAGAGTCCGGGGTGTCGGCCGCGGTGCTCGGCCATCCGGCCCTGGGCATCGCCTGGCTGGCCAACAAGCTGGCGTTGCACGATACCGGCCTGGAAGCGGGTCATATCGTGCTGGCCGGTTCGTTCACGCGCACGGTGGCCGTGGCGCGCGGCGATACCCTGCATGCCGATTACGGCAAGCTCGGCAGCATCTCGGTGCACTTCTCCTAGGACGCGGCGTATGGAACTCCCGATCAATTCCTTCAAGCGCGCGTTGCGCGCGCAACGGCATCAGACGGGCCTGTGGGTCACGCTGGGTCACCCCAACAGCACCGAGCTGGTCGCCGCGAGCGGCTTCGACTGGCTGCTGCTCGATACCGAGCACACGCCCGTGGTGTTGCCCACCGTGATGGCACAACTGCAGGCCGCCGCTGGCTACGGCAGCCACGCCGTCGTACGGCCGTCGTGGAACGACAAGGTCCAGATCAAGCAATATCTGGACATCGGTGCGCAGACGTTGCTGCTGCCTTATGTGCAGAACGCGGCCGAGGCCGAGAGCGCGGTCGCCGGCATGCGCTACGCGCCGCGGGGTGTGCGCGGCGTGAGCGGCACCATGCGCGCCACCCGCTATGGTCGCGTGCCCGACTACATGCAGCGCTGCGAAGACGAGCTGTGCCTGCTGGTGCAGGCCGAGACCGGCGAGGCGCTCGAGAACCTGGACGCCATCATCGCGGTGGATGGGGTGGACGGCGTATTCATCGGCCCCGCCGATCTCGCCGCCAGCCTGGGGTATCCCGGCGAGCCGGGGCATCCCAAGGTCGTGGCCGCCGTGGAAAGCGCGATCGCGCGGGTGCGCGCAGCGGGCAAGGCGCCCGGGGTACTGACCCCCGACGAAACGCTGGCGCGCCGCTACATGGCGGCGGGCAGCCTCTACACCGCCGTGGGCGTGGACGCCGCCATTCTGGTGCGGCATTGCGACGCGCTGGCGCAGCGGTTTCGTGCGGGCTGAACGCCGCCGCATTCTGTAGCAGCTTGCGGTACGGGAGTACCACCCGCGCCGCTCGCCCGTCTCGCACAATGCTCCGACAAGAACAACGACACGCCGCCGCATCCGCGCGCGGCCCATCCTGTCCTCACCGGAGACGTTCATGAGCAAGACACTGCTGATGCTGGTCGGCGATTACGCCGAAGACTACGAGACCATGGTGCCGTTCCAGACCCTGCTGGCCGTGGGTCACAAGGTCCATGCCGTGTGCCCCGACAAGAAGGCCGGCGACAGCGTCGCCACCGCCATCCACGATTTCGAGGGCGCGCAGACCTACAGCGAGAAGCGCGGCCACAACTTCGCCCTCAATTACGATTTCGACCGGGTCGAGCCCGAGAACTACGACGGCCTCGTCATCCCGGGCGGCCGGGCGCCCGAGTACCTGCGCCTGAACGAGCGCGTGCTTGAGATCGTGCGCCATTTCGACCAGGCCAAAAAGCCCATCGCGGCCGTCTGCCACGGCGCCCAGCTGCTCGCCGCGGCCGGTATCCTCAAGGGCCGCACGTGCTCGGCCTATCCGGCCTGCGCACCCGAAGTGAAGCTGGCGGGCGGCACCTATGCCGAGATCGGTATCGACCAGGCCCACACCGACGGCAATCTGGTCACCGCGCCCGCCTGGCCCGCGCATCCCGCGTGGCTGGCGCAATTCCTCGCCGTGCTGGGCACGCGCATTTCGCACTGAGGCATGCGGGGCAGGGCACAGGCCTTGCCCCCATTGCCCTGGCGGGCCACCCGGCCTACATTCAAGGGATCCCCACACCCGCGGCGGGAACCCCCATGTGCGAAATCTTCGTGCGCGCCAACGCGCAATCCTATGCCACCGAGGCCCGTTCGCTGCGCTTGCACGGCGTGGCCACCAGCGTGCGCATGGAAAAGCTCTTCTGGAACGTGCTGGAAGAGATCGCGGCGCGCGACGGCATGCGCGTCACGCAACTGATCGAACGGCTCTACGACGAGCTGAGCGAGTATCGCGGCGAGGCCGCCAACTTCACGTCGTTTTTGCGCGTGTGCTGCCTGCGCTATCAGATGCTGCAGGCCGATGGCCGCATTCCGCGCGACGCCTCGGTACCGATTCGCGGTCTCGATGCCCGTGCCGTGCTGCACGGCCTGCCGGCCAATCTGTACGACGAGCAACCGCTGCGCGTGCCGGCGCATACCGGGTAGAGGGCGCGTCCCGCGCTGGGCTCCAGACAAAAAAAACGCCGCTGTGTGAGCAGCGGCGATTCTTTTTATTGAGCGCGAGGCCTTAGAGCATGGCCACGTCGCTTTGCAGGATGCGGCGGATTCGGACGGCATCGCCGATGCGGGACAGTTTGCCTTGCGAGTCGAGCAGCACGATGGCCACGTCACGGCCATTGATGCGCGCCAGCATCACGAGGCATTCACCCGCTTCGTTGATGAAGCCGGTTTTGGAAACCTTGATATCCCAGTCGGGCTTGCGCACCAGCAGATTGGTATTGCGGAAGGTCTGGGTGCGCTTGTTGATCTCGACGTCGTACTCCGTGTCGGTGGAGTAACGATGGATCAGCGGACGCTGCGCGGTGGCGCGCAGCAGGCGCGCCAGATCGTGCGGCGACGAGACGTTTTCGCTCGACAGCCCCGTGGGCTCGACGAAATGCGTGCTCAGCATGCCGAGCGAACGCGCCTTGGCATTCATGGCCGTCACGAAGGCCGACAAGCCGCCGGGGTAGTTGCGGCCCAGGGCATGCGCGGCGCGGTTCTCGGAGGACATCAGCGCCAAATGCAGCATGTCACCGCGCGACAGGCGGGTGCCCACGCGCAGGCGCGAGGTCGTGTGCTTGAGCGTGTCGACGTCTTCATCGGTGACCTCGATCACCTCGTCCATCGGCAGGTTGGCGTCCACCACGACCAGGGCGGTCATGAGCTTGGAGATCGAGGCGATTGGCCGCACCACGTTTTCGTTCTTGGCGAACATCACCGTGGACGTCTCGAGGTCCTGCACGTACGCGGTGGTGGAACGCAGGGCGCGGGCTTCCGCGGCCGGCGACGCCGCGGCGGGCGGCATGGCCGCATCGGCGGCCACGGCCGCTGCGCCGCCTCGGGCCACCTTGGTGCGCGTGGACGCCTTGATCTTGCTGTTGGAATTCTTGCTGGCGGACGCCGTCTTGGCGCTGCTTTTGCTCTTGCTATTGCTGCTCTTGGCCGAGGACTTGCTGGAAGACTTGCTGGTCGGCTTCGCGGCGCTGGTTTTCTTCTTGGCTTGCGCCGCTTTGCAAGCGGACGACTTGGCATTGGTCTTGCAGGGATCCTTGGCAGGGGCCGCGTGCGCGGCCACGGGCAGGAGCGCAGCGGCGGCCAGCGCCAGGGGCGCCAGAGCCGTCGAGATCGCTCTCATCCAGGGAAATGCCATGGGATACAAACCTTGTCTGAATGTTCAGATGTCTTGCCTGGATCCATCTCAGTAATGGGCTGAAAAAAATCCAGTTGAATTAGGGGGTTACGCGCCAAATTTAAACAGCAATTTGAACTTGTGCGCAAGTGGAACTTCAACCTGCCCCGGATAGAAATAAAGGGACGGGTTGGGCGGCATGACAGCGGTGACGTGCCGGCGCCGGCAAGCGTATACCGGATCGGCCTGCAACGGGCTGAATGCGGCGCGCAGGCGCGGGTATGTCCTGAAAGGGGACACGACAGCGTGTGAGATGAAATGCGGGGAATGGGCCGAACGCGGAGGGCGGAATGCCAGGGGGTGAAGAAAGCTGGCCTCGCCGGGTGGAATCGAACCACCAATTGACCCTTAGGAGGGGCCGGTTATATCCGTTTAACTACGGCGAGCGCGCGGCAATCGGGTAGATGAGGCAGAGCGCCCGCGCCCGACTGGCGGAGAGCCGCATTCTAGCACTCGGGCTGAATGTAACCGGCGCTTCGCCGTGACGCCTGGCGCTCAGCGCGGGCTGGCGTGGCGGGCCGCGATGGCCGCCGCGGCGGTGCGGGTCTCCACGCCCAGCTTCACGAAAATGTGCTCCAGGTGCTTGTTGACCGTGCGCGGCGCCATGCCGAGGATGTCGGCGATGTCGCGGTTCGTCTTGCCTTTGGCAAGCCAGTCCAGCACATCGAGCTCACGCGGCGTGAGGCCGTAGGTGGCCGCCAGTGACTCGGCTGTGGGCGCGAGGTGCGGACGCTCTTCGAGCAGGAGCAGCGTTTCGCCCGAGCGGCGTGACGCCGACAGGCTCACCACCAGATTGCCTCGCGCACCGGGCACGACCCAGGGCGCCGCGGCGGGGCCCTGCGGCAGATGGGTGGCGATCCAGTCGGCCAGGGGCACCGGCAGGCCGGGCGCGTCGTCGGCGCAGCCCAGGTAGTCCGAGAGCCAGAGCCGCGCGCGGCCGGTCTTCCAGATCGCCTTGCCGCGGGCGTCCAGGACCACCACGGCGCGCGCCGCGGCATCCAGGGCGTCGTAGGCCGCCGAGAGATGACGCGCATTGCGCAGGTGCGTATCCAGGCGTGCCAGCACCACGTCGGGATCGAGCGGCTTGGTCACGTAGTCGACCCCGCCGCTGCGAAAGCCGCGCAGCACGTGTTCAGGCTCGGTGAGTCCGGTCATGAACACCACGGGCACCTGCGCGGCGGCGTGGTGGGCCTTCAATCGCGCGCAGGTCTCGAAGCCATCCATGCCGGGCATGACGGCATCCATGAGCACGATATCCGGCACGACATAGTCCACGCGTTCGATGGCGCTGAGCCCATCGGTCGCGATGAGGACGCGATAGCCCGCTTCGTCGAGCGCGCTGGACAGCATCTTCAGATTGTCGGGCGCGTCGTCGACCAGCATGACGAGGTTTTTATCGGGCGAGGGCATGGTGGCGCTGTACATGGTCTTTGAGCAGTCGGTTGAACTCGGCGAGCTGGAATTCGCTGGCCAGCGTGTGCAGATGGCGGGTGAGGCGCGTGGTGTGCGGCTGGCGCTGGGCAAGCTCGTCGAGCTTGGCGAGGATGCCCTTGATATAGCCCATCGCGCCGAGTTCGAGCAGTGCTTCGGCATCCTCGCGTTCGAGCGCGACGCCATGCAGCTCGCCTTCGCTCACTGCCTGCACGGGCGCCGCGGCTTCAGTGATCCAGCGCAGCCGCAGGTGTGTGCCGATGCGCGCAAGGAGGTCGTCGAGGATCACCGGCTTGGCGATGAAATCGCTGTGCCCGCTCTGCGCGGTCTCCTTGGGATCCAGACCGTGCACATTGGCCGACAGCATCACGATGGGCACGGCGACGCCTTCGGCGCGCAAGGCGCGGCATACGTCCCAGCCCGGCATCCCCGGCATCGACACGTCCATCAGGATCAAGGCAGGCCGCAGCGTGTGCACGCAGGCCAGGCAGGCGGGCCCGCCATTGGCCTCGTGCACGGCGAAGCCCAGGGGCTCGAGCATGTCGCGCACGAGGCGACGCTGCGACGCCTGATCGTCTACGGTAAGAATGCGCAGGCGCTCGCCCTCATAGCCGATCACCGGGCCGGCGGGTCGCGCGTCACCGCGGGGCGAGCGCACTTCGGGCAAAAACAGCTTGAGCGTGAACGTGCTGCCCGACCCCACCTGGCTGCGCACGCGGATCTCGCCGCCCATGATGTTGGTGAGCATGCGGCAGATCGTGAGACCCAGCCCCGTGCCCGTGTCGGCCTGTTCGGCCGCGGCCCAGCTGCGCTCGAAGGGGAGGAAGATGCGCTCCATATCCGCTTCCGGAATACCCATGCCGGTGTCGCTCACCGCGAACTGCACCATATCGGCGGCGTACTTGACGCGCAGCGCGACCTCGCCCTGTTGCGTGAACTTGACCGCATTGCTCAGCAGATTGATCAGGATCTGCCGTAGCCGCTTCTCGTCGATATGCACGATCTGCGGCAGATCGGGCGCGCACTCATAGCGAAAATGCAGGCCCTTGAGCGCGGTCTGCGGACGGAACATCTGCACCATCTGCTCGAGAAACTCGGGCAGGCGCAGTTCGCCGTTTTCCAGGCGCAGCTTGCCGGCCTCGATGCGGGCAATGTCCAGCAGCCCGTCGATCAGGCCGACCAGGTGCCTGCCGCTGCGATGAATCACGTCGATCGCTTCGCGCCGCGGGGCAGGCAATGTCGGATCGCGCTGCAGGATCTGTGCGTAGCCCAGAATACTGTTGAGCGGGGCGCGAAGCTCGTGGCTCATCCCGCTCATGAAGCGGCTCTTGGCGAGGTTCGCGCTTTCGGCCGCCTCTTTCGCCTGCTGCAACTGCGCATCGGTCTGGCGGTGCGCCTCGATCTCGCGCAGCAATAGCGTGGTCTGCCGGTCCGACTCTTCCTGTGCCACGCGCCGGCTCTCCTGCGTGAGCACCAGCCACCAGGCGGCCACGCCCGCGATCAGGAGCAGGGCCGCGTACAGCTTCAGGAAGGTCGCTCGCAACGTATCGAGCGCGAGCCCGGCATGACGATAGCTCACGGCTTCCTGGTAGTAGATCAGCCCCAGGATCGTGCCGAGCATCAGCGCGATCCCGGTGACGATGAGCAGATAGTGCACGAGACGGGTGTGGAGCACCCCGCTCAGACCCGCGGGCAGAATGCGCTGCAGGGCGCCGCCCAGCTGGTCCTGCAACCGGGATCGGGGTTTGCAGCGATCATGGCAGCGCGCATCCAGCGTGCAGCACAGGGAGCAGATGGCGCCGTTGTAGGCAGGGCAGTGCGCCATGTCGGGAGGCTCGAAGGGGTTGGCGCAGATCACGCAGGCCAGTGCCTTGGCGCCGGGCAGGGCATCCGGCTGGCGCGCCAGGTTGTAGCGGCCCCGCGTGGCCCATGCGATCAGCGGCGCGCAGGCGAAGGCGGCCAGCAATGCCACGAAGGGCGACAGCGCCTGGGCCAGCGCGCCGGCGGTGCCCGGAAACACGCCCGCGAACGCCAGCAGCGCCAGCGAGATGGCAATCAGCATGCTCCCCACCCCCACGGGGTTGATGTCGTAGAGGTAGGCGCGGCGAAACTCGATGCGGGCGGGCGACAGGCCGAGCGGCTTGTTGATGACGAGATCGGCCACCAGCGCGCCGATCCACGCGAGCGCCACATGCGAAAACAGCGCGAGCACATGTTCGAGGGCGCCGAACACGCCCATCTCCATCAGCACCACGGCGATCAGCACGTTGAACACCAGCCACACCACGCGCCCCGGATGGCTGTGCGTGACGCGAGCGAAGAAGTTGGACCAGGCTAGCGACCCCGCATAGGCGTTCGTGACGTTGATCTTGATTTGCGATACCACGACGAACAGCGTCACCAGCGCCAGCGCGAGTCCGGCATGGTCGACCACATAGCCGTAGGCGATCAGGTACATGTGATTGGGGTCGGCCGCCTTCTCGGCACTGACGCCGTGTCCGAGCGCCAGGTAGGCCAGGAACGCGCCGCCCAGGATTTTGGCCGCGCCGGGCAGGATCCAGCCCGGGCCCGCGCAGAGCAGGGCGGCCCACCAGCGCACACGGTTGGCACGTGTACGGGGCGGCAGGAATCGCAGGTAATCGACCTGCTCGCCGATCTGCGTGACGAGCGAGGCGGCCACCGCGACGGCGGCACCGAACATCAAGAGGTTGAAGCTGCCGCCGCGCCCTTCATACCCTTCGAAGCGCAGGAACGACGTGACCGCACCGGGATCCTTCCACAGGATGAAGGCATAGGGCAGCAGCAATAGCACCAGCCACACCGGCTGCGTCCAGGCTTGCAGGCGGTTGATGAACGTAATGCCGTAGGTCACGAGCGGAATCACGACCACGGCGCACAGCAGATAGCCGATCGTGAGCGGCAGGCCGGTCGCGAGCTCCAGCGCCAGCGCCATGATGGCGGCTTCGAGAGCAAAAAAGATGAACGTGAACGAGGCGTAGATCAGCGAGGTGATGGTCGAGCCGATGTAGCCGAACCCAGCGCCACGGGTGAGCAAGTCCATGTCCAGCCCTTCGCGGGCGGCGTAGTACGCGATCGGCAGGCCCGTGAGGAACGTGACGATCGCCACGGCCACGACGGCCCAGAACGCGTTGACGAAACCGTAATTCAGCGCGAGCGCCCCGCCGATCGCCTCGAGGGCCAGGAACGACACCGCGCCGACGGCAGTATTCGCCACACGGAACTCCGACCACTTGCGAAACGACACCGGCGTAAAGCGCAGCGCATAGTCTTCGAGGGTCTCGTTCGAGACCCAGGTGTTGTAGTCGCGGCGGATCTTGACGATGCGTTGCGGTGCACTGGCTGACAAGGCGGAACTCCGGCGGGGACGCGCTACCGGGCTTGGCCGCAACGTGCGCCCGGCCGGCATGCGTCGTTTGACGTACGACGTTTTGTAGCGCGGGAGGCGCGGGCTGCCTGTACGTCAATCAACGTATGTTGCAGTGCGTCATGGGTTCCTAGTATGCACCCAAGCTCCGGGCCGCGGTCTCTTCCGCACATGCTCGGTTTCCCTGGTCGTGATCTCTCCTAGGAGTTCCCCGATGTCTGGCAAATCCCCTTCCGATCGGGCCGGCGCCGGCCCCGTTTCGCCCTCGCGCCGCCGTGTCGCGTTGACCCTGGCGGGCCTGCCCCTGCTGGGTGTGCCGGCCCTGGCGCGTGCGGCCGCCCCGGCGACGTCCGCCATCAACACCACGGGCCTCGCCATTACCGATACCGAAGTCACGGTCGGCCAGCTGCATTCGGCCACGGGCACCATGGCCATCAGCGAAACGGGGTCGATCCAGTCCGAGCGCCTGGCGATCGAACAGATCAATGCGATGGGCGGGATCCTGGGACGCAAGATCAAGGTCATCCAGGAAGACGGCGCGTCCGACTGGCCTACCTTCGCCGAAAAGGCGCGCAAGCTGCTGGTGAGCGACAAGGTGGCGACCGTGTTCGGCTGCTGGACCTCGGCATCGCGCAAGGCCGTGCTGCCGGTCTTCGAAAAGGAAAACGGCCTGCTCTATTACCCGACCTTCTACGAAGGCCTGGAGCAATCGAAGAACGTGTTCTACACCGGCCAGGAGGCCACGCAACAGATTCTCTCGAGCCTGGACTGGCTTGCGCGCGAGCAGAAGGCCAAGAGCTTCTATCTGATCGGCTCGGATTACATCTGGCCGCGCACGTCGAACAAGATCGCGCGCAAGCACATCGAAAACGTGCTCAAGGGCGAAGTGGTAGGCGAGGAGTACTACCCGCTAGGCCACACGCAGTTCGGCTCGCTCATCAACAAGATCAAGCTGCGCAAGCCCGACGTGGTCTTCGCCGTGGTGGTGGGCGGCAGCAACGTATCGTTCTACAAGCAGCTCAAGGCGGCCGGCGTGACCAGCGACAAGCAGAAGCTGCTCACGATTTCCGTGACCGAAGACGAGCTGCTGGGCATCGGCGGCGAGAACGCGGAAGGCTTCTGGTCGTGCATGAAGTACTTCCAGAGCCTGGACAACCCAAACAACAAGAAATTCGTCGAGGCCTTCAAGGCCAAGTATGGCGCCAATGCCGTGATCGGCGATGTGACCCAGGCCGCTTACCTGGGGCCGTGGCTGTGGAAGATGGCGGTCGAGAAGGCCGGCAGCTTCGACGTGGACAAGGTCGTGGCGGCCTCGGCGAACCTGGAGTTCAAGGAAGCGCCCGAGGGCTACGTCAAGATCGATCCCAACCACCATCTGTGGAGCAAGACGCGTATCGGCCAGATCCGCAAGGACGGGCAATTCAACGTGATCTACGAAACGGCCGACCTCATCAAGCCCGATCCCTTCCCCAAGGGCTATCAGTAAGCCGCGCGGACACCGCGGTGTCCGTCGCCGATCCGTGGGCGCCCCCCCGCC
>JBIUPE010000006.1:0-331483 GCA_044626655.1 Pseudomonadota bacterium AL_CKDN230030165-1A_HGKHYDSX7 | reverse complement strand
CCATCAACGGCACCGACGACGCAGCGATCATCACCCCGAGCAAGCCGGGTGACGATGCCGGCACCGTCAAGGAAGACGGCACCCTGCTCGCCGCCGGCAAGCTCAACGTGGTGGATCCAGACGCAGGTCAGGCAAGCTTCCAAGTTCAAGCGGCCACCAAGGGCGCCTACGGCACCTTCGCCATCGATGCCAACGGCAACTGGACCTACAACCTCGACAATGCCAACAACTCGGTGCAAGCACTGGGCGTCGGCAAATCGCTGACCGAGACCTTCTCGGTCAAGTCTGCCGACGGCACGACCAGCCAGATCACCGTCACGATTCAAGGCACCAACGACGCGCCGAAGCTGTCGGGCACCTTGACGGGCACCGTCACCGAGGACGGAACGCAGACCGCGAGCGGCCAGCTGTCCGCCACCGATGTGGACACGGGTGACCGACTCACCTATGCCACCGTCGGCAACACAACGGGCACCTACGGCTCGTTCTCCATGGACGCCGCCGGCAAGTGGACGTACACGCTGAACAATGCCGCCGCGCAGGTGCTGAAGGGCGGCCAGACGGTCACCGAAACCTACACGGTGCAGGTCAGCGACGGCCAGGGAGGCACGGACACGAAGACGGTCACCGTCTCGATCAACGGGACGGACGACGCCCCGGTGATCACCGGCCAGACCTCCGGATCGGTCACCGAGGATTACACGCTGACCGCTACGGGCAAGCTCACCGTCACCGACGCGGACGCGGGCCAGAGCGGTGTGGTGGCGCAGACCAACGTGGTCGGCAAATACGGTAGCTTCTCGATCGATGGCAGCGGCAACTGGACGTACTCGCTGAACAACAGCCTGCCCGCGGTGCAAAACCTCGGGCCCGGCGCCGTGCTGTCGGAGACCTTCAACGTCACGGCCGGCGATGGCAAGACCACCCAGCCGATCACGGTATCAGTCGTGGGCACCAACGACGCGCCCGTATCGGCCGATAATTCGACGACGGTCGGCGCGGGTGCCGGTTACGCCTTCAAGACCAGCGACTTCGCGTTCAGCGATGGCGCCGAGGGCAACACCTTGCAAAGCGTCATCATCTCTCGCCTGCCTGCCAACGGCACGCTGACGCTCAACGGTCAGGCGGTCACCGCCAACACCGCTGTGTCCGCAGCGGACATTGCCGCCGGCAAGCTGGTCTACACGCCTTCCGCGGCCGGACAGGACACCTCGTTCGGCTTCAAGGTGCAGGACACGGGCGGTACGGACTTCGGCGGCAAGAACACCTCGGGCGAATACAACTTCGCGATCGTCACGAACAATCTTGTGACGGGCGAGAATTCCGGCAGCGCCCCGGGCTCGCCGCTCGTCGGCGGATCGGGCGACGACATCATCCTGGGCGACAAGGGCGGCACCGTCACCACGGTTGAACCCGGCAAGAACTACAACATTGCGCTTGTCGTGGACACCTCGGGCAGCATGGCGTTCGGCCTGGACGGCTCGACCAACGCGACTTACGCGAATTCGCGGATCAAGCTGGTCAAGGACGCGCTCATCAATCTGGGCACGCAACTGTCCGGTCACGACGGCGTGGTCAACGTCACGCTGATCGGCTTCTCCACGAACAGCAACCAGGCCATCACGCTGCAAGGTCTGAACAAGAGCAATCTGCCGAGCCTGCTCACCGCCATCAACAACCTCGTTGCGGATGGCGGCACCAACTACGAAGCCGCGTTCAACACCGCGGTGACCTGGTTCAACAACCAGACTGCGGCCGGCAAAACGGCGGCGGCAGGCTACGAGAACCTCACCTTCTTCCTGACTGACGGAGATCCCACCTACTACATTCGCTCCACCGGCACGATCGGCGGCACGGGCAACTCGACCGACGTGGTCACGCTGCAGGAGTCGGTGAATGCCTTCGCACCGCTCAGCAACACCAGCAGTGTCCACGCGATCGGCATCGGCAATGGCGTCAACGGCGAATACCTGAAGCTGTTCGACAACACTGGCAACGGCAACAGCACGGGTTACGTCACCTTCGGCACCGGCACCGAAACGGTCATGGCCAACTTCAATACCTCGACCGGCACGGGCATGAACAACGTGAGTAACTGGTCCACGACGGGCACGGGCCTGCTGTCGGGATCGGTCGGCCGCAGCAGCAGCAATACGATGGCGATTACCGACTGGAACGGCGGCAGCTCCACGACCGCCACCAGCCCGAACTTCTCCATTTCCTCGGGCAGCTACGGCAAAGTGAGCTTCACCGCGCTCACGAGCAATTTCGTCACGGGCGATCAGTTCAACTGGACGGTACAGCGCTACGACTCGTCCACGGGACGCTGGGTCACGGCCGACAGCGGCACGAGCACGTCGGGCTACAACAGCACCACCGGCATCGAGTCGCGTCTGTTGTCGGCGGGCACCTATCGCTTCGTGTTCGAGATGGTCGACAACACCAACAATCTGCGCATGTCGACGGTGTCGATCGACGACATCTCGCTGGCGGTCTGGGCGTCGAGCCAGATGGTGATCGCGCCGGCCGGCCAGGTGGACATCGTGCTGCAGGGCGACCAGCTGGCCGCCGCGCTCGAACGCGGCAGCTCCAGCACCGACCCGGCCACGGTGGGCAGCGACACCATCAGCGGCGGCGCCGGCGACGACGTCATTTTCGGCGATACCATCAATACCGATCATCTCGCCTGGGGCAACGTCGCAGCCGGCTCGCACGACGGTCAGGGGATGAAGGCGCTGGTCGACTATCTCACCTACACCAACGGCAAGACGCCAACGACCCTGGAAGTCTACGACTACCTCAAGGCCAACCACGCCAGCTTCAACCTCCCCGACGATACGCGCGGCGGCGGCGACACGGTGCGCGGGGGCACGGGTAACGACATCATCTACGGTCAGGGCGGCGACGACTCGCTGTACGGTGAAGACGGCAACGACATCCTCTACGGCGGTACGGGCAACGACCTGCTGCATGGCGGCGCGGGCAACGACAGGCTCGATGGCGGCAGCGGCAACGACACCCTGATCGGCGGCAAGGGCAATGACACGCTCTTGGGCGGCACCGGCAGCGACACGTTCAAATGGGAGCTCAGCGACCAGGGCACGATCGCCGCGCCCACCGTCGACGTCATCAAGGATTTCTCCACGGCCAAGCCGGCCGACGGTGGCGACATCCTGGATCTGAAGGATCTGTTGATCGGCGAGAAGGACGGCACGCTGACGCAGTACCTCAACTTCCAAAAGGACGGCAACAACACCGTCATCAACATCAATACGCAGGGCCAGATCGGTCAGGGCGCCGACCAGAAGATCGTGCTCGAAAACGTGGATCTCACGCAGAACGGCACGCTGGACAACCAGGCCATCATCAACGACCTGCTGCAAAAGGGGAAACTCGACGTCAATCATTGACCGCCAAGCCGCGCGACGCGCTGTCCGCTTTGGGCAGCGCGCCGTTTGCACCGCACCGAAGCCGGCCGAAAGATGTGAAAATCCGTGTCATGCCTTCGAGTCTCCGTCCCCGCAGCCTGCCTCGGCTGAGCCGATGGGTCGTGCTATGCCTGGCCCTGAGCTGGGGCGGCAGCCACGCCCTCGACATCGACGCCGGCCGATTGCAGAGCCTGGCGGCGAGCCGATACGGGCATCAGGGCGCGCAGGCCGTGAACGACTGGCTGCAGCTGTTGCGCGCGCCCGCTTCCAAGCAGACGCGCGAGACGCTGACGCGGACCAACGACTTCTGGAACCGAACCCTGCGCTCCGGCGAGGACCCGGCGATCTGGGGCCAGGCCGATTACTGGGCCACCCCGCTGGAGTCCCTGGGCAAGGGGATCGGCGACTGCGAAGACTTCGTCATCGGCAAATACTTCAGCCTGCTGGCGCTCGGCGTGCCACCCGAGAAACTGCGCTTCATCTACGTGCGGGCCCGCATCGGCGGACCCGGCAGCAGCACCCAGGTGGCACATATGGTGCTGGGCTACTACGAAACCCCTAATGCGGTCCCGCTGGTGCTCGACAGTCTCATTTCGACAATCCTGCCCGCCACCGACCGGCGTGATCTCACGCCCGTGTTCAGTTTCAATGCCGAAGGCGTTTACGTCGACGGCAAAGCCGCCGCGCCCGCCGATCGGCTGGGCCGCTGGCGCGACCTCCTTCAACGCATGGAACGGGAAGGCATACGCCCCTGACGTCAGGAAATTCAACCATGTCCATACTCCGACAACTGCTGCTGAGCGTGACACTCGCCATCGCGGTGATCTTGCTCGGTGCGCTTGCGCTCAATATCAATGCGGCGCGCCAGTACCTCTCCAGCCAGCTTCAGGTGCAGAGCACGGACGCAGCCGTGTCGCTCGCGCTATCCCTGTCTCAACCCGCCAACAATGAACCGGTGGTGCAGGAGCTGCTGGTATCCGCCCTGTTCGACGGCGGGCATTTCTCGCTGGTGCGGCTGGCGGATCCCAACGGCAAGGTCATCGTCGAGCGGCAAGCGCCCCCTACGGCCGATGGCGTGCCGAGCTGGTTCAAGTCGCTGGCGCCGCTGCAATCCGAGCCCGCCACCCACGCGGTGAGCGACGGCTGGACGCAGGTAGGCACCGTCACGTTGCAGGCCAACGACGCTTATGCGTGGCAATCGTTGTGGCACAGCAGCCTGCGCATGATCGCCCTGGTCGCGGGCGCCGGCGCCCTGTGGGCGCTCTTTGCGTTCTGGCTGGTGCGCTGGATCCAGAATCGGCTGCTGCGTGAGATCAGTGATCAGGTGCGCCGCATCGATCAGGGCGCCACCAGCTCGCCCATGCCGGTGCGCGTGCCCGAGCTGTCGGGCGTGGTCGAAGCGCTCAACCAGACCCGCGAGCGCATCCATGCCAGCGTCGAAGAGCAAAATGCCAAGATCGAGTCGCTCGAGCTCGAGGTCAACCTCGACCCCGTCACGGGCTTGCCAAACCGCCGCTACTTCCTCAACGAGCTGCGGCGCATCCTCGACCAGTGCGGCCGAAGCGACACCCCTGCCGCGGCGAACCGGACGACACCGGATGCGCCGAACGCGATCGCCGGCGGACACATCTTCATCTTCCGCCAGCGCGACCTGGCCGACCTCAACCGCCATCTGCCCCGCGAGTTTATCGACCAATGGCTGGGCGGCGTGAGCAACCGCGTGCTGGCGTCTCTCGAACAGTTGCAAGCCGCGTCCTCGCTCGTCGGGCGGCTCAACGGGTCGGATTTCGCGGTGTTGCTGGCCGGCTGCGCCGCTCCCCAGGCGCTCTCTATCGCCGAGCAGCTGCGCAGCGACCTCCACGCCTCCCGCATTCCCGTGGGCGAAGGGCACCTGTGCCGCTGGGCGCTGGCCCTGGCCGACTACACCCAGGACACCGGCGCGAGCTCCGTCCTCGGACGCCTCGACTTTGGCCTCATGCGCGCAGAGAGCTCCGGCGATGACCACGTGGTGGTGGTCGGTGACAGCGACGTGCTCGGCCCGTCCGAGGCTGGCAAACTGGCCTGGCAAAGCACCCTGTCCGCGGCGCTGGCCGAACGCCGTTTCGGATTGGCCACCGAAATGCTGCTGACCGCCCAAGGCGAACCGGTGCGTGCCGAGGCGACACTGACCCTGCTCGACGAAGCCGGCCGCCCGCCCCTGCATGCCACGCTCTTCATTCCGCCGGCGGTGCGCCTGGGCCTGGTTGCCGACTGCGATCTGCAGGCCGTGACGCTCGGGCTCGCGTGGTTGCAGACCCATCGTGGGGATCTTGCGGTGCGTGTCGCGCTGCCGTCGCTGCGTGCTTTGCACTTCCTGCCACGCCTGGCCGAGATCCTCGACGCGCAGCCCGCGCTCGCCGCGCGCCTGTTCATCGAAGTGGATGCGCACGGCTTGGTCGAAGCACCCGAGGCCGTGCAGGCCTTCGCCACCACGGTTACCGAGGCAGGTGCTCGCGTCGGCCTGCGGCGGCTGGCACAGCAATTCGCGGCGCTGGCACAACTGCATACCGTGCCACTCGCCTACGTAAAACTGGGCGGGGGCTTCGTGGGCGGGATGACGCAAAGCCCGGGCAGCCAGCAGCTCACCGCCTCGGTGCTTGAGACGGCGCGCGCGCTCGGCATCGAGGTGTACGCCGAAGACGTACCCGATGCGCAAACGCGGCGCGTGCTGCTGGATCTGGGGATCAATGTGATGCGAGGCCCGGGCGTCACGGCGCCGGCCTGAAGCATCGGGAGCGGGGCCTGACGACGCGGGCCCCAGTCTTTACCGGACTTACTTGCCCTTGGCCTGCTCGTAGAGCGGCATCACCTGCTGCGACGTGGTCTGCAGCTCATTGATGCGCGTGGACGCCGACGGATGGGTCGACAGGAATTCGGGTTGCGAGCTGCCGCCCGAGGCCGCGCCCATCTTCTGCCACAGCGTGACCGCGGCACGCGGATCGAATCCGGCTCGCGCGGCGAGTTCCACGCCCATGCGGTCGGCTTCCGTTTCGTGCGTGCGGCTATTTGGCAGGGTAAACATCACATCGGTCAGCTGGCCGCCCAGATCCGACGCAGCCGAGGAGCCCGTCGCGATGGACAGCACCTGCAAACCGATATTGGTCGCCATCTGCTGCGATACGCGCTCCCTAGCGTGCTCCCGCAACGCGTGTGCGATCTCGTGGCCCAGAATCGCGGCCAGCTCGTCGTCGGTGGGTTTGATCTTGCTCAGCAAGCCCGTATAGACGGCAATCTTGCCGCCCGGCATGCACCACGCATTGATCTCGTCGACGCTCAACACGTGCACTTCCCAAGGCCAGCTCGTGGCCTCGGGACGAAACGCGCCCACTTGCGCGATCAGGCGCTGCGAGATCGCCCGCACCCGCGTGACCTGGGCCGCATCACGATCGAGCAGGTTCTTCGCGCGCGCCTGCTGGAGGATGTCGTTGTATTGCTGAGCCGCTTCCTGGTTGAGCTGCTGCTCGGGCACCAGACTCGACATGTACTGCTTGCGGTCGACGCCGACCGCGCCCGACTGCGTCGTATTGACGCTGGCGCAGCCCGTGAGCACGGCAAGGACAGTGGCGGCCGAGGCCAGCGCCGCGCGGCGCAGCCATTGCTGAGTGAGGTTCATCGACGACATGGCGTCCTCCGCTTCGGTCTGGAAAATAAGAGTGTCGGCCGGCCTAAGAGAGACTGCGATCAACTCAACCGCACTGGCCGCGGTGCAGCAGCGCATGATCGATCAGCACAAGTGCCAGAAGCGCTTCGGCGATCGGGGTGGCTCGGATGCCCACGCAGGGGTCGTGCCGGCCAAGCGTCTGGACCACGGTGGGTTCGCCCGCGCGATTGACCGAGCGGCGTTCGACGCGGATGCTGGACGTCGGCTTGATCGCCAGCGACACCGTGATGGGTTGACCGGTCGAGATGCCGCCGAGCACGCCGCCGGCGTGATTCGACAGGAAGCCGTCGGGCGTGATCTCGTCGCCATGCTCCGAGCCGCGTTGGGTGATGCTCGCGAAGCCGGCGCCGATCGACACCCCCTTCACGGCATTCAGGCCCATCATCGCGTGCGCGATATCGGCGTCGAGGCGATCGTAGATCGGCTCGCCCCACCCCGCCGGCAGCCCTTCGGCCACCACTTCGATGCGAGCGCCGATCGAGTCGCCGTCGCGACGCAACTGATCCATATAGTCTTCGAGCGCCGGCACCACGTCGGCATTCGGCGCATAGAAGGGGTTGTTCGGTACTTCGTCCCAAGACTGGAACGGAATGTCGATCGGGCCGAGCTGGCTCATGTAGCCGCGTACCCGCACCCCGAACTCCGAGGCCAGCCATTTCTTGGCAACCGCGCCGGCCGCGACCGTGGGCGCCGTCAGGCGGGCCGACGAACGCCCACCGCCCCGCGGGTCACGCACACCGAACTTGCTCCAGTAGGTGTAATCGGCGTGACCAGGGCGGAACGTGTCGGCGATGTTCGAGTAATCCTTGCTGCGCGCATCGGTGTTGCGGATGAGCAAGCCGATGGGGGTGCCCGTCGTGACGCCTTCGTACACGCCCGACAGAATTTCGACCTGATCGGCCTCCTGGCGCTGCGTCACATGGCGCGAGGTGCCGGGACGACGGCGATCGAGTTCGCGCTGGATATCGGCGGCTTCGAGGGGCAATCCGGGCGGGCAACCGTCGATCACACAGCCAATCGCGGGTCCGTGCGACTCGCCGAAATTGGTAACGGTAAAGAGGGTGCCTAAGGTATTGCCGGACATGGGTTTTTTCTGGAAAGCGGGGTTGAGGCCAGCCCAGATTATGACACCGACGCCGCCAAAACCCGTATCTGATGCGCCGGAACGGGCCGACCCAGCAAGAATCCCTGCATGTAACGGCAGCCCATCCGGCTCAGAATGTCGCGCTGGGCTTCGGTTTCCACGCCTTCGGCCACCACCATCAGCCCGAGCGCACGGCACATGCCCATGAGCGCCGACACGAGCTCCTGGCTGACCACGTCGGATTCGATCTCGGCCACGAAACCGCGGTCGAGCTTGACCCAATCGATCGGCAGGCGGCGCAGATGCGTGAGGCTGGAATAGCCAGCGCCGAAGTCATCGAGCGCCACCTGCACGCCGCGCGCACGCAGGGCGTTGAGGGTGGCGACATGGCGTTCGTACTGCAAAATGAACACGGATTCGGTGATCTCGAGCACCAAGCGATGGGGCGCCAGCCGGCTGTTGGCCAACACATGGGCCACCTGCAACGGCAGTTCGTCGGCATACATCTGCCGCACCGATACGTTCACGTGCAGGCTCCACGACGCGGGCCAGGTCACCGCGCGCGCGCAGGCGGTCTCCAGCACCCAGGCACCCAGCCCCACGATCAGACCGGTGCGTTCGGCCAGCTCGATGACGACGAGGGGCGACACATCGCCATGCACCGGATGATGCCAGCGCAGCAGCGCTTCGCAACCCTGGATCACGCCCGAATCGGTGTCGCAGACGGGCTGGAAGTGCACCTCGAACTGATCCATCGACGAAGAGGCGAGTGCGACCCGCAGATCATGCTCCAGCCCCTGGAAATGCCGCTGTCGCTCGAGCATGTCGGGCTCGAAGATATTCCAGGCCGGGCCGCCATCGTCGAGCTGCAGCATGGCGATGTGCAGGCTGCGCTCGAGTTCGTCGAAATCGGCGCCATGCGCCGGATACATCGCCGCCGACAAGCGAAACCCCACGATCAGAGGCTGACCGCGCAGTTCATAGGGCCACGACAGCTGCTCGAGAATATGCGGGGCGAGCTCGGCGATCTGCCAGCCCTCCACATCGGGCGCCCAGACCATGAACGAGTCGGTGGAATAACGCGCGACCAGAAAATCGTCGGACAGCTCATGCAGTCGCTGCGCAACCATGGCGAGCAGCGTCTTGTTGTCGGCCATATTCAGCATGGCGGACAACGACGGATGTTGAATCAGCTTTACCAGCAGCGCGGTATCTTGGGTGGCCACGGCGCCGGTGCGCCGCATGCTGCGTTCGACCTTGAGCCGCAGCGAGTCGGGCGTGAGCGCGCCCGTGAGCGAGTCGCGCGCCAGGCGGCGACGCAACCGATACTCTCTATATATAAAGAAAACCAATGTGGCGGCCAGCGCCAATCCCGGTAGCAGACTCTGACCCACCAGGTCATCCAATCCCACGGAGCCCCCTTGTCAGCGAGTACAGCGTCCAGTGCCAGACACCGTCACGGGTATCAGCGGAATTATGCATGATTTGATACGAATTCAACGCGATATTTCGTGGTGTATTCGATAGATTTGGGCGGAAATTCGGGAAAGCGAGAATCCCGTACGGCATTGCCGAAATGTTTTGATTCTTATATTGAAAAAAATCACTACACTCGAAATATTCGAGCCGCACTTTCAATCGCTTACGCCGCCCATCCATGCCATTGCCACATCGTTTCGTTTGGGCCGTCCTGACGCCGTTGATCATGATCCTGCTCGGCGCGCAGGCACTCCAGGCCTGGACTGGCTGGCGTATCGCGCAGACCCATCAGCAGCAGACTGCTGAGCTCACCGCCCAGGCCTATGCGGCGGCGCTGGCCGGCACCAATGGTTCCCCCGATTCCTTGCGTGCCCGGCTTCCCGCACCGCCTGCGGGATTGGTGGTTACCGTGCACCCGCGTGCGGGCCAACCGCTGACGCTACCTGCCGAACCGGCATCGGCCGCGCACACGCTTACGCGCCAGCCTTATCGTGCCGCCGACGGCACGCAGCAAGGCGAGATTGCCGTCGGCGGCCTGCCTGTGGGGCTGCCCGCGCCCCTGTGGCTGAGCGCGGCCGGGCTTCTCCTGCTCTGCCTCGCGGCAGCCGCCTGGATGCTGCGCAATCTGCGCACCGCGATGGGCCGCTGGCAAACGGGCCCGTTGGTGAGGCTTGCGGACCATGCACGTGGCGGAGAGCCCGGTGAGCGCCCGGATGCCGCCAGCGATCGCGCGCTGCTCTCCCCGGTTTACGCCGCCATCGACGACGGACTGGAACGCCAGCGCCGCCTGCTGGCTGAACGTGACGAGCGCATCGCCGTGCTCGAAAGCGAAGCCCGCCACGATCCGGTGACTCGCCTGATGAATCGCCGAGTCTTCTTCGACGCCTTCCGCAATGCGCTACGCGCGCCGGGTCAGGGCGAGCCCGCCGGCCATCTGCTCATCTTCCGCCAGCGCGACATGGCGGAGATCAATCGCCACATGCACCACGAGGCGACCGATCAGTGGCTGCGTCTGACGGCCACGCATCTGAGTCAAACGCTCACGAGCCAGGGTGGCGTCGGCACGCTGCTCGCCCGCATCAACGGCTCGGACTTCGCCGCCCTGCTTCCGGCAAGCAGCACGCGTGTGGCCCACGAACTCGCCGAGCACATGCGGCGCGAATTGCGCCTGCGGCGATTGCCCCTGAAAAACGGCCAATGGTGCCGGTGGGCCTTGGCGCTCACCGCCTATCGATCGCACGAGCAGGTGGGCACGGTACTGGCGCGTCTGGATCACGCCCTGATGCGGGCCGAGATCTCCAACAGCGATGATCTCCAGTACGCAGACGACCGCAACGAAGCCCGCGTCGACGGCGAGTACAGCTGGCAGGACATCCTGGTGCGCGCACTCGAAGAGCACCGGTTCTTCCTGCGCCGTGAGGCACGGCGCGATGCGGCGGGCACCGTGCTGCACCACAAGGCGACGCTCTGGCTACGCGACCCCGGCACGCCCGAACCCATCCACGCCTCGCAGTTCATGCCACCGGCCAGCCGGCTGGGGCTCGCGGCCGACTGCGACATCCAGGCCGTGCGCCTGGCGCTCGACCAACAGGTCGGCGCACCCGGTGACCTCGCCGTCCAACTCGCGCCCGCATCCCTGGAACAACCCTCGTTCCGCCAGCGCCTGCGCCGCCTGCTCGAAGATCGTCCCGCGCTTGCGCGCAGACTCGTGCTCGAGATCGATGCACATGGGCTGGTGGACTATTTCGAAGGCGTGCAGGCACTGTGCGACATCGCAACGGCCGCAGGCGCTCGCGTCAGCGTGCGCCGTTTATCCGAGCAGTTCGCCGCGCTCGAACGCCTGCACCAATTGCCGCTGGCCTATCTCAAGGTCGGCGGGGGCTTCGTGCATAGCCTCGCGGGCAGCCCGGGCAACCGCCATCTCGCCGCCACGGTGGCGCAAACGGCGCGCACCCTCGGCGTGCCCGCTTATGCGCAACATGCGCCCGACCAAGCCATCCGCGAATTGCTGAGCTCGCTCGGTTTCATCGTGCTGGAAGCCGAGCCCGACACCCTGGACGCCGGCGCGCTCGACATGACGGATCCCCACGAGAGCGAGACCGTGGCAGGCAACACCGGCGCACTCGCCGAGCCCACGGCAACGCAGCCGGGCCCCGCCGCCACGGCCGCCGATCCGGCCGTCAGCCCCGCATGGCCGGCACCCGCAAGCGGCGTGCTGCGCAAACGCCAGGAGCAGGCGGATCAGCGGCTCTCCGAACTGGCCGGCGCGCTCCAGGCGCAGCGGCAAATGCACTCGCTGCTTTCGCACGAGCTTCGCACGCCCGCGGCCACGATCAGCGCCGCGGCACAGTCGCTCGAGACCATCCTGGCCGGCAGCGGGCAGGACGTCGACACCCGACTCGCCCGCATCCGGCGTAATGTCACCCGCATGATCGACATGCTGGATCAAGTGCTCAGCCCGCAGCGCCAACACGACCAGGCACTCACGCCGCGGCCCGAGAGCTGCGATCTGGGCGACCTCGTGCGCGATACGGCAGCCAGTATCCAGCCCGACACCGCCCATCTGCTGGTGGTGAACACCGAAGCGCAGGTACCTGTGCTTTGCGACCCACTCCTCACGGGGCTGGTGTTGCGCAACCTGATTCAGAACGCGATCAAGTATTCGCCCGCGGACAAGCCCATCCTGATCGACGCGGGCCTGTCCAGCGGCGCCCACGGCGCCCTGGCCTGGCTCGCCGTCACCGACCAGGGCCCCGGCATCGAAGAAGCCGAGGCCGAGCGGATCTTCGAGCCGCATTTCCGGCGCGCCGCCCACCGCGAAACGCCGGGCACGGGACTCGGGCTGCATCTGGCGCGGCAGCTCTGCATCAACCAGGGGGGCTCTCTCACCGTGCAGACCCAGCCGGGCCAGGGCGCCCGATTCGTGATCGCCCTGCCGACGCCGCAAGGGCGCGGCAGTTAAGCGGCAGTAGCGCGGGATACCCCGGCAAAACAAAGGCGGCGCCGAAGCGCCGCCTTTGTTTTGATTCTCCCGCCCTCGCTCAGGCCGCGAACACGTAGCCCTGGCCCCGTACCGACAGCACCGGCAGCTTGAACCCCGCCGATTGCGCCTTGGCGCGCAGACGGCTCACCATGACATCGACGCGGCGCGGCTCGAAATCATCAGGGTTATCGGGCTGGATGATCTCGGCCAGCACCTGGCGTGTCACCGCCTTGCCAGCGCTGTCCAGCAGGGTCATGAGGAAGATGCGTTCCTGGGCGTTCAGATGCAGCGAGACGCCGTCCGGGCCGACCAGCACCCAACCGCCTTCCTGCAACGACCATTGCGCCGAAGGCCGGCCGGCCTCGACCATGGTCTGGCCGGTGGTGGCGGCACCGCCGCGCGCGAGCCGCATGCGGCGCGCCAGGCTGCGGATCACGGAGCTGAGTTCGAGCAGGTCGACCGGTTTGGTGAGATAGACGTCGGCACCGCCCTCAAGGCCGCGGACGCGGTCTTCGAGCGCGCCGCGCCCGGTCAGCATCACGATGCCCATGGGGCTGAGCGCGCGCAGCCGGGTCGCGACGGAAAAGCCGTCTTCGCCCGGTACGTTGGCATCGAGAATCACGATGTCGCAAGGCTGCGACTGGAGATTGCGGTAAAACGAGGCGGCGTCCGCGCAATCGAACACGACGTTGAACCCATAGCCACCCAGCCCCAGGGCCAACTCTTCGCGAAAGTCTTCGTCGTCCTCGAGCAGACCAATACGCAACAATCCGTCGGCAGCCAGCATGGCCTTCCCCTACTTCGATGTGGCCCATGTGTGCAACATCACAACACAGGCCGTTGATGATGTGACAAATTTTACCCGCGATGCAAGGATTTGAGCGTATTGCAAGCCTGCCTCGTGGCTATCAGTCCTCAAGAAGAGCAACTGACTTCGATTCCCGCGGCCCAATCGGGCGGTAAACCAGCATACCCTTCGCATCCGGGCCTGGCTTCGAAGGGGGCTCGCAACACCTCGAACAACCGGTCGATCTCGCTGGCATCCCCTTGTGCCGCGGCCCGGATGGCCTGCTCGGCCAAGTGGTTACGCAGGACGTAGAGCGGATTGACCCGGTCCATGGCCTGCGCCCGAGCCTCCGCCGCCATGCCGTCCTGGGCATGACGGGCCGTGAGGCGCGCGAGCCATGCCTGAGCCGCATCGCGGTCAATGAAGAGGTCGGCAAAGCCCTGGGGCTTTCCGCGGACCGCGTCGCTGAGACGACGAAAGCTCAGCGTGAAGTCGGCGCGCTGGCTATCCATCAATTTGAGAAGATCGTCGAGCAAGACCTCGTCGTCCGCCTGCCATTGATTCAGGCCGAGCTTGGCGCCCATGCGGCCATGGAACGCCTGCGTGAAGACCGCCTCATAGCCGTCGAGAACAGCGCGCAGGGCGTCGACATCGGGTACCAGCGAGTGCAGGCTGCCGCCCAGTCGATAGAGGTTCCAGAGGCCTACCGAAGGCTGACGATTCCAGGAGTAGCGTCCCTGGGTATCCGTGTGATTGCAGATGTGGTCGAGCGCGAAGCCATCCATGAAGCCATACGGGCCATAGTCCAGGGTAAGACCCAGGATGGACATGTTGTCGGTATTCATCACGCCATGGCAAAAGCCCACGGCCTGCCAGCCCGCCATCAGCGTGGCCGTCCGATGCGTAACCGCCTCTAGAAACGCCAGCAAAGGGCCGTGCTCGCCCGGCGCCTCGCGGCAGGCCGGATAGAAGCGGTCAATGACGTAATCGGCCAAGGTACGCAGCAGCTCGGGCTGCCGGCGCGAGGACCAATGCTCGAACGAACCGAATCGCACGAAGCTGGGCGCCATCCGCGTGACCACCGCAGCCGTCTCGATCGTCTCCCGAACCACCTGATCGTCGGAAACCGTGATGGCCAGCGCGCGCGTGGTCGGGATGCCCAGGCCATGCATGGCCTCGCTGGCGAGGTACTCGCGCACCGACGAACGCAGCACCGCCCGGCCATCGCCCATCCGGGAATACGGCGTCATGCCGGCACCCTTGAGCTGCAGCTCCCAGTTGCCCTGCGGTCCACGCACTTCGCCCAGCAAGTGTGCACGGCCATCGCCGAGCTGCCCCGCCCATACCCCGAACTGGTGCCCACTGTAGACCGCCGCCAGGGTGTCACCCCCGGGCAGGGGCGCATGGCCCGAAACCACATCGAGAAAGCCCTGAGTATGCAGCTCGGCGGGATCCAGGCCGATCAGCGCGGCCGCTTCGGTGTTGGCATGCAGCAGGCGGGGGGCCGCGGGCGGCCGCGTCTGCAGCTTCGTATAGAACGCGTCGGGCAGCGCGGCAAAACTGTTGTCGGTGACAAGCTGATCGAGCCGTAGGCCGCGCTCGGCGGCCACCTGGGTCGGGTCGGCAACGTGGGAAGAACGGTGGGGGGGATTGTTCATGCTCGGCGCTCCCGGGCCGCGCGCTTGGCCGGCCGGACGAAAAAGATGGCGCTCAGAAAGAACACCGCGGCCAGAATGGCCTCGACTGCACCCAGCAAGGCGGATGCCCGCCCGGGGTCCGACATGGCTCGCACCACGCCCTCCATCAGGTACACCAGCACCAGCATGCTGGCCCATTGATACGTATAGAGATTGCCGCGGCTGACACCCCGCAACGCGAAGGCGAGCGGCAGCGCCTTGAGCACGAGCCAGGATCCGCCCGGACGCAGCGGTGCGAGCCAAAGCTCCCACGCCACGCTCAAGACAATCAGCGCCAGCAACGAAGCGATGGCGAGACGACGCAACAGCGGATTGAGTTCGACGGTCATGCTGCTATTATCACCCGATGGAGCACCCCGACGAGTCCAACAAGCAAGGGGCGGTTCCGCCCGCCGGCGACCCTCCACGTCGCGCCCCCTGGCCCGCCCGCCTGGCCAAGGTTGTCCGCTTTGCCGCCGACCGCGCCGACGAAGAACGGCTGCTGCAGGTCGCCTCCAGCCTCACTTTCACGACTGTCCTCGCCATCGTTCCGATGCTGGCCGTCGTGCTGTCGTTGTTCACCGCCTTTCCGGTGTTCCAGGAATTCCGGGTCGCGCTCGAGGATTTTCTGGCGACGAGCCTGATGCCGCCGTCGGTATCCGACAACATCATGGACTACCTCAACCAGTTCGCCCTGCAGGCCACGCGCCTCACCGCGATTGGCGGCGCGTTCCTGATCGTGACCTCATTGCTGTTGATCATGACGATCGACAAGACGCTGAACGACATCTGGCACGTGACGCGGCAGCGGCCGCTGCCACAACGCGCGTTGATCTACTGGGCCGTCATCACGCTGGGGCCGGTCGTGGCGGGCGCCAGCCTCTGGGCCACCTCATTCGTAGCGCGCGAATCGCTCGGCCTGGTGAGCGACGTCCCCGAGTTCGTGAGCCTTGCCGTGTCTTTCATCCCCCTGATGCTCACAGGGCTCGCCTTCGCGGCGCTCTTCGTGGTGGTGCCCAATCGCCACGTTTACTGGAAAGACGCCCTGACGGGCGGGTTCGGCGCGGCGATCCTGCTCGAGATCATGAAGTCGGCCTTCGCTTATTACCTGACGCAATTTCCCGCGTACACGGTGATCTACGGGGCCTTCGCCACCCTGCCGGTGTTTCTGCTCTGGATTTACCTGTCGTGGCTCTCGATCCTGTTCGGCGCCACCGTGGCCGCGAGCGCCCCGATGATCCGGCTGGGTCGCTGGGAAATCAACCGTGAAGCCGGCGCGGCGTTCGTGGATGCCCTGGGCGTGCTCGAAGCCCTGGTGCGCGCCCAGGGCAGCGGCCCGGCCGGCCGCAGCTCGAATCACCTATCGCGCCAGCTGTGCCTGCACCACGACGAGCTCAACGAAGTGCTCGAAGCCCTGAACGATATGGGCCTGGTGGCGCGCACAGCCGACCAGCGCTGGGTGCTGGCCTGCGATCCGCGCGACACGCCGCTGGACGCCGTGGCCGATCGCTTTCTGCTCGACCGCACGCGCCGCCGCGTGCGCGAAGACCCACGCATCGAGGTCATTGCCGCGCGTTTGCTGCAGCGCGACAATGTCCCCACGCTGGCAGATCTCGTTCAGCTGTCGCACAATACCGGCGTAGACTCGGTGCAAGCGCCTCCGCCGTCCGCCTCGTCCACGTCCGAACCCGGCACCGTGGATCTCCCGCCAACCGAGTCCGCACGACGGCTCCCCGGCCAGGCGCACGAAGGCTGACTCACCGAGACAGGCAAGTTCGCGGGCCTCGCGCCCCAGGAGAATCACCATGTTGAAAGTCAGCGAAATTCTGCGCGTCAAGGGCGATACCTTGTACACCGCATCGCCCGACACCCCGGTGTCGGTGGCGGTGCGCACGATGAGCGAGCAAGACATCGGCTCGCTCGTCATCATGGAATCCGGCATGCTTGCCGGCATGCTCACATTCCGCGAGATCATCCGATGTGTGCACGCAGGTAACGGCCAACTCGGCGAAACCACGATCCGCGCCATCATGGACGACGCGCCGGTGAGCGTGTCACCCAACACCAGCGCCGACGAAGTGCAGCGCCTGATGCTCGAAAAACACGCGCGCTACATCCCCGTGATGGACGGCCCCACCCTGATGGGCGTGATCTCGTTCTACGACATGGCGCAAGCCATCGTGGCCGCCCAGCAATTCGAGAACAACATGCTCAAGGCCTATATCCGCGATTGGCCGCTCGAGAGCGCGGGCGACAAGCCCTGAGCGGGCTCCCGCCAAAAACCAGGGGCGTCCAGCGGACGCCCCATTTCATTTCAGCCCCGGCGCACTGCGCCGCCGGGTCCTGACCTCAGGCGGCCGCCAGCGGGTCCGCCTCGAACGGTTCGCGCGTGCCACTGCGCAGGCTACGCCACGCTTCATAGATCAGACCCGGGTCGTTGGCCGAAAGGCGGTGCGGGTCCGACAGCAGTCGGCGCCAGCGGCGCGCGCCCGACTGGCTGTTGACCAGGCCGAGCATCGGGCGGGTGATCATGCGTAGCGGGACACCCTGCGCCACCTGGTCGGCGGCGTAGGCGATCATGGCGTCGACCACTTGTGCGTCGGACGGCAGCCGCACCGACGGCCACAGCTGCAACGACACCTCGGACAGCACACGAGGGTTGTGCCAGGCGGCGCGGCCCAGCATCACCCCGTCGAACTGCTGGGCGGCGCCCACCGACTGCGCGGCATCAGCCAAGCCGCCATTGAGGACAATGGTGCAGTCGGGAAAGTCATGCTTGAGCTGCGTCACGACGTCGTAACGCAGGGGCGGAATCTCGCGGTTGTCCTTGGGCGAGAGTCCTTTGAGCACGGCGTTGCGCGCGTGCACCACGAACACGCGGCAGCCGGTGTCGTAGATCTTGCCCACGAAGTCGCGTACGAAGGCATACGACTCGTCGTAATCCAGGCCGAGACGGTGCTTCACTGTCACGGGCACGCTCACGGCATCCTGCATGGCCTTCATGCAATCCGCGACCAGCGCCGGCTCGGCCATCAGACAAGCCCCGAAGGCCCCGCGCTGCACGCGCTCGGACGGACAGCCGCAGTTGAGATTGATCTCGTCGTAACCCCACTGTTCGCCCATGCGCGCGGCCTGGGCCAGCGCGTCAGGCTCGCTGCCGCCCAGCTGCAACGCCACCGGGTGTTCGGCCGTGTCGAAATCGAGATGGCGCGCGACGTTGCCATGCAGCAGCGCACCGGTCGTGATCATTTCGGTGTAAAGACGCGCACGCGGCGCCAGCAGCCGGTGGAAATAGCGGCAGTGACGGTCGGTGACGTCGATCATCGGGGCGACGCACAGCCGCCAATCGGGAGAGGTCAAGAATCGCTCATGAAAAAACAAGGACTTGCGCTATTTTACCGGGGCATGACGCCCGCCGGGAATGGCAATTGCCTGACCACCGCGACGACCTCTGTGCCGGCCGCGGCGGCACCTGCCGCGCGGTGGTCTAAAATTGCGGCGCTGCAGGGGCGCGCGTGACCACGCTGCCCCCTCTACCCGCCAGGCTCGCCTGCACGCCAACTTCAGCCCTGTCTACGATCAATGGCCGTTTTCACCCCCGTAACCGAGCAAGACGCACGCGCGCTGCTGGCGCTTTATGACCTGGGAGACCTGGTCTCGCTGCGGGGCATCACCGCCGGTATCGAAAACACGAATTATTTCCTGCACACCACGCGCGGCGAATATGTGCTGACTCTGTTCGAGGTGCTGACGCAGGAACAACTGCCTTTCTATATCGAGCTGATGCACCATTTGGCGAGCCGGGACATCCCGGTGCCCCAGCCGCAAACGCTCAAGGACGGCACCCGTCTCACCCAGTTGCACGGCAAGCCCACCGCGATCGTGTCGCGGCTGCCGGGCGGGTACGAGCCCGCGCCGGGCCCGCGCCACTGCCGCCTGGCCGGCGCCACACTGGCGCGCACACACCTGGCCGGCAGCGACTACCCGTTGGCGCAGCCCAACCTGCGCGGTCTTCCCTGGTGGGAACAGACCGCCCCCAAGGTCCTGCCCTTTCTCACGCCCGAACAAAGCACCCTGCTCGAAAACGAGCTGCGCGACCAGCAGGCCGCGGCAGCCAGCTCCGCCTGGCAGCGTCTGCCCAGCGGCCCCGCGCATTGCGACCTGTTCCGTGACAACGTGCTGTTCGCCGGTACGTTCGACGATCCGCTCATGGGCGGCTTCATCGACTTCTACTTCGCCGGCTGCGACACCTGGCTTTTCGATGTGGCGGTCAGCGTGAATGACTGGTGCATCGTGCGCGAAACGGGCGAATTCGTCCCCGAGCTGGTGCAGGCCTGGCTGTCCGCGTATGCCGCCGTGCGGCCCTTCACTGACGATGAGCGTGCTGCCTGGCCGACCATGTTGCGCGGGGCGGCGCTGCGCTTCTGGCTTTCGCGCCTTTACGATTTCTTCCTGCCGCGCCCGGCCCAGACGCTCAAACCGCACGACCCCCGGCATTTCGAGCGAGTGTTGCAGGCGCGCCACCGTAGTGTGCTTCCTGTCTTGCCCTGAAAGCTCAGCACGCCATAATGAATATTGAACAAGCGTTCCGTCCCTAGCATTTTCTGACGAGACCTATGCAAGCCGCATCCCTCCCCGCATCCTATGGTTGGCAATGGGTTCGCGACGGCATGAAGCTGTTCGCGAAACAACCCCTCGCCATTTTCATCTGGGCCATGTTCGTCAGCCTGCTGGTGGTGTTCGCCATGGTGACGCCGCCCGTCGGCCCACTGCTGTTCGTGGCCCTCATGCCCGCGATCACCGTCATGACCCTCGCCGCCTGCAAGCACATCGACGCAGACCGGGTCATGCTGCCCTCGATGTGGCCCAAGGCACTGCAGAAACCGGGCGTGTTCCGCAAACTGCTGGTGATGGGCCTGCTATATGCGGTGGTCGCCCTGCTGGCCGGCATGGTGTCCTTCCTTCCGTTCATGGGCGCCCTCACCGAAGGCATGCGCGCCGCGTCGATCGAAAACGACCTCACGCCCTTCATCATTGCGATGCGCATACCGTTGCTCATTTTCACGGTGCTCTATGTGATCATCGCAGCGCTCTTCTGGCACGCACCCGTGCTCGTGGCCTGGCACGGCCTGCGTCTGCGTCAGTCGCTGTTCTTTTCGGGCATCGCATGCTGGCGCAACAAATGGCCCTTCATGGTCTACGGCGCGGTCTGGGTACTGATCTTTCTGTTCATCGATCTGTGCGCTGGGATTCTCGTGGCGATGGGTGCCTCTCCCACGCTGGCCAGCACGCTGCAGGTGCCGTTCAACATCGCGGCGGGCGGCATCCTTTATTGCAGCTTCTACCCGGCCTACACCTCCGTTTTCGGCATCGAGAACCCCCATACGGGTCTCGACCACGGCCACAGCGCGCACGCATAACGCGGCGCGCCAGGGCCGCAGCCCCCTTACCACCTTCACCACACGGCCATCGCGCCCCAGGAAGGCCACGTCGATGGCGTAGGCCATGCCAAAGGTGTGGATCATCCGGCACGGCATGATCCATAAGCCGACTCGCGGCCCCGGCGGCCGCCGGCGGCACAGCAAGCCGCACAGCCGCCGCCACGGGGTATCGGCCCTCCACAAACCGAGCCTGGTACTGCGCGTGCCCTTAGCGGGGCGCTGCCCCGTCATTGCAGCAGCGGCAACAGCTGCCGCACGATCGGAAATGCCAACACGATGAAGGTGCAGGGAAAGATGCACGCCATCAGCGGAAGCAACATCTTGACCGGCGCCTGCATGGCCGCTTCTTCGGCCCGCTGAAAGCTATCCGCGCGCTGCTGGGCCGACAGGCCGCGCAACACCGGCCCTACACTCGCGCCCAAACGCTCGGCCTGCACCAGAGCGCCGACCCAGGCTCGTACCCCCGGCGCCCCCAGATGGGCAGCCATGCCTTCCAGCGCCTGCTGCCGTGGCACGCCAGCGCGCATGTCGGCCAATGCAGCCGACAGACCATTGCGCAGTACCCCTTTGGGCGCATGGTCGTACATCAGGCGCAGCGCTCCATTCAGGCTCAGGCCGGCCTCCACGCACAGCACCATCAGATCGAGCAAAAATGGCAAATCGTGGTCGGCCCGTCGCCGCAACTGTGTGCCCCGCTGCCACAGCCAGAGCAAAGGCCAGACGCCGGCGATTACACCGCTCAACACGCCTACCAGCACGGCTTGCGAGACGCCCGCAACCCCAGTGCCCGACTCCGCGGCTGTCTGGACAAGCGGCATCGACGGCGGCAGGGGCGTCGTCAAGGCGTTGAACGCCACCTGCCCCGACATCACCAACGCAAAGGTGCAGATTGCCGCAGCCACCATGAACGCCACCAGCAAGGCTTCGGGTACGTCAGCCGAAATGCCAGCGCGCAGCATCGCGCCCCGCAGCCGGTGACGGGCCTGCCACGTGAGCCACCGCTCAAAAATATCTGTCAACCGCGACCAGAGACGCCATGACAATCGGCACCAACGCGGCAACTCGATGGGCACAGGCCGGCGCGCCGCAGGCCAAACGCGCCACAAGCGCAGCAGCGCCCCTGCCAGCAACGCGGCTCCAACGCCCGCCAACAGGCTCGCCACTGCCGCCGAAGCCGAGGTGGCCATCATGTGCGGATACGAAGAATGCGGCGAATCATCACCACGCCGGCCGTCTCGAGGACGAGCAGCACAGCGAGCACCACCCACCCTACCGGCGTCTGCCACAGCGGCGCGATCTCCTCAGGCTGAAGCTGATAAAGCGCGAAACCCACCAAGACTGGCATGCCGGCAAGCAATGCCGCCTGCATGCGACCTTGCGCTGTCAACGCCCGCAGCTTGCCTTGCAATTGCAGCCTCGCGCGAAGTGTGTGGGCTATGTTGTCGAGCGTCTCTGCCAGATTGCCGCCGCTGGCGGCGGCCACCCGCAACGCTGCCGTGACCAGCACGGTCGACTCCGTGGGGAGCCGATGCCGCAAGCGTTCCAAAGCCTGGTCGAAGGGAACGCCCACGCGCTGTTCGCGCAGCATCAGACCGAACTCCTGTGCCAGCGGCGGCTCGCTCAATTCAACGAGATGCCGCAAAGCATGATTCAGGCTCGCGCCTGCCCGCAATGCGCCTGCCAAGGATAGAAGAGCCCCGGGAAGCTGCCGTTCGAACCGCTGCACACGTCGCTCTCTTGCCCGCTTGAGCAAACCCTGCGGAACCCGCTGCGCCGCCACGGCTGCCAGCAAGGCGAGAACGGGCTCCCGGGTGAACGCCAACGACACCAGCCCGACCAACAGAGCCAGGGTGATGCCTACGCCAAACAGGCGCGCCGGATCGATGAACAAAAACACCTCCGACAGCCCGGTTTCGGCCGTGCGGGTGTAGGTGTCACGATAGCGCTGCGCAGCAGGACCGATCCAGACACTGGCCTGCCATGCCAGTCCAGCCGCAGCGAATAGCGCCCCAACCATGGCAAGCCATAGCAGCATGGTCACGCTCCATGTACATGCGCTGAGTCCGCGGCACGGCCGTGCGCGCCGCGCCAATCAGCGGGGGTCATGGCTAGCGCGTCGGTCTCGATGAAGCCCTCCCGCGCATCGAACGCGAAGAGGGTCTGCGTCTGTACACAGCCACTTTCCATCCCCGTTACTTCCACGATCTGTGTGACCACCCGCCTGCCGGACGAGAGCCGGCTTTGCTGCACGACCAGATCGATGCTGGACGCCACATACTCGCGCACGACACCAAGCGGCAGATCGAGTCCGGCCATGAGCACCATGGACTCCAGCCGTCCCAATGCGTCCCGGGGAGAGTTTGCGTGCAGGGTAGTGAGAGACCCCTCATGACCGGTGTTCATGGCGGTCAGCATGTCGAAGGCTTCGGCGCCGCGACACTCACCCACCACAATACGGTCGGGGCGCATGCGCAGGGCATTGCGCACGAGATCCCGGATCTCGATGCGGCCTCGTCCTTCGGCATTGCTGGGACGGGCCTCGAGCGCCACGCGGTGGGTGTGCACGAGGCGGAGTTCGGCGGCATCTTCGATCGTGATGATGCGCTCCCCTTCAGGGATGGCGTCGGAGAGCACGTTGAGCAAGGTAGTCTTGCCGGCTCCCGTCCCGCCCGATACGATGATGCTGCGCCGGTGATGCACGGCATGAGTCAGATAGTCGGCCATGGCTTCGCTCAACGCCCGTGCGGCCAACAGGTCTGCCATCCGCCAATGACGCTGCGGAAACTTGCGGATCGTGATCACCGCGCCGCCCAGCGCCACGGGCGGGATGACCGCATTGACGCGTGATCCATCCGGCAGCCGCGCATCGACCATCGGCGATGACTCGTCCACTCGCCGGCCCAATGGCGCCACGATGCGCTCGAGTACGCCGCGCACGGCCGCCTCGCCGCTGAACCCCGCGGCATGACGCGCAAGGCGGCCTTCCGACTCGATGTAGATGCAGTCGTGACGGTTCACCATGATTTCAGTGACCGCAGGATCGGCCAGCAGAACTTCAAGCGGTCCAAGGCCCAACGCCTCATTCAACACATCCTGGGCGAGCGCCGCGGGGTCGACACCCGAGTCGAACTCCGCACGCGCTTCGTTGATCAGCTCATGCAGCAGCTGCGCTGCCTGCTGGCGCAAGGCCGCGTCGCTCATGCCGGACACGTCGCGCCTGCGCAGATCCAGGCGCTCCAGCAACGCGAGGTGCAGCCGGCGACGCAACTGTCGTGAGCCCGTGAGCGCGGGGTCCTCCAGGCCGGCATGCGCTGCCGGTGGCGTGCTGGCGCTGGCGGCCGCCGTGTCTGCGACGGCGACATCGTCCGGCCCAGCGACGGTTCGGCGCCCGGGCACATCATGTTCAGCGGCGCATGTGTCTCCGCTGCGCCCAGCCAGGCCATGGGCAGCGCCGGGCTCACGGAGCCGGGCGCTGCCGCTGGATGCATGCGCAACGGTGGGCATCCGGTCGTGCAACGCATTCCGCTGCCGCGTGCCGGGGTCGTCCAGACTCGGCGCGTCAGCCTCGCTGTTCAGCAAAGGGGCAGCAGAGCGAACGACGGAGGTCTGTTCCTGCGCCTCCCTTGCCTGCGGCGAGGCGCGGGCCACCCCGACATGGGCCGGTGCCGGCCCGGATTCTCGACCGTGCATCAAGATCCGCAGCCGGCAGGCGCCAATCACAATGGCGTCATCCGTGTGCAGTGGGCCATAAGTCGCCACCCGCAGCCCGTTGACGCTCGTGCCGACGAGCGTGCCCAGGTCTTCGACGAAAACCTCCTCGCCCTGGGCCACCAGGCGTGCGTGATGCTTGCCCACACGCCACCCGGTCAGGCGCAGGGTGCAGTCCTCTCCGCGCCCGATCAAGACAGGGAGCGTGTGCCGCTGCCGTTCGACCTGCCCGCTCTCGAAGTGCAACTGCAACTCGACGACATCGTGCGCGGTCATGGCTGAACTCCGAAGGCGGCGGGGGCCGTGACCCATTGGGATCCGGGGCGAGCGCCCCGACTGCCCGACATGATGCCCGTGACCGGTTGGTCGATGCCCAAAGGGGTGGGCTCGGGAAAAGCGCCCTGCAGCTGGCTCCGTGCGCGATGCAGCCGCCCCGCCTGCATCGGATGGTCAGGTCCCATCACCGTGGGGGTGACGAAGATCACGAGCTCGGTATCGCGCCGCTCTTCACGCTGAACCGAAAACAATGCCCCCAGTACGGGAATATCCGACAGCAACGGCAAACCCTGACGCCGCCGCGAGGTTTCGCGTGAAAGAAAGCCGCCGATCACCAGGGTGCGGCCGGAGGGGACGTTGAATTCGGTGTTCGCGCGGCGCGTGCGTAGTGCGGGGCCTGCGGGCAACGACAAAGCCGTATCGATCGCGCTCGCCTCGACTTCGATGCGGCAGCGGATGCCGCCGTCCGGGTCGATCTGGGGCGTGATGGTCAAGCCCACGCCGTAAGGCTTGAACTGCGTATCGCTGCGCCCGCCGTCTTGCGTGGAGGTGTATGGCACCTCGCCACCCGCAAGAAAGCTGGCCGTGCTGCCACTGCGTGCGATGAGCTGTGGCTGCGCAAGCATGAGCGCATCGCCGCGCTCGGCCAGGGCGGCCAGGCGCGCACCCACGCCGGCTTGCAGCAGCCAATGACGGGGCGAGGCGGCGCTGACCGTTTCACCCGGGCCCGCCGCCGCACCGCTGACGGCGCTGACGGCCGGATACGTCCATTGAACCCCTGTGCGCGGGGCGGCACTCGACTGCACGTCCCAGGCCACGCCGAACTCGCGCAGACGTGACCTCGGTAGCTCCACGACCTGCACGTCGAGCAACACCATATTGTCCCAGCCCACTTGCCCCGTGAAATCGAGGATGCGCGGGTAGCGTTGCGCGAGCGCGGCGATCCGGATGCGATCCGTATCGGACAAGCCATTGCCTTCAATCACGATGCTGTCGCCCGTGACCATGGACTTCGCTCCAGGAATGCGCTGAAGCAGCGCCGACACCTCGGCCTCCATCCCGGTGAAACCAGCAGGCCTCACATGCACCGTGTAAGCCTGCGTTCGGTTACCCGCGCGCCATATCTGGACAGACGTGGTGCCCTCACCGCGAGCGAAGAGCAATACCTCCTTGCCTTCGACCGCCGTGGCCTGGACGACCTGGCCGCTTCCCACAGCCACGCGCGCAACCCCGGCCGCCGCAAGGCTGAGTGTCTGTCCGACGTCGAGCGTGAGGCGTTGTGTGTCGGCATGAGCGATGTCCTTTTCGGTGAAAGCGTGGTTAGGAATTGAGGGCACGCCATTGGCGCTTTTTTGGTTGCTCGCCGCCTGACCCACCGGAACGGCGCCTACGAAGGCGCTACCGAGCAAGGCGGCAAGCATCAGGCGAACGCGCAGCCGCGAAGGGGCCTCACACCGCGAAACCAGGCCGGCTCGTCGCGGGGTGTCTGGATCAAGGTGTGGCGTTGCCATGACGGCGCCCTCCCTTGGGCAAAGAAGAAAATGAGGATGAAGGGGAAGACGGAAGAAGCGATGCAGGATCGCTCTCGCTCTCGGCGCCTGCGGATAGGCTTGCAGCGCCTGTTATCGCCGGCATCGCCCCCACCATGCCCGGGGCCTCGGCATCGCCGTAGAGCACGGGCACGGGCGGCGCGGGCGGAGCCACCGCGGCGGGCAGCCCGAGCAAGGCGCCAAGATCGCTCGGCCCGGTCGTCTGGCCCACCGGATCCTGGGCAAGCCGCAGCACGGCCGTGAGCGCGCCTGCCTGCTTGGCGGCAATGACCCGCAGCGCTTCGCTGGGCGAAGCCTCGAGGGTGAGTGCGTCGAGCGCACCGTCAGATTCGTTGACCGCGATGGCCATGACGCGGCCGGCATTGAGCAGCGGCAACGTGTAGGCACGAGCCTCATGCGTGATCGACACGAAGAGATCCAGCTGGTCTCCGACACGCAGGGGCCGGGGCATCGCATGAAAGTCGTGGGCGGCAAGCGTGAGCGCACGTCGCCCCGGCGCCAATTGGGAAGACAAGGAATCCGCGGCCGGCACTTCGGTCATTCCCCGCAGAACGAGCTCGCCGGCGGCGACGGCGGAGCGAAGCTGTGTGTGCAACAGGAGATCGACCTCGGCCGCATCCAGCGCCCCCACCGGTGTGTAATCGAGCGGAACCTCGCGCAGCGCCAGCATGTCGGTGGAAAGGCGGGTTCCGGCCGGCAAGTCGCGAGCGGCCACCACACGCCCGACCATCTGGATGTGGTTCTGACGTGTGAGTTCGTCTTCGCGGCGTGCCAAATGGGCCTGCACAGCCCATGCCGAAGTCACCCCTGCCGCGGCCGTGACAAGCCAGACTCCGTATGCGCTGGCATAGCGCAGGAGACGGGTACGCAAGCTCATGGCTTCGCTCCTGCGGACGGGGTATAGATTGATGGCCATGCCGAACCCATGTCACCGCTCGTATCCGATTCTGCCGCTCGCGTGCGCCGCAACCACAGGCCGCTCCCGCTCGATCCGCCTGCAATGGTGGGCGTGATGGCATAGGTGAGCGTTTCTCCGGGACGCCAATGCTGTGCCAGCGCTGCCGAACTGGTGGCGCCCCCCGGCCCATTGACATCCTTGCCAGGCTCGCCCTGCCACCCCAGTGCGGCAAGCCGTCGGCGAAAAGCCTGGTCGAGATGACGCGCCGATAGCGGCGACGCCCATACCTGCTGCGACACCTCGTTGTCGTCATCGCTGAACGACACATCCAGAAGAAGCTCGGCCGACGGCAAAGCGAATTCGGCCATGCTGGCTCTCCGCCCTGGATCTGGTCGGCCGCGGAGGGCATCGCCCCGGCCCGGCGACGGGGTATCGCAGAGGCTCGCCATCGAACCCACGCTGCCCCCTGCGCCCGTCTGCGCAACGCTGATGCTCTGAATGCATGTGTCCATCACCGCAGCCAGCGTGATCCGTTGCGGCTCGATATGCAGCTGATTGAACTCCGGGTGTCGCGTCGCTACGTAGTCGAGCAACTCGGCTGCGTCATGTGCCGAACGAAACACCGCCATTTGGGCGGGCGCGCCGAACAGCCGCGCGCCCTCTCCGAGCGACACGAGCTCGGTGCCGGCGGGCAAGGCCGGCATGGCCGGCATCGCCGCACGCGCCAGCCCACGCACGTAGGCAGGATGGGACGACGTGGAAAGGGATGACGATGCGCCCACCGATACCGGCGCATTGGCAGTGGCGCCCACTGAGGCCGGTGCAGCCGGTGCGGCATAGGTCGTCATTGGCCCAAGGACGCTCAGACAGACGACGGCCAGACAGGCCGGACCACCTCGCATAGGCCGCCACCTCGCTCGCCGATCGCGTCGCGCCCGTGCCGAAGCGCCAGCCCGCGCTGGGTGCACGAGCGATTGCGTCGTTTGCGTATTTCTGCGGAAACTCATGGCCGCCCCTTCTCGCCTTGCGTGCTTATGAGGTCGGACCAGGGCTGCAGCCAGTCGGTGTTCAGCTTGCGCGCATGCCAAGGTTTGTCGACCGGCTCTCCGGCCCCTGCAGCCTGCCGCGACAACGCAATGCTGCGATCGGCAGCCAGACGCCAACCGCTTCGAGAGCGTGTCAGGCGTTGCTGCGCTTGCGCCATCCCGGCGACATGGTCCGCGTGCGCAGCGAGAAGGAGGCGGCGCTGCGGCGCCGCGCTCGCCAGCACGACCTCGCTACCCACGCGAGTGAACGCACCTGCACCGTACGACGCGCCGCCGCGCACCGCGCCATGCACGGCTGGCAGCGGCGGCCGCGCTTGCACGCCGATCAAGCCTGTGGGAACAACAAGCCAATCTGCCGCGAGCGCACGCGCGGCGGGCGCGAATGACGAGGGCACCGCCGACGAGCGAAGGCCTGAAGAAGCCGCTGGCGCGACGGAAGACCGTGACGCAGTATCGATTTCCAGCACGGTGACGGGCGATGCCGCGCGTGTCCTGGTGAGATGAGATGCTGGCGCACCGGCAGCCCGTGCAAAGGCCCCCAGACGCGCAGCTTCGTTTGCCCGCGACGCGAGCTCCCGCATCCGGTGCAGATACTCGAACGCATGCCAGCCAAGCACCATCAAGCCCCCCACCAGCAACATTTCGGTCAGCGCCTGACCACGCTGCCCGTGGGGACATCCGCGCCTTCGGCGCGCAAGACTGGTGTTGAAAATTGCACTTTCTTGCCACGGCACACGGCAAGACATGATCGGGTTCATAGATGCTCCTGCGTGGCACGCCCGACCGCCTCATCGGAGGACGCGCCCTTGGGTACGGCAACTCGCCGGGCCATCCAGTAAGGCCGCAACAGTGCCGAAAGATGCGTGGGCTCCAGCCCCTGACGCCCTGGCGGAAGTGCGAGGTAGGCCTGTGCCGCTACGGTGTGTGAAAGAGGCCTGCTATCGAGCAGGGGCAGAAGCCAACGCCAGGCGAGCCAGGCCGGCGTGTGGCCTTGCCTCGCGGCATCGCTTTGCGCTACGCCGCCCTGCACGCGGATGACCAGTGCGGGCCCTGCCTCATGAGACAGGGCATGAATGGCGGGCAAGCCTCTGCCAGGCAGCTCCCAGCCCTCGGCAAAAGCGCGCCACTGGGCCATCGGATTGCCGAACAGCAGGCGCGTAATGGGCCCATGGCGTGCGATCTCCACGAGTCGCCACGCGTTCTCGGCAGTGACCGCCGGCATGACGCGATCGCCCCCGGCTCCGCGCAGCTGCGCCCAACCCATGGGGTACTCGCGGTGATAGCAGCCGCGCCACTTGTTGAATCGCAGCGAGTGAAACGACTGCGTGTCCTCGGAGGCCCAACGGCCATCGCGGGAGAGCGTGGTCTGACCCACGCGCCGCAACTCGTGCCGCATCCAGGGGCACCACTTGTAGACAATCCACGGACTACGCTCGGTACGATCACGCGGGAACAACAGGCCGTACCGCCCTGCCGCATCGAGCGCGAGAGGACGCAGGCCTTTCGATGCCTTCGCACCCTGCTCGACGGTCGTGCCGGCCCATCCGTCGTGCAGCACCGAGAACGTGAGGGGGAGACCGCTATCGTCGTTGGCGTGAAGCACCGCCTGCATGACGTGATCACGCAAGATTGGCGTATCGCGCAATTGAAGCCTTGCCGCTTGCAGCAGCACATCGTGAACAATGGCATCGTGCCGCATTGCTGCGGCACGCACTGCCTCTGGCGACACCGCGCCACCCCGCGCCCGGCCATACGCCCAGCCGAAGCTCGGGCCGAACAGACCTCCGATAAGCGTGGCGGGCGGATTGCGTATCCGGGACTGCTGCGCCTGCGTGCCGGCAAAGGCATTCCAGCTGGCGATGGTAGCAAGATGGGCCAGCGCCACCTGATGCGCGATCTGCGCTCGATTGATATACGCGACGAGATTGAGCGAGCGCGCCTGCACCAGCGCGCCGCTATACACCGCGGCATCGGCCACATGAACCAGCCGCGTGCTGGCGCCTGCGACGCGGCCGATGGCCGTGGAGCCCGCCCACGCTGCCGTGGCGATGGCCAGCAGTGCCAAGCCCCATGCCAGCGCCTGCCCTTGCTCGGCACACGCTGCATCGCGGGTACCGAGCAAGATGACCGGGCGACGGGAGGCCGCGGTGCGCGCAGTCGTCATTTGGCCGCCGCGGCGTTTCCGGTATAGGCCTTGAGCGAGCGCGATTTGGTTTGATCGGCCGCCTTGCCCGCCGCGGTCTGGGCCTGACGTGCTTGTGCGGTGCCGTCTTCGCCCGCCAGCTCGCGCGCCATGGCGGCAGTCTGAGCACGTACGACCTGACCGAAGAGCTGATAGACGGCAATGGCCGCTACCGCAATGAGCGCCACGACCACGATGTATTCGGTCATGGCCTGCCCGCGCTGGCGTAGGCTGCGGCTCGTTGGGATGGAAGCTTGCATGGCACACCTCATGAGAAGGATCGAGGTGCCAGAATGCCGCTGAGGATGAGTCCCCGACTATGCGTAGATGCCGAGGCGCATCAGCGCCTCGCGGCGCGCCAAGCCCTCAAGGATGCAGCGCGCGCGCATGGGCGCGGATGCGCATGTGGGCAAACGAGCGGCCGCACGGCGAACATTCGCCATGAACGCCGCCCAAGAAAAAACCCCTTGCCCGCGAAGGCAAGGGGTCGGCCGCAGAATCCGGCGAAGCGACTTGATCGCTCGGCCTTATCTCTCTGCAGCGTTGGTGATGGCATTACCGGCACGGGACACATCCTTGCCCATGCCAGCCATCGTGTTGCAGCCTTGAAGTACGAAACCAAATACGACGAAGGCCGTCAGCACGATCTTGCTGCGCATACGATCACTCTCCCAGTTGATACCCACTCAGGCGATGCGCACGCGCAATTCGCCCAACCCCTCGACGCCGCCCGTGATGACGTCGCCCTTGACCACCGCGCCCACCCCTTCGGGCGTGCCCGTGAAAATGATGTCGCCCGGCTGCAGTTCGAACAGGCCGGAGAGATACGAAATGCTCTCGGGAATGTTCCAGATCATCTGCGACAGGTCGCTCGACTGCTTGCGCGTGCCATTGACGTCCAGCCAGATCGCGCCTTTGTCGATCGTGCCGGTGACGCTGCGCGGATGCACGGGGCCGATCGGCGCGGACTGATCGAACGCCTTGCCCACTTCCCAAGGCCGGCCCTGTTTCTTGGCCTCGCCCTGCAGATCACGGCGTGTCATGTCCAGGCCCAGGGCGTAACCCCAGATGCAATCGTTGGCCTGATCCACCGGAATATCTTTGCCGCCCTTGCCCAGCACCACGACCAGTTCCATTTCGTAATGCAGGTTGCTGGTCTTGGACGGATAGGGCATCTCACCCGTCTCGCCATCGGCCACGGTGAGCAGGGCGTCGGCGGGCTTGCAAAAGAAGAACGGATCTTCACGGCCGGTGAAGCCCATTTCCTTGGCATGTTCGGCGTAGTTGCGGCCTACGCAATAGACGCGGCGCACCGGAAAGTGAGCGTTGCTGCCTGCCACAGGCACGGACGCGACGGGCGCGGGCTGGATGACATATTCCATGTTCGAAAACCTCGGTGAGGCCACGGCCGGCGAAGGCCGCCCGTGGTCGGTAAACGATCGGGGGTGGAGCAATGCGCGAGTTTATCCCGATTCGGCCGACGGGCCGCTGCACGACGCTGTGGGTCCGCACGCGCGAAAAAAAGCGGCGATGGCTCGCCGCTTTTTTCTTACCGGTACCTGAAAATCAGGCCTGGCCCTTGGTGTAGCGCTCAGCGCTCTTCACGATTTCTTCGTGAGCGGCGTCCACACCCTTCCAGCCCTTGACCTTGACCCACTTGCCCTTCTCGAGATCCTTGTAATGCTCGAAGAAGTGCTGGATGCGCGCCACGTCTTCGGTGGGCAGATCCTCGTAGGACTTGATGTTGCGGTACGGGGGGTAAAGCTTTTCGATAGGCACGGCCAGCAGCTTGGCGTCGCCGCCCGACTCATCGTCCATCTCGAGCACGCCGATGGCGCGGCAGCGCACGACGGCACCGATCTGGATCGGGAACGGGGTCAGCACCAGCACGTCGGCGGGATCGCCATCGTCCGACAGCGTCTGGGGGATGTAGCCGTAGTTGCACGGGTAGTGCATGGCGGTCAGCATGAAGCGGTCCACGAAAATGGCGCCGGTGTCTTTGTCGACTTCATACTTGACGGGGTCGGCATTCATCGGGATTTCGATGATGACGTTGAAATCTTCCGGCAGCTTCTTGCCGGGCGCGACGCGATCGAGACTCATAGTGGAACCTTGCTTAGCGAGTAATGGGTCTGTGAAAAATCAGGCTTTGTCGTTCTTGCGGGCCGCATCGCCCGAGGCCTGCCGGGCGCCGACCGGATCGGCCTCCGGGGGCAGGCTGTGCAACGGCGCCTCGAGGGCGGACGCCGGAATCGGCGCACTGTCGAAATAGTCTTCGATGTCGACAGCCGAACGCACCGGCACAGCGGCCGCGGCCACATCTTCGGGCTGCGGCGCCGGCCGGCCGGCCGTACGCGCATCCGGGTCGAGCACGTAGTCGACCGCGGAGGCCGCTACGGCAGGCTCAAGATCGCCGGCAGCCGCATCGGCGGACGCGCCGGCGGATACTGCGCCGTAGTAATCGATATCGCCCGGTTCGTACCCGCCCTCGGCATCCAGGTGGGCGGGATCGGCGCCGATATCGGCCGCGGGCAGGGCCGCATCCGTCGCGAGCACCGGCAGCGCCATGCGCGCGGCGGTAGCGAGGCGCCAATGGCGCACGGCGTCGGCGGGCCGATTCAGGCGATCGTAGAGGCTGCCCAGAAGCGCATGCGTCTGGGGATCATTGCGGCGCGCCAGGCTACGTTGCAGATAGCGTTCGGCTTGCCCCCACAGTTGGCCATTGAGGCACAGCATGCCCAGCGCACTCAGCAGGTCGGTGTCGGTGGGACGCTTCTGCAGCCAGGTCTCGGCCTTGGCCAGGCGACGCGGCACCTGTTCGGCATCGCAGCGCGCGTAGGCGGCGACGAGCACCGGATCGAACCGGGTTTCGATGGCCGCCTCGAGGATCTTGGCGGCGTCGTTATGCTCGCCGGCCGCCTCGAAGGCCTGTGATCCTACCAGCGCGATATTGGGCAGCAGGCGCTCTTCGGACTTGAGATCCTTCCAGATCGCACGCCACTCATCGTTCGCGATGCCGGCGCGCAGGCGGGCGGCACCGGCCGTGTCGATGAGCGTTTCGGCTTCGGTCTTGGCGAGCGCGTTGCGGCGCGACAGGCCACGCGCCAGCACGAATACACGCTCCTGGTGGCCCAGCGCCGTTTCGGCGCGAAGCAGCAAGCGCATCGTATGCAAATGGCGTGCACCGCCATCCTGCAGCGGTGCCAGCACGGCCAGTGCACGCTCGGCCTCGCCCTGGTCGAGCAGCATGTCGGCCGAGACGGTGGCCACGGCTTCCTGTAGGCCGGCGTCGTCGCCGGCGTGCTCGCGGGCCGCCTCGAGCATGCGGTCGCGGCGTTCGAACTCGCCCAGCCCGTGCGCGGCGCGCGCAGCCGAAAGCGCGGCCAGGACACGACGGCTCCCCTCTCGCGTCTGGTCGAGCAGCTTCGTGAGGTCTTTTTCGGCGTGCGCGAAACGGCCTTCGAGCAGCTCGATCCAACCGCGCTCGAGGAGCTCATGATCCCGCGCCTGAGCGCGGCGGCCGCGCCAGGCGCGCAGGCGATGCGGAATGGCCAGCAGCCACGCCAACACGCGCAGGCCGACGTAGAGCACGACGAATGCCGTCACGAGGAGCAGGACGGCAAGGGTGAGCGAGAGCTCGATCCGCCACGGCGAAACGAGGATCAGCACATTGCCGGGATGGGCGCGCAGCGTGACCGCCAGCGCGACGGCCACCACGGCCAACAGCAGGGTCCAGAACCAGGTACGCATGCGTCAGTCCTGCCCGTCGTCAGGCTTGAACCCCGCCGCGCGCAACGCCGCGATGTTGTTCAGGCTGTCGGCCACATCGGGCACGCGCACGGCGATGTCCGTCTGGGCCAGGTCGCGGGCGAGGGTCAGCGCGGCCTGCGTGTCGGCGGCTCGGCCGTCGAAGTAGCGCGACAGCGTGTCGGCCACCGTATCGAGTTCGCTCTTCCAGACGGTGGATTGGCGCATGAGCATGGACAGCTGCACGGTGAGCAGACGCTGGCGCAACGTCGAACGCACTTGCTCCGCCTGCTCGGGCGACAGCAGCAGTGCGGCGGGTGCGTCGGCTCGCTGCACCGAAATCAGATCACCGAGTTCATGGGCAAGTGCGGACCCCGCACGGCTGGGCCAGGATGTGACCTCAGCCCGCCAACGCTCCCACCAGGCCGCATCGGCGGGCAACGCCGGTGCGCCGGACGCCGGAACCGGCACGCGCGCGGCGGCCGGCGCGTCGGACGTGCCATTGGGGGCCGCGGCGTCGGGCACGAGCAGCGGCGCACGGCTGACGAGCGCCACGAGGCGCTCGATGCGTGCCGACTGGCCGGGAATGTCGACCGTGGGAACCGCGCGCAGGCGATCGAGATCGCCGTTGATACTCTGTTGCAGGCTCGCAAAGCGCGGACGATCCGCCCGGGCCAGACGGCCTTGCGCGGTCTCGAGCGCCACAATGGCATTGCCGACATTGCCGGCCAGACGCAGTTGCTGGCTGGCGATCGTGACCAGACGCTCGACGTCGTTGGCCAGCATCTCGTCGCTGGTGCCGTCGTTGAGGTTTTGCAGCGCTTGTTGCAGCGTCTGCGCCTGGCTCTGGGCCTCGCGTACGCGCGTTTCGAGCTCGGCGACCTTGCCGGCCTGGGCCTGGGCAAGCGCCAGGGCCTCGCGGGTGTCGTTGCGGGATTGGGTGAGATCGCGCGTGAGCTGGTCGAGCCGAGTCGCGACTTCGCGGCCGGACGACATGAATTGCTTGCGCTGAGCCCACAGACCGGCGCCCAGGGCGCCCGCCAGGATGACCACGATAATGAAGGCGGTGATCAGCGTTCCGCCAGTACGCTTGCCGCGAGCCGGTTTGGCACTCTGGGACGTGGAAACGTCCGGCGTGGCAGCACTCTCGCCAGGACGGGCCGGCACTGGCGCCGGCGGTATAGAAGAGGTGTTGTCTGTCATGACGCGATTGTATTCGGTGATGGCCTAAAACGACGATTCAACCAGCAACAAAAGCCGCGAATATCGCCTCATCGGCAGGGATGCAATCTTTTACCAGAGCCGTGTTCCAGCCGCCACCGACCAGGGTTTGAGCCAATGAGGGATGGGTGACCACCGCCCTGCCCCGCAGCCACCACGCACGCACGTCGGCGCGATCGATGTTGGCCGTGACCGCCGCGATACCCTCACCGCTGGTGAAAAGCCACGCATGCGGACGATCCTGCGCGGCCCACTCCTTCAACACCGCGAGCCGGGCGGGCTCCCATTCGCACGGGACTCGGCGATAAATCGCGCAGGGCTGCACTTGCGCGCCCGCCTCGCGCAATCGGTCGGCAAGCCATTCTCTGCCCTCGGTTCCGCGCACGATCAACACACGCCGCGGCAGGGGCCGCCCCCGCAGCAGCTCCCAAAGCGCCTCTGAGTCGTGCCGAGGCGCGCTTGCCGGAGGGTGAATCAGTGTTGTATTCGTGCCAAAAAGGCCGGATTCGCTCAGCGCACTGGCGCTCGCCGGCCCCACGGTGGCTGCGGCGGTGGCCGCAGGCCAACGGACGCCCCCCTGCTCACGCCACGCCTGTAAGAACAAGCGGGCGGCGTTTCCGCTGACAAAAACCACCAGATCGAAGTCGGCGGGCTCGGGCAAAGGCGATTGCCGCGGCACGGGGGCCAACGCGAGCGCCGGCCAGCCGAACGCCTGCCAGCCCGCGGCCTGCAGGCGGGCTGCCAGCGTGTCGTTGCGGCCATCCGGCCGCGTCAGGATCGCGAGAGGCGCCATCGAAAACTCCACCATACCTACCGACCGGCTCGCACCGGGCGGGCGAGCCGACGCGCTACCGAGGGTCTTGGTCGGGGTGCAGCAGCTCGGCCAGAATCCGGTCGGCGCCGCCCGTCAGCAGCTCGCGTGCCGCGCTCAGACCGATGCTCTCGGCCTGAGCAGGAAGCCCGTGGTGTTCGGCGCGCACGATGCGCTGCCCGTCGGGCGAAGCGACCAGGGCGCGCAGATGCAGAGCCCCCTCTTCGATCTCGGCGTATGCCGCCAGGGGCACCTGGCAAGAACCGCCCAGCTCACGGGACACTGCACGCTCGGCCGTGACGCAGGCTGTCGTGGTCGCACAGGCCAGGGGAGCGAGCCAGGCTTGCATGTCGGCGCGGTCGGCGCGAATCTCGATGCCGAGCGCACCCTGGCCCGCGGCCGGGAGGCTGTCGATCGGATCCAGACGACCGCGGATGCGCGACAGCATACCCAGACGCTCCAGCCCCGCGGCGGCCAGCACGATCGCGGCATATTCGCCGTTATCGAGCTTGCCCAGGCGAGTATCCAGATTGCCCCGCAGTGGCTTGACCACCAAACGCGGATGCTGAGCGCGGATCTGCGATTCGCGGCGCAGGCTCGACGTACCAACGACGGCGCCGGCGGGCAGCGAAGCCAGGTCGGGATAGTCGTTGGAGACGAAGGCGTCTCGGGGGTCTGCACGCTCGAGCACGGTCGACAGCGCGAACGGCGCATGCAGGTCGACCGGGACATCCTTGAGCGAGTGGACCGCCAGATCGGCGCGCCCATCGAGGAGCGCTGTTTCCAGCTCTTTGACGAACAGCCCTTTGCCACCGACCTTGGACAAGGTGCGATCCAGGATCTGGTCGCCACGGGTGGTGAGGGTGAGGAGTTCGACTTCGCACGCGGGGTATAGCGCGCGAAGCCGATCACGCACGTGCTCGGCTTGCCAGAGGGCAAGCCGGCTCGCACGGGTCGCGATGACCAGGCGTTGCGGATCGGGCACGACGAACGTCAGAGGAACGACGAGACGACGATCGATGCAACCACGCCAATGATGGCGAGGACGAACAGGCCTTGCAGCAGGCTCAGGCCAGATTCGGATTGTTGGGCGTTTTGGGTCCTACGCAGACTCATGTGCGGATTCCTTGGAGGCGTTCTTCTTGCGGCTAGCGATCCACCGTCCCAGGACAATGACCAACACCGCGCCGATAACTTCAGCGGCAATTTTAACCGTCTGCGGCTGCTCGCCAAATTGACGCACGACAAACACGTCGGTAATCAGCATGCCACCGGCGATCCAGCCCAGCAGTGCGGCACCGAACGTGACGACCAGCGGATAGCGGTCGATCAGCTTCAGGACCAGGGTGCTGCCCCAGATGATGATGGGCACGCTCACGACCAGACCGAAGATCACCAGACCAAGCTGGTGGGCTTCGTCGGCGCCTTGAGCGGCGCCGGCAATGGCGATCACGTTGTCCAGGCTCATGACGAAGTCGGCCACGATAATGGTCTTGATCGCCGCGATGATGGATGTGCCGCCTTGGACGTTGCCGTGGGCGTCATCCTCGGGCACCAGCAGCTTGATGCCGATCCAGAGAAGCAACAGACCGCCGACGACCTTCAGGAAGGGGATGTTCAGCAAAGTGAGCGCGAATGCGATGAGCACGACGCGCAGGATGATGGCCCCCGCGGTACCCCACAGAATGCCTTGCATGCGCTGCTTGGGCGCCAGGTTGCGACAAGCCAACGCGATGACCACGGCGTTATCGCCGCCGAGCAGGATGTCGATCAGGATGATCTGGAAGACCGCCGACCAGCTCAGCGTTTGGAAAAACTCGAGCACTTTGTAAACCCCTAACGGTGTTATGTATGGATATTCCGACTTCGGAACGCCGGGTTATCCAACCCGGGCGTCCGTCCCCATTCCGACGTAGGGAAAGGGATCGGCACAGCCCGGTATTGTAGTTCAGCTTTGCGTCATTAAGTTGGCGCAAAGCTTTGATTCAGCTTGCATTCAGCTTCGTTGCTGGCGCAACAAAAACAGCTTTCCGAGGGCCAGAACGAGCAGCGCGCCAACCACGCCTGTGAGCATCGCGAAGTGGTGTTGCGTCATGCCCAACGCTGCGTCGATGCGAGCTACCGGCTCCTGCAAAACGGGGTCGCCGACCAGCAATTCGCCAGCGATGAAGCCGAGCAGTGCCGCGCCCACCCACACGATGACGGGGAAGCGTTCGATGACTTTGAGCAGAAGCGTGCTGCCGAAAATGACGAGCGGAATGCTGATGGCAAGGCCCAGCACCAGGAGTGTGGTGTCCCCCATGGCGGCGGCGGCCACAGCCACGACGTTGTCGAGGCTCATCACCAGGTCGGCGATCATGATGGTGCGGATGGCGGCCATGAGACCGCCGTGCTCCTTGCCGGCGCCGTCTTCGTCGCCTTCGGGCAACAGCAGTGTCACGCCGATGTAGACCAGCAGCAGCGCACCCACCAGCTTCAGCCAGGGCAGCATCAGCAGTTTGGCGGCGACCAGGGTCAGCACGATACGCATGATGATCGCGGCGGCGGAGCCGACAACGATCGCTTTCTTTTGTTGTTGCGGGGGCAACGATCTGGCGGCCAGTGCGATGACGACGGCGTTGTCGCCCGACAGCAGAATGTTGACCCAAATAATCTGGAGCAGTGCGATCCAGAATGCTGCAGAACTGAGTTCCATGCCTCTCTTTCCTAGATGATCCCCTAGGTTTTATTGGTGGAAGGTGCCCCAGCATGCACGGGCCGCCGTCTTGTCCAGCGCGAGCCGGACGGCAATTGTTATCGGTGCATGGGAGCGATAGGGAGAAAGCCCTACTCTTTCATTATAGTTTCGCCAGTCTGTCAAGACGCTTTCAGTTCGGCTGCCGCGCGCGTATTCGCGGGAAATCCCGCATGCACACCCTCTCCCCGGCCCGCACAAGGCGAAAAAAAACCCGCCTTGCGGCGGGTTTTCTGGAGCAGGGATTGACCCAGCCAGTGCCTTACAGCACCGACTTGAGCAGCTTGCCCATTTCCGACGGATTGCGCGTGGTACGGATACCGCATGCTTCCATCACTTCCAGCTTGGCGTCGGCCGTGTCGGCGCCGCCCGAGATCAGCGCGCCAGCGTGGCCCATGCGCTTTCCCGGAGGGGCGGTGACACCCGCGATGAAGCCGACGACCGGCTTCTTCATGTTGTCCTTGGCCCACTGAGCGGCGTTGACTTCGTCCGGACCGCCGATTTCGCCGATCATGATGACGGCGTCGGTGTCGGGATCGTCATTGAACAGCTTCAGGACGTCGACGTGCTTCAGGCCGTTGATGGGGTCGCCACCAATGCCCACGGCGCTCGACTGACCCAGACCCAGTTCGGTCACTTGAGCCACGGCTTCGTACGTCAGGGTGCCCGAGCGGCTGACGATACCGATGCGGCCCTTGCGGTGAATGTGACCCGGCATGATGCCGATCTTGATTTCGTCGGGGGTGATCAGACCCGGGCAGTTCGGGCCCAGCAGCAGCGTCTTGCTGCCCTTGGCCTTCATGCGGTTGCGCAGCTCGAGCATGTCACGGACCGGGATGCCTTCGGTGATGCAGATCGCCAGATCCAGCTCGGCCTCGACGGCTTCCCAGATGGCGGCGGCAGCACCCGCGGGCGGCACGTAGATCACCGACACGGTGGCGCCGGTGTCTTGCTTCGCGTCCTTGACGGAGGCGTAGATGGGGATACCTTCGAAGTCTTCCCCGGCCTTCTTGGGGTTCACGCCGGCCACGAAGGCGGCTTTGCCATTGGCGTACTCACGGCACATACGGGTGTGGAACTGGCCCGTCTTGCCCGTGATGCCCTGGGTGATGACTTTGGTGTCCTTGTTGATCAGAATCGACATTTGTGAATCCTTGGCAATTTTTTACTTGGCAGCGGCGACGACTTGGGTCGCGGCTTCGGCCATCGTGTCAGCGCTGATGATGGGCAGGCCGGATTCGGCCAGCATCTTCTTGCCGAGCTCTTCGTTGGTGCCCTTCATGCGGACGACCAGCGGCACGCTCAGGTTGACGGCCTTGCACGCGGCGATCACGCCTTCGGCAATGACGTCGCAGCGCATGATGCCGCCGAAGATGTTGACCAGAATGGCCTTCACGCCCTTGTTCTTGAGCATGATCTTGAAGGCTTCGGTGACCTTCTCGGCGGTGGCGCCACCGCCCACGTCCAGGAAGTTGGCCGGCTCGCCGCCGAACAGCTTGATGGTGTCCATGGTGGCCATGGCCAGACCGGCACCGTTCACCAGGCAGCCGATGTTGCCGTCGAGCTGGATGTAGGCCAGGTCGAACTTGCTGGCTTCGATTTCAGCGGGATCTTCTTCGTCGAGGTCGCGGTAAGCCACGATTTCCGGGTGACGGAACAGGGCGTTCGAGTCGAAGTTGAACTTCGCGTCAAGGGCGATGATGTTGCCCTTGCTGTCGCGGTTCAGCGGGTTGATTTCGACCAGCGAGGCATCGGTGTCCATGTAGCACTTGTAGAGCTTCTGGAACACGTCGACGGCCTGGGCGGTCGAGTCGGCGGGCAGGCCGATCGCATTGGCGATCTTGGTGGCTTGTTCGGCGGTCAGGCCGGCCAGCGGATCGATGTATTCGGTGATGATTTTTTCGGGCGTGGAATGAGCCACTTCCTCGATGTCCATGCCGCCTTCGCTGGAGGCGATGAACGCGACGCTCTGCGTGGCACGGTCGGTGACCAGCGAGACGTAGTATTCCTTCTGGATGTCGGCGCCGTCTTCGATGTACAGGCGGCGAACCTTCTGACCTTCGGGGCCGGTCTGATGCGTGATCAGCTGCATGCCCAGGATTTCGGAAGCCAGCTTGCGCACGTCGTCGAGCGAGCGTGCCAGCTTGACGCCGCCACCCTTGCCGCGGCCGCCCGCGTGAATTTGTGCCTTGACGACCCACACCGGTCCACCCAGCTTTTCAGCGGCAGCCACAGCCTCGTCGACGGAAAGAGCGGGAATCCCGCGCGGCACGGGGACGCCAAATTGCTTCAGCAGTTCCTTGCCTTGATACTCGTGGATTTTCATGTGTTACCTGTCAGGACGTATGAGAAAAAGAGGGTGAATCGGAAACCGCAGCGACCGTTTCCCCTTGCGCGTCGCCCGTATACCACTGAGGGTAATAAGCAAGCACGACCGGGCCATCGGTACGCAGCGCGTGGCAGCCGTCCAGCTGGAACGGACGCCGCTCCGGATTACTGGCACTGTTCTGGCGCCGCCGGCCGGCCATCATCTGGACGGCCGCCGTCGGCAAGACCTGCGAGAGTTCGGTCATGTGCGTACAGCCCGCAACATGACCGAAACGCTCTTTCACCTGGCGCCGAAACCCCTTGAGCAGGTTCATTCCGACCAGGTTTGCATAGGCACCTTCGATCGCCGTACAGGAGTCGCCGTAAGGCGCCGCGTCGTAGGCGGCGACCGCCGCGACGATGCTGTACTCGTCATCGATGGTGATGCGCAGATGCATGTGGTGGATGGGGTCGCCCGCCTTGAAGGTTTCACCGTCACGCGTAGGGAAGTCATATCCCTTCACGTCGATGAGCTCGGCCTCGAGATCCCAGAGGCCGTCGTCGCGCCCATAGCACTGCACGCGAATAGACCGCGTGTGTAGGGGTTGGCGCGAAACTTCTGACAATGGCAAGGGCATAACGAACGGGCCTGCTGGCACGACTTTGACGCAAGGCAGCAAAACCAACAAAGTATAACGCAGCCCTACCGCATCCCGGCGTCTTATCTGCCGGCCCGGAAATTGCCCTGCGCACCCGCACAAAAAAACCGCCGGCGCTCAGGAAAGACGCCGACGGTTGTCATAAAGCCGCGGAGCGGACTGGAACGCCGACCAGCCCCGCCCCCCTCGCTATTCCCTACTCCCGCCAGGGTTTTAGGCCGCCTCGCGCAAGGTGCGCGCCGCCTGCACCATGCTGATGAGCGCCGCTTCCGTTTCAGGCCAGGCGCGCGTCTTCAGGCCGCAATCCGGGTTGACCCACAGGCGCTCCTTCGGTAGCCGGGTGGCGGCTTTCCTCATCAGGCCGACCATCCAGCCGACCTCGGGCACGTTGGGTGAGTGAATGTCGTATACGCCCGGGCCGATGTCGTTGGGATAGCTGAAGTCTTCGAAAGCCTTGAGCAGTTCCATATTGGACCGCGAGGTTTCGATCGTGATCACGTCGGCATCCATTGCTGCGATCGACTGGATGATGTCGTTGAACTCCGCATAGCACATGTGCGTGTGGATCTGTGTCTCTTCGGTTACGCCCGCGGTGCTCAGGCGGAAGCAGTCGACCGCCCAGTCCAGATAGGTATTCCAATCATCGCGGCGCAGCGGCAGACCCTCGCGGATCGCGGGCTCGTCGATCTGGATGACCTTGATGCCGGCTTTTTCAAGGTCTACGACTTCGTCGCGCAGCGCCAGGGCGAGCTGGCGGCACGTGGCCTCGCGCGGTTGATCGTCGCGCACGAACGACCATTGCAGGATCGTGACCGGGCCGGTCAACATGCCTTTGACCGGTTTACCCGTGAGCGATTGAGCATAAGACGACCACCCCACGGTCATGGGCGCGGGGCGGGCGACGTCGCCGAAGATGACCGGCGGCTTGACGCAACGAGAACCATAACTCTGTACCCAGCCGTTCTTCGTGAACGCAAAGCCCGCCAGCAGCTCACCGAAGTACTCGACCATGTCGTTGCGTTCGGGTTCGCCGTGCACGAGCACGTCCAGCCCCACCTTTTCCTGGAATCGAATGACCGCCTCGATTTCTTTTCGGATAGCCGTTTCGTACGCCGAGTCTGTCAGCACGCCGGCCTTCCAGTCACGGCGCAGTGCACGGATTTCGGCCGTCTGCGGAAACGATCCGATCGTGGTGGTAGGAAAGGCCGGCAGCTTCAGGTCGGCCTGCTGACGAACGATGCGGTCGGCGAACGGCGCACGGTCGCGGCTGACAAGGCCCGCGCCTTCCATGCGGCGCGCGACGGCCGGGTTATGGATACGGGGCGATGCCGTGCGCGCCGCCATGGCGGCGCGCTGCGCAGCCAGACCCTGGCTGACCGCGGCATTCGTATCGCCCGTCAGCGCGCGGCCAAGCAGGCTCAGCTCTTCGAGCTTCTGCGCGGCAAACGACAGCCAGCTCCTGAGCTCGGCGTCGAGTTCGGTTTCATGGGCGAGGTCGACCGGCACATGCAGCAACGACGACGACGGGGCGAGCCACAGGCGCTCACCCAGCTCGCGCCGGGCCGGTTGGAGCGCCTTGAGGGCGGCATCCAGATCGGTGCGCCAGATATTGCGGCCACTGATAATGCCTGCCGACAGCACTTGACCGTCGCGCAGGCCGGCAACGACGTCGTCGAGCTGCTTTGGCGCGCGCACCAGATCGATGTGCAGTCCGGCGACGGGCAAGGCCAGCGCCGCCTGAAGATTGTCCTTCAGGCCTTCGAAGTACGTGGCGAGCAGCAGCTTGACCGGCGCGGCCGCAAGACTGGCGTAGACACGAGCGAACGCGTCCCGCCACGCTTGCGGCAGATCGAGGACGAGAATCGGCTCGTCGATCTGTACCCATTCCACGCCCTGCGCCGCGAGCCGCTCCAATACATCGGCGTACACGGGCAGCAAGGCGTCGACCAGCGTCAGCTTCTCGACGCTGCCCGCCCCGTCGAAGGCATCGCCTTTACCCAGCCACAGCCATGTGAGGGGGCCCGGAATGACCGGTTTGACGGCATGACCCAGGGCCTGCGCTTCGCTGACGTGGGCAAAAAGATCTTCGCGCGCGATGCGGAAGGTCTGGCCCGGCGTCAGCTCCGGGACGATGTAGTGGTAGTTCGTGTCGAACCATTTGGTCATTTCGCACGCGGCGGCCGGTTTGCCGCTGGGCGCGCGGCCGCGCCCCATGCGGAACAAGGTATCCAGCGACACCGGTTCGTCGTCAGGCTGGCCAAAGCGGGCCGGCACGGCGCCCAGGAGCGTGGTCCATTCGAGAATGTGGTCGTACCAGGCGAAGTCGCCCACGGGCACGAACTGCAGACCATTGGACGCCTGCAACCGCCAGTGCTCCGCGCGCAGCGCGCGGCCCGTTTCCTGGAGAGAAGCGGCGTCCTGCTTACCGGCCCAGTAGGCCTCGACGGCCCGCTTGAGTTCGCGCTGTGCACCAATGCGGGGGAAACCCAGATTATGAATGATCGTCATGAGATTGCCGGCCTTACACAAAATTGGTTCAAGGTGTTCCGTATTCTGCTAGCAATCTCAAATGAGTCAAAATCAATCTACACAAGGATTTGTTGAGTTATTTTCATAAAACAACCATCATGCCGTACCGAAGTTCGTAGCCCGGGCCGTGCCAATGCTGGAAATCCGCCATCTCGAAACCCTGTCCGCCATTCGCGACGGGGGCAGTCTGCAGGAAGCCGCCGAACGGCTGCACCTGACGCAGTCCGCCCTGTCTCATCAACTGCGCGACCTCGAAACCCGCCTGGGCACACCTTTGCTCAATCGCCGCACACGACCCGCGCGCCTGACCACCGCCGGCTTGCGCGTGCTGGCCCTCGCCGATGAAGTGCTGCCGCGCATGCGCGCGACCGAGCGTGAGCTGCAGCGGCTGGCCGCCGGCCGCACCGGCCGCCTGCACCTTGCCATCGATTGCCACTCCTGCTTCCAGTGGCTGATGCCGTCGCTCGACGAATTCCGGGCCCAGTGGCCCGACGTGGCGCTGGATCTGTCCGCTGCGTTTTCGTTCGCGCCGTTGCCGGCACTGGTGCGTGGTGACCTGGACCTGGTGATCACATCGGACCCGCAGTCGCTCGATGCGGTGACCTACCTGCCGCTATTCAAGTACGAACTCGTATTGGCCGTGTCCGAGGCCAACCCGCTCGCGACGAGCCGCCACGTGATGCCGGAGCAACTGGCCGACCAGACGCTCATCACCTACCCCGTCGATCGGCAGCGCCTTGACGTCTTCACCGCGTTTCTGGATCCCGCTGATGTCGAGCCTGCAACGATCCGCCGCGCGGAACTCACGCCGATCATCGCGCAATTGGTCGCCAGCAATCGGGGCGTGACCGCGCTACCCAATTGGGCACTGGCCGAATATCTGAACCAAGGTTGGCTGCGGGTGTGTCACCTCGGACCCCAGGGGGTGTGGCGCACGCTATATGCCGCGGTGCGCTCGGAAGACAGCGACACCTCGTATATCAGCGAGTTCTTGGCCATCGCGCGCAACACGTGCTTCAAGACGCTCACGGGCATCAAGTCGGCAAAGAACTGAACCAGTCCGACGGCCGGCAGCCATGCCGGGGCTGCCGCGGCTGCTGGACGCCTCCGCAGCAGCCGCCCGCCCCGCTCGCGTCGATCAGTCGTCTTCGTGCCCGGCAGCGCCGATCACCCGACGTATGACATCGTGGGCGAAACCCCGGCCCGCCAGGAAGCGCGCCTGCTTGGCGTAGGCGGCACGGTCGGCCGGCGCCTCGCCAAATCGGCGGCGCCACACCTCGAGCGCACGCTCGTATTCGGTGGCTCGCAGCGACTCCTTGACCTCGGCAATCTGGGCGTCGGCCACGCCGCTCTGCTTGAGCTCTTGCACGATACGCGCGGTGCCCTGCCGCGACGCTTTGCGATGTGCGAGGCTGTGCGCAAATCGCTCATCTGACTGCCAGCCTTCGCGGGTGAGCGCATCGATGACTTGCTCGACCTCTTCCTCACTCTCGGCATGCGGTGCAAGTTTGCGAGCGAGGTCGGCGCGGGTGTACTCACGCCGCGACAGATATCCCACGGCGCGCGCCTTGAGACTGGGCCCCCGGCGTCGGGGCGGCGCGTCAGGATCTCCCTCGGCGGGCTCCTGGCTGGCGCCGGCGCGCTCGCCGCGCCCGCGCGCTGACGCAAGGCGCTTGGCGCTGCCGGTGCGCATTTCCGATGTCCGGGTGTAGACCGGCTCGGCCGGTGCATCGGTGGCGGAAACACCGCTTTCGCCCGAGCGTTCGACAGTACCGCCCGAGCGACTGCGTGATCGCGGCGCGACCGTCTCGAATTCGTCGTCGAGGCGTTCTAGGGTGCGATCAGAGGGCGGGGAGTAACGAGTGCTCATGGCCATAGGTAAAAGACAACGGGCGGCGCCTTGGATTCAAAGCGCCGCCCGCTGACCGGGACAATCTCAGAGACCGAGACCGGCAAGACCACGCCGGCCCCGCCCCCGATCAGTCTTCGGACGACTCTTCGGCCGTGGGCGCGAACTCGGAAGCTCGGCTGACAATGCCTTGGTTCTCGCGGATCTTGTTCTCGATCTCGATGGCCATCTGGCGGTTTTCTTTCAGGTACTCGCGGACGTTGTCCTTGCCTTGACCGATGCGGTTACCCGAATAGCTGTACCAGGCGCCCGACTTGTCGACGACGTTGGCGGCAACGCCCAGGTCGATGATCTCGCCTTCACGCGAGATGCCCTGACCGTACATGATGTCGAATTCGGCCTGCTTGAACGGCGGAGCGACCTTGTTCTTCACGACTTTGACGCGGGTTTCGTTGCCGACCACCTCGTCACCCTTCTTGATCGAGCCGATCCGGCGAATATCCAGACGCACGGACGAGTAGAACTTGAGCGCGTTGCCACCGGTGGTGGTTTCGGGGTTGCCGAACATCACGCCGATCTTCATGCGGATCTGGTTGATGAAGATCACCATGCAATTGGTGCGCTTGATCGTGGCGGTGAGCTTGCGCAGCGCCTGGCTCATCAGACGCGCCTGAAGGCCGGGCAGCGAGTCGCCCATTTCGCCTTCGATTTCGGCCTTGGGCACGAGTGCCGCGACCGAGTCGATGACGATCAGATCGACCGAACCGGAACGGACGAGTGCGTCGGTGATTTCGAGCGCCTGCTCACCGGTATCGGGCTGCGAAATCAGCAGGTCGGTGAGGTTGACACCCAGCTTGGACGCGTACTGGACGTCGAGCGCATGCTCGGCATCGACGAAGGCGCAGGTGCCGCCGATCTTTTGCATCTCGGCAATGACCTGCAGCGTGAGCGTGGTCTTGCCGGAGGACTCCGGACCGTAAATCTCGACCACCCGGCCGCGCGGCAGACCGCCGACGCCCAGGGCGATATCCAGACCCAGCGAGCCGGTGGAGACGACCTGGATGTTGTGCTCGACCTCGTTGTCGCCGTAGCGCATGATCGAGCCCTTGCCGAACTGCTTCTCGATCTGCGAGAGGGCCGCGGCCAGCGCCTTGGCTTTTTCCGACGAGGCCTTGCTGGTTTTGTCGTCCATGTGGAGTCCTATCTGAATGAGTGTGCGGGGGTGCGGAACGATGGTTTCGGAAGGATGGCTGAGCCTGTGGCCGCGGCGGTGACCGCGGCCTTCGCCGCGGTACGCTCCGTTGGGCCCTCGCCCCGGCCCTCGATGACCGGGCGCGCTGCAAACGCGACCCACCGGCCTGGAGGCTGAGGTGTAACAGGCACCGGCCGGCTCTCGTATCGCCCCCGCTCCCGGAAATTTCGATGGCGATTATGGCATTGAATTGTACTGGATAAAAATCCAGTAAGACAAGTTTTCCACGTATTCCCTGAGTGGGCAAGCCTCGTACCCTATGACAGAATCGCCGGGACGCCCGGGAGCCTCCCGGGTCGGCCTTTCCGTAGCCCCTCGATGCGCATTCTCATCGCCGAAGACGACAGCATTCTCGCCGACGGACTTTCCCGCTCGCTGCGCCACAACGGCTATGCAGTCGACGCCGTGCGCGACGGCCTCGCGGCCGATTCCGCACTCGCAGCCCAGCCCTTCGACCTGCTGATTCTCGATCTGGGCCTGCCCCAACTCACGGGTCTCGAGGTGCTGCGGCGGTTGCGCGCGCGCAACTCCGTTCTGCCCGTCTTGATCCTCACCGCCGCCGACAGCATCGAGCAGCGCGTCAAAGGCCTGGATCTCGGTGCCGACGATTACATGGCCAAGCCATTCGCCCTTTCCGAACTGGAAGCGCGCGTGCGCGCCCTCACCCGCCGCGGCGCGGGCGGCGGCGCCACGGTCATCCGCCACGGCCGCCTCACCTTCGACCAGACGGGACGCGTGGCCATGGTCGACGACCAGACACTCGATCTGTCGGCGCGCGAGGTCAGCTTGCTCGAAATTCTGCTTGCCCGCAGCGGCCGCATGGTAAGCAAGACCCAGCTCGTCGACCACCTGTGCGAATGGGGCGAAGAGGTGAGCACCAATGCCATCGAAGTGTATGTGCACCGGTTGCGCAAGAAGCTCGAACCCAGCGGCGTGAAGATCATTACCGTGCGAGGCCTGGGCTATTGTCTGGAGCGGGATCACGGTGCCTCTTTCCTCGCCAGCTGAGCCGGCGCGCACCGAAACGCTGAACCACGAAGCCCTCGAGGCGCTGCGCGGCGGCGCCAAGGGGCCGAGTTTCGCGCCCCCCCAACGCTCGCTGCTCGGCGAGATCCTCGACTGGATGCTTGCCCCGCTCTTTCTTCTGTGGCCGATGAGCGTAGCCATCACATACGTCGTGGCGCAGAACATCGCCAATGCCCCCTACGACCGCGCGCTGGCCAACAACCTCAACGTACTTACCCACCAGATCCAGGCAGTGCAAGACCGTGCGGCGCTGCGCATGAGCGATGCGGCGCGTGAGGTGTTGCGCGCCGACGAGACCGACAGCGTGTTCTGGCTCGCCTTGGGGAGCCGGGGCGAATACCTCGGCGGCGATCGGGCCTTGCCCTTGCCGCCCTTGGCGGGTCAGCCGCAGCCCGGCCGGGTGCTCTACGCCGACGACACACTGCGCGGCTTTGGCGTCCGCCTCGCCTATACCTGGGTCGACCTGAAGCTGCCCGACACCCAGCCCGCGCTCGTCATCGTGGCCGAGACGGTCGAAAAGCGTGCCCAGCTCGCCAATGACATCATCAAGGGCGTGATCATTCCGCAGTTCGTCGTGCTGCCGATCGCGGTGCTGCTGGTGTGGTTCGGCCTGTCGCGCGGGGTGGCGCCGCTCAATGCCCTGCAACAGCGGCTGCGCGCACGCCGGCCCGATGACCTCTCCCCGATCGATGAACGCGCCGCGCCGTCCGAGATCGCGCCCCTGGTGGGCGCCATGAACGACCTGCTCAAGCGCCTCTCGGCCAACGTGGAGGCGCAGCGCCGGTTCGTGGCCGATGCGGCGCATCAACTCAAAACGCCACTGGCAGGGCTGCGCACCCAGGCCGAGCTCGCCCTGCGCGATGCCAGCCCGGAGGAGATGCAGTCGAGCTTGCGCCAATTGGTCACGGGCTCCGAGCGCGCCACGCGTCTCGTCAACCAGCTCCTGCTGCTGGCTCGCGCCGAAACGCCCGACGCGACCGGCCTCGCCCGGGTAGATCTCAACACCATTGCCTACGATCAAACGATGCAATGGGTACCGCAGGCGCTCAACCTCGGTACCGATCTGGGTTTCGAGGGCAACCCCACGGCGCTGTACGTGAATGGCAACCCCATCCTGCTCGCCGAGCTCCTGAATAATCTGATCGACAACGCGCTGCGTTACACGCCGCGGGGCGGGCACATCACCGTGCGCGTGAGAGCGCCTAATCCGCTCGCCATCGTGGAGGTCGAAGACTCCGGGCCGGGCATCGCCCCGCACGAGCGCGAACGCGTATTCGACCGTTTCTATCGGGTGCTGGGCACCGTGTCGGACGGCAGCGGACTCGGGCTTGCCATCGTGCGCGAGATCGCCCAGAAGCATCGCGCCAGCGTACGCATCGACGATCACCCGACCACCCACTCCGACCTGCCGGGTACGCGCATCCAGGTGGTATTCGCGCAATACCAGGACGATTTCGCACCTCCTGCCCCGGAATCCTGACCTCAGGGTATGCACCTAGCTCCCAGGAGAGAGGATACATATTGTTTCACTATTAAGATTCAGGTAAGGGTCGCGTCAGAACCTCGTCAGCCTCGAGTCCTACCTTGTCATCAGCTCGACGCCACCCCTGAACAGGCACCGGGTAGAACGCACGGCGGATACACCGCCGGCAATCCGAGGAGACTTCATGAGCACAACTACCATGCCGGGTGGGCCTTCGGCTGAAACCCGTCCCATGACCCGGAACGAGCGCCGCGTGATCTTCGCGTCGTCGCTCGGCACCGTTTTCGAATGGTATGACTTCTACCTGTATGGCTCGCTCGCGGCCATCATCGCACAACACTTTTTCTCGGGCGTGAACCCCACCGCGGGCTTCATCTTCGCCTTGCTCGCCTTCGCCGCCGGCTTCGCCGTGCGTCCGTTCGGCGCCCTCGTGTTCGGCCGTCTCGGTGACCTGGTCGGCCGCAAATACACCTTCCTCGTGACCATCGTGCTGATGGGGGTGTCGACCTTCCTGGTCGGCATTCTGCCGAGCTATGCCAGCATCGGTATCGCCGCACCGGCGATCCTGATCATCCTGCGTCTGCTGCAAGGCCTGGCGCTGGGTGGCGAGTACGGCGGCGCGGCAACCTATGTGGCCGAGCACGCGCCGCATGGCCGCCGTGGCTTCTACACCAGCTGGATTCAGACGACCGCAACGCTGGGCCTCTTCCTGTCGCTGCTCGTGATCCTGGGCGTGCGCACCGTGATGGGCGAGGAAGCTTTCCGCGAATGGGGCTGGCGCATTCCGTTCCTGATCTCGGTGGTGCTGCTCGGCATCTCGGTGTGGATCCGTCTGCAGCTCAACGAATCCCCCACCTTCAAGCGCATGAAGGAAGAAGGCAAGGGTTCGAAGGCGCCGATCAAGGAATCGTTCGGCGAATGGCGCAACCTTAAAGTCGTCCTGCTTGCCCTGCTCGGCCTGACCGCCGGCCAGGCGGTGGTGTGGTACACGGGGCAGTTCTACGCCCTGTTCTTCCTGACGCAGACGCTCAAGGTCGACGCGAACACCGCCAACATCATGATCGCGATCGCGCTGCTCATCGGCACGCCGTTCTTCGTGGTGTTCGGGGCGCTGTCCGACAAGATCGGCCGCAAGCCGATCATCATGGCGGGCTGCCTGATCGCCGCGCTGACCTACTTCCCGATCTTCAAGGCCATCACGCACTACGCCAACCCGGCGCTCGAGCGTGCCCAGGCCACTGCTCCCGTCACGGTGATCGCCGACCCGGCCACCTGCTCGTTCCAGTTCAACCCGGTGGGCACCGCAGCCTTCACCAGCTCGTGCGACGTGGTCAAGTCGTTCATGGCACGCAACGCCGTGAACTACGACAACCAGGCCGCGCCGGCCGGCTCGACGGCCATCGTGAAGATCGGCAACGACCAGTTCAACTCGTTCGACGGCGCTGGCATGGCTCCGGCCGAGTTCAAGGCCAAGGTCTCCGAGCTCGACAAGGCCCTTACCACCGCAATTCGTGCCCACGGCTATCCGGCCAAGGCAGACCCGGCGCAATCGAACAACGTCATGGTCGTGGTGATGCTGACCATCCTCGTGATCTACGTCACGATGGTGTACGGTCCGATCGCCGCCATGCTGGTCGAGATGTTCCCCACCCGGATCCGCTACACCTCGATGAGCTTGCCGTATCACATCGGTAACGGCTGGTTCGGCGGCTTCCTGCCTCCGGTTGCTTTCGCGGTCGTGGCTGCCACCGGCAACATCTACGATGGCCTCTGGTATCCCATCATCATCGCCGTCATGACCCTGGTCATCGGCACCCTGTTCGTGCGTGAAACCAAGAACAACGACATCAACGCATAAGCCGGGATTTTCCCCCGCCGGGTCGGACCGCTGCGCCGACTCGGCCCTTCAAAGCTCCTCACGGAGCTTTTTTTTTGCCCGCACACAGCGCGGTACCCGCGGGCGAGCACGCCCTGCCAACCCTTATCGGATCGCGTGGGCGCGGAATGGCCAGATTCAGGACGCTGTCAGACCCCCGCGATTAGACTGGCCTCTCAGATCACGGCCTTGTGTTGTTCTCCGGACAAACGATCCCCTGTACGGAGTGTGCAGGGCCAGTTCTCTGACACCGATACCGCGTTCCCCGCGAGCCTTTTTATGACGCGGTATCGTGTGCCCCGTATCGGCCCGGCGCTAGCCGGGCCGTCTTTTTTTGTGCGGCCGCACTCACGGACTGGCAAAAAAAAGACCGCCCGCAGGCGGTCTTTCATGCGCGAGCAGCGCTCAGCGCCGCATACCCACGCCGATCACCAACACCCCCGCAACGATGGCCGCAATGCCGGCCCAACCCGGAATCGGAACGGACTTTTCCGTCTCGGCCGTGGCCTTCACGGATCCGACTTGCAGCACGGTCTCCTCCGAGGTGTAGTTAAAGCCCTTGTACACGAGCGCGGCGGCGCCCAGCACGATCAGAACAGCACCAATTATGGTTGCAGGTTTCATGGCACTCCTCTTTCTGCGGTGAATGATGTCAGGGACATTACCGGAACGCGTACAGGCTTTCAGTGACAGAGCGTGTCGCCTCTGACACCCAAGATACAAACCCCGCGCAGAGGTCCGGTCGTATAGAATCGATCCTTTTGCCCGAAGCCATGTGGTTCAAGAATCTCAAGATCTACCGACTGTCCTCGCCCTGGACATTGACCGGCGAGCAGCTTGAAGAAAGCCTTGCCCGGCACGCCTACCAAAGCGGCAACAACCTGGAAATGCAAAGCCTGGGCTGGATTCCTCCGCGCGAAAACGGGGGGCTGGCCCATGTGGTTAACGGCCAGATCCTGCTGACGCTGCGCGCCGAGAAGAAGCTTTTGCCCAGCACCGTCGTCAATCAGGTCACCAAGGCGCGCGCGCTCGAAATCGAAGAGCAGCAGGGCTACAAGCCCGGCCGCAAGCAGATGAAAGAGCTCAAGGAGCGCGTCACCGACGAACTCCTGCCGCGCGCATTCAGCGTCTACCGCGACACGCGCGTCTGGATCGACACCGTCAATCACTGGCTGGTCATCGATGCCGCCGCCTCGGCCAAGGCCGATGAGGTCATCGGCCTGCTGGTGAAGTCCGTCGACCCGTTGCCGCTCGAGAACCTGTACGTGACGCAATCGCCGGCCGCCGCCATGACCGGCTGGCTGGCCGAAGACGAAGCGCCCAGCAACTTCTCGATCGACCAGGACACCGAGCTGCGCGCTTCCGGCGAAAGCCGTGCCGCGATCCGCTACGTGAAGCACTCCATCGACGCCGACGACGTTCGCCGCCATATTCAGTCGGGCAAGCAATGCACCCGACTGGCGATGACCTGGGCCGATCGCGTTTCGTTCGTGCTGACCGAAGCCATGGACGTCAAGCGCGTCGCCCCGCTCGACGTGCTCAAGGAAAATGCCGACACCGTCTCGCAAAACGACGACGAAAAGTTCGAATCCGACATGGTTCTCATGACCGGCGAATTGTCGAAGCTGATGACCGACCTGGTCGAAGCACTCGGCGGCGAAAAGAAGATCTGACCTCTTTTCTCGCCGCACAAAAAAACCGCGCCGTGCTGAACTGCACCGCGCGGTTTTTTTATGCGTGCGCGGTCGAGCCCGTGCACGCCCTGAGCACGAATGATCAGTCGAGCCCGTGGAACACAGAATCGTCCGGCCCGATGTGGGAAGGATGCTTCCAGGTCACGTCGCGCATCGAATGCTGCACCAGGCCCTCGACGCCCAGCAGCACCGCGAAGATGGCCATGCGGATCGGAATGCCGTTGTCGGTCTGGCGGAAAATGGCCAGGCGCGGATCATGGTTGAGGTCGTTGCTCAGATCGTTGGCGCCCGGACGGCTGTCGCGCGGCAGCGGGTGCATCACGATCGTATCGGGGCCGCAGTAGGTATCGATGATGGAGCGGCTGACCTGGAAGTCGGCCGTGTAGCCTTCGGCGCTTTCTTCGTTGGCGAAGCGCTCTTTCTGGACCCGAGTGGCGTAGATCACGTCCGCGCCAGCCAGGCCATCGGCCAGCGAGCTCTTTTGCTCGATCACATTGCCATTGCGGCTCGCCTGCTCGAGGATGTACTGCGGCATCTCCAGGCCGGGCGGCGAAACCAACGTGAATTTCACACCCTTATACAGGGCCAGCAGCTTGATGAGCGAGTGCACCGTGCGGCCGTACTTGAGGTCGCCGACCATCGCGATGTGCGCGCCATCCAGCAGTTTGCCCAGGCGCGAAAACTCGGTGAGGATCGTGTAAAGATCCAGCAGAGCCTGGCTGGGGTGTTCACCAGGGCCATCACCGCCATTGACCACCGGAATATTGGTGGCCTGCGCGAACTCGGCCACCGAGCCCTGGTCAGGATGGCGAATCACCATGGCGTCGACATAACCGCTCATCACGCGGCTGGTGTCGTAGATCGACTCACCCTTGGCCATCGAAGAAAACGTGAAGCCGGTCGTGTCGCAAACCGAACCACCCAAACGGCAGAACGCCGAGCCGAAACTTACCCGTGTGCGTGTGCTGGCTTCGAAAAACAAGTTACCCAGCACCGCCCCCTCCAGCACGCGAGACACCTTCTGGCGGCGCGCGATGGGTTGCATCATGTCGGCCACGCGGAACAGGTCTTCGACCGATTCGCGGGTGAACTGGTCCACGGAGAGCAACTGCGGTTTGCCGTCCACGGCGATCCGTTCCCGCAACGGGCCCGCCTGTGCGCTTTGCGTATATTTCTCAAGCAGATCGCGGTTTTGAACGATCTCACTGACGAAGCGCTCAACCACCTCGGGCATCGCCCGGAATTCCTGCGAGCCCTCAGGCAGCAGCCACGTATCTAAGGCACGGCGCTTGACGCCAATGCGGGCAGCGAAAACATCACGTGTGAGGTTCAGGCGGCGCATGGCGTCGCGCAGGAAGGCTTGCTGGGAGATGGACATGGCGAAGGCCTCGGGCGGGTGGCAGGAAAATATACGCAATGCGCATATTAATCGCCCAAAAAAGCCACGTCCAGCGGATTCAGACGGTCAGATACCCAAGAATCGCGACTGTGCGTATATCGCATCAGTGGCGACACCACCATCGATCGGCGCGCCCGTGGCAAACCAGCAACCTGCCGCGAAGCCCAGCAATGCGGCGAGGTAGAACAGCACCATCAATGCGAGCGCGGGCCAGAACAGCCTCCCTCGGCGCAGCGCCGGCCCGCGACGCGCCACCTGCCGTGCGGCCAAGCCTGCGAAGGGTGAAACCAGGCTGCTGCCCGCGAATCCCGCCAGGAACGCCATGAGCGGAAAATCGAGGTCGGGCGGCTCGAATTCGCCACCCACGATTCCCAGCGAAAACAAAGCCAGCAGCAGCGCCGCACCGCCGTTGAGCCACGTCAGCGAGCGCGCTGCCGCGGCGACCAACATAAATCCGCGCCCCCGTTCCTGATCCGGCAAGGCCGTCATGATGTGCCGATCAACCCAACGCACGGCACACGGGCGTGGCCGATTGGATCGATTGACGTGCGGCCGCGATCTCGTCGCGGTCCCAGATCCCGGTGCCGAGCACCGTAACCGTGACATTGGAACGCCCAGGCTGCTCGGAGGGGAGCGCGTGGATCAGCTCGAGCAACTTGGCCGGCTCGGTGCTGCGATACATACGCACCTCGTTCGGGTCGCCCTTCTCGCCTTCCGCGGTTTTCGCCACGTAAACCGCGCCATACGGATGAGCGCGCTGCTCATGACAGACGCGGACGTATTGCACGGCGCGGCGGTAGGCCGCATTGAAATCAGCCTGGACCTCGAAGGTCTCTTTAATGCCGGGCTCATCCCGCAGGCCCGTGCCCGCGCATCCCGCCAAGACCGTCAGTGCCACGGCCGCGATCAAACCTGCCTGCTTGCGCATAGTCTCTCCTGCAATCGACGCTCAACGCCGCGATTATGCATCAAAGCGCCCTTCGGCTTGCTGGCACCCCGGGCTGGCTTTTCTTTCCGGGCGTCGCGCCCGTCGTGCGCCGATCCCGCGGGCATGAAAAAGGCCGGTGGCCAGGGAGCGTTTGACTGCCCCCTCGCCACCGGCCTTGCGGTGGACTCACCGCGCGCCTGTGTTAGCGCTGCGCGGCTCCCTGGATCTTCTCACCACCGCGCTCGATGTCCTTGCCTGCTCCTTGGACGGTATTGCATCCCGCCGTGACAGCGGCAACGGCCAACATCACAACCAGAAAAACTCGGTTCTTCATGAAGTATCTCCTTTCAGGGAAGCGGCTAGACAAAGCGGTTAGTACCGGCCACCCGAACCGGGGGCCGGATGCATCCAGAATACCGCAGTGCATGGCGGCTGGCACGCGTGCTCGCCAAAAAACATAAAATGCCGCGCCATGAAACGTTTAGCTGTTGCAGTTTTGGCGGGTTTCATCCTGGGGGCTCCCGCCGCCCCCGTCCTTGCGGAACTTGTCACGCGGCCCGACGCGGTCGGACCACGCGATTTCCGGAATGCCAAAAAGGTGTTGCCGCGCGTGTACAGCGGGTTGGAGCAGGATTTTTATTGCGGCTGTCCGTATAGCGGCAAGGAGATGGATCTGAAGCGTTGCGGCTACGAGCCGCGCAAACAGCAGGCGCGTGCCGAGCGGCTCGAGTGGGAGCACGTGGTGCCGGCCTGGGTGCTGGGGCACCAGCGCATGTGCTGGCAGGAAAAAGTGAAGGGGAAGTCGGGCGGGCGCAAGAACTGCACCGACAACGACCCCGTGTTCGCGCGTGCCGAGGGCGACCTGATCAACCTGGTGCCTTCCGTGGGCGAAGTGAACGGAGACCGCCAGAATTTCCGCTTCTCGATCTGGACCGACAAACCTACGCCGATGTACGGTCAATGCCAGACCGTGGTCGACTTCAAGGAGCGACGGGTCCAGCCGCGCAAAGAGGTGCGGGGCAGGATCGCTCGGATTCAGTTCTATATGGCGGCGCGCTACGACCTGAAGCTGTCGCGCGAAGACCAACGTATCTTCTGCGCCTGGGCGCGGGCCTATCCAGTCGACGCCTGGGAACGCCAGCGCGACGAGCGCATCGTCAAACTACAGGGGAACGGCAACCCTTATGTGAGCGACGCAGGCGCGATTGCGAAAGTCTGCGGGTAACGCTGATCATTTCGTGATCAGCAATCGCAAGCACCCGAGACTTAAGGACTTTTTGACGCTATCCGCAAGTTGTTGCGGCAGTTTTCCACAGTAGATGTGAACAACTGCCGCAGCGCCCTCATGCAGGCGCCATCGCGCGCATCGGGCCGCTCCACGGAACGGCGTCGAGCTGCAGACGCGTTTCCTGGAATTCCTTGCTGCCACTCAACAGGTGGTCTCGCACTGCCTGGCCCATCGCGCGCCGGCACAAGGTCTCGGCATCGTCGGGCATGGACTGGAATACGCTGTCGGGGATGCGCAGCCGCAATTGGGCTTCTGCCTGACCGTGCTCGTCGACACGACCGATATGTACGTGCGCGGGATATCCATGCGGGCACCAAATGCCGACGAGGAACTGCCCGTCGGTGCCGGTATCCGCCACAAAGCCCGGGTGATCGTATTTTGCTGTGCCCACGTCTGACTCCTCTTGGCTGAGCGATATTCGGGTTTTGCTTCAACGCCGATGGTAGCTCAAGGAGGTCGCGGCGCAAATCGGGAAAATCTGCGGGTTTGCGATGACGCGATGCGGCATCTCAGGCCTGACACGACGGCGTGGTGCGACACGCCCGTGCCGTAGCAATCGTTTCGATAGTGACGGGCATGAAAAAAGCCCGGTTTGGAAACCGGGCTTCATTCAAGAACTGGTTGCGGGGGCAGGATTTGAACCTACGACCTTCGGGTTATGAGCCCGACGAGCTGCCAGACTGCTCCACCCCGCGTCTGATGAATAGAATCATAACCCATTTTTCGAAAGCCTGCACGCAGGCCCGCCACAGACGGCTCAAAACTGGTTGCGCGCGCAAATAAACAACCCTTGCGCCCCCGTGGGCCCGCACGATGACGGGGCCGGAGAATTCGATCATCCGGCATTCACCGTCACGCAAGCGATCAGCGGGCATCGGCCAGGCTGCCGTGTACTCGCCTTGCTGCGCGCAGGTCTGCACGAGTTCGATTTCGCCGGCAAGACAAACCACGCTTTCGCCGTGGCGCAGAACGCGGCGCTCGCTGGCGCCGGCGGGCATGAAAATCGTCGCGGACGGGGACGACGCGAGCGGAGAAATTGCGGGCTTCATGGTACGGCTTCCAATGTCGATGGCGTACCGTCAGATTACGGAGCGCACGAGGACCGCAACAGACACACGTGAGCACTATCTGTTGCGCAACACCGCGAGCGCGCGAGCTCTGTTATGGTGATGTTTTGGGATATCTGTGTCTGTCGGCCCTCTCTGGACACCGGCAAGATCGCCCCATGGATACGCAACCTCTCTATCAGCGCTTGGCGGACTATTACCGGCGCGCCATTCAGTCCGGCGCCCTCGCACCCGCGCAACGCATGCCGTCTGTGCGCAATATGGTGCGCACCCATCACGTCAGCCTGACGACGGCGCTCCAGGTCTGCCGCAGGCTCGAGGACGACGGCCTGGTGGAAGCCCGGCCGCGTTCCGGCTACTTCGTACGTCCTCCCGCCGCACCGCGCCTGGCGCCCGTCCCGGATCCCGACATCCGGCGGCCCATCGATGCCGCGAACTATGTCGGCATCCATGATCGCGTGGCGCATTTCGTCGCGCGCAGCGAAAGCCGGGACTGCACCACCAATTTCGCTTTGGCCGCCGCGCCGCCCTCCTCCTATCCCCATGCCGCCCTGCGTCAAACCATGACGCGCGCATTGCGCCTGCACTCCGAGGTGTTGGCGGGCCGCGCGCCGCTGCATGGGCATCCGCAGTTCCGTACGGTCCTGGCGCGCCGCGCGCTCGACAGCGGCATCAGTGCGAACGCCGATGACCTGCTGGTCACCCATGGCTGCATCGAGGCGCTCAACCTCGCGCTGCGCGCCGTGGCACGCCCCGGCGACACCATTGCAGTCGAGTCGCCGACCTACTTCGGTCTGCTTCAGATCATCGAGAGCCTCGGGCTGCGTGCACTCGAGATCCCCACGAGCCCGCAGCGCGGAATCTCGATCGAGGCACTCGAGCTGGCGTTGCGCACGCAACCCGGCATCCGTGCAGTGGTGGTGATACCCAATCTGCAGAACCCGTTGGGTTGCGTCATGTCCGATGAGGACAAGCAGCGGCTGCTGCAACTCTGCACGGCGCAGCAGATCGCCCTGATCGAAGACGACACCTATGGCGCTCTGGGCGACGATGGCCCCGGTCTGGCGATCAAGCACTGGGACCGCAAAGGCGATGTGATCTACTGCGCTTCGCTGCACAAGACCCTCGCACCGGCGATGCGCCTGGGCTGGGCCATGGGCGGACGCTGGCACGAACGCATGGCCATGTTCAAGTTTGCGCAAACGCGGCCGAACGAACCTTTGGCGCAGATCGCGGTAGCCGATTACATGGGCACCAAGGCCTATGATCGCCACCTGGCGCGCCTGCGGCAGCAACTGCGCCAGCAGCGCGTGCACGTTGCCGAGGCCGTCGCACGGCATTTCCCGTCCGGCACCCGGCTGGCCCCGCCCGCGGGCGGCATGCTGCTGTGGGTCGAATTGCCGGAAGGCACTCCCGGCATGACCGTGTTCGAGCGCGCGCTGGACGCAGGCATCCGCGTCGTTCCCGGCGCGATGTTCAGCAACTCATCGCGCTACGATCATTTTCTGAGATTGAGTTGCACGGAACCCGTCTGCCCGCAGACGGATGCGGCGATCCGCGAGCTTGGGCAGATCGCGGCCCAGTACGCCCCTTGACAGCACGCTCGTGGCTTGATCACGCCTTGCGCAGCACAGGGGAAAACCCTCACCCAGATCAAATTAAAGCAAGTCCTTGATGCAACGACACTTTTACCGAGGGCCAGGCCAAATATCCCAAGGCTTACCCACAGGTTCTGTGGATAACTCCGGGCACACGCTCGATGCGCTGCCGCAGCGCTACTTCAGTGCGGCCTGAACGGCGTCGCGGACGGTTTCGAAACCCGCCACATACTGGGGATTCTCGGAGCGCGCCAGGAGGCTGGAGTAGTTCTGTTCGAGCTGGGCTTCGATCGCCTCCCGCAGTCCGGGCGACGACTTCACCAGGTGCAGTGTGGCAGCGAGCGTGGCGCTGAGCGCGTCGATGCGGCCGCCCTGATGCGACACGGTGTGCACAATGACGGCGATCTGTTCTTGAATATCCATGGTCAACCTCGTAAGTCCGGGTACGGCCTCAATCATACGGCGCGCATCCTAGCATGGCGTTGACGCGCCCTCGCGCACCGCGCTACCGTGCGCCAGACCTGACGCTCGCACTCCGACCATGCCCGCAACCCTCGATGAAACCGATCGCCGCCTGCTGAGTCTGTTGCAGGCCAATGCTCGCGAAGCCACCGCCATCCTGGCGCGCAAGCTCGGACTCGCGCGCAGCACCGTGGTGGCGCGCATTGCGCGTCTGGAGCGTGATGGCGTGGTGGCGGGCTATGGCGTGCGGCTGGGCCGGCGGCTCGACGAGGCGGCGGTGCGGGCCTATTGCTTCATCAGCGTGCTACCGAAGACGCCCGCCGCGGTGATCCGCGAGCTCGAACGGCTGCCTGAAGTCGAAGAGGTGTCGTCGGTAAGCGGCCCCTACGACTATCTGGTCTTTTTGCGCTGCGAGACGCACGAGCAGCTCGATGACCTGCTCGACCACATCGGCCTGCTCGAGGGCGTCAAGCAGACGCAGACCTCCATCGTGTTGAGCCGCAAACTCGACCGGCGCAATGCTTTCGGAGGCTGACGTCTGCCACCGACTTGTGCATGCGGCCTGATTTGCTTTGTAATGGCGCTCTGGATCATCCGGCGCCCGCGCCGCCCAACGGAATTGTCATGCTCTCACGCTTTGCCCTGCTCCTGCCCCTCGCCCTGCTGACTGCGTGCGGCAGCATGAAGCCTGTCCAGCAGGTCGACAAAGAACGCTATCAGGTGTCGTATAACGCGGGCTTCAAGGCCATGACCTGGGTCGAAATCAAGAATGTCGCCCGGCAAGAGGCCGAAAACCATTGTGCGAGCCTGGGCCGCCAATATGCGCGGCCCGAGATCAGCTCGAATCGCGCCACAGGCCTGATGCCCAAGGAAGCGACGATCACGTTCAGCTGCGACGCTCCCAAGACCAAGGCGGCCAAGGAAGGCTGAGCTAGCGCGGTCAGCCAGCGCGCAAGCGCGCCTGAATGACAGCGTGCGAGACGATCCGCGCCGTCTCGGCCAGCAGCGCGTTCTGGGCGTCGCGGGTAGCGGGTGAGTTCGTCAGGTATGCGGCCACGACGATCGGCGCGCCGCGCTGCGGCCAGATCACTGCCACGTCGTTATTCGTGCCGTGTGCGCCCGCACCCGTTTTATTGCCGACGACCCAATCCGGTGGAAAGCCTGCGCGCAACCGTGTGTCGCCCGTACGGCATCCCCGCAGCCAGTTGGCCAATTGATCGCGCTGCGGCGCCGCGAGGCCGTCATCGAGCACCACGCGACGCAATAGCTGCAGCATGGCCTGAGGCGTCGTGGTATCGCGTGGATCTCCGGGTTCGGCCTCGTTGAGCGCGGGCTCAATGCGATCGAGACGGGTCTGGTCATCGCCGTGACTGCGGGCGAAGGCCGTGATGCCCGGCGGGCCTCCCAGGGTCGACAGCAACAGATTCGCCGCCGTGTTATCGCTCCACACCACCGCAGCTTCACACAAATTGCCCAGCGTCATGCCCTGCGCAACCTGCGGTTGCGTTACGGGTGAGTAAGAAACAAGGTCGGCGGCACCGTAGCGAATGCGGCGATCGAGCAGATCCTGGCCGCGCTCCACGCGCGACAGGACGGCAGCGGCGGCTACCCACTTGAACGTACTGCACATCGGAAAGCGTTCGTCGGCGCGATGGGCCAGTGCCCAGCCGCTGCCGGTATCGAGCACGCTTACGCCGAGGCGTCCGCCATCACGCGCTTCCAGACGTGCCAACAAACGCAGGGGGTCGGTATCGGTGTCGAGCGCGCTATCTCGCGCGCCGGCGCGCACGAACTCGGGTAAAGCGCTGCCCGCCAGCGCGGCACCGGCCAGCCAGGCCAGCCGGGCGCTGAAAGTGCGGCGATTCATGATCTTGTCCTTCGCGGACCCAGGGCCCGCCATGCATCAGGAGGGAGTCCGCTCGCCTGCGGAAGGCAGCAGGACAAAATGCATGGTACTGCTAAAGCGCGCACCGGGCGCGAGCACGCGCATGCCGGTATCGGGGACACCTGCCGCGGCAAGGTTGAAGGCATCGGCGACGTTGGTGACGGGCTCGACGCAGAGAAACCGGGCCTTGGGCGCGGAATAAACCACCAAGTGCTCGAAGGCGGGATCGGCCTCGAGCGAAAGGCGATGGCCATCCGGCCACTGCAGCAGCGCCCGTCCCCCCCACTGCGACAGATAGGTGTCGCAGCCCTCGGCGGAGCGCGCAATAGCATCGACTCGCGTCGCCACGCTGGCCGCAGGGAGGCCCTGCGCATCGGCCGGCCAATAGCGGCGTGCCTGCATCTGCACACGTTCTGCCGTGAAGTAAGGATGTATGCCGCAGCCAAAAGGCATGTCGTGCGCGCTCGTGTTGACGAGCGTCAGCGTGAGTGAAAGGCCGCGATCACTCAACACGTAACGCTGCACACATTCGAACGACCAGGGCCAATCCTGCACGCCGGCAGGCTGGACCAACACCAACTCGAGCGAATCCGCCTGCTCGTTGCGTACCTCCCAGTCGGCATAGAGGCCCGTGCCGTGGATCGCTTGCGGCCGCCCGGACAGCGATGCCAGCTGATACGACGAGCCCGCAAAATCGAAGCGGCCATCGCGGATGCGGTTCGAGTAAGGCACGAGGGGATACGAGCCGGCCCGAGGCCAACGCGTGGCCGGCCACTCGGTTTCGGTAATAGGCACGATCCAATCGTGCGCGCCGGTACGCAGGGCGGTGAGCCGCCCTCCGGCGCGCGGCGCGAACTCCGCCGTGTGGGTGCCATGCGTGAGCGTTACGCGTTCGCGCGCGTCGAGCACCGGCAAGGCGGCATGAGAAGCATCGGACATCGGAACTCCAGCGGATGGCCACGGCCACGGCGGCCGCCCTTGCCGATTGTGCACGCGGCGATGCTTGGCGGCAACACGGGCGAAGACTATGCTCTGAAGCTCCATCACAACAGGAAGCGCCTCATGAACCCCTTGCTGCGCCGGATTACTCTCGCCTCGCTCGTGCTGGGCACCGCCCTCGGTTCCACCGCCGCTTTCGCCCAGGAGAGCCCGCTGCGGGGTTGCGCCGCCAAGAAGCAATCCATCGAGCGCGAGCTGACGCATGCGCGCGAGCATGGCAATAGCAACCGCGTGCGCGGGCTCGAGAAAGCGCTGGCCGCGGCCCAAAACTGCGACGACGCGAGCCTGCAGCGCGAGCGCGAGGACAAGATCCGGGAAGCCGAGAAAAAGGTGCGTGAGCGCGAAGAAGAGCTCGCGGAAGAAAAGTCGGAAGGCAAGCGCAAGGATATTCAGAAGGCCGAGCGCAAGCTGAAAGAAGCCCAGGAAGAACTCGCCGCCGCACGCGCCGAGGTTTATCGCTGATTTGACAAATTTTCGATCCGTGCCGGACTAGCATGGCGCACCTTGTCATCTCGCCTTCGCCATGTCCGCCACGCCACTGCCCGTTTCCGTGCCCCAGCGCCGATCCTGGGTCACGCGGTATCGTCGTTGCCATGTCGTGGGGGTTGCGCTCCTGCTCGCGCTCCTCGCCTATGGCGTGCAGCAGAGCGGGCTGGATGCTCACCTGACGCGTCTGCTCTACGACGCGGACCACGCTCGATTCGCGCTACAGGATGCGCCTATTTTGGATGCCATCGGACACCAGGCGCTGCGAGCGATCCCCGCGCTGATCGCCGCGGCCGCTCTCGCGCTGGTGGCAGCAAGCTTCGTCCGGCCGGCGTTGAGACATTGGCGTGCGCCGGCACTTGCCCTGCTGGCTGCGATGGCGCTCTCTCCCCTCAGCGTGGCGCTGCTGAAGCAAATCACGGCCCTGCCTCGCCCCTACACCCTGAACGAGTTCGGCGGCACACTACCCTGGCCGGATCGATTCTGGGCCGGCGGCGGGCAAAACGCCGGGCATGCATTGCCCGGCCATCATGCCGCGTCCGGCTTTGCCGTGGGTTTGCTGTACTTCTTTGGTTGGGCTACGGGAAGGCCCTGGTTACGCTGGTGGGGCCTGACCGCGGGCGTGCTGCTGGGCAGTTTGTTCGGCGCGCTGCGCATCGGCCAGGGCGCACACTTCCTCAGTCAGACGTGCTGGTCGGCGATGGTCGTGTGGACCGCCGGCGCGCTCTGCTTCTGGCCACTCCTTCGCCGCCGCTGACGCCCGACCGTGATGACGAACTAACGCTCACGACGTGGCGGAGCCCCGGGCGGGCGAAGCCCCATGATCCGCTTCGAGAATGGTGCGAGCCCATTAAAGCGAAAGCCCCGAAGGTATCGGGGCTTTGTGCTCTGCGGATCGCGCGTCGACCAGCGTTTGCTGTTGCGGACCTGCGCCGTGATGGGAGCCCGGCCTTGCACCTGTAGCCCCCGCTGTCATGGCCGCCCGCATCGGTTGCGAGTGCACTGAGCATGAATGGATGCTGCGCCCGGGCGTATCGAGTGTCAAGCGCGTTTACAGATTGAGCAATAGTTTTCAGCGAGGCGAGCACAGGGTTGGCATTGATTGACAGCTATATAGTTCAAACCTAAATTATCCGGGCGATCGAACCGGCATGGTTGAACGACGCCGGTGACGATGAGCCTCAACAACATCACATCGGGAACGTCATGCAACATGCAGCATCCACCGCGGCCTGGACCACACCAGCGCGCACCACACGTATCGTGCTTCTCATCTGTGGCCTCGCCATTCTGTTCGAAGGCTACGACGTGGGTGTCATGGGCGCGGTACTGCCGGCACTGATCGAAGACAAGAACTGGAATCTCGGATCCTTGCAGGCGGGGGTGCTCAGCAGCTACGCACTCGCCGGCATGTTCGTCGGGTCGTTCGCGGTGGGCATGGCCAGTGATCTGCTTGGCCGGCGCCGCATGCTGCTGGGATGCGTCACACTGTTTTCGCTGACCATGCTGGGCGCGGCTTGGGCGCCCACGCCGCAGTGGTTCGCTGCCTTCCGCTTCATCGGCGGGCTGGGCCTGGGCGGCGTGATTCCCGTCGCGGCGGCACTTACCATCGAGTACTCGCCCCCGGCACGCCGGGGCTTCAACTACGGGATCATGTATTCCGGCTACTCGCTCGGCATTCTTTGCTCGGCGGCCGTGGCGATGGCACTGCTGCCGCAGATCGGCTGGCGTGGCGTGATCGCTGTCGGCGCCCTGCCCTTGCTTACCGTGCCGTTCATGGCGCGTTATCTGCCCGAGTCGATCGAGTATCTGCTCGCGAAAGGCCGTGTGGACGAAGCGCGCGCGCAGGCCGAGCGCCTGGGCATTACCTCGCTCGAGGCCTTCGCGCCGCGCGAGCGCGCCGCGTCGACGGCAACGTGGCAGGACATCATGCGTTCCATCTTCGCGCCCCGCCATCTGCGCGCCACCCTGTGTTTTTGGGGCGCGCTGTTCCTGGGCATGATGCTGGTCTATGGCCTGAACACCTGGTTGCCGCAGATCATGCGCAAGAACGGCTATGACCTGGGCTCGAGCATCTCGTTTCTGCTGGTGTTCAGCCTCGCCTCGGCCATCGGCGGCATCATCCTGGGACAGATCGCAGACAAATCGGAACCGCGCCGCATCGTTGCGCTCTTCTATCTGCTGGGGGGAGCGGGCATCTACTGCCTGACCTTCAATAGCGGGCTGACCGTGAACTACCTGTTGGTGGCGCTGGCCGGCGTGGGCAGCATTTCGTCGTCGCTGATCCTGACCGGCTATCTCACCAATTACTACCCGGCGCACGCGCGCAGTGCCGCGACAGGCTGGGCATTGAGCTTCGCCCGTGTCGGCGCCATGAGCGGACCGGTGCTGGGCGGTTATCTCGCCAGCATGCAGCTGCCGATCTCCTGGAACTTCTACACCTTCGCGGCGGCCGCGGTACTCGCCGGCGTGTTCGTACTGCTGATTCCGAACCGGTACGTGCACGCCCCGGCGCGGGCCGCGGCAGAGCCGGCGCGCGTTGGACCTGCGACCCGCTGAGGCACCGTCCGCGCTGCCCATGCAACAAATTACGACGGCAATTTGCCGTGATCGGTTGCGTATACGCAACAATTTCGGGCATTTATCGGGCAATTACCCTGCTAAAGGGTGGGCCATTGTTGCTGCGTCTGTTGCAATAGGGCCTGCCCGCCGTCGAACTCAGGCACTCGGACGGCGAGCACGTTGTTCACTATTAAAGATTACGGAGAATCACATATGACCAAGACGCTGCTTGTTGCCGCCCTGATGGCAGGTTTCGTGGGTGTTGCTAACGCAGAATCGTCAGTCACTCTCTATGGTGTCATCGACACCGGTATTGGCTACAACAAGATCAAGGGCGCAGGCTACGACGCCAGCCGCACCGGCATGATCAACGGTATCCAGGATGGATCGCGTTGGGGCGTGCGCGGACGCGACGAACTCGGCGACGGTCTGCGTGCCGAATTCGTGATGGAAAGCGGCTTCGACTCGAGCGATGGTTCGCGTGCCCAAGGTGGCCGCCTGTTCGGCCGTCAGGCCACCATCGGCCTGGCCAACGACGCCTGGGGCGTCCTGGAGTTCGGCCGCCAGACGAATCTGTCGTCGAAGTGGATCGCCGACATCGACCCCTTCTACACCAGCTACACCCAAGCCAACATCGGCGTCGGCTTCTCGTCCGCCAACACCGTGCGCTGGGACAACATGGTCATGTACCGTACGCCCAGCGTGAACGGCTTCCAGGTGGGCGTGGGCTACTCGTTCAACGTGGACAGCAACAACGACACGGAGTCGGGCTTCGCCACCGCCGACAACACCCGCGGCATCACCGCCGGCGTGCGTTACGTGCAGGGCCCGCTGAACGTGACCGCCACGTACGAACAGCTCAACGGCAGCAACCGCAGCGCCCAGGCCGATGCCGACAGCGCCACCCCGCGCCAGTACTCGCTGGGCGCCACCTACGACTTCGAAGTGGTCAAGCTGGCGGCTGCCTACGCCCGCACGACCGACGGTTGGTTCGGTGGCCAGGATCTGCCGGCCGGTACGCCGCTGTCCGATCTCTTCGGCAACAACCGTTTCGTGGATGGCTTCAAGGCCAACGCCTACATGGTCGGCGCGACCGCCCCGATCGGCGGCGCGAGCAGCCTGTTCGCCTCGTGGCAACTCGTCGACCCGTCGAACGACCAGCTGACCGGCGGCGACGAGAAGATGAACGTCTGGAGCGTGGGCTACACCTACGACCTGTCCAAGCGCACCAACGTGTACACGTACGCGTCGTATGCCAAGGATTACGCCTTCATCGATGGCGTGAAGAGCACGGCTGTCGGCGCTGGTCTGCGCCACCGCTTCTGAAGCAAGACAGCGATGCAACGGGGCGGCGCGCCGCCCCGGTCGAAAACGGCACCTCAGGGTGCCGTTTTTGCTGGCCGCTGCCTGGGCAATTCGATGGCCAGGACGGCAATCCAACCCAGGGCATACGCCAGCATGTCCCACCAGTCGGCGGTGCTGCCGAGCACGATGCGCAGCACCGGATTGGGAATGCGCCAGCCCAGTTCACCGGCGAGATATTGGCCGAGCTCGACGAAGGCGCCCATGCCAAATGCCAGGCCCGCCAAGGTGAGAACATGCGCGCGCAAGACCGTCTTGAGCACGAAGTACACCCAGATCACGGCAAGCGTGTCGCCCAGGAAACTCCGTATCCAGCCCAGGCCCGCACCGAGCGTGGCAAGCAGTATCAACAGCACCAACAGTACGGCCGCAATGGCCAGGGATCGGGGATCGAAGCGCAGCGTCATGCGCATGATCGTAACCCGGCGCACGTGACAGCCTCACAGCGCGCGTGGCAACGTGTCCAGTTGACGGACCGGCGAGCGCCAGAGAATTGCCCATTGCAAGACAAAGCCGGCCACGCAGAGCGCCAGCGCCGCTTCCACTCCGGCGCGGGCCGCCACGATCGCCCCCAGCGCGGCGCCGAGCGGACGGGCACCATACGTGGCGGTGAGAATCACGGATGACACGCGCCCCAGCTTGTCCGCCGGGGTGACGGCCTGGCGCAGCGACATGGTCGCGATCGTCCACAGCACCGGACCCGCACCGAACAGCACGAACGCGGGCGCCACCAGCCACAGGCTCGGCCAGACGAGACTGCCCCCCATGAGCAGCGCGGCGGCGAGTGCACTCACGGGTCCGCACGCCACCAGGCTGCCGAACGTCAACTGGCGCGCCAGCGCGCGCGCCGCCCACGCCCCTGCCACCATGCCCGCCCCGTACAGCCCCAGCGTGAGACCGATCTCCGCAGCCGAGAGCGTGAGCCTGGCCGCGGCATACGCCACATATATGCCTTGCAGCACGAACCAGGCGACATTGAAGACCACCGCGGTCAGTACGACAGGCCGCAGGTAGATCTGATCCCGCACGAACTCGATCCCTTCGCGCAACTGCCGCAGCGCAGGCGCGGGTGAAGGCTCTCGTGCGGCCTCCGGCGCGAGCTGGCGCAGCTGCCAGGCGGCAAACAACGAGAGCAGGCACGCCACGCCCAGCGCCACACCGGGCCCGGCATGCTCGAACGCGAGCCCCGCCAATACAGGCCCGCCCGCGAGCGCCAGGCTGCGCGTGAGCTCGAGCTGGCGGTTGGCCAACGTGAGCTGGCCGTGTCCTACCAGCGTCGGCACCAAGGCGGGCGCCGCGACGCTATAGGCGACCGTGCCGCAGGCCCCCAACGCGCCGAGCACGCCCAGCGTGACGAGCGAGAGCGAGCCGTGCGTCCAGCAGAGCACCAGGAGGGCCAGCGTGAGCGCGCGCAGCAGCTCCGCGCCGCACATCAGCCTCGATCGGGATCCTCGATCGGCAAGAATTCCCGCGGGCAGCGCCAGCAACAGAAAAGGCAAGGTCTGCGCCGCCTGGAGCCACGCCGTCTGGGAGGCGGAGGCGCCCCACGCCATCACGGCGATCAACGGTGCGATGGCGAGCGCCAGCTGCTCCGCACCCTGCGCGGCGAGATTGGAGCGCACCAGCCGACGCAGGTCGAGGGGCAGCGGCGTATCGGATCGGATCATGGAGCGCAGCGTAGCGAGCCCGGCCGCGCCGCGCCTCCCGGATCTTGCGCGGTTAATTCCGCCGCGCCGTGCCGCCGCGCAGCAAGCCTGCGTATCGAGCGCGCCGGCCTGCCCGCGACTCGTCAAGGCTGCTTGGCCTACATTCGGTTTCATGTAGCGACATTCAGCGTCACAACCGTTGCCCGCGCAACCACCCTTGGCCCTACTATTGCGCCCGGCACGAACTACCGGAGGGAAGCCCCATGCGCACCGCATTGATATTCATAGGCGCGGCGGTCGTCGCCTTTTTCCTCGTCAAGGGCATCAAAGCCTATTTCGCCGAACGCAACGGCAAAGGGAGATAACAAGCAATGGCAAGCAAAGAACTGATCAAGAGTGGCGCGGTGCAAGGGTCCGTGAAGTGGGCGGTGCTCGGCGTCGTCGTGTTCCTGGTCGTCTTGATGCTGGTGTTCGGCTCGTGGTTCCAGGTGGACCAGGGCGAACGTGGCGTGGTGCTGCGCAACGGCAAGATCGTGAGCGTGGCGGATCCCGGCCTTGGCTTCAAGGTGCCGGCCATCGATACCGTGCACTCGATCTCGGTGCGCGACCACACGATCTCCTTCGGCGGCCGCGGCTCCGCGCCCCTCGAGGCGTATAGCTACGACCAGCAGCCTGCCAGCCTGCGTGTCTCGATTACCTACCAGGTGCCGCCCGAGAAAGTGGCCGACCTGTACTCCGAGTACCAGACCCTCGGCAATCTCGAACAGCGCGTGATCGAACGCCGTACTTACGACGTCATCAAGAATGTGTTCGGCAAATACACGGCCGCCAGCGCGATCCAGCAACGCGAGAAAATGGGCATGGACGCGAACGCGGCCATGCGCGCCGCGCTGCAAGACGTGCCGGTCACGGTGGTGAGCGTGCAGATCGAAGAAGTCGGCTTCTCGAAGGCCTACGAGGACAGCATCGAAAAGCGCATGCTGGCCCAAGTGCAGATCGAGACCACGCGTCAACAAAAGCAGACCGCGGAGATCCAGGCTGAGATCCAGGTGGTGCAAGCAGAAGCCGCGGCCAAGGCGCGCATCGCGGCGTTCAAGGCCGAAGCCGACGGGATCAAGCTGCGTGGCGATGCCGAAGCGGCCGCCATCGAGGCCAAGGCACGCGCGTTGGCCACCAACACCAACCTCGTCAACTTGAACGCGGTCGAAAAGTGGGACGGCAAGTTGCCCGAAACGCAGGTCCCGGGCTCCGCCCTGCCCTTCATCGGCATCAAGTAAACGCCTGGGGATGCTGCCGCGGCCCTTCAACGGGCCTTGTGGCAGCGCAACTTCGGCACGATCGGCGGCGCAATGCCGCCGGTTTTTTTTGCCCTCAGAATGACGGGCGCAGCGCGCGCACGTAGCCCTGGAGGCCGTTTACCGCCTCGCGATATCGCGCATCGGCATGATCTCTCTCCTGTTGCATGGCCCGCTCGGCGCGCGCCTGCTGACTTTGCACGGCAGCATAGGCGGCCGATTCGCCCGCGCGGAAACGCGTGGAGCCGTAGTGTTGAATTCCGATTAGCGCTGCCAGCAGCAATACCAGCAGCACCATGGGCCCAAGCCATTTCGACACGCTCATGGCAACCCCGACAGGCACAGGGCCCGCTCGGCCAGGCGCCGGTTATACAGACCAGGCACAAATTCCTTGCGCGACCCGCGTGACACATACGACCAGACGGGCGTGCCATCCGGTGCGTGAGCCAGTGCGTCGCAGCCCGCAGGCGCGTCGCCCGCGTTGATGAGCTTTACCGCGCGGCTCGCGCAGGTATTGCCAACACCAAAATTGTGGGCATGACTGCTCAGCGCGTCGAAGACCGACTGCCTCACGGGTACCTCGATGCAGCGCGCGAGCGCTGCCTGATCACGCGACACGACCCAGCGCTCTGCGTCCAGACCTGCCGTGACAATGGCCGTGAGCAGGCCGATGATGCAAGCCAGCGGTTTCGCCAAGTGCCCCACGCCCCGCAGCACGCGAAAGCCACCGGCCAGGGCCTGGAAAGTGTCGACGATATCCTGCGTGTTGCGGCCGAACTGCTCGATCCGCTCCGTGTTGCGCGTCGTCATTTGGGCATTTGCCGCCAACTCGCGCTCCATCTGGGCGACGCGCGCGTTCAGATTCTGAATGGCGGCATCGATATTCGGATCGTCTGCCACGATGTGCTCCTCTGCCGGCAGGCCAGCAAAAAAAACCTGCGTTGCGCAGGCCATCGGAACGCCGATCTCGCTCGCCGGCTGTCATCGGCGGAGCGTTCACGACGAATTATTCAAAGCTTCAACCATTCGGGCTCGGCCGGCGCCGCGCCGTCCGCAGATCCCGTTGTTTGCGGCAATCCCGCAAGGCATTGCGGTAAGCCGCCAATTCCTGCCGCGCATCGGCACTCAAGCCGTTCTCATGACCGCCGAAACCGAACCGCGAACACCGCGACCGGGAGGCGAAAAAAAAGCCCGTCAGGTGGCGGACTCGGTAGTGGGCGGCGCGGGCGGCAGCGCCGCTGACTGCGCCGCCGCCGGACGCAATGGCCCGGACGAATTGTCGCACTGTCCGTCCCGCCGAAGTGGGCGGAATGTCCTGCTAGCGCGACACGCACCCTCCGTTTGCGGGGGATCAATCGAACGCGTTTTATCTTGCCCGCCGGAGCACTTTTGCGAGGAAGCGAACACTAAGCTTGCGCCCATAAGCTGGATACACCGGGGCGCGACATCTGCCGGGCACGGACCAGCGACTCAGCCGTAGGGGTTGCTGCATGGGAAAGAAATTGCTGTTGGCCGCGGCCGGCATCGCGCTGGTTGCCGCCGGCGCCGTCGGTGGCGCGCATTGGGTAGGAGAAAGCCGACGCACGGCGCAAACTGCCGCGCCAGATGTGAGCGATCCGGGGCGTATCGCGCGAGGCGAGTACGTCGCGCGCACCGCCGACTGCGTGGCCTGTCACACGGCGCCCGGCGGCCGGCCGTATGCGGGCGGACGGGCGTTGGAAACGCCGGTCGGCGCCATCTACACCACCAACATCACGCCCGATCCCGAAACCGGTATCGGGCGCTACGGCTACGCCGAATTCCGCGATGCGGTCCAGCACGGCGTCCGCCAGGACGGCGCCCCGCTCTATCCCGCGATGCCCTATCCCTCGTACGCCATCATGCCCGAATCCGATATGCAGGCTTTGTACGCGTACTTCAGGAGCGGCGTCGAACCCGTCGTGCAGCACAACGCGCCATCGACCATCCCCTGGCCGCTGAGTATGCGCTGGCCCATGGCCTGGTGGCAGCTGCTTTTCGCGCCGGACCGCGCGTTTGTGCCGCCCGAGGGCGCGGACGCCCGCATCAGCCGCGGCGCGTTCCTCGTCGAGGGGCCGGGGCACTGCGGCTCGTGTCACACGCCGCGAGGCCTGGCCTATCAAGAAAAGGCCATGTCCCTGGCCGACGGCGACGCCTTCCTGTCTGGCGCGGTCATCGACGGCTGGCGCGCAAAGAGCCTGCGCGGCGAAGCGCAAGGGCTGCAATCCTGGAGCACGGCCGAGATCGTCGACTTTCTGAAAACTGGGCGCACGGACAAGGTGGCGGCCTTCGGCGCGATGGCTGACGTGGTCGAACACAGCACCCGCTATTTCACCGATGACGATCTGCAGGCCGTCGCCGCCTATCTCAAGCATCTGCCACCCGTCGAGGGGCGCCTGAAGCAGTTTCCCGCCAAGTCAGACACCACGACGGCCGACTTGCAGGCAGGCCGCGACACGACTCGCGGCGCCGTTCTCTATATGGAGTTCTGCGCTGCCTGCCACCGTGCCGACGGCCAGGGCGTGCCTCGCACTTTTCCGGCGTTGGCGGGCAACTCCGCCGTCTATGCCGAGTACCCCCAATCGCTGATCCAGATCACGCTGGAGGGCGGCACCATGCCCGCGAACGACCACGACGCCATGGCGTTCGCGATGCCTGCGTTCCGCATGCTGAGCGACGAGGATATCGCCAGCCTCATCAGCTTTATCCGAGGTGCATGGACCAACCAGGCGCCGCCTATCGCAGCGCGGGACGTCGCGGACACCCGCGCATTTCTCGCCGCGAAGGCGCCGCATATCGTTCCCCAGGTGCAAGGAGACAAGAATGAATAAGCGTGTGCGTACCGGTGTAGCGACGGCGCTTCTCAGCGTGATGCTGACGCCAGCGGCAACCCTGGCCGAATCCGGCAACCGTGCGGGGCAAGCGCCGCCCCTGGAGGCCGCTGGCCCCGTCGAGCGCGCCCCAGGGGTGGTCGTTCGTTATGAGGTTCGCGACAGTAAAGGCAACCGCCTGCCGGATTACGTGATTCCTGACGACACGATGATCGACCGCGAGCCCAACGCCGCGCAGATCCGCTTTGGCCAGCGCCTGCTCAACGACACGCGGCGCCTGCTACCCGCGAATACCGGCGCCAGCATGAACTGCAATAGCTGCCACATACAGCAGGGCAAGAAACCGCTGGGCGCCCCCTACATCAATACCTTCAACACGTTCCCCCAATACAACCCGCGGGCCGACCGTGTCGTCACGTTGCAGGATCGCATCAACGGCTGTTTCCAGCGCTCGATGAACGGCAAGCCGCTGGCGCGGGACAGCGCCGAGATGGCCGCGATGATGGCCTACATGAAATGGCTGGCGCAGGACGTGCCGCACGGTGCCAAAGTGCAGATCCAGAACGCCTACCCGATCGACACGCGGCTCGTTCCCGACACCACTCGTGGCGCGGCCTTGTATGCGAAACACTGTGCCGCCTGTCATGGCGACGACGGAGCGGGTAAGAAGGACGGCGCCGGCCATGTCGTGTTTCCGCCGTTATGGGGCGATGAGTCGTTCAATATCGGCGCGGGCCTGGCACGCACCTACAAGGCGGCGGCATTCATCCGCAATAACATGCCGATGGGCGTGAACATGGCCGGGCATTGGGGGGAAGGCGGCGTGCTGTCAGACCAGGATGCCGTGGACGTGGCCGAGTTCTTCACGCACATGCCCCGGCCCGATTTTGCAGGCAAGGCCAATGACTGGCCCAAGGGCAACAAGCCGAAGGACGCACGCTACTGAGCGCAATGCCCCCCGGCCGGTACATGCCGCTACGCGGCGGCCAGCGACATTTCACGCCCCGCGGGCGCATGGCTCCAATCGCGGGCCATCCCGTACTCCGCGTAGGAGCCGGGCGTGGTGGCGGGCACCACGACTTCGACCAGGCCCGTGTCGATAAAGGCATCCAGCACACGCTGCACGGCCTTTCGCGCCGCCGCGCGTTCGCGCACCTCGAGCGTGCGGCCTCGCGTAGCGTGGCGCACCAACTCCACGACGCGGAACGAGCGCTGCGGATAGGTCTCGAGCAGGTCCATCACTTCCATTGCGTACTTCACGCGATCCTCCTTGCGACTGCTTCGCGAAACATTCCTACGTAGATCTGATACTGCGCCTGCGACAGCGTGACTCCGGTCGCCTCGGCGATCCAGCGCCTTGCCGCAGCGCTTCTGGCTCGCGCGTCGAGCTCGCCGAAGCGCGCATGCTTCTGCGGATACTCGGCGATCACCGCCATGCGCTCGTGCCGGGGCAGCGTATCGTGCATGGCCTGCACCTGCCGGGCGTGATGCTCGTTTATCGGCCGCACCTCGTCGTCTTCGGACAGATGCAGCGCCATGTTGCCCACCGTGGCACCGGACCAGGTCCAGCGTGCCCAGTTCCAGAGCAGATCGTCTCCTGTCAGTGTGCGTTCGGACATCAGAGCACCTCGTACCGGCCGCACTTCTTGCCATAGGGCCGGCCTTTGAGACAGCGCACGACCGTATCCCCGAACGGCGACACCACCGCGCGTACATGCGTGCAGCCCTCGCACGAGCGCCTGGCCCTTGCGGCCTCGCGGCTCATCAGTACCCGCACCGGGTCTTGCCATTCCCAACGACGTAGTTCATGCATGTTCTTTCTCCTTGATAGGGGCGCGTCGTGGCGCGATCGCATCGCTTGCCCGCGCACCAGATATGAATGGGGCGTACCGCATCAGGGCCACCGGCCCTCGACGGCCCTCGCGACACCTGCGCGTCTGCCCATCGAGGCGTGCGCGCCATCGGATCGGTGGCCCGCTTCGATCGCGAGTGCGCGCCCGGCCATCTCGAGCACACAGGCGCTGTAGCGCTTGCCGCCTCGGCGTGCCTGCTCGGTCAAAATCTGCCGCGCCCAGGCGCGACTGTCCCGGTCAGCACGTGGCGCATGCGTCTGCGCGGCCAGAATCCGTGCCAAAGCGGCCTCGGCACGCGCCCGTGCGGCGCGATCGTGGGCGGGCGCGGCGAGCTCCGGGACAATGGGCGGTACGGGGTCCCAACGTCTCTGCTTCAGGCTGTCGGCATAGGCTCTCTCCCAACGCGCCTTCATCGCGCCATACGTGCTGTTGAGCAGATCGTGCGTGCTGGCCGCCACGGCTGCCCAATAGACAGCGGGGTGCGACCAGCGCCCAGGCTCGCCACGGCGGCGTGCGGCCAACCCAGCCACGGCCTCGTGATAAGCCGCTTCGGGGTGCAGCCAGGGTCTGCATAGGCGCAGGAACTCAGGCAGCGTGGGCGGCCAGTCGCGTGACAGACACGCCTGCAGCCCCGCCATCACCTCAGCCTCTTCGAGCCCCTGCAGATGCGCTTCCCACGCGCTCTTGAGCTCGCGCGGGGTCAGCCCCTGCCATTGCTGCGTGAAGCGGGCCCCGTAGAGCGCGCGCATCTCGTTGATCACCAGGCTCGCCATGACGTCAGTGGTGGGGTGCGGTGGCATCGATGACTCCCATGTCGATCTCACGCGGCGCCGCGCCGACCAGCTCGCGCAGCTCGGCCTGCCAGGCGACGCCAAGTGGTTGCGCGCGACTCGGCGCCTGCCTTGCGGACGTTCGCCGCTCGGATCCGTTGGCGCGCAACAGGCGTTGCAGATAGGCGACCGGTTCGACCGCCTGCGTGTCGGCGCAGCACTGAATTGCACGCAAGATCTCGGCGTCGTCGTGATGCTTGCGAAACGAGCCCAACATGGCCCGCGCCTGCCGCTCGGGCACATTGGCGCTCAGCAAGAGCGGCAATCCGAGCGCGAAGATCCGGTCGGCGTGCAGGGCTTCGGCGGCGGGCCGTGGCTGACCTGCACGGGAGGCAGACGCCATATCGGCGGAAACCGTGCCAAGGCCCGCACGCGGGCTCGCACCGATACCGGCACCTAAAGGCGCCTCCATTCGTGTGGATGCCGAGGCCGTTCCGGCAGGAACGGAACACTGTTGGGGATTGGGGTTGGGGTTGGGGTTGGGAGCTTCGCTGCCCGCGCACGCCTCCAGCCCATCCCACAACCCGGGCGAAACCGGCCCGGTTGCGCTGGCGTCGTTCGACGCCTTGCGGGGCCGGCCACCCTTGCGCCCATTCGCCCTGGCCCGGTCGGCGGCAGCCCGCGCCCGCTCGATCTCGGTATCGCACCGGTTGTGGGTCCAGCCGGCGCTGCCCAACGTGAAGAACTCGTGGAGCACGGTGCCTACGGCGGCTCGCTCGTCGTCTGTCAGCGCCCGCACCAGCCGGCAAGCCTGGCCGATGTCTTCCGGCAGCGCCTGCTCGCGGCTGTAATAGAGATCGAGCAGCCGACGATACGCGGCGTCTTCCAGCCATGAAAGATGGGCCGTGGCAGTGAGGTAGTCACCAATGTGGTGTGGGTAGTAGTTCATGCGGCCTCCATTGGCGGGATGCACGGAGGGCCGGACTTGCTGTTCGTGATAAGGATCATGGTCGTCTGAGGCGGTTGTCAGGGGGGATGGCGCTTCGATCACGCCTGCGCAGCAACGCCGGACGGCTTTCCTTGCGCTCGGGAAGCGGGTGTGGGAGGGGAGGCGGGCCAAGCAGCGCGCATGTGGGATGACCAAAAAGGTCACACCGCACTGGTCTCGGTGCGCCGACAGCAGGTACACTGCCGTCTGCCCTACAGGGCGATCGGAAGATTCGCATGGTTGGTTCGTCCGTGTCATGCGAATCAGTCTATTACCATTTTGGTAAATCACACAAGTGATTTTCCATTACCATATCGGTTCATTTACCAAAACGGTCAAGGCCGGTCCATTCCGCCTATGAAGTCCATCAAAGAAATTCGCCGCGACAATCTCGCGCGCGCCATCGACCTGCGGTGCGATGGCAACCAGACCCGCGCGGCCCTGCTGCTGGGCTATTCCACGCCGTCGCTGGTCAGCCGCTACACCACTGGCGCCAAAGACATCGGCGACCGTGCGGCACGCAAGATGGAAGAGGTATTCGGCCTGCCGGCCAACTGGATGGACGCCCCGCACGAAGCGCCTACCGACGGCGCGGACAACGCGATGGGCAAGTCCGCCCAGGCACCGGTCGGCCGCGCAATCCGGCACGTGCGCATGGCGCGCGGGATGTCGGCCGAGCGCCTGGCCGAGCTGGCCGGCATCGAGCCCACCGCGCTGGCCGGCATCGAAGCCGGTGGCCTCACCGCTCCTGATGCACTAACGCGCCTGGCGCATGCGCTCGAGGTCGACACCGCCCTGCTCGCGCGCCTGTCCCCGCTCTCGTTCGGGGAGGTCACCACGGCGCTGCTGCGCCAATTGCCGCCCGATGACCTGACCCATACCTTGTCCGAAGACGAGGTCACCTATGTCGGCTCGTATCAGGCAACGCGGAGAATCCCGGTGGTAGGCATGGCGCAGCTCGGCGAAAACGGCTTCTACGACGAACTCGAATACCCCGCGGGCCACGGCGACGGCTACCTGCTCTTCAATTCAAAAGACCCCAACGCCTATGTCTTGAAGGTGCGCGGCGACAGCATGAAGCCCGCGATCCGCAACGGTTGGTATATCGTGGTCGAGCCCAGCGGCCGCCCGACTCCAGGCGAGTATGTGGTGCTCCAACTCGAAGACGGCCGCAAGATGGCCAAGGAGCTGTTGTTCCAGCACGCCCGCACGGGCGACATCGAGGTGATGTCGGTCAATGGCGAAATCCGTATGAGCGTGCCGGGCACCGCCGTACGGCATGTGCACCCGATCGCGGCGGTCGTGCCACCTAGCCAGATCATCTACAGCTGAGTACGCCGTTGAGCCCACCATCGTCCTTGCGAGCCCCCAGCCCGCCTGACGCAAGTCGGGCTGCCTTCCGGATCATCCGTTCGCAGTTCCCGTTTGGTGCGTTCTTCGGCCACGACCTGATCGCGCTGCTCGATCCCGCGGGTGCGCTGCTGCTCGAAGCCGACGGCTTGGCCACCTCCCGCACGGGCCAGATCAAGCCGATCGGTTACCTGCCCTCGGACCGCCTCAAGGTGCATGAATTCGACCGGCCTGCGCTATACCGGCCCGCACAACCGCACGTCACGTTGTTCGAAGGCACCCATGACGAAGCGATGCAGCGCTGGACGGCGCTGCGCGAGGCGGGCTGCATGCTCAATGCCCTGAACCTGCGCTACCCGTTTTTGGGCCTGGGTCCCAACAGCAACTCCGTCGCCTGCACCCTGACCACCGCCATGGGGCTGAACGACAGCCTGCATTGCGGCCGTCGATACGCCCCGGGCCGGGGCACACTGTTGCTGCCTCCGAATGAGCTCGCCGGTCTCCGGCGCCGGCACGGGTGGGACAGCGCGACGGCTTCATGAACACCCGCGCTCGGGCGTGGCAAAAGCCGTGACCCCGCTACAACTGCAGCCCGCCATCGCCGGATCCGCCGGCGAATACCTCATTACGCGACGCACACGCCGCTCCAGCCAGCCGCGACACGCGTCCGTTCGCGCCGTGATGCGCATTCACCGCTTGCAGCGCTTACCCAATGAGCCTTAGCGCGTATCGCGCGCCGCTCTGCACCCGCGAGTAGAATCCAGGGTCCTCACCCGGAAGGCGAACGACGTGTCTCGCAGCCCTCGTTGCGCGCGCAACATTGCTGGCGCTACGCTTTTCCCGGGTCACTTCAGTCGGATGGCAGCAATGACGCTTTATCTGGTGGTCGCCGCGGGTGCGGTGGTGGCGGGATTCGTGCAAGGCCTGTCAGGCTTCGCCTTCGGGCTCGTGGCCATGTCGTTCTGGGTGTGGGTGCTGGAGCCCCAACTCGCCGCAGTACTTACGGTGTTCGGCGGATTGCTCGGACAGTTGATCGCCGCCTTCTCGGTACGCCGCGGCTTTCGGCTGCGCCAGTTGCTGCCCTTTGTGCTGGGCGGCCTGGCCGGCATCCCCATCGGTGTCGGCCTGTTACCGCTCATCGACACCGATACGTTCAAGCTCGTGCTCGGCACCTTTCTGCTCATCTGGTGCCCCGCCATGCTGCTGATTCAGCGCATTCCCAAAATCTCGGTCGGCGGCAGGATCGCCGACGCCGTCGCCGGGCTGGGCGGTGGCGTGATGGGCGGGCTGGGCGGCTTCACCGGCGTGGTCCCCACGCTGTGGTGCCTTTTGCGCGGCTTCGCGCGCGACGAGCAACGCGCCATCATTCAGAACTTCAACCTGGCCATGCTCGCGGTCATCATGCTGACCTACCTCGGCACCGGCCTCGTCACGCGCGACACGCTTCCCTACCTCGCGATCGTCGCGCCCGCCATGCTCATTCCCACGTTCCTGGGCACGCGCCTCTACCTCGGCATCAGCGACCAACGCTTCCGCCAGATCGTCCTAGGCCTGCTCACGCTGTCAGGCCTCACCATGCTGGGCTCGGCGTTGGGAAGGATGCTGGGCTAAGCGGATTCTCCGCTGCCGTGCGGACATGGACGACGCGGGTTCACCCAACCAACGGACTCATAATCCGCTGCTCTCGGCCCGAATACGCCGCCTCCGCGTGCACGGTAAAGCCTCGTCAATCCCCCTCAACGGGGGATATCGCGTATCGCATATTGATCGCACCTTCGCCGATTCTCTGCTTGCATATGGGAGATTCGCCCTACTTCCCAGGTTATTGAGCGGAATAAAACTGCGCAGATTGCATGCTGCAGCTCAAATGTAGTCTGGCACCTGATGCTCGACAGACGTGTTTTACGCGGAACGGTGACTCGTATGAAAACTAAAATTCTTGCGATCGCGTTGGCGTTATCCCTGTGCGCCTGCGCCCTATTTGCATGCCTCTGGATCGACCGATCAATAACATTGGCATATGCTTCGGCGGGCTACGATAACGACGCATCCATGAGGCGACAGCTTGCGCGGCTTTTGGAGGTCGCTTGGCTGGGCATGCCGGAGGACGAAGTCTTGCAGAAGCTGCAGGCAGCGTCTGAAAGACTTGGCACTGAGCATTTATATATCGAGAAGAAAGAGAATGTGATTTGGTTTAATCAAATACCGCTCACATTTAAGGATGGCAGGTTGGTGAGCGTGGGCTCCGGCTAGCAGCGTCGCGCGATTGCTAGATCGCCGACACCCAACGGCGCGCCTCGGCCACGCTGAAAGCCTGATCCTGACCACGAGCCGACCATCGATCCAGCAGCTCGGGGGTCCGATGCACCGGCCCGAAACTTGCCTCGTCGCCGAACTCGCGGGTAGTTGACGCTCGTTCGACGATGCGTCGGCGTCCATGTGCATCGAAGGGTTTAGAAGCGCACTGCCCTTTCAACTGCAAAAAAACAGCCGCCATAAATGGCGGCTGTCTGGTGCCCAATTGCGTGGGACTTTCTTGGTAGGCCCCCCGAGAGTCGAACTCGGCACCAACGGATTATGAGTCCGCTGCTCTAACCAGGCATGAGCTAGAGGCCCGAAAGCGTTACTGCCCTTCGAGGAAGCTCTTCAGCTTGTCAGCCCGGCTGGGATGACGCAGCTTGCGCAGCGCCTTCGCTTCTATTTGACGGATCCGCTCCCGGGTCACGTCAAACTGCTTGCCGACTTCCTCGAGCGTTTGGTCGGTGCTCATTTCGATACCGAAACGCATGCGCAAGACCTTGGCCTCGCGCGGGGTCAGCGAGTCTAGCACTTCCTTGACCACATCGCGCATGGAGCCATGCAGCGCGGCATCGGAAGGCGCCAGCGTGGAGGTGTCCTCGATGAAGTCGCCCAGGTGCGAGTCGTCGTCATCGCCGATGGGGGTTTCCATCGAGATGGGTTCCTTGGCGATCTTCAAGATCTTGCGGATCTTGTCTTCCGGCATGTCCATCTTCTGCGCCAGCGTCGCGGGATCCGGCTCGGCGCCGGTTTCCTGCAGGATCTGACGGCTGATCCGGTTCATCTTGTTGATCGTTTCGATCATGTGAACCGGAATACGGATGGTGCGTGCCTGGTCGGCGATCGAGCGCGTGATGGCCTGACGAATCCACCACGTGGCATACGTGGAGAACTTGTAGCCACGACGGTATTCGAACTTGTCCACCGCCTTCATCAGGCCGATGTTGCCTTCCTGAATCAGGTCAAGGAACTGCAGACCGCGGTTGGTGTACTTCTTGGCGATCGAGATCACCAGACGCAGGTTGGCCTCGGTCATTTCGCGCTTGGCCTTGCGAGCCTTGGCTTCGCCGGTGGCCATGCGCTTGTTGACGTCCTTGAGGTCCTTCAGCGGCAGCACGACGCGCGTTTGCAGGTCGATCAGCTTCTGTTGCAGCTCTTGCACGGCCGGAATCTGACGCTCCAGCGTCTCGGCGTACGGATGACCCGCGGCGACCTCGTCGAGCACCCACTGCAGGTTGGTCTCGTTGCCCGGGAACACCTTCAGGAAATGCGGGCGCGGCATGCCGGCACGATCCACACAAGTGTGGAGCACGGCACGTTCGAGCTGACGCACTTCTTCGACCTGATTGCGCAGGGTGTCGGCCAGCTTCTCGACCATTTTGGCCGTGAAGCGGATACCCATCAGCTCGTTCTGGATGATTTCTTGAGCCTTGGTATAGGACTCGGACTTGTAGCCTTCCTTCTCGTACGAAAGGCGCATCCGGTCGAACTGCTTGGAGACCTCGTCGAACTTGGCCAGTGCCTTGACGCGCAGGTCTTCGAGCTGCTTGCTCGACATGCCGCCGGCCGGACCATCATCGCCCTCGTCTTCGTCGGCGCTCACGCCGGCGCCCGCGTATTCCTCACCATCTTCCGGATCCACGAGGCCGTCGACCACTTCGTCGATTTGCGCCTGGCTCTCACGCACGCGCGTGGCGTGGGCGAGGATCTCGTTGATGGTGGTCGGACACGCCGAGATGGCCATGACCATGTGCTTCAGGCCGTCTTCGATGCGCTTGGCAATCTCGATTTCGCCTTCGCGGGTCAGCAGCTCGACCGAACCCATTTCGCGCATGTACATACGCACGGGATCAGTGGTGCGACCGAAATCGGAATCCACCGTGGTGAGCGCGGCTTCGGCTTCGTCTTCGACGTCGTCGTCGTTGGACGCCACCGGCGCGTTCTCGCTCATCAGCAGGGTTTCGGCGTCAGGAGCCTGGTCGTAGACCGAGATGCCCATGTCGCTGAAGGTGCTGATGATGCCGTCGATGGCTTCGGCGTCGACCAGATCGTCAGGCAGGTGGTCGTTGATTTCACCGTACGTCAGGTAGCCGCGATCCTTGCCGAGCTTGATCAGCTGCTTCAGGCGGTTGCGGCGCGCTTCGTATTCTTCGGGCGTGACGGGGCCACGGGCGATCAGATCCTTCGGATCGCCCTTGCCGCGCTTGCCGCCGCGCTTGGCGGGCTTGAAATCAGGCACGACTTCGCCTTCGCCGTCCATCGGATCGTCGAACGAATCGCTGTCGTTATTGGCATTCTTGGCGGGACGGCCAGGACGACGGCCGCTCGGCACCGCCGGGCGTGCGCCGCCGACCAGGTCGGCCAGCTTGTCTTCGGCCTTCTTGGCACGAGCCTTGGTGACCTTTTCGCCGGTCGCGGCGGCAGCCGTCTTCGCGGGCGCCTTCTTGGCGGCCGCCTTGCTTGCAGTCTTGGCGACCTTCACTGCCGTTTTGGCAGGCGCTTTTTCCGCCGCCATGCTCACGACGCGCTTCTTGGCCGTCGGGGATTGGGCGTCAGCCGCATCGATTGCAGAGGTGGATTTGCCAGTGGTTTTGGTCATAGTCGCTTCCGTGGTCGTCGCAACCCTGTTTTGGGTTATTGCACCGTGCTCCCGCCCCACAGGCGTGTGCACGGGTAAAACTGGCGGGTCTTGCTGAAACCGCGCATTCGCGTTGGTCGCGAAACTGGCTCCGAACCCCGTCGCCCTGCTGATCTGGCATGGATGCCCAACAGTGCAAACGTGTCGCGATGTCGTCGATTGCCGAGCCGCGGATACCGGAGGTGCTGTCATGCCTGTTTCAGGCCGGGCTAGCTGTGGGAATCCCCTGCTGCCTTCAGATACAACACCTGCCGTCATACCCGGCGGCGCGGCCGCCGATTGCGCGACCCACCACCTGCTTACTTCATTCGTTCCGACCCGCTCGCGCGAGCCGTGCAGCGCGATTCTCGAAAGCAAACCCCAAAAGGCCATGACCATGACCGCCGCGCATATCGCGGCCCGCCGTCATGAGCATGACCAAATGGTAAAAAAGGTTCGCATCACCGGGTATCGTAACCTCGGCACTCGAAAACCGCCCAAACTTCGTAAAAATACGGGTACCGGATCTCGCCGGGTACGCAACTTGCTGCTAGCGCCAGCGCTACCCTCGTGCAACGATCCTGACGCGGCTTATGCCAGCAGCCAGACAGGTACCCTCGGCCCTCTGCGGTGGAGCGTCATTTGCCCGGAGGCAAGCGCTGCGACACTGCAAAGTCCCGATCACCGCACTGCGACCGTCGCTGATGCCGACGAACGCAATTATTGTTATGGCCCCACACTGGTCGGGGTCTGACACCCATCGAGCCGCCACGAGCGGCCTCGCTTCGGCGTCCTGCCGCTCGCTCGCCAACATCCCGACGACAAGTCATCGGGCAGTGGACGCTACACCCCGGCTGAGGTAATCGCCGTAAAGACGAAACCCTCGATGTTAACGCAATTCAGCGCATACCTGCAGCTTTTAAGACAGTTAAACGGGCTGATAGTTCAAGATAGCGCTTGCGGCCGGCGTCGTCGGTGACCCCTGATTGCGCCAGCTTGGCCATCTCGGCGCGTACCGAATCGAACTCGATCCGCCTTAGTGCGTCATCCCACTCGGTTTGCGGATCAGGCAAATCTTCCTGCGCCAGGACATCGGCCCGCAGCCCCTTGAGCGCCACGTAAAGGTCCGAATCGCTGTCAGCCGCCTCCATCAACGCGCCCACATGGCGAGCGCCACTGCTCTTGGCCAGCATGATCAGATCTCGCACAAGACCTAGATGGGGCCCATGGTCGATGACTTCAAGCTGTAGATCCCCCATGGAATCCACCAATTCCGGGTGAGCCAGCAACAAACAGAGCAGCCTGCGCGCCAGAGAAGGCATGACACGCTTTCCCTCGTAGCCACCGGGACCCTCGTCACGCCGGCCTTTCCAATCGCCCTTGCCCTTGCCTTTCCATTCGCCCTTGGGCTTCCAGTCGCTCTTGCCCTTCCAGTCGCCTTTGGACTTCCAGCCACCGGACTCTTCGCCCCCCCACGGCGGCGCGGATTCGCCCGCAGGCTCGATACCCATGGCGTAAAGATCGGGCTCATCGTCGCCGTAAGGCTCATAGCCCCAGTCGGGCGGCGCGCCCTCCTCTCCTGACGCAGCCACCGGCGCGTCCCCATGGGGGCCCGCAGGCGCGGCCGCCGGCCGAGGCGCGCCGGGCTGCGCGGGGGCGCCGGGATTGCCGGCGGCCACCGCCTGGCGTGCCGCCGCCTGCGCCTGCATCTGGGCGGAATACTGCGCCATCGATGCGGCCATTTCCTCGGGGGTAAGCTGCACCACCTTGGCCAGCTCCCGCTCGATCTGCGTACGCAGGCCACACTCGGGAATCAGATGCAGCAGGGGCTTGGCTTCGTGCAGGCAACTCGCCCGCCCTTCGGCCTCATCCAGGTTATGGCGTGAACTCAGCTCGTCCTGCAGGAATCGCGAAAGCGCCGCCGCCTGCCCCAGCTGCTCGCGAAACGCCTCGGCGCCAAACTCGCGCACATACGAGTCTGGATCGTGTTCGGCGGGCAGAAAGAGAAAGCGGATGGCGATGTCGTCGCGCAACACCGGCAAGCAAGCCTGCAGCGCGCGCCACGCAGCGCGACGACCGGCGCTGTCGCCATCAAAGCTGAAAATGACCTTGTCGCTGGCGCGCAGCAACTTCTTGACGTGATCCGGGGTGGTGGAAGTGCCCAGCGTGGCCACGGCATTGCCGATACCCAGCTGCGCGAGCCCCACCACGTCCATATAGCCCTCGACCACGATGACCATCCCTTCCTGGCGGATGGGCTGGCGGGCTTCCCAGAGGCCGTACAGCTCGTGGCCCTTGGAGAACACCGGGGTCTCGGGAGAGTTGAGGTATTTGGGCTCGCCCTTGCCGATGATGCGGCCGCCGAAACCGATGAGGGCTCCGCGCGTATTGCGGATCGGGAACATGACCCGCTCACGGAAGCGATCGTAGCGGCGGCCGTCTTCGGACTCGATCACCAGCCCGGATTCGACCAGGATCGGGTCATCGTAATTGTCGAAGACCTGCGCGAGACCATGACGGTCCGTGCCGGACCATCCCAGTCCGAAATTGCGCGCGACCTCGCCTGTCAAGCCACGTTGCTTGAGATACGCAATAGCCTGGGGAGATCCACGCAAGAGCCGAAGATACTGCGCCTGCGCAGCGTCGAGCACCTGCGTATGACGCGACACCTCGGCCTGACGGCGTTGGGATTCGGCGCGCTGACGCGGACTGCGGGATTCTTCGGGGACCGTCATTCCCACGGAGCCGGCGAGAGTACGCACGGCTTCGGGGAAACTTGCGCCCGTGTGCTCCATCAGGAAGGTGATGGCGCTGCCATGGGCTCCGCAGCCGAAGCAGTGGTAGAACTGCTTCGTTGGGCTGACGGTGAAGGAAGGGCTTTTCTCGTTATGAAACGGACAGAGGCCAAGTAGATTGGCCCCACCCTTGCGCAACTGCACATATCGCCCGACGACGTCTGCAACGTCGACCCGGGCGAGTAAATCCTGAATGAATGATTCTGGAATCAATAGATTCGGGAATCAGATATCAATACAGGCGCGGGGGCAGTTGCTGGCTACGAATCCGCTTGTAGTGGCGCTTCACCGCGGCGGCGTGCTTGCGCTTACGCTCGGCCGTGGGCTTCTCGTAGAACTCGCGCGAACGCAGCTCGGTGAGCAAGCCAGTTTTTTCGATGGTGCGCTTGAAGCGGCGCAGAGCGGCTTCAAACGGTTCGTTTTCCTTCAGTCGAACGATAGGCATAAATTCAGTGGTCTTGAGTAACTACGATTGATGACAAACCTGGTCCTGGCTGGCCCTACGGCTACCTACGCATGCCTGAGCCCCCTGGAAAAACGAACTTCCCAACATGCGGAGCTTGCAGCACACGGCGCAACCCGAAACACCGCCCTCACGCAAAACGCGCGCGGACCGCTCTCGAGCCGCATCCCTAGCCGATATCCGGCCTGTTGCGCAGCACCTGGGGGTTACTCAAATGAGCCCCAAGCTGGCAATAAAACAGGTTCGGTTTAGCGATAACCAGCGATTCTAGCACGGCTGCGCCGAAATTGACCAGAGACGCGGTGCAAAGTGGCGACATCCGGCCAACACTCCGATAGCGGAGCCTCGGGCGAACCCCTGACGCGAAACCCTCAGCCGCCAAGCGGCGGCCGGGGCCGGCCCGGCCGCGCCACACCGAGCGGGTATCAGCTCGAACCCTTGCGGATCCAGGCTTCGAGTTGATGCGGGCGCAGGCTGTCGTAATCCTCGAACGGCTGGTGAATCCAGGGATTGGTCGGCAGCTTGTCGGCGTAATAGTCGGGCGTGGCCTGCGAATGGCCTTTCCACCAGAGCACGGCACTGCGCAACTCGCTGATCGCCGGGAACTGGTTCTTGAGGTGGTCATGCACGCGCATGAACGTCTTGCCCGTGTCGACCATGTCGTCTACCAGCAACACTCGGCCCGACAGGGTGCCGCGCGTGATGGTGATGAACTGGGCGATATCCAGGTCGCCCTGCTTGGTACCGGCGGCTTCACGGTAGCTGCTGGTGGCCAGGATGCCGAGGGGCACATCGAAGATCCGGGACATCACGTCGCCGACCCGGACACCGCCGCGGGCCAGGCACAGAATCTGGTCGAATTCCCAACCAGACTGATAGACCGTGAAAGACAGACGCTCGATCAGGCGGTGGTAGTCGTCCCAAGTCACCCACAGATGGCTGTCGTCGCTTTTTGGCGAGCTCATGGAGGGTCATCTCCTGCAAATGAATACGAAAAGGCCGCCGGCAGGTAACCCTGCGGCGGCCTGGCGAATCATAACCCGGGCCAAGGCGATTGAAAAAGCGGCCTGCCCTGCCCGGGGTGTGCGATCACCCCTTGAAGGGATGGCGCAGCACGATGGTTTCGTTGCGGTCCGGACCCGTCGACACGAGGTCGATCGGCACACCGCAGACTTCCGCCACGCGCTCCAGGTAACGGCGAGCGTTGGCCGGCAGCTTGGCGTACTCGGTGATGCCAACGGTCGACTCGGACCAGCCCGGCAGCTCTTCGAGCACCGGTTGCGCCTGAGCGACAGCGTGGGCGCCATAGGGCAGCACGTCGCGGAACTCGCCATTGACGCGGTAGCCGACACCGAGCTGGATCGTTTCGAGGCCATCGAGCACATCGAGCTTCGTGATGCACAGACCCGAGATGCCATTCAGGCGCACCGAGCGCTTGAGGGCGGCACCGTCGAACCAGCCGCAGCGGCGCGGACGACCCGTCACCGAGCCGAACTCCTTGCCGATGGTGGCCAGGCGCGTACCGATCTCGTCGACCAGTTCCGTGGGGAACGGGCCCGAGCCGACGCGCGTCGTGTAGGCCTTGGTGATGCCGAGCACGTAGTTCAGCGATTGCGGACCCACGCCAGCACCGGCCGAAGCAGCACCCGCCACGCAGTTGCTGCTCGTGACGAACGGATAGGTACCGTGGTCGACGTCGAGCAAAGCGCCCTGGGCACCCTCGAACAGCAGGCTGGCGCCTTGCTGCTGAGCCAGGTAGAGATTGCTCGACACATCACGCACCATCGGGGCGATGGCCGGCGCGAGCGCCATGGCCTGGTCGCGCACCTCATTGGCGGACACGGCTTCGGCGCCCAGATATTGGGTCAGCACGAAGTTGTGATAGTCGAGGACCTCGGCGAGTTTCTCGTCGAACAGGCTCGGATTGAACAGGTCCTGCACGCGCAGCGCGCGGCGGGCCACCTTGTCTTCGTAGGCCGGGCCGATGCCGCGACCCGTCGTGCCGATCTTGCCCTCGCCCTTGCGTGCCTCGCGCGCCTTGTCGACGGCCACGTGGTACGGCAGGATCAGCGGGCAGACTTCAGAGATCTGCAGACGCGAGCGCACATCGAGGCCTGCGGCCTCGAGCTCTTCGATTTCCTTGAGCAGGGCCTCGGGCGACAGCACCACACCGTTGCCGATGTAGCAGGTCACGCCAGGATGCATGATGCCCGACGGGATCAGACGCAGAATGGTCTTCTGGCCGTTGATCCACAGCGTATGGCCAGCATTGTGACCACCCTGGAAGCGGACCACGCCCTGTACGGACTCTGCCAGCCAGTCGACGATCTTGCCCTTACCCTCGTCACCCCATTGGGTGCCGATAACCACTACGTTCTTGCTCATGTTACGAATCAAATATCGAGTTTCTCGGGAAATCCGGAAATCTCCCCGCGGCCCTCCCGTGATCGGGAGGGAGTTAGTCACAGCGTTTTGACCGTCCAGGCACCTTCATGCAGTGCCAGCTCGCGATCGCAAACGTATTCGTCCTGGTCTTGCTCATGACCCGGCAATACCTGGACGACGATTTCGCCCGATCGGCGCAATGCGCGCACCGCATCGATCAGGGCGGGGTCCTGCCCCCACGGCGCACGTACGGCGCGCCCGGGTTCTGCCGGCGACAGACCCGCTGCGAGCTTGCGCAGATCGAGACTGAAGCCCGTGGCCGGGCGAGCCCGACCGAATGCGCGGCTGACGTCGTCATAGCGACCGCCACGCACCAATGCATCGTGCCATCCTTCGGCATAGAGGGCGAAGGTGACGCCAGAGTGGTAACCATAACCGCCGACATCCGCCAGGTCGATACCCAACGCCACCTCGGGCAGCGCATCGACCACGGCTTGCAGGTCATCGAGCGCGGCGGCGAGCGCGGGCAACGCCGGCAACCTGCTGCGCGCCTCGGCCAACACCTCGGGGCCGCCATACAGCTCGGCCAGCGCCTGCAGCGCCTGCTGCGTCTCGGTACGCAGCGCCGGACCGGTTTGATTGAGCACCTTCAGCCCGGCCACGTCTTTTTCGCGCAGCAACAGAATGATCTCGCTCGCACGCGCCACGGCAGCAGCATCGGCATCGAACAGCGCCTTGACCACACCGGAATGACTCAGGTCCAGCCGCGGCGAGCGCACGCCGGCAATACCGACCGTCTCGAGCACCAGGTTGATGATTTCGAGATCAGCTTCGAAACCCGCATGACCGTAGATCTCGGCGCCGATCTGCAGCAGCTCACGGCTCGACAGCAGGTCGGCCGGGCGGGCATGCAACACCGTGCCGCAATAGCAAAGGCGGGTTACGCCAGCGCGGTTGAGGAGGTGAGCATCGATGCGCGTGACCTGGGTGGTCATGTCGGCGCGTACGCCCAACGTGCGACCCGAGAGCTGGTCCACCAGCTTGCAGGTGTACAACCCCAGATCGCTGCCGGCACCCAGCAGAGAATCGATGTATTCGACCAGCGGCGGGGCGACCAGCTCGAAACCGTACGTACGGTAGAGATCGAGCAGTTCGCGCCGCAGTTCCTCGATGCGCCGGGCCTCGGCCGGCAAGACATCTGCCAGCCCCTCGGGCAGCAACCAGTTACCCATGAATATTTACCTGAATGACGCGTCGACCAATCGAAAGCGTCGCCCAAAATGAAAACGGCTGAGGGGGCGTAAGCCCGCTCAGCCGTTGCGGAAATGTTCTAGCTTACGGGGTATTGTACATGGATCGGGCAGATCGTCCTACCCCTTCGGCCAGCCCCAAAAAGACAAACGGGGCGTCCGTGGACGCCCCGCCTGGGTGGCGCCTCGCCGAAGCGAGGCCACCGGCCTTACTGAGCCGCGCCAGCGGCTGCGGGCGTCGGGTCCTTGAAGAACTGGAAGAAGTCCGACGACGGATCCACCACCAGCACATCACCCGTCTTAGAGAAGGCGGCGCGGTAGCCCTCGAGGCTCTTGTAGAAAGAGTAGAACTCGGGGTTGCGGCCGAAGGCTTCGGCGTAGATGCCACCGGCCTGGGCATCGCCCTCACCCATGACGATCTGGGCACGGGCATAAGCCTGGGCCACGATCACTTCGCGTTGGCGATCAGCTTCGGCGCGGATCTTTTCGCTCTCGGCGGCACCGATCGAGCGCAGCTCGTTGGCGACACGCGTGCGCTCGGCTTCCATACGGCGATAGACCGACTCGGAAATCTCGGGCGCGAACTCGATGCGGCGCAGACGCACATCAACCACTTGCACGCCAAGAGGCTCGGCACGCTTGGCGACGTTGGTGAGGATTTCGGCCATCACCTTGTCACGCTCGGCCGACACCACGTCCTTGACGGTACGCACGTTGACCGACGCGTTGAGCGCGTCACGAATCTGGGCTTGCAGACGCTCCTGGGCGGCGCGTTCGTTGCCACCGAAGGTCACGTAGTACAGCCGCGGGTCGGCAATGCGCCACTTCACATACGAGTCGATCATCAGGTTCTTCTTTTCAGAAGTCTGGATGCGCTCGGCATCGCTCGATTCGATGGTGAGAATGCGCTTGTCGAGCGTGACGACGTTCTGGAACGGCGGCGGCGCCTTGAAGTACAGACCAGGCTCGTTGATGACGGTACGGACTTCACCCAACGAGAACACCAGCGCGTAGTCGCGCTCGCGCACGACAAACACGCAGGAAGAAAGGACGGCCAAAATGATGAGAAGGCCGACCAGGTAAGGCATGAGACGTTGCATAGTCAGGGCTCCTCGGGATTAGCGGGACAACACGCGATCGCGCGTGAGCGTGTTGCCGGTATTGCTGTTGTTGCCGCTATTGCCGGCGTTGTTCGCCGACCCCGGAGTGCGCGACGGCGCGGGCGGAATCGTGGGCTGGTTGCCACCCGGAAGACTCAGATTGCTGCCCTGCGGACGACCCGCCTCGTGCGCGGCCTGCTGCATGATCTTATCGAGCGGCAGATACATCAGCTGATTGCCGTTCTGCGTATCGACCATGACCTTGCTGGCGCGCGTGAACACTTCTTGCATGGTCTCGAGATAGAGACGCTCGCGCATGACACGCGGTGCCTTCTCGTACTCACCCAGGATCGACACGAAGCGCGCGGAATTACCCTGCGCATCGCCGATAACCTTGGCCTTGTAGCCTTCGGCCTGCTCGAGCATGCGCGACGCCTGACCACTGGCGAGCGGCACGACCTGATTGGCGTAGGCCTGACCTTCGTTGATCTGGCGCTCACGGTCCTGACCGGCCTTCACCGCATCGTCGAACGCGGCCTGCACCTGCTCGGGCGGCTGAACGTTCTGGATCGCGACGGTACTGATCTGGATGCCTGCCTGATAGCGGTCGAGAATCTGCTGCATGAGCGCCTGGACTTCGCCAGCCACTTCGGTACGGCCTTCGTACAGCACGAAGTCCATCTGCTTCTTGCCCACGATTTCGCGCATGGCGGTTTCGGCGGCCTGGCGCACGGAATCATCCGGATCGCGCATCTTGAACAGATAGTCGGGCGCGCCGTCGGCACGCAGGCGGTACTGCACCACGAATTGCATGTCGACGATGTTTTCGTCGGTGGTGAGCATCAGCGATTCAGGCAGAACCTTGTTGCGCGAACCGCCACGGAAACCGACTTCGAACGTACGCAATTGCGAAATGTTGACCATTTCGTGCGACTGGATCGGATACGGCATGCGCCACTGGAAACCCGCGGGCGCCGTGGACTTGTATTTGCCGAACTGGGTGACCACGGCCACCTGGCCTTCCTGGACGATGAAGAAGCCGCTCGCCAACCACAGACCGGCCGCCACCAGAACGATGACGCCCAGGCCGATCCGGGCTCCTCGCGGCGACGGCGGCTGAAAGCCACCGCGCGGCGAATTGGGGCGATTGTTGTTGCCACCACCCTTGCGCCCGAAGATCGAACCTATTCGGTTATTGAAGTCTCGCCAGACCTCATCGAGATCTGGCGGACCGTCTCCATTGCCCTGCGGCGGCCGCTTGGGCGGCTCGGAGCCATTGTTGTTGCCACGACCCCAGCCGGGATCATTCAGATTGAAGAGTTTGTTGATTCGAGGCATTGTTTCCCGCAATCTGTCCGGTCTCTGCAATTGCCCCGCGCAACGCATCCAGACCGGCGCGCTCGGTAGCGCTTACGAATACTCGCGCAATCGTACCATGGGCGTCGCGCTCGACCCGCGCGGGCAGGTCAAGGCGATCAATCTTGTTATATACCAAAATGGTCGGAATCTCGGCGGCGCCGATTTCCGTGAGCACCTTCTGGACTTCGAGTACCTGCTCATCACGCTGCGGACTCGCCGCATCGACCACATGCAGGAGCAAGTCCGCATGCACGGTTTCTTCGAGCGTGGCACGGAACGCAGCGATCAGATTGGGCGGCAGGTCGCGAATGAACCCCACCGTATCCGAGAGCACTACCGAGCCCGCGCCTTCGATCCAGATCCGCCGTGTGGTCGTATCCAGCGTGGCGAATAACTGGTCGGCTGCATAGGCGCCCGCCCGCGTGAGCGAATTGAACAGCGTGGACTTGCCGGCGTTGGTATAACCCACGAGCGACACCGACAAGGCGCCGCCACGCGCACGCGCACGGCGTTGCGTAACGCGCTGGCGCTCGACGCGGTCGAGGCGCTCGCGCAGCATCTTGACCTTGGCGCCGATCATGCGGCGATCCATCTCGAGCTGGGACTCACCCGGCCCGCGCATGCCGATACCGCCACGCTGCCGTTCCAAGTGACTCCACAGCCGCGTCAGACGAGTGGAAAGATGCTGCAACTGGGCCAGCTCGACCTGCAGCTTGCCTTCGTGACTCTTCGCGCGCAGCGCGAAGATGTCGAGGATGAGCGCAACACGATCGACCACGCGCAAATTGAATTCGCGTTCGAGGTTGCGCTGTTGCGCGGGCGACAGGGGCTGATCGAACAGCACGATGTCGGCGAGCAACGCGCCCGCCATGGCCACGCCCTCTTCCACCTTGCCGGAGCCGATGAAGAACTTGGCGTCGGGCCGGTCGCGGCGCGCGTTGAGGGTGCCGACGATTTCCGCGCCGGCGCCATCGGCCAGCATCGCGAATTCTTCGGCATGGGCAATATGATCAGGACTGCCCAGATCCACACTGATAATCAGGGCTCGCATACGTGCACCATTTCGAGGCCAAAGCGAAAATGCCCGCCGGCACGTAGCGTGCGGCGGGCAACAGGAGGTACTGCCGGAGCAATGAACGGTTTATTCAGCGGGAACTTCCACCTGGAAATTGACGGCTCGCGCCGGAACGACGGTCGAGATCGCGTGCTTGTAGACCATCTGGGTCACGGTATTGCGCAGCAGCACCACGTATTGGTCGAACGATTCGATCTGCCCCTGAAGCTTGATCCCGTTGACCAGATAGATCGACACGGGCACGTGTTCCTTGCGCAGCGTGTTCAGAAACGGGTCTTGCAAAGTTTGCCCTTTATTGCTCATTGGCCAGGCTCCATTTGTTATTGAGGTGGTGGCGGACGCCGAAATATGTACTCTACAGGGTTTTCCCGGGCGGTGCCACTTGGCTGCCCGGGCAATATGCCACGAGAGTTTTCAGATTTTCCCCGAGGGCGTCACGATGAAAAAATCGCCTTCAGACCCGTGATTAGACGGGCACATTGATCGTCAGTTCCGATCGTGATGCGAAGGAATTGATCGATGCGCGGATGACGGAAATGACGCACGATGATGGCACGCTCGCGCAAGGCTGCCGCCAGCGCGGCGCCATCATGCGCAGGGTGTCGGGCGAACACGAAATTCGCGGCGGACGGCAGCACCTCGAAGCCCAACGACTGCAGGTCGGCGGTGAGCCGATCGCGCGTGGCCACGATGGCGCGGCAGGTCTGCTCGAAATACGCCTGATCCTCGAGCGCGGCAACCGCACCGACCGACGCGAGCCGATCGATCGGATAGGAATTGAAGCTGTCCTTGACCCGCTCCAGACCCTCGATCAATGCGGGGTGCCCGATGGCGTGCCCGACGCGCAGACCGGCCAGCGAGCGCGACTTCGACAAGGTCTGCACAACCAGCAGGTTGTCGTGACGCGCGACCAGCGACACGGCGCTCTCGGCACCGAAATCGACGTAGGCTTCATCGATCACGACGACACATTGCGGATTGCCCGCCACGATACGCTCGACGTCGGCGAGCGGCATGGCACACCCGGTCGGTGCGTTCGGATTCGGGAAGATGATCCCGCCCGGGGCATGCGCGCCTTCGCGCAGGTAATCCTGCGGTTCGACACGGAAATCCGCGGTGAGCGGCACCGTCTCGTGGTCGATCCCGAAGAGACCGCAATAGACCGGATAAAAACTGTAGCTGATGTCCGGAAACAGCAGCTTGCGGCCATCGTGCTTGAGCAACGCCACGAACGCGTGCGCGAGCACTTCGTCGGAGCCATTGCCCACAAAGACGTGTGCCGCCGTGAGGCCATGCCCTGCTTGCGCGGCAATTGCTTCACGCAGGCGATCCGAGCGCGGATCCGGATAGAGCCGCAAGGTGTCGTCGGCCGCGGCCCGAATGGCCTCGATGGCCCGAGGCGACGGCCCGTACGGGTTCTCGTTGGTGTTGAGCTTGACCAGGTCGAGCAGCTTGGGCTGCTCGCCGGGCACATAGGGACTGAGCGCCCCGACCACGGGGCTCCAGTAGCGGCTCATTTACTTGTCCTCGGCGTAGGGGTTGTGCGAGGACTTGAACTCGATGCGCAGCGGCGTGCCAGCCAGATTGAAGGCGTTGCGGAAGCGGGTTTCGAGATAGCGGCGGTACGAATCCGGAATCGCGTCCAGCGCGTTGCCGTGAATGACCACGAGCGGCGGGTTCTGGCCGCCCTGGTGCGCATATCGCATCTTCGGACGGAAGATACCCTTGCGCGGCGGTTGCTGCTGCTCGACGGCATCCTGGAGCTCACGGGTGAGCTTGGGCGTGGAGAGCTTGGCGAACGCGGCGGCGTGCGCGGCATTGACCGACTTCAGCAGCGGGCGGATGCCCTGCCCCTTGAGCGCCGAGATGGTGTGCATGCGGGCGAACGAGAGGAACCGCAGTTTGCGCTGGAATTCGCGTTCGATGCGTTCGCGCTGCTCGTCATCCAGGCCATCCCACTTGTTGATCGCCACGACAACGGCACGCCCGGTCTCGAGCACGAAGCCCGCGATATGGGCGTCTTGTTCGGACACCTCGGACTGCGCGTCGATCATCAGCAGCACGACGTTGCTGGCTTCGATCGCTTGCAAGGTCTTGATGACGGAGAACTTCTCGACGGCCTCGAACACCTTGCCGCGCTTGCGCAGGCCGGCGGTGTCGATCAGGGTGTACTTGCGGCCATCGCGCTCGAACTCGATTTCGATGGCGTCGCGCGTGGTGCCCGGCATGTCGAACGCGATGACGCGCTCTTCGCCCATCAGGGTGTTGATGAGCGTGGACTTGCCGACGTTGGGACGACCCACGATCGCCAGCTTGATGCGGTGATCGGGCTCGCCTTCGCCTTCGGGCAGCTCGGGCTCGGGCTCGACCAGCCCTTCGAGGGCGATGCCGATCAGATCGACGATACCGTCGCCATGCGCGGCCGAGATCGGATAGGGCTGCCCCAGGCCGAGCTCGTGGAAATCACCGGTGGCGCTGCCGACGCCCATGCCTTCGGCCTTGTTGACCGCGAGCAGGACCCGTTGCTGGCCGGACTTGCGCAGCAGGCGCGCGATCTCGTGATCGTGCGCATTGATGCCGGCGCGCGCGTCGACCAGGAACACCACCACGTCGGCCTCGGCAATGGCTTGACGCGTCTGGCGCGCCATCTCGGCCAGGATGCCATCTTTGGCCACCGGCTCGAAGCCGCCCGTGTCGATCACGATGAAAGGCGTTTCCCCGACCCTGCCCTCGCCGTAATGCCGGTCGCGGGTCAGGCCGGAATAGTCGGCCACCAACGCCGCCCGGGAGCGCGTAAGGCGGTTGAAGAGGGTCGACTTCCCGACATTGGGACGGCCGACCAGGGCAACGACAGGTTTGAAAGACACGGTGTAAGGCTTAGTTTTGGATTAGTTGGTACCGAGGAGGACCAGATTACCGTTGCCGGTCTGGACCACCACGCCCTGCGACGTGGTCTGAAGCGGCGAGACCACCGCGCCACCGCCCACCGACACGCGCGCCATCAGGCGGCCATCGCTGCGCGACAGGAAATGCACATAACCGTCGTAGTCGCCGACGGCGACCGCACCGCCGAGAATGGCCGGCGAGGTCAGTTTACGGTTCTTCAGGCCGGCTTGCTTCCAGACGTTGTTGCCGTTGTCGAGTGCAAAGGCGTTGACGACCCCGTTTTGATCAGGGGCGAAAGCGAATCGATCGTCGATCGCCATGCCGCTCGCGCTGGAGAAATCCTTGGCCCACAGCGGACGGCCACCCTGGGTGACGTCGAAGCAAACGATACGGCCTTGATAGGCCACCGCGCACATCAGCGGACCGATCAGACGGGGCGCGCCGACCACGTCGGTCAGGCGCTCGAGGTCGCTCGCGCCCTTGGGCGTGGCGACCGTGCCTTCCCATTGCACGTTGCCCGAGGCCACGTTGATCGCCAGCATCTTGCCGCCAGGCAGACCGGTGATGACCAGGCCTTCGGCCATGACCATCTGGGCGGGGCTGCGCAGGGCCAGCGCAGGACCCGGGCGCTGCAGGCTCCAGAGACGGTTGCCGGTCTGGGCATCGAAGGCCTGGATGCGGTAGTCGCCGCTGCGGACGACGACGGCGCCGTAACCGACCACGGGCGGAATCTCGACGTCGCTGGACGCCTTGGCACGCCACTTGATCTTGCCGGTGTCGTCGAACGCGACCACTTCGCCCGACGGCGTGGCCACGGCCGTCGTGGTGCCGTCGCTGCCCACGCCCGCCGAGAGCTTGGACTCCGCCTTGCTCTTCCAGATCACGCGACCGCTTTGGAGATCGAACTTGCCGACGGAGCCGTCGGGCGTGGCGGCATAGATGGCGTCGCCAAGTACCGTCGGCGCGAAACCGAGGCCGGAGCCGCTGCCGATCGATTGGGACCAGACGGCGCGCGCCGACATGGCGGGCGAATAGTCAGTCAGGGGCGCTGGCGCATAGCGGTCGTCGTCCTTGGAGAACCACGAGCACGCGCTCAGGGCCAGCACGGCGCTCATCACGAAGGCGCCGCGCCAGATCAGACGGCCAGGACGGGAAGTACGCATCACTTATCAGGCTCCGGTCAAAGCATCGAGTTTCAGTTGCACGGCTTGCGTGAGGGGGTTCGCGGCGCCCAGGCCGTCGACGGCCTGTTGCCACGCGGTGCGGGCCTCTTCGCGCTTGCCTTGTGCCGCCAGCACGTCGCCACGGCGATCGGCATACAGCGCGGCGAACGGCGCCGGCGGGTTGTTGAGCTGGGCCAGCGCGGCGTCGTATTGCTTCTGATCGAGCAAGAGGCCCGCCAGACGCAGGCGCGCCACCGGAGCGAGCGCGGGTTGCTTTTCCTGGGCGGCCAGCCACTCGAGCTGCTGACGCGCGCCATCGATATCTTTCTGCTCGATCAGCGCGGCGGCGGCGACGAGCGCCCCCCGGCCGGCATAGCCGGTGGCCGGGTAGTCGTCGCGCAGCGTCGAGGCGGCTGCCTTGATGCGCACGGCCGAATCGGCGCCACCCAGGCGCGCGGCGTCTTCGAGGGCCTCGAAGTAGCCCATGGCCTGATTGGCCCGATAGCCCTGATAAGCCTTCCAGCCCGCGGAGGCCGCCCAGGCCAGCACGATCACGGTCGCCAAGCCGAGCAGCAGCGTGCCCCAGCGGGCCCACCAGGCCTTGATTGCGTCGAGTTTTTCCTGTTCTTCGAGATCGTATGCCATGCTAACCCTTGGATTTCAGAACTTCAGCCAACTGTGCGAGCGGAACTTGCTGCTGGGCGGCAGCGCCCTCGGCATCGCCGCGTAGATATTTGAGGCTTGCGGTGTTGTTGGCCACTTCGTCGTCGCCAAGAATAACCGCAACCCGGGCGCCGCTGCCGTCGGCACGCTTGAATTGCGCCTTGAAGCCGGTCGCGCCGGCGTGCACGATGACGGAGAAGCCCGCATCGCGCAACTGCTCGCCCACTTTGGCAGCCAGACGCTGCGCGTCCTCGCCTTGGTGGACGACATAGATATCGCACTCGGCCGCGGCCTCGGCCGGCACGCTCTGCTCCCAAAGGTCGAGCAGACGTTCCATACCGATGGCGAAGCCCACCGCCGGCGCCGGCTTGCCGCCAAGCAGCTCGATGAGGCCGTCGTAGCGTCCGCCGCCGCACACCGTGCCCTGCGCGCCGAGACGATCGGTGACCCACTCGAATACCGTGAGGTTGTAGTAGTCCAGACCGCGCACCAGCCGCGGATTCAGGCGGTACTCGATGCCCGCGTCGGTGAGACGCTGGCACAGGCCATCGAAGTGCGCGCGCGATTCCTCGCCCAGAAAATCGAACAGGCGCGGCGCACTGTCTGCCATCGCCTGCATGGCGGGATTTTTGGTGTCCAGCACCCGCAGCGGATTCGTATACAGCCGGCGCTTGCCGTCCTCGTCGAGGATATCGGCGTGTTTCTCGAGGTGCGCGATGAGCGCCGTGCGGTGCGCGGCGCGCTCGGCCGGCTGGCCCAGCGAGTTGAGCTCGAGCCGGATATCGGTCAGGCCCAGCATCTTCCAGAGACGCGCGAGCATGATGATCAGCTCGGCATCGACATCCGGGCCGGAAAAGCCCAGCGCTTCGACGTCGATCTGGTGAAACTGACGATAGCGGCCACGCTGGGGCCGCTCACGGCGAAACACCGGGCCGATCGAGTAAACGCGATGCGGGCGATCGTAGAGCATGTTGTGCTCGATCGTGGCTCGCACGATGCCAGCCGTCATTTCGGGCCGCATCGTGAGCTGCTCCTGCTTGCCTTCTGCACCGTCCCAGAACGTGTACATCTCTTTTTCGACGATATCGGTGACCTCGCCGATACCGCGTGCGAACAGGCGAGTCTGCTCGAGCACCGGCGTGCGCACGTTGCGGTAGCCATAGCTGCGCAACCAACCGCGCACGATTTCCTCGAAACGCTCCCATTGGGCGCTCTGGCCCGGCAGCAGGTCGTTCATCCCGCGAATGGCGGAGACTTTCTGGAAAGCTTGCGTCATCTTTGTCGTGCCACCGGCATCCCCGCGAGGATAGGCGGCCTGGTCCTTGTACTTAATGAGAAGCGTCGGCGCCGTAACGGCGGGCGACATAATCTTCGACGATGGCCTGGAACTCTTCGGCGATGTGATCGCCCTTGAGCGTAACGGTGCGTTCGCCGTCGACGAACACCGGCGCGGCGGGCACCTCACCGGTGCCAGGCAGGCTGATACCGATGTCGGCATGCCGGCTTTCACCGGGGCCGTTGACCACACAGCCCATGACGGCCACGTTCATGCTCTCGACGCCCGGATAGCGGGTGCGCCACAGTGGCATCTGGCGGCGCAGATACGACTGGATGCTGTCGGCGAGTTCCTGGAAGAACGTGCTGCTCGTGCGGCCACAGCCCGGGCAGGCCACGACCATGGGGGTGAAGGCACGCAGGCCCATGGTCTGGAGGATTTCCTGGGCCACGATGGCCTCGCGATCGCGATCGCCACCGGGCTCGGGGGTGAGCGAGATCCGGATGGTGTCGCCGATCCCTTGCTGCATGAGCACGGCCAGCGCGGCCGTCGAGGCCACGATGCCCTTGCTGCCCATGCCGGCCTCGGTGAGCCCGAGATGCAGCGGGTAATCGCAACGTGAAGACAGGTCGCGATAGACCGCGATCAGATCCTGCACATGACTGACTTTGCACGACAGCACGATCTTGTCGCCGGCAAGCCCGAGCTCTTCGGCGCGCAAGGCGTTGGTGATGGCCGATTCGACCAGGGCATCCCGCATCACGGCCTGGGCTTCCCAGGGCGTGGCGCGGGCGTTGTTGACGTCCATCTTGCGCGCCATCAGCTCGTGGTCGAGGCTGCCCCAATTGACACCGATGCGCACCGGCTTGTCGTGACGGCAGGCCACCTCGATCATCTGCGCGAAATTGTCGTCGCGGCGCTTGCCGCCACCCATGTTGCCCGGGTTGATCCGGTATTTGGACAAAGCCTGGGCGCACTCGGGAAACTGCGTCAGCAGCTTGTGGCCGTTGTAATGGAAGTCGCCGACGAGCGGCACGGACATGCCCATGCGATCGAGCTGCTCGCGGATCGCAATGACCTCGCGGGCGGCTTCGGGCGTGTTGACCGTGATACGGACGATCTCGGAACCCGCCTGGGCGAGCTCCTTGACCTGGATCGCGGTCGCGATCGGGTCCGCGGTATCGGTGTTGGTCATGGACTGCACCACGACCGGCGCGTCGCCGCCAATGGTGACGACGCGCTCACCCCATTTGACCTGGACGGCGCGCGTACGGCGGCGCGGCGCGGCGCCCACCTCGGGCGGCGGCGTATCCTGGCAGGGCTTGGACTGATCTTGCATGAATCGGGCCGATGCTACTTGGTCAACTGGGAAACCCACTGGAACGACAGCCACTCGCGCGGCAGCCAGCCCTGCCAGAAGGCATAGCCGACGCCGGCGGCCACCAGCACCAGGATCACGATCCACCAGCCCCACGACCCGCCCGAGCGCTCGTCTTCGCCAGGCAGCCCCTCACCCGAGGTGCGCAAGCCACGGCTCTGGGCCAGGCTGCTGCCGCGCGTGGGCGCGACACTGACCGGCGCCGGCGCATGGGTCTCGAGCGAACCCGCGATGGCCTGACCGTCGGCGCCCAGCAGGCGGGCATAGTTGCGGATCAGGCCACGCAAGGACACACCGGTTGGCAGATCGCTCCAGCGCTCTTCTTCGAGCGCCTGAATCTGGCGGGGAGAAAACTTGATGCGGCCAGACACCTCTTCGAGGGACCAGCCTTTGGAGAGCCGCAAGGCTCGCAGGGCTGCGCCAACAGTGGCCGCCGCGGCACCAGGATCGGTTGCGGGAGCGGCTTGCGATACTGCTGGAGCAATTTCCTGCGTCATGCTGGCACCTGTCGGATGGGAATGGACCGAGCGGCTGCATTGCGCTCGGTAATACGCGTGCGATCCTTGACTTCGCCGGCCAACTGGCCACAGGCGGCGTCGATGTCGTCACCGCGCGTCTTGCGCACGGTGGTGATGATGCCCGCGTCCATCAGACGCTGGGCAAAAACCTTGACCCGGGCCGACGGCGACCGCTTCAGACCGGACGCCGGGAAAGGGTTGAACGGAATCAGGTTGAGCTTGCAACGCACCTGGCGCGCCACCTGGATCAGTTCTTTGGCGTGCTGGTCGGTGTCGTTGACGCCATCCAGCATGCAGTATTCGAAAGTGATGAAGTCGCGCGGCGCGTGCTCGAGATATCGATTGCAGGCGGCGAGCAGTTCCTTCAAGGGGTACTTTTTGTTGAGCGGCACGAGCTCGTCGCGCAGCGCGTCGTTGGGCGCGTGCAGCGACACGGCGAGTGCCACCGGGCAGTCCTGCGAGAGGCGGTCCATCATGGGCACGACCCCGGAGGTGGACACGGTGACGCGGCGGCGCGACAGACCGTAGGCGTTGTCGTCGAGCATGAGGCGCAGCGCGGGCAGGACCTGGTCGTAGTTGAGCAGGGGCTCGCCCATGCCCATCATCACGACGTTGCTGATGACGCGGGTGTCTTCGGAAGCCTTGGCACTGGCCAGACGCGCGGAGCCGATATCGGCTTCGACGGCACGCTTGGCATGCCACAGCTGCCCGATGATCTCGTCGGTGCGCAGATTGCGGTTGAAGCCCTGATGACCCGTGGAACAGAATCGGCAGTTCACCACGCAGCCGGCCTGGCTGGAGATGCACAAGGTGCCCCGGTCGTCTTCGGGAATGAAGACGGTTTCGATGGCATTGCCCTGCCCCACATCGAACAGCCACTTGCGTGTGCCGTCGACGGAGCGCTGCTCGGTCGCGACCGGCAGCGCTTCGATCAGGCAGTTCTGGGCCAGCTGCCCGCGAAAATCACGGGCCAGGTCGGTCATGGCGCCGAACGAATCGGCGCCGCGCTGGTGGATCCAGCGCTGCAGCTGGCGGGCGCGAAAAGGCTTGCCGCCCCACTTGCCGACCAGGTCGGCCAGGGCGCCGGCATCCATGCCCAGCAGATTGATTCGTTCGACGGTGCTCATGACGCAAAGACAGACAGAAAAGCCAGACCCGTGATCAACGGCTGTGGATGTTGATTTCGGGGAAGAAGAAAGCGATTTCGACGGCGGCGGTTTCGGGGGCATCCGAACCGTGCACGGCGTTGGCGTCGATGCTTTCGGCGAAGTCGGCGCGGATGGTGCCAGGAGCAGCCTTCTTGGGATCGGTCGCGCCCATCAGGTCGCGGTTCTTGGCGATGGCGCCTTCGCCTTCGAGGGCTTGCACGAACACCGGGCCCGAGATCATGAAGTCGACCAGGTCCTTGAAGAAGGGACGCTCGGCGTGCACGGCGTAGAAACGCTCGGCGTCGGCGCGCGACAGCTGTTGCAGACGGGCAGCCACGACCTTCAGGCCGGCTTGCTCGAAACGGGCAACGATCTGGCCGATGGCATTCTTGGCGACGGCGTCGGGCTTGATGATCGAGAGGGTGCGTTCGATGGACATGAGAACTCCAAAAGACTGACTTAACGACAGATTTTCAATAGGGTTTGACGCCCGACCGCGCGGAGAGTTCTGCGCGGCCGTGACCGACATGACGGCCTGGGGGAACTGGGTTTGGGGGCGAGCTTGCGGGCATGCGCCTCACCGGCGTGCCTGCTGGCGCGCGCTTTGGTACGTGCATCCGGCGCGCGCCTCGGGGCGTGCGTGACGGCACGCGCCTAGAGACGTGCCCGCTGGCACGCGCCTCAGCACCGGCCCGAACGTCAGAACCAGGATTCGGCACTGGCAACCGATCAGAAATTCTCAATAAAAACAGAGACTTCTAAAAGGTTTACAGTAACCCGGCATTCTAACACGCCGACACGACCGCATTACATCTTAAAATTGCTGGTTTGCTCGACCGCCAGTATGGTCGGGCCCCTGTTTGCCGGAACTGAGTAATGACCCAAGCTGCCGACCCGAATTCCTCCCCGAACGACACCCTCGAACTGTCCAAAAGCTTCGAACCCGCCGAAATCGAATCGCGCTGGTACGACGAATGGGTAAAACGGGGCTATTTCGAGGCGGGCCGCCACGTAGAAACGGGGGCGGATAGCCAGCCCTACTGCATCCAGTTCCCGCCGCCGAACGTGACGGGGACCCTGCATATGGGCCACGCCTTCAATCAGACCATCATGGACGGCCTGATCCGCTACCGCCGCATGAGCGGCGACGACACCGTTTTCATCCCGGGCACCGACCACGCCGGCATCGCCACCCAGATCGTGGTGGAGCGCCAGCTCGACGCCAAGGGTGTGTCGCGCCACGACCTCGGCCGCGAAGCCTTCACCGAAAAAGTCTGGGAGTGGAAGGAGCAATCCGGCAACACGATCACCAGCCAGGTGCGCCGCCTGGGCGCCTCGGCCGACTGGCCGCGCGAATACTTCACGATGGACGATCGCATGTCGCGGGGCGTGGTGCAGACCTTCGTGCACATGTACCGCCAGGGCCTGATCTATCGCGGCAAGCGCCTGGTCAATTGGGATCCCAAGCTGCTGACGGCCGTATCGGACCTCGAAGTGCAGTCGGAAGAGACCGACGGCTTCATGTGGCACATCGAGTATCCGTTCGTCGACGGACCGCAGACGATCGTGGACAAGGAAGGCAACACCGTCACGCTGCGCGGCCTGACCATCGCCACCACCCGCCCCGAAACCATGCTGGCCGACGGCGCGTTGTGTGTGCATCCTGATGATGCGCGCTACAAGCATCTGGTGGGCAAGCTGGTGGAGCTGCCCCTGTGCGATCGCAACATTCCGATCATCGCCGACGATTTCGTCGATCCCGAGTTCGGGACGGGCTGCGTGAAGATCACCGGCGCCCACGATTTCAATGACTACGCCTGCGCCCTGCGTCACGACCTGCCGCTGATCGTGATCTTCACGCTCGACGCGCACATCAACGAAAACGGCCCGGTGCAATTCCAGGGCATGGAGCGCTACGAGGCGCGCAAGGCCGTGGTGGCCCAGCTCGAAACCGATGGCTATCTGATGCGCGTCGAACCGCACAAGATGATGCAACCGCGCGGCGATCGCACGGGCGTCGTGCTCGAGCCCATGCTGACCGACCAATGGTTCGTGGCGATGAGCAAGCCCGCGCCCGAGGGTGCAATCAATCCGGGCAAGAGCATCACCGAAGTGGCGCTCGATGCCGTGGCCGACGGCCGCATCACGTTCTACCCGGACAACTGGACCACGATTTACAACCAGTGGCTCAACAACATCCAGGACTGGTGCATCTCGCGCCAGCTCTGGTGGGGCCATCAGATCCCGGCCTGGTTCTCCGAAGACGGCCAGGTTTTCGTGGCCCACTCCGAAGAAGAGGCGCTCGAGCAGGCCCGCGCGGCGGGCGTGACGGGCCCGCTCAATCGCGATCCCGACGTGCTCGATACCTGGTTCTCGTCCGCGCTCGTGCCGTTCACCACGCTGGGCTGGCCCGAAAAGACGCCCGACCTCGCGCGCTACCTGCCCTCCAGCGTGCTGGTCACGGGTTTCGACATCATCTTTTTCTGGGTGGCGCGCATGGTCATGATGACCATGCACATGACGGGCAGCATCCCGTTCAAGCACGTTTACGTGCACGGCCTCATCCGTGACGCCGACGGGCAGAAGATGAGCAAGTCCAAAGGCAACACGCTCGATCCGGTCGACCTGATCGACGGCATCGATCTCGACTCGCTCGTGGCCAAGCGTACGTTCGGCCTGATGAATCCGAAGCAGGCTGGCGCGATCGAAAAGGCCACCCGCCGCCAGTACCCGGATGGCATCCCGGCGTTCGGCACCGACGCACTGCGCTTTACGATGTCGGCCTATGCCACGCTGGGCCGCAACATCAACTTCGATCTCAAGCGCTGCGAAGGCTATCGCAATTTCTGCAACAAGCTCTGGAACGCAACGCGTTTCGTGCTGATGAACACGGAAGGCCACGCGCTGCATGGCAGCGAAGCGGGCGAGCTGTCGTTTGCCGACAAATGGATCGTCAGCCAAATGCAGGCACTCGAGGCCGACGTCGAGCGCGGCTTCGCCGACTACCGCTTCGACAACATCGCCAATGCGCTCTACCGCTTCGTGTGGGACGAGTACTGCGACTGGTATGTCGAACTGGCCAAGGTGCAGATCCAGACCGGCACGCCCGCCCAGCAGCTGGGCACGCGCCGCACGCTCATCCGCGTGCTCGAAGTCGTGCTGCGTCTCGCACACCCGATCATTCCGTTCATCACTGAAGAGCTCTGGCAAAAGGTGTCGGTCGTGGCAGGCAAGCGCGAGGCCGGCCAGGCCGGCAGCGTGAGCGTGCAGCCCTACCCGCGCGCCAACCCGGCCGCGATCGACAAGGATGCCGAAGCCGAAGTGGCCGAACTCAAGGCTCAGATCGAAGCCGTGCGCGCGCTGCGTGGTGAGATGAACCTGTCGCCCGCCCAGCGCGTTCCGCTTATCGCCCAGGGCGATGCCGCGGTGCTCAAGCGCAATGCGCCGTACCTCGCCGCGCTCGCCAAGCTCAGCCAAGTCGACGTGGTGGAGACCCTGCCCGACGCCGGCGCGCCCGTGCAGGTCGTGGGCAGCGCCCACCTCATGCTGCACGTGGAGATCGACGTGGCGGCCGAGCGCATCCGGCTGGACAAGGAAATCGCACGCCTGGAGGGCGAAATTGCCAAGGCCAACGGCAAGCTGGGCAATGCCAGCTTCGTCGAGCGCGCGCCCGCCGCAGTGGTCGAGCAAGAGAAGGCCCGCGTCGCGCAGTTCAACGAAACCCTCGGCAAAGTGCGCGACCAGCGCGCCAAGCTGGGCAACTGATCTGCTGTTTTTGCCCCGCGCAGTGACGACCGGCCCCGAAAGGGGCCGGTTTTTTTTCGTACCGACCGCGCAAAGGTAAAGGATTGTCCAGCGCGCGCGCTAACTTCGCGGCCATCCGCGCCGCCGACTCAGGCTTCGAGCGCACGCCGACACGAGCTCATTACGTGCCGCTATAAAAGCCAGGGAAAACACCGCACGAAAGGCATTTGAAGCGCACCGAGATCGTTGCGCGCGCAGCGAAAATGCCACCAGAGCCCACCCCGACCGACTCCCGACGCCCGACCGCGAGCGCCCCGCGAAGAGCGGCCATGAGCGATACAGGCTGTTGCAACGATATCGTGGCCGCGCAGGACGAACAGGGCATATTTGCCCCGCTGCGTTGCGCAGCGCGCTGCCGGGTCGGGCCCGGCACCGCTGGTGGAGGACGAAGCTGGGGCAGGACCGCCGAGGTGGTTGCGCAGGCGGACCGTCGGACGCCCGGCATCGCGCTCCGTGTTGGCTGCCCCACAACCGCGCCAGGAAAGGCGCAGTGGATCCGGCAGCCGATCCAATCACGTTGGAGAACTGAAAATGCCGTTCCTCTCGCAAGCCCGCACGTTTTCCCGCATCCAGACCGCCACGCTCATGAGCGCCGCTGCTTTGGCGTTCGCCAGTGGCGCGGCCAGCGCGCAGCAACCCATGCCCGGCCAACCAGGCATGCCGAACATGGCGGCGCTCGGCGGCCAGATGCACGCCGCAGCCGAAGCCTGCAACGCCTACACCGGTGCCCAGCTCGAGCAGATGAAGCAACAGCAGAAGACGGCGACCGCCGCCCAGGGCATGTCAGCCGCCGACTTCGACAAGTCGTTCAAGGCAAGCTATGACGACACGAAAACCAAAATCGGCACGATGAGCGCTGCCGACAAGGAAAAGATGTGCGCGCAGATGAAGGCAATGTCGGGCGCGCGCTGAGGTCAGCGATCGCCGCCAGGCAAACCATGCCCCGGCAGGTGCCGGGGCATGCCACGAAACAGGCGTCTAACCGGACTTGCCGCGCCTGCGCTTGCGCGGCGCCTCGGGCACCGGCAAGCCCTGAAGTTCGGCCAGCCGCACCTCATCGGCGTGATCGAGCCAGCCCTGCTCACGCGCCCGATCAATCAACTCAGGCCGCCGCTGCAGCGTGAGGCGCAACGATTGATCCCGGCGCCACCGCGCGATTAGTGCGTGATTTCCGCTCTTGAGCTCGGCAGGCACGGCGACACCCTCGTAGACTTCGGGCCGCGTGTAGTGGGGACTGTCGAGCAGCCCCGAGAGCGTGTCGTTGAACGAATCCTGCAACGCCGAATCGCCGTCGTTGAGCACGCCGGGCACGAGCCGCACGGCGGCATCGATGACCGCCAGCGCGGCGATCTCACCACCGGACAGCACGAAATCGCCCAACGAGATCTCGAGCGTGACGCAGCGATCGATGAAGCGCTGATCCAGCCCTTCGTAGCGGCCGCAGATCAGGATGAGCCCAGTGGAGGCGGCCAACGCTTGGGCCGCCGCCTGGTCATAGCGCCGGCCGACGGGCGCGAGCAGCGCAACCGGGGCTCGCGGCAGCCCTTCGGCCTCGCGGCCGCGCTGCGCGGACTCGACCGCCGCCTCGAGGGGCGCGGCCAACATCACCATCCCCGGGCCGCCACCATACGGACGATCATCGACGGTGCGATGCACGTCCGACGTGAAATCGCGAGGATTCCAGGTGTGCAGCGACCAGATCCCCTGGCCGTGCGCGCGACCGGTCACACCTTGATCGCGCACCACGGCGAACGCTTCAGGGAACAGGGTGATGACGTCGAAACGCATCAGTCGTCTTCCAACGGCCAGTCGCTATCGATGACGCGCGCGGTCAGATCGACGCCATGGACGTGGGCGCGCACGAACGGCACCAGGACCTCGACGGGACGGCCCTTGGCGTCGAGCATGGGCTCGACAGGGGCGTCCGGCGCCGCCTGGCGCTGACGATGAACCTGCAAAATGGCATGGGCGCCGTTGTCGAATACCCCGTCGACCACGCCGATCAGCGTGCGAGTGCCAGGCGCGTCGGTATAGAGCGCGCATCCGATCAGGTCGACCCAGTAGTATTCGTCGTCGCCCGCGGCCGGGAAGGCGCTACGCGCCACCGACACAACATGACCGCGCAGGGCTTCCGCCTGATCACGATCGGCAACACCGTCGAGTTGCGCCACGACCGTGCCACCATGGACACGCGCCTGAAGCACCTTGATTGCGACGGGGACGGACGCGACAACGCCCCGAGCCGCTTGCGGCGCGGGGCGAGTCAACCACCACTGAGACTGAGTGCGCAACACCTCGGCCTGTGCCGAGTGCGGCTGCACCTTTACCCAACCTTTGACACCGTAGGCCGCAGTGATGCGACCCAGTTCGACCAGGTCTTCGGGCGCCGCTTGAGAGCGGACAGCATCAGACATGGGTCGTGTGCAAAAAAAGTGGTTGGAGGATTCGCGCCAAGCGCGAACCGAACTCGCGGGAGGCAGCAGGACGAGCCCAGACCGGACCAGACCCGGCAATCCCCGCCATGAAGGCCGGGATCAGCCGGACGGGAATCACCCGTGCGCAAAAAGCGTGGCGTTGATCCGGAGGTATCACTGCTGCTTGACCCGGTGCGGCGCATGAGCGCCGGCCAACATATATGCCGGCTACCGGACTTGTCATGGCACGCATGCCAGACGGACCCGCGATGGGCAAAGCTTAGGCAGCAGCCGAAACCTTGGCCGAGTAGTCCTTGACCAGACGCTCGACGGCGGGCGACAGTTGCGCGCCATTGTCGGTCCAGTACTTGACACGATCCAGCGCGATGCGCAGGTTTTCGGTGCCTTCGGAGCCAACCGGGTTGTAGAAACCCACGCGCTCGACAAAGCGGCCGTCGCGGCGGTTGCGCGAATCGGTAGCAACCAGGTTGTAGAACGGACGCTTCTTGGAGCCGCCACGGGCCAGACGAATCACCAGCATAGGTAATCCCTTGAATTAGTTGTGGAAAAACGGGAAATTCTAGCACCCTATTGAACAGCATGGCAAATGCCCCGCCGTTTTTTGCGATGGGCGCCCATGATGTTGTGCCGTTATGCCACGAAGCGAGGCCGGGTCGGACTCGGCGGAGCGTGGCAGTGGCGGCGCGCGGAAGGCTCTGCAGGCGGCCCCTGCTAAGCGCAGGCGCCTGAAGGAACATGCCGCATGCTACGGGTTCAGAATGGCTAAATCGGCGAAACATCGGGGACGCAATGCCAGATCACCCATGAGGCGATCCGACAGGCGCTCCGAAGATAGGCCGCGCCGTGATGGAAACGGCACGAGAACACACCCACGCGGCGCTTGCCCGGGTAGGCACGCACCGGATTTCCGGTTCGCTACCTTCACCACCATCGGCAGGACGCAAGCATACACCGTCCGGACCCATGGCCGCATTCGCACCCAGCCACGCGGGGCCCGCCGGTCGCCGGACCATGACCGAAAATCCGGCCGAGGCAATGCGCCTGCCGATACGTGCGACAAAGAAAAATCCCCGAAGGCCGGTACCCGGCAGTCGGGGATTCGTGCGTTGCAACGCCGGCGCGCCCTGCCCTCAGCGACGGCGCAGGTAGTGGTGCGCGCTGGTGCCTTCGGCAAGCTGCGCCACCAGCGCATTGCCAGTCTGCGTGGCGAAGGCCTGGAAGTCACGTGTGGCCTTGGGATCGGTGGTGATCACACGTAGCACCTGACCGCTTTCCATCTGGGCCAGGGCTTTCTTGGCACGCAGGATGGGCAAGGGGCAGGTCAGACCGGTGGCATCCACCTCGAACGCGAACTCGGGCCGAGGTGCCGCAGTGGGCTGATCGCTCATCAAAGACGCTCTTCGACCCACTTCTGGACGCCAGCGACCGCCGCGGGCAAGGCGCCCACATCGGTGCCACCGCCCATGGCCATATCGGGACGACCGCCCCCCTTGCCACCCACCTGAGTCGCCACGAAGCCGACGAGATCGCCCGCCTTGACGCGGCCCGTAAGGTCGGACGTCACGCCGCCCACGACGCTGATCTTGCCGTCGGCGCCGGTCGCGAGCAGCACGATGGCCGACTTGAGCTTGTCCTTCAGGTTGTCGACCATGCCGCGCAGGGCCTTGGGGTCGACATCGTTGATCGTCGCGGCCAGCACCTTGACACCCTTGATCTCGACGGTGGCGCGATCAGCCAGATCGTTACCCGCGCTCGCTGCCAACTTGGCGCGAGCCTGTTCGAGGTCTTTTTCGAGCGCCTTGACCTGATCCTGGACCTGCACGATGCGGTCGGGCAGGTCGGCAACGGTGCTGCGCAGCACGCCCGCGGCGCGGGTGAGCAACGCGTTCTGTTCGCGCACCCAACGCAATGCGTTATCGCCCGTGATCGCTTCGATACGACGCACGCCCGCTGCCACACCGCCTTCGGACACGATCTTGAAGAGACCGATATCGCCCGTGCGCGCGACGTGCGTGCCGCCGCAAAGCTCACGAGAGAAACCGATATCCAGCACCCGCACGGTGTCGCCGTATTTTTCGCCGAAGAGCGCCATGGCGCCGCCCTTGACCGCGTCGTCGTAGGCCATGACCTGCGCGCGGGTGGAGTGGTTGGCCAGCACTTCGGCGTTGACGATATCTTCGACACGCGCGATCTGCTCCGCGGTCATGGGCGCGTCTTGTGCGAAGTCGAAGCGGGTCTTGTCGGGATCGACCAGCGAGCCACGCTGCTGCACGTGCGAACCGAGCACCTCACGCAGTGCTTTGTGCATCAGGTGGGTGGCCGAGTGGTTGCGCACGGTGCGAGCACGGCGAACGATATCGACACGTGCCAGCAGCTTGTCGCCCACCTTGAGCGAACCGGACTCCAGTTCGCCATGATGGCCAAACACACCCGGTTGAATCTTGAGCGTATCGGCCACGGCAAAGCGCACACCGTCCGCTTCGAGCAGGCCGGTATCGCCGACCTGACCGCCCGACTCGGCGTAGAACGGCGTGGCGTCGAGCACGACCACCGCATGTTGGCCGGCCTGGACCTGATCGACCTGCGTTCCGTCGACATACAGCGCGGTGACTTCTGCGCCGCTCAGCTCCAGCTGTTCGTAGCCCTCGAAACGGGTTTGGGCGCCTTCGTAGCTCAGGCCCTCGGCCATCTTGAACTTGCCTGCGGCACGCGCCTGGTCGCGCTGACGCGCCATCGCGGCCTCGAAACCCGCCATGTCGACCTCGACCTCACGCTCACGACAGATGTCGGCGGTGAGGTCGACCGGGAACCCGTAGGTGTCGTACAGCGTGAAAAGCGTGTTGCCATCGAGCTGACCCCCTGCCTTGACGTTGGCCAGGGCCACGTCGAGGATCTTCATGCCGTGCTCGAGGGTCTCGCCAAAGCGCTCTTCTTCTTGCTTGAGCACCTGGGCAACACGCTCGGCGATGTTGGCGAGCTCGGGATAGGCCTCGCCCATTTCCTTGACGAGATCGGGCACCAGGCGGTGGAAGAAGGGCTTGGTCTGGCCCAGCTTGTAGCCATGACGCAGCGCGCGGCGCACGATACGGCGCAGCACATAGCCTCGGCCTTCGTTGCTCGGAATCACACCGTCGACGATCAGGAACGAGCAGGCGCGGATGTGGTCGGCGATGACCTTCAGCGAATTGTCTTCGAGATTCTTCGTACCGGTTTCGCGCGCGGCAGCAGCGATCAGATTCTGGAAGAGATCGATCTCGTAGTTGGAATGCACGTGCTGCAGTACGGCGGCAATGCGCTCCAGGCCCATGCCGGTATCGACGCATGGCTTGGGCAGACGCGTCATATTGCCTGCCGCATCGCGCTCGAACTGCATGAACACGAGGTTCCAGATTTCGATGTAGCGGTCACCGTCTTCTTCGGGCGATCCCGGGGGGCCGCCCCAGATGTCGGCGCCATGGTCGAAGAAAATCTCGGTACACGGGCCGCAGGGGCCGGTGTCGCCCATCTGCCAGAAGTTGTCCGAGGCGTAGCGGCTGCCCTTGTTGTCCCCGATGCGGATGATGCGCTCGGTCGGCACGCCGACCTCCTTGGCCCAGATATCGTAGGCCTCGTCGTCTTCCTGGTAGACCGTCACCCAGAGTTTCTCGGCGGGCAGCTTGTAGACCGTGGTCAGTAGCTCCCAGGCGTAGAAGATCGCGTCCCGCTTGAAATAGTCGCCGAAGCTGAAATTACCCAGCATCTCGAAGAACGTGTGATGGCGTGCGGTATAGCCGACGTTTTCGAGGTCGTTGTGCTTGCCGCCCGCGCGCACGCTGCGCTGCGAGGACGTGGCGCGGTTGTACGAGCGCGTTTCCTTACCGGTGAATACGTCCTTGAACTGCACCATTCCGGAGTTGGTGAACAGCAAGGTGGGATCGTTACCCGGCACCAGCGAGGACGACGGAACGATCGTGTGGCCCTTGGACTGGAAGAATTGCAGGAACTTCTGGCGAATCTCGGAGGATTTCATCGTGGATGAATCGGGATTTAGGCGAATTCTTGATTATAGAGGCAAGGCGGGGTAAGCCAGTCAGTCGGAGGCGATACAGAGATACGCCATATCGCTGATCCGCACGGTGGCCTGCCCGGACCTGCACGCACAGTCGAACACTCCCCGGAACCCTCCACTACGTAGCGTTTTGACCACGTTGTATCCCTCCAGGCACTGGAACGCGGCTGCACCGCCGTCGCTGACCGCATACCGATAAATGCCGACGGACCGCTCCTCGGACGCAAGCTGCCAGCGCCCCTGGCGGCAGGCCAGCGTCCGGCCGCTGGCATCGCTGGCCAGCGCACCCAGCGGCGCGGCGCAGGCGGTGCCTTCCGTCTGAGCCGCGGCCACCGAGAGATGCGCGCCAGCACGCACCGCGTTTTGTGCGGTGACGGCACCCTGTGCCGCGACGGAGCCGGCGACACTGAGATGCCCACGCAATTGAGGGTCGCGAGTGTCCCCGACCTGCACGTAACGGGGGTCGAGGGGTGGCTGGTTGGCGCCCGCGCCCGCCTGACCGGTCCAGGCAATTACGGTGCCGCCCGGCCATCGTCCTGCCTCGACCCCCGCGAGCGCCGCTTCACCGGCAGCTCGCCCAATGACCCGGCCGGTCACAGGTTCCAGCCAGGCGCCTTGGCCGCCCAAACGCTCCAGCAGGGGAATGATCGAGGTGATATCGAGCATTCGCCCCCGGCGGCTGGCCAGCGGCCGGTCGGTCGCCACGACGGCGTCCAAACGGCAGCCCACACCAGGGCAAGCGGCACCACGCATGGATATCTGCACACCGAAGCCCAGGGGGGCTTGCCTGGGAAAGCCACGCGGCAGGCTACCTGCCCGCTCCAGCTCTTCGAGGGTTGGGCTCCCGAGGTCGGCGTAACGCAGGTTTCCAGCCATATCCCGCGGCGGTTCGCCGCGTTCCCAGGCTGAACGATCCCGAGCTGCGGCCGCCTGCACGGCGGCCAGGACCTGCGTCATCCAGTTGCCACTGGCCTGCACGACGGCGTCTTCGGCCTCGCGCGCCTGGCGTGCCGCCACGGCCACCACCAGCAGCAACGTCAGTAGCGCGGCCAACGAAAACTCGAGCAATGCAAATCCTGCCCCCCGCCGTTGCGCGACAGGAAAATGGAGACGCATTGCGGCGCTCATCGGAAGGTGAACTCGAAACGATTGCTCTCACCCCTCGCGCACTCGGCCAAGGCCTGCAAACCATCATAGGCAAGTGGTGGGTTCCGAGCCTCGTCTTTCACCGTGACGGCCCCTCCCCTGCCCTGCAGCGTCACGGAGGAAGCCGCCTGTTGCAGCACAGCCGCCAAGCCGGGGCATGCCGCGTCGTGCACGGAATCGAACGTGAGGCGGTAGGCACTGCCCATGCCCCCACCCGCGGCGGCGGCGGGTGCCGCCGTGATGCGCCCGTTCTGCCCCAAACCGTGGCGCAGAACAGGTGCGGCGCCATCACCGCCTTCGATGATCACGACTGAAGAGCCCTCGAACGCCCGCGCGAGCGTGGCGTTGTTCATCTGAGCGTAGGACAAGGCGTCGTTGGACCAAGCTTGACCATGCATTCGAGCGACGAACCGATGGATTTCTTCACCAAGACGAGGGACTCGATACTCAATGACATAGCCCCGGATCGCAGGAATGCCGAAAACGGCGATCAGCAACAGAATGGATGCGACGATCGATATTTCGACAAGAGACATTCCACGTTGCCTTGCCCAGGCAGGGTGCGACTTCTGCAAATCACTCGAACAAGAACAATGCGCATGACAGAGCGCTGGAAGAAAGGCCATGAATGAACTCCGACAAAATGTGGGGCGACGGGATGCCGCCCACTGATCAATAAGAGGCATACACCTGTGCGAGCGCTCGGCGCAGCTCATCGATGACCTGGTAGTGCCAGAGCATCAGCGCGATGAGCTGAGCCACGACGGACAGGAGGATCCACCAACGCAACACGCTGGCCTGGCGCGCCACGGCGGGCAAAAGATGGGACTGAACGCGTTCGCGCGCCAGCCGCAGCCCAGCCTCCAATCCATGCGCGAGCGTCATATCGCCCAAGAACCACCAGAGGCGTCGGTCGAGCAGGCCTGTGTCGAAAGTGTCGGCACCCACCTCCCCGGCCTCGATGCGGTCCAACATCGAGTCGAGGTGCCAGGCCATCCAGGGCCGCGCATAGGGCCGTTGCGCCGCGAGCGCCGTGCGCAACCGGGCATCGAGGTTGCCGTGCCGGCGCAACAGCACGTCGAGCAACGCGAGAAAGCGCGTGGCCTGCACGTCGCGATACAAGCGCCAGGGCCCTATCCCCTCGACCAGCCGGCGCCAGGGAGGAACGACTGCCGCGAATGACCAGACCCACACAGCGCAGATCAGCGCTCCGCCTATCGCGAACAGCGGCCACGTGGCGGCCAGAAGGTCGGACAGGCCGAATAGCCGCCGAGTCGAGGCACCGTGCTGTGCCGCCGGCACGGCTTCGAACACCTCACGCAATTGAGGCACCGTGTAGTACGCGACAGCCAGCAAGGTCGCCATCAGTACGAAGAGCGCGACGAAGCCGGCCGCGAGCGTGGACAGACTCTCCCGGCGCGCCTGGCGGGTGAGCGTGCAAACCTGAGACAACTCGCCCAGTGCCTGGGTGAGCGCGGCAGCGCCGGCCGCCTGCGCCGCGCCCGCCACCATGCACTCCTGCGCAGGCAGCGTGCCGCTCCAGACCTGCCCGAGATCGCCCGCATGGGCATCGCATATCGATGCCCAATGCGCCGAAAGCCGACCGCGAACCGTACCCGGGCCATATCGCGAGGCATCTCGATACAGGATGTCTCGCAACGAATGGCGACCATCGGCGCCGCCCAACAGGGCTGCCAGATACTCGTAGTAGTCGGCGCGATCCGCGCGAAAACGCCAGGCATCAAGGCGCAACCGGAACCAGGCGATGCGCGCGAGCAGCCTGCTGCGCCAGCCCGACGACAGAACGCGGTTCATCGCGCGGTCTCCTGGTGAATACCCGCATGACGCATGAAAGTGCCTCGCCCGCTGTCGGCGCTCATGGCGCCAAGCATGCGCATCAAGCGTGCGACGCCGCCCGCGAGATCCGCCAGCCAACGCGGGTCGATATCACCATGCAGGACTCGGACGCTTGCGGCGCGCAGCAAAGGCATCGGCGCCACGTCGGCGTGCCGCTCGCCGGGATACGGCCTCGACCACGCGTTTGCCGCCGAGTCGAGCGCGTCGCCGGACACGACGTCGGCGACCACGAGCCGTCCCGCGTATCCCCAGAGCGGTGCGGGGCGGCCCGCGACACAACGGGGACATCCGTTTTCATTGCGATACCGCACACGCCGAAAACGGCCGGCAGCCCCACGCTCACCCAGGGCCCACCAGGCCCGCCAGCGCCGCCAATCCGGAGATCGGCTAACGCACTGCTCCAGCCAGACGGGCGGCGCCAGTGAGCATTGCCGGCACAGCCGCGGCGCCAGCGTCTGATAAATCCGCAGCTTGATCAGCCCAGGGGCTGCAAGAAGGTCGCGCGACACACCGATGAAATCGCTGCTCATCCGGTCGGCAATGGCATGGACGGAGCCCGCGTGCACCGTGGTGTAGACGCTGATGCCAGCGCTGGCCATGTCGGCGAAGGCTCGCCCTGTGTCGTGGTCGCGCACCTCGCCGAGGTAGAAATCCTGTAGCGCACTCCGTTTGACGGTTTTGAGCTTGGCGTCGAACGGATGGAGGTCGGACGCGCCGAGATCTCGCACAACGGTGTTTTGCAGTGCGCCGGCGATCGGTGTCTCGACAGGGTCTTCGAGCGTGATCAGCTTGCGCGTGCTGGGTAGTGACGCAAGCATGGCCGCCAGCGTGGTGGACTTGCCCGAACCCACTCGGCCCGCAACGATCACCGCCCCGCCCTCGATCCTGCATGCCGTCTCGATCTGCGCCAACTGGGCAGGCATGAAGCCGAGATCGCGCAGCCGGCCCTGTCCGCGGGGTTTCTGGCGGATCAACCGCAGGCAGACCGCCGGCCCGGCGTCGGTGGCCAACGATGCCCAACGCAGCAGGACAGGCTCGCCGTCGTAGTCTCGCAGGAGTTGCCCCTGCTGCTCGATCAGGGGATCGAACACCGCGCCGTTTCCGCCGCGCACGTCCATCCAGATCACCGCGAGCATGTCGCGCAGCATGCGCGCGGGTACGGGCGCCAGCAAAGGGATGGGCACGTACATTCCGTCGACGGTGCAACGGACCTCCGCATCGCTCGAGGGCTCGCAAACGCGTAAATGAACGTCGCTCGCATCAAGGCGAATCGCCTGCGACACAATCTCGTGAAACAAGAGCTGCAAAGCGGACGAGCTCATCGGCAGCGCGTCGGTCCGCTCCGCCGCCGAGGATGACGCGGGATCACGCGCCAGCGTGAGCAGTAAAGAAGTGGACGCGGCGAGCCGGGCCGGCTGACTGAGCGTCCAGCCGTGCCGCTGCACGAGTCGTTGCACCTCGTCAGTGGCGTCGCCTTCGAGATACTCGGGTAGCACCAACAAGCGCACGCGCTGGTCTTCCAGCAGAATGGGACACACCATGGCCCGCAAACCAGCGAGGTCGAACTCTGCATGCAAACTACGAACGAAACCCGGGCGCATCGCCCGCAGTTCGGCGAGGCTGCGGCACACGTCAGGCAGGTTTTCGGAATGACCCGCGGGTTTGACCCCGATACGCGCGAACGGCACAGCGGTGCGCTCGAGCGCGGATGCAAGAACAGGGGGAAGCGTCATGACGTTATCCGAAGAGACAGGCGAGACAGCACACATGGCGCACGTGGCGAAAGTGGGCACGACGGGAACAAAGCCGGTGCGCGGGGTTCATCGGGAAGCCCCGGAATCAGCCGCACCCAACAGGCAGGTACGCAGGGTCTCCGTACCCTGCTTGAGCACCACGCACGGAGGCTCGATTCGGTGCAGCCGATATCCCTCGCCCGCGTCGTCTGACACGCTCGCATCGCGTCGGCGAGCCTGGGCCTGACCCGTACGAAAGCGCTGCACGTCCCCATTGATCGACACATCGGCCATCAGCTGCCGTCCGATCCCGTAAATGGCCTGCACACGGATCCCTCGTTCACGCCCCGGAGTGGTGCCAGGCGTGGGCGCGCGTTGAGCCTGCGTCTCGGCCCGCAGCAGATCGGCGACGGTCTGACTGCCCGTCCAGGACTGCAGGGGCTCAGGCTGACCGATGAGATCCGCGGCATGGCCGGAGGGGGATACCAGCCCGGGGGGCGGCGGCGCGGGTACGTGCGCGGCGGATCCGGCGAGAAAGGGCGTATCGGCGGCGCCCGCTGGCGCCGGGCCGGGCACGGGCCCGGGCATATCGCGAGCACCTGCCTCTGGCGACGCGGCCTGAGACTTGTCCGCGGGCGCGGTCAGCGGCGTTTCTCGCTCAGGCGATTGTGCCGACACGTCGTGAACACTGCACAGGCCGGCCATCAGGAACAGCGCCGGGAGAACTCTTGGCAAGGCATCAGGGCTCATAGACATCTCCGTCGAGATCGACAAGCAAGGGACTGCGCGCCCCCTGACTCGGGCTACCAAGATCGACGCGCATGGAAAGGCGTTGCCAGCGAGCCTGCAACGCCGGCCAAGGCATCGCTGCGACCACGCGCAGCGGCCCCTGGAGCATGACTGCCCGCCGGCCAACGCCCAGACTCGGGTTTTGCGCTTGGGGCGCGGAGACTTGCAGGCGCGTCAGCGACGCTCGATGCGTCTGCAACAGACTCAAGCCGCGTGGCACGGCTTGCGCAGCGTCCGCAGCAACGGCGGGCGCCGCGACAGGCATCTCGCGCCCAGGCACACGCCATCCCAGATCGGCCTGGTCCAGGGAGGGAAAAGCCAATGTCCAGCCCGCCGGGCGACGCTGAACGAAATGTGTGCTGGTGGCCTCCGCGGCGACGCGGCGATAGCGCGCATCGCAGTCCCATCCCGGGATGGTCGTCTGCCACAAACAACGGGCTTGCTCCAGGCGCCAACCCTGCACGCCCAGCGGTAAACGGTTGAACGACGCCAGGGCGTTCGGCAGCGTCTCGCCGTCCTGGACCTGCGGCGTTGGCTCAGCGGTGAGTTGCGCTAGCGGTTGGGGAGCAGCAACCGCAGAACTCGCCGGCCCGTCGTCCCCCATCACCGCCCATGCCGCGAAGGCCGCAGCACTGAAGGCGGCACATACCACCGGGGCCGGATGCCATCGGCGCACTGGCTGCATACGGGCAGCGGACACAACCTGACGGCTGGCCTGCGCATAGAGTGCGTCAGCGTCACACACCACCAAAAAGGGATGCCGTGTGCAGAGCGCCTGCAACGCAGCCTCGGCCTCGTCTCTCGAGGCATAAACGCGATCCGCGCGCGTCAGGACTGCGCCGTCCTGGGAGGCCGCCAGCCACCAGCGCCCGTCGGACAAGCGCACCAGCCCCGCCCGCGGCTGCCCTTGAGTGAGGTGTGCAAACGCTTGAGCCGCGGAGACCAGAGTCCGGGCGGGACGTGCGCCACGCATCAAACCGTGGCCCCGCGTCAGCCGCAGGCATCCGCAAGTGAGACCGCGAGCCCCGCCCACAACAAAGTGCGACGCCCCCGTTTGGCGCGCCCTCAATCGGGCTAGTGCGGGCGCATGGGAGCCGACGACGGAAAACCAATGCAGACCGACGACAAGCTGGACCCCGGGCTCAGCGTGGGCATACATGCTTGAGCGGCCTGTGGCTGACAGCTCCGAGGGAGCTTGCGCGTCGGGCTCGGCACGCGGGATCTGGTGGCCACTGGCCGCCCCGGGCGGCATCTGATTGACCGCGGCAAGATCAGGCATCGCCGTCCTCCAGTTGTGCCGTGACGAGCAGCACGGTGCTCAGACGCTTGTCGCCAAGCTTGTCGCGTCCTCCCGCGAGAATGGGGGCACCCGGAGCGAGGCGGCGCGATTGCGCGTCCAGTTCGTGACGATCGAACCCCGCGAGCAGCACGGCCTGCCCTGGGCGCAGGGCCACCTGCTGAACGGTGCCCTGCCCATCGAGGTTGAGTTGCTGCACGACCAACGCACTGTCTTTAGGCCCGAACGACAAGGCCTGCAAGGGCTGCGCATAGGAGTTGTCGTAGCCGATGGACAACAGGATGCTGCCATCGTCACGGGCATCGGGCACGATGGTGACGAAGGTGCCGACCGTTTCGCGCTTTTGACTCACGCTTACCGTGGGCAACACGGCCTGGTTGACGACCGTGCCGCCGACCGCTCCGCCCTGCACCTGATCGACATACGAGAAGGTGTTGTGCACGGCATGCGTGACGGGCTGGCGGTTGAGGGTCAGTAGCGGGATGCTGCGCCGGCGCACTACCGTGCCGGCCTCTGAGAGCGCTTGCAGCATGGCACGGCTACCAGACCATGCCCCACTGCCGATCGTGGCCGACGCAACCGCACCCGTGCCCTGTGCAACGTCCGGGCTGGCCAGGCTGAAGGCGCGTCCGGCCCGGGCGAAGACGCCCGACCAGTCGATGTCGCGCTCGTCATTGGCGTCGTTGGAGACGGTCAGCTCTTCCAGGAGAATGCGGACACGACGCGTGGCCACGCGATTCTCTCGGGCAATGTAGGCATCGATACGGTCGAGCACATCGGGCATGTCCGTGACCACCAAGGCATTGCCTCCCTGCGCCACTTCGGAAATGACACCCGCGCGTGACAGAAATGGAAGAATCCGTGCCCGTAGCGCTTGCAGCGGCGCGCCCTCTCCGGACTGCATGGATGTCTGCATGGAATGGTCGAACCCTTCTGCCTGGCCACTGGCGGCACGGCCAAGCCGGCTTTCGGTCTGGGTGGACAGCGCCAACATGCGCACATCGAACACCCGAGTATCGGTGCGATAGAACTCGATGGCATTGGCGCGATAACGCCAGTGCACATACAGCCTCGCGGCCAGCGCATCAAGCAGATCCGCCAAAGGTTGTGGGCCGCTCTCGAGCTCGGCCTGGCGTCCGGCGTCATCGGCATCTGCCTGGGCTCCGGGCATGCCTTGAAGTCGTGGCATGAACATCGCCGGCGGCAACAACGCTTCGGGCAGGACACGCACGGCAATGCCCGTGGCACGACGAATGCGCTGCGCGATGCGAAGCAGGTCGGGCTTGTCGGTGTAAAGCAGCGTGGCTTCGACGCGCGTGCGCAGCGGCTCGGGAAGCACCACCTCGCGCGCCAAGGGCTGCGCTCTGCCGGCAAGCCAGGGACGTGCGACATCCTGCGCGGCAAGACGCGCGGCTCGGTCTGAAATGCGGCGCGCGTGTGCCTCGTGAAGCCCCTCGACCCGTTGGCGCGCCTGAGCCCCCTGCGCCCGGGCCAGGTCGAGGCGCTCGGGCAATGAGCATCCGCTACACAGCAACGAGATAGCCAACATGAACGGCCAACGATGGTAGACACCGGACAGACACGGGCGCGTACTCGCGCAGGAGATGGCGAGGATGCTCATGCGTCCACCTTGGCATCGATGCTGCTGCGGTCGCAGCTCTGCGCCAGCGGCACCACGCGCAACACGCGATTGGTGTAGAAGCACGGCTGGACCGGCCGATCCGATAGCTCGGTACTCGCAAGCAGATCTCGCACCGCCTGCTTGAAATCGCCATGGAAATCAGCGGCTCCGTCCAGCGGAATGTCGGCGTCCACCGCCCAATGCGCCGTCTGGAACAACCATCCTGCGCCGGTGGCCCAGCGGGCAAGCACCGCACGCAGCGTGGGATCGGGCGGCCCGGCGCGAAACGTGGAGACGCCTGATCCAAAGTCAGAGCCTGACGAGGCCAGCTTGGCGCCGGCGGCGTCGGCGGTATCGCGCGTCGCGCCACGCAGCGCCACACCCGTGTCCGCTTCGGTAAGCCGGCGGTGGGGACTGCGAGTCTCGCTGTCGGTGGATGGCGTGGAGTAGGCAGGACCGTCGGCCACTGATAGCGCGGGCGCTGGGGCGGGCGTCGGCTGTGCAGGCGCATCGGACGGAAGCGAAGCATGTCTGGCGCGAGCCTCGCGATGACCGGCCCGCATGATGAGCTCGCGCGCGTCGCTGCGCACGACGACATAGGGCGGATACGAACGGAATGGCAGCGGCACCAAGCCCGCGGGCGTTTGGGCGAAAAGCGCGGGAACATCCTGACCAGGCGCGAACTGCAGCCAGATCTCCCGGCCCTCGCCAAACATCTGTGCGGGCCCGACCTCGGCATCGCCGGAAAGCTGCCAATCAAAATCGTAGGCCGCGGCGCGCGCCTGCCATGCCGGCGTGGCGGCGGAGTCGGAGACCCAACCATCCGCACCAAGCCGCAGACCGCAACCCGGCAGAAGCACGAGCAGGCTGCTCATGCAGACAAGCCCGGGCCCGCTCAAGGATCGCCTGATCCCTCTTTGTCGCACCGCCGCACCACCCATGTTCATCACGCCTCCCTGGCCTGAATCTGTCGGGAACCGCGGACCGGAATCGGTGCCTGCGGCCGCGCCGGTCCACGGAGGGATCGGCACGAGCAGGCATGGTGCGCGCATTGTCGGGGCCTCGAAACCTCGACTTGTACGAAAGGACGGGATGATCGCGCGGCGCTAAAAACCGCGCCATGCGTGGACTTGAGCGTGTGGATCGGCCATGAAAAAGGCCACCCCGAAGGGTGGCCCGTTCAACGCGCAATCGCTACGAATCAGCGCTGGGTAGCGATGGTCCGGGCCTGCGATGCGGCGTTGTTCAGCGCGGCGACCGGCGGCGTCTTGCCGTCGAAGGCATCCTGCAGCTGTGCGTTGAACACAGGTTCGATGCGATCGTAGTTGGCAATCCGGAAACCGCGCCCATTGGGAGCCGGCTGAGCACGCATGGAAGCGATCAGCTGATGCGCACCGGGGACCTTGTCGTAGAACGACACGTCGGACGCACGGAACGCCGCCTCGGTCAGGGGCAGGAAGCCCGTCTGCTGATGCCACTCGGTGGCGATCACCGGCTTGGACAGCCAGGCGAGGAAGTTCGCGGTGGCTTTCTCTTCGGCCTGCGGATGGCCTTCGACCGCCCACAACGCCGAGCCGCTCACGAACGGACGGCCAGCCGCCTTGGTGGCCTGGTCGTAATACGGCAACGGTGCGACGCCGAACGACAGCGAACGCGTGTTCAGGAACTGGCCGAACGAGCCGGAGGTGGAGGTCAGGACGCCGCACTCACCCTTGGCGAAGAGCTGGTCGCTCTTTTTGTCGCCCGAATAGGCCGTGAGCAGCAGCGAACGCTTCCAGCTCACCATCAGCGAGAGGTGACGCATGTAGAGCGTGTCGAACTGCATCGTAGGCGCGGCTTTACCCTTGCCCAGGCCGTTTTCGTTGGTGGCATAAAGCTGGTTGTTGATCGGTGCCAGATTCTCGAGATGCACCGTGACCTGTTCGCTCGTGGCGTAGGGACAATCGATGTCGGCCACGTCGCGCAGCTTCAGCAGCTCGGCCTGGAGCTCGCTCCAGGTGCGGGCGGGCTGATTGGGATTGAGGCCGGCCTTCTTGTAGAGCGCGGTGTTGTAGTACATCACCGGCACTTCAGCCATCCAGGGGAACGCCAGCAGGCGACCGCGGCCGTCGCGCACGAAATCGCTCGTGGCGGGCAGGAACCAGTTCAGGTCTTTGATGGGGTATTTGGCGAGCAGCTGGTGCAGCGGAAGGATGGCCTTGTGCTGCGCCACGACCTCGGGAGAGTGGTTGTCGTTGAGCTGCACCAGGTTGGGCGCCTTCTTGGCCTTCAGGGCCGCGGCGGCCTCGCTCTGCAGTGCTGCTTCCGAGGGGAAGTCGCGCAGCTTGACCGAGACATCTTTTTGTTCTTTGTTGTACTGCTTGGCGAGTTTTTCGAACTCGGCCTTGTTGGCGCCGTTGAGCACGTGCCACACCTGGATTTCGACCGTGTCGGCATGCGCGATGCCGGTGGCGGCCAGGGCCAGACCAAACAGCGCGTACCGGCTGGCACGCAGCGCGTGGGCAAGGCCCGTCAGTTGCAGTTTCTTCATAGGTTCACAGACCAAGAAAAGGAAATTCCGGCTCGGGCCGGCGTCCGCTGAGCAGATCGGCCAAAGCGCGGCCCGAACCCACTCCCATCGTCCAGCCCAGCGTACCATGGCCCGTATTGAGATACAGGTTGGAAACACGGGTGCGGCCGATCAGGGGCACGTTCGAGGGGGTGGACGGGCGCAGGCCCGACCAGTAATTGACGCCCTCGTAATCGAGGGCATCGGAAAAGAGCTCGCGCGCCAGCCGCGTGAGGGCCTCGCAGCGTCCGGTGTTGAGACTGCGCGAGTAGCCCGACAGCTCGGCTGTACCGGCCATGCGCAGGCGGTTACCCAGCCGCGAGAAGACCACTTTGTGGCTGCTGTCGGTCAGGCTGACAGTGGGCGCTCGTGCCGCGTCCTTGATGGCATAGGTGGCGGAGTAACCCTTGGCGGGATACACGTTGCACGACACCCCCAGCGGACGCACAAGGCGCGGCGTGTGGCTGCCCAGCGCCGCCACATAGGCGTCGGCGCGCAAGCGGCCATAGGTGCCATCGGGCTCGATGACCTCGACGCCCTGGACCTGGCCCGCCTCGACGAGGAGCCGCGTGATGCCGGTATTGAAACGGAACTCGACGCCCGCACGCGCGCAGCGCTCGGCAAGCGCGACCGTAAACAGATGGACGTCGCCGCTTTCGTCTTCAGGGGTGTAGTCGCCCCCCACGATGGTGGCCCGGTGCGGCGCCAGCGCGGGTTCGATCGCGATCACCTCGTCGGTATTGATCACGCGGCGCTCGACGCCGAAGTCGCGCATGAGGCCCGCGGCGCGCTGGGAATTTTCGAATTCGTGCGGGTCGCGATAGAAATTGAGAATGCCACGCTCGAGGTGGTCGTACTGGATGCCGAGCTCGGCGCGCATGGCCTGCAGGGTACCGCGGCTGTATTCGGCCATGCGCACCATCGCGCGGATGTTGGGGGCGAGGCGCGAAGGCAGGCACTCACGCAGAAACGCCAGGCCCCACATCCACTGCCGCCAGTCGAGCTGCGGGCGGAACAGGAGGGGCGCGTCGTCCTGGAACATCCATCTGAGCAATTTGAACGGCGCCTGCGGGTTGGCCCAGGGCTCGGCATAGGACACCGAGATCTGCGAGCCATTGGCCAGGCTGGTTTCCTGGGCGGCGCCCGTGCAGCGATCGACGACGACGACGTCATGGCCGGCCTGGCTGAGCCACCAGGCGGTGGAGACCCCGATGATGCCGCTGCCCAAAACCGCTACTTTCATGCGCTCAATACTCCCTGCCCGGGGCGCCGGGCCGACATGGTGGATGCGCGCGCCGGACTGGCCGCCCCCAGGATGGTGCGGCAGTTTACTCCGGCGCAGGCACGAAGTTCGCTAAAAAAAAGGGGAGACATCCGTACCGCGCATCGAGCCGGCCGGATGTCTCCCATTGTCGCATGATGCGCCGCGCTGAAATCAGGCGCCGGCACGGGCCAGATCGGCCTCGGACGTGAACGCGTCGGCGTAGAACTCTTCGGCGGGCAGGCTGCATTGCGCGCTGAATTCGCGGCGCGCGGCGTCGACCATCAGCGGCGTGCCACAGGCATAGACCTGATGGCCCGACATGTCGGGCAGATCGGCCATCACGGCCTCGTGCACAAAGCCGGTGCGGCCTGTCCAGGCGTCTTCGTCGAGTGCATTGGAAATGACCGGCACGTAGGTGAACCCGGGCAAGGTATCGGCCCAGGAGCGCGCCAGCTCGTCCATGTACAGGTCTTGCGGACGGCGCCCCCCCCAATACAGCGTGACCGGACGGCGGATTTCGTTGTGCGCCATGTGCTCGACAATGGCCTTGACCGGCGCGAATCCGGTGCCGCTGGCCAGCAGGACGATGGGCTTGTCGCTGTCTTCGCGCAGGAAGAACGAGCCGAACGGACCTTCGAGGCGCAGGATCTCACGCTCTTTCATCTGAGTCGTGCCCGCGCCGAACACGTGATCGGTGAACAGGCCACCCGGCATGTGGCGGATGTGCAGCTCCAGCGGACTGCCCGTGTGCGGTGCACCCGCCATCGAGTACGAGCGGCGTTTGCCATCCTTCAGGATGACTTCGATGTACTGCCCGGCGTAATAGCGGAATTGCTCGGAAGCCGGCAGCTGCAGCTTCAATACCGTGACGTCCGGTGCCACGCGCTCGAGCGTTTGAACGCGGGAAGGCAGTTTGCGGATCTGGATGTCCGAGGCCAGGCGAACTTCGGTGGACTCGAGGACGAGATCCGTCTGGGGGCGCGCCTGGCAGAACAGCGTGTAGCCGGCGGCGAGCTCCTCGGGCGACAGGATCTGGGCAGGATAGGTACCGGCGTCGTATTCGCCGGACACGACCTTGCCCTTGCAGGTGGAGCATGCGCCGGTGCGGCAGCTGTAGGGCAGCACGATGCCGGCGGCCAGTGCCGCGTCGAGCACCGTCTGGCCGGACTCGACCTGGAAATGATGCTGGCTGGGTTGGATAGTGACCGAGAAGCTCATGATGATACGAAGTAGGAGACGCGGAGCGCACGCGGCGCTCCGCCGGCCCGGACGCTCAGTCCGGGAACTTGCGGATTTCCTTGACGCGGTTGGCGTCGGTCACCAGCACGACCTGCGGCTTGTGACGCGCCGAGTCTTCTTCGGACATCGGGCCGTACGTGCAGATGATGAGCAGATCGCCCACCTGCGCCTTGCGTGCCGCCGCGCCGTTGAGCGAGATCGCGCCGCTGCCGCGGGCTGCCTTGATGATGTAGGTGTCGAAGCGCTCGCCGTTGGTGACGTTGTAGAGCTCGATGCGTTCGAACTCTCGCATGCCGGCGGCGTCGAGCAGGTCTTCGTCGATGCCGCACGAACCTTCGTAGTGCAGATCGGCTTCGGTGACCGTGACGCGGTGCAGCTTCGCCCGCAGCATAATGCGTTGCATAAAATCTGATTCCTGGTGCGCGGGCCGGGTCCGCAACAAAGGCCAGGGCAGCGGGCGGCGGACGCCGCCAGACGCGCCCATTGCAGCGAGGGCTCCCGGCTTTGCCCCCTGGCGTTCGCTATTCTATAATTTTTGGCTCCGGGACGACCCGGAAGCGTCATGCAGCCTTCGCTGCCACGCCAGGCATCACCTGCAACGTCTTATCGACGGCAAGGCCTCATCCGGGGACGGCCCCTTCATCGCCGCCGGTCCATCAACAGGCTGGCGCCTCACGGAAGCTGTCATGACCTGGTTGATTCTTGTACTCGCCGGACTGTTCGAAGTCGTTTGGGCGGTGGGCCTCAAATATACGCATGGATTCACGCGACTCGTGCCTTCGGTGATCACCGTGGCCGGCATGGTGGTGAGTTTCTGGCTGCTCTCCACCGCGATGAAAACCCTGCCGCTGGGCACCGCCTACGCGGTCTGGGTCGGGATCGGCACCATCGGTGCCTTCATCGCGGGGATCGCGCTCTTTGGCGAGTCGGCGAGCCCGCTGCGCATCGCAAGCGTCATGCTTATCGTGGCCGGCCTGATCGGCCTGAAACTCGCCACGCCCTGATCAGAAGTCGAGTTCGATCTCGGCCGAATCGCCGACCCGGAGCACCGCTCCTTCGGGCGCCGACACGATTGCATTCTGGCCAAAAACCACCCCGATATCGAGATTGCGATAGCCGGCGAGCGTCTGGCCCGGTTCGGCGTACATCTCGGCGGTACGCTGGTCGATATCGGGCACGGAGCATCGCGTGCACGGTTTGACCAGCGCGAGCTTGACCTCACCCAGGCTCACGACGGCGGTTTGATCCTCCTCGAAGGCGGGCCAGTCGTCGCTTTCGATCACGATATTGGGCCGAAAACGGTCCATCGGTACCGGCGCCGCGCCGCGCGCCTCGAGCCTGGCGTTGAGATCGTCGAGCGATGCCTGATTGGTGACCAAGAGCGGAAAGCCATCGGCAAAGCCGAAGAAATGATCGCCCGCAAAATCATCGGCGAAGTCGGGATGACGCTCGATCCAGCCGTCGACCCATTCGGGCTTGGCCGGGCGGCGGGCCTCGCGGTCGACCTTCAGCAACCGGCACGGCGTGCCCAGGAACTCACTGAGCCAGGCGCCCGCGGCGGGGGTGTCCACACGAGCGCTGATGGCGTCGCGCCACACTTCCACCTGCTCCGAGGCCGATGCAAGACCGCTCTCGTCGAGCGCCACGCGCAGCGGAGGTTGACCCGGCGCGCTCAGCGTCAGGGCCTGGGCATCGAGCTCGGTGCGAATGAGCGCCATCCGCGGCCACTGGCGTTGTGTCATGAACTGCCCATCGGCCGTCACGATCAGCCAGCGGCGATCGTGGAGCAAACCGGCGCGGTCGATCGGCGATTCGCGCAGGTCGATGCCTGCGCACGACTTGACAGGGTAGATATGCAGACTGCGGATCTGAGCGGCCATGGAAGCGCGAGGGGGATGGATTGTGGTGCGCGAAAGCATAGCAGGCGACTCCCGCCCTCGCCCAGATCCACGTGGCGGCAAAAAAACAAGCCACGCGAGGGGGAAGGAGGGGGCATTTTGTCGTAGGGTCGCCCTAAGACAAAAAAACCCCGGGGGATCGCCCCGGGGAATGGGTAATGCCACGGCTTGCCGCCGCAGGCATTGGGAGGTCAGCGCTCCACGAGCTTCAGGGTGTCCAAGGGCGTGACGGCCTTGAACGCCTTGCGCGTGGCGATGTGCTCCGGACGCGGATCCAGACCGTATTTCGGCGGATTCAGCGTGTTTTCCATGCTGTTGTAGACCATGAACACGTTGGAACGCGGCCACGGCGAGATGTTGCTGTTCGAGCCATGCATGGTGTTGCAGTCGAAGAACACGACCGAGCCGGCCTTGGCCATCATGGTCTGGATGCCGCCCTGCTCCGCAAGCAGCTGCAGGCTGACCTGATCGGGCACGCCGTATTCCTGCTTCTTGAGCGACTGCTTGTAGTGATCACGCGGCGTCTCGCCTACGCACGAGATGAACTGACGGTGCGAACCCGGCACCAGCATGAGCGGGCCGTTGGTTTCGTTGTTGTCCGACAGCAGCACCGAGCAACTCAACGCACGCATGGCCGGCATACCGTCCTCGACGTGCCAGGTTTCGAAGTCGGAGTGCCAGTAGAACTCCTTGCCGTGAAAACCAGGCTTCATGTTGGCGCGCGACTGGTGGATGTACACCTCGGAACCCAGGATCTGGCGCGCCACATTCGCTACGCGGGGATCGCGGGACAGGCGCGAGAGCACGGGGCTCAGCACGTGCACCATGAAAATCGAACGCACGGCATTGCTGCCACGCTCGGTGATTGCCTCTTCGCGACGCACGATGGCGGGATCGCGCGTCATGCGCTCGACCTCGGCCAGCAGCGCGGCGACCTCTTCCTGGGAAAACAGGTTTTCCAGCAGCAGGAAGCCATCACGCTCATACGACTGCACCTGATCGGTGCTGAGCGCGTCGGCGTATTGACCATCGCCGTAGACCACGGGGTCCTTGCGGGCGATGATGGCGGAACCGCGATCCGTACGCGAGGCGTACGGATCCTGCGCAGGTGAAATCATAGAAACCTCCAGTTCAGTGTTGGCCTCAGGCGGCGACCTTCTCTTCGGGCAGGGCGTAGACGCCGTCGGCGTCATGCACTTCCTGGCCGGTGAGGGGCGGATTGAAAACGCAGATCACCCGCAGCGGCTCCTTGCCGCCACACAGCCAGTGCTCGTCGTTTTCGTTCAGGGCGTAGACCACGCCCGGGCCCAGGTCGTACTTCTTGCCATCGGCAATGGTTTCGATCGAACCATCTCCCTCGATGCACCAGACGGCCTCGAGATGGTTCTTGTAGTGGATGTGCGTGCGCGTACCGGGAAAGATCGTGGTTTCATGGAACGAGAAGCCCATGTTGTCTTTCTTCAGCAGCACACGACGGCTCACCCACGTATCGGTGCGCACCTCGTCCTGGGTGCCAATCACATCTTTCACATTTCGCACGATCATCGACGCTTACCTCCAAATTTGAGTACACGGGCGGACTTTTCGTCTTCGCCCAAGGCATCGGCCACGCTGGCCTCGATCACGTCCAGGCCACGGGTCAACAGTTCATCCTCGATCGTCAGCGCGGGCAGGAACTTCAGCACTTCGTCGTGCGCGCCCGAGGTTTCGATCACCACACCACGCTGGAATGCCTTTTGCGCGATGCGGTTGGCCAGACCCGGATCCGCCGTCGCCACCAGGCCCTGGATCAGGCCACGGCCACGTACGGCCAAGCCCGCGTTCGGGTAGCTGTGCGCCAGGTTCTCCAGCCAATCCCGCACCAGACGCTCTTTGCGCTGGATGTCGGTGGAGAAGGCATCGCTGGCCCAATAGGTGTCGAGCGCTTCCGTGGCCGTAACGAAGGCCAGGTTGTTGCCGCGGAAAGTGCCGCTGTGGGCGCCCGGCTTCCACACGTCCAGCTCGGGCTTCATCAGCACGAGGGACATGGGCAGGCCAAAACCCGAGAGAGACTTCGACAGCGTGATGATGTCCGGGCGAATGCCGGCGGACTCGAAGCTGAAGAAGCTGCCGGTGCGTCCGCAGCCCACTTGAATGTCATCGACGATCAACAGCATGTCGTGACGGCGGCACAGCTTTTCGAGCTCTTTGAGCCAGCGCAGCGTGGCCACATTGACACCACCCTCGCCTTGCACGGTTTCGACGATCACGCCGGCCGGCTTGTCCAGGCCGCTGCTCGGGTCGTCGAGCATGCGCTCGAGGAAGGCGATCGTGTCGACATCGGGGCCAAAGTAGCCGTCATAGGGCATGAAGGTCGTGTTGCCCAGCGCGTAGCCGGCGGCATCACGGAACTTCATGTTCGCGGTCGCCGACAGCGAACCGCCGCTCACGCCATGAAAGCCGTGGGTGAACGAAATAATGTTGGAACGTCCCTTGACCTGGCGGGCGATCTTGAGCGCGGCTTCGACCGCGTTGGTGCCCGTGGGACCGGTGAACTGCAGCGTGTACTGCCAGTTGCGCGGCTTGAGCAGCACGCGATCCACCGTTTCGAGAAAGCGCTTCTTCGCGCTGGTGGCCATGTCGAGGCCGTGAACCACACCGTCGGACTCGAGGTACTCGAGCAGCTTTTCCTTGAAGACCGGGTTGTTATGCCCGTAGTTCAGGGTGCCGGCGCCACTGAAGAAATCGATGTACTCCGTGCCCTCCTCATCGATCAGCAGCGACCCGCGGGCCTGGCTGAATATCACTGGAAAGGACCGAATGTAGCCCCTGACTTCCGACTCCATCCGGTCAAAAATTTTCAAATCCATGTGATCCTCCCATCATCAAATTGACAGACAACAAAGCCCCCTCCAGTTGCCCTGAGGCATCCGGATGTCATGGACTCGGTCGGCGGTACTGAAGGCCGCTGGCGGCCGCCCCTCTTTAGTGGGACGGTGCGAACGGACCTATCTTCAACAACATCTCGTCATCGTGCTCGGCCCCGCCAAAGAGCTGCCGATCGAAATACGGCTGCTCGCTGACGTGGGCGCCGAGTTCGCCGGCGAGACCGGTAAACGTGCGGCGCGAAGCCTGGTTGTCAGGCCCCACCGTGGTTTCAAGATGGCGTACCTGCTGCAGCGCGTCGCGCGACAGCAGTTCGTTGAGCATGGCGCGGGCCAGTCGTTGGCCTCGGGCACGAGCATGTACGGCTACCTGCCAGACAAAGAGCGTGTCGGGGCGATTGGGCGGGACATAGGCGGAAATGAATCCGTCGATGTCGCCGCCAATGCTCTCGGCGACCACGCAGGTCTCGCTGTGGTGTTCGCACAGCAACAGGTAGGCATAGAGGGAATTGACGTCCAGCGGCGGGCATTCGGAGACCAACCGATGGATCGCGGCGCCATCGGTCAGCGTGGCTGACCGGAAGATGTGGCGCGGCAGGCGGGCCGACGCGGGGCGCGCGGCCGAATTTGGCAGGGAAGTAGTGTTATTAAGTTCTATATTTCTCATACGACCAATCCCGATTCTGGAGGTGCGCCACCCGTGGGCACGTCGAGAATGGGCGAAGACGGATCATGCACTTCGGCAGCATGTCCTTCCTGTTCCATCAGGTCGACGATGCGCTCCAAAGAGAGCGTGATCGTCGCCTGCTCGAGCTCGGGCAGCGCGTTAAGCGCGTCGGCCAAATGCTTTTGCAAGGGCGACGGCGCGTCGGTTGCCAGCGCGCGGCCGGCATCCGTGGCGGTAACGAACACGATGCGGCGGTCTTCACGGCCGCGTTCGCGGCGGATCAGACCCTTGTCCTCCAGACGGTCGAGAATGCCCACGACCGTGCTGGGGCTGACGTGAATCTCACGGCTGATCGCCGTGGCCGTAAGCGGACCGCTGGCAATCACCGTGCGCAGGCACATCAGCTGGGGCGCGGTGATGTGACTCACCGCGGCCAACTGGCGCGAGTGCAGTGCGATCGAACGCGTAATGCGGCGCAAGGCGCGCAGGATGCGGAGGTCGTACTGCTGCGAGGATTCCGTCGTCGTGACGTTATTCATGACTGAAAATAGTTCAACAAAATTGATTTCTACACAAATGATATGCGGCCAAACCGTATGAGTCAAACCTGAATTGCAAGCACGATGTAAATAAATGAAGGTGACTTTGCAGCAGATGACAAAAATAGCCGATATCCCGAGGGGCGTCTCTTTTAATGGGGACGCCACATAAGGGCATACCCGGAGCAAAAAAACATATGTTTTTTACGTAGAATAAAAAACACCATCTGTTTTTCGAGACGCCTCCATCATGCCTGATTTGCCGCTGCCCGAGGAGGTCTTGCGCACGCTGCGTGCGCGCCTGGCGTCGCTACCGCCCGAGCTCGAGCGCGCGGCGCATTGGGTGGTGACGCACCCTGTCGAAGTGGGCCTGTGGTCCATGCGCCGTCAGGCTCAGGCAGTGGGGGTCGCGCCGGCCACGATGCTGCGGTTGGCGCGGGCGGCCGGGCATGAGAGCTATGACGACTTCCGACGGCCGTTCCAGTCGGCACTGGCCGCGCCACGCCCGGCCGGACTGCGGGAGCGAGCGGCCGCCCTGCAGGCAAGCACGCACGATTCGAACGCCGTTGGAAGCGAACGGGCAGGACACGCCGCACTGCGGGGGACGCAGGTCGAGGCGTTAACCTCCGCGGGCATCCTGAATACGCCTGCGGACTTCGACGCCGCGGCGCGCACCCTGTTGGCCGCACCGCGGGTGGGATTCCTGGGGATGCGCTCCGCATTCGGAATCGCCTTCCAGATGCGTTACGCGTACCAACTCATTCGCCGCAACGGGATGTTGATCGACGGTCTGGGCGATACACCCTCCGAGCAGATCGACACACTCGAGCGAGGCGATGCTCTGGTCGTGCTGTCGCAGGCTCCCTACCCCACCCTCACCGTGACGCTCACCCGCCAGGCCATCGAGCGCGGCGTGGACGTGATCGCCTTGACCGACTCGCCGCTGTCTCCGGTCGCCGCCAGCGCTCGCCACGTGCTCCGATTCGCCCCCCACGACCGCGAGCAAGCGCAGGCGCGACCCGCCATCGCCGGACCGGGGTCGTTCTTCCACACGACGGCGGGCCTGCTCGCCCTGGCCGAACATCTCGTGGCCCGCGTGACCGCATGCGGCGGCGAAGCGATCCTCGAGCGCCTGACCGACGTCGAGGCGCGCCGGCAGGCCGAACAGGTGTATTGGCACACCGCTCGGCAATCCGGCTGAAAGCGAGCCCCTCTCTCTCGTCCCTTTCGATCCATCCCGCGGAGCCCTCATGAATCCGACCCATATTCTGCATCGCTCGCTGCGCCAGACTCCACTCACCGCAGTGCGCGGCGAAGGCGTATGGATCTACGACAGCGCGGGCCGCGCCTACCTCGACGGGTCGGGTGGCGCCGCTGTTTCGTGCCTGGGGCACAACCACCCAGACGTGCGCGCAGCCATGCACGCCCAGATCGACGCACTCGCCTACGCCCACACCGGTTTCTTCACGACCGACGCCGCGGAGCAGCTCGCGGCCCGCCTGGTGGCCGATGCGCCGGCAGGCACCTCGCATGCCTTTTTTGTGTCCGGCGGATCCGACGCCGTCGAAGCAGCGCTCAAGATGGCACGCCAGTACTACGTCGAAATCGGCCAGCCGCAACGCAGCAAAGTCGTTGCGCGCCGGCAGAGTTATCACGGCAATACGCTGGGCGCCTTGGCGGTGGGCGGCAATGCGTGGCGGCGGGCTCCGTTCGCGCCGCTACTGATCGACGTGACGCACGTGTCGCCCTGCTATGCCTACCGCGATCAGGGCGAAGGTGAAACCGAAGCCCGATACGCACAGCGCCTGGCCGACGAACTCGAGGAAACGTTTGTACGCCTGGGGCCCGATACCGTGATGGCGTTCGTGGCGGAGCCTGTCGTGGGTGCCACGCTTGGCGCCGTGCCCGGGGTGCCGGGCTATCTGCGCCGCGTGCGTGAGGTCTGCGACCGCCACGGCGTACTGCTGATCGCCGACGAGGTGATGTGCGGCATGGGCCGAACCGGAACGCTGTATGCGGTGGAACAGGACGGCGTGGTGCCCGATCTGATCACCATCGCCAAAGGACTGGGCGGCGGCTATCAGCCGATCGGTGCGGTCATGGCGCAAGGCCGCATCGTGTCGGCCATGGCGCAAGGCAGCGGTTTCTTCCAGCACGGCCATACGTACCTGGGCCATGCCATGGCCTGCGCGGCGTCGCTCGCCGTCCAGGAGGTGATCCGGCGCGACAATCTGCTGGCGCGCGTGCGCCGCCAGGGCGACGGGCTGCGGGCACGGCTCCTGGCGCGCCTGGGCGAGCATCCGCACGTCGGAGATATCCGTGGCCGCGGGCTCTTCATGGCAGTGGAGTTGGTGGCCGATCGCGCCACGAAGCACGTGTTCGATCCGGCACATACGCTGCATGCGCGGATCAAGCGCGAAGCGATGGCGCGCGGCTTGATGGTGTATCCGATGGGCGGAACGATCGACGGACGCCAGGGCGATCACGTGCTGGTCGCGCCGCCATTCATCATCAGCGACGATGAACTCGATCAACTTGTCTCACGACTTGCCGAGGCAATCGACGCGGGCATCGGCGGGCTGCGCGGGTGAATGCGCCCTGCCCCCTCAACACGCGCCGATCACCTCGAGCGCGTCCTAACGGGCAACGCCGGGCTACGCCCGCCGCCACGCAGGCCGCCGTGCGTACGTGGCCGCACGCAGCAGCCACTCCACGGGGCCGTACACGTGATGCCGCAACCACCACGCCGACCACGGCGCTTGCGCGGCAAAGATCACCAGCGCGATCAGTGCGGTCTGCAACGGCGACACCGAGCCAACCAGACGCAGGCCCCACGCCGTGAACAGGAAGGCGCACACCACCGACTGCATCAGATAGTTGGTGAGCGCCATGCGCCCCATCGGGGCAAGCCAACCCAGCAGGCGGCGGCCCGCAGCCGCGGGCCAGACCAGAAGAAACACGCCCGCATACGAGAGACTCAGCAACGGCGCTGTGAACAGCCCGATGGCAAGGCCGATCACGGCGTAGGCTTCCGGCACGTCCGGCAGGCCCGTAAAGGCATACACCGCTGCGCCGGCCAATCCCGCCGGCAAGCCCAGCGCAATCAAAATGCCGAGCGCCCGGGGCGACTGCCAGGGCGCGGCGAGCGCGCCGCGCCGGCCCAACGCCAGTCCCGCCAGGAACATGGCCAGGACGTAAGGTCCCTGCACCAGCAGCACCATGAACCAGGCGCTCTCGATCAGTTCGTGCGCATGCTGGGCGATCGTGGTGCCGATGGTGCCGCGATACGCCTCGAGCGCCGCGCGCGGGCCGTCGTAGCTGATCGCGGGCGGCTGCATCGCCTGCGGATCGAGCGTGGCGAGCCCACCGAGCAACAGCCACCCCAATGACACCAGCGAGATCAGGAAGAGCGACGTATTCAGTGCCCGCGCTGGCGCCATGCCGCGGCACGCCAGCAGGATCAGCGCCAGCACGCCGTAGGTCACGAGGATGTCGCCCTGATAGAACAGAAACGCATGGGCGAGGCCTAGCAGTATCAGCACGCCGAAACGACGCAATAGCCTCGGCACGGCCGGCGCACCGGCGCGCGCGGCGGAGTCCAGCTGGAGCGCGAAGCTATAGCCGAAGAGAAAGGAAAAAAGCAGATAGAACTTCGTCTCGAACAGCCAGGCGACGAACCACAGAACCGTGCCGTCGACGGGCCGGCCAAAGCCCGGATCGGCCAATCCGTGCCCGTAGTAGGTCGACGCGAACACGTTGATGTTCACGAGGAGGATGCCGAACAGCGCGAAGCCGCGCAGAGCGTCGAGGTGCGTCAGGCGCGAGTCGGAGGAATCGGGGATGGACGGCATGGCGGTACGCGGCGCGGATCACGGCCGCGGCCGGCAGGAAAGCGAAAACGGCGATGGACCATCAGGCCCACCGCCGCCTGGCACCGGTCAAAAGACCGGGGAGAGCAACGGCTGCTTGGGCCGCACATCGAGCTGACGCCCCTTGCGCGCCCGCTTGCCCACGTACGGCGTGAGCGCCGAGCCGGCGAGGATGTCTTCGGTCGGCTTGTTGCGATAGATGCCCGTGGCGCGCACGCCGGCCTTGCCGATAGGCACGACCTGTTCGACCTTGTCGTTGGCGTCCAGGCCCATCAGGATGGTGCCGCGGCCTCCGCCGGACAATGCCTTGACCTCGTCGAGTCCGAAGACCAGGAACTTGCCCTTGGCCGACAGCAGCGCAAGTTGCGCGGCGCCCTCGAAGAGCGGCACCGGACGCAGCAGCGCGTCTCCCGCCTCGAGCGTGACGAACTGCTTGCCGCCGCGCTGACGGCTGCTCATGTCGGACAAACGCGTGGCAAAGCCATAACCGCCTTGCGTAGCCAGCAACCAGCGCGAGTCGGGAGCTGCCGCGATCGTGTGCACGATGCGCGTGCCGGACTCGAGGTCGATCATCGTGGTGACGGGCTGTCCGTCGCCACGCGCCGACGGCAGGCCCGCCACCGCCACCGTGTAGACGCGGCCATTGTCGCCCACCGCGATCAGCGTGTCGGTAGTGCGGCACTCGAAGGCGCCATAAAGATCGTCGCCCTGCTTGAAGCTGAACTGCGCGGCATCATGGCCATGGCCCTGACGCGCCCGCAGCCAGCCCTTTTGCGACACGATGACCGTGACCGGCTCGTCGACCACCTTGGTCTCGAGCACGGCACGTTCAGCCGTCTCGATGAGGGTGCGGCGCTCGTCGCCGAACTGCTTGGCATCTGTCTCGATCTCTTTGATGAGCAGCCGCTTGAGCGAGCTCGGGTTATCGAGCAGGTCTTGCAACTTCACCTGCTCCTCGCGCTTGTCGGCCAGCTCCTGCTCGATCTTGAAGCCTTCGAGGCGCGCGAGTTGACGCAGGCGCATCTCGAGGATGTCCTCGGCCTGGCGCTCCGACAGCGAGAAGCGCGTCATCAGCGCTTCCTTGGGCTCGTCGGACTCGCGAATCGTCTGGATCACCTCATCGACATTGAGGTAGACCACCATCCGGCCTTCAAGCACGTGGATGCGGTCCAGCACTTTGTCGAGGCGGTAGCGGGTACGACGCAGCACCGTGTCGGTGCGAAAGGCCACCCACTCTTCGAGCACCTCACGCAGGCCTTTCTGGCGCGGCCGGCCATCGGTGCCGATACACACGAGGTTGATCGGCGCGTTGCTTTCCATGCTGGTCTGAGCGAGCAGCGTGTTCACGAAGTCGTCGCGGTCGACCTTCGAGGTCTTGGGCTCGAACACCAGGCGCACCGCGGCATCCTTGCCCGACTCGTCGCGCACGGTATCCAGCAGGCTCAACATCACCGCCTTGGACTGCTGCTGCTCGGGTGACAACGCCTTCTTGCCCGCGCGCACCTTGGGATTGGTGAGCTCTTCGATCTCTTCGAGCACCTTCTGGCCCGACGTGCCGGGCGGCAGCTCGGTGACGACGAGCTGCCACTGGCCGCGTGCCATCTCTTCGAACTGCCAGCGCGCACGCACCTTCAGCGACCCGCGCCCGGTGGTGTAGATCTGCGCAATATCGGCGGGGGCGGTGATGATCTGGCCGCCACCGGCGAAGTCGGGCCCGGGAATGAACGCGAGCACATCTTCGTCGGGCAGCTTGGGATTGCGAATCAGCGCCACGCAGGCGGCCGCGACCTCGCGCAGATTGTGCGGCGGGATCTCGGTGGCCATGCCCACGGCAATGCCCGATGCGCCATTGAGCAGCATCACGGGCAGGCGCGCGGGCAGCATCTGCGGCTCTTGCTGGCTGCCGTCATAGTTGGGCACGAAGTCGACGGTGCCCTCATCGAGCTCGTCGAGCAGCAAGCGTGCGAACGGCGTCAGTCGCGCTTCGGTGTATCGCATCGCCGCGGCATTGTCACCGTCGCGCGAGCCGAAGTTGCCGTGGCCATCGATCAGCGGGTAGCGCAGCGAAAAGTCCTGCGCCATGCGCACCATGGCGTCGTACGCAGCCTGGTCGCCGTGGGGGTGATATTTGCCCAGCACGTCACCCACCACGCGCGCCGACTTCACGGGCTTGGCGTTACCGCCCAGGCCCATGGCCTGCATGGCATAGAGAATGCGGCGCTGCACCGGCTTCTGGCCGTCGCCCACGTCGGGCAGCGCGCGGCCGCGCACCACCGAAACGGCGTAATCCAGATAGGCCTGCTCGGCATAGCGGCCCAGCGTGATGGCCTCGTCGCCGTCCCCGGAAGGCGCGTCGAACAGGCCGGCTTGGTTGGTATCGGTCATGATCAGTCTTTATCCAATAAGCTCGTCGTGCTCAGTCGGGCTGCAATTGTGATGCGCTCACATGCGCACGCACCTGCGCCCGCACCGCGGCCAGCGCGGCGGGATCCTGGCCCCGCTTGGGCAGGATCACGCCCTGCAGCGGCGCGATGAACAGGAAGAGGTAATCCGGGGTTTCTTCGGCGCTACGCACCATGTCCCAGGGCACGCTGCCCGAGGCATGCTCGGTCGCGTCGCCCACGCCTTCCTCCTCGAACAGGAAATGATGGCGCCCGAGAAAGGGATTGTCGGGCTCGCGCGCGAAGGCACGGCGCACATTGAAGCGCGCCATCGCCGGCACCGCATGCTCGAACACCAGCGCCATCAGCAGGAGCGTGCCCAGCCCGACCACCGCGCTCTGCGCGAAGGCCGGCAGGATCACCGACAAGCTGGTGCCCAGGCCGGCGCTCGAGGTCCGAGCCGCCGTATAGAGCAGCAAGCCGACGGCCATGATGATCCCGAACCGGATATGGCTCTTGATGCGGCGGCGGCGCAATTCGGGCCGGCGGTGCGCGTAGGTGATGAACGCCTGGTAATCCTCGAGCGTCAGGTCCACCGTGAGCGGCGCGGAGGGCTGCACCGGCGTCATCAGATGTCGAGCTCCGCGAGGTTGCCTTTCTCTTCGATCCAGGCGCGGCGCTGCGACGACTCGCCTTTGCCCATCAGCATGTCGAACAGGCGCGTGGTGTCCTCGGGCGTCAGGTCGCCATAACCCACCGGCAAGAGGCGGCGGGTGTCGGGGTTCATCGTGGTCTCCCAGAGCTGCTCGGGATTCATTTCGCCCAGGCCCTTGAAGCGGCTGACGCTCCAGGCCCCCTCACGCACGCCTTCCTTGCGCAGCTTGTCCTGCGCGGCTTCGAGCTCGCCCGAATCGAGGCAGTACACCTTGCGCGCCGGACGCTTGCCCTGCGCGGGCACGTCGAGACGGAACAATGGCGGCCGCGCGACATATACATGCCCGGCTTCGACCAGCTTCGGAAAGTGGCGATAGAACAGCGTGAGCAGCAGCACCTGGATGTGCGAGCCGTCGACGTCGGCGTCGGACAGGATGCAGACGCGGCCATAGCGCAGGCCCGAGAGATCGGGCGTGTCGTTGGGACCGTGCGGATCCACGCCGATCGCCACCGCGATGTCGTGGATTTCGTTGTTGGCAAACAGCCGGTCGCGGTCGACCTCCCAGGAGTTGAGCACCTTGCCGCGCAGGGGCAGGATGGCCTGGAACTCTTTATCGCGGCCCATTTTGGCCGAACCGCCGGCCGAGTCGCCCTCGACCAGGAAGACTTCGGTACGCGTCGCATCGCTGGACTCACAGTCGGTGAGCTTGCCTGGCAGCACCGCCACGCCCGAACTCTTGCGCTTCTCGACCTTCTGCGCGGAGCGGGCGCGCGCCTGTGCCTGGCGGATGGCGAGTTCGGCGAGCTTTTTGCCGAACTCGACATTGCTGTGCAGCCACAGATCGAGCGCGCTCTTGGAGAATCCACCGACCAGGCGAACGGCGTCGCGGCTGTTCAGGCGTTCCTTGATCTGCCCCTGGAACTGCGGATCGAGCACCTTGGCCGACAGCACGAAGCTCGCGCGAGCGAAGACATCTTCGGGCAACAGCTTCACGCCCTTGGGCAAGAGGCTGTGCAGCTCGGCGAAACTCTTGACCGCGCCAAACAGTCCTTCGCGCAGGCCGGACTCGTGCGTTCCACCGGCAGGCGTGGGAATCAGATTGACATAGGACTCGCGCACCACGTTGCCGTCATCGGTCCAGGCCACCACCCACTGCGCGCCCTCGCCTTCGGCGAAGCTTTCGTGGTCGGCGCCCGCGTATTGTTCGCCCTCGAAGAACGGCACCATCAGCTCGGCGCCGGCCAGCGCCTCGGCGAGATAGCCGCGCAAGCCTTCGGTGTATTGCCAGGTCTTGGTGTCGCCCGTCTTTTCGTTGACCAGCTGAACCTTCACGCCCGACAGCAGCACGGCCTTGCTGCGCAGCAGGTGCGTCAGTTCGCCCAGCGGAATATTGGGACTATCGAAGTATTTGGCGTCGGGCCAGACGCGCACCCGGGTGCCCGCCTTCTTGCGGCCAGCCTCGGGATACGGCGCGAGCGCTTCGGTGACGTCGCCGCCCTCGAAGACCAGGCGATGCACCCCGCCATCGCGCCAGACCACCACCTCGAGCCGCTTGGCGAGTGCATTGGTGACCGACACGCCAACGCCGTGCAGGCCGCCGGAAAAGGCATAGGCGCCGCCGCCCGCCTTGTCGAATTTGCCCCCGGCATGCAGCCGGGTGAAGACCAGCTCGACCACGGGGGCATTTTCTTCGGGATGCATGCCGACGGGAATGCCGCGGCCGTCATCTTCGACGGAAATGCTGCCATCGGCATGCAAAGTGACCTGGATCTGCTTGCCATGACCGGCAAGTGCCTCGTCGGCCGCGTTGTCGATGACCTCCTGCACGATGTGCAGGGGGTTTTCGGTGCGGGTATACATACCCGGGCGCTGGCGCACAGGCTCCAGCCCCTTCAGGACGCGGATCGACGATTCGGTGTAACGTGGTGTCGCCAAGTTATCCCCAACATCTGTGGAAAAAAACCGACATTCTACGGACAAGCCCTTATTCGGCGCGCCTTTGAGTGGAATGCGCACGAGCTGAGCAACCCGGAATTCGGTAGGATGGACAGGATGCGCCCGGCTGGGGAGCCGGTTGCGCCGCATCATGCTACACAAAACCGGCAAACCCTGTTGTTATCGACAGTGGTATGCTTTAATCCTTACCCTAACAAGTCACAGAGGGCGGCTGCCGCAGGCGCGCCACTGGCGAGCCGGTCCCCGGGCCCCCGGGGCAGTAGTTCCGGCCCATCCCTCCTCCCCCCCGTCGAGAATCAGATCCATGAGCGAGCAAATCAAGAACGTCAGCGACGCCAGCTTCGAAGGCGACGTGCTCCAATCGGCCCAGCCCGTGCTGGTCGACTACTGGGCCGCCTGGTGTGGTCCCTGCAAGATGATTGCCCCGATCCTCGAAGAAGTCGCCACCGAGTACGCCGGCCGCCTGACGGTCGCCAAGCTCAACGTCGATGAAAACCAGGAAACGGCCGCCAAGTACGCCGTGCGTGGCATTCCGACCCTGATGCTCTTCAAGAACGGCCAGGCTGCCGCGACCAAGGTCGGCGCCCTGTCCAAGTCCCAACTGACCGCCTTTCTGGACAGCGCGTTGTAAAATACGCGTTGCGGACCGCGCCGCGCTGCGCCGGGAGCCACGCTCCCGGAATACGCAAGCGGCGCGACACTACCGCGCGGGCCCGTCCGTGGCCTGCCGCCAGATCCCGTCTCCCTCTTTTCCCCCTATTTCACCGCGATGCACCTCAATGAACTGAAGGCGCTGCACGTGTCGCAGCTGCTGGAAATGGCCGCTGGCCTGGAAATCGAGAACGCCAACCGCCTGCGCAAGCAGGAGTTGATGTTTGCCATCATGAAGCGGCGCGCCAAGCAAGGCGAGCAGATCTTCGGCGACGGCGTGCTCGAAGTCCTGCCCGACGGCTTCGGCTTCCTGCGCTCGCCCGAAACGTCGTATCTGGCCAGCACGGACGACATCTACATCTCGCCCTCGCAGATCCGCCGCTTCAACCTGCACACCGGTGACTCGATCGAAGGTGAAGTCCGCACGCCCAAGGATGGCGAGCGCTACTTTGCCCTGGTGAAGGTCGACAAGGTCAACGGCGTCACGCCCGAGACCATCAAGCACCGCATCATGTTCGAGAACCTGACGCCGCTGCACCCGAACCAGGTGATGCGTCTGGAACGCGACATCAAGAGCGAAGAAAACCTCACCGGCCGTATCCTCGATATCTTCGCCCCGATCGGCAAAGGCCAGCGCGGCCTGATCGTGGCGCCGCCGAAGTCGGGCAAGACCGTGATGATGCAGCACATTGCGCATGCCATCACCACCAACTACCCCGACGCGGTCATGATCGTCCTGCTCGTCGACGAGCGTCCTGAAGAAGTCACCGAAATGCAGCGCACCGTGCGCGGCGAAGTCGTGGCCTCGACCTTCGACGAACCGGCCACCCGCCACGTGCAGGTTGCCGAAATGGTGATCGAAAAGGCCAAGCGTCTGGTCGAAATGAAAAAGGACGTGGTGATCCTGCTCGACTCGATCACCCGTCTCGCCCGCGCCTACAACACCGTGGTCCCGGCTTCCGGCAAGGTGCTGACCGGCGGTGTCGACGCCAATGCTCTGCAACGCCCCAAACGCTTCTTCGGTGCCGCGCGCAACCTCGAAGAAGGCGGTTCGCTCACCATCCTGGGCACCGCGCTGATCGAAACCGGCAGCCGCATGGATGAAGTCATCTATGAAGAGTTCAAGGGCACCGGCAACTCCGAAGTCCACCTCGAGCGCCGCCTGGCCGAGAAGCGGGTCTACCCGGCCATCAACCTGAACAAATCGGGTACCCGCCGCGAAGAGCTGCTCATCAAGGCCGAGCTGCTGCAGAAGGTGTGGGTGCTGCGCAAGTTCATCCACGACATGGACGAAATCCAGTCGATGGAGTTCATCGTCGACAAGATGCGCGCCACCAAGACCAACGCCGAATTCTTCGACATGATGAAGAAGTAAGCCGATTGGCGGCAGTATCGAAAACAGGAGCCTCGCGAGGCTCCTGTTTTTTTGGTGCGGACGGCGCGAGCGGGCACTGCCCCTCGCCAGCGCAGTACATGCGCCCGCATGACACGGTGCCACCGCTGCCCCGCGCACGCGCGCATCACCACGAATGCCGGCTGACAGCCGCTCGCGCTCTCTCGATCAGCTCCCACCCGTACCGAAGTCGCTGGCGGGGTCTTCCTGGACGCGCGGGACGCGTGTTTCGATCGGCGCGATCTTGGGATCATCCCAGGACCCCGTGACCGCATACTCGGCCGACATCGCGCGCGCCAGCGGCTGCTTGAGCAGCCACTGCGTGAGGAAGGCGCCCAGACCGATGATCGGATTGACGATCGCCGTGGCCACGGCCGCACCACTGGCATCGATATTCGGAATCACCACCGTCTTCAGATCCCAGCGCTCGTCGATGATGTTGGTAGTGCCAGCAAGCACGATGGCGGCCACCGGGCCGTTGACCTTGAAACCCTCGGTGCGGACCAGGCCATTGGTGATCGCCACATCGCCCCGCACCGTATCGAACGGAAAGCCTTCGCGCAGGACGCCCGTGGGGTTCAGATCGAGGCGGCTCAGGCGTTGCAGGGACTGTAGCGACAGCAGCTCGAGCAGCCGCGCGGTACGGGAGTTCACGTTGAGGAAGCGGCCCTTGTCCAGGCTCAGGAGCAACGCGCCATCCACATTGGCCAGGTTGTGCGTCCAGGGGAGATCGCGCCAGGACAGGTTGCCGTCCAGCGTGCCGCTGCCGCCCGCCATCACCTGCTTCAGGCCGACTTGTTCGAGCAGCTTGCCCAGATCCGCGAACTTGGTTTTGACGTCGACGGACAAACCGCGTTGCGCCCCCTCCAGCCGCCAGGTACCGGTGGCGTCCAGCGTCGCCGCGTCGTTGGAGATCTGGAGCGTGTCGAGCCGCCACAATTTGCCGCGTTCGAGATTGGTGCCGAGCAGCCGCAACTTGCCCAACGGCTTGTCGTACAGCAGGAACCGGTCGGCCACGAGATCGACAGCCGGAATATCAGAGAGGTCCGTCCCTTCGCTGAGCGCATCCTTGGCCTGGTTGGTATCGTCCGAGCCGCCCAGCGACAGATGCGAAAAGCGCGCGGTAATACGGCCCGCGATCACTTTGGACGCTTCGGTCCATTCCAGCGCCCCCTTGGCCTGACGCGAATCGATGTCGACGCGCCACTGATCCGGCGCAGGCCGCTGCGCATAGAGCTTCAGGTCGTTAAGCACATAGCCGCCCGCGCGCAGCCGCTCGGTGGCCAGGTTCACCTGCGCGGCCGGCGGCAGGGTCGGCCGGCTGTTCGCGGCGGGACGGGCGCTTTTCACGGCCGGCTCATCGAAAGCGTCCAGCACGGTATTCCAGGCATCGAGATCCAGCGCGGGCAGGGTGGCGGCGAGGCTCAAGCCTTGGGGCGGCAAGACGGCCGCGCGGTTCACCCCTACCGCTCCCCGCGAGAAATAGCTTTCGCGCTGCGCCGGATCGCGCTCGAGCAGCACATTGATGTTTTCGCCCAGGCTGCCCGACAGCCAGCGGCGATCGCGTGCGCCGGCGTCGGTGGCGGCACTCCATTGCAGCGAAATCGGCAGCGCGCCGCCCGCCGATTTGCCGACGGGGGCCGGCATATCGATCGCCAGGCCATCGAGATCCGACTTTACCGAGATATCGACCGCGCCGCCCCGCAAATAGGTGAGTTGGCCCGTGTACCGGGTGCGCCCGGAAAAGCGCTTCATGGCCTGGGCATTCACGAGCTCTCCGAGCGCCTCCCCGGCCAGCGTACCTTCGACGCGCAACGGTTCCGCGTCCTGCTCCATCTTGCCCCACACCCGGGCGGGTCCACCCAGAAACTGCCCTTTGATGTCCTTGACTTCCAACCCACGCTCGGTAAACAACAGCTCGCCCTGAACCTGGTTGAACACCGGGATCTCGGGCATGAACCGAAAGCTGCCGCCACTGAAGATCACTTTGCCCGCCACTCGGGAATCGTCGGCGTTCAGCAAAGGCACGTCGAGCTTGAGCGGCACGCGCCAGTCCCCCTGCCCGCTGGCCTCGTCGAGCGCGCCTTCGAGCAGGCCGCCCAGGGGGGAATGGGCTACCAGCGCCAGATAAGCCGGTACCGAACCATGCGAATCGCCGTCCACCGTGAGCAAGGCGTTGTGTTCCATGTCCGGAATCACCGCGTGCACTTTGCCCAGGCTGAGCGTTTCCTTGTCGCTGGTGCGGATGCGGCCTCCGCCTGGCGAGTCCAGTGTCAGGCTGGCACGGTCGATGGCGAAATTGCCGCCCAGGTTTTCGAGCCGAGGCCAGGCCTTGCGGCCCGGCCTCGCGGGGGCGTAATCGACAATCGCGTCCCGATAGGCACCCGCCAGTCGGAATTCGCCTTCAGCGCCCGGCGCCGAAAAGGGAAATCCGTCGAGATCGCCCCGGATCGTGATGGCCGCATCGCGGATCTCGCCCGCGGGCAATCCGTAGGCCAGCCACTCGCGCGCGTCCTCGTTGACCTCCAGCGGCAGATAGCGATGGATCGCGGACATGGAAGCTCGCGACAGACTGCCGCGCAGTTCGGCCGTTCCCGCGGGCGTGCTGCCCTCGGCACGCCAGGTTCCCTGCAGGCGCCCCTGCAGGTCATCGTTGACCAGACTGAGTTCGCGCAAATCCAGCCGCAGAGCCTGGCCTGGCGGCTCGATGAGGCGCCCATCGAAAATGGCCTGATGCGCGTTGAGTTCTGCCGTCTCGAACACCTCGGGCAAGACCGCGCGTGCCCGATCCACCTTGAGCCGGACCGACACGCCGCGGCCATCGGCGCTGCGGGCGAGAGGCACATCGGTGAAGGCCATCAAGTCGCCCGGCGCGCCCTCGGCGTGCAGGCTTGCGCTCAGGAAACCGGCCTGTGTCTTGCCATCGTCGGCCCGCCACAGGCCGCCCCGCAACAACGCATCGGCACTGAATCCCGTGATCTTGCCGGACGCCGTGTCGACCCAGGCGCGCGCGGAGAAACGGCCCTGCACGCGCACGGGCAGATCCACCCAGTGCTTCCAGGCCAGAGGCTCGGCGTCGGTGAGTTCGGCATACAGCTGGCCGCTCCAGTTGCCGGGGTCACGCGACGAGCCGCGCACGAACAGCGCGCGGTTGTACTCTCCCTGCACGTTGAGCGATGCGCCCAGCTCGGCAGGCGGGCGGGCGCGCAGCGCGAACCGATGCGACAAGGCGCCGTTGCGTACGACGACGTCGAGGTCGGCCAGTGCGATCTCGGGCACCTGCCGCAGCTCATCCTGCCAACGTAGCGTCGCGCCGTGCAGGCTCAATTCACGTTGCCGCATGAGCCAACGCATGAGCGGAGACTGGCCGTCGCCGGTATCGCTCAGGTCAAACGACTGCCCCGCCACCCAAAGATGGTTGTCGGCGGCACGCCGCAAAGTGATGTCGGCGTCTTCGATGCGCAGATTGAGCAGGCGCGGCGAGAGCAGCAACACGCTGCGCCAGCCCAGCGTGGCCGCCACCTTGGGCAGCTCCAGCACGGACTGGTCTGTCTGCGGATCGTGAATGCGCACGCCCAGCAGACGTAGCCGAGGATTGAGACCGCGCCAGTCCGCGCTCAGATGATCGATGGAGACCTTGGTGCCGAGTGCATCGCTGGCGTATTGTTCGATGTTGGGCCGCCAGCGGTCCACCTGTGGCAGCACCCAGTATCGCAGCCCGATGAAACCGGCGGCCGCCACGCAATAGAGGGCAAATAGCCCCCAAAACAGGCGTCGGATCAATTTGCGGGAAACGGACACGTTGGATGATCGGGAAAGTGCATTCTCAGGTATCGTCCCCTTATACATTAAACCCGTCCGTCCTGCGCATCGCCGCCCGCCTGCCTCACCGTCTCGCCCGTCTCATTTGTAGCGAATTACGTCATGACTCGATCCGATCTGCTGGCCCCCGCCCTCGCCTGGTCCGGGCATCTTCGTCGCCGCCTCGACGCGCATCCTGATCTCGCCGCTTGGCTGACCTCGGCCGCGCCGCATGCGGTCACGCCCAATGTCCTGGCATCGTGGCAGGCGGAGCTCGCCGGACCGGATGCGCCCGAGACCCTCAGCGTGGATCAATGCCGGGTCGTGCTGCGGCGCCTGCGCGAGCGGGTTTTCCTGGCGCTGATCGTGCGTGACGTGGCGGGCCTGGCGGACCTGGAAGAGGTCGTGGGCGCGATGACCGCGCTGGCCGACACCGCCGTGGCCACGGCTTACCGCAGCGTTGCGGCAGAACTTGCGGCCACCCATGGTTTGCCGCGCGAACAGACGGGCGGCGAGCCCCAGGAGATGCTGATCGTCGGGATGGGCAAGCTGGGCGGTTGCGAGCTCAACGTGTCCTCCGACATCGATCTCGTCATGCTTTATGGCGACGAGGGCGAAACCGACGGCCCCCGGCGCATCAGCAACCACGAGTTCTACGGCCGGCTGACGCGGCGCATGATGCCCGTGATCTCCGAAGTGGACGCCGAGGGCCAGGTATTCCGCACCGATTTGCGGCTGCGCCCCGACGGCGACGCGGGCCCGCTCGCCTGGAGCCTCGATGCCTTCGAACATTATCTGATCGGCCAGGGTCGCGAATGGGAGCGCTATGCCTGGCTCAAGGCGCGCCTGATCCCCGCGCAGGCCTTTGCCGGCAGCGACAGCGCGCCGCAGGAGCGTGTACTCGAGAGCCTGCGCGTGCCGTTCGTATACCGCAAGTATTTCGACTTCGACGCGCTCGCGGCCTTGCGCTCGTTGCGTGAGCGCATTCGCCAGGATTGGCAGCGCCGTGCGCTGTCTCGCAATGGCGTGGACAGTGCCAACAACATCAAGCTGGGCGATGGCGGCATCCGCGAGATCGAATTCGTGGTGCAGTTGTCGCAACTGATCCGTGGAGGACGCATGCCGGCGTTGCAGCGCCGGGGCCTCCTCGAAGCGCTGCACGCCGAACGGCAGGCAGGCCTGCTCGGCGCGGAAGATGCCGAGCGGCTCGAAGCAGCCTATCGTTTCCTGCGCCGCACCGAACACATGCTGCAGTATCGCGAAGACGAGCAAACCCATCTGCTGCCCGGCGACCCGGCGCAGCGCGCCGCGCTGGCCCAGGCGCTGGGTCTCGGTCACGACGAATTCGAGCAGACACTGGCCGCGCATCGTCAGTTCGTTTCGCAGACCTTCCGCAATGCGTTCAGGCTGGCCGGCATGGGCGAAGAAGAGCAGCAGGAGCGTGGCCCGTCCCAAGCCATTGGCTCTCCGAACAATGGCCAGGCCGCCAGCGACACGGATGGCGACGCCGAAGACCGGCTCGCGAGCCAGATCCAGGCGGCCTTCGGGGAACAGGCCCCCGACCTCGTGCGCCGCACCGAGTCGCTGCTGGGCAGCCATCGCATCCGCAGCCTGCCCGAGAGCAGCCGGCGCCGGCTCGAGGCACTGTTGCCCGCGGCACTCGCGGCCGCTCAACAGACCCCGGCGCCGCTGGACGCCGCGACGCGCCTGCTCGATCTGATCGAAGCGATCGCCCAACGCAGCGCCTATCTCGCGCTGCTGGCCGAGTATCCCGATACCTTGGCGCGCGTGGCGCGCATGGTGGCTGCCAGCCCCTGGGCCGCGCAGTACCTCACCCAGCATCCCTTGCTGCTCGACAGCCTGATCGATTGGCGCACGCTGTTCCAGGCGCTGGACTTCGCGCAGATCGCCCGCAGCCTGTCCGCCGACCTCGACGCTTGCGTGCTGCCCGACGGCGAGCCCGATATCGAGCAACAGATGAACCTCATGCGCGACGCCCAGCGCCAGGCCAGCTTCCAGTTGCTGGCCCAGGATCTGGAAGGCGAGCTCACGGTCGAGAAGCTCGCCGACCAGTTGTCGGCGCTGGCCGATCTGCTGTTGGCCGAGACCATCCGGCGCGTGTGGCCGCTCGTCAATCGCCAGGCGGGCGCCGAACCGCGATTCGCCGTGATCGCCTACGGCAAACTGGGCGGCAAGGAGCTGGGCTACGCGTCCGACCTCGATCTGGTGTTCGTCTTCGACGATCCGCGCGAAGATGCGCCGGAACTGTATGCCAAGCTGGGCCGTCGCATGACCTCATGGCTCTCGACCATGACGTCGTCGGGCCGGCTCTACGAGATCGACCTGCGTCTGCGCCCCGACGGCGACGCCGGCCTGCTGGCCGTGTCGCTGGAAGCCTTCGAGCAATACCAGCGCAAGCATGCCTGGCCCTGGGAACACCAGGCGCTCACACGGGCCCGCTACGCCGCCGGCGACACCACGGTCGGCGCGGCCTTCGAACGCATCCGCGCCGATATCCTGGTCACGCCGCGCGACGCCGCGAAGCTGCGCGAAGAAGTCTTGAGCATGCGCGAAAAGATCAACGCCGGTCATCCCAACACGAGCGGCCTGTTCGATCTCAAGCATGATCGGGGCGGCATGGTCGACGTGGAGTTCGTGACGCAATACCTGGTGCTCTGCCACGCGGGCGAGCACCGCGTGCTGGTCAACAATCTGGGCAACATCACGCTGCTGCGTCTGGCGGGCGAAGCCGGTCTGATCGATCCGGCGGCCGCGCGCGCCGCGGGCGATGCATACCGCACGCTGCGGCGTGCCCAGCATCAGCTGCGGCTCAAGGGAATCGACAAGGCCCGCGTGCCGGCCGATCAGCTCACCGACGAACGGCAAGCCGTGACCCGGCTCTGGGACGCGGTGCTGGGGGCGCCTGCCGCCTGAGTGGCAGCGGCGCTGCAAGTCGTCGTAAAATAACGGTTTTCCGCCTGAAAGCCCGCTTTTTGCCATGTCCGAACTCGTGCGCCCCAAACTCGAACTGCCCAAGGGCCGCAGCAAGGTGCTGATGCACTCGTGCTGTGCCCCCTGCTCGGGCGAGGTCATGGAAGCCATGACCGCCTCTGGCATCGACTACGCGATCTACTTCTACAACCCGAACATCCATCCGGTCAAAGAGTACGAGATCCGCAAGCAGGAGAACATCCGCTTCGCCGAGCAGCACGGCATCGAGTTCATCGACGCCGACTACGACATGGACAACTGGTTCGACCGGGTCAAGGGCCTGGAGGATTCGCCCGAACGCGGCGAACGTTGCACCGTGTGTTTCGACATGCGCTTCGAGCGCACCGCGCTCTATGCCCACGAGCATGGCTTCGACACCATCACCAGCTCGCTGGGCATCTCGCGCTGGAAAGACATGAACCAGATCAATGGCTGCGGCGAACGCGCAGCCGGCCGCTACGACGACCTGATCTACTGGACCTATAACTGGCGCAAGGGCGGCGGGTCGTCGCGCATGATCGAGATCAGCAAGCGCGAAAACTTCTACCAGCAGGAGTATTGCGGCTGCGTCTATTCGCTGCGCGACACCAATCGCCACCGCCGGGCCCAGGGCCGCGAACGCATCCACATCGGCGTGAAGTTCTACGGCAAGGAAGATCTGATCAACGAAGAACAGCTCTGATCACGCAGAGCCATGACACGGGGGGGCGCCATGCGCCCCCCCGTGTCGTTTCAGCACTCCACGATGTTCACGGCGAGGCCGCCGCGCGCGGTTTCCTTGTATTTGGTCTTCATGTCGGCGCCGGTCTCGCGCATGGTCTTGATCACCGAATCCAGCGACACATAATGCTTGCCGTCACCGCGCAGCGCCATGCGGGCGGCATTGACCGCCTTGACCGAGGCCATGGCATTGCGCTCGATACAGGGGATCTGCACCAGTCCTCCCACCGGGTCGCAAGTGAGGCCGAGATTGTGCTCCATGCCGATTTCCGCCGCGTTCTCGACCTGCTCGACCGTTCCGCCCAGCACGGCGGCCAGCGCGCCGGCCGCCATCGAACAGGCCACGCCCACTTCGCCCTGACAGCCGACTTCGGCACCCGACAGCGATGCGTTGTACTTGTAAAGCAGCCCGATGGCGGCGGCCGTGAGCAGAAATTCGCGTATGCCGGCGCGCGACGCGCCCGGCACGAATCGATCGTAGTAGTGCATGACGGCCGGAATGATGCCGGCCGCGCCGTTGGTGGGCGCCGTCACGACCCGCCCGCCGGCGGCGTTCTCCTCATTGACCGCCATCGCGTACAGATTGACCCAGTCGAGCGCCGACAGCGGGTCCGCCAGCGCGCGTTCGGCACGCTGCGTCAGGCTGCGGTAGAGCTCGGCGGCCCGGCGGCGCACTTTGAGCGGCCCGGGCAGATCGCCGTCGGCCTCGGGGTGGTCGATGCCACAGCCACGCGACACACAGGCCTGCATCACCGCCCAGATCCGGTCGAGGCCCGCGTCGATCTCGTCCTGCGAGCGCCAGGTCAGCTCATTGCGCATCATGAGGCCCGCGATCGAAAGACCGCTGGTGCGGCACATGTGCAGCAGCTCGCGACCCGTACGGAACGGAAACGGCATCTGGTCGTGGGCGGCGATGACCTGTGCGTTGGCCGCCCCCGCCGTCACGACGAAGCCACCGCCCACCGAGAGGTAGCGGGCTTCGCGCAGCGAATTACCGTCGGCATCGAGCGCATGGAACTTCATGCCATTGGGATGCTCGGCCATCGCTTCACGGCGGTAAAAAAGCAGGTGTTCCTTCTCGATGAACGGCACCGGGTGCTTGCCCAGCACCGGCATCACCCGGCTGGCACGAACGGCCTGCAGCATGCCTGCCACCGCGACCGGATCCACGGTATCGGGCGCCTCGCCCATCAGGCCGAGCATCACTCCCTTGTCGGTACCGTGCCCCTTGCCGGTGGCCCCCAAGGACCCGTACAGCTCGGCCCGGACATGTGCCACACGGGGAAGCAGGCCGTCGCGCTCGAGACCTTGCGCGAAGAGCAGCGCGGCGCGCATCGGCCCGACCGTATGCGAGCTGGACGGCCCGATGCCTATCTTGAAGAGATCGAATACGGATACCGCCACAGCCACTCCTGCTTGTGTCAAATCGGGAACATGATTCGCGCTCATGATACGCGGGCATACCACCCGCGCAAGGTTGGGCGCAGAATGGGATACGGACCCGACTCGAAACCCTTATCGAAACGTGTCCATTGCGCGCCGCCGCATGCGATCATTACAAAAATATTTCATGTCATATTTTCGACGGGTCGGCACCCGGCGGAAATCCAGGCCTGAGGAGTGTCATGTCGGGACTGTTGCCGTTGTTGGATTTCGCAGGATATGTGGCCCTGCTGCTGTGGGGCGTGCACATGGTGCAGACGGGTGTGCAGCGCGCATTCGGCGCGGCGCTGAGCGCCGCGCTGGGCAAGGCGCTCGGAACGCGCCTGCGCGCCTTTCTGGCCGGACTGGGCATCACGGCGGTGTTGCAGAGCAGCACCGCGACGGGTTTGATGATCACCGGCTTTGCAGCAGGCGGCGTGGTGAGCCTGGTGCCGGCCCTGGCCGCCATGCTGGGCGCCAATGTCGGCACCACGCTGATCGTGCAGTTGCTGTCGTTCGATCTCACCGCCGCCGCGCCCATCCTGATCCTGATCGGCGTGTGGATGTTCCGCCGCTCGCAACCCGGGCGCACGCGAGATCTCGGGCGGGTGTTCATCGGACTGGGCCTGCTGTTGATGGCCCTGCACCTGCTGGTCGAGCTTTTCGCCCCTTTCGAAAGCGCGCCGCTGCTCGCCGTCATCCTGGGCGCCCTGGGCAGCCAACCGGTCGCGGCAGTGTTGATCGCGGCGGCCCTCACCTGGGCCGCGCACTCCAGCGTGGCCGTCGTGGTGCTCATCATGTCCCTGGTCAGCCATGGCATCGTCGAGCCTCATGTCGCGTTCGCGCTGGTGCTGGGCGCCAATCTCGGCACCGCGGTCAATCCGATGCTCGAGGGCGTGACGGGCGATGATCCCGCGGCCCGCCGCCTGCCGCTGGGCAACCTGCTCACCCGTGTCGCGGGCGTGTTGGTGGGCGTGATCTTGTTGCCCTGGATCGAACCCTGGCTCTCCGGTCTGGCGAGCGGCGACTCCGCGCGCGCGGTGGCCAACTTCCACACGCTCTTCAACATCTTGGTCGCGTTGGTGTTCCTGCCGCTGCTCACCCCGTATGCGGCCCTGCTTACCCGCTGGCTGCCCAAGCGCGCGGATCCCAACGATCCGGCGCGGCCCCAGTATCTCGACGAATGGGCGCACGACGTCCCGGCCGTCGCGCTGGGCAATGCGGCGCGCGAATCGCTGCGCCTGACCGACATGTTGCAAACGCTGCTGCTCTATGCACGAGCCGGTTTCAAGCGCGACAACCGGCACCGCATGGTGCAGGCGCGTCAGATCGACACGGCCGTCGACAAGCTCGAGAACGCCATCACCACGTACGTGGCGACGCTGGATCACGAAAACATGACCCAGGAAGACCGCCAGCGGGTGGACAGCATCATCGCATTCGCGAGCAACGTAGGCCATGCCGCCGACATCGCGTATCACGGGCTGCTGGGCCATGTGGGCAAGCTGCGCAAGCAGGCCTTGATGCTGACGCCCGAACAGCGCGAGCGTATCGATGAGACGCTCGCCGCGCTGATCGCCAACCAGCGCCAGGCGGCGGCACTGTTCGTCAACGACGACCTGCGTCAGGCCCGCGCGCTCGCAGGCGAAAAGTCACGTTTCCGCGCCCTCGAGGCCGAAGCCGCCGAAACGCATCTGGCCCAGATCAAGTCGGGCAAGGTCGAATCGGCCGATGTGGGCGCGCTCTATCTCGACATCCTGCGCGACATGAAGGGCATCAATTCGCACCTCATCGGCGCCTCGGCCTACCCACTGTTGGCACGCCACGGCGAGCTGTTGCCCAGCCGTCTGCGCGACGCGGGCAACTAAAAAAGCGGCCTGATTTCAGGCCGCCATGGCGCGCCCCGGCTGGGGGCTCGGCGCCGCGTTCAGTCCAGGTGGCGCTGGAACCACGTCAGCATGCGTGCCCAGCCGTCGCGCGCGTCTTCCGCACGATAGCTCGGCCGGTAATCGGCCAGGAACGCGTGACCCGACTCGGGATACACCACGAAGCTCGAAGCCTTGCCGGCATCGTTGCCGGACTGCAGACGCTGCTTCATGGCCTCGATGTCGGCGAGCGGGATGCTGTGATCCTGCGCACCATACAGCCCCAGCACCGGGCCGTGGAGCTGACCGGCGATGTCGAGCGGCACTTGCTTGATCAGCGGGCCATGTCCCTGCGACAGCTTGCCGTACCAGGCCACACCGGCACGCACCTTGGGGTTGTGGGCGCTGTACATCCAGGTGATGCGGCCGCCCCAGCAAAAGCCGGTGATGCCGAGCCGGCGAGTGTCGCCGCCATTCTGGCCGGCCCAGGCCACGCAGGCATCCAGATCCGCATAGACCTGCTCGTCGGGTACCTTGGCCACGAGCTCGGAAATCAGTTTGGGAATGTCGTCGTAGGCCGACGCATCGCCCTGGCGCTGATAGAGCTCGCTGGCGATCGCCAGATAACCCGCGTGCGCCAGGCGGCGGCAGAGGTCCTTGATGTGCTCGTGGACACCGAAGATCTCCTGGACGACGAGGATCACCGGCAGATTGTCCTTGCCCGCGGGCGCGGCGTAGTACGCGTTCTGCGTGCCATCGGCCACCGGCAGGGCGAAGTCGCCGTGCACGAGGCCGGCGGCGTCGGTGTGGATGGTGGTGTCGGCGGGTTGGCCAGCGGCGGCGGCAAAATTCATGAGCGGACTCCTGACGGGATGGAAGGGATCCCGGCAGCCGCCCCGCCCTGCCGCGGCGTCAATGCGTATGCGGCGCCTCAATACGCGCGGGACCGTGGTCGTGCGCGTGATCGTGGCCGTGGTCGTGGCCGTGATGCATGAATGAGGTGACGCCGTAAATGATGACGACCCCGATGCCTACCAGCAACAGCTGAGGCACCGCATCGGCCAACGTCACCCGCTCGTGCATTTGCGGCATCAGGTCGGCTACCGAGATATACAGGAAGCTGCTGGCCGCGATCACCAGCACGTACGGAACGAGGTTCTGCGCCTCCTGCAACACGAAATATCCTACACCGCCCCCGATTGCCGTGCACAAGCTCGTGAAGAGGATGAGGCCGAACGCACGTTTGCGCTGCAGGCCCGCGTTGATCAGCACGACGAAGTCCCCCAGCTTGTGCGGGACTTCGTGCACGATGATGGATGCGGCCGTCAGCAGGCCCAGCAGCGGATCCGTGAGGAATGCCGCGGCGACCAGCACGCCGTCGCACAGGTTATGCAGCGAGCTGCCGATCAGGATCAGTACGCCGCCGCGCCCCGCCTCATGGCGGTCGTGGCCTTTGTGGTGATGATGCCCGTCGCCTTCATGATGGTGGCTATGGCGCAGCAACGCGATCTTCTCGAGCACGAAAAAGCCGATCAGGCTGGCAAGCATCAGGCCGAACAGCGTATGCACATCGGCCGGCGCCGACTCGAATGCCTCGGGCAGCAGGTGCAGAAGCGCCACCGACAGCAGCACGCCCACCGACAGGCTGACCATGTGATGGAGATAGCGGGCAAAGACGCGATAGGCGAGCCAGCTCGCGACCGAGATGGCGATCAGACCGCCAGCGATCGTGGCCAGGACGATCCAGAGTAGCAACATGGGGAGAAATCGGTGGGGGGCGAAAGCGCAACATTATATCGTTGCAGCCTCCGCGGAGGAAATCGGCCCTCGGGTCTTCCCGGTGGCCAGGTGGCGCGTGGCGGCTATCGGGCCAGGCCGTTGCCCGCGCGCAGGGCGATCCGCCCGACAGATGCCCGCGCCTGCGGCGCGGGCAATCGCACCGCAACCACGAATGCGGAGCGCGCCACCGGCGCCCCGCATTCGCCGGTCAGTGCGCCTGTTCCCAGTTGCGGCCCATGCCGACTTCGGCCACGAGCGGCACGCGCAGCTCGGCCACATCGCTCATGAGACGCGGCAGACGCTCGCGCAGCACCTCGAGCTCGGACTCGGGCACTTCGAGCACCAGTTCATCGTGCACCTGCATGATGATGCGGCTCTCGAGGCCTTCGGCGTCGAGCCAGTCTTGCGCCGCCACCATGGCAAGCTTGATCAGGTCGGCCGCCGTGCCCTGCATCGGCGCATTGATGGCGGCACGCTCGGCACCCTGACGGCGCGGTCCGGAGGCCGCACGGATGTCGGGCAACTGCAGGCGCCGTCCGAACACGGTCTCGACATAGCCTTGGTCGCGCGCCACATGACGCGTGACGTCCATGTAGCGCGCCACGCCGGGATAGCGCGTGAAGTAGCGGTCGATGTACTGCTGAGCCGCATCGCGCGTGATGCCGAGGTTGGAGGCCAGGCCGAACACGCCCATGCCGTAGATGAGGCCGAAATTGATGGCCTTGGCAGCACGGCGCTGATCGTTCGTCACCTCGTCCAAGGCCACTCCGAACACCTCGGCGGCCGTCGCGCGGTGAATATCTTCGCCCGCGGCGAAGGCGCGCTGCAGGTTCGCGTCATCGGAGACGTGCGCCATGATGCGAAGCTCGATTTGCGAGTAATCGGCCGACAGCAGCACGCGGCCCTCGGGCGCGATGAATGCTTCACGCACGCGGCGGCCCGCCTCGGTGCGCACCGGGATGTTCTGCAGATTGGGATCGGACGACGCCAGCCGACCCGTGATGACGGCGGCCTGCGAATAATGGGTGTGCACCCGGCCCGTGGCCGGGTTGATCATGCGCGGCAGCTTGTCGGTGTAGGTGGACTTGAGCTTGGACAGTCCGCGATATTCGAGCAGCACCTGCGGCAACGGATAATCCTGCGCCAGCTTGGACAGCACTTCTTCGTCGGTCGACGGCGCGCCGCTCGCGGTCTTGCGCACCACGGGCAGGCCCATGCGGCCGAACAGGATCTCGCCCAATTGCTTGGGCGAATTGAGGTTGAACGGCTGGCCTGCCAGCTCGTAGGCACGTTGTTCGAGCGACAGCATCTCGCGGCCCAGCACATTGCTCTGGCGGCCGAGCTCGGCGGCGTCGACGAGCACACCGTTGCGTTCGATCACGGTCAGTACGCGCGAGACCTGCAGCTCGAGCAGGTACGTGCGCTCCAGCCCCGCGTCGGCGGTGACGCGCGGACGCAGCGCCTGGTGCAGCTGCAACGTGAAGTCGGCGTCTTCGGCAGCGTAGAAACCCGCCTTGTCGATCGCCACTTCGTCAAAGCCGATCTGCTTGGCGCCCTTGCCGCAGAGGTCTTCGTAGCTCACGCCGCTGCGGCCCAGGAAGCGCTGTGCCAGGTCATTGAGCCCGACACCGCGATGCGACTCGAGCACATAAGCTTGCAGCATGGTGTCTTCGGCCACGCCGCGCAATGCAATGCCTTCGTTCGCGAAGACATGCGTGTCGTACTTGGCGTGATGCAACAGCTTGGGGCGCTCGGGATCTTCGAGCCAGCCGCGCAGACGCTCGATCACTTCGTGTTTGGGCAACTGCGGTCCGGTATCCGGCCCCCGGTGAGCGAGCGGCACATAGCAGGCCACGCCCGGGGACACGGCCATGGACACGCCAACGAGACGCGCCTGCATCTCTTCGAGCGACGTGGTCTCGGTGTCGAGCGCGACCAGCTCGGCGGCGTCGACGCGCGCCATCCAGTCTTCGAGATCCTGCCACTCGGTGATGATGCGGTAATCGGCCTCGACCGGCGCCACGTGCGCCGCTTCGACCGCACGGGCGTCGCCCGTCGGCACGCGCTCGGGCTCGCCGCTGAGTTCGCGCAACCAGGTGCGAAAACCATAGCGGTCGTACATGCGCGCCAGCGTGTCGCGGTCTTGCGCCTTGGGCGTGAGATCGTCGATCCCGGCGATATGGCCGGTCAGGTCACAGTCACATTTGATCGTGAGCAATTGGCGCGTGAGCGGGAAATTCGGAATCGCTTCACGCAGGTTGTTGCCCGCCACGCCCTTGATATCGGCCGCATGATCGACGAGATTCTCGATCGAGCCGTACTCGCCCAGCCATTTGACGGCCGTCTTGGGGCCCACCTTGGTCACGCCCGGCACGTTGTCGACGGCGTCGCCCACCAGCATCAGGTAGTCGACGATGCGCTCGGGCGGCACACCGAACTTGGTCTGCACGCCGGGCGGATCGAGGGTTTCGCCGCTCATCGTGTTGACCAGCGTAATATGGGGATCGACCAGCTGCGCCATGTCCTTGTCGCCCGTGGACACGATGGTGTGGATGCCCTGCTCGGCGGCCTGGCGCGCCAGCGTGCCGATGATATCGTCGGCCTCGACGCCCTCGATGGCGAGCAGGGGCCAGCCCAGCGCGCGGATGGTTTCGTGGATGGGCTCGATTTGTGCTGAGAGATCGGGCGGCATCGGCGGACGATGCGACTTGTACTCCGGGTAGAGGTCGTCGCGAAACGTCTTGCCGCGCGCATCGAAGATGCATGCGGCATACTCTGCCTTATGATCCTGAACAAGCTTCTTGAGCATGTTCACGACACCATACAGTGCCCCGGTCGGTTCGCCCTGGGCATTGCGCAGATCGGGCATGGCGTGAAAGGCTCGATACAAATAGCTCGAACCGTCCACCAGCAACAAGGTTTTTTTCATGGTTAATAAGGCAGAAAAAGAGACGCCCGCCGGCATGCAAATACCGGTGATTATGTCAGAGATAAAGACCGCGGCCGAAAAGCTGGCGCATATCGGTCCGGCTGTAAGTGTGTTCGGAAGCGCGCGCATCAGCCGCGATTCCCCTCATTATGAAACCACCGTGGCCATCGCCGCCGGGCTGGCGCGCGAAGGCTTCGCGGTGATCGCGGGCGGGGGCCCCGGCATCATGGAGGCCGCCAACAAAGGCGCGTTCGAAGCCGGCGGCACGAGCATCGGGTTGAATATCAACCTGCCGCACGAAGCCCACAACAACGAATACCAGACCATCAGTCTGCAGTTCGATTACTTCTACTCGCGCAAGGCCACCTTCTTCATGCACAGCGCGGCCTACGTGTCGATGCCCGGTGGCTTCGGCACGATGGACGAGCTGTTCGAGGCGCTCACGCTGATCCAGACCGGCAAGGTGCCGCCCGCGCCCATCATCCTGGTGGGAAGCGAATTCTGGAGCGGCCTGGTCGACTGGCTCGGCGAGCAATTGCTGGGCAACGGCATGATCGGCGCCCACGACCTCAATCTCTTCATTATCGAAGACGACCCCGAGAAGGTCGTGCGCCGCGTCGCGGAATTCTTCGACAAGGTCAAGGTGCCGGACGAGGCCTACGCCCCGTCGCTGCCCGCCTGAGGCTGAACACCGCGTTCGCTCAGCGAAAGTGCGCGACCACCGCGTCGCGCACCTGCCCCGCCCGAGCGTCTTCACCGGCGCGCGGCGGCAGGGCTTCGAATACCGCGGTGCCCAATGCCGGCAACGCGCCGGCGCCGCGCCACGGCACAATCCCGGGGCCCACCGCGCCCTGATTCAGGCACGCAACCCCCAGGCCTGCCGCCAGCGCCATCTGCAGCCCTGCCACCCCGGTCGTGACATGCGCCACGCCATACGCCACGCCTGCGCGCCGCAACACGCCCTCGGTGTACTGGCGCAGTGAACATGATTCCGTCAGGCACAAAAGCGGTAACGGCGTGTCGTTGGCCTCGACCGCCGCTTCCTCCCCCGCGCCCGCCAGCCAGACCAGTGGCTCGCGACGCAGCACCCACGCCGAATCTGCCCCCGCATCGGCCACGCCGGTGTCGGTCACCCGCATGGCGACCGCCACATCCAGCTCTCCCCGGGTATAGGCCGCGCGCACGAGGTCGCTCTTGGCAATTTCCACGCGCAGGCGCAAGCCCGGGTACGTCTGCTTCAGGCGGGCCAGCAGCGGGCTGATTTCGTTGGGCCGGAAATAGTCGGTGATGCCCAGGCGCAGATCCCCCTCGAGCGCCAGTCCGCGCATGTCGCGCTGAGCCTGTTCGGCTAGCGCCAGAATGCGGCGGGCGTAATCCAGCAGGCGCATGCCGGCCGGGGTCAATGCCGCACCGGCTTTACCGCGCCGCAACAGGACCTGTCCCGCGCGCTCCTCCAGCTTGCGAATCTGCTCGCTGACGGACGACTGCGACAGAAAAACGCGCGGCGCCGCGGCCGTGAGGCTTCCGGCATCGGCGACGGCCACGAACGTGCGGAGCTGATCGAGATCGAGGTGTGACATAGGTCAGCGGATAAGATGAGCCATCCATCGGCGCAGCCGATTTCTAAGATCATAAATTCCCGCTATTCCGATGTCAAAGCCCTCCGTAGACTGCCTTCATGGCGGTCGCCAATGCGCCGCCCTCCACAGAGATCCACCATGCCTCATATCGTGATCCATCTGTCGGGCGAGCCCGACACCGCACGCGACCAACGTGTCGTACAAGCCGCCATGGACCTTACCCAGGGCGTACTCGGCAAAGAGCGCGACGTCATCGCGATCACGCTGCAGCACATTGCGGCCTCGGCCTGGTACATCGGCGGCCGCAGTCTGGCCGATCTGAAGCGCAACGCCTTTCACCTCGACATCAGCGTGACCGACGAAACCAATACGAAGGCCGAGAAGGCCGCCTACCTGCGAGAGGTGCACGCCGCCTTCTCGGCCATTCTCGAGCCGTTGCACGAGGTGTCGTACGTGCATGTGATCGACGCCCGCGCCGCGGCCTATGGCTACGGCGGCCGTACACAGGAGTACCGGCACCAGCACAAGCCCGCCTGATGCCACAAAAAAACAAAGGGCGCATCGTTGTCGATGCACCCTTTGTGGGTAGCGATCCGCGAGGCCTCCTGGCGGCCGCATCCAAGCGCTGTTGCGCTTATGCGCCTTCGCGCGAAGCGCGGCGGCGCTCGTGCTCTTGCAGGTGACGCTTGCGCAGGCGGATCGACTTGGGCGTGATTTCGACCAGTTCGTCATCGTCGATGAATTCGACCGCGTACTCCAGCGTCAGCTGGATCGGCGGCACCAGGCGCACGGCTTCGTCGGTGCCTGAGGCACGCACGTTGGTCAGCTGCTTGCCCTTGATCGGGTTCACGACCAGGTCGTTGTCGCGGCTGTGGATACCGATGATCATGCCTTCGTACAGCGGCTCGCCCGGGCTCACGAACATGCGGCCACGATCCTGCAGCTTCCAGAGTGCGTAGGCCACGGCGTCACCGTTGTCCTGGCTGATCAGCACGCCATTGCGGCGCTCGCCGATCGAACCTTCCTTGAGCGGTGCGTATTCGTGGAACGTGTGGCTCATCAAGCCCGTACCGCGGGTCAGCGTCAGGAATTCGTTCTGGAAACCGATCAGGCCACGGGCCGGGATCAGGTATTCGAGGCGGGTGCGGCCACGGCCGTCCGGCTGCATGTCCTGCAGGTCGCCCTTGCGGCGGCCCAGCTCTTCCATGACGCCACCTTGGTGACCGTCTTCGACGTCGACCGTCAGGGCTTCGACCGGCTCGCACTTCACACCGTCGACTTCCTTGAACACCACGCGCGGACGCGACACGGCGAGTTCATAGCCTTCGCGGCGCATCGTTTCCAGCAGGATGGTCAGGTGCAGTTCGCCACGGCCCGACACTTCGAACACGGTATCGTCACCGGTGTCGCGCACACGCAGCGCCACGTTGGACTTGAGTTCGCGGTCGAGGCGGTCGCGCAGCTGGCGGCTGGTCACGAACTTGCCTTCACGGCCGGCCAGCGGCGAGGTGTTGACCATGAAGTTCATGGTCAGGGTCGGCTCGTCGATGCGCAGCACGGGCAGCGCTTCGGGCGTGGCCGGATCAGTCACGGTCGTGCCGATGTTGAGGTCTTCGATACCGTTGATCAGGACGATGTCGCCGGCTTCGGCTTCGTCGACCACCACGCGCTCCAGGCCGCTGAACTTCAGCACCTGGTTGATGCGGCCACGCTGGGCGGCGGCGTCAGGACCGAAGCGGAAGGCCACGTCCATGCCGGGACGCATACGGCCGCGGTTGATACGGCCCACACCGATCTTGCCGACGTAGCTGTTGTAGTCGAGCGAGATGATCTGCATTTGCAGCGGACCATTGGGATCGTCTTCACGCTGCGGCACGTGCTGCAGAATGGCTTCGAACAGCGGACGCATGTCGCCTTCGCGCACGTCGGCGGTCAGGCCGGCATAACCCGACAGACCCGAGGCGTACACCACCGGGAAGTCGAGCTGCTCTTCGGTCGCGCCGAGCTTGTCGAACAGCTCGAAGGTCGCGTTGATCACGTAGTCGGGACGCGCGCCCGGACGATCGATCTTGTTGACCACGACGATGGGCTTGAGGCCCAGCGCCAGCGCCTTGCGGGTCACGAAGATGGTCTGCGGCATGGGGCCTTCGACCGCGTCGACCAGCAGCAGCACGCCGTCGACCATCGACAGCACGCGCTCGACTTCACCGCCGAAGTCCGCGTGTCCCGGGGTGTCGACGATGTTGATGTGCGTGCCTTCGTACTCGACCGCGCAGTTCTTGGCCAGAATGGTGATCCCGCGTTCTTTTTCGAGATCGTTCGAGTCCATGACCCGCTCGGCCACGGCCTGGTTCTCGCGGAACGTACCGGATTGGCGCAGGAGTTGGTCAACCAGCGTGGTCTTGCCGTGGTCCACGTGGGCGATGATGGCGACATTGCGCAAGGCGCGGGTCATAGCAGGTCCTTTAAGTTCGAGTGACGGGCATCAAGCCCGCCGGCAATTCATTCAGGGCAAGCAGCGCCGTCTTGGGATCGGGCATCGCCTGCAGGGCGTCTAACGTCACGGCGCGGTCGAGCGAAAACGGCCCGACCTGGGTACGCCGCAGCGCCGCCAGGTGGCCATAGCATCCCAGCGCGCGCCCGATGTCCTGGGCCAGCGTGCGGATGTATGTCCCTTTACTGCACGCCACATCGATCTCTGCCTGCATACCATCACAGGACAGCAGCTCGATGCGGTGGATGGTCACCCGCCGGGGCGGGCGCTCCAGTTCGATACCGGCGCGCGCATATTCATAGAGCGGCTTGCCGTCGCGCTTGAGCGCGGAATACATGGGCGGAATCTGCTCGATGCTGCCCTGGAAACGTGACAGCACGTCGAGCACCTGCTCGCGCGTCACGCCCGCGAAGCCAGCTTGCGCGCGCGCCACGACGTTGCCGGTCAGGTCACCGCTGTCGGTTTCTTCACCGAATTGCACGACGGCGCGGTACGCCTTGTCGGCATCGAGCATCGCGCCCGAAATCTTGGTGGCACGGCCCATGCAGCACAGCAGCAGACCCGTTGCGAACGGGTCGAGCGTGCCGGTGTGGCCGGCCTTGGCCGCGTCGAGGGTGCGCCGTGCACGCTGCAAAGCGTGATTGCTCGACAACCCTACGGGTTTATCGAGCAGCAGCACACCGTCGAGCGCGAGCCCGCGTCGTTTGGCCATCGTCTAGATCCGGAAGTAAAACGAAAAAACAGAGACGACAGCCCGATCAGGACTGGTCTTCGGGCTCGTCGGGCACGCCAGAATGCGGCCCGCGATTGGCGCGATCGATCAGCATCGACATCTCGATGCCACGCGTGATCTGCGGATCGTGGAAGAACCGCAGCTTGGGAACAGTGTGGATGTGCAGCAGCTTATACAGCAGCGAATGCAGCCAGCCGGCCTTTTCGTTCAGCAAGGCGGCAGCGGTCTCGGGCTCGGCGCCCAGGACCGTGAAGAACACCTTCGCGTGTGCGTAGTCGGCCGAGAGCTCCACACCCGACAGCGTGATCAGGCCAGCGCGGGACGTATCGATCTCGCGCTGGATGATCCCGGCCAGATCCTTCTGGATCTGGTCGGCCAGCCGCAGATTGCGGCCGGGGATGGCTTTGGACTTGTGACGGCTCATGTAGAAAACGACTTGAATCGCACGTATGCCTTACAGCGTACGCGCAATTTCCTTGATTTCAAAGACTTCCAGCTGGTCGCCCACCTGGAGATCGTTGTTGCCGCGCAGGGTCAGACCGCAATCGAAGCCCGATTTGACTTCCTTGACGTCGTCCTTGAAGCGGCGCAGCGAATCGAGCTGGCCGGTCCACTGGACCACGTTGTTGCGCAGCAGGCGGACCTGCGAATCGCGGCGCACGTAGCCGTCGAGAACCATACAACCGGCGACGGTGCCGATACGCGAAATCGTGTAGACCTCGCGCACTTCGACCAGGCCGATGATCTCTTCGCGCTTTTCGGGCGCCAGCATGCCCGACATGGCTGCCTTCACTTCATCCACGGCGTCGTAGATGATGTTGTAGTAGCGCAGGTCGATGCCGTTGTTTTCGGCCAGCTTCTTGGCGCTTTGTTCGGCGCGCACGTTGAAGCCGATCACGACGGCATTGGAGGCGATGGCCAGGTTGACGTCGCTTTCGGAGATACCGCCCACGGCGGCATGCACCACCTGGACGCGCACTTCGTCGGTCGACAGCTTCGTGAGCGCGGCGACCAGCGCTTCCTGCGAACCCTGCACGTCGGTCTTGACGATGAGGGGCAGCGTCTGGGTGCCTTCGCCCATGTTGTCGAACATGGATTCGAGCTTGGCGGCCTGCTGGCGGGCCAGCTTGACGTCGCGGAACTTGCCTTGACGGAACAAGGCGATTTCACGGGCCTTGCGTTCGTCGGACAGCACGATCAGCTCGTCGCCAGCCGCGGGCACGTCGGTCAGACCCTGGATTTCGCAGGGGATCGACGGGCCGGCGCTTTGGATCTGCTTGCCATTTTCGTCGAGCATGGCGCGCACGCGGCCAAAGCTCGCGCCGGCCAGGATGACGTCGCCACGCTTGAGCGTACCGCTCTGCACCAGGATCGTTGCCACCGGACCACGGCCCTTGTCGAGGCGGGCTTCGATGACCAGACCCTTGGCCGGGGCTTCGACGGGTGCCTTGAGCTCGAGAATTTCGGCCTGCAGCAGGACGTTTTCGAGGAGGTCGTCGATGCCGGCGCCCGTCTTGGCGGACACGGACACGAACGGCACGTCGCCACCGTATTCTTCAGGCACGACTTCTTCGGCGACCAGTTCCTGCTTCACGCGCTCAGGGTTGGCATCGGGCTTGTCGATCTTGTTCACAGCCACGACCAGCGGCACGCCGGCGGCCTTGGCATGGTGGATGGCTTCACGCGTCTGGGGCATCACGCCGTCGTCGGCGGCCACTACCAGGATCACGATGTCGGTTGCCTTGGCACCGCGAGCACGCATGGCCGTGAAGGCCTCGTGACCCGGGGTATCGAGGAAGGTAACCACACCACGGCCGGTTTCGACGTGGTAGGCGCCGATGTGCTGGGTAATGCCACCCGCTTCGCCCGCGGCAACCTTGGCGCGGCGGATGTAGTCGAGCAGCGAGGTCTTGCCGTGGTCGACGTGGCCCATCACGGTCACGACCGGGGCGCGCGGTTGCTCTTCGGCGTCCGACGCCACGGGCGCCAGGTCGAGGAAGGCTTCCGGATCGTCCAGCTTGGCCGCGATCGCGACGTGACCCAGCTCTTCCACCACGATCATCGCGGTTTCCTGGTCGAGCACCTGGTTGATGGTAACCATCTGGCCCAGCTTCATCAGGTGCTTGATCACCTCGGCGGCCTTGACGGACATCTTGTGCGCCAGGTCGGCCACGCTGATGGTCTCGGGCACGTGGATTTCACGCGCGATGAATTCCTGGGCAGCCGGCTCGTTGCGGCGATCGTTCTGCTGATGGCGGTTGTTGCGGCCCTTGCCGCCACCACCCTTGCCACCCGCGCGCCAACCGTCGCGCGACGGCGCGGCGGGCGCCTTGTCGGCGGGTTTCTTGCGCGAGGCGTCGTCGGACCAGGTGGACGACACTTCCGCGGTCTTGATGACTTTCTTGGCACCCGGGGCGGCCGGCTTGGCGCCGTCCTTCTTGGGAGCGGCAGCGGGCTTGCCGGCGGGCTTGTGCAGCGTACCCGTGATGGCGCCAGCGGCGGGCTCGGGTTCCGGCGCGCGCAACACCTTGCGCGGACGGTTCAGCATCTCACGCAGCGCGGCGGCTTCGGCTTCGGCGGCACGGCGGGCGTCCTCACGGCCGGCACCGCCGGCGGAGGCGGCCACGGGCGGCGCGGCGCGGCGAGCGTCGGGACGCGCGGCGGACTTGGGTGCTTCGGCACGAGCGGCGGCAGGCTTGCCGGCGTCGGATTGGGGCTTGGCGGGCGCGGCGGCCTGCGCCTTGGAGTTCAGATCGGTTTGAGCGTGCACAACAGGTTCAGATCGAGCAGCTTCAGCCGGTTGCTCGACGGCAGGTTCATTCTTGGCTTCGGGCTCGGCGGGCTGCGCCGAAGACTGCTTGCTGGAAGCCTCGGGTTGAGGTTCGGACTCGGACTCAGGCTCAGCCTGGGCCGCGGGTTGGGCGGAAGCCGGAGCCGCGGGGGCTTCGGCAGGCACGACCGGCGCGGCGGGCGCTTCGGCCACGGGGGTCGTCGCAGGCGCAGCCTCGGGCGCGGATTGGGGGGCGGGCGCCTCGGCGACCGGTTCGGCCTTGGGCGCATCTTGCGGCGCTTCGGGCACCGGCTCGGCAGCGGGCGCGGCATCAGCGGCCTCGGCGACCGGCGCGGAGGTCACCTCGGCGGGCTGGTCCTGGACGGGAGCCTCGGCGGGCGCGGCCGGGGCCGCGGGTGCGGCGGCAGCGTCCTGCGCGGCGATGTCAGCGGCCTCGGCCTGCTCGGCAGCCTGTTCGGCGGCGAGCTCGGCGGGATCACGCTTGACGAAGACGCGCTTTTTACGCACTTCGACCTGGATCGTACGCGAACGGCCCGTGGCATCGGCCTGGCGGATTTCCGAAGTCTGACGACGCGTGAGCGTGATCTTCTTGCCTTCGGATGCGCCATGCGCGCGGCGCAGCGAGTCGAGCAATTTCGCCTTGTCGCTGTCGGTCACGGCATCGTCGACCGATTTGAGGTCAACACCAGCCGCACGCAGCTGCTCCAGCAGCGTGTTGGCAGGCATTTTCAGCTCGGTGGCGAACTGGGCGACAGTATTACTCGACATTAGGCTCTCTTCCCTATATGCAGCTATTTACAAACTTCAACTCGCGGCGGATCGCCGGCCTGGTAGGCGGGGCGGATCATTCCTCGTCGAACCAGTGAGCACGTGCACGCATGATCAGGTCGCTGGCCTGGCTTTCGTCCAGGCCGGCGATCTCGGCCAGCTCATCGGTGGAGAGCTCAGCCAGATCATCACGCGTATGCACTTGGCGCTCGGCCAGCTTGGCAGCCAGCTCGGGCGTCACGCCGTCGAGTTCGAGGAGGTCCTGCGCCGTTTCGAGCCGCTCTTCCTGGGCGATCGCCTCGGTCAGCAGCGCGTTGCGGGCACGGGCACGCAGCTCGTTGATGGTGTCTTCGTCGAATGCCTCGATTTCCAGCAGTTCCTGCATGGGCACGTAGGCGATTTCTTCGATGCCGGTGAAACCTTCATCGATCAGGATGTCGGCGACCTCTTCGTCCACGTCCAGCTTCTGCATGAAGGTGGCGCGCAGCGAGGTACGCTCGGTTTCCTGGCGATTCAGGCTTTCTTCCGGCGTCATGATGTTGATCTGCCAGCCGGTCAGCTCGGAGGCCAGACGCACGTTCTGGCCCTTGGCGCCGATGGCCTTGGGCAGATTTTCTTCGTCGACCACGACGTCCATCGCGTGCTTGTCTTCGTCGACCACGATGGATTCGACGTTGGCAGGCGCAAGGGCGCCGATCACGAACTGGGCAGGATCTTCCGACCACAGCACGATGTCGACCTGTTCACCGCCGAGTTCGTTGCGCACGGCGGTGACACGCGAACCCCGCATGCCGACGCACGTACCGATCGGATCGATGCGCTTGTCGTAGGCGATGACGGCGATCTTGGCGCGCACGCCGGGATCACGGGCCGCGGCCTTGATCTCGAGCAGGCCCTGCTCGATCTCGGGCACTTCGTTTTCGAAGAGCTGGCGAATGAACTCGGGCGAAGTGCGCGACAGAATGACCTGCTGGCCGCGGGCGGCGTGATCGACACGCAGCACGAAGGCGCGCACACGATCACCGATACGCAGGTTTTCCTTGGGGATCATTTCCGAGCGCGGCAGACGGGCTTCGATCTTGCCGGTTTCGATGATGGAATCACCCTTGTCCATGCGCTTGATCGTGCCCGAGATGATGGTCTCGCCACGATCAAGGAAGTCGTTGAGCACCTGCTCGCGCTCGGCATCGCGAATCTTCTGCAGAATCGCCTGCTTGGCGGCCTGCGCGCCGATACGGCCGAATTCGACCGGCTCGAGCGGCTCTTCGATGTATTCGCCTTCCTGGATTTCGGGCACGATCTCCTGGGCGTCCGACAGCATTTCCTGCTTGTCGGGCTCTTGCAGACCGGCCTCGTCGGGCACCACGAGCCAACGGCGGAAGCCTTCATGGCTGCCCGTCTCGCGATCGATCGAGACGCGGATATCCGCATCTTCCTTGAAACGCTTTTTCATGGCCGAAGCCAGCGCGCCTTCCAGCGCCCCGAACACGACATCGCGCGTGACGTTTTTCTCACGCGCCAGTGCATCGACCAACAGAAGAATTTCGCGACTCATCGCTTTTTGCCCTTGAAATCCAGAACGGGATCCAGTTTGGCGCGCTCGATGTCAGCGAGCGTGAAGCTCAACACCTGGATATCGTCCTTCTTTGCCTCAAATTCGAGACCGAACATCGCCGTGTCCTGCGCCGCGCCTTCCGCAGAAGGCGCCGGCTCGGCCAGACTCAGAATGCCGGTGAATACTTTGCGTCCATCGATCGCGTCACGCAGCTTGATCTCCACGCGCTCGCCCACGAAACGGCGGAATTCCTTTTCGGTACGCAAGGGGCGATCAACGCCGGGCGACCCGACTTCCAGACGCTTGTAGTCGATGTTTTCGACTTCATACACACGCGAGAGCTGGCGCGAGACCTGCTCGCAATCTTCGATGCGCGCACCGCCTTCACGGTCGATCGTCACGCGCAGCAGCCCCATGGCGGCACGCTCGACATCGACGAGTTCGATGTCCATGCCAGCCAGCGCTTCTTCGGTCAGTGTGAATAAATCAGCCATACGCTCAAAAAAAATGGGCTGTACGCCCAGCCCACCCTATTGCCTGCCTCGAGATGCCGTAAAAACGCATGCCGTTGAACGGATGCCGTCAAAACAACACCTCCAGCCAGACCCAATGTTGCGACCTGTGCCGTGGAGATTTCGGTATCTGCTACCGGAAGCCCGGAGGCTCACCACCACGGCAGTGGCGGACAGAAGAGAGCCCGATACCGCCAGGCCCTGCACGGCGTCCGCCGCTTGTTACGTCAATGTGTGCGTTGCACGCTCCCGTGGACCGGTCCGACGAGCCCGTCGGGCTGATGCCGGGAGAGCCTCCAGATACAGGCACCATGGGTAAACCTGCCTGGCTCTTCATCCGCATGCGGCCACACTGGCTTATTTTTGCTGCCGCCTTGCATATCGAGGGCGATCTCCACCCCGATACCAGACCGCAAAAACCAGCAACGCTGGCGCGGTTCTCCATCGCCACCCACCAAAATCTGGCCAGGGGCAAAAGATACGCGCGCCACGAAAACGAATGATTCTACCAGAAATTGAAAGAAATTGCCTGATTCGTCGCGGGTTTACGCGTAATCGGGACACATCTCTGGCAGGGCGCGCGCCGCACCACGGGTGATCCGTGGCGCCACGCGCTCCATTCGATCAACGGTCGCCGCGGCCCCGGCCACCCATGAACCCCAGGCGGGACTCATGCGCCGAAGCGCCCTTGGGTTGCCAATCGTCACCCCGGCCCGCGCCACCACCACCGCCGCCGCCACTGCGGCCACGAGATTTGCCGGAACCTGCCGGCTTGTTGCCGCCCCCGGCCGCCTTGGCCGAGCGCGGGGGCTTGCCACCCGCACCCTGAGGCTTCTGATTGCGACCCTGACCCTGGCCCTGTTGACCTTGCCCCTGGCCCGTGCCGCGCGGCTTCTTGCCACGCGCGCCAGCCGGCTTGTCACCCCCCTCCAGCGCGGCCGCTCGGGGCTGTCCCCGGCCACCCGGGGCCGCCTTGCGCGCGCCACCACGGCCCTTGCCGCCATCAGGACGGGCACCGCCGGCGGCTTTGCCACCTGCCCCACCCTTACCACCGCGACCCGAGCGATTGCCATTGGCATCGCCGCCCAGCGGATGGCCATTGGCATAGCCCCCAGTGATCATCAGACCCGTGCCGAAGGGATCCGACGGACACGCCACAGCCTGACCGGCGCTGCCTACGCGACCGCCCTGCAACTTGCCGCGGCGGCCGATGCGAGCACCGTTCATGCCGTTGCGATCCATGGTGCCGAATCCCGGCGGCAGCGCGCTGTCGTGCGACTGCGGCTGGCGCGACTTGCGGCGACCACCCTCGGAATCATCGTCGTCATCGCGCAACAGGCCCAACTGCACCATGAGCGCGCTGACGAGTTTGGCATCCAGCTCGTCCCAGCGGCCACGGCGCAGGTTGCGCGGCAGCACGATATCGCCAAAACGCGTACGGATCAGCCGGCTCACCGTGACACCGACCGCCTCGAACATGCGGCGAACCTCGCGGTTGCGGCCCTCTTGCAGGGTGACGCGGTACCAGCGATTGCTCCCGTCGCCACCGATGTATTCGAACGAACCGAAAGCCGCCGTGCCGTCATCGAGCTCGATGCCTTCGGTAAGAGACTTGCGCTGCGCCTCGTCCATCTCGCCCAGCACGCGCACCGCGTACTCACGCTCGGTGCCGTACCGCGGATGCATGATGCGATTGGCCATGTCGCCCGAGGTCGTGAAGATCAGCAGCCCTTCGGTGTTCAGATCGAGGCGGCCCACCGACAGCCATTTGCCGGTACGCAGCTTGGGCAGGCGCGCAAACACACTGGCCCGGCCACCCGGATCGTCATGGCTGACAATCTCGCCCGCCGGCTTGTGATACAGGATCACGCGCGGCGGCTTCTTGGCGTTGGGACGAATGACGGGTTTGCCGTTGACGCGCACCTGATCGTTGGCCGCGACTCGTTGTCCGATGTGCGCCGGCTCGCCATTGACCGACACCCGGCCCGCCACGATCAGCTCTTCCATCTCGCGCCGCGAACCGATACCGGCATCGGCAAGCACCTTGTGCAGCTTGGGCATCACCGCCTCGCTGTTGAGGTATTTGCCCAGGCGTTGTTCGATGCGCTCGGCATTATCCAGATAGGCCAGCGCCTGGTCTGCATCGTGCTCGGCAGCCGGATCCGCGGCATAAGCGGCGGCATGATCGCCACCCTCGCCACGCGGAGCCCGCTCGGCGCGCGGCGGGCGCTCACCACGAGGCTGACGTTCGCCGCGGGGAGTGCGCTCGCCCTTCGCGGCACGCTCACCCTTCGGCGCACGCTCTCCCTTCGGGGCACGCTCACTCTTTGCAGCACGCTCACCCCGCGGCGGGCGCTCACCCTTCGCGGCGCGCTCACCACGGGGAGCGCGCTCTCCACGAGGCGCCCGCGCAGGACGCTCGGCCGGCGCCACACCCTCTACGGCGGCGGCAGCCTCGGAGGACTCGCCATCGCCCGCGGCGGCATCGGCGCCCGGCGCCTGCTCGGCATCACCGCGGCGGCGGCGGAACGGGGTGCGCAGCTTACGGCCACGCCCTCGGCCACCCGCCTCGCCCTCGGCACTTGCGGCGCCGGACTGTCCGGCTTCCGCATTCGTACCAGGATCGGCGGCATCATTGCCCGGGGTATTGTCATCCTGCATCGTGATATTGGTTGTCACTGGGACAGCTCCGGATTTCAAACTTGGGAAGGCTTGCCATCGGCAAGCTCATCGTCATCATCATTGGACGGATTCGATGCGCCAGACACGCCGGGCATTGCCTCGGGCGCGGGTGGCACGATCTCGGGTTCTTGCAGGCCCGGCTGGAATTCCGGCGCGGGCGCTGGGGGCGTGGTTTCGCCAGGCACGGAAGGCGGATCGATCCGATCCGCGTCGAGCTGCGGCACCTCGGGCACAACATCGGCCAGAGGCACGCCCAGCGGCGCGCGCGGGGCACGCCCCTGAACATCCTGCGTTGCCTCCGAAGGAGGTTCCGCGTGGGGAAAAGCACTCATACCGGCCTCACCGGCAAGCCTTGCAGCATCGTGTGCCGCACGCTCATCACGGACTGGGGCCGAATCGGAAGCCGAGGCCGCGGAAAGCGGTGGAGCCGATTCAGGATTTTGCGCAGGATCCGGATCGTCGATGGGGCTCTGGCCCTGGTTGGGGCCCAGATCGCCCGACGGCTCGGCATCCGGCTGCGCGATGGCGTCAGGTGCTTGCCCGGCATCGGCGCGGACAGCGGTCACCCCCGCCTCGTCTTCGAGCGCCGGGTCCGAATCGGACGCGCCGCGCGAAACCATCGATTCTACGCCATCTACGCCTTCTCCGTCAGGTAAAGCTTCAGGCGTGTGCGACACCGTTGCCACGGCGACCGCCTCGACGGTGCTGTCGGCCGGTTCGCCAGCGCCCTGCGTGTCGTCCTGCGCCGCCGCCCGTTCGGCGGTGCCGTCAGACGCTTGCTGACCTACGGCGGACTCCCGCCGCGCGTCGTCCTGCCCATGCGCCTGCGCATCCTCTTGTGCCGCGCCGACATCCTCTCCTTCGAGCAACGCGCCCTGAGCGGGCGCATCGCCCAGCGCGTCGGCCACGGCCGCCGCGGCGGCTTGTGCCGACGTATCCGCTTCGTCGGGCACCAAGCCTTGCGCCATCGCGATTTCTTCCGGCTGGATCTCGGCGCCGCCCAGATCCAGACCCGCCAGCGCGGCGGCCGCCTGCGCAGATTCGAGCGGCGGCAGCTCATCGAGCGCGCGCATACCGAGATCGTCGAGGAACTGCCGCGTGGTGCCAAACAGCGCGGGGCGGCCGGGCGCATCCCGATGACCGATGACTTCGATCCAGCCGCGATCCTCGAGCGCCTTCACGATCTGGGACGACACCGTCACACCACGGATATCTTCAATATCACCGCGCGTCACGGGCTGGCGCCATGCCACGATGGCGAGCGTTTCCAGGACCGCGCGTGAATACTTGGGCGGTCGCTCGGGGTTGAGGCGCTCGAGATAGCGCTGCATGGCCGGACGGCTCTGAAACCGCCAGCCCGACGCCAATTGCACGAGCTCCAGGCCCCGACCGTCCCACTGTGTTTGCAGGGTTTCGAGGCAGGCGCGCAACGTGTTGTTGTCGAAGTCGGGGCTCTCGCCAAAGAGCTTGCGCATCTCGGCGATCGGCATCGGCTGGCTCGCGCACAGAAGCGCGGTTTCCAGCACGAGAGTGGCTTCGCTATCGTTCATTGGTACTCATCAAAAAAACGGCAAACTTGCACCAGGTTGGAATTCAGAGTAATATTCTTCTTCTCAGACGCGGGGTGGAGCAGTCTGGCAGCTCGTCGGGCTCATAACCCGAAGGTCGTAGGTTCAAATCCTGCCCCCGCAACCAGATCTTGATTGAAGCCCGGTTTTCGAACCGGGCTTTTTTCATTTCTGCCGGCACATCGCACCGAATGCACGCGATCCGCGTGAGCTGCGCGCGCAATGCAGGCTCGCACGACGCGGGCCCGCGCAACCAGGGCACCCGCAGCGTCGGGATCAGCAGCGCCAGTGCAAGCAACAGCGGCGACAGCAGCATCAAGACCCGCAACGCAGGCGCCTGCCCTCGCCCCCCCACCGACAATCTCAGGCCGCATGATCCCGCTGGCGTCGAAGTGACAGCCATCGCGCAGGCGCGCACGTCCCCGGACCGCATCGGCCTGACGGCGATGATTGGCGGGTGTGGTCATGAGCCCGAGGAACACAATGTGTCTGTTTTCAATTGCTTAGGGTTAAACGCGGAGGCCCGATCCATCCTGGGATGAGCCGTGCGGCATCGCCGGGATGCGGGTGCGCGAACTACGCGACTGCCGTACTAAGACACGGCTTACAGGGTCAAAATGCGCAGGGCAAAGGCATTGCACGGCACCGGGGCCACCCGCGTCCGGCACGCAATCCGTGCAGCGCTGAGCATGAGGCGCCGGCTGCCGGACAACGAACCACACGATCACTCGCCCGTTTCGGTGAAAACATGCCCACCTGAAGCGACGACGAGGGCGTAGGGAATCCAAACAGCAGGATGAACCGGATCACCAGCCCCACGCACGACGGCGGCCTATTCGCTCACACCGCGCGGCATACAGATGCCAATCTCGATTGGACACCACCAAGCTTATCTGGATGGGTGTCGACGACGATGCGTGGACGCCTATGGTTGCTGTCGGACTTATCCGCCCCGCCCTACCCGGGCCCAGGCACGGAACCGCAGCGTGAAACAATTATAGCCCCCAAGGCCAAAGGGGCAACACCCCCGACGCCAGGCGCGCTATCGGCGGTGTCAGGCCTTGAGCCCACTATCCCACGGCGCAGACCCCAGCCGCTCCACCAGAAAATCCAGCATGGCGCGAAGTATCAACGGCATCTGGCGCCGCGAGGCGTACACACCATGAATGCCGAGGACCTGCGGCTCACACTCCGGCAGGATCGCGCGCAACCTCCCCGCAGCCACCTCCGGCGCCGCCAGATAGGTAGGCAGCAAGGCGATGCCGGCCCCGCCCAAGGCCGCCCGCATCAGCACGACGGCTTCGTTCGCGGTGATGTTGCCACTCACGGGTACATCGACGGTCTCGCCGTCGCGCACGAACCGCCACAGACTGCGGCCGTAGTAGGAATGGGTGAGGCAGTTGTGCAGCGATAGATCTTCGGCCCGCGCCGGCAACCCGGCGCGCTCCAGATAGGCAGGCGCGGCGCAGACCAACGAGCGGCAATCGGCAAGGTGGCGCGCAATCAGATTGGGATCCACGTCATTGGTGATCCGCACCGCCAGGTCAACCCGCTCCTCGACCAGGTTGACCGCCCTGTCGACCAGCATGAGGTCAACCGCCGCGCCGGGATAGCGCGCAACGAACTCACTGACCACCCCCACGAGCTGGCTGGTTCCGAATGACATGGGCGCCGTCACGCGCAGCAGGCCCCGCGGCGACGCCTCCGGCGTGGCGACCGCATCACGCATGTCACCCACCAGATCCAGCATGCGCCGGCAGCGCGGCAATGTCTCCGCGCCTGCCGGCGTAAGGCTCAGACGCCGTGTCGTGCGGTGCAACAGCCGCACCCCGACCCACTCCTCGAGCTCGGCGAGATAGCGCGACACCATGGCGCGCGACATGTCCAGGTGGGCCGCGGCGGCAGACAAGCTGCCCCGATCGGCCACCTCGACAAAGACCTGCATGGCTTTCAGGCGATCCATGATTGTCTCGTTTGACGCATCAGATTGCCTTTGTTTATACCGTATTTTGATCGGATGCAGACCAAATGGCGGCGCATAAGCCATCCACAGGCCGCGCCACGACGCCGGCACCGTCCGGCACGCGACCGGCCCCAGGGGAGGCCAGACTCGCCGTACTGCGGACCGCCACGGCGGCGGCCAGCGACCTCAGGCCGCTGGCGGCTGGTGCAACGCGCGGCGCACCTGCTCGCGCACCGCATCGCCGCGCAGCCCCCGCAGAATGAACACCAGACGGGAGTCACGGCCATCCCCGGGCCACTGCGGCAAGCTCTCGAGCGGATAAAGCTGCCGATGCACGCCATGCACGGCGCAGGGCAAGGCATCGCCCGCGAAGCAGATCATGCCCTTGATGCGCAAGAGACCCTGATCGTAGCGAGCCTGGATATCGTGCATGCCCGCCAGGAATTGCCCACGACTGAGCGGCGCGGCCAGTGTCATGGAGAAGTGTTCGACCTGGGCATGCCCTCCCAGGCGGCCCGGCGCCGCCAACGGCCTCGAATAGGCGGATAACCAGCCATCCAGCCCCTCGGGAGACGCGCGCTGCCGCGCGAGCGCGGCCTCTCCGAGCATGCTGTCGAGCGCTGCGTCGGCCCGCAGCACAGTGCAGGGCACGCCCGGGTTGATGCGCATGACTTCGGCGCGGGCGCTCTCAATGCGCGCCGGATTGACCAGATCTGCCTTGCTGAACGCAACGACATCGGCCAGTGCGATCTGCTGTGTCGCCTCCGGTTGCGTGCGCAAATGATTGCGCAGATGCTGCACGTCGGCCACGGCGATGGCACCACGATAAACGTAGCGCTCCGCCAGGAAAGGATCCGTGCGCAAGGTGAAGAGGATGGGCGCGGGACTGGCGAGCCCGGTGGTCTCGATCAGCACCCGCTTGAAAGGCTTGATGCGCCGCTGCAAGGCGAGCATGAACAGTGAGCGCAGCGTATCGACCAACCCGCCACTGACCGTGCAGCAAATGCAACCACCTTCGAGCAGGACGATGCGGTCATCGGCGACGCGCACCAACTGGTGGTCGATGCCGATATCACCGAGCTCATTGACGATGACGGCAGCGTCCGCGTAGGCAGGATCGCGCACCAGGCGATTGAGCAATGTGGTCTTGCCACTGCCCAGAAAACCCGTCAGAACGGTCAGCCCGATCCGGCGATCCTGTGTTGCCCCACTACTCATCCGACTGATCCCGACTCGCCCATGCGTGCGCCCGCAGGGCGCGTTACCGCTGTTGTTTCGGGCCATGTTAGTACAGAGCAGGACGGCGGACTATGTGCTGCGCAGCATCGGCGCCGGCGATGTTACGCTCACACAACGCCCCACCAGCCCCTGCCCCCAAGGAGCCGCACATGTCCCTGCACCACGCCCGCCCCGGCGAGCTCATCGACATCCGTCCGCTGGGACCCGCGCTGCGTGATACGCCTTCCAAGGCGCTGGTGCGCTCCGATCAGATCGAAGTGCTGCGCCTGAGCCTGATGGCGGGCGAGACCCTGCCGCCCCATGAAATCGCGGCGAGCGCCATCACGCTGCAGTGCCTCGAAGGGATCGTGGAAGTGACGGCCTATGGCGTCACTCAGCCAATGGAATCGGGCACCCTGCTCTTTCTGGCCGCCGGTGTGCCGCACAGCCTGCGCGCCATGACCGACACCTCGGTGCTGGTGACGCTGTTTCTCAATCGCGCGCCGCTGCCGCCCACATCGACCTGAAAGCCCACTCAGACATGCGCCCGGGCCGCCGATACGGACGCCCGCGGCCCACGTAGCGGAGCGTATTCGCCGCGATGCATTGATTGCACGCGCAACGAGCGCCGCCCCGAGCAGCGCCGTGAAGGCGCGCGAATTCGAGCGGGCGCATCGAGCGTGGAGATATCTCGCGGCAGGAACGTCACGCACGAAAGACCGCGCATAGAAGCGGAGCGTGTACCGCCAAAGGTAAAAGCCCCGGGGAAGAAAGCCGAACGCCGAAAAGCCAAAAGAGCCAGCGCTAGAAAGCCAAAAGGGCCATTCACTTGCGTGAATGGCCCTCGAAAACTTTGGCTCCCCGAGCTGGGCTCGAACCAGCGACCTGCGGATTAACAGTCCGTCGCTCTACCGACTGAGCTATCGGGGAACTGCTAAGAAACGAGATTATGAAGTAATTTTTCGAACTGTGCAAGCGAGGCTCCACGCAAAATTTTTTGCGCCGCAATCTTCACAACGTCAGAAAACTTCTGATATGATCTCGGTCTTTCCTGATCAGCACTTATCTGCGAGACACATCAAGCAGAAGCAACGCAGCGATGCCGAGCGAAGCAGCAGATTCAGGGAAACAAAACAAAGCACAGGTTAAAGCCGGCATAGCTCAGTTGGTAGAGCAGCGCATTCGTAATGCGAAGGTCGGGGGTTCGACTCCTCTTGCCGGCACCAGTTGTAGGTAAAGGGCCACCCATCAGGGTGGCCCTTTGCTTTTGCCCACGCCAGGCGCACCTTACGCGGCTCGAGCGCCACGCACCTCTGCCGGCGCCCTTAACCTCCCCACACCCCGCTCGCGACAACGCCGAGATCGACGATCGGCATCGATATGCCTGCCCGTTACCTGCGCCAACGCCGATCCGGTCAAGCCTGCTCACGCGCCGCCCTTCCTGAACGCACCTGCGAAAAACACAACGCCGCCCGATCAGGGCGGCGTCGTACGCACATCGTCAGTATGGGCCGAAGCACCCGCCTACCCGCCGCTCACTCCGCGTCGGGCTGATTCTGCGGCTGTGCGTCGATAAAAGCCTGGAGCTCGCCGCAGGCCGCGTCGATGCGTTCGATCGTGGGATAGTCGCTCAGGTCGCAGCCGAAACGGCGTGCGTTGTACACCTGCGGTACCAGGCAGAGATCTGCGATCGTGGGCGTGTCGCCATGGCAGAACCGGCCCGTGGCATCCGAGCCCGCCAACATCTGTTCGAGCGCGCCGAGCCCCACGCCAACCCAATGACGGTACCACTCGTTCTTGGCCTCTTCGGAGACGGCGAGCGTGTGCTTCAGATACTTCAGCACACGCAGGTTATTCAGCGGATGGGTGTCGCATGCCACCGCCTGCGCCAGACCGCGAACGCGGGCTCGGCCCAGCGCATCGGCGGGCAGAAGGGGCACTTCGGGACGGGTTTCGTCGAGATACTCGATGATGGCGAGCGATTGGCCAAGCGCGGCGCCATTGTCGACCAAGGTGGGCACCAGCGCCGCCGGGTTGAGCGCGCGATAGGTCTCGCTCAATTGCTGCCCGCCGTCTTTCAGCAGATGGACGGGCACGTATTCATAAGACAGCCCCTTCAGATTGAGCGCGATACGCACCCGGTAGGCTGCCGAACTGCGGAAGTATCCGTACAACTGCATGAAGAGGTCTCCTGATTATTGTCTGGACTCGCGCCAGGGGCGGCGCACGCCAGGGGCTTGAGCATCCGGTTCGATAGAGCAACTCGCCCGCGCATCGAAGCGCCCGCCCGGCGCAAGACCGGACGCGCACGCCACTATTCGAGCGTCTCGATTTGCGCACTCTTGCGCGCGAGCCCCTTGGGCAGCGGAAACGCGACGTTTTCTTCGAGGCCAGGCATGGTACGCACCGACACGGCGCCCAACTCGCGCACCCGAGAGATCACCTGCTGCACCAGCACCTCGGGTGCCGAAGCGCCGGCCGTGATGCCGATGCGCTGGCGACCCTCGAGCCACGCGGGATCGATGGCGGCCGCGCCTTCGACCAGATAGGCATCCACGCCGATGCGCTCGGCGACTTCGCGCAGGCGGTTGGAATTCGAGCTGTTGGGGCTACCCACCACGAGCACCAGATCGCACTCCGGCGCCAGCACCTTGACCGCATCCTGGCGGTTCTGGGTGGCATAACAGATGTCGCTCTTCTTGGGCTCGACGATCGTGGGAAAACGCGTTTTCAGCGCAGCCGACACCGTGGCGGCATCGTCCACCGACAGCGTGGTCTGCGTGACGTAGGCAAGATTGTCCGGATTGACCACCTCGAGGGCCGCCACATCCTCGGCGGTTTCGACGAGATACATGCCGCCCTGCGCCTGACCGAGCGTGCCTTCGACCTCGGGATGGCCCTTGTGGCCGATCATGATGATCTCGCGCCCGGCGGCACGCATGCGCGCCACCTCGACGTGAACCTTGGTCACGAGCGGGCAGGTGGCATCGAACACACGCAGCCCCCGCTCGTCTGCTTCGGCGCGCACGGCCTTGGACACGCCATGCGCGGAGAACACCACGATGGCGCCCGCGGGCGCCTGCTCGAGCTCATCAATGAAGATCGCACCCTTGGCACGCAGATCCTCGACCACGTAGCGGTTGTGCACGATCTCATGGCGCACATAGATCGGGGCGCCGTGCAGCTCGAGAGCGCGCTCGACGATCTCGATCGCGCGATCGACGCCGGCACAGAAGCCGCGCGGTTGCGCCAGCAGGACTTCCGCCTCGGGGGCGGTGACGGACACGGGCATTACAAAACTCCCAGAATGGCGACATCGACCCGCAGCCGGGTACCGGCCAGCGGGTGATTGAAATCGAACATCGCCCACTCATCGTTCAGCTCTTTGAGCACCCCGGAATATCGCCCGCCGTTGGGCGCCGTGAACTCGACCAGATCGCCGGGGGCGAAGGTGGCATCGGCGCCCGCATGTTCGGCGAGCATCTTGCGCGTGACCTTCTGGATCAGTTCGGGATTGCGGTCACCGTAGGCATCGGCGGGCTCGAGCGTGTAACTGAAGCGTTCGCTTTCCAGGCGGCCGACCAGCGGCGCCTCCATGCCGGGCGCCCACTGGCCGCCGCCCATCTGCAGGGTGGCCGGACGGCCATCGAAAGTGTCGGTGAACACCGAACCCTCGGCCGGACCGGAGGCCAGGACGATGCGGTAGTGCAGGGTGAGGTAGGAGTCCGGACGGATGGAAACAGTCATTTTGCGTGAGACGGCGCCAGGGCTTTGGCACTCTATTTGAACATCGATAAACCTGATTTTAGAGCCTAGACGATGAACCTGCCCGACCGCATCCCCGAAACCGAACGCCCGCGCGAGCGGCTGACCTCCCAGGGTGCGCCCGCACTGCAGGATTCGGAGCTGCTGGCGGTGATCCTGCGCACCGGCGCCCGGGGCACGAACGCGCTCGATCTGGCGCGCGAGCTGATGCTGCGGTATGGCGGCCTGCGGGGCGTCCTCGCCGCGCCGTTGCACGAGTTGCGCCAGATCCACGGGCTGGGCGTGGCCAAGGCCTGCAGTCTGGCCGCCGTGCTGGAGATGGCCAGGCGCGCGCATGTAGAGCCGCTGCGCTCACGCAACCTGATGTCGCACCCGGGAGCCGTACGCCAATATTGCGTCGCGGCGCTCGGCCACCAGGAGATCGAGCTCTGCATGGCCCTGTTTCTGGATCAACGGCTGCACCTGATCGAGGCCACCGAGCTGGCGCGCGGCACGCTGAATCAGGCGTCCCTCTATCCCCGCGAAGTGGTGCGCGAGGCGCTGCGGCGGCACGCCGCGGCATTGATTCTGGCGCATAACCACCCCTCGGGCGCCACAGAGCCCAGCGCCGCCGACCTCGCCCTGACGCGGCACCTGAAGCAGGCGCTGGCCCTGGTGGAGGTGCGGCTGGTGGATCATCTGATCGTGGCGCGCGACCAGGCGATTTCGCTGGCGGAGCTGGGCCATCTATGATGGTGCCACCGGGTACTTGCCCCTCGTCGGACGCACCGATTTTCGATAGACTAGGCGCCGACGCAAGAATTACTTTAACCATGAAACGTTTGTGGGACATTTCGCCGCCGGTTTCGGCCAGCTCCCCGGTCTTTCCGGGAGACACGCCGTACAGCCAGCAATGGAAATGGACGCTGACGCCGGACTGTCCGGTCAATGTCAGCGAAGTTCGCATGTCGCCGCATATCGGCGCCCATGCGGATGCTCCCCTGCACTATCAAAACGATGCCGCGGCCATTGGCGCGGTGTCGCTCGAGCCGTTTCTGGGGCCGTGCCGCGTCATTCATGCAATCGACTGCGGCCCCCTGATCCTGCCCGAACATCTCGAGCCCTGGGCGCATTCGTTGCCCCCGCGTGTTCTGGTGCGTACCGCCAAACACGCCGCGCTCGACTGGTGGACCGACGACTTCTCCGCCTACGCGCCGCAAACCATCGAATGGCTGCATGCCCGCGGGGTGACGCTGATCGGCATCGACACGCCGAGCATCGACCCCGCCTCCAGCAAGACCCTGGACAGCCATCACACCATCCTGCGGCACGACATCCGCGTGCTGGAGAACCTGCTGCTCGATGAGGTGCCGGCAGGCGATTACGAGTTGATCGCCCTGCCCCTGAAGCTGATCCAGGCCGACGCCAGCCCGGTGCGCGCCGTATTGCGCTCGCTGGACTGACCCTTGCACGCCCGCCGCCACCACCCTGGCGGCATCGAGATCCTGCCATGACCGACAAGCCCAGCAGCGCATCGCCCACGGGCGGCTGCCCCATGCACGCCGCCACCACCGAAGACATCGTCCACACCGAACGCGCGCAGCTCGATTTCTCGCGCGACATGACCTACGGCGACTATCTCGACCTCGATCGCATCCTCGGCGCCCAGCACCCGCTCTCGCCCGAGCACAACGAAATGCTCTTCATCGTGCAGCACCAGACCAGCGAGCTCTGGATGAAGCTGATGCTGCACGAGCTGCGCGCCGCGATCGCCAGCATCAGCCAGGATCGCCTGCCGCCCGCGTTCAAGATGCTGGCGCGGGTGAGCAAGATCATGGAGCAGCTGGTGCACGCCTGGGACGTGCTCGCTACGATGACGCCGCCCGAGTATTCGGCGCTGCGCCCTTATCTGGCGAAGTCGAGCGGCTTCCAGAGCTATCAATACCGTCAGATCGAGTTTCTGCTCGGCAACAAGAATGCGGCCATGCTGCGCCCCCACGCCCACCGCGCGGACCTGCTGGCGCAGGTACAGGCGGCCTACGAGTCGCCGTCGCTCTACGATGAGTCGCTGCGCCTCTTGGCGCGCCACGGCGTGCCGGTACCGGCCTCGCACCTGGAACGCGATTGGACCCAGCCCTACGCCGCGGATGACGGCGTGGAAGAGGCCTGGCTGACCGTATACCGCGATACCGACCGCTATTGGGATCTGTATCAGCTAGGCGAAAAGCTCACCGATCTCGAAGACGCGTTCCGCCTGTGGCGTTTCCGCCACGTCACGACCGTGGAGCGCGTAATCGGATTCAAGCGCGGGACGGGCGGCACCTCGGGCGTCGACTACCTGCGCAAGATGCTCGACGTGGTGCTGTTTCCGGAGATCTGGCGCCTGCGCACGGAACTCTGAGGCAGCTCCTCCGCCGAGCGAATGCGGCCCGCCGGGCCGCATTCGCGGCCGCTTCCCGGAACCGAATCGTGGAAGGCTCCCCTCGCGCAAACACGGGCGCGAACCATCTCGCGAGGGGGTGCCGATGCGCAGGGCTGTTTTTGGGGCCGCATCACCATTCGCCCGTTCGGGGCGCCGCCGGCGGCAACCGGCCCCATTCCAGCCAGGGCTTGGCCAAAATCCCGCCAGAAAATCCCCCTCCATGCTAGAATCCGGGGTTACTTTTTGGATACGTGGTCCGGCGCGAAGGTTTTGCGTCTGGCTGGCGACCCGCCCAACCCTAGGATTCGACATGAAAGAAGGCATTCACCCCGAATACCGCGAAGTGGTGTTCCTCGACGTGCAGACCGGCAACAAGTTCGTCACGCGCTCGACCATCAACACCCGCGAAAGCATCGACATCGACGGCAAGACGTACCCGCTGTTCAAGTGCGACGTGACCTCCGAATCGCACCCGTTCTACACCGGCGCTCAAACCCGTATCGTCGAAACCGGCCGCGTCGAGAAGTTCCGCGCCCGTTTCGCCCGCACGGCTGGCACCGTCAAGTCGGCTTCGTAATCTACGAGCCGCTGCGCGCAGCCTCTGGCCACTCCCTCGGGAGGCGCACGAAAAAGCAGCCCTCGGGCTGCTTTTTTTTCCCTCCTTGATTCCCCACACCGGATCGCCCCGCCTTGCGCCGGTCCGCAATTAGGGCTGCCGATTCCACATCGGTCGGTTACATTACGTCAGTGTCCCCACTTACGCGCTCCACTCCCGCCAGATTGACTGCGCTGGCCACCGCCAAGCTGCCTCGACTGGTCCTGATCGGCTTGTCGCTCGCTTATATCGTGGCGGGCCTGTTCATGCGCGACCCCTGGAAGACCGACGACGCGGTGGGTCTTGCCACGATGGTCACGGCGCTGCGCGAAGGCGGCATCACGTGGCTGTTGCCGCAGGTGGGGCATCTGGCGCATGCGGAAGAAGGGCCGTTCATTACCTGGGTGGGCGCCATTTCGATGTGGCTTTTCGGGCCGCTGCTCGGTGACATCACAGCGGGCCGCCTGCCCAATTTGCTGTGGTTCGGCATCAGCGTGTTTTCCGTCTGGTACGGCACGTATCTGCTCGGCCGCCGCACCGAAGCCCAGCCTCTGGCGCTGCCCTTCGGCGGCGAACCCTCGGTGCGAGATTATGGCCGCATGCTGGCCGACGCGGCCCTGCTGCTCTTGCTGGCCACCGTGGGCATTCTGCAGCGCGTGCACGAAACGTCGGTCGTGCCCGCCATCCTTGCTTCGCAGGCACTGGCGTTCTATGCCATGGCGCGAACCCTCGATCGGCCTTTCCTGGGCGCGACGACGCTGGGCGTGGCCGTGGCCACCGCCTTCCTGACCCGCGGCTGGGTCGGCGCTGCGCCGATCATGGTGGCCGCCGTGCTGGCGTTCTATCCGCGCAGTGTGCTCTGGCAGCACAAACGCTGGCTGCCGTGGGCGGCGCTGGTGGCACTGGTGTTGATCCTGGCCTGGTGGCTGCCTGCCTCCAGCGGGCACGGCAACGACTACTGGATCCGCAATTGGAAGATATGGAACCTCACGTCGTTCGATTGGCCCGAGCTCGGCACCACCGGCCGCGCGCTGCGCGATCTGCCGTGGTACCTGTGGCCAACCTGGCCCCTCGCACTCCTCGCCATCTGGCGCTGGCGCGCCTGGCTCTTCGCACCGCATATCTGGCTGCCGCTGATGCTGCTGCTGCCGGCAGCGGTGATGCTGCTGATGCTCGAAGAACCCAACGACGCCGAATATATTCTGCTGGTCGTGCCCTGCGCCGCCCTGGCCGCGTTCTCGCTGCCGACGTTGCGCCGGGGCGTGGTCAACGCGCTCGACTGGTTCGCCGTGATGTGCTTCTCGCTCACGGTCGCCACCGCGTGGCTGGGCTGGGTGGCCCTGCACTTCGGCTGGCCCGCGCAGATCGCACGCAACATCGCACGCCAGACCACGGGCTATGAGCCGCAGATTTCGTGGATCGCATTCCTGCTGGCGCTGGTCGTGACCGGCGCCTGGGTCACCCTGGTGGTCTGGCGCCTGCGGGTGAAGCCGCTCGCCCTGTGGCGCGGTACCGTGCTGTCCGCCGGGGGCCTGACCGCCACCTGGATTCTGCTGGTGTTGCTATGGCAGCCCGCGGTCGACTATGCGCGTTCGTACCGCACGGTATCGGGCGAACTCGCCCAGGCCCTGCGGGCCAACATGAAGCCCGGTGAATGCGTACGCGGCCTGAGCCTGGGCAGCGGCCAGCGCGCTTCGTTCCTGATCTTCGACAATCTGACGTTCTCGTACGACTCGCGCTGCACGCTGGTGCTGCAACAGACCACCAACAGCAGCCTGCGCGATGGCACCGCCGCCTATAGTGAAGGGGCGACCGAACTGTGGCGCGGTGGCCGCCGCGCCGATCGTCACGAGACCTTCCGCCTGCTGCGCGTCAACGCTGCGCGATGAACACGACCGTTGCCCCTCCCGTCGGCCTGGGCGCGACGATGCTGGGCATCGTCCGTCAGGCCTGGCCCGTGCTGGTGAGCCAATGGGCCGGCATCGCGTTCGGCGTGCTCGATACCGCCATGACCGGACATGCGAGCCCGCAGGATCTGGCGGCGATGTCGTTGTCGGCGTCGGTCTATATCACGGTGTTTGTCGGGCTCATGGGGGTGATCCATGCGCTCATCCCCATCCTCGCGCAGCAATTCGGCGCGGGCCGCCTGAGCGAGGTCGGCCGCACCTGGGGCCAGGGCGTGTGGCTCGCGCTCGGGCTGTCGCTGGCCGGGGCGGTACTCATGCTGTTTCCCGACATGTGGCTGGCATTTTCCGGCGATGTGGATCCGGAAGTCCGTTCGCGCATCACCTGGTATCTGCGCGCGCTGATCCTGGCCCTGCCCGCCGCGCTGGTGTTCCGCACGATCTATTGCCTGGGTACCGCCGTATCGCGGCCCAAGGTGGTGATGAGCATCAATCTGGGCGCCATCGGCCTGAAGGCGTTTTTCAACTGGGTGCTCATCTACGGCAAATTCGGCCTGCCCGCATTGGGCGCCACCGGCGCCGGTCTGGCGACCGCGCTGGTGTCATGGATCAGCCTGGCCGTGGGACTGTGGTTCGTCGCGCGCAATGGCTACTTCCGGCAGTTCAGCCTGCGCGTCGAGCGCCCCGACTGGAAGGCATTGCGCGAGCTGCTGCGCCTGGGATTGCCCATGGGCGGCTCGTATCTCGTGGAGGTATCCGCCTTTACGTTCATGGCTCTATTGGTGGCGCGTGAAGGGACATACGTGTCGGGCGGACATCAGATCATGTCGAACCTGGCCGCGCTCTGCTACATGATGCCCATGGCACTCGGCGTGGCGACCGCCGCGATGACTGCGCAATCCATCGGCGCAGGCCGTCTCGAACATGCCCACCGCTGTGGCGTCGCCGGACTCGTGCTGGGTTTGCTGGGCGCGCTGCTGACCTCGGTGATCCTGCTGGTGGGGCGGCCGGCCATCCTGGCCGCTTACACGGATGACGTGCAGGTGGCCGCGGTGGCCGCCTCGCTGTTGGCTGTCATCCCGTTCTTCCATCTCTGCGATTCGATGCAATGCATCAACTCGTACCTGCTACGCGCATACAAGGTGGCGGTGGTGCCGCTGATCCTGCAGACCGTGGCACTGGCGGGCGTGGGCCTCGTGGGCGGCTGGTGGCTTGGCTTCGGTCCGGGCCTCCAGAGCGCCGCGCACGGCACGGTCGAAGGCCTGCGCAATCTGATCATGCCCGGATCGCCCCAGGGCGCGGGCACGATGTGGATGATGGCCATGGTGGGCCTCGGCCTCTCGGCCATGTTGCTGCATGCCTGGTATTGGCGCATCGTGTATCGCGTGCGCACGCAAGGCATCGACGCCGTGATTCCGCGCTAGGCCCCAAGCATCGAGGCCCCGCCTGGCGCGAGTGCGTGAGGCGGGGCCTTTTTCATTTCAGCACGCCGCGCCATCGGCCCGGCGCGCGCGGGTTATTTGGCGGACGTGGCGCCGCCGGCCTTTTTGGCGTGCGTGTGCGTGCCGCTCTTCTTGGCGTGGTGTTTGGACGCGTGCGTCTTGGTGGAGGCGGACGCGCCCGGAGCGGCATCGGCCTGCGCCGCGAAGGCCGACGGCGCGGCGGCCAGGCCGAGGCACAGCGCCGAGGTGGACAGGAAAGCGGCAATGCGGGATTGCGTGGTCATCTGGAGTACTCCTGGTCAGGCATGGGGCCCGGACAGCGGGCCAGCTGGGGCCAGCCGCGACCGCGCCTGTACCCTCACTGCGTTGGAGCGTGACCGGGGCACCCGGGTTCTGCGTCGCAGGACTCTTTTGCGCACGTAACGACTCGACACGGTGCCGACATCGGAGCGACAGACTTCGTTCAACGCCGCGTCAGGCCGCTATCCGCGCTTCGCCTTGACGTCTCAACCTTCGAAGACGAGCAGCGCCACCGTGGCCATGAGCATGGCCGCAAAGTAGATACGCAGCCTGCGCTCGGGCAGACGATAGGCCAGGCGCACGCCCACCGGCACGAAGAACAGACTGCCGATCGCAAGCGGCAGGCCCACCCACCAGTTGGCTTCGCCGGCCCAGGTGTAGGTGACCAGCGCGATGGTCGAACCGGGGATCACCATGCTCAGCGCGAGCGCCTGCGCGGTGGTCTGCGGCAGACGGAAGACCGAGGTCAGGATGGGGACCGCCAGCACGGCGCCGCCCACTCCGAAGAACCCGCCCAGCGTGCCGCACACCATGCCGAGCACGCAGGCACGCCGCGGCGTGAAGGCCGGCGGTGTGGCGGCGGGCGGCTTGGCTACACCCGGCGTGGCGACGCCCGGCGTGACGACGCCCGGCGTGGCGACGGTCTGCGCAGCATGCGACACCGCACTGGTAGCACCGGTGGCGGGCACTTCCGCGGCGGGCTTGCTTTCGCCTGCCGGCTTGCCCCGCCGCAACGTCTGCTGGATGTAGTGCAGCGCGATCACGAACAGGAACACGGCGAAACTCATCCGCAGCGTGCTCGACGGGATCCCCAATGCGAGCCGTGCGCCGACCCAGGTGAAGAACATGGCGCCCGCGGCGCCGGCGGCGGCCACGCGCAGATCGATGCGTGCCTGTTGGTGGTACTTGCGCACGGCCATCATGATCGTGGGCAACACCATGATCAGCGCGGTGCCCTGCGCCATCTGCTGCGACATGCCCAGCGTGAGCACCAGCGCGGGAATGGCGATCATCCCGCCACCGATACCGAGCACCCCGCCCATGAACCCGATCATGGCGCCACTCGCCAGACCCGCCACCATCACCCACACACTCACGTGCCACTCCTTGATGCATGAAATCGGCCCGGGCGATGCTTGCACGCATCGCCCGGGCCTTTATGACGTCTGGCGCGCTGGTTCAGCGCAACTTTTCGAGGGCGTCTTCGAGGCGGTCCACCGCCCAGATTTCCAGGCCCTCGATGGGCTGGCGCGGTGCGTTGGCCTTGGGAATCAGTGCCACGCTGAAACCCAGCTTGGCGGCTTCGCGCAGGCGCTCCTGGCCACGCGGCGCGGGCCGGATCTCACCGGCCAGGCCGATTTCGCCAAAGGCGATCAACCCCTTGGGCAGGGGACGGTCGCGCAACGACGACATGATGGCCAGCAGGACAGGAAGGTCGGCGGCGGGCTCGGTAATACGCACGCCACCGACCGCGTTGACGAACACGTCCTGGTCGAACGTGGATACGCCCGCATGACGATGCAGCACCGCCAGCAGCATGGCCAGGCGGTTGCTCTCCAGACCCACGGTGAGCCGCTTGGGATTGGGTGCATGCGAGGCGTCGACCAGCGCCTGGATCTCGACCAGCAGAGGACGGGTGCCCTCCTGCGTGGCCATCACGCACGACCCCGCCACCTGGCTCTGGTGCTGCGACAGGAACAGCGCGGACGGATTGGCCACGCCGCGCAGGCCGCGGTCGGTCATGGCGAACACGCCCAGCTCGTTGACCGCGCCGAAGCGATTCTTGAAAGCGCGGACCAGACGGAACGACGAGTGCGTGTCGCCCTCGAAATACAGCACGGTGTCGACGATGTGCTCGAGAACCCGCGGGCCGGCCAGCGCGCCGTCTTTCGTGACGTGGCCGATCATCACGATTGCGATGCCGGTCTGTTTGGCCAGCCGGGTGAGCTGGGCCGCGCACTCACGCACCTGTGACACGGAGCCCGGCGCGGCGGTGAGCTCGCCGCTATAGAGGGTCTGGATCGAGTCGATCACGGCCACCGCGGGCTTTTGTTCGGACACCGCCGCCTGAATCGCCTCGAGCCGGATCTCGGCGAGCAGATTGACCTCGCCGGTCTGCAGGCCCAGCCGACGTGCGCGCAGCGCCACTTGTTCGGCGGACTCTTCGCCGGTGACATACAGCACCGGCGTGGTCGCGGACAGCGAAGCGAGCGCCTGCAGCAACAGGGTGGATTTGCCGATGCCGGGGTCGCCGCCGATCAGCACGACCGCGCCGGCCACGAGGCCGCCGCCGAGAACCCGGTCGAACTCCTCGAGGCCGGTGGGCTGGCGCGGTGTCTCGCGGGCCTCGATTTCGGCCAGGCTGCGCACCGGGCTGGAATTGGCCAGCGGCGCATAGCGATGGCTCGCGGCGGCCTGACTGGCCGGCGACTCCACCGTTTCTTCAAGGGTGTTCCAGGCGGAACAGTGCGGGCATTTGCCCTGCCATTTGAGGCTGGTGCCGCCGCACTCGGTGCAGACGTAAACGGTTCTGGATTTGGCCATGGGCGAGAGTTTACCGGGAAGCCCGACAGCCCGAGCGGCAAGCGAGCGGGACGTCGGCAGCTCACCGGCACGCACCACAGATACATTCTTTTGCACTAAAGGCGGCTGCCGTTTAACCCCGTTCTGGCGCGCGGGCCGTTTCACCGTACATCACCCCACCACGAGGATGTCCGCCATGAGCCACCCGAACCGCCGCGCTGCCCGCTTCATGCCGCGCGTGATCTGCGCCTTCACCTCCCTGGCGCTGCTCGCCGCTTGCACGCCCTCCCGCGACGCGGACGGATCGGGCGCCAAGACACCCGACGCCGCGACGCAGGGCACGGTCATGCCGGGCACCGCGGCGCCGAACGTCACGCCCCCGGCGGCAGATTCCACAGTTGCGCGCACCACACGCCCGGAACCTCAAGCCCTGGTCGAACCCAGCACCCTGGACGCACCTCCGCCGCCGCCCCATCCGCATCCTGCCACGACGCCCGCACGCGAGTCCTACGCGGGCACCACGGCGCGCCGCATGGTGCCCGCGCCGGCACCGGGCAGCTACCTGCCCCCGGCCGCCCAGGAGAGCCGGGACCGCTACAGCAAATACACCGAAAACCCCGTGCGCATCACGCGGGAGGCGCCGCTGGCCACCTTCGGCGTGGACGTCGATACCGGCTCGTATACCCACGTGCGCCGCATGCTGTCGATGGGCAAGCTGCCGCCTGCCGATGCGGTGCGCGCCGAAGAGTTCATCAATTATTTCGACTACGGCTACACGCCGCCCGCGAATCGCGACGTGCCGTTCTCGATCACGACGGAGCTCGCGCCCGCTCCGTGGAACCCGAAACGCCAGCTGCTGATGGTGGGGATCCAGGGCTGGCGCGCCGAGCCGAGCGCGATGCCGCCGGCCAACCTCGTGCTGCTCGTCGACACCTCGGGCTCGATGGCGGGGCCCGACCGGCTGCCGCTGATCCAGGCTGCGATGCGGCAATTGGTGGGTCAGCTGCGTGCCCAGGATCGTGTGGCGATCGTGACCTACGCGGGGTCGGCCGGCGTGGCCCTCCCCTCCACCCCGGGTGACAAGAAGGCCGAGATCCTGGCGGCGATCGATGCCTTGCGGGCCGCGGGCTCGACCAATGGCTCGGCCGGGCTGGAGCTCGCCTATAACGAGGCCGCCCGCGGCTTCATCGACAAGGGCGTGAACCGCATCCTGCTCGCCAGCGATGGGGATTTCAATGTCAACACGACCGACATCGATGCCCTGAAGGAGCGTATTTCGGTCCAGCGCAAGCGCGGCATCGGCCTGACCACGCTGGGTGTGGGCTCGGGCAACTTCAACGAGGCCCTGGCGCAGCAGCTCGCCAATAGCGGCAACGGCAGCTACCACTACCTGGACAACCTGCAGGAAGCGCGGCGCGTGCTGGTCAGCCAGATCGGCGCCACGCTCTACACGATCGCCAAAGACGCCAAGGTGCAGGTGGAGTTCAACCCGGCCTTCGTGGCGGAGTACCGTCTGATCGGCTACGAAAAGCGCGCGCTGGCGAGCGAAGACTTCAACAACGATCAGGTCGATGCCGGAGAGATCGGCGCGGGCGCCAGCGTGACGGCGCTGTTCGAGATCACGCCCGTCGGATCCGATGCACCCAGCGTGGATCCGCTGCGCTACGGCGACCCGAAGGGCAGCGCCGACACCGGTAGCAGCGCGAATGAGTTGGCGATGGTGAAAGTGCGCTACCAGCGCCCCGAGGGCGGTCCGAGCCAGCTGGTATCGCGGCCGGTGCCGACTCGCGCCGACGCCGCGCCTTCCGACCGCCTGAGCCAGGCGGCCGCCGCGGGGGCCTTCGCGCAATGGTTGCGCGGTGGCAAATACCTCGCCGGCTACACCCCCGCCGATATTGCCGCGCAGATCCGCCAGCATCGGCCCAACGCCGGCCAGAGCGCGTTGGCCGATCTCGTCGATGTCGCCGGTAGCCTTGGCACGCCAGCCCAGCGCTGAAGCTCGCCCGCGATGACCACGTTCGCCGCCCCCCTGGCCGCCGAGTTTCCCGCTACCACGGGGTGCGCGGCGGGCGCGGGGGCGATACACTTCGGCGCCATGGACTATGCGCGCGCGGAAGACGAAGCGTTGATGATGGCCTACGGCACCGAGGGCGACATGGCCGCTTTCGACGTGTTGTACGCGCGCCATCGCGCCGGCCTGTACCGCTATCTCTCGCGGGGCGCCCGCAATCGCGAGCAGGCCGACGATCTGTTCCAGGAAACCTGGAGCCGCGTGATCGACGCGCGGGGGCGATACCGTCCCCAGGAATCCACGCGATTTTCCACCTGGCTTCTACAGATCGCGCATAATCTCTTGATCGACACCTATCGCCGCCAGGCGCGTGCTGGCACGACGGTGAGCGATGACGACACGCTGCACCAACTCAGGGCGTCGGAACACGAACAGCCCGATCAGCAGTTGTCGCAATTCCAGTTGCGTCGCCGCCTGCAGCGCGCGATCGAAGCGTTGCCCCCCGATCAACGTCTTACCCTGCTTTTGAAACTGGAGCATGATTCGAGTGTGGACGAGATCGCTGCCATCACCGACGCGCCGCGCGAGACCGTGCGGTCGCGTCTGCGTTACGCCACACGGCGGATTCGCGAGGAGCTAGGCGCATGAGCCCTCATATGTCGCCCGACGACGACACCGAAGATCGCGACCTGCGCGGCCTTTATCGCCACCTGCCGCCCCTCGAACCGTCCCCGCAGCTCGACGCGGCGATCCGCGCCCAGGCGGCCAGCGCCGCCGCGTCTGATCGCCGTGCCCGGCGCCCGCATGGCACCTGGCATCCGGGCTGGGGCGTGGCGGCGTCGGTCCTGGCCGTGTGCGCCCTGCTGTTTCTCACCGACTACAGCGATCTGGCAAATACGCCCACCCTGGACAGCGAGTCCGACGAAACCGCGGCCGTCGATGAAGAGGCGCCGCAGCCCGAGATCGACAGCCAACTGGCGGCGCCGCCGCCCCTGGGTACCTACGCGCCGGCCGAGCCGCCGGCGCTGCCTTCAGGCCTGACCGCGCCCGGCGGTGTGACGGCGCCTCCCCCTCCGCCCGCCGCGGCATCGCCATCCACGCCGGCCCCGGCCCCTGACGCCGCTCCGCCCGCCCCGCCGCCGCCTGCGCCCAGCCCCGAGCCCGCGGCAGAAGCCGCATCCCGCGCCGAACGCCCGCTCGCGCGGATGGCACGGCCCGCGCCGCGCACAGCCTCGCCGGCCGCCGAGGCACCGGCCGGCGACGCGAACGTCGCACCGGCGCCCACGGCAAACGACACGCCCCCCATGGCAGAGATCGGCGAGGTGGCGCGCCGGTCGGACCAGGCCTTCAGCAGCACCTTGCCGCAAGCCGAATCGTCGGCCCTGGGCAACGCCTCGCCTGCCGAGCGCGCGGCTGCCGAAGGCGCCACGCCGCAGCTCTCGGCCAATCACAATCACACCGTCAAGCCACCTGCCGGACCCGACGCCACCTCCCGCATCGAATACATCCGGGCGCTGCTGCGCAACAATCAACGCGACAACGCCCTGGCCCAACTGCACTCGCTGCACGACGACGAGCCGGAGATCGAACTGCCGCCGGACCTGGTGGCCCTGCTCCCGGCCGCCGAGGCCGTGCCCGCGGCGCCGTCGCCGCTGCCCCCCGAGCCCGCGCCGCGGCAGCCCGAAACCCCGGCGCCCGATGCGGCGGTACCCAACCCACCCGCGCCCGAGGTATCGGCACCTGCCCCCGCGCCGGCCACCGAACCGAGCGCCGCCCCCCGAACCTCGCCCTGATGCGCCCCATGGACCTGCTGACGAATCATTTCAAACGCGCGCTGGCCGCCGGCCAGCCTCAGATCGGTCTCTGGGCCGGCCTCGCCCATCCCTACACCGCTGAAATCTGCGCGGGCGCGGGCTTCGATTGGCTGGTCATCGACGGCGAGCATTCGCCCAACACGCTGCAGACCATGCTGACGCAGTTGCAGGCCGTGGCGCCCTACCCGGTCATGCCGGTCGTGCGGCCGGGCAGCAACGACCCCGTCGAACTCAAGCGCATCCTCGATATCGGTGCCCAGACCGTGCTGATCCCGATGGTCCAGTCCGCGGAAGAGGCGGCGCGCGCGGTGGCGGCGGTGCGCTATCCGCCGCAAGGCATCCGTGGCGTGGGCAGCGCACTCGCGCGCGCGGCCCGCTGGAACCGCGTGCCCGATTATCTGGCCCGCGCCAACGACGAGATTTGCGTACTGGTGCAGATCGAGACGCCACAAGGGCTGGAGGCACTCGAATCGATTGCCGCGGTCGACGGCGTGGACGGACTTTTCATCGGTCCGGCCGATCTGTCGGCCAGCATGGGCTACCTGACCGAGCCCGACCACCCCGACATGCTCGCCACCCTGGATCGCACGATCGCGCGCATCGTCGCTACCGGGCGCGCGGCCGGTATCCTGCATGGCGATCCCGCCCGCGCCCAGCACTTCCTCGATCTGGGTGCGACCTTCGTGGCCGTGGGTGCCGATGCATCGCTGCTGGCGCGCGCGAGCGAACAACTGGTGCAACGCTTCAAGCCCGGCGGCGCCGCGAGCGCGCGAACTCAGGGCCCCTATTGACGGCGGGCCAGGCGCGCGCCGCGGCGATCGCGGCGGCCCGGCCCCAAGGATCGCGGCCATCGAGATCTCCGCCCCCAAACAAAGAGGCCGCCGGATCACGCCGGCGGCCTCTTCGTATGACGCGACGCGGGATCAGCGCCCGCCCAGCGCGCCGCCCCCGTCCACACCGATGACCTGGCCGGTGATATAGCCGGCGTCATCGGACAACAGGAAGGCGATGGCGGCCGCCACATCCGCCGGCGAACCGAGGCGCTTCATCGGAATCGAGGCCAGCGCCCGCTTTTCGGCATCGCTGCCGGCCGGGTGATTGGCGCGGAACAGTTCGGTCTCGATCGGGCCGGGCGCCACGGCGTTGGCCGTGATGCCGTACTCGGCAAGCTCGAGTGCCCAGGTCCGCGTGCAGCCCACCAGCGCGCTCTTGGCCGCCGAGTAGGCGGTACGGTTCAGCGAACCCTGGACCGCACGGCTGCAGACGTTGACGATCCGGCCCGCGCGGCGCGCCTTCATCGACTCGATGAAAGCCTGCGTCACCTGCACCGCCACCCGCACATTCAGATCCAGCACGGTATAGAGCGTGGCGAGGTCGATTTCGCCCAGCGCCTGCGGCGACACCACGCCGACGTTGTTGACCACCGCATCGACCGGGAATTTTTCACGGATCTCGCGCAACACCTCTTCGGTACGGCCTGCATCGGAAAGATCACAGGCATAGAGGTAGCCGGGGAAATCCACATCGGTGGTGTTGCGCGCGATTCCGACCACGTGACAGCCCAGATCCGTCAGCCGTTGCGACAGCGCCCAGCCAATGCCCTTGGTTGCGCCCGTCACGAGCACACATTTGTCCTTCATGGATCGAAACCTCGCTAAATTATTGCCGCGGCCGCCCACGCGGCCACGTATCCTTCGACCGCTCGCGGGGAGCGGATTCGCCTAGTAGACACCAAGCCGGGGCGCGCTGTCTTGTAACTTGCGTTGCCATTCCCGGCCAGCCGGGTGTCCGCGCACGGGACAGGGATGCCCCCAGGCCGACGGCGAGCCGGGAAGGCCGGCACGAAACGAGGCGGATGGCGTAAAAGCGAGGCCGGTCAGACCACGAAGCGCGGCACCCGCGGTGCCACGGCGCACAGCAGCTCGTAGCCAATGGTGCCGGCGTGCGTGGCAACCTCGTCGACACTCGGGCCGCCCTCGCCCCACAGCACGACCGGCGTGCCGAACGCGGCACCCGGGACAGGACCGAGATCGACCATCAGCATATCCATCGACACGCGGCCAACGAGGCGTGTGGTCACGCCCCCCACCGTGATGGGGGTGCCGGTGCCCGCATGACGCGGATAACCGTCGGCATAGCCGCAGGCCACCACGCCGATGCGCATCGGTGCCGGCGCGGTGAACGTGGCGCCATAGCCCACGGCGGCGCCGGCAGGAATGTCCTGCACGGCGAGCAACTCCGAACGCAGTGTCATGGCAGGACGCAGGCCGAAGCTCGCGGCGTCGGCATCCGCGAACGGCGAGGCGCCGTACAGGCAGATCCCCGGACGCACCCAGTGCGTGGTCTGTGCATCGCCCACCGCGATGTCGGCATAGCGCAGGGTGGCCGCCGAATTGCACACGCTGACCGGACCGGCCAGGCCTTGCGTATGCGTGTCGAAGACGTTCATCTGTGCCACCACGCCCTGGGCGCCGTCGGCGCAGGCGAAGTGCGTCATTTTGCCGATGGTGCCTAACTGGCCGCGCTCCTGGAGTTGGCGGGCACGCGCGTGGGCGGGACCGTAGGAATCGGGGCTGAAGCCCAGCCGGTTCATGCCGGTGTTGAGCTTGAGCATGATGTCGACCCGCCGCGACAGCTTCGCATGCGCGAGCATATCGAGCTGCTCGCGATTGTGCACGGAAGTGGTGAGGTGATAGCGGTCGACGATATCGAGATCGTCGGGCTCGAAAAAGCCCTCGAGCAGCAGGATCGGACCGCCCCAGCCGGCTTCGCGGCAACGCACGGCCTCGTTGAGGTCGAGCATCGCAAGACCCTGCGCATCGGAAAATCCGGTCACCGCCTGCTCGATGCCGTGCCCGTAGGCGTTGGCCTTGATCACGGCCCAGATCGAGGCGGGCACACCGCCCGCGTTCTCTGCCGTGCGATCGAGATGCGCGCGCACCACAGACAGGTTATGCCGCAAGGCGGCAGGAGCTATCGAAACGGAGATCGGACGCGGCATGAGGATTTTCCTTCAAGCCGCCTAGTCTAACTGATCGCTGACATCCGGACACCCGCCGCGACGCGGGCAGCCACTAAAATACGGAGCCTGCGCGGGATGGGCCCGCGCACCGCCGCTACACAAGGTATATGGCCGTCGACCACTACGAGAACTTTCCCGTGGCCTCGCTGCTGCTGCCCCGCCGCTTACGGCCGGCCGTGCGCGACATCTACCGCTACGCCCGCCATGCCGACGACCTGGCCGACGAAGGCGAGGCCGCGCCCGACGAGCGCCTGCGCGCGCTACAGGCTTACCGCACTGAGCTGCACCGGATCGGCGCCGAACCCGCCGCGCGCGTCCCCGGAGACCCGGCGCTGGCGCCGATCTTCGATCCGCTGGCGGCCACCATCGCGCGTCATCAGTTGCCGATCACGCCGTTCTTCGACCTGCTGTCGGCGTTCGAGCAGGACGTGACCACGACGCGCTACGCCGACTACGCCACCCTCCTCGACTACTGCAGCCGCTCGGCCAACCCGGTGGGCCGGCTGATGCTGCACCTCTATGGCGCGGCGGATCAAACCAATCTGCGCGACGCCGACGCCATCTGCACCGGCTTGCAATTGGTGAACTTCTGGCAGGATGTGCGGGTCGACTGGCGCAAAGCACGCGTCTATCTGCCGCAGGAAGACCTCGACCGCTTCGGCGTGAGCGACGAGGATATCGCCGTCTGCCGCCTCACGCCCGCCTGGCGCCAGCTGATGGCCTTCGAGGTCGAGCGCACGCGCGCACTGCTACACTCTGGCGCTGCGCTGCCGCGCCGGCTGCCCGGGCGCATCGGCCTCGAACTGAGGTTGGTGGTCCAGGGCGGACTGCGCATCCTGCAACGCATCGAACACGCCAACTACGACGTCTTCATGAATCGCCCCGTACTGGGCGCCAAAGATTGGGCCCTCATGCTGTGGCGCTCCCTGACTTGATATGACCCCTGACGAATACTGCCAGGACAAGGCCGCCAAAAGCGGCTCGAGTTTCTACTACGCCTTCCTGTTCCTGCCCGTGCCCCGGCGCCGTGCGATCACGGCGCTGTACGCCTTTTGCCGCGAAGTCGACGACGTGGTCGACGAATGCACCGACCCGTCGCTCGCCCGCGTGAAGCTGGCCTGGTGGCGCACGCAGATCGACGCGATGTTCGAGGGCAAGCCCGAGCACCCGGTCACGCGCGCGCTGGCGCCGCACCTGCCCGACTACGGCATCACGCGCGAGCGCCTGCTGGCCGTGATCGACGGCATGGAAATGGACCTGGACCAGACCCGCTATCTCGATTGGCCCGGCCTGCGCAAATACTGTTGGCACGTGGCCGGCGTGGTCGGCGAGATGTCGGCCGGCATCTTCGGCTACACCGATCCGCGCACGCTCGAATACGCCTCCAAGCTGGGTCTGGCCTTCCAGATGACCAACATCGTGCGCGACGTCGGTGACGACGCCCGCCGTGGCCGCATTTACCTGCCGGTCAACGAACTGCAGCAGTTCGAGGTCAAGGCGAGCGACATCCTGAACGGCGTGTATTCCGAGCGCTTCTCCGCGCTGATGGCCTTCCAGGCGCAACGCACCCGCGAGCTCTACCGCGAGGCCATGCAGGCGCTGCCCGATGCCGACATCCGCGCGCAACGCCCCGGCCTGATGATGGCCGCGATCTACCATGCCCTGCTCGAGGAGATCGAGCGCGACGACTGGCAGGTGCTGCATCAGCGCATCTCGCTCACGCCGCTGCGCAAGCTCTGGCTCGCCTGGAAAACCTGGGTAAGCGGCGGACGGGGCCTGGTGCGCCGTCTCGGCCGCTCTGGCACGGGCCGATGAAGGTAGCGGTGATCGGCGCCGGCTGGGCCGGGCTGGCGGCCTGCGCCACGCTGCGCGCGGCCGATGCACAAGTCACGGTGTTCGAGGCCGGCCGCACACCCGGCGGACGGGCCCGGCGCGTGGTCCATCCCGGTTTCGCCGCCGACCTCGACAATGGCCAGCACATTCTGTTGGGTGCGTATCGTGAAACGCTGGCACTGATGCGCCGTCTCGGGCGTAATCCCGACGCGCTGCTGATGCGCAGGCCCCTGCGCATGGCGAGCCTGGACGGCCGCTTCCGGTTGTCTGCCCCGCCGCTCCCCGCCCCCTGGCACGCCGCCGCCGCGCTCATTACCGCACGCGGCCTATCCTGGCGAGAGCGTTTTGCCGCGATCCGCCTGATGCGTGGCCTCGAGCAACGCGCCTGGCAACCGCCCCGAGACTGGACCGTCGCAACCCTGCTCGCGCATTACGACCAACCCGACGGGCTGGTGCGCAATCTCTGGGAACCGCTCTGCCTGGCCGCGCTCAATACGCCGCTCGCCACGGCAAGCGCCAGTCTCTTCGCCCACGTGCTGCGCGACTCGCTTACGGGTGACCGGCGCAACAGCGACATGCTGTTGCCCTGTGTGGACCTCTCGGCGCTCTGGCCGGACCTCGTGGCCCTGCGCGCGACGATGCGCTACGGCAGCACCGTACGCCAAATGACACCGAGCGATGCCGGTGTGGACATCCACGGCGAACAGTTCGATTGCGCGGTGCTGGCCGTGCCGCCGGCGGCCGCCGCGCGCCTGCTGGGCCCGGCCCTGCGTAGCGCCGGTTCGCAAGGATTGCTGCGCGCGCTGCAGGCGTTTCAATACGAACCCATCGCGACGCTCAATCTGCGCCTGGCCGCCCCCTGGTCGCTGCCAGAGCCCATGTTGCTGCTGCGCGAAGACGCGGCCCGAGGCCATCATGGTCAATGGCTGTTCGATCGTGCCCGCCTCACCGGCCACGGCCAGCGCGGCGAGCTCGCCATCGTGGCCAGTGCCGCGCGCGCGTTGGTCGATGCCGACCGCGACAGCGCCATCGCCGCGCTCGTCGAGCAAGTCACGCAGCAGGCGGCGCGCCATCCGGCCGGCCTGCCGCCACTGCCCGCCATCGAGCGCGCGGAGCTGTTCGTGGAAAAGCGCGCCACCTTCGCGGCCGTGCCCGGCCTGGCGCGCCCGCTCAACACCACGCCCTGGCGCTCACTGGCCCTGGCGGGTGACTGGACCGACACGGGCTATCCCGGCGTGCTCGAAGGCGCCGTGCGCAGCGGCCTGGCCGCGGCCCGCGTGTTGCTGGGCCGCTAACACCTCAACGCAACGCGTGCGCCGTCGCGAGGCCGGCGGCGGTAAGCAGCAGCGAGCCGCAGAGGCTCAGGGCGGCGTAGCCGAGCGCGGTGGCGTAGGCGCCGCGCTCGATCATGTCGACGGTTTCAGCCGAGAAGGTCGAGAAAGTGGTGAGACCGCCCAGGAACCCCGTGACCGCTGCAAGACGGACCCAGGCAGGCCATTCTGGATGGGCCGCGATCAGGCCCAGGATCAGACCGATGAGATAGCCGCCGCCGAGGTTGGCGGCGAGCGTGCCCCAGGGCCAACCCGCGGCGTTCAGGCGCAGGCCGAGCATCCAGCGCAGCCAGGCACCCAGTGTGGCGCCCGCGCCCACGGCAAGAAAATTGACCGCTATCAGCATGGCACGCGTGTCCCTCGATCAGGGCCGGGCCGACCGCCGGCCCGACTCGCAGCGTGCATCTTATGCCGCCCGTCCTCACAGCGCCATGAACAGGCCCGGCCTCACTTACTGCAGCTTGATCCCGGCCTTGTCGATGACGACCTTCCAGCGATCCCGCTCGGTCTCGATCTGGCGGCCAAACTCCTGCGGGCTGTTGCCCAGCGGAAACGCGCCGGTCTCTTCCATCTTGGCCGCCGTGGCGGGATCGCGTACGGCCTGCGCGAAAGCGGCCGCCAGCTTGTCGCGCACCGCGTCGGGCAGGCCGGCCGGTGCCACCACGCCGTACCAGGCGGTCACGTCGTAATCCTTGTAGCCCTGCTCCGCGAAGGTCGGCAGATCCGGCAGGCGGGCGTTGCGCGCCGTACCCGTGATGGCCAGCGCGCGCAGATGACCGCTCTTCACATAGGGCAGCGTGGAAGGGAAGTTGTCGAAGATCACCGGCACCACGCCAGCCACCGTGTCGGTGAGCGCGGGCGCCGAGCCGCGATACGAGATGCTGTTCATCTTGCCGTCGATGAGCTGCAGGAACCAGATCATGCCCAGATCGTTGACGCCACCGGCGCCCGCGTTCGCATAACCCTCCTTGCCAGGATTGGCCCGCACATGCGCGACGAAGCCGGCCAGATCCTTGGCGGGGTGGGATGGGTTCACGGCCAGGATGTTGGGGCTGGTGACGAGGTTGCTGATGGGCGTGAAGTCGCGCACCGGATCGTAGGCCAGTTTCGGGAATAGATGCGGCGCGGTGCCGTGCGTGCTGACCGTGGCCAGACCGACGGTGTAGCCGTCGGGCTTGGCGCGCGCCGTGGCGGCCATGCCGATCGTGCCGGACGCGCCGGTGCGGTTCTCCACCACCACCTGCTGGCCCAGGATCTCGCCCGCCTTTGCGGCCGCGACGCGCCCTACGATGTCGGTGGGTCCGCCGGCCGGAAACGGCACGATCAGCGTGATCGGTCGGTCAGGGAACTCGGCGTGCGCGCCGGCCCAGGGGCCACAGAGGGCCAGGCCCAGAGCAATAGCGGTGAAGGGTTTCATGGGGGTCTCTCTCCTGATGAAGGCCGGTCAGTAGGCGCCGGCTTGGGGGTCGCGCCGCAATACGCGGCCGGGCCGGTCGCCGCTCGCGCCGGCCGGAAACACTTGGGTGCCGTTGACCAACACGACATCGATACCGACCGAGGCCAGTGTGGGCTGGTCCCAGGTCGCCTCGTCGATCACGGTGGCGGGATCGAACACCACCACATCGGCCAGCGCGCCCACGCGCAGCGCGCCCCGATCCCGCAGACCGAACACACGGGCCGGCAACGCCGTCATCTTGGCCACGGCCTCTTCGAGCGACATCAGCTCGGCCTCGCGCACATAGCGGCCCAGGACCCGCGTGAACGAGCCCCATAGGCGCGGATGCGGCCGCGCGTCGTTGGGCAGCCCATCGGAACCCACCATGCAGCACGGGTGCTGGAAGATGCGCCGCACCTCGTTCTCGTCCATCGCGAAGTAAATCGCGCCCGCGGGCAGCAGCCGCCGCGCGGCGCTGACCTTGTCGCAGCCCCATTCCCGCGCGATCTCGGACAGGTCGCGCCCGCTGCATTCGGGGTGCGGGGTGGACCACGTGATACGGATCTCGTCGATGGTGTCGGCGCGCTCCGGGATGAGAATGGTGGAGCTGCCGGGATAGGGATAGATGTCGAGCGCGACATCCACGCCCGCGTGGCGCGCACGGTCGACGTTCGCCAGCGTGACGGCGCTCTTGCCCCAGTTGGCCGGCATCATGCATTTATGGTGCGACAGCACCGTGGCGCAGCCCGTGGCCCGCCCGATGGCGAGCACTTCTTCGACGGCTTCCTCGACACGATCCGATTCATTGCGGATGTGGCTGGTGTGCAGCCGGTTCATGCTGGCGGCGACGCCCGCCAGGCCACGCAACTCGTCCTCGCCCGCCTGGCCGCCCGGATCGTAGGCCAGGCCGGTGCTGAAGCCGACCGCGCCCGCCTCGAGCGACTCCCGCAACAGCGTCTCCATGCGCTCCTGCTCGGCGGCCGTGGGCTGGGCGCGAGCGTCATCCATCACGGCAAGACGCAGATTGGCATGGCCCACCAGCGCCGCCACATTGATCATGGGACGACGCCGCGATAGCTCGGTCAGATACGACGCCATGTCGTCGAAGAGCGGGGTTTCGCCCAGCAGTGCCAGGGCGGCGGCGGTGTTGCCGGGACGCGGCGCGGGTGCGCCGCTCACGCCACAGTTGCCGACCACGACCGTGGTGATGCCCTGGCTGGTCTTCCATTCCAGGCCCGGCTTCTCGACGAACATCAGGTCGTCGTGGCCGTGCACGTCGATAAAGCCGGGTGCGACCACCCGCCCCGCGGCGGACACCGTACGACGCGCGGTGCGCCGCGCGAGATCGCCCAGGGCCACCACACGGTCGGCCACGATACCGACGTCGGCGCGCACGCGCGGCGCCCCCGAGCCGTCGATGACCCAGCCCCCCTCGATTTTCAGGTCGAGCATATCGGAATCGGCAAACGTATCAGTCATGGCGTGGCGAACGGCAAGTCAGTGATCCGCCTAGTATCCGCCTGCCGATCCATCTGCAAAAATTGTTTTACTTAATCCATTGATCGTATTTTGAAATGGCTCGCCTTCCCAAGCACGTCACGCTCAAACATCTCAATGCCTTCGTGGCCGTGGCGCAGGAGAGCAGCTTCACGCACGCGGCGAGCCGCCTGTTCCAGACGCAATCGTCGGTCACCACGCTGATCCGGCAGCTCGAGACGGCGCTCGGCGCCAATCTGTTTTCGCGCACCAGCCGACGTGTGCTGCTCACGCCGCTCGGGCAGGAGTTTCTGCCCCGTGTCATGCGCCTGCTGGCCGACGTGGACGGCGCGATCGATGACGCGGTGCGGTATGGCGCGCTGCAGCGAGGCCGCGTGGGCGTGGCTGCGGCGCCCTCCGCCATCACCGAACTGATCGCGCCAGCGGCCGCGGGCTTCTGCGCCAGCCATCCCGGCATCCGGCTCTATCTGCGCGATGACAACTCCGCGCGCATCCAGCGCCAGGTTGCCGCGGGCGAGGTGGATTTCGGGCTGACGAGCCGCTGGGCCGATGCGCCCGGGCTCGTGTTCGAACCGCTCCTGGAAGATCGCTTCGGCGTGCTTTACCGCAGCGACGACACCGAGCTGGCGCCGGGCCGCGATGGCACGGTGCGGTGGTCCGCGCTGGCGGACCGCAAGTTGGTGGGCGTGGTGGACGAGACCGGCATCATGGCGCTGCTGCGCGCGCGTGCCGACCTGCCGATCGAAGCGGCATCGCCGTTCTATGAGGCGTCCAGCACCACCTCGCAGGCGGCGCTGGTACTGGCAGGACTGGGCGTGGCCTTGCTACCGGCCCTGGCCGTGCAGCGGGTGCTGCAGCCGGGCCTGTCCTATGCGTTGCTGGCCAGGCCGACGCTGGTGCGCACGCTCTGCCTGATCCATCCCGAAGAGCGCGAGCTCAGCCCCGCGGCGCAGGCGTTCATGGTCACCCTGCGCGGCCACGTGCGGCGGCGCGCCTGGCCGGCAGGCTGCAAGGCGGTGGGCCGGAAGACTTAACGCAGGTGTTCGCCGATCGCGCGGATGCCGGCGGCGAACACGTTATCGCCCACGGCCTGCGCCACGCCTGCCAGGTCGGCGCCGTCGGCTACGGTGAAGTCGGCCCACCAGGTGAAGAGCGTCGACGGGTCGAGCGTGATGGGTGCCAGGCGTACGCCCGCGACGTAGTTGCGCATCGGCAGGCTGGTTTCGATGATGCTGTAGCGCAGCGTGAAGGCCGGATCGTCGAGCGCCAGCAGCCGCTCGCGCACGAAGCCGCCGCCTTGCAGGTCGAGATAGCGCACGCTGCCCAGCGCATCGCCCCGGCCCTCGTCTTCGAGGCGCGAAGCGGCGATGCCGGGATGCCACTGAGAAAGCGCGTTGAAGTCGCGCAACAGCGACCACACCTGGTCGATCGGCGCGGGCACCACACCGCTGACGAAGACGGTGTGCTTCTGATGGTCCTGCATGGTGAGCTCCTGGCGAACGGGCATCGGACCACGTGCGACAGCAACGTGGCGGATCAGAATGAGAGTGACTTGAACGCTTGCGTGGCAGCCGTGAGCGCGCTTTCGGTGGGCAGACGCTCCATCGAGCTTGCGCCATAGAAACCATGGCAGTGGCGGCACTCCCGCAGCACCCGCCCGGCGTCGGCCGGCGTCGCGATCGGGCCGCCATGGCACAGCACGATAACATCGCCGCGCACGGCTAGCGCGGCCTCGGCGATCGCATCGATTCGCGCAATGCAGTCATCGAGTGTGAGCGCCGTGGAGGCGCCGATCTTGCCGCCGGTGGTGAGCCCCATGTGCGCCACGATGATATCGGCCCCGGCGCCCGCCATGGCGCGCGCCTCCTCTTCGTTGAAGACGTAAGGCGTCGTGAGCAGGCCCTTGTCGTGCGCCAGCCGGATCATCTCGACCTCGAGCGCATAGCCCATGCCGGTTTCTTCGAGATTGGCGCGGAAGTTGCCGTCGATCAGCCCCACGGTGGGGAAATTCTGCACGCCCGAGAAACCCGCGCGGATCAGGTCGTCCAGAAAGATATCGAAGTCGCAGAACGGATCGGTGCCGTTCACGCCGGCGAGCACGGGGGTGTTGCGCACCACCGGCAACACCTCGCGCGCCATGTCCATCACGATCTCGTTGGCATTGCCATAGGCCAGCAGGCCGGCGAGCGAACCGCGCCCGGCCATGCGATAGCGCCCCGAGTTGTAGATCACGATCAGGTCGATGCCGCCCGCTTCCTCGCATTTGGCCGAGAGCCCGGTGCCGGCTCCGCCGCCCACGATGGGACGGCGCTCGCGCACCATGGACTGGAACTTCTGCAGCAAGGCAGCACGTTCGAAACGGGGCATGACGGGAACTCCTCAGTCGGGCGTAATCGCCCGGAAATGCTCGACCGCGATGCTGGCGAACCGCGGATCATTGATGTGGTGCGGCACCCGGATCAGGCGCCGCCGTTCTGTCTGGATGAAGTCGCGCTCGATCGCCTCGAACAGGGCGGCGTCGGCGGCCGGATCCCAGAAGGCCTGGCCCGGCGCGTCGAGCGCCGAGACACCGCCCTCGGGCAGCAGAAAGCGCACTTCGCCTTCGCACTGGTTCAGACGCTCGGCGATCCACGCGCCCTGGCGCGCGTTCTCTTCGGCCGTGGTGCGCATCAGCGTGACCTGCGGGTTGTGGGGGTAGAACAGGCGCCCGCGATAGCGATCGGGCACGGTGCCGGGCTCACCGAAATTCACCATATCGAGCGCGCCGCAAGAGCCCACATAGGGCGCACGCGTGCGCGCCACCGCGCCGAAGCGATCCGGCGTGCAGGCGAGCACGCCACCGAACAGCAAGTCACAGACCTCGGTGGTCGTGAGATCGAGCACGCCCGCCAGCAGATGGCTGTCGAGCAGCTTCTCCATCGACTGCCCGCCCGTGCCCGTGGCATGGAACACCAGGGTGTCGTAGTGCGCCTGCAGTAGCGCGCTGACGTCGCGCACGCACGGCGTGGTCACGCCGAACATCGTGATGCCCACGGCGGCGCGCGTGTCGCGATCTTGCGGCTGCAACGCCGCGCGATAGGCGCCCGCGATGGCGCCGGCCGCATTGGCAAGCACGACGCGCGAAATACGGTTCAACCCGGCCACGTCGGTGACCGAGTACATCATGGCGATATCGACCGGACCCACATAGGGTGCGACGTTGCCCGAGGCCATGGTCGAGACGATGAGCTTGGGCAGCCCCACGGGCATGGCCCGCATGGCGGGGGCGATGAGCGCGGTGCCGCCGGAGCCCCCCACGCCCAGCACGGCGCCGACATCACCGCGTGCGAGCAGAAAGCGCTCGAAGGCGAGCGTCATCGCCACGATCGCGCTGGCGCGCTCGCCCGTGAACACCGCGGCACGGCCTTCGGGATGATGGTCCGCCACCTCGGCGGCCGATACCGTCGCGCCCGATGACGCCGGTGTGCTGGTGGATAAATCCACCGTCACGACGGGCACATCGTCGGCCGCGAGCCGCGCAGCCAGGTAAGCGGCCTCGTCGGCCTTGGTGTCGAATGTGGCGGCCACATACACGTGCCGTAGATCAGTTGCCATGACTCCTCCGCGAGCGCGTTACACTGACAGGTGCGCGCGCCTCTGTATATCGTGAGTCGCGTGCGCCCGCAACACTACTGCCGCTGCCGGCGATGCGACTGCAATGAGACGATCGAATCATAATGAGACACCTGTCTCAGGTCAACCGGAAGGCGTCCGCCCTGCTGCCGCCTCTCCCATGAAAAACCCCCAGATTGGCCCCGCCAGCCGTCAGGCCGCGCAAAGCGGCGAGCCCCCGCACGGCCCTCGCGCGCGCATGCGGCGCACGCTGCTCGACACCGCGCAACGCATGATGGCTGCCGGCATCACGCCATCGGTGGCCGAGCTCGCGGAAGCCGCCGAGGTCTCGCGTGCCACGGCGTATCGGTATTTTCCGAGCCAGAGCGCGCTGATCGCCGCGGTGGTCGATCAAAGCCTCGGTCCCCTGCTCGACTGGCAGGCCCGCGCCGGCGACGCCGGTGCGCGCGTCGATGAACTCCTGACCTACGCCTACCCCCGCCTCGAAGAACACGAAGCGCCGCTGCGCGCGGCGCTGATGGTGTCGCTGCAGCAGCAGGCCGCGGCGCGCGCCGGCGACCAGGCCACCCCGCTGCTGGTGCGCGGGCATCGCGTCGACACGCTGCGTCATGTGCTGTCGCCGCTGGCCGATCGGCTCGAGCCCGCCGCGCTGCAACGCGTGGCGCAAGCGCTTTCGCTGCTGTACGGCACGGAGGTGTTCCTGGTGCTCAAAGATATCTGGAAGCTCGATCTCGATGCCATCACCGATGTGGTGCGCTGGACCGCGCAAGCCATCATCGCGCAGGCGGAGCGTGACGCCGCGGGCGCAGCCGGCGACAAGTCCTGAGCGGTTCGCACAGGCAAAAAAATACGGCGCCCGAGGGCGCCGTATTTCATTTCGAAGCCGCGCTTACTGCAGTGTGCGCGTAAACACGAACTGACCGTCCTGCCAATCCACCGGCACGACGTCGCGCGGCCCGAACTTGCCTTCGAGAATGAGCCGGGCCACCGGATTCTCGACCTGCTGCTGGATCGCACGCTTGAGCGGCCGCGCGCCGAACACCGGGTCGAAGCCCGCCCGCGCAATCTCCGCGAGCGCCGCATCCGTAACCTCCAGCCGCATCTCCTGCTTCTCGAGCCGGTCGGCCAGCCGCTTGAGCTGGATACGCGCGATCGACTCGATATGCTGCGCATCAAGCCCGTGGAACACGACGACTTCGTCGATCCGGTTCAGAAACTCCGGGCGGAACGACTGCTTGAGCTCGTCCCAGACGACTTCCTTGATGACTTCGTAGGGCTGACCCGCCATGGTCTGGATATGCTGCGAACCCAGGTTGGACGTCATCACGATCACCGTATTGCGGAAATCGACCGTGCGGCCCTGGCCGTCGGTGAGGCGGCCATCGTCGAGCACCTGCAGCAGCACGTTGAAGACATCCGGGTGTGCCTTCTCGACCTCGTCGAGCAAGACCACGCTGTAGGGCTTGCGCCGCACGGCCTCGGTCAGGTAGCCGCCCTCTTCGTAGCCCACGTATCCCGGCGGCGCGCCGATCAGGCGAGCCACCGAATGCTTCTCCATGAACTCGCTCATGTCGATGCGGATCAGATGCTCTTCGGAGTCGAACAGGAACTCGGCCAGCGCCCGCGTGAGCTCGGTCTTGCCCACGCCGGTCGGGCCCAGGAACAGGAACGATCCATACGGACGCGAGGGGTCGGCCAGCCCGGCACGCGAGCGGCGAATGGCGTCGGCGACCAGCCGTACGGCCTCGTCCTGGCCCACCACGCGGCGGTGCAGGTATTCCTCCATCTTGAGCAGCTTATCGCGCTCGCCCTGCATCATCTTGGAAACCGGAATCCCCGTGGCGCGTGAGACGACCTCGGCGATCTCTTCCGCACCCACTTCGGTGCGCAGCAGGCGCGGCTTGCCGCTGTCGGTGTCCTGCTTCTCGGCGGCCTGCTCGGCGCTATCGGCGGCGGACAGGCGCGCCTCCAGCTCGGGCAGCTTGCCATATTGCAGCTCGGCCAGCTTGTCGAACTGACCCTTGCGCTGCAGCTCGGCCATCTCGGCGCGAACCTTGTCGATCTCTTCCTTGATGGCCTGCGCGCCTTGCACCGCGGCCTTCTCGGCCTTCCAGATCTCTTCGTAGTCGTTGTACTCGCGCTGCAACTTCTCGAGTTCTTCCTCGATCACGGCCAGACGGCGGCGCGATGCATCGTCGGTTTCTTTCTTGACGGCCTCGCGTTCGATCTTGAGCTGAATGATGCGGCGGTCGAGCCGGTCCATCACCTCGGGCTTGGAGTCGATCTCCATGCGGATGCGGGCGGCCGCCTCATCGATCAGGTCGATGGCCTTGTCGGGCAGGAAGCGGTCGGTGATATAGCGGTTGGACAGCTCGGCCGCGGCCACGATGGCCGGGTCGGTGATGTCCACACCATGGTGCAGCTCGTAGCGCTCTTGCAGGCCGCGCAGGATGGCGATCGTCGACTCGACGTCGGGTTCGCCCACCAGCACCTTCTGGAAGCGGCGCTCGAGTGCGGCGTCTTTTTCGATGTATTTGCGGTATTCGTCGAGCGTGGTCGCGCCGATGCAGTGCAGCTCGCCGCGCGCCAGCGCGGGCTTGAGCATGTTGCCGGCGTCCATGGCGCCCTCGGCCTTGCCGGCGCCAACCATGGTGTGCAGCTCGTCGATGAAGACGATGTTCTGGCCGTCGTCTTGCGCGAGCTCCTTGAGCACGGCTTTCAGGCGCTCTTCGAACTCGCCGCGGAACTTCGCCCCGGCCAGGAGCGCCGCCAGATCGAGCGAGAGCACGCGCTTGCCGCGCAGCGACTCCGGCACTTCGTCATTGACGATGCGCTGCGCCAGGCCCTCGACGATGGCGGTCTTGCCCACGCCGGGCTCGCCAATCAGCACAGGGTTGTTCTTGGTGCGGCGCTGCAGGATCTGGATCGTGCGGCGGATCTCGTCGTCGCGGCCGATCACGGGGTCCAGCTTGCCCTCACGGGCGCGCTCGGTGAGGTCGAGCGTGTATTTGGACAGCGCTTCGCGGTTGGACTCGCCCTCGGCGGCATTGACGTTCTGCCCGCCCCGCACCGCGTCGATGGCCGATTCGAGGGCCTTTTTCTGGAGGCCGGCCTCGCGCAGGATGCGGCCGGCCTCGCCCTTGTCGTCGGCGAGCGCCAGCAGGAACAACTCGCTGGCGATGTAGGTGTCGCCGCGGCGCGCGGCCTCTTTGTCGGTGCGCGTGAATACGCCCTGCAGCTCGCGGCCCACCTGGACGTTGTCGCTGCCCTGCACCTGCGGCAGGCTCTTGAGCGCCTGGTCGAGGGCCGGTTGCAGCCGGTTGACGGCCACGCCGGCACGCGCGAGCAGGCTCGTCGCGCCGCTGTCGGCATCGCCCAACAGGGCGGCCAGCACGTGCACGGGTTCGATATAGGGATGGTCGTTACGGGCGGCCAGGCTTTGCGCGTCGGCCAGGGCTTGCTGGAACTTGGTCGTGAGTTTGTCGAATCGCATGATGGTCGTTGGCTATGAAGAGAGCCACGCCGAGATGGATCAGCCGGCTCGATGACCTGAATATGCGGACGCGAGCGGGGTTTTCAAGACCCGCGGCCCGAGGTGCACGGGGCGTCCGGCGCCGAACTACGACTTGCATGGGCATACACTACACGCCGGGGTGCCGTCGGCACAACCATCGCGCAGCCGGCAGACCTGGCGCGGCCCGCAGGGTCCATGCGTCTTCCGACCGGGAGGTCGATACGCCGATCCAGGACGCGTCATCACGTGTCTGCCATGTCGACGCGCTACGATTGCGCCCGGCCGGACTACAATGTAACGGCGCTATACACCTCTGGAGCCCACACTCGCGTGCGCGCCAGACGTAACACCAACCGGCGGGCGTCGCTCAAAGCCGGTGTTCAAGCCTCGAGGTCATTATGCAAAAACGGGTTGCCATTTCGCCGGACGCCGCACATTGTTCGAGCTGCATGCTCGGGCACGTCTGCATTCCGGTCGGTATGGCCGCGAGCGAAGTTGAAAAGCTCGACGACCTGGTCAAGGAACGCGTGCGTGTCGAGAAGGGCAAGCCGCTATACGAACTCGACGCCCCGCTCGATGCCGTCTATGGCGTGCGCTTCGGCTCGCTCAAGACCCAGCTCGAAGACGCGTCGGGCCAACTGCAGATCACCGGCTTTCACCTGCCGGGCGAGATCGTCGGATTCGACGGCATGATCGAAGGCCGCCACGTCTCCAACGCCGTCGCGCTCGAAGACTCCGAAGTCTGCGTCATCCGACTGCCCGAGATCGATCGCGTCGCCACGCACCTGCCGAGCTTGCAACAGCAGTTCCGCCGCCTGATGAGCCGCGAGATCTCGCGTTCGCACCAGATGCTCGCCACGTTGGGCTCGATGCGCTCTGAGCAGCGCGTCGCTGCCTTCCTGCTCAATCTGTCGCAGCGTTACGCCACCCTGGGTTACTCCTCGAGCGAGTTCGTGCTGCGCATGAGCCGCGAAGAGATCGGCAACTTCCTGGGCCTGACGCTCGAAACCGTATCGCGCCTGCTGTCGCGTTTCGCGCGCGAAGGCCTGATCCGCATCAATCAGCGCGAGGTACGCATCCTCGATCACGCGGCCCTGCTCGAACTGCTGGGCCAGGAACATTGCTGACCCGCTCGCGTCCATGGTGGCCGGCCGCGGCAGCGCTGGTCGCGCTCTGCAACGCGGCCCCGGTCCATGCGCAGCTCGCGGGCCAGCCCGCCGAAGGCCATGATCCCTACGGCGCGCCCGTCGCGCCCACGCCCGTCACCACGCCGCCCTGGCTGCCCATCGAGCTGGGCAAACCGGGCCATCGTTATCCGTTCCCCGTCTACACCAGCAAGAATCTGCAGGAAGACGACCTGCGCGGCATTCGCCGTGTCGTGATCGTGGTGCATGGCGTCACGCGCGATGCGAACCGCGCCTACGAATCGGTCGCGCAGCTCTACTACGCCAACCCGGAGCGCGCCGACGACACGCTCATCGTGGCGCCCAAATTCGCCAGCGCGATCGATGCGGGCTTCGGCCGCATGCCGGCATGGCGCCGCGCCAGTTGGGAAGACGGTGCGGCCAGCATGACGATCAAGGACCGGCCGCCGGCCGTGACCTCGATCCAGGTGCTGGAGGATCTGGCGCGCGAGCTCACGGCCCAGGGCAAATTACCCGCGCTGCGCGAGCTCGTGATTGCCGGCCACTCCGCGGGCGGCCAGCTGGTGCATCGCTACGCGGTGCTCAACGACGTCGATGAGGCTTTGCGCAAGACCGGCCTGGTACTGCGCTACGTGGTGGCCAACCCGTCCTCGTACCTGTATCTCACGCCGCAGCGGCCACGCGCCGACGGCCGGGGTTTCGCGCCCTACGAGCGCGGCATCTGCCCCACGTATACGCAGTACAAGTATGGGCCGGACCAGATGCCGCCGTACTCGTCGGTGACCGATCCGCTCAAGCTCGCCGCGCGCCATTTGCAGCGCAACGTGACCTATCTGCTGGGCAGCGCGGACAACAACCCCGAGCACCAATATCTCGACAAGACCTGCGGCGCCGAAGCCCAGGGAGCCACGCGCTGGGCACGCGGCACCGGCTACTGGCGCTACGAGGCGTGGCTGGCGCAACGGCATCCCGAGTGGCCCGCCCCGCGGCACCAGGCGCAGCAGGTCGTCGGGGTGGGGCACAGCTCGGCGGCCATGTTCGGCTCGACATGCGGGGCGCGCGCCCTGCTGGGCGAGACCTCGTCGCCGCTACCCAAAGGCGCGCCCTGCCTGCCGCTCGAACCCTGAGCAGCGTGGCGTCAGCGCTGGGCGCCGGTGAGGCGTTGGCGCGGCGCCGCCTCGGCCGGCGCCACCTGCACCGCATCGGGCACCTCGAGGACCACATCGCTTTCGGCGTGCGCCACGCAGGGCAACACCCAACCTTCCTCGCGCTCTTCGCGCGTCACGCCGGGCCATTCGATGTCGTAGCGCACCTCGCCCCTGACCAGCATGCACATGCAGGCCCGGCAGGTGCCGTTGCGGCACGAACTCGGCAGCCTGACGCCCGCCGCGCGCGCGGCGCGCATCAGGGACACGTCCGGCGGTGCGTCGTATTGCCAGCCCGAGGGCTGCAGCACCACGCGATGGCTGGGGGCCACCGGTTCGGCGGCGCCCTCCTGCGGCGATGTCAGGCCGGCTGCCACGGCAGCGTCCATGCGCCGCTCAGCGCGTTCTGCAGCCAGAGGGTGCAGGTGAGCGTCTTGGCATCGGTCACTTCGCCGCGATGGCAAGCGGCAAGAAAGTCCTCGACGTCAGCGCTGCGCACATCGAGGAACTCGTCATCGTCGAGCTGGCGCTCGCCCGCACGCAGGCCGCGCGCGAAGTAGATGTGGATGATTTCGGTGGAGTAGGCAATGGCCAGATGCAGAATGCCTGCCTTGGCCCATTCGCTCGCGGTATAGCCGGTCTCTTCGAACAGCTCGCGCTTGGCGCAGGCGAGCGGATCCTCACCCGGATCGAGCTTGCCCGCGGGGAATTCGGTCATCACCTGGCCCACGGGATAGCGAAACTGGCGCTCCAGCAGGATACGGCCGTCATCGAGCAAGGGAATGATCACGACCGCACCGGGATGCACCACGTACTCGCGCGAGGCGACATTGCCATTGGGCAGCCGCACCCTATCGTTCTTGATGTGCAGGAAGCGGCCCTGATAGACGGACTCGCTGGATTCGAGGGTTTCGGTGAGATGGCTCTCGGGGGCGTGATGAGCGTCGGGCTGGATATCGGACATGGATGGCCTGGCAGGGGAATGCGACGCCGTCATCTTATTGCACCCGGGACAGGACCGACAGACCGCGGCTGGCCATGACCCCGCGCGCATCCCATCCGGCGCTCCAAAAAAAGTGGGGCATCGCGGCCTGCCTTCCGACCGGACGATGCCCCATGCCGTTGCACCTCGCTGCGTGTTCGCCGTCGGCCAGGAGCCTTCAGCCCGCGAACAGGAGGTGCCCCCCCAGCAAAAACAATGCGATGAAGAAGCCGCGCTTGAACGCCTTTTCGCTCACGCGCTGGCGCAGCCAGCCGCCCAGAACCATGCCGGCGAGGGCCGGCAATACGGCCAGCACCGAGGCGCTCGCCTCGCCGGTGCCGAGGGCGCCGCTGTAGATGAGCCCCCCCGCCATGGCGAGGGTGGACACCATGAACGAGATGCCCATCGCCTGCACGAGTGCGTTGCGGTCCAGCCCGAGCGCCTGCAGATAGGGCACGGCCGGCACGACGAATACACCGGTGGCGGCGGTAATGAGCCCGGTGGCCCCGCCCACCAGCGGACCGAGCCAGGGTTCGGCACGCGGGGGCACCTGCATCCGCACGGCGGCCAGTCCCAGGGCCGCGTACAGCAGCAACGCGCAGCCCAGCAGGCTGGACGCGCCTTCCACCGCCGTGCCGGCGAGCCAGTAGGCACCCAGGGCGTTGCCCACGCAGATTGCGATCAGCAAGGGCGCGAGCCGGCGCAACAGCACGCCAAGCTGACCGCCGACCAGGCATTGCCAGATATTGGTAACGAGCGAGGGGACAATCAAGAGCGCGGCAGCCTGCGGCGCGGGCATAGCCAGACTCAACAGTCCGATCGCCACCGTAGGCAGCCCGAGCCCGATGCAGCCCTTGACGGTGCCGGCCAGAAGAAATGTACCCAGGACCATGGCGGACAGGGCCAGGCCGGCGTTTGCGTAGAATTCGGTAAGTACGTGCATGGCCGCATCTTGCGCCGGGCGCCACCGTTTGAAAATGCGCAATACACTCAGTCAGCCTTCGGCATTTCCGTAGGCTGATCCACGGGGGATTTCATGCATTTCGATCTGACCGACCTGCGCCTCTTCCTGCATATCGTCGACGCCGGCAGCATTACCGCGGGCGCGGCCTTGTCGCACCTCGCGTTGCCGTCGGCGAGCGCGCGGCTGCGGGCGCTCGAGGCGTCGGTCGGCACCGCGCTCGTGACACGCGAGCGCCGCGGCGTGACGCCCACGCCCGCCGGCGTCGCGCTCGCGCACCATGCGCGCGGCCTGCTCCAGCAGGTGAACCGGATGGAAGAAGACCTGGGCGAGTATGCCCTGGGCTTCAAAGGCCAGGTACGCCTGTGGTGCAACACCGCCGTCATGTCGGAGTTCCTGCCGGATCCCTTGGCCGATTTCCTGCGCGCCTATCCCAATGTCGACGTGGAACTGCAGGAACAGCCCAGCTACCGCATCGTGCCGGCCGTCTCGCAGGGGGTGGCCGACGTGGGCATTCTGTCGAATGCGGTCGACCTGAGTGGCCTGGACGTGCTGCCGTTTCGCGACGATCGCCTGGTGCTGCTGGTGCCGCCCGACCACGAGCTGGCGCAGCGCGATGCGCCGGTGCGCTTCGTCGAGACCTTGCGGCATGACTACGTGGGCCTGGAGACTGCCAGCGCGCTTTCGGCCCACCTGGACGACCAGGCGGCGCGCGCGGGCCAGCGGCTGCGCACGCGCGTGCGCCTGCGCACCTTTTCGGCGGTGCTGCGCATGGTGGCCCGCGGCGTGGGCGTGGCCGTTCTGCCGCATTCCTCGGCGCAGCGCCTGCGCCGCACCGCGCGGGTCAAGCGCCTGGAGCTGGCCGATCCCTGGGCGAATCGCCAATTGGTACTGTGCGTGCGCGGACTCGCGCAGTCGCCGGGATATGTGCAGGCGCTGGTGGAGACATTGCGCCAGCCGGTCTGATCGTTTCCGGCCGAGGCCCTTGCGCGCGTCAGTGGTCAGGCGGGCGGCGCGGACGGCTTGCCGCCCTCGCGCAGCGGATCGAGCAAGGGGCGCAGATTGTTGTGATCGAGCTCGTACATGAGCGCCAGCAGGCGGCCGATCTCGCCCTTGGGAAACCCATTGCGCGCGAACCAGCCGAGATAGTGGCCCGGCAGATCGGCGATCAGGCGGCCTTCGTACTTGCCATAGGGCATCTGGCGGCGCACCAGCAGGTTGAGCAGTTCGGGATCCATGGCGACGCGCGGCGAAAGAAAACGCGATTATGCCGCGAGCGCCGGCTCGGCTGGCGCCGGGGCGGTCTCGTGCGCACGGGCGGCGCGGCGCAGCGCCTGGGGCGGCTGGCCATAGACACGTACGAACGCGCGCCGCATCCGCTCGGCGTCGACAAAACCCACGCGGCGTGCGATGGCTTCGATCGGGGCGTCGCTGTCTTCGACCTGGGCGCGGGCCGCCTGCGTGCGGATGCGTTCCACGGCCTTGGCCGGCGTCTGGCCCGTCTCGGCCTTGAAGGCGCGGCAGAATTGCCGGGGGCTGATGCAGGCGACCTCGGCGAGTTGTTCGATGGTGAGCGCCTGGGTGAGATGCTCGCCGATGTAATGCATCACCTCGCGCATGCGCCCGGCGCCGGGCGTGAGATCTTGCAGCGCCGAAAACTGCGATTGCCCGCCGCTTCGCCGGTGATAGACCACCATGTCGCGCGCGGCCTGCCGCGCGATCGCCTCGCCCAGGTCACTCTCGACCATCGCGAGCGCCAGATCGATGCCGGCGGTGATGCCCGCGGAGGTCCAGATGCCGCCGTCGTGCAGGTAGATGCGGTCGGCCTCGACCAGCAACTGGGGATAGCGCCGCTGCAGCGCGGCCGCGTGCCGCCAGTGGGTGGTCACGCGCCGTCCTGCCAACACGCCGGCCGCCGCCAGCACGTAGGCGCCGGTGCACACGCTGGCCAGACGAACGCCGCGCGCATGCGCCCGCGAGATCTCCTGGCACAGGGCCGGGCTGGCGGGATTGACCCGCGCCCCCGTGCCCCCGGGCACCAGCAGCGTGTGTGCGCGGACCTCGCGCCACGGCCGGGTCGCCACCGCGATGCCGCCCGAACTGCGCACCAGCCCTCCGGCTTCGGACACCAGCTCGACGCGGTAGCCGCCCCCCGAGCCGCTTTCGCGCGCGAGCTCTCCCGCCGTCTCGAAGACGGACGCCGGCCCGGCCATGTCCAGCAACTGGAAATCCGGGACCAATAGCAAAGCGATGATGTGTTTCATGGCGCGATGAAAACGAGGTGGAGCGGGCGACGGAGAGCGGAATTGGCAGGCAATGGGTCCATACCCCCTCTCCACGGCATGAAAAGAGGGATTCTTGTCATTCAAGCCAGAGTGTCGCGAACTAGATTACGGCTTGTCAACGGCGCGCCGCGCCGCCTTCTCCGAGCCCCCTCATGTCCGCCGCCACGCTCTCCCCCATCGGCCCGCGCAACGCCCGCGTGCTGGCGCTATGCCAGGGCCTCTTCATTGCCGCCATTTCGATCGATCTCACCCTGACAGCCCTCACCGGCCACATGCTGGCGCCGGATCCGCTGCTCGCCACCCTGCCCTTCGCGTTGATCACGGTGGCGGGCGCGCTGGTCACCTGGTCCGCCGCGCAACTGATGCAACGTATCGGCCGGCGCGCCGGTTTCGCCTTCGGCGCATCCATCGGCACCCTGGGCGGCCTGGTATCGGTGTGGGCGGTGTTCGAATCGAACTTCTGGCTGTTTTGCGCGGGGACGGCCTGCGTGGGCGTGTTTCAGGCGTTCGCACAGTACTACCGCCTGGCCGCCGCGGACGCGGTGCCGCCCTCGGCCAAGAGCCGCGCCATTTCGATCGTCTTGACGGGGGGCGTGATCGCGGCCATCGCGGGCCCCGCGCTCGCCGCCTGGTCCAAGGATTTGTTCCCTCTCGCCGCCTTTGCCGGGGCCTATCTGATGGTGGCTGTGCTCGCAGCGCTGAGCGTGGCCTTGCTGCTCGCCCTCTATCGCGATCACGAGGCGGCCGACGAGCATGCGTGCGCGGAGCTCGCCCCGCTGCCCGCCCGGCCCCTGGGCGCGATCGCGCGCCAGCCGATCTTCGTGGCGGCGCTGGCCAACAATGTGGTGGGGTCGGTGTCGATGATGTTCATCATGACGGCGGCGCCACTCGCGGCGGTGGCCTGCAGCCATACCATCGAAGATGGCGCGGGCATCATGCAGTGGCACCTGATCGGCATGTATGCGCCGGCCTTCTTTGCCGGCGCGCTCATCCGGCGCATCGGTCTGCCCTCGGTGCTGGGCCTGGGCATGCTGATGAATGTGGCGTGCAGCCTGATCGCGATGCAGTCCGATACGCTGTGGGCGTTTCATATCGCGCTGTTTTGCCTGGGCGTGGGCTGGAATTTCATGTTCGTGGGCGGCACCACGCTGCTCGCGCAGTCATACCGGCCCGCCGAACGGGCCCGGGCGCAGGGCGCAGCCGAGGTATTGCGCTATGTGGCCACGGCGCTGGCGACACTGGCGGCAGGCCCCGCGCTTGACCGTTTCGGCTGGGAGGCGCTCAACGCCGCGATGCTGCCCGTCGTGCTGGTGGCGGCGCTCATGACGGGCTGGTGGGTCCGGGCGCAGCGCCATCAGGCGCATGCCGGGGTGGCGGCCTGAGCGTCCGGGGCGGGGCTCGCCACAGCGCAACGCCCCACCCCGCCAGGAGGCGCCTTACTGCCCGGCCTGGCGACGCAGTTGCAGCTCCTTCAGGCACTGCGCCACGCCGTCCTGGCGCTGCTGATTCGTGACCGCGGCCCGATCGGACACCGTACGGCAGCGCTCATATTCGCGCACGCTTTGCGGCGTGTCGCGGATCGGCGGAGGCGGCGCGGCGACGGTGCCACCGCTCTCGGTGATCCGCAGCGTCGAAGGGGGCGAGAGATTGCCTCGCTGCGTGTTGGGAAAGCTGTACTCCTGCACGGCCTGGGCATGCGCGACGGTTCCCGTCGCGAGCGCGGCGATCGCGCAAAGGGTGAGCAGTCGGTGTTTCATCCATTTCTCCTTACTGAACCGGCGGACGCGCAGAGAGCGCCTGTCCGCCATGCGCCTTGATCGTAGACCCGGCACGGGGCGACGCGCCGTAACGCCACCGAGACATTCGTGCCAAAGGGAAACAGCGGCGCGGGCCGGGAAACTCCGCATGGGGACGCCCGGGCCGCGCCATCGATAATGCCCCGGCCGCTATTGTCCGAACCTCTTCCGGCTGGGTCGCCCCCACGGCCGCCACGGAGCCTTGCATGATCCTGTTGGACACGACGTTTCCCCGCACACGCGACATCTGGATCGAGACGTATGCCACGCCGGCCTGGCGTGGCGCCCGCCTCGGGGGCTGGCTGTTCGAAGATGGCCCCGCCCGCCGGCACGCGGAGTCGCGGCTCGCCCGGGCGGGGGTCCAGGCGCGGCTGCGCAGCGCCTACAAGCCGCTGCTGCACTATTTTCTGGAAGAGGCCGACCGCGACGGCCTCACCGCCGTGCATGTCACCTATCCGGTGCATCCCGATGCCGCGCCGAACCGCTTTACGCTCGAAGCCTATCCGCTGGCAGCGTGGCTCGCCCCCGCCACGCTGCGCTTTACGCCGGCCGGCCATGTGTCGGGGGACCTGCCGCACTACGAGCTGGTGCTGACCTACCGTGACGGCAGCCAACGCACCGCGCGGGTGCTCGCGCCGCAAGCGCGTTCGCGCGCCGCCGACGGGCAGATACTGCTTTCGCCCACGGGCTGGCTGCGGCTCGAAGATGCCCAGGGCCAGATCGTTCATGAGGGCGCCGCCCGCACGGAGTACCAGGCCGTGTACGAGGCGATGATGCAGGCGGTCACCCAGCATGACTGGGGCACATCGGAACCCTACTTCGAACGCCTTTCCATTCGTGCCGACATCCCGGGCATCGACTACGCGCTGCCGGTGGACGAAGAGATCGTGAGCACCTGCGAGGGTCTGCACGAAGACGCCTACTTCTCGCTGCTGGAGTTTTTCCAGCGCCATTCCCACCGGCCGTCGGGCGACCGGGGCCTGCAACCCGGGCAGATCGCACCGGACATCCGGCTGACCGACGGACCGGCGCGGCTGCGTATCGCGCTCGAGTCCTTCGAGCCGCCCCAGCCCTTGATTATCCAGCCAACCGCCAGCCCGCTGGCCGACCGCACCACACCGCTCTCGGCCGCGGAGATTGCCGCGCGGGTGCAGGCCTGCGGCGGCACGCCGATCATGGCGCCCACACGGCAACACCGCCAGGTCTATGGCACCTATGTGCGCGGCCCCGGCCCGGCCGTACTGATTTCTGGCGCGCAGCACGCAAACGAAACCTCGGGCGTGGTGGGCGCCCTGCGTGCCACGCGCAGGCTTCTGAAGGCTGGCGACGCGCACCTCGCATTGATCGCCTGTGAGAATCCGGATGGCTATGCGATGTTCGAACAACTGCGTACCGTGCATCCACGCCACATGCACCATGCCGCGCGCTACAGCGCGTTGGGCGACGACATCGCCTATCGCGAGCGCGAGCCCTTGCTCGAGCTCGCCGCGCGGCGCGAGGCCCTCGCGCAAAGTGGCGCGCGGCTTCACATCAATCTGCACGGCTATCCCGCGCACGAGTGGACCCGGCCGCTCTCGGGCTACCTGCCGCGCCATTTCGAGCGCTGGACCTTGCCCAAGGGCTTCTTCCTGCTGTTGCGCCATCACCCCGGGCTGGACGGCGACGCGCAGGCGCTCATCGAAGCGGTGACCGCGCGGCTCGCGCGCGCCGTCCCGGCGCTCCAGGCCTTCAATGCGCGCCAACTCGCCCTGGCCGAGGCCCATTCCCTCGAGCCGGGCTTCGACCTGCGGCATGGCATCCCGGTGCAGGTCTCGGCGAGCGACCGCGAGGCCGCCCCGCTCACGCTGATCGCGGAATTCCCGGACGAGACCGTCTATGGCGAACGCTATCGCTTCGCGCATACGGTGCAAATGGAAACCGTGCTCGCGGCCGTGGCCGCCTACCGCGACCTGCATCACGCGGCGAGCGTGTCCTGACGCGCATTCGAGCCGTTACGGCCGGGGCCCGCACGCGGCGCGGGGCAGCGGTCAGTCAGTGCGCCCAGCGCAGCACCAGCGGATCGAGCCGCCGCGCGGTTTCGAGCAGTCCTTGCCGCACCTCGGGGCTCATGGCCGGCCAGGGATGACGGCCGGCGTCGCAGGCAATCACGCCGCCCGCCTGCATCAGCGCCTTGCAGGCCAGGATGCCGGCCTGCCGATTCTCGTAGTTGATGAGGGGCAGCCAATCGCGATAGTGCGCATACGCAGCGTCGTGCCGCCCGGCACGATGGTGCTCGAGGATCGGGCGGATCCCGTCCGGATAGCCGCCCCCGGTCATCGCACCGGTTGCGCCCGCATCCAGGTCGGGCAGCAAGGTGATCGCCTCCTCGCCATCCCAAGGCCCTTCGATGGCCGCGCCGCCCAGACGGATCAGCTCCCGCAGCTTGCTCGCGGCCCCGGCCGTCTCGATCTTGAAGTACGAGACCTGCTCGATCTCGCGCGCCATGCCGGCCAGAAACGCCGCTGACAACGGCGTGCCCGCCACCGGCGCGTCCTGGATCATGATCGGGATCGACAGCGCGTCGGAGAGCCGTGCATAGAACTCGCGAATGGCCCCCTCCCCCACGCGGAACGTCGCGCCATGATATGGAGGCATCACCATCACCATGGCCGCGCCCTGCGCCTGGGCCCGGCGGCTGCGCTCGATGCACACCTGCGTGCTGAAGTGCGAGGTCGTCACGATCACCGGCACGCGCTGCGCGACGTGCTCGAGAATGGCACGCGTAAGCTGCTCACGCTCGTCGTCGGCCAGCAGGAATTGCTCGGAGAAGTTCGCCAGGATGCAGAGCCCATCGGCGCCCGCGTCGATCATGAAATCGACGGCGCGCAACTGGCTCTCCATATCGATCGCACCGGCGGCGTCGAACGTCGTGGGCACGACCGGGAAGATGCCCCGGTAGCGCGGGGTCGTGCGTGCGGAGTCGGCCATGGTCTCACTCGATGATGTTGAATTGATCCAGGAATTCGGTCTTGAGCGTCAGCCCCAGGCCCGGCTTGTTGTCGTCGAGTTGCAGGAAGCCGCGCTCGGCGGCCGGCTCGCCGTCGAAGATGTAATAGAACAGCTCGTTGCCCACCTCCACGTCGAACATCGGGAAGTATTCACTCATGGGCGAGGCCAGCGTGCTCATCGTGAGGTGATAGTTATGCATCTGGCCCGCGTGCGGAATCACCGGCACGCTGTGGGCCTCGCACAGCGCATTGATCTTGTGCGCCGCCGTGATGCCGCCCACGCGGTTGGTGTCGTACTGCACGACGGAGACAGCCTTGCGCTCCAGCAGCTGCTTGAAGCCATACAGCGAAAACTCGTGCTCACCGCCCGAGATCGGGATCGGCCCCTGGCGGTTGAGCTCGGCATAACCGTCGATGTCGTCGGCGATCACGGGCTCTTCGAGCCAGCGCGGCTGGTAGCGTTCGAGCTTGGGCAGGATGCGGCGGGCGTACTCCACATTCCAACCCATATAGCACTCGAGCATCAGGTCATTCTCGTAGCCGATCACTTCACGGATGGCTTCCACCGATTTCAGGTTCTCGGTCACGCCTTGCGGGCCATGCGCCGGACCATAGCCGAATCGCATCTTGAACGCCGTGAAGCCCTGTTCGAGATAGGTGCTCGCCTCGTCCTGCATGGCGCGCAGATCGGTGCGGTACAGCTTCGAGTAGTAGCAAGGGATGCGCTCTTTGGTGCGGCCGCCCAGCAACTTGAATACTGGCTTGCCCACCGACTTGCCCAGGATGTCCCAGATCGCGATGTCCACCGCCGAGATCGCGGCCATGCCCACGCCCTTGCGGCCCCAGGCGTGCGTGGCGCGATACATGCGCTGCCAGAGATACTCGTAATCCCAAGGATCCTGGCCGATGACGAGCGGCGCCAGATACTGGTCGATCACCGCCTTCGCGATGCGCGGTGCCAGCGCCACGTTGCCCAGCCCCACGATGCCGTCGTCCGTCTCGACCTCGACCACCGTCCAGCCGTGAAAGCGGAACGTGCTCATGGTCTCGACCGGCGAATACAGCGGGTCCATGGCATTGGTGCAGAAGTTGCCCTGCGGTGGCACGGTCTTGCCGGTCCACTCGAACACACGGGCGCGCACGGATTTGATTTTCATGAGAGAGAGATCCTGGTCGATGAGAAGAAAACAGCGGGCGCGTCAGGCTTGCGCCGCAGCGTGGTGGGCGAGGTGCGCGGCGCCCATGCGCGCCGCGATGCGCAGGGCCTGCCAGGTCGCCTCGGGATTGGCGCGGCCCTGCCCCGCGATGTCGTAGGCAGTGCCGTGCGCGGGCGTGGTGATCGGAATCGGCAGGCCGCCCTGCACGGTGACGCCGCGCGAAAAGCCGAGCAGCTTGATCGCGATCTGCCCCTGGTCGTGATACATGGTGACCACGGCGTCGACCTCGCCGGCCTGCGCCTTGAGAAACACCGTGTCGGCGGGATAGGGCCCCTGAAACGGCGACTCGCTGTCCCACGACCGGGCCTGCAGCGCCGCCACGGCCGGGCCGATGATCTCGATCTCTTCGCGCCCGCAGGTGCCACCATCGCCGCCATGCGGATTGAGCGCCGCGATCGCGATGCGAGGCCGCGCCACGCCGTTGGCGCGCAACGCCCGATAGATGAGCTCGGCGGCCTGCTCGATGCGCGGCTGCGTCAGATGGCGCGTGACCTCCGCGAGCGGCACGTGCGAAGAGATCCTCGAGGTCCAGAGATCACCCAAGGTGTTGAACTCGCAGAAGTAGCCCTGCACGCCCAGGTAATCGGCGAAATGATGCAGCTCGTCTTCGAAGCGCAGACCGCCCTGCTTCATGGCGTATTTGTTCAGCGGCGCGAAGCAGATGGCATCGACCTCGCCTGCCAAAGCCGCATCCATGCACCGCTCCAGCGCCTGCAATACCGAGCGCCCGCCCGCCGCCCCCGCCTGCCCCATCGTCACCGCGTCAGCATCGATCGTGTCCAGGGCAACGAAGGCGGGCAGTTGCGTGTCGGCGCGGCCGCGCGCCTCGCCCAAAGCCGCCAGCGGCGCCGTGGCCACCTCGACACCGGCCGCCGCCTGGCCGGCGCGCCAGAGCCAGGGGTCGCCGATCAGCACCAGATTGGCAAGGCGGGTTGCGTCGGGGCGGGACAGCACCCGCGCGATCAGCTCGGGGCCGATACCGGCGGGGTCGCCCAGGGTGAGTGCCACTACGGGCAGGGAAGTCGTGTTCATGTCGTATCTGCTGCGTGTAAAGGACGTGTCGGGTCTATTCGACCGAGATGCGGTTCTTGCGGATGATGGCGGCGTAGCGCGCGTTCTCGCTGCGGTGGAAGTCGGCGAAGGCCTGGCGCGACATCGGCGTCACGTCGGCGCCGATCGCGCCCAATCGCGCGCGGGTGTCGGGCTGCGCGAGGATGCGATTGACTTCGTCATGTACCCGCTCCTGCACCGCGACCGGTGTGTTCGCGGGCATGTAGATGCCATACCACGCGCTCATCTCCACGCCTTGCACGCCGGCTTCGGCCATGGTGGGCACATCGGGCAGCTGGGCATTGCGTTGCGGACTCAGCACGGCGAGCGCGCGCAGCTTGCCGCTCTTGACATGGCCGATCGCCGACGAGGCGGTCTCGAACGCGAACTGCACCTGGCCGCCCATCAGATCGATCATGGCCGGACCGCTGCCGCGATAGGGCACATGGGTGGCCTGCACACCGGTGGCGTCCTTGAAGATCTCGGCGGCGATGTGCTGGGTGCTACCCGCGCCGCTGCTCGCGAAATTGAGCTGGCCAGGCTTGGCCTTGAGCAGTGCGATCAGGTCGGCCACCGACTGCACCGGCAGTGCCGGATTGACCACCAGCACGTTGGGCACCGAGCCCACGAACACCACCGGCACGAGATCGCGGTCGTTGTCGTAATTGAGCTTGAGCAGATGCGGCGCGATCGCATGCGCGGTGGACACGCCCATCACCAGCGTGTGGGGATCGGCGGCCTTGGCGGCCTGATCCGCGGCCAGCGTGTTCGAGGCCCCCGGCTTGTTTTCCACCACCACGGTCTGCCCCAGCGCCGGGCCCAGTTTGTCGGCCACGGCGCGCGCCATGGCGTCGGTCCCGCCCCCGGGCGCCGAGCCGACCAGCAGGCGCAACGGCTTGCTCGGCCAATCGGCGGCGTGCACGGACGCGTTCATGCCGCAGGCCAGCGCGAACGCGGCCCCGAATGCCCACACTTTCATGATTTGTCTCCGGGTATTGGAATCGTTGTGGAGACCATCTTAGGAAGGCGGACGCTTTCCGTAAAATGAAAGCTTCGCATCAATCGATATCCTGAGATTATCAATCGAGGCGCCTCATGACTTCCCGTCTCCACGCATCGTCGCTCCTCAACCGGCTGCGCATGCGGCAGGTGGCCCTGCTGCTCGCGATCGAGGAACACACCACCCTGCGCAGCGCCGCCGAGGCGCTGGGCATGACCCAGCCCGCGGCGAGCAAAATGCTGCAAGAGCTCGAGAGCGCGCTGGGCCAGCGCCTGTTTGATCGGGTGGGCCGCGGTCTCACGCTCACGCCCTCGGGCGCCTGCGTGCTCAACTACTTCCGCGGCATGCGCGGCACCATGACCTCGCTGGCGCGCGAGCTCGAAGACATACGCCTCGGCGGCGCCGGCAAGCTATCGATCGGCAGCATCATGGCGGCCTCGCCCGGCCCGCTCACGGACGCGCTGGTCCAGCTCAAAGCGGAATATCCGCTACTGGCCGTCGAGATTCTCACCGGTACGAGCGACATGCTGATCAGCCGCCTGCACGAAGGCGAACTCGATGTGGTCCTCGGCCGCATGCTCAGCCTGCCGGCGCGCGACTATGCCTTTCGGCCCATCGAAGACGAGGCGCTTTCCGTGATCGCGGCCGTCGACCACCCCCTCGCGGCGCTCTCGGCCGTGAACTTCGAGGCCATGCAGGCCTTTCGCTGGATCCTGCAACCGCACGGCAGCCCGATGCGCGACGTGGTCGAACAGGAGTTCCGGGCCAACCTCTGTCCGGTTCCTCGGGGCCTGATCGAAACGGTATCGATCCTGACGACCACCAATCTGGTGGCCAAGACCGACATGATCGGCGTGATCCCGGAGTCGGTCGCGGGCCGCTACGAACGCCACGGCCTGCTGCGCATCCTTCCCTACCGGATTCGCCACAGCCTGTCGGCTTACGGGACGATCGTGCGCCGCGACCGGCCCCGCAGCGCCGAGGCCGCGCGCTTTCTCGACCTGTTGCACGGCGCGGCGCAGGCGCCGTTGCCCATCACGAGCGACGATCCGGCGCTGCCTCCCCTGACCACCACCGGCGATATGCATCTGCCGCCGCCTGCCGCAAGCAGCGAACACAATCCGTAACCGCGCCAACGCGCGCGACGCCGGGATTGGGGTACGTTCAGCATTTCCCTCATGCCATCAAGGAGATCGACATGAAACCCGTGCTTCCTGCACTTGCGTTCGCGGTGATCCTGGCGGGCTGCGGCGGCCCCGAGGAAATCCGAACCAATCCCCCGCCGCCTCCGCCGCCCCCCGCGGCGCCGATGAATGGAGCGCCCGTCACGCCCCTGGGCGACACCTCCCGCACCTCGCTCGACTGGGCGGGCCTCTACGAAGGCACGTTGCCCTGCGCCGACTGCCCCGGCATCCGGACCCGTCTGACGCTGCAGCAGGACAACACCTATCAGCTGCAGAGCCAGTATCTGGATCGCCAGTCTTCGCCCCAGACGACTCAGGGGCGCTTCACCTGGCTGCAGGATGGCGTGACCATCCAGCTCGACGCGGCGGGCGCCAATCAGCGTTATCTCGTGGGCGAAAATCGCCTGACCATGCTGTACCAGGACGGCTCGCGCCCCACCGGCCCGATGTCGCAGAAGTACGTGCTGGTGCGCACCTCCGCGGCCCGCTGATCGCCCTGCCTCACTCGCCGCGCTGACGGGCCTCCCAAGCCTGCAGCTCGGCGAGGTAGCGCTCCCGCGCCTCCTCATACAGGTCATACACGCAGGGGATGCATCCGCTCTGGCAGCAGTCGCCGGGCAGCGGCGGCTCCGGCGGCAGCGGCCTCGGCGGCGAAATAATAGGGGACACATTTTCCAGCCCGGTGTCCACGCCGGCGGGGGCACCGGCAGTCCGGGAAACGGCAGCGTTACGCGGGGAGGTGGATCGGGAGGGTCGCGTCATGCGGACCAGTATGCCAAACGGACCGAGCCATGTAACCGCCTCGCCCCTTCAGCCTCGCCCAAACGGCGTTGGGCCGTCAAAGAAGAAACATTGCGATACGCAACCCTCGTAGGGTGCAAATTTCTTTGACATAATGCACGCAGCGTCGAGACCCGCATTAGCAACTGGTCTTTCATCCGCCGTGATCTCCGCGGCAAAAAAAGTACCAGATGACCCCATTCCCGCCCAATGCGCCTGCCGTAACGCTGGCCAATTGCGATAAAGAGCCTATCCACATCCCGGGGGCCATCCAGCCTCAGGGCGCTCTCATCGCCATCGATCGAAAAGGGGTCCTGCGCTATACGAGCACCAATGCATCGGCCACGTTGGGCGTGACGATGGTGCTGGGCCAGCAGGTCACGCCGCAAAGCCTGCCCCGCCCGCTCGATCGCCACCTCGCCGAATGGCTGCGCACCCCCGCGGATGAAGAGCCGGTCTTCGACCCGTTCGACATGATCGCGGGCGCGGAGCGCTACGACGTGGTGGGCCATCTCAACGTCGACGGCCTGATCATTGTCGAGTTCGAGCGCAGCCCGCCCGAACTCGGTTTTCAGGCCGGATCACTGCACCGCTCTTACCGCAGCATCGAGCAGCTGCGCCGTCAGCGCTCGATCGAAAACCTGCTGGAACAGGCGGTACGCGAAGTGCGGCGCCTTACCGGTTTCGATCGCGTGATGGCCTACCGCTTCCACCCGGACGACAGCGGCGAGATCGTGCGCGAAGACCGCCGTGCCGATCTCGATGATTGGGAAGGCCGGCGCTATCCGGCCGAGGACATCCCGGCCCAGGCGCGCCGGCTCTACCTCACGAATACGCTGCGGCTGATCGCCGACGCTCAATATCATCCGGTACGCATCCTCTCGGAACAGCACGACTCGCCACCGCTCGATCTGAGCCTGAGCGTGCTGCGCAGCGTGTCGCCCATCCATATCGAGTACATGGCCAACATGGGCGTGCGCGCGTCCATGAGCATCTCGCTGGTCATTGCCGGCCGGCTCTGGGGCATGATCGCCTGCCATCACTTCAGTCCGCGCCACGTTCCCTACAGCGTGCGCATGGCGTGCGAGGTGCTGGCCCAGGTGCTCTCGGCGGCAATCGCCACGTTCGAGGGCGCCACGCAGGCCGAGCGCTCCCGCCGCACGGCCACGCTGGTCAGCCGCCTGACCGATCGCGCCTCGAGCCAGGAAGACATGCACACCGCGCTGGCGCGCGGCGACGAAACCCCGGCCGATCTCGTGCCCTGCGACGCCGCGCTGTGCCTGTGGGGCAACAGCGTTACCGTGTTCAGCGGCATCGCGCCGCGCGGCGAGCTCAGCGGCATCCTCAACGCGCTCGACCAGACCGGCCAGCGCGTGGTCAAGTCGACCAACATCGCACGCGACTTTCCCGACCTGCAGACAGACCTGGTGCCGTACGCCGGCCTGCTGGCGGTCAAGTTCGACCCGATGGCCAACGGCTGGCTGGTATGGCTGCGCCGCGAGCAGATCGAAACGCTGGTCTGGGGCGGCAAGCCGGAAAAGCAGTATGCCGTCGGTAACCAGGGGCCGCGGCTCACGCCGCGCGGCTCGTTCGAAGCCTGGCGCGAGATCGTGCGCCAGACGAGCCTGCCCTGGCTGACGCACGAGGTCGACGCCGCCGATGACCTGCGCGACGAGCTCTCGCACATCGCCACCAGCCGCGCCGCCGACGTCGACCGCGCCCGCATCGCGCTGCTGGCCATGCTGGGCCACGACTTGCGCGATCCGCTGCAATCGATTTCGATGGCCGCCACGCTGCTGTCGCGTACCGATACCGGCGCCAAGATGGGCGAACGCATCCGCTACTCGAGCGGCCGCATGCAACGCCTGATCTCGCAGGTCCTCGACCTGTCGCGCCTGCAGGGCGGCATCGGCCTGGGCCTGCAGCACGAGCTCTGCGACCTGTCGCAGTTGCTCGCCAACCTGATCGCGGAGAAGCGCCACGCGTTCCCGGGCCTGACGCTGCTGCCGCAGATCGAGCCCGAGTTGATCCTGTGGGCGGATCCCGACCGCATCGTCCAGGTGCTGGCCAATCTGCTCAGCAACGCGCGCCAGCATGGCGCCCAGCGCCAGCCGATCCGGGTGCACGCGCGCCGCGAGGGCTCGGATGTCGTGCTGGACGTGATCAATCACGGCCAGCCGATTCCGGACGAGGTCCGTCCGCACCTGTTCTCGCCGTTCAAGCCCGAATCGCTGGGTCAGAATCGCAACCGTTCTGGGTTAGGATTGGGCCTGTATATCGCCGACCAGGTCGTGCGTGCCCACGAAGGTACGCTGGCCGTGGCCTGCCAGGATGGCCTGGTCACCTTCACCGTGACGCTACCCGCCGCCCAGGGCCTGGAATCGGCCGATCCCGAACATCCCATGCCCCCCGGAGGACAACCTTGAGCAATACGGCCGCCCCGCGCATTGTGCTGGTGGACGACAACGAGATGGCAGCCGAGCTGCTATCCGAGTTCCTGATGCTGTCCGGGTTGGACGTCCGCGTGGCCTATGACGGTGCGCAAGCGCTGGCCGCCTGCGAAACGTTCCAACCCCATACCGTGGTCCTCGATATCCTGTTGCCGGATATCGACGGCTACGAACTGGCCAACCGGCTGCGCCAACAGCAGCGGCCGGCGCCCCGTTTGATCGCTCTGAGCGGACTCGCGCGCGTACGCGGCGACGGCCGGGGCGATGTCTTCGATGATTGGATCGAGAAGCCCGCCGACCCCGACGCACTGTTGGCGCTGCTCTCGCAACCCTAAGGTAATTTCATGGTCACGCTCGACTGGCAAAACGATCTTCAGGCCCAGGGAGTCCGGTTCAAGGTACTGGCTCATGTGTTTTCGGTCCTGCGGCACGACGTCATCGGGCCGATCTCCAACGCGGCGCTGGCCGCCGCGATGCTGCATCAGGTGCCCGAAGACGCCACCAACGTCGTCGCCCAGGCGCGCCACGAGCGCCTGGTGGGCGACATGGAAAGCCTGCTCGACGAAGGCGTGGCCTCGCTGCGCGGACTCGACGACTGGCTCATCGATCGTCAGCGCACGGTGGCGAGCGGCAAGCTGCTGGCCGAATGCCGCCGCCTCGTCTTCACCCGTCTGATGGCAACCGGCAAGCAGATCCATCTGCCCGAAGCCGACGACGGCCCCGGCCTGTCCGAGTTCAGCGCCCGATATGTGATGATCGCGTGGCTGCTGGCGCTGGTCGACACTTTGCCCGAAGGCCAGGCGGTCACGATCGAATCGGTCGCGCCCGGGTTCTGGACGGCACAACCCGGCCGCGCCGAACCGCCGCACCCCTGGGACGGCCAACCCGACCCCGTCCGCGCCAACGAAATGCAGTGGCTCGCCAATGCCGGCGGCTGGATCGCCGAGTGTGGCGACACACTCTGGACGCTGCGCTGCCCGCCGCGTGCCGGCACGGCCGCCGGCGCGTGACCTATCAAGTGCGCCGCCAGAGGCCAGCACGCGCAAGCGCTGGCGGCTTCTGGCGCGACCCCGCCTTACCATGGGCCGAAAGCCGCATTGCCCAAGATAGCCGCGCCTGCTATCAGCCGCATGCGCATGACACCCTATCAATCGGCATGGTCGAGCGCGGCGCAAGCCGCTTCAGCAGCCAGGATCAGGTCCACGACCTCGCGCCCGAGTCCGTCGTGATGGTGCCCGCGGGGGTGGTGCATGCCTGCAATCCCTTGCCCGACGCCGCCTGGAGCTACCGTATGCTGCATCTCGATGCAGCCTGGTGCGACGCGTTGTGGCAGGAGAGTGCACAACGAGTGGCCGCGAGCACCGTCGTCACGCGCACGGGCGCGGCCGCCGCGTTGCGCGAGCTCACCGACCTGTTGCATGGCGAAGCCAGCCTCGGCGCCAAGGAAACAGCGCTGATCGAGTATGTGGGCGGTCTCGGCTGGCTCGCGTCCAGCCCGCGCCAGGCCGATGCAGGCACGCACGAAGCAGGCGCCTGCGGCTCGCACCCGGGCATTGCCCGCGTGATCGCGCTGCTGCAGGACGATTGCACGCGCAACCATCCCGTCGCGGACCTCGCGGCCCATGCGGGGCTGAGCCGCTATCACTTCATCCGCGCGTTCCGCGCCCTCACCGGCATCACGCCGCATGCTTTCCAGACCGACCTGCGCATTCAGCGCGCACGCCGCTTGCTGCGTGCGGGCCAGGCACCCGCCGAGGTCGCCCATGCCCTGGGTTTCGCCGACCAAAGCCATTTCCAGCGCGCCTTCAAGGCACGCGTCGCCGCCACGCCCGGCCAGTACCGGGCACTCGCCCCACACTGAGACACCGCACTTTCGTTCTATCTTCGCCGCCACCGGCGCGCCACACTGCGGCCTTTTCGAGGGCGTGCGGCATGGACTTGGCATGGCAACAATTCGGCGTGGTGGCGGGAGCGCATTTCCTGGCGCTGCTGAGCCCGGGCCCCGATTTCGTGCTGATCGCGCGCAGCAGCATGCTGCATGGCTGGCGTCGCACGCTACCGCTGTGCGCGGGCATCGCGAGTGCCAACGGCATCTTCGTGGTGCTCGCCGTGGGCGGGCTGGCCGCGCTGCGCGAAGGGGCGTGGCTGCTGCAGGCACTGCAGTGGACGGGCTGCGCCTACCTGCTGTATCTGGGGCAACTGTTCTGGCGGCACGCGGAAGCCGTGGCGATACCCCCCTCCGCCAGCCCCGCCGCCGCGCCCGCAACCGCGCCGCGCCGCCACGCAGGCTTCGCGGCCTATGCCACGGGCCTGGGCTGCGGACTGGTCAACCCGAAGAATGCCTTGTTCTACGCCAGCCTTTTCGCGCTCCTCAAGGAGCGCGCCAGCGCCACCACCCAGGCCGCGTATGGCGTCTGGATGGTGGGTGTGGTGTTCGTCTGGGATGCTCTGGTGGCGGCGGCCTTGCGCCATCCCGCCATGGTGCGGCGATACACCCGGCACCACGTGCGGATCGGCCGCAGCACCGGCGTGGTGTTGGGCCTGATCGGCGTCGCCGGGGCGGTGGCGCTGCTGCGGCCATAAGCCTTACGCCCCACCACCCCGATACGACTCAACTCAATTGGCCTTGAAGCCCGTGGCCTTCACCACATCGGACCAGCGGCGCGACTCCTGATCGAGCAGCTGGCGCATGGCCGCGCGGTCTCCACCCACGACCACGAAGCCCGCTTCGCTCAATGTGCGGGCCGCGGCCGGCTCGCGCAACGCGGCGGCGCTGTCGGCCTGCAGCTTGTCCAGGACGGCGGCAGGCGTGCCGGCCGGGGCAAACAGCGCGAACCAGGCGCCGAAGTCGACGGCCGGCAGCCCGCGCTCGGTGAAGGTGGGCACGTCCGGAAGCGCCGCCGAACGCTGCTTGCCGGTGGTGGCCAGGGCACGCATCTTGCCGCCCTGCACCTGCGGCGCGGCGAGCGCGGTGGTCACGAACGCAGCCTGCACGCTGCCCGAGGCCAGCGCCGTGATGGCGTCGCCGGTGGAGCGGTAGTGCACGGGCTCGATGCGCAGGCCGGCCTCGCGCGCGAACAGCTCGGCGCCGAAATGCCCCGGCGTGCCCGCCCCGAACGTGGCGAAATTGATCCGGTCGGAAGCGCTCTTGGCGCTTTTCACGAAGGCGTCCAGGTCCGCCGCCGTGGCGGTTGCGGGCACAACCAGTACGAAGTCGGCACGCACCACCTCCGAGATCGGGGCGAAATCACGGGCAGGGTCGTAATTGAGATTGGAGTAGGTGGCGGGCGCGATGCTGATCGAGCCCACCTCGCCCAGCAGAATCGTATGGCCGTCGGGGCCGGCGCGCGCCACGGTCTGGGCGGCGATCTGCCCGCCCGCGCCGACCTTGTTCTCTACCACCACGCTCTCGCCCAGGCGAGGCCCGAGGTATTGCCCCAACGTGCGGGCGACGATGTCGGGGCCCGTGCCGGGCGGAAAGCCCACGTTCAGGCGCACCGGGCCTTGCGGATACGAAGCCGCCTGGACCGGCAGCGCGGCCAGCGACAGGCACAGCGATGGAATCAGGCCGCCCAGCAGGCGGCGCAGCGTCATGGACATGTTTGTCTCCTCGAGCTTGTTTTTTATGCACGATCGAATGCAGCCCGGGCAGGCGCTGCGGCACCACCTAACCCAGGCGGAAGAAATTCAACTCCACCCGGTCCGGATAACGCGCCCCCGTGCCGACGAACAGACTGTCGTTGAGCCATGCGAGGCTCGGCTCAGCCGTTTCGAAACGGGGGAAACTGCGGAAATAGATGCGTGCCGGATCCACCGGCTCGCCGCGCGCCAGGCGGGCGATGTCCTCGGCCGACCCGGTGCGAATGCCGGTGTTCTCGACGTATACGCGATGGCCGTCCTCGGTCTCGATCACGTAGCGCGCATGAATGTCGGTGAAGGTCGGGCTGCGGATCAGCTGGAAATCGGCGCCGCCGGGCAGCACCCGGCCATTGAGCCGCGCGCCGCGCACGGTGCCGCCCGTGATGGGGATCACGCGGCGCCGCCCTTGCGGCGTATCGCCCACTTCCTGCGGAGGATCGACCTGCACCACGACCGTGGCCACATGCTCCAGCACCGGCACCGCGCCGGTGTGCACCGCGCCGGCCTGCGCCGCGCCATCAACACTGAAATCGCTCATGCCCGCTGCTCCCGGCTCGCACGCAAGGCCGCCGGATCGAAGCCCGCCAGCCGCTTATAACGCGACGACACCGCCTGCAACTCGTCGGGACGGATGACATCGTGGACGTGGGCAAAACCACCGGGTGCGCGCTCCTGCGCCATCTGCATCACCTGCTCCGGCCCGTTGAGTCGGTTGCGCAACACGATGCCGGCCGTGGGCGGCAAGCGCAGTGCCTCGTATTCCAGCAGCGCGGTTTCAGTCGAGCGCAGCGTACCCGCGCCGGCCTGCACCAGGCAGTCCGCCAGACAGCGCGCATCCAGAATCGCCTGAGCCGAGCCATTGGAGCCGATCGGATACATGGGATGGGCGGCATCGCCGAGCAAGGTGAGGCGGCCCCGCGTCCAGCGCGGCAGCGGGTCGCGATCGACCAGCGGGAACTCGTAGATGGCCTCGGCGCCCGCAATGATCTCGGGAATGTCGATCCAATCCCAGCGCCAGTCCGCGAAACGGTCGGCGAAGACCGACTTGTCCACGCGCCGGTTCCAGTCGGTGGCGGGCAGCTCGCCATCGCCCACCGCCAGCTCGGCAATCCAGTTGATGCGCGAGCGCCCCGCGCGGCGCAGCGGCTCGGAGATCGGATAACACACGAACTTCTGATCCTGGTGGCCTGCCATGAACATGGTGCGGCCATCGAGATACGGCGCGCTGTCGGTCACCGCACGCCACAGCATGCGCCCCGAAAAGCGCGGCTCGTCGCCTTGCGGATAGAACTGCCGACGCAGGGCAGAGTGGATGCCATCGGCGCCTACCACCACGTCGGCCGCCACATCGATCGATGCGCCGTCGGCGCGGCGGCGCAGGCTCGCCACGGCCTGACCGGTTTCCGTGCGGGCATGCTCGAGCACCACGCCGGTGTTGATCGCGTCGGGCCCGAGCCGTTCGCGCACGGCCTTAGCCAGCAGCATCTGGAACTCACCGCGATGCACGGAATACTGCGGCACCGGATAGCCGGCGGCCACGCCGCGCGGCTCCTGCCAGATGGGCTGCCCGTGCATGTTGTAGTAGTGCAGCGCGGCGGTTTCGACGGCCAGCTCTCGCAGCGGCGAGGCCAGCCCGAGCTGATCGAGTTCGTCCACGGCGTGCGGCAGCAGGTTGATGCCCACGCCGAGCGGTCGCAGCTCCTGAGCGCTTTCGTAAATGCGGCTGGCGATGCCGCGCTGATGCAGCATCAACGCGAGCGCGAGCCCGCCGATGCCGGCGCCGGCGATGGCGATTTGCATGGTCTCCTCCAGATCCGCGGTGCGGTCGAGTTCGTTTAATTGTTATGTACCATAACAAAAACCCCGCACTTGGCCTGCCGGGGTTTTCCCGCAAGCGGCTGGCGCGTGACGCCGTTGCACGCTAGGGTAGACCCCCAACTCGCCACACGCCCATGACACGAACTCCCGCCTTGCGCGCGCGCCGTCCCTCGGCCCGCGGTGAACATTTCGAGCCACACGTCGCCGGTCTGGATTACGGCGTACTGGACGACCTCGTGGGTTATGCGATCCGGCGTGCGCAGATCACGATCTATGAAGACTTCCTCGCCGCGCTGACCGACTGGGACATCACGCCGCAACGCTTTTCGGCGCTGACCCTGATCGCGAACAACGACGGCATGAAGCTCACGGATCTCGCACGCGCGCTCGGCATCGCGCGCTCGGGCGCGGTCCAGGTGGTGGATCAGTTGCAGGCGCTCGGCATGGTGGAGCGGCGCGACACGCCAGCCGATCGGCGCGCCTACGCGCTGGCGGTGACGGCGCAAGGCCGACACGCGCTGGAACAAATCACCGTCGCCGTGCAGGCGCATGATCGCCGCATCAGCGCCCGCCTCTCGCCCGTGCAACGGCGGCAGTTGATCGCGCTGCTGGGCCTGCTGGGCTGAACCGTGTCGGATGGCCCCGCCCGGGAGCGGTGCTAGCGCACGCCCGCCTCTTCCTCTTCGCTTTCGCCCACCCAATGCCCGCTCACCAGCGGCCCCCCGCAACGGGTCGCCCGCACGCGTGCGGCCACGGCCCACGCATCCATGCGCACACGCAACCCCGCATACACGCCGTGGCCCTCGCCCGGCACGATGTCTCCTCCCGCCTCGATGCCCTCCCCGGCGCGGATCGCCATGCCCGCGCGCACCGCAGCGCCGGCGCGCATGCCCCAGCCGGTTTCCAGGTGATCGCCCGCGCGGATGTCGCCACCGGCCTCGATGCCGCGCGCCACGAGCAGATCACTGCCGGCCTGCACATCGCCGCCCGCCTTGATGCCGTGCCCCACCTTCAAGAGGCCGCCCGCTTGCACCGAGTCGCCCGCGCGCAGCATGGCGCCCACCTTCATTTCGGTGCCGGCACTGACCTCCCATTGCGCGCGCAACTCTCCAGCACAATCTAATGTCGTGCCGGCCTGCACGCCCCACGCCGCTCGCAGGTCACCACCGCAGCGGATCGCGCCCGCGCTGATGACGCTGCCGCGCGCCTCGATGCGGCCACCCGCCACCAGCGTGCCGGCGCGCAGTCCGCCGGCAGTGACGATGTCGCCGCCCGCGCGCAGCATGCCGTCGGCCAGCCCTCCGCGCCGCAGCCGGACCGTCCCTGCGTAGACCAGCGCATGGGCATCGAGCTCGTCGAGTTCCAGCACGGTGTCGGTCGGGCCGAACTGGTCGAGCAGCCAGCAGGCATCATCGATACGGCCGTCGGCGACGAGTGCGTCGAGCACGGCCTGATAGTCGCCGCTGCCTCGCTGGTCGCGCAGGAACCAGCGATAGCCGGAGGTGCAGGGGTTCTTTGCTTTGACGAAATTCTTGGTGAGTTGCATGAGAAGAGCTTGAGCGCGTGCCTTGCCGTGCCAGCCTCCTCGTGAAGGCTGCGCGCGGCGCGGCGTGAACAGGGCGACGACCGCCCTCGCGGCGTGAGCCGCGGGCGGTCGGATCGGTAACTGAAGCAGTGGCGCTCAGCCGGGCTTGGCGCGCGCGTAGGCACGCCGCTGGGCAAGCTCTTGCGTACCCAGCAACAAAACGGGTGCATGCACCGGCCGACAGGCGCCGCGGCCGCTGATGCGCACGGCGCCGGGATAAGGCCGCGCGCCGTGTCCCGCGCGCGCACCGGCGCGCGGCTGGCGCCGGGCGGGTTGGCAAGGGATCAGGGCAGGATGCATGTGCGGCGAATCGGATGAGATCGAAACAGGCCGCGATACTAGCAAATAGGCGGTGGGGGTCAAGCCGCGGGCGGCGTCACCCGGCGAAGCGAAGGGTCCCCGGCCGTCGGCGGCGCTCAGCGCGGCAACGAAGCGCCGCCGCAGATCGCGATGTCCTGCCCCGTGATGGCCGCCGCCTCGGGCGACAGCAAGTAGGCCACCAAGGCCGCGATCTCCTCGGGCTGGATCAGCCGGCCGATCGGCGGCAGGCGCGGCGCGCTGCCGGCACGCGCGGGATCGCTCAGCATCCCTGTTTGGGTCGCCGCCGGCGAGACCACATTCACCGTCACGCCGTCGCCCGCGAGTTCGGCGGCCCAACTGCGCGCAAGCGCGACCAGCGCCGCTTTCGAAGCCGCGTAGAGGCTGCGACCCGGCATGCCTTGCGCAACCCGGCTGCCGATCAGCACCACGCGGCCGCCTCCGGCCTCCGACATGCGGGGGGTCAGCGCCTGCGCCAGCCTCACGCCGGCGTCCACATGCAATCGCCACATGCGCTCGCCATCCTCGGGATTGAGCTGGGCGAGCGGGCCCACACGCAATACGCCCGCCGCGTGCACCAGGGCACGCGTGTCGCCCAGCTGCGGAAAGAGGGCACGGGCGGCGGCTTCGTCACAGAGGTCGACACGGAGATGGCGATAACCGGGCTCCTGCAACACGGCGGGGCCCAGGTCCAGTCCCGTCACCTGCCAGCCGCCCGCCAGGAGACGGCGGGCGATGGCCAGGCCGATGCCGCCCGCCGCGCCGGTCACCACGGCCCTGCCATGTGCGGCATCAGTCGACACGGATCTTCCCCTCGTCGACGATCTTGCGCGAGCGCGCCATGTCGGCTTTCTGGAATTCGGCGAACTCGGCCACCGAACCGCCGCTGATGGTCACGCCGAGCTGCTCGTATTTCTCCTTGAGCCCGGCGCCCAGCGCCTTGTTCATCTGGGCATTGAGCTGCGTGACGATGGCGGGCGGGGTGCCGGCGGGCGCCCATAGGCCATACCAGCTATAGAACTGATAACCCGGCAGCGTCTCGCCGACGGTGGGCACTTCCGGCAGGTTCGGCAAACGGGTTTCCGAGGTCACCGCCAGGATCTTGAGCATGCCGCCCTTGTAATAGGAGATCGCGCCCAGCACCGGATCGATGAAGCCTTCGATGCGGCCGCCCACCAGGTCCTGCAATGCCGGCGACGTGCCGCGGTACGGAATCACCATGTAATCGAGGCCGCCCTGACGCTTGAGCAACTCGGTAGCGAGATGGCCCGCCGATCCGATGGAACCTACCGCGAAGCTGAGCCGGCCGGGATTGGCCTTGGCATAGGCCAGCAGGCCCGGCAGGTCGTTGACCGGCAGATCCTTCTTCACCGAGACCGACAGCGGCGCCTTGCCCGCCATCGCAACCGGCACGAAATCCTTCTCCACGGCATAGGGTACCGACTTCATCGTCATGGGTGCCGTAGTGAACGTGGATGCGTTGAACAGCAGCGTATAGCCGTCGGCGGGCGATTTGGCCACCACGTCGGCGCCGATGATGCCGTTGCCGCCTGAGCGGTTCTCCACGATGAAACTCTGCCCGGTCTGCTCGCTCAGCTTCTGCGCCACATCGCGGCCCAGCATGTCGAGCGTGCCGCCCGGCGGAAACGGAATGACGAAGCGCACGGACTTCGACGGATATTTATCGTCGGCATGCGCCACGCCACTACCCAACGCGGCGCACAGGGCCAGACCGATGTGCCACAACATTTTCTTTTGCATAAGATGTCTCCTCGCTTTATGTTTTTGTGCGGATGGCGCCGCGCCCGCGGGCGTTTCCCTCGTCAGGCGCGCGCCGTCGTCGTGCGTCAACGCGCCAGCAGATCGGCCTGCGCCAAAGCTTCGCGCAGCGCCTTCATTTCGGCGTCGTTGGGCGCTTCGGTGGGCGGGCGCACGGTGGCGCTTTCCAGCACGCCGGCCAGGTACATACCGGCCTTCATCCGCGCGTGGGCTTCACCCGTGGGCTCGCCACCGCCGTACACCGCGTCCTTCAGCGGCGTGATCACCGCCTGCACCGCCTGGGCCCGCTTGAGATCGCCAGCCTTGACCGCGTCCCACAGGTCCGAAATGAGTTGCGGAATGAAGGTGGCGAAGCCGACCAGCGCGCCGTCCACGCCTTGCACCATCGACGCCAGCAAATATTCGTCGTGACAAGTCAGGATGGCCTTGGACGCATCGGCATCGCGCAGGGCCTGGATGTCGCGAGCGTACTTGTTCATGTCGCGCTGGCCCACCTTGAAGGCCTGCACATAAGGCAGGCGGGCCAGATCGGCCAACAAGCTCGACGAATACGACGCGCGGGTCCAGGCCGGATACACGTGGCACACGAGATCGAGATCGGGCGCCGCCTCGTGGATGGCCTGGAAGTATTCCAGCGCATGGCGCGGCGTGAAGCCGAAGCGCAGCCAATGATGCGGCGGCATCACGTCGAGCGCGGCCGCGCCGGCTTCGCGCGCGGCACGGGCGTGTTCGGCGGCCTCGGCGATGCCCTCGCACACGATGGACGAGATCACAGGCAGCTTGCCGCGCAGTTCGTCGGCCACGATACGCGTAACCTCGGCACGTTCGGCCGGCGTCAGGGAAAACACCTCCCCCGTATGCCCGTTGGTCATCACCGCGACCACGCTCTCGTGCTCGGCCAGCCAGCTTGCCAGGCGGCGCAGCGCCGGCTCGTCGATGCGGTGGTCCTGGGTGAAGGGGCACGAAATCGCCGGAACAATGCCGCGATAGTTCGAGATGGAAGCCATGCTGTGTCTCCTTGTCATGTGAGTCGTGATGGCCGTTATGATTGCGGCAGCGTATCTGGCCCGTCCAATACTCGAATTGCATAGAATTATCTTTGCTGCACTGCACCCTCCTACGGCGCGACCTCACCACTCATGGGACTCAAGAACCGCCCGCTCGATACCAATTGGCTGGAGGACTTCTGCGCCCTGGCCGAAACCGGCAGCTTCTCGCGCGCGGCCGAAGCCCGCGCCATCGCACAGCCGGCGTTCAGCCGGCACATCCGCGCGCTTGAAGAATGGGTGGGCGCCGACCTGTTCGATCGCAGCACGCATCCCACCGAGCTCACCGCCGCGGGGCACAAGTTTCTGCCGCTGCTCAAACAGGTGATGGCCGACCTCGAGGCGGCGCGTATCAAGGCGCTCGCCGCGCACGCCCAGGATGCCGCCAGCCTGCGCTTTGCCGCCACGCATCTGCTGTCGCTGATGTTCTTTCCGCGCTGGCTTACCCGGCTCGAGGCCGAGCTGGGCGTGGGCGCGATCCAGATGATGTCCGACAGCTTCCAGGCCTGCGAAGACCTCATGGCGCAACGCCGCGTGCAGTTCCTGCTGTGCCACCGCCATCCCGACGTGGCGAGCCGGCTCGATGAAACGCCGTATCCCATGGTGCGGCTGGACACCGATGTGCTCTTGCCGGTCAGTGCGCCGGCCGCGGGATCAGCCGGTGCGCCCGCGCATACCCTGACAGGTGCGGGCGCAGCGCCGATGCTTGCCTATGGCTCTGCGTCCGGCCTGGGCCGCATCGTGATGAGCCAGTTGCGCCAGAAAGCGATACGCGATGGCCACGTCCAGGCCACCTTCGTGGGGCCGCACGCCACGCTGCTGCGTTCGATGGCGGTGCAGGGGCGCGGCATCGCATGGCTGCCGGCGATGCTGGTACAGGACGATCTCGATGCCGGCCGCCTCGTGCGCGCGGGCGGCCCCGAATGGGACATCCCGCTGGAGATCTGCCTCTACCGCCAGCCCTTCGACATGGCCCAGGTCGCCGAGCGGCTCTGGGCATTGGCGCAGAACGGCGGCACGCCGTAGCGGCCACGCACGGCCGCCGATGCGCCAGGGGCGATGCGCGCCGCCGCGGGCAGCACGCTGTTACCTCGTCCCTTTTTCAGCAGGAACTGCCTTGGCCTATACTGGTCCGATCAGAACACGGTCTCTTTCCGGTTCGTGGCTACGCTTGCGCAGGCACGGACGTTTTACCCCAGGAGGTCCTTATGTTCCCTGAGTATCGCGACTTGATTTCGAAGCTCAACGGCGCCAATCCGCACTTCTCGCGGATGTACGACCGGCACGGCGAGCTCGACCAGCAGATCCAGAAAATGGAGGCGGGCCGAGAGCAGGCCACCCTGCTGGACATCGAGAAGCTCAAGAAAGAGAAGCTGCACCTCAAGGATCAGCTCTACGCCATGCTGAAAGCCACCGGCTGACGCCAGGTCAGCCCAGCGCGTCGGCAAACGCCGGCGACTCACCCGCGAAGGCGCTGCGCATGCCGCCCTGTGCCTTCGCGCGGTACAAGGCTGTATCCGCGGCCTCCAGTATGCGTTGCGCATCGGCGTTGGCCACGTCGATCATGGCGATCCCCACCGACACGCCCACTTGAACCTGCGTGCCGGTCTCGAGCGTGATTCGCTGCGACAGATCGTGCATGAGATGCTCGGCGAGCCGCGATGCCGCTTCCGGCTGCACACCGGTCGCCAGCATCACGAACTCATCACCGCCGATCCGTGCCGCCACATCTCCCACGCGCAACATCGACCGCATTCGCGCGGCCAGCGTGCGCAGCACGTGATCGCCCGCCGCGTGGCCGTGGCTATCGTTGATGATCTTGAAATCATCCAGGTCGAGATAGAGCAACGCCGCGCACTGCGTGCGCGCACGAGCCGCGCCGCATACCCGCTCGAGCGCTGTAAGAAGGCCGGCACGGTTGGCAAGCCCGGTGAGCGGATCTTCACTCGCGCGCCGGTCGTTCTCGCGTTCGGCCAGCATGGTGGCGACCAGGATCCGATTGAGACGATGCGAGGCGATCGTCATGCTGATCAGATAGAAAGGCACCTGGATGAAGACGATGGCCATCACCCACTCGCCCGTGAACAATGCCCCGATGCACATCGGTCCGAGGCTGAGCAGGATCATCGCGCCGACCAGGCGTGGCGCGCCATAGTTGCGAAAGCAAATACCCCCCGCCATTGCGCCGCAAGAGATGCCCGCGAGCGTGGCCGCGAGCCAATCGCCGTTCATGAACGTGATGAGCACGCCATAGCCCACGCTAAAGGCCCACAGCAGCGCGAGAAAGAGATAAAGGTCAGTTTGGGTGCGCTCGCCACGCCGCGCGGCGCTCAACGAATTGCGCAGCACGGTCACACGGATCACGCCGAGCAGGATCTCGAGCACCAGCCACGAGATGTAGAGGGGATTCGGATTGCGCCACACCACCACGCCGGAGATCATGATGGTGTTGATGACGCCGCCAGCAAAAATCGGCAATGTACCGAAAAGGCTCGCAATCAGGGCGGCGCGAATCTCGGCGGGGGTATCTGCACCGCCATCCGTCAGCCACCGAGTCAAACGCCACGACGGCAGGCTGAAGTTCATTCCCTTGTCCACGCCCACGCTTCCATCGCCAATACGCTGGCGCACCTCAAGGCGCGATTTATAACAGGTCTATCCTACGGGGGGACGATCTTTATCAGATTTGTAGCGAAATTCGCCGAATACTCAGCGTTTTCCCGGAACCTGCGCAACATTGCGCCGTGCCGCGGCATCCGCGCGGCGTTGCGCGCGCCAGCGCGCCGCCGCCGTCGCGCCCGCAACCGCCAGCGCCTGCGGCACGAGCATCTGCAACGGGGCGTGCGTGAACTCCAGCATCAACACGAGCGCGGTGAGCGGCATCTGCATCGAGACCGCCAGGAAGGCCGTCGCGCCGACCAGCGCGAATGCCGCGGGATCGAGCCAGGACGTCGCGCTCCAGGTATCGGCGCACTGCGCCAGCACCAGCGCGAGCAACGCGCCCACTGCCAGGCCCGGGGTGAGCAGTCCGCCCTGCGCGCCCGCGCGCAATGTGCTCACCGTAATGAGCACGCGCAGCCCCAGCAACAGCACGGCCATGCCCAGCGGCAGGCTCGCGGCCAGGCTCAGCTGTACAGGTCCTTTGCCATTGCCCAGCAAGGCGGGCAGCACGGCGGCGAGACACGCAATACCCGCGAAGTTGAGCAACACCAGCGCCGGTAGTGCCGCGCCCCCAGGCGCGGCCGACCTCGCCGCCGATGTCGCCCGCGCGAAGGCCTCACCCGCCAGACCGAAGAGCGGACCCGCGATGCAGGCGGCGATGGCGAGGGGCCAATCCAGCACGACCGGCCCCAGCGTGTACTGCTGCTGCACGCCCAAGCCGAGCCACGCCACCGCGGCCGCGATCGCCGAGCTTGCCAGGGCCATGACGGCGAGGCCGCGATCGAAGGTACCGAGCAGCACTTCGAGCACGAAGAGCGCGCCGGCCAAGGGTACGTTGTAGACCGCCGCCAGCCCCGCGCCGGCGCCACAGGCCACCAGTGCACGGCGTTGCGCGGCGGGCAGCCTCATCCAGCGCGCGACCCCATCCGCCCACAAGGCGCCCGCTTCGCGCGGCGCGACCTCACGTCCCAGCGGTGAGCCCAGTCCTACCGTCACGATCTGCAGCAGGACATGCACGAGGGTGCTCGCTGGCGGCATGGCCTGCCCGGCTCCCTGCACGCCCACCGCGTCACGCACACTCACCAGCCCGCGGCCGTAACGCCGCAGGGCCCACCAGCCCACGCCAGCGACGACGCCGGCCAGCATCAACGCGGCCGCGCGGCGCCACGGCGGCGCGGCACTCGCGCCTTGTAAAAAGCTCTCGTGGCCCAGCCCGCCGTAGCCATAGGCCAGATGCTGGACCGCGTGCAACAGCAGCCCCAGAGCCATGCCCGCCAGCCCCGCGCCCACCCCCACCAGCACCACCGCGGCGGCAAGGGCCAGAGGCCTTTCGGGAGGACGGGACAGCGAAGGAGAAGACGTCGTCATGCGGACTCGCGAGCGAAGCCGCCGGCCGCGCCGGCGTGCGCAGCCCGTCGTCATGGCGGGCAGGACGATTATGCGCGTGGCGACGTCAAGCGCGCGTTAACACCTGCGTATAGATAGCGGCGCCGGCGGATCAGGGATGCGGCAAGGTGCCGCGCCAGAGTGCGAGGGTGATGAGCACCCCGGCCTCGCCCTCGTCGTCGAGCTGCAGCATGTAGCTATAGCCATCGCGCTCACCGCTGAGCACCGCACCGTGCGCGCCGCGTTGCAGCCGCGCGCCACCGGCCCGGCTCATGCTCTGGGTGCGCACCTCCTCGTAAGGCGCATAGCTGCGCCACGCGATCTCGAACGCGCGCGGCGGACGCCCCTCCTGCTCGTCCCAATCGTTGACGAGCGCCACGCCTTCGAGCGCGGGCGGAAAGGTATAGACACCGCCACCGGCCGCCGTCTCCAGCGCCACGTGTCCCGGCGCCAACGCAACGAAAGCCAGCGGGAATCCCGCCGGCAATTGCGCGGCGCCCCAGGTCTGCGCGCCCGCTTCCACCGGTACCAATTCGACGTGCGCGATGCGCTGCGGCAGAGGCGCATCGGCCAGCTGCGGCGGCTGCGCCGCCCAGCGCTCGAAGGTCGAGACGATCACGCCGTCGCGCGCGGGTGCGCGCGTGACCGGCACGAACACGGACAGCCACGCTTCGTCTTCGGCATGGCAATCCAGCAGCCCCTCGTCACCGAGGTGGCATTGGCCATTGATCAGGCCCGCCGCGACGAGGCGGCCCTGCGCGTTGTAGAGCAGGGCCGCGCGATCCCGGCCCTGTGTGGTTTCGTCGAGCGAACTCAGCAAGTAACGGCCGTCGTCCAGCGGCGTACGCCGGCGCGCGGTATCGGAATGCAGGGCCTGCAATACCTGCGTCATCACCAGCGCCTGCGGCATGGTGTAGCTGCCACGCGCGTAGCCGACCAGCTCCAGCAGATCCGCGCGCACCTGCGGCATCTCGGCCAGGGACTGCGCCTGCGGTGGGGCCGGGCTCCGGGCCGCCTGCGACGCGCCCGCGAGCGGCGTGGCGGCGAGGCCCGCGCCCAGGCAGGCGGCCAGCACGGCGCTGCGCAGGCCATGGCGCAGCATGTGGCAGGCGCGCGCGCTCGCACCGGCGCGTGCCTGCTCACAGGGGGATTGCATCGATTCGGTCATGCTTGCTCGTACTCCACAAACGCGGCGCGGCGCACGATACCACGAGCCCGGACATGACGAAGGCCGCCCGAAGGCGGCCTCGATGGTTGCGCGCGCAGACATGAGAGGGCTCTGCGGGCCACGCTCGGCGGTGAGCGGGGCCATGCGCGCCGCGTGTCGGACCCTGCTCAGGAGCCGGCGCGATCCAGGCCTGCCTCGCCGGCCGTATCGGCACGCGCTTGGCGCGCGCTGCGCCAGCACAGCGTGCCCGCGACCCCGAGCGCCAGCAGCAGGAACACGCCGGTGAGTTCGGCCACGCCCGTCCAGCCCGCATGCGCCCAGCTCTTGCCCCCCACCGCGCCCAGCACGCTGGAGCCCAGGTAATACACCAGCAGGTAGAGCGCGGCGGCCTGCGCCTTGTAGCCGCGTGCCATCTGCCCGACCCAGCCGCTCGCTACGGCATGCGCGGCGAAAAAGCCGAAGGTGAACACCACGATGCCGGCGATCAGCACCCCCAGGTTGTCCGAGAGAGTGAGCAGCAGGCCGGCGAGAGCGAGCGAGGCGCCCGCCACCAGCATCGGCCCGCGGCCGTGGCGGTCGGCGAGCCGGCCGAACCAGGTAGAGGCAAAGATGCCCACCAGATAGACCACGAAAATCGCGCCGATGAAGGTCTGCGACAACGAGAACGGCGGCAGCAGCAGACGGAAGCCCACGTAGTTGTAGACCGTGACGAACGCGCCCATGAGCAGACCACCCAGCGCGAACAGACTCACGAGCGGACCATTGCGCAGGTGCACGGTCAGCCCGGTGCGCGCCTCCCGCCAGCCGTTGCCGCGCCGCGGCACGAAACGGCGCGAGGCTGGCAACAGCCACAAGAATAGGAGCGCCGCCACAAGTCCCAGCACGCCCAGCGTACCGAGCGCCGCGCGCCATCCCAGGTGATCGGACACGAAGCCCGTGACGATGCGCCCGGTCAGTCCGCCGAAGGCGCTGCCGCTGATATACAGCCCCATGACGAAGCCCAAGGTATCGGGCTCGACCTCTTCGGCGAGGTAAGTCATGGCCACCGCCGGCACGCCCCCCATGGCCAGGCCTTGCAAGGCTCGCAGCACCAGCAGCGAATGCCAGTCGGGAGCCAGGGCCGCCAACAACGACAGCACGGCCGAGGCGAACAATGAAATCGCCATCACGCCCTTGCGCGGCAGGGCCTGCGACCACAGCCCCACGCCGAAAATGGCCAGCGCGAGCAGGCCCGTGGCAAGTGCCAGTGACAGGCTGCTTTGCGCCGGCGACACCGAGAACGCCTGCGTGAAGAGCGGCATCAGCGGCTGCACGCAGTACAGCAGCGAAAACGTGCTGAAGCCCGCGGCGAACAGGGCCCACTGAGCCCGATGCAGCTCGCGCGAACCGCGGCGCAGCCACCCCGGACCCTGCTCGCGAGGCGTGCTGGCGGTGGAGGCTGCGGAGGATGACGGCGCGGACATGACGATCTCGAGACAAGCGGGCCACATGCCCGCCACATCAAGGTAGACGCCGGCCCTGCATTTGTCCAATATATGGCACCGCACCCGATCATATGAAAAAAAAATGGAGCTCCGTCACCTGCGCTATTTCGTCGCGGTCGCCGAAGAATTGCACTTCACCCGTGCGGCGGCCCGCCTGGGCATCGGCCAGCCCCCGCTGTCGCTGCAGATCCAGCAACTCGAGCGTGAGCTGGGCACCCCGCTGCTCCTGCGTCTGCCACGCGGCGTGACGCTCACCGAAGCGGGCAGCCAGTTTCTCGACGACGCCCGCGCCATCCTGGCCGCCGCCGAACGCGCGGCAGATACCGCGCGCCGGCTCGGCCGCGGCGAACGCGGCTCGGTCGCCGTCGGTTTTACGGCGTCGGCCGTTTTCCACCCTTACCTGCCGCAGGCCATCCGCGCCTATCGCGATCGATATCCCGGCGTGCACATTTCGTTGGAAGAAAGCAACACGCAAGCCTTGCTGCAGCACCTGCGCGAAGGCGGCGTCGACGTCGCATTCGTCAGGCCGCCCTATCAACTTGCGCCCGAGCAGGCGTCCGAACGCGTGCTGGATGAGCCCATGCTGGTCGCGTTGCCGCCCGGCCACCCCCTGTGCCGCCGCCGCTCCGTGCCGATCGAGGCACTGGCTGGCGAGGCGTTCGTGCTCTACCCGCGGCCTGTCGGGGCGGGCTTGTACGACGCCATCCAGGCCGCCTGCCAACGCGCCGGCTTCACGCCGCACGTCATCCAGGAGGCACCCCAGATGGCGTCGATCATCAGCCTGGTGGCGGCCGGCGTGGGGATCTCGGTGGTCCCCGCGGCCATGCGGCACATGGGGGCCGAGGGCATCGAGTACCGGCCCATCAAGGGCAACGCGCCCCGGGCCCTGCTCGATATGGCCTATCGCCGCCATGAGCGCTCGACCGCCGCGCGCAACGCCGTGCTCCTGCTGCGCGAGCTCGCGCACCCCGCCGGCTGACGGCGCGCCGCACGGGGCGCGCCATAACCCTGGCGCCGACCCTGCTTTACGGGCTGCAAGCAATCGCTACACGATAAGAAATCGGCTACGCTTGCCGTCCTGTGCGGCGGCCCGCCCTGTCAGGTCCAGCCTGCCCCTCCTGGCCGCCCTCTTCCCGATTCTTCCCATTGCGTCTCCCAGGCCGTCGGCCGGAGCGCGGCAGAGACTATCGATGCTTGTTGGAAACTACGACGCCACCCTGGTGCTGGTGTCACTGCTGGTCGCAATCCTGGCCTCCTATACGGCGCTCGGCATGGCCAGCCGCGTCGCGGCGGCTCACGGCGTGGCGTCGCGCTTCTGGCTGGCCGGCGGCGCCTGCGCGATGGGGCTCGGCATCTGGTCGATGCATTTTGTCGGAATGCTGGCATTCAGCCTGCCGATCCCGCTGGGCTACGACGTCGGCCTGACGGTGCTGTCGTTGGCATTGGCGATCGGTTGCTCGGCCTTCGCGTTGTGGGTCGTGACGCAGCCCGAATTGCCGACCCGCCGCCTGCTGGGCGCGGCCGTGTTGATGGGCGCGGGCATCGCGGCCATGCATTACGTGGGCATGGCCGCGATGCGCATGTACCCGGCGATCGAATACTCCCCGATGCTGTTTTCGCTGTCGGTACTGATCGCGATTCTCGCGTCCGGCGCCGCGCTCTGGATCACGCACGTGCTGCGGCACAACCGGCCGGGTGCGCCCGCCTACCGCGCCTGCGCCGCGGTCGTCATGGGCGTGGCCATCGTCGGCATGCACTACACCGGCATGGCCGCCGCACGTTTTGCCCCGGGCAGTGTCTGCCTGGCGGCCGGTGACGGCATCAGTGCCGGCTGGCTGGCCGTGTCGGTCACGGCCGTGACGCTCAGCGTGCTGGCGATCGCGCTGGTCGTAGCCGTGCTCGACACGCGTCTCGAAGCGCGCACCTCGGCGCTGTCGTCATCGCTGGCCGAGGCCAACCAGGAGCTGGTGCAGATGGCCTTGCATGATGCCCTGACCAAGCTGCCGAACCGCGCGCTTCTCGAAGAGCGCATGAAACAGGCGATCGAACGTGCCCGTGACACGCGCGGCCATTTCGCGGTGCTGTTTCTCGATCTCGACGGTTTCAAGGCCGTCAACGACGCCTTCGGCCACCAGGCAGGCGACCTGCTGCTGCAGACCATGGCCGAGCGCATCAAAGGCGGCCTGCGCTCGCAAGACTGCGTGGCGCGCCTGGGCGGCGACGAATTCGTGGTGGTGGCCGATGTGGTCGAGCCCACCGATGCGGCCAATCTGGCCGAGCGTTTGATCGATATCCTGGGCCAGCCCGCCGAGGTGTTGGGCCAGGAGGTGGCCGTGGCCGCGAGCGTGGGGATCTCCATCTACCCCCACGACGCGCGCGACCACCACGTACTGCTCACCAACGCCGACGCCGCCATGTATCACGCCAAGCGGCTCGGTGGCAGCCAACGCTACAGCTTCTTCGAGCCGTCGATGAACGAGGACGCGCGCGAGCAGCTGCAGATGCTGCAAGACCTGCGCCAGGCTCGGGCCCGCGGCGAATTCGAACTGTATTACCAGCCCAAGTTCGTGGCGCCGTCAGGCCCCATCGTGGGGGCCGAGGCCCTGCTGCGCTGGAATCATCCGCAGCGCGGCATGATCGCGCCGGGCGTGTTCATCCCGATCGCCGAGCGCACCGGGCTGATTTTCTCGATCGGTGAATGGGTGCTCGACGAAGCCTGCCGCCAGATGCGCGAATGGCGCCAGCAGGGGCATGAAGACTGGACGGTGGCGGTGAACCTTTCTGCCATGCAGTTCTCGCAGGTGAATCTGGTGGAGAGCATCCGCGCCACGCTCGCCCAGTACGACCTGCCGCCGTCATGCCTGGCGATCGAGATCACCGAAACCACCGCCATGCGTGACGCCGAGGCGAGCCTCGCGGTGCTGCGCGAGCTCGCCGCCCTGGGCGTGTCGATCTCGATCGACGACTTCGGCACGGGCTACTCGAGCCTGCTGTACCTCAAGCGCCTGCCGGCCTCGGAGCTCAAGATCGATCGCGGCTTCATCAGCCAGCTCGAGCACGATCAGGAAGACGCCGCGATCGTCTCCGCCATCATCGCACTGGGGCAGAAGCTCAACCTGAAGATCGTGGCCGAAGGCGTGGAAACGGCGGCGCAGCAACAGTTCCTGACCGACCTGGGCTGCGATTCGCTGCAAGGGTTCCTGCTGGGCAAGCCCATGCCGGCCACCCAGTTCACCGCCGCCGTGGGAGCCACGCCGGCCTGACCCCCTGGCGCGCCGAGGCGGCGCGGCGTACCCACGTGCCGCCCTGCTCCGCCACGATGCACCGGCCGAATGCGAACGGCCCGCCAGTTCCCTGGCGGGCCGTTCGCATTGCAGGCCCCGTCCGACACGGCCGGGGCGCCGGCCTCAGCTCTTGAGCCGGTAGCCGGTCTTGAAGATCCAGCGCACTGTCAGCATGCACGCCACCAGGAACAGCAGCGTCATGCCGATGCTCACCAGCACATTCACGTCCGACACACCGTAGAAGCTCCAGCGGAAGCCACTGACGAGATAAACCACCGGATTGGCCAGCGTGACCTTCTGCCAGAACGGGGGCAGCATCTGGATCGAGTAGAACGTGCCGCCCAGGAAGGTGAGGGGCGTGATGATCATGAGCGGGATGATCTGGAGCTTTTCGAAGCCGTCGGCCCACACGCCGATGATGAAGCCGAACAGGCTGAACGTCACGGCGGTGAGCACCAGAAACGCCAGCATGAACACCGGATGCTCGATGCTGAAGTCGACGAACAGCCGTGCCGTGGCCAGCATGATCAATCCGAGCACGATGCTCTTGGTCGCCGCCGCCCCCACATACCCGGTCACGATCTCGATGTACGAGATGGGCGCCGAATGGATCTCGTAGATCGTGCCCGAGAACCTCGGCATGTAGATCCCGAACGAGGCATTGGCCACGCTCTGCGTCAGGAGCGACAGCATGATCATGCCCGGCACGATGAAGGCGCCGTAGCTCACGCCTTCGATCTGCACCATGTGGGCGCCGATCGCCGAGCCGAACACGACAAAGTAAAGCGAGGTGGAGATCACCGGCGAGGCCACGCTCTGCATGAGCGTGCGCCAGGCGCGGGCCATTTCGAAGCCATAGATGGCGCGTATACCGTACCAGTTCATGATTGTTCGTGTACCAGGCTGACGAAGATGTCTTCGAGCGAACTCTCCGACGAAGACAGATCGGAATAGGCGATCCCCAGGCGGTCGATCTGGCGCAGCAGACGCATCAGCGCTTCGGAATCACGCTGGGTGTCGTAGGTGTAGACCAGCTCGGCACCGCCATTGCCCAGCTCCAGCGAGAAATCCGCCAGGGCCTCGGGCACCGCCGCGAGCGGCGTGGCCAGCGTGATGCGCAGCTGCTTCTTGCCGAGCTTCTGCATCAGCGTGCGGGTTTCTTCGACCAGGATGATCTCGCCCTTGCGGATCACGCCCACCCGATCGGCCATTTCCTGCGCCTCTTCGATGTAGTGCGTGGTCAGGATGATCGTGACGCCCTGCTCGCGCAGGCGCCGCACCATCTCCCACATGCCGCGCCGCAATTCCACATCGACGCCCGCCGTGGGCTCGTCCAGGAACAGAATGCGCGGCTCGTGCGACAGTGCCTTGGCGATCATGACGCGTCGCTTCATCCCGCCGGACAGCGCCAGGATGCGGCTGTCCTTCTTGTCCCAGAGCGAAAGATCGCGCAGCACGCGTTCGATATGGGCAGGATTGGCGCGCTTGCCGAACAACCCGCGCGAGAATGACACCGTGTTCCAGACGGTCTCGAACACGTCGGTGTTGATCTCCTGCGGTACCAGTCCGATGGCGGCGCGCGCCTCGCGATACGCGGTGACGTTGTCGTGGCCGTCGGCGAGCACCCGGCCCGCCGTGGCATTGACGATGCCGCAGATGATGCTGATGAGCGTGGTCTTGCCCGCGCCGTTCGGACCGAGCAGCGCGAAGATCTCGCCCCGGCGAATATCCAGGTCGATCTTTTTGAGCGCCTGGTGGCCGGAAGCATAGGTCTTGGTCAGCCCCTGCACGGAAATGACGATATCAGTCTGCACGCAGACCCCTTTTGGACGAATCGAGCGCAGATTTTAACGAAACGACCCGCCTCGATTGTTCACTCTGAGCGAACTATCCGTTGCAAATCCGCCCGCCAATCCCCGCGTCACACATGACCCGCTAGAATGCCGGGGCGGCCACCTCCGCTGCCGCGCCGAATCCTATCCCATGACCGACTTACGCTTCGAGGAACTGAACGCCACCGACATCGACGCCCTGGTGGCGCTGTGCCGTGCGGTGGACTGGCGCTTTTCCGCCGCCGATTTCGCCACGCAACTGGCGGCCGGCCGACTGTTCGGCCTGCGCGGCCAATCACCGGACGAGCCCGCATTGATCGCGGCGGGCGGCACCTTCGACTTCGGTAGTCATGGTGCCATCGGTGCCGTGATGATCCAGCCCGCGTGGCAGCGCCGCGGCATCGGCGCCGCACTGATGCGTGCCCTGCAGGACACCCTGCCGACGGGCCGCGCCATCAGCCTCATCGCCACCGAGGCCGGCATGCCGCTCTACGAAGGCCTCGGGTATCGCGCAGGCGGCCGCATCACGCGCATGAGCGCGCCGCTGTCGGCACTCGACTGGTACGCGGGCGCGCCCGCGGCGCCCGCCGACCGCATCCTGCCCGCGCGCCCCGAAGATATCGTCACCCTGGAAGCCCTCGACGTCGCCGCCACCGGCGCGCGCCGTGCCGCCCTGGTGCTGGCCCGCCGCGCACAGGCGCACAGCGCCTTCCTGGCGCTGGACTCGGGCGGCGCGCCGAGCGGCTATGCGCTGGGCGTTCCGCAAGGCCCGATCACACTGATCGGGCCTGTCATCGCCCGCAACGACGAAGACGCGCTGGCCCTGGTCGAATCCGTGGCCCGCGCGGCCGCGCGGCAGGCCGGCTGCGAATCGCTGCGGCTCGACCTCGCGCCCGCGCAAGATACGCTGGCCGAGGCGCTGCAGGCGCGCGGTTTCACGATCGACGACACGCCGGTCATCATGACGCTCGGGGCCGAGCCCGACACCCAACCCGGCTATGGGCCGTTCGTGCGGGCCGTGGCGGCGCAGACCTACGGCTGAGTATTCGCCAGGCCAGCAAAAGGCCCCGGCGGCTGGAGCGATGCTCCTTCCGCCGGGGCCTTTTTACGTTGCGCGCAAGACGCGCGCGGGCCTGAGCCGCAGGCAGGCGCGGCAGCTCAGGCCCCCTTCCCTCACACCAGCGTGAGCGTCACGTCGATGTTGCCGCGGGTCGCGTTCGAGTACGGGCACACAATGTGGGCCTTCTCGATCAGCGATTCGGCGACATCACGCTCCAGGCCGGGCAGCGAGATCTTCAATTCGACTTCGATACCGAAACCCGTCGGGATGGCGCCGATACCGACCGCGCCTTCGATCGACACGTCGTTGCCCAGCGCGATCTTCTCGCGACCGGCCACGAACTTCAGCGCGCCCAGAAAGCAGGCCGAGTAGCCCGCGGCGAACAGCTGTTCGGGGTTGGTGCCTTCGCCGCCGGCGCCGCCGAGCTCGCGCGGGGTGGTCAGGCGCACGTCCAGCACATTGTCCGACGACGTGGCGCGGCCGTCACGGCCACCGGTGGCCTTGGCATGGGCGGTGTAGAGAACTTTTTCGATCGACATGGTGAAACTCCTGTAAGGGGTAGACAAGCGGTGAAGGTCAGACTTGAAGAAAGATCGGAACTGCGTTGGAACAAATACTATCGCAAACGATTAAATAGTGCACTACTTATTTATTGAGAAAAACAACACCTCATTCCACATATCCCGCCATCCGGCCACGCAGCGACTCGAGCTGTTGCTTGAGTTGCTCGAGCTCTGCCACCGGGCACGCCAGCGCGCATCCGACTTCGGTCGGCACCTCGGTGGCCTTGTCGCGCAAGGCGCGGCCCGCCGCGGTGAGCGTGATGACGATATGGCGCTCATCATCGGCAGCACGCACGCGCTTGAGCAAGCCGGCGGTTTCCATACGCTTGAGCAACGGCGTAAGCGTGGCCGAATCCAGGAACAGACGTTTGCCGATATCCGACAGGCTCACGCCATCGCGCTCCCAGAGCACCATCATGACCAGGTATTGCGGATAGGTCAGATCCAGGCGCGCCAGCAGCTTGCGATACAGCTTGTTCATCGCCAGCACCGTGGAGTGCAGAGCGAAACAGAGCTGATCGTCGAGCAACAGCGACTCCGGCCCGGTGACAGGCTGAGCACCGCGCTTGCCGCGGGTCGGTGTGGAGGTGGCCTTGGCGTTCATGATGCGATCATTTTACATAGCGCACTATTTAATCGCAAGTGATTTTTACCGCGCGTCATTGCAGTTCAGTCGCCCTCCCCGCTACAGATCTTCGTCGTCGTCCTGGTGTGCCGGCAGCAGCCACGCCGTCAGCGCGCAGGCGCCCGCCGTGATGAGCCACTGCAGAAGAAAGAATACCGAGTAGAAACCGACGCGCCCGGTCACGGCATGTCCGAATACGGTGATATCGAGCGGATCGACGAGCGCGAACACGAGGCCGCTACCCACCGCCGCCGCAACGAACGCGGGCCAGAGTATCCACATCAGTTCGCGAGGACGCAGGCGCATATGCCGTCCCTCCTAGCGCCGCGGCGCGGCATCCGAGACCGGCGCGGACACTGGCGCGGGTGTCATGTCGGCAGGGCGCTCCACCACGAGACCGCGGCGCACGCCCCCATCGATGATCGGCACGTCGGGATGATAGGTGAACGCCAGGTAAATGGTCGCGAAGCAGCCGATCAGGGCGGCAGCCGGGCCGGCCATCAGAATCCAGGGCCAGGGCTCGCGATACCACGGGCGGACGATCTCGGTTGCGGAATGGGTCATGGTCGGCTCCTTGCTGACCGCATCACTGCGGCAGGTAAAAACTGGCGGTTTCGTGCAGATCGAGTTGCGCCCCGGCCTGGCCGGGCGCGGTGCGAAGCACGAACTGGATGGGATGAGAACCCGGCGTAGCGGCATCGATGGGCGCTCGCACCACCACCGGCACCAGCAGATTGCTCGAAGGCGGTACACGCACGTCTTGCTGCCCTTCGGGCACGGTGCGCACGCTCAGGCCCGGCAGGCCGTCGGCGGCCAGGCGCAGCGTGAGCGGCTCGCTGGACGTGTTGATGAATTGCAGGCGATAAATGTTTTCGATCAGGCCGCCGGCGACCTCGCGTGCGAGCACATTGCGGTCGCGCACCACGTCCACCCGCAACGGACTGCGCAGCGCCAAACTGACGACGAAGCCTACGGCGAGCAATCCGATCGCGGCGCCATACACCAGCACGCGTGGGCGCCACAGACGGCGGCGCGTGGCGCGGGGGTCCAGGCCCTCTTCGATGGCACGGTCCGAGGTGTAGCGGATCAGGCCCTTGGGATACTGCATCTTGTCCATCACCTGCGCGCAGGCATCTATGCAGGCGCCGCAACCGATGCACATGTATTGCAGCCCGTCGCGGATGTCGATACCCGTGGGACAGACCTGCACGCACAGGCTGCAGTCGACGCAGTCGCCCATGCCCGCGCTGCGATGATCGACCTTGCGCGAGCGTCCGCCGCGCGGCTCGCCGCGCTTATGGTCGTAGGTGACCACAAAAGTATCGCGATCCACCATCACGCTCTGGAAGCGCGCGTACGGGCACATGTACTTGCAGACCGACTCGCGCATGAAGCCGGCATTGCCCCAGGTGGCGAAGCCGTAGAACAGCATCCAGAACCACTGCCAGGGCCCGAGTTGCAGCGCGAAGAGCTGCGCGCCCAGGTTTCGGATCGGCGCGAAGTAGCCGATGAAGGTCGACCCGGTCCACCACGCCAGCACAATCCACAGTGCGTGCTTGCTGAGCTTGAGCCGGATCTTGCGGGCGTTCCAGGGGGCTTCGTCGAGCCGGATGCGCGCCAGGCGATCGCCCTCGATGCGCCGCTCGATCCACATGAAGATTTCGGTGTAGACGGTCTGGGGACAGGCGTAGCCACAGAAGAGCCGCCCCGCCACGGCGGTGAACAGAAACAGCGCCAGCGCACTGATCACCAGCAGCACCGCGAGATAAACCACGTCTTGCGGCCACAGCACCAGACCGAAGATGTAGAACTTGCGCGCGGCCAGGTCGAACAGCACCGCCTGCCGCCCTTCCCATTGCACCCACGGAAGCCCGTAGAACACCAGCTGGGTGAGCACCACGAACACGATGCGCCAGCGCGCGAACGTGCCGCTCACCGAGCGCGGGTGTAGCTTGACCCGGACCTCGGCGATGCGGCTCTCCACCGAGCCGGGTGCGGGCGGCGCCGGACGCCACAGCGGAGGAGCGTCGCCCTTGTGTGCGGCAGGCCCATCGTCCTGCTGCACGAGGGTTGAAGCGCGATCGGATACAGCAGGTCGAGTCATGGTATGGCCATCAATACGGCATCGGTGTGTGCGGCCGGCGGATCACCCCGTGTGGCGATGAGCGGGCCGCGCCCGGCCGGCCGCGCGCGGTCGGCGCGCGCCGTCACGCATGCCGCAGGGCGGCTGCCGGCCGAGGTATCGTGCGATTTCACTGCGCGCTGCTCGAGGGTGCGGGAGCGGCGGCTGAGGTCACCGGACGATTCGACAGCCCCCAGACCCAGGCGGTCAGCAGACGGATCTGCTCGGGGGTGAGGATCTCGTTGTGCGCGGGCATGCGGTTATCACGGCCTTCGCGGATGGTGCGCACGATGCTGGCCTCCGAGCTGCCGTAGAGCCAGACGTCGTCGGTGAGGTTGGGCGCGCCCAACGCCGTATTGCCCTTGCCGTCGACACCGTGACAGGCGACGCAGAAGTTGCCAAACTCGCGCTTGCCGCGAAACACCCGCACGGGATCGGAGGCCAGGCCCGACATCGACCGCACATAGTGCGCGATGTCGGTGGCCATGCGCGCGTCGATCACGCTGCCCCAGGGCGGCATGATGCCGTGGCGGCCCTGCGTGATGCTCGCTTCGATGTTCTCGGGCAGGCCGCCGTGCAGCCAGTCGTTGTCCGCCAGGTTGGGAAAACCAGGCCCGCCGCGTGCGTCCGAACCATGGCACTGGGCGCAGGTGTTCAGGAACAGCCGCTGCCCTGCCTCGCGGGCGGCGGCGTCGCCTGCCAGCTGCGGCACGCTCATCCCCTCGAAGCGCGCGTACAGCGGCTTCACGGCGTCGCGTTGCGCGGCCTGCTTGTCGGCCACCTCACCGGCGGTGGTGTAGCCGAGCACGCCCTTGTACGAACCCAGGCCCGGGAACAACACCAGATAGACCAGCGCGAACACACAGAAGAGCAGGTACATCCAGGTCCACCAGCGCGGCACGGGATTGTTCAGCTCGGTCAGGTCACCGTCCCAGACATGACCGGTGTCTTCGACCGCTCCGGCCTTGGGCTGGTCGCCCAGCCAGCGGCGCTGGGTGTACAGCAGCCACACGCACCACACGATGCCACCCACGGCGATGATGCCGATGAAGTAGCTCCAGAATCCGTTGACGAAATCGCTCATGGTGTCCCCGTTGTGTCGGGTTGGACAGGCGCATTCTCGGCGCCCTCGTCCGGCAGGGCGAACGGCAGCAGGGCCGACGCCGCGTTATCAGGTTGGCGGTGGCGGGACCAGGCCCACCACACAATGCCGCAGAACGTCGCCATCGAGATGGCGGTAATCACGCTGGAGAGCATCAACATCGCATCACTCCTTGGCGGCCGGTGCCGCGCTGGCCGCGGGGGTGACCGGCGAGCCCGCCGCGGGCGCACCGGGCGCACCGGCCTGGGCCTGGCGCCGCGCCGCGACGCCCAGCACCTGCAGGTACGCGATCAGCGCGTCTTCTTCGGTCTTGCCGGCGAGCGCCTCGGGGGCCGCCGCGATGGCGGCGTCGTCGTACGGCACGCCGAGCCGGCGCAGGGCGCGCATGCGGGCCTGCACATCGGCATCGGCGACGCTGCCATGCTGCAGCCAGGGATAGGCGGGCATGTTCGACTCGGGCACCACCGCGCGCGGATCGCGCAGATGGATGCGATGCCATTCGTCGGTGTAGCGCTCGCCCACGCGGGCCAGGTCGGGGCCGGTGCGCTTGGAGCCCCACAGGAACGGATGGTCGAACACCGACTCCGATGCCAGCGAGTAGGCGCCGTAGCGCTGCACCTCGGACTGCAGCATGCGCACCTGTTGCGAGTGACAGCCCACGCAGCCCTCACGGATATAGATGTCGCGGCCGATCAGCGTGAGCGCGTCGTAAGGCTTGACGCCGGGCGCGGCCTGCGTGGTCGAGTGCTGGAAGAACAGCGGCACGATCTGCACCAGCCCCGCGAACGAGACCACCAGGATGCTGGCGATGATCATCAGCCCGATGTTCTTTTCGAGCGTCTGGTGCGAGAAGAAGCGCGGCTTGGCGTTGTTCTGGCTCATGTCGTGTCTCCTCAGGCAACGGCCGGTGCGGTGACGCGCGGGGCGGCGGGCGCGGCGGCCGGCAGCGGCACCACGGGATTCACCGGCTGCGCGCCGCGCACGGTGTGCCATACGTTCCAGGCCATCACGCACACGCCACTCAGGTAGAGCGTGCCGCCCAGCAAGCGGATCAGGTAATACGGCACTCGCGTCTTGAGCTCTTCGACGAAGCTGTACACGGGCAGGCCGTCGGCGCCCATGTCACGCCACATCAGGCCCTGCTGCACACCGGCGATCCACATCGCGGCGATATAGAGCACCACGCCGATGGTGGCGACCCAGAAGTGCAGTTCGATGGCGCGAATGCTGTACATGCGCTCACGGCCATACAGGCGCGGAATCAGGTAGTACAGGGCGCCGAAGGTGATCATCGCGACCCAGCCCAGCGCGCCGGAGTGAACGTGACCGATGGTCCAGTCGGTGTAGTGCGAGAGCGAGTTGACCGTGCGGATCGACATCATCGAACCCTCGAAGGTCGACATGCCGTAGAACGACAGGGCCGTCACGAGGAACTTTAGGATCGGATCGGTGCGCAGCTTGTGCCAGGCGCCCTGCAACGTCATGATGCCGTTGATCATGCCGCCCCAGGAGGGCGCCAGCAGCACCAGCGAGAAGGTCATGCCGAGCGACTGGGTCCAGTCGGGCAGCGAGGTGTAGAGCAGATGGTGCGGGCCCGCCCACATGTACGTGAACGCGAGCGCCCAGAAGTGCACGATCGAGAGCCGGTACGAATAGATCGGACGGCCGGCCTGCTTGGGCACGAAGTAATACATCATGCCCAGGAAGCTGGTGGTCAGGAAAAAGCCCACCGCGTTGTGGCCGTACCACCACTGCACCATGGCGTCCTGCACGCCCGAGTAGGCGGAGTACGACTTCCACAGCGACACCGGCATTTCGATGTTGTTGAAGATGTGCAGGATCGCGATGGTCAGGATGTACGAACCGAAGAACCAGTTCGCCACATAGATGTGCTTGACCCGGCGCTTCACGATGGTGCCGAAGAACACCACCGCATAGGCCACCCACACGGCCGTGATCAGGATGTCGATCGGCCATTCGAGCTCGGCGTATTCCTTGCTCGAGGTGATACCCAGCGGCAGCGTGATCGCCGCGGCGAGAATCACCACCTGCCAGCCCCAGAATGTGAACGCGGCCAGCGGTGCACAGAAGAGACGCACCTGACAGGTACGCTGCACGACGTAATACGAGGTGGCGAACAGCGCGCTGCCGCCGAACGCGAAGATCACCGCGTTGGTATGCAACGGCCGCAGCCGGCCGTAACTCAGCCAGGCGGTATCGAAATTCAATTGTGGCCAAATCAGCTGGGCCGCGATCAGCACGCCGACGGCCATGCCGACGATGCCCCAGACCACCGTCATGAGGGCGAACTGCCTCACCACGGTGTAGTTGAACTGCTCCCGCGGCGCCGCTTCTTCCTGCGCGCGGACGGTGCCATCGCTCATCAGACTTCCCCTAAAGAAACCGCAACACCAAAAACGATTTGTTTCGTGTTGGATGATGCGCGCGGGTCGTGTTTCGGGGCTTGATATGCGTCAAGCGCTCGCCAGGGAGGCGGGAACTTCAGCCGTCGCTGTCGCGCAGGATGGACACCGCTTCTTGCTCGGTGTCGTCGAATTGGCCGTTGAAGACGGCCCACCATAGCGCCACGCCGATCGCGAGCACAAAGGCGAGCGACAGGGGGAGCAGCAGGTACATGATGGTCATGCCGCCTCCAGGGCCGCAGGCGCGGCCAGCGGCCGTGCGCGGGCCAGGCGCCATGCATTCAGCGCCACGGCGACCGTGGAGAGCAACATGGCGAGCGCGGCCAGCCAGGGCGTCATCCAGCCCGTGAGCGCCGGCGGCACCATGAGCAGATGCCACGCCAGCGAGCCGTACAGACTCTGCAATGCGATCCGGCGCGTACGCGCCAGCACGTGTTCGGCACGAAGGGGCGCGCTCGCCGGGGCTCTGCCATCCGGTTGCGCCTGCAACAACCGAGATTGCGCCGCCGCGACCGTGGCCGGCACGGCCATGGCCATGGCGCATGGACAGCTCATGACGAGCAATGCCACCATGACCGACACCGCGCGCGCGGGCTCGATCCAGAGCCAGGCCGCCCCCGCGGCCAGTGCCAGCAGCACCTGCGCCGTGACGAAGCGAGCCGCCACCCGATCGGCGCGCGCGCCCAGCTCGGTGGCCAATGGCGTCAGCGCCCCAGGCACGGCGATACCGCCCACACGCTGCCGCGCACAAAGCTCGAGATAACGCGCCGCCAGCAAGAAGGCGACGAACATCGTGACCGAGTCGAAATAGACCTCGCCCTGCTGGTGCCAGGTGGCCCAGACGCTGGGCAGAAAAGCTCCGACGATACCGAGCGCCACCGGCACGTCCATGCCGGCGCGTGCCTGGCTCAGGCTGCGCCACGCGCCCCGCCACAGCGGCCACGCGCAGTACATGACCACCGGCACGGTGAGCACCAGGCTGGCCCAGTTCATCAGGACGATGGCGCGGTCCAGTGTGAAGGCCGCATCCTCGGGCATCGATTGCCCGCTGAGGTAGCCGGGCCAGGCCAGCATCATGACCTGCATCATGACCAGCCAGGACACCCCAAGGCGCGCGAGCGCATGGCGGCGCAACTGGCGCTCGGCCGCGCCGAGGACGGCCGGCATCGCGAAGATCGACGGCGCGAGCGGACGGCGCGCGGCGGCCGCGGCCCCGGCGGGATCACAATCGGACGAAGGATGGCTCATGCTGCCGATCGTAGCCTCCAGCCACCCGGCAGCCCTTGATATGAATCAAGCCCGCGGCCGATCCAAAAAAGTGGGGTGCCCCTCCGACAAGGCACCCCCAACCCACTCTACAACAGGAACATCATGCGATCGGCCCGGGGGCCGGCTGCGCGGCACGGCCTCCGCAGCACGCCGCCCTCACTCAGCGGGCCGCTTGCCCTCAGGCGGCACGCACGGCCGGCTCGGCGTGGCCATGCTCGAATTGCGCCTCCTCGGTCGAGCCGGTCAAGGCCGTGGTCGAGGAACGGCCGCCCTCGATGGTTTGCGTGACCGCGTCGAAGTAGCCCGTACCCACTTCGCGCTGGTGCTTCACGGCGGTGAAGCCCAGGTCGGCGGCGGCGAATTCTTTCTGCTGCAGCTCGACGAACGCACTCATCTGCCGGCGGGCATAGCCGTGCGCCAGCTCGAACATGCCGTAGTTCAGCGAGTGGAAGCCCGCCAGCGTGATGAACTGGAACTTGTAGCCCATCGCGCCCAGCTCGCGCTGGAACTTGGCGATCGTGTCGTCATCGAGATTCTTCTTCCAGTTGAACGACGGCGAGCAGTTGTAGGCGAGCAGCTTGCCGGGAAACTGCCGATGCACGGCCTCGGCGAACTTGCGGGCATATTCGAGGTTGGGCGTGGAGGTTTCGCACCAGATCAGGTCGGCGTACGGCGCATAGGCCAGGCCGCGCGAGATGGCCTGGTCGATGCCGGCACGGGTGCGGAAGAAGCCCTCGACCGTGCGCTCACCGGTGATGAACGGGCGGTCGTTCTCGTCCACATCGCTCGTGACCAGATCCGCGGCATCGGCGTCGGTGCGCGCGAGCAAGAGCGTGGGCGTGCCGCACACGTCCGCGGCCAGACGGGCCGACACGAGCTTGGCCACGGCCTCGCGGGTGGGCACCAGCACCTTGCCCCCCATGTGGCCGCACTTCTTCACCGATGCGAGCTGGTCTTCGAAGTGAACGCCGGCGGCGCCGGCCTCGATCATGCCCTTCATCAGCTCGAAGGCGTTCAACACGCCGCCGAAGCCCGCTTCGGCGTCGGCCACGATCGGCGCGAAGTAATCGATGTAGCCTTCGTCGCCCGGATTCTTGCCTTCCATCCACTGGATCTGGTCGCAACGCGCCAGCGCGTTGTTGATCCGGCGCACGACCTGCGGCACGGAGTTGGCGGGGTACAGCGATTGATCGGGGTACATCTCGCCCGCCAGGTTGGCGTCGCCGGCGACCTGCCAACCCGAGAGGTAGATCGCCTTCAGGCCGGCCTTGACCTGTTGCATGGCCTGGTTGCCGGTGAGCGCACCCAGCGAATTGACGAAGGGCTCGGAATGCAGCGATTGCCACAGCCGCTCGGCGCCACGGCGGGCCAGCGAGTGCTCGACGGCCACGGAGCCGCGCAGGCGGATCACGTCTTCGGCCGTATAGCCACGCTTGATGCCTTGCCAGCGGGCCTGCTCGGCCCAGTCTTTCTGCAGATTGCGGATTTCGGTTTCGCGCTTACTCATGATGTGCTCCAGAGGATGAAAAAGAAGACTGCAGGAACGGGAAACTGTGGAGGCAACCCCAGGGGGTCTGGGTGCCGGACCGATCGCCGGATCGCGGTGCGCGGGTGCTGCCCTTGGAAAACAGTCTATGCCTCTGCTGCAAAGCAATGCGTTTTTGACTCTTATATAAGATGAAAAATATATTCGTTTAAAATCAATTACTTAAAACTTTTATTTTGCATAGTGAAACGACATCCGCATCCGTGAAATGCCGGTTCGCTGCCGCGCAACATCGGGTTTCGCATGCCGCGATTAGCGTTTCACGCTATGAAAAACGAGGCATTCGGGCAGCGCCTACAATGCGCTCTGGCTTTCCTGGATCTCTTTGTCGAATGTCGCTGTCCAACGCCCCGCTGGGTCACTCGGTGGCCTACCCCACCGCCTACGATCCCTCGCTGCTGTTCCCCATCCCGCGCGCCACGAATCGTGCCGCGCTCGCGCTGGACGATTTGCCCGGCGCGCAAACCGGTGCCCTGCCCTTCCGGGGCGCGGATCTCTGGAACGCGTACGAGCTCTCGTGGCTCGACGCCAAAGGCAAGCCGCGCGTCGCCATGGCCACCTTCACCGTGCCGGCCGACAGCCCCAACATCATCGAGTCGAAGTCCTTCAAGCTCTATCTGAATTCGTTCAACCAGACGCGTCTGACCAATGCGCAAATGTTGCGCGATCACCTCGAGTGCGATTTGAGCCAGGCCGCGGGCGCGCCGGTGGGGCTGGACTTCATCCTGCCGCAGCGTTTCGGTGATCTGGCGATGGGCGAACTGCGGGGAGAGTATCTGGACAAGCTGGATGTCGAGATCGATACCTATGAGCCGGCGCCGCAGCTGCTGAAGGTATCCGGCGACGAGATCGTCGAAGAAACCCTGGCGTCACGGCTGCTGAAATCGAATTGCCCCGTCACGGGCCAGCCCGACTGGGCCAGCGTGCAGATCGAGTATCGCGGCCGTCCGCTGGACCGGGCCGCACTGCTCAAGTACATCGTGTCGTTCCGCCAGCACGCGGAGTTTCACGAGCACTGCGTCGAGCGGATCTTCACCGACGTGATGCGCGCCTGCCAGCCCGAGTGGCTGACGGTCTACGCGCGCTACACGCGCCGTGGCGGGCTCGACATCAATCCGTGGCGCAGCAATGCGCCGGACGCGGCATTGCCCGCCGACGTGCGGATGGCGCGTCAATAAGGTAGATGCGCGGCAAGGGCCGGCCGCCTGGCGGCCCCGCCCCGCGCGATCGGCGGGACATGTCCCCGCTGATAGTAGAAGGGCGGCCGAGGCCGCCCTTCTCCTTGCCGCGTCAGGTGGCCCGGCGCGCCTGGATCGCGATCCACTGGGCCAGCACGGCCCCCAGCGCGAAGGCGATACCCGCCCCCACCCACGGGCCATGCGACATACCCGCATCGAGCAGCAGGCCGAAGGCCAGCGGCCCGAAGGCCGACCCCACGTCCATGCCTGAATAGACCAGGCCATAGACAGAGCCGGTGGCGCCCTTGGGCGTGACGCGGCGGATCAGCATGTCGCGCGAAGGCGCGGCCACGCCGGCGCAGAAGCCGGCCACCGCGACCACACCCGCTGCCAAGCTGGCGGGCACCCAGCCCATTGCCAGCACCACCAGGGTCAAGCCTGCCATCAGCAGGGCCGCTGTCACGGTGCGCTCGGTCCGCGGGGTGGCCGATACCAGGAAGCCGCCGGCGGCCATGCCGACGGCCGATGCCACCATATAGCCCGACAGCGCTCCGCTCGCCACGACCTTGGACAGGTCATAGAGCTGCTGCAGCAGCGGGATGGTGTAGTTCTGTACCGACGACAGCGCGACCGAAGTGCAGGCGAAGAACAGGAACGCGCCCCACAAGGCGGGCCGCGCCAATAGATCCTGTAGCGTCTGCCAGGCGGAAGCCGGGGGGGCGGCGGGTTTGGCGGACGCGGCCTGGCTGACGACCGCCGTACCGGCGGCGGGCATACCGGCAGCGGGCGTACCGGCGGCGGGCGTACCGGCGGCGGGGGCCGCCAGCTCGGCCGTGTCCTCGCCGGCAAGCAGGCGTCGGCCCAGGATCGTGAGAAGCAGCACAACGGCCACCAGCGCGGCCGCCGAAAACGCGGCCACGCGCCAGTTGGCCAGCAAGGTGATGCTGGTGATGAACACCGGCGTGAGCGCCCAGCCCAGGTTGCCGGTCAGGCCGTGCAGCGAAAAGGCATGCCCCAGGCGCGCCGGCGAGACGCGATGGTTGATGAGGGAATAGTCGGCCGGGTGGAAGATCGAATTGCCGACGCCCCCGATCACGGCAGCCAGCATCAGCATGGCGTAGCCGTTGGCCGCGCCGATCAGCGTCGCGGACAACACGAAGGCGGCCAGCCCGAACCACAGCACCGGACGCGCCCCGATGCGATCGACCACGAAGCCGGACGACGCCTGGCCCACCCCCGACACGACATAGAACACGGAGACCAGCAGCCCGAGCCGGGCGAAATCGAGCCCGAACTCCTGGCCCAGCGAGACGTAGAGCGACGGGAGCAACAGCTGGAAAAAGTGCGAGCTGGCGTGTGCCACGCCGATCAGCATGATGGTCTGCCAATCGCGCCGGCGCAGGTCCGGAGAATCCAGGGGAGCGGTATCGACTGCGGTATTCATGAAACGGCCTTGCCCGCGGGTGGGGCTGCATGATGCGCGGCGCGGCGGCGCCGGGGTTGTCTCCAAAACCGGCCAGGACGGCCGGCCCGCCGGCCCACGCCAGCGGTGGCGGAGCGCGGTCGGCCAGGCTCGCCGCGCTCTCGAATGATTGGGGGTAAAGCAAAGGGGCTGCCCCGCGCAGCCCCCTCAATGATACGGCGTCAGGCTGTCAGCCCGCTTTTTCGCGGATCGCCGGCCAGGCGCGCTGCAGGTAATACAGCATCGACCACACGGTGAGCACCGCGGCGACCAGGATCAGCCAGGTGCCGACCACACGCAGATCGACGCCCCCGAGCTGCTGATCGTAGAGCAGACACGGAATCGCGATCATCTGCGCGGCGGTCTTGAACTTGCCCAGCCAGTGCACGGCCACGCTGCCGCTGGCACCGATCTTGGCCATCCACTCGCGCAGGGCCGAAATGGTGATCTCGCGCCCGATGATGATGAGCGAGATGAACGCATCGACCCGGCTCAGGTCGAGCAGCACGATGAGCGCGGCGCACACCATGAGCTTGTCGGCCACGGGATCCAGGAAGGCGCCGAACGCGGAGGTCTGGTTCCAGCGGCGGGCGAGCCAGCCGTCGAACCAGTCGGTGAGCGCGGCCACGATGAAGGCGAGCGCGGCGAGGGTGTCGCGCACCGGCGTCGACATCAGGCTCTCGGGCACATAGAACAACCCGACCACCAGCGGAATCATGGCGATCCGCAACCAGGTCAGGAAAATGGGTACGTTTATCGGCATAGTGCTCGTATGCTACCTCAGGTCGGCTTCAGCGGGCGGTCATCAGTGCAAGGCATCGTAGATCCGCCCGGCCAATTCGTCGGAGATGCCGTCGACCGACGCCAGGTCTTCGACGCTGGCCGCGATCACGCCCGACAAACCGCCGAAGCGGGCCAGCAGGCGCTGCCGCCGCCGGGCCCCGACGCCTTCGATCTCTTCGAGCCGCGACACGGTGCGCGCCTTGGCACGCTTGGCCCGCATCCCGGTAATGGCGAACCGATGCGCCTCGTCGCGGACCTGGGCGATCAGCATCAGCGCAGCCGACTCCTTGCCCAGCGCCACCGGCGCTCGGCCGTCGGCGAACACCAGGGTTTCGAGGCCGACCTTGCGGTTTTCGCCCTTGGCCACCCCGACCAGCGCCGCGATATCCAGCCCCAGCTCCACGAACACCTGGCGCGCCACCTCGACCTGGCCCTTGCCGCCGTCGATCAGGACCAGGCCCGGCATTTCGGCCTCGCCGTCGGCCACCTTGCCGAAGCGCCGGGTCAGCACCTGGCGCATGGCGGCGTAATCGTCGCCCGGCGTGATGCCCACGATGTTGTAGCGGCGATAAAGCGAGGGCTGCATGTCGTGATGCAGAAACACCACACAGGAGGCCTGCGTGGCTTCGCCCGCGGTGTGGCTGATATCGAAACATTCGATGCGCAGCGCATCCAGCGCGGCTTCGTCGGTATCCAGGTCCAGCGTCTCGGCGAGCGTCCGGGTGCGGGCCGCCTTGGCGCCCGATTCGGTGAGCGCCCGCGCCAGCGCCATCTCGGCGTTTTTCTCGGCCTGCTCGAGCCAGGAGCGGCGCACGCCTTGCGGGCGGGTCAGGACGCGCGCCCGCGTGCCGGTCTGCTCCGCGAGCAACACCAGAAGCTCGGGATCGGGCAAGGCATGGGTACAGACCAGGATCGGCGGCAGCGGGCTCTCGGTGTAATGCTGGGCGACGAAGGCCTCGAGCACGCTGGCGGGCTCTTCGCCTTCGGCGTGCGACGGGAAAAACGGCTTGTCGCCCAGGTGCCGGCCACCCCGCACCATGGCGAGATTCACGCAGACTTTGCCGCCGGCGCTCGCCACCGCGATGACATCGGTATCGTCACCGCCGGCGTTTTCCATGGTCTGCTGGTGCAGCACGCGCGATAGCGAGCCCATCTGGTCGCGCAGCGCCGCCGCCTCTTCGAAGCGCAGCGATTCGGAGGCCTGCAGCATGCGCGCCTCGATCTCGCCCATGACCTCCTGCGCCTCGCCATTCAGAAAGCGCACGGCGCGGTGCACGTCACGCTCGTATTCGTCGGCTGCGATCGCTTCGACACAGGGTGCGGAACAGCGCCCGATCTGGTGCAGCAGGCAGGGCCGCGAGCGGTTGGAAAACACCGTGTCCTCACAGGTGCGCAACCGGAACACCTTCTGCAGGATCTGGATCGTCTCGCGCACCGCCCAGGCATTGGGATACGGCCCGAAGAACTGCCCGCGCTTGTTGGTGGCGCCTCGGTAGTACGCGATGCGCGGCCAGGCATGCCCGGTGATCCACAGATAGGGATAGGACTTGTCGTCGCGAAACAGGATGTTGTATCGCGGACGCAAGCTCTTGATGAGATTGTTTTCGAGAATCAGCGCCTCGGCCTCGGAACGCGTGACCGTGACTTCCACGGTCGCGACTTTGGCCACCATCTGCGCGATGCGCGGACTGGCGAGGTTTTTCTGGAAGTAGGACGAGACGCGCTTTTTCAGGTCGCGCGCCTTGCCCACATACATCACCTGACCGTCGGCATCGAGATGCCGGTACACGCCCGGCAGATGCGGCAGATCAGCGAGAAACGATTTGAGATTGAATGCGTCGGGCATGCTGATAACGAGTCTGGGCCTGCAGCGCGTCCCAGGCGGGCGCGGCAAACGCGGGCATCAGGCGGCGAATGCGTTCGATCGAGGCCGGGTCGTGCACGACCTTCAGCCGGGCAAGCAGCTCATCGGCGAGATCGGGGCGATTGCACACCAGCACCATGTCGCAGCCGGCAGACAAAGCGGCTTCGGCACGCGCCAGGATGTCGCCCGCGACCGAGGCGCCTTCCATGGTGAGGTCGTCGGAGAACACCACCCCATCGTAGCCCAGGCGCTCGCGCAGGATCTCGGTGACCCAGCGCCGCGAGAACCCCGCGGGCTGCTTGTCGACCTTGGGATAGATGACATGCGCCGGCATCACCGAGGGAATGACGCCGTCGCCCAGCCAGGCATAGGGCGCGCCGTCTTCTTTGAGGATGCGCTCGAGCGGGCGCGGATCGACCGGGATCTCGTGGTGCGAATCCGCGCTGACGAAACCATGGCCCGGGAAGTGCTTGCCGCAAGCAGTCATGCCCGCCTGTGCCAGGCCCTGGGCCAGCGCACGCGCCAGCATGGCGACCACGCGCGGATCGCGGTGGAAGGCGCGGTCGCCGATCACCTTGCTCACCCCGTAATCCAGGTCGAGCACCGGCGTGAAGCTCATGTCCACGCCGCAGGCACGCAGCTCGGCGGCCAGCACATAGCCCGCTTCGGTGGCCGCGCGCATGGCCTCGAGCGGATCGCGATCCCACAGGCGGCCCAGCGCGGCCATGGGCGGCAATGCCGTAAACCCGTCTTCGCGGAAGCGCTGCACCCGGCCTCCTTCGTGATCGACCGCAATCAGCAGCGGCTCGCCGCGCGCATCATGGATGCGGCGGGTGAGCTCGGTGAGCTGCGCACGATTCTCGAAGTTGCGCGCGAACAGAATCACGCCACCCACGAGCGGATTGCGCAGGCGGGCTTTTTCTTCATCGGTGAGCCGCGTGCCGGCCACGTCGACCATCACGGGACCGGGCGGAAGATGCTTGTGGGCCTTGCCCTTGGGGTCTTTCTTGGATTTCTTGCCAGCCATGGCGCGGCGTCCTTGTGGATGAATAGGGGATGAACGTGCGCGTCAGCGCGGACGGCTCTCGACGATGACGTAGGCCGCGGCCATGTCGATCTCGTCGGTCAGCGAGACGTGCGCGGCGCCGAAACGGGCGTCATACCAGGTCTTCAGTTCGGGGGCGATGACCAGCACCGGTCTGCCCCCCGGCGCGTTGAGCGTCTGCACGCGCGTCCAGGTCATGGGCATGCGCATGCCCAGCCCCACCGCCTTGGAAAAGGCTTCCTTGACCGCGAAGCGCGTGGCGAGGAAGCGCACGCCGCGCATCGGGTCGCGGGCGCGGCGCGCATGGAATTTCTGCAGCTCCTGTTCGCCCAGGATCTTTTCGGCGAAGCGGTCGCCGTGACGCGTGAGCGCGCGCTCGATGCGGTCGATGCGGATCAGGTCGAGGCCGATGCCGGCGATCGCGCCCATCGGTAAAGGCGCGGAAACGGCCGCGGAATCGGCGGCGGACGGCAGGGTCGGCTCGGGAGTGGGTTCGGTCATGGCAAGGGTCGGGCAAGACGGGGCGGACGTTTGTGACAGAGGGTCACGATGCGCCCGCGCCGCAGCCCGGCACGGATGAGGTCCATCGGATCACTCATCATACGCGAGCGGGTACGGCACCGGCGTGACCGGTGGCGAGCCCGCGTCACGGCGCGGCTCAGCGTCCGCGCGCGGCCTCGATCATGAGGGCTTTCATGTCGCGCACGGCCTTGTCCCAGCCATCGAACACGGCCTGCGCCACGATGGCGTGACCGATGTTGAGCTCGGACAGGCCGGGCAATGCCGCCACGGGTTTGACGTTGCCGTAGTGCAGACCGTGGCCCGCATTGACGCGCAGCCCCAGGCGCACGCCCACCGCGATCGCGGCACGGATGCGTTCGAGTTCGGCCGCGGCCTCTGCGCCCTCGGCCTCGGCATAGGCCCCGGTGTGCAGTTCGATGACCGGCGCGCCCACGCGGGCGGCGGCTTCGATCTGGCTGGCTTCAGGATCGATGAAGAGCGACACGCGAATGCCGGCGGCCTGCAGTTGCACGACGGCCGCGGCCACCGCGGCTTCGGCGCCGATGACATCGAGCCCGCCTTCGGTCGTGAGCTCGGTGCGCTTCTCGGGCACCAGGCAGACGTCGCTGGGCTTGACCTCGCACGCGATCGCCAACATCTCGGGCGTGATCGCGCATTCGAGGTTCATCCGGGTGCGCAACAGCGGCCGGATGGCGTGCACGTCGGCGTCCTGGATGTGCCGGCGGTCTTCGCGCAGATGCAGCGTGATGAGGTCGGCGCCGGCCTCCTCCGCGCGCACGGCGGCGGCGACCGGGTCGGGGTACTGGGTGTGGCGCTGCTGCCGCAGAGTGGCCACGTGATCGATGTTGACGCCGAGTTCTATCATGGTGTTGCGCCGCGGCTAGGGCCGCGAGTTCTGCTGAGGAGTTTGGGAAGCTTGCTGTTCAGGAGGGATTGTATGTTCCTGCCAGCCGCCGCCCAAGGCCTTATACAGCTCGACCCGGTTGGTGAGCGAAGCCAGGCCGGCCTGCACCAGGGCGATCTGCGCATTGAAGTAGTCGACCTGGGCCGTCTGCACCTGCAGGAAGCTGTCGATCCCGCCCGAGTAGCGCAGGTTCGACAGCTCGAGCGTGCGCGCCGACGAGGTCTGCAGGCCACGCAGCGCATCGAGCTGCGCGCTGTAGGTGGCTTCGCCCGCCAGCGCGTCCGACACTTCGCGGAACGCCTGCTGAATGGTCTGCTCGTACTGCGCGACGCTGATGTTCTGGCGTGCGCGGGCGAGGTTCAGGCCCTCGACAATGCTGCCACCCGAAAACAGCGGCATGGTCAGCTGCGGCGAAAAGCTCCAGTAACCCTGGCCGCCGCGGAACAACCGATCGAGGTCGGGGCTGGCCACGCCCAACAGGCCCGTGAGCGAAATCGTCGGGAAGAACGCCGCGCGAGCCGCGCCGATGTTGGCGTTGGCCGATCGCAGCTGGTTCTCGGCCGCCAGGATGTCGGGACGGCGCTCGAGGATGTCGGACGGCAGGCCCGCCGGCACGGTGGCCAGGATCTGGTCGCGGCCGAACTCGGCGGGCGCCGGCAAATCGTCGGGCAGCGCGGGCACGCCCACCACCACGAGCAGCGCGTTGATCGCCTGCGCACGGGTGCGGGCCAGGCTGGCCAGATCCGCCGAGGCCTGGTCGAGCAGCGCCTTGGATTGGTTGAAGTCGAGCTCGGACGCCACGCCACCTTCGAAGCGGGTCTTGGCGAGGCGGAACGACTCCTCGCGTGAGGCCAGCGTTTTCTGGGTGAGCTCGAGCTGGACGTCGGCTGCCCGCAGGTTGAAGTACGACTGCGCCACCGAACCGATCAGGGTGATATGCACGGAGCGCTGCGCCTGCTCGGTCGAGAGGTACTGCTGATAGGCAGCCTCGGACAGATTGCGCAGCCGGCCGAACAGATCGATCTCGAAGGTGGTGAGGCCGATGCCGGCCTGCCAGGAGCTGGAGATCGAATTCGAGTCGGGGCCACCCACGCGCATGTCCGGCGGCAGGCGTTGGCGCTGGCCCTGCACGCCCACGCCGATGGCGGGCCATTGCGAGCCCCGCTGCACGCCGTATTGCGCACGCGCCTCTTCGACGCGCTGCACGGCCACGCGCAGATCGCGATTGTTGACCAGCGACAGCTCGATGAGCTTTTGCAGGCGCGGATCATGGAAAAACTCGCGCCAGCCGATCTCGGCCGCGGGCACCGCACCCGCCGGCGCCACGTTGGCCGCCGGCTGGGTGCCCAGGTCGGTGGCGCGGTCGTAGGCGCCGTATTGCACCTTGGGCTGTGCGGGCCAATTGGCCTGGACCGGCGAATCGGGACGCTCGTAGTTGGGCGCCAGCGAGCAGCCGGCAAGGGCCGCCACGGTCAGCGCCAGGGCGCTACGCTTGAACATCAGGGCCGTCATTCTTTTTTCTCCTGGCCGCCTTGCGTCGAATCCGGCGCGGGCAGTGCGGGCTTGGGCGTTTCGGCAGCGTCTCCGGCTTGCGCGCGCTGGGCCGCCTGCTCTTCTTCGAAGGCCTTGGCCTCGGCGCCCAGCAGGCGCGGCTTGGTCTTGAAGAGGCTCATGACGACGACAAAGAAGGTCGGCACGAAAATCACCGCGAACGGGGTGGCGGCCAGCATGCCGCCCAGCACGCCGATACCGACGGCGCGCTGGCTGGCGGCGCTGGCGCCGGTGGCGATGGCCAGCGGCACCACGCCCAGGATGAACGCGAGCGAGGTCATCAGGATCGGGCGGAAGCGCAGCCGCGCCGCCTCCACCGCCGATTCATAAAGCCCCGCGCCCCGCGCGTATTGGTCTTTGGCGAACTCGATGATCAGGATGGCGTTCTTGGCCGACAGGCCGATCACGGTCACCATGCCCACCTGGAAGTACACGTCGTTGGACATGCCCATCGCCGACACCAGCCCGACCGCGCCGAGCATGCCCAGCGGCACCACCAGCAACGCCGACAGCGGAATCGCCCAGCTTTCGTACAGTGCGGCCAGCACCATGAACACCACCAGCAGCGCCAGGCCCATCAGGATGGGTGCCTGGCTGCCGGCCAGGCGTTCCTGGTACGACAGGCCGTTCCATTCGTAGCCGAAGCCCGCCGGCAGCTTGGACATGAAGCCTTCCATGGTCTCCATGGCCTCGCCCGAGCTGTAGCCGGGTGCCGCGTCGCCGCTGATACGCACCGACTCGTAGCTGTTGTAGCGCACGACCTGCGTCGGGCCCTGGGTCCACTTGGCGGTCACGAAGGCCGACAGGGGAACCATGCCGCCGTCGGCATTGCGCGCGTTCAGGGCCAGCACGTCTTCCATCTGCATGCGGTACTTGGCGTCGGCCTGTACCCAGATGTTCTGCATGCGGCCCATGTTCGGGAACTTGTTCAGGTAGGCCGAGCCGATCGCGGTCGAGATCAGGGTGGCCGCCTCGCCGAAGTCCACCCCCAGCGCCGCCGCCTTGTCGCGGTCGATGTTGAGCGAGAGCTGCGCCCCCGGTCCGAGACCCGTGATGCGCACCTGCGACAGCATCGGGCTTTCCATGGCCATGCCCATGAGCTGCCCCGTGGCCGCGGCCAACGCTTCGGTGCCGGCGCCGGCCCGATCCTGCAGCCGGAAGTCGAAGCCGGTGGCGTTACCCAGCGACGAGATCGCCGGCGGCACCACCGTGAACACCATGGCGTCCTTGATGCCCATGAACAGATGCTGGAAGGCGCCGTTCGCCACCGCCATCGCGGAATTCTCGGACCCCTTGCGCTCGGAAAAGTCTTTGAGCGTGGTGAACACGAGCGCCGCATTCAGGCCGTTGCCGTTGAAGCTGAAGCCCTGCACAGCCACCACGTTTTCGGTGCTGGGCTGCTTGCGGAAGTACTCCTCGACCTGCTCGATCACTTCGATCGTGCGGTTGGCCGACGAGCCCGACGGCAGCTCGACGTTGCTGATCACGTAGCCCTGGTCTTCTTCGGGCAGGAACGACGAGGGCATGCGCAGATAGAGCCAGCCCAGCAGGATCACCAACAGCAGGAACACGAACATCATGCGCCCACCCTTGTGCAGGATGCGCGAGACCCAGTTTTGGTAACCGTCCGTGGTGGCTTCGAACTTGCGGTTGAACCAGCCGAAGAAGCCCTTCTTCTCTTCGTGATGGCCCTTGGGCACGGGTTTCAGGATGGTGGCGCACAGCGCCGGCGTGAAGCTCAGCGCCAGGAAGGCGGAGAAGAAGATCGACACGGCCATGGCCACGGCGAACTGACGATAGATCACGCCCACCGACCCGCTCATGAAGGCGAGCGGCAGGAACACCGTGACCAGCACCAGCGTGATACCCACGATGGCCCCGCTGATCTGCGGCATCGCCTTGCGCGTGGCCTCTTTGGGCGGCAGCCCCTCGGTCACCATGATCCGTTCGACGTTCTCGACCACCACGATGGCGTCGTCCACCAGGATCCCGATGGCGAGCACCATGGCGAACATGGTGAGTACGTTGATCGAGAATCCCAGTGCCAGCATCACCGCGAACGCGCCCATCATGGCGACCGGCACCACCAGCGCCGGGATCAGGGTGTAGCGCACGTTCTGGAGGAACAGATACATGACCAGGAACACCAGCACCATGGCCTCGAGCAGGGTGTGCACCACCTTCTCGATAGAGACCTTCACATACGGCGCGGTGTCGTAGGGGATTTCGTACTTGATGTTGTCCGGGAAGAACTTCGCCAGGTTCGCCATTTCCGTGCGGATGCCCTCGGCGGTGGCCAGCGCGTTGGCGTTGGGCGACAGCACGACGGCGAAGGCGGCGGTCGGCTGGCCGTTCAGGCGCGCGCCGAATTGGTAGTTGTCGGCGCCCACCTCGATACGGGCCACATCGCGCAGCAGCACCTTCGAGCCATCGGGGTTGGCGCGCAGCACGATGCTGCCGAAGCCTTCGACCGTGCTGAACTGGCCGTTGGCGGTCACGGTGGCCGTGACGCGCTGGCTTTCGGGATTGGGCGGCGCGCCGATCTGGCCGCCCGACACGAGGATGTTCTGCTGGCTGATGGCCTGGTTGACCTGCGCCATGCTCAGGTTGAACCCGACCAGCTTGGCCGGGTCGATCCAGATCCGCATGGCGCGCGGCGCGGCGAACAGCTGGAACTGGCCCACACCCGGCACGCGCGAGATCGGGTTCTTGATGTTGCGCGTGATGTAGTCGGCGAGAGCCGCCTGGTCGAGCGTGCCATCGGTGGACGACACCGTGACGAACAAGAGGAAGCCCGCGCTGGTCTGGTCATATTGCAGACCCTGCTGCGTGACCGCCTGCGGCAGCTGCGCCGATACGTTGGAGACGCGGTTCTGGACGTCCACCTGCGCGAGGTCGGGGTCGGTACCCGGACGGAACGTGGCGGTAATCTGCGACTGGCCGTTCGAATCGCTCACCGATTCGTAGTACAGCAGGCCCTTCGCGCCGTTGAGTTCGTCTTCGATGATACTGGTCACCGTCTCGGCGACTTCCTTGGCGGAAGCGCCGGGATAGGTGGCGGTGATCTGAATCGCGGGCGGGGCGACGTCCGGATACTGCGCCACGGGCATATTGGGCAAGGCCAAGATGCCGGCAAGCAGAATGAACAGGGCGACAACCCAGGCGAAGATCGGTCTTTCGATAAAAAATTGCGGCATGTGGGCTGACTCTGAAAGCGATGCTCACGAGAAGGGGTACGCGGCGCCCGAGAGGCGCCGCGCGCCGCTTAAGACTTCTGGCCGGCCTGGTCGGCGGGCTGCTTGGCGGGTTCCTGGGCGGCAGGCTTGCCATCGGCGGGCTGGCCCGGGGCCGGTTGGCCGCCAGCGGGCTGGCCGTTGGCCGGCTTGCCTTCGCCAGGCTTGCCCGGCGTCCAGGGGGTGGGCCGCACCGGAGCACCCGGCCGGATCTTCTGGAAGCCCGCCACGATCACCACATCACCGGCGCTCAGGCCATTGGTGATCGTCCATTGATTGTCGATGACCGAACCCGTGGTGACCGGCACCTGCTGCACTTTGCCGTCTTTCACGAGCATCAGGCTCTGCAGACCGTCGGAGGTGCGTTGCAGTGCCTGCTGCGGCACCAGCAAGGCTTTTTCGTTCACGCCCTCGTCCAGGCGCACGCGCAGATACATGCCCGGGAGCAACACGTGGTCGGGATTGGGCACTTCGGCGCGCAGGTTGACCTGGCCGGTAGAGGGATCAACCGTGATGCCGGTGAAGAGCAGCTTGCCGGGATGTGCATAGACGCTGCCGTCTTCCTGCACCACCGACACGCGCGCCGTGTCCGGACCGAGCTGCTGCAGCTGACCCTTGGCGAAAGCCTGACGCAGGCGCGCCAGCTCGGTGGTCGATTGCGTGAAGTCGACATAGACCGGATCGAGCTGCTGCACCAGGGCCATCTGGGTGGCCGAGGTCGACTCGACCAACGCGCCCTCGGTCACCAGGGCCTTGCCGATGCGCCCGCTGATCGGCGAGGTCACGTCGGTGTAGCCGAGGTTGATCTTGGCGGCGGTCTGAGCGGCGCGGGCGGCGGCCACGGCGGCTTCGGCCTGGCGGTATGCCGCGACGGCGTTGTCGTTTTCCTGCTTGCTGACGGCGTTGGCCTTGACCAGCGGCGCATAGCGCTCGGCGAGCACCTTGGCCGAATACAGGTCGGCCTGGGTCTGCTTGAGCTGCGCGGTGGCCTGATCGTAGCTGGCCTGGTATTGGGCCGGATCGATCTTGAACAGGACCTGGCCTTCCTTGACGTCGCTGCCTTGCTCGAACTGAATCTTCTGGACGATGCCGGTCACGCGGGCACGGATCTGGGCGTCGCGCACGGCGTCGACGCGGCCCGGCAAGTCGGAGATCGTGGAGGCCCGCTGCGGTTGAACGGTGATGACGCTGACTTCAGGCGGGGGAGGTGCGGGCTGTTCCTTTTCGCCACATCCCGCGAGGGCCAAGGACACGGTTGCAACAATACCCAGGGCCGAAACACGCTTACGCGAAAAACGCATGGATCCCTCACGGAGTGAAAAATCGCGCCATCCCCCGCTCGCCCCCCAGGGGCGGTTGTTATGCGATTGTCAGGGGGGGCGTGGAACCCGTTACTGTAGCTCATTTTTTTTGGATTTTTTTAAGAAAAACCAGCCACGACGGGCCTCTCCGGCGCATCCGGCCCGGCCGTCGCGCCCCCGCCCGACGCCTTCCGGATCGCCCTGCGGCGGCCCCTGCGGCATGCCATGCCGGCCGGCCGCCGCATTGCGCCGCATTGTTGCGCTCGCAACGCCCTGACGCGTGATCCCTGCCGCGCTAGCCCGCCTCGCGCGCCCGTCCGCGGGCGCGATGCACGTCGTGCGTGATCACACTTTGGTCCGGATCGGGACGGTCCAGCACGTGGGGCTGGGCCAGGGTGGCTCGGATGTCGGTCAGGCCCGATTGCCAGTGTTCCTCGACCGCCGCCGTGCTGAACTCATAATCCTTGGACTGGCGCTCGTATTGCTTGGCCTCATAGATGAGATTGACGATGTTCACCGCCGGTGTGCAGGCCTGCTCGAGCAATTCCTCCATTTCGGGGCAATCGCGCGCATCGGGTGGCAGGCGCTCGAGCACCCGCTGCAGGCTGCGGCGCAGCTTGAGCACGCGGGCGAACGAATCCGTGACCACCCGGGTACGGCTCGAATACTGGATGTCTTTCTGGCGTTCGGCCACCTCCGCCAGCGTGGTGGGCAGCGGCCCGCGCGCCGGCCAGAGATCGACCTGGAAGGCCAGGGTGTCGCGCATCGGATGCACGCTGAGGATCTGCGACAGCGGGGTGTTCGAGACCAGCCCGCCGTCCCAATAGAACTCGCCGTCCACCTCCACGGCCGGGAATCCCGGCGGCAGCGCCCCGGAGGCCATGATGTGCTCCACCCCCAGCCGCGTGGTGCTGCTGTCGAAGTAGGCGAAGTTGCCGGTGCGCACGTTGACGGCGCCAAAACTCGCCCGGACCGTACCCTGGTTCAGCAGGTCGAAGTCCACGTGCTGGCGCAACGTGGCCGCGAGCGGCGTCGTGTCGTAAAAGCTCGTGGAGGCAGCGCCGGCGCCCTGCAATAGGTACGGCGGCGGGAACCGGGGCGTGAAAAAGCCCGGCTGCCCCTGTACCAGCGCGTGCGCCGCGGCCAGGTGGCCATTGAAGGTGGGGAGCGCGGAGGCAAACGGCGCGTCCGCCAGCCAGGTGGTCCACGCGTCGCCCCAGGGCAGCGCGGCCAGCCCCGCCGGCCGGCTCACCGCCGACCAGAAGCTGCGCAGGCGCGCCACGCGTTCGTCCGCGGGCGAGCCCGCGATGATCGCCGCGTTGATCGAACCAATGGAAATGCCGGCGATCCAGTCGGGCGCGATGCCGGCCTCGTGCAAGCCTTCGTAAACACCTGCCTGGTAGGCGCCCAGCGCGCCTCCGCCCTGCAAAACGAGCGCCACGGTATCGTAGGCCGAGGTGCCGGCCGAGGCCGGGCCGCGGCGGGATTTTCGCGTCATGCGTGTCTGCTCCCTGCTGCCTGCGCGGCCAGCGGCCGTGCATGAAAACGCGGGCCGAGGCCCGCGGGATAAAACGGCCGCCGGCCTGCCGTCACGGTTTCTTGGGAGCCGTCTGCACCGCGCCGCTTGCGGCACGGAACGGATAACTGCTGAAAATTTGCGCCACGGTCTTGTCGACGGTCTCGGGCGAGGCCGCCTGCTGCGGATCACGCACCTCGCCGGTGGCCACGCCTTCCCACACCAGCTGCTTGCGGCGCGCGTCGATCAGATCGATGTTCAGCGTGCCCTCGGTGTACTGGACGACATCGTCCCCCCAGCCGTACCCCGGCCAGGCGCCATAAAACCCGGTGCGATAGCCGTAATAGCCCATGTAGGGCGCCGGCGGCGGCGCGGCCGGCACCACTTCGGTCTGCTTCTGCAGCTTGCTGGAGAAATTGACCAGCAAATCCGGCGACTCGGCGCGATAGGTATAGCCGCGCATCTCCATCTGGGCGGTGGTGGCGGCCTTGAGGCGCTGGGTCAGCAGGCCGGCATAGCCCGCGCGATCCGTGCCCAGCGGCTGCATGTAGCCAAAGGTGCGATACTGCGCGAAATCGGCTTGGCGATCGTAGTCGCTGCGTACCACCGGGCCGCTGGCGCAGCCCGCCAGCACGGCCGTCAGCAACAGCGCCACCGCGGCGCCGGCCCTGCCCACTCGGTCAGATCCCTGCATGATCCTGCCCCTCCGGTTGTTGGTCTTGCGTTGTTGGCTCGATAGATCAGGCAGATGGGTGAGGCGGGCCCGCGCCCGCGGCCGTCCCCTTTGGCCTGGCGGCTCGCCACGAGGGCCGGCCGATCCGTCCTTTTTAATGCAGAGTATCCTCCGCGACAATGCCCACGCCCTCCTTACCTGCCGACGTCTCCCCTCCGCCTCTGGCCCTCACCGGCTCGATCTGGCTGCGCGCCGGAGACCAGAACTGGGGCGGCGCGCAGCGCATCGACCTGCTCGTGCAGATCGATCTCACCGGCTCGATCACGGCCGCGGCCAAGGCGGCGGGACTGAGTTACAAGGGCGCCTGGGATGCCATCGACACGATGAACAACCTGGCTGGCGAGCCGCTCGTGCTGCGCGCCACCGGCGGCAAGGGCGGCGGCGGGGCGCGCCTGACCGAGCGGGCCCGCCAGCTCATCACCACTTTCCGCGCGCTGGCCGACGCTCACCAGCGCTTCATGCAGCAGTTATCCGAACAGGGCGTCACGCCCGCGGGTGACATCGATCTGGTGAAACGTCTCATGTTCAAGACCAGCGCACGCAACCGCCTGCTGGGCACCGTCGCCCAGGTCCGCACGGGCAAGGTCAACGACGAGATCGAGTTGCGCATCGCGGGCGGACACCGCGTGGTGGCCACCATCACGCGCGCCAGTACCGAAGAGCTCGGGCTCGAACCCGGCCGGCCCGTCATTGCACTGATCAAGGCGCCCGCGGTGATGCTGGCGCTGCCCCAGCCGGGTCTGCGCCTTTCGGCCGAGAACCAGATCGAAGGCGTGATCGCGGCGCTACGCCCCGGCGCGGTCAACGATGAGATCGTGATCGACGTGCCCGGCGGCGCGACGCTGGTGGCCGTGGTCACCAGCGAAAGCACGCGTGCGATGGCGCTCGAAGAAGGCACCACGGTGCTGGCCTGCTTCAGCGCCTCGGCCGTGATCCTGGGCGTGGTGGACTGAGCGGCCTCAGAGCGTCGCAGGCTCGCGTTCGGCGACTACCTGGCCATCACGCAGCTCGAACACCGCCAGCCCCAGCGCCTGCACATCCGCGGGGTCGTGCGTGATGAGCATCATCGGCACGTCCAGCTGCTCCTGCAGTTCGCGCAGCTCCGTGCGCATGCGCTGCCGCAGCGCGGCATCGAGGGCTGAAAATGGCTCGTCGAGCAGCAGCAGGCCGGGACGCGCCACCAGCGCCCGGGCCAGCGCCACGCGCTGCTTCTGGCCGCCGGATATCTCGCTCGGATAGCTATGCAGGACCGGGGCGAGCTCGAAGGCGTCCACCCAGCGCCGCGCCTCGGCCGGCAGCTCGCGCCTGCGCGGATTGAACCAGCCCGGCTTGAGCCCGAACACGATGTTCTGCGCCACCGTGAGATGCGGGAACAGCGCGTAATCCTGGAACAGATAGGCCACCCGGCGCGCCTGCGGCGCCACCCAGATGTTCGCGGCGCTGTCGTAGAGCTTGCGCCCGCCCACCTCGATGCGTCCCGCGTCAGGCCGCATCAGGCCGGCGACGGCGCGCAGTGTCTGGCTCTTGCCGGCGCCCGACGGACCGAACAGCACGATGCGCCGGGCATCGGTGCGCAGGCTCACGTCGAGTTCGAAACGCCGGTCACCCGAGACCAGTGTCTTGCGTACGGCGATGGCAATGCTCATGCATCGCTCCGTGCATTGCGCCGGCCGGGGCCGGGAAACAGACGCCCGGCCAGCAGCAGCGCCGCCACGCATACCGCCGAGGTAATCAGCACGAGCAGGTTGGCCGTACGATCATCGCCCGCCTGGACCGCCTCATAAATGGCGATCGACAAGGTCTGGGTGCGTCCCGGCAGGTTGCCCGCAATCATCAGCGTGGCGCCAAACTCACCCAATGCGCGGGCGAACGCGAGCAACACACCCGCGCCAATACCCCGCGCGGCCAGGCGCAGCGTCACACGCAGGAAGATGCCCACTTCGCTCACGCCGAGCACGCGCGCGGCCGCCGGCAATTGCGGATCGACATCTTCGAACGCCGCGCGGGCCGACTTGAGCACAAGCGGAAACGCCACGACCGCCGCGGCAATGACCGCGCCCTGCCAGGTGAAGACGAGTTCGATGCCCCATCCGGCCAGCGTCTCGCCCAACACGCCGCGGCGACCGAGGAGCACCAGCAGGTAGTAGCCCAACACCGTCGGGGGCAGCACGAGCGGCAGCGTCAGGATCGAATCGACCAGATCGCGCAGCGGCGAGCGCCACCGCGCGAGGCCGTAAGCCGCCGCCACGCCGGCAATCGCCGCAATCACGGTCGCCCACAGGGCGACCTTGAGCGACAGCAACAGCGGCACCCAGATCGGATCGGTCAAGCCGGACTCCCCGTCGAGCGGGCACGGCGCAAAGCGAGGGCGTACAGCGAAGACATCAGCACGTTCCGCGGCGTCAGGCAGGGGGATTCAGGGCGTCGGCGTCAGGGCTTGGAAAAGCCGAACTTGGCCAGAATAGCCTGCCCCTTGTCGGATCGCACGTAGTCGATGAACGCCTGCGCCTCTTTGGCCGACGCATCGCGCGTGGTGCGTGCGATCGGATAGGTGATGGCCTGCGGGGTGGGCACCTCGGCCACCACGCGCACCTTGTCGGGCATCACGGCGGCGTCGGTGGCGAAGACGAAACCGGCGTCCACCTCGCCGCGCGCCACGTAATCCAGGCTCTGGCGCACATTCTGGGCCGGAACGCCTTTGGCAGCGACCGCGTCCCAGAGATTCTGCTGCTTGAGGGCCGCCTCGGTATAACGCCCGACCGGCACCGACGCCGGATTGCCGTAGGCCACCCGCTTGACAGCCTCGCCAGCGAGATCCTGCGTGCTGGTGACCGTGGCCGCCACGCCGACCGGCGTGATCAACACAAGCTTGTTGGCCGCGAAATCGACGCGCGTGGCGGGCAGCACGGCCTGTTGTGCCACGGCCCGGTCCATCGCGGTCTGGTCCGCGGAGGCGAACACGTCGGCGGGGGCGCCCTGCTCGATCTGGCGCAGCAGCACGTCGGAGGCGGCGAAATTGAAGGTCAGTTTCGTGCCCGGGTGCGCCGCCTCGTAGGCCTGGCCGACCTCGCGAAAGGCATTGGTGAGCGATGCCGCCGCGGACACCACCAGGTCGGCCGCCATCACGGGGCTCGCCCATACGCCGGCCAGCAAGGCCGCCACCACTGCTTTGTCGCGCAACTTCATCTCGAATCTCCCGTGCACCCCGCGTACCGGACTGGAACGGCGGGCTTGTCGCATCGAAATATACCGAGCTATATAGCGAACGTCAAAATGGGTGACATGATGGCTTGCGCTCGATCAAGTCGGTTGCGGACCGGCATATCGTGTCCCGGCACGGTTCACGTGCCATGGCGCGTCTCATGAAAAACGCCGCCCCGGCGAGGGCGGCGTTTTCAATGGGCTGCGCCAAAGGGGCCAGGAGGTGGGAAGGCCCCCTGCCCTGCCCCTTAACTCAGCAGGAGCGCGTCATCGGCGAGTTTTTCACCCCGCACGCGCTCGAACATGGCGAGCAGATCCGGCACGTCCATGCCACGGCGCTCGTCGCCCGACACATCCAGCACGACCTGGCCCTGGTGCAGCATCACCGTGCGCTCGCCCACGTCCAGCGCCTGGCGCATGCTGTGAGTGACCATCATCGTGGTGAGCTTGTTCTCGGACACGATGCGAGCCGTAAGCTGCAGCACGAAGTCGGCCGTGCGCGGATCGAGCGCCGCCGTGTGCTCGTCGAGCAACAGGATGCGCGAGGGTTGCAGCGCCGCCATCAGCAGGCTGACCGCCTGGCGCTGGCCGCCGGACAGCAAGCCGATCCGGTCGGTGAGGCGGTTCTCGAGACCGAGACCCAGCGTGGCCAGGCGCTCGCGAAAGCCTTCGCGCATCGAGGCCTTGACCGCGCGCGAAAAGCCCCGGCGCGCGCCACGCAATTGGGCCAGCGCCATGTTCTCTTCGATGGTGAGGTCCTCGCAGGTGCCCGCCATCGGATCCTGGAACACCCGCGCCACCCGGCCGGCGCGCGCCCACACAGGCTGGCGCGTGACATCGGCGTCGTCGACCAGAATCTGGCCGGAGTCCACGGGCAGATCACCCGACACCGCGTTCAGAAAGGTCGACTTGCCGGCGCCGTTGGAGCCGATCACCGTGACGAACTGGCCGCTCGGAATGTCGAGCGACAGACCGCGCAAGGCGCGCGTCTCGATCGGCGTGCCGGCATTGAAAGTAATGAACAGATCGCGTGCGCACAACATATCAGCGCCCCTTCTTGCCGAACAGACGGCGCTTGAGCATGGGAATGACCAACGCGATCGTCACCAGGACCGCGGTCACGAGGTTCAGGTCCTGGGCCTTCAGGCCGATGAAATCGCTGTTGAGCGCCAGGGCGATGAAGAACCGGTAGACGATGGCGCCGATGATGACGGCGAGCGTGGCCATGACCAGTTTGCGCGAAGGCAGGATGCTCTCGCCCACGATCACGGCGGCCAGGCCGATCACGATGGTGCCGATGCCCATCGAGATGTCGGCGCCGCCCTGCGTTTGCGCGAACAGGGCGCCGGCGAGCGCCACGAGCGCGTTCGACAGGGCCATGCCGCCCAGGATCATCGCGCCCGTGTTGACGCCCTGCGCCCGGGCCATGCGGCCGTTCGACCCCGTGGCGCGCATCGCCAGGCCGCTCTGCGTGGCGAAATACCAGTCGAGCACGATCTTGGCCACGATCACCACGAGCAGCAACAGCAAGGGCCGGGCCTCGTAGTCGCTCAGCCAGGACGGCTGCAGGATCGTGAAAATCGTGGGCTCGGTGATGAGCGGCACGTTGGGCTTGCCCATGATGCGCAGATTGATCGAGTAGAGCGCGATCATCATCAGGATGCTGGCCAGCAGATCCATGATCTTCAGGCGCACATTGAGCCAGCCCGTGACCAGCCCGGCGAGCGCGCCGGCGAAGGTGGCGATGATCGTGGACGTGAACGGGTCCATCCCCGAGGCGATCAGCGTGGCCGCGACCGCGCCGCCCAGCGGAAAGCTGCCGTCGACGGTGAGGTCGGGGAACCGCAGCAGGCGGAACGAAATCAACACGCCCAGCGCCACGAGGCTGAAGATCAGACCGATCTCCAGGGCGCCCAACAGTGAAAACAGTGACATCAAATCCATCCGGTCAAGGAGCAGGAACGGGCATGCTACCTAAAGCACACGCGCCAATTCTTGCGTTCGGGCATCGGTAATACCCGAGGTTTCGAAACGAATATTTCAAAGTGGGAGCCCCCACGCCGCGCCTTCGGCTTGCTGCCCCCCGAGGGGGCGCTTTTGCCTTGGGGCGGCCCGGCGGCAAAAGGAGCCCCCACGCCGCGCCTTCGGCTTGCTGCCCCCCGGGGGGGCGCTTTTGCCTTGGGGCGGCCCGGCGGCAAAAGGAGCCCCCACGCCGCGCCTTCGGCTTGCTGCCCCCCGGGGGGGGCGCTTTTGCCTTGGGGCGGCCCGGCGGCAAAAGGAGCCCCCACGCCGCGCCTTCTTGCTGCCCACAACAAAATGCCCCGCGCCAGGTGGTGCCTGGGGCGGGGCATCGGCGAAACCGTGATTATTTCACGATCTGCGCGGCTTGCTTGACCAGCGCGTCGGACAGCGTGACGCCCTGCTTTTCGGCGGCCCCCGGGTTCACGAAGAGCTCGAGCTTGGAGCTGGTCTCGGAGGGGATCGCACCGGGCTGCTCGCCCTTCAGGATGCGGCCGACCATCTTGCCGGTCTGCACGCCGAGGTCGCGGTAGTTGATGCCCAGCGCGGCGATCGCACCGCGCTTGACGCTGTCGGTGTCCGACGCGATGAGCGGCAGCTTGGCGTCGTTGCCGACCTTGACCAGCGCTTCATAGGCCGACACCACGTTATTGTCGGTGTTGGTGTAGATCACATCCACCTTGCCGATCAGGCTGCGCGCGGCCGAGGCCACGTCGACGGTACGCGGCGCGGCGGCCTCCACCAGCGTCATGCCGGCCTTGGGCAGCAGCTCCTGCAGCTGCTTGACCACGACGACCGAGTTGGCTTCGCCCGGGTTGTAGACCATGCCCACGCGTTTCGCTTCGGGCACGACCTTTTTGATCAGCTCGATCTGCTTGTCGAGCGCGAGCAGGTCGGAAACGCCAGTGACATTGGTGCCGGACGCCTGCATGCCCGGCACGAGCTGCGCGGCGACGGGATCGGTCACGGCCGAATACACGACAGGCACGGTCTTGGTGGACGCCACGACGGCCTGGGCCGACGGGGTGGCGATGGCCACGATGGCATCAGGCTTGTCGCCCACGAACTTGCGCGCGATCTGCGCGGCGGTGCCGGTGTTGCCCTGCGCGCTCTGGTATTGCCACTTCAGGTTCTTGCCTTCGTCGAAGCCGGACTGCTTCAGGCCTTCCTTGACGCCATCGCGCACGGCATCGAGAGCCGGATGTTCGACGATGGCGGTCACGGCGACCGACTTCTGTTGCGCCAGGGCCGGCGTGGCCTGTACGGCCAGCGCCAGCGCCATCGCGCCGACCGTCAGAAAATGTTTTTTTCCGATCAGCATAGGTAAGCTCCTTACACCCGTTGTTTATGGTTCGTCGCAACCAGGTCGGTCGCGAGAGCGCGTAGTCTAACGTGCGGCAAGACTGGGAGCGGCGCGGGAAATCCCTCATCGCGCGGCACCGCAATCGGCCAGAAGGTGTAGTCTACCGTCAGCGCCCCGCTGCACCGCAGCATCGGCCTGCTTCCTCTACTACCGGCGGCCACGGCATGCCGGGCCACCAGGACACCCACCATGCAGACTCGCCCCCTCGGCCGCTCCGGCCTGTCGATTCCGCCCATCGCTTTCGGCGGCAACGTCTTCGGCTGGACCGCCGATGCGGCCACCTCGTTCTCGTTGCTGGACGCCATGGTCGACGCCGGCCTGAACTTCATCGATACCGCCGATGTGTACTCGCGCTGGGTCGATGGCCACACCGGCGGCGAGTCCGAAACCCTCATCGGCCAGTGGCTGAAAAAGACCGGCAAGCGCGATCGCGTGCTGATCGCGACCAAGGTCGGGATGGACATGGGACAGGGCAAGATCGGACTCAAGCCAGCCTATATCCGGCAGGCCGTCGAAGATTCGCTTGCGCGCCTGCAAACCGATCACATCGATCTGTACCAGGCTCACAAAGACGATCCCGACACGCCGCTGGCCGACACGCTCGAGGCCTTCGCCGACCTGATCGCAGCCGGCAAGGTGCGCGCCATCGGGGCGTCCAACTACTCCGCGGCCCGTCTGAACGAAGCGCTGATCACCAGCGAGCGCCTGGGCCTGCCGCGCTACGAAAGTATCCAGCCCGAATACAACCTCTACACGCGCGAGCCGTTCGAGAATGGCTTGCAGGAGCTGGTGCTGAGCCAGGAGCTCGGCACCATCAATTACTTCGCGCTCGCCAGCGGATTTCTGTCGGGCAAGTATCGCAGTGCGGCCGATGCCAACCAGAGCGTGCGCGGCCAGAAGATCGTCGAAAAGTATCTGGATGCGCGCGGGCTGCGCATCCTCAAGGCGCTCGACGAGGTCGCCGAGAATAGCGGGGCACGCCCCGCGCAGGTGGCGCTGGCCTGGCAGCTGGCCCAACCCGGCATCACCGCGCCGATCGCCAGCGCCACCTCGATCGCACAACTCGATGAGCTCGTGGGCGCGGCCCACCTGAAGCTCTCGCGCGACGACCTCGTGCGTCTGAGCGCGGCGAGCGCCTGGTGCTGAGCACGCGCGAGCCCGATGTCCCCTGAACTGCACACGCGCGAGACGCCACTTTCCAACGACGACGTGCGGCTGCTGCGCCGCGCAGGCCGTGGCCGCTCGGTAGCCGCGGTGATGTACACGTTCATGTTCGTGTTTTTCGTGGTCACCGCCGCGGGGATGGCGCTGTCGCTGCTGGATGCGGACATACGCCGCACGGCCGGCGTGCTGTTGTTCGTCTTCGCGCTCGCGCTGACGGTGCCCGCGGTGGTGCTCTATCGCAAGCTGCGGCGCCTGCCGCGCTCGTGGCGCCAGGTCGATGGGGCGATCCGGGGCCGTGCGGGCAAGCGCATCGTATCCGGCACGCTGACGGCTTTCGGCCCGGGCGATACGCCGGGCGTCGTCTATGTCTTCGGTGATGCGCATGTGGCCGTGGCGCTGCCGGGCTGGAACGACATCCTGGCAGACAGCGCAAGCGGCGACCGCCCCTCGGCGACGGCGGCGTTGACCGGCGTGCCGGTCAGCCTGCATCTGTTCGACATTCTGCCGGGCCGCCCGCCCCTGCTGCTGCGTGCCGATTACCCCGGCAGTGCCGATGCGCTCATCGCCGTCGAGGAAATTGCCGTCGCGGATCGCGAAACCATCCGCGCCGCGGAGCTTGGTTTGCGCAGATTTTTCTTCCTGGTGGCGCTCGTGCTGGCGCTGACCGGCATCGCCATGCCACCGCTCTGGCTCGGCGTTCCCGTCTTTCTCCTGCTCGGCCTCGTGCTGGGCGCGCGCAGTCCGGCGCTCAAGCGGGCACGCGTCAAGCACAGCGTGCGCGGCGTCGTCGAAGAAACGATCACCTATCGCGTCCCCGTGCCGCAATCTCCCCTCCCGTCCGTCGTGCACAATTACCGCATTGGCGGCGAGCTGTATCGCGTGGGCAACGCGGGCGATGCGGCGCAGCCCGGCCAGCGTATCGAGATCGTGTTTCTCGACGAAGGCGCGCGCGGACGGCATCCGATTTTCTTCAGCGCCGAAGACGGCCCCCGGCAGCCCGTCTGATGCGCTAAGCGGGAGCCACCGCCACCTCGTAGCGCACGGCATGCGCCTCGGTGGGCAGCGGCAACTCCCAGCGATGCAGCATGCCGAGCAGCGCCTTGTTGCTGAGCGTGGTGTCGCGCCGGCCATTGCGGCGCAGCAGCTCGGCACGCGGCTGCTCCAGATAGACGATCTCGACCTCGGCACCGTAGGCGTAGCACAGGTCCAGCGCGCGCGAGCGCATCTGCTCGCTCAGGTGCGTAGCGTTCCACACGAAAGCCTGATGCTCGCGCAGCAGCGCGCGCGCACGATCCAGCGCGTAGTGCGCGGCGCGGCCGTCATTCTGGCCATGCCGCAAGCCCAATGCTTCACGCGCATCGTCGTACGACACCACCGGCTGCCCCGCGCGCTGCTCATGCACCCAGCTGTCCTTGCCCGCGGCGGGCAGACCACACATCAGCGTGACGCGTGCACCCGGCTCCTGAAACAGGGGATAGTCGGGGTGCACATCCGCGCCGCGGAAGTAGCTCAGGCGGGTATGCGCATCGGTGAACGCGCGCGGCGTGCCATAGCAGCCCTCCTCGCGCGCCAGTTCGCGAAACAGCTCGATGCTGTCGAGCACGCGCGCCTGGTCAGCGCAGATCCGACCGCGCATGTCGGCCTCGGCCAGCGCCGCCAGCAGACGGATATCGAGTTGCCACGACAGCGCGCGCACCGTATGCACGGGCGGCACGGGCCGCCGCGTGTCCTCCAGGCAGTAGAACGGCACCTGATGCACCGCGATCAGGCGGCACACCGCTTCACGCAACTCGAACGGCATGCCGGCCTCCCAGAGCAGCACGCGCGCGTCGATCGCGCCTTTGCGCGAATGGCCGGGCTGGCCGATGCGGCCGGTCACGGGGTCGATCACGGTCGTGCGGTACTTGGCCACATCGTGCAGCAATGCGGCGAAGAACAGCACGATCCGCTCCTGCGGCAAGGCGCTCGCATAGTCGCTTGACGCCACCAGGGCCTCCACCACCATGCAGGTATGCGTCCAGACATCGCCCTCGCCGTGATAGGCGGGTTCCTGCGGCGTCTCGCGGGCCCGCTCCAGCACCGGGAAGGCCGCGAGGCATCCCGCCGCGTCGAAGGACTGGCCGGCGTCGGGCACCAACCCACTCAATTGATTCCACTTCATTTCGATACTCCTTGTTCAGTTCTCAGCGCGTCAGCGCGAACGGCGGCGCTTGCCCGACGCGGCCGCCGCGCCCAGCGCATCGAGACCGCGCAGCGTGCACAAGCCCAGCGATTCCCAGGTGAGGGAAAGCTGCGGCGCATAGAGATCTACCCCCTCGGCCAGGCCGTTGGGCAGGATCGGACGGCGCTGGTGGTGCGAGCCACTGTCCAGAATGGTCTGCACGAAATCCGGGCGCACGAGCTTGTAGCGGGCCAGCACGCGGTACTCGTCCTCGAGCTTGATGTACAGGCCCTCGGCCTGATCCGATGCATCGGTCTGCTGCCGGCACAGGTCCGGCGGCAGACCCTCGCGCGCGACCGTGTCCGCGAAGCTGTCGCGCCATGCCGCGCTCTTGGCCAGCGAAGGCCGCACCAGTTGCCACAGCAGCGCGGGACGCGCGGGCATCGGCCCCACATACAACGCGGGCACCGGCAGCACGGGCGCACCTGCCAGCAACGCATGACGACGCGGCGTGGACAGAAAGCAGTCATCGCGGCGGTCGTAGATGTCGAACTCGTGGAAGTGGTGCGGCAAACAGTCGTAAAACACCGAATGCTTGCTGAACGTCCACTCGCCATACATCACGTAGCGGTCTTCGAGCAGGGCGAGCAGCCGCGCCTCGTGCGCCACCGCCCATTGCTTGAACAGGTTGAACTGCCGCTCGCGCGCGCCGCCGCTCAGATAATGGCCGCGCGACTGCAGCCGCAGCTCGCCCGCCGCGCTGAACGAGACACCGGTGTTGGCGCCATCGAGCTTTTCCTCGATGACGGCATGACGTCCCGCCAGCGCCTGCAGCGCGATCTGATCGCTGGCGTCATCGCCAGCTTGCAGCCGCGACCCTTCGAGGTGCGGCGTGCGGGGGTACTTCAGGATGGATGAAGAAGAGGTAAGCATGTTCGTCGCCCGCCGCGTTATTGGCGCGGCCGGGCCAGGGACCAGAAATGGCGCCGACGAACGAATACATGCGGGAAAAGGCAGCTGCGATCAGGTCGAGGCAGGTGCTTACGCATGCAGGCGCTGTGAACAGGCCATTGCGGCACGTCCTGAATGGACGCGGCAAAGGCCGTGGCAAGAGCGGATCGGGCGCGAGCCGTCCGTGATCCCGGGGCGTCAGGGATGACGCGGGAGATCTACGTTGCGAGGCGGGAGGCGGGAGCTTCGTGCCGCGGCAGCCTCATGGCAGGCTGACGGGGAAACGGAACCAGTACCGCAGCCAACACGGGCGCAGACTGCGCCGGATCGAGGCTGCTTGCGGCAGTCGTCGGCGATTAGCGGATGACGAACAGACGGGGCACGTGGGGCTCCAGAATGAAGAGGTGTTTGAACAGGCCGCGATTCTACCGCGCGGCCTCGCGCAAATTCAAGTATCGATGCGCGCGCAACGATATGCGCCGGACGCCGGGTGCAGGCAGGGCGAGGCGCGGCGAGACAGATATTACGGCCCGCCAAGCAAAGAGGGCGCCGAAGCGCCCTCTCCTGCCGGCAACGGATATCGCTTATTTCACGACACCGCAGACGATGCGCGCGCCGCCCCCGCCCAACTTCTCGGGATGATCGCTGTGGTTGTCGCCACCGGCGTGCACCATGAGCGAATGACCCTTGAAATCGGCGGCCTTCAGGCGCGGCGCCAGCACCGGGTACGTGGCCTTGCCATCGGCGGTCACGTAGAGCGCGGGCAGGTCGCCCTTATGGCCGGTATCGTCGTAAGGGCCCTTGTGCGCATTGGTCTTGTCCGGATCCCAGTGACCGCCCGCGCCGCCGCCGGGCACGGGCTTGCCGTCGGCCGTGGTCGTGTCGCAGGAAGGCTTTTCGTGCAGATGGAAACCATGCACGCCGGGAGGCAGGCCTTTCAGATCGGGCGTGAGCACCGCGCCATACTTGCTGTCTTCGATCTTCACGGTGCCCGCGGCGCCTTCGACACCCTTGGCGCTGACGAAGGACAGGTCGACGGTCTGCGCTTGCGCCAGGCCGGCGGCGCCAGCCAGCACCGCAGTCAAAATCACACGCTTCATGAGAGCTCCTTCGGATCAGTGGGGCACGGGCTTGCCCCGGGCTCCGACCAGTCTAGCGAAGCGCAGAGGGGGCAGCAACGCCGCCCCCCCTTTTCGTGTGTCACCGATTGCTTCAAGGCGAACGAAGGGTGGTGGGTGATGCCCGCGAGCCAGCGCCGGCATCACGCACCACCGGCCACGCTCAGTCCAGCGTCACGCCGGAGTCTTTCACCACCTTGGCCCAGCGCGAGACCTCGCTGTTCACGAACTCGCCGAACTGCTTGCCCGTGAGCGTCGGAATCGTGGAGCCGTTGCCGGCCCAGGTTTCCTTGAGCTTGGGCTGGTTCAGCGCCTTGGTGACCTCGTCCGTCATACGGGCGATGGCCTCGGGCGGCGTGCCGGCGGGGGCCCACAACGCGTACCAGGTGGACACCTCGTAATTGGGCAAGCCCGCTTCGGCCGCCGTCGGCACGTTCGGGAATGAGGGCGAACGCTCCTTGGCGGCCACGGCCAGCGGCTGGATGCTGCCCGAGCGGATGTGCCCGGCCGACGAACCCAAGCCATCGAACGCCATATCGACCTGCCCGCCGATCAATGCCGAGAGCATCGGTCCGGCGCCCTGATATGGCACGTCGACGAGCTTGATGCCCGTCTGCATGGCGAAGAGTTCACCCGCCAGATGGTGGGTACTGCCCTTGCCGGCGGTGCCGAAATTGATTTCGCCCGGATGCTTCTTGGCGTAGGCGATGAGTTCGGCCACGGTCTTCACGGGCAGCTTGCCGCTGTTGATCACGACCACCTGCGGCGGTTGCGCGAGCAGTGCCACCGGCACGAAATCCTTCTGGATGTCGTAGCTCAAGCTTTTGTACAGCGAAGGGGCCAGCGCATGATGCGCGCCGCCCATGAAGAAGGTGTAGCCGTCGGGCTTGGCCTTGGCGGCCACGGCCGCGCCGACGGTGCCGCCCGCGCCCCCCTTGTTGTCGATCACGACGGGCTGGCCCAACTGGGTGCCCAGTTGCTGGGCCAGCGGCCGCGCGAACGTGTCGGTGCCACCGCCGGCCGGGAACGGCACGATGATGGTCACCGGGCGTTCCGGCCAGGCGGCCACCGCGGGAAAACCGGCCGTGCAGGCCACCAGGGCCGCGATCGCGGTCAATGCTTGTCTCATGAAGCTCCTCCTTGGTCATGCGCAGGATGGACGTGCCGCCGTGAATCCGGTCGTGCACCGTCCTTGTGTTATGTGTCGTGGCGCCCGCTCGTTGTCCGAGGGTGCGCCCGCCTGTGCTTCTGCTGCATACACTACAAGTACTGCCGGGATGATGGGGTCTGGTCTCCTTGCCGATCAGTGGCACGCGAACGGGGGGATGCCCGCGGCGCCGTCAAAGAAAAATGGCCGGGACTCACGTCCCGGCCATGCGATCACGCCGCGCGATAGGTGTCGCGCAACACGTTCTTTTGCACCTTGCCCATGGTGTTGCGGGGCAGTTCGGCCGCCACATGAATCTGCTTGGGCACCTTGAAATTGGCGATGCGCTGCTTCAGCTCCGCCTGCATGGCCTGCGGATCGAGCGTGGCGCCCGTCTTCGGAATCACCACGGCAACCACGGCCTCGCCGAAGTCGGGATGCGGCACACCGATCACGGCCGATTCCGCCACCCCGTCCATCTCGTCGATGAGCGTCTCGATTTCTTTCGGGTAGACGTTGAATCCGCCGGAAATGATCAGGTCTTTGCTGCGCCCCACGATCGAGAGATAGTCGTCGGGCACGGCGCGGCCGGCGGCCTCGCCACCCCAGCGTCCGACGTCACCGGTCTTGAACCAGCCGTCCGCGGTGAACTCCTCAGCCGTCTTTTCGGGCATGCGCCAGTAACCGGAGAACACGTTCGGGCCACGCACCTGCACGTTGCCGATCTCATTGGCCGGCAGTGCCTTGCCCGCGTCGTCGACCACGCGCACCTGCACCTGCGGCAGCGCCTTGCCCACCGTGCCCCCCAGGCGCGCGCCCTCGCCCGCTTCGTACGGATTGGAGGTCAGCATGACAGTCTCGCTCATGCCATAGCGCTCCAGGATCGTGTGCCCGGTGCGTTCGTGGAATTCGTTGAATGTTTCGGTCAGCAGCGGGGCCGAGCCCGAGATGAAGAGTCGCATGTTGGCGACAACAGCCTTGTCGAAGCGCTTTTCGGCCAGGAGCCGCACGTAATACGTCGGCACGCCCATCATGACCGTGCTGCGCGGCAGGTAGCGCAGCGCCTGCTCGATATCCAGCTTGGGCAGCCAGATCATGCGGGCACCGGCGAGCAGCGCGCCGTGCGAGGCCACGAAGAGGCCATGCACGTGGAAGATGGGCAGCATGTGCAGCAATACGTCGTCGGCGCGCCAGCCCCAGTACTGGTGCAGCGTGCGCGCGTTGGCGGCCAGGTTGCCATGCGACAGCATCGCGCCCTTGCTGCGGCCGGTCGTGCCCGACGTGTACAGGATGGCCGCGAGATCGTCGTCCTTGCGCACCGCGGTGCGGAAGGTTTGCGGCAAGCCGGCGGCCGCGGTCAGCAGCGTGCCGGTGCGGTCTTCGTCCAACGTGTAAACGTGACGCGTGCCGGCGGCCTCGGCGACCTTCTCGATCCAGCCGAGGTTCTTGCTCGAGCACACCACCACGTCGGGTTCGGCGTTACCCAGGAAGTATTCGATTTCGGATTCGCGATACGCGGTGTTCAACGGCAGGTACACATAGCCCGCGCGCAGCGTGGCGAGGTACAGCAACAGCGCTTCGGGCGACTTCTCGACTTGCACCGCGACCCGGGCGCCCTTGGGCAGCTTGAGCGTAGCCAGCAGGTTGGCCAGGCAAGCCGTGGCGCGCTCGATGTCGTCGTAGCTGTATTGCAGGTCGGGCGTTTCGATGGCGATTTTCGTGCGATCGGCGGGAAAGCCGCCGGCAAGGACCGCGTACAGATTGGCGTTGCTCACCGTTTCAGTCTCCGGTAAAGGTCGGTGTCGTGCCGGCCAGAAACGCACGCACACCTTCGTGGTGGTCCCGGCTCTCGGCATATTGGAAGAAGTCGTTGTATTCGGCGTCGGTCAGCGGCGCGGGATCCGTCAGCCGCCGAGCATAACGCTTGTTGAGCCGCGCCGCCGCGGGCGCGCCCGCCAGCACCCGCGATACGGCCGCCTGGGTCTGCGCCTCGAGGTCCGCGGGCTCCACCACGCGCGTGAGCAGGCCCAGCCGCAACGCCTCGGCGGCATCGAACACCCGGCCCTCGAGCAACAGCGCCACCGTGGCCGCGCGGCCGATGAGATCGAGCATGCCGCGCATCTCGTCGGGCGCCAGCGGAAAACCCAGCCGATTGATCGGTACGCCGAAGCGGGCGTCGGCGGAAGCGATGCGCAGATCGCACTGGCTCGCGAGCTCGAGACCGCCGCCCACGCACACGCCGGCAATGCTTGCGATCACGGGGTGCGGACACGCCGCCACGGCATGCAGCGCGGGCGCCAGAATGTCGCGGTGATAATGCACCACGCTGGCGAAATCGCCGCGTGCCTCCGGAAACTCGCGGATGTCGGCACCTGCCGCGAAGTTGCCGCCGTCACCTTGCAGGACAATGCAACGCACACTGCCATCCTGCGCCAGCGCGGTAAAGCGCTCGGCGAGCTGACGCCACATCGCGATGCTGATCGCGTTGAGCCGGCCGGGCAAAGACAGCGTGACCCATGCCACTGCGTCCCGCCGCTCCAGCCTCACTTCGCCCGGTTGTACCGGGTCATTGCGTTCTGTCACGCGTCTCCTCCTGTCATGCCTTGCAGGCCGCGCCTTGCCGGCCGCGCCTTGCCGGCCGTAGCGACTTACCCCACACGCGCGATCGAACGGCTGATCACGGGCTTGCCGTCCTGCAGGCGGGCGAGGTTGTCGTCCAGATCGGCCAGCACATAAGCGTAGTTGACCATCATGCCGCAGGACTGGTTCAGCCCCTTGGCGGAGAGGTCGGCAGCCCAGTTCAGGCGTTCGATGCGGGCGCCGTTGCCCAGATGGAAACGAGCGACCGGGTCGAGCGGCATGTCGTTTTTCATCTCCTGCAGATAGTGCGCGGCCAGTTTGAAGCCGGCGCGCTGCACCACCTCGGACGGCTTGCCTTGCGCGGCGCGGCGCAGGCGCTCCACCCAGCGGGCGCCATCCGGCGCACCGGCGCGCACTTTCTTGGTGTCGCGCACGATCGCCTCGACCTCGGCCGCCGGCAGCTTGCCCAGCCAGTCGGCAAAGCCCGGGATCGGCGAGAGCGTGGCGTACGACTTCAGTTGCGGCAGCTCGTCGACGAGCGACTCGATCACGCGCTTGAGCAGGAAGTTGCCGAAGCTGATGCCGCGCAGGCCCGCCTGCGTGTTCGAGATCGAATAGAAGATCGCCCAGCGCGCCTTGGCCAGATCCTGCGTGGGCGCGGCCATATCGAGCAACACCTGGACGTTGTCGGCCATCTGCGGCGCGAACGCCACCTCCACGAAGATGAGCGGCACGTCCGGCATCTGCGGGTGGAAATAGGCGTAGCAACGCCGGTCGGCGGCGACGCGGTGCTTGAGGTCGTCCCACGAGCGGATTTCGTGCACGGCCTCGTAGATGATGAGCTTTTCGAGCAGCGAGGCCGGCGAATCCCAGGTCAGCGGACGCAGCGTGAGCAGGCCCACGTCGAACCAGGCCGACAGCAGCGACTCGAGCTCTTTGTCGAGCGCCTGCAGACCGGCCACCTGTTTGCGCCAGCGCAGCATGTCGGCGCGCAGCGACACCAGGAAACGCAGTCCGTCGGGCAAGGCATTGAAGCGCTTGAACAGGCGCACGGCGGACTCGGCGGGCTGCTTTTGGGCGGCATGGCCCTGGACCAGGCCGGTCAACAGGGCGCGCTGGCGCTTCGCATCACCCTCGTGATAGACGGCGCACCAGGCGCGCGCGAGCTTGTTGGCACGCACGTCGGTGAGGCGCGAGGTAAAGAGCGCCTCGATATCAGCGGCAGGCGGCAGCGGATTGCGCTCCCAGAGGCGGCCCAGCCGCGCCATCAGGCCGGCCTGCTCGCCTGCCTCGGGGCGGTCGAGATCCGCCTCAGGCGTCGGCGCGACGCGTGCGGGAACGAGCGAGTCGTGTACTGGCATGGGACGGGTCCTCCTGGATGATGTCGGTCGGCGTGCGCGTACCGGCGCGTGCAAGGGTGCGAAGCGCATCGAGCTGGCGCAGCAAATGCTTGCGCGCCAAGGCCTCGGCGCCCTCGGGGTCGCGCGCTTTGAGCGCGGCGTAAATGGCGAGATGCTCGGCGCAGGATTCCTGGATGCGGCCGGGCAGCGAAAGGCTTTTGTGGCGAAACAGGCTCAATACCTTGCGTAGCCCGTCGACCATGTCGGAGAGCCAGCGGTTATCGGCCAGGGCCTGGGTCGCCACGTGGATCTGGTAATTGGTTTCGTAATAGGCGTCGATGCGGCCCGCGCTGGCATGCGCTTTCAGGGCCTCATGCAGAGGCGCCAGCGCGTCGAGCTGGGCATCGGTCGCGCGCAGGGCGGCTTCGTGGGCACAGCGCCCTTCCAGCATCGCCATGAGCGGGAAGATCTGCTCCAGATCGCCCACCGAGACTTCGTTGACGAAACAGCCACGGCGCGGCTCGAGCCGGACCAGGCCCTCGGTGGCCAGCACCTTGAGCGCTTCGCGCAACGGCGTGCGCGAAATGCCCAGCTCGCCCGTGAGCCGGACCTCGTCGATCCATTGCCCGCTCTCCAGCGCCTGGGTGCGGATCATGTCGCGCAGGCGATCCGCCACCTCCAGGTACAGAGCCTGCCGAACGATCGGTGCGGGTGCGATATCCATGACGTGTAATTCATAATTATGAATACAACCATCGTACGCCCGCCTCCCCGGCCCGGCTAGCCCTGAGCCACTCGGGATAAACCCTAGGATAAAAAAAGGCGTGGGCCTCGACGGCGCACGCCTCCTCGTTGCTCGCCAAGGCGGGTCAGAGATGCAACACGCCGTCCGATGCGTGGCGGACCAGTGCGCGGGCCCAGCGCCGGGCCGGCAGCCCATACTGGGATTCGACGACCTCGGCGCGCGCGAGCAGGTCGGCGGGCGTCACGGCCAGCGGCGGCCCGGTGAAGGCGAGCACGATCCGGTTGCCCGCATCGACCTCGGGCAAGGGCATGATGCGGCCGTCGAAGGCCTCCATCAGGTTATCGATATTGCGATCGAAGCTGTCGTGCTGCCCGAACAGGTTCACCGTGAGAACGCCCACCTCGCCCAGGACGCGGCGGCAATCGCGATAGAAGGCCACGCTGTCCCGCACCGGGCCGCGCGCGGCGGCGTCGTAGAGATCCACCATCAGCACCGAGCAGCGCCCCGCATTCAGCGGATCGGCCACCCACAAGGCCGCGTCATCGTGGTGCACCGCCAGCCGCTTGGGCGTGGGCAGGCGGAAAAACATCTGGCAGACCGCGGTCACCTGCGGATTCCACTCGACCACGTCGAGCTCGCTGCGGGTGTGCTTGAGGCAGAAGCGGGTCAGCGACCCGGCGCCCAGCCCCAGCAGCCCGATCGACTGCTCGCGTGGCGGCTCCAGGAAGAGCAGCCAGCCCATCATCTGGGCGGTGTACTCGAGCACCAGTTCGTTGGGATCCTTGATGCGCATCGCGCCCTGGATCCATTCGGTGCCGAAATGCAGATAGCGCACGCCGTCCGCTTCGGAAAGCGAGGGCTGGTCGTGCTCGGAAGGTTTGTTGTGCTTGGCCATCGCGCGATTGTAGCGAGGGCATGCGTCGGGGGCTTGCCCGCGCGAATCGTGCTGGCGGCCGGATGGGCGGGCCCCGCGTTCCGCACGCGGGAAAGCGCTTGGTCCATAATGGCCGCTCCGTCCCGGCGACGCATCGAGCGAAGGAGTACCGTGGTGTCCGACAATTTCTCGTCCTCGCAAACCATACGCAAGACTGTGCTGCGCACTCCGGGTGGCGTGGTCGCCTCGCAGCATCGCAAGGCTGCCGAAGCCGGCGCGGCGGTACTGGCCGCCGGCGGCGATGCGGTCGATGCCGCCGTGGCCACGTCATTCGCGGCAGGTGTGGTCGAACCCTGGATGAGCGGCCCGATGGGCGGCGGCGCCATGGTGATCTACCGTGCCGCCGAAGACCGGGCGCGCGTGGTGCTCTTCGGCATGCGCTCGCCCGCGGCCCTCGATCCCGCCGCCTACCCGCTTGCGGGCGGTGGCCAGGTATCGGCCGATCTCTTTCCCTGGCCCGCCGTGGTCGACGATATGAATTGCCGCGGCGCCAAGGCCGTGGCCGTGCCGGGTGTGGTGGCGGGCATGAGCGAGGCGCACGCCGCCTACGGCCGGCTGTCGTGGGGCGAGGTGCTGCAACCCGCCGTGGCGCTGGCCGAAGCCGGCCTGGCGCTGGACTGGTACACCACGCTCATGATCACCGGCTCGGCCCGCTGGCTCTCGCGCGACCCCGATGCGGCGCGCATGTTTCTCGACGAGGGCCAATGGCCCAAGGCCGGCAACTGGGCCACGGCCGAGAACAACCGTATCGCACTCACGCAACAGGCGCTCACGCTCGCCCAGCTCGCGGAAGAAGGCGCGAGCGCGTTCTACGGCGGCGACATCGGCGCCACCCTGGTGAACGACGTGCAGCAGAAAGGCGGTTTCCTGGCCTTGCGCGACCTGCTCGAGTACCGCGCACTATGGCTGGAACCGCAGCGCGTCGCCTACCGCGGCGGCGTGATTCATGTCACGCCCGAAATGACGGCCGGCCCCAGCCTCGCACGCTGCCTGGGCCGCCTCGAAACCCTGATCGACCCGCACGGTCATCCCGACGCCGACACCTATCTGGCCTACGCCAAGGTGCTGCGCGATGAATACGAATGGCGGCTGGGCAACATGGGTGACAACGAAGATCCGCGCGCGCCCGCCTGCACCACGCATTTCAGCCTCGTGGATCGCCACGGCAACATGTGCGCGGTCACGCAGACGCTGCTTTCGGCCTTCGGCTCGCACGTGGTGTCGCCGGGCACGGGCATGCTGCTGAACAACGGCATCATGTGGTTCGACCCGGAGCCGGGCAAACCCAACTCGCTCGGACCGGGCAAGCGCTGCCTCATGAACATTTGCCCGGTGGTGGGCCAGCACGATGGCCGCAGCTTCGCGATCGGTGCCTCGGGCGGGCGCAAGATCCTGCCGGCGGTGATGCAGCTGGTGTCGTTTCTGGTCGACTACGGCCTGTCGCTCGAAGACGCGTTCCACCATGCCCGCATCGACGCCAGCACCGACACCATCATGATCGATCCCGCGTTGCCGCCAGCCGTGCGCGCCGCCATTGCCGAGCGCTTCCCGCACGCGGTGGCCAAGCGCACCTGCTATCCCTACGCTTATGCGTGCCCGGCGGGCGTGCTGCGGGACGCCGACGGCAACCAAGGCTGCACCGAAATCATGTCGCCCTGGGGCGATACGGCATTCGAAGCGCACGCCAGCTGGCCGCCCGCCTGATCCTGGCTTCGTGACGGCATGCGATTCCACGACCTGGTGTTCGATCCCAATTGGCTGGCCGCGCATGGCGATGACGGCAGCGTGATCCGCTTTTCCCGCAAAGAGCGCGTCCTGCTCGAACGGCTTATCGGCCAGGCGCCAGGCCTGCTGAGCCGGGCGGCCCTGGCCGACGCGCTGGCCGACGACGGCACCGGATCGACGGCGCGCAACGTCGACTTCGTCGTCAACCGCCTGCGCACCAAGCTGCGTGACTCGGTGCGCACGCCGCGCTTCATCGCCACGCAGTATGGCGAGGGCTACTACTGGATCGCCCGGCCCTCGCCGCCGGCAAGCGCCGCCCGGGCGCGCCCGCCGTTCCTGGTGGTCGGCCCCAACCATGGCGCCAACGCCGAACTCGCACTGCAACTCGCCCGGGTGCTGCAGGCAGGCAGTCATGCGGATACGCAAGTGCATTGCGCTCATCCCGACCTGCCGGGCAAGGCCCAGGAGGCCCTGCTCGACACCGCCCGCTACACGCTGGAGACCAGCGTGTACGCGGAGCTGGGCCAGGCGCGCGAACATCTCGCGCTGGTGCTGCGCCATGTGGCCACGCGCCAGATCGTGCGCACCTTCCGGGCCATGCTGACGCCCGCGGATACACGCGACAGGCTCGCCGCGCTGGCGCAGCAGGTCTTGCACGCCATGTGGCAGCACGGCGCACTGGACGCCGCCCAGGCCACGCCCACGGCGCGGCCGCTCGACCTGCGGCTGCACGAAACCGCATTGATGCTGACCGACTCTCCCGAGACCTGGCGCGCGAACGAAGACCGCATCGCCCGCGAACGCGCCGGGGCTCCCGATGATCCGCGTCTCGCGGTCATGCAGGCATTGGCGCTCGTGAGCCGAATGGTGCTGGGCGGTGCTACCGAACAGCCCGGCGACGCAGCTTGGCAAGCGCTCGAAGCCGATATCGAGGCGCTGGTGCTGGGCGCGTTGCCGCGGGTGCAAGACGACCCGCTGCTCGTGCTGAGCGTGGCGCGCGCCCTTTATTTCGTCAACCGCGGGCACGACGCGCTGGCCGAGCGTCTGGCGCGGCAGACCTTCGAACGCAGCACCGCCTTCGCGGCGGCGTTCGCCACGCTCGCCCCCATGCACATGCACGCCGGGCGCATCGAGGAGGCCGAAGATCTGTTCGACCAGGGTATCGCGCTATCGGAGCCGGGCTCCGAGTTTCGTGTGAGCTTGATGGTGCAGAAATGCATCGCGCTGCTGGCCTGTGATGCGCGCGAGCGGCTCGATGCGGCCTGCGCCGCCCTCTACCAGGTCAAGCCGCTGACACGGATGCAGCTGGGGTTGTTCGTGGCGCCGGCGGCGCCTGCCGCGCTCGCGCCCGACCTGCAAGGGCTGGTGGCAAGCTTCGACGAGGCCGGTGCGGCGCGGTTGCTGCAGTACGCCCTGACGGTGCATGCGCGCCATTTCCGCGACCCGACACACCAGCGCAACGTGCTCTTCGGGGCCAACAGCCATTTCGAGCGTCATTTCGGCAAGGCGATCGCGAGCGACAGCGTGATCGCGGCACTGGGCCGCTAGCCCCTCGGGCGACGGCGGGGCGCAGGCGCCCCGCCCCGGCACTCAGACGCGCTCGAAAATGGCGGCGATGCCTTGCCCGCCGCCGATGCACATCGTGACGAGCGCATAGCGGCCCTGCACGCGCTGCAGCTCATAGAGCGCCTTGACCGTGATGATGGCCCCCGTGGCGCCAATCGGATGGCCGAGACTGATGCCGCTGCCGTTCGGATTGACCTTGGCCGGGTCCAGCTTGAGTTCGCGCGACACCGCGCAGGCCTGTGCCGCGAACGCTTCGTTGGCCTCGATCACATCCAGGTCCTGCACCGTCAACCCGGCGCGCTTGAGCACGGCCTGGGTGGCAGGCACCGGGCCGATGCCCATGATCTCGGGATCGACGCCGGCGTGGGCGTAGGCCACCAGCCGCGCCAGCGGCTTGGCGCCACGACGCGCCGCCTCGTCGGCGTGCATCAGCACGACCGCGCCCGCGCCGTCGTTCAGACCCGACGCGTTGCCTGCCGTCACCGTGCCGTTTTCTTTCTGGAACACCGTCTTGAGCGTGGCCAGGCCTTCGGCGGTGACATCCCCGCGCACATGCTCGTCGCGATCGAACACGACTTCGCCTTTGCGCGTCTTGATCTTCACAGGCACGATCTGCTCGCGGAAATGGCCGGCCTCGATGGCGGCGTGCGCGCGGCGATGCGACTCGACCGCCAGCGCATCCTGGTCGGCGCGACTGATGCCGAAGCGGGCGGCCACGTTCTCGGCGGTCACACCCATGTGCATCCGGCCGAAAGGATCGGACAGCGCACCGGTCATCATGTCGATCATCGTGCTGTCACCCATGCGGGCGCCCCAGCGCTGCGCGGGTGCGATATACGGCGCGCGGCTCATGCTCTCGGCGCCCGCCGCAACCGCGATACGCGCGTCGCCCAGCAGGATCGTCTGTGCCGCGGACACGATGGCCTGCAGGCCCGAGCCGCACAGGCGATTCACATTGAACGCGGGGGTTTCCCTGCCGATGCCGGCGTTCATGGCCGCCACCCGCGAGAGATACATATCGCGCGGCTCCGTATTGATGACATGGCCAACCGCGACGTGGCCGACCTCGTCGCCGCCGACCTGCGCGCGCTCCAGCGCCTCACGGATGACCAGGGCGCCCAGATCGACGGGGGCCACGTCTTTCAGCGCGCCGCCAAAATCGCCGATTGCGGTGCGTGCGCCCGCCACTACGACTACGTCATTCATGGTGTTGCCTCCTGGGTAATCCGGGTTGGATGGGATGGTTCGATCATACCCGCGAGGTGCCGCCAGCCCGCCCTCCACCCGGGCGGATCGTCACGACGCGGACGCCGCCATGCCGGCGGCGGGCTCCGCGCATGGCCGCCGCCTGCGGCGGTGCGTTCTATCGTATTCTGTCCCTCGTGCCCCAGCCCGGTCCTTCGTGCCGCACGATCGATCTCGACGCCCGCGGGTGCGCGATGACCCAGACGATAAAAACGGAGGAGCAAGACATGAAATGCTATTGCGTGGTCGACTTCCATCAACCGTTGCAGCGGCTCGAGCAGGACACGCCCAAGCCGGAAGGCGCACAGGTCTTGCTGCAGGTGCGTGCCGCCGGCGTGTGCCACAGCGACGTCCATCTCTGGGAGGGAGGCTACGACCTCGGCCAGGGCAAACGCCTGTCGATCCAGGATCGCGGCGTCGTGCTGCCGCTCACCCTCGGCCACGAAACCGCCGGCACCGTCAGCGCCGTCGGGCCCGACGCCAGCCATATCCATATCGGGCGCAACTATCTCGTCTATCCCTGGATCGGCTGCGGCGCCTGCCCCGCCTGCCAGGGCGGCCAGGAAAACCACTGCACGGCGCCCCGTTATCTCGGCGTCTACCGCCCTGGAGGCTATGCCGATTACCTGCTCGTGCCCGACGCGCGCTACCTGATCGACATCGGCAACCTCGACCCGGCCACGGCGGCCCCCTATGCCTGCTCCGGCCTCACCACCTATTCGGCCTTGCGCAAGATCGGCGAAGACATCTACCGCAACCATCCCATCGTCATCTTCGGCGCCGGCGGCCTCGGCCTGATGGCCGTGGAGATCCTGCGCGCCTTGGGCGGCGTGGGTGCCATCGTGGTGGACATAAATCCCGCCAAGCGCGAGGCCGCGCTCGCGGCCGGCGCGCTGGCCGCCATCGATGGCGCGGCGCCCGATGCCGCGCGCCAGATCGTGGCGGCAGCCGAGGGCAACCCGCTGCAGGCCGCGCTGGACCTGGTCGGCGCGCCGGCCACCACCGCCACGGCCTTCGATACCTTGATCAAGGGTGGCAAGCTGGTCATCGTCGGCCTGTTCGGCGGCGGCGCCACGTGGCCGCTGGCCCTGATTCCGATGCGCGCGATCTCCATCATCGGCAGCTACGTCGGCAATCTGCAGGAGCTGCGCGAGCTGATGGTGCTGGTGAGCGACGGTCGGATCAAGCCTATTCCGGTGCACCGCCATCCGCTCGACCAGGCCGACCAGGTGCTGGCCTCGCTCGTCGCGGGGCAGGTGGTGGGCCGCGCGGTGCTCACGGCCTGAATGCGCCCGGTTTGCCCGGGCCGGCCCGGACATGATCCACGGGCCGGCCCCAGGCACGGGAGGTGCTGCCCAACGGATTCTGACGCACTCCTGAATTCCGCCTTCCGGCCCGCCGGGTGGCTGCTGCGTCAGCCCGATCATCCCCGCCCGCGCGGGCCGGAACCGGAGGCAGCGCATGTCCGATCAGAAATGGCACCATCCCCACGAACAGCCCACGGGCGGGTGGGGCTCCGTAAAGTCCCTCGTCAAGCACGCCACTCGGCAGCGTGCCCTGCACAGCGTGCCGGGCCTGGTGGCGGCACACAACAAAACCGGTGGCTATATGTGCACCAGCTGCGCGTGGGCCAAGCCGGGCAAGCCGCACGCGGCGGAATTCTGCGAAAACGGCGCCAAGGCGACGTTCTGGGACCTGACGACGCGCCGTGCGCCCCCCTCGTTCTTCGCGCGTCACACGATCAGCGAGCTGCTGCAATGGTCGGATCACGATCTGGAAAACGAAGGCCGGCTCACCCACCCGCTGCGCTACGACGCCACGCAAGACAAGTATGTCGAGGTCACCTGGGACGAGGCCTTCGCCGACATCGGCGCCCGCCTCAAGGGCTACGATCCGGCGCGCGTGGTTTTCTATGCTTCGGGCCGGGCCTCGCTCGAAACCTCTTATATGTATCAACTGCTGGCGCGGATGTATGGCAACAACAATCTGCCCGACAGTTCGAACATGTGCCACGAGACCACCTCGGTGGCGCTCGCGGAAAGCCTGGGCACACCGGTGGGCACGGTGCTGCTCGACGATTTCCACCACACGGATTGCATCCTTTCTTTCGGCCAGAACGTAGGCACCAATTCGCCCCGTCTGCTCCACGATCTGCAGCAGGCGCGCGAGCGCGACGTCCCCATCATTGTTTTCAATCCTTTGCGTGAGCGTGGCTGGGAGTCATTCGTCAACCCGCAGCGTCCGGGCCAAATGCTGAGCAACCGCGCCACACCGATCGCGACGCAGTACCATCAGGTGCGGGCGGGCGGCGACATCGCCGCGCTCATGGGCATGGCCAAGCTGCTGCTGACCTGGCACGACGAGGCCCGCGCCCGTGGCGAACCTGGCGTCCTCGATGAAGCCTTCATCGCCGATCACACGACGGGCTTCGACGGGTTTGCCGCGCACGTGCGGGCCACGTCGTGGGACGACATCGAGCGTGAGTCCGGCCTGGGCCGCGCCGCGCTCGAACCCGCCACACGCACCTATGCCCGCGCCCGCGCGGCGATCGCCATCTACGGCATGGGCCTGACCCAGCATCGGTACGGCGTGGAGAACGTGCAGATGCTCGTCAATCTGCTGCTTATGCGAGGCCATATCGGACGCCGGGGCGCCGGCATCTGCCCGGTACGCGGCCATTCCAACGTCCAGGGCCAGCGCACGGTCGGCATCGCCGAGCGCACCGAGCTCGTGCCGCTGGACCGCCTGGCGCGGCAATACCGGTTCGAGCCGCCCCGCGAGGATGGCCTGAACACGGTGCAATCATGCGAGGCCATCGTACGCGGTGACGTCGAGGCCTTTATCGGCCTGGGCGGCAACTTCGTGCGGGCAATACCCGAACGCGACCTGATGGAGCAAAAATGGCGCGAACTCGATCTCTCGGTGCAGATCGCGACCAAGCTCAACCGTACGCATCTGATCACCGCCCGCACGACCTATCTGCTACCCACGCTGGTGCGCTCCGAGATCGATATGCAGGCAAGCGGTCCGCAGATCGTCACCATGGAGGATTCGACGACCTGCATCCATGCCTCGCGCGGCCGTCATCCGCCCGCGAGCGCGCATCTCATGTCGGAGCCGCGCATCGTGGCGCGCCTGGCCCGCGCCTGTCTGCCCGACGCCGACAAGGCCCCCTGGGACATCTGGGCCGCCGATTACGGCCAGGTGCGCGAAGCCATCGAAGCGACGTTTCCGGAGGACTTCCGCGATTTCAATGAGCGGCTCGACCAGCCGGGCGGCTTTCCCCGGCCGGTCGCCGCGCGCGAGCGGCGTTGGCTGACGGACGAAGGCAAGGCGTGTTTCAAGGTGCCCGAGATGCTGAACGCCAGCTTTGACGACGGCAGCGACCGCGACGTACTACGGCTCGTGACGTTGCGCTCGAACGACCAGTTCAATACGACCGTGTACGGCAATGACGATCGCCTGCGCGGCATCCACGGCACGCGCATGATCGTGATGATGAATCGTGGCGACCGCGAACGGCTGGGCATTGCGCGGCACGCCAAGGTGACCCTGACCACGGCGGTGGACGATGGCGTGGTGCGCAGCATGGGCGGCTTCGATGTGATCGACTACGACCTGCCGCCCGGCACCTGCGCCGCCTACTATCCGGAGTGCAATGCGCTCATCCCGCTATGGCAATACGCCCGGGAAAGCATGACGCCGGCGGCGAAGTCGGTGCCGGTCAGGATACGCGCCGATTGATCAGCGGCCGGCGGCCTTGGCGCTGACGCCGTTGGCCACGCCCATGTTGATCTTGGGCACGTCGGTGAGCACCACGCGGACATCGGCGCCGGAGATACCGATGCTGTCGCACACGGCGCGGTTGAGTGCGCCGATCAGTGCTTCTTTCAGCTCCTCGGTGCGCCCTTCGATGAGGGCCACCTCGACCAGCGCCATCGGCTTGCCGAGCTCGCCCGCCACGATCACATGAGCGGGATCGATTTCTTCGAGCACGACGCGCACGCTGGACACGGGCGCGGCGATGCTTTCGCACACGGCGTTGCTGGCTGCCTCGAGCAGCGCGGTCTTCTGTTGAGCCGAGTGGCCTTGCACGATCTGGACGTTGAGAATGGGCATGACGATGAGCGGATAGAGGGTGGACGAAACAGGTGGGCCCGAGGGACGGGCTCGCGGGCGAGGCTCATCATATCCGCTTGCCCGCCACCCTGCTCATCGGGGGCAGACGAGAAAAAGCCGGCGCGAGGCCGGCTTTTTCGGTTCGACGCGGACAGCGCCCACCACGGCTCAGGCGGCCTTGCCCTCCTGAGCCTGTGACGCGGGGGCCTCGGGCTCAGGGGCGGCCAGCGCGTCGCCCGCTGTCGGCGCTGCGCCGGCGCCTGCATTGGCCTCGCCCTCCACCAGCACGGGCGTGACCAGCTCGACCACCTTCTTGCGCGACAGCATGCCGATGAACTCGTCATCGTCATTGTGTACGGCTACCGGCTGGTCGCTGTGCACCAGTTGCGCGAGCACCTCGCCCAGACCTGCCGACGCGGGCACGGACGCCAGGTCATCGATATAGCCCGACACATCCCGCACCCCCGCCTCGATGGCCTCGCGGGCGCGGGCCTCGGTCAGGATCCCGGCCAGGCGCTTGCCGTCCAGCACCGGGGCGTACTCGTAATTGAGCGCCTGCATGCGGTCCAGCGAATGCGCGGGGCGTGACCGCATCGTGAGCGTGAGGCGCGACGGATTCACGGCATGGGCCGCGTTGAGCACCTTGGTCCGGTTCACGTCCTGCAGGAACGACTGCACGTAATCATTGGCCGGATTGAGCAGAATGTCTTCCGGTGTGCCTTCCTGCACCAGCTCGCCGTCCTTCAGGATGGCGATGCGGTTGCCCAGGCGCAGCGCCTCGTCCAGATCATGCGTGATGAACACGATGGTCTTGTTGAGCTTGGCCTGCAGCGCCAGCAGGTGGTCCTGCATCTCGCGCCGGATCAGGGGGTCGAGCGCCGAGAAGGCTTCGTCCATGAGCAGGATTTCGGCGTCGGTGGCGAGCGCCCGGGCCAGGCCCACGCGCTGCTGCATACCGCCCGACAGCTGATGCGGGAACTGCATCTCGAAACCGGCCAGCCCGACCTGTTCCAGCCAATGGCGGGCGCGCTGCTCGCGCTCGGTCTTGCTCACGCCCTGCACGGTCAGGCCATAGGCGGCGTTGTCGAGCACCGTGCGATGCGGAAACAGCCCGAAGCGCTGGAACACCATGCTCATCTTCTTTTGACGGAAGTTCTCGAGCTCGCGCTTGTTCAGGCTCACCACGTCCACGCCGTCGACCAGGATATGGCCGGCGCTAGGCTCGATCAGGCGATTGAAGTGGCGAATCAGCGTGGACTTGCCCGAGCCGGACAGACCCATGATCACGTAGATGCTGCCTTCTTCGATCGACAGGCTGATGTCGCGCAGGCCGAGCGTGTGACCGCTCTTGGCAAGCAGGTCTTCCTTGCTGATGCCGCTCTGCGCGGCCTCCAGCCACTTGCCCGGATTCGGGCCGAAAATCTTGTAGATGTTCTTGACTTCGATCTTGCTCATCGTTGGCCTCCGGTACGTACGCGTTGCCCATACGATTGGGTGATGCGGTCAAACAGAATGGCGAGGACGACGATGCCCAGGCCGGCCAGCAGGCCACGGCCCACTTCGAGGCGGTTGATGCCCAGCAGCACTTCATAGCCCAGGCCGCGCGCGCCGATCATGGAGGCGATCACCACCATCGACAGCGCCATCATGGTCGTCTGGTTGATACCGGCCATGATGTTGGGCATGGCCAGCGGCAGTTGCACACCGAACAATTGCTGGCGCGAGTTGGCACCGAAGGCGCGCGATGCTTCGAGCACTTCGCGGTCGACCAGGCGGATACCGAGATCAGTCAGGCGGATGAGCGGCGGCACGGCATAGATCACGGTGGCGATGATGGCCGGGATCTTGCCCAGGCCGAACAGCATCACGACCGGAATCAGATAAACGAAGCTCGGCATCGTCTGCATCACGTCGAGGATCGGCGTCATGATGGCGCGCAGCCAGTTCACGCGGGCCATCAGGATGCCCACCGGAATACCGATCAGCACCGACAGGCCGGCCGCCATGATCATGAGCGCCAGCGTCTGCATGCCGGCGTCCCACAGGCCCAGCAGGCCGATCACGCACAGGAGCGCCCCCATGGCAATGCTCAGGCCGATACGTCGGCTGACCAGCCATGCGATCGCCACCGTGACCGCGACCACGGCCCACCACGGGGATTGACGCAGCAATTGCTCAAGCCACACCAGTGCCTTGAGCACCGGGCTGGCCATCGTTTCGAGCGTGTCGGCATAGTTCGCGACCAGATGGTCGACGAAATTATCAATAGCCCCGCGAACAGCGCGCGCGGGAATCAGTTCAGGAAACATCGGACGACTCCTTATCAGGAAGTGCCGGCAGGCGTGAGCGCGCCGGCTCCGGACACGCACTCAGACAACACACACACACTTCAACAATGCCCGTAGCGCGGCCCGCAGGCCGTCCCGCTGTCCGCGCGGCAGGCATCACCAGGGCGGGACGCGGCGGGAATCGGGCAATGACAGCGCTGGCATGACCAGGGCTGCAGTTCGGACATAAACAGCACGGCGCTCGCGTGAGCGCCGTGCCGGTAGCGCAGACCTTAGAGGGCGGCCTGCACGCGTTGGGCGACGTCAGCCGGGACCCACTTGGTCCAGACGTCGGCCTTGTTCTTCAGGAACCACTGCGCCACGTCGGCGGAATCGTCACCCGATTCTTCCATGTGGGCCAGCGTTTCGTTTACCTGATCCAGCGGCAGCGACACCTTGGACAGGAACTCGGTCAGCTTGGGCGCGTCCTGCGAGAACTTCGTATTCACTGCCGTGAACACGGGGTTTTCGGGATAGGCGCTGGGCTGCGGGTTCTCGCACTTGGTGGCCGTCAGGCACTTGTGCTTTTCGGCATCGTAGGGCGGCATATCGAGCTTGACCAGGTCGAGCGCGCCCACCAGCGGCGTCGGATACCAGTAATAGAACACCACATTCTGCTTGCGCTTATAGGCCGACGTGAGCGCCGCCTTCTGCGCCGCACCGGTGCCCGGCGAATACAGGGTGTAGCTGTCGTCGAGCTTGAGCGCGTGGAACAGGTTATTGCTGGTGACTTCGCAACCCCAACCCGCGGGGCAACCGTAGAAACGGCCCTTCGAGGGTTCTTCGGGATCCTTGAACTCGTCCTTGAACTTCGGCAGATCGGCCGCGGACTTCAGCTCGGGCAGGCGCTCTGCGGTGTAACGCGGGATGAACCAGGCTTCGCCGCCCATGAACACATCGCCCACGCGCTTGACCTTGCCCGTCTTCTGAGCACGCTCCCAGGGATCGGCCACGCTGTTGAGCCAGATCTCCGAGTTCACATCGAGGTCACCGCGCTCGAGGGCGGCCAGCGCCGGCAGGGTCTCGGTCGGCAGGACTTCCGTCTTGCAGCCGTAGCCCTTTTCCATGATGAAGCGCTCGACGTCGGTGATGACGAGATTGGATTCCCAGTTCATGCCACCAAACTTGATGGGACGATCGAGTTCGCATTTGGCGTCGGCGGCCTGAGCAGCGCCGGCGAAAGCAAACATCATGGCCGTAGCGGCCAGGGTCTTGACGGGGGTGAAACGCATTGGCTTTTTGCCTCCATAGGTTCAAGGACACAGGGCTGGCGTGCGCCGCCGGCCTATGCCGTGTAGCTAAGGGGGGTGTGCGGAAGACGGGCAGAGCCGCCAATACAGACCGACACTTACAGCAGGTACCGGTGCCGGGGGCACCGTTGACCTGATAGACAGCGCACAACAGGGCGGCGCGAGGCCGGCATGTTAAGCGCAGTAAATTGAAAGAAACTCAACGAAGAAGACTGCATGTTAGCCGATTTTGCTCAACAGCCCAACCCTAAAGCCAAAACATGCAGTTACATCCGGCCGTTTTCCGGCGCGGGTTAACACCGATTCTTACTGAAGAATCGGGGCCATTTCCCTGCTACTGCGGTGCAACATTACTGAGATACATTCAGTTTCTTCAAGTTTCGATTTCACCAAATTTCCGGTCGTTTTGCAGATGCCGAAGGGCCAAAAACGGCCGGATCAGCGGTACATGTAACCGCGCTGCCACGGATAGGACAGGTCGAGCGGCAGGTCCAGTTCGTCACGCCGTCCTGTCGCCAACGTGCTGGCCAACACTTGATGCAGCGCCACCCAGCCCTGTTCGAACGCCATCGCGCAGCCGGCCAGATAGAGCCGGTACGCACGGAGCACGCACTCGCCCCTCCCGTTTCCCAACACGGCCGCGGCCTGCGGCAGACGGGCCTCGAGCGCATCGCTCCAGGCCCACAGGGTGCGCGCGTAATGCGGCCGCAGGTTTTCCACGTCCAGCGTTTCCAGCCGGCCGCCTGTCACCGCCGCCAGCACATGCGAAATATGAGTGAGCTCCCCGCCCGGGAAAATGTACTTCTCGATAAACGCGCCCATTCCGCGCCCGAGCTCGGCGTTGTGCACGCCCGCCGCCGTGATGCCGTGGTTGAGAATCAAGCCACCCGGACGCAGCAGGCTGCGCAGGGTGCCGAAATACGCATCGAGGCGCGCACGGCCTACGTGCTCGAACATCCCGACCGAGGCGATCTTGTCGAAAGGCGGGTCGGCCTCGAGCTCCCGGTAGTCCTGCAATGCGATGCGCACCTGTCCGCCAAGGCCCAGGGCGTCGATCTCGCGCTGCACATGGGCTTGCTGATGACGCGACAGCGTAATGCCCGTGGCCTGCACACCATAGTGGCGCGCGGCCCACAGCAGCAGGCCGCCCCACCCCGCCCCCACGTCCAGAAAGCGCTCGCCCCGCGAGAGCCGCAGCTTGCGGCAGATCAGATCGAGCTTGGCCTCTTGCGCCTGGGCCAGGGTGCACCCGGTTTCGTTGAAGTACGCGCAGGAATAGACTCGCCGCGGATCCAGCCAGAGCGCGTAAAAATCATCCGACAGGTCATAGTGAAAGGCGATCTGGCGCGCATCCCGACCGGGTGCGTGGCGCACGAGCGAGCGCAGCCTGCGCAGCATCGCCACCGGCCAGCCGGGAGGACGCGGGTCCACGGGGTCGGCGGGCAGCAGCGCCGCCGCGACGGCCATCAGATCGCGCATGCTGCCTTCGATGCCGATACGGCCTTCCACGTAATCGTGCGCCAGCCACCCGATGTCGCCGCGGGCGAGGGGCGCCAGGGCCCGCCGCTCGCGCACCACGAATCGCAGCCGGGCGGGCGCTGGGCCCGCGATCTGCCCGTCCGGCATCTGCAATTGCACCGGCAGAGGCAGCGCCTCCAGTTTGCGTTCGACCAGCGCGAGCAACGGGTTCATGCGTGCCTCCGGATGCGGATGAGCCGGGCCGGCCACGCCGGCCCCGGGCCCAATCTACCGCTCCGATGTTGCAATTCAAACGTAAGGTGGACCGTGATACAGTGGGTCGCTTGGCGCGCGCCATGCAACAAAGCGCCGCCATCTTCCACAACACCTGTGCACCTCGCGCACAGGTCGGCTCTGCCCCACCTCCATGTCCTCTGAATCACTCTCTCGCAGCCTGCCCGGCTGGTTGATCCTCATGGGCGCGCTGACCGCGATCGGCCCGTTCTCCATCGATATGTATTTGCCGGCGTTCCCCTCGATCGCCGCCAGCCTGGGTGTGCCCCGGGGCGATGTGGAGCGCACGCTGGCCGCCTATCTGATCGGCCTGGCGATGGCGCAAGTGTTTTACGGCCCGCTGGCAGACCGCTACGGCCGCAAGCTGCCGATGCTGGGCGGCCTGGTGCTGTACATGGTGGCGTCACTGGGCTGCGCGCTCGCGCCCAATATCGAATCCCTCACGCTCTGGCGTGTCGTGCAGGCCCTGGGCGGTGCTGCCGGCGTCGTGATCCCCCGCGCCGTGATCCGCGACCACTACGAAACCCAGGATGCGGCACGCGCCATGTCGTTGCTGATGCTGATCATGGGGCTCGCACCGATCCTGGCACCGCTGGTGGGCGGGCAGCTGCTGGCCTTCGTAGGCTGGCGCAGCATGTTCTGGTTCATGCTGGCCGCGGGCCTGACGCTGTTCGTGGCCACGTTGCTGACCATGAAAGAGACGCTCGCGCCCGAACGCGTGGTGCCGCTGCGGCCCAGCATCATCGCCAGCAATTACTGGGCGCTGCTGCGCCACCGTGGCTTCATCTTCCACAGTTTCGCGGGCGGCCTGGGCCAGGCGGGCATGTTCGCCTACATCATCGGCTCGCCGCGGGTCTTCATCGAGCTCTACGGCGTGCCGCCCCAATACTATGGCCTGCTGTTCGGTGCCAACGCAGCCGCATTGATCGTGGGCTCGCAGATCAGCGCGCGCCTGCTGCGCCGCCTCGCGCCACCCGTATTGCAGCGGCGCGCCCAGACCGCGCTGGCCGTCGCCAGCCTGGCCGCGGTCGCCCTGACGCTCGCCGGTCTGATGAGCCTGCCGGTGCTGATGGCCTGCCTGATCGCCTATATGTTCAGCCAAGGTTTCGTGAACCCCAATTCGGCCGCGCTCGCGCTGGCCGAACAGGGCAAGCGCCTGGGCGCCGCCTCCGCCATGCTCGGAACGCTGCAGTTGTCGTGCGGCGCGCTGGCCGGCCTGGTGGTGAGCCTCTGGCAGACCGAAAGCGCGCTGCCCCTCACGATGGTGCTGGCGACCTGCGCCAGCCTGTCGTGGGCCGCCGGCCGCGTCGCGCGCCGGCCCGCCCGCGTCTGAGTACGGGCCGGCTTGCACCCAGTGCTTGACGCGCCCGCGCATCTCAATATAGAATCGCTGGCTAATCAGTAATTTCCCGTGCGCGGCTACTATGCTTTGTGGTCAGCACTACTTTTCCCCGAGCCGGAACTGATCGTTTCAGGCAAGGTGGGCAAAGCGGGGTATAAGCACAGGACGGCAGCGTCCGGTGTGCGCCCTTCGCGACAACCGACGCTATCGGAGGTCTCGCGAAGCTGGCACTCAGCACCGAAGCGCGCCCTCCCCATCCACATGTTGGGTGGCCGGCAGTGTCGCAGTCTCATTCGACACCCTCTCGCCGGCAGCTTGTATCTCCCGACGCCCGCCCCCTGAATTGCACCGGCAAAGAACAACCTCAAGAGGTGCATCCATGGCACGCGTATGCCAAGTTACCGGCAAAGGCCCGATGGTGGGCAACAATGTTTCGCACGCGAACAACAAGACCAAGCGTCGTTTTCTCCCCAACCTGCAATCGCGCCGGTTCTGGGTTGAAAGCGAAAACCGCTGGGTTCGTCTGCGTGTGACGACCAAGGCCATCCGCACGATCGACAAGAACGGCATCGACGCCGTGCTGGCCGACCTGCGTGCCCGCGGCGAAGCGGTCTGAGCAAGACCAGACCCACTGACCGCCTCATCTACATACTAGGAGCACGACATGGCCAAAGGTATCCGCGAAAAGATCAAGCTCGAGTCGACTGCCGGCACGGGCCACTTCTACACGACCACCAAGAACAAGCGCAACATGCCCGAGAAGATGCTGATCAAGAAGTTTGATCCCGTCGCTCGCAAGCACGTTGACTACAAGGAAACCAAGCTGAAGTAATTCAGCTGGATTCCGGTTCAGTCGTTATGCTGACGGCCTCGCTCTTCGCGAGGCCGTTTGCTTTTGCGCGGCATGTTGTGGCGTAGCCCTATGGCGCCATCTGCCTCGCAGCCATTCGCAGACGACGGTCTCCCGAGCGCCTCGCCCGTGCAGGCTGATCTCACCCGCCGCCTCCCGCCACGCCCCACCCCTGCCGCCATGCCGTTTCGAACCACGATTGCGCTGTTTACCGCCACCCTGATGGTCGCCGCCCCGGCGGCAAGCGCGACCTCCGCGGCCCAGGCCCCGGCGGCCCGCATGCCCGCGGGCGCCACCCCGCCGCCGATCCGGGTGGGCGATGTCATCGGCAGCCGCCAGGACCCCGCCCAGGCGGCCTACCGCAAGGGCTGGCAGCTTGCACTCGAATCCATCAACGCCGAAGGCGGGGTGCTCGGACGCAAATTGCAGGTCGTGGCACGCGAAGACGGCGGCAAACCCCAGGAAACAACACGTCTCGCCGCGGAGCTGGTCGAGCGCGAACACGTCGTGGCACTGATGGGCGGTGGTTCGGAGGCCACCGCCTCCGCGCTTTCCGCCTACGCGGGCGAACACCAGCACTTCTTTCTTGCCACGCTGGCCCGCGGCGAGGCGCTGACCTGGTCGCGCAACAACCGCTACACCTTCCGTCTGCCGCCCTCGGTACGCATGCGCGTGTCCGCCGTGGCGCCCAAGGCACTCGGCCAGCGCAAGACGCGCTGGGCGGTGGTTCACCTCGACGACGAAGCCGGCCGCGAAAGCGCCGCCGCCTTCCGATCGTTGATGCAAGCCTTCCAATCCCAAATCGAGTTCGTGGCTGTGCAGCCCTTGCCCGCCCATCCCAAGGCGCTCGATGAGGCCGTGCGCGCGCTCGCCGACGCGCACCCCGAAGCACTCTTCCTCGATCTCGATGCCCCCGGCCTCGCGCGTTTCGCGCAGGTGGCCCGGGCCCGACAACTGTTCGATGGGCGCAGCGTGGTCGCCCTGGAAGCGGGCAACGCCGACGGTATCGCGGCCCTGGAAGGGGCCACGACGGGCGTCTTTGCGGCGGACGGTCCCGCGTCCGCCGCAAAGACGCCCGCCGCGGGGTCGCCCGCCACGGACCATCCTTCGGCAGGCGGTGCCGCGCCGAGCACCACCGCGGCCTCTTCGCCGGCCGCTGGCGGTTCCGCGCCCGTCCTTGCGCCCGCAGGCTGGCTCGTGACCGGCTACGCCTGGGAAGGCATCCGCGCCCCTGCCGCGCAGGCCTTTGTCGAGGCGTATCGCAAGCGCTATGACGAAACCCCTACCGCCCCCGCCCTGCTGGGATATGCCGCCATTCAGTCCTTGGCCGCGGGTCTGCGCGTGGCGCAGGTGACAGACAGCGCAGCCCTCGCGGACGCGTTCTCCGGACTGCGGGTCGACACCCCTGTCGCCACGATTCACTATCGCCCGCTGGATCACCAATCGACGCTGGGGGTCTATACCGGCCTGCTCACCGGCGCGCCGGCGCCCGCCGCGGTCGGTAGCGTGAACTATCAGGAAGGCGGACGCCTGCAACCGCTGGATCACGACGTGCGCCGTCTGCGCGGTGAAGGCCGCCCCCGTGTCACGCCTGCGGCCACGACGGCACCGAGCGCCGCGCCGGCATCGGCCACGCCAGCATCCGCGGCTGCGCCAACGAGCCCGGCGACGCCGGCACCTGATGGCGCGAACGCCGCGTCCGCACAGCCTCAGCCCGCGTCACCGCATGCCGTGCGACCCGCGATGCCGGTGGCGCGCCCTGCTCAAACCTGGACGCCAGACGCCGGCCCGGCGCTTCAGGCTTGGCCGTCGGACGCGCAAGCGCGTTGATGCGCGGTGCCTGCCGGTCCGCACTCCTTGAAAATGCGGGCTGTGCAGCGGCGGCACGTTTCGGGATCGAGGCGCTGATAGATCTGCGCGATCGCACTCGCCTTGTCGCGGAAGATATGGTCGGTGCCCAGACGCTGCACAAAACCCGTGCGCTCCCACTTGGCCAACACCTCGGGTCGTGGCCGATGGAAGTAAAGATCACCTCCCATGGCACGCCGGCGCGTGAGCTCGTCTTCCCAGACCTGCGCGCCCGCCACGTCGATGAAATTCATGCTTTTCGTCATCACGAGCAGATGACGCGGCGCGTCGGGCGCGTCGCGCAGCGCCTGCAGCCGCTCGGTCACGTAAGCCGCCGCGCCGAAATAGATCGACCCTTCCATCCGCAGCAGTTTGAGCTGCGGACACTCCGGCAGCGCCGTGGTTTGCCCGTCGAGCACCGCGAAATGCCGCTCGGGGTCGCCGGCCTCGAAGCCCATGGTCCGCATCGCAGGACGCGAGGTGCGGTAGAGATACGCGGTGAGCGACAGCAGCGTGCCAAGCAGGATCGCCACTTCCATGCGCACCGTGACGGTCGCCACCAGCGTGACCACTGCGATCAGCGCCTCATTGCGTTCGGTGCGCCACAGCCAGCGCCAACGGGCAAGATCGAAGAGCCCCCAGGCCACCAACAACAGCAGACCGGAAATCGCGGCATAGGGAATGTGCGCGAGCAAGGGCGCGGACAGCACCACCAGCACGATCAGCAGCAAGGCGGCGAACACGCCGGCCAGCGGAGTGCGCGCGCCCGCTTCGTAATTGGGCACCGAGCGGTTCAGCGAGCCGCACGATAGATAACAGGAAAACAGGCCACCCACGGCGTTGGACAGGCCCTGCCCGAAGAATTCTCGATTGGCATCGATGTGCTGGCCGGAACGCTGTCCGATCGCTTTGGCGATCGAGATCGACTGCGCGAGCGCGATGATGGTCAGAGGCACCGCCACGCCCAGCATGTCGGGCAGCAGGCGCCAGTCCACTTGCGGTACGTGCAGCACGGGCCAAGGACGCCCGACCGAACCGAGCAGCGCGATGTCGGCAAGTCCGCCAAGCTGAAGCAACGCGCCACAGGCCGTCCCGGCCACGAGCCCGGCGAGCATATGCGGTTTGCGGCGATCCCAGCGCTTGACCAGGAGCGCGGCGCCGATGGTCACCCCCGTAATCGTGATCGCCGCCCAGCTCGCGTGCCCGATCTCCGCACCCAGCGTCCAGAGCAACACGCCCGCGCCATGCGCGTCGATGCCGCGCAGGCCCAGCGCATCCTTGGCGGCGTGCAGTGCGATCAGCAGTGCCGCGCCGCTGGTGAACCCGAAGAGCGCCGACGGCGAAATGAAATTGGCCAGCACGCCCAGCCGAAGCAACGCGACCGCCAACTGCAGCAACCCGACCAGCAGCGTCACCGCCAGCGCGAGCTCGATATAGCCGGGCGAGCCCACGGCAGCCATGGGCGCGAGCACCGCGAACAGCGCGAGCGAATTCGCGTTGGTCGGCCCCGACAGCACATGACGGCTCGAACCGAACAACGCGGCGATCACGCACGGCACGATCGCGCTGGCGAGCCCGTATTGCGGCGGCAAGCCAGCCAGCAGCGCGAATGCAACGCCCTGCGGCAGCACCAGCAGCGCACCGAGCAGGCCGGCCCACGCATCGGCACGCAACGTTTGCGGCGACACTTCGCGTACCCAGCTTCCAAACAGCGCGTTGACTCGTGCATGCACGACAAAAACTCCTTCGGGACAGGGCCCGCAGACATCCGGCGGGCAGCTTAACCGCGCCTGCGCCGCGCTGGCAACGATGCCGCTTGCCACGCGCCGACCACGTGCGCAGCAGTGCGCGCGCAACGCTTTTCATGCAAAACATCATGCCATAGGCATTCTTCTCGCAAAAAACACGTGCACACGCGAGAGATTCCGCTATCATCGGGCGCGTAGCGTCTATTGCCGGATTTCCGGCACAACGCTGCCTCATATACCCAACATACGGATTTTGACCATGGCTACCAAAGCAAAAGCTCCCGCCAAGAAAGTGACCAAGGCCGCCACCAAGGCTCCGGCCAAGGCCGTCAAGGCTCCCGCCAAGGCTCCGGCCAAGGCCCCCGCCAAGAAGGCCCCGGCCAAGAAGGCTGCCGCCACCAAGGCCGTCGTGAAGAAGGTTGCTGCCGCTCCGGCCGCCGCCCGTCCCATCAAGGCTGCTCTGAACAAGTCGCAACTGATCGCTCACCTGGTGGAAAACACCGGCGTGGAAGCCAAGTCGGTCAAGGCCGTTCTGGCCACCCTCGAGACCACCGTGCTGGGCTCGATCGACAAGAAGGGCGCTGGCGAATTCACGATGCCCGGCCTGTTCAAGGTTTCGGTGCAGAAGGTTCCCGCCAAGGCCAAGCGCTTCGGCAAGGACCCGTTCACCGGCGAAGAGCGCTGGTTCCCGGCCAAGCCCGCTTCGGTCAAGGTCAAGGTTCGCCCGCTGAAGAAGCTGAAAGACGCCGCTCAATAAGCACGACGTCTTCCGGTCAAACCGGGAAGAGCCCGCCCCCAAGGCGGGCTCTTCTTTTTTCGGCAACCGCCCCGCATGCCGTGCGCCGAAAGACCGCGTTGCAAACCGGGAATTTATTTTGATATAAAAATACTTTACGTCAAAATACTTTCTCATCATGCATGATCATGTAGACCGGGTTCTGGGCGACTGGCACCGCGAACGTCCCGACCTGGACGTCAGCGCGATGGCGGTGTGTTCGCGTCTGTTTCGCCTGGGCATCGTCGCCTCGCGCGGCGTCGATCGCGCGTTCAAGGCGCATGGCCTCACGCAGGGCGAGTTCGACCTCCTCGCCACCTTGCATCGCAGCGGCGCTCAAGCGGGCTTGAGCCCCCAGCAACTCGTCGGCGCCCTGCTGCTCTCGGCAGGCGCCATGACGAACCGACTCGACCGGCTCGAAGACGCCGGCCTGATCGCGCGCCATCCCAATCCCGAAGATCGCCGAAGCGTCATCGTCTCACTCACCACCGACGGCTTGCGACTGATCCGGCGCGCCCTCAACGACTATCTCGAAGAGCTCGACGGCTTGCTGGCACCGCTCTCGACGAGCGAACGCCGCCAACTGGCCGGCCTGCTCAAACGCTTGCTGATCGAACACGACGGCGCCGCGCCCGGAGGGCTTGCAGCATGAGTGCCACGCAAAGTACGGCGCATCGTCCTGCCAACCTGTCGGCTCCGATCGTGCTATTGATGGCGGTGGCCACCGGTCTCGCCGTCGCCGGCAACTATTACGCGCAGCCGCTGCTGCATACCATTGGCCAGCAATTCGGCCTTTCCACCGCGGGGGCGGGCAGCATCGTCACGATCGCGCAATTGAGCTACGCGGCCGGGCTGGTACTGTTGGTGCCGCTGGGCGACATGCTCGAGCGCCGTGCCCTCATCGTCTCCATGACCGCTCTCTCGGCCGTCGGGCTTCTGATTTCCTCATCCGCGCAGAGCATCGGCTGGCTTATGTTCGGCACCGCCGTGAGCGGCATGCTGTCGGTCGTGGCCCAGGTGCTGGTGCCTTACGCCGCCACGTTGACCGAGCCGCATGAGCGTGGCCGTGTCGTCGGCACCATCATGAGCGGCCTGCTGCTCGGCATCCTGCTGGCGCGCACCGCGGCCGGCGCGCTCGCCGACCTCGGCAGCTGGCGCACCATTTATTGGGTGGCTGCCATTCTGCTGTTCGCCATGGCAGGCACGCTATGGCGCGTGCTGCCCCGCCATCGCAGTCCGGCCGGCCTGCGCTATCCCCAGTTGCTGCTTTCGATTCTGCATCTGTATCGCGACGAGCCGCTATTGCGAGCGCGCTCTCTGATCGGCGCGCTGCTGTTCGCCTCGTTCAGCATGCTCTGGACGCCGCTCACGTTCCTGCTGGCGGGCCCGGCCTACGGCTACTCGGACACCACCATCGGGCTGTTTGGCCTGGCGGGCGCCGTGGGCGCCTTTGCCGCCAACCGCTGCGGTCGCCTCACAGACCGCGGACTGGGCAACCTGGCCACCCGCGTGGGCCTGCTGCTGCTCTTCGGCTCGTGGGCGCTGGTTGCCTGGGGCGCTGCCTCGGTCTGGGCGCTGCTGGCAGGCATCGTGATCCAGGACATGGCGATCCAGGGTGTGCACGTCACCAACCAGAGCGCCATCTATCGCCTGCGTCCCGAGGCTCGCAGCCGCCTCACCGCGGGCTACATGACCAGCTACTTCATCGGTGGCGCGGCCGGCTCGCTCGCTTCCTCCTGGATTTATACCCACGCCGGCTGGACCGGCGTCACCCTGGCAGGCGCCGTGGTGGGCCTGCTCGGGCTGGCTTACGGCCTGCTGGCCCGCGGCGCACGCATCCCTGAGCTCCCCGCGGGACACGCCTGACGCCCGCCTCCGCGTTCGGCCCGATCGCCCGCCGGGCGGCGGGCCGCGGCGCGATCCCTTAGCCCGGCGCACAGCAGGCGGCCACGCCCGATCCGGCTTTCCCGGCGCGATAGACCCCCGCCCGTCGGCGATGTGGCCCCGATCGTTCATGATCCCCGGGGGTAGCCCTATAATCTATGGTTTTGGCCGACCCGCTCCGGGCGTCGGCCTCACCTCTTTTCTACGTGCACGAGTCCATGCAGGAACGCTATCAACCCAACGCCGTCGAAGCGGCCGCCCAACAAGACTGGCAGGCCCGCGACGCCTATCTCGTCCAAGAGCACGCCCGCACCGCCGACGGCGAGGAAAAGCCCAAGTTCTACGCCTGCTCGATGCTGCCCTACCCCAGCGGCAAGCTGCACATGGGCCACGTGCGCAACTACACCATCAACGACATGATGGCGCGCCAGCTGCGCATGCGCGGCTACAACGTGCTGATGCCGATGGGCTGGGATGCCTTCGGCATGCCCGCCGAGAACGCCGCCATCAAGTCCAAGGTCCCGCCCGCCAAATGGACCTACGACAACATCGCCTACATGAAGAAGCAGATGAAGGCGATGGGTCTGGCGATCGACTGGTCGCGCGAGATGTGCGCCTGCGATCCGGCTTACTACAAGTGGAACCAATGGCTGTTCCTCAAGATGCTCGACAAGGGCATCGCCTACCGCAAGACGCAGGTCGTCAACTGGGACCCGGTCGACCAGACCGTGCTCGCCAATGAGCAGGTGATCGACGGCCGCGGCTGGCGTTCGGGCGCGCTCGTCGAAAAGCGCGAGATCCCCGGCTACTACCTGCGCATCACCGATTACGCCGAAGAGCTGCTCTCGCAGGTGCAGACGGGTCTGCCGGGCTGGCCCGAGCGCGTGCGCGTCATGCAGGAAAACTGGATCGGCAAGTCCGAAGGCGTGCGCCTGGCCTTCCCCCATACCATCAAGGGCGAAGACGGCCAGCTCATCCAGGACGGCAAACTCTACGTCTTCACCACGCGTGCCGACACGCTGATGGGCGTGACCTTCGCGGCCGTGGCACCCGAGCATCCGCTGGCCACCCTCGCGGCTCGCGGCAATCCGGAGCTCGCGGCCTTCATCGAGCAATGCAAGCTCGGTGGCACCACCGAAGCCGAAATGGCAACCCGGGAAAAAGAGGGCATGCCCACGGGCCTGACCGTCTCGCATCCGCTCACCGGCGCCCCCATCGACGTGTGGGTGGGCAACTACGTGCTCATGAGCTACGGCGACGGCGCCGTGATGGGCGTGCCGGCGCACGACGAACGCGACTTCGCGTTCGCGCGCAAGTACGGCCTCACGATCCGTCAGGTCATCGCGCAAGACGGCAAGGACTACTCTGACCAGGCTTGGCAAGAGTGGTACGGCGACAAGCAGACCGGCCGCACGCTCAACTCGGGCAAATACGACGGCCTGGCCTACAAGGAGGCCGTCGACGCGATCGCGGCCGACCTCGCCGCCGCCGGCCTGGGCGAAAAGCAGACCACCTGGCGCCTGCGCGACTGGGGCATTTCGCGCCAACGCTATTGGGGCACTCCGATCCCCATCATCCATTGCGAAGATTGCGGTCCGGTGCCGGTGCCCGAGCAAGACCTGCCCGTGGTCCTGCCCGACGACCTCATCCCCGATGGTTCGGGCAACCCGCTCGCCAAGAACGAAGCCTTCCTGTCGTGCAAGTGCCCGAGCTGCGGCAAACCCGCGCGCCGCGAAACCGACACGATGGACACGTTCGTCGACTCGTCGTGGTATTTCATGCGCTATACCTCGCCGGGCAACGGCGAGGCGATGGTGGATGCTCGCAACGATTACTGGATGCCGATGGACCAGTACATCGGCGGTATCGAGCACGCCGTGCTGCATTTGCTGTACGCGCGCTTCTGGACCAAGGTCATGCGTGATCTGGGCCTGCTCAAGTTCGACGAGCCGTTCACCAAGCTGCTGTGCCAGGGCATGGTGCTCAACCATATCTACTCTCGCAAGACCCCGCAGGGCGGCGTGGAATACTTCTGGCCCGAAGAAGTCGAGAACACCTACGACGCCAAGGGCGCCATCACCGGCGCGCGCCTGAAGTCCGATGGCAGCGAAATCACCTACGGCGGCGTGGGCACGATGTCCAAGTCGAAGAACAACGGCGTCGATCCGCAGTCGCTGATCGACACGCAGGGTGCCGACACGGCACGTCTGTTCGTCATGTTCGCAAGCCCGCCGGAGCAAACGCTCGAGTGGTCGGATTCCGGCGTCGAAGGCGCCAACCGCTTCCTGCGCCGCCTGTGGGCGCTGTGTCATGCGCAGCGCGAGGCGGTCGCGCGTGGCCTGGCCCAGGGCACCGACTGGGCCCAGGCGCCCGCCGCCGTCAAGGACCTGCGCCGCGAAGTCTACGGTTTGCTCAAGCAGGCCGACTACGACTACCAGCGCATCCAGTACAACACCGTGGTGTCGGCGTGCATGAAGATGCTCAACGCCATCGACAATGCCACGCTGCCCGAAGGCCAGGCCACGGATGCCGCGCTTGCCGAAACCATCGGCGTGCTGCTGCGCGTGCTCTACCCGGTCGTGCCGCACGTCACCTGGAGCCTCTGGCGCGAACTGGGCTATGCCGCCCCCTTGGGCGACCTGCTCGACGCGCCGTGGCCGCACGTCGACGAAGCGGCGTTGATCGCCGACGAAATCGAGCTGATGCTGCAGGTCAACGGTAAACTGCGCGGGTCGATCCGGGTCGCGGCCCAGGCCTCCAAAGACGAGATCGAGAAGCTGGCCGCCGCACAGGAAGAGGTCGCCCGTTTCCTCGAAGGCCGTCCGCCCAAGCGCGTGATCGTCGTTCCGGGCAAGCTGGTCAACGTTGTAGGCTGATGAGGTCACGCATGAACATCGCCGGGCACTCCCTGCTCTCCCCCCTCAAGTGGCTGGGCCGCGCCGCCGGCCTGGCAATGCTCATGCTGCTGACGTCCTGCGGCTTTGCGCTCAAGGGCGAAACGCCGCTCCCGTTCGACAGCTTGTATATCGGCATTCCTGACAACACCTTGTTCGGCGCGGAGTTGCGACGCCAGTTGAAGGCGGCCTCGCCCAATACGCGCCAGGTGGAGCGCCCGGGCGACGCCGACGCGATCCTGCAGCAGCTCGAACTGCGGCGCACCCAGCGCGAGGTTTCGCTCAACGCGCAAGGCCGTGTGGAAGAGTACGAACTCGGCATCATCTTCCGTTTCCGCCTGATCGACCGCAACGGCAACGCCCTGTTGCCCGACACGACCTTTGCCGTCTATCGCGACATGCCCTATGACGAGCAGATCGTCCAGGCCAAGCAAACGCAGATGGAAGCGCTCTACAAGGCCATGCAGCAATCTTTCGTGCAGCGTCTTTTGCGCCGCCTGACGGCACCCGACGTGAGCGCGGCCGCGCAGCAGATCCGTGCGGGCAAGACCGACCCCAATGCGCCAGTTTTCGATCCGAACGCTGCCGTGCCTCAGAACAACACGCCGCAGCCCTGGAGCACTCCGGGCACCAATCGCTCGCTGGACCCGCTCTGACCGATGGCTCACGCGATGGACGGTGACGGACTCATCGACCACCTGCGGCGCGCGGGTGGCCGGCTGGCGCCGCTCTACACGATCTCCGGTGACGAGCCTCTGCTCGTCACCGAGGCGGTCGATACGCTGCGCGCGACCGCGCGCGAGGCGGGTTACACCGACCGTACATCGATGGTGATGGACGCGCGCTCCGACTGGAGCGCGGTGGCGGCCGCCACGCAAAGCGTATCGCTGTTCGGCGACCGCCGGCTGCTCGAGATCAAGATACCGACCGGCAAGCCGGGCAAGACAGGGGGTGACACCCTCGCCAAGCTGGCCGACCAGGCGCAGGCCCAGCCCGACGACACCACGCTGGTCGTGATCGCGCTCCCCCGGCTGGACAAGGCCACGCGCGAATCCCGTTGGGCTCAGGCCGTGGCACGCGCGGGCATCTACGCTGAAATCCCGACGATCGAGCGCAGCCGCCTGCCCGGCTGGATCGGCGCGCGCCTTGCTCGGCAGAATCAGCGCGCCGACTCGGCCACCTTGCAATGGATGGCCGACAAGGTCGAGGGCAACCTGCTGGCGGCCCACCAGGAAATCCAGAAACTCGGCCTGCTCTATCCCGAGGGCGAGCTCGCCGGCCCCGACGTCGAGCGCGCCGTTCTCAACGTTGCCCGCTACGATGTCTTCGGTCTGCGCGACGCCATGCTGGCCGGTGATATCGGCCGCACGGTCCGTATGATCGACGGCCTCCGTGCCGAGGGCGAGGCCTTGCCGCTGGTGCTCTGGGCGGTGGGCGAAGAGATCCGGCTGCTCGCCCGCATCGCGCAGGCGCGTGCCCAGAATCAGGATGTGCCCGGCCTCATGCGCCGGCTGCGCATCTTCGGCGCGCACGAGCGGCTTGCGATGCAGGCGCTTTCACGCGTGCCACCCCAAGGCTGGCCCGCAGCCGTACAGCATGCCCACGAGGTCGACCGCCTGATCAAGGGACTGAGCGTGCCGGGCCGCCTGTCGGATGCCTGGGAAGAGATGACCCGGCTCGCCCTGCGCGTGGCCGCCGCGGGACGACCGTGAAGGCGGTTACGACCGCCGCCTTCGCCCCCTGGTTCCAACCGCCGTCCGCGCGGTTTCGATCCGCACCGTTCCCCACGCAGCGCCTCCGCCACCGGTTTGCCGGCCTGGCCGGATACACTTCCGGGGATAGCCGCAAGACATACCGGACGCCATTGAACCCGGCGTCCCCAGCGAGACCACCGCCATGTCCACGATAGAACAGACCATGCTCGCCCTTGGCGAGAACGCCCGCCAAGCCTCGCGCGCCATGATGCGCGCCAGCGGCGCCGCCAAGAACCGCGCCTTGCACATCATGGCCGAGTCGCTCGTTGCCGAACGCGACACGCTCAAGGCCGCCAACGCGCGCGACCTCGACGCCGCTCGCGCCAACGGCCTCGAGCCCGCGCTGCTTGACCGGCTTACCTTGTCGGATCGCTCGATCGACCTGATGGCCGAAGGCCTGCGCCAGATCGCCAACCTGCCGGACCCCATCGGCAGCCTCACCGGCACCAGCATCCGCCCCAATGGCATGCGGGTCGCACAGATGCGTGTGCCGCTGGGCGTCATCGGCATCATCTATGAGTCGCGTCCCAACGTCACGATCGACGCGGCCGCGCTCTGCCTGAAATCGGGCAATGCCACCATTCTGCGCGGCGGCAGCGAAGCGCTGCACTCGAATCTGGCGTTGGGCCGAGTGGTGCAGGCCGGCCTGCGCGCGGCCGAGCTGCCGCCCGCCGCCGTCCAGGTCATCGATACCCCCGACCGCGCGGCAGTCGGTAAGCTGATCACCATGACCGAACACGTCGACGTCATCGTGCCCCGCGGCGGCAAAGGCCTCATCGCCCGTCTGGCACAAGAAGCGCGCGTCCCGCTCATCAAGCACCTCGACGGCAACTGCCATGTCTACGTCGACGCGGCCGCCGACCTGGATCGCGCGTTCGAGATCGCGTTCAACGCCAAGACCTATCGCTACGGGATCTGCGGCTCGATGGAGACGCTGCTGGTGCACCAATCCGTGGCCGCCGCCTTCCTGCCCCGCTTCGGCCGTGCGTTGAGCGAGCACGGCGTGCAACTGCGCGGCTGCGATCGTACGCGCGCCCTGTTGCCCGACGCCGTGCCGGCTTCCGACGAAGACTGGGGCACCGAGTATCTCGGCCCGATTCTGGCGATCCGCGTGGTGGATACGCTGGACGACGCCATGGAACACATCGCGCGATGGGGCTCGGGCCATACCGATTCGATCGTCACGCAAGACCTGAACGCGGCGCAGCGCTTCCAGCGCGAAGTCGACTCGAGCTCGGTCTACGTCAACCTGCCGACCTGCTTCGCCGATGGTTTCGAGTACGGCCTGGGCGCGGAAATCGGCATCTCCACCAACCGGCTGCACGCACGCGGCCCCGTGGGCCTCGAAGGCCTCACCACCCTGAAATGGGTACTTAACGGCGAAGGCCAGACCCGAGGTTAAGGCAAGTGGCAAATCAATCCCCTATCTTTCTGTATATCTTCAGCCTGCTTGCCACCTGCTTCATCACGTGCACGATCAGCGGCCTGTACCTCTTTTTTGTCGCGCAGCGCCAGGTCAATGCCGAACTCAAGCATCCCTATCTGAAGCACAAGCCATTCAACCAGTATCCCTTTTCGATCCGCGCCGCGATCTTTCTCGACTACTTCCTGCGCCTGATGTTTCCGCGCACCAAGTTCTGGATCGTGGGGCATGCCAACGAGCAGCTCGCCCATGTCGAGCCCAAGCACGTCCCCCTGGCCGTGAAATGGCCTATCGTTGGTTTCTGGGGCGCCTGCTGGCTGGGCCTGATCGCCATGATCGCGCTCTGGGCGATGCTCTTGCTCGGTAGCTGACAAGAAGCGATGCAACTGCGCGCGTTCGACCCTGCCGATTTCGACACCCTCGCGGGCTGGTTCGACAGCCAGCGAGCGGTGTCGCAATGGGGCGGCTCTCACGTTCGGCACCCACTTTCCGCCGCACAGTTCGACCTCATGCTCGCCGAAGGCCAGGGCACACGCCCTCAGCGGCGATGCTGGACGGCCTGGCACGAAGATCACGCCGTGGGTCACGGCCAGATCGCCTACGACTGGCAGGATGGCAATGCCCGGCTCGGCCGCATCGTGATCGCGCCCGCGGCGCGCGGCCAGGGCCTGGCCCGGCCGATGCTGCGCCAGCTCATCGATCTGGCTTTCGACACCCCCGAAATCCAGCGCGTCGAGTTGAACGTGTACATGTTCAACCAGGTGGCGATCCACACCTACGAAACGCTAGGCTTCACCCTGGAAGGCGTGCGCCGCTCGTCCACCCGCGTGGACGACGAACGCTGGGATACCGGCATGATGGGCCTGTTGCGCCACGAATGGCGCCCGGCATGACAGCCCTCCCGACCCGGGGCTCGGGCCCAGCCCGTTGCTGACGCACAGCGCGATATGGGCGACCCGATTCAGGTCGTCCCTCGCCCGCGATGTCGGAACGACACCACGATAGGCCAGACGTCCGCGACGATGGCCATGCCCTGCCAATGCGCGCAACGCACACCCAATGACAACGCACGGCGCTCGCCCGATCGCTGCCATTGCCGGCCTGTTGTCGTCAGTACGGCCGTGCGAGCCGCCGCATCGTGCTCACGATCGCCGACAGAACGACGCGGCATGCCGCCGATCCGCGCCCCGATTCATCGCCGCCGCCACACCGACTCGCCGGGCTGCCCACTCAAACGGCCCACCCGCGCCTGAACTCCCCTGCATCGGCAGACACGGGGCACCGACGCGAGCCCCGTGCCAACCCTTCGCGCCTCAGCCGCGCGGCTGCGCAATGGCAACCGGCGGCAACGCCGCTTCGATCGCGGCGCCCGCGGCCAGGCAAAGATCTTCACGGTAGCGGCCCGCAATGATCTGCACCCCCATGGGCGCGGGCCCGTCCGGACCTTCGACCTCGCCCATGGCGACCGACAGCGCGGGCAAGCCCATGAACGGCACGGCGATCTGTGTCAGCTGGGCCGCCCAGACGCGCGCATACGCCACTTCGCCCTGCAGGTCGAGACCGTCGGGAAACGGCACTTCGCTGGACACGGGCGTCAGCAACACGGGATAACGCGTGAAAAACAGCTCCCAGTCACGGACCAGCGTGGCCCTGCGGGTCAGGGTCTGAACATAGCCGGGCAGATCCAGGCCCCGCGCCACCTCCCGCTGACCCGAGAGCGCGGCAATCGCGCCAGGATCGCCTTCGCGCTTCGCGGCGTCCACCATCGCGTCGTAGCCATCGGCGAGCCACATACGCAGTTGCAGCGCGGCCGCTTCGCGCATCGCAGGCGGCGCGACCTCATCCACCTCCCAACCCGCCTCGCGCAGATGCGCTGCGGCATCGCGCAGCGCTTTCTCCACCGCCGGCTGCACCTCCAGCCCCTCGGGGCTGATGCACAGAGCCGCACGGCGCGGTACCACCGGCCCCTGCAACGGCGCCGGCACCCACCAGGGATCGCGCGCATCCTGTCCCGCCATCACAGCAAGCGCCAGCCGTACATCGGCAATCGTGCGCGCCAGCGGACCCGACACCGCCGTGATCTGCCCGCCCAGCGAGCGTTCGGGTAGCGCGGCATTGAAGGCCGCGACGCGTCCCAACGTGGGCCGCAACCCGTGCACGCCGCAGGCATAGGCGGGATAGCGGATCGAGCCCGCGATATCCGTGCCATGGGCGATGTGACCAATCCCCGCCGCCACCGCCGATGCGGCGCCGCCCGAAGACCCACCGGGTGTCAGCCGGGCATTGCGCGGGTTGCGCGTCGCACCGTGGAGCAGATTATCGGTGAACCAGCGCAACGAGAAAGCCGGCGTGTTGGTGCGGCCCAGGATCACGGCGCCCGCCCGCTTGAGGTTGTCGACGACCGGGCTGTTTTCACGCGCAATCACCTGGGATTGGAGCTTCACCCCGTTGCTGGTGGCGTAGCCGGCCTGATCGATGTTGACCTTCACGGTCACCGGCACGCCGGCCAGCGGCCCGGGATGCTCGCCCCGCCCGCGGCTCGCATCCACTTCGCGCGCCTGTGCGAGCACGTCTTCAGGACGGTGATCCACCACCGCGTTCAGATGCGGATTGACCTCGTCGAGCCGCGCCAGCGCGGCTTGCGCCGCCTCCACGGCCGACACCTCACCCGCCCGAATATGCCCCGCCAATTCCGCTGCCGACATGCGCCAAAGCTCAGTCACACTGTTCCCCTTGCATAGTTGCTGTCTGTCATGGGTTGCGATCCCCGCCCGCAGGGCGAGCGTTCCACCATAGCGCCGGCACCAGCACGAGACAAGTCCAGCGCCACGGTGCGCGATGCGCACCGATCACCTTGCCTCCCATCGAACCCCTGGGCGTTCGATCCTGGCCGACCCCGCATCCGTACGACCGTGCGTCGCAAACGCCACGAAGTGTTGCCGCCGTCGGCACGAACGTGTGTCGCAACCACCATGAAGCATGACCGCCCTCGGTACGATCGTGCGTCCAAGTCGCCACGAACATCGCGGCCGTAATCGCGCGAGGCCGTACACCGCAGCGAGTTACGCATCCTGAATCACGGCGGCGGAATGATGACCGGCGCGCGCCGCCAGCCCGTGACCGAAGCGCTGCGGCATTACGTCATGCAGCATGACCAGCGCATCGCCGCGATCACCGGCCAGCCGTTCGGTGAGGATTATTTCGAGGGGCTGCTGCGCGACGCGGGCGCCGTGTTCGACTCGGCGCCGCCCAGCGCCGCCGTGCTCGCCGCCGCCTCGCAAGACGGCGATGGTCTGGACATGCTGGCGCGCATTCAGCATGCACACTACATGGAAGGCCGGCGCGTGGCCGTTTCGGCGGTGCTCCATGAGCTCGCCGACGAGCTCGGGCTGGATCTGGAGCGCTGCGAGCGCGACCCCGCGCCCAAGTCGCCGGCAGTCCGATCGGTCTCTGGATTGCCTCGCTCTCCTTGAGCCCCCATTACGCCGACACTCCGCTACATCGTCGCGTGTCTCTCCGCCATCCTGGCACGGAGCCTCCCATCGCCTCCTGGCGGGTCTCTCAGCCACGCGACGCGCCTGCCCGCAATGGGCGCATACCCGGTTGTGACGCGGGCGCGGCGACTGCAAGATAAGGCCTCCTCATACTCCGTCCCGCGCCGGCGCGGCCCCATCCAGCATGGACACCCCTCCTATCTCGCATGTCGCCGTCGTCGGCGGCGGAACCATCGGCGCCAGCTGGGCCGCACTATTTCTCGCCCGGGGCCTGAGCGTCACCATGCACGACCCCGCGCCCGACGCTCGCGCCCAGACGCTGGCGCGCATTCATGCCGCCTGGCCTGCGTTGGCGCAAGCCAGGCTCGTCGTGCCCGGCGCCGCACCCGACAAGATTCGCTTCGAAAATCAGCTCGAGGAGGCACTGGAAGGTGTCGACTTCGTTCAGGAAAACGCGCCCGAGCGCGAGGCGTTCAAGATCGACCTGTTTTCCCGCATGGACGCGGTATTGCCCGAATCCGTGCTGATCGCTTCCAGCTCATCGGGACTGCTGATGAGCCGTCTGCAGTCCGGCTGCCGATTTCCCGAACGTTGCCTCATCGGGCATCCCTTCAACCCCCCGCATCTCATCCCGCTCGTGGAAGTGGTCGGCGGCGAGCGCACGGCGCCCGCGGCGCTGGAACGTGCGATGACGTTCTATCGCGGACTGGGCAAGTACCCAATCCGCCTCAACAAAGAAGTGCCTGGCCATATCGCCAATCGTCTACAAGCCGCGCTCTGGCGTGAAGCGGTGCATCTCGTGGCCGAAGACGTCGCCAGCGTGGCTGACATCGACGCCGCAGTCGCGCAGGGGCCTGGTTTGCGCTGGGCACTCTTCGGTCCGCACATGACCTTCAACCTCGGCGGTGGCGAGGGCGGCCTGCAGCACTTCATGGACCATCTGCTGGGCCCGATGCAGGCCTGGTGGGACGACCTGGGCGATCCAGAGCTCACCGCCGAGCTGCAGCGTAAACTGGTGGCTGGCGTGCAATCCGAAGCCTCCGGCCGGACTATCGCCAGCCTTGCCACCGAGCGCGACCAGCAACTGAGCGCCGTCCTCGCTCTCTTGCAGTCCGCCAGACCAGGAGCCTCCACCGAATGACCGACATTCAACACGACTTGGCGCGCCAGCGCTTCGAAACGCACGTCGACGGACACGCCTGCGAACTCGATTACCAAGTACGCAATCAGGTCATGGCGATTCTTCACACCGGCGTGCCGCCCGCCGTTGGCGGCCGCGGCATTGCGGCGCAGCTTACCCAGACGGCGCTCGACTACGCCCGTAGCCAGGGCTTGCACGTGCAGCCACTGTGCTCGTACGCGGCAGCCTACATCCGCCGGCATCCCCAGTACGCTGACCTGGTGCGCTGACCCGCCCGAGCGCCGCCTCCGGCAAGATCCGCAAGCTCAGGAATAACAGCTAGATCCGCAAGACAGACTGCCGCAGGGCAAGCGTGTTCACACTCCGGATGCAGATGCGGTGATCGGATGCGGGGCGGGTGATCCGATACCGAATTGGTGTTCGTACATCGGAGTCCTGACCTCTGTGGTAGCGACGACCGAAGTGACGATCGGATCGGAAACTGGGAGCAGCAGACGACTGCTGAATGCGGGTAGCCGCAGCGGGCGAGCTTGAGCCGGCTCGCACCGCTCTGCCCTTGAAGGGCACAGGCGGCAACCATCTCAGAGGCTGCGCGGCTGTCTGGCCCGGATGAAGTAGCGCCAGCCCGCCACCGCCACCCGCTCAGCGGCCGGTCATGTCATCTGACGCGCGTGGTTTCGTGTACGAATCCGGCCAAGTCTTCCGCGCGGCAACCATCGCGGAGGCTGCGCCGCTCTTTGGCACGGATGAGGTGGCGCCAGCTCGACGCCCGCCACCGCCACCGCATCAGCGGCCGGCCATGTCATCCGACGCGGCTGGTTCCGTGCACGAATCCGGCCAAGTGTTCCGCGCGGCAACTATCGCGGAGACTGCGCCGCTGTTTGGCACGGATGAGGTGGCGCTAGCTCGCCGCCGGCACCGACACCGTACCGATGCCGAGACCATTCAGCGGTGCTCTCCGTCCAGGTAATACCAGCGACCGTCGATTCTTTCGAAGCGACTGACCTCATGCATGCGGGTGGCTCGCCCTCCTTGCCGGCACCGAGCCACGAACTCGACGATGACGTGGTCCGCATCCGTCTGCGCACTTCGCTTCACGTCCAGCCCTAGCCATTTGAGGTCTGGCGTGTTGGACTCGAGCTGGGACGGTCGGGTATCAGGGTGCCAGGTCGCGAGCAGATACTCGAGCTCGTCGAGGACGAATGCGCTATAGCGCGACCGCATCAGCGTAGGCGCATCGGGCGCCTGCAGGGCAAGCGGCCCATGATGCCAACGGCCACAGCAGGCCAGATAGTCTTTGCCCAGGCCGCATGGGCAGGCAGTCGAAGAAAGCAGGGTCTTTTTCACTCCGGCATTTTCCCACGATCGCTCTGCCCTACGGCCGATTCGGTTCGCCGCACACCCGTTTCCAAGTGCGGGATTGTGGAGTCCGGCGTCTCGGCGCCAGATCGCGCGCGCTGCGCACCCATGTGCTCGTGCATCCGACAACCAGGTGACCTCGACACGCCGCGTCCGAGCCTGGCCGCGAGCGGCTCCAGCGCCATGTTCGTGGCCCGCCTCCCCGCTCCCTGCTGCGTGTGCATGCGGCACCAAGGCCGCACCCGTTGCGTCCAAGCCCAGCCGCGAGCGGCTCCAGCGACACATTCATGGCCCGCTTCCCCGCCACCTGCTGCTTTTGCATTTCGGCACCGAGGCGAGCTCGCTCCGTTGGTCCGAACCCAGCCGCGAGCGGCCCCAGCGCCATGTTCATGGCCCGCTTCCCCGCTTCCCGCTGGTTTTGCATTCGGCACCCAGACGAGCTCGCCCCGTTGGTCCGAACCCAGCCGCGAGCGGCTCATGCGCCGTGTTCGTGGTTCGCCGCCCCGCCTCATGCGTTCTTCTGCACCGTAGGCAGCGTCGACACCCATCGGAAAGCAGACTCCCCTTCGCGTCGCCCAAACAAAAACCCCGCTGGATCTCTCCAGCGGGGTTCGGGCATAAGAGCCTGACGATGACCTACTTTCACAAACGAATGTTCACTATCATCGGCGCGAAGGCGTTTCACTGTCCTGTTCGGGATGGGAAGGAGTGGGGCCGCCTTGCTGTGGTCGTCAGGCGTAACCGTTAGGCGGTCAGCGCCATGATCTTGCCAGGTCAATGTCCGGCGAGAGCCGGAGCGGGCTACCTGAGCGAGCCCGAAAGGAATGCGAAGCTTTAGCGCTTCACAAAAAGACAAAACCCCACTGGCG
>JBIUPE010000005.1:0-336978 GCA_044626655.1 Pseudomonadota bacterium AL_CKDN230030165-1A_HGKHYDSX7 | reverse complement strand
AGTCATGAGAAATCCGTAAAGTTTTTGGCCCCACACGGTGCGCCGACCGGCCGCCACGCTGGGCGCACCGCCAGGGAAAAAGGGACAATACCTTTTGGATCAATGGCTTGCGCTTGCAGAAGTGACGGGCATCGTCCTGATTTGGTGATCGAATCCGTCTGGAAACCCCTCTTGAGGCAGGCAGAATTTTTTTTTGCGCCCCGCTGCTGCCCGTCGCTTTGCCGCCGAGCCGGGGCTGCCCCGGGCGCAGGTTTGGCAGAGGGAAAACGGGGCCGCGCAGCGCATAGACCGTTTATCTGTCTCAAGTCTGCTGCGAACTACCTACACGAACATCCCCCTGCCCCCCTGCATGTCCGGGAATATCCCGGGGGTCGCATATCGCCCTCGAAGCTGGAAGCCAAACGGACCTTACGCACCACTGGTTCTGATCGCCCTGCGGGTCGCACGTTAGCTGAGCCACTGCGCAAAGGCCGGCCAAGCTTTCAGCGCTCCGCGTGCGCCCTACTTGTGGAGCTCTGCGCCGCCCAGGTGGCCCCTATGCCGATAGCTCTCTATATAAGGGAGCAGTCCGTATAGGGAAAAAGGGAGCAGCCCGCATAGGTAAAGGATTTCGATGTCAGTAGCTCTATATAGGCAGCACCGTCTTTCATGACTTGGTCCCTCTGTATGGCAATCTGGCCGAGAACGCCCAGCCACAAAGCTCCATTGAGCGCGAGAAGGAAGTGATGGGCTTGGGCTCTTTATCGATGAGCTGAGGCTCTATATATCGATGTCCGCCTTTTGGTCAGCTCGATCCGTGGTTCACCAGCCTCTCATGACCGGGTCTCTCCATCGGCAATCGGCCAACGAACGCCCCACGCGGAAACGCCGGTTAGCGCGACAGGCGAAATGGGCGGAGTCCCTCTATATAGGGGGTACCTCACGTCTGCTCGATCCGTTCTCCTGGAATCGCTCGCACCCTGATCTCTCTATATGTGGCAATGCCAGGAGTGCTCGGGCAAGGAACGCTGTAGCGAGCTCGACGTGGGAGATGGCCTCCAGGGAGATGGCCTCTATATAGAGACGTCCGGAGGACATGCCTACGGCCGGCCGCCGGTCGCCGGTACTCTCAGGTCTGCAGCCTATATATCGTCTTGCCGATGTCGTCCGGTTGTCAGAGAGCAGGCGCCACTCGGAAAGGCGCCAGGCCTCTGTGTCGGGTGGGGCCTCGGTGAAGGAGGGGCACCGCAAGTACGAATGGAGTACCGGCTGCCTGCGTTACCTGAGGAGGTTCGGCGCGGGGATGTCGCTGCGGGAATGCGCAAGACGTAAGGATCCGGGCCAAAGCCCAGGCATTCAGCGGAACTCAGTGCGGAGTTGGGATGCGGAAATGCCCACAACGTACGGATCCGGGCCGGCTGCCCAGACTTCAGCGACATTCATTGCGAAGTCGGGCTGCAGAAATGCGCGCCACGTACAGATCCTCGTCAACTGCCCCGGACATCCGGCGACGCTCAACGCGGAGTTGCGGCCGGGGAGTGCGCACAACGTAAGGATCGGGGCCAACTGCCTGGCATCCAGCAGCATTCATCCCGGAGTTGCGGCCGCGGCACGTGCACGACGTACGGATGGGTGCCCGGCCGAGGGCGACCCGAGGTGGTTCACTGCGATCCGGGGAGCCACGCGCTCCAAAGCATGAACCGACACCGCAGCCCGGGCTACCAGAGCTGCGGCTCGCGCAGGTTGCGGTGGCGACGCAGAGATTCGGCTTCGTTCCAGGCGTCGACCTCAGGGGGCAGGCCCATGTCGCGCAATACATGCGGGTCCAGGTCGGCAGCATTGTCGGCCTCGATACGGGCATTGAGCCGATCGAGGATGCGGGTCAATGGCGCAAGGACGCGGTAAACGAGGGATGGCCTGGAACTCGGGGAAAGACACGGCACACTCAAATCATTGGAAGGCATGATGGCGCTCCTTATTTGGTATGCGTTCAGAATATCTATACAAATCAACCAATAAAATGGATATATTGTGGCCGTTACGGTCAGGAATACTGAACAATCAAGCGCAGGCCGAGCCGGAACGGCATTCGCGCGCACTGGGACCCATGCACGCGGCAGGGCCGATGAGTGCCGAGGCGGGGTGCAAGCCGAACGAACGGCGGAGGCGCCGTGAAGACGGGGGCCGCCCTGCGCCGGCGAGCGTTGTTTGATGAGCTGATGAACACGTGTCGAAAATTCCGCCCGCCAGGTTCAATGAGTGAGGCGGGGTCAAGCCGAAAGCACGGCGGAGGCGCCGCGAAGACGGGGGCCGCCCTGCGCCGACGAGCGTTGTCTTAATGAGCTGACGAACACATGTCGAAAATTCCGTTGAACACCCTGCCCGTTTTCCGGGCCGTGGCCGAGGGAGGCAATTTGCGCGCGGCCGCGGCGGCGCTGCATCTCACGCACAGCGCCGTCAGCCAGCAGATCCGACATCTCGAGACGCAGTTGGGCACGCCGTTGTTTGATCGGGTAGGCCGCGGTATCCAGCTCAACGATGCGGGCCGGGCGCTGCTGGCGCGCGTCGCGCCGGCGCTCAGCCTGATCGATGAGGGTGCCCGGGCCGCACAGGATGCAGCGGCCGGCGCAGCGGTGCGTTTGCGCGTGAGCGTGTTGCCCTCGTTTGCGCAGCGATGGCTGCTGCCGCGCATGTCGCGGTGGCGCGAACGCCATCCGGAACTGGCGCTGGATGTCGAAACATCGCAGCAACTGGCGGATCTGCAGCGCGACGGCTTTCATGCGGCGTTGCGCTATGGCCGGGGCCGTTGGCCCGGCCTGGTCAGCGTGGCACTTTTTCCCGCCCCCATGCCCATGGTGCTCGTGGGCTCTCCCGACGCCGCGCAACGCCTGGCGGGAGCAGAACCCGCGCAATTCGCGCGGGAACCTCTGCTGGGCGAACAGGCGTTGTGGGAAAGCTGGTTTCGCACGGCAGGCGACCCGCGCCGCGTGGTGCCGGTCGCCGTGTTCAACGATGGTGGCATGTTGCTGCAGGCGGTGGAGCAAGGCATGGGGATATCGCTGGTGCGCGAGCTGCTGGCGGCGGATGCGCTTGCGGAGGGCCGGCTGGTGCGGCTTTCGCCCTTGTCGATTCCGTATGAAGGCGACCAGACCTATCACCTGGTCTATCGGCCGGAGTTCGAAGACTGGCCGCCGCTGCAGGCCTTGCGCACCTGGCTCGAGACCGAGATTGCACGAGCGGCAAGCCAGCTGGATGCGCGCACGCCACGTTAAGAGGACGGCTGCCCGCATGGGACACAGGGAATGCGACGGGCCTGTCCGGCGCCGCGTCTGAACAGACCCGCGCCGGTGCCCCGCCCTTACGCGTAAGGTTGGTGGCGCACCGACTCGATCCGATGCACATGCTCGTGACGGAAGCGAAGGCGGGCGGCGGACGCCGGCGCCGTTGCCTGCGCAGACCAGGTCAGTGGTATCGGCCTTCGGATGCGGAACCTCGGCGGCGTGGCACCTCGGCAGGAGAGATCCGTTGTGTGCTTTCAACGAAAAAAGGCCGGCACACGGCCGGCCTGGGGCACACGGCGCGGCACGCCGTGGCAGAGCTGCGTCATGCGACCTTGCGCGTCAGCGCCACCGATTCGCGCATGGAGTCGGTTTCGTTGAAGCGCTGGTGCCAGGAAAACGCCTCTTCGAGCAGGTGGGGAGTCTGGCCGCCGCGGACACAGGCGCGCTCGAAATAGCTCGACAGGGCTTCGCGGTACGACGGATGCACGCACTGCTCGATGATGGCTCGCGCACGCTCGCGCGGAGCGAGGCCGCGCAGGTCGGCCAGGCCGCACTCGGTGACGACCACGTCGACGTCGTGTTCGTTGTGGTCGACGTGGGCCACCATCGGCACGATGCTGGAGATATCGCCATTTTTCGCCATGGACTTGGTGACGAAAATGGCCAGATGCGCGTTGCGCGCGAAGTCGCCTGAGCCGCCGATGCCATTCATCATGTGCGTGCCGCCCACATGGGTGGAATTCACATTGCCATAGATATCGCACTCGAGCGCGGTGTTGATCGCGATGACACCCAGCCGGCGCACGATCTCGGCCGCGTTGCTGATCTCTTGAGGGCGCAGCACGAGACGATCACGGTAGTGCTCCAGATTGCCGAGGATGCGTTCGTAGACCGGGCTGGACACGGTGATGGACGAGGCCGACGCGAACGCGAGCTTGCCTTGGTCGAGCAGTGCGATGGCGCTGTCCTGCAACACCTCGGAGTACATCGTCAGCCCGTCGAAGTCGCCCTCGCCGAACCCATGCAGCACGGCGTTGGCGATGGTGCCGATGCCGGCCTGCAGCGGCAATAGCGACCGGGTCAGCCGCCCGGCGCGAACCTCTTCACCCAGGAACGAGACGATATGGCTGGCGATGGCCGCCGTTTCGTCGTCGGGCGGCAGGGCATTGGACGGGCTGTCGGGCTGGTTCGTGATCACGATGGCCGCGATCTTGGCCGGATCCACGTGAATGCAGGTGGATCCGATGCGGTCGTGCGGCGCCAGCACCTGGAGCGGTTCACGCGCGCCGTGCGGTGCCGGCACGTAGATGTCATGCAGCCCTTCGATTGCCGCGGGCACGCCCAGATTCAGTTCGACGATCACGGTGCGCGCCTGCTGCACGAAGGAGGCGGAGTTGCCCACCGACATCGTCGGCACGATGCCACCGTCTTCGGTGATGGCGGCTGCCTCGATGATGGCCACATCGATCGCCCCGAGGTGTCCGGCGCGCAGGTGTTCGACGGTTTCCGACAGATGCTGGTCGATAAACGCGATCTCGCCCTGATTGATTTTGCGCCGCAGTGTGGTGTCCACCTGGAACGGCATGCGGCGCGCCAGCACACCGGCGTTCGCGAGTTGCTTATCGGTGTCGTGCCCCAGCGAGGCGCCCGTGATGAGCGTAATGCTGAGGGGCTCGGCGCCGGCCCGCTCGGCGAGCGCGGCAGGCACGGCCTTGCAGTCGCCGGCGCGGGTGAAGCCGCTCATGCCGACGGTCATCCCGCTGGAGATCAAACGCGCGGCCTCCTGCGCGGTGGTGATGCGCGAGCGCAGGCCTTGATGACGGATACGTTCGATGTCCATTGCGTGTCTCCTGGGTCTTGAGCCACGGCGGGCGTGCCGGATCGGGAACCAGAAACGACGCGTCTGCCTTCGGGGTCCGGACACCTTCTACCGCGGTGTTTTTCGATGCGCCTGTCCGCCTTGAACCGGGCGGGATGGCTGCTTGGGCGCAGTATAGGAACGAGGCCAGCCAAACACGTAATGACTTAAAATCATCCAAATAAGTCGATATTTTCATTGTTTGTACACCCTTCATGGACATTCGCGCCCTGCGCTACTTCGTCGAAACCGTCCGGACCGCCAGTTTTACGCAAGCGGCACGCACGCTCTATGTGACGCAATCGACGGTGAGCAAGATGATCCGGCAGCTCGAGGACGAGATCGGAACGCCACTGCTGATCCGTGACGGCCACACGGCGCGCCCGACGGATACCGGACGCGTGGTGTACGAGCGCGGCCTGCATATCCTGGGCGCCATGCGCCAGCTCAACGCCGAAGTGCGCGAAACCGTGGACCTGCGGCGCGGCGAGCTCGAAGTGGGCATCCCGCCGATGATCAATCTGCTGTTCATCCCGGTGGTGCAGGCGTTCCGTGATCGGCATCCCGACATCCGGCTGCAGTTGCGCGAAGGGACCGGACAGGCGGTGGAGCGGCTGGTCACGGCCAACGAGCTGGAAATCGGCGCCACCGTGTTACCGGTGCAGGCACCGAGCCCCCTCGAGACCTTGCGCTTTGGCAGTTACCCGCTTGCGGTGGTGGGGCCCGCGCACGCCTCCTGGGCGGACCGCAAAGCGCTGCCTTTGTCGGCGCTCAGGAATGAGCCACTGTTGCTGCCTACCGACGACTTCGCGCTGACCCGGCGTTTGCGCCAGGCTTGCCTGGACGCGGGCTTCACCCCGCAGATCGCGGCGCAAAGCGCGCATTGGGACTTTCTTGCCGCGATGGCGGAAGCCGGGCTGGGCACGGCCATCCTGCCCGAACCGCTGGTGCAGCGTCTGAAGCCACGCGGCACCCGGACGGCTCGGCTTGCGCGTGGCGGGGTGCAATGGGAAGTCGGACACATCTGGCTGCGCGATCGTTACCTGTCGTATGCCGCCCGCGCCTGGCTCGAGACCTGCCGCGAGGTGTTGGGCGTGGCGCCGCGCTCCCGCCGCAAAACGCCCGCCACCGCGTCCGACTGATACGCCAGCCCGGCCCTAGCGCACCCGCGCGCCCCTTCGGCACGAGCCGACGCGGCAATATGACTCTCCTCCCGTGGGCCGGGCCGCGCGCCCTTGCGCTATCCGCCCTGACGGACGACCCGAGCGGCACGTCAAATTCTGTTGCAAGGCGTTGAACACCCGCCGTGCGTCCGGGCTATGCTGCCGCGATCGGGCCTTGCCGCGCCTGCGGCATGCCGTCCGCCCCCAATCCGAATTACCGCGCCCCTCCCTCGGGCGCCCCGACATGAACGCGACCCCTTTCATCCGTTTGCCGGCGGCCTTCGCTTTCGCGACGCCACGCCGCCTCTGGCACCTGCTGTTCGTTGTGCTCCTGGCCGTGTGCGTCACGCTGCCGGCGGCCCTGCACGCCCAGCCCGCCAGCACCATCGACATCAAGGAGGCCGACGCCAAGCTGACCGCGGCACGGCAGGATATCGATGGGCTGCGCAAGGGGCTGGACAAGCTCACCGACGATGCCGAACTGGTGCAACGCCGCACCGACGCGCTCGATATCCAGAACCGCGCCGAAGGTCTGGCGGAAGCCTTGGCTCCGCAGCTCGCCAGCGTCGCCGCCCGCCTGACCGAACTGGGCAAGCCCACCGAGGGCGGCAAGGAAGCACCCGATGTCGCGCAACAGCGCGCCCAACTCGAGAAGTCCAATCGTGACCTCGATGCCCAGGTCAAACTGGCGCGGCTGTTGTCGGTGGAAGCGGCCCAGACCGCCGAGCAGATCTCCGCCATGCGCCGCACGCAATTCCAGGCGCGCCTGGGTGAACGGCGCGACTCTTTCGTGTCCTCATCGTTCTGGTCCGAGCTGCGAGGCGATCTGCCGCGCGACCTCGAACGCATGGCGGATCTGCGCCAGGACGTGGGCGCCATGGTGACTGCCACGCCGGGTTGGGGCTGGCTGGTGCTCGCCCTGCTGGCGGCCGGCGTGCTTACGCTGCGTTATTGGTTCGACAAACTGATCGTACGGTTGACCGCGAGCCGTGTGCCGCCGGGCCGACTGCGACGATCGTTCCTCGCGGTGGCGATCGTGATGCTTTCGATCGCCACGCCCGGGCTGATCGCCGAGTTCTTCAAGATCGGACTGGTATGGCGTGCGGAGGTGGGCGACGCCACCCAGAGCCTGCTCGACGGCCTGGTGGCGATGGTGTGTTTCGGCGGCTATGTCACCGGTCTGGGTTACGCCCTGCTCTCGCCCGACCGGCCGTCGTGGCGCCTGCCGCCCATCCCGGACGACGTTGCCCGTGGTCTGCGCTGGGCGCCCGCCATGCTGGGCACGCTCGTCATCATCGTCTGGCTCGCCGAACGCCTGCCGATCCTGCTCAATACCAGTCTGACGTCGACCATCGCGCTCAACAGTCTCGTGGTGGCGCTGCTGGGCGTCATGATGCTTTGGACCCTGCTGCGCGCCGAGCGCCTGCGCCGGGCATCACAGACCACCGAAGAGGGTCAGCCGCCCGCGCCGCGTCCGCTCTGGATGGCCGCGCTCAGCACAGTGGCCTGGGTCGTTCTCGTGTTCAGTCTGCTCGCGATGCTGATCGGTTACGCGGCGCTGGGCAGCTTCGTGATCCGTCAATCTTTCTGGACCTTGGTGGTACTCACCACCGCCTACCTCGCGTCGGTCCTGATCGAAGACGGTTTTTCGACCCTGCTTGGCTCGAACGCGCAGCCGAAGGACGGCGAGCCGGCCCAGTCGCGCATGCGTGTGCAGGCGGCCGTGCTGCTCTCGGGCGTGGGCCGGGTGCTGGTCATCATGACCGCAGCCGTGATGCTGCTGGCCCCCTTCGGCGAGGGCCCCGCCGATCTGGCCCATCGATTCGACCAATTGCACAGGGGCTTGCAAATCGGCGAGGTGCAACTGCGCCCGGGCGCGCTGGTCCAGGCCTTGTTGGTATTGGCGCTCAGCCTGATCGCGGTACGACTGCTCAAACGCTGGCTGACCAACCGCTACCTGCCGAGCACCGAGCTGGACCCGGGCATGCAGATCTCGGCGGCCACGCTGTTCGGGTATGCGGGGGTGGTGATCGCCGTCGCGCTGGCCCTGTCGGCGCTGGGCATAGGCCTCGAACGGGTGGCATGGATCGCCAGTGCGCTGTCGGTGGGTATCGGTTTTGGCCTGCAAGCCGTGGTGCAGAACTTCGTGTCGGGCCTGATCCTGCTGGCGGAACGGCCGGTCAAGGTGGGCGATTGGGTGTCGCTGGGCGGCGTGGAGGGCGACATCCTGCGCATCAATGTGCGTGCCACCGAGATTCAGATGGGCGATCGCTCGACGGTGATCGTGCCGAACTCCGAATTCATTACCAAGACCGTGCGCAACGTGACGCATGCGAACCCGCTCGGCCTGGTGCAGATCAAGCTGCCCATGCCGCTGTCGACCCCGCCCCAACAGGTGAAGCAGCTCTTGCTCGACGCATTCGGCGCACACGAAGATATTCTGAGCACGCCCGAACCCAGCGTGTTTCTCGACGGCTTCGACGCGGGCCATCTGGTTTTCAAGGCCACCGCCTATGTGAGCTCGCCGCGGCTCGCCTATGGCGTGCGCAGCGCCATTCTGTTCGATGTGCTGCAACGCCTATCCGACGCCGAGCTCGAGATGGCACCGCCGGCGACCATGCTGCTGCGCGAAGAGCCGTCGATCGCACCCGCGCCTATCACGCAGGCCGCCGCCGACCCGCGCTCGCCCTAGCCGCGCCGCGCCTTCGGCTTGCTGCCTGGCAAAAAAAAACGCGCCCTGAAGGAGGCGCGTGGATCGCTGCGGTTGGCCCGCTTGTTTTAGCGCGATACCGGTGGCGTGGGCGGGCCGCCCGCGCGCCGGTTGCAGACATCGCGCTCAACCCGGCGTGAACAGATCGTCGATACGAGCACGCGCGGTGTCGGGAATACGCCGTGGCGATTGCGGGGCGAGCACGGGGTTGCCCATCGACAGCCGCTGCGACGGCACCGCGTAGGCGGTGGTCTGCGGCTGCGCCCTGGATGCCGTGTCGGGCGGCGCCACCGCGGCGGCCGCAACCGCTTCGAGGTTGGTGCACAAACCCTGCGCGGACAGCGCGGCGCGAGTTGCCTTGTCAGTCTGGCAAAGCATATCGACAGCGGCGGTCTCGAGCTTGCGCGACTTGTCCTGGTCCCGCGTGGTGGCGGCCGCCTGCATCGTGCGCTCGAAGTTGCGGCGCAGGCTGCAATTGGAGTCTTCCACAGGCACCGCCAGGTTGATGCCGAAGCCCATGACCGACCCGCCGCCGCCCCCGGACACCATGCAGCTGTCGGTGGAGAACGAGCCGTAAAAGGCCTGACCGGCCACCGGCGGCACGGTACGCAGAGAGTCCGACGTCGTGCTGCGGCTGTTGAACGTCACGCCCTGCTGATTGCCGGCGGCGGTCACGCCTGCCGAGGCGCTCGTGCTCGACGACGCGGTACTGGTCTGAGCCAGGGCGCCACCGGAAACGAGCGCCAGGGATAGAGCGAGAATCATGGTCTTCATGATGTTCTCCTGGATCCGTGCGGCCGGAGCCGCACGGATCACGGGGTTGGCTTAGCGACGGCCGAAGCTGCTGAAGCCGCCGATCGCGCCCATCTGGAACGCGCCCTGCGCGGCAGCGGCGGTGTCGGTGTTGCCATAGGCACCCGCGCCGTTGGAGATCGAACCGTTCGTCATGCCCGGTGCGTTGCCCCACGTGGAGCCCGAGGTCTTGGTGGTCGAGTACTGCGTGGTGGACGTCGACACGCTGGCACCTTGAGGGCCGATGGCGCCGGACATGCTGGCCGTGCCGCCGGTGTTGGCTTGGGCATTCTGGTACGAATGGCCGTTGCCGATGACCTGGCTGGAAGCCACGGTGTTGCCTTGCGAGACCGAGCCGACCGAGCCGACGACCGAGCCTTGATAGGCTCCCATCGAACCGCCGAAACCTCCTCCGGCGAAAGCGGGCGCGGCCGCGGCGAACGACAGAACTGCGATAGTTGCGAGCTTCTTCATTTGGATGCCTCCCTGGTGTCCGTGATGCGACGGACCGCGCTTTCCGGACTACCGGTCCGGGCCGGCCCGGTGCTCTTCGCTGTGGCGGTAAGCCGTTGCGTCGAGTGCCGGTGAGGCATAGATTGCGCGGCCCGGCGGATCCGAAGAATCCTGCAAACGGGCGACCGGGACATTCGGCGGAGAACTCGGTCTACCGGAGATCGCACGGAAGGAGGAGCGGTGCGCGGGCCGAAACCTGACAGCCAGCTGTAAGCATGAGGCCCGTGCAGGCGGGACTACATCTTTGGCTGGGTACCGCGATCTGCACCACTCGGCTCAGGCGCTCAGCGCAGCATCGTCCAAAGGTGGAGCGTGGCGGGGCCGAGCAGCCCGAATCCCGCAGCGAGGAGCAGGACAAACACCATGCGCTTGACCGCCCGCATCGAATCGGCCGAGGCGTAGCGCCGCACCAGCCAGGTGAGGCCGACCACGACTGGCAGGGCCTCCAGGCTCAGCCACAAGGTGGAGATCTTGAGCGTGCCCTGCCAGGTCACGAGGGAAATCCGCAATACCGCGTTGAAGGAAAACAGCACCAACAGGGTGTTGCGGATCACCGCCAACGGCAGCGGCTGTCGATACAGGTGATACACCATCGGCGGGCCGGCGCTCGAGAACAGACCGCCCAGCACACCGGAGATCGCGCCGAAAAACAGAAACGACCGGCGGCTGGAGACGCGCTCGAGCGGCTTGCTGCGCAGCACGAGCAACATGGCGCAGGCCAGGATGGTGAGGCCGAGCAGCCACTGCAGCACGATGGTCATGCTGCCACTGATCCAGTCGAGCGCGAACACGCCCAGCGTGACGCCGACCAGGCTGCTCAGCAAGGCGGGGCGCAGAAGATTCCAGTCCACCTGGGGCCGGCTGCGCCCCATCGCGACGAGCGCATTGATCAGCGTGAGGATGCTGACGGTGTTCGATACGTCGGGGAGCGGCGCGAGGGCGAACAGCCCGGCGAGCCCAAGCAGCACCAGCCCGAACGCGAAGCCCGTCATCGTCTGGGCATAGGTCGCGAGTGCGACGAAGACGAGAAAGAGGATGTGGTCTGCGAGGCTCATGCGCGGCCTGCCGGCTTCGCATGTTGACGGCCCGCGTACAGATTGAGAGCGAGCCCGCCCAGCACCAGCGCGGCCGCAACGAGCTTCCAGGCCTGCAAGGCCTCGGACAGCAAAAGCGCCGAGGACAGCATGCCGAACACCGGCACCAGCAGCGCGGTCGGCGCCACGGTAGCGGCAGGATGCCGTGCCAACAGCCAGTTCCAGGCGCCGAAGCCGAATACCGTGTTGCCCAGGGCCTGCCAGAGGACCGTGCTCCAGCCCGCCCAGCTGGCATGCGTCAATGCCTGAAGAATCTGCTCGGGCCCTTCGACACTCAGGCTGATGAGGCTGGTAGGGATGACCGCGAACAGGCTGCTCCAGGCCATGAAGGCCGCCGCATTGACCTTGCCGGCCTGCCGCACGATCGTATTGGCACAGGCCCAACAGAAGGCCGCGGCCAGCACCAGCGCCAGGCCGGTGAGCGTGACGGCTGAGGCGGGATCGGCGCCGGTATGCCAGGCCACGACGCCATAGCCCGTGATCGCAAGCACCAGGGCCAGCCCTTGCAGCCAGCGCAAGCGCTCACCCGTGAGCGCCATCGCCATGAGGATGGTGAAGAACACCTGCGACTGCACCACGAGGGAGGCGAGGCCCGGGGTGATGTCGCGTTGCATGGCCCAATACAGAAGCCCGAACTGCCCCGCGCCCAGCAAGGTGCCCACCGCGGCAAGCGCGGTCCAGGGCACCGCCGGACGGCGAAATACGAAGATCCAGGGCAGCGCCGAGAAAAAGAAGCGCAGCGCCGCGTAGAGGAATGGCGGAAAGTCGGCCAGCCCCCACTTGATGACCACGAAATTGGTGCCCCAGATGAACACGACGGACAGGGCCAGGAACAAATGACTCAAGGGCATGGCGAGGTCACGGGGCGCCCTGCGAGGCACGCCATGTTCGAGGAAGAAGTTGTGGGCGCAACGAGCGGCGCCGCCAGGAACAGCGAGTGTACCGAGTCGCGCGGCATCGCGCTGACGCGACGTTCAGTGGGCGGTAAGGCGTCAGCCATCGTGCGTGGACCTCAGCCCCTGGGGATGCCCGCGCCTGTCTGTACGCCCGCCGCGGATCACGGTAGCACGTAGGTCAGGTGCCCGCGTCGTATTTGCGCGCGCTGCCGCGGAAGGCACCGGCGGGATACTTGATCGCGTTCTTGGCCATTTTCTGTGTCACTGCCGCCGCGATGTCGACGCCGAGCTTGTCGGCCAGCGCCACCAGATACAGCTGCACATCGGCGATCTCGTCGATGACGGCGGCACGCTGCGCCTCGGTGAGCGCACGCGAATCGGCCTCGGTGAGCCATTGGAACTCGGCGACAAGCTCGCCGGCCTCGCCGGCCAGCGCCATGGCGAGGTTCTTCGGGCTATGAAACTGGTCCCAATCGCGCTCGGCGGTGAAGCGGCGCACGGCCTCGCGCATGATTTGCAGGTCGGACATGGTGGCTCCTTGCTCAGTTCCCCAGCCGCTGGCGTGCCGCCAGCGCCACGGCGACCGTGGTGTGCACGTCGGCCAACGCCCGGTGGGTGGGCACGCCCGCGCCGATATGGTTGGCCAGCAATCCCAGTTTGTGCGACGGCAACTCCGGCCAGGCACGCCTTGCGAGTTGCAGCGTGCAATGCACCGGCGCGTCGAAGGCGCGGCCCAGCCGATCAGCCGTCGCGCGCAGGAAACGCGTGTCGAACGAGGCATTGTGGAAGAACACCGGGCCGCCTTCGATAAAACTCAGGAACTCGTCGAACGCCTCCATCACCGGCAAGCCGTCACGGTCGACCTCGATCTGCGAAATACCGGTCAGGCGCGAAATGAATGACGGGACCGGCGTGCCGATGCGCACCACTTGCGAGTATTCGCGCTCGATCCTGCCTTCAGCGGAGACCGCCACGGCCGCGAACTCGAGAATCTCGCAGCTCGCTGCCGACAGCCCGGTGGTTTCCAGGTCGGCTACCCAAAACGGACCGCCCAGCGCGGACAGCGCCGCGCTCAAGGGGGCGGCGGCCGATTTGGCGGCCGGACGGCGGGGCAAAGCGGCGGGTGTACCGGTGCGGCGGAAATAGGTCATGGGCAGCGTGCGGGATCCTGTTCGGGCCGGTGCGGCGGGAGGCCGGGCCGGGGCTGGGATTGTAAGCGGTGGCTTGCCGCCCGGACGCGTCGCGGAACGGCGGCGCACAGATCCGCCCGAGGCCCGCCCCCCTTCTCTCCTATGAGAATGTGGCGCCACGGCCACGCCGGGACCTCAAGTCTTATATAAGATATAAGACATTTGCTTGACGGGGCCGCTTGCCTCTACAATCGCTGCCACAAACCCTTCTTCCAACCCGACTTTACGCAGGCTCCTCATGCTGGAAACGTATCGCAAACACGCGGCCGAGCGCGCCGCGCTGGGTATCCCCGCGCTGCCCCTCTCGGCTCAACAAACCGCTGATCTGATCGAATTGCTGAAGAGCCCGCCTGCCGGGGAAGAGCAATTCCTGCTGGACCTGCTGACCCATCGTGTGCCCGCCGGCGTGGACGATGCCGCCAAGGTCAAGGCCTCGTACCTGGCCGCCGTCGCGCTGGGTAAAGAATCGTGTGCACTGATCAGCCGCGCCAAGGCGACCGAACTGCTGGGCACCATGCTCGGCGGCTACAACATTGGCCCGCTGATCGAACTGCTCGACGACGCCGAAGTCGGTACGGTTGCCGCTGAAGCCCTGAAGAAAACCCTGCTGATGTTCGACGCCTTCCACGACGTCAAAGACAAGGCTGACAAGGGCAATGCCAACGCGCGCGCCGTGCTGCAAAGCTGGGCCGATGCCGAATGGTTCACCAGCCGCCCCGAAGTGCCGCAAAGCATGACCATCACGGTCTTCAAGGTGCCCGGCGAGACCAACACCGACGATCTGTCGCCCGCCCCCGACGCCACGACCCGCCCCGACATTCCGATGCACGCGCTCGCGATGCTGAAGAACAAGCGTGAAGGCGCCGCGTTCCAGCCGGAGGAAGACGGCAAGCGCGGCCCGATCAAGTTCATCGAGTCCTTGAAAGACAAAGGCCACCTGGTCGCCTACGTGGGCGATGTGGTCGGCACGGGCTCGTCGCGCAAATCGGCGACCAACTCGGTGCTGTGGTTCACCGGCGAAGACATCCCCTTCGTGCCGAACAAGCGTTTCGGCGGCGTGTGCCTGGGCAGCAAGATTGCGCCCATCTTCTACAACACCATGGAAGATGCCGGTGCTCTGCCCATCGAACTCGACGTCTCCAAAATGGAGATGGGCGACGTGGTCGAACTGCGTCCGTACGATGGCAAGGCCCTGAAGAACGGCGAAGTCATCGCCGAATTCGAAGTGAAGTCCGACGTGCTGTTCGACGAAGTGCGCGCCGGCGGCCGCATTCCGCTGATCATCGGCCGTGGCCTGACCGCCAAGGCCCGTGAGGCTCTGGGTCTCGCGCCCTCGACCCTGTTCCGCCTGCCGAACAACCCCGTCGACACCGGCCGCGGCTTCTCGCTGGCCCAGAAGATGGTCGGCCGCGCCTGCGGCCTGCCGGAAGGCCAGGGCATCCGCCCGGGCACCTACTGCGAGCCCAAGATGACCTCGGTGGGCAGCCAGGACACGACCGGCCCCATGACCCGCGACGAGCTGAAGGACCTGGCCTGCCTGGGTTTCTCGGCCGACCTCGTCATGCAGTCGTTCTGCCACACGGCCGCCTACCCCAAGCCCGTCGACGTCAAGACGCACCACACGCTGCCGCAGTTCATCAGCACCCGTGGCGGCATCTCGCTGCGCCCGGGTGACGGCGTGATCCACTCGTGGCTCAACCGCATGCTGCTGCCCGACACGGTCGGCACCGGCGGCGACTCGCACACGCGCTTCCCGATCGGGATCTCGTTCCCGGCCGGCTCGGGCCTGGTGGCCTTCGCCGCCGCCACCGGCGTGATGCCGCTGGACATGCCGGAATCGGTGCTGGTGCGTTTCAAGGGCAAGATGCAGCCCGGCGTCACCCTGCGTGACCTGGTCAACGCCATTCCGCTCTACGCCATCAAGCAAGACATGCTGACCGTGGCCAAGCAAGGCAAGAAGAACATCTTCTCGGGCCGCATCCTCGAGATCGAGGGTCTGCCCGACCTGAAGGTCGAGCAGGCATTCGAGCTGTCCGATGCATCCGCCGAGCGTTCGGCCGCCGGTTGCACGGTGCACCTGAACAAAGAGCCGATCATCGAATACATCAACAGCAACATCGTGATGTTGAAGTGGATGATCGCCAACGGCTACGAAGACGAGCGCTCGCTGGCCCGCCGCATCAAGGCCATGGAAGCCTGGCTGGCCGATCCGCAACTGCTGCAACCCGACGCCGACGCCGAGTATGCCGCCGTGATCGAAATCGATCTGGCCGACATCCATGAGCCGATCGTGGCCTGCCCGAACGACCCCGACGACGTGAAGACGCTGTCGGACGTGGCTGGCGCCACGATCGACGAAGTGTTCATCGGCAGCTGCATGACCAACATCGGTCACTTCCGTGCCGCCTCCAAGCTGCTCGAAGGCAAGCGCGATATCCCCGTCAAGCTGTGGGTCGCTCCGCCGACCAAGATGGACGCCGCGCAACTGACCGAAGAAGGCCACTACGGCGTATTCGGCACGGCCGGTGCACGCACCGAAATGCCGGGCTGCTCGCTGTGCATGGGCAACCAGGCCCAGGTGCGCGAAGGCGCGACCGTGATGTCGACCAGCACCCGCAACTTCCCGAACCGCCTGGGCAAGAACACCAATGTGTACCTGGGTTCGGCCGAGCTGGCTGCCATCTGCTCGCGTCTGGGCCGCATCCCGACCAAGGACGAGTACATGGCCGACATGGGCGTCATCACCAAGAGCGGCGACCAGATCTACCAGTACCTGAACTTCGACAAGATCGCCGACTACAAGGATGTGGCCGACGTGATCGAAGTGTAAGACCGCAACGTGCGCCGGCTTCGGCCGGCACGCAGCGCGACAAAGCCCCGCGGCGCGAGCCGCGGGGCTTTGTTTTGCGCGTTCGCCGTGCGCGGCCCGCGCAGCCGCGGGCGGGGAGCGAGCCCGTCCGCCTGCGCGGCCCGCCCCCCTCCTTCCCACGGAGACGGCGGCAAAAGAAAAGCCCCTCGCACCGCGTGGCGCGAGGGGCCGGATCCGCATCAGGCCGGGATCAGAATTCCATCGAGGCCGTGAGCGAGAAGGTGCGGGGGCCGCCCAGGTTCAGGTAGCCATTGCCGGGATACCCGCCCACCGACGACCAGTAGTCGCGGTTGGCGATGTTTTCGACACGGGCACGCCAGGTCACCAGATGACCACCGATGTCGGTCATGTAGCGCACGCCGGCATCGAAGCGGGTCCAGCCGGGGACCTTGAGCGTGTTGGCCGCATCGGCGTAGCTCGAACCGGTGTAAACCACGCGTCCGTCGACGGTCAGGCCCTGCACGCCAGGAATGTCCCATTCCACGCCGAGATTGGCCTGGTACTCGGGCACGCCGATCACGCGCTTGCCATCGGTCGTGTCGCTGCCGGTGTTGCGCTGCTTGGCATCGAGCCAGGTGAGGCCACCCAGCACGCGCACGCTGCGCGTGACTTCGCCGTAGGTGGTGAGTTCGATGCCTTGATGGCGATCCTTGCCCGACGCGGTGAACGTGTTCTGTTCGTTCACGAAGGCACGCGGCTTGTCGGTCGAGAAGAACGCCAGGCCACCGCCCAGGCCGTCACGCTCGACCTTGACGCCCACTTCCTTCTGCTTGGACACGTACGGAGCCAGCATCTCGCCGCCATTGGTGACCGGGGCACTGTTGCTGGTGAGCGGGGCGGTATCACCCTGGACCAGGCCTTCGATATAGTTGGCGTACAGCGAGACTTCCGGCGTCACGCGGAACACGATGCCGGCCGCCGGCGAATTGCGGCTTTTTTCGTAGGCATTGCCCCCCACGCCGGTGTTGTAGGCATATTCACGCGCGTACAGACGCTGATGCCGCACGCCAGCGGTCACCATCACGCGATCGTCCCAGAACGACAGCGTATCGCCGAGGGCGTAGCTGGTCAGGCGCGTCACGCCCTGCTTCGCGGGATCGTCCATGTCGTTGCCGCGGAACGCCGATGCCAGCGGCGTCGGCTTGCCGTAACTGATCGGATCGTAGATGTTGGTCTGGAACCGATTGGAGAAGTCCATCACGTAGGCGTTCTTCTTTTCCAGATCGAAATGCGACGCCGACACGACGAATTCATGCTTGACCGGGCCGGTCACGGCCTTGGCGCGCAGGCCGATCTCGCCGGTGTTGACCGTGTCCTTGCGAGCATTGTCGAAGCGATAGAAGTTGCCATCGCCCGTGCTGCCGTTGGTGACGGTCACGTTGGCCAGCGAGTTTTCTTCCTTGCTGTGGCGCATGCCGTAGGCGGCCCAGCCGGTGATGTTGTCGTTGAAGTCGTATTCGCCACGCACGGAACCGAACACATCGCGTTCGTTGGAATAGGTCCAGTCCTGCGCGTAGTTCTTGCGGGCATCCGGCGCCGAGGGCACGGAGGTGACACCCGCGCCCAGCGTGACGTTCGGACGCGTGCGCTTGAGCCGGTTGTCCTGGTAGCCGATGTCGGCCGAGACGCGCGCACGATCGCCGCGCCAATCCAGACCCAGGAACACGGCCGTGTTGCGGCTGCGCTCGTCATCGATGGCGCCCTCGCCGCCGCGCTGCGCGACGTTGAACCGCACGCCGAAGCTGTCGTCCGGCCCGAAGCGGCGCGCCACGTCGGCCGAGGCCTCGAGCATGCTGTCGGTGCCGTAGCCCACGGTAAAGCGATTGAGCGGCTCGTTGGGGGCGCGCTTGGGCACCAGGTTGATCACGCCGCCGATGCCGCCGCCGCCGGGTGCGGCACCCGTCAAGAATGCGGATGCGCCGCGCAGCACTTCCACGCGCTCGAACAGCTGCGTGGAGATGTACTGCCGCGGCAACAGGCCGTAGAGACCGTTATAGGCAATATCGTCCGAACCCAGGATGAAGCCGCGAATGAAGTACGACTCCTGGAAGTTGCCGAAGCCGCGCGCCACGCGCACGCCGGGATCGTTCTGCAGCACATCGCCCACGCCGTGGGCCTGCTTGTCCTGGATCAGCTCGTTTGTGTAGGAGGTGATCGAGAACGGCGTTTCGAGGTTGCTGCGGGTACCCAGAATGCCCACGCGCGAACCGGAGGCGACCTGGCCGCCGGCGAACGGTGCGGCGAGACCGCCCGCGGAAGCATCGGCACTGGCCTCGACCTTGACCGTATCGAGCGTGACCGTGCTGTCCTGTGCCGGAGTGGCGCTTTGGGCGAGCGCGCTCGCCACGTACCAGGGCAGCACCGCGGCCAGCCATGCAAGATTCTGTTTTTTCATGCTTGGAAGATTCCCGTGGACGCGGCGACCAGGGCGGCCACGCCATTCTTTTTTGCGAAATGCCGCGCCCGAAGGGGCGCGAAATGGATCAAGCGGGAGGGAAACGATGGATCGGACACCCCGTGCCCCCGCTACTCGCCGCACACACACGACGATTTGCAGGCATTTTAGCTATCAGGAATCATTATCATTTCTGTAACCGATTAAAAAAAACCGCTTCCGTTGCAACAAAACCACTTCTTACGGCTTCCTGAAAGAAGAAACCCCGGTATATGGCCATAAAACGCAATGCGTTGCCGACGATGCCATCGGCGTAACGATTGGTTTCCCCGCCTTGTAGAATGCGGGAGGATGACGCCATGCGTCCCCTTGCCTCAACGCCACGTCAAGGAACGCCATGCAAGCCCCCCTGCCGACGCTGGTGGCGGTGCTCGCCCTGTCCGGGTGTGCGTCGACCGCCCCGCCCGCGAATCCCGAGAACATCTGCGCCATCTTTCGTGAGAAGCCCGACTGGCACAGCGCGGCGTTGCGGGTGCAGAAAAAGTGGGGAGCGCCCGTCCAGGTGCCGATCGCGATGATGTATCAGGAGTCGAGTTTCAAGCACGACGCCCTGCCGCCGCGCTACTACTTCCTGGGCTTCATCCCGTGGGGCCGCGTCAGCACTGCCTATGGCTACGCACAGGCCAAAGACGAAACCTGGGCGGACTACAAGCGGGAGGCGGGCGGTTGGCTTGCGAGCCGCACCAACTTCGACGATGCGCTGGACTTCATGGGCTGGTACATGACCAAAACCCAACGCATCAATGGCATCTCCAAATGGGATGCCTACGGCCAATACCTCAATTACCACGAGGGCTGGACCGGCTATCGCAACCGCAGCTACGAGCGCAAGGCCTGGCTGATGCGCGTGTCGAAGCAGGTGCAGGCGCGTGCCGAGCGATTCGGCGCGCAATATCGCCAATGCGAAGGCGAACTCACACGCGGCGGCTGGCTGTTTTGAACAGGGCCTGGCCCATCCTGGCGCCGCTCTGCCCCATGCATCGCGGCGCAGCCATGCGCTGACGCCACGGGGCGATCGGCCTGGCACGGGACGCGGCGGCGCCCGCGGCCGCTCAGGTACGATACGAGGGATCCAGGCGATCCGCCAGGCGCAACAGCGCGGGCCACTCCATCTGGCCATACGGGCGGCGCGTGCCCGGCTGGTATTGCTTCCAGGTGCCCTCCTGCACCTCGGCGGACAGCGCGGTGATCGGTGTGTTGCAGGCCATGGCGGCGAGCTGGGCGCGGCACGACACCTCGAGGCGGTGCATCCAGTTGAAGGCCTCCCCGATCGTGCGGCCCACCGTGAGCAGCCCGTGATTGCGCAGGATCAGCGCTTCGCCCTGCCCCAGGTCGGCCACCAGCGAAGCCTGCTCGCGCGTGTCCAGCACCACGCCCTCGTAATCGTGATAGCCGATGCGCAGGAACCGCAATGCCGTCTGGGTCATGGGCAGCAGGCCACACTCGAGCGACGACAACGCCATCCCGGCCCAGGTATGCGTGTGAATCACGCAGTCGACCTCGGGCCGCGCATGGTGCACGGCCGAGTGGATCACGAACCCGGCCTTGTTCACGCCGTAATTCAGCGCGCCGAAATCCGGCGCCGACAACACGTTGCCATCGTGATCGATCTTGATGAGACTGGACGCCGTGATCTCTTCATAGAGCAAGCCATACGCATTGATCAGGAATGCCCCTTGCTCGCCCGGCACCCGCAGGGAAATGTGATTGGCGATCATGTCTGACATGCCGTAATGCGCCACCAGCCGATAGCAGGCCGCGAGATCGACGCGCGCCTGCCATTCGGCCGGCGTGCAGCCATCCTGCATGGACGGGATCTGGAGTTCGTGCGCAAGGCGTTGCTCGGCCATTCTGGGAACCTCGATGTGTCAGGAGTGTGACCCATCGTAGTCAGCGCAGCGCGCACCGGGCATGACGGATTTCGAACGCCGCGTTTCCTGCCGGCCGCAACCGGACAAGCCGGATGTCAGAGATTCTTGGTACAAATGGGGGCGTAGCCCTGACGATCAGCGCGCCGGAACTTTGACGCAGGCTTTGAGTCTTATATAAGATACAAGACATCAACCGCTGCGCCAGGCCGCACGACGATGACAAACGCGAGGAAACGCCAGAAAATGGCGGATTCCCGCGGTCAAACCCCATGGAGTCCATCATGCCGCACAACACGCTCGACACGCTCAAAACCTTCAAGATTGGCAAGAAAACCTGTCAGTTCTATTCGTTGCCGGCGCTGGGCCAATCGCTCGGCATCGACGTGCAACGCCTGCCGGTGTCGATCCGCATCGTGCTCGAATCGGTGCTGCGCAACTGCGATGGCAAGAAGGTCACCGAAGAACACGTGCGGCAACTGGCCAATTGGCTGCCGAACGCCCGGCGTGAAGACGAGATTCCCTTTGTCGTTGCCCGCGTGGTCCTGCAGGATTTCACGGGCGTGCCGCTGCTGGCCGACATCGCCGCCATGCGCTCGGTGGCCGACAAGATGGGCAAGAATCCCAAGAGCATCGAGCCGCTGGTGCCCGTCGACCTCGTGGTCGACCACTCGGTGATGATCGACTACTTCGGCACGAAGAACGCGCTCGACCTGAACATGAAGCTGGAATTCCAGCGCAATCGTGAACGCTATCAGTTCATGAAATGGGGCATGCAGGCCTTCGACACCTTCGGCGTCGTGCCGCCGGGCTTCGGTATCGTCCACCAGGTCAACCTCGAATACCTGGCCCGTGGCGTGCACTTCGACAAGAAGAACGAGGTCTACTACCCCGATTCGCTGGTCGGCACCGACAGCCACACCACGATGATCAACGGTATCGGCGTGGTCGGCTGGGGTGTGGGCGGCATCGAAGCCGAGGCCGGCATGCTGGGCCAACCGGTGTATTTCCTCACCCCGGACGTCGTGGGCGTGGAGCTCAAGGGCCAGTTGCGCGGCGGTGTCACCGCCACCGACCTGGTGCTGACCATCACCGAACTGCTGCGCCGTGAAAAGGTCGTGGGCAAGTTCGTCGAATTCTGTGGCGAAGGCACGGCCAGCCTGTCGGTCACCGACCGCGCCACCATCGGCAACATGGCGCCCGAGTACGGCGCGACGATGGGCTTCTTCCCGGTCGACGAGCGCACCATCGATTACTTCGAAGGCACCGGCCGCACGCCTGAAGAAATCGCCGCCTTCGAAGCCTATTTCAAGGCACAGAGGATGTTCGGCGTGCCGGATGCGCGCGACATCAACTACACCAAGTTGCTCACGCTCGACCTGGGTACCGTGGCGCCGTCGCTCGCCGGCCCCAAGCGCCCCCAGGACCGGATCGAGATCGGAAACGTCAAGAACACCTTCATCGATCTGTACTCCAAGCCGACATCCGAAAACGGTTTCAACCAGCCGGCCGAGAAGCTGGGCGAAGTGTTCACCACGAGCGCCGGCACGCGGATCAAGAACGGCGACATCCTGATTGCGGCGATCACGTCCTGCACCAACACCTCTAACCCCAGCGTGCTGCTGGCGGCGGGCCTGCTGGCCAAGAAGGCGGTCGAAGCCGGTCTGAAGGTGCCCAAGCACATCAAGACCTCGCTTGCCCCGGGCTCGCGCGTGGTGACCGAATACCTGACCAAGACGGGCCTGCTGCCCTACCTCGAGAAGCTCGGTTTCGACGTGGCTGCCTACGGCTGCACGACCTGCATCGGCAACGCCGGTGATCTCACGCCCGACCTGAACGAAGCGATCGTGGCCAACGACCTCGTATGCTCGGCCGTGCTGTCGGGCAACCGCAACTTCGAAGCGCGCATCCACCCGAACATCAAGGCCAACTTCCTGGCGTCGCCCCCGCTGGTGGTGGCGTATGCGCTGGCGGGCACGGTCACGCGTGACCTGATGACCGAGCCGGTGGGCAAGGGCAAAAACGGCGACGTCTGGCTCGGCGACATCTGGCCGTCGAACGAAGAAATCGACGCGCTGGTCAAGTTCGCCATGAACCCCGACGCGTTCAAGGCCAACTACAGCCAGGTCAAGAGCAATCCCGGCAAGCTCTGGGAAAACATCAAGGGCGTGGCGGGCGAAACCTATAACTGGCCCGACTCCACCTACATCGCCGAGCCGCCCTTCTTCGACGACTTCGGCATGACGCCCGGCACGATCCCGGTGGTCAAGGGCGCGCGCGCACTCGGTGTGTTCGGCGACTCGGTCACCACCGACCACATCTCGCCCGCGGGCTCGATCAAGGAAACCTCGCCTGCCGGCAAGTGGCTCAAAGAAAACGGCGTGATGAAGGCCGACTTCAACAGCTACGGTTCGCGCCGCGGCAATCACGAGATCATGATGCGCGGCACGTTCGCCAACGTGCGCATCAAGAACCTGATGATTCCGGCGCGCCCTGACGGCAGCCGCTTCGAAGGGGGCGAGACGCTGTTCCAGCCCACCGGCGAACAGATGTCGATCTACGACGCCGCCATGAAGTACGTGGCCGACGGCACGCCTTCGGTGGTGTTCGGTGGCGAAGAGTACGGCACGGGCTCCTCGCGCGACTGGGCCGCCAAGGGCACCCAGCTGCTGGGCGTGAAGGCCGTGATCACCCGCAGCTTCGAACGCATCCACCGCAGCAACCTGGTGGGCATGGGCGTGCTGCCGCTGCAGTTCAAGGGCGATGACAGCGTGCAGACGCTGGGCATCACCGGCGAAGAGACCTACGACATTTCGGGTCTGGAGCACGGCATCAAGCCGATGCAGGACGTCACGCTGACCATCCATCGCAAGGATGGCACGTCGCAAGACGTCACCGTGCTGCTGCGCATCGATACGCCGATCGAGGTGGACTACTACCTCCACGGCGGCATCCTGCCCTTCGTGCTGCGTCAACTGCTGGCCGCCTGATCCGGCATCGCAACAAAAAACCCGCGCGGCCTGCCGGCCGCGCGGGTTTTTTTGTCTTTTGTCACCCCGCTGCGCTCAGGCGCAGGGCGCGGCGCCGAACTGATAGGCGTCCATGGCGAGCGCGGCGTAGCTGACCTCATCGGACAGCCGGCGCGGCGCACAGCCCGCGTCGGCAGGCGTATCACCCGCGCCCAGCGCCACAAACAGGGGCATCAAGTGCTCGTCGTGCGGATGCGCCTGGTGCGCACCGGGCGCCCGGGCCTGCCAGTCGAACAGCGCCGGCAGGTCGTGGCGCGCCAGATGATCGGCGTACCAATCCTGGAAGGTGGGTACATACGCGTGCGCGGGCGCCTGCTGCGGCATGCGCACGTCGCGCAGATTGTGCGTCAGCGAACCCGACCCGATGATCAGGATGCCCTCCACGCGCAGCGGGGCGAGTGCCTGGCCAAGCGCGTATTGGCCGCGCGCATCGCGGCTCATGTCGAGCGAGAGCTGCACCACGGGCACGTCGGCATCCGGATAGAGATATCGCAGGGGCACCCAGGCGCCGTGGTCGAGCGGGCGGCGCGGATCGTTGTCGGCAGCGATACCGGCGTCGGCCAGCAGCGCACGCACGCGCTCGGCAAGGGCCGGCGAGCCCGGCGCGCCGTATTGCAAATGGTAGAGCTCGGGCGGAAAACCGCCGAAGTCGTGCCAGGCGACCTGGCGATCGCGCGTGGATACCGCGAGCCCCTGGCCCATCCAGTGGGGCGACACCACCAGAATTCCGCGGGGCCGCGCGCCCAGCGCGGCGCTCCAGCCAGCCAGCGCGGGGCCGGTCTGGCCAGGCTCCACCGCCAGCATGGGCGAGCCGTGTGAAACGAATAAAGTCGGCCAAAGCATGGCAAGTCTTCCTGTAGATCCAATATCTCGATTCTGCCTATCCCGCGCACGGCAATAAACCCTGCCCGGCGGCATAGGCTGTTGCAGATCGAGCAACAGGCCGGAGTGCAACGTTGCGCCAGAGCGGTAAACTACGCTGTTACGCATCCGGTACCTACGAATTCAATGGCCCGTTCCCGCAGCCAGACCCCCTCCCGCCTGAATCGCGACGCCACGCGCCTGGTCGCCCTCGCGCAGGCGCTCAACCGTTCCGGCAGCCGTGTCGAAGACCTGTATTGGGAGGCACAGCTGGCCACCGCCGTGCCCAAGCTCTTGCGCGCGGGCAATGATGCCCCGCTCGAGGCCGCGCTCGATCATCTGGCGCAGCACGACGTGGGCGCCTACGAGGTGCTCATCGAGCAGGCCGAGACGCTGTCCGAATCTACGGCCATCGAGAAAAACGGCGTGCGGCACGATGTGATGCTGCTGGTCGCGCCGATCGCCGCCTGGACGCGTTACACGATTCCCACGGGCCCGATCTCGGCCTCGGCTCAGGAAGCGCTGCTGGCCCAGCTTCATGGCCACGTGCTGGCCAGCAACGCCCGCGTGGCGCTGCTGCCGCATCTGGTCAGCATCGACCAGATGCCGCGCACCTTCTCCGAAACCTGGCAGTGGCTGCAACGGCTGGGCACGCATGCCCTGGGCGCCGAGACCGCCAAGCCGGTGATCAATACCGCGGTCGAAACAGCCAACATGCTGGCCGACACCCGCTACGTGGTGGCCGCCGTGGCGGTGCCCGAGCACGGCGCCTTTTTCCGCTGGCAGGAACACTTCGACGAGCCGGGCAACACGCGCGAGGAATGCCTGGCGCAGTGGGTCGAACAGGCCCAGCCTACCTTCGCCACGCTCCTGCCCGGTTGCGGTCTCGATCTGCTGCTGCCCGATGCCTATTACGTGAGCAATCGCGAAGCCGACCGCCGCGTGCGGCCGCTGTCGCTGCGGGCGGCGGTGAGCTGGCTCGAAAGCGCCGTCAATCTCGAACCCTCGCAATTGCGCGCGGTGATCGCGGGCTGCGGCGAAGCGCAGATCGACGAATACCGGATCGGCTTCACGGCGCGCAACAGCAATGACGTGTACTACGGCTGCGTGTGGCCGGTGTATGGCCGCGAAGACGAGCCCGCGCCGGGTGAAGACGACGAAGGCGTGCCGGACGCGATGGACCAGATCGCCGCGTTGCTCAAGGAGTACGGCGTGAACGACGTGCGCCGCATTCCCGGCCTGTTGCCGCCCGAGTATTGCGAAGACTGCGGCGCGCCGCATTTCCCGAATCCGCTGGGCGAGCTCGTGCACGCCGAGCTGCCCGAAGACGCCGAGACGGCGCCCACGCAGTTCCACTGAGCGCTGCCGTGCGCGCCGACATCTTCTGCCGCGTCGTCGACAACTACGGCGACATCGGCGTGTGCTGGCGCCTGGCACGCCGCCTCGCCCAAGGCCGAGGCTGGCAGGTGCGATTGTGGGTGGATGATCTGAGTGCCTTTGCCCGGATCGAGCCCGACGCGCGGCCCGAGCTACCCGCACAGACCGTGCAGGCGGTCGCCGTGCGGCATTGGCAGGAGCCGCTCACGCAGGCGGATCCGGGTGATGTCGTGATCGAGGCCTTTGCCTGCGATCCGCCTGCCGAATTCATCAACGCCATGCGCGCCACCCATCCGGTGTGGATCAATCTCGAATACCTGAGCGCCGAGGCCTGGGTCGAGAGCTGCCATGGTCTGCCGTCGCTGCAGCCCAATGGCTTGGTGAAGCACTTTTTCTTTCCTGGCTTCACCGCCGCCACCGGCGGGCTCATCCGCGAACCGGGCCTGAGTGCCGCGCGCGATGCCTGGCAGGCAGACGCTGCGGCGCAAGAGGATTTTCTGCGGCGGCTGGGCGTATCCGGCGAAATGCTCGCGCGACGCCGCGCCGGCGCGCGCCTGGTCACGCTGTTCTGCTATCCCCAGGCACCGGTGGCCGATATGGCTGGCGCGCTGGCTGCGCTGCCCGAGGGGGCCATCCTGCTCGTGCCCGAGGGCGTCGCGCCCGCGCTCGACAGCCTGACGCTCGCGGGCCTGGACGTCGTGCGCGTGCCGTTCGTGGCGCAACCGGACTTCGACCGGCTGCTGTGGCTGGCCGACCTGAACCTCGTGCGCGGCGAAGACTCGTTCGTGCGGGCCGCCTGGGCAGGCCGGCCATTCCTGTGGCATATCTACCCGCAAGACGATGCCGTGCATCTGACCAAGCTCGACGCGTGGCTCGCACGCTACGACCTGCCCGCGCCCGCACGGGCGCTGATGCAGGCATGGAATGCGGTCCCGGCCCGCGGCCTGCCGGCGCTGGCCGGCGCGGCACTGGCCGGTACGCCCTGGCAGGACTGGCAAAAGGCCGCCCGCGCCTGGGACGCGGCACAGGCCGCGCCGCCCGATTTGGGGGACGTACTGGCCGATTTCTGTACTGATCTCAGCAAGACGCGCTAGAATAGACAGTTTTCTGCGGCGTCCATCCTGGTGATCAATCCGGGCATGCCGGGCGCAACAGACTCACTGACAGCCTCCCGGGGCACGCATGCGGTGTACGGCCAGCTCACAAGGCACCCGAACCGATTGCGCGCTAGCACGGCGAGTGCGCCATATCACCCCCGGAGTTTTAATCGATGAAAACCGCTCAGGAATTGCGAGTCGGCAACGTGGTCATGGTCGGCAAGGATCCCCTCGTGGTCCAGAAGACCGAATACAACAAGTCCGGCCGTAACGCCGCCGTCGTCAAGCTGAAGTTCAAGAACCTGCTGACCGGCTCGGCCAGCGAGTCCGTGTACAAGGCCGACGAAAAGTTCGACGTGGTCCTGCTCGAGCGCAAGGAGTGCACCTACTCGTACTTCGGCGATCCGATGTACGTGTTCATGGACACCGAGTACAACCAGTACGAAATCGAAGCCGAGAGCATGGGCGACGCCCTGAACTACCTCGAGCAAGACATGCCCGTTGAAGTGGTGTTCTACGATGGCCGCGCCATCTCCGTCGAACTGCCCACGATCCTGGTTCGCGAAATCACCTACACCGAGCCGGCCGTCCGTGGCGACACCTCGGGCAAGGTGCTCAAGCCCGCCAAGATCAACACCGGCTACGAGCTCAGCGTGCCGCTGTTCTGCGCCATCGGCGACAAGATCGAAATCGACACCCGCACCAACGAATACCGCAGCCGCGTCAACTGATCCGGCTGCCGCATTCGCGGTGAAAAAAGCCCGCGCTGCTTCGAGCAGCGCGGGCTTTTTGTTTGGCGTTCGTCTGTGCGCCTTGCTCGGGGTTCGAGCCTCACCTGCCGGGCGTGTATCCGCCGGCGGCCCTTCCCGGCCTACTGGAGTTGGTCGTCGTCGAGAAAGGTGGGCACGGTCATGACCGCGATGCCCTCTTCGGCGAGCTCCGCGCGTTCGTCGGCGGTGGCCGTGCCGCGAATAGGCCGCTCATCGGCCTCGCCGTCGTGGATGCGGCGCGCTTCGGCCGCGAAGCCCGGGCCGACGTCTTCGGTATTGCGCACCCACTGCCGCACCTGTCGCAGGACTTCGGCTTGCAGCTTGGCCAGCTCGGCAGGCAACGGCGGCGCACCCGGCCGCGACGGTGCCGCCGCGGGTGCCGTCTCGCGCAGGTGAGCGACATTCAGGCGGGGCGCCGACAGGCGCTTGACGATGCCGCGCGAGTCGCACACGGGGCAAGCCACGAGGCCGCGAGCCTGTTGTGCGTCGTAGTCGTCATGCGAACCGAACCAGCCCTCGAACAGGTGGCCGCGGTCGCATTCGAGGTCAAAAACTTTGAAAGCCATGATGAAGAGGGCCCGTCGGGGCCAGGCCGGACGCGCCGGCCAGAGACACGCCAAGGCGCGTTGCCCGCGCGCGGATCGCGGCGGGAGAGGCGGCGGGTGACGAGGCACCCGCCGCCCGGGTCACGAAATTACTTGGGAGCGCGCGTCTTGGGTGCGGCCAGACGGGCCTGCTCGGCCTGCAGGGCGTCGATCTGACGCTGCAGCGCACGCAACTGCTCGCGGACGTCCTTGTTCTGGTCGGCCAGGGCCTGGGCTTCCTGACGCGCCTGCGCCTGGCGCTCGGCCACCAGCTGCTCTTGCTGCTGGCGCTGCTGGCGGTCGGCCTGAAGCGACGCGAGCTCGGCATTGCGGGCGGCGAGCTGGGCTTCGGCCTGGGTGTAGTCTGCCTGCATGCGGATGCGGCGGATGTCGACCTCGGCCAACTCGGCGGAGCGGGCGACGAAGCTGCGGTAGACCGTCTCGGCCCGCTGCGCGGACTTGGTTTTATAGACCTGCCAGAAGTCCTTCTGCTGGAACAGCGCGACGTAGTACGTGAGCTCATCGGGACGGAACAGCAGGCTGGCGCCGTAGTTGCCGTTGTAGCTGGTGCGCAATTCGGACACCTGACGGCTCTGGATCATGCCCTGGAGCTCGGTGGCCGTGGAGCTCGCGCGCGGCGGCGTGGGCGCGGCCGGCACGGGAGCGGGAGCAGGCGCTGGCGGCGCGACCGGCGTATTGGCCGCGTCTTTGTTTTCGACCTGCTGGACCGCGGGGCGCTCGGCAGGCTTCTGGGTGCTCGCGCAACCGGCCAGACCGGTGACGAGCAGGCCAGCGAGCATCAGGCGCACGCTCGCGCCCCTGTGTTGGATTTCCACTTTTTTATCCCCTACCCCTAGGCAGTAAGTTCGGAACTATAGCAACAGATTGCGAATTATCGCACCCAAATGCCACGGGTTTTCCTGGGTTATTCCCGCATTTACGCGCTGGCCCCGGCGTCAGAAGTCGGCCATGCCGTCGACGGGCTCGCCTTGGGTCTCACCCAAACGGAATTTACGCATTTTCTCCCACAGCACTTTGCGACTAATGCCCAGTGCGTGCGCGGTATCCTGGCGACGCCAGCCATTGGCCTCGAGCGCAGTCAGCACGCGTTCGCGTTCGCTGCGCTCGGCGGGCGTGAAGACCGGCGCGCTCTGGGCGGCGGCAGCCGGGGTGGCGTCCGTGGCGGCCCGTGGCGCGGTGGGTGACGGTGGCATCTGACGCGCGTGCCGGTTCAGGACAAGCTCGATGCGCGCAGGATCCCAGCCGCGCAGCTGACGGCGGATGATGGCCACGCGCTCGGCCAGATTGGAGAGCTCCCGCACGTTGCCGGCAAACTGCATCTGCTCGATCCGCTGCAGCAGCCAGGGCGGCACCTCGTCGTGCTCCGACACGCCATGGCGCTGCAGCAGCGCCTGAAAGATCGCGCGCTTCTCGGCGGGGCCGCGCTCCTCGAGGCTGGGAATGCGCAGCTCGATCACGGCCAGGCGGTAGTACAGGTCGGCGCGGAAATCCCCTTCGGCCACCAGCGTGCGCAGATCTTTGTTGGTGGCGGCCACCAGCCGGAACGACACCGGTATCTCGGTGGACGAGCCCAGCCGCGTGACGGTGCTCTGTTCGAGCACACGCAACAGCTTCACCTGCTGGTACAGCGGCAGATCGCCGATCTCGTCCAGAAACAGCGTGCCGCCGTGCGCCTGTTCGAAGTAACCCTTGTGCGCCCCCACCGCGCCGGTGAACGCTCCCTTGGCATGGCCGAAGAAATGCGCTTCGAACAGCCCCTCCGGGATCGCGCCGCAGTTCACGGCCACGAAGGGTCCGTCCGACCATGACGCGTCATCGTGCAGCAGGCGCGCCACGCGCTCCTTGCCCACACCCGTTTCGCCATGCACCAGGACGTTGGCGCGCACGTCGGCGAACATCCGCGCTTCTTCGAGGAGCTCGCACATCACCGGCGATACGGCCACCAGCGCCGGTGCCGCGGGCGCTTCGGGCTCGTTGGCCTTCTGCGAAATGCCGGCCACGCGAAACAGCAGGCGACGCAACTCGGCGCCCGTGAAACTCAGCGGCAGCGTGTAGGAGTATTCGGGCGGGTAGAAGCGCGGATCGTGATTGCGCACCTCGCCCGCGACCCAGATCACCGGGATGCCCTGCGCGGCCAGCCAGTCGAAGCCCGCGAAGCGCGCGTCTCCCATCATCGTGACCGAGACCAGCGCGACGGCCGGCCGCGCGCGATCACGGTCGGCGGACAAGGTCATGCCGGCTTCGGCCCGTACCAGGGTCGCGTCGTAGCCCGCGAGCGCACGCTCGGCGCGCGCGGCGATATCGGAAGTGCCCTCCCAGACGTACAGGTCGAGGCCATCGTTGAGCAGGGTTTCGCTCATGTGCGGCTCCGGCGATCAGTAGACAAGCTGTACTCCCGTTCCATCACAATCCATCGACATCAGGCGGACGTCGGTCTGCCCCACCCGCAGACCGATCACGTTCTCGATAAGCGGCTTGATCAGCCCCGTGCCGATCTGGTCCAGCGCGGGACGCAGCAACTCCAGCAAGAAACCGACCAGGCCCAGCACGACGTTGGGCGGCCCGCCGGCGGTAGGCGTGGCGGCCAGCGTGTTGCTGATCTGCTGCATGCAACCGGCGACCGTGCCGCCGATCGGGATGCCGAGGATGCGCGTCGTGCATTGGTTGGTGGGCAGCAAGGCGCCGACCACGTCGCCCAGCGTTTTCACCACCGTACCCACCAGGTTGTTGACCAGCCCCACCACGTTGCCCAGCAGGCTGCTCACGTTCAGCGTGACGAGACTGGTGAGCAGATTGGCCGTGGTGTTCGGCAGGCCCGTGAGAAAACCGCCCAGGTTGGTGGGCGCGTCCTTGATCTGGTTGAGCGCCGCCTGCGTGCGCGAGCTGCGGCAAGCAAAACCCGTGGCGTTCTGCTGGGCGCTGATGGCATCGGTGCAGGCGGGCGTGGCTGTACTGTTCCAGAGCTCCTGCGTCATTTTGTCGATGACCTGAGTGCGCGTGCCGCCCGGCAGGTTGCTGCCCGCCTGCAGCGAGTTGCCCAGCAAGGCGCCGAGCAAGGCGTCGGTCACGTTCTTCACCGTCGTGCCGAGCAACAGGGGGTTGTCGGTGGCGGGCACCGATTGCGTCTGTCCCACGTAGAAATCGGCGGCGCCGTTGGCGGGCAGCGCATTGATCACCAGAGGCGGGTTCGGTTGCACCGAGGCGAGCTCGGCGCCCAGCAGCGCCACGCTCAACAGCTTTTTGGGTTGCAGGCCCTGATCGCAACTCGCGCTGGTGGAGAAGGGCCAATTGGCCGGCGCGCCGGGCGGCGGTCCGCCCACGCACAGCTTGAGAATGGACGAGGTGACCGCGATGTTGGCGAGATCGCGGTTGGCCGCGTCGCGGCGCTGGCAGAGTTGGGTGAGCGTGCCGTGGCCGTCCACCAGGTCCAGGGTGATCGGCAAGTCGATCGACACCTTGAGCAACGAGCTGATCGGAGGCGGCAGCGACGCCGTGGATATCTGTATCGGGGCGTATACCCGCACCTGCGCCGAGTAGGCGGTCGTGCCCACACCGCCGATCGCGATCGAGGGCGGCTCGACCACGCTGAAACGCGGTGTCACGCTGACCAAGCCGCCCAGGCTCACGGAAGTGCCGCCCTGCACGGCGTGGCCGCCGGTGCCCACGCCGATGGCCGTGGACAGCACCTGCAGCGCATCGAGCTCGAGATTGAGCGCGGAACTGGCGTCGCCCGACGTGATGTTGGCAAAGAGCGCGCCGCTTCGGCCTGGCGTGGTGGAACCGAGCTTGACCTGCAGGTTCGAGATGCCGAGCTTGGTCTGGATCGCCTGCAGCAGACCGACATTGGCCGCGACGAGCTCGTTGCGGCCGGCGACGGTGACGACGGCGTTCAGCACATCGCCCAGTGGCCGGGTGTTGGCGGCGAGCAGCTGGTTGAAGTCGGCCAGCGAGATATTGGCGGGCACGGGAATGCCAAGCGCCTGCAACAGGCCGGCAGGCGTGATCTTCACGTTCGCCAGGCCGCTGTCATATCCGACCAGCGACGTGCCGCTCAGATCCAGGCCCACCTGGCTGAGCAGATTGGTCAGCACGCCGGGCTTGGCGGCGATCAGTTTGGTGCCCACCGAGAATGCGGCGACGGGCTCCCCGGGGCGGGCACCGATGGCCTCGACCGAAATCGTGGCGCCCCCCAGATAAGGGACCAGCGCGGGCGCCGGCATGGAAAGCGCGACCCGCACGGCGTTGTAGCGCTCGCCGGCCGCGATGGGCCGGATGAAGCGCGGCGCGAGCGAGGCGTTGCTGCTGTCCCAGCGGTGGCAGGTGCTCGTGACGGTGATCGCTTGCGCATTACCGCCCAGATTGGCCCGCGCATTGGCGCCCGCCGCCGCCGAGGCGGCCGTGCAATTGGCCTGCGCGCCGGCACCCAGCAACTGGGCGGCGGTGAGTGCCGCGAGATCCGCGGCTTTCTGCAGCTCGCGCTTCATGTAATAGAAATAGCCGAGCTGCGCGCCACCCAACAGCACCAGCCCGATCAGGATGATGAGTGCCGCGGGCATCAGGATCGATCCCTGTTGCCCGGCGGCCGGCGTGCGAAAGCGGCGTGGTCTCATCGTGGCGCGGGCGGGCTCAGCCGCCGCCTCCCGAACCATTGGACTGGCTGTTGATGCGCGTGCCAAACCACTGCGGCAGCGGCTGCTCGAAGCTCTGGATATAGCGCCTCCAGGCCGCGCTCGCGACCGGGCCCTGCAGCGGCACGCCGGGACCGGCGCGCCGGCCGTCGGCCTGCGCGGCCATCAAGGCGCGTGTGACGGCACCCGGCCGATCCAGATCATCGGCGCCGGCGCGCGCGGCCGGTGCCGCGGGCGGCGCCTCGGGCGACGGCACCTGGCGCACGGCAGCATTGGTGTCGGCCGCGCCCGGTGTGGCCGCGGCCGGCGCCGGCGTTGCGGGCACGGGGCTGGCCTGCGCAACGGGCGCGGTGGCCGAAGCCGCGGGCGGCGCGGCCTGCGCGGGCGCGGTGAGAGGTGGGCGCAACTGCGCGAAGGCGGTGCCGGATATCAGCATGCTCGCGAGCGCGGTGGCCAGGCGAAGCGGAGATCGATGCATGAAAGGCCTCACGTAGCGTTCGGGTCAGGGAGCGGTGGCGCTCGCGGCGGGATTGCCCATGCGATCCAGCAGCGGCCGTTGCAACACGGGCAACGGCATCGCAGCGACGGGAGCCGGGGCCGAGCTCGCAACAGCGGTCGACGCGCCCGTGACCGCATTACCGGATGCGTCCACCTGTCGCACGGAAGGGCGCGCGCCGTCGGATCGCGCCACGTCGGCCTGCGCCGAGACGATCGACACCGCCGCGACGGTCTGCGGGGCCGGCACGGCGGTCTGGCGCTGCGCTTGCCGGACTTCGGCCGCAAGTTGCACCACGCGCTCGCGCGCGGGCTCGGACAATCTCGCCTGATCCATGACCTGGTGCGCCGCCAGCTCATCGCCACTGACCAGCAGCAGGAGCGCAAGGTTGCCGATGATGCGCGCATTGCCCGGGTCGAGCTCGGCGGCCTGGCCCAGCGGCACGCGCGCCGCGGCGGGGTCGCCCGCGCGCAGCAATGCATAGCCGAGGTCGCCCAAATACTGCGGATCGGTCGGCCGCATGCGCGCGGCACGGCCGAGCTTGTCGGCGGCGTCGTCGAATTGATTCTGCGCGCCGGCCAGCAACCCGAGGCCATGCCAGCCGCGGGCGGCCTGCTCGCCGTTCAGCAGCGCGCGATAGGCCTGCTCGGCGGCCGCGGGCTGCCCGGTCATGCGCAGCGCGTCGGCGCGCAGCGCGGCCACCTCACCGCCTTCTCCATATGACTGCCGATAGGCATCGATGTACGCGAGCGACGCGAAGTAACGGCCATCGCGCTGGGCTTCGCGGATCAACGAGAGCGCCACCTCGGGCGGCGTCGCGGCGTTGCGCCGCATCGACTCATCGGCCTTTTCCTGGGCCAGGGCCTCTTCGCGCTGCTGGTCTCGCATCAGCTGCTGTGCCGTCTCGACGCGCGAGGTCTGGCAACCGGTCAGCGCGCCCAGCGCCACCGCCAGCACCGCCATGCGCGCCCACGGCGCGGCTTGGTCACGTTGTTTCATGGACTGCCTCCTGCAATCTGCGACAGGCCGCGGACGATGGCGATGAATCCCGATCCGCCTGTCACGATGAGCAGCGCCGGCAACAGCGTCAGCACCATCACGCCGGTCATCTTCACGGTCATCTTCGCCACCTTGGCCTTGAGGTCGAGCTTGCGCTTCTCGCGCACCCGATCGCTAAAACGCGCCAGCGGCTCCTGCACCGCGCCGCCGTGCTTGTCGATCTGGACCATCAGCCGGCAGATCGCCGTGAGGTCGTCGTTGTCGTAGCCTTCGGCCAACCGCGCGAGCGACTGCTCGCGAGTACGGCCCCGCGTGTGCGCATCGGCCGCCACGCGCAGCTCTTGCCCGATGACGGGCATCGCCACGCGGAAGTCGTGCACCAGCACGTGAATACTTTGGTCGAGCGAGAGACCCACGCCCTGCAGAAGCCGCATCAGGTCGATGAGTAGCGGCAGCTCCTGACCCGCCTGGCGGCGGCGCTGCGACCAGCGGCGCATCAACCACCACTTGGGCCCCATCCAGCCGAAGGTGAAACCGAAGAACATGATGGCGAACTTGCCGGCCCAGTGCATCTCCGGCCAGCGCGCGTCGGCAAACATCCAGAACGACAAAGGCAGGGCCAGTGCCAGGAACACGCGCGACGCGATGAATAGCCCGCGCGCCCGAGGAACATCCGCGAAGCCGCAGGCCTCGACCAGCCGCCGGTCTTCGTCGGCGAGCAGGGATTCGCCCAGCCGGCCGGCGCCCATCCGCAAGCCGGCATCGCTCGCCGCATGCGTCACGGCCTCGATGTGCTCGCGCGGCGTGCGCGGCGCCTCGTCGGCCGGGATCGCACGCCCCTCGCGCGCGGCCAGAGCCCGCTCGACGGTGCGCAGGTTGCGCCCCTGCCGGCCGACGCGCGCCATCAGCGCGGCACCCACGATCAGGCAGCCCACCATGAGCGCGAGGATGGCGCCGACGAGCAGCCAGCGGGCGACAGGGTCGTTGAGCATCATTGCCATGGCCGTCTATACCCCGCGCGCCATGCGATACAGCCAGAACGAACCGCCGATCTGCAAGCCCGCGGCCAGCACCAGCATGCGAAACCCCATCGGATCGTTCCACATGTTCATGAACAGGTCGTTGTTGAACATGATGATGAACAGCGACACCCCCACCGGCAGCAGGGCCAGCACCCAGGCCGACAGCCGGATCTCGGCGGACAGCGCCGTGAGCTCATCGCGCGCCGCCTCGAGATCACGCATGAAGCCCGCCATGCGTTCAAGCACCTGATCGCTGCGTCCGCCAAAGCGCAACGCAAGCGAGATCACGGCCGACACCAGCAGCAGTTCCTGCAGGCCATACTGGCGCGCCACCTGCGCCAGCGCCACGTCGAGCTCCTTGCCCGATCGCGCCAGGGCATCCGCGCGCTGCACGACTTCGAGCAAGGGCTGCTCGACCGAGCGGGTAGCGGACTGGAACGCCGAGCTCACGCTGTTGCCGATCACGATCAGGCGCACGGCCGCTTCCAGGAACTCGGGCAGCTGCGCCACCATGCGGCGCTTGCGTTTGTCGGCCTTGTGCCAAAGGCGGAAGTATCCGAGCAACAGCACCAGCGCGAAGCAGGCCAGCGCCGCCGCGGTGCCGCCCGCGACGAAAGCGATGAGCGCCAGAAGAGCGGGCGGCGCGAACAGGACAAAGTAGATGCGGCTGCTCGAGGGCTCGCCTGCGACCAGCAGCATGCGCGACCAGGCGTTGCCGCCGCGGCGGATCGGCTGCATCAGCACGGCGCCGGCCGCGGCCGCGGCAGCGCCCTTGCCTTGATCCAGACGCGCATCCAGGTAGGCCGAGGTTGCGCTGCGGCGCGCGCCGGCGCTGGCCCGCAGCAGCACGATCAGCGCACCGGCGAGCAGCAACAGCGAAATGGCACCGAGCAGCAGCGCGTTCATCAGCGCCTCCGGCTCCAGAAACCGCCACCGCCCGTCTCGGGCTCGTCGGGCGGTGCGGCCGTGATGCCGCGCACTTCGTCGCGCACCCGCGCGAGTTTGGGCGTGTGCGGATTGATGCCCAGGCTCACCCAGTTGTCCTTGTCCTCGCCGTCGGGAGTGGTGTAGGCCTCGTAACGGTAGAGTTCCTGCGTGGCGATCACGTTATCGCCCATGCCCGTGACTTCGGTCACCGACACGACGCGGCGCTTGCCGTTGGGCAGCCGCCCGATCTGCACGATGAAATCCAGCGCGCTCGCGATCTGGCGCCGCAAGCTGTCCTCACTGCCCTGAAAGCCCGCGAAACCCGCGAGCATCTCGATCCGGTAGAGGCACTCGCGCGGCGAGTTGGCGTGGATGGTGGCCATCGAACCTTCGTGTCCCGTGTTCATGGCCTGCAGCATGTCCATCACTTCGGCGCCCCGCACCTCGCCCACCACCACGCGGTCCGGCCGCATCCGCAGGCTGTTGCGGATCAGGTCGCGGATGCTGACCGCGCCGGAGCCATCGAACCCGCCCTGGCGAGATTCCAGCCGCACCACATGCGGGTGATTGAGCGAGAGTTCGGCCGTGTCCTCGACCGTGACCACGCGCTCGGTATCCGGAATGAAGAACGCCAGCGCGTTCAACAGCGACGTCTTGCCCGAGCTGGTGCCGCCGGAGACGAGAATATTGCAGCGGTAGCGCACCGCCAGATTGAGCAGGCGGAAGATATCTTCGTTGAACGAGCCCAGCGCGAGCAGATCGTTGGGTTTGAGGGGATCCTGGCGAAACTTTCGGATCGACACCATCGGGCCGTCGACCGCGAGCGGCTCGATGACCACATTCAGCCGGCCGCCATCGGGCAGCCGCGCATCGACCATGGGACTGGACTCGTCCAGCCGCCTGCCCAAGGGCGCGAGAATGCGGCGCACGATGCGCAAGACGTGCTGGTTGTCGGTGAAGCGCAGCGATTCGCGCGCGAGCACCCCTCGGCGCGACACGAACACATTGTCGTAGCCGTTGATCAGCACGTCTTCGACGGCGGGGTCGGAAAGCAGGTCTTCGAGCGGCCCCAGACCCGCCAGCTCTTTGGTGAGGGCAGCCGAGATCTGGCCGAGCTCGCCCTCGTTGATGGCCACGCGCCGCATGCGGACGAAACTCGCGACCTCGATGTCGACGAACTCCTGGATCGCCTGGCGCGTCCAGCGGCCGAATTCGGCGCCCAGCTCCTCGATGCGCGACAGCAGGTGCTCGTACGCCTGACTCTTCACGTCCTGGAAGCGCTGCGATCCGGTGAATTCGCCTTCCGGTGCGCCGGAGCCGAACTCCATGGATGCCGACATGATCATGATGCCTCCACCTTGGTCAAACCATGTTCACGCGCTTGTGCACGCCCGGCAGCCACGTCGCGAGCCAGCCCTGGCGGGCGCTCGATCCCATGTTGTCCGACATGACGCGATCGATCAGCGATTGCACGGCTCGCACGTAGACGTCGCGCTCGGCCTGTTCGTGCAACAGCCTGCCCTGGTTGGTGCAAACCATCAGCGGCAGGGTGCGATCAGGCAAGGTACCGGCCAGCGTGATGCCGAAACGCTCGGCGATCTGGCTCGCCGTCATGCCATAGCGTTCGTCGTAGCGGTTGACCACCAGCTTGACGGAGGCGCGTTCCACATGATGCTGGTCGAGCTCCTGCAGCACGTTGGCGAGCGACACCAGCGCGCTCACGCTCTGATCGGTGACCAGCCACGTTTCCTGCGATGAGCGCACGAGCTTGGCTACGAACTCGGGATTGGAAAATCCCCCGGCATCGGTGATGAGCATGCCGTAGTGCTGGCGCAGGCGCTCGAACAGCATGAGCGAATCGGACGGCGACAGCGCACGCATCTGCGCCACATCGCGCGGCAAAGCCAGCGCGCTGACGCCGGCCGCCGTGTGGGCCATCGCCGAGCTGAGCAGCGTGCCGTCGAGGCGGCGCAGGTTGCGCACGGCCTCGGCAAAATCGAATTCGCTGCTGATGTTCAGGTAGAGCAGGCAATCCCCCACCGGCCAACCCAGATCCAGCACTCCGACCCGATCGGACAGCGGCAACTGCGTGGCCATCAGATCGCCGCCCTTGGCCGCCTTGGCGGCGCCGTGCTGGCGGGCCGCCGCGGCTTGCGCCAGCATGTGCTGACCGAGGCCGGCCGCATGCACGGCAAGCGTGCTGGCGCCCACACCCGGGCGGGCGCCCAGCACGAGCACGCTGCGATGCGTGGCATCGGTGCCGCCGCCCTCTCCGCGCCGGTTCGAGATCAGGCGTTGCACGACCCCACGCACCTCTTCGGGCGAGACCGAGGGATCGACAAAGTCGCTCACCCCGGCACGCAGCGCCGCGATGGCGCCGTCGGGCTGGGCCAGATAACCCACTGCCACCCGCGGCACCGAAGGCGCGACGCGCGCCAGGATACGCGCGAGATCGGCGGCCATCAGCAGCTTGCCGGGCTCGTTGGCATCGGCCGTGAAGTCCAGAAACACCACCTGCGGATTGATATCCGAGATGCGGCGCGCAAGCGTATCCAGCGGCGGCAGCTCTTGCGTCAACAGGCCGAGATCACCGATGGCCTGACCCAACTGCTGCGCCACGCCGTTGTTGCTGGTGCAAAAAAGAAAGCAGGTGCTCTTGTCCAGAGCGACCCATTCGCGGGCGTGTGTCTTCATATTCGTCACCGTGAAAAACCCGGCATTTGCTGGCCTCCCATCGGGCCGAGCAAGTAATACCCCCAAGCCGTGGACGCGCGATCGCTCACTTCCTGACGCTCGCCCGGCATCGGCAGGGTGACACCCCGCGCGATGGGCCGGACCAGCCGCGGCGTGACCACAATCACCAACTCGTTGTCTTCTTGCGAGTACTGCACGTTGCGGAAAAATGCGCCGATGATGGGCAGATCGCCCAAGAGCGGAATCTTGTTCACATTGGCCTTGGTCTGGCGCGACACCAGGCCACTGATGAGGTAGCTCTCGCCATCGCCCAGCTCCACCGTGGTGTCGGCCTTGCGGGTACGCAGGGCCGGAATCGTAGTGAGCGAGCCATCCGTGTTCGACATCAGAATGCCGTTCGTGTAATCCAGTTCGCTGGCCTCGGGCGCGACCTTAAGCGCGATGCGCTCGCGCGAGATGACCGTGGGCGACACCGTGAGCCCGATGCCGAAGGGCTTGAATTCGATGGTCTGCGTGCCCAGCCCCCCCGCCACCGGAATCGGAATCTCGCCCCCGGCCAGAAAGCTCGCGCTCTGCCCCGACAGTGCCAGCAGGGTCGGCTCGGCCAGGATGCGGGCCATGCCGTTGCTCTGCAGCAGCCGCAACGTCGCGTTGAAATCGCTGCTGCTGTAGCTGATGCCACCCAGAAAGCCGCTCAATTGCGGCAGCAGCGACACACCACCCGACACCCGCCCCCCGCCCGCGTTGAACGCGACGCCGATGTCTTTCATCACCGACTTCGACACTTCCACCACTTTCACTTCGACCTGCACCACGCCGCTCGTCGCGATCTGCGATACGTCGACCTGGGTCTGCGGGTCGCCGGCCGATTCGACCGCCGCCCGATGGGCCTCCGCCGACGGGGCCGTGCCGGTGATCACGCCACGACCGTCCGCCGTGTCCACGCTCACCCCCGGCTGCACGCCTCGCCGCACCAGCGCGGCCTGCGCGTCGGAGATCACCCGCACCAGCCAGACCTGGGGGTCCCGCGCGCCTCGCGTCCACACCCGCAACTCGGTCGTGCCCGCCTTGCGGCCGTACACCAATACTTCGCCAGCACCCGCCGTGCCCGCGAGCACCTTGACGTCGGCCACGGTCGGGTCGCCCACGGCGATGCGCGTCGGCGCGGCGCTCAGGCCGAGCGGCTGCTGTCCGTTCACGCTCACCAACAACTCACTGAGGCGAGGCGCGGCCGGCATAGGCGCGGCCTGCATAGGCGCGGCCTGCGGTGATCCTTGCGGCTGTCCGCGCGCCGCGGTCTGCGCCCAGGCAGGGGCCGACGCGGCCGCCAACCCTGCCGACAGCCACACACCTGCCCAGATCTTCCTGCTCATCCCCGTTACGTTCATGCGTTCTGAATCCTGTTCTGCTGGCACGCGCCGGAAAGTGGCGCGGGCCTGATTCCGTGCCGACGCTCAATAAGTGACTGTGGAGATATCTCCGCCTCGAATGATTTCAACGCTGCGCCCGCCTCCCGCGGGACGGGGTGATCGCGGCGCGGCCTGCGGCGGCGGCTCCGGCGCGGGGCCCGCGAGTTGCGGCAACGCGTCGCCGGCGAAAGCCGCATTGATACCGTCGCGGCTACTGGCCTGCTGTACCGGCGTCAGACCGGCGCGGGCATTGAGCACCGGCGCGCGGCGCGGAAACAGCGAAGGATCGGGCATGGCCATATCGTCCGGCGAGCGCAGTACCAGCTGCAGCTTGCCGGCGCGCGAGGCGAGCAAGAGCTCGTTAACCTGCTCGACCGGCACCGCAAGGATGGCGTTGCGAGCGACGGCGGCATTCTGATTGCCGGCGTCGGCCACGGCGCCCGGTCCGGATACGGCATCCGCGCCGTAGGCCAGCACCCGCACACGAGACTGCAGCAGGCGGGTCTGTGTCCCCGGCACTTCGGCGCTGCGCTCCATCAGCAGGAACACGTCGATCAGGTCACCGGGCTGAATGCGGTTCTGCGCCCCGGAAAGCTCGTCGACCGCGATCGTGACCGCGCGCTCGCCGGGCTCGAGATAGGTCGCCAGCCCGCGCATCACGTCCGCGCTCATGACAGGCTCTTCGGGCGCCAGGGCCTTGCGCAGCACCTTGCCCTCGATCTGCTTCGGATCTGTCTCGACCCCGCCCGGCTGCACCGGCCATTGCGCGACCTTGAGTTTGTCCGCCGTGATGGGCACGCCCGGCTCGATCCGGCCCGCCGCGACCAGAACCGGAAACGTCTGCACCTCGGGTTCGGCCGGCGCGGTGGTCTGCACCTGGACGGGCCACACCGGCGCGGGCGGCGGCGGCACCGGCCGCGTCGCGAGCTGAATGGCGAAGAAGCCCAGCACCAATGCGATCAGGATGAACAGCCCGGCGATGATCTTGGCGGTGAGACTCATGGCGTGGATCCGGAAGGTATCTGTACGCTGGCCAATGCGGTCAGCGACGTCGGCAACCAGGTATTGCCGCCGGGCAGCGCGCCGGCGAGCGTGCGCATCATGCCGAGCAGCGGCCAGTCGGCGGCGTTATACGAAAGGGAGACGCGGGCGCAGCGCTGCACGACGCCGTTCGCATCGGCCCACGGGCAATTCGCCACGGTGACGGCGCAGCTCACGGCGAGCCAGCTCGCTTCCTGGCGCGCGGCCGTGCAGGCGGCGTTGGAGTTCATGGAGCCGGCCAGGCCGGTCTGCAGTGCCACCTGCGCGCCCTCACCCACCGCTTTGGTGAGTTTCTGCTGCGCCCAAAACATGGAGCCCAGACCGATGATGCCGCACAGGATGAAGAGCAACAGGGTGATGACGAGCGCGAATTCGATGGCGGCCACGCCGCGTTGGCGGCGCCAGGGAATCCGGCGAGGGGTCAGGCGCGGCATGTTCAACTCCCGGCCTGTGACAGCGCGCCGCCCAGGCGCACCGAGGCACGCGCGCTCAATTCGTTGGGAACCACGAGACCCATCCCGGGCAGGGTGGGCAGGAGCGGCGCGTTGCCATACGGGTAGCGCACCACGACCTCGATCTGATCCGGGGCCAGGGCGATGCCGCTGCAATTGCCGGTGCCGCTCAGCCGGCCCGTGGCACCGCACACCGCCACCCGGGTTGCCGTGCCGCCCATGGACGAGACCCAGGCTGCCTGCGTGGCGGCCGCCGTCTGCGCACTCGCGGCACGCGGCGCCCACGCGCCCACGGCCTGCCACCGCTGCGCGGCGCGCGCGCCCTCGTCGGCGGCGAAATTCAGGGATTGTTGGGCCGCGAAGATGAGGCCCCACGTCAAAAGACCGTAAGCAACCAGGAAGAACACCAGGAACACAAGGGCGAACTCGACGGCATAAGCGCCCCGCTCCAGGCGACCAGGCCGGCCGCCGCGCCCATCGGCAGGATGCGCAGGCCCTTCATTCCGCCCGCGATGCCGGTGCTGTAGTACCAGAGCGCCCCCACGCCGCAGATCGCGGTGCCGAACAGCACCACCGCGGCCCACGGCCAGAAGCCCACCCATAAGCCCAGCGCGGCAAGATACTTGACGTCCCCTGCCCCCATCCATCGCATATGCCAGGCATAAAGAAACGCGAAGCTTGCGCCAAACGCGAGCAAGGCGTCGCCCCAGCTCTGCGCGCCGTAGTCCGGCCATGGCTGCCCGCTGAATGTCGCGAGCAGTAGCCATACGACCTGCACCAGTGCCGCGCCCACGGTCAGCCAGTTGGGCACACGGCGCCAGCGTATGTCGTAATACACGACCAGGGTGTTGAAGGCCAGGAACGACAGCCACCACATGTTCTCCTTCAACAATCGGGGCACTCCAGCTTATTGAGTGGGCAATAGGAGACCACGCCAGGCCTGGCGCGGGCTCCGCCCGTAAAACGTGCACTCGATGAACTACGCGACGGGCCGGGCTCGCACCGCGGCCCGTCGCGCGCTTTACCGCACCTGCGTCAGCCGCCGGCGGCCGGCGGCGCGGCGCCCTGCAACGCCGTCGAGATCCGGCCGAACAGAGCGGCAATTTCGGTTCTCAACGTAATCAACGCGGCGATGATGGCGACGGCAACCAGCCCCGCGATCAAGCCGTACTCGATCGCGGTGGCGCCCTCTTCGTCTTTCCAGAATGATTTGACGTGCGCAAGCATGTGGCACCTCCTAAAAACAAGAGAAACAACGACAGTTGAAAAAACACACGCAGCCAAGACTGCGGCGCTACATGGTCCATGCCGGCACGAGCCGGTACGGACGTCCTGCGGTGTTGCTGTACAGCTTGTTTTTATGCGTATACCTTCGCCGTGGTGCTTCTCAACGCACCGGCGCCCCAGGTGCCCGGCCATCGTTGAGCAACGCGTCCATGCGTTGCGACAGCCGCGCCTGATAGCGCTTGTAGCTGCGATGCAATTGCCAGCGCATCGCAATGAGAACCAGAATGGCGCCGCCGAATGCCACATAGGGCAACGAGACGCCGCCGACGTGCAGGCCATCGCCCGCGCCGCCGGAAGTGCAGACCACCGTGGCCGCGGCCACGCCGGTGTAATGCATGCCGCAGACCGCCACGGCCATCAGCACGGCGGCAACCATGCGCTGCCACTCGCGCTGCACATTGAAGGCCAGCCAGACCGCTGCCGTGGCCGCCCCTACCGCGATCAGCACGGAGGCGATCACTAGCGGCGTATCCCAGCGGAAAAACGCCGGCATGCGCATCGCGCTCACACCGATGTAATGCATCGCCGCCACCGCCAGCCCGGCCAGCAAACCGGCCACGGCACAACGGAACAGCGAAAACGGCCGGCCGCCCACATACCAGAATGCCGCCCCGGAAAATACGATGGCAACCAGCGCGCTGATCAAGGTGGGCACCAGCGCGTATTCCACATCGAACGGCAGGTTCTGCGCCTGCATGCCGATGAAGTGCATGCCCCAGATGCCGATTCCTCCCATTGCCAGCGCCCCGATCACGGCATAAGCACGCCAGGATTCGCCGTCACGCACACTGTCGCGAATATGGGCGGCAGCGCTCAAGGCCACATAGGAGCCGAGCAACGCGATCACGAACGACAAGACAAACAGGCCGCTGTGAAAGGAAAGAGGAACGATATCTCCGGGATTCATGGGTACTCCGGATTAAACGAAGGACTCGCTCGAACCACGCACTTTCATTTATGTTTACTCCGTTTGGCCGCGATCGAAAAGCTTCGACGCAAATGCACCGCCCACCGTGTTTTTAAATGTTTTTCTAGTCTTATCTATTAACATTCGTTTGGCATTGGGGTTTACCCCCATATTCGTAATATTGAGACAGGAAAGCCGCAAGTCCTATTCCCGATTTATGCAATAAACGGAATTTATTCGTAATTATGCGATTAAGCGCATACGTTGACTGCAACCTTTATGTAATCACGCAATATATAAACCGACCCCGATTTGGGGATGTTGCGCATTGTGGCGCGCGCTTTTTGCTGGCAAGATGCGAAAAAATTCTAATGCGATACGTCCTGAAATAATTGGACCGCGCAGACGCCGAATTTCGCCACTCCCCCCGGGGAATCCGCTTACTTTCTGTTTCCGGTCGTGCCGATGATGCCTTATCAGCGTTGCAGCAAGAGTGCTTGGAGATACTCGGTGGCCGCGGCGCTGGCCGGTTACGCGATTAATAGCTGGGCGGACGCGCCGCTGCGCGGCAATCCTGTGGATTCGTTACCCCAAGTGGAACGGCCGACGCAGGCCCCTGCCCCGGTCGTCACGCCGCCTCCCACGCCCGAGCAACGAGCCATACAGGCTCGCCTTGCCCAACGTATCGTGCCGCGCAACTTCGACGTGGCCGGCGTGCGCACCATCGAATTCAGCGAGATATCGGCCTTTCTGACGCCGCTGGTCGGCAAAGAGATAACCGTCGGCGAACTCGTGCAGCAGACAGAGAAGATTACCGAACTCTATCGTTCGCGCGGTTATCCCTTGTCGTTCGCGCTCGTGCAGAACCAGAACTTCGCCAATGGTCTGGTCGTCATCACGGTGGTCGAGGGTTATATCCAGAATGTGCGCATCGAAGGCGACACCGGTAATGCACAGGCCCGGCTCGAGTATCTGGCCGAGCCGCTGCTCGAAGAAAAGCCGCTGACGCGCGCGACGCTGGAGCGGGTGTTGAATCTCATGCGTATCGTCCCTGGCGTCACCATCAATCCCGCGATGGATCTGCCGCGGCGGGCCGATGGCGCCACCGAGCTCGTGATCAACGCGGGGCTCAAACGCGTGAACGTCAACGGCAACGTGGCGGAGCTGGGCACCGGCATGCAGCCGCTGGTCAATCTGGGCACCAACAGCCTCACGCCGCTGGGCGAACAGGTCAAGCTCACCGGCGCACTCCCCATCGGCCACAACGCCGTCACCTACCTCGCGGGTGAGGTCAGGGTGCCGATCGGCAACGACGGGCTGTCCGTGAAGCTCGATGGCTACCATTACCAGGCCGAACCGCAGGACGACGCGATCGAGATGCTGGGCTTCAATCGCAAGGTGACGAACGACCGGATCGGGGTAGCGCTGGCCTATCCCATCATCCTGAACAATCGCCGATCGCTCACCGCGACGCTGGGCGCCTATGCGGCCAACGCGAAGGATCGCTACGACCAGAAGAACAGCGACAACTGGCTGCAGCAGGATACCCGTGTGCGTGCCGGGCTCGCCGAGTTGCGCTATATCGACGTGTTGCCCGAACGCACGACCGACGTCACGCTCGGCGTCTCGCACGGCTTTTCGGGGCTGGGCGCCAAGCAATCCATCAAGACGAACTACGGCTACTCGGCGGATCCGGGTATCGATCTCAGCTTCACGCGCTATAACCTCAACGCCCGCCAGTCGTTCGAGTTGCCTGCCAGGTTCGGTTTGGTATTGAGCGCCTCCGGTCAGTACAGCAGCAATATCCTCCCGAGCTCCGAGCAGGTCTCGTTCGGCAGTTGGCGCTTTGGCATGGGTTATCCGCAGGGCGAGATCAGCGGTGACAAGGGTGTCGGGGTCTCGGCGGAAATCAATCGCCGGTTCGGACTGGGCTGGCAGTATCTCACTGCGGTCCAGCCCTATTTTCTGGTGGACTACGCACGCAGCTGGTATAACCGCGCGGACCTGAAGCCGCTCGACAACAAACACCTCTCCTCACTGGCCCTCGGGCTGCGCATCACCGACGATCGTTATTACCTGTTCGATTTCAACGTGGCCAAGCCGGTCGGCTCCGCGACGCTGAACGATAACGATCGAGACCTGCGCTTCAATGCGAATTATTCGCTTTTCTACGACGCCTTCTGAGCGTTACAAACGTCCGGCGTTACGTTACGCCGGACGTAACACCCCCCGTAACACGTAACGACATTCGCGGAAAAACAACATTCGCGGGGCGAGGTATTTCGCCCATTAACGACAGTTTTTCTTGTCCAATTACATTCCAAAAATGACGCAAGTCATTGATTCATAAGCACTTATAAACACCCAAAAAATCTGATGTTCGGATTTCCGGCGGTATTCGAAAAAACTGGCATGAATTTCGCATAGGGATAGGTATCGGGCGGTTCACAGGCCTGACTTACCAAACCCTAGGAGTGCATCATGCAAGTTAAAAATGTTCGCAACCGCCCGGCCCGCTTTGCGGCAACGCTGATGTCCGTCGCGCTCATGGCGGCACTTACCGCGTGCGGCGGCGGTGGTGGCAGCAAGCGTACCGCCGGTATAGGTGGTGACAATGGCAGCATCCCCGGTGGCGGTGGTGGCGGCCAAATCCCGGGCGGTGGTGGCAATAACCCGGGCGGTGGCGGCGAAAATCCCGGCGGCGGCGGCGGTGGTGGTGGCGGCGGCGGTGGCGGCGGCGGTGGTGGTGATCCCACGAATCCGACGAATCCCGTCACGACTGGTCTGCTGCAAACCACGCTCGGTAATACCGGCGGCGCCGTGGACAACATTCTTCCTTTGGGCACCGGTACGGCCTTGGCCGGGGTAGGCAAGGCGCTCGATCCCACGCTCGCACCGGTGGTCGACACGGTCGAAAACCTGACGCAGACGATCGGGGCGCAAACCGGTCTGGGCACGCCGGTCGCCGGCACCCTGACACAGGTGGGCGGCGCGGTGAGCAACCTGGGTGGCACCGTGTCGGGTGTCGGTCTTCCCGGTGGCCTGGGAACCGGCGTAGGCGGTCTCGTGGACGGTCTGGGCAACACGGTTGCCGCCGCGGGCGGCCTGCTGGTTGCCGACCCGAAGAACCCCGACCCGCTGAAGAACGTCGCCAATGAGGCCACCAAGGCCGTCGCCGCGTTGACCGGCGCGCTTGGCGGCCAGGGCGGCCTGCTGCAACCGGTGAATAGCCTTGTCGACAGTCTTGCCGGCGGTGTCCTCGCACAACCGGGCCAGCCTATCCTGCAACCCGCCTTGAGCAACACCGGCAAGGCGGCCGACAACGTGCTCGGGCTTGGCTTGCAAGGCCCGCTGGCAGGTGTCGGTCAGGCGCTGGACCCCGCCGTCGCGCCGGTAGCCGGCGCCGTCACCAATCTGACCACCCGCATCGGCGATCAGACCGGTCTGGGTGCGCCCGTGGCCGGCTTGCTGAGCAGTGTCGGCGGAACGCTGGCAAACGCCGGTTCGAACGTGCCGGGCGGTCTCCCGGTGGGTGGGCTGGACGGCGTCCTGGGCGGCCTGGGCAGCGCCGTCGGCGCGGCGGGCGGATTGCTGCACGCGGATGCAGCCAACCCGAATCCACTGGGAAAGGTGCTGAAAGACGCCACGGGCGCAGTCGCCTCGCTGACCGGCGGACTCGGGCTCGGCGGCAACGGCGGTCTGCTCAGTCCGATCACCGGCAACCCGGCAGTGGGCGGTCTGACTGGCGGCGCGACCAACGGCGGCTTGCTGGCCCCTGTGACCGGCCTGCTGGGTGGTGTGACGGGCAATACCGGCGGCAGCGCGAATGCCGGCTTGCTGACCGGCCTGCTGGGCGGTACGAGCGGCGGTTCGGCGCCGGCCAACGGCGGCCTGGTCGGCGGTCTGCTGGGCGGCGTGACCGGCGCGGTCTCGGGTGGCGCAACGGGTGGAGCGAGCGGTGGGGCTCCGGCCGGCAATAACGGCGGCCTGCTCGGCGGTCTGCTCGGTGGCGTGACCGGTGCGGTCTCCGGTGGCACGACGGGCCCCGCGACGGGCGGCGCCACGGCGGGCGGCAACGGCGGCCTCCTGGGTGGCCTGCTCGGCGGCGTAACCGGAGCCGTCGCTGGCCCCAAAGCACCCGCACCCGCTCCTACCGGTGGCAACGGCGCGACGGCTCCGTCCGGCACCAACGGGGGTCTGCTCGGTGGTCTGCTCGGCGGCGTGACCACGACGGCCTCCGGCTCGAGTGGCACCAGCGGCACGCCCAACGGTGGCCTGCTGGGCGGTCTGCTCGGCGGCGTCACTGGCGCCCTCAAGTAATCCACCCGCCCACGACCCCGCGCCCCTGGAGCCGCGCCATGTACGAGTCCGAACGAATTGTGTCGCACGATCATCGACACGGTGACACCAGCGATCACTACGGCCAGTCGGCCAACCCCGACAGCGCCGCCGAGATTGCCCTGATCCTGAGCCGCCAGTTGTCGGTGTACATGGCCGCGAGCCAGGCGGCCCTGGCCGAAAAGCTGGGCATCTCGCTCACCGAGCTCAAGGCCCTGGACCTGGTCCAGGAGTTCGATGCCCTGCCGACCGGCCAGCTCGGCCAGTTGCTGGGCATCAGCTGGGGCGGCGCCACCGCCTTGATCAATCGGCTGGAGGCAGCGGGGTATGTCCAACGCGGCCGCCATCCGCTGGATCGCCGGGTGATCGTGATCCGGCCGGTGGCCGAACGGCTGCGTGAGCTGGACCGGGCACGCAAGGCGGCAACGGAAGAAGTGCAGTTCCTGAGCCGCCAGTACGACGCGCAGCAGTTGCACATCGTGCAGGCGTTCTTGGCCCAGTACGCCCGTACGCTGCGCCACGACACCCTGATGTGGTTGCAAAGCCGCCATGGCGGCATGCAGGAGGAATCGCTTTAACGCTGTCCTGGGGTTCCGGCCGGACGGTCACTGTCTCTCCCGCCCGGCCCCACGTTCACCCGCCCTGTCCCTGTGCGCCAAGAAGCCTGGGACAGGTTTTTTTTTGCGGTGATGCCAGGGGCGGCCGGCCGGGCATCGCGTCTCGTCAGGCTGGCGTGCCGAAAGACAGACGCGGCACGGCATCGAGCAGCCGGCGCGTGACGTCGTGCCGCGGGGCGTGCAGCACAGTATCGGCTGGCCCGATCTCCGCGATCTGTCCGCCCGCCATCACCGCGATGCGATCCGCCAGATACTCGACCACGCCGAAGTTGTGCGTGATGAACAGATAGGCGATGCCGAGCTCCTGCTGCAGCTCGCGCAACAGATCGAGAATCTGCGCCTGCACCGACACATCCAGCGCCGAGGTCGGCTCGTCGCAGATCAGCACGCGCGGCTCGACCGCGAGGGCGCGCGCGATGGCGATGCGCTGGCGCTGGCCGCCCGAGAACTCATGCGGATAGCGGGTGTAGGTGTCATCGGGCAGGCCCACGCGCGCCAGCAGATGACGCGCCCGAGCGTGGCGATCGGCCTCGGTCATTTCGGAACGCAGCGAGGCGATGCCTTCGTCGAGGATCTCTCCCACGCGCATGCGCGGATCGAGCGACGCATAGGGATCCTGGAACACGATCTGGATATCGCGGCGCAAGGCCTGCAAGGTGCGGCGATCGGCGCACAGCAGATCCCGCCCGCCGAGCATCGCGCGGCCTTCGATATGCGCCCCGTCGATGAGGCGCAGCAGCGCCTTGCCGGTGGTGGTCTTGCCGCAACCCGATTCGCCCAGCAGCGCCAGGGTCTCGCCCGCCCGCAGCGTGAAGCTCACACCGTCGACCGCCTTGATCCAGGCATGCGTGCGTCGCAGCAGCCCCTTGCGCACGGGATAGTGCACCTTGAGATCCTGCACGTCGAGCACGACGCCCGGATCGGCCGGCCGCGGGTTGGCCGTGCGCGGCGCGATGCCGGGCGGCGGCGGAGACAGTGGCCTGCCGCGCTTCTCGAAGGTCGGAATCGCATCGAACAGCTGACGGGCGTAGGGATGGCGCGGCGCCTCGAAAAACTCGGCCGCGCTCGCGCTCTCGACGATCTCGCCATGCCGCATCAGCGCCACATGCTGCGCGACATTGCGCACGACGGCGAGATCGTGCGTGATGAGCAACACGGCCATGCCCATTTCACGCTGAATGTCGGCGAGCAACTGCAGAATCTGCGCCTGCACAGTCACATCGAGCGCGGTGGTGGGCTCATCGGCGATCAACAGCCGCGGCTCGGCCGCCAGCGCGATGGCGATCATGACACGCTGCTTCTGGCCACCCGAAAACTGGAAAGGATAGTCGTCGACGCGGCGCTCCGGCTCGGGAATACCGACGCGGCGCAGCCAATGGATCGCCCGTTCGCGCGCCGCCGCGCCGCGCAAGCCGGTGTGGGCGGTGAGCGTCTCGACAATCTGGTCGCCCACGCGCATCACCGGATTGAGGCTGGTGGCGGGCTCCTGAAAGATGATCCCGATCTGGCCGCCGCGCACCCGCCGCATGCCGGCCTCGGACAGGCCATTGAGGTCGGTGCCGCCGAGCTCGACCTGCCCCGCCACCACGCGGCCCGCGTCGGGCAGCAGACGCAGCAATGCCAGGGCTGTCATGCTCTTGCCGCTGCCGGACTCGCCCACCAACGCGAAGGTCTCGCCCTGCGAGATGGCCAGCGCCAGGCGCTTGACCACATGCGAGAGGCGCGTCTCGCCGGCGATCACCACGTCGAGGTCCCGCACCTCGATCACTTTCTCGGTCTGGCTCATGGCAGGGTCCTCTGGAGCGCGGCGCGTGCCGGCTTGTAGCGCCGGCTGCGCGGATCAAAGGCATCGCGCACCGCATCGGCAAACAGATTGGCCGACAGCACCAGCGCCAGCATGAACAGGAAGGCGGTCATCAGGTTCCACCAGATCATGGGTTCACGCGACATCTCGAGCCGCGCGCTGTCGATCATCGACCCGAACGAATTCATGCCCGGATCCACGCCGATTCCCAGATAGGACAGCACGGCCTCGTAGAGCACCAGACCCGAGAACTCGAGCACCACGGTGATCAGCACGATATGCATGACGTTGGGCAGCAGGTGGCGCAGGATGATGCGCCAGTGCGAAACGCCGAAGGCACGGGCAGCCTGCACGTACTCGAGCTCGCGCAGCTTGAGTGCCTCGGCGCGCAGCAGCCGGCACAGCGCCGACCAGCCCGTGAGGCCCAGGATCATGCACAGCAGGAAGAGCCGCAGGTCGGCGCGAGCGGCCGACGTATCGAAGAGCTCCGAATGATTGTCGATATAGACCTGCATCATCAACGCGCAGGCGGCCACCAGCAGCACGCCCGGAATCGACGTGAGGGTGGTGTAGATGTACTGGATGACGTCGTCGACGCGGCCCTTGAAATAGCCTGCCGCGAGACCGAACAGGATCGCCGGCGGCAGCATCGCGATGGTGGTGAGGCTGCCGATCACCAGCGCCGTACGCACGCTCTTGAGCGATTGCCACAGCACGTCATTGCCGATGCGGTCGGTGCCGAACACGTGATAGACGCTGCCCAGCGACGCGACCACACCGATCACCAGGCACAGCATCGTGAAGGTGATGCCCATCGCGCGCCACGGCGCATCGGTATGACCGCGCAGCACCGCGCCCGGCGTGATGCCACGGCGGCTCAACAGCGCCAGGGCCAGCACCCAGCCGGCAAGCGCCACGGCCGCGCCGGCGGCCAGGCCCGTCCCGGCACGCTGGCGCACGTCGGGCCAGCGCTCGGTGGCGGGATCGTTCAGATGCACGCCCCCGGAACGCAGGCGCGGAAAATCACGCACCGGCTGGCCATCGACGATCATGCTTTCTTTGAGGAACTGATGCGTGGCAAGCGGCATCGAGTAGTTGCGCTCGGGCTTCATGAGCGGCGTATTCTCGAGCAGGCCATCGAGCACGGACTTCACGGCGGGCGCGTAGGCCCGGGGAGCGTCGGGGGCCGCATTGGGCGCGGGCGGCAGGAGCGGCCGGTAGTGCATCGAGTCGAGCAGGCCGATCGTCACGAAGCAGATCAGGATGAGCGCGGAGCTCATGGCCGGCGCGTCGTGCCACACACGGCGCCAGGTGGCCCGCATGGCAGGGCTGCGGCGCACGCGCCAGACATAGCCGAGCACCGCCAGCACCATCAGGAACAGGGCAACGTCGGTCCACAGAAAAACGAGTTGTGGCATGGCGCTTTACTCGAAACGGACACGCGGATCGGCCAGCGTGTAGGAGATGTCGGCGAGAATCAGCCCCACGATATAGAGGGCCGACCCGAGAAAGACCATGGCGCGCACGATCGAGAAATCCTGCGCATTGATGGCATCGATGGTGTAGCTGCCCAGCCCCGGGATACCGAAGAACGACTCGGCGATCAGGCTGCCCATGAAGAGCAGTGGAATCGCCGAGACGGTGCCGGTGAGGATGGGCAGCATGGCATTGCGCAACACATGGCGAAACAGCACGATGCGCTCGGACAGACCTTTTGCGCGCGCGGTGCGCACGTAGTCCTTGCCGATTTCTTCAAGAAACAGCGTGCGGTAGAAGCGCGCCTCGGGACCGAGCCGCGATATCACGGCCACCAGCACCGGCAAGGCCAGGAACTTCACCATGTCGAGCCCGCCGGCATAGCCCGAATAGGGCACGAGCCGCCAGAGCTTGGAAAACAGCCACTGGCCCGCGATGATGTAGAAGAGTCCCGAAATCGATAGCAGGATCACGCACAGCACCACGCCCCAGAAATCGAGCCGGGTCGCGCGGAAGAACACCAGCGTGAGCGAGAACACGATGCTGGCGAACAGCCCGAGCAGAAAGGTGGGGATCGCCAACGCCAGACTGGGGCCCATACGGTCGCGGATCTCGCGGCCGATGTCGCGCCCGCCATCGGAAGCGCCGAAATCCATCACGAGCAAGGGCACCGAGCGCTGGTAGAACACCGTGTCGGTATAGCGCTGCAGCCCATCGGCCTGGCTGTTGTACATGAGCGGCTTGTCGTAGCCGCGCTCGGCCTTCCAGCGATCCACCGCTTCCTGGCTGGTACGCTGGCCGCCAATCGCCAGGCGCGCCATGTCGTCGGGCGTGTTGACCGCGAAAAACAGCAGAAACGTGAAGAGGTTCACGCCGATCAGGATGAGCACGCCATACATCAGGCGGCGCAGGATGTAGGCGGTCATGCTTGCTCCTTGGTCTTGCGGGCCGCCTGGTCAGTCGTGCCGAAGGCCGTCTGCCGTTCGCGGCGCTTGAGCGCCACGTAGGCGGGCAGGATCGCCAGCAGCACGAGCGCCACCAGCAGGACCAGCCAGCGCCACACGGGGCGATTCCACTCGTCGATCTTCTCGACCCGCAGGGCGGGGTCGACCTTCAGGTACTGCAGCGTGTTGCGCACCATCTGCGTGGGCTTGGCGTTGCCCACCCACTGTTGGTACGCCCCGCCGGACTTCGGAAAATAGCCGAACATCCAGGGCGCGTCGTTTCGTACCAGTTCGACCATGCGGGCGATGATCTTCGCCTTCTCCGGACCGTCGTCGAGGAACTTCATCTGCTCGAACAGGCGGTCGAACTCGGGGTTCTCGTAGTTGGCGGCGTTCTCGCCATTCTTGCCCGCCTTGGCGTTGGGTCCGTACAGCAGGAACAGGAAGTTCTCGGCGTCGGGGTAATCCGCGTTCCAGCCCCACAGGAACAACTGCGCCGTGCCCCGCCGCATTTTGTCCTGGAAGCGGTTGTAGTCGGTCGAGCGCACATCCATCTGGATGCCGATGCGGGCGAGCTGGCGCCGCAGCCAATCGAACTGCGGATTGCCGCCGGCTCCCGTCATGGCGTCGTAATAGATCACGAGGGGCGCACCGGTCTGGGCGTTGCGGCCATCCGGATAGCCGGCCTCGGCCAGCAGGCGCTTGGCGGTATCGATGGACTTGCGCCGCGGCTTGCCGTCGACCAGGTCGTAGACCACGGGGTTGTAGCCTTCGGGCGGCGGCACATAGCCGAGCACGCCGGGCGGCACCGGCCCGTTGGCGACTTCGGCCTGGCTGTTCTCGAACACGGCCACGTATTCTTCCCAGTCGACCGCGATGCTGATGGCCTGACGCAGCTTGCGGTTTTTCTCTTGCTGCTCGGGGGTATCGCCGCGGCCGACCACCGGATCGAGCCAGTTGAAGCCCATATACCAGTTGGAGGTCTCGACGGTCGTGGGCAGCTGAATGCCGTGATCGCGGTAGAGCTCGGCCTTTTCGGGCGAATCGCCCGCGGCGACCAGCATGGCCACGCCGTACTCGCCGCGCTCCACCTGGGGCACGTCGTAATAGCCCTGCAGGAACTTGCCGCTCAGCGGCACGGCCTCTTTCTCGATCGAGAACACGACCTTGTCGAGGAACGGCGTGGGTTTGCCGCAGTCGGCCAGCAGGCCGGCCTCGCGATCCCCCGGCTCGCCCTCGCAGGGATAGGCCTCGCCATGGAAATTGGGGTTGCGCACCAGCACATGGCGCCAATTGGTGATGGACTCGCCCAGCATGAACGGCCCCGTGCCCACCGGCCAGGTATTGAGCGAAAGATCGTGCGCGGCCATGCCGGGCTGGCTGTAGAAGCGATCGGCCTCCCACGGCACCGGCGCGGTGAAGGTCATGGCGAGCCAATACTTGAACTGCGGATATTTGCCCTTTACGCGGATGCGCAGCGTGTGCGGGTCGAGCGCCTGCACGCCATCGAAGCCATCGGGCTCGCGCAGGTCGAGCCAGGGCAGGTCGCGCGCGCCTGGCTCGATGCCCTTGCGCAGCGTTTCGTCGCGCTGGCGCAGGCGCTTGCCGTAAGCGTCGAGGCCGATCACGTAGTCGGCCATCAGCGAATAGATGGGCGAGGCCACGCGCGGGCTGGCCAGGCGGCGGAAGGCATAGACGTAGTCGTCGGCCGTGAGTTCGCGCGTGCCGGTCTCGGGAAAGTCGGGAATGTAGAACTTGTCGTCGAGCTCGCCCGCTGCCAACGGAAAGTAGGTGTACACGCCATCGGCCTTGCGGGCGAAGGCGGGATGCGGCTGGAAGCGCGTGTCGGGCCGGATCTTGATGTCGTAGCGGCTCTCGGCGATCTGCTCGCCCGGCGCGTCCTCGGGCAGGACCTGGCCGTTGGCGTCGAGGTAGACCGGGTGCGCGATCTCGGCGGCGGCGCGAGGAATCAGCTCGTAGGGCCGTTTGAGATAGTGATAGCCGTAGAGCGGCTCATAGATGTTGTAGGTGTAGGCCGTTTCGTCGGTGGAGTAAGACTGCGCCGGATCCAGATACTTGGGTGAGCGCTTGACGAAGGCGGTGTAGAGCGAGTTCTCGGCCATGGCGCCGGCCGCATAGGGGCTGTTGATCGGGTTTTCGCGCGAGCAGCCCGCCAGCATTCCCACCAGGACCACGAGCGTCGCGCCCAGCCGCCACATCGAATTCATCTATGCCTTCCTGATAATTGCTGGCGCAAAGCATAGCAAAGGCCTGCCCGGCGCCACATCGGGGGTATCACGGCCACGCCTCTCAGCACTTGCGTTGCTTCCAGCAGTCGTAGCGCCACTTCCAGGGCTCGACGGCCGCGCCGTCCTGCCAGAGGCCGAGGCGGGCGTCGCGCGCCTGGCGCTGCATCCCGACCAGCGCCGTATCCCGCAGGTAGTCACCGCGGCGTGCGGTGTAGGCCCAGGCATAGCCCGCCTGGACCTGCGCCCGGTTGGCCGAGTTGCCGTCGGGCAGCATCAGGGCGCAGAGGTCGCGCCCGTATTGATCCCGTTCATAGCATTGCGCGGTGAGATCGCGGCCGGCCACGAGCTTGGCAAGATGCTCGCGCGAGGCCTCGCCATGCGGCTGGCCCGGCTCTGCGCTGCCGTGTCCGGTCTCGGGGGCATCGATGCTGTCGAGCCGCAGCCGGCGTTGGCCATCGCTGGTGCGCAAGGTCACGGTATCGCCATCGGCGACGTTGACCACAGTGCCCTTGAGCCTATAACTGCCGGTTGGAACGGCACCGGCGCCTGCCGCGGGACGCGCCCCCTGCTGCGCGCCCTGCCCCGCCGGCGGCGCAGACGTGTCGGACGCGGGCGTGCCGCCGAACTGCTGGTACAGCCCCGCGCCCAGCGCGATCAGAAAGCCGATCAGCGCGGGCGCGCCACGGCGCAGCAAACGGTGCAGGTTCAGGGGCGGTGCGGAGCCACGACGACGGGCCATCGGCGGTATCTCGAAGAGGAAACGCCCGCAGTGTGCCACGCCGCGCGGCCTCATGGCACACCGCAAGGCGCAGCGCGGCCCGCTGCCCGGCACGGGCGCCGCCAGCGGCGTGCTAGAGCCAGCCCGAGCGGCGGAAGCGCCAGTAAAGGATGGAGCAGATCACGCCGATCGTGGCCAACGTCACCGGGTAGCCCCAGGGGCTCTTGAGCTCGGGCATGAATTCGAAGTTCATGCCGTAGATCCCGGCGATGGCGGTGGGTACGGCCAGGATGGCGGCCCAGGACGCCAGCTTGCGCGTCGTGTCGTTCTGCTGGCCCTGGCCGATCATCAGGCTGGCTTCGAAGGCGAAGGCGAGCGCTTCGCGCAAAGCACTGATGAGCTCGTCTACCCGCAGCACCCGATCGGCCACCTCGCCGAAATACGGCCGCGCGTGTTCATCGACCGCCGACATCTCGACCCGCGACAGACGCCGGCAGATTTCGGCGAGCGGCGCGATCGCGTTATGGATGCGCAGCAGATCACGGCGCTGACGGTACAGCCTGCGGATGTCGGAATCCTTGGCGCCGCGGATCAGCAGCTTTTGTTCGGCGTTTTCGACGACGTGCTCGAGCTTGTTGACGGCCACCACGTAGCGGTCGACCAGCCAATCGAGCAGCTCGGACACGACGTAGTCGCTGCCGCGCTTGAGGATCTCGGGCGCCGCCTCGAGCCGCTCGCGCAGCGCCGTGTGGGCCGAGAGCGCGCCGCGCCGCACGGTGACGAGAAAGCCGTCGCCGATCAGGTATTGGGTTTCGCCGAAGACGGGCCGGTCGGCCTCGACCTCGACCGTGATCGCCACCACGAGCACCATATTGCCGTAGTCGATGATCTTGGGCCGGCGGTGCGGCTCGAGCATTTCTTCGCGGTTTTTGTCGCAGGCGCCCATCGTGTCGGCCACGTAGGCGAGCGTTTGCGGACTGGGATCGCGCAGACCGATCCAGAGCATGTCGTGGGTGCCGGTGGCGTACTGGCCGAGATCCGAGAGCGGAACCTCGCGCGCGCGGCGGCCATTTTGGTAGGCCACCGAGGCCACGACTTCGGTGGCGGGTTGCGGCGTAGGGGCCACATGATCATCCGTTGGCATACGCCCTCCTCTGGCTGCGAAGCCGGGCGGCTGACCCGCGCCCGGCCTGCGAGCCATGATAGCTCAGGAGAACAGCTTGCGTAGACGCTGCCCCACGTCGATGGCGGGGGCGCCGGTCGCGCCCAGGCCTCGGCCGCGCTCGAACGGCAGCGCCGGCGGATGCGGCAAGTGCTCGAAGAGCGGCAACATGGCGTCGGTGATGAAGCGCGTGCGCGCACCGTACACATGCTTGTCGCCCATGCCGGTCTGGTTGTGCACATAGAAGCGCTGCGGCACGATCACCTGCAGGCGCTCGCGGGCCCGCGTCATGGCCACGTACAGCAGGCGGCGCTCTTCTTCGACCTCCTCTGCCGTGTCGGTGGACATATCGGAAGGAATGCAGCCGTCGACCGCATTGAGCAGATACACCGCCTTCCATTCCTGGCCTTTGGCCGAATGAATGGTCGAGAGGATCATGTAGTCTTCGTCGAGCAGGGGCGTACCCGATTCATCGCTCGTGGCCGAGGGAGGATCGAGGGTGAGTTCGGTGAGAAAGCGCTCGCGGCTGGGATAGCCGCCCGCCAGGCGCTGCAGCTGTTCGAGGTCGGCGCGGCGCACGCGGGCATCGTCGAACAGCCGCTCGAGCAGCTCGCCGTACCAGCCCAGCGCCACTTCCACGTCGGCGGGCCAGCCCAGCTGCGGCGAACGCAGGCGTGTGTAGGCCTGCACCAGCGCCTGCCAGTCGCCGGCCGCGGCCGACGGCACCTTGAACGCTGCCAGCGTGGCGACCGGGTCGGTCGACTCGGACAGCGCATCCATCAGCTTGCCCGCGGTGGCGGGCCCCACGCCCGGCACGAGCTGCGTCACGCGAAACCCCGCCATGCGCGAGCGCGGGTTCTCGGCCCAACGCAAGAGCGAGAGCAGATCCTTGATGTGCGCCGCTTCGAGAAAGCGCAGTCCGCCGAACTTTACGAACGGAATATTGCGCCGCGTGAGCTCGAGCTCCAGCGCGGCACTGTGGCTGGCGGTACGAAACAGCACGGCCTGCGATTTGAGCGTCTGCCCTTCTTCGCGCCGCGCCAGCACCTGGTCGGCGATCCAGCGCGCCTGGCCGGCCTCGTCGCTCACGCTGACGAGCTCGGGCCGCTGGCTCGATGCCCGGTCGGTCCAGAGCGATTTCGCATAGCGCTCGGGCGCCAACGCGATCACGGCGTTGGACGCATCGAGGATCGGCTGGGTGGAGCGGTAATTCCGCTCGAGCGTGATCACGTGCGCGCCCGCGCCAACCTGTTGCGGAAAATCGAGGATGTTGCGCACGGTGGCCGCGCGAAACCCATAGATCGACTGCGCATCGTCACCCACGACGGTCAGGCCGCGCCCGTCGGGCTTCATGGCCAGCAGGATCGAGGATTGCAGGCGATTGGTGTCCTGGTATTCGTCGACCAGGACATGATCGAAGCGCGCCGCGATGTCGGCCGCCAGCGCGGGCTCCTGCATCATCTCCGACCAATACAGCAGCAGGTCGTCGTAATCCAGGATCTGCTGGTCCTGCTTGGCCGCCATATAGCCCTGGAACAGGCGCTTGAGTTCGGCCTCCCATTGCGCACACCAGGGAAAGGCCTGCGCCAGCACCTCGCCCAGCGGCAGCTGGCTGTTGATCACCCGCGAATAGATCGACAGGCAGGTGCCCTTGAGCGGAAAGCGGTTTTGCGTGGCCGAAAGCCCGAGCTCATGGCGCACCATGCCCATCAGGTCTTCGGCGTCGGCGCGATCATGCACCGTGAAGGCTTCGGCCAGTCCGATGCGATGCGCGCAATCGCGCAGCAGCCGCGCACCCACGCTGTGAAAGGTGCCGGCCCAGGGCAGCGACGGGGCATGCTGCGACGCCCCCAGCCGCATGATCTTGCGCAGCACGCCGCCGATGCGGCGTTCCATCTCCTGCGCGGCGCGGCGCGAGAAGGTGAGCAGCAGCAGACGCTGCGGATCGGCGCCGTTCTGGATCAGATGAGCCACCCGGTGGGCGAGCGTATTGGTCTTGCCCGAGCCGGCGCCGGCGATCACCAGCAGCGCCTGACCGGGCGCGGCGCCGGGCTGCACGCCGAACTCGGCGGCCGCGCGTTGCTCGGCGTTGAGTTCGGCCAGGGGATCGGGCGCGTTGCGGCCCGGAAGGTCGTCGGCGGGAACGGGAGGCAGGCTGGAAGCAGCCGGCGAGACGGGGTCGGACATGAGCGTTAGGCAGGAAAGGCAGGCGGCAATATACCTGTATATTTATACAGAATAACGGAAAACGCCCGCCTGCCCGGGATCGCCCGCCCGGACGCCGCCTGCGGCCCGCGTCACGGCAGCGCCGCCCGCGCGAAACGCTCGCTTCCTGGCGTACGGGGGGCTGGTTTATCGACATGTCGCATCGCATTCTTACCGGCACCGCCTCCTGGACCGACCCCACCCTGCTCGCCTGCGGCCGCTTCTATCCGCCGCAAGCGCGTGACGCGGCCAGCCGGCTGCGCTTCTATGCGTCGCGCTTCGGCCTGGTCGAGGCCGATGCCGGGTTCTATGCCCTGCCCGATCCGTCCATGACGCACCGCTGGACACAGCGCACCCCGCCGGATTTCGTCTTCAACATCAAGGCCTTCCGTCTTTTCACGGGCCATGCCACGCCGGTAGCCGCCCTGCCTCCCGAGATGCGGCGCGACCTGGCGCTCGACGATGCACCCCGTGATGCGGTGCTCTACGACAACCAGGTGCCGGACGAATGGATGCGCGAACTCTGGCAACGCCAGCTGATCGCGCTGGAGCCGCTGCGCCAATCCGGCCAGCTCGGCGCGCTGCACCTGCAGTTCGCGCCCTGGGTGCGGCGCGATGCGCGTGGCAGGGCGCGCGTCGAGGCCGCGGTCGCGCGCGCGAGCGAGGTGCTGACCAGCGTGGAGTTTCGCCATCGCAGCTGGTTCGAGGACGCCGCCGCGTGCCGCGGCACGCTAGCCTTCGAACGCGAGCTCGGTGTGGTGCATACGGTGGTCGATGCGCCGCAAGGGTTCGATAACACAGTGCCCGACATCTGGGAGACCAGCCACGACGACTTGGCGCTGGTGCGGCTGCACGGACGCAATGGCGCCGCCTGGAACAACCGCGCCGGTGCATCCTCGTCACGCTTTCAATATGAGTATTCGCCCGAAGAGATCGCGGACCTGGCCCGCCGCATCGCCGAACTGTCGCAGCGCACGCGTCAGACCCACGTCGTGCTCAACACCAACTACCAGGACCAGGGCATGACGAACGCGGCCAACCTGAATCGCGCGCTCGTGCTGCACGCGGGCTGAAGGCTTATGCCGCGCCGCGCGCGTCGGGACGCCCATCGCCACGCGGCGCGGGCGCGCGGCGCGCCACCTCGGCCAGGCTGTCGAGCACGATCTCGAATTTGCGCGCGATCTGGTTCTCGGGCACACAGGCATAGCCGAGCAACAGGCCGTGCCGCACTGGCTCGCCGGCCATGTAATACCGCGACAGCGCACGCGTGAGCACGCCGCGCTCGCGCGCCACGTCGACCACCGCGGTGTCGTCCATGTCGGGCGGCAGATTGAGCACCACGTGCAGGCCGGCATCGCTCGAATCGCGATGCAGCCAGCCCGCGCCCAGCCGGCGGTCGATCAGGTTCACCAGGATGGCGCGGCGCCGGCCGTAGAGCATGCGCATGCGGCGGATGTGGGCCGCGTAATGGCCCTCGGAGATGAAGGTGGCCAACGCCGCATGCGTCATGAGATGGCCTTCGCGATAGAGTTCGGCATGTGCAGCCTGGAACGCCGGCGCCAGCATCTTGGGCAGCACCAGATAGCCCACGCGCAGGCCGGGATACAGCGTCTTGCTGAAGGTGCCCATATAGATCACCGGCGCATCGGCCTCGAGCCCCTGCAGCGACGAAATCGGGCGGCCCGAAAAGCGGAATTCGCTGTCGTAATCGTCTTCGATGATCCAGCTGCCCCAGCCGCGCGCCAGGGCCAGCAGTTGACGCCGCCGAGCGAGCGACATCACCGACCCGAGCGGATACTGGTGCGACGGCGTGACAAAGATGAAACGCGGCGGCACCGCCACCGGCTCGGCCGGCAGCCGCATGCCCTCTTCGTCCACGGGCAGCCCTTCGGCGCGGATGCCGTTGGCCGTGAGCACCGTGCGCGCCCCCCAATAACCGGGGTTTTCGATCCAGGCCGTATCGCCCGCACCGCCCAGCATGCGGGTGGTCAGATCGATAGCCTGGTGCGAGCCTTCGGTGATGATGATCTGGTCGGGGTCGCAATCGACCGAGCGCGTCAGCGCCAGGTATTGCGCCAGCGCCTCGCGCAGTGCGGGCAGGCCACCGCCGTACGCGTAGGTGAGCAGGTCCGGCGTGGGCTTGCGCCACAGCGCACTGAAGATGCGGCCGAACTTGCGATGCGGAAACTCGGTCACGTCGGGCACGCCCGGCATGAACGCGCCCCACTGAAATGGCGAGGCCGAGGCGCCGTGCACGATGCGTGCGCCGCGGTCCGACAGGGCCGCATGCCCCTGGGGCGTCTCGGTGTGGCGCTTGCTGCGCCCCGCCGACAGAAACGTGTCGGGCAGGGTGTCGGTGACGAAGGTGCCATTGCCCTGGCGGCTGCGGGTGTAGCCCTCGGCTTGCAGCTGGCTATAGACATGGACCACCGTGTTGCGCGCGATGGCCAGCTCGGTGGCCAGGTCGCGCGAAGCGGGCAGCCGGGTGTCGCCCGCGAGTGTGCCATCGAGGATGGCTTCACGCAGGGCGCGGTAGAGCCGCTGGTTCATCGGCCCATCGGTTGCGTCCCCGAGCCTGAGCTGCAGCATGTCGCCGACGATGGACCTCAATTGGTTCTACCTGATTTGTAAAAGTGGTTCCTACGGATGGGGCCATCTTAGCATTAAAGTATCGGCACACCCGCCCTGCTTCGGGCGATACGAATCCTGTCTGCCGCGACCGCGGCGCCGTCCCTGCTGCCATTCGAGGCCGTAATGAAAAATCGTGATCTGAATACCCGCCGTGCGCTCGCCACTCCCCGTGGCGTGGGCGTGATGTGTGACTTCTACGCCGTGCGCGCCGAGAACTCGACGCTGTGGGACGCCGAAGGCAAGGAATACATCGACTTCGCCGGCGGCATCGCCGTGCTGAACACCGGCCATCGTCACCCCAAGGTGAAGGCCGCCATCGCCGCCCAGCTCGACAACTTCACGCACACCGCCTACCAGATCGTGCCTTACGAGGGCTACGTGGCCCTGGCCGAGCGCATCAACGCGCTGGCCCCGATCGATGGCCTGAAGAAGACCGCCTTCTTCACCACGGGCGTGGAAGCCGTCGAAAACGCCGTGAAGATCGCGCGCGCCTCCACCGGCCGCTCGGGCGTCATCGCCTTCTCCGGCTCGTTCCATGGCCGCACGATGATGGGCATGGCGCTGACCGGCAAGGTCGCCCCCTACAAGCTGGCCTTCGGCCCGATGCCGGCCGACGTGTTCCACGTGCCGTTCCCCAACGCCACGCAAGACATCTCGGTGGCCGATTCGCTCAAGGCGCTGGATCTGCTCTTCAAGGTCGATATCGATCCGAAGCGCGTGGCCGCGATCATCGTCGAACCCGTGCAGGGTGAAGGCGGTTTCAACGTGACCCCGCCCGAGCTGTTCACCGCGCTGCGCAAGGTGTGCGATGAGCACGGCATCCTGTTGATCGCCGACGAAGTGCAGACCGGCTTTGCCCGCACCGGCAAGCTGTTCGCCATGCAACACCATTCGGTCCAGGCCGACCTGATCACCATGGCCAAGAGCCTGGGCGGCGGCATGCCGATCTCGGGTGTGGTCGGCCGCGCCGACGTGATGGACGGCCCCGCCGCCGGCGGCCTGGGCGGCACGTACGCCGGCAACCCGCTGGCCGTGGCGGCTGCACACGCCGTGCTCGACGTGATCGAAGAAGAGAAGCTGTGCGAACGCGCCGAGACGCTCGGCCGCCGCCTGAAGGACCGCATGGAAGCGCTGCGCACCAAGGTGCCCGCGATCGCCGACGTACGCGGCCTGGGCTCGATGGTTGCTGTGGAGCTCAACGACGCCGACGGCAAGCCCGATGCCGAAGCCGTCAAGCGCGTTCAGCAGAAGGCCATCGAGCGTGGTCTCATCCTGCTAAGCTGCGGTGTGTATGGCAACGTCCTGCGCTTCCTGTATCCGCTGACGATTCCGGACGCCCAGTTCGATCGCGCCCTGGACATCCTGGCCGACGCACTGGTCGCCTGATCGACATCTGACACGACGCGCGGGGTGGGGGCTCCCACCCCGCGTTTGTTTTCAAAGGAGAAATTCATGTCCTTGACCAAGACGCTCGCGCGCCCCGACCTGCTGCGCGAAGCCTGCTACATCGATGGCAAGTGGGTGGCCGCCTCGGGCGCCAGCATTCCGGTGGACAACCCCTCCACGGGCAAGACCATCGTGTCCGTGCCCAAGCTGGGCCGCAAAGAAACCGAACAAGCCATCGCCGCCGCCGAGCGCGCCCTGCCCGCCTGGGCCGCCAAGACCGGCAAGGAGCGCGCCGCGATCCTGCTGAAGTGGGCCAACCTGATGATGGCCAACCAGCAAGACCTGGCCACCATCATGACCTCCGAGCAAGGCAAGCCGCATCCCGAGGCCGCCGGCGAAATCGCCTACGCCGCCTCGTTCCTCGAGTGGTTCTCCGAAGAAGCCAAGCGCATCGACGGCGACGTGCTGACCAGCCCCAAGGCCGGCCAGCGACTCATGGTGCTCAAGCAGCCGATCGGCGTCACCGCCGCCATCACGCCCTGGAATTTCCCCGCCGCGATGATCACCCGCAAGGTCGGTCCCGCGCTGGCCGCCGGTTGCACCATGGTGGTCAAGCCCGCGCAACAGACCCCGCTCACCGCGCTGGCCCTGGCCGTGCTGGCTGAAGAAGCCGGCGTGCCCGCCGGCGTATTCCACGTCATCACCGGCAGCTCGCGCGATATCGGTGGCGCGCTGTGCGAAAGCGACGTGGTGCGCAAGCTCAGCTTCACCGGCTCGACCGAAGTCGGCCGCACGCTGATGGAGCAATGCGCGCCCACCATCAAGAAGCTGTCGCTCGAGCTGGGCGGCAACGCGCCCTTCATCGTGTTCGACGACGCCGACCTCGACCGCGCGGTCGACGGCATTCTCGCCTCGAAGTACCGCAACGCTGGCCAGACCTGCGTGTGCGCCAACCGCATCTATGTGCAGGCCGGCGTCTACGAAGAAGTCGCCAAGCGTCTGGTCGAGAAGGTCAACGCCATGAAGGTGGGCGATGGCTTCGAAGCCGGCGTCACCCAAGGCCCGCTGATCGACGACGCGGCGATCGCCAAGGTGAAGGAACACATCGCCGACGCGACCGACAAGGGCGCCAAGGTGATCGCTGGCGGCAAGGCGCACAAGCTCGGCGGCAACTTCTTCGAGCCCACCGTCGTGCGCGACGTGACGCAATCGATGCGCTTCGCCAGCGAAGAAACCTTCGGCCCGGTGGCGCCGCTCTTCAAGTTCGAACGCGAAGACGAAGTCATCGGCATGGCGAACGACACGATCTTCGGCCTGGCCGCCTACTTCTTCACGCGCGACTACGCCCGCATCTGGCGCGTGTCGGAAGCCCTCGAATACGGCATCGTCGGCATCAACACCGGCCTGATCTCGAACGAAGTCGGCCCTTTCGGCGGCGTCAAGCAATCCGGCCTCGGCCGCGAGGGCTCGAAGTACGGCATCGAAGACTACCTCGAGCTGAAGTACCTCTGCGTGGACCTGGGCGCCTGAACCGCGTGTTCGCGTGACAAAACGGCCGGCACGCGTTGCCGGCCGTTTTTCTTTGGCCTCCGCAAGAAATCTGAGCCCCCCGCAAAAAACCCGCCCGCCGCCGGGCCGCCCCAAGGCGGGCGAGCCCCCGTGGGGGGCAGCAAGCACGCAAAGCGTGCGCAGCGTGGGGGCACACATCCCTGCCGCCCCAAGGTGGGCGCGCCCCCGTGGGGGGCAGCAAGCGCGCGTAGCGTGCGCAGCGTGGGGGCTCACATCCCTGCCGCCCCAAGGCGGGCGAGCCCCCTCGGGGGGCAGCAAGCACGCAAAGCGTGCGCAGCGTGGGGGCTCACATTCTCGTGCTAGATTGCGCTTTCCTCCATTCCCGTACTCACCATGAGCCGCACGCTGACTCGCGACGATCTGCGTCGCATCATCGCCATTCTGGCCGAGGCCGCCCAGGCCGAGATCCTGCCGCGCTTTCGCAACCTGCCGGCGCAGGCCGTGCGGGGCAAATCATCGCCTCGTGATCTCGTGACCGATGCCGATGAAGGCGCGGAGCGCTTCATCACGGCGCGGCTGGCCAAGCTCTTTCCGGGCGCGGTCATGATCGGCGAAGAAGCGTCGACCCTCAATCCGGCGTTGCTCAACATGCTGGTCGACGCGGACCTGGCCTTTCTGATCGATCCGATCGACGGCACGCGCAACTTCGTGGCCGGCTTGCCCCTGTTCGGCATGATGGTCGCGGCCTGTCACCGCGGTGATGTCATGGCGGGCATCATCTATGATCCGATCGGCCGCGACGCCGCCGTCGCGCTGCGGGGCGAAGGTGCCTGGTTCGAACACGAAAACGGTACGCAGGAGCCGCTACGCGTGGCGGACCCCGTCCCGGTCGAAGACATGGACGGCATCATCGCGACCGGCAGCCTGCCGCCGGACATCCGCGCCACCGTCAACGCCAATCAGGCGCAGCTGGCGGCGACCGCTTATCTGCGTTGCGCGGCACACGAGTACCGCCTGGCCGCGTCGGGCCATACGCACCTGCTGTTCTATAACAAGCTCATGCCGTGGGACCACGCCGCGGGCTGGCTGTTGCATCGTGAAGCGGGCGGCTACTGCGCCCACTTCGACGGCTCGCCCTACAAGCCCACCCATCGCAGCGGCGGCCTGCTCTACGCGCCCGATGCCGGCAGCTGGCATGCGGCGCGGCGCGCGCTCTTCGGCAGCGACGAGGCGCCCGCGGTCTGAGCGGGCAACGAAGCTAGGCCGGCGGCAACGCCGGCCACAGCGCTCCCAGCACCACGTCGCAGGGCTGCTGGATCTTCAAGCCGATCAAGGCATCCGCACGAGTGCGGCCGAGGTTCACGGCCGCGACCGGCAATCCTTCCTGCGCCGCGTGCTGCACGTAGCGATAGCCGGAGTGCACCATCAGCGACGAGCCCACCACCAGCACGGCATCGGCCCGGCCGAGCGCGGCGTAGGCCCGCTCGGTGCGCTCGCGCGGCACGAGCTCGCCGAAGAACACCACATCGGGTTTGACGATACCGCCGCAGCGCGGACAGGGCGGCACCTCGAACAGGCTGAAATCCACGTCGTCGAGATCGGCGTCGCCATCGGGCGCATCGTCGGCGTCCAGATGCAGCCACGACGGATTGCGGGCCTCGAGCGCGTCCTGCCAGGCCTGGCGCTCGCCGCGCCAATCGCATTGCAGGCAGCGCACGGCGTCCATGCGGCCGTGCAGGTCGATCACCTCGCGGCTGCCCGCCGCCTCGTGCAGCCCGTCGACGTTCTGCGTCACGAGGAGTTCGACATGGCCTTCGCGCTCGAGCCGCGCCAGCGCGTGGTGCGCGGCGTTGGGCTGCATGTGGCCGAAGCGGCGCCAGCCCACCATGCCGCGGGCCCAGTAGCGGGCCCTGGCGAGTTCGCTGCCCATGAAAGTCTGGAAATCGATCGGCGGCCGGCGCTTCCAGGCACCCGCGGCGTCGCGGTAGTCGGGAATGCCGGACGGGGTGCTGCAGCCGGCCCCGGTCAGGATGAAGAGGCGGGGATGCGCCTGCACGAACTCGCGCAAGGCATCGATCTGAGGCAAGGCCACATCCATATCGGCTCCGGAGACACGCCTGAACAAGGCCGCCGCGGCTAGCGCGCCGCCGGCACGGCCAGCACCGGGCGCTGCTCGCGCACCGGCAGATGCATGGCCGCCGAGAAGAGCCCGATGGCGATCGACAGCAGCCACACCGGATCATACGAGCCGGTGAGCTCGAACAGAACCCCGCCCAGCCACACCCCGAGAAAACTGCCCACCTGATGGCCGAGAAACACCACGCCGAATAGCGTGGACAGCGATTTCAGTCCGAACAGATGCGCCACGAGGCCCGTCGTAACCGGAGCGGTGCCCAGCCACAGAAAGCCCATGGCGCAGGCAAACACCAGGGTCGACGCCACGCTCACCGGCACCAGGAAGTAGATCGTGATCACCGCGGTCCGTGCCACATACAGCATGGCCAGTACGTACTTTTTGGTGTGGCGCTCGCCCATCATGCCGAAAAAGAACGTGCCCGCAATGTTGAAGAGCCCCACGAGCCCAAGCGCCAGCGCCGCCGTGCCGCCGCCGATGCCGTGATCGGACAGATAGGCGGGCAGGTGCGTGGCGATGAAGGCGAGATGGAAGCCGCAGGCCATGAAACCCAGCCACAGCAGCCAGAGGTCGCGATTGCCCAATGCCTGGCGGATCGGCACAGGGGCCGGGCTGGCCGGGGCGGCACTCGCCTGCGCGGGCGCGCCAGCCTTGGCCGCCGCGCGCGGTTCGCGCAACAGCAGGGCCAGCGGTGCCATGGTCGCAAGCAGCACCGCGCACGCCAACAGGGCACCCTGCCAGCCAAACACGCCGATCAGGAACATGCCCAGCGGCAGCATCACGAACTGACCGAGCGCGCCCATGGCCGACACCGCGCCCAGCGCACGGGAGCGCATCTCCGCGGGCACCTTGCGGCCGACCGCGCCATTGACCGTCCAGGCGGTGCCCGCCAGTCCCAGGCCGATCAGGACGCCCGCAGAGAGGGCCAGGCTGAGCCGGCCGTCGGACAGCGTGGTGAGCGCCACGCCCGCCACGTAGAGCAGCGCCCCCCCGAACACCACCCGCGCCGTGCCGAAGCGATCGGCGAGGTAGCCGGAGAACGGTTGCGCCAGCCCCCAGACGATGTTTTGCACGGCGATGGCGAACGAGAACGTCTCGCGCGTGAGACCGAAGGCCTCGACCACGGGCAGCTGATACAGGCCCGAGCTGTGCCGCTGGCCCAGGGACAGGCCCAGCACGATGCCGGCCGCCAGCACCACCGGCCAGATCGAGGCGGCGCGCTTTGTCGCGGTATTCATTGTCTTGCTCCCCCGGGGCCGGCGCGATACGCCGGCCTGTTCTCATTCGACGCGTTGCGAGGCACGGACGCCCCGCAACGCGACCTCAGCCGCCCAGACCGCAGTCAGGCTGGTCGCTCACCAGGCTGGCCTGGGTGACGTTGCTGTGGGCGGCGACGCTGCGCGTCAGCCAGACGTTACCGCCGATGGTCGATCCCTGGCCGATGGTGATGCGGCCCAGGATGGTTGCGCCCGCATAGATCACCACATCGTCTTCGATGATGGGGTGACGCGGCAGGCCCTTCTTGAGCTCGCCGTTTTCGCCGGGCGGGAACCGCTTGGCGCCCAGCGTGACCATCTGATAGAGCCGCACGCGGTCGCCGATGATGGCCGTTTCGCCGATCACCACACCGGTACCGTGGTCGATGAAGAAACTGCGTCCGATGGTGGCGCCGGGATGGATGTCGATGCCGGTCTCGGCATGCGCGATCTCGGCCACGATGCGCGCCAGCATGGGCGCGCCCAGGCGATACAGCACGTTGGCCAGACGATGATGAATCATCGCCGTCACGCCCGGATAGCACAGCAGCACCTCGTCGACGCTGCGCGCCGCGGGATCGCCCTGATAGGCGGCCGTCACGTCGAGGTCGAGCGCCTTGCGCACCTGCGGCAGGGCCGCGCCGAACTGGCGCACCAGCTCGACCGCACGCTGCATGGTCTGCTCGAACGGCACCGGCTCGTCGCGCGCCAGGTGCTGGAACTCCAGACAGACCTGATGCAGCAAGGCGTCGAGTGCCGCGCCGATCGTGTGGCCGACATAAAAATCTTCGACTTCTTCGCGCAGATCGATCGGACCCAGACGCATCGGAAACAGCGCGCCACAGAGCTGGTTCAGGATGTCGCGCAGGCTCTCCTGCGACGGGAACTCGCGCCCGCCCGACTCTTCGCGCAGGCGGCCGCGCGGCCCGCGCCACTCGTGGCGCGCGGCGCGCAAGCCCGAGACGATGCCGTCGAGATTCCAGTGAGCGGTCGGAAACCGCGACGCGCCGCTCACGGCAGGCTCCGGACGTGAGCCGGATTCGGCTGAACTGACATGGTGTGACCTCATGAATGACGCGTGCCGCCAGGCGGCACGCATGGGGTCAACTGTAACCGTTGCCAGCCGCTTCGCGCAGCGCGTCCGACACGGCGGCGGGGTTATCCGCGCGCCGCGGCGGCCGTGTGGCGATACCGGTCGATCCAGTAGCCGGTGGAGGCGTCGTGATGCCAGTCCACCACGCCCGCGCGCGCGGGCACGCCGAGCTGGCGCTCGATTTCGGCCGCCAGCCGCCGGCGTACCGGCCCCGCGCCGTCGCAGCCGTGCACCCGGCCCAATACCGACTCGAACAGGGTGTTGTGGTGCTCGTATAGCGCCAGCAGCGCGCCCAGGCTGCGCGCATCGGGCCGCGGCAACATGATGAGCGTGGACGGGCGCACCGGCTGGCGCAGACTCAGCAGCCGGCGCTCGGCCAGGCACTCGGCCAGCTCGGCGCCGTGAGTGCCGCTGGCTCGGGGATCATCGAGCAACGCCACGAAATCGACGGGCGCACCTTCGGGATGGCGCTCCAGCCAGCCCGAGGCCGTGACGGCAGGCGGCAGGCTCCAGACTACGGGCCCGGCGGCCAGGCCGGCCGGATCGCCCATATTGAGTTGCTGCACATAGTTGGGAATCATCGCCAGCGCCTGTCCACACACCGCGATATGCCAGGTGGCGCCGCCGCGCGCGCCGGCCCGGGCAAGACTCGCCAGCGCCATCTGCACCGGCGCGTTGCGCAACAAAGGCGCCTGCGCCACGTGCTGGTCCATCGCCGCCGCCCCGGCGGATAGCTGCAGCCACAAGGGCCAGCCGCCGCACAGCCCCAACACGAGCGGCGCCAGGGCCCACCAGGCATGCCGCGGCGGCAGATCGGCGGGTAAGGCAAATATCTGCGCGCTCGCGATACCGGCCGCGCGCGCGGCGGCGGGGTCCGCGGTCACGGCCACGATACGGGCGGCAGGATCGGTCACGCCCCCGCGCCGCAGCCAGTCGCGCGCCTGCTCGAGCTCGAGCCGGGTACGCGCATCCGCGAACGACTGGCTACCCAGCACCACGATCGCATGGCGCGCGTCGGCGCCACTGCCGAAGCCGCCCCCGCAGGGCCCCGCACAATGCAGGCGGCGCCGGTTCAGCTGATCCGACAGGGCATGCAGTACGCTGCGCAGGCCACAGTCCAGCGATCCTTCACCCAGCAGCAGCACATGGCGAGCGTCGAGGCGCGCGTCGGCCTGCTCGACCCAGCCGCGCAACCGCGCCAGCAACTCGCCCGCCTGCGCCGTGCTTTCGTGCGCCGTACTCTCGTGCGCCCCACCCTCCGCGGCGCGCAGGTCCGTGGTGGCGCGCGGCAGCGCCGGGGCACAGCGGCCACTGCCGTCGGCATTTTCGATGCCGCATGCGGCCAACAGGCCGAGCCCCGCCATCGTGAGCGCGGGCGAGCCCGGCTGCAGCGCGAGGTCGACGGAAATGCCGGCCGGCTCGAGCATACGCAGCGTGCGCGAATCGAGGCTTGCCCCGTGGGCAGCCCGCAGAAAATGCGACCAGCAGGCCGGCACGCGCTGTATGTCTTCTTCGTGACTCATGATGTCTCCTGCCTGCTTCAAAGATAGGCCGAGAGCGCAGGGGCGATCTGCGCGGCGGCCTGCAGCAATGCCTGGCGCACGCGCGCGACCATGGCCTGCGTGCTGCCTTCGGCCTCGAGCACGAGTGCGCCGTCGATGCGGCTCGCGCGCAGCACCGCGAAGGCGTCGTCGTACTCCACCCGCACGCCGTCCACGTAGGAGATGCGGCGCGCCTGATCGAACTTGGCCTGGCTGCGCAAGCGCGCCAGCAGCGCGGTGATGTCGGCCGGCGCCATGTCCATGCGCAGCACCGGCGCGCGAAACGAGGCCGGCAACGTGGCCAGCGCGTGATCCGCTTCCGGCCAGGCGGACAGACACTCGAGCAGCCGTGCGGCCGCGTAGACGGCATCGTCATAGCCGTACCAGCGGTCGCGGAAATAGAGCCTGCCGCTCAAGTCCACGCCAAGCAGCGCGCCGATGGCTTGCATGCGGGTCTTCATGGACGCGGGATCGCCGCGCCACGGCGCCGATTCGCCGCCCGCGCGAGCGACCACGCGCGCCAGACCCAGACTGCTGCGCGCGTCGTGCAGCACCATGCCGCGCGCATGACGTGCGAGGACCGACGGGGCGATCAGCATCATGACCTGATCGGGCGTGATCACCAGACCGCGCTTGCTCACCACGGCCATCCGGTCGCCGTCGCCGTCGAAGGCGATGCCCAGTTCGCAGTCCGAATAACGCAGGCAATACACGAGGTCCTGCAAGTTCTGCCACGCCGTCGGGTGGGCGGGATGCGGGGGTGCGGTGCCCGGCTGGGTCTGCTCGAACAGCACCGTGACCTCGCAGCCTAGCGCCCGCAACAGCGCCGGTGCCACGTGCGCCGTCGCGCCCTGGCCGCAATCGATGGCCACCTTCACCGGCCGTACCAGCCGCAGGTCCGCCGTGACACGCGCAAGGTAACAAGGCAGCAGATTGAGCGCGCGACGCGCGCCGGGCGCGGGAATCGACGGCACTTCATGCATCAGGGCTCGCAACGCCAGGAGCCCGTCGCCCTGCAAGGGCAGTCCATCCCACATCACCTTGATGGAGGCACGCGGCATCGGGGAATCGCTCGTGCAGACACTCACGCCCACGCCGCAATCCATCAGGCGCGCGGCATAGCAGGCCATCGGGCTCGTGGCCATGCCGATGTCGATCACGTCCACGCCCGCGGCACGCATGCCTGCCTGCATCGCTGCGGCCAGCTCGACACTGGCCAGGGTCGCGTCGCGGCCGATGACCACGGCGCCGAAACGCGCCTCGCGCGCACGCAGCCCGATGGCCGTGCCCAAGGCATGCGTGAACGCCGCGTCGATCGACTGCGGCATCGGACCGCGAATCTCACCGTCGCGGAACACGGCACGCGCGCCCAGGCGCGCGGCGACTGCAGGTGTCTCTGTCATGCTGAACTCCCCCGGCGGCACGTACGGCGTGCCGCGTCAGAGGTATTGCAGCCAATTTCGCACGCACTCGCAGTCGGGCAGATGGATGAACTCTGGCCTGCGGCCCCACCATCAGGCGGAGCCTTCTTCATCCTGGTCCTCATCCAGACCGGGGACGAGCCCGAGATTCACGGCCGTAAATGCCGCCGCGGCCTGATTACGCGCGTTCAGCTTCCAGTAAAGCGTACGTGCATGAGACTTGACCGTCGCGACCGAGGTACCGACTTCGCGGCTGATTTCCCGCATGGTCTTGCCGCGCACCATGAGCCGCAGAATTTCTTCCTGGCGTTGCGTAAGACGCGTCGGGACCTCAGGCGCCGCGGACGGCCGCCGCGCGGGTGCCGTGCGCGTCGGCATGGGATAGCACTCGCCGCCCGCCAGCACGAGACGTACCGCCGCGGACAGGGCCGCGGGGCTGAGGGACTTGGAGACATAGCCGGCCGCGCCGGCACGCACCGCGGCCGCCATCAGGGCGGCCTCGTACTCGGCGTAGAGCACCAGCACACGCCGTGGCGCGAGCACGTCGAGCACGGCCGCCAGCGCCGTGACATCGTGCTCCGCCTGGGCGCTGCCGCCAAAGAGCAGCAGCTCGACCGGATGCACGCCGGTATTGCGCAACGCCTCGAGTTGCGACAACTCGCCCGTGGCGAGGTCCTCGCCCAGGCCGGCGTCCCGCAGCACGTGCTGTATCGCCACGCGCAGCAAGGCATAGTCTTCGATCAACACCGTGCTCATCCGCAGGACCTCTCGCAGGCCGATCCCGCCGGCCGCCGCGCACTGCGGCGGCCCGAGGGGTATCGTTGAGATGATCCTAGCAGCGCGCCTCGCGGGCGCCTCTCGTGCAGGAGTATGAAGGCGGGGCCTCTTTTGGCCGGGGCCGTCGAGCGACCCGGCCAGTGGCCTACCTGCACATGGCGTAGACCGGCAGCACGCCGGGATCACGCGCCGGCGGCGCCGGCGTGGACGTTTCCCATTCGAGCGTGGCGCCGCGCTGCAGGGCGGCGTACACGGCTTCGCCCTTGTTCTTGACGTGCAGACGCTGATAGAGCGTGCACGCGTGCGTCTTTGCGGTTGCGACCGAGATGTTCAGCATGCGGCTGACTGTCTTGATCGGATAGCCCCGTGCCAGCAGGACCAGCACCTCATACTGGCGCGGTGTGATCTGCAACAGCTGCGCGCCCGCCGAGATCGGCATGCTGGTCCGCGCGCCTTCGATGCGCGCCGGCAGCGGCGAGGTGTGCATCACCGGCGAGGCCGCGCTGGGCATCACCTGTTCGCCCGAGAAACACTGCCCCCCGGCGAGCACGAGGCGTATGGCGGCGTCGAGCACGCAGGCGGGCGACGTCTTGAGCAGACAACCGCGAGCCGTGCCGCCTGCCTGCGCCAGCAATGCCGCCGGCACGGGCGTGGATTCGGCCAGCAGCAGCAGATTCTTGGGACGCAGCCCGTGATGGATATCGGCCAGGGTACTCGTGGCCAGATCCGCATCCTGGCACAAGCCATAGATCAGGAGGTCAGCCTCCCGATGACGCGCTTGCGGCGCGGCCAGCTCGGCCACCCCCATCGCTTCGATTTCCCAGTCGTCATCCAGCTCAGACAGGACTTGCCACAAACCCAACCGCAGAAGGGGGTGAGCTTCGATAAGGACGATCTTGACCATTGCACTCACCTTTTCGGACGGCAACGTTGCAATCCCGCACACGCGGGACTCTCTTTTCCCACAGATCGCCGCTGCTGCAATGCGGAAAAACTGCCGCCGGAGTGCTCCTCCTCATTCCGGCCTCAACCTGATGGGCACGAAAACATAATATTTGTCGGATTCTGTAAAAGCAACCTACGGCCCACGGAATTAGTGCGTTAAATTTTTAATAATCCGAAAGCATTACTTTTAGGGTCGTCATACCACCCCGATCCGACTGGCCAGCGGATATCAACCGGATGGGTCCCAAGCCGCCAACCAAGAAGCGCAGCAGCCGCTCAAGGCGTTGATTTTTATGGATAACCTCCCATCCCCCGACCTTCGACCGGTACTCCGACAAGTGCCAGGCAATCTTCAGAATTAAATTTCCCGGCGCCGCCAAAACCGCAATATTGCCGCTTCTTGATACGTCACGAGCTCGGCATTTAGGTTTAGGCCCGCATTATCCAAATGAGTAATCACACAATTGTGAATATGTGAGGCCTGAAGCGTCGACGGCAGGAGGAAGGCCAATTTTTTTCCTTTCATATCATCGATTTGCCATCGACGACCAAAGATGCCTGAAACATCATTTCCGTATCAAATGCATTTTCGCACCCGTTTTTTTTCGGCGATTTCACACAAAAACGATACTCAAATCTCACGCTTGAACATCCATCCAGGTCGAACGGATGGCGATTTTCGCCCAACGAAACAACCCGTTCTCCCTGTGGCGCCGACCAAGTTTGCGCAAACGAGTTAATCCGTCACTTCAACATTACGACGGCAAGCCATTGTTTCCGCACATTTTTTAGAACACCGTTTGGATACGATCATGCTGCGTCGCAATGGTGGTCCCGGCACTGTTTTCGACTTGGCGCTGACTAGGGAATACCAGAGTTGGGCGTGGGACGGCACATCGGTATATTCGTTTCAAACAAACGTTTGAATGGTCGCGCCATGTCCGATCCGATCCTGCCCAACACGCGTGACACCATCCTCGACCATGCGGAGCAGCTGTTCGCGGAGCGCGGCCACGAAAACACCTCGATGCGGCAGATCACCGGCGCGGCGGGCGTGAATCTGGCCGCAGTCAACTATCACTTCGGTTCCAAGGAAGCGCTGGTTCAGGCCGTGCTCAAGCGCCGGCTGGCCGTGGTAAACAGCGAGCGGCTACGCCTGCTCGACGAATTACAGGCCAAGGCGGAGGGCAAGCCGCTCAAGCCGTCGCAGATCGTCGACGCCTTTTTCGGCACGTTGCTGCGCCTGGCCGCCAATCCGGATTCCGCGGGCAAGAACTTCCTGCCCTTGCTCGAGCGCACCATGACCGACCCGGCTGGATTCCTGCGGGCCTTGCTTGCCGAGGAGTACGCCGACGTGATCGAGCGCTACCGCCAGGCCCTGTTCGAAGCGCTGCCCGATGTGCCGCGGGCCGAAATCATCTGGCGCTTTCAGTTCATGCTGGGCGCGACCTCGTACGCCATCATGGGCACCGACACCTTGCGCATCGTGACCGGCTGGGCGCCCGATCAGGGCGAGCTGGCCGACGACCCCGAACTTCTGCTGCCCCGCCTGATGAGCTTTCTGCTGGGTGGACTGCGCGCCCCGCTGCCGCCATCCGCGGGCGCCTGACACGCCCCCCGCCCCATCACATCCCGGAGACCTCATGACCACCGCTCTCGCCATCGTGCTGATCCTCTTCCTGCTGGTGACGCTCGTGTTCATCGTGGCTCCCATACGCCGCGCATTGCTCACGACCCCGATCCTGGCGGCCTACCGCAAGGCCCTGCCGCAGATGTCGGATACCGAGCGCGATGCGCTCGAGGCCGGCACGGTGTGGTGGGAAGGCGAACTGTTCAGCGGCAAGCCGCGCTGGGACCGTATGCTGGCCTTTCCACGCCCCCGCCTCAGCGCCGAAGAGCAGGCCTTTCTCGATGGGCCGACGCGTGCGGTGTGCGAGATGGTGAGCGACTGGAACATCACCCAGGAGCGTTACGATCTGCCGCCCGAAGTCTGGGACAAGCTCAAGCGCGACGGCTTCTTCGGCATGATCATTCCGAAAGCCTATGGCGGCCTGGGCTTCTCGGCCTACGCACACTCCGAAATCGTCACGAGCCTGTCGACGCGCTGCTCGGCGCTGGCCGTGTCCGTGATGGTGCCGAACTCGCTCGGCCCTGCCGAGCTGCTGCTGCATTACGGGACCGACGCGCAGAAATCCCACTACCTGCCGCGCCTGGCGCGCGGCGACGAGATTCCGGCCTTCGCGCTGACCAGCCCGTGGGCCGGTTCGGACGCCGCCGCCATCCCCGACTTCGGCATCATCTGCAAAGGGGAATGGCAGGGCCGCGAGGTGTTGGGCATGCGCGTGACCTGGGACAAGCGCTACATCACGCTCGCACCGGTTTGCACGCTGCTCGGTCTGGCGTTCCGGCTCTACGACCCCGACGGCCTGTTGGGCGCGCGCCGCGACATCGGCATCACCTGCGCGATGGTGCCGCACGATCATCCGGGCGTGGACACCGGCCGCCGCCACTTCCCGCTCAATGCGATGTTCATGAATGGCCCCACGCGCGGCACCGACGTGTTCATGCCGCTGGACTTCATCATCGGCGGCCCGGCCATGGCCGGCCAGGGCTGGCGCATGCTGATGGAATGTCTGGCGGCCGGGCGCTCGATCTCGCTGCCCTCGTCGAACACCGGCATGGCCAAGCTCACGGCGCGCACGGTGGGCGCGTATGCCCGCGTGCGCAGTCAGTTCCGCCTGCCGGTCGGCAAATTCGAAGGGGTGGAGGAAGCGCTCGCGCGCATCGGCGGCCATACCTACGCCATGGATGCCGCGCGCACCATGACTGCCGGTGCGATCGACCTGGGGGAGAAGCCATCGGTCGTATCGGCCATCGTGAAGTATCACGTCACCGAGCGCGCACGCCAGGTCGTCAACGACGGCATGGACATCATCGGCGGCAAGGGCATCTGCCTCGGACCGCAGAACTTTCTCGGCCGCGCCTACCAGCAATTGCCCATCGGCATCACCGTCGAGGGCGCCAACATCCTCACGCGCAGCCTGATCATCTTCGGCCAGGGCGCGATCCGCTGCCACCCGCATGTGCTGGCCGAAATGCAGGCCGCGCAGCATCCCAAACGGGATGAGGGCCTGCGCGCGTTCGACAAAGCCTTCTGGGGCCATGTGCGCTTCGTGCTCGGCAATGCCGCGCGGGCCTTCGGCACCGCGCTCACCGGTGCTCGCCTGGCGCACGCTCCGCGCGACGCCGCCAGCGACATGCTGCCTTACTACCGGCAGCTGTCGCGCCTGTCGGCGGCCTTCGCATTCACCGCCGACACCTGCATGCTGGTGCTGGGCGGTAGCCTCAAGCGGCGCGAGCGCATCTCCGCGCGGCTGGGCGATGTGCTCGCCCAGATGTACCTGGCGAGTGCCATCCTCAAGCGATTCGAAGACGAGGGCCGCCAGGCCGAGGACGCACCGCTTGCACATTGGGCTCTGCAGGATGCGCTGTTCCGCGCGCAGGAAGCGTTCGAAGGCGTCCTCGCCAATCTGCCGCAGCGCGCCGTGGCCGGCTTGCTACGCGTGATCGTGTTTCCCTGGGGCCCGCCGAACGTCGCGCCCGATGACAGGCTGGGCCAGCATGTGGCGCAAAAGCTCATCGCGCCGGGCGGCACGCGTGACCGCCTCACCGCGGGCTGCTATCTGCCTGAGACCGAAGACGAACCCGTGGGCGTGCTCGAACGGGCGCTCACCGCCACGCTGGCCGCCGAGCCGGCCGAGCAGCGGCTGCGCGCGCTCGAAAAGAGCGGCGTGCTGGATGGCGACCCGCGCGCCAATGTGCGTGACATAGCGCAAGCCGCGCACGCGGCAGGGGCCCTGGGCGCGGAAGACTATGCCATCATTGCCGAACGCAACCGCCTGCGCGACCGCGTGATCGGCGTTGACGACTTCCCCTTCGACCTGGGCGTGACCGGCGCGGCCCGCCCCGCGGCGCGCCGTGCCGCCTGAGGAGCATCCTGCATGACGTTCAAACCGGTATACGTGGTCGACGGCGCGCGTACGCCCTTTCTCAAGGCGCGCACCGGCCCCGGTCCCTTTTCGGCGGCAGACCTCGCGGTGCAATCCGGGCGCGCCCTGCTGCTGCGCCAGCGCTTCGCGCCCACCGACCTCGACGAAGTGATCGTGGGCTGCGCCTCGCCTTCGCCCGACGAGATCAATATCGGCCGTGTCATCGCGCTGCGCCTGGGCTGCGGTGACCGCGTACCCGGCTGGACCGTGATGCGCAATTGCGCCTCGGGCATGCAGGCGCTCGACAGCGCCATCGCCAATATCCAGCTCGGGCGCAGCGAGCTCGTGCTGGCAGGTGGCGTCGACGCGCTGTCGCGTGCACCGCTGCTTTTCTCGGACGACATGGCGCGCTGGCTGGCGCACTGGTACGCCGCCCGCGGGCCGGCCGCGAAATTGGCGCAGTTGCGCCGCCTGCGCCTGCGCGATCTCGCGCCCGTCATCGGCCTGCTCAAGGGCCTGACCGATCCGGTGGTGGGCCTCTCCATGGGCCAGACCGCCGAAAACGTCGCGACCCGCTTTCACATCACGCGCGCCCAGATGGATGGCTACGCCGTGCGCAGCCATCAGCGCGCGCTGGCGGCTCGCGAGGCCGGCCGGCTGGGCGAGATCGTGCCGCTCGTCGACGCCCGCGGCACGCCCTATTCCGACGACGACGGCGTCCGCCCCGACTCATCGGTGGAGCGTCTGGCCAAACTCAAGCCGGTGTTCGATAAACCCTGGGGCAACATCACGGCCGGCAATAGCTCGCAGGTCACCGACGGCGCGGCGATGCTGCTGCTCGCCTCCGAAGCCGCCGTGGCGCGATGGGGCCTCGATCCCATCGGCCGCATCACCGACAGCCAATGGGCCGGCCTCGATCCCGCGTTCATGGGTCTCGGGCCGGTGCATGCGGCCACGCCCATCCTGCAGCGCCAGGGGCTGGGCCTGAACGATCTCGATCTCTGGGAGATCAATGAAGCCTTCGCCGCGCAGGTGCTCGGCTGCGTGGCCGCCTGGCAGGATCCCGACTACTGCCGCACCGAACTCGGCACCGAGCCCTGGGGCGCGCTCGATCTGGAGCGCTTGAACGTCGACGGGGGCGCGATCGCGCTAGGACATCCCGTAGGTGCGTCGGGCGCGCGCATCGTGCTCCATCTGCTCGAGGCGCTGCGCGCGCGCAAGCTGCGTCGCGGCCTGGCCGCCATCTGCATCGGCGGCGGCCAGGGTGGCGCCATGCTGGTCGAAACCCTGCCCGCCCGTACTTCGGAGGCCGCATGAACCCGCAAGCCCCCCTCTGGCAACACTGGCGCCTGCGGCGCGACGCCGATGGCCTCGCGTGGCTCACGATCGACCGTGCCGGCAGCAAGGTCAACGCCCTCTCCGCCGACGTGCTGCGCGAACTCAATCAAATCCTCGACACCCTGCAGGCCGAGCGTCCGCAAGGTCTCGTGATCCGCTCGGGAAAATCCACGGGTTTCATCTTGGGCGCCGACATCGATGAGTTCGGTGACGTGCGCTCGGCCGATGATGCGCAGGCGCTGGTCGAACGCGGCTGGTCCACGTTCAACCGGCTCGCGCGCGCGCCTTATCCCACGCTGGCGCTGATCGAAGGCAATTGCCTGGGCGGCGGCCTCGAGTTGGCGCTGGCATGTCGCTATCGCCTCGTCGCCGACACGCCCGACACGGCGCTGGCGCTCCCCGAAGTCATGCTCGGCATTTTTCCGGCGTGGGGCGGCATGCAGCGCCTGCCGGCCCTGATCGGTGCGCCCGCCGCCCTCGACATGATGCTCACCGGCCGGCGCATCGACGCTCGCCGCGCCGCTGCCCTGGGCCTGGCCGACGCCCGCGTCCCCGAACGCCTGCTCGAGGCCGCGGCGCGCCAGCAGGTGCTCTCCGGCCGGCCACGGCGGCGGGCGCGCGGCATCCCCGGCCTGCTCAACTGGCGGCCGCTGCGCGGTCTGGTCGCCGCCCGCGCGCGCAAGCAGGTGCAGGCCAAGGATCCGCTGGGCCATTACCCCGCCCCGCTCGCCATCATCGACACCTGGGAAAAGCACAACGGTGATCCGTTGCGGGCACGCGAGCAGACGGCCCGCCTGGTGCAATCCGACACGGCGCGCAACCTGGTCCGCGTGTTCCGCCTGCAAGAGCGCCTGAAAGGCGTGGCGCGCGGCGAAGAGACTCAGCCCATCCGCCACGTACACGTCGTGGGCGCCGGGGTGATGGGGGGCGATATCGCGGCGTGGTGCGCCTACAAAGGCCTGAGCGTGACCCTCCAGGATCGCGACACCGCGCTGATCGCGCCGGCCCTGGGCCGCGCCGCCACCCTGTATGCGCGCCGTCTCAAAGACAAGCGGGCCGCTCGCGCCGCGCTCGATCGCCTGGTGCCCGATCCCGACGGCCACGGTGTCACGCGCGCCGACCTCGTCATCGAAGCCATCAGCGAGCGCGAAGAAGCCAAGGAAGAGCTCTATCGCAGCCTCGAGCCGCGCCTCAAGCCCGGCGCCCTGCTCGCCACCAATACCTCGAGTCTCTCGCTGGCGCGGCTGCGCAGCGTGCTGCAACGGCCGGAGCGCCTGGTGGGCATCCACTTCTTCAACCCGGTGGCGAAAATGCCGCTGGTCGAGGTCGTCACCTGCCCCGGTGACGCGCCCGAGGCAGGCCTGCGTGCCGCGCGCTTCGTGGCGCAACTCGGCAAACTGCCCCTACCGGTGCGCGACGCGCCGGGTTTCCTGGTCAATGCGGTGCTGGCCCCCTACCTGCTGGAGGCCATGCGCTGCGTGGATGAGGGGATCGCGCCCGCCACGATCGACGCCGCGCTCACCGCCTTCGGCATGCCCATGGGCCCGCTCGAGCTGGCCGACACCGTGGGCCTGGACATCGTGCTCGATGCGGGCCGTCAGCTCACGCAGCAGGCCGAGCCGCCGCGCTGCCTGCGCGAACGCACCGCGCGCGGTGATCTCGGCAAGAAAACAGGCGCCGGCTTCTACCGCTGGAAGAATGGCCGCGTCCAGAAGGATAAGGGCCAGGCGGGCACCCCGCCCGCCGGCCTGGCCGAACGGCTCGTCACGCCGCTCGTCGAGCGCACCGCGCGCCAGGTCGCCGATGGCGTCGTCGCGGATGCCGAGCTGGCCGATGCCGGCGTGATCTTCGGCACTGGCTTCGCGCCCTTCACCGGGGGCCCGCTGCACTACCGCGACAACCTGGGCGGGCGCGTCCGACCGCCCGGCCCGATCGAACCGACACTTTCCCCGACCGCGACATTCACGGAGACCGGCCGCAGTGACCCCTGAAGCAACGACCCCAGCCGGCAGGCAGCACCCGCACGACCCTGCAGCAACAAAGAGACAAAACACCACCGGAGACAAGCCATCATGAATCGACGTTCCCTCGCACTGAAGACTCTGTGCGCGGCGCTCGGCACCCTGGGCGCCGCCCAGGTGCACGCGGCCGGCTTCCAACTGCTCGAACAGAATGCCAGCGGCCTGGGCAACGCCTACGCCGGCTCGGCCGCCAATCCCGAGAACGCCAGCGTCATGTACTTCAATGCGGCCGGCATTACGGCGCTGCAAGGCGCCAACGCCACGGCCGGCGTCAACTTCATCTGGCCGTCGTTCAAGTTCCGCGACAACGGCAACAGCCGCAATCCCGGCGCCCCGGGCCTGCCCGGCACCGGCTTGGGCGGCAGCGTGCCGACCGGCGGCAATGGCGGCGACGCCGGCAGCCTGGGCATCGTGCCCAACGCCTATTTCTCCTGGCAGGTCAACGAGCAGTGGTACCTCGGCATCGGCATGGGCGCACCGTTCGGCCTCATGACCGAATACGACGACGGCTGGGTGGGCCAGTACCACTCCAACAAATTCGACATCCGCACCATCAACATCAACCCCACGGTGGCGTACAAGGTCAACGACCAGTTCTCGATGGGCTTCGGCCTGAATTGGCAGCGTATCGACGCCGAGTACAAGAAAAAAACCGTCGCGGCCCTGCCGATCCCGGGGGTGTTCAGCACCGGTGATGCCAAACTCAAGCTCGACGACGACGCCTGGGGCTGGAACGTCGGCTTCATGCTGCAGCCTACCGAGGCCACCCGCATCGGCCTCTCGTACCGCTCCAAGATCCGCTACAAGGCCAAAGGAACGACCGACGTCGACAACATCCAGATCCCGGGGGGCACGACCAACGTTTCATACGATGCGCGCGCCAACGTCGATCTGCCCGACACCCTGATCCTGAGCGGCTCGCATCAGCTCAACGAAAAATGGGAGCTGCTGGGCGATATTTCCTGGACCGGCTGGAGCAGCATCCAGGAACTCAAGATCAAGAACGACGGCGGCCCGACCGACACCCTGCCGCTGGGGTTCCGTGACACCTGGCGCGTGGCGGTCGGGGCCAACTACAAGTTCGCGCCGCAATGGAAATGGAAGATGGGCGTGGCCTTCGACCAGTCGCCGGTGCACCGCGAGAGCGACCGGCCGACCTCGCTGCCCGACACCGACCGCTGGTGGTTCGCCACCGGCGTGCAGTGGGCCCCCACGGCCAACACCACCGTCGACCTGTCGTACGCCTACCTCTATCTGCGCGACGTGGACATCGACACCACGTCCGGCAGCGCGGCCACCAAGGGCCGCGTCGCGGGCACGTATAGTGGCAAAGGCAACATCGTCGGCCTGCAGGTGTCGACGCGCTTCTGACGCCGCGGCATGCGGCATCCGTCCGGGGCCCGCGGGCCCCGGACGCCTATACCGGAGGTATTCGTGAGCAAGTTCACCGTCAAGCACGCCGCCGTCCTGGGCGCCGGCGTCATGGGCGCGCAGATCGCCGCCCACCTGGCCAACGCCGGCGTCCCGGTGACGCTGTACGACCTGACGGCGCCCGAGGGCGACCGCAACGGCATCGTCAAGAAGGCGCTGGCCGGCCTGAAAAAGCTCGAACCCGCGCCGCTCGCGCAAGCCGGCCGCCTCGGGCTGATCCGCCCCGCCAACTACGATGACGACCTCCCTGACCTGGCGCAGTGCGACCTCGTCATCGAAGCGATCGCGGAGCGCCTCGACTGGAAGACCGCGCTCTACGAGCGCATCGCACCCCACCTGGCGCCCCATGCGGTCGTCGCCTCCAACACCTCCGGCCTGTCGATCGAGACCCTCGCGGGCGCGCTCCCGGAAGCGCTGCGGCCGCGCTACCTCGGCATCCATTTCTTCAATCCGCCGCGCTACATGCGCCTGGTGGAAGTGATCCCCACGCGCCACACCGACGTGCGCGTGGCCGACCAACTCGAAGCCTGGCTCACCTCGCGCCTGGGCAAGGGGGTGATCCGGGCGCTCGACACGCCCAACTTCGTCGCCAACCGCATCGGGGTGTTTTCGATCCTGGCCGCGCTGCACCACACCGAGCGCCTGGGCCTGCCGTTCGACGATGTGGACGCGCTCACGGGCCCGCGCATCGGCCGGCCCAAGAGCGCCACCTACCGCACGGCCGACGTGGTGGGCCTGGACACCCTGGCCCACGTGATCGGCACGATGCGCGAGCACTTGCCCGATGATCCGTGGCATCGCTGGTTCCAGACACCGGCCTGGCTGCAGAAGCTGATCGATGCGCGTGCGCTCGGCCAGAAGAGCGGCGCAGGCGTGTACAAGAAGGTAGGCAAAGACATCCAGGTCCTGGATCCGGCCACCGGCGAGTACCGGCCGCAGGCAGGCAAGCTGTCCGACGACACCGCCGCCCTCCTCAAGGAGCGCGATCCCGCCAAGCGTTTCGCGGCACTCGCCGCGAGCGAGGATCCGCAGGCGCAGTTTCTCTGGAGCCTGTTCCGCGACACCTTCCATTACGCGGCGGTGCAGCTCGCCAGCGTGGCCGACAACGCGCGCGACGTCGATCTGGCCATGCGTTGGGGCTTCGGCTGGAGCCAGGGCCCCTTCGAGACCTGGCAGGCCGCCGGCTGGCAGCAGGTGGCGCGCGCCATCGCCGCCGACATTGCCGCGGGACGCGCCATGAGCGACGTGGCCCTGCCCGACTGGGCGCTGGATCCCGCCCGCACGGGCGTACACACCGAGGCCGGCTCGTGGTCGGCGCGCGAGCAGACCTACAAGCCGCGCTCCGCGTTGCCGGTCTATCAGCGCCAGCTCTACCCTGATCGCGTGCATGGCGAAGCCCGCGACGAACCCGGCCAGACGATCTGGGAAGCCGACGGCGTGCGGCTCTGGAACCTGCCCGCGCAGGATCCGGGCATCGCCATCCTCTCGCTCACCTCCAAGAATCACACCATCGGTAGCGAAGTGCTGGCCGGCATCCAGGAGGCCGTGGCGCGTGCCGAACGCGAGTTCGACGGGCTGGTGTTCTGGCATAGCGCGCCGTTTGCCGTGGGCGCCAACCTCGAGCAGGTCTACCAGGCCTGCCAGGCGGGCGAGTTCGACATGCTCGAGCGCATGGTCGAGACCTTCCAGCGCACCTCGCTCGCCCTGCATTACGCCACCATTCCCACGGTGGCCGCTGTGCAAGGCATGGCGCTGGGCGGGGGGTGCGAGTTCCTGATGCACGCGCATCGCCGCGTGCTGGCCCTCGAGAGCTATATCGGCCTGGTCGAGGCAGGGGTGGGCCTGATCCCGGCAGGCGCGGGCAGCAAGTTGCTCGCCGCACGGGCCGCCACGCTGGCGGCCACCACCGCCACTCCCGGCGAGGTCTTCCCCTACCTGCAGCCTGTATTTCAGAACATCGCCACCGCACAGGTCGCCAAGAGCGCGTTGCAGGCGATCGACATGGGCTATGCGCAGGCGCATGACACCGTCGTATTCCATCCCGACGAACTGCTGTGGGTGGCGCTGCGCGAGGCGCGTGCCGCCGCCGATGCCGGCCATACGCCGCCCCCGCCGCTGCGCGATGTGCCGGTGGCCGGCCGCACCGGCATCGCCAACTTCGAGATGTTGCTGCTCAACATGCGCGAGGGCGGCATGATCAGCGCCCATGATTACCGCGTGGCGCGCAGTGCCGCCGTGGCCCTGTGCGGCGGCGAGGTCGAGGCGGGCACCCGCGTCGACGAAGCGTGGCTGTTGGCCGTGGAGCGGCGCGAGTTCGTGGCCTTGCTGCGCACGCCCGAAACGCAGGCCCGCATCCGCCACACCCTCGACACCGGCAAGCCGCTGCGCAACTGATAAGGAGCCGACCATGAGCAAGACCATGCAAGACGCCTACATCGTCGCCGCCACCCGCCTGCCGGTCGGCAAGCGCAATGGCATGTATGCCACCGTGCGCCCCGACGACATGCTGGCCGCCGTATTGCGCGGCGCGCTGGCGCAGACCCCCGGGCTCGATCCCGCCCGCATCGAAGACGTGGTGGCGGGCTGCGCGATGCCCGAGGCCGAACAGGGCATGAATGTGGCCCGCATCGGCCTGTTGCTGGCGGGGCTGCCGCAGTCGGTGGCCGGCGTCACCGTCAATCGCTTCTGCGCCTCGGGCCTGCAGGCCGTGGCCGACGCGGCCGCCCGCATCCGCCAGGGCGACGCCGACATCATGATCGGCGCGGGCACCGAGTCCATGAGCGCCATGCCGCAGATCATGGGCAACAAGGTCGCCATGAATCCGGAGATCTTCACGCACGACGATTCGCTTGGCATGGCCTATGGCATGGGCCTCACCGGTGAGAAGGTCGCCGAGCGCTGGAAGGTCTCGCGCGAAGACCAGGACGCTTTCGCGCTCGCCTCGCACCAGAAGGCCTGCCAGGCCATCGCGTCGCGCCACTTCGAGGCCGAGACCACCCCCTACCTCATCCGCACGCATGTCCCCGACGGCCACACCGGCGCCATCAAGGTCGTCGAGCGGCTGGCCGAGATCGACGAAGGCCCGCGCCCCGACAGCTCGGCCGAGGCGCTGGCCAAGCTGCGCCCGGTCTTCGCTGCCCGCGGCAGCGTGACGGCGGGCAACAGCTCACAGATGTCCGACGGCGCCGGCGCGGTGATCCTCGTGTCCGAACGCATCCTGCGCGAGTTCGACCTGAAACCGCTCGGGCGCTTCGTGTCGTATTCGGTGGCGGGCGTGCCGCCCGAAATCATGGGCATCGGCCCGGCCTACGCGATCCCCAAGGCGCTCGAGCGCGCGGGCATCACGCAGGACCAGCTCGACTGGATCGAGCTCAACGAAGCCTTCGCCGCGCAGTCGTTGGCCGTGATGCGCGAACTCGGTCTCGATCCCGACAAGGTCAACCCGCTGGGCGGCGCCATCGCGCTGGGCCACCCGCTGGGCGCGACCGGCGCGATCCGCACCGCCACGTTGCTGCATGGCCTGCGCCGCACGGGCAAGCGCTATGGCATGGTCACGATGTGCATCGGCACCGGCATGGGCGCCGCCGGGGTGTTCGAGGCACTCTGACATCGTGAAGCTGCAATGGCTCGAACGTCTGCCACCCGCGTGGCGCGCCCCGCTGCTGCGCATCGGGTTCAACCTGCACCCGGCGTTTCGTGCCACGGGCGGGCGCGTCGAGTGGGTGGCGCCGGACTTCCGGTCGCTGCGCATCCGGCTCAAGCTCACGCGCCGCACGCGCAACATCGTGGGGTCGCTCTACGGCGGCTCGCTCTTTGCCATCACCGATGGCGCGCACCCCACCTTGCTGATGCTGGCGCTGGGCCGCGACGTGATCGTGTGGGACAAGTCGGCATCGATCCGCTACCGCCGGCCGGCGTATGGCACGATCTACGCCGACTTCGCCCTGCCCGAAGAAGAGCTCGCGCAGGTGCGCGCGGTGCTCGCGCGCGAACACGAAACCACCCGCAGCTATACGGTCGAGCTCAAGGATGCCGAAGGGCAGCTATACGCGGTGGTCGAACGAACCGTGTATATCGCCGACAAAGCCTACTACCAACGCAAGACCGCCGGCACCGCGCCCGGAGCCGCGGCCACCGATAGCTCGCCACCCTGATTCCGGCTAAGGCCCGAGCGCAGCCTTGCGGTTGCTGCGTGCACGCGATGGCGATACCCTTTTGCGGGCATGGCGGCACAGACCCGGATACCAGTCCGCCGCCCGCAGGTTCACACGGAACAGCGCATGGAAAAACTCTGGCTGCAAAGCTACCCTCCCGGCGTCCCGGCCGAGATCGACACCTCGGCCTATGCCTCGCTGGTGGCCCTGCTCGAAGAGAGCTGCCAGCGCTATGCCGGCAAGACGGCCTTCATCAGCATGGGCGCCACGCTCAGCTACGCCGAGCTCGACCGGCGCTCGCGCGCCTTCGCAGGCTGGCTGCAATCCCGGGGGCTGCGCCGCGGCGATCGCGTCGCGCTGATGATGCCCAACCTGCTGCAGTACCCGATTGCACTGTTCGGCGTGCTGCGCGCGGGCTGCGTGGTGGTGAACTGCAATCCGCTCTATACCCCGCGCGAACTCGAACACCAGCTGGCCGACGCCGAAGTGAGCGCCATCGTCATTGCCGAGAATTTCGCGCATACGCTGACCGAGGTGCAGGATCGGCTGCGCGTGCCTCACGTCGTCACGACCACCGTGGGCGACGAGCTCGGCGCGCTCAAGGGCCGTCTGGTCGATTTCGTGGTGCGGCGCGTGAAGCGGCTGGTGCCGCCCTGGCGGCTGCCGGGGTCGGTGCGATGGCGCGACATCTGCAGCCGGGCCAGGTCCGCGCCGGGTTCCCCGGCCGGGGCGCCGTCGAGCGGGTCACAGGCCGCGGGCGCACAGGCCACCGCAACACAGACCTCCCCGTCGCAACCCAACGGCTCGGCGTTCGCCTTCACCCCCGTGCCGCTCGGCCATGACGACCTGGCTTTTCTGCAATACACCGGTGGCACGACGGGCGTGGCCAAGGCCGCCATGCTGAGCCACGGCAACATGGTGGCCAATCTCTGCCAGGCCCACGCCTGGGTGAGCCCGTACGTCACCGAAGGCGAAGAATGCATCGTGACGGCATTGCCGCTCTATCACATCTTCGCCCTCACGGCGAACTGCCTGACCTTCATGCGGCTGGGCGCAAGCAATCTGCTGATCCTCAATCCGCGCGATATCCGCGGCTTCATTCGCGAGCTGCAAAAAACGCCCTTCACCTGCTTCACCGGGGTGAACACGCTCTTCAATGCGCTCCTGAACAACCCGCACTTCGAGCAACTCGATTTCTCGAAACTGCGCATCACGTTGGGCGGCGGCATGGCCGTGCAGCGCGTGGTGGCCGAGCGCTGGCTCGCCATCACGGGCACGCCACTCGCGCAAGCCTACGGCCTGACCGAGGCATCGCCCGCGGTGTCGCTCAATCCCCTGCGGGACGAAGACTTCCATGGTTCGGTCGGTCTGCCCGTGCCCTCGATGGATCTGTCGGTGCGCGACAAAGAAGGCAATGAACTCGAACAAGGCAAGGTGGGCGAGATCTGCATCCGCGGACCGCAAATCATGAGCGGCTACTGGCGCCAACCCGAAGAGACGGCGCAGGCCTTCTTCCCGGACGGCTATCTGCGCACGGGCGACATCGGCTATGTCGACCATCGCGGGTTCCTGTATCTGGTGGATCGCAAGAAAGACCTGATCCTGGTTTCGGGTTTCAACGTCTACCCCACCGAGATCGAAGACGTGGCCGCGGCCTGCCCCGGTGTGCGCGAGGTGGCTGCCGTCGGCTGGCCCGACGAACGCTCGGGAGAGGCCGTGAAGCTGTTCGTGATCCGCAATGATCCGCAGCTCGACGCCCAGACGCTGATCGCACACTGCCGCAAATACCTGACCGGCTACAAGGTGCCGCGCAGCGTGGAGTTTCGCGATGACCTGCCGCGTACCAATGTGGGCAAGATCCTGCGCCGCGAATTGCGGCCAGCACAGCCCGCCCCCGAGCGCCCCGTGGACGCCGCGCAGTGAGGGGCCGCGAGCGCGGGCCGACCAGGCGGCGCTAACGCTTGAGATGTCGGGGGCGAGCCGCGCTCTGGGTGCGAAATAGGGCCCACGCAGACGATGGCCCCTTTCCCGAAGCCGTGATCCCGGCATCCAAGCCCCCGGACACGACGAAAGAAGCCCGAAAAGACAAAAGGCCTGCAAGCGATGCTTGCAGGCCTCTCGAAAATGGCGCGCCCGGCAGGATTCGAACCCACGACCCCTTGGTTCGTAGCCAAGTACTCTATCCAACTGAGCTACGGGCGCTGTAAAGAGGCGAAAGTATAGCGGGTTTTTCGGAATTGTCCAAGCCACCCGCAAACCGGGCCGGATGCCGCGTCAGGCCAGCGCCGGATAGTCGGTGTAGCCGCGCTCGCCACCGCCGTAGAACGTGCTCTTGTCGGGCTCATTCAGAGCCGCCTTCTCGCGCAGGCGTTCGACCAGATCGGGATTGGCGATGTAGGCCTTGCCGAAGGCCACCAGATCGGCCTCGCCGCTCGCCACCACGGCGTCGGCAAGCTTGCCGTCGTAGCCGTTGTTGACCATCCATGCGCCCTTGCCGCCCGCCGCACGATAGGCCTGCTTGAAGGCGGCGTAGTCGAAGGGGCGCTCGCCCTGCTTGAAATCACGCGGTCCGCCGGTGGCGCCCTCGATCACATGCACATAAGCCAGGCCATAAGCGCCCAGCTTGCCGGCCACATAGTCGAAGAGCGGCTGGGGCTGGTCATCGCTGGCATCGTTGGCAGGCGTGACGGGCGAGAGGCGGATACCCACGCGGCCCGCGCCGATCTCGGCGGTGAGCGCGTCCAGCACCTCGAACAGCAGACGCGCCCGGTTCTCGATGCTGCCGCCGTAGGCGTCGGTGCGATGGTTGCTGCCGCTGCGCAGGAACTGGTCGATCAAATAGCCATTGGCCGCGTGCAGCTCCACGCCGTCGAAACCCGCCTCGATCGCGGCGCGCGCGGCACGGCGATAGTCGGCCACGATGCCGGGCAGCTCATCGAGCTCGAGCGCGCGCGGCACCGAGGTGGCCGCGAAGCTGCCCTTGCCATCGGCGTCCACCAGGTACGTCTTGCTGTTGGCCTGCACCGCCGAGGGCGCGACCGGCGCCTGGTTGCCCGGTTGCAGCGAATGGTGGGAAATGCGGCCCACATGCCACATTTGCACCACGATCTTGCCGCCCTTGGCGTGCACGGCGTCCGTCACACGGCGCCAGCCCTCGAGCTGCTCCGGTGCGTACAGGCCGGGCACGTCGGCGTAGCCCTGACCCTGGTGCGTGATGGCAGTGGCCTCGGTGATCAGCAGCCCGGCGCTCGCGCGCTGCGCGTAATAGGTGGCGGTGATCGGCAGCGGCACCGCGTTGGGTGAACGGTTGCGCGTGAGCGGCGCCATGACGATGCGGTTGGCCAGCTTGAGATCGCCCGCGGTCACGGGATCGAACAGAGTGGACATGGTGTTACCTCGCAAAAAAGTCGGAGATGGCGATAGCGCCCGGGCGCGTCAGAGATGGGCGTCCAGGTCCTGGAGAAAAGCACGGATGACGGCTTCGTCGCGCTGATAGAAGACCCACTGCCCTACCTTGCGGGTCCGGACCAGGCCGGCGCGTTGCAGGACAGCGAGATGCGCGGACACGGTCGACTGTGACAGGCCGCAGCGCTCGAACATGCCGGCGCACACGCCTTCGGAAAGCGGGTGCTCCTGACCTGCGAAATGCCGCTCGGGCTCCTTGAGCCAGCTCAGGATGTCGACGCGCAGGGGATGCGCAAGCGCTTTGAGAATGAGGTCGCGGTCCATCAAGAGATCAACGTGCCATCCGGGCGATGCCGTGAGGGTATATGAATATATCGCGATATAACGATTTACCTACCCAGACTATAGGCATCTGAATCTTGATTGTCCAACCATGGGGCAGACCCGTTCGGACTAACTGCCAGGGACGCGCGATGGCACATCCTTGCTTTATGTAGTAACGTACCTACAAATTAACTTGCGGGAGCCCAGCATGGCCATCACCACGCTATCCAGCCGGGAACTCAATCAGGACGTCACCAAGGCCAAGAAGGCGACAAAGGAAGGTCCCGTCTTCATTACGGATCGCGGCAAGCCAGCCCATGTGCTGCTGAGTATCGAGGAATACCGGCGCCTGACGTCCGGCCAGCAGAAAATTTCCGACTTGTTGGCTATGCCAGGGGCCGAGGATATTGAATTGGAGATCCCGCCGCGAAGGGATCAGGCTCGCTCGGCGGACCTGTCCTGATGCTTGTTCTCGATACCAACGTTGTGTCGGAGCTGCGCAAGGTGCGCAGCGGCAAAGCAGACCCGCGGGTGGCGCTATGGTCCGATAGCGTGGACGCCGCCGACCTTTTCATCTCTGCGATCACACTGCAGGAACTGGAGCTTGGGGTCTTGCTCGCCGAACGTAAAAACCCATCGCAGGGTGCGGTACTCCGCGCCTGGCTGAACAGCCATGTCCTGCCGGCATTCGCCGGCCGCGTGCTGCCCGTCGATGCGGCTGTCGCACAGCGGAGCGCGAAGCTGCACGTGCCCGATCCCTACCCCTTGGCGGACAAGCTCATTGCCGCCACCGCGCTTGCCCACGGCATGACCGTCGTGACGCGAAACGTGGGCGACTTTGCTGCGTCGGGCGTGCGCCTCATCAATCCGTGGGCATGGGGGGCGTAGTCATCCACCCCGCGGCCGCCTCCGCCGCCATCAACGCCGCACGATCAACGAGCCACCAATGACAAAAGGCCTGCAAGCAATGCTTGCAGGCCTTTCGAATATGGCGCGCCCGGCAGGATTCGAACCCACGACCCCTTGGTTCGTAGCCAAGTACTCTATCCAACTGAGCTACGGGCGCTGTAAAGAGGCGAAATTATACCGCGAACTCAGGTTTTGTCCAGTCACGATCAAAAACCGCGAAAAATTCGTGTCGCCGCACCACAAAGACAAAAGGCCTGCGAGCGATGCTCACAGGCCTTTCGGAATTTTGGCGCGCCCGGCAGGATTCGAACCCACGACCCCTTGGTTCGTAGCCAAGTACTCTATCCAACTGAGCTACGGGCGCTGCAAAGGCGTGTTTATAACATGCCGGCGCCCTCCGCACAAATCGCGCGCCCGCCAACCCGGGCCACTCGACCTGTACAAGCCCCCCCGCCGCGCACCCTGCTTGTGCCTGACGGCTGCCTGAATTACCTTGGTGGGGACAGAGACTCGGCGATGAACACCCAGCGACGAATACCTGACCCGCGCTGCGGTACGATCGCCCCCTTTCCGCTTTTCCCACCTGGCTTTGCCGTGCCCCCCGTTTCCCGTTTCTCCCCCAAGCTCCGTCCCCTTGCCCGATTCCTGCGCCACGCCTGGCTGTTCGCCCCCGCACTCGCGGTGGCGCAAACAGAGAGCCCGACCGCCGATGCCGTCCTTCCCGTCGTCACGGTGAGCGGCACGCGGCTGGACACGCGCCTGATCGATACCCCCGCCTCGGTGGATATCGTCGACGGCGTGCAATTGCGCGCCGATGCGATGCAGATCAATCTGTCTGAGAATCTGGCCGGCGTGCCCGGCCTGCAATTGCAGAACCGGCAGAACTACGCCCAGGATCTGCAGATTTCGGTGCGCGGCTTTGGCGCGCGCTCGACCTTCGGCGTGCGCGGCGTGCGTCTGTATGTCGATGGCATCCCCGCCACAATGCCCGACGGGCAAGGCCAGACCTCGAACATCGATATCGGCACCGCCAGCCGCGTCGAGGTGTTGCGCGGGCCCTTTTCGGCGCTGTACGGCAACTCGTCGGGCGGGGTGGTGCAGGTCTTCACCGAAAATGGCGCGCGTCCGCCCAGCCTCAGCGCGAGCATGGCCGCCGGCAGCGACAACACCTGGCGCTACAGCACCCAGGCAAGCGGCGTCACGGGCACCGGCGTGGGCGATATCGATTACGTGGTCGGCCTGTCGCGCTTCACGACCGACGGCTACCGCGATCACAGCGGCGCGCGCAAGAACCTGGCCAATGCCAAGATCGGCCTGCGTCCGGATGCCGACAGCCGTCTCACGCTCGTGCTCAACAGTGTGGATCTCACCGCCAACGACCCGCTCGGGCTGACCCGGGCGCAGTTCGAAAGCGACCCGCGCCAGGCGCCGCTGGCCGAGCAATACAACACCCGCAAGACGGTGCAGCAGACCCAGGGCGGCCTGCTGTACGAACGTGCGGTCAATGCCGACAACGACCTGCGCGTGATGGTCTATTACGGCCAGCGCGAGACCACGCAATATCAGTCCATCCCGCCCGCGGCACAGCTCAATCCGGGCCAGGCCGGCGGCGTGATCGACCTGCAGCGCGACTACGGCGGTGCCGACCTGCGCTGGACTTCGCGCCTGCGCGTGGCGGGCCAACCGCTCACGCTCGTCGGCGGCCTGGCCTACGACACCCTGCGCGAAACGCGCCGCGGCTACCAGAACTACACCGGCACGATCGCCGCGCCCGCACTGGGCGTGCAAGGCGCGCTGCGCCGCGACGAGCGCAACGAAACCTACAACATCGACCCCTACCTGCAGGCCTCGTGGCAGTTTGCCGAGCGCTGGACGCTGGATGCCGGGCTGCGCGTGAGCAGCGTGCGCTTTCGCTCCGATGACCGCTACATCACGCCGGGCAATGGCGACGACAGCGGCTCGGCGCGTTATCGCAAGGCGCTGCCGGTGGCCGCGCTGCGACATGCCATCACGCCGGATACCAGCGTGTACGTGTCGTATGGCCGCGGCTTCGAAACGCCCACGACCAACGAACTTTCATACCGCCCCGATCTGCAGCCCGGCCTGAACCTGGGCCTCGCGCCCAGCGTGTCCGACAATCTCGAAGCCGGCGTGAAAACCCGCGTGGGCCAGGGCCTGCTGACGGCGGCCGTCTTTCACAGCACCACCGACGACGAGATCGTGTCGGCCGGCAGCCAGAACGGCCGCACCAGCTATCGCAATGCCGGCCGCACGCGCCGCGACGGCGTCGAGCTCGCCTGGAGCGGTCCGATCGTATCGAACTGGCGCGCCGACTTCGCTTACACCTATCTCGATGCGCAGTATCGCGACGATGTCGCGGGCAGCGCCATCGCGGCCGGGCATCAGATCCCGGGCGTGGCCAAGCAGGCTGCCTACGCAGCGTTGCGCTGGGCGCCGCAGCAGGGCTGGCACGCCGGCGTCGAAGGCCGCTATCTGAGCCGCATTTATGTGAACGATGCCAACAACGATGCCGCGCCCTCGTACTTCGTGGCGGCGATGTCGGCCGGGTATTTGTGGAACGTCGGGCCGTGGACGCTCGACGCCTTTGCGCGCGTGGACAATCTGTTCGACCGCCGCTATGCCGGTTCGGTCATCGTGAACGAAGGCAATGCGCGGTACTTCGAGCCGGCGCCCGGCCGCACCTGGGGCGCGGGGCTGACCGCCTCATACCGTTTCTGATGCGCCGCTGACGGCGCCGCGGCGGGTGCGATCCGCGTGACGCGCCGCCGCGCGCTTCAGTCGGCGAAGCGCAGGCGGGCGAAGCTCGCCAGGCTCGCCAGACCGGCGCAGGCCACGCCCAGCCAGAGCGCCGTGATGGTGCCTTGCTGGCCCGACACATGGAAGCACGCCGCCACCAGCGCGGCGCCCGACGATTGGCCCAGCAGACGCACCGTGCCGACCATGCCGCTCGCCCCGCCCGCGCGACCTGGCGGCGCGGCACTCATGATGGCGCGCAGATTGGGCGACTGGAAAAAGCCGAAGCCCGCACCGCACACGGCCATGCGCCACGCGATGTCCCACACCGACGGATCGGAGGGCATCAGCGCCAGCGCCAGCATGCCCAATGCCATCACCGCCAATCCCACCCCGCCGAGCAGACCGGCGGGATGCCGATCCGACATGCGGCCGGCCAGCGGCGCGACCAGTGCCACGACGACCGCCCAGGGCGTGATCAGGAACCCCGTCTCGACCTGCGTGTAGCCCAGCACCTGCTGGAACAGAAAGGGCAGCGACACGAAGGCCAGCGCCTGCGTGGCGAACGAACAGACAGCAGTGGCCGCCGACAGCGCGAAGACGGGACGGCGTAGCAGATCGACCGCGAGGATGGGCGCGGGATGGCCGGCCTGCCGCCACAGCAGCAGCACCAGACACAACGCGGCCCCGCCCAGTTCGGCCGCCACGCGCGCCGGCGGCGCATGATGCGCCAACTCCGACAGACCCAGCACCAGCAAGGCAAGGAACCCCGCGCACAGCACCGCCGCGCGGCCCTCGAAGCGATGCCCGGAACGCTCGGTCGCGGGCAGGCCGCGCAAGCCCAACCCCACCGCGATCAGGCCCAGCGGCACGTTCACCAGGAACAGCCAATGCCACGAGCCGTACAACAGGATGACCGAGGCCACCGTGGGCCCCGCGGCGAAGGCCAGGCCCACGACCAGGGCATTGGTACCGAGCGCGCGCCCCAATGAATGAGACGGGTAGATGAAGCGCACCAGCGCGCCATTCACCCCCATGATGCCGGCGGCCCCCAGCCCCTGCATCGTGCGCGCCAGCACCAGTTCGGGCAGCGTGGTCGCCAGGCCGCAGGCCAGCGACGAGCTGGTGAAGAGCACCAGCCCGCCCATGTACATCTTGCGGTGGCCATAGACATCGCCCATCGCGGCGGCGGGCAACAGGGCCGCCACCATCGCCAGCTGAAACGCACTGATGACCCAGATCGAGGAGGACTCGGCGGCGCCGAGATCGCGGGCGATCGTGGGCAGCGCGGTGTTGGCGATGGCGGTATCGAGGCTGGCCATCGCCACGGCGATCATCACGGCCAACATGGCGCCCAGTCGGTATTCGGCGGGCAGGCCGTCGCCGGCCGGGTACAACTCGTTGCGAGAGAAGGACAGCATGAGCGGACGCGCACGGGAACCCGCGCGGCGAAGTCGGATGGGAGGCGAAGCGCTGACTATACTCCCGGCCCCTCGCGCAGGCGCGCCCGCAGCTCCAGGCTCGCCCGCCCTTCTTCGGCGAGGAACTCCACCAGCGTGGGCAAGGCCGCGCTGACAGGCCGATGATGCTGCTGGCGCATGACATAGCCCCACGACCCCGCCATGCGAGCCTGCGGCACCAGCGGCACGAGGCGGCCGGTGGCCAGCTCTTCGTCGATGAGCGGCGAACGGCCCAGCGCGATCCCCACGCCTGCCACGGCGGCCGCCACCAGCGTGCTCATGCCGCTGAGCACCACCGGCTCATGCGTCTGATGCACCGGCAGATCGAAGCGCGCGCACCAGGTGCGCCAGTCGGTCTCCGGGCTGTCGATGTGGCGCTCGGCCAGCCAGCGATGCTCGAGCAGGACCGCGGGATCGGCGCGGCGCGATGGCGGCACCAGCGCCGGGCTGCACACCGGCACCACGGTCTCGCCCAAAAATGGCAGGTCGCCCGGCGCCGGCCCGCGCGGGCCACTGTCGCGCACATGCAGGAAAGCGAGGTCGATGTCCTGCGTCTGCCACGCCGGGTCGAGGTTGGCATGCAGGAAGACCTGCACGTCGATGCCCGGATGCAGCGCGATGAAGCGGCCGATGCGCGGCGCCAGCCACAGCGCGGCCAGCGAGGGATTGACCGAGAGGTTGAGGGTCTGGCGGCCGCGCCCGGCGGCCGCCGCCCGCGTATTGCGGCAGGCGGTGGCAAGCAGCGTGAGCGCCTGCCGGACCGATGCCAGCAGATCGGCGCCCGCTTCGGTCACCTGGGCCCGCCGCACGGTACCGCCTCGGTGCAGCAGGATTACACCCAGGTCGGCCTCCAGCCCACGCAGCTGATGGCTGACGGCGCTCTTGGTCACGTGCAGCTCGGCGGCGGCGCTGCTCAGGCTGCCCAGCCGGGCAACCGCTTCGAAGGCGCGCAAGGCCGCCAGGGGCGGCATGTGCTGCGTGGCGATGGCGGGCGATGTTTTTGGCATGGGTTGAGTTTATCTCAACCCATGATTGAATAAGTATCGATTTTCATGCCGCGCGGGCTCAAGCAAGATGCACGCATGGAAAGGAGTTGCCATGTACTTTGATTACCGTCTCTGGCTCATGACCGCCGGGCTGCGCGCCCGTATGGCGGGCGGCGTTGCGCTCGGACTGGCCGCGCTGCTGGCAGGCATCGCGCGCTACGTGTTTCTGGGCCAATTGCTGGCCCGCGTCTTTGCCCAGCAGCCCTGGCAGAGCTGGGTCACCCCCGCCCTTTGCGCCGCGCTGATGGTGCTGCTGCGCGCCGGGCTCGACCATCTGCGCACCCGTACCGCCAATCGTTGCGCCACCGCCATCCAGCAGACGCTCCGAGGCGGCCTGTACGACCGCATCGTCGCCCTCGGACCGGCCTGGTTCGCCAATCAGCGCACCGGCGGCATCATGCTGAGCGTGGTCGACGGGGTCGAACAGTTGCAGACCTTCTTCGGCCGCTATCTGCCCCAGGTGGCGATCTCGCTCATCGCACCGATCGCCATCTTCGCCGTGATCGCGTTCTGGGACGTGCCGACCGCGGCGGTGCTGCTGGGCGCGGCCTTGTTCGCGCTGCTCGGACCGTCGGCGGTGCATGCGCTGGACCGCCGCGCCAGCCGCGCGCGCGCCGCCGCGCTGAATGATTTCGGCGAAGAGTTCCTGGATGCCGTGCAAGGCCTGCCCACCCTCAAGGCGTTCGGCCAGGGCAAGAGCTTCGGCCGGCGCCTGGCCGAGCGCGCGCGCCGCCTGTCGGACCATACCTTCTGGGTGCTGTCGGTGAGCGTGCTCACGCGCGGCATCAGCGACCTCGGCGTAGCGTTGGGTGCCGCGCTCGCCATCACGCTCGGCGCCGCACGCGTGGCGCAGGGCGACATGAGCCTCGAAGCGCTGCTCATCGTGCTGATGGCCGGCACCGAGATCTTCCGCCCGCTGCGCGATCTGCGCGCCGTGCTGCATCAGGGCATGCTGGGCCAATCGGCCGCGGCCAGCATCCACGCGCTCAACGACGCCCGCCGCGAGGACGCGCCCACCCGCGCCGCCGCGGGCCTGGCTCCCGCGCAACTGGCGCCCACCATCACCTTCGACAACGTAGTGTTCGCTTATCAGCCCGAACGCCCCGCCCATCGTGGTCTGAGCTTCGAGATCGCGGCGGGTGAGCGCGTGGGCGTGGTCGGGCCCAGTGGCGCGGGCAAGTCCACCATCGTGCGGCTGTTGCTGGGTGAAGTCACGCCACAGTCGGGCAGCGTGCGGGTGGGCGGACACGACGTGCGCGAGTTGGCGCACGAGGCGTTGCTCTCGCGCATCGCCCTGGTCAGCCAGGACATCACGCTGTTTCACGGCACCCTGGCCGACAATATCCGCCTCGGCCGCCCCGACGCCACGCACGAGCAGGTGCGTTCGGCCGCGCGCTCCGCCAACATCGACGACTTCATCATGGCCCTGCCCCAGGGCTACGACACGCGGCTGGGCGAACGCGGCCTGCAACTCTCCGGCGGCCAGCGCCAGCGCGTCGCCATCGCGCGCGCGCTCTTGCGCGATGCGCCCATCCTGATCCTCGACGAAGCCCTGTCGTCGGTCGACTCCGAAAACGAAGCGCTCATCCAGCAGGCGCTCGATCGCCTCATGGCCGGCCGCAGCACGCTGATCCTGGCACACCGCCTGGCCAGCGTGATCGGGGCCGACCGTACGCTGGTGCTGGACCAGGGCCGCGTGGTCGAATCGGGCACGCATGCCGCGCTGATGGAGACGCGCGGCCTCTACCACCGGCTCATGCGTGAGCAGGCGGGGCGGCCATCCGTGGCGCGACCATCCGCGGGGCAGCCAGCCATCCAGCGGCCCTCGGTGGAGCGGGATAACACGGAACGCGCCGCGTCCCTCTCCGGCGCTTCGAACGCGACCGTTGCTGCCACGACGCCATCACAAGACACCGCCCGAGCGGCCAGCGCAGCCACCGGCGCCACGCCGCGCGCGCTCGACGACGATGCTGCCCAAGTGGGCTGGCGCGGCGTACTGGGCACGCTGATGTCGGTGGTTCGACCCTGGCGCGGCACGCTGATCACCACCATCGTGCTGGGCGTGGCCCGCGTGGCCGCCTTCATCGGCGTGGGCGCGCTGAGCGCGCTGGTGGTGGCGGCCCTGCGCGACGGCCGGCCTACCGGCATGTTGATCGCCGCCCTCCTCGTGGTCGCGCCGCTGGCGGCCCTGTTCCACTGGCTCGAGTCGTGGCTGGCGCATGCCATGGCCTACAAGCTGCTCGCGGACATGCGCGTCAATCTCTACGACAAGCTCGAGCAGCTGGCGCCGGCGTATCTGCTTGAGCGGCGCTCTGGCGACCTGGTTGCACTCGCCACGCAGGATGTGGAGATGATCGAGTATTTCTACGCGCACACCATCGCCCCGGCCATCGTCTCGGTGCTGGTGCCCGCCACGGTGCTCGGCTTTCTGGCCGTGTATAGCTGGCCGGTGGCGCTGGCGCTCCTGCCTTTCCTCGGGTACGCCATGCTGTCGCCGGTACGCGGACGCCGGCGCGTGGACGCCTTGGGCGAGCAGGCCCGCGCGGCGCTGGGCGAAATGAGCGCCCACCTGACCGACACCATTCAGGGACTGGCCGACCTCACCGCCTTCCAGGCCACGGATCGCCGCCGCGCGCAATTTCTCGCACTGGCCGAACGCTACGGCCAGCGTCGCCAGGCCATTCTCGACGATCTCTCCGCCCAGAACGCCTGGTTCGAAGTCGCGATGGGGCTGGGCGGCCTGGCGGTCGCCGTGACAGGTGCCCTGCTGGCGGGTGCCGGCACGCTGGATCCGGCCATGGTGCCGCTCCTCGTCCTGGTTGCGCTCGCAACCTTCCTGCCCGTCTCGGAGATCTCGCAAGTGAGCCGCCAGCTCGCCGACACCGTAGCCGCAAGCCGCCGGCTGCATGTGGTGTCGCACGAACCGGTACCGGTGACCGACGGACCGCATACGCTGCCGCGCAGCACGGGCGGATTGCCCATCGCGTTCGAGCAGGTGGGCTTTCGTTACCCGCGGGCCTCGCACGACACGCTCACGGGCCTGAGCTTCTCGATCGCGCCGGGCACCACTGTCGCCCTGGTGGGCGCCTCGGGGGCGGGCAAAAGCACCATCGCCAGCCTGCTGCTGCGCTTCTGGGACGCGGACCGGGGCGCGATCCGCATCGGGGGCGCCGACGTGCGGACGCTCGAGCTGGACAATCTGCGCGAGCATGTGGCGCTGGTCACGCAGGACACCTATCTGTTCAACGACACGTTGGCCGCCAACATCCGCCTGGCCCGGCCCGATGCCAGCGATGCCGACGTCCAGACCGCGCTGCATCGCGCGGCGCTGTCCGAGTTCGTGGCCGCGCTGCCGCAAGGCCTCGACACGCCGGTCGGTGAGCGTGGCATGCAGCTCTCGGGCGGCCAGCGCCAGCGCATCTCGATTGCCCGCGCGTTCCTGAAGAATGCGCCCATTCTGATCCTCGATGAGGCCACCTCGCACCTCGACACCCTGAGTGAGATGCAGGTGCGGGGCGCGCTCGATGCGCTCATGCGCGAACGCACCACGCTCGTCATCGCGCATCGCCTGTCCACCATCCGCGAGGCCGACCAGATCCTGGTGCTCGACCAGGGTCGGCTCGCCGAACAGGGCACGCACGCCGAACTGCTCGCGCAAGGCGGCCACTATGCCCGACTGATCCGGCACCAGGCGCTGGGCAGCGTGGCGGCCTGAGTCCGGCCCAGCGCGCTGACTCTGTACGAAACAGATTCATTTGGTTAAACATCCGCCCCCCACCCGGGGGGCGGCTTGCTTATGATCGCGCCATGACAAGCAACGACCCGGCCCACGATGCCGGGCAAGAGCATTTATATCCATGGCGCAAGCGTTCGTAGCGTTATCGTGGTGGCAGGTCATGCTTGCCGGCCTGCTGTTTTTCGGCGGTATCTATCTGGCATTCGGCGCCGCCACCTGGCTGCTCACCCACCACATCCTGCCGCGTCTCGGTCTGGGCCGCCCGCTGGACACGCGCGCGCTCGCGCCGGGCCAGCTTCGCCGCGAGCTGGCTCAGTCGGCACTCTCCGTCCTGCTCTTCGGCACCGGCATGATCTTCCCGTGGGGCCTGCTGCAACTGGGCTGGGCCCGGCTGGATTACGACGCCGGCTGGCAGCAGATCTCGCTCGAGATCCTGTTCCTGCTCGCCTGGAACGACGTGCACTTCTGGGTCAATCACCGTCTGCTTCACACCAAACTGCTGCGGCGCTTTCATTTGCCGCACCACCGCTCGGTGGTCACCACGCCCTTCTCGACCTACAGCTTCCATCCGGTCGAAGCCCTGATGTTGGGCAACGTGATCCTGCTGCCTATGCTGCTGCACGACTTCAGCTTCTGGTCGCTGCTGTCAGTGCCGCTCTTCAGTCTCTTTTTCAACTGCATCGGCCACGCCAACTACGACTTCTTCCCCAACGTGTCGTACGCGCATTGGTTCGCCGCCAGCCGCCGTCATCACCTTCACCACGCCTGCTACAACGGCAACTACGGTTTCCAGTTCACGTTCATGGACCGCTTGTTCCGGACGCGGCTGCCGGCCGACGCAGCCGAGCGGCAGTGGCAGGCGGCTCGCCAACGAGGCGCACATGGCGCCCAATCGTGAGCCGGGCGGCCGGCCGACTCCCTCGCCCGGACCGCTTGCCCTGCGCCACCGGCGTGACCTGCAAAGCCTTGCCTACCTGATCCTGACGCCGCTCCTGGCGGCATGGATGTGGCGCAACGGCTTCTCCTGGCCGCTCTATCTGCTGTTGCTGTTCCTCACGCTGGGCGTGGGTGTGATCCATCACAACCATACGCATCTGCGCATGTGGCGCGGCCGCGGCGCCCGCATGGCGAATCGCCTGACCGACTTCTGGATCACTCTGCTGCAAGGCCATCCGACCTTTGTGTTCTGGCCCGCGCACGTCGGCAATCACCATCGCTACAAGCACGGCGCGCGCGACGTGGCACGCACCTACCGCTTCGGCGGCGATACCAATCATCTGTGGGGCTACCTGATCCACCCGGTGCAGGCGGTGTGGGTACTGTTTCCGGTGTTCTTCGGCTGGCTAGCCCGCATGCGTCGCCGCCATCCCGGCGTGTGGCGCTATTGCATGGCGCAATATGCGGTGTGGCTCTCCCTGTGGGGCGGCCTGCTCGCGCTAGACCCGGTCAAGGCGCTGCTGTATGTGATCGTGCCGCAGTTGCACGGCCTGCACTGGCTCCTCGCCACCAATTATCTGCAGCACGCGCACGCCGACGGCGGCCCGCGCGCCAAGGCAGGGCTCGACTACGCCCGCAATTTCGAGGGCTGGGTCAACCCCCTGCTCTTTAACATCGGCCTGCACACCGCGCACCATGAGAATCCGCGTGCGCACTGGGCCGAGCTCTCCCACCTGCACCGCACGCACTACCGCGAGCGGGTCGCGCCCGAGTTGAACGAGCGCGGCCTGGTGCCCTACATGCTGCGCGTTTTCGTGCTGGCCAATGTCATGCCGAGCCTGCGCTCGCGCTCGCGCATGGCGCCCGAACACGTCCGCTGACTTTTACAAGAAGAGATCCGACATGCCTATTGCGTTCGACCGTGTGTATCTGCAAAGCGCCGGTTATTTCATGCCGGGCGAGCCCGTCGACAACGACGCGATGGACGCCTACATCGCGCCGCTCAACCGCATGTCGAGCCGCATCAAGACGCGCATCCTGGCCGAAAACGGCATCAAGACGCGCCACTACGCGATCGACCCCGAAGGCGGCACCCGCCACACCAATGCGCAGCTCGCCGCGCAAGCCATTCAGGATTGCCTCGGCCGCGCCAACGGCGAGCTGGCGCAGGTGTCGTACCTGGCGAGCGGCTCCTCGGGTGGCGATGCGCTGATGCCGGGCTTCGCCAACATGATCCAGGGCGAGCTCGCCGCGCCGCCCATGGAAACGCTGTCGGTGCATGGCATCTGCGCCGCCGGCGTGAGCGCCATCCAGAGCGCGGCGCAGGCCATCCAGGCAGGCGCGCACGAACGCGCCCTGGCCGTGGCCGCGGAGCTACCGTCGCGGCTCTTCAAGCGCTCACGCTTCGCCGCGCGCGGCTACGACGCCGACTTCGATTCGCACTTCCTGCGCTGGATGCTGTCGGACGGCGCCGGCGCCATGCTGCTGGGGTCGGACGGCAGCGCACTGCCGGGCGCCTCGCAAGGCATCAAGCTCAAGCTCGATTGGATTCACCAGCGCTCGTTCTCGGGCGACTACCCGGTGTGCATGCAGCTCGGCCTGCCGGCCGACCGCAAGCAGGGCCACCTGGATTACCCCTCGTGGCAAGAGGCGGAGGCCGACGGCGCGCTGTCGCTGCGCCAGGACATCCGTCTGCTGCCGCATCTGTTCGACATCGGCATCCACGAGTATGTGAAGCTGGTGCGCGAAGAATGGATCGCGCCCGGCCAGGTCGACCACTTCCTCTGCCACTACTCGTCGGAGAAGTTCATTCCGGTGGTGGCCGACCTGATGGAAAAGGCCAACCTCGAGATCCCGCGCGAGAAGTGGTACAGCAACCTCGCGTGGCGCGGCAACACGGGCGCCGCCTCGATCCTCATCATGCTCGCCGAGTTTCTCGAAACCCGCACCGTCAAGCCGGGCGAACGCATCTTCTGCTACATCCCGGAGTCCGGGCGGTTCATGACGGCATACATGTGCTTCACCGCGCAGGCGCTCGACGATGAGCGTATCCAGGTGAACGTGCCGGCCCGCCGCACGGTGGCCGCACCGCTGGGCGACGACGCCGACGATATCGCGCCGCCGCACGATCCCGCCTATGCGCCGCAGGGCCTGTCGCAGCTGCTCACGGAGCTGGCCGCGATCTGGCACGACTATCGCTCGCGCGTCTGGCGCACGCCCGTGATCCAGCGCCTGCGCCGCCGCGAATTCGAGACGGCCGATTACCTGCGCTGGATGGAATGCTGGGTGCCGCAGGTGCGCGAAGGCAGCAAGTGGATGCGTGAGGGCGCGGCCTCGCTGGGCCCGCAATACGCGCCGCTGGCCGAGCTGATCGGCATGCACGCCGGCGAAGAACAGAACGACTTCATGATCCTGTTCGAGGACTACCGCAAAGCGGGCGGCCAGGCCGAGCACATCGACGCGCTGCGCCGCAACCCGGGTGGCGAGGCGCTCAACGCCTATCTGCACGCGCTGGCCGCCACGAGCGATCCGATCGGCCTGCTGGGCGCGATCTACATCATCGAAGGGACGGGCCAGCGCATCGTGCCGGCCCTGCTGCCTTTGCTCAAGGCCAGCCTGGACCTGCCGCCCGATGTGTTCCGCTTCCTGGAGTACCACGGGCACAATGACGAACACCATCTGGCCCGCTGGCTCGCGGCCGTGGAGCTCGCGCTCGACTGCGACGAGGACGGCCAGGCCGAACAACGTATCATCGACACCGCACGCCGCACGGCGGCGCTGTACCTGATGCAATTCCAATACGTGATGGAGCAGGCCCAGGCATGAAAGAACCGGCGTTTCTCGTCGACGGCCACGACATGGCCGACCCCAACCCCTGGCTCGCGCTCTACCTCGACCGCAGCACGCCGCTGCCCGACAAGGTAAAGAAGGCCTGGCTCACCGACTCCAGCAGCGGCTCGCGCCAGTACCTGCTGCCGTTCGTACGGCCGATCGCGCGCCTGTTCATCATCCTGATCCAGGTGATCAAGACCTTCGTGCCGCGCCGCTGGTCGCATTCACGCCTGCTGCATCGCATCCTGGCGTGGGGGCTGAACCGCTTCGTGTCGCCCGAGGCGAATTGGCTGATCCTGCGCCACTTTCACCTCGGCGCGCAGGTCCTGTCGTTCATCGCGGCCAATGCGCCGGTGCGCGTCGGCACCACGCCGCTCGAACCGCGCACGATCGATGACCTGAAAGACGAGCTCTTCGTCAAACACGATCTGAACCTGTTCAACTTCGTGATCCGGCTCAACCAGGCCATGCGCGATGCAGGCGTCGAGATGCACGCGCCGGAGCGACTGGATTTTTCGATGATCCAGGATCCGGGCCTGCGCCTGGAAGACATGCCGCAGGGCCGCTGGAACAAGCTCGATCTGCAGAGCGCGATCGAGCTCTTCACGCCGCTCTATCAGCTCATGCTGACCGACAACGATTTCTGGCGCGCCTGCAATTCGCTCCAGCTCGACGAGACCATCGGCATCTATTCGGCGCAACTGCTGGGCGCCCCCCAGCATCTGGTGCTGGTCAACAACAAACATCCGCTGGTGCCGATGTCCACCCTGCGCGCGGGCTATCGCCTCGTGCTGCATGGCCTGTCCACCGAAATGCTGCACAGCCTGCTGATGGCCGAGCGCCATGCGCAGGAGGGCGACGCACCGCCGCCCGCGCCGATCGCCTGAAGCCCCGTGCGAAGGCGCCGGGAGCGCCGCCTTCGCGCAATGGCTTTGGCGTGATCGTGTGCGCGCCGGGCGCTCATGAGCGCTCAAGCGAGCACTTCCCCGTGATGGCCTTCCTTGCCGCTGCGCTCGCAGCGTCCTCTTTGCGCCGATTCGCGACCGGCTCGTCGTCATATTCCGTCGTATCTCGTCGGATCCACACGCGAAACACGGTGGGGCTTTCAGAAAATTGAAAGTCGCGTGCCCAGACAATGGGCGCCGTTTTCAATCCAAGGAAGCCTCGCCATGCGTGCCTTGCTCCAGCGTTCCCTGCTCGCCCTCACCCTCGCGCTGCCACTGGCCGCCGCATTGCCGCCCGCGCCCGCTCATGCACAGAATGCCGCCGCGCAGCAGGAGATCGAGGCGGCAGGCAGCGCCGCCATGGCCGCGGCCAAAGAAGGCCCCGCGGACATCATCCTCGGCGATCAGGCCGTGCTCAAGTTGCCGGCCGAGATGATGTTCGTGCCCAAACAACAAGCGCAGCGCCTGATGCAGGCGCATGGCAATGGCAAGGATCCCAATATGCTGGGCCTGGTCCTGCCGATGGACGAGCATTCGGATTGGGTGGCCACGGTCAACTTCGAGAAGGCCGGCTACATCAAGGACGACGACGCCAAGAACTGGGACGTCGACGAGCTGCTGCAAAGCCTGAAAGACGGCACCGAGTCGGGCAACAAGGACCGCCGCGAGATGGGCTTTCCCGAGCTGACCGTGGCCGGCTGGGCCGAGACGCCCAAGTACGACGGGGACAAGCGGCGTCTGGTCTGGTCCGCCATCGCGCAGACCAAGGGCGCCACCGGCGAAGATGCCTCGGTCAACTACAACACCTATGCGCTGGGCCGCGAGGGCTACATCTCGCTCGACCTCATCACCAGCCAGAGCCAGGTGGCGGCCGATAAACACAACGCGTTGCAGCTGCTCGACGCGATCCAGTATGTCGACGGCAAGCGGTACGACGATTTCAACGCCTCCACCGACAAGGTCGCGGAGTATGGCCTGGCGGCGCTGGTAGCGGGTGTGGCCGCCAAGAAACTCGGCCTGTTTGCAATGATCGCGGCCTTCGCGGCCAAGTTCGGCAAGGTGCTGATCCTCGCGCTGGCCGCGCTGGGCGGCGGCCTCTGGACCCGCCTGCGCGGCAAGAAGACACCCGCGCAGTAAGGGATGTGGCGTTGGGCGCCGTGCAACGGGCGCCGTGCAACGGGCGCCCGGCGGCTAGCGCCCGACGTTCGCCGCCAGCGCCACGATATCGTCGGCGCATTCGTCGGGCGATAGCCTTGCGGTGTTGAGCAGCATGTCGGAAAACGGCCGGGACTGATAGCCCTCGTCGTACATCTGCTTGACCCGTGCGCGCTCGGCCTCGGTCAGCACCCTGCCCCCCCGATCGGAGAGCGCCACGTCCAGCGGCGGCGACAAGGTCACCACGAGCAGCCGCGCGCCCGCCTTGTCGGCGGCCTCATGCAGGCGTTCATAGAGCGCCTGATCCATCGGATAGCCCACGACCAGCACACCCTCCGTCAGGGCGGCGATGGCGGCCTCGATGCGCTGGTGCGCGGCCTCCCATTGCTCGGCGAGCGGCAGCGACGCGTCGGCGCCGTGGTCATCGCCATCGAGCCACACGGCCTGCGACAGGCGCGCGGCCACCCGCGGGCCCACCGTGGACTTGCCGGCATTGACCGGACCATTCAGAAAGATGACGCAGGGCGGGCTGACGGGCAGAGACATGGTGGCGACCGGAGAGAGGATCCAGCCGTCATCGTAACGCGCCAGGGCATGCACCAAAAACACACGCTTGGCCGCCATCGCAGCTTGGCTGCGCCGGGCCCCGCGCAGCGCTCAGGCCTGGCGGTAATACACGCAGAGCCGCTGCCCGTCGATCTGGTGTACCCGAATCGGCAGACCGTACAGCTCGCTCAGCAGCGCGGGCTCGATGATCGCGTCGGGCCCGCCCTGATGCGCGACCCGGCCATCCCGCATCGCCACGATGTGATCGGCGTAGGCGGCCGCGAAGTTCAGATCGTGCAACACCACCACGACCGACTTGCCCAGCTCGTCGGCCGCCCGGCGCAGGATGCGCATCATGCCGACCGCATGCTTCATGTCCAGGCTATTGAGCGGCTCGTCGAGCAACACATAGCGCGTGTCCTGGCACAGCACCATCGCCACGAAGGCGCGCTGGCGCTGGCCGCCCGACATCTCGTCGAGATAGCGCTCCGCCAGCGGCTCGAGCTCCATGTACGAGATCGCGCGGTCGATGTGGACTTTGTCGTCGGGCGTGAGGCGCCCGCCGCTGTGCGGAAAGCGGCCGAACGCCACCAGGTCGCGCACGGTGAGCCGCAGCGGCAGATGATTGTCCTGGCGCAGAATGGCCAGGCGGCGCGCCAGCTCGCGGCTGTCGGCACGCGTCACGTCGAGCTCGTCGATGCGGACCTGGCCCGCGGACAGCGGTGACAGCCGGCTCACCATGGATAGCAGCGTGGACTTGCCCGCGCCGTTGGGGCCGATGATGGCGGTGATGCCGCCCGCCGGCAGGGCCAGCGTCACGTCATCGACGACGACAGTGTCTTCATAGCGCTTGGTGACGCCTTGGACTTCGATCATGGGCGCCTCCTGCGCAAAATCAGGGCAAGGAACAACATGCCCCCGACAAACTCGATCACCACGCTGACCGTGGTGTTGAGCGCGAGCACCCGCTCGAGCAAGGTCTGGCCGCCCACCAGAAAAATCACGGCCCACAGCACGGCCGCCGGCACCGTTTGCGCGTGGCGGTCGGCCGGCATGGAGTGATACGCCAGGTTCGCGACCAGCAGGCCGAAGAAAGTGACCGGACCGACCAGCGCGGTCGACACGGCCACCATCACCGTCACGGCCGCCAGCGTGGCCAGCAGGGTGCGACGATAGTCCACGCCCAGGTTGACCGCAAGCTCGCGGCCCAGCGCCACCACGTCGTAGCGGCGGCCCATGCGCCAGAGCACCAGCGTGGCCAGCAGCGCCGCGCCGCCCGCCAGCGGCAGCAGACCCGTGCGCACGCTGTTGAAACTCGCGAACATCCTGTCCTGCAGCACGAGGAACTCGTTGGGATCGATCAGGCGCACCACGAAGCTCGACAGGCTGCGAAACAGCAGGCCGAAGATGATGCCGACCAGCATCATCAGATGCAGGCTATGCGCGCCACCCGTGAACAGCCAGCGAAACAGCAGGCAGGCGAAGCCGGTCATCGCGCCCACTTCGAGCAGGAACTGCCAGAGCGGCTCCTGCGTCGCCACCGCGGACAGGCCGAAGCTGAACACCACCACCGCCTGGATCAGCACGTAGAGGGCGTCGAACCCCATGATGGCCGGCGTGAGGATGCGGTTGTGCGTGATGGTCTGGAACAGCACCGACGACACGGCCACGCAGTAGGCCACCAGCAACATCGCGAGCAGCTTGCCGCCGCGAAACGCCAGCACGAACGACCACTGCCCGGCCGCGCCCCAGGTCATATAGGCGATGCAGCACAGCGCCGCCAGCACGCCGAGCAACGCCAGGCGCGCCCCGGCGCTCAAGGGAATGCGTCGTTCCAGGCTAGGCAAGACGGCCTCTCCGGCGCAGCAGCAGCCACAGGAACAACGCACTACCGATCACGCCCACCACGGTGCCGATGGGCACCTCGTAGGGATACAGCAACAGCCGGCCGAGGATGTCGCAGGCAAGCACGAACACACCGCCCAGCAGGGCAACCCAGGGAATGGCGCGGCGCATGTTGTCGCCGAACATGAGGCTCACCGCATTCGGCACAATCAGCCCCAGGAACGGGATACTGCCCGCGGTCACGACGACCACGGCAGAGATGGCCGAGACGATCAGCATGCCGATGAACGTGAGCCGCGCGTGATTCACGCCCAGGCTCGATGCAAAGTCCTTGCCCATGCCGGCCAGGGTGTAGCGGTCGGCGGTGATATAGGCGACGATCGTGAGCGCAAGACCGATCCACAGCAGCTCATAGCGGCCGCGGAGCACGCCGGAAAAGTCGCCCGTGGTCCAGGCATGCAAAGACTGCAGCAGATCGTGGCGAAACGCGATGTAGGTGGTGGCGGCGTGAATCACGCCGCCCAGAATCAGACCCACCAGCGGAACAAGAAAAGGCGAACGCAGCGGCACGCGCCGCAGCAGGGCAAGAAACAGCAGGCTGCCCGCCAGGCCGCTCAGCGTGGCGGCCGCCATCTTGCCCAATACCGGCGCCTGCGGCGCCAGCAAGGTGATACAGAGAATCCCGAAGGTCGCCGACTCGATCGTGCCCGCGGTCGACGGCTCGACGAAGCGATTGCGCAACAGCATCTGCATGATGAGCCCCGCCACCGCGAGCGACATGCCCGCGAGCAGCAGTGCCAGCGTGCGCGGCACGCGGCTCACCCACAGCAGTTGCCAGGCGCGCTCGGCCTGCGGGCCGCCCAACAGATCCTGAAAAGAAAACTGCCCGGCGCCCAGCGACAGGCTGGCCAGGCAGAGCCCGGCCAGCAACAGCGCCATGGCCGCGAGCCCGGCGGGTCCGCCCAGCCAGGCCATGCGGCCTCGGGCCGGGGTCACGGGCAACGCAGTCACTCGCGCAGGCTCACTTGGCGCCGTCGATCGCCTTCGCGACTTCGTCCACGCTTTCCTGCAGCGAGGTAAGACCGGCCGCGCCGAGCGAGTACCAATTGCCGGCGTTCAGATACACCACGTGCTGCTTCTTCCAGGCCGTGGTGCCGCGCACCAACTCATTGTCCAGCAGTTGGCGCGCCGCGGTACCTTCACGACCGATGGCGGCGTCGCGATCGATCACGAACAGCCAATCAGGGTTGGTCTGGGCGATGAACTCGAACGACACGGCCTGGCCATGATTCGACTGCTTCAGATCGGCGACCGCGGGCTTGATGCCGAAGGCATCATGGATCACGCCGAAGCGCGAGCCCGGACCATAAGCGCTCATCTTGCCGCCGGTGGTCAGCACGATCAGGCCGGTACCGGCTTGCGCGCCTTTTGCCTTCAGGGCGGCGATCGAGGTCTGCAGTTTGGCGAGCTTGGCGTCGGCTTCGGCCTGCTTGCCGTAGATGCTGGCCACCAGCTTCGCGTTGCGCTCCACGCTGCCGACCAGGTCACCCGGCTTCACCGTGAGGTCCACCGTGGGCGCCAGCTTCGCGAGATCGCCGAACTTCGGCGCGGAGCGGCCGGCCACGAAGATCAGCTGCGGCTTCAAACGATTGATCTCTTCGTAGTCGGGCTCGAACATCGAACCCACCTTGGCATAGTGCTTCTTGCCGTATTCCGCCAGATGCGCGGGCCAGTTGACGGCGGCAGGTACGCCCGCCGCCGTCACGCCCAGCGTATGCAGGGTGTCGAGCACAGCCAGGTCCATCACCACGGTCCTCGCCGGCTGCGACGGCACGACGCGGGTGCCTTGTGCATCGGTGATCTGGACTTGGGACTGGGCCTGGGCGGCCAGAGGGGCCAGCGCCAGCGTGAGGGCAGCGCCGCAGGCGGCGGCCCAGGAAGACAGAGCGAATTGACGGTTCATGAGGGATCCTGGCTCGCGCCCGGGCGGGCGCGCGCAGTGGCGCGTCCCGGCTGAGCGCCTCGCGTTCAAACAATAATGATATTCAATCCTATCACGCGAGCTAAGGCTCTTCTTGTGCGTGGGTCGCGGGGCGAGCCAGCAAAGCGTGACGTTGGCGGATGATAACGACAATAGAAACCACTCCACGCCACGCAGCCGCGCGAGCCGGGCCAGGATGGTGCCGCCGCAAAGGGATACGGTGATGGCGCAAAGGAAGGGCACTGGACGGGGCGTCGCGCGTTCCGCGATCGAGCGCGTGAAGCCGCACCGCCGTGGTGCAACGGCTGACCCTTCCCGGGGAAGGATCACGGCATGTTGACCGAAGATCCCGCGAAATTGGTTGCGCGCGCAAATTCCCGCAAACGCGAGAATGATTTTGTAACCCCCGGCCTGGAGTCGGCTACGTAAGATGCGCCTCCCGTCACTGCTGCACCCGTCTCATGTCTTTGCAACGCATCGCGAGTCATTTGATCCTGAGTCTGTCGTTCCTCTTGTTGCTCGCGCCCGCATTGGCGCCCGCACAGGACAGCACCGCGAGCGCCACGCCGCGTGCAACACAAAAGATGATGGCGTTCCGCGCCGGCACGACGGGCAACGAAATCGGCGTATTCGTCCTGCGTGAGCGCCCCCGCGAAGCCGAGGCCGTGGTCATGCCGATGGGCGTGGATCACCCGCTGGATCATGCCGCGCTGTTCGCGGATATCGAAACCAGCGCGCGCGACACGCGCTACATCATCGAGCACGAAGGGCAGGCGCACACGCTGCTCATCATCACCGGCAATACGGCCGAGCTGCGTATGCCCGGGGACAGCAAGCCCATCACCCTGCCTTACGACGCCGCGCTCTCCGAGCGTCTCGCGCGAGAGAACCCCTGAACGACATGCCTGCGAGCCGAACGGCCAGGCCATGGCGCGCCTGTCCGCAGGCCGCGTAACGCAGCCAAAGCCCAGGCCGAGGCCCGCGCGTCTGAGGGCATAGCCGATAACAGCGAAGGCGAGCGCTCGCACGCAACCGCCCCCGGCGATGCAACGAGGCACACGGACAGATGCGACGCCGCTTCCCTGTCGACGTATTCGAGGCGCCTGCGCCGAAAGCAGGCCGCTTTTTTATTTTTCCCGCGCGGTGCCGCCGCGCATTTTTACCCTGAACCGAAAGGATCCATCGATGTCTCCCAAATACGCATCGCGCATGCTGGCCGCCGTGGTCTGCGCATTGGCACTGAGCGCATGCAGCGACGAAGCGAAAAAGCCCGAAGCCCCCAAGATGTCGGCGAGCCAGGCCGAGATCAAGAAGTACAACGAGTACGTGAGCGCGGCCAACCGTGCCGGCGACACCTACGAGCGCGCCCTGGAAAAGTGGGAAAACGATCTGGCGCCGAAGTTCGCGGGCACCAAGCCGTTGAAAGACATGTACATCAACGACGGCTCCCCGCATGCGACCCCGCAGATCAAGGAATCGCTCGACAACGCGCTGGCCATGTCGCCCGCCATCGACGATCTCGATGCGCTCGCACGCGCCTACAGCGAGGCCCTGGGCAAGTTCCTGCCGGTCAGCACCGACATGAACAACTACATCAGCGCCAAGACCTACGTGAGCGACAAGGGCGCGCACGGCAAGGAAATCCAGGCGGCCTATGGCGATAGCCTGAAGGCGGTGGTGGCCACGCAGGCCGCGTTCTTCGGCGGCATCGAGGTGAAGGATCGTGCCCGCACCAAGGCCGAATTCGAAAACGCCAAGAAAGACACCACGGAGTACTTCCGTGCCGGCCTGATCTACTACAGCAAGGAAAGCGTGAACATGGCCGATGGCCTGTTCGAAGGCACCGGCCTGGGCGACCAGCTCGACCCGTTCTCGAAGGCGCTCGACGACATGAACAAGATGGCCGTGGCGTACGACGGCAAGCTGCGCGAGAGCAACCAGAAGGGTTGCCCGAGCCTGATGTCGAACGTGAACTCGTACCTCTCGGCCGGCCGCACCGCGATCGAGCACACCACCGGCGGCCGCTACGACGAAGAAGCCAAGCGCACCGGCATCCACGCCCGCGTCATCACGCGCTCGATCGAAACCGACGCCAACAACCTGCGCCGCACCTACAACAGCCTGGTCGGCGCGCTGAACCGCAACAGCTGCTAAGCGCCACGGAGAAGGGCGGCGCGGATCGCGCCGTCCGCGCCTCGCTGTCGCAACGCGCTAATGCGTAGGGGCCCCGCGGGGCCCCTTTTTCATGATGCAAGTCGTGTTCGCTCCTTGCACCGCGTCCTCCGCGCCGAGTTGCCTGCGACGCGTCTTCTGCGTCCCACCGTCTGCTCGGCAGCCTTCTACGTCGCGCCCTGCTTCGCATACTCTGCGCCGCGTCATTCCGTTGCACCCACTGCGCCGCGCATCCACGAGCCACGGCGAGCACAGCCGCCTGACACCGGGGGCTCAGCGAACCGCCACAACAATCCGCGCAGCCATGAAAAAACCCGCACCGTTTGCACGATGCGGGTTTTTAACTTCGGTGTCTGTCGCCAGGCACCGAAGCGGTGTCTTGGCGGAGACGGAGGGATTCGAACCCTCGATGCAGTTTTTAGCCACATGCTCCCTTAGCAGGGGAGTACCTTCAACCTCTCGGCCACGTCTCCGAAGAATCCAGGATTCTACACTAATTTTTTCGCGTTTCGCTGGCCAGAAGGCGTGCACCGCAAAAAAAGTGAGATTCCAAACCGGAAGCCATGAACCCGTCATGTCCTCCGGGATCGGATCGTTGCGTCAGACCTTTTCGCCGGGCGCCTGATCCAGGCCGAAGGCCTTGTGCAGCGCACGCACGGCAAGTTCCATGTACTTGTCGTCGATGATCACCGAGGTCTTGATTTCGCTGGTGCTGATCATCTGGATGTTGATGCCTTCTTGCGAAAGCGTCTGGAACATCAGGCTGGCCACGCCCACGTGCGAGCGCATGCCGATACCCACGATCGAGACCTTGGCGACCTTCTCGTCGGTGACGAGTTCTTTGGCGCTCACGGCGGGAATTACTTCGCGCTTGAGCACGTCGACCGTGCGCAGGAACTCGTTGCGGTTGACCGTGAACGAGAAGTCGGTGGTACCGGCCACGGACTGGTTCTGCACGATCATGTCGACATCGATGTTCGCACCGGCGACGGGGCCCAGGATCGAGTAGGCGATGCCGGGTTTGTCGGGCACGGCCAGCAGGGTGATCTTGGCTTCGTCGCGGCTGAAGGCGATGCCGGAGACAACGGCGGCTTCCATTTTTTCGTCTTCCTCAAAAGTAATCAGCGTGCCCGAAACCATTTCTTCTTCGAGCGGGATAAGCGGGTCGGTCAGGGACGACAGCACACGGGTCGGGACGCGGTACTTGCCGGCGAACTCGACCGAGCGGATCTGCAGGACCTTGGAGCCCAGCGATGCCATCTCGAGCATTTCTTCGAACGACACCACGGGCATGCGGCGCGCTTCGGGCACCACGCGCGGGTCGGTCGTGTAGACACCATCGACGTCGGTATAGATCAGGCACTCGTCGGCCTTGATCGCGGCCGCCACGGCCACGGCCGAGGTATCGGAGCCGCCACGGCCCAGCGTGGTGATGTGACCGTCGTCGTCCACACCCTGGAAGCCGGTCACGATGACCACGCGGCCGGCGTCGAGGTCGGCGCGGATGCGGGCATCATCGATCGAGTTGATGCGTGCCTTGGTGTAGGACGAATCCGTGCGCACCGGCACTTGCCAGCCCGCGTAGCTGCGCGCGGCCACGCCTTCGGCCTGCAGCGCGATGGCCAGCAGACCGCTGGACGCCTGCTCGCCGGTGGCGGCAATCATGTCGAGTTCACGGCCATCGGGTTGGGGCGCGAGTTCGCGCGCCAGGCCCAGAAGGCGGTTGGTTTCGCCCGCCATGGCCGAAGGGACCACGACGACCTGGTGGCCGGCGGCGTGCCACTTCGCGACGCGACGCGCCACATTCTTGATGCGCTCGACCGAGCCCATCGAGGTACCGCCATACTTATGAACGATCAGGGACATCTCGTACTCTGGCTGGAGGCCCGCTACAAGGTTCGTGGGCGGGCAAAGCGCATGATTTTAACAAGATGCTGAAAATTTGCGCAGCCCATGCCGATTTTTCCGCAAAATTGCGGCCGGATCAGCGGGGAAACGCGGGATTTGCGAGCGATAACGCCCTGCTCGCGCATCAACGCGCCACGGTCCCGCCACCGCCCTGCTCCGCCCGTTCGAGCCAGACCCGGCCACGGTGGCAGCGGATCACCCGGCCATCGTGCGCCACGCGCAGATCGCGGTCGTGGCCCAGTTGGTGCAAGCCGCGCAGCTGCCGCATCACATCGGCCAGCCGCGCATCCGCCGGCGCGCGCAGCCCGTGCAGATCGAGCCAGTAGCGCAGCACCTGCGCCTGCCGGGGTGGCGACAGCGCGCGCCACGCGGCCAGGCCGAAACTCGCGCCGTCGGCGGCCGGCTCGAGCGCGGCGAAATCCGCCTGCGCCACCTCGGCCAGGATCTGCGCGGCGTCGTCCATATGCCGCGCATGGCGCGCGACGATGGCCTGCCAGCCGGGCCAGCGCGCATCCAGCACCGGCGCCAACTGCGTGCGCACCGCAGCGCGCGTGTAGGCCGGATCGGCGTTGGTGGGGTCCTGGACCGGCTGCCAGCCGGTCCGCGCGCCGAACACGCGGGCGGCCTCGAGGATACGGGCGCGATCGAGATCGAGCCATGGCCGCAGATACACGATGCCATCGCGCTCGCGCCGTGGGCGCATGGCGCCCATGCCCTGCGGGCCGGCACCCCGCAGCAGGCGCAACAGCACCGTCTCGGCTTGATCGTTGCGATGATGGGCCAGCAGCACATGGCTCACGGATTCGGCCCGGGCCAGCGCTGTGAGCGCCTGGTAGCGCGCCTCGCGCGCGGCCGCCTCGATGCCTTTGCCGCCACCGGGCGCCACCTGCACGCGGGCACTGCGTACCGGCACGGCCAGCCGCGCCCCCAGATCCTCGACCTGCGATTGCCACGCGTCGGCGGGCGCCTGCAGCCCATGATGCACATGCAGCAACACCAGGGGCCGGTCCAGGCTGGCCGCGGCCACGGCGAGCATAGCGGAATCGGCGCCCCCGCTCACCGCGACCGCCACGCGCGCGGCGCGTGGCCAGACCGCACGCAGGGGCGCGGCCAGGGCGGCAATCAGCGGATCATCGAAAACGGTGGACGACATGGTCGCGAGCAAAGGAAACGGATCGGCGGGGCGAAAAAAAGCCAGGCGCGAAGCCCGGCTTTTTGACTGCGGGCCACGCGCCGTTCCGAGCATACCCGGAAGGACGCGCCCTGACCTCCCGCCTTACGCGCGCACTTCCTGGAAGCGGCCATAGGCCATCACGCGATCGAGACGCTGCTGGATCAGCTGGTCGGGCGTGAGGCCCTGGAGCTGGCGCAGCGAGTCGCCGAGCGCGCGGCGCAGCAGGCGCGCCATGACGCGCGGATCGCGGTGGGCGCCGCCCACGGGCTCGTTGACCACGCGGTCCACGAGGTTGAGCTCTTTGAGACGCGGGGCCACGATGGCGAGCTGCTCGGCTGCCTCGGGCGCCTTGTCGGCGCTGCGCCACAGGATCGACGCGCAGCCTTCGGGCGAGATCACCGAATAGGTCGCGTACTGCAACATCAGCACGGCGTTGCCCACGGCGATCGCCAGCGCACCGCCCGAACCGCCTTCACCGATGATGGTGACGATGACCGGCACCTTGAGCTCGGCCATCACGAACAGATTGCGGCCGATGGCTTCGGACTGGCCGCGCTCTTCGGCGCCGATGCCGGGATACGCGCCCGGGGTGTCGACGAAGGTGAACACCGGCAGGCCGAACTTCTCGGCCAAGCGCATCAGGCGCAGGGCCTTGCGATAGCCTTCGGGACGCGGCATGCCGAAATTGCGCGCGGCACGTTCCTTGGTGTCGCGTCCCTTCTGGTGGCCGATCACCATGCAGGCCTGGCCGTTGAAGCGGGCGAGACCGCCGACGATGGACTGGTCGTCGGCGTACATGCGGTCGCCATGCAGCTCGTGGAAGTCGGTGAAGATCTCACGCACGTAGTCGAGCGTGTAGGGCCGCTGCGGATGGCGGGCCACCAGGGCCGTCTGCCACGGCGTCAGCTTGCCGTAGATCTCTTTGGCCAGTGCCTGGCTCTTCTGCTGCAGACGTCCGATTTCATCGGAGATGTCCACTGCGGAGTCGGCCTGCACGTAGCGCAGCTGCTCGATCTTGTTCTCAAGCTCGGCGAGCGGTTGTTCGAATTCCAGGAAAGTATTGCGCATGTAGTGTGGTTCCGTTGATGGGCGCGGATCGTTGGATCAGTACTGGACCGGGGTCGGTTCCAGACTGCGCCACAGATACCAGGTCGCCACGGTACGCCAGGGCTGCCACGCCAGCGAGACCTCACGGGCCTCGAAGCGCGAAACCGGCTCGCCGCTGAAATAGTGTAACGAGATTGCCTTGAGCAACCCAAGGTCGTCCAGCGGCAGGATGTCCGGCCGCTGCAGATTGAAAATCAAAAACATCTCCGCCGTCCAGCGTCCGATGCCGCGGATCGCGACCAGCTCGGAGATGACGGCCTCATCGTCCATCGTGGCCCAGCGCTCGGGATGCACCTTGCGCTGGCCGAAGTGTTCGGCGAGATCCTGCACGTATTCGGCTTTGCGCTGCGACAGGCCGGCGGCACGCAGATTGGCCACGCCCGCCTTGAGCACGGTGGCGGGCGTCGGGCGCTTGCCCACCGTTTCGATGAAGCGGTTCCAGAGCGCCTCGGCGGCCTTGGTGGAGATCTGTTGACCCACGATGGCACGGGCCAACGTCACGAAGGGCGTGCCGCGCGACGACAGAAACGTGTCGGCGTGCTGCGGGATGATCTTCTTGAGAATGCGGTCACGGCGCATCAGATGCGCGACGGCCTCTTCCCAGTAATCGGGTTTGACGAGTTCGAGTTCGGTGCTGGACATGTCGGCGGCTCGTCGGTCAGGCGCGGCGCCACTGGGTGACACCACCCGGCTTGTCGTCGAGCTCGACACCGGCCGCGCGCAGCTCGGCGCGGATGCCGTCGGCACGCGCGAAGTCGCGCGCCTGCTTGGCCTGCGCGCGCTCGGCGATCAGCGCCTCGATACGCTCGGCATCCAGCGAGTCGCTGGCGCCACCCTGCTCGATGGCGGCGGCGGAATACCGCGTGGCCGACTGGAAATACACCGCCGGATCCTGCTGCAACAGCCCCATCAGGGCCGCCAGGGCCTTGAGCTGACCGGCGGCGCGCGCGTCGGCGCCACGGTTGGCCTGGCTGGCGAGCTCGAACAGGGCCGCGATCGCGCCCGAACTGTTGAAGTCGTCATCCATGGCGGCCTTGAAGGCCTGCGCCTGGGCTTCGTTCCAGTCGATACCCTGCGCGTCGGGCGCGACGTTCTGCAGGGTCTGGTAGAGCCGGTCGAGCGCATTCTGCGCGTCGACCAGATTGTCAGGCGTGTAGTTCTGCGGGCTGCGGTAGTGATTGCGCACGATGAAGAAGCGCAGCATCTCGGCTTCGCGCGGGTTGGCGCGGTAGCTCGCGTCGGCGTCCGAGGGCTGGCCCGCCGAGATGGTCTGGCGAATCGTGCGGAAGTTACCCAGCGACTTCGACATCTTGTCGGAATCGACCATCAGCGGGCCACAGTGCATCCAGACATTGGCGAGCACACCGCCGAACGCGCCTTCGGTCTGGGCGATTTCATTTTCGTGGTGCGGGAATTTCAGGTCGGGACCGCCGCCGTGGATGTCGAGCGGCAGGCCGAGCAGGCTTTTGCTCATGGCCGAGCACTCGATGTGCCAGCCCGGCCGGCCCAGACCATAGGGCGACTCCCATTTGGTTTCGGGCGGCTCTTCGGCCTTGGCCGACTTCCACAACACGAAGTCGAGCGGGTCGCGCTTGGCCGACCCTACCGCGACGCGTTCGCCGGCGCGCAGGTCATCGAGGGTCTTGCCGGAAAGCTTGCCGTAGCCTTCGAAACCGCGCACGGCGTAGTTCACGTCGCCGTCGTCGGCCTGATAGGCCAGACCGTTCTGCTGGAGCCGGCCGATGATGTCGAGCATCTCGCCCACGTATTGCGTGGCGCGCGGCTCGCGGTCAGGCGATTGCACGTTGAGCGCCTGCTCATCGGCATGCATCGCATCGATATAGAACTCGGTGACCTCACCGATGCGGCGGTTCGTTTCGACGGCGCGCCGGATGATCTTGTCGTCGATGTCGGTGATGTTGCGCACGTAGTCGACCTGATAGCCGCTGGCGCGCAGCCAGCGCTGGATCAGGTCGAACGAGATCAGCATGCGCGCATGCCCGAGATGGCAATAGTCGTAGACGGTCATGCCGCACACGTACATGCGCACCTGCCCGGCATGCACCGGATTGAAGGGTTCTTTGGTACGCGACAGTGTGTTGTAGATGTGCAGCATGGCGAGTTCGGAGCTGATCGTGGATACGGCGGAGTCTGGAGACAGGAAGAGCGGTGGCGGGGCCCCACACACTCCCGGCCGCGATGAACGCGGCGCGCTGGGCGCTAGTGAAAGGCGCGCAAGCCTGGCGGACGGCAACAACAGCGTGTGACGCCGACCGCGGCATGCACGGGCGGCGCGGCCCGCCGGCCACGCACGGCGTGATCCGCCGTGTGCGCGGCCACGGCGTGCGGCTCAATCCAATGCGATCCCATCATCGTGATCCTGTTGTTGCTGACACCGGCGCAGCCCGGGTTTATAGCCTGACTCGTGGTGCGGCGCATAGCGCGGGCCTCGGTTGCTCCCGGCACCGCGGGGGCCGCGGGGTTACCGGGGTTGCCGAGGTTGCGGGGTTGCTCTCTTACCCACCGGCCTCCCCGCGGCATCTGCCGGGGGCCACCCATCCGTGGACGACCGCCAGCCTCGTTTCGGCAACCTTCGGACGCATCCAAGGCTAAAATGGCGGTCGTCAAGTATAACAAGCGGCCCGCCGGCGCGTGCAGTCGGTCTTGCGCCCACCCTTTTACGGATGCCTTCGTGATCTCCACGCGTCTTTGCATCACCGTGCTCGCCAGTGCCCTGGCGCTGCTGCCCGCGACCGCCAGCCTGGCCCAATCCATGGGCGGCGGCATCGGCGGCGACGGCAACACCGACATCAATTCCCGCACCAAGCTGGACCCGATTCCTCCCGAAGGCGGCTGGGATGGCCTGGCCCGGTTGCTGGAGGCGGTCAAGCCCGGCGTCGACACGCGCCTGGACCCGTCGCCATCCCAGATCACCGATCACATCGAAGGCCTGCTCGCCAAGGGGCAGAACGAGGCCGCGCTCAAGATGATCGAAGCGCGTATCGCCAACGCGCACGACCGCCGCGGGGGCACCGACGTCCAGCTGATGTTCCAGCACGCGCGCGCCCTGCATGCGCTGCACCGCGACGACGAGGCCATCGCCGTCTATACCGAGATGACCACGCGCTTTCCCGAGCTGCCGGAACCATGGAACAATCTGGCGGTGATCCGTGCCGACCGGGGCGACCTCGACCTTGCCCAGGAGGCGCTCGGGATGGCGCTGCGCGCCGACCCGAATTACGCAGCTGCCCGCGGCAACCTGGCCGACCTGCAGCTCATGATCGCCTTGCGCACGTACCGCCAGGAGGCCGCCCGCGGCGTGCCCGGCATGGCCCAGCGTGCCAAGGAACTCGAGACACTTCTCAAGGACAAGCAGAGCAAATGAACGCCCGCTATTCCCCTTTCCGACTGCTGCGCCTGACGGCGTGCTCTTTCCTGCTGGCGGCCGCGCTGCCGGCAGGTGCGCTGGCCCAATCCGCCAGCACCCCCACCACCCACTCCAAAGGCACCACATCCATGAGCTCCACTCCCCGCGTCAAGCTGCATACCAACCAAGGCGACCTGGTGATCACGCTCGATGCCGAGAAAGCGCCCAAGACCGTTGAAAACTTCCTGGGCTACGTCAAGGACGGCTTCTACAACGGCACCGTGTTCCACCGCGTGATCGACGGCTTCATGATCCAGGGCGGCGGTTTCGAGGCTGGCATGAAGCAAAAGCCGACCAAGAGCCCGATCGAAAACGAAGCCAACAATGGCCTGAAGAACGACAAGTACACGGTCGCGATGGCCCGCACGAGCGATCCGCACTCGGCCACCGCCCAGTTCTTCATCAACGTGGGCGACAACGACTTCCTGAACCACACCGCCCCCACGCCGAACGGCTGGGGCTATGCCGTGTTCGGCAAGGTCACCGAAGGCACCGACGTGGTCGACAAGATCAAGGGCGTGCAGACCGGCAACAACGGTTTCCACCAGAACGTGCCCAAGCAGGACGTGATCATCGAAAAGGCCGAGATCATTGAATAAGCTCGTTCTTCCGGGGCCGGTCTGGCTGGCCTCCGACCTGCATCTGGGGCCGGCCACGCCGGCCACTTCCGAGGCGTTCCGCGCGTTTCTCGACGCGGCGGCCGACGAAGCGGCTGCCCTGCTGCTTCCGGGCGACATCTTCGATGCCTGGATCGGCGACGACGTGGCCGCGGCCGCGCCGCCCTGGCTGACCGAAGTCCTGCAGGCCGTGGCGCGTACCGCTGCCCGGATTCCGGTCTGGCTCGGACGCGGCAACCGCGACTTCCTGATGGGTCAGGCGCTCGCCGACCGCGTGGGCGCCAAGCTGCTGCCCGAGCCGGCGCTGTTGCAGACCGACTTCGGCGATATCCTGCTCACGCACGGCGATGAGTTCTGTACCGACGACTCGCCCTATCAGCAGTTCCGCGCCATGGTGCGCGATCCGCGCTGGCAGGCGGAGTTTCTCGGCAAGACCATTCCCGAGCGCCTGGCGCTGGCCCAGCAAGCCCGTGGCGAAAGCCAGGCTGCCAACCAGACGAAATCCATGGAGATCATGGACGTCAACGCCCAGGCCATCGAGACGGCATTCCGCACGAGCGGCGTGTCGGTGATGGTGCACGGCCACACGCATCGGCCCGCGCGCCACGTGCTCGAGGTCGATGGCAAGAAGCGCGAACGCTGGGTACTGCCCGACTGGGATTGCGACCATGCCAACCCGCCGCGCGGCGGCTGGCTGGTGATCGATCAGGATGGGCTGGTGTTCTACGACCTCGGCGACGAGGACTGACGCCCCCCGCAGCAACAACGACAAGGCCACCCGCGAGGGTGGCCTTGTTCATTCTGCGTCCGGTGATCCGGCTGCCGCCCGCTCACCGGCCTCGCCCGCTGCGGACGACGCTCAAACCTTGGTCCAGAGCCAGATGGCGACCACGAAGCCCAGCGCGATGCGATACCAGGCGAAGCCGCGGTAGGTGTGATTGGCCACGAAGCGCAGCACCGCGCGCACGATGAACAGCGCGCTCAGGAACGACGCCACGAAGCCCACGGCGATGCCGGAGAGCTCCTGCGACGTCAGCAGGTCGTAGTTGCGGTACAGGTCATAGACCGCGGCGCCGAGCATCGTGGGCATGGCCAGGAAGAACGAGAACTCGGTCGCGGTCTTGCGCTGGATGCCGGCGATCATGCCGCCGATGATGGTGGCACCCGAACGCGACGTGCCCGGGATCATGGCCAGGCATTGCGCCACGCCCACGCCCAGCGCCTGCTTCCAGGTGATTTGTTCGAGCGAGTGCGCGGTGGCGCGCTGGTCGGAAGCGGTGTCGTCGGAGGCGCCCGGTGCATCGCCCGGCGTGTGGCGCGTGCGGCGCTCCACGTAGAGCATGATCAGGCCGCCCAGCACCAGCGTGACCGCCACGACGCCGGGGTGATAGAACACCGACTTGATCGTCTTGATGAAGATCGCGCCGATGACCGCCGCCGGCAGGAAGGCGAGCAGGAGATTGCGCGTGAACAGGACCTCCTGGCGCACGCCCGTGAGCGTGCCGTGGATCAGTTGCCACAGCCGCACCCGGAAGATCCACATCACGGCGAGAATCGCCCCCAGCTGGATCACGACCTCGAAGACCTTGCCCGACCCGGACTGGAAGTTGATCAGGTCGCCGACGAGGATCAGGTGGCCCGTGGACGAGACCGGAATGAACTCGGTGAGACCTTCGATGATGCCGAGGAAAAATGCCTTGATGAGATATAGGGTGCTATCGGTCATGGATCCGGGTTGTGTGGTCAGTCTTGGTCGGTCGTGTCGGGGTCTTCGGTGGGGCCGAGGTAATGGCGTTCGACCCGGACCGAGGCGATCCGGCGGCCATCCATCTGCAGCACTTCGAAGCGGAAGCGGTAATACGGCGTATCGAACACGCAGGCGTCGCCGGGCTTGGGCAGATGCCCGAAACGGCCCAGCAGGTAGCCTGCCAGCGTGGAATAGTCTTGCGATTCGTCGATGAGGCCTTCGGTGTCGAGCACTTGCTCGACGTGCCGCAAATCAGCCGCGCCATCGATCTGCCAGGTGTCGTCGCCCACCGGAAGGATATCCGGCAATTCGTCTTCGTCGGGGAATTCCCCGGCGATGGCCTCGAACACGTCGATCGGCGTGACCAGGCCTTCGATCGCGCCGAACTCGTCCGCCACCAGCACCAGCTGGCCGCGCGAGCGCTTCAGGGTATCCATCAGGCGCAGGATGCCGATCGACTCATGGACGATGATGGGATCGCGCAGCCGGTTGCGCCGGATGCGCCCCTCGGTGATCAGGTCGGCGACCAGGTCTTTGGCCCGGCCGATGCCCACCACCTCGTCGAGCGTGCCGCGGCACACCGGAAAGAAGCTGTGCGGCGCGCCCATGAGCTGCTGCTTGATGAGCTCGGGGTCGTCGTCGATATTGACCCACGACAGATCGGTGCGCGGCGTCATGATGGAGCGGATCGAGCGTTCGGCCAGGGTGAGCACGCCGCTCACCATATTGCGTTCTTCGACCCCGAAGGCGCCCGGCACCGACGGCGTGGTGGCGCTGGGCTCGGCGGGCTCTTCGCTCTGCGGGCGCTTGCCCAGCATGCGCAGCACCGCCACGGCGGTGCGGTCGCGCATGGGCCGCCGCGCATCGAGCTTGAGCAGATTGCGGCGGGCCACCTGATTGAGCGCCTCGATCATGACCGAGAAGCCGATCGCGGCATACAGATACCCCTTGGGCACGGCAAAGCCGAAGGCCTCGGCCACGAGCGAGAAGCCGATCATCAGCAGGAAGCACAGGCACAGCACCACCACGGTGGGGTGGGCGTTCACGAAGCGCGTGAGCGGCTTGGAAGCCGCCAGCATGATGCCTATCGCGATCACGACGGCGATCATCATGATGGCAAGGTGATCCACCATCCCGACGGCGGTGATGACCGAATCGAGCGAGAAGACCGCATCGAGCACCACGATCTGGGTCACGGTGACCCAGAAGCTCGGATAGGCGCGCGAGGCCCCCTGGCTCTCGGCATGGCCACCATCGATGCGTTCATGCAGCTCGATCGTGCCCTTGAAGAGCAGGAAGAAGCCACCGATACCGAGGATGAGATCGCGGCCCGAGAACGCGAACGGGCCGACGGAGAATAGCGGCTCGGTCAGGGTGACCAGCCACGACATGACGGAGAGCAGGCCCAGGCGCATGACCAGGGCGAGCGACAGGCCGACGATACGCGCGCGATCGCGCTGCGAGGGCGGCAGCTTGTCGGCCAGGATGGCGATGAAGATCAGATTGTCGATCCCGAGCACGATCTCGAGGACGACAAGCGTTAGCAGGCCGACCCACGCAGCGGGGTCCAGCAGCCACTCCATCAGGCGCTCCTACAGTTACAAGACCGGTAATCGTACATGGAATCCCCGTGACACGCCGGTGACAAACCTTTGCGATACACGGGGCGCGGCGCGCCTCGTGCCGCGGGTGCCGGCCGGCCGAAAAATGAGGCCGCACCATACCCGCGCGAAGCTGACACGGGCATGAACGGCGCGCAACGACCGACCACATGCGCGCTGCATGCGCGTATCGCGTCCGGCCACGACAGCCCGGACAGGTCGTTCCGGCGCACCGGCAGCAAGCCACGTACCCCGGCCCCCCAAAAACAAAGCCGGCCTCGAGGCCGGCTTTGCTTCACCGAGCGCGCCTGATCAGGCGGCCGGACGGGGCGTGAGCGAGGTCAGCATCTGCGTGAAGACCTTGGGCGTGCCGGCGAGCACATTGCCCGAATCGAGCCAGCCCTGCTCGCCGTCGAAGTCGGAGACCAGGCCACCCGCCTCCAGCACCAGCAGGCTGCCGGCGGCGAGATCCCAGGGCTTGAGCTTGACGCCGCAGAAGCCGTCGAGGCGGCCGCTTGCCACATAGGCGAGGTCGAGCACGGTCGAACCCATGCGGCGCACGCCGGCGCAGCCATCGGTCATGTCGCGGAAGCGGTCGGAGGCGGGATCCGAGGCGGTGGGCCAGTGGGCGCCCAGCAGCGCATCGTGGTAGCGGATGCGGCCCGAGACGCGCACGCGGCGGTCGTTCAGGAAGGTGCCACTGCCGCGGCTCGCGGTGAACAACTCGTTGCGGGCGGTGTCATACACAACGGCCTGCGTCACCTGGCCGCGCTGCGTGAGCGCGATCGAGATGGCGTAGTTGGGGAAGCCATGGATGAAGTTGGTGGTGCCGTCCAGCGGATCGATGATCCACTGGAACTCGGCCTGGTCCGGGCCCTGCAGGCCGAACTCTTCGCCCAGCACCGCGTGGTCGGGATACGCCGTGCGGAGCACTTCGACGATGGCCTCTTCGGAAGCACGGTCGACTTCCGTGACATAATCGCGCGGCCCCTTGCGGGCCACGCTAAGCTTGTCGAGGTCCATGCTGGCACGGTTGATGATGGTGCCGGCACGGCGAGCCGCCTTGATGGCGGTGTTGAGCATCGGATGCATAGAATTCCGTACGAATGCGGTGGTGGCTGTGCCCCGCAAGTCCCCCCTGTCGGCTTGGCGACAAAGGCAGGCTGCGCAGGGCGTGGCGGCTCGGCAAAATCAACCCGAAACCAGGAATGCACGTAAGCCAAACGGGCTATTTTAAATGACTCAAGGATTTTCACGCGTAAGGTTCGTCATGGTCCAGCCCAGCCACCCCGGCAACGTGGGTTCGGCGGCCCGGGCGATCAAGACCATGGGCTTCGCCGAATTGGTGTTGGTCGAGCCCAAATTGCCCGACATGACGGCCCATCCGGACGCCATCGCCCTGGCCAGCGGCGCCAGCGACGTGCTCGAACAAGCGCGCATCTACGACACCCTCGAAGAGGCCCTGGCGCCGGTCACGCTCGCCTTCGCCCTCACGGCGCGCGTGCGCGACCTCGGCCCTCCGCCCTGCGACATCCGCGAGGCGGCCGCCCTGGCATGCGGCCATCTCGACGAGACGGCCGACGGTGTCGTCGCGATTGTGCTGGGCACCGAGCGGGCCGGCCTCACCAACACCCAGATCGGGCTCTGTCACCGTATTTGCCATATCCCGGCCAATCCGGAATACAGTTCGCTGAACGTGGCGCAGGCGCTACAGTTGGCCGCCTGGGAGGTCCGCTACGCCTTGCTGGCGGCCGCCGGCGCACCGCTCTTGCCCGCGTCGCCCGCGCACCAGCCCGATCCGGGCGCCGAGCCCGCCAGCGGCGCGGCCGTACAGGCCCTGCTCACCCATTGGGAACAGGCGCTGGTGGCGGTGGAGTTTCTCGACCCCGCCCATCCCAAGAAGCTGCTGCCGCGCATGCGCCACCTCTTCGGCAAGAGCGCGCTCACGCGCGACGAGGTCGATATGCTGCGCGGCGTGTGCACCGCCATGATCGGCATCGCGAAGCGCGCCGGCCCGCGCTGAGTCGCCCGCGAGTTGCCAAACAAAACGCCCCGGGGTGCAGATTGCACCACCGGGGCGTTTTGTTTGAGGCGAACGACGATCAGTCGACCTTGGCGCCGGAGGTCTTCACCACCGGGGCCCAGCCTTCGACTTCCGACTTGATGAACGCACCGAACTCGGCCGGCGTGGTCTTCTGGCCGACGGCGCCCAGCGACTCATAGGCCTTGATCACTTCAGGCTTGTCGAGCGCCTTGTTCATGGCGGCGTTGAGCTTCTCGATCACTTCGGGCGGCGTACCGGCCGGCGCGATCATGCCGAACCACGACGACACGTCGAATTTCTCGAAGCCGGATTCCTGCATGGTCGGCAGATCGGGCGCGCTCTTCGAACGATCGGTCGTGGTGACGGCCAGTGCGCGCAGCTTGCCGCTTTGCACGTGGGGCCACGACGAAGGCATGTTGTCGAACATGAACTGCACCTGGCCGCCGATCAGGTCGGTGATGGCCGGAGCGCTGCCCTTGTACGGCACGTGCAGCACGTCGATGCCGGCGCGTTGCTTGAACAGCTCGCCCGCCATGTGGATCGAGGTGCCGCTGCCCGACGAGGCGAACGCCAGCTTGCCCGGATTCTTCTTGGCGTAGTCGACCAGCTCCTGCACCGACTTGACCGGCACCTGCGGGTTGATCACCAGCACGTTGGGCACCTTGGCGCCCAGCGCGACGGGGGTGAAGTCCTTGGTGAGATCGAAATTGACGTTCTTGTAGAGCGTCTGGTTGATGGCGCTGGTTACCGCGACGAAGAGCACGGTGTAGCCATCGGGCGTGGCGCGCGCCACGTAGTCGGTGGCGATATTGCTGCCGCCGCCCGGCTTGTTTTCGATCACGAACGACTGACCGAGCTCCTGGGTGAGTTCCTTGGCCATGATGCGTGCGATCACATCGGTGGTGCCACCGGCGGAAAAGCCGACGACGACGCGCACGGGCTTGTCGGGATAGGCGGCTTGGGCGGTGGCGCTGAGGGCAAAGGCGCTGATCACACCGGCGGCAAGGCCGGATACCACACGCGCCAGACGAGGCTTGTGAGCCTGGGTCATGGTGTCTCTCTCCAAAAAGCTGTCCATCTAATGGACATATAAAAATTATTCGCAATCAATGATGCGCTATACACTGAGGGACCATCAAGGTACAGTCCACGGTACGGACAATGGTTTTCCCGATGTTTCGGCGTTGTTGCCGACAGTAGACAGAGATATCCATGCAAGAGAGCGAGACCGCGGCCGCCGGGCCGCGCACCCTGCGCCGCGGCCTGACCGTGCTGGCGGCGCTGCGAGATCACGGTAGTGCGGGTTTGAGCGTTACCGACATCGCGCGCCAGACCGGCATTCAGCGCCCTACCATCTACCGCCTGCTGGCGGCCCTGCTCGATGCGGGGCTGGTGAGCACGATCCAGGGCACGAAAAAATATCGCGCCCAGCTGGCGCCCGACGTCGATGCGAGCTCGCCCGACCCGCGCGTGCGGCAGATGCTGCCCGTGCTGCGCCGCTTGGCCGAACGCACCGGCGACGCGGTGTTCCTGGTGGTACGCGAAGGCGATGAATCCGTCAGCCTGCACCGCGAGATCGGCAGCTACCCCGTCCAGATCCTGGCCACCTATGCCGGCAAGCGCCAGCCGCTGGGCGTCGGATCGGGCGGCATGGCGCTGCTTGCCGCCCTGCCCGACCCGGTCGCCCACGGCATCGTGGCGCGCAACTCGGGCCTGCTCGACGAATACGGCGGCATGACGCCCAACGAGATGCATCGCCTGATCGAGAACACCCGCTCGCGTGGCTATTCGGTGGTGGGCAACCACGCCGTGCGCGGGGCGCTGGGCGTGGGCTGCGCGCTGCTGGACGCGCAAGGCGCACCGCTACTGGCGGTGAGCGTCACGGCCATCATCGACCGCATGCCCGCGCAGCGCCAGCGCGAGATCGCGGGTTGGATCAAGGCCGAACTCGGCCGCCTGAGCGTGAAGACCTGAGGTCTGGCGCGAACGGGCGGGGCCCCGCGCGCGCCGGAACGCAACAAAAAGGCGTGCCGCGGCACGCCTTTTTGTATGCCCGTGCGAACGGACGATGCGGCTCAGGTACCGACGCGCAACGGGCTACCGAGCTTGCGCAGCGCGGCGATCACGCTGAGCGCGGTGATGCGGCCGGTCTTGGGATTCTCCGACGGGACGTTCTGGATTTCCATCGAGAAGCTCGCCGAATCGGCGTCCACTTCGACGCGGTGGATGTTGCGCGACACGCCCGGGTCGGCCCAGATCTCGAGCGTGGTGCGGTCCGGACCGATGCCGGCCAGCGAAATGCTCACGGCCACATTGAGGTTGGCCGGAAAGCCCACGGCCGCGTCGCGCGGCGAACCACGGAAGATCAGGGTGGGCTCGGTGATCGTGTCCACATCGATGGCGTGGGTCTCGAGATACGGCGCGCCTTTGAGGCCGCGCGGCGGCTTGCGCGTGATCATCGTGACCGAGCGGATCTCGGCCTCGGCGGCCGCGGTGAGCGCGTCCAGCCCCAGGATCGCGCCCGACGGCACGATGATCTGCGCGCCGCGTTCGCGGGCCGCCCCGATCAGATCTTCATTGGCGAGCAGCGCGCCCGAACTCAGCACGACGAGCTTGCCGCCCGCCGCGATTACCGGCTCGGCCAGCTCGCGGAACACCGCCGCGGGGGCGCATTCGACCACCACGTCGCAATGCGTGGCCAGCTCGGCCAGCGTGGTGTAGCGCGGCGCTGCGCCGCGCCAGGTCACGGCGGTGGAGGGCTTGGCCGGATCGCGCACGCCGACGGCAGCCAGTGTCAGCCCGGGAATCCCGGCGTCCAACGCGCGCGCCACGGCCTGTCCGATGGCGCCAAACCCGGCGATGCCGACTCGATAAGTGTTCATACTGCGTCTCTTCCTGTGGCTGATGAAGATGCGGGCCGGGGCCCGCGTCGATGCTGGGGATCCTAGGACATGGCCCGGGCCGCGACAAACGATTCCTTTTGCGGCTGCGCATGAGCGGGACTCATGGCCGCGGCGCGCGTGAGCGCGGCTTCACGCAGCACCCACTCCCTGAAAATGGTCACGGCTTCGCGCTCGCTCGCGGCCGCGTGCGTGAGCACGTAATACTCGCCCGCGCTGCACAGCCGTCCCGCGGGCCGCCACGGCACGACCAGCTCGCTTGCGCCCGGGTAGCCATCGAGCAGCACGTCGGGGATCAACGCGATGCCCTTGTGCTCTTGCGCGGCCCGCAATGCGATGTAGAAGTGCCCGTAGTCCAGCCCGCTTTGTTGCGCGGGCGGACTCGCGCCCAATGCCCGCAACCAGTCGCGCCAGGCGCGCGGCCGGCTGGCGGTATGAATCAGCGGAAAAGTGAGCAGTTCGTCGAGCGTATCGATGGGCCCGCCCTGGTCCAGTAGCCGCCGGGACATCACCGGCACGAGCACATCGTCGAACAAGGGATCGGCGCAGATGCCGTCCCAGCGCTGCACCAGCGTGAGATCGATGCCGGGCAGGTGGCGCGCGTAGCGGCGCCCGGCCAGCGGACCCACGCGGATCGCCACGTCCACGCCATCGGCCTGCATGTCAAGCGGGCGGATGTCGGACACCACCCTCACCTCGATATGGCGATGCGCCGCACTGAAGGCCGCCAGGCGGGGCATCAGCCAGAGCTGGCCGATGGTGGGCAGGGTGTTCACGATCAGCACCTCGCCGCGATCGCGGCTCATGAGGCGCCCGGTGGCGTGTTCCAGCTCGGCGAGCAGGCGCCGGCAGGCTTCGTAATACTGCATGCCGGCCGGCGTGAGCTCGACCTTGCGCGCCAGCCGGATGAAAAGCTTGCGGCCCAGGAAGGACTCGAGCTTGCGCACCTGCAGGCTCACCGCGCCCTGCGTGACCGCCAGCTCTTCGGCGGCCAGTGTGAAGGATCGGTGACGGGCGGCTGCCTCGAACGAGCGGACCGACAACAACGGCGGCAGGTTGCGCGAGGCAGCCATGGGGCAGGACTCCCGGGGGGTTATTGCACCTCGATGCCGGCCTGTTTGATGACGCCGGCCCAGGTGGTGTTCTCGGACTGCACAAAGGTGTCGAAGGCCTGGCGGGCGAGCGGCAGCGTGTCGATACCGCGTGAGCGGAAGTCGGCGGCGAGCGCCGGATCCGCCAGCGCGGCCTGCAGCGCGTCGGACAGCCGGGCCACTGCGGGAGCCGGCGTGCCCGCGGGCACGAACAGGCCGAACCAGGTGCTGGCATTGTAGTCGACCCCCAATTCCTTGAGCGTCGGCACGTCGGGCAGAAGCGGGGAGCGCGCCTCGGTGGTGATGGCCAGCGGACGCACGCGCTGTCCCTGCACGCCGGCGAGCGTGGTCGGCAGCGGATCGACCATCAGATCGATCTGGCCGCCCATCAGGTCGGTCATCGCCGGCGCACCGCCCCGATAGGGCACATGCATGAAGCGGGTATCCGCGCGGATGTTGAGCAGCTCGGCCTGCACGTGATGGCTGGTGCCCGCGCCGGCCGAGCCGTAGGTCAGCGCGTTGGGCTTGGCGCGCGCGGCGGCGGCCAGATCCGACCATTGTTTGTAGGGCGACTGGCTTGCCACGATGAGCACGCTGGGCACCGAGGCGATCCCGCCCACGGCCACCAGGTCGCGGGCGACGTCATAGCCCACGTTTTTATAGAGATTGGGCGCCACCGCGATGGTGCTTGCCGCACCGAGCAGCACGGTATAGCCGTCGGCCGGGCTGGTCACGGCGGATTGGGTGCCGATGGTGCCCCCCGCGCCGGGTTTGTTCTCGACCACCACGGCCACCCCGAGCTTGTCGGCCAGGGTCTTGAAGAGCAGACGGCCGATGGTGTCGTTGATGCCCCCCGCGGGGAACGGCACGACGGCGCGCACCTGGCGTGCGGGATAGGCGTCCTGTGCCGTGGCCGCCAACGGCGCGATGGCACAACACAAGGTGGCGAGACTGAGTGTGAGGCGGCGGTACAGGCGCATGGCGCGGCTCCAGGGACGACGGGACGGCCTCGAAAGGCAGGATGTCCGGCGAGTCTAGGAGCGCGCCCAGGGGGCCGCAAACGATTAATTGTGGCGCACGAATGAGCCAGACTCATGCATCGAAACGGCTCATGCACCGGAACGGCGCAGGCCCCGCCGCGACGGCGTCAGGGCCCGGCCTGCGCCGTCGCCGTCAGTCGGCGGCGTGCTGCGCCGCGGCGGCGGCGGGGGTGCCGTCCTTGGCCTGGATTTCACGCACGGGGATCGGCGGACGGAAGCCGGCTTCGCCCATCTGCTTGCGGATCTGGTGGAACAGGTCCCAGCGCAGATCCCAGTAGTTGGCGGCCTGGGCCCAGGCGCGGACGTTCACCAGCGTGCCGTTGTCGCGGTACTCCATGGCCTTGACCACGGGTGCGGGATCCTGGTTGACCAAGGGGTGGGCCTTGATCATGGCTTCGAGACGCTGGATCGCCTCGCCGACATCGTCGCCGTAATGCACCACGACGGGGATGTCGAGACGACGCGTGACGTTACGGCTGTAGTTGGTGATCGTGGCATTCCAGACCGTGCTGTTGGGCAGCGTGATGTGGATGCCCTCGCCATTGACCAGACGCGTGAGAAACAGACCCACTTCGGCCACCGTGCCGTCGGTACCCGACGACAGGGCGACATATTCACCGGTGCGGATCGGGCGCAGGATCAGCAGCATGATGCCGGCCGAGATGTTCTGCAGCGTGCCTTGCAGCGCGAGGCCGATGGCCAGACCGGCGGCGCCGAGCACGGCGATCAGGCTGGCGGTCTGCACGCCGAAACGCGCCAGCACCGCGATGATGGTGAAGATACGCACGACCCAGACCACGGAAGCCTGGAACATCGGCACGATGGTGGGATCGATGCGAGTGGAGCGGGTGGCGGCCCGGCGCACCCAGCGGCCCAGCAGGGCCGACGCCCACCAGCCGAGCGTCAGGATAAGCAGGGCAACGATCAGGTTCAGGCCCAGATCGAAGAACCGGGGGGCCAATTCGGCGAGGCCGTTGTAGGCTTCTTGCATGGGATCTCCTGCGGAAAAAGAAAAAGCCGGCGGGCTCGTCGCGCGCGGCACGCGTTTACTCTAGCAGAAGCCTGCGGCGCGCCAGAAGCGCCGCCGCGGCGGATGCGTCAAAGTTTGTAAATGCGGGGTTGAAAGGCGGGAACGGTCGCCGCGAGGGCCGGGGGTGGCGTCCCGCCCGGGCACCTGCCGGCATCCGGAAGGCCCCCCCCAGGCGAGTCCCCACAGCGATCCCGCGGCGGCGGCCCGCGGCCCTGCCCTAGATCTTGCGGAAGTGGTTATCCCAGGCCTGCCCGCCCGGCGCCATCAGCGGCTCGGGCTCGGCGCCCGGCGCCTTGGCATGAACCATCGCGCCCAGGCCGCTCGAGAGCAGGAACCCGCCCGCCCGGTGCGGCGCCACGCCGCAGCCGTCGGCCAGCCGCGTCAGGCCGAGCTGGCGGCCGCTGTCTGCATCCCAATAGAGCACCTGACCGCCCACGGGGCTGGAGGTGGCGATGATGCCGCCCCGCGGATCGGCCGAGACCGAGCCCACATAGTTGCGCATGTCGCGCAGGACTTCGGCCGGCCCTTCGAAGAGTTGGGGCGCCTGGCCGCGCACATGGCGTCCGACCAGCGCGGGCCGCTCGCCCGCCGGCCCCATGTGCTGGCAGCCGAACCACACGCGGCCACGACCGTCGAGCGCCAGGTGGCGGATCGAGAGGCGATGCCAGCGCGCATCGAGCGTGACGTGCTCGAGCACCTCGCCGCTGTGCGCGTCCACGTAGGCGAGCGACGGCTTCATGGTGTCGAGGTTGAGTTCGAGCTTGCCGTAATCCGGATGCGTGAGAATGCCGCCGTTGGCGACGCACAGGGTGCGGCCGTCCGGCATCAGCACGACTTCGTGCGGACCGATGCCGGCGCAATCGAATTCGCCGATGCGCTTATAACCGCCGCCGCGCGAGACATCGTAGATGCCCAGCACGCCGCGGCCGGCTTCGTAGTCGTTTTCGGTGGCGAGCATAAGCTTGCCGCCGGGCAGGTACACGCCGTGGCCGAAGAAATGCCGCTCGGGTGCGGCCTCGATCGCCAGCGGCGCCCCGCCCCGCACGTACAGTGCCATGGCAAAGAAGCCGGGCTGGCGGCCGAACACGGTGACGCGCCCGCCCGCCGGATCGATCGCGAAGCTGTGCCCACGGTCGGGCATCGCGTGCGCCTGGCGCTCGCGGCCACGCTCGTCGATGATCACGACTTCGTTGCGGCCCTCGCGCTGGCGCGCGGTCACGTACAGCGGGCCATCGTCCTGACTGGCCAGCACGCGCGTCGGCGCCAATAGCGCCGTCGCGCCAAGCGCCATGAATCCGCGCCGGTCAATCGCCATCGAGCGCGTTGAATCCGATGGTGACGCCCAGGGCCGGGGCGATATTCTGGTCGACCACGTCCTTCAGGTTCTTCAGCACCATCACCGCCAGCGTCAGGTCGGCCCGGGTGGCCTCCTGCGTGACCGCCGCCTCGGTGTCGGCGGGCTGCTCGGCCGTGAGCCGGATGGCGGTATCGAGCTCGCTGCGCAGCGACGCGTCCAGACCCTGCGAACCCGCGCCCAACTTGAAGTGACCGTGGTCGTAGAAGGCGCGGATGCCGCGCAGATTGGATACGAGCGAGTTGAAGCTCTGGCCGCTGCGCCAGAAAATGGCGCGCTTGGGCCGCGCGGCCTGGGCCGATTCGCCCAGCACCGGCACCAGCTTGATGTCACGTGCGAACTGCAGGCCGGTGGAGATGGCCTTCATGGCTTCGGCCGCCACTTCCTGTTGGCTGCGATAGAGGTCGTTGCCCGGCTCGGGCTGCGTGAATTGCCGGCCGAACTCGCCTTCATCGCTCCAGGCCTGCTTGAGCTCGCCGGCCAGGGTCGACACGTTGGCGGCCACCGCTTTTGCATACCCGCAGGTGTAGCCGGCGGCCTTGGCATCGGTCTGCTTGAGCAGCTCGGGTTCGCCATACAGCACGTATTCGAGCGCGGGCAAGCCCTGCACCGCGACGCTGCGCGATGCGAGCGCCCCATCGGCGAGCAGCGCGGGGCTGGCTTCTTTGAGCAGCGCCTGCACCTGACGCGGCATCACACCGCGCGTGTCGGGCCAGAAAGCCATGCGCTCGAAGCGGTTGGCCTGGACCAGCGGGCCGAAGCGCAGGAACTCGACAAACCCCCAGGCCTCGACCAGCTCCTTCCAACTCGTGTCCACCTGCTCCGCGCGCGCCTTGCCCGGCGTGGCGCAGAAACTGTCCAGCGCGCCACGCATCTTGATCGTCTGCTGCGCAAGATGATTGAACGCGGGCCGGATCTGGCCGTTGGCCAGGTTCGCGCCCAACTGAGCCGGCACGGCGGCCTGCGCAGCGCCGGCGGCTGCGGAAAGCGTGGCGGCCACGCAGAAGAATCGGAATGCTGCCATCGATGTCATGCCGCGGGCACGCCCGCGGTCTGCCTCAGAGTGATTCAAGGAAGCGGATCAGGTCGGCCCGCTCTTCAGGCGTCATGGCCACCACGCGATCGCGCGCGGCCTGCGCCTCGCCACCATGCCACAGAATCGCTTCCAGCAGCGTGCGGGCACGACCGTCATGCAGATACGTGGCGTTGGGGTTCACGGTGGCCGTGAGCCCGATGCCCCACAGCGGCGGCGTGCGCCATTCGCGGCCGGTGGCGTCGTGTTCCTGCACGCCGTCGGCCAGACCGTCGCCCATGTCGTGCAGCAGCATGTCGGTATACGGCCAGATCAGCTGGAACTGATGCTCCGGCTGCGTGGCATTGCGGCTCGTCACGTACTTGGGCGTGTGGCAGCCGATGCAATTCGACTGATAGAACAGCTTCTTGCCGGCCAGCACGCGCGCATCCTCGGGATCGCGACGTTGCGGCACCGCGAGGTTGGTCGAGTACGCCGTCACGAAGTCCATCAGGCGAGCCGGCACTTCATGCTCGCCCAGGTGCGGCTGCGCCCCGTGCGGCATGTCATAACAGGATGCCTGGCCCGGCTTGCGGCAATCGCCATAATGATCGGGGAACAGCGGCGAGGACAGGCCCATGTCGTTGTGGAACGCGGCCGCGCTCTGCTGCTCGACCGTGGGCTGGCTTGCCTTCCAGTTGAAGCGGCCCAGCACTTTCTTGCCGGCGCGGATGTCGTACACCCAATTGGGTTTGCCGCTGATGCCATCGCCATGGTCGGCGGCCGCGTTGGCCAGGATGTCCGACTCGTGGATGGATTCGAGCAGACCCAGGCCGATCATCGGCTGCGCCAGGCGCGGCGAGATCTGCACATCATCGCGCATCGGGCCGTAGCCCAGATCGGTGATGCGGTAGGTGGGCTTCATCAGGGTGGCGGTCTCGCCCCCGTTGAGCTTGACCAGCACCGGTTCATAGCTGATCTCCATGCGCCCTTCCGTGGGCAGGCCGGCAACGGAGAAGTTCTGCAGCTGTACGCCGTAGGTCGGCTCGGGCAGGAACGCGATTTCTTCCTGCGTGAGCTTCTGGCGATCGGCTTCGGTGACGGGCGGCACGGACAGGCGCAGCAAAAGCGCCACGGCGTCGAACTGCTCCAGCGGATCGAAGCCCGGCACGGTGCCGCGGCCGTCCTTCACATGACAGGCCTGGCACGAACGCGCATTGAACAGCGGACCCAGGCCGTCGGAAGCCTGTGTCGACGACGGCGACGAGACCCAGTCCTTGCGGAACAGGCCGTTGCCCACCAGGAAGCGCTGGCGCCCCTCGAACGACAGATTGGCGGAGGGGTGCGAGAAGATGTCGGCGTTGAGCAGTTTCTTGATGGTCGTCGCGCCGGCCTGCATCGTTTCGAACGGCTCGGCCGCCGAAAAATCGGCGGCCGGCGCGGTGATGCTGGTGACGCGCTCGCGGTCCTCGGGGCTCAGGTCAGTGCGCCCCGGGGCCGGACCGGCGGCGCCGGCTGGCTGAGCCAGCAGCGCCGCCATGACTGCAGCGAGCGGTAAGGCTTTGATCACTTGAAGACGGCATCCGGCTGATCGAGACTGTCGGAACCTTCGATCTGGATGTCACCCAGTTCGAGGACGGCGATCACGCGCTCGAGGCTGCGGGTCTGGTCGATCAGGCGATCGATCGCGGCCTGCACCACGGCGTTACCTTCTTTGTTGCCTTCGGCGATCATCTGGTCGTAGGTCTCGACCTTGTCGGCGCGGTCACGCATGGCCTGCATGGCGGCGACGGTGGCGTCGAGCTTGGTGCGCACTTCGGCGTCGAGCTTGGGGTCCTTGGCCTTGACCAGGTCCGAGACGCTCGCGCCCTTCGTCGTCTTGCCGTCCGGACCGGTGTAGGTGCCGAGGTAGACGTTGCGGATGCCGATCTGGTTGTAATAGTGCGAGTTGTGCGTGTTGTCGGAGAAGCAATCGTGCTCTTCTTCGGGATCGTGCAGCATCAGGCCGAGCTTCATGCGCTCGCCGGCCAGTTCGCCGTACGACAGGCTGCCCAGGCCGGTCAGCATGGCGGTCAGGCCCGCCTTCGGATCTTCTTCGACCGACTTGCGGGCGGCGCCGTTGCCTTCCCAGTTGCCGACCATTTCCTTCAGGTCATCGACCAACAGCGTGGTGACCGCGCGCAGGAACTCGATGCGGCGCTCGCAGTTGCCGCCGGTGCAGTTCTTGGGATCGAAATCGGTGTGCGGACGATCGCCGGCATGACGCTCCTGCGGCGTGCCGGTGCGATCCTTGGGCGCCGGACCGGAGCCGTTCAGATCCTGGCCCCACAGCAGGAACTCGATGGCGTGGTAGCCGGTGGCCACGTTGGCCTCGTTGCCGTCGGCTTCGTGCAGCACTTCGGAAAGCAGCTCGGGCGTGATCTTGCTCGCATCGATGGTCTTGCCACCGACCGAGATCTTCGAGTTGGCGATCACGTTGACCGAATAGAACGCGTTGGCGTCGCTTTCGGTGCCGTAGGAGGCGTCGACATAATCAATCAGACCTTCGTCGAGGGGCCAGGCGTTCACGCGGCCTTCCCAGTCATCGACGATCGGGTTGCCGAAACGGAAGGCTTCGGTCTGCTGATAGGGCACGCGGGCGGCCAGCCAGGCTTGGCGGGCGGCCTTGAGCGTGTCGGCGCTCGGCTTGGCGATCAGGGCGTCGATGGCCTTCTGCAGCTGTTCGGCCGTCGTCAGCGCGTCTTTGTAGCCCGCGTGCGCGATGTCCGCATAGGTCTTGACCACGGCCTTGGGTTCGACGGCCGCCTGAGCGACGCCACCGAAGATCCCACCTGCCAACATCGCCGACAGAACGGCGCCACGCAACAACTTACGCATCAAATACTCCCGTATCAGCGAGGGACGGCTCCGCTGTCGCCCTCCCTCTCGTTCGCTCTCTATTTGCGACCGCAAGTGTAAACAATTTTCGTTTGGGTTTCAGCATCAAGTCAGTTTTCGCTCAGGTTAGCGTCAATTCAGGGCAGAACGCGCCCGATTCCGCGGAAGCACCAGAACGGGGGGCGGATCGCACCAGCGCGGTGCAACACGAGCCGGCGCGGTGCCCCCGCAAGTCTGTGCCACGGGGCAGACAGGGCGGGGAAAAGTTGGCATGGGTATTGCTTGACGACATGTATACAAGCTTGTCCTCAAGCCCGATCCCACCCGGAGTCCCGTTCCATGACCCATCGTTCCGCCATCAACGTCACCCGCCGCCGCCTGATCCAATCCGCATTCGGCGCGGCCGCCACCACGGCCCTCGGCATGCCCGGGCTGGCCCTGGCGCAGAGCGGGCCGACGATCCGCATCGGCTTCTGGCCCGTGGCGGCCGGCTTGCCCTTCTATGCGGCCGTGGAAAAGGGCTACTTCAAGGAAGCGGGGCTGAACGTCGAACCGCAGAAGTTCGCCGGCGCGCAGCAGGTGATGGAAGCCATGCTGGCCGGCCGCTCGGACGGCAGCGCCAACGGCACCGGCTCGGCCAACCTCGCCATCGGCGAAATCGCCTCGCCGGGCCTTTTCAAAATCTTTGCCTCGAATCCGAGCAACGCCAAGTTCGTCCTGGACGAGTTCATCGTCGCCAAGGACAGCCCCATCAAATCCATCGCAGACCTCAAGGGGAAAAAGGTCGGTTCTGGTCCCGGCATCCAGAATTCCACGCTGGCCAAAGCAGTACTGGAGCGCGCCGGCGCAACGGGCGCGACCGTGGTCGAGCTGGCGATCAGCCAGCACGTGGCCGCGGTCGCCGCCGGCCAGCTCGATGCCTGCTACACGCTCGAACCCACGGGTACCGTGGGCCGCCTGAATGGCACCACCCGCGTGCTCGAGGCGGGCGTGATCGCCAAATATGTGCTGGGCGACCCGATGGCGCCGTGGTTCGGTGGCTCGGCCTCGCTCACCACCGCCTTCCTCAAGAAGCATCCCGACGAAGCCAAACGTTATATCGCCGCCTATGCGCGCGGTATCGAACTCGTGCGCAAGTCGCCCGATGAGGCACGCCAGTTCATGAAGGGCTATACCGCCATCGAAGGCCCCATGACCCAGGAAGTGCCGCTGGCCGCCTACACGCTCTACAACGAGTTCACCGAGAGCGACGTGCAGTACTTCCAGAAGTTCTTCGACCTCTTCACCGAGAAAGGCATCTTCGCCCAGCCCGTGAACGTGACCAACATGCTGTACAAGGGCTGAGCACCATGAACACCGCTGCATCCGCCGCCGCGCCGGGCAAGGCGCCGGCCAAGCGCGATTACACGCGCTGGCTACCCCTCATCGGCCCGCTCGCGCTGTTTATCGTCTGGGACCTGGTCGTGCGCCTGTCGCTCGTCAGCCCCGTCTTGCTGCCTACGCCTGCCGCCACGCTCGCCGCGCTCGCCAAGGGCATGTCGGGCGGACCGCTGCTCACGGACTTCATCGCCTCGGTGATCCGCACGCTGCAGGCCTTTGTCATCGCGGCCGTCGTCGGCGTGCCCCTCGGCGTCTTGCTGGGCAGCAACGAGCGGCTCTATCGCAGCGTGGAGTTCCTGATCGACTTCTTCCGCTCGACGCCCTCCTCCGCGCTGATCCCGCTGTTCCTGATGATCTTCGGCGTGACCGATATGAACAAGGTCGCGATCGCCGCGTTCGCCGCCGTGCTGGTGATTCTGTTCAACAGCGCGTATGGCGTGATCAACGCCCGCAAACAGCGGGTGATGGCGGCGCGCGTGATGGGCGCGAGCCGCTGGCAGATCTTCAAGGACGTGCTGATCTGGGAAAGCCTGCAACCCACGTTCGTGGGGCTGCGCAGCGGCGTCTCGATGGCGCTGGTGATCGTGATCGTGGCCGAGATGTTCATCGGCGCCGAGACCGGCCTGGGCAACCGCATTATCAACGCGCAACAGGTGTTGAACGTGCGCGATATGTACGCCGCCATTCTCGCGGCGGGCGCGTTGGGCTATGTCCTCAACGTCCTGTTCCTGATGCTCGAAAAACGCGTGGTGCATTGGAGCGGCCGCTGATCATGAATACCGTCGTCAATCCTCTCATCGCACCGGCACCCAGCGTGCCCTTCGTGCCGGGCCCCGTGGGCACCCACATCACCATCCGCGGCCTCACCAAGTATTTTGCCGGCTGGCCGCTGTACGAAGACTTCGACCTGGACATTCCGAAGGGCAAGATCGTCTCCGTGTTCGGGCCGAACGGCTGCGGCAAATCCACGCTCATCAACATGATCGCGGGCCTGATCCCGATCGACGCGGGCGAAATCCTGTTCGACGGCAAGTCGCTCGCGCAGACCAAGATCGGCTATGTGTTCCAGAATTACCGCGAGGCCATGTTCCCGTGGCTGCGCACTATCGACAACATTGCCTATCCGCTGCGCCTCGAAGGCAAGAGCAAGGGCGAGGTCGAGGCGCGCGTGCAAGAGCTCGTGGCCTCGTTCGACGTGAAGTTCGATCTCAACCGCTATCCCTACGAGCTCTCCGGTGGGCAGCAGCAGACCGCGTCCATCATGCGCGCGCTGGCGCCGCGGCCCGAGGTGCTGTTTCTCGACGAGCCTTTCTCGGCGCTCGACTTCGAGATGACGCTGTTCATCCGCGAGAAGCTGCAGGAGGTGTTCATGCAGACCGGTACCACCATGCTGCTGGTCTCGCACGATCTCGAAGAAGCGGTGTACCTGGCCGACCAGATTCTGCTGCTCACCAAGCGGCCCACGCAGGTGGCCCAGATCCTGGACTATGCCGACGCGCGCCCGCGCACCGTCGAGACGCTGAGCGAGCCCGGCTTTATCCGCATGAAGAAGCAAAGCCTGGAAATTTTCCAGCGCGAAGTCCGCAAGTAATCCACTCGCGAGGTGACCATGACGCAAGACACCATCGACCAATATGTGCGCAGCGCCCTGCTGTTGCAGGGCTTTCGTCTGTCGGAAGACGAGACGCAGGACGTGATCGGGCAGTTTGCGCGCATCGAAGCCATTGCGCATGAGGTGACCTCCGAGGCGCTGCCGCTTGGACTCGAACCCGCACCGGTCTATCTGCCATGACGGCCGGCGCGCACGAGATCGCGCATCGCGTGGCCAGCGGCAACAGCCTCGCGCAGACTGTCCTGGACGACACCCTGGCGCGTATCCGGGCCGAGGACTCGCGGATCAACAGCTTCATCACGCTGACCGAGACACGGGCACGCCGCGAAGCGGCGGCGGTCGATGCGGCGCGCGCCGCCGGCGCGCGGCTTGCCCCGCTGGCCGGCGTTCCGTTTGCCGTGAAGAACCTTTTCGACGTGGCGGGGCTGCCCACGCTCGCCGGCGGCAAGGTCAACGCGGACGCCGCGCCCGCCGCGCAGGACGCACCGCTGGTGGCCCGCCTGCAGGCCGCGGGGGCGGTTCTTGTCGGCACGCTCAACATGGATGAGCATGCCTACGGCTTCACCACCGAGAACACGCATTACGGCGCCACCCGCAATCCGCACGACCCCTCCCGCATCGCCGGTGGCTCGTCCGGCGGCAGTGCCGCCGCCGTGGCGGCCGGGCTGGTGCCGATCACCCTCGGCTCGGACACCAATGGCTCGATCCGCGTGCCGGCGTCGCTATGCGGCGTTTTCGGCCTCAAGCCGACCTTCGGCCGCCTGCCGCGCAACGGCACCTTTCCGTTCGTGCATAGCCTCGATCATCTCGGTCCGTTCGCTGCCAACGTGGCCGACCTGGCGCTGGCCTACGATCTCATGCAAGGACCCGACCCGCGCGACCCGGCCTGCGCACCGCGCGCCGCAGAGCCCGTGCGCGAGCCTCCCGACACGGCGCAAGGCCTGCGCGTGGCCGTGCTGGGCGCTTACTTCCAGGACCAGGCGGGCGAACAGGCGCGCCGCAGCGTCGCGCTGGCGGCCGAGGCGCTAGGCGCCGCCACGATCGTCGAGTTGCCCGGCGCTGCCCAGGCGCGCGCCGCGGCCTTCATCATCACGGCCGCCGAAGGCGGCGCCCTGCACCGCCAACGCCTGACCACCCATTACGCCCATTACGAGCCGCATTCGCGCGCCCGGCTGGTGGCAGGCAGCCTCGTGCCGGCCACGTGGGTGGTGCAGGCGCAGCGAGTGCGCCGGCGCTTCCTCGAGCAGGCGCTGGCCCTGTTCGAGCACTACGACGTGCTGATCGCGCCGGCCACGCCGGTGCCCGCCCCGGTCATCGGCACCGAAACGCTTACGCTCAATGGCCGCGACCTGCCGGCCCGCGCGAGCATGGGGCTGCTCACGCAGCCCATCTCGTGCATCGGGCTGCCGGTTGCGGTGGCCCCGCTGTGGCAAGGCCGCGGCGATGACCAGCACTTGCCCCTGGGCGTGCAGCTGATCGGCGCGCCCTGGCGTGAACACCATTGCCTGGCCGCGGCGCATACCCTCGAGCTCGCCGGCCTGGCGCATACGCGCGCGATCTGAACGCTCATCAAGGACTCAGGTCATGGACCGGCTCTCCCCCGCCCCCGACTCGCCCCCGCGCTCGCGCGCCGATTCCGTCTACGACGCCGTCAAGCAGGACATCCTGGATTACCGGCTTGCGCCGGGAGACCGCTTCACCGAGACCGAGGTGGCCGAGCGCCTGCAGGTCAGCCGTACGCCGGTGCGTGAAGCCCTCTTTCGGCTCGAGCGCGAAGGCTATCTCGAAGTACGGCATCGCAACGGCTGGCTGGTGCGTCCGCTCGACTTCGACACGCTGGATCATTTCTATGATCTGCGGCTGGTGCTGGAGCAGACGGCGGTACGCCGCCTGTGCGCCCGCGAGCCGATGCGCACCGCGGACGGCCGCAATCCGCTCTCCGCGCTGACGGCGATCTGGCTGGCGCCGCCCGCTGAACGCATGGAGGATGGCGAGCAGGTGGCGCGGCTGGACGAGAGCTTTCACATCGACCTCGTGGCCGCCGCGGGCAACCCCGAGATGGCGCGCGTGCACCGCGCGGCCACCGAACGCATCCGCATCGTGCGGCGGCTCGATTTCACGCAAACCGACCGCATCGCCAAGACCTACGACGAGCACGGCATGATCTTGCGCGCGATCGGCGCGCGCGATGCCGCCCAGGCCTGCGCATTGCTGCGCGCGCACATCGAAGCCAGCCAGGCCGAGGTCCGCAAGATCACGCTGCACCGGCTGTACTCGGCGCGGCGGGTCGCCGCCACGCCGGTCTCATGAGCGCATCAGCCGCGCAGCGCCCGCACGCGACGCGCCGCGCCCTGCCCCGGGTGCAGCCAGAAGTGCAGCAGCCGCGTGATGATGGGAATACACACGAACGAGAGCACGGGCGTCATGCTGGCCGTGGTCACGAGCACCCGCCAGAACAAGGGCATGGCACTGAGCTGCTCGTTGAGCAAGAACGAGAACAACAGCAGCATGGGGAAGTACGCGATCCAGATACTGATGGCCTGCTTCCAGCGCGGCGGCGCACTCTTCTGCGGACCGAACCAGCTGTCCATCCCGCTCACGCGGTGCACGTGACTGTGGCGGACCAACTTGGCGCCGCGCTCGAGCCACATGCGCCGCGGCAGCGATTTTTCCCAGCGATTCAGGCTGTCTTCGTCGGTGAAGCGCAGCACGATCTGATACTGATCGCCCCCCTCGGGCGGCTGCAGCACGCCCGAGCCCAGAAATCCCGGGAATCCCGCCGCCAGGATCTCCCCCTGTCGCATCCAGGCCAGAAAATCGCCATAGTTCTCGGGTGCGATCCTGCGCGTGACGAGCATGGTGACGGGGGCGGGTGCGGGCAATACGGCGGCGGACATGAAAGACTCCTGTGCAACGGGGCGGGCCTGCGGGCAAAAAGGCTCCGTACTTACCCTAGCAATCCTCATGCCAACTTTGCGGCGCAGCATTCTCCCCTTGCGAAGCGCGGCCGTCGTGTTCGCCCGTTTTATTTTGCACCGCAACAAACACCATCCTGGTGATTACCCTAGTTCAACGCACCGTCATGGTGCATTCGGATCGAGCCTACACATGCCGACGCCTGTCATCAATCAACCCGACATCCACGCCGAAGTCAGCGCGCAATTCGCACGCTATGAGCAAGCTCTCGTGAACAACGACGTCGCCGTGCTCGACACCCTGTTCTGGAACAGCCCCCATACGCTGCGCTATGGCGCCACCGAGAATCTGTATGGCTACGACGAGATCCAGGCGTTCCGCGCGCAACGCCCGGCGCAGGGACTGGCACGCACGGTCAGCCGCAGTGTCGTGACCACGTACGGCAACGACTTCGCGACCACGCACCTCGAATTCACCCGCGCAGGGTCGGACCGAGTGGGCCGCCAAAGCCAGACCTGGATGCGCACGAGCGAAGGCTGGCGCGTGGTCGCCGCCCATGTGAGCCTGATGGCGTGAGCCTCGCGCCGGCCCGTCATTGAGCGGGGCCGGCACGCCGTCTACACTGCCTGTTTTCACCCCTCGGAGCCCGCCCCATGAGTACCGTCAAGATCGCCGTTTTCGTCGGCAGCCTGCGTGCCGCCTCGTTCAATCTGCAATTGGCCCGTGCGCTCGAGAAGCTGGTGCCCGCCCATGTGAAGTTCGACTACGTCAGCCTGGGCGACATCCCCTTGTTCAACCAGGATCTCGAGAGCGACATGCCGGCCCCTGCCGCCAAGATGAAGCAGCAGATCGTGGACGCGCAGGCTGTGCTCTTCGTGACGCCGGAGCACAACCGCTCCATTCCGGCCGCGCTCAAAAACGCGATCGACTGGGGCACCCGCCCGTGGGGCAAGAATGTCTGGGCCGGCAAGACGGGCGGCGTGATCGGCACATCGCCCTCGGCGGCAGGCACGGGCATGGCCCAGCAACACCTGCGCAACATCCTGGCGGCGGAAGGCGTCAATCTGCTGACCACGCCGGAGGCATTCCTGCAATGGCGGGAAGGCATGATCGATGCCAACAACGACATCACCAACGACAGTACCCGCCAGTTCCTGCAGGCCTGGGTCGACAGCTACATCGCCTGGGTCGAAAGGCTGGCCAAGTAAGACGGCGCGCATTGCGCGTCGCACGTGCCATCGTCGGCATAGGCGTCGCGTTGCACGTTGCACGCCGCACGCCGCGCACCGTTCGCTGCACGCGGCACATTACGCGCCGTCCACTCCGTGCCACGGGATCCGCCGGGGCCAACCCCCGGCGGATGCATCCCGGCGCGAAGGGGGTCTCCTGCCCCCTGCCTCAGTTATCCCCGTGGAATGTGGAAAACAATGAGGACAGCCTGAGGGCATATCCCAAAATCGCCTACAGATCAGCGACTTGCGACGCGTGGGCAAACATTGCGCGCTGTCCTGCGCCTGTCATCGAATTGTCCCCACCGTCTGTGGACAAAGGCTTGAACAGTTTGCGCATGACTCAAAAAAAGTTCGTGAGATCAGGCACTTGGAGTCGCTGGTCACGGATTGCGCAACAACCTTCCCCGCGCGACGCGCCCAAGACCGCCCACCGGGGCACCGAAGAAAGTCCCTCGACGCCGGCCGACACGGCCCTACCTTATCCCCATCCGGTGTGGACAAGGACGGGAACACCTGCCTAACAAGCCAAAAAATCCATGCAGGATCAGCGACTTGCGCCCGCCGCTCACGAAGTGACCAGACACGCCGGGGGAAAGACGCGCGGCCGGTCCATGTGGCCCGCCCGGCGCTCGAACTTATCCCCGCAAAATGTGGACAAGCTGAGGATGAGTACTGGCACAACCCAGAATAGGGCTTTGCAATCAAGGACTTCCACGGGGCGAGCAAGGAATGCCCAGGTCTCGTGCACGGGGGCGAGGGGCGGAGCCGCCGGACGAGAGCCACGATTTATCCCCGGCTGATGTGGACAAACCCTTGAACAGTGCGCTGACAAGCCGAAAAAGTGTATTGCTGACAAGCACTTGCGAGCGGCGCGCAATATTTGATCAGGGCCGCACGGACGGCGTGCCCGATCTTATCCACGACAAATGTGGAAAACTCGCTGGACAGCTGCATGACAAGCCGAAATTGTCTTGTCACATCAGCGACTTGCGAGGGGTGAGCAAGCTTTGCTCACGCGCCTCCGGGCGCGCCCACAGTGTGGGCGCACGCCGGAAGCGGCGGGTGCGGGATCAGTCGTCCTCTTCCAGACGCATGCCCACTTTCAGGCCGACCTGCCAATGCGCGATCTTGCCGTCCTTGATGTGACCACGCACCTCGGTCACTTCGAACCAGTCCAGATTGCGCAACGTGGACGAGGCCCGCTCGATGGCGCGTTCGATGGCATCGTCGCTCGACACGGCGGACGAACCGACCAATTCGATCTGTTTGTACACATGACTCATGGCGCACCTCCTGAGAGATCGGGGACATCGGCCCTGCCACGGCGTGCGGCAAGGCAGCCCTTCGATTTCATTGAATCATGCATGCCTTGCGGCGGCCACCCACCAGGCGCGGCGCCTTGTTACCGCATCCTTCGGCGCTTAAAGGGCGCCGGTCTGGCCGTATTGCGCAAAGCGCGCCTGGAGAAAGTCGCGCAGCCGGCGTACGGCCGGCGACAGGCTGGCTCGATGTACGCACAATAGATACACGGGGGTGGACTCCGTCACATAATCCGTCAGCAGCGGCAGCAGGCGGCCGGCCGCCAGATCGGCGGCCACGTCGAAACCGGATTTGTACGCGATGCCGTTGCCTTGCACCGCCCACCGCCGCACCATGTCGCCATCGTCGCCCGCGCGATCACCGCTCACCGCCACCGTGATCGAACGCCCCTCTTCCGACACGAAAGTCCAACGGTCATGTATCGCGTCGCCCAGCATGAACGTCAGGCAGTTGTGTTCGCGCAAGGCGTGCGGCGTGCTGGGCACCCCGTGCCGGGCGACGTAAGCCGGCGCAGCGCACAGCACCCGGCGGTTCTCGGGCGCCAGCGGCAACGCCACCATATTTGAATCGTCGGGCGTGCCATAGCGGATCGCGAGGTCGACCGGCTGACGATACAGGTCGGCGAGCCGGTCGCTGATGAAGACACGCAGCCGAACCTTCGGGTGCTCGGCCTGGAACGCGTCCAGCCAGGGCAGCAGGACGTTCCGCCCCAGGTCCGAGGGCACGGACAGCGACAGCGTCCCGGCCACGCCATCGTGCTCCTGCTCGACCGCCTGCCGTCCGCGCTGCAGCGCCGCGAGCGCCTGGCGTACGTGCTCGCAATAGCGTTCGCCATCGGCCGTCAGGCGCAGGCTGCGTGTCGAGCGGGCGAAGAGCCTCACGCCCAGCGCCTGCTCGAGCCGCTTGATCGCCGCGCTGGCCACCGCCGGCGTCAGGTCCAGATCGCGCGCCGCCTGCGAGAAACTGCCCGCGTCTGCCGCCGCCACGAGCAGCCGCAGATCCTCTAATCGTTCCGCTGTCATTTTCAAAAATCCTTTGAAACTGCCTGCGATCCTAGCCTCTTTTTCAATTCTTCGGCAGAGGCGAATATGCCTTATCGCACTTATTCGAGACCTCTCTCATGAAAGCCATCGCCTATACCCGCAACCTCCCCGCCGACGACCCGCAGTCGCTGCAGGACATCGAGCTGCCCGAACCCACACCCGGCCCGCGCGACCTGCTGGTACGCGTCGAGGCCATCTCGGTCAACCCGGTCGATGTCAAGATCCGCGCCAACCGCCAGGCCAAGGAAGGCCGTCCCGAAGTGCTCGGGTGGGATGCCGCCGGTGTGGTGGAGGCCGTCGGCGCGCAGGTCAGCCTGTTCAAGCCGGGTGATCGCGTCTGGTACGCCGGTGCGCTCGACCGGCCCGGCGCCAATAGCGAGCGTCACGTGGTCGATGAACGCCTGGTCGGCGCGATGCCGTCGTCCCTGTCGTTCGCCCAGGCGGCCGCCTTGCCGCTCACCGCCATCACCGCCTGGGAGCTGCTGTTCGACCGCCTGCGCGTGCTGGACAACCGCAAGCCCAGCGGCCGGGCCCTGCTGGTGATCGGCGCGGCGGGCGGCGTAGGTTCGATCCTGCTGCAACTGGCACGACAGCTCACCGGCCTGACGGTGATCGGCACCGCCTCGCGCCCCGAGACGCGCGACTGGGCGCTGCAAGCCGGCGCGCATCACGTGATCGACCACACCCAGCCGCTCGCGGACGAACTCGCGCGCATCGGCATCCCGCAGGTCGAGTACATCGCCGGCCTCACCGCCACCGACCAGCACTTCGACACCATGGCGCAGGTGATCGCGCCGCAGGGCGCCATCGCGCTGATCGACGATCCCGCCGCCATCGATGTGCGCAAGCTCAAGGGCAAGTCCGCGGCGCTGCACTGGGAATTCATGTTCGCGCGCTCGCTGCACCAGACCGCCGACATGCAGGCCCAACACGACCTGCTCACACAGGTCTCGCGGCTGATCGACGGCGGGCTGCTGCGCACCACACTGGGCGAGCACTACGGCAAGATCAACGCGGCCAACCTGCGGCGCGCGCATGCCTTTATCGAGAGCGGTCGCGCCCGCGGCAAGATCGTGCTCGAAGGCTTCGGCGCCTGATCCGCGCGTCCATAAAAAAGCGCGCGAGGGTGGAAACCTTCGCGCGCTTTTGCATTGGCATGCCGGCGGCCCCCGCCGGGCGCCAGCGCCTTCAGACGCCCGGAGGCCGCTGCCTGCGGTGAAACACCCCGGCCAGCACGAGCGCGACCAGCGCCGGCAGGCCGAACACCCCGGCGTGCACGGCCAGCTCCTGCTGGAATCCGAACGCCGCCACGCGGGTGGCGTAAGTGAAATGCGCCACGCACAACGCGAGCCAGGCCGCGATGAAGCCGTAGCAGGCCACCCGCCGGTTCGAGCGGCCCAGCAACACGAACAGCCCAAGCATGACAAAGCCCACGAGCAGTGCGATCAGCGGCGGCATGGAGCACTTCCTTTGGCGGCAGGGAACAGGACCAGGGTAGCGCATGCCGCCCCGGCGCGGGTGTCGTCCGTCCGTATCCTTGCGTCTACAATGACGCCCGACTCAGCGCGCATCGCACGCGCTCACGCACCGCCGGGCCTGGCTCGCGGTGCGTTGCCTTTTTCGACCTCTTTGCGTGCCGCGCTCCGCCCTCCGCGCGCGGGCCGTGGCACCGATAAGTGTTATCCGACATGACGCAAGCTGTTGATTCCCAACACACTCCCATGATGCAGCAGTACCTCCGGCTCAAGGCCGAGGCCGGCCCGCTGCTGCTGTTCTATCGCATGGGCGATTTCTACGAGATGTTCTACGAAGACGCCGAACGCGGCGCGCGTCTGCTCAATCTCACGCTGACCAAGCGCGGCAGCTCCAATGGCTCGCCGATCCCCATGGCCGGCCTGCCCGTGCATGCGATGGAGCAGTATCTGGCGAAGCTGGTGGCCCAGGGAGAATCGGTCGCGATCTGCGAGCAGATCGGCGATCCGGCCGCGTCCAAGGGTCCGGTCGAGCGGCGCATCGTGCGCATCGTCACGCCCGGCACCCTCACCGACGACGCGCTGCTGCCGGCCAAAGCCGATCGCGCGCTCGCGGCCGTCTGCGTCTCGGGCAAAGCGCGCGATCCGCGCGCGGGCCTGGCCTGGCTCAATCTGGCGAGCGGCGACTTCCACGTCACCGAATGCAGCCCGGCCCAACTCGAGTCCGAACTGCACCGCATCGCGCCCGCCGAAGTCATTTACGCCGACAGCACCGAGCTGCAGCTGAGCTTCGACGGCGCCCGCACGCGCGTGCCCGACTGGCATTTCGAGGCCGACGGCGCGCGCGGACACCTGCTCGCCCACTTCAAAACCGACAGCCTGGCAGGCTTCGACGTCGAAGACATGCCGGTGGCGGTATGCGCGGCCGGCGCGCTGCTCCGTTATGCCGCCCGCACCCAGTCGCACGCGCTCGCGCATGTGCAGACCATCACCGCCGAGCGCGCGGGGCTGTATGTGCTGATGGATCCGGTCACGCGCCGCAACCTCGAGCTCACGCAGACACTGTCCGGCGAAGACGCGCCCACCCTCTTCTCGCTGCTCGACGGCTGCCGCACGCCCATGGGCAGCCGGCTGTTGCGCCGCTGGCTGCATCACCCCCTGCGTGACAATGCGCCGGTGCTGGCGCGCCTGGAGGCGATCACCGCGCTCATGACGGCGCGGCTCGACATGGACCAGACCTTCGGCGCCGCCGGTCTGCTGGAGTCGCTGCGGGGCGCGCTCCAGGTGTTTCCTGATATCGAACGCATCGCCGCGCGGCTGGCGCTGCGCTCCGTGCGTCCGCGCGAGCTCGCCAGCCTGCGCGACGCGCTCGCCACGCTGCCGCAACTGCATGCGCTGCTCGCTCCCGCCGCCGACGCCGCGCGGGTGACCGCGCTGGCCGGGCACCTCGCCCTGGATCCCGCCATCGCCGACCTGCTCCAGCGCGCCATCGCGCAGGAGCCGGCCGTGGCGATCCGCGACGGTGGCGTGATCGCCACGGGCTTCGACGCCGAACTCGACGAGCTGCGCACGCTGGCCGCCGACGGCGGCGAATTCCTGATCCAGCTCGAGGCGCGCGAACGCGAACGCACCGGCATCAGCAATCTGCGCGTCGAATTCAACCGTGTGCATGGCTTCTATATCGAAGTCACCAAGGGCCAGACCGACAAGGTGCCCGACGATTACCGTCGCCGCCAGACCCTCAAGAACGCCGAGCGCTACATCACCCCGGAACTCAAGACCTGGGAAGACAAGGTACTGTCCGCGCAGGACCGCTCGCTGGCGCGCGAGAAGTGGCTGTTCGAGCAGGTGCTGGATGTGCTGGCCGCCCACGTGCGTCCGCTGTCCGACTGCGCGGGTGCGCTCGCCGAGCTCGACACCCTGGCGGCACTCGCCGAACACGCGCGCCGCCACGACTGGGCGGCACCCGAGCTGTCCGAGCAGGCCGACATCGAGATCGACGCAGGCCGCCACCCGGTGGTCGAGAACGCGATCGAACGTTTCACACCCAATGGCTGCCGGCTCGACCCCACGCGCCGCATGCTGCTGATTACCGGTCCGAACATGGGCGGTAAGTCGACCTATATGCGGCAGGTGGCGCTGATCGTGCTGCTGGCGCGCACCGGCAGCTTCGTGCCCGCCGCGCGGGCCCGTATCGGCCGCATCGACCGGATCTTCACCCGCATCGGCGCCGCCGACGACCTGGCCGGCGGACGCTCCACCTTCATGATGGAAATGACCGAAGCCGCCGCCATCCTGGCCGCCAGCACCACGCACAGCCTGGTGTTGATGGACGAAATCGGCCGCGGCACCTCCACCTACGACGGCCTCGCGCTGGCGTGGGCCATCGCGCAACGCCTGCTCACGCACAACCGTGCGCTCACGCTGTTCGCCACCCATTATTTCGAACTCACGCGCCTGCCCTCCGAGCAGCCCACCGCCGCCAATGTGCATCTGGCTGCCGCCGAGTCCGCCGGCGGTATCGTGTTCCTGCACGAGGTGCGCGAGGGGCCCGCGAGCCGCAGCTACGGGATCCAGGTGGCCCAACGTGCCGGCGTTCCCGCCGCCGTGATCCGGCAGGCCTCGCGCGAACTCGAGCGCCTCGAAGCGCAGGGCGCGCCCACGCCGCAGCTCGGCCTGTTCGCCGCCGCGATCGACGCCGAGGCGCAAAGCCAGGCCAGCGCCGACCGCGACGAAGCACTCGATGCGCTCTCCGCGCTGCGCGCCGAACTCGCCTCCATCGATCCCGACAGCCTCACGCCTCGCGAAGCGCTGGACGCCCTGTACCGACTCAAGGCTCATCTCGCATGAAAACCGACCTGCCTCTCACCCTGCTCGGCGGCCTGTCGCCCGACACCTTCATGCGCCGCTACTGGCAGCGCAAGCCGTTACTGATCCGCGGGGCCGTGCCCAATATGCGTCCGCCCGAAAGCGTCGCGGCGCTCAAGAAGCTCGCGCGCCGCGACGACGTCGAATCCCGCCTGATCTGGCGTGAAGGCGGCGAATGGAACATGGAAAACGGCCCGTTCGCGCGCCTGCCCAAGGTCAACGAACCCGAATGGACGCTCCTGGTCCAGAGCCTCGACCTGCACAGCGACGCCGCGGCCGCGCTGATCCAGCAGTTCCGTTTCGTGCCCGACGCGCGCCTGGACGACCTGATGGTCAGCATCGCCTCCACAGGCGGCGGCGTGGGCCCGCACTTCGACAGCTATGACGTGTTCCTGCTGCAAGGCCAGGGCCGGCGCCGCTGGCGCTGGGGCCGCCAGAAAGACCTCTCGCTCGAACCCGGCTTGCCGCTCAAGATCCTGTCGAACTTCGAGCCCGAAGAAGAAGCCATTCTCGAGCCGGGCGACATGCTGTATCTGCCGCCGCAGGCCGCCCACGATGGCGTGGCGCTCGACGACGATTGCATGACCATTTCCATCGGCTTTCGTGCGCCGACCCAGGCCAATCTGGCCCGGGGCCTGCTCGAGGCCGCGGCCGACCAGGCCATGGCGCGCGTCGGCCTGCTCGGCGGCCCCTACGGCGAGCCCGCCCTGCCGGGCCCGCGCCTGGACGGCATCTACCGCGATCCGGGCCAGCCCGCCACGACGCAACCGGCCGCGCTGCCCGAGGCCCTCGTCGAGGCCACGCTCGCCACATTGCAGAAGCTGCGTTTCGACGACGCGCTGGCATCGCGCTTCTTGGGGTGCTGGCTCACCGAGCCGAGCCAGCTCAGCGTGTTCGACAGCCCGGAAGACCCGGTCGACCTCGAAGATAGCTGGCCCGAAACGGGTCGCCTGGTGCTCGATCGCCGCAGCCGCATGCTGTACCGCGGCCGCCAGCTATTCATCAATGGCGAAACCGCGATGGTGCCGGCCGACGCCGCTTTGCGCGAGCTGGCCGACGCGCGCGAACTCGCGTGCGCGGACGCCCGCTGCCGCAAGCTGTCGGACGACGCCCGCGCCTGCCTGGCCGACTGGCTGGATTCCGGCTGGCTGCACTACCGTCCCTGACCCGGGCCGCCTGGCCTCACCCGTCCTGTCTAGATCGCCCCGCCTCGCCGGGGCGATCGTCATTGCACATCGGATATCCTGAACGCGTCATGTCCGCGTCAGCGATTGCATGAAACGTGCGAAATACGCAGCTTTGCCGGGGGTGGCGCGGCCGTTTTCGTACGATCTGGATACCCAATCGTGTCCATCCCGCACAGAACGCTAAGGACTCTTTAACGGCCGACACGTTTGGATATGGGATACACATAGCAGTAAGAATTGTTGCAGTTGGGATGCCACCTCTTTAATTTCCACACGCAAGCGGCGGAACGATTCCTGTAGCCTGAATTCTGGTTTCCCCTAGGTCACGGCGCAGAACCCCCTGTGTCCGTGGCTCGAGGGGCCTGGTTTCCCCTTCCACGGGACCACGATTTTTTATCCAACAGGAGTCTCGACATGATGAGCAAAACCCTGATTGTGGCTTCGGTTCTGGCCGTAGCCCTGACTGCTTGCAATAAGAAGGAAGAAACCGCGGCCCCGGCCGGCGGCTCGGCTCCGGCCACCACGGCACCGGCACCGTCCACCTCGCCGTCGACCCCGGCACCCGCTCCGGCTCCGGCCCCGGGCAGCTCGGCGCCTAGCGGCGGCTCGACGACCCCCGCGTCGTAAGCGCAAGATAAGCAGGCGCGGGATCCCGACCCCCGCCCGCACGACACACCCGGCCTGCGAGGGAGCCCCACCGCAGCAGGCCGGGTCCCGACAAAGCCGGCAGGCTTCAAAACCTGCCGGCTTTGTTTCGTCCGCGTCCCGCAAAAAAAAACCAGACCCCGGAGGGTCTGGCTTTTTTCGCGACAGGCGGGGCTCGCCCCGACCTGAGGCCAGGTCTTACATCTTGTCCTTCAACACGCTCAGCAAGCGCTGGGCGGTGGCGCTGCTGTCGCGCTGGCCATTGGCGTCGAGCACCGTGACCTGCGTGGCATCGCCCGCGGCAGACAAGTGGACGCGGTACTGAGCCGCCGACGCCTTCTTGTCGCCGCCGAACAGGCGGCTGAAGAAGCCGGGCTCTTCGGACTTGGCGCCGGTGTCGGTATCGACATAGCGCACGTAGTAGTCACCGGCGGAGCGATCGCGGTCGTCGACAGCGAAACCGCCCGAGTCGAGTGCCACGCCGACACGACGCCAGGCGCGGTCGTACGACTCACTCACGACCAGCATCGCACCTTCGGCGCGCACGGTCTGCTGCACGGCCGGGCGCTGCGGAGCCGCTTCGGCTTGTGCCACCAGCTTGCGCGCGGCGTCGACGTCGGTACCGAGATAGACCATGAGGCGCGCCAGCATGGCGGCGTTCAGGCCCGGATCTTCCTTGCCGTTTTCCCACTGCACCTGGCCGCTATCCGGACCCGTGCGCTTCTCGAGCATCTGCTGGTGGCTGATGTAAATCTCGGTGTGGCCGTTGACGCGCTCGACGCGGGTGCGGAATTTCTCGCGCTCGCCGCTATCCCACGCGGTTTCGAGCACCGAACCCAGCACCTGACGCAGCCAGCTCTCGGGGATCTTGGCGCGGTTTTCAGCCCAGTCGGTTTCGACCAGGCCGGCTTGCGGCGAGTTGGTCTTGACCGTGAAGCCGGTGTCCGTCCAGAAGTCGACGACCTTCGGGAACACCTGCTCGGGCGGACGCTGCACGACGAGCCAGCGCATGTTGCCGTCGCGCTCGACCTTCATGTCGGCACGCTCGGGCAGCACGTTGGTGTTTTGGGGCTGGGCCACGGCCTGGGCGCCCTGCTGCTGGTACTGCGAGTACGTGGTGGTGCCCGTGGCCGGGGCGCGGTAGCGCGGATCGGCGTTGGCCTGAGTCAGGTCGGGCGGGATGCTCAGCGGCTCGCCGCGGCGCGTACTCTTGTAATCGACAGACTCTTCATTGCCCAGGATCTGGTTGATGTCGGAGCAACCAGACAACAAAGCCAGGGCCATCAATGCCGAAATACCGGCATGACGTTTCTTCATACGCGTCCTCATGTTCAAAGCAGGCCCGTTTCGGTCAGGGCGCGGCGCACGGTGTCGTGGTGAGCCTCGCTGAGTTCGACGAGCGGCAGGCGGTAGCCCAGCGCGGTACGCCCCATCTGGGCAAGCGCCCATTTGACGGGGATGGGATTGGCTTCGATGAACAAAGCCTTGTTGAGACGCGCGAGCTTGGCGTTTAGTTCACGCACGCGCGGCACGTCGCCAGCGTACGCGGCGGCACAGAGGTCGGCCATCAGGCGCGGAGCCACGTTGGCAGTGACCGAAATGTTGCCGCGCGCGCCCAACAGGATCAGGGCGGCGGCCGTGGGGTCGTCGCCGCTGAACACCTGGAAGGAAGCCGGCGCTTCGCGCAGCAGCAGTGCGCCGCGGCCGATATCGCCGGTGGCATCCTTGATGCCGATGATGCCGGGCACCTGCGTCAACCGCAGAACCGTCTCGTTGGACATGTCGGCAACCGTGCGGCCCGGCACGTTATACAGCACCGTGGGCAGGTCGACCGCTTCCTGGACGGCACGGAAGTGACGATAGATGCCTTCTTGCGAAGGCTTGTTGTAGTAGGGCACGACCGACAGGCCGGCCTGCGCGCCGACCGCCTTGGCGTGGCGCGCGAGGTGGATGCACTCGTCGGTGGAGTTGGCCCCGACGCCGGCGATCACCGGGATGCGGCCCGCCGCATGCTCGACCGCCACGCGGATCAACTCGGCGTGCTCTTCCATCGACACCGTGGGCGATTCGCCCGTGGTGCCGACGACGACCAGCGCGCTGGTGCCCTGGTCGACGTGCCAGTCGATCAGCGCGCGGTACGCGGCGTAATCGAGGCTGCCGTCGGGCTGCATCGGGGTGACCAGTGCCACCATGCTGCCCTGAAAACTAACTTCTGCGGTCAATGCAGTGGATGCCATAGTAAGGAGAGGCTCCGGGGCCCGCCGCACCATGCCGCAGGCCAGAATCGATCAAGCTGGCGAGTTTAACGGATATTGCCCGAAAACCTAGAGAAACCAGCTCACCACGGTCGTCCCGAGTGCCAGGAACGGCTGCATGAAGAACCTGAGGGTGCCCGTCACCAATAAAACGATGACGATCACCATGCCGTAGGGCTCGATTTTCGAGTACTGCCAGGCCATGCGTTGGGGCAGCAAAGAGAACACGATCTGCCCGCCGGGCAACGGCAGGATGGGCAGCAGGCTCAAGGCCATCAGGACCAGATTGACCACCACGCCGGCTTGCGCCATCTCGTACCAATAGCCCTCCTGGACATCGATCGCGAAATACAGCCGGATCGCGAGCACCCACAGGATGGACATGACGAGGTTGGCCGCGGGCACCGCCAGCGCCACCCACAGCATGTCGCGCTTGGGCCGGCGCATCCGACCGTAATCGATCGGCATGGGCTTGGCCCAGCCGAACATCAGAGGGGGCCCGCCGAACAACGTGGACATGGCCAGGATGCCGAGCGGCACGAGCAAGGTGCCGACCGGATCGATGTGCCGGATGGGATTGAGCGTGACCCGTCCGGCCTGGTAGGCGCTCGCGTCGCCAAAGAGATAGGCAACGAAGCCCTGGGCGGCGGAAGGCAACGTAATGGCGAAGATGACGGGAATCGCGTAGACGGCGATCGTCTGGATCAGTTCATTCATGGCGGGCCATTGTAGCGGCAGACGCAACTAGGACACTTACCCGGCGCGCGGGTTCGTGACCGCATGGCGTAAGGGGAACGCGCGGGAGTCGGGGCCGCCGGGCTTGCGGTTGTCAGGCGAGGCCGAGCGTGGCGGGATCGCCGCTACCGCGGCGCAGCACTTCCGGTGTGGCGCCGGTCAGGTCGATCACCGTGGTGGGGGCCAGCGGGCAGGCGCCCGCGTCGATCACGGCGGCCAATTCATGGGCGTAACGCGCGGCGATATCGTCGGGATCGTTGAGGGCGTCGTCTTCGCCCTTGGGAATCAGGGTCGTGGACAACAGCGGCGCGCCGAACTGCTCCAGCAGCGCCAGGGCGACGCCGTGTTCGGGCACCCGAATGCCGATGGTCTTGCGCGACGGGTGCGACACCCGGCGCGGCACCTCGCGGGTGGCCTCGAGGATGAAGGTAAAGGGCCCGGGGGTGGCCAGCTTGAGCAGCCGGTACTGCTGATTGTCGACGCGGGCGAACTGCCCGATCTGGGCCAGATCACGGCACAGCAGCGTGAGGTGATGGCGTTCGTCGAGGCCGCGCAGGCGGCGCAGGTTCTCGGCGGCCGCCTTGTCATCGAGCCGGGCGACCACCGCATAGCTGGAATCGGTAGGAATCGCGAGCAGCCCGCCGTCGGTCAGCCATTGCGCGGCCTGCTTGAGCAGGCGCGGCTGCGGATTTGCGGGATGAATAGAGAGAAGTAGGGCCATGGGATTATCCTAGCACCAGTAACCCGGCAGGAACACCACGCGCCTCTCGGCGCCAGGAGACTCACATGCGCATGGACGACTCGCGCGAGAGCAAGAACATCGAAGACAGGCGCGGCCAGGGGCCACGCCTGGGACGCGGCTCCATCGGCCTGGGCACCATCGTGCTCGCGCTGGTGGCCATGTATTTCGGTGTCGATCCGTCGGTGGTGCTGCAGATGGCCGAAGGGCCGCCGCAGACGCAGCAGGCGCCGGGCCAGCCTCCCGCGCAGGACGCCCAATCGCGCTTCGTGGCCCGCGTGCTGGGCGAAACCGAAGACGTCTGGACGCCGATCTTCCAGCAACAGCTCAATCGCAGCTACGCGCCGCCGACCCTGGTGCTGTTTCGCGGCGCGACACCTACGGCATGCGGCACGGGCCAGTCGGCCATGGGGCCGTTCTACTGCCCGGCCGACCAGAAGGTCTATCTGGACCTGAGCTTCTTCGACGAGATGGAGCGCAAGCTCAACGCCCCCGGCGACTTCGCCCAGGCCTACGTGATCGCGCATGAGGTGGGCCACCACGTTCAACACCTGCTCGGCGTGGCCGACCAGGTCGACGCCCAGCGGCGCCGCAACCCGGCCCAGGCCAATGCGCTGTCGGTCCGCATGGAATTGCAGGCCGACTGCTTCGCGGGACTCTGGGCCCGCCGCGCCGATCAGGCCCGCAACATCCTCGAACCGGGCGACATCGAGGAAGGACTGAATGCGGCCAGCGCCATCGGCGACGACACGCTGCAGCGCAAGTCGCAGGGCTACGTGGTCCCGGACGCCTTCACCCACGGCACCTCGGCGCAACGGGTGAAATGGTTCAAACGCGGCTTCGAGTCGGGCGACCTGCGCCAGTGCGACACCTTCGGGGCAAGCAGCCTCTGAAAGCCCGGGCCGGCCGCCTTCTTGTAAACTTATGCCCCTTTGCGGCCCATTGGTCGCTACGCGCGCCCACCGCCTGGCCGGTCGGCGCGCCTTCTGTTTTTCCGCTGTTTCTCCATGGCCAACAAAGTCGAGCCCCTAATCACACCGGATGAGGTCCAGGAAATCCTGGCCGCGCCCAAGGAAACCACCAAAGCCATCGCCTGGTCGGGCAAGCCCGCGGGCGGCGGACCGTCGCAATGGATGGAGTTCTCCTGTGCCTGCAAGGTCGACGGCGAAGTCCGCGACGACGTGACCTTCCGGGTCATCTATCGCGCCGCACGCACTGATGTGTACGGCCAGGCCGCCGTCATGCTGGGCGAGGCGTTCTCGGCGAGCCTGTTCGTCGGCCCCCACCGCGTACTCGGTGTGGACACGGACGACTCGTTCCATACCAGTGCGGTGGGCAGCGATCTGCCGCACTTTCGCAAGCCGATCACCGCGCGCTCGCACCTGCATCTGTGGGTGGCCGAGGGTGAAGGCTATGCGGAGCCGGTCACCCCGGATCTCGCCGACATCGGCGCCCTGATGGATCATTTCCTGCCGCGCGCCAACCTGAGCCTGAACGGCGGTTTTGTGCATCCCTACAAGGGCCGTCAAATCGAGCTGATCCTATGAGTCATTTTCTGGAAGCCTCGGGCTGGACGGTCCGGCCCGCCGGCGAACGCGCGATCCGCGCCATCGCGCCCATGACGCTGGGTCTCGATGGCCAGCACGCCGCTTTTTTCATCGCCTATCCCGACGACGCGACGTTCTTGTTGACCGACGCGGCAGAGACGGCCATGCACGCCGCCACCTATGGCATCGAACTGCCTGCCAAACGCATCGAGCTGCTGAATCAGACGCCCGGCGTGAGCCTCGCGCGTTTCGAAGACAGCGGCGCGATCGTGGCGAGCGGCCCGATCGAGCAACTGCCCGAAGCCCTGTGGGATGCGGTCAAGCTGGCCATGGCGCTGTCGTTCTCGAGCGTGAAGTGGATGCCCAAATTCAGCCGGCTGCGTTTTCGCGCCCAGGTCGGCCGCACACTGGCCGAGGCCCTCGGACAACCCCGCATCCTGAAGGGCGCGCGCACCAAGGGCAGCAGCGGTCACGCGGCGGATTTCGCCTTCGGCGTACGCGCCGAGCAGTCCAGTGCCCTCACCTTCATCGAGCCGATCGCACTGAAGGCCGGCAAGAAAATGGACTGGACGCAGGTCTATCAGACCCACGGCAAAATGTCGGACGTGAAGATGGCCGACGCGCGCAATGCGCGGCTGGTGATCCTGGAAGATGGCGCGTCCACCGAAGAATTCAAGAAGGCCGTGGCCATCCTGGAACAGTCCGCCACCGTGCGCACGCTCAACAAGACGCGCGACTGGGCCGAACTCTTCACGGGCTGAAACCGGTTGCGCGCGCAATCAAAGCGCACATCGACCCCGACGAGACTGCGGGTCGGCGTGCAATGTGCGGCTTGCGGCGTGCAACGTGTGACGTAGCCGCGCCGATGTGCCAGGTGCGACACACAAGACCACCGACGGCGAGTCGTGCCCGTGCATCACACTGAACGGGCAAAAAGCGGATGAATGAAGCGCGGCCGGTCAGGCCGTTGCGCCATGCAAACCGTCGACGATTTCCCGGCCGTGCGTGATGGCCGCATGGACGGCCTCGCGTGGACTGAACACGTGTCCGCCACCTGCAAAGCAAGGCACCGGATACTCGTCGCCTGTATCTTGAATGGAATCTGCCTGCACAACCATCACTGTGGCCGTGAACTGCGGCCCGGAGGCCGCGGCCATCGCCGCCCCGGCACTTGCCCGGGCAATCTTGGCTGTGAGGCGATATCCCTTGTAAACCGAGTTATTTGGAAGCACTGGGACGCCCTCTCTGAAAATCAGCATACCCCGCTGATATGACAGTCACGCGAGATATTTTGTAACGGCGGGGACAACTGGAAACAGAATCCGCTCTCTCTGGCCATCCGATGCGACGTTGAGAGGCGTTGTTTTCAGAGAGCCGGATACGGGTTAGCCCTTAGCCTACTCGCGCCAGCAAAACGACCATTGCGTATTCGCAACATCACGGGCATTCGTGGCAAGCCGGCCGCGGCTATGAGCTCAACGTTGAAAGACATAAGGACGCGAGGTCATAACCACGCGACCAACAAATCGTAGGGAATGGGAGGCGCGCTTTCTAGAATCGCCGCACTCCCCCCAACGATTTGCAGAGGCGCTTGCATGATGATCTCCGGACGTTTCACCCGTGTGTTGAGCGTGGCGCTGGCCGCCGCTTCGATGTTGTCGGCGGGGCTCGCTCACGCGGCCGACAAACCCCTGAAGGTCGGCGTACGTGGCGGCGTGGACGAGCAGATATGGGAAGTGGTCGTGAAGGTCGCCCAGAAGGACGGGCTCGCGGTCCAACCGGTGGTGATCACGGGCACGGCAAGCCCCAACGAAGCACTGAATAATGGCGACCTCGACGCGAATTCATTCCAGCACATTCCGTTCTTGCGCGACCAGGTCACGCAGCGTGGCTACAAGATCGTGTCGGTGGGCAACACGCTCATCTCTCCCATCGCCTTCTATTCGAAGAAATACAAATCCCTCACTGAGCTGCCCAACGGCGCGAAGGTCGGCATCCCCAATGATCCAAGCAACCAGACGCGCGCCCTGGTGGTGCTCCGTGATGCAGGCCTGATCACGCTGAAGGACGGTTTCGATCCCTACACCGGCACGGCCACGCTGGCCGACGTGACGTCCAATCCCAAGAAACTCGACTTCGTCGAGAGCACCTCGGTCGTGCTGGCCCGCTCGCTCCCCGATGTGGACACCGCGGCCGTCGTGAACAGCTTTGCGTATCAGGCCGGGCTGATCGCCACGCGCGACGGGATCGCGGTAGAGAAGAAGGAAAACAACCCCTACGTAAACATCATCGCCGTGCGCGAACAGGACAAGGATGCGCCGTGGGTACCGCGCCTGGTGAAGGCCTACCACTCCGAGGAAGTCCGTCAGTTCATCCTCAGCAAGTTCGAAGGCTCCGTGATTCCGGTTTTCTGAGTTGCAGCCGGACACCATGCAATTCGAACCCCAGTTTGAGGCGGCGGCGCGTGATGGCGCCGCCGCCTCGCCGCATATCGTCTTTTCCGGCGTCCAGAAACGTTATCCCGGCGGGCCCGAGCCGGTGGCCGCGCTGAGCGACATTTCGTTCGAGATCCGCCGCGGCGAAATCTTCGGCATCATCGGGCGCAGTGGCGCGGGCAAGTCCACGTTGCTGCGTGCAATCAACATGCTGGAGCCCCCGAGCGCGGGCCAGGTGCACGTGGACGGCGTCGATGCCGGCACGCTCGACGAGAACGGCCTCGTGCATCTGCGCCGCCGCATCGGCATGATTTTCCAGCACTTCAATCTGCTGTCGTCCAAGACGGTGGCGGAGAATGTGGCGCTGCCGTTGAAAGTGGCGGGCGTAAAGGCGGCCGAAACGCGGCAACGGGTGCATGCGCTGCTCGAGCTGGTCGGGCTGGCCGACAAGGCCGACGCCTACCCCGCACGGCTTTCCGGCGGCCAGAAGCAGCGCGTGGGTATCGCGCGCGCCCTGGTGCATGAGCCTGAAATCCTGCTCTGCGACGAGGCGACCTCTGCGCTGGATCCCGAGACGACCCAGTCGATCCTCGAACTGTTGCGCGAAATCAATCGCAAACTCGGCCTCACGGTCGTGCTGATCACGCACGACATGGCGGTGATCCGCGCGATCTGCCAGCGCCTGGTCGTGCTGGATCGCGGCCGCGTGGTCGAGCAGGGCGCCGTCTGGCAGGTATTCGGCGATCCGCAGGCCGATGCCACGCGCGCCCTGCTCAAGCCGCTGCAACATGACCTGCCGCCCGATATCGCGCGTGCCTTGCAGGCGCAAGTCGTCACGCAGGGCCGTGTCGTGCTGGCCCTGCACTACACGGGCCGCGGGGATGCGGGCGGGGTGCCGCTGGCGGCCTTGGCTGCGCTGGGTGCCGACGCCCGGCTTCTGCACGGCGGCCTCGATCGTATCGAGGGACACGCGCAAGGCCGCCTGCTCGTGGCGCTACCGAGCGCGGCCTATCAACAGGAAGATCGCCGACGCGCCCTTGCACACGCGCTGTCGGCCGAACGCATCGAGGTACTGGGCTATGTCGCCGATCATGTTTGACCGCTATCTGCGGGCGTTTCTCGAGACGCTGGCAATGGTGAGCATCTCGGCGCTGATCGCCATTGTGTCGGGCCTCGCGCTCGCGATCGTGTTGACCGTGACGGCGCCGAACAGCCTCTATCCGCGACCGCGTTTCAACAAGACGCTGTCGATCACGGTGAACACGTTCCGCGCCATCCCGTTCATCATTCTGCTGGTCGCGATGCTGCCCGTAACGCGCTGGATCGTGGGCACGACACTGGGCACCTGGGCGGCGATCGTGCCGCTGTCGGCCAACCTCATTCCGTTTTTCGCGCGCATCGCGCAGGTGAGCCTGAACGATGTGGATCCCGGCCTGATCGAGGCGGCACGCGCCATGGGCTGCCGCCGCCGGCACATCATCCGCCACGTGCTGCTGCCCGAAGCCCTGCCCGGCATCATCGGCGGCATGACGGTCAGTGTGATCGCCATGATCAATGCCTCGGCGATGGCCGGCGCGGTCGGCGCCGGGGGCCTGGGCGACCTCGCCATCCGCTATGGCTACGAGCGTTACGAAACCCGCGTGATGTTCGAGGTGATCGTGATCCTGATCGCGCTGGTGTCGATCGTGCAATTCACGGGCGAGTGGCTGGCACGGCGGGCGGACCACAAGCGGTAAGCATCGGCATCGAGCCGGGCGAATGCTTCGCGGCGCCCGCTCCTTCAGGTTCGGGCAAATCCGTCCTGTTGCGCCCCGTCGCCGGTTTCAATCGCGCCGGGCGCTCACAGACCGGCGCCGGACGCGGCGGGAATGTCCACGCTCGCGCCGCCCGGCAGACCGGAGAAGCCGAGCGCGGTGACGTCCTGTGCGATCTCGCCGATCTCGCGTGCCGCGGACTCGGCATCACGGCGTGCCGCCTCGTCGCCCTCGCGGATCTTCGCCTGGGCCATCGCCAGCAAGGCCTTGAGCGCACGCAGCGCTTCTTCGAGGGATTTGGCGTCCTCGCGCCGTTGAGCGGCCTCGGCCTGACGCGCCTGGGCCGTCTGCGCCTGGGCGTGGGCCTGCGCCGATGCAGCAGGGGCAGACTCGGCGGAATCCACTTCACCCGTGCCGGCGGCGTCGTCCGAAGCCCCCGCGGGCATGGCCGTGGCCGCACCTGTCGCGGCGGGCGTAGCGGCCGGTGCCACGGCACCCGGCTCGACGGGCGTCGATGCCACCGCGGCGTACATTGCCGCGGCCGCGCTCGCGGTGGGCGTAGGGACGGCGGGATTCGTCCGGGCATCGGCGTCGCCATCCTGCCCTGCGTCCGCCTCTTGCGCCGTGCCGGTTTGCGCGGCGGCACTTGCGGCCGGGTCAGCCGTCGTCGTTCCGGGTACGGTTACCGTGGCGCCATCACCCGCGGCCTGGACCGGCGGCATCGTCACGCCCGCGCCGCCCCCGCCGCCGCCCTCTCGCAGCACCGATGCGGCAGCGCCGAGTTCGCCGGCCAGCTGCTTGATCTCGCGCAGTATGGCGCGCGCGGCCGAATCGCCCAGCATCATCATCAGCTTCTTGAGCGTCTCGATGCGTTCCTTGATGCGCTCCACCTGGCTGCGGGCGTAATCCTTGCGCGACTGCGCGGATTCGATGGCGAAGCGCGACAAGGCTTCGCGGGCGTTGAGCATGCGCTCGAGGGCGTCCTCGCTCAGCGCCACACTGAAGGACGACGCGATCTGCCGGGGTGTCTGCGGGGACTCGGAGGCCGGGGCACGCTCGGGCTCTCGTCCCGCCTCTTCACGTTTGGCCAGATTGGACTGCTGGGCGCGCACCTTGTCGGTGGCCGACACGCTGGATGACATCTGTTGCTCCTTGAACCCCGGCGCTTACCGCTCCGGAGAACGCCTTGCACGACATGGCGATCGCACACGGCCGCCTACTGAATGAGATAACGGTCTCGCACCTTGAGAACTTAAGCCTCGGGCAAGCCCTTATGCACACAGCCTCGAGTACCGCGGCGCCCTTATGACTCACCGTTGGAACGCCCGTATGACACCGCTCCAGCGCGTCATGCCCGCGGCATTCGGCGCGGCCGCTCGCCTCGGAGGCCGGCCTTTGGCCGCATGGCGCCCTCTGCATTTTCAGTCCGCCTGCCCCGCCCTGCCGTACCGCTTGCTGCGCGCGGCTACTTCGCCGGCTTTTTGCCTTGAACGGGAGCGCTGCCCAGGGGCGTAAGTAAGGGCGCATGGAGCGCCATCAGCTCGATCACCCAGTCGATGAAGACGCGCACCTTGGCGCTCACGTGGCGGTTGGGGGGATAGGCGACATACATCGGCATCGCGTCGATCCGCCATTCGGGCAAGACCGGCACGAGCTCACCGCTCGCCCGGTACGGCTCGGCCATGTACGTGGGCAGCCACAGTACCCCGAGCCCGGCCAGGCCGGCCGCGAGATAGGCGTTGCCGTCATCGGCCGCCACCACGTAGCGGCCCTGCACCTGCACGGTCTCGGCGCCGCGATGCAGGATGAGCGGCACGATGTCGCCTGCGCGCGAGCGCAGGTAGCCCACGTAGCGATGCGGATCGGCGTCGAGGTCGCGGGGATCCTCGGGCACCCCTGCCGCGTCCAGATAGGCGGGTGAGGCAAAGGCCTGGATCGTGAGCTCGCCGACGCGGCGCGCGACCAGCGATTGATCCACCACCTCGCCGCCGCGCACCACGCAATCCACGTTGTCATCGAGCAGGTCGATCTTGCGATCGCTCACGCCCATGTGGATCTGGATATCAGGATAGCGCGCGTGAAACGCGGGCAAGGCAGGCATCAGGATGAAGCGCGCGAACGGGCTTGGCACGTCCACACGCAGGCGCCCGCGGGGCGAGGCCGCCGCGCTCGACAGACTGGTCTCCGCGTCGTCCATATCGGCCAGCAGCCGCACGACACGCTCGTAGTAGGCGGCGCCATCGGCGGTCACCTTGACCTTGCGCGTGGTGCGGTTGAGCAGCTTCACGCGCAGCCGCGCCTCGAGTTGCTGCACGAGCTGCGTCACACTCGCTCGGCTGATGTTCAGCGTCTCGGCGGCCCGCGTGAAACTACCGGTCTCCACGACCCGGGCGTAGGCCTGCATGGCGTCGAAACGGTCCATGTCCGCTCCTCGTCTGACTCAGTGATGGGTTCGATTGTTTGGATTCTACAAACAATGCTGGACGCGGTCGGCGATTTATCGCGAGGGCGGCTCTGCTTACAGTGGATGCATGGACGGCCAACCGGCCGGCCCCCCACCCCACAAGGAGCATTCTCATGGCAAAACGTGACGTGGTTTTCCCCGCTGGCCGGCACGCCCTGTACGACAAGCACCGTTATTCGCCGGCGATCCGTGCCGACGGACTGCTGTTCGTATCGGGCCAGGTCGGCAGCCTGCGGGACGGCTCGCCCGAGCCCGATCTCGACGCTCAGGTGCGGCTCGCGTTCAAGAACCTGAACGACATTCTCGCGGCCGCGGACGTCACCTTCGACGACGTGGTCGACGTGACGATCTTCATGGTGAATCCGCATGAAGAGTTCGAACGCATCTGGGGCGTGGCGGCGGAGTTCTGGGGCGAGGCGCCCTACCCGACCGTCACCGCGCTGGGCGTGACCTGGTTGAGCGGTTTCAACTTCGAGATCAAGGTGGTTGCGAAGCTGCCGAAAGGAAGCTGAGACGAGGGCTGAGCGCCAAAGAGACGGCGGCGATCCGGGTCCACCGGATCGCCGTTGCGTCGGGCGAGGTCAGTCGACCTTCGCGCCGCTCTTTTTCACGATGTCGCCCCAGCGCACACGCTCGCTCTCGATCTGACGGCGCAGGTCCTCAGGGCTGCCGCCCACCGGCGTGGAGCCGTTGCTCAGGATCTGTTCGCGGACCTTGTCGTCTTTCAGGACGGCGTTGACCTCTTGGTTCAGGCGCGCCACGATCTCCGGCGGCGTGCCGGGGGCCGCCACGAGCGCGCCCCAGGCCGTGATCTCGAAGCCGGCGATCCCCGCTTCCTGCATCGTGGGCAGGTCCGGAAAATTGGAAGAGCGCGTCTTGGACGTGACCGCCAAGGCCCGCACGGCACCGCTCTGTACATTCGGCCCGGCCGACGAAAAGTTGTCGAACATGTACTGCACCTGGTTGCCCACCAGGTCGTTCATGGCCTGCGCGCCGCCCTTGTAGGGCACGTGCACCGTGCTGATGCCGGCCTCGGTCTTGAACAATTCGCCGCCCAGGTGCCCCGACGTACCCAGGCCGCCCGAGGCGAAGAACACCTGGTTCGGCCGCTCCTTGGCATACGCAATCAGCTCGGGCACGGTCTTGACCGGCAGGTCTTTGTTCACCACCAGCAGGCTCGCGGTGAGCGTGAGCTGGACGATGGGCACGAGCGTGGAAGGGTCGTACGGCAACTTGCTGAACAGAAACTCGTTGGTGGCCAGCGTGGCGTTGTTGCCGTAGGCGATCGTGTAGCCGTCGGCGGGCGCGCTCACCAGTGCCTGCATGCCGATGTTGCCGCCCGCGCCCGCGCGGTTCTCGATCACGACCGACTGTCCCAGGCGCTTGCTCAACTCGGCGCCGATAAGACGCGCCAGAATATCGGGGCTGCCACCCGCGGCCGAAGGCACGATGATACGGATCGGCCGATCCGGCCAGGCGGCGTGCGCGCCGGCGGTCACGCAGAACATGGCGGCGGCAGCGAGCAGCCGGCGAGTGATGGCGAGCTTCATGAGCTTCCCCTTTAATGGTTTTATGGTGTGGCCATGGTGTCGGCGGACGCGTCCTGCGTCCAATGAAAAAAGCTGGGTAGCCATAGATTGAGGTTATGGTTCGGCGCGCAGCGCTGCCAAGAGCGAGGACTCGCATAACCCAGGGTTAAGGGATCGGCCGCTTTTGTCATTGGTCAGACGCCCCGGCGCGGACCACACTGGCAAACGATGCGCGCCCCATGTCCGGGATGGCGCGCCACCAGAAAGCTGCCCGAGCAGCCTGTTTAGGGGTTTTGCATGCGAGTCTTCAGCGCCGGCATCGGCACCGAAACCAATACGTTTTCGCCTCTGCCCACCGGGCTGGATGCCTTCCATGCCAGCGGGTACTACCCCGCCGGCACGCATCCGCCACAGATGTCGCGATACGCCGCCCCGCTATTGATCGCCCGTGAACGCGCCCACCGCGAGGGCTGGACGGTGCTCGAGGGCCTTTACGCCCACGCACAGCCGGCCGGCCTCGTGACGCGCGCGGCCTACGAGGCGCTGCGAGATGAGTTGCTCGACGATCTGCGCCGCTCGCTGCCGGTGGATGTGGTGCTGCTCGGCATGCATGGCGCCATGGTGGCCGATGGCTACGACGATTGCGAAGGCGATCTGCTCGCCCGGGTCCGCGAGATCGCCGGCCCCGCGGCGATCATCGGCGGCGAGCTCGATCCGCATGCGCATCTGAGCCCGCTGATGGTGGAACACGCCGACCTGCTGATCGCCTACAAGGAGTATCCGCACACCGATATTTACGATCGCGCGCTCGAGCTGGTCGATCTTTGCGTGCGCGCCTTCCGCAAAGAGATCGCGCCCGTCGCCGCGCTGGTGGACACCGGGATGGTGGTCCCGATCCATACCTCGCGGGATCCCGGCCGGGCCTTTGTCGATCGCGTCAAGGCGCTCGAGGGTCGCGACGGCATTCTCACGGTCTCGCCGATCCAGGGTTTCGCGACGGGCGACGTGCCGGAGATGGGCACCAAAGTGCTGGTGTATGCGGACGGCGATGCAGGCCGTGCCGAGGGCCTGGCGCAGCAGCTCGCCGGCGAGCTGATCGCCGACCGCGACCGCTATCGGGTCAATTACCTCTCGATCGACGAGGCGCTGGACCAGGCGCTCACGCCCTCGGCGACCGACGGCGCGGCACCAGCCATCCTCGCCGACCGTTCCGACAACCCTGGCAGCGGCGCCGCCGGCGACGCAACCTTCATCCTGCGCCGCCTGATCGGACGCGGTATCGGGCAGGTGGCGCTGGGGCCGCTGTGGGATCCGATCGCCGTGCAGATGGCCTTTGCCGCTGGCGAGAACGCGCGGTTGCCGCTACGCATCGGCGGCAAGATCAGTCCGTTGTCGGGCGACCCCGTCGACGCCGACTGCCACGTCAAGGCGCTGCGCCGCGGCCACATCATGACCGGCCCCAGCGGCGAAACAGTCGACGTGGGTGACGCGGCGCTGATCGATATCGCGGGCATCGAATGCGTGCTGATTTCCAAACGCGCGCAAGCGTTCAACACCGATGTCTTCACGGGGCTGGGCTGCGACCTGGCCGCCAAACGCATCGTGGTGGTCAAGTCGGCGCAGCACTTCTACGCGTCGTTTTCGGCGCTTTCCAAGCGAGTGCTGTACGTGGGCGCGCCGGGCGCCGCCACGCCCCGGCATGATCTGCTGACCTACAAAAAGGCCCGCATGCCGAAGTGGCCGATCCGCATGGACTAGTTCAGACGGGTTCGACGTCGATCGCCCGCACCTGTGCGCCCGCGAAATCCTCGCCCTGCGCCAGCCGCAGCAGCGGCAGGCGCTGCGCCTCGCCCTGTGCCGTGGTGCAGAGCGTTATCGGCGCCGGTCCCGCGGCGGGATCGCGGCCAGGCCCCTGCACCAATCCATGCTGTTCCAGCTGCTGCGCCACGCGCTGCGCGATGGCCGTCGCGGTTTCCACCAGCCTGAACCGGTCGCCGAAACGCCGGCGAATCGCCGGCATCAGCCACGCGTAGTGCGTGGAGCCAAGCACCAGAGTGTCGGCGCCCGCGTCCAGCATGGGTTGCAGGTATTGCGCCAGCAGCGCATCCACCGCGGTGCCCTCGGCCTCGCCCTGCTCGATACGCTCGACCAGTCCGTGCCCCGCCTGGCACACGAAGCGACACGCTTCACCGTGCGCGGCAAGCAGGCCCTGCAGCTTGTCGCTGCGCAAGGTGGCGGCGGTGGCAAGCACGCCCACGACCTGGGAATGCGAGCCTAGGGCAGCCGGCTTGATGCCGGGTTCCACACCGATGATGGGCAGCGCAAACTGGTCGCGCAGGTGCGCGATGGCGTGCGTGGTGGCGGTATTGCAAGCCACCACCAGCATCTTGGCGCCGCGTTCGATCAGCCACTGCGACAGGGCTACGCTACGGGCCCGGATGAAGGTGTCGCTCTTCTCGCCATACGGCGCATAGCGCGAGTCGGCGATGTAGATCAGGGCTTCGGCCGGCAAACGCTGGCGAATGGCCCGCACGACCGACAGACCGCCCAGGCCCGAATCAAAAACACCGATAGGCGCGGTGCCGTGTTGCGTGAGATCGGACATGAGGGGGCGGTATGGCGAAGGAATCGATGCGGTCGGCGGATTCTACTCCCGGGGGCTGGCGGGAGGCTGACGGCCTCGCACGGCGAATCAGCGTGCCTTTGAGCGGGCCCCTGCCCGCGCCGGCAAACGGGCATCGCCATCGATCACGAGCGCGCTCTTCGATCGAGACCGCATCGCGGGGCCGCAGGCGATGCCGCCACGCCGGGCGCGGCGGCATTGCGGACTCAGCTGCGCATCTCGTTGTGGCCAGGCGCCTGAGGATTCAGCACGAAGTCGTTGTGGAGGCGGCTGGCGAGGAGGAAGATGGGCAGCGCGTTGCCGTTTTCGGGCGGCAGCGCCAGCAGGCGCGCGAGCACCTGGCTCTTCATGGTGTCGAGCGCCAGCCGATCCAACACCTCGGGGGCGTAGCCTTCGCCGTCACTGCGCCAATCGCCGAGCGCGTGGGTGAACTGTTCACCGATGCGCTCCAGCACGCCCTCTTTCTCCATCTGCCGGAACGTCTTCTCGTAAGCCTCGCCCATGTTCTCGTACGTCTGCTTGAGCTTGGCGTCGAAGACCTTGCTCTCGCCCGTGATCATCTTGCCGAGGTTCGGTAGCTCGCCCTTCTCGAGCCCCTCTCCCACCCAATCCATGACGTTGGCCAGATTGAATTTCGCCAGTGCGAGCGTGCCGTTCTGCAGATCGCGCTGCTCCAGTTGCACCGTGAGGATGGGTTTGCACAGGGCCAGGCGAAAACTCTTGAGGCTGGGCGGCGCAAGCACACCCTGATCGAGGCTTTCTTTCATGCCGTCCATCACGACGTCTTTCAGGCTGATGAACAGATGGCCCAGGCTCTTGCCGACCGTCACGTTGATGCGTGCCTGCGAGGCCTCGCGCAGGCCGGTGATGCCCACCTCACCCTGCACCGTGGCCTTGCCCGCATGCACCTCCAGCGAACTCGACGCCCCCGTGCCCACTGTGGCTTGCAGCCCTCGCCCTTCGGCCTTGGCCATCAGATCGAGGTAGCGGCTCTTCTTGCCCACCTCCAGCGAGACCACGCCAAAGCTTCGGTCGTGGACCATCCCTTTGATGCCCTTGTCGATGTCGAATACGTTCTTGGTCTCTTTCTTGACCCCCACGACCTTGATGCTCTCGGAGATTTGCTTGTGCACTTTGGCCAGCAGGCCGCCACTCACGGTCTTCTCCGGCTGTGCTGTTTGCGCCAGCGGCCTGGCCTGTTTGACCGGCACGTCCATGCGCTTGCCGCGCACGCCGGCGCTGCCCTTGTCCGGCAGGTTGCTCGACGTGGACATGAATCTCATGCCCTGGGTCTTGCTTTGAGGAGAGGATCGCACTGCCCGGTAAGTCCCGGTAGCCACTGTTTTCATGGTGCGCTCCTCAAGCCAGGTTGATAGGCAGGTGATCCACGCCGGCCGGGCCGGCCTGGGGCAGGGGCTCGATCTCCTGTTGCGCGGCCAGCAGGTATCCCTGGGCTTGCACCGCGACGCCGATGAACTTCTGCACCGCGGCATCGAAGCCTTCGGGTTGCAGGCCCTCCAGGCGCACGATCTCGTTGAGCACGAGCGCGCCGCTGCGGCCATCGATGGCCAGGACGGCACCGGCCAGTGGCAACTGGAACAGATTCAGCGCCAAGGCCTCGTGAAGCACCCGATACGACAGCACATCCGGCGTTGCGAAAATCGGGGCGTACAGCCGCAACTGCGTTTCGTCGTCGGCCACTTCGAGCAGTACGTTCACCCCCTCTTCGGAGGTGATTTCCAGCGTGCCCGTGCTATCGAGCACATGCTCCTCGCCCCAGGCGGCAGTCAGGGCGCGGTTGACGGTATCGCGAGCTTCAGCGGTATTCATAGGACATCTCCAGGGGATCGGAGCGCGCGCGGCGCGCGCCCGCTCATCAGCGTGAGTGACGCGGTGGCACGAGGAGTTCCATGGCCGGCGCCCCACACGATGCCCGCCCAGCACGCCCGGCCCGACCAAGACGAAAGGGTGTACGCTGCAAGGTTTCCTCGTGCCGCTGGCGCCGCGGCCATTGCATCGATGCCCTCCACAACTCCAGTTGCGCGACGGCCGACGGCAGCAACGTCACGGCCGGCGGGATGATCTGGGCCGGGATCGCGCTGGGCCTGAGCGTTCTCGCGCTCGTGTTCGCCAGCGTGGCAGTGCGCCGCAGGCGCGGACCGTGACGCCAGCGACACAAGCCCGTTTCGGCTAGAATTTGTACGTCGTATCCGTACGACTTCTACGCAATATCTGCACAGAGCGCCCCCGGGACGACCCGGATCCGGCGTGTCTCTCGGGGACGACCCCGCTGTCTTTCATGGAAAGCATAGCGATGCGCGTCAAACCCACCTCCGCACCCGCCCCCTCCCCCGCAGGCAAGACAGTGTCTCGCGGCACCTGGCTTCTGCTCGGCTGGGCCTGGACTGTAGTCGCCGCCTTTACGGTGTTCGGCGCCGATTGGCTCGCGAATCCGCTCACGCCCGCGACCGCCCTGGCCGCCTTCGCGGTGCTGTTCTTCACCATCATCGCGGCCTCGTTCGGGGTCGTGCACGAGGCCGACCATCTGGCGCACCGCCTGGGCGAACCCTACGGCACCTTGATCCTGACGCTCTCCATCGTGTCGATCGAAGTGATCCTGATCGCGTCCGTCCTGCTCGGCCGGGGCGAGTTTCCGACCATCGGCCGCGACTCGATTTTCGCGGTCATGATGATCATCGTGAATCTCGTCATGGGCATCTGCCTCATCGCGGGCGGCCTGCGCCACGGCGGCCAGGAATACAACGCACAGGGCACGAAGGCCTACCTCGGGATGATGGTGTTATTGACCGGCATGGCGCTGGTCCTGCCCAACCACCTGTCCGGCGAGGGCGAGTTCAACACGCAGCAGGCCTGGGTGATCGCGGGACTGATCGCCGCGCTCTATGCCGTGTTCCTGGCGCTGCAGATGCGGGGCGAACGGCACCTGTTCATACAGCCGCCGGCGGGATCGATGACGGTGCGCGGGACCTCGCCCTGGCGAGCCGCCCCGCGCGAGACCGCGGGCAATGTTCACCGCGCAAGCGCTGAGGCCACCCGTGGCGACGCGCACGCCGAGCCGGCCCATGGCGATGGCTCGATCATCAAACGCAGCCTGCTGCTGCTCGCGATGATCGTTCCCATCGTCTTGCTGGCGCACCACCTCGCGATCGTGATCGACTACGGCGTGGAGACGGCCGGCGCGCCGATCGCGGTGAGCGGCGTGCTGATCGCCATCATCGTGTTCACGCCAGAATCGCTCACCGCGGTAAAGGCGGCGCTCAACAACGAGATGCAACGCGCGATCAACCTCTGCCTGGGCGCCTTCGTCTCGACCGTCGGGCTCACCGTACCCGCGGTGCTCGTGATCGGCCTTGTCACCGGCAAACAGGTTGTCATGGGCATCTCGCCGCTCGAGACCGTGCTTCTTGCCGTCACGCTGCTGCTGGCCCTGCTGTCGTTCAACGGCCAGCGCACCTCGGTGATACACGGCGCGATGCATCTCACGCTGTTCGGGGTGTATGGGTTCGTGTTGTTCAACGGGTAGCGTGCCAAGTCCGCCCCATCGCAACCTGAAACGCGCGGGCCGATACTGCGCCTGAGCAACCGTGAGCGGACGCACGCGCCGAAGCCGGTTGCAGACATCCCTCACGTTGCATGGCCGAGCCCGATACGCTCGCGACACTGTCGCCGAGCGCACCTGCCGGAGTCGTGTGTACAATACACACTGCATGCGCTTCTGCACGCCCGCGTGCCCAAGGAACGGCATGAATAGCAAGGACATCGTCAGGCTCCTGGAACAGGCCGGGTGGATTCTTCGCAGCGTCAAAGGCTCTCATCACATCTACCGCCATCCCTGCCGTCCCGGACATATATGCGTTCCACACCCCAAGAAAGACATCGGGATCGGACTCGCGCACAAGCTTCTCAGGCAAGCAGGACTGAAATAGCACCCACGACGGCGCCCATGCTCGAGCGGCGCAACGGAGCAACGCCATGAAATACCCCATTGCGATCGAACCCGGTAACGACACCCAGGCCTGGGGCGTCGTCGTACCCGACCTTCCCGGCTGCTTCTCCGCGTCCGACGATGGGATCGATCAGGCAATCGAAAACGCAAAAGAAGCGATCGAAGCGTGGATCGAAGCGGCCATCGACAGCGATGACCCCATTCCATTGCCAAGCAGCATCACGGCGCTGCAACGTGATCCCGCCTATGACGGCTGGATCTGGGCCATCGCCGAGATCGATCCCGCGGTCATGGACGACACCATCGAACGCATCAACATCACGTTGCCGCGCCGGATCCTTGCCCGACTCGATGCCAAAGCACGCGCGGCAGGCGAAACTCGCTCGGGCTTCATTGCCCATCTCGCCCTCACCCATTGAGAGATGAACCTTTGCGGGCACGATAAATGCTAGTGCTCCCGCGCAGTGATTCGAACACCGAGCGCAGTGCCGTCGGTAGCGTTCAGGAAGCGTTCAGACCGCTTCCACGCCAGCGATGACCCGGGATCACCCCGCAGTGTCGAGTCCGTTCAAAGGGAACATCATGCAAACCTCTCAATCCGTACCGGCTTACGCAACGCCTGGCGTCGAATCGCCCTTCTCGGCCGTGTCCTGGGGCGCGGTCATCGGTGGTGCCATCATCGCTGCCGCGGTATCCGCCATGCTCGTGACAGGTGGCACCGGGCTCGGATTCCTCACCATGTCGCCCTGGCAGAACGAAGGCGCGTCGGCCTCCGCCCTCGCCATCGGATCGGTGATCTGGCTGCTCATCAGCCAGATCATTGCCTACGGCGTGGCGGGATACATCACCGGCCGCCTGCGCACGAAATGGACCGGCGCCTCGCGCGACGAAGTCTTCTTCCGCGATACCGCTCACGGCTTTCTGGTGTGGGCGTTGAGCGCCGTGGTCGGCCTGATTCTCATCGGTTCGACGCTCGCCTCGGTGGTGTCGGGCACGGCGAAGACCGGCGCCGCGCTGGCCGGCGCAGGTGTGAGCGGTGCGACGGCTGCCGTCGGACAGGCCGCGCAATCCGGCTCCGGGCCGATCTCGCTGGACTACTTCACCGACACGCTGATGCGTCCGAACGATCCCGCCACCGCCACGCCCCAGGGCGATACCCGCCAGGAAGCGTCGCGCATCCTGGCGCGCAGCATCGCCAACGGCAAGGTCTCGGACGCGGATCGCGGCTATCTGGTGAAACTGATCGCCCAACGCGCCGGCGTGGACGAAGCGACGGCCCAGCAACGCCTGACCCAGGTCGAAGAGCAGGCCAAGCGCGCGGCGCAAGAGGCCGAACAAAAGGCGCGCGAAGCCGCTGACGCGGCCCGCAAGGCCGCGGCCGCCTTCGCCCTGTGGGCATTCGTTTCGATGCTGATCGGCGCTTTCGTGGCGAGCTTCGCCGCCACGGTGGGAGGCCGCGCCCGCGATCTCTGATCTAACGGCACGATGGCACAGCGGCCCGCAAACCGGGCCGCTGTGCCACCCGCAGGAGCGGCATCCGCGACTGCAATAAAAAAGGGGCGTGAGCCCCTTTTTTACGCGTGCAGGGATGGGATCTGGTGGGGGGCGAGGCCGCTATCGCCGCTGCTACCCCGGGATCGATAGCCATGACGGCATCGGCCAGTCAGCCTACCGGGGTGGATGGTGGGGCGGTGAGGAGCGCGGCATTCCCGGGCCCGTTGCCGGTCGCGGCGGCACGTGACTGCCGGGAGCGCGAGGCCCCGCCTTTGCCGGCGGCACAAAGAAAAAGGCGCCAAGGAATGAACCTGGGCGCCTTTCTCTTACTGCGAATTCTTGGGGTGGCTGATGGGGCTCGAACCCACGACAACTGGAATCACAATCCAGGACTCTACCAACTGAGCTACAGCCACCGCTGCAAAGAGATCGAACTATAGCACGATTTTATGAACGTGCGCCAGTCGGGCGAAAAAAGTGGTCGGATCAGGGAAACAACCCGCGCTTGTCCGGGTGGCCCGGCGTTCAGGCTTGCTATCCTTGCCGCACGACAAGGGTGCCGCATGGCCTGAGAGCCAGACGAGGCGCCATTCTGAGCCTGGCCGCGCCACGCGGGGCGCCGGCCGGCCGCCCCTTCCGACTCAGGATCATGACGATGCGGATCGAAGCGCTGCTGCAGGAGTATTGGCCTCATATCGTGTTCGTGGTGAGCTTGATCGCCGGGACGGGCGCCGCGGTGCATGCGGCGATGACCAAACAGGACGTGCGCGCCGCCATCGGCTGGGTCGGGGTGGCGTTGTTTTCGCCCTTGTTTGGCGCCCTGCTCTACTTCGTGGCGGGCATCAACCGCATTCGCCGCACCATCGTGTCGCAACAGCGCGACGAGGCGCTGCTGGCCAACGTCGACCCGCTCGACACTGCCACCGTCGGAAACGTGGTGCCCTACAGCGGACCTCAGTTCGCGTCGTTGCGCACGCTGGGCGATCGCGTGACGTACTTTCCGCTGCTGGGCGGCAATGCGGTGCGGCCGCTGGATGGGGGCGACGAGGCGTATCCCGCGATGCTGGCGGCGATCCGATCGGCGCAGCATTGCATCGCCATGCAGAGCTATATCTTCGACAACGATCCGATCGGGCGCGAGATGGCGCAGGCGCTGATCGAGGCGCACGAGCGCGGCGTGCAGGTGCGCGTGCTGATCGATGCGGTGGGCAGCCGCTACTCGCATCCGCCCATCGTGCGCATGCTGAAGGCGGGCGGTGTACCCACCGCGCGCTTCATGACGAATCCGCTGGGAGTGCTGCGCATGCCCTATGCCAATCTGCGCAGCCACCGCAAGGTGCTGGTGGTGGACGGCATGCAGGGTTTCAGCGGCGGCATGAATGTGCGCGCGGCGTTCGTGACGGCGCTCTCGCACGAAGAGACCAACCGCGATACGCACTTCGCGTTCAACGGGCCGATCGTGGGCCAGCTCATGTCGGTGTTCGCGCACGATTGGAACTTCACCACGCACGAGACATTGATGGGCGCGCCGTGGTTTCCGGCGGAACAGGCCGATGCGGCGGGCGGCGTGCCGGTGCGCTGCGTGCCGTCCGGACCCGACCGCGCCATGGGCAGCACGCACAACATGCTGCTGGGTGCGCTGGCGGTGGCGCAGCGGCACGTACGGATTCAGTCACCCTACTTCCTGCCCGACCAGGCGCTGATCGGTGCGCTGGCCACGGCGGCTCGCCGCGGCGTGGCCGTGGACATTGTGATTCCGGGCAAGAACAATCTGCGGCTGGTCGACTACGCCATGACGGCGCAGCTGGACCAGGTGATTCGCACCGGTTGCCGCGTCTGGCGCACACGCGGAGCCTTCGATCACTCGAAGCTGATGACGGTGGATGACGCGTGGTCGTATGTGGGCTCGTCGAACCTGGATCCGCGCAGCCTGCGGCTGAACTTCGAGCTCGACACCGAGATCTACGATCCGGCGCTGGCACGCTGGATCGGGGCGCGTATCGATGTGCAAATCGCGCAGGGGCGGCGCGAGAGCCTGCGGCGGCTGTATCGCCTGCCGTTCATCAAGCGCCTGCGCAACCGCCTGATCTGGCTGGCCACGCCTTATCTGTGAAAGCATGCGTCCGGCCGCGCACCCGCGTGCGCGTGGCCGGCCGCCCTTCGATCAGGCCAGTTTGGCAAGCGCGTCGGCGCGCGTGTCGGCGACGTTCAGGATGGCGAGAAAGCCGCTGATGTCGAAGACCTCGCGCACGTGCGGCTGCAGACCGCACAGCACGAGCGTGCCGGCGCCTTGCTTCAGGCGCTTGGCGAGCACCAGCACCACGCGCAGGCCGGCGCTCGAAATGTAGTCGACGCGGCTCATGTCGAGTGCGATCTTGCGCTCGCCCTTCTCGACATGCGCGAGCAGGTCGGCTTCGACGGCGGCGGCATTGGCGCTGTTGATCTGGCCTTCGGGGGCAACGACGAAGACATCGCCGCTTTTTTCGGTCGCGAGATTCATGGAATTTCCCATTGGGATGTCGGACGGTACGGGTGCCGCCCTGAGGATGGAGCATCATACGCGAAGCCCATTGCAGCGCCATAGCCCACGGATTGCGCGCAACTGGCTTCGCAATGGCCGCTAGGGCATACTGCGGGCTGCACTTCGACCACTGACCCACGGCCCATGCCCCAGCAGCCCGAAACGCTAGACATGAACCCCGCCACCGACGCCGTGACGCGTGCGTTGCAGTGGCTGGAGGAAATCGCCGAGCGCGAAGGCTGGTCGCCCAAAATCACCTTCGGCCTGACGCTCAGCGTCGACGAAGCGCTGACCAACATCCTCTCGTATGCGTTTGCCGAAGCCGGGCCCGATCATGTGCCGGCCGTCCGGCTGTCATATTCGCGCGACACCGCCGGCATCGTGATCGAGATCGCCGACAACGGCGTGCCTTACGACCCCACCACGACCGCCCCGCCCGCCCTGGCGCCGAGCCTCGACGAGGCCGATCTGGGCGGACACGGCGTGCGTCTCATGCGCCACTATCTCGATGACCTGCGCTACGAACGGCGCGGGCCATGGAACCATTTGCGGCTTGCTGTCCACTCAGCCTGAAGACGCGTGCCGGCTGCGACTGTCTTCCGCCCTGCTCCCAGGGCCGGAAACGGTCGCCGGACGCCTTCTTCCGCCCCCGGATCCGGTCGGTGACGACACCGGCGGAGTCTGACAGGAGTGTTGCATGTCCCCCCACATTATTTCCGTCGCGCCCCGGCGCGCCGCCTTCCGATGAACGGCGCGATGCCCGCCCATCCGCGGGTCGTCGCCCGCGTGGACGCCAGCGCCGTCGCACACAACCTGGCCACGCTGCGCGGCTGGCTCGGTGCGCCGCAGGGCCGCGCGCCCCGCATCTGGGCCACCGTGAAGGCCGACGCCTATGGTCACGGGCTCGCCCACGTGCTGCCCGGCCTGAGTCAGGCCGACGGCCTGGCCGCCCTCAACCTGGCCGAGGCGCAGGCGTGCCGCGCGGCCGGCTGGCGCGGCCCGGTGCTGGTGTACGGCGGGCTGCACGAGCCCGGCGATGTGGACCGCCTGACGCAAGACGACCTGCATCTGGTGATTTCGCATCCGGCGCAGCTCGATTGGCTGCGCGATCGTGCCACGGCGCCCGCGCGCCCGCCGGCGCTGTGGCTACGCTACGCCGGCGACCTGAACCTGTCGGGCTTCGATGCCACCGAGTACCGCGAAGCCTATGAGCGGGCCCAGGCCCTGGTGCGACAGGGCCGTGCCCGCGCCGTGCACCACCTCAACCATTACGCCGCCGCCGAAGAAGAAGGAGGCGTCGCGCAGGCGGACGCGGCCTTCCGCGCCGCCATCGCCGGCCTGCCGGGCTGCGTGTCGACCAGTAATTCAGCGGCGCTCGCCCGCCATCAAGCCCATGCGGGCACCACCGATTGGGTCCGCCCGGGACTCGCGCTGTACGGCGCCAGCCCCTTGGCGGGCAGCACCGGTGCCGAACTCGGGTTGCGCCCGGCGATGGCGCTGCACAGCCGCCTGATCGCAACGCGCCGCGTCGCGGCGGGCACGCACCTCGGCTACCGCGGCGCATACGTCAGCGAACGCGACATGCTGGTGGGGATGGTGAGCTGCGGCTATGCCGATGGCTATCCGCGCCTGGCTCAAACGGGCACGCCCGTGCTGGTCGACGGCGTGCGCACCCGGGTGGTGGGCCGCGTATCGATGGACATGATGGGCGTGGACCTGGAGCCGGCGCCACACGCGCGGCCCGGCGCCGACGTGCTGCTGTGGGGCCCGTCGCTGCCGGTGGAAACGGTGGCCGCGGCCGCCGGCACCATCGCGGCGGACCTGCTCACCGGCCTGACCGGCCGCGTGCCGCTACTGGCCGCCACCCCTCAGGCGGCGGCCTCCTCGCGTGACCGCGAGGGTGCGAACAACAGGAACAGCGCGGTCGCCACCAGATAGATCACGCCTGTGATCGCCAGGCCCGCGCCCATGCCGGCCGCACCGAACATGGCACCCACCACCAGCGGGCCGGCCATCTGGCCCAGCTTGTCGGCGGCGCGCATCACGCTCGTCGCGCCCGCCGCGCCATAACGCTGCACATCCGGCAGGGCCAGCATGTAGGGCGATTGCGAAGCACCGGCGAAGCAGCTGGCCACGGCCAGCAGCAGCACGGCCACGGCCGCGGCAGCGAGCCCGCTGTTGAAGTAAAGACCGAGCATGCCCACGCTGCCGATCAGGCCGCCCAGCACGATCCAGGTTTTCTTGATCGACGAGCGATCCACCAGGCGGCCCATCAGCGGGCCCACATAAATCACGCACAGCCCATAAATCATCAGCACGCGGCCGATGCTCGACGCGGCCACGCCTTCGGCCTCGAGATACAGTGGCAGCGCGAATGACAGCAAGCCGACCTGCGCGATCGAGAATGGGATCACGCTGCCCAGCAGCAGCATGCCGAAGTCGCGTGTGAACAGCAGGCGCAGCGTGGCGCGCAAGCGTCCACCCGCCGCTGCGGCGGCAGCGGCGGCCGGCGCGGGCGTGGCCGATACCGTTGCGGGCGCAACCATGCCGGCGCGTCCCATGTAAGGGCGCATCAAGACCAGCACGCCCAGGAGCGGCAATATCAACATCACGGCGCCGACGCCGAATACCGCGCGGAACCCCATCTGCTCCATCAGCATCGCGCCCACCGCCGCACCCGACAGATGGCCCGCGAACAGGCCGGCAATCACGCCGGTCATGTTGCGGCCGCGATACTGTGCCGGACTGCGCGTGACGATGAAGCCCTGCAGGCCCATCCAGGTCAGGCCATAGCCAAGCCCCACGAGACCGCGCGCCGCCGCGAACAGCGGCAGGTTCGGCACGAAGGCGCAGACCACCATGCCCACGCACGACACGGCCAGGCCGGCGAGCACCGGCGTCTGCCATCCGCGCTTGTCGGTCAGGCCGCCCGCCAGCAGCGCCGTGAGCAGGCCGCAACCCATCTCGACGGAGATCGGCAATGCGAGCATCAGATTGGCCGGCAGATCGAGACCGCCCGTGGGCAGGCTGCGCGCATACAGGGGCAGAAAGCCCAGCGGCAGCGCCCACGCGAACAGAAAGCCGAACATCACCGGCCGCGCGATGCGGCCGATATCGGAACTACCGTCGGGTGCGAGACGGGTGCCGTCCTGCAGCCGGCCGCGCGAAGCAAAGGCGCGATTCATGAGCAGCGAGAGCAGCAACAGCATCTCGACCGCCGCCACCAGCGCCACCCCCACCACCGTGACGGCATCGAGCGCGCGGCTGCGCACGCCCGCCGCGATCACGTCGCTGGCAAGCCGCACCACCAGGCTGCCCTGTGCGCCAGGCCGGCCGAGATCGCTGCCCAGCGGCAGCACGAGCGTGTACTCGCCGGGCTTGGGCGGCGCGCCCGCGGTCGCGGTGACCGGCAGCGCGCCCGAGGCATCGGCACGATTGAGCACGCGGCCGTCGCGGTCGACAAGCTCGATCGAAGCGATGGCCGACGAGGTGGCGGCAAGGCGTGCAAACGGCTGCTCGACCCCACGCAGGCGTTCGATATCGAGGCCGTAACCCAGCACCCGGTTGAGGTCGCGCTGCAGGCCGTCGGCCAGCACCGTGACGTTGTCGCGCGTGACCTGCAGCGCGGCGCTGCGGAAGGTCGACACGGTGTAGGCGGCATAAATGCCTTGCGCGAGCATCAGCGCCAGCAAGGGCACGACGAAGCGCGTGCGTCCGCCCGCGGCCAGCGTGGTCAGCGGAATCGCATATTTGAAGACGGCCGCGAGCCCCAGGCCGACCGCGGCGGTGACCAGCGCCAGCACCTTGAGGTTGTCCCAGAGCACGGCGCGGCCACCCGCGTTGTCACGCGGCACGGCCAGCACGACGGCGCCCAAGGTCTGGCCGCGCTCCACCAGGGGCACGGCCACGGCGACCTGGGTATCGCCCAGCGCCACCATCGCGCCCGATGAACGGCGTGTGCTCGGCGTTTCGTCGCCGGGCGGCTGGCCCGCGAGCGCGCGCGCCAGCGCCGACGCCGCGGGCACCGGCTCGCCCAGGCCGGCCACGAGGCGGCCATCGGCCATCACCACCGTGGCGCCTCGCACATCGCGCGAGTCGCGCAGCCCATCGGTCAGCGTGTCGCGCAGCCCGAAGTACTGACCGAGCGGCTTGCCCAACCGCAGTCCGTTCTCGATGTTGCCCGCGACCTGCCGCGCCACCACCTCGACCCGATCCGCGGTCGTGTCGGCAATCAGGCGGTTCAGTGCCGACAGGCTGAGTGCGCCGATCAGGGCTTGCGCGAGCAGCAACACCCCCAGGCAAGCGAGCGTGAGCTCGAGCACCGGCCGGCGGCGCAAGCCATCGAGCAGGATTTGCAGGGGTTCCAGGCGTTTGGCTGTCGTATCGGAGGCCATGATTCGTAAGTAGACGCAAACATTCAACACACAGCCGACAATGGTATTTACAATTGGTGCACTTTGCATCTATTGATACGCAAATTGCATTCCCCTGTTTCAATCAACAGGCCTTGCGCCCCCATTCCCCTTGTCCATGCTCCGATCGCTACGCAGCAAGATCTTCGTCCTGATTCTTGCGATCCTGTTTGTCGTGGCGAGCATCGTGATGCTGGTGTCCCAGCGCGACGTCACGCGCACCGTACGCGCCGGCGAACTCCACGCCGTGAGCAATGTGATGGACCTGCTGATGCGCGACACGAGCGCGCGCTGGTCGGCCCTGCTGGACGACAAATTCGCCGCTGCGCGAGGCGGGCGCCATCAGCTCGTCGAGGTGGCCTCCACGACCCTCACCATGCTGAACATGTTCGCCGACCTGGCCGAACGCGGCGTGGTCACGCCGGGCGCGGCCAAGGGCATGGCGCGCAACTGGATCAATCAGCTGAAACTGTCGGGCCGGCGCTACGCTTTCGTGTATGACGCCAGCCACTCCGTGCTCGCGAGTGGTAACCGCAACATGATCGATCGCGACATCTCCGCGATCGAAGACATCAAGAACCGCCGTCTGGCACAGGCCATGTACGACGAGAGCCGCCAGTCGGGCCATGGTTTCGCCTTCTACCGCTGGCAGGCGCCCGATACCGCCGGCGAGCCCGAGGCGCGCTATGGCTACTTCGGCTATTTCCGCCCGTGGGACTGGGTGTTCGTGATCTCGTTCGACGCGCAGGACATGATCGACGAAGTGCAGGCGCGCCGTCAGAAAGTCGAAGACGCCGTGCGCGCCACGCTGTCGCGCCTGACGCTGGCGCGCTCCGGCTTCGTGTTCGTGGTGGCCGACGATGGCAGCCTGGTCGTGCCCCCGCCCCCGGCGCAGAGCGATCTGCTCGACATCCAGGATGGCGGCACCTACCACACGCTGCGCGGGCTGCTGCGCGCGGTCGGCACCGACAAGCCCGACTCGTTTGCCTTCGACGGCGGCGCGGCCGGCCGCTACGAAATCCAGGCGCAGCGCTACAAGCCGCTGGGCTGGACCATCGTGGCCGCCGTCCCCGAGAGCGACCTCACCGCACCCGCTACGCAACTCATCAACCGGCAGGCCATCATCTTCGGCGCCGCCTTGCTGGGCGCCTTGCTTTTCGCCTGGGTGGTGGCCAGCCATATCGTGCGGCCGCTGGGCATTCTCACGCGCTATGCCCGCGAACTGCCGCTGCAGGATCTGACCGCACCGCGCGCCGTGCCGCAGGCCGTGGCCGAACTGCCCGCCCGCCTGCACGACGAAGTCGGCCGCCTGGCCGAGTCGTTCCTCTTCATGGACGCCAAGCTGCGCGAGAACATCACCCGCCTCATGCGCGAGACCAGCGCGCGCGAGCGCTTCGAGAGCGAGCTCAACATCGCCCGCGACATCCAGCTCGGCCTGCTCCCGGTGCCGCTGGAGAGCCACACGCGCAGCCTCGTCGACCTGACCGCCGTGATGCAGCCGGCCAAGGAAGTGGGCGGCGACCTGTACGACTACTTCATTCTGCCCGACGGCCGGCTGTGCCTGGCGATTGGCGACGTTTCCGACAAGGGCGTGCCCGCGGCGCTCTTCATGGCCGTGACCCGCACGCTCATCCGCGCCACGGCCGAAGACGAGACCGACCCCGCGCTCATCCTGCAGAAGATCAACAACCGGCTCTCCGAAAACAATCCGAACATGATGTTCGTGACGCTGTTGCTCGGCGTGCTGGACCTGCACACCGGCGAGCTGACCTGGGCCAATGCCGGCCATCTGCCGCCCGCCGTGATCGGCCTGGACGGCGAAGTGCGCCTGCTCGAGGGCCGTAGCGGCCCGGCCTGCGGCGTGCAGGAAGACCTGGTCTACCGCTCGCTCAACGCCCGCATCGGCGCGGGTGAAGCGCTGGTGGGCTACACCGATGGCGTGACCGAAGCCGAGAGCCGCACCGGCGAGCAATATGGCGACGCCCGCATGCGTTATGTGCTGTCGTATCCGCCGGTGAGCGCCAACGACATTTCCCGCCGCCTGCTCGACGATGTGCACGCCTTCGCCGACGGTGCCGAACAATCCGATGACATCACGTTGATCGTGATCCGACGCTCATGATGAAGTCCTTGTCTGCCCTGTTCCTGGGCGCCGCGCTCGCGCTGCCTGCCGCCGTCCAGGCCCAGGCCGCCGCACCGGCCGCCCCTTCCGCCTCCGCCCAGGCCAGCCACGTTTTCCCGACCACGCCGGCGCTCAAGCCCGATGGCGGCAAGTGGCGCCTCGGCTATTTCGAGAGCGGCGACTACAGCGAGTACCCGCGCACGCTCAAAGTGATCGTCGCCGGCCTGCAGCAGCTGGGCTGGATGACGGCGCCGGCCATGCCCGACGGGCTGAACGGCCAACAGATGTGGAAGTTTCTGGCCGAACAGGCCAAGAGCGATTACGTGGAGTTCGTGCCCGACGCCTGGTGGCAGCCGGGCAACTTCAACGCGCAGATGCGCCCGGCCACCCGCATGGCCATTTCCGATCGTCTGGCGCAACGCCGCGACGTGGACCTGATCATCGCGATGGGCACGTGGGCCGGCCAGGACATGACGGCGCTGGGCGCGCCCGTGCCCACGGTCGTGGCCTCGACCAGCGACGCCGTAGGCGCCAAGATCGTCAAGAGCGTGCAGGACAGCGGCCTGGACAATCTGCATGCCCGCGTCCAGCCCGAGCGCTATCAGCGTCAGGTGCGCCTGTTCTACGACATCGTGCCGTTCAAGACGCTGGGCCTGGTGTACGAGGACAGCCCCGAAGGCCGTACCTACGCGGCCGTGGACGCGGTCGAGCAGGTCGCGCGCGAGCTCAATTTCAAAGTGGTGCCCTGCCTGGCGCCGTCGAACGGCATTCCGCAAGAAGAGGCCACGCGCAACGCGCTCGAGTGCTATCGCGAGCTGGGTCCGAAGGTCGACGCCGTCCACGTGACCGTGCATCGCGGCATCACGCCGTCGACGATCGGGCAGTTGGGCCAGATCCTGCGCGAGGCCAAGGTGCCGAGCTTCGCGATGCTGGGTTCCGATGACGTAAAGGCCGGCCTCCTGATGAGCCTGGCCCAGGCCGACTACTCCTACGTGGGCCTGTTCCACGCCGAGACGATCGCGCGCATCTTCAATGGCGCGCGGCCCCGCCAGCTGAGCCAGATCTGGATCGATCCCGCCAAGATCGCCCTCAACCTGGAGACCGCCCGCGTGATCGGCTTCGATCCGCCCGTGGATATTCTGCTGGCGGCCGACGAGGTCTACGAGGCCAAGTGAGCCACTCGATGAACAAAAGCGCTGCCGATCGGCAGCGCTTTTGTTTTGCGCCGGCACATGAGGCCCGGCGTGAGCGCAAGCTGGCTATCGCCCGGCCAGGCCATCAGGCGGGCAACAGCAGCGTGCGCTGCCGGTAGAACACCTCGCGTGGCGAGGTGCGCCACAGGCGCAGCATCGCGTCGGCGGCCGTGCTGCCCGTCTCGAGCACATAGCGCGGGTAGGCGAGCCAATGCTGGTCGGCGGCGTCCAGTCCGCCGCTCGCGACGGCGAGCACATCCTGACACAGGGCCCGCACACGCGTGTCTTCCAGGGCATGGCGCAAGGCCGGCGTGCGCAAGCCGCGCAGCGTCAGCCAGCCCCATTGCCGCACCAGCGCTTCGGACTCGGCCAGGTTGCGCAACAGCCCGAGCTGCAGCGCCGAAGCACCCATCACTGCGGTGGCACACGCCTGCGGGCCCGCCTCGGCTTGCATCTGCGCATCGGGAAACACGGCACCGAAAGCGCGCGCCTCGATATAGCCGTCACAGCCGCAGTCCTCGAACAACGTTTCGATACCGCCGGGCCGCGCCCAGGCCGCCAGCAGCGCATCCAGCGCCGGCACGCGCTCGAGCCGGTAACGCCAGCGGGCGTCGAGGAAATGCGCGAACTGCGAATAAACGAAATGCTCGCCCCGCGGCAATAGGTCGACGTGCTCGCCTGTGTCACCGCGGCGGCCCCGCCAGCGCGGCGCCCGCAGGAACTGGCCGAGCGCGGGGTTGCCATCCAGATAGACGCTCACCGCCGACTTGTAGTCGTCGGCCGGGTTCCACGACAGGGCGCGGCTGGCCGTTTGCGGCCCGAACATCCAGCGGAAGTGATCGCCGAGATCCCGGAAGGGCCGCTCGGGCAATTGCTGCAGATAATGATCCCCGGCGAAACGCGCATGGCGGAACATGCGGTCCCAGAGCTGCATGCGGTTTTCCTTGGCGCCGGTGTCGCGGCCGCCCTGCAGCGGGCTGTTGGCATACAGCGCCATGAGCGCGGGCGCGAGCGCCAGGCTGACGTTGAGCGCCCGCACTGCCTGCCCGACCGGGATCGACGTGCAGGGGCCGTTCTGCGCCTTGGCGTCGATGCCGGCGCGGTGCAACCAGCCGCGGTAGCCTTCGAGTTCCCGATAGATGGGACGCGGCACGCGCATCTCGCGGTACCAGCCGTCGTCGAGCGTGCAGTCCGGGTGCTCGGCGGCATTGAGCACCGCGGCGCCGTCGGCGGAGAGCGCGGTCTCGACATCGGCAAGCTCTTCGCGCACCGCCGCGTCGAGCCGCGCCAATCCGCCCTGCCCGCCCTCCACGGGCGCGAAAGCGGTCTCGAGCAGATTGAAGCCATTGTCCAGGCCGCTTTCGCCCAATGGACCCGTCACGCCCACCGGCACATCGCCGATATGCACCAGCTCGACGGCCTGCCCGCGAGCGCGCTTGAGCAGCGCCAGCGTCTCGAAGTAATGCGCGACCGCGCGACTGCGACCATCGTCTCGCGCCGCCACGGGCATCTCCAACTCCAGCCCCAGCTTCGCGCCTGCCGCTTGCGCGCTGATACCCACCGACACGTTGTCTCCTCTCTTTCGCGCCTGCCCTTGGCATACAATCTGGCGCATGTTCAGCAATGCCGAAAATCGGCAGGAACCAAAGCCTCGCGGATGTTACTCAGGCTCTGACGGGATAAAAAATCGCCGTCCTTTCCATCAACCGCGGGGTCTACTGGCCGCATGACAATCAATTCAGTATCCTCTTCACCCGGCTTCGTCAGCCTCGACGCCTTTGCCCAGGCCGCCGAACAAGGGGGTGATGTCTATGTAACCGTTGTCGGAGAACAATTCCATGTTCTCGGCAGCGGCACGACGCCCAGTGGGCGCTCGGTAGCCTGGGTGGCCACCGACGCCGATACCGCCGCCCTCTTCTCCGACGCGCTTGCCCACACCTATGGCAACGGCATCGCCAGCGCCGTCTCCCGCGAGCTCGGCCTTGCCGGCGGCCCCGGCACACCGCTCTCCGCCCGCAGCATCAGCCTCGCCCTCGACATGGCCCAGACCTCGCGCGATGCGCTCGATGGCGTGGACTTCATGACCCGGCTCGATCACAGCGCCGCCGCCGGCTCCACAGGCTTTCGCGCCGTGTGCGACCAACTCGGCGTGGCGCCCGACTCGGTATCCCCGGCCCAGCGCATGGCGATCGACCTTGCCATGGAACAACGTTTCAACGACGCGGCGCATCGTGGCCCGGTCACGGCCGACCAGGCGCGCCAGTGGCTCGCAGAGCTCTTGCCGCAGCACCGAGAAGTCTGACAACCGCCTGTTGCGGTTTAACGACCAGCCCGGCTTCTGGCGCCCTATTCGGCCCATTGGGCGCAATCGCTTCCAAATATTATTGCGTGGCACTTCCATGTAACGCATGGAGATTGTTTGGCCCGTCGATGTTACAGATAGAAATTTCAAATTCAAATGATTGCGGTTGTGGGCAGATATGTAGTAATTTCTCGCCAAATATACAAGCGGTAGTCGTACCTCTTCGACTGGCCCACCGCATTTCGCTACCTCGCTCGCACACCACCCTGTCCCTTGACCATGTCCGCTTCTTTGGATTCGATCGCGACTTCGTCTGAAGTCCCCTCGCAGCCCGGCTGTGGCGAGGGGACCTGGGACGCCAGCGACGACACCCTGCTGCGCGACCTGGTGCGCGAACATGCGGGGCGCCTGCAGCGCTTCATCGTGAAGCACATCGGCAATACGAGCGACGCCGAGGACCTGGCGCAGCAGGCCTTCCTGGAAGCCGCGCGCTCCTACCGTTCGTTTCGCGGCGAGTCGCAGCTCTCCACCTGGCTCTACGGGATCGCGCTCAACCTGGTGCGCAATCATCTATCGCGCGCACCGCAGCGCCGCTATGACTTCGTGTCGGACGAAGCACTCGACCAGCACGCGTCGTCGTCGCTTACGCCCGAGCAGGCCGCCGAGCAGAACCAGACCATGAGCCTGCTGCAGGAAGCGCTGGCCGAGCTGCCGCCCAACATGCGCGACGTGCTGCTGATGGTCGGCATGGATGACGTCTCGTACGAAGAGGCCGCCGCATTGCTGACCGTGCCCGTGGGCACGGTGCGCAGCCGCCTGTCGCGCGCCCGCACGGCGCTGCGCGACAAGCTCGCGCTCAAGGGGCTGCACCTGGACAACTGATCCAGGCGCGCCCGCCCTCCTGCCCCCCGCCCTCAACGCCCCGGCACGCGGCCGGTATCCGGCGCGCCCACGGGCTCCACGCGCAGGATGGGCCGTCCGTCCGAACGCAGCGCCTCGCCGGCCGGCAGCGATTGCAAATACACCGGTGACACGCGTACCGGACCGCCCGCGGGCGTGCCCGGGCGCGCGTTGCGCTCGAACTGCACCTGCGTGCGCTGGCCCTGGATCAAGTCCAGATACTCGCCCGCCGTCATGGGCGACTCGATCCCGCCCCAGGTCTTGTTGACCATCTCGCCGGCCCGCGCCTGCGAACGCGGCGGTGCGATCACGTTGCCATTGACCGCCACCACGCGCGGCCGGATCAGGAACAGGCGCTCGCGCCGCTGTACGGTGGTGGACTTGCTCGAGAACAACGCGCCGATCAGCGGGATGTCGCCGAGCAGCGGCACCTTGTCGACACGCTCGCTGTCCTGGCTGCTGTTGTAGCCGCCGATCAACAGCGTCTGGTCGTTGCCCACGACCGCCAACGTGCTGATCGTGCTCTTACGCACGGTCGGCAGGCGATCGATCTGCCGCTCTTCCTGAATGCGGCCGTCTTCGATGTCGACCGTGAGTTCGACTTCGGTGCCGCTATTGCCGGAGATATAGCGCGGCGTGACCCGCAACGACGTACCCACGGTGATCGGCGTGACCGTGGCCACGCGTTCGCCGACAGTCTGGATATAGAAGGTGTCGGACAGGTCCAGCACGGCGCCGAGGTTGTCGGTGGTGAGCACCGAGGGCTGCGACAGGATGTTGGCCTGGCCCTGGCCCTGCAGCGCGCGAATGCGCGCCGCTAGCGTGCTGCCCACGCTGATGCCGATCGTGCCGGGCGCGAGATCGGTACCACTGGCGAGCGGCAGGCCGCTCGGCGCGAGATTGAAGTCGCTGTAGCCGAACGAGGTCGTGCCCGCGCGCGCGCCCCAGGTCACGCCGAGGTCCCGCACCAGGTCCGAGTTCACGTCCACGATCATCGCCTCGATCTCGATCAGCGTGCTCGCCACATCGAGCTGCTCGATCAGATTGCGGTAGATCGGAATGCGATCGGGGATGTCCTGCACGATGATGGCGTTCAGGCGCGAATCGGCCTGCACGGTGGGCTCGCGAAAGCGCAGGCCGCCGGCGCGCTGCACGCGTCCCGCGCCACCGCTCCCCGCGGCCGGCGCGGCGGGCGCCGCGCTCTCGCCACCGGCAAAGACAGGAGGCGCATCGCGCAGCGGCGCCGCGATGGCTGCCAGCGTTTCGTTGTTGTTGCCGCTACCTGAACCGAGGATCAGGTTACGCAGCACGGTGGCCAGGCCGGGCGTCACGACCTTCTGGTCGCGATAGCTAACGGTGCGGTCGTTCACCGAGGCGTGCTTCAGGCGGAACACCGCCACTTGCTGCCCGCCCGCGCCCATCGGCAGCGCGGCCACGGTGCGCTCCACCAGTTCCACGTAGCCCGGCGGGCCGGACACCAGCGCGATGCCCTGGTCCGGCAGCTCGCCCCAGCCGAAGCGCGCATCGAGCACGCCGAGCTGTTGCAGCGCCTCGCGCAGGGCCACGATCGAACTGCCCATCGACGACACGGACCTCGTGATCATGTCGCTCGAACGGCTCACGAACAAGGTGCCTGCGTAGACGAACCAGTTGAATCCGTAGACGCCGCCCAGGCGATCCATGAACTCGGTCGGCGTATTGGCATTGAAGCGGCCATTGACCACGCCGCTCACGCTCGGTCCCAGTTGCAGCGAGAGCGAAAACCCGCCGGCGAACTCGCGCAGAACGTTCTGCAGGCTCTCTTCCTTGGCGTAATAGCTGTAGGGCGCCATGGGCCAGTTCGGTGCCGCCTGGGCCGGCCCCAACAGGGCCAGCATCAGGGCCCCCGCCAGAATCGTGCGCTTCAAAGTCTTTCTCCCCGGGCTGCGTGCCCGTATCGGTATGCGTAAGGGGTCATGCGTGGCGCCGCGCCACGGCCTGCCAGAACGACAAGGCGTTGGCGAACTGGCCCACGGCCTCGTCGACGTCCAGGTCGCTGGCGTCGGGTCGGATCAGTTGCTGCAGTCCGAGCACCTCTTCGCGCGGATCCGCGGTGAGGGTGCTGGCGTGGCCGGCCAGCATGCCGGCGGCAAACTCACCCATCTCCACCAGCAGCGCGTCGCGATCGCGTCCTGCCGGTGGCAGGTCCAGGACCCGCGCCTGCAGCGCGAGCCAGCCCTGCGGCGCGGGCGAGAGGTGAACGCGGAAGCGCTCGTCGATCAGCACGGTGGCACGGCCGTCGGCGCGCAGCGCGTCGGTGAGCTGGTGGCGCTGCACGTAACGCTGGATGAGCGGATGCGTGGGGGTGTTCATGGCGTCTCCTGTTCGGCGGCGAGCTTGCGCACCAGGCGCAGGACTTCGGCCACCGGCTCGATCAGTTCGCTGGGAATGTATTGGTCTGGTTGGGCCTGGGCCATCAGGGCGCGAGCCAGCGGAATGTTCTGCATCACGGGCACACCGGCCTCGCGCGCGGCCTGCATCATGGCCTCGGCCAATGTGCCCTCGCCCTTGGCCAGCACCAGCGGCAGCGGGGTTTCTTCGGGTTCGTAGTACAGCGCCACGGCCAGGTGGGTGGGATTGGTGACCACGACGGAAGCCTTGCGGGCCTGGCCGGTCGCGCCGTGCATCACCATCTCTTGATGCAGGTGCTTGCGCTTGTGCTTGATGTGAGGATCGCCCTCCATCTCCTTGTATTCCTGCTTGACCTCTTCCTTGCTCATCATGAGGCCCTTGCGGTGCTGGAAGCGCTGCCAGGCAAAATCGGCCAGCGAGATCACCACGTACGCAACCGCGATATTCACGATCAGCGTGCGCAGCATCCCGCCCACGCCCGTCTGCAATCCGGCAAGACCGCTGTGCGGCACCGACATCAGTTCGGGCAGCGCGTCGCGCACCACGATGGTCACCAGCGCCGACAGAAAGGCGATCTTGAGCGTGGACTTGAGAAACTCGACGAGGTTTTTCTTGGAGAACGTGTTCTTCAGGTTCGTCATCGGGTTGAGCTTCTGCCCCGACGGCTTGAGCTTCTGGAAGGCGAGCACGATGCCCACCTGCAAGAACTCACCGAACATACCCACGATCAGCACGATGAGTACGAAAGGCAGCACCAGGGTCGTCGCTTCGCGCAATCCCGCATCCAGTGCCTGCGGCAGGGCCACCTCGAAGGGCATGCCCGTGAGATCGACGGGCAGCAGCATAAGCCGCCCCAGCGACTCGATGATGTTCTGCGCGTTGCCCAGCATGTATCCGAACAGCGCCAGCACCAGCAGGGTCTGGGTGAAGTCCTTGCTGTGCGCGACCTCGCCCTTGTTGCGCGCATCGCGCAACTTCTTGTGGGTTGGCTGTTCGGTCTTTTCGCCGCTCATCGTGCCTCCCTCCACTGGCTGTCGAGAAACGGCAGGATGGTGCTGATGTGCTCGGTGGCATCACCGGCATACTCGAACAGCGTGCCCATGTAGAGCACCAGCACGAGCAGGGCCAGGGCGCTCTTGATCGGCATGGCCAGGAAGAACACCTGCAGCTGCGGCGCGAAGCGGCTCACCAGCGCCAGCCCGAGTTCGGCCAGAAACATGGCCACGATGGCGGGCGCGGCGAACAGCAGCACCAACCGGGCGAAGCGGCTGAGCTGGTCCAGCATCAGCGGCACGTTCTCGCGCGAGAGTGTGGGCGACCACGCAAACAGATCCCAGAGCCGGAAACTGTCGTACAGCATGGTGAGCATCAGCATGAAGCCCCCGCCCACCAGGAAGAACACCATGAATGCCTGGTTGAACAGAATGCCCAGGGGCGAGGAATCGTTGCCGGTGGCGGGGTTGATGGTGGCGCCCAGGCTGGCACCGCGCTGGTTGTCGATCACGAAGCCCACCGCCTCGAAGATCCAGAATGGAATCGCCACCAGGAAGCCCAGCACCAGGCCCACGAAGACCTCTTTGGCCACCAGCAACACGAGGTCGATCCAGGTCGGGTCGAAGGCGGCATAGCGCGGCGTGAGCACGGGCACGATGATCAGGCCGATCGCCGCCGCCACGGCATAGCGCAGCATGCCGGGCATGCTCTGGCGGCTGAAGATGGGCAGCATGACGCACAGCGCAAGAATGCGAGGCTGGGTGAGCGCGAGCGTCCCCAGGAATATCTTCGCCTCTGCATACGTCACGCCTGAAAACATGTGGGCTCCCGTCCTAGCGAATCTTGTAGAACAGGTCGAACACGGCGATCGTGAAGTTGTACAGCTCTCCGCTGATCCAGCGCGCCGTCAGCAGCAGCGTGGCGAACACGGCAATCAACTTCACCGCGAACGACAGGGTCTGCTCCTGGATTTGCGTGAGCGCCTGGAACAAGGAAAAGAGCGTACCCACGATGGCCGCCACCGCGATCGGCGGCAACGACAGCCAGAGCACCAGATACAGCGCCTGGGTCATGTAGGAGACGAGATCGACGGTGCCCATTATGTGTACGACAGCACGAGGCCCTGGATCAGGCGGGTCCAGCCGTCGACCATGACGAACAGGAACAGCTTGAGGGGCATGGAGATCGTCACCGGCGAGACCATCATCATCCCCATGGCCAGCAGGATGTTGGAGACGATCAGATCGATGATGACGAAAGGCAGATACAGCAGGAAGCCGATCTGGAAGGCCGCCGTGAGCTCGGACAGCAGAAAGGCCGGAATGAGCACCAGCAGATCGTCTTCTTTCAGGTTGCGGGCCTGCTCTTCGCCCCACAGCGTGCGCGCCGTGCGTACGAAGAAATCACGCTGCTCGGCGCGGCTGTTCTTCAGCATGAAGCCGCGCAGCGGCTCCGCGCCTCGGGCCACCGCGTCCAGGATGCCGGTGAGCCGGTCGTCGCCCTCGGCCGTGGCCGCGGCGGCGGGCGTGGCGGTGTCGAGGTGCAAGCGGCCGCCGCGTTCGGGCGGCGCCGTCTCGGGTGCGGGAGCCGACGGCGCCGACTGCGCCTGGCCCGCGCCCACCGCGCGCAGCTCCGTGCTCATCTGCATCACGACGGGGCCCATCACGTAGGCCGACAGGATCAGGGCGAGACCGTAGAGCGCGATATTGGGCGGCACCTGCTGCACGCCCAGCGCATTGCGCACCAGCGTGAGCACGACCGCGATCTTCAGGAACGAGGTGGTCATCACTGCCGCCAGCGGCACCAGCGCGAGCAGCGCCAGGACGACGGCCATGCTGATGGGATCGTACGAGCTCATGCGGCGGCCGATCCCAGGGTGGCGATCACCACGCCGATGCGCTCGTCGATCTGCACCAGGTTGCCGGTGCCGACGAGTGCGCCGTTCGCGCGGATCATGACCGGCCCATCGGCCAGGGGCCGCTGCAAATCAAAGGTGGCGCCGACCTGCAGCGATTGCAGTTGCGCCAGCGTGACGCTGCGTTCGCCCAGATCGAAGGTGAGCGTGACGGGGATGTCGGCCAAAGCCAGCGGCGCGGCGCTGGGCGGCGCCTCGGTTTGCGGGGCGGTGTCGGCGGGGGTGTCGGTCATGAGGGGGGTCCAGCCTTGGGTCACGATGTAGGTTGAGGCGTCGGCGCGCACGCGCAGGCCCTGGCCCTGTCCGGCGGACAGCCAGAGCTCGCCCTGCTCGCTCACGAGGTAATGGTCCAGCAGCAGCACGTCGCGGCTTTGGAGCGTGGCCAGTTCGGCGGCCGCCAGCGTCAGCGTGCCGATCTCGGCGCGCACCCGCACGGGCAGCGTGTCGAGCGCCAGGCCGTTGGCGGGAGCCGCGCGTTGCGCAAGCAGGCCCGCGAGCAGCATCAGGCCCTGGCCGTCGGCGGCCAGACGGGCGTAGACCACGTCGCCGCTGCCCGGCGCCCGGGCGCTCAGCGTCCAGACATGGGCCAGCGGTGGCAACTCGGCGCCTGCCGCGCTGACGCGCGCGGGCCCGGCGGGCGACACACCGGCCATGCTGGCCTGAATATCGGCCAATAGGGATTCGAGCGCGAGCGCGGCCAGCGCGTCGCTCAGGGGCGCGGGCTCGAGCTCGGGGTGGCGCGCGGCCAGCCAGGCCGTGGGCGCGGTGCGCGGCAGGCTCAGATGCAGGCGGGCGCCGGCCCATTCGATCTCGGCGCCATAGGCGTCGGCGGCCAAAAGGCCGGGCGCCACGCCCGGCGTCAGGCTGATCTGCCAGGCGGCGGGCGCGCCGTCGTGCTGGCCCAGCGTCAGGTCGAGTCGGGCGGCATGGCGCGCAACCAGATCGAGCGCACGCGCCTCATTGCCCGACAGGCGCGGCAGGCGCGCGGCCATCTGCACCGGGCTCGCGCCGGCCACGGACATCTCCAGGCTTGCGGTCATGCTGGAAGCGGATTCGGAAGAAAGTTTCACAGGGGGCTCGGTTGCGCGGCGCCGGCGGCAGGCTCGGCGCGCGTCTCGGTCAGGCAAAGGTCTTCGGGGTCGTCGGTGCTGACGCGCACCAGCGTGGGCCGCGACAGGCTGGCGGCGAGTTCGGCGGCCAGCGCCGCGGCGCTTTCGTTCATGCGTTCGCGGGTCGATTCCACCGCGCAGACAAAGGCGGCGACCACACGGCCGGCTTCTTCGAATACCGACACGGTGAGGCCGGGCAGCCGATCATCGTCCAGCGTGACCCGCACCTCGCGGCGGCCTTGCGCGCCATCGTCGACCAGCAACTGCCGCGCGGCGGCGCTCAGGTGTTCGCACAATGCACTCGCCAGCGCACTCGCGCGGGCCTGGGCGGCGGCATCGGTCTGGGCTGTGGCGGCGAACAGGCCGAAGGCACCCGCCTGCGTGGCGGTCTGGACCGGGGTGTGTTGCTGCGCGTCGCCCGCGTCCTGCGCCAGCGCTTGCTCGAAGGCCTGGCGGTCGCCCTGGCTGGCTTCACGGCGCGTGCCCGCGCCGCTGCCCGACTGGTTCAGGTCGGGCAGGCCCTGCGCGATGGCGGTGTCCAGGCTGATGCGGCGCTCGATGCTCATGCGGGCTCGTACTCCTCGTGCTGCTCCCAGTCATCGCGATCGCGCGCGACGCTGGCGGCCTCTTCCATCTCCAGGTCTTCCTTGCGCTCGGCTTCCTTGATCTGCGCATCGAAATGCAGACGCGCGAGTTCGACGAACTTCTCGCTCAGCCGGCTGGCCTGGCGGTGCTCGTCGCGGCGCTCGCCCAGGGCCTGCTCCTCGCGGCGCGTTGTCTCGCGGGCGCTCTCGAGCGACTGCTCGTGCTGGCGCTCGCCCTCGCGCAGGCCGGCCACGTCCTGCAACACCGCCTCGATATCGCGCACGCGCACGGTGCGGCGGCACAGGTCGCCGTAGAGCTCGCGCTCGTGCGTCTCGGCCCAGTTACGGAACGCCACGAGACGCGCCTCGGCCTGCACCTCGCCCTCATGGGCGTCGTGGTGGATCTGGCGCTGACGCGCCACGGCCAGCTCGGCCTGACCTTCGCGAAAGCGTTTGATCGCCAGCAGCTCGTCGAACACGCTCATGCCGTCCCCACGATCTGCTGCATGCGCTCGAGCGCTTCGGCAAGGGTGGTCCGCTCATCCGTGCGCTGACGCAAGAAGGTATTGATGGCGTCGATTCGGTCGATCGCTTCGTCGGTCACCTTGTCGCCGCCGCGCTTGTACTCGCCGATCTTCACCAGCAGCTCCACTTCCTGATACTTCGCCATCAGCTCGCGCAGACGGCCGGCCATGCGTTTGTGTTCGGGCGAGATCACGGCATTCATCACGCGGCTGGCCGAGGCCAGCACGTCGATGGCGGGATAGTGATTGGCCGCACCCAGGCGACGCGACAGCACGATGTGGCCGTCGAGGATCGAGCGCGTCTCGTCGGCGATGGGCTCGGTCATGTCATCGCCCTCGACCAGCACTGTGTAGAGCGCGGTGATCGAGCCATGCTGGTTCATGCCGGCCCGCTCCATCAGCTTGGGCAGCGTGGCGAAGACCGAGGGCGGATAGCCGCGGCGGGTCGGCGGCTCGCCGGCGGCCAGGCCGATCTCGCGCTGCGCACGGGCGAAGCGCGTGACCGAGTCCATGAGGAACAGCACGCGCTTGCCCTGATCGCGGAAGTACTCGGCGATCGCGGTGGCCACATAGGCGGCCTTGGCGCGCTCCATCGAAGATTTATCGCTGGTGGCGCACACGATCACGCTCTTCCTGCGGCCCTCGGGGCCCAGCTCGTGCTCGAGAAACTCGCGCACCTCGCGGCCGCGCTCTCCGATCAGCGCCACGACGGTCACGTCCACGTCGGCGCCTTTCACCAGCATGCCCATCAGCGTGGACTTGCCGCCCCCCGCCGCGGCGAAGATGCCCATGCGCTGGCCTTCGCCGCAGGTGAGCACGCCGTCCAGGGCCCGCACGCCCAACTCCAGCGGATCGGCGATGATGCGGCGCGTGAGCGGATCGGGCGCCTCGGCGAATACCGGATAGAACTTCTTGGCCTCGAGCGGACCGAGTTCGGCTTCGTCCAGCGGGCGCCCCAGGCCGTCGAGCACCCGGCCCAGCAGGCCGGGGCCGACCGGCACCATGTGGGCGCGGCCGGTCGGGATCACCTCGGTCGCCGAGGAAATGCCGTACATATCGCCGATGGGCGTGAGCAGTGCCGCGTCGCGGGCAAAGCCCACGACCTCGCCCTTCATTTCGAAATCCTCGCCCGGATTGCGCAGGATGCAGACCTCGCCCACTTTGACCGTGGGAACCACTGCCTTGATGATGGTGCCCACGACCTGCGTCACCCGGCCCTTGATGCGCAAGGTCGGCGTGTCCTGCAGGGCCACTTCCATCATTTCGGTGATGTAGTCGAACTGACGCATGCCCCGCCTCTAGACCCGGCTGCCCAGCGTGCGCTGGAATGCGGTGCGCAACGCCTGGATCTGGTTCTCGAGGCTGGCCTCGACCATGCCGATCTCGCTTTCGAGGATGCAGGCGCCGCGCGCGAGCCGCCCGTCGGCCAGGATATCGAGATAGCCCACACCCGGATAGGCGGCGAGCAGATCATTGATGTGACCGCGCACGGTCTCGACCTCGTCGGGATGCAGGCGCAGCGTCATCTGTTTCTGGTTGCGCACCACGGCCAGCGCGTTGCGCACCACGATCATGACCTTCTCGCGGTCGTCGAAGCCGTCGATCACCTTGCGCACGGAGGACATGACCAGATCGACCATTTCGTTTTCCACACCCGCGAAGTACTCGATGGTGCGTCCCACGGTCTCGATCATGCGCTCGGCCTGGCCCATCAGGGCCTCTTCCTTGCCGTCGGCATAACCGCGCTCGCGCTCGGCCTCGAAGGCCGACTGAGCCTGGGCGACGATGGCGTCGGCCTGTTCGCGCGCCTGCGCCACGAGGGCGTCGGCTTGCAGCAGCGCGGCGTGATCCGCGGCGCGCACGATGCGGGCGGCGGGATCGAGGCGCGCGGCGGCGGCCGGCGTCAGGGCAGAGCGGGGAAGGAGGAAACCCATGTCGGTTCAGCGTATTTGAGGACATCGAGCGCCAGCGCCAGCGCGGCCGGCGCCGCGAGCGGCGCGGCCACCGCGGCGGCGGCGGGCAATTTGAGTTCGGCGCGCAGCACCACTTCGGGGCCGGCACCTTCTAGCGCCTGCAAGGCGGTGGCGCGGCCCAGTTCGTCAACCGACCGCAGGGTCTGCGCGAGCGGCCAGGCCGAAGCCTCGGCGATCGCGGCCTGCGTGAAGCTCCCACCCCGCGCCAATTCGAGCGCCTCGGGGCCCAGCGCCGCCATCACTTCGCGCACTTCGGCGCCGGCGATCATCCGGCGCAGACGCGCGCCGCACAGCGCCGCGCCGATCAGGCGTACCCCCCGAGCGAGGCGCTCGGGCGGCAACAGGGCCAGGGCAAGCTCCGGGCGCGTGCCGTCGAGCACGGGCCGTTCGGCCAGCCCGAGGCGCGCCAGGATCTGGCCCGACCAGAGCCGATGCCAGGCGGCCTCCATGCCGGCCGGAGCACGCGCGCCCGGCGGCGCATGCTCGGCATGACGGCTCGGATGCAGGGTGCGGCTCGGCAGCTGGTTGAACTCCAGCAGAGGCGCGCTGAAGAGCGCCACGCTCATGCCGCGCCGCCCGCGGTACCGGGTTCGTGCCGCGTCTTGCGCGTGGCCGCGGCCGGGCCGCGGCGCAGCAGCACCCAGATCAGCGCGCCGCCCAGGCCGGCGACCAGCACGGCCAGCACGGCGAGCGCCGCCCACAGGCCGGTCGCGGGCACCGACACCGGCACGTCGGCGGCGCTCGCCGTGGCCGGCTGGGCCGACACCAGCGCGATCGACACGCGGTCTTCGGTGAGGCCGGGAATGGCATGCGTCACCAGCTTGCGGATCTGCGGCTGCAGGGCATCGAGGTTGTAGCCCGTCTGGTGCTTGATGAACACGGCCGCGGTCGAGGGCGTGGTGTTCTCACCGACGCCGCCGCGCTCGGGCAGCACCACATGCACGCGCGCGGCCAGCACCCCGTCCATCTGCGACAGCGTATTGGTGAGCTCCTGCGACAGCGCATAGATATAGCGGGCGCGCTCTTCCAGAGGCGAGGACACGAGCCCTTCCTTGCGGAAGATCTGGCCCATGCCGTCGAAGCGCTCGCGCGGCAGGCCTCGTGAGCGCAGGATATCGAGCGCGCGCGCGACCTGGGCACTCTCCACCGACACGGCGATACCCGCCTTGGTGACGCTCTTTTCGGCACGGATGCCCGAGTCCAGCAGCACCGATAGCAGTTCGTTGGCCTCGCCTTCGCTGGCGGCCGAAAATAGCTCGACGCGCGAGCCGCAGGCGGCCAGCAGCGCGATCAACAGGGCGGCCGCCAGAAAGCGCAGGCGGGCCCAGGACAGCGGAAACAGGGAAGAAACAGCGTGCATTAGGACATCCTGACCAGCGTGTCGATGTTCTGGGTCGTGCGGGAGACCGCCTTGCCCACCAGTTCGTATTGCACCGACACCTGCAACAGCTCGCCCTGCAGACGCATCATGTCGGACAGCGAACTTTGCGCGCCGAGACGATCCAGATTGCCGGCGATGCCCTGCCACTTCTGCGAGAACTCGGCGGTGGTCGACTGCAGGCCCGACAGGATCTGGCTGCCCAGCGTGGCGGGACCCGTGCCCTGCACCGGCGCCGCGAAGGCCGCCTGCAGCGCGGCGTGTACGCCGGTCGGCGCCGTCACCTCGAGGTCGGGCGCGCCCATCACCCGGGCGAAGCGTTCGGTGGCATCGGCCCCCGGCTGCACGGTGGGCGTCTTGAGCGTATCGAGAGCCGGCGAGAGCGCGGCGGAAAGCGCGGAGATGTCCATGGAAGTCCTAGCGAGTCATGGAGTCGGATTCGGAAGCACGGGCGGCGGATGCGTCCGCCTCCGGCGTGATGCCCAACAGGGCCTGCGCGAGCGTGGCGCCTTCGCCGGTGCCGCGCGCGCACACCTGCAACAGGCGTACGCTTTCGGCGTTGCGCCCGGCCAGTTGCAACGCGAACCCGCGCCAGGCAGCCAGCAGCACGGCTTCGTCACCATGGGCGCCGACCAACACGGCCTCGCCCTGTTCGAGCACGGTCACGGCTTCCGGCGCGCGGCCGGCGTTCATGCGCGCCACCGCCAGTCCCAGCCAGGGATAGGCCCGGGCCGGGCGAATGGTGCGCAACGCCTGGAAGATGGCGTCGGCGCGCTGGACGTCGCCGCGGCTCGCTGCCAGAAAACCCACTTCGGTGAGCAGGCGCGCGTCGTCCGCATCAAGCACAAAAGCCGCCTCGGGAGAGACGGCCGTTTCGGGCACGATTGCCGGTCTATCGTTCATGCGCGGGCCCCGTCATGCATGCGCCTCGCGGCCGAGCGCGGCGAGCAGCATCTGGGCGCGCGGCGCAAGGTCCGCGTGAACCGCGTCTTCGCTGGCGGCGGCCAGGACCAGTTCGAGCGATACACGCGCGTCATCGGTCTGGGCCAGCGCGAGCTGACACTCGGCGACGCGCAACGTCGCTTCGGGCGACACCGGAAACAGGGTGCCGACGAGCGAGTAGATGCGGATGGCTTCGTCGTAGCGCGCCTGCATTTGCAGACACAGCGCCAGGCCCGACAAATAGTGCTTGCGGGTCGGGCCGTACTGCGACAGGAAGGCGAACAGCGGCAGGGCCTGGGCATACTGGCCCTGCGCCACATGCGAATAAGCCAGGGCGTAGATCACCTCGAGCTGCTCGGCGCTCAGACGCTGGCTGCCAGGAAGACTGGTCAATCCGTCGAAGAGCGCCTGGCCGAAAGCTGTGCGGGAGGCGGTGGAAGTCGAAGTAGACACGTTCAATGCTCCGTTGTGCGCGCGGCTCATACCATCGCGCGCTTGCCGATGTTGGCGGTGATCTGGGTCATGCTGTCGGCGGCGCCGGCGATCATCTTGCTCACCAGCTGCATCGCCTCGTCCATCGCCTGGATCACTTCCTTGATCTTTTCGCGGTCCTCTTCCATGGAGGCCTGCAACTTGGTCATCATGGCTTCGAGCGCCTTGCGGTCGGCCAGCACCTGATCCGCCGCTTCCTGGGCCTTGGCGCTCTGGATGGACTCCGCGCCGGTGGCGATGCCACCCGCGCCCTTGGCCACGGCGGCGGCGCCCTGTGCTACCTGACCGGCGGTCTTGGCGGTATCGGCCACGGTGCGCATGGTCTGCGAGGTGATGTTGCCCGCGACGTTGGCAGCGGTGGATACCGTACCCGCGCCGAACGAGGCCACTGCCATCACCACGCCTACCGTGATGGTCGCGGCCAGACCGATCGCCATGGCGATATAGCCGGCGGTCTGCGGATCGGCGCCGGCGACGGTTGCGATCGCGCCGGCCATCTTGCCGAGCGCGCCGGGCTCGACCAGGATCGCGCCGGTGATGAGCATCGACGCACCCGCCACGATGTTGCCGATCTTCTCGGCCAGTTCGGGCTCGACGCCGAAGGCCTGCAACAGCTTGCTGACGGCCTGCGTGACCATATTGCTGATGCTGATCTCGGGACCGCCCACCTCGCTGGATATCTGGGTCGCCAGTAGCGACACCGCCCCGGTGACCGCGATGGCCGCCAACGCGATCATCGCGGGGCCGGCCGCGCCGCCCGTGACGGCGGTGGCCGCCACGGCCGCCACCACCATGAGCGCGGCGGCGATGGCCGCCACGATGGCGCCGATCCAGCCGAAGATCTTGCCGAGCAGCCCGCCTTTGTTGGCTTCCTTGCTCTTTTGGATCCACTCATCGATCTTGCGCGACTGCTCTTCGTTGCTCTTGGCCTGCTCGATGCGGTTGTTCTCGATGTTTTCCTTGGCGCTGCGCAACTGGGCATCCTGCGTCTTGCCTTGCAGATTGCGCAGCAGGTCGACCATGTCGGACGCCGAGAACTGCTTGGCCGGCGCGGCGATCGCCGGCTTGCCATTGGCGTTGCTCACGCCATCGCCGCCTTCGCCGCGCAGTTGCGCCACGTCGGCGGCCCATTGCGAGGCCAGCGCGCTCAGGTCGATACCTCCGGCCGCGCGCATCGCCGCCGTCGCCATATCGGCGCCGGCCTGCCTGGGCTGGTCCAGCCCGCCGGTCAGGCCGGGATTGGGAGTGTTGCGGATATCCATGGAATGGCTCCCCGGGGGATCAGACGTTGCGCGCGATGCCGCGGTTGGTCTCGATGCGGCTCTGCTCGATCGCACCGAGCTTGTCGCGCACGTCGCGGATCACGTCCATCATCTGCTGCATCAGGTCATTCGCCTGCTGCACGCCCGATTCGAACACCTTGGCGGACGCTTCCAGCTCGGCGCGCTCGGCATCCTTGGCACTGGCGGCGCGGTCAAAGCCCGCCTGCGCCATGCTGCCGATGCCACCCATGATGCCGCTGGCACCCTGGCCCAGGCCCGAGGCGTTGCTGGCGAAGCTGTCGAGGCCGCTCTGGAACTTGGTCTGCGCGGCCGTCAACGGGCTGGAGGTCGTCGTCATGTTGACCGACTTCACCGTGGCGCCAATGGCACCCGCGCCCATACCGACCTGCATGATGCCGCCGGCGATCTGGAACGCCCCGGCAGCCATCGCGCCGGCGAAGCGCTCGGCGGCGGCATCACGGATCTTGTCGGCGGCCGACATCAGCGTCTGCACCTGGGCATCCATCGCCGCGGCGCGGTCGGCGCGAGCGGCATTGCGCTGGTCTTGCGCCAGCTTCTGGAACAACGCCATCACGGCATAGATGTCGGTCTGCACGCCCTGCTCCAGGCCGCCCAGGGCCTTGGAGGCATCGGGGCTGCCCGAGCCGATCGACGGCGGGGTCAGGCCCATGGACGCCAGCTTGTCGCCGACCGTACCCTTGGACAGGAGCTGGGCTGCGTCGAGCTGCTTGACGCCAGCGGGCGGCGCGGCGGCCGAGCCGGTGTCGAGCGGGTTCAGCAGGGCAGGATTGAGGCCCGCGGCGGAATTCACGTTCATCATGCTTTGTTCTCCTTGGCGCCCCGGGCAGCCAAAGCGTCGCGCAGGGCTTGCGCACGCTCGGCCAGCACGGCGTGGGTGTCGGGCTTGCACATGGCCAGGGCCAGGTCGCAGGACTGCAGGGCGGCGTCGAGCTGGCCCATGTCCGTCAGGCATTGCGCGGCGTAAAACACCGGCGCGGGCTCGAGCGGGTCGAGCAGAGTGGCGGCCATGTATTGCTGCAACGCGTCGGCGGGCTTGCCCAGCGCCTGGGCGGTTGCGCCCAGGGCCACCAGGTAGCGGTGCTCGGTGTGATTCAGGGCAACCAGGTACGACAGCACCTTCAGCGCATCCGGATAACGGCCCTTTTCATAGAGACCGTAGCCCAGGCTGTAGAGCGCCTCGCACTCGTCGGCCGTGATGCCGCTGAGTTGACCCAGCGAGCCGCCACCGGCCAGCTGCGCCACGATCTGGTCGTGCAGCGCGCCATACTCTTCGCTTGTGAGGTCGGTCGGGGGGGATACGCTCATGGCTGTCGCTCCTGGATGCCGGGTCAGACCATCGCGCGCGGACGCTTGGCGCCGCTGCTGGCGCGCGGCTCACTGCGCTGGCGGGCGTAGTTGGCTTCCTGCTCGACTTCGCGCTCGACGTCTTCCATGTCCTGGCGATAGAGCTTTTCGGCTTCGGCGCGCTGGGCGTCGCTCAGGGGCTGGACGGCCAGCACCTCGCGCACCTTGGCGGGGTCCAGACCGAGACGGCGCAGGCGCTCGTCGGATTCGTCGATGGCACGTTGGCAGTTGCGCACCACTTCGTCGGCGCGCTCGATCAGCGCCTGGATGTTCAGTTCTTGTTGGTTGTCGGCCATGGCCGTACTCCGGAATCAGGTAGAGAGTGAAATTCGGGGAAAGAACGGCTCAGCGCATGTTGCCGATGATCGAGCTGCGGCTGTCCTGCATCTTCTTGACGAAGTTGGTCATGACGTCGAAGGCTTCGTTGCGCTTGTTGCTCATGCTCTGCAGACGCAGCATGTCCATCTGCTGGGTATTGCTGTTGGTGTCGATCTCGGATTTGAGCGACGTGATCATCTTTTCCAGGTCCTCGCGGGTGGGCAGGCTGGAAATCTGGCTGGCCGACACGGCGTGGTCCTTGCCGATTTCGCCGCTCACGCCGACCGGGGAGGTGCCGCGGTCCAGACTGTCCGCGTGCGAAGCGAACTTGGCGGCGAGCGCCCGGTTCTCCGGCGTATCCGCCACGCGATCGCCCGGCTTGGGGTCCTTGCTCGGCAGCGCCGACTTCAGGCCATTGAGCGCGGCCTGCATATCGTTGAGCGAGGCGGTGAGTTCGTTGCGCGCCTGCACTTCCTTGATCTGGTCGTTCAGGCTCTGGTCGAGCAGGCTGACACGCTGGCTCTGCACCATCATCAGGGCGGTCTCGAGGTCCATACTGGACAGATCGAGCGCGCTGATGCCGCCCACGTTGCTGCTGGTGACGTTCATGTTCAAGACGGACTCCCTGGCCGGCATGGCCGGCGTCGAACAAAAGAATGACGAAACTGGTGGGTGAGTAACGGCTGCGCGGGTTCGGTTCCGTGTCGCGCCGGCAAATAATCGCCGGGGCGCCCCGCGGCGGCGCGGCCATCGCCGACCCTCGGCTTCAGCGCATGTTTCCGATGATGGAGCTGCGGTTGTCCTGCATCTTCTTGACGAAGTTGGTCATCACGTCGAAGGCCTCGTTGCGCTTGTTGCTGAGGCTTTGCAGGCGCAGCATCTCCATCTGCTGGGTATTGCCCAGACTATCGATCTGGGTCTTGTTGTCTGCGATCGCGTCGTTATTTGTCTTGATCGTGGCGGTATTTGTCTTGATGCTTTCTTCCATGCCGGCGATCTTGGCGCCGAGCTGGTCGATGAAGCTCTGCACGACCCAGCCCTTGGCGTCCATGGTGTGGTTGCCGTCGACGTTGCGCGGCGCGTCGTCCCCGCCCGGGATGTTCAGGCCTGCCGCCTTGATCTGGTCCAGCGTCTTGAACGACAGGTCACCATCGTCGCCCTGGCCGTACGACAAGCCGTACCAGCCGTTGGGATCCGGGCACTTGCTGGCCGTCAGGCGGTCCGCCAACTCTTTGTACTCGGCGATCTTGGCCGTCATGTCCACGTTCGCGGATTCCAGACCGGTATTGGTGTTGCGCAAGGCGGCGCTCTGCTCATTGAGCTTGGCGATGTCCTGGTTGCGCTGGTTGACCGAATCCATCTGGCTGCGCAGCGACGCATCCAGCAGCTGGGTGCGCTGCTGCTGCACCTGCATCAGTGCGGTTTCCAGGTCCATGGAAGACAGGTCGATGGATTGGACGCCGCCGATATTGATGCCGTTGATGCTCATGGGGTTCTCCCTCAGGAAAGTGCGCCGGACCCTCGCCCTGGCTCTTGCCCCGTTCGTAACCGCGCCTCGGCGTTTGGTTCCACCGCCGTCACCAAAATAATTTTGTGGCCGCGATGGAACCAAAGCCCCGCCACGGTTACTACGCAGTGGCACCTGCCGGCCTCCCCCTGGATCCGGCCGGCCGCCCAGACGAAAACCATGAATCGAATCGACGCCGGACTGCCGAACCACGGGTTCAACGCCACCACCGCTCACGGAGACGCCGCCTCGGCGCGCCAGCAGGCGGGCATGATGCTGGGCGAAAAGACCGTGACGCTGGCCGGCGAGGTGTCGCTGGCCGATGGCGCCGAAGAGCTCAGCCTGCACATGGCCGAAAAGACCGAGGACAAGCACCATGCCGAGCGCAAGGTGAAGTCCGACCGGCCGTTGCAATTGCTGGACACCCAGGAAATCGTCGAATTCCTGGATGACACCCACGACGCCGACGCCCACGAGAAGCTGGTCGAACTGACCAAGAAGCTGCTGTCCGGCCAGGCATCGCCGCGCCAAGGCGCCGCCCAGGCATTCGGCGACGTGTCGCAGCAATACCTGGGTCTGCAATACGCCCTGCGCGAAGGTGAACGCCAGGGCGCCGACTCGACCGCCCTGGAAGCCATCCGCGACGCGCTCGCCGATCTGGAAATCGAGCGCGGCCCGGAGATCCGGGCGGGCCTCAACGCCCTGAAAAGCGCCGGCCAATTCGCCGCCGACCCCACCGGCGTGGCGCAGTTCCAGCAGACCTATCGCGACGTGGTGCTGGGCGAGACCTCGCTGTCCAAGACGCTGGCGCTGGCGCTCGAGCGCTTCGGCGACGCCGACCTGGGCCGCGGCCTCAAACAATTGATCGCGGCGCTGGGCCATGACCTCGCCGCCGCCCGCCCCTCGACCGACACCGGCCGGCTGCAGGTGCTCGTGAGCGACCTGTATCACCTGGAAGTGGCGGCCACCGTGCTGGACGGCTGCGCCGAGCTCGGCGGACGCCTGTCCGCCCGCCACGGCACCGGCCTGGACGCCCCGCGGCTGATGCGCGACCTGATCGGCATAACCGGCGAACGCTGGGTCAGCGACTCGCGCTTCACCGCGCTGGCCAGCCAGCAGAATGTCACCGGGATCGAAGCGCGCGTGGTGTTTCTCGCGGGGGTGAAGGGCATGCTCAAAGACCTGCCGACCCAGATTTTTCCCGACGCCGATGTGCGTCACAGCATTCTGAGTGCGGCCCAACAGGCCCTGGACGTCGCGATCGACGAGGAAGACGCATGAACAACGCCGAACAGGCCCTCGCCGCGCTGGGCCAGGAATGGGGCTTCGGCCCGCTGGCGCTCGACGAACGCGGCGCGCTTGCGCTGCAGGCCGAATCCGGCCGGCGCGTGGGCATCGAGCGCACCGCCGGTGGTCTGGCGGTCTATGTGGCGGCCCCCGTCGACTATGACGCCGGCCCCCTGCTGCTGCGCGCCTTCAAGCGGGCGCACCACACCCGCCATGAAGGCTGGCCGGTCCAGGTGGCGCTGCGCAATCAGGGCCATCAGCACTGGCTGCTGGCCCTCACCCGCTATGACGAAGACGCCGTGGCGCCCGCCGGCCTGCGCGCCGGCGTCGACTATCTGAACCGCTGGCTCGACGCCGTGCGCGATTCCGCCTACTGAACGCCAGGTACCGACCATGAACGACTTGAGAATCGGCAGTTTCGCGCTCGACCGCGGCATCGAAGGCATCAGCTATGCCAGCCGCGACAGTGGCAACCCTCACCTGCCCGACCGCCAGGACCTCACGCCCGCCGCCGACGGCATGCGCCCGCAGCTCGAGGCGCTGCTCGACAAACCCGGCATGGATCGCAGCCTGGATCAGGCGCTGCGCCCGGCGCTGCAGAATCGAGACCTCCTGATGCCGGGCCGCTTCGCGCAGCTGCTGGGTGAAACGCAGACCCTGCTGTCCGAGGCGGCCGACCTGGCCGCCGCGCAAGGAGACGACGCGGCCCGCACGCTCAATCGCGCCGTGCGCCTGCTGCGCGAGGAGTCGGGCCTGCGTGACCTCGTCGCCCTGTATCGCAGCGCCCTGTACCAAGGATGACCGCCATCGCTCCCGCCCTGAACGCCACGCACGCCGAGATGCTGGGCCTGCTCGCCAGTATCTATATGGAGAACAACCGCCCGGAAAAGGCGGTGGTGCTGCTGGCGGCGCTCGATGCGCTCGGCCTGGCCGAGCCGCGTCAACGTGTGGCGCTGGCCCTGGCCCAATTGCGCGCGGGCAAGCCCGCCGATGCGCAGGCCACGCTCGAGCGCGTCGCCATGAGCGGTGCCATCGACGGCACCTTTCACCTGGTGCGTGCCCAGGTCCTGACCGCGCTCGCGCGTCCGCAGGAAGCGGGCGCGGCCATGCGCGCCTATGTGGCGCTGCGCGGCGCGACCACCCCTACACCCGTTACCGCCTGACCTCGATGCACGCCCTCAACCGCATTGTCGCCTTAGCGACCAGCCGCAACGACATCGTCCTGGCGATCCTGATCGTCTCGATCATCTTCATGATGATCCTGCCGCTGCCCACGACCCTGGTGGACGTGCTGATCGGCGCCAACATGACGATCTCCGCCATCCTGCTGATGGTGGCCATGTATCTGCCGTCTCCGCTGGCGTTTTCTTCGTTCCCGTCGGTATTGCTGGTGACCACGCTGTTCCGGCTCGGCATCTCGATCGCCACGACCCGCCTCATCCTGCTGCAGGGCGACGCCGGCCACATCATCGAGACCTTCGGCAACTTCGTCGTCGGCGGCAACCTGGTCGTCGGCCTGGTGGTGTTCCTGATCCTGACCATCGTGCAGTTCGTGGTGATCACCAAGGGCGCCGAGCGCGTGGCCGAAGTCGCGGCGCGCTTCTCCCTCGACGCCATGCCGGGCAAGCAGATGTCGATCGATGCCGACCTGCGCGCCGGTACGATCGACATGGACGAAGCCCGCCGCCGCCGCAACATCGTCGAGAAAGAAAGCCAGCTCTACGGCGCAATGGACGGCGCCATGAAGTTCGTCAAGGGCGACGCGATCGCCGGCCTCATCATCGTGGCGGTGAACCTGCTGGGCGGCATGCTGATCGGCACGATGCAGCGCGGCCTGAGCGCGGGCGAGGCCGTGCAGGTGTATTCGATCCTGTCGATCGGCGACGGCCTGATCTCGCAGATCCCGGCGCTCTTCATCGCGATCTGCGCGGGCATCATCGTCACCCGGGTGCAGACCGGCGACGGCCCCTCCAACGTGGGCAAGGACATCGGCAACCAGGTGCTGGCCCAGCCGCGCGCCCTGCTCATCGCCGCCGCCATCGCGGTGGGCATGGGGCTGATCCCGGGCATGCCCACCTTCACCTTTCTGGCGCTTGCCGCCATCGTGGGCACCATCGGCTTCGTGCTGATGCGCGGCTCACGCAAGGTGGTCGACGAGAAAACCGGCGAGATTACCGAGATACCGGCGCTGGCCGCCGACGGCCAGCCCGCCGTGAGCAAACCCAAGACCGACGGCAGCGCCGAGTTCGCCCCCACCCTGCCGCTCATGATCGACGTGGCGGCGGGCCTGCAGCGCCATTTCAATCCCGACGAGCTCAACGAAGAGTTGCTCAAGATCCGCCGCGCGCTCTACTTCGACCTCGGCGTGCCCTTCCCCGGCATCCAGTTGCGCTTCAACGAGGTTTTGCCCGAACAGACCTACAACATCCTGCTGTCGGAAGTGCCGGTGTCGCAGGGACGCCTGCGCCCGGGTCACGTGCTGGCGCGTGACAGCGAACAGAATCTGCAGGCGCTGCAAGTGACGTTCGACCCCGACAAACGCTTTCTGCCCGATGTGCCGACGCTGTGGGTCGCCACGGAGCAGGTGCCGATGCTGGCGGCGGCGGGCATTCCCTATCTCGATGCGCACCAGATCCTTACCTGGCATCTGGCCTTCGTGCTCAAGAAGTATTCGTCGGATTTCATCGGTATCCAGGAAACCCGCTTCCTTCTGTCCGCGATGGAAGATCGCTACCCCGACCTGGTCAAGGAAGCGCTGCGCGTGATGCCGGTGCAGAAAGTGGCCGAGATCATGCAGCGGCTGGTGTCCGAAGACATTTCGGTGCGCAATCTGAGAGCGGTGCTCGAGGCCCTGATCGAATGGGGCCAGAAGGAAAAAGACTCGGTGCTGCTCACCGAATACGTGCGCGTCTCGCTCAAGCGCCACATCAGCTACAAGTATTCCAGCGGCCAGAACATCCTGCCCGCCTATCTGCTCGCGCCCAATGTGGAAGAGACCGTACGCGGTGCGATCCGCCAGACCTCCGCCGGCAGCTATCTCGCGCTGGACCCGAATGTGTCCAAGCGCCTGCTCGAAAACGTCAAGCGCACGGTCGGTGACCTCAGCGCCGCCGCGCGCAAGCCGGTGCTGCTGACCTCGATGGATATCCGTCGTTACCTGCGCAAAATGATCGAACAGGATCTGTACGACCTGCCGGTGCTCTCCTATCAGGAGCTCACGCAGGAAATCAACGTGCAGCCGCTCGCGCGGGTGGACCTGTGAGTCACGGAGCCGATCCCGCATGAGCGCGAACCCGAACGAGATGCTGGAATTGCGGGTGCTGTCGGGCCTGCACCGCGACGCACGCTGCGATGCGCGCGACGGCGCCGTGCTGGGTGCCGACCCGGATTGCGACATCGTGCTGGCCGACGCCGGCGTAGCGCCGCAGGCCGGCCGCCTGCGGCTGGGCGAGCGCGGCTGGACCATGCAGGCGCAGGATGCGGCCGGCGCGCCCGCCGAGCCCGACACGCCGTTCAATCAGCCCCTGCCGCTGGGTCCGCTGTGGATCACGGTGGCCCGCCGCGCCGATCCCTGGGCCGTGCTGCCCGCCGCCGCGAACGATGCGGACGGTTCGGCACGCGATACTGCGGCGCTCGATGCAGCTTCATTGGACAAGGTCCTGGCCGGCAAGGCCGTCGGCGAGAGCGTGGACGCGAACACCGGCACGCCGGACGCCCCTGCGCCAGCCGCGCCGGCCGCCTCGCGCCCGCCCTTACCCGCCGCGCCCGCCCGCACCCGCGAGACCTGGCCCATGTGGGTCGGCATCGGCGCGGTCGTGCTCACCATCATCGTGGCCATCGCCATGGCCTGGTGGCTGCCGGCCGAGCCCAAGGCTCCGCCGCGGCCCGACCCGCGGCTCGCCGCCGAACAATCGATGAGCCAGATCTCGGCCGCGATCGAGCGGCTTGGCCTCGCCTCGCGGCTGCACGTGGCCATGTCGCGCGACGGTACCGTGCGCGTCTCCGGCTGGGTTCGCGACCGCGGCGAACAGGAGCGCGTGGCCGCCGCGATGACGCAGATCTGGCCCATGCCGGCCCTGCAGGTCAGCGCCGAAGACGAAGCGCTTCAGACCGCGGCCAACGCCCTGCGCGGGTTCAGCGTGCGCTACGCCCCGCGCTACGACGGCGATGGCCGGCTCACCGTGCAAGGTATCGCCGGCAGCGCCCGTGAACGCGCCAGCGCGCTCGATGCGGTGCGCGCGCAGTTGCCCGGCATGACCGTGCTCGGCAATGACATCCGGCTCGCCCCCGACGTGGCGCAGGCGTTTTCGAAAGAATTGGTGGACGCGGGCCTGAGCGGCGTCGGCCTGGCCTGGCAAGGCGACCGGCTCGAAGCCGCCGCCGCGGGTCTGGACGATGACCAGATGGCGCAGCTGCAGACCGTGATGGCCCGCTTCAACACCACGCACCTGGGTGTCGTGGCCCTGGCCGGACCGGGCGAGCGCCAGTTCGCCGACTCGGTACCGTTCGACATCCGCAGCGTGGTGGGCGGCCCGCAGCCGTTCATCGTGTTGGGCGACGGCAGCAAGCTGCTCGTGGGCGGCACCTACCGCCAATACCGCCTCGCCGCGATCGAACCCAAACGCATTATTTTCGAAGGGCCCAGGCCCGCCATCGTGGTACGTTAGCGTGCCGCCGACATCCGCCGGAGAACTCCCAGCATGAGCTCGCACACCGCCCTCACCGATCTCGAATCCCGCCTCGCCGCGCCCGATGGCGCCGTGCAGCGCGATGCGATGGTGGCGCGCACCCAGGGGCTGGCCCGTCGCCTGCGCGCCGAGCTCGACGCCGGATTGCCGCGCGCCGACTTCGCCGCATACAGCGCGGTCGCCGCGGCCGCGGATGCCGCCACTGCCGTGCTCGTCGACTATCCCCTGCCTCAGGATCGCGGCGCCGACGCCCGCGCGCCCGCCCAACCCTTTTCCTCGTTTTCGCCTCGCTAAGGAGCGCACGCCATGGCCATCAGCGGTCTGACCGGTTCGTCCGGCTTGAATTTCAACACGATCAACGACACGCTCTATCAGGGCATCCGCAGCCAGGAAACTCAGCTGCGTTCCACCTTGTCCACGCTCGGCACGAATGCGGACGGCACGGTCAATCAGGCCGACCTGTTGGCCATGCAGCAACAGGTGCAACAGTGGACGATGATGATCGATATCCAGAGCACGATCACCAAGCAGGTGGCCGACTCGCTCAAGGGTGTGATTCAGAAGTCCAGCTAAAGCGGTTGCGGCCGCAACGGCCGCGCGCTCATACCGACTGGAAGAACATCGGCGCCGGCATGCGCGACGCCGGTGCCGCCTCGCGCACCAGGCGCTCGTTCCAGCGGTCGGCCTGATCGAGCAGGGCTTCGACCGCGGCCATCAGCGGGGCGGGCGCGCATTCGACATAAGGCAGTGCCAGCTGGATGTGCGGCTTGCCGTCGGGCCCCACGCACAGCACGGCACCGCGGCCGGCTTGCATGAAATTGGCCTTCGCCATCAGCTCGGCCTGGGCGGCATCCGCGCGAGACGGGCCCAGCAGGCACGACAACAGCACCTGTCCGCGCGCGCCCATGCTGATCAGCCGCAACACATGCCGGCCGTCGAACACGAGCTGGCACACGCCTTCGGCCGACGGTTGCAGACCGCCCATGCCGAGGCTGGAGCCGAATTCGGAGACTATCCGCGCGAAGGTCGGATCAGGCATTGGATTGGACGTGGGATAGGCCATTCCGAGAGGGAACCGGCCAGACGGAAACAGGGAGCGATATTACCCCGCCCATGTGCGAACTCCCCACCGTCGGATGCAACCGATACATATTTTTGATGAATCTTGCGCAATTTTGACAGGACTACCGCGACGTGGTGTCAAGAAACTGCAAAGATCGTGCCGCGATATCCGTGTAATCCCGTAGGCGCATGCCTCATCACGTCCGGCCAGGGTGGGTAAGATCGACGGCGGTGCGCAGGCACCCACTATCAAACCAATAAGCCCACCCTGGGCAGGAGCAGTGGAAGATGACGACAGTCGGAATGGCAGGCATCGGCCTCATGGGCCACGGCATCGCCAGCAATCTCGTCAAGCACGGCCACAAGCTGACCGTGCTGGAACACCCGGGCAACCAGCCCATCGCGGATTTGCTCGCGGCAGGAGCCAGCGCCTGCACCGACGGTGCCACGCTGGCGGCGACATCCGATGTCATCATTCTGTGCGTGACCGGCAGCCCGCAGGTCGAGGCCGTCCTGCTCGGGCCGGGTGGCGTGCTCGAAGGACTGCGTCCCGGCACGGTGGTGATCGACTGCTCCACCGCGATTCCGTCATCCACGCTCAAGGTCGCCGAGGCCGTGCAGGCACGAGGCGGCCGCTTTCTGGATGCGCCCATGACCCGCACGCCCAAGGAGGCAGCCGAAGGCCGGCTCAATCTGCTGGTGGGCGGCGACGCCGCGCTGTTCGACGAATGCAAGCCGCTGTTGTCGGCCTTCGCCGAAAACATCACGCACGCGGGCCCCATCGGGGCCGGCCATCGCATGAAGCTGCTGCACAACTATGTGTCGCTCGGCTTGATCGCGCTGATTTCCGAGGCCGCGGCCTGCGCGGGCCGCGCCGACATCGATCCGGCGGTGTTCGCCGAGGTGCTGACCAAGGGCGGCGGCGGCGGCGTGGCGCTCGAGCGCCTCAAGCCTTACCTGCTCTCGCAGGACACCTCGTCGCTGCGCTTTTTCATGTCGAACGCCCGCAAGGATCTCGATTACTACAACACCATGGCCGCCGAAACCGGCGCGGTGCGCGACATCGGCGCGGCCGTACTCGGCACCTTCGAGCAGGCGGTCGAACAAGGCGGGCCCGACCGCTACGTGCCTGAGCTGGTCAGCCTGCTGACCGAGCGCCGCGCGAGCTGATCCGTGCAAAGGGGCGGCAAGATGCCGCCCCGGTCATTCAAGCGCGCGCCAGCACGGCGCCGCGCTCGGGCAGCCGCAGCGAGATCAATGCGGCGGCCACCAGCAGCACGCCCGCCATGCCGAACGCGATCCAGTGCGTGCCGAACACATCGAACGCCCAGCCGCCCAGCCACGAGCTGAGCGTGCCGCCGACCTGGTGGCCGAGATAAGTGAGGCCATACAGCACGCCCACCAGTTTCACGCCGTAGAGGTCGGCCAGGATCGCCGAGGACAGCGCAATACTGCCCGCCCACACGATGCCGCCCACGGCGGCGGCCGTGTAGAGCTCCCAGTGCGCGCCCACCATCACCAGCGCGAAAAAGCCCAGCCCCCGCACCAGATAGATCACCGCCAGGATATTGCGCCGCGGCAGCACATCGGAGAGCCGGCCCAGCACCAGGGTGCTGAAGATGGCGACCAGCCCGATCAACCCGATGCCGAGCGCGCTGGTGTGCGCGTCGAAGCCATGATCCATCAGCATGGGCATGCCGTGCGTGCCCAGCAGGTTCATGCTGAAGCCGCAGGCGAAGAGGCCCAGCATGATGCCCCAGAAGGGCGCGGTGCGCAGTGCGCCACGCACACCCGCTTGCGCCAGCGGCGCGGCCGGACGATTGACCCCGCCGGCGCCGCCGGCCGCGATCTGTTCGGGCAGCAGGTCGGTGTGCTGCGGCGCCTGGTCGCGGATCACGAGAAACGCGGTCGGCAGCGTGATGAGCGCGAACAACACCGCGAAACCCAACAGGGTGGGCCGCCAGCCCATGCCTTCGATCGCGAAAGTGAGCGTGGGCGTCATCAGTGCGATGCCCGCCATCGAGCCGGTGGACAAAAAGAAGAGCGCCATGCCGCGCTGGCGCGTGAACCAGCGGCTGAGCACCGGCGTGAGCGCAACCGGGCTGGTGAAGGCGAGGCCCACCGAGAGACCGATGCCGAAGGCCAGCAGAAAGCCGAGCAGCGAGGTGGCGGTGATGGTCCAGAGGAGAGATAGCACCACGATGACGGTGCCACAGGTCAGCACGAAGCGAGTGCCGCGCACGCTGACGAGATACCCGGCCAGCGGCATCGCCAGCCCGTAGACCAGCATGCCCGCGGCCACGATGCCGGCGAGTTCGCTGCGGCTGAAACCCAGATCCTGCGCCATCGGCAGGAAGAACGGACCGATGCCCATGCGCAGGCCAACGGTCAACATCGTGAGGATCGTGGCGGCCGCCACGATGTTCCAACCAAAATACCAGCGCCCGGCCTGGCCGGCGCCTTCTACTTCCCTGCCCACAGCGGTCTCCTCGGGATTGTCATCTTATGGTGGCCGATCGGGTCGGCCTGGCCACGATGATACGCCCGAGGAGGCGCTGCCGCGGTGCCGGATGCGTGGCCACCGTACGGTGGCCGGACGTCCGGCATGTCCCTTAATCGAGACGGATGTCGGTGGTCTTGACCACCTTGGCCCAGCGATCGCGCTCGGTGCTGAAGAACGACGCCAATTGCGCCGGATCACGCACCACCACTTCGGCGCCCTGCTCGTTGAGCTGCTTCTGCACCTCGGGCTGGTTCACGATCTTGGCCAGATGCTGCGCCAGCTTGGCCGCGATCGGATCGCTCACGGCCAGCGGGCCCATGATGCCCTGCCAGGTACCCGACTCGAAGCCCTTCACGCCCTGCTCGGAGATCGTGGGAATATCCGGGATCAGCGACATGCGCTCGCCCTTGGAGATCGCGATCGGACGCAGCTTGCCGGCCTTGATGTGCGGCAGCGTGGCCAGCAGGCCGTTCATGATGACCTGGGTCTGGCCCCCGATTGTGTCGGTCACGGCTTGCGAACCGCCCTTGTACGGCACGTATTCCCATTGGGCGCCGGTGGCTTGCTGCACGGCCACGGCGGCCAGGTGCGGGGCACTGCCGATCGCCGTCACGGCGAAATTCAGGCGCTGCTTTTTCGACAGCTCGACGAGTTCGGGCACGGTGCGCGCCGGCACGTCGGGATGCACGGCCAGCACGTGAGGCGAGTACGCCAGCATGCTCACCGCGCGCAGATCCTTGGAGGGATCGAACGACAGCTTGGTGTAGACCGACGGGCTGATCGCCAGCGCGCCCACGTCGCACAGCAGCACGGTGTGGCCGTCGTCATTGGACTGCACGACCAGGCCCGCGCCCAGGTTGCCGTTGGCGCCGGGTTTGTTCTCGACCACCACGGTCTGGCCCAGCGCTTCGCTCAGGCGCGGCGCGACCAGGCGCGCGATGATGTCCGACGAGCCGCCGGGCGGGTAAGGCACGATGATGCGAACGGGGCGCGTCGGCCACTTGGCCGCATCGGCCGCGCTCGCGGTGGCCGCGCGGGCCCACGCCGGCACCCAGGGCGCCACGCACAGCGCCGCGCCGGCGCTCAGCAAACGTCTTTTGCTCGAATCCATATTGTCTCCGTCCTGTTATTGATCAATGAATTGCGGCGCCGCTGCTTCAGACAGCGCCGCGGGTTTCCACGTAAAGGGCGTACAGCGAATGGCTGCTCGCCATGAAGAGGCGGTTGCGCTTGGCGCCGCCGAAGGTGAGATTGGCGCAGCGTTCGGGCAAGCGGATATGGCCGATGGCCTTACCCGCCGGGTTGAACACCATCACGCCGTCGAGGTCTTCCGGTTTGGCATCGGCCGAGCCGTTGCTGCCCCAGCCGCACCACAAGTTGCCGGCCTCGTCGCACTTGATGCCGTCGATCGCGCCCGGCCCCTGGGCATCGACATGCACACGCTTGCCCGAGAGCTTGGCGCCCGTGCCGACGTCGTAGGCCCAGATGACACGATTGGGCTGGTGCCGCGCCTCGACCACGTAGAGCACCTTCTCGTCGGGCGAAAAACACAGGCCGTTGGGCCCGGCCAGATCGTCGAGGACTTTCTCGAGCGCACCGCTCGCCGGATCGATGCGATACACCGAATGCGGCAGTTCGGGCTTGGCCTTGTCGCCCTCCCAGTGGCCACCGATGCCGAATGGAGGATCGGTAAACCAGATCGAGCCGTCGCTGCGGCAGACGATATCGTTGGGCGAGTTGAGCGGTTTGCCGTCGAACTTGTCGGCCAGCACGGTGATGCTGCCGTCGTACTCGGTGCGCGTGACGCGGCGCGTCAGGTGCTCGCAGGTCAGGAGCCGGCCCTGGCGGTCACGCGCCAGGCCGTTGCTGAAATTCGCAGGCTGGCGGAACACGCTCGTCTTACCGGTGGTCTCGTCCCAACGCAGGATGCGGTCGTTCGGGATATCGGACACCAGCAGATAACGCCCATCACCGAACCACACCGGCCCCTCGAGCCAGCGAAAGCCGCTGGCCAGTTGCTCGACGCTGCTGCTGTAGATGCGATATTGCGCGAACGAGGGGTCGAGGATGCGTACCGAAGGATCGGGATAGCGTTGCTGCGGCGTGAACGAAAACGACTGGGCATGAGCCAAGGCCGGGCCAAGCGCGAGAGCCGCGCCCAGCAGACGACGCCGGCCCGCCAGCTCGGGCGGGACATTTGCCATCGGAGTCTCCTTCTGTCGGTTTTTTTTCGATGGTGCTGCGTGACGAGATTGCGCCCGGATGCCGATGGCGATGAGGGCGCACGGCCTTTCCCCTTGGGGCCGCACAATGCTTTCGTTTTGCCTTCACGTTGTACGTTGTCGTACAAGATGGCGCATCGTAGCGAGGCCGTTCCATGTCCACAACCTAGGGAATATCCGAGGCTGCCCGAGACTGTCGGTGAGACGACAGTTTCAGCGGTCGACCCGGGCTCGCGCTCCCCGCCGGCACATTACGAGTTGTATGATAAGTCGACCAAAACACAAGCCGCCAATCCACTCATCGACTTCCTGAGCGGGGGGGTGCGGGAGTCGCGCGCACGGCCTTTCGCGCTTTAGCGGTAGAATTCCCGCCGCGCCGTCACCCGGCGCCAGAGGCCCGGCCACCGCAGACCCGCTCGCGATCCGCCCTCGGCCCCCTAATCACTGCCACATAGAGGTCGCAGGCACTCCCTGACCGGTCGGATTTCTCCGCCAGATTGCTCCCCACCGCCGCGCGCATGCGCCGCCACCGTGGGCCGGGCGTCGCACCCCCCGACGGCACAGACCTCATTCCCCACCATGCCACCGCGCGCCTGCCCTGCCCGGCACGCGTCCGCACGCGCGGACGCGTGCGACCTGACCGATCCGCTTTGGCGCGCCGTCGCGCCTTGGTCGCGCGTCGCGCGTCGCGGTCGCGGTCGCGGCGCCAGAGGCCGCCCGCCGAACCCCGCTTTTTCCACTCGCCGCCCAGGACACCGTCCGGCGCGGCGCTGTTTCACCTGCGCTCCTGCTTCATCGAGGTTTTCATGTCACGCCAATTGCTGGCCATGGCACTCGCTCCCCTGCTCGGACTCTTCATCGTCTGCATCGGCAACGGATTTCTCTCTTCTCTCACCACGCTGCGGCTGGACGCGGCGGGTGAATCCGCCACCATCGTGGGCGTGGTGTCGTCCGCCTACTTCATCGGCCTGACCCTGGGTGCGATGTTCAATGACCGGCTCATCGTACGCATCGGTCACATCCGCGCCTATGGCAGCTTCGCCTCGCTCATCGCCGTCACCATCCTGCTGCAGGGGCTGTATTTCGACGCCTGGGCGTGGGCGGTGCTGCGCCTCGTGAACGGCTGGGCCACGGTCGGCGTGTTCCTCGTGGTGGAAAGCTGGCTGCTGCTGGCCGCCGACCAGAAGCGGCGCGGCCAGGTGCTGGCGCTCTATATGATTGCGCTCTATGGCTCCGGCATGCTTGGCCAGATCAAGCTCGGCGCCATCAATGACTGGAGCGAAGCCGCTCCCTTCATGCTCGCCGGCATGCTGGCCGCGCTATCTGTCTTGCCGATGGTGATCATTCCGCGTATCTCGCCCCAAGTGGAACGCGTCGAACCGCTGTCGCCCCGCCAATTGCTGCGCGTCACGCCCACCGGCGTGATCGGCTGCTTCGGGTCCGGCATCGCGATCGCGGCCATCTACACGCTGCTGCCCCTGTATCTGCAGCGCGTGGGCCTCAATGTGGATGACATCGGCCGCATGATGGCCGCCACCATCCTGGGCGCCATGGTGTTGCAGTATCCGGTGGGCCGTTGGTCGGACCGTCAGGATCGCCAGGTGGTGCTGATCGCGTTGGGCGTTTTCTGCCTCGTGCTGAGCGCACTGCTGTTGATGATTCCGGCGTCGTCGCCGTTCCTCATCGTGCTGCTGTTTCTCTTGGGCGGCGGCGTATTCGCCATCTACCCCGTCGCGGTCAGCCACTCGGCCGATCGCGCGCCGGCCGATGCGTTGGTGCGCATGATCCAGGGCCTGCTGCTGATCAACTCACTGGGCTCGGCCATCAGCCCGCTGATGATCTCGCCCGTGATGACGCACGTCGGCGAAGCCGGCCTGTTCTGGGCCTTCGTCCTGCTCAACGTGCTGCTCACCGCGAGCTTCATGTGGCGCCGCAAGGAACGTCCCGCCCCCGCCCCGGTCGCGCCCTTCGCCTCGGCAGCGCTCATGTCGCCCACCGGCGCGGAGCTCCGCGTCACCGACGACCTGGTGCAAGGTGCACGCGAACACGAACAGGCCGAAGACCTCTCGGATGTGGTGCCGAACATGGAAGCCGTCCCGGCAGGCGGGCGCTGAGACATACTGGTCGCATCTGATGTAAAGCGTAAGAAACCCACGAGGACAAAGGTCTAGAATCTGCCGAACTGGTGGACCAGCGTCTTCGGCACGAGACCAACGGCAATCTGCCGCTGGGTGCGGACGACAGGAGTACGTCATGCCTGACAAGCCTTTCGTACTGAATTCGGCCAAACCCGGGGCGGCAGCGCTACGTCAGCCCCCTCGTGTATCGGAAGATGCGAGCGCCGCGTGGCAACGGCTGCCTGGCCGAATCCGCGCCGAAGTCCTCGAGGCCCTCGACACTCCCCGACCCAAAGGTCATCCAACGGGCCGGCGGGGCAAGCCGCCAGCGCTGAAAGTTCGCGTTCTTCCTTCGGGCTTTTGCGTCGTGTATGAGTCTGGCAACGACGGCAACACCGTCTGGACAGTCCTGACGCCGCGCGAAAGATGCCTGATAGGCGCCTGATTTTGAAGCGCAAAACGACGACACGCCAGGCCCCGATCGGCCACGACCAACGCATTTCCGCTAATTACTTCCACGCATTCCATCTGGATGCCGCAACACTGCCAAAGTGGAGAGACGATCTTGCGGCCCTCACGGCGTTGCTATCGCCTTCGTCATCCCCAGATGGCATTCCCGAACGGGCGTTGCTGAACTGGTTTGGCGGATCGGTCGAGCGGATTGCCATGCTCGCCTACGCGCTTCATCGCATCGTTCCCACTCACGTGGCCCGCGAACTCACCATCGGCAACTTCAGGGCTGACTTCGGGTGGGCCGACGTCGATCCTGGTGCCGATCCCACGGTCGGTCTGATCGAGTTTGAAGACTGTTTGCCCAAGACACTTTTCGAGCAGAAAAAACGCAAGGCCGCCCATCTGGGCACTCGCTTCCTGGGGGGCTTCGGCCAATTGGTCGACTGGTGCGCGTTCGGGCTGGCCGAAGCTCGAGCAGACGCAAGAATCTCACCTCTGCTAGGCCCGCACTACGAAAATGCGTCATATAGGTACGCGTTGGTCGCTGGTCATCGCCGCTTCGCCAATGACGCGCTATCGCGCATGCGCCTGCGCTGGTGGCACGACAACCTCAAGCTCGGTCATGGCACAAGCACCGCAACATTCGATCAGGTGGTGCAGCGCAGCGGCCAGGTTCTGAGCGTCCTGGAAAGAACGAAACGAACGAACTCGCCGCATTGAGGGAATCACCGCAACGCTGGCCTGAACGGCGGCAGTGCCGTCGTCCATATCCGGACGAGAAGCCTGATCAGATCTGCGCGTTGCGCTGAGGCGCACGCGCAGGGAAAAATGGCCCGCCCTACACGATTCGAACGTGTGACCGCTCGCTTAGAAGGCGAGTGCTCTATCCAACTGAGCTAAGGGCGGAGCGCGGCAAGGCGCGCAATCATAACGTGTGGGCGATCCCCTTGCAGGGAGCCCGCGTCACGGGCGTGAGCAGCCGCGGCGATTTTACCCTGCCTGCTCCAGCGTGGGCGCGGGATCGGCGTCCAGGGCGTCCGAGGTCGAGACCCACAGCACCAGCGCGTCTTTCTTGCTGCGGCTGATCACGCGATGGCCCATGCGGCTGTCGATGTAGAAACACTCGCCGGCCTTGAGCCGCGCGGGCGAGTAGAACTCGGTGTGCAGCTCGATCTCGCCTTCCAGCACATAGACGAATTCTTCGCCGCGATGACGGCTCCAGTCATGGAACTCATCGAAGGAGCGGGCTTTGACGCGTGTGCGGAACGGCATCATCCGCTTGTGCGACAGCGCGGTGCAAAGCAGCAGATGATCGTAGTACGGGGTTTCGTAGGGCCGGCCTTCGGCGCCATGGTTGACGCTGCGGCGGCCGGTGCCCATGTGCTCGACGGGCGGGGTGAAAAGCTCCGCCACGTCCAGCTCGAGGCCTGCCGCGATCTTGAGCAGGTTGTCGTACGTGGGCGAGAGCAGACCGTTCTCGATCTTGGACAGCGTCGAGGCGGCCACGCCGCTCGCCTGGGCGGCCTGCTTCAGCGTCCAGCGCCGCTCCTGGCGCAGGGCCCGCAATCGCAGCGCCAGCGCGCTTTCCCGTTTGTCTTGCATCGCCTGTTCAGCCTCGTCATTCGCGCGCCTGCCGTTCGCGTAACCAGTCGCGCGCCTGGTACGACCAATATGTGAGCTGGACTGCCGCGGTGCCGAACGGGCCGCCGTTCCAGGCCAGCCCGAAGGGTTCGAACAGACGGTAGCGTTCGGACTCGCCGGCGATCCCCTCGGCGACGACCCGCCCGCCGATGGAGGTGGTGTTCATGCCGTGGCCGCCGAAGGCCGTGCAATACCAGGTGCCTTCGCCCAGCTTGCCGATCTGGGCCATGAGGTGCCGGGCGTAGGCCATGCGGCCCGACCAGGCGGCCTCGACCCGTACTCCCTCCAATTGGGGATAGACCGACAGCAGCTCGCGGCGCAACGATTCCGCCAGGTCGGGCGGATCGCTGATCCGGGTCGTGATTCTACTGCCCCAGCCGATGCGTCCGCCGGGCAGCACCCGGTAATAGTTGCCCGCACGCCGGTTATCGCCGATGGCAGCATCCGTGCGGATGGCCTCGCGCACGCGATCGCCCAGCGGCTCGGTCAGCATGATGTAGGTGGCGATGGGCAGCATGGCATGGCGCAGCTTCGGCACCAGCCCCTCGGTATAGCCGCCCGTGGCGAGCACCACCTGGGCGGCCTGCAGCGTGCCGCCCGCCGTCGTCAGCCGCTTGACCGGGCCCTGCAGCGCGGCCGACGTGACCGCGCTGTTCTCGTGGATCGAGACGCCCAGCCGCACGCACTCGCGCGCCAGCGCCCGGGCGTAGTTAAGGGGATGGAAATGGAACGACGCGGGATCGTCGATGCCCTGGAAATACACGTCCGACAGCAAGCGCTCGCGCACCTGCGCCCGCGACAGCACCGACACCTCGCGACCGAACACACGGCGCTGCTCGTCGCACCAGCGCTGCAGCTCGGCCGTGCCTTCGTAGCGCAGCACGCGCAGGCGCCCGTCGACCTTGTGCGCTTCGGTGATGCCGAGCGACGCGATGTTGTCGCGGATGATCTCCACGCCTTCCATCGAAAGCCGGTACAGCGACTGGTAGTGCGATTCGCTCACGTGACGGCGAATCTGGTCGGCGCCGGCCGAGTAGGCCGGCGACACCGAGCCGCCGTTGCGCCCGGAGGCGCCCCAGCCGATGCGGCGCGCCTCGAGCAGCGTGACCTTGCGGCCGCGCCGCGCCAGCTCCAGCGCGGTCGACAGGCCCGCCAGGCCCGCGCCGACGACGGCGATGTCGGTGTCGGCCGCCCCGGCCAGCGCCGGATAGCGCGTGTCGGGGTCCGCGAGCGTACGGGCATACCAGGTGTCGACGTAGGCGGCGTCCATCCGCGCTCCTGTCAGTTGAGCGAGACCGGGGCGAGCCGGCCGGTGACGCGGCGCTCGACCCAATTGGCCAGGCGCAGCAAGGGATAGCAATACACGAAGTACACCAGCGCGATGAGCGCGTAGATGAACAGTGACTTGCTCGGGAATGTGATCATGAGCACTTCACCCTGATGGGTGAGCTCGGACAGGCCGACCACCGCCAGCACCGCGGTGCTCTTGATCAACATCACATAGACGCCGCTCATGGGCTGCACGATGAGACGCATGGCCTGCGGCAGGATCACCAGCCACAGCACCTGCAGCGGCTTGAGACCCAGCGTGAGCGCGCCCTCCGTCTGGCCGCGTGGCACCGATTCGATGGCGCCCCGCACGATCTCGGCCACGTAGCTCGAGGTGTAGATCGACAGTGCCACGAAGGCCGCGGTGCTCGACTCCCAATGCAGCCAGTCCACATCGACCTTGGGCAGCACGAAATACACCAGATAAAGCTGCACCAGAAACGGGGTGCCGCGCAGCGCATGGATGTATAGCCCCACCACCGTATGCACGACCGGTATCCGGTAGCTGCGGATCACGCCCAGCACGAAGCCCAGCAACGAGCCCGCGATGATGGAGACGAAGGATATCTTCAGCGTGACGAGGAAGCCCTTGAGCAGGAACGGCGTCACCGTGACGGCGGTATCGATGTATTCCTGCATGCTTACCTCGCGTTCCAGGCCGGACCGGCCAGCCAGATGCGCACGCCCTTGGACAGCATCAGCATCACGGCATAGATGACCAGATAGCCCGCGGCGATGGTCAGGAAGCTCTCGCTGGGCACGACGCGTTCGCTGTTCATCAGCACGCCTGCCGCCACGAGCTCGAATACCGCGATGAGCGACAGCAGCGAGGTGTCTTTGATCAGGACCGCGGCCTGCCCGATGAGGGGCGGCAGCGTGTTCACGAAAGCCTGCGGCAGCACGATGTAGCGCAGCCGTTGCAGGTAGCTCATGCCCACGGCCTTGCCGCCCTCGATCTGGCCGCGCGGCACCGATTCGATGCCGGAGCGCACGATCTCGCTCACGTAGGCGCCATGATGCAGCGTGAGCGCCACGATGCCGAACCACATCTCGCTCCAGCCCTTGGATGCCGGGATGATCTCGGGCAGCGCGTAATAGACAAGATAAATCTGCACCAGCAGGGGCGTCGCGCGCACGAATTGCACGTAGCCTGCCACCGGCCGCCACAACAGGGCGCGCGACGACATGCGCGCCAGCGCGAGCGGCACGCCCAGGATCACCGCCAGCACCAGGCTGGCGCCGGCGGCAATCAGGGTATTGCCCAGCCCGCGCAGGAACGGGTCCGTGTACTGGACGACGATGCGCCAGTTGTAATAATCAAGCAGCCAATTCAGCAACCAGTCCATGGACCCGATCCCGCGTCAGTGATCCTTCTTCCATTCGGTCGAGTACCAGTACTCCACGGTCTCGGGCAGCGTCTTGTCGGCCGTCTTGAGGGCGTGCCAGTTATCCAGCCAGAGCTTCAGGCGGATGGCATTGGGGCCCACGGCGAAGGCGAGCGGTTCGCGCACCATCACGCCGTCGAGCACGCGCAGGTTCTTGAAGTCGGCCAGAAACTGATTCGCGGTCGACAGCGACATGATCCCGGCATCGAGACGGCCGGACGACAGCGCCTGCCCCACTGGCGCGCTACCGCCCGAGAACTCCTTGAGCGTGGCCTTGGGCAGCATCTTCTTGGAGACCTCGGAATACGTGCTCGCGCCCAGCGCGCCCACCGTCACGCCTTCTTTGTTGAGGTCGGTGTAGGCCTTGTGCGGCGAATCTTTCGGCACCACCGCGACCGTGTCGGCGTAGAACATCGGCACCGAGAACAGGATCTGCGCGGCGCGCTGCGGCGTCGGCGTCATGTCGGCCGCGATCATGTCGGCCTTGCCCGAGAGCAGCGCCGGGATCAGGCCCTTCCAGTCGTAATCCTGCAGCACCAGCTTCACGCCCAGGTCGTCGGCCATGCGCTGCGCCAGCACCACCGCCAGGCCCGTGCGCTTGCCATTCTTGTCCATGAAGCTCATGAGCGGACCGGAGGTCTGCACCGCCACGCGCAGCTCGCCGCGCTTGAGAATATCGGCCAGCTCGTCGGCCCGTGCCGCCGTGCTGGCGCCTATCGCGGCCACGGCCAGCGTGGCCAGGCCCAACCAGTGTTTGATCTTGCGCATCGTGGTACCCCTTAATTGCCTTGGTGATGTGAAAGCCGCTACGTGGCGGCTGCCGGCCTCTCTGCACCGGTTCCGGGACTACTGGCACTGCCCTGCACACGACGCCGCGACGCGGCGACGCTTCAAAGAATCTGGTCGAGAAACGCGCGGGTGCGCGGATGCCGTGGCTGGCTGAAGAAGTCGGTGGGCGTGGCGCGCTCGAGTACCCGGCCGGCATCCATGAACATGATTTCGTCGGCCACGTCGCGGGCGAATCCCATCTCGTGCGTGACCACGGCCATCGTCATGCCCTCGTGGGCCAGCTCGCGCATCAGCGCCAGAATGCCGCCCACCGTTTCGGGGTCGAGCGCCGACGTGGCTTCGTCGAACAGCATGACCTTGGGCTGCATCGCCAGTGCGCGCGCGATCGCCACGCGCTGCTGCTGGCCGCCCGAGAGCTGGCTGGGATAGCGGTCGCCCAGCTCGCCGATCCCCACGCGCTCCAGCAATGCCTGGGCGCGCTCTCGCGCCTCGCTGGCACCGTGCCCGCGCACCACGCGTTGCGGCAGCACGATGTTGTCGAGGGCAGTGCGATGCTGGAACAGGTTGAAGTGCTGGAACACCATGCCGACCTCGGTGCGCCAGCGATTGAGGTCCGTGCCCGGATCGGTCAGCGACACGCCGTCGATCCGGATCGAACCCGAGTCGATCGACTCGAGTGCGTTGAGCGTACGCAGCAGCGTGCTCTTGCCCGAGCCCGAGGGGCCGATCACCACCAGCACCTCGCCGCGCGCCAGCTCGCAATCGACCTCGGTCAGCGCGGCGTGCGGCGCCTGGCCGGGACGCGCGTAGGTCTTGCTCACGGACTGCACCTGCACCAGCGGCTGGGACATCGGTCCACCTCAAAAATATTTCGCATTTGGCGTCGGAGTTTCGTATAGTAAATTTTTTCTCCGAAAAACGACTTAGGCATTACCCTGAATCCGCTCACCCCAACACGAGGAATGGCCATGGAAACGCTTACGGCGCTGTTGCGCGAACTCGGCCTGGACCCGGCCGCCCTGTCCAACGGCAGCCTGCCCGCGCGCAGTCCCATCGACGGCGCGATCCTGGCGCAAGTCCCGGAACACACGGTGGCCCAGGCCCACGCCGCCATCACGCGCGCACGCCACGCGAGTCATGCCTGGCGCGATGTGCCGGCCCCGCGTCGTGGCGAGTTGGTGCGGCTCTACGGCGAGACGTTGCGTGCGCACAAATCGGCGCTCGGCCGCCTGGTCGCGCTCGAAGCGGGAAAGATCCTGGCCGAAGGCGAAGGCGAAGTGCAGGAAATGATCGACATCTGCGATTTCGCCGTGGGCCTGTCGCGCCAGCTGTACGGCCTCACGATCGCGTCCGAGCGTCCGGGCCATCGCATGATGGAAACGTGGCATCCGCTGGGTGTGGTCGGCGTGATCAGCGCGTTCAACTTCCCGGTGGCCGTGTGGTCCTGGAATACCGCGCTGGCCCTGGTGTGCGGCAATGCCGTCGTCTGGAAGCCTTCCGAGAAAACGCCGCTCACGGCCCTGGCCTGCCAGGCGCTGTTCCAGCGCGTGGCCCAGCAGTTCGGCGATGCGCCCGCGGGCCTGTCGGAAGTGCTGATCGGCGGCCGCGCATTGGGCGAAGCCCTGGTCGATTCGCACGACGTGGCGCTCGTGTCGGCCACCGGCTCTACCCGCATGGGACGCCAGGTGGGCCCGCGCGTGGCGCAACGCTTCGGCCGCGTGCTGCTCGAGCTCGGCGGCAACAACGCCATCATCGTGGGCCCGAGCGCCGATCTCGACATGGCCGCGCGCGGTATCGTGTTCGGCGCCATCGGCACCGCCGGCCAGCGCTGCACCACCACGCGCCGCCTGATCGTGCACGAAGACGTGGCCGACGCCCTGCTCGCCAAGCTCAAGCAAGCGTACGCCAGCGCGACGGTAGGCAGCCCCCTCGAACCCGCCACGCTGGTGGGCCCCCTGATCGACCAAAGCGCGTTCGACGCCATGCAGGACGCGCTCAAGGCGGCGCGCGAACAGGGCGGCTCGGTCACGGGCGGCGAACGTCTGCTCGCCGACACTTATCCGCAGGCCTGGTATGTGCGCCCCGCCATCGCCGAAATGCCCGGGCAGACCGACGTGGTCCGCCACGAGACCTTCGCGCCCATCCTGTACGTGCTGCGCTATACCGACTTCACGGAAGCGCTCGCTCTGCAGAACGACGTACCGCAAGGCTTGTCGTCGGCCATTTTCACGAATGATCTGCGCGAGGCCGAGACGTTTCTTTCCGCCTCCGGATCCGACTGCGGCATCGCCAACGTCAACATCGGCACCTCGGGCGCGGAGATCGGCGGCGCGTTCGGTGGCGAAAAAGAGACGGGCGGCGGCCGCGAATCGGGCTCGGATGCCTGGAAGAACTACATGCGGCGCGCCACCAACACCATCAACTACTCACGCGCCCTGCCCCTGGCACAAGGCATCAAGTTCGGCGAGTAAGCGGGCCGGCCGGAGCGGCGCCGCCGCTCCGGCGATCACGCCGCCCGGCCGCGGTGCGCCGGGACAGAGCGCGCCTGGCCCCCTGGCGCTGCGGTTTCGAGATGCTTCTTACAAGCCGTAGCGGCGCCCCCGGCGCCGGATGCTACAGTGCCTCGTCATCGTTATTCCCCTCCCCCGACCCATGGTCCAGTCCCACCCCGTGCGCCGCCTCCGCGCCGCGCACCCCGCCCTGCTCGCGCTCGGCGCAGCCGCAGCCCTGTCTGCCGCCTTTGCGGCCCAGGCCGGCGTTTCCTACCGTCTTGACCGTCCCGCCGCCGCCCCCGGCGAAACCGTGCGTGTCGAGGCCGTTTATTTCAACGATGGCGATGCCCGCTCGCGCTGGCAGCCGCCCGCGCAGCTGGTGCTGCAATGGCGCGGCGCCGACGGCAGAACCGTACGCACCCTCGCCAGGCTTCAGGGCGAGGCTCTCCCCCTGAGTGTGCCGGTCAATAACTTCGCGCGCCTGGCCTGGACCGCTGAAGTGCCCGCCGAGGCCACCGGCCTGCAGGCGGTCTCCATCGAAGGCGAAAGCGCCATGATGGCGCTGGACACCAGCGGCGCGGCCAACCCGGCGGGCGCCACGATTGCGGCGGCCCCTGCCGTCGTGCCCGTCACGGAGCCCGCCACCGGCCAGCCCGTGCCCCCCGGCGTGGTGACGGCCGCCGGCGCCCAGCCCGACCAGGGTCCTTCGCCGGTCCAGGTGGCCAGCGTCCAGGCCCAAACCGGCGCCAGCAACCCCGCCTTCGACAACTTCCGCTCGGCGCTCTCCGAGTACCAGCCGATGTATTTCTCCATCGGCACGCGCGACCAGACCACCGCGCGCTTCCAGCTGAGCGCCAAATACCGCCTGTTCAGCCCCACCAGCGGCCGGCCGGCGACCTGGGGCGAGAACTTCTATCTCGGCTACACCCAGACTTCGCTGTGGGACCTGCAGGGCGACTCGATGCCCTTCATCGACACCACGTTCAATCCCAGCGTGTTCTGGCTCAACAACAGTCTCTGGACGTCGCAAAGCCAAAGCTGGCGGGTCGGCATGAACACCGGGGTCGAGCACCGTTCCAATGGCAAGGACGGGGAAGATTCCCGCTCGGTCAACGACGCCTATCTCGAGCCCGCGCTGTTCTATCGCTTCGACGGGGGCAGCACGCTGTCCTTCGCGCCGCGCGTGAAGGCCTATTTCGGGGTCGCCAGCGAAAATCGCGACTACGCCGATTACGCCGGTCATGTCGATTGGAAGCTGCGTTGGGAGCAGGACGGGGGTGCGGTGGTATCCGCCATGTACCGCCAGGGCGATGCGAAGCGCCGGACGACGCAGCTCGATTTCAACTGGCCGCTCAAGCGCACGTTCCTCAACATGAATGGATATCTGCACCTGCAGTATTTCAACGGCTATGGCGAAACGCTGCTGGGCTACAACCAGCGCAACGAATCGCAGTTCCGGGTCGGCCTCTCGCTGGTGCCCTGAGCCGGATTCGCGTGCGGTGGCAAGCGCCACCGCACGCGCGCCGATCGCGTACCGTGGCGTGGGCCCACGGTATCCAGACGCTGCCGTCGGGCACGCCCTCCCCTTCTCCTGCCATAACTCGTAAAGCATTCCTGCAATCGGAAAGCGCCCGGCCTGACATGATGGAGCGCCGGTCTGTAGGATGGCCCTACCGACTTTCACTGTAGGAGCCTCGCGCATGTCATTCCGCACCCTCAAATCGACAGCCGCCGCCCTCAGCCTCGCCTTCGGCGCGCTGGGCCTTCAGGCGGCCCACGCAGCCGACCCGGCCAAGCCGGCGCCCGCGACGACGACGCCCGGCGTCGCTACGCCCGCGACGAACACGCCCGCTGCCGGAGCTGCCACGCCCGCTGCGAACGCGCCCGCTGCGCCCGCGCAGCTTCAACAGGTGAGCGCGCTCGGCGGCAAGCTGAACTTCAAACTGCCGCAATCCTTCACCGTGAGCGGCCTGCCCGCCGGCACCGCGCAAGCGGGTACCGCCGGTGCCGAGGGCAAGCTGTACGTGCAACAGGAATCGCGCCAAGTGGTCGTCGTGAGCGAAACACCCACGATGAGCGGCGTCGATGCCTCCGACAACGATGCGGCCTTTCTCACCGGCGCGGCGGTCGGCTTCACGGACCAGCAAAAGGAAATCTCGCCCGACTACAAGAAGACGGGCGAGAAGTCGCTGGTGAGCAAAGGCCTGGGTCTGCGACAGATCGATGCCACCAGCACCATGAACGGCGCACCCATCGTGTCGACCAGTTTGCTGGCCGGCTCCGGCCCGAAGCTCGCGGTGGTGCAGATCGTGTCTCGCGCCGATAACGCCCAAGGCCACCAAACCCTCGTGCGCCAGGTGATCGACTCGATGCCGGCCACGCCCGCGCCCTGACCCGGCATGTGCGCGGCGCGGCGTTTCAGAGCCGGCCGCGCAGACGCGGGCGCTTGACGCCCTCGCGCCAGGCGTGATCGAGTTCGCGCATCATCCAGTCGTAGATTTCTTTGGTGATGCTGCGATCCGCCATCATCGCCGCCATGCTCTCGCGCCCGCTGCGCAGCGCATACAGCACCAGCAAGCGGCGCTCGAGCACGGTCGTGTATTGGCCATACTTCGCGCGCATGCCGTCGAGCACCTCGCTCGACGAATCGATGCGCGCCTGCAGCACCGTATCCAGCACATCGGCCAGGCGCTCGCCCAGCATCGGCTGCAGACTCGTGCGCAAATACCGGCGTAATTGCTCGAGCACGGCACGCCTGCACACCAGCAGTTCGAAACGGTTCGCGAGGCGATACACCAGCAGCGCGTCGAAGCCGACGCGTTCGTGCAGCATCACCGCGAGCCGATCGACCCAGTTTTGCTCGAGGATGCGGCGTGCCGCGCGGTTATAGCCCAGGCGCCCTTCGGCGCGCGCCGCGTCGATCATGAGGCCGGCGTTGCGCATCATATGATCCAGATTCGACACGGTGACGACGCCCTGGCCGTACTGCGGGATCAGGTCGCGCTCTTTGGTGGCGAGCGCCACCAGCCCGATCGACACCCTCGCCTTTTCCGACACGGCCGCATCCAGGTCGAGCTGCACGGCGCTCGCCGTCATGGCACGCTCGTAATCCGCGTTCACCGAGCGCGCGATGTCGGGTGGAATCTTGAACGCCGTGGCGGCTTCGCGCACCGCCTGCGCCACATCGTGCATCGACAGCCGCAGCGCCTGCTGCTGCAACGCCTGGTCTTGCGCCGACAGCTGCGTGAGGCCGAGCGCCTGGATCACCCGCCGCAGCGTCGACCCGTTCACGAACAGGCTGAACAGCACGAAGCCGGTGGCGAGGATGGCCACGAAATGGCGCGTCCGTTCGGGCAGACTCGTGTCTTCGGCGATGCCGAGCGCCAACACCAGCGTGACGGCGCCGCGCAGCCCGCCCCAGGCGATCGCGAGCTTGTAGGCCGAGCTGACCGGCTCGGCCAGCCTGAAACGGCCCAGCACCGGAAAAAGCCCGTACAGCACCAGCATGCGCGCGCCGAGCGCCGCCGCCACCACCACGGGCAATAGCGCCAGGTCCCACAGGGTGGCCCCTTCGAGCAGGTAAGGAATGCGCACCGCGGCGAGCAGATAGACGGCGGCCCCGACGATGGCGGCGATCTGGTCCCACAGGATACGAAGGTGCCCCCACAACGCCGGCGCGAGCCGCGTCGGGCCCATGCCGCTGATCACGAGACCCGCCGCCACCACGGCGACCACGCCGGACACCCCGAGGTACTGGTCGGCCACCAGATAGACCGGGTACGGCAGGGCGAGCGACAGCGCCACCTCGGCACTGCCGCCCCCGCCAAGATGCGGAAACAGCCAGGCGGCGAGCCGGCCCGCCAGCGCGCCGAACAGCAGCCCGCCAAAAAACGCCACGCACAGTTCGACCAGCCCGGCCCACGGGGTGGCGGTCGCGCGGTCGCCCGTGAGATACGCGATCAGTACACCCGAGATCGCGATCGCCGCGGCATCATTGAGCAGGCTCTCGCCTTCGACCAGCCGCACCAGGCGCGCCGGCGCGCCCACCTCGCGAAAGATCGCAATGACGGCCGAGGGGTCGGTCGTGGCGATCACCGCGCCGAGCAACAGCCCCACCGCAATGCCGCCCGCGCCCAACCAGGCGACCGACAGCCCCACCACCGCGGTCGAGACGAACACCGCCACCACCGCCAGCAACAGGACCGGCGCCACATCGGAAGCCAGCTCACGCACGTTGACCGAGAGCGCCGCCTGAAACAGCAGCGGCGGCAAAAACAGCCAGAGATAGGCTTGCGCGGGGAGATTGGGAGAAATCAGGGGATCGAAGAACAGCCGCCCCATGGCCGGGACGTAGGCCGTAACGCCCGCGTAAAGCGAGGCCAGTGCCACACCCACCAGGCAGAGCAGGCTCGCCTCGGGCAACACCAGCCGGGCCGAAATGGCCTGCACGGCGGCGATGATGGCCAGCAGGCTGGCCACCAGCAAAAGCGTATTCGCAAGCATCGCGCCGGATCCTGTAATACAGCGTGCCCCACTATACGCCAGCGCAAAAAAAGTGCCCCGGGCGCGAAGCCCGGGGCCAACTCGAGGTTCCTATTGCGAATTGCCGCGACCGGTTCGGGGAAGAGCCGCGGCAGAACCATAGTAGTGACGGCCTGCGGCCGGGGCCTTGATCGAGGTCAAACCCGCGCCAATCGGGCAAAGGTGGCCTATAGTGGAGGTCAGGGCGCGAGCGGCGCCCGCTCGCCGGAGATTCCCATGCCTTTGCGTATCGGTATCGTCGCTTGTTCCGCCGAAGGGGCCGCGCTCTGTTATCGCACCCTGTGCGCCGAGGCGCCCGGCCTCGCGGGCCGGCCCTATGCTCACCCCGACATCCTGCTCCACGGCCACTCGCTCGCCGACTATGTGCAGCGGCTGCAGGCCGACGATATCGAGGGCTTGGGTGCGCTGATGCTCTCGTCGGCGCATCACCTCGCCGAGGCCGGGGCCGAGTTTCTCATCTGCCCCGACAACACCATCCATCAGGCCTTGCCTCACATCGAAGCACGCTCGCCGCTGCCCTGGCTTCATATCGCCGACGAAGTGGCACGCCATGCGGCCCAGCAGGGATTGCGCCGCGTGGCGGTGATGGGCACGCGCTGGCTCACGGAAAGCGAGGTCTATCCGACCGCACTGTCGGCTCGGGGCCTGCAATGCGTGCGGCCCGACGCCGACACTCGTGGCACGATCGACCGCATCATCATGGACGAACTGGTCAGGGGCGTGCAGCGCTCCTCCTCCATCGATCGTCTGTGCAAGATCGCTGCGCAGCTGCGGCTCGATGGCTGCGACGGCATCGCGCTGGCGTGCACCGAGCTGCCGCTGGTCCTGGACGACACGAATTGCGGCATGCCCACGCTGGACTCCACGCGCCTGCTGGCACGTGCGGCCCTGCGCCGGGCGTACCGCTAAGCCCCCGGCCCCCGACGGGTTTCCCGCCCGTCCTGAGCTAACCGAAGCGCGCACGACGCGCGTCCAGGGCCAGGCGGGTCTTCGAGCAGGAGACCACCATGAGCAAGGAAAATGTTCTGAAGCTGCTGGATCTCGCCGCCACCGATGCAGAGCTGGCGGGGTATCTGCTGGCCCTGGAGGCGCTGGACATCACCGCTACCGCGCAGGCCATGGCGTTGCTGTCCCACCGCTTCGCGGTGCCGTTCGAACCCTGTGACGTGATGGCCATGATCGCCGACCCCGAACTCGGAACGCCTCGAGCGTCACCGCCGGGCATACCCCTGCATTGAGGCGCGGCGGCACGCGCTCGCGCCAAGGCGCGCCGCCATGCAGAGAAGCGCCCGTTGGTATCGGGGGTCGCGATGAAGAGTATGGCGCGCTCGGGCGAGCGCGCCATCGTGGGCTCAGTTGCCGCGCTGGCGCGCGATCTGGTCGCGCTGCAGATTGTTGACGTAGGCCTGGATGCGGATGCGCGTGGGGGCTTCGAGATTCACGTACGAGCAGCCGACGCGGCGCAGAGTCTTGCCCTTGCTCGCCTCGTGGTCGTTGTGATGCACCACCCGCAGCGTGATCGCGAAGGCACCGATCTCGGGCAGGCTCAGCACGCCTTCGAAATCCCCGCCCGGGGTGATGTCGAGTTCCTGCTCATCGTCGACCAGCGCCAGGCCGGTCGAACTGATGTCCTTGAGCGAGAGCGTGAGCCGGCGGCCCGACATCGACCAGGTGGCCGGCTTGAGCACCGGCACCTCGATGCGGAAGGAATCGCGGCGCTGCATGCGCGAGACCGACTCCGGCAGCGGCATGATGAGCGCCGGACGGCCTTCATACTCACCCACCCGCACGTTGCGGCCCGAGAAGGCCACGCGAATGTTGTCGAGCGCGGTCTCGAACGACACGCGGTCGCCGGCGGCGATGCGCTCGTTGATCGCGTGTTCCTGGGCGGCGTCGAGCACCAGCGTGCCGCGCTGCGCGTCGACGGCCAGAATCGATGTGACGCTGTTGATCGGTCGGCCCGGAACATGCACAAACACCAGACTCTGGCGTTGCAGGATGGTGAGCATCAGGTGCGCGATCTCGAGAGGCGTCGTCACCAGGTAATCTTCTTGTTCCATGGCCGTGGCTGCGGGGTAAATAGTGAGGAAGCGCGCAAGTTCAGCTCAATCGGACGGCGAAGGTCCGGGCGCTGTCAGCATGCCCACAAATTGTGACAATTCCACTTAGAATTTACGAGAGTTTACACCCGTGCCCCTGGACTCGCTAAGCGCAAACTTGCAACAACGCCGAAATTGGCCGATATAACGCAATATTTCGATGATTTGTATCACTGGGACGCCGGTTTCGCGCGCCCATGAAAAACGCCGCGGCGGGCGCGGCGTGGAGCAAAACTGAGGCGCCGACCTGAAAGTCGTGCCTGAAACTCAAAGGCGGGGGGGCGGATTGGCCCCGCCCGGGTCCAGACCGTCTCCCATCCCCGGCTCGCCCCCGACCACGCGATTGCGGCCCTGACGCTTGGCCTGGTAGAGGCCCCGGTCGGCCACCTGGATCAGTTCGGTGCTCGGGCGCTCGCCGTCGGGCGAAAGCGTGGCGGCTCCGACGCTGATGGTCAGCCACTGGCCGCTGCCGCCCGCATGAGGTATCTGCATCGCTTCCACCGCCCGGCGCAGCTTCTCGGCGATCAGGCGCGTGGCGCCAGCGGACTTGCCGGGCAGCACCATCGCGAACTCCTCGCCCCCGAAGCGCGCCGCCAGATCGGTGGAGCGGTCGCAGCAGGCGAAGATCGTACCGGCCACGCGCTTGAGTGCCTCGTCGCCGGCGATGTGGCCGTAGATGTCGTTGTAGGCCTTGAAGTGATCGACGTCGATCATCAGCAGACTGATCTCGCGTCCGTCGCGCGCCGCACGGGCCCACTCGGCGCCCAGATATTCATCGAGATAACGCCGATTGCCCAGGCCGGTCAGGCCATCGGAATTGGTCAGGCGGCGCAGCTCCATATTGCTTTCGAGAAGCTGCTGCTGGCTTTGGCGCAGCGCCTGGTAGGCCTCATCGCGCTGGACCATCGCCAGATATGAGCGCGAGTGATAGCGCAGCCGGGCGACAAGCTCGATCGTGTCGGGCAGCTTGACCAAGTAATCGTTGGCGCCGGCACTGAAGGCCGCGCTCTTGATCTCGGGATCTTCTTTGGTCGAGAGCACGATGATCGGAATATCGCGCGTGACGGGATGCGAGCGGTACGCCTGCACCAGCGTCAGGCCGTCCACGCCCGGCAGCACCAGATCCTGCAGGATCACGGTCGGGCGCGTCTGGATCGCGACCTGCAGCGCTTCGTGCGGATCGGAGCAGTAATGAAAGTCGACATTGGGCTCGGACGCCAGCGCGCGCCGGATCGCCTCGCCTACCATGACCTGGTCATCCACCAACAACACCATCGCGGCATGCGGCTGCACGGCCGCCTGCTCTTGTCGATCGTCGTTAGGAGGGTACATAGTTTGATTTCCTTGATGTCATGATGACGACGCGCGTCAGGCAAACGCCTGCACCAGTCTCGGCGCGATCGTCTCCAGCGGCTTGATTTCCTTGGCCGCGCCCATAGCCGCCGCGGCCTTGGGCATGCCATACACGGCGCTGGTGGCCTGGTCCTGCGCAATGGTCAGACAACCGCGGTCGCGCAAGGCCTTCAGCCCCTGCGCGCCATCCTGCCCCATCCCGGTAAGCAGCACGCCCACGACCGAGCCGCGCCAATGCCGCGCCACGCTGTGAAAAAACACATCGATCGACGGCCGGTAGAGGCTCTCGCGGGGCTCGCGGGTATAGGCGAGCCTACCATCCTCCTGCATCACCAGGTGATCGTCGGTACCGGCCAGCAGCACTTCGCCCGCGGCCGGGATCTCGCCGTTGGCCGCCAGCCGCACGGGTAGCGCCACCTGGTCGTTGAGCCAGCTCGCCATGCCGGCCGCGAATATCGCATCCACATGCTGCACCAGCACGACAGCCGCCGGAAACGTGACGGGGAGCGCGGAGAGCAGCTTGGCCAGGCTGGGCGGCCCGCCTGCGGAAGCCCCGATCACCACCATGCGCTGCGAGCCTGGCGAAGCGGCCGTGGCCGCGACGGGCGCCAACGCCGGCCGGGTCTTGCCGTACCGGCCAATGAGCCACCCGATATTGCGGATCTTGCGCAACAGCGGCTGGGCCGCGGCGCGCGGATCGGCGCCGCCCAGCACCGGCGTGTCGACGGCATCGAGCGCCCCGTGGCCCATCGCCTCGAATACGCCCGAGGTGTTGCGCGTCATGTCGGAAGTGACGATGACGATGGCACAGGGCGTGTCGGCCATGATGCGGCGCGTGGCCTCCGCCCCGCCCATCTCGGGCATGATCAGATCCATCAGGATCACATCGGGGCGGTCGCGGGCGCAGTGCGCCACCGCCTGCGCGCCATCGGTGGCCACCCAGGCAATAGTGAAGTCCGGTTCCAGCGACAACGCGCGCCGCAAGGTCTCGACGGCCAGCGGCATATCATTGACGATCGCTATTCTCACGATCCAGGATTCCCGATCAGGTCTGCGACGGCGTCCAGAAGGGCGTCGTCATGGAAGCTGCCCTTCGCCAGGTAGTAATCCGCGCCCGCATCCAGCCCGCGGCGCCGATCCTCCTCGCGATCTTTATAAGAAACCACCATCACCGGCAAAACCTGCAACTGCGGATCCGCCTTGATCCGCGTGACCAGCTCGATGCCATCCATGCGCGGCATGTCGACATCGGTCACCACGAGGTCGAACGGTTCGGCGCGCAGCATGTTCCAGCCGTCCATGCCATCGACCGCGACCGCCACATCGTAACCTCGGTTGAGCAAGAGCTTGCGCTCCAACTCACGCACCGTCAATGAGTCGTCGACCACCAGCACACGCTTGCGCCGCGCCGCGACCAACTCCTGCGCCCGGTGTTCGACCCGGGCCAGGCCACCGCCGTCGACGAGCTTCTGTACCGAATGCAGCAGGTCTTCGACGTCGAGGATCAGCAAGGGCGTGCCATCGTCCATGAGCGAGCCCGCCAGCACGTCCTGCACCTTGCCCAGCCGCGGATCCAGCGGCTGCACTACCAGCGTACGCTCGCCGATATAGCGATCGACAGCCACGCCGTAGAGCTGATCGTGATCGCCCAGCACGACCACCGGCACCTCGGCACGGGCGGCGGCTTCGCCATCGTAGCGCAGCAATTGCCGTGCCGACACCAGCCCGATCTGGCGCTCCTGGAAGCGGAAATGCGGATGCCCTTCCAGCTGCTCGATCTCGTCGACCGGCACCTGCAGGGCATGCGACACATAAGCCAGCGGAAACGCATAGATCTCGCCGCCGATCTCGACCAGCAGGCTGCGTACCACGGACAGCGACAAGGGCATTTCGAGCACGAAGCGCGTGCCCTGCCCGAGCGTCTGGTGCACGCGCACGGTGCCGCGCAGCTTGCGCACCATGGTCTGGACGACATCCAGCCCCACGCCGCGCCCGGAAATTTCGGTCACGGCCGATCGGGTCGAGAAGCCGGACAGGAAAAGGAATTCGAGCAGCTCGGGTTCGCTCAGGCGCTCGGCCGTCTCGGTCGTGGTGAGCTTGCGCTCGACCACTTCGCGCCGCAGGCGGTCGAGGTCGATGCCTCCGCCGTCATCGGCCAGCTCGATCAGCAGCATGCCGGCACTATGGCGCGCCGACAGCGTCACCACGCCTTCGGCGGGCTTGCCCGCCGCTTGACGCGCCGCCGCGTCCTCGATGCCGTGATCGACCGCGTTGCGCAGCAATTGCATCAGCGGCGCGTCCAGCTTCTCCATGATGTCGCGATCGACCTCGGTCGCTTCGCCGCGGATCTCCAGCCGCACCTGCTTGCCCAGCGAGCGGCCCAGGTCGCGCACCATGCGCGGCATGCCGCCCAGGCCGTCGCCGAAGGGCCGCATGCGGCACGCCAGCGCGGTGTCGTAGAGGCGCTGCGCCAGATGCGACATGCGCCAGCCGAAATCGTCCACCTCGGCAAGCCGCGAGGTCAGCTCCTGTTGGCACTCATGCAGCAAGCGCGTCGCGTCCTGCAGCGCGGCCTGCGCCAGGGCGCCCTCACCCTCCGCCCTAACCACGTCCAGCGCGCGGCCGGCCTGTGCCTGCAGACGCTTGAGCCTGAGCATCGAGGCCGAGAAGGGGGCCATCCAGTGCGATTCGACCAGTGTCTGGCTCGACAGTCCGAGCAACTGATTGAGCGTATCGGCGGTCACGCGCAGCACGCGCTCCCCATCCGCGTTGCGTTCGCTGCGCTCGCTCTGATCGCCGCTGCGGCGCGTGGGCACCGCGGCAGCGGCGGGCTCGGGCGGCAAGTTCAAGGGCACGGCGGGCGCGGCCATCGGCACAGGGGCCGCTGCGGCGGGAGGCATCGCCGCGGCCAGGGAGCTGGCGAACGGATCGGATGCCGGTGGCGGCACTGCCGGCGCGGTCGGACGGAACACGGGCGCTGCGGGCGCGGCGGCGGGCTGGGCGCTCAGCCGGGCCACCAGGGCATCGATCTCCGCACCCAGGTCTGCGCCGGGCTCGGCCACGCGTTGTAGCAGATCGGCGCCGGCCAGCAACGCATCGATATCCGAGGCGGCCAGCCGCAGACGGCCCTGCTGGGCAGCGACCAGGCAATCTTCCATGGCGTGCGCAATGCGCACGGCCGGATCGAGATCGACGATGCGTGCCGCGCCCTTGAGCGAATGCGCGGCACGCATGCAATCCTCGAGGTGCTGCGCCGACACCGGATTCTGCTCGAGCGCCAGCAAACCGTGATTGAGCACCTGCACCTGGGTACGGGTCTCGAGCTGGAACAGCTCCAATAACGAGGCATCGCGCATCTGATCCGGATTCACGCGAGGCTCCGTTCCAAGGCCTGCTTCAGCAGGGATTCATCGAGCAGGCCGACGGCCCGTCCATCGACCCGTATCACACCGCGCGAAAACTTTACCGGCGCCTGAGCCAGCGTGCTCGGCAGCGCCTCGAGCGCGGCGCCCGTCACGCTGTGCATGCCCGACACCTCGTCCACCGGCAAGACCAGCCGGCGATCCTTGCCCCCGAAGACCAGCACACGGGCCTCGGCCCGATCCCGCACGCCCGCGCCCTCGAGCTCGAGCAGACGAGCGAGCGACACGCACACAGTCAGCGTGCCGCGTACGTTGGTCAGACCCAGCACGGCGCGATCCCGCCGGTGCGGCAGACTGTGAATCGGCCGCGGCGCGGCCACTTCGATCAGTGCACGCGAGGGCAGCGCCAGCCATTCGCGTGCGACGCGGAATACCAGCACCACCAGCGCGCGTTCGTCGGACGCGTGCCAGAGCGGCGCGGACAGCGGCGCGGCACTGTGGGCCGATTGCGTCTGCACCGGGATGCGGTCGAGCAGTTGCCGCGCCGCCGACGCATAGACCGCGCAATTGCGGCAATGCACATGCTCGCGCAGCCGCTCGCAGCTGTGGTCGCCGTGGATGCCGATGAGATTCCAGCAATCGTCCACGTCGGGCAGATCAGCGCGCAGGTCACTCATCGCTGTCTCCCGCGCGCTGCGCGCGCTCCTGCAGACGCCGCGCACCCTCGACGTCGCCGCGCGCCGCGACCAGCGCGGCCAGGTGGAGCAACGCCTCACGATGGCGTGGCGCTAGATACAGCGCCTTGCGATAGGCCGACTCGGCATCGCGTGGCCGTCCGGCCGCGTCATGCAGCAGCCCGCTCAGATGAAACGCGCGTGCACTGCCCCCGTGCGTGGCCACATACTGATTGCAGGCCGCCAGGGCGTCTTCGACCCGGCCCTGGTCGGCCAGCGCCGTGACCTCGTCCAGCGCGGCATCCTGCTGCGCCCCTGCCGTGTCGGCGGGTGGCACTACCACGCGCGGCGCGGCACGAGGTGCGCCCGACCGTGCCACCGCGGCATTCTGCGCAGCGGGCCGCCGTGCAAACGGTGGCGCGACGGGCGCTGGCGTGGCCGACCTGACCGGGTTCACCGCGAACCCGGGACGGGCAGCGTGGGCGCCCTCGGCCTTGGCGCGCGGATAGAACGCAAACGCGCGCGGCGAAGGCACGGCGGCATAGCTGCGGGCCGTCAAGAGACTGGCTTCGGCCGGCCCGAAGAACATCACACCTTCCGGGCGCGTCAGGCGCGCGAGCACCTGGATCGCGCGATCCTGCGTGGCGGTATCGAAATAGATGAGCAAATTGCGGCAGAACACAAAATCGTAGGGAAGCTGCTCGTGAAGCAGGCCGGCATCGAACAGATTGCCCTGCATGAAGCGCACGCCCCGGCGCGCGGCGGTCGCCAGCACAAAGGTGCCGTCGGCCTCGCCCGCGAAATGCCGGTCGCGAAACGACAGGTCTTCGCCGCGAAAAGAGTTGCGGCCATAGCGGCCCGCGCGCGCGATCTCGAGCGCCCGCTCGCTGATGTCGATGGCATCGATCACAACCTGATCGGCCGGCACGCCGGCATCCTGCAGCGCCATGGCGATCGAATACGGCTCTTCGCCCGTGGAACAGGGAATACTGAGCACACGCAGCAGCCCCGCCCCTGCCGTGGTCTGCAGACGCTTGCGCGCCAGCTCCACGAGCGTCACCAGCGATTCCGGATAACGGAAAAACCACGTCTCCGGCACGACCACGGCTTCGATCAGCTGCTGGCGTTCGGCGGGCGATATCTGCACGTGCTGCAGATAGGCCCGCTCGTCGCTGATGCCGCTGGCGCTCAGCCGCAGCCGCACCGCGCGCTCGATGGCGGCCTGCCCCACCGACCCGGTGTCCAGGCCGATCTCGCGCTTGAGCATCGCGCTGAACTCCGGCAACAGGTTCATGCGGCGTCCCCTTCGGGGGTGAACAAGAGCGCCCGGGCCTCGTCGGTCAGCAGGTCCTGCACGTACACCTTCTGCACCATGCCGCGTGCATCGTTGAGCACCGGGCCGAGATAACGGGCATGCTGTTGCGTGACGCCACTGGGTTGAAATGCCGAGGGGTCGTAGTGCGCGGTCTCGGTCGCGCCGGGCAGGATCAGCCCGAGCACATGCGCGGCGCCGCCCGGATCGGGCCGATAGCGCGCCAGCGCCATGCGCGTGCTGGTGAGGCGCGGCGCGGGGCCGGCCCCCGCCAGGGCACTCACGTCCACCACCGGCACGGGCACGCCTTCGTGCTCGAATACGCCAGCCACGTAGGCCGGCGCGAGCGGGATCGCCTTGAGCTGCGCCAGCGGCCGCACCGTCACGAGGTCACGCGCTTCCAGCGCATAGCGGTCCTGGCCGATGCGAAACAGCAGGTAGAGCCGGCGGCCACCGATATGGCTGGTGGGCGGAGCGGCGGCAGGCAGGCTGGCCATGGCGGGCGGGTCCGGGCCGACGCGTCAGACCTTGAAGCGCGACACGCCGTTGCGCAGGTCATTGGCCACGAGCGTGAGGTCGTCGATCGCCAGGCTCGACTGCCGCAGCGATTCCACGGTCTGCTGCGCGGCGTCGCTCAGCTGCTGAAGCGCCTGGTTGATCTGCTCCGCGCCGGTCGCCTGGGCCTGCATGCCTTCGTTGACCATCTGCACGCGCGGCGCGAGCGTCTGCACCTGCTGGATGATCTGCGTGAGCTGGTCGCCGACCTGCTGCATTTCGTTCATGCCGCGGCGAACTTCTTCCGAAAACTTGTCCATGCCCATCACACCGGCGGACACCGACGACTGGATCTCGCGCACCATCTGCTCGATGTCGTAGGTGGCCACGGCCGTCTGGTCGGCCAGGCGGCGGATCTCGGTGGCGACCACGACGAAGCCACGGCCGTACTCGCCCGCCTTCTCGGCCTCGATCGCCGCATTCAGCGACAGCAGGTTGGTCTGGTCGGCCACCTTGTTGATGGTCGTGACCACCTGGGTAATGTTGCCCGCCTTTTCGTTGAGCACGGCCAGCTTGGTGTTGACCGAGCCCGCGGCATCGACGACGTTGCGCATGGTGTCTTCCATGCGCGCCAGGCCCACCTGGCCGCTGCCCGCCAGCGAGGCGGTCTGTTCGGCAGCGCCCGACACCTCGGTCATGGTGCGCACCAGATCCCGCGAGGTGGCGGAGATTTCGCGCGAGGTCGCGCCGATTTCGGTCGTCGTGGCGGCCACTTCGGAGGCGGTCGCCTGCTGTTGCTTGGAGGTGGCGGCGATCTCGGTCACCGAGGTCGCGACCTGCACGGCCGAGCGCTGCGTGCGGCCCACCAGGCCGGTCAGCTCATCGACCATGCCGTTGAAGCCGTTCTCGATCATGGCGAATTCATCATTGCGCTCGAGCTTGAGGCGGCGCGAGAGGTCGCCGCCGCCGGTGGTCTCGAGGGTGCCCACGATCGTGCGCATGGGATTGACGATGGCGCGCATCAGCAGCCAGCCGCAGATCAGCGCGGCCAGGATGGCCAGGCCGAGCGAAGTCAGCATGCCGAACTCGGCGTTGTCCACGGCATCCTGGATGCCCTGCGTCGCCTGGTCGGCCTGCTTCTTGTTCTCCGCCACCATCTGCGCGAGGATGTCGCGCCCGACATAGAACGCGGGGCGCAACTGGGTGCGGATGTATTCGCGGGCCTGCACGGGATTGCCGAGCATCTCGGGCGTAAGCACGGCGGCGCGGACGCGCATGTAGTCGGCGAGCGCCTTCTTGAAAGCCTCGAACAGCTGGCGGTCGTCCTCGCGCATGACCGTCTTTTCGTAGGCCGTGTACAGCTCTTCGAGCGCCTTGTCGCTCTGGGGCAGCCCGGCCAGGCCGGCGCGGCGCTCACCCTCGTCTTCCTGGACGTAGGCGTCCTGCACCAGGACAAAGCCGCCGAACCACGCGGCGCGCACCGAAGTGCTGTAGTAAATGCCGGGCACCGCGTCGCGGTTGATGAGATCGGCCTCGGCCTCGATATGCAGCAGGCGCCGGTAATCCACGACAACCATGAGCGCCATGATCGCGAGAATGACCAGGAAACTGGTCCCGATACGCTGGCGCAGGGTGAAGTTCTTCATAGTGGGCGGGCCTCTGGATGCGACGGGCGGGCAGCCGGAATCCCCATGATCCAGCCACGTCACGATTATTGCAGTGCTTTGCAAGAATGGCGCGAAAATTAACACAGACGTTTGCGCGAATGACGCCGCAAATTTCATAGTGTGAAAAGAAACGACACCTTGCCGGCCAGTACGGCAGCTCGGACAATGAAGCCCCCCACCCTGAGCGCCATTCGGCGGATACCTCCATGATCGATCGCCTCGACCATCTGGTCCTCACCTGCACCGACCCGGCTGCCACCATCGACTTCTATACCCGCGTGCTGGGCATGCAACTGGAGACCTTCGGCGCCGGCCGCAAGGCGCTGCGGTTCGGCAACCAGAAAATCAACCTGCATGTGCGCGGACAGGAGTTCGAGCCCAAGGCACACCTGCCGGTACCCGGCGCCCTGGACCTCTGCTTCATCGCGGATCGCCCGCTCGACACAGTAATCACGCAGCTCAAGGAAGCCGGCGCGACCCTCATCGAGGGACCGGTACCGCGCACGGGCGCCACCGGTCCGATCCGCTCCGTCTACCTGCGCGACCCGGATCTGAACTTGATCGAGATCTCCGAATATCCGCCAGCCTGAGGTCCGGGCGACGTCCTTGGCTGGGGGCAAACCCTGCGCTGACATGCCCGGCCTCCCCTCGCTACACTGCCCGCCATAAGCCGCGCGTCAGTCGCGGATCACACAGAGACAATGCCAGGGGATTGGCGGGCCGCGGAGATTTCCTGGGCCGCCGGCGTTGCCTTGGCATTGCGCCAAGGGGCCTCGCATGTTCGCCGACCTGAATCATCTGTCGCACCACGCGGCATGGCGCCGCCAGCTCGAGATGCTGCTCGAATCGGCCGGCTCCGGCATCTACGGCATCGACCTGCGCGGGCGGTGCATCTTCATCAACGGCACGGGCGCCTCGCTGCTGGGCTATACGCCCGACGAGGTGATCGGCCGCAACATGCACTACCTCATCCACCATTCCCATGCCGACGCGCAGTTGATGCCTGTGCACGACTGCCGCATCTTCCAGGCGTTTCGCGAGGGGCAAGGGGTGCAGGTCGACGACGAAGTGCTGTGGCGCCGCGACGGCAGCAGCTTTCCGGCCGAGTACGCGTCGTATCCCATCCGCGACAACGGGCAGGTGGTCGGCGCGGTGGTGACCTTCGCCGATATCTCGGCGCGCAAGCGCATCGAACGCGAGCTGCAGGCCACCCACGCGCTGCTCGAACGCCGGGTCGACGAACGCACCGCCGAGCTCAGCCGCGCCCATGACACCCTGCGCCGCCTGACGGCGCACCTGAGCACGGCGCGCGAAGAAGAACGCGCCCATATCGCCCGCAATATCCACGACGACCTCGGCGCATCATTCACGGCGCTGCAGCTGGACCTGAACTGGCTGGCTCGCCGCCTGCCCCCGGAGCCGGCGTTGCAGCAACACCTCGCCCGCATGCTCGATGTGACCGCGAGCGCCATGGGCGCCACCCGCCGGATCCTGAACGATCTGCGTCCTGTGGTGCTGGACCATCTGGGCCTGTGGGCCGCGCTCGAAGCGCTGCTGCAGGATGTGCAGACGCGCAGCGGTCTCGTCTGCCGCTACCGCTGCCCGCCCGCCCTCGAGCGCATGCGGCTGGGGCGGGCAGCCGAGATCGAGATCTACCGCATCGTGCAGGAAATGCTGACCAACGTGCAGCGTCATGCCCAGGCCCGCCACGCCAGTGTGATCATCATCGCCCGCGACGGCGTGCTCGAGATCACCGTCGAGGACGACGGCGTCGGCATGAGCCCCGCCCCTGCCACGACCTCGTTCGGCATCCTGGGCATGCGCGAGCGCGCCCGTGCCATCGGCGCTGCGCTGGTCCTGGACAGCGCACCGGGCGCCGGCACCCGTGCCAGCCTGCGCATCGAGGGCCTTCCCGTACCCGCGCTGTCGGCCGCCAACGACTGATACCACCGCCATGAGCCTGCACATCCTGATCATCGATGATCACCTCATCATCCGCCGCGGCCTCGCGCGCCTGCTCGCCGAAGACACGCGCATTGCCCGCGCCGACGAGGCTGCGGATGGCCCGGCCGCGCTGCGTGCCCTGCGCAACAACCATTACGACGCGATCGTGCTCGACGTGGCGCTGGGCGAACGCGATGGGCTGGACCTGCTGAAGACCATACGCGCGGAACAGCCGCGCGTCGGCGTGGTGATGCTTTCGGTCTATCCCGAGGCCCAATTCGCCGTGCGTGCGCTGCGCGCGGGCGCCCAGGCCTATCTGAACAAGGGCTGCGATCCGGAGGCGCTGATCGGCGCGCTGGTCAACGCCGCCGCCGGCCGGCCCTACATCACGCCCGAGGTGGCGGAGCTGCTGGCGCACACCGTCAGGCAGGACGGCACGCAAGCGCCGCACGCCAGCCTGTCCGACCGCGAATTCCAGGTCTTGCAGCTGCTTGTGGCGGGCAAATCGGTATCGGCGATCGGCGAGCAGCTCTCGCTTTCGGCCAACACCATCTCCACCTACCGCTCGCGCATCTTCGACAAGCTCGGCGTGCGCTCGCTGGTGGAATTGGTGTCTTACGCGCACGAGCACCAGCTGGGTGCATGAGGCGCCCACGCGCACCGGCGCGGCGCACGGCGTGCACCGCGTAGTACGCCCACTACACGGATATCACTGAATCCGGGATAGGCGCTCCCGCCCGCGCGCCGCATCATCCGTTCTGCCGACTCATACGGAGCAGCAGCAGGATGAAAATCACGGGCTTTCGGCTCGGCATCTATGTGTATCGCGATGCCGAGATTCTCGACTACGCAGCGCCGCACGGCGTAATGTCGATCGCGCGCCGCTTCGATCCCGAGATCGAGGTCTGCGTGATAGGCGACACGCTTCAGGCCGTCTGCACCGCCAGCGGCCTGACGCTCCTGCCCGGTTTCGCACTGGCCGACGAGCCGGCGATCGACGCCTTGCTGATCCCCGGCGGCTCGGGCGCCCGGCAGCAGATCCACAACCGCCGCCTGCACCGCTACATCGCGGCGCTGCCCGAGCGCTGCATGCTGGCGGCCACGGGCGAAGGCGCCTGGGTCTATGCCGCCATGGGCCTGCTCGACGGCCAGTGCGCAACCAGCCGCAAGGAGCCCGACCGACTCGAGGCCACCCACCTGGGCTGCGCGCCGCTGGCGCGCCTCGAAATGCTGGCGCCGGCCTGCCGCACCCGGCGCGCCCGCGTGGTCGACAGCGGCCGCCTGATCACCTCCGCCGGGCCCTCGGCCGGTACGGATCTCGGCCTGCACCTGCTGCGCCGTGCCGGCCATCCGGAAGCGCTCATCGACGAGATCGCGCGCGTCCTCGAGTACCGCCGTGCCTACGACCTCTATCGCGAAGACGTGGAATACGCCACGGCCCGCCCCGCCTCCCCCCAACCTCACTGACCGCCCGGAGCTCCTCATGTCTCTGTTTCGCAATCCGTTCGACGCCCGCAGCCGCCTGAGCTGCGCCTGCGGCCAACACGCCAGCGCCGCCGAGCACGACCAGGCCCTGGCCGGCGACGCGCTCCATGACCGCGCCGTCGAGGGCGCCATCATGCGCGCGCTGTTCCCGGATGACCTGCTGCGCCGCCGCTTCCTGCGCGCGGTCGGCTCGGGTACCGCACTCGCCGCCGTCGCTTCGCTGTTTCCTCTGGCTGCCGCCAAGGAGGCCTTCGCCCAGGGCACGGGGCCGCTCGAAAAGCAGAAGCTCAAAGTCGGCTTCATCCCGATCACGTGCGCCACGCCCATCATCATGGCGCACCCGATGGGTTTCTATGCCAAGCAGGGACTCGACGTGGAGGTGGTGAAGACCGCCGGCTGGGCCCTGATCCGCGACAAGGCGATCTCGGGCGAGTACGACGCCGCGCACATGCTGTCGCCGATGCCGCTGGCCATCTCGCTGGGCGTGGGCACGAGCAGCGCCGTTCCGTGGACCATGCCCGCCGTGGAAAACATCAACGGCCAGGCGATCACGCTGTCGGTCAAGCACAAGGACAAGCGCGATCCCAAGTCGTGGAAGGGATTCCGGCTGGCCGTGCCATTCGACTACTCGATGCACAACTACCTGCTGCGCTACTACCTGGCCGAGCACGGCATCGATCCCGACACGGACGTGCAGATCCGCTCGGTGCCGCCGCCCGAGATGGTGGCGAACCTGCGCGCGGACAATATCGACGGCTTTCTTGCGCCCGACCCGGTAAGCCAGCGCGCCGTGTATGACGGGGTCGGCTTCATTCACATCCTCTCGAAGGCGATCTGGGACGGCCACCCCTGCTGCGCGTTCTCGGCCAGCAAGCAGTTCGTTACCTCGATGCCCAATACCTACCAGGCGCTGCTCAAGGCCATCATCGAGGCCACCGCCTATGCACGCCAGCCGGCCCATCGCAAGGAGATCGCCGCGGCGATCGCCACGCCCAACTATCTCAATCAGCCCGTGACCGTGGTGGAGCAGGTGTTGACCGGCACCTTTGCAGACGGTCTGGGCAACGTGCTCAACGTACCCGAACGCATCGACTTCGATCCCATGCCGTGGCAGTCGTTCGCCGTCTGGATCCTGACGCAGATGAAGCGCTGGGGCCAGCTCAAACGCGACGTCGACTACACGCAGGTGGCCAATGAGGTGTTCCTCGCCACCGACGCCGTACGGCTGATGCGCGAGGCCGGTCTCACGCCGCCGACCGAAACGACCAAGTCGTTCTCGATCATGGGCAAGCCCTTCGATCCGGCCAAGCCTGACGAGTACCTCGCCAGCTTCCCGATCCGGAGGACCTGATGGCCGCCATCACTCCTCGCGTGCGGGTGCAGGCCGCGGCCCTCTCCCTCGCGCTGCTCGTGCTGCTGTTGATCGTGTGGCACGTCAGCACGCGACCCGTGGCGGGCACGGTCACTGCCGATCCCGCCTATGCCGCACTGGTGGGCAATGCAGCGGCGAGCGGCAGCAAGACGCCGTTTCCGGGCCCCGCCGAGGTGGGCGCGCAGCTCTGGCGGCATCTCGCCGACCCGTTCTACGATCGCGGCCCGAATGACAAGGGGATTGGCATCCAGCTGGGGCATTCCATCGTGCGTGTGCTGAGCGGTTTTGCCCTGGCCGCGCTGGTCGCGATTCCGCTGGGCTTTCTGATCGGTATGTCGCCCGTGGTGTATCGCGCCTTCGACCCCTATATCCAGGTCCTCAAGCCGATCTCGCCGCTCGCCTGGATGCCGCTCGCGCTCTACACGATCAAGGATGCCAACACCTCCGCCGTCTTCGTGATCTTCATCTGCTCGCTCTGGCCGATGCTGGTCAACACCGCGTTCGGCGTGGGCGCGGTACGGCAGGACTGGCTGAACGTGGCGCGCACGCTGGAGGTCTCGCGGCTGCGCACGGCGCTGCAGGTCGTGCTGCCGGCCGCGGCGCCCACCATCATGACAGGCATGCGAATTTCGGTCGGCATCGCCTGGCTGGTGATCGTGGCCGCCGAGATGCTCATCGGCAGCACCGGCATCGGCTACTTCGTGTGGAACGAATGGAACAACCTGTCGATCACCAACATCATCTGCGCCATTCTCTTCATCGGCCTGGTGGGCATGCTGCTCGACACCCTGCTGGCCCGCGTGGCGCGGCTGGTGAGCTACAAGGAATGACGTCATGAGCACCCCTTTTCTGCAGGTGCAAGGTCTCGCCAAGCGCTACCCGGGCCGCGGCGGCACGCCGCAGCCGCCCGTGTTCGACCAGATCGATTTCGGCATCGAACGCGGCGAGTTCGTCAGCGTGATCGGCCACTCGGGCTGCGGCAAGACCACCATCCTCAACATTCTGGCCGGCATCGACGAGGCCAGCGATGGCGTCGTCATCATGGATGGGCGGGAGATCGCCGGCCCGTCGCTGGCGCGCGGCGTGGTGTTCCAGGCTCACGCGCTGCTGCCCTGGCTCACGGCGCTGGAGAATGTGGCCTTCGGCGTGCGCTCGCGCTGGCCCGAAAAGTCGCGCGAGGCCGTGCGCGAGCACAGTGTGCGCTACCTCGAGATGGTGGGCCTGAAGCACGCGCTCGACAAACGGCCCAGCGAACTCTCGGGCGGCATGAAGCAGCGCGTCGGAATCGCCCGCGCCTTCGCAATCCAGCCCAAGATGCTGCTGCTCGACGAGCCCTTCGGCGCCCTGGACGCCCTCACCCGCGGCACGATCCAGGACGAGCTGCGCGCCATCGTGTCCGGCACACAGCAAACGGTTTTCATGATCACGCATGACGTGGACGAGGCCATCCTGCTGTCCGACCGCATCCTGCTCATGAGCGCCGGCCCGCACGCCCGCATCGCCGACACCGTGGCGGTAGACCTGCCGCGCGACCGCACGCGTACCAGCCTGCACCACGAACCGCGCTACTACGAGATCCGCAATCACCTTGTCGATTTTCTGGTCGACAAGGCCGCGCATTGACCCGCCTTTCTCTTCATCCCTCAAAGGAGTTCGCCATGATGACCCGCAATGAAGTGACCGAACTGATCGTGACGCGCAAGCTCGAAAAGAAGCTGAGCTGGTCCGCCATCGCCGAAGCCGTCGGCCAAAGCAAGGAGTGGACCACGGCCGCGCTGCTCGGCCAGATGACCCTCACCGAAGCCCAGGCGCAGGCCGCGGCCCGTATCCTCGACCTCCCCGCCGACGCGGTGGTGCAGCTGCAGGTGGTGCCCTACAAGGGCTCGCTGCCCACCTCTGTGCCCACCGACCCCCTGATCTATCGCTTCTACGAACTGATCAGCGTGTATGGCACGACGTTCAAGGCCCTGATCCACGAAGAGTTCGGCGACGGCATCATGAGCGCTATCGACTTCAAGATGGATCTGCAGCGCCAGGCCGATCCCAATGGCGACCGCGTGCAGATCCTGATGAGCGGCAAGTTCCTGCCGTACAAGACGTACTGATTTCAAGGTCTGGCGGCGGGCGACGCGCCCGCCCCCATGAAGACGAAGCACCGGCGCGTGTCCGACGACATCGCGCTGACCGAGATGCCAGAGACGGCATCTCCCGGCCCGTCTCTCAGCCCCCGAGAGCCCCCAGGTTGAGTACATGGCTGCGGCCGATCCAGATCGCTCGGTCGCGATGGTCGCGCAGCGTCTCGCCGGTGTTGGGGTGCATGAAGACGTCATTCTCACCGTGATGCAACGCAAGCCAGGTCAACAGCTCCGCCAGCTCCGCAGGCAAGAACGCGACCTGATAGCTCCAGCAAGGATGCGGCCCGACGGGCCTTTCATGAAAGCGTCCCATCTCGATGCGGCCGCCGAACGCGGCCTCTATCCGCTCGCGCAGCGCAAACGCGGCGTCGCGCGTCGTGGCATCAAAATAGACGTGGGCGTGCCAGCTTTGCACGGCGGAAAGTTCGGTAGGATTCATGGTGCTCTCGATGGCGGCGGCCCGCCCGCGGGCCGCCCTGCCCCATTATCTCGCAAGCCTTGTCGTCGCCCTGTCATGGGCTCGCGCTAGGCTCGCGGCCCGATCCCCCAACCGCACTTGTCCCTCACCATGAGCTTCTACTCCGACCGCTTCCGCCTGCATGGCAAAACCGCCGTGGTGCTCGGCGCCGCCTCCGGCATCGGCCAGGCCAGCGCGCTGGCGCTGGGAGAGCTTGGCGCAAAGGTGCTTTGCGCCGACCGCGACGAGGCCGGGGCCCGGGCCACGGCCGAGCAGATCGGCGCGCAGGCCCGCTGGTCGGCCTGCGATGCCGGCGACGGCGCTGCCATCGACGCGCTGGCCGCGCAGGCGCTCGAGGCGTTCGGTCACATCGATATCGCGGTGGCCACGCCGGCGCTCAATATTCGCAAGCTCATTGTCGACACCACCGAAGACGAGTTCGATCAGGTGATCAATCTCAACCTGAAGGGCGCGTTCCGCGTGATGCGCGCCTTTGGCCGGCCGATGATGGCGCGCGGCTGCGGCAGCCTGATCCTGTGTTCGTCGATGCGCGCCGTCACGATCGAGCCTGGCCTGGGCGTGTACGCCGCCACCAAGTCCGGCATCGAGCAGCTGGTCAAGGCCTTCGCGGCGGAAGCGGGGCCGCACGGCGTGCGCGTGAACGCCGTCATGCCCGGCGTGATCGAAACCCGCCTGACCGCCCCGCTCAAGGAAAAACCCGAGATCCATCGCGCCTACGCCGGCCACACGGTGCTGAACCGCTGGGGCGAGGCGCATGAGGTCGGCGCGGCGGTGGCCTTTTTGGCCTCCGACGCCGCGAGCTACATCACGGCGAGCAGCCTGTCCGTGGACGGCGGCTGGACGGCCATCGACGGACCGCCCACCGGCCTCACGCAGACACGTCCGTCGCGCTGATCGCGTCAACGCGCCCCGGCGGCGCACGCAATGAAACGACGCGCGAGGGCATCGCAAGGGGCAGTGCCGGATAGGCGAGCCAGGGGCCGGCGCCCGGCGCGATGGCGGTGCCGTCTGGGGTGCGGGTGCGGCTGCGGGTGCGGGTGCGGGTGCGGCTGCGGCTGCGGCTGCGGGTGCGGGTGCGGCTGCGGCTGCGGCTGCGGGTGCGGGTGCGGCTGCGGCTGCGGCTGCGGCTGCGCGCAATTGTGAGTGCGGCTGCAGCGCGAGTGCGAATGCAAGTGCGGCAACAGGAGCGTGTAGGTGCGTTGCACACTCCTCCTACGCGATGTGCGCAAGAGAAAGAACCGGGCTCGGGAGAGCGGACTGGGGGTGGAGCTAGGGAGGTGGCCGCCTTTTTCGCGTCTGTGGCCGGGTAAGACGCCCAGTCCACTCACCCGAACCCGGTTCGGAAAAATCCGGCAGCGCGGCGAAGGTGCGCCGCCGGATTCTCGTACTGCTTAGAAGCGGTGACGCACACCCACGATCGCGACCGTGCTCTTCACGTCGTCCTGGAACGCGAAGTTGGTGGCGTACGAGCCCAGGGCGTACAGGTTCGTACGCTTGGACAGGTCGTAGGTGTAGCCAAGGCTGTAGACGTTCATCGTGGCGTCGTCGCCAGTCAGACGGTCGTTCTTGGCGTCGGCACGCTGCCAGGACACCATGACGTTGCTCGCGCCGCCCAGCGGCAGGCTCAGGCCCACCAGGGTCGACGTGGCCTTGAAGCCGTCGGCGGCAACGTTGCTGCCGAAGCCCGAGGCGGCGGGGCTGCCGCTGCCGAACGCGTTGATGCCCTGACCGCCGAACCAGCCGTCACGGGTCTGGCCGTAGGCCAGGGCCAGCTTGACCACTTCGAAGTTGTACGAACCACCCACCATCCACGACTTGGGCGTGGGATCGTCGGAGGTCGCAACGCGGTTCGACAGGTTCAGCTGGTCGTAGGCCAGGGCCACGTTCAGCGGGCCGTTCACGTAACGCACGCCGGTGGTGATGCCACGGGTGTTGTCAGCGGTGGCGAAGCCGGTCTGGGCGGCGGTGGTGTCGGCCACGTTGAACGAGTAGCCCACGCCAGCCTGGAAGCCGCTGAACGACGGGGTCTGGAACATGACCATGTTGTCGTAGCGGACGGTGTTGGCGGCGCTGAAAGCGTTGCCGATGTTGGCCTGGCCGTAGCTGGCGCCGAACGGATCGATCGCACCGAAGTACTTCGAAGCGATGTTGGTCTGGCGGCCGAAGTCGAGCTGGCCCCACGAGCTGCTCTTAAGGCCCACGGTGGCTTGGCGGCCGAACAGGCGGCCGCTTTGGCCCGAGGTGCCATTGGCCGAGTTGAAGCCGCTTTCCAGCGTGAAGACGGCGCTCAGGCCATCGCCCAGATCTTCGGCGCCGCGCAGGCCCCAACGCGAACCGCTGGACACGCCGTTAGCCATGCCGAACTTGGATTCGTGCGTATCACCGCCCTTGATGCGCTGATAACCGATGCCGGTATCAATCAGGCCGTACAGGGTGACCGAGGTTTCCGCCTGTGCGGTACCGGCCATCGCGGCAAGAACGGCGGCGCCGAGCAAAGTCTTTTTCATTGGTTGTTCCCATTGATTGAAGAAGCATGCGCATGACAGCCGGAACGTGTCGCCCTCGGCCAAGACGCATGACAGGAACGCATCCTAGGGACGGCATTTTTAATTTCGGTGACAGACGAGGGAATACCCGTGAAGTGCCTTAAAACAAGGGCTTTTGTGTTGCAGAAGGTCGACGCAATGTAAATACCGGACGCGCGAAAAACCCATGTCATGCGCGCGTGTTAACAAGAGAAATGCAGCCCGATATGTGGGACGAAGGGCCGGCATGTTGCCGGCAGCATTGCCCCTTGGCCGCGCTCGAACCAACCGCTGTGCGGATGCCATGGCGGTGGTGAGCTCGAAGTCCGACACCAACAGAAAACGAAACCGGCAACGCGATTGCGCTGCCGGTTTCAGGGGATGCCCCCGGGGCATGGCCCCGGAGTCACGACACAGGCGCCCGCGCCAACCTCGACGGCAAAGACGCAGAGAGGATGTGGTCAGTGCTTAGAAGCGATGGCGCACGCCCACCAGGCCCACCGAGCTCGTCACGTCGTCCTTGAACGCGAAGTTCTTCGTGTACGACGCCACCGCGTAGAAGTTGGTGCGCTTGGACAGATCGTAGGTGTAGCCCACGCTGAAGACGTTGGTCTTGGTGTCCATATCCGTCATGCGGCCGTGCTGCCACGACGTCATGATGGTGCTGGCCCCACCGATGGGCGCGCTCAGGCCCACCAGGGTCGATTGGACCTTTTGATCCTCGTAGACCCTGAAGCTCTGATAGTCCAAGGGCTGCAGTCCGCCACCGCTGAAGGGGCTGATGTTCTGCCCCTGGAACCAGCCGTCGCGTGTCTGGCCGTAAGCCAGCGCCAGCTTCACGACTTCGAAGTCGTACGAACCGCCCAGGATCCAGGAGCTCGGATTGATGCCATTGGCCGGGTTGTCGTGGCCGGGCTTGAGCCGGTCGTAGCTGAGGGCGACATTGAGCGGACCGTTGACGTAGCGCACGCCCGCCGTGATGGCGCGGGGGTTGTCGGCCGTGGGATAGCCTCCGCCAGGCGCCACGTTATCGATGCTGAAGGAATAGCCGACGCCCGCCTGGAAGCCGCTGAACGACGGGGTCTGGTACATGATCATGTTGTCGTAGCGCACCGTGTTGGCGGCGCTGAACAGATGACCGAAGTTGGCCTGACCGTAACCGGCGCCGAACGGATCGATGGCCGAGAGGAACTTGGAGGCGATGTTGGTCTGGCGGCCGAAATCGATCTGGCCCCACGCGTTGCTCTTGAGACCGACCGTCGCCTGACGGCCGAACAGGCGATTGCCTTGTGCCGACACGCCATTGAGCGAATTGAAGCCGCTCTCGAGCACGAACACGGCGCTCAGGCCGTCGCCGAGATCCTCGGCGCCACGCAAGCCCCAACGTGAACCACTGGACACGCCGCTGGCCATGCCGAACTTCGATAGCTGAGTGTCGAGGCCCTTGACGCGCTGATAGCCGATGCCGGTGTCGATGATGCCGTACAACGTGACGGACGAGTCGGCGTGCGCGGCGCCAGCCATGAGCGCGAGAACGGCGGTGCTGAGCAAGGTTTTTTTCATGGTTGTTCCTGTTGAGTGAGGTCTGCGCAGGTCGGCCGGGGGGAAGGATCCGAGGCCGCATCGCGGTGTCACGAACGCACCGGCGATGGCGTGTTGCCATTCTTGGCGCGGCGGCGTCACATACCGCCGGCGGCGCAGGAAATAGGACGAATCCCGTGGTGCCGGACTGACGTTCAACAGCGGCAGCTGCTCAGGGCCCGGATCAATGAGGCAAAAAAAACGCCAGACCCCAAAGGGTCTGGCGTCTGGCGTTCTGCAGCGGACGGCCCTGTCGGGCCCTGCCTCACTGCTCCAGGCTGATGTTCGCGGCCTTGACGATGTCGGCCCACTGTTGGCGATCCTTGTCGAGGAACTGCGCGAACTGCTCGGGCGTCATGCCGCTCACCGGCTCCGAGCCCAGCATGGCCATCTTGTCGATCACACCTTGCTGCTTGACCACGTCCTGCAGCGCGGCGTAATACGCATCACGGATCTCGGCGGGCAGGCCGGCCGGCGCGAACACGCCCTGCCACGTCGGCATGTCGAAGCCCGTCAGGCCTTGCTCGTCGAGCGTGGGGACATTGGGCAGCTGCGGCGCGCGCTTGATCGATGCGACGGCGATGGCCTTCACCTTGCCCTGTTGTGCCAGCGGCGCGGCCGTGGAGATGTTGTCCATGGTCATCGCGATGTGGCCGCCCAGCAGATCAGTGATCACGGGTGCGGCGCCACGATAGGCCGCGTGCGGCACCTTCACGCCAAGCTTGTACAGCATGGTTTCGGCGATCAGGTGATTGGAGATGCCCACGCCGGCCGTGCCATAGGTAGCGGCCGGGGTCTTTTGGAAATACGCCTTGAGCTCGGCCAGATTATTGGCGGGCACGTCTTTGTTGACGATCACGACGTTGGGCTGCGTGGCCACGAGCGTGAGCGGGGTGAAGTCGGTCGGCTTGTAATTCGTGCCCTTGGGATTGAGCACGTGTGTGATGGCCATCGAGCCCGCGGCGGCGATGCCGATGGCGTAGCCGTCGGCGGCCGATTGGCTCAGGCGGTAGGCCATGATGTTGCCGCCGGCACCCGCGAGGTTCTCGACCACGACGGGTTGGCCCAGCCGCTGCGACAGCGGTTCGGCGATCATGCGGGCCAGCGTATCGGCCGACCCGCCCGGCGCGAAGCCGACCAGAAGACGTACGGGCTTGGTGGGTTTCCAGGCGTCGGCGGCCAGAACGGGCGTGCTCGCCAGGGCGCTGGCGGCGAAGACGGCGCCCAGGGCGCGATGCAGGGTACGGCTGAACATGAACAAACACTCCTGTGACTTGAATGATGAAGACAGCAAGGTCTCCTCTCGCCGCGCCGCATGCGTGGCATGCGGGCGGCGTTATCGCTTTATTCGAGAATCTGGGCCAGCGTCTGCGCGACCATGCGGTTGGACAGCAGCACCGGCCGGCCCGCCGCCTCTTGCGCCGCGACACGCATGCGTTCGGCATACCCCATGCAATGCAGCACGATCAGGTCGCAATCCGCCAGCGCGCGGCCGGCGGCCGAGAAACTGGCCGCGGCCTTCGCCGGATCGGCTTCATAAGGCGAGGCATGGACCACACGCGTTTCGCACGCGAGCGGCGTGGCCAGATGAAAGGCGTCGACCTGCGCGGCCAGCGGCACCACCAGCCCGATGCGGCGGCAGTGTCCCGACAGCCCGGCGATCAGGTGATCCACGACCTGCTGCGGCTCGACCACCAGCGTGCGCATCGGCGCGATCGCGGTGCCTGTGCACAGCGGCACGAGCACGTCGTAACCCCGTGCATCGGCATGCCCCATGATCTCGGCCAGCCGCGCCTCGGCCGCGTGCTTGTCGAGCTCGATCTGGCTGCCGTCGCGCAGGCGCGTGGCGAATCGGTATTCCCCCGCGCGCGGCCGCATCGCCTCCAGGGCGGCGCCGTCGAGTCCGTCGAGCGCACCGAACTCATCGATCCGCACGTGCGCACCGAGCAACGGCGCCATCTCGGGCACCACATCGCTGCGGGGCGATTGGCCGATCGTGAAGAACGCCATGCGGCGTGCGAGCTGGCTCATGCCGCGTCTTCCTGGCCCAGGGTCTGCAGGTGTGCCAGCGAGCCATAGCGGCGTTGCAGCGCGCCCCACTCCTCGGCGTCGAAGAACGTGAGCACACCCTGCCCGTACAGCTTGGCCACCTCGATGCAGAAGCGCATCGCCACATCGGCATCGACGGCGTTGGTCACGCCGGTAGCACAACCCGGCACGGTGGTCTGGGCCGTGAGCGCCACGCCTACCACCGGCGCATCGGTCACGATGGCCGGCTGCATCAGCGAGTTCACGTGCCACAGCCCATTTTCGTAGGGCGTGATGTCTTGCGTGGTGAGGGGCAGCGTGAGGGGCAACTGGCCGCTGACCCAGCCCATCACATCGAGCATGGTCTCGGGAATGCGCAGCAGATAGCCCTGCTTGGCCACGGGGGTCAGCGCCACGCCGCGCTGGTTCACCAGGCGATTGCCGCGCGTGGTGTCGACCGACAGGATCGCGTCCATGCGGGGATCGACTTCGTGCGACATCATCTCGCGCATCGGAAACGGCGACCGCATCATCGGCACCGGGTGATGCGGTCGCGTGCCGGCGCGCGGGCAGATGTGGGTGCGGATGCGCACCGTGCCGGGCAACACGTCACCCTGCTTCGCCATCGCCATGATCTTGAGCGCCGCGGCGATCGCCACGACGGCGCCGTCGCTGTCGGACACGAGGCCCGTGACGGCCGGACGCGCACCGATACCACCCAGCCGGCCGACGATGCCCAATTGCGGCGCGGTGTCGTCAGCCCCCGGGATCACGATGGACAGGAACTCGGTGGCGGCCTCGCCGCGCGCGAGCGGCGTCACCTCGACCTCGCAGCGGCCGGCCGCGCGCAGCACTTCTGCCACGGCCTCGCCGGTGATGTGCGCCGACGAGAGCAGCTCGATGGTGTCGATCACGTGCTTCATGCCGGCATCTCCAGGGCCCCCGGGGCGCAGGCGCGCGGCGCCTGTTGCCCCAGGAATACCGCGGCGTCGTGCGGTCCGACCAGCGTCAGGGCAGCGCCGCGCACGCGCAGGCCCGTGCCTTCCGGCAGGCCCAGCACCGGCATGGCGGGGTTCTTGGTGCAGAACTCGGCCAGGCGCTGTGCGCGTGTCTCGCCGCGATGGCCGGGCGGATGGGCATTGGTGTAGTGCGGATTGATCTGGAACGGAATCAGGCCCAGCGCATCAAAGCCGCCCGGGTCGGTGATCGGCATGTCATTGGTGGTGCAGATCGTCGGGCACGCCATATTGGAACCCGCACTCCAGCCCAGGTAGGGCACGCCGGCACGCACGCGCCGCGCCACCACCTCGAGCAGGCCTTGACGGCGCAGCTCGCCCAACAGATTGAAGGTATTGCCCCCGCCCACGATGATCAGCGCGGCCTGCTCCAGCGCGGCCACCGGATCCGCGGCGCGATGCAGCGCCTGGATCGCGAGACCGGTGTCAGCCAGGGCATTGGCCACCAGCGTGCTGTAGTCGTCCCAGCCGCGGGTGACGCCCGCGAAGGGCACGAAGACGGCAGGGGCGCCAGCGGGCAGATCCGCGATCAACTCGCGAATATCGGCGAGCGCGTGCACCAGGTAACCGGCATCACTGCTGGAATTGCTCAGGAGCAAAAGATTCATGAGAAGAGATCCAAAAAGAGGCGCGCGCGGCGCGGCCTGGAATAAAGGAAGATCGGTACGTCAGGCCAGCCAGAACGGGTCCTGCAGATCGCGGCCCAGCGCCCCGACTTGCTCCAGCACGGAATCGCGCAACTGCGCCACGCGCTGAGCATCGGCCTGGAACGAGACGAAGGACACGCACAGACCGCGCAGCTCGCCCGTGGCGGGATCGCGCACGGCGGCGGCCACGGCGCCGATGCCGGGCATCGCCTGATCGATGGCGGTGGCGCAGCGCTCGTCGCGAATGCGCGCGATTCGCTCAGCCAACTCGCCCACCGAGGCCGGGCAATCGCGCCCTTCCACCGGCAGCAGCTGCGCGCCATCGGCGCCATACAGAGCCTCGAATTCGCCATCGCTCAGACGTGACAGCAGCGCGCGACCCATGGCGGTGTCGGACGCGGCGCGGCGAGACCCCGGCGGCGAGAGCACTTGAACCGGGTGCGAGCCATTGAGACGTTGCAACACCACGGTGTCGCGCTGGTTGAGCGTAGACAGATACGCGGTCAGGCCGGAGCTGTCCGACAAGCGCGCCAGCACGATGCGACACGCTTCGTCCAGGGGCGTCGCCGCCATGCCGGCGCGCACCGCATTCGCCAACAAGGCGCCCGCGCGATAGCGGCGGGAGCCCGCGTCCTGATCGAGCAGCCCATAAGCCTGCATCTGGTTCAGCAAGCGGGACGCCGTGCTCTTGGGCAACGCCAGTCGGCTGGCCACCTCGGTAAAGCTCAGGTCCGTCGCGCCTTCGGCGTAGAGCGACAGCACCCGCTGCACGCCATCGAGAATACTCATATCTGTTCCGATTTATGGAACTACTGTTCCTTAATGTCGAACAAGATTAATGCATGCGGCAAGCGAGGGTCAAGACGCGCCGCGCAGGACGGCTGTCGGCCGCCTTCCGGCGCGGGCGAAGCAAACGGTGAAAGATGGACGTTCGGATGCAGCCCGGCGCGGGGCCCGCCCGGAAAGTGAGTCGGCGATGTCAGGTCGGCGGCGTGGGCCCGCAAAGTGAGCCCGGAGAAGGTCGCCGTGCGCATGAGCCCGGCGAAACGACGACGGCGATATCAGCCCGGCGCGGCCTGCTCGGCGCGGCAGGCCTGCAGCAGCCAGGCAATGAAGGCCTGCAGGGCGGGATGTCCCGCCTTGTCCGGCCGATGCAGCAGGTAGTAGTGCTTGAGCGGCGCGACGAACCCCGGCATCGGCGGCACCACCACCGTGCCCGCGCGCAGCTCGTCTTGTACGAATAGCTCGGTCACCAGGCCCAGACCCAGACCGCTGGTAACGGCCTGCACCAGGTGGGCCGTGTACTCGAAACGTGACCCCATGCGAGCTCGCCGCGGGTCCTGGCCGTTGGCCAGCAGACAGTCGCGCCAGCCCGCGCCGTTCGAGGTGATGTGCAGCAGCGTATGGCGCAGGAGGTCAGCCTTGCGCCGCACCGGCTGCCGCTCCAGCAGCGCGGGGCTCGCGATCACGACCGCCCGCGCGCTCATCAGAGGATGCGAAACCATCTGCGGCCAGTCGCCGTCACCCACCACGATGCACGCATCCATCCCTTCGGCGGCCAGCTCGATGTCGCCCGGGCGCGAATGCAGGTTGATCAACACCTCGGGATGACGCGCATGAAAATCGCCCAGGCGGGGCATCAGCCATTTCGAGCCGAAGATGGGCAGCACCGCCAGTTGCAGCGCGCCGGCGCGCGAGCGCGACTCCAGCACATCGATGCTGGCGCTGCGGATCCGGGCCAGCGCGCCGCCTATCTCCCGCGCATAGCGCGTGCCCTCCGGCGTGAGACTCACCCGCCGGCCGACGCGTAGAAAGAGATCCGCCTGCAGCGCGGACTCGAGCTCCTGGACGTGCCGGCTTACCGCGCTCTGCGTGAGGTGCAACTCGGCCGCGGCCGCCGTGAAGCTGCCCAGTCGTGCCGCGGCTTCGAAGGCAAGCAGTTGCGCCATCGAGGGAGTGAGCCTGCGCAGGAACATATATTCATAAAACTCATCAACGCGATGAGCTTTTGCCGGTTTGAGATCGAGGAGCCTCTTTCTACCATGGCAGCCTGTTGCATGAACGTTCCAGTGATGAATCCCGGCCGTGCCCTGGACGCGGCCGATAGCCAGCGAGCCCCGACCTCATGAGTTTTCCTGACACCGACTCCACCCCTCTCTCGGCGGCCAGTGCCGCGCTGCGCGAACGCGTCGGCGAGACCGAATGGCAGGTGCGCTGCGACCTCGCCGCGCTGTATCGCCTGGTGGCCCTCTTCGGCTGGGACGATCTGATCTTCACGCACATCACCGCCAAGGTGCCGGGCACGGAGCATTTCCTGATCAACCCGTATGGCATGACCTTCGACGAAATCACCGCGTCCAGCCTGGTCAAGATCGACCTCGACGGCCGCAAGGTGATGGAGTCGGAATACGACATCAACCCGGCTGGCTTCACCATTCACAGCTGTATCCACGCGGCCCGCAAGGACGCGATGTGCGTGCTGCATACGCATTCGATCAACGGCGCCGCGGTGTCCGCGCAGAAGCGCGGGCTGCTGCCGCTTTCGCAGTTCGCGTTCATCGTGCTGCCCTCGCTTTCGTATCACGACTACGAAGGCCTCGCGCTCAATCCCGAGGAACAACCGCGCCTGGTGCGCGACCTGGGCGAACGGCAATACATGATCCTGCGCAACCACGGCCTCCTGACCGTGGGCTCGACCATGGCCGATGCCTTCCAGGCGATGCACCGCCTGGAGGCCGCGTGCATGGTGCAGGTGCGAGCGCAGTCGGGCGGCGGCGAGCTCATCGAAATTCCGGCCGAGGTGCTCGAACGCGCCCACGTGGAATCGCGCGCCGACCGCGCCGCCAAGGCGGCGCTGGCTTGGCCGGGCCTGCTGCGCCGGCTCGACCGCCGCAACCCGGGCTACGCGGCCTGAGCGGCGGCAGGCGCGTCGGCCTCCGCCTGGAGGGCCCGGATCAGCGTGCCGATGAAACGCTCGGCCGCCTCGGGCAGTACGCGGCCGGCGGCCGTCTGCACCTGCAAAGTGCGTTGGCCGAAGCCCGCCTCGGCCAAAGGCACCGCCACGAGCTCACCCCGCGCCAGCGCCGCGCGCAGCGTGATCTCTCCGGACAGCGTGATCGCCTGGCCCGCCTTGACCACCGCATGAATCACCGAGGATGAGTTCGACGAGTACGCCAGATCGAAGGGCGTGCCGTCGAGCCCGCCCGACGCGGCGTCGAACAGCAATTTGACGGTGGCACCCGCGTCGGTCAGCGCGATAGGGAAAGCCCGCAAGTCATCGAGGGACACCGACGTGCGCCCGGCCAGCGGATGCCCCGGCGCCATCAGCGCACGCACGGGCGACGCAATCTCGTGGCGCACCGTGACGCCACTGGCCGCTTTCAGGCTGAATGCCACCGCGATATCGATACCGCCCTCCGCCAGGCGTTGCGCCAATATGCCCGGCGGTCCGACCAGCACCTGGAAGGCCACCTCGGGATGCGTCTCGCGCCACGCCGCCATGATGCCCGGCAGCAGATTGCGCCCAGCGGCCTCATTGGCGACGATGCGGATGGTGCTGCGCTCGGCGTGGCGCAGGCCCCGCAACTCATGGCGCACGCGCTGCGCCTCCAGCGCCGTCCGGCGGGCGTAGCCGGCCAGCAGCTCACCGGCCTGCGTAGGCACCATCCCGTGGGGACGCCGCTCGAACAGCGGCGTGCCACTGCTGTCTTCGAGCTTGGCAATCTGGCGGCTGACCGCGGAGGCCGCCACATGCAGGCGGGCGGCCGCCTCCTTGATGCTGCCGGTACGCACCACTTCCAAAAAATAGCGATGGGCCGTGTCCAACATGAGGGCTCTCCTGGGCGGCGAACGAAGCCCCGAACGCCACATCTAAAAAAAGCAATCTGATTGCGAATTATCGAACTTGATTGCCTAAATCGCAATTTCTAGAATGGATTGAACGGTGCCCGTGACGCAATGCACAGGAAGCGCCGTCATACCGACACAAGGGAAACGACCATGCACACTCACGCATTACAAGCCCTGCGCAACGCGACGCGCCGCTGGCGCCGCGCTCTGGCCGGCATCCTCGCAATGACCACGCTATGCGCCGCCACGGCGACGGCAACCGCCGCCACGTACCCCGATCGCTCGCTTCAGCTCATCCTGTCGTTCCCGCCAGGCGGCGCCACGGATGTGCTGGCGCGCGAGCTCGGCCTGAAACTCGGCGCCGTTCTCAAACAGTCGGTTGTGGTGGTTAATCGGCCCGGCGCGGGCGGACTGATCGGCATGCAATCGGCCGCCCGCTCGGAGGCCGACGGCTACACGCTCTACATCTCCTCGGTGATGTCGAACTCGATCTACGAAGCGCTCAACGGCAAGCAGCAGATATCGCTGGACGGCGACTTCGACGCCGTGGACGGAATCGCCAGCGCGCCGCACATTCTGGTGGCGCCGACGACACTGGGCGTACGCGACATGGCAGGGTTGGTGCAGCTGCTCAAGGCCTCTCCCGACAAGTACAACTACGCGTCGATGGGCGCCGGCACGCTGTCCAATCTCGAGGCCGAGATCTTCAAGGAGCAGACCGGCGTACAGGCACTGCAGATCCCGTACAAGGGCAGCAGCCAGGCGATTCCGGAAGTCATCAATGGCAGCTCCGCCTTCATGTTCGACAGCGTGACGAGCTCGCTGCCGCATAAAGACGCCGGCCGTATCGCCATTCTGGGCGTGGCGTCGGCCAAACGCCTGTCCGTGCTGCCTGATGTGCCGACCTTCAAGGAGCTCGGCGTGCACGGGCTGGAGGCCGAAAACCTGTTCGCGCTCATGGTGCCCAAAGGCACCCCGCCCGACCGCATCGCCACCCTGGCCCGCGCCATGGATGAAGTGCAAAGGGATGCGGGCTTTCGCAAGGCGATCGGCGCACAGGGCTTCGAAATCAGCGAAATCTCGGGCGCCGCCTTGCCGCAGTTCATCCTGGATCAGCAGACCTTCTGGAAAGACAAGGTCCGCACGCTGAACATCTCCACTGGAAAATGATCCGGTCATTCTGACTTCCACGACTCGCGATATGCCTCTCACCGATTCCTTCTGGCAATTTCCTTATCCCTCGCAGCGCATGCCGGTACTCGCCGACAACGTGGTGAGCACCTCGCAACCGCTGGCCAGTGCGGCCGGCCTTCAGATGTTGGCAAGCGGCGGCAATGCGATCGATGCCGCGCTGGCCACGGCCATCGCCCTGACCGTGGTCGAGCCGTGCATGAATGGCATCGGCGGCGACATGTTTGCCCTGGTCTGGCACGAAGGCCAGCTCCACGGCCTGAACGCGTCCGGACGTGCGCCTGCCGCCTGGGAAACCGCCCGTTTTTCCCATCTCGAGGGCATGGACGCGATCGGCTGGGGCAGCGTGACTGTGCCGGGCGTTGTATCGGGATGGCGCGCGATCTGGGAGCGATTCGGATCTCTGCCCTTCGAAGACCTGTTCGAGCCCGCCATCCGCTACGCGCGCGATGGCTTTCTCGTGTCGCCGACCGTGCACCGCCAATGGCAGCGGCAGGTCCCCAAGCTACAGGCCCAACCCGGCTTCATGGAGGCGTTTGCCCCGACCGGCCGCGCACCGCTGCCTGGCGAACGTTTCCGCTGTCCAGGTCAGGCCGAGACTCTGGCCAGCATCGCTCGCAGCAAAGGCGAGAGCTTCTATCACGGTGACCTGGCCGCGCGCATCGCACGCCATGCGCGAGACACCGGCGGCCTGCTCACCGAGGCCGATCTCGCGGCGCACCAGGCCGACTGGGTTCAGCCGATCTCGACGGCCTATCGCGACCTCGAACTGCACGAGATCGGTCCGAATGGACAGGGCATCGGGGCATTGATGGCCCTGGGCATGTTGCGCGAATTCGATCTGCGCGAATCGGGACTCGACACGGCACAGACGCTGCACCTTCAGATCGAGGCCATGCGTCTGTCGTTTGCCGACATGTACGAACATGTGGGTGACGCCGATCACATGCCGCTCACGAGCGCGCAACTGCTCGATCCCGCCTACCTCGCGCAGCGGGCACGCCTGATCGATCCGCGCCGGGCGGGCGCCCCGCGTCCCGGCTCCCCCCACAGCGGCGGCACCGTGTATCTCACGGCCGCCGACCGCCACGGCACGATGGTGTCGTTCATCCAATCGAACTTCAAGGGATTCGGCTCGGGCGTGGTCGTGCCGGGCACGGGTATCGCGCTGCAGAACCGAGGCTGGGGCTTCAGCACCCGGCCCGGACATCCCAATGTGGTGGCTCCAGGCAAGCGCCCGTTCCACACCATCATCCCCGGCTTCGTCACGCGCGGCGGCCAAGCACTCATGAGCTTTGGCGTCATGGGCGGGTCGATGCAGGCGCAGGGACACGTGCAGATGATGAGCCGCCTGGCCGACTTCGGGCAAAACCCGCAGGCCGCCAGTGACGCGCCGCGCTGGCGCATCAAAGACGACAATGTGGGCGTCGCCGTCGAATGGAACTGCCCGCCCGAGGTCGTGGCGCAGTTGCGCGCCATGGGCCATGACATCACCGTATCGCCGCGCTTCGACCTGGAATTCGGCAGCGCCCAGATGGCCATGCGCATGCCGGAAGGCTATCTGGCGGCGTCCGACCATCGCAAGGACGGTTACGCAGTCGGTCTCTGAGTCGCCCTGGAGGCAGCGTCAGGTTTCTTCGTGTTGGATTTAGTTTCATTATTCCGGCACGAGGCCGGGGACCATGGGTCAAAATTTCACGCGCGCGCAACCTGGCGCCGCAGACCCACTCGAGCCCCATGCAAAAGACCAACACGCACGCATTGTCCGTGCATGGGCTGGCCCTGGCGCTCTCGTGCGCCGTGCTGGCCCCCGCCGCCGCGCAGCCTGCCCAAGCCTGGACGCCCGCGGGCGCCACGGCCTGCGATTTCGGCGCCTGGACGCAGGACACCAAGCCGGCGATCCGCGTCCACGCCGCGCCCGCCGCCACGGCGGCGGTCGTGGGCTCGCTTCCCACGGCGCACAACGATTCCGATGCCGAGTACTACAGCGTGAACTTCCGGGTGAGCGAGGCGCGCGACGGCTGGCTGAAAATCTCGGATGCCAACGACGACGATAGCGCTGGCGACCACACCCGCCCCCGGCCGGTGTACCGGGGCATCGGCTGGATCCGCTCGGACGACGCGCGCATCGGCATCCAGTCGGCCCGGGGCTATGCGCGCCCCGACAGTACGAGCGCCCGGCTATTGGACCTGGGCGACGACTGGCTCACGGATCGTGGCACCATTCGGAATATCGTGGCCTGCCACGCGCCGTGGGTGCTGCTCGATTACGAAATCAACCGCGGCACCGGCATGCAAATCCTGCCCGAGGCGCAGCGCACGCGCGGCCGCGCATGGTTCCGCGGGCTTTGCTCCAACGCGGTGACCACCTGCGATATGCGCTCGGTAGACGACTGAAGCCACCGCCTCCTTTTCACCTCCGACCGAAGAACAACAGATGCTCAAACAATCGCTCGTATCCCTAGGCCTGGCATTGTCCCTGTCGCTCGGCGCGGCGGCGCAGGCGCAGCAAGCCCCCGCCGCCCCTGCCCAGCCCAGCAACGTCGAGCGCTTCGGCCCGTTCTTCTATCTGCCGAGCCAGCCCTCGATGCTGCTCTACACCGGCGGCGTCGGCGCCAATGATCTGCTGAACCTGAAAAAGGCACTGCGCGAGCATCCTACGATCAACACCCTGATCCTGAAAGACAACCCCGGCGGCCTCGTGCATATCGGGCTGGTGGTGGCCGAAGAGGTCTACGACCGGGGGCTCAACACCTACATCCCGCCGGACAGCTTCTGCGCCTCGGCGTGCGCGTTCGTCTATTTCGCGGGGCGCGTGCGCATCGCCGATGGCAGGCTCGGCGTGCACCAGATCTCGGCGCCCGAGCTCTCGGGCGAAGCGGCTCAGTTCGGCGTGTCCGACATCGTGTCGACGCTGCCGAAGTACGGCGTATCGGCCGATGTGTTGGGCATCATGTTCAGCACGCCGGCCAAGAGCATGTATTTCTTCACGCCGCAGGAAATCGAGAAGTACGGTATCAACCGTACGGGCGGGACGCGCACCGCACAGGCACCGGCCCCGCAGCAGGGCCAGCCCCAGCGGCAGGCGCAGGAGACGCCACGCACGGGCAGCAGCACGCCGGCCGCCGAAGCGCCGGCACGCCTGCCGCCACGCACCGCCGCACCCGCCGGGGGCACGCCCGCCAATCCCTACACCGACAAGCCGGCCGGCACGCCCCCGACCACGCCGGCGCAACCCGCCAAGCCCACCGACGAGCAACGCGCCATCAACGCGGCCGCGCTCATGATCCAGGCCGGCAGCGCCAGCAACGAAGAGGCCATGAACTTCACACGCGAGTTCTATGCCAACGAAGTCGATTACTTCAAGAAGCAGCGGCCCAAGTCGGAGATCCTCGACGACAAGCAGCGCTACTTCGCACGCTGGCCGGTGCGCCGCTTCACGGTGGACCAGAACTCGCTCACGGCCAAATGCCAGAGCGGACTGTGCCAGGTGCGCGGCATCTATGATTTCAAGGTGTCCAGCCCCGAACGTGGCCGCACGGCCACCGGCACGTCGAACTTCACCTATGTGCTGGACTTGCGCAACGGCTATCGCATCGTCATGGAAGACAGCGAAGTCATCAGCCGCTGAGTCCGGACGGAGCCCCCAATGTCCCTGCCCTACCGCTTTCTGCCCGCCCCGTTCACGCGCGCGCTCGCGTGCGCCGCGCTGGCCCTTGCCGCCACGCCCACGCTGGCCATCGACTGCACCAAGGCGCAAACCGCGCCCGAAAAGCTGATCTGCAGCGATGCCCGCCTCAAGAAGGCCGATGCCGAACTCAATCGTGCGTATGCCGACCTGCTCAAGCAGGCGGGCGACGACGGCCTGCGCACCATGGTGCGCGAAAGCCAGCGCCGCTGGCTGCTGGCGCGTGACCGCGGGCTCGACACGCTGCAAGAGAATCTGGAGGCCGGCGACCGCGAAGGCACCTTGGCGGACGCGGCCCTCGAGATGCTCGAGGCCCGCACGGACGCCTTGCAGGCCAAGGCGCGCGACGGCAAACCCGACCTGCTCGCGAGAGCCGGGGCGCAGCGTCAGTTCCTGGCGCGGTTCAGGGGCGGCGACTATGCGGGCTACCAGACCAGCTGCGACGTCCTGCCGCCCGACTACACCAACTACGCCTGCTTCGCCACCCGCCATTATCAGAACGGCGATCGCATTTGCAGCGTGGACGAATACTTCGCCACCAACGCGGCCTATACCCATCGTTATGTGGCCGATGTGGTCGAAGGTAAGCCGAAGCTGATCGCATCGTGCAATTTCAGCGGCGGAGAATCCGGTTGCCCGCAACCGGGCGACGCGGCTGGCCGCTGGAATACGAATCCACCGGCGTTCGAGCGCGAGTTCTATGCCAAGAACCTGCCCAAGATCGACGCCGAAATCCACGACGCCGAAGACCAGGAGTGGCTGCAGGTCTGCCTCACGGACAAAAGCTTTCCGCTCGCCGACCCTGGTGACTCCGGCGAAAAACCGCGCCGCTGACGCGGCCGCGTTGCGGCGCATGATCAGGATCCCCACGCGACAGACGTCCCGTGGGGATTTTCGTTGCGCGATCGTACGTCATTCGCCTGCTCAGCCGCCCGGCGCCTCAGCCGCTTTCCGGGCCGTTCACCGCCGGCGCATAGACCACCAGCCGCAGATGGCGGTCGGCATCGATGGTGAGCGAGGTGTGTTCGTAGCGCGCGAGCCGGCCATCAACGTGCAGCGTACGCACGCCTTCGCAGGGCGCATGCACGTCGTGGCGTGCCCACCACTGTGCGAACTCGGGCGACACCTTGCGCAACTCCGCGACGAGCGCGTGGATGTCGGCCTCTTGCGTGGCCCGCGCGTAATCGCGCCGAAAGCTCGACAACATCAGCGGCGCCTGCGTTTCCCAATCATGGATGCAATCGCGCAAGAATGGGTCGGTGAAAAGCAGCCAGAGCAGGTTGCGGCGAGCTGGCGCATGCTGCCAGAAACCGAACAGCGTATCGGCGGGTGCGTTGCAGGCAAGCACGTCCCAGCGAAGGTTGAGCACGTAGGCCGCATGCGGCGCCAGGTCATGCATCAGGCGCCGCACCATGGGCGGCACCGTGCAGAAGGTGCGAGCGGGCTCCGCCGGGGGCCGCGCATGGGCGAGGAGAAACAGATGACGCCGCTCTGCGGCGTCGAGCCGCAGCACGCGCGCCAGGTTGTCCAGAAAGGCGGCCGACACGCCGATGTCGCGGCCTTGCTCGAGCCAGGTATACCAGGTGACGCCGACGCCCGCGAGCGCGGCGACCTCTTCACGGCGCAGGCCCGGCGTGCGCCGGCGCCCGCTCTCGGGCAGGCCGGCCTCGTGAGGCGCCACCCGCTCGCGGCGGGCCCGCAGAAATGCCGCCAGCTCATGCCGCGTTCGACTCAAATCGCGCATCGCAGCCCATTGCCTTTAGTAATAGCATAAACAGCCAAATTGTAATGGCTTAACAAGATCACGAGAATGGCCGCTTTCGTACCAGGAGCGTCTTTCGTGAATCCCACCTTGCCTTCCTCCACCCCGGGGCATTCTGTCCACCCCGCGCTGCCGCGCGCGGTCTACCTCGTGGGACTGGGTGCGTTCGCGCTCGGGATGGCGTCCTACGTGATGGCGGGCCTGATCCCGATGGTCCAGACCACCTTTGGCGTACCGGTGTCGCTCGCCGCGCAGCTCGTCACAGCCTTCACGCTGGCCTACGGGCTGGGTTCGCCCGTGATCGTGGCCCTGATACCCGCCCGCCACCAGCGCGGTGCCCTCATCGCCGCCCTGGCGCTGTTCGTGCTGGCCAACGGCGCCAGCGCTCTCGCCACGGACTTTTCGTGGCTGCTGATCTTTCGCGCGCTCTCCGGTGTCGGCGCGGGCGTGTATCTCGCGGCCGGGATCGCCGCCTGCGCGGCCCTCTGCCCCACGGCACTGCGTGGCAAGGCCATTGCGGTGATCATGGGCGGCATGGCAAGCGGCACGGTGCTGGGCGTGCCGCTGGGCCTGCTGCTGGCCGAGCAATTGGGCTGGGCCAGCGCGCTCTGGCTCGTGACCGCCCTGGGCGCCGGCGCGCTGGCCGGGCTCGCGTCACTGCTGCCCCCGCTGCCCGCCGACGACGCCCCGCTGCGCCGCAAGCTGGCGTTGCTCGGTGACGGCCGCGTGCTCGCCATCCTGCTGGTGTCACTGCTGGCCGCCGTGGCCAGCCTCGGGATGTACACCTTCATCGCCCCGCTGCTCCAAGCGCCCGGCTATGGCGCGGTATCGTCGATCACGCCCTATCTCTGGGTGTGGGGACTGGGAGGGATTGCCGGCAGCGTGCTGGTCGCGCCGCTCGCGGCCCGCGTGCGCGGACCGGTGCTGGCCCTGCTGATCATGGCGACGCTCAGCGCCGCGCTGCTCTTGCTGCCGCTGACCGCGAGCCTGCATCCCTGGCTCGCGCTGGTGCCGATCGCGCTCTGGGGCGCGGCCGGCTGGGCGCTGCAGGTTCCGCAGAACAGCGAGCTCATTGCGGCGCGCACGGCGCAGGGCGACGGCAACCTCGCGGTGGCGCTCAATGAATCGGCGCTCTGTCTCGGCAGTGCCATCGGGGCCGCGGCCGGCGGGGTGCTGCTGGCGCTGCAATGGCCCATGGGCGGGCTGGCCTTTGCGGCGGCCGTCATCTGCCTGGCGGGCACCGTCTTGCAGGCGCTTCTGGCGCGCAAAGCCCCGGACACCGGCGCGACCTAGCGCTGGCGCCGCAGCACCTGCCCGGGCCGCTCTCCGGTGGCCCGGCCTTCGCGCCAGACCGCCACGCCGTTGGTCCACACCTGCACGATCCCCGACGCGGGCTGGACCGGCTGCGCGAAGGTCGCCCGGTCGGCCACTGTGGCGGCGTCCAGCAACACGAGGTCGGCCCAGGCGCCTTCGCGGATGTGGCCACGGTCCGCCAGACCGAAACGATCGGCCGTGAGACCCGTCATCTTGTGGATCGCCTTCTCGAGCGGAAAGAGCCCCATGCCCCGCGCGTAATGCCCGAGCACCCTTGGGAAGCTGCCCCATAGCCGCGGGTGCGGGGTTTCATCGTGGGGCAGGCCATCCGATCCGATCATCGTGTCATCGAACTGCAGGATGCGCGCCACATCGTCTTCGTGCATGCGGAAGTAGATCGCCCCGGCCGGCTGCAGGCGCTCGACCGCCGCCTCCACCGAGCACCCGAGCTCGCGCGCCACCTCGGGCAGGTCGCGGCCCGAGAATTGAGGCAGCGCTTTGGACCAGGTGACGATCACGCGCGCCGCACCGTCCACCAGGGCCTGGTCCAGAATGGTGGACGACGCGTTGTAGGGATAGCAGTCGAGGCACACGGCCTGCTGCCGCATCTGCTCGCCAATGCGCGCCAGCGTCTCGACCGAACGGCCATGATTGGCCTGCCCGACCACCTTGTGATGCGAGATCACCACTGGCACGCCCAGTTCGCGCCCGATGCGAAAGGTCTCTTCGAGGCAATCCATCACCGTGTCGCCCTCGTCGCGCAGATGCGTGGTGAAGATGCCGTCATGTGAGCGCAGCGGCCGGCAAACCTCGATGACTTCTTCGGTGCTGGCTGCGCGCGAGGGCCCGTAGGCCAGTCCGGTGGACACGCCGATCGCCCCTGCCTGCATCGCCTCTTCGACGCGATCGCGCATGAGCGCAATCTCGGCATCGCTGGCCGTACGATCCAGGTCGGCCACCGCCGCCACGCGCAGCGTGATGTGCCCCAGGAGCATGGCGCAGTTCGTGGCGGCGGGCTGATCGCGCAGCGCCTGGAGATAGTCACCGAATCGAGCATGGCGGAACCATTGTCCGTCGGCATCGAGCAGATCGAGGGGCGGCACGATGCGGGGCGGACGCGGCGCGAGCGAGATGCCGCAGTTGCCACCGATCACCGTGGTCACCCCCTGGCTCACCTTGGGGGTCATGGCGCCGTCGGAGAGCAGCGCGCGATCGTCGTGGGTATGAGCATCGATGAACCCCGGGGCGAGCAGCAGCCCGTGCGCGTTCACCTCGTTGCGGGCGCGGGCGCCGGCCAGATCGCCCACGCGGACGATGCGCTCGCCCGCGACGGCCACATCGGCCTCGAAGCGCGGCGCCCCGCTCCCGTCGGCAATCTCGGCGCCGCGGATCACCAGATCGTACAAAGGACTCATTGCGCCGCCTTCTTCAGGTTCCAGAAGAGCGTCACGGGCGCCTCGATAATGCCGGTGATGCGGGTGCTGTAGGCCGCCGGTATCTGGAATTGCCCGAGCGGCGCGACCACGCCCTCATCGATCGCCAGCTTCTGGATCTGCGAGGCGATTTGCTTGCGCTCGGCGGTGTCGTTGGCCTGCGCGTACTTGAGCCGCAAGGCTTCGATCTCGGGCACATCGGGCCAGCCGGCCCAGGCCTTGACGCCGTTGGACTGCAGCGTGGTGTTGCCGAAGGGATCGCCGCTGGTGGCCAGGATGCTGTAGGTGGAGAAAATACTCCACCCGCCTTCGGCGGGCGCCTTTTGATTCCCTTGCTGCGATACCACGCTCTGCCAATCCATGGCCTTCATGACCACATTGAAGCCGGCCTTGCGCAAGGCGGCGCCCACCACGACCGGCTGGGCGGCCACCATGGCCAGGTCGGAAGGCTGGAGCACGATGACCGGCGTATTGTCGTACTTGGCCTCTTTCAGCAGGGCCCGGGCGCGCTCCAGGCGCGCCGGCACGACCCAATCCTCGCCGTAGTTGTCGCCCATCGGATTGCCGCAACCCATCACGGCCGCGCAGGTCTTGTAATACTTGGGGTCGCCCACGAGCGACTTGAGAACGTCCTCCTGGCTGATCGCCGCGATGGCGGCCTGTCGCACCAGCTTATTGTCGAAGGGCGGATGCAGATGATTCATGCGGAAATAGGTCCAGGCGCCAAGTGTGTCCAGCACCTTGACCTGCAGTCCGTCCTGGCCCTGCACCATCGGAAGCAGATCGAACGGCACCTGCTGCAAGTAGTCGATCTCGCCGCTCTGCAGCGCACTCACCGCCGTCATCGGGTCGGGCATCGCCACCCACTCCACCCGATCCACGTTCACCACCTTGCCGCCGGCGGTCCAGCTGGGCGGCTCGGCGCGTGGCACATAGTCGGCGTTCTTCGCATACACCACCTTCAGGCCGGCCTTGAACTCGTCGGCCACGAACTTGAACGGCCCGGAGCCCACGAACTCCTTGATGGGCTGCGCGCTCGGGGTATCGGCGATGCGCTTGGGCATCATGAACGCGGGGCGCGAGCTCAGCTTGGCCAGGCCTTCCAGCAGCAGACTGGTGGGCTGCTTGAGCACGATGCGGAATTGCCTGGCATCGATCACGTCGATACTGTCCGTCATGCGCATCAGTACCTGGCCGGTGGCGTCCACGTCGGCCCAGCGCTTGAGCGAAGCCACGCAGTCCTCCGCGGTCACCGGCGCGCCATCATGCCACTTGAGCCCGTCGCGCAACGCAAAGGTATACGTCTTCTTGTCGTCCGACACGGTCCAGCTCGCCATCTGCGGCTGCACCTTGAAGTGCGCGTCGGTACCCAGCAGCGTGTCATAGATCATGTATCCATGATCCCGCGTGAGAAATGCCGTGGTCATCACGGGATCGAGAACACGCAGCCCCGATTGCATCACCACCGTCACGGTCTGTGCCCGGGCCTGCGGCGTCGGGCCGGCACCGAGAGCCACGGCCACGAAACAACTACCAAGGACTGCCTGCATGCATTTGCTGAGGTTCATGTCGTTTTCCCTTGAGTCGTTATAAATACAGCCTGTTATGTCTCGTGATCGCGTTCGGACTCCAGCGCGCTGAGCGGCTCGGTACGCAGGGCCTCGGGCAGGTCATGCACCATGCGCGTGAGCGCTTCGTCGATACGCCGCCAGCCCTCGGGCGTGCGCAGCGGCACACCCAGAAAATGGCTCTCGGTCTTGGCGCGCAGCGACAGGTACAACACTCCGGCCAGCATGATGCTGACGTGCGCCGGAACATCCGCCTCATGCGTCAGCCCGTCAACGCGATCGATGAAAGCGCGCGCGGTGCGCTCACGCCGGTCGGCAAGCTGCGCGGTGACTTCATTGCGCTCGACCAGCTCCCAGAGCCGGATCTCCCGCAACGCCTCGTTGCTCGCCAGCGCTTCTGTCTGCGCGCGCAGCATCCCGAGGATGAGGTCGGCCGGCGTCTGCTCGCTGGACTCGCCGCCCTTGAGCAGGCCGGCGCGCCCAGTCCAGTAGTCTTGCTCACGCATCCATGCCAGCAGCAAGCCCGGCATGCCATCGAAATACCGATAGATGAGCTCTTTGCTCACGCCGGCGCGTTTCGCGATGGCATTGATACCGGCACCGGCCATGCCGGCCTCGCGAATCTGGTCTTCCAGCGCCTGCAGGATCTGGCGCTCGGTCTGCTCACGGCGCGACATGGGCACTCCGCATCATGAACATGTTGTTCGCGGCCAGGCTGGCGGGTTGCACCACACCGTTGCGCGCTTCGACGTAGAGCTCGGTCGTTGCGCGCCCAACCATCTCTCCTTCGCACCACACCTCGGTGCCGAGGTAGATCACGGTGCAACGCCGATCGAGGCGCGCCAGGCGCGCATTGGCCGTGGCGATACCCGTGATGCATCCGAGGGCGTCGATATCGACACGGTCGCGGGTGGCGGTTGCCAGCGGTGTCGGACGCGCCAGCGTCACGAATCGCAGTACGGACGGCACCCCGGTGAGCGTGCTCCAGGCCACCTCGCCAAGCTGCTCGGCGAGTGCGCCGCGCGCGTAGATGGAGTTGTGCAGCAACGCCACGCTCGTCCCATTGCTCTGCCGTATGAAATGTCCGAGGTCATCGCGCCGCGCGACGCGTGCGCTATTGGCCAGGCCAATGTTGCCGCGGACATCCAGCGCGACCAGCCCTACATCCCATTCAGCATGTGCCCCGAGCACCGCATCTACCGCGGCCTGTGGTACGTCGCCATGCGCCATCCGCTGTAGCACCGACCGATTCAGGGGCACCCCGTCGCCGCCTGTGAGATGGGGCAATCGATGTCCCGTCACCAAACCTGCGCCGGCCTCGCCGGCGACGAATTGGGTAAGGGGTTCGGGCCGATCCGGTCCGCTGGAAATCACGGCCGCGAGCTCTGCCTCGCGCCACGCGGGCGGCAGGGCCAGGCTCGTAATACCTTCGCGTTGTGTCGTGCGGTACTCGAGCCGGCCATCGGGCAGCAACACGGCGAACACCGCGAAGCCGCCGATGGCGCCGCGGCCCAGCAATTCTGCGGCGAGCACGGTGTCATACACCGCCGCGCCCGCGAGATGTCCTGCGGCTGCCACACCGATGGTCATACGCCCTCCGCAATGTGACCGGTCGGTCACACAGGGATGCTAGTGTGCGTCCACCAGGCAGAAAAGAGAGGGAAAACCCGCTCGCCCGGGCCTCACTGATGGACGAGCGGAGATAACCGGTTGCGCTTTTTACATCAAGGACGGGGGCAGCAATGGCATCATCGCGGCACTTTCCATCCGCTCGCCCGCTCGGGCACACCTCGACCCCCATGCCCTACATCGGACTCGGTCTTCACATCATCATCGCGCTGTTCTTCGCCGTGCACGCGGTGCGCAGCCAGCAGAACACCTATTGGCTGATCATCCTCTTCACGTTTCCCGGCCTCGGCAGCCTGGTTTACTTCCTGGCGATTTATCTGCCCGAGATTCGTCATTCCCGCCACGGTCGCGCCACTGTACGGGCGGCCTCGCAACTGATCGACCCGCACAAGGCCATTCGTCTGGCCGCTCAGGATTTCGACCGCGCCCCCACGATCCAGCACCGCATGCGCCTGGCGCACGCGCTGTTCGACGCGCAGCAATACGAGGACGCGGCAGTGCACTATCGCCAGGCCGTGCAGGGCCCCTACGCCGACGATCCGGACCTGCTCAAAGGCCTGGCGCGCGCGGAATTCGCCATCGGCAACCCCGGCGCCAGCCGGGATGCGCTCGAAAAGCTGTTCGCGGCCCATCCCGGCACGCGCGAGCAGTCCGGTCCCACCCTGCTTCACGCCCGCACGCTGGCGGCCACCCAGGCCTCGGGCACGCGCGAGGCGTTCGAGCGCGCCATCATGTATGCCAACGATGCGGCGGCACGATGCCTGTATGCGGAGTGGTTGCAGGCACAACCGGATCCGGCAGATCACGAACGGGCCATGGCACTATTCAACGATATCCTCAACGACGCCAGGCATCTGCCGCGCCATGCGCAAAAGAACAACCGCGAATGGATGCAGCGTGCGCGCACGGGCCTGGGCGCCGCCGATCGGGTCGCGGGGTTATCGCCTCGGAACGACCGAACGTAAAGCGGGGCGACCGGGCCTCTCCGCGCGCCGCGGGTCACAGCGCCCCGCTCGTCCACGCCGCCACACACACGGTCAGGCCCGCCGTGGCGGCCGCGCCACTCAGCACGATCAGGCGGCCAGCCGTATAGCTCAGCGTCAGGGCCACCATGAGCGCGCCGCAGGACAACATGCCCAGCCATACCAGACTGGCCACGGCGGCGCCCCATGCCTGCAGGCAGGCGATCAGCCCCGCCACCAACAGCGCACTCGCGAGCCCACGCAGCGCACGCCTGAGCCTGAGTGTGGTGAACTCGCGTCCGCTCACCTGTTCGTAGTGCCGATCCATCGCGAGCGCCAGGCAGGCGAAGCCTGCGAACGACAACATCAGGGTGGCCATGGCGGCCATGAGCGTACTCATGCCAGCTCCATGAGCCAGACCGCGAGCGCCAGCAAGGCGATCGAGAGCAGCACGCCCAGCCAGCCGCGGCACGTACCGAAGACCCAGAGCGCTGCCAGCGCATACATCAGGAAGCTCAGCATCGTGCCCACGACCACGCCAAGCGCTGGGGCTGTCACGCCGAGGCGGGCCATCGCCTGCGCCAGCGCCGTCGCGGCCAGCGCCGCGAACGCGTAGCCCCCAACGATGGCGCAGAGCACCCGTCCGGCCACACGCCAGCGATGACCTGGCGGCACCGGCACGATCCGCCCGGGCTTGGGCGCCGACCACGCATCTCGCCGCAGTCGGCGCGCCAGCACCAGGAATCCGATCCCGAACACCACCACCGTCATTTCCACCAGGGCCGCCTGCCATTGCCCCGCTTTGGCGTAGCTCAGCGCATGCTGGCCGGTCGTCGACAGGTTCACCAGCGGCAGCAAGAGGCACAGCAGCGCCGTGCCCGCGCACTGCTCGAACCACGCGCGCGGCACGGGCCGCACCAGGGCGTGCAACAAGCTTGCGAGCCACACGGCGAAAAACGCCTTGATCTCCCAACCGTCACGTCCCGCGAGGGCCGCGGGTATCAAGCGGTTGGCATGGAAATAAGCAATGCAGGCGAGACAGGCGCCCGCGATCGCGGCCACATTAAGGGATTCCGTCAGGCGATAGAAGACGGGCGTCACCGCGCCGAATTCGCTCTCACCCTTGTTGCGCCGCTTGAGCGCATACAGCACCGCACCGGTCGCCATCATCAGCGTGCCGGCCAGGCCGCACACGAAGTACAGCCACCGTATGGTCCAGCCGCCGTAGCGCGCCACATGCAGGCGCTCCATCACCTCATGCGCGGCATCCGCCGGGCGCGCGCCGGCGCGATGCACGGCAGTGAATGCGCCGCTCGCGCCATCGAACACGGCGCGCCCTGCGGGGCTGCTCAGTTGCCGGATCTCGGCCTCGGCATCGGGCCGCGCATACACGCTCACGCGTTCGCGCGCCTGCCCGGGCCGCTCGACCATGACCATCCGTGCGGGGCTGCCCACCGCATGTTCTGCTGCATCCAGCACGACGCCCAGTTGGTCGCGCACCGGCACGCCCTCCACATAGTCGGGCCGTGCGGGCAACACTGCGGATTCGCCGGGCGTGGCCGCACGCGCCAGCTCGGCCGCCCAGCGTCCGGCGCCGTTCTCGCCATAAACGGCCTGCAGCGGGGCCGGCATATAGCTCGTATAAAAGACGGCCAAGCCCGTGTACGCGATCATCAACTGAAACGGCAGCGTCAGCACCGCCGACGCGTTGTGCCCGTCGAGCCAGGCGCGTTGCCCGGGGCCCGGCCGGAACAGGAAAAAGTCTTTGAAAATGCGCTTGTGCACCACCACGCCGGTCAGCAGGGCCACCAGCATCCCCACCGTCAGCCACCCCACGAGCCAGAAGCCGAAACCACCGCCATACAGGGTGTAGTGCAGGGTCATGAAGTGGCGGCCACCCTCCGTTTTCCGGCCCCAGGGCCCCGGCAGCAGCTCGCCACTGCCCGGGTCCATGGCGGCATCGTGCGTCACGCCATCCTGGCCGCGCCAGAACAGGCGCATCGCCTGCCCGGGCTCGCCGGGCAGCTCGATGCGCCAGAAGCGCGCACCGGCGCCCTGCATGCTCAGGTAGCGCGACGCCGCCGTCAACACGCTGCCGCGATCATGCTGTGCCGAGGCGGCCGGCAGCGCCGGCTCGGCTGTCATCCACTGGGTGATCGGCGCGCGAAACACGCTGATGCTGCCTGCCAGGAAGATCAGGCAGAGCAGCCAGGCGCACACCAGTCCGCACCAGGTGTGCAGCCAGCTCATGCGCTGGCGCAGGCCCGCCTTCATCGTCAGAACGTGCCACGCAGCGTCAGCATGGCATTACGCGGCTCACCGTAATGGATGCCGTTCACCATATTGCCCACCGCAGCGTAGTAGGTCTTGTCGAAGAGGTTGTTGACGTTGAGCGTCGCCGCCCAATTGCGGTTGATCTGGTACTTCGCGTAGGCATTCCAGACCGCGCGGCCGCTCGCGTTCGCGGTGAGCGCGCCAATCTGGCGCGACTGGCCGCTCTGCACATTGACGCCGCCGCCCACCGTGAACGCGCTCAGGTCGCCCGGCAGCTGATAGGTGCTCCAGAGCCGGAAGATATGCTTGGGCGTGTACCAGGCGAACGACATGCCCTCGCTGCTTTCATCCTTGATGTACTTGGTAGTGTTGAAGGTGTAGCCGGCATAGAGATTCCAGCCGCGCGTGAGCTCGCCGCTGATCTCGGCGTCGAAGCCCTGGCTGCGCACCTTGCCCGAGTCGGTATAGCAGTAATAGTCGGCCGCGCATGTGGGGCTGCTATTGAAGTCGACCTGCGCGCGATTGCTCTGATCGATGCGGAAGATCGCGAAAGCCGTGTTCACGCGGCCGTCCAACAACTCACCCTTCAGGCCCAGCTCATAGTTCTCGCCGATGATGGGTTTGAGGCTCTGCCCCGCCGCATTCACCGCGCTCTGCGGCTGGAAGATATCCGTGTAGCTGGCGTAGGCGGTCCATTGCGGCGAGAGGTCCAGCAACACGCCGGCATAGGGCGTGAAGTGCGTGTTCTTCTGTGCGGTCTGGCCGCGCGTAAGCACGCCGCCCGTGGTCGTATCGGTGTCCCAGAAACGCGCGGAGCGGCTGAAGCGGCCGCCCAGCACCAGCTTGAGCGGATCGGCCAGCTGCAGGCGCGTCGTGCCGTAGAAGCCCAATTCGCGCGCGGAACCGATGCGCAGCTCATTGGTGCCGGCCCGGATCGCGTCGCTGGAGGGCTCCGGCAGGTCGGGATCGAAGTGGAACGCGTTGAAGTTGGCGTAATTCAGCAGATACGAATAACCGGTATCGATACGGTTGTGCGAGTAGTTGGCGCCCACCACCACTTCATGCGTGCGGCCAAACGCATGCACCTTGCCCACCAGGTTCGCGTCCAGGCCCGAGGTATCGATGTCGGCCACGGTACGGGCCACGTTGACCAGCGCCATGTTCGTAACCGGATTTACCGATCGGCTCGAGGTCGTGTATTTCAGATACTGCTTTTCCTTGACGTATGCGCCCGTCATCTTGAAACGCCAATCGTCATTGAAGGCATGCGTGAAGTCGGCATAGAAGCCGTCGTTGCGCGTTTCCTGGCGGTTCCAGTTGGCGCCATAGCTCGTGGAACGCTTGAAACCGACCTCTTCTCCGTTGGCGTAGCGCGGCAGGCCCGACAGCGACGGGCGGCCACGCAGATCCTCGTGGCTGTAGCCCAGATTGATCTGCGTCCGCGGGCTGATGTCGTACTCGATCGTGCCATAGAAGGTGGTGTTCTTCATGTCCACCCGGTCTACGAACGAGCGGCCGTCCTGGCGATCGACCAGCGCACGCCCCCGCAGGCTGCCCTCTTCGTTGAGCACACCGCTGCCGTCGAGCTGCAAGCCGTAGCGATCCCAGCTCCCGGCCTTGGTCTCGACCATGAAGCGGTCTTCGGCCAAGGGGCGCTTGCGCACCAGGTTCACGGCACCGCCCGGCGATCCCGAGCCCTGCAGCAGGCCGGCCGCGCCGCGCAGCACCTCGACACGGTCATAGAACGCCGTGCCGCCCGAGTAGTTGCTGGCACGGCCATACATGCTGCGCTCCAGCGGCACGCCGTCGTACTGGATGACGCTGCCCTCGAAGCCGCGCGAATAGAAGTACTTGCCGCCCTGCGGGCTCTGCTGCAGGGTCACGCCGGTGGTGTTCTCGAGCGCGTCGTACACGGAGGTGAGGTTTTGCTCGTCCAGGCGCTGGCGTGTCACCACGCTCACCGATTGGGGCAGCTCCCGCAGGCTGGTCTCACCCTTGCCGATGGTCACGGCCGGCGTGGTGTACGAGCCCGTGCCTTCGGTCATCAGGCGATATTCCTGGCCTGTCACGGTCACGGCGTCCAGGGTGGTGGCGCCGCCTGTCGCGGCGCGCCGCACGGCATACCCTCCGCCCGACAGACGCGCCCCCTCGAAGCCCGTGCCGGCGAGCAGCGCGCCGAGGCCGCGCGCCCCGCTCCAGCGGCCCTTCAATCCTGGCGTGCGCAGGCCCTCGACCTGGCTCGCATCGAAGGACACGTTCACCCCGGCTGCCCGGGCAAACTGATTGAGCGCCTGGTCCAGCGGGCCGGCCTCGATGGCGAAGACGTGCTCCGCGTCCTGCGCGGCCACCGTGGCCTGGGCATGCGCGGCGGGCGCATGCCAGAGGGCAGCGGCGCCGCACAGCGCCGTGGACAGCGCGACAGACAAGACGGTCGGAGCGGGCGCGAGGCGCGCGGGCAGAGGAGGACGAGCGAGGGTCATTGCTTCTTCTTGAAAGGGCCAGGTTGAGAGACTTCTTTCCCTGTAGGCCGGTCAAGAATTCGGATCCCCTCACTTTTTCCGAAAATATTTTTTGCCGGGCGCGAACGATTCACCGGGCATGGCCGTCGCCCGCGCAAAGCGATGTCCGTGCCAGATCGGCGCCCAGCCCACCGAAGCGGCGCCGCCATTCCCGCGCGCCGGTCAGCGGCGGCGGTATCAGGCAGGCATCACCGTGACCCAATAACGCGTCCAGTAGCTCAATTGGATCGGCAGCGTCTGTGCCAGAAACTGCAGCGCCTGATCCACGTTGTTGACGTGATAGGTACCAGAGACACGCAGATCGGCGACCTCCGGCGCGCAACGGATACGCCCGTGGCGGTAGCGCGCCAATTCGGCCAGCAGATCCGCCAGCCGCATGTTCTTGCCCACGATGGCGCCATCGACCCAGGTGTCGGGCGCCATCACGATCGAGGTTTCCTGGTGCGCGCCCGTGCGCGCCAGACGCCAGGCCTGCCCGGCCTCGGCCACCACGGCTGCCCCGCCGCCCGCGGGCCGCAGGGCCACGGCATCCTGCTGCACACTCACCCGGGCACTGTCGTCGTCCAACCGCACCACGAAGCGCGTGCCCAGCGCCTGCACGACGCCAAAGGGCGTGCGCACCAGGAACGGGCGCTTGCTCGGCGAGGCCGCGTCGGCACCGGTCTCGATATAGACCTCGCCCCGGTGGAGCACGAGCACCCTTTCGGCCCCGCTCATCTCCACCCCGACCGCGCTGTCCGTATTCAGCACCAGCAACGTGCCGTCGGCCAGCGTCATCCGCTCGCGGCGGCCGACGCCGGTGCTGACATCGGCCAAGAGACGCTGCCAGGGCGTCTGCTCGCGCACCACCCAGCCGGTGCCCAACAGGCCGCCCGCCAGCACCAGACCCTTGAGCACGGCGCGGCGTTGCTGCCGCCGCGCGGCATGCGCCCCGCCCATGGCGGTCAACGTATCCAGCGCCAGCCCCTGAGGCACGGCCGCGAAATCGGCGTTCAGCGACTGCATGCGTGACCACGCGCGATCATGCATCGGCGCGGCCTTGCGCCAGCGCTCGAAGGCCGCACAGGTGGCGGAATCGGGCGTACCGAAATTGAGCTTCACCGACCAGGCGATCGCCTCGTCGACCACCGAAGACGGAATAGGCGCCAGTTCGCTCATGCTTCGCCGAACCGATGCACATAACACTGCCGCAGCCCCGCCGCCACATAGCGTTCGGCCGTGGCCAGCGACACGCCCAGGCGCTGCGCGATCTGCGGGCAGCTCATGCCCTCGAGCTGCGCCCACAAAAAGGCCTGCCGCACCTTGGGCTTGAGCGCGTCCAGCATCTGATCGATCTTGATGAGCGCCTCGAGCACCAGCATCCGGCTCTCGGGCGACGGCGCCAGCTCCTCGGGCGTACGCGCCAGCACATCCAGCCACGCGCGCTCGAGTTCGCGGCGGCGCCAGTGATCGATCAACAGCCCTCGTGCAATAGTGCTGAGATACGCTCGCGGCTCGCGCGTTTCGACCGCCTGCGGCCGCCGCAGCAACCGCACGAACACGTCATGCGCCAGATCGGCCGCCTCGCACGAATTGCCCAGTTGCCGGCGCAACCAACCCTGCAACCACCCATGGTGGTCCGCATACAGCGTCTCGACTCGGTCTTGCATCGTGGGGGGCATCGCAGTGTTTGCAAATGATAATTATTATTAATTTTAGTGAAGAGACCGGATGCAGGCAAGGCGATCACGGCGGGTAACCGCCCTGCTGTGCGCCCCACACAACGTGCATACACGCCGCACAAAGAAAAAGGGCTAGCTCACCGATGATGAGCTAACCCTTTGATTTCCTTGGTCGGGGCGGTGGGATTCGAACTCACGACCCTCTGCTCCCAAAGCAGATGCGCTACCAGGCTGCGCTACGCCCCGAAGGACCGAAACTATACCAGATCGGGCCCGGCGGCTGAACTGCGATCAGCCGAAGCGGCCCGTGATGTAGTCCTCGGTTTCCTTGCGCGAGGGCTTCACGAAGATCTGGTCGGTGGCGCCGAACTCCATCAGCTCGCCCAGGTACATGTAGGCGGTGTAGTCGGAGCAGCGGGCGGCCTGTTGCATGTTGTGGGTCACGATGACCACGGTGTACTCATGCTTCAGTTCGGCGATCAGCTCTTCGATCTTGGCGGTCGAGATCGGGTCGAGCGCCGAGCAAGGCTCGTCGAGCAGCAGCACTTCGGGCTTGATCGCCACGCCGCGCGCGATGCACAGACGCTGTTGCTGGCCGCCCGACAGGCTGTTGCCGTTCTGGTGCAGCTTGTCCTTCACTTCGTTCCAGAGCGCGGCCTTGGTGAGCGCCCATTCGACGCGCTCGTCCATTTCGCCCTTGCTCAGCTTCTCGAACAGACGCACGCCGAAGGCGATGTTGTCGTAGATGCTCATGGGGAACGGGGTGGGCTTCTGGAACACCATGCCGACCTTCGCGCGGATCAGCGAGATGTCGGTTTTGGAGGTGAGCAGGTTCTCGCCGTCGAGGAGGATTTCGCCCTCGGCGCGCTGACCCGGATAGAGTTCGAACATGCGATTGAAGGTGCGCAGCAGCGTCGACTTGCCGCAGCCCGACGGACCGATGAAGGCCGTGACCTTGTTTTCGCGGATCGACATGTTCACATTGCGGATCGCGTGAAACTTGCCGTAGTAGAAGTTGAGGTTCTTGACCTCAAGCTTGGATTTGACGGCGGTAGCGGTGTTTTCCATTTGACTTTCCTTGGTGCCGGCGGCGGGTCGTTCTGCCCCCGCCGGCGGGCGTCGATGAATTACTTGCGGAACAGGTTACGGGCCAGGATGTTGATGCCAAGCACCAGCAGCGTGATCAACGTGGCGCCGGCCCAGGCCAGGTCATTCCAGTCCTTGAAGGGGCTGGCGGCGTATTGGTAGATCACGACGGGCAGGTTGGCCATCGGCGCGTTCATGTTCCAGGACATGAATTGGTTGGACAGCGCCGTGAACAGCAGCGGCGCGGTCTCCCCGGAGATGCGGGCCACCGCCAGCAGGATGCCGGTGATGATGCCGCTACGGGCGGCGCGATAGCACACCAGGGTGATCATGCGGTACTTGGGGCAGCCCAGCGCGGCGGTCGCCTCGCGCAGGCTGTTGGGGACCAGCAGCAGCATGTTGTCGGTGGTGCGCACCACGACCGGGATCACCAGGATGGACAGCGCGAGCGCGCCGGCCCAGCCCGAATAGTGACCCACCTGCGCCACGTACACGGCGTAGATGAACAGACCGATGATGATGGACGGCGCCGATAGCAACACGTCGTTCAGGAAGCGCGTGGCCGGCGCGAGCCAGCCGCGCTGGCCGTACTCGGCCAGGTAGGTGCCGGCCAGGATGCCGATCGGCGTACCGATGAGGGTGCCGATACCGGCCATCATCAAGCTGCCCACCACCGCGTTGAGCAGACCACCGGTCTGGCCCGGCGGCGGCGTGATTTCGGTGAAGAGCGCGAACGACAGTGCGGGCGCGCCCTTGGTCAGCAGCGTGAGGATGATCCAGAACAGCCAGAAGAGGCCGAACACGAGCGCCCCCAGCGAGACCGTCAGCATCAGGCGATTGATGATGCGGCGGCGCTGGTACACGCTGTTGTTCATGGAGAGGGCGGATTGAGCCATGAGTCGTCTTCTTGGTACGTGGGCGTCAGGTCTTGGTGCCTTCGCTGGCCGACAGGCGAACCAGCATCACCTTGGCGATGGCCAGCACGACGGTCGTGATCAGGAAGAGGATCAGGCCGAGTTCGAGCAGCGCCGACTTCTGGATACCACCGGCTTCGTTGAATTCGTTGGCCAGTGCCGAGGCGATCGAGTTGCCCGGCGAGAACAGCGACTCGGAGTAGCGGAACGCATTACCGATCACGAACGTGACCGCCATCGTCTCGCCGAGCGCGCGGCCCAGGCCCAGCATGATGCCGCCGATGACGCCCGAACGCGTGAAGGGCAGCACCACTTTCCACATCACTTCCCAGGTCGTGCTGCCCAGGCCGTAGGCCGACTCTTTGAGCAGCGGCGGCACCAGTTCGAACACGTCGCGCATGACCGCCGCGATGAACGGGATGATCATGATCGAGAGGATCAGGCCGGCCGTGAAGATACCGATACCGAACGGCGGCCCCGCGAACAAGCCGCCGATCACGGGCAGGCTGCCGAGCGTGGCGATCAGGAACGGCTGCACATACACCTGGAACACCGGCACGAACACGAACAGGCCCCACATGCCGTAGATGATCGAGGGAATGGCGGCCAGCATCTCGATGGCGGTGCCCAGCGGGCGGCGCAGCCACGTGGGCGAGAGTTCGGTGAGGAATACCGCAATGCCGAACGACACGGGCACCGCGATGATCAGCGCGATGGCCGAGGTCAGCAGCGTGCCGATGATGGGCACGACGGCGCCGAAATTCTGATTGACGGGGTCCCAGTCGTTGAGCCACAGGAACGACAGGCCATATTTGGCGAGCGATTCGCGGCTACCGTAGATCAGGGAGACCATGATCGCCGCCAGCAGAATGAACACCAGGAAGGCGAACAGGCGGGTCAGGTTCTTGAAAAGCGCATCCATCAGCGCGTTATTGCTAGGCTTCATAGGCGAAGGCGTACCGGTTGTGGAGTCCGCCCGTTTGGACAGCGGCACACTATTATCCATTACCGCGCTCATGGAAAGGCTTTCCTGTAGTTGCTCTGTCGTTGCTGCAAGCGCTGCACAAGGGAACAGCGGCAAGGTCTTCTGGGCACGCCGGCCGGTGTGAACCGGCCGGCGTTTCGTGCCAGCCACCCGAGGGCGGCCGGTCACGCAGGGATTACTTCGACGTGTAAACCGGCTTGCCGTCGGCGCCCTTCACTTCTTGCCAGGCGGTACGGATCTGGTTCGTCACAGCGTCGGGCAGCGGCACGTAGTCGAGCGCTTCAGCCGACTTGGCGCCATTCTTGAAGGCCCAGTCGAAGAACTCGAGCACAGCCTTGCCTTGTGCCGGCTTGTCCTGATTCTTGTGGATCAGGATGAAGGTGGCGGCGGTGACGGGCCACGATTCGGCGCCCGGCTCGTTGGTCAGGACCACGCCCATGCCAGGCGCGCTCTTCCAGTCGGCATTGGCGGCAGCGGCGGCGAAGGCCTTCTGCTCGGGCTGCACGAACTTGCCATCGGCGTTCTGCAGTTGGGTCCAGGCCAGCTTGTTCTGCTTGGCGTAGGCGTATTCGACGTAGCCGATCGAGTTCTTCAGCTGGCCGACGTAGGCGGCGACGCCTTCGTTGCCCTTGCCGCCTTGACCGGTGGGCCACTTCACGGCCTTGCCTTCACCGACTTGCGACTTCCAGTCCGGCGACACCTTCGACAGGTAGTTCGTCCAGCCGAAGGTCGTGCCCGAACCATCCGAACGGTGCACCACGACGATGTCGGTCGAGGGCAGCTTCAGGTCGCCGTTCAGCGACTTGATGGCGGCGTCGTCCCACTTCTTGATCTTGCCGAGGTAGATGTCGGCCAGGACCTTGCCCGACAGCTTCAGTTGGCCCGGGGCCACGCCGTCGACGTTCACGACGGCCACGGTGCCGCCGATCACGGCCGGGAATTGCAGCAGACCGCTCTTCTCGAGATCTTCAGCCTTGAGGGGGTCGTCCGAGGCGCCGAAGTCGACGGTCTTGGCCTTGATCTGTTGCTGGCCGCCGCCCGAACCGATCGACTGGTAGTTCACGGCGTTGTTGGTGGCTGCCTTGTAGTCCGACGCCCACTTGGCGTAGATCGGGTACGGGAACGATGCGCCGGCGCCGGTGATGTCGGCAGCTTGCACGGCGAAAACAGCGGCGCTCAGGGCGACGCCGAGGGAAACTTGCTTGAAGACACGGTTGAACATTGAGGGTTCCTTCTGTGCTCGTTTAAAGAGGTCCTGCAGGCTTTCTGAGGTCGCCTGTCTGGCACGGAACGAATGGTAGAGCCTCAATATGACGGGATAGTGACAGTCATAAACGCGACACGCGGGGGATGAAAAATTTTCATCCGCACGCCTCCCATGTCGGCCGGAAGTGATCAAAAAGCACCAAATTACGGGCAGTTACGCGCAAATCCGCTCAACTCGCGTCCCGTCAGGGACGCCGCGTCGACTGCGACTGCGCTCCGTCCCCCCTAAGCTTGCTCCGGCATTGCGCAGCACTGGCACGGGGGTCGCCGAATTCTCATGACGGCAAGACGCGCCCGCCCAACGACAAAGGGCCGGCGATGCCGGCCCTTTCCCGCCAGACCGTCTCCGGTCAGCCGCCGAGCTTGTGCATCAGATGATCGTGCAGATCGAACGGCTCGCGGCGGCTGCGCACGCGCGCGTAGCTGCCATCGGGCAGGCCCTGCCAGGAGAGCTGGTTGTCGCGCAAGGCAAACGTAAAGGCCTCGTCGATCACGCGCTTCTTGAGGGTCTTGTCATAGATCGGGAACGCGATTTCGACACGGCGGAAGAAGTTGCGATCCATCCAGTCGGCCGACGAGAGATAAACGGTCTCGGCGCCATCGGCGTAGAAATAGAACACGCGCGAGTGCTCCAGGAAGCGCCCGATGATGGAACGCACCTTGATGTTTTCCGATAGACCGGGCACGCCGGCGCGCAGGGCGCACACACCGCGCACGATCAGGTCGATCTTCACCCCGGCCTGGCTCGCCTTGTAGAGCTCTTCGATCACCTGCTCTTCGAGCAGCGAATTCATCTTGGCCATGATGCGCGCCCGCTTGCCGGCCTTGGCCGCCTTGGCCTCGGCACGGATCAGGTGCACCATGCCCTCGTGCAGCGAAAACGGCGACTGCAGCAACGACTTGAGTTGGCGCCGCGCGCCCAGCCCGGTGAGTTGGCCGAAGACCTTGTCCATGTCTTCGCACAGGCGCGGATCGGCGGTGATCAAGCCGAAATCGGTGTAGAGCCGCGCGGTGCGGGGATGATAGTTGCCGGTGCCCAAGTGCGCATAACGGCGCAGGCGGCCGCCCTCGCGGCGCAGCACCAGCGCCATCTTGGCGTGGGTCTTGTGCGCGACCACGCCATACACCACATGCGCGCCCACCTCTTCGAGACGGGCCGCCCAGTTGATGTTGGTCTGTTCGTCAAAGCGTGCCATCAGCTCCACGACCACCGTCACTTCCTTGCCGGCGCGTGCGGCCGCCAGCAGGATCTGCATCAGCTCGGAGTCTTCGCCGGTACGGTAGATGGTCTGCTTGATGGCCATCACATCCGGGTCGCGTGCGGCGGCGGTCAGGAACGAAATCACCGGCTGGAACGACTGATACGGATGATGCAGCAGTTGATCGCGTTCGGCCACGGCGGCAAACAGCTCCGCGGGCTTGTCGCTCACCTCGTCGAACGGCGCCGGCACCGGCGCGTGATACGACGGAAACAGCAGATCGGGGCGCGTATTCGTATTGCAGATCTGCATGAGGCGCGACAGGTTCACCGGCCCGCTGACGCGATACGTATCTTCGGGCTTGAGCGAAAACTCGCGTTGCAGATAGGCCTCGAGATCCGGCGGCGTGAGCTTGTCGATCTCCAGGCGCACCGCGGCGCCGAAATTGCGCTGCGAAAGCTCGCCCTGCAGCGCATGGCGCAGGTTCGTGACTTCTTCTTCGTCGACGAACAGGTCGCTGTTGCGCGTCACGCGCCACTGATAGCAACCCAGCATTTCCAGGCCGGGAAACAGCTCGCCCACAAAGGCGCGCAAGAGCGACGTCAACAGAATGTAGCCATCGGGATGGCCGGAGATCTCCGGCGGCATCTTGATCAGACGCGGCAGCGCGCGCGGCGCCTGCACGACAGCGATCGAGGCCTGGCGGCCAAACGCATCGGCACCCGACAGCGCCACGATGAAGTTCAGGCTCTTGTTGTAGACACGCGGGAACGGATGCGCGGGGTCCAGGCCGATGGGCGTGAGCAGCGGCATCACGTCGCGGTTGAACACCTCGAGCGCCCACGCCGATTGGGCTTCGTTCCACTCCGAGGCGTGATGCAACACGATGCCTTCGGCCTGCAGGCGCGGCAGGATCTGGTCGTTGAGCAGATCGTACTGGCGCTGCACCAGCGCGTGCACCCCGCTCTGCACTTCGTTGAAGGCTTCGCGCAGCGTGCGGCCGTCCACGCCCACCACATCGGGATCCTGCCGCTTCTGTTCTTTGAGGCTCGAAATCCGGATCTCGAAAAATTCATCGAGGTTGGAGCTGACGATGCACACGTAGCGCAAGCGCTCCAGCAGCGGTGTCCGCGGGTTTTCGGCCATCGCGAGCACCCGTTCGTTGAATTTCAGCAGCGAGAGTTCACGATTGAGGAGCAGCGGCTCGGCGGACGAACGAGTGGACATACCGGATTCCATGGCAAAAAAAGCAGCTTCGGTTTTTACTGCAAATTCGTGACGGTTCCATGACACTCGACCAGATGGTCGCGGGGCCGGGCGAGTTGGGTCATGATATGTCTGGGCGCATCTAGCGTACGCCAAATGCGGGACATATGACAGTTACGTTTTTCTTGTCATGGAAATCGCATCTACGGACGGAGCTGTCATATGGGGTCTCTATAATGGCCGGCACTTCAAGTCATCAAGCCTCACCCACACGCCGCATGGATCATCTACTGGCTGCCGTGGACCTCGGGTCCAATAGCTTTCGCCTGTCCATCGGCCGCGTCGTTCTCGAAAACGGCGTGGCTCAGATCTACCAGATCGACCGTCTCAAAGAAACCGTACGCCTTGCCGCCGGCCTGTCCAGCGACCGCCGCCTCGACGACGATGCGATCGATCGCGCCGTCTCCGTGCTCGAGCGATTCGGCGAGCGCCTGCGCAGTTTCCATCCCAACCGCGTACGTGCCGTCGCCACCAACACCTTCCGCGTGGCGCGCAATACCCCCGAGTTCCTGCCGCGCGCCGAAGCCGCACTGGGCTTTCCGATCGAAGTGATCGCCGGCCGCGAAGAGGCTCGCCTGATCTTCTCGGGCGTGGCGCACAGCCTGCCGCCCTCGCCCAACAAACGCCTGGTCATCGACATTGGCGGCGGCTCCACCGAAGTGATCATCGGCAAGGGCTTCGAGCCCAACCTGATGTCCTCGCTGTACATGGGTTGCGTGAGCTATAGCCGGCAATTCTTCAGTGACGGTTCGGTCGACGCCTACCAGATGAAACTGGCCGAGCTGGCGGCACGCCGCGAGATCGAGGTGATCGCCAAGCAGTATCGCAAGACGGGCTGGAAAGAAGCCTACGCGTCGTCCGGCACGGCCAAGGCGCTGTACGCCATCCTCACCGAATGCGGGTTCTCCAACCGCGGCATCACGCGTGCCGGCCTGGCCAAGCTGAAAGATCGCATCATCCGCTCCGGCCGCGTCGTGCCGAGCGAGCTGCCCGGCATCAAGCTCGAGCGCGCCGATGTGCTGCCCGGCGGGCTGGCCATCATGAGCGCCCTGTTCGACGAGCTCAACATCGACACCATGCACACGGGCGACGGCGCCTTGCGCCTGGGCGTGCTGTACGACCTGCTGGGCCGCGACGACGAGCACGACAAGCGCTATGAGTCGGTGCGTCAGTTCATGAAGCGCTATCACGTGGACGTGAACCAGGCCAAGCGCGTGCGCAACACCGCCCTGGCGCTATTCGACGAGCTGATGCCCGAGGGCGCCGAGCGCGCCGAACTGCGCAACGCCATCGGCTGGACCGCCGACCTGCACGAGCTGGGCCTGTCCATCGCGCACAACGCGTATCACAAGCACACGGCCTACGTGCTCGATAACGCCGACATGCCGGGCTTTTCTCGCGCCGACCAGCAACTGATGGCCCTGCTCGCTCTTACGCACCAGGGCAAGCTCGGCAAGGTCGAAGGCATGGTTCGCACGCGTGAGCAGTGGATCGCGATCCTGTGCCTGCGGCTGGCGGCACTGCTGCTGCGCCGCCGCGAAGACGTCGATCCCCTGCCGATCAAAGTGTCGGTCAAGGGCACGTCGATCGTGGTTCAGGCCGAGCGCGCCTGGCTCGACAGCCATCCGCTCTCCGACTTCACCCTGCGGGGCGAAGAATCAGAATGGAGCAAGATCGGTTTCTCGTTCGAGCTGCTTGAGCTCTAGTCGAATCTGCCGGGTTACGCGTCGCACGAAGCGGACTTTCATGCGACGCAGTAACCGGCGCATGATCAGCGCGTCCCGGTCGCGGCCATCGGCGCGGCGACGTTCGCGTCGACCAGCCCGAAGTGGCGGCGGTAGCGCTCATCCATGGCTTCCATGTCGAGCAGCACCGGAAAATCGGCCGCATTGAAATCGGGATCCCAGGCGGGTTCGCCGCAGACGCGGGCGCCCACTTTCAGATACCCCTTGATGAGCGGCGGTACGCGCGCAGGCAATGTGCTGTCGAGCTTTTCGACGGGATAGCGGTGCAGCGGGGCCACGCGCAGCTCGCCATCGGCGGGCATCTGGCGGGCAACGGTGCGCCACACCTCGGCCGCCGTCACGCCGTCATCACGCAGACTGACGCTGGCGCATCCGAGCGCATAGCGATAACCGTTGCGATGCAGAAAGTTGGCGATACCCGACCACAGCAGCATGATCACCGCGCCACCGCGGTAATCGGCGTGGGTGCATGAGCGCCCCAGCTCGACGACCTGGTCGCGCATGGCGCCCAGGCCGGACAGATCGAATTCGGATTCAGAGTAGTAACCGCCAGCCTCGCGCGCCTTCTCGGGCGTCAGGATGCGATAAGTGCCCACCACGCGGCCCGTATCCACCTCACGCACGATGAGGTGTTCGCACCAGCGGTCGAAGCGATCCTGCTCGATGCCGTCCTGCGCATCGGGAAAGACCACACCCATGTCTTCGGTGAAGACCTGGTAGCGCAGACGCTGGCTTTGCTCGACCTCGTCGGCCGTTCGTGCCAGTCCCACAGCAAGCGCAGGAGGCGTTGCACCTGCCCAATTGGCCGAGCCCTTGCCGCTGGAATCCAAACGAACTAGTTCGAGCATTGCGGGAAACTCCTAAGACGTGGCGCAAGTTTGGCTTAGCGTCATGTCAGTAATCTGACTGATATGTTACGTGACTGTGAAGTTTACGCCGGCCGTCGAGACGCGGCTTTGCTGCGGCGCAAAAACGACGGAACGCTATACATAACTTCACAATTCCTGAAATGCCGAAGGCCCGCGCGAGGCGGGCCTTCGGGGTCTGCCGACCATCCGGCATTTAAAGGGACAGATAGATCAGGCCAGACTGTCCGCCAGCTTCTGCGCGCTGGATTGCGCCAGCGCTTCGTCCTCGGCTTCGACCATCAGGCGCAGCTTGGGCTCCGTGCCCGAGGCGCGGATCAGCACCCGGCCCCGGCCCGCCAGCTCGGCTTCGACTTCCTTGCGGGCACTGGCCAGGCCTTCGTGCGATGTCCAGTCCTGGCCCGGCTTGAGCGGCACGTTGATCATGACCTGCGGATACAGACGCAGCTCGGCCACCCATTGGCCGAGCGTGCGGCCGCTCTTGCGCAGCGCCGCCAGCACCTGCAGCGCGGCAATGATGCCGTCGCCGGTGGTGTGGCAGTCCAGGCAGAGCAGATGCCCGGAGCTCTCGCCACCGAACAGCCAGCCGCGCGCCTGCAGTTGCTCGAGCACGTAGCGGTCGCCGACGTTGGCGCGTTCGAAACCCACGCCCAGCTCTTCCATGGCGCGCTCGAAACCGTAGTTGGTCATGAGCGTACCGACCACGCCTTCGACGGTGGTGCGCTGCATGCGCTCGCGCACGATGGCATACAGCAACTCGTCGCCGTTATAGATGCGGCCGGTGCTGTCCACCATCTGCAGACGATCGGCATCGCCATCGAGCGCGATGCCCAGTTGCGCACCGCGCGCCTGGACTTCGGCGGCCAGGGCCTCGGGATGCAACGCTCCCACGCCCTTGTTGATGTTGAAGCCATCGGGCGAGACGCCGATGGCATGCACCTCGGCGCCGAGCTCGCGGAACACGTGGGCCGCGATATGGTAGGCCGCGCCGTTGGCCGCGTCGACCACCAGACGGAAGCCGTCGAGGTCGAGCGTGTGCGGCACCGTGCTCTTGCAGAACTCGATGTAGCGGCCTTGCGAATCGGACATGCGGCGCGCGCGGCCCAGATGCTCGGACGTGACACACCCGACTTCGCCTTCGAGCGCTGCTTCGATTTCCGCTTCGACGTCGTCGGGCAGCTTGGTGCCCTCGGCCGAGAAGAACTTGATGCCGTTGTCTTGATACGGGTTGTGCGAGGCGCTGATCACGATGCCAGCGACCAGGCGCAGTGCGCGCGTGAGATACGCCACCGCCGGCGTCGGAATCACGCCGGCCAGCAGTACGTCGATCCCCGCGGCCGACAGCCCTGCTTCCAGCGCCGATTCCAGCATGTAGCCGGAGATCCGCGTGTCCTTGCCGATGACGACCGTCGGACGGCCCGTCGTGCTTTTGCCCGCGTGCCGCTTGGCGAGCACCCGGCCCGCGGCATAGCCGAGGCGCAGGGCGAAGGCGGCATTGATGACCTGCCCACCCACTTCGCCGCGCACGCCATCGGTGCCGAAATACTTGCGTTGACTCATAAAGGTAGTCCTCCTTGTTCGGCCGCCTGCCACACTTTCAGGGCATCTATCGTGGCCGCCACGTCGTGCACACGCACGATCGCGGCACCCCGAGCCACGCTTGCCAGGGCGGCGGCAATACTTCCCGCGAGGCGTTCCTCCACCGGTCGGCCCGTCGCCGCCCCGATCATGGATTTACGTGAAACGCCGATCAACAGCGGATATCCGGATGCGCGCAGGCTGGGCAGCCTGCGCAGTAATTCATAGTTCTGAGCTTGCGTCTTGCCGAAACCGAAGCCGGGATCGAGCACGATGCGCCGCGGATCGACCCAGGCGGCGCGCAGGCGCTGCGCGCGCGAGCCCAGGAACACGCCGATCTCGCCGATCAGGTCGGTGTACTCGGGGGCCGTCTGCATGGTGCGCGGCTCCCCTTTCATGTGCATGATGCACAGGCCGCAGCGCGACTGCGCCACCGCCTCGATGGCGCCGGGCTGCCGAAACCCATAAATGTCGTTGATCATGTCGGCGCCGGCATCGAGCACGGCCCGCATGACCTCGGGCTTGAAGGTATCGATCGACACCGGCACGCCGCAGTCGCGCATCGCCTCGATCACCGGCAGCAGCCGGCGCAGCTCTTCATCGGCCGCCACCGGATCCGCGCCCGGCCGGGTGGACTCGCCACCCAGGTCGAGGATGTGGGCGCCTTCGGCGACGAGCTGCCGCGCACGCGCGATGGCAGCATCGGCATCGGGTTGCTCACCGGCGTCGGAAAACGAGTCCGGCGTGCAATTGACGATGCCCATGACAAGCGGGCGTTCGAGATCCAACTCGAAACGCCCGCAAAGAAGGTTACTGGCCATGGAACTGCAAGTAGGGCCGCGAAGGCGGTCTGACCGGGATCAGACCGCGGCCGGGGTGCTGCCCGACGCCACGCCCGAAGCGGGCGAATCCGGCGTGTCGGACGGACCTTGCGGCGTCTTGGGGGGACGCGGGGGACGATTGTTCATGATGTCGTCGATCTGGTCAGCGTCGATCGTTTCCCACTCGAGCAGCGCGCTGGTCATGACTTCGACCTTGTCGCGGTTGTCTTCGAGGATCTTGCGCGCCACGCCGTACTGCTGATCGATGATGTGACGGATCGCGCTGTCGACCTTCTGCATCGTGGCTTCGGACACATGCGTGGTCTTGGTGACGCTGCGGCCGAGGAACACTTCGCCTTCGTTCTCGGCGTAGACCATCGGGCCCAGCTCGTCGGTCATGCCGTAGCGGGTCACGATGTCGCGAGCGATGGCGGTCGCACGTTCGAAGTCGTTCGAGGCGCCCGTGGTCATCTGGTTCATGAAGATCTCTTCGGCGATACGGCCACCGAACAAGACCGCGATGGTGCTGAGCAGACGCTCCTTGTCCATGCTGTAACGATCACCCTCGGGCAACTGCATGGTCACACCCAGCGCACGGCCGCGCGGAATGATAGTGACCTTGTGCACGGGGTCGGTCTTGGGCAGCATGCGCGCCACGATGGCATGGCCGGACTCGTGGTAAGCGGTGTTCTTGCGCTCTTCTTCGGGCATCACGATGGAGCGGCGTTCCGCGCCCATGATGATCTTGTCTTTCGCCTTTTCGAAGTCGGACATGTCGACCGTGCGGCCATTGCGGCGAGCGGCGAACAGCGCGGCTTCGTTGACCAGGTTGGCCAGGTCGGCGCCCGAGAAACCGGGGGTGCCGCGAGCCAGGATGGTGGCGTCGACGTTGGGCGACAGGGGCACCTTGCGCATGTGCACCTTGAGGATCTGTTCGCGGCCACGGATATCGGGCAACGGCACCACGACCTGACGGTCGAAGCGGCCCGGACGCAGCAGCGCGGGGTCCAGCACGTCGGGACGGTTGGTGGCCGCGATCACGATCACGCCCTGACCCGATTCGAAGCCGTCCATCTCGACCAGCATCTGGTTGAGGGTTTGCTCGCGCTCGTCGTTGCCGCCGCCGAGACCGGCGCCGCGCTGACGGCCCACCGCATCGATTTCGTCGATGAAGATGATGCAGGGAGCATGCTTCTTGGCGTTTTCGAACATGTCGCGCACGCGGGCCGCGCCCACGCCAACGAACATTTCAACGAAGTCGGAACCCGAGATGCTGAAGAACGGCACCTTGGCCTCGCCGGCGATGGCCTTGGCGAGCAAGGTCTTGCCGGTACCGGGCGAGCCAACCATCAGCACGCCGCGGGGAATGCGGCCGCCGAGCTTCTGGAACTTGCTGGGATCGCGCAGAAAATCGACCAGTTCCTGCACGTCTTCCTTGGCTTCGTCGCAACCGGCGACGTCGGCGAAGGTGATCTGATTGGTGTTTTCGTCGAGCATGCGGGCGCGTGACTTGCCGAAGCTGAACGCACCCCCGCGGCCGCCACCCTGCATCTGTCGCATGAAGAAGATCCACACGCCGATCAGCAACAGCATCGGGAACCACGACACGAAGATGCTCATCAGCAGCGACGGCTCTTCGCGCGCCTTGCCGGACACCTGGACGCCGTACTTGAGCAGATCGGACACCATCCAGAGGTCGCCGGGCGACGTCAGGGTGTACGAACGGCCGGAGTCGGGCGTGACATAAAGCACCTCGCCCTGTACATCGACCTTGCGGATACGGCCCGCCTTGGCGTCGTCCATGAACTGGGTGTACGACACACCGTCCTGGCTTTGTGCACGGCCATCAAACTGCTTGAATACCGTGAACAGGACCAGTGCGATCACCATCCAGACCGCGACTTTAGAAAACGAATTGTTCAAGGTCGATCTCCTGCTATCGATTCCGACCGGTGGCTGGCTTCCCGCGAGAAAGCCCAGCCAACAAATTTGTCAATGGCCCATTCTACCCTGTCAAAGCGGTTCGCGTGGGGCGCCGCCCGGGACGGGGCGGTTTCGTTTGGTGTAAGACTTTTGCCGTAGGGATTTGCCAGTGACATTTGCCGGTCTGCGGCCCAGGGCGCAGGCCGTGAGAGCGGAACGTACAGAAGGCAGGCGCGCCCCTTGGGGCTGTACTGCGGGGCGGTACTGCGGCGGCAGAACGGCTATTTCAGGTCGCGAGCCACCAGGAAGGTCTCGGAAGACCGATCACGCGAGGCCTTCGGCTTGCGCTCGACGACCCGCTTGAAAACCTGCTTGTATGACTGGACGATCTGGGAAAAACCGCTGCCGTGAAAGGCTTTGACGATCAGTGCGCCGTTGGGCTTCAGGTGCGACCGGGCAAATTCAAGGGCCAGATCACAACAATGCGCAATGCGCGCCGAGTCGGCAGAGCCTACCCCGGACAAGTTGGGGGCCATGTCGGAGATTACAAGGTCTACCGCCTGCGATCCGACACGGGTTTCGAGTTCGTGCAGCACTTCGTCGTCGCGGAAGTCGCCGATAAAGAACTCGACGCCCGCGATGGGCTCCATCGGCAGCATGTCGAGCGCGATGATGCGGCCATCGACCACGCCGCCTGGCCCGGCCAGGCGCTCACGCGCAACTTGGGACCAACTACCGGGGGCAGACCCCAGATCCACGACGACGTCGCCGCGGCGCAGCAGCTTTTCGGCATCCACGATCTCGATGAGCTTGAACGCCGCCCGGGCTCGATAACCCTTCTGTTGCGCCAGCTTCACATAAGGATCGTTGATGTGCTGGTGAATCCAGTCTTTGGAGAATTTATTCTTGGCCATTACCGTACAATTCCACGCATGCCTATATTAGAACTCACCTCTCGCGAACGCGGCGACCTGCGGTCCGCCGCGCATGCCCTGCGCCCGGTCGTCCTCATCGGTGACAACGGCCTGACCGAGGCCGTGCTCAAAGAAATCGACCGCGCCCTCAACGCCCACGAACTGATCAAGGTTCGCGCGGGCGGCGACGACCGCGAGGCCCGCGAAGCGATGCTCGCGACGATCTGCGACACGCTGTCGTGCGCCCCCGTGCATCACCTGGGCAAGCTGTTCATCCTGTACCGCCACGATACCCGCGCGCAAGCCGAATCGGAAAGCACGAGCACCAAGCGCCGCGCTTCCGAGCCGCACACGCCCAAGAAGCTCGCCGCCGAAGGCAAGACGCTCACCAAGAGCCGCCCTGCCCGCAGCAAGCCCGAAGCGGTCGTGCCCGACAAACTCGGCCATTCGAAGGCGCGCGAGCTGCTCAACGAAAACGGCCGTCCGGCCCGCCCCAGCAATCGCAAGGCGGCTGCCACGCCGCACGGCGTACCGCGCCGCGCGGGTAGCGCGCTCAGCCTGCGCGCTGGCGCCCGCTCGGGTGGCGGTGTTCGCACCGGCGCCGTCCGCAAGACGACCCGCACGGGCCGCAAGTAAGTCTCTCTACCAGCCGCCGCCGCACATGCGGCGCCGGCTGCGTTTTCTTTTCTCTCCCGTCTGCCTCTCGCGTCTGTGCCCACAGATCGCACGCGTGCGTCCGCACGCGGGGCAAGGCGTCCGGGCCTCATGGCCAGGCACACCGGGAAAAACTTCCAGAAGATAAAACCGCGCCCCCAACCCGGATCGGGAGGGCCGGACCGAAAGGCCGGGCCAACCCTGGGCCTGGAGCCCGGAACCACGCTTTGCACCTGATCCGGCCGCGTGCGGGGCTGGACAGGAGGCACCCTTCAGGTGCCTGGCTTATCGGCGCCGCTCGGGCTGCCGATGCGTGGCGCGCAGGAAACTGCGGCCGGGCTCCGCGGGGGCGGAATCGGCGTCAGAGGTAACGCACGCCGAGAACTTCGTACTCACGCACGCCCGAGGGGGCTTGCACTTCGACCACATCGCCTTCGCTCTTGCCAATCAGCGCACGCGCGACGGGGCTCGAAACGGAGATGAGGTTGGACTTGATGTCGGCTTCGACGTCGCCGACGATCTGGTAGGTCAGGCGGTCGCCCGAATCCAGGTCTTCGATGTCGACGGTTGCGCCAAACACGGCGCGGCCTTCGGCGTCCAGCGCCGTCGGGTCGATCAGGTGGGCGTTGGAGAGCGTGCCTTCGAGCTCGGCGATGCGGCCTTCGATGAAACCCTGGCGCTCACGGGCGGCGTCGTACTCGGCGTTTTCCGACAGATCACCCTGCGCACGCGCTTCGGCGATCGCATTGATCACGGAAGGACGTTCGATGGTTTTCAAGCGGTGCAACTCGGCCTGCAAGCGCTCGGCCCCGCGCACTGTCAACGGAATGGCAGACATGTCGTTTCCCAAACAAAAAAATGAAAACGCTCCGATGGAGCGCTTCGGTGAAGGTCTAGGCCGAGCTGCACCCCCGCGTCTGATGCTTTCGCAAGCGGCACGGCAGGGCGAGGCGAGCAAGGGGGACCCGGGAGAGTTCGAGGGCCTGAGCCCACGCTCCCCTTTTTTGTCTCCTGGGCCGGCACTGCCGTCGTGATGCGGCGAGGCTTCGACCAAAACAAAACCCCGGCTCGGGTCGGAACCGGGGCAATCAAGTCATCATTGTGGTCAAAGCCGAAAGAAAATGCAAGTGGGGACATCCAGCTCGCAGGTTGCTGCGGTTTTGACGCCATTTCGGCGTGATTTAGCCGTTGTTATCGTCGTATCGACACATGGCACAGTCACATGACACGCGCACGGCACCCTGTCATGTGACAGCCTCGACGCCGTTGCAGGCGCACCGCTCCAGCCGCCCGCGAGCGGCCGGGCACAGCGCGTCAGCGGCGCGCGGGCCGGCGCAACAGGCCGAGCACCGCGTACAGAATGATGGCGCCGAACGTGGCGGTGCCGATGCCGCCCAGCAGGAAGTCACCGATCTTGATGGTGAAGTCACCCGCCCCCAGCACCAGCGTGACCGCGGCCACGATCAGATTGCGGTTATCGGCGAAATCGACCTGGTTGACCACCCAGATGCGCGCGCCGGCAATGGCGATCAGACCGAACACCACGACGGACATGCCGCCCAGCACGGGGCCCGGAATGGTCTGGATCAGCGCACCGAACTTGGGCGAGAAACCCAGGACGATGGCGATCAGCGCGGCCAGCACGAAGACGAGCGACGAATAGATGCGCGTGACCGCCATCACACCGATGTTCTCGGCATAGGTCGTGACGCCCGTACCGCCGACGGCGCCGGAGACCATGGTCGCCACGCCGTCGCCGACAAAGGCACGACCCAGGTAGCGGTCCATGTCGCGGCCGGTCATGGCGCTCACGGCCTTCACGTGACCCAGGTTTTCCGCCACAAGGATGATGGCGATCGGCACGATGAGGCCCATGGCCTCGGCTTTGAATACGGGTGCCGAGAAGGAAGGCAAGCCAAACCAGGCGGCCGCCGCCACACCGGAAAAGTCGATCGGTTTGCCCAGGCCCAGCCCGTTGGCGCAGATCGCGTAGATCACGCAGGCGAGGATCAGGCCGACCAGGATCAGCAGGCGTTGCACCATGCCCCGGGTGGCGACGGCGATGCCGCCCACGCAGAACATGGTGACGATGGCCATGGTGGCGTCGAAGGTGGAGGCGCCCATCGCGCCCTTGGCGGCGATCGGCGCCAGATTCAGCCCGATCACGGCCACGACCGCCCCGGTGACCACGGGCGGCATCAAGGCCTCGATCCAGCGCGCCCCGCCGCCACGGCGGTCACCGACGAACCAGACCAGCACACCGATCAGCGTGTAGGCCAGGCCGCATGCGATGATCGCGCCGAGCGCCACGCCGATATTGGCGTTCGGACCGGAGCCGGCATAGCCGGTGACGGCGACGACCCCGCCGATGAAGGCGAAGCTCGAGCCGAGATAGCTGGGCACGCGCCCGCCCACGAACAGGAAGAAGATCAGGGTGCCGATGCCCGACATCAGGATCGCGACGTTCGGGTCGAATCCCATCAGCAAGGGGGCGAGCACGGTGGAGCCGAACATGGCGACGACGTGCTGCGCGCCCATGGCCACGTTCTTGGGCCAGGACAAGCGTTCGTCGGGCGCGATGATGGTGCCGGGCACCGAGTCGTCGACCTGACGCCAACGCGGGAAATAGGAGTCGGACATGGAGATTCCACTCAGGAAGGGGTTAGGGCGGGCGCAAGTGTAAGGGGCACCGCAAATCGCCCGCAACGGGATTTATGCCGATCGGCATCCGGGGCGGTGCCCGAGGCATGGCGGCGCGCGCCGCTCTCCGGAACGGCATTGGCACCGCGTCCGCACTGCGTCCGCACTGCGTCCGCAATGATCGGGCACATCAGAATTTGTGATTGGACGGTCTCCGGGGCGGCGTCTAAGGTCGTCCTACAAATCCAATACAAGAGGAGACAGACCATGCGCATCCTGCGTCCCACGCTGGCCGCCGCGTTGCTGGCCGCCTGCGCGCCGGCCCTGGCCGGCACCGTCACGGTGATCACGTCGTTCCCCAAGGACCTGACCCAGGCCTACAAGACGGCCTTCGAGAAGGCCAACCCCGGCATCACGCTGGAAATCCTCAACAAGAACACGGTGGCGGGCATCGCCTTCGTGCGCGAGACGCCGGCCGGTCAGCGGCCGGAGGTGTTCTGGGCCAGCGCGCCGGATGCCTTCGAGGTGTTGAACCGCGACAAGCTGCTCGCCAAGGCGCCGGATGCGCTGAACAAGAACGTGCCCGACAAGATCGGCAGCTATCCGATCAACGACCCCTCGGGCATGTACATGGGCCAGGCCCTGGCCGGCTACGGCATCATGTACAACACCCGCTACATCAAGGCGCACAAGCTGACCCCGCCCACCGAGTGGAAGGATCTGCTCGCGCCGCAGTGGTTCGGCCACGTCGGCATCACCGCCCCTTCGCGTTCGGGCACCATGCACCTTACGGTCGAGACCATCCTGCAGGGCGAGGGCTGGGACGACGGATGGCAGACGCTGCTGCGCATGTCGGGCAACGCGAGCGCGGTCACCGAGCGCTCCTTCGGCGTGCCGGACGGCGTGAACAACGGGCAGTTCGCGGCGGGTCCCGTGATCGACTTTTTCGGCCTGTCGAGCAAGTACTCGAAATTCCCCGTGGAGTTCGTCTATCCCTCCGAGACCGCGATCGTGCCGGCCAACATCGCGCTGATCGATGGCGCGAAGAATAGCGAGGAAGGCAAGAAGTTCATCGCGTTCACGCTGAGCGAGGCCGGCCAGGAGCTGCTGCTCGAGCCCAAGATCTCGCGCCTGCCCGTGCTGCCCTACGACCAGATGAAGGGCAAGATTCCCGAGGGCTACCCGGATCCGGCCGAGATCGCCAAGCGCAGCAAGGTGCATTTCGATGCCGACCTGTCGCAGTCGCGCTATTACGTGGTGCAAAGCCTGTACGACCAGACCATTACGTTCCGCCTCAAAGAGCTGCAGGCCGCCACCCGCGCCATTTACGAAGCGGAAGCCAAGCTGGGCGACAAGGCCAAGAGCGGCAAGCCGGCCGAGTTGCTGGCCCAGGCGCGCAAGCTGGCCTGGGCGCCGCTCGTGGACGGCAAGCGTGCCGCCGATCCGGAGTTCCTCAAGATCTTCGCCGGCAACAAGAAGGATGCGTCGGTGAATCAGCAAATCACGCAGATGGAAGGCGAATGGAACGGCAAGGCCCGCGCCAACTATGAAGAAGCGGTGAAGCTGGCCCGCCAGGCCGCCGCCCTCTGACCGGGGCAGGTCGCGGCCCGCGAGGGTCGACCCGCGGGATGCCGCTGGGAGCTGTGCCCCCCCTGGGCACAGGTGACCGGCCGCACCTCGCCGGCCGCACCTGGCCGGCCGCACCTGGCCGGCCGCACCTGGCCGGCCGCACCTCGCCGGCCGCACCGCCCCACCCTTTTCTGTCTTTCGTCTGGATGGTCCATGATGCTTTCGGGCTCTTCCCGCTTGCCTGCCGGTCCCCTGTTCGCCGCGCTGCTGGTGCTGGGGTTTCTCGGCCTGTTCCTGGTGTTCCCGGTGGGCACCGTCTTCTACAGTGCCTTCGTCAATGCCGACGGCAGCTTCACGCTCGGCCATTTCGGGGCCTTCGCGGCGCAGCCGCTGATGCGCGAGGCGTTCTTCAACAGCCTGTATGTGGCCGGATGGTCGGCGCTGCTGGCCTCCCTGATCGCGGTGCCGCTCGCCTATTTCACGGTGCGCTTCGATTTCCGCGGCGCCTTGCTGATCCAGACGCTCGGCGTGCTGCCGCTCATCATGCCGCCCTTCGTCGGCGCGGTCGCCATGCAGCTGCTGTTCGGCCGCTCCGGCACCGTCAACCTCCTGCTCGATGAATGGTTCGGCTTCACGATCCCGTTCATGGATGGGTTGAATGGCGTGATTTTCGTCGAAGCGCTGCACTACTTTCCGTTCATCCTGATGAACCTGGTGGTGGCGCTGCGCAACATCGACGGCTCGATGGAAGAGGCGGCATTCAATCTGGGATCGCGCGGCTTCCGCCTGTTCCGGCGCGTGATCTTCCCCCTGGCGCTGCCCGGTTATGTGGCGGGCACCTCCCTGGTGTTCGTGAAGGTCTTCGACGACTTGGGCACGCCGCTGGTGCTGGGCACCACCAATATGCTGGCGCCCCAGGCGTATCTGCGCATCACACAGGTCGGCCTGGAAGACCCGCTGGGCTACGTGATCAGCGTGATCATGATCGCGTTCTCGATCCTGGCGCTGTGGTTGTCTGCCCGCGTGCTGCGCGGCAAGGACTATTCCACGCTGCAGAAAGGCGGTTCGTCGATCCAGAAGCGCAAGCTGCGCCCGGCGGAATCCGTGCTGGCCTATGGCTGGATCGGACTGGTGCTGCTCCTTGTGCTGTCGCCCCACCTGGGTGTGCTGCTGCTGTCGCTCGCGAGCGTCTGGAGCTTCGCACCGCTGCCCGATGGCTACACGCTGGCGCACTACACCGCCGTGTTCAGCGAGTCGCAGGGCATGATCGGCAATACCCTGCTCTATTGCGGCCTCGCCGCCGGGATCGACGTGATCCTGGGCACCGCGATCGCCTATCTGATGCTGCGCACGCGTTTGCCCGCGCGGCAATGGCTGGACTTCCTGGCCTCCGCCGCATTGGCGATACCGGGCATCGTGCTGGCGATCGGTTTTCTGCGCACCTTCCGCGGCGTGGAGATTCCCGGCACGGACACGCTGCTCACCTCGTCGTGGGTCGTGATCATGATCGCCTACTCGGTCCGGCGGCTGCCGTACGCGTTGCGCTCCTGCGTCGCCGCCCTGCAGCAGATCAATGTGTCACTCGAGGAGGCTGCCCAGTCGCTCGGCGCGAACCGCATGAGCACCATACGGCGCGTGGTGATACCGCTGATGGCGGGCGGCATGCTGGCCGGCTTCGTCACGAGCTTCGTGACCGCCGCCGTGGAGCTCTCGGCCACCATCATGCTCGTCACCCGCGACAGCCAGGCCCCCATGAGCTACGGCATCTATCTCTACATGCAGAGCGCCGCGGGCCGCGGGCCCGGCGCCGCGCTTGGCGTGCTGGCCGTGGTCGCGGTCGGCATCGGCACCTACGTCTCGCATCTCCTGGTCGAGCGCGCTTCCGTCCGGCAGCGCCCCGCACGCAACGAGGAATCGGTATGAAGAAAGTCAGCGTCCAGTGCCGCAACATCCGGCTCTCCTACGGCAAGAACGAAGTCCTGAAGGATGTGAACATCGACATCGAGCCGGGCGAGTTCTTCGCCCTGCTCGGCCCCTCGGGTTCGGGCAAGTCCACCCTGCTGCGCCTCATCGCCGGCTTCAATCAGCACAGCCATGGCGAGCTGCTGATCGATGGCCGCGATGTCTCGGGCACGCCGCCCTGGAAGCGCAACATCGGCATGGTGTTCCAGAACTACGCCTTGTGGCCTCACATGACGGTGTGGGACAACGTGGCCTTCGGGCTGGTCGAGCGCAAACTGCCGCGCGAGGAGATCCGCGCCAGGGTGCAGGCCGCGCTGGATCTGGTCGGGCTGTCGCAGTTCGGCAAGCGCCGGCCCAATCAGCTCTCGGGCGGGCAACAGCAACGCGTCGCGCTGGCGCGCACCATCGTGATCGAGCCGCAGGTGCTGTTGCTCGATGAACCGCTCTCCAACCTCGACAAGAAGTTGCGCGTGCAGATGCGCCAGGACCTGCTGTCGCTGCAGCGCCGCCTCGGCATCACCACCATCTTCGTCACGCACGACCAGGAAGAGGCGATGACCACGGCCGACCGCATGGCCGTGCTGGACCACGGCGTCGTGCAACAGATCGGCACGCCCACCACCCTGTTCGACTATCCCGTGAATCGCTTCGTGGCCAACTTCGTCGGCACCATGAACGTACTCGAAGGCGCGGTGCGCGAGCGCGGACGCGGCGGGGTACTGCTCAGCGTGGAAGGCGTGGGTGAGCTGCATCTGCCGGTGACGGGCGAGATCCCGGACGCCCCGCGCCTGGCGGCGAGCTTCCGGCCCCACACCGTGCAGATCGACATGGCCGACGGCCTGGGCGATGCGCGCTATGTCTGGCTGCCGGGCGTGGTGGAGGCGAGCGAGTTCCTGGGCGAATTCACGCGCTACCAGGTGCAGGTGGGTGAGCAGCGGCTGACGGCCGACCAGACGCACCTCGCCGGACTCTTGCCGTTCCCGGTCGGGGCGCCGGTGTCGGTGGGGCTGGAGCCCACGCAGATCCGCCTGCTCGCGGCCTGATGCCGCTCTCGGGGTAAGACCCGTTGCGCACGCAACGGGCCGACCCTACCCTTACGCCATGGAAATCTATCAGATCAGGGCATTCGTGACGGTCGCGCGGCTGGGCAACCTCACGCGCGCGGCCGAGGCCCTGTCGCTGACCCAGCCCGCCGTGACGGCGCAGATCAAGGCCCTGGAACAAAGCCTGGGCGTGGCGCTGTTCGAACGCGCGGCCGGACGCATGACGCTCTCGAAATCGGGCGAACTGCTGCTGCCCACCGCGGAGTCCTTGCTCGTGCTGGGCGGGCAGCTCAAATCCGAGGCGCAGCAGATGCAGGGTGCCTTGCAAGGCGCGGTCGATCTGGGCGTGCCGAGCGAGCAACCCGACTTTCTGCGCCTGGGCGAGCTGGCCGCGGCGCTTACGCAGCGCCTGCCGTTGGTCGAGCTCAAGACCCACGTGCTCTCCGCCGCCCAACTGCTCGAGCAGGTCAGTACCGGCAAGCTCGCGGCCGCGTTCGCCATCGTGGCCAACCCGCCGCGCGGCGTGCAGTGGCTGGCGCTGCGCAGTGTGCGCTACCGCATCGCATTGCCCAACGCGCTGGGTGACACGCTCAAGCGCGCCGGCTGGCGCGACATCGCGCAGTTGCCCTGGCTCGATGGTCCGGCCGGCAGCCACACGCACCTGCTGCTGCGCGACATGTTCGAGCGCCACGGGCTCGCGCCGCGCGTGGTCATGCAGAATGACGACCAGGCCAACATCGACGCGCTCGTGCGCGCCGGCGCGGGCTGCGCGCTCCTGCGCGAAGAGACCGCGCTGGCGGGCGCAGCCTCGCGCGAGTTCATCGTCTGGGGCCAGGCCCGCGCCGATGCCACCCTGGGCTTCATCGTGCCGCCCGAGCGGGCTGGCGAAGCCTTGATGGTGGCGTTAAGCTCCATGATCCGCAAAATCTGGAAGCCAGGACCGGCTTCCGCACTGGCACTCGCATCTCATGACTGAAATCTGGTTCATCCGCCACGGCGAAACCGATTGGAATCACCAGCGCCGCCTGCAAGGCTGGCAGGACATCCCGCTCAACGACACGGGCCGCAATCAAGCCGGCCTGCTCGCGCACCGCATGCGCCAGCTCGAAGACACGCGTTTCACGGCCATCTATAGCAGCGACCTGCAACGCGCGCTGCACACCGCCGAACCGGTGAGCGCGGTGCTCGAGCTGCGCGTGCGCACCGAGCCCGGTCTGCGTGAACGCGGATTCGGCGTGCTCGAAGGGCTGGACTACGACTCGCTCGACACCAAGGCGCCCGAGGCCGCCGCGGCCTGGAAGAGCCGCGATCCGCTACGCGCTCTCGAGGGCGGTGAGACGCTTGGGCAGTTTCAATCGCGCATCATCGCCACCGTCGAAGACATCGCCTCGCGCCATGAGGGCGAGCGCATCCTGGCGTTCACGCACGGCGGCGTGCTGGACATCATCTGGCGTCATGCCAGCGGCGTGCCGCTCAATGGCCCGCGCGACGCGGCGCTGCTGAATGTGAGCATCAATCGGGTCGAGGTGGCGCCGCGCCAATGGCGCGTCATCGACTGGGGCGATGTCAGCCACGTGCTCGACGAAGTGGGCGACGACGTCACTCCTTGAGGCCGCCCGGCCGCGCCCAATTCAGTCCGCGCCGTGCCGGGGTTTGCGCGGCGCGTTGCGCGCGAGCCTGTCGTACAGGGCAGTGGGCAGCAGGCGCATGAGTTTGGCCACGATGCCCATCTGCCACGGAATCACCGTATACGACACGCCTTGGTCGATGGCCTCGAAGGCCCGCTCGGCGAAGCGCTCGGCCGGCATCAGGAACGGCATGCGGTAGGGGTTCTTGGCCGTCATGGCGGTCTTGATATAGCCCGGCGCGATCGTGACCACCTCCACGCCCGATCCCGACAGCTCGAGCCGCAGGCTCTCGCAGTACGTGACCACCGCCGACTTGGACGCGCTGTAGCCGCCCGCGCCCGGCAGGCCGCGGATGCCCGCCACGCTGGCGATGCCGACCAGCCGCCCCGCCCCCCTTTCACGCATGGGCTCGACGAAGGGCTCGAAGGTGGCGAACATGGCCAGCACGTTGGTATCGAAAATCGCCTTGAACACCGCGTAGTCGTCGGTTTCGCCGGTGACCGTGCCCGCGCTGATGCCCGCGCTGGCAATCACGACGTCCACGCGCCCCTCGCACACCCCGATGAAATCATGCGCCGCCGCGTGCAAGGCCGTGCGGTCACGCACGTCGAGCGCATAGCACCGGTGATCGCCAGGCAGCCGGTCGGCCAGGGCGCGCAAGGCATCACCGCGCCGTCCGACCAGCGCGAGCCGCGCGCCGGCTGCGGCATAGCGCTCGGCCAAGGCCACGCCGAGGCCGCTGCTGGCGCCGGTGATGAAGACATTCTGCACGAGATGCGGCATGGGCCGGAGCACTCCTCAAGGACACGGCAATAAAAATCGCCCGCGACGGATGCCTCCGTGGCGGGCGTGTACGGGCCAGGGCTGCGCCCGATCAGAGGAAGATGAGCGCAAAGATGCCGGCGACCAGTAGCCACTTCGAGGCATAGTACAGCGGCTTGCTCTTCTTCTTGAGACGCTTGCCGAAACGCCGCACGGCATAGACCGCACCAAAGATGCGATTGATGCCTCCGGTGCGGTCGCCCTCCTGGTTGGGCGAGGCGGCCGCCTTCAGCAGCAGCTTGCCGAAAAACGCATTGACGGCCTGCGCCCAGCGATAGCGCATCGGCCGCTCGATATCGGCAAACAGGATGATGCGGTTCTGGTCCGTTTTGTTCTCGGCGTAATGGATGTAGGTTTCGTCGAACATCACCGCCTCACCGTCGCGCCAGTAGTAGCTCTGGCCATCGACGTTGATATAGCAGTCCGGATGGTTCGGCGTGATGAGACCCATGTGGTAGCGCAGCGACCCGGCGTAAGGATCCCGATGGCGGGGCAGGCGGCTGCCGGGCGGCAGCGCGGCGAACATGGCGGCCTTGATGCCGGGGATCTGGCTGACGAGCTCGGTCGTGACCGGACAGAGCGCCTTGGCCGAGGGGTGGGCCTGGTCGTACCAGCTCAGGTAGAACCGCTTCCAGCCACTTTTGAAAAACGAATTGAAGCCGGCGTCGTCATATTTGCCCGAGGCCTTGATGTGGCCGCCACCAAACAGCTGCTCGGCCTCGGCGCGAATCTCTTCCCAGCGCTCCTGCAGCACCTTGAGCTGCGGAAACGACTGCGGATCGAGATAAGGCTGATTCGGCACGCCAGAGAAGGCGTACATGAAGACATTGAGCGGCGCCGTGAAGGTGGAATGATCCAGCACCTGGCGCGAGAACCGGTGGCGTACACGCCCGCGGTAATGCACCACCACCGCAGTGATAACGAAAACCGCGAGAATGATCCACTTCATGGGAAAAATCTCCGAGATCCCGGGTGCATGGATCGCACGCACCCGGGAGGGTCCTGCATCAAGCCTTAGAGAGCGGCGTGCAATTCCTGCAAAGGATACACCTGCAGGCCGAGGCCCTGGCGCAAGTACTGCATACCCTCGACCGCGGCGCGGGCGCCGGCGATCGTGGTGAAGAACGTCACGCGGTTGGCCAGCGCCTGCGTACGGATCGTGCGCGAGTCGACGATGGCGTTGCGGCGCTCTTCGACCGTGTTGATCACGAGCGAGATCTCGCCGTTCTTGACCATGTCGACGATGTGCGGACGGCCTTCGGTGACCTTGTTGACGACCTGAACCGGAATGCCGGCTGCCTGGATCTCGGCCGCGGTGCCACGCGTGGCGACCAGCGAGAAGCCCAGGTTGAACAGACCGCGGGCCACTTCGACGGCACGGGGCTTGTCCTGGTTTTTCACGCTGATGAACACGGTGCCGCCTTCGGGCAGGCGCACGCCGGCCGCGAGCTGCGACTTCACGAAGGCCTCGCCGAAGCTCTGGCCCACGCCCATGACTTCACCGGTCGACTTCATTTCGGGGCCGAGGATTGTGTCCACGCCCGGGAACTTGACGAACGGGAACACGGCTTCCTTCACCGAGAAGTACGACGGCACGACTTCCTTGGTGATGCCCTGGTCGGCCAGCGTGCGGCCCGCCATGGCGCGTGCGGCGATCTTGGCGAGTTGCAGGCCGGTGGCCTTGGACACGTAAGGCACCGTGCGCGAGGCGCGCGGGTTGACTTCCAGCACGTAGACGTCGCCGCCCTGGATGGCGAACTGCACGTTCATCAGGCCGGAGACATTGAGTGCCTTGGCCATGGTGGCGGTCTGGCGCTTGATCTCGGCGATGACTTCGGCCGACAGCGAGTACGGCGGCAGGCTGCAGGCGGAGTCGCCCGAGTGCACGCCGGCCTGCTCGATGTGTTCCATGACGCCGCCGATGAAGACGGTTTCGCCATCGGAGAGGCAGTCGACGTCGACTTCGGTGGCGTCGTTCAGGAAGCGGTCGAGCAGCACGGGCGAGTCGTTGCTCACCTTGACCGCTTCGCGCATATAGCGCTCGAGGTCTTGCTGCTCGTGCACGATTTCCATGGCGCGGCCGCCGAGCACGTAGCTCGGGCGCACCACCAGCGGGTAGCCGATCTCGGCGGCGTGCGCGAGGGCTTCGCCTTCGGTACGGGCCGTGCGGTTGGGCGGCTGGCGCAGGCCGAGCTTGTTGAGCAGCTTCTGGAAGCGCTCGCGGTCTTCGGCGACGTCGATCGATTCGGGGCTGGTGCCGATGATGGGCACGCCGTTGGCCTCGAGGGCACGCGCGAGCTTCAGCGGAGTCTGGCCACCGTACTGCACGATCATGCCGGCGGGGTTTTCCTTGTGGACGATCTCGAGCACGTCTTCGAGCGTGAGCGGCTCGAAGTACAGGCGATCGGAGGTGTCGTAGTCGGTGGAAACCGTTTCGGGGTTGCAGTTGACCATGATGGTTTCGTAACCATCTTCACGCAGCGCCAGCGCGGCGTGCACGCAGCAGTAGTCGAACTCGATACCCTGGCCGATACGGTTGGGGCCACCGCCCAGCACGATGATCTTCTTGCGATCGGTGGGTTGCGACTCGCACTCTTCCTCGTAGGTCGAGTACATGTACGCGGTGCGGGTGGCGAACTCGGCGGCGCAGGTGTCGACGCGCTTGTAGACCGGACGCACGTTCAGCTGATGACGCAGCTTGCGCACCTCGGACTCGGACGAGTCGAGCAGGAAGGCCAGGCGGCGATCGGAGAAACCGCGGCGCTTGAGTTCGAACAGCGTGGCGTAGTCGAGATCGGCCAGCGTCTTTTGTTCGAGCGCGAGCTCGATGTCGACGATTTCCTTGATCTGGGCCAGGAACCACGGGTCGATGTGCGTGATGTTGTGCACTTCGTCGAGCGAGAAGCCCTGGGCGAAGGCATCACCCACGTACCAGATGCGCTCGGGACCGGGCTCGCCCAGTTCGACCTGCAGCTTTTCGCGGTCGGTGGTCTTTTGGTTGAGGCCGTCGACGCCGACCTCGAGGCCGCGCAGGGCCTTCTGGAAGGATTCCTGGAAGGTGCGGCCGATGGCCATCACTTCGCCCACCGACTTCATCTGGGTGGTCAGGCGCGCGTCGGCCTGCGGGAATTTTTCGAAGGCGAAACGCGGGACCTTGGTCACGACGTAGTCGATCGTGGGCTCGAACGAGGCCGGGGTCGCGCCGCCGGTGATTTCGTTCTTGAGCTCGTCGAGCGTGTAGCCCACGGCCAGACGGGCCGCGACCTTGGCGATCGGGAAGCCGGTGGCCTTGGAGGCGAGCGCCGACGAACGCGACACGCGCGGGTTCATTTCGATGACGATCATGCGGCCGTTTTGCGGATTGACCGCGAACTGCACGTTCGAGCCCCCCGTGTCGACGCCAATCTCGCGCAGCACCGCGATGGAGGCGTCGCGCATGATCTGGTATTCCTTGTCCGTCAGCGTCTGGGCCGGCGCCACGGTGATCGAGTCACCGGTGTGCACGCCCATCGGATCGAGGTTTTCGATCGAGCAGACGATGATGCAGTTGTCCGCCTTGTCGCGGACCACTTCCATCTCGAATTCCTTCCAGCCCAGCAGCGATTCTTCGATCAGCAGCTCGTTGGTCGGCGAGGCCTCGAGGCCGCGGCGGCAGATGGTTTCGAATTCTTCGGCGTTGTAGGCGATACCACCGCCCGAACCGCCCATGGTGAAGCTGGGGCGAATCACGGCCGGGAAACCCGAGGTGCCGACTTCGGCCGCGATGCGGCGCTGCACTTCCCAGGCTTCGTCCATGCTGTGGGCCACGCCGGACTTGGCCGACGCCAGACCGATGTCGGTCATGGCCTGCTTGAACTTCTGGCGATCTTCAGCCTTTTCGATGGCGTGCTCATTGGCACCGATCAGCTCGACATTGTGCTTGGCCAGCACGCCGTTGTGGGCGAGATCGAGTGCGCAGTTCAGCGCGGTCTGCCCGCCCATCGTGGGCAGCAGCGCATCGGGCTTCTCGCGCTCGATGATCTTCTCGACCGCCTGCCAGGTGATGGGCTCGATGTACGTGACATCGGCCGTCTCCGGGTCGGTCATGATGGTGGCCGGATTGCTGTTGACCAGAATGGTGCGATAGCCCTCGGCCTTGAGCGCCTTGCACGCCTGCGCGCCCGAATAGTCGAACTCGCAGGCCTGCCCGATGATGATCGGGCCGGCGCCGATGATGAGGATGCTCTTTATGTCTGTACGCTTGGGCATGGTGGAATCTTTATTTCTGGCCGGCCATCAGGCTGATGAACTTGTCGAACAACACGATGATGTCGTGCGGACCGGGGCTCGCTTCGGGGTGACCCTGGAAGCAGAACGCGGGACGGTCGGTGAGTTCGAAGCCTTGCAGCGTGCCGTCGAACAGCGACACGTGCGTCACGCGGGTGTTGGCCGGCAGGCTGGCGGCGTCAACCGCGAAGCCGTGGTTCTGGCTGGTGATGAAGACGCGCTTGGACTGCATGTCCTGGACCGGATGGTTGGCACCGTGGTGACCGGTCTTCATCTTGACGGTCTTGCCGCCGACGGCCAGGCCCATGATCTGGTGGCCCAGGCAGATGCCGAAGACCGGCAGCTTGCGCTCGAGGAACACCTTGGTCGCGGCGATGGCGTAATCGCAAGGCTCGGGATCCCCGGGGCCATTGGACAGGAACACACCATCGGGATTGAGCTTGAGCACCTCGTCGGCGCTGGTCTGGGCCGGCACCAGCGTGATGCGGCAGCCACGGTCGGCCAGCAGACGCAGGATGTTCTGCTTCACGCCGTAGTCGTACGCGACCACATGGAACTGGTCTTGGGCCGGCGCGGAAAAGCCGCTGCCCAATTCCCAGGTGCCCTGGGTCCAGGAGGTGGTGTCTTTCTGGGACACGACCTTGGCCAGATCCTGGCCGGACATGCCCGGGAAGCTGCGCGCCAGCTCGACGGCGCGTTCGGCGTCATCGCCGACGAAGATGCAGCCGCCCTGGGCGCCCTTGTCGCGCAGGATTCGGGTGAGCTTGCGGGTGTCGATACCCGCGATGGCGACCACGCCCTGCGCCGTCAGGTACTCGGGCAGGGATTGGGTGGCTCGGAAATTGGATACTCGGGCGGGACAGTCGCGCACCACCAGACCGGAGGCGTACACACGGTTGGCTTCGACGTCTTCGGTGTTGACGCCGGTATTGCCAATGTGGGGATAGGTCAGCGTGACGATCTGTTCGCTGTAGCTGGGATCAGTGAGAATTTCCTGGTAGCCCGTCATGGAGGTGTTGAACACCACCTCGGCCACGGTATGACCCGGCGCGCCTATCGATACGCCCCGAAAAATGGTACCGTCCGCCAAAGCCAGAATTGCAGGAGGGAAGCGGTTGATCCCCTCGGGAAAAAGTTGCGGCAGCACAGTAAACCCCGGTTTCTGAATCGATAATCAAACTTTCAGATTATACCTCGGCCGGTCATCTTCCCGTAAAAACCGCGCCGTTAAAGGCTGAAACGCCCGTTTTGGGGTGCAAAACGCCCCGCTCGGCTTAGGGCTCCTGCCGCCCACACGGCGCCTTTTCCGTCGCCCGGCACCCAGCCCCTGAGCGCCGCCGTGCACTTCGCGCCGCCCCCCTCCGCGCAACTCCCTCTCCCATCCCCGCCGCCGAAGGGTCCGAGCGCCCCCGCAGCTTTTGTCCCCATATTGTTGCGCTCTGTAGCGGGCGCGCCGCGGCGGCTGTCACCGCGCCGATGCTACGCTTGGGACATTCACCCTCCAACTCTTGAAGGCACGCCGTCCCGTCATGACCAGTCAGCTCGATGCCCTGCGCCGCCACACCACCGTCGTCGCCGATACCGGCGATTTCGAAACGATGCGCGCGTTGCGCCCCACCGACGCCACCACCAACCCGTCGCTGATCTTGAAGGCCGTCCAGAAGGACGCCTACCGCCCCCTGCTCGAGCAGACGGTACGCGACCATCGCGGCGCGAGCCTGGCCGATCAGACCGACCGGCTGCTGGTCGCGTTCGGCCGCGAGATCCTGAACATCGTGCCCGGCCGGGTGTCCACCGAAGTGGATGCGCGCCTGTCGTTCGACACTCGCGCCACGGTCGAGCGCGCCCGCGGGCTGATCGCGCTGTACGAGGCGGCCGGGGTGCCGCGCGAGCGCGTGCTGATCAAGATCGCCTCCACCTGGGAAGGCATTGAGGCCGCGCGCGTGCTGCAGCAGGAACGCATCCGTTGCAACCTCACCCTGCTCTTCGCGCTGCCCCAGGCCGTGGCCTGCGCGCAGGCCGGTGTGCAGTTGATCTCGCCGTTCGTGGGCCGCATTTACGATTGGTACAAGAAGAGCGCGGGCGCCGCCTGGGACGAAGCCTCGAACAGTGGCGAGCGTGACCCCGGCGTGCTGTCGGTGGCACGCATCTACCGCTATTACAAGGCGCACGGCATCGCGACCGAGATCATGGGCGCGAGCTTTCGCAACAGCGGCCAGATCCTCGCGCTCTCCGGCTGCGACCTGCTCACCATCAGCCCCGAGTTGCTCACCGAGCTCTCGCAAGCCCAGGGCGACGCCCCCGCGCGCCTGGATGCGGCTCAGGCCACGCAGGACACCCCGGCCCGGGTGCCCGCGGACGAAGTGAGCTTCCGCACGCTGCTCAACGAAGACGCGATGGCCAGCGAAAAGCTGTCGGAAGGCATCCGCGCGTTCGTGGCCGACGGCCGCAAGCTCGACGCACTGCTCGAGGCCCAGGCCGGCCGCTAAGCCCTCCTGCGGCCACGGCCCGCGCCGTGGCCGAGCGGCGCGGGCCGCTGTCCGATAGTGCCGTCCCACCCGGCGCTTTCCGTTCCGGTATGGAACATGCTCCTCTCCCGCACGCATCAGGCGCACCTCTGTGGCGCGGGGAGCGAGGTCCCTCGTGGCACCTCGCTCCCGACGCGGCTCGCACGGCGCAAGTCGTACACTTGCGCCCGGCAGACCCACCCGGGCGCTGCGCAACGATCGCGCTTCGCCCGGCATCGCCGCCATCGCAATGAGGAGAACACCCATGGCCGAACCATCTGGCCCGACACACGACGCCCCCGCGGGCTTGCGCCGTGTGCTGAAAACCCGCCACCTGAACATGATCGCCATCGGCGGAGCCATCGGCACGGGCCTTTTCGTGGCGTCGGGATCGGCCATTGCCCAGGCCGGGCCGGGCGGCGCGCTCCTCACCTATCTCGTGATCGGGCTGATGGTCTACTTCATCATGACCAGTCTGGGGGAGCTCGCGGCGTTCATGCCCGTGGCCGGCTCCTTCTCCACCTATGCCGCCCGCTACGTGGATCGCGGCTTCGGCTTCGCGCTGGGCTGGAATTTCTGGTTCAGCTGGGCCATCGTGGTCGCCGTCGACCTGGTCGCGGCGCAGATCGTGATGGCGTACTGGCTGCCCGATATTCCCGGCATCCTGTGGAGCCTCCTGTTCCTGCTCCTGATGATCGGGCTCAACGCGTTCTCGGCGCGCGGTTTTGCGGAATCCGAATACTGGTTCGCCCTGATCAAGGTGATCGCGGTGGTCTGCTTCCTGGTGACCGGCGTCGCCATCATCACGGGGATTCTGCACACCGGCCACATGCCGGGGTTCCAGAACTGGACCGTGGGCGAGGCGCCGATCGCGGGCAATCTGGCGACGCTGGTGGGCGTGGCCATGATCGTGGCGTATTCGTTCCAGGGCACCGAGCTGGTGGGCGTGGCGGCCGGTGAGTCCGAGAATCCGCAACGCGACGTGCCGCGCGCGATTCGCCAGGTGTTCTGGCGCATCCTGCTCTTCTATGTGCTGTCGATCGTGGTGATCGGCTTCCTGATCCCCTACACCGATCCGCAGTTGCTGCGTTCCGAGGTGAGCGACATCGCGGTGAGTCCGTTCACGCTGGTGTTCGAGCACGCCGGGCTGCTGGCTGCGGCCTCGGTCATGAATGCGGTGATCCTGACCTCGGTGCTGTCGGCGGGCAACTCCGGCATGTATGCGGCCACCCGCATGCTCTACAACATGGCGACCGAGGGCCAGGCGCCCCGCTTCTTCGCGCGTGTCACGCGCGCAGGCGTGCCGCTATATGCCCTGCTCGGCACCACCGCGCTGGCCTGCCTGTGCCTGGCGAGCGCCATATACAGTCCCGCCGCCGTCTACATCTGGCTGCTCAATCTGGCCGGCATGACGGAGTTCATCGTGTGGCTGAGCATCGTGGTGAGCCACTATCGCTTTCGCCGCGGCTACGTACGCCACGGGCTGGACCTGGCGCGCCTGCCCTACCTCGCCGGCGCGTTTCCGGTGGCGCCGATCCTGGCCTTCGTGCTGTGCCTGGTGGTAACGCTGGGGCAGAACTATCAGGCATTCATGCAGGACCGGATAGATTGGATCGGCGCCGCCGCGACCTACATCGGCATCCCGATGTTCCTGCTGATGTGGTTGGGCTACCGGCTGGTGAAGGGGCCGACCTGGGTGCCCTACGACGCCATGCGCTTCGAGCCCACGGAAATCCGTCGCGAGCAGGCGCGCGACCCCGGATAAAACAGCCGCGTCATGCGTCGCACACGACAAAAGAGCCAGGACATTGCCCTGGCTCTTTTGTCGATGACACGGCCTCGCCGGGCGCCGCGCTAGAGCTTTTCGGTTTCGCCCGATTTGGGCTGCCACTTCATCAGGCGCTTCTCGCCCACGCCGACGACGTAGTCGAGCACGAGCGCAAAGGCGGTGAGCACCACGATGCCCGCGAACACCGTGTTCACGTCGAACGTGCCCTCGGCCTGCAGGATCAGGTAACCCACGCCGCTGGCCGAACCCAGGTACTCGCCCACCACCGCGCCCACGAAGGCCAGGCCCACGGAGGTATGCAGGCTGGAGAACACCCAGCTGGTGGCCGACGGCAGATAGACGTGGCGCAGCAACTGACGACGGCGCGCGCCCAGCATGCGGGCATTGTCGAGCAGGGTGGGACTGACTTCGCGCACGCCCTGGTAGACGTTGAAGAACACGATGAAGAACACCAGCGTGACGGCCAGCGCGACCTTGGACCAGATGCCCAGGCCGAACCACATGCCGAAGATCGGCGCCAGGATGACGCGCGGCATCGAGTTGGCCGCCTTGATGTACGGATCAAGGATGGCGCTGGCCACCGGCGACAGCCCCAGCCACAGGCCGAAGCCCAGGCCCGCCACGGTGCCGATGACAAAGGCCAGCACGGTTTCGGTCAGGGTGACCCAGAGATGGCCGTAGATGTCGCCGTTGGTGACGAACCACGCCCAGATCCGGCCCGCCACCTTGAGCGGTTCGCCGAAGAAAAAGGCAATTTGGGAATCCCGGGTGGCGATGTGCCACACGGCCAGGATGATGACCAGCAGCAGCAATTGCCACAGGCGCAGGCTCGCGGAGCCCGGTTTGATCAGCTTCGACATGGTTCAGGCTCGCTTCTGCTGGGCATAGCCCTTCAGGACTTCTTCGCGCAGCACGCCCCAGATGGCGGCATGCAGCTCGACGAAACGCGGGTGCACGCGCACCTCGGCCACGTCACGCGGACGCGGCAGATCGATCTGGAACTCGCCGATCGGGTGGGTACCCGGACCGGCCGACAGCACCACGACGCGATCGCTCATGGCAATGGCTTCGTCGAGATCGTGCGTGATGAAGAGCACGGCCTTGCGCTTGGCCATCCAGAGCTCCAGCACCTCGTTTTCCATGAGCTGGCGCGTCTGGATGTCGAGCGCCGAGAACGGCTCGTCCATCAGAATGATGTCGGGATCGCGGATCAGCGTCTGGGCCAGCATCACGCGCTTGCGCATGCCGCCCGACATCTGGTGCGGATAGCGGTCTTCGAAACCGCCCAGACCCACCCGGCGCATCCATTCACGCGCGTTGGCCTCGCGTTCGGGGCGGGGCACGCCCGCGAACTCGAGACCTGCCATGACGTTTTCGAGCGCACTGCGCCAGGGCAACAGCGCCTCGCCCTGGAACATGTAGCCCGCGCGTTCGTTGATGCCGGCGAGCGGCTGGCCGAACACCTTGACCTGCCCCGACGAGGGGGCCAGCAAGCCGGCCCCCACGTTGAGCAGCGTGGACTTGCCGCAGCCGGTGGGACCGACCACGGAGACGAACTCGCCCGGGGCGATGGACAGCGTGGTGTCCTGGACCGCGGTGTAGCGCTTGCTGCGGTCGTCGCGCGCGACGAACGTGCAAGTAATGCTTTCCAGCGTCAGTGCAGCTTCAGACATTGGGATACTTCTCGTTGGCGCGGCGCGCGAAGTCGTTGGTCCAGGCCTTGGCCGGGTCGATCTTGCCCGCATCGAACTCGGCCGAGAACGCGGCCAGCGCCTTGACCGCGGTGGCCGCGCCGTCTTCAGGAATCAGGCCGTCGGGCGAGAGGCCTTCCATGCTCTTGGCGATGGCCGCCTTGTACACGGTGGGGTCGCCCAGCAGGTAGGACTCGGGCACGACCTTGACGATCTCTTCGACGCCCGCCTTCTGGATCCACTTGTCGGCGCGCACCATGGCGTTGGTGAGGGCCTGCACGGTGTTCGGATTGGCTTCGACGAACTTCTGCGGCGCATACAGGCAGCCGGCGGGCATGTTGCCCCCGAAGATGTCGAGCGTGTCCTTGAGCGTGCGGGTATCGACGATGGTCTGGATGTCGCCGGCCAGCTCGAGCATCGACACCACGGGGTCGGTGTTGGAGATGGCATCGATCTGGCCGCTGCGCAGCGCGGTCACGGCACCGGCGCCCGCGCCCACGCCGATGATGGACACATCGCTGGGCTTGAGGCCGTGCTTGGCCAGGAAGAAGTTGACCACCATGTTGGTGGACGAGCCCGGCGCGGTCACGCCGATCTTCTTTCCCTTCAGGTCGGCCGGGCCCTTGTAATTGGGCATGTTTTTCTTGGACACGCCCACGCCGATCATCGGCGCACGGCCCTGCAGCACGAAGGCGCGGTACATCTGGCCCTTGCCCTGCATCGCGAGCGTGTGTTCGAAGGCACCCGAGACGACGTCGGCGCTACCGCCCACCACGGCCTGCAGGGCCTTGGAGCCGCCGGCGAAGTCGGCGATGGAGACGTCGAGGCCTTCGTCCTTGAAGAAGCCCTTCGCTTCGGCGATGGTCAGCGGAAGGTAATAGACCAGGGCCTTGCCGCCCACGGCGATCTGGACCTTGGCCCGCTCGAGCTTCTGGGCCCGCACAAAGGCGGGGGCCATGCTCAGGGCACCGGCGGCGCCGGCAAACTTGAGCAAATCACGACGCGTGACTGACATGGGTTGTCTCCTCTGGTGCCGTCCAATGACGGCAATGTCGGCGGCGCGGACCATGACGCCGCGCCGGCAATAGGCTGTGCGCTACGCTCCCGGACTGCCTGTGGCAGCCCCCTCAGGAGCGTGGCGAAGATGCTGGTGTGATCCCCAGGCTGATCGCGCCGGTCTGAGCCAGTTCCGCAATCGCCGCTGCATCATACCCCAGCGATTTCAGGACTTCCTCGGTATGTTCCCCTAAGCGCGGGCCCAGCCAGCGCGTGCCGCCGGGAGTTTCGGAGAGCTTGGGTACCACGGCCGGCAGCTTGACCGGACGACCATCGGGAAAGGCGTGTTGCTCGATCATGCCCCGCGCGATGAACTGCGGATCGGTGAACATGTCGGCCACGCTATAGATCTTGCCCACCGGTACGTCGGCGGCGCGCAGCGTGGCGAGCGCCTCGTCGATCGGGCGTCCGTCGCACCAGGCCTGGATCGCGCCGTCGATCTCGGCCGCGCGGCGCGCCCGGCCGTCGTTGCGCACCAGGTCGGGATCGTGGGCGAGGTCGTCGCGGCCCATGGCCAGCATCAGCCGATGGAAGATCGCGTCGCCATTGCCGGCGATCACGATGTTCTGGCCGTCATTGGTGGTGTAGGTATTGGACGGCACGATGCCCGGCAGCGCGCCGCCGGTGCGCTCACGGATCACGCCGGCCACGTCGTACTCGGGCACCAGGCTTTCCATGAGGTTGAACACCGACTCGTACAGCGCGACGTCGACCATCTGGCCCTGCCCCGCCACGCGGTCGGTGCCGTGCTTGCCGTTCCAGCGGCCGCCGGTGGCATCGCGATGGCGCAGCGCCATCAGGGCGCCGATCACGCCGTGCAGCGCGGCGATCGAATCACCGATCGAGATGCCGACACGCACGGGCGGGCGGTCGGGATGGCCCGACACGTAGCGCAGGCCGCCCATGGATTCGCCGATGGCGCCAAAGCCCGGCTGATCCCGCATCGGGCCGGTCTGGCCGTAGCCCGAGAGCCGCACCATGATGATGGCCGGATTGATGGCGCGCAGGTCTTCGTACCCCAGGCCCCACTTCTCGAGCACGCCGGGCCGGTAGTTTTCGACCACCACGTCGGCTTCGAGCGCGAGCTTGCGCGCGATCTCGCGGCCTTCGGGATGCTTGAGGTTCAGTGCGATGGATTGTTTGTTGCGGGCCTGGACGGTCCACCACAGCGAGTTGCCCTCGTGCAGATGGCGCCAGCTGCGGATGGGATCGCCGCCGCCCTTGCCGTCGGGACCGTGCGGGGTCTCGACCTTGATGACGCTGGCGCCGAACTCGCCGAACATGCGGGCGGCGAACGGCCCGGCGATCAACGTGCCCAACTCCAGCACTTTCAGACCGTTCAGGGCTGACATGCGCAGTCTTCCTCCAGTTTCTTTTTTGGCCTCGGCCGGCGCCGGGCCTCGAAACCCTCGGATGACGCAACGGCTGCATCCTGGCCGGTGCCACCCGATGAGGGCGAGCACGCCAGGAGCCGTCAGACTACGCTTTTTTTTGCGGCTCGCCCAGGGCGAGCCGCGCGAGTGACCGGATCCTGGACGCTCGCGCTAGCTCGCGCTGCGCCGCTCCATCAGGGCCCAGGCGATGGTGCCGGCGTCGACGTATTCGAGCTCGCTGCCGGCCGGCACCCCGCGCGCCAGGCGCGTGACTTTGAGGCCGCGCTCCGCCAGGGCCTCGCCCAGAAAGTGCGCGGTGGTTTCGCCTTCGGCCGTGAAGTTGGTGGCCAGGATGACCTCCTGCACCACGCCATCCGTGGCGCGGTCGAAGACACGCTGGAAGTCCAGCTCGCGCGGCCCCACGCCCTCGAGCGGCGCGAGCCGGCCCATCAGCACGTAATACAGGCCCCGATAGCCGTGGCTGGATTCGATCACGTTCTGGTCGGCCGGCGTCTCGACGATGCAGAGCACCGCGCCATCGCGCTTGGGATTGGCGCAAACGTGGCAGATCTCTTCTTCGGTGAAGCTGTTGCAGCGCACGCAGTGCCGCAGATTTTGCAAGGCGCCGGTGAGCGCGCGGCCGAGCATGTCCGCCCCTTGCAGATCGTGCTGCAACAGGTGATAGGCCATGCGGCGCGCCGAGCGCACGCCCACGCCGGGCAGGCGCCGCAACGCCTCGATCAGCGTGACGAGCGGTTCGGGTTCGGGAAGCGAATTGTCCATCGTGACCATGCGCCGCGATCGGCGCGAAGGACGGCCGCCCGCGGGCGGCCGGAGAGCGCCAGGCTCAGAACGGCAGCTTCATGCCCGGGGGCAGCGGCATGCCGGCGGTGACACCGGCCATTTTTTCCTGAGCGGTGGCTTCGGCCTTGCGCAGCGCGTCGTTGAAGGCGGCGGCGACCAGGTCTTCGAGCATGTCTTTGTCGTCGGCCAGCAGGCTGGGATCGATCGCGACGCGCTTGACGTCGTTGCGAGCCGTCATGGTGACCTTGACCAGGCCGCCACCGGATTCGCCTTCGACCAGGACCTCGGACAGGGCTTCCTGGGCCTTCTTCATGTTTTCCTGCATCTGTTGCGCCTGGCGCATCAGGCCGGCCAATTGACCTTTCATCATGATGGAGTCTTCCTGTGTTCGGGATGAAGAAGCCGGCGCCTCAGGCGGCCGGCGGACTGTCGACGTGGCGCACCGAGCCGGGCACCACCTGGCCGCCGAAATCGGCAACCAGGGCTTGTACGAAAGGATCGACCTGAACCGCGTCTTCGGCGGCCTGCTGGCGCGCCGCGCGTTCGATCTGTGCCACGGCATGAGCCGTGGCATCGCCGGTGGCGCCCACCTCGATCTCGAGGCGCAGGCCCTGACCGAAGTGCTCGCACAGCACGGTCTGCAAGCGCACGCGGCTCTCGCTCTCGGCCAGCGTGCGCACGGCCACGCGCAGCAGCACGGCATCGCCCTGCACGCCCGCCCATTCGCTCTGGCGGGCGAGCTCGGCGGCCAGCCCGGTGACGGGCAGCTTGGCGGCAAGATCGGGCCAGGCGTCGGAGGACATGTCGGTGACACGGCTGCGCGCGCCCCGCGCCCGGCGCGGTGCAGGCGACGCGGCGGGTGCGCGGCTGGGCGCTGGCGCGCGTTCGGCGCTGGCGGCAGGCGCCAGCGTCTCGAAATCGTCGTCGGGATCCTGGGTGAAGGCCTCGGCGGCGTAGCCGCCCTCGGCCTCGTCCGGAATGGCCTCGTCGACCCAGGACGGCGGACCGTCGTCGGCAGCGGCCGGGGCGAACGTCTCGGCGACCGGCGCGGCGTCGGCCACGGCGGGCGCCACAACGGCCGCCGCCGGTGCAGCAGCGGGAGACGCTGTCAAGGCCGGTTCGGGGACGGCGGTGGACGACACGACGGGAGACGGGGCGCCGGCGGGATTGTCTTCCCAGGGCGGCACGCCCGCGGGCGCGGCCGATACCGAGGGCGCCACGGCGGCGGGCACCGGGGCCGGCACGATGGCGGCCACGGGATTGCGGGCCAGCGCGGCGCTCTGCGGCGCCGCCTCGGCGGCGGAGGCCTGTTCGACCACCTCGGCCGGAGCCGGCGGGACCACGGCCGGCGCGGGTTGGGCCGCGGCGGGGGATGCCACAGGCTGGGCCGGGGCCGACTGCGACACGACCGGCGCGGGCGCGGCGGCGGCCACGGGCTCGGCGCGCGGCACCGGTGCGACGCGCGCGGGCGCTTCGGCCTGGGTGGCGGGGCCGGCATCGCCATGCAATGCGAGCATGCGCAGGCAGGCCATGATGAAGCCGGCGTATTCGTCGGGGGCGAGCGTGAGCTCGCCGCGGCTATGCACAGCCACCGAGTAGAAGAGTTGCACCGCATCGGGATGCAGCGCGAGCGCCAGGCGCGCGATATCGGCGGCAAGCGGATCGTCGGCGGCGGTGACACCGGTCACGCGCTGCTCGATCGCGACTCGCGAGAGCAACACGGCCAGGTCGGCCAGCGCGCCCGCGTATGACAGCCCGCGGGTGGAGAGCTCGTCGGCCACGGCCAGCACGCCCGCGGCATCGTTCGCGGCGAGGGCGTCGAGCAGGCGCACGAGATGGCGCTGATCGATCGTGCCCAGCATGCCGCGCACGGCGTCTTCGGTGAGATTGCCGGCGCTATAGGCGATGGCCTGGTCGGTGAGCGAGAGCGCGTCGCGCATCGAGCCGCCCGCGGCCTGGCCGATCAGGCGCAAAGCCGGCACGTCGAAAGCGACCTGCTCCTGGCCGAGCACGGCCTGCAGGTGTCCGACGATGGCGTCGGACGGCATCTGCTTCAGGTTGAACTGCAGGCAGCGTGACAGCACCGTGACCGGGATCTTTTGCGGATCGGTGGTGGCGAGAATGAACTTGACGTGCGGCGGCGGCTCTTCGAGGGTCTTGAGCATCGCGTTGAACGCGTGCCCCGTGAGCATGTGCACTTCGTCGATCATGTAGACCTTGAAGCGGCCGGCGCCGGGCGAATACACGGCCTGCTCGAGCAGCTGGGTCATTTCTTCGACGCCGCGGTTGGAGGCGGCATCGAGTTCGAGGTAATCGACGAAACGGCCGGCATCGATCTCGGTACAGGCCCGGCATACGCCGCAAGGCTTGGAGGTGATGCCGGTTTCGCAGTTGAGCGACTTGGCCAGGATGCGCGAGAGCGTGGTCTTGCCGACCCCGCGCGTACCGGTGAACAGCCAGGCGTGATGCAAGCGCTGGGTGTCGAGCGCATGGGTGAGCGCGCGCACCACGTGATCCTGGCCCACCAGGGTGTCGAAGGATCGCGGGCGCCACTTGCGGGCCAGTACCAGATAAGTCATGCCGGGATTGTAGAGCCTCTGGGCGCACCGGGCCACCGCAGCCGGACTGGGGGACGGAGGGCGCGTGAAATGCAAAAAAGGGGCGCCGCGGGCGAAACCTGCACGATGCGCTGGGCATCGAGGATTCCGCTCGCGGCGCCCCTTTTCTGGGGAAACCGGAGGCGAGCCTTACTCCGGCACTGGTCCTAAACGACTATGGCTGCTTCGTTCCCGACCTGACCAGGTTCACCGTCGAACCATGCGAAGGGGCCCGCCAACCGAGATTCTAGCAGAGCGGGCGAATGCCCGCTCGCTAGCCTCTCGATTGGCGGGCCCCGGGGGGCCTGACGGTGTGCCCCCGCCCCCCGCCCTCCCCCCGAGGGGGAGGGAGCTATTGGGGGTTGGGGGGGCTTGCGGGCTGCGCCCGCTCGTCCCCCTGGATTGGGAAACTGCTCGCGGGCTTTGCCCGCTTTGCAGTTTCTGGTCGTCCATGTTTTCACCCCTTGCTCTACTGACTTGCTCGCCGGCGCCTTCAGCCGCTCAGGCAGCCAACGGCGAATGGCGCCTCGCTCAACGCTAGCAGCCCCACTGCCCTCTACACCTCGATCCAGGCCTTGGCTCTGGGGAAGTAGAGGGCGGCTTGGGCTTGGCGGCCGTCCAGGGCGGTGACTTGGGCGCAGTAGCGGGCGAGTTGGTCTGCGTGGCGCAGGCGCATGCGGTGGGCGAAGGCGTCGGGGGATTCGCCGGGGTGGGGTTGGCCGGTTTTGTAGTCGACGATGAGCCAGCCGGCGTCGGTGGAGAGGGCGAGGTCGATGACGGAGACGCGGCCGGCGGCGTCGATGAGGGGCCATTCGCGGCGGGCGCGGGATTGGGCGAGGAGCCACATACCGCGTTCGTCGCCGAGGGTGGCCTGCAAGGTGTGCAGGACGGCGTCGGCCGCTTCGTCGGCCTGGCTGTCGGGGATGCCGGCGCGGGTGAGCTGGCGGCGCATGGCGGGCAGGCTGTGGGCGAGGCGATCGGCGGTCCAGGCGGCGGCGCCCTCCTCGCCCATGCGCGCGAGCCAGGCGTGGGCGAGCGTGCCGACGGCGGCCTCGTAGCCCGCGTCGAGTTGCCACGCGGGATGCTCGCCTGCCTGCGCGCCGGTCACCCCCACGAGCCCCGCGGGCAGGATGGGCGCGGTGGCCTGTTGCAGCACGAGGGAGTCGACGCGGCGCAGCGGTTCGCCGCGCCATTGCGGTTGCGCGAGCTCGTCGGCGGCGGGCGGCTGGATGCCTTCGGGCGCGCTGACTTGCCCCACGTAGGGCCACAGGCGCGCGAGCAGGCTGGCCGCCGCGGGGTCACGCACCGCGCCCGTGGCGCGGTCGAGCGCCACATTGCCCACCAGATGCAGGCGTTTGCGTGCGCGCGTCGCGGCCACGTACAGGAGGCGGTCGGTTTCAAAGGCCGCGCGGCGGGCCTCGCGGGCGCCGAGATAGCGCGACACCGGGTCGGCCTCGGATTCGGCGCGCGGCTTGATCGGGCCGAGCAGCACCTTGCCGCCTTGCTGTTCGAATCGCACCAGCGGCGCCTGATCACCGCGCGGCGCTTTGTGCAGGCCGAACAGGATCACCGACTCGAACTGCAGGCCCTTGGACTTATGCATGGTCATGATCTCGACCGCACCACCCTGGCCGACGGCATCGGGCGCGGCGAAGAGGCGCGCCACCGCGGTATCGAATGCCGTCATGTCCAGCGCACCGTGCGGCGCGAGCCGCTCGACCAGCTGGAACAGGCTTTCGGCGTCGGTGTTGGCGGCGCCGCCGCCGTAGAGGCGGGGACCGCCCAGGCGGCGCCAGACGGTTTCGAGCCAGGTGGCGAGCGGTAGCGTGCCGGCCGCGTTGGCGCGGTCGAGCAGGATCGCGGCGACGCGGGTCAGGCGGGCATATTCGTCGGGCGCGAGGCGCTGACGCGCCGTACTGTCGCCCGAGCCCTGCGCGGCCGGCGCGGCATCGGCGTCATCGCCGAAGAGACCGCCCTGCGCGGGTACGTCGGCCTGCGGGCGCAGGCTGCGCGCGAGCAGGTCGGGAATCGGCGTGATGTGGTCGGCGCCGCACAAGCTTTCGAGCGAACGCAGCGTGAGACCACACCAGGGCGCGCGCAATACGGACAACCAGGCCATACGGTCGCCGGGGTGCGTGAGTGCGCGCAACAGTTGCACCAGATCGGCTACCACGGGGCGCTGCGCCAGGGGCACGAGCTCCACCGCGCGGCTCGGAATGCCTTCTTGCGCCAACCGGCGCGTGAGGCTGCCGAGATGCGAGCGTGCGCGCACCAGGATGGCGACCGGATGCGCCGCGCCGGCGTACTCCGCCAGGGCTTCGCGCACCAGACCCACCGCGATGTCTTCGGCGAGCGCGTCGCCCGAGGGCAGGCCGTCGGGGCTCCAGGCCGGGTGGAAACGCACGGCCGGGCCGGGCAACACCGGATGAAAGGCGGCCGAGGCGCTATAGCGGATGGCGCCGGCCTGCGGATCGTTGTCCGCCGGCAGTAGCCGCGCAAACGAGGCATTGACCCAATCCACCACCCCGCCCTGCGAGCGGAAGTTGTCGGTGAGCTGCAGGAAATCGAGCGGCACTTCGCCCACACCGCCCGCGGCCGCTTCGAGGAACAGGCCCACCTCGGCCTTGCGGAAGCGGTAGATCGACTGCATCGGGTCGCCCACCAGGAACAGCGTGCGGCCATCGCTTTCCTGCCATCCCGCGGTCAGTGTGCGCAGCAGTTCGATCTGGGTCTGGCTGGTGTCCTGGAACTCGTCGATCAGCAGGTGGCGGATCGAGGCATCGAGCTTGAGCAACAGCTCACCGGGATCGTCGGCACTGCCGAGCGCGCGCGATGCGCGCTGCGCGATCTCGATGAAATCGACCTCGCCCGCGGCGCCGAACACATGCTGCAGTTGCCCGGCGGCCAGCGCCAGTGTGGTGAGCTGGGCCGACAACACGTCCCATTGCGCATCGGTGAAGCGCGCGTCGGGCATGCTGCGCACCGAGGCCAGCCTCCGCACCCAGGGCTCGCTGCCGTCGAAGCCGCCGAGCCAGACCACGAAGGGATCCTTGTGCGCGCAGCCCGCCGGAAAACCGAGATTCTTGTTGATGCCCTTGGGCTTGCGCAGCTCGTCCTGCCCGGTGAGCAGCAGATGCGCGAGCGCACGCCACTGCGGCAACGCCTCGGCGTCGACTTCGATCGGGCCGTCCCAATCACACAGGGCCTGCAGGCGGGCATCGCCGATGTCGCCCAGCTGCGCGGCCGCCAGCCGCGCGATGCCGCAGAGGGTTTCGTCCCATCCGAACGGCAAGGCGTCGTCCAGGCCCGCGAGCTCGGCGGCGAGGGTTTCGGCCATCGCGCGCTCCAGGCCTTCGCGGTCGAGACCGTGATGCAGCAGACGCAACCATTGATCGCGCTGACCCAGCATGTCGGCGATCGCCTGCTGTGCCGCCTGCACGTCGACATCGAGGTGAGCCAGCAAGGTCCGCACGGCCTCGTGCTGATCGGCCAGGGCCAGGGTGGCGCGCGCCGCCGCGTCGTAATGCACGCGCGCGTCGTCGGCGATCTCGGGCATGCCGCCCAGGCCGGAGAGCCAGGGCATGCCGCGCACGAGACCGGCGCAAAACGAATCGATGGTGCGGATCGCCAGCCGCGCCGGATGCTGCAGCAGATGCCAGCCGCGCTCGGCATCGCGCGCCAGCGCGGCTCGCGCCAACACCCAGCTGCGATGCTCGTGGGCCGCCTCGGGCTCGGGCTCGCCGGGCCGGGCGCGAGCGAGCTTCTGCAGCACGCGGGCATGCATCTCGGAAGCTGCCTTGCGCGTGAAGGTGATGGCCACGATCTCTTCGGGCTTGTTCACCGTGGCCAGCAGCGCCAGGATGCGGTCGGTCAGCAGCTCCGTCTTGCCGGAGCCGGCGGGCGCCTGCACCAGATAAGAGCGTTGCGGGTCCAGAGCACGCAGGCGGGCGTCATGGTCCTGCGGCAGGCGTTCGTCTTGATGGGCCATGCGCTCAGGCTTCCTCGTCTTCCAGGTCCAGGCGCAGGAACGGCCCGGCATCGCAATATTTGAGATCGTCGCGGCGCCAGCTCAGGTTGGCCGCATGGCCGCTGGCGTATTCGTCGGCCAGCATCTCGATCGCATCGCGCCAATGCCGCACGATGTCGCTCCAGGCGCGGCCTTCGAACGCTTTGCTGTCGGCCGCTTCGGTCACGCCCTCGATGCCGAGGTCTTTTTCGGCCAGCCCCTGCGCGGTGACCTGCCGCGCATGCACCTGGGCCAGCAGCAGGCCGGCCACGCGCGTATCGGGCGCGTCGCCCGCCAGCACCGAGGCGTAGAACGGCAGTTGCAGATTCACCGGCCGGGCCCGGGCCCAGTCGGATTCGGGCCGCGCCGCGTTGGCGCCGGTCTTGTAGTCGATGATGACGGCGCGGCCGTCGGCCAGGGTGTCCATGCGATCCAGGCGCACCTTGAGCGCCAATGCGCCGCGGCGCCACTGATGGGTCTCTTCGACCTGCGCCACGGTGAAGGGCAGCCGGCTGGCCTCGACCTCGAGCCAGCGCGCGATCACGCTGCGCGCGCGATCGCATTCGAGCGCGCGCAGCGCCGCCGGATAGGCCTTGAGTTCGATATCGGCGGCTTGTGCCACGGCACCGTCGACCAATTCGGCAAGGCGGCTTTCGGTCATGGCCAGATGCAGCGCCTCCTGATCGGGCAGCATGCGCCAGATCACTTCGAGCGCGCCATGCAGGAACTGCCCGCGCACGTTCACGCTGGCGGCGTCCGCATAGGGCGCGAGCGCGCGCGCACCGAGACGATGCCGCACGAAGGCCCACAGGGGATTGCGCGCCTGCGTGTCCAGCACGTCGAGACCGCCGGTACTCGTGTTCTCCGACGCGAGGGGCGGCCCCTGGTTGTCGTCGAGCGACTGTTGGGCCCAGGGCTCGGCCGCATCACCCGCGGAGGGTTGCCAGTGCAACAAATGCGCCTCGGCAATCAGCGGCGAGGGCCGCAACTCGCGCTCACCATCCATCTCGGCATGGCTCACGACCAGCTCCGGCGCACACCGCGACAGCGCGTCGTACAGCGTATCGGCCCACAGACGCTCGCGCTCGGGCGTGGCGCGCGGCGCGCCCGCCTGGCGCAGCACGGCCAGCGGGATCAGCGGATTGGGCTTGGGCGAGGCGGGCAACACATCGTCGGTGAGGCCCAGCATCCAGACACCGTCCCAGGCACCACCCTCGGCCTCGAGCAGACCCAGCACATCGAGCCGGGCCCCGGGGTCGCGCTGCGGCTGAAACGCACCCGCGCGCGCCGCGCTCGTGAGCAGGCGCACGGCGCCCTTGCCGTTGATCGGGCCGACCGCGGGTGCGAGCGCGGCAAAATCGCCGAGCAGCTCGCCGAAGGCGCCCATCACCTGATAGCCCACGCTGTCGAGCGCATGCTCACCCGGGAAACCGAGCGCCTTCAGCGTGGCCTTGATGCGTGGCGCCCAGACATCGCACGGCGCGCGCGTCGGGCCATCGCGCCAGGTGGCGAGCGCCGCCTCCCAGCCCTGCGCCAGGCGCGGAGATAGCTCCAAGTCTTTTTTCCAGCCTTCGGCCGTGACTCGCACGCGGCCCTGCCGGCGCCAGCGCACGTCGATCGCCCCCAGGCGCGCACCTTCGCTGCGGTCGCCAGCGCAGTGCCCCGCCAGCAGCGCCGCCCCGAGCACGGGCGCGTCGACATGACCGTCGGCGGCAAAGATGGCCAGGGCTTCGAGCCAGCACAACGCGGCATGCACGGCCGGCCACTCGATCAGCGAGCGGCCCACCGCGACGTTGAAGGGCAACGCGGGAGACTCCCCGGCGGCCGAGAGCGCCTGGCTCAGCACACGTCGCGCGAACGGCGCCTCGGCCTCGAGCGAGGCGGACACGATCGCGAAACGTCCGTGCGGATGCGCCCGCAAGCGTTCGGCGGCCCAGGCGGCCGCCGCGCGCCACTCGGCACCCCGGTCGTGCGCGGCGTGGCGGCCGGCGGGCGCGGCCTCGCGCCGGGCTTCACGCCATAACAACAGTTCCACGCCCTGCGATTGCAAGGCGGCGAGCAGACTCGAGAAGCGCGGCGACAGCTCGCCGAAGCCGGCCAGCACCACGCGCTCGGGTAACCGCAGCTCGCCCTGCATGACCGCGCGCGCCACGCGTGCATAGCCCTGGTTGGCGTCTTCGGCATCGAGCTGCGCGAGCATGGCGCGATAGCGGGCACGCCAGCGCAAAAACCCACGGTACTCGTCGGTCTGGGCAGGCTCCGGTACGTCGAGCTGCCATTCGTCGCACAAGAGATCCGCGTCGAGGGCGAGCCGGGCCGCCTGATCGGTATCGAGCAGCACATGATCGCCCTGCTCGGCCAGGATGGCCTCGCGCCACACCAGCTGGGTCGCGAACGACCCGAGCCGGTAGGCGGGCAGTTCGGCCTGTGGCGCAAAAGCCAGCTCCGCGGCCGCCTCGACCAGCCAGGCCGACAAGGGCAGGATGCGCGCAAGCTCGCTCACCTGACGTTCGTGACGCAAGCGCGCGGCGACCTCCAGGGTGAGGCGGCGCGCCAGACGGTTGTTGACGGTCAGCACCAGCGTGCCATCGGCGGGCAGCTCGCCCAACGCATCCGAAGGGCAGACGGGCAATGAGGAAAGCAGGTCGTCCTGCATGAAATCGGCTCACGGAGGCCCGCGGCGGCGCGGGCGACAAGGGAAGCGCCAGCGTGGGGGTGCCAGCGAATGGGCCCTAGGATACCGAAGAAATCGGGACGATCAGAAGCCGCACAGTGCGGCCACGCTTTCCCAGTTGAGCCGCATCGACGGGCTCAGATAGCCCCAGAACCCCAGCGCCATGATGAGCGCGAGCGCGCCATAGCCCGCCCACCGCCACGCGGGATGGCGGGACGACGAGGTGCAAGTGTCTGAGGGCGGGGTCATGACAACGGGCGAAAAGCGACTGGGTAAACGGCAATATGCGTACGGAAAGCGCGGCGGGACCGGCGTGCGCTAGACGCTGCGCACCAGCCCCGGCGGATGCGCCGAACCCACCGGGCGTTCGCGAACGGGCAGGCACAAGAGCGCGGCGACGACGGCCAGCACCAGGCCGATCCACCAGATCAGCGTATAGGCGCCGGTCTGGGCATACACGTAGCCGCCCAGCCAAACACCGATGAAACTGCCGATCTGATGGCCAAGAAAGACAATACCCGAAAGCGTGGCCGCGTAGCGTAATCCGTAGATCTCGCCGATCAGGCCCTGGGTGAGCGGCACGGTGCCGAGCCAGAACAGCCCCATCCAGGCGGCGAACCCGTACAACACCCAGGGCGTGAGCGGCAATACCAGCAAAAGCGCGATGCCCACGGCCCGCATCGCATACATGATCGCCAATAGCCACTTCTTGCTGTAGCGCCCACCCAGCTTGCCGGCGTAGAACGAACCGAACACATTGAAGAGCCCGATCAGCGCGATCGCGGTGGCGCCCTGCCCGGCGTTCAACCCCGCATCGCCCACGAACGCGGGCAGGTGCAGCGTGATGAACGCCGTATGGAAACCACAGACGAAATAGCTGCCGAAGAGGAAGTGGAAGGAGGGATGGGTGATGGCCTGGCGCACCGCGAAGCCGAGCGCCTGCGGCCCGGTGTGCGCCGCGGGCTTGCCGCGCAGAAACCACGCCAGCGGCAGCGCCGCCGCGACGAGCAGCGACAGCAGCCAGAGCGCACCGCTCCAGTCGGCATGCACGATCATCTGCTGTCCGGCCGGCACCACCAGGAACTGCCCCAGCGATCCGCCCGCGCTGGCGATGCCCATGGCCGTGCTGCGGTAGGCCGGCGGCACGGCACGCGCGATCACCGGAAGAATGATCGGGAAAGTGGTACCCGCCTGCCCGAGGCCGACGACGACGCCGCTCATGAAACAGAGGGTGAAGGGGTCGGCTGCGTAGCGGGTGCCGATGAGCCCGAGCACATACAGCAACGCGCCCAGCGCGACCGTGCGCCCCGACCCATAGCGGTCGGCCAGCATGCCCATGAAAATACAGGAGATACCCCAGACGAGATTCTGCAGCGCGAAGGCGAAGGAGAAGACCTCGCGGCCCCACCCTCGATCGAGCCCCATGGGCTGCATGAAGAGCCCGAAGGTGGCGCGCACTCCCATCGCCAGCAACACCACCACCGTGCCGATGACGATCGTGCGTACGGATACCGCTTCTGTATTGGACATAAGCAGGCTTGTCTCGAGTGTTATGTGCCGCTGGCACCTGCCCACACTGCGAGCCTGGCGCCGCTGCTGTTGGTATACGCCCCCCTTTCCCGTGGGCGGCCCCCTCTTCCATGGAGAGCGGGCCGCTCCATCATAGTCCTCTCCGCGCGGCCTGGGCAGGCCCTCCTCCGTTCGGTGGACGCGCAACAAAAAAGGCGGCCCCGCCTGGGGCCGCCCCGCACGCCATACGCGCTGGCGTCAGTGGCTGATCATCCAGGGGCGCGCCCCCGCGAACGTCTTGCCCCCGTCGGCCGTACGCCGGGTCTTGGAGGGCAGCTTCCCGCCCTGGCAGCAGCCGCAACCCATGCCATGCCCCCCTCGCGAGCTGCGCGGCTCGGCCGCGCTGCGCTCGTTGAGGGCGCGGGCGCGGTTGACCGCCGAGGACAGCGCGGACACCGCCGGCGCCCCGCTGACAAAGCGCTCGCAGGACGCCCCGCACTCGGGGCAGGCGGCCGGGTCGCGCCATTGCGCCATCGGCCGCAACACGGCGAAGTCGCCGCAGGCTTCACACCGGTAATCGTAGAGCGGCATGCCGGTCTCCTCAGCGATCCTGCGCGATGGGCATGTCCACATCGCCCTTGATGTGCTTGATGGGGCCGGACGCCTGCGGCTGGATGTCGAACTCGAAGATCTCGGTCGGCAACCAGAGCGTGGCGCAGGCATTGGGAATGTCGACCACGCCGCTGATATGGCCCTGCACGGGCGCCGTGCCCAGGATGGAATACGCCTGTGCGCCGGAATAGCCGAACTTCTTGAGGTACTCGATGGCGTTCAGGCAGGCTTGCCGATAGGCGATATGGACGTCGAGGTAGTGCTGCTTGCCGCCTTCGTCCACGGAGATACCTTCGAAAATCAGGTAGTCCTTGTAGTTCGGCACGATCGGGCTGGGCTTGAAGATCGGGTTGCGGATGCCGTACTTCTCCATGCCGCCCTTGATGAGCGAGACGCGCATATGCACCCATCCCGCCATCTCGATCGCGCCGCAGAAGGTGATCTCGCCGTCGCCCTGCGAAAAATGCAGGTCGCCCACGGACAGGCCGCCGCCTTTCACATAGACCGGGAAAAACACGCGCGAGCCCCGCGACAGATCCTTGACGTCGCAATTGCCGCCGTGCTCGCGCGGCGGCACCGTGCGTGCGCCCTGAGCGGCAGCGCGATCGCGCGCTTCGCCCTGCAGCTTGCCCATGTGCGCCGTCTTGGGCGCGGGCGGATTGGCCAGCGGCGGCACGCGGTCGGGCTCGGTGTCGATCAGCGCCTGCTCGCGCTGGTTCCAGGTGTCGAGCATCGCCTGATCCGGCAGGCAGCCGATCAGGCCCGGGTGAATGAGGCCCGCGAAGCGCACGCCGGGGATGTGACGCGACCGCGTGAACATGCCCTCGAAATCCCAGATCGATTTCTGGGCGAGCGGAAAGTGATCGGTCAAAAAGCCGCCGCCGTTCTTCTTGCTGAAGAAGCCGTTGAAGCCCCAGAGGCTGTCGGGCTTGGCGCCGATATCGAGCAGGTCGACGACCAGCAGATCGCCGGGCTCGGCCCCCTCGACCCCGACGGGGCCCGAAAGGAAGTGCACCGTGGAAAGATCGACATCGCGTACGTCGGACGCGTCATCGTCGTTCTTGATGGCGCCGCCCGTCCAGTCGTAGGTCTCCAGCACGAAGTCGTCGCCCGGCTTGACCCAGACAGCGAGCGGAATGTCGGGGTGCCAGCGGTTGTGCACCATCTCGTTTTCGTAGGGCGATTGCGCCAGGTCCACCTTGATCAGCGTTTCAGGCATGGCTTGCTCCTTTGGGGATGAACAGCGTCGGCGTCAGACCGACAGGTACTTGCTGATCGACTGTTCGTCGACGTGATCGCGCAGGTCTTCGTGGACGAAGCGGCCCTTGTCGATGACGATCAGACGATCCGCGATCTGCATCGTGAAACTGAGTACCTGCTCCGACACGACGATCGCCAGGTTCTTGAGCTGGCGAATCTCGAGCAGGCTGCGCGCGATGTCTTTGATGATGGACGGCTGGATACCTTCGGTGGGCTCATCGAGCAACAGCACCTTGGGCTCGGTCACGAGCGCCCGCGCGATCGCGAGTTGCTGCTGCTGACCGCCCGACAGATCGCCGCCGCGGCGGTTGCGCATGTCGTGCAGCACCGGAAACAAGGCGTAGATGTCCGCCGGCACGGCATCGCGCAACGCGCGCCCGCGCAGCCCGGTGCGGATGTTCTCCTCGACCGTCAGCGTGGGAAAGATCATGCGGCCCTGCGGCACGTAGGCCACGCCGCTGCGCACGCGCTGGTGGCTCTCGAGACGGCCCAGATCCTTGCCGTCGATCGACATCGATCCGTGCATCGCGGGCAGCAATCCCATCAGGGTCTTGAACAGCGTGGTCTTGCCCATGCCGTTGCGCCCCATGATCGCCACGATTTCGCCCTGCGCCACATGCAGGTCCACGCCGTGAATCACGCGGCTCTGGCCATAGCCCGACATCAGACCGTTTACGTTGAACATTTCGCCTCCGTGGCCGATCAATGGCCGAGATAGACTTCGATCACGCGGGGGTCCGACTGGACTTTGTCCATGCTGCCCTCGGCCAGTACTTTGCCCTGGTGCAGCACCGTCACCTTGTGCGCGATGTTCTTGACGAACTCCATGTCGTGCTCGATCACGATGAGCGAGCGGTCGCGGCTGATGCGGTTGAGCAGCTCCGCGGTGCGCTCGCGCTCCGACACGCTCATGCCGGCCACGGGCTCGTCGAGCATCATGAGCTCGGGTTCCTGCATGAGCAGCATGCCGATCTCCAGCCACTGTTTCTGCCCATGCGAGAGCAACTCGGCCGAGCGGTCGAGCATGCCCGACAGGAATATTTCTTCGGCGACCTGTTCGACACGCTCGACCACGTCGGGCGTACGCCGGAACGCCAGCGCGCCCCACACGCTGCGCCCGCGCGGGAACGACACCTCGAGGTTCTCGCGCACGCTGAGCGTTTCGTAGATGGAAGGAGTCTGGAACTTCCGGCCCACGCCGGCGCGCACGATCTCGTACTCGGCCATGCGGGTGAGCTCGGCATCCTTGAAACGGATCGAGCCCGAGGTGGCACGGGTACGCCCGCAGATGAGGTCGAGCAGCGTGGTCTTGCCGGCGCCATTGGGGCCGATGATGACCCGCAGCTCGCCCTGGTCGACGTAGAGATTCAGATCGTTGACGGCAACGAACCCGTTGAACGAGACGGTCAGGCTCTCGATGTAGAGTGCGAACGCTTGCGTGCTCATGCTGCCTCCGTCACACCGCCGCCCGCGTCGGGCTTGCGCCTGCGCGCGAGCCGGGGCTTGATGTACTGGCCATACAAGCCGGCCAGACCGTTGGGAAACGCCATTACCACCGCAATGAACAGACCGCCCATCAGGAAGAGCCATAGCTGCGGAAAGCTTTCCGAGAAGTAGCTCTTGCCGAAGTTCACCAACAGCGTACCGTACACCGCGCCCAGCAGCGAGAGCCGCCCGCCCACGGCGGCGAAGATCACCATCTCGATCGAGGGCACGATGCCCACGAACGACGGCGACATGAACCCCACTTGCAGGGTGAACATCGCGCCGCCAATGGCCGAGAACACCGCCGCCACGCAGAACACGAATACCTTGAAGCTCGCGACGTCGTAGCCGGAGAAGCGCACCCGCTCCTCCTTGTCTCGCATGGCCATCAACAACTTGCCCAGTTTGGAAGCGAGCAGGAAGCGGCCCAGCAGGATGCAGGCGAACAGCAACGCGCCATTGACGAAGTACAGCGTCAGGCGCGCACTATCGGTGCGGATATCCCAGCCCAGCAGCGTCTTGAGGTCGGTGATGCCGTTCACGCCACCGGTCCAGCCCTGCTGGCCGATGATGAGTACCGACAGGATCAGCGCCACCGCCTGCGTCACGATGGCGAAATAGGTATCGCCCACGCGCCGCTTGAACATGGCGATTCCCAACACCAGCGCCAGCAGGCACGGCACGATCGGCACGGCCATCAAGGTGAACCAGAAGCTCTTGAACGGCACCCAGAACCAGGGCAGCTCCGTCAGCTGATTCCAATCCATGAAGTCCGGGATGCCCGGCGTGGACTGGATCTTGGTCGCCTCGGGCGTGGACGCCTCCAGCTTGAGGAACATCGCCATGCAATAGCCCCCCAGGCCGAAGAACACCCCCTGCCCCAGGCTCAGGATGCCGCCATAGCCCCAGCAGAGCACCAGGCCCAGGGCCACGAAGGCGTAGGTGAGGTACTTGCCGATGAGATTGAGCCGGAACACGTCCAGCGCGAGCGGGAACACCACGAAGATGAGTGCCGCCAGCAGCGCCAGGCCGACCAGGCCGTGACGTCCGCCCAGCACGTTGCGATAGAGGGTCTGCATGAGAGTCTCCCGTCGATTCACTTGCGGACCTTGACGCTGAACAGGCCCTGCGGGCGCAGCATCAGGATGAGCACCACCGCCGAGAGCGTGAGCACCTTGGCCATCGAGCCCGTCATGAAGAACTCCGACACCGACTGCGTCTGCGCGATGACGAATGCGGAGGCGATAGTGCCGAACAGGCTGGCGGCGCCCCCGAACACCACGGTCAGGAAGGTGTCGACGATATAGAGCGAGCCGCTGGTGGGACCGGTGGATCCGATCGTGGTGAAGGCAGCCCCGGCGATCCCGGCGATGCCGCAACCCAGCGCGAACGTCACGCGATCCACCCGCTTGGTGTCGATACCCACGGCACCGCTCATGGCGCGGTTCTGCACCGTGGCGCGCACATGCAGGCCCCAGGTCGAGCGAAACAGGGCGATCAACAGTCCTGCCGTCAGCACCAGGGTGATCGACATCACGAACAGGCCGTTGAGCGGGATGTCCACGCCATCGAGCGGTTGCCAGGATCCCATCAGCCAGTCGGGCAGCGTGGGGCTGACCTCGCGCGGACCGAATATCGACCGCAGCGACTGCTGCAGGATGAGGGACAGCCCCCAGGTCGCGAGCAAGGTGTCGAGCGGGCGGCGATAGAGATGGCGGATCATGGCCCACTCCACCAGCCAGCCCAGCGCAAAGGTCACGGCAAAGGCCAGCGCGATGGCGACGAAGAAGTACACCGGCATCAGTCCGGGCGCGAACTGCTGCACCAGGTCGGACAGCAGGTAGGTGCAGTACGCGCCCACCGCGAGAAACTCGCCGTGCGCCATGTTGATGACGCCCATCTGGCCAAAGATGATGGCCAGCCCCAGCGCCATCAGCAACAGCACGCTGAACACGGACAGGCCGTTGAAGCCCTGCATCAGCAGAATGGCCCCGAGGTCGGAGAAGGATTCCATATCGCACTCCCGGCATGAAACAGGCCGTGGGGGGGGGGGGGGGGGGGGGGGGGGGGGCGGGGGCGCCCCCCGGGCGCGCCGGGGGGGGGTGGGACCGG
>JBIUPE010000004.1:0-373908 GCA_044626655.1 Pseudomonadota bacterium AL_CKDN230030165-1A_HGKHYDSX7 | reverse complement strand
CCAGGACGTGAGCGGTGGCACCGCCTCCGACACGACCGTGGCCAATGGCGGCGAGCAGCACATTCACGCCTCGGGACTGGCGACGAGCACGATCGTCGCCTCCGGTGGGTCGCAGAACGTGAGCTCGGGTGGCTCCGCCACCGGCACCGTGGTGCAGAACGGCGGACAGCAGACCGTGCACACGAGCGGCAGCGCCACCAGCGCCACGGTCAGCGGCCGCCAGGACGTAAGCGGCGGCACGGTCTCCGACACGACGGTAGCGAACGGCGGCGAGCAGCAGATCCACGCCGCAGGCCTGGCCACCAGTACCGTGATCAGCACCGGCGGTACGCAAACGGTACAAGCGAGCGGCACGGCCACATCCACCGTCGTGCACGTGGGCGGCCAGCAGACAATCCGGGCAGGAGGAAGTGCAACCTGGACGCTCGTCAGCGGCCAACAGGACGTCAGCGGCTCGGCATCGCTGACTTCCGTCATGAGCGGAGGCAAGCAGGACATCCATTCCGGTGGCCACGCGACGAGCACCGTCATCAGCTCGGGCGGCCGGCAGACGATTCATATCGGCGGCACGGCATCGGCCACGGTGGTGCAAAGCACTGCGGAACAGCACGTCAGTTCGGGCGGCACCGCCGATGGCACGACCGTGCAAGAAGGTGGCACCATGACCGTGGACTCGGGCGGCCGCAGCACCGGCCACACGCTGATCCAGGAAGGAGGTCTGCTACGAGGAACGGGCTGGACCAACGAAGGTGAGCTCGAGTTCGAACGAAGCGGCTCGTCAAGCTTCGACGGCGACATCAACGGTGATGGCGGCATCACCAAGTCGGGCGCCGGCACGCAGTCCCTGACGGGAACGATCAGCCAGGCCAAAGGGTTCACCGTGAACGAAGGCACACTGGATCTCAACGCAGGTGCCTACCAGGCGAACGGGTATCTGGTGACACTGCGCGGCTCGGAAGGCCAGGCGCAGACCGTCTTGCTGCGCAACGGGGCGCGGTTGAACGCCGGGTCGGGCTATGTGTTGGCGGATGCGACTCGCCAGGGGCGCGTGGTATTCGACACCATCACGGCGGGCGCCACGGGCAAGACACTCGTCGAGGCCGTCCGTGGCAGCCACCTCGATGTGGACGTGATCGACTCGACGCTGACGGGCGACATCTTCTATCGGGACACGAGCACCGGCCTGATTCAGCTCACCCGCAGCCATCTCACGGGCATCATCGACCCCGCCGACATGAACATCGACGCGGCGAGTATCTGGACCATGACCGGCGACTCGCTGCTCAACGACCTCACGCTCGCGGGCAAGATCGAGTTCCAGGCGCCCGTGGGCACCTTCGTGCCCAAGAGCCTGACGGTGCGTTCGCTCGCAGGCCAGGGCGGCACGGTCGTGCTCAACCAAGTGCTCTCGGATGGCAGCGTGCAGGGTGATCGCCTCGTCGTGGACGGCGGCAAGGTCACCGGCAACACGATGCTCGATATCCGCAATCACGAGGGGCTTGGCGCGCAGACTGTCGGTGACGGCCTGTTGGTGGTGGAAGGCAAGAACGGCGCCGACACCACGGCCAGCACCACGAAAGATGGCTTTGCGCTCAAAGCGCCGCTCTACGCCGGCGCATACGCCTACCAGCTCAAGGCGCAAAACGCGCTCGGCACCGGTGAAAACTGGTACCTGCGGTCTCTGCCCAAAGCCATGTATCGGCCGGCAGCCATCTCGATCATGTCGACGATGGAGCTGACTTCGCTCATGACGCGCGACCCGCTCTTGCGTTTCACGGATCGGCCGGGCACCGGTGCGACGGGTCTGCATGATTTGCCGCGTGGCTGGGTCAGCGCGGTGTACCGTGGCGTCGACGTCGAAGGCCGGGGCGACATTACACCCACCTTCAAGGCCTCGATTGCCGGCGTGACGGGTTGGGCGGATCTCTGGCGGCAGCAGAACAGCCGTGGCGCCATGACGCGCGCGGGCGTGTACGGCGCGCTGCTCGAAGGTCAGGGCCGTTCGCGCGGCGATGCGGGCGGACTACAGGGCATGGCCACGGGCCAGATCCGTCAGACCGTGTCGGTAGCGGGCGTGCATCTCGAGCACCGCGAACCGTCCGGGGCATACGTGAAGGCGGCCGCGCAAGGCAGCCTGAATACCGGCAAGATCACCGGGGCCGACCCGCTGGCGGTCCGAGGATCGGGTGCAGCCGCTAGCGTGGAAGTCGGCAAGACCTTCCGCCTCGGCGAAACGCTCACCGTCGAGCCGCAGGCGCAAATGATCTACCAGACCCAGCGCTTCAAGCGCGCCGAGCTTTCGGGGGATACCCGCGTCCGCATGACGACCGGCGACATCGTCACCAGCCGCCTGGGCGCAAAGTTCGCCTGGAAGCCCGCCGGGGCGGCAAGCAACACGCAGGTCACCGTGACGACGGATCTCTTGCACCGCGGCGGCGGCAAACATACGGCGCAGTTCAGCAAACCCGGGGTTCCGGACACGGTACTGGGCGCGAAGTTCGGCGGCACGTCCGTCGGCCTGGGGGTCGGCGTGCAGACGCAGATCAACAAGAACTGGAACGTGACGGGTTCGGTGGGCTATCAGCGTTCCATCGACGGCGCCAAGTCGCAAAGTGTCTCGGGGCAGATCGGCGTGCAGTTCAGGTTCTGAACCTCATGCCGACGCCAACGCAACGACTCTCCGGAGGTAAAATATGTTCAGGGCCAAACAATCCGCGATGACGCTTCTGGTGGCGGCGAGCCTGCTGCCAGTAAGCGGCCAGGCCGCCGAGTGCTCCGCCTCCGCCCTGCCGCTGCCCAAGGCCGCGCCGTCTTGCCAGGACGACGGCGTGCTGCATCTGCTGGGCAACGCCATTCGCACGGCCAACACGCTCCCGGCACACATGCACTTGGGCTTTCACAATGTACGGACGCTGGCGCCCAAGACCGGGCCCGCCGGCCAACGCAAGGGCGCCAATACCGCGGGCCGGCCCGTGGTTTGCCGGGCTGGCCTCACGTTGATCAACGACCGGAGTCTGCTTCGCACGGATACGCTCGATGTGCGCTACACCATCACGCCATCCGCCGAAGGTGAGGGCTACGGGGTCGAGTTCACTCCCGTGCGGGCCAGGAAATAAACACCGCCGCGCGCATCGAGGAAGATCCGCACTGGCGGCGATGCCTTGCCCGGCGAACGGCGCCCCCTCCGAGGCGCCGTCTTTCAAGCGCAAAGATGCCGCACGAGGCCCTGCATCAGGCGGTCGCACGCATCGAGCTGCGAGATCTCGACGTATTCATCGGCCTTGTGAGCCACCTCGATGCTGCCGGGGCCGCACACAAGCACGGCAGTCTCGTTCCATTGCTGGCGAAAGAGCCCGCCTTCGGTGCCGAACGCCACCTTGGTGAGCTGCGTGTCGGGCGGCAGCAGCGAGGCCAGCAGGCGCACGGCGGGCGCGTCTGGCGGGGTGGCGAGTCCCGGATAGGTGTTGACGACCTCGACGTCGGGCAGGGCCGCCTCGGGCGCCGCGTGCGCGTCGCGCATGCGGGCCTGCGTGCGCTCGATCACGCGCGCAAGGATCTCGGCGGGCTCGTCTTGCGCGACATTGCGGATCTCGAAATCCAGCTCGCATTCGGCGGGCACGATATTGAGCGCGGTGCCGCCGCGGATCGTGCCCACGTGCACCGTCGAGTACGGAATCGCATAGCCCTCTTCGCGTGCCCCATGCTGAGCCAGGTCTTGCTGCACGTCGCGCAGTGCCGCGACGAAGTCGGCCGCGGTCTGGATAGCGTTGACGAAATTGGGCGCCAGGCCCGAATGTCCTGCCTGGCCACAGCACAGCGCCCGGTAGGCCGCCTTGCCCTTGTGGCCCGTGCCGATCTTCATGAGCGTGGGCTCACCCACCACGCAGAGCGACGGCGCGGGCGTCAGGCCCTCGAGCGCGCGCAGCAGATGCCGCACACCGACGCAGCCGACCTCTTCGTCGAACGACAGCGCCAATTGCAGCGGCCGCTTCAGCGGCTGTTGCGCGGCGTGCACCATCGCCATCACCGCACAGGCGACGAATCCCTTCATGTCGGCCGCGCCGCGGCCGTAGATTCGGCCACCGCGTTCAGTCGCCTCGAAGGCGGGCGAAGTCCAGGGCTGCCCCACGATCGGCACTACATCCGTGTGGCCCGACAGCATGATGCCGGGCAACCCGGACGGCCCCACGCTGGCAAACAGATTGCACCGCTTCGGATCCTGCGGATCCGGCACCCGCCTCGATTCGATGCCCGCCGCGTGCAACGCCTCCTGCACGCGCGCCATCAGGCCGGCGTTCGGCGTGAGCGAGACGGACGGAAAGGCGATCAGTTCGCGCAGCAGGTCGAGGCTGCTCGCGGGAATGGGATGCGTCATGGAAAGACTCATGAGATGCCGCCCTACTCCACGCGCAGCAGATTGGGCGATCCCGGCACCGACTTGGCGTGAATCGTCGGCGCGCGATACACCAGATCGCGCAGCGCGGCCTCGGTGTTCGTCATGCCGTGGACCTTGAGCCCGGGGGCCTGGCGAAACGACTTCAGGCTCGCGGGGAGGCGCTCGATGGTCACGGCGTCCAGCGTGCACATCAGGTCATTCGCAAGGACCTGGCACGTGTCTTCCGCCACCTCGACCTGGTCGGCCCGCAGCGCGAAGCCGTCGGTCAGCACCACATCGCCCTCGGCCAGAGTGATCTCCGCGACGGGCGAGAACAAGAGCTCCGCATCGACGGAAGGGATCTCGATGACCTCGGCCGTTCCGTCCTTGACGGCCCTGCGCGCGCTCATGCCCCAGCGAAACTCGCGCGCTTCTTCCGTGCATCCATCGCCCACGCGCAGCACGAGCGGGCATCCGGTCCCCATCCCGTCATCGCGTTTCATGGCCTGAGACCAGCGACCGGTCTTGCGGTAATCCTTCACGTCGAACTCATTGAAGATTGCGACGCCGGCTTTCTCCACGGAGAGCCTGGCCGGCTTGTCCTGAGGCGTGGGTTCGCGCTCCCCGGGATGGGTGTACGTGAGACGCGCGAGCCGATACCGGCCCGGCTGTACGGCGATCATCTGGTACGTAATGGCGCCATCGGTCATCTGGAACAGTGGCCCGGTATCCCAGGCTTCCCGCTTGTGTTTGCCGTAGCCGACCGTGATGGCATTGTGCTCGTTCTCGTGATGAAGCCATCGCATCTTCATGGTGCGCTGGCGCACGAAGTCAGCACGCACGGCAGGATCATCGAAGTCGCGTGTTCCCTGAGCATCCAGGTTGATCGTGGGGATCACGAGCAGCGCCATGCCCATTTTCCGGGTATCGCCCAGGAACTCGTCGGCCCAGGCCCGCTGGCGCTCGGTTCCTTCGTTCCATCGCTCGGCGCGCGACTGCGCGGACTCGGCTTCGGCTGAGGCGTCGGTCTGGGCCTGCGCGGCGGCATGTACGCAAAGCGTGATCAGGCACGCGCGGGCGAGCGCGGAGGTAAGCGGCATCGTTCGTTTCCTGTGGTGGCAGAGGGACGGGCGTGTCGCCCCGGCGGCATGTGCGCGGCAAATCGCATGGGCCGCAGCGTGACCGGAGCCGGGACAGCCCACATCTTATCGTCATACGCATGCTGCCCCTGCCGCCCCCGGGGCCGCCTGGGATCCACCGCCGCGAAGTACCACAGCTTGTCCGCTTTGGTAAAAAACGCTCACGACCTTGCGATTGCGACATGCAGATGCGCGGATACACTACGGCCACTTTTTTCAGCCTGTAGCCAAGAGAGCGCGAGCCGTGCAAAAAGCCGTTATCAGGGTGGGCGACAAGACAAGCCATGGCGGCACGGTCGTGACCGGCGACCCCACGCTGAACGTATTCGGCCAGCCAGCCGCCCGCAAGGGCGACATGACGTCGTGCCCCAAGTGCAAGGGTTCATACCCCATCGTGGAAGGCACGCAGTCCACCGGCAGCGCGCAATGGATTGCGCTCGAAGGCATGCGCACCGCTTGCGGCGCGACGCTCATCGCGAGCCAGCATTTCTGGACCGAGGCGCCCTCCGCGGGCGATGGCTCGGGTGCCTCCGGCAGCGGCCCGGGCACGGAATACGAGGCCGGTGAAGACGAAACCACGCCGTATCGCGGCCGCTTCCAGGTCATCGACGATCCCACACGCGAGCCCGTGGCGCGCCGCGGCTACAAGATCAGTTCCATGAACGGCGCCACGCTCGAGGGCGAGACGGATGCCAATGGCTATACCGATTGGGTAGAGGGCGATTCGCCCGACATGCTGTCACTGACACTGCTGCCCCCGCCGCAGGAGGATAAAGAATGAGCGACGGCGCACCGAACGCCAGCGGCGGCACGTCGGGCGGGTCGGGCACGACCACGCCCGCCGGCACCGGCCTCGCCCAGCTCTCGCCGACCGATCAATCGGTGCTGTGTAGCGCCATCTGCAAATGCCAGGCCGCGCCCGGCATCGGCAAGGATGGGCGCAGCCTGAACCAGGTCTGCTGCTCCGGCCGGCTCAAGCTCCTCGATGAAACGCTGTACGGCACGAGCCCCTACAAGCCCGAGGTCAACTACGACATGTCGCAGGAGCCGCCCGAGCCCATCATGGATGCCGGCGATCCCTCGCGCGCGCACAGCTGGCTGCCCGGCTGGATCCGCAAGTATTGGGACGACCCCGAGAAGGAGCGCCCGCCCTTCAAGCCGAACCGCGGCATGATCCGCCGCCCCGACGTGGTGATCGTGAACGACCCGAAGTCACCCCCGACGCAGGACAACATCCGCATGGTGGTGGAGATCAAGTTTCCGAACGACACCCCGGGCGAAGGCCAGATGGCGGCCTACACGCGCATCGCGGGTAGCCCCGAAAAGGTCGTGCTGCTCGAGTCCTCGGAGTGCGACTGCGGTGAAGTCGAACGGCGCGAGGCGGAGGCCGCGGAGAAGACCAAGTATGCTGCGCCTATCTCCGAGGCGCTGTACGAAATGCTGCGGATGTATACGCGCGGCCGTGTTCCGCCCCTGCCCGGACGCCGCGGCCCCAGCCCCGCCCCCGTGCCTGCCACTCCTTGAGCCTGACGTTATGACCGAATTCGATCCCAACATGAGTGCCGAAGACTACGCGGCGGCCCTGCGCGAGACTGCGCAGGCACAGCAGTTTCCAGGTGCGATGCTGATGTCCAAGGGGCCTCGGGATTACGTGGGCGCCGTCATCGCCATTACGGGCACGCTGTTCTTCAGCGATGGCCACACCTGGGAGCGGCGCGAAGCCATCGCGCAGTGTTTCGACGAATACCGGAAGCTCGCGGCCGACAAGTTCACCTGGCTGTGGCGCAGCGAACCGCCTTCGGGTCCGCCCTGCATGCCCTACGCCAAGGCGCCGGCGGTGCGCGACCTGCTCAAGGCACTCGACGCCGACGAAGCCATCGACCTGCACTACACGAGCGGGGTGAAGCGCCCCGATGCCGGCCCGTACTCGTTCTACGTGAATGCCGCGCCCGACTGGACCGCCAAGAAAGGCATTCAACTCGACGTGCTGCGCTTTTCGTTGCCGCTCGCCGACGTGATCGAAAATCCGAAGGCCTTTCAGGCGCTGTTCGTGACCTGCGCCGACCGGCTCGAAGCGCATCATGGCCACGGGGGCTTCGGCTTCGTGCTCTCGCCTTCGGAGTGGAACAGCGACCAGCCCACCGAAGCTTTCGTGTCGGAGCAGGCTCGCGGCGTGGACGTGGGCTCGCCTTCGTTCTCGGCGGCCCGGCTCAAGCCCAATCGTTTCAAAACCGTGTCGTGGCTGACGGCCATCAATCTCGACATGCTGACGGAAGTGGGCGGACTCGCCACCCTGCGCTCCGAACTCCCGCCCGACTGGTATGCGTTCTACGACTACGGCACCGGCATCGTGATCCAGGCCGGCAACGAACCCGATATCGCCGCCGTGGCGCTCGACGGCCAGCCGCCGCAATATGTGCTGACCAACGCCGCCCTCAAGACAGTGCGTAGCGAAGACTTCTGGCTGCATCTCGCCGCCAGCGCCGCGGGCGAGCCGCGCCTGACCGGCCTGAAGGGCGAAGCCTGGATCCAGCGCTTCGACGTGCCGGACGACGCGCTACTCGACGTGAAGGCACGCCTGCTCGACACGCCCAAGCTGGATGCGGCACACCGGCTGGACAAGGCGCTGTAGCTCGGCCCGGCATGGGGCGAGACTGACCCGGCAGGTAGCGCCACACCCCAACGCGGGCGGACAAGCCCGCTCGCCCTGCCCCCGTGCAGTCTGCCGGTGCTCCCCCGGGCACATGCCCTTATTCGAGCGATTGAGCCCGCGCGCAGACTTCTACACTGGGCTTTCTGGCGGTGCAGACCGCCCTGATCGCTCGAAAACCGCATGCAGTCCGCACCGCAATACCCATCCGCTCCCTCGCCAGCCACGCCGGGCGCCTCCCACACCCCCGGCTCGCTCACCAGCATGATGATGTTGCTGATCGTCAGCCTTCTGCTGATCCAGCCCTTCTTCGGCGTGGCTTACGGCCTCCAGACGCTCAAAGCGCTGACCGCGATCGCCCCCGACGCCGTCCTGGCGAGTGGCATCGCCATGGCGTTGGGCGTGATCGCCGCGGGGTTGAGCATCCTGGCCGGCGTCATGATGATCGTCTGGCGCAAGCCGCTCACACGCCGCGTGCTCCTGGCCGCGATCTGGGTCGGCGGCCCGCTCCTGACGGTGACCCTGCAGATGTTCCTGCTGGGCTGGCTGGGCCGGCCCTGGACGGACATTCTGGAAGGCAACATGGCGTCGTCGAATACGCGCATGCTGGTGTATGCCGGTGTCATCACGCTCTACGTCGTGTACTCACGCGGCATGCGCGCCCGGTTCAACGCGCCAGTCCGCATGTGACGCGAGCCGCGTGAGCGCACGGGCCAGCCGCCGAACAAATCAGCGGGCAGTCCCGTACGGGCCTGACAATCAATAGTAGATATCGACGTAGTCGGTCAGGCGATCGCACTCGGTCATCTGCTGCAGGCGCCAGTACTTGCGCTTGCCCGTGGCCCGGAACTCATAATCGCCGGTGCGCTCGCAACGGCGGCCCTTGTCCGGCACGTCGACGATCAGGATCGTGCCGCGGAACGTAAAGCGGTCGGCCGAGATCGACAGCACCTCGCCTTTGAGCTTGAGCGAGCCCTTGGCCGTGGCGTAGCCGCCATCCAGGCGAATCACGCCGTTATCGTCCACGGCATTGAGCTTGCCGCGCTCATCCGTCCAGAACCATTGCAGGCCGATACCGCTGTTGTTCAGCAGGCGCTCGTAGGCCGCATCGTCATTCACCTGGGTGCGCTGACCCGACTGACCGGCGGCAGGGGCCTGGCTTTGCGGCTGGGTCTGAGCGGGCGCCTGGGCCGGCTGGTTCGCCGGCGCACGCGAGGGCAGACGGTCCGGGCTCGGCGCACTGGCCGGCGCCTGGCTGCCGGTGCTCGCGCCGCCACGGGGCGGGAGATCGGCTTGGGCCGAGGCGGGACTCGTCGCGGTCAGGGCAAAGCCCAGGGCCAGCGCATACAGGCCGGCTGCCCACGTTTTTCCGGGTCGAGCGAACGCGCGAAGTGGATTCTTTTGCATGATGAGTGGAAAAAGAAAGGGAAAAGGCACCGCAGTCAGGCCCCTCAGTGAGGCCCACCTTTGCCGCCGCCATGACCGGGCGCCAGCGCGGGGGCTAACTTAGCACGCCTGCGCACGCCTGGGCGGGCGCCGGTTGCAGTCTGAAGCAACAGACACAGCCTTCGCGATTCGAGATACAAGCGAGTCGGTTCTACACCACAAACGCAGCGGCCGGACCACCCGCCATCACGTCTTCGAACAGATCCTCGAGACTCGGCGCCACCACGCTTACCGCTTCGAACTCGGGTTCGATCCCGTGCACTACCCGGCCCGACTCCCGGTCCAGGGCCAGAAAGGCGTACTCGCCGTCCACACTCATGAAAATAGGTAGATGGCGATCCCAGAAGGCCTGCACGCCGCGGCGATCCTCGTCGCTCATCGCCGCATCGAGGCTGAGCTGCTGGAATGCATCCCAGGCAAACGCGCTATCGACGGAGCCGGCATAGTCGGCGGCGCCGAGAAACCAGCGCGTGTCGTCGGCGCTGCTCAGTTGCGCGAACAACGATAGGAAGGCGGCATGCTCGGGCGTGGTGGCCGGCAGACCGGCGCACGCACCCGCCTCGGCGTTGACGCGCGATACCACCCAGCCTCGCGAGGCAAGATGATCGAGAAAGCGTTCATGCACGGATTTCATGGCGGCGCTCAAATGGAAGACGCGCCTATTATGGCGCGCCGTCTCTCGTCACGATCCTGCACACCGCCCTGTCACGGCGTGCCCTCCGAAGAAGCCGCTTACTGGGGTTTGAGCGGCACCAGCGGCGGCAGCGATTTCCTGTGCGCGTCGATATCGCTGAGAAGCAGCCTTGCCTGCGTGCCCCAGCCACCGATGAAGACGTCGTCTTTGCCATCGCCGTCGAGATCGCCTCGGCCCATGCTCCAGCTGCGGCCCACCGTCACGCCGGGCACGACCTTCTCGGTCACGTCGCTGAAGTTGCCCTTGCCGTCGTTCTGCCACGCGCGCAACTGAAGCGGCACAAAGCCCGGCACCTGAATCGCGCCCACCAGCAGATCCGGCGCGCCGTCGCCATTGAAGTCGACCACCGTGCCAGCCCAGCTCGAGAGCGTGTGCTTCGGCAGGCGCTGGGCCGTCTCATCGCGAAAGTGCCCTTGGCCATCGTTGATCAGCAACCGAGTCTGCGGATCCTTGTCCCAGCCGTGGTTGTTGCTGGTGATGTTGAAGTAGACGATGTCCATGTGCCCGTCGCCATTCACGTCCACCGCGTGCACTTCCCGTGTCTCCATCGGTACTCGCAGATCGAGCCGCTCGGACTCGTCGGTGAAGCGGCCTGTGCCGTCGTTGATGAGCAAACGATTGGGATGGGCGGGGCTGGCGAGCAGGATATCCAGATGGCCGTCGCCGTTCATATCGGCAAGCGCCACGCCCTCGGTCTGATCGTCGGTCTGCGGCAAGTGGGTCGCCGTGGCGTCGATGAAGTGCCCGGGCCGATCCGGATTATTGAGGAACAACAGATTGCGTGCGCGCACCAGGGGTGCGTCGGGCGAATGACCCGTCTCGCCCGTGCTGCCGATGAAGATGTCCGGCAGGCCGTCGCCGTTGAGGTCTCCCACGGCCAGCCCATTGCCCTGGCTCGAAGCGGGCAGCCTGTCGCTGGCATCCACGAATCCGCCCTTGCCGTCGCCCAGGAACAACTGGTGCTTCTCGTCCGACTCGGCCACGAATACCACGTCCATGTTGCCATCGCCATCGAAATCGGCGGCACGTACATGCTCGTTGTCGTGGATCGTTTTGCCGAACGCATCCGGCACGTACGTCAGTTTGCCGGTGCCGTCATTCAGGTAGAGGCGGTTGACGCCGTACTCGACCGAGACCACGACATCGAGATGTCCGTCGTTGTTCACATCGATGAATACCGAGTCGGTCGCGTGCAGCGCCGGCGCCGTGGGCACGTTGGGCACGGTGGCGTCGATGAACACCGACGAGGGTGCCTCGGGTATCAACACGAACGCGTCGGTCGCCGGATCCCGCTGCGAGTCTGTCCCCGCGGCGCAGCCTGCCACTGAAGCCGCCAACATCATGACTGCGGCGAGTCTCGTCAGGGGCAATGGGTGCAACGTCTTCATATCGAGCCTTTATGTTGGATAGTTTTCAATGACCTTACCGGAGCCCCTTGGCCAGACCAAGCCGGACAGTGAACTTGCACCTATGATGTTGTGTCATTAATAGGTGGCCCGCCCCATCTTGTGCAGGGCGTTGCCTCATCGCCCGGAGGAAGGTATCGATGCAGGATGAATTAGGCGCGCTCGCGGCGTTTGCCGCAGTGGCCGAGGCGCGCAGTTTCACCAAAGCGGCCGGCAAGCTGGGCACATCGCAATCCGCCCTGAGCCACAAGGTGCGCCGACTGGAGGCGAGGCTGGGCGTCAAGCTCTTGACCCGGACCACGCGCAGCGTGGCCCCCACCGACGCCGGGCTTCGGCTGCTCGCCACCCTCGCGCCGGCACTCGCCGGGATCAAGGAACAGCTGGCCTCGCTGAGCGAAGACGAGGCCAGGCCCTCCGGCGTGATTCGCATCACCTCCGCCGACCACGCCGCGGAGACGCTGGTTTGGCCCAGGCTCAGGACGGTTCTGCCGCGCCATCCCGGCCTGCGTATCGAACTGGACGTGGAGAACGAACTCGTCGATATCGTCGCCGAGGGTTACCACGCAGGCATACGCCTGGGCGCGAACGTGGCCAAGGACATGGTCGCCGTACCGATCGGCCCGCCGCAGAAGGTCGTGGTGGTGGGCGCCCCCGCCTACTTCGCCAGACGTCCTGCGCCCCAGCACCCTCAAGAGGTGGCGTCTCACCCGTGCATCAATCGCCGCATGCCCACGTCGGGCGGCATGGCGACATGGACATTCTCGAAGGGCACGCAGTCGGCAACGTTGCGGGTCGGAGGGCAGTTGGCCTTCAATCGTCCCGAACTCATCCTGGAGGCCGCCGTGGATGGCTTCGGCCTGGCCCGGCTCCTCGAAACACAGGCCGCCTCGCACATCGCGGCCGGAAGCCTCGTCACCGTGCTGGAAGAGTGGTGTCCGTCATTGCCGGGATATCACCTCTACTACCCCCGAACGCGGCATATGACGCCCGCTTTCAAGGTCGTTCTCGAGGCATTGCGATACCGGGCCGATTAGCGCGTTGAGCGTCCGCGACGGCAGACCGGCAAAGCCGGGCCGCCGCCAGCCGGCTAGGCCACTTCCTCACGCTCCTGCGTCGCGGCCAGCTGCAGCAACTCCGCCAGATGCATGACGTCGCGCCCCGCCATCTGCCGGATCTGCTCGCGACAGCTGAAGCCGTTGGTGAGCACGATGGTGTCGGCGGACGCGGCGCGCACCGCCGGGATCAACACCTGTTCTCCCACCGCCTCCGAGAGCTCGGCGTGTTCGGGATTGAAGCCGAACGAGCCCGCCATCCCGCAACACCCGCTATCGAGGTGCCGGGCGCGCACACCCATCGCGGCCAGCAGCGCCACATCGCCCTTCGTGCCAAAGAGCGACTTCTGATGGCAATGCGCGTGCACGAGCACCTCGCGATCCAACCGCGGAGGCTGATAACCGGCCTGATGCAGGAAGTCTCCGAGCAGGAACGCGTTCTCGGACAGGCTGCGGGCGCGCGGATCGTCGGGGAACAGCTTCAGCAGCTCATCCTTGAATACCGACATGCAGCCGGGTTCCAGGCCCACGATGGCGATGGGCTCGCCATTGCCTGAACCTTCAGCGGCCAGCTCGGGGCCGAGCACATCGAGCACCTTGCGCAGCCGCTCACGGGCGATATCCAGATAGCCGAAATCGTAGAGCGGCCGACCGCAGCACAGCGGCTCCCGGGGCAGCACTGCCTCGAAGCCGGCATGCGCGAGCACGCCCACGGCCGCCGCCGCGACCTCGGGGTGGAAATGCTCGCAGAACGTGTCCACCCACAGGATGACGCGCTTGCCGGCCGTGGGCGCGGGCCGATGCTGCCGGCGGTAGGAGCGCCGGGCAAAGCGAGGCAGGTCGCGTTGCGCCGCCAAGCCGCCGATCTTCTTGGCCAGCGGCGCCAGCAGCCGGCTCTGCGTCATCAGGTTGGCCAGCCACGGCAGGCGCGCCGCCCACGGGGCCCAGTCGCCAATCCGGCCCATCGTGAGCGCCTGGCGCGGCCGGCGCGTGTCTTCGTAGTAGTGCGACAGGAACTCGGCCTTGTACGAGGCCATGTCGGTGTGCGTGGGGCAGTCGCTGCGGCAGCCCTTGCACGCGAGGCAGGTGTCGAGCGCCTCTTTCACCGGCTTGCTGCGCCAGCCATCCTTGATGACGTCGCCCTGCAGCATCTCCCAGAACAGCCGCGAGCGCCCGCGTGTGGAGAATCGCTCATCTTTGGTGGCGCGATAGCTCGGGCACATGGTGCCGCCCTTCTCGCTGCGGCATCGGCCCATCCCCACACAATGCTCCACCGCACGCTGAAAGCCATCGCCCTCGGGGCTGCTGAAGTTCAGGCGTGTGTGGACGTTCACGACCTTGTAGGTCGGCCCCATGCGCAGATTCTCGTCGACGCGATAGGCATCCACCAGCTTGCCGGGGTTCATCAGGCCCTTCGGATCCCAGATGCGCTTGAACTCGCGCATCGCCCCCATCAGCTCTTCGCCGAACATGATGGGCAGGAACTCGGCACGCGCCTGGCCATCGCCATGCTCGCCCGTGAGCGAGCCGCCACAGTCCACGACGAGCTGGGCGGCCTCGCGCAGAAACGCGCGGAACTTGGCCACGCCCTCGACCGTGCGCACGTTGAACGTCACACGCGCATGCACACAGCCGTCGCCAAAATGGCCGAAGAGCGAGGTCCGGTAGTCATAGCGATCCACCAGCGCCTGAAAGCGCCTGAGGTAGTCGCCCAGCCGCAAGGGATCGACGGCCGCGTCTTCCCAGCCCACTTGCGGGTCAGGAATCGCCGGATCGATCGACAGCTGGGTGGCCGACGCGCCATTCTCGCGAATCGACCAGACCCGCTTCTGCGTGGCCGTATCGGCGATCAGCCAGCAACTCGGAACGGGCCCCGCCGGGCGGGCGCTGAAATAGGCCTCGGCGCGCGCGGCCTGCGCGGTGGCGTCTTCCAGCGTATCGCCGCCAAACTCCACCATGACCCACGCGTCGCCCTCGGGCAGCAGCGCGATCTCGTCGCGCGCCAGGCCCCGGGCCTGCAGGCCGCGGATGATGGCGCGGTCCAGCCCCTCGATGGCAATCGGCGAGAAGCGCTGATACTCCGGCACGGCGTCCGCCGCGACGTAGATATCCGGAAAGCCCAGCACCAGCACCACGCGCACGGCCGGACTCTTGACCAGTCGCACCCGCGCCTGCAGCGTGAGCGCACAGGTGCCCTCCGAGCCCACCAGCGCCCGGGCCACATTGAACCCGTTTTCGGGCAGCAGCTGGTCGAGGTTGTAGCCCGACACCCGCCGCTTGATGTCCGGAAAGCGTTCGCGGATCAGCGCGGCGTAGCGGTCGCGCAGGTCGCGCAATCCGCGATAGATCTCACCGCGCCGCCCGCCCGCGGCGATGATGCGCTCGAGCTCGTCTTCGGGCGTAGGCCCGACCCAGAAGCGCTCGCCGTCACAGGTCATCACCTCCAGTGCCTCGACGTTCTCCAGCGTCTTGCCCGCCATGACCGAGTGCGGACCACAGGAGTTGTTGGCGATCATGCCCCCCAGCGTGCAGCGGCTGTGGGTGGACGGATCCGGGGCAAAGGTGAGTCCGAAGCGTTCGGCCTGATCGCGCAGCGCATCGCACACCACGCCGGGCTCGACCAGCGCGGTGCGCGCCTCGGGATCGAGTTCCACGATGCGATTGCAGCGCGGTGACACGTCGAACACGACGGCGTGGTTCACCGTCTGTCCGCTCATCGATGTGCCACCGCCTCGCATGAGGATCGGCGCGCCGTGCGCTTCGCAGATCCGCACGCCGGCGATGAGCTCATCCAGTGTCGCGGGCACCACCACGCCGACCGGCACCTGACGATAGTTCGACGCGTCGGAGGCATACACCGCGCGGTGCCCGTCATCAAACCTCACGGAAGCACCCAGCGCCGTTACCAGCGCTTGATGGACTGCCGTCGCTTCGTTCTCGACCATCTTTACTCCTGCAGCGAAATATTGCGTGCTTTCACCAGGCTGCGCATTTTTTCGACTTCACTGTTGATCTGTTTCAGATACGCGTCCGACGCGCTGCCCACCGGCATCGCGCCCGCATCCTGCAGACGCTTGCGCACGTCCGGCATCGACATCACCTGCTTCATCGCGTCGGACAGCTTGGCCCGCACGGCCGGCGGCACCTGAGCCGGCGCGATCAGCCCGTACCAGGCCTGATCATCGAAGCCCTGGATGCCCACTTCCTGCATCGTCATCACGTCGGAATATCCCGGCACACGCTTGTCGGCGATCACGCCCATCAGCTTGAGCTTGCCTGCGTCGATAAAGGTTTTCGACGAGGGCAACTGATCCACCAGAATATCGACCTGGCCGCCCATGACGTCCTGCATGGCCGGCCCTGCGCCGCGGTAGGGGATGTGCTTGATCTTCACATCCGCGCCCGCCTGGAACGACTCGCCCATCATGTGGTTGATACTGCCCACGCCCGACGTGGCATAGGCGTATTTATCGGGATTGGCCTTCAGCTCCGCGATGAACTCCTTCAAATTCGAAGCAGGAAACTTGGGATTCACGGCGATCACATTAGGCATCTGCGCGATATTAGTGATCGGCGCGAAGTCGGCCACCTTGTAGCCGGGCTTGGGATGCACCGCGGGGAAAATCACCATCGTACTGACGGTGCCGATGCCCAACGTATAGCCGTCGGCCTGGGCGCGGGCCACCTCGCCCGTACCCAGCATGCCACCCGCACCGCTCTTGTTCTCGACCACCACCGGCTGCTTGAGCACGCGCCCCAACGGTTCGGATATCAGGCGGGCGATCAGATCCGTGGCACCGCCCGGCGCATATGGCACGATCAGGCGCACCGGACGATCGGGGTAGGCGTCGGCAGCCGCGGCAGGCGCGGCCGCGACACAGGTGAATGCAAGTACAGCCATGCGGCCAATCATCTTCATGGGTTTGTCTCCAGTTTTGTTGTTCGCCTGAACGGCGCGGCACGGCGTACGCCCCAGGCGTCGCGTCCCTGACCGGATTCTGCATGGAGGGCCCGCTGCCGAAAAACGGAAAATGCGCAGCTAGATCATTCACTCTATGAATGATCTTTCCTGCATCGCCCGGTCGGGATGGCCCGATATGGCTAATTTCTTGGTGTCACGGTTATAGTGGGCCAATCTTTTCATGCAGGTTACGAATGAACCCGCGCCGCCTGACCCCATCGATGTCATTGCTGCTGGCGTTCGAAGCCAGCGCGCGCCACCTCAGCTTCACCCGCGCCGCCACCGAGCTGGCGCTCACCCAGAGCGCCGTCAGCCGGCAGGTACAGGCCTTGGAAGACCTGCTCGAGGTGCCCCTGTTTCGCCGCGAGAAGCGCCGCATCATGCTGACCGAAGCCGGCATGGGCTATCAAAAGGAACTGGCCGCAGCCCTGCATCGGATCCGCAGTGCGTCGCTACAGGCGATCTCGCACCGAACCGGACACGGCGCCTTTCACCTCGCCGCCCTGCCCACCTTCACGGCCAAGTGGCTGATGCCGCGCTTGAGCCGCTTTTATGCAGAGCGCCCTGGCGTACTGGTGCATCTGCATTCCCGCGTCACCCGATTCGACCTCGATCTCGCGGGTATCGATGCTGTGATTGCGGTGGGTGATGGCGACTGGCCCGGCCTTGTGCCCCATCGGCTGATGGACGAACAGGTGATCCCCGTGATGAGCCCCGAGATGGCGGCGCGTCATCCGACACGTTCACCCGCCGATCTCGCCCAACACATCCTGCTGCAGGTCGCGGCCCGGCCGACCGTCTGGCAACGCTGGTTCGAGGCCCATGGCTTGCCGCTGCGCGCCATGCGTTGGGGCGCGCAATTCGAACTGACCACCCACCTGATCCAGGCCGTTGCGTCCGGGATAGGCATCGGCCTGTTGCCTACGCTGCTTGTCGAAGACGAGCTGCGGCGCGGGGCGCTCGTCCCGGCGCTCGACGAGACATTCTCAACCGGTGCGAGCTATTACTTCCTGGCGGCTCCCGACAAGCTCGCGATTCCCGCCGTTGCCGCATTTCGGGACTGGATACTGGAAGAGTGCGGGCCGCGAGAAACACCTCGGCCCTGACATGGGCTTTGCCCGGCGTGCGTCGGCCTGCGCGCGTAACCTCATGCCTGTAACCGTCGAACTGACCAGACAATGCGAAAACTTCTGCTGGCAATACTGCCCTGCGTCCTGCTCAGCGCATGCGGCAGCACGGACAAGATACTGGCGGACGTCCCCTCCCCCGACGGCGCCTTTCACGCCCAGGTCCGCGAATGCGACGATCGCGCATCACGCGGCAACACTTACATCACCGTGTCGGTGTTGAAGGCCGGCGAGCAAGAGGCGTGCAACGCCCGTATCAATGCGATCATCAGCTTCGATAGCTGCCTGCCGAACGACAAGCTCGAGCTCGAATGGCGCGACAATTCGAAGCTGCGTGCCTGGCATCAATGCTTCGCACAGCGGCAGTGGGCACCAGACGGCAGCACCCGCCCCGCTTCACCCGTGGTCGTTATTTTTGAGCCGGCAAAGGCGACGGAACAGAGCGGCCCGTTGCCGGCCTGGGTGGGATGCAAGTATGGAGAGGGCGAACACGGATCCACCTGCAGCAAGAAGCGTGCGAACTAACCTCCGGGAGAAAGTCATGCCCACCACACTGCGAGCCATCCGTTCCGACATCACAACGCTGCATGTAGACGCGATCGTGAACGCGGCGAACAGCTCATTACTCGGCGGCGGCGGTGTTGACGGCGCCATACATCGCGCCGCAGGCCCCGATCTCGTGCACGAATGCCGACTGCTGGGAGGCTGCAAAACAGGCGACGCGAAAATCACTAAAGCGTATCGCCTTCCCGCACGGCACATCATTCATACGGTGGGCCCGGTATGGCGCGGCGGAGACGCCGGCGAGCCGGCATTGCTTTCCAGCTGCTATCGCCGATGCATCGAGCTTGCGGAACAACACGCTATCGCATCGATCGCATTCCCTAGCATCAGCACCGGCATATACGGCTATCCGATCGCACTGGCGGCAGAGATCGCCGTGAAAAGCGTGCGCGAAAGCCTGTCGGCCGACTCATCGATTCGGGAAGTGATCTTCTGCTGCTTCTCGGCAGAAGATCTCCTCCATTATGAGCGGCTGGTGGGCGTGGCGGCGGCCTGACCCGATTCCTGGATGCAAACGCAAGCCAGCTCCACCATCGACAGTGCATGAGCGGCTGCTGAACGCCGACCTATTTCTCCGCCTGACCCTCTCGCATCGCTCTCAGCTTCTTCCAGAGTGTGGTGCGCGAGATACCCAGTGTCTTCGCTGCCAGCCCCATGTGTCCACCCGACTCGGCTAGAGCCTGTTGTATGGCGCGCTGTTCCGCATCGAGACGCGTAGAGACAAGGTCCACTTTCTCAGCGAGTCGTTTTTCAGGAAAGATGTCGGCCGCGGCTAATGTGTCGTCATCACTCATCACCGCGGCGCGGGACAGGCGATTTTTCAGCTCTCTGATATTGCCGGGCCAGCCATAGAGGGCCATCGCATGCGCGGCATCCGGCCCGATACGCAAATCGCCGCGCCCCAGTTCTTCGAGCACACTGCGCGTGATGGCGCCAAAGTCGTCCTTGCGGCTCCTCAGCGGGGGGCATGACGATGTGCGCTGCCGAGATGCGATAGAAAAGATCGACTCGAAATCGCGTCTGGGCGATCGCCTCGTCGAGACTGACGGTCGAGCTGGCGAGGATCCGACAATCGGCATGACGACTCTGCGATGCGCCCAGCGGCCGATATTCGCCATCCTCGAGCACGCGCAGCAGTGCTGCCTGCGCCTTGAGGCTGAGCTCCGCCACTTCGTCGAAATACAGCGTCCCGCCCGAGGCCCGCGAGAAAAGGCCTTCGCGATCCTGCGAGGCTCCGCTGAAGGCACCCTTGACATGCCCGAACAGCTCGACTTCCATCAAATCATTGGCGAGCAGCGCGCAATTGACGGCCACAAAGGGCCCATTCGCTCTCGACGATCGTGAGTGGCAGTACCGCGCCACGCGATCCTTTCCCGTCCCGGTCTCGCCCTCGATAAACAGCGCAAGCTCGCTCGCGGCGAGCCGCTCGAGCTCTTGAGCCGATGCGTTCGTCGACTCACCCGCTTCCAAAGGATTCTGAAGTACGCGCCCGACACGCCGGTCCGAACGACCGTCGAGCAGTTTGCGTATTCGGGCAACCAGCACGTCGGTATCGTACGGCTTGGTCAAGTAATCGTTTGCGCCCGCCGATACCAGTCTGACCGCCTGTGCGATGTCGCCGTATGCCGTCGCGAAGACCACGGTCGTGTCCGCGAGGTACGGAATCAGCCGCCGGTAGAGGTCTTCGCCCGATCCATCCGGAAGCCGGATGTCAGCGAGGACAAATACTGGCCGGATGCGGGTGCGGCGAAAGAGTTCCACCGCCTGGGCGCAGCTCTGCACCCATTGCGTCGCTATCCCTTCCAGACGGAGACGCTGCAGTAACGCACCGCCGAGGACCGTGTCGTCCTCAATAAGTAAAACCTGGATGTCGCTCACGCTATGGTTCCCATTGGCCAAAAGGAAGCCGTGCCGAAATACGGGTTCCGTGAGCAGGCCGCGATACGCGCAGCCGCCCTCCCATGCTTTGAACGAGATCGGCCACGACCCGCAGCCCGATTCCGTCTCCCTCGTCCTGCGCCCCTGCAAGCGCGCGTCTCGCCTTTGCAGGCAGGCCCGGCCCGCCATCGGCAACATGCAGCATCAAGGCGCCGCGGCGCGCCCGGGCAAACAGAAAGACCCGTGCACCGGGTGGCGATGCCTCGATGGCATTGAGCATCAAATTCAACAAAAGCTGCCGCACGCTGGCCGCCGGAAGCGGCAAGCCGTCTACCTCCACGCCTTCGCAATGCACCGTTACCGCGATGCCCCGTTTACCTGCCTGCGCGCTGACCAACAGACGTACATCGGCGATGTCAGCCTCCAGCAATCGGGCGTCTCCGGGACGAAAGGTGCGCAAGCTGGCATCCACCACGCCCTGCAGTGCCTGTACGCCGCGCTCGATGAAGTCGAGCGACTCCTCCCTGGCCTGTGGTCGATCGCCGAACTGCCTCAACGTCTGAACCGCGGTGCGCAGGCCGCCAAGGGGATTGCGCACCTCGTGGGCCAATGTGGCAGACATACGTCCGAGCAATGCCTCTCTTTCGATGCGGGCGTGACGTTCGGCAAGCGCTTCGCGTTCGGAAGCGCTTTCTGCCATCCAGTTGTAGGCTGCGATGAGCTCGGCCAGCTCCGGGTCTGTCGTGCGCGCAGTCATCGCGCGAGGCCGGTTTTTGCGGGCAGCTCTCAATGCCTGCGTCAACGAAATGATGGGCCGCTGCAGACGCCGTGCCATGCCGTAGCAAACCAACGCACCCAGCAGGCTGACAAGAAGGCCAACCAGAACGAGCTCCACGGCGAGCTCCGTTCGTTGACGCAGGAAATCGGAGACGTCCAGGTTGGCAACCAACTTGCCGAGCTCCGGGCGTTGCGCATCGAGAAGACGCCAGGTCCACACGCCGTCCTCGCGCAGGCTGACCACGGTGCCAGCCGCTGTGGCGAGCCGATCCATCGGTACGGGCTCGACGTCGGGATACCGCGCGACGTGAGCCACCAGTTGCCCCGCGGGACTGACTACGGCCAGCGTCCGGTCGACGACACCGAGGTGCGTGTCGAGTGCGCGGTTCAAAACATCGACCATTTGCGCTTCATCGTTGGCTCGCACCGCCGGCAGGATCGCGGCCGACAAGCCGTCGAGATAGACCTGGCCGAGATTCGTGATCTGCCGGTCGAACTGACGCGAAAGACCGTGCAACGCCAAAGAAATCAGCGCCGCGGAAATAAGCATGAAGAGCAAGGAAACCGCGAGCGGAATCCGTGCGGTGAGCGGAAGACGCAGCATGACGGATCAGACGACAAAAGAGAATTATGCCCTCGCATTCGAGACCGGAAATTTGCAAGCTTTAGAAAAATCCTCATGCGGTGGAAAAAATCGTGCCAGGGCTGCTTTGCGGGCGCGCGAGCGGGCCGATGTTCACTTTTGTGAACATCGGTGGATGAACAGTGTTAACCAATCACATCACACCGCTGTACCGGGGCCACACGGCTAGTGGTTATCCCGCACAGCACGCACCAAAGCGTGAAAGCGGATTGCAAGCGCCCCTCCTTAAAGTGCCCCCTCCTTCGGCACGCGTGCGCGGACCGAGGGCGTCATCAACAAATAGGGGGAGCACGCCTTGAGCAGCACCATAATCTCTAGAAAGCGCGATCTGTGGGGAGGTGCGTTCATTGCACTCTGCGGCGCGCTGACCATTCTCGAAGCCACGTCTTACCAGGTTGGCGAACTCGCCCGCATGGGGCCGGGTTACTTCCCGCTTCTGGTGGGTTGCTTTCTTGTCGTCCTGGGCCTTCTCGTCCCGCTGAGTCCCGATCCTGACGAAGTGCAGGAGGACATGCTCGACGATCACATGCCGCAGCCCTCGCGCCGTGAACGTATCCGTGGAATGGCCTGCATCGCCGCGGGCCTCGCGGCATTCATCGTGATCGGCAGCCTGTTCGGCTTCCTGCCCGCTACGTTCGCGCTCGTGTTCCTGTCGGCCATGGGCGACACCTCCAATAGCGTGCGTTCGGCCGCGATTCTTGCGCTCGCAATGACGCTGTTCGGCGCCGTGGTGTTTTCCTGGGCGCTGCAACTGCAGTTTCCGATGTTCCGTTGGGGGTGGTGATGGACCTGCTAGACAACGTACTGCACGGATTCACCGTCGCATTCCAGTGGGAAAACCTGTGGTGGTCCTTCTTCGGCGTATTCATGGGCAACATGATCGGCGTGCTGCCCGGCATGGGTGTGCTCGCGGCGATTTCGATCCTGCTGCCGCTTACCTACGCCATGACGCCGGTCGCGGCATTGATGATGCTGGCGGGTATTTACTATGGCGCTCAATATGGCGGCGGCATCACCTGCATTTTGCTGAATTTGCCCGGCACCCCTTCGCACGCGGTCACATGCCTCGACGGCAATCCGCTTGCACGCAAAGGAAAATCGGGTTCAGCACTGTTCATGCTGATTCTTGCCTCGTTCATCGGGGCCAGCGTCGGCATCGTCATCATGATCCTGTTTTCGCCGCTGCTCGTGGAGGTCGCTTTCAAGTTCGGCCCCGCTGAGTACTTCTCGATGATGATGCTGGGCCTGGTCGCCGGTGCCACGCTGGCAAAAGGCTCCGCCATCAAAGGCGTGGCCATGGTGTTCCTGGGCCTGCTGTGCGGCGTCGTGGGCACCGATGTCAACACCGGCACCATTCGCTATGGTTTCGGCGTGATCGAACTGAGCGACGGGATCCAGCTCGTGGCATTGGCAATGGGCCTGTTCGGCCTCGCTGATTTCTTCGCCAACGTCAACCGCATCGGCAAGGCAACCAAGGTCGACGACGGCAAGAAGATGTCGGTGCGCCCCGAACCCGGCGACATACGCCAGTCTGCAGCACCGATCGCACGCGGCAGCGCTATCGGCGCCGTGCTCGGCATCCTGCCCGGCACGGGTGCAACGATCGCATCGTTCATGTCATATGCCGTCGAAAAGCGCGTTTCCAAGGCGCCCAATCGATTCGGAAACGGTGCCATCGAAGGTATCGCAGGTCCGGAAGCGGCCAACAATTCCGCCGCCCAGACCAGCTTTATTCCTACGATGAGCCTGGGCATCCCGGGTGACTCGGTCATGGCACTCATGCTTGGCGCGCTGATCATCCATGGCATTCAGCCTGGACCGCAAATGGTCACCGAACATGCGGATCTGTTCTGGGGGCTGATCGCCAGCTTCTGGATCGGCAACATCATGCTCGTGATCATGAATCTGCCGCTGATCGGCATATGGGCCAAACTGCTGCGCGTGCCATATAAGTACCTGTTTCCGTCGGCACTGTTCTTCGTGTGCGTGGGGGTCTACAGCACGCAGAACAGCCTGTTCGACGTGGGCATGGTGCTCGTGATCGGCGTGATCGGTTATGTGTTCCTGAAACTGCGGTTCTCGCCTGCGCCCTTGCTGCTGGGGTTCGTGCTCGGCCCCATGGTCGAAGAGAATTTCCGCCGCGCCCTCCTGTTGTCTCGGGGTGACATGGGCGTGTTCCTGGATCGCCCGATCAGCGCCGGCTTCATTTATGCCATCTTCGCGCTCGTGATCTGGCTGGCGTACTCCACGATTCGCAACCGCAAGAAAGTCAAGGCAATGACCGAGGCTCACGGATAAGCGCAATCATCGCAACATCACGGCGCCGAAGCCTGGCTCGAGGTTTCGGCGCCCTGCACAAGAGGTACATCCATGGCCCGAAAAAAAGCAGAGAATGGCAAGACGTCAGCCACCAGCGATGTGACGGTGGTGCGCAAAATACCCTTTGTCGAGTTGGTCGAACTCCTGGAGTTCAACCGGCTGCGTTTCGACGTGGTCGGAAGCAGTCAGAAAAGCCCTCTTCTCGGGGTGCAGGAATGGACCTGCGGCGTGCATGATGAGCAGGCCCACCCTGATGGTGTCTTTGTTTGCTCGACACTGGATGCGATTCAGAAGGCGGTGCTCCCTCCCGAAGACACCCAGTTGCAGATCGACGTGTCATCCAAACGGGGAATCAAATTGCGGGCCCTCAAGTCCGATGGGGCACGCGGGGCGCCACGTCCAACGAGCCTTCGCGTGGACGTACAGGCGTTGATCAGCAAGGTACTGGTCCCGGCTCATGCCCCGGCGCACCTCTTCGAACTGATCAAGCACGTCGTTGTTTCGCGGCTCTGGGTAGAAGTCGCGCGCGTGTGAGGCGGTCCGCGTAGCGGCACGCAAGCGTACGCATCAGGGCCTTGCCACCCGCTCCGCTTTGTTCAGAATCCAGGCGGCGCACGGCACGCTAAGGGCGCCGATCACCATGGCAACGAGGATGCTCCACAAAGGGCTCCATCCCGCCAATAGATTTCCCAGTACGCCGACACCGCCATAAATCAACAGCAGCCCTCGCTGTGGCAACGACGCCCTCGCCCACAGCACGATGCTAAGCATCGTCGCGATGAACGGCGCCAGCACCGCCCCACTTCGTTCGCGACTCTCGGCGCCGGCAGCACCCGATTCTAGGGCAATGATCGGCTCGACGCCATGCAAAGTCAGCACAACGCACGCGCCCAGCGAGGTGGAAAGCGCCGTGGTGGCGCACAGCCGGCCCAGGCTGGCACTTGCACCGGCGCCCATGACCCTGCGAGCCCGTGCATAGCGAATAGCCGCGATCGCGAACAGCACTGCGACCGCGGCCACACCGTAGAGGGCGTTGACGTAATGCCAGGCCTGACTGAACGCCACGCCGGAAGCATCGGCCTCCAGGATGACCAGCCCCGAGGTCCTGCGGGAAACATCTGCTGCAGACTCCACCATCGTCAACCTCCTTGTCGTCCTACATCATCGGGCTCGTCAGCCAAGACACAGACACCACGGCGGCAGATGCGCTACGCGCCGCGGTCATCTTTCGGCGATACGCCATCCGTCTGCAGAGCGTCCCTGCCTTCGAGACCTAGCAGCGGCTCACCCGAGAAGTAGATGGCACGCCCCAACAAATGGCCCGCGACCGGGACCGTGAAGATCAGGAACAGAACGGTGAGCGCGGCGATGCCGATCGCCAGCCCATTCCCGCTACCCAGCGCCACCCCCGCCACGGTCAGCCCTGCCCCGATCGTCCCGGCCTTGGTGGAGGCGTGCATGCGCTGCAACGGGTCGTTGAAACGCATCAGTCCGACGGCCGCCCCGATCAAGAAAACGAACCCCGCGATCTGCAGCGCCACGCCGCCCAACTTCATCGCCAGCTCTAGCATCCCTGTTTCCCCTTGCGTTCGATGAAGGCGGCGAGCGCGCACGTGCCCAGAAAACCGAACACCGCCAGTCCCAACGCCACATCGAGGTATTCGCGGTAGCCAAGTGCCGCCATGGCCAGCGCGGCGCCGGTGACGGCTACGCCCGTCAACATGTCCAGCGCGACGAAGCGATCCGCGTGACTGGGGCCGGAAAGCAGCCGGTAAAGCGTCAAACCGAGGGGAATGCAGAGCAATATCAGCAACGCCTGCGATACCCATTGGCGAACGTGATCCAGTTGATCGAGAATATCCATCATCGTTCGATCTCCAGAATGGTGTCCTCGAATGCCGTCCGAATGCCCTCGATGATGTCGGGCGGCGAGGCGGCGTCGAGGCAATGAATGAAAAGGCCGGTGCGGTCCTCGCTCACCTGTAATGAGGTCGTGCCAGGCGTTAGCGAAATCAGATTGGCGAGGGTCGCGATTCCGAGGTCGGAGCGCACTCTCAAGGGATACCGGATGACCGCAGGCTGCAGGCGCTGCTCTCTCGAAAATGCCGCTCGTGCCACGGACCAGGAGGACAGCACCAGTTCCCGAATGAAGATCCCCGAGAGCTTCACGCATGCCAGCGTTCTACGTGGGAGGTTCGACATCACAGCGTGCCCCCTTGGATTGACGTACTTATCGGCGCACCCGCGAGCGTCGCGTCGATGTAAACCGCAGGACTCATCAACGCATCGGCCGCGCGTTGCGAAAACTCAATCAATGGCTCCGGCATCAGCCCGATCGTCAGGGTGACCAACGCCAGCGCCGAGATGGCGCAAACCATGGCCATCGGGACGCGCCGCTCTCGTGATCGCTCGATCGGCGCGTTCTTCCAGAAAGCTTCTATCCAGATTTTGCTCATCGAGAAAATGGTGAGCAATCCAACGAACAGCCCGACTGCGGCAAGCCATCCCGACTGTGCATCGAACGCCGCATCGATGACCAGGAACTTGGCCCAGAACCCAGACAAGGGAGGTATCCCGGCCAGCGACAGCGCAGGGATGGCGAACAGAAGCGCAAGGAAGGGATATTGCCGCTGCAGGCTGCCAGAGCGGCGAAGGTCATAGGTGCCCGACACGCGATACATGGCGCCGGCGATCAGGAACAGGTTCGCCTTGACGATGAGGTGATGGATCACATAGAAAATCGCGCCAGCCATGGCGGCCGCGGTGCCCAGCGCCAGCCCCAGGAGGATGTAGCCGATCTGGCTGATGATGTGAAAGGACAGGATGCGCCGCACGTCCCATTGCACGGCGGCCCCAAACACACCGAACAACATGGTGCCGGCTGCCATGATCGCGATGATTTCACGCATCGCCTCTCCGCCGGCAAACAGCAAGGTAAACACACGGAAGCAGGCGTACACGCCGACCTTGGTCAGCAACCCGGCGAAAATGGCCAATATGCCGATCGACATCGTGTGATACGACGCGGGCAACCAGAAGAACATCGGAAAGTACCCGGCCTTGATGCCAAAGCCGACAAGGAACAATGCCGAGGACGCGGCCAACGCGAAGCTGTTGTCCGTATCGGGCAGCACACGCGCCAGGTCCGCCATGTTCAACGTGCCGGTCACGCCATACAGAATGGCGATCGCCAGCAGGAACAGCAGTGTGCTCAACAAATTGAGGACGGCGTACTTGAGCGCGCCATCCAGTTGTGCGCGGCTCTTGTCGATGACGAGCAACCCCATGGCCGTGATCAACATGATCTCGAACCAGACATAGAGATTGAAGATGTCGCCCGTGAGGAACGCGCCATTGACAGCGGTGAGCAAGCCGAGCAGCAGAGGATAGACCCCGTTGTGCACATGACGGCGATGCGTGGTGGCCATGCTGAACACGCTGACCGCCACCGCAAGAATGCCCGTCACGGTCACCATGGCGGCGCCAAGCCGGTCGGCGACGAAGCTGATGCCGAACGGCGCATCCCAGCCGCCGAAGGTCAGCGCAATGACACCATCGGCGATCACGGCACGCAGCAGTGCGATCGACGCCAGCAACATGAAGACCTGCGCGATGAACTGAATGAGACGCTGGGCCGCCGGCTGGCGCCAGAGCATCATGCAGAGCGCAGCGCCGATCAACGGAATGAAGACCGGCCATAGAACGAGGTGATTCGACAGCATTTCTTTCACGCGTCAGCTCCCCGCGTGCGCCGCTGCGCGGGCGTTCGCTCGACAGCAGCACTGCCGAGCGCTTCGGCAGCGCTCAGCGCACGGCCGTCGAGGGTGCCGAAGCGGCGGTAGATCCGCAACGCCAACGCAATGGCGAAGGAAACCAGAGAAAACCCGATGACGATCGCCGTCAAAACCAGGGCTTGCGGCAGCGGATTCGCCGATGTGTCGGCCAGCGCCGTCTGGTCGAGCGTCATGACAGGAGGCGCGAGCTCGCCGATGCGACCCGCGAGGAAGATCACGAGGTTTACGGCGGCGGAGATCAGCATGACACCGTAGATCACGCGCACCACATTACGAGACAGCATGAGATAAAGGCCGATGGCCATGATGGAGGCGACGCCACCTGCGTAGATGAGATTCATTGTTTCCCCTTATTCGTCATACAGGCGCAAGACGAGGCAGAGCATGCCGCCCATCACCGTGCAGTACACCCCGATGTCGAAAAGCAGCGTGGTGCCGAGCTTGAAGCCATTGTCGAAAATGAGCCATTGATGCGTGAGGAATCCGGCTCCCGCCGCGAGGCCGGGCAAACCGCTAAGCACGCCCATGAAAATGCCCGCCCCCGCGAGCACGGCAGGATGCACCCGCAGCCGCTTGCGCGCGGCGGCCGCACCATCGGAAAGCGCAATAAGAGAGAAGGCCATTGCTGCGACCAGGCCACCCACGAACCCGCCTCCGGGCTCAATGTGACCACGCCAGAGAATGACGATCGAGGCCGTCAACATGGCCCAGAACAACAGACGCGCGGTCGCGGAAAAGATCAAAGACTTCATTTCTGATGTCCTCCGTTACTCCGACTCGCGCGGGCGGAGCCTTTATCGATCCCCCGCAACAAGGCCCACACACCCAGGGTGGCGAAGCCCACGACCGCGATTTCACCCAACGTATCCAGCGCCCGGTAGTCGACGATGATGACGTTCACCACATTGCGCCCATGGGCTTGCAACAAGCTTGTCGCGCCAAAAAAGTCGGAAAGCCGTGCATCGAAGGGCAAGGACAGCATGCTGGAGAGCGCCACGAAGACCACGACGCCGAAGACGACGGCGAGGACAGCGTCCGTGCGCCGCTCCCCGGGTTCGCGTCGTCCCTGCGCCTGCTCGGGCAGCCGGACCATCACCGCGATCAGCACGATCAAGACCAGCGTCTCGACCGCGAACTGCGTGAGGGCCAGATCCGGTGCGCCGTGCAGCAGAAAAAAGAGCGCAGACCCATAGCCGACGATGCCGACGCCCACCAGCCCGACCAGAATTTTTTGCGTTCTGACAGCCACGATGCCACCCATCACGCCAAAAACCAGCAACGCGGTGGGCAACACCAGCACCGTGCCCGCGGGCGAGAACGGCCAGGTGCCGCCGGAACGTGCCATCGCCCATCCCATGATGCAGAGCAGCGTGATAACGGTCATCAGGGTGTATCGGCGCATGTCGCCGTTCTGCAGTTGTGCCGTCGAGGCACGTGCGACAGAAAGTATGGCCTCGACGACGCGCTGGTATACCTTGCCGGCGTTGAAGCGAGCCAGCAGGGGCACACGCTCGAGGCCGTGGTGCAGGCGGTCCCACTGCCACGCGAGCAACACGCCCAGCGTAATGACCAGCGCGCTCAGCGCCAGCATCGGGGTCAGGCCATGCCAAAGTGAGAACGGCAGCGAGGTAGCCGCGCCGTGCAGTGCCGACGCTGCGGGATTGAGAACGTAGTAGGAGAAAAACCCCGGTGCCAGGCCGGCCCCGATGCCGAGCAGTCCCAACGTGAGGGGGCCCGCCAGGAGACCTGGCGTCTCTCCGTGGTAAATCGACTTCGGCCGGTTGCGCGACAGAAAGAATGGACGCAGCGACACGACGGCTGCGGTCGCCACCATCACGCTGTTGACGATGACGGCAACGATGACCGGGATTGCGTTCCAGTCACTGCCCAGCTGTGCCTCGAACAGATATTCCTTTGAAATGAACCCGACGAATGGCGGAAAGCCCGCCATCGACATGCTGGCCAGGACCACCGCGCAAGCCGTGTAAGGAAGAAAGCGCGCCAGACCGCCCAACTTGCGCAGTTCGCTGATGTGCGTGGCATGAATGGCCGTGCCCGCGCAAAAGAAGAGCGCCGCCTTGTAGAAAGCGTGCGCGATGATGAAGCCGCACACGGCCATCGCGGGCACCGGGCCGCGCAATCCGATCAGCATTACCAGAATACCCAGTGAAGCCACCGTGGACTGCGCCAGCACGGCCTTGTATCCCGTCGCCCTGATGGCGTGCAATGCCGCGACCAGCATGGTCGCCATGCCGACAAGTGTCAGTGTGTCGCCGTACCAGTGCACACTCTGGAGAATGCTGTCGAAACGGGCCAGTAAATACACGCCCAGCTTCACCATCGTGGCCGAATGCAGATACGCCGAGGCGGGCGTGGGCGCGGCCATGGCCTGCGGTAGCCAAAAGTGGAACGGAAACTGCGCGGACTTGGTGAAACAGCCGATCATGACGAGCACGACTGCCGGAACCAGCATAGGGCTGGCTACCAGCATGTCGATGCGCTCTGCGATCAGCGACAGCGAGTACGTGTCTACCGCCAGCCCGATGAGAAGAATGCCGCCAAACAGCGCCAGGCCGCCCGCGCCGGTCACGAGAAGAGACTGCAAAGCCGCTTTGCGTGCTTCGGCCCGATGACGCTCGAAGCCGATCAGCATGAACGACAACAAGCTCGTGGCTTCCCAGAAGACGAACATCACGATCAGGTTGTCGGATAGCACCGTCCCCAGCATCGCCGCCATGAAAGCGAGAATGAGGAACATGAACCGCGCATTTTCCCGCCGAGGCGCATCGGAAAAATAGGCGGTCGCGTATATCGACACCAGCGTGCCTATGCCCGTGATGAGCAGCGCGAACAGAAGGGAGAAGCCGTCCAGTCTGAGTGCGACGGCAACATCGAGGGTCGGCACCCACGCCCAGGTTTCCTGGACGATGGCACCCGCCGCGATGCCGGGGGCATGCTGCGCGAAATAGATGAACAGGAGCAGCGGCAGGACCGCGGGAAGGTAGCGAGTCACGGCGCCCGAGAGCATGGCGGCGCGCCAGCCCAGCAGCGCGCCCCCCCACGCCGCGAGCAGTGCGGTGGCTAAATGCAAAGGAACTCTCCGAAGCGCACACAGCTCGCGCGTGTATGTCGTTCAGACGGCACGACACGGCGCCCGGCCAATTCCTGGGCAATCAGGATGGCGGCGCTGCTGGCGAAATGGCAGAAAAGGGAACGAGAGAAAAGCGACGCGCTTCCGGATCGTTGATCGCGGGAGGGCATGCGGAGGGCGAAAGAAAAAATAGCCGGCAGACGCCGGAGGCATCGAAGGTTCATGGGTCGTCAATAGCCCACACTGGCGGCCCGACCAATGCTAAGAACCTCCCGGCCTCAACATGAGACCGAAACCCGGGAACAGTGTAACGCAAAAAAAACATATCTGACGACCGGCTGAAAACACCCCTTAAAGGGGAAACAAAATCGGAAGCGCACGGACACAAAGTTCATCCGAACCTGTCTCTCACCTGAAAACGAACACAAAACGAACATTTCGAACAAAACGCGAAAATAAACACAGGGGATTTCCCAGGTTTATTGCGCGTTTTTTTGTGTTTGAATGGCAAGCAAAGATCAAATACTTGTCACCAAAGAGACACAGAGAGGAGACTCCCCATGCAAGCCAAGCGCCTGCTCGCAGCCGCCGCCTTCACCACGTTCGCCCTGGGCGCGCATTCCGCGTTCGCCGCCGACACGTGCAGCAACCGCGGCGATCTGGACACGATGTTCTGCGATGCCAACAACGACCTGGTGGCCGATCCCCCCACGGATGCCGCCAAGCTCAAGACCCCGTCGACGCTGGTGTTCACCTACACCCCGGTCGAAGACCCGGCGGTGTACGAAGACATCTTCAAGCCCTTCACCAAGCATCTGGCGCAGTGCACGGGCAAGCGCGTGGTGTTCTATCAAGTGCAGAGCAACGCGGCTGAAATCGAAGCCATGCGCTCGGGCCGTCTGCACGTGGGTGGCTTCTCCACCGGCCCCACCGCGTTCGCGGTGAACATCGCCGGCGCGGTGCCGTTCGCGGTCAAGGGCTATGCCGACGGCTTCCAGGGCTACAACCTGATCGTCATCGTCAAGAAAGACAGCCCCTACCAGAAGCTCACCGACCTGAAGGGCAAGAAGCTCGCGCACACCGCGCCTTCGTCGAACTCGGGCCACATGGCGCCTGTTGCCCTGTTCCCGCGTGAAGGCCTCACGCCTGACAAAGACTACAAGGTGCTGTTCTCGGGCAAGCACGACCAATCGGTCATGGGCGTGAACTCCGGCGACTACGACGCCGCCGCCGTCGCGTCGGACGTGTTCCACCGCATGGCGTCGCGTGGCCAGATCAAGGAAGAAGACTTCCGCATCATCTACACCAGCGAGAAATTCCCGACCTCGTCGTTTGCGTACGCGCACGACCTGGAGCCGAAGTTCCGCGACCAGATGCTCAAGTGCTTCTACGACTACCGCTTCCCCGATGAGATGAAGAAGGCGTTCGATGGCGCCGACCGCTTCTACCCGGTCACCTACCAAAAGGACTGGGCCATCGTGCGCGAAGTCGCCGAATCCGGCGGCGAGAAGTTCAACCGCGCGGCCTACGATCGTGAGTCCGCCAAGAGCAAGGGCAAGCAGTAAGCATGGCAACGTCTCTTCGCATTTCCGGCCTGGTCAAGGAGTACCGGGCTGGCACGCCGGTGCTCAATGGCATCGATATTCATGTGGCGGGCCAAGGCCTGACCGCGATCATCGGGCCTTCGGGCACCGGCAAGAGCACGCTGCTGCGCTGCGTGAACCGCCTGATCGAACCCACCCGCGGTGAGATCGTGCTGGAAGGCGCGGACGGTACGGTCGACCTGGCGCGCGTGCGCGGCCAGGCACTGCGCCGTGCGCGCCGCCGCATCGGCATGGTGTTCCAGGAATACAACCTGGTCGAACGCCTGACCGTGATGGAAAACCTGCTCACCGGCCGGCTTGGCTACACCTCGGCGTTCAGCGCCTGGATGCGCCGCTTCGAGGCGGCCGACATCGAGCGCGCCTACCAGTTGCTCGACACCGTGGGCCTGGCCGGCTTTGCCGACCAGCGCGCCGACGCGTTGTCGGGGGGCCAGCGTCAGCGCGTGGGCATCGCCCGCGCCCTGATGCAGGGTCCGCAATTGCTGCTGGCCGACGAGCCCACCTCGTCGCTCGATCCCAAGACCTCTGTCGAGATCATGGAGCTGCTCACTGCACAGGGCAGCGCCAACGGCATTCCGGTGCTGGTCAACATCCACGACGTCGAACTCGCACGCCGCTATGCCACGCGCATCATCGGCATGTCGGGCGGCCGCGTGGTGTACGACGGCGATGGACAAGGGCTGGATGCAGGCATGCTCAAGTCCATCTACGGGGGCGAGTCATGGCTGCAGTGATACCGGCCGGCGCGCGCCGGCCGTTCGCGCTGTCGTGGCAAACGCGCACGATCGCGCTGCTGATCTTTCTGTATGCGGTGTATGCCGCGTTGCAGCTCGACGTCAGTCCCGCGCGCGTTCGCGCCGGTCTCGATCATGCCGGGACGTTCCTCGCGCGGATGTTTCCGCCGAACTTCGAAAAGCCGGACACGCTGATCAAGGGCATCGTCGAAAGCCTGGAAATCGCGGTGCTGGCCTCGGTGCTCGGCATCTTCCTGGCCCTGCCCGTGGGGCTGCTGGGCGCGCGCAATCTGATGCCCGCCTGGGTATCGTGGCCGGCCCGCGCGATCGTCGCGCTGTGCCGCTCGCTGCACCCGGTGATCGTGGCCATCCTGTTCGTCAAGGCCGTGGGCTTTGGCGCGCTGGCCGGGATTCTCGCGCTTACCGTCGCCTCGATCGGCTTCATCGGCAAGCTGTTCACCGAGTCGATCGAAGAGATCTCGCTCAAGCAGGTGGAGGCCGTGCGCGCCACCGGCGCTTCGTTCGTCAACGTGATCACCTTCGGCGTACTGCCGCAAGTGTTCGCGCGCTTCGTCGGTTTCGCCACCTACCAATTCGACTCGAACCTGCGCAACTCCACCATGGTGGGGATCGTGGGTGCGGGCGGCGTGGGCGGCACGCTGTTCTCGGCATTCCAGCGCTTCGATTACGACTTCGTGTCGGCCATCCTGCTCACGCTGATCGCCATCATCATGCTCGGTGAAATCCTGGCAGGCGTCGTACGCGCCGTGCTGCTGGACAACCTCGGCTTCGACCGTATCCTGCAGCGCCGCATCGCCGCGGCACGCGGGCTGGGCAGCAGCCAGGGAGGCAAACCATGAGCGCGAGCACGACAATGCCTACGGGCGGCACGCCGCGCACCTGGGAGCGCTACACGTTCGGCCAACGCATGCTGCGTTTTGCCCTGTATCTGGTGCTGGTCGCGGCCGTGGTGCAGGCAGCGCGCGGGGTGGAGATCATTCCCGAGTTCCTGTACGACGCGCCCGAGCAGATGGGCGATCTGCTGTCGCGCATGTGGCCGGTGGACTGGGGCTACTACTGGGAAGGCGTGCACGCGCCGCTCGTCGAGACCCTGCACATTGCCACGCTGGGCACGTTGCTGTCGATCGTGCTGGCCGTGCCGGTGGGCCTGCTCGCCGCGCACAACCTCACCCCCAGCCGCACCATCAACCAGCTCGCGCGCCTGATCCTGGTATCGAGCCGCTCGGTCAATTCGCTGGTCTGGGCGCTGCTGTTCATCGCCATCTTCGGACCCGGCGCGCTGGCGGGCACGCTCGCCATTGCCTTCCGCTCGATCGGTTTCGTGGGCAAGCTGGTGGGTGAAGCGATCGAGGGCGCCTCGCGCGGTCCGATCGAAGCCCTCACGGCCACGGGTGCCAGCAAGGGTGCGGTGATCTGGTACGGCTACTGGCCGCAGATCCGTCCGGCGTTCTGGTCCATCGTGCTGCTGCGCTGGGACATCAACGTGCGCGAGTCCGCGGTGCTGGGTCTCGTGGGCGCGGGCGGTATCGGCATGGCGCTCGATACGGCGCTGAACCTGTTCCAGTGGGACCGTGTGGCGCTGGTACTGGCGGCGATCTTCGCGGTCGTGGTGGTGGCAGAAATCGTCATCACCCAGGCCCGCCGACGCATTCTGTAACCAGATCACGAGTCCGATCGTCAGACGAGGCCGCCCTTCGGGGCGGCCTTGTTTTTTTGCGGCTTATCAAGCGTTTGCAAGGTCTACGGCCCGTATTTCGGATTTATGACCGGTCATCACAAATCCGGCATGGCACTATTACTATCCCTGGTTTTGTCCGTGGGCAGTGCCGTCATGTCAGAACAAGAGTTGAAGCTACACGTCCCGGCCTCGGCCACCGCTGCGATCCGCCGCGAGCTGAGCCAACGCCAATCCAGCCGGATCCGGCTGCGGGCTTTGTACTTCGACACCCCCGAGCGCGAACTGGTCCACGCACGCATTGCATTGCGTCTGCGCCAGGAAGGCCGCCAGTGGGTACAGACGGTCAAGATGCCGGGTGCCAACGCCATCACGCGCATCGAGCTCAACCACCCCCGCCCCGGTCCGGTGCTGGACCTGTCACTGTATGCGGGCACCGAGGTCGGCGACGCGCTCGCTCGCATCCAGGGCGAGCTCGGCGTGCGCTACGAAACCGATGTCTCGCGCCAACTCTGTAAGCTTCGCAGCCGTTATGGCACGGTCGAAGTCGCGCTCGACACCGGCCTGCTGCGCGCTGGCGCGCTGGAGCTGCCGATCTCCGAAATCGAGTTCGAACTCGTGTCGGGCCGTCCCGAAGCCATCTTCGCCGTGGGCCGCCAATGGCAAAAGCGCCATGGGCTGGTCCTCGATGTACGCAGCAAATCCGAACGCGGCGATGCGCTGGCAGAAATGGCGCAGACGCTTGCCAACCTGCCCGAGGGCGATGAGGCCGAGGCCGCGCGCAAAGAGGCCGTGAGCCGCTTCTGGGCGCCGCGCGGCGCGCGTAGCGTAAAGCTGCGTCCCGAGCAGGATGCCGTGCAGGCGCTGACCACCATCGCCGGCGAATGCCTGGAGCAAATCGTACGGAATGCCGCGGCACTGGCCGAGGTCGATACCGCCGGCGTGTACGCCGCGGGCTCGCCCGAGCACGTGCATCAGCTGCGCGTGGGCATGCGCCGTCTGCGCTCCGCCTGGAAGCTGTTCGAAGGCTGGGTCGCCCCGCCTGCGCCCACCCTCGATGCGGGCATACGCGAATACTTCGGCGCCTTCGGCGCCAGCCGCGATCAGGACGTGCTGGCCGACACCGTTGTGCCGCTACTCGAAGGCGCGGGTATGCCGCCGATTCCGGCCGAACCCGTGGCGCGCGGCGCCGATGCCCATGCCTTGGCCGCGAGCCCGGCTTTCCAGGCCTGGCTGCTGGAGCTGTTCGAGTGGAGCATGAACATCTTGCCGCCGCCCCCGCCTGCCGAAGCCGACGCCACCGATGTGACCGCGACGCCGGCACCGGTCGCGGCCGACGATGAGCACGCGGTCGGCGAGCGCATCGTGCCGACCATCATCGGCCTGAATGCGGGCAACACTGAAACCCAGGCACCTACCGCGCCCGCGCTCTCGCAACTGCTGGCCAAACGCCTGCGTCGCTGGCACAAGTCGGTCGCCAAGGATGGCCTGCGCTTTACCGACCTCGATCTCGAGAGCCGGCACGAGCTGCGCAAGCGCGGCAAGCGTCTGCGCTACAGCCTGTCGTTTGCCGAATCGTTGCTGCCGGCCACGCGCCTGCGCGCCTATCGCAAGCAACTGGCGCACGTGCAGGAGCTGCTGGGCGAGATCAACGACCTGGCGGTCGCCGCCGAGCATTACCGCACGCAGGTCGACGCGCATCCGCAAGCGTGGTTCGCAGTCGGCTGGATCGCGGCGCGGCTGGAGACGCTGGTGGCGCAAGCCCAGCCCTCGTTCGATGCGCTGGCGCACGCCAAGCCGTTCTGGAAGTAATACGCGCGCGCCGGGCCTACGCAGGTCCGGTGCGCATCACGCGACGTGAAGGCCCCCGTTGAAAGGAACCTTCGCGCGGCCAGGCCCTGCTTCGGCCCCCCGCGCGGTGCGCGAGGTCCGTGGGCCGTGCCGTCGTCGCGGGATATCGGGCCGAGCCGGGTCGTACGTGTTCCGCCGCAAAACAAACAGGCCGTCAATCTGCATTGACGACCTGTTTTGCCTGGATGGTGCGGCAGGGGTTCAGTCCGCCAGCAGCGCAGCGGCAAACTCCGACGCGACGAACGGCTGCAGGTCTTCGAGACCTTCGCCCACGCCGATCCAGTACACAGGCACGGGACGCACGCCCTGGCTGCCGGCGGCCACGGCGGCCAGCGTGCCGCCCTTGGCGGTGCCGTCGAGCTTGGTCACGACCAGGCCGGTGACATTGATTGCGGCGTCGAAGGCGCGGATCTGCGTGAGCACGTTCTGACCCGTGTTGCCGTCGACCACCAGGATCACCTCGTGCGGCGCCTCGGCATCGGCCTTGCCGATCACGCGGCGGATCTTTTTGAGCTCTTCCATCAGGTGCAGCTGCGTGGGCAGGCGGCCGGCCGTGTCGACCATCACGACGCCCGTGCCACGCGCGCGCCCGGCGTTGACCGCGTCGAAGGCGACGGCCGCCGGATCACCGCCCTCTTGCGCGATCACGGTGACGTTGTTGCGGCTACCCCATTCCATCAGTTGCTCGCGGGCCGCGGCACGGAAGGTGTCGCCGGCGGCCAGCAGCACCGTGGCGCCCTGGCGCTGGAACGCATTGGCCAGCTTGCCAATCGAGGTGGTCTTGCCGGCGCCATTCACGCCCGCGATCATCACCACCAGCGGCGTCTTGCGCTTGAGATCGAAACCGCGCTCGAGGGGCCGCAGGTGCTCGGTCAGCAAATCGCGCAGGGCATCCTTGACCTTGGCGGGATCCTCGATGCGCTCTTTCTTGACGCGCGCTCGCAGCGCGGTGAGCAGTTTTTCGGTGGCCTCGATGCCCGCGTCGGCCATGATCAGCGCCGACTCGAGCTCTTCGAACAGGTTTTCGTCGACCTTCACGCCGACGAACAGGCCGCCCAGGCTCTGTCCGGTACGCGACAGGCCCTGCTTCAGGCGCGACAGCCACGACGCCTTCTTGGGCGCGGCGGCGGGCTCTGCAACGGGCTCGGGCTGCGGCACCACGGCAGCGGGCACGGGTGCCGGCGCAGGAGCGGGGGCAGGGGCAGGCGCAGGCGCCGGCATCGGCGGCACCGGAATCGGCGGCACGGGCTGCGGCACCGGGGTGGGCTCGGGCGCGGGCCGGGGTGCGGGCGTCGGAACCGGCACCGGCTCGGGCGCAGGCGCCACAGGCGGGACCACCTGCACCGGCGGGGGAGCCGGCGGCGCGGCGGGCACCGGCGCGGGCGTCGGGATGAAGGCGGCGGGCGCGGGCGCTGGAGGCGCTGCAACGGGCAGCAGCGCGATATTCACGCCCGCCACGTCCTGGGGCCGGATCTCCGGCACGGGATGCGCGCCTTCGAGCGGCAGCGGCGGCACGGCAGGATCGGCCACGGCGGTCTGGCCGGGGCTCACCTGAACAGGCGCTGGCGGCGCAACCACGGGCGCCTCGGCCGGTGTCGGCGCGGGCGGCGGGGATTTTTTCTTGAAGAAGCTGAACATGGGCGAAAGTATATTCGGAACCGCCGCAGGCCGCCCCTCGAGACCCGCTCGCGTCGCGACGCCGTGTAACCGTTCTCTCGCCCGGCAGGCACGCGCCCCGATCGCGACTTGCATCGGCAGACGCGGGCTTCAGAACAGGTCCCCCACTGTCTGCGTCCGGTGCATGGTGCGCCTGTTCTGGCGTTCGGCAGCTCCGCAGACAGGCCGGGCATTTCTGCATGCCTGGCGGTACCGCCGGGCGGCCTCGGAGAGGCGCCCGCCGCCACGACGGCGCTACTATTCGTTCAGCCTTACCAAAACTTTGCTCGGATCTTGATGAAACCCAACCCGAAAGCCGCATCCTCGGGCACCCGGACCATCCGCATCGTGGGCGGTGACTTCCGCCGTACGCCGATCGTGGTGCCCGACGTGGCCGGCTTGCGCCCCACCCCCGACCGCGTGCGCGAAACGCTGTTCAACTGGCTCAACCACCTGTGGGCCAACGAATACGCCGAAAAGCGCGTCCTGGACCTGTTCGCCGGCAGCGGCGCGCTGGGCCTCGAGGCGGCCTCGCGCGGCGCGGGTCTGGTACAGATGGTGGAGCAGGATCGCGGGGCGGTGTCCGCCCTGCGGACGCTGCGTGACAGGCTCAAAGCAGATTCCGTCCGGATTCATTCGGGCGATGCCCTGCACGCGTTGTCACGCATGGATGCGTCACGCTTCGAGCTGGTTTTGCTGGATCCGCCCTTCGGCCAGGGCTGGCTGGAGCGCCTGTGGCCGCTGTTGCCGCCGGTACTGGCTCCCGATGCCCTGATCTATATCGAGTCGGAAAGCGCGCTCGCGCCGCCCCCGGAATACGAGATCGTGCGCGAGGACAAGGCCGGGGCCGTCCACTATGGCCTCGTGCAATTTGCTGCATTGCGCAATTAGATCAATAATCCGGTTTCGGAGGATGGTGTTAAACCATATAACAACGGTTCGGAGCTCGCATGATCATCGCTGTATACCCTGGCACGTTCGACCCGCTCACCCGCGGTCACGAAGACCTGGTGCGCCGCGCCGCCGCCCTCTTCGACAAAGTGGTGGTGGGCATCGCGTACAGCCGCAACAAGAAGCCCTTCTTCAGCATCGAAGAGCGCGTCGAGATCGCGCGCGAAGTGCTGGGCCACTATCCCAACGTCGAAGTGCAGAGTTTCGGCGGACTGCTCAAGGATTTCGTGCGCGAGCAGAACGGCCGCGTGATCGTGCGCGGTCTGCGTGCGGTGTCCGACTTCGAGTACGAGTTCCAGATGGCCGGCATGAACCGCCACCTGCTGCCCGACGTCGAAACCCTCTTCATGACGCCGTCCGATCAATACCAGTTCATCTCGGGCACCATCGTGCGCGAGATCGCCCAGCTGGGCGGTGACGTGAGCAAGTTCGTGTTCCCGTCGGTCGAGCGCTGGCTGCACGAAAAGGCCAAAGAGCGCCGCGAGCAGAGCTGGCCCTCGGGCGTCTGAGCACACGGCCCGAAGGCGCGTCCCGAGCCGCCTTGCCGACGCGCGAGTCGTCCCCGGCCGACGGCGCTACAATCTGACGGCTTGCCCAACCTGGGCAGGCCGTTTCCTTTTGGCGCCCGCGCCCGCGTTTCCATGGCCCTCCGAATCACCGACGAATGCATCAACTGTGACGTTTGCGAGCCCCAGTGCCCGAACGAGGCCATTGCCATGGGCGCGGAGTTTTACGTCATCGATCCCGACCTCTGCACCGAATGCGTGGGCCACCACGAAGAACCCCAGTGCAAGGTGGTCTGCCCTGTCGAGTGCATCGAGCTGCACCCCCAGTGGCAAGAGGGCCAGGAAGCCCTGATGGCAAAGTACCGCCGCCTTACGGGTGCGGCATGAGCGGCGGGGATCCCGCCGCTTTCACGTCCGACCACCGCCGCAGCGCCAGCGATTTTTCCGTCTCCGCCCTGGTCGCCGGCCTGGTGGCCGTGCTGGTGAGCTTTGGCGGCACCGCGGTGCTCATGGTGCAGGCCGGCCACGCCGCGGGGCTCGACGCCGCGCACATCGGCTCGTGGCTCGGTTCCATCTGCCTGGCCTTGGGCGCCGGCGGTGCGCTGGTCAGCCTGCGCACCGGCGTACCCGTCGTGTTCGCCTGGTCCACGCCGGGCGCGGCACTTCTGGTGACCGCGCTGATCGGCGTGCCCTTCGACCAGGCCGTGGCCGCCTTCGTGCTGGCAGCGCTGCTCACAATCGCATGCGGCGTGTTCGGCTGGATCGACCCCATCGTGCGCCGTATTCCCGCCGAGATCGCCGGCGCCATGCTGGCCGGCGTGTTGCTCAACTTCGGCCTGGGGGTGTTTCGCAGCATTGGCGCGCAGCCGGCCCTGGTGCTGGGCATGTGCGCCGCCTACCTGCTGTGCAAGCGCTGGGTGCCGCGGTACGCGGTGCTGGCCGTGCTCGCGGCGGGCATGGTGCTGGCCGCCGCGCTGGGCCTTCTGGACCTGCAGGGCGTGCAGTGGGGTTTCACCGAGTTTGTCTGGACCACGCCGCATTTCACCTGGCAGGCCGCCATCAGTCTGGGTATCCCGATCTTCGTCGTGGCCATGGCCTCGCAGAACCTGCCCGGCCTGGCCATCCTGCAGGCGGCGGGCTATCGGCCGCCCGCGTCGCGACTCATCACCTTCACGGGCGTGGCCGGCCTGCTGGCCGCGCCATTCGGCGCGCACAGCATCACGCTTGGCGCCATCATCGCGGCCATCTGCGCGGGTCCCGAAGCGCATCCCGATCCCGCGCGCCGTTACGTGGCAGCGGCCACGTACGGCATCGTTTATGTGCTGCTGTCGATCGTTGCGGGCGCCGTCGCCGTGTTCTTCCAGGCGTTGCCCGCAGCGCTCATCGCCACGTTGGCCGGGCTGGCGCTACTCGGCCCCATCATGGGCGGCATGACCAGCGCCATGGCCCATGCCGAGCGCCGCGAGGCCGCGCTGGTCACGCTGCTCGCCACGGCCTCGGGCATGAGCTTCTTCGGGATCGGATCGGCATTCTGGGGCTTGCTGGCTGGCCTGACCGTGCACGCCGTGGTCACCTGGCGCCGCCGCCCCGCAGGGGCCTGAGGGCCCTGCCCCAGGAAGCGAAAAGGCCGTCCCGAAGGATGGCCTTTTTCATGCGGCGCCGATCGGCGGCCGACAGCGTCTGGTCACGCACTGAGCTCGGGCCAGCGCACCGGCGCGGTATCGGGATGCAGCTTGAGCAGACGCGCCGGGATGCCGAGGTGATTGGACAGCCAGGCCGCGGCGAGCTCGCCCTCGTCGACCACGTCCACCGTCTGCTCAGCCACCAGCATCTGATAGCGCACGCTATCGTCGTCTTCGATCACATCCAGCGGCACGTCGAGCCGCAGCATGCCGGGGGCGCGGATGACCAGATACCCCAACCGCAGCTCGACCGTCACGTCGGCCAGGCGCGGCGTAAGCTCGCGCGTGAGCCACTGGCCGGCGTCGTTGGCCACGAGCCAGCGCCGGTGATAGTCGGCCGCGCGCGGGTCAGCAATGACGCCGCATTCGGCGATGGGCTGGTATGCAGTGTTCATCGGCCCAGAATGCCCTTGATGGCTTGATCGATCGGCGCGGCCACGCCCGACCCGCTCTTGGCGCCAATGGCTTCCTTGAGCTTGTTTTCGAGCGTCTTGCGCAGCGCGCCGGTTACCGCCTGGCGCCACTGCAAGGTGTACACCGGCGCATCGAACGGGCCGGTGACCAGAACCGGCACCGTCACGTTCTGCAGCTCGGCCAGATCCTTGCCGTCCTGGCCCGTGCTGGTGTTGACCACTCGCACGCGCGCCAGCACGTTGAAGGTGCTGTTCGTGAAGTCGATCAGGGCCGGGTCGCCCTGGCTGATGCGCAGAAGCGGCGCGGCGATATCCAGACGCTTGATCGTGCCGATGCCCTTGGCGATCTGCAGATCGCCTTCCATCGAGGTGAAGTCGGTCTGACGCTCGGGGCTCGACGCCACGACGGCGTCATTGGCCTCGCCGCTGAAGGTGGCCTTCAGGTCACGTAGGATCTGAGCAATGTTGACGCCCTTGAGCGCGCCGTCGCGCAGGCGCACTTGCGCCGTGCCCGCCAGGTTGTTCTTGAGCGCATAGGTATTGGCGCCCACGGTCTTCAGATCGAGGGCCAGGTTGCCCGTGCCCGCCAGTGTGTGCTGTTTGGCCGCATCCACCAAGAGTGGCTCGATGGCGATACCCGTGAGATTCAGTTTGCCAACCATGGCGTTATTCTCGGCGGCATCGACCGAGAATGAACCGCCGAGCTTGCCGCCGTAGAGCGCGGCGCTCAGGCCGCCGAGCTCGAGCTTGCCCTTCGCGAGTTTGACGTTGGCGGCGACGGCTTCGGCTTTCATGCCACGCACCACCAGCTGACCGATCTTGATGGTGCCGTTCGCCGACTTGTTCAGCAGGCCCGACAGGTTGAGCGTGTCATCGGCGGGTTGGGCGGGCGCCGCCGGCTTGGCGGGCGGCTTGGATTCATCCTGCTTGCCGTCGGGGGCCGGCTTGGCCACCGTGGCGCCCACGGCCGGCGCCAGCTTGTCGAGATCGAGAATGTCCACCGCCAGCGCGAATTTCATTTCGGGCTGGGCAGACAGGCGCGTGATATCGGCGGTGAGGTCGAACTTGCCGCCCTCGAGCACCGCGTTGATGCGCGCGCTGGCCTGATCCTTGAGCAGGTTCGCATTGAGGCTGCCGATCAGCGGAATCGCCAGGCTGCCCTTGGGCAACACCGGGTCGGTGATGTTGACGTCACCCTTGAGCGCCGAGAGACCGGCGCTGCGCTGGATCAGATTGAGCGACACGGGCGATGCGAACACGGTCTTGACGACGCGCTCGCCCTGCTTGAAGGTGCCGTCGAACTTGGCCTCTTTGGCGTCGAGCTCGTAGGCGTTGCCGCCGATGCCGTTCAGGCCGAAGCTCGCGTCGATGCCCTGTGCCCGCACGCGGCCCGTGAGGCCGTCGCCGCTTGCCGCGGACGGCGAGATCGCGAGGCCGGGGGCGTCGAGTGCAAGTTCGAACGGACCATCAGGCAGCGTGCCCTTGGCGCGCACGGCGGCCTTCTCGAGCTGAAGCTGGGTCTTGTGCGGGTCGATGGCCAGGCGAGGCACCAGCACGCTGGCCTCCACGCCGGTCATCTTGGAGGGCTCGGTCACGTCGCCCTGGAAGAACATCTCGAGGCCCGCCACATCGAGCGACGACGTGGCGCCGTTGAACGCGACGTTGCCGCGCGCGGTCAGCACCTTGGCCTGCGCGCCCGGGATCTGGCCTTCCATGCGCAAGTCGAGCTTTTGAGCCGAGTAGCGCTTGGCGGAGGGATTGAGACGCAGCAGGCCCTGGCCCGTCAGGCCGGCGTCGAAACGCGGATTGCCGCCTTCGACGCGCGCCGACATGCTGACATCGAAGGGCTGATCGAAGGTGACCCGACCGGTATTGGCATTGAGGCGGCTCACGGTGACCGCCATACCGCTCATCGCATCCTGCATCTGCAGCTCGCCGTCTTTCAGGTCGAGACCGGCAATGTCGATCTGCATGTTGCGCGGCGTGTTGGGCGTGCCGCTGACCAGGGCCTGGGCCGCACCGGCGATCGCGCCTGCGCCCGCTTCAGCCGCATTGGCGGGCACCGCAGTGCTTTGCACCGAGCCGCCGACGAGATCTTCGAAATTGAAATGGCCGTCTTTGTGGCGCATCACCCGCGCCTTGAAGCCATTGATGGTGACGTGGTCCACCACAAAGCTGTTCGAGAGCAGCGGCCACACGGCCACGGCCAGCCGCATGCTGTCGATCGACGCGAAGACATCCGTGCTGTCGGGCTCGGACAGGGATACCCCCTGCACGGCCAGGCCGATGCGGGGGAAGAGCGACAGCTCGATTTCGCCGTCGATGCTCAGCGTGCGCTGGTAGCGCTCCTGAACGATCTCCTCAAGCTTGTACTTGTAGGCGTTGGGGTCGAACGTCAGCAGGAAGATGGCCAGGCCGACGACAGCCGCCACCACCAGTACCACCAAGCCGATCAATATGCGCTTGAACCACGTCTTCATTGCTGCCCCGTCGAGACCTCGACTTGGATGAAACTTATAAACCCTGCCGGCGGCGCCTGGCAGGCGGGATCGGCGCTGAACACCGAGACGCTACGCGGGCGGCGCGAGGCTGCCTTGCCGACGAAGGCCGCAAGCCATGGCGCCAGCGTCGCGAATAAAAGTTGGGAGCGTCCGTGCATTGACGGACCGGGCAAACCGGCCCGAGATAACGCTATCGTAACAAATCAGGGGCATTCCCAGGCCGCCGGTGTGCACGGATTGCCGTACGAGTCGCAACAGCATGCATCACGAACACGGCGCATGCCGGCTTGATGGCAGCGGCCTCATTCATCGAAAGCACCCGGGCCGATCCGCTCGGCCAGATAGTCCACGAACGACGCAATCCGCGACGACAGCGCCGTATTACGGTAGTAGACCGCATTGATCGGCTGGCGCACATCGAGCGTCTGACGCGTGAAGAGCGGCACGAGCCGGCCCGATTGGCGGTCCGCGCGTGTCATGAAATCTGACAGACAGACAATGCCGGCGCCCTCCAGGGCGAGCTGGCGCAGCGTCTCGCCACTGGAAGCGCGAATGGTGGGCGTGATGTGCAACTGCCCCGCATCGGCATCGCGCAGCGGCCATTCATTCAGGGACTCGGGCTGGGTGAAGCCCAATAGCGTATGGCCGGCCATGTCTTCCACACGCTTGGGCTTGCCGGCGCGCTCGAGATAGGCGGGGCTGGCGAGCACCCGGATGCGGCTGCCGCCAATCAAACGCGCGTGCAGCGTCGAATCCTTCAGTCGGCCGATCCGGATCGCCACGTCGGTGCGCCGCTCGATGAGGTCGATCACACCTTCGCTGCTGACCAGCTCAAGCTCGACCTCGGGGTGGCGCTCGCGGTAACCGTTCACAAGCGGTGCGACCACGTGCAGCATGAACGGTGACGCGGCGTCCACGCGCAGCCTGCCCGCAGGCCGCTCGCGGCGCGCCGCCATTTGCTCTTCCGCCCCCTCGACCAGGTTCACGATCTGGCGCGCCTGCTCCAGGAAAGCCGCGCCCTCGCCGGTGAGTTCGAGGCGGCGCGTGGTCCGGCGCAGCAGCGTGGTGCGCAGCTTCTCTTCGAGACGCGATAGCGTGCGGCTGGCGCCCGAGACGGTCTGGCCCAACAGCTCGGCCGCCTTGGAGATCGAACCCGCATCCACCACGGCGATAAACGTCATGAGCTCGTCGAGCGTGGTTTTCATTGTTGACTCCATGGCAAATGTATTTGGCTTATAGACGACTGTTTCGGCAAATGTAAAGCCCGCATACTGGCCGCCAATCGAACCAAGGAGCATGTTATGAACATTCCCGCCATCGGCCTGGGCACCTTCCGCCTGCAGGGCCAGCCCGTCATCGACTCCGTGCGCAATGCGCTCGAGGTGGGCTACCGCGCCATCGACACGGCACAGATCTACGGCAATGAAGCCGATATCGGCCAGGCCCTCGCCGACGCCGGCATCGCCCGCGGCGAGCTGACCCTGACAACCAAGATCTGGACCGACAACCTGGCGGGCGACAAGCTGATCCCCAGCCTGAAAGACAGCCTGGCCCGTCTGCGCACCGATCACGTCGACCTCACGCTGATCCATTGGCCCTCTCCTGGCGCCGCCGTCCCGCTCGCCGAAACCCTGCAGGCGCTCGCCGAGGCCCGCCAGCAAGGCCTGACGCGGGCGATCGGCATTTCGAACTTCACCATCGCGCTGAGCCGCCAGGCCCGTGAGCTCGCCGGTGCCGATCAGATCGTCACCAACCAGGTCGAGATCAGCCCCTACCTGCAGAATCGCAAGTTGGCCGATTACGCCCGCGACGCCGGTCTGCACCTGACCTCGTACATGACCCTGGCGTACGGCAAAGTGCTGGCGGATCCGGTGCTTGTGGACATCGCGCGCAAGCACGATGCCACGCCCGCTCAAGTGGCGCTGGCCTGGGCCCTCGCGCTCGGCTACGCCGTCATCCCCTCGTCCACCAAGCGCGAGAATCTCGCGAGCAACCTGAAGGCGATCGACCTGCGGCTGGACGCGGACGATATGGCGCGCATTGCCACGCTGGACCGCGGCGAACGCCAGGCCAACCCGGAAGGCCTTGCACCGGCCTGGGACTGACGACGGATCGCGCCACAGGTGCCGTTCCCCTCCCGCCTTGCGCCGTACGGCGCGTAGGCGGACAAAGGGGAAGGCCGTTGGCGGCGCTGCAATTCCCTGCACATTCGCTGAAGTTCTTCACAAATAACGGAGCATATGGCTCTAGAATCCGGACTCCCGGGTCTTTGCACTGACGCTGGACCTGCCCCGGAGAGCTGCGTGCGCAATACCTCGTTACCCCGTTTCGTCATCCCCCGTCGTCTGCGTGGGGGCATCGCCATCCTGCTTTTCGCCTGTAGCGCCGCTGCCGTCGCCCAATCCGGCGTGCAGCAGCAGACGCTGGCCTATGTGCCAGCCCAGGATGAACTCGATACCGAGGTCAATGCGAGCGCACTGCCCGCCGACGCGTTCGAGGCGGCCCTCTACAACACGCCCAATGGCGTGCGCGTGCCCTACCGCCTGTTGCCGCCCAAGCCAATGCGCGAGGGGGAACGTTATCCCCTCGTGGTGGTGCTGCACGGCGGCTATGGCATCGGCAACGACAATGCCTCCCAGCTCGGGGCCTTCGAACGCAGCTGGGCCTACGACGACATCCGCGATCGCTACCCCGCCTACGTGCTGGTTCCGCAGGCGCGGACTCGCACCGCGCGCAACTTGCCTGCGTCCCGCGGCGCGGTCATCGCCGAGACCGGCCCCGCCCTCGACGATATGTTGAGCCTCGCGGAGCACATCCGCGATACCTACGCCATCGACCCGCAACGCATCTACGTGACCGGCTATTCGATGGGCGGTAGCGCCGCCCTGCAAGCCGTAGTGGCCAAGCCCAAGCTGATTGCGGGGGTGGTGTCGGTGGCCGGTGTTCCGCCCGCCACCAAGTTCGCCAATGCGGCCGCCGGCACGCCAGCCATGCTGGTGCAAGGCGATGCCGACACCGAAAGCCCCTACGCGAGCGCGGTGGCCTGGACCCAGGCGCTCGCCAGCCACGGCGCAAAGCCCGAACTGCTCACGTACACCGGCATGCCGCACCGCCTGCCCTCCGACATGCTGACGGGCACGGGCTGGCGCGATTGGTTGTTCGCGCAACGAAAACCTTGAGCGCGAAGGCATGCTGCCGGCCCACGATCACGGCAGCCCGCCTGCTTGCGGCGTGCGTCGCGAGCGCGTACATTGAGGCGATGCGTACGCCACGTTTCGCCGCCCGAATTATTCGCCCCATTTTCTGAGGGGCGGGTGCGCGCGCAAGATCCAACCCGCCAGAAGGCGGGTTTTTCATTCGTGCTTCTGGCTTTTATCACCTGGAGCCCGGCATGACCGACCACCCCCTGCGCCACATCATCGAAGCCTGCGACCGCGCCATCACCGCGCAGGACTACGACAGTCTGATGCAGCATTACGCCGACGACGCCGCGCTCGTGATCCAGCCGGGTCACGTCGTGCACGGCAAAGACCGCATCCGCCAGGCCTTCGCCGCAATCGCCGCGCATTTCGACCACAAGCTCGTCGTCACGCAGGGCGAGATGCAGGTGATCGAAGGCGCTGGCACGGCACTGGTCATCATGGAAACGCACCTGCAAATCCCGGCGGGCGATACCACGCAACACGTCACGCGACGCGCCACCTACGTGTTTCGCCATGAGCCTGATGGACAGTGGCGCTGCACGGTCGACAATTCCTATGGCACGGCGCTGCTGAACAAGGAATGACGGCGGCGGTCGGGCCAGCCAGGTCTGACGATCCGTTGACGCTTGCAAACGTGAGGCGGATCGCGCCCGGCACGCGCTATCGCGCGAGCCGGCGACGCGCGCGGCCCCGCCGCCTGACGACAGAAGCACGGCGGACACGGGAGGCTCGTACTCGTACCGCGGCGCGGGGCGCGGGCCCCTCCGCAGAAAGACGTCCCTACGGCCCGGCCGTCCGGAACAGAAAAACCGCCGCTCAAATTGAACTAGACGACCGGTCTAATCAGTGCTACAGTGCACCTCATCATGTCTACAGCGACCGACACCTCCAACACCCGGGAAACCATCCTTGCCCACGGCCAGCGCCTCATGGCGAGCAAGGGCTTCTCGGCGGTTGGCCTGAACGAGATCCTTACCGCGGCCAGTGTGCCGAAGGGCTCGTTCTACCACTACTTCGCCTCGAAGGACGCCTTCGGCGAGGCGATGCTCGATGCGTATTTCGAGACCTATCTCGGCGAGCTCGATGACATCCTGAGCGCTCCCGGCCAGACGATGGCAGAGCGTCTGACGCGGTACTGGGACGTCTGGCAAGACAACCAATCCTTCTCCGATTGCCAAGGCAAGTGCCTGGCGGTCAAGCTGGGCGCGGAAGTGGCCGATCTGTCCGAGGCCATGCGTCTGTCGCTCAAGCGGGGCGTCATCGCGCTTGCCGAGCGGCTTGCCCGCGCGATCGAAGCGGGCGTCGCCGAAGGCTCCCTGTCCATCGAGGGCACGCCGCAAGAGACGGCCGAGAGTCTGTATGAGCTGTGGCTGGGCGCCAGCATCATGGTGAAGATCGTTCGAAACCCGCAGCCTTTTGTCACCGCCATGGCGATGACACGCAAGATTCTGAATTTGTCCGGCTGACGGCTGGACGCCCCCGCCACCTCTTTCGAGAGGTGTTTTTTAGCCTTAATTCATAGACGACCGGTCTAATAATCGGCCAATGATTTGGAGAACCCCATGAAAGTCCTGATGGTGCTGACCTCGCATGACCAACTCGGCGATACCGGTCTGAAGACCGGGTTCTGGCTCGAAGAGCTCGCTGCTCCCTACTACGCGTTCAAGGACGCGGGCGCCGAGATCGTCCTGGCCTCGCCCAAGGGTGGCCAGCCACCGCTCGATCCCAAGAGCAACGAGCCGGCTTTCCAGACGGCCGAAACGCGCCGCTTCGAGGCCGATGCGCAAGCCACTGCGCAGCTCGCCGCCACGGTACCGCTGGACAGCGTGTCGGCCGCCGATTTCGACACGGTGTTCTACCCCGGCGGACACGGCCCGCTGTGGGACCTGGTCGACAACCGGCATTCGATTGCCCTGATGGAGGCTTTCCTGGTTGCCGATAAACCCATTGCACTGGTCTGCCACGCCCCAGGCGTGCTGCAACACGTGAAGACCGCGGCGGGCAAACCGCTGGTGGCCGGCAAGCGGGTCACCGGCTTCAGCAATACCGAAGAGGCGGCCGTCGAACTGACCGACATCGTGCCCTTCCTGGTGGAAGACGTGCTGAAGGCACAGGACGGCATCTATTCCAAAGGCCCGGACTGGGCGCCCTACGTTTTGCAGGACGGCCTGTTGATCACCGGCCAGAACCCCGCCTCTTCCGCGGCGGCGGCCGAGCTGCTGCTCAAGCACCTTGCCGCCTCCAAGTAATCCCCTCTCTCACGACAAAGGTTTCCTCATGAACAACGGCATCGAAAACAAAGTCATCCTGATCACTGGCAGCAGCACCGGGCTGGGCGCCGAGACCGCCCGCCATCTCGCCGCGCGCGGCGCCAAGATCGCCATCGCGGCCCGCCGCAAGGACAAGCTCGACAGCGTCGTGGCCGAGATCGAGGCCGCGGGCGGCACCGCCCGCGCATACGCTCTGGATGTCACCGACAAAGCCCAGGTGGAGGCCGTCGTCGCGGCCGTGACCGCCGACTTCGGCAAGCTCGACGTGCTCGTCAACAACGCCGGCCTTATGCCGATCCGTCCGATGGCGGAGGTGAACACCGACGAATGGGACGCGATGATCGACGTCAACATCAAGGGCACGCTGTACGGCATCGCCGCGGCACTTCCGCGTTTCCTGGCACAGCAGAGCGGCCACATCATCAACCTGAGTTCGGTTGCCGGCATCAAGGTGTTCGCGCCGGGCGGCACGGTGTACTCGGGCACCAAGTTCGCGGTGCGCGCCATCTCCGAGGGCTTGCGCCAGGAGGTCGGCGAACACATCCGCGTGACCTCGATCGAACCCGGCGCGGTCGACAGCGACCTGAAGTACAGCACCACGGGCACCGCCGCCGAAACCGTGCTGGGCTTCTACAAGGACGCGATCCCGGCCAGCTCGGTGGCCCGCGCCGTGGCGTTCGCAATCGAGCAACCGGCCGACGTGGACATCAACGAGATCGTGCTGCGCCCCACCAAGCAGGAATTCTGATCCCGCGTGATGCAGCGCGCTGAATGACGAAAGGCCTGGATCCGGTGCAGTACCGGATCCAGGCCTTTTATCTTGCGCTCGTGGCCACCCGATGTTCGGGCGGCGCCGTCACATCAGACGTTGAACAGGAAGTTCATCACGTCGCCATCCTGCACGACGTATTCCTTGCCTTCGGCGCGCATCTTGCCGGCTTCCTTGGCGCCCTGCTCGCCCTTGCAGGCGATGTAGTCGTCGTAGGAGATCGTTTGCGCGCGGATGAAGCCGCGTTCGAAGTCGGTGTGGATCACGCCGGCGGCTTGCGGGCCGGTGGCGCCGATCGGGATCGTCCAGGCGCGCACTTCTTTCACGCCGGCCGTGAAGTAGGTCTGCAGGCCCAGCAGCTTGAAGGCGGCGCGGATCAGGCGGTTCAGACCCGGCTCTTCCATGCCCATGTCGGCCAGGAAGGCCTGGCGGTCTTCGTCGGGCAGGTCGACGATCTCGGATTCGATCGACGCGCAGATTGCCACGACGGGAGCGCCGCGCTCGTTGGCGAACGCGGTGAGGCGGTCGAGCAGCGGGTTGTTGGTGAAGCCGTCATCGCTCACGTTGCCCACGTACATCGCGGGCTTGGCGGTGATGAAGCACAGTTGCTGGATCACCGCGAGGTCTTCGGGCGACAGGCCCAGCGAACGGATCGGCTTGGCCTGGTTCAGATGCGCGATGCAGGTCTCGAGCACGCCCACCAGACGCTGCGCTTCCTTGTCGCCGGAGCGCGCGGTCTTGTTGTGGCGGTGCAGGGCCTTCTCGGCCGTTTGCAGGTCGGCCAGCGCGAGCTCGGTCTCGATCACTTCGATGTCGGCGATCGGATCGACCTTGCCGGCCACGTGGATCACGTTGGGATCCTCGAAGCAGCGCACCACGTTGACGATGGCGTTGGTTTCGCGGATGTGCGAGAGGAACTGGTTGCCCAGGCCTTCGCCCTGGCTCGCGCCAGCCACCAGGCCGGCGATGTCGACGAACTCGACCGTGGCCGGCAGGATGCGCTCGGACTTCACGATCTCGGCCAGCTTGTTCAGGCGCGGATCCGGCACCTCGACCACGCCCACGTTGGGCTCGATGGTGCAGAACGGATAGTTCTCGGCCGCGATACCGGCGCGGGTCAGAGCGTTGAAGAGCGTCGATTTGCCCACGTTGGGCAGGCCAACGATGCCGCATTGCAGAGCCATGGAAATCCTGTGTCAGTACGATATTTGCGCGCTGTTGCGCGATTCAGGGTGCAGTTTACCGCCTGTACCCAGGTCGTGCTGGCGTGGCGGCATCCGCCGGCCGGCCGGTCTTGCCCGGCTCGGCCTGCCCGGCCAGCGGCGGGCAAATCAGGTGGCTGCCTCGGGCAGCCAGCGCATCAAGGTCCAGATCAGCAGGATCGGGCCGGCATTGAACATCGCATGCAGCAACACCGCCGCGCCGATGCCGCGGCGCACGCGCATCCAGCCCAGCACCAGGCCGGTCAGATACTGCGGCAATACCAGCGCGGGCATCAGCCACCAGGGCATCGCGCTGAACTTGAAATTACTCAGGTGCACGGCGGCGAAACTCAGCGCGCTCAGATGGAACACCCAGAAAAAGTGCCGGATATAAAAACGGCGCCAGCGCGTATTCCAGCCACGCAGGCGGGCTGGCGCGTCGCGCAGGCCCCAACCGGCCAGCAGTACCAGCGCGGTCGCGGTGGCGATCACCCACGTCTTGGGACCGTTGATCACCACTGCCACCATCAGGGGCACCAGCCACAGTGCCTGGAGCGGACGTCGCAGGCCGTAGCGGAACAGCATTTCTTCGACGAGCGGCGCCCAGACGATCGCGGCGAGCCAGGGCAGGTTGCTCGGATCGAGGCGATGCATGGCGCCGCCCGCGCCGGCTGCTGCCACCGCGATCGGGCCCAGCACGAACAGATTGATGACCCAGAGCAACGCCGCCCAGGCCAGCACGCGCCCCGGCCGCACGCTGGGCCAGATGTCGCGCTCCAGCCCACTGCCCTGGCTGCGCGGGCCGATGCGGCCACGCAGCGTGGGCGCGCGCAGGAAGCGCCACCAGTCGGCGATTTCCTGGCGCAGGGTGAGTGGACCCGGAGCCGGCAAAGGCGCGCGCCGCGTCACGCCGGATTACCGCCGTGCAGCTGGCGCGTGGCCTGCGCAAAATCGCCGCGCAGCATGGCGGGCACGACCGCGCGCGAGCGCGTGATGACATCGTCGATGCCGCCCTGCTCTTCGCGGCGCGGCGGATGCAGCACGAAATCCGCCACCTGCTGCTGCAGATTGAGCGTGCGCGGGTGACCGATGCCGATGCGCAGGCGCCAGAAATTGGGGCTGCCCAATGCGGCCTGGATGTCTTTCAGGCCGTTATGGCCCGCGTGTCCGCCACCCTGCTTGAGCTTGGCCTGGCCGGGCAGCAGATCGAGTTCGTCGTGCAGCACCAGCACTTCTTCGGGCGTGACCTTGTAGAAGCGCGCGAGCGCACCCACGGCCTGGCCGGATCGGTTCATATAGGTGATGGGCTTGAGCAACAGCACGTTCTCGCCGTCGACGCGCGCCTTCGCCACGAATCCGGAGAAGCCTTTCTCGAGATTGAAGGTGGCGCGCAGGTCGTCGGCCAGATGGTCGGCCAGCCAGAATCCCGCGTTGTGACGGGTGGCTTCGTACTCGGGGCCAGGATTTCCCAGCCCGACGATCAAACGTATGGGTGCGGACATGATGCGTGTGTTTAGAACACAAAAAACCCTGCGCATGCAAACGCAGGCGCAGGGTCTGTGCGGGGCGCGACCCCGCGTGCCTGGAACGAGTCCGGGAGAGCCTTAGGCGGCCGGCGCCTCGGCTTCGCCTTCGTCGGCCACAGCGCCCTTGGGAGCGACGGCCGAAGCGATGACGGGGTCATCCGAGCTGTGCACGGCGAAGGTCACGCCACGCGGCAGCTTGACGGCCGACAGGTGCACCACGCCACCACCGAGCAGATCCTTCAGATCCACTTCGATGAATTGCGGCAGGTTCTTCGGCAGGCAGGTCACTTCGACTTCGGTCACGATGTGCGAAATGATGTTGCCCGACAGCTTCACGGCCGGCGAGACTTCAGCGTTGATGTAGTGCAGGGGCACCTTGGTGTGCAGAGCCTGGTTGGCATCCACGCGCTGGAAGTCGACGTGCAGGACTTGTTGCTTGTAGGCGTGCCATTGAACCGAGCGCAGCAGAACTTGTTCGTTCTTGCCGCCTTCGATCGCCATGGTCAGGATCGAAGCGTGAAACTCTTCCTTGCGCAGGGCGTGGAAGATTTCGTTGTGGTCGAGCTCGATGTTCAGGGGGGCAGCCGTACCGCCGTAAACGATGGCGGGAACGCGGCCCGCGCGGCGCAGGCGGCGGCTCGCACTCGTACCCTGGACGCTACGCGAAGTGGCATTGAATTTCATGGAAAAACTCCAAACAATCTGGCGAAAAAATCCGCCGGTCGATTTCACGCCGCGCAACATGCGCGGCGTGTGATCCGCCTGCTGCCGCGACCAGCAACAGGCAAATGGGGTAATGAGGCCGCAGACCGCGATCGGATCAGGTGATCCGTTCAGCGGGGCCTGCCGGCCCGGAAGGCGTTTGCCTCAGTCGGCAAACAGCGAGCTGACCGATTCGGCGTTCGAGATACGCAGAATGGTCTCGCCCAGCAGTGCCGCGCACGACAGCTGGCGGATCTTGCCGCAAGCCTGGCCCTCGGCGGAGAGCGGGATCGTGTCGGTCACCACGAGCTCGTCGAGCGACGAGGCTTCGATGCGTTCGATGGCGCCACCCGACAGCACGGGGTGCGTGCAATAAGCGTACACGGCGCCGGCGCCGCGTTCCTTCAGGGCCTGGGCCGCCTTGCACAGCGTGCCTGCCGTATCCACCATGTCGTCCATGATGATACAGGTGCGTCCGTCGACCTCACCGATGATGTTCATCACTTCGGAGACGTTGGCGCGCGGACGGCGCTTGTCGATGATGGCCAGGTCGGCTTCGAGTTGCTTGGCCAGCGCACGGGCACGAACCACGCCGCCGATGTCGGGCGACACCACGACCAGGTTCGAGAAATTGCGGCGCCAGATGTCGCCCAGCAAGATCGGACCTGCGTAGATATTGTCGACCGGGATATCGAAGAAACCCTGGATCTGGTCGGCGTGAAGGTCCATGGTGAGGACGCGGTCGACGCCAGCCACTTGCAGCATGTTGGCCACGACCTTGGCCGAGATGGCCACGCGCGCCGAGCGCGGGCGGCGATCTTGCCGGGCGTAGCCGAAATACGGAATCGCGGCGGTGATGCGGCCAGCCGAGGCACGGCGCAGGGCATCGACCATCACCATGATTTCCATCAGGTTGTCGTTGGTCGGCGCGCACGTGGGCTGCAGCACGAAAACGTCTTTGCCGCGGACGTTTTCGTTGATCTCGACCATCACCTCACCATCCGAAAAACGGCCGACGGTCATCTTGCCGAGCGACATATCGAGATGGTTGACTACGTCCACGGCCAGGCGGGTGTTCGCCGTGCCCGTGAAAATCATGAAGCTATCGTTTGCCATGATGCAGGTGATGGTCGTTTTGAAACAACGAGGCACAAGGCCAGGGGTGGCATTCGCCCGTCCCGCTTGCGCAGACCCCGAAAAACAAAAAAGCCGCTGAACTGGTGCCGGTGTCTGACGGGCTCACGTTCAACAGCTTTTTTATGTATTGGTTTGGCTGGGGAGGAAGGATTCGAACCTTCGCATGCCGGAATCAAAATCCGGTGCCTTAACCAGCTTGGCGACTCCCCAACTAGCTTTCAATCCAGTGCCGCAACGGGTGCTCTGTCAATCCGGCCGAAGCCTTCACTAACCGAAACCCGGGATGCGTTTGGCTGATTGTTTTATCAGCGCCGCGCATTGTAGCGGTAATTTTCTTTTCTGCCAAAATCGCCGATTCGTTTGTCGATTCAGCGGCTTCTGATTCGGCACCGTGACCCGGGTATTCGGCGTAAAGACACGCACCAGACCCTGACATGCGAACCCGGATACCCAGGTTTGCCAGCCATCGCACAGCCTCGAATACTCGAGGAAACTGCCGAAAGACCACCGGCTCCAAATCATTCCTTCCGAAGAAAGAAGTAGGCGAAGCAAGAAAGTCCGTTATTGTGACCGGTTCTGAATCCCTTGTCAAATCGGGTGCCGAAAAAATTGCGGGCGTGGGCACACTCGCGTCGGGTTGGGCGATCAAATAGCTCGCAGGAGGCAAAGGGATCGGGCGCAAGGCTTCGCCTACGCCCTCGGCAAATGCCGACTGGCCGAACACGAACACGGGCACGTCGGCGCCAAGCGGCAGCGCCAGACTCATCAGCGCCTGGCGTGAGAGGCCCGTGCCCCAAAGACGATTGAGCGCGATCAGCGTCGTGGCGGCATCGCTCGAGCCGCCGCCCAGCCCGCCGCCTTGCGGAATGCGCTTCTCGAGTCCAATGCGGGCGCCCTGGCGCGTGCCGGTGGCCTGCTGTAGCGCGCGGGCAGCGCGCACGATGAGATCTTGCTCGGGCGGCACGCCCGGCAGATCGTAGGCGCGCTCGATCACGCCGTCCGGTCGCGCATCGAAATGCAGGGTGTCGGCGATATCGATGAAACGGAACGCCGTCTGGAGCAAGTGATAGCCGTCGGCACGACGACCGACGACATGCAGGAACAGATTGATCTTGGCGGGCGCCGGTACGTCGTAGAGCGTCACGAGCGGATCAAGGCTGGTTGACGACCAGCCGCACGATGATGCGGCGGCCCGGCTCCTGGCGCTCGAGCACCAGCAATTGCGGGCCCAGGGTGTCATAGCGCGACAAACGGGCATTCCAGCCGTTCTGCTCGAACGAGGCCGGGCGGCCGAGATCGTCGCGCTGCACGTTCTGGGCGGCGTCGGTATCGGCCGCGAGCTTGCCGCGCAACCAACTGCGCAGACCGGACACGGGCACCGGGCTGCCCAGGGCGTCTTCGGCGAGCGCATCGGGATTGGGCGCCTGCAGCATGCTGCCGTTGGCCCGCGTGAGCGTGGCCACGCCGGGGCCACCCTGGACACGCGCTTCGATGGAGCCCAGCGGATTAGTCAGGTCGAGCACATATTCACGGCCGGTATCACGCCAGGTGAAGCCGCCCTGCACGGCCTGCTGTTTGCCGTCGGACTCGGTAGCGGTGATGGCGAAGCGACCGTTGCGCGAGAAGGCCTCGCCGGCGGGCGCCTCGGCCTCGGGCAGCGACGTACATCCGGCGATCACACCGAGCATCAGGACGGCGGCCGCACCGCGCAAGCGCGCGAGCACCGCCATCACGGCTGCACCCCGAGGCGCTCGAAGGTGTCGAGCACGGTGCGATTCTTGGGATCTTTCTTGTAGCCGGCGCGCAGCAACTCGGTGGCGCGCTCGCGCTGGCCCTGCTTCCAGAGCACCTCGGCCAGGTGGGCCGCGATGTCGGCCTCGGGCCGCTGCGCATAGGCGCGCTTGAGGTACTCGGCCGCCGCGGGCAGCTCGCCCATGCGGTACTTGACCCAGCCCATGCTGTCGAGAATGAAGGGATCGTCGGGTGCGAGATCCAGCGCCTGCGTGATCAGGTCGAGCGCCTCGGGCAGACGCTGGCCGCGGTCGGCGAGCGTGTAACCCAGTGCGTTGTAGGCGTGCGCATGCTCAGGATCGAGCGCGATCACCTGGCGCAGCAGGCGCTCGAGCTGATCGATCTTGCCGACGCGCTCGTAGAGCATCGCGAGCTCGTACTTGATCTCGACGGTATCGGGCATCTGCTGATCGGCCTTGGCCAGCATCGCGATGGCTTCGTCGACGCGATCGGCGTCGCGCAGGATCTGCGCCTTGGTGAGGATGCCCAGCACCTGCTCTTCTTCGTCTTGCGGACCGGCAGCGTTGATCAGCGCGAGGGCGTCGTCGACACGGCCCTGACGCGCACGCAGCGAGGCCTGGCGCATGTGCGCCGAAAATCGCATGGACGGGTCGTCGATACGGCCGAGCTCGGCGATCGCGTCATCGAAGCGACCCTGGTCTTCGGCGATGCGCGAGAGCATCACCCGGGCATCGGCGGCTGCGGCACCGGCGTCGGTCGCGCCCGGCGCGGTGGCCTGCTGGCGCTGATTCTGCACATCCAGATATTGCTGCAGCAGCGAGCGCGCCTGATCCAGGTGACCCGCCTTGTAGGCCAGTTGAGCCTGCATGAAGAGCAGATCGAAATCTTCGGGCGAGCGGCGTGACATGGCCTGCAGCTCGGCCTGGGCCGCGTCGTAGTCGCCCCGCTCGGCCAATTGGCCGGCCAGCATCAGACGCACCTTGCGAGCGTTGGGATTGCGGGTGATATAAGCACGAGCCTGCTCTTCGGCGCGCTGCGGATCGACCTTGGCGCCGTACTCGAGCACGCGCTGGGCGGCCGGCTCGGAGCGCGGGTCGGCGGCGAGCGCGGCGCGGGCTTCGGTAAAGGCGCGGCCGTAGTCGCCCGCGGCCTGGGCCACGTCGGCCAGGGCCAGACGCGCGACCGGCTGCTTGCGCACGTTGTCAGAGAGGGCTTCGTCGAGAATGCGCAGCGCGAGGCGGCGGTCGTTCAGGCGGCTGAGCACGCCCATGGCCTGGGCAATCGCGCCCGCCTTGTCGGGCGTGGCGTCGATACGCTTGCGCAGCGCCTCGGCCAGACCCTTGGTCTGACCATTGGCCGCGGCCAGGGCCAGCTCGGTGGAGCTGGCTTCGATGTCATTCGGGGCGAGGCGCGCCCAGGTGCGAGCCGCTTCGAGAGCGCCCGGCAGATTGCCGCCGGCAAGCTGGAACTCGAGCCCGCGGCGCGCAAGACGCGGATCGCTGGTTTCGCGCGACAGGTTGACGAGCGTGGTGGCGGCGCTGCCGTACATGCCGCGCTGCGCGGCGATTTCGGCGGCCAGTACGCGATAGAAAATATCGCCGGTAAGGCTCACCAGGGGCAATTGGCCCGGCCGCAGGTGAATCACTTCGGTTTCGGGCGCACGCTGCTGGGGTACGAGGCGCGGTCCGGTGGCGTCTTTGGGACGCACTTCGGCGGCGAGGGCGGGAACCGCCTGCATACCTGCCAGCACCAAGGCCAGCGAGGCCAATCGGAGATTAATGTGTTTGAGCGACAACTTCACGCGGCCCGTCCGGTTGGTGGCACAATCTTCGTACACGTAATTGATCATCTTACACTGGCTCATGCCGGAACTGCCTGAAGTGGAAACCACGCGTCGAGGAATCGACGCGGTCATCACCGGCCAGACGCTGCGCCGCCTCGTTGTGCGTGAACCCCGCATGCGCTGGCCCGTTCCGCCCGACCTCCCCGCCCTGCTCACCGACCGCGTGGTGCTCGAATGCGCCCGCCGCGGTAAATATCTATTGCTGCGCTTCGAGCACGGCGTGCAGTTGGTGCATCTCGGCATGTCCGGCTCTCTGCGCCGGGTGCCGCAGGACGAAGCGCCGCGCAAGCACGATCACGTCGACTGGGTGTTCGACCACGCCATCCTGCGCCTGCACGATCCGCGCCGTTTTGGTGCAGTGCTGTGGCATCCCGCCGATGCCGGCCCGATCGACACCCATCCGCTTCTGACCACGCTGGGCATCGAACCGTTCGATCCGCGCTTCGACGGCAAGTGGCTGCACGACCAATTCCGCGGCCGCGCAATGGCGGTGAAACAGGCACTGCTGGCCGGCACCGCGGTGGTGGGCGTGGGCAATATCTACGCATCCGAGAGCCTGTTCCGGGCGGGCATCGACCCCCGGCTGGCGGCGGGCAAGGTGTCGCGTCCGCGCTGCGACAAGCTCGCCGCCGCCATCCGCCTCACCCTCACCGACGCCCTCGAGTCGGGAGGCAGCACGCTGCGCGACTACGTGGGCGCGAGCGGCGAGCCGGGCGCCTACTTCACGATTCACGCGGCGGTCTACGAACGGGCCGGACAGCCCTGCCGCCTGTGCGGCACCCCGATCCGGCGCATCGTCCAGGGCCAGCGGGCCACCTATTTCTGCCCGCATTGCCAGAAGCGTTGAGGGGCCGGATTCCTAGGGAATTCGTTTATAGCGAACGTATTGCACAAAGACTAACGCCGGGATATATTGCCTCCACACCCAGAACAATGTGGCAGGAGACTCCATGAGCAAGCAATTCGCGTCGCACGGCGACCTGCAGGACAAGGTCGTTTCGTTCGAGAAGCTGTCCGACAACGCCTATGCGTACACGGCCGAGGGCGATCCCAACACCGGCATCATCATCGGCGACGAGGCCGTGATGGTGGTCGACACCCAGGCCACCCCGGTCATGGCGCAAGACGTGATCGCCCGCGTGCGCGAAGTGACCGACAAGCCGATCAAGTACATCCTGTTGTCGCACTATCACGCCGTGCGCGTGTTCGGCGCTTCGGCCTACAACGCCCAGGAAATCCTCGCCAGCCGCGACACCTACGACCTGATCGCCGAGCGCGGCGAACAGGACAAGGCCAGCGAAATCGGCCGCTTCCCCCGCCTGTTCCGCAATGCCGAATCGATCCCGGCCGGCCTGGTCTGGCCCACGATGACGTTCAAGGGCGAGATGACGGTCAACCTCGGCAACCTCGAGGTCAAGTTGCTGCAGATCGGCCGCGGCCACACCAAAGGCGACACCATCGCCTGGCTGCCCGACCAGAAAATCCTGTTCGCCGGCGACCTGGTCGAATACCAATCCACCCCGTATTGCGGCGACGCCTACTTCCGCCAATGGCCTGTCACGCTCGACGCGCTGGCCGCCTTCGGCGCCGAGAAGATGGTGCCGGGCCGCGGTCCGGCGCTCAAGAGCGCCACCGAAGTGCGTCAGGGCCTGGCCGGTACGCGTGCCTTCCTGACCGACCTGTACGCCGTGGTCAACCGCGGCGTGGCCGAAGGCCTCGACCTCAAGACCATTTATCGCCAGGCCTACGAGTTCATGAAGCCGCGCTACAGCGACTGGGTGATCTTCGATCACTGCATGCCGTTCAACGTGTCGCGCGCCTACGACGAAGCCACCGGTCACGACGATCCGCGCATCTGGACCGACAAGCGCGACATCGAGATGTGGAAGCAGCTCGAAGGCTGATGCATGCCGGCGCCGCGCCACCCGCGCGGCGTCTTGTTTGACCCATACCTATATGAGCAGTCCGCAGGCGCCTCGCGAGGGCGCGCCGGGATGACTGCCGTCCGGCCGCGGCCGCGCGCGATGCGCGGGTGCCGGCCCAAGACAAACACACCACGCAGGAGACACTCGTGGGAGACATCGATTACCAGGCGCTGGAGTTCGCCTACCATGCGCACGTCCGTGACACGGCGCCGGCCACGCACCCCGTGGTCATCGTGGGCGCGGGCCCTGTCGGACTGACCACCGCCATCGACCTGGCCCGCCAGGGCGTTCCCGTGCTGGTGCTCGACGACGACTTCCGGTTGTCCACCGGTTCACGCGCGATCTGCTTTGCCAAGCGTACCCTCGAGATCTGGGACCGCCTGGGCATCGGCCAGCGCATGGTCGATAAGGGCGTGTCGTGGAACGTGGGCAAGGTGTTCTTCCGCGACCAGGAAGTGTGGCGCTTCGATCTGCTGCCCGAGTCGGGCCATCGCCGCCCCGCCTTCATCAATCTGCAGCAGTACTACGCCGAAGGCTATCTGCACGAGCAGGCCTGCGCCGAATCCAACATCGAGTTGCGCTGGAAGAATCGCGTGACCGGCATCGAGCCGCAGGGCGATCACACGCTCGTCACGGTGGAGACTCCCGACGGCCCCTACACCTTGGCGGCGCAATGGGTGATCGCCTGTGACGGCGCCCGCTCGCCGGTGCGCAAGCTGCTGGGCCAGGAAGCCCATGGCCGCATTTTCAAGGATCGGTTCCTGATCGCCGACGTGAAGATGAGCGCGCCCTTCCCGGCCGAACGCTGGTTCTGGTTCGACCCACCGTTTCATCCCAACCAATCGGTGCTGCTGCACATGCAGCCCGATAACGTCTGGCGCATCGACTTCCAGCTGGGCTGGAACGCCGACCCGGTCGAGGCGGTCAAGCCCGAGAATGTGCTGCCGCGTATCCGCGCGCTGCTCGGCGCCGATACCGAATTCGAGCTCGAATGGGTCAGTGTCTATACCTTCGCGTGCGAACGCATGGACACCTTCCGCCACGGCCGCGTGCTTTTTGCCGGCGACGCGGCGCACCGGGTTTCGCCGTTTGGCGCCCGCGGCGCCAACAGCGGCGTGCAGGACGCCGAAAATCTGGCGTGGAAGCTGCGCCTGGTACTGGCGGGCCAGGCGCCCGAAGCGCTGCTCGACACCTACGCCAGCGAGCGCGAATACGCGGCCGACGAGAACATTCTCAACTCGTCACGCTCCACCGACTTCATCACGCCCAAGAGCGAAGTGAGCCGCACGTTCCGCAACGCGGTGTTGAATCTGGCCCGCGATCATGCGTTCGCGCGCACGCTGGTCAATAGCGGCCGCCTGTCCCTGCCTGCCACGTATCGCGACTCGCCGCTGAACACGCCCGATACCGACGCCTTCGCCGGCGCGATGGCGCCCGGCGCGGTGGCCGCCGACGCTCCGGTCGCGGGCGGCAACGGACAGCCTTGGTGGCTGGGCCAGCTCGATACCGCGTTCAATGTGGTGCTCTTCGGCGGCGCCGACGCGCCCGCCCCCGAGTTCTTGCAGACGCTGCAACGCCAGGCCGATCGGGCCGTGCCCGTGCGCGTGATCGTGGTCGCACCGGCCGGGTCCACCTGGACCGTGCCGCAAGGCGTCCTGCGGGTCGAAGACCCGGAAGGCCTGTTGGCGCGACGCTACGGCGCGCAACCGGGTACGTGCTATCTGATCCGCCCCGACCAGCATATCGCCGCGCGCTGGCGCGGCCGCGATGCCGCCACGCTCGGCAGCGCGCTCGACCAGGCGCTGGCACGCGCCACCTGCACGCATTGAGGAACGCCATGCCGCTCATCACGACGCCCAACCTGCCCTCGGCCGACGGTTTTTACGAGGCCCTGATCGAGACCCACCGCGACCTGAGCGACGCGCAGAGCCGCGAGCTCAACGCCGCGCTGATTCTGCTGCTGGCCAATCACATCGGCAATATGACCGTCATTGCCGAAGCGTTGGCCCACGCACGCGCCTCGGTGGCTCAGGCCGAGCCTTCGGCCTGAGCCGGCGTACCGGCGCCCGACCGGAGCGTGGCGGTCGCACCGCCAGCCTCCGCCCCTACAATGGGGCGCATGAATTCCTGCCCCCTGCTGCACGATTTGCTGCGCGGTGTGCCTCGCCCTTACGCGGTGCCGGCCACCCCGGCCGCGCTGGCGGACGACGACAGCGCCGAGACGGCGCTCGCCATTGCGCTGGAGCGCACACGCGTCTGCCTGGACGCCGGTGCAGCGCCGGGTCCGAGCGAAGAACGTGCCTTCATGGATGCGCTGGCGCGCGTCGTGGACGAAGCGTTGCAGCAAGACCCCGTGTTCCAGGCGCTTCTGCTGCGGCAGGGTTGCGCCGAGGTGGCCGAGTACGTGAGCCTTGCGGGTGGCGTCAAGCAGGATCGGCGCAGCGTGCGGTCGGTCGTGAATGCGGCGGCCCACCCGGCCCGGCTGCAGCGCAGTACCGATGAGACGGGCCGGGCCGCACTTGCGCGCCTGCATTCGGCGGCGGGTAAAGAAGACTGGCTCACACTGCATAACGCGCTGGCTGCCGTGCTCGCCATGCCGGCGAGCGAGGCGATTACCCCACCGCTGCCCGCGCTGCAAGGCTTGCAGGAAGACCCGGCGTTTACTCGCTTGCGGCGTTTCGCCACGCTGGCGTCCTACCCGCGCGTCCAGGCCTATCTGGCGCTCTGTGCCCAGCAAGGACCGCAATCAGGCAGCGCCGACGCCTACGCGCAAGGCGCCGCCTCGCGCCGCCGCGGCAACGTGGCCGAAGCGGCCGCCGCCGATGCACTGGGTGCGCTCGTGCGGCGCCTGAACGCGGCGGCATCGGCCACACACGTATATCGCCTCGTGCGATCCGCCCGCATGCCCGGCTCGCTGGTGGCGAGCACCGACCGCGCCAAGGGCGAGTGGGACGTGCTGGTGCTGCGCCAGGGCGTGAGCGCCGCCGCGGATGCAGGGTGGGACGTCTGCCTCGTGGTCGAGGTCAAGGCCTCGCCGGATGCGGCGGCCACCGACCTTTTCCGGCTATTGCGTGGCTTGCATCTGCTGAGCGCGGCCGCTTCCGGCGTCGACTACACCTTTGCGAGCGCCGACGGCCCGGTGCGCTTATCGGGCACCTCACTGGCAGCCCTGTCGGCGCAGACCGGCACCGCGGCGCCTGCCGTCCTTTATTGCTGCGACACGCCGCCCGAGCCCGCGGTACGGCTGTTGACCGCGGCAAGCCGCATGCAGTTGCTGTCGGCGCCCGCGACCATCGCCTACGCCCAACGACGCCACGCCGGGCTCGGTGCCGATCCGCATGATCTGCTTGCGGTCTGGCACGACCTGATCACGGAGCCGCGCTGGCGCCACGTGATGCGCCAGTATCTCGAGCTGCGCCAGGCGCGCGGCTTGATGGTCTACACCCCCGATCTCGCCCAGGCGATCGACCGCGCCGACGCACCCGCCAGCCTGCCCGCGGTATCCGATTGATTGCCCCAGGGTACGCCCCGCGTTCGCCCTTACACCCGATCGGCGAAGGTTTCGATGATCAGCCCGCGCAACCACTGATTCCCCCCATCGCGCTGAAAGCGGCGATGCCAATAGAGATTGGTCTGCAGCGCGGGCACGCGTATCGGCGGGGTCAGCACTTGCAGACCGAAGTGCGGCGCGGCGCTCGCGGCGAGCTTTTGCGGCACGGTGGCGAGCAGGTCGGTCGTGCTGACGATGTAAGGCACGGCCGCGAAGTGCGGCACGCTGAAATGCGCCTCGAGCCGCACCCCCGCGCGCTCGAGTGACTGATTGACCTGGCCATAGGGCGCCGCCCGCGACACCACCAGATGGCGCTCGGCGCGGAAGGCTTTCAGGCTCATACCCGCGCGCGCGCTCGGATGCCCGGCGCGAAACAAGGTCGCATAGCCCTGGCGAAACAGCATGCGCTGCACAACGCCCCCCGCCAACTCCTCGAACGCCCCCACGGCGAGGTCGACCCGGCCCGCATCCAGCTCGCGCTGCAGATCCGGCCCCTGCAACCGCAACGAGTCAATGCGGACCTCGGGCGCCACGCGTGCGCATGCCTCCATCAACGACGGCATGAAATGGATCTCGCCCACATCCGTCATGGCGATGCGGAAACGCCGCGTGCTGTACGCGGGTTCGAACGCCTCATCGGATTCTTCGACCATGTGCGCGAGCAGGTCGAGGGCCTCGCTGACGGGGCCGGCCATGCGCTCGGCGCGCGGCGTGGGCTGCATGCCCTGCCCCGTGCGCACGAAGAGCTCATCGCCAAAGGCCGTGCGCAGGCGCCGCAACGCGTTGCTCACGGCGGGCTGCGAGAGATCGAGGCGGCGCGCCACGGCGGAGATGCTGCGTTCCTGCAGCAGGTGCTGCAGGATCACCAGCAGATTGAGATCAATCGTGCGCAGGTCGGTCACGGGACAGTATTCATGATGTGAATAATCTGTATTTATACATTCCCGTATCCAGGGATGGCGAATTTGCGCAGAATGGCGCATGGCCCGGCGCCGCGCCCGGCCGCCTCATAACAATCCGGCCCGCCCCTGCGCGCGGCGCCGCCAGGAGACAACCATGCCCCTGCAATATCAGTCCGGCTTCGGCAATGCCTGCGCCACCGAGGCGCTGCCCGGCGCGCTGCCGCACGGCCGCAATTCGCCGCAGCAGTGTCCCTACGGCCTCTATGCCGAGCAGTTGTCGGGTTCCGCGTTTACGGCACCGCGCGCCGAGAATCGCCGCTCGTGGCTGTATCGCATCCGGCCGGGTGTGGTGCACAAGCCTTTCGCACCCTTCGATGGGGCGCGGCAATGGCGTTCCACCTTCGGCGAGGGCCCTGTCACGCCGAACCAGCTGCGCTGGAGCCCGCTGCCGATCCCTGATGCCCCCACCGATTTCGTGGCCGGCGTGCAGACCTGGGGCGGCAACGGCAGCCCCGACGAACAAGGCGGCGTGGGCATCCATCTGTACGCCGCCAACCGCTCGATGGAAGGCCGCTTTTTCTATAACGCCGACGCCGAGATGCTGATCGTGCCGCAGCTCGGCCGTCTGCGCCTCGCCACCGAGCTGGGCCTGATCGAGCTCGAACCCTGCGAAATCGCGGTGATCCCGCGCGGCGTGCGCATGCGTGTGGAGCTGCTCGACGACCAGGCCCGCGGGTATCTGCTCGAGAACTTCGGCGCGCCGCTGCGCCTGCCCGAATTGGGCCCGATCGGCTCCAATGGCCTGGCCAACGCGCGCGACTTCCTCGCGCCGGTCGCGTGGTACGAAGACGTCGAAGGCGACTTCGAGCTCATCGCCAAGTTCACCGGCGGCTTCTGGCGCGCGCCTCTGACGCATTCGCCGCTCGACGTGGTGGCCTGGCACGGCACGCACGCCCCCTACAAGTACGACCTGCGCCTGTTCAACACGGTGGGCTCCATCAGTTACGACCACCCCGATCCGTCGATCTTTACCGTGCTGACCTCGCCCTCTGACACCCCGGGTACCGCCAACCTGGATTTCGCGATCTTCCCGCCGCGCATCCTGGCCATGGAAAACACGTTCCGTCCGCCCTGGTTCCACCGCAACGTAGCCAGCGAGTTCATGGGCCTGGTGCAAGGCGTGTACGACGCCAAGGCAGAAGGCTTCGCGCCGGGCGGCGCCAGCCTGCACAACTGCATGAGCGGCCATGGCCCGGACGCCGACACCTTCGAGAAGGCGAGCGTGGCCGACACCAGCAAGCCGCATTACATCCGCGATACCATGGCCTTCATGTTCGAGACGCGCCGGGTGATCCGCCCGACCGCGCACGCGCTGGCCTCGCCCCAATTGCAGGGCGACTACTACCAGTGCTGGCAAGGCCTGAAAAAGCATTTCAATCCCGAACGGGCATAAGCGCCGGCCTCGCCGCCGGTCCGCGCCCGATGGCTGCGCGGCAATGGTGCGCCATTGCCGCGTTGTCATTGGCAGCGCGCACGACCCCACCCCTCCTCCTGGAACCGAGACACCGCGACCCATGACTACCTTGAACGAAACCCACGACCCCGCCCTGACCAGCTGGGTCACCAGCGCCAACACCCCGGCCAATGGCTTTCCGCTGCAGAATCTGCCCTACGCCGCATTCCGCCGCAAAGGCACGCAAGAAGCCTTCCGCGTGGGTGTGGCGATCGGTGACGCCATCGTCGACCTGGCCGCGCTGGCCGACGCGAAGCCCGGCGCGCCGTTCGATGGCGCCGCCCTGGCGGCGCTGCAGGCCGGCCGTGAGACGCGCGTCAATGCGCTGATGGCGCTGGGCCAGCCGGCCTGGCAGGCGTTGCGCCTGGCGCTCTCCCGCGCACTGCGCAGCGGCTCGCCGCTGCAAGGGTTGATCGAGCCGCTGCTGGTGCCTCAGGCCGATGCCGAATTCACCACGCCTGCCCAGATCGGCGATTACACCGACTTCTATATCTCGGTGCACCACGCCACGGCGATCGGCAAGCAGTTCCGGCCCGACAATCCCCTGCTGCCCAACTACAAGTGGGTACCGATCGGCTATCACGGCCGTGCGTCCAGCATCGGCGTGAATCAGAAATTCGCGCGCCCGGTGGGGCAGCAGCGGCCGGCCGTCGAAGGCGAGGCGCCGCAATTCGGCCCGTGCAAGCGGCTGGACTACGAGCTCGAACTCGGTGTCTTCCTGGGTAGCGCCAATCCGCTGGGCGAACGCGTCCCCCTGGATCAGGCGGAGTCGCATGTATTCGGCCTGTGCATTCTGAATGACTGGTCGGCGCGCGATCTGCAGGCCTGGGAATACCAGCCGCTCGGCCCCTTCCTGTCGAAGAACTTCGCTTCGACCATCTCGCCCTGGATCGTCACGCTCGACGCGCTCGCGCCTTTCCGCGTCGCCTATACCCGCGACGCCGCCGATCCGCAGCCATTGCCCTACCTGAGCTCCGATACGAACCGCGCCGAGGGCGCCTTCGACGTTCAAATGGAAGTGCTGCTCACGACCAACGAATCGCGCGGCGCGAAGCAGGCGCCGGCCAAGCTCTCGTCGAGCAACTTCCGGGATGCCTACTGGAACGTCGCCCAGCTCGTGGCGCACCACACCGTCAACGGCTGCAATCTGCAGCCTGGCGACCTGCTCGGCACCGGCACGCTCTCGGGCCCGCAACCCGACGAGGCGGGCTCGCTGATGGAGCTGAGCAATGGCGGCAAGACCGCGGTCGCGCTGCCGTGGGGCGAATCGCGCACGTTCCTGCAGGATGGCGACGAGATCATCATCCGCGCGCACTGCGAGAAACCCGGCTACCCCCGCATTGCCTTCGGTCAAGCCGCGGGCACCGTGCTGCCGGCACGCGTCTGATCCTGATCGCTCAGGCATGACAAAGCCCCGGGTGGCGCGCCTTGCGAAGGCGCCTCACCCGGGGCTTTTGTTTAGCGCGGCGTTGTCGCCTCAGCGCCGCGCCGCATCCTGGGGCGGCAGGCGATAGCGCTCCTCGCGATACGCCCAGCTCGGCCACAATGCATGCGCAAGGGCTTCGTCGGCCAGCGCAGGGTTGGCCGGCAGCTCTTGATAGCCTTCTTCCTGATCCAGCGGTGCCCGGCGATAGTTGTAGATATGAACCGGCTTATGCGGTTCGATCACGGCCAACGTATCGCCCTTGAGATAACCGAAGTTATCGCCGTACTGCATGATCGCCCGGTTGGGATCGCGCTGCGTCAGATCGGCGCCCAACAGCGGATTGACGTTGTCCAGTCCCATCAACGAGAGCAGCGTCGGCGCCATATCGATCTGGCTCACGATGCGCTCGTCGCGGCGCGGCGTCACGGTGCCGCCCAGGATCAGCGCCGGGATCTGGAAGTGCCGCACCGGCACGAGATTGGCGCCGTATACCCGCGAATCATGATCGGCGATCACCAGGAACACCGTGTTGTTCCAGTACGGCGCCTGGCGGGCCCGCTCGAAAAACTTGCCGATGGCCCAATCGGCGTAGCGCACCGTGTTGTCGACCGAAGCCGGATCCCCCTGCGGCTCGATGCGGCCGGCCGGATACTCCCACGGCGAGTGATTGGTCACTGAAAATGCCAGTGTGAAGACGGGCTTGTCACCATCGGCGCGCAGCAGCCGGTCCACCTGGTTGAACATGTCTTCGTCGGAGGCACCCCACGAGCCTACGAAAACCGGGTCGACGAACGACTTGCGATCGACGACTTCGTTAAAGCCATTGCCCAGGAAAAAGCCGCGCATATTGTCGAAGTGCGACTCGCCGCCGTACACGAAGCGGGAGTGATAGCCATGCGCGCCCAACACGCCGGCCAGCGTGAAGAAGTTGCTCTGCGAGCGCGGCAGCTTCACGACCGCTTCGGCGACCGTGGGCAGGAAGCCCGCGGTCACGGCTTCGATGCCGCGTACCGATCGCGTGCCGGTGGCGTAGGCGCGGCCGAACATCCAGCCCTCCTGCCCGAGCGCGTCGATGTGCGGGGTCAGGTCGCGGCCGCCCAGGCTGCCGACATATTGGGCACCCAGGCTCTCCTGCAGAATGATGACGAGATTGAGCGGCTTGTCGCGGCGCACCGTGGCGCGCTGCACGTGCTCGCTGGGATACGCAGGATCGAGCGCCGGCCCGGTCAGGCCGGCGGACTCGCGCACCAGCGCGTTCATGCGATCGGTTTCCATCGGCGGATAGAGCGCGGCCGATGAGCGCTCATCGCGCATCCGGTAGGCGGCGTCGAATACGTTGTAGAGCGAGTTCAGCGGCAGCGTGTTGACCATCGCATCGCTGGAGAATGCCACGACCGACGGATTGATGGGCCGGTGCTGCAAAGTGCCGCGGCCGGCCAGCACGCAGAGCGCAATGACGGCCACCGTGACGAGCGGACGCTTCCACCAGCGCATGAATCCGTCCGCGCGCCCCACCGGGAACAGCCGGCATGCCAGCCACGCGGCCGCCAGCAGCACGACGACCGAGGCGAGCAGCACACCCTTGTAGCCTTCCCAAAGCATCGCCGCCACCTCGCGCGGATGCACGAGGTACTCGAAGTAAAGCCGGTTCGGCCGCGTGTCGTACTCCGAGATGAACTGCGGGGTCGACACCTCCAGCAGCACGAAGAGCATCCACCAGATCCGGAACCACCAGGCCGTCAGCCGTGCCGCGAGCGGACGATGACCGAACCACGGCGACAGCGCGGCCGGCAGGCCGATCACCATGGCGGTCAGGCACAGATCGATGCGCCAGCCTCCGACCAGGATCGGCCAGAGCCCGCCGGCGTCCTGCACACGCTCCCAAAGCCAGAACGACAGCGCCAGCCGGCTCAAGGTGAGCATGACCAGCACAGAGATGACAAAGCGAACGGTAAGACGGCGCAAAAGCGGCTCCGGGAGCGGCGCCAGCGATGCCGGCTGATGCGGCCGATGCCAGCGCCCGGTTCAAGGACGCGCAAGCATAACGGCAAGCCGTCAAATTTCCGTCAAAAAAAGCTTCCTCCCACGCTGCGCCTGCGGCTTGCTGCCCCCCGAGGGGGCTTTTTGTCTTGGGGCGGCCCTGCGACAAAAGTGCCCCCACGCTGCGCCTGCGGCTTGCTGCCCCCCAAGGGGGCTTTTTGTCTTGGGGCGGCCCTGCGACAAAAGTGCCCCCACGCTGCGCCTGCGGCTTGCTGCCCCCCAAGGGGGCTTTTTGTCTTGGGGCGGCCCTACGACAAAAAAACGGCCTGCCGGATCAACGGCAGGCCGCGAGCAGACCGGGCGCTGTTCGCGCCCGGGCAAGGGGAAGATCGTTTTAGCGGGCCAGGGCCTCGGGCTCGACGTCCTTGATCAGGCCGGCCAGGATTTCGACTTCGGCGTCGGTCAGCTCGGTCAGCGGGCTGCGCACCGGGCCGGCCGAGTGGCCCACCAGGGTGGCGCCGGCCTTGATCATGCTGACGGCGTAACCCGACTTGCGGTTGCGCAGGGCGATCAGCGGGAAGTAGAAGCGCTTGAGCAGGTCGTTGACCGTGGCGTGGTCGTTGGCGCGGATGGCTTCGTAGAAGCGCACGGCGGTGGCGGGCACGAAGTTGAAGACGGCCGACGAATACGTGTTCACGCCCATGGCCAGGTAGGCCGGCGCGAAGATTTCGGCGGTGGGCAGGCCGCCCACGTAGACCAGGCGGTCGCCGATGCGGTTGTGGACCGACATCATCAGTTCGATGTTGCCCACGCCGTCCTTGAAGCCGATCAGGTTCGGGCAGCGGTCGACCAGACGCTCCAGGGCGTCGGCGTTGAGCTGCGAGTTGGCACGGTTGTAGACCACCACGCCCAGCTTGGTCGATTTGCAGACCGCTTCGACGTGATCGACGATGCCGTCCAGGCTGGCTTCGGTCAGGTAGTGCGGCATCAGCAGGATGCCGCTCGCGCCGTTGGCTTCGGCGGCTTGCGCGTAGCGGATGGCAGCGCGCGTGCCCTGGCCCACGCCAGCGACGATCGGGGTGTCTTTCTTGCAGGTGTCGGTGGCGGTCTTCACGACCTTGGCGTATTCCTCGACTTCGAGCGAGAAGAACTCGCCGGTGCCGCCGGCTGCGAACAGCACCGAGGCGCCGTAGGGCATCAGCCATTCGAGGCGTTGGCGGTAGGTCTGCTCATTGAAGTCGCCGTTGGCGGTGAAATCGGTCACCGGGAACGACAGCAGGCCATTGCCCAGGAGGTGTTTGAGGGCGGCGTGGTCGAAATACATGGAATTCTGCTCCGTGGTGTCAAAGCGCCGCGGGCTCCCCCGGAACCGGATGGCGGCGTTCATCGTGTTGGATCGTGCCACCGGGTCACCCGACCCGGCCTGCGTGGCGGCCAGCCGGCATGCAATTGCATGTCGCCGGCTAGTTGTACGACATCGTATATCTAAAATCGGCGCAAGACAAGCGACGGTCTTGCAACGGAAAGAATCAGCGGTCCTGGGCGCGGCGCAGGCGCTCGCGGCTATTGCTGAGGTGCATACGCATCGCCGCACGCGCGGCCTCGGGATCCTGGCGCGAGATGGCCTGCCAGATATCCTCGTGCTCCTGGTTGACGCGCGCCAGATACTGCTCGCGGTCCTCGTGGGCGATTCGGGCCGAATTGATGCGGGTGCGCGGGATGATGGCCGAACCCAGATGGGACATCAGGTCGGCGAAATAGCGATTTTCGGTGGCCTGCGCGACCAGCAGATGGAAGCGGAAATCCGGCGTGACCGTATCCCCGCCCTGCGCCAGACAGCCCTTGAATTCATCGAGCGCGCGGCGCATTTCGCTGAGCTGCGTGTCGCTGCGGCGCAACGCCGCCAGGCCTGCCGCCTCACTCTCGAGACAAATCCGCAGTTCGAGCAGCACCAGCACGTCGCGCACGGTGGCGATATCGGCCGGGTCCACGCGAAAATCAGTGCCACCCGAGGGCTCGAGCGCATAAGTGCCCACGCCGTGGTGCGTCTCGACCAGGCCGGCAGCCTGCAGACGCGACAAGGCCTCTCGCACTACCGTCCGACTTACGCCAAATTGGCGCATGATCTCGGACTCGGTCGGCAATTTCTGCCCTGGCGCGATCTCGCCGCCCCGGATACGCTCCGTGATCGATTCAACCAGACCCTGCGCCAGATTACGCGGACGACGCTGCGGCACGGCGGTGATGGGGGTGGCGTTGCTCATCGAGGGATATCCCGGGGTGGTGTGATGCTTGACGGTGAATTTTGCGGCTAATTATACTGCCGGCACGTTGTACGATAACGTACCAGATATCGACCCAGATGCCGACGTAATACGTGCATCGTTTGCCCGTACTCCGCTGGCTCCGATCAAGCTCACCGCTGCACTCGATGACCATGGACACCCTGGCAGGACGCAGTCGACGTTTGCTTCTCACCGGCGCCGCCGGCAATCTGGGCCGTGTATTGCGCCCCAGACTCAAGACCTGCACCGATGTGCTGCGGGTCTCGGACATCTCCCTTCTCACCGACGCCGCCCCTGGCGAAGAGCTCGTTTCCTGTGATCTGGCGGATCCGGAGGCGGTGCAAGCGCTGGTGGCCGGCTGCGATGCGATCGTGCATCTGGGCGGCGTCTCCGTCGAACGGCCTTTCGATGAGATCCTGCCGGCCAACATCCAGGGGGTCTTCAATCTGTATGAAGCCGCGCGCATCCACCACGTGCGCCGCGTGGTGTTCGCCAGCTCCAATCACGTGATCGGCTTCTATCGGCAAGGCCAGCGCATCGACGCCGAGGCGCCCCTGCGTCCCGATGGCTATTACGGCTTGTCGAAGGCCTACGGCGAAAACCTCTCCCGCTTTTACTTCGATCGTTATGGCATCGAGACCGTGTGCCTGCGCATCGGGTCTTCGTTTCCCGAGCCGCGCGACCGCCGCATGCTCGTGACCTGGCTGAGCTACGACGACCTCGAACAGCTGGTGCGCCGCGCGCTCTACACGCCCGACGTGGGGCACCTGATCGTCTACGGCGCCTCCGCCAACCGCGATCGCTGGTGGGACGACGAGGCCGCGACGCGGCTGGGCTACGTCCCCAAAGACAGCTCCGAACGCTTCCGCGCGCAGGTGGAGGCCCAACCTCCCCTCTCCCCCGAGGACCCGGCCGCGCAATTTCAAGGCGGCGCGTTCGTCAAGGCCGGTCCTTTCTGACCATGAACGCCTACCAACGTATCGGCAACATGCTGTGCGAGGTGGGCGAAAGCCCGCTCTGGCACCCGGGCGAACAGGCGCTCTACTGGACCGACATTCCGGCCCGGCGCCTCTGGCGTCATGATCCGGCCACCGGCGGCTGCGATAGCTGGACGCTGCCCGAGATGGCGGGCTGCATCGCGCATCATGCCGGCGGCTGGCTGCTTGCCATGCAAACAGGCATTTTCACGCTGCCGCCGCTCGTGGCTGGCACCCCGGCCGGCATACCGGCACGCCTTGCCACAGTGGATCACGCCGCGCAGGGCATGCGCTTCAACGATGGCCGCAGCGACCGGCAAGGCCGCTTCTGGGCCGGCACCATGGTGATGGACATGGCACGCGCCGAGCCCGCGGGACGCCTCTATCGCCTCGAGCGCGGCCGATTCGAGCAGGGCAGCGCCGACCCGTTCATCGTGCCCAATGGCATGGCGTTCAGCCCCGACAGCCGCATCATGTATGTGTCCGACTCGCACCCGCGCCGACCGCCCGCCGTGTGGGCCTATGACTACGACACGGACACCGGCACCCCGCATGACCCGCGCGTGTTCATCGCCACACTGGCTGCCGGCCGCCCTGACGGCGCGGCGGTGGACACCGATGGTTGTTATTGGATCTGCGGCAACGACGCGGGCCAGGTGCATCGTTACACGCCCGAAGGCCGCCTGGACCGCTCATTGCGCCTGCCCGCGGCCAAGCTCGCCATGTGCGCATTTGGCGGCGCCGACCTCTCCACGCTTTACGTCACCTCGATCAGACCCGCTGGCAGCGCCCCGGACGCCCTGGACGGCGCCGTGTTCGCGCTGCGGCCCGGTGCCCAAGGGCTGGAGGAACCCGCTTACCTCGGCTAGCCCCCGTCCGGCCTCATGCCGGTCCAGACAATCGATTTGAAGCGCATCCCATAACACGACATATAACTCCCCCCGGAGGTAGACATGCCGCGCTTGTCCTCTCTGCGCGCCGCGCTCGCCGCTGCCGCATCCTTCATGGCGCTCGCTCCCCTGGCCGGCCACGCCGCCGACCTGCGTTCCGCCGACATCCATCCCGATGATTACCCGACCGTGGTCGCGGTGCGCCACATGGCCGACCAGGTCAAGCAGCGTTCCAATGGCAAACTCAATATCAAGGTGTTCTCAGGCGGTGCGCTGGGCAACGAAAACGATTCGATCGAGCAGGTGAAGCTCGGTGCCCTGTCGATGGCGCGGGTGTCGAGCGCGGCCATGCACAACATCTGCCAGACCACACGGGTCCCGTCGCTGCCGTTCCTGTTCCGTTCGAAAGAGCACCTGCACAAAGTGCTGGATAGCGACATCGGCGAGCAGATCCTGCGCTCGTGCGAAAAAGCGGGTTTCATCGGCCTGGCGTGGTACGACAGCGGATCGCGCTCGATGTATACGCGCAACAAGCCCATCAAGACCATCGCCGACACCAAAGGCCTGAAGATCCGCGTGCAGCAATCCGACCTTTCGGTGGCGATGGTGGAAGCCATTGGCGGCAATGCCACGCCGATGCCGATGGGCGAGGTCTACACCTCGCTCAAGACGGGCCTGGTGGACGCGGCCGAGAACAACTTCCCCAGCTACGAAAGCGCGCACCACTACGAAGTGGCGAAGTTCTACTCCCGCACCGAGCACACCATGACGCCGGAGATATTGCTGTTCTCCAAGCGCCAATGGGACAAGCTTTCGGCCGACGACCAGAAGATCCTGCGCGAGGCCGCACGCGAGTCGGTCCCCACCATGCGCAAGCTTTGGGATGAACGCGAGACGAAGTCGCGCGCCATCGTCGAGAAGGCGGGCGCGCAGATCATCGAGCCCGACAAGGCCTCGTTCTCGGCCGTGATGAAGCCCGTCTACGAGAAGTTCGTCACGACGCCCGAGATGAAAGAGCTCGTGAGCCGCATCCAGGCGGTGCAATAAGGAGAGCGAGATGTCCGCCCCTACCGTTGGCCGTGCGGCCACGGAGGCGAGCGGCGAGGGCCAGACGGCCCTCGCCGTTCCGCTGTCCGCCTATACCCGAGGGTGCGCCTGGCTGGCGCGCACCTGCCTCAAGATCAGCCTGGCCGGCCTGATCCTGCTGCTCGCCGCGGTCACGCTGCAGATCGTCGGCCGGCATGTTCTCAACAACACACCGACCTGGGCCGAAAGCCTGTCACTGCTGTTGGTGCTGTTTGTCACCATGCTGGGCGCCGCGGTCGGCGTGCGTGACGCCGGCCATATCGGCTTCGAATCGCTCGTCGAGCTGCTGCCCGAGGGCGGCCAGCGCACGATCCGGCTGCTGATTCATGTGCTGGTGCTGGTCTTCGGGCTGTTGATGGCCTGGAATTGCGGCGTGCTGGCCGAGTCGGTGGCCGACTATGCGATCCCGAACCTGGGCATCTCCGAAGGCTGGAAGTACGCCCCCGCCACCCTCTCCGGCATCCTGATCTCCTTGTTCTCGATCGAACACATCGTGGCGTTGCTGCGCCACCAGAAGGTGGAAAAAGCATGGCACTGACGCTGCTTTCCTTCTCGTTCATCACGCTGCTGGTCATCGGCGTGCCCGTGGCCTTCTCCATCGGCCTGGCCTCGATCACCGCCATCTGGTACGAAGACCTGCCCATCGCGGTCGCCTTCCAGCAAATGACCTCGGGCATGAACGCGTTTTCGTTCCTGGCCATTCCCTTCTTCATTTTCACGGGCGAGTTGATGCTCTATGGCGGTATCGCCGATCGCATCGTCGCGTTCGCCAAATCACTGGTGGGGCACGTACGGGGCGGGCTGGGCATGTCGAACGTCGTGGCCTGCACGCTGTTCGGCGGGGTGTCGGGTTCGCCGGTCGCCGACGTCTCGGCCATGGGCTCGGTCATGATTCCCATGATGAAGCGCGAGGGCTACTCGGCGGATTACGCGGTCAACGTCACCACCCACGCCGCCCTGGTCGGGGCGCTGATGCCCACCAGCCACAACATCATCATCTACACGCTCGCGGCCGGCGGCAAAGTCTCGATCGCCGCGCTGATCGCGGCGGGCGTGGTGCCCGCCCTGATTCTCACGTTGTGCAACCTGGCGGCCGCCTATCTGGTGGCGCGCAAGCGCGGCTATCCGGCCGGAACCTTCCCCGGCTGGAGCATCGTGCTGCGCTCGCTCGTGGCCGCCGCGCCGGGCCTGTTCGTGATCGTGCTGATCCTGGCGGGCATCCTGAGCGGCGTCTTCACGGCCACGGAGTCGGCCGCTGTCGCGGTGCTCTATGCCCTGGCGCTGACCGTGTTCGTGTATCGCTCGCTCACCTGGGATCAGTTCCTGCGCGCTGCCGCGAAGGCCGTGAAAACGACCGGGGTGGTGCTGCTGCTCATCGGCATCTCCGCGACCTTCGGCTACCTGATCGGCCTGTATGGCGTGGCCGAAAAAACCGGCGAGCTGATGGCCAGCATTTCGACCAGCCCATGGGCCATCTTCCTGATGGTGAACATCGCCCTCTTCCTGCTGGGCACGTTCCTCGACATGGCGGCCACCATCCTCATCTGCACACCGATCTTCCTGCCCATCTGCATGCAGTACGGCATGAGTCCGGTGCAATTCGGGATGGTGATGTTGATCAACTGCGCGCTCGGCCTGAACACGCCGCCCGTCGGCACCACGCAGTTCGTGGGCTGCGCCATCGGCCAGGTGTCGGTAGGCACGGTGATGCGAACGATCTGGCCGTTCTACGGCGCCTTGATCGCGGCACTGGCCCTCGTGACCTACGTGCCGGCGTTCTCGATGTGGCTGCCCGGGGTGCTGCTGAACTGAACCGTTGAGCCGAAATCGCGCCAGGCCGGGCTAGGCCCGCGCTGGCGCCGGCGTCTCTTCCAGGCACAGCACAAAGCGCGTGCCGCGCTCGGGGCCGTCCTGGGACGATTGCACGTCCAGCGTCCAGCCCTGCATGTCGCAGACACGCTTGGCGATCGCCAGACCCAGGCCGCGCGGCACCGCGCCGGCGCTGGCATCGGCCGAGTCCCGCAGACGGCCGCTGTAGTAGCGCTGGAATACGAAGGGGAGCTCGTCCGGTGCGATGCCTCGGCCATTGTCGGCCAGCACCAGAGCGCCTCGCACGTCGAGCGATGCCACCAACTCCGCGGGCGCTGCGTGCTCCAGCGCGTTGCGTACCAGATTGCGCAATACCGTGAGCAGGGCATAGCGGTCGAGCATGCGCTCGACGCCGTCGGGGATGGCGTTCACGAACTGCAGGCCTGCCTGATCTGCGTTGACCTCGAAGCCCTGCCAGGCGTCGCGCATACAGCGCGAGAGATCCACGGCTTCGGCGGCGCGGGGTTCATCGCGCGCGAGCGCGCGGGCGCTTTCGAGCGAGGCCGACACGCTGTCGACGTGGTCCACGATGCGTTGCAAGCGCCTGCGCGACGCTTCGGCCAGCGTGTCGTCGAGCAACATCATTTCGCCATCGGAGCGAATGCCGGCCAGGGGGGTACGCACCTCGTGGCTCAGATTGGCGGCGAACTCGCGTTCGCGCGCGATCGAGCGATCGACCTGATTCTGCACGCGATTGAACGCCTCGATCAGACGGCCCGCCTCGTCGTCGCGTTGTACCGCCAGGTCGGCCGACCCGGGCGCCCAGGTCGACAGACGCTGGGTCAGATCGAGCATCGGGCTCACCGCGATACCGGCCACCCGGCGCGAAAGCCCATAGGCCAGCACCACGCAGATGGCGCCGATACCCAATACGAAGAGGCCGAAGCTTTGCACGCGCGCCTCGTTGTCGGTCGCGTCATAGAGCAGGTACAGCTTGCCCTGCTGATTACCGACCGAGGCCACCATGACGTGCCAGGTTTCGGCACCCGGCTCCAGCAGATGCAGGCCGTTATCCAGTCCCCGCAACGGCTCCGGCAGCACGGCATCGCTTTCGTTGGGTTCGATCAGCCAGGCTCGCATCGAGCCACCGAGCTCGCGCGGGCCCTGTTGCGCATCGGGCAGGAAATACTCGCCCGTGCTCAAGTGCTGCGCCAGGCGCTCGGTTTCGGTCGTGAGGATGTCGTTGACCAGATCGTCTTCCATCTGATCGAACGTGAGATAGGACAGCAGGGCGAGCACGGTCACGAACACCGTGACCGTACCGGTCAGCGCCCAAACGACCCGCTGGGTCAAGGCTCCCGGGCGACTCATGCCTCGGTCCTCAGGCAGCCGGCGGCACGAGGCGCCAGCCCGTGCCATGCACGGTCTCGATGCCGTCGAAACCGGCATCCGCGAGCGCACGGCGCAGCAGATGCATCTGGCTGCGCAAGGCATCGGAGGCGGGCGGCTCATCGCCCCACAGCACCGACTCCATCTCTTCACGCGGCACCACCCTGCCCGGGTCGCGCAGCAGGGTCTCGAGGATCAGCGTGGACTTGCGCGCCAAATGAACCGGCGCACCGGACACCGTCACATCGCGCGTGCGCGTATCGAGCGCCAGCCCGCCACAACTCAGCACGGCATCCACCACCGCGCCACGCGCACGCAGGATCAGCGCCTGCAGGCGCGCGTGCACTTCGGCCAGCGCGAACGGCTTGGTCAGATAATCGTCGGCGCCGTGCGCGAAGCCCGCCAGCTTGTCGTCCAGCCCATCGCGGGCCGTCAGAATCAGCACCGGCACCGGCAGGCGGCGCTCGATGCGCATGGCGTGCAGCACGGCATGGCCGTCCAGGCCCGGCAGCCCCACGTCGAGCACCACCGCGTCGAAACTGTGCTCGTCGAGCATGGCGAGGGCCGTCCGGCCGTCGTAGGCGGCGTCGGGCATAAAGCCCTTGCCCTGCAGATATTCGTAGAGATTGCCCGCGATGGTGAGGTCGTCTTCGACGATCAGCACGCGGTAGTTCTGGCCCGCTGGCGCCATGGTTCGCTCCTCACCGGTTTCAGGCCGGCTCATGCAGTACCTTACCGGGGTTCATCAAGCCATTGGGATCGAGCGCGCGCTTGATCCGCTTCATGAGATCGAGCTCGATTTCGCTCTTGTAGCGCGGCAGCTCGTCACGCTTGAGCTGTCCGACGCCGTGCTCCGCACTGATCGAGCCCGCGAAGTCGAGCACGCTGCGATGCACGATGTCGTACACCTGCGGCTGGAGGGCCAACAGATCAGCCTCGGTCTGGCCCGGGCCACGCGCGACGTTGTAGTGCAGATTGCCGTCGCCCAGATGACCGAAGATCACGTTGCGCACGCCCGGGAAGCGGGCTTGCAACGCCGCATTGGTGGTATGCACGAAACGCGCGATCGACGAGATGGGAATGGACACGTCATGTTTGACGGCCTTGCCCAGTTCGGCTTCGGCCAGCGGGATGCTCTCGCGCAGGTGCCAGATCGCCTGGCTCTGCGCCAGATTGGCCGCGATGGCGGCATCGGTCACCAGACCGTCTTCGATGGCCGCGCCCAGCACGGCCTCGAAGCGCTCGCGCGCATGCGTCTCGCTTTCGCTGTCGGAGAGTTCCAGCAATGCGAACCAGGGCGAGCGCGTGGCATCCCCCTCGAACGGCAGGCGTTGCTGCGGAAACAGCTTCACCACGGCCTGCAGGCAATCCCCCGCCATCAGTTCGAAGCCGGTGAGCGATGCACCGAATCCGGCGCGCGCACGGGACAGCAGTTCCACGGCGTCGTCGATCGAATCGAGCGTCAGCAAGGCGGTGCACGATGCCACAGGCAATGGGAATAGCTTGAGCGTGGCCGCGGTGATAATGCCCAGGGTGCCCTCGCTGCCGACATACAGGTCCCGCAGGTCATACCCGGTGTTGTCCTTGCGCAGGCCGCGCAGGCCGTGCCAAACCTCGCCATCCGCGGTCACGACCTCGAGCCCCAGGACCAGTTCGCGCGCATTGCCATAGCGCAGCACCTGGGTGCCGCCGGCGTTGGTGGCGAGGTTGCCGCCGATCGTGCAGCTGCCTTCGGCTGCGAGGCTGAGCGGAAACAGCCGGCCGGCGTGCTCGGCCGCGTCCTGCACGGCCTGCAACACGCAACCTGCCTCGACGGTCATGGTGTCGTTATCGGTATCGATGGCGCGCACCCGATTGAGCCGCGCCGTGCTCACCACCACCGCAGCACCGGTGTCATCCGGCGTGGCGCCCCCGCAGAGCCCGGTGTTGCCACCCTGGGGCACGATGGGCGCGCCGTGGGCGAGGCAGGCCCGCACAACGGCGGCGACTTCGTCGGTGGAACCCGGCCGCACGACAGCCAGTGCGCGGCCGCGATAGCGGCGGCGCCAGTCCTGGAGATACGGCTCGGCATCGGCGCCGGTCAGGACATGGCTCGGTCCCAGGAGGGACTGGAGATCGGTAAGCAGCGACATGATGTTCAGCTCGCACGGAGCCGACGGCGCGGGGCCGGTCGGCGGGTCCAGGAATGCGGCCTATTGTAGTGTCAGCAGCGCTGCGGCAAGCGGGCTCAGCTGGCAGCCCGGTGGTCGCTCCAGTCGGTGATGCGGTCCAGCCGCGAGCCCGTCAGACCCGCGCAGAACGCGGGCGAGGCGATGCGGTTGAGAAGAAAGGCACGCTCGGGCACGGCCAGGCCCGGCATATCGCCGATCGCCTGGTAGGCGCGGCGCAATGCATCGCCACGAGTCGTGCCGCAGACCACGAGGTGGGCATCCGGCCGGCCAGAGGCCACGCAAGCGCCGATCCGGACGTCTAGCGTGTGCGCCGAAATGGGTTCGAGCACCCCTGCCCCTTCGTCGGTGTCGTGCTGGAGCGCCGCCTCGAGCACACGGAACATGCCGGTTGCGTCGTCGAGCGAAAAAGCCACGGTGCCGAGACCGCGCCAACCACGATCGCGGGCGATACGGCAGGCCACCGCGCGCAGGGCCTGCTCAATGCCATGCGCGAGTCGGGGCGCCGGGCACTCTGCGATCAACACGCGCGCCTCGCGCCACACGCTGCGCTCCCAGGGCCGGCCTGCCTGGGCCTCGCGGGCGTCGGCGTAGACCTGGATGTCGAGTCGGCGTTCGAGTCCGGCGGCGGGCGCCGGCTGGCCGTTGGATCCGCCCGGCGGTCGACGCCGACGGCTCGCGCCATGCGCGATATCGACAAAAGACACGTTGGCACCCATGGCCACCTCCATTCAAATTCACCCAAAGCGTAGCACTTCTCACGTGACACCTTTGGACACTTGCAAGAAGCGTGCCCGGCGCGCCTGGCCTGGGGGGGTGCCGCGGCGGGGAAGGCAAGCCCGGCGCGACGCACCATCGCGTGGCATGGCACGGTGCTTGCGCTGCACCGAAGCGATCCCTCCACGCGGCCTGATGCGTCTACTTATTTCGTAAACGCACCGCATCCGAATGGAGGATAATCTCGTTCACGGTCACCGGAGGACGCCGGACAACATGCAATGCGGATGGCGCCGGGTGACAACGAAAACACCAAGGAATCCACGTGTCCAGCAATCCTCAGTTTCCCGCCTCAGTCTATAAGGCCTATGACATCCGCGGTACGGTTCCCGACCTGATCGATGAGCGCTTCGCGCGTGCCCTCGGCGGCGCGCTCGCGGCCCGCGCGCACGCCGCCGGCGTCGGCGCCCTGGTGGTCGGCCGTGACGGCCGCCTCAGCAGCGAATCGCTCTCGACGGCGCTCCAGGAGGGCATCCTCGAAGGTGGCATCGATACGCTGGACATCGGGCAGGTTCCCACGCCGCTGGTGTACTACACGGCCTATGCCGAAAAGACCGGCTCCGGCGTGGCGATCACGGGTAGCCATAACCCGCCCAAGTACAACGGCTTCAAGATGATGATGGGTGGCCGGGCCCTGTATGGCGACGACGTGCTGGCGTTGCGCGGGGCGATGAACGCTCCCGAAGCCAGCCCGGCAGCACGCCCGGGCACGCGCCGCGTGCTGGATGTGGTGCCCGCGTATCTCGAGCGCATCGTGTCCGACGTCAAGCTGGCGCGGCCCATGAAAATCGCGATCGACTGCGGTAACGGCGTGGCGGGCGCGATCGCACCTGCCCTGTTCCGCGCGCTGGGTTGCGAGGTCACCGAGCTGTTCTGCGAAGTCGATGGCAATTTCCCCAATCACCACCCCGATCCCGCCGATCCTCACAATCTCGAAGACCTGATCCGCTGCCTGCGCGACACCGACTGCGAGATCGGCCTGGCATTCGACGGCGACGGCGACCGCCTGGGTGTGGTGACGAAGTCCGGCCAGATCATCTGGCCGGATCGCCAATTGATCCTGTTCGCGCGCGACGTGCTCGAACGCTGCCCCGGCGAAACCATCATTTACGACGTCAAGTGCAGCCGCCATGTCGGCCTTGCCATCGAGGCGGCCGGCGGCAAGCCCCTGATGTGGCAGACGGGCCATTCGCTCGTGAAGGCCAAGCTGGCCGAAACCGGCGCGCCGCTGGCGGGCGAGATGAGCGGCCACATCTTCTTCAAGGAACGCTGGTTCGGCTTCGATGACGGGCTCTACACCGGCGCACGGCTGCTGGAGATCGTGTCGCGCTACGCCAATCCGTCAGAGCCGCTCGAGGCGCTGCCCCAGGCCGTCAGCACGCCCGAACTCAAGCTCGAAATGGAGGAGGGCGAGCCACACGCGCTGATCGCCCGTTTGCAACGCGAAGGCCAATTCGATGGCGTCACCAATCTCGTCACGATCGATGGCGTGCGCGCCGAGTATCCCGACGGCTTTGGGCTGGCTCGCGCCTCGAATACCACCCCGGTGATCGTGCTGCGCTTCGAAGCCGAAAATGCCGAGGCGCTGGCCCGCATCCAGCACGACTTCCGTCTGCAACTGCTCAAGCTCGCCCCGCACGCGCGCCTGCCCTACTGATCTCGCTCTCGGCGCAATGACTTCTTCACTCACCAACGGGCCGGCCTGGGCCGCTTACGTACACGCCGTCCGGTTCGCCCAGGTCCATGGAGAGTCATTGCGGGTGATCGATGCCGGCGGCCTGCAGGTCGACCTGAGCGCGCAGCCGCACTCCGACGCGCTCGAACAGGCCGGCCTGGCGTTGCTGGCACAGCAGGATTTCGTGGGTGCGAGGTCCGCGCTCTTCGACGGCGGCCAGGCCAACTGGACCGAACGGCGCGCAGCGCTGCATACCGCGCTGCGTGCGGCCGAGCCGCCGCCAGCGGTGGCACGCGCCATCCTGGGTGAACGCGAGCGCATGCGCGCCTTCGTCGCTCAGGCCGATGCCACCCAATCCTACCGGCATGTGCTGCACCTCGGTATTGGCGGCAGCGACTGGGGCCCGCGCATGGTGATCCGGGCCTTGCGCCACGGCGGCATGCAGCGCGACGTCCGCTTCGCGTCCAATATCGATTCGCACGCGGTGGCCGACGTGTTGCCGGGCCTCGATCCGCACCAGACCTTGGTCATCATCGCGTCGAAGTCGTTCACTACCACCGAGCCGCTGGCCAACGCCGAAGTTGCGATGGACTGGTTGCGTGCGGCGGGTGTCGCCGATCCCGTGCGCCAGGTCGTGGCGATCACCGCCAACACCGACGCCGCGCTGGACTTTGGCATTTCGCCGCAGCACGTTTTTCGCTTTTGGGATTGGGTCGGCGGCCGGTATTCGCTTTGGTCCGCGATCGGCCTGCCGATCGCGCTGGGCCTGGGCTGCGACACCTTCGACGCCCTGCTCGCGGGTGCCACGACGATGGATCAGCACTTCGAGCAAGCCGAACTCTCGCGCAACGCGCCGGTGCAAATGGCACTCGCGGGGCTCGCCAACCGCAGCGTGCGTGGCTTCGACTCACTCGCCATCACCCCCTACGACTCGCGCCTCGCGCATCTGGTGCCATGGGCGCAGCAGCTCGAAATGGAATCGCTCGGCAAGGTCGCCACCGCCGACGGCAGTGCCGTGGGCGTGCCGACCGGCCCCGCCGTCTGGGGCATGACCGGTACCGACTGCCAGCACACCTTCTTCCAGTGGCTGCACCAGGACAGCCTGGGCGCACCCGTCGACTTCATCCTGAGCGCGCGGCCCGACCACGGTTACGCGCAACATCATCAATTGCTGATCGCCAACTGCCTGGCGCAGCGCGCGGCCCTGCTGCGCGGGAAATCGTTCGACGAAGCCCTGCAGGAAACGCGCGAAATCGAATCCGACCCCGACCGAGCGGAGGTTCTGGCCCGCCACAAGGTCCATCCCGGTGGGCGTCCGTCGACGTTGATCGTGCTGCCCTGCCTCGATGCCAGGTCGCTCGGCGCACTGCTGGCGCTTTACGAGCACAAGGTGTTCACGCAAGGCGTGCTGTGGGGCATCAACCCCTTCGATCAGTGGGGCGTGGAATTCGGCAAGGCGCTGGCCCGCAATATCCTGGGCGACCTTACCGGGTCGCGCGATGCGTCCGGCCAGGACCCCTCCACACAGCATTGGATCTCCGTGCTCGCGGGCGCCGGCGACAAGTCTTGCTGAGCCCGCTCCCGGCCCGGCCCTAGCGGCGTCCGATCAGCTTGGCGTAGATATCGAGATGACGGCGGCTGACGTCGGCGATCGAGAACTCACGCTCGGCCAGACGCCGGCCTGCCGCCCCCATGGTTTGCCTGCGCGTGCGATCCACCGCCAACGCCGCGATCGCACCGGCCAGCGCGCCAGCATCCTTGGGCGGCACCAGCAGCCCCGTCTCGCCGGGCTCGATAGCGTCGCGGCACCCCGGCACATCAGTCGTCACCACGGCCCGGCCGCAAGCGGCTGCCTCGATGAGCGACTTGGGCAGGCCCTCGCGGTACGAAGGCAGCACCGCGATATGGCTGGCCGCATAAAGATCCGCCACGTCTCGGCGCTCTCCAAGGATGTCGACCAGCCCCTCGTCCCGCCACGCCTGCAATTCGTCGGGGGTGATCGACGCCGGGTTGCCCGGATCGATGCCGCCGGCCAGGCGCAAACGTACGGGCAGGCCCTGCTCGCGCAGCAGGCGCGCGGCCGCCACGAACTCCACCACGCCTTTGTCGCGCAACAGCCGCGCCACCATCAGCGCGACCGCGGGCTCGTCGGGCTCGGGCTCCGCGCGGTACTCGGCCAGATCCACGCCCGAGCCACGAATCATCTCGACCTGATCGTCGCGCACCGCGCCGATCTTGCCCAGCAACTCGCGATCGTTGGCGTTCTGGAACACGATCTTGCTGTTGGGATGCCCGAGCGCCAGGCGATAAAGCACACTGACCACGCCGCGCACCAACGCCGCCTTGCCCCCGCGCGCCACGAACACGAAGCCCAGGCCGGAGATCGCCGCGACCATCGCGGGCACGCGCGCCAGGCGCGCGGCCAGGCCGCCATAAAGGACCGGCTTGATGGTGACCAGGTGCACCAGATCGGGCCGCAGCCGTTTGAAGAGGCGCACCAGCGCCATCAGCGTTTTCAGTTCCTGCAGCGGATGCTTGCCGCTGCGTGTCATGGGAATCGCATGGTGCGTGAGGCCCAGGGCCTGGATGTCGGCCACGGCGGGCCCATCCATCGTGGCCACGTGCACGTCGTAGCCCTCGGCCTGCGCCGCGCACGCCAGCGGGGCTCGATGCGACATGAAGAAGGCGGGATTGTTGACGACGAAAAGCAGGATCTTGCTCATGATGCAGGGCGTCCTTGCGAGATCCGGCGCCAGACCTCACCGTAGGCCTGGACCATCCGCTCGAGGTCGAAATTGGCCAGCACGCGCTCGCGCCCCGGGGCCCCCGCCGCTGTGCGGCCCACCTCGGCCACGCGCAGCAACATGGCCTGGATACCCTCGGCAAGCGCTCGTGCATCCTGGGCCGCAACCACGCGGCCGGTATCGCCCACAATGTGCGAGGCATCTCCCACATCGGTCACCACGCAGGGCGTGCCGCAGGCCATCGCTTCGGCCACCACGTTGGGAAAACCTTCGGCGCAACTCGACAGCACATGCAGGTCGAGGCTGTTCATCACGGCGGGCACGTCGTCGCTCGGCCCTGCCAGCAGCACGCGGCCACGCAGGCCCTCGCGATCGATGAGCGCGCCGAGCTCGGCATTGCCCGGCGCCATGCCGCGGCCCACCAGCACGCAACGCAGGCCGGCATCACGGTGCTCGCGCACGAGGTGTCCGACGGCGCCAAGCAGATTGGCATGGTCCTTGAGGGGGTCCCAGCGCGCGACGCATCCGATCAGCGGCACGTCCGGCGCCACACCCCAAATCTCGCGCATGCGCGCCCCCGCCGCGGCGTCGGGCGCATAACGCGAGAGATCGTATCCGTTGGGAATGACGACCATCCGATCCGCGCGATATCCCAGTTGCTCGTGACGCCGGGCGGCGTCACGCGCCGCGCAGACAATCGCCGCCGGCACGCGGCCCGACAGACTGGCGCACATGCGCAGCACCAGCCGCGCGGATCGGCTGCTGCGCGACAGATGCTCGCCGGAGTTGCGGATACCCCAGGCCACGGCACGAATACCCGCCAGGCGCGCCACCACGCCTCCGATCAGATCCGCGTGATACATCCAGGTCTGCACTGCGTCGGGGGCTTCTTCGCGCAGCAAGCGGCGCAGCGCTCGAACGCCGTCGAACGTCACCCGGCCGCGCGGCATGTCGAGCACATGAACGGGCACGCCCGCCGCACGCAGCCGCGATCCGTACACGCCTTCATCGGTGAGCGAGATCACAAAATGGCGATCACGCTGTCCGGCGTGCGTGGCCAGACGGAACAGTACCGACTCGGCACCGCCCTGCCCCAGACCCGTGATGATGTGTGCGATACGCATGCGCTTTCCTGCTCTCAGGCCGTACCGCGCACTTGCGCGAAAAGATCGTCCCATTCGGCCAGCACGGCGGCCAACGAATAGCGGCGCCGAACGGACAGCGCCCCCTGCTCTCCCAAACGAGCACGCAGCGAGGGATCGCGCATGAGCGAAGCCAGCGCCGTGCGCAGGCCCTCGCGATCACCCGGTGGCACCAGCAGGGCATCCTCGCCCTTGCGCGTGATTTCTTCGGGACCGCTGGTGCAATCGAAGGTCACGGCGGGCAGACCCACGGCCATCGCTTCGAGCAGCACATTCGGAAAACCTTCGACAGCCGAGGTCAGCACGAAGGCTTCGCCGCGCGCCTGTTCGGCCCAAGGCTCGGCCGTGCGGCCCGGCAGATGCACGCGCCCGGCCAGGCCAGCGGACTGGACCTGCGCCTCGAGCTGCTCACGCATCGGGCCTTCGCCCCAGATCCACAGATCCCAGTCGGGAAAATCCTGCGCAAGACCGGCGTAGACATCGATCAACAGATCGAACTGCTTGTCGGGGACAAGCCGGCCCATGGCGATCAGCCGCTTGCGCGTCTGGCCCGGCGCGCCCACGCTGGCCAGTGGCGCCTCGAGGAGCTCGGGCGGCAAGGGATTCGGAATGACTTCGAGACGCTCGATGCCCGGCACATCCCGGGCAAACGGCTTGGCGGTGGCATGCGCCTGCACGGTCACCATCGCGGCGCGCGGGTAGAACCAGCGCCGCAGCTTGCGCCAGCGCGAGCTCACGGTGCCTTCGGCCACGGGATTGGTGCGTTCGCAGGCGATGACGGGCACCTTCACGCCCAGGGTCGCGATGATCGCGGCCACATTCACGTTGGTCAGGAATGACACCACGACATCGGGCTTGCGCTCGCGGATGATGCGGCGCATCGCCCAGAGGCGACGCAGCGCGGTAATCGGCCCCGAAGAGCGCTCGCCGACGACATCCGCCAGCCAAAGCAATTCCACTTTGTCGGAGAGGGGATAAAAACAACTGCCCTTTTCCGAGTAGGTCGGCATGAGCGTCACGGCATCACCGCGTTCGGCCCAGGCGCTGACCAGGGTAGCAGCGACGCGTTCGGCGCCGCCGGCATGCATGGAACTCACCAGCATCAATATTTTCATCGTCCCGCGCCCTCACTCGGGCGCGGGGCGGGAGGATCCACGGCATCGCCGCGTCGGTGTTGGTCGAGCCAGGCCTGCATCATGAGTACCCCCCAAAGATGACTATTCCAGTTGCGATGGCCGCTCACATGTTCGCGCCACTTGCGCAGGATGGGTTCGGGTTCGAACCAGCCTTCCTGGCGCAACCTCGCGGGATCGAGCAGCGCTTCGGCCCAATCGCGCAACGGGCCGCGCAGCCAGGAGGCCAACGGCACCGCGAACCCGCGCTTGGGACGATCCACCAATGTCTGCGGCACGTGGCGATACAGCAACTGGCGTAACAGCCATTTGCCGGTGCCGCCACGCACCTTGTAGTTGAACGGCAATTGCCAGGCGAACTCGAACACCCGGTGGTCGATGAGCGGCACCCGCGTCTCGAGACTCACGGCCATGGCCGCGCGGTCCACCTTGACCAGGATGTCGTCGGGCAGATACGTGACCGCGTCGAGCTTCATCATGGCTTCGAACAGCGAGCCCTTCAACGGATCCTCGAACACCGAGCGAGGTTCCACACCGCCCTTGACCACGCGGCCAGGGTCGGCCCAGTACGACACGAACTGACGATAGAACTCGCCTTCGTTATCGGCACTGAGCAGTTCGCCCAACTTGCCGACCTTGCCCCGCCATGCGCCGGATCCCGGCAATGCGGCCGAGCCACGCATCACGGCACCGCCCAGATGGCGCAGCGGCGCGGGCACGCGGCCGAACTTGTGCCACCAGCTATTCACACGGAAGTAGCGCGAGTAGCCGCCGAACAGCTCGTCGCCGCCGTCGCCCGACAAGGCCACCGTCACGTGCTGGCGCGCCATCCGCGTCACCAGCGACGTCGGAATCTGCGACGAATCCGCGAAGGGCTCGTCATACATCTCTGCCAGATGAGGCACCACGGCCAGGCCGTCCGCGGCCGTCACGTAGAGCTCGGTGTGGTCCGTGCCCAAATGCGCGGCCACCGCCTTGGCGTGTTCGGCCTCGTTGTAGCCTTTCTCGTGAAAGCCGATGGCGAAGGTACGGACCGGCTTGCTGCTCTGCGCCTGCATCAGCGCAACGATGGTCGAGGAATCGATACCGCCCGACAGGAACGCGCCCAGACTGACATCGGAGAGCATCTGTCCGCCGACGGCACGGCCCAGGACCTGCTCGAGCGCGTCCACCGCATCGGCGTCCTTGGCGAACGACAGCGGATTGCGCTGGCCGGCCTCCGCGGCGTCGAGCGCCGACCAATAGGCCTGCGGCTGCGGCATCTCGCGGCCCCGCATCTGTGCCTCGGAGAACTCCAGCCAGGTGCCCGGGGGCAGCTTGCGGATACCTGCGTAGATCGATTGCGGCGCGGGAATATAGTTGTGCCGCATGAACGACGCCAGCGCGTTGCGATCGATGTCGCGCCCGAAACCGGGCACCGGCGTGAAGGCCTTGAGCTCCGAGCCGAACAGCAGGTTCGCACCGCTGAAGCCGTAATACAGCGGCTTTTCGCCCATGCGATCACGCATGAGGGTGAGCGTGCGGCGCTCGCGGTCCCAGAGTGCGTTGGCGAACATGCCGGTGGCGGCTTTCAGCGTCGCTTCGACGCCGCGCGCCGCCATGTATGCCAGCACGGTCTCGGTGTCGGAGTGACCCCGCCAGGCCGGCGCCTGGCCGGCGGCTTCGAGATCGGCGCGCAGCTCGAGGTGGTTGTAGATTTCGCCGTTGAGGATCAGCACATAGCGCCCGCACGGCGACACCATGGGCTGGTGGCCGGCTTCGGTCAGGTCGAGAATCGCCAGCCGTACATGGGCCAGCGCCACGCCGGCGTCGCGGTCTTCCCAGAAACCGTTGCTGTCCGGTCCGCGATGCCGGATGCGCTGGCAGCTCTGCGCCAGGATGGTTTCCTTGCCCTCGAGGGGGCCCCAGATACCGACAATTCCACACATGATGTAGAGGATCTCACCTTCGTCGAACGAAACATCGCGTCAGCCGTGGCGGCTGGCACCCAATGCTTCGTCGAATACTTTCTGCCACAGGCCGAGCACATGCTCGGCCGAAAAACGTTCGCGCACATTCTGTGCGAGTTCGCCCATGCGGGCGCGGCCCGCCGGATCTTCCATCATTCTGGACAGGGCCTTGGAGAGCGAGATGGCGTCGCCGACAGGACGGACCAGCACGCCGTCGACCTGATCGCGGATGATCTCGCGCGGGCCGGTGTCGCAATCGAAGCTTACCGCCATCAAGCCGCTCGCCATCGATTCGAGCAAGGTGTTCGACAAGCCCTCGAAGTGCGACGAGAGCGCGTAGAGATGCGCCGCCGCATACCAATCACCGACGTTACCGACTCGGCCCGGCATCTGGATGCGCTCGGCCAGGCCGGCGGCATCGATGCGAGCCTGCAGATCGGAACGCTCATTGCCCTCGCCCAACAGGATCAGGTCCCAGTCGGGATGATCCTGAGCCACGCGCGCGAAGGCTTCGATCAGCACGTCGAAACCCTTGTCTGCGTGCAGACGCCCCACCCCCAGCACGTACTTGCGCTCGGGACGGACCGTGGGCGCCACGACAGGCTCGCTGCGCGGCAGTGGCCAATGCACGGGGTTGGGAATAACGGCGAGCCGGCTGCCCGGCACGTGCGTGTCGAGCCAATCGGCCGTGCCACGCGTGAGCGCCACGACACGGGCGGCGCGGGGATAGGTCAGCCGGCGCAGGCGTTGCCACATGCCCGAGAGCGTCTGCGATGGCGGATGCGTGTGCTCGGTGGCGATCACGCGGCAACGCAGGCCCCGGGCAGCGATGACCGCCAGCACGGACGCGGTGGTCATCATGCCCAGGACGATGTCCGGGCGGAACGACTTGATGAGGGCCCGCAGTGCCGCCACGCGGCGCACATTGGCCAGCACGCCGCGCAGCCCGCCGCCCTCGCCCACGGTATTGAGCACGCGCCGCTGCACGCGCGGATCGAGTGTATAGACATCGCCATCGGCGGGCGCCTGGGTCACCAGCATCACCGCGCGGCCTTGCTCGACCCAATGGGCGCTCAGATCCGCGGCCACGCGTTCGGCCCCTCCGCCGTGCAGCGAATGGATGAAGATGAGGACGCGAGGACCGACGGCCTGCTCGGACATTCAGTTTTGCTCCTTGCCGGGCTCGGCGGGCGGCGCATCCTGGACCGGGCGCAGCGCGACGACCACATAGCAAACGTAGGACAAAAGATACATCAGGCTCGTCGCCAGCATGATGCCTTGCGTGCCCATGCGCGGCGCGAGCACCAGGTTCATGCCGGCCTTGAGCAGGAAATTGGCGACCGCGATGGCAGCCATGATGCGGTAGCGGTTCTGGCTGGCCAGCAATTGCACCAGGATGAGCACGCCGAAATAGAACGGCAGTTGCAACAGACCCCAGCGGAAAACCTCGGCCACGGTCTGGGTGTTTTCGGCGGTGAAGGCGCCGCGCTCGAACAGGATGCGCACCCCCCAGGGAGCGAGCCACCAGCCGATCAGCACGGCCCCGGCGCCCGCCGCCACCATGAGATACGACCACTTGAGCGCCATCGCGCGTGCCCGCACCCGGTCGCCGCGATGCTGAACGTCGGCCAGCACCGGCAGCGCGGCGCGCCCCACCGACACCGCGCCGATGCCGAGCACCAGAGACAGCAGCCGGCTGGCATAACCCAGGGTCGCATTCGCATTGGCTCCCAGGTTGGCCGCCGCGTATTGATCAAGCGGATTGACGAAGCTCATCGCCACCTGGCCGATCAGCATCACGCCCGCGGCGCTCATCAGCTCGGGCCAGTGCGGCGAACGCAGCGACAGACGCGGCGCACCCCAGAAGCCGTGGTCGGCACGTGCGGCCAGCCAGGCCAGCCACACCATCTGGATGACGTAGCCCACCAGCGTGCCCCACAGCAGCGGGCCGACCTGGTCGGGGCTGAAGGTGGCCAGCATGACCCAGCCCAGCGTCGTGATCGCGGGCACGCTGTCGAGCAAGGTATTGACGTGGCGCTCGTGCGAGCGCAACCGCGCCGCACTGATGCCGGCCACCAGCAGAATCGCCGACACCGGCGCGAAGGCCCACAGCAACTCGCCGGTCATGGCCGACACCGCCGGAGAGAGCCCCTTGCCGAGCGAGCCCAGTACGAAAGGCCACGCAAACCAGGTCAGAAGCCCGAGCAGGATCCCGCCCAGCAGCGTCCAGGCCTGAAGCTCGGAGACAAACAGATCGCGCTCGGCTCCCCCCTCACGGCGCAGCTTCACCAGCACCGGAATCAGCACCACCGAGAGCACGCCCACGATGGTGACGGGCAGCCAGTTCGCCATGGTCATGGTGAACTGGTAGGCGTCGACCGCGTCGCTCACACCGTAGCGATAGGCGACCGCCATTTCTTTGACGGCGCCCGCGGCCTTGCCCAGGATGAGAAACACGGCGACCCGGAACGCACCCCTGAAGATTCGCTGGTGGTCCGGGTGAATGTTGCCGAGCTTGCGGATCAGGGCTTTCAAATCAAGCCAGGAATCGCACGTACCAGGGCATGGCGGCGTCCAGCCCGCCCAGGATGTCGAACTGCGGGGCGTAGCCCAGCAGACGGCTGCCCTTGCCAATGTCCGCTTGCGAGTGACGCACGTCGCCGGCACGGAAATCCGCGTGCACGACGGCCTGGTCATAGCGCACGCCCTGGCGGCCGAGGCTCTCCTTGAGCATGTCGAACAGCTGGTTGAGCGTGGTGCGGCCGCTATAGGCCACGTTGTAGACCTGATTGCGCGCTTCGCCCGTCGCCATGGCGGCCAGGATGTTGGCCTGCACCGCGTTGTCGACGTAGCAGAAATCGCGGCTGGTCTCGCCGTCGCCGTTGATCGTCACGGTCTGGTTCTGGATCATCGCGGCGGTCCACTTCGGGATCACCGCGGCGTAGGCGCCATCCGGATCCTGGCGGCGGCCAAACACATTGAAGTAGCGCAGGCCGATCGTCTCGAAGCCATACGAACGGGCGAACACGTCCGCATACAGTTCGTTGACGAGTTTCGTGACGGCGTAGGGCGAAAGCGGCTTGCCGATCTTGTCTTCGACCTTCGGCAGATCGGGATGATCACCGTAGGTCGAACTGGACGCGGCGTACACGAAAGCCGATACCTTGGCATCACGTGCGGCCACCAGCATGTTCAGGAAACCGCTGATGTTGACTTCATTGCTCGTGATGGGATCGGCCAGCGAGCGCGGCACCGAACCCAGCGCGGCCTGGTGCAGGACCCGCTCGACGCCTTCGACGGCGCGCTTGCAGGTGTCGAGGTCGCGGATGTCGCCTTCGATGAACGAGAAACGCGCCCACTGTTCCGGCGTCACGAGGCCCTGCACCTCATCGAGGTTGCGCTGATGGCCGGTGGCGAAGTTGTCGAGCCCGACCACGGTCTGGTCGAGCTTGAGGAGGGTTTCCAGCAAATTGGAGCCGATGAAGCCGGCGCAGCCGGTCACCAGCCATTTGGCGGGCTTGGCGCGCAGTTGCGCGCGGACGGTATCGTATTGAGTGCTCGTGCTCATCGTGCCAACGCTCCGATTACAGACGCAGATCCGACGCGTCGGCCGGCAGCACGTACTTGAGGTCGTACAGGATGTGCTTGGCCTTGCCCAGCTTGCGAATCTCGGCGGCACCCATCTTCACGAACTCTTCGTGCGACACGGCCAGGATCACGGCGTCGTACTTGCCAGCCTCGGGGCTCTCGATCGGGGTGATGCCGTACTCATGCTCGGCCTCTTCCTTCTCGACCCACGGGTCGTACACGTCGACGGCGACGTTGTACTCACCCAGCTCTTTCACGATGTCCACGATGCGCGTGTTGCGCAGGTCGGGGCAGTTTTCCTTGAAGGTCAGGCCCATCACCAGCACCCGCGCGCCTTCCACATAGATGCGCTGCTTGGTCATGGCCTTGACCAGTTGCGCCACCACATAGGCGCCCATCGAATCGTTCAGGCGACGGCCCGCGAGGATGATCTCGGGGTGGTAACCAATGGCTTGCGCCTTGTGCGTGAGGTAGTACGGATCCACGCCGATGCAGTGGCCGCCCACCAGACCGGGGCGAAACGGCAGGAAGTTCCACTTGGTGCCGGCGGCCTGCAGCACGGCTTCGGTGTCGATGCCCATCTTGTTGAAGATCAGGGCCAGCTCGTTGATCAGGGCGATGTTCACGTCGCGCTGCGTGTTCTCGATCACCTTGGCGGCTTCGGCCACACGGATCGTGGGGGCCTTGTGTGTGCCGGCCACGATGATCTGCTTGTACAGCTGGTCGACCAGCTCGGCCACTTCGGGCGTCGAGCCCGAGGTCACCTTCTTGATGGTGCTGACGCGGTGCGCCTTGTCACCCGGGTTGATGCGCTCGGGGCTGTAGCCGGCGTAGAAGTCTTCGTTGAACTTCAGGCCCGACACACGCTCGAGCACCGGCACGCAATCTTCTTCGGTGGCGCCCGGGTAAACGGTCGATTCGTAGATCACGATGTCGCCGCGCTTGAGCACGGCGCCGATGGTCTCGCTCGCCTTGACCAGCGGGGTGAGGTCGGGCTGCTTGTATTCGTCGATCGGCGTGGGCACGGTCACGATGTACACGTTGGCCTTGCTCAGCTCGGCGCGGTCGGCCGTGTAGCTCAGCTGCTTGGCCGAGGCCAACTCTTCATCGTCGACCTCGAGGGTGTGGTCATGGCCCGCCTTCAAGGCGTCGATACGCCGGGTGTTGATATCGAAGCCGATCACGGAACGCTTCTTGCCGAATTCGACAGCGAGCGGCAGCCCCACATAACCCAGGCCGACGACGGCCAATTTCACATCGTCAATACGCAAGATAAATCTCCCTGATACCGGTGACGGTTACGGAATTCTAAGTAAGTTCGGGTGCTTTGTAACAGGCAGGCGGCGCGAAGCGCCGGCCTGCATCCCAGTTGATCAATGCGTGCGCAGCACGGAGGGCAGCAACAACCACCCCGGACGGCGCCACGAAACCAGGCGTATGTACAGCCAGGTGTAGACGCCGGCGAACACGAGGAGGCTGGCGCACAACGCCCAGGCGTTGTCCCACCAGATCGTGGCCGGCACCAGGCCGATGAGCGCCAGCACCCACATGTAGGGCGAGGCCAGCGCGTTGCACAGCGCAGGCACGGCATGGCGCCGGCCGCGCGAGAACGTCACGCGCACCAGCCGGCGGAAGACCAGTTGATGCAGATGCAACGCGTCGGGCTGGTCGACCGGAACGCCGCGCTTGAAGCGGCGACGCCAGATCGAAAACCCGGTTTCGAATACGGGGTAGAACAGCACGGCGAGCGCGTAGAAGGGCGACACCGACGGATTGCGCACCACCAGCAGCACAGCCAGCTCGGCCAGCATGAAGCCCAAAAAGTATGCGCCGCCGTCGCCCAGGAAAACGCGGCCGAACGGGAAATTCCAGACCAGGAAGCCCAGCGTGGCGGACGCCAGCGCGGCCGAGACCATGAAAATCGGCATGTCGCCGACCTGCAGCGCTACCAGGCTGATGGAGATCGCCATCAGGGTGGCCACCATGCCGGCCAGGCCGTTCATGCCGTCGACAATATTGAGCGCATGGGTACAGCCACCGACCGCGAACATCGTGAAGAGCAACGAGACGGGCCAATACGCCAGGATCATGTCGACCCACGGCATGCCGACGCGGCTCACGCCGCCCAGCAGCCACCAGGCAATCGCCGCCGATGCGAACGCGGCGAACAGGCGCTTGCTGGCGCCAATATCCTTGGTGATGTCTTCGAGCAGACCCGCCACGAACACAGGCAGCGCCGACACGAACAGCGCCGGCCAGAGCCAGGTCAGGGTCATGTTGCTGGGACCGAGCACCAGCAGACCGGCGAGCGAACCCGCGAGCACGGCCAGCCCGCCGACACGCGGCGTGGCACGCGAATGGGAGGCCTGGGGCTTATTGAGATCGCTATCGCCAGTAAATGCGCCATGCCAGCGCTCTGACGCCACGATGAGTCCCCCCACCATGAACGCGACCACGCAGATATACAGCCAGGTCACAGAATCACCTTTGGTTGGTCTATCGAGACAGGTCCGCCATTATCTGGGGCAGGTGTAACGACCATATATGGGACGAATGAACAAGTGCAAGTCGCAGGCACAGAACGTAACGCATCCATGCCCGCGGAAAATCGATCTCGCGAACGGCCGCGGAACGACACCCGGCGGGGCGGCGATCCGCGTAAAGGCGACCGGCGGATCGCAGCACGCCGCCCGGAGGACGACTGCCTTCGCAGATTGTAGAACTTTCCCCAGGCGTGCATCCGACTATTTAGGGGAAAACGCGTAGCTCTACGATGTCCGCCCTCAAATAGGGACGCATTGCGGCGACTTAAAAAAAAGCCCGAGATCGTAAGATCTCGGGCTAAATCCACCAAAGGAGGAGGGTGGAGGAGACAACCGTGGCACACCGGGATGTGGGGCTGAGAGCTGAACTCTCCGAAGCCTCGGGCTGGGTACTGCGAACAGCCCTGAACATCCTTGCGAGGGGAGCGCTGCATGTTGCTTTGTCGCTCGGACCGCACTCGCGTTTCGGCATCCGTTGAATGAATAGTAGCGCAGGGTTTTGTGCAATGCAAGATTTTTTTGAGCCGCGCCTTTTGCATCTTGTTGCTGTTGGGCTCACGCATCATCTGAGCGGCTCACTGCCCGCAAAGCCCCTGCCCGCTTGGCTCCCGCGCACGCGGGGGTAAAGCCTCAAAGGGAAAACCCTTGCGCATTTACCCTAGGAAATTCAAGCACTTGAGTGGCGGGCCAGAATCCATGATGGGTGCACCGCACCCGTTTTTTCGCAGTGCACCAATTTACAGCCATCACGCACCATTTCGGTGCGTTGCGAAGGTGCCCGCACCGCGGCGCATCTTGCCCCGGTAATGATCGCTGCGGCGGTCGTCACCGCGGCAACGGCCGCCGCGGTGACGACCGCCGGGGTATCGCCCTGACCAGATAGCGGCACCGTCAGATCCGATAGGCCGCGGTGGTCATGACCTTGGACATCGCGCGCATGGCCGCCTTCACGGGGCCGGGCAACGGCACGGCACCCGCGCGTTCGGCGCTGGTGCGATGGCCGATTTCATCGACCTTCATCTGCTGCACGACCTCGCGCGAGCGCGCGTCGGCGGGAGGCAGGATGCGCAGGTGCTCGTCGAGGTGGGCTTCGACCTGGCGTTCGGTCTCGGCCATGAAGCCGAGGTTGCGCGGCACGCCGGCCACACTGGCGAGCACGCCCAAGGCGAACGAACCGGCGTACCAGACGGGATTGAGCAGGCTGGGGCGGCTGCCGAGCTCGCGCAGCCGGGTGTCGCACCACGCCAGGTGGTCGACCTCTTCGGCGGCCGCCTCGAGCAGCAGCTCGCGCGCGGCGGGCTCACGGCAGACGGACGCCTGGCCGCGATACAGCGCCTGGGCGCAGACTTCGCCGACGTGGTTGACGCGCATCAGGCCCGCGGCGTGGCGCTTGTCGGCGTCGGACAATGCCTGCGGGGCTTCGTCGGCCCGGGCCGGGTACGGCCGGCCCGCCGTGGCGCTGCGGGAAAGCACCTGAAGCGCGCAATCGATCTCGCCCAGGAGGCCATCGAGCGGCCCCGCGCGCCGGATCAGGGGCGTGAAACCTGGGGCGGAACGGGCGTACGACATGGGCAACTCCTTGAGGCTGATGCATCCCCCGCACGGACCAGGGGATCTGCTCCGGGCATTGTATCTGCCGGTTATGATTCTCCTTTGACGGCGCGCAACTGGCGCACAACGAGCAAAGGACACGCAGATGGAATGCACGATCGACTGGGGCGGCCCCTCGGGCATGCTGTTCACCGCCAGCACCGGCAGCGGCCATGTCACCAACATGGATGGCGCGGTCGAGGGCGGTGGTCACAACCTGGCCCCGCGTCCGATGGAGATGCTGCTCGCCGGCACCGGCGGCTGCACGGCCTACGACGTGGTGCTGATCCTCAAGCGTGGCCGCCATGACGTGACCGGTTGCAGCGTGAAGCTGTCCGCCGAGCGCGCCGACACGGACCCCAAGGTGTTCACCAAGATTCACTTCGCGTTCACCGTGACCGGCCGCAATCTGCCGCAGGCCGCCGTCGAGCGCGCCGTGCAGCTGTCGCACGAAAAGTATTGCTCGGCCTCGGCCATGCTCGAGAAGACCGCCGAACTGACGTTCTCGGTCGAGATCGCCGACACGCAAGGCGCCGCTCAGCCGGCCTGATCTTCCTCCGGGCAGCCGCCATGCGGCGGGCCCGCCTGGCCGGCCGCATGGCGGCCGGACCCTTCGCACTACCCGGCGCACGCACGCGCCCGCTCTCATGAAACAGTATCTCGACCTCGTCCAGTCCATCATCGACCAAGGCGCCTGGCAATCGAATCGCACCGGTATCCGCACGCTGTCGCTGCCGGGCGCGATGCTGCGCTTCGACCTGCAGCAAGGCTTTCCTGCCGTGACGACCAAGAAACTGGCGTTCAAATCGGCGATCGGCGAACTGGTGGGTTTTCTGCGCGCCAACGACAGCGCCGCGGACTTCCGCGCCCTGGGTTGCAAGGTCTGGGACCAAAACGCCAATGAAAACGCGCAATGGCTCGCGAACCCGTACCGCGACGGCCCCGATGACCTGGGCCCCGTCTACGGTGTGCAATGGCGCAAGTGGCCGGCCTACAAGCTGCTGCCGCGCGCCAACGCCGCGCAGATCGAGGACGCGCAAGGCCGCGGCTATCGCATCGTGTCCGAGCTCGACGAGGCGGGCGTGCCGCACGTGCTGCTCTACAAGGCCGTGGATCAACTGCGCCAGTGCCTGGACGCTATCCATAACAATCCGGGCGACCGCCGCATTCTGTTCCATGGCTGGAACTGGGCGCAGATCGAAGAGATGGCGCTGCCGCCCTGCCATCTGCTGTATCAATTCCTGCCCAATGCCACCACGCGCGAGATCTCGCTGTGCCTGTACATCCGGTCCAACGACGTGGGCCTGGGCACGCCGTTCAACCTGACCGAAGGCGCCGCGCTGCTGCATCTGGTGGGCCGGCTCACGGGTTACACGCCGCGCTGGTTCACGTATTTCATCGGCGATGCGCACATCTACGAAAATCATCTGCCGATGCTGCGCGAACAGCTCACCCGCACGCCTTTCGAGGCGCCGCAACTCACGCTTTCGTCGCGCATCCCGGACTTCAACCAGACCCAGCGTTATGAGCCTGAATGGCTCGAGCGGGTGGAGCCTGGCGATTTCGCGCTCGAGGGCTATCAGCACCACGCGCCCCTCACCGCCCCGATGGCGGTCTGATTCCGCTCACGCCTTGTACCGACCATGACCACGCCTGTCCTGAGCCTCGTCGTCGCCTATGCCGCCAACCGCGTCATCGGCCGCGACAACGCCCTGCCCTGGAAATTGCCGGGGGACCTCGCCCATTTCAAGCGCACCACGCTGGGCCGGCCCATCGTGATGGGCCGCAACACCTGGGAATCCCTCGGCCGTCCCCTGCCCGGCCGCCAGAACATCGTGGTGAGCCGCAATGCGGATTACCGCGCCGAAGGCGCGCTGGTGGTCGGTTCGCTGCCCGACGCGGTGGCCGCCGCCGAGGCTGGCGGTGATGTGTTTGTGATCGGCGGCGCGCAGATCTATGCGCAGGCGCTCCCGCTCGCGCAACGCGTGATCGCCACCGAGATCCAGGCCGAGATCGACGGCGATGCCTTCTTTCCGCCCTTGCCCGCATCCTGGCGCGAGGTGTCGCGCCAGCCGCAGCCCGAAGAAAACGGCCTGCGCTACGACATCGTCGTCTACGAGCGCCAGACCTGAGCGCGCATGCCGGCCCTGGCTCGCGCCGGCCGCTATGTCATCACGGCGCGCACACGCGCCGCATGAACCGCCACAACTCGCCGCTGCCTGAATACGCCACATTGAAGCGCAGCCACGGCGTGTCGCTCTCCGCCGCGTCGAAATAGCTGCCTGGCGCGAGCCAGATGCCATCGCGCAAGGCCTGCTCGGCCAGCGCCGCCGCGCCCTGGTCGCGCCAGCGCCCCGACGGCCTGGCCCACAGGAACAGGCCGGCCTGCGGCCGCGCCGCGATCTCGAAGCCCGAGTCGTCCATATGCCGGCACACCTGCGCGTGGGCCTGCGCGAGCCGCTCACGCGTACGCTGGATATGCGCGCGCAATCGACCCTCTCGAATCACCTGGTGCACCACGCGCTCCATGATCTCCGGCGAGGTGAGACCGACGGCCATCTTGGTCCGCGCGATATCGCGGATGACATCGCGATGAGCGACCACGTAGCCCACGCGCACGGACGGGCTGATGACTTTGGAATAGCCTCCGAGATACACCACACGCTGGCCGCCATCAAGCGCGGCAAGCAGGGGACCGTGCGAGGGCAGCAGATCGCGCGAGATGTCATCTTCGATGATCCAGAAACCATGCTGCTCGGCGAGTTGCAAAAGCCGGAAGGCATTCGGCATGGTGAGGCTCATGCCGGAGGGATTCTGCAGCACGGTATTGACGAACAGTGCGCGCGGCGCATGCGCCTGCACCAAACGCTGCAGCTCGTCCATATCGATGCCCGCTTCGGTGCGCGGCACCGCCACGACGCGCAGGCCGTTGAGGCGCAGGAGTTGCAGCAGATTGGCGTAGCAAGGCTGCTCGACCACCACGGTCTCGCCGGGCCGCAGCAGGGTACGGATGACCATGTCCAGGCCGTGCGTCACGCCCTGTGTGAGCACGACCTGGTCGGCCTCGGCCAGCAGGCCATGTGCCCCGAGGGCCCCCGCCACGCTCTCGCGCAGCGGTGCATAGCCGTACGGATGGCCATAGCCCGAGATGCGCAACGCCGGCACCCGCCCCATATGGCGCAAGGCCTGGTGCAGCCCTTCTTCGTTGAGCCACTCGCCCGGCAGCCAGCCACAGCCCGCCTTGATCGGGATGGAGTGATCGGCATAGATGTCGGAGAGCAGCCATGCCGACGTGAGCCGCGGCGGCGCCCAGGCGGCGGCCGGTCCGGGCGGGCGCGCCGGGCCGCCTGGCGAGATCACGCGATAACCCGCGCCCGGGCGGGCGGCAAGCCAACCCTGCGCCACCAGCCGGCTATAGGCGCTCGCGACCGTAAAGGTACTGACGCCGTGCTGGCGCGCGAATTCCCGCACCGAGGGTACGGACATACCCGCACGCAGCACCTGCTGTTCGATGGCCCGTGCGAACGCCTGGACCACTTGTTCCACGAGGGTAGGACCGCCATCACGGCGGCGCACGGGCTGGAAGTCGATCACGTATCTGTACGGTTATGGTTTAGCGATCTATACAGTTTGGGGCTTTTGCATGGATTGTATATTTTCAATCCAAACCGGCGGGGCCAGAATCGCTGACATTCCCTGGCGGCCCAATGGCCGCCCAGGATTTCCTCCCTGGAGTCCCCCATGAACGCCCCCGGCACGCCCGACCTGTCGCATCTCTGGATGCCCTTCACCGCCAACAAACAGTTCAAGGCGCAGCCGCGTCTGCTGACCAGCGCCAAGGGCATGTACTACACCTCGGGCGACGGCCGCCAGATCCTGGACGGTACGGCCGGTCTGTGGTGCGTGAACGCCGGGCACTGCCGCGAGGAGATCACCCAGGCGATCGCGCGCCAGGCCGGCGAGATGGACTACGCGCCCGGCTTCCAGCTCGGTCATCCCCTCGCTTTCGAGGCCGCCAGCGCGGTGGCCTCGTTCATGCCCAAGGAACTGGACCGCATCTTCTTCACCAACTCGGGTTCCGAGTCGGTGGACACCGCGCTCAAGATCGCCCTGGCCTATCACCGCATGCGCGGCGACGCCCAGCGTACGCGCCTGATCGGCCGCGAGCGCGGCTACCACGGCGTGGGCTTTGGCGGCATTTCGGTGGGCGGCATCATGGCCAACCGCAAGACCTTTTCGGGCGCCCTGCTTCCGGCGGTCGATCATCTGCCGCACACGCACAACCTCGAACACAATGCCTACACGCGCGGCCAGCCCGAATGGGGCGCGCATCTCGCTGACGAGCTCGAGCGCCTGATCACGCTGCACGACGCGTCGACCATCGCCGCGGTGATCGTCGAGCCCATGGCGGGATCGACCGGCGTGCTGGTGCCGCCGCGCGGGTATCTGGAGCGACTGCGCGAGATCACGTCGCGCCACGGCATCCTGCTGATCTTCGACGAAGTGATCACCGCGTTCGGCCGTCTCGGCAAAGGCACCGCCGCCGAGTACTTCGGCGTGACGCCCGATCTCATCACCATGGCCAAGGGCGTGAGCAACGCCGCGGTGCCGGCCGGGGCCGTCGCGGTGCGCCGCGAGGTGCACGACGCCATCGTCAACAGCGCGCAGGGCGGCATCGAGTTCTTTCACGGCTACACCTACTCGGCGCATCCGCTGGCCGCCGCCGCCGTGCTGGCCACGCTCGACATCTACAAACGCGATCAACTGTTCGAGCGTACCGCCAAGCTGGCGCCCGCGTTCGAAGCGGCCGCGCATGCACTGCGCGGCGCGCCGCACGTGATCGACGTGCGCAACATCGGTCTGGTGGCGGGCATCGAGCTCAAGCCGCGCGACGGCGCACCGGGTGCCCGCGCCGCGGAAATCTTCCATAAGGCCTTCGACAGCGGCCTCCTGGTGCGCTATACCGGAGATACGCTCGCCGTGTCTCCGCCGCTCATCATCGATGAGGCCCAGATCGGCGAGATGTTCGACCGCATCGGCAAGATCCTGAAAGAAGTCGCCTGACCCACGCCCCGTATCGGGCAACGACGCCGCGCCGCGAGGCGCGGCGTTCATGTTCCAAGCCACGAAGCAGCACCGAACCATGAAACAGATCACGCACTACATCAACGGCCAGGCCTACGAAGGCCGCAGCGGCCGCTACACCGAGGGGTTCAACCCCGCGACGGGCACCATTTCCAGCACCATTTCGCTCGCCTCCGCCGACGACGTCGGACTGGCCGTGGCCGCGGCCCAGACGGCGTTTCCTGCCTGGTCCGAGACGCCCGCGCTCAAGCGCGCGCGCATCCTGTTCAACTTCAAGGCCTTGCTCGACAAACACCAGGACGAACTGGCGGAGCTGATCACGCTCGAACACGGCAAGGTGTTCTCCGATGCGAAAGGCGAAGTCACGCGCGGCATCGAGGTGGTCGAATTCGCCTGCGGCATTCCGCATCTGCTCAAGGGCCAATACACCGACCAGATCGGCGGTGGCATCGACAACTGGAGCATGCGCCAATCGTTGGGCGTGGTGGCCGGCATCACCCCGTTCAATTTTCCGATGATGGTGCCGTGCTGGATGTTCCCGGTGGCGCTGGCCTGCGGCAATACTTTCGTGCTCAAGCCCTCGGAGCGTGACCCGTCGGTTTCGATCCGCCTGGCCGAGCTGCTCAAAGAAGCCGGGCTGCCCGACGGCGTGTTCAATGTGGTGCAGGGCGACAAAACCGCCGTCGACGCGCTGATCCAGCACCCCGACGTGCAGGCCCTGTCGTTCGTGGGCTCGACGCCGATCGCCGAGTACATCTACGCCGAAGGCACGCGCCGCGGCAAGCGTGTGCAGGCGCTCGGCGGCGCCAAGAACCATCTGGTGGTCATGCCCGATGCCGACCTGGACCAGGTCACCGACGCCCTCATGGGCGCGGCCTACGGCTCGGCGGGTGAACGCTGCATGGCCATCTCGGTGGCCGTGGCGGTGGGCGATATCGCCGACAAGGTGGTCGAACGCCTGAAGCCGCGTGTCGAAGCGCTGATCGTGAAAGATGGCATGCAACCCGACGCCGAAATGGGCCCGCTGGTGACGGCGCAGCATCGCAGCAAGGTGTTGGGCTACATCGAAGACGGCATCGCGACGGGCGCCACGCTGGTCGCCGACGGCCGCGGCCTGAAGGTACCCGGCAACGAAAAGGGCTATTTCCTGGGCGGCACGCTCTTCGATCATGTCACCCCGCAGATGAACATCTACCGCGAAGAAATCTTCGGCCCGGTGCTGTGCGTGGTGCGTGTTCCTGACTTCGCCGCGGCGGTCGAGCTCATCAACGCCCACGAGTTCGGCAACGGCGTGGCCTGCTACACCTCCGATGGCGGCATCGCGCGCGCCTTCGCCCGCCAGATCAAGGTCGGCATGGTCGGCATCAACGTGCCGATCCCCGTGCCCATGGCGTGGCACTCGTTCGGCGGCTGGAAGCGTTCGCTGTTCGGCGACCACCACGCCTATGGCGAAGAAGGCATCCGCTTCTACACGCGCTACAAGAGCGTGATGCAGCGCTGGCCCGACAGCATCGCCAAGGGCGCCGAATTCACCATGCCGGTCGCCAAGTAAGCACGACGGCCCGCGCCGGGATCGCTCCCGGCGCGGGCCTTGTTTTTTGCAGTCGCAATACCGCACTCGGAGACGCAGTACCGCATAACACCGCAGAACGCGCACAACGCGTCGGCAGTCAGCAAGCTATCCAGAACAACTTTCACAAGGGGTTTTCCGATGCGTATCGGGATAGGCGGCTTTCAGCACGAAACCAACACGTTCGCGCCCTCGCGCGCAGCCTGGGAAGACTTCGCCGACAAGGGCGGGGGCTGGCCGAAACTGGTAAGCGGACAGGCCATGTTCGCGGCCGTGGCCGGCGCCAACATTCCCGTGGCGGGGTTCATCGACGCGATGCGGCAGCACACGCTGCTGCCCACCACCTGGACCGCGGCCAGCCCGTCGGGCCCGGTCACCCGCGATGCGTTCGAACGCATCTCCACCCTCATTCTCGATGGCCTGCGCCAGGCCATGCCGCTCGATGCGGTGTATCTCGACCTGCACGGCGCGATGGTCACCGAACATCTCGATGACGGCGAAGGCGAGCTGCTGCGCCGCGTGCGCGACCTCATCGGCCCGGACGTGCCGCTGGTCGCCAGCCTCGACCTGCATGCCAACGTGACACGCGCCATGGTGCGTCACGCCGACGGCCTCGTCTGTTATCGCACCTATCCGCATGTGGACATGGCCGAGACCGGCGCGCGCGCCGCCGATTTCCTGCAGCGCCGCCTGGACGGCATGCCGCGCCCCAGCGTGTGCCTGCGGCAGCTTCCTTACCTGATCTCGCTGTGCTGGCAATCCACCGACATCGAGCCGGCGCGCAGCCTCTATCGCCTGGTCGACGACATCGAGGCCCGCTCCGCGATCAGCCTGTCGTTCGCCACCGGTTTTCCCGCGGCGGACTTTCCGGATTGCGCGCCTACCGTATGGGCCTACGGCGAAACACAGCATGACGCGGACCGCGCCGCCGACGAAATGACGCGCGCGGTGCTCAATGCCGAGAGCGAGTTCGGCGGCAAGATCTACAGCCCCGACGAGGCCGTGCGCGAAGCCATGGCGATCGCCCGCACGGCGAGCAAGCCCGTCGTGATTGCAGATGTGCAGGACAACCCCGGCGCCGGCGGCAGCTCGGACACCACGGGCGTGCTGCGCGCCTTGATCCGTAACCAGGCAAAACATGCCGCCATCGGCCTCATCGTCGACCCCGACGCGGCGCTGGCCGCGCACCGGGCGGGCGTCGGCAAGACCGTGCGTCTCTCGCTGGGTGGACACTCGGGTATTCCCGATGACGAGCCCCTGCAGGCCGACTTCGTCGTCGAAAAACTCTCCGATGGCAAGTTCGACACGCATGGCGCGTTCTACCGCGGTTTTCACATGGACCTGGGACCGTCGGCCTGCCTGCGCATCGACGATGTGCGCGTCATCGTCGCCTCGGTAAAGGTGCAAATGGCAGACCAGGAGATGTTCCGCTTCGCGGGCGTGGAGCCTACGCGCGCGGCCATTCTGGTGGTCAAGAGCACGGCGCATTTCCGTGCCGATTTCACCGATATCGCGCACGTGATCCTGGTGTGCGAAGCCCCGGGTTCCATGCTCATGGATGCGGCTAAACAACCATGGACACGGTTGCGACACGGCATCAGAATGGCGCCATGCGGTCCTGTCTTCGCAAGCCAGGCCGCATGACAGACCCCCGGGCCCGACGCGGCCCGGACGCTCAGCAGACTCACCCTATGGCCAGGCCGCTTGCGGCGGCACTGGCTCATCCACAACGACGGCGGCCCGACAACCGTGCGCCGCACGCTGCAAGAAAAAGGGGAACACCGATGCTCAAGTTTGTCCGTACGGCCGCGCTGGCCGGCGCCACGCTCCTGGCCGCGAATGCTGCCACTGCCGAGACCGTCATCAAGGCGGTCATGCACTCTCCGCTGCGCCTGACCGATCCTCACGCCACCACCGCCTACATCACGACGTGGCACGGCTACATGATCTACGACACGTTGCTGGCCACCGATGCCGACAACAAGATCCAGCCGCAGATGCTCGAGAAATGGGAAGTCTCGGGCGATGGCAAGACCTACACCATGACGCTGCGCGAGGGTCTGAAGTGGCACGACGGCAAGCCCGTGACCGCCGATGACTGCGTCGCCTCGATCAAGCGCTGGGCCAACGGCGACGGCATGGGCCGCACGCTGCTCAAGTTCACCGACAAGATCGAAACGGTCGACGACAAGACTTTGCGCATCGTCATGAAAGAGCCGACGGACCTCGCGCTGCGCGCGCTGTCCAAGCCCACGGGCACCGCGGCCTTCATGATGCCCAAGCGTGTGGCCGAGGTCCCGATCGGCAAGCCGATCACCGACATGACGGGCTCGGGTCCGTTCAAGGTCGCCGACTTCAAGCCGGGCGTGAAGACCATCTACGTGAAGAACGCCGACTATGTGCCGCGCAAGGAGGCCGTGAGCGGCCTGGCCGGCGGCAAGGTGGTCAATGTCGACCGCGTCGAATGGGACGTGATGCCCGACGGCCTCACCACCGCCAATGCCCTGCTGGGCGGCGAGATCGATTTCGTGGAGCAGTTTCCGTACGACCTGCTGCCGATGGTCGAGGGCAACCCTGAGCTGAAAGAAGAGTCGCTCAGCCCGGTCGGCTACTTCACGATGTACCGCTTCAACTTCAAGTACCCGCCCTTCAACAACAAGAAGATCCGCCAGGCCGCGATGTACGCCATCGGCCAGGAAGACGTGATGAAGGCATTGGTCGGCAACGACAAATACTGGCAGACCTGCGCCTCGCTATGGGGCTGCGGTACCCCGTTCACGAGCGACATCGGCAAGGACATGACCGTGCCGAGCAACATCGAGAAGGCCAAGCAATTGCTCAAGGAAGCGGGTTACGACAACACCCCCATCCTCGTCATGCACGCCACCGACGTGGGCACGCTGAGCGCGCAACCCGTCGTGATGGCGCAGGCGCTGCGCAAGGCCGGCTTCAACGTCAATCTGGCGGCGATGGACTGGCAAAGCGTGGCCACGCGCCGGGCTTCTAAGGCCGCGCCGGCCGAAGGCGGCTGGAACATCCACAACACCAACTGGTACGCCACCGACATCATGGATCCGGTGCGCTCGGCACCCGCGGCCGCCAACGGTGACAACGCGTGGTTCGGCTGGCCCGACCTGCCGCAGATCGAAGAGCTGCGCACGAAGTTCGCGCTGAGCTCCGACCCGGCCGAGCAGAAGAAGATCGCCGACGAAGCGCAAAAGATCGGCATCGACGAGGGCCTGTACGTGCCGCTGGGCCAGATGTCCGTGCCCACGGTGTACTCCACCAAGCTCAGCGGCCTGGTGCACGCCCCCGTGTTCGCCTTCTGGAACGTCAAGAAGGCGCCCTGAGCACGCCCCGCGCGCCGGACGTCCCGACGTCCGGCTCGCCGACGCCCGGCGCCGCGATTGATGCCGGGCGCAACGAGGCCCGGTGTATCGACGCCCGGCGTATCGACGCCCGGCCAGCCCGCCTGACGGGCCTGCAACACAGCAGGGGGAAAACATATGCTGTCGTTTCTTTTGCGTCGCCTGCTCGCCACCATTCCCGTCCTCATCATGGTCGCGGTCGTGGTGTTCGCCATTCTGCGCTTCAGTCCCGGTGATCCCGCCGTCATCATGGCCGGCGACGCCGCCACGCCAGAGCGCATCACGCAGATCCGCCAGGCCATGGGCCTGGATCAACCGCTCGCGAAGCAGTTCTTCATTTGGAGCGGCAAGCTGCTCCAGGGCGACATGGGGCAGTCGCTCATGTCGGGCGTGCCGGTCACCAAGCTGATCGCCCAGCGGCTCGAGCCGTCGCTGAGCCTGGCCGTGATCACCCTGATCTTCACGCTGCTGGTGGCCATTCCGCTCGGTGTACTGGCCGCCTGGCGCCGCGGCAAACTGCTCGACCGCGCCGTGATGGGGTTTTCGGTACTGGGCTTTTCCGTGCCGGTGTTCGTGACGGGCTACGTGCTGATCTGGCTCTTTGCCATCAAGCTGGGCTGGTTCAACGTACAAGGCTATACGCCATTGGCCAAGGGCTTCTGGCCGTATCTGCACCGCCTGGTGCTGCCGGCGCTGGCGCTCTCCACCGTGTATGTGGCGCTGATCGCGCGCATCACCCGCACCAGCGTGATCGAGGTGATGGGCGAAGACTTCATCCGCACCGCACGCGCCAAGGGCCTGGGCGAGACCGGCGTGTTGCTGGGCCACGCATTGCGCAATGCCGCCGTTCCGATCGCGACCGTGGTCGGCGTGGGCGTGGCGCTGCTCATCAGCGGCGTGGTCGTCACAGAGTCCGTATTCAACATCCCGGGGCTGGGCCGCCTGGTGGTCGAGGCCGTACTGGCGCGCGACTACCCGGTGATACAGGGACTGACGCTGTTCTTCGCGTTTGTCTATGTATTCATCAATCTTGTCGTCGACTGGGCCTACACGATCTTCGACCCCCGCATCCGGTACTGAAGGACATCGCACATGCAGATTCCCACCGACGCCCTCGCCGACGGCCCCCTGCCCGGCGAAGGCAGCCCCAAGTCCAGTGCCTGGACCCGCGTGCGCCAAGAGCTCAAGAGCTGGCCGGTCATGCTGGCCCTGATCGTGCTCGTGCTCGTGAGCGCCGGCGCGCTGTTCGCCCCGTGGCTGGGCACCACCGATCCCACCGCGCTCAACCCGGGCGCGCGGCTCAAGCCGCCGTTCGGCGACTTCCTGTTCGGCAGCGATGCTTTCGGCCGCGACGTCTGGTCGCGCGTGGTCTACGGCGCGCGCGTCTCGCTGGTGGCGGGCCTGGGCGCCGCGCTGGTGAGCGTGGGCCTCGGCCTCGTGATCGGCCTGCTCGCGGGCTGGTTTCGCGTGCTCGACGGCTTCATCATGCGCACGATGGATGCCATCATGGCCATCCCCGGCATCCTGCTGGCCATCGCGCTGGTCTCGGTCAGCGGCGCCAGCCTCACCACGGTGCTGATCGCCATCACCATTCCGGAGATTCCCCGCGTGGTCCGGCTGGTGCGCGGGCAGATCCTGAGCGTGCGCGGCGAGCCGTACGTCGAGGCGGCGCTGGCGCTGGGCACGCCGCTGCCGCTGCTGCTGTGGCGGCATATGGTGCCCAGCACGATCGCGCCGCTCACCGTCCAGGGCACCTATGTGTTCGCCTCCGCCATGCTCACCGAGGCGATCCTGAGCTTTCTGGGCGCAGGCATTCCGCCCGAGATCCCCTCGTGGGGGAACATCATGTCCGAAGGCCGCATGTATTTCCGCATGCTGCCGGGCCTGATTCTCTTTCCCGGCTTGTTCCTGTCGCTGACCGTGCTGTCGGTCAACATCCTTGGCGACGCGCTGCGCGATGCCCTCGATCCCAAAATGGCCCGCCGGAGCTGACACCATGACCTATACCCCCACTCCCGCCGCCGGCGATACCGGTGGCGCCGTGCTGGCGATCCGCAATCTGAGTGTCGAGGTCGAGGGCGCCGGCAATCGCGTGGTGCGCAATCTCAGCCTCGACGTGAACCCTGGCGAGACGGTCTGCGTCGTGGGCGAATCCGGCTCCGGCAAATCCGTGACCTCGCTCGCCGTGATGGGCCTGCTTCCGCAGGGCATGCTGCGCGTGGCGGGCGGCTCTGCCCGGGTGCTCGGCGAAGACGTCGTCACGGCCACGCCCAGCCGTCTGCGCGAATGGCGCGCCACCCGCATGGCGATGGTGTTCCAGGAGCCGATGACCGCGCTCAACCCGGTGCACACCGTGGGCAAGCAGGTCGACGAAGTGCTGCGCCTGCATCGCAGGCTCTCCGCCAGCGAGCGCCGCGACAAGGTGCTCGAGATGTTCCGCTCGGTGCATCTGCCCGAGGTGGAGCGCATCTACGACTCGTATCCCCACCAGCTCTCCGGCGGGCAGCGCCAGCGCATCGTGATCGCGATGGCGCTCATCCTCGAACCCAAGCTGCTCATCGCCGACGAGCCCACCACCGCGCTGGACGTCACGACGCAGAAACAGATCCTGTCGCTCATCAAGGAGCTCCAGCACAAGCACCAGACGGCCGTGCTGTTCATCACCCATGATTTCGGCGTGGTGGCCGAGATCGCCGACCGCATCGTGGTGATGAACCGCGGTGACCTGATCGAGAGCGGCACGCGCGACGACATCCTCGCGCGGCCGCAGCAGACCTATACACGCCGGCTCGTCTCGTCGGTGCCCAGCCTCGTGCCGAGCCAGCGCAATGCGCCCGAGGGCGCGCCCGTGCTGACCGTGCGGGGGCTGGGCCGCACCTACGAGGGCGGTGGCGGACTGCTGCGCCGAGGCATGCGGCAGGTGGTGGCCGCCCAGGATGTGGACCTCACGCTGCACAAGGGCGAGATCCTGGGCATCGTGGGCGAATCCGGCTCGGGCAAATCCACGGTGGCCCGCTGCATCGTGCGCCTGATCGAGCCGACCGCGGGCCAAATGCGGCTGGGCGCGCAGGATATTGCCCAGCTTTCCGGCGCCGCGCTGCGTCCGCTGCGCCAACGCATACAGATCGTGTTCCAGGACCCCTACCGCTCGCTCAACCCGCGCCGCACCGTGGGCGAGTCCATCATCGAAGGCCTGTTGAACTTCGGTATGGCACGCGCGCAGGCCGAGGCCAAGGCCGCCGAGACGCTCAGCGTGGTCGGCCTCGCGCCCGACGTGATGCGGCGCTACCCGCATCAATTCTCGGGCGGCCAGCGCCAACGCATCTGCATCGCCCGCGCGCTCGTCATGGAACCCGAAGTGCTGGTGGCCGACGAAGCGGTGTCCGCGCTCGATGTCTCGGTGCAGGCGCAGGTGCTCGAGCTGCTCGAACAGGTGCGCGAACGCACCGGCGTGGGCGTGCTGTTCATCACGCACGATCTGCGCGTCGCGGCCCAGATCTGCGACACGATCGTGGTAATGCAGCGCGGCCAGGTGGTCGAGACCGGCACTGCCGAGGCCGTCCTGACGCGGCCCACGCACGCCTACACCCGCGCGCTCATCGATGCCGCGCCGGGTCGCGACTGGGACTTCCAGAATTTCCGCCCGTTGCAGGCCGCGGCCTGAGACCGCGACGACATACACAGACGATACGAGCGGCGCCTCGCGCCGCCACTCTCGACAAGGAGCAGCAAAATGCGTTGGCTGTTGGCAATGATCAAACACGAGACGAACACGTTCTCGCCGGTGCCCACGCCGCTCGCGCGGTTTTTCCGGGGCAGCCCGGAGATCCTCGCGGGCGATCGCGCGATCCGCGCCTACGAAAACACCGATAGCGGCCTGGGCGGCTACATCGAAGTGGCCCGCCGCGAAGGCGCCGAGATCGTGGTGCCGGTGGCGGCGGAGTCCTGGCCCAGTTCTCCTACCGATGCCGGCACGTATGCCACCCTGTGCCAGCTCATCCTCGACGAAGTCAAGAAAGGCGGCTATGACGCCATTCTGCTCGACCTGCACGGCGCCATGGTGGCCGAAGGCGTGGAGGATGCCGAAGGAGATTTGCTGCGCCGCCTGCGCGAGATCGATCCGCATACGCCGGTGGGCGTCACGCTCGACATGCACGCCAACATCTACGACGACATCATCCGCAACGCCAACGTCGTGACCGGCTTTCACACCTACCCGCATGTCGACATCCGCGAAAGCGGTGTGCGCGCGGCCGATACGATCGTGCGCATGCTCAAGGGCGAGATCAAGCCGGTGATGGTGTGGGGCAACAAGCCCATGCTGCCGCACATCATGTGCCAGGGCACCCACGCCGATCCCAACAAATCGCTGCAGGAGCGCTGTCGCCAGATGGAGGCCGACGGCGCGCTGGCGGCCTCCGTGTTCGTGGGGTTCCCGCATGCGGATATCCGCGAGGCGGGCCTGTCCGCCGTGGTGTGCGTGGACGCCAACCGCGCGCAGGCCGAGCAATATCGCGACGAGCTGCTCGATACCGCCTGGCGCCACCGCGAAAAATGGGTGTTCCACCCCGAACCGCTGACGCCCACGATCGCCCGCGCCAAGACCTTGACCGAAGGTCCCGTGATCCTGCTCGACCATTTCGACAACACCGGCTCGGGCGGCACCATGGACACCACGACGGTATTGGCCGAGGTCTTGCGGCAAGAGCTCGATAACGTGGCGTTCTACGCGATCTGCGATCCGGAGGCCGCGCGGGAAGCCGCGGCTGCGGGCGTGGGCGAAACCATCACGATCAGCCTGGGCGGCAAGCTGCCGATGCCGGCGCTCAAGGTCCAGTCCGAACCGCTCACCATCCAGGCGCGCGTCAAACTCGTGTTCGACGGCGTGTACCTCAATCGAGGCCCGATGTATCGGGGTGTCCGCAACGACACCGGCCTCACGGTGGTGCTCGATACGGGCCGCGTCGAGATCGTGGTGGTGTCGCGCCACCAGGAGCCCTTCGATATCAACTGCCTGCTCTCGGCGGGCATCGATCCGCTGCAGAAGCGCTACGTGGTGCTGAAATCCCGCGTGCACTGGCGCGCGGGCTTCTCCGACATGGCGCGTGACATCATCGAGTGCACCGGCGTCGGCGTGACGACCTCCGATTACGGCCAGCTCGAGTTCAAACACGTGCGCCGGCCAATTTATCCTCTTGATCAGATGTAGTTTGTAACCCGCCGCGGCGCATGAGCCGCTATACTCCGTTCGGGTTTACCCTTGCTTTCCCGGCCTGCGCGCCGGGAAAGCGCCTTCTGAACTGCACAAAAAAAGGTAAGAACAACATGAAGAAAGGCGTAGCGATCACCGCTGGCGTGGTCATTGTGGGAGCGGGGCTCTGGCTGGGTGGCACCTGGTACACCGGTCAACGCATCGAGGGCGAAGCGCCCCAGCGTCTGGCTGAAGCCAATGAAGAACTGGCCAAGGCCCTCCCGGGCTATAACGTCAAGATCGAACAGCTGAGCTTCGCGCGCAGCTTCTTCGGCAGCGATGCCCGCTACGCCGTCACGCTCGCGTCCCCGCCCGAGCTCAAGGAAGACTTCCCGAACGGCCTGCGTTTCGAATTCGACACGCACTTCCAGCACGGCCCCTTCCCGGGCAAGGCGCTGGCCGCCGGCCATTTCGCGCCCAGCCTCGCACACGTGCACAGCGAGCTCGCCAAGACGCCCGACGTCGAAGCCTGGTTCAAGGCTGCTGGCGACAAGACGCCGTTCTGGGCCGACACGATCGTGGGCTACAGCCGCAACGGCAAGCTGCACGCCGAATTCCTGCCGCTGAACTTCACCAAGGACGACACCAAGCTGTCCTTTGGCGGCGCCACCTTCAAGGGCGATTACACCGACTCGAACAAGGGCACCAAGGGCGCGCTGACGATTCCGACGGTCAAGGTCGAGGGCAAGGACTCCAAGTCGCCCACCGGCGGCATGACCACGATGCAGGCCGACGATCTGGCGATCACGCTCGATCTGCGCCAAGGCAATTTCGGCATGCAGACCGGCAACTCCGAGATCAAGATCAAGACCCTCGCGGTGGACAGCGAAGAGGTCAAGTTCACGGTGACCAACACCTCGTACGGTGCCGAGACCACCGAAGACGACAAGTTCGTCAAGGGCTCGATCTGGTACCGCACGGAAGCGCTCAAGGCCAATGGCAAAGACATCGGCAGCCAGGACCTGACCATCAAGGTCGACCGCGTCGACGGCAAGGCGCTGGCCAGCGTCAGCAAGCTCTACAACGAGATCGTGGCCCAGCAGATGCGCGACGGCGTTCCGCCGGAAGAGCTCTCGCAAGCCCAGATCCAGCAACTCGCCGAAGTTGCGCTGCCGATGCTCGATTCCAACCCCAGCATCGCGATCGAACCGCTCAAGATCAAAAACGACAAGGGTGAATCCAGCCTGACCGCCAAGCTCACGCTGGCACGCCCGGCCGGCACCCAGATCCCGCCGCTGATGCTGGCCCAGCAAGCGATCAAGTCGCTCGAAGCCAGCCTGTCCCTGAACCGCCCGATGGCGATTCAGTTCGGCACGCAGGTCATGGAGCTGCAAGGCATGAGCCCCGAGATGGCGGCCGCGCAAGCCAAGCAACAGATCGAGCAGACGTTTGGCATGGCCGTGATGATGAACGCCGGCAAGGTCGAGGGTGACAACCTCACCAGCACGTTCTCGTACGGCGATGGCAAGATCAACCTGAACGGTCGTGACATGCCCGCCGACGCGCTGCTGGGTAGCATGTTGGGCCGCTAAAGCCCGGCTTGCCTCGCAGCCAGAAGCGCCTCGCCTCGTGCGAGGCGCTTTTTTTTGACTTCTGCTCCGGCTGCGCGGGGATGTGCCGAGGCATCGCCACCATTCGGTTCGCGCGGCGTTTCTTCTCGCCGAATTGCCGAATAGCGGCCGTGCGGATGCATTTCGCAACCTACCGTAACGATGTGGCGGATGGGGGGCCGGATGGCATGGCTATACTCGCCGCGGGCATGAGCCCCGGGCCGGGGCCCGGCGCGGCAAGACGCCAGGTAGGCGCGGCGCGCATTCACGAAAGAGGCTGCACAGAATGAAGAAGAGTGTCGCGATCACGTCCGGCGTGATCATCGTGCTGGCGGGCGCCTGGCTGGGCGCAACTTGGTACACCGGCAAGAAGATCGAGTCGCGCATGCAAGAAGATCTGTTGCGGGCCAACGAAGAGCTCAAGGTTCTCGCGCCGCCGCTGGCGCTGCGCATCGAGCAGATCAAGTACGAGCGCGGCTTCTTTTCGGCCCATGCCGAATACGCCTTGCGCTCCGACCTGCCCAAATCGGTTGGCGACGGTCCCAACACGCAAGAAGTGCGTTTCGCCACGCACATTCAACACGGCCCCTTCCCCGCCGGCGCGATCTCGCGCGGCGAGCTGATGCCGCAACTCGCTTTCGTGCACGCCGAACTGGCGCAGACCGACCTGGTCAAGCCGGTGTTCGAACTCACCAAGGGCGCCACGCCGCTGTGGGCCGACACCATCGTGTCGTACCAGGGCAAGGCGCGCACCGAAGGCGCCATCGCCGCGATCCAGTACAGCGACGACAAGGGCATGATCGATTTCAGCGGTGCACAGTTCTCGGGCGATTTCGATCGCAAGACGCGCACGGGCACCGTCCACATGCAGAGCCAGCAAGTGCTGCTCAACATCAAGGAAGGCGGCAGCCCGGTCAACATCAAGCTGGCCGAGCTGTCGGTCGATGCCGAAAGCCGCCAGGGCAAGTTCGGCATCTCGATCGGCAAGAGCGGCATGAAGATCAAGCGCATCGAAGCCGACGATACGAACTCGGAAACCAAGATCGCCGTCACCGACTTCGCCTATGACGTGGATATCGGTGAAACCGACACCCACGTACAGGGCTCGGGCGCCTACCGCGTCGGCAATGTGAACGTACGCAATCTCGATTTCGGCGGTGGCGAACTGGCCGTGAAACTCGAGAATCTGGACGGCAAGGCCGTGCAGAACCTCAACGACGTGTACACCAAGATGCTGCGCGGCGTGATGTCGGGCACGAGCACCGAAGGGGGCCTGGACGGCTACACCGGTGACATGGCCATGGTCATGGGCGCCGCCACCTCGCTGCTGGCCGGCAACCCCACGATCAAGGTCGAACCCCTTTCCTGGAAGACCGAGAAGGGCGAATCCCGCTTCACGCTGGCCGTCACGCTGGCCAAGCCGACGAGTATCGACCTGCCGCGCAATGAACTCGTGCGCCAGGCGATCAAGAGCATCGACGCACGCCTGACGCTGAACAAGCCGATGGTCAACGACATCGCCGTGAAGGTGCTGCAGACCCAGGGCGTCGAGCCGGCGGCCGCCAAGCGCGAAGCCGACGAGCAGATCGACACCCTCGCCGGCATGGCCGAGATGATGAACTTCGGCAAGAACGACGGCGACAACATCGTCAGCACGTTCACCTACGCCGACGGCAAGGCCCTGCTCAATGGCCAGGACGTGCCGGTCGACGACGTGCTTGACGAAATGGTCGGCGGCATGAACCCCGACGACATGGACGGCCACGATGGCATGGACGATGATTTCGACACGCCGCTTTCCGATAGCGACACCATCAACGAATTCACCCCCGAATTCGTCGGCAGCGTGATCGATCAGGCGGGCTATGCCTACACCGAGGACCTGGGCGAGCAAGGCCCGGTGTTCAAGGTGCAGGGCGACCTGTCCGCCACCGAAGTGCGCATCGACCTGAACTGCGAATTCGAGGAAGGCTGCCTCGAGATGGCCTGGGTCGCGACCTTCGAACGCAAGCAATCGCCCTCGCTCAAGGCCATCAACGCCTGGAACCGCGACCATCGCTGGAACCGCGCGTACCTCGACGACAACGGCCGCGCCGTGTTGCAGATGGACCTGGTCGCCGAAGGCGGCATCGGCAAGACCAATACGCGCTATCAGTTCGACGCGTTCCTGGACCTGATCGAAGCCTTCTCCGACACGGTGTACGGCGCACCGGCACGCTAAGCCACGCGTCACGCGTACTGAAGTAAAAAAAGCCCGCCTTCTTTCGAAGGCGGGCTTTTTCTTTGCGCGGCTGAAACGGACGCGTCGGAGGGGCGCCATCACGAGGATGGCGCCCTACTTCATGCGTACGCTTCGGTCGGCAGGCACGCGCAGACCAGATTGCGGTCGCCGTAGGCGTTGTCGACACGGGCGACAGGCGGCCAGTACTTGTTCTCGCGCACGGCGGGCAGCGGATACGCGGCCTGCTGACGCGGATAGTCGTGGTGCCATTCTTCGGCAAGCAGCATCTGCGCCGTGTGCGGCGCGTTCTTCAGCACGTTGTCTTCGCGATCCCGTTCGCCGCTCTCGACCTGCGCGATCTCGGCGCGGATGGCGATCATCGCGTCGATGAAGCGATCGAGCTCGGCCAGCCCTTCGGACTCGGTCGGCTCGACCATCAGCGTGCCCGGCACCGGAAAGCTCATGGTGGGGGCATGGAAGCCGTAGTCCATCAAGCGCTTGGCGATGTCTTCGGCGCTGATGCCGCTGGTTTCCTTGAGCGGGCGGGTGTCGAGGATGCACTCGTGCGCCACGCGGCCATTGCGGCCCGCGTACAGCACCGGATAGTGCTCGCGCAGGCGCGCCGCGACGTAGTTGGCATTGAGGATGGCGACCTCGGTCGCCTGGCGCAGACCCTCGGCGCCCATCAGCGCGATGTACACGAATGGAATCGGCAGGATGCCGGCCGAGCCGAACGGCGCGGCCGACACCGGACCCACGGGCGTCTCCGCGCTCAGGCGGCCCTGCTCATTCACCACGCCGGGCAGGTAGGGCGCCAGATGCGCACGCACCGCCACAGGACCCACGCCCGGACCGCCGCCGCCGTGCGGAATGCAGAAGGTCTTGTGCAGGTTGAGGTGGGACACGTCGGAGCCGAACTTGCCCGGCTTGGCCACGCCCACCATGGCGTTCATGTTGGCGCCGTCGAGATAGACCTGGCCGCCCGCGGCATGCACGCGTTCGCAGATCTCGGTAACGGTTTCTTCGAACACGCCGTGCGTGGACGGATAGGTGATCATCAGCGCGGCCAGCTTGTCGCCCACCTGCTCGATCTTGGCGCGCAGGTCGGCGAGGTCGACGTTGCCGTTGCTGTCGGAAGCCACCACCACCACGTCCATGCCCACGAGCTGTGCGGAGGCGGGATTGGTGCCGTGCGCGGACGACGGGATCAAGCAGACGTTGCGCTGATGCTCGCCACGCGCGCGGTGATAACCGCGAATGGCCAGCAGGCCCGCGTACTCACCCTGTGCGCCCGAGTTGGGTTGCAGGCTGATGTTGTCGTAACCGGTGATCTCGCACAGCGCGGCGGACAGGCGCTCGATCATCTCGCGATAGCCCGTGGTCTGCGACTGCGGGGCGAACGGGTGGATCAGCGCGAATTCGGGCCAGGTGATCGGGATCATCTCGACCGTGGCGTTGAGCTTCATCGTGCACGAGCCCAGCGGGATCATCGTGCGGTCGAGCGCCAGGTCCTTGTCGGCCAGCTTGCGCAGGTAGCGCAGCATGTCGGTCTCGGACTGCACGCTCGAGAACACGGGGTGCGACAGGATGGCCGATGCGCGGCGCACCGAAGCCGGAATGCCTTCGGGCGTGGCGAGCGTGGCGGCGTCGAGTTCGACATCGTCGCGCTCGAGGCCCGCGGCGAACAGGTTCACGAGGGTTTGCAGATCGGCCAGCGTGACGGTCTCGTCGAGCGAGACGGCCACGTGCGCGCCATCGACGCGGCGCACATTAACCTGCGCGCATTCGAACGCGGTCAGGATGGCCGGGGTCGCGGCGCCGGTTTCGATGTGCAGCGTGTCGAACCAGGTGTCGTTGACGGTCTTCAGGCCCAGCTTGCCGAGCTGATCGCGCAGTGCGCCGGTGTAGGCGTTGACGCGCTCGGCGATGCGGCGGATGCCGGCGGGGCCATGCCACACGGCGTAGAGGCCGGCCATCACGGCCAGCAGCACTTGCGCCGTGCAGATGTTGGAGGTGGCCTTCTCGCGGCGGATGTGTTGTTCACGGGTTTGCAGCGCGAGGCGCAGCGCCGGGTTGCCCTGTGCGTCTTTCGAGACGCCGACCAGGCGGCCAGGCATGTTGCGCTTGAAGGCGTCGCGGCAGGCCATGAAACCGGCGTGCGGGCCGCCGAAGCCGAACGGCACGCCAAAGCGCTGGGCCGCGCCCACGGCGATGTCGGCGCCCCACTCGCCCGGCGGCGTCAGCAGCGCCAGGGCCAGCAGGTCGGTGGCGCAGGCCACCACGGCACCCTGCGCGTGGGCGGCCTCGGCCAACGCACGATAGTCGCCCACCGAACCCAGGCTGGCCGGGTACTGCAGCAGCACGCCGAAGCACTCGGGCAGGCCGGCGAACTCGTCGCCCACCACGATCTCGATATCCAGGCCTTCGGCGCGCGTACGCACCACTTCGATGGTCTGTGGGTGGCATCCGGCCGACACGAAGAACACGTTGCTGCGCGACTTCGCGCCGCGACGTGCGAGCGTCATGGCCTCGGCGGCCGCCGTGCCCTCATCGAGCAGCGATGCGTTCGAGATGTCCAGGCCGGTGAGGTCGGCGACCATGGTCTGGTAATTGAGCAGCGCTTCGAGGCGCCCCTGCGAGATCTCGGGTTGGTACGGCGTATAGGCCGTGTACCAGGCCGGGTTCTCGAGCACGTTGCGCAGCACCACGTTGGGCGTGAGCGTGCCGTAGTAACCCTGGCCGATATAGTTGCGGAACACCTTGTTGCGCGCCGCGACCTGCTTGAGCTCGGCCAGCACGTCGGTCTCGCTGCGCGAGGCCGGCAGGGCCAGCGGGGCCTGGTTGAGGATGCGGGCGGGCACCACTTCTTCGATCAGCGCGTCGAGGCTGGCCGCGCCGATGGCGCTGAGCATCTTTTGCTGGTCGGCCTCGGAAGGCCCGATGTGGCGGGGAATGAATTCGGAATGAGTGTCTAGGGCGCGCGACATGGTGTTCTCGGAGTGACGGCGAGGCGGGCCGCTCGCGCGGCCCGCGCGGCGGCTATCAGCCGTTGGCGACGGCTTCGTAACCGGCGGCGTCGAGCAGCTTGTCGGCGTCGGCGGCGTTGGCCGGTTTGATCTTGAAGATCCAGGCCGTGTAGGCCGAATCGTTGATCAGGTTGGGGGTGTTCTCGAGCTCTTCGTTGAAGGCGACGATCTCGCCGTCGACGGGCGCGTAGATGTCGGAGGCGGCCTTGACCGACTCGACCACACCGGCGGTCTCGCCCGCCTTGAGTTGGGCGCCGACATTGACGTCACCCACGAAAACCAGATCACCCAGCTGATCCTGGGCGTTGTCGGTGATGCCGACGACGAAGAGGTCGCCTTCGGCTTTGACCCATTCGTGCGAGGAGGTGTACTTGCGATCGGTAGGCAGGCTCATGAGAGATCCTTTAGGAAATACGGGAAGAAAAGTTCTGCGCGCCTGCGCGCGGGCCCTTCCGACGGGGCCGGCGCGCAAGCTTCGAGTTTACGAGTGTTCGACGGCTTTGCCGTTACGCACGAAAGGCAGTTTCACGACCTGGGCGGGGACCCATTTGCCGCGGATATCCACCTCGACGGTGTCGCCCGGCTTGGCGCCGGACGGCAGGCGGGCGAAGGCGATGGACACGCCCAGGGTGGGCGACATGGTGCCGCTGGTGATCTCGCCCTCGCCCTGCGCACCGCGCACGGTCATGTGGGCGCGCATCACGCCGCGTTCGTTGAGCTTCAGGCCCAGGAAGGCGGCCGGCGTGGCGAATTGTTCGATGGCGTCACGGCCGATGAAACGGCGCTCCGCATCCTTGCTCCAGACGGTCCAGGTGAGACCGGCCTGGTTGGGATGAATGAGCTCGTCCATGTCCTGGCCGTACAGGTTCATGCCGGCTTCCAGGCGCAGCGTATCGCGCGCGCCCAGACCCGCCGGGCGCACGCCCTGGGCGGTCAGGTCTTGCCACAGCGCGACCACGTCGGCGGCGGGCAGCACGATCTCGAAGCCATCTTCGCCGGTGTATCCGGTGCGGGCCACGAGCGTGTCGTCGCCCACGAACGCGCCGTTGAAAGGCGCCAGGCCTTCGGTGGCGGCCTGCCAGGCCGGACGCGCGGCCCAGACCTTGGCGCGGGCATTGGGGCCCTGCACGGCGATCATGGCGAGGTCGCGGCGCGGCGCGATCGTCACGTCGAAGCCTTCGGCGCGCGCCACGCGCTGCATCCAGGCGATATCTTTATCGGCGGTGCCCGCATTGACCACCACGCGGAAGCGATCTTCCGCGAAGAAATAGATGATCAGGTCGTCGATGATGCCGCCCTGCGGGTTCAGCATGCAGCTGTAGAGCGCACGGCCCGGCGTGGTGAGGCGAGCGACGTCGTTGGCCACCAGGCGGCGCAGGAAGGCCGTGGCGCCGGCGCCGGTGACGTCGACATTGAGCATGTGCGAGACATCGAACATGCCGGCGTCCTGGCGCACGGCATGATGCTCTTCGAGCTGCGAACCGTAGGCGAGCGGCATGTCCCAGCCACCGAAGTCGACCATGCGGGCGCCAGCGGCGACGTGGGTGTCGGCCAGGGGGGTACGTTTGAGCGGTGCGGACATGCGAGGAGCTCCGGCGGTGTCAGAAGACGGACGTAGCCGGACCCGATAGCGGAAATCGCCCGGACGACCGGCTGGATTTTCCGCCCCTCTGTCCTTTTGCCTGAGAGTTGCCCCGGCGGCGCTCGATCGAGGCCTTGCACGGGTTTGCACCTTCGGCGCCTGGTCGTACCGCCCCGTTTGCAGGTAAGCGATGCCAGGTCTCTCCAGAGTGCCGTTACGACCGTACGCCAGGGGCGCCTCTCGGTCGTTGCAGTCGCGGTATGGGTTACCTGAGCGATTCCGGGCGAATTGCGCCTTCGGCGGCGAGGATGGACCCCGCTCTCTCCCGCGACATGCGTGACAGCGACGCGAAGCATACCGCGAAAGCGGGCCGTCACAAAACTCGGACAGACCCGGCCACCGGCCTCGACACGCCCTCCCATACGGCCCATTGTGACGCCGCGTCGCAAAGACAAGGGGACGGCAGTACCGTCCCCGAATCTGACGCGGCGGCGACCGTCGTATCAGCCCAACGCGGTGTCGAGCAGCATCATGAGTACGAAGCCCAACATCAGCCCCGTGGTGGCATGGACCTCATGACCCTTGCGGTGCGATTCAGGAATGATCTCGTGGCTGATGACGAACAGCATCGCGCCGCCGGCAAAGCCCAATCCCCAGGGCAAGAGCGCGGTGGACCAGCCCACCACCACGGCCCCCAGCACGGCGCCCAGCGGCTCGACGAGGCCGGACAGCATGCCGAGCGCCACCGAGAAACTGCGCGAATAACCCGCGGCCAGCAGGGCCAGCGCCACGACCATGCCTTCGGGCACGTCCTGGATCGCGATCCCGGTGGCGAGCGCACTGCCCTGCACCACATCGCCCCCGACATAGCCGACGCCGATGGCCAGGCCTTCGGGCAGGTTGTGCAGGGCGATGGCGAACACAAACAGCCAGGTGCGGCGCAGCTTGGCCGCTTCCTTGCCTTCACGCCCTTTAATGAAATGCTCGTGAGGCAAAGCGCGGTCGAGGAACAGCAGCGCGGCGGCGCCCAGCAGAATGGCGCCGCCCACCACCAGTCCCGCTCCCCATTTGCCGTGCCCCAGTTCGCCCGCCGCGTTCAAGCCCGGCAGGACCAGCGAAAAGGCGACGGCAGCGAGCATGACGCCCGCGCCGAAGCCGAACAGGCAATCCTGCGTGCGCTCGGACAGACTGTGCGAGAACATCACCGGCACGGTGCCGAGCGCGGTCGCGCCCGCCGCGACCATGCCGCCCGCCAAGGCATTCGCGACATGCGGCGCATGCACGTCCAGATACACCCAGAGTTGATAAAGGGCGAGGCACGACGCCAGCACCAGGAACGTCCAGATGCTGATGCTGGTGAGGGCCGGGCGGACGCGATGGCGGCTGAAGATATGCATGGCGGGCATGGCGGATCGACCTCAGGCCAGGGCGGCCTCGTAGCGGCGCGACACTTCGTTCCAGTCGACGACGTTATAGAAGGCCGCGATGTACTCGGGACGGCGGTTCTGGTACTTGAGATAGTAGGCGTGCTCCCACACGTCCAGGCCCAGCACCGGCGTGTTGCCGTGCATCAGCGGGCTGTCCTGGTTGGCACTGCTTTCGACGACCAGCTTGCCTGCCGGGGTCACCGACAGCCAGGCCCAGCCGCTGCCGAAACGCGACAGCGCGGCCTTCGTGAACACCTCCTTGAACGCCTCGAAACCGCCCAGATCGCTGTCGATCGCCTGCGCCACGCGACCGGTGGGCGCGCCGCCGCCCTTGGGCGACATCACGGTCCAGAATAGCGAGTGGTTGGCGTGGCCGCCGCCGTTGTTGCGCACCGCGCCATGGATCGCCTCGGGCAGCGCATCCATGCGTCCGATGAGCTGCTCGACAGGCTTGTCGGTGGGCAGGCCAGCCCCTTCCAGGGCGGCATTCAGGTTGTTGATGTAGGTCTGGTGATGCTTGGTGTAGTGGATCTCCATGGTCTGCGCGTCGATGTTCGGTTCGAGGGCATCGTAGGCATAGGCCAGAGGGGGCAGGGTATAAGGCATGGTGTCTCCGGAGAAAGTTGCGCGAACAACGAAAGGCAGCCGCTCAATGCGGCTGCGCGGGAACGGCCAGGGGCGACCAGGCGGCACTGCGCGTGGCGCGCGGATGGCCGGGATGACGCTGCAGAAAGCGCTGCAACTGTTCCAGGGCGATGCGGGCATGACGCCATGCCGCATCGCGCCAGGCCTGCGACAGCGCCTCATCCTCGATGGCGTGGATGAGGGCCTCATAGGCCAGACAGAGATGCGCCGCTGCGGAATCGGGGGTACCGTCGGCCTCGAACAGATCGGCCAGGTTGTGATGCGAGATGACCAGCGCGGCCAACGCCTGATCGGGATTGGCACTACCCAGGCCATAGAGGCCATCGGCCAGGCTGAGGGCGGCACGGTAATGCGACAACGCGCCCGCGCGGTCGCGGCGCTCGTAGGCTCGGTTGCCACGCAGCGTGACGCGCTGCCAACGCTCGATGGCGCGCGCCATGAGGGCGCCCTCGCCTGTCGCGGCAGGGTGATACTGCGATGCGGTCTCGATCATGTCGCCTCCGGTCATCGGCGGCCGCTCGACGCGAGCAGCACTAATACGAATGATAGTAATTACTATTCATTCATACAGCAAGCCGGTGGGTCGGTAGGCCGTTTCCGGTCACCCGGCCCGACGCCGCGGCCGCCTGCCAGCCATCAGCAAGCAGCGCGCCAGGGGCGAAAGGCTACCGTCGGGAAAGAGAGGAAAGGAGGAGGACGAGCGCCGCCGCGCCGCCCCCCAGGGTCAGCGCAGCGCTCGCCCGCAGGCCATGCCGCTGGCCCAGGCCCACTGGAAGTTGTAGCCACCGAGCCAGCCCGTCACGTCGACGGTTTCACCGATGAAATAGAGACCGGCCACCTCGCGCGCCTGCATGGATTTCTGATCCAGGCCGCGGGTATCGACACCGCCGCGCATGACCTCGGCCTTTTTATAGCCGACGGTGCCGGTCGGAACCAGGCGCCAGCGGTGAATCCGTTCGGACAGCGCGCGCAAGGTGCGATCCGGCACGTCGGCCAGGCGCGCCTGGGCCAGCTCGCCCTGCTCTTGCGCCAGCCAGGTGTCGGCCAGCCGTTTGGGCCAGAGGCCCGCCAGCACGGTGTGCATCTGCTGACGCGCGCCGGACTTGGCCCCGATCAGCGCAGCCGCCAGGTCCTGTCCCGGCGCGAGGTCGATCTCGATCGCCTCGCCGGGCTGCCAATAACTGGAAATCTGCAGGATGGCGGGGCCGGACAGGCCACGGTGCGTGAACAGCAAGTCTTCGAGAAACTCGCCGCGTGCCTTGCCGGCGCCGGTGGCGAGCCGGACTTCGAGCGCCACGCCGGCCAGGTCGGCGAACGGGCGCCAGGCATCCGGCTCGAAAGTAAGCGGTACCAGCGCGGGACGCGGCTCGACGACCTTGAGGCCGAATTGGCGGGCGATCTTGAGGCCAAAGTCCGTCGCGCCCAGTTGCGGAATTGCCATGCCGCCCGTTGCCACGACGACGTTGCGCGCCCGGATCGTGCCGGTGCTGGTCGCCAGGGTATAGCCGGCCTCGTCACGCGCCACCGACTCGATGGCGCACGGCATGCGCCAGTTGACGCGGCCCCGGTCACACTCGGCGCGCAGCATATCGATGATGGACTCGCTCGAATCGTCGCAAAAGAGCTGTCCGCGATGCTTCTCGTGCCAGCTCACCCGGTGCTCACGCAGTAGGCCCAGGAAATCTTGCGGCGTGTAGCCGGCCAGCGCGGAGCGGCAGAAATGCGGATTCGCCGACAGAAAATTCGCGGGTGTGGTGCCGGTATTGGTGAAGTTGCACCGGCCGCCACCCGAAATCCGGATCTTCTCCGCCAGGCGCGTGGCGTGGTCGAGCAGCACGACCGAGAGGCCACGCTGGCCTGCCACGGCCGCGCACATCATGCCCGCGGCGCCCGCGCCTATCACGGCTACATCGAACATCGAGCGGTATTCCAAAAAGCGGATGGGCCTTGCGGCCCATCCTGGTCATCACAGTGGTGCGTCGCCGCTTATGCGTCGGATTCTTTCAGGCAATCGACGTAATAGCGCTTGGCGCCGTCCGGACCCGTTTCATCGGCCAGGCCGTGAATGTAGGTCTCGAAGCCCGGGAAGCGTTCGTTGAACTCGCGCGCGAACTGCAGGTACTGGACGATGGTGCGGTTGAAGCGCTCGCCCGGAATCAGCAGGGGGATGCCCGGAGGATACGGCGTGAGCAGCACGCCGGTCACGCGGCCTTCGAGTTCGTCGATCGACACACGCTCGACCTCGCGGTGCGCCATGCGGGCGAATGCGTCGGACGGCTTGAGCGCCGGCACCATGTCGCTCAGGTACATCTCGGTGGTCAGGCGCGCCACGTCGCGCGCACGATAGGCTTCGTGGATCTCCTGGCAGAGATCGCGCAGGCCCATGCGCTCGTAGCGGCGATGATCGCGGCAGAACTCGGGCAGGATGCGCCACAGCGGCTGGTTGCGGTCGTAGTCGTCCTTGAATTGCTGCAAGGCGGTCAGCAGCGTGTTCCAGCGGCCCTTGGTGATGCCGATGGTGAACAGGATGAAGAACGAATACAGGCCGGTCTTCTCGACCACCACACCGTGCTCGGTCAGGTACTTGGACACCAGCGCGGCCGGGATGCCGGTCTCGCCGAAGCTGCCCGACATGTCCAGGCCCGGGGTGATGATGGTGGCCTTGATCGGGTCGAGCATGTTGAATTCCGGCGCCAGATCGCCGAAACCGTGCCAGTGGTCGTTGGACTCCAGCACCCACTCGTCGCGATTGCCGATGCCTTCGGACACGAGGCGGTTGGGGCCCCAGACCTTGAACCACCAGTCGTTCTTGCCGTACTCGGACTCCACCTTGCGCATGGCGCGGCGGAAATCGAGCGCTTCGCGGATGCTTTCTTCGACCAGCGCGGTGCCGCCCGGGGGCTCCATCATGGCCGCGGCCACGTCGCACGACGCGATGATCGCGTACTGCGGCGAGGTCGAGGTGTGCATCAGATAGGCTTCGTTGAACACGTTGCGATCGAGCTTGCGGCCTTCGGACTCCTGCACGATGATCTGCGATGCCTGCGAGATACCGGCCAGCAGCTTGTGCGTGGAGTGGGTCGCGAACACCATCGCGTCCTTGCTGCGCGGACGGTTCTGGCCGATCGCGTGCATGTCCTGGTAATACTCATGGAAGGCGGCGTGCGGCAGCCACGCTTCGTCGAAGTGCAGCGTATCGATGTAGCTGCCCAGGCGCTCCTTGATCATCTCGACGTTGTAGATCACGCCATCGTAGGTGCTTTGGGTGAGCGTCAGGATGCGGGGCGTCTTGTTGGCAGCTTCGCGCGCGAACGGATTGGCCTCGATCTTCTTGCGGATGTTCTCGGGATCGAACTCTTCGAGCGGAATCGGGCCGATGATGCCCAGGTGGTTGCGCGTGGGGCGCAAAAACACCGGAATCGCACCGGTCATGGTGATCGCGTGCAGGATCGACTTGTGGCAGTTGCGGTCGACCACGACCACATCGCCGGCGGCCACGTTGGCATGCCACACGACCTTGTTCGAGGTCGAGGTGCCGTTCGTGACGAAGTAGCAATGATCGGCATGGAAGATGCGCGCGGCGTTGAGCTCCGACTCGGCCACCGGGCCGGTGTGGTCCAGCAGCTGGCCCAGTTCGTCCACCGCGTTGCAGACGTCGGCGCGCAGCATGTTTTCGCCGAAGAACTGGTGGAACATCTGGCCCACCGGGCTCTTCAGGAAGGCCACGCCGCCCGAGTGACCGGGGCAGTGCCACGAATACGAACCGTCCTGTGCGTACTTGACCAGCTCGCGGAAGAACGGCGGCGGCAGGCTGTCGACGTAGCTGCGCGCCTCGCGAATGATGTGACGGGCCACGAACTCGGGCGTGTCCTCGAACATATGAATGAAGCCGTGCAGTTCGCGCAGGATGTCGTTCGGAATGTGCTCCGACGTGCGCGTCTCGCCGTACAGATAGATCGGGATATCGGCGTTGCGGAAACGCAGTTCGCCAATGAAGGCCCGCAGATTCTTGATGGCCAGGGCCACGTCTTCGGGCGAGTCGACGTCGAACTCTTCGTCGTCGATCGACAGAATGAATGCGCTCGCGCGGCTTTGCTGCTGGGCGAACGAACTGAGGTCGCCATAGCTGGTCACGCCGATCACCTCGACGCCCTCGGACTCAATGGCTTGGGCCAACGCACGAATCCCCAGACCCGAGGCGTTCTCGGAGCGGTAGTCTTCGTCGATGATGAAAATGGGGAAGCGGAATTTCATGCGGGCGCTCCTGGGGGGCAAGGCAAAACGGACGCGAGTGTACAGCGAGTCGCGGACGGTCTGGTGACACTGTGGCCCGCGTGACGGACCGCGACTGGCGCAGGGATTGTAGGACGGATTGGCGCAGCGCCGCATGACAGAGGCGGCGGCGCCGGACAGGGAGAGCGCCGAGGCGCTCGTGGGAAGGCGGACGGTGCGCCGCGGCCGCTCAACGGATGGTCTCGGGGCGCCCCGCGGCGAGCGCGGCCTCGAAGCGGCTCAGCGCGGCCCCGACAGGCTCGGATGCTGATCCGCCGAGATACCGATCGACCCGCGAAATGGCGCACAGACAGACTTCGACATCGCCCTCGCCTGCCACCAGCACCACCGGGTCGTCGTTGTCGCAGACCTCATAAAGACCGCCATGCGCGCGCCGCAGGGTTTCGTAGAGGTATGCCGCGGCACCCACGCGCTGCATGGGCGTGAGCTCGAGTTCGCCCGCGCGCACGCGCGCCAGAATCTGATCGAGGGCGGCGACGCTTTCGGGAGAAAAATCCAGGCTGCCGTTGGCCTGGGCCGCGCCACGGAAGTCTTCGGCGGCGGCAGTCACGCGCTCGACGAATTCGTCTTGCACTTCCTGGTCCACCTGCGGGGTCGAGGTCTTCTTGAAAAAACCGAACATCGCTGGCTCCTGCGCTGGCATCCGCGCGTCACAACAAGTCCATTATATTGGGGCCAGGGGACCACGCGAACCCGCTCTTTCCGAGAGAAAGCCAAATGAATCCAATGAGCGTACGTCAATTATCCGGTGCAGATGCTGCAGAATATGCCGAGCTGCGATTGCAGGCGCTGCGGGACGCGCCCAGCGCGTTCGCGTCCAGTTACGAAGAGGAGCGGCTCGTCACGTCGGCCGCATGGCGCGAACGGCTGGCACCCACGCCGGATAAAACCAGCTTTGGCGCGTACATAGGTCCCCAATTGACCGGTATCACCACCCTGGTCCGCGAACAAAAACTGAAACAACGCCACAAGGCGAATATTTACGCGGTCTACGTTGCGCCCGAGCAACGGGGACAGGGCACCGCGCGCCTCCTGGTCGAAGCCGCCATCGCCCACGCCGCCACCATGCCGGGCGTGCGCCAACTGCTTCTCACCGTCACCGACGGCAATGTGCAAGCCCAGCAACTCTATGCCAGCCTCGGATTCATGACCTACGGGCGCGAGCCCGACGCGCTCATGATCGACGGACGGCGCTATGCCGAAATCCTGATGTGCAAGCCGCTGACGCCCTACTGAGGAGCAGGCGCATGCAGATACTGCTGAACATCGATGTACCCGAGCTCGCGCCGGCGATCGCGTTCTACACCGACGGGCTCGGCCTGACGCTGACCCGCACGCTGGGCGGGCGCGTCGCCGAGCTGGCGGGCGCGGGCACGCCGGTCTATCTGCTCGAAAAGCCCGCGGGCTCCCGCCCCGCGCCGAGCGCCAGTGCGCGTGATTACACGCGCCACTGGACACCGGTACACGCGGATTTCGTCGTCCCCGATGTCGACGCCGCGGTTGCGCGCGCGGTCGCGGCGGGCGCCGTGCTCGAGCACGGCCCCGAGTCGCATGCGTGGGGTCGTATCGCGCACCTGGCGGACCCCTTTGGCAACGGACTGTGCCTGCTGCGCTTGAGCGAGGCCGGCTACGCCGCGGTGGCCGATCCGGCGTGACCGCGCCCCAGACTAAGCATCAAACGCAACGGCCCGCCTCTCGCGAGGCGGGCCGTTGGTCGCGTGTGACCCGCGGCGAGGCGGGCCGGCAACGTGCTCAGGTGCGCGGCAGCGTGACGCCGCGCTGGCCCTGGTACTTGCCGCCCCGGTCGCGGTACGAGGTTTCGCAGACCTCGTCGCTCTCGAGGAACAGGAACTGCGCGCAGCCTTCGCCGGCGTAGATCTTGGCCGGCAGCGGCGTGGTGTTGGAAAACTCCAGCGTCACGTGGCCTTCCCATTCGGGCTCGAGCGGGGTCACGTTGACGATGATGCCGCAGCGCGCATAGGTGCTCTTGCCCAGGCAGATGGTGAGGACGCTGCGCGGGATGCGGAAGTACTCAACCGTGCGCGCCAGCGCGAACGAGTTGGGCGGGATGATGCAGACATCCCCCTTGAAATCGACGAACGATTTCTCGTCGAAATTCTTCGGGTCGACGATGGTCGAGTTGATGTTGGTGAAAATCTTGAATTCGTCGGCACAGCGGACGTCGTAGCCGTAGCTGCTGGTGCCGTAGCTGACGATGCGTTCGCCATTGACGGAACGCACCTGGCCGGCCTCGTACGGTTCGATCATGCCGGCTTCGGCGGCGCGGCGGATCCAGCGGTCGCTTTTAATACTCATGGGGGTGCCCTTAGAACAATGCCGCGTATTTTATCGCGAGCCGGGGCGGACGGCCCCGAGGGCATGCGCCCCCGGGGTGGCCTCAGTCTTCGATCAGCCAGCGATAGACCAGCGCGATGCCATTGACCGAACCGCCCTTGACGTCCAGCGAGAGCCCGCGCGCCAACCGGTAGCTGGCACGGCCCACGGTCTCGCTGCCCGCCAGCGCCTGTTCGATGCTCAGCGTGATGCCGTTCGAGAGGTTCTTGCTGGCCACCAGGAATTGCGTCGCCAGATCACTGTCGGAATCGCGGTTGACCTGGCCCGCCACGGTGCGGTCGGGCAGGATGCTGCCCGAGCTGCCGATGGCACCCGTCCGGATGCTCACGTCGTCGAGGCCGAACTGCTTGTACAGCGGCTCACCACCGCCCAGCAGGGCCGTGCCGATGGAGAGCAGCAGCGCCGTGTCGCCGCCGCCAGCGTCGGGCCCCCGCCCCAGGACCAGCCACGAAAGCTTCTCGACATCGCTGACGTCCGGATAGGACACGAGATCGATGCGCGGGCGCTGCGCCGTGCCGGATACCCGGACACCCGCCTCGACCTGCTCGCCGGTGCGCAGCGCTTCGATGTCGAGCAGCGGATTGTCGATACGGCCCTGGAAGGTCAGCGTGCCGCGGCGCAAGCGCAGCTTCTGACCATAGGCCTCGATGCCGCCGCCGCGCGTGCGCAAGGCGCCCATGCCGGTCAGGCGGCCGTCCTGCATCTGGATCTGGATGCTGCCGAGCAGGCCGGCGTCCAATCCCATGCCGGTGATGTAGAAGCGCGGACCCATGTCGAACTTGAGATTCATGCCGATCTGGATCGGCGTGCCGCCGGCGGCCTTCTTGTCGCCAGCCCGCACCACGCGCACATCATCATCCAGCGAGGGCACGCCTTGCAGGATCTCCAGGCTGACCCAGCCCGCGTCGGCGGTGAGGTCACCGGTGATATCGATGCGCGGCAAGGCGGCATTGATGTCGACATTGCCTGAGACCATGGCGTAACGGTCGGAACGTTGCAGCGCGGGGAAACGGTGCAACTGCACGCGCACATTGCCACGCGCCGCGCTCAGCTCCCACTGGCCGCGCGCCTCGACATAGCCGCCCTTGGCGTCTTTGTTCGTGCTGACCCACTCCTTGGTGCGCCACTCGGCCGGCATCACGCGCAGCACGGCGGGGAAGCGCAGCGAATCGAGGATCACGCGGTCGTCCTGGAGGCGCGCGCGCAGGGTGCCGTCGAGCAGGCGCACACCGTCGTCGATGCGCACCACGCGCAGTTTGTCGCCCTGGATCGTGCCCGTCGCGTTCCACTTGCCGGCAAGGGTGCCCTGCGCCTGCACATTGGCCTTGAGCGTGCCGCCGATCTCGAGCGCGTCACCCACGAACAGGCTCAGCCATGCCAAGTCCGCCATATCGGCATCGATATTGGCGCGGATGGGCTGGCGCGGATCGAGCGCCAGGCCGCGCAGACTGGCATTCGCCGTGGCCGTCAGGCCGCCCATCTTTTCGGTCTGCAGGTTGACGTTGGCCACCAGCCGGCTGAGCCCACCCGCGCCAGGCGTCGCAGTGGCTTCGAGCACCAGCGCGCGCAGCCCCAGCGGGATGGGTGGATCACCGGGCACCATCAGATCGCCGTCGCGGCGCGCGAGCCGTACCTTGCCGCCCAGGCTGCCCGCGTACCGGAGATCCCAGGAGGCATCGATGGCGATGCGCCGCTGACTTGCCGGCGCGTCGGGATTCACGCGGCCGGCCTCGCGCTCGGCGCGCGCCACGGCCTCGGGGTCGAGCGCCATCAGCACCTGACGCAACATGCTGGTGCGCAGCACGAGGTTATCGGCGCCACCCGCGGTCTGCCACTGACCTGTTCCGCCCTGCGAGGCACCGTGGCGAATGGCGAGCGATTGGCCATCGGGGAAGCGCAGGCCGAGGGTGGCCGCGCCCACACGCCATTGCGGCGCGGGCGCCTGGGCGCCGGGCACGTAGGCCAGGGCGACGGGACCCGCGATCTCGGCGGTGAAGCCCGCGCTCGCCGCCTGCACGCGGGCCAGCGTGCCGCGCCAGCCTGCCGTGCCGGGCCTGTCATTGTCTTCGCCCCACCCGCCCTGGAACTGCAGACGGGCGTCGGCCGGTGCACTGCCGAGCACCTTGGCGCGCGGATTGGGCGGCGTGTACTTCGCGTCGAGCGTGCCCCGGTGGGCGGCCATCGTGCCGTCGACCGCAAAGCGCGCCTCGGCGCCGCCGGGCAGATCGGGCCAGAAGGCTTCGAGGCGGGGCGCCAGCACCTCGAGCTTGAGGCGCCCGGCCGCATCGGTGAGCGCGCCGTCGCCGCGCACGCGATTGGGACCCAGACGCAGATCCACCTCGAATTTGGGGATGCTCGCGCCGGCGGGTAGACCGGGCATGGCGGCAGGCGCTTTCGCTGCCGGAGAAGATGCGGCGGCGGGTTCGGCGCCGGCCGCCGGATCGCCGGCCGCCGGATCGCCGGCCGGCGCTCCAGCAGCCGCACCCTCCGGGCGTTCCGAGGTGGCCCATTCAGCGGACACGCGGCCGGACAGCGGCTGCCGGTTCCAGCGGCTCTCCTCCGCGATGTTCAGCGCGACCGTGGCCTGGCGCAGTACCCGCATATCCTGGATCTCGGCCTGCACCGTGGCATCGGCACTCAGAAGCGCGGGCGGGATCAGGTCGCCGAGCAGACTGCCGAGGTCGAGCTTGTGGGCCTGCAGCCGCGCCTGGAGTTGGTCACGGCCGGGGGTCTGGGGTACGGGAGTCAGGCCGAGCTGCGCGGCCAGGCTGCTGCCGTCCTCGCGTTTGATATTCAGATTCGCGCTTTGTACCGGAAAGGCAGCCAGCGGCAGCAGCGCGGCCCGGGCATCGAGCGTGAGCCCGCTGCCCGCGCCGTCGAGCGTGACATCGAGCGCGTCGAGCGAACCACGAGCCGCGATATTCAGCGCCAGGGGGCACAGGCCGGTCGCCGCGCCACCGTCGAGCCGATCCAGCGACTGCGCGAGCAAAGCCGGATCACCCTGCAACGGCCCGAGCGCGGCGCGCTGCACATCGGCGCCCACCGCCACCAGCGCGGCTTGCGCGCCGGCGATACGGCCCGCCTCGGTGCGCGCGGCGCGCGACGACGACGCGCCAGGCAGCCGAGCGCCCAGGCACACGGGCGACTCGCGGTTCGTCGCCGAGCCCTTGAGCGCGAGCTGGGCCACCATGGGCCAGGGCGCGGCCAGCTTGCCGACGTTCGCTTCGCCTTGGAGATGCAGACGGGTGTCGTCATGCGTCGCGCGCAGCCCGTCGATGCGCAGCCGCGCGCCCGGCACCTCGGCGGTGCCGGCCTGCAGTGCCGCCGCGAGATCACCGATCTCCAGCGGCAACAGCGCGGTGTCACCGTCGGGGCCGCGCCGCACCAGTTCGAAACGGCCCAACGCCACACGGTCCAGCACGAGCGCCACCGGCAGGTCGAGCTGCGTGAAGGGTTCGCCATCGTCGGGTTGCGGTTCGGGCTCGGCGGGGTCGGCGGCGAGAGCGACCTTCAGGCGGTCGGCCGACACGTCGCGCACGTGCAACCTGCGGCGCGACAGGTCGCTCCAGTCCACGTCCAGCCAGAGGTTGTCCGCCTCGATGGCGGTCCCCGCCACCTCGACATTGACATGGCCCACACGCAGACCGAGCAGAACGGTGCCCTCGATGCGTTCGACCTGGCCGCCCAGTTGCTGGATCGCCGAGCCCACGAGCAAGCGGCTGCCGGTCTGCGAGCCGAGCAGCCAGAACGCGAAGACGGCCACCAGTACGGCAAACATGGCGATACCGGGCAGCCACCACACCAGGATCTGCCGCAGGAGTGCGCGCAACAGCCTCAAAACGCGATCCCCAACGAAAAGTGCAAGCGCAGATCGCGCTCGCGCTGACCATAGGCGACATCCAGGAACAGCGGGCCGGCCGGCGTGCGCACGCGGGCGCCGACGCCATAGCCCACCGCGATATCCATCGCGCCGAACGAGCTCGCGGCATCGCCCGCATCGACGAACACGCCCATGCCCCAACGGTCATTGAAATAATGGTCATACTCGATGCTCGCCACGGCCAGCGTGGGCGCACCGACGATGGCATCGTTCTGCTCCACGCCGATGCTCTGGAACTTGTAGCCGCGAATCGAGCGCGGACCGCCGGTGCGGAACCCGAAATCGTCGGGCACGCGCGTGCGGGAGTTGGACCAGACGCGCCCCACTTCGCCACGCACCGTGAGCACGTCGCGCTCGCCCACCGGCCACCACTTCTGGCCACGCAGACGCAGGCGCGTATAGGGCTCGCCGTTGTCCAGCGTCACCCCCACACCCCCGCCCACCGCGATCAGGTTGCCTTCGCGCGGATCGTATTTGTTGTCGACATCGCGCCGCAGCCATTCCGCCGTCACGGTCGCGGTCGGCAGGTCGTAGGCATCGCCGCCGTCGATCTTGATGTGGTCGTGCGCCAGCAGCAGACCCCAGCGCGTCTCATACTCGACCCGGCTGTCGCCCGCGCCCCTGCGCTCCTGGCTGCGCGTAAGACCCAGCGCGTAGCGCCGCACGTCCAGACCCTGGATGTCGGAGTGGTCGTAGAGCAGACCGATGGAATCGCGCCGTCCGCGCGCATCGGGCGGCAAGGTGAAATCGACATAGGCGCGCTGCCGCAGGCGGTCGACGCCCAGGCCGGTCTCCATCGACAGCGGCTGCCCGAACACCACGTTCTGGCGGTAGATGGTTTCGAGACGGACGCCCGCCTCGTCGTCGACACCGAGGGACACGGAGGCGCGCTTGGGCGGTGCCTCGACCACGCGCACATCCACCGGCAACGTAACTTCGCCGTCGGAGTCGACCACGGGCGCTCGCCGCGTGGCGGGACCGCCGGAAACATTCGGATCGCCCGCGGGCTGCGCCGCCGCCAGGCCGCTCGAGCCCGGCGCACGCGCCTCACGATCCGGCGCGTCCGCGCGCGCCGGCGCCTCGGCGCGCTCGCCGTCCGGCTGGCGCAGGGTGACGAAAGCCCCACGGAAGAACGCGGTGGACTGCAGCTCCTGCTGCCACTGGTCGAGCTGGTCCTGGTTGTACGTCGCACCTTCCGAATACCGCACGTAACGCCGGATCAGCGACTCGGGCACGCGATTCAGGCCGTCGGTTTCGAGCGCCCCCAGGCGAACGCGCGGGCCACTGTCGATCGTCACGTTCAGCGTCACCTGGCCGCTCTCGGCATCGACCTCGGCGCCCGACGCCGTCATGCGAGCCAGCAGGAATTCCCGCGCCGAGACGCTGTCGAGCAAGGCTGATTTGGCGCGATTCCAGTCGGCATTGATGAAGGGCTGCCCCTTCTTGAGCGACCACTGCTCGCGCAATTGCTGAATGCGCGCCGCGTACTCGGGCCGGGCGATGCGCCCGGTAAAGACGAGGTCGATATCGGCCACGCGGGCCTGCGGACCCGCCTTGATGACGATGTCCCAGGTCTCACCGGCGACATCGGTGCCAGGCGTGAGCGTGACCTCGGGCGTGAAGTAACCCTGCGTGGCGAGCGCGGCCAGCGTGGCATCGCGCGCGCGCCGGCGCAGACGGTTGATTTCGCCGCCGTCCTGGTCTTCCGCCAGGCGCGCAATGGCGCCGACGGCCTGCGTGATGGCCTGCAGGGCGGCCGGCGGCACGCCCCCCGGATCGATCACGATCTCCGGCAATTTGGCGTATGCCGTTTCAACCACTAACACGCTTGCGAGCAGAACCCCGCCGATCAGTCTCCGCATGCCTCAGCCGGGCCGCTGCTGAACCACGACCGAGGGCATGCGCCCCGCCATGTCGCGCGGCAGCGCGGCGACGCCCGCGGCCAACTTGATGGCGATCTCGCGGTAGCGCCGCGCGGCTTCGCCGTCGGGTTCGGACACCACCGTGGGCGCACCGGCATCCGCGCTCGCTCGAATGGACGTCTGCAGGGGCAGGCTGCCCAGCAAGGGGACCTCGTATTGATCGGCCATTCGATGGCCGCCCCCTTCGCCGAAGATGTGGTCGGCATGGCCACATTGCGAGCACACGTGCATCGCCATGTTCTCGACGATGCCGAGGACCGGCACCTCCACCTTCTGGAACATGCGCAGGCCCTTGCGCGCATCGAGCAGCGCCAGCTCCTGCGGGGTGGAGACGATGACCGCGCCGACCACCGGCACCTTCTGGGCCAGGGTGAGCGCCACGTCGCCCGTGCCCGGAGGCATGTCGACGATCAAATAATCGAGATCGCGCCAGTTGGTCTGGCGCAGCAATTGTTCGAGCGCCTGGGTGACCATCGGACCGCGCCAGATCGCGGGCGAGTCGGCGTCGATCAGAAAACCGATGGAGTTGGCCTGCAGACCATGCGCCTCGAGGGGCTCCATGGTTTTGTTGTCGTGACTTTCAGGACGGCCGTGCAGCCCGAGCAAGGTCGGTACGCTGGGGCCATAGATGTCGGCGTCGAGCAGGCCCACCTGGGCGCCCTCGGCGGCGAGCGCCAGCGCGAGGTTCACGGCGGTGGTGCTTTTACCCACGCCGCCCTTGCCGGACGCCACGGTAATGATGTTTCGCACATTGGGCAGCGGCTTGAGCCCGCGCTGCACGGCATGGACCGCGGCGCGGCTGTCGACGCTGACCTGCGCGCGCACGCCGGCGGCGGCGAGCGCGGTCTGGGCGCGTGCGGCGAGATCGGCCGCCGCGGCGCGCGACGGATAACCCAGGGCCAGGCGCACGCGGGCGCCCTCGCCATCGAATTGAATGTCACGGTCTTTTACATTTGATCCGATGTCCACCCCGCTCGTGACATCGTTCAGCCCGCGCAGCGCGGCGCGGATTTGCTCTATCGTTATACTCATGACACTATGATTCCATAGGCAGCAGAGGCTTGCCCTTAAGTCTGTTACCGCAAGGATAGCGGATCGGCGGGAACCTTCAGCCGTGATTTACATCCTATATACATGATCGACGCTCTCATCCGTTTCCTTCGCGCCATCCCCGTCATCCTGCTGGGTATCGTAGGCATGCTGATGGCATTGGTCTTCATGGCATCGACGGCGCTCGCGCTGGGCATCCTCTTCGTGGTGGCCAAAGTGCGCGGCAAGCCCTTCGGCGTGCGTGCCTATTGGAGCCAACGCCAGGCAGGCCGCACCGGCCCCGCCGCGGGTGCCAATCCCTTCTCGGGCGGCGCGCCCTTTCGCAACCAGCCCGACGTGATCGACGTCGAGGCCCGCGAAATCCGCTGATCCCTCTCTCCGACGGTCGCGCCAGACCGTCGCTTTCCAGATTGCCGGCTTGCGTGACGCCACGGGCGTTGCGCGGCCTCTGATTCCCGGCCGGGGACAAGCGCGACATGCGCCTGTCCCCGGCTGCGTCTTTGGGCGGGCGGCGTGCCGCGGCGCCCGAGGTGGACACCATCCCGGCGCCCACGCCGGGCCGCCCGGCCGAAAGGCCCTAAAATACCCCGCTCATCCCGCCCTTCAACCGTCCAATACGTCATGTCACGAACGCTATTCGTCACCACCGCACTGCCCTACGCCAACGGTTCTTTCCACATCGGCCATATCATGGAGTACATCCAGGCCGACATCTGGGTCCGTTCGATGCGAATGGCGGGGCACACGGTGCACTTCGTGGGCGCGGACGACGCGCATGGCGCGCCGATCATGTTGAAGGCCGAGAAAGAAGGCATCACGCCCAAGGAGCTCGTCGCCCGCTACGCCAGCGAGCGCCCGCGCTACCTCGATGGCTTCCATATCCGTTTCGATCACTGGCACAGCACCGATTCGGCCGAGAACGTCGCGCTCTCGCATGAGATCTATGGCGCGCTCAAGGCCCAGGGGCTGATCGAAACGCGCTCGATCGAGCAGTTCTACGATCCGGTCAAGGGCATGTTCCTGGCCGACCGCTATATCAAGGGCGAATGCCCGCGCTGTCACGCGAAGGACCAGTACGGCGATTCGTGCGAGGTCTGCGGCGCCGTGTACGCGCCCACCGAGCTGATCAACCCGTATTCGGCGCTGACTGGCGCCACGCCGGTGCTCAAGAGCTCGGACCATTTCTTTTTCAAGCTCTCCGACCCGCGCTGCGTCGAGTTCCTGCAGCAATGGACGACCGGCTCCAATCGCCACGGCGTGCGTCATCTGCAGAGCGAAGTGCAGGCCAAGACGCGCGAATGGCTGGGCACCGACGATGGCGAAGCCAAGCTGGGCGACTGGGACATCTCGCGCGACGCGCCCTACTTCGGCATCGAGATCCCCGACGCGCCGGGCAAATACTTCTACGTCTGGCTGGACGCCCCGGTGGGTTACCTGGCCTCGCTGAAGTCGTATTGCGCGGTCAAGGGGCTGGATTTCGACGCGCTGCTCGACCCGGCCGGCAGCACCGAACAGGTGCACTTCATCGGCAAGGACATCATCTACTTCCACGCGCTCTTCTGGCCCGCGATGCTCAAGTTCGCCGGCCGCAAGACGCCGGACGCACTCAACGTGCACGGCTTCATCACCGTGAGTGGCGAGAAGATGTCCAAGAGCCGCGGCACCGGCATCTCGCCGCTACGCTACCTCGAAGTGGGCATGGACGCGGAATGGCTGCGTTATTACATCGCCGCCAAGCTGAACGCCCGCGTCGAAGACATGGACTTCAACCCCGAAGATTTCATCGCGCGTGTCAACAGCGACCTGGTGGGCAAGTACGTCAATATCGCCAGCCGCGCCGCCAACTTCATCACGCGCCATTTCGATGGCAAGCTGGGTTTCGTGGGTGATACAGCCGCCCTGTCGGCCGAATACGCTCGCGCCGCGGACGAGATCCGCGCCGCCCTCGAAGCGCGCGAATACAACCGTGCGATCCGCGAAATCATGGCGCACGCCGACCGCATCAACCAGGCCTTCGATGCCGCCCAGCCGTGGGTGCTCGCCAAGGGCCTGGCCGACGCGCCGCAAGAACAACGCGACCAGCTGCAGGACATCTGCTCGCGCGCGCTGGCCGGCTTCAAGGCGCTGTCGGTCATGCTGGCGCCGGTGCTGCCGGCCTTGTCGAATCGCGTGGCCCGCGAGCTGTTCGGCGCCTCGCGCGATTTCGTCTGGACCGACGCCGCCGACCTGCCGACTCAGGTCGCCCCGTTCAAGCACCTCATGCAGCGTGTCGAGCCCAAGATGCTCGACGACCTGTTCGAGCCGCCCGCGGCGCCGGTCGAAGCCGCGCCGCTGCCCGGTGGCGAGGCGCTGGCCGATACGATCACGATCGATGATTTCGCCAAGGTCGATCTGCGCATCGCCAAGATCGTCAATTGCGAGCACGTCGAAGGGTCGACCAAGCTGCTGCGCCTGACGCTCGATGTGGGCGAGGGCCGCCATCGCAACGTGTTCTCGGGCATCAAATCCGCTTACGAACCCGAGCAGTTGATTGGCAAGCTCACGGTGATGGTCGCCAATCTGGCGCCGCGCAAGATGAAGTTCGGTATCTCCGAAGGCATGGTCCTGGCAGCCAGCCACGCGGACGAGAAGACCGATGCGGGCATCTACGTGCTCGAGCCCTTCCCTGGCGCCCAGCCCGGCATGCGCGTGCGCTGATCGCGCATGCCGGGCGGCGAGCCATCCGCCGTCCGAGCCCGCAGCAAGCCCACGAAGAAAAGCCCGTCCGGCGTACGACCCGGACGGGCTTTTTCGTTGCCGCGCGCGTTGCTCAGGTGTTGGCCGCCGGCTCCGGTGCCAGCGCGGGATCCAGCGACACCCGCTCGTCGAACACGAAGCAATTGCCCTCGAAACCCGGGCCGCCGGTTTCTTCGAAATACTTCAGGATGCCGCCCTCGAGCTGATACACATGCTCGATGCCCAGCTCGTTCATGTAGATCGCGGCTTTCTCGCAGCGGATACCCCCGGTACAGAAGCTCACGATGGTCTTGCCTTCGAGCTCGGCGCGATGCGCCTGCACGGCAGCCGGAAATTGCGTGAAGCGCTCGATGCGCCAATCGATCGCGTTGGCGAACGTGCCCACGTCGACTTCGAACGCGTTGCGCGTATCGAGCATCACCACCGGACGGCCGTCGTCGTCGGCGCCCTGCTCAAGCCAACGCGCGAGCGTATGCGCCTCGACGGCCGGCGCGCGGCCCGCTTCGGGACGGATCGCGGGGTGGTTCATGCGAATGATCTCGCGCTTGACCTTCACGAGCATTTTGCCGAACGGCACGGAATCGGATTCGCTGAACTTCACCTCGAGATCGGCGAAACGCGTATCGCGCCGCAGGGTCTCGAGAAAGCCGTCGATGCCGGCAGCCGTGCCCGCCAGGAACAGATTGATGCCCTCCTGAGCGAGCAGAATGGTGCCCTTCAATGACAGGGCCGCGGTGAGGTCGCGCAGCGACGCGCGCAAGACGTCGGGATCGTCGATGGTGACGAACTTATAAGCAGCAATATTGACGACGGACATGGATTCAACGTGCCCGCAAGGGCGGGCAAAAAGAGAGGCTAGCGGGTAATCACGCGCTGTTCGACCACAAGGTCGAGCACCCAGCGCAGCGATGACGCGTCGGCGGGCGGATTGGGATCACGCACCTCCACAACGCGCAGCCGATATTCGACACCGGGCTGAAAGTCGAAACCGAGAATTTCGCCATACCAGAGCTGCCAGGGCTGGGACGGATTATCGCGCACCTGATAGCACATGGCCCGGCCGGCGCCGGCGCTGCAGGGCACGCGCTGCGCCCCGACATACACGAGCTTGGTCGGGCCGGGCTGTCCGCCAACAAGCGGATCGCCCTGGCGCGCAAAATCGAGGACGTCCCCAGACGAAAGCATCAACGTGAGGCGAACGGGGCGCGTGTCGTCATTCAGTTTGCTGGCGGTAATGCGCGTGAGCGCGGCCAGAAAATCCTGCTCGAGCCGGGCCGCCTCGGGCGAGGCGCAGGCCATGCGGGTCGATACGGGCGGATGGGGCACGATCAGGCCGCCGTTCGCCACGACATATTGACCCGAGTATCGATTGCAGCCGGCAAAGCCCGATAGCACGGGGCGCCCCTGCTGGTGCGTGAACTCCATCGTCAGCGGCCGAGCACCTTCGTGACTGTGTGGAACCGGACGCAGCGCGCCACCGGGCCGCGTCCAGCGAGCCAGCTCCCAGGCGGTCTGCGCCAGCACGTCGGAAGATTGGGTGGGATCGAATGCGGCGCCGCCACGCGGGGCGCTGGCGCAGGCGCTCAGGCCCGCCAGCAGCGCGAGGAGCCCGAAGAAACGCAGGGAGAGAAAGGGCATAGGCCGCTCCGTCTGGAAAACAAAAGCCCGCGGCGAACGCCGCGGGACTCAGGGCGACCGGGGCGCGGCGCGTCAGCGCGTATTTTAAATAACTCGCCGCGGGCCCTCCATCACGGCGTGGGCGGATCCTGTCGGCGTTCGAAATCCAGCACCGCACCAGATGCCAGGGTAAATGCGAGGTGGCGCGGCGCGCCGCCCGCATCCAGCGAGAACGAACGGATGTCGGCCAGCGCCTTGAGATAATCCGTTTCGAGCGCGGCGCGCGCCGGATCCACGCAGGCCATGCGCGTCGCGGCGGGCGCGGTAATGGTGAGGCGGCCCGACTCCAGCTTATAGCTGCCCATATAACGGTTGCAGCCCGAAAACCCTTCGACCCGATAATTTTTGCCCTGCGCCAGGAAGGTCAACTTGATCGGCTCGCCATTATCCCCGTGCGGAATATCTCGCAGGCTGCGGTCGGGCTGGGTCCAGCGCGTCAGCTCCCAGGACGTCTGTGCAAAGGAATCCGCGCTGGTGGTCGCGTTGACCGCCGCGGCGCCTTCGGGCCGCGCCTGCCCGGTCTGCTGCGACGCGCATCCTGCGAGCGCCGCGACCAACAGCGTTGACGTGCAGAAACGCACCAAATGGGAACGGGAACGGGACATGACCAGCCTCCAGATACGAAACAGTCCTACTGTAACCGCAGCATCTGGCGTGCCGCGACCCCGGCCTCAGCGCACCCGTGCATGAATGTAAGCGGCCAACACCTGTTCGAGCTGGCGCTTCTCATGCACCGTGAGCGCGTCGTACGCGGCATACGGCACGGAGAGGAAAGGCCAATCCCCGGGCGCGCCTACCCCGGCGCCTCGCCCGGGGGCCGACGGTGTGTGCCCCAGCAACGAGGCCATCGTCTCGGCATCGAACGCCAACATGGGCCCTTCGCCCGCGGCGAGCCAAAGGGGTGCCACACGCAGTGCGCGTGTGAGTTTGATCAACGCCTCGCCCGTGGGATGCAGCCTCAGGCCACTTTCATAGTTGCCGATAGCGCTCTGCGATAGTTTGCTGGCAGTGGCGAGATCCTTTTGTGTCCACCCCTGAAGCATGCGCGCGCTCCGCAGACGATGGCCGAAAGTATCCACTCGATAGACCCGAATCTGGTTTCCAATTTGTGGATCGGATTAAAGCATCGCTATCGCCAGGTCAAACACAGGGATTAAGGTCGATTTCCAAGCTAAATCCGCATTTTTTGTTACACCGCGGGTATCGGCCGTACTCCGCTGAAGTCTCGAGCATTTTCATTCAAGTCGCCTGATCGAACCGCTAACGTGATGACAAACGTCCAAGTGCGCTAGAAAAAGACAGCGTTACCATTTCGCGGGCATTCAGCGCTGCGGAAGCCATCAGCACGCGCGCTTATCGAAAATACTGTATCGGAATGACCATGGTATTTACTCAGGTACCCGCGCAATTCAGCCCTGAGTAAAACAAGATAGGGTTTCGGGGCAAAAGTAACAGTTCAGTTAAACAAGAAACGTATATTCACAAAGAATCACAAGCGTGTTTAAATGAAACACGACCGTGACTTTCGCAAAAGACGAGCAACGCACCGGGCATTCGTGTGCGGCCGATTTTGTGGAATGCGCCCGCCCCTGTGGACCCCGTCCGCACCGGTGCGGCGCCAGTCCGACGTCGATCTGGACACAGCCAAGGGGAAGACAACGCGCCTGACCGAATAGCGGCCGGCGCGGGCGCGAGGCATGGCGACGCCATGGCCACGACACGCCGCCGGGCAGGCTCGGCAACGTGCAGCGCGCACCAGGGAGCCGGACGCCCAAGATGCATCCGCCGCGCCGCCCCGCAGGTATGACCGGCCTCGGCGCGTGGCTGCCCTGACGAGTCGCGACCCTAAGCAGATTCGGACGAATTAATGAACAGTACGCTGGATGTCATCTTTCTCGTCAAAGACGATGCCACGCATAAGCAGCAGCTGGACAACCTCACTCATCTCGGCTTCAAGGTGCTTGCCTGCACCGAGCTGGTCGAGCTGTACGATCACTTCGCCAGGCAGCCCTGTCCGCTCGTGATCCTGAGCGCGCCACTCGCCGACATTCACATCGCCGCCGTGCGCCTGCGTGCCATGGACCGCACCGTGGGCATCATCGCGCTGGCGCCCTTCGCCGATAGCGAAAGCCGGGTGCGCACGCTGCTATGCGGGGCGGACGCCTGCCTCGATGAGGATGTGAGCGGGCTCGAACTGGCCGCTGTCCTGCAATCGCTGCTACGCCGTATCGCCAGCACGGCGGGCGGGCAGTGGGCGGTGGACGGACTCGATCAGCGCAGCGGCGATTTCGACGCCGCGCCCGCGCCGGAACGTGAGGAGTTCATGCCTGAGGGTCCGCTGGGCTCGAGCAAATGGCGATTGGCCAATCAGGGCTGGACGCTGGTGAGCCCGACAGGCAGGTCGCTCGGCCTGACGACCGGCGAACGCGAGTTCCTGTCGCGCCTGATGGCGGCCCCCGAGCGCAAGATCAGCCGCGATGCCTTGCTGACCGACGACCTGCCCGCGACGGGCGATGGCGGCGCGCAGCGCAGCCGCTTTGTCGACGTGATGATCAGCCGCCTGCGCCGCAAGGCCGCCCATAACCAAATGGCGTTGCCGATTCGCGCCGTACACGGCTGGGGCTATATGTTTGCTGCCGACGTGGCCGAGGATTTCCAGAACTGGGGCGACCGCTAGCGGCCCGCGGTGCCGCGCGCGGCACCGCGGTATCCCGCATAGCGGCCGCGCCGCTCGAGGTCAGCCTCGCGGCCGGATCAGCGTGGACTTGCCGAACAGACTCTCGACCAGATCGACCGCGATGGTCGCGGTCTTGTTGCGCACGTCGAGCGCGGGGTTGAGCTCTACGATATCGAGCGACGCCATCAGGCCCGTGTCGGCGATCATCTCCATGCAGAGCTGCGCCTCGCGGTAGGTCGGTCCGCCCGGCACCGTGGTACCCACGCCCGGCGCCACGTCGGGATCCAGGAAGTCCACATCGAAGCTCACGTGCAGGTGCGTGTCAGGGGAGAGCCCGTACAGCGCCTGCTCCATCGTGGCGCGCATGCCGGCCTCGTCGATATGACGCATGTCGAAGACTTCGAGCCCGGCCTCATGGATCAGATGACGCTCGCCCTCGTCCACGCTGCGGATGCCGATCTGGCGCACCCAGCCCGGCTCGATCGCAGGGGTATGCCCGCTCATGCGCGTGAGTGGCGCGGGTCCGCGCCCGCAGAGGCAGGCAACGGGCATCCCATGCACATTGCCCGAAGGCGTGAGCGTATTGGTGTTGAAGTCGGCGTGGGCATCGAGCCACAGCACGCGCAACGGGCGTCCGGCTTCGCGGCAATGGCGCGCCACGGCGCTGACCGAGCCGATCACCAGAGAATGATCGCCACCGAGCAGGATGGGCAGGCGCCCCGCACGCAGTTGCGCATGTACGGCGTCATGAACCGCCTGGTTCCAGGCGGTGACCTCATCAAGATGGCGGTAGCCATCGGCCGGACGTTGCCAGGGATTGGCGGGGCCCGACAGGTTGCCGCAGTCGTGCACCTTCAGGCCGCGGCCGGCCAGCAAATCGGCCAGCCGCGCGACCCGCAAGGCCTCCGGCCCCATGGAGGCGCCGCGCGCGCCCGCGCCAATATCAGTGGGAGCGCCGATCAGGCTCACTTCGGTGGGGGGAAGACTCATGGACGGGGTTCCTCCTGTACAAAAACGTCAGTGCGCATCGAGCACGGCCTGGAGTTGGTCGCAGGCCCAGTCTATCTGCTCACGCGTGACAATCAAGGGCGGCGACAGCCGGAGCGTCTGGCCATGGGTGTCCTTGACCAGCATGCCGCGTGCCGCGAGACGTTCGCAATAATGGCGTGCAGCTGGCGCGTCTGGTTCGAGTTCCAGTGCCAGCATGAGGCCACGGCCTCGTGCCTGCCGCACGGGCCCGCGCAACGCCGCCAGCCGCTCCAGGAAATAGGCCCCCTGCGCACGCGCGTTGTCGATCATGCCCTCGTCGTGCAGGACGGCAAGCGCCGCACGCGCCACGGCGCATGCCAGTGGATTGCCGCCAAAGGTGCTGCCATGCTGGCCCGGCTGAAACACGCCCAGCACACTTTCATTGGAAAGCACCGCGGAGACAGGATAGAAGCCCCCCGACAGGGCCTTGCCGATCAGGGTCACGTCGGCCTCGATGCCCTCGTGCGCCTCGGCCAACATGGCGCCGGTGCGGCCCAAGCCGGTCTGGATTTCATCGAGGATCAAGACCACGTCATGCGCCGAGCACAGCGCGCGGACGCGCTCGAAGTAACCGGACGGCGGAATGATCACGCCGGCCTCGCCCTGGATCGGCTCCACCAGGAATGCCACGGTGTTGGGCGTAATGGCGTCGGCCAATGCGTCGGCATCACCGAACGGCACCACGCGAAAGCCCGGCGCAAACGGCGCATAGCCACCGCGCGCGTCCGGATCCGTCGAGAAGCCCACGATACCCAGGGTGCGGCCATGAAAATTGTTTGCGCACACAATGATCTCGGCCTGCCCGGGCGGCACGCCCTTGACCTCGTAGCCCCATTTGCGCACCGCCTTGAGCGCGGTTTCGACCGCTTCGGCGCCGCTGTTCATCGGGAGCACCTTGTGCGCACCGGTCAGGCGCGCGAGGTCTTCATAGAGCGGCGCGAGTTGGTCGTGACGAAAGGCGCGCGAAGTGAGCGTGAGCCGCTGCGCCTGCTCGGTCATCGCCGCGAGGATGCGCGGATGACAATGCCCCTGGTTGACGGCCGAGTACGCCGACAGACAATCAAGATAGCGCCGGCCGTCGGTGTCGTAGAGCCACACGCCCTCGCCCCGTGACAGCACCACGTCGAGCGGATGATAGTTGTGCGCGCCCAGCGTCGCTTCGACGTGGTCACGGTGCAGGGCGGCGCCCGGACCGCGAGGTTCTCCCCAGGAATCGCCCGTATGCGCTCGGGTTTGCGTGTCCATCATGCTCTCCGGAAGGTTGGCCGGTCTGTGCGTGGCGCCGATGCGGTCCGGGGTGGCAGGGTCGGATCGGCATGGCGCGCGCGGACACGGCATGCTCTCATGGTAGGCAAAGCTGCTGCTAGCGGATAGACAGTAATCTGGCAATAATGAACATACGATTGAACATTTTGCACGGCACTTTTGATCAATATGTCAGATTCTCTGGATGCTCTGGACCGCCGGCTGCTCGCGCTGCTACGCAGCGACGCCCGATTGCCCACCGCCGCGCTCGCCCAGCGCCTGCACGTTTCGCGCGGCACCGTGCAGAACCGCATGAACCGCCTGGAGCGCACCGGCGTGATCTCCGGCTACACCGTGCGGCTGCGCAATGAGGGCGAGGATGTCGGGGTACACGCCGTCACGCTGATCGAAGTGCATGGCGGGGCGACCGACGGCGTGATCAGCGGATTGCGGCGCATCCCGGAGTCGGTGCATGTGCATTCCACCAACGGCCGTTGGGATCTCATCGTGCAGTTCCATGCCGCCGACCTGGTCGCGTTCGACCGCGTGCTGCGCGAGGTGCGGGCGATCGAGGGCGTGACGAACTCCGAGAGCCATCTGCTGCTGGCCGCGTATAAGTAAGAGCCGTAGAAGCGGCCTCAGGGATAAGCCCGCCGCGTATGTAGCACGCTCACCACCTGAAGCGCGTTGTGCGTGATTCGATAGACCACGACATAGCTGGGATGCACAACGACCTCACGCGTACCAGGCACACGGCCAGGGCGGTGAAGATATGGGTAACCGGTGGCGGGAAGGACAGCGCGTTCGATGCGCTGGCGAAGACTGCGCGCGGCGGAAGGGCTACGCTCGGCGAGATAGGTAATGATGGCCGCGAGGTCATCCCGGGCGGCAGGAAGCCAACAGACGTTCAGCATGCAAAGGCCCGGTCGTGGATCGGTTACGCGGCATTCCAAAGCATGCCGTCACGACCACGCCAAGCCAAACGGCATCAGCTCTTTTTGCCCCGGTCCTGGCGGCTCTCTACCGCAGCGATGATCTCATCCATTCGCGCCATGACCTCGTCGTGCGGGAGGGCCTGACGCGGATCATTGATGCTCTCCTGGACCTTCGCACGAAACCAGCGGTCGTAGCTGGCCGCTTGCTCGTCGGTCTCGGACTCCGAAACGGGTGGGGGAAGGACAGCGCCCATGGCGAAACTCCTGGTGAGCCATCAGTGTAGGGCACCCGGATGCGGCACGAAAAGCCGGGTGCGCGGCGCGCGCCACCACCGCTACAATGAGACTCGTTTTCACAGCACGGCGGACCGGTACGGTCCGTGTCGTTTCATGGCAGACCCTGCCCGCCGCTCGCCGGCGCCCTCCTCGCCCCCCTCTCCGCGCGAACAGGCTGCACGCTGGCTCGTGATGCTGCAGAGCGGCCCGCTCACCGATGCCGAACGCGATGCCTTCCGGCGTTGGCTGGGCGCGGATCGCGCGCATCGGCAAGCGTGGCGCGAGGCCGAACAGTTGGGCGTGGCGACAGGATTGATCGCGGCCGGCGCCTCGCATCGCCTCGTTCGGCCGCGCGCCATGCCCACACGCCGTCAGGTGCTGCAAGGCCTGGGCGCGCTGCTCGTGGGTACGCCGCTTCTGGCCGCCACCTGGCATGCCGAGCCCTGGGAGGCCTGGACAGCCGATGCCCTCACGGACGTGGGCGAACGCCGCAGCGTCGCCCTGCCCGACGGCGGCAGCGTCCTGCTGAATACCGATACCGCCATCGATATCGAGTACGGCGCACATCGGCGAGAGATCCGGCTGCTGTCCGGCGAGGTGCTCGTGCGGGCGGGCCCGCCGTCGCGCGATGAGCGGCCTTTCATGGTGGTGACCGACCACGGCACGCTGCAAGGCAGTCACTTCATGGCGAGGCAGCACGAGGCGCGGAGCGAGGCGACCGCGCTGGACGCGACCTTGATCATCACTCCCGCTCGCAACGACACCGTCGCGCACAGGCTGGATGCCGGCATGCGCGCGGGCTTTACCGCGACCACCGTCGGCGCCCCGGCACCGGCCGACCCGGCGGCGAGCGCGTGGAGCCGCGGACGCCTGCTGGCCCGGGACACGCGGCTCGCGGACTTCCTGGACGATCTGGAGCGTCATCGGCCCGGCATCGTGCGATGCGCGGAGGACGCGGCGGAGCTGCGCATCGCCGGCGATTTCGACCTCGCCGACACCAACGCGATCCTGCGCGCCCTGCCCGGCCTGCTGCCCGTGGAAGTGCGGTTTCGCACGCCTTACTGGGTCAGCGTGCGCGCCGCCTGAGGCACGTCAGAATGCCGCGACCGCCCCATCGGAGCGCGGGTCGAAACCGCCTTCCATGGCGCCACCGGTTGCGCGAAACAGGCAACCGGCATGGCCGAAGGTCTCGTCGAAGTCGCCGTATACCTCCACCTCGTGGCCGCGCTCGCGCAGCGACTGCACGGTGGCCTCGGGAAAACGGCCCTCGAGCTTCAGCGTGTCGGACGTCTGGCCCCATGTGCGACCGAGCAGCCAGCGCGGCGCTTCGACCGCGGCCTGCGGGTCCATACCGTAGACCACGCTACGGGTGAAGATGGCCGACTGGCTTTGCGGTTGGCCATCGCCGCCCATGTTGCCGTAGACCATCGTGCGGCCGTCATGCAGCAGCGCCAGGCCCGGATTGAGCGTGTGGAAGGGCTTCTTGCCCGGCACCAACGCGTTGATGTGCGCCGGGTCGAGAGAGAACGACGCGCCGCGGTTCTGCCACGCAATGCCGGTGGACGGCAGTACCACGCCGGAGCCGAACTCGTGATAGATGCTCTGGATGAGCGACACCGCACGTCCTTCGCCGTCGATCACGCCCAGCCAGACCGTGTCGGCGGGACCTTTACCCGCGCCCCAGGGCGCCGCGCGCGACATGGAAATGCGCGCCGCCATCGCATCCAGCTCGGCGGGATCGAGGAAAGACTCGGCCCGTACGCGCATATGCGCAGGATCGGTGATATGGCGATCACGCACCGCGAAAGCCTGTTTCACGGATTCGGCGGCCGCATGGACATAGTCGGCCGACAAGGGGTCGTAGCGATCGATGTCCAGCCGATCCAGCAGGCCGAGGATGATGAGCGAGACCAGCCCCTGGGTGGGCGGCGGCATGTTGTAGACGCGGCCATGGCGATGCTGCAGCATCAGCGGGTCGCGTCGCAACGCCCGGTGAGCCTGCAGATCGGCGCGTACCAGGGGCGAGCCGCTTGCGGCGAGCTCGTCGGCCATGCGCTGTCCGAGATCACCGCGGTAGAAGTCATCGAGGCCGGCGCGCGCCAGATGCTCGAGCGTGTCGGCCATGCGTGGCTGGAAGAACAGACTGCCCGCGTCGGGCGCGGCACCGCGCGGCAGGAACACCGACGCAAACCCGGGCAGGGCCTCGAGCTCGGCCTGCTTGGCGGCGGTGTTGCGCGCCTGGCTGCGTGTAACCGGCACGCCATGCCGGGCGTAGTCGATGGCATCCGCAAGCAACCGCGACAGCGGCAGACGGCCGCCCAGCCGTTCGCGGCTCACGGCGAGGGCTTCGTCCCAGCCCGAGACCGCGCCGGCGACGGTGAGCGCGGCGCTGCCGCCACGAAAAGGGATCGCATTGCCTGCATAGGCCTCGCGGCGCACCCCCGCGGCCGCTGCGCCACAGGCGTCGATGCCAATGACCTCCTGCGCGCCACCCGGCTCGTGGATAAGCCAGAAGTTATCGCCGCCCAGCCCGTTCATGTGGGGATAAACGACCGCGATGGTGGCCGCGGCCGCGACCATCGCTTCGACGGCATTGCCGCCTTCGCGCAGAACGGCCAGGGCGGATTGGGAGGCGAGCGCATGGGGCGCGACGGCGATGCCGCGGCGGCCGCGTACAGGTTGGGTCATAAGTGGGCAGCAGGCTGGAGGAGACGGGAGGCAAAGCGTGCGCCCCCGCCATGACGCTGCCATGACCCGCGAACGGGTCCGGCCTGACGGGGGCCCGGACTCCCGAGCATAGTCAGGGGCGCCCGCCCGGACAAGCCCGGGCCTGCCCTGAGATCAAAGCTCCAGCACGATCCTGCCCTGCTTCGCTCGCGAGCAGCAGGTCATCATCTTGCCGCCCGCCGCCCGCTCGGCCGGCGTGAGCACCACGTCGCGATGGTCGATATCCCCCGCGATCACACGCACCTCGCAGGAACCGCAGAGGCCTTCTTCGCAGTCGCTCTGCACGTCGATGTTGGCGCCGCGCAGCGCAGCCAGGAGCGTCTGGTCGGCCGGTACGGTGAGCGTGAGGCCCGAATCCTTGAGCTCGACTTCGAAGGCGTGTTCGCGCGCGGGATCGAGCACGCCCAGCGTGGACTGGAAGTGCTCGACGCTGAGGGTGCCCTCTGGCCAGTGCGCCGTGGCCTGCGCCAGCCCATCGAGCATGCGCTGCGGGCCACAGGCGTAGATGCGCACGCCCGGCCGCGCTTGTGCATGACGTGCGGCGAAGTCCTGGCGCGCCCCTTCGTCCCGCGCATACACATGCAGATGTTCGCCGTGCAGCGCCTGCAGCGTGTCGAGCAAGGCCATGCGGGCGCGGCTGGATCCGCTGTAATGCAGCTCGTAGGACATGCCGAGTTCGCGCGCGCGCCGCGCCATGGCCGCGATCGGCGTGATGCCGATCCCGCCCGCCACGAGCACCACATGCGAGGCGTCTTCGTCGAAACGGAAATGATTGCGCGGCCCACGCACGCGCAGACGCGCGCCGGCCACAGCGTGCGCATGCATCCAGTGCGATCCGCCACGGCTATCAGGATCGCGCAGCACCGCGATCTCGTAGATCCCGCGCTCGCCGGGGTCGCCGCACAGCGAATACTGGCGCGACAGCCCGGTATCGCCGCATTCCACATCGAGATGCGCGCCCGGCGTCCAGCGCGGCAGCACCGCCCCATCGGGCGCAGCGAGCCGCAGATGCAGGATATCGTCGCTGACGCGATGGGCCGTCTGCACGACGAGCGTACGGCTGATATGCCGCGTCGAAGGCTCGCCGATGCGCACGGGCACTTGCGCCTCGCGCAGGGCCGGCGCGGCACGCTCCGGGTTGCACGCCGGATCCCACTCGACCCAGAGATGCTCGGGCCCGCGAAACGAGGTATTCGCCACATAGGTGAAGTCTTGCGGCGCCAGCGTCATGTGCGGCAGGCGCCGCGTCAGCTCTTCAAGGAAGATCTGCATCTCCATGCGCGCCAGATTCTTGCCCATGCATTGATGCGATCCATAGCCGAAGGTGAGCTGGTCGCTGGCATTTTCGCGCCGGATGTCGAACAGATCGGCATCGGCGAAATGGCGCTCGTCATGGTTGGCCGACGAAGTCACGATCAGGAGCTTGGCGCCTTCGGGAATCGGCACGCCCCCTACCACGGTGTCGCGGGTGACGAGGCGGCGCCACGCGGCCACCGAGCCGTTGTGGCGCAGGCACTCTTCGACGGCGTTCGGGATGAGGCTGGGGTCGTCGCAGATCTCGCGCCAGGCCTGCGGATGCTGCAGCAACAGCTTGATGGCGTTGGCACTCGCATTGGCCGTGGTTTCGTGCGCGGCGACGATGCCGGCCATCATCATCGAATGCAGGTAGGAATCGGTGACCACCTCGGGCAGCTCGCGCTGCTTGCGAATGCCGTATTGCATCCAGCCGGGCTGATCAGGATTCGCCCGCATCTTGTCCAGGATGCGGCCGGCGAGCTGCCAGAAGTTGCCCACGGCATGCGCCACCTCGACCTGCTCCTCAGGCTTGGGCCGGCCCCAGGTGTTCACCGTGTGCGCGATCGAATACTTGCGCAGCAGCTCCATGTCTTCTTCCGGCACGCCCAGGAAATGCAGGGCCACGGTGAGCGGCACCTCCCAGAGCATCTGGTCGACCAGATCGGCGCGCCCGTCATCGATGAAGCGGTCGACGTACTCGCGCGTGAGCCTGCGTACCATGGGCTCGTGATGCTTGAGCGCTTCGGGCGTGAAGGGCGCCATCAGCGCGCGCCGCCGCGGCATGTGCGCCGGCTCGTCTTCGTTGACCAGCGTGCGGTTCATCGCGTAGCCATACGAGGCGAGCACGGCGTTGGCCTCGGGACCGGTGGGCGTGATCTTCTCGAGGGCGATGGCGGGACTGAACGTGAGGTTGTCACGGAAGATCGCCTTGATGTCGTCGTAGCGCGTCACCACCCAATAGCCTAGCCGGGGGCTGAAAAAGACGGGCTCTTCCTCGCGTGACCAGCGCACGTAATCGGGCGGATCCTGCTGGTAGCCGTCTTCGAAGGGATCGAAGGCGGCGGCGCGGGCGCTCACCGGGCAGCCGGCCGCGGACAAGGCCCGGTGATCGACCGGACAGCCGGAGGTGGCGGGCGGGCGGACGGAATTCATGGTGGTCTCCTCTACAGCTGGCGGACGGGCCGGGACAGCGCCACGTCCGCTTAATACGAAGGCGATACGAAGGCGATCAGTCGAGCTTGATGCCCAGGTCGGCGATCAGCTTGTTCCAGCGCGTGCGCTCGGCGGTGAGCAGCGCCGCATATTCCTGCGGCGAATTGGCGACGGGTTCGATGCCGAAATCGACGAGCTTGCCGCGGATGGCGGGGTCGTTGAGCGTGGCAACCAGTTGCTGGTTGAGCTTCGCGATTACGGCCGGTGGCGTGGCGCCCGGCACCGACACACCGACCAGCGCGGCGGCCTGCACCTTGGGCAGACCGGCTTCGCCGAAGGTCGGCACATCGGGCAGCTGCGGCAGTCGCTGGCCGTGCGCCACGGCGAGCGCGCGCACCTTGCCGGCCTTGATGAAGCCGGCGCCCGCGGCCAGGTCGACCATCATGGCCGGGATCTGCCCGCCCGCCACGTCCGCCAGCGCGGGCGCGGCGCCGCGATACGGCACGTGCACGAGGTTCAGGCCCGTCTCGGTCTTGAAGAGCTCCATCGCAAGGTGGTGCGGGCTGCCGGCGCCGGCCGAGCCGTAGTCCAGGCCAGACGGCCGGGCCCGGGCCATCGCCACGAACTCGGCCACCGTCTTGGCCTCGACCGTCGGCCCCACCACCAGGATCATCGGAAAGCGGCCCATCAAGGTGACGGGCGCGAGATCCTTGACCGGGTCATAGGAGAGCGTCTTGTACAGGGCGGGGTTGAAGACGAGGGTGCCGTTATCGGCCGACACCATGGTGTAGCCGTCGGGCTGCGAGCGCGCCGTCTCGGACGCGCCGATGGCGGTGTTGCCGCCCGGCTTGTTGTCCACCACGACGGTCTGGCCCATGCGGGCGGACAGCCCCTGGCCCACGGTGCGGGCGAGGAAATCCGAACCTCCGCCCGCCGCATACGGCACGACCCAGCGTATCGGTTTGTTGGGATAGCTGGCGCTGGCGTCGGCGGCGCGCGCGGCGCCGCCCACACAGAACGAAGCCATGAGGGCGCTGGCCAGAAGGCCGGCAAAGCGAGGGAACTGCGGGCGATAGGAACGCACGGTTTGTCTCCGGTGACGTGGCGAAAAGCACGGCTTTATGATTTTGCGTAAAGTATATACGCATTGCGTAATCGCACAATCCCCGCGAATCGGCTGTCGCCCACCACGTAGAATCCCCGCCATGACGCAGATCGCCCCGCCCCTCGACTCCGCCCCGCGCCCCCGCGAGCGCCGCCAACGTGTGCAGGCCGCCGAAACCGGCATGGCCGTGCTCAAGGCCCTGGCCCGGCTGGGTGGACGAGCGAGCCTCACCGCACTGGCGACCGAAGTAAACGAACAGCCGTCCAAGGTGCATCGCTATCTGGTCAGCATGATCGAGGCCGGCATCGTGGTGCAGGACAGCGGCTCGGGGCACTACCGGCTCGGCCTCGAAGCGCTCTACATCGGCCTGGCCGCGATGCGGCAAGCCGATCCCATCCGGGTGGCCGAGCCCGCCCTGGTCCGGTTGCGCGAGCAACTGGGTGTCACCTGCTTCATCGCGGTCATGGGCAACAAGGGCCCGACCATCGTGCGCTTCGAAGAGCCCGGCCTGCCGGTCACGGTGAACGTGCGGGTCGGTTCGGTGATGTCCCTGCTGTGGTCGGCCACCGGAAGGGTGTTCCTCGGCCTGCAGGACGATGCGCAGGTGCGTCGGCTGGCCCTCGAAGAACTCGACGGCGCCGACGCCGCCTCGCGCGCCGCCCTCGATGCGCGCGATCCGCTCGGCGCGCTGCAACGCGAAGTACGCGCCGCGGGATGCTCCATCGTGATCGACACCAATCTGAAGGGCATCAGCGCGGTGAGCGCGCCGATCTTCAACCATGCCGGCCAGGTCTGCGGCGCGCTGACCGCGCTGGGCACCACCGGCGGTTTCGACGCCGCCGCGCAGGGCCCGATCGCGGTCGCGTTGCGCGCCGAGGCGCAGGCCGCGAGCCGCGAGCTCGGCTACCCGCCGGCCCGTGCCGCCTGAGGCATCAGACTGCTGGTTTGGCACGCGCATAGCGCTCGCCTACAATCCGCCCTCATGACTTCGACGCGCCCGCACCGGTCTGCCCGCTACGTCGCCACGCTGTGGCTGGCGTTGGTGCTGTTCGCGCTCAAGGCCCTGGTGCCACCGGGCTACATGCCCGGCACGCACGCGGGCGCCAATCTGATCGAGCTGTGCTCGGCCACTGGCCGCATCTTCGTGCAGGCGCCCGCGCCCGCGTCCACGCATCAGCAGGCCGACGAACGCCATGCCGCGCAAGCCGCGGCCTGCCCGGTCGGCGCCGCGGTCGCGGCCGTGCCCATGCCGCCCTCGCTGCCGGCCCTCACACCGGCCAGCAGTGCCTACAGCTTCCCGTTCAGCGCACGCGCCCCGCCGGCTCCGGCCCGCCTCCTCTTCGCCGGTGCCCCGCTCGGGGCCCGCGCTCCGCCCGCCTCTCTCGTCTAGTCCGACTTGGCCCGCCCTCGCGGTGGCATTGCCTTTTCAAGACCGAGAGACCCTCATGACTTTGTTGCACGCCAGGACGCCTGTCCTGCCGCGGCGCATGCGCGCATGGCACGCATGCCTGCCGCACACGCTCGTTTCCCTTGCGCTGACGCCCGCGCTCAGCTTCGCCCAATCGAATGACAACGCCTCCGTGGCGACGCTGCCGGGCATCACCGTGGCCGCGGACGCCGCACGCCCGGCCCTGCTCGACACGACCGCGACCGGCTCGCTGCTCGACCTCACGCCATTCGAAACCCCGGCCAGCATCGACATCATCACGTCCGCGCAGTTGCGCGAACGCGCGCCACGTACCATCGGCGACGCCATCAGTCAGGCGCCGGGCCTGAGCACGATGCGTCACCCGGGCAACGGCGGCGCCGCGCTGTCGTCGCGCGGCTTCAGCGATACCAACTCCGTGGTCCAGCTCTATGACGGCCTGCGCCAATATGGCGGCGTGGGGCAGACGCTGGTCGCCTCGCCGTGGGCGGTGGAGCGCATCGAAGTGCTGCGCGGACCCGCGTCGGTGATCTATGGCGAAGGGGCGATCGGCGGCGTGGTGAACGTCGTGCCCAAAAAGCCGACCCGCGGTCCGATCGAAAACGAGATCGAGACCACCTTCGGTACGCACGATACGCAGCGCCTGGGTATCGGCTCGGGGGGTGCGCTGGATGAGCGCTGGTCGTATCGCATCGACGCGAGCGCGGAGCACACGCATGCCGACATGAGCCTGGGCGGCGCGCGCAACGCCGCCCTGTCGGCCGCGCTGCGGCTGGGTCTGAATCCCGACCTGAACTTCACGTTCACGCAGGTGCTGGGCTGGCAGGAGCCGACGCGCTATTTCGGCACGCCGCTCATCGACGGCAAGATGGACTATGGATTGCGCCACCAGAACTACAACGTCGCCGACGCCACGATCATCTACCGCGACAACCGCAGCGAGCTGCGCACGGAGTGGACGCCGAACGACAGCGTGCTGGTGCGCAACCGCATCTATTACCAGGGCAGCCGGCGCGATTGGCGCAACGCCGAAGAATATGCCTGGCAGCCGGCGAGCGGCCTCATCGAGCGCAGCGGCTACTCGAACATCCTGCATGATCAGGAGCAGGTCGGCACGGTGACCGATGCCGTCTTCAAGGGTTCGTTGCTTGGTCTGCAGAACCAGTTCGCCGTGGGGCTCGAACTCAATCGCGCCAGCCTCAAGCACACCAACAACTCGCCCTACGGCGGCACCTCGCTGGTCGATCCCTACGACGTGGACCACGGCCGGTTCGTCAACCTGGCCGGCACCACGCCACGCTATCGCAACACGGCGCGGCAGCTGGCCCTCTACGCCGAGGACCGGCTCGCGCTCACGCCCGAGTGGTCGGTGCTGGGCGGCCTGCGTTACGACCACATCGAGCTCGAGCAGCGCAATCTGGTGGCGGGCAACACCGCCTACCGTACGCGCTTCGACAACGTGGGCTGGCGCGTCGGCACGGTCTACGACGTGACGCCGACGACCGCGCTCTATGCCCAATACGCCGAGGCTGCCGACCCGGTCGGCGCCCTTCTGCTGCTGTCGCCCGCCAACAAGGGCTTCGACCTGGCAACCGGCCGCCAGGTCGAGGTGGGCATCAAGCAGACGTTCTGGGATGCCCGCGGCGAGTGGACACTCGCGGCGTATCACATCCGCAAGAAAAACCTGCTCGCGCGCGATCCCGACAACCCGGCGTTGCGCATCCAGGTCGGGCAGCAATCCAGCCGCGGCATCGAGGCCTCGCTGGGCGTGGCGCTGACGCCGACGTTGCGCGTGGACGCCAACGCCACGATTCTGCAGGCGCAATACGACGACTACTCGGAAGCGTCCGGCGGGCGCACGGTCTCCCGCAACGGCAACGTGCCCACCGACGTGCCGGAGCGTCTCGCCAACCTGTGGCTGAGCTGGAAATTCGCGCCCCAATGGACGGCGAGCGCAGGCGTGCGCTATGTGGGCGCGCGCTACGCCAACGCGGCCAACACGCTGGAGATGGCGGGCTACACCACCACGAACCTGGCCCTGCAATGGGATGCGCGCCAGGACCTGACGCTGGCCGTGCGTGCCTATAACGTGTTCGACCGCCAATACGCCGAAACGGCCTACTACAACCAGGATCAATGGTTGCTGGGTACCGGACGGCGCGTGGAGCTGAGCGCGCATTACCGCTTCTGAGCCGGCACTTTCCCTGATCATCGCCGCCGGCCACTGCCGGCGGCGCGCAACGAGGTAACGATATGACGACCGACAACGTCGCCCCCCAGGAGCGTGAACCCGTGCGGGCCTCGCAGGTCTATCGCGCCGTCTGGCGCTGGCATTTCTATGCCGGCATGCTGGTGGTGCCCTTTCTGCTCGTGCTCGCCGTCACCGGTGCGCTGTACCTGTTCCACAACGAAATCGAAGATTGGTGGTACCGCGACCTGCGCACCGTGGCCGCGCAGCAGGCGCCCATGCTCGCCCCCGAGGCCATCGTGGCGCATGCCGAGACCGCGCATCCTGGCCGCGTGCTCAAGTATCTGCCGCCGGCAGCGCCCGATCGCGCCGCCGTGGTCGTGCTGCGCCCGCAAGACAGCGGCAACCTGTCGGTCTTCGTCGATCCCTACGCAGGCAAGGTCCTGGGCGCGCAGGACGAGCGCGGCACCATCATGTGGACGGTCCGCGAGCTGCACAGTCTGTCATTCTTCGGTCCCATCGCGAACGGCGCGATCGAGATCGCGGCCGGCTGGACCATCCTGCTCGTGCTCACGGGCCTGTATCTGTGGTGGCCGCGCGGCCGCCGCCAGGGCGTGGTGACCGTGCGGGGTAACCCCGGCCAACGTGTGTTCTGGCGCGACCTGCACGCCGTGGCGGGGGCCTTCGCGGCATTCTTCATCCTGTTTCTGGCGCTCACCGGCATGCCGTGGTCGATCGTGTGGGGAGCCAAGGTCAACCAATGGGCCAACGGCAACAACTTCGGCTATCCGAGCGGCGTGCGCGTCAACGTGCCGATGTCGGATGCGCGGCTGGCGGACACCGGCAAGACGACGTGGTCGCTCGAACAGGCGCGCATGCCGATGTCGCAGGCCGGCGCCGCCGGCCACTCGCACGGTGCCGCGCACGCTCAAGCGCATTCCGACGGTGCCGCGCCTGATCATGGCCAAGGTGCCCAGTCCGGGGGAGAGGTCGCGCATGACCACGGCCAGGCCCCGCCGCCGGAACAGGCGCGTCCCGCTGGTGCGCCGCCCCCCATCGGTCTGAACGCGGCGGTGGCGGAATTCACGCGCCTGGGCCTCGCGCCCGGCTATGTCGTCAACCTGCCCGCCAGCGCCACGGCCGTCTACACGGGGTCGGTCTATCCCAACGATCTCGCGCGCCAGCGCGTCGTGCACCTGGACCAGTACAGCGGCAAACCGCTGCTGGACATGAGCTACGCCGACTACGGCCCGCTCGGCCGCGGCCTGGAATGGGGCATCAACGTGCATATGGGCCAGGAGTACGGCCTGATCAATCAGATCGTCCTGGCGCTGGCCTGCGTGGCGATGGTGCTGATGTGCGTGGGTGGGGTCGCCATGTGGTGGAAGCGCCGGCCCGCCGGCCGGCTCGGCATTCCGCCGGCGCCCAAGCAGCGCGCCGCGTTGCGAGGCGTGATGCTCGTGATGGTCGTTGGCGGCTGTCTGTTTCCCCTCGTCGGGGCATCGCTGATCGTCATGTTGCTGATCGACGCCGCCGTTTTGCGGCTGGGGTCGGGCGCGGCGGCGGCCACGCAAGGATGAGATAGCACGGGGGGATTACGGGTTTGCAATGAGGCAGCGTTGGCAGTAACGTGACACCAAAATTTCACGAAAATTTCACATTTCCGTCAACGCGCTGGCGAGGCCATGCCCGCCGCGCCGAGAATGCCATGCCCTCCTCCGCACCGCCGCTTGCAACCCCGATCGCCCAGAGCCCGCTCACACCGCCGCCCGCGGACCTGCTGGCCCAGGCGTTTGCCATTTCGACCGTGCCCAATGCGTTTGGCGTGCTCGACTTGAGCACGACGCCGCTCGTGGCTTCGGGCAGCGAACGCGACGTCTATGAACACCCGCATGACCCGAACCTGCTCATCAAGATCGTGAACGGTTCGCGCGCTCGCGAACCGGGCCGGCGCGCGCGCTGGCACAAGAAATTCCATCGCGAGCAGGCGCACCGCGTCTTCCTGACCGAGCTCATCGAGTATGTCTCCACGACGGTGCAGCGCGGCGGCCTCGAGGGCAACGTCCTGCTCGCCCGTGTTGCGGGTCTGGTGAACACCACGCATGGTCTGGGGCTCGCGGTCGAGAAGATCGTGGATGACCAGGGTGCAATGGCGCCGACCCTGCATCAGGTCGTCAAGGATCAGGGTTTCGCGCCGGCCCTGCGCGCTGAAGTGCGCGCGTTCTTCGAAGCCCTCACCGATGCCCATGTGGTTTTCAATGACGTGGGTGCACGCAACATCGTGGTGGGTCGCAATGCCGAGGGCAAACCCGGGCTGTACCTGGTGGATGGCTACGGTCCGAAGCAACTGCTGCCGCTCTACGCGTGGAGCAAGTCGATGAACCGGCGCCGCATCATGCGCAAATACCTGGAACTCGAGGCCAAACTCGAGCGTCTCGGCGCCCAGGCGCTGGAGCTCAACAACGCACCCGCCGTCCTCGCGCCGCACTGACCGCATCAACGCCGCCGCATCCCCGGAAGCTGGCGAGGCGCGGCCGTGATACGTGCACGGTCAGGCGGCAGGCCCGTGCTTGAGGGCTTCCGCCATGCGCACCAGATCCGCGAGCGAATCCGCTTCCATCTTGCGCATCACGTTGCCACGCCGCACCTTGACGGTAACCTCGCTCAACCCCAGACGATCGGCCGCCTGCTTGTTGAGCAGGCCTTCCACCACGAGCGCCATCACCTCGCGCTCGCCCTCGGACAGCGACGACCAGCGCGCCTGCAACGCAGCATGAGACTGCTCGCGGGCGCGGCGCTGGCGATCGCGCTGCACCGCCTGGTGGATCGCATCCAGCAGATCCTGTTCGCGAAAAGGCTTGGTCAGGAAATCGACCGCGCCGCGCTTCATGGCGCCCACCGACATGGCCACATCGCCGTGACCGGTGATGAACACCACCGGCAACCTGATGCCGAGTGACGCCATCTCGCGATGGAAATCCAGCCCGCTCTGCCCCGGCATGCGTACGTCCAGCACCAGGCATCCCGGCATGTCCGGGCGCGGCGCCGCCAGAAATGCCTGCACCGAGGCATGCGTCTGCGCCTGCAGCCCCACCGAACTGAACAAATCCTCCAGCGCCGCTCGTACGCTCGCATCGTCGTCGATCACATGCACGAGCGGAATATCGGCGTCGGCGGCGGTATCGGTATGGGGAAGATTCATCACGATGCTCCTGGGTGGCTCGGCAACGATACGCGAAACGAAGCGCCAACGCCTTCCGCGGACAAGGCTTCGATCGCTCCCCCCTGCGCTTCGACAATCGCGCGGCACAGCGTCAGGCCCAGGCCGGTGCCTCCCTCCTTGGTCGTCCAGAATGCGTCGAAGAGATGCGCAAGCACCTCGGGCGCCAGGCCTGCTCCGCTGTCCGCAACGGAGAACTCGACACCCTCGGGCACGCGGCGTGACCGGATGGCGAGACGCCGCTGCGGCGCGTTGCTCATGGCCTCGATCGCGTTCAGGATGAGATTACCCAGCACCTGCTGCAATTGCACAGGGTCGGCCAGGACCGGCGGCAGTTCCTCCTGGAGGTCGACCGTGAGCGCGATGTCGTGCCGATCGATCTCGCCGCGCGCCAGAGCCACCGCCTCGAGCAGGATGGCGTTGATGTCCAGCGCCTGGCGCCGGGGCGCTTCGTTGCGCGACAGGCCACGGACACGTGTGATCACCTCGTTGGCGCGCTCGGCATCCTGCACGATGCGCTCGGCGGCACGCTCGGCGCGCTCGATATTGGGCGGATCCATGCGCAGCCAGCGCAGCGCGGCGTGCGCGCTGGCCGAGATCGCGGCCAGCGGTTGATTCACCTCGTGCGCGATCGATGTGGTGAGTTCGCCCAGGCTGCGTATGCGTGCCACACGCAGCAGCTGCGCGCGGGCCTCGTGGGCCGCCGCCTGTGCGGCGACCAAACGCAGCGCAAGCAAGGTGGTGATGCCGACCGCGGCGATGCTGATCGCGCCGTTGATCACACCGGCTTCGTGCATGCGCTCGCCCCACGCCGTGATCGCCATGCTGAGCAGTGTCAACACGATGCAGATAGCGGCGCTCAGGATCACGCCACGCCGTGGCAGCGCCCACACGGCCAGCAGGATCACGAGCACGTAGAAGACCGCGACCGCGATCTCGAGACGGGTCGCCGTGTCTGCCACGAATACGCCGGCTGTCAGGCCGCCGATCAGGGTGGCCCGAGGCAGCAGGCCCGTCCGGGGCGCGGGGTCGGTCGTCAGAGAAGTCGGCATGTCGGAACTCACGAATCGCGGGATATCCCGCGGGCGGAATCAGGCAGAGTGTAGCGGCGCCGCGCTCAGGCGGGATTTTCGAGCGTGAAGCGGTCGGTTTCGTCCTCGTAGGCGTAAAGCTCCGCATAGCGGCCCCACTGGATCGCCGCGTGCAGCGTCTGCTCGGCGCAGTCTTCGGTCATGTGGTCTTCGAGCTCGTCGCGAAAGCGTCGCGCTGGCGCCTCGTGCGTGGCGCGGTCGTCGAGCACGCGCCGAATATGCGCCACGATGGGCACATAGCCCAGCAGATGTCGCGCGAACAATTGTTTTCGTGCGTCAGTATCCGCACGCACGTAGCGCTGCGCCGCATCCAGCAGGCGCAGGTCACCTCGATCGAGCCGTGCGAACCGCAGTTGCTGCATGGCCTCGGCGATCGGAAACAAGGTGTCCGCGTCGTAGCGCAATGCCGATGCCAGTTGCGGCAGATCGGCCTTGCCGGCGTAGGGCGGCGCGGCAAGCGCCTCCATCAGGCCGGCGAGCGCGTTGGTCGATACCGGCTTGAGCGGCATGACCAGCCCGCCAGCGGCGGACGCCGGCGCACGCCTCGGCGCCCCCTCGGGCGTCGTCATACGCACATAGATGTCTTCCACCAGCGCACGAAAATCCGGCGATTGACGATCGCGCGGACGCGGCAGATCGATGAGCAGCTCGGCCGCGACCCGACCGGGATTGGATGAGAACAGCAGCACGCGATCGCACATCAACACCGCCTCTTCGATGTTGTGGGTCACCATCAGCATCGCGCGGATCTCCATGCCGCCGCGCTGCCACAGGGCGAGGAGATCGGCGCGCAAGGTTTCGGCGGTCAGCACGTCCAGCGCGGAAAACGGCTCGTCGAGCAGCAGAATCCCGGGGTCGACCACCAGCGCTCGGGCCAGGCCCACGCGTTGACGCATGCCGCCCGAGAGCTCCTTGGGATAGGCATTCTCGAAGCCGTCCAAACCAATCAGATCGATGGCCTGCAAGGCCCGCTGCCGGCGCAGGTGCGGCGGGACGCGCCGCGCCTGCAGCCCCGCCTCGACGTTCTCCAGCACCGTCAGCCATGGAAAGAGCGCAAAGCTCTGGAACACCATGGCCAGGCGCATATCCTCGGCGTGCGAGATCAGACCTTGCACGGGCGAGATCAGGCCGGCGATGGCGCGCAGCAACGTCGACTTGCCAGACCCAGAGCGGCCGAGCAGACCGACGATCTCGCCGTCCGCCACGTCCATATCCACCCCGTCCAGCACCACGCGCTGGGGGCCCTCGTCGCGGCCATAGGCGTGGCGCAGACCCCGCACCGCCAGCAACACATCGCGATCCTTCGTCATCACGGTCTCCTTGTTCATGCGTTCAGTCCAGGCGGAAACGGCGCTCCGCCAGCCGGTAGAGGGGCCGCCACAGCAGATGCGTGAACGCCAGCACATACAGGCTCATCACGATCACCCCCAGCGCGACCGCCGCGGGATCCCCCGCCTCGGTGGCGTGCGCGATCCAGGCGCCCAGACCGGTGGCGGAGAGATGGCGCGTACCCCACTGAATCGACTCGGCGACGATGCTGGCATTCCAGGAACCGCCGGCCGCGGTGAGCGCACCCGTCACATAGAAGGGGAGAATCGCGGGCAGCAGCAGCCGCCTCCAGCGCTGCCACCCACGCAGTCCCAGCACGCGCGCGGCATCCTTCAGATCCGCGGGAATGGCGCTGGCGCCCGCGATCACGTTGAACAGGATGTACCACTGCGTGCCGAGGATCATGAGCGGCGACAACCAGATCTCGGGATCGAGCCCGCCGCCCACGATGGCCATCACGGCAAAGGGAAACAGGACATTGGCGGGGAACGCCGCCAGAAACTGTGCGATCGGCTGCACCCGGCCCGCCCATGCCGGCCGCAGCCCGATCCACACCCCGACCGGCACCCAGAGCGCGCTGGCCAGCACCAGCAGCACCGTCACGCGCAACAAGGTGAACGCCCCCAGTTCGAACACGTGTGCGACCTGCGCCAGATCGAGATGAGCCCGACAGAACAGCGCCAACCAGGAGACTGCCGCGGCACACACCAGCGCCGCGCCCATCGTCGGCCCGGCCACCCGGACGCGCGGCTCGCGTCGGGCGGGCTCGCCATCGCTCACGGAGCGCGCCGCTACCGGCCCCGCGTCGACGGCAGTCGTACGGACCCGAGCGGGGCGCAACGGCGCCGCCTGTGCCCCGCCCGCTTCGGCGAGCCAGCGCGCCACCGCCGCGAGCCCGGCAAACGGCATCCGCAGCCAGCGCGTGCGCTGTATCAACGCGTGCATCCACGAGCGCGGACGCGCCGACGACGCGGTCAGTTCGACGCGAAACTTGTCGGCCCAGACCACGACCGGTCGGAACACGAGCTGGTCGTACAGCAGGATCACCACCGCCATGGCGCCCACGGCCTGCGCCACCGCCACGGCATTCTCCTGCGCGATTGCCCGGGCGAGCCATGAACCCAGGCCGGGCAGCGCGACGGTGGTATTGCCCACGGTGATGGCTTCCGACGCCACCACGAAGAACCAACCGCCCGACATCGACATCATCGTGTTCCACACCAGGCCAGGCATGGCGAACGGCAACTCCAGGCGCAAGAAGCGCTGGCGGCGCGAGAAGCCGAACTGCGTCGCCACGGCGTCGAGATCGGATGGCACGGTGCGCAGCGATTGATAGAAGCCGAAGGTCATATTCCAGGCCTGGCTCGTGAAGATCGCGAACACCGCCGCACACTCCACGCCCAACTGGTTGCCCGGAAACCAGCCCATGAAGAACGTGACCGTGAACGACAGGAATCCCAGGACGGGCACCGACTGCAGCACGTCCAGCGCGGGCACGATCACCGTCGCGGCCCGCTGGCTGCGAGCGGCCAATGTGCCGACCACGAAGGTAAAGAGGAGCGACACGGCCAGCGCCGCGAACATCCGCAGGGTTGTGAGCAGGGCATAGAAAGGGAGACGCGCGGGATCGAGCACGATCGGCTCGGCCTGCAGGGCGGCGAGCGGCATCCGCATGTGCGCGAGACCATAGGCCACCAGCGCGGCCAGCGCCGCCAACAACAGAAATGCCACCGCGTCAGCCCACGACGGCACAAGCGGCACCCGTGGCAGCGCGGTGGCACGCGCGCCTCCGGAAGAGCGGTAGAAATCGACCATCACGCACCTGCCACGACCTGGGTTTCAAGGTCCACGCGAGAGGTGCAAGGAAATGGCATGCCGCATCGCGAGGGGACGCGGCGAACAGTACACCCCGACCCCGGTAGACGGCCACGGCGCAATGGCATCGCACGGATGTGCGCAAAGGCAGTAGCGCGATACCTTGGTATCGCGCCACCGCCTCAAACGGAGATCAGGGCCGCGCGACCCACCCTCCAGGGTGGATGCAGATGGCCCGGGGAATCAACCCTTGGTCCAATCGCCGCGCGTCCAGAGCGCGGGATCGAGATCGGCGGGTGCGCTCGGCACCTCGGAGGCGTCGGCGAAGCGCGCTTCCGCCTTCTTGTCCTGGGTGAAGCGCAGCAGCAGCATCGCCGGATCGTCCGGCCGTGGCGCTGCCAGCGTCGTCTGGCGCCATTTGCCATCGGCGCCCTGCGCGTCCGGAATGCGCCACTCGAGCGCCACCGGATCATTGCCCTTGCGCGCGGCATAACTGCATGCGCCGGTGTCGCGCGAGGCGGACGTGGTGCCCGGTTCGGCGCGCAGCGGCTGCGCTTCGCCAAAACGGAACTCCACCGTCTGGCCCGAGTGATTGGCGACCGCGCATGGGATCTCGGCGGGCGCCGTATCGCCACGCAGCCTGTTATAGGCCAGATCCGACATGGCCACGCCTACCCCGATCACGATCAGGGCGCCAAACATCCAGCGTTTTCCGATCTTGCGCTTCTCTCGCTGCTCCATCCTGTCGACTCCTGTGCCTAGACGGTCGACGGGTTTACAGCACGTGCCGTGCCCGGCCCGCGCAACGCGCGGGCCTCCGACTCAGGGCGCGGCCTTCAGGTTGCCGGCGCGCACGATCTCGGCCCAGCGCTTCTCTTCGGACGCCACGTAAGTGCCCAGTTGCGCCGCATCGCCGACGTCGGGCACCAGCCCCTCGAGCTCGAGCGCACTGCGGAAGTCGGGCTTGCCGGCGGCCGCGCGTATGCCCTGGTTCAGGCGCTCGATGATGGCGGCAGGCGTGCCCGCCGGCGCGAACACGCCATACCAGCTGTCCACGTAATAGTCGGGCAGACCGGCCTGCGCCACCGTCGGCACGTCGGGATACAGCGGTGAGCGGTCGCGCGTGGTCACGGCAAGCGCCCGCAACTGGCCGTTCTTGATCTGCGCGCTGACGCTCGCCGACGTGGAGAAGATCATATCGATCTGACCGCCGATCAGGTCGTTGATCGCGGGGCCCGAGCCTTTGTAGGGCACATGCAGGATGTCGAGCTTGCCCTGCCGTTTGAACAGCTCGCCCGCCAGATGCGCCGAGGTGCCGTTGCCGTATGAGCCGAACGTCAGCTTGCCGGGGTTGGCGCGCGCATCGGCCAGCAGGTCCGCCACGCTCTGATACCGCGACTTGGCCGAGACCACCAGAATGTTGGGCGATTTTCCGATCAGCGCCACCGGCGCGAACGCACGGTCGGTGTCGTACGGCAGCTTCTCCTGGATCGCCGGATTGACCGCGTGCGCGAAAGTCGCCATCAGTAGCGTATAGCCATCTGGCGCGCTCTTGGCCACGTTGTCGGTGCCGATAATGGTGCTGCCGCCCGGGCGATTCTCCACGACGACGGTCTGGCCGAGGTTCGTGCCGAGTTCCTTGGCGAGCTGGCGCGCCACGATGTCGGTTCCGCCGCCCGGCGTGAAGGGGACGACAATGCGCAAGGGCCGCTCGGGATACTGGGCATGCGCGGTCGCGCCCCCAAGGAGCGGCGCGGTGCAGATCGCCAACGCGGCCATCGCGCGGCGCAGGAAAAGAGCTTGGTCCATGTATGTCTCCAGTTGAGGCCGCAACGTTCTGAGCGGTCGCTGGCCGATGTGATGCCGTGACGCCGGCTTACGCTGCCACCGCGGGATCGGCGAGCACGGCCACGCCGTCGGCGGCCAGCACGCCTTGCCCCCGCGCTCGTACGAACAAGGGATTGATTTCGGCTTCGACCAGGCGCGGCCCCAGGGCCTGCGCCATCTCGGCGAAGGCCAGGACGGCATCGATCAGTGCCTCCACGTCAGCCTGCGGACGGCCGCGATATCCATCGAGCAGTGGCCAGGTCTTCAGGCCGCGCAGCGCGTCGCGCACCTGGGCGGCGCCGAGCGCGGATCCATCCTCGGGCAACAGCAATAGCGCGGTGTCGCGCACCAACTCGGCCACGACACCCCCCATCCCGATCAACAGCGCCGTCCCGAGCGCATCCCGGCGCACGCCCAAGATGAGCTCGGCTACGCCGCTGCCCATTTCCTGTACCAGAAAGGCCTCGGGCTCGATGCCGGCGCGCGCCTCGACCGCACGCCGCATCTCCTCCAGGGCCGAGCCCACGCTGTCGGCGGTCTCGCCCAGCCGCACGCCGCCGACCTCGGTCTTGTGTGTGATGCGCGACGACAGCAGCTTGAGTGCGACGGCAGGTCCGAGAGCGATTGCCGCCTCGCGCGCCTCGTCGGCGCTGTGCACGATGCGCTCGCGCACGCCCGGCACGCCGTAATGCGCAAACAAGGCCTTGGATTGCGATTCATCGAGCGTGCCTGACGACAGATCTCGCGGTAGCGCGCGCGGCGGCTGGCACGGCGCTTCGTTGCGGGCCCGCGCGGCCGTCTCGCTCGCATGACGCAACGCGGCCATGGCCGCGCCCAGGCTCTCGGGCGCGTGGAACGCCGCGATGCCGAACCGGCCAAGCACCTCTGCGGCGGCAGGCGCATGCGGGCTGACATAGGCCAGCACGGGCTTGCCTGCCTCGCCGATCGAGTCGCGCAGGGCTTCGGCCATGAGCTCCGGCCGTGCCACGCCGGACGACCCTACGATCACCACCAGCGCGTCGTAATCCGGGCTGTCCAGCAACACGCGCAGCACGCGGCGCAGCAGCGCCGGCTGCAGGCCCGCGAGTGTCACATCGATCGGATTGCGGTCCAGCACGGCATGGTCGCCCTCTTGCAGGGCGCGCAGCGCCGCCGCCGTGTCCGCGGCCGGCGCGGGCAGCTCGAAACCTGCCAGGCCCAGGCTATCCGCCAACAGGGTGCCTGCGCCACCGGTGGAGGTCAGCACGGCCACGCGCGGGCCGGCCAGCGTGCGGCCGGTCGCGAGCGCGGCCGGCATGTCGAGCAGATCGGAGAAGGTCTGGGCGCGCAGAATGCCGGCTTGTGCGAACAGCGCATCGTACACACGGTCGGCGCCCGCGAGCGCCCCTGTATGCGAGGCGGCTGCGCGCGCGCCCGATTCCGAGCGGCCGATCTTGAATGCCACGACGGGTTTGCCCGCGCGCGCCGCTTTCTGCGCGGCACGCCGAAAGGCGGCCGGGTCGCGGATGGTCTCCACATACAGCGCGATCACCTTGGTGGCGGGATCGTCGGCGAGCATGTCGACGAAATCCGCCAGATCCAGGTCCACCTCATTGCTGGTCGAAATGAGCCGGGAAAAACCGATCCCGCGCGCCGTGGCACGCGATAACAAGGCGCCCAGGATGCCACCGCTCTGCGACACCAGGCCGATACTCCCGGCGAGCAGCTCTCCCGCGTCGAGGGCGCCGCTGGCCGAGAGCGTGATGCGATCGGTCAGATTGACCAGCCCGATCGTGTTGGGGCCGAGAATACGCATGGCACCCGCCGCCTCGCGCAACTCGCGCTGACGCCGCTCGCCCTGCTTGCCGGCTTCCGCATAGCCGCTGGCCAGCACGATGGCAGCCCCGGTGCCGCGAGCCGCGAGTTCGCGCACGGCCTGCTGCGTGCGCTCGGCGCCCAGCAGCACCAGCGCCACGTCGGGCGCCTCCGGCAGCGAGGCGATGTCGGGATAGCAGGTCAGCCCCTCGATCTCGGCGACGCGCGGGTTCACCGGATAGATGCGGCCGCCATAGCCGTGCTTGAGCAGATAACGCACCGGCCGGCCCGAAGTCTTGGCCGGATCCGCCGACGCGCCGATGACCGCCACGCTGCGCGGTGTCATCAGTCGTTGCCACACGCTCATTGCCGTGCCTCCCGGGCCTGCGCCATGCGCGCGAGGAACGCCGTCACCGCGTCGCGATGCTCGGTGCTCGTGTAGCAGATGCCCTGCGCCTGGCTGCCCATGGCGAACACTTGCTCGGCCGACAGCTCGAAGCTCTGATTGAGGATGGACTTGCCCAGCGCCAGCGCGGTGGCGGAACCCTGCGACAAGGAGGCGGCCCAGGCCTGGGCATCGGCCAGCAAGGTGGCGGGTGCCGCGAGCCGGTCGGCGACGCCCAGCGCGAGCGCTTCGTCGGCATCCACCTTGCGACCGCTGTAGATGAGCTCCTTGGCACGCGCCAGCCCCACGCGGCGCGGCAAAAAGTACATGCCGCCCCCGTCGGGAATCAGGCCGCGAGCGATGTAGCTCCACGCGAACGAGGCCTCCTCCGATGCCAGCACGAAATCGCAGGCGAGCGCCGTGTCGGCGCCCAGCCCCGCCGCGGCGCCATTGACCGCGGCAATGGTGGGCTTGGGCATATGAAACAACAGGCTCACGGCATGGTGCACGGTCTGCTGGCGCGACCAGCCATTGAAGGCCACATCGCCCGCCGGCGCGTCCATGCGCTGCTGCATCCCCGCCACGTCACCGCCCGCGCAAAACCCTTTGCCCGCGCCCGTCAAAACCAGCGCGCGCACGGTACGGTCGCGGGCCACGGATTGCAGGGCGGCGACGAACTCGGCGCGCATGGCGTCCGTGAACGCATTGCGCTTCTCCGGCCGATTGAGCGTCAGGGTGGCGACCCCGTCCTGCACCCGCAGGTCGATGAAGTCGTAGGTGGGCATAAGAATCTCCGTGAGAAAGACGCGGGCCGGGCTTCGCCAGCCGCACTGGCATGGCGCTCACAGTACGCGCTAAAGTGGAGGCCCACACCCCTCTATTTCCACAGAATGGAATTGCAATGACGACCACGCCGGCCCGCGCCTCACGCTTCGACGGCGCCGGACAGAACCGTTCGTTGGAGCGCGGGCTCGAGATCCTGCGTGCTTTCCGGCCCGGCACCGACCTGCTCGGCAATGGCGAACTCGTGGAGCGCACCGGCCTGTCTCCCGCCACGATCAGCCGGCTGACGCAGACCCTCGTGGCGGGCGGCTTTCTGGAACACGACCGGCGGGCACGTGCCTATCGCCTCGCCGCGCCTGTATTGAGCCTCGGCCACGCGATGCGTGCCGCTTCGCCCGTGCTGCACACCGCCATGCCGCTGATGCACGAAGCTTCGGCGAGGCTGAAGGTGAACGTGGGACTCGCGAGCCCGGATCGGCTCGACATGATCTATCTCGATTCGATCCGATATCACCGCAAGGCGTCATTGCGCACGGTGGTGGCGGGCCAGCGCGTCCCCATCGAGCTCACGTCTCTCGGACGCGCTTATCTGGCAACGCTATTGCCTCCTGCCCGCCAGGTCTTGCTCGATGCACTGCGCGCCTCACATCGGCCGGCAGCGTGGCGCGCGATCAGCCGCGATATACGGCAGGCCGTGGCCGACGTCGCGCAGTCGGATTACTGCGCAGCCTCGTGGCAACCCAATGTCGTCGCCCTCGCCACGCCCGTGGCCACCGAAGGCGGCCCGCTGGCCCTGAACTTCAGCTTGCCGGTGGAGGATGCGGCCACACAGCGCGCGAGCATCGCGGCCGGCCTGGCCCCAGCCCTGCTGCGATTGAAGGAAAGTATCGTGCGGGCCTTGGCGGCCCGCACGGAAAGCCGCTGACGGGACCGGCTTCAGGCGTCGGCGTCGCGCACGCGGTTCGCGCGAGCGCGCGAGGCGGGGTCGTTGGTCAGTGCGTCGTCGGTTGTGCTGCGCAAGGCGCCGATCGACGCCACGGGCGCCACCACCGCCGGCGTCAGGCCTGCCGCGGCTGCAAGCTGGGCCGGATTGAGCGGCGGGTTGGCCATGGCGACCCGATAGGGCTGCAGCTCCATCAGGCTGTCGATATCGCTCAGATTGTTGGCGTTGTCGGCCCGCGCCTGCAGTCGCACTTGCTCATCGCGATAGGCTTCGACGGCACGGTGCAGGCGGTCGTCGGCATGGATGTCGCGCAGCCGGTCGACTGACACGAACGGAACCGCGGGCGCGGTGATCGCCACCGGCTTGGGCGGCAGCACGGTGTCGGCGCGGGCGTCGAAGCGCCCGGTGGCCTCGGCACGCGCGAGACGCGCCTCGTGACGGGCGCGATACAGCGGATCGGTGCGCAGATCGTCGATGCGATAAGGCGAGGACCCGACACGGTCGATCGGACTCAAGCTCATGGAACACCTCCTCGGGCCGCCAGGCGGCACGCTGATGAACCCAGCATAGCCTCGTGTCGCGCTCAGGGCAAACGAGCCGGCCGCGAGGCGGACGGCCGTCTTCCTGCTATCGCACGCCCCGCCCCTCACGAACGGCCGGCAGGCGCCCCTGTGCGGGTGGCGTCCGCCGAGACGGATGCGCCCTCGGTGGCATTCCAGCCGCCGCCCAGCGCACGGAACAGCGTGGACAGCGCGATCTGGCGCTGCGTGCTGGTCTCGATGAATGCGCTTTCGTTGTTGTAGGCACTGCGCTGCGCGTCGAGATAGCGCAGATAGTCATCCACGCCGGCCTTGTAGCGCGCCTCGGACAGGCGCAAGGCTTCCCGGCTGCTTCGGACCAGCGACTCGCGCGCCGCCTCTTCACGACGCAGCGTGTCGGTGGCGGCCAGCGCGTCGGCGACCTCGCGGAACGCCGTCTGGATGGTCTGCTCGTAGGCAGCCACCGCGATGTCCTTGCGTACGCTCGCCAGATCCAGATTGGCCATGTTGCGCCCGCCGCTGAAGATCGGCAGCGACAGTTGCGGCGCGAAGCTCCACGCACGCTGTCCCGATTCGAACAGATTGCCGATGTCGGCGCTCGAGCTGCCCAGGAACCCCGTGATCGAGATGCGCGGGAAGAACGCCGCCCGCGCGGCGCCGATGTCGGCATTGCGCGCCCGCAGCCGCGACTCGGCCGCATGGATATCGGGACGATGCACCAGCAGGTCCGAGGGCGTGCCGGCCGCGAGGTCTTGCACCAGCAAGGGGCCGCTGGCCGGTTGCAAGGGCAGGAACGGACCCAGATCCGCCGCGCCCACGAGCAGCACCAGGGCATTGCCGGCCTGGCGGAACTCACGATCGGTGCGCTCCAGCTCGGCGCGCGCCTGCTCCGTCAGACCCAGCGCCTCCTGGTAATCGAGTGCCGTGGCCGTGCCCGCCTTGCGCCGGGCCTGGATGAGCTCGAGCGAGGATTCCCGCGTTTTCAACGTGTCGGCCGTCAGCAGGCGGCGGCGCAGCGCGCCGTCACGCGTGAGATAGGCCTGGACCACCTCCGACACCAGCGTGATCTCGGCGCTGCGCGCACCGCTTTCCGTCGCGAGGTATTCCTGCAGCGCCGACTCGGACAGGTTGCGAACGCGGCCGAACAGATCGATCTCGAACGCCGCCAGCCCCACGCCGGCCTGCCATTGCGACTGCACCTGCGACTGTTGGGTCGCGCTCAGGTCCGCAGGCACGCGCTGGCGCGTGCCGCTGCCCTGTGCCTCGATGCCCGGCAGGCGGTCGGCGCGCTGCACGCGGTACTGCGCTCGCGCGACCTGCACGTTCAGCAAGGTCTGGCGCAGGTCGCGGTTGTTCTCCAGCGCCATGCCGACCAGCTTGCGCAGATCGGCATCGACGATGAAGTCCTGCCAGTTCAGCGAGGCGGCCGCGGAGGCCGGGGCCTGCGCCGCCGCCTCGCCGGGCCACTGGGCCGCGATCGGTGCCGCGGGCCGCTCATGCGTCGGCGCGAGCGAGCAGCCCGCGAGCACGGCGGCGAGCGTGAGCACCATGCCGGTACGGAAAATTGCGTGTTGCGTCGTCATGGTCATTCCTCGATTGCGCGCGGGGTGGCCGCGGCGGCGCGTTCTTTGCGGCGCCGCGCGAGCGACAGCACCCACACAAAGAAGATCGGCACGAACAGCACACCGAGCGTGGTCGCGGTCAGCATGCCGCCGATGACACCGGTACCGATCGCGCGCTGGCTTGCCCCGCCCGCGCCCGAGGCGATGGCCAGCGGCACCACGCCCAGGATGAAGGCGAGCGAGGTCATTACGATGGGCCGGAAGCGCAGTCGCGCGGCATGGATGGCGGCATCGAACACCGACTTGCCCTGCTCCACCTCGCTCTTGGCGAACTCCACGATCAGGATCGCGTTCTTGGCCGACAGCCCGATGATGGTGATGAGACCCACCTTGAAATACACGTCGTTGGGCATGCCGAACGCCATCACGGCCAGGACCGCTCCGATGGCGCCGATCGGCACGATCAGCATCACCGCGGCCGGCACGGCCCAGCTTTCATACAGCGCCACCAACACCAGAAACACCACGAGGAAGGCAAGACCGATCAGCATCGGCGCCTGCGAACCCGCCAGGCGCTCCTGGAACGAGAGACCGGTCCATTCATAGCCGATGCCTTCGGGCAGTTCGGCCACGATGCGCTCGATCTCGGCCATGGCCTCGCCGCTGCTGTAGCCCGGCGCGGCATCACCCGCGATGCGGAACGCCGGATAGCCGTTATAGCGGGCGATCTGCACCGGGCCGATCTCCCAGTCGGTCTTGGCGAAGGCGCTCAGCGGCACCTGCTCGCCCCGGCTGTTGGGCACGTTGAGCTCGAGCAGGCGCTCGGGCGTCATGCGGTCGGCCACATCGGCCTGCACCACCACCCGCTGCAGGCGGCCGGCATTGGCGAAGTCATTGACCGTGGCCGAGCCATAAGCGCTCGATATCGCGGTATTGATGATGTCGAAGCTGATGCCGAAGGCCTCGGCCTTGTCGCGATCGATGTCCAGGCGCAGCTGTGGGGCGTCCTCCAGACCTTCCATCATGGCGTAGAGCAACACCGGCGACGCATTGGCCTTGGCCAGCAGTTCGTTGCGCGCGGCAACCAGCGCGTCGCGGCCCAGACCGCCCCGGTCCTGCAGGCGCAGCGCGAAACCGCCGGCATTGCCCAGGCCTTCGATCGGCGGCGGATCCACCGCCATCACGCGCCCGTCTTTCAGGCTGGCGAAGTGCGCATTGAACGCGCCCACTTCATCCGTAGCCGATCCATCTCGGTCCGACCAGTCATGCAGCGTGGGGAAGCCCAGGCCGGCGTTCTGGCCGGTGCCCGAGAAGCTGAAGCCCAGCACCATCACCGAGGTCTGCGTCGCATCGCGCTGGCTAAGGTAGTCGTCGAGCTCGCGCACGACGGCCTCGGTGCGCTGGTAGGTCGCACCCGGCGGCAGCTGCACGTCGACGATGTAATAACCCTGATCTTCGGTCGGCACGAAGGCTTCGGGTAGACGGGTATACATGAAGCCCAGGATGGCTACGATCACCGCATAGATCACCATGTAGCGGCCGGCGCGGCGCGACAGCCGCGCGCTGAGCCATTCAAACTTGCCCGTGAGCGCACCGAACTTGCGGTTGAACCAGCCGAAGAAGCCCTTCTTCTCTTCGTGGTGGCCCTTCGGGATGGGCTTGAGCAACGTGGCGCACAGCGCCGGCGTAAGCGTGAGCGCGAGGAACCCGGAGAACAGGATCGAGACCGCCAGCGACAGCGAGAACTGGCGATAGATCACGCCGACGGACCCACTCATGAAGGCGAGCGGGAAGAACACCGCCGAAAGCACCAGCGTGATGCCGACGATCGCGCCCGACACCTGCTGCATGGCCTTGATGGTGGCTTCGCGCGGACTCAGGCCTTCTTCGGCCATGATGCGCTCGACGTTCTCCACCACCACGATCGCGTCGTCCACCAGAATGCCGATGGCGAGCACCATGCCGAACATCGTCATCATGTTCACCGAGAAGCCGAGCACATACATCGCGCCCAGCGTGCCCGCCAGGCACACCGGCACCACGATGGTCGGAATCAAGGTGTAGCGGAAATTCTGCAGGAACAGGAACATCACCAGGAACACCAGCACCACGGCTTCGAGCAGCGTGTGCACCACCTTCTCGATGGCGACCTGCACGAAACGCGAGGTGTCGTAGGGCACCTGGTATTCGATGTCGGCCGGGAAGCCCGCCGACAGCTCCTGCAGGCGCGCCTTGACGGCCTCGGCCGTCTGCAGCGCGTTGGCGCCCGAGGCGAGCTGCACCGCGCCGCCCACTGCCTTGGCACCGCCTGCCAGCATGTCGAAGTTGTAATCCTGGCGGCCGATTTCCATGCGCGCCACGTCGGAGAGGCGCACCGAAGAGCCGTCGGGATTGGCGCGCAGCACGATACGGCCGAACTCCTCCGGCGTATCCAGCATGCCCTTCACGGCGATGGTGGCGCTCAGCTCCTGATCGGGCGAGCCCGGACGGCTGCCGAAGCTGCCGGCCGGTACCTGCACGTTCTGCGCGGCGATCGCGGCGTTCACGTCGGCGATCGACAGACCGTAGCCCAGGAGCTTCTGCGGATCGACCCACACACGCATCGCGGCCTCGGCCGCGAAGAACTGCAGACGGCCCACGCCTTCGACCCGGCGCAGTTCGTTATTGATGTTGCGCGCGGCGTAGTCCGCCAGTTGCACCACGTCCTTGTTCTCGGCGCCGTCTTTGTAGGTGAGCGTGTAGATGAGCAGGAAGCCGGCGTTCGCCTGCTCCACTTGCAGACCCTGCTGCGTCACCGCGGCCGGCAAACGTGCCTCGGCCTTCTTGATGCGGTTCTGCACGTCGACCTGCGCCAGCGCCGGATCGGTACCGGGCTTGAACGTCACGGTGATCTCGCCGCTGCCCGACGAACTGCTCGACGACTCGTAGTACAGCAGGTCCTTCGCGCCGTTGAGCTCTTCCTCGATGACGCTCGTCACGGAGTCGACCACGGTGGACGCCGAGGCGCCCGGGTACGTGGCCATGATGGAGATCTGCGGCGGCGCGACCACCGGGAACTGCGAGACCGGCAGCGCCTTCATGGCGATCAGGCCGGCCAGCGTGATGAAAATGGCGATCACCCACGCGAAATTGGGGCGATCGATGAAAAACTTGGGCATGTCTAGACCTCGGTAGGCATCGGCGCGGGCCGGGTTCAGCCGCGCTGCGCGGCGGTGGCGGCCTGCTTGGGCGCGTCGCCCTCGGCGGCGGGCGCTGCCACTTCGACCTTCTGGCCGGGCTGGGCGCTGCCGCCCACGATGACCTGCTCGCCGGCCTTCAGCCCCTGCACGATGTGCCACTCGGCACCGCGCATGGTGCCCGTGACGACCTCGCGCGCCTGCGCCACGCCTTCGCCGTCGACAACCATGACCTGGGCCTTGCCGTCGGGGCTGCGCTGTACCGCACGCTGCGGCACGAGGATCGCCTGCGGATCCGTACCCTGCTGGGTATGGACCCGCACGTACATGCCCGGCATCAACATGCCGTCGGCGTTGTCGAACTGGCCGCGCAGCGATACCTGACCGGTACCGCGATCGACCGTGATGTCGGAAAACAGCAGATGGCCGTCGCGGGTTTTGTCGGTACCGTCGATCGTGATCGAGATGCGCGCGCCCTTGTCCTCGTCCTGCGCCAGCCGGCCTTCGGCCAGCGCCTCGCGCATGCGCAGCACGTCTGCGATGGGCTGCTTGAAGTCGGCATAGACCGGATCGAGCTGCTGGATCGTGGCCATCGGCGTGGCTTCGTTCTGCCCCACCAGCGCGCCTTCGGTCACGAGCGCGCGCCCGATGCGGCCCGAAATCGGCGCGGTCACTGTCGCGTAATCGAGGTTGAGCTGCGCGGTTTCGACGTTGGCGCGCGCCGACTGGCGGGCGGCCTGGGCGCTCTTGTATCGCGCCACCGCTGCATCGAACTCCTGCCGGCTCACGGCCTCGATCTTCACGAGCGGCTCGTTACGGCGCACCACGGCCTGGGCATCGAACAGGGTGGCTTCCGCCTGGGCCAGCTCGCCCTGCGCGCGCGAAAGGGCGGCCTTGAAAGGTGCCGGGTCGATCTGGAACAGCACCTGGCCCGCCTTCACATCGGCGCCTTCCTCGAAATTGCGCTTGAGCACGATGCCCGCGACGCGGGCCCGCACCTCCGCCACCCGCACCGGCTCGATGCGGCCCGGCAATTCGCTCGCCAGGGTGAACGATTGCGGCTGAACCGTCACGGTTTGAACCTGAGGTGCCTGCCCTCCCTGCGGCGGGCCGCCTTCCTGGCCGCACGCCGCCAGGGCCAGCACGAGCGCAGCCAATGCCAGCCGCCCGGCCGGCTTCGATCCAAGTCGATGCACCTTCATAATTTTGATCCAGATTAACCCTTAGAAGGCGCTTATGTTATAGAAAAGAATAAAATGAATCTAGTTAGATTCATTTGGGGTTATTCTTGACCAAACCGGTATACTGTGAACAAAGAGACAAACCCGCCCCTGGCTGAGGCCGCTCCGAGGCGTTTCGCCCCGGGTTTGAACGCCCCCGCTACGCGCATCCGCCCGCCCATGGCCCATCCCACGCAAACGGAAGACCCGAAATTTCTCGCCGCCCTGGCTATCGCCCTGGTCGAGCGGCCGCGCGCGAGCCTGCAGGAGCTGGCCCGCGCGGTGGGAGTGAGCAAGGCCACGCTGTATCGCTTCTGTCACACGCGTGAAGAACTGATCGAGCGCCTCATGGCGCACGGCATCGAGATCTTCAGCCAGGCGATCGACGAAGCCGGCCTCGACGACTCGCCGCCCGCCGAGGCCCTGCGCCGCCTGGCACAGATCAGCTTCGAGCATCGCGAGATCAACGCTTTCCTGATGTATTACTGGAAGCCCGATTCGCCGATGGAGATGCAGTTGCAGGCGGAGTCGCGCTGGTCTTCGGCACTGGATCGCTTCTTCCTGCGCGGCCAGCAGGCGGGCGTCTTTCGCGTCGACGTCACGGCAGCCGCCCTGACCGAAATGTGGGTGTCGCTGCACTGTGGCCTGATCGACGCCGAACGGCGCGGCCGCATCGCCCGCTCGGGCCTGGCCAGCGTGCTCGAGAGCATGTTCATCGAAGGCGCTCGCGCACGCTGACACGATCGGCGGCCCGCCCGCCTTACCGGGCGCACTCGCATACCTCCTGCCGCACTGCCGTCGCCTGCGCGCCGGCGCACGCCGTCACCTCAGCCCTTCTTGCCGCCGCCCCCGCGGCAGCAAGCGCTTGCCCGCCTCCTGCGCCGCGTCTTAACGCAGCGTTGACAAAGCCCTCCCTACACTGCGCCGCCAACAAGACGCATTTTCATTACTGGGACGGGAAAGATGGTGGATTCGAAACACGCACGGCGCACCGCGCTGCATACGGCGTTGCATGCGGCGCTCGGCCTGGCATGTGCATCGGTAGCACAGGCGCAGTCCGCCGACGCGGGCGCCACGATGCTGGCGCCGGTACAAGTGCAAGGCGAGGCGCCTGGCTATCAGGCCGAACGCCTGAGCTCCGGCAAGTTCACGCAGCCCTTGCTGGACACGCCGCAAAGCATCACCGTCGTGCCGCGCGAGGTCATCGAAGAGCAGCGGGCGCAAAGCCTGCAGGAGGTGCTGCGCAACGTGCCCGGCATCACCTTCACCTCGGGCGAGGGCAATCTCGGCTGGGGCGACATGTTTACGATCCGCGGATTCTCCGCCGAACAAAGCATCATGGTCGACGGCATTCGCGACGCCGGCCTGGCCAGCCGCAGCGACGCCTTCAATCTGGAACGCGCCGAGGTATTCAAGGGCACGGGCAGCCTGGAATCGGGCGTCTCCGCCGTGGGCGGCGCCGTGAACCTGGTGAGCAAGGAAGCGCGTCTGGGCAGCTTTCGCGATATCTCGGCCACCCTGGGCACCGACCAGTACCGCCGCGTCACCGCGGACATGAACCAGCAACTGGGCGACTCGAGCGCCCTGCGCGTGAACCTCATGCGCCACGGCAACAACGTGTCCGAACGCGCCGTGACCGACAACGACCGCTGGGGTCTCGCCGGCTCGCTGGCGCTGGGCCTCGGCACGCCCACGCGCATCACGATTGACTACCTGCATCAGGAAGACCGCAACACGCCCGATGGCGGCGTGCCCATCCTGCGCGGCACCCACGGCAAACGCATGCCGGGCGTGGCGCGCAATACCTGGTATGGCGACCCCGATCTCTATCGCGACGACACCAAGACCGACATCGCCACGCTCAAGCTCGAGCACGATCTGTCGGCCGACACCCGCATCTCCAACATCACGCGCTACGAGCGCACCGACCGCCTGACCGTGCTGTCGCCCGCGCGCTTCAACGATGCGGCCGGCAACTCGTACGGCTATGCCGGCGCCGGCCCGCTCACGAACGCCTCGGGCGTGCCCTCATACAGCGGCTATACCGCCATCGCCAACGGCGGCGCCACCACCGCGCGCCTGCGCGGCAACGATTTCGGCCTGTCCAAGCGCTACACGATCCTCGCCAACCAGACCAATCTGGCGTTCACCGCCGATACTGCGGGCGTACATCACGACCTCGTGGCAGGCGTGGAGTTCTACCGCGAACGCTACGGCGATCTCGAGCGCGGCGTGCGCGTGCCGTCGCTCAACCCGCTGATCGACCTGCGCGAGCAGCACGGCACCGACATGGGTGGCATCGACGGCGTGAAAGGCGCGGCGGGCAACTATGCCGAGATCCACAACACCGGCCTGTATCTGGCCGACACGGCCACACTCACGCCGGCCTGGAAGCTGATGGGCGCGCTGCGCTACGACCGCTATCAGGTCAAACAGGTCAATGGCACCGCCGGCGCGCACACGACAGAGCGCAGTACCGATGGCGCGTGGAGCGGGCGTCTGGGCCTGAACTACAAGCCCATGGACAACGGCAGCGTCTACGTGAGCTACAGCCAGGCGGCGCAACCCTCCGCCGTCGGCGCGTCGTCGAACAACATCATCTACGGCAACACCAGCAGCGAGCGCTTCAAGCCCGCTGTCTCGCGCACCTGGGAGGCCGGCACCAAGTGGGACCTGTTCGGCGAATCGATGTCGGTGACCGGCGCGGTGTTCCGCACCGAACTGACGGATTCCTGGGACTACGGCGATGACGCCACGGTGGTGCGCTCGCTGCCCGCCAAGGCCGTGCATGGCCTGGAGCTCGGCCTGGCCGGCCAGATCACACCGCGCTGGTCCGCCTTCGCCGGCCTCGCGCTCATGAAGAGCCGTATCACCAAGGGCGAGAACAAGGGCGCCGAGGCGAAGAACGTGCCCGATGCCACCTTCAATCTCTGGACCACCTACGCCGCCACCGACAAGCTCTCGCTCAGCTATGGCGTGCAGTACATGGGCAAACGCCGCTACAGCGATAACAAGTATGTGGGCGGCCTGAACAACAACAGCAGCACGGTCAACGGTGCCCTCGGACGCCACCCCATTTACATCAAGGATGGCGAGAAGGCGCCCTCTTACTGGCTGCACTCCGTGGCCGCACGCTATCGCGTCGACGACACGCTCACCCTCGGCCTGAACGTGGACAACCTGTTCAACACGTTCTACTACAGCCGCGTGGGCGCTTCGCTCGATGGCTTCCAGCTCTACGGCGTGCCCGGTGCGGGCCGCACCGTCACGCTCTCGGCCGACCTGCACTTCTAGGCGTAAACCTCATGATGGTCACCATTCCCGCCGTGTTCTCGCCGGCCGAAGCGCGCGCGCTGTGCGATGAGCTGCTGGCCGCAGATTGGGTCGACGGCAAGCAGACCGCGGGCCAGCAGTCGGCCCAGGTCAAACACAACCGCCAGCTCACCGCCGAAGACCCGCTGGCGGCTCGCATCGGCCAGCACATCATCGACCGGCTGGCGCAGAACGCGGTGTTCATGGCGGCCTCGCTGCCCGCGAAGATCTACCCGCCGCTGTTCAACCGCTATGCCGGCGGGGAGGCCTTCGGCGCGCATGTGGACAACGCGGTGCGCGGCGTGCGCGCCAGCCGCGAACGCGTACGCACCGACCTCTCGGCCACGCTGTTTCTGGCCGAGCCCGATACCTACGACGGCGGGGAACTGGTGGTGCAGGACACCTACGGCGAGCATCGCGTGAAGCTGCCCGCCGGCCACATGGTGCTGTATCCGGGATCCAGCGTGCACCGGGTCGAGCCCGTCACGCGCGGGGAACGGATCTCGTCATTCTTCTGGGTTCAGAGCCTCGTGCGTGCCGACGCGCAGCGCAGTCTGCTGCTGGATCTCGATGTGGCGATCCAGCAGCTGACACAGCAGCAGGCCCCCAACGGCCCGCTCGTGACCCTGACCGGCTGTTATCACAACCTGCTGCGCATGTGGGCGGAGGTGTAGGCGCCCGCGCCTTACATCCGCGCGGCCTGCCAGGCGGCGCCACTCGATGTGGTGCCCGCCATCGTCTTGCCGTTGACTTGGCCGGTGTAGCGTTCGTTGCCCACGCTGAACTCGATGTTGGCGCCATTCAGGCGCGTGTTGCTCAGCGCGAGTGCGTTGTCACCCTGCCCCAATTTGCCCGAGAATTTCTGGAATTTCTGCTCCAGGGCCAGCGGCTGGCCTGCGAGCGTCCAATTGCCTTCGACCTTGGCCGGCACGATCCACAGGAACGCATTGCAGAAGCTGTTGCAGCCTTCGGAGACCCGGGCCGAATCATCGGGCTCCCAGTCGTCCATCGTGAACGAGTTGGACACCACGCGAGTACCCGGCTTCATGTCCAGCAGCGTCGGCCGCAGGCGCAGGTTGAGATCGGACAGCAGGAAGAGGGTCACGACCGATGCCTTGGTGAAGTCGGTCTTGAAGATGTCGGCCTGCTCGAAGGTGGCCGTCTCGGCCACACCCTCGCGGGCGGCAGCGCGCTTGGAGACCTCGACCAGGTCGCCATTGAATTCGATGCCGTGCGCGCGCGTGCCGCGCTTGGCCGCCGTGATCACGGTCCGGCCATCGCCGGAGCCCAGGTCCACCAAATAGTCTTCAGGCTTGATCTTGGCCAGCCCCAACATGCTGTCGACCAGATGTTGATTGGTCGGCACCCAGATCACGTCCTTGCCCGACTGGCCGACCGTGGGTTCGTAGGCCGTGCCCCCGGCGGGCGGGGTCTGCGCCGAGGCGCAGGCACCCAACGCGATCGTGCATGCCGCCGCGGCTACGGTTTTACGGAAACTCAACATGGGGCTGACTCCTGAAGATTGCGGTCCTGGGACCGGAAGAAAAGGGGGATGCGTTGCGGTTTTCCGCAAGCGGGCGATGAGAAAAAGCCTCCATGGCGGGGAGCACGGGCCGTGTCATCCCAATGGCGTTCAGCTTGGTGACAGATACCGAGCATAGCGTTCTCGGCCGCGCCGGCCAACCCGCCGCACGGCGAGCTGTTCGGCAGGAATGGGCCCCACCAGAAGCGAGTGATGGACAGGCATAGCCGGAAAGCCAGGCATTTCGCGAGTCGGCGCGGGACGTAGCGGCGAGACGCGCGGGAGACGCGCGAGTCGCGCCCCGCGGCGCGAGCGCTTGCGGAAAAGTGTCGGCCACGCATGGCGGGCGCGGCGGTTTACCAACACCTTTCCGGGGAAATCGCACCATATCGGTGCATCGGCGGCTTGTGCGATTGACAGGCACAGCGGCACTCAAAATAATAACGATTTCCATTTCAGTACGTTCAGCGGTTGTTCGGCGCCGATCCGTCAGGAGGTAGTCGCTCGATCTGAAGGTTCGACCTTGACTACGCCCCACAGCCTCGCCTCACCGACCGTCGAATCGCTGTATTGCAGCCATCATTCCTGGCTGCGATCCTGGCTGCAGCGCCGGCTGGGCAACGCCGACCAGGCCGCCGATCTCGCGCAGGACACGTTCATCCGCCTGCTCTCGAGCGACCGGGTGCCGCCGCGGCTCGACGAGCCTCGCGCGTTTCTCACCACCGTCGCCCAGCGCCTGCTGTCGAATCACTGGCGGCGGGAAAAGCTCGAACGCAGCTACCTCGACGCGCTGGCCCAGTCGCCGCAGGAGTTCGCACGCTCACCCGAAGAGCGCGCGCTGATCCTCGAAACCCTGCACGAGCTCGACCGCCTGCTCGATGGCCTGCCCGAGCCGAGCCGCCGCGCCTTCCTGATGTCGCAACTCGAAGGCCAGACCCATGCGCAGATCGCAGAGGCGCTCGAGGTCTCGATCCCTACGGTCAAGCGCTATATCGCGCGGGCACTGCAACGCTGCTATTTCGCCGACCTGAGTTTCTCGAGCTGAACGCGCCATGTCTGCTTCGCCCTGGTACCGCGCCACGCCCGACGCCGGCGAGCTCTCGCCCGACGTGGCGCAGCGCGCGCTCGAATGGCTCGTCGACCTGCAGGACGCCCCGGCCTGTCCCGAGCGCTTGCAAGCCTGGCAAAACTGGCGCGCCGCGCATCCCGATCACGAGCGCGCCTGGCAACGCATCGAATCCGTACAACGCCGTCTGCAGCCGCTGGCCGGCCCCGGCCCGTCCAGCCTGGCGCAGGCCGCGCTCGCCGCACCGCGCACGGGCGTGCGCTCACCGGATCGCCGTCGCGCGTTGAAAGCCCTCGCCATCATGGCGATTGCCGGTGGCGCGGCCTGGCAGCTCGAGCCCAGCGTCCCGTGGCGCCGCTGGGCGGCCGACTTCCGCACCGTGGCGGGTGAACGCCGCCGTGTCGTGCTGGCCGATGGCACGCAGATCACCCTCAATACCGGCAGCGCCATCGACGTACGGTTCGATGTGCGGACCCGGCGCGTGGCGCTGATCGCGGGCGAGATCCTGGTGGTCACCGCGCCCGACATCGAAGCCACGCCCAGGCCGTTTCTGGTGGAGACCGATCACGGCACGGCACGCGCGCTCGGCACCGAATACGCGGTGCGGCGCCACGCCGACGGCACCGAAGTCAATGTGTTCGCCGGTGCCGTGCAGGTCCGCACCCGCCTGAACGGCGACCAGATGCGCGTGCTGCACGCCGGCTATCGCGCCTGTTACACCGCGGATTCGATCAACGACGACGGCCCCACCGACGATACCAACGTGGCCTGGAAAGATGGCTTCATCGTGGCACGCGGTATGCGCCTCGACGCTTTCGTGGCGGAGCTGGCGCGCTACACCGACCAGACCCTGGTCTGCGATCCGGCGGTGGCCGGCCTGCGCGTGTCGGGCTCGTTTCCGGTGTCCGACATCGGCATGGTGCTCGACACGGTCAGCACGACGCTCAAGATCCGTACCGAAACACGCACGCGTTTCTGGCGCGACGAACGCCATCTGTTGCCGGCCTGAGGACCGCCCGCGTCCCGCCGCAGGCCGCGTCGCCCCGGCACGCCTGGCGCCCCCGGCGCCCTCGCCTTGCGGTGATCCTCCCCACCCCGGCGCCGTTACAAAAAAGTGCCCGCCGGGCTGATCCCTTTTTCGATCTCGCGGGTCATGTCAGATGACACCTCCCACTTTCCGTCTTTCCGAAGGCACTGACATGACGCATTCTCCGGCCCCCAAGCGCGCCGCTCCCCGTCTCTTCCAGCGCACCGTGCTGGCCTGCGCCACCGGTCAGCTGCTGCTGGGCACCCTCGCCGGCACTGCCGGCCTGGCGCTGCCCCTGGCCGCGCACGCGCAAGCCGCGCCCACCCGCGCCTACGATATCCCCGGCGGCACCCTGGAAGACGTGCTGGGCCGCTTCGGCAGAGAGTCGGGCATCATGCTTTCGTTCACGCCCGAAGTGACCAGCGGCCTGCGCAGTCCCGGCCTGAAGGGCAGCTACACGGTACGAAGCGGCCTCGATGCCCTGCTGGGCAGCACCGGCATTGCCGCCACCCGCCAGGCCAATGGCAGCTACGTTCTCAACCGCGTGCAGACCGGCGACGCCACGACGCTGCCCACCGTGACGGTGGCCGCGAGCGTTCAGGACGGGCTGCAGCCCGCCTACGCCGGCGGCCAGATCGCACGCGGCGGCAGCCTGGGGGTGCTGGGCACAGGCGATGTGATGGACACCCCGTTCAGCACCGTCAACTTCACCGCCGACACGCTCGAGAATCAGCAGGCGCGCTCGCTCGGAGACGTGGTCGTCAATGACTCGTCGGTGCGCATGCTGACCGGCAGCGGCGGCTTTGGCGAAGAATTCCAGATCCGCGGCTACAACGTGAACGCCGGCGACGTCGGCGTGAACGGCCTGTACGGCATGGCCTCGGGCAGCCGCATGCCGGCCGCCATCATGGAGCGCGTCGAGTTGCTCAAGGGCCCGGGCACGCTGATGAACGGCATCGGCCCGAACGGCAGCATCGGCGGCAGCATCAATGTCGTGACCAAGCGTGCCGGCGATGACCCGCTCACGCGCGTGACCGCCACGTACGAAAGCAAGGCGCAATTCGGCGGCCAGCTCGACATGGGCCGCCGCTTTGGCGAGAACAAGGAATGGGGCGTGCGCGTGAACGGCGCCTATCGCAATGGCGAGACCGGCATCCGCGGCAGCGACCAGCAGCTCGGCCTCGGCGCGCTGGCGCTCGATTACCGCGGTGCCCGCCTGCGCTGGTCGCTCGACGCCTACGACCAACGCGAGCATATCGACGAGTTCCGCCCCCAGGTCGGCTTCCTGCCCAATCTGAGCAGCCTGCCTTCCGCCCCCTCGGCACGCGAGAACTTCTACCCTGGCACGAACCTCCAACTGCGCGACACCGCCGTCATGTCGCGTCTGGAATACGACATCACCGACCAGCTCACGGCGCACATCGCCGGGGGCTACCGCTACGGCACCTCGGACCAGGATTTCCCCGGCACGGTGTGGGGCTCGCAGGTCGACCAGAACGGCGACTTTCGCGTGCAGAACGCCTACTACGATGCCTATTCGCACTCGCGCACCGGAGATATCGGCCTGCGCGCGCGTTTCGACACGTTCGGCGTCAAGCACCAGCTCAGCCTGAGCGCCACGCGCCTGGAGCAGCAGATCGGCTATGCCTATGCCACCTCGCTCACGAACGTGCCGTCGAATATCTATCACCCGGCGCCCCTGCCGCCCATGAGCGGCGACCGCGAGTCGCCCTCCAAGACCTCGAAGAACGAGCTGACCAGCTTCACGCTGGTCGACACCTTGTCGTTCGCCCAGGACCGTGTGCTGATCACCGGCGGCCTGCGCCAGCAACGTGTGCGCACCGACAACTTCAGCATCGCCACGGGCGAGCGCACATCGTCGTATGACGAGACCGCGATATCCCCCCTGGCAGGCTTCGTGGTGAAACCGCTGGAGAACGTGTCGGTCTACGGCAACTTCACCGCAGGCCTGTCCAATGGCGGCACCGCGCCCGCCGGCACGGCCAACGCCGGCCAGGCGTTCGCACCGTCCAAATCGAAGCAGTATGAAGCGGGCGTGAAGGTCGATTGGGGCAGCATCATCACCACCGCGTCGGTCTTCCAGATCGATCGTCCGAGCGGCATCACCAACACGGCCACCAACACCTACAGCCTGGACGGCGAGCAGCGCAACCGCGGCGTCGAGCTCTCCGCCATCGGCGAGGTGACCCGTGGTTTGCGCGTGATGGCCGGCACGACGTTCTACGATGCCAAGCTGCGACGTACCAACGGTGGCCTGAACGACGGCAACAAGGCCAACAGCGTGCCGGATTACACCTTCAGCCTGGGCGTGGACTGGGATACGCCGTGGGTGCAAGGCCTGAGCCTGAACGCCCGTGCCATCCACACCTCGTCGACCTACTACAACGCCGAGAACACTGCCAAGGTGCCCTCGTGGACGCGCTACGACATCGGCGCACGCTATGCGACCGAGATCGCCGGCCGTGGCGTGGTCTTCCGCGCCAATGTCGAGAACTTGTTCAACAAGAACTACTGGCTGTCGAGCAGCAGCTCGTATGCCACGGTGGCCGCACCGCGCACGTTCCTGCTGTCGGCCCAGATCGATTTCTGATCAGCCGGTATCGCCAAAAAGAATGGGGGCCGCGAGGCCCCTTTTTCTTTCACGCTGCAGCACGGCACTCGCTGAAGCCGTCAGCGGCGCGGCAATGCGACCGTCAGGGTGCCGTTTGCCACGGCGAGCATCAGCGGCGGGTTCTGCCAATCGACCGGCAGCGCGACCCGGCCCGATCTCACGGGCTCACGCGTTTCGCCCTCGGCGCTCCAGGTGCTCTGGTGCGCCTCGAACACAATGTGGCCATCGTCGGTCACGTTCACAGGTCGTGTGAAATACGGCGTGACGCTACCGCCGACCGCAGGACGGATGGCCGCCTCGACGTGCCCACGCAACGAAAACCAGCGGCCCGCATGCCAGGCATGCCAGAGCCCTTCGTCGGGCACCATTGCCTCATTCATGCGATAACCGCGCACCACCAGGCACCGGCCGCCCGGGCTCTCGAAGACCTCGTCGAGCCCGAGCACATGGCGCCCGCTGTCGACGCCGTCCAGCAGGAGCGCGTACGGCGGCGAACCCGCCAGCCGCAGCGGATGCGGGGTAAGGCGCAGATCGTTGGGCAACAACAGGTTCGCCGCGAGCTGACGGCCATGCGGCGTTTCGTATCGCAGCATGGCGGGCGGCGGCTGGATCACCGCCGCATGATTCTCCGGCAACCAGAGGCAGCGGTATGGCTGCAACGCGATCGTGTGAGACGCACTCTCGAAGCGCTCGCGCGCCTGCGCCGCGTCTTCGCAAAGGCGGCGGTACAGCGCCTCCGCCGGACCGGCATCGGCATCGAGCACGGCCATCCGCTTGCGCGCAACGCTATAGATCGCCACGCGCTCGGCTGCGTGCTCCACCAGCACGAGCCCCACTCTCAGGCCCGATACATCGGGCGGCGTGTAGCCGGCACGCGTGCCGTCCACCACCGCGCCGTCGCTCAGCATCCAGGTGATGGCGATGGGCCCGCCCATGCCGATCTCGTGCTGGCTCAGCTCGACGTCGTGCCGAGGCTCGGGTCCGAGGGGCGGCCATGTGGCCGCGGAGCGCAGGCGCGCACCGCCATGCGGCGCGCCTTCCGGCACTACCCCGCAGGCGCGGTCGATGCGATCGGCCAATACCGACAGGCCGATCAGCACCGCGAAGGCCCCGACGGCCCCCTCGGCCGAGCGCAGCAGCAAGAACACCCCGCCCGAGACGAGCACGGGCAGGAGCTTGAGCCAGACGCGATAACGCAACCAGAGCTGTGACATGGCGCACATCCTAGCAAGATTCCCGCGCTGCCCGTGGACGCGGGGACCGTCACTCACGTCCTTGGCCGCCCCCCGCCTAGCTCGCGAGCGGTCGCGACCGCGCGTCGATCCCTCCGTGCGCACGGCGCCCCCGAATTTGGCAGAATAAAGGCCCCTTTCTGCCAGCGAGCCGTCATGTCCCACCCTGCCGTGCGCTTGTCCCGTCTGTCCTCGCCGCTCACGCCTCCGGATGCCGGCGCGCACACAGAAAGCGTCTCGCGCCGTCCCGCATGCCGCGCCGCCATCGCGGGGCCGCTGCTCGCGGCCGGACTGGGTCTCACCTTGAGCCTGGCCTTGTCCGCCCCCGCGCACGCGCAGGCGGAAGACGCCGCCATGGACGCCGTGGGCGTGACCGAAGCCGACGGCAGCCTCACCACCTACAGCGATCCGTTCTGCGCAGGCTATGCCGTGGCGTTCGCGGCCAACGGCGGCGACAAGGCGCTCACGCCTGAATGCCCCGAAGAGCCGGTCGAACCGCTATCGCTGTCCGGCCATGCCAAGGGCGAACGCGCCGGCAAAGCCTCCGCGCAAGCCTATCTGCAGTTCAAGAAACAGCAGGACGCGCTGCGGCAAAAGCGCCCCGATCAGGTTTTCCTGCCCGGCTTCTACGACAAATCGCGCGATATCTGGTCGAGCTCGGAGCCCGGCATGTATCGCGCCACGAGCTTCGACGGCGGACGCTACGCGGTGGTCAACAAAGAAGACGTGGGCCTGGGCGTGGTGGACAAGACCGGCGCGCTGATCGTGCCGGTCGAATACCCGCAGATCGGCTTCGAGCAGGGCGAGACCTTCATCACCGTGCAGAAAGACGGCAAGGCGGGCGTGTTCGACGGCCGGGGCAAGATGCTCGTGCCCGCACGCTACGAGCGCGTGCTGATTCTCGACAAGAACTATCTCATTGCGCTGAACAATGGACGCAACGAGGTCTACGATCCGCAAGGCAACGTGCTCTTCACCCTCGACAAGGACGTGATCCCGGCGGGCGAAGGGCTGTTCTGGTTCATGCAGGAACCCCAGCGCTGGGGACTGGTGGATAGCAGCGGCAAACCCGTGGTCAAGCCGGAGTTCACCTACACCTCGAGCTTCCAGAAAGGCAAGCTCACGTCGCAGAAGAGCGACGGTGAAAACTACACCATCTTCGCCAACGGCAAGGTCGTGAAGCAACCGTAGGCGGCGCGTAAAGCCCTATCGCGTGGCTTCACGCGTCACACCCGAATCTCTCGCCGCTTTCGCCAGCGCGAAGCGCCCAGCCGGGACCTCGGCTGGGGAAGGGTCGATGTCAGGGCTGGCACGCATGCGCCAGCCCGGCGTCGTCAGCCTGGAATCGTCAAGCCACGCGCCACGGCGGGGCGGGCGACGAAGGAAGCCAGCACGCGTTGCACGTGGTTGAACTGATCGAACTCCACCAGCTCGCCCGCGCCGTAGAAGCCGACCAGGTTGCGCACCCACGGGAAGATCGCGATATCGGCGATGGTGTATTGGTCGCCCATCACCCAGTCGCGATCCTGCAGGTGCTTGTCGAGCACGCCGAGCAGGCGCTTGCTCTCGGCAACATAGCGGTCACGAGGACGCTTGTCTTCGTAGTCTTTGCCGGCAAACTTGTGGAAGAAGCCGAGCTGGCCGAACATCGGGCCGATGCCACCCATCTGGAACATCACCCACTGCAGCGTCTCGAAGCGGCCGGCGTCGTCCTTCGGGATGAAGGCGCCGGTCTTACTGGCGAGATAGACCAGGATGGCGCCCGATTCGAACAGGCCGAAGGGCTTGCCACCCGGACCATTGGGATCGAGGATCGCCGGGATTTTGTTGTTGGGGCTGAGCGAAAGGAATTCGGGCGAAAACTGATCCTGCGTGTCGAAGCTGACCTTGTGAACCTCGTAGGGCAGGCCGGTTTCTTCGAGCATGATCGACGCCTTCACCCCATTGGGCGTGGGCAGCGAGTACAGCTGAATGCGGTCGGGGTGGCTGGCGGGCCACTTGCGGGTGATGGCGAAGGTATCCAGGGCGGTCATGCGAGGGGTCTCCCGTAACGGCGGCGGTGTGCCGGACCTCGCGAAATCATAATGACATCCGCCCGCCACCGCAGCCTCCCGGATGACAGTCCGGACACCGGGCCGCGTAGGCCGGGCCGCGTAGGGCGGGCCATGCTTGTCGTTCCGATCCGCCCGGCCGATCGAGGCGCCGGATCCCAGGGTCTGGCGCACGGCGCCCTCCCCTAGCCGCCTCCGGCCCGTGCCAGCGTCTGCCGCAGGATCGCCGGGATCACCCCGCCCTCGCTCAGCAGCTGCGCCTCGAGCTGCGTTTCGACGGCGGCGCAGGCATCGAAATGCGTTTTTGCGCCATCCGCGCGCACGATGATGACCGGCACCGCTGCGCGCGGCGTGATCCGCGCCGCATCGATCCGTATCCGGTCGCCCGGCCGCAGAGCCAGCGCATCGGGCCCCTGCGACGCCGGCAGCCGCAGCGGCAGTACGCCCATGCCGATCAGGTTGGACCGGTGGATGCGCTCGAAGCTCGATGCGAGCACCGCCCTGACTCCCAGCAGCCGCTGCCCCTTGGCGGCCCAATCGCGCGATGATCCGGTGCCGTAGCGTTCCCCCGCCACCAGCACCACCGATTCGCCCGCCTCGCGATGGCGTTGCGCCACCTCCCACAGGGGCAACACCTCGCCCGACGGCGCATGCACGGTATGCGCCAATGGCGCGCCGGGTGCCAGCCGATTGACGAGCGTCTTGCTGTGGAAAGCGCCTCGCAGCATCACTTCCCAGTTGCCGCGGCGCGACGCGAACACGTTCAGGTCGTCGCGCCGGTCACCCCGCGCCACGAGAAAATCGGCCACCAGACTGTCGGGCGGAATCGCGCTGGCGGGCGAGATGTGGTCGGTCGTGATGTCATCGTCCAGCACCAGCAGCGGATAGGCCTCGTAGCTGCCCAGCTGCGAGCCCTGCTCGAGCGCGGCGAAGGGCGGTCGGCGCAGCGTGGTGGACGCGGGATCCCACGGAAAACGCGGGCTGTCACCCACCGCGAGCGCATGCCAGCGCGGATTGTCCTGGGCAAGCGCGAAGCAGCGCTTGAAGTCGCCCGGATCGAGCGCCTGCCCCAGCGTCTGCGCGATCGCTTCGTGCGTGGGCCAGAGTTCGGCCAGGAAAACCGGCCGGCCATCCTCGGTATGGGACACGGGCTCGTCCTGAAGATTGCGGCCCGAGTCGCCCGCCAGCGCGTAGGCGATCACCAGGGGCGGCGACATCAGAAAGCCCAGATCCAGATCGGGGTGGATACGGCCAGGAAAATTGCGATTGCCCGACAACACGGCAACGGGGCGCACCTTGCCCGCACCCGCGGCGTGGGCGATCACATCGGGCAGCGGGCCCGAGTTGCCGATGCAAGTGGTACAGCCATAACCCACGATGTCGAAGCCCACGGCGCCCAAATCCTCGAGCAGCCCCGCGCGCGCCAGATAATCCGCGGCGGCGGGCGAGCCTGGTGCGAGCGAAGTCTTCACCCATGCCGGCACGCGCAGCCCGAGCGCACGTGCCTTGCGGGCCACGAGTCCGGCCGCGACCAGCAACGCCGGGTCGGACGTGTTGGTGCAACTGGTGATGGCTGCGACGGCCACGGGGTGACGTGGCAACGCCCCCGGATCCGTGGGCGATGCATCCAGCCGTGCCAGCGCGGCCGGGATGCCCGCGATACTGAGCAGATCCTGCGGCCGCCGCGGCCCCGCGGCGTGCATACCGATCGCGGCCAGATCGATGTCGACGACGCGTGTGTAGCGCGGGCGGGCAGACGGCTCGAACCACAGGCCCGTGCGCTGCGCATACGCTTGCACGCGGGCGACTTCCGCCGCGCCGCGTCCGGTCTCGCGAAGGTAATCGAGCGTGCGCACGTCGATCGGAAAGTAGCCCGTGGTGGCGCCGTACTCGGGCGCCATATTCGCGACCACCGCCCGCTCGCCTGCCGACAGGGCCGCCACCCCGTCGCCGAAAAATTCGACGAACGCCCCCGCCACGCCGATGGCGCGTAACCGCTGGGTGACGGTGAGCGCGAGGTCTGTCGCCGTGACGCCCGGGGCCAACCGCCCTGCAAGCGCCACGCCGATAACATCCGGAATCCGCAGCATCGTCGGCATGCCGAACATCACGGTCTGCGCCTCCAGCCCGCCCACGCCCCAGCCGAGCACACCGATGCCGTTGATCATCGGCGTATGGCTGTCGGTCCCGATCATCATGTCCGGCATGGCCCAGCGCCGCCCCTGCGCGTCGTTCGCGATGGTCACGACGGTGGCGAGCTGCTCCAGATTGATGGTGTGCATGATGCCGGTGCCCGGCGGATGGATCCGCACGCCTGGCAGCGCGCGCGAGGCCCAGCGCAGGAAGCGGTAGCGCTCCGCGTTGCGGCCGACTTCGAGCGCCATGTTCGCGTCGGCCGCATCCGGACGGCCGTAGGCCTCGACCGCGAGTGAATGATCGACCGATACATCCACGGGAAGCACGGGATTGAGCAGCGCCGGATCGGCGCCGGCTTCGGCCAAGGCATCGCGCATGGCCGCGATATCGACCAGCGCAGGCGTGCTGGTCGTATCGTGCATCAGCACGCGCGCAGGCTGGAAGGCGATCTCGGCCTCGCTGCTGCCGGTGTCGAGCCAATCGAAGATGCCCTGCACCGCCGCGTCGCGCTCGGCACCCGTGGTGTTGCGCACCACGTTCTCGAGGAGCAGGCGCAAGACCACCGGCAGACGGGCCAGCCTGGGCCCGCACAGGGCGGGCAGGTCGACGATCAAATGCGGTGCGCCGTCCAGTTCCAGGACGGCAGGGGCATGGGGAGAGAAATCCATCGGGCCATTATTGCATTTTGGCCAATGAAAATTCAATTTCCCCGTATCGCCTGCCTATCAAGTCGCCAGAGCGATGGGCCTCAGTGCCGAATGTCCGCCAGGAAGCGCCGCGCGCGATCCGTTTGCGGCCGTGCGAAGAAGTCTTCAGGCGGGGCCGTTTCGACGATCCGTCCGGCATCCATGAACCACACGGTATCGGCCACTTCGCGGGCAAAACCCATCTCGTGGGTCACGCACACCATCGTCATGCCTTCGGCCGCCAGCGACTTCATCACCTGCAGCACCTCTCCCACCATCTCGGGATCGAGCGCGCTGGTCGGTTCGTCGAACAGCATCACCGGCGGATGCATCGCGAGCGCTCGCGCGATCGCCACGCGCTGCTGCTGACCGCCCGAGAGTTGTGCGGGGTAGGCATCCGCCTTGTGCGCCAGGCCCACGCGCTCGAGCAGCCGCATCGCGGTCTGCTGCGCTTCGGCCCGCGTGGCACGGCCCAGCATCTGCGGCGCCAGCGTGAGGTTACCCATCACGTCTAGGTGCGGAAACAGATTGAACTGCTGGAATACGAATCCGATATGACTGCGCAGCTCATCGACACCCCAGGCGCGGTCGTAGATATCGCGGCCATCGAGCTCGATGCTGCCGTTCTGGATCGGCTCCAGGCGATTGAGCGTGCGGATCAGCGTGGACTTGCCCGAGCCCGACGGCCCGCACACCACCACGACCTCGCCCTTGCGCACTTGCGCGCTCACATCGGCGAGCGCGTGGTAGTCGCCATACCACTTGTTCACATTGGAAAGCTTGATCATTGCGGTTGCACCACGGGCGGAGCCGGCCTGGCGCTGCGGCGTCGGCCGATGCGCCGTTCGACCAGCCGCACCAGCCCCGTCAGGCCGAGATTGAGGAAGAAATATGTGAGGGCCAGCAGACCGAACACCTCGAACGGCCGGGTCAGCAGCAAGGTGTTGATCTGATTGGCGGCATAGGTGAGCTCCTGCACGCTGATCACATACGCGAGCGAGGTCTCTTTCACCGTCGAGATGAACTGGCTCAGCATGCTGGGCAGCATGTTGTAGAGCGCCTGCGGCAGGATGATGCGCCGCATGGTCTGCATGCGTGACAGTCCCAGCGCCCGGCCGGCCTCCTCCTGCCCTGGCGGTAAAGCCTGGATGCCGGCACGGATGATCTCGGCGAGATATGCACTCTCATAGCAGACCAGCGCCACCACCATGGTGGTGGTGCCCGCGACCGGCCGGCCGATCACCAGCGGCACGAAGAAGTACGCCCAGAAGATGAACATCAGCAGCGGCAGGCCGCGCACGAAGTACACCAGGGCGGTCGACGGAATGTAGAAAATGCGCAGCGGGCTCACGCGGCCCAGCGCCAGCAGCACGCCGCAAGGCAGCGCCAGCGCCAGGCTGATCGCGGCCAAGCCCAGCGTGGCCACGAGGCCGCCCATCGGCCCGTGGGGGTATTGGCCCACGAGCAGCAGCAGCCAGTTGTCCTGGAGAATCTCGAGCATGTCAGCGCACTCCCAGAGGCCGGTAGCGGCGCTGCAGCACGATCCCGCCCGCCATGATCAGGCCGGAGAGCAGCAGGTAGATCACCGTCACGACGGCGTAGGCTTCGAAGGTGCGGAACGTCGTGTTATCGATCTCGCGGCCGACCGCCGTGAGTTCGATCACGCCCACCGCCATCGCGAGGCTGGTGTTCTTCACCAGCAGCAAGGTCTGGTTCAGCAATGGCGGGATCGCGATGCGAAACGCCTGCGGCAGCACCACTTTGCGCATGGTCTGCAGAAACGACAGGCCCAACGCCCGCGCCGCCTCGACCTGCCCCGGCGGGATGCCCCGCACCGCGCTGCGCAGGTCTTCGCAGATGTAGGCCGACATCACCATGCCGATGGCGATGCACGACATGATGAACTCGCTGCCGTGACTGTTGAGCCAGTCCGTGATGCCCTGCGGCAGCAAGGCCGGCACACCGAAATACCAGAACATGATGTGCACCAGCATGGGCACATTGCGGTGGAACGCCACGTAGAGCGCCACCACGCCGTGGGCGATGGGCGAGCCGGTCAGCCGGATGACGGCCAACAGGCTGCCCAGCGCGAAGGCGAGGATCCAGGCGAAGAAGGCCAGGGCCAGCGTCGTGCCCAGCCCCCGGATCAGCCAATCGGTGTACTCGCCCTGGAAGATGGCGCCGAAATTGAAAACGTATTGCATGGTGACCCCGCGCCCGCGTGCGTCCTCAGCCCTTGATGGGCTCGATGCGGAAGTCGCGCTTCATGCCGAAGGGCGTGTTCGGACCGAACCATTTGTCGAACACCTTCAGAGCCTGGCCCGAGCTCTCCATGCCGTCGAGCACCTTGTTGACCTGGTTCAGCATGGCGGTGTCGCCCTTGCGCACGCCCACGCCCCAGGGCTCGACGAACAGCGCGGGCTCCAGGATCTTGACCGGCACGGCGCCGCTCGCGGCCTGCTGGCGCAGCTTCACCAGCATGAGCTCCGAACCCACGAACCCGCTCACTTTGCCCTGCTGCAGCGCCAGGAATGCACCGCTCGGATCCTTGAAGGGAACAGGATCCACATTGGGAATGTGCTTGCGTGCGCCCTGCTCCGACGACGAACCGCGCACGGCACTCACACGCTTGCCAGCCAGATCGGCGGGCGACTTGAGCGCGGCGTCGGACTCACGCGCAAGAATCTTTTGCAGACTCACAAAATGCTGGTGCGAGTAATCGATCTGTTCGGCGCGCTGCGGGCTCCAGCCCAGATTTGCGGCCACCACATCGACGCGGCCCGCGATCAACTCGGGAATGCGCGCTTCTACCGCGATCAGCTTGAGTTCGAGCGGCACGCCCAGGCTCTCGGCGATGGCCTGGCAAATGTCGACCTCGTAGCCCACGATGGCGCGGGTCTTCGAGTCCTGGAAACTGAACGGTTCGGCCGTGCCCATGGTGCCGCAGATGAATTTACCGCGGGCCTTGATGTCGGCGAGCGTGTCGGCGTGGGCGGTGGCGCCGAGCGCGGCGCCCGCCAGCGTCAGGATGCAGACGATTTTCTTCATGAGTATTCCCCTTGCGATGGTTTTTTTACGTGTTGCGGTGAGTGCTGCGGGTGCTGCTTCGAATGTGGTGTCTTGAGGCTGCACACACGCCCGGCCCGGCCGGACGCCTGCGTCATGTCAGGTTGCCGCAGGCCTGCGCAATACGGCGGCAGCCTTCTTCGATGCTGTCGAGGTCGGTGGCGAAGCTCAGCCGCAAATAAGGCGACAGGCCATACGCGCCGCCGTCGAGCACGGCCACGCCCGCTTCGTCGAGCAGATACATGACCACGTCGAGATCGCTCTGCAACACCGCGCCTGCCGGGGTGCGCTTGCCGATCAGGCCGGCCACGCTCGGATAGACATAGAACGCGCCTTGCGGCGCCGGGCAGCGCATCCCCGGGATCGCGTCGAGCAGCGCCACGATACGGTCGCGGCGTTCGGCGAAGATCGCGGCAAACTCGCTCACGCAGGTCTGATCGGCCTGCAGCGCATGGGCGGCGGCCGCCTGGCTCACCGCGCTCACGCAGCTCGTGCTCTGCGAGATAAGCGTGGCCATCGCCTTGATCAGGGCCTTCGGACCGCCGGCGTAGCCGAGCCGCCAGCCGGTCATGGCATAAGCCTTGGACACGCCGTTGATAGTCAGTGTGCGCTCGGCGAGCGCGGGCACCGCGGCCGCCGGCGAGACGTGGCGCGCGCCGCCGTATGCCAGATGTTCATAGATTTCGTCGGTCAGCAGCCATACCTGCGGGTGGCGCTCCAGCACCGCCGCGAGCGCACGCAGTTCGTCCGCGTCGTACATCGCGCCCGTCGGGTTGCTCGGGGTGTTCAGCAAGAGCCACTTGGTGCGCGGCGTGATCGCGCGCTCCAGCGCCGCGGGCGTGAGCTTGAAGCCGGTTTCTTCGCCGCACGGCACGATCACGGGCGTGCCGTCGTTCACCAGCACCATGTCGGGATACGAGACCCAATATGGCGCCGGCACGATCACTTCGTCGCCCTGCTCTACCGTCGCGGCCAGCGCCGTGTAGATCAGCTGCTTGGCGCCCACGCCCACGATCAGCTGGTCCAGGCCATAGTCGAGACCGTTTTCGTTGGCAAACTTGGCCTGTACGGCCTGCAGCAGCGCCCGCGTGCCGGTCGACGCCGTATAGCGCATGCCATCACCGCGCAGGGCGGCGACGCCCGCCTGCACGATGTGCGCGGGCGTGGGCATGTCGGGCTCGCCCACCGTGAAGTCGACGATGTCGCGTCCTTGCGCGCGCAACTGATCCACGCGGGTCTTGGCCGCCATGCTGGGCGAGGGCTTGATGGCGCGAGCGCGCGCCGCGAGGGCGACCGTCGCGCTCATGCCAGGCCCCGCGCGGCAAAGGCGGCCTGCATCCAGCTCTGCTCGCGCGCGCCGGTGGCGATCTCGGCCATGATGCGCGCCTCCTTGGCCGCATGGGCGTGAGCCGCCTCGATCAGCGCTTCGGCCTGCGCCACAGGAAAACTGACCAATCCGTCTTCGTCGCCCACGATTAGATCGCCGGGGTTGACCACCTGGCCGCCGATCGATACCGGCACATTGACCTCGCCCGGGCCGTCCTTGTAGGGGCCGCGGTGGATGTGTCCGCGGGCATAGCAGGGAAAGCTGTCGCTCTCGAACGCGCCCACGTCGCGGATCGCACCATCGACCACCACACCCGCGCAGCCATGCTGCTGCAGGTAGCGCTTCATGATCTCGCCCAGCACGGCGTTGGACAGATCACCGCCGGCATCGATCACAAGCACGTGACCCGGTTGCAGCTGGGTCATGGCCTTGTAGATCAGGAGGTTGTCGCCGGGCCGGGTCTTGACCGTCAGGGCGGTGCCGACCAGCTTGCCCTGGCGGTTGTAGCGATGCAGCCCTGCGATGCCCTCGCGCCTGGCGAGGTTGTCGCTCAGGTGCGGCGTGACGATATCGGCGAGCGCCGCCAGGATGCTCGCGGAAGCGACGGGGGAAGGGGGCAGGATGCGGGTGCCGTTCAGCGGTGAGGCCATGGATCGGGTGTTGTCGATGGACAGTGAATTCGCAAACAAGGGCACGCAGCCCTCGGCCAGGACCACATGGTGCGAGCTTTCAGCCCGGGGAAAAAGGGATTAAATTTCCGGACGCTATATCGAATTTCGGAATATACGGGTTAGTACGTATGAGAATATTGGGAATCAAGCGGAGCGCCGGGTGCTGACGTTCAAACAGATCGAAGCGCTGTACTGGACCGTGCGGCTGGGCACGTTTTCGGCGGCCGCGCAGAAGCTCCACACCACGCAATCCGCCATCACCAAGCGCATCCAGGAGCTCGAAGCCGACTTCGACATCGCGCTCTTCGACCGCTCCGGCCACCGGGCCGAACTCACGGCGCGCGGCCACGAGATCTATGCGATGGCCGAAGAGATGCTGGGCCATCGCGACCGTCTCCTGGTGCGCCTGAAAGGCCAACACACCCTGACCGGAACGTTCCGTTTCGGCATCACCGAGATCACGGCCATGACATGGCTGCCCGCGTTGATCCGGCTGCTGCGCGCGCACTATCCGCGCATCACCCTGGAGCCTCACATCGATCTCGGCGCCGATCTGCAGAAGCGCCTGCAGGCGGGCCAGCTCGACATGGCGTTCCTGCACGGTGAGTTCGCCGAGCCGCAGTTGCAGGTCGTGCCCCTGCAGCGGCTGGAGTTCGGCTGGATGGGCAGCCCCGACATGATCGATCCGAGCCGGATCTACACGCCCGCCGATATCGCCGCCTTACCGCTCCTGCGCCAGAGCCGGGAGTCGGGGTTGAACATGATCTACGACGGTTGGTTGCGCCCGCATCGGCCCGCCAGCAATCTGTTCACCATCAACAGCCTCATCGCCATGGCGGGCCTCACCGCGGCCGGGTTCGGGGTGAGTTGCCTGCCGCGCGACTATTTCGCCGGCATGGTCAGCGCACGACAATTGGTCGTGGCGCGCACGAGCATCGCGCCGCCGCAGTCGCTGTACTGCGCGATGTTCCGGCGCGAAGCCGATGCCGCGTTCTGCGAGAGCGTGGCCGCGCTGGCGCAGAGCTGCTGCGATTTCTCCAACACCATGTGAACGAGATGATTCCTTTCGAGAATCAAGCTCATGGAGAATTTGTCGCTATCGGCATCGCGCAAGTCTTCGTAGAGTAGCGGCGACTCCTGCCGCGGCCCTGACCGCGGCAGGCAAAACAAAAAACATCGTCCGAAGGAGACACCCATGCCCATGGGATATGCACGCCGCGTCTGCGGCGCCCTGCTGCTGGCCGCCGCCAGCGTCACGGCCCCGGCACACGCCGCCTACCCCGACCGTCCGATCAAGCTCACCGTGCCCTGGCCGCCGGGCGGCGCCACCGATGCCCTGGCGCGCATGCTGGCGCAGCAGCTCACACTGCAGATGGGCCAGACCGTCATCGTGGATAACAAGGCCGGCGCAGGCGGCAACATCGGCACGACGTCATTCGTGCGTGAAGCCGCAGACGGCTACGCGCTCCTGATGGCCACCAGCTCCACCAACGCCGCCAACCCGCATCTGTATGCGCGGCTCGGCTTCGATCCTGTGAAGGACTTCACGCCGGTGGCGTTCGTCGGCGCCATTCCGAACATCCTCGAAGTGCCCAAGAACGCGCCCTATCAAACCCTGGACGACCTGCTGCGCACGGCGCGCGCCGAGCCAGGCAAGCTCACTTACGCATCGGGCGGGGTCGGTTCGTCGCAGCATCTGGCCGGGTCGATGTTCAAGCATCTCACCCAGGTCGACATCCTGCACATCCCCTACAAAGGCAGCGGCCCCGCCGTCTCCGATCTGCTCGCCGGCCAAACCAACATGATGCTCGACACCGGATCGCTGGCGCAGGTCCAGGCCGGCGCGCTGCGTGCGCTCGCCGTGGCCTCATCGCAACGACTGGCCGCCTTGCCCAACGTACCGACCTTCGACGAGCTCGGTGTGAAAGGCATGATCGCGTCGGCCTGGTACGGCGTGGTGCTGCCCGCGGGCGCACCGCCCGAGGTCGTGCAGCGCCTGAACCAGGAGATCAACGCCGCGCTGCAGACGCCTGCCCTGCGCCAGAAACTCGAAGCAGTCGGTGTGCAGCTGGGCGAACCGCAAACGCCCGCGCAGTTCGGCGCGTTCATGCAGAGCGAGATCGACCGCTACGCCGGGATCGTGAAGCAGTCGGGCGCGAAAATGGAGTAATGCGAGCGCGGGTGCTGCACGAGGCGTGAACGCCCACGCCCTCGTGCATGCTGCGCGCGCCCTGTGCACAGCGGCTGGTTGTGCGCGCAACGGGGCGGGACGGCGAGCGCGTGGCTGCTTACGAACCCTGCGTACCGGAAACATTTCGCCGTGTTTGTGCGGGCTCCGATTGCTAAGCTCGACGCGCCTCAATCCGGAGATCCTGCCCCATGACTCGTGTTTCCGTCATCGCCGCCGCCGTCCTCGCCTGCGCCGCCGCGCCCGCCCATGCGTTGTCCGACCGTGAGGTCGTCGAGCTCACCGTGGAAAACAGCAGCATCGTCTGCCCGGGCTTTCGCAAGGAAGTCGTGACGCCGCTCGCCAGCGCCACGCCCGTGGGTGCGCTGCGCGTGCTGCTCAAGCATGCGTACGTCATCTGCCCCGACCGCCGCCTCGATGCACAGGCGCCCGTGGTCTGGTACGGCGATCCTGGCGTTTTCGCCTGGAATCCGGAAGTGGCCGGCGCAGACAAGGCCCTGGTCGCGCAGATCGATGCGATCACGCGCACCGAGAACTTTCCGGCCAGCCTGCTGGTCTGGGACCCCCAGGGCAAGGCGTTGAAGGAACAAGTGGTGCCGCGTTTCGAAGCGCGGCCCGGCGCGCGGATACACAAGGTCCGCTAGCGCGGCATCACTCGGCGCGGCGCGCATCGGAGAGCATCCGACACCGCGCTCGCCGCCGCGCCGTATCGGTGCAGCCACGGCCACCCGGCGCCCTGGCATTCCCTGCCGGGCACGGCCCTCCTGCCCCGCCGCCGCGGGCGGGGGTGCCACGCGCGTTCACGCAACAAATAAGCTAGCGCGAATATCGTATTTGGGCCTGCCCGACGCGCCCCCTAGACTGCGACGTTCATACTCCGGCCATCATGGACCGGCCCTACCCGTCAGTCAGGTGTCGCATGCGCTTTCGTCAGTTCGCCCTCTCCCTGTTCGCGGCCGGTGCCGCGCTTGCCGCTCCGGCCCACGCCCAGGCGCCGCTCAAAGAAATCAAGCTGGACTACGCCTATTACTCGCCGCCCAGCCTCCTGATCAAGAAAAAGGGCTGGCTCGAGGAAGCCTTCAAGGCCAGCGGCACCGAGGTGAAGTGGGTTTTCACGCGAGGCAGCAACAACTCGCTCGAGTTCCTGAACAGCGGCGCATCGAACTTTGCTTTGACCTCCAGCGTGTCGTCGTTCGTGGCACGCGCGAACGGCCAGCCGGTGAAGGTGATCTTCAACTACTCGTGGGCCGAGCCCAGCACCGTGGAGGTGCTGCCCAACTCGCCCATCAAGTCGATCACCGACCTGAAGGGCAAGAAGGTCGCCGTCACCAAGGGCACGGATCCGTACTTCTATCTGCTGCGCGCGCTGGGCGAAAACAAGCTCACGCTCAACGACGTGGAGATCGTGCATCTGCAGCATCCCGAGGGCAAGACCGCGCTGGAGCAAGGCCGCGTCGACGCCTGGGTGGGCATCGATCCGCACCTGGCCGCGGCCAAGGTCGGCGGCTCGCGCACCGTATATTCGAATCCGCAGTTCGCGCTGGGCGCGGTGCTCAACACCAACGAAGCTTTCCTCAAGGAACATCCCGAGGCGGTCAAGACCGTGGTGCGCACGTATGAGCGCGCGCGGCAATGGATCATCGCGCATCCGCAGGAGATCGTGGACCTCGTCGCCGAAGAGACCAAGCTGCCGAAGGAAGTCGCGGCCAAGCAGCTCGGCCGCATCGATTTCACGCGCTGGATCCCCGGCGACTACACGATCAACTCCATCGAGCCGGTGGTGCCGCTGCTGCAAGAATCCGGCATTCTGCGCAAGAACGCCGATGCGAAGCAGGCACTCTCCACCTTGATCGACGCGGCGCCGGCCACAGCGGTGTCCAAGGAGAAGTGAGATGAGCCGCGCCGGCGCCAGCACCACCCTGTCCGATCCGGTCGACCGGGCACCCGCGCAGGCTGAGTCCCGGCGCAGCCAGGACGCTGTCCGTGCGGCGTGGCGGGTGCCGTCATGGCTGCGCGGATGGGTTCTGCCGATAGTGATCTTCGCGGGCCTCGAGGCGCTGGTGCGCTCTGGCGTCATGCCCGATTACCTGATGCCGGCGCCCAGCCAGGTGTTCGATACCATCGTCGACCTGGCCGACGGTCCGCTGTGGCAACACATCGGCATCAGCTCGTTTCGCGTGTTCAGCGGCTTCGCCATCGGGGCAGCGCTGGCGCTGCTGATCGGGACATGGGTCGGCTTGAGCCGCCGCGCCGAAGCCTATCTCGAGCCCAGCTTCCAGGCCCTGCGCGCCGTGCCGGGCCTCGCCTGGGTACCCCTGCTGCTGATCTGGCTCGGCATCGACGAGGCCTCCAAGATCACCTTGATCGCGATCGGCGCGTTCTTTCCCGTCTATCTCAATCTCGTCGCCGGCATCCGCAACGTCGATCGCAAGCTGGTGGAAGTCGGCGCGCTGTACGGCTTCTCGAGCTATCGCCTGGTGCGCTACGTCTTTGTGCCCGCCGCGCTGCCGAACTTGTTCACCGGCCTGCGGCAGGCCCTGTCGATGGCGTGGCTGTGCGTGGTGGCGGCCGAATTGCTCGCGGCCACCAAAGGCATCGGCTACCTGCTTACCGACGGCCGTGAAACCTCGCGTCCCGACCTGGTACTCGTCGCCATCATCCTGCTGGCCGTGATGGGCAAGCTTACCGACTCGGTGCTGCGCTTCTTCGAGCTCAAGAGCCTGGGCTGGCGCGACGCCTACGCCGGCCGGGCCGGCTGAGCTCCATTTACCGGAATTTTCATGGCCACCCTGCTCAAGGTCCACGTCGCGGAGAAGTGGTTCGGCGCCAACAAGGTGCTGGATCAGGTCGAGTTCGAACTCGTCGAACAACAGGTGGTGGCCCTGCTCGGGCCCAGCGGCTGCGGCAAGAGCACGCTGCTGCGCATCGCGGCCGGCCTCGATGACGATTACCGGGGTGAGGTCCGCTCCGGCGCTGGCATCGATCGCCAGCGCAAGGCGCCGATTTCATATGTGTTCCAGGAGCCTCGCCTGATGCCCTGGCTCACGCTCGAAGACAACATCAGCTTCCTGGACAGCGGCGCAAGACCGGATCGCGCATGGGTACAGGACCTGATCGATGCCGTCGGGCTCAACGGCTTCGAGAAGGCGCTGCCCAAACAGCTCTCGGGCGGCATGGCACAGCGCGCGGCCATCGCGCGCGGCCTCTATTCTCGCCCGCAGATCCTGCTGCTGGACGAGCCCTTCAGTGCCGTCGACGCGTTCACACGCATGAAGCTGCAAGAGCTCGTTCTCAGTCTGATCGCGCGCTACGGCATCTCGATTCTGCTGGTCACGCACGATATCGACGAAGCGCTGTACCTGGGCGACGAGGTCATCGTGCTGGGCGCCAAGCCGGGCCGCGTCTGCGCCCGCCTGGCCGTCGGCCTGCCGCATCCACGCAGCCGAGGTGATGCCACGCTCGCCAAGCTCAAGGACGAGGCGCTGGTGGAGCTGCATGGCGCGCACGCCATCTAAGTCCCGAGCAATTGCTGCATCTAGTGCAGCGCAATGATGCGCCGAGAATCACGCCGCACTTTGCGTTTCTGCACTACGCTGGCGGCTCACACTTCAGTGGAGCCGATTCATGTCACACGTCATCCAGGTCCAGGCCGCCGGCGGCGCCGAGCAATTGGTATGGACTCAGCGGCCCGACGCCGAGCCGGGCGCCGGTGAGGTTTTGCTTCGGCACGACGCCATCGGCATCAACCCCCTGGACATCAGCCAGCGCAAGGGCGTGGTGCCGTTCCAGTTTCCGTCGGGACTGGGGCTGGAGGGTGCGGGCGTGGTGCTCGCCGTGGGGCCCGGGGTCGACACGGTGACCGTGGGCGATCGCGTGGCCTACGCCACCGGCCCGGTCGGCGCCTACGCCGATCAACGGATCTATCCGGCCGACCGCCTCGTGCCGCTACCCGACACGCTTGCGAGCGCGGACGCCGCGGCCCTGCTGTTCAAGGGCATTACCGCACAGTATCTGCTCAAGACCACGTACGAGGTCGGCGCCGGCACGCGCGTGCTGCTCTACGGCGCATCGGGCGGCGTCGGGCAACTCATGGCCGCCTGGGCCCGGCATCTCGGCGCTCACGTGATCGGCGTGGTCTCGCGAGACGCGAGCATCGACAGGGCGAGGCAGGCCGGCTGCCACGACGTGCTGGTGTTCGACGCCGAGCGCCTGCCCGGCCAGGTGAAAGAAATCACCGGCGGACGCATGGCCGACGTGGTGTACGACGGGTTGGGCAAGCGCTCTTTCGACGCGTCGCTGTCGTCGCTGCGCGTGCGCGGCCTCATGGTCTCGTTCGGCGTGACGACCGGCGCGCCGCCCGCTGTCGAGGTGGGCACCCTGAACGCCAAGGGGTCCCTCTACCTGACGCGGCCGTCGCTCGCGGCCCACACCGCCGACCCGGCTGAATACCAGGCCCGCGCCCGCGACGTGCTCGATGCCCAGGCACACGGCATCCTGCGCGCGCACCCCGCCCACACGTTCGCGCTCAAGGACGCCCGCGAGGCCCATACCCTGATGGAGCGCGGCGGCAATACCGGCGCCATCGTACTGGTACCGTAAGCAGGACGGCGCACGCTCTCCATGGCCATGGTCGACGATCCTTACACCTCCAACACCTTTGAACAGAATGCCGCGCTGCTCGCGGTGCACGAGGCCGGCTCGTTCGTCGGCGCGGGCCGTCTCCTGGTCAGGCACCCCACCGTCATCTCCCGCCGGATTGCCCGGCTCGAAGCGCGGTTGGGCGTACGCCTCATCGAGCGTTCCACACGGCAGGCGCGTTTCACCGAAGCAGGACTGCGCTATGTCGTGAAGCTGCAGGAAGCGCGCGCACTCTTGGCCGAGGCCGAAGCCGAAGCGCAGGCCGCCGCGAGCGAGATCCGCGGCCAGTTGCGGCTCGCCATTCCGGCCGCCCTTGGCCGGCGCTGGCTCGCCCCCCTCATCGCCGAGTTTCTGGCCGAGCATCCGGGTATCAGCATCCACACCGACTACGCCGACCACTACGTCGACCTCGTCAACGAAGGCTTCGATGCCGCGATCCGGGTGGGCGAAATGCCCGACAGCCGCATCAAGGCCTCGCGGCTCTGCGACAACGTGCGCATTCTCTGCGCCGCGCCCGCTTACCTCGAGCGCGCCCCCGCCTTGCGCGAGCCGGCCCATCTGGCGCAACACAATTGCCTGGTATTCACGGGGCTCGCAAGCTATCCGCAATGGCGCCTGCATCATCGCAACGGCACCGTGGAAAACGTGGTGGTCAGGGGCACCCTGTCGAGCAACGACAACGAGGCGCTGCTGGCGGCCGCCGTGCGCGGCGCTGGCGTGATGGCCGGTGGCGAATGGCTATTCAGCCAGGATATCGCCGCGGGACGCCTGGTGCGGGTGCTGCCGCAATGGCAGCTGGACGCGCGCTCGGCCATCTATTTCGTGCGGCCCTCATGCCGCTACGCACCCGCCAAGACACAGGCCTTCAAGCGCTGGATCAAAGCGCGGCTGGCCCCCGTGCCGCCGTGGTCCAGGCCCTGAGCCGACGCTCGCGATCTACTCGCCACCACGCGCGAGAAACTCGGGGATGGATTGGGGCGTGCGTTTGCTGCCCGCCAGCCACTCCACGCGCCATTCGGTGATGCGCTCGCCCACATGGTGTTCGAACACGCCAGGCGCAGGCTCGCTGATGCATTCGAGCTGCCGCACCAGCACCAGCGGCTGCTCCGCGCCCGCCGCGTCTTCGGCAAACTCGGCAGCCTCTTCGTAGGTGGCGAACGCGTGGAAATAGTCATCGCCCTCGTGCAGGTCTTCGCCACCGGCATGCGGATGGACCCAAACGCGGTACTCCAGCACGTCGTCGTAGAAATAGCCGCCGCCTGTTTTGGTGAGTGCGGGGTAGTCGCCGACACGGCCGGGATCGACGGCAACGGGGTGGGCGGAAGAAGGCGAATCGGAAGCGAGCGTCATGAGGCGAGAAAGGCGGAAAGGGCCGAACGCGGTGGAGTTCAATGCAGGGCCGACACCATATCGCACAAACGACGCCCGGGCATCGGTGCGGGCCGCCCTCTGCAACCCGATGCCCGGGTCACCTCAATCGCTCAGCGCCGGCCCGACCGGCAAGCCGTAGACCCGGCCGAAGGCCTCGATCGCTTCGTTCAGGAACTTGAGGGCACCCCATTTCTCATGATCCTGGTTGATCATGAGCGCGAAACCCGCATGCTGATGCGGATAGCCCCGCATGTACGCGGTGAACCCTTTGTTCTCGCCCAGGTGGTCGAAGTAGTAGATGTCGTTTTGCTGATACGTGAAGATGCCGATCTGCTCGTCCAGCATGGCGGCCGCCTGCCCCGGGCTCAGTATCGGCGTGCCGTCGATCATGCCGCCATTGTTGAGCATGATGATGGTCTGGCACAGATCGCCCGCGTTCGAATAAAGCCCTGCGGCGGCGGACTCGGGATAGAAATTGCGCTTTCCCTCTATGGGTTCCGTGCCCACGTGTCCCGAGGCAGCGGCCGGCATCCAGGTGGGCGGCCCCAATGCATAGCTGGAGCTCTCCATCTTCATTGGCGCCAGCACATGCGTTCGCATCCAATCGTGGAAGTCTTCCCCCGTCATGTCGAGCAGCATGCGCATCAGCGCCACATAGCCCATCCCCGAGTAGTGAAACTCACCCGGCATCAGCGTCAATTCGATGGGCGGCGAGTTGGCCGGGCACGTGCCGGCCAGAATCTCGCCCAGCGTGGGTATCGGCGCGCCGACGCGGGCCACATAGCCGTCGAATCCCCCGCCATCCGCGTCGAAGTCGCTGCAATGGTCCGGCGGATTGGTGTTGCCCGCCCCGATGAAGCCACCCATGTGCTGAAGGGTCTGCTTCACGGTCACATTGCCCGACCAGTTGATCTGCGCGCCGCAGGTGCGGCAGGGGATCGCCCATGAGGTGTGCCCCGCGAGAGGGCTGTCCAGATCGAGCCCTCGCTGTGCGAACAGGCGCTGCACGCCTATCGATGCATGGGGTTTGCTAAGCGAGGCTGCCTGGAACGGGGTATCTGCCTGCACGGGGGTGCTGTCGCCAAGCTGCAGCACGCCGAAGGGAGCCCGCCACGCCACCGTGTCATCGGCAACGAAGGCGATGCTGGCGCCAGGGATGCCATGGAACGCCATGCGCTCCTGAATCGTGGCCCAGCCGCTGCCCGTCGGAAAAAACTGGTTTTCGAACACCTGCCGCTGATTGCTCATGAGTCATCCTCGAAAGTGAAGACACTGCGAAAGAGTGCGGTCCGATGCCACAGGACGAAAACAGTATGGCGGCCAACGGCGCTCTCCAAATCGCCCAGGACGAGCCGAATAGCCGGCTACTTCGGCGGGCTGCGGTCGCGGGTGCCGCGACGTGCGGATGAGGGGAAGCCAGCTCTTCTCGATCCGGCGCGAGCGCGCACAGCGCCGGACGTAGTCGCTTTGCGCCCAGTCAGGCCGGCGCCATAGATGTAAGAAACAAGTGTTTGCAACGGCGACTTGCCAGTCGGTAAAACCCTCGCCGCCCCAGTGAGACATCCGTCTCTTATTTCTCGGTTACACGTCGTGCGCCAAGCCATGAACGCGTAACAGGCACACACACCTTGTCGGCTTCGCTGCCGATATCGGCCACAGCCCGCTGATACCTTTTTCTCGAAATCAATAACCAATAACCAATAACGAGCATGACGTCGTGCGGCGAATTCGTCGCGTGCAAAGACCGACCGGTCCGATGATGAGGACGACAGGGAGGCGGGCACCCGATTGGCATGGATCGGTGCTGTAGCAGATGCTGGAACTCCTATTAAAACGTTGTCGCCTCACCTCCCTCTCCCTCAATGGCCTGACTGCCCTGATCCTTCTCGGCGGCACGGCGCCCGCCCACGCGCAGCAGGCTTACTCGAGCTCGCTGCACGACTTCCTGGTGCGCGAGACCGCCGCGGAGCATCCGGACGATGTCGCCCGCATCCTGGAACACTGGCTCGCCCGCACGGATGCGGCCGCTCCGCCGCCCGCGGATCGTGCCCGCGTCCTGGCCGACTATGTCACCTTGCAGAGCCGCGCCGGTCATGACCGTGATGCGCTGAACGCCGCGCGGGCCGCGGGTTTCCATACGCTGCCGGCCTACACGCTCGATCCGCTTTTCCTGGCCGCGCGCCGCGAAGCCCTGCTCGATGACGAGCGCGAGCTGCTGATCGCGCTGCGCCGGCACGATGCCGCCGCACCGCTGACGCGGTTGCGCTCGGCGCAATACGCGTTCGATCAGGGCACGCCCGACGTGGCGCGTGAGCTGGCCCGCGGCCTGCTTGCCGACACCACGGCGCCAGCGGGCGTGCGTGCCGCGGCTGCCGAGCTGGTCGGGGCAGTCGAAGAGCAAGCCGAACATTTCCACGAGGCCGCGCAAGCCTATGCCCGGGCCCTCGAACTCGAGCCGGGTTCGCGTAGCGCACGGCGCGCCGACATTTATCTGATCGCTCGCCAGGGCGCCGCCGCGGCGGCGCTCGATGAAGCCCGCCGGGCCAACGCCGCCGCCGAACAGGCCGGCCAGCCTGCCCTGTTCACGCCGGTCGAGATATTCGGCCTGCGGCAGCAGGCCGTCGGCCAGGACATCGTCTGGGGCATCGAGCAGCGCGATATCGTGGGCGGCGCCCGCCGCTTCGACGCGCTCGATCAGGCCCTGGCGCGCTCCGCGGCGCTGCTGGAGGAGATCGGCACGCCTGTCGACCCCGCACTGCAATCCGTGCGCAATCGGACGCGCTTCGACCGCCTGGTGGCCCTGAGCGCGCGTGGCGATGCCCAGGCCTGTGTCGATCTCTACGAAGCGCTCGTGGCGGAGGGCGTGCGTGTGCCCTACTACGGCTTGGCCCCGGCGGCGGACGCCTATGCGCGCCTGCGCCGGTCGGACCTGGCCGTACCTTTGTATGAACTAGCCGTGTCCGAGGCCGGCAGCCGCCTGCCCATGCCGAGCGACACCCACTTCGGCCTGTTCTATGCCTACATCGACACCGCGCGCTTTCGCCAGGCCGAAGCCCTGCTGAGCCAGATGGAAGCCGCGACGCCGCCAACCGTGCGTCTTGCGCCCCTACCCGATACGCCCAATCCCGATTACACCGAGGTGCGCGATCTCAGGGGCCGCTATTTCCTGTACACCGACCAGCCCGCGCGCGCCGAACAGACCTACCAAGCTCTCACGCGCGAAGCCCCGTTCAACGCGGCCTTTGCCGATGGCCTGGCGCGCACCGAGGCCGCGCGCGAGCATCCGCATACGGCGCTGACACTCGCCCGCACCAGCGCCGTCGATCATCCGGATTCCGTGCCGCTGCGCGAGACGGTCGCGCAGGGCTTGTCCGCCACCGGCCAGCACCGCGCCGCCCGCGAAGCGGTGGAGCAATTGCAGGTCGACTACCCTGAGTCCGGCCCGGTGCAGAACACCGCGCGCGAAGCGAAGGCGCAACGCTCACCCACACTCACCGTCGACTCGACCTACGGCAAGGGCAACAACAACAGCGCACTGTCGGACGAAGACTTTCTCATCGACGCCCGGCTGCAATCGGGCCTCATGGACGATCAATGGCGGGTCTTCACGCGCCAGGCCTGGGCCTACGGCAACACCGAAAACGGCCGCGCCCATCGTGGCCGCACGGGCCTGGGCCTGCGCTGGGAGCGCGACGGCTTTACGCTCGAAGGCGAGGCTCACCGAGACACTGGGGGCCCGCGCAGCGGCGGCTTCGCGGCGGCGGGCACCTATCGCTGGGGCGACCATGTCGAACTCGGGCTGGCCTACGACAGCAATGCGCTCGACGTGCCCTGGCGCGCCTACGATGCGGGCATCGCGGCCAATCTCGTGCAGGCCTCGGCCGCGTACATCGTCGACGAATCGCGCCGTTTCGATCTGCGCTATCAGCGCATGGACTACACCGACGGCAACCAGAACCACGCCGGTTCGCTGGCCTGGACCGAGCGCTGGTACAGCGGTCCCTCGCAGCAGTTCCAGACCACGCTGCGCACGGATGCCTCGCGCAATCGCCGCAACGACGTGCCGTACTACAGCCCCGATTCGGACGGGTCGGTGGAGTTGGAAGCGCGCTATCAGCTGCTGACGTGGAAGCGCGACCACCGCACGCTGGTGCAACGCCTCTACGCCAATGCGGGCACGTACCGGCAATCGGGCTACGGCGCCGAGGCCATGTACGGCCTGCGCTACGAACACGAATGGACCTTCCGGCCAGGCTGGTCAGTGACCTACGGCATCGGCACGGCCTGGCATCCCTACGACGGGCAGCGCGAGCGCCGCACCATCGGCTATCTCAATCTCGCCATCCCCTTCCTCTGAGCGGAGCGTCCAATGATGAAATTGCTGCGCCCGCTGGGGCTGCTGTTGTGCGCGTGCCTGACGTCGGCCTCCCTGATGTGGCCGGGCGGCGCCCTGCATGCGCAACCCTTGTTTCCCGCCGATCCGGACGACGGCCAGACCTTCCGGGTCCTGACCTTCCATGATGTACGCCAGAACGTGCGCGCCAGCTTCGAGACCGCGCCCGACGCCACCGCCGTGGACGAGAGCACGCTGCTGGCGGCCTTTACGTGGCTGCGCAGCGCCGGCTACCAGCCGGTGAGCTTGGCGCAGATCGTGGCGGCCCGCGAAGGCGGTGCCCCGCTACCGCCCAAGCCGGTACTGCTGACGTTCGATGATGGCTACGAAAGTGCCTACACCGTCGTCTATCCGCTGCTGCGGCGCTTCAACTATCCGGCCGTGATGGCGCTCGTGAGCGGCTGGATGAACGCGCCCGCCGGTTCATTGACCTACGGCGAAGCGTCGGCGCTGCCGCTACCCAACGCGCGTTTTCTGACCTGGGCACAGGCGCGAGAGATGGCCCAGTCCGGCCTCGTGGAGCTGGCCGGGCATACCGACGCCATGCATCGCGGCATTCCGGCCAATCCGCAGGGCAACCTGCTTCCGGCGGCGACGGCCCACCGCTATGACGCCGCCACCGGCACCTATGAATCCGAAGCGCAGTACCGCGCGCGGATCACCGCCGACCTCGAGCGCAACAAGGCCGAGATCGAACGCCACACCGGCGCGCGGGTGCGCGCGATCGTGTGGCCCTATGGCTCGTACAACGAGGCCGCGGTCGCGGCCGCGCGGGACGCGGGCATGCCGATCGCCATGACGCTGGACGACGGCCCCAACGCCCCCGGTGTTCCTCTGGACCGCATCCGGCGCGGACTCATGACTTATGAAGACGAGGGCCCGGAGCTGTTGCGCGAGCTGCGCTCGCCCGCGCCGGCCGACGCGCGCCAGGTCGAGGTCAATCGCATCATGCATGTGGATCTCGATTACGTGTACGACCCCGACCCCGTGCAGCAGGAACGCAACCTGTCGCGTCTGCTCGATCGCGTTCGCCGCATCCAGCCGAGCAGCGTATTCCTGCAGGCCTTTGCCGACCCCGACGGCGACGGCGTGGCGGACGCGCTGTACTTTCCCAGCCGACGCATGCCCATGCGCGCGGACCTCTTCAATCGCGTGTCGTGGCAGCTGAGTACCCGGGCCCGGGTTCGGGTCTATGCCTGGATGCCGGTCTCGTCGTTCGCGTTGCCGGCCTCCGATCCCGCCGCGCAGCGCCGCGTGCAGCAAATGCCGGGCGCACCTGCCGGCGCGGCCGACACCTACTCGCGCCTCTCGATCTTCGATCCCGAAGCGCGCCAGGCGATCTTCGACATCTACGAAGATCTCGGCCGGCATGCGTCGTTCGCAGGTGTGCTCTATCACGATGATGCGATGTTCAACGACTTCGAGGACGCGAGCCCCGCGGCCTTGCAGACCTATGCGAGCTGGGGCTTGCCGGCCGACGTGGCCGCCATCCGCGCCTCCGCGCCGCTGAAGCAGCGCTGGACAACATTGAAGACCCAGGCGCTCATCGATTTCACGCATGAACTCACCGGCATCTTGCGCCGTTGGCAGCCCGTACTCAGCACCGCACGAAACATGTACACCTTGCCGCTGCTCCAGCCCGAGAGCGAAAGCTATTTCGCGCAGAACTTCGCGCAATTCATCAAGGCCTACGACTACACCGCGCTCGAGGCCATGCCCTACATGGAGAATGCGCCCGACCCGGATGCCTGGCTGCGCAACCTGGCGCGCGAGGTGGCCGCGGTGCCGGGTGCCGGCCCGCGCACCCTGTTCGAGCTGCAAGCCCGCGACTGGCGCACAGGCACGCCGATCCCGGACGGCGTGATGGCACGTCACCTGGCCCTGTTGCGCCAGGCCGGCGTGCGCAACCTGGGCTACTACCCGGACGACTTCCTCAACGACCAGCCCGCGCTCGAGGCCGTCAGGCCGCACCTGTCGATTCAGCAGACGCTGGGCCGCGAATTCTTCCGTGACCCGGTCAATGCCACCGGCGCGGCGGATCCGTCCGCGGTCGCCACCCCGCCCTCGATGAGCCGGGGTGCGCGATGATGATGACCTGGGACCTCGCCGCGAGCCTGGTGCTCGCCTACGTCTTCTATTACCCATTCTGTATGGCGTGGTTGTGGATCACCGGCGGCATCGCGCACTACTACCAGTTCGAACGTAGAGAACAGGGCGATATCGATCCCCTCACCCTGCTGTCCTCGACCCCCAAGGTCAGCATCCTCGTGCCGTGCTTCAACGAGGAAGAGAACATCGACGAGGTGATCGAGGCCTTGATGGCGCTCAACTATCCGGACTACGAAGTGATCGCGGTCAACGACGGCAGCACCGACGCCACCGGCGATCGGCTGAGCGCGCTGGCGCTGCGTCATCCTCGCCTGCGCGTCGTGCATCAGAACCATAACCAGGGCAAAGCCGTGGCGCTTACCACGGCCTCATTGCTGGCGCAGGGCGAGTATGTGCTTGGCATCGACGGCGACTCCTTGCTCGACAGCAACGCGATCCCCTGGCTGTTGCGTCATTTCCTGCGCGACGGCAAGGTCGCCGCCATCACCGGCAATCCGCGTATCCGCAGCCGTACCACGCTGCTGGGCCGCATGCAGGTGGGCGAGTTCTCGTCGATCATCGGTCTCATCAAGCGCACGCAGCAACTCTACGGCCGCCTCTTCACCGTGTCGGGCGTCATCGTGATGTTCCGCCGCCAGGCCCTGGTGGACGTGAACTTCTGGAGCATGGAGATGCTCACCGAAGACATCGACATCAGCTGGAAACTGCAGCTGGCGGGCTGGCGCATCGGCTTCGAGCCGCAGGCGCTGAGCTGGATTCTCACGCCCGAGACGCTGCGTGGCCTGTGGCGCCAGCGGCTGCGCTGGGCGATGGGCGGGGTGCAGACGTTGTTCAAGTACACGCCACAGGTCGCGCGCTGGGGCATGCGCCGCATGTGGCCGATCTACGCCGAATACTGTCTGAGCGTGCTGTGGGCCTACCTGATGGCCCTGGTCCTGCTCGGCGGCCTGATCGGCACGATGCTGGGCCTGCCCGGCGCCTGGCGTGTGGGGCTGCTGCCGCAGTGGCATGGCCTGCTGCTCGCGATCGCCTGCATGCTGCAGATCCTCACCAGCATGCTGGTCGACCGCAAGTACGATCGCGGCCTGCTGCGCTACTACTTCTGGACGTTCTGGTATCCGGTCGGATTCTGGTTCATCAACATGGTCACCACCGTGACCTCCGTGCCCGCGGTACTGATGCGCAGCCGCGGCAAACGCGCCGTCTGGATCAGCCCGGACAGAGGAGAGAGAGATGCCTAAGGAACCCATCATCGACAACACGGATCGCTCGCTGTCGACCTGGCTTCGGGTATCCGGGCCCGCGGGCGCGGGGCGCTGGCTCTGGCTCACGATCCTGCGGCCGCTGCTGCTCGTGGCCGTGTGGGCCGGCTTCATGTTCTTCGTGTATTGGGACTTCTTCATGACCACGGCCCAATCCACCGAGGATCGCCGCTTCCTGATGATCTGCGCCATCGGCGTCTGCATCCTGGCGGCGGTCATGCTGATTACGGCGAGACTGGTGCGCAATCGCGGAACCAGGCAGAACGACGCTGCGGATGCGCCCGCCACGGCGCGCCCCGTCGAAGTGCAGGACGTGGCGGCCGTGGCGCGGGTGCCGGTGCGCGAGATGTCGCTCTGGCAGCGCGCGCGCAGCCTGGTGGCGATGCATGATGAAGAAGGCCAGTTCCGCGCTGCGGTCGTCAAACCGCTGGGTGAGCCGGTGCGCCGGCGCGAGCGGCGCTGAGCGGTGGCGCGCGGCGTCGCGCCGGCGCCGCACGGCCTTCGCCGGTCGGCCGGCAATCAGCCCGCGCATGGATCTGCCGCCGGGCCGCAGGCCCCGCGGCAGGTCATGCCGTCATGGATTCAGCATTGGAGCGTCAGGGGGCTTCGCGCCTGCTCGTATCCGCCTTTCTTTCCAGCACATACACGGACGCCGGCGGCAGATTGAGCGGCACGAAGTGACGCCGCCGCGCCTGCAGGCCGCAGGCATCCAGCACGAGCGAGGAGACCGGGCAGCGCCAGCCATAGGTGAAGAGATGCAGCGATCCATCGTCGGTCATCGCGTCGAACACCGTGGTCAGGATGCGGAACGTGTCGGCGTCGTCGAAGTTCAGCAACGGCAGGCCACAGATGGTCGTGGCGATGGGCGGGAGCGCAGCCAGATCGGCAGCCAATTCCTGAGCCGGAGTCTCGAGCACCGTGGCCCGCGGAAACTGATCGCGCAGCGCGGCGCTCATGCCGGCATCGCGCTCCACCAGCACGAGCTCGCGTGGCCACACGCCCCGCCGCACGATCTCGCGCGTGAACACGCCCGTGCCGCAACCGAGTTCGAGCACATGCCCCGCCCCCGGCCGCACCGTATCCGTGATCGCGCGCGCCAACGCCGCGCTGGAGGGCGCGATGGCGCCGATGGCCGAGGGATTTTCGATCAGGGCCGACAGAAACTGCCGGCGTTCGTTGAACCAGGGAAGGACGTTGCGTAATGCGGCACTCGGGAAAGCATTGAGCCTTCCTGACAGCTTTGAAATCATGCACTTCCTTTGATGCCAGATCCCGCCCACGGCCGGGATCCGCCTGTGAATGAAGCCCGCGGCGGCACGAAGCAACCCTCGCTCGCCGAGCCGGCGCGTCGGAATGACGGCAAGCATGCAGGCTGATTCTTAAGCGATTCTGAAGACGCGCGCGGCACGCGCCGCGACGCCGAGAATCATCGACGATCTCGCTTCAGCGACACCGTAGCATGGGCATCCGACGCGAAGGCCGATCGAGATGCCTCGTAACACTTCGCTGATTACGGACAACATTGCCCGCTGCCCGCATCCTTTCGGCCACCGGAACATGCCCAACCCACGTCGAATGGGCCCGGCAGTCGGCCCGCGGCACGGCGACGGTGAATGCCGTGATCGCTCGCCTCGCGGACCGCGCACGGGCCCGTGTCACGGCGCGCACGTTTGATACGATGCTTCGGCACCCACGAACCCCGGCCCGCCCCCATGGAAGACCCGAGCTCGTCCTCGTCGCCCGCGCACCGATCACCGCGCCGCCGTCTGCGGGCCTTCGCGCTGACCGCGTGTGCGATCCTGGCCGCCGCGCTGCTTGTGTTTCTCATTGCAGGCATGCTGCCGATCGCGCGGCCGGCCGGCGTCTACGCGGGCATCGGCGTCATGATGATGCTTCCGATATTGCTGCTCGCCGCGGGTGTTGGCATGGTCGCGAGCGCAGTGGTGACGGGCATGATTGCCCGCCGCACGGGACTGGGCCGCTGGAGCACGCTGGTGGCCTGCGTGATGTCGGCATGCCTGTCGTTCGCCGCCGCCTTCTATGGCTTCGATTCCCCCTGGACCCAGCCGCGCCCCTCCTTCGACATCGAAGCCATGGAAGCCCGCAGCGCGGAGCGTGCACACATCGCGGAGCGCAGCGGTCCGCTCCTGGCCGCAATAGACAGGCGCGACCTCGAGCCCCTGCGCGCGGCCCTCGATGCAGGGGATGCCGCACTTACGCCACCGCGGCTGATGTGCATCGCCTTCATGCATATGCGGACAACGTACGGCCGCGCGGGAACCTACCCCAGCCAGGATGGCGGCCAGGCCTATCTCCACGCGCTCGCCGAGCTCGCATGGCAGGCCGACACCACCGAGGCGGGCCGGCGCGCCATCGGCCTGCTCGCGATCGACGGCGCCCTGCGCGACGGCCGCGCATCCGAATTACAGCATTGGCTCGAACGCGGCGTATCCGTCTCGCGTGTCTACTGGCCGCGCGACGTCGACGAACAGACCGAGCCCGTGGACCGCTGCATCGCGCCCAGGCATTGGCCCTTCGAGCTGATCTCGCATAGCCGATACGACACGGCGGAGAAGATCACCTTGTTGCTGAAACACGGATTCGTCCCTGACGACGACATGGGCGCCTCGTTGCTGGCCATGGCCCCGCTACCCGCCGCGACCGTCCAGGCCCTCATTGCGACGGACATGCGCGCCGATGCCGTGGCCAGCAATGCACCGCTGACAACGGCGATCTGGATGGCCACCGAGGTCGACGAGTCCGGCGAAGGGCGCTCATTCCGCTACGACGACGCCACCCTGATCGAGTACATCGACGCCCTGATCGCCGCCGGAGCGCATCCGCACGATCCGCCCCGCTACGAACGCAATGCCTGGCAGGTGCTGGGCGAGGCCCGCGCTCGGCTGCAGTCGTTGCAGGAGCAAGCAACGGCCAGCGCGCAGGCGCCGCAAACACAACAGGCCGGCACGACGACGCGCACGTGGCCCGAGGGCCTCGACCTGACGCGCACCACTCTGATGCAGCGGATCGAGCAAAGCCTGCGGGCAGCGCCAACGCGACCTGACACGCAAGAGGCATCCGGCCAGCCCCCGGCATCCTGAACGCCGCATTCCGCACGGATGCCCCGAGCGCAGTCTCCGCATTGCGCTCGGGGCATCCGCCACCGAGACATTGCATTCCGCGCCCTGCAACCGCCACGCCACGCGCGGCATGGGCGATTCCGCTTCCCGCATTGACCAGTGTAAAACGATCGTTTTACACTGGTCCGCATGGATACCCAGACCAAGCTCCTGCACGCCGCCGAAACCCTCTTTCAACGAAAAGGGTTCGGCCAGACCGGCATGGACGACCTCGCGCAGGCCGCCGAGATGTCGAGCCGCACCCTATACAAGCATGCCGGCAGCAAGACCGCGCTCATCACGAGCGTGCTCACCGAGCGTGACCAGCGCTTCATGGCGCTGCTGGATGTGGACACGGTGTCCGACGTCTTCGACACGCTCGAACAATGGATCCGCGCTGAAGGCGCGCACGGCTGCCTGTTCTTGCGTGCCCATGGCGAGACGGGTGGCGCCACCCCGGAGATCGAAGCCGCGATCGTGTCGCACAAGAATGCGGTCGCCGACCGCATCCGCGCCATCGTGCAGCGAGAGCTCGGCGGCCGCGGGCACAAGACGCTCGCCGAACAGATTGTCATCCTGTTCGAGGGCGCGACGGCCACTGCCATCTATCGCGGTCCACACGCCATCGCCGCAGCGCGCCGCGCCGCCGCTGTCCTGATGGCGCACGCAGTCCAATGAGGGCGGACATGCAGGTCGCCGCATGCTTCAAATACGCCGCCGAGGTTTTCCCGGAAAGAGGCTCGCGACGATGAACGCCGACACGCGCCTCGCCGCCGCCGGGTTCGGCCTCATCGCCGTCTGCTACGGTTTCGCGCGCTTCGCCTTTGGTTTGTTCCTGCCGCAAATCGATGCCGAGCTGTCGTTGCCGCCGCTGCTCGCCGGCCTGATCTCGGGGGGCTCGTTTCTCGGCTACTGCCTGGCCATCGTGGCATCGGCATGGTTGACCGAACGCCTGGGCGCACGCACGGCGGCGCTAGCCGCCGCCGCGATCGCCGCCGCCGGCATGGCGGGTATCGCCCTCTCACCAACCGCCGTGTGGCTTGCGCTCGCCGTGCTATTGGCAGGCGTGAGTACCGGACTCGTCTCCCCGCCCCTGGCCGCGGCCGTGAGCACCGGGGTAGCACCGAAACGGCGAGATACCGTGAACACCATCATCAACGCGGGCACCAGCGCGGGCGTCGCGCTCGCCGGCGGTATCGCACTGATGCTCAGCCTGCCGTGGCGCGGCGTATACGCCCTGTTCGTGGCCAGCGCCCTGTTGATGGCGCTCGCCATCGCGCGCAGCCTGCCACGCGCCACTGGGGCACAGGGGAAGCCGCCCGGCGGCCTGCCCAGGTTGAATCCGTCGCTCAAGCGCCTCATCGTCGCCTCGCTCCTGACCGGTGCCGCCAGCACCGCCGTCTGGTCGTTTGGCGGCAAGCTCATCACGCTGCGTCTGGGCTGGAACGAGACCGAGGCCGGTTGGCTCTGGATCGCGATCGGCATCGCAGGCATCGCCGGCGCGAGCGCGGGTTGGCTCATGGCACGACTCGGCCTTCGCAAGGTCCATGTTCTGTTTCTGGCGGCCCTGGCCGCCGGCACCCTGCTCGTCGGCAAGGCAGGCACCACCGCCGCCCTCGCCCTGGCGGGCGGCGCCCTCTTCGGCCTGGCCTACATCACCCTCACCGGCGTGTACCTCGTGTGGGGCGTCACGGCCCTGCCCCAGCGCCCCGCCACCGGCCTCACCATCAGCTTCCTCTTTCTCGCCATCGGCCAGACCCTCGGCGCCCCGCTCTTCGCGGCGGTGATGAGCCATGTCTCTCCCGACGCCGCCGTGATCGGCTTCGCGGCGCTCGCGCTTATCGCCGGGCTGGTGCGGGCCGAGCCAGACCGCGGGCGTTGCAAGCGCACATCATGAGATAGGTGTGGGATACCGCCGCCGGTCCCGTTAATCCAGCGTCGCAAACGACCCTCGAACCACGCCCCTCAAGCGCGACCGCTCAGCAACTGCTCGACATAGGCTTGCACCCCTTCCTCGTCCAGCGCCGCACGCGTATGGACGTCCATGCCGAACGGCCGCAGGCTGAGCGCGAGTTGCTCCAGTAGCGACTCGTCGTCCTTCACGGCGAGCATGAAGGCGTTTTCGAAGGGCAGCAGATCGACGACGCGCAGCCCATGGCCGCGCAAGTAGGCGTTCATATATTCGAGATAAGGCAGTTCGTACGGCAACGAATACGCGAGCTCCGGCGTCAACCGTTCCTCGTCGATATCTCCTGCGATGCCGATCACGTACCCGCTGTCGAATGCCGTCATGTCGATCGCTGAGAGAGGACGCAGATCAGGCACATGCCCGAAATATTCTTTCCACTCCTCGTAAGCGAGAAGCCCCTGCGGTTGGAGATTTCCGGTGATCCAATTCAGGACATCCAGCTGCGCGGTGCTGACCGGCGGGCTGGCCCACAGCGGCGCCGGATCCAGACCTGGCACGCACCGTACCAGCACATCGATCAACGACTCGATGGAAGCCATACTTTCTCTCTCCTGGTGGCCGCGATCGCGAGCGATGCGGATTGCACAGAGGCAACATCTGCCTCGGACTCGGAGCGCAGGATACATGCATGTGCTGCCTTCGTATCGACGGAAAAGAACAGCCGGCTTGGCACTCATGCCCTGCGGCGCCTGCCAGACCAGGCGCCATGCACGCCGGCCTATAATGCCGCGTCTTTGGAAAGAACCGTCACGGCCACGGCCATGAAGGGCTTTCATACTTGCAACCCACATTGTGAAGATGACCAAGCCTTTTATCGCGCTGTGCCCGGAGATCACTCGGGCAAACGCGCTCGACTTGATTGAATGGTTGGACGACGAGAGTGTCACCCGCTACCTGAGCGATTCGCGGCACGTCTCGCGATTCATCGAGCAGGTCGTCGGCCGCGTTCAGCTACCCACCCTGACCCATCTCTTCAACCAGGGTGGCCGGTTTTTCATGGCCTACGACCGGCACGACGTGCCCGTCGGCTTCGTGCGCCTGGTCCAGGCCGGCTCCGACTGCGAGATCGTGCTGGTCATCGGCAACCGCGACAACTGGGGCCGCAAACTCGGCGCCAGCGCGATCGGCGAAGGCATGAAACTCGCTTTCCTCGAGATGCGTGCGGACAATCTGATCGCCAAGATTCATACCGATAACACGCGTTCGATCAATGCCTTTTTGCGCAGCGGTTTCGTGCTCGACCACCAAACACCCACGCTCAAGTCATTCTCCATGAGCGCGGAGCGCTATCTCGCACACCTGCGCGACAACGCCATCGGCACCGCGTCGGACATCTACGTCACCGAGATCGACAAGACACGCCTCCAGCATCTAATCGCGCTCGAGCAGGCGCCCGACATCTTCGAACTCGAGCACGAGATCGAACGCGCCATCGTGGTCGACGCGGCCCACGTCGCGCCCGACGTCGTCACGATGAATTCACGCGCCGTGCTGCACCTGAACGACGAAAAGGTGGAAGTTGCCCTCGTCTATCCCCAGGACGCCGACGACAGCGCCCGCAAGTTATCGGTGAGCTCCGGCATCGGCACCGCGATCCTGGGCTACAAAGAAGGCGACGCGGTCGACTTGCGCGTGTCCAACCGCACGCATCGCATCCATATCGAGAAAGTGCTGTATCAGCCGGAAGCCGCGGGCGATTTTCATTTGTAGAGGGCCGGGCGAACGACCCATCGAACGATCGCGCCCTCAGCGCTGAAACTCACCAAGATCGGACTTACCCCGCGCATCCGCAGGTCGATGACGCGTACGCAGTCCAGCCACAATGACGGCGGTACGAAGCGCGCACTCGATAACGGAGACGACGCTGACCTCGTCCATTCTGCCGCAGGCTCGGGAACCAAGGTCTGAATTTCCGCTATTATGGACAATATTCCTTTATATAGACCACAATAGCGAACATGCCGCGCAAACCGCCCGTCGTCTTCCCTCAAGAGCAGCGCCTCCTGTCCGCGCTGGGAGAGCGGCTGCGTCTTGCCCGCAAACGACGCAAGTTGAGCAATGCCGTCGTCGCGCAACGTTCAGGGATTTCAAGGACGACCTTGTACAAGGTCGAGGCGGGAGACGCTGGGGCGACGCTGGGATCCTATCTCCGGGTCCTTGCCGTGCTGGGTCTCGAAGGCGACCTCGATCAGCTTGGGGCCGACGACAGAGTCGGGCGGAAACTGCAGGACCTGGCCCTGGAGCCGGCGCCGAAGCGTCGTGCCGCCACCCGCGCCAAAACGGCAAAGTCCTCGTCAGCCGCAAACGATGAGGAACCCACATGAGCACCCAGGACAACACCCTGGAGGTGTGGCTGGACGACAGCCAAGGCCCTGCACGCCAGGTGGGCACACTTGCCCATGACCGCGGCCAGATCCGTTTCCATTACGAACGCGGTTGGCTACGAGACCCTCGCGCCTTCGCGCTGGACCCCGACCTCTCTCTCGACGAACACCCCTTCTTTCCCAAGCCCGAGCTAGGCAACTTCGGCATCTTCCTGGATTCGTCACCAGACCGATGGGGACAAACACTGATGAAGCGGCGCGAGGCCCTACAAGCAAAGGATGCGCAACGCGCTCCTCGCACGCTGTACGCCTGGGATTTCCTGATCGGCGTACAAGACCTCACTCGTCAAGGCGCACTGCGCTTTCGCCGGCCAGGTACGGAAGCATTTCTCGGCGACGAGAAAATGGCGGCTCCACCGGTGACGACGCTACGAGAATTGGAGGCCGTGGCCTACCAACTCAGCAACCGGCGTATCGACGATCTCGACGCATTACGGAAGTGGCTCGCCGTGCTCGTCGCACCCGGCGCGTCTCTGGGCGGAGCAAGACCAAAGGCCAACTTCACCAACACCGACGGCTCACTCTGGATCGGCAAGTTCCCAGCCAGGGATGACGATCGGGACGTCGGGGCTTGGGAGTATGTCGTTCACCAACTCGCGCAAAAAGCGGGGATAGACGTTCCGCCTGCGAAGCTCATCAAGCTAAACAACGACTTCCATACCTTCTGCGTCCAACGATTCGATCGCACCCACGGTTCGCGGCATTTCTATGCGTCCGCGATGACTTTGCTTCGCAAGACGCAAAGTGAAGGTACGAGCTATTTGGAATTGGCGCAGTTCATTCGCGCTCAGGGCGATGCCGAGCATGCGGATGCAGACTTGGAACAGCTGTTCCGGCGTGTGGCGTTCAACGTCGCGGTCGGCAACCGCGACGACCACCTTCGCAACCACGGCTTCGTGCTCGGCAAAACCGGGTGGCGACTCGCCCCCGCGTTCGACGTGAATCCGAATATCGACAAGGCGGAGCATGTCTTGAACATCGACGATGTAGACCACCGGCCGAGCCTGGATACGGTTTTCGGCACAGCGGCTTTCTACGGGCTAGGAGACGGCCCTGCTCGGCAGGTGATCGAGGAAGTTGCGGCAGCAGTCGATGGGTGGCAGAGCACGGCACGCAGGGCTGGCATTTCAACCGCCGACATCGACCTGACGGCGGGAGCCTTCTCGGCCCACGCGGAGTTTCGCGCGCAGTAGGGTGGCGGATGCCAGCGCTGTGCCGCGCGGAAGGCCGATAACCGCTCAGGATCCACGCGACAGGTGTGACTCTAGAATTGGAGCGGGTGATGGGAATCGAACCCAGTGCCTAACCCTTTGATTTTTAAAGGGGTGATCGCTGCAGGAATGCAGAGATGCACCTGATTATGGACTTGTTTGGGAAGAGGTGGCAGGGTCTAGAATCAACCTCTTATTTCTCACATAATTGCTCCAATAGGAACTCTTATCTATAATTTAAGCTTCTTTGAGAGCACTTAAATGGATTCCCCCCTCCCCCTCCCCCTCCCCGTCGAACGAGCGATCCGGAAGCTCGGCGGCGACATTTCCCTGGCCCGCAGGCGGCGCCATATCTCCCAGGCTTCGCTTGCCGAGCGTATGGGGGCATCCTTGTCCACGGTCCGCCGCATGGAGAAAGGCGACGTCCGCGTGCCCATCCACTTTTTCGCCCGTGCGCTGCACGTCTTCGGCGAGATCCAAGCGCTGGAGCATCTGCTAGACACACCGAACGACGAGATTGGGCTCACGCTGATGGACGAGAACTTGCCCAAACGCGTGCGCAACAAGTCCGGCGGGTCCTCGGGAGCATTGTGATAGCTACTGCCGCCCCAATCCGCCAGCAAGTTCAAGTCTGCATCGGCAAGGCTGGGCTACCGCTCGGCTCGCTGGTATACGTCCAGCAAGGCCGGCGCGAAAACTGCGCCTTTGCCTATGATGAGGCGTGGCTGGCCAACCCCGAGCGGTTCAACGTATCGGCCGACCTGCAGCTGATGCCCGGCCACCAGCCACACAAGGCTGCCTCGCCCCATGACTCCGTATTCCACGGTGCGATCGCCGATACAACCCCAGACGCCTGGGGCCGGCGCGTCATCGCCCGCGACCATGCCAAACGACGCCGAACCGATCCCCAATTGCCGGTATTGACGGAGTTGGACTATCTATTGGCGGTCGACGACTTCAGCCGCGTCGGCGCGCTGCGCCTACGTGGTCCGGACGGAACCTGGCATCGCACAGTGCCCGAAGGTCGACGCACTGCCCCACCGTTGATCGAGCTCGAACACATCTATCAAGCCAGCCGCGCTGTCGAGCGCGGGCAGGAAACGGCCGAAGACTTGCGCTACCTACAAGGCAAGGGCACTTCGCTTGGCGGCATGCGGCCCAAGTGCACCATGGTGGACGAAGACGGCTGGCTCGCTATCGGCAAGTTTCCCAGTATGAATGACACGCGCAGCGTCACACGCGGCGAGGTCTTGGCTCTAAAGCTGGCGGCGCTGGCGGGCATCGAAGCCGCACCTGCGCGCATCGTCTCCCTGGCGGAGGTGCCGATAGCAGTCATTCGCCGATTTGATCGTGATGGCGCAGATGGCCGTATTCCATACCAGTCAGCCGCATCGTTGTTGCAGGCTTCACGCGAGGAAGATCGCAGCTACACGGAAATCGCGGATGCCATCCGTTCCCACGGCCACGAGCCCACCCGGGATCTGCGCCAGCTATGGCGTCGCGTTGTATTCAACTTGTTGATTACGAACGTCGACGACCACTTGCAGAACCATGGTTTCCTGCACGTGGGGCATGGACTGTGGCGTCTTGCGCCCGCCTTCGACGTCAACCCCTTTCCGGACAAAGAACGGGAATCCAAAACCTGGCTATCTGAAACAGATGGCCCGATCACCGATGTGCAGATGCTGCTAGCTCGCGCCTCCTACTTCGCACTGGATCAGAAACAAGCATTAGGTGTGTTGGCCGAGGTCCATGCGGCCGTCGGGAACTGGAGACAGGTCGCGCTTGGCACGGATGTTGGACTACGTACACACGAGCTGGATGATTTCGCAGCGGCTTTCGAGCATAAACAGATGGATGCTACGACTGCACTGCTCAGAAATTAATAAGGAACTCCCATACCTCAAATTTTTTTAGACCTTGGCTCTATTCAGAAAACTTTTTGATCGGATGTTGTGGCCGTATTCAATCATGGATGGAAAATCTTTTCGTTGAGCTCTTCCGGAAAATTCGCTCTGATGCCTTGAGTGATCAGAGCCGCCCTCCTGTTCTCAGGAGTTTTCCAGATCCGCATCTGGCTGAGCTCCGCCTTCTTGCGACGCTGATTCCACCCAAACGTGCGCAGGCGCCATACCGAGGTCGACTGAGTAACAAGCATACTGCGCGTCCAGCAACACTTCCGCAATGGGCGTTAGCTCCTGCCTGAGGATTCCAAGCTGTGACTCAAGAAGCTCATCAGGCTGCTGGATAGCCAACGCAACAAGCGTGTTTGTCATCTCACGAAGGAGGGGCGGCAAGGTTCCGTCGATTGCCGCTTTGCTAGCCACCAAGCGAGCGAGCACGTCAGCCCTAGACGTCCGTTCCAACGCTGGACGGTCATCGAGTCCTAGGCCCTGCGAGGCAAAGACTGCAAAATCCATCGCCGCTTCGCAGAAGGTTCTCCACATACTTGTCGCTGCCTCGGGCATTGGTCGGAGGCCCGCCTGCGTCATCCATTCGCGCGCACGCGCTTCCGCCGGAAACGGTTTATCGACCCCGCTCAACCCACACATCGGCACATGCATCCCGTTTACGACTGGCATGACCGTCAGACGCATCGTCTCGTCGACTAACTTACGCCAGTTGAGCCATCCATCGTCCACTGTTGCAATCCAGTCATGGATGCGGTCTAGCTCGATAGTGACCAACACCTCCAGCATTGGCCAAAGCAAGGGCTCCTCGGTCGAGTTTCTTACGTTCACATGGGTACCGGGGCGCACGCGACGGAACGAGCAGCGCAATTCGTCCTCAACGCTGCGCTTGAGCCTTCGCATCTTCTTTTTTGCTGACTCCCGTGCGTCGGTCAGGACGCGACCTGAGGGTGCGTGGAGTCTGCGATATAGCAGGATCGGGTTCTTCTCCCGTTGCACCCCCTCACCGGCCAGCGCAAGCAGGTCCTCTACGATCTCGCAGAGTTCCTCCAGCGGCTTGCCTCCGCCACTTCCCTGCGGCATTAAATGCCAAGGCTCCTGCGCTATCGCCTCACGAATTCGCTTCAGAACACCTCCTAGCCACGCGATGTAGGACATGGAGTCCTGCGGTAGACCGGCAAATCTACGCAGTAGGGTGGCGCTGCAGTCGAAAAGGATTTGTTGCAGTTGAGAGTCCTTCTGGGCCAACCTTGCTCCATCCGCAGACCATGGAATGCGCGGCGATGGTAGGGCTTGGCTTCGAATGTGTACTTCTCCCAAGGAATCGAATGCAGCCGCGTTGCGGACTCCTCGCAGTTCACCGTCTAGTGTCTCGCGTAGGGCCGAATTCATTTTCTCGAGTTGGCCAACCACTTCGATGAGAAACGCGCCATAGCTAGCAGGTGCCAGCCTTTGATTGATAGCCTCACTCCATCGGCGGTTCCATGCCGGAAGCGAGTTCGGCGGAAGGTTGTCTCTGGGGATTCGCTTGTCGGCTACGTTGAACCCCTCGATCCCAGCGACTACGCCACGGCCGGCAACCGCTCGGGAAATAGCCAAGTCTGCAGCGGGACATAGCGCCAACAGAAGTTCACACAGCGCCACCACATCGTCATGCTGCGCGGGCTGATAGCGTTCTGACACTACCCGAATGTCGCTGGCAACAGCAAGTCCCTCTGGCTCCTGGCGTGTGACTGCAGGTGTCGCCCAAGGAACCTCAGTCCCTACTCGATCCAGGAGTTCTGCTGCGCCGGCGCTCTCGACCCAGCGGCGCGCGATCTCCGGCTCCAGCAGATGCACTGTCCCCAGCAACTCGCCAACCTGTGCAAGGTCGCTCGACACCAAGTCTGGAGACATTCGCAGAAGCGCGTCACGGAGCCCCGGCGCAAGTGCATGTCCCACGTGTGCAACCAAAAACGCATTAAGCGAAGCCAAGCCCGGCGCACTGCTCACCAAGGCATGAACACCACTCTCCGACATGCGTTGAAGAAGCCTCCCGCGCAAGTGATTTTCCGTGGACCGCGACTTGATCTCAGTAAGGAGTCTGGCTGCCGAAGCAGCCGACGATTCAGCGGACAAACCAGGGACTTCTACCCCGGAAACACCGAAGAGCGCTACCGCCGGCAAGATGCTTCGCGGAACCGAAGCGACCTCCGGCGACTTCAACCAGATGTCGATCCCCTGTTCAATTTGCCGCTCCCCCAGCCCGGTCAGAATGGTCGTCATGAGCAGCATGGAAGGTCTTGCGTTCAACCTTCCAGCTAACGCCTCCAGGAATGACTCTTCCAGCGATGGGTGGCGCCCCAACGCCCTAGTGAGAAACACGCCCAGGTCTAATTCAAGAACGGCGTCGAGCGCCTGCACAAAGGTCTGCAGCTCCGTGTCCGCCGACACGTGATTTGTCTCGCTAAGGAGATGCAGAGACCTCAGTTCATGTACACCGCCTATCGAACCGTCACCGAGGTCTCGCAGAAGATGTTCGTTCACGATTCGAGGGAAAACGCTTCCAACCTCTATTGCGCTTCGACGAAGTACTTTAGGAAGCTTTGCAACATCAACACGTGCTCCCAGACAGGTGATTGCGGCACAGACCCTCAGGACCTCAAGCTCAGGGTGTCTAGCAGGATCACCTACGCGAGCAGCTACCTGCTGTCGTAAGGTCTCGGCGAGCCTACTTCCTTGAGTGAGGATGTGCGCGTATTCCAGCAAAAGTTCGTTGGATTGATTCCAAGGCTCCTGCCAGTTAGTCCACGAGGTAATGCCCTTGTCTCGTAGTTCACGCCAGAACCGTTCGGCGAATTCGCTTTCAGCCCGTACGGGAACCTCAACTGCCCGACCCCGTTCTGCCAGAGTGTAGATGTCCTCCTCGCGGATGGACGCGAGAAGAGCGAGGCCGGGTTTGGTCGCAACCTCACGTGCCAACGCGTCCCAACCATCCATCAAGCCAGCGCTAAGGTTATCGAGCAAGAAACCCACAGGAGCCTCCGCCGACGCGCCACAGCTATTGGCCAATATAACAAGGTCACCGATGTCTTCAACGGCTAAGTGCCGTACTCGGAACCAACGCACTGCATGTCGTATTGAGTACGCAGCATCCCATTGAAGCGCGGACTTTCCCGCGCCAGAAGGCCCTTTCAGAAGCACAATGCGGCGCTCGGCCAGCGCACCGATGACCTCGTCTCTTAGAGCGGCGCGCTCCACAAGCAGACCGGCGACCACGTGGCCGGGTTGAACATCAACACCCGCGAAAAAATTTGGATCCTCCGTTGGAGTTGCAAAGTCAACCGCCTCGCATAGTCCCCGCGAAAGTGCTGCCAGGATACGCTCCGAAGTGAACAGCGGAGCGAGTCTGTTGACCTCAACCTCCACGTCACTCAGCGATAGGCCAAGGAAGCCACCTGACTTCCTCATGCCGTTCTCATCCGCAAGCTGGCCAGCCTTCTGCAAGACCGTGCCGTAGTAGGCATCGGCCTCAAGGGCACTGCATCCGCGCCGCGCCGTTATTGCCTCACGCGCCGCACCGCGCGGGTTTGACAGTACCAAAATGCTCGTTCTGGCCACCAAATCCGGCGCAGTGGTGGTCGGCAACGCCCGAACAACAGCCGTCAAATCGCTGAGAGGGAACGCGCCGTCCAGCGCGGGCTCGCCGGAGACACTTCGCTCAAGAATGAGCACGTAGGAGTCTCCGAGCTGCTCTGCGCCACTAGCCCAAAGCTTGACGAGGAAGCCCACCACATCAGCCACAGGGAAAGCCCCGCGCTTGCCACGCCTCGACTTCACCTGACCAAGGACTCGGCCAGCCGCCGTACCTAGCTCGATGTCGTCATCACCTTCAGGGATTACCAATCCATACGGAAGCTGCCCCGCCCAACCGCTAAGCGCAAGACTTGCCGCCACAGCATCCTGATATCGGAATCCCCGTCCCGCATGGGACCCTGCACGCGAAGCCACTTGAGCACCTCCCTGCTCGTCTATGGCGCTTCACTTCTGGGACTGCGGATTTCGGCCCGCTGAGCGCTCATTCTCGGCCTAGTTTATCTTCGCTAAGCATTTCGCGGGACGAAGCCCTGGCCGGCCGCATTGAACAACCAGTTCTAATTAGTTGAAGGGGCACCCATCGCATCGGCTGGGGGAGTTGCCATAATAATGCGGCTAGGTGCCGCACTACATACTGCTTAACCACTACTGGACTAACTGGACGTCGCCGCAAAGCTAGTTAATCCAAATTCGGCGCTTGAAACGCCAGCCGCAAGGAATCGTCCGCACAGTTCGGCCACCTTGGCCCCTGCCTCAGCCTCCTTCATCACCCCGACGATCTGTTCTTACGTAAATCGTTTCTTCATTGCCGTTCCTTTGTGAACGGACTCTACATCGATTTCGTACTAACTACGGGAAGCAGATCATTTGGCGATCAGCCCCCGCGCTTCTTCCCTCAGGGCTCGCGCATCGCACGAGCCGATCTCGTGATACGTGCCCAGGGATAGCCGCAAATGCCCAGCCACTGTTACCGGAAGTGCCAAGCCTTGCCGCCTTTGGCCGATACGAACAACGACAATCCGTCATAGTTGCCCAGGGTGTAGGCCTTCCCGTCTCCTTCGCGGCCCGGACACGCAATTCGGTGAGCGCCATACTCCAACTCCAAATCTCCAAGTAGACGAGATGGGAGCTACGGAGAATGACCCAACAAATCAGCGCCGCTACGACATCGGAACCACGACCTGAAAATGCACTTAAAACGCTGGATGCTAGTGGACGTCAGTGGATTGTGGGTCCGCATATACCACGCCGAAAGGAGACCCGTCACCCCAGTTCTCAGGACAATGCAACGCGTCTCTACACACGTCAATGGACCTCACAGACGCGCGCGAAGGAGCCACCGATGCATCAAATCGATGGCCAGAAAATGTACTTATTGAGGCTAAAAGCTGGCGAATTTTCCTGAACATCGACAAAAGCCGATTTTCAGAAGTTCATTGAATATGAAAGACTTAGTCAACTTCCCAAAGTCTCTCAACGGAATTGGAGCGGGTGATGGGAATCGAACCCACGCTTGAGGCTTGGGAAGCCGCCGTTCTACCATTGAACTACACCCGCGTCGGTGTGTCGTACCGGACCCGAGGCCCGGCAGAGGCGTGAATTATAGCGAGGAACGTGCCGCCGCGCTTCGCAAAACGCTAGCGGCCGTTTACCTTCATCGCCACATCCCGTCCGGCCAGCGGATGCGGGATCTTGCCATTGCCGTGGCTGCCGATCACCTCGGCCACCACCACGTGATAGCCGTCCAGCCAACGCGACTGTGCCTGCTTCGCTTCACGGTGCCGCGGCAGGCTCATCAACTGCTCGAGCGCGTCCAGCGTCTCCCAGTAATACACATTGGAGATCAGACCCGTGGCGGCGTTCTCCCAGGTCTCTTCGCCCAGGTAGCCCGGAATGGCGCGAGCGGCCTGCGCAATGGCGTCGTCCAGCGCATGGAAGTCGGCGTCGAACTCGCCCTTGGCGAAGGTGAAGGTGGAGGAATACATCGTGTGCTCCTGAGCTCCCGGCGTCATGACAGCGTCCCTCGGGGAACGCACAGGGCCGCAGTGTACCCACGATGCTCGCGTGACCAGCCCACCGGCCGGCCCCAGCCCCGGGCCCGATCCGTCCCTTCCCACCTCCCCCCGCGCCGCTACTACAATCCCGGGTTATGAATACGAACACCCCCGAACACCAACCCGGCGCCCAGGCGCCGGCCGGCGACGCCGAGGCGTCGCAGCCCCTGTCGCAGGGCACGCAAGAGGCGCTGGCCCAGGCCGGCCACGCGCCCGCCAGCCCGGGCGCCACCCACATCCGCAGCTTCGTGCATCGCCGCGGCCACATCACCCAGCGCCAGCGCGATGCGCTGGAGCAGCTGATGGACAAGTGGGCCATTCCGTATGCCGCGCGTCCGCTCGACGTGCAGGCCGCCTTCGGGCGCGCCGCCCCCACGATCCTGGAGATCGGCTTCGGCATGGGCGAGACGACCGAGAAGATCGCGCTGGCGCGACCGGGCGACAACTTCATCGGCGTCGAAGTGTTCAACGCCGGCGTGGGCTCCATGCTTCATCGCATCGAGACGTCTCAGATCGAGAACCTGCGCATCATCCAGCACGATGCCGTGGAGGTCGTGCGCGACATGATCCCGCCGAACTCGCTGGACGGCGTGCATGTGTACTTTCCCGATCCGTGGCCGAAGAAGCGCCACCACAAGCGCCGCCTGCTTCAGCCGCCGTTCGTGCAATTGCTCGCCAGCCGCATCAAGCCGGGCGGCTACTTCCACTGCGCGACCGACTGGCAGGACTATGCGGTCCAGATGCTCGAAGTCCTGGGCGCCGAGCCGCTCCTGGCCAACACGGTCGAGGGCTACGCGCCCCGGCCCGACTATCGCCCGCAGACCAAGTTCGAGACGCGCGGCCTGCGCCTGGGCCACGGCGTGTGGGACCTGATCTTCAAGCGCGTCTGACACGCGCCAGGCTTTTATTCCGTGTGAGGTTGCAATGCTGTATCCCGCGATCGAGCCTTACCGTCACGGCATGCTGGACACCGGCGACGGGCATCAAGTCTATTGGGAGCTCTGCGGCAATCCGCAGGGCAAACCCGCCGTGTTTCTGCACGGCGGCCCCGGCAGCGGGTGCTCGCCGGTGCACCGTCAGCTGTTCGACCCGCGCCGCTACCACGTGCTGCTGTTCGATCAGCGCGGTTGCGGCCGCTCGCAGCCGCACGCGAGCCTGGACAACAACACCACCTGGGATCTCGTGGCCGACATCGAGCGGCTGCGCAGCGAGATCATGGGCGTGGAACAGTGGCTGGTCTTTGGTGGCTCGTGGGGCTCGACGCTCGCGCTCGCCTACGCCGAGACCCATCCCGACCGCGTGAGCGAGCTCGTCGTGCGCGGCATCTTTTCGCTGCGCCGCTCGGAGTTGCTGTGGTTCTACCAGGAAGGTGCGTCGTGGTTATTCCCGGATCAATGGGAGGAGTACCTGGCGCCGATTCCGGAAGCCGAGCGCGGCGACCTGATCGCGGCCTATCGCAAGCGGCTGGTGGGCGATGACCCCGTGGAGCAGTTGCGCGCGGCCAAGGCCTGGAGCAAGTGGGAAGACAACACGATCACGCTGCTGCCCAGCCCGCGCCACCAGCAGAGCCATGCGGCCGACCGCGCGGCGCTCGCCTTCGCGCGCATCGAAAACCACTACTTCGTCAACGCGGGCTTCATGGAAGAAGGCCAGCTGCTGCGCGATGCGCACAAGCTCGCCAACATCCCCGGCACCATCGTGCAAGGACGCTACGACGTCTGCACGCCCGCGCGCACCGCGTGGGATCTGCACCGCGCGTGGCCGCAGGCGGCGTTTCACCTGGTGCCCGACGCGGGCCATGCGTTCGACGAGCCGGGCATCCTGGCGCGCCTGATCCAGGCCACCGACGGCTACGCCAATCAATAAGGAGTCAAGAAGATGCACATCACGCTCAACGGGCAGGCCCGCGAGGTTCCGCTTGCCACCACCGTGTTCGAGCTGCTCGACACCCTGGGCTACGCGGGCAAGCGCGTGGCGGTCGAGCGCAACGGCGAAATCGTGCCCAAAAGCAAGCACGGCGAGACCGCGCTCACCGACGGTGACCAGATCGAAATCGTCGTGGCGGTCGGCGGCGGCTGAGCCTTTTCGCTAGCGCGGCGCGGTGCCTGACGCCGTGCCGCGCGATAGCATGTCGTTACACCGTGGCGCTTTCGCGGCCCTGTCCGCCGCGACCATAATCAGCCCCACCGCCCCTTTCTCCTCGACGCAAAAAGGAACGACCATGGGTTTGCTCAAGGTCATCCAGGATGCGGGCAAACAAGGGGGCTGGTGCCGGCGCAGCCAAAGCCTCAAGGGCCGGCGAGCTGCCGTTGCTTTCCTGAATATCCGCACAGACCGGCAGACCCCCGCAGCGTTTGCCGGTGTGTATCGGGGCAGGCTATCCCCGCTTACCCCGATCGATTCGGCCAGACGCAAAGTCTGGCCGTTTTTTTGTCGCCGGGCCGTCCCAAGACCAAAAAGCGTCCCCCCGGGCGGCAGCAAGCCGAAGGCGCAACGTGGGGACATTCTTGATCGCCGGGCCCTGTCCATCAGACCCAAAACAAAACGGCCAGACTCGCGTCTGGCCGTCGTGCCGCAGGAAGGTTGCGTGCAGGCTCAGCGCATGCCGAACTTGCCCAGGCCCTTCATGCCGCCCATGGCGCGCATCATCTTGGCCATGCCGCCCTTCTTCATCTGCTTCATCATGCCTTGCATCTGGTCGAACTGCGACAGGAGGCGGTTGACCTCTTGCACCGGCACGCCCGCGCCCGCGGCGATGCGGCGCTTGCGCGCGGCCTTGATGAGCTCGGGCTTGGCGCGCTCGAGCGGCGTCATGGAATTGAGGATGCCTTCGGTGCGGCGCAGCTGCTTTTCAGCCTGGCCGCCCTGGATCTGACCGGCCGCCTGCTGGAACTGCGCGGGCAGCTTCTCGAGCAGCGAACCCATGTCGCCAAGCTTCTTGACCTGGCCGAGCTGTTCGCGGAAGTCGTTCAGGTCGAACTTGTTGCCCGACTTGATCTTGGCGGCAAGCTTTTGCGCCTCGGCGATGTCGATGTTCTTTTGGGCCTGCTCGACCAGCGACACGATGTCGCCCATGCCGAGCACGCGCTGCGCCATGCGCTCGGGGTAGAACGGCTCCAGGCCCTCGAGCTTTTCGGACACGCCCACAAACTTGAGCGGCTTGCCGGTGACATGCCGCACCGACAGCGCCGCGCCCCCACGGGCATCGCCGTCGAGCTTGGTGAGCACCACGCCGGTCAGGGGCAGTGCGTCGGCGAAGGCGCGCGCGGTGTTGACCGCGTCCTGACCCTGCATGGCATCGACCACGAACAGGGTTTCGATCGGCTTGACCAGATCATGCAGCGCGCGGATCTCGCGCATCATGGCTTCGTCGATACCCAGACGGCCGGCCGTGTCGAGGATCAGCACGTCGTAGTGATGACGGCGCGCGTGATCGACCGCGTTGCGGGCGATGTCTTCGGGCTTCTGGCTGGCGTCGGAGGGCAGGAAATCGACGCCGGCCTGCGCGGCCACCGTCTTGAGCTGTTCGATTGCCGCGGGACGATACACGTCGGCGGACACCACCAGCACTTTCTTCTTGCCGGTCTTGCGGCCGCCCTGCATGTGCTCGCCCGAGACGAGCCAGCGAGCCAGTTTGCCGGTGGTGGTGGTTTTGCCCGCGCCCTGCAGGCCGGCCATCAGGATCACGGCAGGCGGCTGGGTGGCGAGCGAGAGCTCGGCCGCGTGCGCGCCGAGATCGCCGCCCATGAGGGCAGTGAGCTCCTTGTGGACCACGCCCACGAGCGCCTGGCCGGGCGACAGGCTGGACGCCACTTCTTCGCCGAGGGCTTTTTCTTTGACGCGCGCCACGAAGTCGCGCACCACTGGCAAGGCCACGTCGGCTTCCAGCAGGGCCATGCGCACTTCGCGCAGCATCTCCTGGGTGTTGGCCTCGGTGAGACGGGCTTCGCCGCGCAGCGTCTTGACGACGCGCGACAAACGTTGAGTCAGGTTATCGAGCATGAGAGGCGTTTCCGCTTACACTAGTTGATTGAATATTGGCCTCGGCGCGCGATGCGCCGGAGGCTTTCATCCACCCAACGGTTTCTATGTCATCAGGCATTGTATTTCACGCCGTGGCTGCCCTGGCTTACGCCATTCTGGGCGGCTCGATGTGGCGCCGGCTGGCGCAACACGGCAGTGTCGAGCAGACCGGACGGATCGCCCGGGTGTGCCTGCTGGGCGCCCTGGTCCTGCATGGTATCGCGCTGTGGCAATCCATGTTGGGGACGCAACATCTTTTCATCGGCTGGGCGCTCGCCATGTCGGCCGCCATCTGGCTCGGCCTGCTGGTTTTCTGGCTCGAAAGCCTGCTGGTGCGCATCGACGGCCTGCAATTGTTGCTCCTGCCCGCCGCCACCCTCGTGACCCTGCTGGCGGCCTTGTTCCCGCAAGGGCAGATCGTGCCGCACGCGGCCAACGGCTGGTTGCGCCTGCATCTATTGATCGCCCTGGCCGCCTATGGCCTCATCACGATTGCCGCGCTCCAGGCCATGCTCATGGCCCTGCTCGACCGCCATCTGCACCGCCCCCTCGAATCTCCCGCCGAACGCAGCATCATCGGCCGCGTGCTCGACGCCCAGCCGCCGCTGCTGATTCAGGAACAGCTGCTGTTTCGCGTGATCTGGGTCGGCTTCGCGGTGCTGACGCTGGCCGTGGGCACGGGCTCGGTGGCCTCCACGATTCTGACCGGCCGGCTGCTGCCGTTCGATCACAAGACCGTCTTCACGCTCCTGTCGTGGCTCACCTTCGGCGTGCTGCTGGCCGGCCGCCACATCCGGGGTTGGCGCGGCCGCGTGGCATTGCGCTGGACCCTCACGGGCTTCGCTTTCCTGATCCTGGCCTACACCGGCAGCCGCTTCGTTCTCGAAGTGATCCTGCATCGCAGCTGAGCAAACATGGGCAAGATTCTTTTCTGGGTGCTGGTGATCCTGGCGGTGCTGATGATCGCCCGCATCGCCGGCGCACGCGCGGCCGAACGCAACAAGCCTCGCGCCAAGCCGCAGGCGGCGTCCCGCCCGGCGGGCTCGAAAAACGCACCGGTCCCGAGCGAGCCTATGGTGCGTTGTGCGCATTGCGGCATTCATCTGCCTCGTTCCGAAGCGCTGCTGCAGCAGGGCCAGACCTGGTGCAGCGCCGAGCACGCGCGCCTGGGCAAGCCCGGCGCCTGACGCGCGAAAGCGCATCGCCATCGCGACATAGCCCGGGCCTCCCGCCCGGGCTTTTTGCTTCCTGCGCCGCTCCCGGCATAATGCAGCGATCGCCTGCCCGCCGGGCACGGCTCTCCGCGCGTACGTTCGCGCGTCTGTTGCAGATGTCGTCATGCAAACCCTGATCCTCGATCGGCACGGCTGGCTCGTGCCGGGCGCCACCGTGACCCGGCTGCCTTCGCCCAATACCGACCCTCGTCCCGCCGGTACACAGGTAAGCCTGCTCGTGCTGCACAACATCACCTTGCCGCCCGGCGAGTTCAAGACCGCGGGTGGCCCGGATTACGTCAGCGACCTGTTCCTGAATCGACTCGACCTGGGCGCGAACCCGTGGTTCGCCCGCCTGGCCGGCCTGCGCGTGTCCGCGCATTTTCTCGTGCGGCGCGATGGCAGCATCGTGCAGTACGTCTCGACCGACGCACGCGCCTGGCATGCCGGCGTGTCGTGCTTCGCCGGGCGCGAGCGTTGCAATGATTTTTCGATTGGCATCGAGATGGAAGGCACCGACACCTTGCCCTACACCGATGCGCAATATGCTGCACTGCCGCCGCTGACCCGGGCGCTGCGCGCCCGCTATCCGCTGCGTGCGGCATGGGGCCATGAGCACATCGCACCCGGCCGCAAGACCGATCCGGGCCGCGCATTCGACTGGCCGCGTTTTGGCCGAAGTACCGGCTTCCTGCCCCGCGCACTGCCGCCCCGCTGACCCGCCCTGCCGCCCTTGGCCCCTGGCCCGGCAGACGCACCGACCACAAGGAACCACACCATGCTGAAGATCTGGGGAAGACTGAGCTCGCTGAATGTGCAGAAGGTCATGCTGGCCGTGCGCGAGCTGGCGTTGCCGCACGAGCTTGTGGAGCGGGGCGGCCAGTTCGGCGGACTCGACACGCCGGAGTACGGCAAACTCAATCCCAATCGCCGTGTGCCGGTCATCGACGACGGCGGTTTCGTGCTGTGGGAATCCAACGCCATCGTGCGCTATCTCGCTGCCCGCTACGGCAACGGTACGCTGTGGCCCACCGATCCGTGCGTGCGCGGCGATGCCGACCGCTGGATGGATTGGCAGACCACGGAATGGCAGCCCGCCATGATCCCGGCCTTCCTGCAGCTCATCCGCACGCCTGAAAGCGAACGCAACGCGGCGGTGATCGACAAGTCGGTGAAGCAGATCAATGCGTGCGCGCAGCTGCTCGACGCCGCGCTGCAAGGGCGCGATTACGTGAGCGGCGCGCAGTTCACGATGGGCGACGTGGCACTCGCCTGCTCCGCGCATCGCTGGCTCGGCCTGCCCATCGAGCGTCCGGCCACGCCGGCGTTGTCGGCCTGGTACCGGCGCGTGATGATGCGCCCGGCCACGGCCGGCGTGCTCACCCTGCCGCTCAGCTGACGCGCGCGCCGCGCGGCGGCTAGACCTGCCAGCCCAGCTCGGCCGACAGCTCGGCCGCCGAGCGCTGCACCGCCGGCACGAGCTCGCGCATGCGTTCGAGCGACATGTATGGCACCGTGCTCGACACGCTGACGGCCGCCGCGATGCGGCCGCTGGCGTCGCGCACGGGCGCCGCCACGCAACGGATCGAAGGTTCGTTGTCTTCCAGATCGAACGCGTAGCCGCGCGTCGCGTAATCGCGCATGCGCTCCACGAAGACGCGCCAGCCTGCATTGGGGTCGACGGCGCGCGCGGCTACCGGCGTGCCCACCTGATGCAACGCCTGCCAAAGGTTTTCGTCGTCATCGAGCAGCAGCGCCTTGCCCACGCCCGTGCAGGCGAGCGGCATGCGATGGCCCACGCGTGAGCGCATCTCCAGGCCTTTCTTGCCGGGGATCTTCTCGAGATACAGCACCTCGGCGCCGTCACGCACGCCCAGGTGGATCGTGTCGCCCGTGAAATCGGCCAGCGACGTGAGATGCGGACGCGCCAGCGTGACCATCGGAATCGCTTCGCGCGATTGGAAACCCAGCTCGATCAGGCGCGGCCCCAAGGCATAGCCCAACGACGGCAACACGCGCAGATAGCGCTCTTGCACCAGGCAGCTCGCCAGACGGTGCGTGGTGCTGCGCGCCACGCCGATGCGTGCGCAGATTTCTTTGAGGTCGCGCGCGCCCTGGGCAACGGCCTGGATCACGGCCAGGCCGCGCATCAGCGTCTGGGTGCCGGCGGGCGCGCCAGCGTCGGGGTCGAGTGGAGAGTGCGAGAGAGCAGGACGATTCATGAATTCACATTCGAGAGCGGCGCGGATCGCGCCGCGGCCTGGCGCTTGTACGGCGCGCAGGCGGGTAAGACGGTGACGCGGCGATCACGCGATGACGCGGTAAAGCCAAAACAGCGGTGGAGCGAGTAGCGACAAGCGATGAAGCGATAAAGCGATAAAGCGGTAAAGCGGCGGTAAAGCTCTACATCGACGCGCTGAGCGCCATCCAGGAACAAGTCCGCTCCGGCAACGTCCGCGCGCTCGCCGTCTCCACTTCGCATCGCGCCAAGGCGGCGGTAAAGCGCGCAGAGCATAAAACACCACTAAGACACCGCTGCGCAAACCCCCCGCCCATGTACCGCAGGCGGACTCATTGCGCCGGAAAAACCGCATTCTATCCCAATATATGAGATTCAATTCTATATTTTGAGATTTTCTAGCCGCTCGTCTAGAATTTTTCGCACCGGGCCACCGGCCCATAAAACCGAGCGCACCTTGCGCTCGACAACGAGACAGTTTTTCCATGACTACCGGCAAGCCCGACGCCGCGGCCCTGATCGCGCTGGATTGGGGCACCTCCTCGCTGCGCGCCTATCGCATGGGCCCTGATGGCCAGACGCTGGATGCCCGCCATCTGCCCTGGGGCATCATGAACCTGCCCCACCCCGTACAGGACGGTGCGCTCTCCGCCGCGCCCGCCGACCAGGACAGCCGCTTCGAGCTCGCGTTCGAACATGCCTGCGGCGACTGGCTGCGCGCCGAACCCCATCTGCCCGTGATCGCATGCGGCATGGTCGGCAGCGCACAAGGCTGGCGCGAAGCCGCCTACCTGGATGTGCCGGTCGACCTGCGGCAGCTTGCCGGCCAGCTCACGCAGGTGCCGCGCGAAGGAACCCCGCTGCACATCGTGCCGGGGCTGATCCAGCGCCACGGCCTGCCCAATGTGATGCGCGGCGAAGAAACCCAGGTGGCCGGTGTGCTGGACACGCTCGGTGCCGATACCGATGACCTGCTGATCGGCCTGCCCGGCACGCACTCCAAGTGGGTGTCGGTGCGCCGCGGCCGCGTCACGCACTTCGATACCTTCATGACCGGTGAGGTGTACGCCGCGCTGCGCGGCCACACCATCCTGGGCCGCACCATGAACGAGGGCGGCGCCGATCCCGAAGCCTATGCGCGCGGCTTGCGCGTGGCGGGCGCGCCCGCGGGCCGTGCCGGCGTTCTGTCCACGATCTTCAGCGCTCGCACGCTGAGCCTGACCGGCGCGCTCACGGCCTCGGCCGGCCCCGACTACCTGTCGGGCCTGCTGATCGGCCACGAGGTCGCCACGCTGGCCGAGATGCTGCGCCAGCAAGGCGCCACGCCCACGCTCGTGCTGTGCGGCGACGATGCCCTGTGCGACCGCTATCGCCTGGCTCTCGATCACTATGGCCTGGGCACGCCCGCCCAGGCTCGTCACGCTACCGAACGCGGTCTCTGGCACCTGGCGCAGGCCGCCGGGCTGGTCCGCGCCACGCTTACGGAGACCCCATGAGCACCGCCACCCCGCTGTCCCAGGCCATGCAGGCCTGCCCGCTGGTCGCCATTCTGCGCGGCATCCGCCCCGAGGAATCCGCCGCGATCGGCCTGGCCCTCTACCAGGCGGGCTTCCGCCTGATCGAAGTGCCGCTCAATTCGCCGCAACCGTTCGACAGCATCGCCGCCATGCGCGCCGTGCTGCCGGCCGACTGCCTGCTGGGCGCCGGCACGGTTCTCGATCCCGATGACTGCGCCCGCGTGCGCGATGCCGGTGGCCAGATCATCGTGATGCCGCACAGCGACGCGGCCGTGATCCGCCGCGCCAAGGCCGAGCAGCTGTTCTGCCTGCCCGGCGTGGCCACGCCCACCGAAGCCTTTGCCGCGCTGGCCGCGGGCGCCGACGCGCTCAAGCTGTTCCCGGCCGAGCAGCTCGGCCCGCAGGTGCTGCGCGCCTGGCGCGCGGTGCTGCGTGCGCCCATGCTGCCCGTGGGCGGCATCACGCCACAGAACCTTGCCGAATACGCCGCCGCCGGCGCCTCGGGCTTCGGCCTGGGCTCGGCGTTGTACAAACCCGGCCTGTCGGCCGACGAAGTGGGCGCACGCGCCCGTGACTTCGTCGCGGCCTGGCAAGCCATCGCCACCCGCTGATTCTTTCGATCTCTTTGTAGAGGAGACCCTCTCATGAAAATCACCAAGCTCACGACCTACATCGTCCCGCCGCGCTGGCTGTTCCTCAAGATCGAGACCGATGAGGGCGTGATCGGCTGGGGCGAACCCGTGGTCGAAGGCCGCGCCCACTCGGTGGCCGCGGCGGTCGAAGAACTCGCCGACTACCTGATCGGCAAAGATCCGCGCAACATCGAAGATCACTGGACCGTGCTGTACCGCGGCGGGTTCTACCGCGGTGGCGCCATCCACATGAGCGCCCTGGCCGGCATCGACCAGGCGCTGTGGGACATCAAGGGCAAGGCCCTGGGCGTGCCCGTGTCGCAACTGCTCGGCGGCAACGTGCGCGACCGCATCCGCGTGTACTCGTGGATCGGCGGCGACCGCCCGGCCGACACCGCTGCGGCGGCGAAGAACGCCGTGGCGCGCGGTTTCACCGCCGTGAAGATGAACGGCACCGAAGAGCTGCAGTACATCGACTCGTTCGACAAGGTCGAGAAGTGCCTGGAAAACGTGGCCGCCGTGCGCGAAGCCGTGGGCCCGAACGTGGGCATCGGCGTCGACTTCCATGGCCGCGTGCACAAGCCCATGGCCAAGGTACTGATGAAAGAGCTCGACCCGTTCAAGCTCATGTTCATCGAAGAGCCGGTGCTCAGCGAACACTACGAGGCGCTGAAAGAACTGGCCCCGCTCACCTCCACGCCGATCGCGCTGGGTGAGCGCCTGTTCTCGCGCTGGGACTTCAAGCGCGTGCTGTCCGACGGCTATGTCGACATCATCCAGCCGGATCCTTCGCATGCCGGCGGCATCACCGAAACGCGCAAGATCGCCGCGATGGCCGAAGCCTACGACGTGGCGCTGGCCCTGCACTGCCCGCTCGGCCCGATCGCGCTGGCCACCTGCCTGCAGATCGACGCGGGTTGCTACAACGCCTTCATCCAGGAACAGAGCCTGGGCATTCACTACAACGCGGCCAACGACCTGCTCGACTACGTCAGCAACCGCGAGGTGTTCGCCTACGAAGACGGCATGGTCGCGATCCCGCAGGGTCCGGGCCTGGGCATCGAGGTCAACGAAGAGTACGTGAAGGAACGTGCCGCCGTGGGCCATCGCTGGCGCAATCCGATCTGGCGTCACGCCGACGGCAGCTTCGCCGAGTGGTGATCCCGACAGGCCGCACCTAGCCGGCCGCACCTCGCCAGCGGCACCTGGCCGGCGGCACTCGATCCACAGCACCTGACAGGTGCGGAGTGAAGGGTGCGGCCGGCGAGGTGCGGCCGGCAAGGTGCCAGCCAGACGCAGTGATTCAGCCCGTGGTGCGCGGACAGGGCCGCGCATCACACTCGGGCCGCTTTGCAAGCCCCTGCAGATTCATAACATGCCCGGCGACGCTGACAGCGCACGCCGGCCCCAAGCCCCCCCGAGGAGACCCGCCGTGTCCATCGCTACCGCAGCCGGCGCGCCGCTCGCGCAAAAACCCACGCGCAGCCGCTACATCATCATGGTGATGCTGTTCATCACCGTCGTCATCAACTATCTCGACCGCAGCAATCTCTCGATCGCCGCCCCCGGCATCAAGGATGAGTTCGGCCTCTCGACCATCCAGGAAGGCCTGATCCTGTCGGCCTTCGGCTGGACCTACGCCGCGATGCAGATTCCGGGCGGCTGGCTCGTCGACCGCGTCTCGCCGCGCGTGCTGTATGCACTCGCGCTGATCCTGTGGTCGGCCGCGACGTTCTTCATGGGCTTTGCCGGCAGCTTCGTGCTGCTGTTCGTGCTGCGCCTGGCCGTCGGCGCGCTCGAAGCGCCTGCCTATCCGATCAACAATCGCGTGGTCACCACGTGGTTTCCGGAACGCGAACGCGCCACCGCCATCGGCTTCTACACCTCGGGCCAGTTCGTCGGCCTGGCGTTCCTGACGCCGGTGCTGGCCTGGCTGCAGCATCACTACGGCTGGCACATGGTGTTCGTGAGCACCGGCCTGCTGGGTATCGTGTGGGGCGTGATCTGGTACATGGTCTACCGCGAGCCGCGCGCCTTCAAGGGCGCCAATGCGGCCGAGATCGAGCTGATCCAGAAGGGCGGCGGCATCGTCGACCTGGAGCGCCGCAACCTCGAAAAGAAGGCACCGTTCTCGTGGGCCGACCTGGGCCTGGTGATGAGCAAGCGCAAGCTGTGGGGCGTGTACCTCGGCCAGTTCTGCCTGACCTCCACGCTGTGGTTCTTCCTGACGTGGTTCCCCACGTATCTCGTGAAGTACCGCGGCATGGACTTCATCAAGTCGGGCTTCCTCGCTTCGGTGCCGTTCCTCGCCGCCTTCATCGGCGTGCTGTGCTCGGGCGTGCTGTCGGACTTCCTGATCCGCCGCGGTGCCAACGTGGGCCTGGCCCGCAAGCTGCCCATCATCCTGGGCCTGCTGATCTCCACCTCGATGATCGGCGCGAACTTCACCGACTCGACCCCCTGGGTGATCTTCTTCCTGGCACTGGCCTTCTTCGGCAACGGCCTGGCATCGATCACCTGGTCGCTGGTGTCGACGCTGGCGCCGGCGCGCTTGCTCGGCCTGACGGGCGGCGTGTTCAACTTCATCGGCAACCTGTCGGCGATCTGCACCCCGATCGTGATCGGCTTCCTGGTGACCGCGGACAACTTCGCACCGGCCATCATCTATGTGTCGACGCTGGCGCTGCTGGGCGCGCTCTCGTACATCCTGCTGGTGGGCAAGGTGGAGCGCATCGAGGCCTGATCGCCTCGCCACTGCCGCGATGACAAAGGCCCGTGCAAATTGCACGGGCCTTTGTATTTGGGGAGTCGTGTGGCCGCTTCGCCTTGGAGGCGTCGGCCTTCTGCGGACAGGCCTGGCCTCTGCGGCCAGGGCTTCTGCTCGTTAGCCATCAGGCCGCGCGGCGCGCCCGGCGGCGGTACCACCACGTCAGCGCCAGCAGCACGAGCAGCACCACGCCAAGCAGCTGCGCCAGGATGGGCCAGAACAGCAAGGTGGAAAGATCTTCGTAGCCGCGCGCCGTGCGCTTGAGTGCGATCGGCGAGTTCACCACCAGATCGATGGTCTCGCCCTGGAGCGCCGGGCCCGCCTGTTCGATCGTGAAGGTGAGTTTGTTGATGCCCTCGGCCAGCATGAACGCCGGTTCCTGATCCCGCGTGACCGTGCCGTCGATGACAACGGCGGGGTAGAGGTCGCGGTAGTAGTGCCGCGCACTGCTGGCGCTCCTGGGCGTGGCCGCCAGCAGCACCTCGGCGCCATCATCGCGCCGCACGCGTACGCGCAGCGGCTCACCCGGATTTGCGAACTTGGGGTAGGCGTTCTTGGGCGTATCCACCGGCACGCTGTACTCGCCCAGCTCCGGCCGCGGCTCGCCCGGCTTGGCGCCCGGGCGATCACCGAAGCGCGCGTCCAGCCACAACGGCGCTTCCTTCCAACGGTACACCTCGGCCTGCGCGCTCGCCCCCGACGCCACCTGGATCGGCACCACGTAGGTTTGGGAGGCTCGCTCGAAAATGATCACGCCGATGGTCAACGCGATAGCCGCCGCCACCCATGCCGTCCAGACCACACCCAGCAGGATCTTGCACACCTTGCGCAGCATGTCGATGGTTCCGTGATGAAGAGCGGAAGAGCGTACCGCATTTTGCGGTGCAAGCCGCCCCCCGCGCATCGCTGCGTCGTGGATAGATCGATGCGCGCGCAACCTTCTGCGCGGACGCGCTTGCCGGGGCCTGTGCTGCCGCACGCCCTCGCTCGCCCACTGCCGGGCCAGTGATGAAGGTCGAGGATGGCGGGCCGACGCCACAGGCCGGGCGTCGCCTACGCCCCCTGCCCTGACCCTTCTGCCGACCAGCACCCACTCGGCGCGAAGCGCGGCACATTCCGATCAGGGCGGTACGACGGTCGACGCCTGCCCGGCGATCACGGTCGGCCGCCATTCTGGACGAGCGGGGCGCTGCCCTCCGTCCGCCGGATCCCGGTATTGTTCTCAAAATAGAACGCTGAGGCGAATTTTTGCCGTCTACCGGCGAGTCGTCCTGTTCTTTAAAGTTCTGTTCATGGCAGCGACGCACCGAAACGCGGAACTGCAAAGCAACGAAACGGCGCAAACCACTCACCCCACTCAACCCGCGCCACCTGAACCGAACCGGAGAACTGCAATGACCAAGCCCTACGCCAAGCTCGACAAGAACAACGCCGCCGTGCTGCTGGTGGACCACCAGGCAGGCCTGCTGTCGCTGGTGCGTGACTTCCAGCCCGACCAGTTCAAGAACAACGTGCTCGCCCTGGCCGACCTGGCCAAGTACTTCAACCTGCCGACCATCCTCACCACCAGCTTCGAACAAGGCCCCAACGGCCCGCTGGTGCAAGAACTCAAGGATCTGTTCCCCGACGCGCCCTACATCGCCCGCCCCGGCCAGATCAACGCCTGGGACAACGAAGACTTCGTGAAGGCCGTGAAGGCCACCGGCAAGAAGCAGCTGATCATCGCCGGCGTCGTGACCGAAGTGTGCGTGGCCTTCCCGGCACTCTCGGCCCTGGCCGAAGACTTCGAAGTGTTCGTCGTGACCGATGCCTCGGGCACCTTCAACGAAATCAGCCGCGATGCCGCCTGGAACCGCATGAGCAATGCAGGCGCCCAGCTGATGAACTGGTTCGGCGTGGCCTGCGAGCTGCACCGCGACTGGCGCAACGACATCGAGGGCCTGGGCACGCTCTTCGCCAACCACATCCCTGACTACCGCAACCTGATGGCCAGCTACTCCGCCATCCAGGCCGCCAGCAAGAAGTAAACGGCATACCTGGACCGGCATGAATGCCGGTTCACGTAATGCATGAGCAGTTTCAATCGGGCGGCGCTGTGCTTCGCGCCACGCCGTCCGTCAATACCCCTTTCGCATGGCTGCGTATACGCAAGCGCAATGGCCCGCCGGGCTACGGCTCTTTATTCTGGCCACGCCTGCCTGAGCGATATCGACCCGATTCTCACGTCCTGCGGCAAGCGCGACGTTCCCACTCACCCGCCCGCTTCCGAACCCTGGACCCGCAATGAGCCCGCTCCTGATCACCGCAGACACCCTGGACCTGCCTCGCAACCCTTGGCTGGCGCGCGCGGTCCGCTACCTCGAAACCACGGGCCCGCTCCTCATCGCCGCGATGCTGTTGCTCGGGCTGATGTACACGCCCCTGCCCACGCCTTCCGAGGCGGAAGTGCCCGAGGTAGTGCAGCGTGCCCAGCCCATCGAGGCCGCGCTGGCGCCCGAGTTGCTGATGGTCGCGGCGTTGCGCGCGCAACCATAACGATACGCCGCGCGGCGCACGACAATCGAAGAAAGCCCGTACGCTACGCTGTGGCCTTAAAGAATGGCCATGCGGCTGTTCTGCAGGTCGGTGACCAGCATGTGCCCCGGCGCGTGCGTGATGCAGAACTCCGGCCGCACCGCGGCAACCACCGATTGCGGCGTCACGCCGCAAGCCCAGAACACAGGCATTTCACCCGGCCGGATCTCCACGGCATCGCCATAGTCGGGCTGATTGATATCCGCGATGCCGATCAAGGACGGGTCGCCCAGGTGCACCGGCGCGCCATGCACCGACGGAAAGCGTGAAGTCACCTGCACGGCACGGATCGCATCCGCCGCCTTGAGCGGCCGCATCGACACCACCAGCGGCCCACCGAACACGCCGGCGCGCGCCGTCTGGATATTGGTGCGGTACATCGGCACGTTACTGCCCTGCTCGATATGCCGTACGGGCAAGCCGTTGTCGAGCATGGCCTCTTCGAACGAGAACGAGCAGCCGATCAGGAACGACACCAGATCATCGCGCCAGTATTCGCTCACGTCGGTAGGCTCGGCCACCAGTTCGCCATTCTTCCAGACGCGATAACGCGGGATGTCCTTGCGGATGTCGATGTCGTGGCCCAGCGTGGGCAAGGCGGGATCGCCCGGCTCCGACATGGCCAGCAACGGGCAGGGCTTGGGATTGAGCTGGCAGAAGTGCAAAAAATCCGCAGCCAGCGCGCGCGGCAGGATGGCAAGATTGGCCTGGACCTGGCCCGGCGCGAGATTGGCCGTGGGGCCGGTGAGCTTGCCGGTCCTGGCGTCGAGCCGTGCCTGGTACGCCTGGGCGGCCCCGTTTCTTGCTTGCGCTTGCGTGGACATCGAATTTCCCTTGTGAATGCCTGGCCGGCAGCCCGGCCGCGATGCGATGCATTGCACCGCAGCCCCGTGCGCCGCGTCCAATCACAAGTTGCGATAGACCCCGATCAGAATTTCTTATTGCGGGTTTGCCCTAGGTTCGCTGGCACCCGAATTTGTGACGGCTTCAGCCTGGCTCGGACGCGGGTCATCGCCGGGGCACGAGGGCGCCTTCGCACTCCGCCGACCGGCACTCGGGCATCGGCGTCGATGCGGGAGCGAGTGCGGGCACGGATGTCGTGTGGGTGGGGATGCAGGCGCGGGCGCGCGTGCGGATGTGGGAGCAGGTGACCGTGCGCGTGCAGGTGCACGGCGGGTGCGCATGCGGTGTGGGCGCTGGTGCTGGTGCTGGTGCTGGTGCTGGTGCGGGGGTGCGGTGCGGGCGCGGGTGTAGGTGCGGGCGCGGCGCGGGTGCGGGTGCGGGTGCGGGTGCGGGTGCGGGTGCGGGTGCGGGTGCGGCGCGAGTGCGAGTGCGGGTGGGGATGCGGTGCCGTGTGAGTGCGCGCGCAGGTGTAAGTGCGAGTGCGAATTCAGGCTGCCGTCACCCCTCGGCCGCGCCCGCCTTCAATCGCCGATTGAAACTCCTGTCTGCCCAGGCACCTGGGCCGCCGCCCGGCCTCCCGCTAGAGTGGAACGCTCGCCACTCACCGGAACACCGCATGCCCACCGCCCCCAAGATCTGCCTGGCCATTCTCGAAGCCCGCCCCGACGCGCGCGAGGCCTTGAAAGACGGCCTCACCGCCCTGCTCGCCCCAACCCGGGCCGAACCCGGCTGCCTCGACTACGTCCTGTTCGAAGATCTGGAGCGGCCCGGCCGCTTCATCATGCGCGAATCCTTCACCGACGAAGCTGCATTTCAGGTTCATATCTCCACCCCGCACTTCCAGGCCTTTGTTGCTCGCGCAGAGACGATCCTGGCAAAACCGATCGAGCTGGTGCCGCTCGCTTTGATCGGTTGATCGGCTGCCCCCGGCGCGCCTGCCGCGTGGACAGCATCGCAGACGCCCAGGCGTCGCCCGACGCGTGACACCGCTCGCCTGAGCCGATGCGGCGCACGGGCCGAATGCTCTGCGACCATCGCAGACGCTGGCGCGAGCCCCATGTAAAACGCCTGGCCCGCTTCGCTCGGCATCGTTGCCGGGCGGGCGGGACAGGCGTTTTTCGGACACGCCCGATAACGGGCGTAATCAGGCTAGCAGCGTCAGACCTTCAGCAGCAGCGCGTTCAGGCGCTTCACGAAGGCTGCCGGATCGGCGATCTGCGCCCCCTCGGCGAGCAGGGCCTGATCCAGCAGCAGCTGGGCCCAGGCGCCGAAATCTTCGTCGCTGGTGTCGCGGATGCGCGCGATCAGCGCGTGCTCGGGGTTGATCTCGAGCACGGGCTTCAGATCCGGCGCTTCCTGGCCCGCCGCCTTGAGCATGCGTAGCAGGTGCGGGCTCAGTTCGTTCTGGCCCACCACCACGCACGCCGGCGAATCCACCAGACGCAGCGTGACGCGCACTTCCTTGACCTGGCCTTCGAGCGTTTGCTGCAGGCGTTCGACCAACGGCTTGAACTGCTCGGTCACTTCGGCCTGATGCTTCTTCTCTTCGTCGTCGGCCAGCGCTTCGAGGTCGAGACCACCCTTGGCCACCGACACGAGCGACTTGCCGTCGAACTCGCGCAGATGCGAGAGCATCCACTCGTCGACGCGATCCCACAGCAGCAGCACTTCGATGCCCTTCTTGCGGAAGATCTCGAGGTGCGGACTGTTGGCGGCCGCGGAGTGACTGTCGGCCGTGACGTAATAGATCTTGTCCTGGCCTTCCTTCATGCGGCCCAGGTAGTCGGCGAACGACACGGTCTGCGCGGCGCCTTCGCCGTGCGTGGACGCAAAGCGCAGCAGCTTGGCGATGCGCTCGCGGTTGGCCGGATCTTCGCCCGCGCCTTCCTTGAGCACCTGGCCGAACTCCGTCCAGAACTCCGCGTAGTCATCCTTGCGGTTTTCCGCCAAGTCTTCGAGCAGCGACAGCACGCGCTTGGCCGAGCCTTCACGGATGGCGCGCACATCGCGGCTTTCCTGGAGGATCTCTCGCGAGACGTTGAGCGGCAGGTCTGCGGAATCGATCACGCCGCGCACGAAGCGCAGGTACGACGGCAACAGCTGCTCGGCGTCGTCCATGATGAACACGCGGCGCACATACAGCTTCACGCCACGGCGCGCGTCGCGATCCCACATATCGAAGGGCGCGTGCTTCGGCACATACAGCAGCTGCGTGTACTCGCTGCGGCCTTCGACGCGGTTGTGCGTCCAGGCGAGCGGATCGTCGTAATCGTGCGAGACGGTCTTGTAGAACTCGCGGTACTGCTCGTCGGTCACGTCGCCCTTGGAACGCGTCCAGAGTGCGTTAGCCTGGTTGACGGTTTCGTATTCGTCGCGCGTGACCTGCTCGCTCTTCTCGGCGTCCCACTCTTCTTTCGCCATGCGGATCGGCAGCGAGATGTGATCGGAATAGCGGCGCAGGATCTCGCGCAGCTTCCAGCCGTTGAGCAGCTCGTCTTCGTCGGCACGCAGATGCAGCGTGACCGAGGTGCCGCGCGTGGTCTTGTCGGAGGCGCCGATCGAGAACTCGCCCTGGCCGTCGGACTCCCAGCGGATCGCCGCATCGGCCGGTGCACCCGCGCGCAGGCTCTCGACCGTGACCTTGTCGGCCACGATGAACGACGAATAAAAGCCCACACCGAACTGACCGATCAGCTGCGCGTCTTTCTGCTTGTCGCCGGTGAGCTGCGAGAAAAACTCTTTGGTGCCCGAACGCGCGATCGTGCCGAGGTTGGCGATCGCTTCGTCACGCGACAGGCCGATGCCGTTGTCGGTGATGGTGATCGTGCGGGCGGCCTTGTCGAAATCGACGCGGATGGCGAGCTCGCTGTCGCCAGCCAGCAGCGCCGGATCGTCGATCGCCTCGAACCGCAGCTTGTCGCAGGCGTCGGACGCGTTGGACACCAGCTCCCGCAAGAAGATCTCCTTGTTGCTGTAGAGCGAGTGGATCATCAGGTGCAACAGCTGCTTCACCTCGGCCTGAAAGCCCAGGGTTTCGGATGCGGAAGGCGTGGCGGTTTGGCTCATGGTTTTAAGTGGCTAGGTAAATGAATGGGAGCCCGAGGGCGACCCCGTCATCGGCCGGCGAGACAATTCCCCGCACAGCCGCCGGTAAACCCTAGCCATGTGGGGGTCTTGCCACGCTTTTCAAGGCCGGCGAGCGGCTTTCCGGCTGACTTTTGGCTGACCCCGCTAAAATGCCGCACTTTTCCTGTACCCCCTTGCCGGCCTCCCGCCCATGCAACCCACCTCCATCACCCAACCCCTGCCCTCCGGCACGCCCGACGCCGACCCCAGCCACGACCTGGTCTACGGCCACGACGACCGCCCGGCGCCCCCGGTGGCCTTCATTGCCGCCCTGCAACACCTGCTGGCCATCCTGGTGCCCATCGTCACCCCCGGCCTCCTGATCTGCCAGGCCCTGGGCGTGAGCAGCCGCGACACCACCCTGATCGTGTCCATGTCGCTGGTGATTTCCGGCATCGCCACCTACGTGCAATGCAAGCGCTTCGGCCCCCTGGGCGCCGGCCTCCTGATCGTGCAGGGCACCAGTTTCAACTTCGTGGGCCCGCTGATCGCTGGCGGCTCGGTCATGGTCAAGCAAGGCACGCCCGTCGAAGCCGTCATGGCCGCGATCTTCGGCGTGGTCATCGCCGGCTCGTTCATCGAGATGGGCGTAAGCCGCATCCTGCCCTTCGTGAAGCGCCTGATTTCGCCGCTCGTGACCGGCATCGTCGTGCTGCTGATCGGCCTCACCCTGATCAAGGTGGGTCTCATCAGCATGGGCGGCGGCTACTCGGCCATGGGCAACGGCACCTTCGCCAGCGCGGAGAACCTGACGCTCTCCGGCCTGGTGCTCGGCACCATCATCCTGCTGAATCGCGTGCCGGTGGTGTGGGTGCGCAGCACCGCGCTCGTGCTGGCGCTGGCCGTGGGCAACATCGCCGCCGCCTTCATGGGCCGCCTGGACTTCACCGGCGCCCGCGAAGCCGCCCTGTTCCAGATCCCCACCCCGCTGCACTTCGGCCTGGGCTTCTCGTGGGCGCTCTTCGTGCCCATGCTGATCATCTACCTGGTCACCTCGCTCGAAGCCATCGGCGACGTCACCGCCACCAGCAAAGTCTCCAAGCAGCCCGTCGACGGCCCGCTGTGGATGCAACGCATCAAGGGCGGCGTGCTCGTCAACGGCGCGAACTCGCTTTTGGCCGGCATCTTCAACACCTTCCCGAGCTCGGTCTTCGCCCAGAACAACGGCGTGATCCAGCTCACCGGCATCGCCAGCCGCCACGTCGGCGTCTGGATCGCCGGCATGCTCGTCCTGCTGGGCCTGTTCCCGGCCGTGGCCGGCCTGCTGCAGGCCGTGCCCGAGCCCGTGCTGGGCGGCGCCGCCATGGTGATGTTCGGCGCGGTCGCCGCGTCCGGCATCAACATCCTGGCCGGCGTCCAGCTCGACCGCCGCGCCCTCCTCATCATCGCCGTCTCCCTGGCCCTGGGCCTGGGCGTCTCGCAAGTGCCGCAGATCCTGTCGCACCTGCCCGAGGCCGTGAAGAACGTGTTCGAATCCGGCGTCGCCACCGGCGGCATCGCTGCTTTGGTGATGAACTGGTTCTTGCCTGAGAAGAAGTGAGGGTGGGCGGCGCTGATGGCTGAGTCAGGGTCGGGGCGGCGAGGGGCTCGTTGAGCTCCTCGCCGCCGTTGAGTTGCTCGGGACGAGACACGGCGTCTGAGTCGCCACCGCGCTGCTATCGGCGAGATCCGGCGCCTGAGTCACCGCCGCGCTGCTTGCGCGAAAAACGGCGGCTGAATTGCCGTCGCACTGCTTGCGGGAGACAGGACATCCGAGCCGCGGTGAGAGCCGGCCACCGGCCTCCCCGCCGCGGGCCACAAGCGGGAATGCAGACCACCCCCGGCCTGCGTTCCGAACCTCGCCTGACAATCTTCGTGAGACCGCATATAATCGCGGTCTTCACTTCTACCGCGATACGTCACCTGGACGCATCCGCGACCCTCAGCCCGAGTGGTGAAATTGGTAGACGCAGGGGACTCAAAATCCCCCGCCGCAAGGCGTGCCGGTTCGATTCCGGCCTCGGGCACCATCTCTAGGTCTTCTGGTCGTTCAAGGCGCCAGAAAATCTCAGTCCAAGCCCCGCACCGGGGAGCTCCCGCGAAAGTTGCCACGTACGGTTTCGGTACCTCGCCGCATCGTTTGCCACCGCATTTTTCCCTGTTTCACGGTAGCGACACTAGGTTGCATTCTGCGCCCGTTCTAATCGGGTCGGCTCTTGCGACAAGCGCAGCGGCCCAGCTTTGCCCTTGCCCTAATGCCATAGGCTGTGCAACCTCGTGGCGCTGCCAGAGTAAGGCAAGACCGACGTCCGGCATGCTCTCTCCCATGCCTCGCCCGGCCTGCGGCCGTCTATCACACTCATGCCACCACCCATCGCCAGAGACGCCAAGCATGGGCGGAATTATTTCCACGAATGTCGACAGACCTCAAAGAAGTTGGCGTGGCTCGCAGCGATACTCACCCAAACGCGGCAGCTTATCCCCGCAGAGTAAGCACAAATAGCGCGTGGGATGGATGACTGCTGACCGTAGCTCCGAAATGCCGGTCGACGGCAACGGAAGCCCCGGGAGAGGCAAAACCTCACTCGAACGCCTCTTAGTTGCGGCGCAGCCGAGATAGCCGGAAGCGGTGAGCGCGACGCTTGGTTGAAAACAACCTCCCCCTACACCTGCGCGTGTTTTCCCCAAGGCGACAAAGAGCTCATGCCTTGTAATATAGCGTTACCTAGCGCGGGGAGACGACCATGGCTGAGATGGGTTCGCACGAAGCGGAACTAAGTAAAACGATATCCGGTGCCGAGCGCGATCGGCGTGTTGCGGCCGTCAATTACGCTCGCATATCAGTCGGTTCGGAGAGGTTCTCGCTCAGTGCAGCAGATGAAGAACATGCTCAACGGTTCATCGACGGGGACATTGACCTCGAAGTTTTTGTGCAACCGGTTAGTGCCTTGGCAAGCCCAAAAGCTTAGTCATGACGAAGAAAATATAGGTGATTGAAACTAGTGCAGGATAGGCTGTCGCCGGTTTTTGCATCACAAACCTTTCGTATTTTTCGTGGCTCAGTGGCCTTTCAATCGAATAGATCTTTCCTTCGCTCCAATCCTCCCCTGCAACACCTACTTAATAAAATAATTGCGACCTATGACACCTGAAGATTTCGAAATTGCAGTTAGATCCTTCGCCTCACTAAAGTGGACCCGCCAATGCATCAAGGAAACCATTGCCGGAATTCAAATTGACGGGGTCATTCGACTTGAAGAAAATCATTTCATACTCCTGCAGATAACAAAAAACGAAACTCTAAATAAATTCAGAAAAGATATTCTTGATTTGGAATTGATTAGACGGAAACTATTCGATGATAACTACATCGTGTCCGAATGCTTTCTAATCACGGAAGACGATGTAAGCTCATTAATGGCTCAGACTGTCGCAGAAAAGAAAATGAAAACCATGCGCTTTGAAGACTTTAAGCGCGATTTCTTTGATTATTCTTCCTATAGATACGAGAGAAGCACAAAGCCATTTGGATCTGCAGTCGACCCATTGACCGGCGAGATCGACAAAAATTCCTTTATCAAAGTCAACTATAGCCGCCAAAATAAATTGGCCGACGCAAATTTTCATGATGTAAAGAGTTTGTTACAATCTGGTAAAATAATTATATTGAAGGGTGAGTACGGCACTGGCAAAAGCAGATTAATCCAAAGCCTATTTGAGGGAATGTCATCTGATCTCAACGAGTTCATACTGGCGATAGACCTTCGCGATTACAAAGGCGTTCAAAGCAGCGATGAGCTGATACGACGTCACCTAAAAAAACTTGGACTGGGACCATTCTCTGATGCTGGCGTCAAGTGTTTAAACAGTGGATTATTTACGCTACTAATAGACGGTTTTGATGAAGTGGCGATACAAACTTGGTCGGAACTTCCACAAAAAATCGTAGATATTAGATTTCGAGAGTTCGGCTTCATAAGAGAAATAATCTCCAACTCAAAAAAAGGAATTTTAATAACAGGACGAGAGCACTTTTTTAACGATGATGACGAGATGATTAGGGCATTCGGACTTCAGAAAGGAAAGTACGAAATACTTGAAACAAAAGGCGAGTTTACTGACGCCGAGCTCAATCAATTTCAAAAAGAAAACAATATAAATCTTGTCATTCCAAAATGGTTTCCAAAAAAACCAATGGCCATCAGGCTACTGTCTGAAAATGGAATGTCCGACGACATAGAACACGCTCTTAAGCTGAACAACCCATATTTTTTCTGGATTAGCTTCTTTCAATTTATCGCTGAAAGAGACTCCGCTGCCAACAAATCAGTACTCGATCCTGAAGCGATAAAGCGCTTGTTAGTCGCCATCGGTAGATTTACGAGAAACACCCCAACTGACAGTGGCCCAGTGTCAATTGAAAGTCTAAATTCCATTTTTAAAGCCGAATTCGGTTTTGATGCGATTGAAGAATCTGCGGCATATCTTCAAAGATTGCCTGGCATGGGCAGAATAGAAGCAGATAGTTACGACCGCCGATTCACCGACGAACAATTTCTTGACTTTTTGAGGGTGCAAGCATACGCCGCCGATTTGGATCGAGGTTCATTTTTAGATGATGATATTGTTTGGAAGAACACTCTTTCAAAAGGCGGCATACTCCTTTTGGCGGCTTTGCTTGTCGACCGCGAAATTGACACTCGATCGCATTTACACCGCCTCAGAAATAAGAAGAATGTAAACCTCAAAGCCGAGCTAGTTTCCTCAGCCGTTTACGACGACTCTTTCGACGAAATTGACTTTCAAGGCTTACGTTTAGACGGGTTCACCAGCAGCTATGTGGACTTCTCCAACAAAAGAATATTAAATCTTGAAATAATTAACTCATATATTTACGAATTTAATATTCAAAATTCAAAACTAGAGAACGTCATACTAGATGAGACACATATTTCAAAAATCTTTGGCGTTTCGTCCAGGGTAGGTTTTGAAAAATATCTTTCAGATAGTTGTATTGTGGAGAATTTTGAACAAGTAAGCTCAATTTCAAAAATAAAACAAACTAAGTTAAATGCGGCCCAGCAATACCTTGTGCTAATGATTCAAAAAGTTTTCAATCAAAAGGGGGCAGGTAGAAAAGAAGAAGTCCTTGTTCGAGGTTTTAATGGCATTTACAACAAGAAACTAGCTTATAAAATCATAAACCTCTTGGAACGCGAAGGAATACTAATATCACATGCGGGTGATGAGGGAAAAATCTTTAAAGGTAACAGGAAACATCAACCGCGGGCGGAGAGGATACTAGAAGAGCTCTCCTTATCTCAAGATGATCTTTGGAAAAAGGTCTCTGCGCTTGATGACCATTGATAAGCACCGCGCCTCCAGACTCGATAAATAACTCCGCTCGGCTTTTGAGTCTCAAAACGAAATGCAGAGTCTCGCCCGTTTCTTATCTAAGGTGTAGACCAATTGAAAACGGTCACTGTACCGAAATTTAGGTACAGTACAGGCACAGTGATCAGTTTTCAACAATTCAGTTAAAATACGCTAACCTACTGATTTCAAACTGGTTTTACCTATTTCAACCTACGCTAGAATTCGACCCATTTCCCTGTAGACACACTGTAAATCACCGACTCAAAATCCCCCGCCGCAAGGCGTGCCGGTTCGATTCCGGCCTCGGGCACCATCATCCGTTTTCCCTGACCCCACGTCACAGGCCCGTTTCGCCGGCGCTGAGCGTGCCCTACGCGTACGTGCCTCCTCCGTTGGCACGAACAGATCGGAGGGCTTTCGGGATACGCGCCTGCATGTGCGGCGCTTCACTCCACATCCGTGTCATCGCGCGACGGCGCCTCGCTGTCCCGGTCGACGAGGCCAGAGCCCCGCACCTCAGGCGCAGTTCAGCCGCGCGGCGGCTTGTTGGCCGGCAGGAAACTCTCATCCAGCGTACGCATGCGCGAGTTGTAGATGTGGTCGCGCATCGCTTCCCGGGCTTCGTCGGGATCCTGGTCTTCGATCGCCTTGAAGATGCGCGCGTGCTCTTGTTGCACGCGCTCTCCGCGGGTGACGGCGCTCGCGAGGGCCAGGCTGCGCATGACGCGCATGTAGTCGAAGATCTGCTGCGATAGCGACTGGAGCATGGTGACGAAGAGGTCGTTGCCGCAGGCGGCTGCGATTGCCTGATGGAAGCGGAAATCGGCTTCGTTGCCCACTTGGCGTGCCTCGAAGGCGGCCTGCATGTCGTGAAGGGCCGCGGCCATGCTTTGCAGATCATGTTCGGTCCGGCGCTGGGCTGCCATATAAGCGGCATCGCCTTCCAGCGCGCTGCGCAACTCCATGCAACGCACGAGCTCGGCCAGCCCGCCGATTGGCGCCAGGCGGATCAATTCCGGGCTTGGGCGCTTGCGGACATAGGAGCCCGCGCCCCGCTGCGACACGATGATGCCGTCGGCCTGCAGACGGAAGAGCGCTTCGCGCACGACGGGCCGCGATACGCCAAAGGCCGCACAGAGGTCGTGCTCTGACGGCAGCCGGCTCTCCTCCGGGTACTTGCCGTAGGTGATCTGCTGCAGCAGGCGGTCGTAGAGCTGGTCGGCAAGCCGCGGCGGGCGTTGCGCGCGCAGGTCTTCCGTCTCGGAAGCCAATGGCGCGGCGACGGGCGCGGCACGTTTCGCTTGGGTTCTGGGCATAGGAAATTCCGGAAACAGGCATCAGTGTAAGTCCTCATAACTGCACGCAGCCCGGCTGGCCAACACCTGGACGGACTCCGTTAAAACACTAGTTGCCTTACAACTTAACAATCGTGTAATTTTAGCCAAACCACGCGCATATACGGCGACAAAAATGAGGAGGACGGCATGGATCTGGGTATCGCGGGCAAATGGGCCCTGGTGTGCGGGGGGAGCAAAGGCCTGGGCTGGGGATGCGCGCAAGCGCTCGCCGGCGAAGGCGTGAACATCGTGCTCACGGCTCGGGACGGAACGCGGCTGGAGCAGGCGGCAGACGCACTGCGTGCCCTCGCCCCGCAAGCCGAAGTGCGGACCGCGGCGGGCGACATCACCACGCCGCAGGGCCGCCGGGCCGCGCTGGATGCCGCGCCGCGCGTGGACATTCTCATCAACAACGCGGGCGGCCCACCCGCCGGCGACATGCGCGACTGGGCGCGCGACGACTGGATCCGCGCGCTCGACGCGAACATGCTCGCGCCGATCGCGCTCATCCGCGAAACCGTCGATGCGATGGCCGAACGCGGCTACGGCCGGGTGATCAACATCACCTCGTCGGCGGTGAAAGCTCCCATCGCAGCGCTGGGCCTGTCAAACGGCGCGCGCGCAGGGCTCACCGGGTTCGTGGCGGGGCTGGCACGCCAGCCCGCGTTCGCAGGCCGCAACGTCACGCTCAACAACCTCCTGCCCGGCACCTTCGACACCGATCGCCTGCGCGCCAATCTTGCCGTCATGGCAGAGCGCGCCAACCAGCCGTTGGACGATTACGCCGGCATGCGCCGCCGCGCCGTCCCGGCGCAGCGCTTCGGCACCCCCGAAGAATTCGGGGCGTTGTGCGCGTTTTTGTGCGGCGTGCATGCGGGCTACATCACGGGCCAGAACCTGCTGCTCGATGGCGGCGCCTATCCCGGCACTTTCTAGATCTGGACACGCAAGGCGTGCAGTCCGACGTCTTCCGGCATGCCACGCGCGTACTCACATGTCATCGCGAATGTCAGTACGGCGACGGGATGCAGTTCATCGCTGTGAGTCGTACCTATAAAAACCATGGAGACAAACAATGTTGAAGATTCGGATAAGGACGGCCTGCCTCGCGCTCGGCCTCACCTTCGCCGTGCTCCCGAGCACGCATGCCTCGCCACCGGTGCGCATCGTCGTGCCCTACAACCCCGGGGGTGGGTCCGACCTGTTTGGCCGGCTCGTCGCGCCCGGGCTGGGCAAGGCACTCAAGCAAACGGTCATCGTGGAGAACCGCTCCGGCGCGGGCGGCATCATCGGCACCGAGACCGTGGCGCGTTCCACACCCGATCAGAAGATGCTGCTGGTGTCCGACTCGGCCGTGTACACAATCGTGCCGTCGCTCTACAAGTCCCTCAATTACGGCGTCAAGGATCTGAAGCCCGTCGCCAATCTCGCCACTTTCGGCAACGTGCTCGTGGTGCCCGCCAACTCGCGCTTCAAAACGTTCTCCGACGTGCTGGACGCCGCGAAAAAATCTCCCGGCAAGCTGACGATCGGATCGTCCGGCACCGGCGGCATCACCCACCTTGCCGCCGAAAAACTCATGAAGGAAGCGGGCATCCAGCTGATGCACGTGCCCTACAAGGGCAGCGGGCCTGCCATCACGGATACGGTCGGAGGCCACCTCGACATGGTGTTCACCGGCCTGCCGTCCGTGCTCGAGCTGCTGCGCAGCGGCAAGCTGCGCGCGCTGGCCATCGCCACGCCGCAGCGCTCGCCTTATGCCGCCGACATCCCGACGATCAGCGAGTCCGGGGTACCGGGCTTCACGGCATTGATCTCGCAGGGTCTGTTCGCGCCGGCCAACACATCTCCCGAGACCGTCAAGCAACTCAACGAGGCGGTGCAGGACTACATGCGCCAACCCGCCACGCAGGAGACGCTGCGCAAGATGATGGTCGAGCCGGTCTACCAAAGCGCCGACGAATACAAGCAATGGCTGGACAAGGAGGCGGGCGACTGGTCCGCCCTCATCAAGCAGTCGAACGTGAAAGTGGAATAACCAAGGCGCGGCCTGCCCTGGCGGCAGCGCATCGCCAGCCGCACCTAGCCGGCCGCACCTGGCCGGCCGCGCACTTCGCAGTATCAACACACGAGGTGAATGAAGTGATAGATCTGTATGCATGGCGCACCACGAACGGTCTGCGCGCCACCATCGCACTGGCCGAATCCGGCCTGCCCCATCGCCTGATTCCCATCGACGTGGGCGCGGGGGCACACAAGACGGATGAGTACCGGCGCATCAACCCGGCAAGCCAGATCCCCGCCCTGGTCGATCCAGCCGGACCCGGCGGCAAGCCGCTGGTGCTGGCGCAATCCGGGGCCATCGTTTTCTATGCTTGCCAGAATGCAGGCCGTTTCATTCCTGAGGATGAAGCCGGCCGTGCGCTCGCGATGCAGTGGGCCTGGCAGGCCGGCACCGATATCGGCGGCACGAGCGCCGCCATGAATCAGGTGGAAGTCGTGTCGCCAGAGAAAGTCCCGGCGCATATCGACCTGTTCCGCAAGCGCTTTCTACGTTACTTCGGCGTGGTCGAGCAGCATTTGGCCGGGCGCGACTACCTGGCAGGAGAACTGAGCTACGCCGACTTCGTGCTCTACCCCAACTACGCGCTGCGCCGCGACGCGCTCGACCCCGCGGCGTTTCCTGCATTGACCGCCTGGGCTGGCCGGCTGGCCGCGCGCCCCGGCGTGATCGAAGGGATGCGCCTGTACACGGAGACGCGCGGATGAGCCAGGCACCGATGAACGGCGCACAGGCGCTGGTGCAAACGCTCGTGGACGCGGGCGTGACGACCTGCTTCGCCAATCCGGGCACGTCTGAGATGCACTTCGTATCCGCCCTGGATCGCGTGCCCGGCATGCGCTGCGTGCTGGGCCTGGCCGAGACGGTGGTGACCGGTTGCGCGGACGGCTATGGCCGCATGACGGGAATGCCGGCAGCGACCTTGCTGCACTGCGGCCCCGGCCTGACGAATGGCCTCGCGAATCTGCATAACGCCAAGCGCGCCTATACGCCGGTGGTCAACATCGTGGGCGACCACGCAACCTATCACGCACGCTATGACACGCCGCTGACCTCGGACGTGGCCATGCTGGCGGCGCCGATGTCTTGCTGGGTCCGCGTGTCGCGCCATGCACGCGACGTGGCCGACGATGCCGTCGAGGCCGTGCGGCAAGCGATGACGGCCCCCGGCGGCGTGGCGACGCTGGTCCTTCCCGCCGACACGGCGTGGACGGCGTCGGACGGCCCGCGCACGCCATTACCCGCCCCCACGCCCGCTCGCGCCGAGGCTGCCCACATCGACGAAGCGGCTAGCGCGCTACGCGGCGGCGCACCGGCGCTGATCCTGCTCGGCACGAGCGCGCTGAGCGAAGCCGGGTTGCGTGCGGCGTGGCGTGTGGCGGGCGCGACCGGGGCAGCACTACGCACGACCACCTTCGTCGCGCGCATGCCGCGCGGACTCGGCCGTCCGCCCATCGACCGCCTGCCTTACGCCGTCGACCAGGCGCTCGCCACCCTCGCCCCCTACCCGGTCGTGATCCTGGCCGGCGCGACGCCGCCGGCGGCATTCTTTGCCTATCCGGACAAGCCCAGCGATCTGTGCGCGCCAGGCACGCGGATCATTTCGCTGGCCAGCGTCGGGGAGGACGCCGAGCGCGCGCTACAAGACCTCGCCGATGCCCTGGGGGCACCGCAGCGCGAGACCCTGGCGGCCCCGGGCGAGACAGCGTTGCCCACCGGCGCCTTCACGCCCCAGGCATTCGGGCAGGTCCTCGCTCGCCTGATGCCCGAGGATGCCATCGTCATGGAAGACGCCGTCACTTCAGGCCGAGGGCTCTTCGTGCCTACGTTTCATGCCGCGCCCCACGACTGGCTGCAGAACACCGGCGGCGCCATCGGTGGCGGCATGCCGACGGCGACCGGCGCGGCGATCGCCTGCCCGGCACGCCGCGTGATCTGCCTGCAGGCGGACGGCGCCGGCATGTATTCGTTGCAGGCGCTCTGGACCCAGGCCCGGGAACGGCTCAACGTCGTGACCATCGTGTTTTCGAATCGCGCTTACCGGATCCTGCAGGGCGAACTGAAGGCCGTAGGCGCCACGCCGGGCCCCGCGTCGCAAGCACTCTTCAGCCTGGACGATCCGCCGCTCGACTGGGTGCGTCTCGCCGAGAGCATGGGCGTGCCCGCCACACGTACCGACACGATGGAAGGCCTGGCGCAGGCACTCGAGCGCGGCGTGCGCGCGGATGGCCCGTTTCTCATCGAATTGCAATGTTGAACGGGCGCCCGCCGCCCACACGTGGAGTGTTCATGAAAATCGATAACGTCACCGTCACCCTGTTCTCCTGGGACGACATTCCCCCCACCAGCTATGCGGCGCATACGGGGAAATTCGCGGGCTCGAGCAAACTGGGCCTGCTCTCCATCCAGACCGATGCCGGCGTGACCGGACACGCCTTCCTCGGCTCGGCCTACTATCCGGCCGACCTCGACGCGCCGAACCTGATCAAGTACCTCAAGCCCATCCTGATGGGGCAGGATCCGCTGGATCGCGAGCGGCTATTCCAGGCCATGTGGCGGCGCTCGCGGACAACGACGGTCCGCACCATCGGCGCATGCGACGTGGCGCTGTGGGATCTTGCCGGCAAGGTCGCGGGCTTACCCATTCATCGCCTGATCGGCAGCTACCGCAACAAGATCAAGGCCTACGCGAGTTCGATGATCCTCGACTCGGCGGAAGAATATGCCGACGAGGCACTGCACTATCAATCCAGGAACTGGGCCGCCTACAAGATCCATCCGCCCCATCCCTGGCAGGAGGACATCCGGGTCTGCGAGGCCGTGCGCAAGGCCGTGGGCGACGATTATCTGCTGATGCTCGACGCAGCCTGGGCTTACCAGTACCCGGAGGCGGTCCGCGTCGGACGCGCGATCCAGGACCTCGGATACTACTGGTACGAAGACCCGCTGCAGGACTCCGATCTGTACAACTACGTGAAGCTGAAGCAGCAGCTGCACATTCCGATCATGGCGACGGAAGCACCGGCCGCGGTACTGGATGCGTACGTACCCTGGATCCAGCAAAGCGCCACGGATTTCTTGCGCGGAGATGTGCCGCTCAAGGGCGGCATCACGAATATGCTCAAGACCGCGCACCTGGCCGAGGCGTTCCGCATGAACTATGAGATCCACCACGGCGGCAACTCACTGAATAACGTGGCGCAACTGCATGTCGCCATGGCGCTCAAGAACACCGAATTCTTCGAAGTGCTGTTGCCGGGAGGCGCACAGAAGTATGGCCTGATCGAGGACATCGAGCCCGACGCCGACGGCTACGTGCATGCACCCACGGAACCGGGCTTGGGCGCGCGCATCGATTTCGACCTGATCGAACGCAAGCGCGTGGCCGTGCTGTAGCGCGACCCGGCCACGCGGGCCCACCGGGGGCAGCGTGGCCGGCGCAACGATGCCACACCCTGCCCCCACAGCCTCTGGCCAGGCGCTAATGTGGCGATCCGACCCGATCGATCGTCCAGAGGCGGCCCCGGAATGTCATCATTTTTGTTGACGGATAGCGCACCGCCCGGCTACGCTATCCCTGCTCGTCGCAACTGAGCTTGCGATGAAGCAAAGTGAGTTTGTGAGGTGGCTGCACGCTCGAGGAGCGGAGTTCAAACATGGCTCGCGCCACTTGAAGGTTTATCTCAATGGCCGGCAAACCACCCTCCCGAGGCACCCCAGCCACGAGATCGGGGAGTCCCTCAGACTGCGAATTCTCAAGCAACTGGGTCTGTGAACCTGACGAGCGTATGTCTTTCACCGACTGTTTCGAGCCGGGCAAGGAGCCACCGCCATGTTGAAATTCCCCGCGCTTATCGAGGCCGATGGCACTGGGTTCGCCGTTTCGTTCCGCGACATCCCCGAGGCACTCACCGGCGCCGCGACGCGCGAAGAAGCTCTGGAGATGGCAGCGGACGCCTTGCGGACCGCGATGGATTTCTACTTCGAGGATGAGCGCGCGGTGCCTGCGCCGTCGAAGGCTCGAGGAGATGAGGTGTTGGTCAGCTTGCCGCCGAGTGTGCAGGCGAAGATCCTCGTGCTCAATGAGCTGATCGCGCAGGGGGTCACGCAGGCTGAACTAGCGCGCCGGATGGGTGTGCCGCGCCAGGAGGTGAGCCGTCTCGTGGATCTGCATCACACGACCAAGATCGATACGCTGGATCGCGCGCTGGAAGTGTTGGGCCGGCAGATGGATATCACGCTCGCCTGAACGTCAAACAGCGCACACGCCTTGCCCAGGGTCGTCATTCCGTACCGACCTTGCTGGCGCAGCGCGCACCGCCCCGCCCTCACTCAATCCCAATACACCGTATAAACCACCACGCCTTCGCCCGGTTCGGGCGATGCGGCGTGTTTGCCGTAGGGCCAGCCTGGCGTGATGCCGTCGGCTTCGAGGCCCTCGATCCATTGATCGGCGTCGGCTTGCGAGGCGGTCGAGTAGATGTGGATGTTTTCGGCGGCGGGCCAGTCTTCGCCTTCCAGCGCCATGACCCAGTCGTAGTGCAGGCCGACATAGACCCCGTGCACGTCGGGGCGCTGGGCGATCTGTTGGAAGCGGGCGTGGATCTCGCGGATCGAGGGGCGGCCGTCGCCCCATTGGTTGGGCGCGATGGACTCTTCCTGATCGTTGCCCGTGAAGTAGTCGTCCAGCGGGACGATCGGCAGGTTGTCTTCGTCCTGGGCGTCCAGGGCTTCGATCTTGTCGAGCAGGATCTTGCGCGGGTCCATCTTGTGTCCTTGCGATGCGTGGTGCGGACGACGGTCAGGACGAGCTGCCTCGCGCACGCTCACGCCAGGACGCGTGTCGTACGGTCCGGGCAATGGCGTCCGACCTCGTTCGCATGGGCCGCCATGATAACTGTCATGCTTGACCGGCGGCTCGCACGGGGCGCTTCGCGGACTCGCACTCCAGCTCGCCTCGCGGCAGCTCGTCCGAGGCAAAGCGGCCCCGGCACTTCACGTTTGATGTGCCGCCGGGCTGACCAGGCATCTTGCACCGGGCGCCCACGACGATGAGTCATCGCTAAACCAAATACACGCGAGCGCAGTTCGAAGCGAACATGCGAATTTGCGGTAACGACGCGGCCCCCGCCCTCGCAAACAAAGCGGCACAGTCCCCGCAGGCGCTGTGCCACTCCTCACTTCACTCAATCAATCACCGCACCCGCCGTACGCACGACCTTGCCAAGCCGCTCGTACTCTTCATTGGAGAACGCACGCAATTCCTCCCGCGTCGTCGGCGCGGGTTGCGCGCCGCGGGCTTCGAGTTGGGCGCGCATGTCGGGTTGGGCCATGATCTTGTGGACCGCGGCGTTGAGGCGGTCGAGGACCTTGGCGGGCGTGCCCTTGGGTGCATAGAGGGCGTCCCAGGCGAAGAAGGCGTAGCCCGGTACGCCGGCTTCGGCGACGGTGGGCACGTCGGGCAAGGAGGCAACGCGTTCGGCGGTGGTGACGGCGAGCGCGCGCAGGCGCTGTGCCTTGATCTGCGGCGCCACGTTGGGCATCACGTCGATCAGCAGCGACAGGCGTCCGCCCATCAGGTCGGTCATGGCTGCCGCGCCGCCCTTGTAGGGCACGTGCACGATGTTCACGCCGGCCATTTGCTTGAGCTGTTCGCAGGCCAGGTGCGAGGTGGTGCCGTTGCCGGCGGAACCACAGGTGAGCATGCCGGGCTTGGCGCGAGCGGCGTCCAGCACATCCTTCAATGACCGATAGGGATCTGCGGGATTCACCACCACGGCCGCGGCGATGGTGGTCAGGCGCGAGATCGGTTCGAAGTCGTCGCGCGAGAAGCCCGGCGTCTTGTAGAGCCAGTGGTTGATGGCCTGCGTGCCGTTGGTGGCGTAGGCCAGCGTGTAGCCGTTGGCCTCGGCACGCGACGCGGTGGCGCTGCCGATGTTGCCGCCCGCGCCGGGACGGTTTTCGACGATGATGGTCTGGCCCAGGTCGCGCATGAGCGGTTCGCTCACCAGGCGCGCCAGGGTGTCGGCCCCACCGCCCGCCGGGAAGGGCACGATCAGGTTGATCGGACGGCTGGGCCAGGTGTCGGCGCCCGCGGCGCTGGCCGCAGGGCCGCTCATGCCGATACAGGCGGCAATGCCCGCGGCCCAGAGCGCCGCGGATGATTTAACGATACGCATGATGTTGTCTCCTCGAGTGAACCATTGGCCTTGTCCCGGCCTTCCGGTAAGTAGAGCACCGGCGAATCTCTCGCCGGCACGGATTTTCAGTAGACGCCCGCCGCGCCACTGGTGGCGGCACGTCCGTGACGCGCCGCCAGATCGGTTGCCGCGCGCGCCAGCAAAGTCGCGTCCACGCCCACGGCCGTGAACACGCTGCCGCGTGCAATGTAGTGTTCGGCCAGGACCGGATCGCTCACCAGGATGCCGGCCGCCTTGCCATGGCCGCGAATACGCGCCAGGGCCGAATCGATCACCGCCTGCATCGCCGGATCCGCGGGTCGTCCGCGGTAGCCGTAATCCGCTGCCAGATCGGCCGGGCCGATGAAGACGCCGTCCACACCATCGACCGCGCAAATCGCATCCAGCGCCTCGATGCCGCGGCGCGTCTCGACCTGCACGAGCGTGCACATGGTGTCGTTGGCCTCATCGAGATAGGCCGGCAGGCGGTTCCAGCGTGACGCGCGCGCAAGCGCGCTGCCCACTCCCCGAATGCCTTCGGGCGGATAGCGCATCGCGGCTACCGCCGCCGCGGCTTCTTCGGCGCTCTGGATCATCGGCACGAGCAGGGTGCGCGCGCCCACGTCCAAGAGCCGCTTGATCTCGACGGGATCGTTCCACGCGGGCCGCACCACGGGCTCGACCGGATAGGCCGCCAGCACCTGCAGTTGCGACAGGATCGAGTCCAGCGTGTTGGGTGCGTGTTCGCCGTCGATCAGCAGCCAATCGAAGCCGGCTCCGGCCACGACCTCGGTGGCGTAGCCACTCGCCAGGCCCAGCCACAGGCCCACTTGAGACTCGCCGCGCGCCAGTGCCGCCTTGAATGCATTGGGAGGTGTTTTCATGGCGATCACTCGAAGCGGCAGCTCACGGCGCCCAGCGTGCCGTAGTCGACGTGGAACACGTCGCCACGCTCCGCGTATACCGGCCGCGTGAACGAGCCGCTCAGGATGATCTGGTCGCGTTCGAGTGTGACGTCGTGCTCGGCCAGGCGATTGGCCAGCCAGACCACGCCATTGGCGGGATGGTTCAGCACGCCTGCGGCCAGGCCGGTTTCTTCGATCACCGCATTGCGCGACAGGATGGCGCCCACCCAACGCAGGTCGAGTTCGTTCACGCGCACCGGGCGGCCGCCCATCACGACGCCGGCATTCGCGGCGTTGTCGGCGATGGTGTCGAACACCTTGCGCGGGCGGCGCGTGTCGGGATCGATCTGGTGCGACCGCGCATCGATGATCTCGAGCGCGGGAATCACATAACGCACCGCGTCCAACACATCGAAGAGCGTGACGCCCGGACCCCGCAGGGGCTTGTCGAGAATGAAGGCGAGCTCGACCTCGAGGCGCGGCACGATGAACCGGTCACGCGCGATCGCGGCACCGTCGGCAAACAGCATGTCGTCGAGCAGCGCGCCGAAGTCGGGCTCGTCGATCTGCGACGACAACTGCATGGCGCGCGAGGTGAGGCCGATCTTGTGGCCGACCAGGCGCCGGCCCTCGGCCAGTTTGAGGTCGACCCAGCGGCGCTGGACGGCATAACCGTCGGCGATGTCCATGTCAGGATGATCGAGCGAGACCTGACGAATCTGGGTGCGCGTGCGCTCTGCCTCATGCAGGCGGCGTGCGATGTCTTCGATGATAGGGGCGGCTAGTGCCATGAAAGACCTCGAGAGATAGGAGAATGTCAGCGCGGGGCGGATTCGGGCGGGAGATGGCGACGGCTGGTTTTCTGTGCCAGACGCCAGCCGGCCGCTGTCTCGACCCAATCATCGGTGCAGGACCGGATCGACACGAGACGCGGCGTGGCATCGTCGCCGGGTGCCGTACGGCTTTCGTAGGCCAGCAGATAGAAGTGCACGCGCACCCGCCCGCCTTCCGATACCGCATGCAGATTGGTCACGATGTGGGCGGTCTCGCGCGCGGGATCACGCTCGGCCAGCGCAGCGGCCACGGCACTCGGCCCGACCAGCGCCTGCCCTTGCCGGTGCCAGACACCATCGGCGGCCATCAGTGCGGCCACCTCCTCGTGGCGGCGCTGGTCGAGCGCGCTGAAGAACGCCAGCACGTGGCGGCACGCGGCGTCGCGATGCGAAAGCGAAAGATCGGTCATGCAGCAAGCTCCGGGTTGCGCGGCGCGCCTGCGGCGGCCGGGTCGCGTGCGTCGTGACACGCGTGATAGTCGGCGGGGGCCGCGCCGCTCTGCTCCACGAGCTTGCGGGCGACGCGGAAGTCGCGGCCGGCGTCGACACCCACGGCCGCGACCGTGGCCCCGGCCTCGTCCAGGCCGAGGTAAAGCCGGCCGGCGCTGCCCACCACGCGCTCCACGGTGCGATGCGCCTGCGCGGGAAAGCCCGCGATCTGGATCATGTGTTCGTACTGCTCGGACCACACCAGCGGCACGGGCATGTAGCTCACCGCTTCGCCCAGCATGGCGCGCGCGGCGGCGGTGCCCTGGTCCTGCGCGTTCTGCCACGATTCGAGCCGCAGGCCTTCGGGCACGCGGGGATGCGCCAGCACGGCCACGTCGCCCGCCGCGTAGATGTGGGGATCGGAGCTGCGGCACGTGGCATCCACGAGCACGCCACGCGCGCAGGCAATGCCGGCGTCGCGCGCCAGGCCGTCGTTGGGCTGCATGCCCACACCGAGCAGCACGAGGTCGGCGTCCACCTGGGTACCGTCGGCCAGCACCACACGCGCACCGTGTGCGTCTTCTTCGAGCGCCGTCACGCCCTGCCCCTGGCGCACCGCCACGCCGGCCGTCTCGTGCCGCTCGCGCAGAAAGGCCGACACGGGCGCCATGACGCTGCGCGCGCAGAAGCGCGGCGCGGCTTCGATCACCGTCACCGCGCAACCCAGGGTGCGCGCCGTCGCGGCGATCTCGAGCCCGATCCACCCGCCACCGATGATGGCCAGGCGGGGCTGCGCAGCCAGCGCCGCACGCAGGGCGAGCGCATCGTCGAGCGTGCGCAGGGTGCGCACACGCGCGCTGTCGAATCCCGGCAAGGGCGGACGGCATGGGCTGCCGCCCGTGGCCAGCAGGAGCTTGTCGTAGGCGATCGCGCCACCGTCGGCGAGCCGTACCTGGCGCGCGGCCGGGTCCAGCGCGACAGCGTCGCGCCCGGGCATGAACTCGATGCCGAGCGCCTGCATTTCCGCCAAGCCCAGCAGGGTTGTCTCGGCCGCGTCCGTCGCACCCGTGACCAGACCCTTGGATAGCGGCGGCCGCTCGTAGGGCGCGTGCGCCTCGGCGCCACACAACACGATGCGGCCCGCGTGACCACGATCACGCAGGGTGCGCGCGGCCCAGGCCCCGGCCTGTCCTGCCCCCACGATCACGAAGGTGCCGGCGGCGTTCATGCGGCGTCCGCCTTCAGGTACACCGTGCCGTCTTCCACGCGCAATTCGTAGCAGCGCAGATCGGTGGTCACGGGCGGGCATTGCGGCTTGCCGGTGGCGATGTCGAACACGCCCTGATGCAGCGGACACTCGATGGTGCCGTCTTCCACCCAGCCTTCGGCGAGGCTGGCGTTGCCGTGCGGACACTTGTCCTGCGTGGCACAGACCTGCCCATCGAGTTCATACAGGCACACGGCCTCGCCTTCGTGCATCACGCGCAGCGTGTGCGTGTCGGGCGAGATATCCTTGACCAGCGCCACCGGTTTCCAGACAGCGGTATCCATCATGATCAGAACCCCATCGCCTTGCGGTAGTACTGATAGAACGAGCGGATCAGCACCTCGGTCACCATGTAGTCGGCCGGCTCGGTATCGCGTCCGCCCATCTCCACGATGCCGCGGGCACCCGGATACCCCGTCACGCCGATCTGGCATTGCGTGAGCATCTCGCTGTCGTCCATCGACACGAAGCCGGCCGGGCCCAGCAGGTTGGCGTGCTTCAAGCGCAGGCGCGTCATCTCTTCGTCGTCGTCTTCGTAGCCGTAGTAGGTGAAGACGAGCTCGTGCTCGGTGGGGCTGCGCGGGATCACGTGGCGGGTCTTGAGCGAGTTGGCCTGGATACCGAACTGCGCCGCGGGAAACACCCACGCGCCGCCGACACGGCCACGGTTGAATTCCGCGCGCGGCGTCACGGTCTCCAGATCGAGCAGCTCCAGATCGTTGCGGAAGCGGCTCATTTCGGAGGTGGCCTCGGTGACCTTCTTGCCTTCGTTATGCGACACCATCACGCTGTGCGCGCCGCCGCCGGTAGGAATGCATTCCGACTTGGAGTCGGCACGCCACAAGCCAAAGGTGATGTAGAAGGTGTGCAGCAGCGTCGCGTGGTAGGGATCCTTGAGATTCTCGAGGTACATCTTCCAGTTGCTGGGAATCAGCTGGCGGCTGTAGCCCAGCAGCTTGAGCTTCTTGCCCGGCAGCATGTGGTCGATCTCCGCCAGCACCTCGGCGCCGCAGAATTCCTCGAAGCTCGGCGCCTCATCGGAGAACGTGGCCCAGATCGATCCGCCGCGATTGACGCTGCGCAGCTTGCGAATGCCGTTCTGCTTCGGATCGAAATCGCGCGGCATGCCGCCCTTGCCCATCGCCCCGCGGCGAAACGGCACGCCTTGCAGGTTGCCGTTGAGGTCGTAGTTCCACTGGTGATAAGGGCAGGTGAAGTCCGCGACCTTGCCGGTGTTCTGCCAGCAGATCTGCGCGCCGCGGTGGGCGCAACGGTTTTCGAGCACGGCGATCTCGCCGCTCTCGGTGCGCACCATGATCACCGGGCTGGTGCCGATCCAGTTGCGCTTGTAGCAGCCCACCTCGGGCACTTCGCATTCCAGGCCCACGTAGTTCCAGGTCTTGCCGTTGAAGAAGATGTCCATCTCCTTCTGGAACACGGCGGGATCGGTATAGACCCAGTTCGGAATGCGCGTGTGGCCTTCCTCGGGCCAGCGCCGTTCGATATGGATGGGTTGCTCCGCGAGTGCCGCGGGCTGGTCGGAACAGGCGTGCTGGTCGTCGTGATGTGTGCAGGTCATGGCGATTCCGGATTCAAACGGGCGTGATGAGCGAAGTGCGCACCCGGTAGTTGTCGTAGACGCAGTCGCGGTGCGCGAGGCGCCAGCCGGCGTCGGTCTCGCGCCAGGTGTCGAGATAGCGGCCCACCATGTTCAGGCTCGGCTCGCGATCGGACAGCGACTCCATGATGGCGAAGTTGGCCTGGGCACGGACCTCGTTGCCCTCGCGCTCGTGCACCATCACGCCACTGATGAAATGGCGCAGCGAACGAGGCTCGAACATCGTGGTTTCGCGCAGCGCGGTGACGCGGTCCTTGAGCATGTTTTTGTTCATGCAATAGATGAGGCCGAGCGGCAGGCCGGCATCATGGTTCTCGCGCGAGAGCACGCGGTAGTGGCAGTCTTCGGTGAAAAAGCCATGCCAGGCGTCGAGGTCACCCTCGTCCAGGCAATGCCCGTAGTCTTCATAGAGATCGCGCAGTTCGGCGCGCAGTGCGCGGAGATCGTCGGCGTTCGGCATATCGGTGAAATCCTTGGTGTCGGGTCAGCGCGCGGCGGCGAGCTGGGCACGGTTGCTTTCGAAGCCGCTCTGGCTGCCCAGCGCGAGGATCGGCTCCTGCATCCGCTCCTGCCAGATCAGCGATTCCATCGCGATCTGCAGCGGGTGGTCCTGCACGGTCAACGACGACGTCGTGCTGTTCTTGGTGTGATGCGAGTGCATCGCCCAGCCCGGCGCCGATAGCAGCAGATCGCCCGCTTTCCAATCGAGCCGCACGCCATTGACCTTGCTGTAGCCCTCGCCGCGCAGGTAGTAATTGATGGCCGACGAGCTGTGCCGGTGCGGCACGTGGTGGTTGTCGGGCGGCGAGCTCGAGATCGTGGCGAAGAAGCTGTGCGTAGTGCCGATGCGGCGCTCGGTGGCCGGGTTGTAGAGCACGAACAGGCGGCGGCCGTTGTAGCCCTTGGCGATGTCTTCCACCGACGGCAGGTGCTCGGCCACGCTGGCATAGGGCCAGTGCAGGGCGCGCGAGGCCAGCACGTCGATATCGATCAGCCACTCGTAACCAAGCAGGCGCGCGCCATCGGCGCCCACCGGCACGTCGAGCGCCAGGTCGCGCGCCCGGGCGGCGCCGGGAGCCGGCCCCTCGCGCCGCGTGGTGTTCGCATCCAGCGGGGGCACGTCACCCTCGAACTCTTCCACGAAGTGCACCTCGAGCTTCTCGAGCAGCGGCGCGTTGGAGTACGACAGGCGCACCCACGGGGTCTTGCCCTCGTTGCGGTAACGATGGATCTGCATCGAGGGGGTGTTCCAGACATCCCACTTGCCGATGGAGAAAGACCGGCCGTCGACCGTGGCCACGCCTTCTCCGCTGATACAGATCTCCAGCATGTTGGAGTTCTTGCGCAGGTTGAGCGTGCTCTCGCCGGGATTGAGCACGTTGATGGTCACATCGGTGCCCGGCGCCAGGCCCAGGCCCGGCGCGGTGGCCTCGGGGTGCACGATCAGGCTCGCGCGCCGGCCGTTGTCCGGCCGCGGCGCGTCGATCAGGCGCTCGATCTCGCGATCGATGTCTTCCTTGGTGATCACCACCGACGGCCACATATTCTGCTGGCGAGGCGCGGCCCCGCTCACGTTCACGAACATCTCGTTCTCCTCGTCTTCGGCGGCACGCCGCCGGGTATCTCTACGCCGTCGCTTCAGCGCGCCAGCAACAGGTTTTCTCGGGTTTGCGATGCCAGCGTCACGCCCAGGTCGCGCTCGCGGGCGGCCTCGTAGACCACACGCGCCAGCGCCAGGTCGGACAGCCCCATGCCCATGCCCTTGAAGAGCGTCATGCGGGCGCCGTCAGGGCGGTGATGCGTGCCCCCCTGCGCGAGCAGGTCCGACAGCACGGTCACGCCCCTCCAGGGCTCCGCGCCGGTACCGAAACGCTCGCGCAGCTCGCGCGAACCGCGCCGCGCGTTCTCGATGTCGTCGACCACGACCAGGTCGGCGCGTTCGAACACATCGGCACTGAATTCCGCGCGCCCCGGCAGGATGGCGCCGACAGCGTTCAAGTGCTGGCAATCGCGCAACTGCGCAGCGCTGACAAAGGGCTCCTCGGCACGCGTGATCAGGGTCACGATGTCGGCGCCGTCCAGCGCGGCGTCCAGGCTTGCGGCAGCCTCGATCTCGAAGGCGTAACGCTCGCGCGCCTGGCGCACGAACGCCTCGCGCTTTTCAGGCGTGGGGCTGTAGACCCGCACCGATTCGGGCGTGCGCACCGCGGCGAGCGCCGCCAATTGCGTGACGGCTTGCGGGCCGGTACCGATGAGCGCCGCATGGCGCGCGGTATCAGGGGCCAGCAGTCGCGTCGCCAAGCCCGTGATGGCCGCGGTGCGCAACATGCCCAGCGCCCGCGCTTCGATCACGGCGAGCAGCGTGCCGCGCGCCGCGTCGAACAGCGTGAACACCGATCCGCCGCCCTGCTTGGTATGCACCCAGGTCTTGAAACCACAGACCCCGCCCTCGCCCGACATCACGGAGCCCAAGGCGTGCATCGAACTGCCGTCGCCCCAGGTGGCGAGCGCCTTGGGTACGTTGCGGGCCTGTCCCTGGCCTTGCAGCGTCAAGGTGTCGGCCAGCGCGTCGATGGCGCGCGGCATATCCAGCACGCCCACCACGTCGGCCTCGGAGAGATATCGCATCGCCGGGTTCATCATTGCTCCTCCCGCCGCGGCGGTTCATCCATGACGGCGTGGCTCAGTCGGCCCACGCCGGTGATATCGACCTCGAACACATCGCCCGCGCGCAGGAAGCGCGGCGGCTGGCGCGTCGCGCCCACGCCTTCGGGCGTGCCCGTGGCGATCACGTCACCGGGGGCCAGCGGGGTGAAGGTGCTGATGTAGGCGATGAGCGCCGGGATCGAAAAAATCAGGTCGGATACGTTGCCGTCCTGCATCGGCTCGCCGTTCAGATACGAACGAACGTGCAGCGTGGCGGGGTCGGCGATCTCGTCGGCGGTGACGAGCCAGGGACCGAGTGCGCCGGAGCGTTCGAAGTTCTTGCCCGGCGTGACTTGCGCGCTGTGCTTCTGGAAGTCGCGCACGGAGTTTTCGGCCATACAGGTGTAAGCGGCGACATGAGCCAGCGCATCACGCTCGGCGATGTGCCGGCCGCCCCGTCCGATCACGACGGCGAGTTCGGCCTCGAAGTCGAATCGCTCCGAGACGCGCGGCCGCCAGGCGGCCGCATCATGTCCGACGAAGCTGTCGGCGTAGCGCGGAAAGATCGAGGGATGGGCCGGCAGCTCGCGCCCGGCCTCGCGCACATGCTTGCCGTAGTTCAGGCCTACGCACAGGATCTTGCTACAGGACTCCACCGGGGGCAGCCACGGCAGACCCTCGGCGGCCAGCCGGGGCGCGGGCTCGCGGGCAGCCGCCGCCAGGGCCTCGGGCCCCGCGGCGAGCGCGCTCGCCAGATCGGGCCAACAGGCCGTCATCAGGCGGATCTCGCCGCCTTCGCGTATGCCCCAGGCAGGCTTGCCTTCGAGCACGAAGCGCTGAAGCTTCATGGGTTGTCTCCTCGAACCATCGAATTCGCCGCATGCAAAAAAACAATCATTGCGCTTTATTGCATGCAATGCCGGGCTTGTTTTGGTCTTTCCGGCGATTTTTCCGCAGTATTGCATGCAATAGAACCGACGCGCAAGCGAATTTCGGTATTTACGCCGGCTCATTGCATGCAATGGCGGGCTACACTAGCGGGGCAAAAAGAACCGGACCCACCATGGCCGCACAAATCGACAAAGTGATCTCAGAGCTACGCGACATGATTCTTTCGGGCGAGCTCGCGCCCGGCGAACGTGTTGTGGAATTGCAGTTTTCGGCGCGCCTGGGCGTGTCCCGTACGCCGCTGCGTATCGCGCTCACCGAGCTTGAAAAGGAAGGGTTGGTCGAACGCCTGCCCTCCCGCGGATTTCGCGTGCGCGCGTTCACCGTGGAAGAGATCGGAGATGCCGTCGAAGTGCGGGGTGTGCTCGAAGGCCTGGCGGCACGCCTGCTGGCCGAGCGCGGCGCCTCACCCGAGGTGTTGGCCCAATTGACCGAAACCGTGGCGGCCGGCCGCAGCCTGCTCGCACCCGCCGAGCGCGATCCCAATGTGTTGGTGGATGCGAGGGCGTGGGGCAGGATCAACCAACGCTTTCACGAGATCCTGTGCCAGGCCGCGGGCAATCGCGCGCTGCTGTCGGTGCTGGAGCACAACAACAAAACCCCGCTGGCGGGCCCCGCCGCACTCACCCTGCCCTCCACGCCGTCGGTGCTCGAAACGCCTTACGTGCTGCGCGCCCAGGCCGACCACGAAGACCTGTTGCGCGCCATCACGCGGCGTGAATCGACCCGCGCCGAGAGCCTGATGCGCGAGCATGCGTATCGCAGCCGCGAAAACAAGCGCTTGATGCTGGCGTCGATCAAGACCGGGCGGCACGGCATGGACCTCGCCGCCGCGCCCGCGCCTGCCGTGCCCGCCACGGCGGACTGACGCACTGCCACGCTGGCGGGTCGCCGGCTCCGCGCCGGCTCAAATCCCGAACGACGCCACCCAGCCGCGAAACGTGTCGAGCTCTTTGGAACGATGCTGGTAATCGGCCTCGGGCAACACGAAGTAGTAGCTCACGTCGCCCAGATCCACGCACAGATCGAACGGCGCCACCAGCTTGCCCTCGGCAAGCTCCTTCTCGACCAGCGGCTTTTGCGCGATGGCGACCCCGTAGCCCGCGAGTGCGGCCTCGTAGGCGAGCGCCGACGATTCGTACTGCAGGCCGTGCGATACATCCACGCGCGTAGCGCCCGCGGCGCGCAGCCAGATCTCCCAGTAATCGGGCCGGGCCAGCGTGTGCAGCAGCACTTCGTTCATCAGGTCGCGCGGCTTGCGCAGGCGGGCGGCTTTCTCGGGCGTGCAGACGGGCGTGAGCTCGTTGACCATCACCTTGTAGCTCTTCCACCCTTTCCAGCGGCCATCGCCCAGGCAGATCGCGGCGTCCACGGCCTCGGATTTGAAATCGGGTGGCGCGACCGAGGTGTGCAGCTTCACGTCGACGCCCGGAAAGCGCCGATGAAAGCTGGAGAGGCGCGGCAGCAGCCAGCGCATCGCGATGCTGTGCGGCGCCTTGATCACGAAGGGGCGCCGGCGCTTGAGCGACGCGGTCAGCGCCGTGCTGGCGCGATGCAGACCCGCGAAGTGCTGCGCGATCTCGCCGTGATAAGTGCGGCCGGCATCGGTGAGCACGATGCGGCGATGCTGGCGCTCGAACAGCCGGATGCCGAAGTGCTGCTCGAGCTGGCGGATCTGGCGGCTCACGGCGGCCGGGGTCACGCACAGCTCGGCGGCGGCCTCGGTCACGCTGCCCAGCCTGCCCACCACGTCGAAACAGCGCAGGGCATTGAGTGGAGGTAAGGAATCCATGGCGCAACTCACTTAACAAAAACTCAACCGAATGACGACGGAAATTGCTTGAGCCGGCGCTTGCGGCGTCCCACTATCCCCCTACCGCCGGGTCAGGCGGACAGACAACAAGGGGAAGTGCCATGGTTTCGATCATCACCCGGCAGCTCAGGGTCGCCTCGGTAGTGCTGGCGACGAGTCTGAGTCTATTCCAAACCACGCCCGCGGCAGCCGCCGGCGCCGTTGGGGGCTTCCCGGATAAGCCGGTGAGCATCATCGTGCCCACGACGCCGGGCGGCACGGCTGACATCCTGGCCCGTCTCATCGGCCCCAAGCTGGCCGAGAAGTGGAAACAGCCCGTGGTGGTCGAGAACAAGCCCGGCGCCGGCACGCTGATCGGTTCGGAATTCGTGGCGCGCGCCAAGCCCGACGGCTACACGTTGATGCTGAGTTTCAACGAGCTGGCCACGCTGCCCGCGCTCAACAAAGACGTGAAGCTCAATGTCGACTCGCTCACCCGCGTGGGCCAGATCGGCAGCCTGCCGGTGCTGGTGCTCACCAACCCCAAGATCGAGTCAGGCAACCTGAAAGAGCTGATCGCGCTCTTCAAGGCCAATCCCGGCAAGTACACCTACTCGTCGAACGGCGCGGGCTCGTCGCTGCAGCTTTTCACCGAGCTCTTCAAGCGTGAGGCCGGTGTCGACGTGCTGCACATCCCGTATCGCGGCGCACTCGAGGCCTCGCTGGCAGCCATCGCGGGCGAAGTCGATCTGCTGGTGCAGTTCGCCTCGGGCAATGTGCTGAACCACGTGAAGGCCGGCAAGCTGAAGGCTTATGCGGTGGCGTCCGACAAGCGCCTTGCAGGCCTGCCCGACGTGCCGACCGCGGCCGAAGCCGGCCTGCCGGGCCTGCGTCTCGAAGCCTGGTATGGCCTGTTTGCGCCGGCCGGCACGCCCGACGCGCTCGTGCAAAAGATAAACAAAGACCTCAACGAAGCCCTGGCCCTGCCCGACATCCAGGAACGCCTGAAGGGCATCAACCTGCAGGCCACGCCCAGCACGCCGGCCGATTTCGACCGCTTCTTCCGCGCCGAGTCCGAGCGGTGGGCCGCGCTGATCAAGGCCGCGGGCATCCAGAGCAACCAATGACATCCCAACGGAGTGACGCCGTGCCTTACGATCCCGCCTCCCACCCGACCCTGACGTTTCACGAGGCCGTGCCGGCCTTCGCGAGCGGCAGGGACACGCCGCGGGACTACCTCGAACGCTGCCTCGCCACGATCGAGGCCCGCGAATCCCGGCTCAAGGGTTGGGTCGTGCTCAACCCCGAGGGCGCGCGCGCCGCGGCCGACGCGTCGGCACGGCGCTACCGGGAAGGCCGCCCGCTGTCGCCGATCGATGGCATGCCCATCGGCGTGAAAGATCTCATCGAAACCAAGGACATGCCCACGCAAATGGGCTGCCGCGCGTTCGACGGCAACTTTCCGAAGAACGACAGCGCCTCGATTCGCGCGCTGCGCGAGGCGGGCGCCATCATCCTGGGCAAGACGGTGACCACCGCGCTCGGCTTTCTCGACCCCGGCCCCACCACCAACGCCTTCGATCCCGCACGCACACCGGGCGGCTCGTCGAGCGGCTCGGCCGCCGTGGTGGGCGCGAACATGGTGCCGGTGGCGCTGGGCTCGCAGTTGGTGGGCTCGATCCTGCGGCCCGCCAGCTTCAACGGCAACTGGGCGATCAAGCCGACCGTGGGCGCGATCAACCGGGGCGAGCGCCTGGGCCTGAGCCAGGCCCATCTCGGCGTGCATGCGAACTCGGCGATCGATATGTGGCACACCGCCATCGAAATCGCCCGGCGCGTGGGCGGCGACCCGGGCCAGCCCGGCCTGCAAGGCCCCGACGACACGCCTGCCGCACGGCAGCCCCGCTGCCTTGCGGTGCTCGAGACCGAGGGCTGGGCTCGCGCCGAGCCGGCCGCGCGCAGCGCCTTCGAGGCGTTTGCGGAGCAGGTCGAACGTGCCGGGGTGCGGCTGCTGCGCCGCAAGGATAATCCGCTGGTCGAGCTGCTCGATCAGGCCGTGGCCGATGCGGCCGGGCTGTCGCTGCGGCTCATCTCGTGGGAGCAACGCTGGTCGCTGGAGAATCTGGTCGAGAAGCATCCCGACACGCTCGGGCCCAGCCTGGTGCGGCAACTGGAAAGCGGCCGCGCGATGACGCTGGAAGCCTATCGCGAATGCCTGCTGCTGCGCGAACACGCCCGCCTGCGCCTGGCCGCGCTGGCGTCGCAATGCGATGGCTTCATTTCGCTCAACGCCTGCGGCGCGGCGCCATTGATCGAAGCGATCAAGGACTCGCGCTATCCGACCGGCGACGTCTCGTTCGCCTGCGCCTCGTCGCTGCTCGGCGCACCGGCCATCAACGTGCCGGCGCTCTCACTGGACGGCTTGCCCCTCGGTGTGCAGGTGCTGGGTTTTGCGCAACGCGATGCCGACGTGGTGAGCATCGGGCGCTGGGTCCGCGAGCGAGTGGCGCACGGCTGAAGGCTTACGGCTTACGTGAGGCCGTGACGCGAAGCGATATCACACGGCCTCACGCGGGCTCACACGCGGCGGCTCACTCGCCCCGCTCCACCGACGGTTACCCCGGCGTTGGGTGCCGTCACGATGCCTGTCACGGCTCCGGAATGTTTTCCCGAAAGATCACCTGCAGCCGCGGCAGGTAGCTCGGCTCCGGCGCGCCCTTCACCGCCGCCACCAGCAGCTTGACGATCTCGCGCGCCTCGACGCGCGGATTCTGGTCGATCACGGCGTCCATGGTGCGATCGAGCAGCAGGCGGCGCGTGGCTTCGGTGAGATCGTGGCCCACGAACACGATGCGCGGCGTGCGCGCATCCGAGCCGCGCGCGTCGGCCGGCCGCGCTTCTTTCAGCGCCCGCGCGATGCCCTGGTTGCCCGCGCCGATGTTGTAGATGGCATGCGGCGGCTCCTTGCGCAGCAGATCCTGCGTCACGGCAAAGGCGCGGTCGCGATCGTCGCCGATCTCGAGGATGTGTGCGATGCGCAGGTGCGGAAACTCTTCGCTCAACAACGAGCGAAAGCCCATCTCCCGCTCTTCGTGGCCGCGGTATGCCAGCGATCCCACGAACACCGCGACCTTCTGTTCGGTGTGCTGCGGCAGAAACCGGCCCAGCAACAAAGCGGCCAGCCGTCCCGCGGCGCGGTTGTCGATCCCCACGTAACCCAGGCGTGCCGAGATCGGGATGTCCGACACCAAGGTGCTCACATGCACGCCGCTGTCGCGCAGCGCCATGATGGCGTCGCGCACCTGCGGATGGTCCAATCCGACCAGACCGACGGCCTGCGTCTGCTCGCGCAGCTCGTAGAGCTTCTGCGCGAGCTTGTTGGCGTCGAACCCTTCGATCAGATGCAGGCGGGCCCGCACATCGGGGCGCGTGGCGGCTTCTTCGAGCAGGTGCTGCCCCAACGCGGTCATGAAGCTGTTGGTGCCGGCGGGTAAAACGAAATCCACCCGCACGTCCTGGCTGGCGGTGTCGGCGCCCTGGATGAAATAGCCCAGGCGATTGGCAATGGCCAGTACGCGATCACGCGTCTTGCCGCGGACACCGTCGCGGTCGTTCAACACCCGATCGACAGTGGCGGTGGACATGCCGGCTTCGCGGGCGATGAGGGAAATGGTGGGACGCATGCGGGACCGGGCTCTCAAGACACCATCAGGACGATGGCAGCGAGGCCATCATAAACCATCATTTGCAATCATTCGGGATCAAAAAGGTAACGCGCACGCCCTATGAGCGGCGAGCACCTTTACCCCTGATTGTTTTGATGTGATTATCGCGGCTCAATAACATCAAACACCGCACGGCAGGATGCCAGGCAGTCGACAGTGCATACCAGGCCGGCAGGAGGAGCACATGTCGCACCCTACCCTGGTGCCCGACCCGCCCGTTCGGGAACGGCGCTTTCGCATCGGCTGCATCGGCGCCGGCATGATCATGGCCGAGTGCCATCTGGCGGCCTACCAGCAGGCCGGCTTCACGGTGGCGGCGATCGCCTCGCGCACCCGCAGCAAGGCGGCCGAGGTCGCCGAACGCTACGGCATCCCGCAGGTGCATGAAGATCCGCTCGCCCTGATCGCCGATCCGCAGATCGAGATCGTGGACATCGCGTATCCGCCCGACCTGCAGCCTGCGCTGATCCGCGCCGCCCTGCGCGCCCCGCACGTGCGCGGCGTGCTGGCCCAGAAACCCCTCGCCCTCTCGCTGGACGAAGCCCGCGCCTTGCGCGACGAGGCGCGCGCCGCAGGCAAGATCCTGTCGGTGAACCAGAACATGCGCTACGACCAGTCGATGCGCACGCTCAAACAGCTGCTCGATCAGGGTGTGCTGGGCACGCCGGTGTTCGCGCAGATCGACATGCACGCGATTCCGCATTGGCAGGATTTCCTGCGCAACTACGACCGGCTGACCCTCTCGAACATGAGCGTGCATCACCTGGATGCCCTGCGCTATCTGTTTGGCGAGCCCACCGAGATCACCAGTATCACCCGCCCCGATCCGCGCACCGAGTTCGCGCATCAGGACGGGCTGGTGAGCACCACGCTGCGCTTCGGCAACGGCCTGCTCGCGCTGTCGCTCGAAGATGTGTGGTCGGGCCCTCGCGCCGAAGACTACCCCGACGACCAGCACATCCGCTGGCGCGTGGAAGGCACCGAGGGCGTGGCGCGCGGCACGATCGGCTGGCCCACCGGCGAGCCGTCGACCCTGAGCTACGCCTCGCGCGCGGCCACCGGCCATACCGACGGGCGGTGGGTGACGCCCACCTGGGACACGATGTGGTTTCCGCATGCCTTCATCGGCGTGATGGAGCAGTTGCAGTACGCGCTGGCCAGTGGCACCGAGCCCGCGTTGAGCGTGACCGACAACGTACGCACGATGGCGCTGGTCGAGGCCGCGTACACGTCCATCGCCGAAGGCCGCACAGTACGGCTGCCGGCGGTTGAATAACCAGACCTAGAAAACAGACGGAGACAACCATCATGATCCAGACCGGAATCTTCTCGGGCTACTTTCCCTATGAGCTGGAGCGCACCGCCAAGGTGATCCGCTCGCACGGCTTCAACACCGTGCAGCTGGACCTGCATTTCAAGGACATGGAACTCGGCCCGGGGCAGCTGACCGCGCAGAAGTGCACGCAGATCCGCGACACCTTTCGCAACTACAACCTGCCCGTCTCCTGCATCTCGGCCTATACCAATATCGTTCACCCCGACCCCGCCGAGCGCCAGCGCCGCAACGGCTATCTCAAAGAGATCCTCACGCACGCGCGCCAGCTGGGTTCGCCTTATGTGATCTCGGAAACGGGTACGTTCGCCACCGACAGCGACTGGGTGCATCACCCGAAGAACAAGACCGAAGAAGGCTGGGACCAGTGCCGTGCGGTGATCGCCGAGCTGTCGCAGCATGCCTACGACCATGGCGCGGTGTTCCTGCTCGAGACCTACGTGAACAACGTGGTGGGCTCGGTCGAAGAGACCCTGCGCATGTTCGCCGAGGTGGACCACCCCGGCCTGGGCCTCTTGATGGATCCGACGAACTACTTCGAAGCGCACAACATCGACCAGATGGACCGCACGCTCAATCAGGTGTTCGACGCGCTCTCCGACAAGATCTGCATCGCGCATGCCAAGGACGTGAAGCGTTCGGGCGATGACAAGTCGGAAAAGCACAGCGACATCGGCGACGAGGGCGCGGCCGAGAGTCACACCTTCCGGGGCGTGGGCGAGATCGAGCTGCCCGCACCGGGCCTGGGCGCGCTCAACTACGACCTGTACCTGCAGCGCCTGGCCAAGAAGCATCCCAACATCCCGATCATCATCGAACACTTGACCGAAGACGACGTGCCGCGCGCCAAGAACTTCCTGGACGAGCGGCTGCGCGCGAACGGCCTGTAGGCCGGCACCGCAAGCAACACAGGCGCACCGCGCGGCATCACCCACGAGGCCCGCGGCGCGCCTGCGAACACGATTCTGAACACCCACACCGGCAGATGCGCGCCCGCGCATCCGCCAGGGAGCACTCATGCCTGACATTTACGGGACCTGGATGACGCGCCGCGACGTAGAGGCGCGCACCGGACAGCTTGCGCAGTTTGCCGGCGTACGCCTGATGACGCTGGACGACGGGCTGGAGCGCGGTATCCGCATGCTGGAGTTCCGCAGCGGCACGGGCCTGCGTTTTACGGTGCTGGTGGATCGCGCGATGGACATCGCCGATTGCGAATACCGCGGCTTCGCCCTGGGATGGCAGTCGCCATCGGGCTTTCGCCATCCCGGACTGCATGACTACGAAGGCGAAGGCGGATTGGGCTGGATGCGGTCGTTCTCGGGCCTCATGGTCACCTGCGGGCTGGACCACATCCTGTTCATGTATGACGCGCCGGCCGACAACTATGTGTACGGCCCGCGCAAGACGGCCAAGCAATCCATCCACGGCCGCGTCGGCACCATCCCCGCGCGGCTGACCGGCTATGGCGAGCGCTGGGACGGCGATCGCTGCGTGCTGTGGGCCGAAGGCGTGGTGAGCCAGGGCACGGTGTTCGGCGAGCATCTGGAACTGCACCGCCGCATCGAGATCGAGGTGGGCACCAACGACATCAAGCTCTCCGATCGCGTCGTGAATCGCGGCTTCTACCGCACACCGCACATGCTTTGCTATCACATCAACCTCGGCTATCCGGTGCTGGACGCCGACTCCCGCTATCTGGCGCCGATCCGTGATGTGGTGTGGGCCGCGCACGAGCAAGACTATCGCAAGCAGGGCGTGGGCTACCGCCGCATGCCGGCGCCGCAGCTGGGCTTTCATGAGCAGGTGTGGCAGCACGAGATGGCGGCCGCGGCCGACGGCAGCGTGCCCGTGGCCCTGGTGAACGATGCGCTGGGCCTGGGCATGCAGGTCAGCACCTACAAGCATCAGTTCCCCTGCCAGTATCAGTGGCAGAACCTGCAATCGGGCCAGTACGCGATGGGTATCGAACCCTCGACCAACCATGTGCTGGGCCAGGGCGCGGCACGCGAGCGCAAAGAGCTCATCTGGCTCGAGCATGGCGAAGAGCGCCGCTACGACACCACGTTCAGCGTGCTGGGCTCGGCCGCCGAGATTGCGGCCTGCGAAGAGCGCATCCGAGCGATCGCCGTGCAGCCCGAGACCGACTATCCGCCACTGTCGGGGCGCTTTGCGCCCATCGCGGGGCGCACATGAGCGCGCGCTTCTCCTTGCAAGGCCGCCGCGTGCTGTACACGGGCGCGGCGGGCGGCTTCGGCGTGGACACCACGCTTGCGCTGCTGGAAGCGGGTGCGCGCGTGATCGCGCTCGACAACCACGCCGGGCACATCGATCGCCTGCGCAGCACCGTACCGGCGCAGTTCTCCGATCAGCTTCAGATCCTGCAGGCGGATCTCGCCGACGCCAGCGCGTTGCAGGCGCACCTCGAACGGCTGACCGCCGAGGGCCCGATCGATGTCGTCATCAACAACGCCGCAATCTATCCCTCGCGCCCGTTCGAGGAATACAGCGATGCCGAGCTGGCGCGCGTGCACCGCGTGAACGTGGAGGCGGCCGTGCAGATCGTGCGCGCGGCGTTGCCCGGCATGCGCACGCAGCAATGGGGCCGCGTGATCAACATCTCGTCGATCACGCTGTCCGGCGGTTGGGAAAACCTGTTGCCCTACGTGCAATCCAAGGGTGCGATGGTGGGCGCCACGCGCGCCTTCGCCCGGGAGTTCGGCAAGTGGGGCATCACGGTCAACGCCATTTCGCCGGGTGCCTTTCCCACCGATGCCGAGAAGATCCATCCCGACCCCGAGGGCTACAACCGCATGGTGCTAGACCGCCAGTCAGTGAAGCGCCGCGGGCACGCCGGCGACATCGCCGCGGCCATCGTTTTTCTTGCCTCGGACGAGGCGGGTTTCATTTCCGGACAGACGCTGGCAGTGGACGGCGGCTGGGTCATGCATTGAGGCGCATCGGCGCACGCAGAGGGTAGAAGCATGAGTATTCTTTCTGGCTACAAGGTTCTGGACTGCTCCATCGCCATGGCAGGGCCGTTCGCGGCACAGCGCCTGGGCGACCTGGGCGCCGACGTGATCAAGATCGAGCCGCCCACGGGCGAATGGCAGCGCCACGCGCCGGCCGGCGGCATCACGGGCAACAAGATCAACGTGTCGTTTCTCTCGTTGAATCGCAACAAGCGCTCGCTCGCGATCGATCTGAAGAGTGCCGGTGGCAAGGAGATCATCCAGAAGCTCGCGGCGCAGGCCGATGTCTTTATCCAGAACTACCGGCCGGGCGTGGCAGGCCGCCTGGGCGTGGACTACGAGACCCTGTCGGCGCTGAACCCGCGCCTCATCTATGTGTCGATGTCGGGCTTCGGCGAAGACGGCCCCTATGCCACGCGGCCCGGGCAAGACCTGCTGCTGCAGGCGATGTCGGGTGCGATGCTGTCGTCGGGGCGCGCCGGCGAGGCACCGCGCGCGGCGGGCCAGTATGTGGTCGACGCGGTCACCGCGTACTGCGCCTTCGAAGGCGTGCTGGCCGCGCTGCTGCACCGTGAGCGCACGGGCGAAGGCCAGAAGGTCGAGGTCAACATGCTGGATGCGATCACCACGATCCAGATGCAGGAACTCTCGGTCTATACCGTGGGGCACAAGCCGCAGGTGCGCAGCGCCGAGCCGCATGCCCACGTGTATATCCGCGCGCCCTACGGCACCTTCGCGACCAGCGACGGCTACCTGGCGCTTGCCATGCCCGACATGCAGGTGCTGGCACGCGTGACCGAAGAGCCGCGCCTGGCCGAGTACACCGGCGAGCGCGACGGCTGGGAGAAGCGCGACGAGATCTACGCGCTTGTGCGCGAAACGCTGGCCAAGGCTTCCACCGCAGACTGGTTCGCCAAACTCGATGCCGCCGGGATTTGGTGCAGCCCTGTGTACGGCTACGCCGATCTGGTGGAAGACCCGCAGATCGCGCACAACGGCACGTTCGTCGAGTATGAGCATCCGACCGAAGGCCGCATCAAGACGCCGGGCTTTCCGATCCGCTTCTCCAAGACGCCTAGCCAGGTGGTACGCGGCGCGCCGCTCACCGGCCAGCACACCGACGAAGTGCTGCGCGACTTCGGCTTCAGCGCGGAAGAGATCGCCGCGCACGCGGCCTCGGGCGCGGTGCTGCGTGGAGCCTCGGAATGAGCGAGCGCGCCCTGCCCTACCGCGGCCTCACCTGGGACCATCCCCGCGGCTTCAACGCCCTGCACGCCGCCACCGCGCATACGCCGCTGGTGCACTGGGACAAGCAGTCACTCGAAGGCTTCGAATCGGCGCCCATCGCCGACCTTTGCGCCCGCTATGACCTGGTGGTGCTGGATCATCCGCATCTGGGCGAAGCCCTGGCGCACGATTGCCTGCAAGCGCTCGACACGGTGTTCGCCCCCGACGAGCTGGCGCGGATCGCGCGAGACAGCATCGGGCTGTCGTACGACAGCTATCGCATGGCCGACCGCCAGTGGGCGCTGCCGCTGGACGCCGCCACGCAGGTGATGGCCACGCGCGCCGATCGGCTCGACGCTCCCGTGCCGCGCACGTGGCGCGAGGTGCTGACGCTGTCGCAGCGCAGCGGCGCGGTCGCGCTCAGCTGGGGCGGGCCGCATCCTTTCCTGTCGCTGCTGTCGATCGCGGCCGCCATCGCGCCCGACACGGATCTGCGGCCGCACGGCGCCTGGCACGACGAAGCGACGCTCGCCGACGCGTGCGACGTGCTCGCCGAACTGGCGCGGCTCACGCCCGAGCACGCGCTGGCGTACAACCCGATCGCCCTGCTCGGCCACATGAGCTCGCGCGACGACATTGCGCTCTGCCCGCTCGTCTATGGCTACGTGAACTACGCGACGGCTGCGGTGGCGAAGCCGCTCACGTTCCGCGACGCGCCCGCAGCCGATGCGGGCCGGCCCGGCTCGATCCTCGGCGGCACCGGCATCGCGATATCGCGGCGCTGCATCGTGGGTCCGGAGTTGCGCGCGCATCTATTGTGGCTGCTGGCTGCCGATACGCAGAGCCGATTCATTCCGCAGCACGAAGGCCAGCCGAGCCATCGCGGCAGCTGGGCCGATGCCGACGTAAATGCGGCCAGCGGCAACTTCTACGCCAACACGGCCCGCACGCTCGAAGCCGCCTCGATCCGGCCGCGGCACGATGGCTACATCGCCTTCCAGAGCGAGGCTTCGCAGTTCCTGCGCGATGGCGTCGCGGCCCGCGCATCCTCCCAAACCTTGGCGCGCGGCCTGACCCAACGCTTCGAGGTCAGCCTGGCCGCCGCCCCCAAGCACACTGCAGCATAAGGATGTCGACGTGAGCGCACTCGTCAATCTCAGTATCGATGGCCATGTCGCCATCATCGAACTTAACCGTCCCGAGAAATTGAACGCGATGACGCCCGAGATGGCGGACCTGCTGATCGCGGCGGTGGAGCAATGCAACACCGACACGCAGGTGCGCGCGGTGATCCTGACCGGCGCGGGCCCCAAGGCCTTCTGCGCCGGCTCGGACATCACCGAGCTCGACCGCTACGCCACGCCCTGGGACTTTCGCAACCGGCTCGACTACTGCGACTGCGTACGCATGTTGAAGAAGCCCACCGTGGCGGCGATCAATGGCTATACCTTCGGCGGCGGCCTGGAAATGGCATTGGCCTGCGATATCCGCATCGCCTCCGACAACGCGCGCCTGGGCGCCCCCGAGATCAAGCTGGGCTGGATCGGCGGCGGCGGCATGACGGCGCAGCTCGTCCATGCGATCGGGCCCAGCAATGCCGCGCTGATGGTGCTGACCGGCGATCCGATCCGCGCCGAGCAGGCGCTGGCCTGGGGCCTGGTGAGCGAAGTGGTGCCGCAGGAGCAGTTGCGCGAGCGCGCGCAGGCGGTTGCCGCCACCATCGCTTCGCGCGCCCCCATCGCCGCCGAGACCGCACGCGTCAATCTGCGCGCCGCGCTGTCGATGCCGCTCGAGAAGGCCGTGGAGTACGAACGCGATCTGCAGGCCATCTGCTTCGCGACCGCCGACGCCAAGGAAGGCCGCAAGGCGTTCGAAGAAAAGCGCGCGCCGAAGTTCGAGCGGCGCTGACGCAGAAATGCGGCCCGGCGGGCGGCCCCGCGGGCAGCGGCCCCGCGCAGGGCCGCCCCCGCGGAGGCATCGGCCAGTGGCAGGCAGGCCACGTAGGGCGGGCTCCGCACCGACGCACGAGCGCCCCGCACGCGATCTGCTTCTGTCGGCAGGCATACCCGCCGGGGGCCCGCCCCGCTCGGCGCCTGAACCGCGCCTGAACGCGAAGAGGCGTCATGGCGCGCCGGTATACTTTCCGGGCCCGTCACTCCCTGGCGCGCCGCCCGAGGCCGCGCGCCGCATGCACGCCATGCCCGCCATCTCCGCTTTGCTCCGCCCCCTGCTTCTGGTTTTCGCTTGCCTGGCCACGGGCATCGCCCACGCTGCGCCGCCCTCATTGGCGCAATGCCATGGCATCAAGGACCTGGCGTTCGTCGCCCACCTCGACGACGACCTGCTCTTCATGAACCCCGACATCGCGGCCAACATCGAGGCCGGCGGCTGCGTACGCGTCGTGTACCTGACCGCGAGCGACGCGGGCGAAGGCGAGGGCTATATGCTGGGCCGCGAACGTGGTGTGCGCGCGGCGTATGCCTACATGGCAAAGAAGCCCGACCAGTGGCGTGAAGGCGCGGGTATCGTCGGCGGCCGCACCATTACGCGCTTCACGCTGCAGGACAATCCACGCGTGCAGCTCTGGCACATGCGACTCAAGGATCCGTGGCTCGGCAAAGGCTGGGGCAGCCTCACGCCGCTCAGCCGCACCGAGTCCGAGCCCGGCCAGTCCGTGGATACGCTGGGTCCCTACCCCGAGACCTATACGCGCAATGAGTTGGTGCAAACGATCGCGGCCATCATCCGCGATTACGGCCCCACCACCGTGCGCCATCTCGACGACAACATGGTCGTGCCCTACACGCAGTTGTGCTGGCGTTGCGCCGGCCATGGTCACCCGGATCACATCGCCAGCGCACGGCTGGTGCGCGAGGCCATGGTGCACGCACCCGGCAACTACGCCGAGACCGGCTACATCGACTACCCCAGCCAGGAACGCGCGTCCAACCTCACCGAGGCCGAGATCGCGAGCAAGTCCGTGATCTTTCAGCACTACGCCTGGAACGACTACCACTACTGCGCCGGCCCCACCGGCTGCCAGGAGCCCGCCGGCCCGGCGGCCGCCTGGGTGCAGCGCGCCTATTACGTCTCGCGCCAGGACATGACGCCGCAGCTCTATCCCGACGGACGCGGCGGCATGGTGGTGTTCGCGGCCGGCGAGACCAACGCCGCCGTGAATGAATGGCTGCCGGGCCAGCAGCGCTGGCAGAGCCTGGGCGGACGCACCACCGGACCGCTCGTGTCGTTCGCGCATGCCGATGGCACCGCCGGCCTGATCGCGCGGGATCCGCTGGGCGGCCTGTGGGCCAACAAGCAACGCCATGACGGCACCTGGCAAGGCTGGCAGGCGCTGGGCACGCTGCGCGCCACGCAGATTCCGGCCGTCGCCTTGCGCGGCGACGCGGCCGCCGTGGCCTTGGGTTACGACGGCCAGCTGCATTGGTCCGCGCCGACCGGCATCGATGGCAGTTGGGGGCCGTGGCAGGCCCTGCCGCCCCTCGAAAACGCCACCGGCAGCCCCGCGATCGCGCGCAGCGCGGATGGCCGCTACGTGGTGTTCGCGCTCGACAGCACGGGCGAGCTTTACTACACGCGCCAACTCCATCCACGTACCGACCGCGAGACCGGCTGGCAGGCCTGGCTGCCGGTCGCCGCACCGACCGGCGCGGGCGGCCTCTTCGCCATCCGCAACGGATCCGACCGCATCGAGCTGTACCTGCGCGAGCGCGGCAGCAACCACCTGCTGCGCCTGAAGCAGACCTCCGGCCCGCGCGACCTGGCGCTCGCCTGGGGCGCCGCGGCCGATCTCGGCGTCACCTTCATCGGCCGCCCGGCCGTGGCCGCCGATGAAAAGGGCAATGTCACCCTGGCCGTGCTCGAACGCGCGGACGGCCCGCTCTGGCTGGTCGAACACGGCAAGCCGGTCGCGCTCGGCGCCACTGCCGCGTCGCCCCCGGCGCTCAGCGTCGTGAACGGCACCTTGTATGTCGTGGCGCGCAGCGCCGGCGGCCCGCAGCGCTATCAGGTGCTGTCGCGCCGCAACGGCGCCTGGGGCCAGACGCTCACGCTGGGCGACATGCCCGCCAGTGGCGGCGGCCCCTTCGCCGCGCTGGCGGCGCGCCCGGCCGACGTGCCCAACCTCGGCGCGAACAGCGCCAACCGCGCGCTTGTCGTGCGCCCCGCTCCTGGCGCAACCGATGCCCTCACGGTGGAGCGCATGCCCACCCAGGCCTCGCGGCCGGCGACCGCGAACGTAGCGAAGTAGGCACTCAGCAATACGATTCGCCGCGGCGTTATCCGGCCGCGCGGAACATACCCATATTGGGGCCGATCGGACCCAATTTGGGTACATGCTGTGTGGCTTCCCGTGCCCAGCGGGGCGAGATGACAAGACAACCGCACAGCCTTGTACAGACTGACGAATGTCGCCTTTGATTTCGCCGTACGAATTTAAAGGGAATTCCCCCATTCTCGCGCCCTCGCACGCTGGTACCATCCCGCGCACGGTTCGCCTGCCGGCGGACCATTCCTATCTTTGGCGCTGAGCCACGCGGAGACTCGATGAAAGCCCTGAACCTGGTAGCGGCCGGCGCCGCCCTGCTCGTATCGTCCTGGACGGCGCATGCTGGTCCGACCTTCGACAACGTGAAGAACAAAGGCTTTGTGCAGTGCGGCGTGTCCACCGGCGTCGCCGGCTTCTCGGTGAACGACAGCAAGGGCGGCTGGATCGGCCTGGACGTCGACCTGTGCCGCGCGATCGCCATCACGATGTTCGGCGATGCGTCCAAATCCAAGATCATGGCCGTCAGCGCGCTGCAGCGCTTCACCGCCCTGCAGTCCGGCGAAGTCGACGTGCTGCCGCGCAACACCACGCTCTCGCTCACGCGCGACACCACGCTCGGCCTGATCGGCGTGGGCGTGAACTACTACGACAGCCAGGGCATCATGGTGAACAAGTCGCTCAACGTGAAGAGCGCCAAGGAGCTCAACGGCGCCACCGTATGCGTGCAGCCGGGCACCACCACCGAGCTCAACCTCGCCGACTGGTTCCGCGCTGAAAACATCGCCTTCAAGCCGGTGGTCGTGGAGCGCCTGGACGAAGTGATCCGCGCGTTCGCGATGGGCCGTTGCGATGCCTTCACGGGCGACAAGTCGCAGCTCGCCGCCGCCCGCACCACGCTCGAGAATCCCGAGCAGTACGTGATCATGCCCGAGAACTTCTCCAAGGAGCCGCTCGGCCCCATGGTGCGCCAGGGCGATGAGAAGTGGTTCAACGTGGTGCGCTGGACGCTGAACGCCATGCTCGAGGCCGAGGAATACGGCATCACCTCGAAGAATGTCGACGAGATGCTCAAGAGCAACAATCCCAACGTGCAGCGTCTGCTGGGCGTGACGCCGGGCATGGGCAAGAACCTCGGCGTGGACGACAAGTGGGCCTACAACATCATCAAGAACATCGGCAACTATGGCGAGAGCTTCGAGAAGAATCTCGGCATGACCAGCCCGATGAAACTCGCGCGCGGCCTGAACGCCTCGTACAAGGATGGCGGCCTGATGTACGGCTGGCCGGTACGCTAGGCCAAACTCAACCCGCACCGGCGAGATGACGTAACAACGGGCGCTTGATGCGCCCGTTGTTCATTGCAAAGGCCCTGATCGGCACACAGGGACCTGCGGTTCTCACGCCTGGCCGCGGCCGCAAACAACAAGATCAGCCGTGCTCATCTTCGTGAGCCCCAGCTCGCCTGCTTCGATGCTGTCCGCAACAGCTCGCCGCCGTTTAAGCGCGGCGGCCGAAGGCGGTGAGCTGGTAGTGGGCGTCGATCAGGTCTTCGACGTCGGACTCGGCGGCATCGGTGCCGAGGGGCGCTGCCACAACCGCTTGCGCGGCGCAGGAGTAGCGTGCATGCGCGGTGCCGGCCTGGACGCCGTCGACGCCGTGGGCCTGCACCGCTGCGCCGACGCTGCAGGCAATCAGGCCCAGGCAGATCATGAGGGCTGCAACGGGATGGGCCATGATCACTCTCCGGCAGCGACCAGCACGCCTTGGGCCATCAACAGCGTATCGCGCAGGCCGTAGTAGGGCTTGGCGGCCTGCTCACAGACATCGGCTTTCAGCGGCGTGGCGGCGACCGGCTCGTCGGCATGGGCGTCGGGCAAAGCCACCAGGGCGAGCAACGCGGCACCCAGCGCGAGCGCCAGTCCTTCAGGAATCTTGATGGCGCGAGCGCGTACATAAGCGCGGGATTTCATAGACTTCTCCTTAGTTCATTTTTTGTACGATAGCTTCTGACTAATCAATAGCGCCATTGAATTCATTCAATGAATTGAATAGTTTTCTTCTTTGAGGCTATGGACCGCCCCGCGTTGATCGCTGCCCGGTGTTTGATGATGTTGTCGGTCACCGGTGCGCAAGCCTTCCCAGGCTTGCGGCGTTCGTTGCGGGGTCCGGCGCGTACTGCTATGGCAAGCCGCGTTCCCGGCGCGGCCGACATGGCGCCGGCCAAGTCGTGGAACTAGCGTAGCCAGCCGGCGTGACACCGGGGCATCAAGTTGTAAGGGAAGGCAAAGGCCGAAAGGTCGCCAGCCGGATATAGTGAGCGCTCGCGAGAACTCCACCAGACCAGGCTATGAGCAAAGGCTTCGAGGGCGTGCGGCCCGCATCCGAATCGTCGATCGAGATCGGATTTATCTACCGGGGCGAACACTGCGTGGAACGGCTGCGAATCAAGCCCACCGCGGCAAATCTGCAGCGGGCGGTGCGTCAGCGCGCCGAGATTCTCGAGGCGATCGAGCGAGGCGATTTCGACTACGCCGCGCATTTTCCGAACTCGCGCCGCAAGCCCTGACCCGCCGGGTGATGCCCGGCCTTGAGACGCCCATCGAGGCTAAAAACGCTACCCCGAGGGGCTGCAAGCAACTGCTACAAAATGCGACCCGACCTGTTGAGTTTGAGCATTTTTTGCTCACCCGTGGCGAGCCGGCCACGCTGAATCAGGCGCGCACACGGTTTGCAGTGAGGACAGCGGGGCCTGGAGCCCGGTAAATCTGACCCGGCCAGCCGTCGTTTGCCGCAGGTCAGCAAGGGCATGCCGCCGTCGCGCCGGCCGGCCGCGGACGACAGCCCTGCCTGGCGGCACGCGCGGCGGGCCCGGCACGCAGGTCAGGCGCTCACCGCCTCGCCATTGGCCACCGGTGCGGCAGATGCCCCGCCTTCGGGTTGCGCCTGCATGTACTGACGCAGGAACAGCACCAACTCCTGCAGCAGGCGATCCCACAGCTCGGTGTTCGCCCGCAGATGATTCTCCGTGACGCCTCCGGCCAGGATCACATCCATCTCGAGCACGAGGAAATGGCCTTGCACGCTCAGGCGCGCGAAGCGCTTGCTCGTGTTCCAGGTATCGACCAGGCCGGCCGGCAGATCACCCTGCACGCGCAGCGCGCAGCTCATCGTGTAGTCGACGAACTCGCCCTTGGTCTGCGCCGGATTGCCAAAACGCAGTGCGAATCCGATCCCTTGCGAGGCGCTCAGCAGCTGGGAAAGGCCGTTTTGTTCGGACACCGTGACGCGATAGCCCTGCTCTTGCAGAAGGGTCTGCAGGCGGGGCGAGGCGATGGCATGGATGATGGCGGCTTCGGTCATGTGTTTCCCGTGAAAAGAGTGAAAGGAGGCTCAGTCGCTCGACGGATACGACGGCGTCGCGGCATCGATGCCCGCGCACCCGTTTCCCGCCGCATAGCTTATCGCCCAATCGGCGCCGTCTGTGCAAAAAACAGATCTGTCACGAGCCGGTGATCGATGGGCTCGCCGGTGAGCGTGCGAGCCAGCAGTTCGCTACCCAGCAACTGCAGCGAGAACACCATATCGGGCTGCACCCGCCGCATCTTCTGCAGGTGCTTGCTGGCACTCACCATCGCGACTGTCTTGGTGTCGGGCCCGGCCACTTCCTTGGCCGCCAGCACGATGAAGGCATTGTCGGCATCGTCGTCACGCAGTGCCAGGATGAAGCGGGCCCGCGCAGCGCCGGCGGTGGTCAATACCGTTGCGCTGGAGGGATCGTCGATGATCAAGTCGGCATCGGCGGGAAACTCATGCGGCACGCCAGGCGGCACGATCACCGTCACCGGAAAGCCTCGATCGCGCATGCCCTGGTACACACTTTGGGCCAGCGGCGTGGCGCCGGCGATGATCACGTGGTTCTTGCGCATGGCGTGTGAAATCCGGCCTCGGACCAACCGTTTGAGACTGCCCCCGATGATGGGGCCGATCACCGCGCTGACCGCGGTGGCGAACACCGTGATGCCCAGGATGATGATGGACACCGTGAAAAACCGGGCCGCCGTCGAGTGCGGCACGATGTCGCCATAGCCGACCGTGGCCATGGTCACCACCGCAAAATAGAGGGCTTGCGGCAGATCGGTCAAGGCGGGCACGAACTCCGCGCCCAGATACAGTGCGCCGAACACGGCATACAACAAAAGACATCCCACGCTCACCAGCGCGAACAGGCTGCCCGCGGCCAGGCTGGCGCGATCGAACTGGCGCCAGCTGACGCACAGGAGGATGACGACGACCAGGGTGTAAGCCAGCAACACGGCGCGATGCAGGCCGGCCCCACCCAGGAAGACGAACAGCGCCACCGCGAGCAGCAAGGCGAGCGAAAAGGCCCAGGCCACCCGGGCCCGCAACAACAGACCCGACGCCATCAACAACAGCCCGGCACCCAGCACCAGGCGCGGCAGCTCGAACACGCCGATCGCCTCGATGGTGTCACGCCAGGTGTCGAGCGATGCCCAGAGGTCGGCCTCGCCCGATCCGGCGCGGCGCAGCAGCGGCGCCACGAACAGCACGCCATTGATCGCGACGAGCAGTGCCACGATCACATGCGTGCAGGCACCGAGGCGGGTGCGCCAGTGGATCGGGGCTGGTGGCCCGGGCGGGGAGGCGTCCGCCACAGGCGGTGTCGCGGGCGGTACAGCGGGAGGCACGGCGGGGGTCATGCGACGCTCCTCTCGAAACCGCGGCGCGCCCGGTGGGGCGCGCCTAGGGGGCTCATCGGCGCCCGTCAGCGCAGCGGCACGCCGGGCGCGCTGGCCGAACGGGTGCCCGGCAGCGGATGGATATGCTCGGGATGATACGTGTGCACCAGCGACAGTTTGACGGCGCTCGACGCATTCTGCTGCGCGGCGTGCAGCGTGCGGCAATGAAAGAACACCACGTCGCCCGGCGACAACTCGGGGCAGACCGCACGCGCGATCCATTCCTGGTTGATGGGGAGATCCGGGCGGAAGAATTTGTTTTCGTCGAAGCTCTCGGGGCCGAACGCCGCGCGGTGCGAGCCCGGAATGAAATAGAGCGCGCCGTTGTCGGCGACCTCGCGGCCCAGCGCGAGCCAACAGGAGACGAGATCGGTATCGGAAAACGACCAGTAGCGGATGTCCTGGTGCCAGCCGGTCAGGCTGCCGAAGGCGGGATGCTTGGTCATCACGCAGTTGTGATGCACCGTGGACAGCACGGGCGTGTCGCCCTCGTAATACTCGCGCAGCAAGGCGGCGATGCGCGGATCGGTGGCCCAGGCCTGGAACATCGGCCCGCGGCCATAGGCATCGAGCAGCCGGCGCACGGTCAAGCCGCCTTCGGATTCGCGCGAGGTGGGCGCGCCCGGATACTGCAGGTCGGCTTCGTATTCGATGGGGGCCACCGCGTGGTCGAGGTCGTGCTGCGCGGCGGCAAGCAGATCCAGGCGTTGCGGGGGAGACGCAAAGTTGCGCACGATCACGAAACCCTGCTCACGCAAGGTGGCGACCAGCTCGGCAACCGAAGGCGCAGACATCTTATTCCTCTCTACGGGCAAAGGTGGCAGCGCGCAACGCCGCGCGGCCACGGCGTCATCGGCCGCAAGTCAACAGCTGAAGGGTCGACAGCTGAATACCCCGGCGCGAGGACGCACTAGCATACTCCTTTGACAGGAAGATGCCGCGCTCAGCGCCGTGGGTCAGCCTCGGCGGCGGCGAGCTCGCGCGCGGTCTCGTCGGGCAGGCGATCCTGGTCGCGCTGGGTCTCGACGTTGTGCACCCACTCACGCCAGATCGCCACCAGCAGCGCCATCAGCACGGGCCCCACGAACAGGCCCACGATGCCCATCGTCTTCACGCCCCCGACCAGGCCGAAAAAGGTCGGCAGGAACGGCAGCTTGACCGGGCCGCCCACCAGGCGCGGGCGCAGCGTCTTGTCGACGATGAAAAGCTCGATCGTGCCCCACAGGAATAGACCGATGCCCTCGACCACCTGATTGGAGCCCACGAGATAGAGCGATACCAGCGTGAACGAGAGCGGTGCACCGCCCGGGATCAGCGCCATGAAGCCCGTGATCGCCCCCAGCAGCACGGGCGACGGCACGCCCACCACCCAATAGGCCAGGCCCAGCACCACACCCTCGCCCAGCGCGATCAGCGTCATGCCCGTGACGGTGGAGCTGACGGTGGCCGGCACCACGCGCGAGAAACGCTGCCAGCGTGCCGGCAGGATGCGTTCGCCCAGGATGTCGAGCTGGCCCACCATGCGGTTGCCGTCTTTGTAGACGAAGAACAGCGTGATCAACATGAAGAGCACGGTCAGCAGGAGCTGGAACACATTGCCCGTGGCGGACAGCACCATGCGATAGATGTTGCCCAGGTGCTGGCCCGAGACCATCTCGACCAGCGCGCCGAGCGCATGGGGCTCACCCAGATAGGTCTGCCAATAAATAGAGAGGCGTTCGCCCACCACCGGCAGCGAACTGATCCAGAGCGGCACGGCCACGCCATGCTTGTTGGCGGCCAGCGCCCAGCCGACGAAATTGCTCGCTTCCTGGATCGCATATGACAGCGCGAACGACAGCGGCACGATCAGCACGAGGATCACCGCCAGCAGCGCAAGCGTGGCCGCCATGATGTTGCGGCCACCACAGAAATTCAGCAGCCGCCGATACAGCGGCCAGGTGGCCAACCCGATGATGAGCGCCGCGAGCGCCGGCACCAGAAAGCCCGACAGGAAATAAATACCTGCCAACAGCACCAGGAGCAACAGCCAGCGGGCAATCAGGAATGCGGGTAGTACAGGCTGCATGGGCGGGGCTGCTCACTCGAAAGTCGGTGGGAACTCCCGCAATATACCCACTTTTGCAGACAGGTTTTCTGACCGCCGCATGAAGAGGGCGGCGTGGCGCCGCCCCGTGCCGGTTACATCACGAACTCGGGGGCCTCCAGCGGCACCCGGTGACGCGTGGCCTGGGCCGCCTCGGGCGAGAGCTCGGGCTGCTGCACGGCCATGCCGCAGGTGCCGTAATCGGCATCGTTCTCGTCGCGGCCGCTCAGGAGCGGGCAGCGCGCGAACAGCTCGGCCACCCAATCCGAAAACACCCGAACCTTGGGCGAGAGCTGGCGGCTCTGCAGATAGAGCAGCGAAATCGGCACCGGCGAGGGCTTCCATTGCGGCAGCACCTCGACCAGCTCGCCCGACTGCAGATGCGGCAGCGCGATGTAGCGCGCCGTCTGGATCAGGCCGAAACCCTGCACGCCGCAGGCGACATGCGCGCTCAGGTCATTGACCGACACGATGCCCGGCACGTCCACCGTCTGCTCCTTGCCGTCGACCACGAAATCCCAGCTGCAGTTGCGCCCGCCCGTGCCGAAGTAGTGCACGGCATAGTGGCGCTCGAGATCGGACAGCGCGTGCGGCACGCCTTCGCGCTCAAGATAGGAAGGCGCGGCGCAGGTCAGCGTCTGGAAGGTGCCGATGCGGCGCGCGACCAGGCTGGAGTCCTCCAGCGGCCCCGAACGGATCACGCAATCGACCGCCTCCTGGACCAGGTCGACACGGCGTTCGCCCATGCCGATCACCAGCTCCACGTCCGGGTAGCGCTGGTGGAACTCGCACAGGGCGGGGATCAGCACCAGACGGCCGATACACGCCGGCACGTCGATGCGCAGCCGCCCCTGCGGGCGCAACGCGGCGTCCTGGAAGCAGGCCTCGGTCTCCTCGACCTCGGCCAGGATGCGGGTGGAATGTTTGTAGTAGGCCGCGCCATCGGGCGTGAGGCTGATACGGCGGGTGGTGCGGTTGAGCAACCGCACGCCCAGGTGCCGTTCCAGGTTCTGAATGATGGTGGTCACCGTGGTGCGCGGCAGCGCCAGGATGTCGGCGGCCCGGGTGAAGCTATTGGCTTCCACCACCCGCACGAACACCTGCATGGCTTGAAATCGGTCCATGGTCCTGTGTCCTGAATGACAGACGTGTGCGCAGCATAACCCGGAATCCGTCCGAATTGTACGGATAGAACGAACAGTATTGCCGAAATAGGATTGTTTATTCTGGCCGTCAAAAGGCACAGAATTCGGCCATCTGTATCGGCCAGACCGGATTTTCGCCCCCCGCCTTGCGCACCCTCCCCGCGCAGACAGCCGGCCTCTCCCCGATCCCCCTCTCTGCATCCAAGGAAGAACCATGACGGTTTCGCGCCATCGTATCGCCGTATTGTCGCTCGCCGCCGCCCTCGTGGCCGGCGCCGGCTTTTACCTCTGGAACCCCGGGCCGCACGGCGGCGCCACCGCCCAGGCCCAGGGCGCGCCCAGCGCGCCGCCCGTCGACGTGGCGCCCGCCTTCACGCGCTCCATCGTCGACTGGCAGCGATACTCCGGCCGGCTCGAGGCGATCGACCGGGTCGATATCCGCCCGCTCGTCTCCGGCACCCTCACGCAGGTCCACTTCAAGGATGGCCAGCTGGTCAAAAAGGGTGACGTATTGTTCACCATCGACCCGCGCCCCTATGCGGCCGAGGTCGACCGGGCCCAGGCGGCGCTGGCCGCCGCCCGCGCCCGCGTGTCGTACACCGCCTCGGACCTGGCCCGCGGTCAGCGCCTGATCACCGAAAACGCGATCGCCAAGCGCGACCTCGAAGAAAAGCAGAATGCCGCGCGTGAAGCCGCCGCCAATCTGCAAGGCGCCCAGGCCGCGCTCGAATCGGCCAAGCTCAACCTCGGCTACACCCGCATCGAGGCGCCGGTCGACGGCCGCGTCTCGCGTGCCGAAGTCACGGTGGGCAACGTGGTGAACGCAGGCGCCCAGTCGGTGGCGTTGACCACCCTGGTCTCGGTCGCCGAAATGTACGCATCGTTCGACGTCGACGAACAAACCTTCCTGAAGTACGTGAATCCGGCCCGCGCCGCCGGCACCGACGTGCCGGTGCAACTCGGCCTGGCCAATGAAGACGCGTATTCCCGTGAAGGCCGCGTGCAGTCGATCGACAACCGCCTGGACACCACCTCGGGCACGATCCGCGTGCGCGCGGTGTTCGCCAACACCGACGGCAGCCTGCTGCCCGGGCTCTACGCCCGCGTGCGGTTGGGCGGTGGCGCCCCGCGCGACGCCGTGCTGGTCGACGAACGTGCTGTCGGCACCGACCAGAACAAGCGCTACGTGCTGGTCGTGGACGACAAGAACCAGGCGGCCTACCGCGAAGTGACGCTCGGCGCCAACGTCGGCCCGCTGCGCGTCGTCGAGAAAGGTCTGCAAGCTGGCGAACGCATCGTGGTCAATGGCCTGCAGCGCGTGCGCCCCGGTGAGCAGGTCTCGCCCAATCTGGTTTCGATGGACACCGCGCCCGCGGCCGTCAAGACCGCGCAGGCCACGCTGCAATAAGAACAAGCGGACGTACTGTCGTACGGAACAACAATGAACATCTCTAAATTCTTCATCGACCGTCCCATTTTCGCGGGCGTGTTGTCGGTGCTGGTGCTGCTGGGCGGGCTGTTGGCCATGTTCCAGCTGCCCATCTCCGAATATCCCGAAGTGGTGCCGCCGTCGGTCGTGGTCCGGGCGCAATACCCCGGCGCCAATCCCAAGGTGATCGCCGAGACCGTGGCCTCGCCGCTCGAAGAGGCGATCAACGGCGTCGAGGACATGCTGTACATGCAGTCGCAGGCCAATAGCGACGGCAACCTCACGCTCACGATCAACTTCAAGCTCGGCATCGATCCCGACAAGGCGCAGCAGCTGGTGCAGAACCGCGTGTCGCAGGCCCTGCCACGCCTGCCGCCCGACGTGCAGCGCCTGGGCGTGACCACCGTCAAGAGCTCGCCCACACTGACGCTCGTGGTGCACCTGATCTCGCCCAACGACCGCTACGACATCACTTACCTGCGCAACTATTCCATCATCAACGTGAAGGACCGGCTCGCGCGCATCAATGGCGTGGGCGAAGTCACGGTGTGGGGCGCGGGCAATTACTCCATGCGCGTGTGGCTCGACCCGCAGAAGATCGCGCAACGCGGCATGACGGCCACCGAAGTGGTCAATGCCATCCGCGAACAGAACGTGCAGGTCGCCGCGGGCGTGATCGGCGCCTCGCCCACCGTGGGCGACGTGCCGCTGCAGCTGAACGTGAATGCGCGCGGCCGCCTCCAGACGGAGGAAGAGTTTCGCGACATCATCCTGAAGACCTCGCCCGACGGCGGCGTGACGCATCTGTCGGACGTGGCCCGCGTGGAGCTCGACGCCCAGGAATACGGCCTGCGCTCGCTGCTCGACAACAAGCCGGCGGTGGGCATGGGCATCATGCAGTCGCCGGGCTCGAACGCGCTCGACGTGGCCACGCAGGTGCGTGCCGCGATGCAGGAGCTGTCGCAGGACTTCCCGCCCGGCGTGGAATACCGCATCGAGTACGACCCGACCCAGTTCGTGAAGTCCAGTATCGAGGCCGTGGTGCACACGCTGCTGGAGGCCATCGCGCTCGTCGTGCTGGTGGTGATCCTGTTCCTGCAGACCTGGCGCGCGTCCATCATTCCGCTGCTGGCCGTGCCCGTATCTATCATCGGGACCTTCGCGTTCCTGCTGATGTTCGGCTATTCGATCAATGCGCTTTCGCTGTTCGGCATGGTGCTGGCCATCGGGATCGTGGTGGACGATGCGATCGTGGTGGTGGAGAACGTGGAGCGCAACATCGCGGCCGGTCTCAGTCCGCGTGATGCCACCTATCGCGCCATGCGCGAAGTGAGCGGTCCTATCATCGCCATCGCGCTCACGCTGTGCGCGGTGTTCGTGCCGCTGGCGTTCATGACCGGTCTGTCGGGCCAGTTCTACAAGCAGTTCGCCATGACCATCGCCATCTCGACGGTGATCTCGGCCTTCAACTCGCTCACGCTGTCGCCCGCCCTGTCGGCCCTGCTGCTCAAGGGCCATGACGCAAAGCCCGATTGGCTCACGCGTGGCATGAACAAGGTGTTCGGCCGCTTCTTCGCCTGGTTCAACCGCATGTTCTCGCGCGGCTCCGACCGCTACGCCACCGGCGTGACGAGCGTGATCCGCCGCAAGAGCTCGGCCATGCTGGTCTATGCCGTGCTGCTGGGCGCGACCGTGGGCATCTCGTATCTGGTGCCCGGCGGCTTCGTGCCCGCGCAAGACAAGCAGTACCTGATCGGCTTTGCCCAGCTGCCCAACGGCGCCTCGCTCGACCGCACCGAGTCGGTGATCCGCCGCATGTCGGAGATCGCACTGAACGAGCCCGGTGTACAGAGCGCCATCGCCTTCCCCGGCCTGTCGATCAACGGCTTCACCAACAGCTCGAGCGCCGGCATCGTGTTCGTCACGCTCAAGCCGTTTGGCGAGCGCAAGGATGCGGGCCTCGCGGGCGACGCCATCGCAGCCAGCCTGAACCAGAAGTTCGGCAGCATCAAGGACTCGTTCGTGGCCGTGTTCCCGCCCCCGCCCGTGCTGGGCCTGGGCACGCTCGGCGGCTTCAAGCTGCAGATCGAGGATCGGGCCGCGCTGGGCTACGAAGCGCTGGACCAGGCCACGCAGGCCTTCCTCGCCAAGGCCGCCCAGACGCCCGAACTCGGTCCGGGGTTCTCGAACTTCCAGATCAACGTGCCGCAGCTCGACGTGGACCTCGATCGCGTGAAGGCCAAGCAGCTCGGCGTGCCGGTGACCGAGGTTTTCGACACGATGCAGATCTATCTCGGCTCGATGTACGTGAACGACTTCAACCGTTTCGGCCGGGTGTTCCAGGTGCGGGCGCAGGCCGACGCGCAGTTCCGCTCGCATCCCGAAGACATCCTGCAGCTCAAGACCCGCAACGCGGCTGGCGACATGGTGCCCTTGTCCTCACTGGTCAAGGTCAACCAGACCTTCGGCCCCGAGCAGGTGGTGCGGTACAACGGCTATACGGCCGCCGACATCAACGGCGGACCGGCACCGGGCTACTCCACCAACCAGGCCCAGGCCGCCGCCGAACGCGTGGCCGCCGAGACCCTGCCGCGTGGCATGAAGTTCGAATGGACCGACCTGACCTATCAGCAGATCCTCGCCGGTAATGCCGGGATCTGGGTGTTCCCGATCAGCGTGCTGCTCGTGTTCCTGGTGCTGGCCGCGTTGTACGAAAGCCTGACCCTGCCGCTGGCGGTGATCCTGATCGTGCCCATGAGCGTGCTCGCGGCACTGACCGGGGTGTATCTCACCGGCAACGACAACAACATCTTCACGCAAATCGGCCTGATGGTGCTGGTGGGGCTATCCGCGAAGAACGCGATCCTGATCGTGGAGTTCGCCCGCGAGCTCGAAATGCAGGGTGCCACGCCGCGTGAAGCCGCCATCGAGGCCAGCCGGCTGCGTCTGCGTCCCATCCTGATGACGTCCATCGCCTTCATCATGGGCGTGGTGCCGCTGGTGCTCGCCACCGGCGCCGGCGCCGAGATGCGCTACGCCATGGGTGTGGCGGTGTTCTTCGGCATGCTGGGCGTGACCCTGTTCGGCCTGTTCCTCACGCCGGTGTTCTACGTGGTGCTGCGCAACCTGAGCAAGCGCAAGCTGCATTCGGCCTCGCAACACGATGCGCCGCTGCACGTTTCCCACGAACCCGGCCACAGCCATTGATCCACGGAGTCTGACCATGAAACAACGCTATGTGCGTGGCTCCGCCCTCTTGTTCTCCCTGCTGGTGCTGGCAGGGTGCGCGGTAGGACCGGACTACGAAAAACCCGCGGTGGCGACGCCCGCCGCCTATAAAGAAGCGGGCGTCACCACGCCTGGCAGCCTGCCCGCTCATGAGGCCGGCACCTGGAAGGCCGCCACGCCGTCCGAAGACGCGCTGCGCGGCGAATGGTGGAAGATCTTCGGCGACCCCGCGCTCGACGCGCTGGAGGCCGAAGCCCTGCAGGCCAACCAGAATCTGCAGGCCGCGGTGGCGCGCTTGCAGCAGGCCCGCGCGCTGCAACGCGATGCGCGATCCGACTATTTCCCGCGCATGGATGCGGGCTTCGGCCCGACGCGCCAGCGCCCCTCGGGGGCCTCGCAGGGCCTGGCCGATGACGCGCCGTCGTCGGCCAGCACGCTCTGGCGTGCGCAGGCCTCGGTGGCCTACGAGGCGGATCTCTTCGGCCGCGTGTCGCGCAATGTCGAAGCCGCCACGGCCGACGCGCAGGCGAGCGAGGCGCTGTACCGTTCGGTGCTGCTCGCCTTGCAAGCCGATGTGGCGCAGGCGTACTTCCAGGTGCGCGAGTTCGACGCGGAATCCAAGCTGTTCCGCCAAACGGTGAGCCTGCGTGAAGAAAGCCTGCAACTGATCCAGCGCCGCTACGATGCGGGCGACATCAGCGAGCTCGATCTGGCGCGCGCCAAATCTGAGCTTGCCTCCGCGCAGTCGCAGTCGCTGGGCGTGGACCGCCAGCGCGCGGTAGCCGAGCACGCGCTGGCCGTGCTGCTGGGCAAGACGCCCGCCGAGTTCACCATGCCCGCGTTGCCGCTAGCCCCGGTGTTGGTGCAGATCCCGGCCGGCCTGCCCTCCACGCTGCTCGAGCGTCGCCCCGACATCGCCGCAGCCGAGCGCGCCATGGCCGCCGCCAATGCCCGCATCGGCGTCGCCAAATCGGCGTTCTTCCCGAGGCTGGATATCACCGGTGCCTTCGGCTACGAGTCCTCATCGCTGGGCAATCTGTTCGAATGGTCGTCGCGCACCTTCCTGCTGGGTCCGCTGGTCGGCGCGGCCCTGTCGGTGCCGATCTTCGACGGCGGCCGACGCCAGGCCGGCGTGGACCGCGCCCGTGCGGTCTACGAAGAAGACGTGGCGCAGTATCGCCAGACCGTGCTCAACGCCTTCCGTGAAGTCGAAGACAACCTCGCCAACCTGCGCATCCTGGCCGACCAGACGCGCGTACAGGACAGCGCGGTGGATTCGGCGGCGCGCGCTGCCCGCATTTCGCGCACGCAATACCGCGAGGGCTCGATCAGCTATCTCGACGTGATCGAGGCCGATCGCACGGTGCTCACGCAGCAACGCGTGTCGGTGCAACTGAGCGGCGAACGCGCCCGCTCGGCGGTGGCACTGGTGCGCGCGCTAGGCGGCGGCTGGGACACGCCCCTGCCCGGCGCGGCGCCTCAGGCGCGGACCGGCGACACGCCGGCCGACCCGGCGCCTGGGCAGCCGCAGGCCCGGGCCGCGGGCGAGGCCCGCGTGGCCCAACGCTGAGCGCCGCCTGCGCGCCGGGCGGGTTCATAATGCCTGCATGAACCCGCCCGCTCCCCGCCTCTTCTTCGCGCTCTGGCCGGACACCGATCTGGCGCACACGCTCGACGCGGGCTGGATCGCCCCCGCCCATGCCCATTGCGGCGGACGCCGGATGCGGCCCGACACGCTGCATCTCACGCTGGCCTTCCTGGGCGCGGTCGACCCGGCACACCTTGAGCCGCTGGCCGCGCTCACTCGCGGCCTGCGCGTGCAGCCGGGCGAGATCCGCTTGAGCCAGTACGGCCGTTTCGATCGCGCCGCTGTCGTGTGGGCCGGCCCCGAGTCCGCGGATACCGGTCTTTCCGTTCTGCACGACGGCCTTTGGCATGCCCTTGCGCCCTGGGGCTGGACCGCACCCGCGCAGCCCTTCAGACCCCACGTCACCCTGCTGCGGGACACCCGCGAGACGCCGCCCCCGCCGCCCGCGCCCCTCGTGTGGCGCTACGACCGCTGCGTCCTGGTGCGCTCCGAACCTGGGGGTGGCGCGCGCTATCACGTGGTGGCACAAAGCGCCGCGCCGGACGCCGCGGCGTGAGCCTGCGGCCCGCCCATCCCGCCTGTCCGTCCGCCGCGCTCGCCGGTGCCGCCATGGCACAATCCCCGCACCTCCTCTTTCGCAGCGGCCGCCATGCTGATTCTGCTCGATCAAGACGGCGTGCTCGCCGATTTCGAACACGCGTTCATCACCGCCTGGCGTGAACGCCATCCCGACATCCCGCCGATCGCCTTCGAAGATCGCAAGTCGTTTCATATTCTCGAAGACTACCCGCCGGAATTGCGGGCCAAGGCCGAGGCCATCTACACGGCGCCCGGCTTCATCCGCAACCTGCCCCCCGTGCCCGGCGCGATCGAGGCCTGGCGTGATCTGAATGCGCTCGGACTGCAGGTCGGCATCTGCTCGTCGCCCCTGCGTCAGTTCGAAAACTGCGTGGCCGAAAAGTACCTCTGGATCGAACGGCACCTGGGACGCGCGGCCACCGAGCGCCTCATCCTCACGCGTGACAAGACCCTGGTGAATGCCGATCTGTTGATCGACGACCGGCCCGCGATCTCGGGCCTGGTGCGCCCCGCCTGGCGCCACATCCTCTATGACGCGCCTTACAACCGTCATGTCACCGATCGGCCCCGGCTGAACTGGCAAAACTGGCGCAACGTGCTGGCGGGCGAGCTGTATCGGGCCGACGCCTGACCCCTCTGCCGGACGTCATGATTTAGGGCTATCCTGAACGACACGGCCGCGCCTCATGCGCAGGCCGGCTGGCCAGGAGCTTTTCATGAATCTGCATCGCCTGCTCAAGCAACGCGAGGCCGACGGCAAACCCCTGCGGGTGGCGCTGATCGGCACCGGCAAGTTCGCTTCCATGTTTCTGTCCCAGGCGCAACGCACGGCGGGCCTGCGGCTGGTGGCCGTCGTCGACGACAACCCCGGCAACGCCCGCGGCGCCCTGACCCGCGCGGGCTGGCCCGCCCAGGCACTCAGCGCCGACAGCATCCACCAGGCCTACAAGAGCGGCAAGGTGTATTGCTGCAACGACGCGGCCACCACCATCGCCGATCCCGACGTCGAGATCGTGATCGACGCCAGCGCCGGCGCGGCCGCCGGCATCGCCCATGCGCAGGCCTGCGTCGAGTACGGCAAGCACATCATCATGGCCAATATGTCGGCCGACGCGCTGGTGGGGCCGCTGATGGCACGCCGCGCGCGCGAGGCCGGCCTGGTGTATTCGCTCGCCTATGGCGACCAGCCCGCGCTCATCTGCGAAATGGTCGACTGGGCCCGCGCCAGCGGCTTCGAGGTGGTCGCGGCCGGCAAGGGCACCAAGTACCTGCCCGAATTCCACACGTCCACGCCCGATACGGTGTGGCCGTACTACGGCTTCACCGATGAAATGGTGGCGGCCGGTGATTTCGACGCCCAGATGTTCAACAGTTTTCTCGACGGCACCAAAAGCGCCCTCGAGATGGCCAGCACCTGCAATGCCACCGGTCTGACACCGTCGCCCTCGGGCCTGCACTTCCCGGCCTGCGGCACCGACGATCTCGCCCGCGTGCTGCGCCCGCGCGAGGATGGCGGCATGCTGCATCATCGCGGCCAGGTCGAGGTGGTGAGCTCGCTCGAACGCGACGGCCGGCCGGTGTTTCGTGACCTGCGTTGGGGCGTGTACGTCACCGTCGCGGCCGACAGCGATTTCGTACGCCGCTGCTTCAAGGAATACGGCATGGTCACCGACCCCAGCGGCAATTACGCCGCCATGTACAAGCCCTATCACCTGATCGGCCTCGAGCTGGGCATGAGCGTGGCGAGCGTCGGCCTGCGCCGCGAGCCCACCGGCTCACCCACCGCGTGGCACGCCGATGTGATCGCGACAGCCAAACGCGACATGGAGGCGGGCCAGGAAATCGATGGCGAGGGCGGCTATACCGTCTACGGCAAGCTCATGCCGGCCCGCCAATCGGTCGCCGACGCCTATCTGCCCCTGGGCCTCGCGCAAGGCGTCACGCTCAAGCGCGCCGTACGCCAATCTCAGCCCATCCGCTGGAGCGACGTGGCCAGCGACGAAGAAAGCCGGGCCGCGCGTTATCGCCGCGAAATGGAACAGATCTTCGGCTGAGGCCGGCGGTGCCAACACAATCGGGACCCTCGGGTCCCGATTGTGTTCGGCGCGTTTCAGGGCCGCCCGGTGGACGTTACACGCCCGCCGATCAGCGCGGCTGTGCCAGCTTGGCGAACGCCTGATCCAGCCGCGTCTGTGCCGCGTCCAGACGCGCGCGGGCGTCCTTGCTCCACTGACGATCCGACGCCAGCCGTGCCTCGGCTTCCTTCTGCATACGCGCCACCTCCGCGGGCTGCGGGCCGCCCAGGCCCAGGCTCGCATTCACCATATTGCGCGCCGACAGCGACTCGCGAAACTGCGCTTCGGTAAGCGGCAGTTTGGCGTTGTCGATGCCGAACGATTTTGCCGACTCGGTGTAAATGCGCTGTACCTGATCCATCGGCAGGTCGGCCGGCTTCAGATCATTCGCACGGCCATAGCTCACCAGCTCCGACGCGAAGTGATGCCCGACGCGGAAAGGCACGTCGGCCTTGCGCTGCAATTCATCGGCAAGCTCCGTGGTCGTGGAGTAGTCGGCGTTGACCTCGGCCAGCGCGCGCTCGGGATTGAGCACGAGGCCGTCGAGCATGGCCGAGAGCTTGCGGTACATATCGGTGGCACCGATCACCGCGTCCTGCGCTTGCTCGCGCTTGTAATCCGGCATGCCCGGCGTGACGTTGTGCGCCACCATCACGGCGGTGATCGCCTGCCCCACCGTATCGCTCGCCTGCAGCCGCGTCACGTTCAGGGCGTAGGGGTTGCGCTTCTGCGGCATGATGCTGCTGGTGCCGGTGAGCTTGCCCTCTTGCAGCATCAGCCAGGGCTTGGGCTGGTGATACTGCGTATGCACGTCCTGCACAAAGGCGCCCACGGTCAGCGCCATCGTGCTCGCCAGCATGGCCGCCTCGGCGCCGATGTCGATCTGCGCCAGCTGATTGGCGTCGTACGAATTCTCCGCGACCCCGTCGAAACCCAGCAGGTCGGCCAGACGCTTGCGGTCCACCGGAAAGCTCGACGTACCCAACGCGGCCGAACCCATCGGACTCAGGTTCAGGCGCGCATAAGCCTCGCGCACCCGCTCGGCATCCCGCGACAGCACGGCCGAGTAGCCCAGTAGATAGTGGCCATAGGTAATGGGCTGCGCCTGCACGCCGTTGGTGTAGGCCGGCACGATCACGTCCGCATAGCGGGCGGCCAACGTGTTGAAGCGGGCATTCGTGTCGTTGAGCGCGTCATACAGGTCCAGCAGACGGTCACGCAGCATGACGCGGCGCGTGGTGGCCAGGATGTCCTGGCGGCTGCGGCCGGAGTGCATGCGCGTGGCATCGGGCCCGGCGATCTTCGTAATCAGCGGCTCGAGCTGCAGGTAGTCGCCGGGCCGCTTGCCGCCCGGCTTATCGCCATCGGCAATGACCTGGGCGACGGCCTGCGCGGTCTTCACGCCGAGATCCTGCGGCAGGATGCCCTGCTCCACCGTCATCACGGTCGAGGCTTTGTTGAATTCGCCCAGCCAGTAGAAGTTATCGCGCTTGGGGGCATCGGCAGCCAGCGTGGGCCCGGCGAGCGCGAGGGTGACGAACGAGCAGGCCAGGGCGCGCGCGAGCCGGTGCGCCGGGAAAATGGGTGCGGACATGAGGTGTCTCCGTGAATGCGCGGTGTCGCGCGTCGCGAGCTCGAAGGTGGCCCGATGACGCCGATCTTAGACACGCCCGGGACAAACGTAAAATATATGCACTACGTCGATCAGATACCTTTCATATATGGCAACCGAACTCCGGCACTTGCGTTATTTTCTGGCGGTGGCCGACGCCGGCCACATGACCCGTGCGGCCGGCGTGCTCGGGCTGCAGCAACCGCCCCTGTCGATGCAGATCCGCGCGCTCGAGGCCGAGCTGGGCTGCGTCCTGTTCGAACGGCTTCCGCGCGGTGTCGCACTCACTGCCGCGGGCGAACGCCTGCTGCCGCTGGCGCGCCGGCTGGTGGACGATGCCGCCCAGCTGGTCGACACGATGCGGCGCGTGGGCGCCGGGATGGCGGGCGAACTGGCTTTGGGCTTCACCAGTTCGGCGTCGGCGCACGCGCTGACGCCACGGCTGCTGCGCGCACTGCGACAGGCCCATCCTGGCGTGCACACGAGCGTACGGGAGCACAACGCGGCCGAGATCATGGAGCAGGTGCGCACCGGTGCGCTCGATGCGGGCCTGCTGCGCCGTATCGTCCAGGCGCCCGATGGCCTGCGATGTGACCTGCTGCTCGAAGAAGAGATGTTGCTGGCGCTACCGCTCGATCACGCACGGGCGCGAGGCTACGATGCCGACGCGCCGCAGGCGCGCCTGCACACGCTTGCGCTCGCGCACGTGGCGGATGATCCCTTCATCCTGGTGCGCCGGCCGGGCGCGCCGGGCATGTACGGCGACCTGTTGGCGCGGCTGGCCGAGCTTGGCCTGCAGGTGCGGATCGCCGCCGAGGTGGAGCGCATGATGACGAATCTCAACCTCGTGGCGGCGGGCGCCGGCGTGTCGGTGGTGCCGGCCTCCATGCGCGGCAAGGACAGCGGCGGCGTCGCGTACTTCCGCATGCGGGTGCGCGAGCGCCTGACCGCCCCCATCACGCTCGTGTACCGGCCGCAACCCGGCCACGCCGCGCTGGACGCGCTGGTGGCGTTGGCGCATCGCCTGGGCGCCGAGCGCTCTTCCGGGGTCGCGGCAGTCTGATGACCGGGGACGGCGTGATCCGCGAGACACGCGTATAGTCGTTGCGCGTACAACCATGGCGCAAAAAAAAGCGGCGCGCTTTCGCGCACCGCTTTGTCGCGCCGGAGAATGCCCCGGGGCTTAGCGCTTGAGCTGGCTCAGATCGCGCACCGCGCCGCGGTCGGCCGACGTGGCCAGCGCGGCGTAGGCACGCAGCGCCAGCGACACGACGCGCTCGCGGTCGATGGGCTGCCAGGCAGCTTCGCCGCGCGCCTGCATGGCGGCACGGCGTTGCGCCAGCGTGTCGTCCGACACGGCCAGGTGCATGCGGCGGTTGGGGATGTCGATCTCGATCGTATCGCCTTCTTCGACCAGGCCGATCGTGCCACCCTCGGCCGCTTCCGGCGAGGCATGACCGATCACGAGACCCGACGAACCGCCCGAGAAGCGGCCGTCGGTGAAGAGCGCGCATGTCTTGCCCAGGCCCTTGGACTTCAGGTACGACGTCGGGTAGAGCATCTCTTGCATGCCCGGGCCGCCCTTCGGGCCTTCGTAGCGGATCACGACCACGTCGCCCGCGACGATCTGATCGTTGAGGATGCCTTCGACGGCGTCTTCCTGGCTTTCGAACACGCGGGCACGGCCCGTGAACACCCATTGCGACTCATCGACGCCGGCGGTCTTCACGATGCAGCCCTTCTCGGCCAGGTTGCCGTAGAGCACGGCCAGGCCGCCATCCTTCGAATAGGCGTTTTCTTTGCTGCGAATGCAGCCGGTCTTGCGGTCCATGTCGAGCGTCAGGAAGGTCTTGTCCTGGCTGAACGCCACGGTGGTGGGCACGCCGCCCGGCGCTGCGCGGAAGAACTTCTGCGCGGCTTCGCCGGCGCCGCCCGCGATATCCCAGGCGTTGATGGCTGCGCCCAGCGTACCGCTGTGCACGTTGCCGCAGCTCAGGTCGAGCAGGTCGGCACGGCCGAGCTCGCCCAGAATACCGAGGATGCCGCCCGCGCGGTGCACGTCTTCGATGTGGTACTTGTCGGTGGCAGGCGCCGCCTTGCACAGGCACGGCACCTTGCGCGAGATGCGATCGATGTCGGACATGGTGAAGTCGACGCCCGCTTCCTGCGCCGCGGCCAGCAAGTGCAGCACGGTGTTGGTCGAGCCCCCCATCGCCACGTCGAGCGTCATGGCGTTTTCGAAAGCAGCCTTGGTAGCGATGCTGCGCGGCAGAACCGACGCGTCTTCTTGCTCGTAGTAGCGCTTGCAGAGGTCGACGATCAGGCGCCCGGCCTGTTCGAACAGACCCTTGCGCCAGGCGTGCGTGGCCACGATGGTGCCGTTGCCCGGCAGCGCCAGGCCGATCGCTTCGGTCAGGCAGTTCATCGAGTTGGCGGTGAACATACCGGAACAGGAACCGCAGGTGGGGCAGGCGCTGCGCTCGACCTGCTCGGCTTCGGCGTCGCTCACGTTGGGATCGGCGGCCTTGATCATGGCATCGACCAGGTCGAGCTTGGCGATCACTTTGCCGTCGGTCGGCGAGATGACCTTGCCGGCTTCCATCGGACCGCCCGACACGAACACGACCGGGATGTTCAGGCGCATCGCGGCCATCAGCATTCCGGGGGTGATCTTGTCGCAGTTCGAGATGCAGACCATGGCGTCGGCGCAGTGCGCATTGACCATGTACTCGACCGAGTCGGCGATCAGCTCGCGCGAGGGCAGCGAATACAGCATGCCGCCGTGGCCCATCGCAATGCCGTCGTCGACCGCGATCGTGTTGAATTCTTTGGCGACGCCGCCACCCGCTTCGATCTCGCGCGCCACCAGCGCGCCCAGGTCGCGCAGGTGCACATGGCCCGGCACGAACTGCGTGAACGAGTTCACGACCGCGATGATGGGCTTGCCGAAATCGCCGTCTTTCATGCCAGTGGCACGCCAGAGGGCGCGGGCGCCAGCCATGTTGCGGCCGTGGGTCGAGGTGCGGGAGCGGTAGTGCGGCATAGCCTTCTCGAAAAGAAAGGGGTTCGGCAAAGCGGTAAATCATACGCTGGAACCGCTGTCGGCGCGCTGAGCCGGGCCGCGCGGGGCCTGGCCCGCGATCCGTCCCTGGGCGGATCGGCCCCGGGAAACCGGGTTGACGCGGTCGTGCTGTCCCGGCGGACCCCGCGGGGCAAGGCCCGCGCGCGGGACGACGACGCGGGTCGAGGTGTGCGATGCCGGCTGCGCTCAGCGCCGTCGTTCGCCCGCCAGCGCGGCGGGCCGGTCGGCCGACAGCCCCTGCAACATGTCGAGCACCTGCCGCAAAGCGCGGCTCACCGGCTTGTCGCGGCGCATCACCAGCGCGAGCCGGCGCGCCAGCCGCGGCGTGAGCGTCTGCACGCGCAGGCCGGCGCGATCACCGGGGCGGGTCACGGCCAGCCGGGGCACGATGCCGCAGCCCAGCCCCGCCCGCACGAACTCCTTGAGCGCCTCGGTGCTGCCCAGCTCGGTAGCAGGCCGCACCGCCACGCCGGCATCCTCGAACCAGTCGTCCACGATGCGCCGCGTGCGTGCGCCCGGTTCGAAGAGCACCAGCGGTTGCGACGTGAGTGCCGTCGGCGTCACGCGCGCGAGCGGCTCGGTCACGTCGGGAAAGATCGCCACGAACTCATCATCCATCAGCGGCACGACCTGGAAATTGCGCCCCGGCGCGGGCAGCGTGACCAGGCCGATATCGAGCTGGTTGTGCTCCACTCCGCGCAAGATGTCGTCGGTATTGCCCACGCTGGCCACCACCTCGAGCTCGGGATAGCGGGCACGCAAACCGGCGAGGGCTTGCGGCAGCAGATAGGTACAGGCGGTGGCGCCGGTGCCGAGCCGCACGCGGCCGGAGACACCGGTGGCCAGTGACTGCATGGCCTGATCGGCATCCGCCACGGCCGCCTCGATGCGGCGCAGATGCTCGACCAGCTCGGCGCCTGCCGCCGTGGGGCTCACGCGCCGCCCCACCCGCTCGACCAGCCGCAGGCCGTAGCGGCGCTCGAGCGTGCGCACCTGCTGGCTGACCGCCGGCTGGCTCAAGCCGTTGCGCTCGGCCGCGGCCGAAAAGCTGCCGAGCTCGATGATGTCGAGCAGCACCCGCAAGTGATCGAGGTTGAGTCCGCGCATGGAATATCGTGCGCCGCGCGCCGGGCGCCGGCCGGAAAAACGCCCATCATAAGATGGCGGCGGTCTGCGCGGATACGGTGTCCTGGGCGGCCTGTTCTTCGGACGACGAACTCGGTGCCGCCTCCGGCCACCGGAAATAGTCGCGCGGCGACACGCCGAGCGTGCGCCGAAACATGGTGGCAAAGGCGCCCGGGCTGGCATAGCCCAGCTGCTGTGCCACCCCCGCGATCTGGGCGCCGTGCGACAAGAGGGTGAGCGCTTCCATCAGCAGCACACGCTGGCGCCACTCATTGAAACTCGCGCCGGTCTGGGCGCGAAACATCCGCGTCAGACTGCGCCGGCTCAAGCCTCCGTACGCAGCCCAGGCATCCAGCCCCTCGCGGCTTGCCGGATCGCGCAGCAGCGCCTGGCAGATGCGCCGCAGGCGAGGCTCGGACGGCAGCGGCACGTGCAGCGAGGCCGGGCAGACATGCCGCATCTCGTCCAGGATCAGGGCATGAATATGCCCCGCGCGCGCCCCTGATGCCCCCTGACGCTGGAGCGCGATCGCCTCCACGATCAGCACCTGCAGCAGCGGCGACACCTGGATCGCCTGGCACGCCCGCGGCAGCCCGTCGAGCATGGGATCGATGAACAGCGCCCGGATCGCCACGCTGTCCCAGCCGCGCTTCTGGTGCAGCACGCCGGCGGGCAGCCACAGTGCCTGCCCGGGTGCGACGACCCAGTTGCCGGTATCCGTGAGGACCGTCACCACGCCCCGCAGCGCATAGAGCAACAGACCGCGATCATGCCGCTGCGGCGCACTGATCACGCCGGCGGGATAGTCGGTGGCCTGCGCGGAAATGGCAGCCAGCGCTTCCGGCGTATCGGGCAGGAAGGCCTGGGATGAGAAAGACAGGGAAGAGGACGCTGGGGTGGCTGAGGATTTCGCGATCGCAGGCATGGAGCAACGTACTACGTGATGAACGACGTACAACGGCGCAACGGATGAAAACGACAGCGACCCCGGGATGCGGCAAGTCGGCGGGACGCGGGCGCGGCGCTTTGCGGGGCCCGAGGTCCGGATCCGGCGCGCAGCGCGCGTGGCGCCTCGCTCCAGAGGTGCTCGAATGATACGGCAAGCGGCCTGCGCCGCCATTGGGGGTTAACGACTAGGCCAGGGGCGGAATGCCCGGGTGCGCCGGGCCGCGCCTACGGTACGCGCGACGCGCCCGCCAACGGACCACGGCAGCCCCTGCGATCACGCGCGGACAGGCTGCCGCGCATAAGATTTCCTTATGCAGAACATAAAGCCGGAAATCTTCCCTTATTGACCAAGGCGGCGCACACTTCGGTCTGGCCGTGTTCTCGCGGTCTCCGGTATCCACTTCGACGCGCCCCGCGGCGCGCGCTCTCATGAATGCGCCTCTTTCCCTGAGCCCCACGGTCCTTATCCGCGACACGATCGACGCCGATCTGCCCGCCATCGCCGCGATCTACGCGCAACACGTGCTGCACGGCACCGCCTCTTTCGAGCTGGAGCCGCCCTCGGCCGACGAGATGCAGGCGCGGCGCGCGGCGGTGCTCGGCCATGGCCTGCCCTATCTGACGGCGGAGTGCGGCGGGGTGGTGGTGGGCTATGCGTATTGCACGCCGTACCGTCCGCGGCCGGCGTACCGGCATACGGTGGAAGACTCGGTGTATGTGCAGGCCGGCCGCGCCGGCCTCGGTATCGGCGGCAAGCTGCTCGGGGCGTTGATCGAGCGCTGCACGGAAGGCGGCTGGCGCCAGATGCTGGCCGTGGTGGGCGACAGCCGCAACGCGGCCTCGCTCGCCGTGCATGCGCGCCACGGCTTTCATCCCGTGGGCACCTTGCGCGATGTGGGGTTCAAGCACGGCGAGTGGCGCGACACCGTGCTGATGCAGCGCGAACTCGGCACGGGCAGCCGCACGCCGCCCTCGCGCTGACCCGGGCTGCGGGCTCAGAGGCCCGGCTCGTCCACCTGCTGCGCCGCCTTGTCGCGGATCCAGCGTTCGAAACCGGCCTTGCGCAGCGCGCAGGCCGGGCATTCGCCGCAGCCATGGCCCCAGGCGTGCTTCATGCCGCGCTCGCCCAGGTAGCAGGTGTGGCTCTCGTCGACGACGATGTCCACCAGCGCAGGACCACCCAACTGATGGGCCAACTCCCACGTCTCTGATTTGTCGATCCACATCAGCGGCGTCTCGATCGTGAGACGCGAGCCCAGGCCCAGGCTCAGCGCCACCTGCTGCGCCTTGATCGTGTCGTCACGGCAATCCGGATAGCCCGAAAAATCGGTCTCGCACATGCCGCCCACCAGCACGTCGAGCTGGCGGCGATAGCCGAGCGCGGCGGCCAGCGTCAGAAACAGCAGATTGCGGCCGGGCACGAAGGTGTTGGGCAGGCCGTTTTCCTGCATCTCGATCGCGCGGTCGCTGGTCATGGCGGTGTCGCCCACCTGGCCCAGCACGCTCAGATCGAGCAGATGATCCTCGCCCAGCCGGGCAGCCCATTGCGGAAAACGCGCGCGCACCTCGCGCAGCACGTTCAGACGCGCATCGAGTTCGATGCGGTGCCGCTGGCCGTAATCGAAAGCCACGGTTTCGACGTGTTCGTAGCGGTCGAGGGCCCAGGCCAGGCACGTGGTGGAGTCCTGGCCGCCCGAGAAGAGGACCAGTGCGCGTCGTTGATGATTCAGCATGGAAAAACCGGAAAGAGGGTGCGGCGCGTGCCGCCATGGCGAGACTGTACCGCAGGCCCGCGGCGTAAGGATCGGTGCTTACAATCGTCGGATCGGCCATTCTCTTCTCGTACTCCCGCACGCACGCATCCCTTTTCCTTCCTCGACGGATCCTCGATGAACGCCACTCGCACGCAGTCCGATGCCGCTGAACCCCTACGCCACGATATCCGGCTGCTAGGCCGATATCTCGGTACCGTCATCGAGGCCTGCGACGGCAAACGCGTGTTCGACACCATCGAGACCTTGCGCCGCACCGCGGTGCGCTTTCGCCGCGAAGGCAGGCAGGACGATGCCAAGCTGCTGCAGGCGCGCGTGCGCCAGCTGCGCGGCGACGACCCCAACTCGGTCGCGCGGGCATTCAGTTATTTCCTCCACCTGTCGAATATCGCCGAAGACCGCGACCAGAACCGCCGCCAGCGCGCGCGTGCGCTGGCCGACCCCGCGCCGGCGACGGGCAGCGTGGCGCAGGCCATCGCTCAGCTCAAGTCGCAAGGTGTCACGCCGGCGCGCATCCGCAAGCTGCTGGCCGAGGCATGCATCATGCCCGTGCTCACGGCGCATCCCACCGAAGTGCAGCGCAAAAGTACGCTCGACGAGCATCGAGAGATCGCCGCCCTGCTGGTGCAGCGCGAGCAACCCCTCACCACCGAAGAACAGGCCGCGCTCGATCAGGCGCTGCTGGGCCGCGTCGCCACGCTGTGGCAGACCCGCATGCTGCGCTATACCCGCTTGACGGTGGCCGACGAGATCGAGAACGCGCTCTCTTATTACCGCAGCACCTTTCTGCAGGTGATTCCGCGGCTCTACGGCGACGTGTCGCGCCTGCTCAATCGAGAGCCGGCCGCGCCTAGGCCGGCCGCCGCCTTCGGCCGGCCCTCCGCGCCGCTCGAGCCGTTCCTGCGCATGGGCAGCTGGATCGGCGGTGATCGTGATGGCAACCCCAATGTCGACGCCGGCACGCTGGAGCGCGCCCTGCTGCGCCAGGCCACGGTGCTGTTCGAGCATTACCTCCAGGAAGTTCATGCGCTGGGCGCCGAGCTCTCGATGACCACGCTGCTGGTGCAGGCCAATCCCGCGCTGCACGAACTGGCCGAAGCCAGCGGTGATGATTCGCCGCACCGACGCGACGAGCCCTACCGGCGCGCAATCGTCGGCATCTATGCCCGCCTTGCCGCCACGGCCCGCGAACTCACCGGCCAGGATCTGGCCCGCCGGGCCACGCGGGCGGCGCCACCCTACACCACCCCGCAGGAGGTCACGCGCGATCTCGACGTGATCGCCGACTCGCTCACCGACCATCACGGTGCCCCGATCGCGCGCCTGCGACTCACCGGCCTGCGGCAGGCGTTCGACGTGTTCGGCTTTCATCTTGCGACCGTCGATCTGCGCCAGAGCTCCGACGTGCACGAAGAAGTGCTGGGCGAACTCTTCAGCCGCGCGGGCGTGCAGTTCGAAGGCGCGGCCGTCGATTACGCCGCCCTCGACGAAGACGCCCGCGTACGGCTGCTGCGCGGCGAGCTGGCGCAGGCGCGGCCGCTCGTCTCACCCTGGATCACCTACGGCGAAGTCGCCACGCGCGAACTCGCCATCCTGCGCGCCGCCGCCGCTGGCCGTGCCCGCTACGGCAAGCAGGCGGTGCGCCAGACCATCGTGTCGCACACCGAGACCCTGAGCGACCTGCTCGAGGTGCTGGTCCTGCAGAAAGAGGCCGGCCTGACCGCGCCGGCCGGCACCGACATCGGCCCCGAAGACGGCCTGATGGTGGTGCCGCTCTTCGAAACCATTCCCGACTTGCAGCGCGGCGCCGGCATCATGGCCGCCTGGCTCGACCTGCCCGAGGTACGTGCCCGCGTGCGCGCCGCGCAGGACCAGACGCAGGAAGTGATGCTGGGCTATTCCGACAGCAACAAGGACGGCGGTTTTCTCACGTCGAACTGGTCGCTCTACCAGGCCGAGCGTGATCTGGTGGACGTGTTCCGCACCCGCGGCGTGCGCCTGCGCCTGTTCCATGGCCGCGGCGGTTCGGTGGGACGCGGCGGCGGCTCGAGCTTCGACGCCATCCTGGCGCAGCCGCCCGGCACGGTGGCGGGCCAGTTCCGCCTGACCGAACAGGGCGAGGTGATCCAGAGCAAATACAAGGATGCCGAAATCGGCCGCTGGCATCTGGAGCTGCTGGTGTCCGCGGTACTGGAATCGTCCCTCGCGCCGCACGCCGAAGCGGCCGAGGCCGAAGACGCGCACATGGCCCGCCACGGCGACGCCATGGCCTTCATGTCGGAACATGCCCAGCGCACCTACCGCGGACTCGTGTACGACACTCCGGGCTTCGCCGATTATTTCTTCGCCGCCACGCCGATCAGCGAGATCGCCGGACTGAACATCGGCTCGCGCCCGGCCTCGCGCAAGCAGGGCCAGCGCATCGAGGACCTGCGAGCCATTCCGTGGGGCTTCTCGTGGGCGCAGTGCCGCCTGATGCTCACCGGCTGGTACGGCGTGGGATCCGCGATCGAGGCCTACCTCGAGACGGGCGCGCCCGGTGCCGCCAAGTCGCGCCGCGGGCGCCTGGCGCAGCTGCGCGAGATGGCCACCCAATGGCCGGCGCTGCGCACTTGGCTGTCGAACATCGAGATGGTGCTGGCCAAGTCGGACCTCGCCATCGCGGCGCGCTACGCGCAGCTGGTGCCGCAACGCGCGCTGCGCGAACGCATCTTCGGCGCGATCTCGCAAGAGCACGCCCGCACGATCGCCATGCTGCGGCTGCTGAACCAGCGCGAACTGCTGGCCGACAACCCCGGCCTCCTGGCGTCGCTGCGCGAACGCTTTGCCTATATCGATCCGCTCAACTATCTGCAGATCGAGCTCATCAAGCGCCATCGCGCGGCACAGGCCAAGGACACCGCACCCGACAAACGGGTGCAGCGCGCGATCCACCTGACCATCAACGGTATTGCCGCCGGCCTGCGCAACTCGGGCTGAGATCGGCAGGCGTACAGGCCGGTCGCGGCGGCCTGTACGCGGGGCGCCCGGCACCTGGCCGGCGGCACCTGGCCGGCCGCACCTCGCCGGCCGCACTCGGCCCACCTCCTCCGTTCCGTCCGCGCTCCCCGCCTTGCCTCCTCGTCGCCCACGGGCCGCCCCAGCCCTCCCAGGGCGGCCAGGGCCCGCGCCGTCCGTCTGCACGGCCGCCCGCGCTCGAGGCGAGGTGACCACGCAGCGGACACCGCTTTTGCGGCTGGTGTCCACCGGGCGGAATCCTCGCTAACATTCCTGGAAAATTCTATATACGCACAAATGTTCGCATATAGAACACAACGATTTTTCTGGCCCTCGGCACGGAAAGGCACCCACGGAAGAGACGACCGGCGCGCCCGGACGCCCCTCAGGGCCGCCTCACGCGCCTGGGCCGCGAGCAAGCGAGCATCTTCATGGATCTTCCCATCCAGAATCTGGCAGTCGTGGGCGCGGGCGCCATGGGCAGCGGCATCGCCGCCCTCTTCGCCTCCCGCGGCGTGAACGTGGTCCTGATCGACCCCGTGGCGGGCGCGCTCGAGCGCGCCACCGCCACGATCGAACGCCAGCTGGGCGTGTACGCGCCCGACGCGGTGCAAGCGTCGCTGCGGCGTATTCGTCTGGACCCCGGTCTGGAAGCCGCCTGCGGCAGCGAACTCGTCATCGAGGCCGTTCCCGAGAAGCTCGAGCTCAAGCGCGACATCTTCGCGCGGCTCGACACGCTCTGCCCCGCGCACACGATCTTCGCCACCAACACGTCCGGCCTGTCGATCAACGCCATCGCCGAAGCCGTGACACGGCGCGACCGCTTTGTCGGCACCCACTTCTTTACGCCCGCCGATGTGATCCCGCTCGTGGAAGTGGTGCGCTGCGACCATACCTCCGGCGAGACGGTCGAGCGCGTGATGGATTTCCTGCGCTCGGGCGGCAAAAAACCGGTGCTGGTGCGTCAGGACATCCCGGGCTTCATCGCCAACCGCATCCAGCACGCCCTGGCGCGCGAGGCCATCTCGCTGCTCGAAAAAGGCGTGGCGAGCGCCGAAGACATCGATGAAGTGGTGAAGTGGAGCCTGGGCATCCGCCTGGCCCTCACCGGCCCGCTCGCCCAGCGCGACATGAACGGCATCGATGTGCACCACGCCATCGCCAGCTATCTCTACCAGGATCTGGAAAACCGCACGACGCCCTCGGATCTGCTCACGCAGAAGGTCGAGCGCGGCGAGATCGGCGCCAAGGCCGGCCAGGGCTTCTACACCTGGCCCGCCGAGGAACGCGAACGCGTGCTGCGCGAGAAGAGCACCGCGCTGGCCGATCTGGTGGCCTGGCTGGCCGACAAGAAACTGAGCTGAACGTTTTCAACCGCGCCGCCCGGACAGCCTGTCCGGGCGGCGTTTCAACACGCGCAATTTGAAGTTGCGCGCGCAACAAAACCACAGAGCACCGAAAGACGGCGCCTGTTGGAGGCAACATGAACAAACTCGCTTCTTTCTTCACGGAGCTGATGCGCAAGTATCTGCCCGATCCCTTCGTCTTCGCGATCGCCCTCACCCTGCTCACCGTCCTGCTCGCCATGGGCGTCGAGGGCCAGGCCCTGCCGGCGATCACGCGCGAATGGGGCAAGGGTTTCTGGAGCCTGCTCGCCTTCACCACCCAGATGGCGGTGATCCTGGCGATGGGTTACGTACTGGCCACCGCGCCGCTGACCGATCGCTTTCTGGATCGCATCGTCAGCCACGTGCACAACCCGCGCACGGCCATCATCGTGGCCACGCTCGTGGGTGGCGTGGGCAGCTACCTGAACTGGGGCTTCGGCCTCGTGATCGGCGGCGTGGTCGCCAAGAAGCTCGCGCTCAAGGTCAAGGGCGTGCATTACCCGCTCATCATCGCGTCGGCCTATAGCGGCTTCACGATGTACGGCCTCGGCCTGTCGGCCAGTATCCCGGTGCTGGTCGCCACCCCTGGCCATCCCACCTCGGCGCAGATGGGCGTGATCCCGCTCACCGAAACCATCTTCTCGGTGCCGATGTTGCTGACCAGCCTGGTCATCATCGTGACCCTGCCGCTGCTCAATGCCTGGCTACATCCGAAGGCGGGCGACAACATCGTCGAAGTCGATCCCAACATCGACAAGGACAACGCCCCGGCCGCCGGCCACAACGCCTCGGCCGAGAACACGCTGGCCAGCCGCCTGAACAACAGCCGCATCCTGAGCATGCTGATCGGCGCGCTCGGCATCGCGTATGTCGTCTTCTACTTCATGGACGGCAAGTCGCTCGACCTGAACCTGATCAACTTCATCATCCTTTTCCTCGGCATCATCCTGCTGGGCACCCCGGCCGCCTACGTGGCCAAGCTGAACGAAGGCATCAAGACGATCGGCGGCATCATCCTGCAGTACCCGTTCTACGCCGGCATCATGGCCATCATGGCGGGCTCGGGTCTGGTGAACACCATCTCGGCAATCTTCGTCGACGTGGCCACGCCCTCGACGCTGCCGTTCTGGGGCCTCATCAGCTCGTTCGTCATCAACTTCTTCGCGCCCTCGGCCGGCGGCCACTGGGTCATCCAGGGTCCGTTCATGATCGATGCCGCCAAGGAAATCGGCAGCGCCATGAACCAGACCACGATGTCGGTGATGCTGGGCAACGCCTGGAACGACCTCGTGCAACCTTTCTGGATCTTGCCCGCGCTGGCGCTGTCCAAGCTCAAGCTGCGCGACGTGATGGGCTACACCGTGATCATGATGGTGTGGGTCGGCATCGTGCACATCACCGCCGTGCTGGCCTGGGGCATCCTGACCCACTGACGCGCCCACGACTCAACGGAGCATCGCCATGAAACCCACCGCCTATCTCGTGACCGGCGCCAGCGCCGGGATCGGCGCGGCCATCGCGCAGGCCCTGCTGCAAGCGGGCCACACCGTCGTCAACATCGATTACCGCCTGCCCGACAATGCGCCCGCCGGCCTGGTTTCGTTCCAGGCCGACCTCACCGACCTGGCCGCCACCGAGGCAGTGGCGCGCGAGGTCAACGCGCAGTACGCCATCGTCGGCCTGGTGAACAACGCGGGCGCGACCCGCCCGGGCACCGCCGATACGGCCTCGATCACCGACCTCGACTACGTGGTCAACCTGCACCTGCGTACCGCGCTCATCCTGATCCAGGCCGCGCTGCCCGCGATGCGCGAGGCCGGCTTCGGCCGCATCGTGAACATGTCGTCGCGCGCCGCGCTCGGCAAGCCGGAGCGCGTGGTGTACTCGGCCACCAAGGCCGGCCTCATCGGCATGACGCGCACCCTGGCCATGGAACTCGGCGGCGACGGCATCACGGTCAATGCGATCGGCCCCGGCCCCATCGCCACCGAACTGTTCACCAAGAGCAACCCGGAAGGCGCACCCCAGACCCGTCGCATCATCGACAGCATCGTCGTCAAACGCCTGGGCCAGCCCGAAGACGTGGCCCGCGCGGCGATGTTCTTCCTGGCGCCCGAAAACGGCTTCGTGACGGGTCAGGTGCTATACGTGTGCGGCGGTATCACGCTGGGCGTGGCCCCGGTCTGAGCATGCAGCCGGCCACGCCTCATCGCAACCGGCGCCGGCGCGCCTCAGCGGCGCAGCAAGGCGTCGTTGACGCGCCGCGCCGCCTCGCGCAGCGGCGGCAGGAAAGCCGCCAGCATTTCGTCGCGCGAGTAGCGATTGACGTGGCCGCTCACGTTCATGGCCGCGATCACCCGGCCGGCACGGTCGACGATCGGCACGGCCACCGACTCCAGGCCCGGCTCGAGCTCCTGCACCACGCAGGCGTAGCCATCGCTGCGCACCTGATCGAGCGCGGCGCGCAAGGCCGCGCGGTCGGTGAGCGTGCTGGCGGTGTACACGCGGATCTGACTCTGGTCGAGCAGACGCTCCTGGTCGGCCACCGGCAGCCCCGCCAGCAGCACGCGGCCCATCGAGGTCACCCAGGCCGGCAGGCGGCTGCCGACGGCCAGATTGATGGTCATGACCTTGTGGGTCGAGAGCCGCAGGATATAGACAATGTCGGTGCCATCGAGCACCGACACGGAACAGGATTCGCGCGTGAGTTCGGCGACCTCTTCCATGTAGGGCAGCGCCAGGTTCCACAATGGCGTGGCCGACAGATAGGCATAACCCAGCTCGAGGATGCGCGGCGTAAGCGTGAAGCGGCGGTCTTCGGCGGTGACATAGCCCAGATGCTCGAGCGTGAGCAGGATGCGGCGCGCGCCGGCGCGCGTGAGCCCCGTGGCGGCGGCGACTTCGGAAAGCGTCATTTGCGGACGCTGCGGACCGAAGGCCCGGATCACCGACAAGCCGCGCGCGAAGGATTGCACGTAACTGTCGCTGGGCTGCTGACTTGGGGTTTCAACCATGAGACTCGATCAACCAGGATTTGGGCCCGCGCTGCGCGGGCGGCGGGCCGCCCCGAGAGGGCCGGGCGGCTCCGTTTTGGCACCGGACGCCTTGCCTTGACACTGCGCCACAGCCCTGAAACGATGTTCTTCAAAAGAACATAAGTTCGACTGAAGAACAATTATCACACGCCACCTCTGAGACCCACCTATGATTTCAAAGCTCGTTGCAAACACGGCGCAGGCCCTGGCCGATGTGCCGGACGGCGCCACCATCATGATCGGCGGCTTCGGCACCGCGGGCCAGCCCATGGAGCTGATCGACGCGCTGCTCGAACAGGGCGCCAAGGATCTGGTCATCATCAACAACAATGCGGGTAACGGCACCACCGGCCTGGCCGCGTTGCTCGGCGCCAATCGCGTGCGCAAGATCATCTGCTCGTTCCCGCGCCAGGCCGATTCGCAGATCTTCGACGGCCTGTACCGTAGCGGCAAACTCGAACTCGAACTGGTGCCGCAGGGCAACCTGGCCGAGCGCATCCGTGCGGCCGGCGCCGGCATCGGCGCATTCTTCAGCCCCACCGGCTACGGCACCCCGCTCGCCGAAGGCAAGGAAGTGCGCGAGATCAACGGCCGGCACTACGTGCTCGAGTATCCGCTGCACGCCGACTACGCCCTCATCAAGGCCGAGCGCGGTGACCGCTGGGGCAACCTGGTGTATCGCAAGACGGCACGCAACTTCGGGCCCATCATGGCCAGCGCCGCCCGCGTCGCCGTGGCGCAAGTGAGCGAAGTGGTCGAACTCGGCCAGCTCGATCCCGAAGCCGTCGTCACCCCCGGCATTTTCGTCCAACGCGTGGTGCAGGTCGCTCCCGCCCCCGCCGCCAAGGAACAGGCATGAGCACCAAACTGACCCGCGACCAGATCGCCGCGCGCGTTGCGCAAGACATCCCCGAAGGCGCCTACGTGAACCTGGGCATCGGCTTGCCCACGCTGGTGGCCAACCATCTGCCCACCGACCGCGAAGTGATCCTGCACACCGAAAACGGCATGCTGGGCATGGGCCCGGCGCCGGCCAAGGGCGAAGAAGACTACGACCTGATCAATGCCGGCAAGCAGCCGGTCACCGAGCTGCCTGGCTGCTCGTTCTTCCATCATGCCGACTCGTTCGCCATGATGCGCGGCGGCCATCTCGATATCTGCGTGCTCGGTGCCTTCCAGGTCTCGGCCCAGGGTGACCTGGCCAACTGGCACACCGGCGCGCCCGACGCCATCCCCGCCGTGGGCGGCGCGATGGATCTGGCGATCGGCGCCAAGCAGGTCTTCGTGATGATGGAGCTCACCACGCGCGAAGGCCAGAGCAAGCTGGTCGACGCCTGCAGCTACCCGCTCACCGGCGTGCGCTGCGTGTCGCGCGTGTACACCGACGTCGCCGTGTTCGACATTGCGCCCGAAGGCGTGACGGTCATCGACATCTTCGGCGACAACACGCCCGAACAGCTGCTGTCGCTCACCGGCCTGCCGCTCAAGTTCGCCCACTGACGACTCATCCGCGCCGCGCCCACCGCGCGGCGCCGCACCCGAAGGAGCAATCCATGCTGTACATGGCTGAAATGCAGGTCAACCTGCCCCCCGACATGCCGGCCGACGTGGCCGCCAAACTCAAGGCCGACGAAAAAGCGCTGGCCCAGAAGCTGCAACACGAAGGCAAGTGGCAGCACCTCTGGCGCGTGGCGGGCCGCTACGCCAACGTGAGCATCTTCGACGTGGCCGACCACGACGAGCTGCACAACATCCTGTCGTCGCTGCCGCTCTTTCCGTACATGGATGTGCGCGTCACCGCGCTGGCCCGCCACCCCTCGGCCATCTGATCTTTCCCGCCACGGAGCCCCGCATGCCCTACATCATCGAGACCTTCGACAAGCCCGGCACGCTGGCGTTGCGCCAGCAGCACCGCCCGGCACACCTCGCCTTCCTCGACGCCAACAAGGCGCTGTTGCTCGTCTGCGGCGCGAAGCTGCAGGACGACGGCACCGATGCGGGCGGTGGCCTGTATGTGGTCGACCTCGACACGCGCGAAGCCGCGCAGCAACTGATCGAAGCCGATCCGTTCTACCAGGCGGGCCTGTTCGAGAACGTGAAGATCACCCGCTGGCGCAAGGCCTACGTGGCCGGCGAGTGCCATCTGTGAAATAAGTCTTGCCCCAGCGCCCGCGCACGGCGGCCCGCACGGGCCGCGTGCACCGGGCGCAGCGCGGGGGCACGCCTCCCCCCGCGATTTTTTTAGGAAGTCCCCATGTCTTATGCCGACCTGAGCCAGGCCCGTCTGTATTACGTCATCGACGGTCCGGCCGACGCCCCGGTGCTCGTGCTGTCCAACTCGCTGGGCACCTGCGCCGATATGTGGGCCCAGCAGATCCCCGCGTTCGCGCGCCACTTCCGTGTGCTGCGCTACGACACCCGCGGCCATGGCCGTTCGTCGGTGCCCGGCGGCGAGTACAGCTTCGCCCAGCTCGGCGGCGACGTGATCGAGCTGCTCGACCACCTGAACATCGAACGCGCGCACTTCTGCGGCCTCTCGATGGGCGGCCCCACGGGCCTGTGGCTCGCGCTCGAACACGCCGCGCGCATCGACCGCCTCGTGCTGTGCAATACCGCCGCACGCATCGGCACGGCACAGTTCTGGAGCGACCGCATCGCCGCCGTCCAGGCCCAGACGCTGCACGCGATGGCCCCCGCGCTGGTCGAACGCTGGCTCACACCGGAGTACCGCGCGGCCCAGCCGGGCCTGGCCCAAGTGCTGGTGGACATGCTGCGCCGCACGGACGACGCCGGCTATACCGGCAACTGCGCGGCGCTGCGTGATGCCGATCTGCGCGAGCGCCTGGGCGAGATCAAGCAGCGCACCCTGGTGATCGCCAGCACGCACGACCTCGCCGCCACGCCCGCCGATGGCCGCTTTCTCGTCGACAACATCCCGGATGCGCGTTACGTCGAACTGCCGACCTCGCACATCTCGAACTGGGAACAGCCGGAAGCCTACACCCGCGCGGTGCTCGACTTCCTGACGGAGTAGTGCCATGCAACGCTGGAAGAACCGGCCGCCCGGCTCCAACTGGGGCGACTTCGGTCCCGACGACCAGCTGGGCCGGCTCAATCTCATCACCGACGAGGTGGTGCTGCGCGGGGCGCGTGAGATCCGCGCGGGCAAGACCTTCTGCCTGTCGCTGCCGCTCGATCTGCCCGGAGGCAACGTGCTCAACCCGCGCCGCCATCCGCCGCAGCTCTCCCCCACGCGCCTGCAGGACACGCCCTACCTTAATTTTCCGCTGCGCAAGCTCAATCCCGATGCGGTCGACGTGTTGAGCGACGACCAGGTGCTGCTCTCGATGCAGTACTCCACGCAATGGGATTCGCTCGCGCACGTGGGCGCCCTGTTCGATGCCAACGGCGACGGCGAGCCCGAGCTCGTGTATTACAACGGCTTTCGCGCAGGCATCGATGTGGTCGGCCCGATGGACGGTGATCACATTGGTTGCGGCTGCAACAGCGGCGGCCCCTCCGCCGCCCTGAAAATCGGCATCGAGAACCTGGCCGAAAAGGGCATGCAGGGCCGGGGCGTGCTCGTGGATCTGGCTCGCCATTACGGCACCGGCCGCACGCTCGTCGGCGCAGCCGAGTTGCAGGCCGTGCTCGACAAGGACGGCATTGACGTGCTGCCTGGCGACATGTTGGTGCTGCGCACCGGCTATGCCGAGAAAGTGGTCGAGATGGCCGGCAAACCCGATGCTGACGTGCTGCACACCTACGGCGCGGCACTCGATGGCACCGACGAAGCGCTGCTCTCATGGATCAGCGACAGTGGCATCGCCGCGATTTGCGCCGACAACTACGCGGTCGAGGCCTATCCGGCTCGCGAACGTCAGGGTCCGCGCGCCATGCTGCCGCTGCATCATCATTGCCTCTTCAAGCTGGGCCTGCCGCTGGCCGAGCTCTGGTACCTGAAGGACCTGGCCGAGTGGTTGCACGCGCAAGGACGTCATCACTTCCTGCTGACCGCTCCGCCGTTGCGGCTGCCGCACGCAGTCGGATCGCCGGTCACGCCGATCGCCACGGTGTAACGCGACACGCGCGTAAACGACAAAGGCCTCGGGGCTCACGCCGCCGAGGCCTTTGTCTTTGGGTTGGATGAGAAGGCGTTCGCGGCGTCTTGCGGACACGCCATCCCCGCTCAGCCCGCGACCGGCGGGTAGTCGAGTTCACCCGACGATTCGAGGCCGGCAGCCTGGGCAGCGGACAGTTCCTGGCGGACCTGGGCGCGAGTCACATGCGAGGCAGCGTGCGCGGCGTGGGGCAGGTCGCCGATTTCGGTCGTGGCGATCAGGCCTTGCGAGCGGGCGGCTTGTAGATCGGCCACGACTTGCGCGCGGGTCTGCGTCGCAGCGCTGGTTTCAGGCAGGGGCCAGTCGAGTTCGCCGGCCTGGGCGGTGCCGAGATAGGTGAGCGAGGCGAGCACGCCGGCGGCGAGGATGCTGAGGGTCTTCATGGTCTAACTCCAGTTCGTTTCAGTAATCGGGTTCAGTTCGAGTCGAGCGTTGCGTTGTGCGCCAGGGTTCAGCCAGCGACCGGCGGGTAGTCCAGTTCGCCCGACGCTTCGAGACCGGCGGCCTGGGCAGCGGACAGTTCCTGACGGACCTGGGCACGGGTCACTTGCGAGGCAACGGGTGCGGCCAGCGGCAGGTCGCCGATTTCGGTCGTGGCGACCAGGCCTTGCGAGCGAGCGGCTTGCAGATCCGCGACGACTTGAGCGCGGGTCAGCGTCACAGCGCTGGTCTCAGGCAGGGGCCAGTCCAGTTCGCCGGCTTGAGCAGCGCCCACGAAGGAGGCGGAGAGGGCAACGGCGGCGGCGAGGGTCTTGAGCGAGTTCATGATGGTTTCCTGTAGGTGTAAGAGATCGATGGTTTGAGAGAACAAAAAAGTGAATCGGGTGCGTCGTTCGGGTTTACTTGCTGGCGGCCTGGATGGCGGAGTAGCTGGCCATCAGGTTGCGGTAGTCGGGGATGTGGTTGGCGAAGAGCGTGCCCAGGCCCTCGATGTCGTTGCGCCAGTCGCGGTGCAGCTCGCAGGCCACGCCGAACCAGTTCATCAGCTGGGCGCCTGCATTGCTCATGCGGTTCCAGGCGGCATCGCGGCTGATTTCGTTGAAGGTGCCCGAGGCATCGGTCACGACGAACACTTCGAAGTCTTCGGCCAGGGCCGAGAGTGCCGGGAAGGCCACGCACACTTCGGTCACGACGCCGGCGATGATCAGCTGCTTCTTGCCGGTGGCCTTCACGGCCTTCACGAAGTCTTCGTTGTCCCAGGCGTTGATCTGGCCGGGGCGGGCGATGTAGGGCGCGTCGGGGAACAGATCCTTGAGTTCTTGCACCAACGGGCCGTTGGGGCCTTGTTCGAAGCTGGTGGTGAGGATGGTCGGCAGGTTGAAGTACTTGGCCAGGTCGGCCAGGGCGAGCACGTTGTTCTTGAACTGGTCGGGCTGGAAGTCACGCACCAGCGACAGCAGGCCTGCCTGGTGGTCCACCAGCAGCACGGCGGCGTTGTTCTTGTCGAGCTTGGCGTAGGGCTTGGTCATTGCAGTTCTCCGGTTCGGTTCAGGTGGCGCGGGTTGAGTGGGGTGAGTGGTTTGCGCCGTTTCGTTGCTTTGCAGTCCCGCGTTTCGGTGCGTCACTGCCATGAACAGAACTTTAAAGAACAGGACGACTCGCCGGTAGACGGCAAAAATTCGCCTCAGCGTTCTATTTAAAGAACTATGCGCGCGCAGGTGTCGGGTTCAGGCCGGCCCAGAGGCGGCGAGAGGGAGAGGCGCGGCCCGGGTGCCGACATGGCTATGCACGCGGGCACGGACTGCGCCACGCCTCAGGGCAGGCAAAACAGCGCTGGACAGCGCCGGATTCATGGCGCCGCCGCAGGCCGCGGCGGACGCGTTGTCAGGGCCGCGCGGCGGGCGGGCCGTAATCGACGCGGGACGTGTCGCCCGCGCGTTCCTGCCAGAAGAACACCACATTCCCCGGCGGGATCTCACCGGCGCCCGCGCGCCAATAGGGCGTCGCACCAAAGCCGATCGAACCTGGCGGATGCGCGTACTGGTTGTAGCAACCCACATGCATGGGTTCGGCCGAGCGCGCCCTGTCCGACACGCGGATCACCAGGTCACCGTAACGCGATTCCGCACCGCGCGGCGAGACCACCGCGAGCGGCGTATAGCGTGCCAACGAAAAATGCGTGCGCACGACCTCGCGGAAATCCGCGTGGAGCGCGGCCGCGACGCGCTGCCGCGTGGCGGGATCGTCGGTGGCGGCCCTACCGCCGAGTTGCGTCACGCGTTCGTCGGCCGCGCGGCATATCGCCTGCACGTCCTCCACCAGCGCAGCTTGCAGCCCGGCTAATGATTGCGCGCGCAACAAATTACCGGCGATGAGCCCGACGGCCCCCGTCAGCACCAGCCCACTCGCCAGGCGCAGGCACCAGCGAGGCGGCGCCGCTCGGCGCAAGCGCAGCAGCCACACCGCGAGCAGTCCGTGCAGACCCGCCACGGCCAGTGCGAAACACGCCACGTTCCAGAAATGCGCAACAGCCAGCGACGTGAGGGTCATTGCGCGTCCCCCTGCTGCACCCGCCGATACGCGGACAAGGCGAGCGCGACCAGCGCAACAAAGGTCAGGCTGGTGGCCGCGGCCATGAGAAAAAGCGGCGTCAGATTCCACGCCCCGATATAGCCGATGTAGGCATGGATGCCACGCGGCCCGAGATCGCTCGCGCGCACCAGATCCAGCTCGGCATAGAGGCGCGACCACATCGCCACCGCCACGGCCCCGTGGGCCCAGATACCCAGCTGGAATCGCATTGCGTACACGAACGCCAGCGCCGCCAGGCAGCCGGCCCAATGCAGCACGAGTTGGGAACCGCTGTTGATCTGCAGCCGCGAGAACGGCAGGCTGAGCGCCCACATCGCGACCACGACGATCGATGCCGCCACAATGCCTAGCGGCACGGAAAGGGGATGGAGATACCGTTGTCTGCGCATGCGGGCCACTATAACGAATCCCGTCATGCATCTCCCGGCATGACGCGACACCCCGCCCCAGTACGCGCATGCGTGCCGCACGGCCCGAGGGCGCCGCGCCGACCTGGACGCTCATGCAAGCGCCCCGGCCGGCACGCCGTCATGCGCGTTGCATCAGGCCCCCTTCAGGCAGGTGCTCATGAAGGTCTTGCGCTTGTCGCCCGCGAGCGATTGCGCGCTGGCCTTCGCGTTGCAGTCTTTCATGCGTTGCTGCTGCGGCGTGAGTGACTTGGCCGGCGCCGTCTCACCCTTGAGGCAACTGCTCATGTACGTCTTGCGCTCGTCGCCGGTCTTGCCGGTGGCCGATTGGTTGCACTCGGCCATGCGCTTTTGCTGAGGGGTGAGTTCTTTCGCTGGGGCGGAGCCCTGCGCGAACGCGGCGGGGCTGTTCACGAGAGCGAGGCCCAGACACAGGCCGGCGGCGATACTGAACGTGCGGAAAGACATGGCATTCCTCCCTGGCACCGGTTCACGCGACCGGCGTGCGACACGGTGCGAATAACGCCGGCCTGCCTCCACCGGCGGCTCAATCTTCGGCCAATCCCCTGCGGCCCACAAGCCTCTTCGCATTTTCTGACGGCGATCGATCCAAATGCCGACAAACCTGGCGACAAACGTTACGGTTTCCCGGCTTGTCGGTCCGACGAGCCCACCGGTAAGGTGATCTGGTCGCCGCTACCGGAAACGACCATGAAAATCCGCTTCGCCGCCCTGCTCCTCACCCTGGCCGCCGCCACCGCGGGCGCCCAGAGCCTGCCCTACGGGGTGAACGTGGGCAATCTGGAGGCCGTGCGCGACACGACCACCTCCGAGACCATCATTACCGGCACCTACTCCAACCTGGGCGCCAAGCGCATCGAGCGCGCCGAGGTCGAGTTTGCCCTGTACGACGGGGAGGGCCGCGAGATCGGCCGGGTGAGCGATAAAACGGAGAAGCCGCTCGAGCCTGGCGAGGTCTGGCAGTTCCGCGCGTCGACGCCGCTGAGCTTCTCGCGCTTCACGGCGATGCACGTCAGAGCCGAATAACCCTTTGTTAATAAAGGTTATTTGGCAGTTCATCCAAGCCGTTGTAAGGCCGTTGTGGGAAAATTCACCTGCCCCCGCGTACCGGCGCAGGTTTTCTGGCGAGGTCTTGCTCGCGCGCCGTCGGTACCTGCGCCCCGCGCAGCTCGGGTAGCCGGCCCATCCGGGCCGCTGCCGGCGGGCAACGACTCCAGGAAGGACCATCATGTTTCCCAAAAGACTGACCGACGGCTATCAGGCGTTTCTGCAAGGCCGCTTCGATAGCGAGCGCAGCCGCTACCAAGCCCTGGCCGAGAAGGGCCAAACCCCCGAGATTCTGGTGATCGGCTGTTGCGACTCCCGTGTCGCCCCCGAAACGATCTTCGACGCGGGCCCCGGCGAATTGTTCGTGGTGCGCAACGTGGCCAACCTGGTGCCGCCTTGCGATCCGGACTCCGAGTCTTCGTACCACGGCACCAGCGCCGCCATCGAATTCGCGGTCAATGGCCTGAACGTCAAGCACATCGTCGTGCTGGGTCACGCCTCGTGCGGTGGCATCCGCTCGTTCTACGACGAGTCGCAGCCGCTCTCGAAAATGGACTTCATCGGCAAGTGGATGTCGCAGATCGCCCCCGTGGCCGAGCGCCTGGGCGCCACGACCGGCGACCGCGACAAGGACATCAAGCGCATGGAACTGGCCGTGGTCGAGCACAGCCTGAACAACCTGATGACCTTCCCCTCGATCCGCCGCCGCGTCGAAAGCGGCGACCTGCAGCTGCACGGCACCTACTTCGGCGTGGCCACCGGCCTGCTGTTCGTGCGCGATCCGGCCTCGGGCGAGTTCTCACCCTGCCTCGAAGCGCCGATCAAGTCCTGATCGCCGCTGTGCGACCCGTCTTGCCCTGACAGCCGGGGCGGGCGGGTCCTTCGGGCTCCCCCCTCCCGCACGCCCCGGCCCGGGCAATCAATCGGCCAGACCGAACGCGCGCAGATCCGGCGTGCGGCGATGCCAATCGCTCACGGCCTGGAACGCGATACCGATGCGGCCCAGCGTGGCCTCGTCGAACGGCTTGCCGAGCAACTGCACCGCGACCGGCAGTCCGTGTTCGCCATGGCCGGCCGGTAACGACAGGCCACACGCGCCCAGGAAATTGCCGGCCCGCGAAAAAGCCGCCAGGGGCGTGGCGTTCTCGTCGACCTCATCGAGCCGGCGTGCCTCGAACGGCAGCGCCGGCGTGAGCAGCGCATCGTATTGCGCCATCCATTGCTGCCAGCGCGCGCGTGTCTGCGCATGCTCGCGCAAGGCCTCGAGATAATCCGCCGCGCTGATCGTCTTGCCGCCCAGCACGCGCGCACGCACGTACTGCCCCAGGGGCAGCGCGGGGTCCTCGATATACGCGCGGTGCAGCGCATACGCCTCGGCTGCGATGATGCGGCCGTTGGCGAGCATCATCGCGTGAAAATCGAACGGCACCTCGCACTCGAACACTTCGGCACCGAGCCCGCTCAACACGGCGCGCGCATCGCTCATCGCGCGCGTGATCGCCGGGCTTACCGCGATGGGATAAGCCTCGGGCGGCATGACCGCGATACGCGTTCCCGCCAGCGGCGCGGCGCTGGCGCGCGGCGACTCGATGCGAAACGCCGGCGCGCCCAGCGTGACAGGGTCCGCGGCATCCGGGCCTGCCAGCGCCTGGGTGATCAGCATCGCATCACGCACATCGCGCGTGAGCGGGCCGATCGAGTCGAGTGTCTGCGACAAAGCCACCGCGCCATCGCGGCTGATCACGCCACACGTCGTCTTCAGACCGGTGATGCCATTGAGCGCCGCCGGAATACGAACCGAGCCGCCCGTGTCGGAGCCGATCGCCGCCGGCGCCAGGCCCGCGGCCACGGCGACACCCGAGCCGCTCGAGGAACCGCCCGGCACGCGATGGGCCTGCGCGTCCCAGGGATTGCGCGGCGTGCCCATCACGGGATTGGTGCCCCAGCCGCCGAAGGCGAACTCGACCATATGCGTCTTGCCCAGCACGACCATGCCGGCCTGCACGAGGCGATGCGCCACCACGCCCGTGGTCTCGCTGGCCCGGTCGATCCAGGCTTGCGAGCCCGCCGTGGTCATGGTGCCCCGCACCTCGCACAGATCCTTGAGCGCGATCGGCAGGCCATCGAGCGGCCCCAATGTGTAGCCGCGCGCACGCCGGCCATCGGCGGCCTGCGCCAGCGACAGGGCGCCCTCCGCGTCGACGGCCACATACGCATGCAAGGCCGCGTTGGCACGCTCGATGCGATCCAGATAAAGCCGCGCCAACTCCACGGCGCTGAAGCGGCCGCTCGCCAATCCTTCGGCCAGCACGGACAAGCTGGCATAGGCTAGTTCTGACATGTTTTCCTCATTGATTCGGCGCTGGCCGCACTCGTGATGCGGCCAGCGCCAGGGAACGCGGCGTCCGGTACGGACTCAGCGCTTGTTCCACGCCGGTGCCGGGTACACGGCCTTCTCGATCGCCACGTCCTGCGGCCACACCGGCACCATGCCCTTGCCCGGCAGGAGCTGCACGACGGGGAACGGCATCTGCAATTGCTTGCCGGTCTCGTCGATCGCATACGGACCCGCCATCACCGTGACCTTGCCCGACAGATCCATCGAGGCCTGTTTGAGCGCCGCCGCGTCGGTCGACCCCGCCTTCTTGACGATCTCTTCGGTCAGCGCGCCCGCGCCGTACGCCAGGGCCGTCTGGAAGTCGGGCGCGAACTCGGCCTTCGGGAAGAGCCGCTCGTAGGCCTGCGCGAACTGCTCGCGCGTAAGGCCCGCGTCGACCTTCCAATTGATCGACGGGTGATAGTTGGTGTGGCTGAAGATGAAGTTCGAATCCGCGCCGATCGCCTGGAACTGCGGCGTCGAGGCATACACCATGAACACGTACGGGAACGTCAGGTCGAGCTGCTTCATCTGGCGCGTCATGCTGATCAGGTCGCCCTCATACGAGGTCGGGATCAGCGCTTCGGCGCCCATCGCCTTGGCCTTCTGCAACAAGGTGCTGAAATCCTTTTGTCCCTTGGGATATTTTTCGTAGAGCACCACATCCATGTTCAGGCGCTTGGCATGCGCGCGGCCGCCATCGGCCAGCCCGGCCGGGAACGGCTCGTCGGCGTAGAGCAACGCAACCTTCTTCACGCCCAGATTGTTCGCCAGCTCCATCGGCGCGCGCAGCATGGCCGACACCGGCATCTGCGTGCCCGAGACCATGTTCTTGAAGCCTTGCTTGTAGAGATCGTCGCTCGCGGCGGACCACACCATGAGGTACTTGCCCAGGCGTTCGGTCACGGTGGCCGCGGCCGCGGTCAGCGTCGAGCCGAACGGCGCAAACACCAGATCCACTTTTTCATCGACAATCAGGCGTTCGTAGACGCGGGTGACCATCTGCTTGTCGCTGCGGTCATCGAGCTTGACCAGTTCGACCGGATACTTCTTGCCCTTGATCTCGATGCCGCCGCGGCGGTTGACATCGTCGACCCACACCTCCACGCCACGCACACCGGATTGCGAGGCCAGCGCGAAGCTGCCCGTCGACGAGACGGTCATGCCGATACGCACCTTGTCGCTGTTCTGCGCCGATCCCAATGCGGGCGTGAGCGCGGCCGCCGCCAGCAACAGCGCGGGCAGACGGGATAACCACGGACTTCTGGACATAGGAAAACTCCTTGGATTGCACAAAAGGGGAAATACCGACAGCCCGCCGCACTGGGCAAACCGCAAATCTGCGTCGTATTTGCGCAGATTGGCAAATAGCGTATAACAAATAGGCATGGAGCGCACGCCTTGAACAAACTCAATTACCGCCAGACCGAAATGCTGTGGGCCATCGTGGTCGCGGGCTCCATCAGTGGCGCCGCGCGATTGCTCGGCATCAGCCAGCCGGCCGTCAGCCGCATGCTGGCCACCACCGAAAAGCAGCTCGGACTGAACCTGTTCGAGCGGGTGCGCGGCCGACTCCAGCCCACCGCCGAAGTCCACGCCCTGTTCGAAGAGATCGAGAAGACCCAGCGCATGATGCAGCGGGTCAATGACCTGGCCGACGCCCTGGCCGGCCATGGGGCGGGCGTGCTGCGCCTGACCTCGATCCCCAGCCTGGCGCAGTTCCTGGTACCGCGCGCGGTGGCGCGCTTCCAGGGCCGGCGCGCCGACGTACTGCTGCGCCTGAACACCAATGCACTGCCGCACCTGATTCCCGACGTGCTCAACGGTGAGGCCGATCTGGGCTTGGTCGTCATGCAGACCGAGCACCCCTTCATGACCACCATCCCGCTGCACACGGGCCGCATGGTGGCGGCGATCCCGCGCGAACACCCGTTGGCCGGCCGCGAGCGGGTCAGCCTGCACGACCTGTCGCCCTATCCGCACATCGTCGTCGGCACCCGCATGCCGTTCGGCATGCTCGTCACCAACGCCTTCGAGCAGGCCGGCCTGCCCTGCCGCATGTGCGCCGACGTGCCCTGGAGCCAGCTCGCCTGCGCCCTGGTCAACGCCGGCACGGGCATCGCGATCGTCGACGAATTCACGGTGATGCAGAACCACTGGCCCAACGTGGCGGTTGTGCCGCTGGCCGAAGACATTCCCCTCCACGTGACCGCCGTGCACGCCAGCAACCGCCCGCTGCCCCGCATCGCCGCCGAATTCATCGACGACCTCCGGGTCGTGCTCAACGCCTCGTTCGGCGAAAGATTGGGGTAAACACTTAACATCAAGTTATGGCCTTGCGGGGCCGACCTGTTCATAATCGGTTCAAACGATACGGCCCACGCTTTTCCCACCGGACCGAGAGGGATAGAGACATGAGCAGCAGCCCCGAAGCGCTGGCAGGCACCTTGCCCGCTCGCGCGCAGGATCAACGCGTCCTGCGCTTGCGCACCCGCATCGCCATCTCAGTTTTCGTTCTGCTGGCCGCCGCGCTGGCGGTCGTACCGGCGTCCACCACCAATATCTCGTTCGCGTTCTACCTGATGCTCTGGGTGACGCTGGCCAGCGCCATGAACATCTGCGTGGGCTTCACGGGCTATCTGCCGTTCGGCTACGTGGTGTTCTACGGCGTGGGCTCCTACGCTACCGGCATCTGCTACAAGGTCCTGCAGTGGCCGATGCTGCCATCGCTCCTCATGGCCGGCGCGGTGGGCGTCACCGTCTCGCTGCTCTTCGCGCCCACTTTGCGCCTGCGCGGCGTGTACTTCGGCATCGTGAGCCTGGCGCTGGCCACCATCATGAAGCTGTTCATCTCGAACCTGCCGCAGGATTTCACGGGCGGCAGCATGGGGCTCATCCTCGCCAGCGCCAACAACCCGGTGCATAGCTACTACGCAATGCTCGCGGTCATGGGTGCCACGCTGGCGACCGTCACCTGGCTTTCGGTCTCGCCACTGGGCAAGGCGCTCAAGGCCATACGCGACGATGATGCCGCGGCCGCCTGCATCGGCATTCATGTCCCCAACACGCGCCTCAAGGCCTGGATGCTGGCCGCGCTGTTTCCCGCGCTCGCCGGCGGCGTCGAGGCCTGGTACACCAACGTGGTCGACCCCGAATACGCCTTCCATGTGCTGATCACGGCCAAGAGCATCATCTATGCGATGGCGGGCGGCTTCGGCACCATCCTCGGCCCCGTGATCGGCACGCTCGCGCTGGTGGGCGTCGACCACCTGATCTGGCAAAAATTCCCGGTGCTCAACCTGCTGCTGCTCGGCCTGGTGATCGTGCTGCTGATGCTGTTCCTGCCGCGCGGCATCGTGGGCAGCCTGCTCAAGCGCTATCCCAACCTGCGCCGCTACATCGCCTGAAGGAAGCCTCATGAGTGCACTCATCATCCAGGGGCTGGTCAACGGCCTCATCCTGGGCGCCATCTACGGCCTGATCGGCGTGGGACTGAACGTGGTGTTCGGCGTGTTGCGCGTGGTGAACTTCGCGCACGGCGAGTTTCTCGTGCTGGGCGCCTACTTCGCGTTTCTGATGCTGGAATACTTCGGCATCAATCCCCTGCTCGCCCTGCCCCTCGCTTTCCTCGTGTTCTTCGGCGTCGGCTATGTGCTGTATTTCCTGCTGATCCCGCGCCTCTCGCGTGCCGAAGATCCGGAGATCAGTTCGCTGCTGTTGATGTTCGGCGTATCGATCATGCTGGGCGCGCTGATGCTGCTGATGTTCGAGGCCGACGCCCGCTCGCTGCCCTACAGCTTGGAACCCGTGTTTCTCAAGTTCGGGCCGGTGCTGATTCCCACCGTGCGGCTCGTGGCGCTCGTGATCGCGCTGGCCGTGATCGGTGCGCTGGCCTGGTTCCTTTATCGCACCCAGATCGGCAAGGCCCTGCGCGCCATCATCATGAACCGCGACGCGATCCGCATCGTCGGCATCAACGCCGAGCGCCTGTCGGCGGTGGCGTTCGGCCTGGGCATCGGCCTCGCGGCGGTCACGGGCGTGCTGGTGGCGCTGGTCTTCCCCTCGTTCTCGCCGTTCATGGGCAACGACTACACGCTGATCGGCTTCATCGTCATCGTGCTCGGCGGCCTGGGCCATCCGGTGGGCGCCCTCGTCGGCGCCCTGCTCTTCGGCGTGACGGAGCAGGTGTCGGTGGTGTTCTTCAATCCCTCGATCGCCACGATGCTCGGCTTTGCATTGATGGTGGCCATGATCTTCGTGCGCCCCTCCGGCCTGTTCGGCCAGCGCGCGCTGCGCTGAAGGAGCGGACACCATGTTGAAGATCAGCAATCTGAAGAAACGCTTCGGTGGCCTCGTGGCCTTGCAGGGCGTGAGCCTGCACGTGCCGCGCGCGGCCATCCTGGGTGTCATCGGCATGAACGGCTCGGGCAAGACCACGCTGCTCAATTGCATCAATGGCCTGTACCTGCCCGACGAGGGCAGCATCCTGCTCGACGGCAAGCCCATCGGCGGCAAGGCCACGCACGAGGTCGCGCGGCTGGGCGTGGGCCGCACCTTCCAGGTGCCGCGCGTGTTCCCGCATCTGAGCCTGCTCGACAACCTCGACGTGGCCCAGCAGCAGACGGGGCGCAATGCCGACGAACGCTATGCCCAATCCGAATACTGGCTCAACAAAGTTGAGCTGCACCGCCTGCGCCACAACCATGCGGAAGAGCTGTCGGGCGGGCAGCAGAAGCTGCTGGAGCTCGCCCGCATCATGGTGGCGCGGCCCAAGGTGGTGCTGCTCGACGAGCCCTTCGCCGGCGTGAATCCCACCCTCGCGCAGCTGCTCATCCGCATCATCGCGGATGTGCCGCGTGAACACGATTGCTCGGTGGTGCTGGTCTCGCACGACCTCACCTCCATCTACCAGCTGTCGCACCACATCATCGTGATGAACGAAGGCGCGATCCTGTGCGAGGGCGACGCCGACCGCGTCAAGAGCGACCCGCGCGTGGTCGAAGCCTACCTCGGAGCCTGAGCATGGCCGAATCGGTTTTCTCGCTGGACAACGTGACCGTGGCCTATCACGGCGACATCACCATCCTCAACGGCGTGAACGTGCATGCCCGCGCCGGCCAGGTCACGGGCATCATCGGACCCAACGGCGCGGGCAAGTCCACCGTACTCAAGACGCTGTTCGGCTTTTTGCCCTTGCGCGGCGGCAAGATCACGCTGCGTGGCGAAGACATCTCGCGCCAGCCCTCGCACCAGCGCCCCGGCAGCGGCGTGGCCTTCGTGCCGCAGCACCGCAGCCTGTTCGGCGAGCTCTCGGTCGAAGACAACCTGCTGCTTGGATGCTGGCCGTTTCGCCGCGACAAGGCGCGCGTGCGCCGCCGCATCGACAGCATCTACCAGCGCTTTCCGATTCTCGCCGACAAGCGCAACGATCCTGTATCGAGCATGAGCGGCGGGCAACAGCGCTTCGTCGAGTTCGGCCGCGCGCTCCTCATCGAGCCTTCGGTGATCCTGCTCGACGAGCCTACCGCCATGCTCGCGCCCAAGATCTCCAAGGAAATCTATGCCGTCATCCGCGGCTTTGCCGACGAGGGCATGACGGTGGTGCTGGTGGACCAGAACGTGCGCCGCTGCGCCGAAGTGTCCGACTACATGTACATCCTCGAGCTTGGCCGCAACAAGGCCGAAGGCGAGCGCGCCGCGTTCGATCAGGAAGGCGGCCTGCGCGACATGGTCGCGTCCTGGATGGACTACAAGATCGATTGATGGCCGGTGGGGCGGCATGCGCCGCCCGGTCAAACGCCCGTCCGTCGCACAGGGCCCGGCCCCGGCGCCCCGCGCGCCAGCCGCCCCGGTTTCGCCACCTCGTTTCGCCGCCCCGATTGCCCTGCGTCACCCGCGCCTTCACACGCGGACCGGCCCCGCGCCGGCGTCCGCAACCACCCCACGCCGGCGCGCCTGCCATATGGCTGATTCTCATTCTCAGAAACAGCCGTACGCGGTGCCCATCCGCCCGCCTCGCGCGCCCGCCCCGCTGCCCGCAAACCCGCGCCACGCAAGGCTTTGCGGCTCAGAACCACAGCCACCAACCTTATTACCAGAATGACTTAGACGGGGTCTGCGGCCTGCTGCTACGGTTATGTACATTCATCCGTCATGGCGCCCTGCCGGCGCCGCCGCATCCGCGCGCCACGGCGCGCCGCACCGACACCTGTTAGGGCATTGACCATGTATGTGTATGACCCCGTCGACCAGCAACTGGTCGAGGAGCGCGTGGCCCAGTTCGCCGGCCAGACGCGCCGCTTTCTCGACGGCCAGCTGACCGAAGACGACTTCCGCGTTCTGCGCCTGCAGAATGGCCTGTATATCCAGCGCCATGCGCCGATGCTGCGCGTGGCGATTCCGTACGGCATGCTCAACGCACGCCAGCTGCGCAAGCTCGGCCACATCGCGCGCACCTACGATCGTGGCTATGGCCACTTCTCCACCCGCCAGAACATCCAGTTCAACTGGCCGCGTCTCGAAGACGTGCCGGCGATCCTGGGCGAGCTGGCCGAAGTGCAGATGCACGCCATCCAGACCAGCGGCAATTGCATCCGCAACACCACCACCGATCACTTCGCGGGCATCGCCCCCGATGAGTTCGTCAATCCGCTGGTGTGGTGCGAGATCATCCGCCAGTGGTCCACGCTGCATCCCGAATTCGCATTCCTGCCGCGCAAGTTCAAGATCGCCGTATCCGGCGCCGTGCAAGACCGCGCCGCGGTCGGCGTGCACGACATCGGCCTGCAGGCGGTCGAGCAGGACGGCGAGATCGGCTTTCGCGTGTGGATCGGCGGCGGCCTGGGCCGCACGCCGATCGTGGGCCACCTGATCAAGCCTTTCGTGCCCTGGCAGCATCTGCTCACCTATCTGCAGGCGGCACTGCGCGTCTATAACCTGCACGGCCGCCGCGACAACAAGTACAAGGCGCGCATCAAGATCCTGGTCAAGGACCTGACGCCCGAGGTCTACGGCCAACAGGTCGAAGAAGAATGGCAGCACATCAAAGGTGGCCCCGATACGATCACGCAAGCGCAGCTCGACACGATCGCCAGCCGCTTCGTGTGGCCGCAGTACCGCGCCGAAGCCGCGCAGGACGCCGATCCCGGCCCGGCCCTGGCCGAGGCGGATCCCACGTATCGCCGCTGGCTGCGCACCAATGTGCACGCCCACAAGATCGACGGCTACGCCGCCGTGACCCTGTCGCTCAAGCCCACCGGCGTGCCGCCGGGTGACATCACCGCCGACCAGATGGACGCGGTGGCGGATCTTGCCGAACGCTATGGTTTCGGCGAACTGCGCGTGTCGCACGAGCAGAACCTGATCCTGGCCGACGTCGAACGCGCCCGCCTGCCCGAACTCTGGGCCGAGCTCAAGACGCTCAACCTCGCCACGCCCAACGTCGGCCTGCTGACCAACATCATCGCCTGTCCGGGCGGCGATTTTTGCGCGCTCGCCAACGCCGTCTCGATCCCCGTGGCCGAATCGATCCAGCATCGCTTCGACAACCTCGACTATCTGTTCGAGATCGGCGAACTCGACCTCAACATCTCCGGCTGCATCAACGCCTGCGGCCACCACCATGTCGGTCACATCGGCATCCTCGGCGTGGATAAGGCCGGCGAAGAGTGGTATCAGGTCACGATCGGCGGCCGCCAGAACGGCGCGGCCAAGCCGCTGCCCGACCTGGAGTCGCGTCGTGGCGGCGGCGCCGCGATCGGCCGCATCATCGGCCCTTCGTTTGCCCGCGAACAAATGCCCGACGTCGTCGACCGCCTGATCCGCACCTATCTCGAGCTGCGCGACAGCGACGCCGAGCGCTTCATCGACGTGGTCGACCGCGTCGGTATCGATCCCTTCAAGCGCGATGTCTATGCCGATCCGGCCGTCGCCAAGCCCGCCGCCGACCGCGAGGCCGCCCATGTCTGAGCACATTGCTTCCGAAGCCCGGCTGATCCGGGCCGGCCAACTCCAGGCCGACACCACGCGCGTGTTCAGCGCACCCGAAGACGCCCCCGACAGTCTGCCCGCCGATGAACCCGGCTGGCAGGTGCCGCTCGCCCTCTGGACCGCGCAGCGCGCCGTGCTGACCGCGCGCCAGCATCCGGTGGCCGTGCTGCTGCCGCCCGACACCGAGCTCACGCAGCTGGCCGACGCCGAGGGCAAGATCGACGGCGCGCATATCGCGTTCATCGCCATCGATTTCCCGGCCTACACCGATGGCCGCGGCTACTCGCTCGCGCAGCTGCTGCGCCGCCAATACCACTGGCAAGGCGAGCTGCGTGCGGTGGGCGACGTGATGATCGACACGGTGTTCTATCAGGCCCGCGTGGGCTTCGATAGCTTCCTGGTCAAACCCGGCCACGACCCGCAAGCGGCGCTCGAGGCGCTGCGCACGTTCAGCGTGCGCTACCAGCAGACGTATCCGGTGCCGCAGGCGGCCTGAACACCGGCACACAAGCAAAAGGCCACGCGATGCGTGGCCTTTTGCTTGTATCGACAGGCCGGCGGCGCGCCTACATGCCTTCCCAGTGGGGTCCGGGCACTTCGATCTCGAAGAGCTCGAGCACGCGCGCCACGGTGTGGTCGATCATCTGCTCGATCGAGGTCGGGCGATGGTAGAACGCCGGCAGCGGCGGAAACACGATGCCACCCATTTCGGTGACAGCGGTCATGTTGCGCAGGTGGGCCAGATTGAAGGGCGTCTCGCGCACCATCATCACGAGGCGACGGCGTTCCTTGAGGGTGACGTCGGCCGCGCGGGTGATGAGGTTGTCGGACAGGCCATGCGCGACCGCGGCGAGCGTGCGCATGGAGCACGGCACGATCACCATGCCCGCGGTCTGGAAGGCGCCGCTCGCCAGCGTGGCGCCCACGTCGCGGATGCTGTGCACGTGATCGGCGAGCGCCTGTACCTCGTGGCGGCCGATGTCGAGCTCGTGCTTGATGTTGAGCACGCCCGACGACGAGATCACGAGATGCGATTCGACGTCGTCCACGCCGCGCAGGGCCTGGAGCATGCGCACGGCATACAGGGCGCCGGTGGCGCCCGTAATGCCGATGACGAGCCTGCGCTTTGCCATCAAACGGTGGCGCCGGCGTCGTCGAGCAGCTTCTTGAGTTCGCCGCTTTCGTTCATCTCGCCCATGATGTCGGAGCCGCCGATGAACTCGCCCTGCACGTAGAGCTGCGGAATGGTGGGCCAGCTGGAGAAGGTCTTGATGCCCTGACGGACTTCGTCGTCTTCGAGCACATTGACGGTCACCAGCTTCTTCACGCCACAGCCTTTCAGCATCTGGATCGCACGGCCGGAAAAGCCGCACTGCGGGAATTGGGCGGTGCCCTTCATGAACAGCACCACGGGGTGCTGGGTGACCGTTTCACGGATGAATTCTTGGACGTCGCTCATGGTTGGTCTCGCAAAATAAGAAGCGGTTGTTCAGACTGCATGGGTCAATTATAGGTAGCCGCCGGAAATCCGCTCGATTCCCCCCAGATCCCTCAGACTTTGCACCTCGCGCAGGCCCTGCTGACTAAGCAGCGTCCGCACGGCCTCGGCCTGGTCCCAGCCGTGCTCGAGCCAGATGGCGCCCCCCGGCGCCAGACGCGACACGGCCCCGCGTGCGAGCTCGGCCAGTGCCGACAGGCCATCCTGGTGGTCGGTGAGCGCGCCGGGCGGCTCGAAGCGCAGATCGCCCTGGGTCAAATGCGCGTCGTCGCGATGGATATAGGGGGGATTCGACAGGATCAGGTCGAACACGGCATCCGCCGGCAAGGCCTCGTACCAACTGCCCTGGCAAAACGCGACAGGGGCGCCCAGCCGCGCGGCATTGGCCCGCGCCACGGCCAGCGCCTCGGCGCTCAGGTCGGTCGCGCTCACGGTCGCCTCGGGCGCCGCCAGCGCCACGGACACTGCGATGGCACCGCTGCCCGTGCCGAGGTCGACCACGCGCGCGCCCGGCCGGTCACGCAAGAACGCGAGCGCGGTCTCGACCAGCAACTCGGTATCCGGACGGGGAATCAGCACGGCCGGCGATACGGTGAAGACATGTCCCATGAACTCGCGTTCGCCCAGCACGTAGGCCATGGGCTCGCCGGCGATGCGGCGCGCCGCCAGGGCCTCATAGGCCTCATGTTGCGCAGCGGTGAGCGCATCGGTGTCGTGCGCGATCATCCAGGCGCGCGTGCGGCCCAGCGCGCGCTCGGCCAGCATGCGCGCCTCCAGGCGCGGCAGGCGGGGATCGGCGAGCAGGTCCTTGATCTGCGCCATGGCGGTCAGATGTCGTCGCCCAGCGCGGCCAGCAGCTCGGCCTGGCGCTCGGCCAGCAAGGCACCGGTCAGCTCGTCGAGGTCGCCTTCCATGATGTGGCCCAGCTTGTAGAGCGTGAGGTTGATGCGGTGGTCGGTAACGCGGCCCTGCGGATAGTTGTACGTGCGGATACGCTCGGAGCGGTCGCCCGAACCGATCAGGCTCTTGCGTTCGGCCGCCTCTTTGCTCTGGCGTTCGCGCATCTCTTTGTCTTTGAGGCGCGCGGCCAGGACCTGCATCGCCTTGTCTTTGTTGCGATGCTGCGAACGGTCGTCCTGGCACTCGACCACGAGGCCGGTGGGCAAGTGCGTGATGCGCACGGCCGAGTCGGTCTTGTTGATGTGCTGCCCGCCCGCGCCGCTCGCGCGGAAGGTATCGATGCGCAGGTCCGACGGGTTGATGACGATGTCGCTCATCTCATCGGCCTCGGGCATCACGGCCACCGTGCAGGCCGACGTGTGAATGCGCCCCTGCGCCTCGGTGGCGGGCACACGCTGCACGCGGTGCGCGCCCGATTCGAACTTGAGCCGGCCGTAGGCGCCGTCGCCATCGATGCGCGCGATCACTTCCTTGTAGCCGCCCAGTTCCGAGGCGCTCTCGGACATGATCTCGACGCGCCAGCCGCGCTGCTCGGCATAGCGCGAATACATGCGCAGCAGATCACCGGAGAACAGCGCGCTCTCGTCGCCACCGGTGCCGGCGCGGATTTCGAGAAACAGGCTGCGGCTGTCGTCGGGATCGCGCGGCAGCAACAGCACCTGCAGATCGGCTTCGAGCGTTTCGATGCGCGCGCGGCCGGCCTTGATCTCGTCTTCGGCCATGGATTTCATGTCGGGATCGGAAAGCATCTCCTGCGCGGTCGCCACGTCGGCCTCGGTGGCCTGGAAAGTCTTGAAGGCTTCGACGACGGGCTCGAGTTCGGCGCGTTCGCGCGAGAGCTTGCGAAAGCGGTCCATGTCGGACGCGCTGTCGGGATCCGCCAGCAAGGCATCGACTTCAATCAGGCGGTGAGCCAGCTGCTCCAACCGGCTGCGCATGGACGATTTCATGGGATCAACTCGAAGAAAATGAAAAACAGGCGCGCGTGCGACCAGCGCACGCGGCATCAGACGAGGCGTGTACGGGCGCCGCTAACGGCGCGAGTCGCGGCCAGGGAACAGGCGTGGCACCCAGGCCAGCAGTTCCTTGCGCTCTTCGCCCTGGCTGCGGTTGAGCGCGGCCAACGGGCCATGCAGATACTTCTGCGTGAGGCCGTGCGCCAGTTGCTCGAGCACCGCTTCGGGCGACTCGCCACGCGCCAGCATGCGGCGGGCACGGTCGAGCTCGGCGGCACGGACATCATCGGCGGCCTGGTGCAGGTCGCGGATCACGGGCACCACCTCGCGCGACTGCATCCAGTGCATGAAGTGCTGCACGCGCGTCTCGATGATGGCCTCGGCTTGCACCACCGCCGCGCGGCGCGCGTCGGTGCCGCTCTGCACGAGACGGCCGAGATCATCGACCGAGTACAGATAGATGTCGTCGAGACGGCCGACTTCGGGCTCGATATCGCGCGGCACCGCCAGGTCGATCATGACCATGGGGCGGTGACGGCGCAGACGCGTGGCGCGCTCGACCATGCCCAGACCCAATATGGGCAGGGAACTGGCCGTACAGGACACCACCACGTCGAATTCGGCCAGCCGATCCGTGAGGTCGGCCAGCTTCATGGTACTGGCCGAAAAACGGCCGGCAAGGGTCTCGGCGCGCTCGACGGTGCGATTCGCCACGACCATGGATTTGGGGTTTTGCGCCGCGAAGTGCGTGGCGCACAGCTCGATCATCTCGCCCGCGCCGATGAACAGCGTGCGGGCCTGGCCGAGGTCGCCGAACACGCGTTCGGCCAAGCGCACGGCGGCGGCGGCCATCGAGACCGAATGCGCACCGATCGCGGTTTGCGAGCGGACTTCTTTGGCGACCGAGAACGTGCGCTGGAACAGCTGGTGCAACAAGGTACCGAGCGAACCCAGCTCGTCGGCCGCACGCACCGCGTCTTTCATCTGGCCCAGAATCTGCGGCTCGCCCAGCACCATCGAATCGAGACCGCTGGCCACGCGGAATGCGTGACGCACGGCGTCATCCTGGCGGTGGCGATACAGGTGGGGCGAGAGCGCCGACGTTTCGAGGCTGTGGTGCTCGGCCAGCCAGGCCGGCAACTGCTCGGCGGCGACCGCGTCGGCGGCGCAATAGATCTCGGTGCGATTACAGGTCGAGAGGATCGCGGCCTCGCGCACCGATCCGCCAAACGCCAGGCGCAAGCCATCCAGCGCGGGCTTGAGCAAGTCCGCGGGCATGGAAACACGTTCGCGCACCGAGACCGGCGCGGAAGTGTGATTCAGACCGAAGGCAAGAACGGCGACTGACATGAGGGTTCGGACAAGTGCGACCCGTCCGGCGCAAAGCTGCTAAGTTGTAACAGCGACCGAAAAAGATTATACCCCCCTGCCCCGGGTAGACCCGGATACCCTACCCGGAAAGTCGGGAGTCTGTGGCAGGCGCGCCATAGCCCCACGGCCCCGCCCGGGGGGGCGCGCGGCGCTAGGCCCGGGCGGGCGAGGCCTCCATGGCCGCCACCAGTGCCTCGAACAGCCGGCCGTAGGTCGAGTGATGGGGCCAGAGCAAGCCCAGCCGCCGCGCCAAGGTATTGCGCGGCAACGCGATCACGGCCACGCCGGCGGGTAGCGCGCCGGGCCGAAAGCAATTCGGGACGAGCGCAATGCCCAGGCCCATCTCCACGAGCGAGGCCAGGCCGTCGGGCGAATCGAGCTCGAAGCGCTCGCGCGGGTTCAGGTTGCGCGACTGCAGGTATTGGTCGGCCAGCGACCCGCCCCAGGTGCGCCGGTCATAGCGCAGCAAGGGCTCCCGCGCCAGGAGTGCATCGGGCTCCGAGCCGGCGAGCGCCGCCGGAACCAGCAACACCAGCGGCTCGACGCGCAAGGTGTGCCACGAGAAGGACTTGGGCGTGCGAAACGGGGGCTCCACCAGGAAGGCCGCGTCGACCTTGCCGCCCGTGACCTGGTGATAGAGCTCGTGCGAAGCGCCGAGTTCGACCATGGCGTCCAGACCGGGATGGTGGTCCGCGATGTGCTTGAGCGCCTGCGGAATCATGTTGCCCAGCGCGGTGCGGATGGCGCCGATACGCAAGCCACCCGGAAAGCCCTCGGTGGACACCGCGGCCTTGAGCGCCCGCACCTCGCGCTGAAAGCGGCGCGCACGCTCGAGCAGACGGGCGCCGCCTTCGGTGATGCGCACGAAGCGCCCCGAACGGCTGAAAAGCGGCACGCCGAACTCGCGCTCCAGCGCGTGCAGGCGCTGCGCCAGGGCGGTCGGCGTGATGCTCATGCGGCGCGCGGCCTCGGCCATGGAGCCGCACTCGGCCACGAGTACGAAAGTGTCGACATAGCGCGTGTCCATGAATCCACAAATCCTTCATTCTCAAAGTTCTAAAAGCAAATTGTGGTTCAGTTTGCGCATGTCCACAATGACCGTTGGCGGGGCGCTCGCCCCGCTGAGTCGATCGTGATTGGCCCCTCAGCCGCACATGCCGATCTGCCCGTGACGTTTTCCGCATGAAACGGCGCGTGAAGGCCGGTGGAGGGTGAGTCCTTTTGGAGTGAATATGTCCGTCGAAGCTTTGCCCATCGATCCCAAGATCCAACGCGCGCTGGAAGGCGTCACCACTGCCACGCTCACCACGGTGCTGCTGAAAAAGGGTCTGCGCAACGTCTGGCTGCGCGGCGCTTTCCCGCTCGTGCCGCAAGGCAAACGCATCGTCGGCCGCGCTTTCACGCTGCGCTTCGTGCCGGCACGTGAAGACCTGGCCACGCCCGCCTCCTGGTCTTCGCCCATTTCGACGCGCGCAGCCATCGAGGCCATGCCCGAAGGCGCGATCGCAGTGGTCGACGCCATGGGTTCGACCGACGCCGGCATCTTTGGCGACATCCTGTGCGCCCGCATGAAAAAGCGCGGCGTGGCCGCACTGGTGACCGACGGCGCCGTGCGCGACCTCGAAGGTGTGCTCGGCACCGAACTGCCCGTCTGGGCCAGCGGCGCCGCCGCCCCGCCCTCGGTGGCCGGCCTGACATTCGTCAATTGGCAGGAGCCGATCGGATGCGGTGGCGTGGCCGTATTCCCCAACGACTACTTGGTGCTGGACCGCGATGGCGCGGTGCTGATTCCCGCCAACCTCATCGACGAGGTGGTGGAGGCTTCCGTCGAACAAGAGCGTCTGGAGGGCTGGATCATGCGTGAAGTGGATGCCGGCGTGCCGCTCCCCGGCCTCTACCCGCCCAACGAAGCCGCTGCCGCCCGCTACAAGAGCTGGCGCGACACGCAGAAATAAACCGCCGCTCGACCGCAACGTGAGCGATCCCGTGCCCGCGCCTTGCGGCGGCGGCACGGATGGCCTCCTGCTGCCCGCCGCAGGAGGCCCCGCAGTACCCGAACGACCCGCAGCACGGCCGTACCCCGCAGTACTCGATACATAAAAACCATACCCAGTCGCCACCGCGACATGACGGAGACAAACCATGCCGCAACCCCTGACCGCGCACACGCGCCGGCGCCTGCTCGGCGCCACCCTGGCCGGCGCCCTCGCCGCTCCCTTCATGCTGGGCGTTGCCGCCCACGCCGCCGACACCTATCCCAGCAAGCCGACCACGATTCTGGTGGGCTTTTCAGCCGGCGGCGCCGTCGACAACGTGGCGCGCCAGCTCGGCCACGGCCTGGGCACGGCCTTCGGGCAGACCTATGTCATCGAGAACCGCGCGGGCGCCACCGGCACCATCGCCGCCGAAGCGGCGTCACGGGCCCAGCCCGACGGCTACACGCTGCTGCTGGGCACGCAATCGACCATGGTGGTCGCGCCGGGCATGTACCCCTCGCTGCGTTTCGATCCGATCAAGGATTTCGTGCCGGTCTCGCTGGTGGCCTCGGTGCCGCTGGTGCTGGTGGTGCACCCGTCCTTGCCCTTGAAGACCGTGCAGGACGTGATCGCGTACGCCAAAGAGAAAAACGGCGAGCTGACCTATGCGTCGTCCGGCCTGGGTGGCCCGCAGCACGTGTCGATGGAGCTCTTCAATTCCATGGCCGGCGTGAAGATGGTGCACGTGCCCTATCGCGGCGAGGCCAACGCCATTACGGATGTGCTGGGTAACCAGGTGCCGCTGATGTTCAGCAACCTGCCCACGCTGCTGCCGCACATCAAGAGCGGCAAGCTGCGCGCGATCGCGGTGTCGGGCCTGGAGCGCTCGCCCACCGCGCCCGAGATCCCCACCGTTGCCGAATCGGGCCTCAAAGGCTTCGAGGCGCTCACGTGGTTCGGCCTCTACGCACCGCAAGGCACGCCCGACACGGTCGTGAAGAAACTGGAGTCAGGCGTGAAAACCGCGCTGGCCGACCCCGCCACCCGCGCGAAGATGAGCGAACAAGGTATGAAGATCGAGGGCCGCGACAGCGCCGCCTTCCGTCAATACATGCAGACCGAGAGCGTGAAATGGGGCGACCTGGTGCGCAAATCGGGCATCAAATCGGAGTAAGAGAAGCATGGTTCAAGCTGCACCGTCCTCTTTGCCACGCCGCCTGCGCGGCGTGTTATCGCTGGACGATTTCGAAGCCGCCGCGCGCAGCCACCTGCCGCGGCCGGTCTTCGGATACCTGCGCGCGGTCGCCGAGACGGGCGCGTCTTATGACGAAAACCGGAACGCGTTTCGCGACTACGTGTTCCGGCCTTCGGTGATGGTGGACGTGTCCCGGCGCAGCACCGCCATCACGCTGTTCGGCCAGGAATACGCCGCGCCCTTCGGGCTCTGCCCGCTCGGGCTGTCGGCGCTCTCGGCCTACCGCGGCGATGTCGTCATGGCGCAGGCCGCGGCCGAAGCGCGCGTGCCGATGATCATGAGCGGCTCGTCGCTGATCCCGCTCGAGGCCGTCGCGCAGGCGCACCCGCAGGCCTGGTTCCAGGCCTACCTGCCCGGTGATCGCGCGGCCATCGAGGCCTTGATCGACCGCGTGGCCAAGACCGCGTTCCAGACGCTGGTGGTGACCGTCGATACGCAAGTCAAACCCAATAGCGAGAACATGACGCGCAGCGGCTTTTCCGCGCCGATGCGCCCCAGCGTCAGCCTGGCGTGGCAAGGCATCACGCATCCGCGCTGGCTGTTCGGCACGTTTCTGCGCACGCTGTGGCGGCACGGCATGCCGCACTTCGAGAACAACTACGCCACGCGCGGCGCGCCCATCCTCTCGCCCAGCGTGATGCGCGATTTTGCCGAACGCGGCAACCTGAACTGGGAAACGCTGCGCGCGATCCGCGCGCAATGGCGCGGCCGGCTGGTCGTGAAGGGCGTGCTGCGCGACGACGATGCGCGCCAGGCGCGTGACGCGGGTGCCGACGGCATCATCGTGTCCAACCACGGCGGCCGCCAGCTCGACGACGCCATCGCCCCCTTGCGCGCCCTGCCGGAAATCGTGCGGGCCTGCCCCGACATCCCCGTAATGATCGATAGCGGCGTCAGGCGCGGCACCGACGTGCTGAAGGCACTGGCGCTGGGCGCGAAGTGCGCGTTCGTCGGAAGGCCGTTCGGCTACGCGGCAGCGGTGGGCGGCATGGCCGGGCTGCGGCACGCCATCGGCCTGCTGTCGGCGGAAGTGTCGCGGGATATGGCGATGCTGGGCGTGACCGAGGTGGGGCAGCTGGATGCGGCGCGGCATCTGGCGCGGCGGGGTGGTGGCTCGGAGAAGCCACTGGGTTAGCGGCCGAGGAAGACTCGGACTGACAACAATGCAACCCTGAGAAGGCGTTGGCGAGAAGGCGCTTGCCAAAAGTGGCCTCATCGACGATATTCGCTATTCGCGAATAGCGAATATTGGCGGTGAAATGGAACTCAAACCTCAAGATCTGTTGATATTGCTGAAGGTGGTCGCCCATCCGCCCCAGCATTGGACCTATGCGGCGCTAGGCGCGACGTTATTCATGAGCGCATCGGAAGCTCACGCGAGCGTGAAGCGCGCCGTCGCATCAGGACTGGCAGTCGCGCCGACACGCGGCGCATGGTCACCCGTACGTACCAATCTTCTTGAATTCGTCCTGCATGGCGCGCGCTACGTGTGGCCCGCCACGTTGGGTCCGGTCAAGCGGGGCGTGCCCACGTCCTTCGGTATCGCCCCCCTCGACAGCCAACTAACCGTAGCTTCAGGAGAGGCCCCCGTCTGGGCTCATCCCACGGGTAAAGCCAAAGGCCCCACGGTTACGCCTCTCTACCGCACCGCGCCACAGGCCGCGCTTGCGGACCCCGACCTGCATCGATTGCTGGCACTACTGGATGCTTTGCGCAAAGGTCGCGCCCGGGAGCGCGCGCTTGCCAGCAAACTGATGGAAATGGAACTGATGCGTCCCGACACGGGAACTTTAGATGCGAGCGAACGACCCTAACCTTCCTTACCTGCGCAGCATTGCCGAAGCGCTAGGCGACCTGCGGGAGCAGGTCGTGTTCTTCGGAGGCGCCGTGGCGGGCCTGCTGATCACAGACCCGTTGGCCGACCCCGTACGCGCCACGCGCGACGTGGATGCCGTGTTGAAGGCCAATCGCGCTATGTTTCATCGCTTCGAAGAAGCCGTTGCGGCACGTGGGTTCTCGCGCGATGTGAGTAGCGGGGTCATTTGCCGCTGGGTGCACAAGGAGTCCGGTGTGCTCTTTGACCTCATGCCCGTGCAGCCGGAAGTCCTGGGCTTCTCCAATCGTTGGTATCCCTATGCGGTGGAGACCGCCGGCATCATGGACCTTGGCAATGGCGTCAAGATCAAGCTAATGAGCGCCGTGGCCTTTGTTGCCACCACGCTGGAAGCTTTCGCTGGTCGAGGCGGCGGCGACTTCATGAGCAGCCATGACATGGAGGATGTATTGAACATCACCGATGGACGCGAGGAACTGGTCGCGGAGCTGACCGCCGCGCCAGTCGATTTGCGCCAAGCCGTGGGCGCGACGTTCGCACGACTCACCAAGAATCCCGACTTCGTGAACACACTGCCAGGCCTTCTTTCCGAACCTGAGCGCGCCGACCTCATCCTGGAACGCCTGAAGCGCTGCAGCCAACGAGCCTTCACCAGAGCATCAGCGCTGAGCCGATCTGGCTGTGCGACCGATTGGCACACTGAATGCACAAAAGCAAAAACCCCAGCACTAAGGCTGGGGTTTTTGACTTGAATCTTTGGTGGCCTGGGGCGGAATCGAACCACCGACACGCGGATTTTCAATCCGCTGCTCTACCAACTGAGCTACCAGGCCAACGCGAAGAACGAAACTATACATGAAATTTCGCGCGTGTGCACGTCGGCCAGCAAAAAGTTTGAGAGCGTCGATGAGCGGACGGCCTGCCCCCCGTTTTGGCGCGGCCCCTGGGCAGCCGAGATGCCATGCGAGGACGATCTGTCCGCCCAAAATCCAAAACCTCATTGGTCAACCCCTTGGGCACGCCTGAGTCCGCGACGCACGGAGAGGCTCGGCCGCCGAGACTACGTCAGTACGTCGAGCCCATGCTTCTGGACGACCTGAAGCAATCGAGCCGCAATGCCGCTGGGTTGCTTCGCACCAGACTCCCACTTCTGCACGGTGGAGGTGCTGGTGTTCAGGTACTTGGCAAACACGGGCTGACTGACGTTTGCTGCCTTGCGGATTCTCGCGATCGCCGCCGCATCAAAACGAGGCGCCTCGGTAAGACACATCTCATCGAATTCGCGCATTGTCTGGCGATCTCCGACTCCCGACCGCTGCAACCCGAGAGCCGCACTATGGATCGCCGCGAACGCGTCACTCTTGAATCGGGGCTTCGTCGTCATCCCTGACAATCTCCAGTAGTTCTTCGATCTCGATCTGGTCCGCCAACTGCTCAGCGCTCATGCGGCGATATAACGTGGCCAATCGTTTGAATCCCAGCGCTTCGGCATGATCAATATTTGCTCGATTATTTTTGGCGTACAGATAAACAAAAAACCAGCACTCGTTGATCTGTCCGACCACGATGCTGCGGAACATATTTTTGTGGAGGCGCTTCTTCCACACGTTTCCGCCCAGGTCGTCACCTCTGCCATGGGTCAGCTCGATCCCTGCACGAAGTAACTCCTCATCCGTGACTTGCGCCTTCGCAGCCAGTTTGCCGAAAGCCTTCGTCTTAAAGAACCGATGGGTACTCCTACTCATTCGATCAGCCACTCACGCAACAAAGTCTAGCACCAAGTGCTATGGCTCACCACACATCGGATACGACCTCATGCGCGCAAGCTGCCCGCGGATGGATATGGGACGTCGGATGCTGATGCCTCATGGGATCGCATCATTGACGACGAGTACGCCATCGAATGACGGGAAATCCCGGCAACGATCTTGCCACTCAGAAAGAGAGAGACTCGCGGCGAGTACCCCGCGAGTGCGTCCGATTAACTGGGCACTGAACATCGCTTGCCTGAGCGAAATTCGAGCGCCTCCCGGTTTTGCGGGCAGCTTCGCGCCACAGCGAAGTCCGCACCCCTCAATGATCGAAATGCAGCCTCAAATACGCCTGCCCGTTGCGTTCGCCCGTGGTGACGCGGTCGGTGAGGCGTTTGAGGAGGGCGGTGGAAACGCCGGCGAGCGCGGCGTCGAGGGCGGCGTGGAAGTTGGCGTCGTCGGTGTCGAGCAGGTGCGAGGCGTCGGCGGGCGTGCCGGCGAGCGGGAGCGGCGGGCCGCTGTGCAGGAGTTCGATGTCGAGGTTGAATTCGTCGAACGTGCCGCGCACCCGGAGCAGCTGCCGGCCCTCGGCCTGGCCGATGGCTTCGACGCCTTCCAGCGCCGCGGCGGCGGCGCGTTGGACGATGTCGCGCCGTGCGCCCCACACGCCGCCCTGGTGCTCGACGAACTGCACGATGGCGGTGGCGGCGTCGGGCGGCGGATGGGGATAATCGGCGGTGGACTCGGGCAGCGGCTCGAGGCGGCGCGCGGCGCGGCGCGAGGTGCCGAGCCGGAAGACCATGTTCAGAAGGATGGCGAGGATGCCGCCCAGGATCACGCCGTTGCTCACCACGAACTGCAGCACCTCGGGCGCCTGCTTGGGCAAGGCCGGCAGCAGGATCACGCCCATGCCCGCCACCACCGAGAGACCCACCATGAAGATGGCGCGGGAATCCATGGCGCGCGAGGCAATCAACTCGACGCCCGACACGATCAGATAAGCAGCGGCATAGATCTCGACCGCGCCGATCACGGGAGTGGGGATCAGCGTGAGTGCCAACGTGCCCTTGGGCATGAACGCCACCAGGGCCAGGAGCGCGGCGGCGGCAATGCCGACGTAGCGCGAGGTCGAGCGGCTGATGTGGCAGAGCGCGATGTTGGCCGACGAGGTCGAGCTCGGCAGGCCGCCCAGAAAGCCGCCGGCGATGGCGGCGATCGAACCTGCGCGGATGCCGCGGCCCACACGGCGCATATCGGCACGGCGCCAGGCCGCGTCGTCCATCTTGTTCATCAGGATCACGGTGCCGAGCGTATCGAGCTGCACCATGAGCGAGAGCAGCGCCACGGCCAGCAGCAACCCCACGTCCACGTTGAGCACCGGCACCGGCAGCGCGGGCAACGCAAACAGAGGCGCGGCGGCGAGGAGTTCCCCACCTTCGAGCCGGCCGAACAGAGCGGCGACGATCACCCCGGCCAACAGGCCGCTCAGCAGCGCGAAGAGCTTCATCCGGCGGGTGCCCCAGACCGACATGCCCACCACCACGGCCAGCGCCACGGTCGTTATCAGCACCGCCCGCAGGTCGAGCGGCGCGCCATCGCCCATGCCGGTACTGTGCTCCAACGCGGGGGTGACGAGCGACAGGCCGGTCAGGCACACCACCACGCCGGCCACGGTGGGCGGGAATAGCGCACGCAGGCGCGGCAGCACCTGTGCCACGAAGATGCCGACGAGTCCGTTCACCAGGCCGGCTGCGACCAGGCCGCCCGGGCCGTAATGCACGAGGATCGCGGCGGCCGTCATGATCACCACGGGATCCGGGATATGGACGATCAGTGCCCCCGCCCCCACGCGGCCGCCCCAGGCCTGAAGCAGGGTCGCGAGCGCCATCCCGAGCACGGTGGCCGTGACCAGGCTATTGGTGGCGGCCAAGGGGAGCTGCGCCATATGCGCTGCGACGAGCACATACGCGATCAGCGCCAGCGCGGTGGCGGCATGCTGCACGCCCAGGCCCAGCAGCGCACTGGACGGCGGCAGGTCCGGCGCGGCGTAGACGAGATCGGCGGGCCGCTTCTGCGGCGGCAGAGGGGGCAGACGCAGGCGCGAAAACAGGGAAGAGACGGACACGGACGATACCCGGTGGCGTATGACGGGCCCGCGCGACATGCACACGCCCAAAGGGCGTGAGTAACGGGAATCGCTGGCGGGTTCCATGCCGCGCGGCTGGCCCCGCCGCCACGCTCCATAAGCTTATTGCTCGTCGGTCTAGCCCTGCGTTGTGGGAGGCTCACGCTTTCCGGGACAATGGCGGCCCTTGCTTGTCGCCTCACCAGAAGAAGTCATGATCCAGAAAGCCCTGCTCGCCGCCAGCCTGTCGCTCATGGCGGCCCCGTTCTTCGCTGCCCCCGCCAGCGCCCGGGACGCCTACCCGTCCCGCCCCATCACCCTGGTCATCCCCTATCCCGCCGGCGGCGCGACCGACGCGCTGGGCCGCACCGTGGCCAAGCAGTTGAGCCAGGAGTTGGGCCAGGCCGTGGTGGTCGAAAACCGCGCGGGCGCCGCGACCGCGATCGGCGCGGGTTACGTGGCGCGCTCCGCGCCCGATGGCTATACCCTGCTGGCCGGCCCGGGCACGACGTTTACGGTCAATCCGGCCATCCAGGCCAACCTGCCGTACGACCCGGTCAAGAGCTTCGATCCCATCGGCATCATCGGCCGTACCGGCCTGGCGCTGCTGGCCAATCCCGATGTGCCGGTCAAGACCCTGCCGGAGTTCGTCGCCTACGCCAATGCCCACAAGAGCGAGCCGCCGCCGTATGGCTCGTTCGGCTCGGGCTCGTCGGCCCACTTCATGGCCGAAGCCTTCATTCATGCAGCCAAGCTGCAGATGACGCATATCCCGTACAAGGGCAGCGCCCCCGCGATGACCGATCTCATCGGCGGCCAGATTCCGTTCGCCGTGGACACGGTGGCGGCAGCGCTGCCGCAAAGCAAGCAGGGCAAGGTGCGCGTGCTCGCGATCTCGAGCCCTGCCCGCTCGACCTTGATGCCCGACGTGCCCACTTTCACCGAGCTGGGCTACCCCTCGGTGGCGATGGACTCGTGGCTGCTGATCGCGGCGCCGGCCGGCCTGCCGGCCGACGTGAAAGCGCGTCTGGAAAAGGGCCTGGCCGCGGCCGCCAACTCGCCCGCCGTGCGCGAGACGCTGGAAAACCTGGGCTTTGAATCGGGCTTTGTGGATGCCACGCAGACCGCCGCGCTGATCCGGAAAGAGCTGCCGCAGATGAAGGAATTGGCAGAGCGCGCCAACATCAGCCCCAACTGAGCGGCGTCGCAGCGAACGCGCTGCGCAAACGGAGCGCGTCTTCGCGTCGATGATCTTGCTCGGCACGACGCCCTCATGGCATCGCGCCACCCGGCAGGCACGGCGTACACGTCGGACCCGAGCGCTGGCAATCGGCCGATGTTGCCGCCAGGCCTCAGCGGCCGCCCGCCGGCGTGGCGCACGGGAAAGCCCGCCGCAGGGCCTGGCCGGTGAGCGTGGCCGCATTGCCGCGCAAGGCGTTGGCCGGCAGATCGGTGAGATAGGTGTGAACGCGATCCACCAGTTCGTGCGGCAGCACGCCGGTGCGCGTGCACCAAAGACGCCCCTGGCTCAAATCGGCCACCCCCACCACATAGGCTTGCCCGAAGGCCGACGATGCCCGCTGGCGCTGCCCCACGTCGGCGTTGCCCGACGGCATATTGCCCTCGATCGCCGCCAGCAGCTCGGCGCCACTGAAATGGTAGGTCCGTGGCGCCTCTTCGGCATGCGCCGCGCAAGTGGCCAGCGCGAGCAGCCCGGCCGCCGCGCAACGCGCCGGCAACAGACGCGCGAGCAACCCCCGGCCGCGTTGCACACGCAACCCCGGTTGCGCCTTCAGCCCATCACGCGTTGCGTGGGCCGCGAAGAAACTGCGCGAAGCGCGTCCTGCCATCATTGACTCCAGTCGAAAGTGAGGTGCTGCAGATCGAGCCACGCATTGCCAGTTCCGAAGTTGTAGCCGCCGAAGGTTTCTTCGAACTCGATGTAATACGGGCTGATGCCTTCGGGAATGGCCTGCGCCGGCCGCATGGTGCCACCAATATGGTTGGGTTGGAGGTCGTGCGCCCAGGGATGCTCGCGAAAATTTTCGCGCGCGACCTGGCCACCCTCCCAATAGAACTCGCGCTGGTACTGACCCTCACCCGCGGGCGGGTCCTCCAACGGGGCCAGGCCGGCATTGGGATCCGTACGGCGCGGTGACCAGGCGATGGCGCGGTTATATCCAGGCGTGCGCCCGGGGTCTTCGCCGATGATCTCGCGGTAAAAGCCCTGATCGATCGGTGGCGAGAGTGCGTGGTCGTAGCCCCAGAAGGCGGCGGCCGAGCCCACGTTCAGCCACGCGGGCGGGCGCAGGCGATCGCGATAGCGATTCGGCTCGAGCACGGGCGGCTCGCAGAACTCGCCTTCGAACGAGGCCTGGGTATGGAAGATCACCGCGTACGGGCAGCCGAGCAGGTCCTGCATGCGATGCAGATGCGGGTGCGGGCTTTGCTGCGCGCGCCAGAAAGGCAGCAGATCGGGGTCGGCAGGCACGTCCATGCCATCGCGCCAGCTGTCGTAGAACGCCTTGACCTCCGGCACGTCGGCGGGACCGCCCGCATTGTGATCGGGCGCAATGCCGAAGAACGACAGCGCGACCAGATCGGCGCCCCGCACCCGATACTCGGGCGGCAGCAGCAGCGTGAAGCCATGCGAAAGCGGATAGCCGTTGGTCGGGTCGAGCGGCCACTGCGCCGGCGTAATGCCGGGTGGCAACCCGAAGCACCAGCCATGGCCGCGCGGGCCTTCGGCCCGCACGCTGCGATGTTCGATGACCAGATCGTAGGCCTGCATGCGAGAAGCGCTCCTGGAGGGGGTGGCCGCCGCGGCCCACCGAGGCGCCCCCAGCGCCAGGCCCGCCATCGCGGCGAGCATGGCGCGGCGATAGACGTCCGGCGCATCGCCGCACGTCACGGAACGGATCGGGATTCGGGCGGCGAGGTCGGGCAGGGACATGGGCAAAGCGCCGGCGACACGAGAGCGTCCGAGTGTACGCAGGTCGTCACGCGTGCAGCGTCACAAGTCGCAACGGCGTGCTGCGCGGCGCATCCTGCGCCCCGCCCGCGGGCTCAGGCCGGGAGGCCGCTCATGTAGATCTGTGCGTAGCCTTCGCGGATCGCGACGACGATCTGGTCCATGCGGCGGCTGATGTGTTTTTCGAGGATCGCCACACAGGCGGCCTCGTCACGCGCCAGCAGGGCCTGCGCCAGGCGGCGGTGTTCGTCCTGCGAGGCAGGACGGTCGGCGCGTTTCATGTCGATCCAGCGCACGAAGCGGATGCGCGCATTCACGTTTTTCAGCACGCGCAGCATCTCGACGTTGTTCGACATGCCGAGCACGCGCTCGTGGAACATCTCGTCGAGATCGACGAGCTCGGCGATGTCGCGCTCACCGGCATCCGGGCCGGTGGCGTCGAGGAACGCGATCAGCGCGCGGATATCGGCCTCTTCGGCGCGTTCGATCGCCAGCTTGATCGCCGACACTTCGATGGCCTTGCGCAACTCGTACAGATAAAAAATCTCGTGCACATCGAGATCACGGCAATAAAAACCCTTGCCGGGCAGGAAGCGCAGCAGGCCTTCGATGCTGAGCCGGTTCAGCGCCTCGCGCAGCGGCGTGCGCGACACGCCAAGCTGCTTGGCGAGCGCCACCTCGTTCAGGCGTTCGCCGGGCTTGAATACGTAGCCGATCGCCATATGGCGGATCTGCTCGTAGACCTTGTCGACGACGCTGTCACTGGTAGCGCTCATGAATTCTCCGGAGGATGACACGTAAGCCTTGAACCCGGCCAAGGGGGTGGCGATAGCCCTTCGGCGCCGCGGGCACCACGGCGCACAGCGCGCGATGCCGGGGGTTTCAAGGCAAACCGTGCGGTCCGGGCGGGCACAGGAACGGCCACCGCGGCGCACGGCGGGATATTAGTCGATCCACCGTCCGCGGTGCGAACGTCGCGCGGCCGGCAAGGTGCGGCCGGCGAGGAGCGGCCGGCAACGCACGGCCAGCGAAGCCCGCCGCCACGCGCGACAAGGGCGGGCCCCTGGCCCGCCCTTGCGTCAACCCGAACGCTGAGGCGTTCCCGGGTACCGATCGTGGCTGGCGAGGTGCGGCCCGCCAGCCACATGCCGCCTCAGCCCTTCGGCACGAAGTCGCGGGCGTGCGACTGGGCGCGCGGATCCAGCGTGCAATGCAGGATCGCGGGCTTGCCGCTGGCCACGGCACGCTCGAAGGCCGGAGCGAACTGCTCGGTGGTCTCCACGCGTTCGCCATGACCACCGAACGCCACGGCCATCGCCGCGAAGTCGGGGTTCGACAACTGCGTGGCCACCACGCGGCCCGGGTAGTCACGCTCCTGGTGCATGCGGATGGTGCCGTACTGGCCGTTATCGAGCACAACCACGATGATCGGCGCGTTGTACTGCACGGCCGTGGCGAACTCCTGGCCGTTCATCAGGAAGCAGCCGTCGCCCGCGAAGGCGACCACCGTGCGATCCGGCAACTGGCGCTTGGCCATCACCGCGGCCGGCACGCCGTAGCCCATCGAGCCGCTGGTGGGCGCGAGCTGGGTGCCATAGCGGTGGAAGCGATGGTGACGGTGCAGCCAGCCGGCGTAGTTGCCCGCGCCGTTGCAGATCACGGCGTCGGCGGGCAGGCGGTCACGCAGCCAGGCCACCACCTCACCATATTGAAAGTCGCCGGGCAGCTTGCGCGGCACGTCAGTCCAGGCCAGGTACTCCTCGTGGGCCTGGGCGGCGCTGCCGGCCCAGGCGGGCGAGGCCGGCACCTGCACTTGCTCGAGCGCCGCGGCAAAGCCGCGCGGCGAGGCAAGAATGGCCAGATCGGGCTGGTACACCCGACCGAGCTCCTCGGCGCCGGGATGCACATGCACCAGCGTTTGCTGCGGCACGGGCACATCGAGCAGGGTGTAGGAGGACGACGGCATCTCCGACAGGCGGCCGCCCACCAGCAGAATCAGGTCGGCCTCGGTAATGCGGGCCTTGAGCTTGGCGTCCGGACCGATGCCCAGGTCACCGGCGTAGTTCGGATGATCGGCATCCATCAGCGAGGCACGGCGGAACGACGTGGCAACCGGCAACTGCGCGCGCTCGGCAAAGCGGGCAAACGCGGCGCAGGCTTTCTCGTCCCAACCCGCCCCCCCCAGCACGGCGATGGGCTTGCGCGCCTTGGCCAGCAGGCCCGAGAGCGCTTGCAGATCGGTGGGCGCCGGCCAGGCCAGCGCGGGTTCGACGAGCGGCGCGTCGACGACCTTCGCCACCTCGACCAGCATGTCTTCGGGCAACGCGATCACGACCGGGCCCGGGCGGCCCTGCATCGCCACGCGGAAGGCGCGGGCCACGATCTCGGGCACGCGCGCGGCGCTGTCGATCTCGACCGTCCATTTGGAGATCGCGCCGAACATGCCGCGATAATCGATTTCCTGGAACGCTTCGCGCTCCTTCATGGCACGGTCGACTTGGCCGATGAACAGAATCATCGGGGTGGAGTCTTGCATGGCGATGTGCACGCCGTGGCTGGCATTGGTGGCGCCGGGGCCGCGCGTGACAAAGCAGATGCCGGGCCGGCCGGTCAGCTTGCCATAAGCCTCGGCCATGATGGCCGCGCCGCCTTCGTTACGGCACGAGATCACCTCGACGCCGCTGTCGTAGAGCGCGTCGAGCGCGGCGAGATAGCTCTCCCCCGGCACGCAGGACACGCGCTCCACGCCCTGGGCGAGCAGTTGATCGATCAGGATTTGGCCGCCGGTGCGGTCGGCAAGCGGAGCGGAACTGGCAGAGGTCATAGCGGGCGTCTCGGAATGGGCGCGGACTTGCATGGAGCCCGCGGCACAGATCAGGAAAGCTCCGGCCGGGCCGGAGGCGCAAATCGGGGCACTGCGCAGGCGGGTCGCCCTCGACGGGCGGACCGCAAGCCCCGGAGCCGGGCTTCGGGGTAAAAAAATGATAGCACTTGACTGCATACAGTCCAAGCATCATCATCTGTATGCAGCAACGGATACAGCAATTTTTTCTTGCCCCAGGGCAAGCTGTTTCCCGAAAATTGCTCCCAACTATCAAAGACTTGACCCCGCCCGCCGCGCCGCGGGCCGCCACCGCCAGGACGATCGGCACTGCCATGACCGCCTCACCCGCGACCCACCCGAGCAACATTTATGACCGGATCAAGGTCATGGCGACCACGTTTCGCCTGCGTCCGGGCGAGCGGATCAATGAAGTGGAGCTCGCGCGCCGCCTGGGCGTGTCGCGCACGCCCGTGCGCGAAGCCCTCAACCGGGTCGCGGCCGAAGGCTTTCTGGTCGCCACGCCCAGCCGGGGCTACACCGTGCGCACGCTCGACGCACAGCAGATCCTGGCGCTCTACGAATACCGTGCCACGGTCGAGCTCGGCATTGTGCGGGTGGTGTGCAAGCGCGCCACCGATGACGAGCTTGCCGCTCTGCTCGAGCTGGCCGAGCTGCATCGCGACGAGCCCGAGACCGACGGACAGGCCATCCGCCTCCTGTGGCGCGACGAAGAATTCCATGAGCGCATGGCCGCGCTCACGGGCAATGCCGAGTTCCAGCGCTCGATCCGGTCCATCAATGAGCGCATCCGCTTTGCGCGCTGGATGGACCTGCGTTCGCGCCGCTCGCTTACGCATAACGACCATCCCGACATCGTGCGCGCCTTGATCGCCCGCGACCTCGCGCGCGTCGAGGCCCTGATGTCGCGTCACATCGATCATCACCTCGATCACCTGATCGAACTCACGCGGCGCGGCTACGCCGAGATCTACATGGGCAATGCGCTCGCCGACTACGCGGAGGCCCGGCTGGCCGAAACCAGCCTGTTGCCTCCAGCCTGACACTCACCCCTCGACTCTCTCAAGGATCCCCATGAAAGCTGTCTTCCTCGATGCCAATCCCACGCTGTCCGCCGTGGCCGAACGCCTGCACCGCGCCGATGACCCCAAGCTGGAGATCAATCGCCAGCCCGACATCACGCCGGACCAGATTCCCGCCAAGCTGGGCGATGCCGAGATCGCGATCATCGATCACACCCACCTGCCTACCGACATCGCGCGCCAATGCAAGGCGCTCAAGCACGTGGTGTTCCTCGGCACGGGCGCACGCTCGTACATGAACCCCGAAGAGCTGGCCGAGATCGGCATCGAAGTGCACATCATCAAGGGCTATGGCGACACCGCCGTGGCCGAGTGCGCGTTCTCGCTGATGTGGACCGCCGCCAAGGGTTTCGCCAAGATGGACCGCGGCATGCGCGCCGGCAACTGGCTGCGCACCGACGCCGTGCAACTCACCGGCAAGACCATCGGTCTGGTCGGCTTCGGCGGTATCGCGGCCGAAGTGGCCCGTCTGGCGCAAGGCGCCGGCATGAAGGTGCTGGCCTGGAACCGCAGCCCCAAGACCCACCCCGGCGTGACCTTCGTCACCCTCGACGAGCTGCTCGCGCAGAGCGATGTGGTGTCGGTGCACCTGCTGCTCAATGATGAAACCCGCGGCCTGTTGTCGGCCCAGCGTCTGCAGCAGATGCGCGACGGCGCCATCCTGGTGAACACCGCCCGTGGCGCCATCGTCGACGAAGCCGCGATGATCGCCGCGCTCAAGAGCGGCAAGCTCGGCGCCGCCGGCCTGGACGTGTTCGAAGTCGAACCCATGCCCGCCCAGCATCCGCTGTACGAACTCGACAACGTCGTGCTGTCGGCCCACTCGGCCTTCCGTACGCCGGAAGCCAGCGACAACCTGATCCAGGCCGCGCTGAACCACGCCCGCCGTGTGAGCGGCCAGGGAGCCCAGCAATGAGCGATCGTCAGCCCATCACCCGCCTCGACCAGAACGCCCGCCGCTCGCGCGCGGTGATCCACAACAACACCGTGTACCTCGCGGGCCACACCGCCGACGACCGTTCGCAAGACATCGGCGGCCAGACCCGCCAGGTGCTGGCCAAGGTCGACGAAATGCTGGCCGCGTCGGGCACCGACAAATCGCGCGCGCTGAACGTGACGATCTGGCTCAAGAGCATGGAAGATTTCGCCGGCATGAATGCCGTCTATGATGCGTGGATCGTGCCCGGCCAGGCGCCGGCACGGTGCTGCGGCGCCATCGAACTCGCCGCTCCCGATATCCTCGTTGAAATCATGGTCACGGCCGCCGTCTAGCCGACCTCACCTGAAGCAAAGCAAGCCATGTCTACTTCTGCTACCTCCTCGGGCAAACCGGTACTGCGGCGCGCCCGGCGCATCGCCAAGATCGAAGTCTCCGAAATCCTGCGCATCGGCGCGCGCGCGGCCCAGCTCAAGCGCGAAGGCCGCGACGTGATCGTGCTCGGCGCCGGCGAACCCGACTTCGACACGCCCGACAACGTCAAAGAAGCCGCGGTCCGCGCGATCGCGGCCGGCGAAACCAAGTACACGCTGCTCGACGGCACGCTCGCCCTCAAGACCGCGATCGTGAACAAGTTCAAGCGCGAAAACGGCCTCGAGTTCGGCCTGGACCAGGTCACGGCCAGCGCCGGCGCCAAGCAGGTCATCCACAACGCCCTGCTCGCCACGCTGGACGACGGCGATGAAGTCATCGTGGTCACGCCCTACTGGACGTCCTACGCCGACATGATCACCATCGCCGGCGGCGTGACGGTGCAAGTGGATGCCCGCGAAGAAAACGGCTTCCTGCTCGACCCGGCCGACCTCGAGCGCGCCATCACCCCGCGCACGCGCTGGCTGATGCTGAACTCGCCGTCGAACCCGTCGGGCGCGGCCTACGACGAAGCGCGCCTGCGCGCCATCGCCGAGGTGCTGCTGCGCCATCCGCACGTGTGGCTGCTGGCCGACGACATCTACGAACACCTGATCTATGACGGCTTCGCCTTCAAGACCATGGTGCAAGTGGAACCGCGCCTGGCCGATCGCACGCTCACGGTGAACGGCCTGTCCAAGGCCTACGCCATGACCGGCTGGCGCCTCGGCTATGCCGGCGGCCCCAAGGAGCTGATCGCGGCCATGGCCGTGGTGCAGAGCCAGAGCACGTCCAACCCGTGCTCGGTCACGCAGGCCGCCGCCATCGAGGCGCTCAATGGCCCGCAAGACGTCCTGGCCGAGCGCCGCGAGTCGTTCCGCAAGCGCCGCGACCTGGTCGTGGACGCGCTCAACGACATCCCGGGCATCCGTTGCCGCCGTCCCGAAGGCGCCTTCTACACCTACGCCAATTGCGCGGGTGTGCTGGGCAAGACCACGCCCAAGGGCCAGAAGCTCGAGACCGACGCGGACTTCTGCGCCTACCTGCTCAACGACCACGACGTGGCCGTGGTGCCGGGCAGCATCTTCGGCCTGGCGCCGTACTTCCGTATCAGCTATGCCACGTCCGAGGCACAGCTGCGCACCGCGATGGAACGCATCGCGCGCGCCGTGAGCGAATTGAAGTAAACGTCGCCGCCGCCGCGCTCACACGCGGCATCCGGCACGCACCCCGCGCGAGCGATCGCGCGGGGTTTTTTTATCGCGGCAGCCCAAGGTGCGATGCGTAGCGCCGGCGGCTTCTCGGCCGTCGTCACGTCACCTGGAACGCCTCATCCACCGGCACCTGCATCGCCGTGACCAGCGCATTGGTCTGCGCCGCCATGCCGATCACAGCCAGCAACTCGGCATGCGCCTGATCGGTCATGCCTTTCGCCTTGGCCGCGGCCGTGTGCGAATGGATGCAATACGAGCAGCCGTTCGCCGTGGATACCGCGATGTAAATCATCTCGCGCACCAGCGGCGAGAGCTCGCCTTCGCTCATCATCACCACCTTGAGCTGCGCCCAGGTGCGCGCCAGTGCGGGCGGGTCATTGGCGAGCGCGCGCCAGAAGTTGTTTACGAAATCCGATTTGCGCGTGGCGCGGATGTCCTCGAACACTGCCCAGGCCTCGGGAATCTTGCGGACCTCATCGTCGCTCAGCAAACGCACGGTCGTCATGGCCTTGCCCTCCAAGATGGGCGCGTCAACACGCGCGCTCCGTGCAACGACTATATCCCGGCCCGAACGCCGGGCGCCGTAGGCGCGAGCAAGCCCGGCCGACCCTCGTGCGCCTCCTGCGCCCGCGCCAGGATGTATTCGATCATCATCGCAATCGCGCGCGGGTGATGGCGGTTGGGCATGTAAAGCATGTACATGCCGCGTCCGTAGATGCTGAGCCGCCATTGCGGCAGCAGCTGCACCAGATCGCCGCGCGCGATGTCTTCGTGCACCACGTAATCGGGCACCACGCCGATGCCGATACCCGCCTGCACCGCCGCGCGCTGGAAGGGATAGTTGCGCGACACCAGCGTCGGCTCGAGGATCACGTATTCGCGCGTGCCGCCACGATAGGCAGACAGCCGCAGCGGCCGTCCGATCACCGCCGCGCACACCACCGGCAGGCGCGACAACGCCGCGGGTTCCTGAGGCACGCCCGCGCGGGCCACGTATTCGGGCGACGCGCAGGCCACATAGCCCACCTGGCCCAGCTCGCGCGCCACGAGGTTCTGCGGCGGCTCCGACATGATGCGCACGGCAATGTCGACCTCGTTGCGCAGCAGGTCTTCGACGCTGTTGTCGAAGAGCACGTCGAGCACGATATCGGGGTACTGCTGCTTGAACGCCAGCAGCCACGGTTGCATCACGAATTGCCCGTAGCCGCTCGGCACGCTCAGCCGCACGCGGCCCTGCGGCGTCTTGCCCAGTGTGTCGATCGATTCGCGCGCCGCCACCAGCTCCTCGCGGATCGCGCGGCCATGTTGATAGAGCTTGAGCCCGACCTCGGTGGGCTCGACATGGCGCGTCGTGCGCCGCACCAGTTGCATGCCCACCGACCGCTCCAGCTGCGTCAGGTGATAGCTCACATTGGCGCGCGTCATTTTCAGGCGGCGCGCGGCTTCGCTCAGGTTGCCGGCATCGAGGATCTCGACCAGCAAGGTCAGGGATTTGGTGTCCAAAGCGTATTTCTCTCGTGTGCCTCGCAGCGGGCCGGGTGCCAGGCGGCGGCGACTGCCTGCATTGTCAAATCTTCTTTGACGCAATGTCAATGACCGATGCCATTGTCAAGAAAGATTTGCTGAGAAAGAATGAATGCATAACATCATCGACGCGTTGCCCGGCTCCAGCCGCAGGCAGCGTGCAAGGAGACATCGCCCGATGGCAGACACCCACGCCGCCGGCGCCGTACAGGCGCGCCGGCAGGACACCCTGCTCGTCCTCACGCTCGACCATCCCCCCGTCAATGCGCTGAGCGCGCCCGTGCGCCGCGCACTGTACGACGCCATCACCGCCGCGCAGTCCGACGACGTCGTGCGTGCCATTCTGCTGAAGGGCAGCGGCCGCCAGTTCAGCGCCGGTGCCGACATCCGCGAGTTCGGCAAACCGCCGCAGTCGCCTTCGCTGCCCGAGGTGTGCAACCACATCGAGGCGAGCGGCAAGCCCGTGATCGCCGCGCTGCATGGCCACGCCCTGGGCGGAGGGCTCGAGCTCGCCCTCGCCGCCCACTATCGCGTCGCACACCCGGGCACACGCCTGGGCCTGCCCGAAGTCACGCTCGGCCTGCTGCCCGGCGCGGGTGGCACGCAACGCGCGCCGCGCCTCATGGGCGCGGCCGCCGCGCTGGACTTGATGCTGAGCGGCCGGCCGATCGACGCGACGCAGGCGGTGCAAACCGGCCTGCTCGATGCGGTGTTGCCGGATGAGCCGCTCGAGGCCGCCGCCGTGTCGTGGATCGAAGCCCGTCTTGCGCTGGGTATGCCCTTGCGCCCCACCCGCGCGGCCCGCGGGCTGGACGACAGCGCCGCCGCGGCCGAGGCGCTGCAAGCCGCCGAGGCACGCAACGCGCGGCAGGCCCGCGGGCTGAGCGCGCCGCCCCGCATCGTGCAGGCCGTGCGCGCCGCGGTCGAGCAGCCCTTCGACGAGGGCCTGGCGTTGGAGCGAAGACTGTTCCTGGACTGCGTGGACAGCCCGCAGCGCGCCAGCCTCGTGCATGCGTTCTTTGCCGAACGCGAAGCGGCGCGTGTGCCTGAAATCGGTGAGGCCCAAGCCCGCACGGTCTCGGTCTGCGGCGTGGTCGGCGGCGGCACCATGGGCGCCGGCATCGCTGTCAGCCTGATCGATGCGGGATTGCGCGTCATCATGCTCGAACAGGACGACACCGCGCTGGCACGTGGCCGTGAGCGGGTCGAGCAGGTCTATGCGCGGCTCGTCAAGAACCAGCGCCTGAGCGCGCCACAGCAGGCCGAACGGATGGCACGGCTCACCGGCACCACGCACTACGACGCGCTCGCCGAAGCCGATCTGATCATCGAAGCCGTATTCGAAGACATGGACGTGAAGTGCGCCGTGTTCCGCGAACTCGATCGCGTCGCGCGCCCCAGCGCCGTGCTGGCCACCAACACCTCTTACCTCGACGTGAACCGCATCGCGGCCGCGACAGGCCGACCGCAGGATGTCCTGGGTCTGCACTTCTTTTCGCCGGCCAACATCATGAAGCTCGTCGAGGTGGTGGTCGGCGAAGCCACCGCACCCGACACGATCGCCACCGGCTTCGCGCTGGCCAAACGCCTGGGCAAGACCGCCGTGCGCGCCGGCGTGTGCGACGGCTTCATCGGCAACCGCGTGCTCGCGGTATACCGCCAGGCGGCCGACCTCATGCTCGAGGATGGTGCCTCGCCGTATGAGATCGACGCCGCGGTACGCGACTTCGGCTACCCGATGGGCCCCTATCAGATGGCCGATCTCGCGGGCGGCGACATCGGCTGGGCCACGCGCAAGCGCCGCGCGCCGACGCGCGATCCCGCACTGCGGTATGTGCAGATTCCCGACCGCCTATGCGAACGCGGCTGGTTCGGTCAGAAAACCGGCCGCGGCTTCTATCGCTACGCCGACGGCGCGCGCCAGGGCACGCCCGATCCGGAGGTGCTCGACATCATCGAGGCCGAACGCAAGCGAGCGGGGGTCGCTCCGCGTGCCTTCACCCAGGACGACATCCTGCGGCGCTATCTCGCCGCAATGGTGAACGAGGCCGCGCGCGTGCTGGACGAAGGCATCGCGCAACGGCCCTCGGACGTCGATGTGGTGTTCCTGCGCGGCTATGGATTTCCGCGCCATCTGGGCGGGCCGTTGTTCCATGCCGATCGTGTCGGCCTGCCGACGCTGCTCGCCGACATCCAGAGCTTCGCAGAAGAAGACCCGCAGTTCTGGCGCCCCGCGCCCTTGCTCGTCGCGCTGGTCGAACGCGGCCAGGACTTCGCCAGCCTCAACAAGCCTTCCACGGGAAAAGCCCATGCGTGAAGCCGTTATCGTCGCCACCGCGCGCACGCCCATCACCAAGGCCCATCGCGGTGAATTCAACCTGATCGACGGGCCGACCCTTGCCGCGCATGCCGTGCGCGCGGCGGTGGACCGCGCCGGCGTGGATCTCGGCCTGATCGAGGACGCGCTGATCGGCTGCGGCTACCCCGAGGGCACGACGGGCCGAAACGTGGCGCGCCAGGCCGTCATCCGCGCGCAACTCCCGGTGAGCGTGGGCGGCGCCACCATCAATCGCTATTGCGCTTCGGGTCTGCAGGCCGTGGCCTCGGCGGCCGCGCGCATCATCGTCGATGGCGCGCCGGCCATGATCGCGGGCGGCGTCGAGAGCGTGTCGCAGATCCGCACCCGCGACGACGGGCAGAGCGGCATGGATGCGTGGATTCTCGAACACAAACCCGAGCTCTATCTGCCCATGATCGAGACGGCCGATATCGTGGCCGCGCGCTACGGCATCAGCCGGGAAGATCAGGATCGCTTCGCGGCACAGAGCCAGGCCCGCACGGAGGCCGCGCAGGCTGCCGGCCGCTACGCGGAAGAAATCATCGCGGTGACGACACGCATGCGTGTCACCGACAAAGCCACGGGCGCCACCGAAGACCGCGAGGTGACGGTGAATGCCGACACCTGCAACCGGCCCGGCACGCGCTATGAATCGCTCGCCAAGCTAGAGCCCGTGCGTGGTGCGGGCAACAGCATCACGGCCGGCAACGCCTCGCAGCTCTCCGATGGCGCGGCGGCCCTCGTGCTGATGGAAGCCGGCGAGGCCGAGCGCGCGGGCCTGCAGGCCATGGGCGCGTTCCGCGGCTTCGCGGTCGCGGGCTGCGAGCCCGACGAAATGGGCATCGGCCCGGTCCACGCCGTGCCGCGCCTGCTGGCGCGCCATGGCCTCACCGTGGACGATATCGATCTGTGGGAGCTGAACGAAGCGTTCGCTTCGCAGGCGCTGTACTGCCAGCGGCAGCTCGGCATCCCGATGGAACGGCTCAACGTGAATGGCGGCGCGATCGCGCTGGGCCATCCTTTTGGCGTGACGGGCGCCCGCCTCGTGGGCCACGCACTGCTCGAGGGCCGCCGGCGCGGCGCCCGCCGCGCTGTCGTGACGATGTGCGTGGGCGGCGGCATGGGCGCGGCCGGCCTGTTCGATATTTACTGAAGGAACGAGATGGATCTGGAATTCACCCCTGAAGAAAGCGCCTTTCGAGACAGCGTGCGCCACTTTCTGCGCGAGCATCTGCCGGCGCGCCTGTCCGACAAGGTGCATGGCGGCAAGCATCTGACACGCGACGACATGGTCGAGTGGCATGCCATCCTGAATGCACGCGGCTGGCTCGCCAGCCACTGGCCCGTGGAATACGGCGGCACGGGCTGGAGCACCGTGCAGAAATTCATCTTCGAGAACGAATGTGCACTGGCCGGCGCGCCGCGCATCGTTCCCTTCGGCCTGAGCATGCTGGGCCCCGTACTGATCAAGTATGGCGACGAAGCGCAAAAGCGCTACTGGCTGCCGCGCATCCTCAACGGCGACGACTGGTGGTGCCAGGGCTACTCCGAACCCGGCGCGGGATCGGATCTCGCCTCGCTCAAGACCACGGCCGTGCGGGATGGCGACAGCTACATCGTGAATGGCCAGAAGACCTGGACCACGCTGGGCCAATACGCCAACATGATCTTCTGCCTCGTGCGCACCTCCAACGAAGGCCGCCAGCAAGAGGGCATCAGCTTCTTGCTGATCGACATGAACAGCCCCGGCATCGAAGTGCGGCCCATCATCACGCTCGATGGCGAACATGAAGTCAACGAAGTGTTCTTCTCGGACGTGCGCGTGCCGGCCGAGAACCTGGTCGGCGGCGAAAACCGCGGCTGGACCTGCGCCAAGTATCTGCTGACCTATGAGCGCACCAACATCGCCGGTGTCGGCCAATCGACCGCGGCACTGGCGCGCCTGAAAGCCGTGGCGCGGCGCGAACGGCGCCATGGCAAGCCGCTGGCCGAAGATCCCGACTTCGCCGCTCGCATGGCCCGCGTGGAGATCGAGCTCGAGAACATGCGCACCACGAATCTGCGCGTGATCGCCGCCGCGGCCAACGGTGGCGTTCCCGGCGCCGAAAGCTCGATGCTCAAGATTCGCGGCACCGAGATCCGCCAGGAGATCAATGCGCTGCAGCGGCGCGCCATGGGGCCGTACGCCCGCCCCTACATCGCCGAGGCGCTCGAAGCCGGTTACGACGGACCGCGGATCGGACCGGACGGCGCCGACAGCGCCGCCGCCCAGTATTTCAACAACCGCAAGCTGTCGATCTTCGGTGGCTCCAACGAAATCCAGAAGAACATCATCTCGAAGATGATGCTCGGCCTATAGGACGCCGCGCCATGAATTTTGAACATACCGAAGACCGCCGCATGCTCGCCGACATGCTGCGCCGCTTTGTCGCGGAGCAATACGATTTTCCGGCGCGCGACGCGATCGCGCGCTCCGACGCCGGCTGGAGCCAGGCGATGTGGCAACGCTACGCCGAGCTCGGCGCGATCGGCGCGCTGTTCACCGAAGCGGATGGCGGCCTGGGTGGCGCGGGCTTCGACATCATGGTGGTGTTCGAAGCCTTGGGCCGCGGCCTGGTGCTCGAGCCCTTCCTCGACACCCTGATGGTGGGCAGCGTGCTGGCCCGGGCGGGCACGCCCGCGCAACGCGAGCGGCTTGCCGCGCTCATCGACGGCACCGAGACCGCCGCGTGGGCCCATGCCGAACCGGGCAACGGCTATGCGCTCGACGAGGTCGACACCACCGCGCGCCGCGATGGCGATCATTGGGTGTTAAACGGTGCCAAGGCCGTCGTCACGCTGGGCGATCAGGCCGACTGGCTGCTCGTGTCGGCGCGTGTGTCGGACACCGAGATCGGCCTGTTCCTCGTGCCCGGCGATGCCGCCGGCGTGAGCCGCCAGGGCTATCCCCTCATCGATGGCGGCCGCGCGGCGGAGCTCACGCTCTCGAACGTGCGCGTGCCCGCCGACCATGCCGTGGGCACACCGCAGGACGGTGCTGCGCTCATCGAACACGCGGCGGGGCGCGGCATGCTGGCGCTGTGCGCCGAGGCCCTGGGTGCGATGGACGCCGCCCGCGAAGCCACCCTGGAGTATCTGGGCACGCGCCGCCAGTTCGGCGCGCCGCTGGGCAGCTTCCAGGCGCTGCAGCACCGCATGGCCGACCTGCTGATCGAGATCGAGCAGGCACGCTCCGCCGTGATCAATGCGGCCGCCGCGCTCGACAAACCGGCGCGTTTCGCCCGCGAGCGCGCGCTCTCCGCCGCCAAGGTCACCATAGGCCGGGTCGGCACGCGCGTGGCCGAAGAAAGCATCCAGTTGCATGGCGGCATCGGCATGACATGGGAGCTGCCGCTCGCCCATCACGCCAAGCGCCTCGTCATGATCGACCATCAACTCGGCGACGAAGACCATCATCTGCGCCGCTACATTGCCCTGGGGCAGGCAGAGGAGACCGCCGCATGAGCGTCGCCTCCCTTCCCGCCGAGACCGATGTCCTGGGGCCGCCCTTTCGCGCGCCCTTCCCGATCCGCTCGATCGAGGACATCCGCCGCATCGAGTCCACGCCGCTCTCGGAGAGCCTCACCGCGCAGAGCACCTACGAGATCTTCCGCAACGCCGCGGCCGCGTTCGGCGACAGTCCGGCGCTCACCTTCCTGCGCACCGCCGATCCGGCCGATGATCCCGTGCGCTGGAGCTACCGTGAGCTGTTGGCGCGTATTCACCAGACCGCGAACTTGCTGCACGAGCTGGGCGTCGGCCCGACCGATACCGTGGCGATCCTGCTGCCCGGTTGCCTCGAGTACCACCTTGCGCTGTGGGGTGGCGAGGCGGCGGGCATCGTACAGCCGCTCAATCCGCTGCAGGCGCCAGAAAAGCTTGCCGCGCTGATGAACAAGGTGCGGGCCCGCGTGCTGATCGCCTATGGCGCCGACGCCGAATGCGAATCCTGGTCCAAGGCCCTGGCGCTGCGCGCGCTGGTGCCCAGCCTGCAGACGCTGCTGCGCGTGGCGCCGCTGGACGAAGCGCCTGCCGAGCGCCCCGACCTGCCCCCCGGCGCCTACGATTTCGACAGCGCCCGCGCGCGCCAGCCCGATGACAGACTGGTTAGTGGCCGCCGCATCCGCGCCAGCGACGTGGCCGCCTATTTCCACACAGGCGGCACGACCGGTGCCCCCAAGCTCGCCATCCATACCCACGGCAACCAGGTGTTCACGGCCTGGGCCGCCGTGCAGGCGCAGGACGCCAAGCCCGGCGATGTGATGATCAACGGCTATCCACTGTTTCATGTGGCGGGCGTGCTGCCCGCCTCGCTGGCGGGCCTGTCGGCCGGCGCCGAGACCGTGATCCCGACCACGCAGCTGCTGCGCAACCGTGACGTCGTGCGCAACTACTGGAAGCTGGTGGAGCGTTATCGCGCGACCTCGCTGCTGGGCGTGCCCACGGTGCTCGCCGCGCTCACCGACGTGCCGCTCGACGGCGCCGACATCTCTTCGCTGCGCTACTGCCGCACCGGCGCCGCGCCGCTGCCCGCCGAACTCGCGGCGCGCTTCGAGCGCCAGTTCGGGCTGCACGTGAACGAGAGCCTGGGCATGACCGAAATGGCCGGCATCTCGTCCATCACGCCGCCCGGCGTACACGCACCGGTGAACTGCGTCGGCTTTCCGCTGCCGCACGTGCAGATGCGCATCGTGGCGCTGGATGTGACCGCGGGCCTGCCCGCGCATGACATGCCTATCGGACAGCCCGGCATGGTGCTGTTCAAGGCGCCCAACGTGATCCCGGGCTTTGTCGACCCCGACGATACGGCGCGCGCGTTTGCCGCCGATGGCTGGCTCATCAGCGGCGACGTCGGCTTCCTGGACGATGAGGGCCGGTTGCACCTGCAGGGCCGCGCCAAGGACCTCATCATTCGCGCCGGCCACAACATCGATCCCAAGGTGATCGAAGATGCGCTGGGCCGCCATCCGGACGTGCGCATCGCCGCCGCCGTGGGCGCGCCCGACGCCTATGCCGGCGAACTGCCAGTCGCGTTCGTCACCCTGGTCGAGGGCGCGACAGTTACCGAAGACGAACTGTGCGCCCATGCCGCGCGGCACGTCGACGAAGCGCCTGCGCGGCCTCGGCGCGTCACCATTCTCGACCAGATGCCCATGACCAACGTGGGCAAGATCTTCAAGCCGGACCTGCGCCGCCTCGCCGCGGTGAGAGCGATCCAGGACGTCATCGATGGCATCGCCCGCGATCAAGGCGCTGCCCCTTTCGAAGTACTGGCCGATGCCCAACCGGACATCGCCGTGCAAGGCCGGCACGCCACGCCGGAACACTGGCAGCACCTGCGCCAGGCGCTCGCACGCCTGCCGCTCAAGGTCGATCTGCGCGAATAGCGGGGCGACCGCCCCGCCACGCTCAGACCGATACAAAAACACAACGATCAGGAGACTCCACCATGGCCATCACCCTTACCCGGCGGCAGTGCCTCGCCGCACTGCTCACCTGCACCGCCTTCTCCGGCACGGCAGCCGCGCAAACCGACTTCCCCACCAAGCCCGTCACGCTCATCGTGCCCTTCCCGGCCGGCGGCTCCACCGACCGTCACCTGCGCATCGTGGCGCAGGAGGCCGGCAAGGTTTTGGGCCAACCCGTCGTGGTCGAGAACCGCCCCGGCGCGGGCGGCACGCTGGGCACCGCCACGATGGCCATGACCGCCAAGCCCGACGGCTACACGATCGCGCTCTACACGCTCGGGATGCTGCGCATGCCGTATATGCAGAAAACGAGCTGGCATCCGATCAACGATTTCACGTTCATCACCGGGCTCTCGGGATACACCTTCGGCTTCACGGTGCGCTCCGACTCGCCCTACAAGACGTTCAACGAGTACATCGAGGCGGCCCGCAAAGCGCCCGGCAAGATCGACTACGGCTCCACCGGCGTGGGCTCCTCGCCGCACCTGCTGATCGAAGAACTCGCCATCAACGCCGACGTGAAGCTCAACCACGTGCCGTTCAAGGGCAATGCCGACATGCAGCAGGCGCTGCTCGGCGGCCATGTGATGGCGCAGAGCGACGCCACCGGCTGGGATACCTTCGTGGACTCCGGCAAGATGCGCCTGCTCGTGACCTTCGGCGAGAAGCGCACCACCCGCTGGCCCGACGTGCCTACGGCGCAAGAGCTCGGGTACAAGGTCGTGTCGGTCTCGCCCTACGGCCTGGCCGGCCCCAAGGGCATGGATCCGAAGGTGGTGGCCAAGCTGCACGATGCGTTCAAGGAAGCGCTCTACAGCAAGCCCAGCATGGACGTGATGCAACAGCTCAACCAGCAGCCGGCGTATCGCAACAGCGCCGACTATAAGGCCTGGGCCGAAAGCACATTCGCCAAGGAAAAGACGCTCATCGAGCATCTGGGGTTGATGGCAAAGCAGTAAGGCTTGTCAGCGCGCTCGGGCGTCACGAGATGCCCGGCCCCGGCTCCCCTCCCGCGCGGAGGCGGTGGTTTGCGGCCCGACGCTGGCAAGCACCTCAGCCGGCCAGGGCGCCGGACGCTTGCATTGATACGCCAACCACCGCAGGAAGCCGCCAAGCATCGTGAGTGGCGCGAGCGGCAGCACGAAGAGACCGAACGGAATGGTGAACATCCAGTACGGTCCCGTCCAGAACTTCCTGGCGCCCGGCCCGATCAAGGGTTGCCACCACCACAGCGCATTCCACAATTTGGCCGGACTGCTGTCGTCGACGTAGACCGACTCGCCTGGCTGGAGATGCGGGCCGCCCTCCTGCATGAAGCGGCGCAGATGCTCCCACAGCGCCTTCACCTCTCGGCCGCCGTCATAGACGCTCGGCACGCCCACCCCGATCGACGACACAATACGCGTCCCGTTGGGTTCATCGGTCTGAACCAGATGCAATGCGTAGTTGGTGCGAGGCAGCTTTGTTCCCCCCGCGCCCAGCGTGGGCACGATGAGCGCACGCGTCCGCGCCCATTCCATGGTCTCCAGCTTCACGGGGATGCGAAACCAGCGCCACGGCCGCAACCAATCCCGTTCGGCACGGATCAGATAAATCCGGCCGGCGGCTCGGTCGAACAGCACGGGCATATGCCGGTATCCGGTGCACTCCACCAAGATGCCTAGCACGGTGACAACCATCAGCAAAAACAGAATGGGCAGGCCAATATAGGTGACGACGAAGTACTCCGTGCCCCAACCTACCCCGACCCCTAGTCCGCATACGCATAGCGCCAGAATCCCGAAGACAACGAAGTCGCCCTGGGCAATCATCGCGCCGTCCCCGACAGCGATGCCATCTCGATACACGCCGACAATCATCGTT
>JBIUPE010000003.1:0-1069279 GCA_044626655.1 Pseudomonadota bacterium AL_CKDN230030165-1A_HGKHYDSX7 | reverse complement strand
GCGCCTCGCGTCCCACTCAAGTGGCAACCGCTTTGAGACCGGCGAAACAGCACTTGCCGCTTCGGCTTCGTCGTTCACACTGTTGTGTGAGCAGCGAAGGGGGCGAACTATAGCACGGAAAAAATCGCCGTGTCATCCAAATGCCAAAATTTCTTCATTTGGATGAAAAAAAGTGAGTTCGCATGGAGACGACGACCTACCTTTTACCTGGCGGGCGCGGTCTCAGACGATTTCGAGCGCGTTCACACACAACTTTGGACCCGACAGTCGACCGCGTTCAGTCTGCCCTGCCGAGACAGAGCGCCGCCCATGCCGCGACTCGCAAACAAGGGAGTAGGACTCGCAGGGGGCCGAGACAGTTCCTGCCTTTTTAGAATTTTTCCGAGATTGCGCCTGGGCACAGGTTGAATCACCAGCCCGACGGCCGTCGATTCCTGCCTCGGGGCTCCCGCGGCGCGGCGCCCCTCCTCGTCGCCATGCTCGGGCGGCACCGCCGCTATGCGAGGGGATGGGCCTATATAGACAGGGTCTCTAAATAGGGAGTCGCCTGTCCATAAGGAACGCCTCTACATAGGAGCTGCCTCTATATAGGGGTTTGCCTTTGCACAGGGAGTGGTCTCTAAATAGGAAGTTGCCTCTGCATAGGGAGTTGCCTCTGCATAGGGAGTTGCCTCTGCATAGGGAGTTGCCTCTGCATAGGGAGTTGCCTCTGCATAGGGAGTTGCCTCTGCATAGGGAGCTTCCTCCACATAGGGAGTTGCCTCTGTATATAGGGAGTTGCCTTCGCACTAGGGGCTGCCTTTATACGAGGAGCTATCTCTATACGGGCGCTGTGTATATAAAGGGGCTACCTGGATAGAGGAAGGTACTCGACCGATAGTAGATAGGGCGCGTGCCCTCAGAGGGTCGACTGTGTGGTCGCCCGCGCTGAACAACCCATCGCAGGCAACTTTTTTGTGCTGCGTACCGCTCCTCCCCACATCCTCTATTGCGCAGGTCACCTCGAGGCCTCGCCCTCTGAACGTGCCGCCCCCCCCTCCCCGCCGGTGTGATGACCCGGCGATCTCAGCGCGCACATTGCCCCGGCAGCGAGGGCAGCGTTTGCGCTCGAGTCCTTCGTTGGAGAGCGCCCCCTGCGCTGAAGTCACTCTGGATGTCTGGACGACTGAATTCGTCAGCGCGCGGAAGATCCATGCTGAGCACGGCGAACGCCCCCACCCGCGCCGGCGTGCGTCGACTGCGCTCGTGCGGGGGGCCATGGTGAGTAGTCCCGCAGCATCGGGCCCGGCTGTCACGGCGCTTAATGGTGCGAGCGACAAAGCCAGACAATGACGGCCCGGCGCGCCCGGGCAACGCCTCGGGTAGTAGAAGGGGTGACTCAGATAAGCGTTGCATCGAGGGTGGCCGTCATGGGCGGTGCCATGTCGCCCGCTACGCACGGCAGACCCGATTGTGCGAACACCTTTTGGCAACGCACGGCGCCGCAGCGATAGACACGTCTTTCCCGCCCCACCGCCTGGCCGCGCACGGCGAGGCATCGTTCTATGGCTATCGTGCCGCTCCAGACATGCGCGTCCGGGGCCGCAGGGGCGCGCGGGCGGACGGGCTGCGGGAGTTACGGTACCCTACGCCATCGAGGATCGCACTTACGACACGGACAACAATGACAGAAGATATCCTGGTTAACGTCACCCCTTTCGAGACCCGTGTTGCCCTAGTGGCGCAAGGCGCCGTGCAGGAACTGCACGTCGAACGCAGCATTCAACGCGGGCAGGTCGGCAATATCTATCTCGGCCGTGTCGTGCGGGTGCTGCCGGGCATGCAGAGCGCCTTCATCGACATCGGGCTCGAGCGTGCGGCCTTCATTCATATCGCCGACCTGCGCGAGAATCGGCAGGAGCGAAGTCAGGGGCACAATCCCACGCCAATCGAGAAGCTGCTGTTCGAAGGCCAGACCTTGATGGTGCAAGTGATCAAGGATCCGCTGGGCACGAAAGGGGCACGGTTGTCCACGCAGATCAGCATCGCCGGCCGCATGCTGGTGTATCTGCCGCACGATCCGCACATCGGCATTTCCCAGAAGATCGATTCCGAGGTGGAGCGCGTCCAGTTGCGCGAGCGGCTGCAGGCACTCATGCCCGAAGAAGAGAAAGGCGGCTTCATCGTGCGCACGCAGGCCGAAGGCGCGAACGACGAGGAGATCGCGGCGGATCTCGAATACCTGCGCAAACTCTGGAGCAGCGTGCAGGCCGCGGCCCGCACCCATCCCGCCCCCACCGCGTTGCATCGCGACCTGACGCTGGGGCAGCGCGTGTTGCGCGACATGGTGAGCCCGCATACCGGCAGCATTCTGGTGGATTCGCGCAGCACGACGGCCGAACTGCAGGACTGGGCACGGGTGTACACCCCCTCGGTCGCGGATCGGATCCGGCATTACAGCGGCGAACGGCCGCTGTTCGATACGGCCAATGTCGACGAGGAAATCGCGCGGGCGCTGTCGCGCCGGGTGGACCTGAAATCAGGCGGGTATCTGATCGTCGACCAGACCGAAGCGCTCACGACGGTGGACGTGAATACCGGCGGCTTCGTGGGCGGCCGCAATTTCGACGACACCATCTTCAAGACCAACCTCGAAGCCGCGCAAGCGATCGCGCGCCAGCTGCGTCTGCGCAATCTGGGCGGCATCGTGATCCTGGACTTCATCGACATGGAGGACGCCGAGCATCGGGATACCGTGCTCAGCGAACTCAAGAAGGCGCTGTCGCGCGACCGCACGCGCATGACGGTGAACGGCTTCACCCAGCTGGGGCTGGTGGAAATGACGCGCAAGCGCACGCGCGATTCGTTGGCGCACCAGCTGTGCGAGCCCTGCCCCATGTGCCAGGCGCGCGGCAACGTGCGCACCGCCCGCACGGTCTGCTACGAGATCCTGCGTGAAATCCTGCGCGAGGCGCGCCAGTTCAATCCCAAGGAATTCCGCATACTGGCCGCGCAGAGCGTTGTGGACCTTTTCCTGGAAGAAGAAAGCCAGCACCTGGCCATGCTGGGCGATTTTGTCGGCAAGCCGATCTCGCTGGAGGTCGAAGCGACGTACTCGCAAGAGAACTACGACATTATCTTAATCTAGGTCTGCCGGCTTCTCCGGCATTCTCAAAAATGGCCGGAAAGCCGCTTAAAACTTAGCCTCACCTTCTCAAGCCTTCTCGCGGGTTATTCCGCAAGCTCAAAGAAATTGGGTAGCTAAATGGGTAGCTGACGGTTTCGGTGGCGCGCTCGCCGGCACGGCGCGCGCGCATGGCCGCGCGAGTGGGGCAGCCTCTGTGTCTTTCGAGTCAAGGGCATACCGCGCTGCATCGTGCACGCTTCCCGTGCTTGATGCCCGAGTGGCGGCCCGTGGTCGACGTCCAGCCCCCTTGGCCGCAACGCGATCCGGATCAGATCCTCGGCGCCGGCCGCGCTGCCTCGGACGCCGCCTTGTGCTCTGCCTGTGCCGGGAAACGAAACGTCTGGCCCGTGCGTTCCCCGTTCCTTCGTCCATCGGTAGATGATCGAACGCTTCACGCCCAACATCAGTGCCACCTGCGTACTGACCGGCTCCCCGTGGTTAGTACGAGATCGATCCAGAGTCCGTTCACAACGGAACGACAATGAAGAAACGATTCACGGATCAACTGATCATCGGCGTGCCGAAGAAGGCCGAGGCGGGGGCCAGGGTTGTAGACCTATGGCGCGCGAGCGCGGCAGCTCGGAAGCCACGTACTACAACTGAAAGGCGCAGTTTGGCGCGGGTGTAGATGCTATAGCGCCGCTACGGAAAACCGTCCCTGGTGCGCGGGGCTGCAGAGCGCTCAGCCTCCCGTTGCGGGCGGTTTGGGCAGCAGGCTGCGGATATCTTCGAACGCCGCGTCCCAGTCGGCGGCGTCCATGGGTAGCAGGTTGAAAAAGCGCAGCATGAACGCCCCTTCGGTGGCGAGAAAGGCCAGGCGAGCGCGCCGGCCTGCGTCGGTCTGCGTGTCCAGACCTTCGACGCGGCTGCGATACCAGGCCTGGGTGCTGGCAAGGTGTTCGGGTGACTGGATCAACGTGGCCATCAGGCCGGCGGCCTTCGCATTGGAGAGTTCGTCGGAGCCGTGCGTGGCGCCGACGTGGCCAGCCACGCGTTCAAGCGGCCCCGGCGCGGTGCCCGCGATACCGGCGAACAGCGTTTCGTAGGCTTTACCCCACCGTTCGAACAACGCGTCGATGAGCGCGTCCTTGCTGCCGTAGCAATACTGGATACCGCCCTTGGTCACGCCCATTTCGCGCGCGACGGCGTCGATCGTCAGGCCTGCCGCACCCTCACGGGCGACGATGGCTTCGGCCGCGTCGAGCACCTTGTCGCGGTCGATGGTTCGCTTGCGCCCCATTTTCGCCTCTTTTCAATACATACGTATGGATTTATATTATAGCCCACGGACCTTTCGTCCGGTATCCATGTTGGCCCTTCCTCGCTTCCGCGAGAAGCCGGGCCGAGGTGTTGTTCCATGCAGTCCCTTCCGCTCTCCCCTCATCGCTGGCGCGTGCTGGCGATCGTCTCGACCGCGTTGCTTCTGATCACGGTGGACGCCACCGTTCTCTATGCCGCCCTGCCCCGCCTGACTCACGCGCTGCATGCGGATGCGTCGGCCAAGCTCTGGATCATCAATGCCTACCCGCTTGCCGTCACCGGCCTGCTGCCCGGCGCGGGCGCTCTGTCGGACCGCTTCGGGGCAAAGCGCATGTTCGTCTCGGGTCTCATCGTGTTCGGTCTGGCGTCGGCTTGCGTGGCATTCTCGCCAACCGCATCGTGGCTGATCGCCAACCGTGTGCTGCTGGCGCTCGGCGCGGCCATGATGATGCCGGCCACCCTGTCGCTGCTGCGCCATGCATTCACCGATGAGCGCGAGCGCGCGCTGGCCATCGGCGTATGGGCGGCGATCGCCGCGGGCGGCGCCGCGCTCGGGCCGGTCGTGGGCGGCATCCTGCTGGAGTTCTTCTGGTGGGGCTCGGTGTTCTTGATCAACGTGCCGATCGTCCTATTGCTGCTCTGGCCCGCCACCCGGATCGCCGAGGCGGACGCGGGGCACGCCGTGCGGCCTTTCGATCCCATGGGGTCTGTGTTGATCATGATCGGCATGGTTGGCGTGGTGTACGCCATCAAAGAATTCAGCATGCCGCAGCCTGGGTATGTCGTGGCGAGCGCGGCCGCGGTGATCGGGGTGGTGTTCTGCGCGGCGTTCGTGCTGCGCCAGCGTCGCAGCGCGCGACCGATGATCGACTTCAGCCTGTTCCGCCTGCCGCCATTTCGCCAGGGCGTACTGGTAGCCCTGGTGGCGAGCGCCACGCTGGTGGGCATGGAGCTGGTGCTGAGCCAGCGCTTGCAGCTGGTCGTGGGCATGAGCCCGCTGCAGGCGGCGCTCTATCTGTTGCCGGTCCCCGCCGCGGCCGCGGTGTCCGGCCCGCTGGCCGGCTTGATGATCGGCCGCGTGGGTCAGCAGGCCGTGATGCGAGCCGCGCTCTTGACGGCAGGCGTCGGCATGGCCGGGGCCGCCCTGCTCCACGCCCACTCGCCGATGATCCAGGTGATTGCCTTGTCGGTACTGGGCGTCGGCCTGGGCGCAGCCATGACGGCCGCCTCGACCGCGGTGATGGGCAGCGCGCCCGTGGAGAGCGCCGGCATGGCGGCTTCGATCGAAGAGGTGTCCTACGAAATGGGCCATGTGCTCGGTGTGACGCTGCTGGGCAGCTTGCTGACCGCCGTCTATGCCCGCACGCTGGTAACGCCCGCCGCGCTGCAGGACAACGCCGCCGTGCGCGACAGCCTGGACCAGGCGCTGGACACGGCCAGCCGGCTGGATGCCGGCACCGCGGCGGAACTGGTGCGGCTGGCGAACGGCGCCTTCGACCACGCGTATGTGATCGTGGTGGCGGTGGCGGCGGCAGTCCTGCTGCTCACGGCCCTGGGGTTGCGCCGCGGGCCCACCGCCGCGAGGCAGGCCTGAAGGCAATGGCGTGGCTTTTAAGAAGGCGGCACCGGATGGAGGCGCTATCCGCTTCGCGGGCCGGGTGAAGGCGCCGGAGACCGAGACGGCCCGGAGAAACCACGACCCGACAGGCTGCAGCCTGATGAAAGCAGGCTTGCCAACGGCCCGGCGTGTCGATCGCCAGCACGAATGCCAGCAAGCCTGCCAAAGGTCCGGCCGATCCCGTCATCTGATGGAAAAAACGCCCGGGACCGCGAGGTCACCGGGCGTTTTTCATGCCGCCGCGTCGGCTCAGTCTTCGCGGAACTGCATGTTGTAGAGCGAGGCATACAGGCCATTGGCGGCGAGCAGCACTTCGTGCGGACCCTGCTCCACGATCTGGCCGTTATCCAGCACGATGATGCGATCCGCGTTCTGCACGGTGGAGAGGCGATGCGCGATCACCAGAGTGGTACGGCCTCGCATCAGGCGCTCGAGCGACGCCTGGACCTGACGTTCGGACTCGTTGTCCAGCGCCGAGGTGGCTTCGTCGAGGATCAGGATCGGCGCATTCTTGATGAGCGCGCGGGCGATGGCCAGGCGTTGACGTTGGCCGCCCGACAGGCGCGCGGCGTTTTCGCCCACCGGGCTGTGCATGCCCTGCGGCAGGCTGTCGACGAAGTCGAGCAGATTGGCCGCGGCCAGCGCCTCGCGCACGCGCGCGTCGTCGGCCTGGCCCAGCGCGCCGTAGCCCACGTTGGCGGCGATCGTATCGTCGAACAGCACCACATCCTGGCTTACCAGCGAAATATGCGAGCGCAGGTTTTGCAACGTAAGTTCGTCGACAGGAACATCGTCGACCAGGATCTGGCCGTCGGTCGGGAGGACGAAACGCGGCAGCATATTGGCAAGCGTTGTCTTGCCGCTACCCGAACGGCCTACCAGGGCCACCGTCTGGCCGGGCAGCACCTCGAACGAAACCTGCGAGACGGTATCGCGGCTGGCGTCCGGGAAGCGATGCGTAACGCTGCGGAACTCGACCTTGCCGCGGACGGGCTCGGGCAGTTTGCGCGTGCCTGTGTCGGTTTCGGGCTCTTGATCGACCAGCGTGAACACGCTTTCGGCGGCGACCAGCATCTTCTGCATCTTGCTGGCCAGATTGGTCAGCCGCTTGATCGGATCGAACAACTGCGCCAGGGCTGCCATGAACGAGGCGAAGCTGCCGGCCGTGAGGGCGCCGGCATTGGCCTGGCCAAGCGCCACGGCGATGACCGCGCCCACGGCGATCGAGATGCAGACCTGCGTGAGCGGCGTCATGGCGGCATCGGCCGTGGCCGTGCGCATCGCGAACCGGCGCAACTTGGCGTTGACGAAGCTGAAGCGGCCACGTTCGGACTCGTAGCCGTCGAACAGTTTGATGACGCGCTGGCCGTCGATGCCCTCGCTCACGACCCGCGTGAGCTCGGCGTTCATGTTGACGGTTTCGCGGTTGATCTTGCGCAGGCGGCGGATGAAGGTGCGGGCAATCAGCACCGACACCGGCAGCATCACGAGAATGATGAGCGTGAGCATCCACGACATGTAGAGCAACACGCAGATCAGGGCGATGACGACGAGGGTTTCGCGCACCAGCACCGTGATCACGTCGGTGGCATATCCCGTGACGTTACCGGCATCGATCGTGAACCGATTGAGCAGGCGGCCGGTATCGCCGCGCTTGAAGTCGGCGTCGGGAAGGCCCAGCAGCCGATTGAACATATCGCGACGGATGCCCAGCAACACGTTGTTGGCGACCCAGGCCAGCAGGTAGTCGGAGAAGAAGTTGCAGATGCCGCGCAGCATGATCAGCCCGACCACGGCCAGCGGAATCGACCACATATACGAGGGCTTGGCACCGGAGAAGCCGTCGTCGAGCAGCGGCTTCATGATGATGGCCAGCGTCGGCTGGGTCGCGGCGGCGCCTGCCATGAGCAGAATGGCGACAGCCAGTCCTTTCCAGTAAGAGCCCACCCGGCTGTAGATGCGTCGCCAGAGTTCGGGCCTGACCGGCTGCGATCCGGCTGGCGCGTTGCGTGCGGCAGAATTCAAGGAATCACTCGCTTTAATACAATTGTGCCCGTGATTGTACTGGCCGACAGGCCGGCGGCCAGTAACCGGCCCCCGGCCGCCCGGCGCCCGGTTGCCCGGCGCCCGCCGCGCCCTCGCCTCTCCGATTCCTAGAAAAAAAACGCTATGCCCATTTCATGTCTTTACGTGCGCATGCCCAATTGGGTGGGCGATGTCTGCATGAGCCTGCCCAGTCTGCGGCTGGCGCTGGCCACGGGCGTGCCCGTGGTCGTGTGCGCCCGCCCCTGGGCGCGCGAACTGCTCGCCGGCCTGGATCTGGCCGGCTTCATCCCCATGCGCGGCAAGCTGGGGGCCGACCGGGCCGCCGTGCGTGCGCATCGCCTCGCCCTGGGCCCGAATGCCCGCTCCGTCCGAGGCCTGGTGCTGCCCGATTCGCTCTCGAGCGCCGCGGTGTTCCGCCTGGCCGGCGTGCCTAGCGCCGGCTACCGCGACGACGGCCGCAGCCTGTTGCTGCGTTGGCCCGTGCGCAAACCGGGCCAGGCGCTGCATGCCGTGCAGTCCTGGTATTACCTGACCCGTCAGGCGCTTGGCGCCTGGGGCCTGCCCACGGGGCCCGAGCAACCGGCACCCGAGCTGGATCTGCCGGTCACCCCGCCCCAGACGGCGCAGGCGCAGGCCGCCCTGACCGAGGCCGGCCTGGACGGCAAGCCCTTCGTGCTCATCGCCCCTACGGCCACCGGCTTGCACAAGGGCAAGGTCAAGGTCTGGCCGGGCTTTGACGGACTCACCCGCCATTTGCAGGAACGGGGCCATACCGTGTTAATGTGCCCACCGGCATCCGAAGTGGACGAAGCGCGCCGCAACGCGCCCACCGCCACGCTCCTGGCACCGCTGCCCCTGGGCGCATTCGCCGCGCTCACGCAGCGAGCCGCCCTGGTGGTGTGCAATGATTCCGGGGTTTCGCATGTGGCGGCCGCGGCCGGCGCAGACGAACTCACGCTTTTCGGCGTGACGCGGCGCAGCCGCACCGGCCCCTGGTCTCCGAAGGCGATCCTGCTCGGTGACGAAGACGCCTGGCCCGCCCAGGATGCCGTGGAAAGTACGACCGTAGCATTGCTCGCCAGCGACCCGCCCGGGCAGATTCCGAATTGATATGCAGATCACGAGTTACCTGACCAGCCTCATCATTCCGCTCAATCTCTGTATCACGCTGGTGATACTTGGCCTCGTGCTGGGCCTCTTTCGCCTGCGCAAGACCGGCGCGACGCTGATCGCGGCCGGCGTGCTGTGGGCGGCCGCCTGGTCGTTACCGGCCACGTCGCTCTACTTCGGCGGCAAGCTCGAAACCCACTATCCGCATCTGCAGCCGGGCCAGGCCCCGACCGCCGACGCCATCGTGGTGCTGGGCGGCAATACGGCCAATGGCCGTGCCAATTGGTTCCTGCCCTACGACAAAGATACTGCCGTGGTACGGGTCGATACCGCCACCGAGCTGTATCTGGCCGGACGCGCTCCCAAAGTGGTTCTCTCCGGCGGCGCGCTCGAGGGCGACGTGAGCGAAGCCCGGGGCATGGCGCATCGCATGCGCCAGCAGGGCGTGCCCGAGCAGGCCCTGATCCTGGAGAACTCCAGCCGCAACACCTACGAGAACGCTGCGCTCACCGAAGACACCTTGCGTGCGCACGAGATCAAGAAGGTGCTGCTGGTGACGTCGGCGCTGCATATGCCGCGTGCCATGGCAGCCTTCTCGAAACAGGGCGTGGAAGCCATCGCGGCCCCCGCGCCCCAGCAGATCGTGCTGCCGCCGGACGGCTCCGTCTCCGCCTGGATTCCGGACGAGCGCACCCTGGACGCGAGCCGTTCCATCATCAAGGAGTACGCCGGCCTGCTGGTGTACTGGCTGCGCGGCTGGGTGTAATCATGCAATGCCGCCCGGCATGCGGCGCCTGTTGCACCGCGCCGTCGATCTCGAGCCCGATTCCAGGCATGCCGCAGGGCAAGCCCGCCGGCGTGCGCTGCGTGCAGCTGGACGCCGACGAACGCTGTCGCATTTTTGGTGATCCGGCTCGGCCCGCGGTGTGCGGCGGGCTCAAGCCGTCGGCCGCCATGTGCGGTGAGTCGCGCGCGCACGCCCTGCACTGGCTGGGCGATCTGGAGCGCGCCACGGCGCCCTGAGCCCCTGGCGCACGGGGCACGGGCCTTCGGCCCGCCCCTTTCGGGCGCGACACGGGAAGCCTCAAAACGACCGATACCCGCAAAGGCCGCTCAGGATTTACCGGCTTGCCCGCTGCGCGACGATCTCGTGATACATCGCTTCGAATTGCGCCGTGACGGACTGCCAGCTGCGGGCGCAGGCGACGGCGTCGCCTCCCGCGATCAGCTGACGACGCAGCGCGTCGTCCTCCCCGATCAGACTGATGGCATCGGACAGCTCGCGCGCGTCGCGCGGGTCTTTCAGGATCAGGGCGTCCTGCGCGTGGGTGAGGTAGCAGGCAAAGCCGCAATACCCCGACGCGCTGATGATGACCGGAAGATGATGCGACATGGCTTCGAGCGGCGCCATGCCGAAGCTGTCGTTGAGCGTGGGATGGGTATAGAGATCGGCAGCTTCGTAATACTGGCCGACCTCCGGCGTGGGGTCGACGAGCGCGATCCGGTCGCCGACGACGGCACGGCGCGCCACGGCGGCCTTAGTGGCGGCATCGGCGCCCACCACCAGCAGCCGGTAGCGTTTCGGTAGCCGCTCGAACGCGTCGAGCAGCGTAGGCAGGCCTTTGCGCATGGGATTGCGCGCCACCAACAGACACAGCATGTCGTCGGGTTGGCAGCCCAGGCGCTCACGCGTGGCGGCGCGTCGGGCCGCATCGAAGGGCTTGCACACCTGCACGCCCGGCGCGATGGTCCAGAGCGGAATGTCGCCGTAGGCCGTACGCATCTGTTCGACGATCAGGCTCGACACGGCGACGACGCGCTTGTCGGGGCGCGGCCGCACGCGCGCACGCTCGAGGAGCAGATAGGAAGCCAGACGCGGACTGAGCCATACGAAGGGCCGGCGCCAGGCCGGCACCGCGCAGATCCGGTTGTAGCGCACGGGCGTGACGTGCATGACCTGCACATCGCCGGCCCAGCCGTTCATGTGGGAATGCACGATATCGAAGCGGCCGCCGCGCGTCAGCCGGCTGGCGCGCCAGGCGAAGTTCAGCACCCGCATCCAGCTGGGCAATTTGAACGGCGGGCAGACCTTGAGATACGGGAGCTGGAGATCACTGTCGTAGTCGCGGGCGATCACGGTGACATCGTGACGCTCGGCAAGCTGGCGGACCAGTTCGACCCCATAGGCTTCCGCGCCCCCGAAGCGGTTGCCGAATCGGTCCACCAACAACGCAATGCGCAAACGCGCGTCAACGCCGCCGGGAGTCTTCATAGCGTGTCAGGGTTTTTTGCAGGAAGCGCAGCAAATGCGTGGAGCGCGACACAGTGACACGGGGCAGGCCGAAGGGATCGTCGCGCTCGCTGGCCAGACCGCGGACCGTGAGCGTCGCATTGTCGTAGCCCGCCTCGCGCGCCATGTCGCGATGCTCGGGGCTGTTATCGCCGTACGGGTAGCAGAAGGCGGTGACCGGCGCGCCCACCACTTGTTCGAGTGCATCTTTCGAGTCGCGGATCTGGCGGCGCGCCTCGTCGGGCGCGATGCGCGGCAAATGCACGTGATCCAGCGTATGCGAACCGACTTCCTGGCCTAGGGCATGCCATTGGCGCATTTCGTCGGCGCTCATCAGGCCGGAATACGGGATGCCCTTTTCGGCATCCCAGACATTGCCGCCGTCGAGCTGGTTGGCGACGAAGTAGTTGGTCCCGGTGAAACCGCACTCCGCGAGCACCGGCGCGGCATTCTCGAGCACATTGCGGTAGCCGTCGTCGAAGGTGATGCCGAAGACCTTGCCCTGCTTCTCCCCGCGCACATAGGGCATCAGGTCGCGCATCGAGAGCCCTCGATAACCCAGCCGGCGCATCCAGGTCATCTGGCGGCGAAAGCTCGCAGGATGCACGGTAAGCCCGCGATACGGCGTGCCGCGCGGATTGGGTTCGCCGATCTGGTGATACATCAGGATGGGGATGGAACTCATGCGCGATCGGGATCCGGAAGAGCGGCGTATCCCGGGTCTGGCGGCACTGGCCCGGGCACGTCGGCAAAGACCCTCATTATAAGAGGGCCTCAGGTTTCAATATGACGAGTCAGGGGGGTGAAAAGGCGCTTTTGTGGCGCCGGCGCAGCAAAGCCGCCTTGCCCGTTCAGCGCGCCAGGGCGGCGTGGTAGACCTGCAGCGTGGCCGCCGCGAAATCGGGCAGGTTGAACTCGCGCAGGGCTTTCGCTCGGGCCGCGCGCCCCATCCGCTCGGGCAGCGCGCGGTCGGCCAGCAGGGTGTGCAGCACCTCGGCGATGCGCGTGACGTTGCGGGCCGGCACGACCCAGCCATCGACGCCGGGTTCGATGTTCTCGGGCAGGCCGCCCGCGTCGCTCGCGAGCACCGGCAGGCCGATCGACATCATCTCGCGCGCGGCGAACGACAGCGCTTCGCGGTAGGACAGTACGAAGCCCACGTCACATGCGGCCAGTGCCGGCCGGACGTCGTCGAGCAGGCCGGGGAAAAATACCTGCCCTTCCATGCCGGCCGCGCGCACGCGCGCCAGCTTGGCTTCGTTGGGCGGGTCGCCCGCTACCATGATGCGGACCTGCTCGCGCAGCGACGCGGGCAGAATGCCGGCCGCATCGACAAGATCGAGCCAGCCCTTGGCGAGATCGGTGCCTCCCGCGCTGCCCAGCAGCAACTTGCCCTGCCAGCCCGCGCCGAAGCATGTTTCGCGCAGCCGCTCGACGTCGGCCGCGGGTGGCGGCGCGTAATAGTCGGTGTCGATGCCGTGGTGGACCGTCGAGACCGGCAGTTTGCCGTAGGGCGAGTCCATCACGAGCTCGCGCACGTAATTGCTCACCGCGATGACGTGATCCGTGGCCAGCCGCGCACGCACGGCATTGCCCAGGCTCTTGAGCGAGTGGTCATTGTGCTTGGTGAAGATGACGCGGGGACGCTTGCGCAGGCCCAGCATCGCCACCATCACCTGACGATGGTCGGACGAGCCATTGCAATGGATGATGTCGAACTGCTCGCGCTTGATCAGCGCGCGCATCCGCGCCACCGGGCCGGCCCAGCGCGATAGCCGGGAGGGATAATCCATGGGCTCGACCCGCACGCCAGGGATCTCGGCCGCGTAGCGGTGCAAGCGGCTGGTGCCGGGCGAAGCGACGAAGATCTGGTGGTGGGGCGCCAGGGCGCGGGCCAGATTGATCACGTATGTGACGTGGCCCCCGCCATTGCGCGGGTGAAAGTTGGTGTAGAGGATCTTCACTTGCGCTGGTCGGTCAGGAACATCAACTTCGCGTAGCGGTAAAAGCTGCCGGAGGCGGCCGTGACGGCGAGCACGAGACCGTGCTTGCCGTCGAGGAATCCGCGCCGGATCAAGTAGATACGCACGAAGGTCCAGAAGCTGTGGCCCAGCGCCGAGAAAATGGTGGCACGCTTGCCACGCGCGTGCATCATGGCCGCCGCATCGGAGGAATAGCGGTTGACCTTGTTGATGAGCGCTTCGAAGTTGTTATACGGGTAATGCACCAAGTGGCCCTTGAGACGCGCGGGGGCGCCGTGTTGCGGCACCACGCGTTCGTGAACCGCCGCCTCGTTGAAGCGGGCTGTACCGCGCTTCCAGAGGCGGAGCACATAATCGGGCCACCAGCCGCTGTGACGGATGAACCGGCCACAGAAATCGGACAGACGCGCCACTTCGAACGTATCGGCGGCCGGATTGGCCGTGACGGCCAGGATTTCGGCGGCGAGCTCGGGCGGCACACGCTCGTCGGCGTCGATCGAAAACACCCAGTCGCCGGTGGCCAGGTCCAGCGCCCGGTTCTTCTGAGGGCCGAAGCCCGGCCAGTCGGGCGTGATCTCGACCCGGGCACCGAAGTCGCGCGCCAGCTCGACCGTGTTGTCGGTGCTGCCGGAGTCGACCACGATGAACTCATCGGCGAACGCCACCGATTCCAGGCAGGCCAGGATGTTGGCCGATTCGTTCTTGGTGATGATGATGACGGAGAGCGTCATTTGCGATTCCTTGCGCGCTTGCGCCATGCCTTCCAGGCATGGAAGTACGGCCCGATGAGCGGATGGCGCGACAGCCAGACACGGCGCCGCAGCCAGCCCCCGGCGCGATTGCGAACGGCAAAACGATAGATGTGTTGCGGGTTCGTGCCAGGCTGGTTCTGGCCGAACGGATCGGTGGTGTACAGGTGACGAAAGCCCGCGACGCGCGCGGCCTCGACATAGTCGGCGTCGAAGTAACCCTGGGGCCAGCACAGATGGCTGCTCACCTCTCCCAGGCGTTGCGTCAGCGTGGCGCGGGACTGCGCCAGCTCTTCGTCCACGTGCCGGCGCTTGGCCGCGGCGTCGCCGGCGCATTCCTTGTCCCACCGCGTGTGGGTGTGCGTGTGCGAGTGAAACTCGAAGGTGCCGGCGGCGCGCATGGCTTCGATCTCGCTCCAGCGCAGCATGCAGGCATCGGCTTCGCCCGAGGCGACAAGACGCTTGCAGGCATCGTGATCGGGCGTGGCGGGTAGCGTGGCGCCGGGCTCGCCCGCATGCGCGCGCACCGGACCGTCGCCGATCCAGCCGGTGATGAGGAAGATCACCGCGCGCATGCCGTAACGCGCCAGCACAGGATGCGCGTATACCCAATTGTCGAGATAGCCGTCGTCGAAGGTGATCAACACCGACTTCTCGGGCACCGGCGCGCCCTGCAGATACGCCTCGAACTCGGCACAGGAGAGCGCGTGGTAGCCCGCCGCGGCGAGACTCGCGATCTGGGCCTCGAACACAGCCGGATTGGCATTGATCATGCCGCCCGCGGGCGTGACGTGGTGGTACATGAGCACCGGCACGTTCGGGGCATTGCGCTGCATCGAAGCGTCAGCCATGGACGGGCTCTCCGTAGCCCCGCTCACCCAGCCAGCGCAAATACTGCGTCTCGGTGGTGAGCGCCAGGCGTTCCGTGGAGAAAATCCCTTCGTCGCGGATCATCCGGTAGCCCGCCTGCCCCATCGTGCGGCGCAATTCGGGATCGTCGATCAGGCGACGCAGGGCCGCCGAAAGCGCGGGGGCGTCCCGGGCCGGCACGAGCAGTCCCGTTTCGCCTTCGCGCATCATCTCGGCCACGCCGCCCACGCGGGTGCCGACCACGGGCAGGCCCATCGCCTCGGCCTCGACGTAGACGGTGCCGGAGGCTTCCTGCTCGGTGGCCAGGGCAAAGATGTCGAAGCCCGCGAGCAGGTTGGGCACGTCGCGGCGCACGCCCATGAGGTGAATGCGGGCTTCGAGCCCGAGTTCGGCAATGTAGGCCTGCGTCTGCTCGAACGTCGGGGAGCCGCCCCCCACGCATACCAGATGCAGGTTGTCATGTTCGGCGATCAACGGGCGCATCGCGTCGATCAGCGTTCGGTGACCCTTGAGCGCGCGCATCACCGCCACGCAACCCACCACGATGTCGGTCTCGGCCAGGCCGAGTTCGCCGCGCAAGGTGGAGTGCTCGATAGGAGGCGGCAGGATGATGGGCGAATACGCCGTCGCAATATGAGTGCGGGGCACGCCGCGCGTGATCAGGTACTCGCGCACATGGTCGCTCACGGTCAGCACGCGGTGAGGCAACCAGGTATACGACCACATCGAGCCGACCTTGTTGGCCAGGTGACGGGTGCGCACGATCAGCGGCGTGCGGGCGAAACGCGCCGCCGCGGCCGCGATAACGGTGTCGCGCCGGCTGTGCGTGTTGAGCACGTCATACTGGCGCTCGCGCAGCAGGCGCGTGATCCGCGCCACGCCTCGCACGTAATTGACGGGACCGTTCATCGGCACTTCGTGCACGGCGAACCCCTCCGCCTTGAGCCTTTGGGCAAGCGGCGCATCGGGCTGGACGATGGCTTCCATGTGGTGGCCACGCTCCCGCATGGCCAGCATTTCTTTGTAGATGCGGCCTTCCTGGCCGCCGAAACCGGTGGCGGCCTCGGAATGAACAATACGCAGAGGACGGAACATCAGTAGGTCACCTCGACGCCATCGGGCTTGGCCCAGGCGGCCAGATTCTCGAGCAGCGTGTCCGCCATGCGCACGCGCCACTCCTCCCCCAATCGAACCGTGCAGAGGAAATTGTCCTTGCGGTAGACCACATCGACCGGCACGCCGGGCACGCCGTTCTCGGGTTCGGCGCGGAAAGGGTTGAGCATCTGGCGCAGACGGGCGGCGTCGGCCTGCCCGTTCAGACTGATGCGCAGCGAGCGCGCCCGCGCTTCGCGCGCGAGCTGCAGATCGTAGAGCTGATCGGCCACGATGCGCATGCCGCCGGAATACTCATCGTTGCTGACCTTGCCTTGCACGATGAGCAACTGGTCTTCGCGCAGGCGGTTGCGATGCTTTTCGTAGAGCTCGTTGAACACCGAGATCTCGACCTGGGCCGTACCGTCGTCGAGCACGGCAAACACCATCTTGCCGCGCCGGGTCATCATGACACGCACACCGGCCAGCACGCCGCACATCCATTGCAGGTCGCGCTGCGGCTCGACACGTGCGAGCTGCATGGGCACGATGCGGCGCACTTCGTCGCGCCAGTGATCGAACAAATGGCCGCTGAAGTAGTAGCCCAGCGCCGACTTCTCTTCGGTCAGACGCTGGTGCAGATTCCAGGGCGCGACCTTGGCCAATTCACCCGCGACCACGTCGCCGCTATCGTCGCCGAACAGCGAGGCCTGGTTGGCGCTGCGCGCAGCCTGCTCGGCCGCCTCCATCGCCGTGGGCACGGAGGCCAGCATGGCGGCGCGGTTGGGCTCGATCGTATCGAACGCCCCCGCGCGGATCAGCGCTTCGATCGTGCGGCGATTGACCGCATGCTTGCTGACGCGGCGGCAGAAGTCGAACAGGTTGAGGAACGGACCGCCCTCTTCCCGGGCACGCAGGATCTCTTCGACCGCGCCCTGGCCCGTGCCCTTGACCGCGCCCAGGCCGTAGCGCATGGTGCGCGGCGGCTTGCCCTTGGCCGTGTAGGCGTCTTCGACAGGCGCAAAACGGTAGCCCGAAAAGTTGACGTCCGGCGGCAGCACCTCGACACCATTCTCCTTGGCGTCGCGGCAGAAGGTCTGGACCTTGTCGGTGTCGTCCATATCGGACGAGAGGGTCGCGGCCAGGAACTCTGCGGGGTGGTACGCCTTGAGCCAGGCGGTCTGGTAGGAAATCAGCGCGTAAGCGGCCGAGTGCGACTTGTTGAAGCCGTAGCCCGCGAACTTCTCCATCAGGTCGAAGAGCTTGACCGCCAGATCGGGATCGTGGCCCTTCTCCATGGCACCCTGCTGGAACAGCTCGCGGTGCTTGGCCATTTCTTCGGCCTTCTTCTTGCCCATCGCGCGGCGCAGCAGGTCGGCGCCGCCCAGCGAGTAGCCGCCGAAGATCTGCGAGATCAGCATCACCTGCTCTTGGTAGACGATGACCCCGTAGGTGCTCTTGAGGGTCGCCTCCAGATCGCCGTGGAAGTAGTCGACCGCGGCACGACCGTGCTTGCGATTGACGAAGTCGTCGACCATGCCCGACTCGAGCGGACCCGGGCGGTACAGCGCCAGCACGGCGATCACGTCTTCGAACGTGCTCGGCCGCAGCTTCTTGAGCAACTCTTTCATGCCGCGCGATTCAAGCTGGAACACCGCGGTGGTGTTGGCATCGCACAGCACCTTGTAGGCGGCCGGGTCGTCCAGCTCCAGCGCCATCACGTCGAAATCGCGCTTCTCGGGATTGAACTGGCGCACATAGCGCACGGCCCAATCCAGGATGGTGAGGTTGCGCAAACCCAGGAAGTCGAACTTGACCAGGCCCGCGGCCTCGACGTCGTCTTTGTCGAACTGCGAAACCGCGCTGTTTTCCTGGCCGGGCTGGCAGTAGAGCGGGCAGAAGTCGGTGAGCTTGCCCGGGGCGATGAGCACGCCGCCCGCGTGCATGCCGATGTTGCGGGTCAGGCCCTCGAGCGGTTGCGCCAGGTCGACCAGCGCGCGCACCTCTTCTTCCTGGTCGTACCGTTCCTTGAAGGCGGGCTCGTCTTTCAGGGTACGCTCGAGCGACCAGGGGTCGGCCGGGTTGAACGGAATGAGCTTGGAGAGGCCGTCGCAGAACATGTACGGCATGTCGAGCACACGGCCCGCATCGCGCACCACGGCCTTGGCGCCCAGCGTACCGAAGGTGGCGATCTGGCTCACGGCCGCGCGGCCGTACTTTTCCTTGACGTAGTCGATGACGCGTTCGCGGTTGTCCTGGCAGAAGTCGATATCGAAGTCGGGCATGGACACCCGCTCCGGATTCAGGAAGCGCTCGAACAGCAAGTCATAGCGGATGGGATCGAGGTCGGTGATGCCCAGGGCATAGGCCACCAGCGAGCCGGCGCCCGACCCCCGGCCCGGCCCGACTGGCACGCCGTTGCTCTTGCCCCAGTTGATGAAGTCCTGGACGATCAGGAAGTAACCCGGAAAGCCCATCTGAATGATGGTCTTGCACTCCCAACGCAGGCGCTCGTAATACTGGGCCCGCTTGCCATCGCGCTCGGCCACGTCCGGGAACAGGAATTCGAGGCGCTTTTCGAGCCCCTCTTCCGAGAGCTGGATGAGATAGTCGTCGAGCGTCACGCCCTCGGGCGTGGGGAAGTTGGGCAGACGCGGCTTGCCCAGCACCAGCGAAAGATTGCAGCGGCGGGCGATCTCGACCGTGTTGGCCAGCGCCGACGGCACATCGGCGTAGCGCTCGGCCATCTCTTCCGAGGTGGCGAGATACTGCTGCTGCGTGAAGCGCTTGACCCGGCGCGGATTGGCGAGGATCTCGCCCTCGGCAATACACACCCGGGCCTCGTGCGCCTGAAATTCTTCGCGATCGAGGAACTGCACCGGATGCGTGGCCACGACCGGCAGGCCGGCCTCGGCCGCCAGCCGCAGGGCCGCCTGCGTGTAGGCCTCGTCGCCGTCGAAACCGGCGCGCTGCAATTCGATGTAGTAGGCATCGGGAAACATGTGCGCCCACTGGCGCGCCAATGCCAGCGCGGTGACGGCATTGCCTGCCTCCAGCGCCTGCCCCACATCGCCCGCCCGGGCGCCGGACAGCACGATCAGCCCTTCCTGACCCTGCAGCCATTCGCGGCGCACCTCGGCGCGCCCCTTGTATTGGTTCTTCAGGAACGACTGCGTGAGCAGCTCGCACAGGTTCAGATAGCCCTGGTGATTGCGCACCAGCAGCAGCACGCGAAACGGCTTTTCGCGGTCGTCGTCGTTGGTAATCCAGACGTCGCATCCGGCGATCGGCTTGATGCCGGCGCCGCGCGCGCCCTTATAGAACTTGATCAGGCCAAAAATATTAGACAGATCGGTCAAGGCGACGGCGGGCTGGCCGAGCTTGGCCACGCGCTTGATGAGATCGGAAATGCGCACGATGCCGTCCACCACCGAGAACTCGGAGTGGACGCGCAGGTGTACAAAAGGGGGCGGATTGGATACGGCTTCGGACATGGACGCGATTGTACCCAGTCGCACTCGCGGGCGCGCTCGGCGGACGAGGCCGCGCGATCGGGGCAGCGGAGCCCGGCCTGTCCCCCGCACGCGCCCGGGGACAGGCACGTGGCCGATCGGGTCGGCCGCGGCGCCCACGGCAGGCAGGGCGAGCTAAAATGCCGGTTGATCTCACCGAATAGATACGTCCCCATAATGAAATGGTTGATCCCTGGCATCTGGCTGGCCGCCATTCTGTTCGCGCACTTCCGCGGACGTGTGCGTCTGTCCCTGTCGCGTCAGTTTCTTGATCACTCCGTGCTGCTGGCCCCGATCAACGCCTTCATGGTGTTGTGTTCGCGCGTGCCCACCACGCCCTACCTGACCTCGCGCGAAATCCCCGAGCTGCAGGTGCTGGACGACAACTGGGAAGTGATCCGCGCCGAAGCGCTCCAGATGGCGGAGCTGCGCCGCATCAAGGCCGCCGAGCGCCACGACGACATCGGCTTCAATTCGTTTTTCAAGTACGGCTGGAAGCGCTTCTATCTGAAGTGGTACGACGCGCGCCATCCGTCGGCCGAAGAGCTTTGCCCCAAGACCGTGGCCATCCTGAAGAGCCTGCCCAAGGTCAAGGCAGCGATGTTCGCCGAGCTGCCCCCGGGCGGCAAGCTCAACGCCCACCGCGATCCGTTCGCGGGTTCGCTGCGCTATCACCTGGGCTTGGTCACGCCCAATGATGACCGCTGCTTCATCCGCGTGGACGGCGACGACTACAGCTGGCGTGACGGCGAAAGCGTGGTGTTCGACGAAACGTATGTGCACGAGGCGCACAACCGCTCCGAAGCCAACCGCATCATCCTCTTCTGCGATGTCGAACGTCCGCTCAAGTGGCGCTGGGCCGAAGCGTTCAACCGTTGGTTTGGCCGCAAGGTCATGTCGGCCGCCAGCTCGCCGAACGACGCGGGCGACCAGACCGGCGCGATCAACAAGCTCACACACCTGCACTGGACCATCGACCAGAAGCGCAAGCAGTTCAAGGCCTGGAACCGCACCGTCTACAAGGCGACCAAGTACCTGCTGATCGTGGCGGTGATCGCGGGCTTCATCCTGCTCTGATCCCGCCGCGCGGGCCGCGCCCCGCCCTCCGCGAAACGCCTCCATGGCCACCCGGCCCGGAGGCGTTTTTCATGGGGTTTTTCATGGGCGCCGCGGCGAACCGCTTCGTATAAGATCATCGCTCCATGCGCGTCCCGTCGCATTCATGCAGGCCGTCCCGATGCCCCGTCCCATCCCGCCGCTCAATCCCCTGCGCGCCTTCGAGGTGGCCGCGCGGCACCTGAGTTTCACGCGCGCAGCCGAGGAATTGTGCGTGACGCCCTCGGCCGTGAGCCATCAGATCAAGGTGCTGGAAGACAATCTTGGCATCGCGCTATTCGTGCGGGACACGAAGTCGCTGATTCTGACGAGCGCGGGCAAGGCCTACCTGCCCGGCGTCCAGGAGGCGTTCCGGCAACTGGTGCAGGCGACCTACCGCGTGCAGCGCGAACGCCAGGTGCCGGCGCTCAAGCTCAACCTGCCGCCGACCTTCGCGATGAAGTGGTTGATTCCGCGCATGAAGCGCTTCATGGCACGCCACCCCGACATCGATCTGCGGGTGTCCACGTCCAAACACATGTCCGACTTCGCACGCGATGATGTCGATCTCGAGGTGCGCTACGGCCGCGGTGACTATCCCGGTCTGCACGCCGAACACTGCCTGCCGGTGGCCGTGACGCCGGTATGCAGCCCCGCGCTGCTGACGGGCGACAACCCGCTCGCGAGCCTGGAAGACCTGCGCCACCACACGCTGCTGCACGATGACAGCACCTACGACGACGTGAGCAATCCCGATTGGGCCACCTGGCTCGAGCATGCGGGCGTGAGCGGCATCGACACCTCGCGCGGCCCGTCGTTCTGGCCCAGCCACCTGGTGATCGATGCGGCCATGGACGGTCTGGGCGTGGCCTTGGCCAAACGCACCTGGATAAGTCGCGACGTGGCCGCGGGCCGTCTGGTCGAGCCGTTTCCGGCGCTCACCCTGCCGGTCGAGTTTGCGTACTACCTCGTCTATCCGGAGGAGCGTGCGGCGGATCCGCGGATCCAGGCCTTCGCGGCCTGGGTTCGCGAAGAGCGGGCCATCGAAGACCAGGCCGCACCGGTATAGCGCGGCCCGGGCTTTCGCCGCTACGCCATGGCGGGCGAACGCGCCGCGCCGAACGCACCGGCCTCACGCCAGCGCGCTACCCGCTGCGCGTCGATGCCCAGTTCCTGGAACACCTCCTCAGTATGCTGGCCCAACAGCGGTGCCGGCCGGCGCACTTGCTGCGGCGTGCCGCGCAACTTCACCGGGAATCCCAATGTCCGGGTCGGGCCTTCGACCGGATGATCGATCTCCAGCACCATCTCGCGCGCCCGCGCCTGCTCGGTGTCGAGCGCCTCACCATAGTCGAGGATGGGCGCGGCGGGCACCCCCGCGGCGAGCAGACGCTCGACCCAGACATCGGCCGGCGCGGCGGCCAGTGCCTCCTCGATCAAGGGAATCAGCTCGGCGCGGTGGGACAGGCGCGCCACGTTATCCATGAAGCGCGGATCGGCCGGCAGATCGGGGCGGCCGATCACACCGCACAGCGCGATCCAAAGCTTGTCGTTGGCCGCACCGATCACCATGTAGCGGTCGGCGGCGCGAACCGCCTGGTACGGCGCGCTCATGCGATTGGCGCTGCCCAGCGGCGCGGGCACGCGGCCCGTGCCCCAGAACTCGGCACTCTCCCAGACCGACAGCCCGAGTGCCGTTTCGTACAGCGACGCGTCGATGTACTGTCCGAGCCCGGTGCTGGCGCGGCCGATCACGGCGCTCAGGATGGCGTACGACGCGAAGAGCGCCGCCCCCAGGTCGGCGAACGGCACGCTGGACTTCATGGGCGCGCCACCAGGCTCGCCCATGACGCTCATGGCGCCGCAACTGGCCTGCGCGATGAGGTCCAGACCGGGCCGGCGCGACCAGGGACCGGTCTGGCCGAAGCCGGAGATGCTGGCGTAGACCAGCCGCGGGTTGATCGCGTGCAACGTGTCGAAATCGATCTGCAGCCGCGCGGCCACGCCGGGCCGGTTGTTTTCCACCAGGATGTCGGCCTGGCGCACCAGCTCGTAAAAGGCTTCACGGCCTTCGGGATGCTTGAGATCGATCTCGACGCTGCGCTTGTTGCGGTTGAGGGCGAGAAAGCCGCCACTGTCATCCCCTTTGAGCCGGAACCCCATCGCGCGGCGGGTCTGATCCCCCGAGCCCGGAGCCTCGACCTTGATGACATCGGCGCCCATGTCGCCCAACAGCATGCAGCAGTAGGGGCCGGCCATAATCTGGCTCACGTCGAGCACGCGCAGGTTGGCGAGCGGAAGCATCATTCTGAATTCCTTGTGTAGCGCGTGGACCGGCTTAGCGGCCGACAAAAGCGGGGCGTTCTTTGGCAAGGAACGCGTGGTAGCCGATGCGGAAATCCTCGGTGTCGAAGCAGTCGTAGGCCTCTTCGCGCTCGGCATCGGTGAGCGGGCGGGTATCGCCCAGACGCTGCACGAACCGCTTGTGCCAACGGGCGACGAGTGGCGCGCCCTGCGCGATGCGGCGCGCGCAGGCGGCACCCTCGGCATCCACCTCGGCATCGGGCACCACGCGGTTGACCAGGCCTTTTTCCCGCGCCTCGTCGGCGCCGAACACCCGGCCCTCGAGCACGATCTCCAGGGCGACGGCGCGGCCGGCCAGGGCAACGAGGCCGCCGAGCTCACCGTATGACATCACCAGGCCAAGACGATTGATGGGTGCGCCGAAGCGGCTGGACGCGCCGCAGATGCGCATGTCGCACATCGACGCGAGCTCCAGGCCGCCGCCGATGCAGGCGCCATGAATCACGGCCAGCGTGGGATGCCGGCTCTCGGCCACCGCCTGCATTGCCCGGTGCGTGACGTCGCCGTAGGCGCGCGCCGCGGCCTTGTCGCGCCGGGTGCGCGGAAACTCTTCGATATCGGCGCCCGCCGAGAAGGCGCGTTCGCCAGCGCCGCGCAGCACGACACAGCGCACCGTATCGTCGGCCGACAGCTGTTCCATGGCGTCGGTAAGACCCTGCCACATGGCGAGGTTCATGGCGTTCATGCGTTCGGGGGCATTGAGGATGACGGTGGCGATGGCGCCATCGCGTTCGACACTCAGGGATGGGGACATGGGGCTCTCGGCTTCGGGCCGCGGCAGACTGCGCGGCGCAGGTTGATTCGGGTGAGAAAAGTGTAGGAAGCCGCCCGGGGACACGCCAAGCGAGAAATACTGCGGCGCCTTTCAAGAAAAACTCGTGTGCCGCTGTGAGAAAAACTCAGCGCCGATTCAAGTATTTCGACGTTGCGGCGAATCGGGGGCTCTTCCTACACTTTCCGCCATACACCGCCTCGTCCGCTTGCGGCCCGGCGCATAACACGACGGAGACAACAATGAATCGACGCCAGCTTCTGGCGGCGGCCGCGGCCGCCAGCCTGCTTCCCCTGGTCGCACGGGCCCAGCCCGCGGCCGCCGGCAACATGCGCATCGTGGTGGGTTTCCCGCCCGGCGGCGGTACCGACATGGTCACCCGGCTGCTGGCGCAGAAGCTGGGCGCGCTCTGGAACACGCCGGTGGTGGTCGAGAACCGCGCCGGCGCGGCCGGCGTGATCGCGGCCGAACATGTGGTCAAACAACCGGCCGACGGCAGTTGCCTGCTGATGACCAACTTCAGCAATCACGCCGTCGCGCCCAGCCTTTATCCCAAACTGAGCTATCAGGTGGAGCGAGACTTCACACCTGTCATGCTGGCTGGCGTCTCGCCCAGCCTGCTCGTATGCCGCGCCGACCAGGCGGCCCGCACCTTGCCCGCGCTGGTGGAACGCTGCCGCAAATCGCCGGGCAGCGTGACCTTCGGCTCAGCGGGTCCGGGCTCGGTGCAACATCTCGCGCTCGAGATGTTCAAGCTGCGCGCCGGCATCGACGCGCTGCATGTGCCCTATCGCGGATCGGGCGCCATGATGACGGACCTGCTCGGCGGGCAGATCGACTACAGCTTCGAGACCATGGCCTCGGCCTCGCCGCATGTGGCCGCCGGCAAACTCGTCGCGATTGCCCAGACGCGGCTGCGACGCTCGCCCGCGCAGCCGGACGTGCCCACCATGGCCGAGTCGGGCTATGCAGGCTTCGACGCCAGCACCTGGTACGGACTGGTCGGGCCGGCCGGCATGGATCCCGCCTTCGTGGCGCGCCTGAACACCGATCTGAATGCCATCCTGCGCCAGCCCGACGTCGTGGAGAAAATGACCTCGTATGGCGCCGAGGACGGCGGCGGCAGTGCCGAGCGCTTTGCCACGTTCATCACCGAAGAGAAGAACAAGTGGGCCAAGGTCATTCAAGACGCCAAGGTCACGGTATGAGCCTGCCGTACCCTCTGATCCCGCATGCGGCGGCGCGGCCATGAGCGTCATTACTTGCATCGAAGACCTGCGCACGCTGGCGCGCCGGCGTGTGCCGAAGATGTTCTACGACTATGTGGACGTGGGGTCGTGGACCGAGTCCACTTACCGCGCCAACGAGGCCGACCTGCAGCGGATCCTGTTGCGCCAGCGGGTGGCGGTGAATCTGAGCGAACGCAGCTTGCGCACGCAACTCGTGGGCCGGGAGGCCGCCATGCCGGTGGCGATCGCGCCGACCGGCCTGACCGGCATGGTGCATGCCGACGGGGAGATGCTTGCCGCGCGCGCCGCCCAGCGTTTTGGCGTGCCGTTCACGCTGTCGACGGTGAGTATCTGCTCGATCGAAGACATCGCCGAGGCAACCGGCGGCCATCCGTTCTGGTTTCAGCTCTACATGATGCGCGACCGGCGCTTCGTCGAACAACTCATCCGACGCGCGCATGCGGCGCACTGCGATGCATTGGTGCTGACGCTCGACCTGCCCATCAGCGGCCAGCGTCACAAAGACCTGAAGAATGGCCTGACCGCACCACCACGCCTGAGCGCACGCAATCTGCTGAACATGATAAGCAAACCGGCCTGGTGCCTCGGCATGCTGGGCACCAAACGCCGCAGCTTCGGCAACATCGTGGGCCACGCCGAAGGCGTGGGCGACATGGCGTCGATGGCGGACTGGAGCTCGCGCCAGTACGACCCGTCGATGACATGGGAGGACATCGCGTGGGTGCGCCGGCTCTGGGACCGCAAGCTCATTCTCAAGGGCATCCTCGACCCCGAGGACGCGCGGCTCGCGCACCAGGCCGGCGCCGATGCGATCATCGTCTCCAACCATGGCGGGCGCCAGCTCGACGGCGCGCCCTCGACCATCCGGGCACTGCCCGCCATCGTGGACGCGGTGGGCACGCGCACCGAGATCCATCTCGATGGCGGCATCCGCAGCGGCCAGGACGTACTCAAGGCGCTGGCGCTGGGCGCACGCGGCGTATATATCGGCCGTGCGATGCTGTACGGCCTGGGCGCCCTGGGCGAGGCTGGCGTGACGCGAGCCCTGGAGATCATCCACAAGGAGCTCGACCTCACCATGGCATTCTGTGGCCGTACCGCCATCGGACAGGTCGACGCCAGTGTGCTGCTGCGCGACCCGCCCTCTCCCGCTGACCCGCCGCTTGCCCGACAGCCGGGCTCGCCGCCGGCCGACGCGCCGGTCACGCTGGCCGCCTGAGCGGCCGCTGCACGGGCCGCGGCCAGCCCTCGCGGGGCTTGGCCGCGCTCAGCGGCGCAACGACTCCCAGGTCTTCATCAGCCGCTTGACCGACACCGGCATCGGCGTGCGCAGCTCCTGCGCGAACAACGCCACGCGCAGCTCTTCGAGCAGCCAGCGGAATTCATCGAGGCGCGGATCGGGAGCGCCCTTGAGCGCCACGCGGGCGCGCTGATACTGGGTCAGCAGCGGTGCCATCTCGGCCATCAGACGCGCATCGCGAGCTGGATCGGCGCGCAGCTTGTCGATGCGCGCCACTGCCGCCTTGAGATAGCGCGGGAAGTGCGCGAGCTGGGGGTACGCGGTTTCGCGCACGAACCACTTCGGCATCAGCGCACCGATCTGCTGCTGCAGATCCGCATAGGCGGTGGCATGGGCCTTGGCCTGCGGCAGCTTGCGTTGCAGCGCGCCGAACTCGGTCAGGATCGCACCGGTCAGGCGCGCCACTTCCTGCGCCAGCAAGCCCAGCCGGCCCTTGCCTTCGGCACGGCGCGACTCGAACTGCTGCTCGTTGACCGGCCAGGGTTCGGCCAGGCACGCCTGCGCCAGCGCGCAGTCGATGACCTGGTCACGCAGTTCTTCCTGCGTGCCCAGGGTCATGTAGAGCATGCTCATCTTGGTGAGATCGGTGAGATTCTTCTCGAGAAACTTCACCTGCTCGCGCAGCGCCAGGCGGAATAGCCGCAGCAGGCCGGCGCGATGATGCCGCCGCGCCTCTTCGGGATCGTCGAATACGTCGAGGTCGCAGTGGGCGCCCCGATCCACCAGCGCCGGATAGCCGATCACCGACTGGCCGCCCCGCTTGATCTCCATGATCTCGGGCAGCGGACCGAACGACCAGGACGTAAGGTTCTCGTGGGCCAGGGCCTGCGCCACCTCGGAGTCGCGCGCCGCGAGCTGCTGGAACGTCGCCTGGGCCTGCTTGCCGAGCTCGGCGCGCAACTGGGCCAGATTGCGGCCCGCGGCCAGCATGCGACCGTGTTCGTCGACCACCTTGAAGTTCATGAACAGATGCGCGGGCAGCGTTTCGAGCTTGAAATCGCTGGGCACGGGGCGCACTTGCACCTGCTTCCACATATCGGCGATCAGCGCATCGACCAGGCCCTGCTGCGGATCGTTGATCTGCTCGAACCAGCGATCGAAAAAGCCGCTCGCGTAATCGGGCAGCGGCACGCAATGACGCCGCAACTTCTGGGGCAGCGACTTGAGCAGCAGCTGGACTTTTTCCTTGAGCATGCCCGGCACCAGCCACTCGCAGCGCTGCGCATCGAGCTGGTTGAGCGCGAACAGCGGCACCGACAGCGTCACGCCATCACGCGGGGAGCCCGGCTCAAAGTGATAGTCGAGCGGCATGACCACGCCCTGCCACTCCACCTTCTTAGGGAACACATCCGTGGTCACGCCGGCCGCTTCATGCCGCATCAGCTCATCTCGCGTGAGCATGAGCTGGGCGGCGCGATCCTTATCCAGGCCGTGCACCCACTTCTCGAGCGACGCGGTCTGCGAGATATCGGCGGGGAGCTGGCGATCGTAGAACGCGTAGATCAGTTCGTCGTCGACCAGAATGTCCGGGCGGCGCGTCTGGTGCTCGAGCTTTTCGATGCCCGCGATCAGCTTGCGGTTATGCGCCACGAAGGCCAGACGCGTGTCGATCTCGCTGGGCACCAGGGCCTGGCGGATGAATAGCTCGCGTGCATGCGCCGGATTGACGCGGCCATAGTGGATACGCCGTCCCGAGTACACGGTCAGGCCGTACAGCGTGGCGCGCTCATTGGCCACCACCTGGCCGGCCTTTTTCTCCCAGCGCGGGTCGGACCAGTTGCGCCGCAGCAGGTGGCCGGCGGCGCGCTCGAGCCAGGTGGGTTCGATGCGGGCCACGCAGCGTGCATACAGGCGCGTCGTGTCCACGAGCTCGCCCGCCACAATCCAGCGCCCGCCCTTCTTGGCCAGGTTGGACCCGGGGTGGATCAGAAAACGGATTTCGCGCGCACCGTGGTAGAGCCCCGCATCTTCGCCCTTGAAACCGATATTGCCGAGCAGACCGGTCAGCAGGGCCAGATGCAGCTGTTCGTAGGTGGCTTCGCTGGCATTCACGCGCCAGCCCTGCTCGCCCACGACCGCGGCCAGCTGGCTGTGCACGTCGTGCCACTCGCGCAGCCGGATGGGCGAGAGGAAATTCTGCCGCAGCAGCGCGACCAGCTTGCGCTGCGAGCCCTTGTGCTGCACCTGCTCGCCGTACCATTTCCAGAGCTTCAGGAACGACACGAACTCGGATTTATCGTCGGCGAACTTCGCATGCGCCGCCTCGGCGGCCTCGCGCTCGGCCATCGGCCGATCACGCGGGTCCTGCACCGACAGCGCGGCCGCGATGATGAGCATCTCGGCCAGGCATTGGTGCTCGCGCGCGGCCAGGATCATGCGACCGATGCGCGGGTCCACGGGCAGCCGGGCCAGGTCTTCGCCCGTCCGGGTCAGCGCGAAAACCGGGCTGGTGCCCGCCTCGGCCTCCTCGTTCATTTCGATGGCGCCGAGTTCCTGTAGCAGATGATAGCCATCGGCCACCGCGCGCCCGGGCGGCGCCTCCACGAACGGGAACGCTTCGATGTCGTCGAGCCGCAGCGACTTCATGCGCAGGATCACGGACGCCAGCGAGGACCGCAGCACTTCGGGGTCGGTAAAGGCGGCGCGATTGTTGAAATCGAGCTCGTCGTAGAGGCGGATACACACACCCGGACCGACCCGGCCGCATCGGCCGGCGCGCTGATTGGCCGACGCCCGGCTGATGGGCTCGATGCGCAGCTGCTCGACCTTGTTGCGCCAGGAATAGCGTTTGATCCGGGCCAGGCCGCTGTCGACCACGAAGCGGATGCCGGGCACGGTCAGCGAGGTCTCGGCCACGTTGGTGGCCAGCACCACGCGGCGTGCGTTGCCGCGCGGATGGAAGATCTGCTCCTGCTCGGCCTGTGACAGGCGGGCAAAGAGCGGCAGGATCTCGGTGGCCGCCGGGTGGTGCTTGCGCAACGCCTCGGCGGCCTCGCGGATCTCGCGCTCGCCAGGCAGGAACACCAGCACATCGCCGGGGCCATGTCGGGCGCACTCGTCGACCGCATCGACGATGGCGTCGATCAGATCGCGCTCTTCGTCGCCGCTCAGGCGCTGGCCGAGCCCGGTCTTGTCGCCGCGCTCGCCGCTGCGCCGGTTGCCGGGAGCTGCCGCGGCATCCTCGTCGGACAGCGGCTGCTGCACCGGGCGGTAGCGCACCTCGACCGGATAGAGCCGGCCGGAGACCTCGATCACGGGAGCGAGCTGGTCGGGGCCGGGCGCGAAATGCCGCGCGAAGCGGTCGGCGTCGATCGTGGCCGAGGTGATGATCACCTTCAGGTCGGGCCGGCGCGGCAGCAGCTGCTTGAGATAGCCCAGCAGGAAATCGATGTTGAGACTGCGTTCGTGCGCCTCGTCGATGATGATGGTGTCGTAACGACGCAGCAGCGGATCGCGCTGCGACTCGGCGAGCAGGATGCCGTCGGTCATCAGCTTGATGGACGCATTCGGGCCGGTGCGATCGTTGAACCGCACCTGATAGCCCACGACCTCGCCCATCGGCGTGTTGAGCTCTTCCGCGATGCGCTTGGCGACCGACGTGGCGGCCAGCCGGCGCGGCTGGGTGTGGCCGATCATGCGCTGCCGGCCGCGGCCGAGTTCGAGACAGATCTTGGGCAATTGCGTGGTCTTGCCCGAGCCGGTCTCGCCACTCACGATCACGACCTGATGCGCGGCGATGGCACGCGCGATCTCGTCGCGCCGGGCGCTGACCGGCAAATCCTCGGGATAGGTGACGGCGGGAATGGGCCGCTCGGGGCGCTCGGCCTGCTCGGGGCGCTCACGACGCTCACCGCGCTCGGCGCGGCCGGGGCGATCGGTCCGTGCGGGCCGATCTGCCCGGGCGGAGAGCTCGCCGGGTGCCGGGCGCGCCGCGGGGCGAGCCTCTGCGCGCTCGTCCGGACGAGCGCCGCCACCCGAAGCGCCTGCGCGCTCGGCCCGTGGCGGACGCGGCCCGCGCTCGGAGCGAGGTGTGCCATCGGCGCGCGGCGCGCGCCCAGCCTGGCGCGGCTCGCCCGCGCGGGCAGCATCGCCGGCGGCGGGCCGGCTGTCGGCAGGTCCACGGGGCGGACGCTGGGTAGAGTCAGACATATGAGGCAAATTCATCCGGTCAACCGCGCATTATAAATTTTTGCGCGGAACGAGCCGGTTAGCGGGGCGCCCGCAGCGCCCCGCTAACCGCGACGCCGAGAATTCAGGGGGCAAATTCCTCTTATTGCAGCGCCACGAGCCGCCCCGCGCGGTCATATAATTTCGGCAGCCGCGCGCCGCGCGGCCTGTTGCCGACCGGGCCCCGCCCGGCGGCCCTACCGGAATCGCCACTCAAATCATCATGCCCGACCTGGAACCTGACACCGTCTCCGCCCTTGAAGCTCCCGAATTCGCGCCCGCGCAGTTCGTTCGATGGTTCCGAGAGGTGGCGCCGTACGTCCATGCGTTCCGAGGCAAGACCTTCGTGGTGGCGTTCGGCGGCGAGCTGGTCCAGGCCGGCGCGCTCAATACCCTGGTCCAGGATCTCTCCCTGCTGTCGGCGCTCGGCATCCGCCTGGTGCTGGTGCACGGCTCGCGTCCGCAGGTCAACGAACAGCTGCGCCTGAAGGGCTTTACCCAACAGTTCGACCGTGGCATGGCGCCCACCGACGCCGCCGCGCTCGAGTGCGCCAAAGAGGCCGCGGGCGAGATCCGTCTCGACATCGAAGCCGCATTCAGCCAGGGCCTGCCCAACACCCCGATGTCGCATTCGCACATCCGCGTGATCTCGGGCAACTTCGTCACCGCCCGCCCGGCCGGCGTGCTCGACGGCATCGATTACAAGCACACCGGCCACGTCCGCAAGATCGACGTCGACGCGCTCAAGTTCGCCATCGAGCACGGCTCGATGGTGCTGCTCTCGCCGCTGGGCTTCTCGCCCACGGGCGACGCATTCAATCTGGCCATGGAAGACCTCGCCACCAGCGTGGCCGTGGCGCTGCGCGCCGAAAAGCTGATCTTCCTGTCGAGTTCGCCGGGCGTGCTGAATGACGACGGTTCGGTGGACACCGAACTGGCGCGCGCGGATGCCGACAATCTGCTGGCCGCGGGGGAGCTCGACGAAGACACCGCCTACTTCCTGCGCCATGCCTCGCTTGCAGTCAAACGCGGCGTGGCGCGCGCTCACCTGGTGCCCTACAACCGCGACGGCAGCGTGCTGCTCGAGATCTTCACGCACGATGGCGTGGGCACCATGGTGGTCGAAGACACCCTCGACGACCTGCGTCCGGCCACGCTCGACGACGTCGGCGCGATCCTGAGCCTGATCGAGCCGCTCGAGCAGGATGGCACGCTGGTGCCGCGCCCCCGCGGCGTGGTCGAGCGCGATGTCGATCGCTTCACGGTGCTCGAGCACGACGGCGTGATCTACGGTTGTGCTGCCCTGCATCCTTTCCCCGAAGACAACATGGCCGAGATGGCCTGCCTGATCGTGCATCCCGAATGGCAGGGCTCGGGCGAAGGCGAGATGCTGCTGCGCCACATGGAGTCGCGGGCCCGGGCCATGGGTGCGAAGCGGCTGTTCGTGCTCACCACCCGCACCTCGCACTGGTTCATGAAGCGGGGCTTCGTGCAGGGCGGTATCGCCGATCTGCCGCGCGAAAAGCAAAACAACTACAACCGCTCGCGCAACAGCCTGGTCTTCATCAAGAAGCTGTAGCCTCGGCGCACGGCCATAGACCCTGCCGCGCGCAGGGTCTATGGATTCGGCAAGCCGCGCCAACCCGGTAAAATACCGGGATCCGCAACTCTCCGGCAGCAAGCAAATGGCCCGTACCGTCAACTGTGTGAAACTCAAGCGCGAAGCCGAAGGCCTGGACTTCCCGCCCTATCCCGGCGAAGTGGGCACGCGCATCTGGCGCGAAATCTCGAAAGAAGCCTGGGAAGAATGGAAGGCCGTGCAAACGCGCCTGGTCAACGAAAACCGCCTGAACCTGGCCGACTCGCGCGCCCGCAAGTATCTGCAGCAGCAGATGGAGCGCTTCCTGTTCGAAGACGGCTCCGTCGAAGCGCAAGGCTTCGTGCCGCCCTCGGCCTGAGCCAGGCAGCGCCCCTCCGACCGGCCCGCGTGGCCGGTTTTGTTTTTTGGAGAGTTGCATGACCGCCCTTCCCGCCTCGCTCATCGCCCAGACCCGTCTGCATGTCGACACACGCGGCAAGTCGTTCACGGAGATCACCGAGCAGGTGGCCCGCGACGTGCGCGCCAGCGGCATCCGCACAGGCCTCGCCGTGGTCTACACGCGCCACACCAGCTGTTCGCTGATCATCAACGAAAATGCCGATCCGACGGTACGCCACGATCTGGAACGCTACTTCGCCAGGCTGGTTCCCGAGGGCGACCCGCTGTATCGCCACGACGCGGAAGGCCCGGACGATATGCCGGCCCACATCCGCACCGCGCTCACCGCGGTATCGCTCACGATTCCCGTATGCGACGGCGAGCTGGGGCTGGGCGGCTGGCAGGGCATCTATCTGTGGGAGCATCGCGACCGGCCGCATCGGCGCGAGCTGATCATTACGGTGCACGGCGCGGGGTAGGCGGCGGAAAAAAGGAGAAATGCCCCCACACTGCGCCTTCGGCTTGCTGCCCCCCGAGGGGGCGCTTTTTTCCTTGGGGCGGCCCGGCGGAAAAAATGCCCCCACGCCGCGCCTTCGGCGAGAGGCGTGCGCCGCGCTGCACCGGACGCAGATGCGGCAAAAAAAGGCCCCGGTGATGAACACCGGGGCCTTTCCGAGCCACCTGCATTTGGAGCCACATGCAGGTGGCGTGAGGCGTCGCCGCTCAGCTTTCGGCGGACTCTTCTTCGCCGCGCGCCAGGCGCTCGGTGTTCTTCACGCCGGTGTGGCGCACGTCGGCGCCCTTGACCATGTAGATCACGCGTTCGGCCATGTTCTTGGCGTGGTCGCCGATGCGCTCGAGCGCGCGGGCGATGAAGATCATGTCGATCGCGCGCGAAATGGTGCGCGGGTCTTCCATCATGTAGGTGATCAGGTTGCGCAGCGCAGCCTTCCACTCTTTGTCGACTTCCTTGTCGCTGCGCACGACCTGGGCGGCCAGGATCGGATCAAGGCGGGCAAAGGCATCGAGCGCGTTGTGCAGCATGTTGCCGACGTTCTGGGCCATGTGGCGCAGCTCGATCAGCGGGATCTGTTGCTGGCTGTTTTCGTACATGCGGCGCACGGCGGTGGCGATCTTCTCGGCCTCGTCGCCCGAACGCTCCATGTCGGTCAGCATCTTGGAGACGGCCAGCAGCGTGCGCAGGTCGATCGCGGTGGGCTGATGGCGGGCCAGGATCAGGCTGATGCGCTCATCGATCTCGACCTCGTGACGGTTGACCTCTTTCTCGCGCTCGCGCACCTTTTCCACGAGGGTCATGTCGCCCGCGGGAATGGCTTCGATGGCTTCGTGGATCATGGCCTCGACCACGCCCCCCATCTGGAGGAACTGCGATCGAACGTGCTCGAGATCGGCATCGAACTGTTTGTTGGTGTGCTCCGTCATCCGGACTCCCTGCGAGGTTGGTCTCATTGTTGCGTCCCCTGTACGCGAAAGGCGCGGGGGACCTGCCGACCCGCAAGGTTATGACTTGGATGTGACAAGATTATGAATGTGCCCACGGGCGGCGGCAAGCGCCCGGGGACACGGTTCAAGAACGCGTCGCGCCTGGCTTCAGGCCTTGCGTTCGAGCCGGCGGATGCCGTCTTGCGTGGCGAGCAGGGCCACGTCGGCGCCCGCGATCGCGAACAACCCGACCGTCACCACGCCCGGCAGGTCATTGATGCGGGTTTCGAGCCCGGGGGCGTCGGTGATCGACAGGCCCGCCACATCGAGGATCACATTGCCGTTGTCGGTCACGAAGCCCTCGCGCAGGCGCGGCGTGCCACCCAGCTTGGCCAGCGCACGGGCCACGCTGGCGCGCGCCATGGGAATCACCTCGACGGGCAGCGGAAACGCGCCCAGGCGCTCCACCAGCTTGGATTCGTCGGCGATGCAGATGAAGCGGTCGGCCACGGAGGCCACGATCTTCTCGCGGGTGAGCGCACCGCCCCCGCCCTTGATCATGGCCAGTCCGCCGTCGAGCTCGTCGGCGCCGTCGACATAGATCGGCATGGATTCGACCTCATTGAGATCGAGGACCGGCAGGCCATGGCTGGCCAGGCGTGCCGCGCTGCGCTCCGAGCTCGCGACCGTGGCGCGGATGCGGCCCTTGAAACGCGCCAGACCGTCGATGAAGAGATCGGCGGTCGAGCCAGTGCCCACGCCGATGACGACATCGGGTCCGGCCACTTGTTCGACCAGTTCGAGCGCCGCGTCGGCGGCCTGTTGCTTGAGTTGTTGCTGAGTGAGCATATGCGGAAGGAGCGCGACGTGAGCGCAAAGAAGTCTTGTGCAAGGCCTGCAATTTAGCAGATGCCCGGCCATGCCCGAGAAAGCACCGCGGCGGCATCCACGTCCGAACCTCCCTCTCCCCAAATACCCGCACTGCCCGCCAGCCGCGTCGTGACAAAAGCCTCGGCGACAGCCCCGGGCGCATGGCACAGCAACAACGCGCCCTGCCAGAGCCGCGCGAGTTCGGCCGCCAGCATGCGCGCGGCCGCCGGATCGGGGGCGTGGTCGGCAGCGGCTAGGTCGGCCGATGCCGGCCCGTGACCGCAGCGCCGCGCCGCCGCCATCCAGGTGTCGAGCCGTGCGTCGTAACGCGCGTCGCGGCCCCGCGCGGGGCTGAGCTCGGCCTGCACCGCCTCGAGCACATCGGGCTCCCGCGTCAGGGCGCGCAATACGTCGAGCGCCATGACGTTGCCCGAGCCTTCCCAGATCGAGTTCACGGGTGCCTCGCGGTAGAGCCGGGCCAGCGGCGATTCTTCGACGTAGCCATTGCCGCCCAGTACCTCGAGGCATTCACCCAAGGCTTGTACCGCGCGCTTGCAGACCCAGAGTTTGGCGGCGGGCGTGCCGACCCGCAGCAGGGCCCGGGCCGCGGGCGATTCACGCTCGTCCATGGCCCGCGCCAGCCGCAGCCCCAGCACCGTGGCCGCCTCCGACTCCAGCGCCAGATCCGCGATTAGCGCGCGCATGAGCGGTTGCGACAGCAACGACGCGCCAAACGCCTGGCGGTGCCGCGCATGATGCAAGGCCTGCACCACGCCCTGGCGCAGCAGCGCCGCGCTGCCCAGTACGCAGTCCAGCCGCGTGGTCGAAGCCATTTCGAGCAGCAGTGCGAGACCTCGATCGGGTTCGCCCATCATGACGCCCCAGGCGTCCTCGAACTCGACCTCCGCGCTGGCGTTGCTGCGATTGCCGAGCTTGTCCTTGAGCCGCCGCACGCGCACCGCGTTGCGCGGGCCGTCCGGCACCCAGCGCGGCACGAAGAAGCAGCCGAGCCCCGCGTCGGTACGGGCGAGCACCAGATGCGCATCGGCCTGCGGTACGGAAAAAAACCATTTGTGGCCGGTCAGCCGGTAGGGCTGGCCACGCCCGGGCGTGCCCTCGGGCTCGGCCCGCGTGGTGATCGCACGCAGGTCGGACCCGCCCTGCTTTTCGGTGAGCCCCATGCCGATCAGGGCGCCGCTCTTGGCCGTGATGGGCGCATCGGCGGGATCGAACTCACGCGCCGAGAGCCGTGGCATCCAGGTGCGCGCGAAGTCGATGGCGCCGGCGGGCTCTCGTGCGATAAGCGGCAGCGCCGCGAAGGTCATGGTCGTGGGGCACAGCGTGCCAGCCTCGACCTGGCCCTGCATGAGGAAGGCGGCGGCGCGCGCCACGTGCGCCCCCGGCCCGGGCTGCAGCCAGGCGCGGTTGTGCAGGCCGCGGGCAGCGATGCCGCTCATGAGCTGGTTCCAGGCCGGATGGAACTCGATGCGGTCGATGCGGTGGCCGCCGCGATCGTAGCCGTGCAGTTGCGGCGGATGGCGGTTGGCCTCGTCACCGGCGGCGAGCGTCTGGGCTCGCCCCAGCCAGGCACCGTGCTCGCGCAGCTCCGGCACATGGGCGAGCGCGCCTTCGCGCGCCACGGCCTCGGCCAGCACCGGATCGGTATCGTAGAGCGAGTAATCGTCCAGGGGCGGCACCTGGTTGGTGACCGCATGCGTGAAGAACGGCTGCATGGCGTCTCCTTGCGAACGGCGGACCCGCCCTGGCTCGTGGCGGGCTACGGACTTAGTGTATCGGGTTCGTCGGCCTCCGGCGCCGGCGCGGCGCCGAAGAGCTGCCGCGTGTCGTCTTCGGGCAGGGCTTCCACCGTCTTGAGGCTGCGCAGCATCACGCGGGTGCGGGTCTCAGTGGCGCCGATCTTGCTGCTGGCGTTATCGAGTGACTTCTTGACCGTGGCGAGTGCGTCGCCGAATTTCGAAAACTCGGTCTTGACCGCGCGCAGCACCTGCCAGACCTCGGACGACCGCTGCTCGATGGCCAGCGTGCGAAAACCCATCTGCAAGCTGTTGAGCAGCGCAGCCAGGTTGGTGGGACCGGCCACATTCACGCGCAGGCCATGCAGCTTGTCGATCAGGCCGGGCTGGCGCAGCACCTCCGCATACAAGCCCTCGGTCGGCAGGAACATGATGGCGAAATCGGTGGTATGCGGCGGCGCCACGTACTTGTCGGCGATGAGGCGGGCCTGGGTTTCGACGGCGCGGGCCAGCGCCGTCCCGGCCTGGCGCGCGCCGTCGGCGTCGGCCGCCTCCTGGGCGTTGAGCAGGCGCTCGTATTCTTCTTTGGGAAACTTGGCATCCACCGGCAGCCACACCGGATCGCCTCCCGCGTCCCGCCCAGGCAGGCGGATGGCGAACTCGACGATCGCGTCGCTGCCCGGCACCGGCCGCACGTTGCGCGCGTACTGGTCTGCGGTCATGGTGTCTTCGATCAGGCGCGCGAGCTGGACCTCGCCCCACGTACCGCGCGACTTCACGTTGGTCAGCACGCGGCGCAGATCGCCCACGCCCGAAGCCAGGGTCTGCATCTCGCCCAGGCCCTTGTGCACGGCCTCGAGCCGTTCGGACACCAGCTTGAACGACTCACCCAGGCGCTGCTCCAGCGTGGCGTGCAGCTTCTCGTCCACCGTGCGGCGCATCTCTTCGAGGCGTGCGCCGTTGTCGGCCTGCAGGGCTTGAAGGCGTGCGTCGACCGTCTGCCGCACCTCGGCCATGCGCCGGTCGTTGAGCTCGACCAGCCCCTGCAACCGCTCGCCGAATTGCGCCGAGAAGCGCGCCAAGGAGGCGGCGTACTCTTCACGCGCCTCGCGCTGGTCACGCGCCAGTGCGCCGCGCAGGTCTTCCTGCGTTTGCGCGAGCTCGGTGCGCAAGGCGCGCGATGACTCCGCCAGCTCGCCACGTAGCCCGCGCTGGCCTTCGGCCAGATCGCCACGCAGCAGGCGCTCGAGCCGCTCGATGTCGGCACGCAACAGATCGACGCCTGCGGCACGGCCCGCGCGCAGGAATGCACCCAGTGCGAACACGGCGGCCAGCACGGCGGCCCCCGCGATGACCCATGACAGCATCGGCTCCAATTCGATCTCCTTGCAATGACAGCGACAACATCAACACGCGATTCTGCCTGATCGCGGCGCAGCGAGCCGCCCTGCCCCCTTCGGCCCACCGTGTCGCGCACCACCCGGACTCGTGTCGACGGCGGGGCGGACGCCACAGCCACGGGTCCGGCGCGGCGGCCCTGCAACATCTGGCGCCCCGGCCCGGCCTCCGGGCGCATATCGCAGTAAGATTGCGCCTTCCATCACCCCGTCCGATTTCCATCGTGTCCGCCTTGTCGCCGCAGCCCTCGATCCCGGCCACATCCGTCCCGCCGGAGGGCGCCACCGCGCCTGGCGTGCGCGCCGTTTTCGGCCCGCTCGACCTCTCCGGCGCCGCGCCGCTGGCCCACGGCGGAGACCGCTACGTGTTTCAGCATCCGCACGAACCGGGCCTGCTGGTCAAGGTGATGGACATGCACGCCCGCGCCATCTATCTGCAGACACGGCCCTTCAAGCGCTGGTACAAGCAGTTCCAGCGCGAGAGCGCCTATCGTGTCTACCTCAACGAGTTCTCGGAATACGTGTCCACCACCACGCGTCCGTCCGGTGTCTGGCAGGTCCCGATGGCGCGCATCCTGGGCGCGGCCCAGACCAGCCTGGGATTGGGGCTGCTGGTGGAAAAGATCACGGACGGCAATGGCATGCTCGCCCCGACCGTGAAAGACCTGGCCGCCCAGGGCAAATTCACCGTCACGCTGGCGGCCAAGCTGGACGCGTTTTTCGCCGACCTGGCCGATGCGCATCTGGTGATCCATGACATGTCGGCGAGCAACGTGGCCTGTGGCTACAACGCCGACGGCCAGCCCGGCCTGTATCTGGTCGATGGCTTCGGCGTGCTGCCCCTGATCCCGTTCTATGCATGGAGCCGCCGGCTCAACCGCCGCCGCATCTTGCGCAAGTACGCGGAGATGCGCGCGCGCATGCCGGCGCCGGTGCCCGATCCCGACTGATCAGGCCAGCACCGCGCCGCCGCGGTCCATCCAGACGTAATCACGCCCGGCCTCCTGGCCACGGCGCAGCGGATTGCGCGTACAGAACGCGGCATAGGCCGGATCCACGAAGCGGTACGGCAGATGCTCGTCGCGGCCGGCAGGAATGCCCAGCCGCGTGGTGTTGATGAGGCGCGGCACGTCCTGCCCCACGTCTTCGACGAAAAAGCGTTGCGGATCGAAGCCCTTGCCGTCCCAGTCGGGCACCTTGAGCCCCAGCGCCCGGCACAGCAAGGTCTGCCCCGCGCACAGCCGCGTCGGCGCGCGGGGCAGACCCTGCGCATCGGGATTGAGACCCTGCATGCAGGCCAGCGCGCGGGCATCGCTGACGGCGTCGAGCCAGGGGTGGGCAGACTTGATCAACACCGCATTGCCGGGGCCATGTGCGCTGAAGTTCAGCGAGTCGCCCCCGCGGGCGTAGTACATGTAGATCGTGCCGCCATTCATGAAGAGCGCGCGGCGCTTCTCGGTGTAGCCGAGCGAGGCATGACTGCCGCGGTCGGTGAGGTAGTAGGCCTCGGTTTCGATGATACGGGCCGACAGCCACAGACCGCGCCAACGGCGGCGGATCACCTTGCCCAGCAGTTCGCGAGCCAACTGAGCGGCATCGCGATCGAAAAAAGCATCGGGCAGTGGCGGCCCCGGAGCCACGCCCCGGGCACCCGCCCTACCCGCGGGCACCTCGCCTGTCATCTCAGGCGAAGCGCTCGCCGTAGCGCTTTTCGGAGAAGCCGACCGTGACCACGCCATCGGACGTGACCGTGACCGGGCGGCGCACCAATGCCGGGTACTCGGCGATCAGGCGCGTCCATTGCGCCGCGGTGCTTGCCGCCTTCTGCTCATCCGACAAGGCGCGCCAGGTCATGGAAGTGCGGTTGACCAGTTTTTCCCAGCCGCCCAGCTGCTCGGCCCACTCCTTGAGCGTGGCGGCGGGCACCGGGTGATCGCGGTAGTCGATGAAGGTATGCGCCACGCCGTTTTCATTGAGCCAGTCGCGCGCCTTCACGCAGGTGCTGCATTTGTTCAGGCCATACAGGGTGGTTTGGGTCATGGGGATTCCTTGCGCACTTGCAGGCGGTTGGCGAGGATCACGCAGGTGCCCACCGCCAGGATGAACAGCGTGGCCAGGGCATTGACCTCGGGCTTCAAGCCCAGGCGCACGCGCGAAAACACTTCCATGGGCAGGGTCGTGAAACCGGGCCCGGACAGGAACGACGCGAGCACGACGTCATCGAGAGAGAGCGTGAACGACAGCAGCCAGGCCGAGGCCAGGGCCGGTGCGATCAGCGGCAACGTGATCGAGAAGAACACGCGCAGCGGCGTCGCGCCGAGATCCAGCGCGGCTTCTTCGAGAGAGCGGTCCATGTCGCGGATGCGCGACTGGATGACCACCGCCACGAAGGCCATGCAGAGCGTGACGTGGCCGACCCAGATCGTGAACATGCCGTTCTGTTCGGGCCAGCCCAGCACACCGCGCATCTCCACGAACATGAGCAAGAGCGAGATGCCCAGCACCACCTCGGGGATCACCAGCGGCGCGCTCAGCATGCCCAGGTACAGCCCGAAGCCGCGAAAGCGGCCCATGCGCGCCAGCACGTAGCCCGCCCAGGTGCCGATGATGGTGGCCGCGGTCGCGGTGAGCGCCGCCACCTTGAACGACAGCCAGGCGGCACGCAGCAGCGCGTCGTCGGAGAAAAGCGCCGAATACCAGCGCAGCGAAAAGCCGGTCCAGGACGTGACGACGGGCGAATCGTTGAACGAAAACGCCATCAGGCTCAGGATGGGCACGTAGAGGAAGAAATAGCCCAGGCCCAGGGCCAGCCCGCGCAGGGACTTGTTGGGTCCTTTCATCGGCGGCCCCCACGGTCGAGCTGCTGCTGCTTGATCTGGTTGTACTGGAACAGCGCCAGCGGTACGAGCAACAGCAGCACCATCACGCACGTCACCGCCGAGGCCATCGGCCAGTCGGTGTTGTTGAAGAATTCATTCCACATCACGCGGCCCATCATCAGCGTGTCGGCGCCGCCCAGCATCTCGGGAATGACGTACTCGCCCACCGCCGGAATGAACACCAGCATCGCGCCGGCGATCACGCCCGGCCGCGACAGCGGCACCGTGATGCGCCAGAACGCCTGCCAGGGCTTGGCGCCCAGGTCGTAGGCGGCCTCGAGCAGGCGCAGGTCCATCTTCACGAGATTGGCGTAGAGCGGCAGGATGAAGAACGGCAGATAGGCATAGACCATGCCGATATACACGGCCAGGTCGGTGCGGTAGATCTCGAGCGGACTTGCCGTGATGCCGAGCGTCATGAGCACCTTGTTGAGCAGGCCGTCGTTGCGCAGGATGCCCACCCAGGCATACACGCGCAGCAGCAGCGAACTCCAGAATGGCAGGATCACGGCCAGCAGCAGCACGTTGCGGATCGCGGGCGAGGAGCGCGCGATGTAATACGCCATCGGATAGCCGATCAGGATGCAGACCAGCGTCGTGATCGCGGCCATCTTGACCGAGTTCAGGTAGGTGGCGAAATACAGGTTGTCGGTGAACAGCAGGATGTAGCTGCGCAGATGCAGGCTGAACTGCACCGCCTCGTCCTTGAACTCGGCCAGCGGCGTGTACGGCGGGATACCGAACTCGAGCTCCGCAAAGCTGATCTTGAACACCAGCAGGAACGGCACGAGCAGGAACACCACGAGCCACAGGAACGGCGGCACCACCGCCAGGGCACGCCCCGACGGCAGCCACCCGCGCACGGACGGCAGCCTCATGATGCCAGCACCGTGGCGCTGTCGGCGTCCCAGCTGACGTACACCTCTTCGTCGATGCCGGGTGCGTCGATCGAGCCAAGCAGCAGGCTGGGCATGCTGGCCTCGATCACCTTGCCGGAGTCGAGCCGGATCTGATAGAGGCCGTAACTGCCCATCCAGGCCATGTGGCTCACCATGCCGTGGGCCCAGTTATAGTCGCCGGCGGGCTGGTTGCGCGAGACGACCAGGCGTTCGGGCCGGATCGAGACGTGCACTTCCATGCCGAGCGCCTCGCTCACGCCGTGATTGACATACAGCGGGCGCGAGAGCTCTTCGGACTCGATCACGACATGGTCCGCCGCATCTTCGGTGATGACGCCGGTGAAGAGATTGGTGCTGCCGATGAAGCCCGCCACGAAGCGTGAGTTCGGGAAGTTGTAGACATCCTGCGGCGAGCCGCACTGCACGATCTGGCCGTCGGTCATCACGGCCAGGCGATGCGCCATGGTCATGGCTTCTTCCTGGTCGTGCGTGACCATGATGCAGGTCACGCCGACCTGCTCCAGAATCTTGACCAGCTCGATCTGCGTTTTCTGGCGGATCTGCTTGTCGAGCGCCGACATGGGCTCGTCGAGCAGCAGCAGCTTGGGCCGCTTGACCAGGCTGCGGGCGAGCGCCACGCGCTGTTGCTGGCCGCCCGAGAGCTGATGCGGCTTGCGGCGCGAATAGCCCGCCATCTGCATCAGGTCGAGCGCCTCGAACACGCGATCGTGGATCTCGGCGCGGTCGACACCCTCCTGCTTGAGGCCGAAGGCTACGTTGGCCTCGACGGTCATGTGGGGAAAGAGCGCGTACGACTGGAACATCATGTTGACCGGCCGCCGGTAAGGCGGCACGGCCGTGATGTCTTCGCCATCGAGCAGGATCTGCCCCGAGGTCGCGTCTTCGAAGCCCGCCAGCATGCGCAACAGCGTGGACTTGCCGCTGCCCGAGCTGCCCAGCAGCGCAAAAATCTCGTTGCGCTTGACCGCGAGGTTGACCGAACGCACGGCGACGGTATCGCCGAAAATCTTGACCACGTCGACAATCTTGACGAACTCGTCCGGATCGGTGGAGTGCTGTGCCGTGTAACGGCTATCGCTCATGATGACTTATCTTCCGGACTTCAGTTCGGCCCACATCCGGGTCTGCAGTCGCTGGACGGGCAGCGGCTGCGCCTTGATGACGTACAGCGTCTTGGCGACATCCGGATCCGGATAGATCATGGGATTGTCGGCGACTTCCTTCACCACGTACTTGCGCGCCTCTTTGTTGGCGTTGGGGTAGAACATGGTGTTGGTGATCGCGGCATGCACCTGCGGCGTTTCGATGTAATTGATGAACGCGTGGGCCTCGTCGGGATGCGGCGCATCCTTGGGGATCACCATCAGATCGAACCAGGCCGGCGCGCCGCCCTTCGGAATGAAGTAGTTGATGTCGTAGGACTTCTTGGCCTGCTGGGCCCGGTTGCGCGAGATCATCACGTCGCCCGAGAAGCCGTAGACCATGCACAGGTCACCCACCGCGAGCTCGTCGATATAGCCCGACGAGCTGAACTGGCGGATATACGGACGGATCTTCTTGAGGAGCTCGAGCGCCTCTTTGTAGTCTTCGGGCTTCTCGGAGTTGGGATCCTTGCCGAGGTACTTAAGCGCGGCCGGGAAGACCTGCGCGGCTTCATCGAGCATCGAGATGCCGCAATCCTTCAACTTGGCCGCATTCTCGGGCTTGAAGAGCATGTCCCAGCTTCCGAGATCGGCGTTCTCGCCCATGATCTCTTTGACCTTGGTGACGTTGTAGCCCAGGCCATTGGTGCCGTAGCCCCAGGGCACCGCGTATTCATTGCCGGGATCGACCGTGGCGACCAGCGCCATGATGTCGGGGTCGAGATATTTCAGGTTCGGAATCTTCGACTTGTCGAGCTTCTGGAACAGGCCACCCTGGATCTGGCGCGAGGCGTAGTGCGTCGAGGGCACGACGATGTCGTAGCCCGACTTGCCCGTCAGCAGCTTGGCCTGCAGGGTGTCGTTGTTGTCGTAGACGTCGTAGCGGACCTTGATGCCGGTCTCTTTTTCGAAGCCTGGAATGGTGTCGGGCGCGGTGTACTCGGCCCAGTTATAGACGTTGACGACCTTGTTCTGTGCCAACGCGGGCGCAACCGCCGCGGCGACTGCCGTGAGACCCAGCGCAAAGCGCATTCCCGTCATGAATTTCATCGCGACCCCTTGCCTAATTCGCGTGTTGGAGAATTGCCAAAAGGCAAAATGATAAAGCCTTTTAGAGGGTGGTTGTTGCCGCCCTCCCTATGAATCGACGATTTTCGCGGGGGGATGGCGACGCGCGCGAGGGTGTCGCCGCGCCAGCGAAATCCCGTCCGGGCGCTCAGGCCGCCGCCCCGTGCAGCGCCACGGCCTTCATGTCCCGGTCGCCCGATACGCCGCCACGATCCTGTCCCAGGCCGCGGCACCGGGCTCGCCCGCCACCTTGACGAGCGAGCGCTTGAGGCGGTCGAGGTTGGCCTGGCGCGCGGAGGCGGAGACGCCGCCGCCCGTACCGCGGTCGAAGTCGATCAGCCAGGCATCGCCGGCCGCATCGAGCAGAATGTTGTAGGCGTTGAGATCGGCATGCCAGACGCCGGCCGCATGCATGGCGGCGATGGCCCGCCCGGCGGCCTCGCAGGCCGCGGGCGCCAGCGCCTGGGCCAGGGGCCGCACGTCCGGGATGCGCTCGATCAGAATGGCCGCGCGGTAGATCAGGCCGCCGCGCCAATAGCCGGCCGCGAGCGGCGCCGGCACCCGCAGCCCCTGGGCCCGCATCGCGGCCAGCAAGCGAAACTCCCGAAACGGACGGGTGCGCTCCTCGCCCTGCCAGAGATAGGCTTCGCGCGAGATTCGCGCAACCAGCCCGCCGCGCCGGTAGCCGCGCAGCACGCCCTGCCACCCCGCACCGGCCACGAACCAGGCGGCCGCCCGGCCGCCGGCCTGAACCGGCTGCGCCGACGCGCCATAGGCATCGGGCCGCAACAACACCGGATCGGGGTCAGGGATACGGAGCGGGTCGAACAGCATCGCGCCGCCGTCCCAGCCATGACGCAAGATGCCTTCGCCGCGGACCTCAGCCGGCACGATTGCGCATCCAGTCGGCCACGCCGAAGAAGGAATGCACCAGGCGCTCGACCAGGGCCGGCTCAATCTGCTGGTCTTGCATGGCGCGGCCCATGCAGGCCACCCACTGGTCGCGCTCGATCTCGCCGATGGAAAACGGCAGATGGCGTGCGCGCAGACGCGGATGGCCGAATCGCTGGATGTAATGGTCCGGGCCACCGAAATAGCCACAGAGGAACCAGAACAGTTTGTCGCGCGCCTCGTCCAGGCTCGGGCCGTGGGCGGCGCGCAGCTCACGAAAATCGGGTTCCAGATCCATCAGGTCGTAGAAGCGATCAACCAGCGAGCGCACGGCGGGCTCGCCGCCGAGCAGTTCAAAAATGGTCTTGGTGGTGTCGAGCGGCTCGAAAATCGGCTCGACGCGGGTGGTGGTCATCAGGCTTCTCGCAAGGTCACTAGGGGCGGCGTGCGCAGCACGCCACGCAGGGCCAGCGCACCGCCGGCCCAGGCGCCGGCCATGCCGGCGGCCATCCCGGCCAGCCACGGCCAGACGCGCATGGTAATCGTGAAATCGAACACCTGGGTCGACAGCACCCAGGCGATCGCCGTCGCGCCCCCTGCCCCGAGCAAGCCCGCCAGCGCCCCCACGGCCAGCAACTCGAGCCGCTGCGCGCGGGCCAGCTGGACCCGAGTGGCGCCCAGCGCTCGCAATACCGCGGCCTCGCGTACACGTTCGTCACGCGTGGCGGTCAGCGCCGCCGCCAGCACCAGCACGCCCGCCGTCAGCGTAAACACGAACAGCAACTGCACCGCCTTGGTCACTTCTTGCAGCACCGACTGCAGCTGCGACAGGATGGCGCCCACGTCGAAGACCGTCAGGTTGGGGAAATCACGCACCAGGCCGCGCAGCACCGGCACCTTGTCGGGCGGCAGATGGAACGAGGTAATCCAGCTCTGCGGCATGTCGGCCAGGGCCGGCGGAGACAGGATGGCGAAGAAATTGACGCGCATCGTATCCCAATCGACCCGCCGCACGCCTGCCACCGTCACGTCGGTGGTCTGCCCCGCCACGTCGAAACGCAAGCGGTCGCCCACCTTCAGCCCCAGTGACTCGGCCAGGCCCGACTCCAGCGACACCTCGTGCGCGGCCGGATCGATCCAGCGCCCGGTAACGAGCCGGTTGCCCTCCGGCGGGGCGTCGGCGAACGACAGATTGAACTCCCGGTCGACCAGGCGCTTGGCGCGCGGCTCTTCGTAGTGATCGGGGCTGACCGGCTTGTCGTTGATCGAGAGGAGGCGGCCCCGCACCATCGGCCAGAGCCGCACCTGCGAAAGCCCTTCGGCCTGCAGGCGCGCGAGCACCTCGGTGCGCTGGTCGGGTTGGATATTGATCAGGAAGCGATTCGGTGCGTCCACGGGCAGCGTGCGCTGCCACCCGGCGATCAGATCGGTGCGGGTCATGGTGAGCAGCAGCAGCGCCATCAGCCCCACCGCCAGTGCGCACACCTGCGTAATCGTGGCGGCACGCCGGCGCACCACACCCGCCAAGGCAAACCGCAGGGCCGGTAGACCCGCCACGGCGCCACGCAGGCGCGCCAGCAACAGCACCGCCACCCATGCCACCAGGGCAAAGACAAGGAAGGCGCCAATGAAGCCGCCTGCCACGACGGCCCCCAACTTCAAATCCCCCGCGAACCACCAGATCAGGAGCGAGAGACCCACGGCCCCGATGGCATAGCCGCCGGCGCTGCGCGCGCGGCCCGTGCCCGCATCGCGCCGGAGCACGCGCGCCGGTGGCACATGGCGCAATTGCGCCAGCGAAGGCAAGGCAAAGCCCAGCAGCATCAACAATCCGGTGACCAGGCCCTGCAAGGCCGGGATCAGCGAAGGCAGCGGCAGGGTCGTGTCAATCAGGCCGGCCAGCGCCATCACCAGCAGCTGATGCACGCCAAAGCCCACCACGCATCCGCCCAGCGCCGCGGCCACCCCGACCAGCGTGAACTCGGCGCACAGCATGGTGCTTACCTGCGCCTGCGAGGCGCCCAGGCAACGCATCACGGCGATGCCATTGCGATGCCGCTGCATGAAGCGGCCCGCCGCGAGCGCGACGGCCACGGCGGAAATCAGCACGGCGAGCAAGGCCACCAATGACAGGAAACGCTGTGCCCGGTCGAGCGTGCGGCGCACCTCGGGCCGGCCGGATTCGAGCGTGGCGATCTTCTGGCCGCGCTGCAGATGCTGCTTGAGCCAGGCCTGGTAGCCGGCGACCGCGGTGGGCTCGCCCGCCGCGAGCATGCCGTAGCCGATGCGGCTGCCCGGCGCGATGAGGCCGGTGGACTCGAGATCGGACACGCGCAGCATGACGCGCGGCGCCACGTTGACGAACTGCATGCCCCGGTCGGGTTCGTAGGTCAGCACGCGTTCGACGCGCAGCCGCGCATCGCCCAGGCCGATGGTCTCGCCCACCGACACATTGAGCAGGGCCAGCAACTGCGGGTCGGCCCAGACGGTGCCGGGCGACGGTACCTCGGTGGTGGGCGCGTCAGCGGCAAAGGGCGCTTCGGCCACGCGCAGGCGGCCGCGCAGCGGATAGCCGGGCTCGACCGCCTTGACGGACACCAGCTGCGCGCTGTCGCCCGCGCTCGCCATCGAGGGAAACTGCAATGTGGACGAGACGCGCAAGCCCCGCTCGCGCGCGGCGTCGAGGAAAGCAGCCGGCACCGGCTCATCCGCATCGAGCAGCAGGTCGGCGCCCAGCATCTGGCCGGCATCGCGCTCGAGCGCGCGCGAGACGCGATCGGACAGGAAGCCCACGCTCGTGACCGCGGCCACCGCGACGACCAGCGCCAGCACCAGCAGGCGCAGCTCGCCCGAGCGCGCGTCGCGTACCATCATGCGCACACCCAGCGCGAGCGAGGCCAGAAAGCCGGAGCGGGTGCCGCGGCGAGCGGCGGAATCAGGGAAATCCATCATCGTTGAACCATGAACCATCGGGGTTTACCGCAGGGAATCCCGCTATCATGCAGCAGGGCGAAAACTCGGGTTTTCGTCAGCATACCTAATACAAAAGACCCCTGGAGAAGACAACATGCGCAAGACGTGGCTAGCCGCCGCCCTGCTTGCCGCCGGAGCGTTCAGCGTGACCGCCCCGGCGCAAGCCCAGACCACCCTCAAGATGGCTTATGCCCTGTCCACCTCGTCGCACTATGGCGCGGGCGGCGACGCTTTCGCCAAATCGATCGAAGCCAGTACCGGTGGCAAATACAAAGTCCAGCAATTCGCCAACAGCGCGCTGGGCGGTGAGCGCGAAGTGATCGAGGGCTTGCAGATCGGCACCATCGACCTGGCGATCGTCTCGACCGGCGCCACGCTCAACTTCGTGCCCGAAACCGGCGTGTTCGACATCCCGTTCCTGTTGCGCGACCTGCCCCACGCCCGCGCCGTGCTCGACAGCAAGATAGGCCAGGATATGCTGGCCAAGTTCCCCAGCCGCGGCATCGTCGCGCTGGCCTGGGGCGAGCAGGGCTTTCGCCACCTGACCAATAACGTCCGCCCCGTGGCCACCCCGGCCGACGCCAAGGGCCTGAAGATTCGCACGACCGAGAACCCGGTTCACATCACCGCGTTCCGTCAGATCGGCATCCTGCCCACCCCGATGGCCTGGCCCGAAGTGGCCACCGCCCTGCAGCAGGGCACGATCGACGGCCAGGAAAACCCGCTGTCCGTCATCACCTCGGCCAAGCTGTCGCAGATGCAAAAGTACCTGTCGCTGTCCGGCCACGTGTACGGCCCGGCGCTGGTCCTGATGTCTGCCTCCACCTATGGCAATCTGTCTGCCGACCAGAAAAAGGCGTTCGACCAGGCCGGCAAGGATTCGGCCCAGGCCATGCGCGCCTACGTCGACAACATCGAAAAAACCGGCGTCGAGCAGCTCAAGAAAGAAGGCATGCAGGTCACCGAGGTCGACCGCGCCGCGTTTGCGGCCGCCGTCGAGCCGGCCTACCCGCAGTACTACAAGAAGTTCGACCAGAAGCTGATCGAAGCGATCCGCGACACCAAGTAAACGCGCCTGCGTTGCGTGCACAGCCGTTCGCCCCGCGCGAACGGCTGTGTCCGTTCATCCCTGGCATTGGATATCCCTATGCGTCTGCTGTGCCTTGCCGAAACCTATTTGTTCAAACTCGCATCCGCGCTCGCCCAGGTGCTGCTGGTGGGCTCCGCCTGCGCCGCCTTCTGGCAGGTGATCGCGCGCTTCGTGCTGCATTCGCCCGCCGACTGGAGCGAAGTGGCCACCCGCGCCCTGCTGATCTGGACCGTGCTGCTGGGCGTGGCGCTGGCGTTTCGCCACGGCGCCATGATCAGCGTCGAGATGCTGCGCAATGCGCTGCAAGGCCGCGCGCGCCGCGCCCTCGAACTCGTGATCGGGCTTATTTGCGTGCTGTTCCTGGGCGCGCTCGCCTGGATCGGCGGCCAGATGACCTGGCGCGTGCGCTTCCAGAACGTGCCCAGCCTCGACATCTCGATCTCCTGGATCTACCTGGCCATTCCGGTGGGCGCCACGCTCGCGGTGATCGCCGTGATCGCCCGGCTGGCCCGCAATGAACAGGACGACGTCCCCGTGCGCAACGATGCGCAGGGCTGAGGCCTCGCGCCCTCGCCCCCTTTCCCTGAATTCCTGAAGGCGTAAATCTCATGTCGCAGTTGATGATCGTCACGATGCTGATCTTCTTCGGCTTGTCGGTGCCCGTGGCGGTGTCTATCGGGCTGGCAAGCCTGGCCGGCGTCGCCTCCAGCGGCCTGCCCTCGCTGGTCGTGGCGCAGCAGCTCTTCGCCGCGCTCGACAAGTATCCCCTCGTGGCCATTCCGTTCTTCATCCTGGCCGGCAACCTGATGGAGGCCGGCGGCATTTCCGAACGCATGGTGGACTTCGCCAAGAGCCTGGTGGGCGGCATACAGGGCGGCCTGGCCTGCACCTGCGTGCTGACCTGCATGATCTTCGCGGCGGTGGCGGGCTCGAGCGTGGCCACCACCTTCGCCGTGGGCGCCATCCTGATCCCCGCCATGATCCGCCACGGCTACCCCGCCCCGTTCGCGGCCTCGCTGCAGGCCTCGGCGGCCGAGCTGGGCGTGATCATTCCGCCGTCGATCCCCATGATTCTGTTCGCGGTGTCCACCGACACCTCGACCGGCGAGCTCTTCATCGCCGGCGTGGTGCCGGGCATCCTGATCGGCATCGCGCTGATGTTCTACGTGTGGATGTATGCGCGCCGCAACAATCTCGGCCTGCGCGACGGTGAAGGCCGCCTGCCGGTGTGGGCTGCGTTCAAGCGCGCCTGGCTGGCGCTGCTGATGCCGGTGATCATCCTGGGCGGCATCTATGGCGGTGTGTTCACGCCCACGGAGGCCTCGGTGGTGGCGGTGGTCTACGCGGTGGTGGTCGGCAAGTTCATCTACCGCCGTCTGTCGTTCGGCGCCATCTCCACCACGCTGCACAAGTCGGTGGTCTCGACCGCGGTCATCATGTTCGTGATCGCCAATGCGGGGCTATTCAGCTTTCTGCTCAACCGCGCCGGCATACCCGACATGCTGGGCCAGTGGTTGTCAGGACTTTTCGACAGCAAACTCGGGTTCCTGATGGGCGTGAACGCGGCGCTGTTCGTGATCGGCATGTTCATCGAGACCTCGGCCTCGATCGTGGTGCTCGCTCCGCTGCTGCTGCCCGTGGCGCTGTCGTTCGGCGTGGACCCGGTGCACTTCGGCATCATCATGGTCGTCAACCTGGCGCTCGGCATGATCACCCCGCCCTTCGGCGTGAATCTCTTTGCGGCCTGCGCCGTGGCACGGCTGCCTCTGGAGCGCCTGATCAAGCCGCTGATTCCGTTCGTGCTGGTGGTGATCGCCTGCCTGATGGTCATTACCTACTGGCCCGGCCTGTCGCTGGGCCTGCGCGACCTGGTCTACGGGCGCTGAGGTACCGCGGCCGAGTCTTGCGCCGCGCCGGCCCGGCGCATGCCCGGGCTCAGTTGCCTTGCTGCAGAAAGGCAGACAGCGCCGGTACCGTGTTGAGCACGTGCCGGCGCATGGCGGCCTCGCAGCGCTCGGGGTCGCGCGTGGCCAGCGCGTCGATCAGCTCCTGGTGGGATTCGCGGGCCCGCAACGCGCGGCCCGGCTGACTCGACCAAAGGCGCATATAGGGCTCGACCACCGCGTGCAGCTCGGCGATCTGCCGCAAGAGCCGCGGCTGGCCACAGAAGCTGCACAGGTATTCGTGGAATTCACGATGCGCCGTGGTCCAGTCCAGATAATCCCCCGAGCCTTGCTCGAGCTGGTCCAGCATGCTGATCAAGCGGCGCAGATGCTCGGGGCCCATGTTGAGCACTGCATTGCGCATGGCCAGGCCCTCGAGCACCGACCGGATCTCGAACACCTCCAGCATCTCTTTCTGGTCGAGACCGCGCACCACCGCGCCGCGATTGGGCCGGATCTGTACCAGCCCCTCTGAGGCCAGGCGCCGCAGCGCGCCGCGCACGGGCATGCGGCTCGTGCCGATACGGCCCGCGATCACTTCGGGCACCAGCCGTTCGCCGGGGGCATAGCGCCCCAGGCGTATCTCGTGCTGGATGTGCTGGTAGGCCTCTTCTTCAGCGGTCAGTGCCGTCTTCTGCAATTGCAGCATGGCTGAGTTCCATAGGGAGGGATGCCGCACCGGGGGGCGCGCGGACCGGGCGTCGGCGCCTGCGCGCATGGGGTGCGAGGGCCAGAGTGTAAGGCTATGGCAAAATAGCACAAATTGGATCCAATGATCCATAGATGCAATTCCTGATAGGCAGTCGGGCCCCTGGCCGCTCTAATCGGTTTGGCGCGGCAACGCCGTCCTGTCAGGCGGGCCGCGCCATTTTTTGTTGACGAATCAATCAGATATACAGGGGAACCCTATGAAATTCCGTCTCGCCCGGACGCTGCTCGTGGCCGCCGGCCTCGTGGCTGGCGCACAAGCCGCCGCGCAGGCCACCGACTGGCCCCAGCATCCCGTGAAGATCGTGGTGCCCTTCCAGGCCGGCTCCGCCACCGACCTGATCTCGCGCCAATTGGGCGCCGCACTGGCTCAGGAACTGGGCCAGCCGTTCGTGATCGAGGCCCGCCCGGGCGCCGCCGCCGCGATCGGCAGCGCCGCGGTGGCCCGCGCCGAACCGGACGGATACACCCTGCTGATGGGCGGGCCCGCCGCCATCGTCACCAACCGCTACCTGCAAAAGCGCCTGGCCTACGACCCCGACAAGTTCGAACTGGTGTCGATGGTGGCTTACACGCCCAACATCCTGCTGGCCAACACGCAGCAACCCTTCAAGACGCTGCCGGAGATGGTGGCCTATGCCAAGGCCAATCCGGGCAAGCTGACCTACGCCTCGTTCGGCACCGGCACGACCTCGCACATGGCGGGCGAAATGCTGAAGTCGGTGGCCGGCATCGACATCCTGCACGTGCCGTACAAAGGCGCGGGCGAGGCCATCCCGGCCCTGCTCTCGGGCCAGGTCTCGATGTACTTCGACACCATCATGACCGGCCTGCCGCAAGCCAAGAGTGGCGCGCTGGTGCCGCTGGGCATGTCCAACGCCAAGCGTTCGGCCCTGGCTCCGCAGATCCCGACCATCGCCGAACAGGGCTTCGCCGGCTATGACATCGCGCCGTGGTACGGTCTCGTCGCGCCCCCGGGCACGCCCGCCCCGGTGCTCGACAAGCTGAACCAGGCCGTGAACAAGGTGTTGGCACAGCCCGCATTGCGTGACAAGCTTGCCGAAGCCGGCGCCGAGCCCCAGGGTGGCAGCCGCGCTGAATTCGCGGCCTTCATCAAGACCGAGATCCCGCGCACGCAGAAGCTGATCGAGCAAGCCGGCATCACGCCCCAGTAATTTTTTTCATTCACGACTCATTCCCCCCTCCAGCCTCATGTCTTCTTCTTTCGATTGGACCTTCCCTTACGCCTCCCGGAAAATGCCCGTGCTGGCCTCCAACGCGGTGGCCACCAGCCAGCCGCTGGCCGCACAGGCAGGGCTGCGCATGTTGCTGGCGGGTGGCAATGCCGTCGATAGCGCGATCGCCACGGCGATCGCGCTTACCGTCGTCGAACCCGTGATGAACGGGATCGGCGGCGATATGTTTGCGCTGATCTGGCACGATGGCCAGCTGCACGGCCTGAGCTCGTGTGGCGCCGCGCCCGCGGCCTGGACGCCCGAGTACTTCAACGGCCGCGACGCCATGCCGCCCACCGGCTGGGGCACCGTGACCGTGCCGGGCCAGATCGCCGGCTGGAAGGCGCTGTCCGAGCGCTTCGGCAAGCTGCCGTTCGCCCAGCTCTTCGAGCCCGCCATCGCCTATGCCGAAGACGGCTTTCCGATCTCCCCCACGATCGCGCGCCAGTGGGCCAACCAGGCCCCCAAGCTCGCGCATGAGCCCGGCTTTGCCGAGGCCTTCATGATCGACGGCAAGACGCCCGAGGCCGGCCAGTGGTGGCGCTTTCCGGCGCAGGCGCGCACGCTGCGCGACATCGCACAGACGGGCGGCGAGAGCTTCTACCGCGGCGACCTCGCGCGCCGCATCACCGATTTTGCGCGTGCCACCGGCGGCGCGCTCACGATGCAGGACCTGGCCGAACACAAGGCCGAATGGGTCCAGCCGATCGGCCAGAATTTCCGTGATTACACGTTGCACGAGATCCCGCCGAACGGCCAGGGCATCGCCGCGCTGATGGCGTTGGGCATGCTCGAGCGCTTCGACCTCGAAGGCATGGGCCGCGACAGCGCCGACTACTACCATGTCAGCATCGAGGCCATGAAGCTGGCCTTCGCCGACCTGCACCAGCACGTGGCGGATCCGCGCCACATGCGGGTGAGCGCGGCCGATCTGCTCGACCCCGACTACCTCGCCGCACGTGCGCGCCTCATCGCCATGGACCGGGCTACCACGCCCTCGGCCGGCAGCCCGCCTTCGGGCGGCACGGTGTATCTCACCGCGGCCGACGCCGGCGGCACGATGGTGTCGTTCATCCAATCCAATTACCACGGCTTCGGCTCGGGTGTGGTCGTGCCCGACACCGGCATCGGCCTGCACAACCGCGGCCTGAACTTCGTGCTGAAGGAAGGCCATGCCAATCAGGTCGCGCCGCGCAAGAAGCCCATGCACACCATCATCCCGGCATTCGTCACCCGCAAGGGCGAACCCGTGATGTCCTTCGGCGTGATGGGCGGCTCGATGCAGGCCCAGGGCCATCTGCAGATGGTGACGCGCCTGGCCGCCTTCGGCCAGAATCCGCAAGCCATGAGCGACGCGCCGCGCTTCCGCGTGGAGAATGGCCCGGTGGTCAACGTCGAAGCCCACTTGCCCGCCGACGTGGTGCAGGTGCTGCGTGACCGCGGCCACAATGTGGCGGTGGCACCGGCCGACAGCCTGGAATTCGGCTCGGCCCAGCTCATTCATCGCCTGCCGCAGGGTGGCTACCTCGCCGCCTCTGACTCGCGCCGCGACGGCCAGGCCGTGGGCTTCTGAGCCCGGCTGCCACGCCATGAAATGCGCCACCTTCGGGTGGCGTTTTTCATGCGTGACGCACGAGGTCGAAAGCTGCCGGCAGGAGTCGGGCAGGCCCCGGCCCGCGCGCCCATCGACGCGAGCCGCCCGCCGCGGCCTCCCGCGCGAGTCCGCCGCTTGAGCGCGGCGAGGGCCGAATCGCCCTTCTCAGTCGACCCGGATGTTCACCGTGCGCACGACCTCGGCCCACTTGACCAGTTCACCGTCGATGAAGGTGGCGAGCTCGGCGGGCGTGCTGGTCGTGGGCACGGCACCCTCCTTTTCGAACAGCTGACGCAGCTTGGGCGAGTTCATCGCCGTCTTGAGCGCGGCATTGAAGGTTTCCACGGCTTCGGGCGGCGTGCCCTTGGGCGCCAGAATCGCGTTCCAGGTGTTGATCTCGTAGCCCTTGAAACCGTCGTTCTCGGCGACGGTGGGCACGTCTGGCAGCTGCGTCGAACGCTGCTGCGTGGTGACCGCGAGCGGGCGCAGGTTGTCGGCCTTCACCTGCGGCATCGCGCCGGGCAGCGTCGCAAAACTGAATTGCGCCTCGCCTGTCATCACCGCCGTATTGGCCAGCGATCCGCCGCGATAGGGCACGTGCACGAGCTCGAGCTTGGCCTGCTGGGCGAACATGGCCCCGGCCAGATGCACGGGCGAGCCATTGCCGCTGGAGGAATAGTTGAGCTCGCCCGGCTTGCCGCGCGCGAGCGCCACCAGCTCGGGCAGCGACTTCACCGGAAGCTTGGGGTTCGCCACCAGCACCAGCGGAATCGAGGCCACCATGCCGACCGGCGTGAAGCCGCCGACCGGATCGTAACCCAGCGATTTCTTGTAGAGCGCCGGGTTGATGCCATGGCTCGAGACCGTGGCCATCAACACCGTATAGCCATCGGGCTTGGCCTGCTGTACGGCGGCCGCCGCGATATTGCCCGCGGCCCCGGCTTTGTTTTCCACGATGATGGATTGCTTGAGCGTACGGCTGAGCTCCTCGCCCAAGGCACGCGCGAGGATATCGGTGGTGCCGCCGGCGGCGTAGCCCACGACGATGCGAATGGGTTGCTCGGGCCAGGCCGCGAACGCGGACGGCGCCGCGCAGGCGAGACCTGCGGCGAGCACGGGGGCTGCCAGGATGCGTTTCATGTTTGTCTCCGTCGTTTTATGAGTTTCTGGTCTTGAAGCACTGCATGGCCTCGCGCGCCCGGCCCGGGCGGCCCGCTTGCGGACGGCGGCAGCCGTCCCCGCGCGGCGGGCGCGCGCGGTCCTGCCAGGCATCGCCCGGCACGAAAAACTCGAAGAATTCTTGCGCCGCCCGAGCGGCGCGCACTCAGGTGCCGGTAAAGACCGGCGCGCGTTTCTCCGCGAAGGCGCGTTTGCCCTCGCGATAGTCATTGCTCTCGAAGCACTCGAGCACCAGCCGCGTCATGGCGTCCATGTCCACGCCCGGCCCGAGCGCCTGCATGGCGCGGATCATTTTTTTGCCGGCACGCAGCGTGAGCGGCGCGTTGGCCGATATCTGCGCCACGTATTCGTCGAGCGCCGCGTCGAGGCTGCCGGGGGCGCAGACCTTGTGCACTAGGCCGCGCTGCCGCGCCTCGTCGGCGGTATAGCGCGCGGCGGTAAGAAAAATCTCGAGCGCCCCCGCCGGCCCGGCCGCATGGACGAGGTTGCGGATGGCGGTCATGCGATATCCCAGGCCGAGCTTGCCGGCCGGAATGGCGAAGCTGCTGTCTTCCGACGCCAGCCGCAGGTCGCAGCACAGGGCGATGTTGAGTCCGCCGCCGATGCAATAGCCCTTGATGCGCGCCACCGTCGGTTTGTCGTAGTCGTAGAGCGCGAGCTGCGCGGCCTCGGCCACCTTCTCGTACGCCTGCACCGCCTCTTCGCCCGAACGCAGCTTATCGAATTGCGAGATGTTGGCGCCGCTGACGAAGGCGCGTTCGCCCGCACCGGTGAGCACCACCACGCGAATCGCCGGATCGGCCGCGAGCGCCTCGAGCGCGAGCGGAATGCCTTCCCACATCGCGTATGACACGGCGTTGTGGCGCGCGGGATCATTGAAGGTGATCCAGCCCGCGCCCCCGCGCTTTTCGACGATGAGGTGTTCGGTGATGCGATCCTGCAGAATGCGTTCGGCGGTCATCGGTGCTGTCCTGAGCCCGGCGCAAGCGCGGCCGGGCGGTTCGGTGGATCAATCCGGGCCTGGGCCCGCGCGGGGTGGGTCGGTGAGCGCCGCGGAGGCGGCGCCGGTTTCCTGCAACTGCGCCTGGCGCCGTTGCATGCCGTTGGTCAGATGCTCGCGCATCGCCGCGCGTGCGGCGTCGGCGTCACGCGCCACGATGGCATCGAAGATGCGGTGATGCTCGAGCTCGATCTGCGCTACGCGCTCCGTGCCCGTACTGCAGTAGCGCAGCGTGCGTACCGCATCGCCGATGGCACGTCCGAACAGCGAGAGCAGCCGCAGAAAATAGGGATTGTTCGCGGCCTGACAGACCGCCATGTGGAAGTCGAGCGCGCGGTCGGCGCCCATGCGCCAGTCGTCGCTCGCCGCATCCACGCGGGTCAGGGCTTCACGCAACTGCTCGATCTGCGCGTCGGTGCGGTGCTGCGCCGCCAGCGCGGCCGCACCGGCTTCGATCTCGACCCGAAGCTGATACACGTGTTCGAGTGCTTGCGCCTGCAACAGATCGCCCGGCAGCAGTTCGAAGGCCTGCTGGCCCGCATCGGTGGCCACGAAGCTGCCTACCCCGCGCCGTGTCTCGATGTAGCCCGAGAGCTTCAGGCGCGCGATGGCCTCGCGCACCACGTTGCGGCTCACGCCGAAACGCTGCGCGAACTCCTGCTCGGTGGGCAGGCGCTGGCCCGGCTCGAATGCCTGGCTGACGATCTTCTGCCGGATCTGCTGGGCGATTTCGTCGGGCAGGTTGTCGGGCCGCGCAAGGCTGCCGAACAAGGCATCGGACACGGGTTCAGGATGGGCCATGGCATTTCCGAAGGGTGGCGAAGAAGGCCACGATGGTGTCACACCGCCCCGGCGGCGCGCAAACGCTGGCGTGCCGCCTCGTCCATGCCGAGCCAGGCGAGGATATCGTCGGTGTGCGCGCCGGTTTCGGGGGCGGGCGAGACGGGCGGCGCCTCGGCACCGCCGAAGGTCACGGCCGGCGCGATGATGTCGACGTCGCCGCGCTGCGGATGCGTCACGCGGCGGGTCATGCGCAGGTGCCGCACCTGCTCGTTCTCGAAGGCCATGTCCATGGACAGAATCGGGCCACACGGTACGCCTGCCTGATTCAGGCGTTCGATCCAGTCCGCGCTGTCGCGGGTCCGCGTGCGGGCGATGATCTCGCGATTGAGCTCGCCGCGATTCTCCACGCGCAAGCCGGCCGACCCGAAGCGCGCGTCGTCCTTGAGCTCGGGCATGCCGAGCACGTCGCACAGCCGCGCGAACATGCTCGAGCCCATCGCCGCGATGTTGATATAGCCATCGGCCGTGGGATAGACGCCGGTGGGCGAACTGGTCGGATGATCGTTGCCCGACTGACCCGGCACCTCGCCATCGATGAGCCAGCGCGTCGCCTGGAAATCCATCATCCAGACCTGCGCCTGCAGCAGCGAGGTGTGCACCCAGCGGCCCTGCCCTGTGCGCTCGCGATCCAGCAGGGCAGTCAGGATGCCGATGGCCGCGAACAGGCCCGCGCTCAGGTCGGCAATGGGGATGCCGGCGCGCATCGGGCCGCGATCGGCCTCGCCGGTCACGGACATCAAGCCGCCCAGGCCCTGGGCGATCTGGTCCAACCCAGGGCGGTCGGCATAGGGGCCGTCCTGCCCGAATCCGGAAATGCTGGCGTACACCAGCCGCGGATTCACCTTGGAGAGAGACTCGAAGTCGATGCCGAGCTTGGTCTTGACCGAGGGCCGGTAATTTTCGACCAGCACGTCCGCGCGTTTGACCAGCTCCATGAACACCGCCCGGCCTTCGGGCTGCTTGAGATTCAGAGTGAGGCTGCGCTTGTTGCGATGCGTGTTCTGGTAATCGCTGAACTTGGCCGCCCCGCCCGGCTTGTCATCCTTGACCTGGGTCGGCTCTTCGATCTTGATCACATCCGCGCCCCAATCGGCAAACTGCCGAACGGCGGCCGGGCCGGAGCGCACCCGAGTGAGGTCCAGCACGACGAAGCGGTCCAGGGGCGCGTAGATCATGGCGAGGTGTCTCCGAATCGTTATTGGCAGGCGGCTCGTCGGCCGCATCCCCGTGAGCGGATTCGACCGCCCGGCGAATGCATCGCATTGATGCCCGTCCATTTGTAGGATGTTGGACATCCTATGACCTGAGCCGGGGTACGCCTATCATCGGAAACCCGGGGGGTGTCGGCTGCGTGCGGGGAAAACCGCGCGCGCTCCGGGAATCTTCGCCTCCAGATGGAGGCCGACATGCTGGCTGACCAGGCTGCGCAGCAGTCGCAGCCGTCGCAGCACCAGCAAGCGGCAGACAACGCCAAGCCGTGGGCCCTCGCCCCTTTGCCGCCCTCTCCCTCCCACGCCTACAACACGAGAAAGCGCCCAATCTTCTCGGCCGCCGCCTGCGCGGCCGGCAGGATCTCGCCGGTCATCCGCGCAAGGGGCAGCCGCGTCGCCTTCACGCTGACGTTGATCGCGCTCACGACCTGGCCGCTGGCGCTGCGCACCGGCACGCCGATCGCGCAGACGTTGAGCTCCAGTTCCTGGTCACCGATGGCATAACCCCGCTGCCGCACCTGTTCGAGTTCCGCGCAAAGCTGCGCCCGATGCGTCACGGTGTACTCGGTATAGGGCGCAAGCTCCACTTCGTCGAAATAGCGCGCCAGCGCGGCGGCGCCGAGTTGCGCCAGCATCACCCTGCCGATCGAGGTGCAATACGCCGGCAGGCGGCTGCCCAGACCCAGCGAGGTGGCGAGGATGCGATGCACCTCGGCGCGCGCAAGGTACATGATTTCGTGACCCGTCATGATCCCCAGCGCGCAGGTCTCGTTGACCGAGGCGCTCAGCTCGTCCAGCACGGGTTGCGCGAGCGAGACGAATGGCGTGGACGCGAAATACGCGTGGCCCAGGCTCAGAATCCGTGGCGTGAGCACGTAGTGGCGCTCGTGCTGTTCGGCATAGCCCAGCGCCACCAGGGTATACAGGCATCGTTGCGTCACCGCGCGGGACAGGCCCGCGCGGCGCGCCAGTTCCGCCGCCGTCTGCGGCTGGCGTCGTTCGCCAAAGGCACGGATGACGTGCAGGCCGCGCGCCAGCGTTTGCATGAAATCGGGATCGCCGCGCAACTGTTCCGGATGAGCCTGGGCGGGCAAGGGCGCGGTGTAGGCCGGCGCGATCGAAGGGGGATAGATCATCGGTGATGCGCTCCAGGAAAAGGGGCGGCGTGATCTGGCGTGTGCTCGAGGTCAGGTCGCGGCGCCGCGTCGGGCTCCGACCTGGATGCCGGCGCGGCGCAGGCCGGCGCGGCGCTTGCCGGCGCGGCGCGGGCCGGCGCGGCATGCAGCGGCGCGTCGCTCAGCGCCTGCAGGCTCTCGAGCGTTACGCCGGGTGCCATGTCGCGCACACGAAAACCGTCGGAGGTCACGTCGATCACGGCGAGATCCGTGTAGATGCGGTCGACCACGCCGCGGCCGGTAAGCGGCAAGGTGCATTGGCGCACGAGCTTGGCCGCGCCGCTCTTGCTGTTGTGCTCCATCAGAATGTAGACCCGGCGCGCGCCCACCGCCAGGTCCATCGCGCCGCCCACGGCGGGCGCCTCCCCCGGCCGCGCCAGAGACCAGTTCGCCAGATCGCCGTTATCGGCCACCTGCATGCCGCCCATCACGCAGAGATCGAGATGACCGCCTCGCATCATCGCGAACGAGTCGGCATGGTGAAAGTACGCGCCGCCGGGCACCAGCGTGGCGGGCAGCTTGCCCGCGTTGATCAGATCGGGATCTTCCTGGCCAGGCGCGGGCGGCGGGCCCATGCCCAGAATGCCATTCTCACTGTGCAGCACGACCTCGCGCTGCGGCGCGAGGAATTTCGCCACATGTACCGGCATGCCGATGCCGAGGTTCACATAGCTGCCATCGGGAATGTCCCGGGCCACGCGCGCGGCCATCTCGTCGCGCGTCCAGGGCCGATGGGAAGACGAGGTGGGCTGCATGGGTACTCCTTCAACTCGAAAAGCCCGCGTGCTCGACGCGCGCGACACGTTGCACGAAGATGCCCGGGGTCACGATGGCCTCGGGCGACAGCGCACCCAGCTCGACGCGCTCGCGCACCTGCACGATGGCGGTGCGAGCCGCCATGCACATCACCGGGCCGAAATTGCGGGCACTCATCCGATAGGTGAGATTGCCCCAACGGTCCGCCTGATCGGCCTTCACCAAAGCGAAGTCGCCCGGCAGCGCGCGCTCGAACACATACTCGCGGCCATCGATCACGCGCGTCTCCTTGCCCTGGGCCAGCTCGGTGCCCGCGCCCGTGGGGGTGAAAAAGCCGCCCAGCCCCGCGCCCGCCGCACGCAAGCGCTCGGCAATGGTTCCTTGTGGCACGCATTCGAGTTCGATGCGGCCCTGGCGATACAGCGCATCGAACACCCACGAATGCGAGGCCTTCGGAAACGAGCAGATCACCTTGCGTACGCGACCTGCCTTGATCAGCGCGGCCAGGCCGGTCTCGTGGTTGCCGGCGTTGTTGCTCACCACCGTCAGCTCACGCGCGCCCTGCTCGATCAAGGCGTGCAGCAATTCGGTGGGCATGCCCGCGCCGCCGAAGCCGCCGACCAGGACGGTGGCGCCGTCGTGTACGTCCGCCACCGCCTCCGCGGGGCCGGCCACGAATTTATCGATCATTACCGCCCTCCTCTCAGTTCACGGTGATGCCGGCATCCTTGATGATGCGGGCGTAACGAGACGAGTCCGCGCGCATGAGCGCATCGAAGGCCGCAGGCGTACCGCCGGCCGGCAGGAAACCCACGTCCTGGAATTTGCGCTTGACGTCGTCCTCCTTGACGATGGCGCTGATCTCGATGGCCATGCGCTCGATGATGGCGGGATCGGTGCCGCGCGGCGCCAGCAGCCCGACCCAGGAGCTTGTCACGAAGCCCGGCATGCCGGCCTCTTCCATGGTGGGCACCTGTGCCTCGGTGGGCCAACGCGTCTGGCCCGTGAACGCGAGCGCCTTCAGGCGGTTCTCCTTCACATACTGCATGGGCACCAGTACCGGGTCGAATGCCATCGACACCCGGCCCGCAAGCAGGTCGGTGAGGATCGGCGCGCTGCCCTTGTAGGCGACATGCGTCATTTTCAGTTGCGCGCGCAACGCCATCTCGGCGCCCGTCAGATGCGCGCTGGAGCCCGTACCGCTCGACGCATAGGTGAGCTTGTCGGGGTGCGTTTTGCCGTAGGCCACCAGCTCCTGCAGCGAATTCACGGGCAGATCCTTGCTCACGAAAAGGAACAGGGGCAGATCGGCCATGTGCACCACGGGCACCAGGCTTTCCTGCGAGTAGGTCAGCTCGTACAGATGCGCATTGATCACGTAGGCCGGCAGGATGCTGAGAAAGGTGTAGCCATCGGGCTCGGCACGCGCTGCCGCGGCCGCGCCCACATTGCTGTTCGCGCCGGGCCGGTTCTCGATGATGATGTTCTGCTTGAGCCGGGTGGACAGCTTCTCCATCACGACGCGGGTGACGGTATCGGTGGCGCCGCCGGGTGTGTAAGGCACGATCACGCGCAGGGGCTTCTCGGGCCAGTCGGATGCGGCGTGGGCGCCGCTTGCGCCAAGCGCCGTCAAGAACGCGAGCGCCATCGTAGCCAGCGCGCGGCGGCGCGGGCGGGTGTGCTGCTGTGCCATGGATTGTCTCCTCCATGAGTGGGCCGTTGCCGCCCCGCGCCGTCTCCGGAAGACGCCGCGAAAGCGGCCGATGTCAGTTGTCCTGACTATTGGTCGGTACCGTGGAAAAAGTATGGCACGCCGCCCGCGGGGCTGTGGCGCAGCTCACTGGCGATTGTGTTCGCTCATCGGACGCGGCATCGCGCTCGTGACGCAGCTATCTGCGGGGAGTGATGGCCGATCATCGGCATGCGCCAGGGCCCGGCCGGCAACCGCTTGCGCTCGGGCACGGGCCGGGAGCTGCCTTGGGCACTGCCAGCCGGCACGAAAAAAAACCCCGTGCGATGCACGGGGCAGAATCATGAAAACGAAGCAGCGCGATGCGCCCGCCCTTCCGGCTGGCGCTTCGCGTCGTGCTCAGCGCGGCCGCTTGTCGATCACGCGGCGGGCTTTGCCCGTGAGGGTGCGTTCGACAAAACCGGCCTCGGCCACCTGCACGCGGGCCGACACGCCGATATACGACTTCACGGCATGCTGCAGTTGCTTGCCGACGTTGGCGCGCTCGTCGTCGGACAGGCCGCCGAACTCGGGACGCAATTCAGTGAGGATCTCCAGCTCGTCGAGATTGCCGGTGCGCGAGAGCACGAGCTGATAATGCGGCGCGAGCTGCGCGATCTTGAGCACCAGCTCTTCGACCTGCGTGGGAAACAGATTCACGCCACGCACGATCAACATATCGTCGCTGCGGCCGGTGATCTTGCCGATGCGGCGCATGCTGCGCGAGGTCGGCGCCAACAGGCGCGTGAGATCGCGCGTGCGGTAGCGGATGATGGGCATCGCCTCTTTGGTGAGCGAGGTGAACACCAGTTCGCCCTGCTCGCCGTCGGCCACCGGCTCGCCCGTCTCGGGATTGATGATCTCGGCGTAGAAATGATCTTCCCAGACCACCGGACCATCCTTGGTCTCGACGCACTCGCTCGCCACGCCCGGGCCCATCACTTCGGACAGGCCGTAGATGTCGACCGCGTCGATCGCGGCTTCGTTCTCGATGTCGGCACGCATCTGACCGGTCCAGGGCTCGGCACCGAAGATACCGATGCGCAGCGACGTTTGACGCGGGTCAATGCCCTGGCGGCGCTGCTCCTCCAGAATGTTGCAGAAGTAGGAAGGCGTGACCATGATGATGTCCGGACGGAAATCGTTGATCAGCTGCACCTGTTTTTCGGTCTGCCCGCCCGACATCGGGATCACGGTGCAACCCAGCCGCTCGGCGCCGTAATGTGCACCCAGGCCGCCGGTGAAAAGGCCGTAGCCGTAGGCCACGTGCACGATGTCGCCTGCCTTGCCGCCCGCCGCGCGGATCGAGCGCGCCACAAGGTTGGCCCAGTTGTCGAGATCGCGTGCCGTGTAACCCACCACGGTCGGCTTGCCGGTCGTACCGCTCGACGCATGAATGCGCGACACCCGCTCGCGCGGCACGGCAAACATGCCGTACGGATAGTTGTCGCGCAGGTCTTTCTTGGTCGTGAACGGAAACTTCGAAATATCCGACAACTGTTTCAGATCGTCGGGGTGCACACCCTTCTCGTCGAACGCGCGCTTGTAGTGCGGCACGTTCTGGTAAGCATGGCTCAGCGTCCACTTGAGGCGTTCGAGCTGCAAGGCCTGCAGTTCGTCGCGGCTGGCATGCTCGATCGGGTCCAGCCCCGGCTTGCTCATGGTGTTGGACATGGTGTCTCTCTCCTAGATGACGGCGCGCACGCGCGGCGTGCGCGATCCTGATTCTGTCTCGCGGTGCTCACGCCTCGTCGGGCGTTCCCACCACTTGTCCTTTGATGCGATACGAGCGGCCCCGAAACACCGCCACGGTCTTGCCGTGCTGGTTGGTCACGGTCACGTCGTACACGCCGGTGCGCCCGGCCAGCGAGCGCTCCTGCGCCTCGGCCGTGAGTACGTCGCCCTCGAAGCCCGGCGCGAGATAGTCGATCACGCAGCCCGAGGCCACGGTCGCCACATTGCGCGAGTTGCACGAGAAGGCGAACGCACTGTCGGCCAGCGCGAAGATGAAGCCGCCGTGGCAGGTCTTGTGGCCATTGAGCATGTCGGCACGGATCGTCATCGTGAGCCGGGCAAATCCCGGCGCGATATCGGTCACGGTCATGCCGAGCGACTGCGTCGCCGCGTCGTCGGCATACATGGCCGCGCGCACGGCGTGCGCCAATTCCTGCGGATCGGTCGGAACCGCTTCTACGGTGGCGTTCATCATTGCCCCTTGAACGACGGTTCGCGTTTGTCGAGGAAGGCGGCCACGCCTTCGGCGTAGTCGGCGCTACGGCCCAGCTCTCGCATCATGTCGCGCTCGAGGTCGAGCTGCGTGGCGAGGTCGTTCTGCAGGCTCTGCTGCAGGGCGCGCTTGGTGAACGCCAGACCCTTGGTCGGCGCCTTGGCAAAATGCTGCGCCAGGCGATCGAGCGTCGCGTCGAACTCGGCGTCGGCCACGCATTGCCAGATCAGACCCCATTCCTGGGCCTGCTTCGCGGGCAGCTTGTCACCCAGCAGTGCCAGACCGAGCGCGCGCGCGCGGCCCACCAGGCGCGGCAGCGCGAAGGTGCCGCCGGTATCGGGTATCAAGCCCAGCTTGCAAAACGACTGGATGAAACTCGCCGATTCCTTGGCGATGACGAGGTCACCGGCGAACGCCAGATTGGCGCCCGCGCCGGCCGCCACGCCGTTCACCCCCACCACGACCGGCAGCGGCAAGGCCTGCAGCCGCTTGACGAGCGGGCCGTAGAATTTTTCGACCGTCTCGCCCAGATCGGGCGGCGAGCCATCGGCCGCGGGCCGGCGCTCGCTGAGATCCTGGCCGGCGCAAAAGCCGCGGCCGGCACCGGTGAGCACCAGCACGCGCGCACCTTCGGTCTCGACGCGCGTGAGCGCCTCGGCGACCTCGGCGTGCATGCGCGCCGTAAAGCTGTTGAGCTTGTCGGGGCGGTTAAGCGTCAGGCGCGCGATGCCGCCCTCGAGTTCGAACAGAATGTCCTGGAAGGCCATGATCTCGCTCCTCAGACGTGGCGGCGGGTCTGAACCACGCGGAAGCGGTTCGACACGAACGCGGTGTCCGACAGCGCGGCATTGGCGGCCGGGTTGGCGCCGGTGCCATGGAAGTCGCTGAACGCGGCCGTCTGGTTGACGAAGACCGCGCCGGTCAGGTTGAGCGAGAGCGAGACGCCCGCCACTTCGGCGGCGTCCTGCACGGCCTCGGCCACGTCGGGACGCGTGGTGTACGCCGAGAAGCTCAGCGCGCCGTGGCGGCTCACCGTGTCGCGCGCGATCTCGATGCTTTGCGCGGTGGAGTCGGTGGCGACCACAAAGGAAATCGGGCCGAACCACTCGCGTTCGATCGCGGGATTGCCCGCTTCGGCACGCAGCATCAGCGGCGTGCGCACGCGGGCGCCTGCGAACTGCGGGTGTTCGAGCTCGCGCGAATCCGCCACGACCGGCAGACCCAGCTTGCGGGCCTCATCGATGCGGGCGGCCGTCGCCTCGCTCTGGATTGCGCCGGTGAGCTCCACGGCCTTGGCCGCGTCTCCCGACAGTTTCTCGAGCGCCGTGCCCAGCGCCGCCACCACTTCGTCGAAGCTCTTGTGGCCTTCGGCCGTCTCGATGCCGCCGCGCGGCACGTAGATGTTCTGCGGAGCCGTGCACATCTGGCCGGAGTAGAGCGCCAGCGAAAACGCCAGGTTGCGCGCCACGCCCTTCAGGTCGTCGGCGGAGTCGATGATGACCTGATTGACGCCAGCCTTCTCGGTATAGACCTGAGCCTGACGGGCGTTCTGCTCGAGCCAGTCGCCGTTGGCGCTGCTGCCCGTGAAATCGATGAGCTTGACGGCCGGATCGAGCGCGAGCGTCTGCGCGGTGTCGTCGCCCGCGGCGTGCGCGGCCAGTTGCACCACGTCGGGATCGAAGCCGGCTTCGGCAAGCACTTCGCGCGCGACTTGCACGGTGATCGCGAGCGGCAGGATCGCGCCGGGATGCGGCTTGACGATCACGGTGTTGCCAGTGGCGAGGCTGGCAAAGAGGCCGGGATAGCCGTTCCAGGTCGGGAAGGTCGAGCAGCCGATCACCAGCGCCACACCACGCGGCACCACGGTGAAGTGCTTTTCCATCTTGATCGGATCATTCTTGCCTTGCGGCTTTTCCCAGAGCGCCACGCCCGGGATGCGCGCCATCTCTTGCCAGGCGTAGGCCACGGCCTCGACGCCGCGGTCTTGCGCATGCGGGCCGCCCGCCTGGAATGCCATCATGAAGCCCTGCCCCGTCGTGTGCTGCACGGCATGGGCGATCTCGAAGCTCTTGCGGTTCAGGCGCGAGAGGATCTCGAGCGACACGCCGACCCAGACCTGCGGGCCGGCACGGCGCCATTCCTGCAGCGCCTTTTGGGCATTGGCCACGAGCTTGGCAGGCGACATCTTGGGATAGGTGATGTCGAGCGCGAAGCCGAACGGCGACACCTCACCGCCCACTTTCCCCTCGGCGCCGGTCTGGTCCAGCCCGAACGCCTTGCCGCGCAGCGCCTCGAAGGCGGCCTGCCCGTCGGCCGCGGCGGTCTCGCCATAGTTGCGCGGGCTGGGCGATTCGGCAAACGGGCTCCAGTAGCCGCGTTCGGCGGCGGCCTTCACGGCCTGGTCGAGCAAGGGACGATGGCGTTCAAAGAAATCGTTGGACACGCTGTTCTCCGATGTATTTTTGAGATTCGCAATAGGAATGAAACGGCAGCCGCGGGCGGCTGGAGCCGGACGCCAAGAAGGACTCAGGTTTCCTGGTCGAAGTCCAGTACCAGCCGGTCGCTGACCGGAAAGCTCTGGCAGCTCAGCACGAAGCCGCGCGCCACTTCGTAATCTTCGAGGGCGAAGTTCGCATCCATGTCGACCTCGCCCTCCACCACCTTGCAACGGCAGGTGGAGCACACGCCCCCCTTGCACGAGTAAGGCAGCTCGACGCCCTGGGCCAGCGCGGCATCGAGCACGCTGTCCTTGTTCTTGTCGATGGTGAACGTGCGGCTATGGCCGTCCTGCACCACGGTCACTTCGCATTGCCCCTTGCCCGGTGCCGTGGGCGCCTCGCGGCCGGTGCGCAGCGCGCGCGGCCCCTTGGGCGCGCCAAACAACTCGAACTTGATCTGGCTTTTTTCGAGGCCACGCGCCTGCAGGTGCTCGACCACGCTCTCGATCATGGTCTGCGGACCACAGACGAAGGCATAGTCGATGTCGTCGGGGCTCATCCAGGCGCGCATGAGCTGCTCGACCTTCTCGCCATCGAGACGGCCGTTGAAGAGCTCGATGTCCTGGGTTTCGCGGCTCATGATGTAGACCAGCGAAAAACGCTCCATGTAGCGGTTCTTCAGGTCTTCGATCTCTTCGCGAAACAGCACCGACGACGAGGCGCGATTACCGAAAAACAGCGTGAAGCGGCTGTCCGGCTCGGTGGAGAGCGCCGTTTTGACGAGCGAGAACACCGGGGTGATGCCGCTGCCCACCGCGAAGGCGACGTAATGGCGTTGGTTGCCCGGCGCGAAATCGACCGTGAAGTTGCCCGCGGGGGCCATCACCTCGAGCGTCTGGCCGGGCTGCAGCTGATGATTGGCCCAGCTCGAGAACACGCCCTCGTCGACCTTCTTGATCGCAACGCGCAGCACGCCATCGGTCGGCGCCGAACAGATCGAGTACGAACGGCGCACCTCCTCGCCGTCCAGGCTCGTGCGCAGCGTCAGGTACTGTCCCGGCCGGAACGAAAAATCGTCGCGCAGGTCGGGCGGGAGGTCGAAGGTCACGACCACCGCATCGCGCGTGTTGCGCGCGACCGATGCAACCTTGAGCGTATGGAATTGGTTCTGGCTCATGATGTCACCTCGATTCAGTGAGGCTTGAAATAATCGAAAGGCTCGTGGCAGGCGGCACAGCGATAGAGCGCCTTGCACGAGGTCGAACCGAAATGGCTGACCAGACGGGTGTCTCGCGAGCCGCAACGCGGACAGGCGATCGCCGGCGCCGCATGACGGCGGCTGATCCCCGAGATATCGATCGCCCGCTCGGCGGGCGCGGCGATGCCGTAGCCCTTGAGCGCCTCGCGGCCGCGCTCGCTCATCCAGTCGGTGGTCCAGGCGGGCGAAAGGCGTGTCTCGATGCGCACTTCGCCCAGACCGTGGGCCTGCAGCGTCCGGGTGATGTCTTCGCTGATCTCGCGCATGGCCGGGCAGCCCGAATACGTGGGCGTGATCGTGACCACGCAGGCATCCGCCTCGAAACGCACCTCGCGCACCACACCCAGATCCACCACCGACAGCACCGGGATCTCGGGATCGGGCACCTCCTGCAGCCAGGCCATGACCTGGGCGGGTTCGACGGACAGGGGGGTGGCGGGCGTGTTCACCATTTGGCTCCGGGGTAGGCGCGCGGCAGATGCTGCATCTCGGCCAGCAGGAAGCCCAGCGCCTCGGTATGCCGGCCGGTGCGGCCGCCTCGGTGCGCGGGGTGGAAAGCCGCTTCTTCGGAAGGCTGGCTCAACGTGGCCTCGCCAAGCACCTCGGTCACGTGCGCAAGCCAGGGCTGGCGCAGCGCCGCGAGCTCACAGCCGATGCCACGGGAGGCGAGGTCGGTGTCGACCGCATCGTCGACGAACAGCTCGCCGCTGTAGGGCCAGATGGCGTCGAGCGCCTCCTGCATGCGGCGATGGCTTTCATCGGAGCCGTCGCCGAGCCGCACGACCAGGTCGGATGAACGGCGCACGTGGTACGTGACTTCTTTGAGCGACTTGGCGGCGATGGCGGCCACGCGCTCATCGCTGGACTGCACCAGGCGCTCGAGCAGGAAGTAGTGCCAGACATCGAACAGGAACTGGCGCGCCATCGTGTCGCCATAATGGCCGTTCTCGCGCTCGACCAGCAGCGGATTGCGGAACTGATGCGCGTCACGAAGATAGGCGAGCTGGTCTTCGTCGCGGCCGGCGCCTTCGATCTCGGCGGCCAGGCTCAGCCACATGCGCGCCTGACCGAGCAGATCGAGCGCGGTATTGGTGAGGGCCAGGTCTTCTTCGAGGACGGGCCCGTGGCCGGTCCATTCAGACAGGCGCTGCGACAGCACGAGCGTGGTGTCGCCCATGCGCAGCGCAAACTCGAACAGATTCTTGTCCATGGTGCCCGCGCTCACATGTGCTTGATTTCTTCCGGCATCGGGAAGAACGTGGGATGGCGGTAAACCTTGCTGTTGGCCGGCTCGAACAGTGGCTCTTTGTCGCTCGGGCTGCTCGCCACGATGTCGGCGGCGCGCACGACCCAGATGCTCAGGCCTTCGTTGCGACGCGTGTAGACGTCGCGTGCATGATTGATCGCCATCTCGGCGTCAGGCGCGTGCAGGCTGCCCACATGCTTGTGCGCCAGACCGTGCTGGCTGCGGATGAAAACTTCCCAGAGGGGCCATTCTTTGCTCATGATGCGTCTCCGGCCCCGGCGCGGCGGCGGCCGCGCGCAAGGGCGTAAGGGCTAGGGGCGATATCGGGATTGGGGATCGGGATGGCGAGGCCGGCCGGCGCATGACCCGTGGGCCACGCGTCGGCTCGGGGCCGCTCAGGCCGCCTTGCGGCGCGCCTGCTTGTCGGCGTAAGCAGACAGGCCGTCGCGCACCCAGGCGCCCGCCTCGTGGGCCTTGACGCGCGCCGCCAGGCGATCGCGGTTGCACGGGCCATTGCCCTTGATCACCGCATAGAACTCCGACCAATCGATTTCGCCGAAGTCGTAATGGCCGCGCTCTGCGTTCCACTTGAGATCGGGATCCGGCACCTTCAGGCCCAGGTATTCGGCCTGCGGCACGGTCTGATCGACCATCTTCTGGCGCAGCTCGTCATTGGTGAAGAGCTTGATCTTCCATTGCATCGACTGCGCGCTGTTGGGCGAATCGGCATCGGACGGGCCGAACATCATCAATGCGGGCCACCACCAGCGATTGAAGGCGTCCTGGCACATGGCTTTCTGTTCGGGCGTGCCGTTCAGGCACATCTCGATCAGCAGGTCGTAGCCCTGGCGCTGGTGGAATGACTCCTCCTTACAGACCCGCACCATGGCGCGGGCGTAAGGACCATAGGAACAGCGGCACAGCGGAATCTGGTTGATGATGGCCGAGCCATCGACCAGCCAGCCGATCATGCCGATGTCCGCCCACGACAGGGTGGGGTAATTGAAGATGCTGGAGTACTTGGCCTTGCCGCTGTGCAGATCATCGATCAGGTCGTCGCGCGAGACGCCCAGCGTCTCGGCGGCGCTGTACAGATACAGCCCATGGCCGGCTTCGTCCTGCACCTTGGCCAGCAGGATGGCCTTGCGCTTGAGGCTCGGCGCGCGGGTGATCCAGTTGCCCTCGGGCAGCATGCCGACGATCTCGGAATGCGCGTGCTGCGAAATCTGGCGCACGAGCGTCTTGCGATAGGCATCGGGCATCCAGTCCTTCGCTTCGATGCGCACGCCGTCGTCGATGCGCTTCTGGAAGGCGGCTTCGGGGCCGGTGAGCTGATCCACGCCTTTGACCTGCTTGACGCCGGTCTCGACCAGTTGAGCGTACATGGTTTGTCTCCTTGCGCGGCGGCGATCCCCGGGGCCAGTGCGGCGGCCGGGCGCAGTCCGCTCTCATAGGACGATTATTTAATACACAAAAACTATTGTCAAACCGATTTCTGTATCACTTCGGATTTATGTATCATGTCGAACTTGCCGATTTTTCCTTGTGTCACAGGACCTTAGCGCGCACATGACGTGCGGCGGCGCAAGCCTGGGATTTACCCTGATCCGACCCCTCTCGCTGATATGGCCACCCTTTCCGATCCGACGGACCGCTTTATCGCCAAGCTCCTCAAACAGGATCCGCCCCGCGCCAAGTCGCTGTGCGTGAGCCTGCTGGGCGACGCGCTGGGTCCGCATGGCGGGGCCATCTGGCTGGGCGACCTGATCGAGCTGCTCGCCCCGGTAGGCATCAATGAGCGCCTGCTGCGTACGAGCGTGTTCCGGCTCGTCTCCCAGGGTTGGCTGCATTCCGAGCGCCACGGGCGCCGCAGCCTGTATCTGATGTCTGAACAGGGGCAGCGCAATACGGCGCGTGCTTCGCAGCGCATTTACGAAGGGCCGGCCGCCGAGTGGAGCGGCGAATGGACGCTGGTGGCACTGCCCCGCACCGGGGGCAACGGGCTTGCCGAGCGCGCCGAATTGCGCCGCGAGCTCGAGTGGGAAGGCTTCGCGCTGGTCGCGCCGGGGCTGTTCGCCCACCCCGCCACCGAGGCCCGAGCGGCGCACGACATCCTCGAGAAGCTCGGCATCCCCGACCGCGCGCTCGTGCTGTCGGCACGCGACCTGGCCGGCGCCGGCGGCCTGCCCATCGCGAGCCTGGCGCCTCAATGCTGGAATCTCGACGCGGTGGCGGAGCAGTACCGGCTCTTTATCCGCCACTTCGGCCCTCTCGAAACGCTGCTCGAGGCGCCGGACGCGGCCCAGCCCGCGCAGGCCTTTGCATTGCGTGTGCTGCTGCTGCACCACTGGCGGCGGATCGTGTTGCACGACCCGCAGTTGCCGATGCCGATGTTGCCGGCGCAATGGCCCGGCATTCCGGCACGCGAAATGTGCCGCCGCCTTTATTGGCGCCTTTTCGACGCCTCCGAATCGCACCTGGACGCCGTGGCGGGACGCGAAAACACCGGCTATCGCCCGCTTTCGGCCGAGATCATGGCGCGCTTCGGCGGCCGCCCCGTGGCCGTGCCCGCCTGAGCTGCTCGACCGGGCGGCGCACCCCGGCGGGCACGGTTCATGCGGCTGACAACGACCCTTTTATAAGGGCTGTCCGCAGCATGCCGCTGTCAAGTTTTCCACGTAAAATCAGACCGCCGCCGCGATGTATCGGCGCAATGCCTTTACGTCCTGGATGTACGTCGACCTCATCACTCTTTACCTACTCGCAGTCGGAACCCTGCTCGCCAGCGCAGGCATGACATTCTGGGAGCACAGGTCCAATCCCAAGCGCAGCAAGTCCCTGCGGATTCTGTCCGCCGGCTTTGCGACGCTGGCCGCTGGCTGCGCGCTGGCCCTGGTGCGGCGCGACTTTCCCGGCGCCCTCGGATCGGCCATTGCCAACCTCACGGTGCTGTCCGGCTACCTGCTCATCTTCACGGGAGTCGCGTCGCTGAGCGGCCGGCTTCACAAACGCATCTCGCTCGCCCTGCTCGCCGTCATGGCGCTGATCTGGCTCATTGGCGGCGTGCGTTTCCAGGAAGTGATCTGGAATTACCTCAGCTCGATCCCGATCGCGCTCGCCAGCGGCCTGACCGCCTGGGCGATGCTGCGTTGCGACGCCATGAAGTCCATGCAGTCGCGCTATATCGTCGTGGTGCTGAGCAGTATCCACGCGCTGTGTTACGCCGCTCGGGCGCTGGTCCTGCCCTGGCTCGTGGGCGAGCACGGCCAGGTGATCCAGTCCTTGGCGAGCAAGATCACGATCTACGAGGGCGTGTTGTATTCCGTCGTGCTGCCGATGACCTTGCTCAAACTCATCCGCGATGAATCGCACGGCCATCTGCTGCGTGAGTCGCAGACCGACTACCTGACGCGGCTGGGCAATCGGCGCTGGTTCTTCGAGCAAGGCGTGGCGGCGATCGAGGCCACGGCATCCCGCTCCCCTATTGCTGTCCTGGCTTTCGACCTGGATCGCTTCAAGGCCATCAACGACCGATATGGCCACCAGGCGGGCGATGAAGTGCTGAAGTCGTTCGCCGAGATCGCCCAGGGCGTGCTGGGCCCGCAAGCCATCCTGGCACGTATGGGGGGCGAAGAATTCGCGGGCCTGCTCACGGGCGACGACGCGCGCCGAGCCCAGATGCTCGGCGAGGCGATCATCGCGCGCTTCTCGCAGACCAGCGCGCTGCATGTCAGGCAGAACGGGCTTTCAGCCACGGTCAGCATCGGCCTGGCCCAGTTCGATGACCGCGTCCCCTCGCTGGTGGAAGGGTTGGCGGCAGCCGACCACGCGCTCTACAGCGCCAAGTCGCAGGGTGGCAACCGGCTCGAACTCGCCCCCTCGCCAGAGCGCAGCTCCGTCGCGGCCTGAACCCGATAAATGCCCGGCCCGGGCTGATGGCCGGCCGGGCCGCCCCCCGGTTTCGCGCTTCGGCCATTCGGCCATCGCACATCGAGGTCGGTCAGTCAGGCGCCGGCCCGGATTCGCCCAGTGCGCGGGACAGCCATTCGGGCTCGAGCTCCAGCGTATCGAGGTGGGTTTCGCCGGCGGCGAGCAGGCCGGTGCCTGTGGCAAGGCCCGGCGCCGCGGCAATGAAGGACAAGGTCCAGCGCGCCCGCACGGGTTGGCCGAGGGCCGCGCCGTTGGTGGCGCAGAGGCCGCTGGGCACGTCCAGGGCCAGGACGGGCACCTGCCATGCATTGACGGCATCGACCGCTGCCTGCCACTGAGCGGACAGCTTGCGATTCAGCCCGATGCCGAAGAGCCCGTCGATCACCACCTGCGGGGCCCGCAGCGGCAGCGCGCGATCTTCGATACCACCGGCCGCACGCCAGCCCGCGTAGGCCTTTGCGGCGTCCTCGGGCAGCGCCGCCGGATCGCTCAGCATCACGACCTGAATCTCGTAACCCCATCGGCTCAACCAGGTGGCCGCCACCAGTGCATCGCCGCCATTGTTGCCGGGACCGGCCAGCGCGAGCACGTGCGTCTCGGGGCCGTGGCGCGCGGCGATGAAATCGGCGGCCGCGCGACCCGCGCGGGCCATCAGATCCAGACCTTCGGCCCGGGCCAGCGCTTCGGCGCGGCGGATGCCGTCAAGAACGAACGAGCTCATGGGAGAACGGCGGGTGCCGCCTGTGCGAACGGGATGCTGCCCAGCGTAATGCAAGCCGGCCCGCGGCGCATCCCGCGTTCGCCCCTCGACCCGCCTTACACCTTGAGGAAATGCTCGCGGTAGTACTTGAGCTCGTCGATCGACTCGTAAATGTCGGCCAGCGCTTCATGACGGCTCTTTTTCTCGAAACCCTTGAGGAGCGCGGGCGCCCAGCGGCGGGCCAGCTCTTTGAGCGTGCTGACGTCGAGATTGCGGTAGTGAAAGAAACGCTCGAGTTCGGGCATGTACGAGAACATGAATCGGCGGTCCTGGCTGATGGTGTTGCCGCACAGCGGCGACTTGCCCGCCGGCACGTGTTGCGCCAGGAACGCGATCAGCTGAGCCTCGGCCTCGGCTTCGGTCAGGGTGGAAGCGCGCACCTTGTCGATCAGGCCGCTTTTGCCGTGCGTGGACTTGTTCCAGTTGTCCATGGCGTCGAGCAGACTGTCGGGCTGGTGGATCACCAGCACCGGGCCTTCGGCGACCACGGTAAGATCGGGCTCGGTGACCACCACCGCCACCTCGATGATGCGTTCTTTCTCGGGATCGAGCCCGGTCATTTCCATATCGAGCCAGACCAGGCGGTTTTCGTTGGCAGCCATATAATTTCGTTTGCTGTGTAAAACCGCGATTTTCGCATACCAGACCCGTGCCAGACGCCGCCTCCGCCTTTGCTGTCCTGTTCGTCGTGTTGCTGCTGGCCGATACCGGTCTGCGCTTTTGGCTCGCCGCGCGCCAGATCCGGCACGTGGCTGCCCACCGCGGCGCCGTCCCCGGCGAGTTCGCGCAGCGCATCGGCCTGACCAGCCATCAGCGGGCGGCCGACTACACCGTGGCGCGCATCCGGCTCGGCATGCTGGAGCGCGTGTTCGACGCGGTCGTGCTGATCGCGCTGACCTTGCTGGGCGGGCTGCAGGCGCTCGACCTGCTGGTGAGTTCGCTCACGGATAACGACATGCTGCGCCAGCTCGGCCTGCTGGTAGCCGTGCTCTGCGTGCTGGGGCTGCTGAGCCTGCCGTTCACGCTCTATCGCCAATTCCGTCTCGAAGCGCGTTTCGGCTTCAACCGCATGACGCCCGGCCTCTTCGCGGCCGATATGGTCAAGGGCATCGTGCTCAGCATGGCGCTCGGTCTGCCGCTTGCGGCCGCGATCCTGTGGCTGATGGCCAGCGCCGGCTCTTTGTGGTGGCTGTGGGCCTGGGTGGTCTGGAGTGCGTTCCAGCTGCTGATCAACTACATCGCGCCGGTCGTGATCGCGCCCATGTTCAACAAGTTCACCCCGCTCACCGATGCCCAGCTGGCGGGCCGCATCCGCGCGCTCGGTGAGCGCTGCGGGTTTACGGTGAACGGCATGTTCGTGATGGACGGATCGCGCCGCTCGGGCCACGGCAATGCGTATTTCACCGGTTTCGGCCGTACCCGCCGTATCGTGTTTTTCGACACGTTGCTCAACAAGCTCAACGCCGACGAGATCGAAGCCGTGCTTGCGCACGAACTCGGCCACTTCGCCCGCCGCCATATCGTGCGCCGCCATGCGATCAGCATCGTGATGGCGCTGGCGTTCTTCGCGGTGCTGGGCTGGCTCGCCAATCAACCCTGGTTCTATGTGGGCCTGGGCGTGCTGCCCCAACTGGGCGCCCGCAACGACGCGATGGCGCTGATTCTGTTTTTCCTGGTCATTCCGGTTTTCACGTTCATGTTCACCCCTCTCGCCAGCTGGTTCTCGCGCCGTGACGAATTCGAGGCCGACCGCTACGCGGCGGGTCAGAGTTCGCCTGTGCATCTGATCTCGGCCCTGGTCAAGCTCTACGACGACAACGCAGCCACCCTCACCCCCGACCCGGTCCACTCGGCGTTCTACGACAGTCATCCTCCGGCCGCCATCCGCATCCGCCACCTGCTGGCGGCCGCATGACGGACGCGCTCGAAGGCCGCATCATCGCCGCGCACGGCCGTCATTACACGGTGGAGCTGCCCGATGGCAGCGTGCGCAAATGCTTTCCGCGGGGCAAAAAAACCGGCCCTGCGGTGGGGGACCTGGTCCGCATCTCGCCGCAAGGCAAGGACGAAGGCGCGATCGACGCCGTCCTGCCCCGCCGCAACCTGCTGTTCCGCTCCGACGAAATGCGCTCGAAGCAGTTCGCCGCCAATGTCGATCAGCTGCTGATCGTGATTGCCGTCGAGCCGACGTTTTCCGACGACCTCACCGGCCGCGCGCTCACCGGCGCCTGGAGCGCCGGCATCGAACCGCTCATCATCCTGAACAAGATCGACCTCACCGCCGGACTGCCCGCCGCGCGCGCGCGCCTGGCGCCGATCCAGGCGCTGGGCGTGCCGGTGGTCGAACTGTGCGCGCAAGATCAGGACAGTGTGCGCACGCTGCTCGCGCCGCGCCTTGCGGGCCGGGTCAACCTGCTCTTGGGTCAGAGCGGCATGGGCAAGTCCACCCTGCTCAACAGTCTGATCCCGGACGCCCGGGCGGCCACGCGCGAGCACTCGGCAGCGCTCGACATGGGCCGTCACACGACCACCAGCACCCGGCTGTATCACCTGCCGGCACCGGGCGGCGATCTGATCGACTCCCCGGGGTTCCAGGGCTTCGGCCTGCATCACCTGAGCGGCGAAGACCTGCTGCGCGGGTTCCCCGAGTTCAAGCCCTATATCGAGAGCTGCCGTTTTTACAACTGCACGCACCGCCACGAGCCCGGCTGCGGCGTGGTGGCGGCGCTCTCCGCCGGCAAGATCGACCCGGGCCGTTACGCGCTATACGAGCGGCTGCTGGCCGAAAACGAAGCGACTCGTCACCGGTACTGACAAGGTCGCTTGCGCGCGGGCGCTACACTTGGCCCATGCGCGTCTCGTCATGAGACACCCGTCATACGGATCGCTGCCCGGTACGCCGGGCCGCGGCCACGCCTCAGAGGACTGTTGCAATGCCTCGTTTTGCCGCCAATCTGACCACCATGTATGGGGAACTTGAATTACCCGAACGCTGCACCGCGGCTGCGCGCGACGGCTTTCGCGCCGTCGAAATGCAGTTTCCCTATGCGCACCCCGCGCGCACCTGGCAAGCGCAGTTGAACGCCTCGGATCTCGAAGTCGTGCTGTTCAACACGCCGCCGGGCGACGCCGAGCGCGGCGAGCGCGGCCTGGCCTGCCTGCCGGGCCGGGTCGATGATTTCCGTGCCGGCCTGGACCAGGCGCTCGACTATGCCGCCGTGCTGCTGTGCCCCCGCATTCATGTGATGGCGGGCTGCCCCCCGGCCGACGCCGATCCCGCAGCGGTCCGCGGCACCTACATCGAAAACCTGGCGTACGCCGCCGAGCAGGCGGCCGCCATGAATGTCGACATCATGATCGAGCCGATCAATACCCGCGACATTCCCGGTTATTACCTCAATCATCAGCAGGTCGCCCATGACATCGCGGCCGCCACCGGGGCGGACAACGTCAAGGTGCAGATGGATCTGTACCACTGCCAGATCGTCGAAGGCGATGTGAGCACGCGGCTGCGCACTTATATCCCCCAGGGCCGCGTCGGCCATGTGCAGATCGCGGGAGTGCCGCTGCGTCAGGAGCCCGACCACGGCGAGCTCAACTACCGCTATCTGTTCCAAATCCTGGACGAGCTCGGCTACAACGGCTGGGTGGGCTGCGAATATCGGCCGCGCGCCGACACCCGTGCCGGCCTGGGCTGGTTGCAAGCGGCGCGCCGCGCGTCGTCGCACTGAACCAGGCGTGCGCTGAGGATTCGGGCGAGTGGCGCATACGCGTGCGCCATCTCGCCACGTGCCCCGGTTTTCGCACCTGCTACACCGAGGCATCGAGGGCCCGCCGAATGCGGTGTCTTGGGGGCCTGCCGCGGATTCGTGGCCGCATGCCGGACGCCGGCCCCACGGGGCGCGCCGCGCTACCGGTGCCATGCGTGCTTTACCGGACGGCCCGGTCGGAGGCTGCTCGGGCCCCTTTGCCTGGCATGAAACGGTCAAGGACGAGATTGCCCGCGCTGAACAACGCTGGTTGAAGGGCCCTGCGTGCCGCCCGCTTGGGCCGGCGATACCGTCCGCGGGCCGGCCGCTCGCTCAGGCGCCCGCGGGACCGTGGGCGAGCGCGCGATACAGGTTGCGCAGAATGCCGGCGGTGGCGCCCCAGATAAAGCGGTCACCGTAGGGCATGGCGTAATACTGCCGCACCCGGCCGTCGGGCAATTGCGCCTGGTACAGCCGATGGTTGGCGGGATTCATGAGAAAGGAAAGCGGCACTTCGAAGAGCTCGGCGACCTCGAAGGCGTCGATCGACGGCGCGAAGTCCGTGCGCACGAGCGACACGACCGGCGTGATCGAAAAGCCGGTCGAGGTAAGGTAATCGGGCATGCTGCCCAGGACCTCGACGCGATCCACGGGCAAGCCGGTTTCTTCCTCGGCTTCGCGCAAGGCAGCCGCGACCGGCGTGCCGTCACTCACTTCGACCCGCCCGCCCGGAAAACTGATCTGCCCGGCATGATCGTGCAAATGGGCTGCCCGCTGCGTCAACATCACGCTCACGCCTTCGGGCCGCATCATCATCGGGATCAGCACGGCCGCCAGCACAGGCGCGCCGTCGCGGCCAGGATACGGATCGACCTCGAGGTTCAGAGGATCGAGCGTCCAGCGCCCGCTCGCGAACTCTGGCCGCCGCAGTTGATCGCGCAGCCGCTCGGGGGTCAGCACCGATACCGGCAGGGCCGACAGACCGCGGTCGGCGGTCTGCCAGGGTTGTGCCATCGGGTCGAAGAGCGGACGCACGGCCGGACGGCGGGCGCGCGGCGGATTGGATTCGGGCATAGTCCCAGTCAATACAGAAAAAGAAGGCACCTACGCTGCGCCTTCGGCTTGCTGCGCCCCCGAGGGGGCGCTTTTGTCTTGGGGCGGCCCTGCGATAGAAGATGCCCCCACGCTGCGCCTTCGGCTTGCTGCCCCCCGAGGGGGCGCTTTTGTCTTGGGGCGGCCCTGCGACAAAAAAGGCACCGTGCAGTGGACTGCAGGTGCCTTTCTTTTTAACCCGGAAATCCGTCCGGGGATGCAGCCATGAGCGTACCCATGAGACCGCTGTTCCCCGAAACGGCTGCCGTCTGCGATCAAGCCGCCTTGGCTTGCTTGCTGACGAGCTTTTCCTTGATGCGCGCCGACTTGCCCGAGCGGTTGCGCAGGTAGTACAGCTTGGCGCGGCGCACGTCGCCGCGGCGCTTGACTTCGATGCTCGCGATTTGCGGCGAGTAGAGCTGGAACGTACGTTCCACGGCTTCACCCGACGAGATCTTGCGCACGATGAAAGCAGAATTCAGACCGCGATTGCGCTTGGCGATGACCACGCCTTCGAAGGCCTGGACGCGCTTGCGGGTACCTTCCACGACGTTGACGTTGACCACCACGGTGTCGCCGGGGGCGAACGAGGTAACGGTCTTGTCGCCGGTCAGGCGGGCGATTTCTTCCTGCTCGAGGATAGCGATGAGGTTCACATGAACTCCTAGATCATCTTGCCTTTGCGGGGTGAAGCTTTGCCGATAGATAAATCCGGGGCAGACGAAGGACAGACCGTGGGATCGAAAACCCAGCGCGCAAAGCGCGGGCCGCGAACTTACCGGTTGCCGAGTCCACCACGGCGTACATTGTTGTACTCGTGCCGCAAGCAGAGGATGAGATTTGGCAAACCCAGCATTCTACATCAGGGTGCGCCCCTCCGCCATAAAAACTGCTCAGTTTTTGCTCATCGGCACGGCCAGCCCCCCTCCTATCCCCGGCCCCGATTGACTACCAGACCCGCCTCCCGGCCGATGTCCTCCCGCGACCCCGGTGAACCGTGTGAACCGTGTGAACCGCTTGAACCGGTCCCAGGCGGCTCCTCCCACGGCGCAAACCGTGGTCAATCCGCCACATTCCCTCACGCTGTCATCGGGCCGCAAACGTCCATCCCGAGCAGGCTTCGTGAACCGCGCACGCGGGCTGCGTCCCCCGGCGAGCGCCATACGCGCCCCGTCGGAATGGCTTAATTCATCTATACCTTTCGCTGTCAAGCCGCTTATTTGCTGGCTTCTGTGGGTGCGCAACGGGCTGCATGGGCACCTTGATTGCAGTAACCTCCATGACTTTCCTGCCGCTGCGATCGCCCGCCCGGGTGCTTCCCCGATGTCTGCTACATCCCTGCTGTTGGTCATCCTCGCCGCCGTGGCGCACGCCAGCTGGAACCTGCTGGCCAAGCGCGCGGCCATGGTCGGCCCCATGTTCGTGTTCGCGTATGGCCTGGCGGCCAGCGTGATCTATGCACCGTGGGTCATCTGGGTGTTGCTGCACGAAGGAATGGTGTGGAACTGGCCCGTGGTGCTCTGCATCCTGGCCTCCAGCCTGCTGCATCTGGGATATAGCCTGTGCCTGCAGCGCGGGTATCAGGTCGCGGACCTGTCGGTGGTCTACCCGATCGCACGCGGGACCGGCCCGCTGCTCTCGACATTCGGCGCCTTTCTGCTGTTGCACGAGCCCGCGTCGGCGAGCGGCATCGTCGGCATGCTGTGTGTCGTGGGCGGGGTACTGCTGATCGCCACCCAGGGCCGGCTCAGCCTGTTCCGGCAGCCGCACGCATGGATCGGCGTACGGTGGGGCGTGATCATCGGCCTCTTCATCGCCGCCTACACCGTGGTGGACGCCTACGGGGTGAAAGTCCTGCTCATCATGCCGGTGCTGTTCGACTGGTTCACCTGCGTCACCCGCACCCTGATGATGACGCCGCATGTGCTGAAACGCCGAGCGACCTACGTACCCGCCATGCGGGGATATTGGCACCTGGCGATCGCGGTGGGTTTTTTGTCGCCGCTAGGTTACATCCTGGTGCTGTATGCACTGCGTAATGGCGCGCCTCTCAGCCTCGTGGCACCGGCTCGCGAGATGTCGATGATGCTGGGCACGCTCGCCGGCATGATGCTGCTGCGCGAAAAAGTCGGCCCCGGCCGGCTCGCGGGCTGCGCGGCCATTCTGGCGGGCGTTGTGTTGCTGGGCTCGTCGTGAGATGGCGGGCCCTCGCCCGGATCCGCGTGCTCAGAAGCCGACCGCGGCGCCCACCCACATCACCGCGGGAATCATCACGCCCCAGGTAAGCACCAGCGCAACGTCCAGTACCTGACGGCGGCGCCATTGCTGGCGCAGCGCAGGTTCGGCCGCCAGCATCGCGGCAAACGCCGCGCTCGACACCCCTGCCATCGAGGCGCCGGGCACGTGCGCCGCCTGTGCCGGCGACTCGTCGGGCAGGTCGTGCGGCGCATCGAGCGGGGCGCTCGGTGCGGCGGGCACGGCCGTGAAAGGCCAACGGCGCGCGGCAGCGCCCGCGGCAGGCGCGAACATCGCCGACATCATGCGGGCGGCACTTTTCAGGCCGGTACCCATGCCCTGCACGCCCCGGGCCAGGACGCCACGCGCGCCCGCTGGCAAGAAACGACGAATCGGCATCGGGCCGCGGACGTGCGCGGTATCGAGTTCGTCAAGCACATCGGTGGAAAGCATTACGCTGCTCATGATCACTCCTAGGATCGTGATGCCCAACCCCGCAGGGCCGGACATCTGGCCGAGATTCGGCAGTTTTGGCGGATATCTCGCCATCGGGCCGCGGCCTGCCCATGCAAACCGCGGCAACCTCGCCCGCCGGATACCTCAGGTGAGGGACTGAGAAACCCGGCCTGGCGCCGAACTCGGCCAGATTCGAGAGCCGCGGCACCCACCGGCGCCGCGACCAACCATCGCCGCACACAGGCACGGCATAAACCAGACAACAAAAACGGACGACAACCGGGGGCGCTTCGCGGCCCGCGTCTTCGTTAAAACAGATCCAGCTGCCCTTCGCGGCGCGCCTGCTCGACCAACTCGCGGCGCGACACGCGCGGTGCCTGCTGGGGCGCGACAAAGTGCTCGCACGACAAGACGGGACGCTCGGCGCGGATCGACAGGCGCCGCATCGCGACCTGGAAACGCTGCTTGATCAGATCGGCCCAGATGCCCGTACCGCGCATGCGGGTGCCGAACTCGGGGTCATTGAGACGGCCATTGCGCAGGTCTTCGATGCGATGCAGAACGCGCTGTGCGCGATCCGGAAAATGCGCGTGCAGCCAACCCGCGAAGACGTCTTTCACTTCCCAGGGCAAACGCACGACGGTATAGCTCGCCGACCGCGCACCCGCAGCCGCCGATTGCTCGAGAATCTGCTCCAGTGCGTCGTCGTTGATGAAGGGAATCAACGGCGCGACGTTCACACTGACCGGAATGCCGGCGCGTGCCAGCGTGCGTACCGTCTGGATACGGCGCCACGGTGCCGACGCCCGCGGCTCGAGCGTGCGCGACATGGCGCTATCGAGCGTGGTGATACTCATGTACACCGTGATCAGTTTGCGCTCGGCCAAACGCTGGAGCACATCGATGTCGCGCTCGATCAGCGAATTCTTGGTGACCAGCGTGGCCGGATGGCCGGTTTCGTCCATCAGTTGAAGCAGCCCGCGCGTGAGCTTCCAGGTGCGCTCGATCGGCTGGTAGACATCCGTGGCGGAGCCAATATTGATGGGCGACACCTTGTAGCCCGGCTTGGCGAGCTCGGCGCGCAACGCTTCGACGGCATTGGCCTTGGCGATCAGACGTGTTTCGAAATCCAGGCCGGGCGAATAACCCAGGTAGGCGTGCGTGGGACGCGCATAGCAATACACGCAGCCATGCTCGCATCCCCGATAAGGATTGACCGCCTGATCGAACGGGATGTCCGGCGAATCATTGCGCGACAACAGCTTGCGCGCCTGCTCGGCCTTGACGGTGGTCTTGAGGGCGCCACCGGTGGGCAGGATGCTGGGCCCGACGGACGCAGCCGCGGGCACGCTCGCGATACGGCAGGCGGGCTGGGCCGCGTGAGCGCCGTGCCGGTCTCCGCCCGCGCCCGGCGCGTGGCTGCCCGGCATCGTATCCATCGGCGAGCCGGCCATGGCGTGCGCATCGGTAGCGGTGCTGAAGGACCGGCGCGGAAAGAAGACCACGGGCGCTTCGCTCGGGTCGGCACCACTGGCCTCGCTGGCTGCGCGCGCGGCCGCCTGGAGTGCCTCGGTGAGCGCACGCGCGGCGCCCGCGTCGTCGCCGATGTAGGGCGACATGCCCGTGTGCAAAGGCGGCTCGGTATCGAGCGGCGTATGCACGGCGGCGGGCTGGAGGCGGGGCGGAACGGGCGGATAGGCGACCGGGTAGACCACGGTCGTGCGCGCGGCCCGCTGCTCCAGCGCGGCTCGCGCCTGGGGTTGTGGCCGCTCTTGCGAGGACGCCGTTGCCGAAGATACAGGGGAAGGCAGGGAGGAATCCGACGGGAAATCCGCGGAGAGGTCTACCGCCTCCTCGGGCCAATGCGCCTCGGAAGCATCGGGAAAACCGGAAGCGTCAGGGAAATCGGAGCCCTCCGGGGCATCGAAGACACCCTGGGAGTCGTGATGGCCAGGCGAGAGCGTAGCCCGGGGGCTGAACGTCACACCGGCGCTGCGTCGGCCCGTGGAGGCTGACGCACGATCCGCTGGGACCCGATCCCAGAAACCAGGACGGCGAGAAGACGAAGCCGCCTGGCGCTCAGCGCGGCGCGCGGCACGATCGGAGACCGCGAAATCATCACCGGCGGAATCGTGCCCCCCGGTATCGGGATCGATGTCGAGATCGGAGAAGTCGTCATCGACGGCGAGATCGTAATCAGGGACAGGCTCGGAAGCCAGCACCTCCGCGGGATCATCCACCACGGAGTAGGCGATGTCGTCGAGGAAATCAGGGACACTCTCGCCAGGCAACGCGTCGGTCGCGCTGTGCGATGCAGCATCCAGCGCTTCGCCATGCCAGCCATCATCGATGCCTTCGCGATCGGATTGCTGGAAGCGATGCGGAACATTAGTAACCGCACCCCGACCGCGCGAGGCGGCGGGGGCGGCAGCCGGGGACCCAGAACCGGCGGAAAGCGAATGTTCGAAGCTAGCCATGTAAGTACTGTACAAAAAACCAGTACTTTGTGCAAGCCCCGAACCGCGAACTCAATTTAACGCAAGTCGCGCCGAGGTGGCCGGCGAGTTCCGGGAAAAGTTGTTAAATCGCCCGGAAACCCGCGCCAAATAAGGATTTAACCGAAAAACAACAAGGCTGGATCACGTCCTTCTTGACCTTCAGCGCAACATGCCGGCGGCCGCAGTCTGGTGCGTGGCCTCATCGATCAGGATGAAGGCGCCGTTGCTCGAAATGTCGTCGTACGCATCCACCGCGAGAGACTCACGCGTGATCAGCGAGACACGTCCGATGTCGTTCATCTGCAGTGCGCCGGCCTCGTTCGGAACCTCCTGCAATTCGTGAATATCGCGGCGAGTGTGCAGCGCACGAATCTTGGCCGAGGTGAGACGCGTGCCGTGCTTGAGCAAGTAGCGGCGCGCGGGATTGAGCGGCTGCGTGTCGAGCCAGCACAGCTCCGCATCGAACTCGCGACCCACGCGCGCGGGTGCATCCGCATGCACGATCACGTCACCGCGCGAGACGTCGACGTCGCGGTCGAGCACGACCGTGACCGAGTCGCCGGCATACGCTGCGTCGAGCGCACGATCGTGCAGGCGCACCTCGCGCACCACGGCGCTCACGCCCGAAGGCTGCACCTGCACCGTATCGCCTGGGCGCAGCACACCGCTGGCCACCCTGCCGGCGTACCCGCGAAAATCATCCGCGCGATCGCCCCCTTCACGGGATACCCATTGCACCGGCAGCCGCAGCGGTTGCGCGCTGTCGTTGTCATCCACGGCCAGGCCCTCGAGCAACGTGAGCAACGGCTGTCCTTGATACCAGGGCGTGCGCGCCGAGAGCGTGACGACGTTGTCGCCATTGAGCGCCGAGAGCGGCAGGATCTGGAACGACGCAATGCCAAGCCGCTCGGCCAGCTGCGCGTAAGAGGCCCGGATACGCTCGAACACCGCCTGATCCCAATCGACCAGATCCATCTTGTTCACCGCGACCACGATATGGCGCAGGCCAAGCAGCTTGGCGATGGTGCTGTGCCGCTTGGTCTGCGGCAGCAGCACGCCGTCGGCCGCGCGCGTGGCATCGATGAGGATGATCGCCGCGTCAGCCGTCGACGCGCCGGTGACCATGTTGCGTGTGTACTGCTCGTGGCCCGGCGCGTCGGCAATGATGAACTTGCGCGCGGGGGTGGCGAAGTAGCGATAGGCCACGTCAATCGTGATGCCCTGCTCGCGCTCCGCTTCGAGGCCGTCGGTAAGCAGCGAGAAGTCGATGCCCTCGCCTGCCACTCGCTTGTATTTGGCGCGCGCGATCGCGTCGAGCTGATCCGCGAACACGCCCTTGCTGTCATAGAGCAGACGCCCGATGAGCGTGGATTTTCCGTCGTCGACCGAGCCGGCGGTGATGAGGCGCAGCACACCGTTGTCGGCGCCGCCCAAGAATGATTCGTTCACTGCGTTCATGATGTGTCCCTGTGTTCGATTGCGCGGCGCGCTCAGAAATAGCCTTCGCGTTTGCGGCGCTCCATCGAGGCCTCCGAGGTCTGATCGTCCATGCGCGTGGCGCCGCGCTCCGTGATGTCGGTGACGGCAGTCTCGGCGATGATGTCGGCCGTGGTGCTCGCCTCGGATGCCACCGGGCAGGTGCAGGAGATATCGCCCACCGTGCGAAAGCGCACCTGCAGGCGCTCGACCGTTTCGTCCTCGCGCGGCGGTGTGAGCCGTGTCACGGGTACGAGCAAGCCCTTGCGCCGGACCACCTCGCGCTCATGGGTGTAATAGATGGAAGGCAGCGCCAGCTGCTCGCGCTGGATGTATTGCCACACATCGAGCTCCGTCCAGTTCGAGATCGGAAACACCCGCATGTTCTCGCCCGCGTGCACCCGGGTGTTGAAGATGTTCCAGAGTTCGGGGCGCTGGGCCTTGGGATCCCACTGACCGAACTCGTCGCGAAACGAAAAAATGCGCTCTTTCGCACGCGCCTTCTCTTCGTCGCGGCGCGCGCCGCCGATGCAGGCATCGAGCTGCAGCTCTTCGATTGCTTCCAGCAGGGTGACGGCCTGGGCCGCGTTGCGCGAGTCGGTCTCACGGCGCAGCACCACACTGCCGCGCTTGATCGAATCCTCGACGCTGCGCACCAGCAGGGTTTCGCCCAGCTCGGCCGCCCGCGCGTCACGGAAGGCGATCACCTCGTCGAAGTTGTGACCGGTGTCGATGTGCAGCAAGGGAAACGGGAAGCGGCCAGGGCGGAAGGCTTTTTCGGCCAGGCGCAGCAGCACCACCGAGTCCTTGCCGCCCGAGAACAAGAGCGCCGGCCGGGCGCACTCGGCCGCGACTTCGCGCAAGATATAGATTGCTTCCGCCTCGAGCCAATCGAGATGACTGCGGTTGATGACGACAGACATGGTGAATCCTCAATGCGTAGGGGGTGCGCCCGCGGGCACGATAGAGATGATCTGGCTGCGAGGCGCGGGGGCCGCGGCATTGCCCGCGTGCAGCCCGCACTCCTTGGAGTCCGACGACTCCCACCACCAGCGGCCCGCGCGCAGGTCTTCGCCCGGACGGATGGCCCGCGTACAGGGTTCGCATCCGATCGAGGGATAGCCCTGGTCGTGCAGCGGGTTATAGGGAACGCCGAGTTCACGGATCGCGAGCCAGACATCGGCTTCGGTCCAGGCGGCCAGTGGATTGAACTTGTGCAGGCCGAACACGGGGTCGTGCTCATCGAAGGGCAGCTCGCCGCGCGTGACAGCCTGCTCGCGCCGCTGCCCCGTGATCCAGGCGCTGCGGCCGGCGAGCGCGCGCGTGAGCGGCTCGACCTTGCGGATCTGGCAACAGGCCTTGCGCAGCGCCACGCTCTCGTAGAACGCGTAGGCACCGTGCTCGGCCACATGGGCCTCGACCGCCGCCGCATCCGGCCGCCACACCTCGATCTCGCGGCCGTAGCGCTGGCGCACGGTCTGCAGCATGGCAACGGTTTCGGCGTGCAGCCGCCCGGTGTCCAGCGAAAACACACCCAGCGGCACGCCGCCGCCAAAGATGGCATGGGTGAGCAGCATGTCTTCGGCGGCAAGCGACGAAGCAAGGACGGCGTCAGGGTGCGAGGCCGCGATGTCGGCCACCCGCGCTTGCAGCTCCTGCCAGAGCCGGTTCACGCGCGGGTCGGAAAGTGAGGATTGCGTCATGGCTCAGGCCTGTGCGGCGAACACCCGGGCGCGGCGCGGCCGCGCCAGCAGGGCTTCGCCTTCTTTCAGATTGAGTTCGCGGAACAGGCGCTCGGGGACCTCGGCTTCGATCAGCGCGTCGGCATCTTCGCGCGCCAGCTCCAGGTAGGCACTCGGGCCCGCCAGGTAGGCATGCGCCAGGCGCACCGGCACGCCCGCCGCGCCTGCGCCCGCGTCGGAGACGCGCAGCACTTCCACTTCGTGCGGACGGACATAGGCGATGGCGCCGATGTCGTGCCCCTGCTCAAGCCCCGGCGCCGGCAAGGCCACGCCGTGAGCGTGCCATTGGCCATCACGGGCATGGCCATGCAACTGGTTCACGTCGCCCAGGAAGCCATAGACGAATGGCGTGGCAGGGTTTTCCCAAACCTCGCGCGGGGTTCCGACCTGCTCGATCTTGCCCGCGTTCATCAGCACGACCCGGTCGGCCACCTCGAGCGCCTCTTCCTGGTCGTGGGTCACGAACACGCTGGCCACATTGAGCTCGTCGTGCAGGCGGCGCAACCAGCGGCGCAACTCCTTGCGCACCTTGGCGTCGAGCGCGCCGAACGGCTCATCGAGCAGCAGCACGCGCGGCTCCACGGCCAGTGCACGGGCCAGCGCGATGCGCTGGCGCTGGCCGCCGGAGAGCTGGGAAGGATAACGGTCGGCCAGCCAATCGAGCTGCACGAGTTGCAGCAGCTCATGCACCTTGGAGCGGATCTGCGCCTCGGACGGGCGCAGCGAACGGTGTTTCACGCGCAGGCCGAAGGCCACGTTCTCGAACACCGTCATATGCTTGAAGAGCGCGTAGTGCTGGAACACGAAACCGACCTGGCGCTGGCGCACATCGACGCCGGTGGCATCTTCGCCGGCAAACAGTACGCTGCCCTGGTCGGGCGACTCCAGCCCGGCGATGATGCGCAGCAAGGTGGTCTTGCCACAGCCCGACGGGCCCAGCAACGCGACCAGTTCACCGGTCTCGATCGACAGCGACACGTCGTCCAACGCACGGAAGTCGTTGAAACGCTTGGACAGATTGCGAACTTCGATACTCATGCGATATCTCCTTCAGGCCGCGGCGGCCGAGGTCGCCGGCGACGGGGGCACCGGCCGCTCCAGCGGCAGCGATGCGTCGCGCAGCAGCTTGTTGTTGCGCCACTCGACGACGTTCTTGATCAACAGGGTCACCAGCGCCAGCAGCGCAAGCAGCGACGCCACCGCGAACGACGCGGCAAACTGGTACTCGTTGTAGAGAATCTCCACGTGCAGCGTCATCGTGTTGGTGAGGCCGCGCACCTGGCCCGACACGACCGACACCGCGCCGAACTCGCCCATCGCCCGTGCATTGCACAGAATGGCGCCGTACAGCAGGCCCCATTTGATGTTGGGCAGCGTGATGCGCCAGAAAATCTGCCATCCGCTCGCACCCAGCGTGAGGGCGGCCTGCTCTTCCTCGCTGCCCTGCGCCTGCATCAGCGGAATCAGCTCGCGTGCGACGAAGGGAAAGGTCACGAACAACGTGGCCAGGATCACACCGGGCACGGCATAGACGATCTTGATGTCGTGCTCCTGCAGCCACGGGCCGAACCAGCCCTGAGCGCCGAACAACAACACGAACACCAGGCCGGCCACGACCGGCGAGACCGAAAACGGCAGGTCGATCAGCGTGATCAGCACCTGCTTGCCGCGGAACTGAAATTTGGTGATCGCCCAGGCGGCCGCCACGCCGAACACCAGGTTCACGGGCAGCGCGATCGCAGCCACCAACAGCGTGAGCTTGATCGCCGACCACGCATCGTCGTCGGTGATCGCGGCGACATAGACTTCCCAGCCACGCTTGAACGCCTCCGTGAACACCGCCACCAGCGGCACCAGCAGAAACAGCGCGAGAAATCCCAGTCCGAGCGTGAGCAACAGGCCGCGCACCCAGCGCGGCTCGGTCAGGTGGTCAGGACGAACATCGGCGCTCATGCGAGCCTCCCGTTACGGCGGGTCTGCCAGCCTTGCAGCAGATTGATGAGCAGCAACAGCGCGAACGACATCAGCAGCATTACCGTGGCGATCGCCGCGGCGCCGGCATAGTCGAATTCTTCGAGCTTGGCGATGATGAGCAGCGGCGTGATCTCCGACACCATGGGCATATTGCCGGCGATGAACACCACCGAGCCGTACTCGCCCACCGCCCGGGCGAACGCCAGCGCGAATCCGGTCAACAGCGCCGGGAACAACGCGGGCAGCAGCACGCGGCGCACGGTTTGCCAGCGATCGGCACCCAGGCTGGCCGCGGCTTCTTCGATCTCACGTTCGACATCCTCGAGCACCGGCTGCACCGTGCGCACCACGAACGGCAGGCCGATGAAGATCAGCGCGATCACGATGCCCAGCGGCGTGAACGCCACTTTGAGATCGAACCAGCGCAACAGCGGCTCGCCCAGCCAGCCGTTCTTGGCGTAGAGCGCGGTGAGCGCGATGCCTGCCACGGCAGTGGGCAAGGCGAACGGCAGGTCGACCAGCGCGTCCACGATCTTCTTGCCGGGAAAGCGGTAGCGCACGAGCACCCACGCCACGATGGTGCCGAAGACCAGGTTCACGACCGCCGCCAGCAGCGACGCGCCGAATGTCAATTTGTAGGAGGCGACCACGCGCGGCGCGGTAACCGTATCCCAAAAGCCCTCCCATCCCAGGCCGGCGCTCTTGATCGGCAACGCGGCCAGCGGAATCAGCACCAGCAGGCTGAGATACAGCACCGCGAAGCCCATGGAAATGCCAAAACCCGGCAGAACGCCGGGGCCGTTGCGTCGGCGGGGCGCCGAGGCGCCCCCCGCGGAAATGGAGACCGAACTCATCGTGTCGCTTCCGCTGTTGCCGCTTACTTCTTCTGCGGCTGGTACACCTGGTCAAAGGTGCCGCCGTCGCTGAAGTGATCCTTCTGGGCTTTGCGCCAGCCACCGAAGATCGGGTCATCGATCGTCACCAGCTTGAGCTTGGGAAAGCGGCTCTCGTATTTGGCAGCCACGTTCTTGTCGGTCGGGCGATAGAAGTTCTTGGCGATGATTTCCTGCGCGGCCGGGGTGTACAGGAATTCGAGGTAGGCCTGTGCCGCGGCGCGGGTGCCCTTCTTGTCGACGACCTTGTCCACGACCGCGACCGGCGGTTCGGCCAGGATCGAGAGCGAGGGCACGATGATGTCGAACTTGTCCGGACCCAGTTCTTCCTGGGCCAGGAAGGCCTCGTTTTCCCAAGCCAGCAACACGTCGCCCACGCCGCGCTCGACGAAGGTCGTGGTCGAGCCTCGCGCGCCGGTATCCAGAACCGGCACATTCTTGAGCAAGGCGCCTACGAACTCGCGCGCCTTGTCGGTGCTGCCGTTGTTCTTCTGCAGCGCATAAGCCCAGGCGGCGAGGTAGTTCCAGCGTGCGCCACCCGAGGTCTTGGGGTTGGGCGTGATCACTTCGACGCCCTGCTTGATCAGATCGTCCCAGTCCTTGATCTGCTTGGGATTGCCCTTGCGCACGAGGAACACGATGGTCGAGGTGTAGGGCGAGCTATTGAGCGGCAGACGCTTTTGCCAGTCCTGCGGCAACAGGCCCTTGTCGGCGATCGCGTCGATGTCATAAGCGAGTGCGAGCGTGACCACGTCGGCGTCCAGGCCGTCGATCACGGAGCGTGCCTGACGGCCCGAACCGCCGTGCGACTGGCGGATCGTGAGATCCGTGTTGGCCTTTGCCTTGTATTCTTTGATGAAAGCATCATCGACGGCGCGGTACAGCTCGCGGGTCGGGTCGTACGACACGTTCAACAGCGTCTGTTTCTGCTGGGCCTGAGCCACGGGCAGCCCCAGGGTGAACGTCATGGCGAGCGCGGCGAGCGCGGTCAAGAATCCGGCATTACGGGCAGGCATCTGTGCATCCTTGGTTTGTTTGTAGTGAGTGGATGCAAGTGTGCGTGCGGCACGTTGTGAACGGAACGAATCATTAATTGGTTGTTCATCGCCGCAAGGCATAAGAAAAACCGGGACACCATGCCAACAAAAAAGACCGTTTTCCCCGGGGAAAAACGGCCTTTTTCATAGTGAGCAGCCCTCGGCCGCCCGCCTGCGCACGGCACCGAAAACCGGGCCGTGGCAACAGAAAAGTCATTTACTTATTCGGTTGCGGCGTGATGCGCAGGTAAGGACGCACGGCCTTGTAGCCCTTGGGGAATTTCTCCTTGATCACGGCTTCGTCCTTGAGCGACGGCACGATGATGACGTCATCGCCGTCGTTCCAGTTCACCGGCGTCGCCACGCTGTGGCTGTCCGTGAGCTGCAGCGAGTCGATCACGCGCAGGATCTCGTTGAAGTTGCGGCCGGTGCTCGCCGGATAGGTGATGATCAGGCGCACCTTCTTGGCCGGGTCGATGATGAAGACCGAGCGCACGGTGGCCGTGGCGCTGGCGTTCGGGTGGATCATGTCGTAGAGCTCGGAGACCTTGCGGTCTTCGTCGGCCAGAATCGGGAAGTTGACCTGGGTCGACTGAGTCTCGTTGATGTCGCCGATCCATTGCTGGTGCGAGTCGACACCGTCGACCGACAACGCCAGCACCTTGACATTGCGCTTGGCGAACTCATCGGCCAACTTGGCCGTGTAGCCGAGCTCGGTGGTGCACACCGGCGTGAAGTCGGCCGGATGCGAGAAGAGCACGCCCCAGCTGTCGCCGAGATAATCGTAGAAACGCAGCGTGCCCGTGGAGGACTTTTGTTCGAAATCGGGGGCGGTGTCGCCCAGACGGAGTTGACCCATCGCTATCTCCTGACGGCAAGTTGTGAGGCCAGATGATTCTTGCATCAAACCTGGCCACGGGGAAATAAGGAACTTATATAACCTTATGCAATATCGGCGAGCGCGGCACTGGCATCCGTGACCTCGCCCGCGCGCACGGTGGCGGACAGCCCGAGCGCCCGCGGCAACAGCTGCGCGCCATAGAACAAGGCCGTGCCGAGCTTGTTGCGATAGAACGGATCGGTGCTGCCGTCGGCCAGATAGCGGCGGCTCACCAAGGCGGCGCGCGCCATCTGCCAGCCGCCATGCACGATGCCGGCCAGCATCAGGTAGGGCACGCTGCCCGCATACACCGCGCGCGGGTGCGTGCTCGCGTGCTGCAGCAGATAATCCACCGCCGATTCGTAGGCCTGGATGGCCTGGTCGAAGTTGTCGCGCAACAGGCGCAGGCCATCGCGTTCGGTGGCGTCGGCGCGCGCCGCGTCACCCTCCAACGCCTTGAGGGTGTCGCGCATCGCCGCGATCGAGGCATAGGCGGTCGCACCGCCGTCGCGCAGCGTCTTGCGGCCGACAAGGTCATTGGCCTGGATCGCGGTGGTGCCTTCGTAGATCGGCAGGATGCGGGCGTCGCGGTAGTGCTGCGCCGCGCCGGTTTCTTCGATAAAGCCCATGCCGCCGTGCACCTGCACTCCCAACGAGGCAACCTCGACCGCGGACTCGGTGGAAAAGCCTTTTACGATCGGGACCAGGTATTCATAGAACGCACGGTTGCGCGCCCGCACCTCGGCGTCGGGATGATGCGTGCCCTTATCGTGCGCGGCGGCCGCCACGTAGGAGATCGCACGCGCCGCTTCGGTGAGCGCCCGCATCGTGAGCAGCATGCGCTGGACGTCGGGATGGTGCGAGATCGTGACCGGTCCCGCGGATCCTTCGATGGCGCGGCCCTGCACACGGTCTCGCGCATAGGCTTGCGCGAGCTGATACGCACGCTCGGAGAGCGCGATGCCCTGCTGGCCCACGGAATAGCGGGCCGCGTTCATCATGATGAACATATATTCGAGGCCGCGGTTCTGTTCGCCCACCAGATAGCCCACGGCGCCCTCGCCGACGTCGCCCTTGCCGGAACCGTACAGCAGCACGGCCGTGGGGCTGCCATGGATGCCGAGCTTGTGCTCGAGCGACGCGCACCACACATCGTTGCGCGCGCCCAGCGAGCCGTCTTCATTGACGAGGAACTTCGGCACGATGAAAAGCGAAATGCCTTTCACACCCGCGGGCGCATCGGGCGTGCGGGCCAGCACCAGATGGATGATGTTCTCGGCCAGATCATGCTCACCATAGGTGATGAAAATCTTCTGGCCCGAAAGACGATAGCTGCCGTCATCCTGCTTGACCGCACGCGTGTTCACCAGCGCGAGATCGGAGCCCGCCTGCGGCTCCGTGAGGTTCATGGTGCCGGTCCATTTGCCGCCCAGCAGATTCGGCACGTAGGCACGGCGCTGCGCGTCAGAACCCACGGTCAGCAAGGCTTCGATGACGCCGTCGGTCAGCATGGGGCACAGCGAGAATGCCAGGCTGGCGGCCTGGATGTTTTCGCCGGCCGGCGCCGAGACCAGATGCGGCAGTCCCTGCCCGCCCCACTGCTGGGGATGCTGCAGGCCCTGCCAGCCGCCGGCGGCGTAGTCGGCGAAAGCCTGGGCGAAACCGGGGGTGGTGGTGACCTTGCCATCCTCCCAGACCGGGGGCCGCGTATCGCCCGCCACGTTCAGGGGCGCCACGGCCTGCTGCACGAATCGCGCGTTTTCTTCGAGAATGGCTTCCACCAGATCCGGCGTCACCTCTTCGAACCCCGGCAGCTTCAGGATCTCGGCCAATCCGGCCAGCTCGTTCAGGGCAAAGCGGATGTCGCGTGCGGGCGTGGTGTAGCTCATGTCGTCTCCATTGATATTGGCGCGGCGGGCAGCGTGCTGACACGCCATCCGCGGGAAAATTCGAACCTGGAACCGCTAGCTTGCATGGAAGGCCAGCGCCACGATGAGTGGCCCCAGCACGGGCAGAAGCACGTTGGCGATCGCGTACGTGACGGTGTAGCCAAGGAGGGGGATCGAGCTGCCCGCCTTGGCGATCACGGCGCTAACCGTGGGGGTGCTCACGTGCTGTCCGGCGATCGCTCCCAACAGGAGCGGCCCCTCGATCTTGAGTATCTTGTGCCCGATCCAGAGCGATGCGCAGGCCGGGCCCAGTGATACCAGCAGCCCCAGGAGCGGCAGTACCAATCCGTGCTCTTTCAAAAGCGTAATCGCCTGCGGACCCGCGGACAACCCCACGCAGGCAATGAAGATCGCCAGACCGAGCTCCTTGAGCAGGCTGAGGGCGGGCGCCGGGATGTGACCCACCCCCGGGCGCTTGGCCGCGATCCAGCCGCAGATAAGCCCGCTGATGAGCGCCCCGCCCCCGCTGCCCAGCGACAGCGGAATGCCGTCCAGCGTCACCGCCAGGCTGCCGATCAAGAGCCCCGCGAGAATACCGGCCGACAGAAAAACGAGATCTGTCATGCCATCGCGGCGCAACTCTCCACCCAGACGCTGCACGGCTTCGGTGAGTTCGGGGTCGGTGCCGACCAGCGTCACCACATCACCATACTGCACCGTGGTCGAGGGCAAGATGGGCAGCTCCATGCCCGCGCGCTCCAGGCGCACCAGAAACACGCCGCGCGCCGCCGCGCTGGCCTCGGCACGGCGCGCCAGCTCGGCGAGCGTGTGACCGTAGACGGTCTTGCGATTCACGACGACCTGTTTTTCGCGCAGGTTGAGCGCTTCGGCGTGCGCGGCGGGAAGGTCGATTTCCGGGCCGACGAGTTCATTGGCGCGCAAGGCAAAGCCGCGCAAGCCCAGCACCACCACGATGTCGCCCGATCGCAGGATCTCGGCGCGGTTGGCCGGCACCGCGATGCCGTTGCGCAGAATGCGCGTGATGACGGTGCGTCCGCCGAGCTCGGCCTCGACCGCGCCGACGTCGCGGCCATCCGCGACACGCACGAGGTGCGTGCGCCCCACCAGCCGAGGCAGCGCCGGTAGATTGTCCTTATCCTTGTCTGGCACGCCGCCGAGCTTTTCTTCCAGTTCTTTGGAGGCCTTGCGCAGATCGATGCCGAGCAATACCGGCGCCACCTGGCTGGTAAAGATGACGATGCTGATCATGCCGACCAGATAGGTGAGCGAATAGGCGATGGCAATGTTGGCTTCCATCTGCTGCACCTGGGCGGCGTTGAGCCCAAGATGGCGCAGGGCCTCCGAGGCCGTGCCCACGACCGCCGACTCGGTGGCGGCGCCCGCCGCCAGGCCCGCCGTGGTGCCCGGATCGAAGCCGAACAGCCGTGCAGCCATCAAGGCGATCCCGAGCACCAGCACGGCTTCGACCAGCGGCAACACCATGAAGCGCACGCTGGAACGATTGAGATTGGCGAAAAAGCCCGGGCCGCCAGAATAGCCCATGGCGAAGATGAACAGGGCGAAGGCGATGTCCTTGACCTGGAAGCTCGCCTGACAACCGGTCTGCCCCAGCAGCAGCGCCACGATCAGCGTGCCGCACACCCCGCCCAGCTCCACGGGCCCGATGCGCAGTCGCCCCACCAGAAAGCCCAGCCCCACCGCGAGAAACACGATCGCGATCGGCACGCTATTGAAAAAACCCACCGTGCAGGAGAGGTCTCTCATTGCTGCACCTCGCCACGCTGCCACGCGAAATATCGCCCGTCCATGCCTATCTCCTATGCCGGATCCAGGAACGCGAATAAGGGTGCTGCGAATTGCGGTGTTGCGGGTGAAGAACGGCGCCACGTTTTGCGGCCGACAGCCGCCGCCCGGGAGACAGTAGCACCAAATTTGCGAAGGGTGTGGGGGCCGGAGGCCCCCCTGGGCGCGCCCGGTTCGGCGGTTCGGGCGAAAAAAAACCGCAGGCCGAGGCCCGCGGTTTTTTTGGGGCGAGCCGCTTGCGCGGGCTCGGCCCTACCTTACAGCGCGGAGGTCAGCTCCGGGACGACCTGGAACAGGTCGCCGACGAGGCCGTAGTCGGCCACGCCGAAGATCGGCGCTTCGGGGTCTTTGTTGACCGCGACGATGACCTTGGAGTCTTTCATGCCGGCCAGATGCTGGATCGCACCCGAGATGCCGACCGCCACGTACAGCTGCGGTGCGACGATCTTGCCGGTCTGACCGACCTGCCAGTCGTTGGGGGCATAGCCCGCGTCGACGGCGGCGCGCGAGGCGCCCAAGGCGGCGCCCAGCTTGTCGGCGAGCGGATCGAGGATCTTGAAGTTTTCGGCGCTGCCCAGACCACGGCCACCCGAGACCACGACGCGAGCGCCAGCGAGCTCCGGACGGTCGCTCTTGGCGACTTCGCGGCCGACGAACGAGGACAGGCCCGAATCAGCCACGGCTTCGATCGTGTCGACGGCAGCCGAGCCACCTTCGGCGGCCACGGCGTCAAAGCCGGTGGTGCGCACGGTGATGACCTTGACCGAGTCGGCCGACTGCACGGTGGCGATCGCGTTGCCCGCATAGATCGGGCGCTGGAACGTGTCGGCGGATTCGACGGCGGTGATATCGGAGATCTGGGCCACGTCGAGCTTGGCGGCCACGCGCGGGGCGATGTTCTTGCCCGATGCCGTCGCAGGGAACAGGATGTGGCTGTACGAACTTGCCACGGCCAGGACCTGGGCGGCGGCGTTTTCAGCGAGCGCATCAGCCAGCTGCGGTGCGTCGGCCAGCAGGACCTTGCTCACGCCGGCGATCTTGGCGGCCTGGTCGGCCACGGCGCGCGCGTTGCTGCCCGAAACCAGCACATGCACATCACCACCGATCTTGGCGGCGGCGGCGACGGTGTTCAGGGTAGCGCCCTTCAACTGGGCGTTATCGTGTTCGGCAATAACCAGCGTCGTCATCGTTACACCACCTTCGCTTCATTCTTGAGTTTGTCGACTAGCGCGGCGACGTCGGCCACCTTGATGCCGGCCTTGCGGGCCGGCGGCTCGCTGACCTTCAGCGTCTTCAGGCGCGGCGCGGCGTCGACACCGAGTTCGTCGGGCGTGACGGTGTCGAGCTGCTTCTTCTTGGCCTTCATGATGTTGGGCAGCGTGACGTAACGCGGCTCGTTCAGGCGCAGGTCGGTGGTGACGATCGCCGGCAGCTTGAGCGCGACGGTCTCGAGACCGCCGTCGACTTCACGCGTGACCGTGACCTTGCCGTCGGCGAGCTCGACCTTGCTGGCGAACGTGGCCTGGGGCCAGTCGAGCAGCGCGGCCAGCATCTGGCCGGTCTGGTTGGCGTCGTCGTCGATGGCCTGCTTGCCCAGGATCACCAGTTGCGGTTGTTCCTTGTCGACCACGGCCTTGAGCAGCTTGGCCACGGCCAGCGGCTGGAGTTCGGCGTCGGTCTGCACCAGCACGCCGCGGTCGGCACCGATGGCCATCGCGGTACGCAGGGTTTCCTGGCTTTGTGCAACGCCGCAAGAGACGGCGATGACTTCGGCGACGCTGCCCTTTTCCTTGAGGCGCGTGGCCTCCTCGACAGCGATTTCATCGAAGGGGTTCATCGACATCTTCACGTTGGCGATGTCCACCCCGGTTTGATCGGACTTCACGCGTACCTTGACGTTGTAGTCAACGACACGCTTGACGGGTACCAGCACCTTCATCCAGCAGCCTCCTAATAAACAATCATTGCCCGGCATGGAGCCGGGCCCGCATTGCACAAATTTCTTTCGATTCTACAGCTTTGAAAGGGATCGTACGTGCGCAACCACACTTCGGCCCAATGCCGACAGGTTGTAACCCCCTTCCAGCATGCTGACCACGCGGCCCTGGGCGTGCTTGTCAGCCAGCGCGACGAGTTGGTCCGTGATCCAGGCATAGTCGGCCTCCACCAATCCCATTTGTCCCATGTCGTCTTCGCGGTGGGCATCGAATCCCGCGGAAACCAGTATCAGCTCGGGCCGGTGCGCCTCGAGGCGCGGCAGCCAGGTGTCGCGCACGATCTCGCGCACCGCCGCGCCCGCGGTGTACGCATCCACCGGTACATTCACCATGTTCGCGGCCGGGTGATCCGTCCCGCTATTGGGAAAAAACGGATGCTGGAAAAAGCTGCACATCAGCACCCGCTCATCGCCCGCGAAAATCTCTTCGGTGCCATTGCCGTGGTGCACATCGAAATCCACGATCGCCACGCGCTCGAGCTTGTGAAACGCCAGCGCATGCGCCGCGGCGATGGCCACGTTATTCATGAAGCAAAAGCCCATGGCTCGCCCGGACTCGGCGTGATGCCCCGGCGGCCGCACGGCGCAGAACGCCGTACTCGCTTCCCCCCCCATCACCGCGTCGACCGCGGCCACTCCCGCGCCGGCCGCATGCAGCGCGGCCTCGTAGGTGTAGGGATTCATCAGGGTATCGGGATCGATCGTGGCATAGCCCACGTCGGGCTGGCGCGCGCGCAGGCTATCGAGATAGGCCACGGTGTGGACGCGCAGGATATCGGCGCGCGAGGCTTCGGGCGCCTGCCGCTCGTTGACGTAGGGCGCCAACCCGCTGGCCAGCAGCTGGTCGGAAATGGCATCCAGCCTCTGCGGGCTCTCGGGGTGCCAACTGCCCATTTCATGCATGCGGCATGAGGGGTGGGTAAGATACATGGTCTCCATAAGGAAGATTATGTTCATCAGTGGTCGTTTCCTGCAAATCACCGCGCTAGCCGCCGCCCTCGCCACCTCCCTTTCCGGCTGCGCCACCCGGGCGCCCCAGGCCGCCCCCGCTGCCGCCACCCCCTCCCCCGACACCCTGCCCACGGCCGCCCGCGGCACGCCGGGCGCGGTCCGCATCGGTCCGACCGAGCCGCCCGCCGAACCCTCGGCCACGCTGGATTCGAGCGGCAAGCTGCGCCCCGAGGTGCGCGCCTTCGGCGAACAGCTCGCGCGCGAACGCAGCCTGCCTCTGAATCAGGTGCTCACGACGCTCGAGTCGTCCCGCTATAACGCCACGGTCTCGCGTCTGATCGCGCCCTCCCCGCCGGGCAAGAAAGTCTGGCGCAGCTGGAACACCTATCGCGGGCGCTTCATCGAACCCAAGCGCATCGGCTGGGGCGTGGATTTCTGGCAGGCGAACGCACCGCTCCTGGATCGCGCGGCGCAGCAGTACGGCGTGCCGGCCTCGATCATCGCGGCCATCATCGGCGTCGAGACGCTTTACGGCCGCAACATGGGCAACTTCCGCGTACTGGACGCGCTGGCCACCCTGGCGTTCGATTACCCCGATCCCGCCAAACCAGAGCGCGCCGAGATGTTCCGCGGCCAACTGGCCGACTTCATCACGCTATCGCACCAGGGCAAGCTCGAGATCGACGCGGTGGGCTCGTTCGCCGGCGCCATCGGCATGCCGCAGTTCATGCCGGGCTCGATCGCGCGTTACGCCGTGGATGGCGATGGCGACGGCCACATTCATCTGGAGAGCAGCGTCGAAGACGCCGTGATGTCGGTCGGCAATTTCCTGGTGCAGCATGGCTGGCAACGCGGACTGCCCGTGTTCGCGCCGGTCGCCCTGCCTGCCGACCCCGCGCCCCTCGTGGCGGGCGGCCTGCAGCCCACGCTCGACTGGCCCGCCCTGCAACGCGCCGGTGCACGTCTCGCGCCGGGCGCCTCGCCCGCCAGCTGGCAATCGCATCCGCTGGGCGTGATCGACCTCGCCGAAGAAATGCGCGGCACGGCGGTCTATCGCACCGCCACGCCCAACTTCTTCGCCCTTACCCATTACAACCGCAGCTATTTTTACGCGACCGCGGTCGCGGACCTCGCGGCCGAGCTGCAAAGCCGGATGAACCGCCAGGCCGCCGCCGGCACAGCCCCGAGCCGCTGAAGCCGGGGTTGAAAAAAAATCGCCACCCGCCGTCTCCGGCCGGTGGCGATTGTTCTTTGGGGCGCCGGCCCCACCGCGCACGGCGGTCAATGCGGGTCAGTTGAAAACGCCCGTCGACAGATAACGATCACCGCGGTCGCACACGATGAACACGATCGTGGCATTCTCGACGCGCTCGGCAACGCGCAGCGCCCCCACCAGAGCGCCCGCCGACGAGATGCCCGCGAAGATGCCCTCTTCGGCGGCCAGCCTGCGCGCCATCTGCTCGGCATCGGCCTGCACGATGGATTCGTACGCATCGACCAGGCTGCGATCAAAGATCTTGGGCAGATAGGCTTCGGGCCACTTGCGGATACCTGGAATCGACGATCCTTCGGCCGGCTGGGCGCCGACCACTTGCACCGCGGGATTGCGCGACTTGAGGTAGGTTGACACACCCATGATCGTGCCGGTCGTGCCCATCGCGCTCACGAAGTGGGTGATCCTGCCACCCGTCTGCGTCCAGATTTCGGGACCGGTGCCTTCGATGTGCGCACGCGGGTTATCGGGGTTGGCAAATTGATCGAGCACCTTGCCTTTGCCCTCGGCCTGCATGGCCATGGCCAGATCCCGCGCGTATTCCATGCCCCCCTTGTCGGCCGGCGTCAGGATGAGCTTGGCGCCGTAGGCGGTCATGGCGGCGCGGCGTTCGACCGACAGGTTGTCGGGCATGATCAGGATCATGCGATAGCCGCGCATTGCCGCCGTCATGGCAAGGGCGATACCGGTGTTGCCGCTCGTGGCCTCGATGAGCGTATCGCCCGGGGCGATCTCACCGCGCTCTTCGGCACGCAGAATCATGGACAAGGCCGGGCGATCCTTGACGGAGCCAGCAGGATTGTTGCCTTCCAGCTTGGCCAGAATCACATTGCCACGCGCCTCGCCGGCCGAGCCGGGAATGCGCTGCAGGCGGACCAGCGGCGTGTTGCCGACGGTCTGTTCGATGGTGGGATAGGTAGCTGTGCTCATCGGACGATGATAACCGCGCCTGCGACGGTCGGGGCGAAAGCCCCGGGCGGCCTCAGGGCCTCCATGACAGCCGGATGTCAGGCAGCGGGTCAGGCGGCGATCCGCCTGCCTTGGCGCCGTACGATCGGCCAGGCCACCATGACGGCGAGCGGACGTGCACACGAAAGCGGCCCCGTGTACCGCCGGGGCCGCCGCGGGCGTCAGCGGATGGCCGCCGCGCCACCCGGTGGCCGGGCCCGGCCGGCAGGCGCTGACGCGGCGCCCTCTTTGCCCGCGCGCGCGGGGGTGGCGCGTGCGGGGTCGGCCCCCGGGGTCGCGCCACTGCTGCGGGCCGAAGCGGAGCCCGCCGTGCCGGAAGGTGCGGCACCCGTTGCAGCGCCGGCGGGCATGCTCTGCCCCGCTCCCGCCGAGAGCCCCGCCTCGCGCAGGGATTGCAGCTTCTTCTCGCCGATGCCGCGCACGCGCTCACGCAGCGCCTCCAGCGTGGCGAAGGGACCATTGCGATCGCGCTCGGTCAGGATGCGCTGCGCCATGCTGGGGCCGATGCCTCGCATCGTCTGCAGTTGGGAGGCGTCGGCCTGATTGACGTCGAGCGCGTGAGCATTGCCCGCGGGCAGCGCGAGCCCGCCCATCAGCGCCAGACCCAGCAGGGCGATCCGGGCTCGGCTCACAAAGGTGGCAAACGTGGCGTACGTGCCGCGCAGGGTGCGCACGAGCGGCGTGGCACGTGGGCGCGAGGCAGGCATGGGAACGGGGGAAAAACGGGAGGACGTCAGGCAAGACATGGCAGGCTCCTGGAGAGGATGGCGGCCAGCGCGGCCGCCACGACGTCATGGTCGGCGCGCCGGGCCCCGCGTGCTCATCGAGTGCACGGCCTTGCCCCTGCGGGAGAGCCGCAGGGCGAGCGTGGCGCCCGCCCTGCAACCCGCATCAGCGCTGCGTGCGCCAGTAGCGCACGTACTCCGTGACGCCGGTCTGAACATCACGCATCGGTGCCACGAAACCGGTGGCCCGCAGATTATCGACGTTGGCCTGCGTGAAGCTCTGATAGCGCCCCTTCAGGTCGTCGGGGAACGGCACGTAGCGGATCAGGCCTTGCTCCACTTGCTGCGCTAACGTGAGCGCGGCTTCGCCCCGCTCGGCGCGCAATGCGTTGACCACCGCATGCGCGATGTCGTTGAAGGGTTGGGCCCGGCCCGTGCCGCAATTGAATACACCCGAGATTTGCGGATGATCCAGGAAGTGCAGATTCACGGCCACGACATCCTCGACCGAGATGAAGTCCCGGCTCTGTCCGCCATCTTCCCAGCCGTCCCAGCCGCCAAACAGGCGCACATGGCCCTCGGCGAGGAACTGATTCATGTTGTGGAACGCCACGGAGGCCATGCGACCCTTGTGCTGTTCATGCGGGCCGTAAACGTTGAAATAACGCAGGCCGACCACCTGGGCCGTGAGACGATCCATGCGGGTGCGCAGCACCTGATCGAACAAAAGCTTGGAATAACCGTAGACGTTGAGCGGCTTCTCATTGGCCGGCTCCTCCACATACACCGAAGAGCCGCCGTAAACGGCGGCCGACGAGGCGTAGAGGAACGGCACGCGCTGCGCCTGGCAGTACTCGAACAACTCCAGCGTGACGCGGTAGTTGTTGTCCATCATGTACTGGCCGTTGCGCTCGGTGGTGTCGGAGCAGGCGCCCTGATGCAGCACCGCGCGCAGCTTGGGCAGGCGCCCCTCACGCACGCGCTCGCGGAAGTCGTCGTGGCCGATGTAGTCCGCGATGCGGCAATCGACCAGGTTGCGGAATTTATCGCCATCGGTCAGATCGTCGACGGCGATGATGTCGGTGATGCCCCGGCGGTTCAGACCGCGCACGAGGTTGCTGCCGATGAAACCGGCGGCGCCAGTAACTACGATCATGGTGTTTCTCCTGCAAGTTCGGCGGCCGTCACCACCGAGGTACCGAGTTTGCCGACCACGATGCCGCCGGCGCGGTTGGCCCAGCCCATCGCGTCGGCCCAGGGCTGGCCCGCGGCGCGCATGACGGCCAGGGTGGCCAGCACGGTATCACCCGCGCCGGACACATCGAAAACCTCGTGAGCCTGTGCATCCACATGCTCTCGTCCCTCCTGGGTGAAGAGGGTCATGCCCTGTTCGGAGCGCGTGACCAGCAGCGCTTCGAGTTCGAGCTCGCCACGCAGACGTTGCGCGCGATCGGTGAGTTCGGACTCGGTACTCCAGCGGCCGACGGCCTGCTGCATTTCGGATCGATTGGGCGTGACCAGGGCCGCGCCGCGATAGCGGGTGTAGTCGTCCCCCTTGGGATCGACCAGCACCGGCACGCCGGCGGCACGCGCCAGCGAGATGAGATGGCCGACGCGATCGAGCGTGCCCTTGGCATAGTCGGACAGGATCACGATGTCATGCCGGTTCAGCTCGCGTGCGAAGGCCGACTCGACGCGATCCAGCGCGGCGGCGTCGGGCTGCTCTTCGAAGTCGACGCGCAGCAACTGCTGCTGGCGCCCGAGCACACGCATCTTGAGCGTGGTGTGGCGTTGCGGATCACGCACCAGCTCGGCGTCGACGCCATCGGCGGCGGCAAGCGACTGGATGCTTGCGCCAGCCTCGTCGTCGCCGATCACGCCGATGAGCGTGACCTTGGCGCCCAAGGCAGCGATGTTACGCGCCACGTTGGCCGCGCCGCCCAGACGATCTTCGCGGCGCGCCACGCGCACCACAGGCACGGGCGCCTCGGGCGAGATGCGGTCGACCTCGCCGAACCAATAACGGTCGAGCATCACGTCGCCCACGACCAGAATGCGGGTGGTAGCGACTTTATCGGACGGGAAACGCTTCATTCGGATTCTTCCAGGCGGCGCGGTGCGTAGGTCTCCCAGGCATTGCAGCCGGGACACTGCCAGTAGAAGCGCCGCGCCTGAAAACCGCAGTTGCGGCAGGCATATCGGTCAAGACGCTGCGTGTGCTTGTGGATCAGGCTGCGCAGCAGCGTGAGATCCGCGCCGGGCACGGGGCTTTCCTCGCCCGCCCCCGCCGGACTGGCGAGTTCGGCTTCGAGGAGCCGGTCCAGGCCCAGGAGCGAAGGATGGTGGCGCAGCGCATTGCGCGCAAAGGCCCAGGCCGTGGCACCGCCCTGTTGCACGCGCAATTCACGAAACACCACATTGAACAGATCGAGCGAGGCATGACGCTCGTACTGCTTGTGCAGCAGTTCCAGGCCCACGGCCGGCTGGCCCGCCTGGCGATAGTTGTTGAGCAGTGTCTCGGCAACGAGGCCCGCGAACTCGGGCGCATCGCTCAACACCGACTCGAGATAAAGCCGCTCGCTTTTCGTGTCTTGCGTGGCGGCCGCCAGGCGCGCACGCAGCATCGCGGTCCGCACCTTGGAAGCCTTGCTCAAACCGCCGCTCTTGCCGGCCAGTTCGGCGGCATGATCGGCGGCGTCGAGCGCGGTCTGGGCGGCCTCGATCGCGGGCGGCTTGGCCGACAAAGCGGTTTGGGCCTCTTCGCAGTAGTAATGCACGATCTGCGGCACGGGCTCGTCAACCAGGCCGTGCAGCGTCTTGACGGCCTCGATGGCACGCGGCCAGTCGTGCTCGGACTCGTAAATGCGGATCAGCGAACGCAGTGCAGGCAGCGCGTAACGCGTGTCCTTGAGCGACTCGAACGCAGCCTCGGCACGATCCAGCATGCCGGCCTTCAGGAAATCCTGGGCCAGCTCGTGTTGCGCGTGCTCGCGCTCGGCCGACGGCAGATCCGAGCGTGCCAGCAGGCTCTGGTGCACGCGAATGGCGCGTTCCATCTCGCCACGGCGCCGGAACAGACTGCCCAATGCGAAGTGCAGTTCGGTGGTTTCGGGGTCGAGCTTGGCCACCTCGACAAACGCATCGATGGCGCGATCCGGCTGTTCGTTGAGCAGAAAGTTCAGCCCGCGAAAATACGAATCCGGCAGCGTGCGCGTCTCGCGCAGCATCTGGCGGAAGTCAAACCGCGCCGCCAGCCATCCCAGGGCAAACAGCACGGGCACGAAAATGAGCCACCAAGGTTCAAAATCCACAGTGTGGGCACTCGCAGGGTTGCGTAAATAACAAAGATACCGTCAGCCTCGCGGAGACGGTATCGAAAAAAACAGCGGCGGCAGCCGAACGCGGGACGAAAGATCCCGGGGTCAGAGCGGCGACATGGGTGCCACGGCTTCGGGCACCACGGGTTGCGGCGTGCCATTGGCGGCAGCCTGCAGACGCTCGACCTCGCGGCGCAGGCGCTGGGCCTCGCGGCGGCGGCGCATCGACGCCGGCACGGTCAGCAGAAGGCCAAAGACGGTGCCCAGCACGAAGGTCACCAGCATCACCACGATGAGCGGCACGTCCTGCACGATGTAGTCGGCGTAGAACTTGACGGCGACCGGGTCGGTGTTCTTGAGCGCGAACATCAAGACCGCGACAAAAACGAGCAATCGCAGTGCCCAGACAAGGTAGCGCATGGCGCATGCTCCAAATAGAGAAACTCAACGCGGGTGATTGTAAGCGAGAAGCGTCCCCTGCCCCCGTCTTCGCCGAACATGGGGGTCGGATGCCGTGAAATCACGCCCACACGAAAAACAAAGCCCCTCGATCACTCGAGGGGCTTCGTGGGTCGAGACGACCGTGCAGCGCGCCGTACGCGCCCGCCTTGCTCAGTGCATGGCGTGCAGGTCCAGCACGGACTGCAACGGGTCGGACGATCCATTGGAGGAATCGCCACCCTGTTCGCTACCAACCAGATCCACGCGTTCGCGCAATTCCTTGCCGGCCTTGAAGTGCGGCACCTGTTTACCAGGTACCAGCACCTGTTCGCCCGACTTGGGATTACGACCGACGCGAGGCGACCGCTGGGACAACGAGAAGCTGCCAAAACCGCGGATCTCGATGCGCTGACCCGAGGCCAGGGCCTGGGTCATCGCGTCGAGCATGGTCTTGACGGCGTAATCGGTGTCGCGGGCGGCCAGCTGGGGATAGCGGGCCGCCAGAGCGGCGATCAGCTCCGACTTGGTCACGTATTAACCGTCGTTGCGCTGTTGGTCCAGCTTGGCCTTGAGCAGAGCACCCAGGTTGGTGGTACCCGAGGAGGCGCTGGCTTCGGACATGCGCTGGATGGTATCGGCGGTCTCGGCGTTGTCGCGAGCCTTGATCGACAGCTGGATCGAACGCGCCTTGCGGTCGATGTTGATGATCATGGCTTCGACGTTGGCGCCAGCGGTCAGCACCGTGGTGGCATCTTCGACGCGGCCCGAGGAGATCTCGGAAGCGCGCAGGTAGCCTTCGACGTCGACGGACAGCGTCACGACGGCACCCTTGGGTTCGACCGACTTGATCGTACCGGGGACGACGGCGCCCTTGTCGTAGGTGGCCACGAAGTTGTTGAACGGATCGCCTTCGAGCTGCTTGATGCCCAGCGAGATGCGCTCCTTGTCGGTGTCGATACCGAGCACGACGGCTTCGATCTCGTCGCCCTTCTTGAAGTTGCGCACGGCTTCTTCGCCGGTTTCCGTCCACGACAGGTCGGACAGGTGAACCAGGCCATCGATACCGCCGGGCAGGCCGACGAACACGCCGAAGTCGGTGATCGACTTGATGGCGCCGCGGACCTTGTCACCACGCTTGAAGTTGGTGGCGAACTCTTCCCACGGGTTCTGGCGGCACTGCTTCATGCCCAGCGAGATACGACGACGGTCTTCGTCGATTTCCAGGACCATGACTTCGACTTCTTCGCCCAGGGTCACGACCTTGCGCGGATCGACGTTCTTGTTGGTCCAGTCCATTTCGGAGACGTGCACCAGGCCTTCGATACCGGCTTCGACTTCAACGAACGCGCCGTAGTCGGTCAGGTTGGTGACCTTGCCGAACAGACGGGTGCCCTGCGGGTAGCGGCGAGCGAGGCCGACCCACGGATCTTCGCCCAGCTGCTTGACGCCCAGCGACACGCGGCTCTTCTCTTGGTCGAACTTGAGGACCTTGGCTTCGACTTCCTGACCCACTTGCAGGACTTCGGAGGGGTGACGCACACGGCGCCAGGCCATGTCGGTGATGTGCAGCAGGCCGTCGATACCGCCCAGGTCCACGAACGCGCCGTAGTCGGTGATGTTCTTGACCACGCCCTTGACCACAGCACCTTCGTGCAGGGTTTCGAGCAGCTTCTGACGCTCTTCGCCCATGCTGGCTTCCAGCACTTGGCGGCGCGACAGCACGACGTTGTTGCGCTTGCGGTCGAGCTTGATGACCTTGAACTCGAGGGTCTTGCCTTCGTACGGGGTCGTGTCCTTGACGGGACGCAGGTCGACCAGCGAACCCGGCAGGAACGCGCGGATGCCGTTGGTCATGACGGTCAGGCCGCCCTTGACCTTGCCCGTGATGGTGCCGGTGACCAGCTCGCCATTTTCCAGGGCCTTTTCCAGCTGCAGCCATGCCGACAGACGCTTGGCGCGGTCACGCGACAGGATCGTGTCGCCGTAGCCGTTTTCGAGCGAGTCGATCGCCACCGAGACAAAGTCGCCAGGTTGAACTTCCAGTTCGCCCTGGTCGTTCAGGAACTCTTCCAGGGGGATGAGCGCCTCGGACTTCAGGCCGGCGTTGACGACGACGAAATTGTGATCGACGCGAACGACTTCGGCGCTGATGACCTCGCCGGACTTCATGTCCTGGCTCTTGAGGCTCTCGGCAAACAGGGCGGCAAAGCTTTCGCCGCCGGCAGCTTGAGTGGAAATGGAAGACATTAGGTTGGAATCCATTAGGCCAAAATGGCCGTTGAAAACACACCGCAACGGATTGCCCGCCACAGTGGAGTGAAAAAACCTGGCGATTGCGCCGGCTCTTGCGGGGTGGTCCCGTGGGAGCGCGGTCTGGCCGTCAGGGCGGTAAAACCATCCCGTGCGCAAACAGCCCGCACGGGGTAAAAATCAGGGTGATGCGCTGGGTACCCGGGGGTACGTCAGGGAGGGAACGTCGGCGACACGGGCTGGCGGCGACCCCACACTCGCGCGAGGGTCAGGCCTGCCGGGCGCGCCACAGATCCAGCACCGCGGCAACGGTCTGCTCGATCGTGAGGGTGGACGAATCCAGTTCCACGGCATCGGGCGCTGCGGCGAGCGGCGCCACCGCTCTCTGGGTGTCGCGAGCATCACGCTCGCGCATATCCTTCAAGAGGTCGGCTAGGTTAGCAGAAATTCCCTTTTCGATCAACTGCTTACAGCGCCTCTGCGCGCGGGCCTCGACATCGGCGATCAGGAAGATTTTCAGGGACGCGTCGGGGAACACGACCGTGCCCATATCGCGGCCATCCGCCACCAAGCCGGGGGGAAGACGAAAGGCGCGCTGGCGCTCCAGCAAGGCCTGGCGCAAGGCCGGATACCCCGCGATGCGCGAGGCAAAATTGCCCACCGCCTCCTGGCGTATGTCGTGTCCCACATCGCGGCCGGCCAGGTACATATGGGGCCCTTCGAAGCGCACGTCCAGGTTCTGCGCCACGGCGACCACGCCCGCCTCGTCATCGGGCTCGATGCCTGCCTGGCGGGCGGCCAGCGCCGTCAGGCGATAAAGCGCACCGCTATCGAGCACGGTAAAGCCCAGCGCTTTCGCCACGCGGTGCGCGATCGTCCCCTTGCCCGAAGCGGTCGGGCCGTCGATGGTGATCACCGGCGCCAGGGCGCCTGCGGCTGCGGGAGTGCTCATGAATGCTTCCAGTGTGAGGCCCGCGGCAGGCGGGCCGGCCGGCATGGCCGGCAATGGTGGTGATGCAACGTCAAATAACGCATGGCGGCCCGAGCGGGCCGAGGCCCCGCCATCCAGGCCGGCTGCCCCCTCGGGGCGTCCCGCCGGTCAGGCCGAGACCAGGCCTGCGTAGACGTCGAAGTAGTCGGGGAACGTCTTGCTCACGCAGCCCGGGTCGAGAATGCGCACTGCCGCCGGCCCGAACGCCGCGAGCGAAAAACACATGGCCATGCGGTGGTCGTCGTAGGTGCCGATATGTGCATCATGCCACTGCCCTGCCGCCGGCGGCACCACTTCCAGCCAATCCGGCCCTGAATTCACGGTGGCGCCGAGCTTGGCAAGCTCGGTGTGCATGGCATGAATGCGGTCGGTTTCCTTGACCCGCCAACTGCCGATGTTGCGCAGACGACACGGGCCATCGGCATAGAGCGCCAGCGCCGCCGCCGTCATGGCCGCGTCGGGAATCAGGTTGAAGTCGGCATCGAATGCCTTCAGCCGCGCTCCCTGGGCGACCTCGACACCCCGCACCTCGATCCAGTCGGGCCCCTTGTCGACCTGGGCGCCCATGGCGGCCAGCGTGTCGGCGAAGGCCACATCACCCTGGATGCTGTCGGCGCCGACGCCCGTGACGCGCAGCGGCCCGCCACCGATAGCACCGAGCGCCAGGAAATACGACGCCGTGGAAGCATCGCCCTCGACCGCGATGCGGCCCGGGCTGCGGTAACGGCTCGCGGCCGGCACGGTGAAGCGCTGCCAGCCATCGCGCGCGACCTGCACGCCATAGCGCGCCATCAGGTTCAGCGTGATCTCGATGTAGGGCTTGGAGATCAGCTCACCCACGACCTCGATCACCACGGGCTGGCCACTCGCGGCGCAATGAATCGGCGCGGCAAGAAGCAGCGCGGTCAGGAACTGGCTCGACACCGAGCCCTGGACGCGCACGGGCGTATCGGTTGCGATCGCGCCCTGCCCGATCCGCAGCGGCGGATAACCCGCCTGGCCGAGATAATCGATGCGCGCCCCCCAGCCTCGCAGGGCATCGGCCAGATCACCGATCGGCCGTTCGTGCATGCGAGGCACGCCCGACAATGTGTAATCCCCGCCCATGAGTGCCAGCGCCGCGCACAATGGCCGGAAGGCCGTGCCGGCGTTACCCAGGAAGAGCTCGGCCTGCTGCACGGGAAAGCGCGCCACGCCCTCGACCGCGACGTGGCCGGTACCCAAGGTATCGACCGTGACGCCCAACTGGCGCAACGCAGCCAGCATCACGCGCGTGTCGTCCGAATCGAGCAGCCCGGTGATCTCGGTGCGGCCCTCCGCCAGCGCCGCCAACAGCAGCACGCGATTGGAAATACTTTTGGATCCGGGCAACGCCACGACGCCCTGCGCGTGACGGACCCGCGGCAGATCGAGATATGCCTGGGCGTTCATTCAGTGAGACTCCTTGCGCCAGCCGCGGCGCGCATCGGCGGCCTCGGCGAGCAGGTCATGCATGGCGCCGCCATCGCGCTCGCGCAGCGCGGCCTCGGCGGCGTCGAGCACCGCGCGCACATCGGCCAGCTCCGCGAGCATGGCGTCGCGATTGGAAAGAAAAATATCCCGCCACATCTCGGGCGAGCCCGCGGCGATGCGGGTGAAGTCACGAAAACCCGAGCCGGCGAGCGCCAGCCGCGTGGCGGCGTCGTCCGAGCGGACCACCTGCGCCATGTACACCGACGACAGAAAGTGCGGCATGTGACTGATCGAGGCCAGCACCCGATCATGGACGACCGCATCCATGTCGAGCACACGTGCCCCGCAAGCCTGCCAGCTCGCGCGCACCCGCTCCAGGGCCGCCGTGCCGTTCTCGGGCAAGGGCGTCAGGATCACATCGCGCTGCTGATATAGACGGGCGTCGGCCGCCTCCGGCCCGGTACGCTCCGCGCCGGCAATGGGATGGCCCGGCACGAATTGGCCGATGCGATCGCCCAAGGCCGCGCGCGCGGCGTCGATCACCTCGGCCTTGGTGCTGCCGCCGTCGGTGAGCACGGTATCGGAACGCAAATGCTCGCGCATCTGCCCGAGCACAGCTCCCAGGCCGCCTACCGGCGTGGCCAGCATGATGAGGTCCGCCTGCGCGGCCGCCTCGGCGGGCGTCGCGACGGCATCGATGAGGCCCAGCTCGCGGGCACGCTCAAGCGATTGCGGATTGCGACCCACCCCGAGCACGCGGCCGACATAGCCGGCCTGGCGTAGCGCGGCCGCGAACGAGCCGCCGATCAGCCCGACCCCGACCACGGCCAACACGCCGATCGCGGGCGTCCGCGCGGCGCCGGGCTCGGTGAAACTCATGCCGACAGGATCTCGGTGAGCGCTTCGATGAAGCGGGCGTTCTCGGCGGGCAGGCCCACCGTCACACGCAGCCACTCGGGCAGGTCGTCGCCCGCCACGGGACGCACGATCACGCCGCGCTTGAGCAGTTCGAGGTTGATGCGCGGGGCATCACCCACATGGACCAGGACGAAGTTGCCGTAGCCCGGCACGTAGCGCAGCGAGAGCGATTCGAACGCGCGGTACAGCTGCTCCTTGCCGGCCTTGTTGGCTTCGTAGGCGCGCTGCAAATACTCGGCATCGGCCAGCGCGGCGATCGCCGCGGCCTGCGCCAGGGTGTTCACGTTGAATGGCTGGCGCACGCGGTTGAGCAAATCGGTCAGGGTGGGCTGAGCCACCGAGAAACCCACGCGCAATCCGGCCAGACCATAGGCTTTGGAGAAGGTGCGCGAGACGATCAGATTAGGATGACGGCGCACCAGGGCCGTGCTGTCAAAGCGCAGCTCGGGATCGAGGTACTCGTTGTAAGCCTCGTCGAGCACGACCGTCACACGCGCGCCGTGCGTCTGCTCGACCCGTTCGAGGAAGCGCGCGATCTCGGCACCGGGCACGAAGGTGCCGGTGGGGTTATTGGGGTTGGCGATGAACACCACGCGGGTATCGGCCTCGATAGCCTCGAACATGGCATCGAGATCATGGCCGTAGTCGCGGGCCGGCACGACGATATGGCGGGCGCCGCGCGCCTGCGTGGCCAAACGATAGACGGCGAACGAATGACGCGCGTACACCGCGGAGGTCCCCGGCTCGAGCAGCGCCAACGCCACGATCTCGAGGATGTCGTTGGACCCATTGCCCAGCGTCAGCCAGTTGGCCGGCACGCCATAGCGTTCGGCGAGCGCCGCCTTCAGGTCGAAACCGTTGGGATCGGGGTAGCGGGCCAGCGACGCGGCCGCGGCCAGCATCGCCTGTCGCGCCGACTCGGGCATGCCGAGCGGGTTTTCGTTGGAAGCCAGCTTCACGATGCCGGCCGGATCCAGTCCGAACTCACGGGCCAGCTCCTCGATGGGCTTGCCGGCCTGATAGGGGGCGATGGCGCCGACGTGAGCGGGCGCGACGAGCGTTTTTTGTGCGGTCATGGTGACGAACGATGGACGAAACGTTGGACGAACGGCAGCGATATGGATTGCAGCAGGTTTGTGCAGCGAGACCGGCGGCAAGGAACGCGGCGGGCAGAACCTGCCCGCGCGCCGATCACTGCGCCGGATAAGATCCCAGAATCTTCAAGAAGGCCGCCTGCGCCTGCAGCTCGGTCAGGGCCGCCACCACCTGAGGATCGCGCTGGTGACCCAGCACGTCGACATAGAAGTAGTACTCCCACTGGCCCGTGCGGGCCGGCCGCGACTCGAAGCGGGTCATGGAGACGCCGTTGGCCGCGAGCGGCTTGAGCATCTCGTAGACAGCGCCGGCGCGATGCGGCACGGCCAGGATCAGGCTGGTCTTGTCCTTGCCGCTGGACAGCGGCTCGATATGGCCGATGGCCAGGAAGCGCGTGCGGTTGTAGGGGTCGTCCTGGATGCCGGCCTCGACCACCCGAAGCTTCCAGGCGGGCGCCGCGACTTCGCCGGCGATCGCCGCGACAGCCGGGTTCTCGGAGGCCACGCGCGCGGCTTCGGAGTTGCTCGCCGCAGCGACGCGCTCGAGATTGGGGTAGTGGCGGGTCAGCCAGCCCTGGCACTGCGCCAGCGCCTGGGGATGCGCCGAAATCGTGGTGATGCCGTCCATCGTGCCGGACTGCGTCATGAGGCAATGCCGGATCAGGAGCGAACGCTCGCCCATGATCTTGAGCGGCGTGTTCAGCAGCAGATCCATGCTGCGGTTGACGGCGCCTTCGGTCGAATTCTCGACCGGCACCATGCCCACGTCCGCCTGCCCCCCTTCGATCGCGCGGAACACGTCATCAAACGACGCGCACGGCAGGCCCTGCACCGAATGGCCGAACTGCTCGAAGGCCGCCTGCTCGGAAAACGAGCCTTGCGGGCCGAGATAGGCGACCGTCATGCCGCGCTCCAGGCCTCGGCATGCCGACATGATCTCGGTCCAGACCGAGGCCACGGCGGCATTCGGAAACGGACCCGGATTGCGTGCCTGAAGACCGCGGATCACCTCGGCCTCGCGCTCGGGTCGCAGCACCGGGCCGTCGGCCTGAACCGCATGCTTGACCACGCCCACTTCCTGCGCGGTCAGGGCGCGCTGGGAAAGCAGATCGAGGATCTGCGCATCGATCGCATCGATACGCGCGCGCAACGGCGCGAGCTGGGCCTGCAGGGATTCATCCATGGCGAAGCTCGAATTCCTTGAGGTACTCGACCAGCGCCTGCACGCCCGCCAGCGGCATGGCGTTGTAGATCGAGGCGCGCATGCCGCCCACGCTCTTGTGGCCTTTCAGCTGGGTCAGGCCGGCCGCTTCCGCACCTTGCAGGAAGGCGTCGTTCAGCGACTCGTCGCGCAGCACGAACGGCACGTTCATGCGCGAGCGCACGGGCGCGTGCACCGGGTTGCGATAGAACCCGCTGCTGTCGAGGAAGCCGTAGAGCAGATCGGCCTTGGCGCGGTTGGCGGCTTCCATGCCGGCCACGCCGCCATTCGCCTTGACCCACTTGTAGACCAGGCCCGCCACATAGATGGCGAACGTCGGCGGCGTGTTGTAGCGCGAATGCTCGGCGGCCACGTTGGCGTAGTCGAATGCCGACGGGCAGATCGGCAAGGCCTTGCCGATCAGGTCGCGGCGCGCGATGACCACGGTCACGCCGGCCGGACCGGCGTTCTTCTGGGCGCCGGCAAAGACGAGGCCGGCGCGCTGCACGTCGAGCGGACGCGACAGGAAATGCGAAGAAGCGTCCACCACCAGCGGCACATCGGGCGCGCCGAGCGCAGCCGTATCGGGCCAATCGGTGAATTCGACTCCGCCGATGGTTTCGTTGCTGCACAGGTGCAGGTAGGCCGCCTCGGGGCGGACCTGCCAGCTCTCGACCGGCGGCACCCACGAGAACGGTGCCTGCTCGATGCCATCGAGCTTGGCGGCCACGCCGCTGCTGGCGGCGATGCGCGCGTCGCCGTAGCGTCCGGCTTCCTTGTGCGAACGGGTCGACCAGTGGCCCGTGACCACGAAGTCGGCCGCGGCGGCGCCGCGGCGGCCGATGAGGTTCATCGGCACGATTGCGTTTTCGCCCAGACCACCGCCCTGCATGAACATGACGGCGTAGTCGGCCGACACGCCGAGCAGCTCACGCAGATCGGCTTCGGCTTCGTCGCAGATCTGCACGAAGTGGCGCCCCCGGTGACTCATCTCCATCACTGACATGCCACTGCCATGCCAGTCCAGCATCTCGGCAGCGGCCTGCTGCAATACGGTCTCCGGCAATACCGAAGGACCGGCCGAGAAATTCCAGGGGCGGGCCATTTTTACTCCGTAGGTTCTGTCGTGTCGGTTGCGGCATCGGGCTTGGCATCGCCCTCGCCATTGTCATCGGCGTCCACGTCGGCGTCGTCTTCGGCACCTTCGTCGGCGTCGCTTTCGACCACGCGCCGCACGCCCGAAAGCGAGCTGCCGTCGTCGACGCTGATGAGCGTGACGCCCTGCGTGGCGCGGCCCATCTCGCGGATCTCGCCCACGCGGGTACGCACCAGCACACCGCCCGTCGTGATCAGCATGATTTCGTCGGTCGGGGTGACGAGCACGGCGCCGACCACCTTGCCGTTACGCGAGCTGGTCTGGATGGCGATCATGCCCTTGGTGCCGCGGCCATGGCGCGTGTACTCGACGATGGAAGTGCGCTTGCCATAACCGTTTTCGGTGGCGGTGAGCACACTTTGGCTTTCATCGCCGGCCACGAGCAGCGAAATCACGGTCTGGCCGTCTTCGAGCATCATGCCGCGCACGCCACGGGCGTTGCGGCCCATCGGACGCACGTCGTTTTCGTCGAAACGCACGGCCTTGCCGGCGTCGGAGAACAGCATGACGTCGTGTTTGCCGTCGGTCAGGTCGGCCCCGATCAGATAGTCGCCATCGTCGAGGTCGACCGCGATGATGCCGGCCTTGCGCGGGTTGGAGAAGTCGGACAGCGGGGTCTTCTTGACCGTGCCGCGCGAGGTCGCCATGAACACGAAGTGATCTTCGCTGAATTCCTTGACCGGCAGCACCACGGTGATCTTCTCGCCGTCAGCCAGCGGGAACATATTGACGATGGGCTTGCCGCGCGAGTTGCGCGTGCCTTGCGGCACTTCCCAGACCTTGAGCCAGTAGACACGGCCGCGGTTGGAGAAGCACAGCAGGTAATCGTGCGTGTTGGCGATGAAGAGCTGGTCGACCCAGTCGTTTTCCTTGGTGGCGGTGGCCTGCTTGCCACGGCCGCCGCGCTTCTGCGACCGGTATTCGGACAGCGGCTGGCTCTTGATATAGCCGCCGTGCGAGAGCGTCACCACCATGTCCATGGGGGTGATGAGATCTTCGGTGTCGAGCTCGGTCGCGTTGACTTCGATGTCGGAGCGGCGCGAATCCTTGGCCGAGGTGGAGAACTCCGCCTTGATGGCCTGCAGCTCTTCGCCGATGATCGACGAGATGCGCTCAGGCTTGGCCAGGATGTCGAGCAGGTCGGCGATGGTGGCCATCACGTCCTTGTACTCGCCGATGATCTTGTCCTGCTCCAGCCCGGTGAGGCGTTGCAGGCGCATGTTCAGGATTTCCTGGGCCTGGGTATCGCTCAGACGGTACATGCCGTCGCCCTGCAGGCCGAATTCGGCCGCCAGGTCATCGGGACGGAACGCATCACGGCCACCGGCCGCATCGCCATCCACGCGCGAGAGCATCTCGCGCACCAGCGACGAATCCCACGTGCGGGCCATCAATTCCTGGCGCGCGACCGGCGGGGTCGGCGCGGCCTTGATGATCGCGATGAAGTCGTCGATGTTGGCCAGCGCCACCGCCAGGCCTTCGAGCACGTGACCGCGTTCGCGCGCCTTGCGCAGCTGGAACACGGTACGGCGCGTCACCACTTCGCGGCGATGCTGCAGGAAGTACTCGATCATCTGCTTCAGGTTGAGCAGACGCGGCTGACCGTCGACCAGCGCGACCAGGTTCATCCCGAAGGTGTCCTGGAGCTGGGTGTTCTTGTAGAGGTTGTTGAGCACGACCTCGGGCACTTCACCGCGCTTGAGCTCGATCACCAGGCGCATGCCGTCCTTGTCGGACTCGTCGCGGATGTCGGAGATGCCTTCGATCTTCTTGTCGTTGACCAGCTCGGCGATGCGCTCTTGCAGGGTCTTCTTGTTGACCTGGTAGGGAATCGCATCGACCACGATGGCCTGACGGTTGCCCTTTTCGAGGTCTTCAAAGTGGGTCTTGGCGCGCATGATGATGCGGCCGCGGCCCGTGCGGTAACCCTCGCGCACACCGGAGATACCGTAAATGATGCCGCCGGTGGGGAAATCGGGGGCCGGAATCAGCTCGATCAACTCGTCGATCGTGCAGCCCGGGTTGCGCAGGCAATACAGGCAGCCGTCGACGACTTCCTGAAGATTGTGCGGCGGAATATTGGTGGCCATGCCCACGGCAATACCCGAGCTGCCATTGACCAGCAGATTGGGCAGGCGCGACGGCAGCAGGAGCGGTTCTTGCTCGCTGCCATCGTAGTTGGGGCCGAAGTCGACCGTTTCCTGGTCGATGTCCGCGAGCAGCTCGTGCGCGATCTTGGCCAGGCGGATTTCGGTATACCGCATCGCCGCGGCATTGTCGCCGTCGATGGAGCCGAAGTTACCCTGGCCGTCGACGAGCATGTAGCGCATGGAGAAATCCTGCGCCATGCGGACGATGGTGTCGTAAACGGACTGGTCGCCGTGAGGATGGTACTTACCGATCACGTCGCCCACGATACGGGCCGACTTCTTGTACGCGCGGTTCCAGTCGTTGTTGAGTTCGTGCATCGCGTACAACACGCGCCGGTGCACGGGCTTGAGGCCGTCTCGCACATCCGGTAGCGCCCGGCCCACGATCACGCTCATTGCGTAATCGAGGTAACTGCGGCGCATCTCTTCTTCCAGCGATACCGGAAGCGTCTCCTTGGCAAAGGAATCCATATATATAACGACTGAATCGTGTTTAAGAAGGAACCCAGGCCGGGTAAACGCGAAATTCTATCATCCGAACGCCCGAGGCATCCCCGGGACGCCCCGAGGAGGCCCCGGCGGCGGCGGGCAGGATGCCGGCATCGGCTTGCATTGCGCCACTTCTCGCCCTGTTGCCAAAAACCAACATGAAGAACGCGCCGACCGTCTAAATGGTCATATCCTGAGCCAATGGGGGGCAGCAAGGCAGCCAAAGGCCCCCAAATGCCTTAAGATTGTTTCCAGCACGCAGGAGACCCAGTGGCGATCCTTTGAACCTGTTCTTAGCGTTGCTATACTGGCCCCGTTTTCCTGATATGCGGCGGGGGTTCGCTGCGAGTCACTTATCCAGCTTCAAGCTCAACGAGGAGAAACATGAACAAACCCTCCAAATTCGCTCTGGCGCTCGCCTTCGCCGCCGTTACGGCCTCTGGTGTAGCCTCGGCCCAGTCCTACCCGCAGACGGTGGACAACTGGCGTAATGCGTTCGGCGACGTGTGGAAGAACGGCACGAACGAACTGTGCTGGCGCGATGCGTTCTGGACCCCGGCCACCGGTATCCCCGGTTGCGACGGCGTGCCGGTCGCTCAACAAAAAGACAAGCCGGCTCCGATGGCAGCCAAGGTCGTCTTCAACGCCGACACGTTCTTCGACTTCGACAAGTCGGTTCTGAAGCCCGAAGGCCGTCAACTGCTGGATCAAGTGGCCCAGCAAGCTGGCACCATCGATCTGGAAACCATCATCGCCGTCGGCCACACCGACTCGATCGGTACCGAGGCTTACAACCAGAAGCTGTCCGAGCGCCGTGCCGCTTCGGTCAAGGCCTACCTGGTCAGCAAGGGCATCGACCCCAACCGTGTTTACACGGAAGGCAAGGGCGAGCTGCAACCGATCGCCACGAACAAGACGGCCGAAGGCCGTGCGCGCAACCGTCGCGTGGAAATCGAAATCGTCGGCAGCCGTCGCAAGTAATTGCTTCGTCAGTCGTACTGAAAAGGGCCTCGCGCATGCGAGGCCTTTTTTTATGTCCGCTCGACGCACGTCCCGGGCCAGTGGAGCCATACCCCCCTGATTTTTCAGGCACAATCGAGGCTGAGGGCGGCTCAGACCTGCCCGCCGCTGCAGCGATCCTTTCTTCCGGAATCCGGCAGCCATCCTTTTCGTTCGCGCACGCAGCCGGCCTCGCGCGCGCTACAGCCAGCCACGCCCATGACCGTAGATAGCCCTACCCAATCCCGACCCATCAACGCCGATCAGGCCGAACTCGACAAGTTCGCCGCCCTCGCCTCGCGCTGGTGGGACCCGGAAAGCGAGTTCAAGCCGCTACACGCCATCAATCCGCTGCGACTGGACTGGATTCAGGAACTGGCAGGCCCGCTCGCGGGGCGCCGGGTGCTGGACGTGGGCTGCGGTGGCGGCATTCTCTCGGAGAGCATGGCCCGCGCGGGCGCCGACGTCACCGGCATCGACCTGGCTGACAAATCGCTCAAGGTCGCCCGCCTGCACGGCCTGGAGTCCGGCGTGAAGGTGGAGTACCGCAAGGTACCGGTCGAGGAGCTGGCCACCGAACAGCCCGGCCAGTACGACGTCGTCACCTGCATGGAGATGCTTGAGCACGTGCCCGATCCCGCCTCCATCGTGCGCGCCTGCGCGGCACTGGTGAAGCCGGGCGGCTGGGTGTTCTTCTCGACGCTGAACCGCAATCCCAAGTCGTTCCTGTTTGCGATCGTGGGCGCCGAATATGTGCTGCGCCTCCTGCCGCGCGGCACGCACTCGTATGCCCAGTTCATCAAACCGAGCGAACTGGCCAGCGCCGTTCGCCAGGCGCAACTCGAGCCGGTGGGCATGCGCGGCATGGAATACAACCCCATCACCCAGGTCTATTCCCTGAGCGGCGACACCTCGGTCAACTACCTGATGGCGACCCGCAAATGAGCGCGCTGGTTCTGTTCGATTTTGATGGCACTCTGGCCGACACGGCACCCGACCTGGCCGCGGCCGCCAATCAGCAGCGTGTGCGCCGCGGCCTGGAGCCCCTGCCCTACGAAACGCTGCGGCCAGTGGCTTCGCAAGGCGCAAGGGGATTGTTGCGCGTAGCGCTCGAACTCACGCCCGGACACCCTGATTACGAGCCCACACGCCTACAGTTTCTCGAGGATTACGCGGCGGGCTCCACCGTGCACAGTCGCTTGTTTCCCGGCATCGCGGAATTGCTCGATGACCTGCGAAACCGCGGCTTGGCCTGGGGGATTGTTACCAATAAAGTCACGCACCTCACGCTGCCCATTGTCGCTTACCTGGGCCTGAATGAGCACAGTGCAGTGTTGGTTTGTGGCGACACTACCGCTCACGCCAAGCCCCACCCCCTGCCGCTGCTGCATGCCGCGGAACAGGCCGGTTTTGCGCCCGATCGTTGCGTGTATGTCGGCGATGATCTGCGCGACATCCAGTCGGCCCATGCGGCGGGCATGCCCGCCATTGCTGCCGCTTACGGGTATGTCGGCCAGGATGAGGACTGCACGACCTGGCTCGCGGAGGCCACCGTTCGCACGCCCGAGGCGCTTTGGCCCGCCATCGAATCTCTTCTACCGGACGACCTGCACTGATTCGAGGCCGTTGGCAATGCTGCTTACGGCCTCTTTCAAATGTGTCCCGTATATGAGACTTTAATACGCAGGATTTAGCATCTTGCTATATCCTGCCACGCAAATATTCTATTTTTCCGATTATTGCGAGGCTTATCGCCCACGCAGAATCTTGCGCTCGGGGCCACTCATTATTTGACTGGTGCGTCCGATGAAAATCCTCTCGATCTTTGGTACCCGGCCCGAGGCCATCAAAATGATGCCGCTGGTCAGGGCTCTGCAGCAGGAGCGCACGGTCGAGAGCGTGGTATGTGTGACAGGGCAACACCGCCAGATGCTGGATCAGGTGCTGCAGCTCTTCGAGATCGAGGCCGACCATGACCTCGATGTCATGGTGCCCAACCAGACGCTCAACGGTCTGTTTGCCCGCATCATCACGCGCGTGGATGCACTGCTCGAAGAAGTGAAGCCCGACGTCGTGCTGGTGCACGGCGATACCAGCACCGCCACCGCCTGCAGCCTCGCCGCCTTTCATCGCCGCATTCCGATCGGCCATGTCGAAGCCGGACTGCGCACCGGCGATCTCGCCCAGCCCTTTCCTGAAGAAATGAACCGCCGTGTCGTGGACGTGGTGGGACAGTGGCTGTTCGCGCCCACGCTGACCTCGCGCGCCAACCTGCGCCAGGAGAATCTGCAGGGCCGCATTTTCGTGACCGGCAACACCGTGATCGACGCGCTCGACCTGACCTTGACAAAGCTTGACACTGATCAGGCCCTCAATAATGCGCTATCGGCGCGATATCACTGGCAGAATCCGGACCGCCGACTACTGCTTGTTACGGGGCACCGTCGCGAAAGCTTTGGAGAAGGCTTTCGCAATATCTGCGCCGCCCTCGCCACCCTCGCGAAACGCGATGACCTGGATATCGTCTATCCGGTGCATTTGAATCCGCAGGTACGCGAGGTCGTGATGGGCACGTTGTCGGGACTGTCGAACGTCCACCTCATCGATCCGCTCGATTACCTCGATTTCGTTTGGTTCATGCGCCGCGCCCACATCATTCTGACTGACTCTGGTGGTGTCCAGGAGGAAGCTCCTCACCTGGGCAAGCCCGTTCTCGTCATGCGTGACGTGACGGAACGCCCCGAGGCCCTGGCCGCCGGTACGGTGGCCCTGGTCGGCACGGAATCCGATCGCATCGTACGCGCGGTCAATGCTTTGCTCGATGATCCTGCGCACTACGAACGCTTCGCCCGCGGTGTCAATCCGTATGGCGATGGCAACGCCAGCGCGCGCATCGTATCTGCCCTCCTGGGCCGCGCGGTGCAAGAGTTCGATCCCAGCCAGCCTGGCCTGGCCGTCCCTCACTCCTTGGTCGCCTAAAACCCCATCATGGTCATCACTTCTACCCGCACTTTCCGCCTCCATGCCGCGCGCCGCGCGCTGCTGCTGGCCTGCCTCGCCGGTCCGGCAGCCGTATTGGCCAGCCCCGCCAGCGACGCACTGCTCGAGCTGGGACGTGACGGTTTGATTGAACGCAGCCTGTCGCTGAAGGATCTCGGCATCGGTAATCCGGTCGTGCTCGACCAGAGCGACAACCGCCAGGAATTCTTCCTGCCGGTGCCGCGCGGTGTGACGCTGACCGACGCCGCGCTGACGCTGGAAGGCAATTACCTGAAGGGCGAAGACGTGCCGGCCACGCTGAACGTGGCGATCGATGGCCGGCCCCAGGTCGCGCAGCGCGTGGTGGACCGCGAGGGCAATCTGCATCGCGCGCTGCCGATCGAGCCGCGTGCGCGGGAATCGGGTTTCGTGCAGCTCACGGTGAACTGGAGTTCGCCGATCGGACTGCGCCTGTGCGAGTCGGACCGCCTCACCGCCAACGTGCTGACGCTGTCGCCGGATACGCGGCTGACCTATCGCTACCCCGCCCAGGCCGTGCGCGGCCTGGACGACACCTGGCACACGCTGCCCGGCCAGCCCGTGTTGCTGGTGGCCGGCGGCAAGCTCGACAAGCAGAGCTTCGACGCTGCCTGGCGCGTGGGCGTGGCACTCGAGCGCACCGGCAAGCGTGCGGTCGTGAAGAGCCTGCCCGCCGTGGGCGACGAAATCCGGCTGGCCGGCCTGCAGGTCCCCGCGGCGCTCAGCAGCGTGCCCGCGTTCGCCGCCCTCGCCGGTAAAGAGACGCACAAGATAGCCGATGCGGCCGAAGTCGGCGCCTTGATCGTGCTGGGCCGCGCCCAAGGCGATCTCGCGATCACCGACGCGGCCCTGACCGGCCAGATCGACCAGGCGCTGGACGCGCTCGCCGCGCAGCTGCAGAGCGATCCCGACGCGGCACGCGAACTCGCGCAATGGCGCGAGCGTCATGCCACGCTCGCGAGCGACAAGCCGGCCGCGCAACAAGTGAAGGTCGCGCTGCTGGGCCATCAGCCGATGATTTCGGTGTCGCCGGACGCCGGCTCGCAGGCCGCGGGCATCTTCGACAGCATCTGGCGCCGCGTGCTGACCTCGCGGCAGGCCACGATTTTCCAGGCTGGGCAGAACGCCGCCAGCTTCGGCGATACCACGCGCCTGACCGCGCTGGGCGCCTCCACCACCGTATTCGACGTCGTGACGCGCGGCGACTGGAACATGACGTTCCCGCTCGCCGCCATCTCCAGCGATGGCCGGATTCCGGGCGAGCTGGTGCTCGACCTGGCCGCGGCGCCCGGCGCCTCCATCACCAAACCGGTCGCTTCGGTCATCTGGAACGGCGTGCTGCTCAATGCGAAGCAGCTCGACGCGGACGGCCATCCCGAGCGGCTGGCCGCGCGCGTGCCGGGCTATGCACTGGGCGTGACCAACAACCTGCGCGTGTCGTTCCAGCGCCAGCCGGTCTCCCCCAACTGTGCAGAGACGCCGCAAGGCTATCCCGTAAACGTGCTGCCCTCCAGCTTCGTGCGGGCAAGCAGCGCACAACCCGACGGCACCTTCGTGGGCATCCTGCCCCTGCTCGCGGGCTCGCCGCAGGTGCTGGTTCCGCAGGCCGCGCTGGACGCGCCGGTCACGCCGCTGCGCAATCTGATCGCGCTGGCCAATGCCAGTGCGCTGTCGCCCGTGCGTGCGGAGCTTGTGCTCGCCGATGGCGCGCAAGCCGTCAAACCCACCAAGCCGTTCCTGTCGATGGGCGTGGCCGTCGACGGCGCGACGCCCGCCATCAACGTGGTCGACGGCAAGCGCCTGACCGTGCGCGGCAAGGCACAGAACGATCAGCCCTGGCTCGACGTGGAAGGGCCTGACCGCCTGAGCACGGCCTCGGTGGTCAAGTCGGGCACGCAGAACGGCATTCTCTGGCAGGCGTTGGGCGAACATCCTGCCCGCTTCGCCGACTCGTTCGTGCTGACGCGCGGCAACGCCGTGGTACTGGGCGAACAGGGTGCGCTGGCCTGGATCGACACCACCGACCCCGGCCTGAGCCAGCCGCCGGGCATGGGCGGCGGCCCGTTCTATGAATGGCGTCAGTATCTGGGATGGGGGGTGCCGCTCCTGGGCGCCCTGATCCTGCTGGCGCTGGTACTGGCCGTGATGGCGCGCCGCGCCCGGGCCCGCAGCGAGAAGAAGTAAGGACGGCGGGCGATCATGTCCTCGCTCTACCTGCCCTATCTGGTGGCGGACTACTATCGCGGCCTGGAGATCATGGCCGCGATCGTAGGCGTGCTCATCATGCTCTCGAGCCTCGATGATCTGTTCATCGACCTCTGGTATTGGGTGCGCGAAGCCTGGCGCTCGGTCACGATCAAGCGGCGCTACAAGGCCCTGACCGCGGAGGAGTTGCGCGCCAAGCCGGAGCAGCCGCTTGCGATCATGGTGCCGGCCTGGCTCGAGTATGACGTGATCGCGCCCATGCTCGAGAACATGGTCGCCACGCTCGAGTACAAGAACTACATGATCTTCGCGGGCACCTACCAGAACGATGCCCGCACGATCCAGGAAGTGGAGCGCATGAAGTTGCGCTACCGCCAGCTCGTGCGCGTGGAGGTGCCACACGACGGCCCCACCTGCAAGGCCGATTGCCTGAACTGGATCGTGCAGGCGATCTTCGCGCAGGACGCCAAGCAAGACGAGCCGTTCGCCGGCGTGATCCTGCACGACAGCGAAGACGTGCTGCACCCGCTCGAATTGAAGTACTTCAATTACCTGCTGCCGCGCATCGACTTTATCCAGTTGCCCGTGACCTCGCTCGAACGCCACTGGCACGAGTTCGTGGCCGGCACCTACATGGATGAGTTCGCCGAGTGGCACACCAAGGATCTGGTGGTGCGCGAGAGCATGTCGCGCATGGTGCCATCCGCCGGCGTGGGGACGTGTTTCTCGCGCCGCGCCCTGCTCGATCTGGCGGCCCAGACCCACAATCAACCGTTCAACACCGACACGCTGACCGAGGATTACGACATCGGCGCGCGGCTTTCGCAGCGCGGCATGAAGCAGATCTTCGGCAAGTTTCCCGTCGATTACGTGGCCAAGCGCCGAGGACTTTTCGGCTGGGGCAAGGAGCGCATGGTGGCCGTGCACATGCCGCTCGGCGTGCGCGAGTATTTCCCGAACACCTTCCGCACCGCCTACCGCCAGAAGGCGCGCTGGACGCTGGGCATCGGGCTGCAGGGCTGGCAACAGGTGGGCTGGACAGGTTCGTTCGCGACCAAGTATCTGTTGTTCCGTGACCGCAAAGGCCTCTTCACGTCGTTCATTGCGATCGTGGCCTACTTGCTGCTCGCGCAGTTCGTGCTCTTCATGTTCATCAATGCCATGGGGTGGTGGACCGTGTTCTTCCCGTCGGCATTCGGCCCCAGCAGCTGGGTGCTCAACCTGATGTGGATCAACACGATTCTGCTTGGGCTGCGCCTCGCTCAGCGGGCCTATTTCGTCGGCCGCCTCTATGGCTGGGAACACGCCCTGTTGTCGGCGCCGCGCATGATCGTGGGCAACTTCATCAATGCCATGGCCGCGGCGCGCGCCTGGCGGCTGTACCTGGGCCATCTGATCTTCCGCAAGCGACTGGTCTGGGACAAGACCATGCATGACTTCCCGTCGGCGGACCAACTGACGCAGCAACGTTTGCGTCTGGGCGACCTGCTGCTATCGTGGCGCGCCGTCGACGAGAACCATCTGCGCCAGGCCCTCGAAGCACAGGCGACCGAACACCGGCCGCTGGGCCAGATCCTGCTCGAGCGCGGTTGGCTCGACGAGCCGACGCTGAACGAGGCGATCTCGTACCAGCACGGCAATGCCGCACCGAATCACCCCCCTTCGGCCTCGGCCGAACACAGAACGAACACAACATGATTGCATTCACGCGCCCCCTGCTGCTGGCCGCAGCCTTGTGCGCCGTCACCGGCGCCAGCCTGGTTCCCGCCGGCCCCGTCCTGGCCGCCGAAGAAGTCCCGCTGAGCGGCGAGGCCTTCGAGCTGGCCGACCAGGCCTACAAAAGCTACGACGCCGGCAAATTCGCCGACGCGCTGGCACAGGTGAACGGCGCGCTCAAGACGCGCCCGGACGTCGCGCGGCTGCAGCTGCTCAAGGTCTACACCCTGCAAAAACTCGGCCGCATCAAAGAGGCGCGCGAGACCGCGCAGGCCGCGCTCAAACAGGGCGTGGATGACCCGGGCCTGCGCGCCGCGGTGACCAATCTGCGCCAGGGCCCGGCGCCCGGCGCCGGCGCGGGCAATGGCCGCAGCGCCGCCTACAACCGCGCCTTCCCGCTCGCGACCAAGGCGTACGCCGACTACAACCGCGGCGACATGCAGGCGGCCGCGGCGGGCGCCGAGCGCGCGGTGCGCATCGATCCCTCGCAAGGCGCCTGGTCCATCCTGTGGGTGGACTCGTTGCAGGCGCAACAGAAATTCCCGGAAGCCGAGAAGGCGGCATCGGCCGCGATCGCGCTCGGCGCCCCCAACAAGGCCGACCTGGAAGCGCGCCGCGCCGCCATCAAGCGCCGCATCGCCATCGACCCGGTCGCGGCCGCCTACCGCGAGCTCGCCGTCGATCGCCCGGCCGCGGCCATCCCGCTCGCGCGCGAAGCCGTGGCGCTGGCGCCCGACGTATCCAGCTACCGCCTGCTGCTGCTCACCACGCTGATGCTGGCCGACCAGCTCGACGCCGCCGAGACCGCCGCCAGCGACGCGCTGGTGCAGGACGACGAAAATACCGTGGCGCTGGTGCTGCGCGGGTATTTGAAACAGCGCCAGGGCAAGACCGCCGAAGCGAACGCGGATTTCGACGAAGCGCTCAAGCAGGACTGGCTCGACGAGGACCAGCGCCGCAACATCCGTCTGATCGCCATCGACGGGGCCATCGCCGCGGGCGACTACGCCCGCGCCCGCAGTATCATCGAGCCCATGGACAGCAAGGACGAGGGCGTGGCGCGGCGCCAGAAGCTCATCCGCGCGGGCAAGCCCGCGCCCATGCTCACGGCGTCGAACTATCCCCCGCCCGCCCAGGCCTGCCGCGACACGCCGTATGGCACGCAGTGCGAACTCGCCCCTTCGGACGAGGCGGGCGGTGGCAACAGCCCGGCCGCGCTGGCGTATGCCGCCTACGGCCGCCAACACTATCAAGAAGCGATCGAACAGGCGCAGCGTGCGGTGGCCGCCTCGCCCGACGACCCCGCCCTGCAGCAATTGCTCACCACCGCGCTCGCTTCGGGCAACGCCGCTCAGGCAGCACAGGCCGAGCAACGGCTCAACGCCGCGCTGGCCAAGACCCCGCAGGATCCTTCGCTGCTGATGCAGCGCGCCTACCTGCGCCAGCGCACGGGCCGGCCCGAGCTGGCGCTGCAGGATTTCCGCGCCGCGCGCGACACGGGCAAGGCGCCGCCCACCGTCATCCTCGACGAGGCCTATGCGCTGTCGGCCACCGGCGATAACCGCCAGGCGGTCGAGAAGCTCAAACAGGCCATCGACCTGGACGACACCGGCAATCTGAAGCTCGACCCCCAGCAACGCGAGAACACGCGCGGCGCCATCGCCGGGCTCTCGCGCGAATGGGGCGCCATTGCGTCGGTCGGTTTCCGGGGCGCGCGGCCCGCGTCGAGCAGCCTGGACGGTGCGGCCATCAGCACGCCTGGCGATGCCGCGTTCAGCACCGCCGAAGTGTTCTGGCGCCCGCCCGCGACCAACAACAAATACGGCACGCTGGAAGCCTACGCCCGTCTGTCCAACACAATCTACGAAGGCAACAGCGAGTTCCAGTCCACGCGTTTCGTAGATCCCTGCGGCATTCAGAACGACGTGGAAGTCACGGCGTCGGACGGCACCCTGCGCTCCAAGTCGGCCACCGGCTTTCCCAGCACGATCGGCTCGCTCGGCCTGCGCTACGCCTTGTCGGACACGGGTGTGTCCTTCGGCCTGGAACGGCGCTTCTTCCTGGGAACCGCCACGCGCCAGGGCTCGCTGAACCCGGCCTCGCGCCAGGTCCAGTGCGACATCCGCCAGCAATTCGATCCGCGCCTGCAAAACGCCACCGCCTCGTACAAGCTGAACGGCGACGCAGGCGGCTGGATGACCTATCTGACCTACGGCTACTACTACGGCAACAGCCTGCGTTCCGATGTGCCCAGCTGGCTCACGATCGAAGGCTATTCGCAGCTCGGCTACGCCTGGGACAGCAACAGCGCGCGCTTCGACGTGCGCGGCCTGGATTCGAACGGCAACACCGCTGACCGCTATCAGTCCAACGGCAAGCTCAAGCGCGACCAGGCCTTCGCCTCGGCGGAACTGCGCGTGGGCCAAAGCTTCCGCCTCGATGCCATCAGCAACAAGCTGGTCGTGTTCCCGCACGCCGTGCTCGCCACCGACTGGCTGTGGCAGAAGAGCCGCGTGAGCGGCGTGGACTACGGCGCGCCGCTGGGCACGCAGAGCTACGCCCTGTCGGGCAACGGCAAGAGCTGGTCGATGGGCGTGGGCCCCGGCATCGACGTGCGCTACTGGTTCCGCGAAGACCACTACAACGCCGCCCGTTCTTATTTCAACCTGTCCATGCAGTACCGCACCCCTATCGGTGGCGGCGCGACCGACCGCGCCAAGGGCTTCTTCATGAACATGACGATGTACTACTAGGCCGAGCCCGCCACTTATCACCAGGAGAATCGCTTGAGCACCCTCTTCCGTAAGCTGACCGCCCTGCGCCGCCCCGCGGCCGCGGTCGCCCTCACTCTGGCCAGCATCGGCGCGGCGCACGCGCAGGGCACCACCTCGTCCATCGTCTTCATGGGCAAGGACGGCTGGCTCTTCCCCGGCTGGGGCAGCCTCACGCAGGTCGACACGGCCGGCATCGATGCCTCGACCCAGCTCATCAAGGACACGCGCGACGCGCTGGCCAAGCGCAACATCCAGCTCGAAGTGCTGGTGCTGCCGGACAAGACCCGCTTCTACGGCGACAAGCTGCCCGCCGACAAATCCTTGAGCCCGGCGGTGCAGGGCCGCTACCAGACGATCCTGGGCAAGCTCAAGCAGGCGCAGATTCTCGCGATCGATGACGAGGCCGTACTGCAGAAGGTCAAGCAGGGCGGCCAGGACGTGTTCTACCGCAGCGACCAGCACTGGACTCAGCCGGCTGCCGACGCGACCGCGGTGGCGGTCGCGGCGCAGATCAAGCAAAACGTCAAGCAACTGGCGGGCAAGCCCGGCACCGGTATGCCGCTGGGCTCGGTCTTCAACGAGCGCCGCTACGGCGACCTGGCCGAGCTGTTCCTGACCGCCGAGCAACGCAAGCAGATCGGCCGCGACACCTTCACGGTGCGCCGCCAGGCCGAAGGCCAGAGCCTGCTCGAAGATGCGCCGGCCCCGGTGCATGTGACGGGCCACAGCATGGTGCAGCCGTATTTCGGCTTCCCGCAGAAGCTCTCGAACGAGCTCGACCGTCCGGTCAGCGCGAACTGGAAGCCGGGCAACGTGGGCCACTGGACCATGCTGCTCGAATACCTGGAGTCGCCCGCCTTCAAGCAGAACCCGCCCCAAGTGCTGGTCTGGCAGATGTTCGAGCCCGCGTATTCGCAGGGTCCGAACGCGCAGGGCCTGTGGGATAACGCCTCGATCATGAGCCCCGACACCTTCCGCAGCCGCATGCGCCGCGCACTGGGTCAATGAGCATGAGCACGCCGCAAGAGCCCGGCGAATCGGGCGCGCAAACCGCGCCCGGTATGGCCGCGGGCAAGCTGGCCGCGAAGGCCGGGGCACCCGGTATCAAAAAGGCAGGGTCGCCCCCGCCGGATACCGGGCCCGAGCCCTCGCACCGGCTGACCGCCATCGTGGTGGCGGGCCTGTTGACCGTGGGCGGGCTGTCGGGCGCGTGGATGCTGGCGAACGCCAAGGTCAGCGCCGACCAGCTCACGCCCTCGTCGTGGGCCGATGGCCACGCCGGAAACGCGCTCAATGCGGCGTTGCGCCTGCCGATCCAGGCCGAAATGGATACCGCCACCGCGGCCGCCCGCTATCGCCTGCTGGGCGACCTCGGCCCCCAGGTGACGATGGGCTGCCCCGACTGGCTCTATTACCGCGACGGGTTGCGCCCGCAACCGGGCGTGCGGGATGCCTACGAGGGCCGCATCACGCTGATGCGCCATTGGGTCGACCGCCTGCGCGAGCGCGGCGTACAGGTGCTGGTGGTACCGGTACCTGATAAATCCCGCATCCAGGCCGATGGCCTGTGCGGGCTGCCCTACTCACAGGCCATGCGTGATCGCCTGGATGACTGGCAAAAAGTACTGGGCAGCTACAAGGTGCCCTACGTGGATCTGCGTCCGGCGCTCTCCCAGGGTGAGGCACCGCGCTTCTTCCACACCGACGTACACATGACGGCCGTGGGCGCGCAGGCTGCTGCCGGCGCCGTGGCCCGGGCAGCCCTGCCGCTTCTGGGCGGCCCCGGACCTCAGGTTTTCAAGGTGGATCCGCCCGGGCCCGCCGTGCCGCGCATGGGCGACCTGATCGTGCTGGCGGGTCTCGAACACGCACCGCCCGCCTGGCGCCCACCGCTGGATCTCGAACCCGAACAGACCATCGCACCCGTGCGCGGCGGTGGCCTGCTGGATGACACGCCGCCGGTGGAAGTGATGCTGGCCGGCAGCTCCAATGGCCGGCGCAGCCTCTTTGCCGAGCGGCTGGGCGAAGGCCTGGGGCGCGAGGTCTGGAATCTGAGCCTGGATGGCGGCCAGTATTCCGGTGCCCTGCTCGCCGCTTTTCAGCAGCAGGACAAGTGGCCAAAGAGCCTGAAGCTGGTGATCTGGGAGTTCTCGGAAATGGCGCTTTCGCTGCCCCTCACGCCCGAAGAACGCAAGGCGCTTGCCGCGCTGAAATAACAACGACGACGCCGCGATGCTCTTCAACTCCTATCTCTTCCTGCTGGTATTCCTGCCCATCACGCTGGCCGTGCACTATGCCGTCGGCGCGGTGAGCCTGCGGCTGGCCGCGCTCTGGCTGTGCATCACCTCGATCGTGTTCTACGGCTGGTGGAACCCGCAGTTCGTCGTGCTGCTGTCGGGCTCGATCGCGTTCAACTACATCGTCAGCCAGATCATCCTGAGCCTGGGCTCGCGGCCGAAGCTGCAGTTGTTCGTGACCGGCCTGGGCGTGGCGGGCGATCTCGCCCTGCTCTTCTATTACAAGTACTTCACGACGCTGCTCGGCTTTTTGCACGGCATGGGCATGGGCAGCGGCGGCCCGATCGACGACATCCTGCTGCCGCTGGGGATTTCGTTCTTCACGTTCACCCAGATCGGCTACCTGCTGGATTGCCGTGCCGGTGTGGTCAACGAGCGCAGCCTGCTCTCGTATGTGCTGTTCGTGACGTTCTTCCCGCACCTGATCGCCGGCCCGATCCTGCATCACAAAGAGATGATGCCGCAGTTCGCGCAGCGCGATAACTATCGCTTCCGCTCCGAAAACCTGTCCATCGGCGGCATGCTGTTCCTGATCGGCCTGACCAAGAAGGTCGTGCTGGCCGACTCGATCGCGCCCTACGCCGACGCGGGCTTCGCCGAACCCGGCTCGCTGCAGTTCTGGGCCGCCTGGGGCGCGAGCATGAGCTACGCATTGCAGCTCTACTTCGATTTTTCGGGCTACTCGGATATGGCGCTCGGGCTGGCCAAGATGTTCGGCATCCGCTTCCCGCTGAACTTCAATTCGCCCTACAAGGCGACCAGCATCATCGATTTCTGGGCACGCTGGCACATCACCCTGACCCGCTACCTGACGGCCTATCTGTATTACCCGGTGGCCATGGCCGTGTCGCGCTGGCGCACCGACCGCGGCAAACCCGTGGGTGCCGCGGGCGTCGCCACGGCTGGCGGCTTCGCGTCGACCATCGTGCTGCCCACCGTCTTCACGATGGGGCTCGCGGGGATCTGGCACGGCGCGGGACTGCAGTATCTGGTGTTCGGCCTCCTGCATGCCGGCTATTTGTCGATCAATCACGCCTGGCGCATCTTCGTGGTGGGCCGCCAGGCGGCGGTGTCACGCAATCCCGGCCGCCTCGCCAAGATCGGCTATCTGTTGCTGACCTTCGCCGCCGTGCTGGTGGCGCAGGCCTTCTTCCGCGCCCACAGCACCGCCGATGCCTGGCTGCTGGTGCAGGGCATGATGGGTCTGCGCGGCTTCGAAGGCATGGAGACCTTCTCTTATCTGTCGGGCGTGTCGTTCGCCGACGGCTGGCGCATGCTGGTGGGGCGCCACATCCAATTGCTCTACGTCGTGGTGCTGCTGGCCATCGTGTGGTTCACGCCGAATGCGCACCAGATCATGGGCCGCTACTCGCCCGCGCTGGTGCGTGCGAACCCGGCGCCCACGCCCTGGATGCGCTGGCAGCCGAACCTGGCCTGGCTGGGCGTGATGCTGCTGATGCTGGCGCTGTGCCTGCTGAACCTGCACAAAGAAACCCGCTTCCTCTACTTCCAATTCTGATCTTCACTGGAGCCATCATGGACATGCAAGAACTCGAACAGCAAGTTGCCGACATCATCGAAGGCGTCATTCTCACCAAGGTCGATGCCGACACGCTGCTGGTGGAATCCGGCCTGATCGATTCGCTCTCCGCGGTGGACGTGGCCCTGGCCGTGGAGCGCAAGTTCGGCGTCAAGATTCCGCCGACCGAGATCGACGTGCACCTCGAATCGGTGCAGGCGCTCGCGCAATTCATCGCCGAAAGCAAGCAAGGCTGATCGTTCCATCCGCGCCGCCGCGCGCCATCCGCAGCAGGAGTACCGACATGCGCTTCGATTTCGATCTTTACGACTTCGCCGATACCGATGTCGCTGCGGAGGCGCCCGCCATCCAGGATGCCAGCGGCACGATGAGCTGGGGTGCGCTGCGCGAGGCGACCGATGCGTGGATCACGCGGGCCCGAGCCGCGGGCGTCGCGCCCGGCTACGCGCTGGTGATCTCGGGCCACAAGGAAGCCGGCTTCCTGGTGGCGATGCTTGCCTGCCTGCGCATGGGCGTGACCTACGTGCCGGTGGACACCATCAATCCGCCGCAACGCATCCAGCGCATCGGCGACATCGTGCAGGCGCCGGTGCGCTATGACGCGACGGCCGACCGCTTTGAGCCGGCCTGCGCCGATCCGCAACCGCTCAAGCAGACGGGCCTGGCGTACATCATGTTCACCTCGGGCAGCACCGGGGATCCCAAGGGCGTCCAGATCGGCCGCGAAAGCGTAGCGCTTTTCGCCGGCTGGATCCGCGACTGCCTGAATCTGGGTCCGGCGCCGGCCTTCATGAACCAGATGCTGTTTTCGTTCGACTTCTCGTTGTTCGATATCTGCGGGGCGCTGGTGCTTGGCGGGGTCTGCGTGCTGTGCCCGCGCGAGGTGATCGGGCAGCGCGACCAGTTTGTCGGCTATCTGGCGCAGAACAAGATCGAGGTGTGGGCGTCCACGCCTTCCTTCGTGCGCCAGCAGCTCATCAATCCCGAGTTCAATCACGAGCACCTGCCGGCCCTGCGCGTGTTCGTGTTCGGCGCCGAATCGCTTACGCCCACGCTCGCTGAAGAGCTGTGGACGCGCTTTCCGTCCGTGCGCATCATCAACTCGTACGGGCCGACCGAAGCCACCTGCTCCACCACCTGGGTCGAAATCGATCCGGCGTTGCGCCAGCGCGCACCCAATCCTTTTCCCATCGGCCGGGCCAAGCCCTACGCCGAGGTGTTCCTGGTGGACGGCGAGATCTGCATGTCGGGCGATCACGTCATGTATGGCTACCTGAACCGCCCCGATCTCGACCAGAACGTGCTCTTCACGCACCACGGCAAGCGGGCCTATCGCAGCGGCGACCTGGGCGTGATCGATGAGCAGGGCCTCGTGACCTTCAAGGGCCGCAAGGACGACCAGATCAAGATGCACGGCTACCGCATCGAGCTGGCCGAAGTCGACGCCGCGCTCGCCACCCTGCCCGGCGTGCGCGCCGGCGCCACCATTGCATTGCGCCGGCCGGACGGCACGCTTGTGCGCATGATCGGTTTCGTCGAGCTCACCCAGACCGCCGCGCCGGGCCTGGGCCCGCTGCCCGCCGCGCTGGCGAACTGGAAAGATCTCCTGGCGGTGCGCATGCCGCCCTACATGATTCCCTCGGAACTGCTCGCCTGCGATGCGTTCCCCACGACCAACAGCGATAAAGTCGATCGCAAGAAACTCGAGCGCATGTACCTCGATGCGCGCACCAGTCGATCTTCGGAGAAAGCATGAACACCCTGTCGTCCCGCCTCTTGGCCGCCGCGCTGGCCGCCGCCGCCCTGAGCGCCACCGCCCCCGCCGCGGCCCAGGCCCCGGCCGAAGGCGCCTTCGCGCAGTTGTACGCGCCGCGCCCGCCCGCGGGCTCCTCGTTTGTGCGCGTGGTCAACCCGGGCACGGCGCCGATCAAGGTAAAGCTCGCCAACGGCCCCGAGCAGGAGATCGGACCCAAGCAACGCGCCAGCAGCTATGCAATCGTAAAAGGGGGCCAATCGTTCGAGATCCGCATCGACGGCAAAGTCGCGGGCTCGCTCCAGGTCCAACCGGACAGTTTCAATACCCTGGTGCCCACGCCGGGCGCCGCGCAACCGTTCAAGGCGCTGGATGATTCCAATGGCAACCAGGATGCGCTGAAGGCGGAGATCCGGTTCTACAATCTGGCTCAGGACTGCCCCGCGGGCAGCCTGACGGTGGCCAACGGTCCCACACTCTTCGCCGATGTGGCGCCGGCCAGCGCCAAGGCGCGGGCGATCAACCCGGTCACGGCAAGCCTCATGGCCACCTGCGGCCAGGCGGTCACCCCGGCCTGGCCCCTGCCCGCCCTGCAACCCGGCGACCATTACAGCCTGTTCCTGACCGGCAGCGCCGCCGCCCCCCAACTTTCGGGCCAGACCGGCCAGACTGACCCGTACACCCGCTAGGCAACACCGCATGCGCACCGTATTTCGCGACGACCACGAGCTGTTTCGTGACCAGGTCCGCCGCTTCATCGCCGAAGAAATCAAGCCGCACTACGAGCAATGGGAACGCGACGGCGTCACGCCGCGCAGCCTGTGGCGCCGCGCGGGCGAAGAAGGCCTGCTGAACTGCGCGCTGCCCGACCCCTACGGTCTGGGCGGCGACGATGGGCATTCGGCCTGCGTGATCGAAGAACTGGCGCGCGCCAACTATCTGGGCATCGGTTTCTCGATCCACTCGGACATGGTGTCGCCCTACATCATGCGCTATGGCACCGACGCGCAACGCGACCGCTGGCTCCCGCGCATGACGCAGGGCGAGCTGATCGGCGCGATCGCCATGACGGAACCCGGCGCGGGCAGCGACCTGAAGGCGATCCGCAGCCGCGCCGTGCGCGACGGTGACGGCTATGTCCTGAACGGCCAGAAGACCTTCATCACCAATGGCACGAACGCCGGCATCGTGGTGCTCGCGGCCAGCACCAACCCGGACCTCGGCGCGCGCGGCCTGTCGCTCTTCGTGGTCGAAGAAGGCACGCCCGGCTTCACCAAGGGCGCGCCGATCAGCAAGATCGGGCAGCATGCGCAAGATACTTGCGAGCTGTTCTTCACCGACGTGCGCCTGCCGGCCGATGCCCTGCTGGGCGAAGAAGGCCGCGGCTTCGAATATATGAACGAGCAGCTGGCCGGCGAACGCCTGGCCATCGCTTTGCGCGCGGCCGCCTCGGCCGAGGGCATGTTGAGCGAGGCCGTCGCCTACACCAGCGAGCGCAAGGCCTTCGGACGCCGCGTGCTCGACTACCAGAACAGCCGCTTCAAACTGGCCGATGCCCAGGCCCAGCTCACCATGCTGCGCGTATTCCTCGACGACTGTCTGGCGCGCCAGATGGCGGGCACGCTAGACGCCCTGACGGCCGCCGTGGCCAAGCTCAACGCCACCGAGATCCAGGGCAAGGTGCTCGACGATCTGCTGCAACTCTATGGTGGCTACGGCTACACCACGGAGTACGGCATCGGGCGCGCCTGGGCCGATGCCCGAGCGCTGCGCATTTTTGGCGGCACCAGCGAAATCCTGCGCGAGATCATCGGCCGCTCGCTCTGAGGCGAGCGACGTCAGAGCCGCGCGAGACGCCGACCCGCCCTCTGCGGCGGCGCCCGAATACCGAACGGTGCGAGACAGCCTGCCCGTCAGCCGCGGCGCGCCGCCTCGATCGCCGCGATGTCGATCTTGCGCATCGTCATCATGGCCTGGAACGCCCGCTGTGCGACGCCCGGATCGGGATCCATGATGGCGTCGGTGAGCGCGCGCGGCGTGATCTGCCACGACACGCCCCATTTGTCCTTGCACCAGCCGCAATCGCTCTCCTGGCCGCCGTTCTCGACGACGGCGTTCCAGAGGCGATCCGTCTCGGCCTGGTCATCGGTGGCGATCTGGAACGAGAAGGCCTCGGTCTGCTGGAAGGCCGGCCCGCCATTCAGCCCCAGGCATGGGATCCCCGCCACCGTGAACTGCACCGTGAGCACATCGCCCTTCTGACCGGCCGGGTAGTCGCCCGGCGCGTGCATGACGCGGCCCACGCTGCTGTCCGGAAAGGTCTGCGCATAAAAACGCGCCGCGTCGAGCGCGTCGCGGTTGTACCAAATACAGATGGTGTTTTTGCTGAGCATGAGAAGTCTCCCAGGAAGCCCGGGCGGCCTGCGCAATGCTGCGCGGCGACGACGGTGCCGCATGCGTCGGCAGAGTGTCCGGTGGGATCAGCTTAGCCGCCCGAGCGCGTCAGGATCGTGACCAACGGTATGCAGCCGCTTCGTGCGGGGCGAGCTGGCGAGAGGCGTACGTCATCCGGCCGGATTCGGCCGCGCGGGCCGACGCCATCTTCGTCCCGGCACAGCGTCAAAAGTACGACCTGCGCCAGTTGCGGCGCAGTGCCCGGGCCCGCTCGTCTTCGTTGGTGACCCATGGGTCCACCGCAAAGCCCACCACCTTTTCCGCCCCGGTCTGCCGCGCCCACTCGAGCTGACGCTGCACTCGTGCCCAGTCGGCCGAACGCGCCTTGAAATCCGTGCCGTCTTTCTTCTCGGAAGGCAGCTCTTCGAAGAGTTCGATGATCACGTCGAACGGCACGCCACGCGCGCGCAGCATCTCGATCAGCGGCGCGAGCTTGGCGAGATTGGGCCAGCCGGCCACGCCCACGCCATCCTGCACCATGGGACGCACCGGCGCGCGTTCGAGAATGCGGGTCCAGAGCTCGGTCAGTGAGCCGGTGGTTTCGAGCTGACTGAAGTAGGTGGAGACCGCGGGCGCGCCGCGGTTGGCCGCCTGCGCGCCTTGCGCCAGCGCCTGCAGCCAGCCGCTCAGCATGTCCTGGCGCGCCGGGTCCGCCCAGTGGTACTGCTCGATCTCATAGGGGATGTACCAGCCAGCGAAGCGGCGGCGTTGCGGCCAGGGCGAAGCGGCCATATAAGCCAGCGCCGCCTCGCGCGACTGCGTAAAGAAATCCTGCAGCACGCGCGGATCCTGCGCCCCGATGGCGCTCCACCAGCGATTATCGAACGGCAGGCCCACCCGCACATTCATGCCCTGCACGCCGGCGGTCTCGAAGATGGTCTCCATCACCGCATCGGGTACCAGCCAATCGGGATCCTTGCCGCCCACGAGCCCTGCCCACTGCAGCACCACCTCGCGGCAGCCCAGCGCATGCATCTCACCCATACGCCGCCGCCATTGGGTACGCGACAGATCCAGATGGCTTTTCCAGGGCTGTAGAAAACTGCCCTGCAGCCCGGGGGTGGTCGCGCACCCGGCAAGGGCACCCAACCCCAGCACGGCCGGCGTGGACAGGGCCAGGCGCAGCAGCTTGCGGCGGGTCTCGTTGAGGGGAACAGCGCTTTCCAGGACAGACGAATCGGCGGGCATCGCAACTCACGTGAACGTGGCGGGCCCGGGGCAGTGCGCCACCGGGCCTCGGTCACTGATTATGCCCTGCGAGCCCCGCCTTGGGCCGGCCGGTGGCCTCGCGCGGACTCATGCAGAAGGAGGAGCCTGAGGCGAAGATAAAAAAAGGCGGCCCGGTAAGGGGCCGCCTTTTCAGTGCAAAGCGCTTGCAAATTTGGTGGAGCCGGGGGGAATTGAACCCCCGTCCGCAAGCCCTCCACAGTCAGTTCTACATGCTTAGTCGATCTATTTGGATTTAACCCTGGACTTAGCCGATCAACGGGCCGGACCAGGGCGATTCACGTAATTTAAACCTACGCCGTGTGACCCCAGCGCAGATCGATTCCTTGTGAATGTCGCTGCTGCGGTTCGGGGGTTGCCCCCCTAAAGAGTTGCCTCTTCCCGCCTGACCCAAGGACAGATCAGTGCAGCGGCTCACCGCTTAAGCGGCGAGAGCGAAACGCTCGTCGTTGGCGTTTAGTTTGTTTCCAGTGGTTTTACGAGCGTACTGGTGCTCGGCATGCCCTGAGCTGCTTCATGACCCACGTCGAATCCGGATCGGCCCCAGGTGATCTTGTATTGTACGCCAAAAGCGAGACGGGTTTGTGACGCGGACCAGCCTCGCGAGTATCCGCCATGCCCCCTTAACTCCGGCCTTCGGCACACGAGGCGGGCGTCGGGCACGCCAACGTGTGATCCTGGGCTGATGGTGGTTCGGCGCGGGCATGGGCACGACGCGTGACACTCATCAGCACCACGCCCACCACCAGCGCCGCCGCCACGATCAGAGCGGATGTCCAGCCCAGCGCGGCCAGGCCCAGCCGGTCGATGATGGCGCCGCCCACCACCGCGCCGACACCGATGCCGATGTTGGCGCCGGAGATATTCAGCGAGGCGGCGAAGGCCGGCGCCTGCGGCGCGGACTTCATGACGCGCACGTGGCACACCAGAAAGAGCGCAGCCTGCGCGATGCCCCAGGCGCCCAGCGCCACCGCCAGCAACACGGGCGCATCCATGACATGGGTGACGAACGTCAGGCCGACGGCCATCAGCGCGGCGAAGACCAACGTGGTGCCGAGCGGACTTCTGTCGACCAGTCGGCCGCCGATCCAGTTGCCCAGAATACCGATGCCGCCGAACGCCATCATGCTCCAGCCCACGACCTTGCCGTCGAAGCCGCCCAGGCGCTCGAGCATGTCGGCCAGGTAGGTGTAGGCGGTGAACATGCCGGTGAAGATCAGCAGCGACAGCAGCACGTGCGTGACCACGATCGGATCGCGCACGATCCGCAACTGCGTGGCGAAGCGGATGTTCTCGCTCGCGATACGTTTCTGCGGGAAATACACCATCAGCAACAGGGCCTTGGCGAACGCCACGGCCGCCAGCACGCCGAAAGCGGCGCGCCAACCGAACGCGTCGGAAATCAGCACGCCGATCGGAATGCCGAACACCGTGGCCGCGACGATGCCGAAGGCGACGGTGGAAATCGCACGGCCCGCATACGCCGGCCCCACGATCTCGACCGCGGTGGCACTGGCGAGTGACCAGAACACCGGCAGCGTGAGCGCAGGAATGAAGCGGGCAACGGACATGACCCAGATATTGGGCGCGAGCGCCGCCACGACATTGGACAGCCCGAACACGATCAGCACGCCGATGAAAAGGCGCTTGCGCTCGATGTTGGCCATCAGCGCCGTCAGAAAGGGCCCGGCCGCCGCCACCGTGAAGGCGAACAGCGACACCAGCAGGCCGGCTTGCGACACGGTGACCTGCAGGTCACGGGCCATGGGCGGCAAGAGGCCGATGATGAGAAATTCGGTGGTGAGGACGGTAAATCCAGCCGCCGAGAGCAGCAGAATGGGCAAAAGCATAGGACTCCCTGCGTTGCGCGAAAAGACAACGCGGACTGGCCCGATCAACGGGCTATGGAGAAGGTGGTATCGGTGGGTGACGCGAGGTCAGGCGGCGCGCCGCGGAAGAATTTCGGTGCGGCGGCATATCGTAGCGCCACTGTATAGCGGTTCCTGCGCCGGATAAAGCCCACCGAGTCGGAATGACTGTTCGACCTCGCGGAACAATGGCACCTGAGCGCGGAATACCCACGGCAGCGCCCCTGCTGGACGATTCCTTAAGGAACCCTATCGCGTGGAGTGCGCCGGGTGTGCCGGCACAACGCCGCGGCTCGCGGGTGCCCGCATTTTCGCATACACGCCTGAGCACTGGCGCCGAGCAGTCCGCGCCGTGCCGACCCGCCGTTCGCGGACCGGCCCACCCGGATCCCGCTGCAGTTTCGACATTCTTCTATTCGTCTGTCGGCCGATCTCGGACTTAATTGTGAGAGACGGCGACAAGGGGCGGGCCCGCGCCGACGCCCCCTCCCCCTCGCGAGCGGGCGAGCCAAAAACCGTGATCGGCCCGCCTGCCCCGGATCGCCGTTCTTTGCCCTCTTATTCCGCGAGCCTGCATCCCATGCGCATTCTCATTGCCGAAGACCACCCCGAATGGGGTCATATTCTTCAGACCCATGTCGCACGATTGGCCTACGCCAGCACGCTGTGCACGAGCTGCGAAGACACCCTGGCCGCGCTCAACGACACCGCCCCCGATATCCTGCTGGCCGACGCGCTGCTCAGCGACGGCGATATCCGCGGTGAGATTCCGGGCATCCGGCAACGCCTGCCGGGGCTCGGCATCATCGTGCTCACCGCCCGCACGCATTTCGACGATCAGATCCGCACCCTCACCGATGGCGCCGACTACTACCTGATCAAGCCGATCAAGCTGCCTACGCTCACGGCCACCCTGACCGCGCTGTCGCGGCGTCTCGCCCTGCAGGCGCGCCATGCAGAGGCGGGCGCGTCGGGCTGGGTGTTCGACCGTCCCGCCGGCCTGCTGCTGCGGCCGGCGGACGGTGCATCGGTGAAGCTCACCGACCGCGAGAGCACCGTGTTCTCGCTGCTGCTGCAAAACCCGACGTTTCCCGTCCGGCATCAGGCGCTGTGCAAGGCGCTCGGCATTCCGGATTACGCGTTCGATCCGCACCGGATCGATACCCTGATCTACCGCGTGCGCAAAAAGCTCGTCCAGGTCGAGGAGTCGCCCTTCGCGATCCGCAACGTCTATGGCGAAGGCTTTCTGCTCAACACCGCCGGTGTGCGCGTACGGTTCAGCAACGAGATCTGAGCCCCACGCCGACACGGCGGCGTTTGCCGTAGCCCTGCGGCCCCGGCATCAACTCGGCTCGACGCTTCCGCCGGCACCCAGAAAATGGTTGGGACGGCGCAAGGCCGGGTCGAACGGATTGATACGCGCACCGATCTGCTGCGCCTCGCGCCGCAACATCTCCACGATCATCGGCACGCGTTCGGCAGTCATGCGCTCGGAGGGTGCCGCCACGCTGAGGGCCGCCACCACCGTACCGTTGCGGTCGGTGATCGGAACCGCCAGCCCCATCGTGCCGGGATACAGCGCGGGCCCGGAACTGAGCGCGTAATCCTTGTCCAGGCACTCCTTGAGCAGCACCCGCACCGAAATCTCGTCCATGAACCCCAGGTGCCGCAGCCGCGGGATGTTGAACCGGATGACTTCTTCGCGCTCTGCCTCGGGCAGCCGCGCCAGCAGGATGAGCCCGGCCTGCCCCAGACCCAGCGGCATCTTGCCGCCGATATCGCCGGTGTGCGAGCGCACCGGAAACGGCCCGTCGATCCGATCCAGGCACACCGCGTCGAAGCCGTGGCGCACCAGCAGGAACAAGGTGTCGTTAAGCATGCCCGACAAGCGCAGCATTGCCGGGCGACACACATCGCGCAGGGTGGAGTGGCGATTGCCGGCCGACGCCGCCAGCGCGAAGAATGCCACGCTCAGCTGATAGGCCTTGCTCTGCGCGGGCTGCTCGACCATGTCCTCCTGGATCAGCGCCTGCAGCACGCGGTGCGCCGTCGCGGGGGCCTGCCCGGTGCGGGCGGCGATCTCGGTCAGGCGCAGGCGCTCGCCCTGCGCCTCGGCCAGCACCCGCAACACGCTGAAGGCCCGCTGCAACGAACCGGGCCCACCCGCCTCGCCCGTCTCTTTCTTCTCCGCCATTCGCTTTCCTTAAATGGAAAAAACTGAGTCTTATAAAAATATCTTTTCCATTTTATGGAATTTATCCAAGAAAAATTCATCTCTACGGAAAAACACTATTGACCGGCGAAATCGCGCACTCCTAGACTGCCGAGCAGCAAAACGCAGAACCGGCCATGGCCGGGACGGCCGCGAGGCCAGTCAGCACAAGGCCGCAAGCACGGCCAAACGGGGCGGAAAATGGCTTTTCTCAGACTGGAGCATGTCTCCAAGTACTACGGTGACCTGTGCGTGGTCTCGGACATGAATCTGAGCGTGGACCAGGGCGAGTTCGTGTCGCTGCTGGGGCCCTCGGGCTGCGGCAAGACCACCACGCTGCAGATGATCGCGGGCTTTGCCGACGTGACGCGCGGCGCCATCACACTGGCCGGGCGCGACATCACGCATGCCAAGGCCAACACCCGCGGCCTGGGCATCGTGTTCCAGAGCTATGCCCTCTTCCCCCACATGACCGTGCAGGACAACGTGGCCTTCGGTCTGGCCATGCGCAAAGTGGGCCGCACCGAGCGCGATGCGCGTACCCGTGACGCCCTGGCCATGGTCCGGCTCGACAAGCACGCCGAGCGCTATCCCCGCGAGCTTTCCGGTGGCCAGCGCCAGCGCGTGGCGCTCGCGCGCGCCCTGGTCATCCGGCCGCCGGTGCTGCTGCTCGACGAGCCCCTGTCCAATCTCGACGCCCAGTTGCGCGAAGAAATGCAGTTCGAGTTGCGCGACATTCAGCGCAAGACCGGCACCACTACCATCATGGTCACGCACGATCAGGCCGAGGCCCTCTCGATCAGTGATCGCGTGGTCGTGATGCAGGAAGGCCGTGCGACGCAGATCGATGCGCCCTATCGCATGTACGAACATCCCGAGACCCATTTCATCTCGCGCTTCGTAGGCAAGACCAACATGCTGGACGGCACGGTCGACCAGGTGGACGCCGAGGGCGCCAACGTGCGTGCCGGCGCCCTCGCGTTGCGCGTGAACGCCGCCGGCATGCGACCAGGCAGCCTGCGCACGGGCGATCGCGTCAGCGTCTCGCTGCGGCCCGAGAAGCTCGTCGCGGTGGCGCCGGGCGCAGGCAAACTCGACGGCCGGGTCACGACGCGGTATTTCCTGGGCAGCCAATGGCAGTACGAGCTCGACACCGCCGCGGGCCCTCTCTTGATGCTCACCCCCAACGACGGCCGCGCGCCGCACGGCGACGGCGTCACCGTGGGCCTGGATTGGCCGGCCGATATCGTGCGGGTGCTGCCTGCTGCCGCGGAGGCCTGACATGAACAGCCCCGCCCACACGCTGCCCGCTCCGGCCACGCCGCGGCCGCGCACGGATGGCCTCGCCGCCATTCTCGGCTCGATACCGCTGGCGCTGCTGTTCCTGACGATGGTGCTGACGCCCCTCGGGCTCACGCTGCTGCTGTCGTTCGCTCAGTTCGACTACAACACCGGCCTCCAGCCCGGCTACACACTCTCGCAGTACGCGGAGGTGCTCACCGACTCGTACTTCCTCGAGATCTTCTGGCGCACGTTCTGGATTTCGGCGCTCACCACGCTGATCTGCGCCGCCATCGGCCTGCCCGAGGCCTACATCCTGAGCCGCATGCGCAAACCCTGGCGTTCGGTGTTCCTGCTCGTGGTGCTGTCGCCCCTGCTTATTTCGCTAGTGGTACGCGCCTTCGGCTGGAGCCTGTTGCTCGGCCCGAACGGCCCGATCGGCGCGGCGTCGGCCGCCATGGGCCTGGGCGCGCTGCTGTATACGCCCACCGCCGTCATCATCGGCCTCGTGCACGTGATGCTGCCCTTCATGGTGATCCCGGTCTGGACCTCGCTGCAAAAGCTCGACCCCACCGTCGAACAGGCCGCTTATTCGCTCAACGCCTCCCGCACTCAGACTTTTCTGCGGGTGATCCTGCCGCAGGCCACGCCCGGCCTGCTGTCGGGCAGCCTGATCGTGTTCGGCCTGGCGGCGAGCTCGTTCGCCATCCCGGCGCTGCTGGGCGGCCGGCGGCTGAAGATGGTGGCCACGATCGTGTACGACGAATTCCTCACCGAGCTGAACTGGCCGCTGGGCGCCGCGATCGCGGTACTGCTGCTCTTGGCCAATCTCATCATCATGCTGAGCTACAACCGCATCGTCGAGCGCAGCTACCGCCGCAGCCTGGGCTGAGCAGGAGAACCCCATGCAAAAGAACGGCGCCCTCGCGCTCGCCTTCAACGCGCTGGTCGTGGTCTTCGTACTGGCCCCGCTGGCCATCGTCTGCCTCGTGGCATTCACGCCAGGTTCCACGCTCTCGATTCCGACCACGGAATTCTCCTTGCGCTGGTTCCGGGCGGTGTTCGCGCACTCCGATTTCATGCAGGCGTTCCGCAATAGTCTGTGGCTCGCCTTCTGCGCCGCGAGCATCGCCTCGTGCCTGGCCGTGCCCGCGGCGATCGCCATCACGCGCTACCGCTTTCCGGGCCGCGACGTGCTCAATGGCCTCTTCCTCTCGCCGCTCATGATTCCGCATCTGGTGCTGGGCGTGGCCTTGCTGCGCTTTTTCGCGCTGATGGGCACCACGGGCAGCTTCGGCTGGTTGATTCTGGCCCATGTGGTCGTGATCACGCCCTACGTCATGCGGCTGGTGATCGGGGCGCTGGTGGGTTTCGATCGTTCGATCGAACACGCCGCGCTGTCGCTGGGCGCGAGCCGCGCGACGGTGTTCTTCAAGGTGACGCTGCCGCTGATCCTGCCGGGCGTGTCAGGCGGCTGGCTGCTCGCGTTCATCAATAGCTTCGACGAACTGACGATGTCGATCTTCATCACCGCGCCCAGTACCGTCACCCTGCCCGTGCGCATGTACATGTACGCGACCGAGTCGATCGATCCGATGATGGCCGCCATCTCGGCGCTGGTGATCGCGCTCACCGCGGTCACCATGCTGCTGCTCGATCGGGTCTACGGTCTGGACCGCGTGCTGGTCGGCCAGAAATAAACCTCCCCCCACCCGCGCAACCCCGGAGAACGGCAGCATCATGCCTTTGCTCAAACGCGTGGCCGAAACCGAGCGGCCGACGCTGACCTTCATGCTGGACGGCGAGCCTGTCATGGCACTTGCCGGCGACACGCTGCTGACCGCCGTGCTCGTCCATGGCGAACGACTGCGCCGATCCGAATTCAGCGGTGCGCCGCGCGCCGGGTTCTGCATGATGGGCGCCTGCCAGGACTGCTGGATGCAACTGGAAGACGGCACGCGCGTGCGCGCCTGCTCAACGCCGGTAAGCGCGGGCATGCGTGTGCGGACTCGTCCGCTGACGGAGGCCGCATGAGCCCGACATGGTCACCTGTCATCGTGGGCGCCGGGCCCGCGGGCGTACGCGCGGCCCAGACCCTGGCACGCGCGGGGCTCAAGCCCATCGTGATCGACGAGGCCGCGCGCGCGGGCGGACAGATCTACAGGCAGCCCCCGGCCGGCTTCGTGCGCGACAAGCGTGCGCTGTACGGCTCGGAACATCGCAAGGCCGACGCCGTGCACCGTGCCATGGACGAACTCGCCGATCGCATCGACTACCGCCCCGGCACGCTGGTCTGGAACGGCGAGGACGGCATGCTCGACCTCATGCGTGACGGCGTCAGCACCGAGGTGCCGTATCGGCACCTCATCATCGCCACCGGTGCGACGGATCGCGTGCTGCCGTTTCCGGGCTGGCTTACCCCGGGCGTCTATACGCTGGGCGGCTCGCAGGTCGCCCTCAAGTATCAGGGCTGCGCCATCGGGACAGCGGTGGTGTTCCTGGGCACCGGCCCCTTGCTCTATCTCGTGGCCTACCAATATGCCCGCGCCGGCGCGCGCGTGGCCGCCGTGCTGGACACGGCAAACACGCGGGATCGGCTGCGCGGCCTGCCCGGCATGCTGGCCGCGCCGGCGTTGCTGGCCCGGGGCATGTTCTACATGGCGTGGCTGCGCGCGCACGGGGTGCCGCTGCACGGCGGCGTGCGGCCGGTGCGCGTGCTGGGCAGCGAGCGCGTGACAGGGCTTGTCTGGCGCGATGCGAGCGGCGCAGAGCGCCGGACCGAATGCGATGCGGTGGGCTATGGCCTTGCACTGCGGGCCGAAACCCAGCTGGCCGCGCTGGCCGGCTGTGAGTTCGACTTCAGCCCGCGCGACCGCAACTGGCTGCCGCGCCGCGACGCGGCCGGTCGCGGCTCCGTCCGCGGGGTCTATCTCGCCGGCGACTGCTCGGGTATCGCGGGTGCCGACGCCGCCGAACTGGCCGGCGAGCGGGCCGCGCTGGCCGTGCTGCAAGACATGGGTCTGCCCTTCGACGCGCGCCGCGCCACCGCGCTCGAGCGCCGCCTGGCCCGCATCGGCCGCATCCGCGATGCCCTCGAACGCGCGTTTCCATTTCCCGACGACTGGGCTCGGGCCATCGGCGACGACGTGGTGCTGTGCCGCTGCGAAGAGATCACCGCCGGCACCCTGCGCGCGACGGCCGCCAGCGGCGCCGCGCGCGAGATGAACCGATTGAAGGCGCTCACCCGCGTGGGCATGGGCCGTTGCCAGGGCCGCATGTGCGGCGCGGGCGCCACCGAGGTTCTGGCTCATACCCTGGGCGTCGCGCCGAGCGAAGTCGGTCGCCTGCGCAATCAGCCCCCCATCAAACCGATTCCGATCACGCTGCGCGTGGCCGAGCCCGACACGGGCGGTTCGCCATGACGCCCGCTGTGACTTCGCCGCTGGACACTGAGGTCGTCATCGTCGGCGGAGGCATCGTGGGCGCGAGCGCCGCCCTCTTTCTGCGCCGCCGCGGCATCGCCGTGACGCTGCTCGACATGGGTGCATGCGGAGCCAAAGCCAGTGGCGTGAACTACGGCGGCGTCCGGCGCCAGGGGCGCCCCCTGTCGCAGATGCCGCTGACCGCCCGCGCCCACGAGCTCTGGCAAGAACTGCCCGCGCTCATCGGCACGGACGGCGAGTATGTACGCAGCGGCCACTTGAAGCTGGCACGCAGCGAAGCCGACATGCAAGCGCTCGCGCAGTACCGCGATGCCACGCGCGGTTACCGCATGGATCTCCAGCTGATCAGCGCCACCGAGCTGCGCCGCCGCTTCGGCTGGCTGAGTGCGGACCTGGCCGGGGCATCGCTCTGTCCCGATGACGGACACGCCAATCCGCGTCTCGTGTCGCCCGCGTTCGCGCAGGCGGCCGCGGCGGCGGGGGCGCGCATCGTCGAGAACACCCGCGTCACGCGCGCCTCGCACGACGGCCAGCGCTTCGAGGTCGAGACCGACCGCGGGCCGCGCGTGCGCGCGCGCTACCTGCTCAATTGCGCCGGCGCCTGGGCGGGCGAGATCGCGGCCGGCTTTGGCGAACCGGTGCCCGAAGGCGTGATTCATCCGCTCATGATGGTGACCGAGCCGCTCCCGCATTTCATGGACGTGAGCCTGGGCATCCAGGGTGGCGGCATCTACGCACGTCAGGTCAGCCGCGGCAACTGCGTGATCGGCGGCGGACGCGGCGTGATGCAGCCCGATGGCTATGCGCGCCCCACGCGCAGCGCCTTGCCCGCGCTGCTCGCCCGCGCCGCCGAGCTGCTGCCCCCGTTGCGCGGGGCGCAAGTCATCCGGTTCTGGACGGGTGTGGAGGGCAGCATGCCCGACCACAATCCGGTGCTGGGCCCGAGCCGGCGCGTGCCCGGACTGATCCACGCCTTCGGCCTCTCCGGCGCGGGCTTCCAGGTCGGCCCGGCCATCGGCGAAGTCCTATCTGAATTGGTCGTCGACGGCACGTCGGCCATCCCTATCGACGCATTTGGCGTCGAACGATACGCGGCCCCCGCTCATGAGGCCGCGCATCGATCCGAGCTTTCTCGTGAGCAAAAGCTGGAGTCAACATGATCAATCGGAATCGCGGCGCACAACAGCGCTTCAATAAAATCGGGGGTTGGGTCGCGGGCGCACTGATGCTGGCAGCCTCGGCCGGGGCCGTCGCGCAGCAGAAGACGCTGTACGTGGGCATGAACGGCGGCGACATGGAGCGCGCCTTCACGCAGCATGTGTTCCCGGCCTTCGAGAAGGCCAACGACGTGAAGATTGTGGTGGTGCCCGGCACCTCCACCGATGTGCTGGCCAAGGCTCAAGCCTACAAAGACAAGCCGCAGATGCACCTGATGTTCCTCGACGACGGCGTGATGGCGCGCGCAATCTCGATGGGACTGTGCCAGAAGATGGATGACGCGCCGGTGTTCCAGGATCTGTATCCCACCGCCATCATGAAGGACCGCATGGCGGCCGGCATCGACATCGGCATGACCGGCCTGGGCTACAACACCAAGATTTTTGCCGACAAGGGTTGGGCCCCGCCCACCTCCTGGATGGATCTGGCCGACCCGAAATACAAGGGCAAGGTCGTGTTCCAGTCGGCCTCCGGCAGCACCTTCGGCCTGCACGCCTTTTTGATGTACAACCGCATCCTGGGTGGCGATGACAAAAATCCGGACCCGGGCTTCAAGAAGTGGAGCGACACGATCGGCCCCAACGTGCTCGAGTACATTCCGAACTCGGCCAAGCTGGCCGAGATGATCCAGAGCGGCGAGGCGGCGATCTTCCCGCTCACGCCGACCGCGATCGCCCGCCTGAAGAAGCGCGACATTCCGGTCGAGTATGCGCAGCCCAAGGAGGGCTCCGTGATCCTGATGGTCGGTGAATGCGTGATCGCCAACAACACCGAGCCGGCGCTGTCGCAGAAGCTTGCGCAGTACCTGCTCTCGCCCGAAGCGCAGAAGGCCGCGCTGGAATTCGGCGGCCACTTCCCGTCCAACCGCAAGGTGCAGGCCGATGGCGCCAACGCCGCCACTCTCAAGCAGTTCAAGGGCTACATGGAAAGCGCCAAGGTGCTGGATTGGGATGTGATCAACGCCAGCCGTCCGGCCTTCAACGCACGCTGGAACCGCACGGTCGAACGCTGAGGCGCGCGGGCGGGGACCGGCGCCGCGTCGCGGGCCGATCCTCTCGGCCCGCGCCCGCGGCGGGCTCGGCCATGACGTCATGGCCGAGCCCGTTTTTAATCAAGTAACAAAGGAAGCCATTATGAGCAGCACCCAGTTTCACTTCGAGGGCAAGGTCGCCGTGGTCACGGGCGGGGCCCAGGGCATCGGCGCCGCGTGCGTGCGCGCACTGGCCCGCGCCGGCGCCACCGTCTGCATCTGGGACGTGGCCGATGCGCCGGGCGAAGCCCTCGCGCGTGAACTGGACGGCGCGGGCACGCGCGTGCACTACCAACATTGCGACGTCTCCAGCAAAGCCAGCGTCGACGCGGCGCTGACGCAAACGCTGGCCCTGTGCGGCCGGGTCGACCAGCTCGTGAACAACGCCGGCATCGTGCGGCCCTGCGATTTCCTGGACATCACCGAAGCCGACTGGGATCTGGTGATGGGCGTGAACCTCAAGGGCGCCTTCCTGGTGGGTCAGGCCGTGGCCCGCGCGATGGCGGGGGCCGAGGGCGGCGCCATCGTGCATATGAGTTCGGTGAATGCCGTCATGGCCATCCCGACCATCGCGTCGTACAACGCCAGCAAAGGCGGCATCGCCCAGTTGACGCGTGCCATGGCGCTCGCGCTCATCGACCGCGGCATCCGCGTGAACGCGGTCGCGCCGGGCACCATCGCCACCGAGCTGGCGCAGAACGCGGTGATGGCCGATCCCGCGGGCCGCGCGCGACTGCTGAGCCGCACGCCCATGCGCCGTCTCGGCGAACCCGCCGAAGTGGCCGACGCCGTGCTCTATCTCTTGAGCGACGCCTCCAGCTACATCACGGGCGAGACGCTCTTCGTCGACGGCGGCCGTCTGGCGCTGAACTATACGGTCTGAGCATGCGCATCGCGATCGCTTCCGGCGGCCCGGCCGCGCTGCCCGAATGGCAGGCGCATTTTCACGCGTTCGATCCCGGCATCGAGGTGCTGGGCTGGGAGGCGGCGCAAGCCGAACCGGCAGGCGTACGCTACGCCCTGGTATGGCAGCCGCCGCATGGCGGGCTGGCCGCGCTGCCGGATCTGCGCCTCATCATCAGCGCCGGTGCCGGCGTGGACGGCATTCTCGACGATCCGCTGCGCCCGGCGCACCTGCCGATCGCGCGCATGATCACCGACAGCACGCCCGACGTGATGGCCGAATACGTGCTGAGCGCGGCGCTGATGCTGCTGCGCCAGGTGCGCCGCATGGCGCTGAACCAGGCCGAACGGCGCTGGGACATCTTGCCCGCGCCGCGGCGCATGAGCGACACGCGCGTGGGCGTCATGGGCCTGGGACAACTGGGCAAGGCCAGCGCCGCGCTGCTCGCGCGCACAGGGTTCCCGGTATCGGGTTGGTCGCGCACACTCACCGACCTGCCCGGCGTGCGCACGCATGCCGGCGAGGAAGGCTTCGACGCCTTTCTGGCCGACACCGACATCCTGGTGTGCCTCCTGCCCGCGACGCCCGCCACCCGCGGCATCCTGGGTGCGCGCACGTTCGAGCGCCTGCCCATGGGCGCGGCGATCGTCAATGTCGGCCGCGGCAGCCATCTCGACGAGGCCGCGCTGCTGGCCGCGCTCGACAGCGGCCGGCTGTCGGGTGCGGTGCTCGACGTGTTCGAGACCGAGCCTCTGCCGGCGGATTCGCCGCTCTGGCCGCATCCGGCCATCATCGTCACACCGCATTACGGCGCCACGCCCTCGCGGCGCGATCGCGCGCGCCACGCGGTGCAACTGATCCATCTCGCCGAGCGCGGGGAGCCGCTACCGCACCTGTACGACTCGGCGCGCGGCTACTGAGACGGGCTTGCGGGATAATGGCTGCATCGTCACTTGCGAGCGCAACCATGGAATGGCATCTCTACCGTACGGCCCCGATCGACGTGGGCTGGGATTTTTTACTGACACTGGCCGAGGCCTTTGCCCTGCTCGAAACCGCCGAGGCGCGTGAAGAGCCGCTGGGCATGGATCACGATCTGTTGCGCGCGCAATTCAATGAGGTGCAGGAGCGCGCCGAACAGCTGGGCTGGGAAGGCGATTTCCGCACCGAGCCGCATGTGCTCATGCTGCCCGACCCGGCGCAGAGCCGGCTCGCGCCGGGCTTTGTCTGGAAGCAGGACAACGGCGGGCTGTGCTTCGTGGCCTCGCCCATCGCCCTGCCCTGGCTCGACCAGCCGGCCTGAGGCTCAGCCGCCGCGCGGCGGCTCGCCGGTGCCGAGGTCGCTCGCCGGATGGCTGCCCTCTGGCGCATAGACGTAGGCGCGATCACGCCCCGCTTCCTTGGCGTCGTAGAGCGCCCTGTCGGCATGCTGGAATACCGCCTCGCTGGTTGCGCCGGAAGATGGAAAGTGCGCCACACCCACCGAAATCGTCATTGGGCGCCCGCCCTCCACCCTCAGCCGCGCCACGCACTCACGCAGGCGCTCGGCAAAAATCGCGCCCCCCGCCAGCGGCACGCGTGGCAGCACGATCATGAACTCGTCGCCGCCCAGGCGTGCCACGGCATCGCGCCGCCGGGCCTGCTGCTCGATGGCGCGCGCCACTTCCTGCACCGATAGATCGCCGATGTGATGCCCGTAGGTGTCGTTGATGGTCTTGAAGCGATCGATGTCGAAGGTGACCACGGCGAAGGGCACCCCGGCGCGCTCCAGCGCCTCGACCACGTTCTGCAGGCCGCGGCGATTGAGCAACTCGGTGAGCGGATCGCTCTCGCTTTCACGGCGCAGGGACCGGATCCGGCGCAACGTGGCCGTCAACCCGATCAAGAGGCCGCGCCTCAGGTTGGCCGCTTCCTGGTACCACGCACGGATCGCCCGCACGTCGTTGGGGGTGGCGGGATCCTGCATCGCGGTGGCCGCGCGCGCCAATTGCCGCAACGGCCGCGTGATGAGTCCCGACAGCCACCAAATGCCGAGCAAGCTCAGGCCCACCAGCGGCAGGGCATACATCAGGGTACGCCACAGCGCGGCATCGACGCGGTCGAGCGCGGCCTCCGTGGGCTTCTGGATAATCACGCCCCACCCGGCCGACGGCACCGGCGCATAGCCGCCCAACATGTCCACCCCCTCCTGGTTGACGAAGCGCATCGCCCCACGCTCGCCTCGGCGGGCCGCGGCCTCGGCCGCATTCTGTACCACTTCGCCTTCCCGCGTGGTGGTGGGGTGGTAGATCAGCGCGCCGCTTCGGTCCACGACGTAGCCGTAGGTCCCGTCGAGAAACGTGTGCTCGTCGAGGATGGTTTGCAAGATGGCGGGCTGGTGCAGGTAGATCAGGCCGGCCACGAAGCCCTGTGGGCTGCCGTCGGCGGCGAACAGAGGCTGAGAAAGCATGACCGCCCATAGCCCGTTGGGACGACGGTAAGGCTGTCCCGTCAAGGGGCCGCGCGCGGCGAGCGCGGCCCGCGCCTGCGGACTGTCGACGCGCGTGCCCACCAGGTCTGCCGTGGCGTCGGTGCTGGCCAGCACAACCGAATGGGCGTCGACCACGAGCAGCGCGTTGAAGAGATCGCTGGCGCGCAGCATATGATCGAGCGCCACCTGGGCGGCAGGCGCCGTGAGCGGGCGTTCGCCGAGATCCTCGCCCAGCGCCGTAAGCAACTGGCGACAGCTGCGCAGGTAGTTTTCGGTGACCCGCGCCAGCTTCTCGGCGTAGACGCGATGCGATGCGAGGATGTCCTGCAACAGAACGTCGCGCTTGACGATGTAGGTGGCGTAGAACGTGTTGGCGAACACCGCCACCACGAAGAACACGCAGATCCCCAGGATCAGGCTGCGCAGGTGCACGCGTATGGGAAGTAGCATAGGCAGGCAGCAGGACGGGCGAGCCACCTATGATAGCGACAGCGGATGGCAACGGCGAGCGGCATTCGTGGCCGGTATAAACCCGTCTTGCGCGCGCCGTATTCGAGGAGGCCGGCGTACCTGGCTGCGCCGGCGGCCGGGCCTCAGGCCATCCGGCCGCTCAATCCGGGTCCTGCGCCGAGCACACGCGATTGCGGCCGCTGGCCTTGGCGCGGTAGAGCGCCTGGTCCGCGCGCGCCAGGGCTTCGGCCAGGGTGGCCCCATCCTGAGGGTACGCGGCCACGCCAATCGACACGGTGCGCGCCCCTTGCGGAATGGCCTGGAACCCCTCGATATCGGCCCGGATCCGCTCGGCCACGCGCAGGGCGACGTCGTGCGGCGCCCCCGGCAGGAGCATCACAAACTCTTCGCCACCCATGCGCCCGACGATGTCATGGCTGCGGGCGCGCTTGCTCAGTAGCGCCGCGATACCGCGCAGTACCGTGTCGCCCGCGGCGTGGCCGTGTTCGTCGTTCACCGACTTGAACAGGTCGATGTCGATCGCCAGCACGCCCACCGGGGCGGCCAGCGAGATCTCATGCTGCAGATACTCGTCGAGCCCGCGGCGGTTGAGCGTGCCCGTCAGCGGGTCGGTGAGGCTGTCCTGGCGCAGGCGGTCGAACTTGTTGCCGATGCGGCGGCGCGCGGCGGCCAGCGAACGCTTGATCTGGTCGGCCTCGCGATACCAGGCGCTGATGGCCTCGATCCGGCGCGGCGCCCGGAACTGATCCAGATCGACGGCCACCGCGGCCAGGCGCGAGAGCGGCCGCACGATCCGGTTGGCGAGCCACCACACAAACAGTATCGAGAGGCACAGCCACGGCAGCGAAATCTGCAGCGTGCGCTTCACGAGCTGGGGCGCGCGGGCCAGCACCGTATCGACGGGACGCTGCACGATGAGGCCCCAGCCCGCCGTGCGCACGCGCGCGTAGCCGGCCAGCATATCGCCGCCCTCGGCGGCCTTCAGGCGCTGAGCGCCCTCTTCCCCCCGCATCAGGGCCGCCACCGCGGGATCGTCGGCCAGCTCGGCACCGACCGTCTCGAACCGAGGGTGATACAGCACCACGCCTTCGGCGTCGACGACGTAATGCTGGGTGCCGTTGCGGTGCACTTGCTCACCCAGCAACTCGCTCAGGCCATTCGGCTCGTGCAGGTACAGCACGCCGGCGACCATGCCGCCGTAACTGCCATCCTCGAAAAACACGGGATGCGAGATGGACACGACCCAGCGGCCGGTCGGCGAGACGAAGGGCGCGCTGATGCGTGGCTCGCGGCTGGCGAGCGCCCGCGCGCTCTCGGACGACGTCACCCGGCGCGGCAGCACACCGGAAGGCGGCGCCTGGGCGGCGATCATGCCGTCGGCGCGCACATAGATCACGGTGTTGAAATCGGTGCCCAGGCTCTGCATGCGGCGCAGCTCGGCCTCGACCACGTCGGGCCGCCCGTCGGCCTCGCCGATTTCCTTGGCGCCGTACGCCAGATCGGAGAGCGCCTTGCGCAGGAATACATCGGCCGTGTGCGCCAGCTTCTGGGCGAACACACGGTTGTCTTCGAGGGTGCTGCTGGTGAGGATCTCGCGCTGTACGACGGTGCTCGAATAGAGGGCGCCCGCCAGGCCAAGCAGCAGAGAGAGGACGCTCAACCCGAGAACCAGGTGACGTAGATCGAGTTGGCGCATGACGCGAATGGGCCGAGCAACACACAAACCTTCGATCATAGCCGCCGGGGGCGCACTATGGTTAGTCCCACGTCGATGTAACACCAAAACTGTGGGGCGCCAGCCTCCTTTCGGGGGATCCGTCTCAACTTTGTGAACGCTTGCGCCGCCCGCCCGAACGCACGATAGTAAGGGGGACAGCGCCGTCCCCGCGGGCCCCGCCCGCGCCGCGACCAGGAGAAGGCCATGAAACACGTCATCGCCTGTATCGCCGATACGCCTCGCGCCGAGGATGTCTGCGACCACGCCATCTGGGCCGCCCAGCGGCTCGACACCGATCTCGAGTTCCTGCACGTTCTCGAATACCAGCCCGAAACCGCGCCGATCTCCGACCTGGGCGGCGGCATCTGGATCGGCGCCCAGGAAACCCTGCTGCTCGAACTCGCCGAGCTCGACAAGCGACGTTACGAACTGGCGCGGCAACATGGGCAACAGCGCCTGGAGGCCGCGATCCAGCGGGCGCGCGACGGCGGCGCCCTGCGCGCCGACGGGCGCCAGCGTCAGGGCTTGCTGGTCGATACCCTGCTCGAGCTCGAGGCCGACACCCGCCTCTTTGTGATGGGGCCGCACAGCGGTCCGCCCCGCACCTCGCGCCTGCTGCCCGACCACAAGCTCGAAGCCTCGGTGAGGGCCTTGCGGCGTCCGGTCATGGTGGCCAACAGGCCCTTCCAGCCCCCGGCCCGCTTCATGGTCGCCTTCGACGGCAGCGAGACGTCACGCCATACGGTCGAAGCGGTCAGCCGCAGCCCCCTGCTCGTCGGGCTCGAGTGTCATGTCGTGGTCGTGCATGCCGACCGGGGCGCCGGCGCCGACGCGCTGCAATGGGCCCGTTCGAGCCTGACTCAGGCGGGCTTCGCCACCGAGGGCGTGCAGCGCGACGGCGAACCGGCGGCGGCGCTGGTGCAGCATGCCCGCGAGGCCGCGATGGACTTGCTGGTGATGGGCGCCTATGGCCATTCCCGCATCCGGCAATGGGTGCTGGGCAGTACCACCACCGCATTGCTCAACCAGGCGCCCACCAACCTGCTGATCCTGCGCTGACGGGCTCAGCCTGCCTGGCTGCGTCCGTCGAGCAGGCCTGCCAGCGATCCGAGCAGCTTGGCCGGATCGAGCCCCTGTCCGGCGGCCAGCGCGCCATCGGGGGTGGCCTGGTCCACGAGTTTGGGCAATAGCGACGTGAGCGACTCCAGCACCGAGCCGCGCTCCTGGCCGGTACGGGTGGCCACGGCGTCGACCAGGCCGGGCTCCAGGACGCTGTCGAGCTGTTGCGCCGACACGGGCTGGTTCGGCCCGGTGCCCACCCACGAGCTCACCACCTCGCCCAGACCGCCCTTCTGGAAGCGTTCGACGAGGCCGGCGAGACCGCCGGGATAGTTATTGATCTGTTCGATGAGCGCGGGGATCAGGGACGCGGCACTGCCGGTCTGGCCGCCCGCCAGCGTAGAAAGGGTGTTCAACAGACTCATCACGCACTCCTCATCAAGCGGGGACATGCCCCGGACTCAGGCAGTCTAGCGTGAGGGGCCGGCATCGCGCCGGCCTGAATCTGCTGCAATTGCAACGATTCGTGCAAGGCCGCCGAGACGGACCGGAGGTCCCGCCCGTCTCGGCGCGCGGCCATTACCCGGCTCGCATCCTTCGCCCCGCACGACTCGGTTCACATTACTTGGCCCGCATGGCGCGCAACGTCTTCTGACCGGCGCGACCGTCATCCGGCAAGCCCAGCTTGCGTTGCTCTTCCTGCAGCGCCTGGCGAGTACGCGCACCGATCACGCCATCGGGCTTGCCGATATCGTAGCCGCGTGCCACCAGCAGCTCCTGCAGCTCGCGGCGCTCGGCGCGCGACAGGCCCGGATCATCGGTGGGCCAGGCGCGGGCGAACGGCATGCCCCCGCGCAGGCGATCCGACAGATGAGCGATCGCGAGCGCGTAGCTCTCGGCCGCGTTGTAGGAATAGAGCGCGTCGAAGTTGCGCGTGACCAGGAACGCCGGGCCCTCGACGCCGGCCGGCAGCAGCAATCCCACCTGCTGATCGCCGGCAGGCAGCGCACGTCCGTCGGCGCGCTTGATGCCCTGCGCGGCCCACTGCGACATGGGTTTCTTGTTGCGGCGGCCCGTCCCGCTCGTATCCATGCCCGCCGGCACGGTCACCTCGAACCCCCACGTCAGCGCGGGATTCCAGCCGGCGCGCTTGAGGAAGTTGGCCGTGGATGCGAGCGCGTCGGGCTTGCTGTCGACCAGATCGCGGCGGCCGTCGCCGTCGAAATCGACCGCGAGACGCAGGTAGGTGGACGGCATGAACTGCGTCTGGCCGAACGCGCCAGCCCAAGAGCCGTTCAGGCGCTCCGGCTTGACGTGCTCGTCCTGGATGATCTTGAGCGTGGCGTAAAGCTCGCCGCGGAAATAGGCCTGGCGCCGGCCGAAGCACGAGAGGGTCGACAGCGAGGTGAGCAGCGGCCGGCCGCCGAGATTTTGGCCGAAGTTGCTCTCCACGCCCCACACGGCGACCACGGTGGCGGGATCCACGCCGTATTGGCGCTGGATCTGGGCCAGTTCCTTGGACCATTCTTCGAGGCCTTGCTGGCCGTCGTGAATGCGCTCTTCGTCGACCAGGCTGGCCAGATAGTCCCAGATCGGCGTCTTGAACTCGGGCTGCGCGTCGAGAAAACCGATCACGGCCATGTCGGGCGTGAGCGACTTCGTGTGCTGGTCGAAGGTCGCGCCGCTCACGCCTGCCTTGATGGCCTCGGGCCGCAAGGTCGCCAGGCAACTGGCGTAAGTCTTGAGGTCGGCCTCGCTGGGCGCCTCGGGCGTCGCCTGGGCCTGGACCGCGCCCGCGGAGGCGGCCAGGGCCGCGGCAGCGGCGAATTGGAACAGGAATCGGCGGGTCGTGATGGCGTGTCGGTTCATGCGGAGATTCTAAACGCAGCCCCGCGGACACGGTGTCACAAGCCGTCACCTTGCAATCGGCGCGTCCAGTCTTCGGCGAAGCCCGCGTCGCGCCGTTTGGCGAAGAGCGTGCGCCACCCCGGCGACAGCTCGGGCATCTCCGCGAGCTCGGCCAGCGCCTCGCCTTCGACGAGCCGGCGATTGAGCACATCCTGGATGCGCGCGAGCGGCCAGGCCGGACGCGGGCGCTCGGTGAGCACGAGCGCGGCCCCGGGCATGAGCTCGCCTTCTTCGAGCACTCTGTAGTACCACCCGGTGCGCCCGCCCTGTTGTACCTGCGCGGCCATGCCCTTGTGGCCGAAGCGCACATCGAGCTTCCAGCAGGGTTGGCGCGCCTGCGACACCTGCAGCACGAGGGTGCCGCAGGTGTAGACGTCACCGATGCAGACATCGTGTTCGGTCAGGCCCAGGGTGCTGATGTTCTCGCCGAAGGCCCCGGGCTGGCGCAGCACCGCGCGCTCGCCCAGGAGCGTTTGCCAGGCGGGGTAGTGGTCGTAGGCGTAGTGGTGCACCGCTTTTTCGGGGCCGCCATGAAAGCGCGGGTCGGCCTGCTCGTCACCGGCGAGGCCGAGGCGGCCCACGCGCACGGGGCCATCAACAGCGGTCTTGGCGATACCGCTGCCTTTGCCGCTGTCGCCCAGCGGCGCCACGACGCCGGTCAGCACCGCATCGATGATCCATCGGTTCATGTTCGCTCCTCGGGCATGCCGGCGACCAGTGCCGCCAGCTCGTCTTCATCGAATCCCGCGGCACGGCGGGCCTCCACATTGAAGGGCCCGCGCTGGCGCGGCGCGCCGTAGCGCTGCGCCAGCTCGGCATACTGTGTCAGCGGGTCCAAACCGCGCTCGGCGCAGACCTGCCGGTACCAGCGATTGCCGATCGCCACGTGGCCGATCTCGTCGCGCAGAATGATCTCGAGAATCGCCGCGCCGTCCGCGTCGCCGGCGCGAGCCAGCTTGTCGCGGATGAGCGGCGAGGCATCCAGTCCGCGGGCCTCGAGCGTGCGCGGCACCAGCGCCAGACGGGCGAGCAGATCGCCGCGCGTGCGATCGGCCATATCCCACAAACCGTTATGCGCGGGGAAGTCGCCGTAGGCATGGCCCAGCGTGCCGAGATGGCGATTGAGGAGATCGAAGTGATGAGCCTCTTCGCGCGCCACCCGCAGCCAGTCCTGGTAAAAGGCCGCGGGCAGTCCGGCGAAACGCCACAGCGCGTCCAGCGCCAGATTGATCGCATTGAACTCGATGTGCGCCAAGGCATGCAGCAAGGCCGCGCGGCCCTCGGGGGTCTGCACTGAACGCTGCCGCACCTGGACGGGCGGCACCAATTCCGGCGCGCGCGGACGCCCCGGCAAGATGTCGGGCTCGGCGAGCGCGTCGTTTGCGCCTGTCGGCAGATCGTCGCCGATCGCGGCCACGGCGGCGAGCTTGGCCGGCCATTCGGCGGCGCACAGGGCTACCAACGCCTGCAAGCGCAGCGTGGGCTGCGGCGCAACTGCATTCATGACATATCCGGAAAAACGGGCACGCCGGCAGGAACGGCGATGCAATAACCTCGGGGCGCGCACGGCAACCCCGGCGCGCGCTCCGGCAGACTTTATCATTGCGCCATGGACCCCGCGTATCGCCTTTGCATCGAATCCTCGCTCGCCGCCATCGATCCCGACGCGTGGAACGCCTTGGCGCTCGGGCACCCCTGCCTGCAACACGCCTATTTGCATGCGTTGCACGAGACCGGCTGCGCCACGCCGCAGACAGGCTGGACCCCGTATTACCTGACGCTGCGGCATCACGAGGCGCTGGCGGGCGCCGTGCCGCTCTACCTCAAGACGCACTCCCGCGGCGAGTACGTGTTCGACTTCGCCTGGGCCGACGCCTACGAGCGCCACGGATTGCGCTATTACCCCAAGCTGCTGGCCGCCGTGCCGTTCACGCCGGTGCCGGGCCGCCGCCTGCTGGCCCGCACGCCCGCCGAACGCGACGCGCTCGCCGAGGGCCTGGTGGGGCTCGCCCGCGCGCTCAAGGTCTCGTCGTTGCACGTGCTGTTTCCCGACCCCGACGAGCGCGATGCGCTGGCGCGTGCCGGTTGCCTGGTGCGTGAAGGGGTGCAGTTTCATTGGCAGAACGCGGGCCATGCGGACATGACCGCCTTCCTCGCCGCCTTCAGCCACGACAAGCGCAAGAAGCTGCTGCAAGACCGCAAGCGCGTGGCGGCCGCGGGTGTGCGCTTTCGCCATCTCGAGGGGCCGGACATCACGGCGGGCGACCTCGATTTTTTCTATGCCTGCTATTGCACGACCTATTTCCAGCATGGCAATCCGCCCTACCTCACCCGCGCGTTCTTCGAGCGGCTACATCGCGACATGCCGGCGCACCTGATGCTGGTGCTGGCGGAACGCGGCGGCGAGCCCGTCGCGGCGGCGCTCAATCTGCGGGGCGATGATGTGCTTTACGGCCGCTATTGGGGCACCCGCGAATTCATCTCCGGCCTGCATTTCGAAACCTGCTACATGCAAGCGATCGAATACTGCATCGCGCAGGGGCTGCGCGCCTTCGAGGGCGGCGCGCAAGGCGAACACAAGATGGCGCGAGGCTTGATGCCCGTGCCGACGTGGTCGGCTCACTGGATCGCCGATCCCCGCTTCGAGGCGGCGATCGACGAATTCCTGAATGATGAAACGCGTTCGGTGGATGCCTACCGCGACGCGCTGGCGCACCACACCCCGTTTCGCCGCGAATCGTGAACGCCGCCTGAACGTCTCAGAGAAAGCGATCGAGCAGCTTGCGGCTGTGGCGATCCAGGGCGAGCGCGTCGCGGATCAGGTAATGGATGCCGTGGCTATCCGAGATCAGCAAGGTGTGCCCGGCCAGTCGGCGGATATCTTCTTCGCCGCGCAACACGAACGAGACCTCTCCCCGGTCAGTCTGTACCTTCCAGGTCGAAGGCGTGGCGTAGGTCGACACGGCCACGATGCGGCGGATCTCGGGCATGAACTCGCGCCCAGCCAGCTCCGCGTCGAGCAATTCGCGCACCGCTGGCGCGAGCACGGCCATGTCGCCGATCCAGACGAGCTCGTGGCCATCGGCGCTCATGAGCGACAGGCCGCCGTGGGGATCGCTCACCGGAAAGGCGCGCACGGGATACACGCCTTCGTGCACCGCGCCGGATTCTTCCTGAAAGACCAGCCGGCCCATCGCATTGCGCTGCAACCGCAGATTGGAGAGTGAATGCGCCATGGCGTTACGCGACAGCGACGATGTCGTCATCGTCTTCGCCGTTTTCGGAGTCGTTGTTGCGGGCCTGCGCCTGATAGAGGCGGTAGTACGCCCCCTCTCGCGCCATCAAGGCCTCGTGCGGCCCTTCTTCGATGACCTGGCCACGATCCAGCACCACCAGGCGGTTGGCGCGGCGCAGCGTCGACAGGCGGTGGGCGATCGCGATGGTGGTACGGCCACGCACCAGGTTGTCGAGGGCTTTCTGGATTTCTTTCTCGGTGGTGGTATCGACCGAGGACGTGGCTTCGTCGAGGATCAGGATGCGCGGATCGATGAGCAGCGCGCGCGCGATCGAGATGCGCTGGCGCTCGCCCCCCGACAGCGCCTGGCCGCGCTCGCCCACGAGCGAGTCGTAGCCATGCGGCAGGCGCAGAATGAAATCGTGCGCGTGGGCCGCACGGGCCGCGGCGATGATCTCTTCGCGCGTCGCCTCGGGCTTGCCGTAGGCGATGTTGTCGGCGATGGTGCCAAAGAACAGGAACGGTTCCTGCAGGACGAGGCCGATATGCCGGCGGTACTCCGACACCCGCAGCGATCGGATGTCGGTGCCGTCGACCAGCACAGCGCCCTCCGACACATCGTAAAAGCGGCAGATCAGGTTGATCAGCGTGCTCTTGCCCGAGCCGCTGTGGCCCACCAGGCCGATCATCTCGCCCGGCGCGATATCCAGATCGAGGCCGCGGATCACCTGGCGGTTGCCATAACGGAAGCCCACGTCGCGCAGCTTGATATGGCCCTGCACGTGCGGCAGCGCGACCGGCCGCGTGGGCTCGGGCACGCTCGAGACATGATCGAGAATGTCGAAAATGCGCTTGGCGCCCGCGGCCGCCTTCTGCGTGACCGACACGATGCGGCTCATCGAATCGAGCCGTGTGTAGAAGCGCCCGATGTAGGCCAGGAAAGCGGCGAGCACACCCACGGTGATCTGGTTCTGCGAGACCTGCCAGATACCGAAGATCCACACCACCAGCAGGCCGATCTCGGTGAGCAGCGTGACGGTCGGCGAAAACAGCGACCACACGGTGTTGACGCGATCGTTGACTTCAAGGTTGCGGTTGTTGGCCTCGCGGAAGCGCTGCACTTCGCGCTTTTCCTGGGCGAATGCCTTGACCACGCGGATGCCGGGAATCGTATCGGCCAGCACGTTGGTGATTTCCGACCAGATGCGGTCGACCTTCTCGAAACCATGCCGCAGGCGATCGCGCACCACGTGGATCATCCACATGATGAACGGCAGCGGCACCAGCGTGACGAGGGCAAGCCAGGGATTGATCGAGAACAGGATGGCCGACGTCATGACGATCATCAGCACATCGTTGGCGAAGTCGAGCAGGTGCAACGACAGGAACACGCAGATCCGGTCGGTTTCGCTACCGATGCGCGCCATCAGATCGCCCGTGCGCTTGCCGCCGAAGTACTCGAGCGACAGGTGCTGCAGATGCTCGTAGGTGGTCGTGCGCAGATCGGCGCCGATGCGCTCGCTGACCCAGGCCAGGATGTACGTCCGGGCCCAGCCCAGCGCCCAGGCCAGGATGGCCGACGCCAGCAGGCCGCCCAGATACAAGCGCACCTTGTTGTAGTCGATCACCTCGCCGTTCTGATACGGGATCAGCACCTCGTCCATCAGCGGCATGGTGAGGTAAGGCGCCACCAGCGTGGCGGCCGTGCCCAGCAGGGTGAGCAGGAAGCCCACGAGCAGCGGCAATCGGTAGGGGCGCGCGAAGCGCCAGAGGCGCAGCAGCGCCCAGGTCGACGGCGCCTCGGCGGGCTCGCCGTCGCAATGCGGACAGTCTTCCTGGTCGGCCGTCAGAACGGCCTGACAGGTCGGGCAAACATGGCTATCGGATTCGGCGGTCTGCGTGTTGGACAGGCGCAACGCCTGCTGGCTCTCGAATTGGCTCAACAGACGCAAGGCGGCCGGGTTGCGGCCGAGCGTGAAGCGCCAGAGGCCGAGCCGCTGGACGCCATCATCGAGCTCGAGGCTGGCCGCGCCGGCGTGGTCGTGCAGATTGAGGCGTAGCGCGCTGGAATACGGCCAGGCCTGCCAGAGGCCGTTGGCGTCGCGCCCCAGCAGGCGCTGGTCGGTCGCGATCACCAACCCGCTCGCGTAACGCAGGCGCGCATCGAGGTCGGTTTCGAGCCACGCCAGAATGGACTCGCCCTCGCCCAGTTGGGCGTCGGCCTCGGCCCGCCACGGCGCGGGCAACTCGCGCGGGGTGGCGCCGGAAGTTGTTTGGTGATTTTTCATCAGAACGCGTATTACACCGCTCCCAGCCGGCCATGAGTCATCTACCCTGGCCACGGACCGAAAACGTGTCCGTTCCTTACAACAGCGCGAGTTTATATGGGCAAAAAGGCGGCGTATAGTAGCAGCCGATTTTCGTATTTTCCACCGTAGGAAATCTCCACCCACCACACATAGGCTACACCCCGTCCGGCACCAGTCTGGCTCTACGGCCTGCCCCGGGAAATCCCTCCCCTGCCTATGTGTAAACGCACCCAAGCATCCATGAAAAAAAAGGACATTGAATTTCTCGATGTCGTGGCTTTGCGCGGCCCGAACATTTGGACGTACCGACCGGTGCTGGAAGCCTGGGTCGACATCGGCGAGCTGGAAAACTACCCGTCGAATGTCATTCCCGGCTTCTACGAGCGGTTGACGGCCTGGCTGCCCACGCTGATCGAGCACCGTTGCAGTCCGGGTGTGCGCGGGGGCTTCCTGCAGCGCCTGCGCGAAGGCACCTGGCCCGGTCACATCCTCGAGCACGTCACGCTCGAGCTGCAAAACCTGGCCGGCCTGCCGGGCGGCTTCGGCAAGGCCCGCGAGACGTCCACGGTGGGGGTCTACAAGGTGGTGGTGCGTGCCTGGCACGAACAGGTCACCCGCGCCGCGCTGGCGGCCGCGCGCGATCTGGTCATGGCAGCCATCGAAGATCGGCCGTTCGACGTCGATGACGCGGTGAGCGACCTGCGCAGCCTGGTCGACCGCCACTGCCTGGGCCCGAGCACGGCCTGCATCGTAGATGCCGCGGATGATCGCGACATTCCTTATATTCGTTTGTTTGAGGGCAATCTCGTCCAGTTTGGTTACGGCGCGCGCCAGCGCCGCATCTGGACCGCCGAGACCGATCGCACCAGCGCCATCGCCGAGGGCATTTCGCGCGACAAGGATCTCACCAAGTCGCTGCTCTCCACCGCCGGCGTGCCGGTTCCCGAGGGCCGTCTGGTCGAGACCGTCGAAGACGCCTGGGACGCCGCGCAGGATATCGGCCTGCCGGTCGTGGTCAAGCCGTACGACGGCAACCACGGACGCGGCGTGTTCACCAACCTCATGACGCGCGAAGAGGTCGAATCGGCCTACGCCGTTGCCGTCGAAGAAGGCAGCGGCGTGATCGTCGAGCGCTTCGTGCTGGGCATCGAGCATCGCCTGCTGGTGGTGGGCGACCGCATGGTGGCCGCCGCCGCCGGCGAAGAGGCCTGGATCACCGGCGACGGCAAGCAGACCGTCGACGAACTGATCGCCAGCCAGATCAATACCGACCCGCGCCGTGGCCGTACCGAAAACCACCCGCTCAATCCGGTGCGCCTGGACTCGGCCGCGCGCCTCGAAATCGCGCGCCAGGGTCTCACGGCCGACAGCGTGCCCGCCGAAGGCCTGCGCGTTCTCATCCAGCGCAGCGGCAACGTCGCGTTCGACGTCACCGACAAGGTGCACCCCGACATCGCCGAGCTGGTCGTCCTGGCAGCGCGCGTGGTGGGCCTGGACATCGCCGGCGTCGACCTGGTCGTGCAAGACATCACGAAGCCGCTGGAGGCACAACGCGGCGCCATCGTCGAGGTCAATGCGGGACCCGGCCTCTTGATGCACCTGAAGCCGGCCGAAGGCACGGCACGCCCGGTGGGCCGCGCGATCGTCGACCATCTCTTCCCGGACGGCGAGTTCGGCCGCATCCCGGTGGTGGGTATTACCGGCACCAACGGCAAGACCGTGGTGGCGCGTCTCGTCGGCCGCATCCTGCACCTCTCCGGCAAGCAGACCGGCGTGGCCTGCAGCGAAGGCCTGTACCTGAACAAGCGCGTGGTCCAGCAGGGCGACTGCGCCAGCTGGGCGGCGGGCCGCCGCGTGCTGATGAATCGTTCGGTCGACGCCGCCGTGATCGAAAACGACAGCGGCGTGATCCTGGGCCAGGGTCTGGCCTACGACCGCTGCCAGGTCGGCGTGGTCACCAACATCGACGAAGGCGATCACCTCGGCGATTTCGACATCAACGAAACCGAGCGTCTGTTCAACGTGTTCCGCACGCAGATCGACGTGGTGCTGCCCGGCGGCGTGGGCGTGCTCAACGCGCGCGACCCCCGCGTGGTCGAGATGGCCGAGCTTTGCGACGGCGAGGTGATGTTCTTCGGCCTCACGCCCGACGTACCGGCGCTCGCCGCGCATGTGGCGCAGGGCAAGCGGGCGGTGTTCGTGCGCGACGGCCGCATCGTGCTGGCGCGTGGCCGCGACGAAGAGCAGCTTGCCGACATCGCCGCCGTGCCGCTCACCCAGGGTGGCCGGGTTGGATTCCAGATCGAAAACGTGCTGGCCGCGGTGGCCACGGCCTGGGCGCTCGACGTGCCGGTCGAGGTGATCCGCGCCAGCATCGAGACCTTCGATATCGACCAGGCCGACGCGCCGTGGCAGTTCACGCTGTTCGAACGCGACGGCGTGTCCGTGGTGGTCGACGACGTGCACAACGTACCCGGCCTGCGTGCGCTGCTCGCCGCGGTCGAAGAATTTCCCAGCCAGTCGCGCACGGCCGTCTATTCGGCCGGCCAGGACCGGCGCGACGAAGACCTCATCGAGCAGGGCCGCCTGCTCGGTGCGGCATTCGATCGCGTCGTGCTCTACGACGACTGCACCGTGAAGAGCAAGCGGCCGGCCGGTCAGGCCCGCGCGCTGTTACGTCAGGGGCTGGAACAAGGAGGCCGGACCGTCGAGATCATCGACGAACCCGACCATGCGCAAGCCATTCTCCGGGTGCTCGCGCAACCGGCGGCTGGTGAGTTCGTGCTGCTGCAATCCGATGAAGCGTTTTCCGGTCCGACCATAGACCTGGTGCGCCGCTGGATCCAACAAAACTGATAACCGACTCAGCGCCGTCGCAAGACGGCGCACTTTCCCGACAGGAATGCCTGCCATGGAAGTTTCCCGCATCCGCGCGCTGCGCGGCCCCAATCTCTGGAGCCGCAACACGGCCATCGAGGCAATCGCCTCTTGCGCCGACCAGGAATGTTCGCTGGCGTCGCTGCCTGATCTCGAGGCGCGGCTGCGAGCCCGCTTTCCGCAGCTCGGGCTGCTGCAGCCCGAGGGCCATGCCGACGCCGTGTCGCTGGCCCATGTGCTGCAGATCATCGCGCTGTCGCTGCAGGCCCACGCGGGCTGCCCGGTGACCTTCGGCCGCACCTCGCCCACGATCGAACCGGGGGTGTTCCAGGTCGTGGTCGAGTACAGCGAAGAAGAAGTCGGCCGCCTCGCCATGACGCTCGCCGTCGAGCTGATCGAGTCGGCGCAGGCCGACACGCCGTTCGACCTGCCCGACGCGCTGCGCCGGCTGCGCGAGCTCGACGAAGACGTCCGCCTCGGACCCAGTACCGGCTCGATCGTCAACGCCGCCACCGCGCGCAACATTCCCTACCATCGCCTCACGCAGGGCAGCATGGTGCAATTCGGCTGGGGCCGGCGTCAACGCCGCATCCAGGCCGCTGAAACCGACCGCACCAGCGCGATCTCCGAGTCGATCGCCCAGGACAAAGACCTGACCAAGATGCTGCTCGACGCCGCCGGCGTGCCCGTGCCGCTCGGCCGCTCGGTCGACAGCGCCGAGGCCGCCTGGGAAGCCGCGCAGGAATTGGGCGGCCCGGTCGTGGTCAAGCCGCGCGACGGCAGCCAGGGTCGCGGCGTCGCCGTCAACATCGAAACGCGCGAACGCGTGCTGGCCGCCTTCGAGGCCGCCTCCGACATCAGCTCCGAAGTGATCGTCGAGCGCTACATTCCCGGCCACGACTTCCGTCTGCTGGTGGTGGGCAACACGCTGGTCGCCGCCGCCCGCCGCGACCCGCCGCAGGTCACCGGTGACGGCGTGCAGACCATCCGCCAACTGGTCGAGCAGGTCAACGCCGATCCGCTGCGTGGCGACGGCCACGCCACCTCGCTCACCAAGATCCGGTTCGACGACATCGCCCTGGCCACGCTGCGCAAGCAGGGCTACGAGGCCGATTCGGTGCCGCCCGCCGGCACGCTCGTCGTGCTGCGCAACAACGCCAACCTGAGCACCGGTGGTTCGGCCACGGACGTGACCGACGAAGTGCATCCCGAGATGGCCGCGCGTGCCGTGACGGCCGCGCGCATGATCGGCCTGGACATCTGCGGCGTCGACGTGGTCGCCGAGACGGTGCATCTGCCCCTCGAAGACCAGCACGGCGGCGTGGTCGAGGTCAACGCCGCACCGGGCCTGCGCATGCACTTGAACCCTTCGTTCGGCAAAGGCCGCGCGGTGGGCGAAGCCATCGTCGGCCAGATGTTCGCCGACGGCGACGATGCCCGCATTCCGGTCATCGCGGTGGCCGGCACCAATGGCAAGACCACCACGGTGCGGCTGAGCGCGCACCTTCTGACCTGCGCCGGCAACAACGTCGGCATGACCAACTCCGATGGCGTGTATGTCGGCAAGCGCCGCATCGACACCGGCGACTGCAGCGGCCCGCGCAGCGCGCGACGCATCCTGCTGCATCCCGAGGTCGACGCCGCCGTGTTCGAGACCGCCCGTGGCGGCATCCTGCGCGAGGGCCTCGCCTTCGACCGCTGCGACGTCGCCATCGTCACCAACATCGGCATGGGTGACCACCTGGGTCTGGGCTACATCAGCACCGTCGAGGACCTGGCCGTGGTCAAGCGCGTGATCGTGCAATACGTGAAGAACAGCGGCATGGCCGTGCTCAACGCGGGGGATCACATCGTGGCCGAAATGGCCAGTGCCTGCCCCGGCGAAGTCACCTACTTCGCCCTCGACCGCAATCATCCCCTCATCGCCACCCACCGGGCCCAGGGCAAGCGCGTGGTCTACCGCGATGGCCACCATATCGTGGCCGCTCAGGGCACGCAGGAGGTCAGCCTGCCGCTGGCGGGCATCCCGCTCACCCGCGACGGCGCGATCACCTTCCAGGTCGAAAACGCCATGGCATGCGTGGGCGCGGCCTGGGCGCTCGGCCTGGATTGGCAGGTCGTGCGCGACGGACTGGCCAGCTTCGTCAACGACGCGGCTACCGCGCCGGGCCGCTTCAACGTGTTCGACTACCGCGGCGCCACGCTGATCGCCGACTACGGTCACAATCCCGATGCCATCCTGGCGCTCGTGCAGGCCGTGCAGGCCATGCCGGCCAAGCGGCTGAGCGTGGTGATCAGTGGCGCGGGCGATCGGCGCGACGAAGACCTGAGCCGTCAGACCGAGATTCTGGGCGATGTGTTCGACGAAGTGATCCTCTACGAAGACCAATGCCAGCGCGGCCGCGCCGACGGCGAGGTGCTGGCGCTGCTGCGCCAGGGCCTGGCCAACGCCCAGCGCGCCAAGCATGTCGAAGAGATCCGTGGCGAATTCATCGCCATCGACCGCGCACTCGAACGCCTCAATCCCGGCGACCTCTGCCTGATCCTCGTCGACCAGGTCGAAGAAGCGCTCGCGCACATCGCCGAGCGCGTGGCCGGCCGCTGAGCCAACCCTCGGGTGGCCGGCTGTCCGTCTCGGCGGCCGGCCACCCGCATCAGGCCACGAGGGGGCCGCGGCGCCGAGCCGGACAGCCCCGTAGCGGGCTGCGCGTCCAACGGCGGGCCTGATGTCCTCGTCTGCGCTTTCGCGTCGCCAGGCGGGCGAAGTACCGCTTGGGTTGCCTGGTCTCACCACCTCACGCATGCGCGCGCCACGGCCCTTCACCTGCGCGGCCCCTTTCTACGCAAGGCACCGGCTGGGCAACACCTGCACGCCCCCTCCCTACGCAAGGCACCGGCTGGGCAACACCTGCACGCCCCCTCCCTACGCAAGGCACCGGCCGGCCAACACCTCCGCGCACCCTCCTACGCACGGCGCCGGCTGGGCAACACTTGCGCACCGCGGTGCCGGAAGCACCGATTTCTCAGATACGTTTAGTTAAATAAACGACGCGAAAGCACCGTTTTGTTTATCTAAATGAAACTGACGTCGGCCTGTAATCCCTCCCCATTAATTGCTCCTCTGCAGTTACAAATCCGATTTCCACTATGAGAATTCCCTGAAATCCGATTTGTAACAGCAACGTCGGGCACGCCCCTTGCTCAATGGAAGTGCGTTGCCGATCAAGGGTTTACATTTCCCCACACCCCGGCTTTGACAGGCCTCACCGGGGGCTCGTACGGTAGGAACCGTGCTGATCAGCAACCAAACATCCCGGCGGCACGAGCCACCCAGGCCACGGTGGACCGGCCGACATGCAACGCAAGGAGAGGCAGATGAACAACGACATCATCGCAGGCAAGTGGAAGCAACTCACCGGCAAGGCCAAGGCGGCCTGGGGTGACCTCACCGACGACGAGCTCACGCGCACTGAAGGCAACGCCGAACGTCTGGCCGGCCTGATCCAGGAACGCTACGGCAAGACCAAGGAAGAAGCCAAGAAGGAAGTGGACGACTTCTTTGATCGCAATCGTTAAAGGCGCGGGGCGTGCCTCGGGCACGCCCCTTGCTGAATAGGTGACGCCCCCCGATCGCATCGGGAAATTCCTCCGAGGAGAACCACCATGCTGTATTACGCAGCTGTCTTCTTCGTGATCGCCATCATCGCCGCCGTGCTCGGCTTTGGCGGGATCGCCGCCGGCGCAGCCGGTATTGCGAAGGTCCTGTTCTTTGTCTTCCTGGTCCTGGCCCTGCTCTCCATCCTGAGCGGCGCGCTGCGCAGGAAATAGCGTTCGGCGTGGCATCTGGCGCCGGTCTGATCCGCGCTCACGACAGGCAGGTGTGATCCTGCTCCGCGAGCCGCCCCCGGACCGGACCGGCGCTCGATGCCAGGCCCGCTGTACCCCGAATACCAACAAACAAATCAATACTGGAGTAATGCCATGAACACTCGCAAACTGATCGCCGCCATCGCTATCGGCAGCACCGCCATCCTCGGTACGGCCGCCCACGCCGCCGACGACGGCAAGCCCAAGCAGTCGGTCGGCGAATACGCCGGCGATGCCGCCGTCACCACCAAGGTGAAGGCCGCCATCGTCGCCGAGAAGGATCTGAGCGCCCTGGACGTGGCCGTTGAAACCAATAACGGCGTCGTGACGCTGACCGGCACCGTCGGCACCGCCGACCAGGCCGACCGCGCCGCCAAGGTTGCGCGTGGCGTCGACGGCGTCAAGCAAGTCGAGAACAAGGTCAAGGTGGACCCCGCCAAGGCCAAGTAAAACGGCCGATCGGAGGGTCGCGAAAGCGGCCCCCACCTACCGCCACGCGCGGTCTTGCTTTGAGTGACCCCGTCCATCTTCGCGATGGACGAATCTTCCGGGCCCTGGTGGCCCGGTTTTTTTTGTCCGTTATCCCGGCCCTGTCATGCCACCCGCCAGGCGCGGCCGCCGAGACCGGCCCGCCGGCCCGTCAGGTCAACGGCGCGTCGCCCGCGGCATGCGACTCACACGCCATCCGTTCGGCGAGTTTCGCGTCCCAGCCCCGTTCGCGGCACAGCACGTCGAACTCGCGCGCCAGATCGGCCAGCGCAATCCGCCCCAGACGCTCCACCAGCAAAGCCTCGGCCTGCTTTAACGCATCGTCGAGCGCGGCGTTGACCACCTGTTCCACCCCGCACGCCGGGTTCTCGACCTCGTTGCCGATCGCAAAGATGCGCGGTCCGCCCACAGCGTTGTGCACGTCGAGCAAGGTGACCTGGGCGAGATCACACGCGAGCGACCAGCCCCCGCCATGGCCCTTCTCCGACCGTACATAGCCCGCCTGGCGCAGACCGGCCATGGTCCGGCGCACCACCACGGGATTGGTGCCGAGCATCTTTGCGATCTGCTCGGAGGTATAGGGGGCGTCGTGCCGCGCCATGTGCATCAGCACATGCAGCATGCGGGAGAGACGGCTGTCGCTACGCATCGGTTCTTCTCTTTGCTCAGATACGACACATTATAAGTTGCATGATAGGCCACGGGCCGCTACCATGGCGGCACATCACGTAACTTTCAATGTTTCATGTGTGCCGACACAGGTTGGCCTCATGGCAAGGAGCTCTCATGTTTCACGACGCCCTCATCATCGGTGGCAGCTACGCGGGCATGGCCGCCGCCCTGCAACTGGCTCGCGCGCGGCGCCGCGTGCTGGTGGTCGACGCGGGACAGCGGCGCAACCGCTACGCGGCACATTCGCACGGCTTTCTGACCCGCGACGGCGAAGCGCCCGGTGTGATTGCCGGCATCGCACGCGAGCAGTTATTGGCGTACGACACCGTGACATGGATCGACGGCACCGCTGAAGCCGCCGAACGGGTGGACGGAGGATTCAGGGTGTCGATCGGCCAGGTGGGCGAGGCGCGTGCCCAGCGCCTGATCCTCGCGACCGGCCTGCGCGAACACCTGCCGGACGTGCCGGGTCTGGCGCAGCGTTGGGGCCGGTCGGCATTCATGTGCCCGTACTGCGATGGGTATGAGCTTGATCGCGCCCCGGTGGCCGTGCTGGCGACCTCGGCGCTCGCCATGCACCAGGCCCTGCTGCTTCCAGACTGGGGGCCGACCACGCTATTGCTCAACGGGGCATTCGAGCCGGATGCGGAACAGGCCCGGCAACTGGCGGATCGCGGCGTGATCATCGAACCGGCAGCCGTGACGCGCATCGAGGGCAAGGCAGACGTCGTCCTGGGCGATGGCCGCGTACTGCCCTTCGCGGCGGTGTTTGTCGCGACCCGGATCGAACTGTCGAGTCCGATCGGGGCCGCGCTCGGTTGCGCGATGGACGAGTGGCCGCAGGGCCGCACCCTGCGCACCGACGCCCTCAAAGCCACCACCGTCGACGGCGTCTATGCCTGCGGCGACGCGATTCGCGCCGCAGGATCGGTGTCGCTTGCGGTGGCCGATGGCGCCATGGCCGGGATGGCCGTGCACCGCTCACTCGTCTTTCCGGCCCACTGACGCCCGCAGCGATGATGGCGCATCAGGGCAGTCTTACCTCGCCCTGCCCCAGTTCGATCACCCGGCCGCCGACCTCGATCGCACCATCGGCGGTCAGATCGAGCAGCAGGCGGCAGGGCCGCGCCACCTGATCACCCTGGCTCACGCGCAGGCTGGCGGGCAGCGCTTCGCCGCGCGAGAGCAGCCAACCGCCCAGGTTAGCGCAGGCCGAGCCCGTACCGGGATCCTCCGCCACACCCCCGCCCGACTTGGCGAAGAAATAACGCGCGGTCACCGGGCGGCGGCCGTCCGTTTGCGCATCCCCGTCGAACGCGAACACATAGGCCGTGCGGCGGCCCAGGCTGGAGAGCTCCCATTCGTCGAGGCGTGCACCATCGGGTTGCGCGCGCAACACGGCCTCGGCGGTTTTCACCGGCACGAGCAATTGATCCGCGCCGGTGTCGACCCAACGCGGAGCGTCCAGCAAATCCGACTCGGCGAGCCCGAGGTGGCTCGCGATCACCGCGGGGGCGAGCTTGGCCGCCGCCGTGCGCGGGGCGCCATCGGTGGGCGCCGTGAGCGTCCAGGTATCACCCTGCGCCCGCACGCCGACGATGCCTGCCGGAAACGACAGCTTGACCTGGTCGCCCTTGCCTTGCAGCGCACGCACGACATGCGCCGTGCCCAGGGTAGGATGGCCCGCGAAGCGCATCTCGTAGCCCGGCGTGAAGATGCGCACACGCGCGTCGGCACCATCGGTGGCCGGCAGCACGAAGGTCGTCTCGGAGAGATTGAACTGCAGCGCCAGCGCCTGCATGGTGGCATCGTCCATGCCTTGCGCGTCTTCGAACACGCACAGCGGGTTGCCGCCGAACGTGGACTCGGCAAAGACATTGAGCAGACGATAACGATAGATCTTCATGGCGGGGCCACTCCTCGGGCACATCGAACGAGCGGCCACTATACCGGCGGCCTCTCGGGGCTCACAGGTACAGTCTTGAAGAAACGCGCCAGCACAGCTGACCCGCCGCGCCGGTACAGCGGCTTCGCGATCAGGCGAAGCCGGCCGATGCTCACCAGGCGATGAAGAACAAATACCAGGCGAGGCAGAACGGCGCGAGGCCGGCTGCCGCCACCGCCCACGCGGCAGCGCGGCGCACGACACCATGGCCACGGTGCGCGAGCACGCGCCACAGCAGGCGCAGTGTCCAGGCCACCGCGAGCGACAGCAGCGTGAGCCGCACCGGCGTGGCCCAGCCCGTGCGCACGCCTTCGTGCTGCAGCAAGGTCAGCGTGGTGGCCGACAGGCCGAGGAACACGCCGATCCCGGCGGTCGGGATCAATGCCTGCGCCAGCTTGTGCAAGCCGGCGTAGCGGCCCCGCGCGACGTGGTCGGGATGCTCGGCATCCGCGGGGGCCACGACGGCCGCGGTCAGCGGCGCGATGCGATCGGACAACCACAGCGCAAGCCAGGCCACGCCACCCACGCACACGGCACTGCCCGCGCAGAACGCGAGGATGGCCGCGCCATCGAGCCACGAGAAGCTGTCGTTCACCTCGGGATAGTGCGTCAGGATGAACCACGGCGCGTTGTCCGCCAGCGGCCACATGATGTCGTTCTCCACCAGCCAGGTCGCAGCCCACTGCTTGAGCGTGACATACCACGGGCTCGCGCTCCAGAGGAATGCGCCGATCGCGATGCCCATCAGGCCGAACAGAATCAGCGTGGTCTGCCACCCGTCGCCCTGCGCGACCTGCACGATTTCTTCTTCGGGAGAGCGCGGCGTGAGCTGGATGGCGCCACGGTAGTCGCTGCAGCGGCCGCAGACATGGCAATCTCCCGCGCCCTTCATATGGCGCAGCGGCACGAGCGGCGCACAGTTGACCGGCTCGATCCGGATCACAGGATGGCGCCAGGCTTCTTCGTTGACCTTGAAATGCCACGGCGCGAGCTTGGCGAGCAGATTGAACACGCCATTGACCGGGCACAGATACTTGCACCACACGCGCTTGCTGCGGCCGTAGAGATAGCCCACGATCATGGCCGCCACCGTCGAGCCGCCCAGTACCGCGAGCACGGCGAGCGGATACTGGTACACGCTCACCAGCTGGCCGTAGACCGTGGTCAAGGCAAACGCGACGAACGGCCAGCCGCCCCAGCGCATCCACTTGGGGATCGCCCGTCCGCGTCCGCGCTCACTGGCCCACTCCGTCAGCATGCCCTCCGGGCAGAGCCAGCCGCACCAGGCCCGCCCGAGGATCGGCATCGAGACCAGCACGAAGGGCCACCACACCCCCCAGAATGCGAACTGCGCCACGATGGTCAGGTTATCGACCACCGACGCCGCATTGTCGGGCAGCGGCAGACAGGCCGGCACGATGAGCAGAAAAGCGTAAACCGCGACGATCCCCCACTGCAGCTTGCGCAGCAACGGGGCATGGTCGCGGAGAAAGTCGGCAAAGCGGGCGGTCGCCCGCCCGAGCACAGCTGCCATGGTAGAACCTTAAAGAATCATCCGGGGGATGCGCGCTCCGGCATGTCAGGAAACGGCGCGGGCCGGGCGACCCGCGGCGTTGCGGCTGGCACGGCCCAGCAATAGCCAGACCACGCCCCAGTAAGCCAACCAGATCAGCACCGACGAGAGCGCGGGGAATGCGCGGTACCCCGCGAAATCGGCCAACAACTTGCCCAGGCCCGTGCTGTCATCGAGCAGCCAGGAGCTGTCCCAGACCGGGTCGATCAGCGTGGGCACGACACCCAGCGAGATCAGGCGATCGATGCCCCCCACGAGCAGGGCACCGGCCAGCAACAGCAGCAACACCTCGGTGAGCACGAAGAAGCGGCGCCACGTGATGAGCTTGCCGCCCAGTTGCAGCAACCAGAAAGTCAGGAGCGCCACGGCAAAGCCGCCGAGTCCCGCGAGGGTCAGCCCCAGCGCCCCGCCTTCCTGCTGCGCCGCCGCGACCGTGCCGTACAGGAACACCACCGTCTCGCTGCCCTCGCGCGCCACGGCAATCATGACGAGCACGAACAGACCCCACCAGTTGTCACGCACCAGGGACGCTTGCGCACCGCCTTCGAGCTCGCGCTTGAGCGTGCGGCCGTGACGCTTCATCCAGACCACCATCTGCACGACCAGTGCGCACGCCACGAGCGACATGCCGGCCTGAAACCACTCCTGGCCCTCGTCGCTCAGCCACTCGGACACACCGAGCAGCACGAGTGCCAGGGCCAAGGCAAGCGCCAGCCCGGCGGCCACACCGCCCCACAGATACGGCATGCCGCGGCGGCCTTGCGGCGCGGCGCGCAGCCAGGTGTACAGAATGCCCACGACGAGCAGGGCTTCGACGCTTTCGCGCCAGACAATGAATAGAACCTGTTCCATGAAACTCTCGCGCTCAGTCGTTGGGCTTGACCACCAGCGTGCCCTTCACGTCCTGGTGGAAGTCATCGAAGAACGGGTACTCGCCGGGCCGCGAAATCGTGATGACCACGAAGGACTTCACGCCCGGGCCCAGCACTTTTTCCTTGCGCAGCGGAATGCTCTCGAACTCGACGGGCGCATTGCTCTCGTTGATGAGTTCGATCTTGAAGCGCCCTGCCGGCACTTCGAGCCGCGCGGGCTCGAAGGTGCCGTCGGGTTTGAAGGTCAGCGTGAACGTCGGCAACTCGGCGGCGCGCGCGGCGTGCGGCCACGCCAGCGCCACGGCCAGCACGCATGCGAACAATCCGGCCCACAGAGCGCGCACGATCAGTACCCGCCCTTCTTGCCGGTGCCGGCGAAGACGAACTCGTAATCGATATCGAAAGGTTCGAACCACGGACCCACGCCGGTTTCCTTGTCGACGTGACGGCCGAAGTGGCTCATCTTGTCGGCGCTGGGCGGCAGGATCGAATACTTGAGCTTGTACTTGCCCGGGCCATCGAGCTTCACGTTGTCGCCATAGTGCGGGCCGTCGTTGGCCACCATGGGCATGAACGTGCCCTTCTGCACCTTGTCGCTACCGACCTTCTGGATCTCGTACTTGATCACGAGATAAGGCATCCATTCGCCTTCAGGAAAGCCCGTGGCGTTGCCCGCGGTGGCGTGAATATCGGCCTCGAGGTGTACGTCGGAATCCTTGGCCGGGCGCATCATGCCCGGCGGGTCCATCTCGATCGGCTGCAGGTAGACAGCACCGATTTCCATGCCACCTTTTTCCACGGGCTTGCCGATGGGGTATTCGGCGGCGATCGCGGCGGCGGAGAACGTCATGCCGGCGAGCGCCAGCACAAGGGCTTTCTTCATCATCAGGGAATCCTTGAAAACAGCAGGCAGTTCAAAAACAAACAAGAACTGTTTTCATTAATGTAGCCCCGATGAACTGACATTCTCCTTAAGTTAAGCCCTTGAAAACAAAGCGGCGCCGTATCAACGGCGCCGCTTTGCGGTAAATCAGTTCGTAAATCGAATCGCGGATTTACTTGCGCCCACCCGGGGGCGTGGTGCCCGGGGGGAACGGGAAATTCGAAAACATCGCGCGAGTCTGATCCTGCATCTGATCCTGCATTTGCACGAACAGATTCTTGCTCTGGTCGATGTAGTTGTTCATCATTTTTTGCAGCATGGGCGTCTGCACGTTCATGAACTGGGTCCAGGCCTCCGGGCCGAACTGGCTGCCGTACACGCCCTTGGACTGCTCGGCCATGCGTTGCTGGATTTCCATGAACGCCTGGATGTTCTTCTCGAGATACGAGCCCATGATGCCCTGCATCGCATGCCCGTAGAAACGGATGATCTGCGAGAGCATGTTGGACGAGAACATCGGCATGCCGCCGCTCTCTTCTTCAAGAATGATCTGCAGCAAGATGCTGCGCGTGAGGTCATCACCGCTCTTGGCATCCACGACCTGGAACTCTTCGTTGGCCAGCACCAGCTGCTTCACGTCGGCCAGCGTGATGTACGTGCTGGTCTGCGTGTCGTACAAGCGGCGGTTGGGGTATTTCTTGATGAGGCGCAGGGCGGCGCCCGTTTGTGCTTGCGTCATGTCTGTCCCCGAGATCGGGAGATCTCTTTAACTTTGAATGATTTTACGTGCATTGCCGGATGCCCGCTCGCGGCGCGCATCCGGCCCTCCTGTGCATGGATGTCTTGCGTCAGCCCATATGCAGGCCGCCGTTGAGCGAGAAGTCGGCGCCCGTGGCGAACCCCGATTCTTCACCCGCGAGCCACGAGGTCATCGATGCGATTTCTTCGGGCGCGCCCAGACGGCGCACCGGGATCGTGGCCACGATCTTTTCGAGCACGTCCGGACGGATCGCGCGCACCATGTCCGTACCGATGTAGCCCGGCGAAATCGTGTTGACCGTCACGCCCTTGCTGGCGAGCTCTTGCGCCAGCGCCATGGTGAAGCCATGGATGCCGGCCTTCGCGGTCGAGTAGTTGGTCTGGCCGAACTGACCCTTCTGGCCATTGACCGAGCTGATGTTGATGATGCGGCCGAACTGACGCTCGACCATGCTGTCGATCACCTGCTTGGTGACGTTGAACAGACTGTTGAGGTTGGTGTCGATGACCGCACGCCAATCATCGACCGTCATTTTGCGGAACAGACCGTCGCGCGTGATGCCCGCGTTATTGACCAGGACATCGACCTCGCCCAGCTCCGACTTGACCTTGTTGAAGGCGTCGACGGTGGAATCCCAATCGGACACATTGCCCACCGAGGCGTAGAACGTGTAGCCCTGCGCGGCCTGCTCGTCGATCCACTGCTGATAGTTGCGGCTCGGGCCGCAGCCCGCCACGACGCGGAAACCATCCTTGGCCAGCCGTTGGCAGATCGCCGTTCCGATCCCGCCCATACCGCCCGTCACATATGCCAGTTTTCCGCTCATTTGAAATCCCTCCTTGGGGTGACGCACGCATGTTGATGGATGAAACACCGCCCCCGCCATGCGCGGAGCGCGGTGATTGAGGTTTAGACCGCTCGCACTTTGACGTAGCTGCCAGGCGCCGCCTCGATCGGCGCGTGGCGTGCGTTGCCCAGCTTGCGGCGCGCGGCCACGCGCGTGCCGCCATGGCCCGCCAGCCAGTCGGCCCAATCGGACCACCAGCTGCCTGGGCGCTCTTGCGCCTGCGACAGCCAGGCGTTGGGGTCGCCCGGAAGGCTGCCGCCCTCGGGTGCGACCCAGTAACTGCGTTTTTTCTTGGCCGGCGGATTGATGACCCCGGCGATGTGGCCCGACGCGCCCAGCACGAAACGGCGCGGCCCGCGCAGCAATTGCGTGGACGCATACGCCGAGACCCAAGGCACGATGTGATCCTCGCGCGAGCCGAAGAGATACGCGGGCATCTCGAGGCGCGTGAGATCCAGCGGCGTGTCGGCCGCCTGCGCCAGGCCTGGCACCTTCAGGTTGTTTTCGAGGTAGGTGTTGCGGAAGTACCAGGAAAAGAACGGGCCCGGCAGATTGGTGCTGTCGGCGTTCCAGAAGAGCAGATCGAAGGCCGGCGGCGTCTGGCCCTTGAGGTAGTTGTTCACCACGTAGTTCCAGACGAGCTCGTTGGGCCGCAGGAACGAAAAGGTGGTGGCGAGATCGCGCGCCGGCATGAGACCGCCCTTGCCGAACTGATGCTCGCGCATCTGCGCGTGCAGTTCGTCGACGAACACCTTCAGCACACCGGTATCGTGAAAATCCAGCAGCGAGGTCAGGAGCGTGAGCGAAGCCACCGGCTCCTGGCCGCGCGCGTGCGCCAGCGCCAGCGCCGAGGCCAGCATCGTGCCGCCCACGCAGAAGCCGAGCGCGTTGACCTGCGATTCGCCGGTGATCTCGCGCGCCACGTCGAGCGCACGCAGCACGGCGTCGTCGAGGTAGTCGGACCAGGTGGCCGTGTCGACCCCGTCGGCATCCGAGGCCAGCGGGTTGCGCCACGAAATGATGAACACCGTGTGGCCTTGCTCGACCGCGTGCCGCACGAAGGAATTCTCCGGCTGCAGATCGAGGATGTAGTACTTGTTGATATTGGGCGGCACGATCACCAGCGGCCGGCGGTACACCTTGTCGGTGAGCGGCGCGTACTGGATGACCTGCATCAGCGGATTTTGGTAGACCACCGAGCCCGGCGTCGTGGCGACGTTACGGCCGATCTCGAAGTGCGTTTCGTCGGTCTGGGTGATGCGGCCGCGCTTGATGTCGGCCAGCAGATTGGCCAATCCCGCATTGAGCACCTTGCCCGCGCTGTCGGTGATCGATTGCTGGGCGTCGGGATTGAACGCAAGAAAATTGGCGGGCGAAAGCGCGTCGATCCATTGCATGATCGAAAAACGCAGGCGCTGGCGCAGCGGCTCGCTCACTTGCGCGGCGTCGACCATGCGGTTGAGCACGCGGGCCGACAAAAGATAAGCATGCACCATCAGCAGGTGCGGGCCGGCCTTGGCCCAGGCTTCGCCCGCGAAACGGCGATCGGCGGGCGGCGGCAAGGTGCCCGCCTTGGCCTGCTCGCACAGGCGCAACCACTCTCGCGAAAATTCGGCTTGGATGTCTGCCAGAGCGTCCGGTGCCACGCTCACCGGGACGGGCCATGCAGCGGATAGATGGGCGTTCACTTCGACACCTTGTTATCGGACCTGCGCGATTTGATGGTGCATGGCAGCGTCAATCACTGTCAATGCGGGTATACCTAGGATAATGCATTCAACGCCTTGCCTTGCGGCACCGCACATACGGCAAGGGCCGTAAAAATGCTGCGCCGCCTTGGCCTGGATCAAACCGGACGCAGCCAGGCCATCAGTGCCATGCGACCGGTGACCCGGTCGCGGCGATACGAGAAAAAGCGCTCGGGATCGCTGACCGTGCACAGGCCGCTCAGTTCGACCTCAGCCACGCCCGCGCGCTGCAGCCGCAGCCGCGCCAGTGCCGGCAGATCCGCCAGCCATTTGCCCGGCACATCCGGGCGTGGCACGAAGCACGCGGCGGCTTCCTGACCATCGGCGGCGAAGGCCTCGAGCACATCGGCGCCCACCTCGAAGTGCGCCGCGCCGATCCCGGGCCCGACCCAGGCGCAAAAATCCCGCGCACCGGGCGCCTTGGCCTGCATGGCCGCGAGCGTGTTCTCGAGCACGCCGCCCGCCAACCCGCGCCAGCCCGCATGGGCGGCGCCCAACACCGTGCCCGCCGCATCCGCGATCACGACCGGCAGGCAGTCGGCCACCATGACGGCCAGGACCTGACCCGGCCGGGTCGTGACGCTCGCGTCGGCGGCGATCTCGCCGTCCGGGGCCGGTGGGTCGGCGTCATGCACGTCGGCGCCGTGCACCTGGCGCAGCCAGCGCGGTTCGCCCGCGACCGCGGCCCGCACGCGACGGCGGTTTTCGGCCACCACCGCGGGATCGTCGTCGGCGCGTATGCCGAGATTGAGGCTCTCGTGCGGGCCCCGGCCCGCCCCGCCCGCGCGGGTGGTGCAGAAATACTCGACGCCGGTCCAGGCGGCGCCACCGACCACCGGCAAACCGGCCACTATGCGTTCCATGTGATCGTCTCCTGTACGGCGCTCATGTCGGCCGGCACCGGCGCCTCGAAGCTCACCTCGCCCGCGCCGCCCGGATCATCGAAATGCAGGGCCCGCGCGTGCAGCATCTGCCGCGGCGCGCCCGCCAGGGGCTTGCCGCCATAGATGGCGTCGGCCAGCAGCGGGTGGCCGAGGCTGGCCATGTGCACGCGGATCTGATGCGTGCGGCCGGTCTCGAGGCGGCACACCACTTCGGTGACACGCTCGCCGGCGGGCGCCGTGCCGCGCCGTTGGGGTTGATAGTGCGTAATGGCGGGTTTGGGCGCCACCGGGCGCTCCACGCTCATGCGCACCGGCACACGCGGATCCCGACCGATGGGTCGGTCGACCGTGCCGGCGGCGGCCAGCCAGCCATGCGCCAGCGCCACATATTCGCGGCCCATCGAGCGGGCCTGCAATTGGCGCACGAGATGGGTCTGGGCGATGTCGTTGCGGGCGACCACCATCAGGCCGGAAGTGTCTTTGTCGAGGCGGTGCACGATGCCCGCACGCGCCACGCGGGAAAGCTCGGGATAGCGGTGCAGCAGGCCGTTGAGCAGCGTGCCGCTCCAGTTGCCCGCGCCCGGATGCGTCACCAGGCCGGCCGGCTTGTTGACCACGATCCAGTCGGGGCTGTCGGCGACCACGCCGAAATCCACGGGTTCGGGGGCGAACGCCTGACTTTCGGGGGAGGCCTGCTCCCAGACGGTGAGCACGTCGCCCGGACCGACGGTCTGGCGCACCTTGGCCGGTTTGCCGTTGACCTGTACATGTCCATCCTCGATCCAGCCCTGCAGGCGGCTGCGGGAATGGTCCGGCAGAAGCCCGGCCAGCACCTTGTCAAGGCGGTCGGCCCGGACCGTTTCGGGCACCGTCAGAAGCTGGGGTTCGTCGTCGGAAAGCGCTTCGGCGCTGACGGCTGTATCAGACATGGAGACAAATCATATAATCAGCCCAGCATGCTAACACCAAGGAAACGACTCTCGTGATTCTCCGCCACGCTGCTCCTACGAATACCGCCCCCCGAAAAGGGGCGGTCCTTGCCGCGGCAATCGCGCTGGCCGGCGTTCTGCTCGTCTCCGGTTGCGGCGGCGCCGATACCAAGTACGACAAGACCGCCGGCTGGAGTGCCGAGCAACTCTACGCCGATGCCAAAGAAGAAGTGTCCGCTGGCAACTGGAACGAAGCGCGCGAACGCCTGACCGCGATCGAGAGCCGCTATCCCTTCGGCACCTACGCCCAGCAGGCCCTGATCGAACTGGCCTACGTCAACTGGAAAGACGGCGAAAACGAGCAGGCGCTCGCTGCCTGCGACCGCTTCCAGCAGCTCTATCCGAACCATCCGGGTACCGACTACGTCCTGTATCTCAAGGGCCTGATCAGCTTCACGCCGGCCAGCGCCTTCATGAGCAACCTGACCGGTCAGGATCCGGCCGAGCGCGACCCCAAGGGCCTGCGCGCGTCCTACGATGCCTTCGGCGAGCTGGTCAAACGCTACCCGCAAAGCAAGTACACGCCCGATGCGCAAAAGCGCATGACCTGGCTCGTCAACGCGATCGCGATGAACGAAGTCTACGTCGCACGCTACTACTACGAGCGTGGTGCCTACGTGGCCGCGGCCAGCCGCGCCCAGACGGTCATCACCGACTTCGAGGGCGCTCCCGCCACCGAAGAGGCGCTCTACCTGCTGGTGCTGTCGTACGACAAGCTCAACATGACCCAGCTGCGCGACGACGCCAAGCGCGTGCTCGACCAGAACTTCCCCAACAGCCAGTTCAACCAGAAAGGCCTGGCCGCGGACAAGAGCTGGTGGAACCCGTTCAGCTGGCGCTGACGCACCAGCGGCTCATGCAAAAGGCCTCGCACCCGATGGGTTGCGAGGCCTTTTTGCTGGAAAACGGCAGCGCGACCAGCTTGCGGCGCGCGCCGTGCAGGGCTCAGTCGCCGCGCTCGGCCTTGCGCTCGAGGAACGCCAGCGCTTCGTTCAGTTCGCGGGTGCGGGCAAAGGGTGGCAGGCCACGCCACAGGCGCTTGCCGTAGGGCTTTTCGACCAGGCGGGCGTCACCCACCATCAGGACGCCCCAATCCGACTCCGTACGAATCAAGCGCCCCGCCCCCTGCTTGAGCGAGATCGCGGCTTCGGGCAACTGATACTCGGCGAACGGATTGCCCCCCTCGGCGCGGCAAGCGCGCAGGCGGGCCTCGATCACCGGGTCGTCGGGCGGCGCAAACGGAAGTTTGTCGATCGCCACCAGGGTGAGGATGTCGCCGGGCAGATCGATGCCTTCCCAGAAGCTCTGGCTGCCCACCAGCACCGGATGCTTCAGCTTGGCGAAGCGCTCGAGCAGATCGCGGCGCGTGGACTGCCCCTGGCGCAGCAGAGGCCAGTCGTGACCGGCATCCTCGAAGGCATCGGCCAGCAGATCAGCGACACGTTCGACCGCGCGCAGGGTGGTGCACAGCACCAGCGCGCCGCCCGGGCTCGCCTCGAGCAGCGGCATCAGGGTCTCGACGAAGCGTCCGACGAATTGCGGGGCGTGCGGCTCGGGCATGTCGCGAGGCACGAACAACAGGCCCTGACTGGGGTAATCGAACGGGGACTCCCATTTGCCGGTGCGTGCGCCCTCCAGGCCGAGTTGACGCAGAAAGTGCTGGAAATCGCCTTGTACCGAGAGCGTAGCCGAGGTCATCACCCAGGCCTGGCCGCCTTTGCGGTAGCGCGAAAACGCCTTGGCCACCGACAGCGGCGCGGCGTGCAGACGCACGTGGTGCTGGCCCTGCTCGACCCAGCGCACCGCCGGACCGCTCCAGCTGTGCTGCGCCTGGTCGGCCAGCGCGGCGATCTCGCTCGCCACGGCGGGCGAGGTGTCTTCGGGCAGATTGATGTCCTGGCCGAAACCATCGTCATCCGCGCCGGCATGGCCGTGCCGTGCCGGCGTGGCCCAGCGCGACAGACGCAATGACAGGCCCGCGCCGGCGCGGGCGGCCGCCATCAGGTCCGGGTGCTTTTCGGCCACGCCCGTGAGCGCACGCGTGGCGGCATCGACCACTTCGCGCAGATGCGCCAGCGCCACGTCGAACTCGGCGGCATTGGGGATGGCCTCGAAGGTGGCTTTGCGGCCCGGCATCTGCTCGAGCGGCGCACAGACCAGACGCAGCTCGCGTGCGGCAGTCTCGACCTGCCGGCTCACGTCGCTCCATTTGGCCGCCTCGCGCGCGTAGGCCAGGCCCGCGGCCTCGAGGGTGCGGCCAAAATCGAGCAGCTGGTGCGTGGACACGCTGCTGCCCAGAAAGCGCGTGGCGGTGTCCGGCAACTGGTGGGCCTCGTCGAAGATAACGGTATCGACCTCGGGCAACAGGTCGGTGACGCCCTCTTCGCGCAAGACCAGATCGGCCATGAACAGCGCATGGTTGACCACGACCACATCGGCCTCCTGGGCCGCGCGGCGCGCCTTCACGACGAAACAGTCGCGGATGCGCGGGCACTCCTGCCCCAGGCAGTTTTCGCGCGTGGAGGTCACGCGCTGCCAGATCTCGGCATCCTCGGGGATTTGCGCCAGATCGGAGCGATCGCCCGTTTTCGTGATGCCGGCGAACACCTGGATCTGCCGCAGCTGAGCGACTTCGGAACGCGACTTCAGGGCGCGCTCATCGCCCTGCAGGCGATCGAGATGGTAGTGACAGACGTAGTTGCCGCGCCCTTTGAGCAACGCCGCCGTGACCGGGGCGCCGAGCGCGGCCCGCACGCGCGGCAGATCGCGCGCATAGAGCTGGTCTTGCAGGGTACGGGTACCGGTGGAGATCAGCACCTTGCCGCCCTGCACGAAGGCGGGCACGAGATAGGCCCAGGTTTTGCCCGTGCCGGTCCCCGCCTCGGCCACCAGCGTGGCACGGTCGACGATAGCCTCCTCGATGGCCTGAGCCAGGGCAACCTGGGCGGGCCGCGAGCGGTAGCCGGGCATGGCTTGCGCCAGGGGGCCGTCGTCGGCGAAGAATTCCGAAATGTTCAGGTCCAGCATCGATGCGGTGGGTGCGCTAAAGTGGCAGGCATTTTAGCGCGCCGTCCTGTGGGGGCCCGGCGCTGCCGCCCCGATTCGACGGGGAAATCCGCCTTTCTGCCAGAGTGACGGCCATGTCTCGTAACAGGGCGTCCCGGGCAGCTTATGGCACAATCCGCCCCTTGTTTTCCCTTTGCCGCCGTCTCGAGATGTCCGAAATTTCCGTTACCACGCCCGCCGTGCCGAGCGTCGATCACGCCCGGATCCTTGCCCAACTGGCCACCGAACTGGGCGCCCGCGCCGCACAGGTGTCGGCCGCTGTCGAACTGCTCGACGACGGCGCCACCGTGCCCTTCATCGCGCGCTATCGCAAGGAAGCCACCGGCGGCCTGGACGACACCGCGCTGCGCAACCTCGAAGTGCGCCTGGGTTACCTGCGCGAGCTCGAAGAACGCCGCGTCGCGATCTTCGAATCGATCGCGCAGCAGGGCAAGATGACGCCCGAGCTGCACAAGGACATCACGGGCGCCGACACCAAACAGCGCCTCGAGGACCTGTACGCTCCGTATAAGCCCAAGCGCCGCACGCGTGCCCAGATCGCCCGCGAGGCCGGCCTGGAGCCGCTCGCCGATGCGATCCTGGCCGATCCGGCCTGCGACCCGGCCGCGCTGGCCGCGGGCTACCTGAACGCCGAGGCCAACATCACGGATGCCAAGGCCGCGCTCGATGGCGCCCGCGACATCCTGGCCGAACGCTACGCCGAAAACGCCGACCTGCTGACCGACATGCGCGAGCATCTCTGGGGCACGGGCCTGCTGTATTCGAAGATGGTCGATGGCAAGGAAAACGAGGGCGCCAACTTCCGCGACTGGTTCGACTTCAATGAAGCGGTCCGCACCCTGCCCTCGCACCGCATCCTCGCGCTCATGCGCGGCCGCCAGCAAGGCGTGCTGGAGCTGCGCCTGGGCCTGGACGCCGAGCTCGAAGCCCAGACTCCGCACCCCTGCGTGGCGCGCGTGGCTCACTTCCTCAAGCTGGGCAATCTGTTCGCTCTCGACGCCACGCCGCGCGCGCGCTGGCTGGGCGAAGTGTGCCGCTGGACCTGGCGCGTGAAGCTTCTTACGGCTTTCGAGAGCGAGCTGTTCTCGCGTCTGCGCGAAACCGCCGAGGCCGAGGCCATCCGCGTGTTCGCCGCCAACCTCAAGGATCTGCTGCTGGCCGCGCCGGCCGGCCCCAAGACCGTGCTCGGCCTGGACCCCGGCATCCGCACCGGTTGCAAGATCGCCGTCATCGATCGCACGGGCAAAGTCGTCGATACGACCACCGTCTATCCGTTCGAACCGCGCCGCGACCGTGAAGGCACCATCTCCACCCTGGCCGCGCTGTGCAAGCGTCATCAGGTCGAGCTGATTGCGATCGGCAACGGCACGGCATCGCGCGAGAGCGAAAAGCTGGTCGGCGACATGATGAGCCTCTACCCCGACATGCAGCTCACCCGCGTGGTGGTGTCCGAAGCTGGCGCCTCGGTGTATTCGGCGTCCGAGACCGCGGCGCTCGAGTTCCCGGATCTCGACGTGACGCTGCGTGGCGCCGTGTCGATCGCCCGCCGCCTGCAGGATCCGCTGGCCGAGCTGGTCAAGATCGATCCCAAGGCCATCGGCGTGGGCCAGTACCAGCACGACGTGAACCAGCGCGAGCTGGCCCGTTCGCTGGACGCCGTGGTCGAAGACTGCGTGAACGCCGTGGGTGTGGACGTCAATACGGCGTCGGCCGCCCTGCTCACCCGCGTGTCGGGCCTGAACGCCTCGCTCGCCAAGAACATCGTCGCCTGGCGCGACGAGAACGGCGCGTTCCCGACCCGCAAGCAATTGCTCAAGGTGCCGCGCTTCGGCGACAAGGCCTTCGAACAGGCCGCCGGCTTCCTGCGCATTCCCTCGGGTGAAAACCCGCTCGACGCCTCGGCCGTCCACCCGGAAGCCTACCCGGTAGTCGAGCGCATCGTCGCCCGCATCAAGGCCGACGTGAAGCAGATCATCGGCCAGCGCGAAGCCCTCAAGGGCGTGTCGCCCTCCGAATTCACCGACGAGCGTTTCGGCCTGCCCACGGTGCGTGACATCTTCGCCGAGCTCGAAAAGCCCGGCCGCGATCCGCGCCCCGAATTCAAGACCGCGCAGTTCAAGGAGGGGGTCGAAACCCTCAACGATCTGCATCCCGGCATGCTGCTCGAAGGCGTCGTGACCAACGTGGCCAACTTCGGCGCCTTCGTCGATATCGGTGTGCACCAGGACGGTCTCGTCCACATTTCGGCCCTGGCCGAAAAATTCGTCAAGGATCCGCGCGACGTGGTCCGTGTCGGCCAGACGGTGCAAGTGAAGGTGCTCGAGGTCGACGTGCAGCGCAAGCGCGTGGCCCTCACGATGCGCCTGAACGACCCGGCCGAGCCGGCGCGCCGTGGCGGCGCCCCCGGCGCGAGCGCGGGTGCACCGCGCGGTAACGACCGGGGCGGCCGCCGCCCGCAAGGCAGCGATGCCGGCCGCGGCAACGGCCTGGGCAACAGCGCGATGGCCGACGCCTTCGCCAAGCTCAAGCGCTGAGCACGCGGCGCACCAAAAAAAAGCCGTCAGGGTGACAACACCCTGACGGCTTTTTTCATGCGCGGGCGCCGCTATCTCGGCAATGCCCGCCTCGCTGTGCTCATTGGGCCAGCGAGGCCAATGCGTCCTGCACCTGCACGACCTGCGCGTCGGCAGCCGCGGCATCGGCCGCGGGCGCGCCGCGGGCCACTTCGGCACCATCCAGGCTTGCCACGACGGCCAGCCCGTCGAGGGTGACGACGGCATCACCGGGCTGCTGCAGACGCTTCGTGAGCGCGCCAGCGGCCTTGGGATCGGCATGGCTGCCCGACACCAGCAGCTCGTTGCCATCGGCCCCGAGCAGGCGGAAACGGAACGAACCATCATCGTCGCGGAAGCTCACGAAGCGCGCGCCCTTTGCGGCCTTCTTGGCGCCCGCGGCGGCCTTCACCGGGCCGCTCGTCAGGTTGCGCAGGCCCACGGCCTCGCGCAGCGCTTCGATGGCTGGCTGAGCCAGCTTGCGCGCCTTCTGTGCGCCCGCCTGCAGAATGTCTTCGATCCGGCCAGGATTGGCGATCAGCGCGTCGTAGCGATCGCGCATCGGCGCGATGTCTTGTTCCAGACGCTGGATCAGCGCTTCCTTGGCATCGCCCCAGCCCATGCCGTCAGCCAGTTGCGCGCGCAGCTGCGCGGATTCGGCCTGCGTCGCGAAGGCGCGGAAGATCGTGAACAGATGCGCGCTGTCGGCGTCCTTGGCTTCTCCCGGCTGACGCGAGTCGGTCACGATGCGCGACACCGCCGCGCGCAGCGCACGTGCACCGCCCTCGAACAGCGGAATCGTATTGTTGTAGCTCTTGGACATCTTGCGGCCGTCGAGGCCGGGCAAGGTCGCGACCTCTTCTTCGATCACCACATCGGGCAGCACGAAGAATTCACGGCCGTAGAGATGATTGAAGCGCTGCGCGATGTCGCGCGTCATTTCGATGTGCTGAACCTGATCGCGGCCCACCGGCACCTTGTGCGCATTGAACATCAGGATGTCGGCGGCCATCAGCACGGGATAGGAAAACAGGCCCATGGTGACGCCGTCGTCGGCTTCGACACCCTTGGCGGTGTTCTGGTCGACGGAGGCCTTGTAGGCATGGGCGCGGTTCATCAGGCCCTTGCCGGTCACGCACATGAGCAACCAGCAGAGCTCGGGAATCTCGGGAATGTCGGACTGGCGATAGAACGTCGCGCGGTCCGTGTCCAGGCCGCCCGCGAGCCAGGTGGCGGCGATCTCCAGGCGCGAACGGGCCACACGGGCCGGATCGTCGCACTTGATCAATGCATGGTAATCGGCGAGGAAGAAGAATGCGTCGACCCCCGGCTGGGTGCTGGCCTGGATGGCCGGGCGAATGGCGCCGGCCCAGTTGCCGAGGTGAGGAGTGCCGGTGGTGGTAATGCCAGTGAGGACGCGGGTGTTCATGACGCGAGACGAAGCCTGAGGTGAACGACGATGGGCCTCAGTTTACCGTGCTGGCGCCCTCGGCCCGGCGCCGTCAGCTCACCCAGGCGAACACGGGCGCCGCCACGGCGCAGGCGCCGCCGGCGGCGAGCGCCACGCGCGGTACGTAGGTGAGCGCCCAGATCAGCAACAGGCCCGCGAAGCTCAGGATGCCGATCCACTCGATCGTGCCGTAGCTCCATCCCCACGCATGCGCCGACGCCATGAGCGACAGCGTCAGGCCGAGCCAGCCCAGCGTGCGCAACAAAAGCTTGTGGCGGCGCGGCAGGCTGCGATCGAATACGTCTTCGTAGTGGCGGTCCATGCCCAGGCAGAGCGCGGCGAAACCGGCGTAGGCCAGGCAGAAGGCGGCGGCGTTCATGTGATCACCTCGTTGCGGCTGAAGGATTGCCGTCGATCGGCGAGGGTTTGGGAGCCGCCTTGGGCGCGGCCTTGCGCGCGGCGGGCTGCGGCCGGCCACGGCCGGATTTGTAGGCGATCCAGCCCAGCAGCAAGGCAGTCGCGAGGCAGGTCAGGTCAAAACCCGCCATGACCCAATCGCCCTTGGCCAGCGACACGCCCAGATGGCGTTGCGTGGTGAAGGCGTTCACGATCGGAATCAACGCGAACAGGATCGCACCCAGCGCGCTCAGGTCGCGCCACTTGGTCTTGTTGCGCAGGAAGGCATACACAAAGCACAGTCCCCAGGCCCAGAAGAACGCCCTCACCTCGAGGCGCGCATGCTGCGCGACCTGCGGATCGAGCAGGCGATTGGCCCAGAAGAACACCGCGATCGCCACGCAGATCCCCGCGATCGTGCCGGCATTCAGCCCGTCGACCAGGCGCAGCGAGAACGCCTCGCGCTCGCCCTTCACGTTTTTCTGGCGGCGCTTGGCGATCCACAGCACCAGGCCCGTACCGACCATGGCGGTGCCGGCCAGGCTCACCAGGAAATAGAACCAGCGCAGAAGCGGTTCGGCGAATAGGCCGAGGTGCAGGCCCACGATCGTGCCGGCGGTGACGGCGGCGGCGCTCGGTGCGTCGGCCGCGCTGATCAGCGCGCCGGTCACGCCGTTGTAGCTGTTGGTGGGGGCCATGCGGCCATACGACACCCGCTCGCTGACTGCCCGCGTGACATTGACGGTGGCGCCCGCATCGAACGGATGGTTCACCACGATCCGACCGGCGCGCCCGCCCTCCCAGCCGGCCTCGGCCTGCCGGACCACGGTGTTCAGGTCGACGAGCGTCGCGGACTGCTTGGTGGGCTTGGGGACGGCGAACGCCGGGAACATCTCGTCGAAGTACTCACGGTCGCTCTTGTAGGCCGACAGGATGCTGGCCGGCATCAGCATGTACACGAACAGGATCAAGCCGCTGAACGTGATCATCAGGTGAAACGGCAGCCCCAGCACGGAGAGCGCGTTGTGGCCGTCCATCCAGGCCCGTTGCCCGCCCTTCTTGGGCCGGAACGTGAAGAAATCGGTGAAGATCTTTTTATGCGTGATGACGCCGCTGATGATGGCGACCAGCATGAACATGCCGGCGATGCTCGCCAGCCAGCGCCCCCACGGAAAGCTCATTTCGAGTTCGAAGTGGAAGCGGTAGAAGAAATCGCCGCCGCGAGTCTCGCGCGCCTTGATTTCCGTGCCCGAGGTCGGATCGATCGTGACGCGCTTGAACGCGCGCTCGCCCGGAGGCGGATTGGCCCGCTGGTACGACGCGTGAATGGCAGGCTCGCGGTCAGAAGGCAGCGAGATGAACCAGCGCGTGGAATCCGCCGCATGGGTCTCGAGGTACTTCTGCGCGGTGGCCAGGGCCTGCGCCGGCGGTACCTTCTGCACCTCGATCTCGGGCTGCATCCAGCGCGTGATCTCGGGGCGGAAAAACGCCAGCGTGCCGGTCAGGAACATCGCGAACAACACCCAGCCGAAGATCAGTCCGGACCAGGTGTGCAACCACGACATGGCCTGGCGCAGGCCTTCGCCTTGCGCGGCGTCTTTCTTGGCGGAAGCGGCTTTGGAAACCGCGGGGCGTGCGGCCTTGGGCGTGCCCGGGACGTCGGGCTCGGCGCCCGGCTTGGCGTCAGACATGGATTGCAGCGAAGTATCAGAAAGAGGCGTGGAACCGCTCACGGCCGTCCCACCCAATAAAGCAGACCGAAAACCAGGGCGGGCGCGATCACGCCCACCCAGGCGCGCACCGTGGTGCGCGTTGCGAAGACCCATATCACGGCGCAGGCGTACACCACGAAGGATGTCAGTTGCGCGATCACGACGGCATCGAGACGGCTGAGCGGCAGCCAGACCGCCAGGGCGGCGGCGACGGCTGACGCGAGCAGATATCCGCCGCCGATGGCGGCAACCGCGCGAGATGCGACGATGAAGCGATAGCGCAGCATGCCTGCGCCGGATACGGGCGCTTTCACTTGGAACGATCGAAGGTCAGGGTGGTGACGTAACGGACCTTGGTGTAGGGCTTGCCGCCATGATCACCGGTCTTGTCCTGGGCATGGGCGGCTTCGAGCACGTACTGGCCCGTCCAGGGCGTTTCGATCGTGAACTTGCCGGCTTCATCGGTGTGGAACTGCTTGAGCCACTTCGGCGGACCGAACACGGTCACTTCGGTCTTCGGCAGGGGTTTGCCGTCGAAGGTCAGCACGAAGGAGTTCGAGCCGGCTTCGGTCGGGACGATTTCGAGGGGCAGTTGCGCCTTGGTGTCCTGGCGGCCGACGCGCGCGCCGTACTCGACCAGCGTTTCCTTGAAGAGCGCGGCCTGGCCCAGTCGCGTATCGCCGCGAGCCTCGAACTCGTAATAGTCGGCGCCCGAAGCCGCCGGCTTGACGGCCTTGCCATTGAGCTTGGGCTCGGTCAGCACCTTGCCCAGGAAACCGTCGGCCTTTTCGCGCACGTCGTCGGCCCATTCGCCGAAATAGGCGCGAACCTTGGATTCACCGGCCGGCTCGAGCCAGACGAAGTGGGCCGATGCCATGCTGGTCCAGCCCAGCAGCGCGAGCGCCGCGACGGATTTGATGATGCGCATGTTGCTTTCCTTGTGGTGATACGGATTGCGCGCCATCCCCCTCGACGGCCACGCATGCCCCGCGTCTCTTTGACGCCGCCGGAGCCCTTCCCCGGTGACGATTTGCCTGTCCGCCCTGCCCGGCCTACACGAAAAAACCGGGTCAAAGCTAAAACATCCGCAAATTATAATCATTCTTAATTAAGTGGTGCGCGCAGATCGTTGCGCGCGCCACTAATTTCATGTTTCGCGCTGTTGCGCCCCGGCGTGCGGGGGATGGCGAGCCCACGGTGCGGACAATGGCCTCGCCGGCCTGCACAATGCGCGGCGCCCGCTCGCCACGATCCGCAAGAGACCGCGGCGGCGGGCCTCGCATGCGCCTTACCAGCGATAGCGCAACGAGGCCTTCACGGTACGTTCGTAGCCGTACCAGCACCAGGCGCCCGACGAGCACGCGGCGATGTATTCCTTGTCGAACAGGTTCGACACGTTCAATGCCACCTGCATGCCCTTGAGCGCGGGGGTGGCCCGGCCAAGGTCGTAGTCCAGCATCAGGTCGAACAGCGTGACCGACGGCACCTTGAAGCTGTTGACGTCATCGCCGTAGCTCGAGCCCAGGTAGCGTACGCCACCGCCCACGCCGAGACCGGCAAGCGGGCCTTCCTGCATCTGGTAGCGGGCCCAGGCGGAGGCCTGGTGCTGCGGGATGCCGGTGGGACGCTTGCCCTTCAGATTGAGGCCGGCCGCGTTGGCGTTCGCACGCTCGTACTGGTTGTCGAGGTACGAATAGCTCGCGATGAGGCTCAGGCCGCGCACGGGCTCCGTCTTGGCCTCGAGCTCGATGCCCTGCGTGCGCAGCTCGCCCGCCTGCACCGAGCAACGGCTCGCGCCGCACATGTGCGTGGGATCCGGGTCGGTGGTGAGCATGTTTTCGCGGCGGATATCGAAGGCCGCGGCGCTCAGCAGCGTGGCCGAGCCGGGCGGCTGGTACTTGATGCCCACTTCGTACTGCTTGCCCTCGATCGGCTTGAACGGGGAGTTATTCCAGCCCGTGCCCGATTGCGGCTCGAACGACTCTGAGTAGCTGACGTAGGGCGCCACGCCATTGTCGAAGTTGTAGATCAGGCCCACGCGGCCCGTGAATGCCTCGGCCTGCAGCGCGGAACTGCTGTGGCTGCCCGTGATCGGGTTGTCCGTGCCGCTATGCGTGCGCGACCAGTCGTAGCGTCCGCCGAGCAACACCGACAGCCGGTCGATCTTGATCTGGTCCTGTGCGTACAGACCCGTCTGATACTGCCACTGCGTCTGGTCGCTGGTGAACGCAGGCGTGGCGATGTTCATGTGGTTGTTCGGATTGAACACGTCGATCGGAGGCGCCGTACCGAAACCGGACAGCGTATCCGTCTCTACGCGTTGGTAATCGAAGCCCAGCAGGACCTTGTGGCGCAGCGGCCCCGTGCCGAAATCGGCCTGCAGATTGTTGTCGACGGTGAAGGCATTCACATCGACATCGGTGGCGATGACGCCGCGGCCCTGGTAGCGATACGACGCATTGGTATAGCCGTAGGTGTTGGCGGTCGAGGTGCCGTACACGCTGCGATAGATGCCTTCGGAATGCTGGTAGCGCAGGCTCTGCGACGCCTTGAAGGTGTCGTTGAACCGGTGTTCGAGCACGTAGCCCAGTGCGTAGCTCTTGCGGTCGCTGCGTTCGAAATTCGCATCGCCGTCGTAATAGCTGGACGAAAGACGGCGGCCGTCGGGCGCCGACAGCACGGTGCGCATGGCGGGCACGGCGCCGTATGAGCCCATGTCAGGATCACGCTGGAAGTTCGTCAACAGCGTGAACGACGTATCCGCGTTCGGCTTCCAGCTGAACGACGGCGCGATGAAATAGCGGCGTTCCTTGGTGTGATCGACCTGGCCATCGGCACGGTAGCCGGCGCCGGTGAAGCGATAGCCGAACTCGCCCGCCTCGTCGATCGGGCCGGTGAAATCGAAGTTGGCGCGGCGGAAATCATAGTTGCCGGCCATGATTTCGACTTCGTTGAATCGCTCGCTCAGCGGACGCTTGCTGACCTGGTTCACGACCCCGCCCGGGCCGCCCTGACCGTACATCACCGATGACGGGCCTTTGAGCACGTCGACGCGCTCCAGACGGTAGGCATCGACCTGCGGCAACGCATCGCGGCCGCCGAACACACGCATGCCATCCAGATAAGTGGCGGCCGAGAACCCGCGCACGTTGAACTGGTCCAGGCGCGTGGCCGTGGCGCCGCGTGCCTCCGTGGTCACGCCCGCCGTGTAACGCAACACCTGATTCAGCGTCTGCGCGCCCTGCTCCGCAATCTGCTCGCGCGTCACGACCGACACCGATTGCGGCGTTTCGATGAGGGGCGTGTCGGTCTTGGTGGCGCTCACGCTCACCGTGGACACATAGCCCAGCGTCGGGCCCGACGCAAACTCCGACGCGCCCGTCACCGTCACGGGGGCGAGCGTCGTGGCGTCGCCCGAGGGCGCGGCATGCAGCGACCATGCGCGGTTGCCATCGGCACGGGCGACCAGGCCGGTGCCGGCCAGCAGCTGCGCAAAACCTTCGGCGACGCCATAGGAACCCGACAGGCCGTTGGAACGGCGTCCGGCGGCCAGGGCCGGATCGAAAGAAAGGATCGCGCCCGCCTCACGGGCATAACGCGTGAGCGTGTCGCCCAGCGGGCCGGCGGGGATGCTGTAGGTCTGGCGCACGGGCTGCGCGTGGGCCGGTGCCGCGGTCCCTGCGAGCACGAGCGTGCCCAGCGTAGCGGCGCCCAGAGCGGCGGCCAGCGCCCGGCTGACGGCGCTGCGTTTCAGACGCAGGCGCACGAGATGTTGCGACACAGGATTCTCCTCAGAAATGCAGAAAGCGAATGCGTTTACTCATGGCTTTCCGCAGCAGCGAGACAAACCTGCAGTCCAGCATCGAAAAAAGATGTAACAGTGGGCGCGTCAGGCTTCGCGCGGCCCCACGCTCAGCCAGTAACGGCTGCGACGCTGCACGGCGATCGGCAGCGTGCGCGCGACGGCGGCCAGCGCGCGCTCGGCGTCGTACAGCGGGAACACACCCGAGATCGGCAAGCTGGCCACGCGCTCGTCCACCCGGATCAGGCCCACGCGATTGTCGGCCAGCCGCTGCACGAGCCTGGCGAGTGGCCAGGCCTGCGCCACCACCACGCCTTGCGTCCAGGCCGTGGCATCCGGATCGGCCACGCCGGCCCGTGCCGCTCCGTCGCCGCCGACGATCAGGCTCTCACCTGCCCGCAGCAGCAAGGTGCCCGGCATCGCGTCGCGCTGCAGCGCGACGATGCCTTCATACACATCGATCCGGCATCCCGAATCCATGCGCCGCACACAGAAGCGCGCCTCTTCGGCACTGACCACGCCAAAACCGGTATCGACATCCAGCACCGGCTGCAACACGGCCAGGTGCGCCGCGCGCACCAGCATTTCACCGCGCAGCAGGCTGATGCCGCGGCGCGCTTCCTGCAAGGTCGTGCGAATGGCCGTATCGCCCGCGAGCGTCAGGGTGAGTCCCTCGGCCAGCGCGACGTCGCGCGTCTCGCCCGTCGCGGTGCTGTAGTCGGCGATGAGCCGCTGCCAGGGTGTGTGCCGGTAGGCCAGACCACCCGCGCCGGCCACGACCACGCCCGCGGCCAACGCGCGCAACACGGCCCGGCGCTGTGGCTGCACGGAACGCGACGGCCGATCGAGCGCGGCGTGCGCCAGACCGGACGGCACGCGGCTTACACCTTGCGCCACGCGGTCGACGCGCTGCCAGGCGGCGCGATGCGCGGGATCCGCATCGATCCAGCGCGTGCATGCGGCGCGCAAGCCCTCATCGGCCTCGCCGGACTGCAGGCGGGCCCACCAGGTGATCGCCTGCCGCACCACGGCGGCATCGGGTGACGACGTATCAGTCATGGAACGCGGCATAGCAGGCGCTCATGGCACGCACCATGTACTGCTGCACCGAGCTCACGGAAACGCCCAGGCGCACGGCGATCTCGGCGTAGCTCAAGCCATCGACCTGCGATAGAAGAAAGGCCTCACGCGCCTTGGCCGGCAGGCCGTCGAGCATGCGGTCGAGTTCGGCAAGGGCTTGCAGGAGTTCGAGGCGTTGCTGCGGCGACGGTGCCGCCTCGGGCGGCACGCTCTCGAGATACACCAGATAAGCGGCCTCGAGGGCGGCATGACGGTGGTGGTCGATCACCAGCCCTCGCGCGATCGTGGTGAGCAGCGCGCGCGCCTGCTCGATGCGTACCGCCTTGCTGCCCTGTATCACGCGTACGAAAACGTCCTGCGTGAAATCCTCGGCGCGGTCCCGGCAACCGAGCCGGCGCCGGAACCAGCCGGACAGCCAGGAGCGATGCTCGCGATACAGGCCTTCGACAGGCATGAGATCGGACGCTGGCGCGGTGGGGGATCGGAGCGAAGACACGGGAGGACAGCGGCGAGGGTAAGACCAGGCGTCCATACTAGTGATAATCAACATCATTATCAATTTTTCGGCCCCAAATCGGACGCATCAGGGGAGCCGGGTGTGCCAAAAAAACAACCCGCGTGCCGCGCGTACCCGTGACGGGCCGTGGCGGGGAGCCGCCGACCCAGCGCGGTGTCCGCCGCGAGCGGCATCCCGCATTCGCCGCCTGGCAATTCGAACGCAAGAAGCGTGGCGAAACGGGCCGCCTGTCCTGTTTAGAATCCGGGCATGACGCTGACCCCACCCGGAAAAATCTCATGACGCCGCCCGACTATCTGGTCCTGGACAGCCCCGTGGGCGCGCTCAGACTCATTGCCCGCGGCGACCATCTCGCGGCCGTCCTGTGGCCGGACGAGCGCCCCGGCCGGGTGCCGATGCCCACCCCGCGGGCGAACCCGGCGCATCCGGTACTGCAACAAGCCCGCGCGCAATTGCTGGCCTATTTCGCGGGCGAGCTGCGTTGCTTCGATCTGCCGCTGGATTTCGCCGGCACGGAATTTCAACAGCGGGTCTGGCAGGCCTTGCTGGCAATTCCGTATGGCCAGACGCGCAGCTATGCCGAGATCGCGCGGCAACTCGATGCACCGGCGGCCGTACGTGCCGTGGGCGCGGCCAACGGCCGGAACCCGCTTTCGATCATCGCGCCCTGCCACCGCGTGGTCGGGGCCACCGGCGCCCTCACGGGATTCGCGGGAGGGTTGACCGCCAAGACCTGGTTACTGCGTCACGAGGGGCTGGAGATCGCCGCCGGCCGGATCAGGCCGCCGGCGGGGTAGACGCGTCTTCGGGAAAGCGGCGACGCGACGAGACGTCCGGTGCCATGGGCTCGGTCACGGCACGGGGTGCCACGGCAAGCGCGCTGGGGTCCGAGGCCTCGCTCGCGGCCGCCTCGCGGACCGCACGGGCGGCGGGGGCCTCCGCCGTCACACGCCGCACCGGATCGGGACGAAAAAAATCGGCGATTACATCCGCGCCGTCCATCACGCCCCCACCCGGTAGTAGACGAAGCCCGCGTGATGCAGGACACCGTCGCGGAACACGCCATCGGCGGCATGGCCGCTGTCGTCGCGGTACTCGATGTAGTTGCCCTCGATCCAGAAGCGGCCGGCATTGCGACGCGGCTGATCCTGGCGCGCTTCGTGGTAGCGCCCGTTGGACCGCAACTCGTGCCGCACGCTGCCGTCGGCCGTTACCCAGGTACCGAGAAATTGGTCGGGATGCACGGGCGCGTCGCGATCGACGCCCCGCGCGGCCATGGCCTGTGCCCCAAACATCGCCTGGGCGCCACCGTGGCGGTTCGAAGGCCCTCGAGGACCTCGGGAGAATAGCGCGGGATTCTTGATATTCATGGCTGGACTCCTTCAGGTACGACATCCGCCGGGAGGTTTCCGACGTTGATCGACATATTAGGGATCACCCGAAACTGGGGAAATATCCAGGACTCCAGCGTTATTGCCTATTCCTCCAGGTTTTTGAGAGCAAGCACCATACGGGGGCATTTTTATGGTCTATTGCTACTTTCCTTGCAGCCGCACGCAGATCATGACCGCGCATGTCGACCCCACCCTCACCCGCCAGACCGTAGATCTGGTCCTGCAACTGGCGCCCACGGAGGGCTATACCCTGACGGCCTTGCCGGGCGTGAAGCTGATGCGTTCGCAACGCTCACTGCCCCGCACTCAGGTGCTCTACGAACCCAGCATCGTCATCGTGTTCCAGGGACAAAAACGCGGCTTCCTGGGCGATTCGGTCTACATCTACGATGCGCAGCACTATCTCGTGCTGTCGGTGCCGCTGCCCTTCTGCACCGAGACCCAGGCCACGCCGGAGCACCCGCTGCTCGCCATGTCGATCCAGCTCGACATGACCGCCGTGGCCGATCTGGTGCTCGCCATCGACCAGTCCGGCCACCACGCACCCGCTCCACCCTGCGGCATCATCTCCACCCCGCTGGATGACACGCTTGCCCACGCCATCTTCCGTCTGCTGCGCGCGCTGGCGCATCCGCTGGAGGGCGAAGTGCTGGGGCCCGCCATCGTGCGCGAGATCAGCTATCGCGTCCTGATGGGTGAACAAGGCGGCGCGGTGCGAGCGGCGCTGGCTCAACACGGCCACTTCGGCAAGATCGCCAAGGCCCTGCGCCGCATCCACACCGACTACGCCCGGTCGCTCGACGTCTCCGGCCTGGCCGATGAGGCCGGCATGAGCGTGGCGGCCTTCCACCTGCACTTTCGCGCCGTCACGCAGACCTCGCCCATCCAGTACGTGAAGTCCACGCGACTGCACCAGGCCCGGCTCCTGATGATTCGCGAAAGCCTGACCGCGGCAGCGGCCTGCACACGCGTCGGCTATGAGAGTCCCTCGCAGTTCAACCGCGAGTTCAAGCGGTTCTTCGGCCGCACCCCCGGCGAGGAAGCGGATCTCATGAAGGGCCTGTTCGCCACCGAACGGCTGCAGCCCGTCCTGGCCGAACGCTACGTCGCCACGCTGCGCTGAACACACGGGGCGCATGCCCGATTCACGGCCGCATTCACCCCACCTCGATCAACGCGGTTTGCGCACGCGGGTGCGCGCGGGCGGGAGCGCCTCGCCGTCGGCATCGCGCGGCGCCATGTAGGGCACGGTCTTGCCCGTCTCGGTGTCGAGCAGCACCGACCGCGCCTCGCCGCGTGCGAACAAATGATGCTCACCCCACTGCCTCAACGCGACGACCAGGGGAAAGAGCGCCTCTCCTCTGGAGGTCAGCACATATTCCTGATAAGCAGAGCCGTCCGAGGCCGGCTGCATGGCCAGGATCTCGGCCTCGACCAGGCGGCGCAGCCGATCGGCCAGGATATTGCGGGCGGCACCGAGACTGCGCTGGAAGTCGCCGAAGCGCCGCATGCCATCGAAGGCATCACGCACCACCAGCAACGCCCAGCGATCACCGAGCAACGCGGCCGAGCGCGCCACCGGGCAGGTCGAATTCTCCACTTCCTTGCTCGCCACCATCGCAGCCTCCCCTCTCGACACGCCGTCATCGTCGCCACGCCCCGGGCGCTCCGCAACACAGGCTCGGCACCGACGCCCGGCGACAGGCATCCGCCAAAGTAGTTGCATTTTAAAACCGACGCTCTTAACATCCAACTGGTTTTTATTTGAAACCAGATTGCCATGACGCGAGCATCGAACCCCGGCCCATCCGTGCCGAATCCCAGCTCTGCCAGGGTCGCCGCCGGCGCCGCGCGGGTGGCAGCGGATATCGCCAACCCGCCAGGGCAAGAGGCCCATCGGGCCCGAGGGACCGCGCCCGCGCTTTCCTCCGGCCAGGTGCTGCTGCTGGCGGTCGCCAGCGGCGCGAGCGTCGCCAACGTGTATTACGCCCAGCCGCTGTTGGACACGCTGTCGCGCGACTTCGGCATCGGCACCGCCGCGGTCGGCGGCGTCATCAGCGCCACGCAGCTGGGCTGCGCCTTGGCCTTGGTGTTGCTGGTGCCGTTGGGCGACCGGCTCGAACGCCGCCGTCTGTTGATGCTGCAACTCATCGCTCTCGCCGGCGCGCTGGCCCTGGTGGCATGTGCCCCGGCCGCGCCCGCGCTGCTTGCCGGCATGCTGGCCGTGGGCCTGCTCGGCACGGCGATGACGCAGGGACTCATCGCATACGCCGCGACCGCGGCGACGGGCACCGGACAGGGCCGGGTGGTGGGCGCCGCGCAAGGCGGCGTGTTCGTGGGCCTGCTGCTCGCCCGCGTGTTCGCGGGCGCGATCAGCGACCTCGCGGGCTGGCGTGGCGTGTATGCCGGTGCGGCTCTGCTCATGCTGGTGCTGCTGCTCCCCTTGTGGCGGCGCCTGCCGGCCCTGCCGCCTCCGCGCTCGCCACTGCCCTATCGCGCGCTGATCGGGTCCATGCTGTCCTTGCTGCGCGAAGAACGCGTGCTGCGGGTGCGCGGCACGCTGGCGCTATTGATGTTCGCTGCGTTCAACATCTTCTGGAGCGCGCTGGTGCTGCCGCTGTCGGCGCCGCCCTACGCGTTCACGCATACCGCCATCGGCGCCTTCGGACTGGTCGGCGCGCTGGGCGCGCTGGCGGCTGCACGCGCCGGCCACTGGGCGGATCTGGGCTGGGAGCGTCGCACCACCTCTGGGGCGCTGTCGCTGCTCTTGATCGCGTGGTGGCCGCTAGCCCAGCTGCCGCATGCGCTGTGGGCGCTGATCGTGGGCATCGTGCTGCTCGATCTGGGCGGGCAGGCTTTGCATGTCACCAATCAATCGATGATTCTGCGTACCCGGCCCGACGCCCCCGGCCGGCTCATCGGGGTCTACATGCTGTTTTATGCCGTGGGCAGCGGCCTGGGTGCGTTCGGCGCCACGCAAAGCTATGCGCTCGGTGGCTGGACTGCGGTGTGTGTGCTCGGCGCCGCGGTCAGCCTGACGGCGTTGCTGTTCTGGGCGCTCACCCTGGCACCGACGCGGCGCAATCCGGGTCCAGGCTGAGCCCGCATCCGACCCGGCTTGATCCCCTCGCGCAAGGACGAAGCGCGGAGATCCGAGCTTGGCAACCGACCATGAAAAACGAACAGGCCGCGATCGCGGCGCGGCCTGTGTCGGTGTGCTTAGGCACCGCCTTCGTCGGGGCCGTGCCTGACCGCGGTGCGTCAGAGACTGGCGGTCTGACGGCGCTCGGCTTCGAGGTACTCGCGCGACTGCATCTCGAGGATGCGCGATACCGTGCGATGAAACTCGTTGGCCAGCGCCCCTTCGGTGTAGATTTCTTCGGGCGGGCAATCGGCCGACATGATCAGCTTGACCTTGTGGTCATAGAACACGTCGATCAGCCAGGTAAAGCGGCGCGCCTCGGACGCCTGGCGCGGGCCCATGCGCGGCACACCCGACAGAATCACCGAGTGAAAGCGATTGGCCAGTTCCAGATAGTCGTTCTGTGAACGAGGCCCGCCACACAGCGTCGCGAAATCGAACCACACCACCGAGCCCGACAGGGCCACGGCGCGGATCTCGCGATGCTCGATATGCAGCACCGGCTCCTGCGGCGGCGTGTCGGCGAGGCCATCGAACGCCTCCTGCAGCGCGGCCTGCGCGCGCTCGTCGAGCGGCGAGTGATACGCATGCACCTGCTCCAGCGTACGCAGGCGGTAGTCCACACCCGTGTCCACATTCATGATGTCCATGCGGCTCTTGATGAGTTCGATGGCGGGCAGGATGCGGTCGCGGTGCAGACCATCGGGATACAGCGTCGAGGGCTCGTAATTCGACGTCATGATGAACGACGTGCCGTACTCGAACAGCTTGAGCAGCAGACGATACAGGATCATGGCATCGGCCACGTCCGATACGTGAAACTCGTCGAAGCAGATCAGGCGATAGCGTTTGGCGACACGCTTGGCGACTTCGTCGAGCGGATCCTGCATGCCCTTCACATTCTCGAGCTCGCGGTGCACGCCCCGCATGAACTCGTGAAAATGCAGACGCGTCTTGCGCACGACCGGCACGGTCGCGTAGAACGCATCCATCAGGAAGCTCTTGCCCCGGCCCACGCCGCCCCACAGATACACGCCACGCGGCACATCGGGACGGTTGAGCAGCTTCTTGAGCGCGTTCGAGCGCATCGCCTTGAAGCGCAGCCAATCATCGTAATAGCGTTGCAGACGCTCGATGGCGCGTTCCTGCGCGGCATCGGGCTTGTAGCCGCGCTCGGCCAGGGCATGTTCGTAGTATTCGCGGACGTTCATGTCGCAGCAGGAGTCCATAAAGCAAAAAGGCGGATCGCGCGATCCGCCCAGATCTCGCCGCGGGCACACGCCCGCGACGCCGGGACGCGGCGGCCGAAGCCGCTCGCGCTCCGGACACGCATCAGAAGTTCAGCGTGCGCTTGTCGACGGCCAGCGCGGCTTCCTTCACGGCTTCCGACAGGGTCGGGTGCGCGTGGCAGATGCGGGCGATGTCTTCGGCGGCGCCACGGAATTCCATGATGGTCACGGCTTCGGCGATGAGCTCGGAAGCCATCGGGCCGATGATATGCACACCCAGGACCTCGTCGGTCTTGGCATCGGCGATCACCTTGGCGAAACCGGTGGTGTCACCGATGGCGCGCGCGCGGCCGTTGGCCATGAACGGGAACGAACCGGCCTTGTACTCGCGGCCTTCGGCCTTGAGCTGCTGCTCGGTCTGGCCCACCCAGGCGATCTCGGGAGAGGTGTAGATCACCCACGGCACGGTCGCGAAGTTGACGTGACCGTGTTGGCCGGCGATACGCTCGGCCACGGCAACGCCTTCTTCTTCGGCCTTGTGCGCCAGCATCGGGCCACGCACCACGTCACCCACGGCCCACACGTTCGGCAGGTTGGTCTTGCAATCGCCGTCGACGGCGATGAAGCCACGCTCGTCGAGCTTCAGGCCCACGGCGTCGGCATTCAGGCCGCCGGTGTACGGCACGCGGCCGATCGAGACGATCAGCTTGTCGACCACCAGCTTTTGCTCGCCGCCCTTGGCGTCGGTGTAAGGCACGGTCACGCCCTTGGCCGTGGCCTTGATTTCGCCGATCTTCACGCCGGTCTGGATGTCCAGGCCTTGCTTGGTGAACGACTTCAGGGCTTCCTTGGCAACCTGTTGGTCAGCGGCCGCGAGGAACTCGGGCATGGCTTCCAGCACGGTCACTTCGGCACCCAGGCGACGCCACACGCTGCCCATTTCGAGGCCGATCACGCCGGCGCCGATCACGCCCAGCTTCTTGGGCACGGCCGACAGATTGAGCGCGCCGTCGTTGGACAGCACGGTCTTTTCGTCGAACGGCAGGCCGGGCAGTTCACGTGCCGACGAACCGGTGGCGACGATCACGTGCTTGGCCACGAGGTCTTCTTCGGTGGTGCCGGTGACCTTGATGGCCCAGCCGCCTTCGACCTGGCCGGTGAACGCACCCTTGCCATGGAAGAAGGTGACCTTGTTCTTCTTGAACAGGTACAGAATGCCGTCGTTGTTCTGCTTGACGACCTTGTTCTTGCGGCCGATCAGCGTATCGAGCTTGAGCGTCACGCCCTTGACTTCAATGCCGTGCTCGGCGAAGTGGGTGTTGACCTCTTCGTAGTTTTCCGAGGATTGCAGCAGTGCCTTGGACGGGATGCAGCCGACGTTGGTGCAGGTGCCGCCAGGAGCCGGGGCGCCTTCGCCGTTCTGCCAGGCGTCGATGCAAGCCACGGTCTTGCCGAGCTGGGCAGCGCGGATGGCTGCGATGTAACCGCCGGGGCCGGCACCGATGACGACGACGTCGAATTGTTTGGACATAGTGTTCTCGCGATGAGTGAGGTTCAGGCAGGAGCCCTGTGCGGGACTCGAGCGGCGCGGGCGCATCGCAGCGCCCCTTCACGCCAGAGCGGGCAGCCGAGGATCGGCGGCCTGCGAAAAAACGGGCGAAACAGCCAGCGCCGTTTCGCCCGTTGCTGTCGGATTACAGCTCCAGCAGCAGGCGCTGCGGATCTTCGAGCGCTTCCTTCATGGCCACCAGGCCCAGGACGGCTTCGCGGCCGTCGATGATGCGGTGGTCGTAGGACATGGCCAGGTAGTTGATCGGACGGATCACGATCTGACCATTTTCAACGACGGCGCGTTCCTTGGTGGCGTGCACGCCCAGGATGGCCGATTGCGGCGGGTTGATGATCGGGGTCGAGAGCATCGAACCGAACACACCACCATTGGAGATCGAGAACGTGCCACCGGTCATTTCTTCGATGCCCAGCTTGCCATCGGCAGCGCGGCGGCCGAAGTCGGCGATGGTCTTCTCGATGTCGGCGATCGACATCTGGTCGGCGTTGCGCAGGATCGGCACCACCAGGCCACGCGGGCTGCCAACGGCGATGCCGATGTCGAAGTAGCCGTGGTAGATGATGTCCTTGCCGTCGACCGAGGCGTTCAGGAGGGGGTACTTCTTCAGGGCGGCAACGGCGGCCTTGACGAAGAACGACATGAAGCCGAGCTTCACGCCGTGTTCCTTCTCGAACTTCTCTTTGTACTTGTTGCGCAGATCGATCACGGCCTGCATGTTGACCTCGTTGAAGGTCGTCAGGATCGCGTTTTCTTGCTGCGACTGCAGGAGACGCTCGGCCACGCGGGCACGCAGGCGGCTCATCGGAACGCGCTGTTCCGGACGGCCGTCGAGCGAGAAGGTGGCGGGCGCGGACGGAGCGGCGGCGGCCTTGGCGGGCGCGGCGCCAGCCTGGGCGGCCAGGGCATCGCCCTTGGTCACGCGGCCATCACGGCCCGAACCCGACACGCTGGCGGCATCCACGCCCTTTTCGGCGAGGATCTTCGAGGCGGCGGGCGACGCGACACCGGCGGCGGCGTTGCTGGCCGGCGCGGCAGCAGCCGGAGCGGCGGCCGGGGCCGCGGGGGCGGCAGCCGGGGCAGCAGCAGCGGCGGGCGCGGCAGCGGCGGCCTTGCCGGCCGTGTCGATCTTGGCGATCAGTTGGCCCGAGGTGACGGTGCTGCCGTCACCGGCAACGATTTCCGCCAGCACGCCGGAGGCCGGCGCGGGCACTTCGAGAACCACCTTGTCGGTTTCGACTTCGATCAGGATTTCGTCGGCCTCGACCGCGGCGCCAGGCTGCTTCTTCCAGGTCAGCAGGGTGGCTTCCGAAACGGATTCGGACAGTTGAGGGACGACAACGTCGGTAATAGCCATGGTAATGAATTCCGTAAAGTTGGTGTTCTGAGTCGCTGGATTACTTGGTCAGCATGAAGCCCTTGTACTTCGCGGCGAAGGCTTGCTCGATGAGCGCCTTCTGCTGCTCCTGGTGCTTGGCCAGGTAGCCCACGGCCGGCGAGGCCGATGCGGGACGACCGGCATACGCCAGCTTCTGGCCTTCGGCCATGTTTTCGTACAGGTGGTGCTGAACGTAGAACCACGCGCCTTGGTTCTGCGGTTCGTCCTGAACCCAGATCACTTCGGTCGCCTTCGGGTACTTGCGCAGTTCGGTCTCGAACGCCTTGTGGGCGAACGGGTACAGCTGCTCGACGCGGATAATCGCGACGTTATCGGCTTCGCGCTCGCGGCGGGCATTGACGAGGTCGTAGTAGACCTTGCCCGAGCACGCCAGCACACGCTTGACCGAACCGGCCTTGATCGATTCGTCGACTTCGCCGATGACCGGGCGGAAGCTGCCGCCGGCCAGGTCGGTGAGGGGCGAGCCCGCATCCTTGTTGCGCAGCAGCGACTTGGGCGTGAAGATCACGAGCGGCTTGCGGAACTGGCGGATCATCTGGCGGCGCAGCAGATGGAAGATCTGCGAAGCCGAGGTCGGTTGAACGACCTGGATGTTGTTGTCCGCGCACAGTTGCAGGAAGCGCTCGATACGGCCCGACGAGTGCTCCGGACCCTGGCCTTCGTAGCCGTGCGGCAGCATCAGGGTCAGGCCCGACTGACGGCCCCACTTGGCTTCGCCCGAGCTGATGAACTGGTCGATCACGACCTGAGCACCGTTGACGAAGTCACCGAACTGGGCTTCCCAGATCGTGAGGGTGTTGGGCTCGGCCGACGAGTAGCCGTATTCGAACGCCAGCACGGCCTCTTCGGACAGCACCGAGTCGATCACCGTGAAAGGTGCCTGGCCGTCGGAGACGTTCTGCAGCGGAATGTAGGTACCGTCGTTCCAGCGCTCGCGGTTCTGGTCGTGCAGCACGGCGTGGCGGTGCGTGAACGTGCCACGGCCCGAATCCTGGCCGGTGATGCGGATCGCGTAACCCGACGCGACCAGCGTGGCGAAAGCCAGATGCTCGCCCATGCCCCAGTCGAGGTTTTGCTCGCCCTTGGCCATGTTGCGGCGGTCGTTCAGCAGCTTGGCCACCAGCGGGTGCACCGTGAAGCCATCCGGCACGGACGTGATGCGTTCGCCGATGCGCTTGAGCTCGGCCAGCGGCACCGCGGTGTCGGCCTGGTCGGTCCACTTGGCGCCCATGAACGGGGACCAGTCGATCGCGTACTTGCTCTTGTAGTCGGTCAGCACGGGCTCGATCGTGCGCTGGCCGTCTTCCATCAGCTGGCGGTAATCCTTGACCATCTGATCGGCGTCGCCTTCGGCCAGCACGCCTTGCGTCTGCAGCTTCTCGGCGTACAGCTTGCGGGTACCGCCATGATGGCCGATGCGCTTGTACATCAGGGGCTGCGTGAGCGACGGGGTGTCTTGCTCGTTGTGGCCCAGCTTGCGGAAGCACACGATGTCGAGGACGACGTCGTGGCGGAATTCCATGCGGTAGTCGAGCGCGAGGCGCGTGGCGAACACGACGGCTTCGGGATCGTCGCCGTTGACGTGGAACACCGGCGCTTCGATCATCTTGACCACGTCGGTGCAATACAGCGTGGAGCGCGAGTCGCGCGGGTCCGACGTCGTGAAGCCGATCTGGTTGTTGATGACGATGTGCAGCGTGCCGCCCGTACCGTAGCCGCGCGTCTGGGCCAGGTTGAGCGTTTCCATCACGACACCCTGGCCAGCGAAGGCCGCGTCACCGTGCACGAGCACGGGCAGCACTTGCTTGCCTTCGGCGTCGCCGCGGCGTTCCTGGCGAGCGCGTACGCTGCCCTCGACCACCGGGTTGACGATTTCAAGGTGGGAGGGGTTGAACGCCAGCGACAGGTGCACCGGACCGCCACGGGTCGAGACGTCGCTCGAGAAACCGTTGTGGTACTTCACGTCGCCGTCGGTCAGGCCTTCGGCGTGCTTGCCTTCGAACTCGGCGAACAGGTCGCCGGGCATCTTGCCCATGATGTTCACGAGCAGGTTCAGGCGGCCGCGGTGAGCCATGCCCACGACGATTTCCTGGACGCCCGCTTCACCCGCGTGGTTCACCACTTCGTCCATCGAGGCGATGAAGCTCTCACCGCCCTCGAGCGAGAAGCGCTTTTGGCCGACGTACTTGGTGTGCAGGAAGCGCTCGAGGCCTTCGGACTCGGTGAGCTGCTGCAGGATGTGGCGCTTTTCTTCGGGCGACCAGGTCGGCGCCGACAGCGTGCTTTCCAGGCGTTGCTGGATCCAGCGCTTGGCAGCCGGGTCGGAGATGTGCGAGAACTCGGCGCCGATCGAACGGCAGTACGTGTCGCGCAGGGCCTTCAGGATGTCGCGCAGCGTCATGGTGCTGGCGGTCGTGAAGTAGGTATTCGTGGCCGAGTAGGTCTGGTCCAGATCGGCTTCGGTCAGACCATAAAAGGACGGATCGAGCTCGGGGATCGGGGGACGCTCTTGGCGCTTGAGGGGATCGAGATCGGCCCAGCGCGAACCCAGCGAACGGTAGGCGGCGATCAGCGATTGGACCGACACCTGCTTGCTGGCGACCGACAGATCGGGCTCGGCAGCACGTTGCAGGAAAGCATTGGCGCGGGCACGTTGCGCAAACGATTCGACGACGGGCGCATGAGCCTGGTCACGCGTGGCCTCCTGGCCATCCGTGGCGGGTGCATGCTGCAGCTGGTCGAAATATTCGCGCCAGTTGTCCGCGACCGAGCCGGGATTGTCGAGATACTGTTCGTAGAGTTCTTCTACGTACGGCGCATTACCGCCGAACAGATAGGAGGTAGATAGGGATTCTGATTCCGTAGACATAATGTCGCTTCACCTTGACGAGTGCTTCACTCGCATACGATGCAGGAAAACCTTCCGCGACACGGGCTTCCCGTTTGGCGGATAGCAGGGGCAGAAGGCACGTACAAGCCTCGAAAGCCGTGTCGGCAGTATACCCCCTAGAGTTTGGGGGCGTCTTGCTGCAATCGCGTGACATGCGCCGAAGATCAAACATGGATGCATTCCTGGCAAGAATGCCTCGCGCTTCGCCGCGCATAACGATGTCTACACGTCGCCATTATCGGCAATCGGTCGCGCCGGGGCCAGGTGGCCCGACCTCCGGCAACTGTGTCCAGAATACGACGCAAATCAGGGTCGCGCCAAGACCCTGCGGCCAATCCATACCGCCACAACGGCGAAAACGGCCAATCCGAGCCAGCGCGCGGTGCCTTCGAAGCCGGCTCCGACGAGCGCCAGCGGCGCATCCTGGCCGCTGAATCCGATGACACCGGCGAGCAGCACACCGACCAGGCTTTCGCCCACGATGAGCCCCGAGGCGATCAAGACGCCGCGCCGGTTCGGCGCATCGGCATGCGCTTCGTAGGATTCGCCCTCAGCCTCGGCGCGTCGGCGCAGGCGCCGCGACAGCACCCAGGCCAGAAAGGCTCCCACCACGATGGGCGCGCTGGCCGTCGGCGGAAGATAGATGCCGATGCCCACGGCGAGCACCGGCAGGCGTGCCACGGCGCAGGCGGACTTCAGGATCTGGTCGATCACGATGAGCGCGGCGCCGATGGCCATGCCGATCAGGATCATCGTCCAGTTCAGATGATGCGTAAAAATGCCCTGCGCGATCGCCAGCATCAGCGTGGCCTGCGGTGCGGCGAGCGCTTGGTCGGGATCCATGCCGGGACGCGGCAGGGCATCGGCGAAACCGTAAGCGTTGTAGAGCAAATCCAGCACCGGCGAGATGACGGCGCCGCCCACCACGCAGCCGATCAACAGGGCCACCTGCTGGCGCCATGGCGTCGCACCCACCAGCCAGCCGGTCTTCAGATCCTGCAGGTTGTCGTTCGAAATCGATGCCACCGCGACGACCGCCGAGGTCGTGAAGATCGCCAGCGCAATCCCCAGGCGCACACCCTGCTCGGTGCCGAGCAGCCCTTCTCCGTCATTGAGGAGCACCATCAAGAGCGATACCAGCACGATCGCGACGATGCCCACGCCCGAGATCGGACTGGTCGACGAGCCCACCAGCCCCGCCATATAGCCGCAGGCGGCGGCCACGAGGAACCCGAACACGAAAGCGAACAGCACCGCGTAGGCGACCAATACCCCGATGCGGCCCATCGAGAGCGGCGCGCCGCTCATGAAGGCGAGAAACGTGAACACCAGCACGGCCAGCAGCACGAGAGAAATGCCGATGACCCAGGCGGCCGGCAGGTCGCGCTCGGTGCGGGGCGCATCGCCCGCCCTGCGCGCCCCCTTGCCCACCATCGACATCGAAGCACGCACGCCACGCACCATCGGCACGAAGAGCGTGGCGAGCGTCCAGATCGCGCCTACCCCGATGACGCCCGCGCCGATGAAGCGGACCTGCGTGCTCCAGAGGCCGGTCGCGTAGTCGGCGAGCGAGACATCCGCGGCGCGCTCGCCCAGAGCGGTCAGCACCGGCACCGCGATGCCCCAGGCGATCACGAGACCGGTCAGCATGGCCAGCCCCGCGACGATACCGATCAAATAGCCCGCGCCCAGCAGGGCCAGCGAAAAGCCCATCGGCAAGCGCAGCACCGCACCGCCGATCGCCAGGAAACTGCTGGCGCCATCGGCGAGCAGGCGCAAGCCGCCGGTCGCGAAACTCACGACGGCCGCGACGCCGCCGCCAAACAGAATATCGGCCATGCCCGTGCCAGCGCGCGACGGCCGCGCCGCGGCGGGGGTCGGTTGCGCCGGGGCGGTGGCCACCTCATCAGCGGGCACGGCCGCCGCTTCACGCTCCTGGGCGCGAGCGGCACTGCCCACCCGCAGGATTTCGGCTGCCGCCACGCCCTCGGGATAGGGCAGATTGCTCTGGACCACCATCACATGGCGCAGCGGAATGGTGAACATCACACCGAGCATGCCGCCCGCCGCACAGATCGCCAGCGTCTGCCAGAAAGGAAACGAACTCCAGTGGCCCAGCATGACCAGCGCGGGCAGGATGAAGATGATGGACGACAGCGTGCCCGCCGCGGAGGCCTGCGTCTGCACCATGTTGTTCTCGAGGATGTTGGCGCCCTTGAACATACGCAGCACCGACATGGAGATCACGGCCGCCGGGATGGCCGACGAGAACGTCAGCCCCACCTTCAGGCCCAGGAACACATTCGAAGCCGTGAACACGATCGTGATCAGGGCGCCGAGCACCACGCCACGAAGCGTCAGCTCGGGCAGCGTCATGGCATCGGGCACACGCAGGCCTTCGCTCATCATGAACTCCGCAAATACAGAAAAGTGGCGCGAGTGTAGCGTCCGCCACCTGGACATTTCCTGACAGCCGCCGGGCCCGCCTGCCCTCGGACAAACTCCGGGTTACCGCGCGGCGCGGCAGATCGTGCCGAGAAACGGCCCGATCCTCGGCACTTATGCCGCAACCCGCCCCCGCTGCCCGCCGGCTTCGGTCACTTGTGCGCCTCGGGTGGCGCTAGCATGGGCGACACGCTGCTCAGACGGCAAAGAGAAGATCCGGAGACAAACCCATGACCTCGCCCCTGCCCGCCCACGGTGATCAGCAAGCGCCCTTCCTGCGCGACGACACGGACCCCGAGGAAACCGCGGAATGGCGCGACGCCCTCGACGCGCTCGCGCGGACCGAAGGCGCGCCCCGGGCGGCGTATGTGCTGGCCTGCCTGCTGGACCATGCGGCCAGTTTGGGCGTACGCGCGGGCGGCCAGGTCAGCACCGCCTATCTGAACACGATCGCCGCGGCAGACGAGCCGCCCTTTCCCGGTGATCTCGGCCTCGAAGAACGGATCGCGTCGATCAATCGCTGGAATGCGCTCGCGATGGTGGTACGCGCGAATCAGGCGCACGGCGAGCTCGGCGGGCATATCGCCAGCTACGCGTCGGCGGCCGACCTATTCGAGGTGGGCTTCAACCACTTCTTTCGCGGACCGGACGCGCCGGGCGGCGCCGACCTCGTCTACATGCAACCGCATTCCGCGCCGGGTATCTATGCGCGCGCCTATCTCGAAGGCCTGCTCGAGGACGAAGACCTGGCACTGTTCCGGCAGGAGATCACCGCGTACACGGCCGGCCGCCGTGGTCTCTCCTCGTATCCGCATCCGTGGCTCATGCCGGATTTCTGGCAATTTCCCACGGGCTCGATGGGCATCGGCCCGATCAACGCGATTTACCAGGCGCGCTTCATGCGCTACCTCGAGCATCGCGGCCTCGCGCCCGAATCCGAGCGCAAGGTCTGGGGCATCTTCGGTGACGGCGAGATGGACGAGCCGGAGTCCATCGCAGCCCTCACGCTGGCCGCGCGCGAGCGGCTCGACAACCTGGTGTTCGTCGTGAACTGCAACCTGCAGCGCCTGGACGGTCCGGTCCGGGGCAACGGCCGCATCATCGACGAACTCGAAACGCTGTACGCCGGCGCCGGCTGGAACGTGATCAAGGTGGTGTGGGGCAGCGACTGGGACGCGCTCTTGCGCCGCGATGCGACCGGCGCGCTCGCACGCGCCTTCGCGCATACGGTCGATGGCCAATTCCAGACCTTCGCCGCCAACGATGGCGCCTATAACCGTGAGCACTTCTTCGGCCAGGACCCCGCGCTGGCGGCCCTCGTGGCCGACTGGCCCGACGAGGCGATCGATCGCCTGCGCCGTGGCGGCCACGACATGACGAAGATCCATGCGGCCTATGCTCGCGCGGTGAAGCACCGCGGGCAGCCCACGGTGATCCTCGCGCAGACCAAAAAGGGCTTCGGCATGGGCACGGCCGGCCAGGGCAAGATGACGACCCATCAGCAGAAAAAGCTCGACGACGACGCCCTGCTGGCGTTTCGCGATCGCTTCGCCCTGCCGCTCTCGGACGCCGACTGTCTCGCGCTGCGCTTTTACCGTCCCTCGGCGGACAGTGCGGAAATGCGCCACCAGCAGGCGCGCCGCGCCGCGCTGGGTGGGCACCTGCCGCGCCGCCGCGCAGAGGCCGCGTCGCTGGCCGTCCCGTCGGTGAGCCAGTGGGCGGGGTTCGCGCTCGCTCCCGACGGCAAGGAAATGTCCAGCACCATGGCGCTGGTGCGCATGCTGACGCAACTCTTGAAGGACCCCGTGCTGGGCCCCCGCATCGTGCCGATCGTGGCCGACGAAGCGCGCACGTTCGGCATGGCCAACCTGTTCCGCCAGATCGGCATCTATTCCGCGCAAGGCCAGCTCTACGAGCCCGAGGACATCGGCTCGGTCCTGTCGTATCGCGAGGCGCGCGACGGGCAGATTCTCGAAGAAGGCATTACCGAGGCCGGCGCGATTTCGTCGTGGACCGCGGCCGGCACGAGCTATTCGGTGCACGGGCTGCCGATGCTGCCGTTCTATATCTATTACTCGATGTTCGGTTTTCAGCGCATCGGCGACCTGATCTGGGCGGCCGCCGACCAGCGCACGCGCGGCTTTCTGATCGGCGCGACCTCGGGCCGCACCACGCTCGGCGGTGAAGGCCTGCAGCACCAGGACGGCTCCAGCCATCTGATCGCCGCCACGGTGCCCAACTGCCGTGCCTACGATCCGGCCCAGGCTTACGAGGCCGCCCTGATCGTCGAGGAAGGCATGCGCCGCATGCTCACCGAAGGCCGCGACGAGTTCTACTACCTGACCGTCACCAACGAAAACCTGCCGCAGGCCGACCTGCCCGATGCCAGCGTCGCACCGGACACCCGCAGCGGCGTGCTGCGTGGCATGCATCGCGTGCGGGCCTGCGAGGCGCCGGCCGTGCGGCTGCTGGCGGCCGGGCCGGCGCTCGCCGAGGCATTGCGCGCGGCCGAGACATTGCAGGCCGAGCATGCGCTGCCGTGCGAAGTCTGGAGCGTCACGAGCTACAGCGAGCTCGCGCGCGACGCCCGCCGGGCCGAACGGGCCCGCGTGCTCGGGCTGGATCATGAGCTGTCGTGGATCGAGCATTGCCTCGGCCAGAACGGGGCGCCCGTGCTGGCCGCCAGCGATTACGTGTGCGCCGTGCCCGATCAGATCCGCACGCATGTGAGCGCGCCCATGCGCAGCCTGGGTACCGATGGCTTCGGCCGCAGTGACACTCGGGCGCGCCTGCGCGATTTCTTCGAAGTGAGCGCCGCCTGGATGGTGCTGCACGCGCTCGAGCTGGCGTGCTCGCGCGCCACCGAGCCCGACGCGGCGCGCTGGCGCGACGCGCTTGGGCAGCAGCGCATCGAGCTGGACGCGGCGCAGCGCAGCACGCCGCCCTGGTTGCGCTGAAACAAGGGGATCTGCTGTTCGCTGCGGTGCAGCAAGAACACACCCCCGCGTTCTGTGTTGAAATACTGGGCTGTTTCCCGCCGCACGCGGCTGCGCGGGCGCACGCCAGGCGCGCGCGGCGGCCGGAAACACGCAGCGATATCCCGATTTCTTCGCCGTTCCTCACGCTTCCCAGTTAGCGCCAAAAAGGCTGTACCTCATGGACGAAACCCTCTCCAAGCGGGCGTTGGATTACCACGCCTATCCCACTCCGGGCAAAATCTCCGTCACCCCCACCAAGACGCTGGCCAACCAGGACGACCTGTCGCTGGCCTACTCGCCCGGCGTGGCCGCGGCGTGCATGGCGATCTTCGATCAGGGCAACGACGCTGCCTCGATGTACACCTCGCGCTCCAACCTGGTGGGCGTGATCACGAACGGCACCGCCGTGCTCGGCCTGGGCAACATCGGCCCGCTGGCCGCCAAGCCGGTCATGGAAGGCAAGGGCTGCCTGTTCAAGAAATTCGCCGGCATCGATGTGTTCGACATCGAGCTCGCTGAAAACGACCCCGACAAGCTGGTCGAGATCATCGCGGCGCTCGAGCCCACGCTGGGCGGCGTCAACCTCGAAGACATCAAGGCGCCCGAATGCTTCTACATCGAGAAGAAGCTGCGCGAGCGCATGAAGATCCCCGTCTTCCACGATGACCAGCACGGCACCGCCATCATCTCGGCCGCCGCCATCCTCAACGGCCTGAAGGTCGTGGGCAAGCAGATGGGCGAAGTGAAGCTGGCGTGCTCCGGCGCCGGCGCCGCCGCCATCGCCTGCCTGGACCTCCTGGTCGATCTGGGCATCAAGCGCGAAAACATGTACGTGGTGGACTCCCGTGGCGTGATCTGGGAAGGCCGCGACGAAAACATGGAGCCCAACAAGCGCCGCTATGCGCAGAAGACCGACGCACGCACGCTGGCCGACGTGGTCAATGGCGCCGACGTGTTCCTGGGTTGCTCGACCGCGGGCGTGCTCACCGGCGACATGGTCAAGACCATGGCCGTCAAGCCGCTGATCCTGGCCCTGGCCAATCCGGAGCCGGAAATCCGCCCCGAGATCGCCAAGGCTGCCCGCCCCGACTGCATCATCGCGACCGGCCGTTCGGACTACCCGAACCAGGTCAACAACGTGCTGTGCTTCCCGTTCATCTTCCGCGGCGCGCTGGATGCCGGCGCCAGCCGCATCACCGAAGAGATGAAGCTCGCGTGCGTGAAGGCCATCGCCGAGCTGGCCCAGGCCGAACAGAACGACGAAGTGGCACGCGCCTACGCCGGCGAAGAGCTGTCGTTCGGCCCTGACTACATCATCCCGAAGCCGTTCGACCCGCGCCTGATCGTGCAGATCGCGCCGGCCGTGGCCCAGGCCGCCGCCGCCTCGGGCGTGGCCGCCCGCCCGATCGAAGACATCGAAGCCTACCGCCGCAAGCTCATGGGCTTTGTCTACCACTCGGGCCAGCTGATGCTGCCGCTCTTCCAGGAAGCCCAGAAGGCGCCCAAGCGCGTCGTCTACGCCGACGGCGAAGACGAGCGCGTGCTGCGTGCCGTGCAGGTCGTGGTCGACGAAAAGCTCGCCTTCCCGATCCTGGTGGGCCGTCCCGCCGTCATCGAGATGCGCGTGCAGAAGTTCGGCCTGCGCCTGATCGCCGGCCAGAACATCGAGATCGTGGATCCCGAAGACGACGCCCGCTTCAACGAAACCTGGCAGGGCTACTACGAGCTGCGCGGCCGTGAAGGCGTGACGCCGGCCATCGCCAAGGCGATGATCCGCAAGCACAACACGCTGATCGGCGCGATGCTGCTGCGCCGCGGTGATGCCGACGCGCTGCTGTGCGGCGTGGCCAGCAAGTACGACAACCAGCTCAAGTACATCGACGAAGTCATCGGCAAGAAGCCCGGCCAGACCTATGCCGCGCTCAACGTGTTGATGCTGCCGAACCAGACGCTGTTCGTTGCCGACACCCACGTCAACGAAAACCCCAGCGCCGAGCAGATCGCCGACATCACGATCCAGGCCGGCGAAGAAATGATGCGCTTTGGCGTGGTCCCCAAGATCGCGCTGCTGTCGCACTCCAATTTCGGCAGCCGCCCGACCGAGTCGTCGCGCAAGATGGCGCATGCGCGCCGCCTGGTGTCCGACCGTGCGCCGCACCTCGAAGTCGACGGTGAAATGCATGCCGACGCCGCCTTGTCGGAATCGATCCGCACACAGGCCTATCCCGACAGCTCGCTGAAGGGCCGCGCCAACCTGCTGGTCATGCCGAATCTGGATACCGGCAACATCACCTACAACATGCTCAAGATGACGGGCAGCAACGGTGTGGCCATGGGCCCCATCCTGCTGGGCGCCGCTCGTCCGGTGCACATCCTGACGACCAGCGCCACCGTGCGCCGCATCGTCAACATGACGGCCCTGGCCGTCGTGGATGCGCAGCAGGAAGCCACGCAAGGCTGAATGCGCGAGCATTGAAGTGCGAAGGGCATTCCGCAGGGGATGCCCTTTTTCTTTGTACTCGCGGCGTCGTGCAGCGCATGCCGTGCACGCATCGCCCCTTCGCGCCATGCGCGCGCGCAAACCGCGCACGGTTTCCCCTTCACGCCACGGGTTACGACAGCTGACACCCACGGACGCGCGGGAATTGGTAAAAGAGGGTGGGAGCAGGCGCATCGGGCGCCCGCCGATCCGGGAAGCCGCACCATGGTGCAAGACGCATTGCTGGCCTGGCTGCATTACATGGCCATCTTCTTTCTCATCGTGGTGCTGACCGCGCAGGCCGTACTGCTGCGGCCGGGCCTGGCGCCCGCCACCGTGGGCCGCCTGGCGCTGTATGACCGCCTCTACCTCGTGTCGGCCGTGCTCGTGCTGCTCACCGGGCTCGCCCGCCTCATGATGGGCGCCAAGGGCATGGCGTTCCTCATGCCCAATCCGTGGTTTCACGCCAAGATCGCGCTGTTCGTCGTGATCGGCCTCTGTTCGATTCCGCCCACCCGTGCGTTCCTGCGCTGGAAGCGCCTGGCCGCCGGCGAGCCGGGCTTCGTGCCCGCCGACCCCGACATCCGCAAGGCACGCCGCTGGGTCATGATCGAATCGCACCTGTTGATTTTGTTGCCGCTGTGCGCTGCCCTGATGGCGCGTGGCGTGGGATTCTGATGCCGACTGCCCTGCCCTCCCTGCACGACCATCCCGACGACCTGGCGGCGCTCAAGGCCGCCGTGGCACGGCTCGAAGCGCCATCGCTCACCATACGGCTGTCGAACATGATCGGCTCGCCCATCGAGTGGGCGATCAGCAAGCTGCCGCGCGCCGCCTCGGCCAAGATCCAGGACGCGGTCCACCTGGCCTTGCACAAATCCGTGTCGGCGGCGCTGCGCACGTTCTCGGAAAAGGCGGGGGGCGGCGCGCCCCGCAACCGCACACATGGCGCGGCGGCTGCCCTCACCGGTGCGGCGGGAGGCTTCTTCGGCCTGACGGGTACGCTCGTGGAACTGCCCTTCTCCACCACCATCATGATGCGCTCGGTCGCCGATATCGCCCGCAGCGAGGGCTTTGCGCTCGACGATCCCGCCATCCAGCGCGAATGCGTGCAGGTGTTCGCGATGGGCGGCACCTCGAAAGACGATGACGCCGCCGAATCGGCCTATTACGCGCTGCGCACGGCGTTCAACGAAGTCGCCAAAGAAACCGCGCGCGTGCTCGCCGAGGTGGCGACCAAGCACTCCGCCGGCAAGGTGTCGGCGCACTTCGCGTCGCCCAAGCAGGCCGGCACCTGGCTCGCGAAAACGATCGAGGTGGTGGCGCAGCGCTTCGGCATCAATATCACCGAAAAGATCGCGGCGCAGGCCGCCCCGGTGGTGGGCGCCGTGAGCGGCGCGGCCATCAACGCCCTCTTCATCAATCACTACCAGGAGATGGCCCGAGGCCATTTCACGGTCAAACGGCTCGAGCTCAAGTACGGCGAGGAGGCGGTACGCACGGCCTATCGCGAGCTGCTCGCCGGCCACCCGCCGGGCTGACCCCGCTTTCTTCGCACCCGGCACGGCGGGTGCGCCGGCCCTGTTTCGACCGCGCACCCGCGCGCGGTCGTGCGCGCCCGGCCGGCCCCCCGGGCTTTGGGGCATCCATGTTGCTGTGCACCTAGGGATAGTCCCAAACCCGCTATCGCCCCTAAATGGTGATAATACTGACCTGTATACAGCACTATCTACAGCCCTCGGGTCTGGATTGCCGGGTCCTCTGCCGCCACCCATGGACGTCGGATGCAGGCCCCCAGATCCCGCGGGTTGAGACATCAGGAGTTCGACCGTCACGTCACACGCCCCGCCGCAGCCGATCACGTGCCGCGCGAGGCAAGCAGGTCTCTTACGCAGGACAGTATGACTTCCGTGGTGCCGCCCCCGGCGAGCATCGTTCATCAGCGCCACACACAAGGGGAAAAACCATGTTGCGCTCGCTCAGTACCGCTGCCTTGATCCTGACCACCGCCTTCGGCGCGACCGCCCACGCGGAAGACCCGGCAAAATGGCCCACCCGCGCCATCACGATCGTCGGCGGCTTCCCCGGCGGCGCCGGCACCGACCTCTATGCACGCAAAATGGGTGAAGCGCTGAGCAAGGAGCTCGGTGTGGCGATCATCGCGGACAACCGCACCGGGGCCGGTGGCAACGTCGCCTCCGACATCGTCGCGCGCGCTCAGCCCGATGGCTACACGTTCCTGCTTGGCACGGCGGGCACGCACGCCATCAACGCGGCGCTGTACAAGAGCCTCTCGTTCGACGTACAGAAGGACTTCACCCATATTGCCCTGCTGGGCGACGTGCCCAACGTGCTGCTGGTCAATCCCAAGAAGCATCCGGACATCAAGACCTGCGGTGACCTCATCAAGCTCGCGGAGTCCAAGCCGAGCGCCCTGAACTACGCCTCCACGGGCAACGGCGCCTCGGGCCACCTGGCCGGCGCGCAATTCACCAATGGCGCCAAGATCAAGGTCACGCACGTGCCCTATCGCGGCCAGGGCCCGGCCATGACGGCCCTGCTGTCGGGCGAAGTGGATTTCTTCTTCAATCAAAGCGCCCCGTCGGTGCCCGCCGTGAAATCGGGCCAGGTGGTGGCGCTGGGCGTGACCACGGCCGAACGCATCAAGGCATTGCCTGACGTGCCCACGATCGCCGAGGCATGCAATATCAAGGGTTACGAAAGCAGCACCTGGTACGGCCTGTTCGCACCCGCCAAGCTGCCGCCCGAAATCCAGAAGCGCATGTCGGAAGCCGTGATCAAGGTGATCAGCACGCCCGAGTTCAAGAGCTGGCTGACCGACACGCAAGGCATCCTGCCGCCGGCCGACCCCAGCGTCGCCGCGTTCCAACGCGTGCACCAGGCCGACATCAAGCGCTGGGCCGAGTTGGTGAAGATGTCCGGCGCCACGGTCGACTGATCGCCGCAGCGTTGTTCATCCGTACGGGGCGCGGCGCCATGGGGCCGCGCCCCGTTTCACATGCGAACGCCGGGGGCCAGCGAACGCGCACGCGGTCACGCGCCGTCGGATCGCTTGCGCCGCGAGACCATCGAGCGGGCTGCGGTCGGGCGCCGGGCGCACGGCGGCTCGCCATAAAGAAAAACCCCCGGCGTGGCGAGCCACATCGGGGGTTGAACCTCACGCTGCCTGGGCGGCGCCGCGAAGGCGCCGCGGCAGACGCTTAGCGCTTGGTCGGAACGTCGCGCGACACCGAGCCCGTGTAGAGCTGGCGCGGGCGGCCGATCTTGTACTCGGGATCCGACAGCATTTCGTTCCACTGGGCGATCCAGCCCACCGTGCGGGCCAGCGCGAAGATGGCCGTGAACAGCGAGGTCGGGATGCCGATGGCGCGTTGCACGATGCCCGAGTAGAAGTCCACGTTCGGGTAGAGCTTGCGCTGCACGAAGTACGGATCTTCCAGCGCGATGCGCTCGAGTTCCATGGCCAGCTTGAACAGCGGGTCGTTTTCGAGACCCAGGGCCTGCAGGACTTCCTTGCAGGTTTCCTGCATCAGCTTGGCGCGCGGATCGTAGTTCTTGTAGACGCGGTGGCCAAAGCCCATCAGGCGCACGCCCGAGTTCTTGTCCTTGACCTTCTCCATGAACTCGCCGACCTTGGCCACGCCGCCGTTGGCTTGCAGCTCTTCGAGCATCTGCAGGCACGCTTCGTTGGCGCCACCGTGAGCCGGGCCCCACAGGCACGCCACGCCAGCCGCGATGGCGGCGAACGGGTTGGTGCCCGACGAACCGCACAGACGCACGGTCGAGGTCGAGGCGTTCTGTTCGTGATCGGCGTGCAGGATGAAGATGCGATCGAGTGCGCGCTCGACCACTTCATTGACCTTGTACTCTTCGCACGGCGTGGCGAACATCATGCGCAGGAAGTTGCCCGTGTACGACAGGTCGTTCTGCGGATAGATGAACGGCTGGCCTTGCGAGTACTTGTACGCCATCGCGACCAGGGTCGGCATCTTGGCGATCAGACGGATCGCCGAGATGTGGCGATGCTGAGCGTTCGTGATGTCGGTCGAGTCGTGGTAGAACGCCGACAGCGCGCCCACCAGGCCCGTCAGAACGGCCATCGGGTGAGCGTCACGACGGAAGCCGCGCAGGAAGAAGTGCAGCTGCTCGTTCACCATCGTGTGGTGCGTGACTTGCGAATCGAAGTCCGACTTCTGCGTGCCGTCGGGCAGTTCGCCGTTCAGGATCAGATAGCAGATGTCGAGGAAGTCGCAGTTCACGGCCAGCTGTTCGATGGGGTAGCCGCGATACAGCAGCTCGCCCTTGTCGCCGTCGATGTAGGTGATGCCGGAGGCAGTCGCCGCGGTCGACATGAAGCCGGGGTCATACGTGAACATGCCAGTCTGGCCATACAGCTTGCGGATGTCGATCACATCCGGGCCGACCGTGCCCTTGTACACCGGGAGTTCAATAGGTGCGCTGCCATCCGAGAGGGATAGAGTGGCTTTTTTGTCAGACAGGTTCATCGCTGTTTCCTCACATTAAATCAAAGCTCTCGCATGCGGCTGATGATCGCTTGAAGCCGGGGAGTGTCCAGAGGGGCCTCCAGCTCCTTGCGCGCCAGCAGCACGTCGAGCAGATCGTTGTCACCGAGCTCGAAAAGCTGAGTCAGTGCCGTTACGTCTTCGTCGGTCAACTGGGTCTCGTAGCGATCCAGATACCGGGTGATGATGAGGTCATTCTCGAGCAGGCCGCGGCGCGCTCGCCAGCGCAACCGCGCCCGTTCCAATTCGGTAAGCCTGCTCATTGAGATGCCTTGAAACGTCCTAACACTAGACCGTACGACGGACCATCAGTTCCTTGATCTTGCCGATGGCCTTCGTCGGGTTCAGCCCCTTGGGACAGACGTCGACGCAGTTCATGATGGTGTGGCAACGGAACAGGCGGTACGGATCTTCCAGGTTGTCCAGACGGCGGCCGGTGGCTTCGTCGCGGCTGTCCGCGATGAAGCGATAGGCTTGCAGCAGGCCGGCGGGGCCGACGAACTTGTCCGGATTCCACCAGAACGACGGGCACGAGGTCGAGCAGCAGGCGCACAGAATGCACTCGTACAGACCGTCGAGCTCTTCACGCGCCTCGGGCGACTGCAGACGCTCGCGCTCGGGCGGCGGCGTGTCGTTGATGAGGTACGGGCTGACCGAGTGGTACTGGTTGAAGAAGTGCGTCATGTCCACGATCAGATCGCGGATCACCGGCAGACCGGGCAGCGGCTTCAGAACTATGGGCTCTTTCAGCTCGCGCAGATTGGTCGTGCAGGCCAGGCCGTTCTTGCCATTGATGTTCATGGCGTCGGAACCGCACACGCCTTCGCGGCAGGACCGGCGCAGGGCCAGGCTGTCGTCGACGTCGTTCTTGATGCGCACGAGGGCGTCGAGCAGCATCTTGTCGGTCGGCTGGAGTTCGACGTCCAGCTTCTGCATGTACGGGCGCTCGTCCTTGTCAGGATCGTAGCGGTAGATTTCGAACTTAACGATACGTTTGGTGCTCATGCCAGATCCTGCTTAGAAAGTACGGGCCTTGGGCGGGAAGGACTCGACCGTCAGCGGCTTCATCTGCACGGGCTTGTACTCGAGGCGGCTGCCTTCGGAGTACCACAGCGTGTGCTTGAGCCAGTTCTCGTCGTCGCGGGTCGGGTGATCGTCGAGCGCATGCGCGCCACGGCTCTCGGTGCGGTTGGCGGCCGACTTGATCGTGGCACGGGCCACTTCGGTCATGTTGGCCAGCTCGAGCGCTTCAACACGAGCCGTGTTGAACACCTTGGACTTGTCCTTGAAGTAGATGCTCTCGGCAACCTTGCCCAGGTCTTCGATCTGACCCACGCCTTCGTTGAGCAGCTCGAGCGTGCGGAACACGCCGCAGTGACGCTGCATCGACACACGGATGGCGTTGGCGACGTCTTGCGTCTTTTCGCCCGAGGTACGCGATTCGAGCTGGTTGACGCGCGACAGCGAGAAGTCCACCGCTTCTTTCGACACTTCCTGGTGGGCGCGCTGGCGCTCGGGATGCGAATTGACGATGTGGTTGCCGGTAGCGCGGCCGAACACGATCAGGTCGAGCAGCGAGTTCGTGCCCAGGCGGTTGGCGCCGTGCACCGACACCGCGGCGCATTCGCCGATGGCGTACAGGCCGTTGATGACCTTGTTTTCGCCATTGACGCGCTCGAGCACCTGGCCATGGTAGTTGGCCGGAATGCCGCCCATCTGATAGTGGATGGTCGGGACGACGGGAATCGGTTCCTTGATGGGATCGACGTTACCGAACTTGATCGCGATTTCGCGGATCGAGGGCAGGCGCTTGTTGATCACGTCGGCGCCGAGGTGGTCCAGCTTCAGGACCACGTAGCTGCCGTCGGGGCCGCAGCCGCGGCCTTCCTTGATTTCCTGGTCCATCGAGCGCGACACGAAGTCACGCGGCGCCAGATCCTTCAGGGTGGGCGCATAGCGCTCCATGAAGCGTTCGCCATCCTTGTTGAGCAGGATGCCGCCTTCGCCACGCACGCCTTCGGTGATCAGCACGCCCGCGCCGGCCACGCCGGTGGGGTGGAATTGCCAGAATTCCATGTCCTGCAGCGGGATGCCCGCGCGAGCAGCCATGCCCAGGCCGTCACCGGTGTTGATGAAGGCGTTGGTCGAGGCGGCCCAGATACGGCCGGCACCGCCGGTGGCCAGCACCGTGGTCTTGGCTTCGAGGATGTAGATGTCGCCCGTTTCCATTTCGAGCGCGGTCACGCCGAGCACATCGCCGGCATCGTTGCGCAGGAGGTCCAGGGCCATCCACTCGACGAAGAACTGCGTGCGGGCAGCGACGTTGCGCTGGTAGAGCGTGTGCAGCAGGGCGTGACCGGTACGGTCGGCCGCGGCACAGGCGCGTTGCACGGGCTTTTCGCCGAAATTCGCGGTGTGTCCACCGAACGGACGCTGATAGATCGTGCCATCGGGATTGCGATCGAACGGCATGCCGAAGTGTTCGAGTTCGTACACGGCATTGGGTGCCTCGCGGCACATGAACTCGATGGCATCCTGGTCGCCCAGCCAGTCCGACCCCTTCACGGTGTCGTACATGTGCCAGTACCAGTTGTCTTCGCTCATGTTGCCCAGCGAAGCGCTCACGCCGCCCTGCGCCGCCACGGTGTGCGAACGGGTGGGGAACACTTTGGACAGCACCGCAACCGACAGGCCCGCCTGGGCCAGTTGCAGCGAGCAGCGCATGCCGGCTCCGCCGGCGCCAACCACCACCACATCAAACTGGCGGCGCGGCAAGGAATTCAAGACAGCGGTCACGGCTTAGATTCTCCAGAGGATTTGCGCGAAGTAGACGACCGAGCCCACCAACCAGAGGATGGTCAGCACTTGCAGCAGCAGGCGCACGCCCACGTTGCGGACGTAGTCCATCCAGATGTCGCGCACGCCGATCCAGGCATGCCAGGCCAGCGCAAAGAAGGCAAGGGTGGCCAGCAGTTGGCCAACCGGAAGAGCGTAGACGTGGAAGTTGAACAGCGACTTCCAGTTTTCATACGTGAAGGACGGCATCACCAGCAGGCCGATGATCAACACCAGCGTGTAGACGGCCAGGATGATCGCCGTGATGCGCTGAGCGATGAAATCGACGGTGCCGTAATGCGCGCCGACGACCAGGCGCTTGGGGCCGTAGTTTTTGACGTCAGCCATTACAGGACTCCGAACAGTTTGAGGGCGATGACCAGGGTCAGCGCGAGGCTGACACCGAACACGACGCCGGCGGTCTTCTTGGACGACTGCTTGTCGATACCGATGTGCAGATCGAGCGCCAGGTAGCGGATGCCGGCACAGAAATGGTGCAGATAGCCCCAGATCAGAACCAGGAACACCAGCTTGACCAACGGGTTGCCCGCGTACTGTGCGACCTGTGCGTAGGTCTCTGCCGAGGTCACGCTCGCGCCGAAGAGCGGGATGATGACCAAGGGCAAACAGAAGAAGAGCAACGCGCCGCTTATGCGGTGCAGAATGGACAGCTTGCCGGCCAGAGGCAGGCGATAGCTGAGGATTTGCGGGATGCTGATATTGCGAAACTGCGGACGCGGCTTGGCAGCTGAGTCGGACATGACGGCCTCGGTGTTTCGGAACTAGGGAATCGTGACTGCGAAAAGGCGGAAGCCCTTGCAGGCAAACACGCTATTTTCGCCCAGAGATCGGGTTCGTATCAAATCGTTGAAAAAAAGTTCATCAATTCAAACTATTGCGGTAGTGATAGTGATCGGTGTGGTACAAACCGCGCCGCACTTCCATCGGGCGATCGCCATACGTATATGAAATGCGATCGACCTGGAGCAGCGGGGTACCGGCGGAAACGTTGAGCAAGCGCGCCACTTCTTCGGTGGCGGCCACGGCACGCAGCTTTTCGTCGGCGCGAACCATGCTCACCCCGAACTCGGATTCAAAAAGCCCGTACATCGGGGCGCGATTGGCCGTCAGCAACTCGAGCGTGAGCCCGCGAAACGCGGTGCCCGGCAGCCAGATGTCGTCGATGACGGTAGGAGTCTGGTTCATGGAGAGCTGGCGGCGGATCATGACGACCGTCTCGCCGGCGCGCAGCTCGAGCGCACGCGCGATCTCGGCGGGCGCGCGCACGCGCCGGCATTCGAGAATACGGCTCTCGGCGCGGCCCCCCTCGCCCTCTTCGTCGGGGGCCAGGCGCAGAAAGCGATAGCGCACCCGCGCCTCATGATGAGTGGCGACGAACGTGCCCTTGCCCTGGCGGCGCAGCAACATGTGTTCGGCGGCGAGCTCGTCGACCGCCTTGCGCACCGTGCCCTGGCTGACCTGGAAGCGGGCCGCGAGGTCGATTTCGCTGGGGATCAGCTCACCCGGCTTCCATTCGCCGCGCTCGAGGCTCTGCACGAGCAGATCCTTGATCTGGCGGTACAACGGACTGAAAGCGGCACCCTCGCCTGCCGGCTTTGCGGCACGCGTGCGTAGGGGAGTTTCGGACCGGGGGTCTGCCATGGTGTCTGTGGAATATTTTGGGCTCGCCCGAATCAGGCGGGCCCACGGCACCGGCAGCGTGCAGCGGCCAAAACAACTGGCTGCCGCGGATTCGGACAAACACAACATTCTCGCACAGGCGCGGCCGGTCTGTCCAACTGTCTTATGTCTTATATAAGATATAAGATCGTTTGACGCATACGTGAATTCAATCTAGGATTGCCGGCTGTCGGAGCAGCGTCCGCAGACGTGGCGCGCGGGCTCCAGCGATTACACTGATGGATGAGATTTCGTCTCGCCCAACATCCTTACGGAGAACGTTAATGTCTAAGCCCGCCATGCGTGTCGCCGTCACCGGCGCCGCCGGCCAGATTGGTTACGCCCTGCTGTTCCGCATCGCCTCTGGCGAAATGCTGGGTAAAGATCAGCCGGTCATTCTGCAACTGCTCGAGATCCCCGACGAGAAGGCCCAGAAGGCCCTCAAGGGCGTGATCATGGAGCTGGACGACTGCGCCTTCCCGCTGCTGCAGGAAGTCACCGCCCACAGCGATCCCCGCACCGCCTTCAAGGACGCCGACGTGGCCCTGCTCGTGGGCGCCCGCCCCCGCGGCCCCGGCATGGAGCGCAAGGACCTGCTGCAGGTCAACGCCCAGATCTTCACGGCGCAAGGCCGTGCGCTGAACGACGTGGCCAGCCGCGACGTCAAGGTGCTGGTCGTCGGCAACCCCGCCAACACCAACGCCTACATCGCCATGAAGTCGGCGCCGGATCTGCCCGCCAAGAACTTCACCGCGATGCTGCGCCTGGACCACAACCGTGCCCTGTCGCAACTGGCCGCCAAGTCGGGCAAGGCCGTCGCAGAGATCGAAAAGCTGGTCGTGTGGGGCAACCACTCGCCCACGATGTACCCGGACATCCGTTTCGCCACCGTCGGCGGCCAGAGCCTGGCCAAGCTGATCAACGACGACACCTGGAACCGCGACACGTTCATCCCGACCGTGGGCAAGCGCGGTGCCGCGATCATCGAAGCGCGCGGCCTGTCTTCGGCTGCCTCGGCCGCCAACGCCGCCATCGACCACGTCCGTGACTGGGTCCTGGGCAGCAACGGCAAGTGGGTGACCATGGGCGTGCCCTCCGACGGTTCCTACGGCATCCCCGAAGGCATCATCTACGGCGTGCCGGTCACCACCGAAAACGGCGAATACAAGCGCATCGAAGGCCTCGAGATCGACGCTTTCTCGCGCGAGCGCCTGGACTTCACGCTGAAAGAGCTGCTCGAAGAGCGCGATGGCGTGAAAGACCTGCTGAAGTAATTCGGCACGATGAAACAGGCCCGCGCATGCGGGCCTGTTTTTTCCTGGCGGGCGAGCCCGCCTTCATCGCAACGTGTCCGGCCGCGCGCCTTCTCGCGAACGAACACCGCGCTCACCGGCACATCGGTATGTGCGCTCGGCGGATTGTCGCCAAGTGGACAGATTCATGTTTCGGAACCGCGTTAAGGTCTGGCCCCAGAGGCTGGCATCGCCCGTACGGAGCTCCGCCCCGTGCGTGCGTACCCTGCCCGCCGGGCCGCCGTGCGCGGCGCCGCCCATAACGACGGAGACTCCCATCATGTCCAGACCCGAATCCCCCGGCGCCCTCTTTCGCCGCGCGTTGCGTGAAGAGCAGCCGCTGCAGATCATCGGCGCGATCAATGCCAACCACGCCCTGTTGGCCAAGCGCGCGGGTTACCGCGCGATCTATCTGTCGGGTGGCGGCGTGGCGGCCGGGTCGCTGGGCTTGCCCGACCTCGGCATCAACACGCTCGACGATGTGCTGACCGATGTGCGGCGCATCACCGACGTGTGCGACGTGCCGCTGGTGGTCGACATCGATACCGGTTTCGGTCCCTCGGCCTTCAACATCGCGCGGACCGTCAAGAGCCTGATCAAGTTCGGCGCGGCCGCCTGCCACATCGAAGACCAGGTCGGCGCCAAGCGCTGCGGCCATCGCCCCGGCAAAGAAATCGTCAGCACCGAAGAAATGGCCGATCGCGTCAAGGCGGCCGCCGACGCCCGCACCGACAGCGACTTCTTCCTCATCGCGCGCACCGACGCCATCGCCTCGCATGGCGTGGACGCCGCGATCGAGCGCTCGCTCAAATGTGTCGAGGCGGGGGCCGATGCCATCTTTGCCGAGGCCGCCTACGATCTGCCCACCTATCGCCGCTTCGTCGACGCCGTGAAGGTGCCGGTGCTCGCCAACATCACCGAATTCGGCAAGACGCCGCTTTTCAGCGTCGACGAACTCAAGACGGCCGGCGTGGGCATGGTGCTCTATCCGCTGTCGGCGTTCCGCGCCATGAACAAGGCGGCCGAGACGGTGTACGAAGCGATCCGCCGCGACGGCCACCAGAAGAACGTGGTCGACCTGATGCAAACCCGTGATGAGCTCTACGATCGCATCGGATACCATGCCTTCGAAGACCAGCTCGATCAGCTGTTCGCCAAAGACAAGCCCCAATAAAACGCGGCAGGCCCCGAAGGGACGGCCTGCCGCGCTTGTCGCAACCTGTGTACACCCCCCATGGGAAGGAGTAGGAGAGACATGACGACCTCGCAGAAAAAGGCGGCCGCGCCCGTCGAAGAAAAAGCGGGTTTCAAACCCAAGAAATCGGTGGCCCTGTCGGGCGTAGTGGCCGGCAATACCGCGCTGTGTACGGTGGGCCGCACCGGCAACGATCTGCATTACCGCGGCTACGACATCCTCGATTTCGCCGGCACCGCCGAGTTCGAAGAAATCGCCCACCTGCTGGTGCATGGCAAGCTGCCGAACAAGGCCGAGCTCAAGGCCTACAAAGAAAAGCTGCGCGGCCTGCGCGGCCTGCCGGCGCAACTGCAGAACGCACTCGAATCGCTGCCCGCGGCCAGCCACCCCATGGACGTCATGCGCACCGCGGTGTCGGTGCTGGGCTGCGTGCTGCCCGAGAAAGACGATCACAACACGCCGGGCGCGCGTGATATCGCCGATCGCCTGATGGCCAATCTGGGGTCGGCGTTGCTGTACTGGTATCACTACAGCCACAACGGCCGTGTGATCGACGTGCAGACCGACGACGACAGCATCGGCGGGCACTTCCTGCACTTGCTGCACGGCGTGAAGCCTTCCGATGAATGGGTGCGCGCGATGCACACCTCCCTCATTCTCTACGCCGAGCACGAGTTCAACGCGTCCACGTTCACCTGCCGCGTCATCGCGGGCACGGGCTCCGACATGTATTCGGCCATCACGGGCGGCATTGGCGCCTTGCGCGGGCCCAAGCACGGCGGCGCCAACGAGGTCGCCTTCGAAGTGCAGAAGCGCTACGACTCGCCCGAAGAGGCCGAGGCCGACATCCGCCGCCGCGTCGAAAACAAGGAAGTCATCATCGGCTTCGGCCATCCGGTCTACACGATCTCGGATCCGCGCAACGAAGTGATCAAGGAAGTGGCGCGCAAGCTCTCCAAGAAGGCCGGCACGACCAAGATGTTCGACATCGCGGAACGCCTCGAGACCGTCATGCTCGACATCAAGAAGATGTTCCCGAACCTGGATTGGTTCTCGGCGGTGAGCTATCACATGATGGGCGTGCCCACTGCGATGTTCACGCCGCTGTTCGTGATCGCGCGCACGGCCGGCTGGTCGGCGCACATCATCGAGCAGCGCATCGACAACAAGATCATCCGTCCGACCGCCAATTACACCGGACCGGAAAATCTCAAGTACGTACCGCTCGACAAGCGCAAGTAATCCTCCCGCGGGCCCCTCCGGCCGCGGGCCGGGCGGGCCTCGTGCCCTCCCGGCCCCTCCCGGAGCGTATGTTCATGTCCGCCCCCATCTCCAATGCCCGCCCCGAACCCGATCAGGTACTCGTGGACATCGCCGACTACGTCATCGGCTACGACATCCAGAGCGATCTCGCCTACCAGACCGCCCGCAACTGCCTGATCGACACCCTGGGCTGCGGACTCGAGGCCCTCGAGTACCCCGCCTGCAAAAAACTGCTGGGCCCCATCGTGCCCGGCACCATCGTGCCGCATGGCGCCAAAGTCCCCGGCACGTCCTTCCAGCTCGATCCCGTGCAGGCCGCGTTCAACATCGGCACGATGGTTCGCTGGCTCGATTTCAACGACACCTGGCTCGCCGCGGAATGGGGTCATCCCTCCGACAACCTCGGCGGCATCCTCGCCGCCGCCGACTGGCTCTCGCGCAATGCCGTGGCCGCCGGCCGCCCTCCGCTCACGATGCGCGATGTGCTCACGGCCATGATCAAGGCGCACGAGATCCAGGGCTGCATCGCCCTCGAAAATTCGTTCAACAAGGTCGGACTCGATCACGTGGTGCTGGTCAAGGTGGCGTCCACCGCCGTGGTGGCCCGGATGCTCGGACTCTCGCGCGACGAGATCATCAACGCGGTGTCGCTCGCCTGGGTCGATGGCCAGAGCCTGCGTACCTACCGTCATGCGCCCAACACCGGCAGCCGCAAAAGCTGGGCCGCCGGCGACGCCACCAGCCGCGCCGTGCGTCTCGCGCTCATCGCCCGTACGGGAGAGATGGGCTACCCCTCCGTGCTGTCGGCCAAGACCTGGGGCTTTTACGATGTGCTGTTCAAGGGCCAGCCGTTCCGGTTCCAGCGCCCTTATGGCAGCTACGTCATGGAAAACGTACTGTTCAAGATTTCGTTCCCGGCCGAGTTCCATTCGCAGACCGCCGTAGAGGTCGCGATGCAGATCCACGAGCGGCTCGCACGGCAGGGCAAGTCGGCGAGCGATATCAAGAAGATCACCATCCGGACGCACGAAGCCTGCATCCGCATCATCGACAAGCGCGGGCCGCTGAACAACCCGGCCGATCGGGACCATTGCATCCAGTACATGGTGGCCGTGCCGATCCTGTTCGGACGCCTCACCGCGGCCGACTACGAAGACGCGGTGGCGAGCGATCCCCGCATCGATGCGCTGCGGGCCAAGATCGTGTGCGTCGAAGACCCTGCCCTCACACAGGATTATCACGATCCCGACAAGCGCTCGATCGCCAACGCCCTCACGGTGGAATTCGAAGACGGCAGCCGATTCGACGAAATCGTGTGCGAGTATCCGATCGGCCACAAGCGCCGCCGCACCGATGGCATTCCCCTGCTCGAAGCGAAGTTCCGCACCAACCTGGCTCGCATGCTGCCGGCGCGCCAGCAGGCACGCATCCTGGAGGTGTCGCTCGACCAGGCCAGGCTGGAGGCGATGCCGGTCCACGAGTACGTGGACCTCTACGTGATTTGACGGGCCCTGAAAGCGCCCGCGCCGGCGAGGCGACACCTGGGCCGACGCGGGCGCATCTCAAGCCGCCGCGCGCGCTCCCCACGGCCTGAGCGGGCAATGAGGCCGGGCCCGGGGCAACGCCGGCCACCGCGCTCCCGCCTGCGGTCCATTGTCGCAAGGGGGAGTTTCGAGCCGCCGGTGAACATTGCAGCCCTTACAATGGCGCTTCAATAAAATAGGGACGCCCGCAATGGCCATGCTTTGGATCAAGACCTTTCATATCGTCTTCATCGCTTCCTGGTTCGCCGGGCTGTTCTATCTGCCGCGCATCTACGTGAACCTCGCGCAGCAGTCGGATCCCGCCATCCAATCCTGTCTGATCGGCATGGCGCGCCGCCTCTACCGCTTCATGACCATTCTGGCGATCCCGGCCGTGCTGCTGGGCCTGTGGCTCTACGTGGGTTACCGCATCGGCGTGGGCCCGGGCAATGGTTGGATGCACGCCAAGCTGTTCTTCGTGCTGCTCATCATCGGCTACCATCATGCCTGCGGCGTCATGCTGCGCAAATTCGAACAGGGCCGCAATACGCGCTCCCACAAGTTCTATCGCTGGTTCAACGAAGTTCCCGTCCTGCTGCTCGTGCTGGTGGTGGCGCTGGTCGTCGTGAAGCCCTTCTGATTTCCCGCGCCTCTCCCCTGGCCCTCATTCGGCCTTATTCGTATGTCTTCTGATGAACAGGATCGTCCGCGCAAGACGCTGACGATCAAACCCAAATCGCGCGCTGCCGCGCCCGCCGACGATTCGCGGGGCGACGGTTCGCCGCGCCGCCCGCGTACGGGCGCACGCGCCCGCCTCGTGGCGCAGCAGGAGCGCTCGCGCGAGCAGGCGGAGCGCCTGCGCAACCCCGACGCCCCCGCTGAACGCGATCGCGGCGGCTACCGCGGCGACACACGCGGCGCGCGTCCGGGCCCGCGTGGCGAAGGTGGCAACGACCGGGGCGGATACCGCGGCAACGATTACGGCAGTCCCCGTGGCGGCCAACGCGATGGCCAGCGCGGCGGTCCACGGAGCGACGAGCGCGGCGACGGTGCACGCGGCAGCAGCGAGCGCGAAGCGCCCCGCGGCGGCCCGCGTGGCGGCCCCCGCAACACCTACCGCGGCGATGCCACCAGCCAGCGCGACCGCTATTCGGAGCGAGATTCCCGCGACGAGCGTGGCCCGCGCGCAGCGCCGGCCACGCCCGCGCCCGACTGGGACGACGTGCTTTCCGACACCCCCCAGGATTGGGATGACGTCTTTGCCGGCGATCGCGAGGACGATACCGTCGCCCCCGCTCACCACGAACCCGACGTGCAGGTGCGCCGCCCGCGCGCACCGCGCCAGGCCGAGACCTTCCGCATCTATGCGCCGTGCCCGCAGGGCCTCGAAGAAGCCCTGACCGCCGAAATGCAGGCACTCGGTTTCGAGGATGCCCGCCCCGGCCGCGCGGGCTGCGCCTTCTCGACCGATTGGTCCGGCGTGCAGCGCGCCAACCTTTATTCCCGTCTGGCCACCCGCATCCTGGTGCAAGTTGCCCAGGAAGAGATCAGCCACGAAGACGACCTGCTCGACCTCGCGCAGAGCGTGCCCTGGGAGCGTTGGTTCGGTCCCGAAGACACCTTGCGGGTCGACACCTCGGCCATCAAGAGCCCGGTACAGAGCCTGCAGTACTGCAATCTGCGCGTGAAAGACGGCATCTGCGATCGCCTGCGCGAGATCGAAGGCGCGCGTCCGAGCGTGGACACCGTACGCCCCGATGCCCGCGTCCAGCTCTTCATGCAGGGCACGGTCGCAACGCTGTATCTGGACACGTCGGGTGAGTCGCTCTTCAAGCGCGGCTGGCGCCTGGACAAAGGCGAGGCGCCGCTGCGCGAAAACCTCGCCGCCGGCATGCTGGCGCTGGCCGGCTGGGATCCGGCCGCGCCGCTGCTCGATCCTTTCTGCGGCAGCGGCACGATCCTCATCGAAGCCGCGTGGATCGCGCTGGGCGTGCCCCCTGGCATTTCGCGGCCCTTCGGCTTCGAGCGCATGCGCGACTTCGATGCCCGCCGCTGGCGTGACCTGAAAGACGATGCGCGCGCCCGTATCCAGACCCAGCTCGAGACGCCCCTGGTGGGTTACGACCTCGACCCGCAGGCAGTCGAGTTCGCCCAGGCCAACGCCGAGCGTGCCTGGCTGACGGCCGAGACCATCCGTTTCGAAGTCGGCGATGCCCGCAGCATCGCCGCGCCGGCCGAATCGGGCTGGATCGTCACCAATCCCCCTTACGGCGAGCGCCTCCCCACCGAGGGCGAAGAAGCGTTGTGGCGCGACTGGGCGAGCAATCTGAAGCAGCATTTCGGCGGCTGGCAGTTGCACGCCATCTCGAGCGACATGAAGCTGCCGCAGCAGTTGCGCCTGAAAGCGCAGCGTCGCACCCCGCTCTACAACGGTGCGCTCGATTGCCGCCTGTTCAGCTTCGAGCTGACGGCCGGCAGCTATCGCGATGCGTCATAAGCTCATGCCTGGCAGCCCGTTTACCCCGTGCATGCCGGGCATCTCGTTGTAAAAGCGCCGCAACATCGCATTTGTATCGTAGGGGCTAGCGCCACATACGGGCCGAATTGGGGCATTATCAGCACCAGTACGGCGCGTCATGCACCAGAGAATTACGGGAGTGCTTGCACTTTTCTAGGGTTAACCCTAAAATCCGGGTTAACCCTAATCGTGAACACAAGCACAAGCCTACGGAGGCTTACCGTGATCGACCTGAACCACACCACCCGCCTGACCGACGAACTCGAACGCCAGCTGATGCTGCAAGCCATGGAAGAGCAGTTCCGCCCGCACCCCATGCGTGCCCTGGGCAACGGCCTGCTCAAAGTGGCGCAAGGCCTGAAGCTGCTGGCCGGCAAGATGGGCGCCAACGTCCATTCGGCCGCTTGAGCCTGACACTGTATTTGCAAGACTGATCGATAACACCGCGCGAGGCCGCGGCCCGGGCGAATCCCTCGCCCTCGAGCCGACCCAGACGCACCGATCAAGACGTTTTTCCCCTTGGGGGCTGCAAAGCCCCTTTTGAGACCCGCCCTAACCGGCGGGTTTTTTTTGTCGTTTCGGTCTGCGGGCATCCCCGCTGACAGGACTTCCGGGCAGGCGCCGCGCCCGGGCGCCTCATCCGCAGCAGGCGGCCGGCAAGCGTGACACGGTCGTGCAGGCTCGGCCGGCAGACCGGACCCTGCGGGAAATCTCTCTCGCCAGCCTGGCGGTTATGTGGATAATACGGGGCCATGACCGCCGCCCTCCCCCCATCCGCCACGCCCAGCCGCCTGCGCCGCTTCGCCTGCATGATGTACGAGGGCGTGCTGCTTTTCGGGGTGGTATTCCTCGCCGATTATCTGTTCGACACCTTGACCCAGAGCCGTCACGGCCTGGCGCTGCGCTCGGCGCGGCAGGCCTGGCTTTTCGTTGTCATCGGCCTGTATTTCCTGCTGTGCTGGCGCAAGCGCGGCCAGACCTTGCCGATGAAAACCTGGAACCTCCAGCTTGTGGGCCCGGACGGCGCCGTGCCCACGATGCCGCGGCTGGTGCTGCGGTATGTGCTGCTGTGGCCGCTGCCGCTCGCCACCGCCGCGCTGGTCTGGTGGAGTTCGCATGCCATCGGCTGGCCCGCGATATCGATGTTCGTGGTGCTCGCGCCGTTCGCCAACTTCGTGCCCAGCTGGTTCGATCCGCAGGGCCAGTTCCTGCACGACCGGTTGGCCGGCACTCGACTGGCGGAAGCGCCACCGCGGCCTGGCAAGCCGCGCAGCCATCAGCCCAGCGTGGCCAGGTAGTCAAGCACCCCACGTCCGGCCACCCGCCCGCTCGCCATGCAGGCGGTGAGCAGATAGCCGCCCGTCGGCGCTTCCCAATCCAGCATTTCTCCGGCGCAGAAAACGCCCGGCCAGCGCGTCAGCATCAGCGCGCCGTCGAGCGCGCTCAGTTCCACCCCGCCCGCCGTGCTGATGGCCTCGTCGATCGGACGCGGCGCGGTCAGTTCGAGCGGCAGCGCCTTGATCAGACCCGCCAGACGCAGCGGATCGGCATAGTCGTCGCGGCTTGCGAGTTCGCGCAGCAGGCCTGCCCGCACACCCGTCAGCCTGAGGCGGCTTTGCAGATGGCTCGACATCGAACGCGCTCCGCGCGGGTGGGCCACTTCGGCTTCCACGCGCTCGAGGGGCCAATCGGGCATCAGGTCGAACCAGACGGTGGCCGTGCCGCGGGCCTCGATCTCATCGCGGATCGGCGCCGACAAGGCATAGACGAGGCTGCCCTCGATGCCATCGGCACTGATCACGAACTCGCCGCGCCGGCGCTGACGCGCCGCGTCGTGGCCGCAGAGAAGCGCCACGGCCTTGACGGGATCACCGGCATGGCGCTCGCGAAACCAGTCACTCCAGGAAGCGAGAAAGCCACAGTTCGCGGGCCGTAGCGCACGCACCGGCACCTCGTGCGCGCGCAGCGGCGCGACCCATGCGCCATCCGAACCGAGCCGCGCCCAACTGCCCCCGCCCAGCGCCAACACGACCGCGTCGGCCCCGTACTCCACCTCGCCTTGCGGCGTGGCGAAGCGCAATCGCTGCGGGCCGGCGCCTTCGCCTTGTGGCCACCCCAGCCAGCGATGCCGCATATGCAGCCGTACACCCTGCGTGCGCAGCCGTGCCAGCCAGGCGCGCAATAGCGGAGCGGCCTTCATCTCGCGGGGAAACACCCGCCCCGAGGTGCCCACGAAGGTCTCGATGCCCAGCGCGTGCGCCCAATCCCGCAGCGCATCTGGTGGCAGGACCTCGAGCCAGCCGGCCACCTGGCGGGATTGCTCGCCATAGCGCGCCGTAAAGGCAGGCAGGGCCTCGCTATGGGTGAGGTTCAAGCCGCCCCGCCCCGCCAGCAGGAACTTCCGGCCGACGGACGGCATGGCGTCGTACAGATCCACCTGTACACCGCCCTCGGCCAAGGCTTCGGCGGCCATCAGGCCCGCCGGCCCTGCGCCGATGACCGCCACGCGGCGCTCTGGCGCTGTGCCGGAGGAGGCGTCAAGGGAGGACGGAGAGACGGAGGAAGGCGGCATGAGAGAAAACAGGGGAACGGCCCGGGCCGATGATCGGCGCGCCAAAGTCCGGCACGCGGCGCCGCCAGCCGACGGGCAAATGCAAATAAAGGGCGACTGCGGCGCGATTGTCGCATGCACGCCGCGGCCGTCAGCCCGCGCGGTCACAACAGCGTCATCATCGGGTCACGAGCGCGTCATGCGGAACTGTTTTCATGACCAGGCGACGAAGCCCTACGGAGATCGCCTTGAACGAGACCCAACCCACGCACTGGCGTACGCTCTGGATTTCCGATATTCACCTCGGCACGGCCGGCTGCAAGGCCGAGTTCCTGCTCGACTTCCTCGAGCATAACGAATCGGACACGCTCTATCTGGTGGGCGACATCGTCGACGGCTGGCAGTTGCGCAAACACTGGCACTGGCCGCGTGCTCACAATGACGTGATCCAGCGCATCCTGCGCAAGGCGCGCAACGGCACGCGCGTAGTGTTCGTGCCGGGCAATCACGACGAATTCGCGCGCGAGTTTGTCGGGTTCGCGTTCGGCGATATCGAGGTGCTCGACGAAGATGTGCACGTCACGGCCAAGGGCTTGCGGCTCCTGGTGCTGCACGGCGATCAGTTCGATGGCGTGATCCAGCACAGCAAATGGCTTGCGCACCTGGGTGACACGGCCTATCAACTCGCCCTCTGGCTCAATCACCACTACAACCGCCTGCGCCATCGTCTCGGCCTGCACTACTGGTCGCTATCGCAATATCTCAAGCACAAGGTGAAGAACGCCGTCTCGTTCATCACGAACTTCGAGGAAGCCCTCGCGGGCGAGGCGCGGCGCCGGGGTCTGGACGGCGTGGTGTGCGGCCACATCCACAAGCCCGAACTGCGGGACGTGGATGGCATTCTGTATTGCAACGACGGCGACTGGGTGGAGTCGCTCTCTGCCCTGGCCGAGACCCATGATGGCCAGCTCCAGCTGGTGGACTGGGCAGAAACGCAGGCAGAGCGTGGCACGGATACCACAGGCACGCGCGCCCGGCGGCCGTTGTCGCTGCCCGCGCTGCCGTCCGCGCTACGCCGCCAAAGCCGGCACCCGTGAATACCCTTATACGTCCCCGTTAGAGGGTCGGGACTGTTGCAGTTCCTGGCCCTCTCGTTCATGCTTGCAGTAGCGGGACTGGCGCCACGTCCACGGGCTCAGCCCTCCTTCGCTGCCACCGAGCTCACACCAAAGGGCCATGAACGACCAATATCAGGCGCTCTATCAATCCTTCCGCTGGCTGGTTCCGACTCAATTCAACATCGCTGATGTCTGCTGCCACCGTTGGGCGGCCAGCGGCTCGGACGCGCGGCGGATCGCGATCTTCTACGAAGACGAATCCGGCACCCGCGAAGTCTGGACCTACGCCCGCCTGGCCGAAGCCGCCAATCAGCTGGCGCACGGCCTGGTCAAGATGGGCGTGTCGCCGGGTGACCGCGTCGGCGTAGTGTTGGGGCAGCGTCCCGAAACCGTGGTGGCCCAAATGGCCATTTTCAGCGTCGGCGCCGTCGTGTTGCCGCTCTCGGCCCTGTTCGGCCCCGAAGCCCTCGAGTCGCGCCTGGCCGACTCCCAGGCAAGGGTCGCCATCGTCGACACCGTCTCGAGCGAGAATCTGCTCGCCGTCGCCGATCGCTGCCCGCACCTGCATCAAATCATCGGCATCGGTTTCTCCGATGAGCGCGTCCTCCCGTGGCGCAGCCTGCTGGCGCGCCAGCCCGGCGAATTCAAGCCGGTGATCACCAAGGCGAGCGACCCGGCGATTCTGCTGTATACCTCCGGCACGACCGGCGCCCCCAAGGGCGCGTTGTTGCCGCATAGCGTGCTGATCGGCAATCTGCCAGGCTTTGTCGCCTCGCAAGACTGGTTTCCCAAGCCGGCCGACGTCTTCTGGTCGCCGGCCGACTGGGCCTGGACCGGCGGCATGATGGACGCCCTTCTGCCGACGCTCTATTTCGGCCACCCCATCGTGGGCGCGCGCGGGCGTTTTTCCGCCGAGCGCGCGTTCGAACTGATGGAGCGCTATCAGGTCACCAACACCTTCCTGTTCCCGACCGCGCTGAAAATGATGATGAAGGCCGTGCCCGCACCGCGCGAGCGCTATCGGCTGGCACTGCGCAGCATCATGAGCGCGGGCGAGAACGTCGGCGAAACCGTGTTCGGCTGGTGCGAGCAGGCGTTGGGCATCACGCCCAACGAAATGTTCGGGCAAACCGAGATGAACTACGTGGTCGGCAACAGCCAGCGCCGCTGGCCTGCCCGGCCCGGCAGCATGGGGCGGCCCTACCCGGGCCATCAGGTCGCCGTGATCGACGACATCGGAGCACCCGTGCCCGCCGGCGAGATCGGCGAAGTCGCCGTCAATCGGCTGGACATCCACGGCTTTCCCGATCCGGTGCTGTTCCTGGGCTACTGGAACAATCCGCAGGCCACCGCCGACAAGTTCACCGGCGACTGGTGCCGCACGGGCGACCTGGCACGCATCGACGCCGATGGCTACCTCTGGTATGCCGGCCGCACCGACGACGTGTTTAAGTCGTCGGGCTACCGTATCGGGCCGGGCGAAATCGAAAACTGTCTGCTCAGCCACGCCGCCGTGGCGAACGCCGCCGTCGTGCCCAAGCCCGACCTAGAACGCGGCGCCGTCGTAAAGGCCTTCGTGGTGCTGACGCCCGACTATCAGGACCGCGACACCGCCGAGATCACGCAGGCGCTGCAGGACCACGTGCGCGACCGTCTCGCGCCCTACGAATACCCCAAAGAAATCGAGTACGTCGCCGAACTGCCCATGACCACCACGGGCAAGGTTCAGCGCGCCGTGCTGCGCCGGCGCGAAGCGGAGCGGGCCCTGCCCCCGCACAGCACGCCGGCCTGACCCGCAGGAGCCCGTCCGTCATGCCGATTTACCAGCTCGACCAGCACGTTCCCCGCATCGCTCCCGACGTCTACATCGCCGAGAGTGCCGACATCATCGGTCAGGCGATCCTGGAGTCGGGCGTCAGCATCTGGTCTCACGTGGCCATCCGTGCCGACAATGAACCCATCCATGTGCATGCAGGCACCAACATCCAGGAAGGCAGCGTGCTGCACGTGGACGCCGGCTGTCCGATGCATATCGGCCCGAACGTCACGATCGGCCACCAGGCCATGCTGCACGGCTGCACGATCCACGAAGGCGCGCTGATCGGCATGCAGGCCATCGTGCTGAACAAGGCGGTGATCGGGCGCAACTGTCTGGTCGGCGCGGGCGCCATCATTCCGGAGGGCCGCGTGATTCCCGACAATCACCTTGTGATCGGTATCGGCAAGGTCGTGCGCGAGCTCACGCCCGAAGAAATCGCCAACCTGCACGCCAATACGAAGCACTACGTCGAGCGCGGCCAGCACTACCGCGGCGCGCTCAAGCGTATCGGCTAGGCTGCATTCAGCCCGGCGGCGCGTTCAGCGTGCCGCGCATCACCAGCACCGCCTCGCCTCCCACGCTCGCCTTGATCCCGTCGGCCTCGTGACGCGCCTGGGCGACCAGGAGGCTGGCACGCCCCATGTCCACGCCCTGGCCCACCCGCAACGACACCGAGTCTGCCGACAACGCCGCGCGCAGGCCCGTCATGGCGGCCGTGGCGCTGCCCGTGGCCGGATCCTCGGTCATGCGGCCCGTGAACATGCGTGCCTGAATGTCGGTGCCCTCGCCGGCATCCCCGGTGTAAGCATAGATCGAGTGCGCGCCGTCAAGCGGCAGCAGCGCGGCATAGCCGTCGCGGTCGGGCGCCGCACGGCGCAGCGCATCCCGGTTGCGCAACGCGACGACGACAAAGGGCAGGCCGACCGACACCACCTGCGGCTCGTGCTCAGCGATAAGAATATCGGCAGGATCCAGCTTGAGCGCGCGTGCCACCGCGGCCGGCGACACGACGGAGGCGCGCGACAGGGGCTGCGGCGCCGCGACCCATGCAGTCGTGCCGCCGCCCTCCAGGGGCGTGAGCGCGACCCGCACCAGACCCGCGCCCTCCTCGAACAGCCACGCCGCGGGCACGGCCTGCCCCGCCGCCGCACGGCGAGAGGCCAGCGCGATCGCCGTACCTACATTCGGATGGCCCGCGAACCCGATCTCGCGATCCGGGGTGAAGATGCGTACCTGTGCGTGATGCGCGGCTGCGGTCGGCGCAAGCACGAACGTGGACTCGGAGTAGTTGAATTCGCGCGCGATCGCCTGCATCTGGGCAGTGCTCAGCCCTTCGGCGTCGAACACGACGGCCAGGGGGTTGCCGCGATAGGCCGTGTCGGTAAATACGTCGACAACGGCATAGTCATAGGAATTCGACATGGGCTTTCCTGCGGGTCGTGTGGAAGAAACACAGAGTATTCCCAAGCTGGCCGGTCCATGCCAGACACAGTCTTGCGGTATCGGGGCCGTAACAGATCATCGCGTTCCCCGGCGCCCTGCCGTTTCGCGCGCGGGGGTGTGCTCCCGCCTTGTATTGGCGGCCATTGCCCTCATATGAGACCGAACGGCGGAAACCGCGTGACGCGATCCGCCCTCCCCTGATTTGCCCCCAGAATCGCTTCCGGCCATGCCGGAGCATCGCGGTCTGCGATGCCGGCCCGAGCCGGCCCGACGCACGCGATCGGCTAACATCTTCACCATGACCGACCTTCTCAAGAAATACCTCTTCGAGACCCGCACCGTGCGGGTCCAGGCTGTGCGTCTGACCGACACCTGGCGCGATGCGCAGGCTCACCACGCCTACCCGCAAGCGATTCAGCGCCTGCTGGGTGAGCTGGTCGCGGCCTCTTCGCTGCTGGCGGCCAACATCAAATTCGACGGCTCCCTGATCCTGCAGATCCAGGGCGACGGCCCGATCGCGCTGCTGGTGGTCGAATGCCGCTCGGATCTGAGCGTGCGCGCCACGGTCAAGGTGCGCGAGGGCCACACGGTGCCCGAAGACGGCACCATGCAGAGCCTGCTCAATGCCCATGGCAACGGCCGCTTCATCGTCGTGCTCGACCCGCATCGCAAGGTGCCCGGCCAGCAGGCGTATCAAGGCATCGTGCCGCTCGAGGGCGAGAGCGTGGCCGAAGCGCTGCAGCACTACATGAAAGCCTCCGAGCAGCTCGAGACGCGCCTGTGGCTCGCGGCCGACGACAAGTCCGCCGCCGGCCTGCTGCTGCAGCGCCTGCCAGATCACGGGGGCGAAGATCGCCCGCAGGTCACCGCCGAGGTCGCCGCCGAGGCGTGGACCCGCGCGCTGCATCTGGGTGGCACGCTGGCGGCCGACGAACTGCTCGCCACCGATACCGATACGCTGATCCACCGGCTGTTCTGGGAAGAAACGCTGATCGCGTTCGAACCGCAGCCGGTGCGGTGGTTCTGCCCCTGCACGCGGGATCGTGTGGCCGCGATGCTGCGCACGCTGGGCCAGGCCGAGGTCGAAGACATCCTGGCCGAGCGCGGCGAAGTCGAAGTCACGTGCGACTTCTGCGGCAAGCCCTACGCCTTCGACCCGGTCGATTGTGCCGGGCTTTTCAGTCCGGCCACACCCATGCCCGAACAGGACCCGCCCGCGGTGCACTGAACACGCCTGGTGCATCCAGAGACCGGCCGCAAGGCCGGTTTTTTTTTGTTCGGGGTGAACGGGGCGCGGCACCGGACCCGCTGCCACCGCGATCCTCGGGCAGGCCGCATGCGTTCGGACAGCACCTCGGCGCTGAGCCAAAATAGCGCACGGCAGTATCCACAATCGCGCCGCGCGAAGCGCAGCGCCATACTGAGCGGATGCCTGTCCACCATACCGGACGCCAACGCGGCGCCGCCCTCATCGAATCGGCTCTGGCCGTCCTGGCGCTGGCCGCGCTCGGCACGGCCCTGATCGAAGCGAGCTACTGGCGCCAGCTGCAGCATGCGCTTCATGCCGCGCTCACGCAGGCCGCGCGCGCGGGCGCCACGGCCCATGCCGACCCCTCGACCATCGCACGCGCGTTCGAGGCGGCCTTGCCCGGACTGGCCCGCGCCGCGCACGCCAACCCGACGCGTGATCCGCGCGCGCCCGCCTGGCGCATCGAGATCCAGCGGCCCGACGCATCGGCCTACGCCACGCATGCCGAGCGCCGCCTGCCCGTGCCACCCGCCGCGGCCGATCTACCGGCGATCCGAAACGACTACCAGGCCGAGCAACACGCGGCCCGTCCCACGGCCACGCCCGACATCTTCAGCGCCAACCAGCTGCAACTGCGCCTCACCTACCCGATACGGCCGCTGGCTCCCTGGACGAGCGCGCTGCTGCGCGCGCTGGCTTCGTCCGCGCGCGACAGCTGTGTGCGCCAGGCGCTCGCGGCGGGACGCCTGCCTCTGCGGCTCACGCTGGAGATCGACATGCAGTCACATCCGGTGCAGTACCCCGACGCTGCGCCGGTATGGGTGCGCACGCCGGGATGCCGAACGTGACAAGGCGAGCGCGCAGGCCGAGCGGCCCTGCGCGTGAGTGCCGCCAGGGATGACGCAGGAAGGGGAGCGCGGCTAGCGCTGCGGGGCGGCGGGCCGGGTGGCGCCCGGGGATGCCGCCGGACGATTGGCCGATCCGGCGGGAGGCTTGGGCGGATTGGCCGGCTTGGGCGCGGTGGCCTGAGGCGTGGAATTGGCCGAGGGCAACGGAACGCCGGCGGGCAGGATGTGCACGAAGACTTCGCCGTCGCGCATCATGCCGAGCTCACCGCGCGCCCGCTCCTCGATCGCGCCCGTCCCGGTTTCGAGGTCGCGCACCTCGGCCTGGAGCGCGGCATTGCGCGCTCGCAGACCTTCATTGGTTTCGCGCTGATCAGCGACCTGGCGTTGCAGGTCCCAGACCTTGAGCCAGCCTCCCTTGCCCAGCCACAACGGGTACTGGATCAGAGCCACCAGCGCGAAGAGCACCAGGAACAACAGGCGCATACGACAGGCACCCTAGAAATGGGATGGGCAATACGTGCCCGGCCCTTCGCAGGCCGGACACGGGATGACGCTTAACGCAGGTTGTAGAACGCGTCGCGGCCGGGGTAGGACGCCACTTCGGCGAGCTCTTCCTCGATACGCAGCAACTGGTTGTACTTGGCCATGCGGTCCGAGCGCGACAGCGAGCCGGTCTTGATCTGCATCGCGTTGGTGGCGACGGCGATGTCGGCGATGGTCGAATCTTCGGTTTCACCCGAGCGATGCGACACGACGGCGGTGTAGCCGGCGCGCTTGGCCATCTCGATGGCGGCGAAGGTTTCGGTGAGCGTGCCGATCTGGTTGATCTTGATCAGGATCGAGTTGGCCACGCCCTTCTGGATGCCTTCGCGCAGGATCTTGGTGTTGGTGACGAAAAGATCGTCGCCCACCAGCTGCACCTTCTTGCCGAGCTGGTCGGTCAGGAGCTTCCAGCCGTCCCAGTCGTTTTCGGCCATGCCGTCTTCGATCGAGATGATGGGGTACTTGTCGCACCAGGTCGCCAGCAGGTTGGCAAACTCTTGCGAGGACAGCGACACGCCGCCTTCGCCGGCCAGCGTGTACTTGCCGTCACGGAAGAACTCGGAGCTCGCGCAATCCAGGCCGAGGGCGATCTGGCTGCCCGCTTCGTAGCCGGCTTCGGAGATGGCCTTGAGGATCAGCTGGATGGCGGCTTCGTGGTTGGGCACGTTGGGCGCAAAACCGCCTTCGTCACCCACGGCGGTCGACATGCCTTCGGCGTGGATCAGCTTTTTGAGCATGTGGAACACCTCGGCGCCCCAGCGCAGGGCTTCGCGGAAGCTCGTCGCGCCGATCGGCAGGATCATCAGTTCCTGCAGGTCGAGGGTGTTGTTGGCGTGAGCGCCGCCGTTGATGACGTTCATCATCGGGACGGGCATGCTCATGGGGCCGCTACCACCGAAGTAACGATACAGCGACAGGCCCGATTCGTCGGCGGCGGCGCGTGCCACGGCCATGCTGGCGGCCAGGATCGCGTTGGCGCCCAGGCGCTCCTTGCTTTCGGTGCCGTCCAGCTCGATCAGCGTGCGATCCACGAAGGTCTGTTCCTGGGCGTCGAGACCCATCAGCGCTTCGGAGATCTCGGTGTTGAGGTTCTCGACGGCGCGCAGCACGCCCTTGCCGAGATAGCGGCCCTTGTCGCCGTCACGCAGTTCGATGGCTTCGCGAGCGCCGGTGGACGCGCCCGACGGCACGGCCGCGCGGCCCATGGCCCCCGACTCCAGCAGCACGTCGCACTCGACGGTGGGGTTGCCGCGCGAATCCAGAATCTCGCGGCCGATGATGTCGACGATTGCACTCATGGTAATTACATTCCCTGAACGATAAACATATTCATGATGGCGGCGCCTTCGCGGGCGGTGCGGGCGCGGCGGTACTGCCAGGAATCATAGAAGGCCTGAGCCGCGGCCATGGAGGGAAACTCCATGATGACCGTGCGGCCGGGCTGGCGGCCTTCAAGGTGCTTCGATTCGCCGCCACGCACCAGGATCTTGGCATCGTACGCACGCATGGCCAGCGTGGACAAGCGCTTGTAATCCTCGTATTGCGCGGGCTTGGTGACGGTGACGTCGGCGATCAGATACGCACTCATGAAATTCCTTTCAAGCAAAGAGGTTGTCGGGAAAACCGTCGCGCGGCCCGAGCCCGGCTCGGAGCATCATAGCCAGCGCGCGCATGTCGGACACTAAGTTGTTGTATCCGAAAGCAGCCCGCCCCGTGAACCTTCCAGCGGAAGGCGCACGGGGCGGATGCGATCACGCTTTTTGTTCGCGGCGTGCCTTCAGGTCGATGGCGGCCTGAATGTAGCTCGAGAAGAGCGGGTGCCCGTCGCGCGGGGTGGAGGTGAATTCCGGGTGGAATTGGACACCGACGAACCACGGATGGTTCGGCAGCTCCATCATCTCGGGGAGGTTTTCGGTCGGGGTGCGGGCGCTGATCACCAGGCCGGCCTCTTCGAGGCGGGGCACGTAGACGTTATTGACCTCGTAGCGATGGCGATGACGCTCGTTGACCTCGTTGCCGTAGATCGACTGGGCGCGCGTGCCGGCCTTGATCGGGCAGCGCTGTGCGCCCTTGCGCATCGTGCCGCCGAGATCGGAGGCGTTGTCGCGGCGCTCGACCTTGCCTTCGCGGTCCATCCACTCGGTAATCAGCGCGACCACCGGATGCGGCGCCGAAGGATCGAACTCGGTGCTGTTGGCGCCGCCCAGGCCGGCCACGTGGCGAGCGAACTCGATCACGGCCAGCTGCATGCCCAGGCAGATGCCCAGGTAAGGCACGCCGTTTTCGCGGGCAAAGCGGATCGCGGCGATCTTGCCTTCGGTGCCGCGCTTGCCGAAGCCGCCCGGCACGAGAATCGCGTCGAGGTGCTTGAGCTGGTCGGTGCCGCGGGTTTCGATGTCCTCGGAATCGATGTACTCGATGTTGACCTTGGAATGCGTGTGGATGCCGGCGTGCACCAGGGCTTCGCTCAGCGACTTGTACGATTCGGTCAGGTCGACATATTTGCCCACCATGCCGATGGTGAGCTGATGCTGCGGATGCTCGAGCGCATCGACCAGGCGATCCCACATGGACAGATCGGCCGGCGGCGGGGTCAGGCCCAGCGCTTCGCAGACGATGTTGTCCACGCCCTGCTGATGCAGCATGGCGGGAATCTTGTAGATCGAATCGACGTCCCAGACCGAGATCACGGCGTCCAGCGGGACGTTCGAGAACATCGAGATCTTGGCGCGCTCGTCATCGGGAATGCGGCGATCGGCGCGGCACAGCAGCGCATTGGGATAGATCCCGATTTCGCGCAGCTTCTGCACCGAGTGCTGGGTCGGCTTGGTCTTGAGCTCGCCGGCCGAGGCAATGAACGGAACCAGGGTCAGGTGCACGAAGGCCGCGTTGTTGCGGCCCATGCGCAGACTCATCTGGCGCGCGGCCTCGAGGAACGGCAGGGATTCGATGTCACCCACGGTGCCGCCGATCTCGACGATGGCCACGTCGGTGTTGCCGGCCCAGGCGGAATCAGCGCCACGGGCGATGAAATCCTGGATCTCGTTGGTGATGTGCGGAATCACCTGGACGGTCTTGCCCAGATAATCGCCACGGCGCTCCTTGCGCAGCACCGATTCGTAGATCTGGCCGGTGGTGAAGTTGTTCACCTTGCGCATCTTCGTGGAGATGAAGCGCTCGTAGTGGCCCAGGTCGAGGTCGGTCTCGGCGCCGTCTTCGGTCACGAACACTTCACCGTGCTGGAACGGGCTCATCGTGCCGGGATCGACGTTGATGTAGGGGTCCAGCTTGAGCATCGTGACTTGCAGGCCGCGCGATTCGAGGATCGCGGCGAGAGACGCGGCGGCGATACCCTTACCGAGGGATGACACCACACCGCCGGTGACAAATACGTATTTGGTCATCGTAGTGAGCACCCGGGACGAGCGGGCGCATGCGGGAAATTTGGATTATACCTAAGACCGCGCCAAAATATGGGTTTTCCCTTACGTCAGTTCGGTAACAGACCGGGCTGGCTCCGGCCCCGATCCGAGGCCGGCGTAGACCCGAAGCGCCGCGCGGCATCACTGCCCGCGCGCCTTACCGAGGAGTCCGCCGCGCATGTCCGTAGTACGTCCATTGCCCGCCAGCCGCTGGGCTATTTCTTGTTGCAGCACCGCATTCCTGGCCGTGTGCGCAGCCGCCGTGAGCGAGCGCGCGCCGGTATGGCAGCAAAGCGCCGCCACGCATCCACTCTCCGTGACACCCTCGCTTGCGGGCACGGTGTCGTTCGCCCTGGCCAGTGCCTGCCTGGCCGTTCTCGTCTGCGCCTGCACGCTGTTGCGTGCCCAGCAGGATCGCCCCGGCCGCGTGCCGGTGGCCCCCCGCGCGTGGGCATGGGCCTACGGATTGACCCTGGCCCTGGCCTACGGCGGATATTTGCATCTGATGGGGCACGTCAGTGCGCGCGGTTTTCTCGATGGCACGCTCGCCTGGCTCGCGGGGCACGGCGTGGAACAACCGCACACGCGCCTCGCCCTGTTCATGAATCTGCGCAGCCTGATCAACCTGCTCGTGCTGATGTTGCTGAGCTGGCAACTGCTGCGCGTGGTCATCGCACTGGCACGCTGGCGCCACGACCCGAATCCGGCGCACCCGAGCTTGCGCCGCACGTGGATCGTGTGGCTGGCGGCCGGTGCCGCCTATGCCTGGCAGACCGCCATGCTGCGCCTGGCCGCGGGTTGGGTGGCGGCCCTGCAGGCCCGCACCGAAGGCCTGCTGCCATGGCTCTCGTGGCTCGCGCTGCCGCTGGCGGCGGGTCTGGTGGTGGCGCTGGCCGTGCGTCACACGCTACCCGGCACGCCCCGTTCCACCGGCGTCAGCCGGGCCGTGGGCGTAGGTACGACGGCATTCTGGGTGGCGCAGGGTGCCATGGCCGCGCTGGCCGCACCGCTGGCGGCCACGCTGAGCACGGCCGCCTGGCAGCGGCTCGTACTCACGCCGGGCTTCGGCCTGGGCGCGCTGGCGGCCTATCTGCTCCTGCTGGGCATCCTGGCCTCGAGCCTGGCCCGCAGCGCGTTCAAGGCCTACGAGGGTCCCCTGGCGGAAACCTCGCAAGCCTGAGCCCTGCCGGCCTCGAGCCTGCGGGGCTCAAACGCCCAGCGGCTCGGTGCGCGACAACAGCCAATCGAGCGCCGCGCCATCCACCAAAGGCGCCACGCGCTCGCGCACGGTGCGGTGGTAGTCGTCGAGCCAGGCGATCTCATCGGCGCGCAGCAGCGAGCGCTCGATGCAACGCGTGTCGATCGGGCACAGCGTGAGCGTCTCGAAGCACAGGAACTCACCGAGCTCGCCCTCGAGCCAACTGCGGTTGGCCACCAGGTTTTCGATACGCACGCCCCAGCGGCCCGGACGATAAATGCCCGGCTCGTTGGAGGTGATCATGCCGGGCTCCATGGCCGTATGCGGGCCCGGTTGCGCGCGGTACGAGATCACCTGCGGGCCTTCGTGCACATTAAGGAAATACCCCACGCCATGACCGGTACCGTGCCCGTATTCGGCGCCACCGGCCCAGATCGGCGCGCGGGCGATGGCATCGAGCATGGGCGACGGCGTGCCGCGCGGGAACGACGCGCGCGAGAGCGCGATCATGCCCTTGAGTACCAGTGTGAAGTCCACCTTCTGATCGGCGCTCGGCGTCCCGACCGCCACCACCCGCGTGATGTCGGTGGTGCCACCGAGGTACTGCCCGCCCGAGTCGATCAGCAGCAGCCCGTCGCCCTCGATCACCGCATGCTCGGCTTCGGTGGCACGGTAGTGCGGCATCGCGCCGTTGGCGTTGAAACCGGCGATGGTCGCGAAGCTAGGACACACGTAGTTGGGGCGGCGAGCGCGCGCGGCGGTGATCTTCTCGTCGATCGTGAGTTCGGTGATGCGCTCGCGTCCGGACGCGGCTTCGAACCACGCGAAGAACTCGGCCAGCGCCGCGCCGTCCTGCGCCATGGCTTCGCGTACGTGGGCGAGCTCGGCCTCGCTCTTGCGCGACTTGAAGAGCGTGGACGGATTGATAGCCTCCACGCGCGGCACGGCCGGATCCATGGCCTGGAAGACGCCGCAGGTGACGCGCGCGGGATCGATCAGCAAGGTCTGGTCGGTGTGCAGCGAGCCGAGCGCAGGAACGATATCGGTGTAGCCGGCCAGGTCGACGCCATCGGCGGTCAGTCGTGCCCGCAGCGCATCGTCGATCTTGCCATCCGCCACGAACAGCGTGGCGTGGTCGACGCCGATCAGCGCATGCGCGACGAACACCGGGTTGTAGTTCACGTCGGCGCCGCGCAGGTTGAAGAGCCAGGCGATGTCATCGAGCGTGCAGATCAGGTGCACGTCGGCGCCCTTCTCGCGCATGGCGGTGCGCACCCGCGCCAGCCGCTCGGCGCGGGATTCGCAGGCATACGGAGCGCCATGTTCATAGACCGACGCCTCGGGCAGGCCCGGACGGTCGGCCCAGACCTCATCGAGCAGATCGGTGCCAAGCGACAGCTCGATGCCCGCGGGGGACAATGCGGCCGACAAACCGCGGAACGCGGCCAGGCCCAGCACGGCGCCATCCACCGCGACGCGCGCACCAGCCTTGAGGTGGGTAGCGAGCCAATCGACATGGCCCGGCGTGGTGGCCAGCGCGATCTTCATCAGCTGAACGCCGGTACCGGCGAGCTGCGCCTCGGCCTGCACCCAGTAACGGCTGTCGACCCACAGCCCCGCGAAATCCGCGGTGACCACGAGCGTCCCCACCGAGCCGTTGAAGCCACTCAGCCAGCGCCGGCCCTGCCAGCGGGCCGGCAGGTACTCGGACAAATGAGGATCGGCCGACGGCACGATGCAGGCATCGAGCTTGTGGCGGCGCATGGCCTGGCGCAGATCGGCAATACGGAGATCGGTGGTCGACATGGGGTTCCTGTACGGGTGACGGCGCGCTAGCGCAGCATGAACGACATGGCCGCCAGGCTGTTGAGCGTGCGGATCGCCGCCTGCATGTTCTCTACCGTGAACTGCAGCGTGACGCCGTCGACGCGGGTGAGCGTGGGCCACATGCAGAACAGATCGGCCAGCGCGGCGGTCTGCGTCTGCAGACGGCATTCTATCGGGCCGGGCACCACGAAAGGAACCGCCTGCCCGATATTGCGTACCGCGGTTTCGGCGGCCTGCGCGATGGCGCGGCGCGAGGCGGCGGGCGACAGCGTCACACCGGCCGACAAGCCGTGCGCCACCTTGGTCTGGACCCACTGCGCCTGCGGGAAGATCGGGCGGGTCTCTTCGATGAACACGTCATCGCCACTGGCCAGGATGACCGGCACACCCAGCTCCCCCGCCAGCGCGCCATAAAGGCCCGCCTCGCCCAGCTCCATGCCGTTCACCCACACGCGGGCAAACGCGAAGCTGTTGATGGTGTGCGCCAGGATGCCGCGGCCCTGCGAGCGGCTGTGGTAGCCGATCATGAAGACCGCGTCGCATCGCTCTTCGAGGCCACCCATCATGCCCAGATAGCGCGGCTTGCCCAGGACCAGCCGGGCGCGCTCGTCGATCAGGTCGGGCAGCAGGTTGCGAAAGCCGCCGTGCGAGTCATTGACCAGCACTTCCTCGGCCCCGCCTGCGATCGCGCCCTGCACGGCCGCATTGGCCTCGGCGGTCATCCAGGCGCGGGCGCGTTCGTACTCGCCGTTGCCGGCACGGACCTGCTCGTGGTGGAACACGCCGGCCACGCCTTCGATATCGGTGGAAATCAGGATCTTCATGCGCTACCCCCGTCCTTGCGGGATTGGTGAATCGTGAAAACGAAAAATCAGAATGCCCCGTCGGCGAGCCAATCGCGCCACTGCGGCACGACCTCCTGGATCGCACGGCGGCGGTGGCCGTCACGGCCGGTCACTTCGCTGGCATGCCACAGCGCTGCCACGATCGCCTGCTCGCAGGCCTCGGCGGCCGCTTCGAACAAGGGATCGATGCGCGTCTCGTGCAGCATGGCTACCGCCGGCATGCCCGTCTCGGCGGTATGCGGCACGGTGTAAGCCGTGGAAAACGCCAGCGCGATATCGCCGCTGCCGTGACCGAACACCGACCCCGTACGCGCCAGGCCTGCGCCGGCGCGCAACGAAAGACGGCGCAGCTGACGTGCGTCCAGCGGTGCGTCGGTGGCGAGCAGCAGGATGATGGACCCCTTCTCGGGCGCCGTCGGATCGGCTTCGCGCGCAAGGATGTCGGCCACGCGGCGGCCGAACGGCCGGCCTGCCACGGTAAGCGCCGGCAAGCGGCCGAAGTTCGACAGGACCAGCGCGCCCACCGTGTAGCGCACGCCCGGCGCCACTTCGGCCACGCGCGAGGCGCTGCCAATGCCGCCCTTGAGCGAGAACGACGACATGCCCCGTCCCGCCCCCACGCTACCCTGCTCGACGTGCACGCCGCAGGCATCGTGCGCGGCGACGTAGTCGGCCTCCTGCACGGCGAGCGCCTGGATATCGTTGAGGTAGCCGTCGTTGCACTCGAAGACCAGCGGATTGACCGTGGCCCACTCGCGCCCGATCGCGGGATTGGCGGCGACCGCCGCGCGGATCTGCGCATTGGCGACGGTGCCCACGCCGAAGGTGTTGGTCAGGCCGATAGGGGTTTCCAGCAGGCCGAGCTCTTCCACCTGCACCAGGCCGGTGCTCTTGCCAAAGCCATTGAGCACCGTGGCGGCCGCGGGCACCTTGTCGCGGTAATGGTCGCCCGCATGGGCGCGCACCACGGTCACGCCGGTCTGGCAGGCGCCGTCGGCGCGGGTGTGGTGGCCGACGGTCACGCCCGCGACGTCGGTGATGGCATCGCGCGGCCCGGCGGGCAACACGCCGATGCGCGGCAGTACGGAGTCAGTCATGGTCATCGCCGTGGATCACGGCCTCCAGAATGCAAAAACGCCGCCTGGGCGGCACCGGCCGCGGCCACGGGCCGCGTCCAGTCCTGTCCAGACGGCGCAAGAACGATTACTTGCGGTCGATCTTGGGGTCGAGCGCGTCGCGCAGGCCATCGCCCAGCAGGTTGAATGCCAGCACGGTCAGGAAGATCGCCAGCGCGGGGAAAATCGCCACGTGCGGTGCGATCACCATGTCGGCGCGCGCTTCGTTGAGCATGGCGCCCCATTCCGGCGTGGGCGGCTGCGCGCCCATGCCCAGGAACGACAGGCTCGCCGCCGTGATGATCGAGGTGCCGATACGCATCGTGCCGTACACCACGATCGGCGAGATCGTGCCAGGCAGGATGTGGCGCATGATGATGGTCCAGTCGGACGCGCCCACGCTCTTGACGGCTTCGACGTAGGTCATCTGCTTGATCGAGAGCGTGTTGCCGCGCACGAGACGGGCAAACGCCGGCACGCTGAACACCGCGACGGCCACGATCACGTTGATCATGTTCGAACCCAGGATGGCCACGACGCCGATCGCCAGCAGCATGCCGGGGAAGGCCAGCAGCACGTCGGAGATACGCATCGTGATGCGCTCCCACCAGCCCTGGTAGTAGCCGGCCATCAGACCCATGAAGGTACCGACGATGGCGCCCATGAACACCGACAGGAAGCCGGCGGCCAGCGAGATGCGCGCGCCCATCAGGATGCGGCTGAAGATATCGCGGCCCAGCGAGTCCACGCCCAGCCAGTGGGTGAGCGACGGACCGGCGTTGATGGCGTCGTAATCGAAGAAATTCTCGGCGTCGAACGGGGCGATCCAGGGCGCGAATACGGCCAGGATCACCAGCAGCACGACGAACAGGCCGGCGCCGACGGCGAGCTTTTGCTTCTTGAACTTGCGCCAGAACTCGGTGAGCGGCGTGCGTACGTCGTTCTTGGCGGCCGCTTGCGCGGTAGTGGCGGTAGTCGAATTGCTCATGCCGCCCTCACTTGTAACGGATGCTGGGATTGATGACGCCATACAGCACGTCGACAATCAGGTTGATCAGGATGAATTCCAGCGAGAACAGCAGCACCAGGCCCTGGATCACGGGATAGTCGCGCTGGGTCACGGCATCGACCAGCAGGCGGCCGAGGCCGGGCCAGTTGAACACCGTCTCGACCACGATCGAGCCGCCCAACAGGAAGCCGAACTGCAGGCCCATCATGGTGACGACGGGAATCAGCGCATTGCGCAGCGCGTGCTTGATCACGACGCGGCGCTCGGACAGGCCCTTGGCGCGGGCGGTCCGGACGAAATCTTCCTGGATCACTTCGACGAACGACGCCCGCGTGAAGCGCGCCATCACGGCGGCCACGGCGGCGCCGAGCGTGATCGAAGGCAGGATGTAGTGTTGCCAGGTCGAGGCGCCCACGGTGGGCAGCCAGCCCAGATTCACCGAGAACACCTGCATGAGCATCATGCCCAGCGCAAAGGCGGGGAACGAGATGCCCGAGACCGCCAACGTCATGCCGAGGCGATCGGGCCAGCGATTGCGCCAGACCGCGGACACGATCCCGATGATCATGCCGAAGATCACGGACCAGACCATGCTGGCCAGCGTGAGCCAGAGCGTGGGCATGAAGCGGTCGGCGATTTCGGTCGAGACGGGACGCTTGGTGCGCAACGAGGTGCCCAGGTCACCTTGCAGCATATGGCTGAAGTAGCGCACGAACTGCTGCGGCAGGGGCAGATCCAGGCCCAGTTCCTTGCGCACGAGTTCGACGGTCGCCTGGTCGGCGTCCTGGCCGGCGGCCAGTCGCGCGGGGTCGCCCGGAAGCATGTGCACGAACAAAAACACGACCACTGCCACCAGCAGCAGCGTGGGGATCATGCCCAATAGACGTTTGACGATGTAGGTCAGCATTGAAATTCCTGCGACATCGGCAGGGGCACCGTGCCCCCGCCGAATGTGGCCTTCTTGGTTTACTGCTTGAGGTCGATATCACCGAACCAGAACGAGGTGTCGGGTTCGACGTACACACCGCTCAGGTTCTTCGACTTCACGTACACATTGTTCTGGGTCACCAGGAACGCCCACGGGGCGTCGTTCCAGATGGTTTCCTGAACGTTCTTGTAGATCTCGGCCTTCTTGGCACGATCGGTCGTGGCCAGGGCTTCCTGGACACCCGCGTCGACCTTGGCGTTCGAGTAGTACGACACGTTGTTCAGCACGGGCGGGAAAGCGCCGGTGGTCAGCAGCGGACGCAGGCCCCAGTCGGCTTCACCGGTCGAGGACGACCAGCCGGCGTAGTACAGGCGAACCTTGGCGTCTTCAGGCTTCTGCACCTGTTGAACGCGCTGCACGCGCTGACCCGATTCCAGCACTTCGACCGAGGTCTTGATGCCGACTTGTTGCAGCTGCTGCTGCAGGAACTGCACGACCTTGACCGAGGTGCCGTCGTTGTAGGCGGACCAGAGCTGGGTTTCGAAACCGTTGGGGTAGCCGGCTTCCTTCAGCAGTTCGCGGGCCTTGGCGGGGTTGTGTTCCCACGGGCCGGTCTTGTGCGCGAAGTCCACGCCCTGCGGCACGACGCCGTCGACCACGGTGGCGTAGCCATTGAAGGCAACCTTGGCCAGCGCTTGCTTGTTGATGGCGTAGTTGATGGCCTGGCGCACACGCACGTCGTTGAACGGCTTGACCTGCGTGTTCATCGACAGGTAGCGGGCCATGATCGAGTTCTTGTGATCGACCACGTCCAGCTTGTCGTTCTTGGCCAGTACGGCGGCTTGCTCGAACGGCACCGGGAAAGCGAAGTGCGCTTCACCGGTCTGCACCACGGCAGCGCGGGTGTTGTTGTCGGTCACGGTACGGAACGTGATCGTGTCGACCTTCGGCTTGCCCTGGTTCCAGTAGCCGGCGAACTTCTTGACCTTCAGGTATTCGGCGGGCTTCCACTCGACGAATTCGAACGGGCCGGTGCCGACGGGGTGAAAGCCGATGTCCTTGCCGTACTTCTTGAGTGCGGTGGGCGAGATCATCATGGCGGCCGGGTGGGCCAGCGCGTTGATGAAGGCCGAGAACGGCTTCTTCAGGGTGATCTTGACGGTCAGCGGATCCACCACGTCGATCTTCTCGATGACGCTGAACTGGATGTAGCGCGACAGACGATTGTCCGGATTGGCCGGGCGATCGAAGTTGATCTTGACGGCTTCGGCGTTGAAGTCGGTGCCGTCCTGGAACTTGACGTTCGGACGCAGCTTGAAGGTGTACTCCAGGCCGTTGTCGCTCACCGAGTAGTCGGTGGCCAGGACCTTCTGGATCTTCAGGTCTTTGTCGAACTCGAACAGGCCTTCGTAGTAGGACTTGCCCACCGCCTGGTTCAGCGTGCTGTTGGTGTTGTACGGATCGAGCGTTTCCAGCGCGATCGACACGGCAAACGTCACGTCCTTGCTGGCGTGCGCCAGGGGCGAGGCGAGGACACCGAGGGCCAGCGCGGCGGCGGCCATCAGCTTGGTGGGACGCAGTACTTTCATCATTGCGAACTCCTGATTCGTAAAGGAGAGGCGGTGGAAAAAACCGTAAGAAGCGCGGCCGGGGCCGCAACGCTCACGAGACAAAGAACGCGGACTGCTTTATCAGTACGCGCCGCCCACGGGGTGGCGCGCCACGAAGTGATCCGGGCCGACCTGAACCAGCGGCTGCACCACCGGTTCGTCGTCGAGCTTGCGGATCGGGCTCGGAATTTCATCGGACAACAAGGCGCGCTTGAGATGACGGCGCGACGGATCGGCGATCGGCACCGCCGACATCAGCTTCTTGGTGTAGGGATGCTGCGGGTTCTCGAAGATGGCGCGGCGAGGACCGATCTCGACGATCTGGCCCAGATACATCACGGCCACGCGGTGGCTGATGCGCTCCACCACGGCCATATCGTGCGAGATGAACAGGAACGAAATGCCCAGGTCGCGCTGCAGGTCGATCAGCAGGTTCACGATCTGCGCCTGGATCGACACGTCCAGCGCCGACACGGATTCATCCGCGATCACGACCTTCGGATTGAGGGCGAGCGCGCGAGCGATACAGATACGCTGGCGTTGTCCGCCCGAAAACTCGTGCGGATAGCGCTGCGCCATTTCGGGCGGCAGGCCCACGCGCTCGAGCAGCTCGGCCACGCGTTGTTCGGCGGCCTTGCCGGTCGCCACGCCGTGCACCAGCAGGGGTTCCATGATGGAGAAGCCCACGGTGACGCGCGGATCGAGCGAGGCGAACGGATCCTGGAACACGAACTGGATATCGCGGCGCAGCGATTGCAGCTCGCTGTTCTTCAGACGCACGATGTCACGTCCGCCGAACTGGATTTCGCCGCCCTGACTATCGACCAGGCGCAGCAGCGACCGGCCCGTGGTCGACTTGCCGCAACCCGACTCGCCCACCAGCGAAAGCGTCTCGCCGGGATAGAGATCGAAGCTCACCTTCTCGACGGCATGGACGCGGCGCTGCACGCGGCCCAGGATGCCGCCGCGCAGATCGAAGCGCGTGACGAGGTCGCGCACGCTCAGGATCGGAGCCTGGCTGTTGCGTGGCACTTCCTGGGTGCTGTCGGCGCCGGCTTCAGCCACCGGCTGGACTTTGCCTTCCACCTGCAGCAGCGGGAAGCGCGCAGGCAGATCGGTACCGGTCATGGCACCCAGACGAGGCACGGCCGACAGCAGCGCCTTCGTGTAGGAATGCTGAGGCGCTTCGAACACCTGGTCCGAGGTGCCCTCTTCGACCTTGTCGCCGCGGTACATCACCAGCACGCGGTCGGCCACTTCGGCCACCACGCCCATGTCGTGGGTGATGAACACCACGCCCATGTGCATTTCGTCCTGCAGCTGACGGATCAGCTGCAGAATCTGCGCCTGGATGGTCACGTCCAACGCCGTGGTCGGTTCGTCGGCGATCAGCAGCGCGGGCTTGCAGGCCAGCGCCATGGCGATCATGACGCGCTGACGCATACCGCCCGACAACTGGTGCGGGTAGCGATCGAGCACCGACTTCGCTTCCGGAATGCGCACCTGCTCCAACATGCGCAGGGCTTCGGCGCGCGCGGCGGCGGCGTCCTTGCCCTGGTGCAGCCGGATGGTCTCGGCGATCTGGTCGCCGGCGGTGAACACCGGGTTCAGCGAGGTCATGGGCTCCTGGAAGATCATGGCCATGTCGGCACCGCGCACGTCGCGCATCGTGCGCTGCGACGAGTTCACCAGGTCGATGACCTGGCCGTTGCGGCGGCGCAGGTGCATCGAGCCCTGGGCCAGACGGCCACCGCCGTGCTCGACCAGACGCATCAGGGCCAGCGAGGTCACGGACTTGCCCGAACCCGATTCGCCCACGATGGCCAGGGTCTCGCCCCGGTCGACGTGGAACGACAGATTGCGTACCGCTTCCACCGTACGTTCCGACGTCACGAAGCGCACCGTCAGGTCGTCGACCTGGACCACGCGGTTATCCGGCAGCGCCAGGGGCTTTGCGCGATCAACCATATTCAATTCATTCCTAGTACTTGCTGGGTGCAAAACGCGCACCGTGTCATCGGTAAATGGCCACCTCGGGTTGTTGGCCCACACGGCCAAAACCCCGGTACATGCCTTCGGTATTGAAGGGCAACGCGACGTTGCCCTGCGCGTCGACGGCCACCAGGCCGCCCTTGCCCTCGATCGTGGGCAGCTTTTCCATCACGACGCGGTCGGCGGCCTGCTGGAGGCTGGCGCCGGTGTATTCCATGATGGCGGAGATGTCGTAGGCCGCGACCATGCGGATGAACATCTCGCCGGTGCCGGTGGTCGACACCGCGCAGGTACGGTTGTTGGCGTAGGTACCCGCGCCGATCAGCGGCGCGTCGCCGATACGGCCGACCTGCTTGTTGGTGATGCCGCCCGTGGAGGTCGCCGCGGCCAGGTTGCCCTGCGCGTCGAGCGCGACCGCGCCCACCGTGCCGAACTTCTTGTCGCTGTCCAGCGGATCGGCCGGCGCGGGCTGGCCGCGGGCGACCAGCGCCTGGCCGTCGTGGTCGAGCACGGCGGCATCGGGATTCTCGCGCTGCACGCGCAGCAATTGCTCGCGGCGCGCCTCGGTCGAGAAATACGAGGGATCGACGATATCCAGGCCCTGCTCGGCCGCGTAGTCTTCGGCGCCGGCACCCACGAAGAACACATGCTTGCTGTTCTCCATGACCTTGCGCGCGGCCAGCACGGGGTTGCGCACGTTGCTGACGTTGGCGATGGCGCCGGAGCGCAGCGTCGCGCCGTCCATGACGGCGGCGTCGAGTTCATGGGTGGCGGCGCTGGTGAAGACGGCACCATGGCCCGCATTGAACAGCGGGCAGTCTTCGAGCAGGCGCACGGCCTCGGTCACGGCGTCGAGCGCCGAGCCCCCATCGGCCAGCACCTGCTGGCCCGCGGCCACGATGCGGCGCAGCGCGTCCAGATATTCCTGTTCTTTCTCGGGCGACATGGCGGCGCGAGCCATCGCGCCGGCACCACCGTGAATCGCGATCACGGGCGTAATCATCGTTTTCCTGCTCCTGCAACACCATGGATAAGCCAGGGCATGACCGACTGGGTCACGCCGGCGGCGGCTTCGATAGAGTCTTTGGCACGATGGGCGACCGCGGCCGACAGGCCTTCGATCAGTCCCAACGCGCCGGTTTCCGAGTTCGACAGCAACTGTCGGCTCGAATGTGCGTAGAGGGCCACCGTGGCGCAGGGCGCGAGCGGCGACGTGGGTTTGTCGGTAAGCACCAGCACCGGAACGCCGGCGCTCTGCGCGGCGCGCGCCAGCGTCACGGTATCGGCCAGGTAACGCGGAAAGCCGATCGCGATCACCAGGTCGCGGCTCGTCATGCGCGACATCTGCCGCGCGGCGTGCGACACACCACCGGGGCCGGCGAGCGATTCAACCGAGTGCAGGTGCATGCACAGACCGCGCTGCAACATGCCCGCCAGAAAGCCGCTGGCGCCAAAACCGATGATGAATACGCGTTCGGCATCCAGCACGGCCTGCACGGCGCGCTCGCACGCGCCGGCGTCGAGCGCCTGCAGGGTGCGCTGCGCGTTGCGGATATCTTCTTCGAGCGTGGCGGCGAAGATCTGCACGGCGCTGGCCGAATGCGCCAGCTCGACACGCAGCTTCTCGACTGGCTCCAGGGCCGACTCGAAGCCGCGCGCCAGCTCGGCGCGAAACTGCGGGTAGCCGGGCAAATCCAGCGCGCGAGCAAAGCGGTTGGCGCTCGCCACCGACACGCCGACCGCATTGGCGAACTCATCGATCGTCATCGTGGCCGCGCGGAACTGGTGCGCCAGCACATATTCGGCCATCCGGTGCTGGATGCGGCTGAACGTCGGCTGGGCGCGCGCGATGCGTTCGGCGATCGGAGTAGCGGCCTGGGACATGAGTGAGCGGGAGGGCGGAGGTGAGGACGTGCCGGGTATAAGCGTGGACGGGACGGCGGCTGAGGCCGTCGATAGGCGCAAACCGAATATGTAAATTTGTTTACCGGCGAATTTTAAGAAAGAAAATAAATTTTCAATATTTAGGGATTACCCTTGCGCCCAAAGTGGTGCATGGGCCGCTCACAGGGTGCACGCACCATTGCGGTGCATCGTTCAGACCTAAATATGTCCGAAGAATGGACGAAATCGGACTTTGACGAGGCCGGCTGTGGCGGCCGGGAAACAAAAACCCCGCCCGGACGGCCGTCCGGGCGGGGTTCATGAAAACGCGCGAGGCGCTTTTGAAAACGCGGAAGGCCGGGTCAACCGGCCTCGCGCGCAGGCGTCAGCGCACGGCCGACACGTCGAGTTTGGCTGCCGTCTTGGCCTGGATCTCATCGACCGTGACGCCCGGCGCCACTTCGATCAGCTTGAGGCCGTCTTCGGTGACTTCCATCACGCCCAGGTCGGTGATGATCAGATTGACCACGCCCACGCCAGTGAGCGGCAGGTTGCATTCGGGCAGCAACTTGATGTCTTCGGTGCCGTCTTTCTTCTTGGCGATGTGCTCCATCAGCACGACCACGCGGCCCACCCCTGCGACGAGGTCCATCGCGCCGCCCATGCCCTTGACCATCTTGCCCGGAATCATCCAGTTGGCCAGGTCGCCGCGCTCGGAGACCTGCATGGCGCCCAGAATGGCGAGATTGATCTTGCCGCCGCGGATCATCGCGAACGAATCCGCCGACGAAAAGATCGACGAGCCGGGCAACGTGGTGACGGTCTGCTTGCCCGCATTGATCAGGTCGGGATCGACTTCATCATCGGTGGGAAACGGGCCGATGCCCAGCAGGCCGTTTTCGGACTGGAGCCAGACCTCGACGCCCTTGGGCACGTGGTTGGCGACCAGGGTGGGCAGGCCAATGCCCAGGTTCACATAAAAGCCGTCTTGCAGCTCGCGCGCGGCACGCGCGGCCATTTCATCGCGGGACCATGCCATGACAGTTCTCCTTTAGGCCGGGCGAGTGGTGCGTTGTTCGATGCGCTTTTCGGGGTTCGTGTTCAGCACGATCCGATGCACATAGATGCCGGGCAGATGGACCTGATCGGGATCCAGCGTGCCGGTTTCAACGATTTCCTCGACCTCGACCACGGTCAGCTTGCCGGCCATGGCGACGTTGGGATTGAAGTTGCGGGCGGTCTTGCGGAACACCAGATTGCCGCTGCGATCGGCGATATGCGCCTTGACGAGCGACACATCGGGTGCGAGCGAGCGTTCCATCACATACTGCTGGCCGTCGAACTCGCGGATTTCCTTGCCGTCGGCCACGATGGTGCCCACGCCGGTGCGGGTGAAGAAGGCGGGGATGCCCGCGCCGCCGGCACGCAGCTTCTCGGCCAGCGTGCCTTGCGGGGTGAACTCGAGCTCGAGTTCGCCCGACAGGAACTGGCGTTCGAATTCTTTGTTTTCGCCCACGTACGACGCGATCATCTTGCGGATCTGGCGCGTGGTGAGCAGTTGGCCCAGGCCGAAGCCGTCGACGCCCGCGTTGTTGCTGATGCAGGTGAGGTCTTTTACGCCCGAGTCGCGCAGCGCGGCGATCAGAGCCTCGGGAATGCCGCACAGGCCGAAGCCCCCCACGGCGATCATCTGGCCATCTTTCACGATGCCTGCGAGCGCCTCCTGGGCGCTTGCATATACCTTGTCCATCGCTCCAACTCCTGGTTGATGTGTGAAATCAATCGGCGGGAGGCCTGACGACGCTATACGCCGCGCCCCCTCGATATTCTTTTGTGCTTTGCAGCGAATTCTACCGGCTAGCGCGATTGCTGCAAGCTCAGCTGGCCGGCGAGCCGGGCCAGCACCTCGGCGGGCCAGGGCGCCGAACGATTTGCGGTGTAATCCATCCAGACCAGCACGTTGCGGCCGCGCGCGTAGGGGCCGGCATCGTCGCCGACCTTCTCTAGCGTGAGATCGAGCTCCATGCTCGAGCGACCCAGGCGCGCCAGCGTGTGCGTGACACGCACCGTCGCGGGGTACGTGAGCGGACGCAGGAAGTCGCACGAGGCGTGCGCGAGAATCGGCCCATGCTCGGCGGGCAGGGTCAGCCCCGAGTCGTAGAGAATGCGCATGCGCGCCTCTTCCATCAAGCGGAAGTAGAGCGTGTTGTTGAGATGATTCAGGGCGTCGGAGTCGCCCCAGCGCAGCGGCAGATCGATCTGATGCATGGCACCGACCTGCAGGGCGTCCGACGGCGATTGCGCGGGATCCGCGAGCGGCGTGTCGGCGCCGGGTTGAGGGTTCAGATTGGCATCTGCGCGGTCCATCGACCGAACTCCTTTCGTCGTGCGCAGATTCGGTATCTGCAACGTCGTCATGGGCAAAAAACAGCCTGTGTGCAGGCTGCAATACAATCATTGATAATACCGCCTGCCAGACCGAGAAACATAGAGGGGATTTTCGTAATGTCTGAACGCGAGTCGATGGAATACGACGTGGTGATTGTCGGCGGAGGTCCTGCCGGTCTCTCCACCGCCATTCGCCTGAAGCAGCTTGCCGCCGAGAAGAATCAAGAGATCGGCGTCTGCGTCCTGGAAAAAGGCGCCGCGATCGGTGCGCACATTCTGTCCGGCGCAGTCATGGACCCGAGCGCCCTGACCGAACTGATCCCCGATTGGAAAGAAAAAGGCGCACCGCTGAACGTGCCCGTCACGCAGGACAAGTTTCTGTTCCTGAGCGCGACCGGCGCGCGCGGCACGCCCGAGTGGATGCTGCCCGAATGCTTCCACAACAAGGGCAACTACATCGTTCGCCTGGGCGACGTGGCGCAGTGGCTGGGCGAGCAGGCCGAGGCGCTGGGCGTGGACATCTTCCCGGGCTTTGCCGCCGCCGAGATTCTGTACGACGACGCAGGCGCTGTCCGCGGTGTGGCCACGGGCGACATGGGCGTGGCCCGCGACGGTTCGCACACCGACCATTACCAGCCCGGCATGGAACTGCTGGCGCGCTACACGATCTTCGCGGAAGGCTCGCGCGGCCAGCTCGGCCGCCAGCTGATCGAGCGCTTCAAGCTCGACGAAGGCCGCAATGCCCAGAGCTATGGCATCGGCATCAAAGAAATGTGGGAAGTCGATCCGGCCCAGTCGCGCCCGGGTCTGGTGGTGCACACCGCCGGCTGGCCGCTCGATGCCGACACCTACGGTGGCTCGTTCCTCTATCACCTCGACAACAATATCGTCGCGGTTGGCCTGATCGTGGGCCTGGACTACGCCAATCCGTGGCTGTCTCCGTTCGAAGAGTTCCAGCGCTACAAAACCCACCCCGCGATCCGCGGCACGTTCGAAGGCGGCAAGCGCATCGCCTACGGCGCGCGCGCCATCACGGCGGGCGGTCTGCTGGCCCTGCCCAAGCTCACCTTCCCGGGCGGCGCGATGGTCGGCTGTGAGGCCGGATTCCTGAACGCCTCGCGCATCAAGGGCAGCCACGCCGCGATCAAGTCGGGCATGCTGGCCGCCGAAGCCGCATTCGACGCGATCGTCGCCGACCGCCGCCAGGACGAGCTCACCGCCTACCCGGCCGCGTTCGAGAGCTCGTGGCTGCACGCCGAACTGAACAAGGCGCGCAACTTCAAGCAGTGGTTCAAGAAGGGCCGCACCGTGGGCGTGCTCATGACCGGCATCGAGCAACTGCTGCTCAAGGGCAAGATGCCCTGGTCGCTGCGCAATAACAAACCCGACCACGCCTGTCTGCAGCCCGCATCGCAATGCGCGCGCATCGACTATCCCAAGCCGGATGGCAAGCTCACTTTCGATCGTCTGGGCTCGGTGTTCATCTCGAACACCAACCACGAAGAAAACGAGCCGATCCACCTGACGCTCAAGGACCCCACGATTCCGGTCGCCGTCAACCTGGCCACCTATGGCGGTCCCGAGGCGCGCTACTGTCCGGCCGGCGTGTACGAGTTCATCAAGGACGACCACGGCGCCGATCGCCTGCAAATCAATGCGCAGAACTGCGTGCACTGCAAAACCTGCGACATCAAGGATCCCAAACAGAATATCGTGTGGGTCGCCCCGCAAGGTGGCGAAGGTCCGGTGTACAACGGTATGTGACGCGGGCCGTTCGCGCCCACGCACCAACGCCTGCCGGGTCAGCGATCCGGCAGGCGTTTTGTTTTCAGGGCAAGGAATGCCTGCTCGACGGTTGAACGGGATGGCCGCGCGCCGCGGCCCTCCCCTTTATGGAGCACTAGATGACTGAACGGATATTGTTGGCGGGCTGTGGCGATCTGGGCCTGCGCGCGGCGCAGCGCCTGATTGCGCGCGGCGACGAGGTCTGGGCGCTGCGCCGCAACCCGCCGGCAGAGGGACCAGCCGGCGTGCGCTGGATTACGGCGGATCTCGCCGATCCGGCCAGCCTCGCGAGCCTGCCGGCCGGCATCACGCGCGTGGCCTATCTGCCGACGCCCGGCGGACGCGAACCCGAACGCTACCGCGCGGTGTTCATCCACGGCCTGGCCAATCTGCTGGCGGCACTCGATCCGGCCGCGCTCAGGCGCGTGCTGTTCGTGTCGTCGAGCGCGGTGTATGGCGGCCACGACGGCGAATGGATCGACGAGAGCACACCCGAGGCGCCGCAGGCGTTCAATGGCCGCATTCTTCTGGAGGCCGAGACCTGGTTGCACGCGCAACCGACGGAGACCGTATCACTGCGGCTGGCCGGCCTGTATGGCCCGGGCCGCGTGCAGCTCCTGCAGCGACTGCGTGCCGGCAGCGCGGCCGCGCCGCGCACGCCCCCGCATTGGGCCAATCGCATTCACATCGACGACGCCGCGGCCGCGGTGGCGCATCTGCTGCACCTGCCCCAGGTGCAGCCCTGCTACCTCGGCGCGGACGACACGCCCCTGCCGCTGGACGTGCTGTATGCCCATCTGGCCCGATTGCTCGGCGCCCCCGCTCCGGCCGAAGGCCCCGCACCGGCCGGCGTGGGCAGCAAGCGCCTGAGCAATGCGCGGCTGCGCGCCTCGGGGCTCACGCTCGCCTGGCCGGATTCGCGCGAGGGCTATCGCGCGCTGATCGACGCGGGCGCCTGATTGCCGCCACCCGTCACGCCCCCTTCGCATCGACGCCGGGGTACCGTGCGGCGGCTGGCGCGAACGCGGTGCGGCGATGGCACGTCATGCTTGCCGCACGGCAGCCACGCTTCGAGCCGCATCGAAGCATCCGCGGCGGCGCCCACCGATACTGTCGTTGACCGCGCGCACCGGCCGCGCGCCGCATTGACTCGTCCGAACTGGAGTTCTCCATGATTGCCGTCATCTTCGAAGTCGTGCCCGCCGAGGGCCAGCGCGACACCTACCTCGACATCGCCGCCGGGCTGGTACCCCATCTGCGCGAGATGGACGGGTTCATTTCGGTGGAGCGGTTCCAGAGCCTGACCTCGCCGGGCAAGATCCTCTCGCTCTCGTTCTGGCGCGACGAGGCCGCCGTACAGGCCTGGCGTAATCTCACCGAACATCGCGCGGCGCAGGCCGCGGGCCGCGCCGGCGTGTTCGCCGATTACCGGCTGCGCATCGCCAGCGTGATCCGCGACTATGGGATGGAGGCGCGTGAGCAGGCGCCGGCCGACAGCCGCGCTGCTCACGCCTGATCGCACCCGTCAGCGCGCGGCCGTCGAGCAGTAGTCGGCCACGGCGCGCACCACCCGCTTCACGTCATCGGCGCTCACGTCGAGGTGCGTGACGAGCCGGGTCGGGCCGCCATAGACGGCGCGCATCTTGATGCCCTGCCCGTCCAGCGCCGCCTGCAGACCCTCGCAACGCGCGGGCTCGAATTCCACGAAGACCATATTGGTCTGCTGCGAGAGCACGCGCAGGCCGTCGATCGCGCCCAGGCCCTCGGCCAGTGCCGCCGCGTTGGCATGGTCCTCGGCCAGACGCGCCACATGATGATCCAGGGCGTAATGGCACGCGGCCGCCAGCATGCCGGCCTGCCGCATGCCGCCACCCACGACCTTGCGCCAGCGGCGCGCCTGCGCGATCAGCTCGCGGCTGCCCACCAGCACCGAACCCACCGGCGCGCCCAAGCCCTTGGAGAAGCAGATCGAAACGCTGTCGAACGGCTCGCACAAGGTGCGCAGGTCCAGGCCGGTGGCGACCGAGGCATTGAACACGCGCGCGCCGTCGAGGTGCACGCCAAGGCCGTGCTCGCGCGCGAACGCGGCCGCGCGCACGATGTAATCCTGCGGAATCACCTTGCCATGAAAGGTATTCTCGAGCGCCAGCAGGCGAGTGCGCGCGTAGTGCGGATCGCCCACCGGCTTGATGGCCGCGGCCAGTTTCTCGAGCGGCAGCGTGCCGTCGGGCGCGTGCTCGATGGGCTGCGGCTGGATGCTGCCCAGCACCGCCGCGCCGCCGCCCTCGTATTTGTAGGTATGCGCGAGCTGGCCCACCAGGTACTCATCACCCCGGCCGCAGTGGGCCATGAGACCTACCAGATTGCTCTGCGTACCCGACGGGCAATACAGCCCGGCCTCCTTGCCGGCGCGTTCGGCCACCGCGGCCTCGAGGTCGCGCACGCTGGGATCGTCGCCCATCACGTCATCGCCTACCGGCGCGTTCAGCATGGCCTCCCGCATGGCTGCGGTCGGGCGGGTCACGGTATCGCTGCGCAAATCGATCATCGTCATTCCTTCTCGAATCTGTTGCCGGTCAAAAGCCGATGTCAGGCGCGAGCAGCTCGGCTCACGACCAGAATACCGGCCAGGATAAGCGCCATGCCGCCCAACTCGGCGCCATGGGGTTGTTCATGCAGAATCAGCCAGGCCAGCAGCATCGCCACGACCGGTACGCCCAGGCTCGACAGGCCGGCGACCGATGCCGGCAGACGGCGCACCACGGCCAGCCACAGCAGCCACGCGAGCGCCGAGGCCACCAGCACGATGTAGCTCATGCCGGTCCAGAGCTGCCAGCCCCACTGCGCATCAATCTGCGGCACCAGCAGGGCCACCGGGGTGATCGCCAGGCCGCCGATCAGCATCTGCCACGCGGTGAACGTGATGATATCGGGCCGATGTGTCTCGAACATGCGCTTGGACAGCACCGTGCCCAAGCCCCAGCAGAAGCCGCTCGCCACCCCGAGCAGCACGGTGCCGATGTCGCCCATTCCCGCCCACGGCTGCACGAAGAGCAGCAGGCCGGCGCCTGCCAGCGCAATACCCGCCCAGTGCCGCCAGCCAGGCCGCTCGCCCAACAGTGCCCAGGCGAGCAGGACAACCCAGAACGGCATCGTGTACGCCATCAGCGATACCTTGCCCACCCCACCCGTCACGAGTGCCGTCTGCACGAAGCCCTGGAACGCCGCGGTCTGGCTTAGCCCGACCGCGAGGGTGAGCTTCCAGGGCGGCATCGCGAGCGGCCGACCGGTACCTACCAGCACGATGAAGAGCACGGCCGCGCCGCTCAGGTATCTGACCACCACGAAGTCGTACGGCCCGATGTACGGAACGACGAGCTTCATGGCGATCCAGCTTCCGGCCCACACGAGCACCGTGCCCAGCATCAGGCCCAGCCCGGCACGGTCAAATCCCCCGCCACTCACCACCCTGCTCCAAAAAAAAAGAGAATGTATGCCCCCACGCCGCGCCTTCGGCTTGCTGCCCCCCGAGGGGGCCTTTTTGCCTTGGGGCGGCCCGGCGGCAAAAAATACCCCCACGCCGCGCCTTCGGCTTGCTGCCCCCCGAGGGGGCTTTTTGCCTTGGGGCGGCCCGGCGGCAAAAAATACCCCCACGCTGCGCCATCGGCTTGCTGCCCCCAAAGGCGGCTTTTTGCCTTGGGGCGGCCCGGCGGCAAAAAATACCCCCACGCCGCGCCTTCGGCTTGCTGCCCCCAAAGGGGGCTTTTTGCCTTGGGACGGCCCGGCGGCAAAAAATACCCCCACGCCGCGCCTTCGGCTTGCTGCCCCCACAGGCGGCTTTTTTGCCTTGGGGCGGCCCTACGGCAAAAAAAAAACCTGCACGGGTGTTCCGTGCAGGTTTTCTATTATGCGCCTGTCGCGGTGCGCCAGCCGAACATTACGGCCGTGACAGGTTGCGTTCACAACGATTTGGCGAGCTGCTCCAGAATCGCGGGGTTCTCGAGGGTAGAGACGTCCTGGGTGACTTCCTCGCCCTTGGCGACCACGCGCAGCAGGCGGCGCATGATCTTGCCGGAACGGGTCTTGGGCAGGTTGTCGCCAAAGCGGATGTCTTTGGGCTTGGCGATCGGGCCGATCTCTTTGGCCACGTGATCGCGCAGCAGTTTGGCGATCTTCTGCGCCTCTTCGCCCTCGGGGCGGGAGCCCTTGAGCACGACGAAAGCGACCACGGCCTCGCCGGTGGTGTCGTCCGGACGGCCGACCACCGCGGCCTCGGCCACGAGCTCGTGCGCCACCAGCGCCGACTCGACCTCCATCGTGCCCAGGCGATGTCCCGACACGTTGAGCACGTCGTCGATGCGGCCCATGATCCAGAAGTAGCCATCGGCGTCGCGCTGCGCACCGTCGCCCGCGAGGTAGTAGCCGCGCAGTTCGGGCGGGAAGTAGCTCTTCTTGAAGCGCTCGGGATCGCCCCAGATGGTACGGATCATGGCAGGCCACGGCCGCTTGATCACCAGGAAGCCACCATTGCCCTGCTCGACGTCGCCACCGGTCTCGTCGACGATGGCAGCGGTGATGCCCGGCAAAGGCAGCGTGCACGAGCCGGGCTTGAGCGGCGTGGCGCCCGGCAGCGGCGTGATCATGTGGCCGCCCGTCTCGGTCTGCCACCAGGTATCCACGATCGGGCAGCGTTCGCGCCCGACGTTCTTGTGATACCAGATCCAGGCCTCGGGATTGATCGGCTCACCGACCGTGCCGATGATGCGCAGCGAATCCAGCGCATAGTTTTTCGGGTGAGTGGCCGGCGTGGCCTCGGCGGCCTTGATGAGCGAGCGGATGGCCGTGGGCGCGGTGTAGAACACCGACACCTTGTGGCGCGCGATCATGTCCCAGAAACGGCCTGCGTCGGGATAGGTGGGTACCCCTTCGAACACCACCTGGGTCAGGCCGGCGGCCAGCGGACCGTAGGTGATGTAGGTGTGGCCCGTGATCCAGCCCACGTCGGCCGTGCACCAATACACGTCGTCGGCGCGCGCGTCGAACGTCCATTTGACGGTGAGCAGCGACCACAAAAGATAGCCGGCAGAGGCGTGCTGCACGCCCTTGGGCTTGCCGGTGGAGCCCGAGGTGTAGAGGATGAAAAGCGGATGCTCGGCTTCGACCGGCACCGGCTCGCAGGTGTCGTCCTGACCGGACTCGACATCGTGCATCCACAGATCTCGGCCTTCGGTCCAGGCGACCTTGCCCCCGGTGCGGCGATAGACCACGACCTGCTTCACGGCCTCGCAGCCGCCCATCGCGAAGGCATCTTCGACGGCGGGCTTCAGCGGAATCGTCTTGCCGCCGCGCACCTGCTCATCGGCGGTGATCACGAGCGATGCGCCCACGTCGACGATACGCTCCTGCAGGCTCTTGGCCGAGAAGCCGCCGAACACGACAGAATGCGTGACGCCCAGGCGGGCGCACGCCTGCATCGCCACAACCGCCTCGATGGACATGGGCATGTAGATGATGGCGCGGTCGCCCTTCTTGTAGCCGAGCGACTTCAGGCCATTGGCGAAGCGGCACACGCGCGCCAGCAGTTCGCGGTAGCTGACCTTGACGCTCTTGCCATCGTCGGACTCGAAGATGATGGCGGTCTTGTCGGCATTGCCATTGGTGAGGTGGACGTCGAGACAGTTGGCCGAGACGTTGAGCTCACCATCGCCGAACCAGCGGTAAAACGGCGCGTTGCTCTCGTCGAGCACCTGGGTGAACGGCTTGGTCCATTGCAGGTTCTCGCGCGCATGGCGCGACCAGAATCCATCGAAATCTTGTTCGGCTTCCTGGCAGAGGGCGCGATAGGCGTCCATGCCGGAAATCGCAGCGCCTTTGACGGCCTGCTCGGGCGGCGGAAACACGCGGGTTTCGACCAGCACGGACTGGATGGCATTCGACATGGTTTTGTCTCCGAATAGTGATTTTGGTGCTGCCGTTTTTGCCGACACGCAACCGTATCGCCATGCTCTTACTGGCACCTTACGCACGCGCCGCAGGACGGCGCAGCGAAAACAGGTGCCGCATGGTGGGCCAAGTCACTAGGATAGCAGCCGTGCCTCACCGCTGCTTGAACGGCCCGGTGCATTGCGCACCGGGCCGTGACACCCTTCAGGCCGACTCGCGGCGCCGGGCGAGACCGCGTGCCAGATCCACTCGCGACAACAGCAACAGTCCGCCCACGAAGAAGAGCCCGGTCACGAGAATCGCGAGCCGATGATTGCCCACGGTGACCCAGGTGACCAGGCCATAGGTGAGCGGGCCCACCACCGCGGCCAGCTGGATGGCGAAGGTCCAGAGCGCGAAAAACTCCGCGAGCCGGCCCTCGGGCGCGAGTGCGCCGGTCATGGCGCGCCCGGCGCTCTGGCTCGTGCCCATGCACAGCCCCGCCAGCACCGCCGCGACCCAGAACACGGCCACCGTGACCGCGAGATACGCCACGATCACCATCACGATCCAGCCCACGAGCGTGATCGCCAGCGCGCGCTTGTGACCGATGCGATCCTGAACATAGCCGAAGCTGAACGCCCCCAGCGCAGCGCCAATGTTTACGGTAAACACCAGCATCATGATCTGCGGCATGCTGAAACCCATCACCTGCTCCGCATACACGGCGGCCAGCGTCACGACCACGGCGATGCCTGCCTGGTAGCAGGCGCCACACATCAGCAGCCGGCGAAACTCGGGGAAGTGTTCACCGGTGTCGCGCCAGGCCCGCGCGAGCCGGCCCAACATATTGGGCGCCTGCAGCGTGACCGCATGCGGCACCGCGCGTTCGCGCAGGAAGAAGAACGACGGCAGCGCGGACAGGCCGAACATCAGCGCGGTAATCACGATCACCCACGGCACATACTCGGTGGCACCCATGCCGCGCGCCTCGCCCCAGGTCACCAGCGCCAATGACAGGCCGAGCGTGAGCATGCCGCCGCAATACCCGAAGCTCCAGCCCCATCCGGACACCCGGCCCAAGGCATGCGGGCGCGCCAGCTCGGGCAGGAACGCGGCGATCACCGATTCGCCCACGCAGTAGCAGTAATTGGAGATAGCGATCGCCGCCAGCGCCAGCCAGACATCGCCCGGCCCGGCCTGGGTCAGGACCAGCGTGGCGAGCACACAGCCCAACGTGCTGGTATAGAGCAGCCTGCGCTTGGCCGCGCGCGCATCGGCGCGCGCGCCCAGCGTGGGCATGGTCAGCATGATGGCCAGATAGGACACGGACAGCGCCGCGGTCCAGGCCAGCGTGGCCCAGGGCGCCCGGCCGCCCACCACGCTGACGAAATACGTGCTGAATACCGTCGTGAGGATGACGGTGGTGTAGCCGGAATTGGCGAAGTCGTACATCGCCCAGGCCCAGACCTCGCGGCGCGTGACGCCGGGGTTGAGCGCGCCGCCCGCGCGGGGCGACGCCTGGCTTGCGCCGGCGGCTGGGCTCACAGACCGATCGCCGCGATGCCCGCACGGGCGATTTCAGCGTCTTCGGTCGACTTCACGCCCGACACGCCGACCGCACCCAGCGTCTCGCCGTTGGCCTGGATCGGCACGCCGCCCTCGAGCATGCCTTCGATCGACGGCGCCGACAGGAACGAGTAGCGGCCGTTGTTGATGATTTCTTCGTAGATGCGCGACTCGCGGCGGCCCAGCGCCGCGGTGCGGGCCTTGGCCGGCGCGATATGCGAGGAAATCGGCGCCGCGCCATCCCCGCGCAGCATGCCCAGCAGATGGCCGCCATCGTCGACCACGGCGATGGTGACGGCCCATTTGTTGGCCAGCGCATGCGCTTCGGCGGCCGCCAGGATCTTCTTCACGTCTTCCGCGACCAGCACGGGTTTGGTTTTCATTGCAGCGATTCCTTGATGTGTTCGAGGGCAACAGGATCTTCGATGGTCGTGAGATCGCCGGGGTCACGGCCTTCGCAGACCGCCACGATCGCGCGCCGCAGCACCTTTCCGGAGCGCGTCTTGGGCAGAGCCCCCACGAACCGGATCCGCGCCGGCCGCGCCACCGCGCCCAGCTGATCTTCCACCAGCCGCATGATATCGCCTTCCAGCGCCGTGGCGCGTCCCGCGTCGTCGGCCTGATCGGGCGACTTCAGCACAACGAAAGCCATCGCCACCTGGCCCTTCAGGCTATCGGCCACGCCGACCACCGCGCACTCCGCGACGCCGGTATGGCTGTTGATCGATTCTTCGATCTCGCGGGTCCCGAGCCGGTGCCCCGCCACGTTGATCACGTCGTCGGTGCGGCCGAGGATGAACCAATACCCATCGGCATCCACGAGCCCCCAGTCGAAAGTGGAATAGAGCTGGCGCCCCGGCACCGACGTGAAATAGGTCTGCACGAAGCGCTCGTCGTCACCCCAGATCGTGCTCATCGCGCCCGGCGGCAGGGGCGGCACGATGGCGACCACCCCTTTCTCGTGGGGCCCCAGATCGCGGCCATCGGCTTCGCTGACGATGCGCACATCGAAGCCGTAGACGGGGAACGACGGGCTGCCGAAGCGCGTGGGCACACGCTCCACCCCGGGCTGCGCCGACAGGATCGGCCAGCCCGACTCGGTTTGCCAATAGTTGTCGATGATGGGCTTGCCCAGGCCCTGGGATATCCACTCGGCGGTGGGCTCGTCGAGCGGCTCCCCGGCCAGGTAGACGGCGCGCAACGAGGAGAGGTCGTACTTCTTGAGCAGGGCGGGATCCTGGCGCTTGAGCACGCGCACCGCGGTCGGGGCCGAAAACAGCGTGTTGACCTTGTAGCGCTCGACCAGACGCCACAGGATGCCGCCGTCCGGCCGCACCGGAGTGCCTTCATACAGCAACGTGGCCTGGCCGCCGATCAGCGGTCCATAGACGATGTACGAATGACCGACGACCCAACCGATATCGCTGGTGCAGAAATAAGTGTCGCCCGGCTCGCCGTCGAACAGATACTCCATCGAGGCCGCCAGCGACACGGCATACCCGCCCGTATCGCGCTGCACGCCCTTGGGCCGCCCGGTGGTGCCCGAGGTGTACAGGATATAGCTCGGCGCCGACGACTCGACCCAGGTGATGGGCACGCGCGCGCCCTCGTGGCGCGCACGCAGCTCCGCATAATCGAGATCGCGCCCCGGTTGCCGCTCGACCTCGGCCAGGCCGCGATCGAACATCACCACATGGGCGGGCGGCGTCTTGGCCAATCCGAGCGCCCGATCCAGCAAGGGCTTGTAGGCCACCACCTTGCCACCGCGCGAGCCCCCGTCGGTACACACCACCACTTTGGGCGCGGCGTCATCGATGCGCTGCGCCAGATTGACCGAGGCAAACCCGCCGAATACCACCGAGTGCACGGCGCCGATGCGCGCGCAGGCGAGCATCGTGAAGACGGCCTGCGGCACCATGGGCATATAGAGCAGGACACGATCGCCCTCGCCCACACCCAGCGACTGCAGCATCGCCGCCACCGCGTTGACCTCGTCGAACAACTGCTGGCGGGTATAGGTTTGCTGACGGTCGACCTCCGTCGACACCCAGATCAGCGCGGGCCGGTCGGCCTGCTGCGGCAGCCACCGATCGACCGCGTTGTAGCAGAGATTGGTGCGCCCCCCTACGAACCATTTGGCAAATGGCGGTCGGGAGAAGTCTAGAACCTCTTCGAAAGGTGTCTCCCAGTGAATTCGGTCTGCCTGCTCACGCCAAAAATTGTTACGATCCTGAATAGAACGGTAATGGAAATCCCGGGTTCTCTTCATTCCTGTCTCCTGGTATGGTCCGTTAGCTCTCGGGCAACTCGGTTTTACCTGTAGGCATTCTCGGCGCAAAAGCTTGCACGAGGCTTGCCCGGCGACCCAGGGATTGCCCGGACACACGTCAGACGATTCCGCCAAAAGCGCACCCAAAAGGTGCCTTTTTGCCATCCTATCGTCACGATAGGTTTGGTAAACTCCTTGAAAATTTTTCTTTCACTCCAGGGAACTGTCCCCGACACCCCTGGTTACGGCGAGCATGCATCGACACTCCACCCTCGCGCTACCTGACATCCTCTCCCGCCACGCGCAGCGTAGCTTGCGTCTGCTGGCGGCCGTGTGTTGTGTAGCCGGGCTCGTGGGTTGTGCCGGCACCGCATCCAATAAATCGGCCTCGTTCGCCTACAGCTCCGAGATCGATCCCTACGAAACCGACTGGGTTGCCACGGCCGACGATCCGATCGGCCTGCTCGTCACGCATAAGCTCAAGCGCGAGCGCCAGCGCGAAGCCCAGGCACCTTTCGGCTCCGAGAGCGTGTTGGTGGCCGAAGCGCTCAACCAGTTGGGTGTGCGCTATCGGTTTGGCGGCAACACCCCCGACACCGGTTTCGACTGCAGCGGCTTTGTGGTCTGGTCGGTCCAGCGCTCGCTCGGCGTGAAGCTGCCGCGCAACTCCGCCGAAATGGCCCGCCAGTCCACCAGCATCGACAAAAACGAGCTGCGTCCGGGCGATCTGGTGTTCTTCAATACGCTCGGCCGCCGCTACTCTCACGTGGGCATCTACATGGGCGACGATCGTTTCGTGCACTCGCCCAGCGCCGGTGGCGTGGTCCGCGTCGAAAACATGACGATGGCCTATTGGTCCAAGCGCTTCAACGGCGCGCGCCGCATCGATGGCGCTCTGTTGGCCTCGGCCCGCGCCTCACGCAACTGAGCAGCCCGCGAGTCGCCTAAAAAAAGCGCCGTCGAGGCGCTTTTTTTATGGCTCGCGCCTCGTTGGCGCTGATCATTCGGGCCTGGCTCGCCAGGGCTGCGCCGCAGCACGCGAGCGCCGGGCCTGGCGGGTCGCGCCGGCAAAGCCGGGCCTCCCCAGATCCTGAAAAACAAAAGGCATCGCCGGAATGAACCGGCGATGCCCGAAAAAGACGGCTGGCTCAGCCGCCGCTTCAGCTCACGGCGTCCGCCGCGAGGGCGGGCGCCGGGACGACCCCCAGGGGCGTCCACTGCATGGCGTACTGGCCTTCCGGCGGCAAAAAAGGGTAAAGACGACGAGGCGGGCATACGGCGCGGTGCGCCCGCAGGCCCGGCGGGCAAGGCCCGCGCGATCAGTTCGGCTTGCCCTTGTTGGGGCAGTTTGCGCTATTGGCGCAGAGTCCGCATTGCTGCAGCGCCTGCTGCATGCTGCAGACCGAGCGTCGACAAGCCACGACGCGGATGCCGCCACGCTGCGCCGCGTTGCGGAAGGTCTTCATGACGTTATGGCCGAGAAAATCAGTCAGCAGGATGACCAGTTGCGTGCCCGAGGGCAGCTGCAGGGTCTTCTTCTGGTGCGAAGGGTCGCGGCCGCTGATGTGATGCGTGATCGAAATGTTATGCCCCCGGAGCAAGTCCGGAATATTGCCTAGCCTGTCGGCACCCACCACTACTGCGCTGAGCCCTGCGACCATGATGAACCTCGTGCGTCGTTGAATTGGAATTAATGATAATGATTCCCATTGATGCCTTCAACCGAAATAGCACTTATTCTTATTTAATTCTTTCAATCGCCCCTGCGATGCGCATAGCGGCGTCCCTCCCCTAACACGCCCGCGCGCGCTGCCCGACCGGTTCGACTCCGACGCGGTTCGCACCAGGACGCTGCGCCCCCGCAGCCCTTCTCTCCTGAACAAAGAAGAAAAAAAAGCCGCCCCGAAGGGCGGCGTTTTTCCAACCCGGCATGCTCAACGAGGCACGCCCTGGACGGCATCCGTCACGACCTGGCGCGTGAGCGCGGGCGCCAGCATCTCCAGGAAGGTATAGACGTAGTCGCGCAGGAACACGCCCGCCTTCACCCCCACCCGGGTGGTGTGGGTGCCGAACAGGTGCCCCACGGGCAGACCCACCAGGTTGCCGTCACGACGCGGGTCGTACGCCACCCCGGCGATGATGCCGATGCCCAGGCCCACGTCGACGTAGGTCTTGATCACGTCGGCGTCGATGGCCTCGAGCACGATGTCGGGATGCACGCCCTGGCTGGCGAACACTTCGTCGATCGTGGTCCGGCCGGTGAAGGCGCGGTCGTACGTGACGATGGGGTATTCCGCCAGTTGCGACAGCGTGATCCGCTTGGCGGCGCTGGACGTCAACTCGGCGAGCGGGTGATCAGGACGCACCACCACGGTGTGCTCCCAGGCATACACGGGCAAGGTGGCCAGGCCCGGCGTCAGCGCGAGAGACTCGGTGGCGAGCGCCAGGTCGGCCTGCTCGTGCAGCACCATCTCCGCGAGCTGCGAGGGGCTGCCCTCGGCGAGCGACAGATGCACCTTGGGGAATTGCTTGCGGAACGCCGGAATCACGCGCGGCAACAGATACCGCGCCTGGGTGTGAGTGCACGCGATCACCAGGCCGCCTTCGTCGCGGCGGGCAAATTCGTCGCTTACTTTCTTGAGGTTGTCGACTTCACGCATGATGCGGTCGATCACCTGCGACACGGCCAGTCCGGGCTTGGTCAGGCCCTTGATGCGCTTGCCATGGCGTTCGAAGATCTTGATGCCGAGCTCGTCTTCGAACTCGATGATGGCCTTCGAAACGCCCGGCTGCGACGTATAGAGCATGCGCGCGGCTTCGGTCAGATTGAAGTCCCGGCGGATGGTCTCCCGCACAAAGCGGAATTGTTGAAGGTTCATTTCAGGCCCCTGATGACAGGAGCTGATTATAGGTAATATAGAACGCCGTCTATATAACTTATAAGAATTAACTTAGCTTTGCAGGTTCGGGATTGCGGGACGGACCCCTTGCGCTCCACGCCGATGCCGGCTGGAGATCCCTCAGGGAAGATGGCGCTTTCGGGCGGCCCAACATAAAAAAACCCGGACCGCTCCCGGTCCGGGCCGCCCCGTCAGCCAGTGACGCGAGACCGCTGGCCTCGCGTCTCTCCCTGGTCAGCGCATGGAAATCGTCGTATTGACCGAGCGCCCGTGCGCCGACCAGCGCGCGGTGACGGTCTTGGTCTGGGTCCAGAACTGGACAGCCTGCTTGCCATTGGGGCCCAGATCGCCAAGCTTGGAGCCCCGCGAACCCGTGAAGCTGAACCAGGCGACCGGCACCGGAATCGGAATATTGATCCCGACCTGGCCCACGTCGATATTGTTCTGGAAATAACGTGCCGCGCCCCCGTCCTGCGTGAAGAGCGCCACGCCGTTGCCATTGGGATTGCGATTGATGAAGGCCACCGCGTCTTCGAGCGTCTCGACACCCACGACGCAAAGCACCGGCCCGAAGATCTCTTCGCGGTAGATCGTCATGTCGTCCGTCACGCCGTCGAAAATCGTGGGTCCGACGAAGTTACCCGACTCGAAGCCCGACACCTGGATATTGCGGCCATCGAGCAGCAGCTTGGCGCCCTCATCCACGCCTTGCTGGATCAGGCCTTCGACACGCTTCTTGGCGTTCGGCGACACCAACGGCCCCAGATCCGCCTGGCGATCGGTACCGTTGTTGACCTTGAGCTTGCGCGAGCGCTCCACGAAATCCGGCAGCCAGTTGCGCGCTTCGCCCACCAGCACGGCGACCGAGGTCGCCATGCACCGCTGGCCCGCCGCGCCGAAAGCGGCGCCGACCAGCTGGTTGAGCGCGACTTCCGGATCGGCATCGGGCAACACCACGCAGTGGTTCTTTGCACCCATCATCGACTGGCAGCGCTTGCCCGCATTGGACGCGCGGTTATAGATCTCGGTCCCCACGCGGGTCGAACCGATGAAGGACACCGCCTTGATGTCGGGGTGCTCGCACAGGCCGTTCGCGATATCGGGCCCACCGTGCACGACGTTCAACACACCCGGCGGCAGGCCGGCTTCCAGCGCCAGTTGGGCCAGGAACAGCGACGCCGTCGGATCCTGCTCGGAGGGCTTGAGCACGAAGGTATTGCCGCAGGCCACCGCGATCGGAAACATGAAGCACGGCAACATCACCGGGAAGTTGAAGGCCGTGATGCCGGCACACACGCCCAGCGGCTGAATGAGCGTGTAGACGTCGATGCCGCCCGCCGCATTCTCGGCGTACTCGCCCAACTGCAGGTTCGCAATCGAGCATGCGTGCTCGACCACTTCGAGTCCGCGGCCCACCTCGCCCTCGGCGTCGGGCAGCGTCTTGCCGTGCTCACGCGTAATCATCTCGGCAAGCTTGGTCGTGTTGTCGCGCAGCAATTGCTGAAGCTTGAGCATCACGCGCATGCGTGCGCCCTGCCCGCTGTTGCGCCAGGTCTGGAAGGCTTCCTTGGCGTTGGCCACGGCCAGATCCAGCTCTTCGCGCGTGGCGAACGGCACCTGCGCCACCACTTCCTGCGTGGCGGGGTTGATCACGTCGCGCCATTCCGTGGTCTTGGACTGCACCAGTTTGCCGCCGATCAAGAGCGGTACGCGGGGGACTTCACTCATGGCTTGCTCCTCAGACTGCAGGGTGTTGCGGCCGAGGCCGCGATGGGAGAACGGCCCGCCACGCGGGCCGCCGAACGATGAATCGGGTGAACAAAAACAAAATCAGTTTTGCTTGAGCAGCGGGCAGGTCGAATCGGACAGGGGCTGGAAGGCCTCGGCTGCCGGAATGGTGGCCACGAGCTTGGAATAGTCCCAGCCGCCCTTGGAGTCCGAAGGCTTCTTGACCTCGTAGAGATACATGTCATGGATCACGCGGCCATCCGGGCGGATGGAAGCATTGCGCATGATCGGATCCTTGATCGGCAACTCGCGCATCTTGTCGGCCACCACCTTGCCATCGGTGCTGCGCGTGGCCGCCACGGCGCGCAGGTAGTGCAACACGCTCGAATACACGCCCGCCTGAGTCATGGTGGGCTTCAGGCCGCGAAAGGCCTTCTCGAAACGCGCGGACCAGTCGCGCGTCGCATCGTCGTGGTCCCAATAGAAGCCATCCACATACGACAGGCCCTGGGCGTTATCGAGCCCGAGCGCCCGCAGGTCCGACAGGAAGATCAGCAGCGACACGAGGCGCTGACCGCCCGCCACGATGCCGAACTCGCGCGCCTGCTTGACGGCGTTGACGGTGTCTTGCCCGCCATTGGCGAGCGCCACCACCTGCGCCTTGGAGCTCTGCGCCTGCAACAGATACGAGGCGAAATCGGGTGCGTTCAACGGGTGCCGCACGCTGCCCGCCACGGTGCCGCCCAAGGACTTCACGGCCTTCATGGTGTCAGCCTCGAGCGAATGACCGAAGGCGTAGTCCACGGTCACGAAGAACCAGGACTTGCCACCCGAGCGCACCGTGGCCTTCGCGCCGCCCGCCGATTGCGAGTAGGTGTCGAACATCCAGTGAAAGCCCACCGGCGAACACTCTTTATTGGTCAGCGCCGTCGTGGCCGGGCCGGAGAACATCACGACTTTGTTCTTCTCGCGGGCGATGCCCTGCACCGCCAGCGCCACGGCCGAGTTGGTGAGATCGGCGATCGCGGACACGCCATCGCGGTCGAACCATTCCCGGGCGCGTGCCGCGCCGACGTCGGCCTTGTTCTGGTTGTCGGCCGACACCAGGTCGATTTTCATGCCCTTGCATTCCGCGGCCAGGCAATCGTCGATCGCCAACTGCGCCGCCGCCACGGATCCTGGCCCACCCATGCCGGCGTAGGTGCCGGACATATCCGTGAGCACGCCGATCTTGACGGGCGGCAGATCGGCCGCCGCGACAGGTCCTGCCCCCAAAACGACGCCCAGGCCCAACCCTGCAGCGATAGTGCTCACGTGCAATTTCATGACCTTGTCTCCGGTGTTGTCTGCCTCCGGCCGTCAGAGCGGATCGGGGCATTTTTCGTGGGCTCACACCCGGCTGCGCGGGACGCGCAACCGAGGTGGCCGGCCTAGTGTAGATGTGTGAAAATCCACCAGCAACGCCAGGAATGCACATTGGTTGTGCATCCATGCACAACCAAAATCAGGAGCCGCGATGCTCGATTGGGACAGTCTGCGGTACTTTCTCGAAGTCGCGCGCACCCAGCGCGTGAGCGCGGCGGCACGCAGGCTAGGCGTGGAACACACCACCGTGTCGCGCCGCATCCGCGGTCTCGAAGCCGAGCTCGGCAGCCTGCTGTTTGAAAAATCGCGCAGTGCCGGGTTTGTACTGACCGAGGATGGCCAGCGCCTGTTCGTGCATGCCGAGCAGCTCGAAAGCACGGTACAGACTGCGCGCGAGAGCCTCTCCGGCATCGGCCAGGCGCTGTCGGGCCACGTCCGCATCGGCGCGACGGAGGGCTTCGGCAGTTACGTGGTCACACCGCTTGCCGCCGACTTCCAGCGGCGCTATCCGCACATCACGCTCGACATCCTGCCGGTGCCGCGTTTCGTCAGCCTCTCCAAACGCGAGGCGGACCTGGCCATCACGATCGAGCGGCCCCAACGCGGGCCCTATATCTGCAGCAAGCTCTGCGATTACACCCTCATGCTCTACGGCACGCCGCAGTACCTGGCGCGTCATGCCCCCATCCGGCGCCGCGAGGATCTGGCCGAGCACAATTTCATCGGCTATGTCGACGAGCTGCTCTTCAGCGAACGGCTGCGCTACCTCGAAGACCTGCTGCCCAATAGCCGCGTCATGCTGCGCAGTACGAGTGTGGTCGCGCAGTACCACGCGGCCTTGCAGGGGCAATCACTCGCGATCCTGCCCTGCTTCATCGCCGCGCAGGATCCGCGCCTCGTGCCCGTGCTGGACGCGGATGTCGCCATCACGCGCAGCTTCTGGATGTACTGCCACGAAGATCTCTACAAGCTCAAGCGCGTCAGCCTGCTGTGGGACTTCATGCGGAGATCGGTCGAACACAACACCGGCCTGCTGCAGGGCCAGCGCGGCACCATGCGCTATCTGGCCTGAACTCGGGGCCCCGCGCGGGGCCGGCACGGCCAGGATCGCCCTTCCCGAATGCGACGAGGGCGCCCGCGGCGCCCTCGTACAGATCCTCGCCCCGGAGGGATCAGGCTTTTTGTTTGGGATCGCGCGGCGCCTTCACACGCAGCCGGCGCATCAGGAGATACGCGAACAACGCCGCCACCACCGCGTGAATGGCCCACACGCCCACGCCGAAGCTGATCTTGCCGCTACCGATCCAGGCGCGCGACAAGTTGATCATGTTCATATAGAGCAGGCCGACCAGGCCCGCGATCAGCAGGTCGCCCGAGCGGCCCAGCCGCGGATTGACCGCGCCCAGCGGAATGGCAAGCAGCGCCAGGTTCAGGGCAGCCAACGGCATGGCGATACGCCACATGATCTGCGACCACGCGCTGTCGGTGTTGTCGGCGATGAGCTGCATGGTCGGGCGCGCCTTGCTCGAGCGCTCCGCCGCGGCGCGTGCCTCGGCCAGCGGATCTTCACCGCCTTTGCTCTCGAGCCGTAGACCGTAACTCGCGAACTCGCTCAACCGCATCTCGGGCGTGCCGGGTTTGAGGTCGTAGCGATTGCCTTCTGACAGCACCAGGAATCGATCGCCATTGGCCAGTGTTTCGCTGTGCGCGCTACGCGCGGTCAGCACGCTGAACCACTCGGGATCGATGGCGCGCGCGAACACCGCGCCCAGCTCGTCGCCCGGACGCGTCGGATCTTCCGCGAAAAACACGCGGTCTCCGCGGCCGGATTCGGCGAACTGGCCCGCGGCGACCTTGGACAGATCAGAGCGTTGTTCGAAGCGCTCGCGATACTCGCCGATCTGACGATAGGCCCAGGGCGATGCCATCAGCGTGAGCACCGCGATCAGCGCCGCCACCGGCACGGCGACGCGCAGCACGGGGCGCAACCAGTCGGCCAGCGACAGGCCGCTGGCAAACCAGACCACCATTTCGGATTCGCGATAATTGCGCGTGACGGTGGTGAGCACCGCAATGAAGAGCGATACCGCCAGGACCGTCGGCAAGGCCGTGATCGTGGAGAATGCGGCCAGGCCCATCACCACGTCGGCACCAATGCTGCCACCTGCCGCTTCGCCCAACAGGCGAACGAGCAGAACGCTTAGCCACACGACGACGAGCGTTGAAAACACCACGCCAGCGTGACTGGTAATCTCGCTGACGACTGACCGTTTGAATAGAGACATGGAAGAATTTGCGGGATAATCGTCCGCAACATACGACGCACTCGGGAAATCCCCATGGAATTTAGCACACAGACCACCGCTTCCCTGCATCAAATCAAGACCCCGGCCCTCGCCGTGGGCGTGTTTGCCGATGGCATCCTGAGCCCGGCAGCCGAATTGATCGACCGCGCGGCCAATGGCGCCGTGCGCGCCGTCGTCAAGAGTGAATTCCGCGGCCGCGCCGGCGCCACGCTGGTGCTGCGCAGCCTGCAGGGCGTGAGCGCACAGCGCGTGATCCTGGTGGGTCTGGGCAAGCGCGAAGACTACAACGCGCGCAGCCATGCGAGCGCCGAGCAGGCCTTCGCGTCGGCATGCGTGGCAGCACAACTCACCGAAGGCGTCTCGACGCTCGCCGCCAACGTGATCGACGATGTCTCGATCCGCACGCGCACCCGCGCCGCCGCCATTTCGGCCGGCGCCGCCACCTACCATTACGACGCCACGTTCGGCAAACCCGATCGCGACGCGCAGCCCAAGCTCAAGAAGATCACGCAAGTGGTCGAGCGCGCCGATACCGCCCAGGCGCAGCTCGGCCTGCGCGAAGGCGGCGCCATCGCCAACGGCATGTCGCTCACGCGCACCCTGGGCAACCTGCCCGGCAATATCTGCACCCCCACCTATCTCGCCGACACGGCGCGCAAGCTGGCGCGCGAATTCAAGGCCTCGCTGAAAGTCGAAGTGCTGGACCAGGCCAAGGTCGAAGCGCTGGGCATGGGCTCCTTCGCGTCGGTGGCGCGCGGTTCCGCCGAGCCGCTGCGCTTCATCGTGCTGCGCTACAGCGGCAAGGCCGCCAAGAAGAGCAAGGCGGCCGCCGGCCCGGTGGTACTGGTCGGCAAGGGCATCACGTTCGACTCGGGCGGCATCTCGATCAAGCCCGCCGCCACGATGGACGAAATGAAGTACGACATGTGCGGTGCGGCCAGCGTGCTGGGCACCTTCCGCGCCCTGGCCGAACTCGAGCTGCCGCTCGAGGTGGTGGGTCTGATCGCCGCTTGCGAAAACATGCCCAGCGGCACGGCCAACAAGCCGGGCGACGTGGTCACCAGCATGTCCGGCCAGACCATCGAAATCCTCAACACCGACGCCGAAGGCCGCCTCGTGTTGTGCGACGCGCTCACCTACGCCGAGCGCTTCAAGCCTTCGGCCGTGATCGACATCGCCACCCTCACCGGTGCATGCGTCGTGGCGCTCGGCAGCGTCAATACCGGCCTCTTCTCCAAGAATGACGACCTGGCCGAGGCGCTGCTCACCGCCGGCCGCGAAGCCATGGACACCGCGTGGCGCATGCCGATGGACGACGCCTACCAGGATCAGCTGAAGTCCAACTTCGCCGACATCGCCAACATCGGCGGCCCGCAAGCCGGCGCCGTCACGGCGGCATGCTTCCTGTCGCGTTTTGCCAAGGCCTATCCCTGGGCGCATCTGGACATCGCCGGCACGGCCTGGAAGGGTGGCAAGGACAAGGGCGCCACCGGCCGCCCGGTGCCGCTGCTGATGCAGTATCTGCTCGATCAGGCCGCCTGATGCGGCGCTCGGCATGACCCGCGTCGACTTCGCCTTCGGCGCGCCCGACCGCTTGCGCGCAGCCTGCCAGACCGCGCGCAAGCGCTACCTGGCAGGCCAGCGCCTGGTGGTGTATTGCAGTGACGGCACCCGTCTGTCGGCCTTCGACCGTATGTTGTGGGCGTTCGACGATACCGCTTTCGTGCCGCACGTCCTGGCCAAAGACCCGCTCGCGGACCGCACGCCGATCGTGCTCACGGCCGCGGATCCGCAAGACGCTCCCGGCATGCAGGATCCCGGTGCCTGGCTGCTCAACCTGGACGATGCCTGCCCGCCTCGCTACGATGGATTCGAGCGTGTGCTCGAAATCGTCTCCGATGAGCCGGCCGACCGCCAGGCGGCGCGCCTGCGCTGGCGCGATTACCAGGCCGCCGGACACAGTCTGCACAGCCACGACCTGAGCCGCGGCGCCTGAGTGCGCGCCGCGCCTGCCCCCTTCGCCCGTACCGCATTGCCATGCCTCGCCCCGACTCCGACCCCGGCATTCCGACGCTGACCCAGCGTATCGAGCCCACGCTGCCCGCGCCCGGCGGTGCTGACGACGCCCGCGCGCCCTCGGCCGACGCGGCGGCCGCCGTTATTACCGACGCGCCCGCATCACTCGCGGCGCACGACGGTTCGCCCTTCGATGTCCCTGTACTCGATCAGGTGTGGGAACCCTCCGCGGCCCTCGAACCCGCCGATCCGCTTGGCGCCCCGACCGTCGCACCGCCCGCCACGACCTCTCCCGAGCCCGTGACCGCGGCCACGCCGTGGTCGGCGGACGCGCTCACGGGCTCGCAGGCGGCATCGCTCGCGGCCGCCCAGCTGACGCAACGCCCTGACGTGCCTGCGGCGGTGCCGGCACCCGGCGCTGCCATGACGCCCGCGCCGCCGGCCGAGCTCGTCCCGCCCGGCGCGGAACCCGTCTTGCGCGCCTTGCTGCAGGCCGAGCTCGAGGCTGCCGTCCAGGCCGCCGCCGAACAGGCCGCTGCCGACATGCGGACTCGCCTCGAAGCCGATCTGCCTGCCCTGATCGACCGCGCCCTGGCCCGACTGCGCCAAGGCTGATCGCACATCGCAGCGCGGCATCGCGCCGCGCCCCGAGTTCGTCCACGGTAGACACTCCTTGCGGCCTACCCGTCTTGATTGCCTGCCAACTGGCCCCATATGTTCCAAAATGCTGGATCATTAAGGGAACTGTCAGGTAGACTTCCCGTCTAAGCTATCTAGGCAAGATCACTTTTGCCGCACAAGGAGTCGTCATGAACGAATACCGTCCGTCCCCCTTTAACCGTTCCGGTTATACCGGCGCGCCGGGCGAAGTCGTCCGGAACAAAGTGCTGCGTAACACCTATTGGCTGCTGGCACTGTCGCTGATCCCGACCGTGCTGGGTGCGGCCGTCGGCATGTACACGGGTATCAACCGCGTCATGGCGGGTAGCCCTGGTCTCTCGGCCATCGTGTTCCTGGTCGGCGCGTTCGGCCTGATGTTCGCCGTCGAGAAGAACAAGAACAACTCGCTGGGCGTGGCGCTGCTGCTCGCGTTCACGTTCTTCATGGGTGTGATGCTGTCGCGTCTGCTGGGCTTCGTGCTCGGCATGAGCAACGGTGCACAACTGGTGATGGTGGCCTTTGGCGGCACCGCCGTGGTCTTCGGCACCATGGCGACACTCGCCACCACGATCAAGCGCGACCTCTCGTCGATGCAGAAGTGGCTGTTCATGGGCGCGGTCGTGATCCTGGTCGCGGCACTGGCCAACATCTTCCTGCAGATTCCGGCGCTGATGCTGACGGTCTCGGTGCTCGCCATCGTGATCTTCTCGGCCTTCATGCTGGTCGACCTGCAGCGCGTCGTCAACGGTGGCGAAACCAACTACGTGTCCGCCACGCTGGCCATTTACCTCGACGTCTACAACGTCTTCTCGAACCTGCTGATGCTGCTCGGCATCTTCGGCGGCAATCGCGAATAAGGCGCAGGCAGGCCAGCTGCACTGTCCTGCGCGTTACCCCTACCCGCAAGCCCTACGGCCTGCGGGTTTTTTTTCGTCCTGAGCGTGCCGCTGGGGCGTTCAGCCGCCCTCCGCGTCCGCGGCCGCCTTCATTGCCCACGGCACGGGATGATCCGCGCCGCGATTCTCCAGCCGCACGCGCTCCCCGGTGGCGGCGTCCGGACCGGCATGACGAGCGATAAGCCTCACGCCCCCGGTCACCGCCACGGTGACGATGAGGGATCCATCACGCTGCCGGGTGTACGCCGTGACGATACCGTCGCCTGCCACCACCGGCTCGAAGGCGTCCGCGCCGCAGGCCGGACAGGCCAGCCGGAAGGGAAACATGGCGTGTCCACAACCCGCGCACCGCCAGATATGTACCGCTGCCGCATCGCTCATGCCGCCTCCCGCCGCTCGAGCATCGCCGCATTGGCGCACATGCCGTAGCGGTACTGCACCATGCCATATCCCGTGCACAGACCGAGCCTCGCGCCAGCGCGCTGGCGCGCGCCGGCCCGGCCCAGCAACTGCCGCACGACCTCCACCAGACCATGCATGCCGCCCGCCGTGCCCGCCTGGCCCGCCGACAGCTGCCCGCCCGCCGTGTTCAATGCCAGTTCGCCGGTGGCGATGCGCGCCTGTAGGAAGCGCGGCAGGTCGCCATCGGCGACGAATCCGAGATCGGCAAGCTGGGCCAGGGCAATGGCGGGATAGTCGTCATAAACACTGACCACATCCAGATCCCCGGGCCCCGCACCCGCCTCGTCCCACAGCGCCCGGGCGCATGTGTGCAGCCCGGTCTGCAAGCCGTCGCCCTCCTGCTGGTCCCCGTTGTAATCAGCCACCGCGGCGCGCAGGCTCACGTGCACGCCAGCCGGACGGGCCTGCAGCACCAGGGCGGCCGCTCCGCTCACCACCGGCACGCAGTCCAGGCGCGACAGCGGCTCGCAGACCATCGGTGCGGAGAGATAGTCGTCGAGCGTCATGGGTGTGCGAAAGGCGGCCTGGGGATAAGCCGTTGCATTCGCGCGCAGGGCAACGCACAACGCGCCATAGTCGGCCCGCGTCAGGCCGCGCTCGGCCATCTGCCGCTGCGTCAGCATCGCGAAAAGCGGGTTCGGCCCCACGCAACCCAGCGGACTGAGCAGATCACGCGCGGTGCCGTTGTAGTCGCGTACCAGCGCCGTGAAATCCGCGCCACCAAAATGGTCGCCCGCCAGCAGCACGATGGTGCGTGCCTGGCCGGCCTGGAGCGCGAGCCAGGCCTGGCGCAACAGATTGATCGCGCTCGCGCCCCCGAGCTCGTCCTGCAGGCACCAGCGCAGCCGCAACCCCATGCGCCACGCAAAATCGATCGCACGGTCCGGCTTGAGCGTGAAGGAGGCCAATCCCAGGCCATCCACATCACGCAGTTGCAGGCCCGCGCTGTCCAGCGCTGCGCGCACGGCTTGTGCAAGCAGGCCGGCGGTGGACGTGCCCGCCGGCGGATGGCGCGCAAGCGGGGTTTCCGCCACGCCGGTGATGCCGATGGACAGAGTCATCAGGCGTCCGCGCCTCTGACGCCGGTGCCGTGGACATTCCCGCCACGCTCACCCGGGCCCCGGGGAGCGGCGCCTCGGGCCTGCGCCCCGACATCATCCGTACTGCGGCCGCCCGTGTCCCGGTCAGGCTCACGCGTGAGCAACAGCGTGACCACCGTGATGGCCGCCATCCCCATGAGGAACCAGGCCACCGGCGTCGCCGACTCATAATGGCGCAACAACGCCATCGCGATGAGCGGAGACAAGCCGCCCGCAAAGACCGATGCGAGTTCATGCCCCAGCGCCAGCCCCGTGTAGCGGACCTCCGCCGGAAAGAGCTCGGCGAAGTACGCCGGTTGCGTGCCGATCATGGCCGCGTGGCACACGGTATTGCCAAGGAAGAAGGCGAGGAAGATCCACACCGTTTGCTGCGTCTGCACCAGCCAGAAGAACGGAAACGCCACCAGCATGAGCCCGCCCGCCCCGATCAGGTAGACGGTGCGCCGCCCGATGCGATCGGACAGATGCCCAAACCACACCAATGTGCCAAGCTCGATGAACATCGAGAACAACACGCCGCCCAGCATGACGTCGTTCGAGATGCCGAGAAACTTGCCGTAGGCGAGCGCGAACGCCAGAAAAATGTACGAGCCGCCGTTCTCCGCGATACGCAGGCCCATCGCGGTGAAGACCTGGCGCGGATACTTGCGAAACACCTCGACCGCCGGCATGCGCGTGTCGCTCTTCTTGCGTGCACGCACGAACTCCTCGCTCTCCGGGATGCGCTTGCGGATGTACAGCCCCACGCCGAAGATGATGAAGCTCAGCAGAAACGGCAGACGCCAGCCCCAGCTCATGAAGTCCTCATGCGGCAGCTGTTGCGCCAGCATGAACACGCCTGACGACAACACGAAGCCACCGGCCACGCCGAGCTGGCTCCAGGCCGAGAAAAATCCGCGCCGGCGGCCATCGACGGCCTCGCTGATGAGCAGCACGCCGCCGCCCCATTCGCCACCGGCCGCCGCGCCCTGCATCAGCCGCAGCACCACCATCGCCACCGGAGCCCAGAACCCGATCTGCTCATAGGTCGGCAACAGGCCGATCAAGAAAGTGGCGACTCCCATCAGGCCCAGCGTCCATTCGAGGGCCAGCTTGCGTCCGTAGCGATCCCCCACGTGGCCGAAGATCACGCCGCCCAGCGGGCGCGCGAAGAACCCCACGGCAAAGCCCGCGAACGCGCCCATCGTGCCAAGCATGGGATCCGTGCCCTTGGGAAAAAACAGCTCGCCGAACACCAGCGCGGCGGCCGTGCCATAGATGAAGAAGTCGTACCACTCCATCGCATTGCCCGCGACGGAGGCCGCTACCACCCGCCGCGTGCGCCGGCGCTGCGCATCATCCTGGGCGGGTGGCGCCTCGATATGGCTGTTCGTCATTGCTGTCCCTTGTCGTGTTGATTGTTTGTCTACAGCATCCCGGGCGCGGCTCGCACCCGCCAGGCGGGTCAACGCATGACGCGATACCCCGCCGCCTCGCGATCCCAGGTGTCGGCCGTGACACCTTCCTCGCGCAATGCGAACTTTCGAACCTTGCCGTTCTCGGTACGCGGAAAATCGTGCATCAGCCGCAGGTAGCGCGGCACGGCGAAATACGCCATGCGCGGCTGGCAGAAATCGAGCAGGTCCACAGGCTCGACCCGCTCGCCGGGCCGGCAGCAAATGGCCGCCATCACCTCATCCTCTGCCAGCTCCGAGCGCACCGCGTAGACCGCCGCCCCCGTGATCGCCGGATGAGCGAGGAGGACTTGCTCTACCTCGTACGAAGAAATGTTTTCGCCGCGGCGCCGGATCGCATCTTTCATCCGATCCAGAAAGCGGAAATAGCCGTCTGCATCCCGCACGACCCGATCACCGGTGTGGAACCACAAATTGCGCCAGGCCTGGACCGTCTGCGCATCCATGGCGAAGTAGCCGGTGGCGATGGCATTGGGCACACGCGGCCGCAGCAACAGTTCGCCCGGCTCTCCATCCGCCACGGGCGCATCATGCGGATCGGCCACGCAAGCCTCGAATTCGGGCGCGACCCGTCCCATCGCCCCCGCGCGCTGAGTGGCCAGCGTGCCGCCGATGGCGAAGTTGGTTTCGGTAGAGCCATAGCCCTCGAGCAGACCGATCCCGGTGCGTGCCCGGAACGGTTCGTGGAATCTCTCGGGCACGCCCGGCGCGAGCGCGATGCGGCAGCGATGCGCACCTTCGCCGGCATCCGCCGTCCGCGACAGCAGCATCGGCACCATCGCGCCGAGCAGGTAGGTCACCGTGGCCCCGGTCCGGGCCAGGCGCTCGTAGTAGCGGCTGACCGAAAAGCGCGCATCGCAGGTCAGCGTCGCACCTGTCAGCAGCGCCTGAAAGCACGCATTGAGCGCGTTCGTGTGAAACAGCGGCAGAGTGGTGTAGAGATGGTCGTCGGCGCCGATCTCCAGATTGCGCGCCGTGAGCATCCCCCACCAGTAGAACTGCGCGTGGGGGCAGCACACGCCTTTTGAGAGGCCGGACGTACCCGAGGTGTAGAGAATGGCGAGCGTATCGCCGGGCGCCAGATCCGCGGCGGGCTCCCCCGCTTCCGGCAGCGCGGGCCGCACCCGCCATGGCACCGGCAGCACCGGCGTTTGCGCGGGAGCGTCGAGCAGCCACACCTCGCGCAGCGGCAGATCGTGCGGGTCCAGCCCTGCCAGCGCGGCGCACGCCGGCTCATCCGCAACGAGCAAGGTACAGGCGCTATTGGCAAGCATATGGCGCAACTGCATACCGCGTGTCGCCGTGTTGAGCGGGACGGCCACCGCACCCAGCCAGGCGCAGCCCAGCACGAGCATGATGAACTCGATACGGTTGCCGGCCATCAGCGCGACCCGATCGCCGCGGCGCACGCCATGCGCCGCCAATAACGCGGCCCATCGCGCCGCCGCCCGGGGCGCCTCGGCATGACCCAGCGTGCCGCCAGGCGCATGCACCCACTGGCGCGCGGGCCAGCGTTCGGCCTGCTGCATCAACAACGAAGGCAGCGTGAGACTCTGCATTGCCGTGATTCCCCTTGTTTTGCGTCACCCGGCGGACCGGCCTTCAGGTGCGAAATCAGTCTAGGAATCAACTATTTATATGTCAAATTTATAGGTATTATTTTTCTTATAAATCAGGCTGATATAAGAGGCACGCGTGGCGTTCGATCTGAATTTGATGCGGGTTTTCCTGACCGTGCTGGAAGAGCGCAGCGTGACGCGTGCCGCGCGCCGCCTCAATCTCACGCAACCCGCGGTGAGCTATGCCCTCACTCGGCTGCGGGAGCAGTTCGACGACCCGCTCTTCGTACGCACGCCGGCCGGCATGGCTCCCACGCCTGTGGCCTTTGCGTTGGCCGAGCCCATCGAGCGAGGCATGAGCCAGTTCGCCGAAGCCCTGGCCCTGAGGCAGACCTTCGACCCGGCCAGCAGCGAGCGGCATTTCCGCCTCTCGATGTCGGATATCGGCGAGATGGTGTTCCTGCCCAGCCTGATGGAACACATCCACGCCCGTGCGCCCAAGCTACGCGTGGAGGTACAGGAGATTGCCCTCGAAGACCTGCACGATGCACTCAAGCGTGGCGAGGTCGACCTGGCGATCGGCAACCTTGCCGGCCTCGGTCGCCGCACTCGCCATGCCGATCTGTTCGCCGAGCGCTATGTGTGCATGGGCCGACGCGACCACCCGGTGCTCTCGCAGGGCCTGACCCGCGCGCAATTCCGCCGGCTCGACCACATCATGGTGGCCGCGCGGGCCAGCGCGCACCGCCAGCTCGAAGACGTGCTGGGCGAGGCCGGCCTGCATCGGCGCCCATATCTCACCCTGCCCCACTTTTCGGCGGCCGCCGAGATCGTGAAGCGCACGGACCTCACCGTGACCTTGCCGTACCGCGCGGCGCTTTGGTTCAACCAGGGCAACGAGTTCGAGGTATGTGTGCTGCCCTTTGCGCTCGCGCCCTTGAGCGTGACGGTGCATTGGCATCCGCGCTTCGAGCGAGACCCTGGCACCGTGTGGCTGCGCGACCTGGTGATCGACACACTGGCCGACGCAGGCAGCGCCCCGCTAGGCCCCCCATCGGATTCAGACGGCGGGTAGCGCGCACGACGCGCCGGCCGCCGCTCGGCAGGCCGCTAGACCCGCTGCAGCTCCATGAGCACCCGGCGCGTGGAGAGCGGGCGGCCGGCGAGGTTGATGTCGAGCCGCTCGCGCAGCTCCCGGCGCAGCTTGGGCTCGAGCTGCGCATCGTTGAAATCCGGCTCGCCCTCGTCGACGCCATAGCCGATCTCGCGCAGCAGGATCCATTCGAAGCGACGCAGCGCGCCGGCCGCCCGGCTGCCCTGCGCAAGCTGGGTCAGCGCGGTCTCGTAGGCATCGAACAATACCGGGTGAGCATCCTCGCGCGGCAACAGGCGCAGGAGCAGCTCATTCATATACCAGGCCGACATCAAGGCGGCCCCACCCAGCGGGTGGATGCCGTCGACGTCGGCTTTGGTGAGGGTCTTGACCTCGCTCGCCCCCGACCAGGACAGCATCAACGGCTGGAAGGCGCTCAAGACCGGCCGCAGGACAGAGTACGGTCGCTTGGCGCCCTTGGCGACCATGGCGACGCAGCCGTGGTCACGCGAGAAGGTCTGGACGATGAGGGAGGTTTCGCGCCACGCGGTGGCGTGGAGCATGTAGGCACGACAGTCGTGGACGCGATGCGCCCGTTTACTCATAACCCAGATCGCGCAGCGCGCTTTCGCGATCGGACCAGCCCTTGCGCACCTTGATATAGACCTCGAGGTGAACCGGCTTGTCGAGCAGCTTGGCGATATCCTGGCGGGCTTCGGTCGCGATGCGCTTCATGTGCTGGCCACCGGCGCCCAGGAGAATGGGTTTGTGGCTGTCGCGCTCGACGACCACGCAGGCAGCGATGCGTGCACCGGCGTCGTTTTCTTCCCATTGCTCGATAACAACGGTACAGCCGTACGGCAGTTCATCGCCCACGAGGCGGAAGATTTTTTCGCGCACCAGCTCGGCCGCGATGAAGCGCATCGGACGGTCGGTCAGGGTGTCTTCTTCGAACATCGGCTCGCCTTCGGGCAGGCGGCTCGCGATCTCGTCCAACAGCTGATCGAGCTGGTGATTCTTGGTGGCGCTCACGGGCACCACGGCACCGTAGGGGTGCAGCGCCATCAGCTTGGCCACGAAGGGAAACAGCTCGTCGCGGCTCTTGAGCGCGTCGATCTTGCTGATGGCGAGAATGGTGCGCTCGGGCGACGGCAGGAGCGGCAACAGCTTGGCGTCGCCGTCGGTCCACTTGCCGGCCTCGACCACATGCACGACCACGTCGACATCGTTCAGGGCCTGCGTGACCACACGATTCATCATGCGGTTCATGGCGCCGCCGTGGCGGGTCTGGAAGCCCGGCGTGTCGACGAACACGAACTGCTCATGTTCACGCGTGAGCACGCCATGGATGCGGTGCCGCGTGGTCTGCGCCTTGCGCGAGACGATCGAGATCTTGGAGCCGATCAGGGCGTTGGTCAGGGTGGACTTGCCGACGTTGGGGCGACCCACGATGGCGACAAAACCGGTACGGGAAACGGGGGTGTTCATTTAACCTCTTGGGCCACTGCCACGGGCAGCGACAATTGCGCGGTCTTGCGCGCACGGCCGGATTTCTTGGCGGCCTTGGGCGGCGGGCTGACGGCCTGCGCCGCTTCCAGGGCCAGCTTGGCGGCGGATTGCTCGGCGGCTCGCCGGCTCGCGCCCGCGGCCACCACCTTGATGTCGAAGCCGGCAACGGCGCACTCGACTTCGAACTGTTGACTGTGGGCCGCGCCATGCGTGGCAACCACGGTATACACCGGCAAGGCCATCTTTCGGCCCTGCAGGAATTCCTGCAGCAGAGTCTTGGCGTCCTTGCCAAGCGTTTGGAGATCGACGCTGGCGAGCACGGGCTCGTACTGGCCCTCGATCACCTTGCGCGCGGCCTCGAAGCCGGCATCGAGGAAGACGCCTCCGAACAGGGCCTCGACCGTATCGGCGAGGATGGACGGACGGCGGAAACCGCCGCTCTTGAGCTCACCCTCGCCCAGCCGCAGAAATTGCGACAGGTCGAGACGCTGGGCGATGTCGGCGAGCGACGCCTGCTTGACGAGATTGGCGCGCACGCGCGAGAGGTCGCCTTCGTCGAGCTTGGCGTAGCGCTGATACAGCATCGCCGCGACGACGAAGTTCAGCACCGAGTCGCCCAGAAACTCCAGCCGCTCGTTATGGCGCGCACCGTGGCTACGGTGCGTGAGCGCCTGTTCGAGCAGGGCCTGATCACCGAAGCGGTGACCGAGGCGGGTTTCCAGCGTGGCTAAAGACATGATCTATCAGTGAAAGCGGCCGATACGGCTGAGATCGCCAAAGTTCATCCAGACAAAGAAGGCCTTGCCCACGATATTACTGTCAGGAACGAATCCCCAGTAACGGCTGTCGGCACTATTGTCACGGTTGTCACCCATGGCGAAATAATGACCCGGCGGTACTTTGCAGCGTACTCCATTGCGGAGGTACTGACATTGGTCGGCGCTGGGAAACTTCCAAATCGGCCCAAAATCCTGCGAACGTTGCTCATCGAGCAGTATTTTGTGCTCTACGTCGCCCAACTTCTCTTTATATTGGGCGATATACGAGACGCGATCGGGCTCGAAATAGTCACCGTCACGGGTATGCGGCACCAATTGACCGTTGACGTACAGCTTCTTGTCCAGATAAGCGACCTCGTCGCCGGGCAAACCGACGATGCGCTTGATGTAATCGACATCCGGATCCACGGGATAGCGGAACACGACCACATCGCCGCGCGACGGCTGGCCTACGTCGATCACCTTGCGATCGAGCACAGGCAGGCGGATGCCATAGCTGAACTTGTTCACGAGAATGAGATCGCCTGATTGCAGCGTGGGCAGCATCGAACCCGACGGAATGCGGAAAGGCTCGACCACGAACGAGCGCAGCACGAAGACGAACAGGATCACCGGGAAGAAACTGACTGCGTACTCGACCCACCAGGGCGAGCGCATGGCGTCGTCGACCGCGACGCGACGTTGCCGCTCGGCTTCCTGCGCGTCGCCGATCTGCGCGGCCGCCACCTGATCGGCGGCCGCCTTGGCGCGGCGCTGCCGGCCACGGCGCAACACCAACAGATCCAGGGCCCAGACAACGCCGGTCACGACCAGCAGCACAAAAAGAATCAGTGCAAAGTTCCAGCTCATTTATTACCGCCTCTTGGGGGTTTACTTGTCTTCCACCTGCAGGATGGCGAGGAATGCCTCTTGAGGGATTTCGACGCTGCCCACCTGCTTCATGCGCTTCTTGCCGGCCTTCTGCTTTTCCAGGAGCTTCTTCTTGCGGCTGATGTCGCCGCCGTAGCACTTGGCCAGCACGTTCTTGCGCAACGCCTTGACGTTCTCGCGCGCGATCACCTCGGCGCCGATGGCGGCCTGGATCGCAACGTCGTACATCTGGCGCGGAATGAGCTCACGCATGCGCGACACAACGTCACGCGCGCGATAGCGGGCGTTGGAGCGGTGCACGATCATGGCGAGCGCGTCGACACGGTCGCTGTTAATCAGCAGATCGACCTTGACCACGTCGGCCGAGCGGTATTCGAGGAATTCGTAGTCCATGGAGGCGTAGCCACGGGACACGGATTTGAGGCGATCGAAGAAGTCGAGCACGATCTCGGCTAGCGGGATCTCATACGTGAGATGCACCTGGCGGCCGTGATACGTCATGTTCATCTGCACGCCGCGCTTGTTGTTGCACAGCGTCATCACCGGGCCCACGTACTCCTGCGGCATGAACAGCGTGACCGTCACGATGGGTTCGCGAATGTCGTTGATCTTGCCGACTTCGGGCATGCGCGACGGGCTCTCGATGGTCAGCACCGACCCGTCACGTTGTTCGACTTCGTACACCACGGACGGCGCCGTGGTGATGATGTCCATATCGAACTCGCGCTCCAGGCGCTCCTGCACGATCTCCATGTGGAGCAGACCCAGGAAGCCGCAGCGAAAGCCGAAACCCAGGGCTTGCGACACTTCGGGCTCGAACATCAGCGCGGCGTCGTTGAGCTTGAGTTTCTCGAGCGAATCGCGCAGCTGGTCGTACTCGGAACTCTCGACCGGATAGAGACCGGCAAACACCTGGGGCTTCACTTCCTTGAAGCCGGGCAGCGGCTCGGGCGCGGCCTTGCCCGCCAGCGTGATGGTGTCACCGACCTTGGCGTGGGCGAGTTCCTTGATGCCGGCGATGATGAAGCCCACCTCACCGGCCGACAGCTGGCTGCGCTGCTCGGATTTCGGGGTGAACACACCGGTCTGCTCGCACAGGTGCGTGGCGCCGTTGGCCATGAACAGGATCTTGTCTTTCGGGCGCAGCGTGCCATTGACGATGCGCACCAGCATGACCACGCCCACGTAATTATCGAACCACGAGTCGATGATGAGCGCCTGCAGCGGCGCCGTGGGATCCCCCTTGGGCGCCGGCACACGGGCGACAATCATCTCGAGGATTTCGTCGATGCCTACGCCGGTCTTGGCGCTGGCCAGTACCGCACCACTCGCGTCGATGCCGATCACGTCTTCGACTTCCTGGCGCGCACCCTCGGGATCTGCCTGCGGCAGATCCATCTTGTTCAGCACCGGCAGCACTTCGACACCGAGCTCGATCGCGGTATAGCAATTGGCGACGGTCTGGGCTTCGACACCCTGCGAGGCGTCTACCACGAGCAGTGCCCCTTCGCACGCGGACAGCGAGCGGCTGACTTCGTAGGAGAAGTCGACGTGACCCGGGGTGTCGATCAGGTTGAGGTTGTAGACCTTTCCGTCCTGCGCCTTGTACTGCAGGGCGGCGGTCTGGGCCTTGATGGTGATGCCGCGCTCGCGCTCGATATCCATCGAGTCGAGCACCTGCGCCGACATTTCGCGATCCGCCAACCCGCCGCAGCGATGGATCAGGCGATCGGCCAGAGTCGATTTACCGTGATCGATGTGGGCAATGATGGAGAAGTTGCGGATATGCTGCATAAAGATTTATTTAGGGACAGAGCAAACCGGGGAAATCCGATGTCAGCCCGGGCACGGGGCGCCGGGCGCGTCAAACGGGGCAGAGCCCCTGGGTGCGTCGCCGGTGCCTGGCACCTGCTGCCGGCAAGGGCGGCCGGCGAGGGCAAGACGACGCAAAACAGTGTCCGCACAAAGTGCCGGCAGACGAGCGGGCGGCGGATCGGACCAGGGGGGACCAAAAACGAAGGGGCGCCAAGCGCCCCCTCGTTTAGCGGCAACCAGCCATTTTAGCCGGTCTTGGCCGTTATTTGGTCGGCTGCACGGCAACCCACTGTGCCTGACCGCCGCGGCGGTACAACAGACCCACCACCTTGGACTTGTCCAGCTTGGACACGACCTTGTTGAACTGCTCGGCGTTGATCACGTCGGTGTCGTTCACGGCGAGGAGAATGTCGCCTTCCTGCAGACCCGCGGCAGCGGCCGGACCCTGGGCGAGGCGAACCTGCACGCCACCCTTGATCTTGAGCTTCTTCTGCACGTCGGCCGGCACGTCGGCCACGCCCAGGCCCAGATGGTTGGTGACTTCGGGCTTGGCTTCGCGTTCGGTCTTGGCTTTGGCCTGAGCGTTCTGCTCGGCCTGCAGCTCTGCAACCTTCACGGTCAGCGTTACGTTGCGGCCCTTGCGCCAGACGTCGATCTTGCCTTCGCTCTCCGGCTTGGTTTCACCGACGATGCGCGGCAGATCCGACCAGCGCTTGATGGTCTCGCCGTTGAATTTCAGGATCACGTCACCCGGCTGCACGCCACCCTTCTCGGCGGGACCGTCCGGCTCGACGCTGTTGACCAGCGCACCCTCTGCACGCGGCAGACCGATGGCATCTGCCACATCCTTGCTCACTTCGCCGATCTGCACGCCGATACGACCGCGCGTGACCTTGCCGGTGGCGCGCAGTTGATCGACCACGCGCATGGCTTCGTCGATCGGGATCGCGAGCGAGATGCCCATGAAGCCGCCGCTGCGCGAGATGATCTGCGAATTGATGCCGACCACCTCACCCTGCATGTTCAGCAGCGGACCGCCGGAATTGCCCGGGTTCACCGCCACGTCGGTCTGAATGAACGGCAGGTATTCGCCGGTATCACGGCCGATCGCGCTGACGATGCCGGAGGTCACGGTGGAATCCAGACCGAAGGGCGAACCGATCGCGAGCACCCACTGCCCCTTCTTCAGAAGCTTGGTATTGCCCACGGGCAGCGGCGTCATGCCTTTGGCTTCGACCTTGATCAGCGCGACATCGGTGCGCTCATCGGTGCCGATGACCTTGGCCTTGAACTCACGGCCATCGGTCAGCGTGACGTAGATATCCGTCGCGTCGCTGATGACGTGGTTGTTGGTGAGGATGTAGCCGTCTTCCGAGATGAAGAAGCCCGAACCCACGCCGCGCGGTACGGTGCGCTCTTCCGGCTGGGCCTGCGGCGGCTGGCGGCGCGGGCCCGGCGTCGGGCCGGGAGGCTGGAATTCAGGACCGAAGAACCAGCGGAAAAGTTCGTAGGGATCGCCGTTGCCGCCGCCGGGGCCACCGGGGCCGCCACGCACGGGCACGGTGGCCGTGGTGCGGATATTGACCACGGCCGGTTCGGCCTTCTCGACGATCGATGTGAAATCAGGCAGCACCCCGCCCGCGACGGGCGTCTGGGCATGTGCCAGTTGAGGCTGGGTGGACACCAGCAGAGTCCCGACCATCATGGCCAGGAAAAAGCGCCGGAAAAAAGAGTTCGACACTAAAGTTGCTTTCATTACCTTGAGCTCCGTAAAGACCCCAACACCTTTTGCAGGCTTGTTCTTATTTGGCGGCTGGAGTGGGCACGTATTCGGTGCCTTGCGCGAGTTGTTCGAGCGTGGTCACCGGTACCTCACCCAACGCCGTCAACCAGAAATCTGCAATACGCGTTCCGTAAATATTGATGGCACCGCGCTGGATCAATCCAGCGGGAGGATGCTGGTGGCGACCCGGATCGTAAGGTTCGATGAAGACCGAGATCGCCGCCAATCCATCGGACAGCACGACCTGGCTAACGGTTCCCTTGCCGATGTGCCGCGCCACCTGCATCACCGCGAGAAAGCCTTGCGGCGCGGGAATGCGCCAGCCCTGCGCGGCCAGGTCGACGGGCTTCATGGTCATCTCGACGACCTTCCAGTCGCGGATGTTCCAACGCGAGGTCAGCTGGGCGGGATCGACATCGCTGCCCAGCCTGATCGACGAAAACGACACTTGTTCGATCACGCCGCGGCCCGGGTCGAAGGTTTGCGCCTTCAGCAACAGATTGGTCTTCACGTCGGCACAGAGGCGGTAGCCATAGCGCAGACCATCGCGCGGCTCCACCGTAATGAGCCGGCACTCGCGATCCGCCACGCGGTGCAGCTTTTCTTCGGCGCGAATCGTGTAGTGCTTGGTGAGGTCGGCGGGGTCGCCGAGCAGCAGGCCGGGGAAACGATCACCCCGCCGGCGCTCCAGCAGCACGGTCTTGTGCTCGGGCACCAGACATTGGACATCGTCGTTGTGGCGCAGGTACTCGCGCGGCTGGCCATCGAGGATCTCGAGGCGCTCGCGCTCGCCGGTGCCGTCGACCACGTGCACGAGACGCGACGACTGGATCACTTCGCCCTGCTGATACATGAACACGCCGGCATAGTCCTGCTTGCGCGCGGCCTGCTGGATATCGGCGAGCAACTGCACCGGATCGGCGGGCGGCGGCGCACTTTGCGCCAGCGCGGCGCCATGCAAAGCCATGAGCGCCATCAGTGCACATGCGGCCTGTGCCGCGAAACGGCGCTGCCGCACTGCCATGCGCGTGAACTTCACGGCGCGCACGTCCTGCAACTGTGCCATCAACGCCCCGCTCCGGCCTCGAAGGAGACCTGGCGTACCGCGCTCGGGCCCGCCATCTGGCGGTGGGCCTCGAGATAGTCGCGCAGCGGGCCGTCATCGGCGCCAGGCGCGGCTGCATCGGCCAGCACTTGGGTCGGCGTACCGTTCACGCCACCTGCCACATACGGCTGGGCGACCCATGCCACCGTGGCGACGGCGGCTGCGACGGCGAGACCCGACAGGCCCATGCGCAACTGCGAACGGCGGCTGCGGCGCGGGGCGGCCACGATGGGCAGCTCGGCCTCGAGGGCGCGCGACAGGCGGGCCTGAAAATCGGCGCTCGGCGTGATCACCGGACCGGGATTACGCAACGCGTCACCGATGAGGTGATACGTGCTCCACGTCTGACGGGCCTGCGGGCTCATCAGGGTTTCGAGAAAGCCCTCGGATCCTTCGCCATCCATCCAGGCGGAAACCGATTCCTCCCATGAGGATTCGGTGATCTCGGACTTGGCTACTGTTTGCATGACTGCCACTCCTTACCAGCGACGCTCGGCATCGGTGTCAAGCAGAGGCCGCAACCGATTGGAAATGGCTTCGCGCGCGCGGAAAATGCGTGAGCGAACCGTACCAATGGGACAGTCCATGCTTTGGGCGATGTCTTCGTAACTCATACCTTCGATTTCACGCAGGACGATAGCGGTCCGCAGCTCCTCGGGCAATTCCTCGATCGCGGCGTTGACCGTCTCGGCGATCTCGCGGCTGGCGAACATCGCTTCTGGCGTGCTTATATCGGTTAGGTTGTCGGTTTCGTTAAAAGTTTCACCGTCTTCCGTTTCTATCGCATTGGGCGCGCTCGGGCGCCGCCCCTGGGAAGCCAGCCAATTTCGTGCCGTATTGATCGCAATACGATACAACCACGTATAGAAAGCGCTTTCGCCCCGGAATTGCGGGAGGGCCCGGTAGGCCTTGATGAAAGCTTCTTGCGCCACATCCTCGATTTCGGAGGGGTCGCGGATCATCCGCGCCAACAGGCGCAATATCTTGCGCTGGTACTTCAGTACCAGCAGGTCGAAAGCTTTCTTGTCGCCGCGTTGCACGCGCGCGACAAGTTCGGCGTCGACATCGCGTTCGCTCATGACGCCCCTCTGCGCGGCACCGCGCTGCGGTCGGCTGCCCGCGCCAAAACGCGCAGACGCCGCCATTGCTCGGACGGCAGGCCCGAACGCCAGACGGTGCAGGTGATCTTGCTATTTGTAACACAGAAGGCCGCGGCGTCAAGCTCGAGATCGAGCTGAACGTGGGTCGGGGCCAGGCGCGCGCGGCGCAAGGCAGCGCGCTGCCAGTGCCGGCCTTGGCGCACGCGCCAGGCGTCGGCCGAGAGGCTCGCGCGCAAGGCCCGCGGCACGGGGCCACGCCCGGGCAAACCGGACCAGGCCAGCCGGCCGCCCAGCAGCGCCAGCACAACGCCCGTCGGCCAGGCAAGGCCGCCTGACCAACCGGCCGCAGAGGCACCGGCCACGCCCGTCATGCCCGCACCCCACGCGGCCGCGAGGCCGCGCAGTGCGCGCACGAAGACGGGTTGGTGTACCGGAATCCGCAGAACGCCGGGGGTGCGACGGGCGTCGACGCTCAACTCAGACCCGACGCACAGCCATCGAGCCGTTGGTGCCGCCAAACCCGAAGGAATTGGACAGCGCCACGTCGATCTTCATGTCCCGCGCCTGGTTCGCGCAGTAGTCCAGATCGCACTCGGGATCCTGGTTGAAGATGTTGATCGTGGGCGGCGAGATCTGGTTGTACACGGCCAGCGTCGTGAACACGGCCTCGATACCACCGGCCGCGCCGAGCAAATGCCCGGTCATGGACTTGGTCGAGTTGACCACCAGCTTGTGGGCGTGATCACCGAACGCGAGCTTGAGTGCCTCGCTTTCGTTCTTGTCACCCAGCGGCGTGGAGGTGCCGTGCGCGTTGACGTAGTCGACTTCGTCGAGATTGATCGCGCCGTTGCGCAGCGCATTGACGATGCCGCGGCGCGGGCCGTCCTTGTCGGGGGCCGTGATGTGGTGCGCGTCGGAACTCATGCCGTAGCCCACGAACTCACCATAGATACGCGCGCCGCGCTTCTTGGCGTGTTCGTATTCTTCGAGCACCAGGACACCCGCACCCTCACCCAGCACGAAGCCGTCGCGGTCGCGGTCCCAGGGACGCGATGCGGTGGTGGGATCGTCGTTGCGCGTGGACAAAGCACGCATGGCGGCAAACCCGCCGATGCCCAGCATCGAGACGGTGGACTCGGCGCCGCCGGCAACCATCACGTCGGCATCGCCGTACTCGATCAGACGCGCGGCATCGCCGATGCTATGCAGACCGGTGGTGCATGCCGACACGACGGCGTAGCTCGGGCCCTTCATGCCATAGACAATCGAGAGCTGACCCGAGATGAGGTTGATCAACGAACCCGGCACGAAGAACGGCGAGATCCGACGCGGGCCCTTGGCCAGCAGGTCGGTCTGGGTTTCTTCGATACGCGGCAGGCCACCGATGCCCGAGCCGATGATCACGCCGATGCGATCGGCATTCTCTTCGGTCACTTCCAGACCACAGTCGCGCCAGGCTTGCATGCCGGCAGCCAGGCCGTAATGGATGAACGTATCCATCTGGCGGGCTTCTTTTGCCGGCACGAACTGGGTGACGTCGAAGTCCTTGACCTCACCCGCGATGTGCGTGGTCAGGCTGGACGGATCGAAACGGGTGATGCGGCCAATGCCAGAACGTCCGTTGACGATATTGTCCCAAGCGGTGGCTAGGTCATTGCCCACGGGGGACACGATACCCAGGCCGGTGATGACGACTCGTCGCTTCACGGATGACTCCTCAAACAGACAAAATAAAGGCGGTTTTCGGGAGGTACTGCGCGCGGCCCTCGCCGGCCGACCTGATCCCCGGGGACATGCCCGGCCGGATCATGTGTCGCGGCAACCGCGCGGCAGCTTCCAGAAACCGCCCAGTTCCCGGCGCTATTCCCAAGGAGGGCGCGCGCGGGAGGATACAGGCCAGCTTACTGCTTACCGTGCGAATTGATGTAATCAATCGCTTGTTGCACGGTCGTGATCTTTTCGGCCTCTTCGTCGGGGATCTCGGTCTCGAATTCGTCTTCGAGGGCCATGACCAGCTCGACCATGTCGAGCGAATCGGCACCGAGGTCGTCAAGGAAGGAGGACTCGTTCTTGATCTCGGCTTCGTTCACGCCAAGTTGTTCAGCGACGATCTTCTTGACGCGCTGTTCGATGCTTTCCATGCAGATCTCCAATTGGGAAAAATCCCGCGAATTATAGCCAAGCGCAGAGGAATGCAAACGCCAGGCCATGACAAAAATAACACCAGCGCGCGAAAGACTGTTTTCAGCCCTGGGGAACGATGACCGTGGAGGTCAGGATGCATTCCCTTCACACGCCTTGCCGGACTCCCGCTTGCGGCCGCCCGATACTTCCTGGGCCTGCTCGCCGGGCACCCTGGCAGGTGCTGCGATGGCACGACGGCACGGCCAGGGCCGAACCGTCGTGCCGGAACTCATTGCATGTACATCCCGCCGTTGACGTGGAGGGTCGTACCCGTAATGTAACCCGCCTGCGGACCGGCCAGGAAGGCCACCGCGTTGGCGATATCGGCCGGGGCGCCGAGGCGGCCCAGCGGAATCTGCTGCAACAGCGCAGCGGTCTGGTCTTCGCCCAGCACGCGCGTCATGTCGGTATCGATGAAGCCCGGTGCGACGCAATTGACCGTGATGTTGCGGCTACCCAGCTCACGTGCCAACGCACGTGCCATGCCTGCCACACCCGCCTTGGCGGCCGCGTAATTGGCCTGGCCCGCGTTGCCGCTGGCGCCGACCACGGAGGTCACGTTGATGATGCGACCCCAGCGCGCCTTCATCATGCCGCGCAGCACCGCGCGCGACAGACGGAACACGGCGGCGAGGTTGGTGTCGATCACGGCGTCCCAGTCGTCGTCTTTCATGCGCATGGCGAGCGTGTCGCGCGTGATGCCGGCGTTGTTGACGAGAATGTGCGGACCACCGCCCTCTTTACCCAGCGCGTCAATGAGCGCTTCGGCGGCCTTGGCGTCGGTCACGTCGAGCACCACACCACGTCCGCCCAGCGGGGCCAACGCCTCGCTGATGGTCTGCGCACCGGCCTCTGAGGTGGCCGTGCCGACAACGGTGGCGCCGCGTGCCGCGAGTTCGGCGGCAATGGCCTTGCCGATACCGCGCGTCGCGCCGGTCACCAGGGCAATCTTGCCCTCGAGTTCATTCGAGTGTTTTTCCATGTCAGTTTCCGTTCACCACCGCGAGTGCGGCTTCCAGGGAGGCGGGATCGGTGATGGCCAGGCCCGTGAGCTCGCCGTCGATGCGCTTGGTCAGACCGGCAAGTACCTTGCCCGGACCGCATTCGATCACGTGCGTGATGCCCTGCGCCTTCATGGCCTGGAGGGTTTCGACCCAGCGCACAGCATGCCACGCCTGGCGCACGAGCGCATCCCGGATGGCGTCCGGTGTATCGACGGTGGCAACGTCCACGTTATTGATGAGGGGCACTTGGGGCGCCGCGACGTCGATCTCCGCCAATGCGGCGGCCAGCACATCGGCGGCGGGCTGCAGCAGGCTGGAGTGAAACGGTGCCGAGACCGGCAACAGCAGCGCACGCTTGGCGCCGGCCGCCTTCGCGGCTTCGCAGGCGCGTTCGACCGCAGCCTTGTGGCCCGCGATCACGACTTGCGCCGGCGCGTTGAAATTCACGGCTTCGACGATCTCACCCTGCGCGGCCTGCGCGCACGCCGCGCGCACGGTGTCGTCGTCGAGGCCGAGAATCGCGGCCATGGCACCGGTACCGACCGGCACGGCGGCCTGCATGGCGTCCGCACGCACGCGCACCAGACGCACGGCGTCTTCGAGCGCCAGCGCGCCAGCGGCCGTCAGTGCGGTGTACTCGCCCAGGCTGTGGCCGGCGACCAGCGCCGGCATCGGACCACCGGCAGCACGCCAGGCGGCGAAGCAGGCCATGCCGGCCGTGAGCATGGCGGGCTGGGTATTGGTCGTGAGGTTGAGCTGATCGGCGGGACCTTGCTGGATCAGTGCGGCGAGGTCCTGGCCCAGCGCCGCGTTGGCGCGCGCGAGCACGTCGGCGACGGCGGCATTGCCTGCCCAGGCGTCGAGCATGCCGACCGCCTGTGAACCCTGACCGGGAAATACGAAAGCGACTTTCATGGATGTCCGTGTATTGATGTTCGTTTCAATCGGGGCGCGCTGCGCCCGGTTGCGGCGGACCGCGAGACACCCGAAAGGCGCCCCGCTCGCGCGGACGATCTGAACCTACATTCGGGCGAGCACAGAGCCCCAGGTGAAACCACCGCCCACGCCCTGCATCAGCACGTGCTGGCCAGGCTTGATGCGGCCGTCGCGGCGCGCCAGATCGAGCGCCAGCGGCACGCTGGCCGCCGAGGTATTGGCGTGCTGGTCGACCGAGATGACCACGCGATCCGTGGATATCTCGAGCTTCTTGGCGAGGAAATTCAGGATGCGCACGTTAGCCTGGTGCGGTACCAGCCAATCGAGTTGATCCACGCCGATGCCGGCTTCCGCGCACACGGCGCGTGCAGACCGGTCGAGAACCGTGACCGCCTGCTTGAAGACGGCCTGACCGTCCATGCGCAGGAACGGATCGCCCGTGACTTCGCCGTAGGCAACGTTGCCCGCGGCGCAGAGAATCTTGGTCTGGCTGCCATCCGCATGCAGATGCGCTGCCAGAATGCCGGGTTCGTCGGAGGCCTTCAGGACCACGGCGCCCGCGCCATCGCCGAACAACACGCAGGTGGCGCGGTCGTTCCAGTCGAGGATGCGGGAGAACACTTCGGCGCCGATGACCAGCGCATTGCGCGCGCGGCCGGCACGAACGAAGCTGTCGGCGGTGGTGAGTGCGTAGACGAAGCCGGAACAGACGGCCTGCACGTCGAATGCCGCCCCCCCCTTCGCACCGAGATTGGCCTGCACCAGGCAGGCCGTGCTCGGAAATACGAAATCGGGCGTGGACGTCGCGACAATGATCAGGTCGAGATCGGCGGCCTCGATACCGGCGTCGGCGAGCGCGCGCCGCGCCGCTTCGGTGGCGAGCTGGCTCGTCGTCACGCCGCGCTCGGCGAGGTGGCGCTGCCGGATGCCGGTGCGCTCGACGATCCATTCATCGGAAGTGACGATGCCGCGCTCGGCCATTTCGGCAGCCAGGGCATCGTTGGAGACGACGCGTTCGGGCAGGAAAGAACCCGAGCCCGCGATCACGGAGTATTTCATGGACTTATCCATCAGGCATTGCCTCCCGCCGCATCACGCAACTGCACGCGCTCGTTGATCTGCGCGACGGTCTGAGCCGTGCGCTCGAGCAGCTTGCTGACCACGGCTTCGCGTGCGCGCTGCAACGCGAAACCATAGGAATAGGCATCAGCCGAGCCGTGGCTCTTGATGACTACCCCGCGCAGCCCCAGCAAGGCCGCGCCGTTGTAGCGCCGGTTGTCGACACGGCGACGCAGGCGGTTGAGCACCGGCGTAGCCACGGCGCCGACCAGCAGCGTCACGATGTTGCGCTTGAATTCTTCGCGGATCACGCTGGAGAGCATCTTGGCCAGGCCTTCGACGGACTTCAGCACCACGTTGCCGACAAAGCCATCGCAAACGACGACGTCGACCGTGCCCTTGAAAATATCGTTGCCTTCCACGTTGCCATGGAAGTTGAGCGGACTCGCGCGCAACAGCTCGGCCGCTTCCTTGACCACCTCATTGCCCTTGATGACCTCTTCACCGATGTTGAGCAGCCCCACGGTGGGGTTCTCGCGGTGATCGACGGCCTGCGCCAGCGCGGCACCCATGATGGCGAATTGCATCAGGTGCTCGGCGGTACAGTCGACATTGGCCCCCAGATCGAGCACCGTGGTGGCGCGGCCGGTCTGATTGGGAATGGAAGTGGCGATAGCCGGGCGGTCGATGCCGTCCAGCGTCTTGAGTACGTAGCGCGAAATCGCCATCCATGCGCCGGTATTGCCGGCGGACACGCAGGCGTCGGCCCGGCCATCCTTGACGGCCTGTGCCGCCTGGCGCATGGACGAATCTTTCTTGCGACGTAACGCGACCTCGACCGAGTCGTCCATCGAGACGACCTCGGAGGCCGGAACGATTTCAATCCGGTCGCGCGGCACCGAGCGTTGCTCGGCCAGTGCCGCCTCGATGGCATCGGGCAGTCCGACCAACAGCAACCGGGTATCCGGGAACTGCCGGGCGAACTCGATCGCGGCCGGAATCGTAACGGGCAGACCGAAGTCCCCGCCCATGCAGTCTATGGCGATGCGTATCACGGGTGCCAGATCAGCGTCGAGCTGAGACGGTCTACCGGTTTACGAGAGACGGCGCGTGACTTATTCGTCAGCCTTGGTCTTCAGGACCTTGCGGCCACGGTAGAAGCCGTTGGGGCTGATGTGGTGACGCAGGTGCGATTCACCCGTGTTCGGCTCGATGGCCGTCGGGGGATTCGTCAGGAAATCGTGCGAGCGGTGCATGCCGCGCTTGGACGGGGACTTCTTGTTTTGTTGAACAGCCATGATGACTCCTAGAAACGGGCCGCATTGTACGCGAATGCGGCACGAGTTGATCTCAATTCTTGCGCTTCAGTTGTTCCAGCACCGCAAACGGCGATGGACGCTTGACTTCGGGCGACTCGACTTCATCGTCCGAAACGGCCTCCTGCCCTGGGCAGACCTCGTGCCGGGGCACGTACGGAATGCTCAGGATGAGTTCATCCTCGATCTGGGCCAACAGATCGAAGCGATGCGAACCCACCACCTTTTCGGGTAGTCTGGCCGCGGCCTCAAAATCTTCGTCCTGCTCATCGAGGTCGCCGAGGTCATCTTCAAGATCGTCCTCGGATGCCACGAGCTGCAGCACGACGGTGGAATCCACCGAATATACAAAGGGTGCATTGCAGCGCTGACACACCAGAACCGGTGCGGCTTGCACACGCAATTGCAATAGCGGCTGACCGCCAATCACCGCGCCAGAACGGCTGGTGCCTTTTCCTTGCTCGCCTTGCACGGACCAACGGACCATGCCGGCCCCGCTCTCATCCGGCTGGGCCTGCTCAGGCAGACCCTCGACAAACCGATCGAGCCGCACAAGAGGAACTTCCCCGTTTGCGTGCCCGCGCTGGTTTGCCATGGCAATGGCATCGATGCGGCGCACATCGAATCGCGGGTCATCCGAGATCGCGCCCGACTTGGCCGCGCCCGTATTCGCCTTCTGGTTCATGAGCTTCCTGCAAAGAATGCTTTGATGCTGGCGTTTTCGCCGGGGATTTGATCCACCCGCTACCAGCAAAATGCCGCAAAACGTTAGATAATACCGTGACTTACAGCCTACCGTCAAACTTGGCATGCCCGTCTTTCAGTCTGCAACACCCGATTCGCCCCCGTCCCAAACCCGCCTGATCCTGGCATCGAGCTCGCGCTACCGCCGTGAACTGCTGGCGCGCCTGCAACTGCCGTTCGAGAGCGTTTCTCCGGATGTGGACGAAACGCCACAGCCGGGCGAAGCGCCCGCGGCCTTGGCACTACGCCTGTCTGAAGCCAAGGCACTCGTCGTGGCCCGCAAGCACCCCGATGCACTGGTCATCGGCTCCGACCAGGTCGCCACCATTGACGGCAGCCCGATCGGCAAGCCGGGCGACTTCGCACGGGCCGAGGCCCAATTGACGCAGCTGTCGGGCCGCGAAGTGGAGTTTCATAGCGCCATGGCCGTGACCGACGGCTCGCGCACGGAGCGTATCGATGTCGTGACACGCTGCCGCTTCCGCTCGCTTACGCCCGCCATGATCGCCGCCTACCTGCGCGCGGAAGAGCCTTACGATACCGCAGGCAGCGCCAAGGCGGAAAGCCTGGGCATCGCACTGATGGAAAGCATCGAAAGCGACGACCCGACCGCCATCATCGGCCTTCCGCTGATCGCCCTCACCCGCATTCTTGCCAGCTTTGGCTGGGACCCTCTCGTGCGCGCGGAGCAGGCATGAGCGGCGCCCTGCACCTGATCCCCGTCGGCCTGGGCGAGGCCCCCGTCGAACGCTGGCTGCCGGCCGAGGCTCGCGCACTGGCGGGCAGGCTGGATTTGTACATCGCCGAAAATGCCAAGACGGCCCGCGCCTTCCTGAAATTGATCGGCACGGTGCGCCCTCTGCAGGACATCACCATCCACACCCTGAGCGACAAGGCCGACGCCCGCCAGATCGAAGCCTGGCTCGAGCCCCTGCGCGAGGGGCGTGATGTGGGGCTGGTCTCTGAGGCCGGCTGCCCCGCCGTGGCCGACCCGGGCGCGAAGGTGGTGGCGGCAGCCCATCGCCTGGGCCTGCCCGTGCGCCCATGGGTGGGGCCCTCTTCGATCCTGCTCGGCCTGATGGCGAGCGGACTCGATGGCCAGCGCTTCGCCTTCCATGGCTATGCTCCCGTGGACCCGACCGAGCGCGCCAAACAACTGCGCGCCTGGGAACAGCATTCGGCCAAACACGATCAGACCCAGATGCTGATCGAAACCCCCTACCGCAACGCCGCCATGTTCGGCACCCTGCTCTCCGCCCTGCGAGGCGACACGCGCCTGTGCGTCGCCCGTGCGCTCACCACCGCCCAGGAATGGGTCATGACCCGCACCGTCGCGCAATGGAAGCAGAGCCCGCCGCCCGACCTCGACAAGCAGCCCACGCTGTTTCTGTTCCTGGCGGCCAAATGAGGGCCGCGGCACGCATTGGCGCGGCCGCCCTCGCGCTGCTGGCCCTGGCGGGCTGCGCCAGCCGAGGACCGGCCGGGATCGATCTGGACACCTCCGTCACCGCGCAGGGCCAGAGCAGCCGCGCACGCTACGTGGTTGTGCACTACACGACCTCCGACGACGCCCGCTCGCTGCACATCCTGTCCACGGCGAAGGTTAGCGCGCATTACCTGGTCGCCGACGCGCCGGCCGGCAAGGTGTACCGCCTGGTCGACGAGAATCGGGCGGCCTGGCACGCCGGCGCCAGCGCCTGGTACGCCCAGCGCTCGCTGAATTTCACCTCGATCGGCGTGGAAGTGGTGAACCCCGGCTTCACCGAGGGGCCGGGCGGCGAGCGCGTCTGGCACCCCTATCAACCCCGGCAAATCCAGACGCTGATCACGCTGCTCAAGGACGTCGTCCGACGCCACGGTATCGCGCCTGAGAATGTCGTCGGTCACAGCGACATCGCGCCCCAGCGCAAGCTCGACCCCGGGCCGCTTTTTCCGTGGCGCGAACTCGCGCAAGCCGGGATAGGCCGCTGGTACGACGAGGCAGGGGCCGCGCAGCACCTGGCCCGGATGCAGACCACGGGCCTGCCCGATGTGGCGTGGTTCCAGCAGCAGCTGGCACGACTGGGCTACGAGAGCCCGCAGCACGGCCAGCTCGACCGGGCCACGATCAACGTGCTGGCGGCGTTTCAGATGCATTACCGGCCGGCCACCCACGATGGCCAGCCCGATCTCCAAACCGCCGCCATCATGCTGGCCATGCCCTGACCGGACTCCCGCCGCCCGCCCGCAGACAGTTCCCGTGGGCCCGGTGGCTCAGGCCACGCGCGACGGGCGGCGCCACCAGGCGGCGACGCGCCACCCGAGCAGCACGGCAAGCACGCCGGCATAGATGAGCGGCTCGCGCAGGTCGTTCTTGCCGGCCTTGTGCCACCAGTAGTGCAGGATGGCCAGGAGGCCGATGAGGTATATCGTGCGATGCAAGGTCTGCCAGCGCTTGCCCAGGCGCCGCATCGCTGCCTGGGTCGACGTGAGCGCGAGCAGGCTCATCAGTACGAAGGCAGCAAATCCCACCGCGATAAACGGCCGCTGCCCCAGGTCTTGCAGCATCGCGGCGGGATCGAGCCCTCGATCCCACCACACCCAGGTCGTGAAATGCAGGGTGGCATAGAAAAAGGCGAACAGCCCGCACATCCGGCGCACGCGCACGAGTGCGGGCTGGCCCAACAGACGCCGCAGCGGCGTGACGGCGAGCGTGACCAGCAGACAGACGAGCGTCCAGGTACCGGAGGATCGCGTCAGGAACTCGACGGGATTGGCGGTCAGACCATCATGAAAGCCCAGCCAGACCCAGCGCATAAACGGCAACAGCCCTAGCAGGAACAAGACGGGCTTGAAGCGCGCGATGGCGCGCGCCGACCAGGCGGGATGCGGCGCCAGGGCCGCCGGGGCGCGACTCACGCCCCTGCTCCAGAGTGCCGCATCAGTAGTTCGCCTTGAGATCCATGCCCTGGTAGAGCGAGGCCACTTGATCCGCATAGCCGTTGAAGGCGAGGGTCTTGCGCTTGGGCGTGAAGAGGCCGTCCTCGCCGATGCGCCGCTCGGTGGCCTGACTCCAGCGCGGATGCGGCACGTCCGGGTTCACATTGGCATAAAACCCGTACTCGTGCGGAGCGGCCTTCATCCAGGAGCTGACCGGCTGCTTCTCGACCAGCCGAATCGCCACCAGCGACTTGGCCGATTTGAAGCCGTATTTCCAGGGCACGGCCAGACGCAAGGGCGCGCCATTCTGATTGGGCAGCACCTTGCCATACAGGCCGAACACCAGCATGGTCAGCGGATGCATGGCCTCGTCGATGCGCAACGCCTCGACATAGGGCCAATCGAGCACCGCCGCGCGCACACCCGGCATGTTCTCTCGCTGCACCACGCTCACGAATTCAACATATTTGGCTTTGCTGGTCGGCTGAACCTGCTTGAGCACCTCGGCTACCGAATAGCCGACCCACGGGATAACCATGGACCAGCCTTCGACGCAGCGCAGCCGATACACCCGATCTTCCATGGGCGCGAGCTTGAGCAGTGTGTCGATATCGAAGGTGGCCGGCTTTTCGGCCTCCCCCTCGACCGTGAGCGTCCAGGGCCGCACTTGGAGCTTGCCCGCGTTTTTGGCAGGCTCACTCTTGTCGACGCCGAATTCGTAGTAGTTGTTGTAGGTCGTGACGTCTTTATAGGGCGTCTGCTTGTCCATCACCGACAGCGGCGAGGCCCGCCCGGGCAGCGCATCGTCGGCACGAGCCCAGGCTGGCAGACCCAGCGCCGCGGCTGCGGCGCCCGTGCGCAGCATCCATTCGCGGCGGGATTGCCAAATAGCTTCGGGGGTGATTTCGGAGGGCAGGACATCGCCCGGTTTGCGTACGAACATGCGTTTCTCCCGAGAACGCGACGCTCGCGGCACATGACGCGCCGCGCAGCATCCAATACAGGATAGACGGATCCGCCCTGCGGCTTATTCCGTGGTCACCCGCGAAGTTCAGACACGCCGCACCGGGCGGTGTTCCCGGCCAGCGGGCCGTGCAGGATCGCGCGCCCGGCCTCAGGCCGGTGCGCCCACGCGCGGCTTGAGCCAGGCCGACATGGCGGAAACGCTATCGACCACCGCCTGTGGGGCGCAGCCCTCAAGATCGCTGATCGGGTGGGCGCCATAGGACACGCCCAACCCATGCACGCCTGCATTGACCGCCATCTGAAGATCATGCGATGTGTCCCCGATCATGAGCACGTCGCTCGGCTCGGCCACGAGTTCGCGCATCAGCTGATGCAACATCTCGGGATGCGGCTTGCTGAAGGTCTCGTCGGCGGTGCGGGTGGCATCGAACATATGCCGCAGGCCGGTGGCGGCCAACACCCGGTCCAGCCCCACGCGGCTCTTGCCGGTCGCCACGGCCAGCCGCACATTCTGGTCGGCCAGGTCGGTCAGCAGCTCACGGGCTCCTTCGAACAGACGCAGCTCGGGGTCGCGCAGCAGGTAATGGATACGGTAGCGCTCGAGAAAGCGCGGCAAGAGCGCCGGCGTGAGTTCGGGCACAGCGCGGCGCAGCGCGCTCTCCAGCGACAAGCCGATGACCCAGCTTGCCGCCGACGCGGTCGGCACGGGCAGGTCCAGATCGCGACAGGCGTTCTGGATGGCGGCTACGATGCTGTGGGTCGAATCCATCAGCGTGCCATCCCAATCGAACACCACGAGGGAATAGGCCATGTCAGGCGGTCTCCAGTTGCTGCAACAGCTTTTGGCAGGCGACCGGCAGCTCGGCCGTCAACCTGAGGGTTTCGCCCGTGAGAGGATGGGCGATCGTCAATTGATGGGCATGCAGGAACATGCGGTTAAAGCCCATGCGCGCGAAGCGGGCCCGGGTTTCATCCGGCCCGTATTTATCGTCGCCCACGATGGGAAAGCCGCTGCCGGCCAGATGCACGCGGATCTGGTGGGTGCGGCCGGTACGCAGCTCGGCGTCGACCAGGCTATAGCCGCCGAACCGCTGCTTCAAGGTAACGATCGTGTGCGCGAACTGTCCGTCGGGATCGACGCGCACGCGGCGCTCGCCGCTCTGGGTGGTCCATTTGGTCAAACCCAGTTTGATGTGCTGGCGGTCGTTCACCCAATCGCCCTCGACCAGCGCGTAATAGTGCTTGTTGCCCTTGCCCTCGCGCAGCATGGCATGCAGGGCAAGCAGCGCGCTACGTTTCTTGGCCACCATCAGCAGCCCGGAGGTCTCGCGATCCAGGCGATGCACGAGCTCGAGGAAGCGGGCGTCGGGACGAGCCGCGCGCAGTTGTTCGATCACGCCGAACGACACGCCGCTTCCGCCATGGACCGCGACGCCGGCCGGCTTGTTGATCACCAGCAGGGCGTCGTCTTCGAACACCACGGGAAACTCTGAAGCGGGAACAGGCTTGGGCGCGCCAGGATCGGGCACGCGCAGCGGCGGCACGCGCACAATGTCGCCAGCCGCGACGCGATACTCCGCCTGAATGCGTCCCTTATTTACGCGAACCTCGCCGCCACGAATGGCTTTGTAGATATGGCTTTTGGGGACACCCTTGCACAAACGCAGCAAGAAATTGTCGATCCGCTGGCCGGCCTGCTCGGCGTCGACCTCGACCAGGCGCACCTGGGGAACAGCTGGGGAACTTTGTTTGCGCATTGCGGAAAGCGGCATATAATCGGGACAGCCTGAAGGGGCTGAACTGAGGGGGCTGACCTACGAGAGCTGTACCAGCCGTCTGACGTTGAGATGCGGATATTGTTTGGAATCGCTTGAAAGAGTTCATCTCATGAATTCATGTCGAGCTTTAAAAATTCCAGCGATCCACGCGTCTCCGTTGGGCGCGTAGGCCAACATTGTACCGCCTGCTCGTTCAGCTCCGGGGTCTCTTGGTCGCCGGCTCGACCGAGTCCTGCCGGACGGTGGTGTGGCACGCTTTGCCCGCCTTCCTGGCATGACCGTCGCAAGTCGCAAGCGGCTCTGAAGCACCGCAAGAATCGTCGCAAATATTTATACGCACCAGGTGCGCGCAGGACATCCCGCCGCACCTGACGTTCACAGCAATCTTTTCGTCAACCACAATTCAGTGAAGCTGACCCCCCTGCTGAAAGAACCCCGTGCCGCACACCGGCACGACGTGCCCGCCTGACCCGCGGCGGATACGCCTGGGCGCAGCCCAGGTACGGTCCGCATTCTTCTTGCCGCTTCAGTCCGCAGCCCGAGTGACCCGAGGTCACGCGCCGATATCGGCGCGTCATGACAACGGAGAAACCCTCTCATGAAGCGCATGCTGTTTAACGCGACGCACCAGGAAGAACTGCGCGTCGCGATCGTCGATGGGCAAAAGCTCATCGACCTCGACATCGAAACCGCCGGCCGCGAACAGCGCAAAGGCAATATCTACAAAGGCGTCATTACCCGCATCGAGCCTGGCCTCGAAGCTTGCTTCGTCAACTACGGCGAAGATCGTCACGGCTTCCTGCCCTTCAAGGAAGTTGCCCGCACCTACTTCAAGGAAGGCGTGGATGTGCGCACGGCGCGCATCCAGGACGCCCTGCGCGAAGGCCAGGAGCTGATCGTCCAGGTCGAGAAAGAAGAACGTGGCAACAAGGGCGCCGCCCTGACCACCTTCATCTCGCTGGCCGGCCGCTACCTGGTCCTGATGCCCAACAACCCTCGTGGCGGTGGCGTTTCGCGCCGTGTCGAGGGCGAAGATCGCCAGGAACTGCGCGACACGATGGAACAGCTCGATGTGCCCCAGGGCATGAGCATCATCGCGCGCACGGCGGGCATCGGCCGTAACGTCGACGAACTGCAATGGGACCTGTCCTATCTGATGCAGCTCTGGAGCGCGATCGACGTCGCCGCCCGCGACAACGCCGCCCCGATCCTGATCTACCTCGAGTCCAGCCTGGTCATCCGGGCCATCCGCGACTACTTCTCGCCCGAAATTGGCGAGATCCTGATCGATACCGACGAGATCGCCGATCAAGCCACCGCCTTCATGGCCGTGGTGATGCCGGACAACGTCCAGCGCGTAAAGCGCTACCGCGACGACATCCCGCTGTTCTCGCGCTTCCAGATCGAACACCAGATCGAAACGGCCTACTCCCGTACCGTGCAACTGCCCTCGGGCGGCGCGGTGGTCATCGACCACACCGAAGCCCTCGTGGCGGTGGACGTCAACTCGGCGCGCTCCACGCGCGGCGCCGACATCGAGGAAACCGCCCTGCGGACCAACCTCGAAGCCGCCGATGAAGTGGCCCGCCAGTTGCGCCTGCGCGACCTGGGCGGCCTGATCGTGATCGACTTCATCGACATGGAGGACAGCAAGAACCAGCGCGCCGTCGAACAGCGCCTGCGTGATGCCCTGCATTTCGACCGCGCCCGCGTCCAGATGGGCAAGATCTCGCGCTTCGGCCTGATGGAACTGTCGCGCCAGCGCCTGCGTCCGGCCCTGAACGAAGGCTCGCACATCACCTGCCCGCGTTGTACCGGCACCGGCGTGATCCGCGATGCCGAGTCCAGCGCGCTGCAAGTCCTGCGCCTGCTGCAAGAAGAAGCGATGAAGGAAAACACCGCGGCGGTCCACGCCCAGGTGCCGGTCGACGTGGCCACCTTCCTGCTGAACGAAAAGCGTGCCGACATCACCAAGATGGAAGCCCGACTGAAGGTCAATCTGGTGCTCATCCCCAACAAGCACCTCGAGACCCCGCACCACCACATCGAGCGCCTGCGCCACGACGACCCCCGCCTGGAAGACACCAAGACCAGCTTCGAGCTGGCCGAGGCTCCGGCGACCGAAGTCGCCTGGCAACCCAGCGAAAACGAAGTGAAGTCGCGTCCGGAAGCGCTCGTGAAAGGCATAACGCCCTCGCAGCCCGCCCCGGTCTCCACGCCGACCCCCGCCACTGCCGCCGCGCCCGCCGCGACCGGCTCGGGCCTGGGCTGGTTCAAGCGCCTGACCAACTGGCTCACTGGCGGCACGGAAACCAAGCCGGCACTCGCCGCCGAAGAAACGCCGGCCAAGCGCAACAGCGGTGGCCGTGGCAAGCGTGCCCATGACGGCCAGGACCGCCGTGGCGAACGCCATGGTTCCGACCGTAATCGCAATCGCCGTGGCAACGCCGAAGGCGAGGCAGCCGAAGGTGGCCGCCATCAGGTCCGCGGTGGCCGTCGTGGCGAAGAGCGCGGCGAACGCGGCGCCGAGCGTGGCGACCGTCCGGCTCGCGGCGAACGCCAGGCTGACGGCCGCGCCGAGCGCGATGCCCAGCAGGCTGCCGCCGTGCAGCAGAACCGCAACGAGCGCGCGGATCGCCCGGCCCAACCCGAACTCAACGAAGATGGCACGCCGGCACGCAGCGGCCGCAACCGTCGTGGCCGTGGCCGCAACCGCCGCGAAGAAGGCGCGAGCGACGCGCCGATGAGCGAACAGGAAAGCATGGTCGCCGCCCTGGCTGAGACCGTGGCCCAGGCCTTGCCGGCCAGCGCTCCGGCCGCCGCTTCGGCAGCTCCGGCTGCTCCGGTCGCCCAGGCTGCCGACACGGCTGCGGATGCCGACACCACCGTTGACGCCATCGACGGGACCGACACCGGTGAAGCCGGCGCGGATCCCGAACGCAAGCGCCGCCGCCGCCGCAGCCGCCGTGGCCGCCGCAGCCAGGAAGACGGTACCGTGCTGAACGCCGACGGCCAGGCCGAAGACGGCGATGCCGCCGACGACGCCGCCGATACCGTGGCCGAAACGCCGGTCGTGGCACCGCAGCATCCCGAGGCCAGCGAAGGCGCACCGGTCGTCCCGGCGCCCTCCTACGCCGTGACCCCGGCGTCTGCTCCGGTCCAGGAAACGCCGGCTCCGGCTCCGGCTCCGGCTGCCTCGCCGGCACCGCAGGCCCCCGTTCAGGTGGCTGCCGCCGAAGACGTGACTGCCGCTGCCGCACCCGTCGCCGCACCGGTCGAGCCCGTCAAGGCCGAGACCCCGGCCGCCGAGCAGGTCAGCAGCGCCGCCGCCGAGCCTGCCGCTCCGGCACCGGCTCCGGTGACGCCGCCGGCCGCGCCGGTGACGGCTGCTCCGGCACCGGTCGCCCCGGCCCCGGTCGCCCCCGCCCCGGCCGCCCCTGCCCCGGCTGCCCCGATCGTCGTTCCCGGCGAACAGGCCCTCAACGCCGTGGTCAACGCCGCCGGCCTGACCTGGGTGCAGACCAACCCGGAGCGCCATGCGCAAACGCAGCAAAGCATCGCTGCCACCCAGACGCCCGTGCGCCTGGGCCGTGAGCGCAAGCCGGTTGCTACCGTCTCGAGCGAGCCCCTGGTTCAAGTCGAAACGCAGCACTGATGCAAGGGCGGGGTCCACCCCGCTCGCCATCGACCTGTGGTACCTCCACAGTGAAACCGCCCTCTTCGGAGGGCGGTTTTTCATTGGCCGCGCGAGATTCACTCTCCCGGCGATCACCGGTCGCCGGGCAATAAAAAACCCGCCTCGCGGCGGGTCTTGTGCTGACGTGCCGGCACGGGCCGGCGGCGCTCAGAACTGGTACACGTAGGTCAGCTGCGCGACATCCAGGCCCGGGTTCGGGCGCTTGATGTTGGCATTGGAGAAGTGCGAATAACGCAGACCGATGCGGTTGTTCTTGTTGATCAGGAAGCCCACACCGATGTGATCGCCGAACTGGAAGGCGGTGCTGATCTGCTTGTCGGCAAAGCGGGTCGAGCTGAACACGGTGGCGCCGATACCGGCTTCGATGAAGAAGCGCTCGCCAGTCCACCAGCGGAACATCGGAATCGCGTTGGCCTGCCACACGTGGCCCGGGCTGCGCGAACCGTCTGCCTGCCAATACGAGACGCCGAGTTCGGGCGTGAGGTCGATGCGCCCCCAGTTGCCGCCAAACTCATACGACCAGACCGACGGGGTTTCGTAGTTGAGCGACAGGCGCTTGTACTTATCGCCGATGCCGAGGTGCAGACCGACGCCGCCCTGTGTGCCTTGTTGTTGGGCCTGGGCCACGCCACACGTTGCAAGCAGCGCACCGATCACGGCAGCCAGGACATTTTTCTTGTATTTGCCTTGCATGAGAACTCCAATCTGGTCAGGAAGCAACACGAATGACATTATCAGAAAAGGGGCCGCAGGATAGGTCTGTTTGTGTACGCCGCGCAACACCCCACGCACAAAATCGTGCTTGAGCTGGAGCAATCGGATTCATTATCCGCAAGGGTGGAATAATCCGACGCCGCACGCATGAGCGCCCCTGAGCGCAAACCAAATAAAACGGGCCGCAGAAGCGGCCCGTTTCGCGAATAGTCTGGCCGCGCCGTCAGGCTGCGGCCACCACGTCGGCCGACTGGTTGCCCAGCAGGGCGAGCAGGCGAGCGATCTCTTCGCGCAGCTGGCGGCGATCGATCACCATGTCGATCGCGCCCTTCTGCAGCAGGAACTCGGCACGCTGGAAGCCCTCGGGCAGCTTTTCACGCACGGTCTGTTCGATCACGCGCGGACCGGCAAACCCGATGAGCGCCTTGGGCTCGGCAATGACCACATCGCCCATGAAGGCGAAGCTGGCGGACACGCCGCCCATCGTGGGATCGGTCAGCACGCTGATGAACGGCAGGCCTTCGGCCGCGAGGCGGGTCAGCATCGCGTTGGTCTTGGCCATCTGCATCAGCGACAGCAGGCTCTCCTGCATCCGCGCGCCACCCGAGGCCGCCACGCAGATGAAGGGGGTCTTGTGTTCGAGCGCGGCCTGGACACCGCGCGCGAAGCGCTCGCCCACCACCGAGCCCATCGACCCGCCCATGAATTCGAACTCGAAGCAGGCCAGCACGGTGGGTACGCCACGGATGGCGCCGCTCATCACCACCAGCGCGTCGGTTTCACCGGTTTGCTTGGTGGCCTCGGCAAGACGCTCCGGATATTTGCGGGTGTCTTTGAACTTGAGTGAATCGACCGACCGCGTGGTCTGGCCGATCTCGACCCGGCCTTCGACGTCGAGCAGAGAATCGATGCGCGCGCGCGATCCGATCCGCATGTGGTGATCGCATTTCGGGCAGACGTGCAGATTGGCGGCGAGGTCTTCGCTGTACAGCACCGATTCGCAGGATGGGCACTTCACCCACAGGCCTTCCGGCACGCGACGCTGGCCGCTGTCGCTGGTTTTGTTGATGCGAGGCGGCAGGAGTTTTTCGATCCAGCTCATTATGGGTTCCCGTGGGGTGACGCGCCCGGTCAGGCCGGCGCGTTGATTCGTTTGATGTGATCCAGCGCCTGCCGGATCGTGGAGAGCCAGTCGCCGGCTGCCTTGACGGCGGCGTCGGCCTGCTGCGCGGCCGGTACTTGCGCGACGGCCTGCTCCATGGTTTCGATCAGCTTGCTCCCGATCACGACCGCGTCGGCGTGTTCGGCGATGCGAGCTGCACTCTCGGCGTCGCGGATGCCGAAGCCCACGCCCACCGGAATGCTGACGTGCCGGCGGATCAGCGCGAGCCGCGCCGCCACGTCGTCGGTATTGAGACTGCCCGCGCCCGTCACGCCCTTGAGCGAGACGTAGTAGACATAGCCCCGTGCAACCTGCGCGATCTTCTCGATGCGCTCGTCGGTGGAGGTGGGGGCAAGCAGGAAAATCGGCGCTACGCCCGCACGGTCGAGCATGACGGCAAAGGCGTCGACCTCTTCGGGCGGATAGTCGACCACCAGGACGCCATCGACACCAGCGGCGCTGGCGCGCTGGGCAAAGGCTTCCTGGCCCATGCGTTCGATCGGGTTGGCATAGCCCATCAGGACGACCGGGGTTTCGGTGTCATCGCGGCGGAACTCGGCCACGAGTTCGAGCACGCGAGTCAGGCCCACCCCTTGCGCAATCGCGCGTTCGGCGGCCCGCTGGATCACCGGGCCGTCGGCCATCGGATCCGTGAACGGCACGCCCAGCTCGATCACGTCGGCGCCCGCTCGCACGAGGGCATGCATGAGCGGCACCGTGGCGGCCGGCGACGGATCCCCGGCGGCGATATAGGGAATCAGGGCGGCGGCGCGCCCGGCGTCGGACACGCGGGCAAACGCCGCGGAAATGCGTGGGTTGTCGCTAGTCATGGCGCGGATATCAGAGCTCGATGCCGGCGCGCTCGGCGACGGTGTGCATGTCTTTGTCGCCCCGGCCGGACAGATTGACCAGGATGACCTTGTCGGAGGACAGCGTCGGGGCCATCTTCACGGCCTGGGCGATGGCGTGCGAAGACTCCAGCGCGGGCATGATGCCTTCGATGCGGCAGCAATCGTGGAACGCGGCGAGCGCTTCGTCGTCGGTGATGCCGACATAGCGCGCGCGACCGGCGTCCTTGAGCCACGCGTGTTCGGGGCCCACGCCCGGGTAATCCAGGCCGGCGGACACGGAGTGCGTTTCCTGGACCTGGCCGTCGGCGTCCTGCATGACATAGGTGCGGTTGCCGTGCAGCACCCCCACTTGGCCCGCGGCCAGCGACGCGGCGTGACGGCCGCTGTCCATGCCTTCGCCCGCGGCTTCGACGCCGATCAGCTCGGTGCCTTCGTAAGGGATGTAGGGGTGGAAAATGCCCATGGCGTTGGAGCCCCCACCCACTGCCGCCACCACGTAATCGGGCTGGCGGCCGATGGCCTCGGGCATTTGCACCAGGCATTCGTTGCCGATCACGGTCTGGAAGTCACGCACCATGCGGGGGTACGGGTCCGGACCGGCGACGGTGCCGATGATGTAGAACGTGTTTTCGATGTTGGTGACCCAGTCACGCATGGCCTCGTTGAGCGCGTCTTTCAGGGTGCGCGAGCCGGAATTGACCGGCACGACCTTGGCGCCGAGGAGCTTCATGCGATAGACATTCGACGCCTGGCGGCGGACGTCTTCGCTGCCCATGTACACCACGCACTCCATGCCGTAGCGGGCCGCCACCGTGGCCGTGGCCACGCCGTGCTGGCCGGCACCGGTCTCGGCGATCACGCGCGGCTTGCCCATGCGGCGGGCGAGCAGCGCCTGGCCGATGCAGTTGTTCACCTTGTGCGCGCCGGTGTGATTCAGATCCTCGCGCTTGAACCAGATCTGGGCGCCGCCCAGCCGTTCGGACCAGCGGCGGGCGTGATACACCGGACTGGGTCGGCCCACGAAGTGCTTCAACTCGTAGTTGAAGGTCTCGAGGAACGCCGGGTCCTGGCGGCTGGCCTCATAGGCCGCGCGCAGCTCGTCCAGGGCGTGCATCAGCGTTTCCGCCACGAACACGCCGCCATAGGGGCCGAAATGGCCTTGAGGATCTGGAAGGTCGTAAGGTTTCACAAACATCTCGCTTTCGCGGCGCTCCGGCAAGGGAAACGCCGTCAAGTCACCCAGGGGGTCTTGCCGTGCAAGGGTGATCGGCAGCCGCCGATCAGCAACCGGTCATTTTACCCGAGGCGGGGCATTCCTGCCCCACCCCGGACGGCCCGGACGCGGCGCGCCTCAGAGGGACTGGCCCAGACGGCGCAGGAAACGCTCGCAATCGGCCATCTGGTCGACCGCCACGAACTCGTCGGGCTTGTGCGCCTGCTCGATATGGCCGGGTCCGCAGACCACGGTGGGAATACCGATGCCCTGGAACAGTCCGGCTTCGGTACCGTAGGCCACCTTGCGGGTGACGCGGTCTTCGGTGAGCGCACGCACGAGTTGCGTGATCGCGGCCTCTTCGGAGGCATCCAGGCCGGGCGCCGCGGCGCCCGTCTCGATGTCGATGCGCGCGCCCGCGAACTCGGCCTGCATGCGCGGCAGCAGCTCGTCGTCGACATAGCGCTGCACACGCGCCTGGATCTCGTCGGCCGGCATGCCCGGGAGGTTGCGGAATTCGTAGGAGAATTCGCACAGCTCGGGAATGGTATTGACCGCGATGCCGCCCTTGATCTGGTTGGTGGTCATCGTGGAGAACGGCACGTCGTAGTGCTGGTCGTACGGGCCCTGGGCCTTGAACGAATCGGCCACATCGCGGATGTGGCAGATGAGGCGGGCGGCGTATTCGATGGCATTGCAGCCGCGCGGCGTGAGCGACGAATGCGCGGCCTTGCCATGCACTTTGCAGCGGAAGAGATTGATGCCCTTGTGCGCCACCACGACCTGCATGCCGGTGGGCTCGCCCACCACGCAACCTTCGGGCCGGATACCCCGGTCGTGCAGGTCGGCGATCATGTACGGCGCGCCGGCGCAGCCGACCTCTTCATCGTACGAAAATGCCAGGTGAATGGGCTTTTTGCGCGGCATGGCGAGAAACTCGGGCACCAGCGCGAGCGAAGCGGCGATGAAGCCTTTCATGTCGCAGGCGCCGCGGCCGTACAGCTTGCCATCGGCTTCGGTGAGCTTGAACGGATCGGTGCTCCAGTCCTGACCATCGACCGGCACGACGTCGGTGTGGCCCGACAGCACGATACCGCCCTGCTCGCCTTCGCTACCCGGCAGCGTGGCAAAGAGATTGGCCTTGTTGCCCTCGGGGTTATGCACCAGCCAGGCTTGCACGCCCTGCTTCTGCAACCAGTCGCGCGCGGTTTCGATCAGCGCCAGATTCGAGTTGCGGCTGGTCGTGTCAAAGCCCACCAGAGTCTCTAGCCAGGTACGCGTATTCATCTCACTAACCCTTGGGGTAAAGCCGTAAGTTTAGGCCACCGGACAGGCGCGGACAAAAGCCGTTCGAAATAAGGCCTAAAATCCCGCCCTTCTTCGTCACTCAACCCAAGGGGATCCCCCGTGCAGCACCGCGCCGTACCCACCCGCAACATCGTGGCTGCCGTTATCGGCAACGCGTTGGAGTGGTATGACTTTCTCGTCTTCGCGTTCATGACGCCCATCATCGCGAAGCTGTTTTTCCCGGTGGACCCCAATGTTCCCGGCAGCGAACTCAACTCGATCCTGATGACCACCGCCATCTTCGGCGTGGGCTTCTTCATGCGCCCGGTGGGCGGCATCCTCCTTGGCCTGTATGGCGACCGCAAGGGCCGCAAGGCCGCCATGGTGATGGTCACCTCGCTGATGGCCGTGTCCATCGCGCTGATCACCGTAGCCCCCACGTATCATGCCGCCGGCATCCTGGCTCCGATTTTCATCCTGATCGCGCGCCTGCTGCAGGGCTTCTCCGCAGGTGGCGAGTTCGGCACCTCGACCGCCTTGCTGATCGAGATGGCGCCCAAGCACCGCCGCGGCTTCTACGGCTCGTGGCAAATGGCCGGCCAGATGCTGGCCCTGCTGATCGGCGCCGCCTTCGGCACCCTGATCACCGAAGTCTTCACGACCGAACAGATCGAAGCGTGGGCCTGGCGCCTGCCCTTCGCCTTCGGTCTGGCGATCGTGCCCTTGGCCATCTACATCCGCCGCAACGTCGACGAAACCGACGCTTTCAAGGAAATGCAGAGTGAGCAGGCCGCCGGCACCGTCGAACGCCTGACCCTGGGCCAGATGATCGCCCAGCACACGCGCGAAACGATGATCGGCGTGGGCCTGGTGGTGACCGCCACCGTGTCGATCTACATCACGTTCACGTATCTGGTCACCTACTCGACCAAGATCCTGATGCTGCCCATGACGCAGACCTTCATGGTGCAGATGGCCGGCGCCGCGCTGATGGTGCTGCTGACGCCCTTCATGGGCGCCTGGTCCGACCGCGTGGGCCGCCGTCCGCTCGTGATCGGTTCGCTGATCGGTTACCTGCTGGTGCTGTACCCGCTCTATGCCTGGCTCACCTCGGCCCCCTCGATCGAGCGCCTGCTGGTGGTGCAGATCGTGGTGTGCCTGTTCGTGTCGGCCTTCTTCGGCGTGTTCAGCACGGTGATGGCGGAGCTGTTCCCGCCCCGCGTGCGTTCGGTGGGTCTGTCGCTCGCCTATAACGTGGCCGTGATGATTTTCGGCGGCTTCGCGCAGTTCATCGTGACCTGGCTCATCAAGACGACGGAGTCGCCGATGGCGCCTGCGTACTACGTGATGTTCGGCGTCACCCTGGGCCTTATCGCGTCGTTCTTCATCGACGACAAGAAGGCGCATTGATTGCCCGCCTGAAGAAACAAAGCCATCCCTCGGGATGGCTTTTTTCTTGGACGCGCCAAGCGCAAGAAGCGCGTCAGCCGCGCGTGGCGGACGACACGCCCGGGACTTCGGCCAGGGCGGAGAGCGCCTTGCCGAGGCTTTCGCCCCCCCGCACCTCGACCGTGAACACCATATGCGCGAGCGACTGGCGGCTCTGGGTATTGACACCCACGACGTTGAGCCGCAGCCGCGCGAACACTTCGGAGAGATCACGCAACAGCCCCGGCCGATCGTGCGCCCGCACGCTGATGTCGACCGGATAGAACGAATCTTTCGTGTCGCCCCACGCCACCTCGATGACGCGCTCGGGCTCGCGCTCGGCCAGCGCCTTGAAGCTGTGGCAATCCGAGCGATGGATCGACACCCCGCGGCCACGCGTGACGAAGCCCGCGATCAGGTCGGGCGGCGCCGGACGGCAGCAGCGCGCCAGTTGCGTGAGCAACGATCCCACGCCGACCACCAACACGCCGCTCTTGCCGGTTTTCTCGGCGCTCTCACTACTGGGCGCATGGCGAAACGCCACGGGTGCCTCGGCGGGCACCGGCGCCGGCGCCTGGAATACGCTGTCGATCTGACGCAGGCTGAACTCTTCCTTGGCCGCCGCGACATACAGATCGTCGGCACGGGCAAAGCCCAGGTTTTGCGCCAGCTGCTCCAGGTTGACGGCGGTCTTGCCCAGACGCTGCAGTTCTTTTTCGACCAGCGCCTGGCCCTGCGTGATGCGTTGCGCCAGCTCGATGGCGTTGAACCACATGCGCACCTTGGAGCGCGCCCGCGGGCTTGCCAGGTAGCCCAGTTGCGGATTGAGCCAGTCACGCGAGGGACCGCCCGACTTTGCGGAAATGATCTCCACTGTCTGTCCGGTGGCCAGCTGCGTATGCAGCGGCACCATCTGGCCATCGACGCGCGCGCCGCGGCAGCGGTGGCCCAGGTCGGTGTGCAGGTGGTAGGCGAAATCGACGGGCGTGGCGCCGGTGGGCAGCTCGATCACGCGAGCCTGCGGCGTGAGCACGTAAATCCGGTCATCGTCGGGGCGCCCGGTGTGCGGGGATGCCGCGGCCGACGGGCTGGCCGCCGATCCGGAGCTGGAGGACGCTGTACCCCCCGCCTCGTCGACCGCCTCGACATCGCTGTTCCAGGCCAGCAACTGGCGCATCCAGGAGAGCTGCCGGTCGTAGTCGCTGGACGCGGCGACCTGGCCGCCGCGCGCGCCCGCCTCCTTGTAGCGCCAGTGCGCCGCCATGCCGTACTCGGCGAACTGGTGCATCTCGTGGGTGCGGATCTGCACTTCGAAGGGGCGCCCGTCGTCATCGGCCACCACCGTATGCAATGAACGGTAGCCGTTGGGCTTGGGCCGCGAAATGTAGTCGTCGAACTCGTCGGTGACCGGCGTCCACATCTCGTGAACGAGGCCCAAGGCGGTGTAGCAATCGCGGACGTCGTCGACAATGATGCGCAGCGCGCGCAGGTCGTACATCTCGCTGAAATCGAGCCGCTTGACCCGCATCTTGTTCCAGATGCTGTAGATGTGCTTGGGCCGGCCGCTCACCTCGGCGTGGATACCGGCCGCACGCAGGGCCTGCTGCATGCGGTCGATCGCGCTGGCGATGAACGCCTCGCGTTCGACCCGCTTTTCTTCGAGCAAGCGGGCGATCTGCTTGTAGCGATCGGCATCCAGAAAACGGAACGCCAGGTCTTCCATTTCCCATTTGATCTGCCAGATGCCCAACCGGTTGGCGAGCGGCGTGTACAGATCGAGCGTCTCGCGCGCGAACTCGGCCGGGCACGGAGTCTTGGATTCGGCGTACCAGCGCAGGGTTTGCAGACGGGAGGCCAGACGCATCAGCACGATGCGCAGGTCGGCGGCCATGGCCAGCAGCATCTTGCGCTGCATCTCCTTTTGCGAGCCCGACCCGGCCGCGCTGTCGCTGGCCTGGCGCGCGACGATGCCCAGCCGCAGGAGCGCGCGCGCGCCCTGCACCAGGCGGGCGATCTCGGCGCCGAACGCGGTCGCGATAGGGTCATTGCGCAGCGCGGGTGCTGGCGCGTTGAGGTCGGAAGGCAACACCGCCAGCACTGCGGCGGCACGGGTGGCCGCGTCAGTTTGTAGCGAGGCCAGGATGCGCACCACCCCGGCGGCGTGATTGCTCAGGGGCTCACCGGTGGGCATGGACTGGCCATCGATCTGGGGCCAGGCCCAGGCCACCACCTGATCCAGCCCGGCCTGCGCGGCGGCATCAAGGCCGCTGCCGGCCTGCTGGCGCCAGGCCGCATCGAAAGGCGCGAGCGTGATGGGTTCGAGCGTGGCGGACATCGCGGCAGAAACGGCGGACAACAGGGGTCGATGGAATTCCCTACACTCTACACTAGCCGAGGGGCGCCAGACCGGCCGCCCGACAAGGACGCAAAGCGATGCTGAGATGGTTGGTGGGCCGTGGGGCGGCCGACGCAAAAGTACAGGAAATGCAGGCCCGCATTCCGCCTGCGCTCTGGGACGAGGTGGTCGCGGGCTACCCGTTCCTGGCCGCGCTCGACACCGAGGAGCGCGACGCCTTGCAACAGCGCGTGGCCTGGATCCTGGCCAGCAAGAACATCAACGGCGCGGGCGGGCTCGAACCGGACGACCGGATGCGACTCGCGATCGCCACACAGGCGGCCCTGCCCATCCTGCATCTGTCGCCCACGCTGTACGAGGGCTGGGATGAAATCATCGTGTACCCGGCGGGGTTCGCCATTCCTCGCACGATGCAGGATGCCGATGGCGTGGTGCACGAGTTCATCGAAGACGCCGCGGGCGAAGCCTGGGAAGGCGGCCCGGTCGTGCTCTCCTGGAGCGACGTCAGCAATACCGAGGGCGCATTCAATGTGGTCATCCACGAATTCGCCCACAAACTGGATCTGGCGGCCGGCGATGCCGACGGCATGCCCAGCCTGCATGCCCATCCCGAACTGAAGCCGCGCCAGTGGCGCGAGATCCTCGAAGACAGCCTGGAGCGCTTCCAGGCCGCCGTCGACACGGTCGAGGCCAGCATCCCCGCCGACGTCGACCCCGAAAGCGAGGCGGCCGAATACTGGTACGCGCAATTGCCGCTGGATGCCTACGCGGCGACCGACGAGGCCGAGTTCTTCGCGGTCAGCTCGGAGCATTTCTTCGCGGATCCCGAGCCGCTCGCCACCGCCCTGCCCGCCTGGTACGAACTGCTGCGCAGCTACTACCGCCAGGACACGCTGGCGCGCCTCGCATGAAACGGCTGTTGATCGTCTGGCACAGCCGCACCGGCTGCGCTCGCCAGATGAGCGAGGCGCTGGCCGAAGGCGCCCGCGCGGCCGCGGCCGAGCTCGGCCTGCGCCAGGCGCTCGATCTGCGGTGCCTGACCGCCCCCGATGCGCACCCACGCGATGTGCTCGAGGCCGACGGCTATCTCTTTTGTGCACCGGAAAATCTGGGCTCGCTCACCGGCGCCATGAAGGAATTTTTCGACCAGGCCTATTACGAGGCTCTCGACCAGGTGGCCGGCCGCCCCTGTGGGTTTGCCGTCAGCGCCGGCAGCGATGGCGCCGGCGCCCTGAGGCAGATGGAGCGTATCTGCACGGGATGGCGCCTGAGCCCGGCAGGAGCCCCCGTGGTCGTGCGCAACGGCGCGCAAACCCCGGCCCAGATCCTCGCCCCCAAGATCCTGAGCGCGGAGGACGCGGCGCGTTGCCACGAACTCGGCGGCATCCTGGCCGCCACCCTGCTGCTGGGCGAAGACGACACGGCCTGAACGCCGCCGCCAAACGAAAAAGCCGCGGCGTGAGCCGCGGCTTTTCATTGGACGCGGAGCACCTCAGCCGATGGCGGCGGTCACGACGATCTCGACCTTGAAGTCGGGATTGGCCAGACGGGCCTCGACGGTGGCGCGAGGGGGCGAATTGCCGGCGGCAACCCATGCGTCCCAGGCCTTGTTCATGCCGTCGAATTCCTTGATGTTGGCCACGAAGATCTGAGCCATCAGGATCTTGGTCTTGTCGGTACCGGCTTCGGCCAGCAGACGATCGATCGTGGCCAGCACCTGTTGCGTCTGGCCCGTGATGTCGGCCGTGGCATCGTCGGGCACCTGGCCGGCCAGGTACGCCACGCCGTTGTACACGGCCATGTCGGACAGGCGCTTTTCCACGTTGTAGCGCTTGATACTGCTCATGTGATTCCCCTAATGGAACGGTGGTCGAGACAAATTCGGAGGTGCCAGCTTACGCCGGCGGCAGCTGGAACACCTGACGCAGATAGGCAAGGTAAGCCGGATCGTCGCACATGGTTTTCTCGGGCGCATCGGAGACCTTCGCCACCGGCTGGCCGTTGCAGCGGACCATTTTCATCACGATCTGCAGCGGCTCATGGCCGAGATCATTGGTGAGATTGGTGCCGATACCGAACGACACGCGGCAGCGGCCCGAGAACTGGCGCGCCAGCTCGATCGCGCGCGGGAAAGTCAGCGCATCGGAGAATACCAGCGTCTTGGTGCGCGGGTCGACACGGTTCTTGCGATAGTGCTCGAGCAGGCGCTCGCCCCATTTGAAAGGATCGCCGGAATCGTGCCGGGCGCCATCGAACAGCTTGCAGAAATACATATCGAAGTCGCGCAGGAAGGCATCCATGCCATAGACATCCGAGAGCGCGATGCCGAGGTCGCCGCGGTATTCCTTGGCCCAGACCTCGAGCGCGAACACCTGCGAATCACGCAGCCGCGGCCCCAGCGCCTGGCAGGCCTGCAAATACTCGTGGCCCATGGTGCCCAGCGGCAGCACGTCGTGCTGTTTGGCCAGCAGCACGTTGCTCGTGCCGGCGAAGTGCACGCCCATCTGGCTTTTCATGGTCTGCACGACCTCTTCGTGCCAACGCTTGGAGAAACGCCGGCGCGTACCGTATTCGGCAACGCGGAAATCGGCGAGCGCGGGATCGTCGAGCACCAGATGCATTTTTTTCTGCAGACGCTCTCGGCCCTCGGCCCAGTCCGGATTCTTGCGCGTGTTGCGGAAGTAAACCTCGTTGACGATCGCCAGCACAGGGATCTCGAACAGGATCGTGTGCAACCACGGGCCTTGCACGCTGATCGAGATTTCACCGGGGCCCTCGCCCTCGCTGATCGTGATGCAGCGCTCGGGCAGATGAAACAGCCCGAGAAAATCCACGAAGTCGCTCTTGATGAAACGCAAACTGCGCAGATATTCGAGCTCGTCATCGGTGAAACGCAGCTGGCACAGTGCGTGCACCTCGGCGCGGATCTCGTCCAGATAGGGCCGGAGATCGACGCCGGCATTGCGGCATTTATAGCGGTATTCGACCTGGGCAGCCGGAAAATGATGCAGCACGACCTGCATCATGCTGAATTTGTACAGGTCGGTGTCGAGCAGCGAAGTGATTATCATGATCGCGCGGTGGAATTTCGGGCAACCATAGCACAGCCACCCCCGCTCTCGCCGGCCCCGCCACTACCGCAGCCAGGGTTATGATCCCCGACCGAGCGCGCATTGGGTAAAATCCGACCCCGAGGATATCGAACCAGTTCGCAGCACCCGCTCGCCCGCCCGCATCCGGAGTTTCTTAGAATGACCCACGTTGTTACCGAAAACTGTATCAAGTGCAAGTACACCGACTGCGTCGACGTATGTCCGGTGGACTGTTTTCGGGAGGGTCCGAACTTCCTGGTGATCGACCCCGACGAATGCATCGACTGCGCGGTCTGCATCCCCGAATGCCCGGCCAATGCCATTTACGCCGAAGAAGACGTGCCTCAGGACCAGATGAAGTTCATCGCCCTGAACGCCGAGCTTTCTCCCGAGTTCGCCAGCATCAGCCGGGCCAAGAAGCCCCTGCCCGATGCCGACGAATGGAATGGCGTGGCCGACAAACTGCAGCACCTGGAGCGCTGAGCGCTTGGGCGGGCCCCGCCTGCCCCGGACCTGAATTGCCGCGTCAGCCGCGGCGTTTTACCCCTGCGATTCACTCCATTTACCGGCCCGTGCGCGGCTCCTTGCGTGTCCACTGGCCCGAGCCCATGACCGATACCAAGTACACGCGCCAGACCATCATCGACGTCCGCACCTGGGTGCCGGGCAAGCTGTTCTCGGTGCACGCCACGCGTGATCCCGACTTCGTGTTTCAAGCCGGGCAGTTTGCCCGCGTAGGCCTGCCTGCCGCCGACACGCCTCTGGCCGAGCCCACGATCTGGCGCGCGTATTCGATGGTGTCGGCGCCACACGAAGCCCACCTCGAGTTCTATTCCATCGTCGTGCCCGACGGCGAGTTCAGCCCGCGTATGGCCGCACTGCGCGCAGGCGATGCGCTTTATGTCGAGAAAAAGCCCTACGGCTTCCTGACGCTGGAGCGATTCACGCCCGGCGGCACGCTGTGGCTGCTGGCGTCGGGTACGGGCCTGTCCGCCTACCTCTCGATCCTGCGCGATCCCGCCACCTGGAAGGCGTTCGACCGAATCGTGCTCGTGCATGGCGTACGCACGGCACAGGAGCTCGCGTACCGCGCCGAAATCGAAAGCTGGCGCGCGCATCCCGATTACGCGCCCTATTTTGCGCAAGACCCGCGCAAGCTGGTCTATCTGCCGATTGCCACCCGCGAGGTTTTGCCGGGCATGCCGCAGGCGCGTCTCACCACCCTGATCGCCGACGGCGGCCTCGAAACGCTGGCCGGCGAAACGCTGGATCCCGAACGCGCGAAGATCATGCTCTGCGGCAATCCCGAGATGCTGACCGACGCACGCAAATTGCTGGGCGAACGTGGGTTCGCACCTGGCCGACGCGGCATTCCGGGCAATCTGGCCGTCGAAAACTATTGGTGACGGCCCCCGTCCCACCGCTGCGGTCGCTTTTTCGCAACAAGAAGTGTCCGCGTGCCGGTCCATTCGGGACGCGCTCCAGACAATTTCGCAATATCGTTCACACCTGGCGCAATAATAGGCCGACCTGATCTCTGGACTTAGGCACGATGCTGTATCAATTGCACGAAATGCAGCGGGCGTTCCTGCGACCGCTGGTGGCGTTCTCCGACGCCGGATCGCAGCTCTTCTCGAGCCCCTACAGTCCGCTGGCTTACATGCCCATGTCGCGTCAGCTCGCGGCCGGCTACGAGCTCATGCATCGCATCGGCAAGGAGTACCAGAAGCCGGCGTGGGGCCTGCCCGAAACCGAGATCGACGGCAAACCTGTCCGCGTGGTCGAAGCCGTCGCGGTCGATAAGCCGTTCTGTCGACTGGTGCACTTCCAGCGCGACGCGCGTCACGTGGCCAAGCGCAAGGACCCGCGCGTGCTGCTGGTCGCCCCGCTCTCCGGACACCATGCCACGCTGCTGCGCGACACCGTGCGCGCACTGCTGCCCGCGCACGACGTGTATGTGACCGATTGGGTCGACGCGCGCATGGTGCCGCTGTCGGCAGGCCCGTTCCATCTCGACGACTACGTCACGTACATCCAGGAGTTCATCCGTGAACTAGGCCCGGATGTTCACGTGATTTCGGTCTGCCAGCCGACCGTGCCCGTGCTGGCGGCGATTTCGCTGCTCGCTTCGGCCGATGATCCGATGCAGCCCCGCAGCATGGTGATGATGGGCGGCCCGATCGATCCGCGCGAGTCGCCCACGCAGGTCAACCGCCTGGCCACGACCAAATCGTACGACTGGTTCGAAAGCCAGTTGATCCACGCCGTGCCCCCCGCCTATCCCGGTGCCGGCCGCAAGGTGTATCCGGGCTTTCTGCAGCACGCGGGCTTCATGGCAATGAACCCGGACCGCCACCTCAAGTCGCACTACGAGTTCTATCTCGATCTGCTGCGGGGTGATGACAGCGACGCCGAAGCGCATCGCCGCTTCTACGACGAATACAACGCGGTGCTCGATATGCCGGCCGAGTTCTATCTCGACACGATCCGCGTGGTGTTCCAGGAGTCACGCCTGCCCGAAGGCACCTGGGAAATCGGTGGCCAACTCGTGCGCCCGGCCGACATCCGCAAGACGGCATTGCTTACCGTCGAAGGCGAGCTCGACGATATTTCGGGCCAGGGCCAGACCCGCGCCGCCATCAAGCTGTGCGCGGGCATCCCCGCCGCGCGCAAGACGCATTACACGGCCACCGGCGCCGGTCATTACGGCATTTTCTCGGGCCGCCGGTGGCGCGAACTGATCTGCCCTAAAATCGCAGCATTCATCCGCGCATCCTGATCGGACGCCCCCCTGTACGCAGAGCGGGCCTCCGGCCCGCTTTTTCTTTTTCCGCCGGGCCGCCCCAAGGAAAAGCGCCCCCTCGGGGGGCAGCAAGCCGAAGGCGCCGCGTGGGGGCCATTTTTCCGCAGGGCCGCCCCAAGGAAAAAGCGCCCCCTCGGGGGGCAGCAAGCCGCAGGCGCCGCGTGGGGGCCATTTTTTTTTCTTTGCTCATGTCCTGTACCCCGCTCGCCGAACGCATCGATGCCTTGCTCCCTCAGACGCAATGCACAAAATGCGGCTATGACGGCTGCCGGCCGTATGCCGAAGCACTGGCCGACGGCACCGCCCAAATCAATCGTTGCCCGCCCGGCGGCCAGGAAGGCGTCGCCGCGCTTGCGCAACTGCTCGCACAGCCCGAACTGCCGCTGGACACCACCCGCGGCCTGCCCGGACCGCTGCTGGTCGCGCGCGTCGACGAGGCACACTGCATCGGTTGCACGCTCTGCATCCGCGCCTGTCCGGTCGATGCGATCGTCGGGGCCAACAAGCGCATGCACACGGTGTTGCCGGACCTCTGTACCGGTTGTGATCTGTGCGTGGCGCCCTGTCCGGTCGACTGCATCGATATGGTCCCCGCCAACCGCGCCTGGACCGAAGCCGACGCCGAACAGGCCCGTGCGCGTCATCAGCATCGCGCCGCGCGGCAGCAACGTGCCGCGGCGGCCAATGCCGGCCTGATGGCGCAGCCGGAGGCGCCGGCCGTGGTGAGTGCGGCCCCCGACGAAGACGAGGCCGCGCGCAAGCGCGACGCCATCGCCAGCGCGCTCGCCCGAGCCCGCGCCCGACGTAACGCCTGAGGCCCGGTTCACGACGATGAATGCACAGAAGCGCCGCGAGATTTTTGCCCGCCTGCAGGCGGCCAATCCGCACCCCACGACCGAGCTCGAGTACGACACACCGTTCCAGCTGCTGATCGCCGTACTGCTCTCCGCACAGGCGACCGACAAATCGGTGAACATCGCCACTCGCAAATTCTTCCCGCAGTTCGGCACGCCCGAGAAGATGCTGGCGCTCGGCGTGGAAGGGCTCACCGACTACATCAAGACGATCGGGCTGTTCCGCACCAAGGCCAAGAACGCGATCGAGACCTGTCGGCTCCTGATCGAGCGGCATGACGGTGAAGTGCCGCGTACCCGCGAAGCACTCGAAGCGCTGCCGGGAGTGGGCCGCAAGACCGCCAATGTCGTGCTCAACACGGCCTTCGGCATGCCGACCATCGCGGTCGATACGCACATTTTTCGCGTGTCGAATCGCACCGGCATCGCACCCGGCAAGAACGTGCTGGACGTCGAGCTCAAGCTCGAGAAAGTGATACCGCCCGAATATAAACAGGACTCCCATCACTGGCTGATCCTGCACGGTCGTTATATCTGCGTGGCGCGCAAGCCCAAGTGCCCGCAATGCGGAATATCGGACCTCTGCGAATACCGGCCCAAGACGCCCGCATAGCGCCTGCGCGCCCGCGTGCGCGAGCGTCGATCCCGTTCAGAAACGCCGGCTTCGCGCCGGCGTTTCTGTCTTGTCGCCTGCCCTGAAAGCGTGCGGCCCAGAGCCACGCGCGGCACGATGTTCGTTGCGCCGCAAGGTCGGCGTAAACCCCATCCCGCATGTGGTTTTCCCCAGGAAATCGGGCGAATTGTCGGGCAGCCGACAAAGCGCGATGCCGCACTGCAAGACCTATGAAAAACCCTCATGGCATTTTGGGGGGCAGGTGCGCATACTCGCCGCAACTCTTAGAAAAAGCGCGGGTGCAGCGTCATGGACGATACGATCCTGGAGACAAAAGGGTTGACCAAGGAGTTCCGCGGCTTTGTGGCCGTGAATGGGGTCAATCTGCGCGTCAAGCGTGGCAGCATTCATGCATTGATCGGCCCTAACGGCGCCGGCAAAACCACGTGCTTCAACCTGCTGACCAAGTTTCTCGCGCCCAGTTCGGGCACGATCACTTTCAACGGCAAGGACATCACTCGCGAACGCCCTGCGCAGATCGCACGCCGCGGCGTGATCCGTTCGTTCCAGATCTCCGCCGTGTTTCCGCACCTCAGCGTGCTGGAAAACGTGCGCATCGGGCTGCAGCGCAAGACCGGTGTGTCGTTCCATTTCTGGCGCAGCCAGAAAGGCCTCGAGCGCCTCAACCGGCCCGCGCTCGATCTGCTCGAGCAGGTCGATCTCGGCGGCTTTGCCAACGAGCTCACGGTCAACCTGCCGTATGGCCGCAAGCGCGCACTCGAAATCGCGACCACGCTGGCGATGGAGCCCGAGCTGATGCTGCTCGACGAGCCCACCCAGGGCATGGGACACGAAGACGTCGACCGCGTCACGCAGCTCATCAAGCGCGTGAGCGCCGGCCGCACCATCCTCATGGTCGAGCACAACATGAATGTCGTCTCGTCGATCGCAGACACCATCACGGTGCTGGCGCGCGGCGCGGTCCTGGCCGAAGGCCCCTACGCGGAGGTATCGCGCCATCCCGCGGTGATGCAGGCCTACATGGGCACGACCGACGGCGAACTCCAAGGAGCACATGCATGAGCACCCCCGCGCTTGAAATCTCGGGCCTGCAGGCCTGGTACGGGGAATCGCACATCCTGCATGGCGTGAACATGCAGGTGGCGCAAGGGGAAGTCGTGACCCTCCTCGGACGCAACGGCGCCGGGCGCACTACGACCTTGCGGGCCATCCTCGGTCTCACGGGCAGCCGCAAGGGCTCGGTGCGCATTCACGGTACCGAAGCGATCGAGCTGCCCACGTTTCGCATCGCCCATCTGGGCGTGGGCTATTGCCCCGAAGAGCGCGGCATCTTTGCCAGCCTCTCTTGCGAGGAAAACCTGTTGCTGCCGCCTCCCGTGGGCGGAGCACTCGGCGGCGGCATGTCGCTCGCCGAGATCTATGACATGTTTCCCAACCTGCATGAGCGGCGCAACTCGCCCGGCACCCGGCTTTCGGGAGGCGAACAGCAGATGCTCGCCGTGGCGCGCATCCTGCGTACCGGCGCCAACCTGCTGCTGCTCGACGAAATCTCCGAGGGGCTCGCCCCCGTGATCGTGCAGGCACTCGCGCGCATGATCACCGCCCTCAAGGCGCGGGGCTACACCATTGTGATGGTCGAGCAGAATTTCCGCTTCGCCGCGCCGCTGGCCGATCGTTTCTATGTGATGGAGCACGGACAGATCGTCGAAACTTTCGGCGCCGCCGAGCTTGCACAGAAGCAGGACACGCTCAACGAACTGCTGGGCGTCTAAATAAAAAGCCTGTCATCCGCCGGCGCCGCCGGCATTCCACACAGGAAGAGGAGTCATCCCATGAAGTTGCACCACATCACTGCTGCACTGGCCGTGGCCGGCCTGGGATTTGCCGGGCTACCCGCCCACGCGCAAGGCATCTCGGACGATGTCGTCCGCATCGGCTTCATTACCGACATGTCCGGGGTCTACTCCGACATCGATGGCAAGGCCGGCGTCGAAGCGATCCGCATGGCCATCGAAGACGCGGGCGGCAACATCAACGGCAAGAAGATCGAGCTGGTATCGGCCGATCACCAGAACAAGGCCGACGTCGCGTCCGCACGCGCACGCGAATGGTTCGACCAGCAGAAGATCGACGTGCTCATCGGCGGCACCAACTCCGCCACCAGCCTCGCGATGGCCGCCGTGGCCGCCGAAAAGAAAAAGCCTTTCATCGCCATCGGCGCCGGTGCCTCCGACCTGACCAACGCGCAGTGCTCGCCCTATACCGTGCACTATGCCTACGACACCGTCGCACTCGCGCGCGGCACGGGCTCGGCCGTGGTGAAGGACGGCGGCAAGAGCTGGTTCTTCCTGACCGCCGACTACGCCTTCGGCCATGCGCTCGAACGCGACACGGCCAACGTCGTCAAGACTTCGGGCGGCGAGGTCAAGGGTCAGGTCCGTGCGCCGCTGGGCGCGGCCGACTTCTCCTCCTTCCTGTTGCAGGCGCAGGCATCCAAGGCGCAGATCCTCGGCTTGGCCAACGCGGGCGGCGACACGATCAATTCGATCAAGGCGGCCAACGAGTTCGGTGTCACGAGCAGCATGAAGATGGCCGGCCTGCTGGTCTTCATCAACGACATCCACTCCCTCGGTCTCGAAGCCACCAAGGGCATGTACCTGACCGATGGCTGGTACTGGGATCAATCCGACGCCTCGCGCGCCTGGTCCAAGAAGTTCGAAGCCAAGGTCGGCCGCAAGCCTTCCATGCTGCAGGCCGGCGACTACTCCTCGGTCGCGTTCTACCTGAGCGGCGTGAAGGCCACCGGCACCGACGACGGCGACGCCATGATGAAGTGGATGAAGTCGAACAAGATCAACGACTTCTTCGCCCAGGGCGGCTATGTGCGCGAAGACGGCCGCATGGTCCACGATATGTACCTCATGCAAGTGAAGACGCCGGCCGAGTCGAAGGGCCCGTGGGACTACTACAAGGTCGTGGCGACCCTGCCCGGCGACGAGGTCTACACCAAGCTCTCCGAGTCCACCTGCAAGCTCGTCAAGAAGTAATACCCGCAAGTCCGTCGCGGCGCGTCCGGATCCGGACGCGCCGTCCGCCACGTTTGCTTCCGTGTTCCGCAGGACTTCTTCAAGATGACTGATATCTTCGGCATCCCGATACAGGCATTGCTAGGGCAACTGCTGCTCGGTCTGGTCAACGGTTCGTTCTACGCCATGCTGTCCCTGGGGCTGGCGGTGATTTTCGGCCTGCTCAACGTCATCAATTTCGCGCACGGCGCGCTCTACATGCTGGGCGCGTTCCTCGCCTGGATGGGGCTGAACTACCTCGGGCTGAACTACTGGGTCATGCTGATCCTGGCGCCCTTGCTGGTCGGCCTGTTCGGCATCGTGATCGAACGTCTGCTGCTGCGCCATCTGTACAAGCTAGACCACCTTTACGGTCTGCTGCTCACTTTCGGCCTCACGCTGCTCATGGAAGGCGTGTTCCGCAGCTTCTTCGGCGTATCCGGCCAGCCCTACCCCACGCCCGAAGCGCTGCGCGGTGCCACCAACCTCGGCTTCATGATCCTGCCCAACTACCGGGGCTGGGTGGTCGCGGCCAGCATCGTGGTCTGCCTGGCCACCTGGTATGTGATCGAACGCACGCGGCTGGGTGCGCTGCTGCGCGCAGGCACTGAAAACCCGCGCCTGGTCGAAGCGTTCGGCGTGAACGTGCCCCGCATGATCACGCTCACCTACGGCTTCGGCGTGGCGCTCGCGGGCTTCGCGGGCGTGCTCGCCGCCCCGGTGCTGCAGATATCCCCGCTGATGGGATCGAACCTCATCATCGTGGTGTTCGCCGTGGTCGTGATCGGCGGCATGGGCTCGATCATGGGCGCCATCGTCACCGGCCTGGGTCTGGGCGTGATCGAGGGCCTGACCAAAGTGTTCTGGCCCGAGGCCTCCAACACCGTCGTGTTCATCATCATGGCCATCGTGCTCCTGCTGCGTCCGGCCGGGCTGTTCGGAAAAGAAAAATGAATCGTCAACTGCTGGGCTACGCCGTACTGGCCATCGTGGTCGCCGCTCTGCCGTTTGCCGGCGTCTATCCGATCTTCGCCATGAAGGTCATGTGCTATGCGTTGTTTGCATGCGCCTTCAACCTGCTGCTGGGCTACACCGGCCTGCTGTCGTTCGGCCATGCCGCCTTCCTGGGCAGCGCGGCCTATGCAGCCGGACACGCGCTCAAGGTGTGGGGCTGGCCCACCGAGCTCGGATTGCTGTTCGGCATGGTGGTGGCCGGCGCGCTGGGTCTGCTCATGGGCGCGCTGGCGATCCGGCGCAGCGGCATCTACTTTGCGATGATCACGCTCGCGCTTGCGCAGATGGTGTACTTCTTCTTTCTGCAGGCGCGCTTCACGGGCGGCGAAGACGGCTTGCAGGGCGTACCGCGAGGCACCCTCCTGGGCTTCATCGATCTGTCCAAGGACCTCAATCTCTACTACCTCGTGATGGCGATCTTCGTGATCGGCTTCTTCATCATATGGCGTACGGTGCATTCGCCGTTTGGCCAGGTGTTGCAGGCCATCCGCGAAAACGAACCGCGCGCGGTATCGCTGGGCTACGACGTCGACCGCTTCAAGTTGCTTGCCTTCGTGCTGTCGGCAGGCATCGCCGGCCTGGCCGGCGCCACCAAGACCCTGGTTTTCGTATCGGCGACGCTATCCGACGCCACCTGGCAGATGTCGGGCCTCGTGATTCTCATGACGCTCATCGGCGGCCTGGGCACACTCACCGGGCCTATTCTCGGCGCCTTCATCGTGGTGTTGCTCGAAAACAAAGTGGGCGATTTCGGCCAGTTCCTCACCAGCATGACGGGCGTGGAATGGTTCCAGCGTCTGGGCGAATCGGTCACGATCGTGATCGGCCTGATCTTCGTGGTGTGCGTGCTCGCCTTCCGCCGCGGCATCGTGGGCGAAATCGGCGCGCTGATCGAGCGCCGCCGCGCGGCCCGGGCCTGAGCCCGGCCGCACCTGGCCGGCCGCACCTGGCCGGCCGCACCTCGCCAGCCGCAAGGCCGTAGCGCTGAACGGCATCCATGGCGTAACAGCACACGGGGCAGCCTAAGGCTGCCCCATTGCTTTGTCTGCGGCACCGCCCGGCGTCAAATTAGGGCGCTTCGAGATTCGTAACATCCCCGCGCCGTCTTACAATGACGGGATCCTATCCGGCAGGTAACCACTGTGCGTAAAAAACTGTACGCCCCCGTCCTCGGTGCGCTGGCACTGGCATGCGCCCTTGCCGCCCCCGCGGCTCATGCGGCCCCCACTTGCGAAATCGACCGCCCTGTCCGCTTCAGCGGTCTGAACTGGGAATCGAATCTCGTGCTGGCCGGCATCGAACGCTTCGTGGTCGAGCACGGCTATGGCTGCAAGACCTCGGTCGAGATCGGCGAGACGCTGCCGATGCTGGCCGCGCTGCAACGTGGCGACGTCGATGTCACGCCCGAAGTCTGGCCCGGCCAGATCGAAAACGCCTGGAAGAAGGCGACCGACACCGGCCGCGTGATCGGCGTGGGCCATGTCTACGACGCGGGCGAGGGTTGGTACGTGCCGCGCTATACCGTCGAACGCCATCCCGAGCTCAAGCAGGCGGCCGACCTGGCGCGCTTCAAGGAAGTCTTTGCAGACCCCGAAGAGCCGGGCCGCGGGCGGATCTACGGCTGCCCCGCGGGCTGGGCCTGCGGCACGCTGAACGACAACCTGCTGCGGGCGCTCAAGCTCGAGAAGGACTACACGATGTTCGCCCCGGGATCGGGCGCCGCGCAGAAGGCAGCCATTGTGTCGGCCTATAAGCGCAAGCGCGACATCGTTTTCTACTACTGGACACCCACCGCGCTCGTGGGCGCGCTCGACCTGGTCAAGCTCGAATTGCCCGCGTTCGATCAAAAGGCCTACACCTGCATGACCGACCCGAAGTGCGCCAATCCGGTGGCCACCGAGTTCAAGCCCAATCCGGTCGTGACCGGCCTGAACGCCGACTTCGCCAAACAGGCGCCGCAACTGGCCGCGTTCTTCACGAAGCTCAGCGTGCCCGACGAGGCGATCGACGCGACCCTGGGCTGGCTCGAGAACGAAGGCAAGGAGCCCGAAGAGGCGGCGCAGTATTTCCTGCGGCAGTACGGCACTGTCTGGCGCGACTGGGTACCGGCCGACGTCGCCACCCGCGTACAGGCGGCCCTCGACAAGTCATAAACACGCTTGCGGCGCGCGCCGCGCTTTCCGACCAGGAAGCCGCGCGTGCCGCGAACACCTCATCACGGCGCGGCAACGCGCCTTACATGTCACCGCGCGGCACCGCGCCCTGGCGATAAAACAAAGGAAGTCACATGGATGCCCTCTTCTGGCACGATGGCCAGTGGACCACCGAGAACCCCAAGCTGCTCGGCCCGGCCGATCACGCATTCTGGATGGCCAGCATGGTTTTCGACGGCGCGCGCGCCTTTCGCGGCCTGACGCCCGACCTCGACCTGCATTGCCAGCGCGTCGTGCGCTCGGCCGAAAAAATGCTGATGAAACCGCAACTCTCGGCCGATGAGATTCAGGCACTGTGCCTGGAAGCGGTCTCCCGATTCCCGGCCGGCTCCGAGCTCTATATCAAGCCGATGTTCTACTGCGCCGACGGCTTCCTGCTGCCGGACGCGGACAAGACGCAGTTCGTGCTGCATGTCTTCAAGGTCCCGATGCCGGGCACCCAGGGCTTCTCCGCGTGCTTCTCGAGCTACGTGCGGTCCTGGCCCAACATGGCGCCCACCGACGCCAAGGCGTCCTGCCTGTATCCCAACGGCCAACGCGCGATCACCGAAGCCGCCGCCAAGGGCTTCGACAACGCCATCATGCTCGACGGCGCCGGTCACGTGGCCGAGTTCGCGTCCAGCAATTTCTGGCTCGCCAAAGACGGCAAGGTCGTCACGCCGGTCGATAACGGCACCTTCCTGAACGGCATCACGCGCAAGCGTGTCCTGGCGCTGCTGCGCGCCGATGGCGTCGAGGTCGAGGAGCGCTCCATCACCCGTGCCGATGTCGAGCAGGCCGACGAAGTGTTTTCTACCGGCAATTACGGCAAGGTCGTGCACGTGAACCGTGTCGAAGAGCGCGCCCTGCCGTACGGCCCGTTCGCGCAGCGCGCGCATCGTCTCTACATGGAATACGCCGAACAGACCGGCAAGCGCTGAGCCGATCGGCCTGGCCATGCCCTCCGGGCGCCGCGACTTCTCATCGCGGCGCCCGGCAACCTCCCCCCTCCTGCGCCGCTTTCCCGCTTGCCGACACCATGAGCACTCGCCGTGACTTTCTGCGAGGCGCCGCCCTGACCGGCGGCGCCTTCGCGCTTCTTCCCGCAGTCATCCGCGATGCGCTCGCCATCGCGCCCGATCGCCGCACCGGCACGCTGCGCGACGTCGAGCACGTCGTGATCTTCATGCAGGAGAATCGCTCCTTCGACCATTACTTCGGCGCGCTGTCCGGGGTGCGGGGTTTCGGCGACCGTTTTCCGATTCCGGTACAGGACCAGGCGGGACTGAGCGGGGCGACGGTATGGCATCAGCTCAACGACATCGATCCGGAAAACCCGCGCGTCGTGCCGCCCTTCCCGCTGGACACGCAATCGATGTTCGAACTGATGCGCGTGGCCGGCACGCCGCATACCTGGTCGAACGCACAGGATGCCTGGGACAAAGGCAGGCTGAACCGCTGGCCCGTGGCCAAGCGCGAGCATTCGATGGCGTATTTCACCGAACAGGACATCCCGTTCCAGTACGCCTTGGCGCGTGCCTTCACGGTGTGCGACGCCTACCACTGCTCGTTCACCGGCGGCACCAACACCAATCGACTGTTCGCCTGGACCGGCACCAACGACCCGCACGGCCGAGGCAACGGCCCCGCGGTGGGCAATGCCTACAACAAGCTCAAGGGCGGCGACCCGGCAGGCGGCTATACCTGGACGACCTACCCGGAGCGTCTGACCGCGGCGGGGGTGAGCTGGCGCGTCTACCAGGACATGAAGGACAACTACTCCCTGAATCCCCTGGCAGGATTTCGGCAGTACCGCGCGGCCCATCGTGGGGAAGCGGGCGCACGGCCCGAGCTCGCACGCGACGCGCTGACCTCCTACAGCCTCGCCCGTCTGCGCGAAGACGTCGAGAAAGATCGCTTGCCGCAGGTCTCGTGGATCTGCGCGACAAAGGCGGGCTCCGAGCACCCCAGCCCGTCGAGCCCGGCGCAAGGCGCCGACTACACCGCGCGCGTACTGCAGGCGCTCACCGCCAATCCCGCCGTGTGGAGCAAGACGGTGTTGCTGCTGATGTTCGACGAGAACGACGGCTTCTTCGATCACATGCCTGCGCCGGCGCCGCCGTCATATGAAGGCGAAGGCGCCAACGCCGTGCTGGCGGGCGGATCCACCGTCGACACGCACGACGAATACCACCGCCTCCTGCGCCACGACGAACACGACGACCTGCCGCAGTATCTGCAAGGCGCCTATGGCCTGGGCCAGCGCGTACCCATGTACATCATTTCGCCCTGGACGCGCGGCGGCTGGGTCAATTCGCAGGTGTTCGACCACACCTCCATCCTGCGATTCCTGGAGCAGCGCTTCGGCGTGGTCGAGTCCAATATCTCGCCCTGGCGCCGCGCGGTCTGCGGTGATCTCACCTCGGCCTTCGATTTCGCGCAAGCGCCGATGCCCGCGATCGACACCTTGCCCGATACCACGCTGCAGGCGGCGCGTGCCGCCGGCCTGCCGGGCACGACCCTGCCCCTGCTGCCGCTGGACGTGCCTCCCGCCACGCAGGCGACGGGCACGCGTCCGTCGCGTGCGCTGCCCTATCAACTCGAGGTCCACAGCCAGGCGCTGCCCGACACGCTGGAGCTCTCCTTCGTGAACCGCGGCACGGCGGGCGCCGTGTTCCATGTCTACGACCGGCTGCATCTCGATCGCGTGCCGCGCCGCTATACGGTCGAAGCCAGCAAGCGTCTGCGCGATCAATGGCTCACGAGCGAAGACGGCGGCCTCTACGATCTCTGGCTATTGGGCCCCAACGGCTACCACCGGCAGTTTCGGGGCCGCGCCGATCCCGCGCAGCCCGAAGTCACCCTGCGCTACCAACCGCAGGCCGGCACGCTCTCGCTCACTCTCCACAACCCGGGGACCGTGCCGAACACCTTCCTGATCGACGACAGCATCTATGGCGCGCAGGCGCCCCGCGATGTCCTGGTGGCGGGTCAGAGCCGCCTCGACATCACGGTCGACATCAAGGCACAGGGCCACTGGTATGACCTGCGCATTAGCGCCATCGACCGTCCCGAGTGGAGCCGCCGCTACGCCGGCCGCATGGAGACGGGCGCCCCATCGATCTCCGACCCGGCGATGGGCGGCCCTATCGTGACGCAGCAGGCGTAAAAAAAGGCGAGGACTTCATCCTCGCCTTTTTTTCGCAGGGCCGCCCGCCGCCGACCCGCCTCAAGGCGGGCACGCCCCCCTCGGGGGGCAGCAAGCCGAAGGCGCTGCGTGGGGGCCCGCCCGCCGCCGAGCCGCCTCAAGGCGGGCACGCCCCCTCGGGGGGCAGCAAGCCGAAGGCGCAGCGTGGGGGCACTCTTACTTTTCTAGCCCTCCTGGTGCTTGCCCAGGCCCAGATAGCTTTCGATCACACGCGGATTGCCGGCAAGCTCGCGGGCCGGTCCGTGCAGGATGATCTCGCCGGTCTCGAGCACGTAGCCATAATCGGCCACCTGCAACGCGGCGCGCGCATTCTGCTCGACCAGCAGGATGGCCACGCCAGTCTCGCGCAGGCGCGCGATGATGTGGAAGATCTCGCGCACGATGCGCGGCGCCAGCCCCAGGCTCGGCTCGTCCAGCATCAGCAGCGTGGGCTTGGCCATGAGCGCACGGCCCACCGCCAGCATCTGGCGCTCGCCGCCCGACAGCGTGCCGGCCTGTTGCGCGCGCCGCTCGCGCAGCCGCGGGAACAGATCGAACACTTCGTCGAGCGTGGCACGCCAGCCGCTTTCGCGCGCGCGGTAGCGGCGAAAGCCGCCCAGCAGCAGATTGTCTTCGACCGACATGCTGCCGAACAGCTCGCGCCGCTCAGGCACGAGCGACATGCCCGCGGCGACACGCCGCTCGACCTGCCAGCTCGATACGTCGTTGCCCGCATATTGCACCTGGCCTGCGGCATGACCGGTCTGGGGTAGCGAGCCCATCACGGCGTTGAGCATGGTCGACTTGCCGGCGCCATTGGCGCCGATGACCGTCACGATACTGCCGGCCGGCACGGTAAGCGCGGCGCCGGTGAGCGCCCCTACCTTGCCATAACGTGCCGACAGGTCACGCACTTCGAGAACGGGCGCCTGGCTCATTGCACACCTCCGGCGGCCACGGGCTTGCCCTGATCGGCCTCGGGCAGATCGTCGTCGATGCCACCCAGGTAAGCCTCGAGCACTGCCGGGTTCTGCTGCACTTCGGCGGGCACGCCTTCGGCCAGCTTGGTGCCGAAATCCATCACGACCAGGTGATTGGTCAAACGCATCACAAAATCCATATCGTGTTCCACCAGCAGGATGCTCAGCCCTTCGGCGCGCAATTGCTCCAGCACCTGTGCGAGCTCCTGCTTTTCTTTGTAGCGCAGCCCTGCCGCCGGCTCGTCGAGCAACAGCAGCACCGGATCGCAGGCGAGCGCCCGCGCGATCTCGAGAATGCGTTGCTGGCCCAGCGCCAGGTTGCCCGCCTGTTCGTATAGATAGTCGCCCAACCCGACCCGCTGCAACTGGCGCGCGGCCTCGTGCAGCAACTGGGCTTCGCGGGCGCGATCGCTGTGCAACGCACCGGAAAGCACGCCCACGTCGGAGCGCATGTGCGCGCCGAGGGCCACGTTCTCGAGCACCGACATGGTCGGCAGCAGTTGCACGTGCTGGAAGGTACGGCCCACGCCCATCTGCGCGATGGCCCGCGCGGAACGGCCGTCGGTGCGTTCACCCAGAAAGCGCACTTGGCCGCGCGTCACGGGCAGAACCCCGCTGATGAGGTTGAAGGTGGTGCTCTTGCCGGCGCCGTTGGGACCGATCAGGCCCATGATCTCGCCCGCGCGCACCTTGAAGGTGATGTCGTTGACGGCGACCAGGCCGCCGAACTCCTTGCGGATCGCATCGACCTCGAGCACCAGCTCGCCCGCCGCCGGTCGCGTGCGCTGCGGCAGGGCCGGCGCCTCGGGCGGCGGCGCGAGGCTGCGGCGCGAGCCCGCGGTACCGGTCAGACGCGCCCACCAGCCTGCCAGGATGGGCCAGAGCCCGTTGCTGGCATATTGCAGCATCAGGATCATCAGCACACCGAACACCACGAGTTCCACATTGGTGTTGGTGTCGATCACGAGCGGGAGCAAATTCTGCAGCTGGTCCTTGAGGCCCAGGATCACGGCCGATCCGAGCAGTGCGCCCCAGACGTGGCTCGCGCCCCCGACCACCGCCATGAACAGGTACTCGATACCGTAGTTCAGGCCGAACGGGCTGGGGCTGACGGCGCGCTGCATGTGGGCGTAGAGCCAGCCCGACACGCAGGCCAGGATCGCGGCCCACACGAAGATGATGATCTTGTAGCTGCCGGTATTCACACCCATGGATTCGGCCATGCCGGCGCCGCTCTTGAGCGCGCGGATCGCGCGGCCCGGCCGCGAGTCCAGCAGGTTATGCGTGGCCCACAGCGCCAGCAGCACGAATATCCAGATCAGGAAATAGATATGGCGCCCGCTCGCCAGCGAAAAGCCGAACACGCTGATCGGCTCGATGCCGGCGATGCCGTCATGCTTGCCCAGGAAGTCCAGGTTGCCGAACAGGTAGTACAGCGACAGACCCCAGGCGATGGTGCCCAACGGCAGGTAGTGCCCCGACAGGCGCAGGGTGATGAGCCCCAGAAAGAACGCCACACCGGCGGTGATCAGCAGACCCACCACCAGCGCGAGCCAGGGCGATGCGCCATATTGTGTGGTGAGGTACGCGGTCGTGTAGGCACCCAGGCCGACGAACGCGGCCTGGCCGAAAGACGTCAGGCCGCCCACGCCCGTGAGCAGCACCAGGCCCAGCGCCACCAGGCTGGCCAGACCGATGTAGTTGAGTTGCGTGATCCAGAACTCGGGCGTGGCGCCCACCAGGGGCAACGCCGCGAGTACGACGATAAAGACGAGAGGCAGGATTCGATTCATATTCATGATGCTCACTCCTCATCGTCCACATGACGGTGGGAGAACGAACGCCACACCAGCACGGGAATGATCAGCGTGAACACGATCACTTCTTTGTAGGCACTGGCCCAGAACGACGAGAAGGCTTCGAGCACACCCACGAGCAGCGCACCGGCGGCCGCCACCGGGTAGCTCGCGAGACCACCGATGATGGCGCCCACGAAGCCCTTCAGGCCGATCAGGAAGCCCGTGTCGTAGTACACGGTGGTGATGGGCGCGATCAACATACCCGACATCGCGCCAATGGCGACGGCAAGCGTGAAGGTCAGGCTGCCCGACATCGTGGTGCTGATGCCCACCAGGCGCGCGCCGCGCCGGTTGACGGCGGTGGCGCGCAGCGCCCGGCCGTAAAGCGTCTTGCCGAAGAACAGCCACAGGGCCAGGATGAGGAGTGCGCAGGTCGCGACGACGAAGAGGCTCTGGCCCGACCACGTGGCAAAGCCGAGGTCGATCTGGCCGCCCACGAAAGCCGGCGTACGCCAGCCCTCGGCGCCGAAGAACACCAGGGCCAGGCCCATGAGTGCGAAGTGCACGGCGACCGACACGATGAGCAGCACCAGTACGGTGGCTTCGGCCAGCGGCTGGTAGACGATGCGATACACCATCGGCCCCATCGGGATCACCAGCAGCAAGGTCAGCAGCATATTGAGCCACAGCGACGTGCCTTGTCCGGCATACGACGTGGTGATCCACAACAGCACGAGCGGCAACGCGACACAGGTGGCGAGCACCTTGGGCAGCCCTGACCAGATGCCCGTGCGCACACCGCGCACCAGCTCCAGCAACAACACGACGAGCCCCAGCAGCGGCAACAGGTAGACCGTACCCGGCACCCGGCCGTCGACCAGCATCGCAAGCGTCAGCGCGCCGAATGCAACGAACTCGCCTTGTGGAATGAAGATGACGCGCGTAACGGCGAAAACCAGCACCAAGGCCATGCCGAGCAAGGCATAGATGGCGCCGTTGACGATGCCGTCTTGCAGCAGAATCAGCGCAATTGTGGAATCCATCGAACAACTACCTTATGGTTCTTGGTGTCCCGACCCCGTCCAGGACACGGCAATACGACGCACCGGCCCCGAGAGGCCGGCGCGAGGTGCTACAGGGAAGCGCGATACTACGCCATCAAGGCGCCGCTACGGCAGCGCGCGTCCCGCAATGCCTGAGGATCAGAGACCGGGCTGGTACACCCACTTGCCGCCCTCGACCTTCACGATGACGCGAGAGCGCTCATCGAAACCGGCGTGGTCGGTGGGGCTCATGTTGAACACGCCTTGCGACACGGCGAGGTTCTTCACGCCTTCGAGGGCGTCGCGCATGGCGGTGCGGAACTCCGGCGTGCCGGGCTTGGCGCCCGACTTGAGCGCTTCGGGCAGGGCTGCCACGACCAATTGGCCGGCATCCCACATGTGGCCGCCGAACGTGTTGGTCGAACCGGCGCCGTGCGCCTTCTCGTAGGTTTCGACATAGGCGAGGGCCGACTTCTTGACCGGGTTGCTGTCGGGCAGTTGCGCCGCGACCAGCAGCGGGCCGGCCGGCAGCAGCATGCCGTCGCAATCCTTGCCGCACACGCGCAGCACATCGTTATTGGCGGCGCCGTGCGTCTGGTAGATCTGGCCCGGGTAGTTACGGGCGCGCAGTTCCTTTTGCGGCAAAGCCGACGGCGTGCCGGCACCGGCAATCAGGATGGCATCGGGCTTCGCGCCCACGAGTTTCAGGACCTGACCGGTCACGCTGGTGTCGGTGCGGCCATATTTCTCGACGGCGGTGACCTTGATGCCGGCCTTCTCGGCGGCGGCCTGCATCACCGCGAGCCAGCCATCGCCGTAGGCGTCGGCGAAGCCGATGAAGCCCAGGGTCTTGATGTTGGCCTTGACCATGGCGTCGGCAAGCGCGCCGGCCATGAGTGCGTCATTTTGGGGGGTCTTGAAGACCCAGCGGCGCTTCTCGTCGACGGGTTCGACGATCTTGGCACTGGCGGCCACGCTGATCATCGGCACTTTGGCCTCGGCGGCCACGTCGACCATGGCCAGCGAGCCCGGCGTGACGGACGTGCCGATCAGCACGTCGACCTTGTCATCGGAGACGAGCTTGCGCGAATTCTTAACGGCTTGCGTGGTATCGGTGGCGTCGTCGAGCACGATCCACTCGATCTTCTGACCGGCGACTTCCTTGGGCAGCAGTGCCACGGTGTTGCGCTCGGGAATACCCAGCGAGGCAGCCGGGCCGGTGGACGATACCGTCACGCCGACCTTGACCTGCGCCTGGGCGCCGAACGACAGACCCAGGGCGAGAGCGGCCGCGACCGCGGACAAGCCGAATTGCTTGCGCATGATTTTTGTCTCCTGTGTTGGCTCTTGCATGAACCCCGAGGATGGAGTGCGAGCCTGTTTAAAGTTATACAGAAAAAAGAATTATAGGGTTAAAAGAGTATCAAATTGAGGGCGCTCCTCTCACCCGGTATCTACCCTAATCCCTCTGGGGCAGCTCTCGATCAAATGCATTTGATAATGGCGAATTCTTACCGTAACGCCAGGACACGTCTCTAAGGGGAAACCCCGGTTAGCACGAGGGCTAGTGCGCGGAGCGCGCAAGAATCTCGATTAACATGGGGCCCTCGCGGAATCCGGACGGGCGCGTCCCGGCGGATCGAACCAAATCGTCAGGGGACACTCTAAGAAGCTATGGATAAAGTCCGCAAAACCGACGCCGAATGGCGCGTTCAACTCACTCCGATGGAGTTCGCGGTGGCCCGCGAAAAAGGCACCGAACGTGCCTTCACCGGCCGCTACTGGGACACCTTCACGCCTGGCATCTACCGGTGCGTGGGCTGCGGCACGCCGCTCTTCGCCTCGGACACGAAGTTCGATGCGGGCTGTGGCTGGCCGAGCTACTTCGAGCCGATCGATCCGGCCCGCGTGCGTGAAGAAACCGACACGACACACGGCATGGTACGCACCGAAGTGCTCTGCAATATCTGCGACTCCCATCTCGGCCACGTGTTTCCCGACGGCCCCGAACCCACCGGCCTGCGCTACTGCATCAACTCGGTCTCGCTCAAATTCGAACCGCAGGGCGACGAATGAAGAAGTTTTTGTTCGACCTGTTTCCGCTGCTGCTGTTCTTCATTGCGTACCGGTATGCCGACATCTATTTCGCCACCAAGGTCGCGATCGCGGCCTCGGTGCTGCAGATTGCCTGGCTGAAGATTCGCGGCAAGCCGATCGACGCCATGAACTGGGTGAGCCTGATCGTGATCGCGGTCTTCGGCGGCCTCACCATCTATTTGCATAGCGATACCTTCATCAAATGGAAGCCGACGGTCCTATATTGGCTCTTCGGTGGCGCCCTGCTCTTTTCACGCTACGTGCTCAAGCGCAACCTGCTCGAGAAGTTCATGGGCAAGCAGATCACGCTGAAGTCGCCCCTGGTCTGGGACAAGCTCAATCTGATGTGGGCGGCGTTCTTCGTGGTCGCCGGCGCGCTCAACCTGTACGTGGCATTTTCGGGCGCGTTCACGGAGGAGCAGTGGGTGAGCTTCAAGGCGTTCGGCCTGCTCATCATGACCCTGCTGTTCGTCGTCGGCCAATCCGTGTGGCTGGGCAAGCACCTGGTCGAATCCCCCGAAGAGGCCGGCCGCAGCCCGGCCATCCACAACGACGAAACCCGCTGATTCCATGACGTCCGATCCCTCCCAGACCTCGCTGGATCCGCTCGATCCGCTGGACCGCCTCGAGATCATCCGGGCCCGCCTGGCGCCGCTGGCGCCGTTGCAGCTGGAGATCGAAGACGAGTCGCACTTGCACGCCGGCCATGCCGGCGCGCGGGGCGGCGCGGCCCACTATCGTGTCCTCATCGTGTCCGATCAGTTCACCGGTTTACGCCCCGTGGCGCGCCATCGGCTGGTGTATGATCGTCTGCAAGATCTCATGCCCTTTCCCATACATGCGCTGGCGCTCGACGCCCAGGCACCCTCTTCCAAGTAAACCCCAAAGGAAATACATGAAACGCATCGTCATGCTGGCCGCGGCCTGCGTCATCGCCGTGCCCGCTATTGCCCAAAACGTGGCCACGGTCAACGGCAAGGCCATCCCGCAGGAAAACCTCGACGAATTCGTCAAGCTGCTGGTGAGCCAGGGTGCCACTGACTCGCCCCAACTGCGCGATCAGGTCAAGCAAGAGATGATCAACCGCCAGGTGTTCGTCCAGGCCGCCGAGCAGCAAGGCATCGCCAAGAAAGCCGACGTCAAGACCGAGATCGAACTCGCTCGCCAGGGCATCCTGGTTCGCGCCCTGATGGCCGACTACCTCGCCAAGCACCCGGTCACGGATGCTCAGGTCAAGGCCGAGTACGACAACGTCAAGAAAGAGCAGTCGGGCAAGAACGAATACAAGGTCCGCCACATCCTCGTCGAAGACGAAAAGACCGCCAACGACCTGCTGGCTCAGTTGAAGAGTAAGAAAGGCAAGTTCGAAGATCTGGCCAAGAAAAACTCCAAGGATCCCGGCAGCGCCGAGCGCGGCGGCGATCTGGGTTGGGCGCCTCCCACCAACTACGTGGCTCCCTTCGCCGATGCCGTCACCAAGCTGAAGAAGGGCCAACTGGTCGACAAGCCGGTTCAAACCCAATTCGGCTGGCACGTCATCCAGGTCGAAGACACCCGCCCGGTCGAATTCCCGCCGATGGATCAGGTTCGCCCGCAGATCGAAGAAATGCTGCGTCAGCAAACGCTGGCCAACTACCAGAAAGAGCTGCGCGAAAAGGCCAAGGTGCAATAAGCCCCTGCGCCTCACGCAAAAATGCCCGCGATCGCAAGATCGCGGGCATTTTCGTTTTCAGGGTGCCTGACGAATCCACTGACTTTTCTGGCCAGCCCGCCGGCCGCGTTCCCAAGCCGGGGCAAGTGAGGCGGGTCAGGCCCGCCTCCGATCGATCAGGACATTCCCAGCAGGGCCTTCAATCCGTCCTCGTCGAGAATGGCCACGCCCAGCTCCTGGGCTTTGGTGAGCTTGCTGCCGGCGTCGTCACCGGCCACCACATAGGCCGTTTTCTTGGACACCGAACCGCTCACCTTGCCGCCCGCCGCCTGGATGTGACGCGTGGCTTCCTCGCGCGTCCAGGTGGGCATCGTGCCGGTCAGGACGAACGTCTTGCCGGCGAGTTCGGTACCCTCGGGCGCCGCTTCGGCTTCGGGATGCACCCCCTTTTCGGCCAGCGCCGCGATGATCTCGCGATTGTGCGGCTCGGCGAAGAAGCGATGGATCGACCCGGCCACGACCGGGCCCACGTCGGGCACGGCCAGCAAGGCCTCTTCGTCGGCATCCATGATGCGCTGGATATCGCCAAAATGCCGCGCGATGTCGCGCGCCGTGGTCTCGCCCACGTGGCGGATGCCGAGCGCAAAAAGCAGGCGGCCCAGCGCCGGCTTGCGCGCGGCCTGGATCGCGGCCACGAGATTCTCGGCGGACTTCTGGCCCATGCGGTCCAGCGTGGCGAGCTTGATCGCGTTCAGGCCGTACAGATCGGCCAGCGACTTGACCCAGCCATTGTCGACGAGCTGATCCACCACCTTCTCGCCCAGACCTTCGATATCGAGGGCTTTGCGGCCCGCGGCATGCAGCAGCGTCTGCTTGCGCTGGGCGCCGCAGAAGAGCCCGCCGGTGCAGCGCGCGATGGCCTCGTCTTCGAGTTTTTCGATGGCCGAACCACAGACCGGGCAGTCTTTCGGCATCACGAAGAAGGCCGCGCCTTCGGGGCGCTTCTCCAGCACCGGCCCGACCACCTCGGGAATCACGTCGCCCGCACGGCGGACCACGACCGTATCGCCGATGCGCACGTCCTTGCGCCGGATCTCGTCTTCGTTGTGCAGGGTGGCGTTGGTGACGGTGACACCGCCCACGAACACGGGCTTGAGACGGGCGACCGGCGTGATGGCACCCGTGCGCCCCACCTGCACTTCGATGTCGAGCAGTTCGGTGGTTGCCTCTTCGGCCGGAAACTTGTGCGCCAGCGCCCAGCGCGGCGCGCGCGAGACGAAACCCAGCACGCGTTGCGCGGGCAACGAGTCGACTTTGTAGACGACCCCGTCGATGTCGTAGGGCAGATCGGCGCGCAGTGCCCCGATGCGTTCGTAGAACGCGATCAGCCCGGCCGCGCCCTCGGCCTTGTGGTTGTATTTCACGTTGACCGGCAGCCCGAGGCTCGCCAGCCAGTCCAACATTTCGCCATGGGTGTCGTGCGGCAAGGTCGACACCTCGCGTGCCGCGCCCGGCACCGGTTCGTCGAACCGGTCATTCGTCGCGCGAGCCAGGCCCTGCACCTCGCCCCAGCTGTACGCGAAAAAGCGCAGCGGCCGCTGTGCGGTGATGCGCGGATCGAGCTGGCGCAGGCTGCCGGCGGCGGCGTTGCGCGGATTCACGAACACTTTTTCGCCGCGCGCTGCCTGCCGGGTGTTGAGCTTTTCGAACTCGGCGCGATTCATCAGTACCTCGCCGCGCACCTCGAGCACGCGCGGCACGTCGCCCTTCAACTTGAGCGGAATGGCTTTGATCGTGCGGATATTCGCGGTGACGTCTTCGCCGGTCTGGCCGTCGCCGCGCGTGGCGGCCTGCACCAGCACACCGTCTTCGTAGCGCAGGCTGATCGCCAGGCCGTCGAGCTTGAGCTCACAGAAATAGCGCGGCGACTCGGCCGGGCCCAGCAAGCCGGCCCCGCGCAGCGTATCGCCCACGCGCTTGTCGAAGTCGGTGACGTCATCGTCGGCGAAGGCGTTGCCCAGTGACAGCATGGGCACCGCATGACGCACGCTGCCGAACTCGGCGAGCGGCGCGGCGCCCACACGCTGCGTGGGCGAATCCGGCGTGACGAGCTCCGGATTTTCGTCTTCCAGCGCTTGCAACGCGCGCATCAGCGCATCGTATTCGGCGTCGGAAATCGAGGGCTCGTCGTGGACGTAATAACGAACGTTGTGCTGCTCGATCTCGGCGCGCAGGCGCGCCGCCGCCTCGGCGGGCGGGGGAGACGACGCCTTGCTCATTACGCAAAGACCCGCTGCGAGCGCTCGCTGCCCGCCGGCAGACCGGCCTCGTCGAGCTGGGCGAACAGCACCTGCAGGCGCTCGTCGATGACCTTGTCGGCCCCTTCGATCAGCCCGCGGCCGGAATCGTCGACCAGCTCGGCGCGCAGGCGCGCCGCCAGATCACGGCCCACGTCGACCATGCGGCCGAAAGCACGCGGATCGGCCGGGCTGCACGGCACGTCGAGCAGCAGCGTCAGGCGTTCGATACCGCCCATGCCCGCATCGAACGGCGCGCCGTCGGTGCGCGAGAGCGTGAAGCGCACGGCGCCGGTGTCGGTCAGCCAGGCGAGGCGGGGGCCATCGGAGGCGAAACCCAATTCGCGCGCGACGTTCATGACTTCGGCGGCCGGCTGGGCGGTCCCCAGCAGCAGCGTGAGGCCGACCTGGGTATCGAGCGCGGCGCAGGTGGCATCGAGGCGCCCGGCCTGTTCGACGACTTGCTGCTGATCAGGACCTTCGACGGTGGCTTCGAAGCGATCAGCCAGATCCTGGGCACGCGCCCAGGCCTGCGACCACTCGATGGCCGTCAGCGGACCACTGCGATTGGCGAGCAGCACGGCCAGCTGCAGCGAAGCATACGACTCATCGCCGTGGATGCGCGCACGATGACGGCCGCGGTCGGTGCCAGCGAAGATGCGCAGCGGTTTGCGGCCGATCTGGCGCAAGGATTGCGTGTACGGCAGCAGATCCGCGCCGCGCACGGGCTCGGCGAAGTGCATCTCGATGACCACTTCGCAAGCGGGATCGGGTTCTTCCGGATCGTCGCGCTCGGGTTCGGCGGTAGCTTGTGCGGTGGAAGCATGCACCGCGCCGGTGTGCACCGCGCCGGTCTGCACCGCGCCAGCCCCCACTGTGGTGTCGCCGCCGCCCATGCCGGGCTCACGGCGCTGCGTCGGCGTGGGTGCGGCGTGCGAACGGGCCGGGGCGGTTTCACCCGCGCCCAGGAGCGGGTCCTGTTCGGTCGAAGGGAAATGCACCTGCATCTTGCGGCGCACGCGACGGTCCTGCCACCAGTTGAATCCCAGCACCAGCAGGATGAGCAGCACGCCCAGGGCAATCAACCCGATCTGCAAATCACTCATGTATCAATCCCACGCCCCGTCGGGGCGCCTTTCGTTCAATCGGTTTATGCGGCTTCGGCGGCCATCTGCACGGCCGAATCGATATCTACGGCAACGATACGCGAAACGCCCTGCTCCTGCATCGTTACGCCCACCAGTTGCTTGGCCATCTGCATCGCGATCTTGTTGTGCGAGATGAACAGGAACTGGGTCTGGTCGCTCATATTGCGCACCAGATTGGCATAACGCTCGGTGTTGGCGTCGTCCAGCGGCGCATCCACCTCGTCGAGCAGGCAGAACGGCGCCGGGTTCAGTTTGAACAACGCGAACACCAGCGCGGTCGCGGTAAGCGCCTTTTCGCCGCCGGACAGCAGGTGGATCGTGCTGTTGCGCTTGCCCGGGGGCTGGGCCATCACCTGCACGCCCGCGTCGAGGATCTCGTCGCCGGTCATGGTGAGTTTGGCCTCGCCACCGCCAAAGAGTTTCGGGAACAGCTCACCAAAGTGGCCATTCACCGTGTTGAAGGTCTCTTGCAGCAGCTCGCGAGTCTCGCGGTCGATCTTGCGGATCGCGTCCTCGAGCGTCTCGATCGCGGTCAACAGGTCTTCTTGCTGCGAATCGAGGAAGGTCTTGCGCTCGCGCGACGTGCTGAGCTCGTCGAGCGCGGCGAGGTTGACCGAGCCGAGCGCATCGATCTGGCGTGAGATGCGGCCCACTTCGGACTGCAGCCAGTTGGCGCGGCGCCACTCGTCGGGCAAGGCCGAGAGCTCCTGCGCCAGCGTCTCGCGATCCACCTCGCGGGCATTCAGTTGTTCGGTGAACTGCTCTTCGGCCAGGCGAGCGGCCTGTTCCTGCAACTGCAGTTCGGTGATGCGGGCGCGCAGCGGTTCGATATTGCGCTCTTGGGCAAGCCGGTCCTCGTCGGCACCACGCAGCAACGCGGCCAGATTGTCGAGCTCCTGGCGCGCACGCGTCAGGGCTTCTTCGCGCTCGGCGCGCGCTTCGAGCGCGTCCTGCAGGCCGGCCTGGGTAGCGGAAGCGTCGAGATCGACGAGCTCGCCTTCGAGCTGCTGCAATTCGACGCCGGCGCGCTGGCTTTGATCGGAAGCGAGCTGGCGGTTGCGCTGCAGATCGGTGATGCGCACCTGTACGCCACGCTCGGCGAACTCCGCTTCTTGCGCCGCCCGTTCGAGCTCACGCAGGCGGGTGCGGGCCGCCTCGGCCTGCGCCGCCAGGCCTTCGCCGTCGATCTCGGCGTCGGCAAAGCGGGATTGATGTTCGGCCAGCTCCGCGTCGAGCGTTTCGAAACGCGCTTCGGCGTCTTCGCGGGTGGCGCGCAGGTCTTCTTCCTGGACGGCCAGTTCTTCGAGGTCCTGGCGCAGGCGCGTCGCGCGTTCACCGGATTGCTCGGCCTGCTGCTGCAGGCGGGAGTGTTCGAGCTGGATGTCGTGCACCCGGCGCGTGACCTCGGCGACACGCTGGCGCGCCGGCGCGAGCGCCTGGCTCACTTGCTGCCAGGCCGCCTCGGCGCGGGCCACGTTGCCCAGGGCCTGATCGGCGATAAGCTGCTGCGCCTTGATCTCGCGCTGCAGGTTCTCGATTTCCTGTTGACGCGCCAGCAGGCCGGCCTGTTCGGAATCGGGCGCATAGAAGCGCACGCTATGGGCGTCGATGAGGTGACCGGCGCGCACCACATAGGCGCCGCCCTCGGGCAGCGTCGAGCGCCCGTTAAGCGCCTGGGTCACGTCGGTGGCGGTATAGATGCCACGCAGCCAGTCGTTGAGCAGCGTACGCAGATCGGGGTCGGTAATGCGCAGCAGGCTGGCCAACGGGGTGAGGCCCGCGGGGGCTGCCGGGGCAGGCCCCGCGGCCGGCGTCTGGTAGAACGCGAGGCGCGCGGGCGGGGCGTCGTCGGCGAACGCGCGCGCCCAGTCGAGATTGCGGACCTCGAGCGCGGCCATGCGTTCGCGCAGGGCCGCCTCGAGCGCGGGCTCCCAGCCCGGTTCGATGTGCAGCTTCTGCCACAGGCGGCCCAGCCCGGCGAGCTCGTGCTTGGCGAGCCAGGGCTCCAGCGCGCCCTGCTTCTGGACGTCTTCCTGCAGCTTGACCAGCGCCGCCAGGCGCGCCTCCAGGCGCGCGAGCGCCTGGGCGTCCTGCTGGGCAGACGCTTGTGCGCGGCTGCGTTCGGCATCGGCCTCGGGCACACGGCCTTCGAGTTCGGCCAGTTCGGCCTGGGCCATCTCGAGCTGCTCTTCACCGGCGTAGCGCGCGCCCGCCAGCTCTTCGAGCTTTTGCGGGTCGGGGGTGTGCAGTTCGCGCAGGTCTTGCTGCAGACGCTCGCGGCGCTGCTCCAGGATCTGCAGTTGGCGATCGGATTCGCGCTGGGTCTGGGCGGCGAGCGCGAGATTCTGCTCCACGCGCGCCAGCGCGGCGCGCATCTCGTCGCGGCCGCTGGCAGCTTCGCGCACCCGTGCTTCGATCGCCGGCAGGGTGGCCTGTGCCTCTTCGGCGACCGCGCGGGCCTCTTCGGTACGGGCGGCGCCCGTGGCGAGGTCATCCTCGGCCTGGGCGATCTGTTCGGTGCAGTGTTCCTGCTGGGCGTTCCACTCGTCGATCTGGGCCAGCAGCTGCTCGCGGCGCGCGGTGAGACGGTTGCGCGAGTCCACGACGTGGCGAATCTCGGCCTCCAGCCGGCTGACCTGGGCATTGGCTTCGTAAAGCTGCCCCTGGGCCGCGTGCACCGCGTCGCTCGCCGCGTAGTGGGCCTGACGGCGGGATTCGAGCGCGGCCTCGCCGGAGCGCAGACCGGCGATGGCGGCTTCCAGATTGTTCTGGGCCTGCGCCATTTCCTGGGTTTTCTTGTCGCGCTCGATGCGCGCGCCGGATTCCTTCAGGAACCACAGCGCAAATTGTTTTTTCTCGCCGTCGGCCTGCAGCTCGCGGTACTGGCGCGCCACTTCGGCCTGCGCCTCGAGCTTCTCGAGCTGGCTGTTGAGTTCGCGCAGGATGTCTTCGACCCGGGTGAGGTTCTCACGCGTATCGGACAGGCGGTTTTCGGTCTCGCGGCGGCGCTCTTTGTAGCGCGACACGCCCGCGGCCTCTTCGAGGAAGACCCGCAGCTCTTCGGGGCGCGCCTCGATCAGGCGGTTGATCATGCCCTGACCGATGATCGCGTAGCCCCGTGCGCCCAGGCCGGTACCCAGGAAGATGTCGTGGATATCGCGCCGGCGCACTTGCTGGTTGTTGACGTAGTAGCTGCTGGTGCCGTCACGCGTCAGGACGCGGCGCACGGCGATCTCGGCGTAGGTGCTCCACTGCCCGGCCGCCCGGCCTTCGCTGTTGTCGAACACCATCTCGACCGACGCGCGGGCCGCCGGCTTGCGGTTGCCCGAGCCGTTGAAGATGACGTCCTGCATGGACTCGCCGCGCAGTTCCGAGGCCTTGGCCTCGCCCAGCACCCAGCGCACGGCGTCGATGATGTTCGACTTGCCGCAGCCGTTCGGCCCCACGACCCCCACCAACTGGCTGGGCACGGGGATCACGGTAGGATCGACGAAGGACTTGAAGCCGGCGAGTTTGAGCTGGGTAAGGCGCACAGTACGGTGACGGACCGGGTAGGTTGAACGAAGAGGCGTTGAACGGACCTGCCGCGCAAATTGGCAAACCGGCCTCGAAAGGCCGGTCTGTATACGGGTCGTATGATACCCCAGCCGCGTCGGCGGCAATGGTGAACAACAGTTAGGAGCGCTATCGCCCGCCACCGGGCGTGGGCGGACGCTATACTCCCTGACAAATTTGGCGATCGATCCCAAATCCATACAACGCCGGCATCGGCACCAGCGGGGATATTCTTGAAACGCGGGTTTTATCTGGTCATGGCCGCTCAGGCCTTCTCGTCGATGGCAGACAACGCATTGTTCATTGCAGCAATCGCGTTGATACTGGAACTGAGTGGACCCGACTGGATGGCGCCGATGATGAAATGGTCATTCGCGCTCGCCTACGTGGTGCTCGCGGCCTTCGTCGGCGCCTTCGCGGATTCCTATCCCAAGGGCCGGGTGATGTTCGTCACCAATGCGCTCAAGGTCGCCGGCTGTCTGCTGATGTTCTCCTATGCCAGCATCGGCGTACCCCCGGAGTATCAGACCTACCTCGTCTGTGCCGCTTACGGCCTCGTGGGCATCGGGGCTGCCGCTTACTCACCTGCAAAATACGGCATCGTCACCGAAATGCTGCCCCCCGACATGCTGGTCAAGGGCAACAGCTGGATCGAGGGCCTGACCGTGCTGTCGATCATCATCGGTACCGTGCTGGGCGGTGCGCTGATTTCGCCGAAGGTGTCGCAGCTGCTGCTGTCCCATCCCACGATCAGCACGCTGGTGCACACCCCGGCCGAGGCCGCCATCCTGGTGATCGCGGTGGTCTACCTGCTGGCCGCCCTCTGCAACCTGCTGATCCCGAATACGCACGTGCGCTATCCGCCGCAGCAGAAAAACCCGGTCAAGCTGATCCGCACGTTCGGCGGCTACGTACGGGTACTGTGGCGCGACAAGCTCGGCCAGATCTCGCTGGCCGTCACCACCCTCTTCTGGGGCGCGGGCGCCACGCTGCAGCTGATCGTGATCGAGTGGGGCCGCAGCCATCTGGGCTACCGCCTGGACCAGGCTTCCATCCTGATGGGCGTGGCCGCGGTGGGCACGGTCATCGGTTCCGTCATGGCGGGCCGCATTCCTCTGCGCCGGGCACTGAGCGTGCTGCCCGTGGGCGCCGGCATGGGTCTGGTGGTGCTGCTGATGCCGCTGGTCTATTCGCCCTGGAGCGTCTATCTGCTGCTGCTCATCACGGGCGGCCTGGCCGGCTTCTTCGTGGTGCCGATGAACGCGTTGTTGCAGCATCGCGGCCACGTGCTGCTCTCCGCCGGCCATTCGATCGCCGTGCAGAATTTCAACGAACAGCTCAACATCCTGCTGATGGTCGCGATGTATACGCTGATGCTCTGGCTCAACATGCCCATCAACGCCGTGATCGTGGTCTTCGGCCTGCTGGTGACGGTGCTGATGCTGGTCTTCATGCGCTGGAGCCGCCGCAATCTGGCGCGCAATCCCGACCTGCAGGAGCAGATCGGGCAAGAAGGCCACGGCCAGGCTCTGGACTCCGTCAGGCACTGAGTGCCAAATGGCACAGAGATCGACCTTTCTTCAGTAAAAACAAAGCATTGGCGGCCCCTCGGGGCCGCCATTGTCATTTGGGCGGGTGGCCAACGAGGGGCTCGCCACCGGGCGCTCCGTGCCGCGGCCCCGACACCGGCGTCGCTGAGCTTGCTGCCCCGGGCGATGTCGGCCCTCCCGCTCTCACGCGATCAGGGCTGGACGGCGAGCTGCAGATCCTGCCACGCGCGCGCCTTCTCGACCGGGCTGCGCAGCAGATAGGCCGGGTGATAGCTCACCACCATGGGGATCTCGACGCCCTCGTCGGTCTTGAGCGTATGGACGCGGCCGCGCAGGCTGCCGATGGTGGCCTCCGTGCCGAGCAGCGTCTGCGCCGCGAAGCGCCCCAGCACCAGAATGCGCTCAGGCTTGAGCAGCGCAATCTGACGCATCAGGTACGGACTGCAGGCCGCCACTTCCTCGGGCTTGGGATTGCGGTTGCCCGGCGGGCGGCACTTGATCACGTTGGCAATGAACACATCACGCTCGCGGCTCATGCCCACGGACGCGAGCATCGCGTCGAGCAGTTGCCCCGAACGCCCCACGAACGGCAGGCCCTGGCGATCTTCCTGCTCGCCCGGGGCCTCGCCCACGACGAGCCAGCGGACCTGCTGCTGCGCGCCGGTCCCGAATACCGCGTGCTTGCGGCCCTCGCACAGGCCACAGGCGGTACATGCGGAGACCAACCCTTCGAGCTCGGCGAAGTCGGCCCGGCCGGCGCGCGCGGCCACCTCGCGGGCGCGTTCGGCCGGCGTGGGCTCCGCGTCCTTCGATTTGGCCTCGACCGGGGCGGGCTTGGGCGGCGGGCCGCTGCGCACGGGAATGCGGGCGCGCTCCGGGCTCGGCGCATCGGCCGATGCCGTGGCTTGAGCTGCCACGGCCGCAGCCGCGCCGTCGGACGCCCCCACACCCGCGGCGGGCGGCACCACGATCGGCGCCGCCGGCTTCGCGGGCTGGCCAACGGCCGCGGCCACCGGCACACCCGGGCGCGCCAGAGCGTCGGGCGTGGCCGCGGCGACGGCCGCGACCGCGACGGGAGCGCGCAGCCACGTCTTCTCGATGCCGATCTCGCGCAGCCACAAGCGCTGCAGGGGATTGACCCGCAGGCTCACCGGCGCACTGGTGTGCGGCGCCGCGGCGTTCGACTGCGTCATGCCGCGGGCTCCTTCATGGGCTTCTGCATGACCCAGGCATCCTCACGTTGTCCTTGACCCGCGGGATAGTAATCCTTGCGCACGCCGATGCGCAGAAAGCCATGGCGCTCGTAAAACGCGACGGCGCCCGGATTGGACGGGCGGACTTCCAGCAGGATGCCGTCGACCTTGGCCGCGCGCGACTGCGCCTCGCACCATTGCAGCAGCTCGCTCCCGACGCCCTGACGCTGCAGATCGCGGTTCACGGCGATGACCAGCAGATGCGAGACGTCCGGCGCCATCATCAGCAGGCAGAAGCCGGCCAGCGCCTCGCCGCGCCAGGCCACGCAACTGGCGTAGCCCGAGAGCAGCGCGTCGGAAAAATTGCCCCGCGTCCAGGGGAAGGCCTGCACCTGCGCCTCGAGCGCTGCCACGCGGTCCAGGTCGTCGGGCCGCATCGGCGCGAGCCGCAAGGCGGGCGCGCCCGCCTGCGCCTGAGCCCGGGGATTGCCGCCCTCACCGCGCTGGCGCTCGGCGGTCGTGAAGGCGACCTTATCGCGCACATAGAGGGGCGCGGCCAATTCCGGCGTCAGGCTCAGGCCCTGATCGAGCGCGAGTTCGGCCAGGCGGGCCAGGGCCCGCGCCTGCGGCCGCGTCTCGGCGCTACGCTGCCACCCCGTCGGCACCGGCATGGCCACGGCGTAGGCGTCCCAGGCGTCGCCTGCGGCCACGATCCGGCCATCGGACGGCAGATGATGGTGCGCCCAGGCCACCACATCGCCCGCGGCGATCAGCAGCGGTGCGTGCAAAACCTGCCATCCCGCTGCGCGGGCCGGATCCTGCGTGGGCATTTGCGGCGCCGGCAGACGCTGGTAGGCAGCCAGGTAAACCTCTTCCATGCGGGCGTCCAGCGCCACGACCACAATATGGCCCGGCAGCACGTGCGTGGCCTGAGCCACGGCCAGATGCGACACCACGGGCACGACGGGCAGATCCAGGCCCATGGCCACGCCCTGGGCCACGCCACACGCCACGCGCAGCCCCGTGAAGCCGCCGGGGCCCTGGCCGAAAGCCACCGCATCGAGGTCGGCGGGCGTCAATCCCGCCTCTTTAAGGAGCTCGTGCGCCAGGGGCAGCATGCGCTCGGCGTGTTCCTGCGAGCCCTCGTGCTCGCGCACGGCGATCGCGGTACTCCCTGCCCGGCGCGTCAGCAACGCGACACCGCAGCGGGAGGAAGATGTTTCAAAGGCCAGCAAGTTGATTTCCATGCCCTAGATTGTACGGAATCAGCCATAGGGCCCTCGTATGTAAGGAGGATTTCTACCGGTCAGTGCAATGTGTAATATCTTGTGAACACCCTCTAGCCCCGGGTTCTTGTCACTGTTACATTTCCGGCCATGAATACGCAAAACACCACTCCCACCCGCAAGATCCTGGTCGTAGATGATGATCCGCGCCTGCGCGATCTGCTGCGACGCTACCTGTCGGAGCAAGGCTTCAATGTCTTCGTCGCCGAGGATGCCAAGGAAATGGGCAAACTCTGGCAACGCGAGCATTTCGACCTGCTCGTCCTAGACTTGATGCTGCCGGGCGAGGATGGCCTGTCGATCTGCCGCCGCCTGCGCGGTGGCCACGACAATACGCCCATCATCATGCTCACGGCCAAGGCGGAAGAAATCGACCGTATCGTGGGTCTCGAAATGGGCGCCGACGATTACCTGTCGAAGCCCTTCAATCCCCGCGAACTGCTGGCCCGCATCAACGCGATCCTGCGCCGCCGCGGTACCGAAGAGCATCCGGGCGCCCCCAGTCAGGAAAACGAATCGATCGCCTTCGGTCCGTACGTGCTGAACCTGTCCACGCGCACCCTCACCCGCAACGGTGAGCAAGTGCCCATCACGACCGGTGAGTTCTCGGTGCTCAAGGTGTTTGCCCGGCATCCCAAGATCCCGCTGTCGCGCGACAAGCTCATGGAGCTGGCCCGCGGCCGCGAATACGAAGCCTTCGACCGCAGTCTGGACGTGCAGATCTCGCGCCTGCGCAAGCTGATCGAGCCGAACCCGTCGAAGCCTGTCTTCATCCAAACCGTCTGGGGTCTGGGATACGTGTTTGTTCCAGATGGCGGCAGTTGATTATTCGCCCCGACCCGGGCAGGAGCGCAGTCTCGTGCCCCGTTTGCGCAGGATTCTGAAAACCCTGACATCGCGGTTGCGCCTCGGCTTGTTCGGGCGCACCTTCCTTTTGCTGGCGGCGCTCATGCTCGTCAGCCTGGGGGCGTGGCTGCAGGTGTTCTTCAGCATGGAGCTCGGACCGCGCGCCAATCAAATGGCGCAGCGGGTGATCACGGCCGTCAATATCACACGGACGGCCCTGGTCTATTCCCAGACCGACGAGCGCAGCAAGCTGTTGCTCGACCTCGCGACCAACGAAGGCATCCAGGTCTATCCGCGTGAAGTCACCGACTTCTCCGAAGCCCTGCCCAATGACGATTATTGGCAGCGGGTGGCTCAGCACATCCGTACACGTTTCGGTCCCGAAACGCAGATCGCGTGGGGGGTGAACCAGGTACCCGGCTTCTGGGTGAGCTTCCAGATCGACCAGGACCTTTATTGGCTGGTGTTCGAACGCGAACAGATCGGGCTCACGGGCGGTATCGAATGGCTGGGATGGGGCGCCACTGCGCTCCTGTTGTCGTTGGTGGGCGCCGCCGTGAGCGTGGGCTTCGTTAACCGGCCTCTCTCCAGACTCGCGCGCGCCGCCCAGGTCCTTTCCCGCGGCGAAACGCCAGCGCCGTTGCCTGAGCAAGGACCGCTCGAGATCCGTGACCTCAATGCGTCTTTCAACCGCATGGCCAAAGACCTGCGGCAGGCGGAGGCCGATCGCGAGTTGATGCTGGCCGGCATTTCGCATGACCTGCGCACGCCGCTGGCGCGCATGCGGCTCGAAATCGAGATGAGCGGCGTGTCGGAAGACGCGCGTCAGGCCATCGACGAAGACCTCGGCCAGATCGACCACAGCATCGGGCAGCTCATGGAGTACGCTCGTCCGGCCGGCACCCTGCCCCAGCTCGCGACGGACATTTCCTCGGTGCTCGCCGAACTCTACGAGCGCGAACGCAGTCATACCGCCACGCTCGGCGGCGAGCTCGAAGCCTCGATCGAACCGGGCCTGCGCGCCCGCATCACCGCCCTGGATCTCAAGCGCATCGTCAGCAACCTGATCGAAAACGCCCGCCGTTACGGCCGCTCGACCGACGGGCTCGCCCACCTGGTCATGACGGTGCAATCCGAGGGCAATACGCTGGCCATCGAGGTGGCCGACCGCGGTCCGGGCATCGCCCCCGAAGAGGTCGAACGCCTGCTGCGGCCCTTCTCGCGCGGCGAGGCGGCGCGCACCGGCGTGAGCGGTGCGGGGCTGGGCCTGGCCATTGTCGAACGGCTCCTGAAGCATGCCGGCGGGTCTCTGAAAATGCTGCCGCGAGCCGGCGGCGGCCTGGTCGCCAGGATAGAGTTACCCAAAGCCAAGTTTAGGAATTATCAATTAGACAGCGATAACCAATAGCGTAGAATCTTGGGTTTAGGCCTTACGGCCGACCCCTACCAACAACTTACTGGGAGTAACACATGAAAACTGTTGGCGACAAACTCGAGCCTTTCAAGGTTGCTGGCGTCAAGCCCGGCTTCAACCAGCACGAAGAGAACGGCGTTTCGGCGTTTGAAGACATCACCGAAAGCTCGTTCCCCGGCAAGTGGAAGGTGATCTACTTCTACCCGAAGGACTTCACGTTCGTCTGCCCGACCGAAATCGTCGGCTTCAACAAGCTCGCCAAGGACTTCGAAGACCGCGACGCCGTCCTGCTGGGCGGTTCGAGCGACAACGAATTCGTCAAGCTGGCCTGGCGCCGTGAGCATCCGGACCTCTCCAAGCTGGCTCACTACCAGTTCGGTGACACGACTGGTGCCCTGATCGACCAGCTCGGCGTCCGCGAAAAGGGTGCTGGCGTCGCACTGCGCGCCACCTTCATCGTCGACCCCGACAACACGATCCAACACGTTTCGGTGAACAACCTGAACGTCGGTCGTAACCCGGAAGAAGTCCTGCGCCTGCTCGACGGTCTGCAGACCGATGAGCTGTGCCCGTGCAACCGTACGGTTGGCGGCGCCACGCTGTAATTCTTCGGCCCGGCTTGTCCGGGCTTTTCCTGCTCCAGACTATAGGTAAAAACTATGGAATTCCTTTCTACCATCAAGGAACAACTGCCGGATTGGGCCAAGGACATCCGCCTGAATCTGGACAGCGTCATTGCTCGCTCGACCCTGTCGCAAGAAGACGCGCTGGGTGCTGCCCTGTCGGCCGCCTTCGCGGCAGGCAGCCCGTTCCTGGTCGACGCCTTCAAGGGCGCCCTCTCCGAGGGCGACGCGAACGCCGCGCTGACGGCCGCCGCGCTCATGGGCATGAACAACACCTGGTATCCCTACGTGGAAATGACCGGTGACGCTCAGCTCAAGAGCCTGCCTGCGCAACTGCGCATGAACGCCTACGCCACGCATGGCGGCGTCGACAAGAAGCGCTTCGAGCTCTTCGCGTTGACCGCCTCCATCATCGGCAAGTGCCATTTCTGCGTGCAATCGCACTACGAGAACCTGAAGAAGGATGGCCTGTCGACGGAACAATTGCGCGACGCAGGCCGTATCGCCGCGGTGGTCAACGCCGCCGCGCAGGCGCTGAAGGCGCAAGGCAAGTAAGCGCTTTTCGTGCTGCAGTGCCGCCCGATGCTGCCACCTCGCAGCCGGGCCAGAGCAGGACAGACACCGGCCTTCGGGCCGGTGTTTTTCATGGATGGATCAGGAGCGATCGGCGCGCGTCTCGCACCAGACCCCGCTCGCCGGGCGGCGTGGCGCTTGTCAGCCCGCGACCGTGCCGCGCAGGCCGGCGTCGTGCACGAGCGCACGACGTTCTGCCTCGGACACGCGCTCGAGCCGGTAGCCGAAGCCGTACACCGTCTTGACGCGGTAACCCTTGTCGGGCCAAAGGTGCAGCTTCGCCCGCACCACGCTGACGTGCGTGTCGATGGTGCGCGTGCTCAACATGGAATGGTGGGGCCAGACCTGCTGTTGGAGGAATCCGCGCGACAGGGGTTGTGCCTGGTGGCGGAACAGCAGCAACGCCACACTGAACTCCTTGGGCGTGAGGTGAACGCGCTCGCGTTGCATGCACACCTCGTGCGACGCCAGGTCGAATACATACTCGCCATGAACCTCGCAGTCGCGCGCCGGCGCGTGATGACGCGCGCGGCGCACGGCGACGTCGAGTTTGGCGCGAAGCAGCACCGGTGCCAGCGGCCACGACAGGTAGTCATCGGCGCCCGCCTGCAGCAGACGAGCGATCTGCCGCTGGGGATGATCGCCTGGCACCAGCACCATCACGCAGATGTCCCGCGGCCTGCCCTCCCGTAAGGCCAGAAGCAGCGCGTCGACGTGCGGTGCGGGCAGCGCTCCATCGATCACGAACACATCGTAGCGGGCCGATGCGAGGGCGGCGGCGAACGAGTGGATCTCGGCAGGTGTGGCGCCGACGCTCGGCGGCGCAGCCGGTGCGAGGGCATCCTCGTCGGCCTGATTGTCGTAGCCCGCCGCGTGAAACGGGCCGATCAACTGATGCTGGCGAGCGAGGTTGGCGGCCAGGATCGCGACGCGCGCGCCCTGCGCCGAAGACAGCGGCAGGAGTCGAGGCGTAGCGGCCGCCTCACCGCCTGAGCAAAAAACAACCGCCGCCGCAGCGCCCGGGGAGCTCCCGTCTGCCAGACGGGATCGGCCCGCCCCTACCTCGCCCGCACGGCCAATCCGCGAGCGGGCAGCATGGCCCAACACGGCGGTACTGCCTGAGGTCGAGGTGAGGTCCGTGGGAGAAACGACAGGGATGCGCATGCGAGGAGGCCTGAGAGAGGAGGCGGCGGACGGACTGACATGGGGCGCCTTGGCGCCGTGGATCAGGGATCGGGGCTAGAGCCCTCGCGGGCCCGCCCCCATCGCGCACCCACCCGGGCAAGCGAATCCGTCCGAGAAACCAGAGGATGCTAGTCGCACGCGCGCGCCCAACTTCACACAAAACCTCACTGGCGAGGCCGCGATCGCCTCGGCCTCCACGGGCCGGATGCACGCCGATCTTCACGCCCGCAGATTGCTCCCGCGAGCCGGTTGCGCTCAGACCTTCACGCCCGCCCGATTGCTCTCGCTAGCCGGCAGTGCTCAGACCTTCACGCCCGTCAAATATCCCACCGTCGCGCCGTGGCGATCGCGGAAGTTCGCGCGGATCAGCGGCTCGGTCGCCGGGCGCACCTTCTCGTGCAGCTTGTTCCAGTCGCCCGCGTGCTGGAAGTTGCTGGTGATGTAGGTCCAGCCATTGAGTTCGTCCACCGCCTGCAGGCCCGTGGATTCAGCCGCGACCGGGCAGGACAGCACCCGTGCGAGCTGTCCGGTGTCGACGTTGTACGCCCACAGGAAATTGTTGACGTGGCCGCCGCTATCCTCGCCTATGAAGAGCGTGCGCAGCTTCTCGGAAAACTTGAGGTTGTCCGGGTTGGAGATTCGGTCGGCATCGTGGACATTGCCCAGCGCGTCCGGATGGCGCAGGTCGACCCCGACCAGCGCAGCCGGCGCAGCCATGTCTACCGCCACCCAGTCGCTGTCGATCGGGCGGCCCTCGCTGTCCTTCTGGCTCCCGCGCAGATTGAGCGCATAGACCGCCCCTGCCTTGGGACCCTCCACCTTGATGCCGCCCGATCCGTCCAGCATCGAACTCTCGATGCGGGACATGGCGGAATAGGCCACGCGGTCGCGCACATTGACCGTAGTGCCCTCCATCTTGGTGAAACCCATGCTGCCGCCGGCAAGCGAGGCATAGCGGTGCGTTTCGAGAAAGGCCGCGGCCTGCTCCATGCCCGGCTTGATCTTCACCCAGTTGTGACGGCCCGCGAACGGAATGCGCGTGTAGCCAGGCTGGCCGGGATCGCTTTCATGCACCTCCATGATGTCGCTGCCCTGCAGGCGATCAGCCAGGGCGCGGATCTCGTCACTGCTCGCGTGCCCTAGGCGCACCCAGCTCAAGCTTGCCGATCCCGGCCCCGTACCGGATTGCTGGTGCCAGCGCGCCACATAGAGCGTGCCGGCGGACAGGTCTTCGGCGCGATCCGCCACGAACATGAACAGACCGCCGTTGGTGGCGTCGTCGCCCATCAACGCCGTGCGGCGATCCGGCATGACCTGAATGAGCTCGTGCGAAATCCGGCCCAGGCAATAATGCTTCTTGATGATGCCGGTGCCGTCCGGCTGCACCACCACTTCGGGTAAATGACCGTAGTGATAGGGCCGGGCCGTATTCTCGTCGCCGTAGAGATTGCGGCTGAACGCCTTGAACTGCGCGGCGTCCTTGGCCTTGGGCGAGATCGCGTCGGGCTCGTACTCTTCGCTGGAAAGGTGCGTGTTCCAAGGCGACAGACTCGCGCCGCAGGTGATCCACAACCCATGCACGGACGACGTATCCACGGCGCGATACTGCACGAGGGAGAGGTGACCGGTGGCCGGGTCCTGGTCGAGGGTCAACACGGCGATGGGCGACGGCAGTCTGGCGTACATCTCGGCCCCGGCCTGGTCCCATGTGGTGTATTCGAACTGAACGACGGCAAAGACCGCATTACCGCGCACCCCGGGCACGCGGGCTTCGGGCAGCACGAGCATCGACATGCCATCTGGGCAGTCCGAAAAAAACTGCCGTTCACGGCCGGGCACCGAGCGGTCCACGATGGGCTGGGCATGAATGTCGAGATAGCCCCCGGCAAGCGCCATACCGCCCTGCCCGTCAGGCACGGCGTCGCCCGTCATGAAGAATGGCTGGTACGCCAGCGCCACAGACTCTTCGCGGCCATCGGGATAGCGCAACACCATGCGCGACCCCACGGTGGTACGCGCCATGGCGGCGGGGTCGTCGAGACCGGGAGCCGGCATGGCGGTGAACGACACCTGGGCGGCCTGGCCCGAACGGGCCTGCGCACAGGCGGCGAGCAGCATGCTCGCGCCGGCGCCGCCGGCCAGCGGCAGCAGCGGCGCGCTGCCCAGGAACTTCAGGACATCACGGCGGGAATACGGGGTGTATCGGGGCATGGTGTGGCGGCTACGGGCGTGGGGATGAACTCAACGGCAAGCGATCCTACCGAGCGTTCATGACACATCCGGGACCGTCACATCCCGTATCCAACTCGCCTCAATCGCGCCGCGCGATCAGGGCCACCACGGTGGCGGCAATACCCTCTTTGCGGCCAAGATAGCCGAGATGCTCGTTGGTCTTGGCCTTGATATTGACGGCGTCCGCGGACAGGCCGAGGTCGGCCGCGACATTGGCCACCATCGCGGGCGCGTGCGGGCCGATCTTGGGCGCCTGGGCATGCACCGTGGCGTCGACATTGACGACCTGCCACCCGGCCTCGCTTACGCGCGCCATGGCTTCGCGCAGCAGCACGCGGCTGTCGGCGCCCTTGAAGGCCGGGTCGGTATCGGGAAAATGCCGCCCGATATCGCCGAGCCCCGCCGCCCCGAGCACCGCGTCGGTGATCGCGTGCAGCAGCACATCGGCATCCGAGTGCCCTTGGAGGCCATGCGAATGGGGAATCGTGACGCCACCGATGATGAGCGGGCGGCCTTCGACGAGCGCGTGAACGTCGAAGCCTTGGCCGACGCGAAAGGGGATATTCATAGCCATTTTTCCATCAAGTCGAAATCTTCAGGCCAGGTGACCTTGAAATTGCGCGCCGAACCGGGCACCAGCCGGGGCGCGAGGCCGCAAGCCTCCACCGCGCTCGCCTCGTCGGTCACGGCGATCGCCTGTGTACTCGCGTGCGCCAGCGCAGCGCGCAAGATACCCAGGCGGAACATCTGGGGCGTCTGGGCGAGCCAGAGACCATTGCGATCGATCGTACGGGCCACCACGGCGGGATCGCCGCTTGCTGCGGCCTGCTTGACCGTGTCGGGGACCGGCACGGCCAGCAATCCCCCCGTGGGATGCGGCAGGCACGCGTCGATGAGGCGAGCCAGGGCCGCCGCGGGCAACCCGGGACGGGCGGCATCGTGCACCAGCACCCAGGCGCTATCGGTCACGCCCTCGGCACTGAGCACCCCGAGCGACTGCGCGACGGTATCCGCGCGGGTGGCGCCGCCGCAGGCTTGCCAGGTGGTGCGCGGCAGGCCGTCAAGGGCCTCGCCGGCCCAGCCGTCCTGCGGGCTGACGGCGACCAGCACGCGGGCGATCCGGGCGTCGGCCAGGAGCGCCCGTACGGCATGACGCAGCATGGGCTCGCCCCGGAGGGAGCGGTATTGCTTGGGAAACCCGGCACCGTCGGAGGCGGCACGGCTGCCCACGCCGGCGGCCGGCACGAGGGCAATCAGAGGGTCATTTGCGCACAGCGCGGACGATAGGGGTTCAGACATGGTCAAGAGATTTTATAATCTTCGCCCTGATGGCTGAATCTTCCTCTCCCGCCGCCGTGGCGCCGCACCTTCCGTCCACCGCCGCCACCCTGGCCGCGCTCAAACCTGGCGCGCGCTATGCGCAACCGCGCCCGCCCGGCTCGGGTGATGGCTGGCTGCTGGCCGACCTGGCGCGGGCGGCGCGCCGTCCGCTGGTCGTGTTCACGGCCGAGCCGCTCGAGGCCCAGCGCCTGACCGACGAGATCCCCCAGTTCGCGCCCGATCTGCGCGTGCGGCAGTTACCCGACTGGGAAACGCTGCCCTACGACGCGTTTTCGCCGCACCAGGACCTGATCTCCGAGCGCCTGCACACGCTGCACGCCCTGATGCTGCACGAGGTCGACATCCTCACGGTGCCGATCACCACGGCCTTGTACCGGCTGGCACCGCCCTCGTTCCTGGCGGCCTACACGTTTTCGTTCAAGCAGCGCGACCGGCTCGACGAGCAGGCCCTGCGCGCACAGCTCACGCTGGCGAACTACACCCACGTGACCCAGGTGACCGCGCCCGGCGAGTTCTGCCTGCGCGGCGGCCTGATCGATCTGTTCCCGATGGGCTCGGTGGTGCCTTACCGCATCGACCTCTTCGACGACGAAATCGAGTCGATCCGGGCATTCGACGTGGACACCCAGCGCAGCCTTTACCCGGTGGGCCAGGTGCAACTCCTGCCCGGCCGCGAGTTCCCGATGGACGAGGCCGCGCGCAACCATTTCCGCGCACGCTTTCGCGAGGTGTTCGAGGGCGATCCCTCGCGCGCCCTGCCCTACAAGGACATCGGCAACGGCATTGCATTCGCCGGCGTCGAATACTACCTGCCGCTGTTTTTCGAACAGACCGCGACGTTGTTCGACTACCTCGCCGACAACACCATTACGGTCACGGTGGGCGATATCGACGACGCGATGCAGCGTTTCGCGCACGACACCGCCAGCCGTCACAACTTCCTGAAGAGCGACCGCGAGCGCCCCGTCCTGCCGCCCGAGACGCTGTTCCTCGACGGCGAAGGCATGCACGCGGGTTTTCGCCAGTTTGCCCGCCTGGCCCTGACCACCGAACGCCCTCATCCCGATTTCATCGCCGCGCCCGACGTAGCCGTCGCGCGCCGTGCCGAGGATCCGGTCACCAAGCTGCGCACCCTCATCAGCCGCACCGATGCCCGCGTACTGCTGTGCGCGGATTCGGCCGGCCGGCGCGAGACGCTCAGCCAGATGCTGGCGGAGCAAGGCGTGCCGGTGAACGTGCAGACGGACGACATCCAGGGCTTTCTGCGTGACGAAGGGCATTTCGGCCTGGCCGTCGCGCCTTTGTCCACGGGCTTCGGCCTGCCGCAGTGCGGCCTGGTGTTCCTCACCGAAAACGATCTGTACCCCGGCAATTCGCCCGCTCGCCGCGGCGGCAAGCGCGCCCAGGAGCGCACGAGCAACGTCGAAGCGATGGTGCGCGACCTGGCCGAATTGCGTGCCGGCGACCCCGTGGTGCACGCCCAGCATGGGATCGGCCGCTACCACGGCCTGGTCAACATGGACATGGGCGAAGGCGAGATGGAGTTCCTGCATCTCGAGTACGCCAATGGCAGCACGCTCTATGTGCCGGTCTCGCAACTGCACGTGATCGCCCGCTACAGCGGCGCCGATCCGGAAGCCGCGCCGCTGCACAGCCTGGGCTCGGGTCAATGGGACAAGGCGCGCCGCAAGGCGGCCAAGCAGGTGCGCGATACCGCCGCCGAGCTGCTGGCTCTCTACGCCCAGCGCGCCGCGCGCGAGGGCTATCAATTCAAGCTTCCGCTCAACGACTACGAGGCCTTCGCCGAAGGCTTCGGCTTCGAAGAGACCCCCGACCAGTCGGCCGCCATTCAGGCCGTCATCCTGGACATGACCTCGGGCCAGCCCATGGATCGTCTGGTATGCGGCGACGTGGGCTTCGGCAAGACCGAGGTGGCGCTGCGCGCCGCATTCCTGGCGGTGGCCAACGGCAAGCAGGTCGCCCTGCTCTGCCCCACCACCCTGCTCGCCGAGCAGCATGCGCAGACCTTCAGCGACCGCTTCGCCGATTGGCCGGTACGCGTCGTCGAACTCTCGCGTTTCCGTTCGGCCAAAGAGGTCGCGAGTGCGATCGAAGGCATCAATGATGGCCGTGTCGACATCGTCATCGGCACGCACAAGATCCTCTCGAAAGACGTGCGCTTCAAGCGCCTGGGCCTCGTCATCATCGACGAAGAGCACCGTTTCGGCGTGCGCCAGAAAGAGTCGCTCAAGGCCTTGCGCGCCGAGGTCGACGTGCTCACCCTCACCGCGACGCCGATCCCGCGCACGCTGGGCATGTCCCTCGAAGGAATCCGTGATTTTTCGGTGATCGCCACCGCGCCGCAGAAGCGCCTGGCCATCAAGACCTTCGTGCGCCGCGAAGACGGCAGCACGATCCGCGAGGCGCTGCTGCGCGAACTCAAGCGCGGTGGCCAGGCCTACTTCCTGCACAACGAAGTCGAGACCATCCACAATCGGCGCGCCCGCCTCGAAGAGCTGGTGCCCGAGGCGCGCATCGGCGTGGCCCACGGTCAGATGGCCGAGCGCGAGCTCGAGCAAGTGATGAAAGGCTTCTATCAGCAGCGCTATAACGTCCTGCTGTGCACGACCATCATCGAAACCGGCATCGACGTGCCGTCGGCGAACACGATCGTGATCCATCGCGCCGATCGTTTTGGCCTGGCCCAGTTGCATCAGCTGCGGGGCCGCGTGGGACGCTCGCACCATCAGGCCTACGCCTATCTGCTTACGCCCGGCGAAGATGCGATCACGAGCAACGCCAAGAAGCGACTGGAGGCGATCCAGGCCATGGAAGAGCTCGGTTCGGGCTTCTACCTGGCCATGCACGACCTCGAGATCCGCGGCACGGGCGAAATCCTCGGCGACTCGCAATCGGGCAACATCCAGGAAGTCGGCTTCTCGATGTACAACGAGATGCTCAACGAAGCCGTGCGTGCCCTGAAGGCCGGCGAGGAGCCCGATCTCGATGCGCCGTTCAACCTCGCCTGCGAAGTCAATCTGCACGCGCCCGCCCTGCTGCCCTCCGATTACTGCCCTGACGTGCACGGTCGCCTGGCGATCTACAAGCGGCTGGCGCATGCCGCCGACGAAGACGATCTGATCCAGATCCAGGAAGAGCTGATCGATCGTTTCGGCAAGCTGCCCGAGGCCGCGCAGACGCTGCTGATGACGCATCGCCTGCGCCTCGCCGCGCAGCCGCTGGGTATTGTCAAGATCGATGCCAGCGAATCACAGGCCTTGCTGCAATTCGGTCCCAAGACCACGGTCGAGCCGTTGCGCATCATCGAGCTGGTCCAGAAACAACGCCATATCAAGCTGTCCGGCCAGGACCGGCTGCGTATCGAAATCAAGGCGCCGCAGGTCAATGCACGCGCCGATGCCGTGCGTGCCGTGCTGCGCTCGCTGGCTTAACCCTCCGATCCCATGACCCAGAATCTCATCATCCAATCGCCGGCGCTCACGGTCGCCCACGCCGAACAGCTCGCCGCCCTCGCAAGCGCGCAGGGCATCGCCCGCATCAGCACGACGGCGGCGCGGCTGCTCAATGTCGACGCCGACGACGCCACGCGCGCCGAAGTGCGCGACTGGGCGGACCGGCACGGCGTGGACGCGGCGTTCGTCGCCCCGGGCCTGAAGCTCGGCCAGTGCAAAGTGCTCGCGATGGACATGGATTCGACGCTCATCAACATCGAATGCATCGACGAGATCGCGGCCACGGCCGGCCTGGGCGACAAGGTCGCCCAGATCACCGAGGCCGCCATGCGCGGCGAGATCAAGGATTTTTCCGAAAGCCTGCGCCGCCGGGTGGCCCTGCTAAAAGGCGTGCCCGCCAGCACCCTGCAGCGCGTCTACGACGAGAAGCTCCAGCTCAACCCGGGCGCCGAGCGCATGCTCAGCTCGGTCCAGGCGGCCGGCATCAAGACGCTGCTGGTCTCGGGCGGCTTCACCTTCTTTACTGAGAAGCTCAAGGCGCGCCTCGGCCTGGATCGCGCCTATGCCAACACGCTGGAGGTCGACAGCGAGGGGCTGCTGACCGGCTCGGTGCTCGGCGACATCGTCGACGGCGCGGCGAAGGCGCGGCACCTCCAGGCATTCGCGCAGGAGCACGGCGCGGGCCAGGGCCAGATCATTGCGATGGGCGATGGCGCCAATGACCTGCCCATGTTGTCGCACGCCGGTTTCCCGGTGGCGTACCACGCCAAGCCGATCGTGCGCGAGCAGACGCGCTATGCACTCAATGTCAGTGGCCTGGACGGCATCCTGAACTGGTTCGAAGCCTGATCGGCCGTACCGGCCGGCACCGGATCGTGCGGCGGGATGCCGGCAAGCGCATCGCGAGACACCGCCCCCCCATGAAAAAAAGCCTCCCTCGGGAGGCTTTTTTCATGGGCCAAGCTCAAGCGCGAGCCGGCCGGCGATACAAGTAGCGGTACACAAAACCCGGATAGCCGAGCACGAGGTACAGCGCGAGGGTGATCGCGTAGAACTCCCAGGCCTGGGCAAACGGGTTGCCGAGCGTGACTTCGAATGCCCGGCCGATCGCACCCACGATGAGGTAGTACACAAACACCTCGACCAGTCGCAGCCAGAAAGGCTTGGCCGCCACGGCCCCGCCCTGCTTCCAGGGCCAGATCGCGAATACGCGTTCGGTCAGGAAGGGCAGATTCGCGCTGACCAGGGCCAGCGCGATGAGCAGCCAGACGGCGAGGGTCTGATTCACAGCCCCGCCCGTCAGTTACCGAACGTGCCCTGGATGGCCTGCAGGCACAGGGCCATCAGGCCGCCGGGCAGAATGCCCAGAATCAGGATCAGCGCGCCATTGATCGACAGCAGACCGCGTTGGGCGGCATCCGCCCGCAGCGGCGCGGGTTCACCCACCGGCCCGTCGAAGTACACGACTTTGACGACGCGCAGGTAGTAGAACGCACCGATCAGCGAGAACAGCACCGCGACCACGGCGAGGGCGACATGACCCGCTTCGACCACGGCCTGCAGCACGGCCAGCTTGGCGTAGAAGCCCACCAGCGGCGGCAGACCGGCCAGCGAGAACATCAGCAACAGCACGATGGCCGCATGCCACGGGCTGCGGCGGTTCAGGCCCTTAAGGTCGTCGATCTGCTCACACTCGAAGCCCTGGCGTGCCAGCAGCAGGATGATGCCGAAGCTGCCAAGCGTCGTGAGCACGTAGGTGATCATGTAGAACAGCGAGGCGCTGTAGGCCGCGGCCCAGGCGTCCGGCTTTCCTTCGACCACGCCCGCCGACAACGCCAGGAGCACGAAGCCCATGTGCGAGATCGTCGAGTAGGCGAGCATGCGCTTGAAGTTGGTCTGGACGATGGCGGTCAGGTTGCCGATGGCCAGCGACAGGACCGCCAGAATCATCAGCATCGGCTGCCAGTCGGCGGCCAGGCCCTGCATGCCGTCGACCAGCAGACGCATGGTCATGGCGAATGCCGCGAGCTTGGGCGCACCGCCCAGGATCAGCGTGACGGCCGTGGGCGAGCCCTGGTACACGTCGGGCACCCACATATGGAACGGCACGGCGCCGAGCTTGAACGCGAGGCCCGACACCAGGAACACGATGCCGAACACCAGCGCCAGTTGCTGCGCCTTGCCCGCGGCGATCACGTCGGCGATCTCGGCAATGCCGAGGTGGCCGGTGGCGCCGTAAACCATGGACATGCCGTAGAGCAGGAAGCCCGAAGCCAGCGCGCCCAGCACGAAGTACTTCATGGCGGACTCGGTGGCCACAGCGTCATCGCGGCGCAGCGCGATCAGCGCGTACAGGGCCAGCGACATGAGCTCGAGACCCAGATAGATCGAGATCAGGTTGCCCGACGAGATCATGACCATCTGGCCCAGCAGCGCGAACAGCGTGAGCACATACAGCTCGCCGCCGCGCAGCATCTCACGGTCCTGCGCGTAGACGCGGCCATAGACCAGCGTCACGGCAACGGCGATGTACGACACGATCTTCAGCAGATGCGAGAACGAGTCGGTGACGTACATGCCGTGGAAGGTCGTGCCGGTCACGCCGTCGGCCCACTGCACGGCCGAGACAACCGTGAGCGCGGCCAGCGACAGCAGCGTCAGGACGAACGTGGTCATGCGCTGCGGATGCTTGCTGAAAGCGTCGACGAGCAGGACGGACAGCCCCAAGACCAGCAACAGGATCTCTGGTGCAGCCAGAGCGAAATCGAGGTGGGATTGCATCATTGTCTAGTCTTACAGTTTCGAGACGGCAACGTGTTGCAGCAGGGCCTCGACCGACACGTGCATCACGTCGGTGAAGGGCTTGGGATAGATCCCCATGTACAACACGGCGATCGCCATGATGCCGAGAAGCAGGAATTCGCGGCGGTTGAGGTCGGTGAGCTCGCGCACATGGTCATTGGTGATGTCGCCGAAGACGACACGCTTGACCATCCAGAGCGAGTACGACGCACCCAGGATCAGGGCGGTGGCGGCCAGCAGGCCCACCCAGAAATTGTGCTCGACGGCGCCCATGATGACCATGAACTCGCCCACGAAGCCGCTGGTGGCCGGCAGGCCGCTGTTGGCCATCGAGAACAGCACGAAGAACGTCGCGAAGCGCGGCATGACGTTGATCACGCCACCGTAATCGGCGATCTGACGCGAGTGCATGCGGTCATAGAGCACACCGATACACAGGAACATCGCGCCCGACACGAAACCGTGCGACACCATCTGCACGATGGCGCCTTCGACGCCGGCCGTGTTGAAGATGAAGAAGCCCAGCGTGACGAAGCCCATGTGAGCCACCGACGAGTACGCCACCAGCTTCTTCATGTCTTCCTGGACGATCGCGACCAGGCCGATGTAGATCACCGCGATGAGCGACAGCGTGATCATCAGGCCGGCCAGCGCGTGCGAGGCGTCGGGCGTGATCGGCAGCGAGAAGCGCAGGAAGCCATAGGCGCCCAGCTTCAGCATGATCGCGGCCAGCACCACCGAGCCGCCCGTGGGCGCCTCGACGTGGGCGTCGGGCAGCCAGGTGTGCACCGGCCACATCGGCACCTTGACGGCGAACGCCGCCAGCAGCGCGAGGAAGATCAGGATCTGCGGGGTATAGCCGATCTTGGTCTGGTGCCAGGTCAGGATGTCGAACGAACCGCCCGAAACATTCCAGAGGTAGATGAAGGCCACCAGCGTGAGCAGCGAGCCCATCAAGGTGTAGAGGAAGAACTTGAACGCCGCATACACGCGATTCGGACCGCCCCACACACCCACGATGATGTACATCGGGATCAGGGTCGCTTCGAAGAACACGTAGAACAGCATGCCGTCGAGGGCCGCGAACACGCCCACCATCAGACCCGACAGGATCAGGAAGGCGGCCATGTACTGCGACACGCGGCTCGTGATGACCTCCCAGCCCGCCACCACCACGATGATGGTGATGAAGGCGGTGAGGAGCACGAACCACACGGAGATGCCGTCGACACCCAGGTGGTAGTTGACGTTGAATGCCTCGATCCAGGACGCCTTCTCGACGAACTGCATCGCGGCAGTGGTCTTGTCGAAGCCCGTGTAGACCGGAATGGTGACCAGGAAGCCCGCGATCGAACCGATCAGCGACAGCCCGCGCGTCAGGCAGGGACGGTCGTCACGGCCCAGCGCCAGCACCAGCAGGCCGAATACGATCGGGACGAAGATCGCAAGCGTGAGCCAGGGAAAAGTGTTGGATGCCATCTCGCTTGCCATCATTGGGGAATCAGCACAAAGAAAGTAACCAGCGCCATGATGCCGATGATCATCGCGAACGCGTAGTGATAGATGTAGCCGGACTGCAGGTGACGGCTGATCGCGGCCACCCAGCCCACCACGCGGGCACTGCCGTTGACCAGCACGCCGTCGATGAGACCGCGGTCACCGGTTTGCCACAGGCCGCGGCCCAGGCAACGCGCGCCGCGAGCGATGATCTGCTCGTTGACCCAGTCGACGAAGTACTTGTTCTCGAGCACCTTGTTGACGCCCGACAGGCTCTTCTGGATTGCGGCCGGCACCTTGGGATTGATCAGGTAGCAGTACCAGGCGATGACGGCGCCCGCGACCACCAGCCAGAACGGCAGGGTCTGGAACGCGTGCAGGCCATAGGCCACCCAGCCGTGCCAGTGCTCGGACAGCTCGGCCATGGCCGGGTGCTGCGGCAGCACGGTGATCACGCCCTCGAAGAACTTGCCGAACAGCATCGGATCGACCACCCACGCGCCGATGACGATGGACGGGATGGCGAGCAGGACCAGCGGCAGCGTGACGACCCAGGGCGACTCGTGCGGCTTGCCACCGTGATGGCCGTGGCCGTGATCGTCGTGAGCGTGGTCATCGTGGCCATGCGCATCGTGGGCATGGTCGTCGTGACCGTGGCCATGACCGTGCTCGGAGAAGCGCTCCTTGCCGTGGAAGACCAGGAAGTACACGCGGAACGAGTACAGCGAGGTCACGAACACGCCGGTGAGCACCGCGTAGTAGGCAAACGATGCGCCCCACACGTTGGCCGCGCCAGCGGCTTCGATGATGTTTTCTTTCGAGTAGAAACCCGAGAAGAACGGCGTGCCGACCAGGGCCAGCGTGCCGATCAGGAACGTGATCCAGGTGATGGGCATGTATTTGCGCAGGCCGCCCATGTTGCGGATGTCCTGGTCGTGGTGCATGCCGATGATCACCGAGCCCGCACCCAGGAACAGCAGCGCCTTGAAGAACGCGTGCGTCATCAGGTGGAAGATCGCGACCGAGTAGGCCGACGCGCCCAGGGCGACCGTCATGTAGCCCAGCTGCGACAGCGTGGAGTAGGCCACCACGCGCTTGATGTCGTTCTGGATGATGCCCAGGATACCGAGGAACAGTGCGCCGATGGCGCCGATCACGATGATGAAGGACAGCGCGACGTCGGACAGCTCGAAGAGCGGCGAGAAGCGCGCGACCATGAAGATACCGGCCGTCACCATGGTGGCGGCGTGGATCAGCGCGGAGATCGGGGTCGGGCCTTCCATCGAGTCGGGCAGCCAGGCATGCAGCGGAACCTGGGCCGATTTGCCCATGGCGCCGATGAAGAGGCAGATACACGCGACGGTGAGCAGCATCCAGTCGCTGCCCGGCAGCGTCATGGCGGCGAGCTTGTCGGCCTGCGCGAACACTTCACCGTAGTGCATGGTGCCGGCGTAGGCGAACAACAGGCCGATACCCAGGACGAAGCCGAAGTCACCGACACGGTTGATCAGGAACGCCTTCATGTTGGCGAAGATCGCGGTCGGACGGGTGTACCAGAAACCGATCAGCAGGTACGACACCAGGCCCACGGCTTCCCAGCCGAAGAAGAGCTGAACCATGTTGTTGGACATGACCAGCATCAACATCGAGAAGGTGAACAGCGAGATGTACGAGAAGAAGCGCTGATAACCGGGATCATCGGCCATGTAGCCGATGGTGTAGATGTGCACCATCAGCGAGACCGAGGTCACCACGACCATCATCATGGCCGACAGCGGATCGATCAGGAAGCCGATTTCGAGCTTGGTCTGGCCGATCAGGGTCCAGGTGTAGACCGAACCGTCGAAGCGCAGGCCATTGAGCACGTCGCCCAGGACCACGACCGAGCCGATCGCGGAGATCAGCACGCCGAGAATCGTGATGCAGTGCGCGCCGCGGCGCCCGATCGGACGACCGAGGAAGCCCGTGCCGAAGAGGCCGGCGAGAATCGCGCCGACCAGCGGAGCCAGCGCGATAAGCAAGTAGAGATTGGGTGAACTAGACATTTTCTTCCAATACCCCGTCAGCCCTTCAGGCGATCGAGATCGTCAACGTTGATCGTGTTCAGGTTGCGGAACAGCAGCACCAGGATCGCGAGGCCGATGGCGGCCTCGGCCGCGGCCACGGTCAGGATGAAGAACACGAACACCTGGCCGGCGGTATCGCCGTACCAGCTCGAAAACGCCACGAAGTTCATGTTGACGGCCAGGAGCACGAGCTCGATGGACATCAGCAGGATGATCAGGTTGCGGCGGTTGAGGAAAATGCCAAAGATGCCGATGGCGAACAGGATCGCCCCCAGGATCAGGTAGTGAGCCAGCGTCAGCGTCATTGTTTTTCTCCTTGGGCGGCGCCATCGGCGTCGGCCGGCGCGGCCGTACGGCCTTGCGCGCGGTCGCTCTGGGCCGTCATCTTGACCATGCGGAAGCGGTCCTTGGCGCGCACGCGGACGGCGGCCACCGGATCGTTGTACTTGACGTCGCGACGGCGGCGCAGGGTCAGCGCGATCGCCGCCACCATGCCGACCAGCAGCAGCGCGGCGCCCACTTCGACACCGTAGACGTACTGCGTGTACATCGCTTCGCCCAGCGCACGGGCATTGTTGTAGTCACCGGCCTGGACGACTTGCGGACCGGCGTCACCCCAGGTTGCGAACAGCACGAACGACATCTCGACCACCATGACCAGACCGATCACGAGGCCCAGCGGCAGGTAGGTTTTCATGCCGCTGCGCAGATTGTCGATGCGGATGTCGAGCATCATCACGACGAACAGGAACAGCACCATCACGGCGCCCACGTACACCAGCACCAGCAGCAGCGCCAGGAATTCGGCGCCCAGCAGCATCCACAGCATCGCCGCGTTCGAGAACGCGAGGATCAGGTGCAGCACGGCGGTAACCGGGCTGCGCGCGGTGATGACGCGGAAGGCGGCCACCACCAGGACGAACGCCAGTATGTAGAACAGGACAGAAGTAAAAGTCATGGATCAGACCCTGGCGATCAACGGTAAGGCGCGTCTTCGGCCCGGCGTTGGGCGATGTCGGCTTCGTAGCGGTCGCCAACGGCGAGCAGCATGTCTTTGGTGAAGTAAAGATCGCCGCGCTTTTCACCGTGGTACTCGTGAATGTGCGTCTCGACGATCGAGTCCACCGGGCAGCTTTCTTCACAGAAGCCGCAGAAGATGCACTTGGTCAGATCGATGTCGTAGCGCGTGGTGCGGCGGGTGCCGTCCTCACGCTGGTCCGATTCGATGGTGATGGCCAGCGCCGGGCAGACCGCCTCACAGAGTTTGCAGGCGATACAGCGCTCTTCCCCGTTGGGGTAGCGGCGCAGCGCGTGCAAACCACGGAAACGGGCCGAGGTCGGCGTCTTTTCCATCGGGTAGCGCAGGGTCACCTTGCGCTTGAAGAAGTACTTGCCCGTCAGGCGCATGCCCTTGAGCAGTTCAGTCAGCATCAAGCTGCTGAAAAAATCCTTGATCGCTTCCATATCCAGCCTCAATCCGGCGGCTTAGCGCCAAATGTTCCAGGGCGTCTGCATCCAGACTGCCACGACGACCAGCCACACGCCGGTCAGCGGGATGAAAATCTTCCAACCCAAACGCATGATCTGGTCATAGCGGTAACGCGGGAACGACGCCCGGAACCACACAAACAGCGAGACCACGAAGAAAGTCTTGAGACCCAGCCAGATCCAGCCCGGGATCCAGGTGAGCGGCGCGATGTCGATCGGCGCCATCCAGCCACCCAGGAACATGATCGCGGCCATGCACGACAGCAGGATCATGTTGGCGTATTCGCCCAGGAAGAACAGCGCGAACGCCATGCCCGAGTACTCGACCATGTGACCGGCCACGATTTCCGATTCGCCTTCCACCACGTCGAACGGGTGGCGGTTGGTTTCGGCAACAGCGGAAATCACGTAGATCACGAAAAGGGGCAGCAGCGGCAGCCAGTTCCAGGACAGGAAGGTCAGGCCGTGGTCGGCGAACCAGCCACGCCCCTGGCCCAGCACGATCTCGCTCATGTTGAGGCTGCCGGACACCAGCAGCACCGTGACCAGCACGAAGCCGATCGCGAGTTCGTACGACACCATCTGCGCCGAGGCGCGCAGCGCACCCAGGAACGCGTACTTGGAGTTGGATGCCCAACCGGCCACGATCACGCCGTACACCCCGATCGAGGTGATGGCCATCACGTACAGCAGACCGGCGTTGACATTGGCCAGCACCAATTCGGGACCGAAGGGCACGACGGCCCAGGCAGCAAGCGCCGGCATCAGCGTGACGACAGGCGCCACGATGAACAGGATCTTGTCGGCCTCGGACGGCACCACCACTTCTTTGGTGAGCAGCTTGAACACATCGGCGAACGGCTGCAGCAGGCCCTTGAAACCGACTCGGGTCGGTCCGAGGCGCACGTGCATCCAGCCGATCATCTTGCGTTCCCAGTACGTGAGATACGCCACGCACAGGATGATGGGCACCGCGATGACAAGGATCTTGACGATGGTCCAGACCACCATCCATGCCGTGGGTCCGAGCAGAGCCGTACCGTGGCTCTCCAGAACATTAAGCCATTCCATCAGGCACGCTCCACGCTGATTTGACCGAAGGCGCCACCCAGGGCGGCGGTTTGTGCGAAGGCAGCGGCGATGCGCACGGCGTTATCGGCCACGGCGTCGTCCTGCACGGTTTCGAGTTCGACGGCGCCTTGCGCGCTCGTCACCCGGATCTTCACACCCGCGGTCAGGCTCAGCGCTGCCAGCGTCCGGCCGTTCAGGCGTGCACGGGGGGCACGCGAGGCGGCGGAGGCCTGCAGCGGTTCGGAACGGCGCACGATGGCGTCGCTGCGATAGATCGGCACGTCAGCCACGCGCTCGAGCGCGCCGGCTGCCTTGCCCAGGCCAAGCGCGGCCTTGATCTCGTTGGACAGACGGCCTTCGACACCGCCGGCAAGCGCCGCGTCACGCACGGCTTCGGAGGTTTCTTCTTCGAAGCCGGCGAGGTGCAGCACATTGCCCAGCACGCGCAGGACCTTCCAGGCCGGACGCGTCTGGCCGAACGGTGCAACGGTGCCCTTGAAGCTCTGGGCACGGCCTTCGGCGTTGACGTAGGTGCCGGAGGTTTCGGTGAACGGCGAGACGGGCAGCATGACATCGGCCCAGTCCTGTGCCGACGAGCGGAACGGGGTGAGCGCGACGGCGAACTGCGCACCGGCCAGCGCGGCCAGGGCCTGCGGACCGTTGTCGGCGTCGAGCGCGGGCTCGGCGTGCAGCACGATATAGGCCTTCAGCGGCTCGGCGAGCATCTGGGCGGCGCTCTTGCCGGACTTGCCGGGCACGGCGCCCGCCAGGTAACCGCCGACGGTGTTGCCACCAGCCGTCAGGAAACCGAACTTGCCGCCGGCCAGCTTGGCGATGGCCTGCGCGTTGGCGGCCAGCGTGCTGGCGACCGGCGAAGCCACGGCCAGGTTGCCCAGCAGCACGGCGGTGTTGGCGCCCGACGCGAGGCTGGCGGCGATGCGCTTGGCATCTTCGCCCGGCGTGACGCTGGCGAACTCGGCCGGCACGCCCTGCTCCTTGAGCTGGGCCAGCGCGACCACCACTTCGGCCAGGCCGCGCGCCAGCTCGGACGGGCCGAGGGTCAGACGTGCGGTCACGGGCATCAGCGGATCGTCAGCGGCGCTGTCGACCATCAGGATCTGCGTGCCGCGCTTGGCGGCCTGGCGCAGACGCTGGGCCATCAGCGGGTGATCCTTGCGCAGGAACGAACCGACGACCAGCACGCGGTCGGCGGTGTCCAGGTCGGCGATCGCCATACCCAGCCACGGCGCGCCACCCAGGGCAGCGTCGAAGCCGGCATCGGTCTGACGCAGACGGAAGTCGATGTTCTCGGAACCCAGCGCGCGCACCAGGCGGTTGAGCAGCGCGAATTCTTCGGTGGTGGCGTAGTCGGCGGCCAGGGCGCCGATCTGGCCGGCACCGAAGCTTTCACGAACACGCGACAGACCTTGGGCCACGGCCTGCAGGGCGTCGGCCCAGGAGGCTTCCTGCCACTTGCCGTCGGCGCCCTTGATCATCGGCGCGGCGAGGCGGTCTTCGTTGTTGAGGCCTTCGTACGAGAAACGGTCACGGTCGCTGATCCAGCACTCGTTGACGTCTTCGTTCTCGAAAGGCACCACGCGCAGTACGCGGTCGCCCTTGACCTGGACGACCAGGTTGGCGCCCACGCTGTCGTGCGGGCTGACCGAGCGGCGGCGAGCGAGTTCCCAGGTACGGGCGCTGTAGCGGAACGGCTTGGAGGTCAGCGCGCCGACCGGACAGATGTCGATCATGTTGCCCGAGAGCTCGGACTCGATCGAACGGCCCACGAACGACGTGATCTCGGAATGTTCGCCACGGCCGAGCATGCCCAGCTCCATGACGCCGGCGATCTCTTGACCGAAGCGCACGCAGCGGGTGCAGTGGATGCAGCGGGACATCTCTTCGGCCGACACCAGCGGGCCGAGATCCTTGTGGAATACCACGCGCTTTTCTTCGGCGTAGCGCGAGGAAGAGCCACCATAGCCCACGGCCAGATCCTGCAGCTGGCACTCACCGCCCTGGTCGCAGATCGGGCAATCCAGCGGGTGATTGATCAGCAGGAATTCCATGACCGACTTCTGGGCGGCCTTGGCTTTCTCGTTGCAAGTGTGCACCACCATGCCATTGGTGACAGGCGTGGCGCAGGCGGGCAGCGCCTTGGGCGCTTTTTCCACGTCAACCAGGCACATGCGGCAGTTGGCCGCGATGGACAGTTTCTTGTGGTAGCAGAAATGCGGCACGTACAAGCCGATCTTTTGGGCGGCATGCATCACCATGCTGCCTTCGGGCACTTCGACCTTGTTGCCGTCGACGGTTAGTTCAACCATTGCTGTTCCTGAGACCTACAGATATTGCGGGACCACACAAGACTTGTGCTCGATGTGGTGCGCGAATTCGTCGCGAAAATGCTTGATGAAGCTGCGAACGGGCATGGCGGCGGCATCACCGAGCGCGCAGATCGTGCGGCCCATGATGTTGGCGGCCACGTTGTCGAGCATGTCCAGATCTTCCGGACGGCCCTGGCCCTTCTCGATGCGATGCACCATGCGGTAGAGCCAGCCCGTGCCTTCACGGCACGGCGTGCACTGACCGCAGCTTTCTTCGAAGTAGAAGTACGACAGACGCAGCAACGACTTCACCATGCAACGCGTTTCGTCCATCACGATGACCGCGCCCGAACCCAGCATGGAGCCGGCCTTGGAGATGGAGTCATAGTCCATCGTGCATGCCATCATGATGTCGGCCGGCAGCACCGGGGCGCTCGAGCCCCCGGGAATGACGGCCTTGAGCTTCTTGCCACCGCGCATGCCGCCTGCCAGTTCGAGCAGGGTCGAGAACGGGGTGCCGAGCGGGATCTCGTAGTTGCCGGGACGCTCGACGTCGCCGGTGATCGAGAACAGCTTGGTGCCGCCGTTGTTCGGCTTGCCGACCTCGAGGTAGGCCTGGCCGCCGTTGCGGATGATCCAGGGCACCGCCGCGAAGGTCTCGGTGTTGTTGATCGTGGTGGGCTTGCCGTAGAGGCCGAAGCTCGCCGGGAACGGCGGCTTGAAGCGCGGCTGGCCCTTCTTGCCTTCGAGCGACTCCAGCAGCGCGGTTTCTTCGCCGCAGATGTAGGCGCCGTAGCCATGGAAGGCGTGCAGCTGGAAGTTGTAGTCCGAACCCAGGATTTTGTCGCCCAGGAAGCCGGCGGCACGCGCCTCTTCGAGCGCCTCTTCGAAGCGTTCGTACACTTCGAAGATTTCACCGTGGATGTAGTTGTAGCCGACGCTGATCCCCATGGCGTAGGCGGCGATCGCCATGCCTTCGATCACGATGTGGGGATTGAAGCGCAGGATGTCGCGATCCTTGAACGTGCCGGGCTCGCCTTCGTCGGAGTTGCAGACGAGGTATTTCTGGCCCGGGAACGCGCGCGGCATGAAGCTCCACTTCAGGCCGGTCGGGAAGCCCGCACCGCCACGGCCGCGCAGGCCCGAGGCCTTGACCTCGGCGATCACGTCCTCGGGCTTCATGCCCGTGGTCAGGATCTTGCGCAGGGCTTCGTAGCCGCCGCGCTTGACGTACTCGGCCAGACGCCAATTATCGCCATCGACGTCAGCCATGATCTGCGGCTGGATGTGACGGCCGTGAAAGACCATCGAGCGCGACAGGTCCTGGCCGGGGTTCGGCTCCAGGCCCTGGGCCAGCTGCTTGTACAGTTCCGGCGCGTTCATGCCGACTCTCCTTGCGCCTTCAGGCCGTCGACCAGCGCGTCGAGCTTTTCTTCGGTCATGCGCACGCACATATGCTTGTTGTTCACAATCACGACCGGCGAATCGCCGCAAGCGCCCATGCACTCGCCCTCGATCAGGGTGAATTTGCCGTCGGCGGTCGTTTCGCGGTACTCAACCCCGAGCTTGCGCTTGAGGTACTCGCCAGCACGCTCGCCATCACGCAAGGCACAGGGCAGATTGGTGCACACTGCGATCTTGTGTTGGCCGACGGGCTTGACGTCGAACATGTTGTAGAACGTGGCGACTTCCTGGACCGCGATGGGCGGGACGCCGATGTACTTGGCCACGTCTTCGAGGACTTCGGCAGGCAACCAGCCCTTCTCTTCTTGCGCGATGGCAAGCGAAGCCATGATGGCCGACTGCCGTTGGTCGGCCGGGAACTTGGCCAGTTCTCGGTCGATTTTCTGGTAGGCCTGTGCGGAAAGCAGCATAGTTTGAATCCGGATTTATGCGGGCGCTCTAGACTGACGGATCAGCGGTCGATCTCGCCGAAAACGATGTCCTGCGTACCGATGATGGTCACGGCGTCGGCGATCATGTGGCCGCGAGCCATTTCGTCCAGCGATTGCAGGTGAGCAAAGCCAGGCGCCCGAATCTTCAGGCGGTAGGGTTTGTTGGCACCGTCCGACACCATGTAGATGCCGAACTCGCCCTTCGGGTGTTCCACCGCGGCGTAAGACTCGCCCGGGGGCACGTGGAAACCTTCGGTGAAGAGCTTGAAGTGGTGGATCAGCTCTTCCATGTTGGTTTTCATGGCCGTGCGGCTGGGCGGAGCAACCTTGTGGTTCTCGACCATGACGGGGCCGGGATTGTTGCGCAACCACTCGACGCACTGACGAATGATGCGATTGCTCTCGCGCAGCTCGGCCACGCGGACCAGGTAGCGGTCGTAGCAGTCGCCGTTCACGCCCACGGGAACGTCGAAATCCATCAGGTCGTAGACTTCGTAGGGCTGCGTCTTGCGCAGGTCCCAGGCCACGCCCGAACCCCGCAGCATCGGGCCGGTGAAGCCCAGGGCCTTGGCGCGATCGGGATCGACCACGCCGATGCCCACCAGACGCTGCTTCCAGATGCGGTTGTCGGTCAGCAGCGTTTCGTATTCGTCGACACAGGCCGGGAAACGGTTCGTGAAGTCTTCGATGAAATCGAGCAGCGAACCCGAACGCGCGTCGTTCATGACGCGCAGTTCCTTGTCGCCCCGGTACTTGCTGCTTTCGCCGTACTGAGACATCGTTTCGGGCAGGTCGCGATAAACGCCGCCCGGACGATAGTAGGCCGCGTGCATGCGGGCACCCGAGACGGCTTCGTAGCAGTCCATCAGGTCTTCGCGTTCGCGGAAGGCGTAGAGGAACACCGCCATCGCACCCACGTCGAGGGCGTGCGAGCCCAGCGACATCAGGTGATTGAGGATGCGGGTGATCTCATCGAACATCACGCGGATGTACTGCGCGCGCAGCGGCGCCTCGATGCCCAGCAGCTTCTCGATGGCCATGACATACGCGTGCTCGTTGCACATCATGGACACGTAGTCCAGGCGGTCCATGTAGGGCAGCGCCTGGATGAAGGTCTTGTGTTCGGCCAGTTTTTCGGTGGCGCGGTGCAGCAGGCCAATGTGGGGGTCGGCACGCTGGATCACTTCGCCGTCGAGCTCGAGCACCAGGCGCAACACACCGTGCGCGGCCGGATGCTGAGGGCCGAAGTTGAGCGTGTAGTTCTTGATTTCTGCCATGATTAACGCCCCATGCCGTAAGAGTCTTCACGCACCACCCGCGGCGTGATTTCACGCGGATCGATGGTGACCGGCTGGTAAATGACGCGCTTCTGTTCGGGGTCGTAGCGCATTTCGACGGTGCCCGACAGCGGGAAGTCTTTGCGGAACGGATGACCGATGAAACCGTAGTCGGTCAGGATGCGGCGCAGATCGGGGTGGCCTTCGAACACGATGCCGTAGAGGTCGAACGCTTCGCGCTCGTACCAATTCACGCCGGCCCAGCACTCGAGCAGCGACGACACCATCGGGAACTCGTCGTCGGCGGCGAAAGTACGCACGCGCAGGCGCCAGTTGTGTTCGATGGAAATCAGGTGGATCACCACCGCGAAACGGCCGCGCTGCGGGCCGGCCTTGTCGTCGGCTTGCGCGGCGCGCGAACCATTACCCCACGTGAGGTAATCGACGCCGCACAGATCCAGACAGCTTTCGAAGTGCAACGACGGCTCCGTGCGCAGCTTGTTGCACACCGTGAGCCATTGGTCGGCCGCCACCTCGAGCGTGAGCTCGCCGATGTGTTCGGTCAGGGCAATATCCTGGCCGAGCGTGGCCTGCAAATTGTTTTTCAGGGTTTCGAGCCTGGTCATCATCTTGTACGCATAGGTAAACCGATACACTGCTTCGCCGCGCGCAGGCCAGCCTCAGCCGGCCGCGCTGTCCGCGGACGACTCAGCGCGCAATCGTGTTGGTCAGGCGGATCTTGTTCTGCATTTGCAGCAGACCATAGACCAGCGCCTCGGCGGTGGGCGGACAACCCGGCACGTAGACGTCGACAGGCACGATGCGGTCGCAGCCACGCACCACCGAATACGAGTAGTGGTAGTAACCGCCGCCATTGGCACAGGAGCCCATGGAAACCACCCAGCGCGGCTCGGGCATCTGGTCATAGACCTTGCGCAGTGCCGGGGCCATCTTGTTGCACAGCGTGCCTGCCACGATCATCAAATCGGACTGACGCGGGCTCGGGCGGAAGATGATGCCGAATTGGTCGAGGTCGTAGCGGGCCGCGCCCGCATGCATCATCTCGACCGCGCAACAGGCCAGACCGAAGGTCATGGGCCACATCGAACCGGTCTTGGCCCAGTTGATGAACTTGTCGGCGCTGGTGGTGATGAAGCCTTGCTTGAGAATGCCGTCAATTGCCATATTCGTCTCTGCTAGCGTGCCAGAAGGATGCGTGGTGCATCACTCCCAATCGAGCGCGCCCTTTTTCCATTCGTAGATGAAGCCGACCGTCAGCACGGCGAGGAAAACCATGACCGTCCAGAAGCCGACGAGGCCCACGGTGCCTTGTGCGATCGCCCACGGGAACAAAAAGGCGATTTCCAGATCGAACAGGATGAAGAGGATGGCCACGAGGTAGTAGCGCACATCGAACTTCATCCGCGCGTCTTCAAAGGCCTCGAAACCGCACTCGTACGGCGAGAGCTTTTGCGGATCCGGACGCCGCGGTCCGAGTAAGGACCCTGCCGTGATCAGCGCGAAGCCTATAGCTGTGGCCACTGCGATGAACAGCAGGACGGGAAAATACTGTTGCAGATTCATTCAGACGTCCGTCAAAAGCGCAAACCTTCAGATTGTAGCATTTGCGCGGTTACTCTCGGCTGAACTCTACGCCTTGAATTCAGTGTTCCAACAATGAAAAAGCCACCCTTTCGGGTGGCTTTTTTCACGGACAGGGCGAAGGACTGTCCGTGCGCTTTGGTCACACAGCGGGGCTTGCGCCCCGCAGGTGATTAGAAGCGGTGGCGAACGCCCACGCCAACGGCGGTGCTCTTAGCATCGTCGATGAACAGAGCGTTCTTGGCGTACGAACCGTAAGCGTACAGGTTGGTGCGCTTGGACAGGTCGTAGGTGTAACCCAGCGAGAAGACGTTCGAGGTCGAATCGCCGCCGGTCAGGTTGTCGTTGCTCGGGTCGATACGCTGCCACGAACCGAACAGGCTCGAAGCACCGCCGATCGGGGCCGACAGGCCGACCAGGTAGCTGTTGGCCTTGAAGCCGTCAGCGAACGAGTACGTCGGGTAGGACGTGGTGCCCGGAACGCCGCCGGTCGGGGCGCCAGGACCTTGACCAGCGAACCAGCCGTCGGTCGTACGAGCGTAGGCCAGAGCCAGCTTCACGACTTCGAAGTCGTAGCTGCCGCCGACAGCCCACGAACGCGGGGTAGCCGATTCGTCAGCGCTGTGCACGGGGTTCAGTTGGTCGAACGTGGCGGCGATGTTCAGCGGGCCATTGACGTAGCGCAGACCGGTGGTGATCGCACGAACGTTGTCGTTCGTGGCGAAGTTGCCCGAACCAGCGACGTTGAACGAGTAGCCAGCACCGAACTGGAAGCCGCTGTACGACGGGGTCTGGAACAGAACCATGTTGTCGTAGCGGTTGGTGTTGGCAGCGCTGAAGGCGTGGCCGATGTTGGCTTGTGCGAAGCCGGCGCCGAACGGATCGATCGAGCCGAAGTACTTCGACGCGATGTTGGTTTGGCGACCGAAGTCGATTTGACCCCAGGAGTCGCTGGCCAGACCGACGGTAGCTTGACGACCGAACAGGCGGCCACCTTGAGCGGAGTTACCGGTGCTCGAATCGAAGCCCGACTCGAGTTGGAACACGGCGCGCAGGCCATCACCCAGATCTTCACGACCACGCAGACCCCAGCGCGAACCGTTTTGCACGCCGTTGATCATGCCGACGCGGCTGTGCTTGTAGCCATCGACGTCGAGCTTGTTGTAGCCGATACCGGTGTCGATGATGCCGTACAGCGTGACCGACGTTTCCGCCTGGGCAACACCGGCGAAACCGGCGAGCAGGGCGGCAGCGAGCAGAGTCTTTTTCATTTAAGAAATCTCCGTTGATTTGAGTGACAAAGAGCAGCAACACAGCAAATTCTGGCCTGCCGCCCCCCTAACTCCGCGAAGGGAAGTTGACGCTATTGCATCAAAAATCCCGAGGACTGGCTATGGTCAAGACCAGAAAACTCGCGCTTTACAGCCGCATTGTTGGGAACTTGCAACATCCCGTCCCCCTTACTTCAGAGAGCCACCGGGCTAACCCTAGGCGTCGTCGGTCTGAGTTTTTACTCGATGAGCCAGGGAAAGAGAATTCGCCGTATGCTCATAACACCGTTATTGATCGATAGCAGTGCTACGGCACGCGCCGCCCCCGAGCCCGCCCAGATGACCATGCCCCCTATCGCCCCCGTGCCGCGCGCCGAGCGCATCACCGCCCTGCGCCGCCGGATCATTCTCGACGCCGCCGAGCGGGTGTTCGGCCGCGACGGACTGGAAGCCACGACCATTCGCGCGATCGCCAAGGAAGCCGGCTGCACCACGGGCGCCATCTATCCCTGGTTCAGCGGCAAGGAAGCCATCTACGGCGAGTTGCTGGCCGAATCCCTGGATCGGCTCCATGCCTATGTGTCCGAGGCCCTGCAGGCGAGCGGCCCGGAGCAAGCCGCACGCGGTGTCGTGCGGGCCTTCTTCACTTACTACGCGGATCGCCCGACCGATTTCTCGCTCGGCCTCTATCTTTATCGCGGCCTGGCGCCGCATGGCCTGGGCCGCGAGATGGATGAACGTCTGAACGCCCGGCTCAGGCAATGCGTGGCGCTGCTCGGTGAGGGCCTCGCGCGCACGCGCGACTGGCCGGCGCCGCGCGCGGCGCTCGAAGAGATGACGACCTTCACGTATTTGATGGGCTTGCTTCTGCTGCATCACACCCGCCGTCTGAAATCCCTCGATCAGCAGGCCGAGACGCTGCTGGATCATTACTGCACGAGCCTGGAGCAACGCTGATGGACCGCCCATGCACGCCCTCTTCGCCTGCCGCACCGGCGCACGCTCACGCGCCCCGCATCACGCCGCAGGCATTCGCCACGCTGTTGCGTGATCAACATCCGTTCTCCGCGGTGCTCGGCATCGAGGTGACCCACATCGGCCACGGCACGGCGCGAGCCGTGCTGCCGCCCCGGGCAACGTATCAACGGCTGGGTGGCGTGGTGGCCGGCCCGATGCTGATGAGCCTGGCCGACCTCGTCACCTATGCCGCCGTGGTCGGTGCCACGGGCGAGCCCGGGGCCGTGACCACCAGTCTTACGATCAACTTCCTGCGCGGCAGCCCGGCCGGCGCCATCGTGGCGGATGCCCGCCTGCTCAAAGTAGGCCGGCTGTGCGTGGGCGAGGCCACCCTGCATGCTCCCGACGATGACACCCCGCTCGCGCATGTCGTGAGCACCTGGTCGGTGCCACGCTCATGAGCGCAATCCGGACTTTTCTGACGCCAGACCGCATGCGCGATGCGCACGCTGTGAGCGTGATCGGCCTGGACGATGCGGGTTGCGCGGCGGCGCGTCAGGTGGCCGCGAGCCGCCCCGACCTGCCCCTCACCGTCTACGATCGCGACGAGGCGCGCTGCGAAACGTTTCGCGGGATCGCCACATTGGCCGTGTCGGTGGAAGAGGCATTGCGCGAATCGGACGTGATTGTGCTCGCCCTGCCCGACGGGCATGAGGTGGACCGTACGTTGGCGCGCTATAGCGACGGGGCGGTCAATGCCGACCTGGCCGGCAAGCTGATCATCGATCTGCATCCGCTCGACGCACAGTGGGCGAGGCGACTGGCCGACGCCCTGCGCAACGCCGGGGCGGGCTATGCCACACCCGCTCCCGATCCGGCGGGATGGCTGGCGCTTATCGGGCGCCCTGCGCCCTGAGTGCCCGCTCGGTGCCGGCCACGCACAGCGCGAGCCACAACGCGCTGACGGCGAACCCGGCCGCGACGTCACTCAGGAAATGCACTTGCAACAACACCCGGCTCACGCCGATCGCGGCGATCAGTGCCGCCGTGCCGGCGACGCACGCCAGACGCCAGCGCGGCGCCAGCAGGCGCAGCAGCAGGTAGCAGGAAAATCCGTACACGGCCATCGCCGCGGAGGCATGGCCGCTGGGGAAGCTCCAGCCCGAGGCCTCGACAAAGCCGTGCGTGTGCTCCGGCCGAACGCGTTCGAAGGTGTGCTTCAAGATCCAGTTGAGCGCTCCGCCCCCGCCGGTGGCTGCCACGCTGCCCGCCGCGAGGATGAACTGGCGGCGCCACAGCAGGCCGAGGAACAGGCCCACCGCCAGCACCGTGAGCAGATTGCGATCGCCAAAATGCGTGAACCACGACATCAGCCACAGCAAGGCCGTGGGCATGGCGAGACTGAGCGCCTGAGCCAGCGCCACATCGAAGGCGACGAGTCCGCCCTCCTGGCGCACCGACAGGGCGAGCCCGAGAAACACCAGGCCGGCCACGCCGGCCATGGCCAGAAAGACGCCCGTGCGCCGGCGGCCGGAGGGCAGGCCGATGAGCAATTGCCAGGCGGCCGCGGCCGCGAGCGCCCCCAGCGCGGGGACGCCCAACAGGATCAACCAGGGATGGGCCGCGACCCAGACAGCGTATTCGTTCATTCAGTATCGACCCGTGGGGCCGCCCGAGGTTCAGTCCGGGCGATGCAAGATCAGGGGATGGGCGGCCGCGCGGGCGAAGGCTTCGGTCGCGGCGTCGAAATCCCAGCGTTCGACCATGCAGGCATCGGCCTGCTCGCCCCCCGCATATTCGATCAGGTTGATCGAGTTGGGCACGCTGCCCCGCACGCGCCACGATGTCGCCGTGCCCGCCTGTACAGCCCAGGCGCCGCGTCCCTGCGGCCCTTGCGAACCGAACAGCGGCACGACATAGGGCAGGTGGATATGCCCGCCGAGAATCAGGTCCACGCCGGCATCGACCCAGGCGGGAACCGCCCGCTCGCGTCCGATCAGCAGATTGGCCGTGTCGCTCTCTTCGACCGCGCGCACCGGATGGTGCATCAGCACCACGCGCAATTGCCCGCGCCGCGCACCCCGCAAGCGTTGCGCCACGCGTTGCACCTGCTCGGCCGACACCTCGCCGTCCTTGCGGCGGTGGGGCCGGGTGCTGTTCACGCCGATGGCCAGCACTTGATCGTTGTCGAAAACGGGCTCGAGCGTCGCGCCGAGCGCGCGGCGATAGTTGCCATAGGGATTGAGCACGCGCGCAAACAGATTGAAGAGCGGCATGTCGTGGTTGCCCGGCACGGCCAGGACCGGCCGCTCCAGACTCTGCACGAAGGTGCGCGCCAGCGCGAACTGATGACGCCGTGCCCGCTGCGTGATGTCTCCGCCCAACAGCACCACATCGGGCTGCCATTCGGTGACCAGCCGCTGCACGGCCTTCACCACGGGTTCGACGGTCGTGCCGAAATGAGTATCCGATATATGCAACAGCCGGGTCATGCCGGCTCCAGCCGCTGCTCGGGCGGCGGCACCAGCAGAGGCAGGCGATGCGGCGCCACCTCGAAAACGAGCGGCGTCTGCAGCCAGGTGATCTCACCGTCCATCGCCACCTTGACCTTCCGCACTTTGCGCCCGAGACCGATGCTGAGCTTGTCGAACGCGAAGCTGATGACCTGGTCGGCCTCGCCCAGCCGGCTGAACAGCCCGCTCAGCAACAGGCCGTACAAGGCAAGCGTCCCGACGGGCCGCACGGTCATGGCGACCAGCTTGCCCTGACGCGTGGCCGGCGCTTCGGCGATGCCGATGCGCTCGAGCTGCAGCGTGTTGTTGCCCACCACGACGGTGGGCGTGCGTAGCAGACGCTCTTCGCCGTCGTGCTCGAGCGTGATGCGCAACTGGCGATGCGGGCGAAACAAGGTGACCAGGCCCGACCAGAGCGCCACCAGGCGGCTGCGGCCATAGCGCTGCTTATAGGCTTCGCGATCTTCGAGCAACTGGGGGTACAGGCCGACGCTGGCGTTGATCAGGAAGGCATGGCCATTGAGCATGCCCACCTGCACCTCTTCGATACCCGCTTCGAGCAATGCCCGCGTCGCGACTTCGGTATCTTGCGAAATGCCGTGCGCCCGGCCGAAGAAGTTGAAGGTGCCCTGCGGCAGGATGCCGAACGGCACCCCCGATCCCAGCACCACGCTGGCGACCGCGTTGAGCGTGCCGTCGCCGCCGGCCGCGACGACCACGCCGTTCTCGGCACGCGCCGCCTCGAGCGCCTCGCGCGCCGCCTGCGGCAGCTGCGCGCCGGAGTCGATGGCGATGATCCGATGACGGCGCCCCGCGCCATCGAGGATGCGGGAAATCGTCTCGCGCGTGACAGAGGCGTCTTCGCGACCGGATCCGGTGTTGAGGACGATAAAGAAGGGTTCGTTGCCGCTCAAAGAGCGGGCCGGCGCTGAGCCGGTCGGCTGGGCTTTCGTCATCAACCTAAAATAGCGTGGCCCCGCGCGGCTCGCAAGCCGTGGACGGCTTAAGCGGGGGTGCGGCATGCCATCGAGATGCAAACGGCGCTACGGGATGTGACAAGGCGCCGTGAAATCCAGGCTCGCCAGCACGGCCGCCCGCATTTTTTGCACCAGCGCGCGCGCGTCGTCACGGCGGTATTGCACGCTGTAGGGCAGCGCCGCCGGCACGGGATCGCTCGCCAGCACCCTCAGTCGGCCCTGCGCCTGCAAGGCCTGGGCCCATTGCCGGGGCAACAGCCCGATGCCGGCGCCTTCGATCAGCATGCCGACAATGGCGCCCCAGTTATTGCACGACAGCCGCTGCTCGGCCGGCCCGAGGCTATCGAGCCAAGGCTCGAGGACCCGGCGCGTGCCAGCCCCGTCCGGCAAGGTGATCAGCGGGCTCTGGCGCAACAGCTCCGGGGTAAGCGCCTCGGCCTCGCCCACCCATCGCGGCGCCCCGACCCAGGCGAACTCGGCCTCACCCGCGGGCACCGATACGATGCCGCTGCGCGAGGAGCGACCGGCGATCACGGCGAAATCGAGTTCGCCGTCGGCGACGCGGCGTTCGAGCACCTGGCCGATATCCACATACGGCTCCAGCGCCAAGGCGGGATAGGCCTGGCGCACACGCCCGATGAACGCGGGCAGCCACGTCAGCGCACTCAGTTCGCCCACGCCGAAGCGGCAGCGCCCGGCGAGCTCATGCTGCGCGGCCATGGAGGCGCGGATGCCGTCCGCCGAGGCGAGCAGGTCGCGCGCCTGTGGCACCAGCCGTTCGCCCGCCGACGTCAGCACGGCGCGGTGGCCCGTGCGGTCGAACAGCACCTGGCCCAGGGCGTCCTCGAGTTCGCCGATGCGTTTGGAGAGCGAGGAGACCGACAGATGAAGGCGATCGGCCGCCACCGCGAAACTCGCGCAAGTGGCGGCCCAGTAGAAGGCTTCGAGCTGTTTGAGCGTCATCCTCCGATTGTAGTCAGGCGTGGCCGCCGAGGTAGGCGTTGGCCAGCTCGTCGTTGGCCGCGATCTCGGCCGCCGAGCCCTGTGCCACCACGTGCCCGCCCTCGACGACATAGGCGCGGTCGGCCAGCGCCAGCGCAAGGCCCGCCATCTGGTCGACCAGCAGGATGGTCATGTTCTCGTTGCGCAGCCGATCGAGCGCGGCGAAGAGCTCCGCGATCACCTTGGGTGCGAGTCCGAGCGAGGGCTCGTCGAGCAACAGCACGCGCGGCCGGCTCATGAGCCCGCGCGCCACGGCCAGCATCTGCTGCTCGCCGCCGGATAACAGCCCCGCGCGTTGATGCAGACGCTCGCGCAGGCGCGGAAACCGCTGCAGCATGCCCTCGACACGCGCCTCGCGATCGCGCGGGTCCAGAAAGGCGCCCAGCCGGATATTGTCGAGCACGGAAAGCTCCGGGAACACTTGCCGGCCCTCGGGCACGAGCACCAGCCCCAGGCCCACGATCTCTTCGGCCGCCCTGCCCTCCAGTTGATGGCCGTCCACGTGCATCGCGCCGGATTGGCTGCGATGCAGGCCCGCCAGCGTACGCATGAGCGTGGACTTGCCCGCGCCGTTGGCGCCCAGCAACGCCACCATCTCGCCGGCGCGGACCTGCAGACTGATGCCGTGCAGCACCGGCTCGGCGCCATAGCCCGCGACCAGATCGGCCACCCCGAGCAACTCCGGGCCGGCCTGGCGCGGCGCGCGCTGAGCCGGAGCCTGGGCTTCGAGCGACTCGCCCAGATACGCCTGCTTCACGGCCGGGTCGTTCTGCACCTGCGCGGGCGTGCCGACGGCAAGCCTGCGACCGGCATCCAGCACGACCAATTGATCGGAGATGGCCATGACGAGCGCCATGTCATGCTCGACCAGCGCCACGCCCACGCCGGCGTCGGCGATACGGCGCAACAGCGCGCCGAGTCTTTCCTTGTCTTCACGCGACAGCCCGGCGGCCGGTTCGTCGAGCAACAGCACGTCGGGGTCGGTGGCGAGTGCACGCGCGATCTCGACCAGACGACGGTCGACGTGCGCCAACCCCGCGGCGGGCAGGGCCGGCGAGCCGGTATAGCCGCAGAACGCCAGCAGCGCACGCGCCTGTGCACGGGCACTGCCGCCCCGGAACCGGCCAGCCGAGAACAGACCGCCGAGGCGGCCGCGTCCCATCGCCAGCACCACGTTGTCTTCCACGCTGAGGGTGCCGAAGAGTTGCGACGTCTGGTAGGTGCGTGCGATCCCTGCACGCGAGATGCGGAACGCCGGCTGCCCCGCCAAGGCTTGGGAGCCCAGGGTAAAACCACCCGCGGACGGGCGATAGAAGCCGCTCATCATATTGAGCGCCGTCGTCTTGCCGGCGCCGTTGGGCCCGATCAGGCTCGTGACGGCAGCCTCGGGCACGCTCATCGACAGATCGCTCACGGCGCGCACGCCGCCGAAAGTAATGCCCAGGCCCTGCGCCGAGAGCACCGCCCGCGCGCGCTGCAGCAGCGAAACCGGGTCGGCCTCGTCAGCAGGCGTGTCCACGGGCGAGGCCGCGGCGCGCCCCTTGCCGGCGCGGCGGGCGATCTGCCGCCACAGGCCGACCGCGCCTTCCGGCGCCACCCACAGCACCAGCAGCAGCAACGCGCCGAAGAACAGCAGGCGATAGGCCTCGAGCGACGCGAGCAACTCGGGCAAGACGCCCACGATGAGCGCGCCGATGATGGGGCCGGCCACGGTGCCGGCACCGCCCACGATCACGACCAGCACGAACAGGATGGACTGCATGAAGCTGAACGTCTCGGCCGTGACGAAGCTCGAGAGCGGGGCGAACAGCCCGCCCGCCAGTCCGGCGGTGGCGGCCGACAATGTGAAGGCCACCGTCTTGATGACGAGCGGATTCAGGCCGATGGACTGGGCGGCGGTTTCGCTGTCATTCACGGCGCGCATCGCTGCGCCCCAACTGCCACGCGCCAGCAGCGCATAGCCGGCCAGCACAACGGTAGCGGTCACGATGGCGAGAATGGCAACGGTCTGCTCCGGCCCCAGCCCCGCCCACAACTGCGGCGCCAGAATGCCCATGATGCCGCTCTGGCCGCCGGTGAGGTCACGCATCTCCACCGCGGCATGCTGCACGATAAAGGCAAAGGCGATCGTGATCATGGCCAGATAAGGCCCCTTCACCCGCAGCGCCGGCAAGGCGAGCAGCGCACCGAGCACCGCGGCGAGCAGCGTCCCCGCGGCCCACGCCGGCCAGAACGCCCAGCCTGCCTTGGTGGTGAGAATCGCCACCGTGTAGGCGCCGATGGCATAGAAACCGATGTGCCCGAACGAGACCTGGCCCGTCAGGCCGAGCAGCACGTTCAGGCCGATGCCGACGATCGCGATAAGTGCGATGTTGGCAAGCACGAAGACGTAGTAACTGTTGAGCGTGAGCGCCAGCACGATCGCCAGCGAGACGAGCGCGGCACCGGCCGCAAAGGATTTGGCGTTCATACTTTCTTGACCTCCGCCCGTCCGAACAGGCCATTGGGCCTGGCGGCCAGCACGGCGATGACCAGAGCGAATGTGATGATCTGGGTATAGCCCGACCCCAGCGTGACGGTGACGAGGGCTTCGGCCAGCCCGAAGAGCAGCCCCGCGAGCATGACGCCCCAGGCGCTGCTGATACCCCCCAGAATGGCGACGGCGAAAGCCTTCAGCCCGAACAGCGTGCCCATGTCCGCGGTCACATGGAACAGCGGCGCGATCAGGATGCCGGCGATACCGGCAAAGAGCGTCGATACGGCGAAGGCCGCGGCGACGGCGCGTTTGATGGGAATACCCATCAGCCGCGCCGCGTCGCGGTTTTGCACCACGGCCAGCAGCGCGATGCCCCAGCGGGTGCGACGGGCCACCAGATGCAATGCGGCGGCGAAGGCCAGGCCGAGCAACGGAATCAGCAGTTGCAGCGGGTACACCCCCAGGCCCAGGCCGGCGACCTCGATCGGCGATACCGCGAGCGGCGACGGCAGGCTGCGCGGCTCCTTGCCGAAGGTGTGCATCACCACGTTGTCGAGCACGATGCCCAGGGCCACGGTGGACATCAGCCATGCATTCGAGCCCCGCGAGGCGAAGGGCCGAACCGCGACGAACTCGACGATCAATCCATACAGCGCGCAGCAGACCAGCGCCAGCAGAATGGCTGGCGCCATGCCCCAGCCCAGCGTCTGGGCGAAGGTGAAGCACAGCACCGCGCCCAGCATCATCGAGCTGCCCTGCGCGAAGTTGACGGTCCCCGAGACCGAATAGGTGATGTGGAATCCCAATGCCATCAGGCCGTACATACTGCCCAGGCCCAGGCCGCTGATGAGCGCCGCCAGCAACTGCATGGTGTTCTCCGCCCCGATCCCGTTACTGCGCCAGCCCGACGGGCAGGATGCGGTTGTCGATGAACTGGGCCCAAACATAATCCTTCTCGCTCAGCGCATCGTGCATCGACGGCGTGAAGGGCTGCTTGTATTGCTTGATCAGTCCGTCGTAGGCGTCGATCTTGTAGAAGCCCTGGCGGAGGGCGTCGCCGTCGGTGGAGCCCGCGCGCTCGATCGCCAGCGCGGTGAGCTGCATCGCATCGTAGGCATTGGCCACGCCGACCGCAGGCGTGATGTTCTCCGGGCCCTTCACATCGGGGTACTTGGCCTTGAGCGCGGCGATCACTTTTTCGCCTGCGGGCGACTGCTTGCCGAAGAAGCTGTAGGTCTGGACGAAGTGCACGTTTTTGGCGTTCGGGCCCGCGAGCTCGGTAAAGCGGCCGCCTGCCGGGCCCCAATGCGACACCACCGGCACCTTCCAGCCCATGCGATCGAGCGACTTCACGACTTGCGCCGACGGTCCGACATTGCCCACCATGAAGAGCGTGTCCGCGCCCGCCGCCTTCAGACGCGTGAGCTGTGGCACGACGTCGACGTCGTGCCCTTCGAACTTCTCGCTACCGACCGGCTTCATCCCCTTGGCCGACAGTGCGGCGACCAAACCCTTTTCGTTGGACTCGCCCCAGGGGTTGTTCACCATGATGAGGCCGAACTTGGACGTGTTGAACGTCTTCTGCGCGTAGTCGACCATGCCGATGTCGACGATCTCGTCAACGGCGGACACGCGGAACACGTAGTTGGGATTGGCGCCATTCTTCGTAATCGGCGTGCCGGCGGCCCACGGGCCCATGAACGGCACCTTGGCCTGGTTGACGAGCGGCACGATGGCCATCGACACCGGCGTATCCAGACCGCCGATGATCACGGCGACCTTTTCCTTGTAGATCAGCTCACGCGCGGCGACCACGCCTTTGGCGGGGTTGGCCTCATCGTCTCGACGCACGAGTTCGAGCTTGCGACCGCCCAGCACGCCCCCCTTCGCGTTGATCTCGTCGATGGCGACCTGCACGCCGCGCGAGATCGATTCACCCGCGAGTGCCGATTGGCCCGACAAGGCGGTGATCAAACCGATCTTCACCGGGTCGGCAGCGAGGACCTGCGGGCCGAAAGCCGTACCCACGAGGGCGAAGGCGGTGCAGACGAAGGTGCGGCGAGAAAGACGAGACATGGAATTCTCCCGAAGGGGTTGTGGTGATCGGCGGCGATAGCGCCTCAGCCCCTCTCAAGCAAAACCCATGCCAGTTTTGCGCTCGCACCGCCCATCCTGGCACAGGGATTGCTTGTGTACCTGTGTATTTTTGCCGTCAATCTATAGGCATTTATTGACGACAATTAATGGATTCATTGACGGAAATAAAGGCGTACACCTGCCCGCACGGCCCCTCGCCTGTCCGTCCCGAGACACCTCGCACGCACAACAACAGTGCAATTCATGGGAGCAAATGATGCACACCGCACCAAACTGGAACGCCACCGACGCGGGCGCCATCGTCGACGCCTATCTCACGACGTTGATGAAGCCGGATCCTGAAGGCGCGCGCCGCTTCGTCAGCCCCGATCTGCGCATCCGTTTCACGGGCGGACGTGAGATGCGCGACCCGGCCGAGTGCACCGCATTCAATGCATCGCGCTACGCCTGGGTGAAGAAGCGCTTCGAGTCCACGGACGTGGTGGCGGGCGCCACGCCGCAACTTGCCGTGGTCTATAACCGGGGCACCTTGCATGGCGAATGGCTCGACGGCACGCCCTTCGAGGGCAATCGATATGTCGATCGCTATGTGGTGCGCGAGGGCCTCATCAGCGAGATGGACGTGTGGAACGACAGCGCCGAATGGCTGCTGGTACGTGCAGGCCTGGCCGCGAAATGAGTACGCCCGCCTGCGCCCCGGCTGGGGCTCCGACACGTTACGGTCCGCTGCCCACGCACGACCGGTTCGACTACACGCCCATCCACGGCCGCCCCGACTATCATTGGCCGGGCGGTGCCCGCCTGGCGGTTTATCTCGGTTTCAACATCGAGCACTTCGCGTATGGCTCGGGATTGGGTGCACGGCTGGGCGCCAGCTTCGGCGAGCCCGACGTGCTGAACTACGCCTGGCGTGAATACGGCAACCGCGTCGGCGCATGGCGCTGCCTCGATCTCTTCGACGCGTTGCGTTTGCCGGCCGGCGTGATCGCCAATACCGCCATCCTCGACCACTGCCCCGAACTGATCGACGCGTGTCTCGCGCGCGGCGACGAGCTCATCGCGCACGGCCACACCAATGCCGAGCACCAAGGCGGCTTCGACGAGGCGACCGAACGCGCGCTGCTCGAGCATTGCGCCCAGCGCTTCGCCGAACGCACCGGCACACCGCCCGCCGGCTGGCTCTCGCCCTGGATTGCCGAATCGCCGCTGACCTGCGATCTGCTGGCCGAAACCGGCTACCGCTACACGCTGAACTGGTGCCACGACGACCAGCCCATCGCACTGCGCACGCGCAGCGGCGGGCCGCTCTGGTCCGTGCCCTATCCGCAAGAGGTGAACGACATTCCGATGATCGTGGCACGCCAGATGGACGGCAAGGATTTCGCCCAGCTCATCATCGACAACTTCGACGAGATGCTCGAGCAATCGCGCCAGCAACCGCTCGTGATGGGCATCGCCCTGCACCCCTATCTCGTGGGCCAGCCTTACCGCTTGCGCCATCTGCGCCGTGCGCTCGCCCATATCGCCGCGCGCCGCGATCGGGGCGAGGTGTGGATCACCACGCCGGGCGCCATCAGCCAGCACGTCGACAGCCTCACCGCCAAGGAGCTTTCCGCATGACCCCATCTCAAACGGCCGCCACGCCCCTCCCCTATGCCGACACCGCGGGCGCCTGGGTGCCGCACGGCCTCTTCACGCTGCCGCCGACGGGCGCGGGCCCGCTCGATGGCCTGCGTTTCGCCGCCAAGGATCTTTTCGACGTAGCGGGCCATCCCACCGGCGCGGGCAACCCCGACTGGCTGGCCACGCACGAACCCGCCCGCGCGACCAGCCCGGTCGTCGCGCGGCTGCGCCAAGCAGGCGCGCGTCTGGACGGCAAGACCCTCACCGATGAGCTGGCCTACAGCATTCAGGGCGAAAACGCGCACTACGGCACGCCCCTGAACACGCGCGCACCCGATCGCGTGCCGGGCGGCTCCTCCAGCGGCTCGGCGTCGGCCGTCGCCGCCGGCCTGGTCGATTTCGCCCTGGGCACCGACACCGGAGGGTCCACGCGCGTGCCGGCGAGCTACTGCGGCCTGTGGGGCCTGCGCACGACGCATGGGCTGGTCAGCGCGGAACACCTGGTGCCGCTCTCGCCGCTGTTCGACACCGTGACGTGGCTCGCCCAGGACGCAGCGGTGTTCGAGCGCGTGGGCAGGGTGTTGCTGCCCGACACCTCGCCGCACGCCTGGCGCACGGCCGTCATGCTGACCGATGCCTGCGCCGAGGCAGAACCCGGCTTCGCGCCGCTGCTCGAGGCCGTACGCCATGCGCTGGCCGCGGAGCTCGGCGTGCCACCGTCCGAGGCCCCTGCCTCTGACACCGATCTGGAACAGTGGCGCCTGACCTACGTGACCGTGTCGGCCTACGATGCCTGGCAAACCCACGCCGAATGGATCACGCGGGTGCAGCCCGGCTTCGGCGCGGCGGTCGCGGGCCGCTGGAAAATGGCGGCCGGCGTCGACGCCGATACCGCCGCGCGTGCCACGGCCGAACAAGCGCGTCTGCGCGAGCAGATCCGTGCCCTGCTGGGGACCGACACCGTTGCCGTGCTGCCTTCCGCGTCGAGCCCGGCGATCTCGCGCACCGCGGACGCGGCGGCGGTCGATCAGATCCGCGCCAATACCTTCCGCATCACCTCGATCGCGGGCCTTGCCGGCCTGCCTCAGGTCAACATTCCGTTCATCGGGGCCGATGGCCTGCCGGCCGGTGTGTCACTGCTCGGTCCGGCAGGGAGCGACCTCGCGTTGATCCGCCTGGCCATCGCCGTGGGACGCCGCACGGGCGCGCTCGGCGTCCCGGCGTTGCCAGGAACCGACGCCGGGGCACGACCCGGTGCGCAGGCCGCGGACCCGATGGCAAAATAGGCAGCCCCCTCAGCGCGGGGCGCCACGCCGCCCCGCGCCACTCGATATCACGTCCATGAAGAAAGCAGCATCCCCCTCGCGCACCCGGCCGGCGGCGGCTCCCCAGCCCGTCCCCGCGCGAGCGGCCCCGCGCGGCCGCCCTAAAGTGCGGCCGAGCACGCTGGTACCGGCGGCCACGGACGGCACCGAAGATACCGAAACGCGCATCTATCAGGCGGTCGTAAGCGGTGTGATGAGCCAGCGGCTGCGACCCGGCACCAAGTTGCCGGAGGCCGCGCTGTGCGAACTCTTCGGCGTGGGCCGCAGCACCGTACAAAAGGTCTTGCAACGGCTGGCGCACGATCATGTGGTCGAACTGCGCCCCAACCGCGGCGCGATGGTGGCAATGCCCACCCGCGAAGAGGTCGGCATGCTGTTCGAGGCGCGCCGCGCGCTCGAAGCAGCCATTCTGCCTTTGGTGGCACAGGCCGCCACGCGCGCCGATTACGCGTCGCTGCGCCGGCAACTGCGCGACGAACACCGCGCCATGCACAGCCTTCCGCAAACAGAATGGGCACGGCTCGCGAGCGCCTTTCATGTGCGGCTGGGCGAGCTGTCGCGCAACCCGATCCTGGCCCGCTATCTGGCCGAGTTGATTTCGCGGTGCTCGCTCGTGGTGGCGATTTTCCAGCCGCCCGGCAACGCCACTTGCGAACACGACGAGCACGCGCGCGTGGTCGACTATCTCGAACAGGGCCGCGTGGCCGAGGCGATCAGCGAAATGGACCTGCACCTGCGCCAGCTCGAGTCGCACATCCAGCTCGTGGAAGCGCCGACCGGGCTGAGCCTGGCGGATATGCTCGGGCTGGGCTGAGGCCCCCGCTCACTCCCGCGCCCTTCTTGCCGCGGGGTTCGTCGCGGCGATCCCCGGCGTCAGGCGCCGTGGCGATCGATGTGGCCGAGATCGCGGCCCGGATCGAGCTGATCACGCACGCGTTGCTTGAGCGTCTTTGCATCCGGGAAGCCGCCGTCGTGCCGGCGGTCCCAGATCACCGTGCCATTGACCGTCACGATGAACACCCCGCCCGTGCCGGGCACCAGCGCGACCTCGCCCAGATCGGTGGAGAACGTGGAGAGCAGCTCCTGCGCCATCCACGCCGCGCGCAATAACCACTGGCATTGCGTGCAGTACTGAATGGCGATTCTCGGCAAGGGGGTGGTCATGCGGGACTCCTGCAATGGCGGTTCAGAGCATCAATGTAGCGCTCGCGCCCGCCCGAAAAGCAAAAGACCCTGCCGCGAGAACGGCAGGGTCCGGGTCTTGCGTCGCCGATCAGCCGCGGCGCCGACTCAGCGCTCATGCGCCGAGATAGGCTTCGAGCACGCGCGGATGGCCCAGCAGCTCACGGCCCGTGCCCGATAGCGCGAGCGCGCCATTCTCGAGCACGTAGCCGCGCTGCGCGATGCGCAGCGCCTGGCGCACGTTCTGCTCGACCAGGAGCAGCGTGAGCCCATCGCCATTGACCGCACGCAGCGAACGGAAGATTTCCTGCACCACGATGGGCGCCAGGCCCATCGACGGCTCATCGAGCAACAGCAGGCGCGGCTTGGCCATCAGGGCCCGGCCGATGGCCAGCATCTGCTGCTCGCCGCCGGAGAGGTTGCCGGCCATGCCGTCGATGCGCTCCTTGAGACGCGGAAACAGATGAAACACGTACTCCAGCTCGCTCGCCGCGTCTTTGAGGCCGCGGCGATAAGCGCCGAGCTCGAGGTTCTCGCGCACGGTCATGGTGGTCAGGATCGCGCGGCCCTCCGGCACCTGCACGATACCGCGCGCCACGATCTCGTGCGGGGCCAGACGGGTGATGTCTTCGCCTTCGAAGCGGATCACGCCGCGCGCCTTGGGCAGAAGGCCCGAGAGCGCCAGCAGCGTGGTCGACTTGCCCGCTCCATTGGCGCCGACCAGCGCCGTGACCTCGCCCGCCTCGAGCGCGAAGTCGATATTGCGCACGGCTTCGATGTGGCCGTAATTGACCTCGAGTCCGGTGACTTCAAGCATGCTCATGACTGCACCTCCGCATGCGTGGGCTCATCTTCTTCTTCGCGGCCCAGGTAGGCCTCGATCACCTGTTCGTTGTTGCGGATCTCCTCGGGGCCACCGCAGGCGATGATTTTGCCGAAGTTCAGCACCGCGATCCGCTCGCACAGTCCCATCACGAAGCGCATGTCGTGCTCGATCATGAGGATGGTGTAGCCACGATCACGAATGGCGGTGATCTCGCGCATGAGCTCGGCGCGCTCGCCGGTGTTCATGCCGGCGACCGGCTCGTCGAGCAGCAACAGCTTGGGCTCGGTGGCCAGCGCACGCGCCAGCTCCAGGCGGCGCTGTTCGCCATACGAGAGGTTGTCCGCCAGGTCATCGGCCTTGTGCTCCAGGCGCATCCACGACAGCAGTTCGCGGGCGCGTTCGCGCGCACGCGCCTCGTGGCGGCGGTAGTCGGGCAGACCGACCAGCAGGCTCGCGAAGCCGTAGTCCATGTGGCGATAGGCGCCCACGACCACGTTCTCGAGCAAGGTCATTTCCTTGAACAAGCGGATGTTCTGGAACGTGCGGGCAATGCCCATGCGGGTGATCTGATACGGCTTTTTGCGCAGCAGATCCTGGCCCTCGTAGCGAATGCTGCCGCTGGACGGATCGAGCAGACCGGTGATCAGGTTGAACACCGTGGTCTTGCCGGCGCCATTGGGACCGATCAGGCCGAAGATCGCGCCTTGCGGCACGCTCAGGTTGACGTCATGCAGCACATGCAGACCGCCGAAACTCTTGGAGACGGAGCTGAGCTCAAGCATGCTTGCCTCCCTTGAACCAGCGCTTGAAGCGGGCGGGATCCCAGATCCCCTGCGGCAGGAACAACACGATAAGCACCAGGATGAGGCCGTTGACCACAAGACGGAAGTCGGAGAATCCGCGCAGCATCTCGGGCAACAGCGTGATGATGAAACTGCCCACGAGCGGACCGATCAGGCTGCCGATGCCGCCCAGGATGGTCATGGTGAGAATCTCCACGCCGCGATCGAAGCCGTACTCGTTGGGGCCGATGAAGAAGGTCAGGTGGGCATTGAGCGCGCCCGCCAGACCCGCGATCATCGCACCCGCCACGAAGGCCAGCATCTTGTTGGCCCTCACATCGATGCCCATCAGGCCGGCGGCGGTCTCGTCGCCCCGGATGGCGTCGAACGCACGGCCCACCTTCGAGGCCCGCACGCGCCACAGCACGAACAGCACGATGAGGAGCGAGAGCAGGACGTGCCACCACTGCGTGAGCTGGGGAATGCCGTTCAGGCCGAGCGCGCCACCCGTGAGCGACTCGGTGTTGAGGATGGTGACACGCACGACTTCGCCGAAGCCCAGCGTGGCCATGGCCAGATACACCCCGGAAAGCCGCAAGGTGGGCAGCCCGATCAACAGGGCCACAATGGCCGGCGCGACCATGCCGCCCATGAGCGCCACCGAGAAAGGCATCTCGTAGTTCATCGTGAGCAGCGCCGCCGCGTAGGCGCCGATGCCCATGAACGCCGCGTTGGCCATGGCAAGCATGCCGCAGGCCAGCGTCAGCCAGATCGAGAGCGCCAGGAGCGCGTTGGTACCCAGCGTGAGCACCAGGTTGCCATAAATGGCCCAGAAATTTTCGAATCCACTCATGCTCAGGCCTTGCGTTGCACGACTTTGCCGAACAGCCCTTGCGGACGCACCAGCAGGATCAGGAAGAGCAGCCCGAACGCGACGGCGTCGCGCATGGTCGAGCCCACGTAGGCCACCGACAGCACCTCGGCAAAGCCCAGGAACAGCCCGCCCAGCATCGCACCGCGGATATCGCCCATGCCGCCCAGGATGATGACGGCGATGCCTTTGTGCAGCATCGGCTGCCCCATCAGCGGGAACAGCGCGTTCGAGTACAGGCCGATCAGGACGCCTGCCACGCCGCCCAGCGCGGCCGCGGCGAACGAGGTGGTGAGGAACAGGCGCTCGACGTTGATGCCCAGCAGCCAGGCCGCCTTGGGCGACTCGGCGACGGCGCGCAGCGCGCGGCCGAATTGCGTGCGGTGCATGACGACCATCAACACGGCCATCAGCGCGAACGACAGGAAGATGATGCCCAGCTCGATCACGGTCACGTGCAGGCCGGCGATCTCGATCACGTCCTCGGGCACGGTGCCGTGCGGAAAGCGCAGGTTCGCAGCGCCGAAGATGCCTTGCGCGGCGTTGTTGAGCACGATGCCCACGCCGATCGTGGCGATCATGGGGATCAGGTGAGGCGCGTTGCGCTTGCGCAGCGGCTTGAGCACCAGCACATCGATCAAGGCGCCGATCGCGCCGGCCACCACGAAGGCGGCGATCAATGCGGCCCACAGCGGCAGTTGCAAGTGCGACACGACCACGAGCGCCGCGTAGGCGCCGGTCATGAACACCGCGCCATGCGCGAGGTTGATCACGCCCAGCACGCCGAACACCAGCGTGAAGCCCAGCGCAAAGAGCGCGTAAACGCAGCCCAGCGAGAGGGCGTTGACGAATTGTTGTTCCAACATGGAATTGTCCGGTTCAAAAATGCCTTGAGGGCGGCGCCGACGCCGCCCTCAAGCAGCCGGGACCGCGCCCCGCGGCGCCGCGTACCGGCCGATGACGAACACGGGTGCCTGCGCACCCGCGCCGCGGTTCAGTTACCGCGCATCACTTTTCAATGACGTACTTGCCGTCTTTGGTGACGCTGACGATCGGCGCCTGCTGTGCGTCGTAACCGGCCGGCTTGCCGGCACGATCCTTGGCCTGGCGGAACTGGAAGGCGCCGGTCGCGCCGCTCCACTTCACTTCGGGCAGCGCGTCGCGCAGCGCCGTGCGGTCCTTGGCGAGATCGCCGGTGAGCTTCACGTTCTTCAGGCCTTGGGCCACGATGTACAGCGCATCGTACGACTGGGCCGAGAACTGATCCGGCGCCGAGCCGAACTTGGCCTTGTACGCAGCGATGAACTTGGTGTTTTCGGGCGTCTGGTTCTCGATGGACCAGGGGCTGCCGATCCACAGATTGTTCGATGCGCCACCCGGGGCCAGGTCGAAAATCTTGACGGAGTTCATGCCGTTGCCGCCGATCACGGGCACGTTCAGGCCGAGCTGGCGCGCCTGGACCATGATCGGACCGCCTTCGGCCAAGAGCGCCGACAGGACGATGGCGTCGGGGTTGGTGCCCTTGATCTTGGTGAGCTGGGCCTTGAAGTCGACGTCGCCCTTGGCGAACGTTTCGGTGGTCGTCACCGGCACCTTCTGGTCGTCGAGGGCCTTCTTGAAGTTGTCGTAGCCGCTCTTGGTGAAGACGTCGTCGTTGCCGTAGAGCACGGCCACGTTCTTCATGCCGGTCTTGCGGCGCACGGTTTCGATCGTGGCGGGCAGCACGTCGGCTTCGGTGACCGAGTTGCGGAACACGTAGTTGCCGATAGAGGTGATGCCGTCAGCCGTGTTGGACGTGCCGAAGGCGACCGTTTTGGCGGCTTGCGCGACCGGATCGGCGGCCTGCGCCGAGTTCGACAGCGTGGGGCCGAAGACCATCAGGACCTTGTCCTGGAAAATCAGCTTCTTGAAGACGTTGATGGCTTCTTCTTTCTTGCCCTGCTCGTCTTCGATGATCAACGTGAGCTTATCGCCATTGACGCCACCCGCGGCGTTGATCTCTTCGGCGGCGAGCTGGAAGCCGTTGCGGATCGACACGCCGTACTGAGCGGCACCACCCGACAGCGCTTCGGCCACGCCGAGCTTGATATCGGCGGCGTGCGCGGCGCTCAGCGTGCCGAAAGCGGTCAGCAGGGCCAAGCCAAGTTTATTGATGCGTTGCATGTCACTACCCCTAAATCCGTTTGTCTCGATGTGATGTTGTGTGCCGGCGAGCTCCACGGCGCGAATGGTGCGTCGTTACAGATGGGCACAAGCCTTGGCGAGCGCTGATATTACACCTTTGAACCCAAAGCGTAGCGGGCAAAATGCGCAATAAATGCGGTTTAACCACAGGGTTTGCGCAACCCGCTTGCAAGCCCTCCGCAAGCGCCTCGAAACGCCACCGCGCCCCCTCGGGACGAGCCCAAACCGCTCGTAAAAATACCGGTAACCGTCACAAGGCTTCGCATTCCTGCAACACCCCGCGCGCTCCCGACCCTTTTTTTCTACAAACCGACTACCCTAGGCAAAACGGCGCTGTGGCAACCGAGCCAGGAGACACGCCGAGAGTCCCATAACAAAGGCTTCGCTGCGTCATGGATCACGCCCCCGCTCGCCCCCTCAGGCGCCGCCCCACCCTGCGGGCGGCCCTGGTGGCGCTGGTCCTGGTCTGTACCGTGCCCGCCGCGCTCGTGGCCGCGGGGGCCGTCTACGAAGACTATCTGCTGCGCAAAGAGCGCGTGTTCGAGTCGGCGATCTCGACCGCGCGCAATCTGGTGGCCGAGGTCGAGCGCGAGCTGCACGGCATCGAAGCGGGCTTGCGCGTCCTGGCCACCGCCGAAGACCTGGCCCGCGGCGACATGGAGTCGTTTTATCGGCGCATCGAAGACGCCCTAAGGCTGCAGAATGTCGATGGCTATCTGTTGATCGACCCACAGGGCATGCAGGTGCTCAACACGAGCCGGCACTACCCGGCTGCACCCGTGCGCAGCGCCATTCCGCCCGATACCCTGCGCCAGGCGATCGAGGAGCGCAAAACCGCCGTGTCGGGGCTCTTTCACACCGCCATCGGCGGGGAACTGACGCTGGCCGTCAGCGTGCCGGTGGAGATCGGCGAGAACGTGCCCTACACCCTGAATGCCGGCATCCGCCCCACTCGCATCAGCCAAATCCTCCAGCGCCATCAGCTCGATACGGGTTGGGTCGCGGCGGCCCTCGACAGTAACGCCGTCATCGTCGGGCGCAGCCGTGACGACGCGCGTTACATCGGCCAGTCCGCCGTGGGCAATCTGGCCGACGCCATCCGCTCGCGCCGCGAAGGCACGCTCCAGAGCGAGACCAAAGAAGGCATTCCCGTGCTCACCGCCTTTACCCACAGCCTCGACTCGCAATGGGCGGTGGCCGTAGGCGCGCCGATCGACGAACTGGCGGCCGGCCTGCGCCGCTCGATGTTGCTGGTGATGCTGACGGGCGCGGCCATCATTCTGGGCGGCATGTTTCTGGCCTATCGTCTGGGCCGCATGATCGAGGCCTCCGTGAGCGCGCTGATCGAGCCGGCCGTGGCGCTGGGCAACGGTGGCGACATCGAGGTACCCCCTACGCGCTTTCGCGAGACGGCGGCGCTGGGTGATGCCCTGACCCACGCCTCGCACATGCTCATCAAAACCCAGCAGCTGGCTTATCACGACCCGCTCACCGCCCTGAGCAATCGGCTGCTGTTTCGCGAGCTTGCCCTGCACGCCCTTGCGGCGGCGCAACGCACCGGCCGGCCCGTCGCGCTGCTCGCGCTCGACCTCGACAACTTTAAAGAGGTCAACGACAAGAACGGCCACGGCCTGGGCGACCTGGTGCTGCGCATCGCCGCCGACCGCATGCGCAACACGCTGCGAGGCGCCGATATCGTCGCGCGCTTCGGTGGCGACGAGTTCGTGGTCTTGCTCGAAGACACCGATCGGGACCAGGCGTTGCGCGTGGCCGAAGACCTGATCCGGGCGCTGTCCGCGCCCTATCCTGCGGTGCTGCAACAGGTAGGCGCCTCCGCCGGCATCGCGATGTACCCGCAGGACGCCTCCGACCTCGACCATCTGCTCGAACTAGCCGATCAGGCGCTCTACGCCGCCAAGGCTGCCGGCCGGGGCCGCGCCCATGCGGGCTCGCCGATCGGCGGCCCCGCGCCGTCCACTTAGCGCAACGGAACGAATCCCGCGCGGTAGTTACTCACGGATATCCGGTCCGGCGTTCCGGGCCCAGCCCGCACGAGGACACGGCATGAACACGAGCGTTAGCTACAACGGCGTCAATTTGAGCCAGACCCGCATGGATCACATCGCCCACGCCGAAACGCTGGGTGAGGCCCAGCGCATGGGTGTGTTCGACAGCATCAAGGATTTTTTTCGCGGCGGCGCCAAGAAAGAGGCCATCAAGCAGGCCTTCGACGCCCTGCATTCGCCGCCTCAGGGCTCCCCGGGTAGTCTCGCCGCGCACGAAAACCTGCTGCTGCACCTGAGCAATCTGCAGCAGGCCCTGCGGCCGGAGCACGCGGCGCTCGCCCGGCTCGATGTGGCGCAGGATCAGGCAACCGACACCTGGTCGTACAGCATCAGTGTGAACGGCAAGGCGCTCGCGGCGGCGCAAGACCTGCCCGCCGGCAACGGCTACACACTGGCCGTGTTCAAGGATTTCGCGATGCTGTCGGCACTGGGTCACCATCTGCAGGATCGGCAAGGCATCGATGCCACCAGCACCATGCAGCGGCTGCACGAACAATTCAGCGAGATGAACGCGGCCCATGCCGATGGCGCGGGCTTCGATCACCCCGGCGTCGCGCTCGAGAAGTTCGGCGCCATCCTGCAATCGTTGCCGGGGCTGGCCGGCGCCGACCGCAATCTTTTTCCGCAGGTGTCCATCAACGATGCCTTCTCCGAGGCCACCCTGTCCGTCGAAGGCCTCTCGCTTGGCACCGTCGCCATCCAGGACCGGGCCACCCTTACCGACGTGATCGCGACCAAGGCTCGCGAAGGCCTGTGCCTCGCCAACCAGCTGCTCGGTGCGCGCGACACGGCTCAGGCCACGCGCGAGTGCGTGCAGGACATGGCCGACAGCGCCACGGACCGACAGTCGCTTGCAGCCACGCTCGATGACACGTTTTTCAGCAGCGCCAATTTCACCGGCGTAACGCGCAGCCCCGACAAGCCTGCGGTGTTCCAGGCGCACTTTCAGGGCAATGGCCGTACCGAGACGCTGGAGCTCTCCGACCGCGGCGCGAGCAACATGGAATTGCGCGGAGCGCGGCTCGAAAACAAGCTCGCCACCGAGCACTATCAAAATCTGAGTGAACTCATCGCCAGCGACTTCGGCGCCGCCCATGACACGCTGATGGTGTATTCGCTCAACGCGGTCCGCAACGAGATTGACCAGTTGCTCGGCAAGATCGGCGCGGGGATCGCGGACCATACGCATGCACAGGATCTGCCCAAAGGGGCGGAGATCGCCACCTATCTCGACGAGCTGAAGGGTGGCGTGATCGCGCCGATGGACGTGGGCCGCACCACGCTGGGCGAAATCTGGCAGTGGCCCGTCACGCCGCAAGTATCCCCTAGCCAGGCCGGCACGCAGCCCGCCCCCGTCGACGCCGCGCCTTTGCACGACCTGGCGCGCTTCATGGATCAGCGCGCCTAGGCACGCCGGACGAGACCACGCGGCTTATAAGGCCGGCCAGAGCGCGCTGCTTTCTGCGACGCCTCGCTGGCGCTGAGCGCATTTTCCTTATCGCTGGCATAAGCGGCAATGCGTTACATCCCCGCGCTGTAAGTCTTCGAGCCATGCGGGACAACAGCCGACTCCCTGCTCGCGGTCCGGATGGTCGAGAGGCGTGCCGTGTCCGCCGCCGGGCCGGTGTATACGCTCATCGAATCGCAATGCCGGATCTCACGACGTTCCGGCGCTGCGACCGCGAGCGTGTGGATGGCAGGCGCTCTATATGCCGCCGAAGCGCAGGCGGATAGCGACGAGCGCGCCACGCGCGCGCTGACGGCGCAGGACGTGGAGTATCTGGGCTGCTACCTCATATGCACCGGGCACCTATGGAATGACACCCACCCGCAGGCAGCACAAGCCGGACGCGACCTTTAGGCCACTCCTTTAGGCCACTAAGTACCCTTCCCCTGCAGCCTTCGCTCTGACCTATCTCAGCGCTTGTCCCTATCCCGAGCGCCTGGAGCGCGCCATGCGCCAGACGACAAAAAACCCGCACTCTTGCGAGATGCGGGTTTTTCGTTTGATGGGAGGAACCATCGAATTCTTGGTGCCGACGGCGAGACTCGAACTCGCACAGCTTTCGCCACTACCCCCTCAAGATAGCGTGTCTACCAATTTCACCACGTCGGCATTCACCAGATTTTTCCAGCGCCCGGGATTCAAAGTGAGGACCTTGGATTTACCCTCGGTCTTCTTTGTCCGTCACGTCAATCCCGAAGGATTTTCGCTTGGCTGACAGTGCTTGTTTGGCTCTGTCCTGGAAAGCCGTGCATTCTAGCACCGTTTTTCGATTGTGCAAAATCGCGAGCTTTTTTTGGCATCGGCGGGGAGACGTGTCCATGGACAGGCCCCTGCCCCCGATGCCGCGGTCTTGCTACGAAAGACCGTGGCGCAGGGGCGCCGACAACTCGCCCCTGACGCGTAATGCGGCTTACTGGGCGGGCTTGGGCGCTTCAGCAGGTGCGGGCGCCGGCGTGGCGGGCACGCTGGGTACGGAGGCGTCGGGCTGGGCCGGCGCGGCGGGCGCGGGGACGGACGGAACCGAATTCGGCGCGGGCGTACCCGGAACCGAGGGACCGGCGCCCGGCGCCTGGGGCACCGAACGATCCTGGTAGTTCTCCATGATGCCGCTGTCGACACCGAGGCCGCTGCTGCTGTGCGTGACGTAGGCCAGGCCGGCGGTCGTGGCGAAGAACACCACGGCAGCCCATTTGGTGCTGCGCGACAGGAAGTTGGCGGCGCCCGAGGCACCGAACAGGCTGCCGGCCGAACCGCTGCCGAAGGACGAGCCCATATCGGCTCCCTTGCCCTGTTGCAACAGCACCAGCACGATGATCGCCAGCGCGGACACGACCTGCACGATCATCAGGGTGGTAAGGATCATAGACATTACAGACTCCGTACGGAAACTTAGTTTGCGGCGATGCGCAGGAATTCTTCAGCCACGAGCGAAGCGCCGCCCACGAGGGCGCCGTCGATGTCGGCCATGGCGAACAGGGTGGCGGCGTTGGCAGCCTTGACGCTGCCGCCATACAGCACCTGCACTTGCGGCGCGCCCAGTTTGGTCAGGGCGGCGCGGATGGCGGCGTGCACTTCTTGCGCCTGTTCGGGCGAGGCGGTGCGGCCGGTGCCGATGGCCCACACGGGCTCATAGGCCAGCACCATGGCAGCCACGGCATCGCGGCCCAGCGCCAGCACCGGCGCCAGCTGGCGCTCGATCACGGCGAGGGTTTCGCCGCTTTCGCGTTGTTCGAGGGATTCGCCCACGCAGACCACCGGGGTGAGACCCTGCTCGAGCGCGGCGCGCGCCTTGTCGGCCACGAGCTGATCGCTTTCGCCGTGCAGGGTGCGGCGCTCAGAATGCCCGGCCAGTGCCCAGCGGCAGCCGAACTCCTTGAGCATCGACGCCGAGACTTCACCGGTAAAGGCGCCCTTGGCCTGGGCGCTCACGTCTTGCGCGCCCCAGGTAATGGCGCTGCCGGCCAAAGCCTGGGCCGTCTGGGCGAGGTACGGGAAAGGCACGCACACGCCGATCTGACAGTGGCTGGCGGCATCGGCCGCACGCAAGGCGTCCAGCAGCGCGGCATTGTCGGCCAGGCTGCCGTGCATTTTCCAGTTGCCCAGCACAAGGCGGGCGCGATTCGCGTTTTGGGTCATGCGCAATAGTGGGCGATAAAGAGGCCCTGAGAGCGCCCTGCAAGAGGCCCGGTGCGCGATCTGGCGCGCTCACGGAGCTCTCCCGCAGAAGGCCTGAGGCCGGACAGGGGGGTGATTGGCCCGAAAAGCTTCCCGAGCCAAACCCATGATTGTAGCGTGTCGGCGCGAATTGCGCCGAGGCAGATCGTCAGACGGTGAGGATGATCTTGCCGACCTGTTCACCGGCTTCCATCATGGCGTGCCCGGCGGCAGCCTGGTCGAGCGGCAGCGTGGCGTGGATGATCGGCTTGATCTTGCCGGCCTCGAGCAGGGGCCAGACACGTTCGCGCAGCGCACGCGCGATTTCGCCCTTGAACTCGACCGAGCGCGGACGCAGGGTCGAACCGGTCACCGTAAGGCGGCGGCGCATGAGCTCGTTGCAGTCGATCGTGGCCTTGGCCCCGCCCAGCAGCGCGATGATCACGATGCGGCCGTCGTCGGCCAGGCACTTGAGATCGCGATTGATGTAGTCGCCAGCCACCATGTCGAGGATCACGTTCACGCCCTTGCCGCCGGTGTGACGCTTGATCTCTTCGACGTAGTCCTGCGTTTTGTAGTTGATGCCGATGGCGCCCAGTTTTTCGACCGCGGCCACGCGCTCGTCGCTGCCAACCGTGGCGTAGACCGTGTGGCCCATCGCACGCGCGATCTGGATGGCCGTGGTCCCGATGCCGCTCGCGCCACCGTGTACCAGCAGCGCCTCACCCTCGGCCAGCCCCCCGCGGTCGAACACATTGCTCCACACCGTGAAATACGTTTCGGGCAGGCCGGCCGCCTCGATGTCGCTCAGGCCCTCGGGAATCGGCAGACACTGCAGCGCGGGCGCGACACAGTACTCGGCATAGCCGCCACCCGCGACCAGCGCGCAGACCTTGTCGCCCACCTTGAAGCCCGCCAGCGCGGCATCGCCACCCACGATCTCGCCGGCCACTTCGAGGCCGGGCAGCTCGGAGGCGCCCGGAGGCGGCGCGTAGTTACCCTTGCGCTGGAACACGTCGGGGCGGTTGATGCCGGCCGCGCTGACCTTGATCAGCACCTCGCCCGCCGCGGGCACGGGCATCGGCTGCTCGCTCGCCACGAGGACTTCCGGACCGCCGGGCTGGGTGATTTCGACTGCTTTCATGAAACGCCTCCGTCGTGATTCTGGTAAATGGATTATTATGCTGCCCTTTACGGGAATCCATGCACTTGCCGGTAACGGCCGCAGGGTTACCCGAGCGCGGCGCTCGCCGTGCTCACGCGGAAGTGTGGCCGAGCGGTTGAAGGCACCGGTCTTGAAAACCGGCAAGGGCTTATACCCTTCGTGGGTTCGAATCCCACCGCTTCCGCCATTGCACCCATGGCGAAATTGGTAGACGCAAGGGACTTAAAATCCCTCGCTGAAAGGCGTCCCGGTTCGAGCCCGGGTGGGTGCACCACCATACATATCAGGCACTTGCGGCACATCAGGGGCACATGCGGACAGGCGCGTTCCGCATTGACGCCGCGCTCCGTTCCGCATTCCCGCCCTCTTGACCCATCATGCCGGGCTTCGCCCCGTCCCACCTGCAGGTTCGGGCTCCCCGGCCGCGCCTGCGCTATCCACGTTGTTTGCATGGACGTCGCTGTCAAAGCCGTAGGCATGCATCAACTGCTTGAAGTGCTGCAGGTCGTGCACGGCGACCGGGCCGAGCTTCTGGGCCAGCCGCACCATCAGGATCTCGATGATCACGAGATGGGCGAGATGGGTTTCGGTGCCCACGGGGCGCAGGGGGTCGGCCGGCCCTGAAATGGCGAGCACCAGATCCGCCTCGCGTGCGAGGGGGGTGTCTTGCTGAGTCAGGGCGATGACGGTGGCGCCGTGCGCGCGCGCATAGCGCGCGGCATCGAGCGTGTAGGGCATGCGGCCCACGTGCGAAATGATGAAGGCGATGCCCTTGGGGCCCAGCGTGCTGGCCGAGACCAGTTGCTGGTGCGCATCGAAGATGGCGTTGGACTGCACACGCAGTCGAAACAGCCGGCTCTGCAATTCGTTGGCGATGAATGTCGATGACGCGCCGACCGAATAGCAATCGATGCGCTCCGCCGCCGCCATGCGGTCGGTGATCTGGTCGATCACCTGGCTGTTCAGACCCTGCGCCAGGTCGCGCAACGAAGATATGGCACCGTGAACCACCTTGCTGGCGACATCGGCCGTGCTGTCGGTGGCCAGCACGCTGCGGTGCAGGTGCGAACCGCTCGCCGCATAACTCTGCGCCAGCGCCACCATGAAGTCCCGCACCGAGTCGTAGCCAAAACTGCGGCAGGTGCGGACGATCGTGGGCATCGACACGCCTGCGCGCCGCGCCAACTCTTCGACCGTGGCCACGGCGGCGCCCTGCGGATCGGCAAGAATGACCTGCGCCACCAGCGCCTGCGACGGCGATAGCGTGGACAGGCGCTCCTGGAGCTCTTGTAGAAGGTGGTTGGCGCTGAGGGGCATGGTGAACGCGGGTGCCGGCCGCCGCCACCGGAGGGGCCGGTGCGGCCTCCCGCGTACGGTGTGGCGATAATGGGCCAGACTATAGCAGGCACCTCGGCAGGCACGCCGGCCTTGCGCGCCCGCCCCGCCGCCTCAGTCGAGCTTCGGAATATTGGCCGACTCGATCAAGGCGCGGTACTTCACCTGTTCGGTCCCGATGAGTGTGCGGAAGTCTTCCGGCGAGCCCGGCACCGCCAGCGCGCCCAGCTTGCTCATGGAACCCTGGACGGCGTCGGTGCGCAGGACCTTGTTCATCGCGCCATTGAGCTTGTCGACGATCGGCTGCGGCGTGCCGGCCGGCACGACGATGCCGCCCCATGACACATTCTCGTACCCCTTGATGCCCGACTCGTCGAAGGTGGGCAGATCGGGATACAGCGGCACGCGCTTGAGCGAGGTGATGGCAAGCGCCCGCAGCTTGCCGCTATCGACGAGCGGCATCACGACGGACGAGTTGCTGATGCTGTATTCGATGCGCCCGCCCACCAGATCCTGCAGCGACTGCGGATCGCCCTGGTATGGCACGAACTGCACGTCGAGCTTGGCCATACTGCGCAGCAGCTCGCCGCCGATGTGGCCGCTGGTACCGATACCAGAGGCGCCGTACGAGAGTTTGCCGGGATTGTCCTTGGCATAGCTCAGCAACTCGGTGGCGCTCTTGGCGGGATGATCGGCCCGCACCGCCAGCACGTTGTACAGATTGAACATCAGGCCGACGGGCTCGAAATCCTTATTGGGATCGTAGGGCAGCCGCTTGAAGAGCGAGGGATTCACGCTCAGCGTGTTGACGTTGGCATAGCCCAGCGTGTAGCCATCGGGCTTTTGCCGCTTGATGGCCGACATCGCGATCGTGCCACCGGCGCCGGGCCGGTTCTCGATCACGAACGAGGTATTGAGCTCCTTGGCCAGCTCGTTGAAGACGATGCGTGTCAGCACGTCGGCCGAACCGCCGGCCGCCGAATTGACGATGACGGTCACGGGCTTGGAAGGCCAGGCCTGCGCGGACTCCGCGGCCAGTGCGGGAGAGGCGATGAGGCCGGCGAGTACAGCAAGGGACAGCAGAGGTTTTCTCATGGGGGATTCCAACGGTTCACTGCATTGAAGGCTGTTCATGACGACTGCGCACGACTCACGCACTGATTTCACGCCGCGGCATTCGCACTGCACGCAGCGCTCGCGGGGGCGAAACCACCAGGATGGAAGGTTGATGTAATAAATTTACCAATAAGTACCAACAACAAAGTAAAAACCTAACAAAACCATCAATTTTCAGGCATGATTCGCACAGGCCGCCCGCCATATGCTGCATCGACGTGTAATTTTATTACTCACTCTGGATGCTTTCATGCCCGTACATACCCTAGGCAACGCGCCCCTGTCGTCCGACGGCAACGCACGCCCCCTCTCTCCCGCCACGCGCGCCGGCGATTTCGTATTTGTCTCGGGCCAAGTGCCCATGGACGAGACCGGCAAGATCGTGGAAGGCGGCATCGCCGGCCAGACCCGCCACGTTTTCAAACGCCTCGAAGCGGCCCTCGGCCTGGCCGGCTGCACGCTGCAGGACGTTGCCAAGGCCACGGTATGGCTGGCCGACGCGGGCGACTTCCGCGCATTCAACCAGGCCTACGTGGAGTGCTTCGGTGCGCACCGCCCGGCGCGCTCGACGGTCCAGGCGCGCCTGATGATCGACGCCCTGGTCGAAATCGAAGTCGTGGCCTACAAACCCGCCTGAGGAGCCGCCATGACGGAACTGAATCCCAAGACCCGCGAACTGCTGCGCCATGTCAGCGTCGCCACCCTCTGCACACAGTTGTTCAAGCGCGGCTTTCGCAACGTCTATCTGCAAGGCGTGGGCCGGCTGACGCAACCGAGCGGCGGCAACCTCGTCGGCCCCGCCTTCACCATGCGCAACATCCCCTCGCGTGAAGATCTGGACCAGTTGAGTGCGTTCAACGATCCTGACCACCCGCAACGCAAGGGCATCGAGAGCGTGCCGGCCGGCCATGTGCTGGTGCTGGACTGCCGTGGCGAAACCCGCGTGGCCTCGGGCGGCCAAATCCTCACCACGCGCCTCAAACTGCGTGGCGCGGCCGGACTGGTCTCCGATGGCCCGGTACGCGACAGCGGCCGCATCGCCGAGATGGACTTCCCGGTCTATTGCGCAGGCGGCAGCGCGCCGCTCAACCTCATTCATCACCACGCGATCGACCTGAACGTGCCGATCGCCTGCGGCGGCGTGCCCGTGTATCCGGGCGATGTCATGGTGGGCGATGACGAGGGCGTGGTCGTGATCCCGCAGCACCTGGCCGACGAGATTGCCAGCGACGCCGCCGAGCAGGAGGCACTGGAAGCCTTCATCCTCGAGCGCGTGGAAGGCGGCGCCATGCTGCGCGGCACCTACCCGCCCAATCCCGACACGCTGGTGGCCTATGCCGAATGGCGCCGACAACGAGGCGCCTGAGCCTGCCCCATTTTTGCCCGGCGCTTCGGCCGGCACACACCCGATCGGGCCCGTGCCGAAGCGCTTTCCAATGGACTCCATGACATGAGCACCACGCTTTCCTCGCACACCATGACGGCCGCCGCGCCGCACGCCTGCCCGCCGGAGGGCGTGGCCACGCCCTGCCTCGTCGTTTACGAAGAAGCGCTGCTGCACAACCTGCGCGCAACTGTCGAGCGCATCGGCGGTGTGCAGCGCCTGATGCCGCACATCAAGACGCATCGCGCGGGCTGGATCGTCGCGCGGCTGTCCCAAGCGGGCGTCCGGGCGTTCAAGGTCGCCACCGTCGCGGAGGCCCGGCTCGCGCTGCAGTCGGGCGCAGCGCGCGTCCTGTGGGCCTACCCCACGGTCAATGCCCGGCATCTGGCCAGCTACGTGGCCCTGGCCCGCCAATACCCCGACGCGGCGCTCGGCGCCTTGTTCGACTCGCAGCATGGGCTGGATGCCTGGCGGCGGGCCGCGCAGCCCCTGCTCTGGCCCGACAACCTGCACCTGCACGTCGACCTCGACCCAGGCATGGGCCGCACCGGGACCGCGATCGACGCGGGCGCGCTTGCCCTGGCGCACGGGGCGCACGCACAGGCGGCCTTCGGCGGCTGGCACATCTACGATGGTCACATCCACGACCGCGAGATCGAGGCGCGCCGCGTGCGCGTGCACGAGGTAGCGGACCGCGTGCGCGCCCTGGTCGCGCAGGCCCGGGATGCCGGGCTGGCCACGGAAGTGGTCGCGGGCGCCAGCTACAGTTTCGATCTGTGGCCCGACGATCTGGCCACTTGGGTCGCGCCCGGCAGCTGGGCCTATTCCAGCTCGCAGCACGACAGCGAACTGCCCCACCTGGAATGGCAGCCGGCCGCCTTCGTGCTGGCCACCGTCATTTCGCGCCACGGCGCGCGCGTCACGCTGGATGCCGGTGCGAAAGCCATTTCGCCCGACAAGCCCATGGCCGACCGGTTCCGCTGGCCCAGCCCCATCGTGATGATGAACGAAGAGCACGTCGTGGTGGATGCCCATGGGCTCGACGTCGGCGATCGGGTGCTGCTGCTGCCGCGCCACGCCTGCACGACGGCCTACCTGTACGGCGAAGCGCTCGTGCTGACCGAACAGGGGCGTTGGGAAACCCGCGCGCAACTCGGCAGCGCACGCTGACACGGGAGCACGCATGTTTGATCTCATTTTCAGGGGCGGCGCGGTGATCGACGGCACCGGCGCACCGCGCTTCGATGCGGATGTCGGCATCGTCGGCGGGCACATCGACGCGGTCGGCGATCTCACCGGCGCGCCGGCGCGGCAGCATATCGACGCGGCGGGCATGATCGTCGCGCCCGGCTTCATCGATGCGCACGCCCACGACGATCGCGTGCTGCTGTCCAGCCCCGATATGACCCCCAAGCTTTCGCAAGGGGTTACCACCGTCGTGGCGGGCAACTGCGGCATTTCGCTGGCGCCCATGCCGCGCGCCGTGCCACAGCCCGTCACGCCCCCGCTGGACCTGCTCGACCGCGAAGGCGGATGGTACCGCTACGCCGCCTTCGAGGACTATCTGGCCGCCCTGCGCCGCCACCCGCCCGCCACCAACTACGCGATGCTGGTCGGCCACACCACGCTGCGCGTGGCCACCATGAACGACCTGGGCAGAACGGCCTGCGATGCCGAGATCGCGCAGATGCGCATGCTGGCGCGCCAAGCGCTCGAAGCGGGCGCGATCGGCATCTCCACAGGCCTCGCTTACACCACGGCCATGCCCGCCAGCACCGATGAGGTCGTGCGTGTCTGCGCCGATCTGCACGCCTACGACGGCATCTACTGCACCCACATGCGCGACGAGTCCGACGGCATCATGGACGCGCTGGCCGAGACCTTCGAGATCGGACGTCGGCTCGACGTGCCGGTGGTCATCTCGCATCACAAACTCAGCGGCGCACGCAACTTCGGCCGCACGCGGGAAACGCTGCCGTACATTGCACAGGCGATGCGCGAACAAGCCGTGTGCCTGGATTGCTATCCCTATCACGCCGGCTCGACGGTGCTCGAAGTGTGGCGGGTGCAACGTTGCGAGCGCGTCATCGTCACCTGGTCCACGCCGCACCCGGAGCACGCCGGACGCGACATCGACGAGATCGCGTCCGAGCTTGGCGTTCACCGCGACGAGGCAGCCGCGCGCCTGATGCCGGGCGGCGCCATCTATTTCTCCATGGACGAGCAGGATGTCGAGCGCGTGTTGGCCTTCCCGGCAACGATGATCGGCTCGGACGGACTGCCTCACGACAATCATCCGCATCCCCGGCTCTGGGGCGCCTTCCCGCGCGTGCTGGGCCACTACGCTCGCGCCAAGGGTTTGTTCGCGCTCGAAGCCGCCGTGCACAAGATGACGGGACTGACGGCGCAGAAGTTCGGCTTCCGGGATCGGGGCGTGATCCGGCCCGGCGCATGCGCGGACATCACCGTGTTCGACGCCCTGACCGTGGACGCAGGCTTCGGCTATGGCGAGCCCACCCGTCCTGCACGCGGCATCATGCACGTGGCGGTCAACGGCGCGCTGGCCTGGACCGACGGCGCGCCCACCGGCGCGCAGGGTGGGCAGCAGGTGCGGCGCGGCGGCTGAGCGAGCGGCCCGGCGGCGCAAAACCGGTTATTCTTGCGCCGTCCTTACGCTTTGCCAGCGCTCATCTTGCCGTCCGAATCCCCTCCCCCCTTCATCGTGCTGGACGCCTGCGTCCTGATGTCCGGCATCGTGCGCCGCCTGATGCTGCGCCTGGCCGAGGCCGGTGTGTACCAGCCTGTCTGGACCGAGCGCATCGGCGAGGAGTGGCGCCGCAATGCATCGCGACTGTGGGCGATTCCGCCCGAGGTGATGACCGAGCAATGGGCCGAGATGAACGCGCGCTGTCCTGGCGCGCTCGAGGCCGACGTGACCGTCTATGAGGGTGGCCTGCGCTACAGCGACCCCAAGGATTTCCATGTGATCGCGGCGGGTCTCGCGCGGCGTGCGCGCTGCGGCGCGCAACGCCCGCCCGTCGTCCAGGTCATGACCTGGAACCTGAAGGACTTCAATCGCTCCGAACTGCGGCGCCAGGGCCTGGATGTGTTCAATCCGGACCACCTGCTGGCGCGCTGGTTCGAGGCCCAGCCCGATGCGCTGATGGACGCGGTGAATGGCGTGAGCGCCGACTGGCTGGCGCTGGGCCGCGAGCCCGAGCCGCTGGGTGCGACGCTGCAGCGCGAACGCCTGTATCGTGTGCGCAAGCTGGCAGAGCGGCACGCTGCCGCGCAGGTGTCCAACGCGGGCCAGGCCACGGATTGATCGCGGGCAACGCCAGGGCAGATCGTGCACGATCCGCGGGCTCAGCGCGGACGACGCGCGATTCGAATGCGGACAGGCCACGCTGCGGACCCACGCGGGTCCGCGGCAGCATTAATGATCGTGATTGCTGGCGGCAAAACCCGCCCGATTGAGCACGTCGATCACTTCCTGGATGTGCTCGGGGCCTCGCGTCTGAAGCACGAAATCGACTTCGACATTGCGCACCGGCAGTGTCGTGAACGCGCGCTGATGATGTACTTCGGTAATGTTCGCGTGGGCGTCGGCGATGAGCTTGGTGGCTTGCGCAAGCGCGCCGGGCAAGTCGCGCAGATCGACGCGGATGCGCGCGAGGCGTCCGGCGCGCACCATGCCGCGCTCGATGAGCTCGCCCAGCATGAGCGGATCGATGTTGCCACCGGTGAGCACGAGTCCCACGCGCTTGCCGGCAAACCGTGACGCGCCGCGTTGCTGCTCCAGCAGCAAGGCCGCCAGGCCGGCCGCGCCCGCCCCTTCGACCACCGTTTTTTCGATTTCGAGCAGCACCACGATGGCGTGCTCGATATCGGCTTCGCTCACCAGCTCGATGCGATCCACGAGACGGCGGCAGATCTCCTGCGTGATGGTACCCGGCGTCTTGACCGCGATCCCTTCGGCGATGGTGTAGTGACCGGCATTGAGCTCCTGGCCATTGAGCGCGGCGTACATCGACGGAAAGCGCTCGGTCTGCACGCCGATCACCTCGATGCCAGGCTTGAGCGCCTTGACCGCGGTGGCGATGCCGGAAACGAGCCCCCCGCCCCCGATCGCGATGATGACCGCGTCGAGATCGGGCTGGTCTTCGAGCATCTCGAGGCCGACGGTGCCCTGCCCCGCGATGACGGCCTCGTCGTCGTAGGGATGGATCATCACCAGGCCGCGCTCACGCGCCAGCACCAGCCCGTGCGCCTTCGCATCATCGAAAGTGTCGCCGGCCAGCACCACCTCGGCGCCGAATCGGCGCGTGTTGGCGACCTTGACGGTGGGTGTGAAGCGCGGCATCACGATCACCGCCGGAATTCCCATGCGCTGCGCGTGATAGGCCACGCCTTGCGCGTGGTTGCCCGCGGAGACCGCGATCACGCCCTGCTTACGCTCGGCATCCGACAGGGTCAACATGCGGTTGAGCGCGCCGCGCTCCTTGAACGAGGCGGTGAACTGCAGGTTCTCGAATTTGAGCCAGATCTGCGCGCCCAGGATGTCGGAGAGCGTGCGCGACAGCGTGAACGGGGTTTTCTGCACTTGCCCGCGCAGATTGTCGCGGGCGGTCTGGATGGCGGAGAGGTCGATCACGTTGAAGTCCGGTCTAACGTACTGGCAGGAAATTGAAGAAAAGCAGGCCCTGCGCGTAATTGATGCCGATGCGGCGCGAGTTTTCGCCAAGCAGGTTGGCGATCAGGTCCAGCCGGCCGATGATAGCGCCGAACTCCCGCTCGAAGCTCAGATTGATGGCAGTGGCGGACATTTCATTGGCCAGCAGCAGCGGCTCGCCTTGCGCATTGCGCCGCGACGACAGCAGCCAGGCGGCCGCCTCCACGTTGCGCGCCGCGTTATAGAGCCGCTGGCCGTCGAGAACGTCGGAAACGTAGATGCGGGTCTTGTCGTTATGGGCCGCGATCAGCGTGTCGGCCAGGCCGTAGATGAAGGCGGCAACGCGGTCGCCCTGGTAATTGGGGTCGAGTGCGACCGCGAGAATCTGGATGTCGCGCAAGCCGGACAGGCCTTGAGGCGGACGACGCGTCTCAATGAGCCGCTTGACGCGCGCCACGGCATCTTCCTGACTCGTGACGCCGGTTTTGCGCCATTCGCGCGGATTGCGGCGATAAAGCTTGTCGAGCAGCGAATACAAGCTGTTGAGGTTGTCGCGGATCTCGATCGTGACGGTCCGGTTGAAGTCCGTCTGGGCGAACTGATCCGCCGACATCGACTCGCCTTTTGGCCCGGTTGCCCGCGCGCTCGACGGCGTGGCCTGTGGCGCGATACAGCCGCTCAGCCAGATCGCCGCCATCCCTGCCGCCATGCACGCGCGCCGCTTGCCCGTCATGCGTTCGCTTCCCCTCTTGCTGTGATCCGGTCGCCCCTGGCGCCGGCATCTGTGATCGGCCGCGGCGGCGTGCCGCTGGCCGCGCTGTGGCACGAATTTACCCTACTTGGGTGACGCTGTGCGCTTCACGCAGGCGCTGGCCGGGCGCGTCGCGGACATGCACCGGCGCACCATGCGCCGCGCAACATGGCGCTGCAAAGAAAAACGCCGCGGCACGAGGCCGCGGCGTTCTTGAACCTGCCCGGACGCGGCGCTCGCGCGCCACGTCCGTTTTGCCTTACTCAGCCTGGGGCTGTTCGGCGGCCGGGGCCTGGCCCTCGGTTTGCTGCTCGATACCGCCGATCGCCTTGATCGACAGGCGCAGACGGCCCTTGTCGTCGGCTTCGATGACCTTCACGCGGACCTGTTGGCCCACCTTCAGCACGTCATTGATGTTGGCGATGCGGTAGTTGGCGATTTCCGAGATGTGCAGCAGGCCATCACGGCCCGGCAGCACTTGCACGATCGCGCCGAAGTCCAGCAGACGCAGCACGGAACCGTCGTAGACCTGACCCACTTCGACGTCGGCGGTCAGCTCGACGATGCGGCGCTGAGCTTCCTTGGCCTGCGATTCGTCGACGCTGGCGATCACGATCGTGCCGTCGTCGGAGATGTCGATCTGCGTGCCGGTTTCTTCGGTCAGCGCACGGATGGTGGCGCCGCCCTTGCCGATCACGTCACGGATCTTCTCGGGGTTGATCTTGATGGTCAGCATGCGCGGCGCGAAGGCCGACAGCTCGGTACGCGAACCGTCGAGCGCATCACGCATCTTGCCGAGGATGTGCAGACGGCCATCGCGGGCCTGAGCCAGCGCCACCTGCATGATTTCCTTGGTGATGCCCTGGATCTTGATGTCCATCTGCAGCGCGGTGATGCCGTTTTCGGTACCCGCCACCTTGAAGTCCATGTCGCCCAGGTGATCTTCGTCGCCGAGGATGTCGGTCAGGACGGCGAACTTGCCGCCGTCTAGGATCAGGCCCATGGCCACGCCGGCCACGTGATCCTTGATCGGCACGCCAGCGTCCATCAGGGCGAGCGAGCCGCCGCAGACGGAAGCCATCGACGAGGAGCCGTTGGATTCGGTGATCTCGGAAACCAGACGGATCGTGTACTGGAACTCATCGGCGGCCGGCAGCATCGAGACCAGCGAGCGCTTGGCCAGACGGCCGTGACCGATTTCGCGACGCTTGGGCACGCCAATCCGGCCCGTTTCGCCGGTGGCGAAGGGGGGGAAGTTGTAGTGCAGCATGAAGCGATCGCGGTACTCGCCCATCAGGGCGTCGATGATCTGCTCGTCTTGCTTGGTGCCGAGGGTGGCGACCACCAGGGCCTGCGTTTCGCCGCGGGTGAACAGGGCGCTGCCGTGGGCGCGCGGGAGCACGCCCAGACGCACGCTGATCGGGCGCACGGTGCGGGTGTCGCGGCCGTCGATACGGGGCTCACCGCTCAGAATCTGGCCGCGCACGATGCGGGCTTCGAGGTCGAACAGGATGTTGTCGACGGTGACGCTGTCGGGCTTGTCGTTGCCAGCGGCAGCGGCTTGCTCGGCGACCTTGGCGTGCACGTCGGCATAGACTTCGCGCAGCTGGTTGGTACGGGCCTGCTTGTCACGCACCTGGTAGGCGGCCTGCAGACCGGCCTGAGCGGCGGTCGAGACAGCATTGATCAGGGCCTCGTCCTTGGCGGGCGCGGTCCAGTCCCAGTCGGGCTTGCCGGCGTCGCGCACGAGTTCGTGGATGGCGTTGATCGCGGCTTGCTGTTGCTCGTGGCCGAACACCACGCCGCCCAGCATCACGTCTTCGGACAGCTGCTTGGCTTCGGATTCAACCATCAGCACGGCGGTTTCGGTGCCGGCGACCACCAGGTCCATCTGCGAGCTCTTGAGCTGCGTGGCGGTGGGGTTCAGCACGTACTGGCCGTCGATGTAGCCCACGCGGGCGGCGCCGATCGGGCCATTGAACGGGATGCCCGAGATGGCCATCGCGGCCGAGGCGCCGATCATGGCGGGGATATCGGGATCGATTTCCGGGTTGACGGACAGCGTGTGGATGACCACTTGCACGTCGTTGTAGAAACCTTCGGGGAACAGCGGACGCAGCGGACGATCGATCAGGCGCGAGGTCAGCGTTTCCTTCTCGGAGGGCTTGCCTTCACGCTTGAAGAAGCCACCCGGGATGCGGCCGGCGGCGTACGTCTTTTCGATGTAGTCGACGGTCAGCGGGAAGAAGGTTTGGCCGGGCTTGGGCTTCTTGGCAGCCACCACCGTAGCCAGCACGACGGTGTCCTCGACGGACACGACAACCGAGCCGGAGGCCTGACGAGCGATCTCGCCGGTTTCCAGCACGACCGTATGCTGGCCGTATTGGAAGGTCTTGGTCACTTTATTGAACATGACGATTATTCCTTACAAATGAAAAACCGTGGCCGTCGCGACGAAGTCGCGGCGGCCACGGTTGGGCGTCATGGGGAGCCAGCCCCGTCGATCACTTGCGCAGACCGAGTTTTTCGATCAGAGCGCGGTACGAATCGGGATTGCGGCCCTTGAGGTAGTCGAGCAGCTTGCGACGACGGCTGACCATGCGCAGCAGACCGCGGCGCGAGTGGTGGTCCTTCATGTGTTCCTTGAAGTGACCGGTCAGTTCGTTGATGCGGGCGGTAAGCAGAGCCACCTGAACTTCGGGGGAGCCGGTGTCGCCTTGAGCGCGTTGGAACTGCGAGACGATTTCGGATTTCTTGATGTCAGCGACAGACATTTGATGACCTCTACGGACATGCGTCAGGGCCGAGGCGCCCGGACGTGGGTTTAAAAAAATGGTGATGTGGCATGGCCCGCCGGGATGCTCTCCGGCCCGTGCCGGGCATTACAACAACCCGGCCGGCGGCATGCGGATTGCTCACGAATCAACAAACTGAGAGCAATCGGCCTCACAGAACAAAGCCGGGCAATCACCCGGCCGATGTGCAAAGCGTCAGCAATTATAGCTGATTCGGTAAACTCACCGGAAACCCTTCGTGGTCCGCTGTCGCCGGGATGCGTCGTTTGGCTTTTTTCATCCGGCACCAATATTTATCCCTGGAGCTGCCCATGACCGTGCTGCCTTCCGCCCTTCCCTGCGCGCTTGCCCGGCTGGCCGCGGCACTGGCCGTTGCCGGCGCCCTCGCCGGGTGCACCAACATGACCCAGACGCCCCCGGGTACGCCGTTGGCCGACGTGGAGGCGCAATGGGGCCGGCCGAACTTCTTCTGTGACCGCCCGGACGGCGGACGCCGGGTGATCTGGACGCAGCAACCCATGGGGCAGTACGCCTGGGGCACGAATGTCACGCCCGACGGCCGGGTTGGTCCCGTGGTGTCCATTCTGCGCGACGAACACTTCCGGCTGCTGTCGCAAGGCATCTGGAGCGCCGATCAGGTCCGTTGCGAGTTCGGTCCTCCCGCTCGCATCTCCGAGGCGGGCCTAGGCAGCAGCCGCCAGGTGGTGTGGGCCTATCGCTACCGCGAAGCGGACAGCTGGAACTCGCTGATGTACGTTTACCTGGGCGCCGACGGCCGGCAGGTCACGCGCTTTCATCCGGGGCCGGACCCGATGTACGACGACGAGCGGTTCTTCGGGCTGTAAGCCTGTTAGCGGCCTCGACCTGGCCGCGCAGCGCGTGAGATCGCCGGCACGTAAGGGCAAAAACAAGGGGCCGCATAAGCGGCCCCTGTTGCGTCAGCGCGATGCGAACATCAGTCGTGCTGCCCGCCCGCGCGGCGGGCGCGCTGCAGCTGACGCGCGCGGTTCCAGCGCCACGCCCAAAGGACCCATCCCGACAGACCGTACAGCACGAACAGGCCGAACAGCACCACCGGAGGATCACTGGACACGAAAACGAACACGGCGACCACGACCAGAATGCCCCAGAAAGGCACGCTGCGGCCCAGCGCAAAGCTTTTGCCGCTGTAGAACGGCGCGTTGCTCACCATCGAGATGCCGGCGTACATCGTGAGCACGAAGGCCACCCATGCCATCACGCTGTCGTGTATCGGCAGCTTGTTGTCGATCGCGAGCCAGACGAAGCCGGCCACCAAGGCGGCCGCCGCGGGGCTGGGCAAGCCCTGGAAGAAGCGCTTGTCGACCACGCCGATGTTGGTGTTGAAGCGGGCCAGACGCAATGCCGCGCCCGCCACATACACGAAAGCCGCGAGCCAGCCCCAGCGCCCGAGATCCTGCAGGATCCACTCATAGGCCACCAATGCCGGTGCCACGCCGAACGAGGTCATGTCGGAGAGCGAATCGTATTGCTCGCCGAAAGACGATTGCGTGTTGGTGAGACGCGCAACCCGGCCATCCATGCCGTCGAGCACCATGGCGACGAAGATCGCGATGGCCGCTGTTTCGAAACGGTCGTTCATGGCCTGTACGACGGCATAAAAGCCGGCGAACAGGGCCGCGGTGGTGAAGGCATTCGGCAGCAAGTAGATGCTGCGATGGCGATTCTCGGAATCGCGCATGGAGAAATTCGGCATAGGTATAGGTATGGATTCGCGAGCGGCGTATGTCGAAAGGGTAACTCATATGGCCCCGCTTGCGCAGCCAGCAAGCGGTATTCCCGGCCGCCCCAAGTAAAAACGGCATCCCCGCAGCGCGGAGATGCCGTGATCCTGGCCGCGGGGGCCCGGCAGGGTGCGCACGCCGGCTGCGCCGGCGCGGCACGAGAGACATCAGTTCTTCGACTTGTCGACCAGCTTGTTGGCGGCGATCCAGGGCATCATCGCGCGCAGCTTGGCGCCGACGACTTCGATCTGCGAGTCGGCGTTGATGCGGCGGCGCGAGGTCAGCGTGGGCGCACCCGCGGCGTTCTCGAGGATGAACTTCTTGGCGTACTCGCCGGTCTGGATGTCGATCAGGGCCTGACGCATCGCCTTGCGGGTTTCGTCGGTCACGATCTTCGGGCCGGTCTCGTACTCGCCGAATTCGGCGTTGTTCGAGATCGAGTAGTTCATGTTGGCGATGCCGCCTTCGTAGATCAGGTCGACGATCAGCTTGAGCTCGTGCAGGCACTCGAAGTAGGCCATCTCGGGCGCGTAGCCCGCGTCGACCAGCGTGTCGAAACCGGCCTTGATCAGCTCGACGGCGCCGCCGCACAGCACGGCCTGTTCGCCGAACAGATCGGTTTCGGTTTCTTCGCGGAAGTTGGTCTCGATGATGCCGGCACGGCCACCGCCGTTGGCGCTGGCGTACGACAGGGCGATGTCACGGGCCGAGCCGGACTTGTCCTGGTAGACGGCCACGAGGTGGGGCACGCCGCCGCCTTGGGCATAGGTGGAACGCACGGTGTGGCCGGGCGCCTTCGGGGCGATCATGATCACGTCGATGTCTTCGCGCGGCACGACTTGGCCGTAGTGCACGTTGAAGCCGTGGGCGAACGCCAGCGCGGCGCCGGCCTTGATGTTCGCGTGGACTTCGCTGTTGTACACCTGGGCGATGTTTTCGTCGGGCAGCAGCATCATGACGACGTCGGCCGACTTCACGGCTTCGGCCACTTCGGCCACTTTGAGGCCGGCGTTGGCGGCCTTGTTCCACGACGCGCCGTTCTTGCGCAGGCCGACGACAACCTTCACGCCCGACTCATGCAGGTTCAGCGCGTGGGCGTGGCCTTGCGAGCCGTAGCCGATGATGGCAACGGTTTTGCCCTTGACCAGGGAGAGATCGCAGTCTTTGTCGTAGAAAACTTTCATGGTGTGCTCCAAATCTTGGAATTTCTAGATACGTTGAATTCAAACAAATTGGGTGATGCCCCGGCAGGTACGCCGGTCAGAGCTTCAGGATCCGTTCGCCGCGGCCGATGCCGGAAACCCCGGTACGGACGGTTTCGAGGATGGCGCTGCGGTCCAGGGCGTCGATGAATGCCTGGACTTTATCCTGGTCGCCGGTCAGTTCGATCGTGTACGACTTGTCCGTCACGTCGATGATGCGGCCGCGGAAGATATCCGCCATCCGCTTCATTTCTTCGCGTTCCTTGCCGACCGCGCGCACCTTGATGAGCATCAGCTCACGCTCGATGTGCGCGCCTTCGGTGAGGTCCACCACCTTGACCACGTCGACCAGACGGTTCAGATGCTTGGTGATCTGCTCGATCACCTCGTCCGACCCCACGGTGACCACGGTCAGGCGCGAGAGCGTCGCGTCTTCGGTGGGCGCCACGGTCAGCGTCTCGATGTTGTAGCCGCGGGCAGAGAACAGGCCCACCACGCGCGAGAGCGCGCCGGGTTCGTTCTCCATGAGAACCGAAATCACATGCTTCATGGTGGCCTCCTTACAGATCCTCGGAACCGAGCAACATCTCGGTCAGGCCGCGGCCGGCCTTGACCATCGGCCACACGTTTTCGGTGCGGTCGGTGATGAAGTCCAGGAAGACCAGACGATCCTTGTGCTTCTTGAATGCCTCGCGCAGCGCGGGCTCGACGTCGGCCGGACGCTCGATGCGCAGGCCCACGTGGCCATACGCCTCGGCGACCTTGACGAAGTCGGGCAGCGAATCCATGTACGACTCGGAATAGCGCGAGCCGTAGTCGATCTGCTGCCACTGCCGCACCATGCCCAGGAAGCGGTTGTTCAGACACACGATCTTGGGCGTGAGGTGGTACTGCGCGCAGGTCGACAGTTCCTGGATGTTCATCTGGATCGACGCCTCGCCGGTGATAACGGCGATGTCGGTGCCAGGATTGGCCATTTGCACGCCCATGGCGTACGGCAGGCCCACGCCCATGGTGCCCAGGCCACCGGAATTGATCCAGCGGCGCGGCTTGTCGAACTTGTAGTACTGCGCAGCCCACATCTGGTGCTGGCCCACGTCGGAGGTCACGAAGGCGTCGCCACCCGTGACTTCCCAGAGCTTCTCGACCACGTATTGCGGCTTGATGACCTCATCGGAGCCGGCGTACTTCAGGCACTCGCGGCCACGCCAGGTCTCGATCTGCTGCCACCACTTTTCGGTCGAAGCGGGCTTGCTCTCGGCGCGCGCCGCGGCGTATTGCGCCGTCAGCTCGACCAGCACGTCCTTGACGTTGCCAACGATCGGCACGTCGACGCGCACACGCTTCGAGATCGACGAGGGGTCGATATCGATGTGGATGATCTTGCGCGCGTTCTGGGCGAAGTGCTTGGGATTGCCGATCACGCGATCATCGAAACGGGCACCGATCGCCAGCAGCACATCGCAGTGCTGCATGGCCATGTTGGCCTCGTACGTGCCGTGCATGCCCGGCATGCCCACGAACTGGCCGCTGCTGGCGGGCATGGCACCCAGGCCCATCAGGGTGTTGGTGACCGGGGCGCCCAGCACGTCGGCAAAGGCGCGCAGCTCGTCGGAGGCATTGGACAGGATCACGCCGCCACCCGAATAAATCATCGGGCGCTCGGCAGACATCAGCATCTGCACGGCCTTCTTGATCTGGCCCTGATGCCCCTTGGTGACGGGCGCGTAGGAGCGCAGTGCAATCTCACCCTTGGGCGGGGTGTACTTGTACTGGGCAACGGTGATGTCTTTGGGGATATCCACCAGCACCGGACCGGGACGGCCCGTGCGCGCAATATAGAACGCGCGGCGCATCGTCTCGGCCAGATCCTTGACGTCGCGCACGAGGAAGTTGTGCTTGACGCAGGGACGCGTGATGCCGACGGTGTCGCACTCCTGGAAGGCGTCCTCGCCGATGGCGGCCGTAGGCACCTGGCCGCTGATGATCACCATCGGAATGGAGTCCATGTAGGCGGTGGCGATGCCGGTCACGGCATTGGTCACGCCCGGGCCGCTGGTCACGATGCAGACGCCGACCTTTTGCGAGGCGCGCGAATACGCATCGGCCGCGTGCACGGCAGCTTGCTCGTGACGAACCAGGATGTGCTGGAATTTGTCTTGCTTGAAAATCGCGTCGTAGATGTAGAGCACCGCGCCGCCAGGATAGCCAAAGACGTGTTCCACGCCCTCATCGGCCAGGCAGCGCACGACGATGTCGGCGCCATTCATTTCCATGTTGTCATTCCTTTCAGTACCGGCCCTGCCCCTCTGATCATTGCTTGCCCGGATACGGCAGCAATCAGAACCCGAACCGGTTACGACAACATGATCCGGCGCTTAGCGGCTCACGGAGCCACGCCACCCGGACACCTTGCCGACCCGGCACGCGCTCGTCAGAAACGCAGTGCAAACGCCCAAGGGAGCGCTGGAGGTCGAAATGGAAGCTTTGGCATCACACGCTTGTGGCGCGGCCAACAGCAGGTGTTACTGGCGCAGCAGACCGCGGAAGGTGGCCCGGGTCTTGCTCGCCCGCGCGCCGGTTTCGGATAGGCAGACCGGCGCAAGAGGAGCGAATTTACCGCGTTGCGGCAAACCGAGCAAATCGGGTCTGTCGGTATCGCACCACACCACCGCCCCGCCAGGATGCCCGTGGCATACCAAGGTCTACCCATCGATCTGGCCCCGTAAGCGCCGACCCTCTCTATACTGGCGCTATTCACGGCCTCCTTCGCTTCCCCATGGACCTGCGCATCGCCAGCATCCGGCGCTTTCTTTACAGCCACTATTTCTTCGGCGGCGTGCGGCAAGGCATCGGCATGCTCCTGCCCGTGCTGATCCTGGGCGGGCTCTTCGGGCAATACAGCATGGGCCTGGTCGCCACCTTCGGCGCCCAGTGTCTGGCGATCATCGACCAGCCCGGCGGACCGCAGCGCCATCGCACCAATGAGATGCTGGGCGGCGCCTTTCTCGGCACGGCCACCGTGACCATCACCGGTCTGGCCTCGACCTACCCGCTCATCCTGTGGCTGGTGGTGATCGCGCAGTGCTTCCTGTTTTCGATGTTTTCAGTGTTCGGCAAGCGCGGCGGCCTGATCGGTTTTGCCGGACTGCTGCTCATGACGCTGACCATGCATTCGCCGCTGCCGCCCGAAGAGGTGCTGCGGCACTCGCTCGCCACCGCCGGCGGCGCGCTGTTCTACCTCTTGTTTTCGCTCACGTTCCGCCGCGTGTTCTGGCTGCGCGAAGAACGCCAGGCCATGTCGGTGGCGCTCTTCGCCACGGCGGATTACATGGCGGCGCGCGCGAGCTTCTACGACGAGAATGCCGACCTCGACGACTCGTATCGCACGCTGATCCAGCGCCAGTCGCTCATGACTGAAAACCACCAGGCCGCCCGCGACCTGGTGCTGCGCGCGCTGCCGCGCGGCCAGGGCTTTCGCGAAGGCGAACGCATCATGCTCTGGAACATGTTCGTCGACATGCTCCAGATGCTGGACACGCTGGTCGCCACCCACACCGACTACGCCGCGTTGCGCCGCGCGCTGGCCGGCAGCGACGCCCTGATCTTCATGCGCGACGCGCTGGTGAAGATGTCGCTCGAGATGAGCCGGATCGCGCTGGATGTCTCGCGCGGCCGCCAGACGCAGTACCGCAGCAGCGCCAAGGCCGAACTGCGCGCCATCGAATACGAGATCGAGCAACTCAAGCAACAGGGGCTGGGCGAGCGCGAGCCCGAGACGCTCGCCCTGATCGTGCAGGTGCTGCGCCGGCTGCGCAACGCGGCCCGCATCGTCGACAAGCTGGCTGGCCACACCGCCCAGGAAGCCAACGCGGTGCCCACCAGCGAGCTGCGCATCAACAAATCGCTCACCCGCTTCATGTCGCGCCAGGAGGTGCGGCTGGGCATGATCACGAGCAATCTGCGCTTCGATTCGCCGCACTTCCGCTACGCCTTGCGCGTGAGCCTGGCAGCCGCGGCGGCCATGGGGCTCATCGGCACCTGGCTGTCGAACAACATGGCCGCGCACAGCTACTGGGTGCTGCTGACCATCGTGATCATCATGAAGCCGGGCTTCGCCCTCACCCGCCAGCGCAATGGCTGGCGTCTGATGGGCACGCTGATCGGCTGCGTGGCCGCGCTCGCGCTCTTCGCCATCACCAACCGGCCCGAAGTGCTGTTCGCCGTGCTGCTGGGCGCCTGCATCATGGGCAACAGCCTGATCCAGCTCAACTACATGGGCAGCGCCATCTTCAACACGCTGTTCGTGGTGCTGGTGTTCCACTTCGTGGCGCCCGGCACGGTCTCGCTCGAGGTGATCGGCGAACGCGCGCTCGATACGCTGCTGGGCTGCGTGCTGGCACTGGTGTGCAGCTACATCCTGCCGTGGTGGGAAGCGCGCTACATGAAGCCGCTCGCGCAGGCCGCGTCGCGCGCCAATCGCGAATACCTGCGCGCCGGGCTGGGCTATGTGGATGTGATGCAGGCCCACCCGGGCAAAGGCGACGACGAGCCCGCGGTGGCCGAGGCCGACCTGCACTGGCGCCTGGCGCGCAAGAACGTGCACATCGCGTTCAGCAACTACGCCGAGGCCTTCTATCGCATGATGAGCGAACCGCGCCAGCACCAGGTGAACGTGCCCGAGTTCAACAATCTGCTGATCCAGAATCACATCCTGGCCTCGCAGATCACCGCCGCGATGCCGATCCTGGCCGCGCTGCCGCAAACCCCCGCACCGATGCACGAGGCGCTCAACGGCATGCTGCAGCAGCTCGACCCGCAGGCGCCGGATCCCGGACCGCTACCGGCCCAGTTCGACACCACGGGCGAGCTGGCGACGCTGGCCTACCCGATCAAGCAGATGCTGCGCGCCACGGCGCTGATCCGCCAGGAACTCGAAGCGGTGGCCGATCCGGGAGAACATCGCCCGGTAGCGGTGCGGGCGGCCTGAGGGGCCGCGCCGCCCGGCTTGTGCCCGTACGTTCAGGCGGGCGCCGGCGCCCGCCGCTGCGGCCAGAAGTACCAGACCGCCGCCAGGACCTGCGCGGCCAACAGGACGGCCCATGCCGCCAGATGCCCGTCGGCGTTGAAGCCCCCAGCAATACGCGGCCAGAGATCGACGATCCAGCCCACACCGACCTGGCACAGGAAGATCATCAGGAACATCAACAGGTTGGTGGTCGAGGCCACGCGGCCCAGCAGCTCGCGCGGGAACTCACCCGCCAGGAGCGCGTAGACCAGGATATTGGCCGAACCGAAGATGCCGTAGCCGGCCCAGAGCGCCGCCAGCGGCAGCGGCACGCGCAACACGATGAGCAGCTGGATCACGAGAAACAGCGCCATGCACAGACCGCCGAAGCCATACAGGCCCAGCCCCATGCGCTCGACGCGGCGCGCGGCCACGCCCAGGCCGATATTGCCCGCCATCATCGCCAGGCCGAGCAGCGACACCAGCCAGGCGGCCGGCACCGAATCCAGGCCGTTGACCTCGATCAGATAGGGCCGCACCCACAGCGATTGCACGCCGTAGAACACGCCCCCGGTCATCACGGGCAGCGACACGAGGCGCCAGTAATGGGCCGACGTGAGCAGGGTCCAGGTGCCGCGCCACTGTTGGCCCAGCGTGACGGGCGCACGTGCCGGGCCTGTTTCGCGCGGCGAACCAAACCAGATCAAGGCGGCCACGATCAGCGTGGCCGCGGCCATGCCGATGCTCACGGCGCGCCAGGTGGTGTGTTGCAACAGCTCGGAGAGCGGCGAGCCGACCAGCACACCGCCCATGCCGCCCACCGCCATCACCAGGCCGTTGATGCTGGGCAGGCGCGACAGCGGAAAGGTATGCGCCAGTGCCTGGAACGTGGCGCCCAGGCACACGCACACGCCGGCGCCGATCAGGAGGCGCCCGACCATCAGGCCGCCCAGCGTGGACGCCATGCCGTAGATCAGCGTGCCGATGGCCGCCACCACGAGCATCGCCGCATTCACGCGGCGCGGGCCCCAGGTGTCGAGCATCAGGCCGGCCGGAATCTGCAGCAGCGCGAACCCGAGGAAATACAGGCTCGTGAGCGTGCCGAGATCGGCCGCCGACAGGCTCAGCTCCTGTGTCAGGTAAGGTCCGAAGCCGATGTTCAGGCCGCGGAAGACATACGAGATCAGGTAGCCGAGCGAGAAAAACAGAAAGACGCGCAGGCCGGCCGGCATGACCGGCTCAGGCCTGCTTGCGGCGGAACACCAGCTTGTCGGCGCTGGAGACGCCGGCATCGAAGGCATAGCCTTCGCTGTCGAACGCCTGCAGGCCTTCGGGCTTGGTGATCTTGTGGGTGATCGCGTAGCGCGCCATCAGACCGCGTGCGCGCTTTGCATGGAAGCTGATGACCTTCCAGTCACCGCCCTTCCAGTCCTGGAAGACGCACTGCACCACGCGTGCCTTGAGCACCTTTTTGTCGACCACCTTGAAATACTCTTCGGAGGCCAGATTGATGACAACCGGCGTCTTCTGCCCTTCCTGGCGCGTATTCAGGTAGTCGGCAACGCCCGTGCCCCAGTACTCGTACAGGTTCTTACCCTTGGGATTCTCCAGCCGCGTGCCCATTTCGAGGCGATACGGCTGCATCAGATCGAGGGGCCGCAGCGCGCCGTACAGGCCCGACAGGATCACGACGTGGTCCTGCGCCCACTCGAGCTGGCGCTCGGACAGGCTGGGGGCCTCGAGCCCCTCGTAGACATCGCCATTGAAGGCGAGCACGGCCTGACGTGCGTTATCCAGCGTGAAGGTCTTCTTCCAGGCCGCATAGCGCGACACGTTGAGCTCGGAGAGCGCCGGCGACAGGCTCATGAGTTCGCCGATGTCGTCGGCCGACTTGGTCTTGAGCACCTTGATCAGGGCGGCCGCCTGGTCGACGAACAACGGTTGCGTGTGCAACTCGGTCTTGACCGGCGTGTCGTAGTCGAGCTTTTTGGCGGGAGAGAGCAAGAACAGCATGTAAGGGATTCCTGGTGATTCAGCGGGCGGTCCAGCCGCCATCGACGGAAATGGTGGTGCCGGTGACCTGCGCGGCCGCGTCCGAGGCGAGGTAGACGGCGGTGCCACCGAGTTGTTCGGGCGTGACGAACTGCAGCGACGGCTGCTTTTCGCCGAGCAGCTCACGCGCGGCCGCTTCCTGGTCGGTGTGACCGCGTTCGGCCAGTGCCGTGATCTGCTTTTCGACGAGCGGGGTGCGAACCCAGCCCGGGCAGATTGCATTGGCGGTGATGCCCTGACCGGCCGTCTCGAGCGCGGTGACCTTGGTCAGGCCCACCACGCCGTGTTTGGCAGCCACGTAGGCAGATTTTTGCGCCGAGCCCACGAGACCGTGCGCCGACGCGATGTTGATGATGCGGCCCCAGCCCTGCTTCTTCATGTGCGGCAGCGCGGCCGCCGACCCATGGAACACGGCCGAGAGATTGAGCGCAATGACGGCGTCCCACTTCTCGATCGGAAAGTCTTCGATCAGCGCGGTGTGCTGGATGCCGGCGTTGTTGACCAGGATGTCGATGCGGCCGAAGGTCTGCACGGTATTGGCCACCATCTGGCGCACGGCCTCGCCCTTGGACAGATCGGCGCCGTCGTACAGCACCTTGACGCCGTGCTCCTCGGCCAGACGGGCGCGCAGCGCCTCGATCTCGCCGGCATCGCCGAACCCGTTGAGCACCACATCGGCGCCTTGCTGCGCGAATGCGGTGGCGATACCCAGGCCGATCCCGCTGGTGGAACCGGTGACGACAGCGACTTTACCTTTGAGCATGTGCTTTCTCCTGATGGATCGGGTGGGACGACGGCCATGAGTGTAGCCGCGCCGCATCGATCTATCATGGCACAGCCCGGCACCGCCGCGCTATCGGCAGACTGTTCATGAGGATGTCAGGGGCTGAGGCTCCCGCGACCACGGGGTGAGGCTGGCGGCGCGCCCGCGCACGCTCGGCCGGCCACCTCAGGGTGAGCGTGGCCGGGTGGGGCTCGACGCCGCAGACGGGGCCGCCGCAGGGGCGGTGGCCGAGCTCTGCGTGTCGCCACCCTCGATCGTTGCGCCCGCAGCGATCGCAGCGGCATCGGCGGCGCGGATCCGGGGCTCGCCGCCGTCGGCCTCGCCTTCGGCCGCCCGTCCCTCGAAACCCACCGGCGTCACGTCCATGCCCGCGATCCCGCCATATCGCGCCGGCAGCCGCTCGAGGAGCCGGATCAGGCAAGGCACCAGCCCCATCGAGATCGCCACCACCACCGCCAGCAGATCGCGCTGGGCCAGCGTCATCAGGTTGTTGTCCCAGGCTTCGTTGAAGATCACGAAGCTGAACTCGCCGCCCTGCGCCAGCACCAGCGCGTAGAGCAGCCGATGGTAGTGCGGCAGGCCGACGATACGCGCCAGCACGTAGATGATCGCCAGCTTGATGAGCAGCAGCGCCGCCACGCCCGCGATCACGTAGGGCCAGAAGGCCCAGGCTTCGCGCACGTTCACGGACATGCCCACGGCCAGGAAGAACAGCCCGAGCAGAAGCCCCTTGAATGGTTCGATGGTGCGCTCGAGCTCCTCGCGATAAGAAGACTCGGCCAGCAGCACCCCCACCAGAAAGCCGCCCAGACCGGCGGAGAGGCCGGCGTAATCGAACAACTGCGCCGAGCCCAGCACGATCAGCAAGGTGGCCGCCGTGAACAGCTCCCGGATCTTCGTGCGCACCACCAGGCTCAGCAGCCGCATGCGCCGCATCACGAGCACCACCGCCACGCCGGCGAGCGCCACGCCAAACGAGGGTGCGCTGGCGCCGCCCGAGCCCAGCAGCCCGGCCGCGACCAGCATCGGAATCGCCGCCATGTCCTGGAACAGCAGCACGCCCAGCGCCGAGTAGCCCACCGGCGCCTTCAGCAAGCCGCGCTCTTCGAGCAAGCGCAAGGCCACCGCCGTGGACGATAGCGACAAAGACAAGCCGCACAGCACCGCCGCCACCCAGGACATGCCGGCCAGATGACGCAGGCCTGCCCCGAACACCAGCCCGAGGACCAGGCCGCATGCCAACACTTGCAGCGTGCCCGCCCCGAACACCTCGCGCCGCATGCCCCACAGGCGCTTGGGCGCGAGCTCGAGCCCGATCACGAACAGCATCATCACCACGCCCCACTCGGAGACGCTGAGGATCTGCGGCACGTCGGTCACCATGCGCAGCCCGGACGGGCCTATGGCGATGCCCGCCAGCAGATAGCCCGGAATGGCGCCCAGCCCAAGGCGGTGCGCCAGGGGCACGCAGACGACGGCGGCCAGCAAGAGCAGCGTGATGAGGTCCATGGTCCATGCCGAGGCACGCCGCCAGGCGCACCTGCTTCAGAAGGAGCGCCGGCCCACGCCGGCACGCTTGGCCGCATTCTGGCAAAATTCGGCCCGTGCGGCGCATGCCGCGCCACCTCGCGATGCAAGAATTCAAAAATATTCGAGCAACGTTCACACAACCGGATTTTTTTGTGTAGAATGGCGGGCTTCGCTGGTCAAGAACAGAAATGCTCCTGAACCCGCCGAAGGGAAGTGAACAAGCAGAAGTAAATAGCAAGGCCTTGCGGATGCATCGTTATCCGCCCTGATGCGAGCTTAAGACCACAAGACGCATCACGGAGCTTCCTTGCAGCAGTACCCGTCACGGAGAGGTGGCAGAGTGGTCGAATGCGCCGGACTCGAAATCCGGTATACGTTTAGGCGTATCGTGGGTTCGAATCCCACCCTCTCCGCCAAGGATTCAAGCACTCAGTGCTGCGCTACAGGCCCCGATCACTCGGGGCCTTTTTGTTTTGCGCTGCCAGGCGCAGGATGCGCGGCCGCCCAGGCGATAACCGATGCCCAGAGGCAGCACGGGCGACACGATGAGTTCGAACGCGACCACTCCATGGCACGATCGCCGGGCCTGGGGACGGCCGCCTAGCCGCGTGCCGGCAGCAATACGCCCGCGATCACGAAGAGTCCGCCACACACGTGGTTGAATCGCTTGCCGACGCGGACCAGCCAGGGCCGCACGCGATCGGCAGTGCTGGCGATCAGATACTCGACCACGAACTCCGCAGCCAGGTATGTCGCGGTTACGATCGCGAACTGCAGGGCGATGCTTCGCGCCGGATCGATGAACTGCGGCAGGAACGCGCTGAACAGCAGAATCGCCTTCGGGTTGGCGATGGCCGAGAAGAACCCTTGCCGGAACAAGGCGCGGCCGCGAGTCGATGCGCCGGCCGCCGCAAGCGCCGGACGAATCGGTGGTGCTCTCCACAGCCCGACCCCCAGCCACACCAGATAAGCGCCCCCCACCCATTTCAGGATGGTCAGCCACTGGGCCGAGGCCTGCACCAGGGCCGCGATCCCGAACAGGCACAGCCCGATGGCGAGCACAAAGCCGAGCAGGCCTCCGCCGATCGTGAAGAGGGTGCGGCGCGTGCCGTGCATGGCGCCATGCGCGAGGACTAACAACGCATTGGGCCCGGGGGTCAACGATATCCCGAACGTCGTCAGAACCAGAATGATCCACGTATTGAAAGACATGATGACGCGAGTGATGAAGGAAGGTTTTGTTGGACGGTGGAGCACGCGATGATGCGCCCGCGCCCGCTTCACCGACAAACTATTTGTTGTCTCATAATGCGTGAATAATATTCACACATGACTGCCATGTTCGATCGTCTCCCGCCCTTGCAGACCCTGCGCGCCTTCGAGGCCGCCGCCCGCCACCTGAGTATGTCGCTGGCCGCACAGGAACTTCACGTGACGCATGGGGCCATCAGCCGGCACATCAAGACGCTGGAGGCGCACCTGGGCACGCCCCTGTTTCTTCGCCTCACGCGCAAGATCGTGCTCACCGAAGCCGGCGCGGCATTTCATGTCGCCGTCACGGGCGTCTTGGGCGATCTCACGCGCGAGGCGGAGCGGCTGAGAGACCAAGGCACCGCCGGCCGGCTGCGCATCAGTACGAGCGTGTCCTTCGCGTCGAAGTGGTTGGCCCCTCGGCTGCAACGCTTGCGTACGCGCCACCCCGAGTTCGACGTGCATTTGGACGTGACCGATATCAATGTCGATCTGAACGATGGCCAGGTCGACGCCGCCATCCGGTATGGGCATGGACGCTATCCGCGCGTATCGGCCGAGCGCATCATGGAAGAGACCGTTACCCACGTGTGCAGCGCGGCCTATCGCGAGGGCGCCGGTGGGCTCAATGAGGTCGCCGACATCCGCGCCTGCGTGCTGCTCCATGAAGACCGGATGTCCGCGAACTGGGAGCAATGGCTGGCGCTGGCCGGCCTGGACAGACGCCTGAGCCATCGCGGGCCCTCCTACAGCCACGGCAGCATGACGATCGAGGCTGCGATCCGCGGCGAAGGCGTGGCGCTTGGCCGCAGCGTGCTCGTCGCCGAGGATATCCAGGCAGGACGTTTGATCGCACCTTTCCCGGACATCAGGCTGAAGGCGGAGAAGGGTTACGACCTGGTCTACGCACCGGCCAACGCCCATCACCACAAGGTGGCGGCGCTGCGGGCCTGGTTGCGAGCGGAGATCGGATCGCCTGCGGCACCATGAGTGTAGCGGCGCCGGTCCGGGCCCTGCTGCCCATCCTGACACGGCGGGTCCGCCCGCACGGATCACTGGACACGCTCAATCTCGCGCGGCGGGCATCAGCAGCGCGTGGGATGGCACGCCGCTGCCACAGCTGACCGATGGCTACGCCTGGCTGGCGCGGGCGCGCGGCTTCATGCGAAAGCCGATACCCATGCGATTGATGGCATTCATCGCGGCGATGGTCAACGTGAGATCCACCAGCTCTTTTTCGGAGAACACGGCCGCCGCGGCATCGTATGCCGCGTCCGAGGCGTGGGTCTCGCTCACTCTCGTCACTTCTTCGGCCCAGGCCAGGGCGGCCCGTTCCTGCTCCGAAAACAGGTACGCGGCCTCTTCCCATACCGGAATCAACACGATCGTCTCGATCTCCATGCCCACCTTGATGAGGTCACGGGTATGAATATCGATGCAATGCGCGCACCCGTTGATTTGCGAAACCCGCAGGAAAACCAGATGGACCAGCCGGTCCGCGAGGCCCGTATTCGCCGTGACGTAGTGATGGAGGCCTGCCACCGCCTTCGCCCCCTCGGGTGAAACGGCGAACCAATTTGCGCGCTGCATATGTCTGAATCCTTTTGCTGAAGTGTGGCCGTAGAGCGTCTATCCGTAACGGCACGGGACAACCGATGAACGTCACGAGCGCGTCCGGTGCAGCGATATTCTGAAAGCGCGCCGATAAGGCCACCAGGGACAAGAATGTGCGTTTGAAGTAGGCCACGGTGTCACAGGCGGGGCGTGAACGACGACGCGAGGGCGCGCATCGTGCCGGCGTGACCGTATGGCCATGTGCCGTGAACGGAATGCGGGTTCACTCAGGGTCCGGCGCGACGGTTCAAGGGGGCCCGCCCGACGTCGAGCGTAATACGGCGCCTCAGCGGCTGCGCCCACTGCGATAGGCGATCCATCCCAACATTGCACCGCCCCCGACGCAGACCAGCTCGAAGCCCGCACGCATCCCATCGCCCTCCCCCATCAGCGCGACGAGATATTGCGAGCTTGTGAGCGCGCTCAGCACGGGCAGGCTTAAAAACATCAGCGCGGATGCGCCGAGCAGATCCCGCCAACGGTTGTTGCGGACAACGACTGTCCAGACACAGGCCGCCGCCCACGCGATGAAGAACGCGCGTACTTCCCAGCTGGCGCGGCCGGACAGGTCCGCCGGCAAGAGACGATTTGCCCAGAAATAGGCCGCCGTGGCGAGGGGAAGGCCTGCGATCGTGGCGATGTTCAGGGCGTTGACGAGGCGCAGCAACAGTGTCGCCTTTGCCGAACCCGAGCCCGTGCCCTTTCCGGATTTTTGGCGGCGCTTGGCCAACCACAGGATCAGGCCGGTGGCCACCATCGCGGTACTGGCCATGCCGATCAAGAAGTACAGCGCGCGCAGCATGGGTTCGGCGAACCAGCCGAGATGCAGGCCGATGAGGCCGCCCACGGCGACGAGTGCGGGGCTGCGCGGATCGGGCTCTCCGATCGGCTTGCCGGTGGCGCCTTCGTAGGCGAGCGCCGGGGGGACGAGGCTGTGCGACACGCGCTCGGAGGCTAGGCGCTGCACGACAACGGTTGCCGCCGCGTCGCCGGCGTGGATGACAGTCAGGCGCCCGGCCGGGCCGTCCCATTGCGCCTCGGCGCGCTGCACGATGGACGGCAACGGCACCAGCGGCGCCGAGACGCCCAAAACGGGCGGCGCCCCATGCCCCGGCACGAGTTGCGCCGTGAAGTGCCGGGTGTCGTCGTAGGCCGCCAGGATGCCGGCCGGCATCAGCATGCTCATCAACAGGACTAACCCGGTGAACGAGATCATGAGGTGGAACGGCAGGCCGAGTACCGCGAGCACATTGTGACCGTCCATCCAGGCGCGCGGTCCACCGCCGCGCATGCCTTCGCGGCCCGGCCTATCGTGGCCCGGCCTGACGCGGCCCGGCCTGACGCGGCCGGGCCTGAACACAAAGAAATCCTTGAACAGGTTGCGATGCACGATGACGCCGCTCACCACCGCGACCAGCATGAACATCGCGGCGATGCCTGCGATCCAGCGCCCCCAGGGATATTCCAGCTGGAGTTCGTAATGAAACCGATAGAAGAAGTCGCCACCGCGTGTGGCGCGCGGGCTGAGCACCTCGCCGGTCAACGGGTGCAGCAGCACGGTGCGAAAGCCCGGCTGGCCGGGCTCGGGGGCGGGCTCCGCATACGTGAGCGAGATTCGCGGCTCGCGTGGCGTGGGCAGCACCAGCGTCCAGCGCGGCGAATCCGCGTGATGCCGATCCATGTGCGCCTGTGCGATCGCAGCGGCCTGGCCCGCCTCGGGCAACGCCGAAACCGTCGGCAGCTCGGGCTGCATCCAGGCCGTGATCTCGGCGCGGTAATAGGCGAGCGTTCCGGTCCAGAGCACGGCATACAGCACCCAGCCGAGCAGTAGCCCGGCCCAGGTGTGCAGCCAGCTCATCGCCTGGCGCAGGCTTTCGCGCGCAGGCGTTGCGCTTCGCCCGCTCATGCCTCGCTCGCCCGCGCGCCTCAGAACTCCGCGCTCAGCGACAGCAGCACGGTCAGCGGTGCGCCGACGGTGAGGCCTTCGCGCGCGGCGGATTGCCAGTAGTTCTTGTTGAACACGTTCTCGACTGTGGCGCGCATGACCATCGGCGTGCCGCCGGCCTTGAACGCGTAGCGCGCGCCCACGTCGAAGCGCGTCCAGCCCGGAATCGTCTGCGTGTTGCCGACGTCCACGTATTGGTCGGTAGTGCGCAGCATGCGCGCCGTCAGCGTCAGGCCCTGCGCGAACGGGGTGTCCCATTCGACCGCGGCGTTGAACTGATAGCGCGGCACGGCGGGTGCGCGATTGCCGTTGTTCACGCCTCCTTGGGTGCGGGTGAGGCGGCCATCGGTATAGGCCACGCCGCCCAGCACGCGCACGCTGCGCGTGAGCTCGCCTTCGCCCAACAGTTCCAGGCCGCGGTTGCGTTGCTTGCCGTCGGCCACGTAACGGTTGGAGGCGGGATCCACGTAGCCGCTGGGACGGTCGATCTGGAAGGCGCTGAGCGTGGTGGTGAAATCACCGAAGTCGTACTTCGCGCCGACTTCGAACTGCTTCGCCACTTCCGGCGCGAACGTCTCGCCGGCATTGAAGGTGCCCGCTGGCGCGGTGGCGCCCTGGCTCAGGCCTTCGATGTAGTTGGTGTAGAGCGAGAGTTGGCGCACGGGGCGCACGGTGAGCGCGAACGCCGGCGAGAGCTTGGACTTGCCGTAGTTCGACGTGGCATCGCCCGTGGTGGCACTGAAATTGGTGGATTGCACGCGCTGGTTGCGCACGCCCGCGATGAACTGCACGCGGTCATCGAAGAACGACATCGTGTCCGCCGCCGCCACGCTGTACAGACGCGTCTCGCTGGTGCGGGGCAGATTGGTGGGCCGCGCGATATTGGGTTTGGCCAGATCGGCAGGATCGTAGATATTGGACGTGACGATGCCCGAGCGGATCCGCGCCGACGAATAATCGATATCCATAAAGCTCGCGCTCAAGGCGGGCTGGTGTTTGACCGGGCCGGTGTGGAACAAGCCACGTACACCGACCTCGCCCGTCTTGCTGATGAGCGATTCGTCCAGGCGCGCGGGAATGGCGGCGATGCTGCCGTTGCCATCCTGCATCAGCCACGAGGTCTGCAGGCTCTCGAAATCGTGCTTGCGCGCGCCGAGCGCACCGTACACCGTCCAGTCGGACGTCACGTCGTATTCCGCGCGCACGGCACCCGACCACTCTTTGGTCTTCCAGTAGGTCCACGACGGGAAGAAGTTGCGGCGCGCATCCGGCGCCCTGCCGATGTCGGTACCGGCCGCCGGCGGAAACAGCAGCCCGCTGCGCGCGTCGGTCGTGCGATTCTGATAGTTGATGTCGCCTTCGATGCGGAAGCGATCTCCCTTGTAATCCAGGCCGAGCGCCACGGCGCCGAGATCTTCGCTGGCGCCGTCCATGGCGAGATCACCACTGCTGCCGGCCACGTTCAGCCGCACGCCGAACTCCTGCGCATCGCCATAGCGGCGCGCGAGGTCGGCATGCAGGCCGAACTGGCTATCGCTGATGTACGAGAGCGTGTATCGATTGAGCGGATCGGCACCGGCGCGCTTGGGCACGAGGTTGATCGAACCACCCACCGAGCCGTAGGGCGACATGCCATTGAGCAGCGCGTTGGGGCCGCGCAGCACCTCCACACGCTCCACTCCGATCAGCGAGCTCGAGTTGCGCGGAGACACACCATACAAACCGTTGAAAGACACGTCGTAGTTATAGAGCGTAAAGCCGCGGATATTGAACTCGTCACGGCCAGCGCCGCGCGAATAGGTATTGCGCACCGACGGATCGTTGACCAGCACGTCGCCGATGTTCTGTGCCTGCTGGTCTTCGATGAGCTTGGAGGTGTATTGCGTCACGCTGAACGGCGTGTCCATATCGTCGCGATTGCCCAGCAGACCCAGGCCGCCACCGGTGGCGACCTGACCGCCGGCATAGACGGGCGACAGCCCCGTCGGCGCCGTACCGGTCACGGTCACGGTTTCGAGTTCGGTCGCGGCGCCGGCAGGCACGGGGCTCAGGCGATATTGATTCGGTGCATCCTGCGAGACACGCAGACCGGTGCCCGACAGCGCCTGCGACAGCGCCGCCTGGCGCGTGAAGCTACCCTGCACGCCCGGGCTCTGCCGGCCCGCCACAAGCTCCGGCGTGGCGATCAGCAGGATGCCGGTTTCATTGGCGAGCCGTGCCAGCACCTGGTTCAGCGGCCCGGCGGGCACGTTGAACTGCCGCTGCGCCTCGGCACGGCCCGCGGCGGATTGCGCGGCGGCGGGGGACATCCAGACCGCGGCGCCCGACAGCGCCAGCACCAGGCTCAAGATACGAGCACGGCCAAGTGCGACGGGGGGTGTGTGCGAAGACGGGGACAGTCGGACCGCGGACGCGGCGCAAGGGAAACGGACGGGCATGATGAACCTGGGCTCTCGATCGATGGAAGGGTCAGCGCCCGGCCTCGCTTGCACCCCACAACCGTGTGGCGCGAGCAAGGCCGGCTCTCTACCTCCCTCATCGAACGAGGCATGGAAATCCGGAACCCGAATTTGTAACGCGCGAACCGCCGCGCCTGACCGCATAAATGCGCCACGCGCCGCGCGGCCCGCAAACCCGCATGGCTAGGCGCGGGCTTCGACGCTGATCCAGAAGGTGAGCGGCTGACGTACACGGATCGGCATGACGGAGGCCAGCATGGCGAGCGCCCGCGGCACGTCGTCGATCGGGAAGCTGCCGAACACCCGCAGATGCGCGATCTCGGGCGCCACGCCCAGATGACCGAGGTGATAGCGCCGCAGCTCGCCCACCACCTCGCCCAGCGTGAGGCCGTCGGCCACCAGCACGCCGCGCGTCCAGGCTTCGTGCCCCGGATTGGCGGCCGTCAGCGGCCGCAAACCGCCCTCGCCGAAGTAGGCCTGTTCGCCCGCGGACACCACACCCGTGGCGCCCCCGCGCGACGGCTCGACTTTCACCGCCCCGTCGAACACGGCAACCAGCACGGCGTCCTGCTCCTGCCTCACCGTAAAACGTGTGCCCAGCGCCTGCAGCCGTCCCGAACCCGTATCCACGACGAAAGGCCGCCCCGGGTCGGCGGCCGTGTCGATCAGCATCTCGCCTTCGACCAGCTGCAATCTGCGTAGCGATGCGCCGTAGTCCACGTTGAAGGCGCTGAGCGCACGCAGCCAGACGCGCGTGCCGTCCGACAGCGCGATTTGTGTCGTCTCGCCGATCCCGGCGCGGTGATCGGCGCCCCAGCCCGCGGCCAGCGCGGGCAGCGGCGTGTGCCGCCAGCTGGCCCATCCGAGCCATCCTGCGCTCACCGCACCGAGCAGCCCCAGGACCACCTGGCGGCGGGCGCGGCCGCCATGCGCCGACACACGGCGGTAGGCCGCGACGGCGGCATCGCGTTCGGTACTCGCCTGCAACGGGGCAAAGCGCATGCCGATGCGCTCGACGTAGTGCCATGCCTGTTGGTGCTCGGCCGCGCCTTCCAGCCAATGTTGCCAGGCGGCGCGGTCCTGCGCGCTCGCCTCGCCCGAGCGCAGCAGGGCATACCAGTCGGCGGCCTGTTCCATGGCGCGATGGGAGGGTTCCTGCGTGGACATATCAGCGCGGGCGCGATGCGGGGCGGCGCTCAAAGCGCCCCCGCCAGCGGCGGCTCGCCCGGCGAGCGCGATGCGCCGGGCGTGGACTCGAAGCCCAGCCGCGCCTCCAGCAGCATGCAACGCAACATGGCCTGGGCGACATATTTGCGCACCATGCGCGACGACACGCCGAGCGCCGCGGCCACCTCGGCATCCGTGGACTCGCAGACGACGGCCATGACGAACGCCTGAGCGGCCTTCGGCGGCAGGCCGCGCAGCATCGCGTCGATTTCGCCGAGCGCTTCGAGCACCATGGCCTGATGCTCGGCCGATGGTGCGGTCGGCTCGGGACGTGCGGCGAGCGTGTCGAGCCAGGCTTGTTCGAGCTCGCGCCGGCGCCAGAGGTCGACGCACATACCCGAGGCCATCGTGCGCAGGTAGACGCGGGCCTGGGGATCATTGTCGAAACGACACTTTCCGGTCAGCACGCGCAGGAAGGCGTCGTGCGCGAGGTCGGCGGCGTCGGCGGCATTGCCCAGGCGGCGGTGCAGCCATTTGTACAGCCAGCCGTGGTGGCTGCCATACAGATGGTTGAAGTCCTGGGTCGGCTGATTCTGTCCACTCACGGTGGCGTTCTCGCTCACCGCCCGATGAATACGAACGGTTATCAATTGCTTTTCAGCCGGGATTATTGCCTGCCCCCCAGTCCTTTGGCAACCGCGATAGCCGCCCGGACAGCGGCCCGTTGCACGGCGGATACGTCGCGCAATGCGGGCATGCCCGGCCGGTCAGCCTCAGCGCGCGCCGTCGAGCCGATAGACCAGCGTGTCCAGGCTCGCGACGCCGCGATCCAGAAACTTGGGTTCTTTCTCGAGAATGTCGCGCCGATCTATCAAGGTGGCGCGCGTGTGACCGGCGTAGATCCGCTGGACCTCTTCATTGCCGACGGAGAACGGCGGGCCATCCATTTGCGCCTGCGGGTAGTCCAGCGTGATCAGAATGCCGCGATAGCCGGGCGCGAGCTGCCCATAGACGTGGTGGGCATAGCGGGCGCGCATCTCGGCGGGCAAGGCGACCAGCGCGGCACGGTCGTAAACCCCCTGGCACGAACCGAGCAGGGCCGCATCGAGGTCGAAGATATCGGCGCACAGCAGCGCCACATCGCCCGCGGTGTAAAGATCGCCCGCCGGTGTGTTGCTGATGACCGGCGTGAGCGCGTTCTCGTCGAAGAACTGTTCGACCGCCTGGCGCGCGAGCTCCACACCCAGCACCCGCATGCCCTGCCCCGCCAGCCACAGCATATCGAGCGATTTGCCGGCCAACGGCACCAGCACCCGGTCGCCCGGCGCGAGTTCGAGCGCGGGCCAATACTTTTGCAGCAACGGGGTGACCCGGCTCTGGTGAAAATGGGTACGGCCCTCGCGCCAACGCTCGAGCCAGAATTCGGCGTCCATCGTGCCTCGCTCCTCGAATCAAAGGAAAGCGCATTGTAGAGTCGGCACGAAGCGGTGGAGTCCGCTTCGGGATCTGGCAGGCTGCGCCCTGGAACGCGAGCCCGGGTCGGCCGCCTCGCACGGGCCTTTGCAATTGTTGACCATGCCACGCGCCAACCCGCCCGCGAAACGCATTAGTCTTGCGTCCTGGCGCCCGCACAGGCAGAGGACCATGATCGACGCCCGCAGACTTCTTCTTCCCACCCTTGCCGCGGAACCGCTGGCGGCCCCGCGCCGGCGCGCCGGCGTGCGCGTCCGGGGCCCGGGCCTGCGTCTGGCGGGCCTGACGCCCGCGCTGCAGGCGCGCATGCAGGCACTGCGCGACGAGAACATCCGGCTGCGCACACTCGCGCATACCGATGACCTCACGGGAGCCTATAACCGCCGCTATTTCTCGGCTCATTTGCGCCGCGCGCTGCAATCGAGCCCGCGCGGACGAGGCGTCGCGCTCGCCCTGTTCGACCTCGACGATTTCAAGCGCATCAACGATCAGCACGGCCATCACGTCGGCGATCGGCTGCTGCGCCTGATCGCACGCGCCGCCCAAAGCGTGCTGCGCCGAACCGGAGACAGCCTCTGTCGGCTGGGCGGCGATGAATTCGCCGCCATCTGTTCGGCCGCCTCGCCCGCCGACGCGATGTGGCAGGCGCGGCAGCTCATGCTTGCGATTCGGGCGCTCGACCCGGCCGAACTCGGGCGCGGCCTGCCCGCCATGACGGCGGCGTTCGGGCTGGTGTGGATCGCGCCCGGCCAGCAGCCGGGATGGCGGGATATCTATGCCGCGGCCGACCAGGCGCTGTATCGCGCCAAGCAGGCGGGCAAGAACGACATCGTCATGGAAAACTGGCCAGTCCAAGAGGACCGGCCAGGCTGGTAAATGACGGGGACCCGAAGCAGGCGCCGGGTAATCGAACCCGCGCCAGGCGCGCTCAGACGACCGGCGGTTCGATCCAGTAAAAGCGTTCGCCCTGGCGAATCATGCCGGCGACGCCTTCGGGCTCCATGCGGAAATCCGTGCCCATGAGCGTGGCGCCCCCATCGGCATGAATGTGGATGATGGCCAGCGGGTCCTTCTCCATGGTGTACCAGTAGTACCCGGGCTTGAGATCGTGCGGCAGTTGCGTAGTCATGCGTCGAGTATACAAACAAGACGCCGTCTTGCCATGACGCCGGCGCGAATCCTCGGGGAAACGCCCCCCTGACAATCCGGCTGCGATTGGGGCATACTGCCCCGACACACAGGAGCCCGGATGAAAGCGCAAGCGCTACCGTTCGCCCAGACTTCCGTACCCGCCATTCTGGCCGGGACTCGGCGCCAGACGCGCCGCATCATCAAGCCCCAGCCTCCCCCCGATACCCGCCGCTGGTACAGCGACCCGCGCAGCCCCGAACGCTGGCTCGCCCTCGCCCAAAATACGTCCGTGAGCGCGCGACCACCCGACGCCTCGAGCTGGATCATTTGCCCCTACGGCCGGCCCGGTACGCTCGTCGCCCTGACGGCACTGGATGGCACACCCTTCGCGCATGCCTTCCTGCTCGGCATCCGCATCCAGCGGCTCCAATCGATCAGCGTGGCCGACGCGCTCGCCGAGGCCTGCACGTCTATCCAGGACTTTGCCGACACGTGGTCCGAACGCTACGGTCAGGCTGCCTGGGGCGCCAATCCCTGGGTCTGGGCGCTGGACTTCCGCCTGGCCCGGCAGGATGGTGGTGAGGGAATGTAATTTACGCCCCCGATTCCACCGTATTCCAGTCGATTTCAGTCGGTTTCAGCGCAGGCCCGTCTCCTTGGAGGCGGGCCTGCTGCATTGCGACAATGAGGTCATGCCCGACGGGGGTGCTGGTTGCGGAATGTCGCCATTGCCGCAGCGGCTCGTACAAATACGAGCCCCGAACGCGAGAAAATAGAACTAACGAATCCCTGAACGACGCTGTCCCGTACAGCAAGGTAGGAAAAAATGAAAAAAACGCTCATTGCCGGTTTCGGTGCCGCCGCGATCCTCCTCTCGGGTGCAGCGATGGCGCGCGTGGACGTCGGTATCTCGATCGGCGTGCCCGGCGTGATCGTCGCGCCGCCGGTGTACGCCCCGGCGCCGGTCTATGTGGCGCCGCCCCCTGTGTACGCGCCACCTCCGGTCTACTATCGTCCGGCACCGGTGTACGTGGCCCCGCCCGTGGTTTATCCGGCGCCTGTTTATTACGGCGGTCCCCGCGGACACTGGCGCCATGGCGGCCCGCCGGGACACCACCGCGGCAAGGGCTACGGTCACGGCCCTCGGCACGGAGACGGCTGGCGCCGCTGACGCGGCTGCGGGCGGGGTCGGCCGATAGGCGCTTGGCCGCGCTTGAGGCCGCCGCGGCGCCCTTTCAACCTCGGTCGAGGCCGCCGTAGCCCTCGTATAACCTTCCTGCTCCGCTGCCTCGCCTCCCATGACGGCCACGGCAGGCAGAAAAAAAGCCGCTCAGAGGAGCGGCTTTTTGCAGCAAGCGCCTGGCTCAGGCATTGGCCTGGACCGGTTGGGGCTCGAGCGGCTGCACTTGGGATTCGGCGTCGGCTTCTTCGGCCTGGCGCGGATCTTGGGCGCGGATCGCTTCAATCCAACGGCGCGGGGTGCTGGTGGCTTTCCACCAGCCGTTATGCGGTCGCATGTGCAAACTCCGGTTCACCATTGAAACGTACACCATTGATTTTTTGGAAAATCTGCTGGCTTTCCTGCTCGGCTTCACCCTGGCTTGCGTAGGCAGCCAGTCCGGGGATTTCCCACCCTTTTTCGGGGGCGGTTCCGCCGACTCGGCGTGTCCAGACACGAACACTAAATCCGTGACCATCTTGCGGCACAACGCTGCAACGGACTCGAAAATCGCCAATCATTCGTGAAGTCATGGTTAGCTTCCTCTATTGAAATGAAGGGGACATACCTGCCTAGCGAGCTATTGTGCCGCAAGATACGGCCCTTTTAATCGCTTGTACATATTTGTCACATCAATAGCAGCAGTACTGAGAGTCTAGCGGCGCCATAAGACAGAATTATGGCGATCCCCCGCCTCCAGACTACCACTCTTTAGGCGAAGCCCTTACAGCAAGTGCCGTGCCCAAGCCCAGTTTCATCAATAAAAATCAGAAGAAAGTCGCGAAATAGTCGCGCAGGGCTCCGCAAGAGCGCAGGTCGCGTGCCTGCCGAAGGTGATTGCGGTGCACGCCAACGCAGCCCGTGACGGGCAAAGCGGGAGACAGGCCCGGCGGAGTGAGCACGCGGGTCCCGGCGCAGCGTGGTTATCCGCAGGGCATCGGCAGCATGAAGCGCCCAAAACGACAAAGCCCGGAAAAATCCGGGCTTTGCGTTGCTAGGGCGAACCGGCTCAGGGTTTGAGCACGGTCAGGCCGCCCACATACGGGCGCAGCGCTTCCGGCACGACCACGCTGCCGTCGGCTTGCTGGTAGTTTTCGAGAACCGCCACCAGCGCGCGGCCCACGGCCAGGCCGGAGCCATTGAGCGTGTGCACGAACTCCGGCTTGCCCTGCGCCGCGGCGCGGAAGCGCGCTTGCATGCGGCGAGCCTGGAAGTTTTCGCAGTTGGAGATGGACGAAATTTCACGCCAGGTATTTTGTGCCGGCAGCCAGACCTCGAGATCGTAGGTCTTGGCGGCGCCAAAGCCCATGTCACCCGTGCACAGCAACATGACGCGGTAAGGCAGGCCCAGGCGTTGCAGCACCTGCTCGGCGTGTCCGCACATCTGCTCGAGTGCGTCGTACGACTGGTCGGGCGCCACGATCTGTACCATTTCGACCTTGTCGAACTGGTGCTGGCGGATCATGCCGCGCGTATCGCGGCCGCCGCTGCCGGCTTCGGAGCGGAAGCACGGCGTGTGCGCGGTCATGCGGATCGGCAGGTCGGCGCCGGCCACGATGCTGTCGCGCACCACGCTGGTCAGCGTGATCTCGGAGGTCGAGATCAGGTATTGGTCTTCGCGCACGAAGGCATTGCCGTGCTCGTCGACCTTGGGATCGTCATCGCCACCGCCCTTCGAGACCGCGAACATGTCGTCCTTGAACTTGGGCAACTGGCCGGTGCCGTAGAGCGTGGAGCTGTTGACGATGTACGGGGTGTAGCACTCGGTGTAGCCATGCTCGCCGGTTTGCAGGTCGAGCATGAACTGCGCCAGCGCGCGATGCAGGCGGGCAATGGGGCCGCGCATGAACGAGAAGCGCGCGCCCGAGAGCTTGGCGGCCGTGTCGAAATCCAGACCGAGCGGTTCGCCCAGCGCGACGTGGTCCTGCGGGGCGAAGCCCAGCGGCTGCGGGTTGCCGTCGGGACCGGCGGCCGCGGGCAGCCAGCGGCGCACTTCGACGTTGTCGTCGCTCGACTTGCCCACCGGCACGCTGGCGTGCGGCAGGTTGGGCACCGACATCAGCAGCTCGTTGAGTTGTTGTTGCAGCAGGCTCAGCTCTTCTTCGAGCTGCTTAAGGCGCGCCGGCACGGCTTGCGATTCGGCCATCACGGCCGAGGCGTCTTCACCTTTGGCCTTGAGCTGGCCGATCTGCTTGGCCAATGCGTTGCGCCGGGCCTGCAAGGACTCGGTTTCGGTCTGGACGGCCTTGCGGCGAGATTCCAGGTCGTTGAACCGTTCCGTGTCGAAAGAGACGCCTCGGCTCTGGAGACGGTCCACGACGGTTTGCAAGTCTTTGCGCAGCAGTATCGGATCTAGCATGGTTTGGGTCTTAGGTTGATTGGGCGCCGAAAGCGGATGCCTTCAGCGCTTCTTGTCACGCTCTTGCGCGTCGAGCTCACGCAGGAACGCCAGCTTTTGCTGGATTTTAGCCTCCAGTCCGCGATCGGTCGGCCGATAGAAGCGCGGATTGAGGCCGTCGGGAAAATAGCTCTCGCCCGCGGCATAGCCATGCGGCTCGTCGTGGGCGTAGCGATACGCGTGGCCATGGCCCAATTGCTTCATGAGCTTGGTGGGCGCATTGCGCAAATGCATGGGCACCGGCGCGCTGCCGTGTTCGGCGGCAAACTTGCGCGCCGTGTTGTAGGCGTTGTAGACCGCATTCGATTTGGCCGCGCACGCCATATAAACCACGGCCTGCGCCAGCGCCAGCTCGCCCTCGGGCGAGCCCAGACGCTCGTAGATGTCGGCGCCGCTCACGGCCAGCTCCGTGGCACGCGGATCGGCCAGGCCGATGTCTTCGATGGCCATGCGCACGATACGCCGGCCCAGATATTTGGGATCGGCACCGCCGTCCAGCATGCGCGCGAGCCAATAGAGTGCCGCGTCAGGCGCGGAGCCGCGCACCGATTTATGCAGGGCGCTGATCTGGTCATAGAAGGCGTCGCCGCCCTTGTCGAAGCGGCGCAGGTTTTGCGAGAGCGCGGTCTCGAGCCAGGCGGGATCCACCAGGCGGTGGCCCGCGGACTCGGCGGATTCGGCGACGACCTCGACCGCGCTGATCACCCGGCGCGCGTCGCCGTCGGCCCACGCGGCCAGTTGCTGCACGGCCTCAGCATCGAACGTGACGGGCGCCTCTTCACGGCTCTGGTTGAACGACGCGACGGCGCGCTCCACCAATTGTGTGAGCTCTTCGACGTTGAGCGATTGCAGGACGTAGACCCGGGCGCGCGACAGCAGTGCCGAATTCACCTCGAACGAGGGATTCTCGGTGGTGGCACCGATAAACGTGAACAGCCCGCTTTCGACGTACGGCAGGAAGGCATCCTGCTGGGATTTGTTGAAGCGGTGCACCTCATCCACGAACAGGATGGTGCGGCGGCCCTGCCCCTGCGCCACCTGGGCGGTGACGACGGCGTCGCGGATATCTTTGACGCCGCCCAAGACCGCGGAAATGGCGATGAATTGCGCGTCGAAGCCATCGGCCATCAGGCGTGCCAGGGTGGTCTTGCCCACGCCCGGCGGCCCCCAGAAGATCATCGAGTGCGGCCGGCCCGAGTCGAACGCCACGCGCAGCGGCTTGCCCGGACCGAGCAGATGCGATTGCCCGACCACATCGGCCAGCGTACGGGGACGCAAGCGCTCAGCCAGCGGCACATAGGGCCGATGGGTGGGATCGGCATCGAATAGATCGTTGCTCATGGGCGACAGCAGAAAAACGAGAAAACCCGGCCGTGGCCGTAGCCCCTCATTACACCATGAGCCCAAACCCGCCCTAGGGAAAATCCCAGCTGCCGACTGTAAATTCTTTTCAGGATAATTTTATTTAGACGATTTATTGGTAAAAATTTTCAAGGACGCACCATGGCGACTCCCGTGCCGGCCCCGCTCCCCCTCGACCGCGATGGCAAAGGCCTGGGTCTGTTCGACCCCGCCTGTACGAGCGCCCGGGTCGCCGACCTGGGCTGGAACCTGCTGGCCGAAGACGTGAGCCTGCCGGTCGCCGTGCTGTCCGAGAGCAGGGTGCGTCATAACCTGCAGTGGATGCAGCAATTCATGGAAGCGTACCGCGTCAAGCTGGCGCCGCACGGCAAAACCACCATGAGCCCCACCCTCTTCCGCCGCCAGATCGAGAGCGGCGCCTGGGGCATTACGCTCGCCACCGCACCGCAGACGCAGGCCGCCTATCACCACGGCGTGCGCCGCGTGCTGATGGCCAATCAGCTGGTGGGCCGGGCCAACATGGCCATCATTGCCCGCCTGCTGTGTGATCCCGAATTCAGTTTCTATTGCCTGGTCGACTCGCCCGCCAACGTCGCCCAGCTGGGGGCCTTTTTCAAGGCGGCGGGCCAGACCTTGCCGGTATTGATCGAGCTCGGCGTGGCCGGCGGGCGCAATGGCGTGCGCGACGACACACAGCTGCAGGCCGTGCTCGACGAGCTCGCCAACTGGCCCGGCGCGCTGTCCCTCGCGGGTGTCGAAGTCTATGAAGGCGTCTTGCACGACGAGGCCGACATCCGCGCCTTTCTCGCGCGCGCCGCAACCACCTTGCGCGATCTGGCCGGCGCCGGCCGGCTGCGCCGCGACGGCCCCGCTCTTCTCACCGGCGCCGGCTCGGCCTGGTTCGATGTGGTCGCCGAGGCCTGGAGCGGCCTGGAAGTCGGCCAGCCGCTCGAGATCGTGCTGCGCCCCGGCTGTTATCTGAGCCACGACGTGGGCATCTATCGCAGCGCCGCCGCGCGCATCGGCGCGCACAACCCGGTGGCGCAACGGCTTGCCCCGGGCCTGCAGCCCGCCCTGCAAGTATGGGCCTATGTGCAGTCGGTTCCCGAAGCGCGCCGCGCGATCGTGGCGCTGGGCAAGCGTGATGCGGCGTTCGACGCCGGCCTGCCGGTGCCGGCCACCGTCTATCGCCCGAGCGCGTCGGCCGCAGCGCCGCACCCGGCGCCGGCGCACTGGAAACTCACCGCCATGATGGATCAGCACGCCTTCATGGAAATTGAAGCGGGCGATGACGTCGCGGTCGGCGACATGATCGCCTTCGATATTTCGCACCCCTGCCTCACATTCGACAAGTGGCGACAGATCCTCCTGATCGACGACGGCCACAACGTCACGGGTGTCGCCGAGACCTATTTCTGACCCCTGGCAGTTTGTTGTAGTCCCTCCCTGGAGACCACCCATGACTCTGCACACCACCCGCCCCGCGGGCGGCGTCGGCCGCCGCGGCAACGGCCGCCGCGGCAACGGCCGCCGCGGCATCGGCCGCCTGTTGCTCGCCGGCCTGCTCGGCCTCTCGCTGCATGCCACCCCCGCCCTCGCGGCCGACCCGGTCAAAGGCGGCACCATCTCGGTCGCCACGATCGGCGAGCCCCCAACGCTCGACCCGATGACCAGCACCGCCGACCTCGTCGGCATCGTGTCGCAGCACATCTTCGAGACGCTCTACACCTTCGACGGCAAATGGAATCTCACGCCGCTGCTGGCCGAGAAAATGCCCGAGATAAGCGCCGATGGCCTGACCTACACCATCGCGCTGCGCCAGGGCATCACCTTCCATGACGGCGCCAAGATGGATTCGTCGGATGTGTTGGCCTCGCTCAAGCGCTGGACGGAAGTGGCCTCGCGCGGCAAGTCGGCGGCAAAGCTGATCACCGCGATCGAGGCGCCCGATGCCAACACGATCAAGATCACGCTCAAGCAGCCCTACGCACCGCTCACCGCGCTGCTGGCCATGAACAACAGCGCCGCCATCGTCTTGCCCAAGGGCAAGATCGCGCCGCAGCTCACCGAGTTCGTCGGCACGGGCCCATATCAGCTCAAGGCCCGCCTGCCCGATCAATACATCCAGCTCACGCGCTTCGACGGCTACACGTCGCGCCCGGGCGAGCCCGATGGCTATGGCGGCGCGCGCAAGCAGTACCTGGATGAGATCCGCTTCGTGCCGGTGAGCAACGCCAACACGCGCGTCGAAGCCGCGGTGGCGGGCCAGTTCGATTATGTGGATTCGCTACCGGTCGAGTCGCTCGACAAGCTCAAGAGCGGCCGCTCCGATCCCGTGATGCTGCGTCCGTTCGGCTGGCCGCGTCTGGTGCTCAACACCAAGCAGGGGATCATGTCGAACCTCGCCGTGCGCCAGGCGGTGCAGCTCGCGCTCAACGAAGAAGACATGCTGTTTGCCGCGTTCGGCAAAAAAGAGTTCTACCGCCTGAACGGCGACCTCTATCCCGAGGGCTACCCCTGGGCCACCAAGCTGGGCGACAAGTTCTACAACAAGGGCGACGCCGCCGGCGCGAAGAAGCTCGTGGACGGCGCCAACGTGTCCGATCGCACGATCCGCATCCTGACCAGCCAGCAGTATGAGTTTCACTACAAGATGGCGCTGGTCGCGGCCGAGTATCTGAAGGCCGCCGGCTTCAAGGTCGACATGCAGGTCGTGGACTGGGCCACGCTCACGCAGCGCCGCCAGGACCCGGCCCTGTGGGACATCTTCATCACGCACAGCCCGTTCCTTCCCGAACCCGCGCTGATCGACTTTCCGTCGAAGGATGCACCGGGCTGGTGGGATACGCCGCGCCGCAACCAGGTGCTCGATGCCTTCAACCAGGCCGGTACGCAAGAAGAACGCGTGAAGCGCTGGGCCGATGTGCAGCAGGCCGTGTACGACGAAGTGCCTTTCATCAAGGTCGGTGATTTCAACGCACAGTCCGCGCGCTCGCCGGCCCTGCAAGGCACCCGCCCCGCACCGTGGCCGTACTTCTGGAATGCCTGGAAGGCCGCCGGCAAGTAAGGCAGTCGCCCGGCATCGCAAGATCCCGTCCTGAACGGCAGCGCCGGTCCCCGGACCGGCGCGTCGCCCCGAAGCCCTTGGCTTCGCGCGTCGCCCGAATGAGGAAGTTTCCGTGTTGCGTTATCTCTTGAACCGGCTGGTGGGCCTGGTCGCGGTGATGTTCATCGTGGCGACCATCGTGTTCATCATCATCCGGGTCACGCCGGGGGATCCCGCTGCCGTGATGCTCGGCCCCGAGGCCAGCCAGGCCGACATTTCGGCCCTGCGCGCGCGCCTGGGCCTGGATCAGCCACTGCCGGTGCAGTACGTGCAATGGCTGGGCCAGCTCGCCCAGGGCGATCTCGGTCAATCCATCTTTCTGAACAAGCCCGTGCTCTCGGCGCTGGCCGACCGCGCCGAGCCGACGTTCTGGCTCACCCTGATGTCGCTGCTCATCGCCAGTGCCATCGCGTTGCCGGTGGGCATTCTTTCAGCGGTAAAGCGAGGGACGGCGCTGGATCAGTCCGTCCTCACCTTCTCGATGTTCACCTCCAGCGTGCCGAGTTTCTGGCTGGGGCTGATCCTGATGCAGATCTTCTCGGTCAAGCTCGGCTGGCTGCCGGTGGCAGGCTACGGGGGCCCGGATGCCTCGATCGGCACGCGCCTGTCGCACCTGATCCTGCCCGCCGTGGTGCTGGGCCTGGTCAACTCGGCGCTCATCACCCGTTTCATCCGCGCAAGCATGCTGGATGTGCTGCGCGACGACTACGTCCGGACCGCCCGCGCCAAGGGCCTGCCCGAGCACCGCGTGGTGCTCAAGCACGCGGTGCGCAACGCGCTGATTCCGATCCTCACCGTGCTGGGCCTGACCACGGCGCTGCTCATCAGCGGCGCGGTGGTCACCGAAACCGTGTTCGGCCTGCCGGGCGTGGGCAATCTCGTGGTGTCGGCGGTGCTGCGGCGCGACTATCCCGTGATCCAGGGTGCGCTGCTCGTGATCGCCGCAATCTACGTGCTCATCAACTTGTTCATCGACCTGTTGTATCTCGTGGTCGACCCCCGGGTGCGCTACTGATATGGCCATTGCAACGCAAACCATGGACGCCGGCCACGATCGCTGGCAACTCCTCAAGCTGCTGGTGTCGCGCAAGACCGTGCTCATCAGCCTGATCGTGCTGATCGTGCTGGTCGCGGCCGCCCTGCTCGCGCCCTGGATCAGCCCGCATGACCCGTTCAAACTGTCGATCATGAACCGGCTCAAGGCGCCAAGTGCCACGAACTGGTTCGGCACCGATGATTTCGGCCGCGACGTCTTCAGCCGCGTGGTGCATGGCGGCCGCCTCTCGCTGATGGTGGGCTTTTCGGTGGTGGTGCTCTCGAGCGTGCTCGGGATCGCGCTCGGCCTGATCGCGGGCTTTTTCCGCGGCGCCGACAAGTTCGTCTCGCGGCTGATCGACGCCATGATGGCGTTTCCGGACATCCTGCTCGCCATCGCTTTGGTGGCGGCGCTCGGCCCCTCGCTGATCAACGTGGTCATTGCGCTGGGCATCGTCTACACGCCGCGCCTGGCTCGCATCGTGCGGGCCTCCACCCTGGTGATTCGCGAGCTGCCGTTCGTGGAAGCGGCACGCGCCCTGGGCGTGCCGACCTGGCGCATCGTGACCGTGCACGTACTGCGCAACCTGGTGTCGCCGATCCTGGTGCAGGGCACCTTCATCTTCGCCTACGCCATCCTGGCCGAAGCCGGCCTGTCGTTTCTGGGCGTGGGCGTTTCTCCCGACATCCCCACCTGGGGCACCATGATCAACGCCGGCCAGCAGTACATGGGCTCGGCCGACTGGATCATGATCTTCCCTGGCGTGGCCATCGTGCTGTCCGTGCTGTCGTTGCAACTCGTGGGCGACGGCCTGCGCGATGTGCTGGACCCGCGTCTGCGCAAGGAGCTGTAAGCATGAGCGCCAGCCAACGAGATATCGTGCTGTCCGTGCAAGGACTGCAAACCTGGTTCCACAGCCGTGACGGCGTGGCCAAGTCGGTCGACGGCGTCACCTTCGACCTCGCCCGCGGCGAGACGCTTGCCATCGTGGGTGAATCGGGCTCGGGCAAGTCGGTGACGAGCCTGTCCATCATGGGCCTGCTGCCCAAGCCCGCGGGCCGCATACAAGGCGGTTCGATCCGCTTTCGCGACCGCCGCGGCGTCGAGCACGACCTGGCGCACGCCAACGCGGCCACGCTGCAACGCATTCGCGGCGCGGAGATCGCCATGATCTTCCAGGAGCCCATGACCAGCCTGAACCCGCTCTACACGGTAGGCGATCAGATCGCCGAGGCCGTGTTGCTGCATGAGGGCGGCACGCGCGCCGCCGCCCTGGCGCGCGCACAGGAAATGCTGGAACGTGTCGAGATTCCCGCCGCCGCGCGCCGCGTGCACGAGTATCCGCACCAGATGTCGGGCGGCATGCGCCAGCGCGTGATGATCGCGCTGGCCCTGGCCTGCAACCCGGCGGTGCTGATCGCCGACGAACCGACCACCGCGCTCGACGTGACCGTGCAGGCCCAGATCCTGGATTTGCTGCGGCGCCTGCAGGCCGAGACCGGCATGAGCATTCTGTTCGTCACGCACAATCTCGGCGTGGTGGCCGAGATCGCCCATCGCGTGGCGGTGATGTATGCCGGCCGCGTGGTCGAAGACGCCGGCGTGCATGAGCTCTTCGACCGCCCCAGCCACCCCTATACCCGGGGCCTGCTCTCCTGCATTCCCACGGCCGCGCTGCTGGCCTCTCGCCAGCGGCTGGCGCCGATACCGGGCAACGTGCCCAGCGTGCTGGCGCTGCCGGATGGCTGTACTTTCGCGCCGCGCTGCCCGCTGGCCTCGAGCGAATGCACGCAGGACGTGCCCGAGCTCATCAGCGTCCAGGGCGGCCATCGTGCCCGCTGCATCAAGGTAACCGCCGCATGAACGATACGCATGCTCCCAAGGCGCAGGATCCGCTGCTGCGCGTCGAGGGCCTGAAGGTCCATTTCCCGACCGGTTCGGGCCGGCACGCCCCCGTGGTGCGCGCGGTCGAAGACGTGAGTTTTTCGGTACCACGCAACAGCATCGTGGGCCTGGTCGGCGAGTCGGGCTCGGGCAAGACCACGACGGGCCGCGCGCTGCTGCGCCTGTTCGCGCCCACCGCAGGCCGCATCGTGTTCGACGGCCACGACATCACCAAGCTGTCCGAGAAGCAGATGCTGCCTTGGCGCAAGCGCATGCAGATCGTGTTTCAAGATCCCTATGCCAGCCTGAACCCGCGCATGACGGTGGCCGAGATCCTGGGCGAAGCGCTCGACACGCACGGCCTGGCGCGTGACCGCCGCGACGAGCGCATCCGCGAACTGCTCGAGCGCGTGGGCCTGAACGGCGAACACCGCCGCCGCTATCCGCATGAATTTTCGGGCGGTCAGCGCCAGCGTATCGGCATCGCGCGCGCCCTGGCCGTGCAACCCGATTTCATCGTGGCCGACGAACCCGTGTCGGCGCTCGATGTGTCGGTGCAGGCGCAGGTGCTCAATCTGCTGCAGGATCTGCAGCGAGACCTCGGCCTCACGATGCTGTTCGTCGCACATGATCTGGCCGTGGTCGATTACCTGTGCGACGAAGTGGTCGTGATGTATCTGGGGCACGTCATGGAGCGAGGGCCGACCCGCGAGGTGTATGCGAATCCGCGCCATCCGTACACGCAGGCGCTGCTGTCGGCCGCGCCCGTGCCCGATCCCCGGGCGCCGCGTTCGCGTATTCTCCTGAAGGGCGAAATTCCGAGCCCGGTCAATCCGCCCTCGGGTTGCGTGTTCCGCACCCGCTGCCCGCACGCCGCCGACGTCTGTGCCAGCGCCCCTCCGCCCGACCAGGATCTGGGCGCGGGGCATTATGCGGCCTGTGTCCGCCTCGACCAGATCGGCGCCTGAGCCTCGCCCGCAAGATTACGGAAATCCACGCATGAACTCCCACCGCGACATCGTCTATCAAATCCGCAGTTGCCGCGACGGCCTCAGCGCCACCGAACGCAAAGTGGCCGACGCGATCCTGGGAGACATCGCCTGGGCCGCCTCGGCCACGGTGGACCAGCTGGCGCAGAAGGCCGGCGTGAGCATTGCCACCATCTCGCGGTTCGCCCGCTCCTCGGGCTGCGACGACACCCGCGACCTGAAGCTGCGCCTGGCCCAGGCAAGCGCCATCGGCGAACGCTTTCTTGACCGCGCCGCGCCCGAAGAAGAAAGCACGTTTTATGCGCGGCTGTGTGCCGACATCGAGTCCACCTTGCGCGCGCATCTGTCGCTCTTCAGCGAAGCGCTATTCGAACGCGCGGCCTCCCACATCGGCGCGGCGCGCATGACGTATGTGTTCGGCATGGGCGGCGCCTCCGCGGTGCTCGCCCAGGAAATGCAATCGCGCTTGGTGCGCCTGGGTTATCCGATTGCCGCCTACAGCGACGCCGTGTTGCTGCGCATGGTGGCTTCCACGCTCGATGAGCGAGACACGGTGATCTTTCTGTCGGTCTCGGGTGTCACGCCCGAGATCCTGGCCGCCGCCCGCATCGTGCAGCAGTACCGCGCCCGCATCGTGGCGCTCACCGATCCCGACTCCACGCTGGCCGGCATGGCCGACGTCGTGCTGCCGGTGCGCGCCGACGAGACCGACTTCATCTATAAGCCTTCCGCTTCGCGTTACGCCATGCTGCTCGCCATCGACCTGCTCGCCACCGAGCTCGCGCTGGCCCGCCAGGACGAAACGCAGGAACGGCTGCGCCGCATCAAGCTGGCGCTCGACGAATACCGCGGCGGCCCCAACCGGCTGCCGCTGGGAGATTGACACGATGTACGACACCCTGATCCGCGGCGCCCGCGTGCTCGACGGCACCGGCGCGCCCGCGATCCACGCCGACGTGGCCCTGGCGCAAGGGCGCATCGCCGCCATCGGCGATCTGTCCGGCGCCCGCGCCGCCACCGAGATCGACGCGGCAGGGCTGGTGCTCGCCCCCGGCTTCATCGATGTGCACACGCACGACGACACCAATGTGATCCGTACGCCCCAGATGCTGCCCAAGCTCACGCAGGGCGTCACCACGGTGATCGTGGGCAACTGCGGCATCAGCGCTTCGCCCGTCAGCCTCAAGGGTGAGCCGCCCGACCCGATGAACCTGCTGGGTGGCGCACAGGACTTCCGCTACCCCACGTTCAAGGCCTACACCGAGGCCGTCGATGCTGCCGTGCCCGCGGTGAACGTGGCCGCGCTGGTCGGCCACACGGCGTTGCGCAGCAATCATATGGACCGCCTGGACCGCGGCGCCACCGCCCGCGAGGTCGACGCGATGCGCGCGCAACTGCGCGAGGCGCTCGAGCACGGCGCCATCGGTCTGTCTACCGGTCTTGCCTACGCCTCCGCTTTCGAAGCCAGTACCGACGAGGTCAAGGCGCTGGCCGCCGAGCTCGATGCGCATGGCGCGCTCTACACCACCCATCTGCGCTCCGAGTTCGCCGAGATTCTCGAGGCCATGCAAGAGGCGTTCGACATCGCCGTGCACGCGCGCGTGCCGGTCATCGTGTCGCATCTGAAGTGCGCCGGCGCGGGCAACTGGGGCCGCAGCGCCGACGTGCTATCGCTGCTGGACACGGCCGGCAAGATGCAGCCCGTGGGCTGCGATTGCTATCCCTACTCGGCCAGCTCGTCCACGCTCGATCTCAAGCAGGTCACGACCGATTTCGACATCGACATCACCTGGTCGACACCGCATCCCGAGATGGCCGGCCGCACGCTCGCCGACATCGCCGCAGCCTGGAACCTGCCTCTGCTGGACGCCGCACGGCGCCTGCAGCCCGCCGGCGCCGTGTATCACGGCATGCACGAAGACGACGTGCAGCGCATCCTGCGCCATCGCCTCACCATGGTGGGCTCCGATGGCCTGCCCAACGATCCGCTGCCGCATCCGCGCCTGTGGGGTGCGTTTCCGCGCGTGCTCGGCCACTACAGCCGCGACCTGGGCTTGTTCCCGCTCGAAGAAGCGGTGCACAAGATGACCGGCCTGTCCGCCCGCCGCTTCGGCCTCGCCGAACGGGGCGAGATCCGCGCGGGCTGGCATGCCGACCTGGTGCTGTTCGACCCGGCCACCGTACGCGACACCGCCACCTTCCGCGCGCCGGTCCAGCCAGCCGCCGGCATCGCCTGCGTCTGGGTCAATGGCGTCCTGTCGTATCGTGACGGTAAGCCCGGCGCCCAACGCGCCGGTCGCTGGCTGCCGCGCGCGGGCGATCTGCGCGCCGGCTTCACCGCCCCCGTTCCAACCTGAAGGAGATTTCCATGAGCAATACCCCTCCCGCCGCCGACGCCAACGGCATCATCCGCTACGGCGTGTCCGGTGGCACCGGCCAGGGCGGCCAGAACATGCCGTTCGCACGCGCGGTGCAGGCCGATGGCTGGCTGTATGTTTCGGGCCAGGTACCGATGGAGAACGGCGAGGTGGTCGAAGGCGGCGTCGTGACGCAGTCGCATGTGGCCATCCGCAATCTGCTGGCCATCCTGAAAGAAGCCGGCTACGGTCCGGAAAACGTGATCCGCTGCGGCGTCTGGCTCGACGATCCGCGCGATTTCGCGGCCTTCAACAAAGTGTTCCGCGAATACTTCGGCGACCATCCTCCCGCGCGCGCCTGCGTGGAGTCGCGCCTGGTGATCGACGCCAAGGTCGAAGTGGAATGCGTGGCGTATAAAAAACCGGGCGCGTGATCGACACGGCGCCCGGCAGGAGGGGCTGGCCTCGCCGGCCCCGGCGCGCATGCATGGCGCATGCGCGCGCAAGCAGCATCACATCTTCACGACATCCACCCCTGGCGGCGGGGTGAATGCAAAAGTGTCCGCGGAGAGGGTGGCGTTGGACTGAATGCCCGACAGCTCGACACGGGTGGTCTGGCCGAACGAATCCAGCAACTCGACGCGCGCCGGCAGGTTGTTCTTGAGCCCGATATCGACCTGCGAAAAGCCTGCATCGGCATTGCGCGGCTTGGCACGCAGCCATTGCATGCCGTCGCGATCCGGCATCGGCGTGACATTGAACGCCTGCTCCAGATTGCCCGACCCGAACAGGATCGCCGCCGGCGAGGTGCCGATGGCCTGGTCGACCTTGCGTTCGGTGACTTGGGCGAGATCCGGGTCGTACTGGTAGACCTGCTTGCCATCCGACACGATAAGTTGCTCGTACGGCTGCTTCACGGACCAGCGGAATTTGCCCGGGCGTTGGAATGCAAAGGTGCCCGACTGGGCGGGCTGGGTGCGGCCCTGCGCCCCCACCGTGGACTGTGTGAAGCTGCCGGTGGCGGTCTTCACGGTGTCGACGAAGGCGCGCAGCTGCGCCTGGGCATCGGCCGCCAGGCTCACGCCGGGCAGCAAGGCAGCGCTGGCGAGCAGCGCCGCCAGGGCGTAACGGGTGCCGCGCAGGGCGGCGGACATACGATTGCGCATCAGGCTTCCTCTCGGGCCGGCACCAGGATCTCCCGGTTGCCGTTGGACTGCATGGGAGACACCATACCTGCCTGCTCCATTTGCTCCAGTAACCGTGCGGCACGGTTGTAACCAATCCGCAGGTGCCGCTGGACAAGCGAGATGGACGCACGGCGGTGCTTGAGCACCACTTCGCAGGCCTGGTCGTACATGGGATCCGACTCGGCGTCGCCCATGCCGGTGACCGAACTCATGCCCTCGCCGGTCTCGCCCTCGGCGCCCTCGAGCAGACCGTCGATGTAGTTGGGCTCGCCCTGGGCCTTCAGATACTCCACGACACGATGGACTTCGTCGTCGTGCACGAAGGCGCCGTGCACTCGCACCGGCAGGCCCGTGCCCGGCGGCATGTAGAGCATGTCGCCCTGGCCGAGCAGGGTTTCGGCGCCCATCTGATCGAGGATGGTGCGCGAATCGATCTTGGACGACACCTGGAACGCGATGCGGGTCGGGATGTTGGCCTTGATCAGGCCCGTGATCACATCCACGCTCGGACGCTGGGTGGCGAGCACCAGGTGGATACCGGCGGCCCGGGCCTTCTGGGCCAGGCGCGCGATCAGTTCTTCGATCTTCTTGCCCACCACCATCATCAGGTCGGCGAGCTCATCGATCACCACCACGATATGCGGCAGCGTGGTGAGCGGCTCGGGCGCATCGGGCGTGAGCGAGAAGGGATTGGGAATCGGTTCTTCGCGCTTGATCGCGTCGCGGATCTTGGTGTTGTAGCCGGCCAGGTTGCGCACCCCCATCTTGCTCATGAGGCGGTAGCGCTTTTCCATTTCGCCCACGCACCAGTTGAGCGCATTGGCCGCGTGGCGCATGTCGGTGACCACCGGCGCCAGCAGATGCGGAATGCCCTCGTAGACGCTCATTTCGAGCATCTTGGGGTCGATCAGGATCACGCGGGTGTGGTTCGCGTCGGCCTTGTACAGCAGCGACAGGATCATGGCGTTGATCCCGACCGACTTGCCCGAGCCGGTCGTACCGGCCACCAGCACGTGTGGCATCTTGGCCAGGTCGGCCACCACCGGATTGCCGGCGATGTCCTTGCCCAGCGCCATCGTGAGGGGCGAATGGCTCGAATGATAGGTTTGCGAGCCCAGAATCTCCGAGAGCCGCACCATCTGGCGCCGCGGGTTCGGAAGCTCCAGGCCCATCAGGTTTTTGCCGGGGATGGTCTCGACCACGCGAATGCTCACCAGGCTCAGCGCCCGCGCCAGATCCTTGGCGAGGTTCACGATCTGGCTGCCCTTCACGCCCGTGGCGGGCTCGATCTCATAGCGCGTGATGACCGGACCGGCCTGCGCCGCCACCACCGTGACCGACACACCGAAGTCGGCCAGCTTCTTCTCGATGAGGCGGGACGTGAACTCGATGGTCTCGGCCGACACCGTCTCTTGTTGATCGAGGGGCGGATCGAGCAGGCTGATGGTCGGCAGATCGCCCTCGCCGGCTGGCGGAGCGAAGAGGCTCTGCTGCTTTTCTTTTTCGACGCGGTCGGAGCGCGGCACGACTGTGATGGCCGGCTCGATGCGCACGGGTTGCTCATGCACGAGCTTTTCCTGCTTGGCCACGACCTGCTCGGAGCGCACCGCCTGGGCGACCTCGCCCACCTTGCGGTCCTGGCGCGCCGAGATAGCGTCACGGGCCTGGCGCACCAGACCTTCGATCCAGGCGCCCACGCGCTCGGCCACCTGCAGCCAGGAGAACGAGAAGAAGAGACTCAGGCCCACGGCGACCATGACGAGCAGCACCAGCGTGCCCCCGGTGAAGCCGACGCCGCGCGCCAGCGCCCCGGCCAGCATCTGGCCGATCACGCCGCCCGCGCCGCTCTCGCCGTCGGTGCCGCCGGGCAGGTGCATCCCCCAGCTATAGAGCCGCAGGGCCTCGATGCCCAAAGAGCCGACCAGCAGCAGCACGAAACCGATGCCCTCTTCCCAGTGCACCCGGGGCAACACCTCGGGCTGGCGGGCGCTACCCGTGGCGGGCACGCGCAACTGGGAAGCCAGGCGGCGATACCCCGCCCGCACCCGGTGCAGCAGCAGGATGACCCACCACCAGGCGGAAAATCCGAACAAATACAAGAGGATGTCGGCGAGATAGGCGCCTAGCGTGCCACCCTTGTTGTGGATCGAACCGGTGGAAACCGAGTGCGACCAGCCGGGATCGGCGGCGTTCCAGGTGGCGAGCACCAGGGTGAGCCAGGCAGCCAGCGCGGCGAACAGGATCCAGCGGGCCTCGCGCAGCAACGCCGAAATACGCGTCTGCAGGGGTGAGGGCCCGTTACGGGTGTTGCGCGAGGCGCGAGGGGAGGCATTGGAAATACGGGGCATGCGCCTCATTATAATTGGGCATCCTTCTAAAGATACCCGTCATGTCCACGCCCAAACACGCCAAAGTATTGATCCTCGGTTCCGGCCCCGCCGGCTACACCGCCGCCGTTTACGCCGCCCGCGCCAACCTCAACCCCGTGCTGGTCACCGGCCTGGCCCAAGGTGGCCAGCTCATGACCACGACCGAAGTCGATAACTGGCCCGCCGATGTGGCCGGCGTCCAGGGTCCGGAGCTGATGCAGCGCTTCCAGCAGCACGCCGAGCGGTTCAACACCGAGATCATCTTCGACCACATCGCCAGCGTGGACTTCTCCAAGCGCCCGTTCACCCTCACGGGCGACACCGGCAACCAATACACCTGCGATTCCCTGATCATCTCGACCGGCGCCTCGGCCAAGTACCTGGGCCTGCCCTCCGAAGAAAGCTTCATGGGCCGCGGGGTGTCGGGCTGCGCCACCTGCGACGGCTTCTTCTATCGCAACCAGGACGTGGTGGTGGTGGGCGGCGGCAACACCGCCGTCGAAGAGGCCCTGTACCTGTCCAATATCTGCCGCAAGGTCACCGTGATCCATCGCCGCGACAAGTTCCGCGCCGAGCCGATCCTGGTCGACAAGATGATGGACAAGGTTGCCAACGGCAACATGGAACTCAAGCTGTTCCACACGCTGGACGAAGTGCTGGGTGATGCCTCGGGCGTGACCGGCGTACGCGTGCGCCACACCGACACCGGCGAAACCGAAGACCTCGCGGTCACCGGCGCCTTCATCGCGATCGGCCACCAGCCCAACACCGGCATCTTCGAAGGCCAGCTCGAGATGAAGGACGGCTACATCGTCACCAAGAGCGGCCTGCAGGGCATGGCCACCATGACCTCCGTGCCGGGTGTGTTCGCCGCCGGCGACGTGCAGGATCACGTCTACCGCCAGGCCATCACCAGCGCGGGCACCGGCTGCATGGCCGCGCTCGACGCCCAACGGTGGCTGGAGAATGCGGGGGAATAAGGCTGGGCTGGCCGACCTGAAGCGGCTCCAGACCCAGCTCAACGACGAACGCCAGCGCAAGGAGGCCGCCGAGAAAGTGGCGGCCGCCGAACGCGCCAGGCTCTCTTCTCCCGATGATCTCGCCTCGTTCCGCCGCGCGATGCAGGCGGTCACGCCCATCAAGGATGGCGGCCGGCGCGCGGCGCCCGAGCGCAAGCCCGATGCGGCATTGAGCGAGGCCGTGGCCTCGCGCCGCGCCCATGCCCAAGGCGAAACGCCGCGGCGGGCCGACCAGGGCGTGTCCGACGGCGGCGACGTCGCGCATCTGCTCAGTGAAAACGGCACGGCCTTCGTGCGGCACGATGCCGCCCCGGATACCGCTCGCAACCTCAAGCGCGGCCAATGGCGCGTCGGCGCCGAGCTCGACCTGCACGGGCTGCGGGTCGAACAGGCGCGCCACGCGGTGCTGTCTTTTCTCGACGAATGCCTCGAGCACGAGATCCGCTGCGTGCGCATCGTCCATGGCAAGGGCTACGGCTCGGGCCTGGAGCCCGTGCTCAAAGACAAGGTCCGCACCTGGCTGGTCCAGAAAAAAGAAGTGATGGCCTTCTCCGAGGCGATGGAGCGCGAAGGCGGCGCGGGTGCACTGCTTGTGCTGATGCGCCTGTCCGGCGACGCGCCCCGCACTTAGGCCGGACGCGATGATTGCAATGAAATGGGTGTACCTCGGCGTGGCGATCGTCGCCGAAATCATCGCCACCAGCGCGCTGAAGTCCTCCGAGGGCTTCACGCGACTGTGGCCGTCGCTCCTCACGGTGGCCGGCTACGGCGTGGCGTTTTATTTCCTGTCCCTCACGCTGCGCGAAATCCCGGTGGGCGTGGCCTACGCCATCTGGTCGGGCGTGGGCATCGTGCTGATCTCGCTGGTCGGGCTGGTGCTGTTTCGCCAGACCCTCGATGCCGCGGCCATCGTAGGCATGGCGCTGATCGTGGCCGGCGTGGTCGTGATCAATCTGTTTTCCAAGACCGCCGGACACTGAGCCAAAGGCGCGGGAGCCTGCGCGGGCCGCCCTACGCGGGCCGCCCTTCTCACCGCGGCGGGCGGTCGTTGCCCGGCTCGCGCAGATAGTCCACCAGGGCCAGCGTGGCCCGATCGGGCGCAGGCGTGAGCAACGACACCACGATGATGGTGAGAAAAGCCACGGGCGCGCCGAACACGCCCGCCGCGATCGGCTGGATGCCCCACCACAGCTCCACGGGCTGGGCCCGCGATACCCCGAACACCCATTCGCGCAGCCAGGGTTGCGTATGCGCCATGTAGGCGAAGGTCGTGAGCAGGCCGGCGGCCATGCCCAGCGTGGCGCCCCATTTGTTGGCCCTGCGCCAGAAGATGCCCATCACCAGCGCCGGAAAGAACGACGACGCGGCAAAAGAAAATGCCGCCGACACCATGAACAGAATGTCGGCCGGTTTGCGTGCGGCAACCCAGGCCGCGCTGAAGGCCACCAGCAGCAGCAGGATCTTCGAGGCCATCACCCGGCGCGCGGCCGACATGCGCGGCGCCAGCACGCGATAGCCCATGTCGTGAGACAAGGAGTTCGATAGCGTGAGCAGCAGGCCGTCGGCGGTCGAGAGCGCGGCCGCCAGGCCGCCGGCCGCGACCAGGCCCGAGATCACATAGGGCAGCCCGCCGATTTCGGGCATGGCCAGCACCACCACGTCGGCCCCCATATTGATCTCACCCAGCTGCACGATGCCGTCGCGATTGACGTCGAGCACCTCGAGCAGATTGGTATCGACCGCACTCCAGGCGTGCACCCAATTGGGCAGGCTCAGAAAACTGCTGCCCACCACCTGCGTATAGACCTCGTACTTCACCAGCACCGCGAGCGCAGGCGCCATGAAATACAGCAGCAGGATGAACAGCAGTGACCAGCAGACCGATTTCCGCGCGTCGCCCACTGAAGGCGTGGTGTACGAGCGCATGAGGATGTGCGGCATGCCCGCGGTCCCCAGCATCAGGCACAACACCAGCGCCAGGAAGTTGGTGCGCATGGCCTCGCGCTCACGCGGGTCGGCGGCAGGATACGGCTCCGCATGCGGCACGGGCGGCGAGCCGCGCGCCTCGTAGGCCGCCCGTGCCTGCGACCACAGCACGCGCGCATCCTCGACCGTGGCCGGATAGCCGGCGAGCTCGCGCTCGAGCGAGCGGATCTCGACCATCGGCGCGTCGTTGGCCGTGAGCTCGGCCAGCCGCTTGCGCAGCCGGTCGCGTTCGTGGCCGAGCGAATCGGGCAGCGCCTCCAGGCGCTGCGTCATTTCGGCCGCGCGCTCGCGCCACAGGCGGCGCACCTCCAACTCCGACAGATCGTTGCGCAGGTAGACCTCTTTCTCGGTGATCTCCTGCAGGATCACCCCCGCCGACATCTGCGGCACGGGCGTATCGGTATGCTTGACCGACAGCCAGATCACCGGCACCAGATAGGCGATCACGAGAATGATGTATTGCCCCACCTGCGTCCACGTGACTGCCCGCATGCCGCCCAGGAACGAGCACACGAGCATGCCGCCCAGCGCCACGAAGATGCCCAGTTCGAACGAGATGCCGGTCAGCCGCGTGGTGATGATGCCCACGCCATAGATCTGCGCGACGAGATAGGTGAAGGAGCACAGGATGGCGCAGGCCACGCCGGCGAGCCGGGGCAGATTGCCGCCATAGCGCACGCCCATGAAATCCGGGATGGTGTATTGGCCGAACTTGCGCAGATACGGCGCCAGCAGCAAGGCCACGAGCACGTAGCCGCCGGTCCAGCCCATGATGTAGGCGAGCCCGCCGTAGCCGGACAGGTAAAGCGTGCCGGCCACGCCGATGAATGAGGCCACCGACATCCAGTCGGCCGCGGTGGCCATGCCGTTGTAGAAGGCCGGCACGCGTCGGCCGGCCACGTAATACTCGACCTGGTCCGAGGTGCGGCACACGATACCGATGCCCGCGTACAGACTCACCGTGACCAGCAGAAAGACATAGCCGATCCAGTTGCGCGGCATGCCCATCACTTCGAAGAGCGCGAGAAACAGGATCAGCAGCAGGAACCCTGCCGTATAGAGAACGTAGATGCTGCGCAGCCGGCGCTCGAATTCCTTGGGGGTGTTTCCGCTGAACGGCATCAGCGCTCCCGCGGCGGGGGGCGAGGATCGAACGCCTCGCGTGGCGGCGTGGTCCCTTGCGCGTCATCCGGCTCGGCCTCGGCGCGCTCGTCCTGCCGCCGCATCACCCACGCATAAATCCCGATCAGGACGAGATAAGCCAGGGGCGCGCCGTAGGCTGCCATCCAGAACGAGAAGGGCCAGCCGATAAAGGAAAAGGTGAGTTCGCGGGCGAAGAAGGCGGGGACGAAGGTGAGCAGCGCCCAGACCGACAACAGCAATGCGATCAGGCGCACATTGCGGCGCCAATAGGGAGTAGCTCGAGTCGAGACGCGAAATTCCGGCATGTGCGACCTGAATAGCGCGAAACGCAGCGCTTGCCGCCGCAGCGTCCGGGGGCTTGCCGGGTGTACCGGTTTACCGGATATGCCGGGCCTGCAAGCGACAACGGCTGGCACGATGTGCCAGCCGTTGTGCGTTTTGCTTTTTATTTTTGGGTACTGCTCATTTTTATATACCGGTGCCGCCGGTTTTGCCCATGCAGGGCGTTTGTCTCCTCACCTGCATGGGAAGAGATTCTGCACCAACTACGGGCCTGTCACACTAGGGGAATGCCCTAAGACGGCGCATTTATTTGCTTATTGCTGGCACCAATATGGTGCATTTGATGGCAAATTGCCGAAATCCTCGGCGATCTAAGCCCTAAACCACGGCTCCCACCCCATTTATCGGGATGAAAAGCCCGAAATCGCGCAGCCCGGGATCCGGCATTCGAACCCATCTTGGCGCACCAACATGGGGCACCACTTCGCCGCAAGCGTAACCGGCACCCGAGCCTGATCTGACTCAGGGCGCATGGGCGACCGCGTTTTTATACGGCGTTTATACCCTCGCCACCAAGGTTTATCCCGTTTTTATGCGGCGTTTTCTAAGCTGCGCAGCGTCTGGTCGAGCTTCGCGCCCGGCCACCCGTTGGGGCTCGTGCCCCGGAGAAAACGCATGGACCTTTTTTATATCGCCCTGCTGGCCGTGTGCGCCGGCCTGACCTGGGGCCTGATCCGTTTCTGCGCCGCCCTGCGCGACGGAGCACGGCCATGAACCTGCTCTACACCCTTAGCGGGATCGTGGCGGCCCTGCTCTTCGTCTACCTGCTCATCGCCCTCTTCAAACCGGAGAAATTCTGATGGACACCGGATTCCTGGGATTGCTGGGGCTCTATCTGGCCGTCCTGTTGTGCGTGGCGCCGTTTCTCGGCCGCTACATCCATCGCGCGATCGAGGACGGCGCCTATCGCGGCACGGCTTGGGGCCGCCCGCTCGAACGCCTGTTCTATCGCCTGGGCGGCGTCGACCCGGCAGCCGAAATGGGTTGGCAGCGCTATGCCGGCGCCGTCCTGCTCTTCAACGTGCTCGGTCTCATCGCCGTCTACGCCCTGCAGCGGGCCCAGGGATCGCTGGGCCTGAACCCCGCGGCGCTGGGCGCCGTGACGCCGGACTCAGCCTTCAACACCGCCATCAGTTTCGTCGCCAATACCAACTGGCAGGGCTATGCCGGCGAAGCCACGATGAGCTATCTCACGCAGATGCTGGCGCTCACCGTACAGAATTTTCTGTCGGCCGCCACCGGCATCGCCGTGCTGTTCGCGCTGATCCGCGGCCTGGCTCGGCACAACACCCGCACACTGGGCAACTTCTGGACCGACCTCGTGCGCGGCACGTTGTACGTGCTGTTGCCGCTCTCGTTCGTGTTGACGCTCGCGCTGGTGAGCCAGGGCGTGATCCAGAATCTGTCGCCCTACGCGGACGTGCAGACGCTGCAGGCGCAGCAGTACGACGCGCCGCGCCTCGATGGCCAGGGCCGACCGCTGCTCGACGCCGCGGGCAAGCCCCTGACCGCAGCGGTGACGACGCAGAAGCAAACGATCGCGATGGGCCCGGTGGCCTCTCAGGAAGCAATCAAACTGCTGGGGACCAACGGGGGCGGCTTTTTCAATGCCAACTCGGCTCACCCGTATGAGAACCCAACCGCGCTCACCAACTTCCTGCAGATGCTGGCGATCTTCCTGATCCCGGCCGCCTTGTGCTTCAGCTTTGGCGAGATGGTCGGCAATCGCAAACAAGGGATCGCGGTGCTGGGCGCCATGACCCTGCTGTTCGTCGGATTCGCCCTGCTCACACAGTACGCCGAATTGCGCGATACGCAGGCCCTGGCCGCGGGCGCGCAACAGACACCGTTGGCGCTCGCGGGCAATTTGGAAGGCAAGGAGTCGCGCTTCGGCATCGCCGCCACCTCGCTCTTCGCCACCATCACCACGGCTGCCTCGTGCGGCGCGGTGAACGGCATGCACGACTCGTTCTCCGCGCTCGGTGGCCTGCCGCCCATGCTGCTCATGCAGTTGGGCGAGGTGGTGTTCGGCGGCGTCGGCTCGGGGCTTTACGGCATGCTGGCCTTCGCCGTGCTCGCGGTGTTTCTGGCAGGGCTCATGATCGGCCGCACGCCCGAATACCTGGGCAAGAAGATCGAGGCCTACGACATGAAGATGGTGGCCATCGTGATCCTGGCGACGCCCCTGCTGGTGCTGGCGGGCAGCGCGCTGGCGGTCAGTGTGGGCGCGGGCCAGGCCGGCGTGCTCAATCCCGGCACGCACGGCTTCTCGGAAATCCTCTACGCCTTTTCGTCGGCGGCCAATAACAACGGCAGCGCATTCGCGGGGCTGTCGGCGAACACGCCGTTCTACAACACGGCGCTCGGTCTGGCGATGTGGTTCGGTCGCTTCGCCGTGATTGTCGCCATCCTGGGCCTGGCCGGTTCGCTCGGCGCAAAACCCCGTCTGCCCGAAGGCCCCGGCACCATGCCCACCGCCGGCCCGCTCTTCGTGGTGTTGCTGATCGGCGCCGTGCTGCTGGTCGGCGCCCTGACCTACGTCCCCGCGCTGGCGCTCGGCCCCGTGGCCGAGCACCTGCAGGCGCACCTGTAATCGCAGGATCGATGTGATGAACAAGACAACCCTTCCTCTTGACGTGGCCCCGACCGACGCAGGCATTGCCGCGTCCACGGCACCGCCGTCCGCCGCGCTGCTGCGCGCCGCACTGATCGATTGCGTGCGCAAGCTGTCGCCGCGCGCCCAGTTACGCAATCCCGTGATGTTCGTCGTCTACGCCGGCAGCATCCTCACCACCGTACTGTGGTTGCTCGCCCTGGGCGGCTTGGCGGACGCACCGGCCGGCTTCGTGCTCGCCATCGCGGCCTGGCTCTGGTTCACCGTGCTGTTCGCCAACTTCGCCGAGGCGTTGGCCGAAGGGCGCGGCAAGCAGCAGGCCGCCGCGCTGCGGGGCCTGCGCACCACCATCACGGCGCGTCTTCTCAAGAACTGGCGCGACGCCGATGTGGCCACGCTCACACCGCAGGCGGCACGCGACCGCGCCGTGGCGCAGCCCTCCGGTGCATTGCGCAAGGGCGACGTAGTGCTGGTGCTGCCGGGCGATACCGTGCCCGGCGACGGACAGGTGATCGCGGGCATCGCCTCCGTCGACGAGAGCGCCATCACCGGCGAGTCGGCCCCCGTGATCCGCGAGTCGGGCGGCGACTTCTCCTCGGTCACGGGCGGCACGCGCGTGCTGTCCGACTGGATCGTGGTGCGCATCGCCGCCAATCCCGGCGAGAGCTTTCTGGACCGCATGATCGCCATGGTCGAAGGCGCGCGCCGCCAGAAGACGCCCAACGAACTGGCGCTCACGATTCTGCTGGTCGGACTGACCGTGGTATTCCTGCTCGTCACCGTCACCCTGCTGCCCTTCTCGCTGTACGCGGTATCGGTGGGCGGCGGCGAGGTGGTCTCGGTGACGGTCCTGGTCGCGCTGCTGGTATGCCTGATTCCGACGACGATCGGCGGATTGCTGTCCGCCATCGGGGTCGCGGGGATGAGCCGCATGATGCGCGCCAACGTAATCGCCACCTCGGGCCGGGCCGTCGAAGCCGCCGGCGACGTGGATGTGCTGCTGCTCGACAAGACGGGCACGATCACCTTCGGCAATCGCCAGGCCGCCGCGTTCCTGCCGGCCGCGGGCGTCTCCGAGTCCGACCTCGCCCGCGCAGCGCGCCTGGCTTCGCTCGCCGACGAAACCCCCGAAGGCCGCAGCATCGTCGCACTCGCCGACCGGTTGCTGGGTGACACGGCGTCGCTGGACGGCGGCAGCGTCAGCATCGGCTTCACGGCGCAGACGCGCATGAGCGGGGTGGATCTGAGCGATGGCCGCCGGCTGCGCAAGGGCGCGCTCGACGCCGTGGGCGCCTGGCTGGGCGATCTGCCCGCCGCCGTCAAGCGCGCGGGCGACGACGTGGCGCGGCGCGGCAGCACCCCGCTCGCGGTCAGCGACGGCACGCGCGCGCTGGGCGTCGTCGAGCTCAAGGACATCGTCAAGCCGGAGATCCAGCCGCGCTTCGCCGAGCTGCGGCGCATGGGCATCAAGACGGTCATGATCACGGGTGATAACGCACTCACCGCGGCGTCGATCGCCGCCGAGGCCGGCGTGGACGACTTCCTGGCGCAGGCCACGCCCGAGGCCAAGCTCAAGCTGATCCGCGCCTACCAGGCCGAAGGCCGTCTGGTCGCGATGACCGGCGACGGCACCAATGACGCGCCCGCCCTCGCGCAGGCCGATGTGGCCGTCGCCATGAATTCAGGCACCCAGGCCGCCAAGGAGGCGGGCAACATGGTCGACCTGGATTCCAACCCGACCAAGCTCATCGAAATCGTCGAGATCGGCAAGCAGATGCTGATGACGCGCGGCGCGCTCACCACGTTCAGCGTGGCCAATGATGTGGCGAAGTACTTCGCCATCATTCCGGCTGCGTTCGCCACGGTGTATCCGCAACTGAACGTACTTAACGTGATGGGCCTGAGCACGCCGGCGTCGGCCATCCTGTCCGCCGTCATCTTCAATGCCCTCATCATCGTGGCGCTGATTCCGCTGGCCCTGCGCGGCGTGCGCTATCGCCCGCTCGGCGCGGCCGCCCTGCTGCGGCGCAATCTGCTGATCTACGGCCTGGGCGGACTGCTCGTTCCGTTTGCCGGCATCAAGCTGATCGATATGGTGCTGGCCGCCCTAGGTTGGGTCTGAGCCCGCCCGAAAACCGCTATGGAAACCGACATGAGTACCGACATCAACACTGCCCCCTCCCGCGCCGGCCTGCTGCGCCCCGCCCTCACGCTGTTCGTCGCCCTGTCCATCGTGACGGGATTGCTTTATCCGCTGGCCAGTACCGGGCTCGCCGGATGGCTGTTTCCCGATCTGGCGTCAGGTTCCCTGATCGAGCGCGACGGCAAGCCGGTGGGCTCGCGCCTCATCGGCCAGCACTTTTCCGATCCGGGCTATTTCTGGGGCCGCCCGTCGGCCACCGGGCCGATGGCCTATAACGCGGCCGCGTCGGGCGGCTCGAATCTCGGGCCGACGAATCCCGCGCTCGCCGACGCGATCGCGCAACGCGCACAGGCGTTGCAGGCGACCGATCCGGGCAACCGCGCCCCCGTGCCCGCGGATCTCGTCACGGCGTCGGGCAGCGGCCTGGATCCCCACATCAGCCCGGCCGCCGCGGCCTATCAGGCCGACCGGGTGGCGCGTGCGCGGGGACTCACGCCCGAGCAGGTGCGCGCGCTCGTGGCCGAGCATACGCAACACCCCTGGCCGTCGGTGCTGGGCGAGCCCGTGGTGAACGTGCTGACGCTCAATCTCGCGCTGGATGCGGCGGCGAGCAAGCGCTGATGCACGCCCCCACGCCCGGCTCCTTGCGGCGCTGCGCGAGCGTATAGTATCTGGCCAGTCCGGGCGCCTTCCGAAGGCCCGCCTGGACGGTGGCTTTCTGGGGCGCCCCTCGCGTCCTGTCCACCCTTCTCACCCGTGCCCCATGGCCGACACCGACGTCTTGCGCCCCGACCCGGACCAACTTCTGAAGCGGCTGAATCACGCCGAGGCGCAGGCCCGCCAGGGCCGTTTGCGCATCTATTTCGGCGCGTCTGCCGGCGTGGGCAAGACCTACGCGATGCTCGTGGGCGCGCGCGCACAGCTGGCGCAGGGTGCCGACGTGGTGGCGGGCCTGGTCGAGACCCACGGCCGCAAGGAAACCGCCGCATTGATGCAGGGCCTCGAGGCACTGCCGCTGGCGCGCCTCGACTATCGCGGCCATACCCTGTCCGAGTTCGATCTGGACGCCGCGCTCGCGCGCCGTCCGACCCTGCTGCTGCTCGATGAGCTGGCCCACTCGAACGCGCCCGGCGCCCGGCATGCCAAACGCTGGCAGGACGTGCAGGAGCTGCTGCGCGCGGGCATTGATGTCTGGACCACGCTCAACGTGCAGCACCTGGACAGCCTCAATGATGCCGTGGGTGGCATCACCGGCGTGCGAGTCTGGGAAACCGTGCCCGACGCCGTGTTCGACGCCGCCGACGAGGTGATCCTCGTCGATCTGTCGGCCGACGAGCTGCTGCGCCGGCTGAAGGACGGCAAGGTCTACGTGCCCGAACAGGCGCGCCACGCCACGCGCAACTTCTTTCGCAAGGGCAACCTGATCGCACTGCGCGAACTGGCCCTGCGACGCACCGCCGAGCATGTCGACGACGACGTTCAGGCGTACCGCCGCGAAGCCGCCATCGAGCCGGTGTGGCGCACCCGGGAGGCGGTGGCGGCGTGCATCGGCGATGGCCCCGACGCCCAGCATGTGCTGCGGGCGGCCGCCAGGCTGGCGCAGCAACTCGACTGCGATCTGCACGTAATCAGTGTCGAGCCGCTGCGCGTGAGCGCGGTGACGCCGGCCGCGCGCGAACGTCTCGCCCGCGCCATGGCACTGGCGGACGAACTGGCCGTGCGCACCGAGATCCTCGCGGGTCCGGACATGGTCGATGCCGCCACGCGCTACCTGCGCCGCCACAACATCACCAAGGCGGTCCTGGGCCGCGGCAGGGGCGCCGGCCTGGCGCGGCTGGGCGGGTCGGCGGCTGCGTGGCTGGGCCGCGTGCTTGCCCCGGGCTGGCTCTGGCATCGCCACAGCTTCGCCGATCGTCTGGCAGCCGCCTGCCCTGAGGTCGACGTCCTGCGTGTGGCCGCGCCGGCCGCGTCCGCCTCTTTCGCGCCGGAACCTGATCCCTTGGCGCCCGGCGCCGCGCACGCGCCGGGTTCGCGCGGCCTGATGGCCTACGCATGGGCCTCGGTGTATTGCGCCGTCGCCGCCGCCGCGTCGGCGTTGGCGTTCCCGGTCCTGCACCAGACCAACATCGTGATGCTGTTCCTGCTCGCCGTCGTGGGGGTGGCGTTGCGCCATGGCCGTGGGCCGGCCGCGCTGGCGTCGGTCGTGAGCGTCGGCCTCTTCGATTTCTTTTTCGTACAGCCATATAGCTCGTTCGCCGTTTCCGACGTGCAGTATCTGCTGACGTTCGCGGTGCTGCTCGGCGTGGGTCTGCTCATCGGGCAACTCACCGCCGGCCTGCGTGCCCAGGCCGAAACCTCCACGCGCCGCGAGGCCGATGCCCGCGGCCTGTACGAATTCGCGCGCGAGCTGTCGTCGGCCCTGCTGCCCGAGCAGATCCTGCAGGCGGCCACCACATTCCTGCATGCGGCCTTTGGCGCCCGCTGCGCCCTGTATGTCCTGAAGCTGGACGATCGCCTGCATCTGGCCGCCTCGCCCGACCCGGCGTTGGGCACGCTCGAGCCCGCGCTGGCGCAGTGGGTATACGACCATGGCAAGCCCGCCGGGGCCGGCACCGCCACGCTTTCCCACAGCCCCTTGCTCTACCTGCCGCTCAAGGGTCCGATGCGCGTACGCGGCGTGCTGGTACTGCAGGTGCCGGGTAAAGAACCGCTGTATGCCCGGCCCGAGGCGCGCCGGCAAGCCGACGCCTATGCCACGCTGATCGCCATCACGCTGGAGCGTCAACACTACGTCGAGGTGGCGCAGCAGGCGCTCGTGCATGTCGAGTCGGAAAAGCTGCGCGGTTCGTTGCTCGCCGCCGTATCGCACGATCTGCGCACGCCGCTCACCAGCCTGATGGGCATGGCGGAAGCGCTGTCGCGCGGCACGGGCGACGCCACCAGCCAGGCGCTCGCCATCCGTGATCAGGCGCGCCGCATGCACACGATGGTCGTGAATCTGCTCGACATGGCACGCCTTCAACACCACACGCCGATCCAGCGCGAATGGCAGTCGATCGAAGAGCTGGGCGGCGCGGCGCTGGCCGCCACGCGCGACGCGCTCGCCGGCCATACCGTCAAGGTCGAACCGCTTTCCGACCTGCCGCTGGTGGAGTGCGACGCGGTCCTCATCGAGCGCGTGCTGTGCAATCTGCTCGAGAACGCCGCCAAGTACACACCTGCCGGCAGCACGATCACCCTGACTGCCGAGGCACGCGAGAGCGAACTGCGCGTCGGCGTGAAGGACAACGGCCCCGGGGTGCCCGCCGGCAGCGAGGCGCGCATCTTCCAGAAGTTCGCGCGCGGCGAACGCGAGTCGGCAACACCGGGCGTGGGCCTGGGTCTCGCCGTGTGCGAGGCGATCATCGCGGCCCACCAGGGCCGCATCTGGGTCGAACCCGGCGCGCCGGACGGCGTCCGTATGCACGGCGCCCACTTCATCTTCGCGTTGCCGCTGGGCCGGGCGCCGGCGGTCCCCGACGAAACCATGCCTGGCGAGACCTTCGCCGCCGATGGAACCCATCATGTTTGAGTATCAGCCTGCCGTTCTCCTCATCGAAGACGATCCGCATATCCGCCGCTTCGTTCGCGACGCGCTCGAAGCCGAGGGCTGCGTGGTGCACGAGAGCGATACGGTCCGCCGCGGGCTGATCGAGGCCGGCACGCGCCAGCCCGACGCCCTCATCCTGGATCTGGGGCTGCCCGATGCCGACGGCATGACCCTGATTCGCGAGCTGCGTGGTTGGACCGAAGTACCGGTGCTCGTCCTCTCGGCGCGCACGGGCGAGGCCGACAAGATCGCCGCGCTCGATGCCGGCGCCGACGATTACCTGGCCAAGCCATTCGGCGTGGGCGAGCTGCTGGCACGTCTGCGCGTGTTGCTACGCCGCCATGCGCGCGGCGGCGCGGGCAGTGCCGCTGAAATCCAGTTCGGCGATGTCAACGTGGACATGGCGCGCCGCCTGGTCACCCGCTCGGGCGAGCACGTGCATCTCACCCCGATGGAATACCGCCTGCTCACGGCGCTGTTGTCGCGCCGCGGCAAGGTCATGACGCATCGTGAGCTGCTGCGCGAAGTCTGGGGGCCTACGCACGTCGAGAGCAGCCACTACCTGCGCATCTACATGGGCCATCTGCGCCAGAAGCTCGAGGCCGACCCGGCCCAGCCGGTCTATCTCGTGACCGAGGTCGGCGTCGGATATCGCTTCGCAGGGTGAGGCGCACGGCCGCCGCCGCGGGCCCCTACCGGCCCGCGCGGCATTTGCGGCGTCTTTACGGCCACGCGCGCAGTCTTTATGCGGCCCTTATGCCGCTTCTCCTATCTTGGCGCTCCCCGGACTCTCATCCTTCAGGAGCACCATGAAACCTCGTAATACCTTCGTTTCCACCCTCAGCTTCGCGATGCTGCTGGGCGGTGCCTCGGGCGCATTGCCGGCCCTGGCGCAAGACGCCAGCAGCGCCGGCACCGCCAGCGCCAACCTCACCCTCGCAAGCCAATACCGCTACCGCGGCCTCATGCAGACCAACAACAAGCCCGCGCTGCAAGGCGGTTTCGACTACGCCCATCCGAGCGGGCTTTATCTGGGCAATTGGAACTCCAGCATCAGCTGGCTGGGCGACGGCAACGATGACTTGTCCGCGCCGCTCGAAATGGACTTCTACGGCGGCTACAAGGGCAAGCTCGGCGAACACCTGGACATCGATGTTGGCGTGCTGCAGTACTACTACCCCGGCGACTATCCGTCGAACTACACGCGGCCGCACACGACCGAACTCTACGCCGGGCTGGGCCATGGACCCGTCACGTTCAAGGTCTCGCACAGCCTGACGAATCTGTTCGGCTTCGCGCATAGCCGCAACAGTCAGTACTACGACCTCAGCGGCAACTTCGACACGGGCCTCTGGGGCCTTACGCTCAATCTCCATGCCGGTTATCAGTACGTACGCAACGTGGAAGACGCCTCGTACTGGGACTGGAAGGCGGGCCTGACCAAAAGCTTCGGCGCGGGATGGAGCGCCTCATTGGCTTACATCGACACCAACGCCAGCCGCGGTGTCTACACCAATACCGATGGCCGCGACATGGGCCGGGGCACGGTGCTCGCCACGCTGACGCGCACATTCTGAGCAGGACGCGTTGACGGCTTTTTTACGCGCGCGGGCGGGATTGCTGCACGGTGTTTATGCCGGGATTCCTATAGTGAAACCGTCATTCCCCCGAGGCACCACGCCGCCATGATTCCTCTGATCACCAACGCATCTCCCGCCGTCCTGACCCGCCGGGCTCCCCTGCCCGGCCGGGCGCACGATTCGCTTTACGTCCGCCTCGCGCCCACGCACCTGAATGCCCTGCGCGCCGCCCTGCGGCGGACCGCGCCGGCGCTGCGCATCGAGGTGGCTGGCGGCGCGCCGGCCGGGCGGGCCTGCGATGTCGAGCTGCACGGTTCGCGTGCCGACCTGGCCCGTGCGATGAGTGCGCTCATGACCGCGCTGCCTTGCGCCGAGTTCGGCCCCACCCACGGCGCACGCCACGTCCTCGTGTCCTGATCCCGGAGGCCATCATGCCGCTGTCCCTTCCTTCCCGCACGAGCCCACCCGTCCGATCCGCACGGGCCCACGCGGCCGCCTTCGACGGCATCTGGCTGCCCATGATCACGCCGATGCGGCAAGGCCGCGTCGATCTGCTCGCCGCACAGTCGCTGGCCCGCTACTACCGCGACGCGGGCCTGGCCGGACTGGTGCTGTTCGGCTCCACCGGCGAAGGCAATCTGTTGAGCCTGCCGGAGAAAGTCGAGATGGTCGAAGCGATTCGCGCGGATCCGCACGCGCTCCCGCTCGTATTCGGGGCTGGCGGTGTCGATACGCGTGGTGTCGCCGCCATGATGCGGCGGCTCGACAAACTCGAGCCGGTGGCCTGGCTGATACCCGCCCCGTATTACCTGTGCCCGAGCCAGGCGGGGTTGCTGTGGCACTACCGCCAGCTGGCATGGGCCACCCGCAAGCCGGTCATTCTCTACAACGTGCCGCGGCGCACCGGCAGTGCGCTCACCGTGGAGTCCGTCGAAGCCCTCGCGCAACTGCCCGAGATCACGGCCATCAAAGAATGCGACCCGACCGCGCTCGCGGTGTTGCAAGGCCGGCGCCCCCTGCCCGTGCTCTGCGGCGAGGATCTGTCCTTGCTCGACCATCTGCTCGCCGGCGGCCGGGGAGCGATCCCCGCTTGCGCTCACGTGCTGCCGGAACGCTACGTGGCCTTGTTCGAGCTCGTGCGCACCGGGGCCATCGCACAGGCGCGTGAATGCTTCGAGGCGCTGCGCCCGCTGATACGCCTGCTCTACAACGAGCCGAATCCCGTGGGCATCAAGAAGGCCCTGGCGTTGCAGGGCCTCGTCTGCGACGAGCTGCGCGCGCCGCTCATGACCGGCTCGGCCGAGCTGGCCGAACGGCTGCGGCGCACGCTCCAGGGCCTGCAACGCGAGCCTAGATTGCGGCCCGCAGCCTGAAGGCCGACACCAGCCGGGCCAGCGTGTCGGCCTGGTCCTGCAGCATGCCGGCGGACGCCGCGAACTCTTCGACAAGCGACGCGTTCTGTTGCGTCACGCCGTCCAGGTGCGTCACGGCGCGATTGATCTGCTCGATGCCCTGGCTCTGCTCCACGGACGCGGTGGCGATCTCGCTCATGAGCGGTGCACTAGTGCCGGCGGAGTCCGACACGCGCGACATGGTCTCGCTGGCCTCCTCGACCCGGGCGCTGCCGCTCTCGATCGATGCCGAGTTCACTTCGATGAGCTGCGTGATTTCGCGGGCCGCGCTGGCCGAACGTTGCGCAAGCGCGCGCACCTCGCCTGCCACCACCGCGAATCCGCGGCCTTCCTCGCCGGCGCGGGCGGCTTCCACCGCGGCATTGAGCGCAAGAATATTGGTCTGGAACGCGATCGCATCGATCAGCGTCGTGATTTCGCTGATGCGGCGCGATCCGGCCGCGATGTCGCGCATGGCGTCGCGCGCTTGGTCGGCCTGCGTACCGCCTTGCGACGCCAGCTGCGCCGCATCGTGTGCCAACCGGCTCACCTCGGCCACCGAGTCGGCGCTCTCCTTCACCGTCGCGGCGATCTGTTCGACACTCGCGGCCGTCTGCTCGAGCGCGGCGGCCTGTTTCTCGGTCCGGTCCGACAAATCCATGCTGCCCGCCGCGATCTGACGCGCGGCCGATGCGATCGAACCGGTGGCTTGCACGATGCCGCTCACCGCGGCTTCGAGCCGGTGCCGCATACGCTCCATCGCTTCGAACAGACGCCCGATCTCACCGCGTTGATCCGCCGGAATCGCCACGCCCAGATCACCGTTGGCCACGCGTTCGCACACATCCACGAGGGTGTCGATGGGTCTGAGAATGCGGCGATTAAAAAACCGCAGCGCGCCGCATGCCAGCAGCACCAGCAAACCGCCCGCCACCAGGCCCTGGCGCAACAGCGTGGCGTAGAAGGCCTGATTCACGTCTTCGACGTACAAGCCGGTGTAGAGCAGCCAATTCCATTGCGGGTCGTACACCGCATAACTCACCTTGGCCAGGGGCGCGTCGCTGCCCGGCCGCGGAAAGCGATAACTCACCGCCCCGCCGCCCGCCTTACCCGCGCGCAACAGCGCTTCGAAAATCGGCACGCCGTCGGCGTCGGTCACCGAGCGCACCTCGCGGCCGACGAGCGCCGCGTCGGGATGCGCCTGCACCACATAGCGGTCGTCCATGACACCGACGTATCCGTCTTCGCCGAAGCGCAGCGCGGTCAGACGCTTTGCCGCATCGGCGCGCGCTTGCGCGAGCGGTATCCCCGCCGCCACGTCGGCACGCGCCCGATCGATGGTGGATTGCGCCAATTGCAGCGCGTGATGCAGGGCCGCCTTGCGCTCCTCCAGCAGATCCGCGCGGCGCATCACCGCATCCCAGCTTCCCAATGCCACCAGCAGCAGACCCGTTGCCGCCACAAACAACCATAACTGCGTACGCAGACTCGACAATCGCACAAGACACCTCTTTCGCAATAAACCCGAAGCGCGTAGCCCACAAACTCTCGAGTGGCCAAACGCTTCCACAAACAACTTAATATTTCTTTTTGTATGGTTGTCAGCGTATCGGGATTCCCGGCGGCGAGATTGCCGTCTCGGCTCCGCCGTTTGATCGAAATCAAGCAAAGTGCGAGACGCAAAAAAACCGGCCCCGGGGGCCGGCTTTCTCGCCGTGCATACGGTGTCGCGGCGCGACTACATATTGTCGATCATCACTTGGCCAAAGCCGGAGCAGGACACCTGCTCAGCGCCCGGCAGCAGGCGCGCGAAGTCGTAGGTGACCTTCTTGGACTGGATCGACTTCTCCATGCTGGCCACGATCCGGTCGGCCGCTTCGACCCAACCCATATGGCGCAGCATCATCTCGGCCGAGAGGATCTCGGAGCCCGGATTGACGTAGTCCTTGCCCGCGTACTTCGGCGCCGAACCATGGGTCGCCTCGAACATCGCCACCGAGTCCGAGATGTTGCCACCGGGGGCGATGCCGATGCCGCCCACCTGAGCCGACACGGCATCCGAGATGTAGTCGCCGTTGAGATTGAGCGTGGCGATCACGTCATACTCCGTCGGCCGCAGCAGCACCTGTTGCAGGAACGAATCGGCGATGGAATCCTTGACCACGATATCGCGGCCGGTGCGCGGGTTCTTGATTTTGCACCACGGGCCGCCATCGATCTGCTGGGCACCGAATTCATTGCGTGCCAGCGCATAGCCCCAATCGCGGAAGCCCCCTTCGGTGAACTTCATGATGTTGCCCTTGTGCACCAGGGTGACCGAGGCGCGATCGTTGTCGATCGCGTACTGGATCGCCTTGCGCACCAGGCGTTCGGTGCCCTCGCGCGACACCGGCTTGATACCGATGGCCGAGGTGTCCGGGAAACGGATTTTGTTCACGCCCAGGCGGTTCTGCAGAAAATCGATCAGCTCGCGCGCCTCGGCGGACTCGGCGGGATACTCGATGCCGGCATAGATGTCTTCGGAGTTCTCGCGGAAGATGACCATGTCGGTTTTCTCCGGCTCGCGCACGGGCGACGGCACGCCCTTGAAATAGCGCACCGGCCGCAGGCACACGTACAGGTCGAGCTTCTGGCGCAGCGCCACGTTCAGCGAGCGCATGCCGCCGCCCACCGGCGTGGTCATGGGCCCTTTGATAGACACCACATAGTCTTTGACGACATCGAGGGTCTCGTCGGGCAGCCACACATCGGGGCCATACACTCGGGTGGCCTTCTCGCCCCCATAGACTTCCATCCAGTGGATCTTGCGCTTGCCCTCGTAGGCCTTCTCGACAGCCGCGTCCACGACACGAATCATGACGGGCGTGATATCCGCTCCGGTGCCGTCACCCTCGATATAGGGAATCACCACCTGATCCGGCACGTTGAGCGTGTGATCGGCGTTGACCGTGATCTTCTGACCCTCGGGGGGCACCTTGATGTGTTGGTAGGACATGACTGCTCCGATGACTCCGTGTGGATTCTTGTGGCGCACCGCGTGGTCCGCCCGGCCCGAAGCGGCCCGGACGCCCGCCCGCGGGGCAGCCGTTGTTCTTGCGTCGTGCCCCCGGCTGCCCACGGATACCCCCGCGCGGCGGCCGGTCGGGGCCGGATACGAGCCATTCTATCCCGCGCGCCCGGGGCCACGGCGGTCGCGCGTCCGTCCGGCGTTAAAATACGGTTTTCCGCTGCCCTTCTGGCGCTCTCGCATGTTCAACCCCTCGCGCGACCAAGTTCGCGAATTCTTCATCGAAACCTGGCGCAAGCACCGCGCTAACGAAGTCATGACGCCGCTCGAATTGATGGCGCTCGACTGGATGATCGAACACCCCGAATATCACGGCGACCTCGAAAGCCCCGAGGCCATGACCGCTGAGTATTCCGTGGAAAAGGGCCGCACCAATCCCTTTCTGCATCTCTCGATGCACCTGGCGATCGCCGAGCAATTGTCGATCGATCACCCGCGCGGTATCCGCGATGCCTACCAACGCATGGTCGGCCGCAGCGACGCCCATCACGCCGCGCACGAGATCATGGAGTGCCTGGGCCAGGTGGTGTGGGAAGCCCAACGTCTGGGCACCCCTCTCGATAGCGACGTCTACATCGATCTGATCCGTCAGCGCGCCCTGCGCTGAGCCCGCCGCACGGCAGGCGGACCGGCGAACCGGCCTCCTGCCCCGCTTGCGCCGCATCGTGCGGCGTTAACGCCGCGTTCCCAGATCGCTGGGCAAGGTGGCCAGCCAGGCGGACACGTTGGCGATGTCCTGATCCGACAGCTGCGCGGCGAACGCGCCCATAATGGGGTTCTTGCGCACATTCGCCGTGGCCGCGCTGCCGCTCGCGCCACGGCGATAAGCTTTCAGCGCGTGCGCCAGGTAATCGGCATGCTGACCCGCCAGGATGGGATAGGCGGGCTCCGTCGACGTCTTGGCGTCGGCGCCATGACACGACACGCACGTTTTCTCGAACAGGGCCTTGCCGGCCGCGATGTCCTGGGCCTGCGCCGCACCGGCCAGCAACAGGGAAGCCCCCGCAAGGGCAAGCATCGAACGATTCATGATTTGCCCCCGGGCTTATTTGAGATTGGCGTAGTACGCGGCCAGGTCGGCGATGTCCTGGTCGGACAGGCTGCCGGCGATGGCGTCCATCGTGGGATGGCTGCGACTGCCCTTCTTGTATTCGTTGAGCGCGGCTTCCAGATACTTGGCGTTCTGGCCCGCGATTTTGGGCACGTGATACAGCTCGGGGAAAGAGGCCTTGTAGCCTGGGATGCCGTGGCACCCGATGCACATCGAGACCTTGTCCCTGGCGTTCTGAACGTTGCCGGCGGCGGCATCGGCGGCCAGGGCCTGGCCGCTGATCGAACAGGAAGCCAGGAGGTAAAACAGCACATACAGCTTGCACTTCATAGAGGTATGAAACTTCATTGGAGTGACTCTTGGTGGCTGAAACGACGCTGTGGGAGGCTCCGGGCCAGGCCGGGCCGCAAAACCCTGCGATTGTACGATAATTGTTTCAACGCCGACCCCGCTTTTATGCTGCACTGCGGGGGTGCTTACCCTCATGAACCGCGTCCGCACCGGGCGCCCGCAACGGGTTTTCCATGTCCTTTTCCACGCAAGCCGAACGCTCACCCGCCCGCTTCGAGGGCACTGACCGCTACGTCGCCACCGACGATCTGAAGCTCGCCGTGAACGCTGCCCTGACACTGCAGCGGCCGCTGCTCATCAAGGGCGAGCCCGGTACCGGCAAGACCATGCTGGCCGAAGAAGTGGCGCGCGCCCTGGGCCGCCCGCTGCTGCAGTGGCACATCAAGTCGACCACCAAGGCGCATCAAGGGCTCTACGAATACGATGCGGTTTCGCGCCTGCGCGACTCGCAACTCGGCGACGAAAAAGTCCGCGACATCCGCAACTACATCGTCCAGGGCACGCTGTGGCAGGCCTTCGAGAGCGATGAACCCGTGGTGCTCCTGATCGACGAGATCGACAAGGCCGACATCGAATTCCCCAACGATCTGCTGCGCGAGATCGACCGCATGGAGTTCCATGTGTACGAAACGCGCCAGACCATCGCGGCGCGTCATCGTCCGCTGGTGATCATTACGTCCAACAACGAGAAAGATCTGCCCGACGCCTTCCTGCGCCGCTGCTTCTTCCATTACATCCGGTTCCCGGAGCGCGAGACGATGCGCGACATCGTCGGCGTGCACTTCCCCGAGCTGCGCGCCGACGTGTTGCGTGCCGCGCTGGATACGTTCTTCGCGTTGCGCGACGCGCCCGGCCTGAAGAAAAAGCCCTCCACCTCCGAGCTGCTCGACTGGCTGCGTCTGCTGCTGGCCGAAGACATCAGCGCCGCCGAGATCGAGGCGCACGCAGCCACCGCCGTGCCGATCCTCGCGGGCGCGCTCCTGAAAAACGAGCAGGATGTGCATCTGCTCGAGCGCCTCTCGTCCATGACGCGCGCCAAGCGCTAGGCCAGCCATGCTCACGGGCTTTTTCTACCATCTGCGCGCGCACCGGCTGCCGGTCTCGGTCAACGAATACCTGACCCTGCTCGACGCCCTGCGCACGCAGGTCATGGCCCCGACGCTCGATGACTTCTATTTCCTTGCGCGCGCCACGCTGGTCAAGGACGAGACGCTCTACGACCGCTACGATCAGGCCTTCGGCGCTTACTACAAGCAGTTGCAGGTGCAACTACCCGAGGGCAAGGAGCTGCCGCTCGACTGGCTCATCAAGGAGTTCGAGAAGACCCTGAGCGACGAAGAGCGCGCCGCGATCCAGGCCCATGGCTGGGACAAGCTCATGGAGCTTTTCAAGCAGCGGCTGGAAGAACAAAAGGAGCGCCATGCCGGCGGCAACAAATGGATCGGCACGGGCGGCTCCTCGGCGTTCGGCAACGGCGGCTTCCATCCCGAAGGCATCCGGGTAGGCGGTGAATCCGCCGGCAACCGTACGGGCGTGAAGGTCTGGGACATGCGGCAGTTTCGCGACTACGACGACCAGCTCGAGCTGGGCACCCGCAACTTCAAGGTGGCCCTGCGGCGCCTGCGCCGCTTCGCTCGCCAGGGTGCCGACCTCGAACTCGATCTCGACGACACCATCACGAGCACGGCGCGCAATGCCGGTCACCTCGATCTGCGCATGGTGCCCGAGCGGCGTAACACCGTGAAGGTTCTGATGCTGCTGGATGTGGGCGGCAGCATGGACGACCACATCTCGCGTGTCGAAGAGCTGTTCTCCGCGGCTCGCAGCGAGTTCCGCCACCTCGAGGTGTATTACTTCCACAATTGCCCGTACGAAAGCCTCTGGCAGAACAACCGCCGGCGCCGGGACGAGCGCTTCGATACCTGGGACGTGTTGCGCCGCTTCAATGCCGACTGGCGCCTGATCATCGTGGGCGACGCCACCATGAGCCCGTACGAAATCCTGCAGCCGGGCGGCTCCGTGGAGCACTACAACAAGGAAACCGGCGCGGTATGGATGCGGCGCCTGCTCGATGCCTGGCCCAAAGCCGTCTGGCTCAATCCCGAGCCCTCGGCCTATTGGCAGTACCGGCAATCCATCGCACTCATGCGCGACATCATGCAGGAACGCATGTTTCCCGTCACCGTGGCGGGTCTCGAACAAGCGATGCGGCTGCTCGCGAAATAGACGCGGCGCGGCCGCGGCGTGACGTCAGCCGTCCACCGGCTCGGCCGGCGTGTCCAGCGTGAGCTGATAAAAAGCCAGATCGAGCCAGCGGCCAAACTTGAAGCCGGCCTGACGGATAAGGCCCGAGGCCTCGAATCCAAGCTTGCGATGCAAGGCAATACTGGCGGCATTGCTCGCGTCGATCGCACCGATCACCACATGCACTTCGCGCGCGCGGGCCTGCTCGACGATAAGCCGCAGCAGCACCTCGCCCAACCCCTTGCCGCGTGCGGCCGGCGCCAAGTAGATCGAGTGCTCGACCGAATACTTGAAGGCAGGGAAATTGCGAAACGCGCCGTAGCTGGCGAAACCGAGGAACCGTCCCTCGCCGTCCTCCAGGCCCACCACGGGGAAGCCGTTCAATACCTTGGTCGCAAACCACGGCTCCATGGCCGCGAGCGGCCTGGGCTGATAGTCATAGAGTGCGGTGGTATTGATGATCGCGTCATTCAAGATGTCGAGGATCGCCTGCGCGTGACGCGCATGCGTGCACGCCACCAGGCGCACGCCGGGCGGCAGAAGGACATCGGACGTGAATTCGTGAGGAGCTTCAGTGGGCGTCATGCGGCGCATTGTAGCGACTGGCGCATGACGCCGGCGCGGGAATCAGGGCCGGCGCCAAGGCTCGGCCTGATTCAGTGCGCCAGGAGCTATGCGGACCGCTCGAGCAGGCCCCCCGGTCCGGGGCAACCCTGCCAGCGGACTTCGCCCGCATCGAGATCCAGATCGAACTGCTCGTTGGCCGCCTTGGCACTGGCACGGCGCTGTGCTTGCACTTCAAGGATATGGCCGGCAAATCCGCAGGGTTGCACCCCGCGTTCGGCGCAATAGCGGCCGTCTTCGACATCGACAACGTAGGTCGTGGTGTCGTGGCCGTAGATGGCGACATAACGGCCATCGTCACTGGCATAGGCATAGCGGAAATGTCCCTTGATGCGATCTTCGGCCAAAGGGCGGCCGAGCAGATGGGTCAAGGCGCGCGTGACGGTATGGGTCAGCATGGATCGTTCCTCCGGGTAGGTACGCCGACAGGAGGCCGGCGTCGAAGGCGCGGGCAGACTTTACCTGGCAGGGCCTGGGCTTCCCAGGCGAGGCCGGATATAGAACGGGAAAACTCGCGGTCAGGGGGCCGGAGCGCTCGCGCATCCCGTAGAGAGGGCAGCCAGGAGAGGCTCGCCCGGTGGCGCGCAGCCACTTAAACATCGTACCCCCGCCCTTTGCCCGATATCAAATCGAAAGGCTTTAAAGGTACCGTCAGTGAAACAGTGAATTGGACTGATACGGTCTGTTGAACAGTTCAGTGGGCGGAACCTATCACTGCGGATACACTCCAAAAACTTTCGCTATCACGGGAATTCATCACCATGCGACTTTCGCTCATCAGGTGGTCCGGCCGCCTGGGCACGCTCGTTGTCACGTCGTTCCTCGCCTTCCAGGCAGGTGCTGCGTTGCCCAGTGGCGTATCCGAGGTCAGCTCGGTCGAAGGCATCACCGAGTACCGCCTGTCCAACGGGCTGCGGGTGTTGCTGGTTCCCGATGCCTCCAAGCCCACGACCACGGTCAACATGACCTACCTCGTGGGCTCGCGCAACGAAAACTACGGGCAGACCGGCATGGCCCACCTGCTCGAGCACATGCTCTTCAAGGGTACGCCCACCATCCGCAATGCGCTGGGTGAATTCTCGCGCCGCGGCCTGCAGGCCAATGGCTCGACCTCCGCCGACCGCACCAACTACTTCGCCAGCTTTGCCGCCGATCCCGACACCTTGCGCTGGTATCTCGGCTGGCAGGCCGATGCGATGGTGAATTCGTTGATCGCCAAAGAAGATCTCGACTCCGAGATGACGGTGGTGCGCAACGAAATGGAAAGCGGCGAGAACAACCCGTTCCGCGTGCTGATGCAAAAGATGTTGGCCGCCGCCTTCCAGTGGCACAACTATGGCAAGAGCACCATCGGTGCGCGCTCCGACGTCGAAAACGTCGATGTCGGCCAGCTGCGCGCGTTCTATCACGAGTACTACCAGCCCGATAACGCCGTCCTGATCGTGGCCGGCAAGTTCGATCCCAAGGTGGCGCTCTCCGATATTCAGGCCACGTTGGGCAAGCTGCCCAAGCCCAAGCGCACGCTGCGCCATGAGTACACCGTCGAACCGACCCAGGATGGCGAGCGTGGCGTCACGCTGCGCCGCGCGGGCGGCACGCCACTGGTCGCCGCGATGTACCACGTCCCGCCCGCGGGCAGCCCCGACTTCGTGCCGATGGATCTCGCGGCCACCATCCTGGCCGACACGCCGTCGGGCCGCCTCTATCACGCGCTCGTGCCGACCAAGCTCGCGGCTGGCGTGTTCGGCTTCACGATGGATCAGCTCGATCCGGGCATCGCGATGTTCGGCGCACAACTGCAGCCCGGCATGGATACCGACAAGGCGCTCGAGGCGCTCACCACCACGCTGCAGTCGCTCGACAAGAAGCCCTTCACCGCCGAAGAGCTCGAGCGCGCCCGCAACAAGTGGCTCACGGGCTGGCAACAGACGTACAGCGATCCCGAGAAGGTCGGCGTCGCGCTGTCCGAGGCGATCGCCTCGGGCGACTGGCGTCTGTTCTTCCTGCAACGCGATCGCGTGCGCGAAGCCAAACTGGCCGACGTGCAGCGCGTGGCACAGGCCTATCTGGTGCAGAGCAATGCCACCGAAGGCCGCTATCTGCCCACCGACAAGCCGGTGCGCGCCCCGCAGCAGGAGCGTATCGACCTGACCTCGGTCTTCAAGGACTACAAGGGCGATCCCAACTTCAAGGCGGTCGAGGCGTTCGACCCCACGCCCGCCAACATCGACAAGCTCACGCAACGCCGTGTGCTCGATCTGCCCAACGGCAAAGTCGAGGTCGCGCTGCTGCCCAAGGCCACGCGGGGTGACCGCGTGCAGGCCGACCTGCTGCTGCAGTTCGGCGATGCGCAGTCACTCAAAGGCCAGCGCACCGCCATCGGAGCGGTGGCCGACCTGCTCACACGCGGCACCGAGAAGCTCACTCGCCAGCAAATCCAGGATCGCATCGATCAGTTGCAGGCCGACGTGTCGTTCAATGGCAGCGGCACCGATCTGAGCGTGTCGATGTCCACCACCGGCGCCAATCTGCCAGCCTTGATCGAGCTCGTACTCGACGTGGTGCGCAACGCCAGCTTCCCGCAGGAACAGATCGACGAATACAAGCGCCAGGCGACCACGTCGATCCAGGCCGCCATGACCGAACCCACGGCGCTGGCCTCGCGTGCCCTTGCCCGCAACGACAATCCGTGGCCGGCCGACGATGTGCGCTATGTGCCCACTTTCGAAGAGGCGCTCGCCAATGTTCAGGCGCTCGATCGCGACAGCCTGGTCAAGACCCATCGACAGTTCTATGGCGCGGGCGCGATCAAGCTGAGCGCGGTCGGCGATTTCGACCCGGCCGGCGTCGAGACGGCCCTGAAGAACGGCCTCCAAGGCTGGCAGAAGGCGCCCGCCTACACCCGCATCCCGGATCCGTTCCGCAAGGTGCCTGCCAAGCAGTTCGACATCCCCACGCCCGACAAGGCCAACGCGTTCTTCATTTCGCGCATGCCGCTGCAGCTGCGCGATACCGATCCGGACTACGCCGCGCTCTATCTGGCCAACTTCCTGCTCGGCACCTCCGAAACATCGCGCCTGTGGCATCGCGTGCGCGAAACGGACGGCCTGTCGTATAACGTGCGCAGCACGCTGTCGGTCTCGTCATTCGAGCCTACCGCGAGCTGGACGGTCTATGCGATCTATGCCCCGCAGAACCGCGCCAAGCTTGAATCCGCCATCCAGGAAGAGCTCGCTCGCGCCCTGAAGGACGGCTTCACGCAGACCGAGGTCAAGGACGGCATCGTTGCGCTGCTCAACTACCGGAATCTGGCGCGTGCCCAGGACGACGTGGTCGCCAACACCTGGCTCAATTACCTGCGCACCCAGCGCACGTTCGCCTGGTCCGCCGAGATGGACAAGAAAATCGCCGCGCTCACGCCCGCCACCGTCAACGCCGCGCTGCGCAAGTACCTCAAGCCCGAGGCCTTCAGCACCGCGGTGGCCGGCGACTTCAAAAAGGACAAGCCTGCTCCCTGATGCGCCACCCGTGCGTCGTGGCGCGCCACGGCACGACGCAACGCACGGACTCGGCGCCTGACGGCACTGTGCTCAGCCGCCTGCCCCCCGAACCCGCCCTCCCGGCGGGTTTTTTTCATTGGAAGCGGCGCATCGAGGCCGTGCGTCACGCGGTGCGGTGCGCGGATGCCCCCCGCGTGGCTATCCCGCGTACCGATTCTGACGCAGCAAAACGGTGCAAACGCGGCGCGTATTGCACATCGCGAAAGCCCCTGTCGGATGCGCTTGCATACCCGTGAACAAACGCTACGCAAGGCAAGGCTTGGCAAAACGTCCCCCAGGGACCAGGGGAAATCTCGAAAGATCGGCTCACATTCCGGGGTTTTCAGCGAAGAAAGACATCTCCATACTGAAATCGTGCAAGGTCATTCCTTGCCTGACTCAATCGGAGGACATCATCATGAAGCTCAAGAACAAGACGCTGGCCGCAACGCTCATCGCCACGTTCACCTTCGCCGGTGCCGCAGCCGCGGAAACCGCGATGACCTCACAGGGAGAGCCGACCCGCGCTGAAGTGCGCGCGCAGTTGGATCAGGCACGTGATCAAGGTCGCGTGACGCATGGCAACCTGGACTATCCGCCCCCCATGGTCCAGACCGAGCCGCCCCTGACTCGCGCCGAAGTGCGCGAGGAACTGGACCAGGCCCGCACGGCCGGCATGATCCCCACGGATCAGCTCGACTATCCCGTGCTGACCTCGGATCGCATGCCCAGCGGCGAATCGCGTGAACATGTCCAAGCCGAACTGCAGGATGCCCGCAACGCGGGGCTGGTGTCACGGGGCAATCTTGACTACCCGCCCGAGCGTACCCCGATGTAAGGGGTAGAGGGATGCCGGCGTAGTGGCCGCCCCCCGCCCCACTCCCGGTATCCGGCCCGGAACGCGTTCATGGCGTTCCGGGTTTTTTTCGTCCGCACGGTGCCCATGGGCACGCACAAATAAAAAACCCCGGCTGCATCGAGCAACCGGGGCTGTGCCACAGGACGCCGCGAGCATGCTCGCCGGCGGCGTCATGGCATGGATCAGCTGAAGAACTCTTTCACGCGATCCGTCCAGGACTTGCTCTGCGGCGAATGACGATCGCCCCCGTCATTGAGCGACGCTTCGAACTGACGCAGGATGCTCTTCTGCTCGTCGCTCAGGCGCACCGGCGTCTCGACCACGACATGGCAGTACAGGTCGCCGGGATAGCTCGCGCGCACGCCCTTGATGCCTTTGCCGCGCAACCGGAAGGTCTTGCCGGACTGTGTACCTTCGGGGATCGCGATCTCGGCCTTGCCGCCCAAGGTGGGCACCTGCAGGTCGCCGCCCAGTGCCGCGGTGGTGAACGGGATCGTGAGCTCGCAATGGAGGTCATCGCCATCCCGCTGGAAGATCCGGTGCTGCTTGATGTGGATTTCCACATACAGGTCGCCCGGCGGGCCGCCATTGACGCCCGGCTCGCCGTTGCCGCTGGAGCGGATGCGCATGCCGTCATCGATACCGGCGGGAATCTTCACCTGCAGCGTCTTGTTGCGGCGGGTGCGGCCCACGCCGTCACATGCCGTGCACGGATCGGTGATCTCCTTGCCGTTGCCGTGGCAGGTCGGGCAGGTCTGCTGCACGCTGAAAAAGCCCTGCTGCATGCGCACGGCGCCGGAGCCGCCGCAGGTGCGGCAGGTCTTGGGCGTGGTGCCGGGCTTGGCACCCGAGCCGTGGCAGGTGTCGCAGTTTTCCCAGCTCGGCACGCGGATCTCGGTATCGAAACCAGCCGCGGCCTGCTCGAGCGTGATTTCCAGCGCGTACTTGAGATCGGCGCCGCGATACACCTGCGGCCCGCCACCGCCACCGCGGCGGCCGGCACCGAAGATCTCGCCAAAGATGTCGCCGAAGGCGTCGGCAAACCCGCCGCCCATGCCCGCGCCACCCATGCCGGCTGCGTTGGGGTCGACCCCCGCGTGGCCGTAGCGATCGTATGCCGCGCGCTTCTGTTCGTCGCCCAGGACCTCGTAGGCCTCTTTGGCCTCCTTGAACTTGTCCTCGGCGTCTTTGCTATCCGGATTGCGGTCCGGATGGTATTTCATGGCCAGCTTCCGGTAGGCCTTCTTGAGCTCGTCGTCCGTGGCGTTTTTTGCCACGCCGAGAACTTCGTAGTAATCGCGTTTTGCCATGATGATTAAAGGGCTCCGGAAAGAGCCGAAATTCGGGGAACTTGTAACGACTCCGCCCGGGAACCGGAAAAACCGGCCACCGGGCGGGAATCGCACATCATAGACCGGACTTTACTGGTCGCGCTTGACTTCCTTGAAGTCAGCGTCAACCACGTTGTCGTCCACGGGCTTGGCGTTGTCGGCCGCTTGCTGGTGCTGCGACTGCTGGGCAGCCTGCTCAGCCTGCATGTCGGCGTACATCTTTTCGCCCAGCTTTTGCGACGCGGCGGTCAGTGCTTCGACCTTCGCATCGATCTCGGCCTTGTCGGTCGACTTCAGGCTGGCTTCCAGATCCTTGATGGCCGCTTCGATGGCGTCCTTCTCGGAGGCCTCGAGCTTGTCACCATACTCGGTCAGCGACTTGCGGGTGGCGTGCACCAGCGCATCGGCCTGGTTGCGCGTCTGGGCCAGCTCGGCCAGGCGATGGTCTTCCTCGGCATTGGCCTCGGCATCCTTCACCATGCGTTCGATCTCGCTTTCGGACAGACCCGAGTTCGCCTTGATGGTGATCTTATTTTCCTTGCCGGTGCCCTTGTCCTTGGCGGACACGTGCAGGATGCCGTTGGCGTCGATGTCGAAGGTCACTTCGATCTGCGGCATGCCGCGCGGCGCCGGCGGGATTCCTTCGAGGTTGAATTCGCCCAGGCCCTTGTTGCCGGCGGCGATCTCGCGCTCGCCCTGGAACACCTTGATGGTCACGGCCGGCTGGTTGTCGTCAGCCGTCGAGAACGTCTGCGAGAAGCGCGTCGGGATCGTGGTGTTCTTCGGGATCATCTTGGTCATGACGCCGCCCAGGGTTTCGATACCCAGGGACAGGGGGCTCACGTCCAGCAGCAGCACATCTTTGCGGTCACCGGACAGCACCGAACCCTGGATCGCGGCGCCAGCGGCCACGGCCTCGTCCGGGTTCACGTCCTTGCGCGGATCGCGGCCGAAGAATTCCTTCACCTTTTCCTGGACCTTGGGCATGCGGGTCATGCCGCCGACCAGGATCACGTCGTCGATGTCGGAGACCTTGACGCCGGCATCCTTGATGGCGACGCGGCAGGGCTCGATGGTGCGCTCGATCAGTTCTTCGACCAGCGCTTCCAGCTTGGCGCGCGTGATCTTCAGGTTCAAGTGCTTCGGACCCGAGGCATCGGCCGTGATGTACGGCAGATTGATTTCGGTCTGCTGGCTCGAGGACAGCTCGATCTTGGCCTTTTCGGCCGCTTCTTTCAGGCGCTGCAGGGCCAGCACGTCCTTCGAGAGGTCGACGCCCTGCTCTTTCTTGAACTCACCGATGATGTAGTCGATGATGCGCTGGTCGAAGTCTTCGCCGCCCAGGAACGTGTCGCCGTTGGTCGACAGCACTTCGAACTGCTTCTCGCCATCGACATCGGCGATTTCGATGATGGACACGTCGAACGTGCCGCCACCGAGGTCATACACGGCGATCTTGCGATCACCCTTTTCGGTCTTGTCCAGCCCGAAAGCCAGCGCGGCCGCGGTCGGCTCATTGATGATGCGCTTGACTTCCAGACCGGCAATGCGGCCGGCGTCCTTGGTGGCCTGGCGCTGGCTGTCGTTGAAGTAGGCCGGCACCGTGATCACGGCTTCGGTGACTTCTTCGCCGAGATAGTCCTCGGCGGTCTTCTTCATCTTGCGCAGCACTTCGGCCGACACTTGGGGAGGCGCGAGCTTCTTGCCACGCACTTCGACCCAGGCGTCGCCGTTGTCGGCCTTGACGATGCCATAAGGCATCAGGTGGATGTCTTTCTGAACAGCCTTTTCGTCGAACTTGCGGCCAATCAGGCGCTTGACGGCGTACAGGGTGTTCTTGGGGTTGGTGACAGCCTGGCGCTTGGCCGGCGCGCCGACCAGCGTCTCGCCGTCGTCCATGTAGGCGACGATCGACGGGGTCGTGCGGGCGCCTTCGGCGTTTTCGATGATCTTTACCTGGCCGCCATCCATGACTGCCACGCAGCTATTGGTCGTGCCCAGGTCAATGCCGATGATTTTGCTCATGGTAGGAATACCTAGTGAAAACAGTGATTTGGGTTCAAAAAACTCGGTCCCAGCCTAACTGGGGTCGGGCTCAGGGTTTTTCAAGAGCCCGTCTGCAGACGGTGTATCGCAGCCGAAAACTGCGGCAATCCGGGCCAGCCGGTAATGCGTCCTAGCCGCTTTCCGCCGCGAAACAACATGAAAGTCGGCACGCCGTGCAGCGAAAACCGGCGCCCGAGCGCCTCGTCCGCATACACGTCGGCCTGGAACCAGCGCAGTCCCAGGCCCAGCAGCGCGTCTTTATGCAAGAGCGCGGTCTGCTTGAAGATATTGCAGTTGTAGCAGTCCTGGCCCCAGAGAAAGACACAGCGCAGCTCCTCGCCGGGCGCATTCACGACCTCGGCGTCGAAGCTGGCGCTCTCGACCGGGCGCATCGAGAACGTCTCGAACACCACGGCCGGATCAAAATTGGGGCCGGAACTCATCGCCTCAGCCTTGCCCGGCGGATACGATGACCAGGGCCGGACGCAGCGTACGGTCGGCGATCGCATAGCCCTTTTGCAGCACCTGCACCACCGTATTGGCGGGCTGCGGCGCGGGCACGGAAGAAATCGCCTGATGCTGGTGCGGATCGAACTTGTCGCCCTGGGCCGGATTGATGTCCGCGAGTTGATTGCGTTCGAACGCGGCGGCCAACTGCTTGAGGGTCATTTCGACGCCTTCGCGCAGGGTGTCCACCGTCTGCTCGGGCTGTGCCAGCGCGGCTTCCAGGCTGTCCTTGACCGGCACAAGGCTTTCGGCGAACGACTCGATGCCGAACTTGCGGGCCTTGGTCACGTCTTCCTGGGAACGGCGGCGCACGTTCTCGGCTTCGGCGGCGGTACGCAGAATCTGGTCTTGCTGGGCCTGGATGGTGGCCTGGGCGGCTTCGAGTTCAGCGCGCAACGCGGCCAGTTCGTCCTGGGCGGCGTTGACAGCCTCACCCGACTCGGGCGTGGGCACGGGATCGAGCGGCTCTTGGGGTGCCGTCATGGGAGGTCCTCCGACAATGGTGATTCGACTCAAGACCTCTCAATGGGGGCCAATACCCACGTTTCAAGATGGGTCTATGCGCCTGGGGCAAAAAAAAACGAACCCGCCGATGGGCGGGCTCGTTTCGTGATGCTTACTTCTTGCGCGGCTGGGTGGGGGCCGGCGGGTCACTGGCGGGGAACGTGTCCTCGAGTGCCTCGTCGACCGTATCCTTGCCCGGCCGGGGCTGGGACTCGTCGTCTTCGGGCGTGATGGCAATCGGGTCGCTGGCCGGAAAGGTATCCTCGAGCGCCTCGTCGAGGTCGCGCTGGGCGCCGTCTTCCTGCAGCTTGTCGTGACCGGGTGCGCCGGACGTGCCGACGCCAGGGCGGGTGGAAGCATTCATCCTGCCTTCTCCTTGAGAAATCAACGCCTTGCATAGGAGCAAGCCACGTGCCCGGGGAACGGAGGGCGACAGAGGCGGCACGCGACGGCGCGTCTGACACGCCCTGGCCGGGTGAGGCGAGCCCCGCACCGGCCCCGGGCAACCGCGCGCCGAGGAGGCGGTCAGTCTTGCGCGCCCCGCGCCACGCCCGCCGCCGGGCGCACGGGCCAGCCTTGAAGCTGACGCTCGACCAGGTCCGTCAGCCCTGCAATCCAGCGACCGTCATCGTTGAGCGCAGGGATATACCGGAACTGCTTGCCACCCGCCCCGAGGAAGGCGTCGCGACACTCCTGGCTGATTTCTTCGAGGGTCTCGAGGCAATCGGCCACGAAGCCGGGACAAACCACATCCACCTCGGTCACGCCGCGGCGCGCCAATTCCTTCAGGGTAGGTTCGGTATAGGGCTCGAGCCAGCGCGCCGATCCGAAGCGGCTCTGGAAAGTGACCTCGATGTCCTCGGCCGGAAAGTCGAGCCGCTCACGCAGCAGCCGGGCGCTCTCCAGGCAGTCCCGGTAATAAGGATCGCCCAGCTCGATCGAATAACGCGGCAGGCCGTGGAAGCTCATTACGAGTTTGGCCGGCCGGCCATTCGCCCGCCAGAAATCCTGGATCCGGGCTGCCTGAGCATCGAGCCATGCGGGCTCGGTATGAAAGCGTTTGACGAAGCGCAGCGCCGGCTGATCGCGCAGGCGCACCACATACCGGGTGACGGCATCGACCACCGTCGCGGAAGTCGAGGCCGCATATTGCGGATACAGCGGCACCGTCAGGATGTGATCCACGCCCCGGGCGCGCAATCGCGCGATCGCGTCCGGAATCGACGGGTTGCCGTAGCGCATGGCCAGCTCGACGTCGACGTCGTAGCCGCGCGCGGCGAGATGGTGCTTCACGCCATCGGCCTGGCGCTGGCTATAGACCAACAGCGGCGAACCGTCTTCGAGCCAGATACCGCGGTAACGAGGCGCGAGTTTCTTGGGCCGGGCCGTGAGCACCATGCAGTGCAGAATGGGCAGCCACAGGTAGCGCGGGATCTCGATGACGCGGGGATCGGCGAGAAACTCGCCCAGATACTTGCGGATCGCGCGCGGCTCCGGCGTATCGGGCGTCCCGAGGTTGACCAGCAGTATGCCCACGCGGCCCGGTCCGCTGGGCGGCGGGTCTTCGTTGAACGGATCTTCCTGAGCGGGCTCGAGCAGGAAGCGCTCGGGCCAGAGATACTTGAACAGGCGCAGAAACACAAAACACCTCTCTGCAGGCCGCACACCCCTGCCGCGCAGGAGGATGGCGGACCCGGTTATGGTTATTGATTGTGGCTCAAGGCATTGGAGAGCAGACGGGCCGTGATATCCACGATGGGAATCACGCGCTCGTAGGCCATCCGGGTCGGGCCGATCACGCCCAGCGTGCCCACGACCTTGCCATCGACGCCATAAGGCGCGGTGATGACGGACACTTCTTCCATCGGCACCAGCTGCGAATCGCCGCCGATGTAGATCTGGACCCCTTGGGCACGGCTCGACACGTCGAGCAATTGCAGCAGGTCCGTTTTTTTCTCGAACAGCGAGAACATCTTGCGCAGCCGATCCATGTCGGAAGCGATGTCGGAGACGTCCAGCAGCTTGCGTTCGCCCGAGATCACCACCGCATCGCCATCCTCGGCCGCCTCGGCCGAGGCCTCGACCGCCGCCTGCATCAGCCGCGAGATGTCTTCGCGCAACTGAGCCAGCTCGGTCGACAGCGTGCGGCGTACCGCATCGAACGACTTGCCTGAAAAATGCACATTGAAGAAATTGCCGGCTTCGATCAGCTCGGTGTCGGCGTAGTCACGCTGCACCGACATGATGCGGTTCTGCACATCGCCATCGGGGGTGACGATGATGAGCAGCACGCGCTTGTCGGAGAGGCGGATGAATTCGATCTGGCGGAACACCTGGGCCCGCTTCGGCGTGAGCACCACGCCGGCGAACTGGGTGAGATTGGACAGCAGCGCCGCCGCGGCGTTGACCGCGCGGCTCGGCTCGGCCACCGGCAGCATCTCTCCGATATTGGCCGGCTCGAATTGATACGGCCGCACGGCCAGCAGCGAATCCACGAACATGCGATAGCCGCGCGGGGTGGGAATCCGGCCGGCGGACGTATGCGGACTGTGGATGAGGCCGAGCTCCTCGAGGTCGGCCATCACATTGCGTATGGTGGCCGGCGACAGGTCGAACACTTTGGAAAGCGTGCGCGAGCCAACCGGTTGCCCGTCGGCGATATAGCGTTCGATCAACGCTTTGAGCAGTGCACGTGCGCGGTCATCCATAAGCGTATTTTAGGGAAAAGTTGTGCGGTAGGCGATTTTTGTCCGCCAACAGAATATGCGGCCCCATATAATGCCCTGATAAGCTACACCAGATTCCCCTACCCTACGGCGCCACTATGCACTTCCCCACCGTCGCCTTGATCGGCCGCTACCAGGACACAGGCCTGGACGCGCCGCTGCGCGCGTTGGCGCACATGCTCACGCAAGCCGGCCGTGCCGTGTTGATCGAAGCCGATACGGCGCGCAACACCGGCGTGCACGAATACCCCGAAGCCACGCTGCAGCAGATCGGCGAAGGCGCCTCGCTGGCCGTGGTGATGGGCGGCGACGGCACGGTGCTGGGTGCGGCGCGCTATCTCGCGCGCTACGGGGTGCCGCTGGTCGGCATCAATCACGGGCGGCTCGGCTTCATCACCGACATCGCGCTGCACGATTCCCAAAGCGCGCTCGCCCGCGTGCTCGACGGCGACTACCAGATCGAAGACCGCACGCTGCTGCAAGGCAGTGTCTGGCGCGGCGAGCAAGAAATGTTCTCCGCCTCCGCGCTCAACGACGTCGTGCTCAACCGCGCCGGACGCGGCGGCATGATCGAGATGCGTGTCGAGCTCGACGACGCCTACATGTACACCCAGCGCGCCGACGGTCTCATCATCGCCACCCCCACGGGTTCGACGGCCTACGCGCTGTCGGCCAACGGCCCCATCCTGCACCCCGGGCTCGACGCCATGGTGCTGGTGCCCGTGGCGCCGCAGAGCCTGTCGAACCGCCCCATCGTGATCCCGGGCAGCGGCGTGCTCAGCATGACCCTCACCGCCATGGGGCGGGTCGAGGTCGGAGCCAGCGTGCACTTCGACATGCAGACCTGGTCCGACCTGCAGCCCGGCGACCGCATCACGGTGCAACGCGCCCCGCATACGGTGCGCTTTGTGCACCCGCAGGGCTACAGCTTTCTCTCAACACTGCGCCGCAAGCTGCACTGGAATCAGATGCCGCAGGCCACCGACAACGAATAACCCCCCGCGCTCGTCATGCTGCGAACCCTGCATATCCGTGACTTCGTCATCGTCGAGCAGACCGAAATCCATTTCGGCGCCGGCTTCACCGTCTTCTCCGGCGAGACCGGCGCCGGCAAGTCCATCCTGATCGATGCACTCGCGCTGGCCCTGGGCGAACGCGGCGATGCGTCCGTGCTGCGCGAGGGTGCCGCGCGCGCCGACATCACCGCCATTTTCGATACGCCCGCCGCCCTGCGGCCGTGGCTCGAAGAGCGCGAACTCGAAGCCGCCGAAGAGCTCACCCTGCGCCGCGTGATCGACGCGCAAGGGCGCAGCCGTGCTTACGTCAATGGCGTGCCGGCCACGCTCACTCAGTTGCGCGAGCTCGGCGAAAACCTCGTCGACATCCACGGCCAGCACGCGCACCAGAGCCTGATGCGCCCCGATGCGCAGCGCGACCTCCTCGATGCCCACGGCGGCCACGCCGAACTGCGTCAGGACACCGCGCACACGTTCAAGCAATGGCGCGCCCTGGTGCGCCAGCTCGAGACCGCCACCAAGGATGCGGCGGCGCTCGAAGCCGAACGCGAACGTCTGCAATGGGAGGCCGACGAACTCGGCAAGCTCGGCCTGCGCGAAGGTGAATGGGAAGCGCTGCAGGTGGAGCACACGCGCTTGGCGCACGCGCAAAGCCTGCTCGATGGCGCCAGCCTGATTGTCGAAGCGCTCGATGGCGAAGACGACTCCGCGCTGCATCGGCTCAACGGCGCGAGCCAGCGCCTGGCACAGATGCAGCGCCACGACCCCGGGCTTGCCGGCATCGCCGAAGCCCTGGACTCCGCCCGCATCGCGATGGACGAGGCCGTCTCTGACCTCAACAATTACGTGAGCCGCGTCGAACTCGACCCGCAGCGACTTGCCGATGTCGAGGCGCGCCTGTCGGCCGTATTCGAGACGGCACGCAAGTTCAAGTGCGAGCCCGAGGCCCTGCCAGGCGTCGAAGCCGAGCTTTCCGCGCGCCTGGCCGAGCTACAGGCCGCCGGCGACGTGCAGGCACTGCATGCCCAGACGCGCGCGGCACAAGAGCGCTACGACGCGGCGGCCGGCCGCCTGAGCACCGCTCGGCGCAAGATCGCCAAGGAGCTCGGCAAGCTGGTCAGCCAGGCCATGCAGACCCTGTCGATGGCAGGCGGCCGGTTCGAGGCGGCGCTCACCGATGCGCCGCCGAGCGCGCAAGGCAACGAACATGTCGAGTTTCTGGTCGCCGGTCATGCCGGCACCACGCCGCGCCCCCTGGCCAAGGTCGCCTCGGGCGGGGAGCTCTCGCGCATTTCGCTGGCGCTCTCCGTCATTGCCAGCCGCGCCGCACGCGTGCCGACGCTGATCTTCGACGAGGTCGACAGTGGCGTGGGCGGCGCCGTGGCCGAGGTCGTGGGCAAGCTGTTGCGCGAGCTCGGCGCCCGCCATCAGGTGCTGTGCGTCACGCACTTGCCGCAGGTCGCGGCTTGCGGCAACACCCAATTCCGCGTGAGCAAGAGCGAATCCGGTGGCACGACCCGCTCGCGCATCGCCGAGCTGTCAGCCGACGAGCGCGTGGAAGAGGTCGCCCGCATGCTGGGCGGCATCCAAATCACGTCCACCACCCGCGATCACGCCCGCGAGATGCTCGACGCCATGACCCGGCCCCTGGCCGCCCAGGCCGGCTGAGCTCGCGCCGCCCGCCTGCCCTGGCGCACGCCGGGCGCTGGCGTGAGCCTGAACTGCGCCAGACGACCACTGCCCTGCTTGCCAGCACGCTCGTATCGTATTTTTTAGCGCCCGCGTCCGAAAAAAAACCGCCTGCATCGCTGCAAGGCGGTTTTCTTTTCGTCGCCAACCAGAACCCGCGCGCCGATCCGAGGCGGGCCTCGGTCAGACGCAACGCGGATGACGCAGGCAGCCGCTCAGCGCGACTTCTGGCAGGTGGCGCAGATGCCGTAGAGCACCATGGCATGGCTTTCAAGCAGGAAGCCGTTGTCCTTGGCAATCTTGTGCTGGCGCTTTTCGATGTCCGGATCCGAGAATTCGACCACCGTACCGCAGTTGGTGCAGATCAGGTGATCGTGGTGATCGCCGTCGTTGAGCTCGAACACGGCCTTGCCGGTATCGAACTGGCTGCGCGCCAGGATGCCGGCCTGTTCGAACTGGGTCAGCACGCGGTAAACGGTGGCCAGGCCGATCTCGACGCTTTCGCCGATCAGGGCGCGGTATACGTCTTCGGCACTCAGATGGCGGTGCTCGGACTTACGGAAGATGTCCAGAATCTTCAGGCGCGGAAACGTCGCCTTCAAACCCATGTTTTTCAGTTCGCTTTGGTCGCTCATGGTGTAATCGCTCTCCGTCCGCGGTGGCATGGGTTGGGTAGGATACCCGGCATCGGCCGCAAGCCAGTGCTTCGAGATGCCCACTGCCCTGCGGAACTCGTTATTAAACCTTTATGATAACGGTTTTGTTCGTTTCCAATAATAGGGGCGCGTAGTGTCCATGATTGCACGTAAACCCTTCCGGCCCGTCAAGACGGTGCTGGTGACCGTGGCCCTGGCGGCTGTCCTCAGTGCCTGCTCGGCCGGCAAATGGGGTTTTCCGTACAGGGCCGACATCCAGCAGGGCAACTGGATCACCAGCGAGCAAGTGGCGCTGCTGCAGAACGGCATGACGCGTGAGCAGGTCCGATTCGCGCTCGGCAGCCCCACCCTGACCAGCGTCCTGCACGGCGATCGCTGGGACTACCCCTACTACTTCAAGCCCGGCTACGGCAAGCCCGAAGAGCGCCAATTCACGGTCTGGTTCGAGAACGACCGCCTCGTGAAGTGGAGCGGCGACGAGCAGCCCGCGCTGCAGCCCTTCCAGATCAACACGCCCGACGCCAATGCCATCAAGAAGGATGACAAGGACGACGCGCGCGACGCCAAGCGCGAGGAAGAGGCAGACAAGGCCCGCCGCGGCCCGGTCCTCAATTCGCCCACGCCCTCCGTCACCGAATACCCGGGTCAGCCGGGCTCGACGCCCGAACCGATCAAGTAATCCAAGGAATACCATGCGTATCGCAATTGCCGGCGCCAGCGGCCGGATGGGCCAGATGCTGGTGGAGTCGGTGCTCGGCGCCGACGGCCTGCAACTGACCGTCGCGCTGGATCGCGCCGGTTCGGCCAGCCTGGGCCAGGACGCCGGCGCCTTTCTGGGCCGCGACACCGGCGTGAAGATCACCGACGACCTCGCCGCGCTGGCGCAGGCGGACTGCCTGATCGACTTCACACGCCCCGAAGGCACGCTCGATCACCTCGCCGCTTGCGTTCAGCACGGCACCAACATCGTGATCGGCACCACGGGGTTCGACGATCATGGCCGTGCCGCGATCGACGTCGCCGCGCAGAAGATCGCCGTCGTCTTCGCCCCCAACATGAGCGTGGGCGTGAACGCCACCCTCAAGCTGCTCGACATGGCTGCGCGCCTGCTCAACAGCGGCTACGACGTCGAGGTCTTCGAAGCCCATCACCGCAACAAGATCGACGCGCCCTCGGGCACCGCGCTCAAGATGGGTGAAGTCGTGGCGTCGGCATGGGATGTCGCATTGCCCGACGTCGCCACCTGGACGCGCCACGGCGACACGGGTGTGCGCAAGCCGGGCACGATCGGCTTCTCCGTGGTCCGGGGCGGCGATATCGTGGGCGATCACACCGTGTATTTCTGCGGACCGGGCGAGCGCATCGAGATCACGCATCGCTCCAGCAGCCGCGTGACCTACGCTCAGGGCGCCGTGCGCGCCGCGCGCTTTCTCGACGGCAAGCGCAACGGCCTCTACGACATGCAGGCCGTGCTGGGCGAGTAAGCATTACCCGATGCGCGGCACCGCGCGACCCAACAAAAAAGCGGCCTCGGCCGCTTTTTTGTTGGACACGCCCTACGCCGAGACGCCTGGCACCACGACGGGCTCGGGCTCGAGACTGACGCCGTAGCGCGTGCGCACGTCGTCCTGAATCGCGCGTGCCAACGCCAGAATGTCGGCGGCTTGCGCCCCGCCACGGTTCACGAGCACGAGCGCCTGGCGTTCGTGCACGCCAGCGGCCCCCAGGTCGCGCCCCTTCCAACCGCACTGATCGATCAACCATCCGGCAGCGAGCTTGTAGCGCCCATCGGGCTGCGCATAAGAAACGAGATCGGGAAAGCGCGCCAGCAGTGCCTCGCGCTGCTCCGCGGACACCAGCGGATTCTTGAAGAAACTGCCCGCGTTTCCGATCTGGGCCGGATCCGGCAGCTTGGCGCGCCGAATCTCGCACACCGCGTTGAAAATATCTTGTGCACGCGGGCCGGCGCCGTTGGCCCTGGCCGCGGCAAGCTCGGGATGGCGCTGCAGATCGGGGTAGCCCAGCACCGCACGCCAAGGGCGCGGCAAGCGCAAGCGCACGGCCACGATGATCCAGCGACCCGCCGGCTCATGCTTGAAGAGGCTGTCACGATAGGCAAAGCGGCATTGCGCGGCGTCCATCTCGACCAGCCGGCCCTCGTGCAGGTCCCAGGCCACAAGGCTCTCGAAGCGATCCGCCAGCTCGACGCCATAGGCACCGATGTTCTGCACCGGGCTCGCACCCACCGTGCCAGGAATCAAAGCGAGGTTCTCGAGACCGTCCCAGCCGCTTGCCAAGGTCTGCGCCACGAGATCGTGCCAGACCTCGCCCGCGGCCGCCTCGACAATCCAGGCATCCGGTCGGGCCTGCAGCAAGCGCAGCCCTCGCAGCGCCACGCGTACGACCAAGCCACCGACATGACGCGGCAGCACCATATTGCTGCCCCCTCCGAGCACGAGCACGCAGGGATACCGCCGAGCGAGCGTGGTCAGACCCGGCAGCTGTGCAACGTCGTCCAGCGTGAAGCACGCTTCTGCATCGCAGACGAGGCCTAGCGTGTTGCGGGCGGTCAGTGACTGGGGCTGAACCGGCAGCGAGACTGAGGAATGCGAAGGGTCTGACGCGGGGGTTGTTGACATTGATGCTACAAGTTGTGCTATAGTTTCTGTCTTCGCTCAGTTTACTTGATTCACCAGCGGTGATTCAGCGAGTGCACTGATCGATAGGTTTGAAAGCGATGCGCTGGAAAACATGTTTGAAGCAAACGCACCCGGGTGCGGCGCAAGCCAACACCTCGATGCCAACGCCAAAAGATTCGTACCAAAGAATTTTTAGCGCAGTTTGCAAAATCAAAAAAACATGTATAATGCGCGTCTTTCGCTGAAACGCAAATGCAGCGAATTCAAGCAAGACAGCAGTTGGCAGTACCCATGCGGGAGTAGCTCAGTTGGTAGAGCGCAACCTTGCCAAGGTTGAGGTCGCGAGTTCGAGACTCGTCTCCCGCTCCAAATTCTCAAAAGGCCCAAACTTCGGTTTGGGCCTTTTGTTTTTGTCGCGCACGTCTTGTCGTCGCATAACGTGACCCGCCGCAAACCTTGTGTGCAAGACGCGTCTGTTTTTACGGGCGCTCCCCGCCCACATGTTTTCATGCGGCCGACAACGCGTGTGTCTTGCGGCCTGACCGCCCACCGGCTTTTGGTGGACGTGACAAGCCCGCGTGTTTTTTTTGCGAGCCTGCTCGCGCGTGTGTCGTCGCGGTGCGGGCCGCGTCGATCGGCGCGCATGTTTCGGCGCGCACGCCTGCCCTTTGACGGAACGCTTGCCATGGATCTTGCATTGACGCTGTTGTTGCTGTTTGCCGCGTGGCAGTTTCTGCGCGTGCAATATCAGCGATCGCACATCGCCCTTCTCGGGCGCCACCTGGCCAACCTCCAGCTCGAGAAGCACATGGAGACCCTGACGCAAGGCTATGCGCGCGCCATTCGCGAAGAAAGCGAACCGCGCCAGCTGCAGATCCTCGAGACCTTCGCCCCGTCCGAGCGTTCGCTGGCGTCACAGGCGCGGGCACTGGCCAACAGCCTGCGCGAAGAGAGCAAGCAAGCCACGCGCATGACCGCGTTGTCGTTCTGCGTGCCCTACGCCGAGCGCTTTCTTCCGGACGGGATGCTGCGCGACTTCCGCGCGCTGATCGCCATTCACGCGCACGGCCTGCGTCACGTGGTGGACAATGCCGCGGGCCTGGATCCCAAGGCGCGCGCGTTCCATTTGTCGGCCGAGCTGTATCTGCTGCAACACAGCTGCCACTGGTTCTGCAAATCGCGGGCCGTCGCCGATGCACGCTTGCTGCTGCGGCATCAGGTCAATCATCGCAAGGTGCTCGAGTCGGTGTCCGAGGTCACACGTGGCCCCTACCTCGAGTGGCTGCAGGGCCGCGCGCCGCGTGCTCACGAGGAATGAGGCACGCAAGGTTCGAGTTTTTTGCCTTGCGCGGTCGACGACTTGAACACGAACAAAAAAACCATGTATAATTCTTTTCTTCGCTGATCACGCAGCTGCCCTGGAAACAGAGCACAAGTGATTCGGAAACAAGCTGGGCATAAGCACTTTTTGAGTGTTTACCGTAATTACCAACGGCCCACTCGCTTGCTTCTTAAAGTGAAGAGCGCAGTAAATCTGCGGGAGTAGCTCAGTTGGTAGAGCGCAACCTTGCCAAGGTTGAGGTCGCGAGTTCGAGACTCGTCTCCCGCTCCAAACATCTAAAAGGGAAGCAACTGGCTCTCGCCTCGCTTCCTTTTTTCTTGTGACCTGCCGGCGCAATGGCAGAGTGGTTATGCAGCGGATTGCAAATCCGTGTACGTCGGTTCGATTCCGGCTTGCGCCTCCAGCCAAACAAGTATTGATCAAGGCCCGCCTACCGCGGGCCTTTGTCATTTCTGCGCCAAGATCGCGGCGCCACATCTACGCCACATCTGTGCCAGGGTCGGAGCCAGGATCTGTGCCAAGACCCGCGCCCGATCCGGCGCGCCAAACAGGTCTTGCCAGACCCGCGAGCCCGGCCGCCTCACCCCGTCCTGCAAATCCGGTTTCCGTTCGCAATGCGCGGTATGCTGGAATGCCCTCACCCACCGGTGTTCGTGATGCCCCAATCCCGCAACTTCGTGCTCTACGACGGTGACTGCCCGTTCTGCACCAACTACGTGAAACTGCTGCGCCTGCGCCAGGCGGTCGGACAGATCGATCTGCTCAACGTGCGTGAACAGCCCGAGCTCGCTCGCACCTATGCCGAGCAAGGCTACGACCTGGACAAAGGCATGCTCCTGCACCTGGACGGCCAGGATTACTTCGGCGCCGATTGCATCAACCGGCTCGCGCTGCTGTCGACAGGCAATGATCTCTTCAACCAGTTCAACGCCATGGTGTTCAGCAACGCCTGCCTGTCGCGCGCGCTCTATCCGTTCATGAGCGCCGGCCGCCACCTGGCCCTGCGCGTATTGGGTCGCAGCCGCTTCACGGCCTGACGCCGGCACGCCGCCCCCTCGGTCATGCAGATCGTCCGACCTTGTCCGAGGATGCGGCGCTCGCGCCGACCGACGATCATCGCGGCCGCAAAAGCGGCCGCAGGTGACGGACGCCCTGCGCAGCCGCCACCGCCGAGATCGCACCTGCGCTCGCGTCAACGCACGAACATCCGATATGCCGGATTGTCCGTTTCGTCCCAATACGGATAACCGATAGCGTCCAGCACCTCGGGCAAGCGCTCGAGCTCTTCGCCCGGCACTTGCAGACCCGCCACCGCCCTACCCTCGGCGGCGCCGTGATTGCGGTAGTGGAACAGGGTGATGCTCCAGCGTCCGCCCAGCTTGCTCAGAAAATCGAAGAGTGCGCCCGGCCGCTCGGGGAATTCAAAGCGGAACACGCGCTCATCCTCGAGTTTGTCGGCCCGCCCGCCCACCATGTGCCGAACGTGGAGCTTGGCGAGTTCGTTGTCCGTCAGATCCAATACCGAAAAGCCCTGACCGCGCAAGTTGGCGACCAGCGCCTCGCGGGTATCTCGTTCGGGGTGCGTCTGCACACCGACAAAGACCTGAGCGTCGGCGCCGGCGTGATAACGGTAGTTGAACTCCGTGATCTGGCGTGCGCCCAGCGCGGCGCAAAAGGCGCGGAAGCTGCCGGGCTGCTCGGGGATCGTCACGGCAATCAAGGCCTCGCGCTGTTCGCCCAAGGTAGCCCGCTCGGTGACATGGCGCAGCCGGTCGAAATTGATGTTGGCGCCAGAGTCGATGGCGACCAGCACTTCGTCGCGCGCATGCCGTGACTGTGCGTACTTGCGCAGACCTGCCACCGCCAGCGCGCCCGCGGGTTCGGTGATCGAGCGCGTGTCATCGTAGATATCCTTGATGGCGGCGCAGAGTTCGTCGGCGCTCACCAGGATCACCTCATCCACATAACGCCGGCACACCTCGAACGGATGGGCACCGATCTGCGCCACTGCAACGCCGTCGGCAAAGGCGCCCACGCGCTCCAGCACCACCCGCTCACCGGCCACCAGCGCCGCCTGCAAGCAATTGGAATCCGCCGGCTCCACGCCGATCACCTTGATGTCGGGGCGCACATGTTTGACGTAGGCCGCCACCCCTGCGGCCAGCCCTCCTCCGCCCACCGGCACGAAAATGGCATCGATCCTGCCAGGATGCTGGCGCAGGATCTCCATGGCCACCGTGCCCTGCCCGGCGATCACATCGGGATCGTCATAGGGCGGAATGAACACCAGGCCCTGAGCTCGCGCCAGCGCCTGTGCGTGCGCCAGCGCTTCATGAAAGGCGTCGCCGTGCAGCACGGCCTGCGCGCCATACGACAGCACGCCCTGCACCTTGAGCTCGGGCGCGGTGCGCGGCATCACGATCGTGGCCGGAATGCCCAGATGCCGGGCGGCCAGGGCAAGACCCTGGGCGTGATTACCGGCAGACGCGGCGATCACACCGCGCGCACGCTCTGATGCTGTGAGATTGACGACACGGTTGTAGGCACCGCGGATCTTGAACGAGAACACCGGCTGCAGGTCCTCGCGCTTGAGCAGCACCTCGCAAGCGAGCTGGCGGGACAGGCGCGGCGCCGGTTGCAGGGGCGTCTGCACAGCGACCTCGTAGACAGGCGCATTCAGGGTCTTGCGCGCGTAATACGCGGCAAGATCCTGACCGCCGGTCTCGAGCGCGGGTGCAGGGGTGGATGTCGGGGCGTGGGGCGCGGCGGGCGCGTCGAGGGTATCGTACAAGCGGGGCTCCAGTGATCGGGAAGCGCCCACGAGACAGAAAAAAAGAACCCGCCTCGTAGGCGGGTTCTTTGAAATTTGCTTGGGACTATTTCGTGGCCTGACCCGCCATGTGGATAATGGCGGTAATAATGCTCGAAGCGAAAAAGGTCAGGCGTGCGTCCATGGGGTCAGACAGTACCGTCTTTCACCCTGCCCGTCAAATATGCGCCCGTCGCCCCTCTCATGACATCCAACGACACCTCATCCCCGGACCCGCTGCAACAGACGCAGGAGCGTCTGGTAGAGCTCGAGATCAAGTTCAGCTTTGCCGAAGACCTGCTTGATAGCCTGAACACGATCATTGCGCGGCAGCAGCAGCAGATCGAAGCCCTCGCGCGCGAGGTGCACGATCTGCGCGAGCAAGGCCGCAATGCGCCGTCGGCGCCGCGCAGCCTGCTCGATGAAGTCCCGCCGCACTATTGAAGCGACCAGGCTGGCCCTGACCTCACGTGCGCGTGACCCGCTCGCCTGAACGCTCGACACGGAAAGATGTTGCGCGCGCCGAGTGCCCTCCTGCGGGGACGCCCGGCATTCTCTGCATATCGTTACCCTTGCGCACGCTTGCGTACCCACGGGGTCAGACCGGATTGCTACCTTACGAACCGTTGACAACTCCGTGCGCCTCACAGGCGACGTAGCCTCATGCCGAATCCGACGTCTCTGCGAGCTCATCTGGGCCGCGCTCTCGCCACGATCACGCTGACCTGTGTCCCCCTGGCCGCCATGGCGGATCATGATGATCGCCATCGTCACCATCACGGGGAGTACAAGGACAAGTACTGGGACGGCCAGTGCAAGGTCGAGCGCAAGTGGAAGAAAAACGGACGCTACGAAGAAAAGCGCAAATGCCGCCCGTCGTACGCCTATCCCCAGGCCGTGTATCCGCAGCCGCACTATGTCGCGCCGGGTGAGCCCGCGATCATCATCTCGCCCTCCATCGTCATCCGCCCCTGATCACGGCGCGGCTGCGCTGCCCTCTCAACCCTGCCGTCCGGCGCGAGCCGGCTCGACGCGAAACGATACGAGTCCTGCCCCATGGATGATGATGTAAAAGCCGCGCTGGTTCGCTGGCCCAATGTGCCTGCCGTAGCGGGTTGGCTTTCGCTCGACGGCCGGGGCCGCTGGCATCTGCATCCGCAAGGCGACGCGGCCGAGGGAGGGCCCGGCGAGTCCATCACCAACACGCAGATCCTGGCGTTTATCGAGCGCAACTATGAGCATGACGACCAGGGCCGCTGGTTCTTCCAGAACGGGCCGCAGCGCGTGTACGTGCGCATCGATGCGGCGCCCTACATTCTGCGTGGCGCCGAACGCGGCGCCGGACTGCACACGCACACGCGGCGCGAGATCCAATCGGTCCAGGCCTGGTGGCTCGATGAAACGGGCCTGCTCTACGCAAGCACCGATGCGGGCCCGGGCGTGATCGAGGATCGGGATCTGGCGGGCGTGATCGACATTCTCACGCTGGCCGACGGCACCCCGCTCTGGGATCACCTCGAATCGCCCGCACCCGGTGACTCGGCGCTGCATCTGCGCCATCCCGCCTTTGACGAGCCAGCGCCTCTGCTCACTGTGCCGCGTGCGGAGTTGCCGTCCCGTCTCGGCTTCGTGGCGCAGCCTGCGGTGTAGCGCCAGGCATAGCCCGCCTCATCCGACGCCTGACGTGCCGACAGGCGGCGCGGCATGTCAGCGCGATGCGCGGCGTTGACTGCGCAGCAGCACGAACTTGCCGTCGCCCAAGAGGGCCAGGGCCGCCGCGGCCACGGCCAGGAACACGGGATATTCCCAACCGCCGCCCTGGGATGCGAAGCCCCAGCCGTTGCCAAAGTGCACGCTGGCGGCGGCCAGCAATTGCACCGCGGCCACTGCCGCGACCCAGCGCGGCAACACACCGATGATGAGGAACACGCCGCCCACGATCTCGAAGGCGGTGACGGGATAGGCGAGCCAGCCGGGAAAGCCCACGCTGGCGAAGAATTTCGCCGTTCCGGGCAACGTGAACACCATCAGCTTGGTCAGGCCGTGGGCCAGGTACATCACGCCCAGGGCGATACGCAGCAGCAAGGCGGCGTAGGGAGCGGTACGGGTATCGATCATTCTTATCTCCAATTCGGAACCGAAACATCGCGAAGCGCGATGGCGGCATTCTGTCGATTCCTAAAATCAAGATAAACATGCAGAATTGCAAATAATTATTCCCCGAAGTGAAACAAAGCTGGAGTCGCTCATGGATACGGTCACCGCCATGCAGACCTTCGCCAAGGTCATCGAACTCGGATCATTCGCCGCGGCCGCCGAAAAAGCCGGGCTCGCACGTTCGGTTGTTACACGACAGATCGCATACCTGGAACAGAAATACGGCGTACGCCTGCTCAACCGCACCACGCGCAAGCTCAGTCTCACCGACGCGGGCCGGGCGTTTCTCGAGCGGATCCGCCCTATCCTGGGTGACCTGGCCGAGCTCGACCTCGCCCTGCAGGTGCAGGGCCGCCAGCCCACCGGACGCCTGCGGGTCAGTGCGCCCGTATCGTTCGGCGTGCTCAATCTCGGACCCGCCATCGCGGAATACCTGGCGGCCTATCCTCAGGTCGTCATCGATCTCGATCTGAACGATCGCGTGGTGGACTTGGTCGAAGACGGCTTCGACGTCGCGGTCCGCATCGGGCCCCAGCACGATTCCTCTTTGGTGGCCCGCCCCCTGGCGCCTCAGCAACTGGTGGTGTGCGCGGCGCCCGCCTATCTCGAGCGTCATGGCACGCCCCAGGAGCCTGAAGCGTTGCGCCAGCACCGTTGCCTGCACTACAGCTATGCCAGCACGGGCAATGACTGGCATTTCGAGCGCGACGGTCACACCCACGTGATCCGGATCGCGCCGGCGTTCCGCGCCAATAACGGCGATGTCCTGCGCACCGCGGCGCTGGCCGGGCACGGCATCATCCTGCAGCCAGATTTCCTGGTGGGCGACGATGTGCGCGCCGGCCGCCTCGTGCCCTTGCTCACGGACTACCGGCACACGCCCCTCACGATGGTGGCGGTGTACCCGCACCGCCGCCTGCTTTCCCCAAAAGTACGCTCCTTCGTGGAACATCTGGAGGCGCGCTTTGGCGGTCCGCAGGCCGGTGCGAGGCCATCCCGCACCGGCGTGCAACCGGTAGAATCGGATTCATGACTTCGCCCATTCGCTACTTTCCCGCCCCGCGCCGCTCGCGCTTCTGCAGCCAGTGCGGCTCGCCCGTCAGCCACCGCGTGCCGGAAGACGACAATCGGGAACGCGACATCTGCGATCACTGCGGTGCCATCCATTACCAGAACCCGCGCATGGTCGTGGGCACCGTGCCGGTCTGGCAAGACCGCATCCTGCTGTGCCGCCGCGCCATCGAGCCGCGCTACGACACCTGGACGCTGCCGGCCGGCTTCATGGAACTGGGCGAAAGCACCGCACAAGGTGCCGCGCGCGAGACCCTCGAGGAGTCGGGCGCGCGTATCGAGCTGGGCGAGCTCTACACCATCATCGACGTGCCGCAGGTGGAACAGGTGCATCTGTTCTACCTCGCCGAGTGCCTGAGCGACGCGCTCGATCCGGGCCCCGAAAGTCTCGAGGCGCGTTTTTTCAGCGAGGCCGACATCCCCTGGGACGATCTGTCGTTCCGTACCGTGGCCACCACGCTCGAACGCTTTCTGGCCGATCGCCGGGCCGGCACGCTGCGCACGCACCACTACACCCTCGAATCGCACCGCTGATACCTTGAAGCTGCCCTGGCTGGCCGCCGACACGCCCTTCCCCCCGCCCGAGTCGGCGCTCAGCGAACCCGACGGCCTGCTCGCCGCGGGTGGCGAACTCACGGTCGCGCGGCTGCGCCAGGCCTACTCCAACGGCATTTTCCCCTGGTATGCCGACGGCGAGCCGGTGCTCTGGTGGAGCCCGGATCCGCGCATGGTGTTGCCGTGCGCCGATTTTGCGCCCTCGCATAGCTTGCGCAAACGCCTGCGCAAACTCGCCCGCGATGAGCACCCGCATGCCAGCGTGCAGGTCCGCGTCGACACCGCGTTCGCCGACGTGATCCTGGCCTGCTCTCAGGCGCGCAAGACGCAACATGGCACGTGGATCACTCAGGAGGTGCGCAACGCCTACATCGCCTGGCACGCCGCGGGCCAGGCCCACAGCATCGAGACCTGGATCGACGGCAAATTGGCCGGCGGGCTGTACGGCGTGAGCCTGGGCAAGATGTTCTTCGGCGAATCGATGTTTGCGCGCGCCACCGATGCCTCGAAGATCGCGCTGGCCTATCTGGTGGGCTTTTTGCGGGCGCAAGGCGTGGCGTGGATCGACTGCCAGCAACAGACCTCGCATCTGGGCAGCCTGGGCGCCACCCCGCTGCCCCGCGCCACGTTCTTGCGCCACGTGCGCGCCGCCGTGCGCGAGTCGGCCCCCACCTGGCACCCGGGGTGGCTCGACGCAGCCGGGCGTCTCCACCCCCTGCCGCCGCCAGTCTGAGGTACCGCAAGCGGAGCCGCCCGCCCCACGCTTCCGAGGCCCTTTTTCGGACGATATCTGTGCCGGCGGATCAGCGTTAATATGTTCCGAACCGGTCCCGGCGCAGTCGGGCCTTTTCGGCAGTCCCGATGAGCCAGCTCAAAGAACTTCCCTTCTCCACGCTGCAGTTCTACGCCACGGCGCCCTACCCGTGCAGCTACCTGCCCGGTCGCCAGGCGCGCTCGCAAGTCGCGGCCCCCGGCCACCTGATCAATGCCGGCACGTACTCCCAACTGGTCGAGCAAGGTTTTCGCCGCAGCGGCCTCTTCACGTACCGGCCGCATTGCGACAGCTGCCGCGCCTGTATCCCGGTGCGCGTGGATGCCGCGCACTTCATGCCGAGCCGCAGCCAGCGCCGCGCCTGGCGGGCACACGAGACGCTGCGCCCCCTGGTGGCCGAGCTGGCCTGGTCGCCCGAACACTACGAGCTCTATACCCGTTATCAGCAGGGCCGCCACCCCGGCGGCGGCATGGACGAAGACAGCCGTACGCAATATGCGCAGTTCCTGCTCACGACGCGCGTGAACACTCGCCTGGTCGAGTTCCGCACGCCGTCCGGACACCTGGCCATGGTGTCCATCATCGATGTGCTCGACGACGGCCTGTCGTCCGTCTACACCTTCTATGATCCGGCGCTGCGCGGCAGCCTGGGGACCTACAGCGTCATGTGGCAGATCGAACAATGCCGCACCCTGGAGTTGCCCTGGCTCTATCTCGGATACTGGATCGGCGCGAGTCAGAAGATGGCCTACAAGGCAGGCTTCCGCCCGTTGCAAATGTTGGTCGACGGCGTCTGGCAAGACGAACGCTCCGATATCGACGACGCCTGATACGGCGAAATCCGTGCATGCGCCGCGCGGGCGCCGACGCACTACAATTGCGCCTCATGTCTATCCTCTTTCACGCCTACCCCCTGGCCCGCACGGCGTTGTTCGCCATGGATGCGGAAACCGCCCACGAGGTCACCCTCGCCGGGCTGCAACGCGCCTACGATTGCGGTGCCACGCGCAAGCTGCTGCACGCGCAGCCCGAGGCGCCTACGACGCTGATGGGGCTTCGATTGCGCAATCCCGTGGGCCTGGCGGCGGGCCTCGACAAAAACGGCGCCCATATCGACGCGCTCGGCAACCTGGGTTTCGGCTTCGTCGAGGTGGGCACGGTCACGCCTCGGGCGCAGCCAGGCAACCCCAAGCCGCGCATGTTCCGCCTGCCGCGCGCCAATGCGCTGATCAACCGTTTGGGCTTTAACAACCAGGGGCTCGACGCCTTCCTGGCCAACGTGCAGAAGAGCAGTTTTCGCAAGCAAGGCGGCATTCTGGGCCTGAATATCGGCAAGAACGCCGACACGCCGATCGAACGTGCCGCCGATGATTACCTCATCGGGCTGGCGGGCGTGTATCCGCATGCCGACTACATCACGGTCAATATCTCGTCGCCGAACACCAAGAACTTGCGGGCGCTGCAAGGTGGCGACGAACTCTCGCAGTTGCTCGCACTGTTGCGCGACAAGCGCGCCGAGCTCGCGCAGCAGCATCAGCGCCAGGTGCCGCTGGCCGTGAAGATCGCCCCCGACCTGACCCAGGAACAGATCGACGTGATCGCCGATGCCTTGCTGGCGCATGGCGTGGACGGCGTGATCGCCACCAATACCACCCTGGCCCGCGACAAGGTCAGCGGCCAACCGCATGCGGACGAAGCCGGCGGCCTCTCGGGCGCACCGGTGCACGAGCTGTCACTGGCCGTGATCGCACGCCTGCGCGAGCGGGTGGGCACGTCCATGTCCATCATCGGCGTGGGCGGCATCCAGTCGGGCCAGCAGGCGCGCGAAAAGCTGGCGGCCGGTGCGGACGCCGTGCAACTCTATACCGGCCTGATCTATCGGGGTCCGGCCCTGGTGGGCGAATGCGTGAGCGCGCTGGCCGCGCGCTGACGCCCAAGGCGCCCGAGGCGCCCACCTCACGCGCTCATGAAAACAGCACCCCGCGGGGTGCTGTTTTCATTGAGAGGCTCCGGGCATCGGCGTGGCGGCCTCATCGACCGCGGCCCGCGCAGGAGCAGCGTCCACGCTGTTCGATGATGCGTCACGATATCGTCGCTTGCGCGCCCGCGTCGCACCATCAGGTCCACACCGGCCTGTGGCATCAGCGGCTCCGGCGCATAAAAAAAGGCCACCCGAAGGTGGCCCTAATTCCAGCTCTGCTCTGTCACTCAACGGTACTACATAGACCGGGTCGGTCGCAACCTCCCGGCGGACCGGCCCCTCGCACCTCACGGGTTTCCCCGGGGCGAGGGCCAGCCCGGCTGCCTTATCAGGCGGCGCGACGGCTGCGGCCGGCCACCTTGGTGGCGGCGTCGGCAGCGTCGGTCGCGGCCTTGAACGTCGCGTTGGCGGCGGCGTTCAGGTTCGACTCGGCAACTTCAGCGGCTTGCTTGGCGGCCTTGCTCAGCGAATCGTAGGCGCTGTTGGCCGTGGCCAGCGACGACTTCATCAGGGCAACGGCGCTTTCCGAGCCGGTCGGGGCATTCTTGGAGAATTGCTCGACGACTTCGGTCAGTTGCTGCTGGCCGTCGGCGATATGGGCCTCGGCGAGCTTGGTCAGGTCGGCTTGCACGCCGGCCACGATGTCATACACGTGCTTGCCGTAAGCCAGGGCCTTCTCGGCGCCCGGCTGAACCAGGGTGCTGGCGAAGGCGGTGGCGTCCTGCGGGTCCTTCAGCTCGACGGCCTGTTGCGACTTCTGGGCGACTTCGTCCAGGGTGGCGCGAACGACCTTCAGGTTGAGGTCGACCAGCTTCTCGAAACCGCTGAAAACGGCCGATTGGGCGGCAACCAGGGACTGCAGGGTGGCTTGCTGGCGGGCCAGCACTTGTTGGGGAATGGCGCTCATCATGTCTCTCCTTCACGGGTGCCGGCTCAGACCGGCGAATAAGGATGATCTACGACCGAAATAACTTCGGATCATTGTGCGCGTCCGGGAAATACTGCCACCGCAGGCGCGTTTGCTGCATTGCACAATTGATATTCTAGACACTTGATTTTTTGTGTCAAGTAAAACTTTGTGCGCCGCAACAAGCGGCGTGAAGAAGTCATTCCAGCCACGGCGGAACTGCCTCGCGCACCGTGCGCTGACCTGTCCCCGAGCGGCTCGGGAATTCCCCGAGGTGACGGAACAGGGTGAGTTCCTTACACTGGGCCCACGCCGCGCCGCCAATAAAAAACCATCACAGGCCGGCCATAACTACATAAACCCTCGCAGCCAAAATCCCCCCCTGCATTGGAGACTTCATGACCCGTCCTTCACGCTTGCTGTCGGCCCTGTTCGCGGCCGGCGCTCTCACCGCTGCTGCCTCCGCGGTCGCCGAGTACCCTGAGCGTCCTGTCAACATGGTGGTGCCTTTCGCCGCTGGCGGCCCGACGGACAACGTCGCGCGCTCGCTCGCGGAAGCCATGCGCGGCACCCTGGGTCAGACCGTCGTGGTCGAGAACAAGGGTGGTGCCGGCGGCACCATCGGCACCACGCAGGTGGCGCGCGCCCAGCCCGACGGCTACCAGATCCTGCTGATGCATGCAGGCTTCTCCACCGCGCCGTCGCTCTACAAGAACCCGGGCTACGATCCGTACACCAGCTTCGAGCCGATCGGTCTGGTCGTGGACGTGCCCATGACCATCGTCGCCCGTAGCGACCTGCCGCCCAACAACATCAAGGAGCTGGCCGAGTACGTCAAGAAGAACAGCGACAAGATCTCGCTGGCCAACGCCGGCATCGGCGCCGCCAGCCATCTCTGCGGCACCATGCTGATCGAGGCGCTGGGCGTGAACCTGCTCACGATTCCGTACAAGGGCACCGCGCCGGCCATGAACGATCTGCTGGGCAAGCAGGTCGATCTGCTGTGCGACCAGACCACCAACACCACGCAACAGATCGGCGCGGGTTCGGTCAAGGCCTATGCCGTGACCAGCCTGAAGCGGGTGCCCACGCTGCCGAATCTGCCCACCATGGACGAGTCCGGCTACAAGGGCTTCGAAGTCGGTATCTGGCACGGCATGTGGGTTCCGAAAGGCACGCCCAAGCCCGTGGTCGACAAGCTCGTCAAGAGCCTGCAGGCCGGCCTGGCCGACCCCAAGTTCCAGGAACGCATGAAGCAGCTGGGCGCGACCGTGCTCACTGCCGAAGCCAACCCGGAAGGCCTGACCGCCAAGGTCAAGCAACAGGTGCCCCAGTGGGAGAGCCTGTTCAAGAAGGCGGGCGTCGAGAAGCAATAAGCCGGCGAGCAGAGGGTCCGCGGCGCGCAAGCTTCGCGGCACCGCTCTGCACAATGCGTCCGCGCCACAAAAAAACCTGGCCCATCGGGCCAGGGTTTTTTTTGCGCTGTCTATCGGCGAACGCCGCGTCACGCGGCGAGCAACAGGCCGCGCCGACGTCGTGCCGCGCTCAGCGTGCTTGGCTCAGTGGCTCGTGTGCGCCCGGCGTCAGGGGCTCGTGACCGAGCGCCTCGGAAATCTGGGCCGCGGTATCGACCAGCAGCCGGATCCACTCGTCTTGCAGCCGCTCCGCGGGGGCCGAGATGGACAGGCCCGCGACCAGCCTGCCGGTGTCGTCATGGATGCCCGCCGCGATGCAGCGCACGCCCAGCTCGAGTTCTTCGTTATCCCGGGCGTAACCATGACGGCGTACCAGGGCCAGCTCGCGCTCCAGCCGATCCAGCTCGGTCAGACTATTGCGGGTGTGACCCGCCAGACCGGTACGCGTGGCATACGCCCGCACCTGGCGGCCATCACAAGTCGAGAGAAACAACTTGCCGGTCGAGGTGAGGTGCAGCGGCGCACGGCCACCAATGGCACGCACCACTTGCATGCCGGACCGTTCGCTCCAGGCGCGGTCGATATAAACAATCTCGTCGCCTTGCTGTACCGAAAGATTGATCGTCTGGCCGGTCTGGCGATGCAGATTGCGCATGGCACCAATGGCGGCCTCGCGCACATTCAGACGCCCCTTGACCAGCGAACCGAGCTCCAGCAGTCGCATGCCCAGCTGATACACGCCGTTGTCCACGCGCTCGACGTAGCGTCCCACGACCAGGTCGTTCAGGATGCGGTGGGCGGTGGAGGCGTGCAGCCCGGTGGTGGCCGACAGCTGCTTGAGCGTGACCGGCTCGGGTTGCGCCGCCAGGGCGTCAAGCAGGCTCATCGCGCGCTCGATCACCTGGATGGCGATGGGCGGCTGGCTGGCGGACTCCTGGTCGGAGCCCGGCAAGGTCGCGGCGACTCTGGGCAGGCGGGACATAGGCGGATGTAAGAGCAAAAGGAAGCGGCGACACCGCCGGCGAAGGCCATCATGACCCTCGCTGGACCTGGCTTGTCGCAGCGCAACAAGACAGGCTTATCGTATTGTGAAATTCTGACAGGGATTTGGCAACCGCTTTTTGTGCGCGGCGGCGCAAGGCCATCTCACCCCACCCTCAAGCTGAATTCGGCCTGAACGCAACCCTGCGGTATCACGTGCGACTCGCCTGCGCCAAGCCACGCGGCAGGCGGCCGGATCTTCAGCGCGCGGGAGGCGCCAGCTGCCCGCCCAGGCGCAGCACCTCGGCGCGCAAAAAGGCAAGCGCCTCGGCGCTGGCCTCCGGCTCGCCCTTCACACCGAGTTCGATATGCGGTGCGGCCCCGCTTTCGCCAACACTGGGCAGACTGAACGCCCTCACCTGCGGCCAGCGGCGCTCGATCTCGACCATCGTCGGCGTAATGCGCGACTCAGGCATGCTGAAAACCAAAAATGAATGCTCTGCGTGCACGGTGAGGTGCTGCAGCGCGCGGTAGCGCGTATCCAGCGTCCATTCGAGCATGGGCCAGGCCATGACCGGGAACCCCGGCACGAAAGTGTGATCGTGAATGAAGAAACCCGGAATCCGGTTGTAGGGGTTCGGCACCACCTCGCATCCCACCGGGAACACGCCCATCTGCAGGCGCTGCTGGTTCTCCGGGGTGTTCATGTCGGCGGTCCCCTGCCCCTTCGCCGCCATCTCGGCGGTGCGCAGCGCGATCGCCTCCTCGGCCTCGGGATGCAGGGCCATCTCGACACCGAGCGCCGCGGCCACGGCCTGGCGCGTGTGGTCGTCGGGCGTACCGCCGATCCCGCCGCACGAAAACACCACATCGCCGGTCGCGAAACTGCGCCGGTAGGCGGCCGTCAGGGCGGCGCGATCATCGGAATGGAACTCGGCCCAGGCGAGCTGCATGCCGCGCGCGGCGAGAAGCTCCACGACTTTGCCGAAATGCTTGTCCTGGCGCCGGCCGGACAGGATTTCGTCACCGACGATGATGAGGCCGATACGGCGCGGAGTTACGGCTGCGGTCATGGCGCAAGGTCCTGAAGAACGAAAATCGGAATCGGAATCGGAAGGCGGCGAGCGTGGCAACGCGTGCGATCAGCGCAGAACGGGCCCGCGAGGGCCGCGCGTCTGGCGGCTGCGCTCAGGGCGGCAGCCGCGTCAGATCATCGGCGGGCGCGGCAGGCGTCGCGGCGCGCAGGTCTCTGAGCGCCTGCAATCCGTAATGCGCATACACCAGCGCCGAATACACCGGCAGGATGATCCATGCGGGCGGGATCAGATTGATCAGCGCCAGAATGAAACCGATGATCCAGAAGCCGCCGTTGCGCTGCGCGATCAGCACGCGCCGCTCGGCCGGCGTCGCGTGCTCGACGATGGCATCGATGCGCAGCATCCGTGAAAACGCGAATGCCCACCAGAACACCGAGAGGAGCAAGGCCATGGGCGGTATCAGCCAGAACGGCAGCGTGAACAGCCAGCCGATCGCGAACACCATGCCCACCCAGATGGCGTTCCACACGCTCACGGCCGTGGCATTGGTACCCAGCCTCGCAAGGCCGGCGTACTCGCGTTTATCGACGTGGCGCAGCACCAGCGGCATCACGAAAATCGCGGCAATCACGAGGCCGAGAATGCCGGACACCGGCAGCAGAATAGCGGCCGCGATCACCGGGACCAGCCAGATCTTGAGGGAAAACAGCCCCACGCTCACGAGCCAGGCGTCGACGTCGTTGACGGTTTCCCACTGGCTGGCCTCCAGGCGCAGCCAGTCGGTCAGGGGTGACCAGAACAGCCACAGCAGCAGGATGGCGCCCACGAGCGCAATGAGGAAGGGCAACAGCACCGCGAACAGCATGTTCGGATGGCATTGCGAAACCAGCGCGCGCTTGAAGGCCTGCGCGATGCGAGCGCCCTCGGTGAGCGGCGAACGCTGCGCGGGAACAGAAGACGAAAACGGCATGGAGCATCCAGAGTCGAAACGGATGCCGCCCGGCTGGCGGCACGGGTGGCAAGACGCAAGATAGACGCGCCGGGTATCATAGTCAAACACAGCGGAACCCCCGATATGCCTCTCTACGAACCCGGCACCGATACGCAGGCGCTGCGCGCCGCCCTCGCCCGGCCGGACAGCCGGCTGGTCGCATGCTTCTGCGCGGCCTGGTGCGACACCTGCACCCAGTATCGCCCCAAGCTCGAAGCGCTGGCGGCGCAATTTCCGGGCAACACCTACGCCTGGATCGATATCGAAGATCATCCCGACCTGCTCGGCGACGAAGACGTGGAGAACTTTCCTACACTGCTCGTGCGCGAACAGGGCCGCACCCTGTTCTACGGCACCATGCTGCCGCACATCGGCCATCTCGAGCGCTTGCTCACCAGCCTCGATGCCGACGCCCCCGACCAGGCCACGGGCCTGCCCGACGTCGAAGCCCTGCTCAGCGGCACGACGACGGCCTGACGCTCCCGCGGTTTACCCCTTCGGCCCGCGGCAACGGACGCATCATCCGTTGGCGCGGCGCACCGGGCACCCCAAATGACAACGCCCCCAGGCACTGCTGCCGTGGGGGCGTGATTGTCTTTGCGTGGCGCCGGATCAGGGCTTGCGGCTGCCACCCAGCAAGACAGCCAGCTGACGCTTGGGCGCGGTGCCACTGCGCCCGCTGTCTTCGACGGGCGCCGTGGGCGTGGCCGACGACGAGGGCTCGTAAGGCTTGAGGAAGAACTCGTCGACATGTTGACGCGGCGCGCCGGAACGGCGCTCGGGGCGATCGCCACGGCCCGCGGATCGCTCACGGCCACGGTCGCCGCGCTCGGCACGATCACCCCGCTCGCCGCGTTCGCCACGTTCGGAGCGCTCACCGCCCCGGCCATGGCTGTGCGCCAGCAGTTCGCTCGGGATCTCGAGCGAACCGCGGGGCACCTTACGCTTGATGAGCTTTTCGATGTCGAGCAGATAACGCTCTTCGTCGGGCGTGAACAGGGCAATGGCCTCGCCGCTCGCACCCGCCCGGCCCGTGCGGCCGATGCGGTGCACGTAATCTTCGGCGTTGTAGGGCAGGTCGTAGTTGATGACGCAGGGCACACCCGCCACGTCGAGTCCGCGTGCTGCCACGTCGGTGGCAACCAGCACTTCGAGCTCACCGGCCTTGAATGCCTCGAGGGCCTTCATGCGGTCGGCCTGCGTCTTGTCGCCATGGATCGATTCGGCCTTCACGCCGTCGCGCTCGAGCTGACGCGCGAGGCGAGCGGTACCGATCTTGGTATTCGAGAACACGATGACCTGGTTCAGGCCACGAGACTTCACCAGATGCACCACGGCGGCACGCTTGGCCTCGCCGGTCATTTGGTAGGCGATCTGCGTCACGGTGTCGGCCGTGGCATTGCGACCCGCCACTTCGATCTCGACCGGGTGGTTGAGGTAGGAGCGGCCGAGCTTGCGGATTTCGTTGCTGAAGGTGGCCGAGAACAGCAGACCCTGACGCTGCGCGGGCAGCAGGCGGATGATGCGTTCGAGGTCGGGCAAAAAGCCCATGTCGAGCATGCGATCGGCTTCGTCGAGCACCAGGATGCCGACTTGGCTCAGATTGACGTTTTTCTGTTCGACGTGGTCGAGCAGGCGTCCCGGCGTGGCGACCAGCACCTCGCAACCCTGACGCAGGGCCTCTTTCTGCGGGCCGATATCCACACCGCCGAACACCACGGCGCTGCGCAGCGGCGTTTGCTTGCTGTAGCGCTTGACGTTCTCGAACACCTGGTCGGCCAGCTCGCGCGTGGGCGTGAGGATGAGCGCACGCACGGGATGCCGCGCCGGCGACGCGCTGCTGTTGGCCAGCGGCATCAGGCGGTGCAGAATCGGCAGCGTGAACGCGGCGGTCTTGCCTGTGCCGGTCTGGGCAGCGCCCATGACGTCGCGCCCCTCGACCACGACCGGAATCGACTGGGCCTGGATGGGCGTGGGCGTCGTGTAGCCGGTCTCGGCGATGGACTTCAGCAGAAGCGGGTGCAGGCCGAATTCGTCGAAAGTGCGCGTAGGCGCGTCAGCGGCAGGCGCTGCGGAAGAGATAGAGTCAGTCATCAGGTTGGGCAGATTCCGGGGCCACGAAAAAAGAACAAAACGGCATGACGGTCGTGCCCGGATTGCTGTGGATAACTTTTATTTTAGCGCAGCCGGGCCATTCTGCCCGATCGGGGGCCGGATATCGGTGGCGGCGGTCCGCGGCGGCTCAGCCCGCCGCCCAGCGCAGACCCCACAGGACGAGCATGCCGGAGAGGATCACGGCCACCGCGCTGCGGGTGCGCAGGAAGACGATGACGCCGATGATGCCGGCCACCAGCTTGTAATCGAACATCGGCCCGAGGCCTGCCTTCCAGGGCAGCATGTCCGGCACGACGATGGCCGTGAGCGCGGCCGCGGGCGCATAACGCAGCGCGCGCCGTACGCCGTCGGGCAGCGGAATGTAGTCGCCAAACAACATGAAGCCCGCCCGAGTCAGCACGCTGCAAAGCGTGAGCAGCAGGATGGCGCTGTAAACGTAGATCTCCGAGGGCCACATATCAGGCTTTTCCCTTGAAGTGGCGTTCGGCCCAGATGCCGGCCACGATGCCGGCCACGACGGCCACCGCGAGCCCCAGGCGCAGGGGCAGGGTCTGGCCGACCCAGGCGGTCACGCCGGCGGCGAGCATCGACACCAGCATGGGCTTTGAATTAGCGAGCGGAATCGTGATGGCCAGCAGCGCCAGGACGGCCGCGAAATCCAGTGACCACGTAGCCGGCACCATCGAACCCAGGAAGATGCCCACGATCGACGAGGTCTGCCAAGTGAGCCAGCCCGGCGCGACGGTGCCTATGAAAAACCACAGCTGCTCGCGCGTGCCGCGCTGGGCCGCGTCGCCGTAGCGCGGCATGAACAGCACGAACCCCATGTCGGTCGTGAAATAGCCCAGGCCGAGCCGCTTGGGCCAGGAAAGATGGCGGAAATACGGTTGGAGCGCGGCGCCGAAGATCACGAACCGCAGGTTCACCACAAAGCCGGCGGCAAAAATCAGCCATAGCGGCGCGCCCGAGGCGATGAGGGGCAGGGAAGTGAGCTGGGCCGATCCGGCGTAAAGCAGCAGGGTCATGGCCAGGGCCATCGACTCCGTGAGGCCGGATTTGACCATGGCCACGCCGGTGACCATGCCCCAGGTGGCGGTGGCGATGAGCGCGGGCACGATGGCGTGCACCCCACTCTTGAAGGCTTCGATGCGCTCGGCGCGGAGCGCGCGCGCGTCGTCGAGGCATGTTGACTCGGGTTCAGCGGCCACGGACGGGCCCCTGGCGATGCGGACGGAACGACATGGAATCCAGTGGGAAGCGGCAAGCACGCCGGTGTGTCCGGACAGCGGACGGAGGGCGCTTTGCGCCCTCATGACACCGCCCCGGCCACATGGCGCGGGAGGCAGTCATTGTAACCTCGCCCTTGATACAATACCGGCCTCTGGAGAGGGGGACGCCAGGACGACGGCAAACCGCGCCCGCCCCGCCCTCTTCGCCGTCCAACCCGTATCACCCAGGAATTGCCATGACTGCTGCTGCTCCGGCCGGCGCCCCTCATCAAGAAGTCATCGAACTCGGCGCGGAAGACCTGCCCGTCCACTGTCCGGGCCCCAAGGCTCCGCTCTGGAGCATGCACCCGCGCGTTTTCCTCGACGTCACGCACACCGGTTCGGCCCGCTGCCCCTACTGTGGCGCCGAATACAAGCTCAAGCCCGGCACCGTCGTGCACGGCCATTGATTTCCGTTTTCGCATCCAACACGAGGTTACGCAGCCGCCATGTTCGCCACTCCCGATGAAGCGGAACACGCCTTCTACGAAGCCCTGGAGCAGGCCGATACCGATCGGCTGATGCAGATCTGGGCCGACGACGAAGAAATCGCCTGCATTCATCCTGGCGGCCTGCGCATCGTGGGTCATACCGCGGTGCACGAGTCCTGGCAGCAGGTGCTCGCCAATGGCCCGCTCCGCATCCGGCCGCTGCGTCCCGTTGTGGTGCAGAGCATGATGTGCGCCGTGCATGTGCTGGTCGAACAGGTCAGTGCAAGCACGCGCGAAGGCACGCAGTTCGTCAACTGCTACGCCACCAACGTCTATCACAAGGGACCCACGGGGTGGCGCATGGTGATGCACCACGCCTCGCCGGCACCGGCGGAAGCCGGCGTGCTCGATCTGCACGACGTCCCCGACCGACTGCACTGAGGCGTAGACCCCGTTGGCCGCTACCCGCATCGATCTGACGCCCTGCCCGGTACCGCCCTGGCTGCCCGACCGGCACAGCCAGACGGTCTATGCATCGACGTTCGCGCAATATCACCGCATCGCGTTCGTGCGGGAACGGGTCGACACGCCTGACACCGATTTTGTCGACATCGACTGGACCGGCCCCGGCCTGTTCCCGCACAAGGCAGCCGACGGCAGCCCGATCGACGCCATTACCCCGCTCTCGAACATCAAGACCGCCGCGGCGCGCTGGATGACGCCGGCCGACTGGGGCTCGCTGCCCCGCACCGCCGATACGCCCGCCCTGTTGCTGTTTCACGGGCTCGAGGGCGGCAGCACGAGCCGTTACGCGCAGTCGATTGCACACTACTTCCGCGCGCGCGGCTGGATCGTGGCAGTCGCGCACTTCCGCGGCTGCTCCGGCACGCCCAACCGCCTGGCGCGTGCCTACTACTCCGGCGACTCCGCGGAAGTCGGCTTCATGCTGGCCACGGCGCGGGCACGCATCCCGCATGCGCGCTGGCACGCCGTCGGCGTGTCGCTGGGCGGCAATGCCCTGCTCAAATACCTGGGCGAGCATGCCGAAGAAACCAACTGGCTGGCGGGCTGCGCCGGCGTGTCGGTGCCGCTCGATCTCGTCGCGGGCGGCAAGGCGCTCTGCACGGGCCTCATCGCCCGCCGTATCTACACCCCCTATTTCCTGCGCACCATGAAGCGCAAGGTGCTCGAAAAAGCCAAGCGATTCCCGGGCGCCATCGACGTGATGCGCATTGCGCACGCGCGCGACCTGCGTGATTTCGACGATGCCTACACGGCGCCCATGCACGGCTATCGCAACGCGCTCGACTACTGGACGCGGGCGTCCAGCAAGCCCTGGCTGCCCAAGATCCAGGTACCCACGCTCGTGCTCAACGCGCGCAACGACCCCTTCCTGCCCGAAGACGCTCTGCCCACGCCGGCCGAATGTTCGCCGAGCGTGTTGCTGCACCAGCCCGCCGAAGGCGGGCATGCGGGGTTCCCAACGGGTCCCTTTCCCGGCCATCTCTATTGGTTGCCGCAGCGCCTGGGCCGCTTCTTCGAAACGGGCAAGTAAGCCCGAGCTGGCGCCTTCCACCTATCGCTGACGTACGCAGGGCCGCATCTCGCGGCCCTGTGCGTTTCCGTGGCGCACCCGTGAAGCGGCGGGTCAGCCCTTGAAGCGTTGCAACAGCGATCGCTCGTCGGCGAGCTTTTGCTGCACCTCTTTGATCTGCACGTCGATCTGCGATTGCTCGTAGAAGTCGCGCGACAGACCGCGCGCCTGCTGCAGCTGCGACTCGGCGGCCGCATAGGCACCCGTCGCCACGTAGAAGCGCGCCATGCCGCGCCGCGCCTCCACGGCGTTGCCGGTGCGCTCTTCGCTCTGGGCCAGCAATTGATAGAAGGTGGGCTCGTCGGCGCCCCACTCGCGGATGCGTTCACGCAGATACGCCTGGGCATCGGCGTTGCGGCCTGCGCCCTGCAGCGCCTGGGCATAGGCCATACCGAGCGCGCGCCGATCGGGCCAGCGCTTGATCGCGGCCTGCGAAAGCTCGAGCGCGCGCGCGGTGTCCTTGCGCGCCATCGCGATGTCGATGCCCAGCTTGGCCAGCTCGGGCGTGTTGAGGCCGCCGGTGGTGGCTTGCGCATGCGCGCTCTCGGCGGCGGCCAGATCGCCGCGCTGAAGCGCGTAAAGCGACAGACCATAGAAGGCGGCCGATTGGCGGATGCCCGTGAGCGCGCGCGATTCGTCCTGCAACTGCTGCTGCGCCGTGCGCAGGCTGACGGCATCACGGCCTTGGAGCACGCGCATCTTGGCACGGATGAACCAGAAATCATCGCTATCGACGTAGCGCGACGTCTTGAGATCCCGGATGCGGTTCTGCACGTCGGACATCCGCTCGATCGACAGCGGGTGGGTGCTGGCCCAGGCGCCGCCGCCCATGCCTTCGTTAAGGCGCGACGCGTTCATCAGCCGGCCGAACATCTTGGCCATGCCGTCGGGGTCGTAGCCGGCACGGGACAGCATCTGCAGCCCCGTGCGATCGGCCTCGCGTTCGGCGTCGCGCGAAAAACCCAGCTGGCGATTGATGGCCGCGGCCTGGCCGAACGCGGCCACGCCCATGGCGAGGTCGCCGCCACCGCCCGCCAGCGCGGCCAGCAGCGCGCCGGCCAGCGTGGCCATCATCATCATGCCGCTCTGGCTTTGCTGCGTCATGCCGCGCGCGATATGGCGTTGCGAGACGTGGCCGATTTCATGCGCCAGCACCGAGGCCAGTTCCGACTCGCTCGCCGACGAGACGATGAGGCCGGTGTTCACGCCGATGTACCCGCCGGGCATCGCGAAAGCGTTGATCTCGGGATCGCGTACGCCGAAGACCTCGACATCGGGCACGCCGCCGGGGGCGAACGCTGCAAGCTTGCGCGCCATCGTGGTGAGGTACTGGCGCAGTTCGGGATCGTTCACATAGGTGGGGTCACGCCGGCCCTGCGCCATGATGGCCGCACCGAGCTCGCGCTCCAGCATGGGGGAAAGATCGGCGGAGGATGCCGCGCCCATCGAGGGCAGGCCCACCGGCTGGGCCCGTGCGGGCAGCACGGGCAACAGCAGGGTGAGGCTCAAGGCCGCCGCCAGGGTCTGGCGGGCCCACTTGCACGTCGGTGTCGTGTTGAAGCGGTTCATTGCTCTATGATAGCCAGATGGGCAAAAAGTTTGCTTCGCCTAGCTATGCTGGAACTGTTTTTTTTAGGGAACCTCTCATGATCGCAGTACGCAAGGCCGTCTTTCCCGTCGCAGGCATGGGAACGCGGTTCCTGCCGGCCACCAAGGCCATGCCCAAGGAAATGCTGCCGGTCGTCGACAAACCACTGATCCAGTATGCCGTCGAAGAGGCCGTTGCCGCCGGCGTGACCGATCTGATCTTCGTCACGGGCCGCAACAAGCGCGCCATCGAAGACCACTTCGATGCCGCGCCCGAGCTCGAAACCGAGCTCGAAAAAAAGCGCAAGGATGATCTGCTCGAACTCGTGCGCGATATCCTGCCCGCGCATGTGAACTGCATCTACATCCGCCAGTCTGCCCCGCTGGGCTTAGGCCATGCGGTGCTCACCGCCGCTCCCGCCGTGGGCGGCGAACCCTTTGCCGTGCTGCTGGCCGATGACCTGCTCGATGCCGACCGCCCGGTCCTGGGTCAGTTGATCGATTGCGCCGTCAAGCACGGCGCGAGCGTGCTGGGCGTGCAGGAAGTCCCGCGCGCCGACACCGGCAAGTACGGCATCGTGGCGGCCAGCCCGGTCGAGCCGCGCACCGAGCGCGTGTCGCACATCGTCGAGAAACCCAAACCCGAAGACGCCCCGTCGACCCTGGCCGTGGTCGGCCGCTATGTGCTCGACGCACGCATCTTCGATCACCTGCGCGCCACGCAAGCGGGCGCGGGCGGCGAAATCCAGCTCACCGATGGTATTGCGTCGCTGATGCGCGAGCAGCCGGTCTATGCGTATCGGTATGAAGGCCAGCGCTACGACTGCGGCAGCAAGGCCGGCATGTTCCAGGCCACGGTGGCGCTGGGCCGCAAATATCACGGCCTGATTCCGGAATAAGCCCGGCACGAGCGCGCCCCGCTGCACAGACGAGCCGGCTGCAAAGCAAGCCGCCACAGGCCCGCATCAGCCCGCGGGGCCGCCCGTGGATTGCGCGGCCACCCGTGAACGCGCTCGCGCCTCGCGGTCCATGCGGCGCAGGCGTCCGCGTGCCGACAGGCGCATCAAGGTGCCCAGCGCCACGAGCAACCCGATCACTTCGACGAGCGCCGCCGGGATCCACATCGTGAGTCCGCCAATCGTCTGATCGGTCTGGGCCGACATGGCGATCGCCCGGCCACACAACTCGAACAAGGGATAGAGGTCGCGTTCGGTAAAGGCGATCACCGCCCCCGCGACCATCTGCGGCGCCATCGTCAATACAGGCGATAGAACGCGACCGCCGGGCGTCATCGCCGCGGGCGGCGAGGGACGACGGTCGAGGATCAGGTTCCAGTACATAAAGCCGCTGAGCACCACCGACCAGTTCATCAGCCGGTACAGGCGCCAGTCGAGCATCGAGTAGAACTGCACCGACGGGATCAGCCAGATCAGCACGAGTGCCACGAACAGCGCGGGGACGAAGATGCGGTGCGTGAGCAGGCCCACCGTGAAGCGGCCGAGGCCCGTCGTACACCAGGTCCGCAGGCGGCTGCGCCAGGCCCGCGGCAGACCCGCGCGCATGACCGAGCCCGGAAACGCGGCCATCACGAGCAGCGGGCCCAGATGATGCAGCACGAGGTGCTGCGCACGATGAATGAAGAACATCCGCTCGGCGTAGTAGTCGAGCCGGGTATGCATGGAGAGGTAAAGAATGACCACGCCAGCCCAGAACAACGCTTGGCGCGCCGCCGTGACGTGATGCACGCGCGTGCCCCGCACGAAGAGCGCGATACACACCACGAACGCCGCGATCAGCGTGGGCGAGAACTCCCAGGGAACGAGCCAGGCAAGCACATCCATGCGTGAGATCCGACGAAGCACTCCCGGCACGGGAGCACAGGCCACGGGCGGAGGGCCGCTGAGGGCGCCATCCGGGCGGGAGGGAGTCCGGGCTCCCCTGTCGTCGATTGTAGTGGAGGTTTTCCAGCCCCCTCGTGCACGGCGATGGGAGGCGTTTGGGCCAGATCAAGCCGGGCGGACAGAGCCCTCACACGGCACCGCGCTACGAAGCGCAAGGCCCGGCCGATCAGGCACTTGAAACCCTGGCCGAGAATGGCCCGAGGCGATCCGGCGGATCGCCTCGGGCGGGCAGCATCGGCTCAGGCGTTGGCCGGCTGACGCGCCGAGAAGCGCACGTCGCGCACGGAAGGGTGCGCACTCAGGCGCTTGGCCTGGGACATGAGTTCAGCGCGCAATTCCGGCGGGCAATTGACGGTGACACAGGCGGAGGCCAGATCACTGTGCTTGGCGCTGTCGACGTGGAATCGTGCCACCGACAGACCCGCGGCGGAAAAGTCGAGGCAGATCTGCTTGCGCAGCGCGCCGACCGCATCGCGGGGGCAGACAACGGTGAGCCGCGTACCACGGCGCTGGGCTTGGACGGACGCGCGGTCTACACCGGCACGACGCAGAAACAAGTCGAAGAAACGCATGACGACCTCCTTGCAGCTTGAGGTTTTGGTCGGTGAACCAACGATCACGAAGCCGGTGCCGGCACAACGGAACCCGGGCCAAGCGCCGCGAGGCGCAAGACGTACGGAACCGTGCCCGGCTGCTCGCGCACAAGGCGCAAGCCGGCAACGATATCGGTTCTGGCGGTATGAAGCTGGGAGATTTTCCAGTGCCAGCCCGGGCGGAATGCCGGGTGGTGTGACGCCCTGAGAGGTCCGTGGGTGATCAGCAAGGGTGCCGATGAAAAGCCCTGGAATCCTGGGTGACGCTGGAGAAACGCCGCAACCTGTTCAACACTGCTGACAGGCGCGGCAGAAGCAATTCTGCGGAAAAACGCTCGTCAGGCAGTGCGGTCGATGCAAGATCGACTACTACTGTCGCCGGAATCGGAATTCACAGAACAACTCCTGTTGTGGATAACCCGTTCATTTTATGCGGGTTTTCACTGAGTGGCAATGCCTGCGATGAAAGAATCGGATGAAGCGCGCCGGCGCCGCCCGCCATATACACGGCGAGCGGCGCTTTCGCCTGCCTCAGGTGGCGAAGTGCCATCCCAGGTACACCGCGAACACTGCGTAAAGACCGGCGACCGACGACAAGGCGGGCACCGTCATGGTGGCGGTGCGGAACCGCATCCACAACATCATGATCGACACCATGGTGAGCATGCCGGCAGCCAGCAGGGGACCGTCGAGCAGCCAGGGGGTCAGGAAGATGCCCAGCGCACTCGGGATGGTGGCCTGGATCATCATCGCACCCGAGATGTTGGCAAGCGCCAGACGCTCCTTGCCCTGCCGCACCCAGATCAGCGCATTCATGATCTCGGGCAGTTCGGTGGCGACCGGGGCCAGCAACAGCGCAGCCACGTGCGAGGACAGCCCCATCGCCACGCTCAGCACTTCGATCTGCCGCACGAACACGTGCGAGGCCAGCGCGATCACGACCAGCGCGAGCACCGACTGCGTACAGGCCCAGAAGAGCGAAGGATCCGGGTCGCGGGGCCGCAGCTTCAGCGGCTCGAGCGTCTCGGCTTCGATGCATTCATCGTCATGCGAGAGCTCGCGCTTTACGTAGAGCGCGTACACCCCGAGGAACAGGATGCCCAGCCAGGGCTTCCAGGCAAACGCCAGCACGCCGAGCGCGACCTTGAAAATGAAAATGCCCATGAACCAGGCCTGGTCGCGGGCCAGACGGCGCTGGTCGGCATTGATCGCGGTGCGCTGTCGCGCCGTACCCGCGGCGGACTTGCCGCGCAGCAACGCCAGGCCGACCACGGCATAAGCCAGGGTGGCGAGCACCAGCGGACCGCCCATGGCCGCGCCGACGCCGATGTCTTTTTGCTCGGGGGTGGTGCCGAACACCACCGCCATGAACGTGACGGCACTCTCGGGCAAGGCCGTGCCGAATGCGGCCAGCACCGTGCCGGTGGCGGTGGCGCCGAGCTTGAAGTGATGGCCCAGCCATTCGACGCCATTGACGAAGAATTCACAGGCAAAGTAGATCACTGCCGCGGAGAGCAGGAACAAAACAATGGACAACAACATGATGACAACAGCCGGACGAGCGGAAACCTATGGCGCGACGACGCGGCTCGCCCGGCTGGGTGAACGCATCGCGGCCAAAGGTCTCGCCTGGCTGGTCCGTCGCGAATCCCGGTGGCGCGCGGTGCGCGGCAGGATGGACGGATGCCGTCAGCGCCATGGGGTAGGACCACCAAGTTTGTTGACGCTGACTCCCTTGGGGCTCAAAGGATGGCTACTCCCCAATGACAGTGGCGGCATTGTAGCAGCGTGTCCGGCGCGCGGGTCCGGTCGTGTCCCCTGCGTTGTCGCACGGGCACGACAGCACCGGCGCCGCCACGGGCGGCAGCGGCCCTGGGCCACCGCGCCCGGTACGTTAAGCTCTAGGCCACCCCTGAACGGATGATGCCTGTCATGAGCCTGCCTGTTGCCGATCTCGCCCCCTTCGCCGACCGCCGCCGCCGCGTGCTGGACTGGATGCGAAGCCAGGGCGGCGGGGTGGCCGTGCTGGCCGCCGGCAAGCCGCCCCCGCGCAACCGCGATAGCGAATATCCGTTTCGCCCGGACAGCGACTTCTACTACCTCACCGGATTCGTCGAGCCCGAGGCCTGGCTGGTTCTGATCGCGGGTGCCGAAGACCGCGCCCTGCTCTTCTGCCGCGCCCGTCATCCCGAACACGAAATCTGGGAGGGCAAGCGCTTCGGCCCGGAAGCGGCGTCCGCGCATTTTCTGATGGACGACGCCCATCCGATCGAAAACCTGGACGAACTGCTGCCCGCATGGCTGCTGGATCAGCCCACGCTGTGGTTGCGGCTGGCCGATGACCTCGTAGCGCCGAGGGCGCGGGGCTGGCTGGCGCAGGCGCGCGAGCGCAGCCGCACCGGTGCGCGCGCGCCCGAGCAGCTCCGGGAGTTGAGCGGTGTGCTGGCGGATATGCGCCTGGTGAAAGATGCCAGCGAAATCGCCACGATGCGGCATGCCGCGCGCATCTCGGCCCACGCCCACGCCCGCGCCATGCGCGCGGTGCGCCCCGGCATGCGCGAGTACGAGCTCGAAGCCGAACTGCTCTACGAGTTCCGCCGCCACGGGGCACAAGCGGTGGCCTACGGCAGCATTGTCGCGGGCGGGGCGAACGCCTGCGTGCTGCACTACCCGGCCGGTGATGCCATCCTGCGCGACGGGGATCTGGTCCTCATCGATGCGGGATGCGAGCTCGATTGCTATGCGTCGGACATCACCCGCACCTTTCCGGTCAACGGCAAATACAGCGGCCCGCAACGCGCCTTGTACGACCTGACGGTCGCGGCCCAGGACGCGGCGGCTGCCGTCACGCGGCCGGGCGCGTCGTGGAACGACGCCCATCTGGCGGCCGTACGGGTGTTGACGCAAGGATTGCTCGATGAAGGCCTGCTCCAGGGCTCTTTGGACGGCGCGCTCGAATCAAGCGCCTACAGCCGCTTTTACATGCACCGCACGGGCCACTGGCTTGGCCTGGATGTGCACGACGTGGGCGATTACCGCGGCGTCGATCCGACGCAGGCCGCGGGCAATGAGCGGCCCTGGCGCACGCTGGAGGCCGGCATGATGCTGACGATCGAGCCCGGCCTGTATGTACGCGCCGCGGACGATGTGCCGGCGCGCTTCTGGGATATCGGTATCCGCACCGAAGACGACGCGCTCGTCACCGAGTCGGGATGTGAACTCATCACGCGCGCGGTGCCGGTGCATGCCCGCGAGATCGAAGCGCTGATGCGGGAGTGACCCTGCCGCGGACGGAGGCGAAGCCGGGACCGGCCGCGCGGCTAAAGCACGTAGCCGTCCAGCCAGCCCATGGCGACCCAGGTGTAGACCACCACCATCGCGATCGCGAACATGCTGCAGATCGCTCCGAGCAGACCGCCGAAGATCGCCATGAGCACTTCGGGCCAGCCACTGCGCGAGACGGCCCCGAGGCCGGGGTTGTAGCGGCGGTCGAATTTTTCGTCGGGCATCAGGCAAAAGACCACGCCTTCGATGAAGCCGTCGATCATCGGAATGAACACGAGAAAGAATGCGGGGTTGTCCCACCAGACCGGATAGCGCGTGGCGAGCGCCAGGCAGAGTACCGAGAAGACCGTGACGAGCCACGCATGGCGTCGGCCGAGATACCACCAGTGCGCACCGGCCCAGCCCAACAGACATCCCAGCACACCCGCCACGGCCTTGCGCCGCGGCCGCGCCCCCTGCCGCCCGGCGCTGACGGCGGCACCGTCCAGCGTGACCGTGGCGGCCGAGGTCGAGCGGCGGGACGAAGACGTCATGGGGCGGATTCCTGCAGGCAAAAGGGTCAGGGGGCGTCGCCGATTCTACGGGAGATGACGATGGAGATGCGGGGCGAACCGGAGGGTAAAATCCCTGAATGACTTCGTCCGTGTTCGACATCGCGATCCTGGGCGCCGGGCCCGTGGGCCAGGCGCTCGCCCTGCTGCTGGCGCGCACCGCGCGCGACCCTGCCCGCATCGCCCTGCTTGCCGCGCCTGGTGGCGCCGGCGGCGCCGCCGGCCTGCCCCCTTTGGCCGACCCGCGCGTGCTGGCACTGAACCGGGGCAGCCGCGTACTGCTCGAATCGCTCGACGCCTGGCCCGCGCGTGCCGCCGACATCCGCCATATCCATGTTTCGCAACGCGGCCGCCTGGGCCGCGCCCTGATCGACCATGCCGACTTCGGCGTGCCGCAGTTGGGCAGCGTCGTGGCTTACGGGCCGCTGCACGAGCGGCTGTCCGAGCGCGTGTCGGCGAGCGGCGTCACCGTGCTGTCAGGTCCGCCTGCGCGTATCGGCGATACCCACGCCGACACGGTGCAGGTGTTGCAAGGCGACGTGGCCCTGGCCGCGCGCGTTGCCGTGCAGTGCGACGGCGCGGCCGGCGCGGACGTGCAACGCAGCTATGGCCAGCATGCCGTGTTGACCACGGCCCGCGCCTCCCTGCCCCGCCCGGGCTGGGCCTGGGAACGCTTCACGCGCGAGGGCCCGCTGGCGATGCTGCCCCATCCTCAGATGGCCGACACCTATTCCGTTGTCTGGTGTTGCGCCCCCGAGCGCGCCGCCGAGCTGGTAAAGCTCGATGACGACCGCTTCTCGCAGGCGTTGAGCACGGCATTCGGCGACCGGCTGGGCCGTCTGCACAGCCAGGCCCCGCGCCACGTGTTTCCCCTCGAACTCAAGGCACGGCGGGCCCAGGCGCACGGGCGTACGGCCACGATCGGCAACGCCGCCCAGACGCTGCACCCGGTCGCGGGTCAGGGGCTCAATCTCGGCCTGCGCGATGCTGCCCAACTTGCCCAGGCGCTCGCCGCCTGGATGCAGGAACCCGCGGCCAATCCGTCCCCACTCCTGGCCGGCTTTGCGCGTGATCGCAGCGCCGACCGCCTGCTGACGGCCAGCCTCACCGATCTGATGCCCCGGGTGTTCGCCACCGGCCTCGCGCCGGTCGAACATGCTTGCGGCCTCGCGCTCCTCACCCTGGATCTGGTGCCGGCCGTGCGCGCCCCCTTGGCGCGTCATCTTCTGCAGGGCCTGCGCACCTGATGCGACCCTGTGTTTTTCATGGGGCGCGCCCGACGGGCGTGCCCGCCGGTCTGCCTCCGTTCGCGCCGTACGCCGGGCCGAAAACGGGGTGCCATGCCGAAGCGGTTAAAATGTGACCATGCGCATCGGCCCCTGGACCCTTCCCAATAACGTACTCGTCGCCCCCATGGCCGGGGTGACGGATCGTCCGTTCCGCCAGCTTTGCAAAAAGCTGGGGGCGGGATATGCCGTGTCCGAGATGGCCGCCAGCAACCCCCGTCTCTGGGACAGCGTGAAAACTTCGCGGCGTCTCAACCATGATGGCGAGATCGACCCCATTTCGGTACAGATCGCAGGCGCGGATCCGGCCATGATGGCCGAGGCCGCCGTGTTCAATGTGAACAAGGGCGCGCGCATCATCGATATCAACATGGGTTGCCCGGCCAAGAAGGTCTGCAACCTGGCCTCGGGCTCCGCCCTGCTGCGCCACGAAGACCTGATCAAGCGCATCCTGGATGCCGTGGTCGAGGCCTGTGTGCCGCTGGGAATCCCGGTCACGCTCAAGACCCGCACCGGCTGGGACCGCGAGCACAAGAATGCCCTGCGCGTGGCCCGGATCGCCGAAGACAGCGGGATCTCGGCCCTGACCTTGCACGGCCGCACGCGCGCCGATCTCTATACCGGCGAGGCCGAATACGACACCATGCGCGCGGTGCGCAGCGAGATCCGGATTCCGCTTATCGCCAACGGCGACATCACCACGCCGCAGAAGGCGCAGGCCGTCCTGGATTACACTGGCGCCGACGCGGTGATGATAGGCCGTGCCGCCCAGGGCCGGCCCTGGATCTTCCGCGAGATCGATCACTTCCTGCGCACCGGCGCCATGCTCGTCCCGCCCACCTGGGACGAAATGCGCAATCTGCTGCTCGAACACCTCGATGACCACTACCGCTTTTATGGCGAGCACACGGGCGTACGCTCGGCGCGCAAGCATATCGGCTGGTACCTGGAAGACCTTCCCGGCGGGCCGGCATTCTGCGCCCGCATGAACCTGATCGAAGACACCCGCGGCCAGTGGCAGGCGGTGGCCGACTGGTTCGACACCATGATGCGCGACGGCCCGCAACCCGGCACCGGCAAAGCGCAAACCCTGCTGGCGGCATAACCGCCAGTACCACCTACATAAAAATATCTGTACTCCGATGAGCAAGAAAGATGTCCTGGAAGAATGCGTGCGCGCCAGCCTGGAGCGCTATTTCGAAGATCTGGGTGACTCCGAACCCCACGACATGTGGGACATGGTGATGCGCTGCGTCGAGCGCCCGGTCCTCGAAGTGGCGCTGGAGCGCTCGGGCGGCAATCAGTCGCGCGCGTCCGAAATGCTGGGCATCACCCGTAATACCTTGCGCAAGAAACTGCTGGCCCACAACATCCAGCCCTGACGATTTCCTCGATCCCCCGCCCGTGGCCTGGGCCTGGCCCCACCCGGACGCAACATCTCCCACCGCTATGAAAATCGAAACCGCCCTGCTTTCGGTGTCCGACAAGACCGGCATCGTCGAATTCGCCCGTGCCCTGGCCGCTCGCGGCGTGCGCCTGCTCTCCACCGGCGGCACTGCCCGCCTGTTGTCGGAGTCGGGCCTGACCGTGACCGAGGTCGCCGCTCACACCGGTTCGCCCGAAATCCTGGACGGTCGCGTCAAGACGCTGCACCCGAAGATCCATGGCGGCCTGCTGGCACGCCGCGATAGCGCCGAGCACCTGGACACCATCGCCGAACATGGCATCGACCGCATCGACATGCTGGTCGTGAACCTGTATCCGTTCCGCGAAACCGTGGCCAAGCCCGACTGCACCTTCGCCGATGCCGTCGAGAACATCGATATCGGTGGCCCCGCCATGCTGCGCGCCGCCGCGAAGAACCACGGCACCGAAGCCGGTGGCGTCACGGTCGTGATCGATCCGGTCGACTACTCGCGCGTGCTGGGCGAAATGGACAAGGGCGGCTCGACCTCGTATGCGCTGCGCCTGGAGCTGGCCGCGAAGGTCTACGCCCACACCGCGTCGTACGATGGCGCGATCGCCGCCTACCTGACCAGCCTGACTGAGGCCGCGCCGGCCCAGGACGCCGTGCCGGCCCGCAACGAATGGCCCGCCACGCTGACCCTGCAGGTCAAGCAGGAACAAGCCCTGCGCTATGGCGAGAACCCCCACCAATCGGCTGCGTTCTATGTCGACGCGCAGCGTTCGGCCGGCCTGCTGGGCAACTACCGCCAGCTGCAAGGCAAAGAACTCTCGTACAACAACATCGCCGATGCCGACGCGGCGTGGGAATGCGTGCGCAGCTTCGACACGCCGGCCTGCGTCATCGTCAAGCATGCCAACCCCTGCGGCGTGGCCGTGGCCGACGGCACGCTCAACGCGTACCGCCAGGCCTTCAAGACCGACCCGACCTCGGCGTTCGGCGGCATCATCGCCTTCAACCGTCCGGTGGACGCCGCCACGGCCGAAGCCGTGAGCGGCCAGTTCCTCGAGGTGCTGCTGGCGCCGGCCTACGACGGCGCGGCGCTCGCCATCCTGGCCGCCAAGAAAAACGTGCGTGTGCTCGAAGTACCGGCCGGCACCGGCCAGAACGCCTTCGACGTCAAGCGCGTGGGCGGTGGCTGGCTCGTCCAGACTCCCGACGCGTACAACGTGCCGCGCGATGCGCTGAAGGTCGTGTCCAAGCGCCAGCCCACCGAACAGGAAATGAACGATCTGGCGTTCGCCTGGAAGGTCGCCAAGTACGTCAAGTCCAACGCCATCGTGTTCGTCGGTAACGGCATGACGCTGGGCGTGGGCGCGGGCCAGATGAGCCGTATCGATTCGGCTCGCATCGCTTCGATCAAGGCCGAGAACGCGGGTCTCACCCTGGCCGGTTCGGCCGTGGCGTCCGACGCCTTCTTCCCGTTCCGCGACGGCCTGGATGTGGTGGTGGCCGCGGGTGCGACCTGCGTGATCCAGCCCGGCGGCAGCGTGCGTGACGATGAAGTGATCGCGGCGGCCGACGAGCACGGCATCGCCATGGTCCTGACCGGCACCCGCCACTTCCGCCACTGATGCGTATCCTCGGCATCGATCCCGGCCTGCGCCGCACCGGTTTCGGTGTGATCGATGCCGAAGGCATGCGCCTGCGGTATGTGGCCAGCGGCACGATCGTCGTGCCGCCCGCCCTGCCCTTGCCCGAGCGGCTGAAGGTCATCCTCGACAATCTGCGCGAGGTGGCCCGCGAGACGCGGCCCGATGTGGCCGCGCTCGAAATCGTCTTCCTCAATACCAATCCCGCTTCGACGCTGCTGCTCGGCCAGGCCCGCGGCGCTGCGCTGTGCGCGCTCGCCGACAGTGCGCTCGATGTGCACGAGTACACCGCGCTGCAGATCAAGAAATCGGTGGTGGGCACCGGCCGCGCCGCCAAGGAGCAGGTGCAGATGATGGTGCAGCACCTGCTCAAGCTCGATGGCACGCCCGCGCCCGACTCGGCCGATGCGCTCGCCTGCGCGATCTGCCATGCCCACGTGGGACCGCTCCAGGAGCGCGTGGCCGCGCTCTCGGGCGTGCTCAATGCCAGCGGCCGTCCGCGCATCCGCAACGGCCGCCTGCTCGGCTGAGCCACGACGCCCGAACGTATAGAATCGCGCCATCGGCGCAACCGCCCTATTCCTCTCTGCCATCGCCATGATCGGACGCATCACCGGAACCCTGATCGAGAAATCGCCCCCCGTCGTCTGCGTGGACGTGAACGGGGTGGGCTACGACATCGACGTGCCCATGAGCACGCTCTACGCGCTGCCCGAAAACGGCGCGCGCGTGACGCTCTACACCCATCTGGTGGTGCGCGAAGACGCTCATCTGCTGTATGGCTTCGCCACCGCCGCCGAACGCAGCGCGTTCCGCGAGCTGGTGAAGGTGAGCGGCATCGGGGCGCGCACTGCGTTGTCGGTGCTGTCCGGCCTGTCGGTGGCCGACCTGGCCCAAGCGATCACGCTGCAGGAAGCCGGGCGCCTGACGCGCGTGCCCGGCATCGGCAAGAAGACCGCCGAGCGCCTGCTGCTCGAGATGCGCGGCAAGCTCGGCGCGGACATCGGCGCGAGCGCCCATCCGATCCAGGAAGGCCAGGCCGACATCCTCAATGCCCTGCTCGCGCTGGGCTACTCCGACAAGGAATCCCAGGCCGCGCTCAAGGCGCTGCCCGAAGGGGTCAGCGTGTCGGATGGCATCCGTCTGGCATTGAAATCGCTGGTGCGCTGAACCTGCTGACGAGGCGCCCGTGCGGCGCCCTGGCCGAAGGCGCCGGGCGACCCTACGTGTACGGATAGAGATCGCCTGCCAGCGGGGTGGGTGCCCCTATCGGCACACCTCGCCCGGCCTGTTCAGCGCCGCGTGGGCGTGGGCCCCAGGTACGCCGGCGCGAGCGCGTCCAGCGCGGTCGGCACCAGCTTGAGCTCGGGCGCGAGCGGGCCGCTCAGCACGCTGGGCACCGAGAGCGAATCGAGATTGTCGTTCGACATCAAAGGCGTGCCCGGCAACAGGCCGAGCATGCCGGCCTGCAATCGGCCCACCGACATGGGGAGGCTGACGACGGGCCGGGGATGGCCGCTCCAGTGGGCGCACAGGCGGACGAGCTCGCCCAAAGTATATTCTTGCGGCCCGCCGAGCTCATACACCTTGCCGCGCGTGTGATTGTTGTTGAGCGCGGCCACCATCGCATCGGCGACGTCTCCGACGAACACGGGCTGCATGCGGGCATCGGTGCCGGCAATCGGCAGCACCGGAAACCAGCGCGCCAGCCGCGCGAACATATTGGTGAAGTTGTCGTCGGGTCCGAACACCACCGACGGGCGGAAGATCGTCCAGGCGCTTTCGTGGGCGTCGGCGAAGGTGCTGATGATGGCCGCCTCGCCATCACCCTTGGAGCGCAGATACATGCTGGCGCCCGCCGGATCGGCGCCCAGCGCGCTGATGTGCAGCATCCGGTGCACGCCATTGCGCCGGCACGCCTGCGCGATGCGCTCCGGCAGCAGGACGTGCGCGCGGGCGAAGTCGGAGCCGTAGGGCCGGCCGCGATTGCCATGCAGCAGGCCGACGAGATTGATCACCACGTCGGTCTGGCGCAGCAGGTTATCGAGGACGGCGTCGTCGTGGATGTCGGCCTGCACCAGCGTGACCGACGGCAGCACCTGCAGATCGCGGCCGCGCGCCAGGGCGCGGGTCGGCACCAGCACCGCGTGCTCGGCAGCGGCCAGGCGGGCTACCAGATGACGGCCGATGAAACCGGTACCGCCGATGACAAGGATACGCATCGTGCTGCCCTCGTTCGTCAGGAGTGGCTTTGATTCTGCCCTGCCCGGGCCCGAGCCGCAACCCGCGCCCCATGCGAAAATGGCGGTTTGCCGGCCCCGCGCTCGCCCGGGTGTACGATGCCAGCTCGGGCTCCGCCCCGCTTTACAGACCGCCATGGCCATACAGTCCGATTCGCTCTCCACCCGCCCAGACGCTCCGCGTCTGGTCACGCCCCAGCCCACTTCGCCCAACGAGGAGTCGATCGAGCGCGCCCTGCGCCCGAAGGCGCTCCAGGAGTATGTGGGCCAGCGCCGCGCGCGTGAACAACTGGAGATCTTCATCGCGGCGGCGCGCAAGCGCGGCGAGTCGCTCGACCACGTATTGCTGTTCGGCCCCCCGGGCCTGGGCAAGACCACGCTCGCCCACATCATCGCGCATGAGATGGGCGTGCAGCTGCGCCAGACCTCCGGCCCGGTGCTCGAGCGCCCGGGCGACCTGGCGGCACTACTGACCAATCTCGAAAAGAACGACGTACTTTTCATCGACGAAATTCACCGGCTTTCTCCGGTCGTCGAAGAAATCCTCTATCCGGCGCTCGAAGACTTCCAGATCGATATCTTGATCGGTGAAGGCCCGGCCGCGCGCAGCGTCAAGCTCGACCTGCAACCGTTCACGCTGGTGGGCGCCACCACGCGGGCGGGCATGCTGACCAACCCGCTGCGCGATCGCTTCGGCATCGTGTCGCGCCTCGAGTTCTACAACACCGAAGACCTGACCCATATCGTCACGCGCAGCGCGGGCCTGCTCAACGCCGAGATCACTGCCGACGGCGCGCGCGAAGTGGCGCGGCGCTCGCGCGGCACGCCCCGCATCGCCAACCGGTTGTTGCGCCGCGTGCGGGACTACGCCGAGGTCAAGGCGGGCGGCCGCATCGACGCCGAGTCGGCCGGCCTGGCGCTGGCGATGCTCGAGGTCGATCCGCAGGGCCTGGACTTGATGGACCGCAAGCTGCTCGAAGCCATCGTGCACAAGTTCGATGGCGGCCCCGTGGGCGTGGATAGTCTGGCCGCCGCGATCGGCGAAGAGCGCGACACCATCGAGGACGTGATCGAGCCGTATCTGATTCAGCATGGCTATCTGCAGCGCACGCCGCGCGGCCGCATGGCCACGCAGACCACCTGGCGGCACCTCGGCCTCACGCCGCCGAGTGGCGTGCAGGGCGGCAGCGGCGACTTGTTCAAGTAGCAGCGCGCCAGGCAAGATGCAAAAAGGGACTCCGCGGAGTCCCTTTTGCATGGCCGGATGCCGCGCTCACAGCCGCGGGTTGGATACCGTGCGCAGGATCTCTTCGCCGTAGGCTTCGAGCTTGCGTGCGCCCACCCCGCTGATATGGCCCAGCTCATCGATCGAGCCCGGTTGCGCCAGTGCGATCTCGCGCAGCGTGGCGTCGTGGAAGATGACGTAGGCCGGCACGCCGTGGCTCTTGGCGACCTCGCCGCGCCAGGCCCGCAGCGCCTCGAACACCGGCAGCGCTTCGGCCGGCAGATCGATCACCGGCGCCTTGGCGCGCGTGCCGCTGCCGCGACCCGAGCGCGCTTTCTTCTCGGGCTCGCGCCGGAGCATCAGCTGGCGCTCGCCCTTGAGCACCACCCGGCTCTCCTCGGTGAGCGCGAGCGTGCCGTAGCCATCGGTGTCCACGGTGAGCAGCCCTTGCGCCAGCAGCTGACGCAGCACGCCGCGCCAGGCCGTCTCGGAGAGGTCGGCACCGATACCGAAGACGCTGAGCGACTCGTGATCGTTCTGGCGCGTGCGGTCGGTGCTTTTGCCGCGCAGGATGTCGATGATGTGGCCCGCGCCGTAGCGCTGGCCCCGTTCGCGGCCCAGCCGATACACCGCCGAAAGCACCTTCTGGGCGGCGACCGTGCCATCCCAGGCCTCGGGGGGATCGAGGCAGACGTCGCAGTTGCCGCAAGCGGTGATGGTCTGCCCGAAATAGGCCAGAAGCCGCACGCGCCGGCATTCGACGGTTTCACAGAGTCCGAGCATCGCGTCGAGCTGCTGGCCCAGCCGGCGGCGGTATACCTCGTCGCCGGGCGACTCATCGATCATGCGGCGCTGCTGCACGACATCCTGCAGGCCGTAGGCCAGCCATGCCGACGCCGGCAGGCCGTCGCGGCCCGCCCGGCCGGTTTCCTGGTAGTAGCCTTCCACAGATTTGGGCAGATCGATGTGCGCCACGAAACGCACATCGGGCTTGTCGATACCCATACCGAACGCGATCGTGGCAACCATCACGATGCCGTCTTCGCGCAGGAAGCGCGATTGATTCTGCGCGCGGACCTGCGGACTCAGGCCGGCGTGATACGGCAAGGCATTGATGCCGTTGTTGCAGAGAAACTCCGCGGTCTCTTCGACGCGGGCGCGCGACAGGCAATACACCACGCCGGCATCGCCCTCGTGCTCGCTCTGGATCAGATCGAGCAATTGCCGGCGCACCTCGTTCTTTTCGACGATGCGATAGCGGATGTTGGGACGGTCGAAGCTGGAAACGAAATGGCGCGCATCGTCGAGCGCTAGGCGCTGTGCGATCTCGCTGCGCGTGGCCGCCGTGGCGGTGGCCGTGAGCGCGATGCGCGGCACGTTCGGCCAGCGCTCGTGCAGCATCGACAGGCCCAGATACTCGGGCCGGAAATCATGCCCCCATTGCGATACGCAATGGGCCTCGTCGATGGCGAACAGCGAAATATGCCCCCGCTCGAGCAGCTGCAGGCAGCGGTCGGTGAGCAGGCGCTCGGGCGCCACGTACAGCAGGTCGAGCTGGCCGTTGAGGAACTCCTGCTCGACCTCGCGCGTGATGCGCCAGTCTTGGGTGGAATTGAGGTAGGCCGCGCGCACGCCGAGCTCGGTGAGGGCGTCGACCTGATCCTGCATCAGGGCGATGAGCGGCGACACCACGATACCGGTGCCTTCGCGCACGAGCGCGGGCACCTGATAACAGAGCGACTTGCCGCCGCCGGTGGGCATGAGGACCAGGGCATCGCCGCCGTCGATGACGTGCTGGACGATGGCTTGTTGGTCACCGCGGAAGGATTCGTAACCGAAAACGCGCTCGAGCACGCCGAGGGCGCGCGATTCAGACATGGGTAGCAGCCAAATGCATCATGACCGGGATTTTAAGCCTCATTTGGCCGCAGCCCCGATCGGCCCCGTGAAAGCGTTGCCATTCTCGCGTCAGAACCCCAGCCAGCGGCCGCGCATGAAGGTGTCCACCGGCATCGACAAGCGGGCCCGCCACTCGTATTCGCCCGACACCAGATCACGGTCGGCCCCCAGGGCGAAACGGACCTTGGGCGCGAGCATCATGCTCTGCTCCAGGCCCACGCGGCGCTCGTTGGGATCGTCGTTGGCCGTGACGCCCGACGAGTAGGTGCCGCTCAGCGTGCCCCAGCCCGAGATCGGCACACCAGCCGAGAACGTGCTGCGCAACTGGCGTGCGGTCGAGCCCCCGTTGGCATAGGAGGACAGATCGTTGTAACCGGCGCCGATATCCTCGCCGCTCACGCCCAGGGTCACGGCGTCGGCCATGTTGACGGAGTACCCGAACCGGTAACGCCAGGCGTTGACCGCGTCGAAGGTGCTTTGCGTGGCCCCGGCCTGGAACGTGCCGATATCCCCCGCGCGGTACGTGGTGCCGAATCCGCGCGTGGTCAGTTGCGGCGCGGACTGCATCTGGCCTTCGACGGTGAGGTCGGAGGTGAGCCCATAGCGCACCATGCTGCTGCCCGCCGAGGCGCCATAGTCCACCGCGCCGGAGGTGGCGGCGGGATCCATCAGGTTCAGCCGCCCCAGCGACGAGGCGTAGCCGAACTCACCGGGCTTGAGCGCCGTGCCGGTGGCGCGCTCCGAAAACTGGATGCCGCCGATGGGCGCGCTGCTGCCCCAGGAGGGCGCCAGGCTGGTGACATTGCCCAGGCCTACCGACGGCCCGGACCCGACGGATGGCGTATACCGCCAGTTCTGACCGGTATAGGACGTGGAAGGCACCGAACTCACGGCCGAGAACCAGCGCCGGCGCTGCGGGGCGATTCCGGTGCCGCCCGCGGGCCGGGACGCGGCGAGCTCGGCGGCCTCCAGGTCGAAAGAATAGGCGGCGCTGCTCTGCGCCACGGGGTAGTCGGGATAGGGCGAGGCACACAACACCTCGGGATTCGCCGCCACACCGGCGTCGGGCGGAGCCGCCCCCGCGTCGAGCCCGAGCGGCGGCGTGGTCTGAGGCTGAAGCCCCTCGCCAGGCGGCGCGCTGGCCGGCGGATCGTCCGGCATGCCAGGCTGCGCGGTGGACACGAGCGCGGCGCAGGGATCGGGTTCGAGCGGTAGCGCGTAGGCGTCGATCTGCGAGGGAGGGATTACGCGCTGCGGCTGCACCGGCGACAGCACGCCGATGCCATAACGGGCGATATCGTGGGCGGCAGCCGTACGAACGGCCTGACGCGGCTGCGCCGCAGCGGCCTGCGCGGACGGAGTCTGCACGGGGGTGGCCGAGGGCGTTGCCGAGGGGGAAGCATTGGGCGGGGCGTCGGAAGTGGCGCAGGCGGCCAACGCCATATTCGCGGCGAGGACCGTCCCCAGGATGGTGCGCGACACCCGCTTGTCTACACGTTCGCGAGCAACCATAACGCGAACCAGTTTAAAAAGTCCGGGACGGGACATCTGTAAACGATCTTAAAAAAACACCACGGGAGGTCTCGCAGGGAATCGCAAAACAGGTGCGTCGCGAGCCGGCTATTCTAAGCTCAGCCGACCGCCCCACGCGGTGGCGAGTTGCAACGGTTATATTTTTCAATCGATTTCTTGCCCCTTGCCCGCTGACATGGCCGGCACCACACTGGCACCCATGGAAAATCCGCATACCAAGCTGTTGGTGGTCGACGATGACCCCGCCCTGCGCCAATTGCTGGCCGATTACCTCAATCGCCACGGCTATGACACCCTGCTGGCGCCCGATGCCAGTGATCTGGCCGCCCGCATCACGCGCTATGCCCCCGACCTGCTCGTCCTCGACCGCATGCTGCCGGGCGGTGACGGCGCCGACGCCTGCCGCCGCCTGCGCGAGCAGGGCGAAGACATTCCCGTGATCCTGCTGACCGCGCGTGACGAGGCCGTCGACCGCATCATCGGTCTCGAAGCCGGCGCCGACGATTACCTGGGCAAGCCCTTCGATCCGCGCGAGCTGCTCGCCCGCATCGAAGCCGTGCTGCGGCGCAAGCGCGGCCCCTCCGCGCTCACGAAAGATGCGCCGGTCGCGTTCGGCCCCTTCGTGTTCGACCCGACCACACGCCAGCTGCTGCGCGAGGGCGTGGTAGTCAAGCTGACCGGCGGCGAGATCAATCTGCTCGAGGCGCTGGTACGCAACGCGGGCAAGCCGCTCTCGCGCGAACGTCTGCTGGCGCTGGCCCGCGACGACGACAGCGGAGAGCGCAACGATCGCGCCATCGACATCGCGATCCTGCGGCTGCGGCGCGCCATCGAAGAAGACCCCAAGCAACCCCGCTGGATCCAGACCGTCTGGGGCATCGGTTACCGCTTCGCGCCATGAAGCTGCCTTTCGGCCGCCTGATGCCGCATTCGCTGCGCGCACGGCTCATCCTGCTCGTGCTCGGTTCGGTGCTGCTGGCGCAGGCCGCCACCCTGGGCACCGTGTCGTACTTCCGCCAGAAATTCATGGAAGACGTCGCCATCGGCTATATCGCCACCACGATCCGCACGCTGCGGGCCGCGCTGGCGCAGGTGCCCGCCGAAGACCGCGCGGACTTCGTCCGCGCCGCCTCGCAAAACCAGTGGCGCCTGTGGTCCCGCATGCTGCCGGCCGAGGCGCGCCTGCAGCGCCTGAATCTGCCGCCCGCCGATCGATTCATGCCCAACGCGATGCCGCCGCCCCCGCCGCAGCCGCGCGAGGACGAACTCGAGGACCCGGCCGACCGCGAGCAGCGCATCGAGGCCTACCGCAAAATGGAAGCGCAGCGCCGCGCGCGCCATCCCCAAGGTGAGCCCGACGATGTCCGCCGCGACCTGCGCGGCCTGGTCCGCGAGCTCAACATCCGGCTCAACGACGGCACCCGGGTGGCGCTTTCGCGGGGTCCGCGCGCCGAAATCTACATCTCGCTGGCGCCCAACCCCGCGAGCGAAGACGCCCCGCTGCTGCGCGAATGGCTGGTGATTCCCCTCGAGCGGCTCGATCCGCCCGTGTCCTCGCCCCTGGTGGCGTTCTGGCTGGGCGGACTGGGCCTGGTGCTGCTGCTCGCGGCCGGCTTTTCCTGGCATATCACGCGCCCGCTCACACGGCTGGCGCAGGCGGCCGACCAGCTCGCGGCCGGCCAGCCGCAACGCGTGGAGCCTTCGGGGCCGCACGAGACCCGCGCTCTGGGCGAGCGCTTCAACGCCATGCTCGACGCGTTGGCCGAGTCGGACTCCGTGCGTCGCACCTTGCTTTCGGGCCTGCCGCACGACCTGAAAGGGCCTCTCTCGCGCATGTGGCTGCGCATCGAGATGGCCGACGACTCGGTGCTCAAGGAGGGGCTGCGCAAAGACCTGCAGGATATGCAGCACATGGTCGATCAGTTCATCGGCTTCGTGCGCGGCACGGATCCCGCGGCCTACCGCTACGCGCCGCTGGATCTCAACGACTGGATCCACGATCGCGTGGGCGCCTGGCAAAGCACCAACACCGCCGTCACGCTGCGCACGCCCGAAGACGCCAATCTGCACATCCAGGGCGATGCGGTGGCGCTGGGCCGCCTGCTCGACAACCTGATCGGCAACGCCCTGCACCACGGCGCCGCGCCGATCGATGTCGCACTGAGCCAGGATGGCGGCCACGCCGTGCTGGAAGTGGGCGACCGCGGCCCGGGCATCGACCCCGGGCGCCGCAGCGAGGCCCTGCGGCCCTTTGCCCGGCTGGACGACGCGCGCACGCGCACGGGCAACGTCGGCCTCGGCCTCGCGCTGGCCGACGCGATTGCGCGGGCGCACGGCGGCACGCTGGAGCTGGGCGATCACACCGGGGGCGGCCTGCTGGTGCGCATTCGGCTGCCGCTCGCGCAAGCCTGAGCAGGCACCACCTCAGAATGAAACAAGCCGCCCCTCGGGGCGGCTTGTTTCATGGCGGCAGCATCGATGCACGCCGCGGTGAGTAAGGGCCGGTGACGACCGCCGCGGTGACGACCGCCGCGGCGACGGCCCTCCCGACCGCTCGTACCGCCGGTCAGGACGCGGACGGAGGCGGCAACAAGGCCACCGGCCGGCGCTCTTTGCCGAACACCGAGCGATACGCGAGCAGATTGAAGATCAGCACGACCGGCACGCCAACCACCACGCCGGCCAGCACGAGGCGCATCGAGCCCAGGGCGCCGCTGCCATCCCAGATAGTCATGTCATCCAGGATCAGATACGGGAAAAAGCTGTACGCCAGGCCCAGCAACATCAGCACATAGAGCACCACGCACAGCACGAACGGCATCCAGCTGAAGCTGTCGGGCTTGGTCCGTACGCGCGCCAGGAACACCTCGGCGAAGACAAAGCAGAGCAACATGCAGGCCCACACGGCGGCGGCCGCGCCCAGGTGCGCGGCGTTGCTCCATTTGAAGAAGATGCCGGCATTGGCCAGGCCCAGCGTGACGGCGATCGCCACCATGCCCGCCGCGGTCCAGCGGATCGAATGACGCGCCCAATTGGCGGCGCGGCGTTGCAGATCGCCGTCGACGCGCATCACGAGCCAGCAGGCACCCAGCAGCGCATAGGCCGCCACGGCGCACAGGCCCACGAATAGCGAGAACCAGCCGTAGCCCGCGTCGCTCTGGTAATCGGTGGCGATGCGGCCCAGCACCATGCCCTGCCCGATCGCGGTCAAGAGCGAGCCGATCCAGAAGCCGAAGATCCAGCGCGGCTTGTGTTCGTGGCGCGCACGGATGCGAAATTCGAAGGCCACGCTGCGCAACACGATGCCGAGAGTCAGCACGATGAGCGGCCCGACCAGCTTGCCCGTGATGGTGCCCCAGGCAAATGGAAAAGCGGAGGCGAACAACCCCATGCCCAGCAGCGGCCAGAACTCGTTGGCGTCGCGCCAGGGCGACAGCAGGCCCATCATGCGGCCGCGCTCGTCGGCCGGGGCAATCTGCAGCAGAATGCCCACGCCCAGGTCGAAGCCGTCGAACACGATGCCGGCGGCGATCAACAGCAACAGCAATGCCATGAACACCATCGGCATCCAGAACATCGGATCGTCGGGGGCCAGGCCCAGCGACGCGGCCAGGGTGGCGATCATGGCGTACCTCCGGTCTTGCGCACAGGTACCACGCCGTAGCGCGCCGCATGGAACAGCATGCCGACGAAGGCGCCCAGCAGAATCAGATAGAGCAGTCCCCACGCGGCCACGCCGTAGCCCAGCGTGGCCGGGGTCACCGGGCTCAACACCTCGGATTGCGTGATGGTGCGGTTGACCATATAGGGTTGCAGACCAAGCTGGCTCACCCACAACGACGCCATGACGGTCAGTCCGCCTGCGAACATCATGCTGCTCTGGAACCGCAGCCACCAGCGCGGCAGGACGGCGGGATCGAAGCCGCGGCGGGCCGTGCCGATAAAGGAGACGAGCGCGGCGACCAGCATGAGCACGCCGAGCACCACGGCCAGGCGCAGCGACCAGAACACCATGGCCACCGGAGGCTGCATGCCGGAATACTTGTCGAGCCCGATATAGATCCCGTTGGGATCGCGCGCCAGCCAGCGTGACCCGGTGTTCTGCAGCGTCCAGGCGCCGGCGGTCGATTGGGATTGGGCGTCGGGCCAGCCCCAGACCGTGAACTCGGGCTTGCCACCGCTGTGCCAATACCCGGCGAGCGCGGCGGCCTTGGCCGGTTGGTGCCGCACGGTCAGGTCGCGCAGGCCCAGCGCCACCGGGAGTTGCAGAATAGCCGCCACCAGCGCCACGACCACGGCCGCCTTGAAGGCATTGCGCTCACCCTCGTCGAGCGGGCGGCGCAGCGCCTGTAGCGCGTGCAGACCGAGCATCAGGAAGGCGGCCGCCAGCGCGGCGCCCAGGGCGGTGGCGCCCATGCGCCAGCCGAACGACGGATTGAAGATGACCTCGAGCCAATCGTAGACCTGGTAGCGCCCGTCGATCAGCGCCGCGCCGTCGGGGGTCTGCATCCAGGATTGCAGCGCCAGCACCCAGCCCAGCGCCACGAGCTGCCCCACCGCGACCATGAAGACCGCGAAGGTGTGCGCGAGATCGGAAACCCGCCGCTGGCCAAACAGCATGACGCCGAGGAAGCACGACTTCAGCACGAAAACCGACAGCACGCCGAAACCGATCAACGGCCCGGCGACATTGCCGATCTTGTCCATCAGGCCGGGCCATAGGCTGCCCAGCTGCACCAGCACGGGCACGGCGAACGCCAGGGCGAGCACGAAAGACAGCGCGAATACGCGCACCCAGAGCCGATAGGCGGCGGTCCAGCCGCTAAGTCCGCTGAGGCGGGCCCGGAGCTTGAAAAAAAGCAGAAACCAGGCCAGTGCCAGTGAGATGGCCAGGAACAGGGCCAGGAAGCTCAGGCTGGTCATGAACTGGGTTCGGGCCAGCAGGAGGGGGGCGATATTCATGATGGGCGGTAGTGTAGAGCCTGTTCCGCCCCCGTGGGAGGCATGATTGCAACGGCATCGCCCGCCGAACGTGGCAAAATTGACGCTTTGTCGCTGCTTTTTCCTATTCTTTCAGAATGACCCACGCCCCGACGCCGCCTGCCGCCAGCAATTATCTGCGCAACATCATCGACGAAGACCTGGAATCGAACCGTTTCCAGGGCAAGCGCTGGGCCGGCCGGCCCGGCCCGGCCAGTGTGCAGCAGGCGGGCGAACCCGACCCTGCCCGGATCCGCACCCGCTTCCCGCCGGAGCCCAACGGCTATCTGCACATCGGCCACGCCAAGAGCATCTGCGTGAACTTCGGTCTGGCCAAAGAGTACGGCGGCGTCTGCCACCTGCGCTTTGACGACACCAATCCCGAGAAGGAAGACCAGGAGTACGTCGACGCCATCGAAGAAGCCGTGCATTGGCTCGGCTTCGACTGGAAGGCCGACGGGCGCGACAACCTGTATTTCGCCAGCGACTACTTCGGCTATATGTATGAGTTCGCCGAAGCGCTGGTCGAGGCGGGCCATGCCTACGTCGATGGCCAGAGCGCCGACGAGATCCGCGCCCAGCGCGGCACCCTGACCGAGCCCGGCACCAACTCGCCCTGGCGTGACCGCGCACCGGCCGAGTCGATCGCTCTGTTGCGCGAGATGCGCGACGGCAAGCATCCTGACGGCAGCCTGGTGCTGCGCGCCAAGATCGACATGGCCTCGCCCAACATCAATCTGCGCGACCCGGTCATGTATCGCGTGCGCCACGCCACGCACCATCGCACCGGGAACCAGTGGTGCATCTACCCGATGTACAGCTGGGCCCACCCGGTCGAGGATGCGCTCGAAGGCATCACGCACAGCATCTGCACGCTGGAATTCGAAGACCAGCGTCCGTTCTACGACTGGATCCTGGCGCGCCTGGCCGAGCTGGGCAAACTGGCCCAGCCGCTGCCGCGCCAGTACGAATTCGCGCGCCTGAACCTGACCTATATCGTGACCAGCAAGCGCAAGCTGCTGCAACTCGTGCGCGATGGCCACGTCGATGGCTGGGACGATCCGCGCATGCCGACGCTGTTCGGCCTTCGCCGCCGCGGCTACACGGCATCGTCGATCCGCCTGTTCTGCGACCGCACCGCGGTGTCGAAGTCGGATTCGCGTATCGACTACAGCCTGCTCGAGCAGGCCGTGCGCGACGATCTGGATCCGGGTACGCCGCGCTCGGTGGCGGTGCTCGATCCGGTCAAGCTGATCATCACCAACTACCCCGAAGGCCAAACCGAATCGTGCACGGCGCCGCGCAATCCGCACGACCCCGAAGCAGGCGTGCGTGAGTTTCCGTTCTCGCGCGAGCTCTGGATCGAACGCGACGATTTCCGCGAAGAGCCGCCCAAGAAGTATTTCCGCCTCTTCCCCGGCAACACCGTGCGCCTGAAATACGGCTACGTGGTGCGCTGCACCGGCTTCACCAAGAACGACGCCGGCGACGTGGTCGAGGTGCAGGCCGAATACCTGCCCGACACCAAGAGCGGCACCCCGGGCGCCGACAGCGTCAAGGTCAAGGGCAATATCACCTGGGTCAGCGCCGCGCACGCCGTGCCGGCACAGGTCCAGCTCTACGACCGCCTCTTCGCCGATCCGCATCCCGATGCCGGCGACAAGGATTTCCTGGCCGCGCTGAACCCCAACTCCAAGCAGACCGTGCAAGCCTGGCTCGAACCCAACATCGCGACCGAACCCGGCGCGACCTGGCAGTTCGAGCGCCTGGGCTACTTCACCGTCGATGCCAAGGACTCGCGCCCCGGCGCCCCGGTCCTCAACCGCATCGTCACGCTCAAGGACTCCTGGGCCGCCGCCTGACGCGGACACAGGCATGAAAAAGCGGACCTCGGTCCGCTTTTTTTTGGCCCCGCTCCCTCGGGGGGGGGCAGCAAGCGCAACGCGTGCGCAGCGTGGGGGCTCCTTTCAATCCAGGCGGATGCCGGCCGCCTTCACCACCTCGCCCCACTTCACCGTCTCGCTCTCCAGATAACTGCGGAACGCCTGCGGCGTGCCGCCGAGCGGCTGGCTGCCCTCGTCGGCCAGCCGCCGCTTCATCTCAGGCTGCGCGAGCGCTGTCTGCAACTGGGCGTTGATCGCGCTGACGGCGGACGCCGGCATGCCGGCCGGGCCGACGAGCCCGGTCCAGGCAGAGGCCTCGAAACCGGCGAAGCCCGATTCCGCCACCGTCGGCACATCGGGCAGCGCGTCGAGCCGCGAGGCCGACGTGACCGCCAGCGCGCGCAACTTCTCTGCCTTGAACAAGGCGAACGCGGTCTGCGGCGTAATGAAATAGAGGTCGGTCTGCCCGCCCACCAGATCGGTGACCGCGGGCCCGGCGCCCTTGTACGGCACATGCAGGAACTCCACCTCGGCACGCCGGGCCAGCATCATGCCGGCCATGTGGCCGATCGTGCCGTTGCCGGCCGAGGCGAGCTTGAGTTCCCCCGGCCCGCGCTTGCGGGCGTCGTCGAGCAGATCCTTCAGGTTGCGGTACGGTGAATCCGCGCGCACCACCAGCACCACAGGCTGCGCCGCCACGAGACCAATGAGCGTGAAGTCCCGTGTCGGGTCGAACGGCATGCGTGGATAGATGGCCGGGTTGATCGCCAGATTGGCGGCCTGCCCCATGCCCACGGTGTAGCCGTCGGGTGCCGAGCGCGCCACGAATTCCATGCCTATGTTGCCGGTGGCGCCCGGCTTGTTCTGCACGACCATCGACCAGCCGGCGCCACCCGCGCCCACGCGTTCCGCCAGAAGCCGGCTGATCGTGTCGGTGCCACCGCCGGGGGGCATGGGCACGATCAGGTTAATGGGCCGCTCGGGCCAGGCGGCCTGCACGGGCGAAGCCAGCAGACCGCCCAGCGCCACGCACGCCAGCAGGCGCCGGGCGAGCGTAGAAACCCGGCGCGCACCCTGGCCGGGCGCACGCTCGGTGGCGATGATGAGGGATGTCATGATGTTGTCTCCGTATTGTTATGCCGCCGTCGAACCGTACCCGCGCAATGGCGCGCACGAGATTCTTCGGCTCGGGATGCGACCGGCCGTCATGGCCGTTCGCGAAAGACAGGCCTGGGCGGCGGCGCGCTCGCCCCGCGGCCCAGTGCCGACTGCGCCGGGCTCAGCTGACCGGCCCCAACACTCCGGCCTCGATCAGCGCGGCGCGCGCCTCGGCATCGAGGCCCGCCGCCTCCAGCACGGCCGCGCCATCGGCGCCGAGCGCGGGCGGTCCGGCGCGCACGCCTGGCCGTCGTCCACCCAGGGTGATGGGCAGCAGCGGCACGCGGGTGGACTCGCCCGCGCGCGCGCCGTCGGGAATCGCGATCTCGGCGAGGCCACCGGTGCCGGCCAGGTGCGGGTCGTCGAAGAGGTCTTGAGGCCGCGCGATCGGCGCATAGGGCAGCCCGTGCTGCTCGAAGCACTGCGCGAGTTCGGTCGCGCTCATGCCGGCCAGGCGTTCGCGCAGGATCGGCATGAGCCAGGGCCGCGCATCGACCCGCGCGTTATTGGTCGCAAGCCGCGTGTCCTGCGCAAGATCCGTGAATCCGAAGGCTTCGCAGAACACCCGCCACTGCGTATCCGACACGACGGCAAGGAAGATCTGCCCGCCCTCGGCCACGGTGAACACGTCATAAACCGCCCAGGCCGAAATGCGGCTGGGCATGGGGGCGGCAGCCTGACCCGTGACGGCGTACTGCATCATGTGATGCCCCACGAGAAAAACATTGTTTTCGAACAGCGCGCTCTGCACCTGCTGGCCCTGGCCGGTGTTGCGACGCTCGATCAGTGCCGCCATCGCACCCAGCGCGCCGAACAGGCCGCCCATGATGTCGTTGACCGCGGCGCCCGCGCGTAGCGGCCGGCCCTCCGGACCGGTCATGTAGGCCAGCCCGCCCATCATCTGCACCACTTCGTCGAGCGCCGTGCGATGCTCGTAGGGGCCGGGCAAAAATCCCTTGTGCGACACGTAGATCAGCCCTGGGTTGAGTGTCTGCAGGCTGTCGTAGTCCAGGCCGAGCCGCGCCATGGCGCCCGGCTTGAAGTTCTCGCTGACGATGTCGGCGGTGGCGATGAGCCGTAGTACGAGCTCGCGCCCGCGCGGATCATGCAGATCGACCGGAATGCTCTTCTTGTTGCGGTTGAACATGGCGAAGAACCCCGCCCCGGAGCCCTTCAGCCGCCGTGTGTTGTCGCCCTGCACCGGCTCGATCTTGATGACCTCGGCGCCCAGGTCCGCCAGCACCATGCCGCAAGTAGGTCCCATCACCATATGCGTGAATTCGATCACGCGCACGCCGGCCAGGGGCAACGCAGGGGCATCGGGCGCGCCGATTTCGGGGGCCGCCGTCGGTGCGTCCGAATTCTGTGCGTGATGCGTATTCATGCCGCCTCCCGGGCATAGACAAAATCCTTGGGCAGACCGGCGTCAGGCACGTGGCCGTACAGCGGCTCGTCCGGCAGCGCCGCGCGCAGAATCGCGCGGGCCTCGAGCAGCGCCGCGACGTCGATGCCGGTATCCAGCCCCATCGCCTCGAGCAGGAAGACCAGATCCTCGGTGACGATGTTGCCGGTAGCGCCCGGCGCATGCGGACAACCGCCAAGCCCGCCCTGGCTCGCATCGAAGGTGCGCACGCCGGCCTCGAGCGCGGCGACCACATTGGCGAGCCCCTGGCCGCGCGTGTTGTGGAAATGCGCCCCGCCGGCGCGTTCGCCGAGTTCATGCCGCAGTGCTTCGAACAGACGCCTGACCTGGGCCGGATTGGCGTAGCCGGTGGTGTCCGACAGCCCCACTTCATCCACGCCGCAATCGGCCATCGCTTGCGCCAGGGCGAGCGTTTGCGCGTCGCTGATGGCGCCGGACAACGTGCAGCCGAACGCGGTGGACAACCCGGCCTCGATGCGCACGCCGGGCCAGGCTTCGTCGCGCAACGCGACCACGGCGCGCACCGTCTCGATCATCTGCGCGTGGGTCTTGCGCACATTGGCCAGCGAGTGCGCCTCGCTCACCGACACGGGCAGCGTGATTTTGTGCGCGCCCGCCTCGAGCGCGGCGCGAGCGCCCTGCAGATTCGGGGCGAGCACCGCGACGTGCAGGCCAGGAAGCGACAGCGCGTGTTGCACGACGCCGGCGGCATCGGCCATCTGCGGCATCAGGCGAGGCGGCACGAACGAGGCCACTTCGATTTCGCGCAGACCGGCCTGCGCCAGCGCGGCGATCCAGCGGCACTTGGCGGCCGTGGGCATGACGGCGGCGATGCTTTGCAGGCCATCGCGCGGCCCGACTTCGCTCACCAGGACAGAAGGCATTGACGATCTCCTCGTTGTTCTATAAGATAGAACACAGTTCTATTAATTTATTATTCGCCCACCACGCCACCGATGTCAATCGGTGACCGCCCACGCCTACGCTCATGCCACGCAAAGCCAGCCAGCCCTCGATCGCCGATCAACACGCCGCACCGGGCGGCGCGGCCGCGGTGGACCGCGCCCTGTCCGTCCTGGGCGCGTTCCGGGCGGGCGATGGCGAACTCACGCTCACCGAGCTCGCCGCGCGTACGCAGCTATACAAGAGCACGGTGCTGCGGCTGCTCGCCTCGCTCGAACACGCGGGCTGGGTGCGGCGCACGACGGCCGGGCATTACGCGCTCGGTGCCGAAGTCGCGCGGCTGCACGGGGTATACGCGGCCTCGTTCGCGCTGCAGGATGTGGTGATGCCGGCGCTGCGCGCGCTGGTGGCGCGTACCGGCGAAAGCGCGGCCTATCACGTGGCACAAGGCGGACACCGGCTGTGCCTGTATCGGGTGGATTCGCCGCATCCGGTGCGCGATCACATCCGCGCCGGGGACCTGTTGCCCATGGCGCGTGGCGCCGGCGGCCGGGTGTTGAGCGCCTACGCCGGCAACGGCGCGCGCGCCGACGACACGCTGGCCCGCCGCATTCGCGCCGAGCAGGTGATCGTGCTCGAAGGCGATCGCATGCCCGAGCTATCGGGCATCTCCGCACCGGTGTTCGGCCCCGATGGCGCGCTCGCCGGTGCGGTCACCCTCACGATGCCCACACCCCGCCTGATCCGCGCCCACGCCGACGACGTGCTGGCTGCCGCGCGAACCCTCACTCACGCCCTGGGCGGCACGCCGCCCCCGCCCGAACCCCTGCCCTGAACCCGCGGGCCTGCCACGCCTTTTCTTCGCGCTTTTCTTCATTTCGGGCCGCCGCGCCGCGGGTTATCATGCCCGACATTGCAGAGCCGGCCCCCGTGCGCACCCTGTCCTGGCGCCCACCACGGCTCATACTCGACTCATGAACAGCGAACCCCTAGCACTGGATTTCAAAAGCGCCACGCTCTACGCCATCCGCGTGGTGCTTCACAACGCCGACCTCGACGCGCTGCGCGCGGCCCTCGACAAGCGCATGGCCGACGCCGGCAGCTTCTTCGAAAACGAACCCGTCGTGATCGACGCCAGCCGCGTCGATGCGCCCATCGATTGGCCCGCCCTGGTGCAGGCGCTGCGCGACCACAACCTGCCGGCAATCGGCGTCGTAGCCACCGAAACCAACCTCGCCGCCGCGCGTGACTGCGGCCTCACCCCCGTGGAGCTGTCCACGCCCGGCCCGCGCGTGCCGCCCACGATCGATACCGCCCCGCCCAACGACGTCGCCACGCCGGTGCCATCGGTGCCGGCCGCGGCGCTCGACGTCGCGCCCGATGGCCCCACCGCGCAGCCCGATGTGGGCAGCGGTGCCGGTGAGGCCGACGCCCCCGCCGCGGTTGCGGCCGACACGGATGCAGACCTCCCCGACGCCTCGTCGGACGCCGCGCCGCCCTCGCGCGCCGCGGGCGCCACGGCCGAATCCGGCCGTCTCACCGCCACCGGGCCGCAGAGCAGTTCGGCCCTGGTCATCACCCGGCCTCTGCGTTCGGGCCAACGCGTGTATGCGCGCGGCACCGACGTGGTCGTGATCGGGATGGTGAGTCAGGGCGCCGAAGTGATCGCCGATGGCAATGTGCACGTATATGGCCCCTTGCGCGGCAAGGCGATGGCCGGCGCGCGCGGCGATACCTCGGCGCGCATCTTCACCACGCAACTCGATGCCGAGCTGCTCGCCGTGGCGGGCGTGTACCGCGTGGTCGAAGACAAGCTTGATCGCGCTTTGCATAACCAGCCCGCGCTGGTGCGCCTGGCCGGTGACACGCTGCATATCGAAGCATTGAAGGGTTGAGTGCGGGATTGCGTCCGAACCCGCTGCGCGCCGTCGCCGACAGGGTTCGCGACCCTCGCGCGGCATCCCCGCAAGCGCGCCATGCCGTGGGCAGCCAGGGCTGCCGCGAGCGCGCCGCGACCGTCGCACCATGCCTGCACGCGATCATGGCTGGCGGCCTTGCCGGCCCCGGTTTGCAAGGCCCAGGCTACACACATGTAAGAAGCCATTAGGGGCTTTTTGCTTTACGATAACGCGATTTATTCGAACATAAAGGGTTTGATCGTCATGACACGTATTGTTGTGGTGACCTCCGGCAAAGGCGGCGTGGGCAAGACCACCACGAGTGCCAGCTTTTCCTCTGGCCTGGCGATGCGAGGCCACAAGACCGCGGTCATCGACTTCGACGTCGGCCTGCGCAACCTCGACCTCATCATGGGTTGCGAGCGTCGCGTGGTGTACGACTTCGTCAACGTGATTCAAGGCGAAGCCTCGCTCAAGCAGGCCCTCATCAAGGACAAGCAGCTCGAAAACCTGTTCGTCCTGCCCGCCTCGCAAACGCGCGACAAGGATGCGCTCACGCAGGAAGGCGTCGAGAAGGTCATGAACGACCTGAAAGACATGGGCTTCGAATACATCATCTGCGACTCGCCGGCCGGCATCGAAACGGGCGCCTTGATGGCCGCCTATTTCGCCGACGACGCGCTCGTGGTGACCAACCCCGAAGTCTCGTCGGTGCGCGACTCCGACCGCATCCTGGGCATCCTGGCCGCCAAGTCGCGCCGTGCGGTGCAGGGCGATGAGCCGGTCAAAGAGTATTTGCTGCTCACGCGCTATAACCCCAAGCGCGTGAACGACGGCGAGATGCTGTCGCTCAGCGACATCGAAGACATCCTGCGGATCAAGCTGATCGGCGTGATCCCGGAATCCGAAGCCGTGCTGCAGGCCTCCAACCAAGGCCTGCCCGCCATCCACCTGAAAGACACCGATGTGTCCGAGGCCTACAAGGACGTGGTCGCCCGCTACCTGGGCGAAGACCGTTCGCTGCGCTTTACCGAATACGAAAAGCCCGGCCTGCTGAAACGCCTGTTCGGAGGAAAGTAATCAATGTCGTTCCTGTCGTTCCTGCTCGGCCAGAAGAAATCCACGGCAAGCGTTGCCAAAGAACGCCTGCAGATCATCCTCGCCCACGAACGCTCCGGACGCGGCGATTCGCCCGACTACCTGCCGCAGCTGCAGCAGGAGCTTATCGCCGTGATTTCCAAGTACGTGAAGATCAACCCGGACGACATCAAGGTCCATCTCGAGCGCCAGGACACCCTGGAAGTGCTGGAGGTGAAGATCGAGATGCCGCAGGCCGAAGCGCAAGCCCAGGCCCAGGTCTGAGGGCAGCGCCCCGGCTGGTCTGCCGCACAGGCCGCGGCGCCTGACGCCGGGACGCCCCTGCAAGCCCAAAAAAACCATCCCTCGGGATGGTTTTTTCGTTATCGACAAAGACGCCCCCGTGGCGAGCGCGCGCTCAACGCGGCGCGCCTTCATCCAGCATGAGCAATGCCCCGGCGATCAGCGCCTGCATGCCCTGCTCGAGCTCCCCTTCCATTTCGGCCTCCTCCGTCGAACGATCGGCGTCAACCTCGGGGGCGCGGCCGGCCACCGAATACACCGTGTCCGCCACCGCCATGCCGTGAAACGCAATGGTGGCGAGCAGCCAGCGCGCCTGCTCCAGCGACAGGCCACACGTCTCTGCGATGTGGCGTTGATGGCTCACGATTTTTTCCAGCATGGCGGGCGTCGCCGCGAGCCTGCGAATCGTGTAAGGCGTCACGCCGGGATTCGTCCTGACGAAGTCACGCACGGCGCCCGCAAACACGGCCAGGTACGCCTTCAACCCCGCGCGCCCGGTGCCTGCTTGCGCCCTCGGAAGCTCCCAGCGGCTGAACATTTCCTCGGCAACCAGGCACTTCAGGGCATCGAGCGTGGGCACATGTTTGTAGAGCGCCATATGACTCACGCCCAGCTCAGCCGCGACGGTGGCGTAGGACAAATCAGGCAGCCCAATCTTGACGCCGGCGGCGGCAATGCGTTCATGCGTGATCGTGCGAGGGCGCCCGCGCGCTGCGGGTCGTACTGAGGTCATAGAAGCCATGGTGTGAGGGGACGGATAAGCAGGACTTTAACCGCAACGCCAATTTAGTTTAGTCGCTTCAACTATTTCAAGAATTAGATTATAGTTTCGCGATTAATTCTCATCCTCATCCCAGCCATTGCTCTTCCGATCCGGCATGTGGCTGATTTATTTGCGCTTTTCATGAACTCCCGCGTTTCCGAAGACGCCTCGCCCACGAGCCCCCCGCGGCCCGCCCCGGGGCCGATCCGCCAAATCCTGCACCCCATTCGTCATCTCCTGGCCGCCGCTTGCCTGCTGGCCGCGCTCGGCGCGATGCTGACCTTGGCCCCGCTCGCCGGCATCGCCCATGCCGCCGCTCTCGCCATGGCCGACTCCGCCGGATCGGCCTTCGGCGACATCGCACGCGTGCTGGGTTTCAGCGTGGCCAGCCTCTTCGCGGGCATGGCCCTGGTGTCGGCGGCCGAGCTCGTCGCGCACCTCGCAGACAACCGCCTCACCCATCATTTGCGCCTGACCATCGTCGACCGCCTCGCCCAAGCGCCGCTGGGATGGTTCACGGACCGGGCGTCGGGCGAAATCAAACAGGCATTGCAGGATGACATCGGCACGCTGCACAGCCTGACCGCGCACTTTTATACGGCCGTGGGCCGCGCCGTCGGCGCGATCCTGATCGCCGTCGTCTATCTGTTTGCACTGGACTGGCGCATGGCCGTCGTGGCGTTGCTGCCCTTTCCGGGCTTTCTCCTTTTTCTGCGCCATGCCATGAAAGCGGGCGACGCCAACATGAACACGTTCGCGGCGCGCCTGGGCCGCCTCAATGCGACGGCTGTCGAGTTCGTGAGCGGCATGCCGGTGATCAAGGCCTTCGGCACGGCGGGCCGCGCGCACAGCAGCTATCGGGAAGCCGTCGACGCCTTCGCCGAGGCCTTCGTCGACTTCACGCGCCCGCTGGTGGCAACGATGGCGCACGCTCACGCCCTCATCGCACCCATCACGGTACTCGCCTTCGTACTGGCAGGAGGCACACTACTCGCGAGTCTGGGATGGGTCGCGCCCCTGGACGTGCTGCCGTTCATCCTCGTCGCCCCGGGCATCTGCGCCCCGCTGCTGTTGCTGCACACCTTGCTGCATGACCTCGGCGCTGCCGGCGGGGCCGCGCAACGGGTTTCGGCAATGCTTCAAACGCCCGTCATCGCCGCTGTGCCGCCCGAGTTGCGACAACAGCCGGATGGCGACGACATCCGCTTCGAGCAAGTGAGCTTCGCGTATGGCGCGGGCCACTGCGCGCTGTCGAATCTCGACATCACGCTGGCGGCCGGCACCGTGACCGCCATCGTGGGCGCATCGGGCGCGGGCAAGTCCACCGTGGCACGACTGCTTTTGCGCTTTTTCGATCCCGACGCGGGGCGCATCACGCTGGGCGGCGCGGACCTGCGCCACATCGATACCGCGCAGCTCTATCGGCGCGTCGGCTTCGTGTTGCAGGAGTCGCGTCTCCTGCATGCCAGCGTGCGCGAGAACATCGCCTTGGGCCGTGCCGCCGCGCCCCAGTGCGACATCGAAGCGGCCGCGCGCGCCGCCAATATCCATGATCGGATTCTCGCGCTGCCGCGTGGCTACGACTCCGTCGTGGGCGAAGATGCCGTGCTCTCGGGCGGCGAACGGCAACGCCTGAGCATTGCCCGAGCCGTGCTTCTGGATCCGCCCGTCCTGGTGCTCGATGAACCCACGGCCAGCATGGACGCCGCCTCCGAAGTGCTGATCCAGGACGCGCTAGCGCACTTCTCGCGAGGCCGCACGGTGCTGGTCATCGCGCACCGGCTCGAAACGGTGATCAACGCGGACCGCATTCTCGTCATGGATGCCGGCGTCGTTGTGGAAGCCGGCACGCATGATGAGCTGCTGGCCCGCCAGGGAAGATACGCGCGCCTGTGGGCCCACAACCACGCGCTGATGCCCGGGGAGATATCGCCGTGCTGAAAACCTTGTTCGAGCTACTGGGCGACGAATCCCCTCGTCTGCGGCGATATCTCATGCTTGCCGTCGCCTATGGACTGCTTTGCGGCGCGGCACTCACGACACTCGTGCCGGCCGTCGGCGCACTGTTGAGCGATGACATGCACGGCGCGTGGGCGTGGCTCGCTGTCCTGCTGGCCGGAATGGCGGCATGCTGGGTGTTGCGCGGCGTGGTGGAGCGCGCCGGGGTGCGGGTGGGCGTGGCGCTGTTACAAGGCGCGCGTCATCGCCTGGGCGATCACTGCGCACGATTGCCGGCGGGATGGTTCACGCCGCAGAATACTGCCAATCTCGGCCATGTCATGACGCAGGGCATGATGAGCATTGCCCAGCTTCCCGCTCATGTATTCACCCCGGTCATCAGCGGTGTGGTGACGCCCGTGGTTCTTCTCGCCGCGTTGTTCTGGCTACACGTTCCCCTGGGGCTGATCGGCGCCGCCGCCCTGCCGCTCGTCGCCGCGATGATGTGGTTCGCGCGCCGGCTCGCACGCCACGCCGATGCCATCTACCAGCAGCGCTTTGCAGACGCCAGCCAACGCGTGGTCGAGTTCGCGCAGGCACAGGCGCTACTGCGCGCGTTCAACGGCGAGGGCGGCAGCACACGCTGGCTCACCCGGACCTTCGAACGGCAACAACAGGCCGGCGGACGCCTGATCTGGCTCTCAGCAGGGTCCTCCGTGCTGACCATGTGGGGTGTCCAGGCCGTCTTCGCAATCATGCTTTTCGCCGTGGTCGCATGGACGGACGCCTCCACGGAGGGTGGGTCGGCCGGCACGTCGGCGGGCGTCGTGATTGCCCTCGTCCTGGCCGCGCGCTTCATCGATGCGCTGCTGGAGGTGGCGAGCTACTCGGACGTCCTGCGCGGCGCATCCGTGCAGCTTAACGACGTGCGCGCAATCTTCGCCGTCAAGCCGTTGCCGGCTCCCGCTGCGCCCCGCGCGCCGAATGACGCGGGCATCGAACTGCGCAACGTGCATTTCCGCTACGACGCAGACGGCCCCGATGTGCTGCACAACGTGAGCATGCGCATCGCGCCGGGCACGCTGACCGCGCTGATCGGCGAGTCGGGATCGGGCAAGACCACGCTCGTGCGGCTCATGGCACGCTTCTTCGACGTGAACCAGGGCAGCGTTCTCGTGGGCGGCGTGGATGTCCGTGCCATGACGGAGTCGCAACTGGCGGCACAGATCAGTCAGATTTTCCAGGAGAGCTTCCTCTTCTCGGGCACGATTGCCGACAACGTCCGGTTCGGCAAGCCCGATGCAGACGACGCTCAAATCAAGGCTGCATTGCATGACGCGGGCGCCGAGTCGCTCTTGATGCGTTTGCCGCAAGGCCTGGAGACTCAAGTCGGAGAAGGTGGCGCACGTCTGTCGGCCGGCGAACGCCAACGTGTCGCGATCGCGCGTGCCCTGATCAAGAATGCGCCGATTCTGCTCGTGGACGAGGCGACCGCCGCCCTCGATACCGAGAGCCAGGCCGTTATCGTCAACGCCTTGGCCCGGCTGCGCGGCCGCTGCACATTGGTGGTGATTGCCCATCAGCTGGCTACCGTGGCGATGGCCGATCAGATCGTGGTCCTCGAGCGGGGCGCCGTGGCGGAGCAAGGCACGCCCGCGCAGCTGTCGGCAAACCAGGGCCGCTATGCGCACTTCCTGGCACAGCGTGGCATTGCGAAGCGCTGGCGGGTCGTCCCGCCTCGGAGGGCTCGTTCCTGATGTCCGTGCGCTGGCTCGGTCTCTTCGCCGCGCTTTGCGGCGCATCGCTATTCGTGGGCGCGCGCGAGCTATCGTGGTCGCAGTGGTACACCCTGTCCGGCGACGCCTGGCTCACCCTGACCGCAAGCAGACTACCCCGACTCGCGGCTTTGGTGCTGACGGGCGTGGGCTTGTCCGTTTGCGGTGTGATCCTGCAGCACATCGTGCGCAACAAGTTTGTCGAGCCCGCGACCTCCGGCGGACTGGATGCGGCCAAAGTCGGCATTCTCGTGTCGCTCACGCTCACGCCAGGCGCCGGCACGGCGGTCCGCATGCTGTGCGCGCTGGCATTCTGCTTTGCAGCCAGCCTCGTATTCGTGGCTATCGTGCGGCGCATCCGGGCGAAGAACACGGTGCTCGTGCCGGTGATCGGCCTCATGTACGGCGGCGTGCTCAGCGCGCTCGCGGAGTTCTACGCCTACCGCAACAACATTCTGCAAAGCATGCAGGGTTGGCTGCTCGGCGATTTCTCCCGGATCGTGCAAGGCAACTACGAAGTCGTCTATCTGATCTTGCCGATCGTGGCGCTCACGTACCTGTACGCGCATCGGTTCACCGTGCTGGGAATGGGCGAAGGCGTGGCGCAGAGTCTCGGCCTGAACTATGGCGCCACCGTCGCGCTGGGATTGCTGCTGGTCGCAATCACCGTGTCTGTCACGGTGATCACCGTTGGCGCGATTCCTTTTGTCGGCCTGGTGGTGCCGAACCTGATCGCCTTGTATTACGGCGACAACCTGGGACGCACGTTGCCCATGGTGGCACTCGGCGGCGCGTCACTGCTGCTCGTATGTGACATCCTCGGGCGGATTTTGATCCACCCCTACGAGGTCCCCATCGGCTTGACTGCCGGCGGGCTCGGCGGCGCCCTGTTTCTTGTGCTCATTCTCAGGAGCCGGCGATGACACGTACGCTGCGCTCCCGCTGGCGGCTGCCCGCGCTGTGGACCGGTGTCGCCGCGTTGGCCGTGGTCTTCGTGTTCTTCCGGTCGGGCCTCGATGTGGCTTACGTCATTCCGAAACGACTGATTCGGCTGTCCGCCATGGCCATCGGCGCGGTCTGCGTGGCAGGGTCATCGATTGTCTTTCAGACCATCACGGGCAATCGCATCCTGACGCCGGCCATCATGGGCTACGAGGCCATCTATTTGCTGCTGCAGGCGCTCTTGATCCTGGCGCTCGGGACGCAGAGCCTGATGATCGTGAGTGCGACGGGCAACTTCGCCCTCTCGGCCCTGACGATGCTGGGCTACTCCTGGGCCATCCATCGCTGGCTGCTGCGCGGCGATCAGACCAACGTGTATTTCCTGCTGCTGGTGGGATTGGTACTCACGGTGGTCATCGGCACATTCACCCAGTTCGTCCAGCTCACCACGAGCCCCGGCGAGTTCTCCATGCTGCTGGGAATGAGTCAGGCGTCGTTCAACCGTGCCGAGCCCGCGCAGTTACTGCCCGCCGCGCTGGGGGTACTCATCGTGTGCCTCATCGGCATCAGGCAGTTGCCGACGCTCGACGTGCTTACGCTGGGCCGGGCGCAGGCGATCTCGCTCGGCGTGGATCATGGCCGCGCGGTGCATTTGCAGCTCGCCCTGATCGCGATCCTGGTGGCCATCTCGACCGGTCTGCTCGGCCCCACCGCCTTCATGGGCATCTTCGTGGCCAACCTGGCTTACGCGCTGGCGAACGACGGCCGGCATCGCATCACCTTGTCCACAGGTTGCGCGATCGCGCTCGGGATCTTCATCCTGGCGCAGCTCGCCGTCGAACACCTTTTCAACTATCGGACGACGGTGGGAATCCTGGTGAACCTCGTATGTGGCGCCTGGTTTCTCATCCGCATGGCACGGCATCGCGGAGGACACCCATGACGCACACGCCCTGTGCAACGACTTCCCATCGACAGGAGAATTGACATGATCCGCCCTGACCGGCCCGGACGCTGGATGCTGCCCTTGCTGTTGGGCGCCGCCCTCGCGTTGCAGGGCTGCGACCGTGCTTCCACTACGTCCGCGCAAGCCACTCCGGCAGCGGCCGATGCCGCCGCACCGCCCAGCTCGCCGATCACGGTCGAGCACGCGCTGGGCACCACCGTGATCGCCAAACGGCCCCAACGCGTCGCCGCGCTGGATATGAACGAAGTCGATTTCCTGGATCAGTTGGGCGTGCCCGTGGCCGGCATGCCGAAAGACTTCGTGCCCGATTTTCTCGCCAACTATAAGGACGACCCCGGCGTTCTCGATCTGGGCGCGATCGTGCAACCCAATCTGGAGCGTGTTCATGCTGCCAGGCCGGACCTGATCCTGATCACGTCGCTGCAGGCCAATCAATACAAGGCGTTGACCGAGATCGCGCCGACGCTTCATTTCGATGTGGACTATCGAGACAGTCAGTCGAACCATATCGAGCTCATCAAGCATCATCTGAGCACACTGGGCGACATCTTCGGCAAGCAGGAGACCGCGCGGGCGAAGATCGCCGAGCTCGACGCGCAGGTCGCGGCGGCCCGCGGCGTCATCGGCGGTCGCCCGGAAAGGGCGTTGGTCATCATCCACAACAACGGCGCATTCAGCGCGTTCGGCGAACACTCCCGCTACGGCTTCATCTTCGGCGCGCTCGGGGTAAAGCCCGCCAATCCTGGCGCGCAAAGCGGGCTGCACGGCCACCCCGTGTCGAGCGAATTCATCCAGCAAACCAATCCGGACGTGATCTACCTCGTGGATCGCACGGCGGTCATGGAACGCAGGCCCGTACTCACCGCGGAGTCGATCGCCAATCCCCTGTTGCGACAGACCAATGCCTGGAAAAACGGACGCGTGGTGTTCGCCGATCCCTACGCCTGGTATGTGACGGCGGCCAGCCCGGCCTCGATCAAGCGTGTGATCGACGACGTACTCAAAGGCTACGCCCCTTGATGTGCGCACCGAAGGCGCCTGTCCGCGAATAGGGGGCGCACTTCGATCCCGGGCAAAGGCAGGAAGCTTTCTGAACGGCGGGCCGTCAACCCCGTATTTATTGCATCTCAGTCTTATCTCTATTCCGTTTCTTGTTTGATAGCAGGGCGCGAGCGTCGTGCGCCGGACCATCCCGGCACGACACACAAGCCGAAAGGAAATTACATGAATCATCGATCCCTTCCGCGCGGCCGTGCCCGCGCATCAGCGCATGCGCCGGATTCCGACGCCGTGGTGGTCACCCGGCGCCCCATGTCCACCGCCGTGCGCGCCGCCCTCGTCTACGGGCTGAGCGCTGGCGCATTGAGCACACTGCCCCCGGCGGCGCTCGCGCAAAACACCGAGAATGCGGCACCCAGCGTGGCCACCCTGCCGGCGGTGACCGTGCAAGGGCAGACCGTGCTGCCCGACTATCCGGGCGGGCAAGTGACGAGCGGTGGACGCATGGGATTCCTGGGCGAAAAGGACTTCATGGAAACGCCTTTCTCCACCATCACCTACACCGAGAAATTCATGGAGGACCAGCAGGCCAAGGACATCAGCGAAGTGATCGCCAAGACCGATCCGAGCGTGTTCGTGAGCGGTATCCCGGGCGAGAGCAATGAGAGCTACTCGATTCGCGGCCTGCCCTCCAACGTGGGAGACGTCATGGTCAACGGCCTGGCCGGCATGGCGGCGTATTACCGCAACTCTCCCGAAATGTTCGAACGCGTGGAGGTGCTCAAGGGGCCCTCCGCATTGCTCAACGGCATGCCGCCCAAAGGCTCGGCGGGCGGTGCCATCAACCTGGTGACCAAGCGTGCGGGAGACGATCCCCTGATGCGCGTCACGGGCACCTACATGTCCAACGCGCAATTCGGCGGACACCTCGACATGGGGCGACGGTTCGGTGACAGTCAGCAGTTCGGCATTCGATTCAATGGGGTGTATCGCGACGGTGAGACGGCCGTGAAATCGCAGGACAAGCGCGTCTCGCTGGCGTCGCTGGGCCTGGATTGGCGCGGCGAAGGCACGCGAGTGTCGGCGGACTTCTATCAAAGCAAAGATCATGCAAACGGCCTGACGCGCGGCATCACGCTCGCGCCCGGCGTGGCGGTGCCGAAGCCACCGAAATCCGATGTGTCGTGGAATCCGCCCTGGGCCTTCTATGACTCCACGGACCAAGGCGCGATTGTGCGCGGCGAAGTCGATCTAAATGAAGATTTCATGGTCTATGCCACTGCCGGCATGAGCAAGACCGCATTCGACTCGAACATGGGTGCGGGACAGGTCATCAACAACGCCGGAGACTTCCGCATCAATTTCAGCGGGGTGGCTGACCGGACGGAGCGCAAATCCGCCGAGACGGGGCTGAGAGGCAAACTGCAGACCGGCCCGATCAAGCATCAGTTCGCGGTCAACGCGACCTATTACAAGGAAGACTATCGCCTGAACGGCTTTCGCAACCTGCTCGCGCGCGACTGGGTGACCAACATCTATAACCCGGTGTGGGGCCCTGCGCCCGCGCTGCCCAGCAATATCCCGGCCATCAGCCGCACCGTCACGGAGTTGTCCAGCGTCGGCGTGGCCGACACGCTGTCGTTCGCGCAGGATCGATTCCAGCTCACGCTGGGCGCACGCCGCCAGCAAGTGACGAGCGACAGTTTCAATGGCGCGACGGGCGCACGCATGGGCGACCGCTACAAGACACATGCCACCACGCCAGCGGCAGCCGTGCTGTTCAAGGCAACCGACAACGTGTCGCTGTATGCGAATTACATCGAAGGCTTGAGCCAGGGCGCCATCGCCCCGAATACCGCAGCGAACGCGGGAGAGGTCTTCGCGCCGTACAAGACCAAACAAAAGGAGGTTGGCGTCAAGCTCGACCTGGGCGAGTTTGCGCACACACTCAGCGTGTACGAGATCAATCGTCCCAGCAGCTACACCGACCTGGTCACCAATGTGTATTCGTTCGGCGGCGAACAGCGCAATCGCGGCGTCGAATGGGCGTTCTTCGGCACCCCGCTGGAGGGCGTGCGTCTGATGGGTGGCGTCGCATTCTCCGATCCTGAAGTGATCAAGGCGGCCAGTCCCGGTAGCGAAGGGAAGCTGGCGACAGGCCTGCCCAAGTGGCAAGCCAAGCTCGGCGTGGAATGGGACGTTCCGGCCGTGCAGGGCGTCACGCTTACCGCCAACGCCACGACGGTGTCCAAGCAATATCTCGACGCCGCCAACGACATCTCCATTCCCGGACGCACGGTATTCGATGTGGGTGCGCGCTACGCCACCAAGGTATATGGCCGCCCGCTGACCGTGCGTGCCGCCGTCACCAACGTCACCGACAAGGGATATTGGGCCAAACCGCACTTCACCAGTCTGGGGATGGGCGCACCCCGCACATTCCTGTTGTCGGCCTCGATGGACTTCTGATCAGACCGGACCCTGATCGTGGCATGCGCGCCCGCGTGGGCACGGCGTAGGCCACGATCAGCCTGGCGGCGAGGCCGTTGCATGCGCCATCAGCGGCCTCCCTGAGCGCGCCGCCCGGTCCCGCACGACAGACGCCCCCCAAAGGGCCAAAAAAACCATCCCTCGGGATGGTTTTTTCATTGAGCCTGGCACTCAGGGCTTGAACGCCCCGATGAAGATGGCCGGATCGACCCGAGCGTCGTTCAGGCTGACGTTCCAGTGCAAATGCGGCCCGGTGGCGCGGCCGGTGGCGCCCACTTTGCCCACGACACCGCCGCGCGCGACTTCGTCGCCCACGGCCACGTCGATCGCCGACAGGTGGCAGAACATGCTGATGAAACCCTGCCCGTGATCGACGAACACGGTCTTGCCGTTGAAGAAATAGTCGCCCACCAGCACCACCCGGCCCGCGGCCGGGGCGCGGATCGGCGTACCGGTCGGCACCGCGAAATCCAGGCCCGAGTGCGGGTTGCGCTCTTCACCATTGAAGAAGCGGCGCAAGCCGAAGGGACTGGACAGACGGCCCTGGACCGGCGCATCGAGCACCACGTTGCTCGGCACGACGCCTGCGCGAAACGCGCGATAGGCCTCGGTCTGCTCGGCAAGCTCGCGCTCGATGCGGCGCAAGTCGGCCGGATCGGGATTCACCTGCCGTTTGTTCTTGAGCGTGATGTGCTGCGCGGTATAGGTCTTGGCCCCAACCTGGAACGCCACCCGGCGTGCCGAGCTGCCGCTACCCACCGTGAGATGTTCGGTGCCGGGCTTGACCGACAAGGGGATGCCCACGATGGCGAGCCAGGTGCCGCCCGCCTGCGGCAGCACCATCACGCGCTTGTTGAGATAGCGCGCTTCCGGCTCTTGCGGCGCCGCGCCCAGTCGCAGCACCGCCACGCCCCCGGGCACCGGGAAATTCAGCTTGCGCGAAATGTAGTCGGCCGCGTCGCCCTGGGCGCGGGCCAGCAGCGGCATCGCCCCCGCCAGCCCCAGCGCCGCGACGCCCGCCAGAAAGGCACGCCGCTGCATCAGAGGCACAGGTTGGCGGAGTCGGACAGCGTGACCGCGCGCGACGGACGGCGCGTGTTCAGACGCGCGTCGGTCTTGCCGCGCCAGGTCGTCGCGCTCAGCACGGCCTCGACGCCCAGCGTGCCCTCGACCACGAGTTCGCCGCCGTTCTTGATTTCATTCTGTTTGAAATCCACGCCCTGCCCCTTCCAGGCTGCCGACACGCAGGACAGGTATTCCTGAGCCGGGCGCGCGGTGGAACCGTAGAACACCGGCTCGCCCTTGCTGACGTCCTGGACGCTGGCGCACGCGGAGAGCATCAGGGTGGCGGCGGCCAGGGGCAATGCAGACAGAACCTTCATTTTGTTTTTTCCGATAAATCAGCAGACAACGCGGGCAACTATACCGCACGCCTTCGGCGGGATTGGACGCGCGGGATCAGGCCTGCGGGGCCTGGCGCAGCGCGGATTTGGGGCGGAATGCCTTCACGATGTCGGCACGCGTCTCGATGTAGGGGCCGCCGATGAGATCGATGCAGTACGGTACCGCCGCGAAGATGCCGCTCGCCACGACGGCGCCGTCGTCACCGCGCAGGCCTTCGAGGGTTTCGCGGATGGCCTTGGGCTGTCCCGGCAGATTGAGAATGAGCGCGGCATGGCCTTCGATCTCACGCAGCACGCCGACCTGGCGCGACAGGATCGCCGTCGGCACGAAACGCAGGCTGATCTGACGCATCTGCTCGCCGAATCCGGGCATCTCGCGCGTGGCCACGGCCAGCGTCGCCTCGGGCGTCACGTCGCGGCGCGCGGGGCCCGTGCCTCCGGTGGTGAGCACCAGATCGCAGCGCTCCTGATCGACCAGCTCGGTGAGCGCCGCCGAGATCTGCGCCGCGTCATCCGCGACCAGGCGTTCGACGGCACGCCAGGGCGAAGACAGCGCGGTGCCCAGCCATTCGCGCAATGAAGGAACGCCCTGGTCGGCGTAAACGCCGGTCGAGGCACGATCGGACACCGAGACAAGGCCCACGATGAGTTCATCGGGGTGGGCACGGACGGAGGAAGCTTGGGTCATGGACATATCCCGTTCGGGCGGCGCCAGGCCGGACACCTCGTCCGCCCCCGCCCCCTTTTTGTAACAAATTGCCAACCCCGGGCGCCGCGCGTAGCAGCGACGCAGGGGGAAACCCCGATCCTAACTCACCCGAGGGGCTTGCAAGCCGGGCCGAGCCGCTCCGGCCGGGTTTAACAAGCATGCAATAATTTCGTCACATCCCATCCCCTCCCCCTCCATTCCCATGTTCGACATCTTCGCCGGGCTCGACCCCTGGGTCGGTCTGAGCCTCGTCCTGGCGCTCACCTTCGTCCTCGCATTCGAATTCATCAATGGTTTCCACGACACGGCCAACGCCGTGGCGACGGTGATCTATACCAAGGCCATGCCAGCCCATCTGGCGGTGGTGCTGTCCGGAATCTTCAATTTCCTGGGCGTGCTGCTGGGCGGCGTGGGCGTGGCCTATGCGATCGTCCACCTGCTGCCGGTGGAGCTGCTGATCAACGTGGACACCGGCCGCGGCCTGGCCATGGTGTTCGCCATGCTGACCGCCGCGATCGCCTGGAACCTGGGCACCTGGTACTTCGGCATCCCCGCCTCGAGCTCGCACACGCTGATCGGCTCGATCCTGGGTGTCGGGCTGGCGAACGCCCTGCTGACCGATCTGCCGATCGGCGCGGGCGTGAACTGGGGCAAGGCGATCGACATCGGCATGTCGCTGGTGGCCTCACCGATCGCGGGCTTCGCGGTAGCCGGCGGGGTGTTGCTCCTGCTCAAGCGATGGCTACCGCTCTCGAAGATGCACAAGACGCCGGACCAGCGCCGCGCCGTCGACAACAAAAAGCATCCTCCGTTCTGGAATCGTCTGGTGCTGGTGCTGTCGGCCATGGGCGTATCGTTCGTGCATGGCTCCAACGATGGCCAGAAAGGCATCGGGCTCATCATGCTGGTGCTGATCGGCATCGTGCCCGCGCAGTTCGTGCTCGACGAGAACGCCACCACGTATCAGATCGATCGCACCCGCGACGCCGCCACGCACCTCTCGGCCTTCTACCATCGCAACGAAGCCACGCTGGGTGAGTATCTGGCCCTGCCCGCCGCGGGCCGCCGCACCGATCTGCCGCGCAACTTCAGCTGCGATCCCAAGTCCACCCTGGCCACCATCGACGCGCTGCAGCACGCACTGAACGGCGTGTCGCACTACAAAGACATGCCGCCCGCCACTCGCGTGGACGTGCGCCGCTACCTGCTCTGCCTGGATGACACCGCCAAGAAGGTCGCGGCGCTCGAAGGCCTGCCCGCGCGCGAGCGCGCCGACCTGCAGCGCCTGCGCGGCGACCTGACCGCCACCACCGAATACGCGCCGCTCTGGGTGATCATCGCCGTCGCCGTGGCGCTGGGGGTGGGCACGATGGTCGGCTGGCGCCGGGTCGTGCTGACGGTAGGCGAGAAGATCGGCAAACAGGGCATGACCTACGCGCAAGGCATGGCGGCGCAGGTGACGGCCGTGGGCGCGATCGGGCTGGCGAACGTGTTCAGCCTGCCTGTCTCGACCACCCACGTCTTGTCGTCCGGTGTGGCCGGCACCATGGTGGCCCATGGTAGCGGTCTGCAGGGCAGCACCGTGCGCAACATTCTGCTCGCCTGGATCCTGACGCTTCCCGCCTCGATGCTGCTTGCCGCCGGTCTGTACTGGATCGGCATCATGATCTCGGGCTGAGCGCCGCGCCCCCGGCTCGGGCGGGCTCGGCCCCGCCCGATCTGACCGTTTTGCGCAACACACTTGTCGGTGCCGGCCCCTAGGTCGGCGCCGCGGGTTGGCCTAAGATGGCGCCCATGAACGCCGCTCATCTCCCCGTCCTGCATTACATCCATGATCCCCTGTGCGGCTGGTGCTACGGCGCCGCGCCGCTGGTGCGCGCCGTGCGCGATTTGCCGGGGCTGCGCATCCTGACCCACGGCGGCGGGATGATGACGGGCGCGCGCCGCCAGCCCGTGACCGAAGCGCTGCGGCATTACGTCATGCAGCATGACCAGCGCATCGCCGCGATCACCGGCCAGCCGTTCGGTGAGGATTATTTCGAGGGGCTGCTGCGCGACGCGGGCGCCGTGTTCGACTCGGCGCCGCCCAGCGCCGCCGTGCTCGCCGCTGCCTCGCAAGACGGCGACGGCCTGGACATGCTGGCGCGCATTCAGCATGCCCACTACATGGAAGGCCGGCGCGTGGCCGATTCGGCGGTGCTCCATGAGCTCGCCGACGAGCTCGGGCTGGATCTGGAGCGCTTCGAGCGCGACATGCAGACACTGGCCGGCGCCCCGCTCGCGGGCCATTTCGATGACAGCCGCGCGCTGTTGCGCCAGCTCGGCGCGAACGGATTTCCAACCTTCGGCCTGCAAACGCAGGCGGGATGGCAGGTGCTGGATCCGGGCCGCTACCTCGGCCAGCCCGACGCTTGGCGCGAAGCGCTGGCGGCCGCGCTGCACTGAGGCCGGGACTGGCACCTCCTCTCAATAGCGTTCGTCACGCAGCGCGGGCATGACGAGCTCGCGCACGAACGACGCGGGCGAGAGCCGCAGCAGGGTACGCACCACGGCGACCACGTCGTGCACCGGCACGAGCTGGCCATCGCCCCGCGCGGCGGCATCCGCCAGGGGCACGGACAGATCGTCGTCGGTGTTCAGATAACCCAGCTGCAGCGTGGTCACCGCGAGCCCCTCGCCGCGAAAGCCTTCGCGCAAGGCGTCCGCCATGCCGTCCAGCGCGAACTTGCTCGCACCGAAGGCCACCTCGGGGCGGCCACTGCGCCGCAACCCCGACGTCGATCCGGTCAGGATCAGGCGTGGCTGGCCGGACGCGATCAGCCGCGGCACCAGCCGCTTGAGCAGCAACAGCGTGCCGCCCACGTTCACATTCACCAGATCGAGCAGGGCCTCGTCGGACTCGTCTAGAAAGGCATATTCCGGCGTGAACGCCGCGGCTTCCCAAATACCCAAGTTGTAGATCAGCACGTCGACCTCGGCGGGCGCCTCGGCCGCGATACGCGCCGCCGCCTCCACCGGACGGCTCATATCGGCCTCGATCCACCGCAGGGCGACACCCGCGGGCAGCGACAGCGCGTCCGGACGGCGGCGCGACACGCCGATCACCGTATCCCCCGCGCCGCCCAGACCCTCGGCGAAGGCACGGCCCAGCCCCTTGCTGGCGCCAATGATCATGATGTTCATGGCGTACCCGCCCGAATAACGCGCTTCATGCGATGTTGTCCTTTTTCGTGCGTGTGCTCAGGCATTAAGCGATCACAGAAGAGCGAGCAGGCCGCCATATCCGGCGAGCCCGATGATCACCGCCAGGCCCGTATTGCCGGTGAGCCGCGCGGCAAGCGCGGTCACGATCAGCCCGCCCACATACGGCGCGACCTGGGCCACCTGCTGCTCGCCCCACAGATCGGGCACGATCACGGCCGCGGCGATCGCGGCCAACAGCGCGGGGCCGAGCACGGCGAGCCGCGATCCGTCCTGCGACAGGCGCTTGAGCAGCCAGTGGCGCGACGACAGCATGAAGGGCAGCGCACGCGTCATGAAGGTGATGACCGCCATCGCCAGCACGGCAACCCAGAATTCCAATCCGCTATTCATCGCGCGACTCCTGCCGGGCGAAAACACAGGCAGCCCGCGAGCGCGCCGGCCAGGATGGCCAGCGTGCCGTGGCCCGCGCCGGCGAGCAGCGCCCCCACGCCGAGCGCCGCGCCGAGCGGCAACCAGAGATCGCGCCGGGCGCTCTGGCATACCAAGGCCACGAACAGTGCCGGCAAGGCAAAGCGCATCACTTGCGCCAGCATCGGAAACTGGCGCTCCAGCCCTTCGCCGGCATACACGCCCACGGCGGTACCCGCGATCCACGTCAGCCACGCGGCCACGCCCAGGCCCGCCATCCAGCGGGCCCTGGCCCGCGTCTCGACGCCGTCGAGCTTATGCAGCGCAGTGGCGAACACTTCGTCGGTCAGAAAGAAGGCGAGCCGCAGCCGGGTGGAGAGCGCCGGTGGCAGCCAGCGCGACAGCAAGGGGCCGTAGAGCAGATGGCGCGCATTGAGCAGCGAACACAGCGCCACCACCCAGGGCCAGGGCGTGCCCGCCTTGATCGAGGCCAGAAGCAGAAACTGGCTCGCACCGGCATAGACCAGCACCGAGATGAGCACGACTTGGTACGGTGCCAGGCCGGTACCCACGCCCGCGATGCCGAAGGCCACCGCCACGGGAAAATAGCCGATCATCACGGGCACGCAGGCCTTGATGCCGGCGAGCAGAGGCCGGGAGGCCACCGCGGACAGCGGCGCGCCGGAAGAGTCTGAATTCATGGAACGGACTGCGTAGGGAAACGAGGCCCCGATTCTAGCCCCGCCCACCCGGCCTCGCCCGCCCCCGCCCCGCGGCACCGCCGGCGGACGGGCGAAGCCGTGTCAGCCCTCTTGCCCGAGCGCCCGCAGCTGCGCCTTCAGGCGCCGCACTTCCTGGCTCAGGTCCAGGATCAGAGCGGCGGCGTCCAGCCCGGCGCCCAAATCGCGCTCGAGGCGACGGGCATCGAGCGCCCGGCGCAGATCCACGCTCTGGAAGCGCCATTCCGCCGGGCGATCGTGCGACACGCGCACAATCCCGACTTCGACCAGACGGGTCACCCACTCCACCTGGGCATCGCAGGCGCGCGCCAGGTCTTCGGCCGTGAGGGGCTGTTCCTGGCACACGACGGTGGCATGCGCCACGATGACGTTGCTCATGGTCATACTCCGAGGTTGCGGCGCGGATCGAACGCCAGGTCCTGTGCCATCCGGCGATAGGCATCGCGGGCGGCGTCGGTGTCGGCCGGTGGCAGCACGAGCTCGAGCACCAGATAGAGATCGCCTGCAGGATCGCCCGGAATGCCCCGGCCGCGCAAGCGCAGCTGCCGCCCATTCTTCGAGCCTGGCGGCACGGCCACCTCCACGGCGCCCTTGGGCGTGGGTACCTCGACCGACGCGCCCAGCGCCGCTTCCCAGGGCGCCACCGGCAAGGTCATATACAGGTCCCGGCCCTCGGCACGGTAACGCGCATGCGGCTTGAAACGCACTTCGAGGTAGAGATCACCGGCCTCCCCGCCGCCGTAGCCCGGCATGCCCTGGCCCGCGAGCCGGATGAACTGCCCCTCGCGCACGCCCGCCGGAATCGTCACGGACAGCGTGCGGGTGCGCATCTGCGGTTGGCCCTGGGCATCCGGCTGCACCGAACGCAGGCTGATCTCGCGGGTCGCGCCATGCAGGGCGTCGTCGATGTCGACCTCGACCGCCGCATGCTGGTCTTCGCCGCGCGCGCGGAAATTCTGCCGGGCGGCGCGTTCGCGCGCCTGCCCGCCAAACAATGAGGAGAAGAAGTCGCTGAAGCCCTGGTCGCCTCCGCCCTGTCCGCCCGGGGCGTAGTGAAATTCGAATCCCTGGTCCCAGTCGGGCGGCGGCGCGAACCCGCCATCGGGCGACACGCCGGCCGCGAGCTTGTCGTAAGCGCCGCGTTTTTCGGCGTCGCGCAGCACGTCATAGGCTTCGTTGACGTCGCGCATGCGGGTTTCCGCGTCGGCTTCCTTGCTGACGTCGGGGTGGTATTTGCGGGCCAATTTTCGATAGGCGTGACGAATCTCGTCGTCAGTGGCGGAGCTCTCCACGCCGAGCACCTTGTAGTAGTCCTTGAACTCCATCGTCCGGCTTCCTTGTCGGGGGCTACCGGCGCACGTTTCCCGCCGGTCGGGATAGTCACAAGATAGGGGCTCCCGCCCGATTTTTCAACGCATGGGGAAGCGCCGCCGGGCGCGGCATAATGGCGGATTGCACAGCCACCGCCCGAGCCCGCCTTGATCACCATCACCGAAGCCGATTTCCAGAATCCCGAGCACGGCGCCGCCATCGTGGCCCTGCTCGACGAATACGCAAGCGATCCGATGGGCGGTGGCGAGCCGATCTCGGATCATGTGCGCGCCAATCTGATTGGCGAACTGGCGCGCCGCCCCACCGCCCATGCCCTTATCGCCCGGGACGCCTCCGGCCAGCCCTGCGGCCTGGCGATCAGCTTCGAGGGCTTCTCCACCTTCGCCTGCCAGCCACTCCTGAACCTGCACGATTTCATGGTGTCGGCGCGGGTGCGAGGCCAGGGGGTGGCCCAGAAGCTCCTGGCCGAGCTCGAAGTGCTGGCGCGGCGCCTGGGCTGCTGCAAGATCACCCTCGAAGTGCTCGAGGGCAATGCGCCGGCGCTGGCCCTCTACCGCAAGGTCGGCTATGCGGGCTATGCGCTGGGCGAGGCGGGCAGCGCGCAGTTCTGGCAAAAGAAACTGCCGGCCTGAACGTCCTCCTGACCCGCGTTCAATACATGCCTTCGCCCGCCGACCTGGCCTTGCTGGCCGACTACAACCAGTGGATGAACCAGCAACTGCTGGCGGCGTGCGCGCGTCTGCCCGAGGCCGAATTGCGCGCCGCCCGCGGCGCATTTTTCGGCTCGGTGCTGGGCACGCTCAATCATCTGATCGTGGGCGACACGATGTGGCTCAAGCGCTTCGCCAGCCACGCCGGCACGCATGCCGCCGCGCACGCGGCGTTGGCCGATGTCCGCGCGGCCCCCGATCCCGGTCCGCTCGACGGGCAGCCGCATGCCACGCTCGATGCCCTGCGCGACGCGCGTACGGCGCTGGACGCCGCCATCGTGCAGTGGGTGGCCGCGCTCGATCAGGCCGACCTCGATCGCATGCTCGACTACCGCAACAGCCGCGGCATCGCCTCGCGCCGGCCGCTGGGCGCGCTGTTGCTGCACTTTTTCAATCACCAGACCCATCATCGCGGCCAGGCAAGCACGCTGCTTACGCAAGCCGGTGTCGATGTGGGCCTCACCGATCTGCTGGTGCGCATTCCCGACGCCCTGGCGCCTCCCCATCCTTGAAGAGACCCTTATGAAGATGCACGCGATTCCATTCGGCACCACCGATTGGTCCGAAGTCGAACCCACCGAACATCCCGGCGAGACCGGCCAGGCAATCTGGCGCACGCGCCAGTTCGGCGATATCCGCGTGCGCATGGTCGAGTACACCCCGGGCTACCTCGCCGATCACTGGTGCACCAAGGGCCACATCCTGTTCTGTCTCGAAGGCGAGCTGCACACCGAACTCGAAGACGGCCGGCACTTCGTGCTCAAGCCCGGCATGAGCTATCAGGTGGCGGATCAGGCCGAGCCGCATCGCTCGTCCACCCCCACCGGCGCCCGGCTCTTCATCGTCGACTGATCCCGCGGCGCCGCACGCAGGAGATAGCCCCAGCCGCCCCAAGGACACAGCGCCCCGCCCGCCGCCGAGCCGCCTCAAGGCGGGCGAGCCCGCCCGGGGGCAGCAAGCCGAAGGCGCAGCGTGGGGGCACCCATCCTTTTGCGGTACGCTGTAGCTTCGCCAGGAGACCCTGCCTTGTCCGCCTCACTCACGCTCTACGTCGACGCCAATTTCCTCAGCCCCTACGCCATGTCGGCGTTCGTGGCCCTGACCGAAAAAGCGCAAACCTTCGAGATCCGCCTCGTGGACCTCGATGCGGGCGAGCAGCGCATGCAACCCTACCAGCATCGCGCCCCCACCTGCCGGATTCCGGCGTTGACCCACGACGGCTTTCACCTGAGCGAGTCCAGCGCCATCACCGAGTATCTCGAAGACCTCTATCCGCCGCCGGCGCACACCGCGCTGTATCCCGCCGACCGTCAGCAGCGCGCCCGCGCACGCCAGCTGCAGGCCTGGCTGCGCAGCGACCTCGTGGCGCTGCGTACCGAACGCCCCACCGAACACGTATTCCACGCTGCCCCCGCCACGGCCCTGACCGATCCGGCGCAGGCTGCCGCCAACAAGCTGGTGCGCGTGGCCGGATTACTGCTGGTGCCCGGGCAGGCCGATCTGTTCGGTCAGTGGAGCATCGCCGACCTCGAACTCGCCGTGATGCTCAAGCGCCTCGCGGGCGAAGAGCTTCCCGATTGGCTGCGCGATTACGCCGACACGCAATGGCAGCGCGCATCCGTGCAGACCTGGCTCGAACACAACCGCAGCGCGCGCGGCTGAGCTCGCCGCGTCCGGCCATGCAGCTGCTCGATCATGTCTCCATCGCCGTCGATGATCTGGCCACGGCCCGCCCCTTCTATCACGCGGTGATGCAGGCGCTCGGCGCGGCCTGTGTTTATGACCGCCCCGACCGCCTGGGCTACGGCGAACGCTGCGGCCCCGGCCAGGGCCAGCACAGCTATCTCGCCGTGCTCCTGAGCGCCGAGGCGCGCCCTGATGCCGCCCGCCACTGGTGTTTCAAGGCCCCCGATCGTGCGGCGGTCGACGCTTTTCATGCCGCCGCGCTGGCCCAGGGCGGTACCGATGACGGGCCGCCCGGGCCGCGACCCGGCTATCACCCCCGGTATTACGCTGCCTTTGTGCGCGATCCGGCCGGCAATCGGCTCGAGGCCGTTCACCACGGGTGAATGCGCCCCGCGGGCGGCGTTCACCTCTGCCCGCGGCCCCTCATCAAGGATCGCGCTGTCATCGGCATGATGTTGCACTGCAACATCATTTGGGGTGTAATGGACTGAACGATATCCGAGGCTGCCCGCAGGGCAGCCGGCTGGCGATCTCTCTCTCGCCAGCTTCGCAGCAGGAGACAGTCATGGCCAGCAACGGCACCCGCAAGACGTCCGAGTCCCCCACGCCCGCCGCACCGGCAGCGCCCGCAGCCACTCCCGAGTTGCCTTTCAACTGGAGCGCCTTCCCCCTGGCCGCCACGCCCGTGGGCGCCGCGGGCACACAGGCCTGGTCGTATCTGGTCGACGCCTGGCAACGTAGCGTGCTCTATACCGATGTGCTGCGCCAGCGCGGTAATCAGTACCTGAGCCATATGGCCAAGAAGGCGCCGAATGTGCTGTCGATGGAGTCCGAGGTGATTCTCGACGGCCGCGAACTGGCCCGGCCGGTCAATTACATGCTGCTGCGTATCATCCCGCCCACGGATGCGCCGGTCGATCCCGAAAAGCGTCCGTTCCTGGTGGTGGACCCGCGCGCGGGCCACGGCCCGGGCATCGGCGGCTTCAAGCCGGAGAGCGAAATCGGGGTGGCCGTACGCGCCGGCCACCCGACCTACTTTGCGTCTTTCCTGCCGCAGCCCACGCCGACCCAGACCGTCGAAGACGTGATGCGCGCCGAGGCCCGCTTTCTGGAAGAGATCATCGCGCGCCATCCCGAGGCCGAAGGCAAACCGGTCGTGGTGGGCAATTGCCAGGCCGGCTGGCAGATCATGATGACCGCCGCGATGCGGCCCGAGCTGTTCGGCCCGATCATCGTGGCGGGCGCGCCGCTGTCGTATTGGGCGGGCTGGCGCGGCATGAACCCGATGCGGTATTCGGGCGGCATGCTGGGCGGCAGCTGGCTCACCGAGCTCACGAGCGATGCCGGCAATGGCCGCTTCGACGGTGCCTGGCTGGTGCAGAACTTCGAGAATCTCAACCCGGCCAATACCCTCTGGAGCAAGCAGTACAACCTGTACGCCAAGGTCGACACCGAAGCCGAACGCTATCTCGAGTTCGAGAAGTGGTGGGGGGGCCATGTGTACCTCAACGGCCCGGAGATCCAATACATCGTCGACAACCTGTTCGTCGGCAACCGTCTCGCCACGGCGGGCCTGGTCACTTCCGACGGCATCCGCATCGACCTGCGCAATATCCGCTCGCCCATCATCGTGTTCTGCTCCAAGGGCGACAACATCACCCCGCCGCCCCAGGCGCTGGGCTGGATCCCCGATCTGTACCAGGACGATGCCGAAGTGGTGGCGCACGGCCAGACCATCGTCTATGCCGTGCACGAGAGCATCGGCCACCTGGGCATCTTCGTGTCCGGCAGCGTCGCGCGCAAAGAGCACCAGGAGTTCACCAGCAATATCGATCTGATCGATGTGCTGCCGCCCGGCATCTACCAGACCGAGATCGCCGACAAGACGCCCGAGACCGCCAACGCGGAATTGGCCTACGGCAATTACGTGCTGTCGTTCGCGGGCCGCAAACTCGATGACGTGCGCGGCATCGTACAGCGGCTCGAAGAAGACGAACGCCGGTTCGCCGCGGTGGCGCGCATCTCCGACATCAACCTGGGCCTCTACCGCAGCTTCCTCAAGCCCTGGATCCAGGCTAGCGTCACGCCGCACACGGCCGAATGGGCGCAGCGCATGCACCCGCTGCGCCTGCCCTACGAGCTCATCTCCGATCACAATCCGCTGGTCGCCCCCTTCAAGCAGGTGGCCGAACAGGTGCGCGCCGACCGTCAGCCCGTGGCGCCCGACAATCCCTTTCTGATCATGCAGACCATGATGTCGCAGGCGATCGAGAGCAGCCTGGATATCTGGCGGGAGCTGCGCGACGACACGATCGAACGCGTCTTCATGAATGTATATGGCTCGCCGCTGGTGCAAGATTGGGCGGGCCTCGGCGCGCGTCCGGGCGCGCCACGCAAGCACCCCGGCGTATCGCCCGAGCACCATGAGTTCATGGGCGACCGTGCCGACGAGCTGCGCGAGAAAATTCTCGACGGCGGCCTGCACGAAGCCGCCATGCGCATGCTGCTCTATGTGACCAGCGCCGAAGGCAGCATCGATGAGCGCAGCTTCTCGCTGATCCGCGAGATGCGCGCCAACGCCAGCAACGCGCTCGCACTGCAAACCTTCAAGGACATGGTGCGCGAGCAGGCGCTGATCCTGCGCCTGGACGGCGCCGCCGCGATCCGCGCCATTCCTCACCTGCTCGAGAACGTCGACGCCGATGCCATCGCCACCACGCTGGCGACCATGAAGCGTGTGCTCGAAGCCGCCGAGCCGCTGAGCGAGCGGGCGCGCCAGAGCCTGGACGAGATGGAGCATTTGTTCGAGTCCTGCGTGCAGCGCGCCCGCCGCCGCCGCGGCCAGTCGGCCACCACGCGCCCCATTCTCGATGCGCAGGCCGACGTCGAGGCGACTGCCGAGAAGATCGCCGGCCGCGCCGCCGGCCGCCGCCCGCTGGCGCGTGTCGCGCCCGATGGCGACGGCGCGCCCAAGCCCGTCGGCCCGGCGCGCAAGAAGGTCGACGCAGTCCCCGCACCAGCGGCCACGCCGCGTGCACGCCGCCGCACGGCAGTGGCCGCCACGGAAGGCGCCGATCGCGCCGCCGTGCAGGCCCCCGCCAAGACGGCGAAGAAGACTGCGACGAAGACCGCGGCCAAGGCGGTGACCAAGGCCCCGGCCAAAACGGCGGCCAGGACGTCCACCAAGGCGGCAGCCAAGACCGCGGCGCCGCGCAAGCGTGCGGCAGCCAAGGCCGATACCGGCGCCGCCACGGCGGCCTTGCCTCAGCGCAAGACGACGCGAGAGAAAGCACGGTAAAACGAAAGACCTTCTCACAGGACGAGCCATGACCGACACGTTTGCACCGACCCGCCCTGAATCGAATGTCCATGCCCACCCTTCGCCCTACGATCGGCTGATCGCGGCGGCGCAGGCGCTGCCGGTCTCCACCTGCGCCGTGGCGCACCCCTGCGACGAAACCTCGCTGGGCGCCGCGGTGGAGGCGCACCGGCTGGGACTGCTCAAGCCGATCCTCGTCGGCCCGCAGCACAAGATCCGCGAGGTGGCCGAGCAATGCGGCTACGACCTCACCTCACTGCCGATCGTCGATGCGCCGCATAGCCATGCGGCCGCGGCCGCCGCCGTCGCCCAGGTACGCAGCGGCGCGGCGAGCCTGCTCATGAAGGGCAGCCTGCACACCGACGAGCTCATGCACGAGGTCGTGGCGCGCGACACCGGGCTGCGTACGGGCCGACGCATCAGCCATGTGTTCATCATGGATGTGCCCACCTATCCCGAGCCGCTCTTCATCACCGACGCGGCGATCAATATCTTTCCCGACCTCGAAACCAAGGCCGACATCATCCGCAACGTGATCGAGCTGCACCATGGCCTGGGCCTGGGCACGCCGCGCGTGGCCATTCTGTCGGCCGTGGAGCAGGTGATGCCGGCCATTCCCGGCACGCTCGAGGCGGCCGCGTTATGCAAGATGGCCGACCGTGGCCAGATCACCGGCGGTGTGCTCGACGGACCGCTGGCACTGGACAACGCCATCAGCCCCGACGCCGCCCGCGTCAAGGGCATCGTCTCGCCGGTGGCGGGCCGAGCGCAGGTGCTTGTGGTGCCCGATCTCGAGGCCGGCAACATGCTCGCCAAGAACCTCACCTTCCTCGCCAACGCGGAAGCGGCGGGCGTAGTCCTGGGCGCCCGCGTGCCCATCGTGCTCACCAGCCGGGCCGACAGCGCGCGCTCGCGGCTCGCCTCCTGCGCGGTGGCCGCGATCTACGCCAACCACCTGGCGCGCACCGCGCCGCTGATTTGAAGAGGCCGGCATGAGCGAGGACATCCAGCGCGACGCTATTCAGCGCGACTCCATTCTCGTGATCAATGCTGGGAGTTCCAGCATCAAGTTCTATCTGTACGACATCGGGCCCGGCGACGAACTCACGCCGCGCCTGGGCGGGCAGGTGGAAGGCATCGGCACCTCGCATCCGCGCCTGCGCGCACGCGATGCCGACGGCAAGATCATGGTCGAGCGTGGTATCGCCCCCGGCCACGCGGCCGATGTGCCCAACGCCCAGGAAGTCGTGGGCATGTGGCTGAGCGGCCACCTGACCGGCGTGCCCATCGCCGTGGGCCATCGCGTCGTGCATGGCGGGCCCGACCTCTCCGCCCCGGTGTTGATCGACGACGAGGTACTGGCGCGGCTCGAGTCGTTCACCTCGCTCGCGCCGCTGCATCAGCCCAACAATCTCGCGCCCATCAAAGTGATCCGCGAGCGCCGTCCCGGGATGGTGCAGGTGGCCTGCTTCGACACGGCCTTCCATCGCTCGCACGACGCCCTGGCCGACCATTACGCCCTGCCCGAGCGTTTCTATGAAGAGGGCGTGCGCCGCTACGGCTTTCACGGCCTCTCGTACGAGTATCTCGTGCAGCGGCTGGGCCAGACCCTGCCAGAGGTGCTGCCCGGCAAGATCGTGGCGGCCCACCTGGGTAACGGCGTCTCGGCCTGCGCCATCCACAATGGCCGCAGCGTCGACAGCACGATGGGCTTCACGGCGCTCGAAGGCCTGCCCATGGGCACGCGCCCGGGCCGGCTGGATCCGGGGATCGTGCTGTGGATGATGGAACAGGGCATGAGCCACGACGAGATCGAGCATCTGCTCTATCACGACTGCGGCCTGAAGGGCCTGTCCGGCATGGGCAACGACGTGCGCGAGCTGCTCGAGAGCGACAGTCCGCGCGCCCGGCTCGCGCTCGACTACTTTGCCTGGCGCGTGGCCGAGGGCATCGCGGGCCTGGGCTGCGCGATGAACGGCATCGACACCCTCGTCTTCACGGCCGGCATCGGCGAAAACGCCGCGCCCATCCGCGCCGCCATTTGCGAGCGGCTGGGCTGGCTCGGCATCGCGCTCGACGCCGAGCGCAATGCGCACCACGGGCCGCGCATCAGCACGAGCGACAGCCGTGTCGGCGTCTACGTGGTGCGCACGAACGAAGAGCTCGTGATCGCGCAGCACACGCTGGCATTGGTGCGCGGCCGATGAGCGCGCCCTTCGCCCCGCTGGCCGGCCGCCGCGGCCTCATCACCGGCATCGCCAACGATCAATCCATCGCGTGGGGCTGCGCGCGCGCCTTTCGCGCGTTGGGCGCCGATCTGGCGCTCACTTATCTGAACGATCGCGCCCGCCCCTATGTGGAGCCGCTCGCCGCCCAGGTCGACGCATCGCTGCTTCTGCCGCTCGACCTGCTGGTGCCGGGGCAGCTCGAGGCCGTGTTCGAGCGCATCCAGGCCGAATGGGGCAGCCTGGATTTCGTCATGCATTCGATCGCCTACGCGCCGCGCGACGATCTGCACGGCCGCGTCACCGACTGCTCCCGCGACGGCTTTCTGCTCGCGATGGACGTATCGTGCTGGTCGTTCATCCGCATGGCCAAGCTGGCCGAACCGCTGATGCCGCGCGGCGGCACGCTGTTCTGCATGACGTACTACGGCTCGCAGATGGTCGTGGAAAACTACAACATGATGGGGCCCGTGAAGGCGGCGCTCGAATCGGCCACGCGGTACCTGGCCGCCGAGCTGGGCCCGCAGGGCATCCGCGTGCATGCGATCTCGCCCGGCCCGCTCAAGACCCGCGCGGCCAGCGGCATCGCGGGATTCGATGACCTGCTCGAGTTGGCCCAGACCAAAACGCCCACGCGCAGCCTGGTCACCATCGACGACGTGGGCGAGGCCACCGCGTGGCTGGCCACCGACGGCGCACGCCGCATCACGGGCCAGACGCTCTACATCGACGGCGGCTACTCGATCATCGACTGAACGGCGCGCCGGGGTGCTGCCCCGGCGGCGCGGGCCCGTGACTCAGGCCTCGACAAGCAGTGCATCGCGCCTCAAGGCGCGTTCATGTCCGGCGCGATGGCGCCATTACGCGGCGCACCGAAGCGGCCCGCCTCGATCGCATCGACCGCCTGTTCGGGCGTCACGAAGATGCGATCACGGCCGATCGCATCGGCCAGGCCCGAGCGCTCGAGCGCCATGCGGAACGCCCCGTGCCCGCCCGCCAGCAGCAACGTCATGCCGCGGGCTTGCGCCTCTTGCTTGAGCAGCGTGAGCGCCTCCACCGCGTCGGCATCGGCGTGCGTCATGGCCTCCGCATCCAGCACGAACCACTGCGCGCCATCGGCCAGCGCCAGCACCTCGCGCGCGCGGCGGCGGAAGGCATCGGCATTGAAGAACCAGATCGACGATTCGAACAGCCACACGACCGTATGTGCCACCGGTGACGCCGTGGGATTCAAGTGCAGCTTGCACAGCGCGGTGTCGCCCGGCAGGCGGCCGAGCAAGGCGTCGCGCGGCGTGGCGGTCACGTACATCACGTACATCAGCGTGGCCGTCACGGCCACCACCACGCCGGTCAGCACGCCATAGGCCACCACCCCCACGGTCGCGAGGACCGCGAAGGCGAGCTCGGTGCGCGAGATGCGCGCCAGCGTGGCGAACGCGTGCCAGTCGAAGAGATGCAGGGCAGCGAGCAGGAGGATGGCGGCCAGGGCGGGCTGCGGCAGCCAATAGAGCACGCCCGTGGCCAACGACACGACCACGGCCAGCGCCAGGGCCGCCACCACGCTGGTGACGGGCGAGCTGGCGCCCGCCGCAAGACCCACCGCCGTGCGCGAATCGGCGCCGGTGACGACGAACCCCTGAAACAAGCCCGAGGCGATGTTGGCCGCGCCGAACCCCAGCAGTTCGCGATTGGGTTCGACGGTTTCGCCAGTCCGTGCGGCGAAACTGCGGGCCGTGACGATGCCGCTAGAGAAGCTCACCAGCAATACGCCCGCCGCGCCCATCAGCAGCGCATCCACATCGTGCACGCGCTCGGGCAATGCCAGGCTGGGCAGCCCCGCGGGAATGTCGCCCACGACCGCGATGCCCAGGCCCGGAAAATGAAACAGCCACGACAGCAGGCAGGCCAGCACGACCAGCAGAATCGGGGCGGGCCAGGTGGGACGCCATCGGCGCAGCGCTACGAGAAAAGCGCAGCAGGCCAGGCCGAAGACGAACGTGGGCCAGTGTGCCTGCGTGATCAGGCGCGAGACCTCCGCAAACGGGCGCAGCAGATCGTGGGGCCTAGAGCCTGCGCCCGTGATCGAGCCCAGCTGCGATCCGGCGAGCGTGATCGCCACACCCGCCATGTATCCCACCAGCACGGGGCGCGACAGCAAATTGGCCAGCGCGCCCAGCCGGAACACGCGCGCCACGAGGCAGCCCAGGCCCACCACCAAAGCCATGCCCGCGGCCGCGCCCAGCCGTTCTTCGGGGCTCACCAGTGCCATTCCCGTAAGGGTGGCGGCGATCAGCGTGCAGGTGGCGGTGTCCGGGCCGACGATGAGCGTGCGCGACGCGCCGAAAAAGGCGTAGCCCAGCATGCCCGCGATCGCGGCCCACAGGCCCGATGCGGGCGGCAGGCCCATCATGGAGGCGTAGGCCAGCCCCACGGGGAGCGCCACGGCCGCCACGGATAGCCCGGCCAGCGCATCGCCACGTGCCTGCGCACGCGTGATGCCGCGCCATTTGTCCAGACTGGGAAGAAAGCGCCACCGAGATGCCGGCATCCTGTCGAATCCATCAATGAAAAGTCGTCGGGCCCGCGCAATGGGCTTCCGGAAAGGAGGCATCCATTGCGCGGGCCCGACGATAGTACTGCTCGCGGCGCGCCAGGCACATGACATACCCGATGACATGCACCCGCGACAGCATGGGTTTACTTCTCGGCGCGCTCCAGCAGCACGGCCACTGCAGGCAGCGACTTGCCTTCGAGGAACTCGAGGAAAGCCCCGCCGCCCGTGGAGATGTAGCCCACCTGTTCGCCGATGTTGTACTTGGCGATGGCAGCCAACGTGTCGCCGCCGCCCGCGATCGAGAAGGCGGGCGACTCGGCGATGGCCTCGGCCACCACCTTCGTGCCGTTGGCGAACTGATCGAACTCGAACACGCCGACCGGGCCGTTCCAGACGATGGTGCCGGCCTTCTTGAGAATCTCCGCCAGCGTCTGAGCCGTCTGCGGACCGATGTCCAGGATCAGGTCGTCGTCGGCCACGTCGGCGGCGGCCTTGACGGTAGCGGGCGCATCGGCGCCGAACGACTTCGCCACGACCACGTCGGTGGGGATCGGCACGGCGGCGCCGCGCTTCTGCATGATCTCGATCACGGCGCGGGCCTGATCGACCTGATCGGGCTCGGCGAGCGACTTGCCGATGGGCAGGCCGGCGGCCAGCATGAAGGTATTGGCGATACCGCCGCCCACCACCAGCTGATCGACCTTGTCGGCCAGGGCCTGCAGGATCGAAAGCTTGGTCGACACCTTGGAGCCGCCCACGATGGCCACCAGCGGACGCTTGGGCTCATGCAGGGCACGGCCCAGCGCGTCGAGTTCGGCCTCGAGCAGCGGACCCGCGCACGCCACCGGCGCGAAGCGCGCGACGCCGTGCGTGGTGGCCTCGGCGCGGTGCGCGGTGCCAAAGGCATCGTTCACATACACGTCGCACAGCGCGGCCATCTTGCGCGCCAGGGCTTCGTCGTCTTTCTTCTCACCCACGTTGACGCGGCAGTTCTCGAGCAGCACCACGCGGCCCGGCTCGACCTTCACGCCATCGACCCAGTCCTGCTTGAGCGGCACCGGCATGCCCAGCAGCTCCGACAGGCGCTGGCCCACGCGTGCCAACGAATCCTCTTCGGTCAGCACGCCCTCTTTCGGACGGCCCAGGTGCGACGTGACCATGACGGCGGCGCCGGCGTCCAGCGCCAGGCGGATGCCGGGCACGGAGGCACGGATGCGGGTGTCTTCACTGATGCGGCCGGCGTCATCGAACGGCACGTTGAGATCGGCGCGGATGAAGACGCGTTTGCCGGAGAGTTCGCCGGCACGGGCCAGCGCGGAGAGCGTTTTGACTTGGGACATGAGTGTCGATTTCCTTTCGCGAGCAACGTGCGCCGAAGGTCGGGCTGCGGGCTGGCACACTGCGCTGTCGGCATGAACTTCACCATCGGGCGCGCCAGCCTGGGCGAGGCACGGGGACCTGATCCGCCGCCTGCCGTGGCCACCTGCCGCCCTCGAGGCGATTCTGATGCAAAAAAAGCCAGACTTCGTCGTTGTGCATGGGCGTGCGCCCCACAACGCGCCGTCTGGCCCGTTTCGAGGCGCCGCCACGAGGGCGGCGCCTGGGTGGTACTGCCCGGGATTACTTGGCCGACATCAGCGCGACAGTGGTGTCGAGCATGCGGTTGGAGAAGCCCCATTCGTTGTCGTACCAGGACGACACCTTTACCAGCTTGCCCGAGACCTTGGTCAGCGTCGCGTCGAACGTGCTGGAGGCCGGGTTGTGGTTGAAGTCGACGGACACCAGCGGATCGGTGTTGTAGTCGAGGATGCCCTTGAGCTCGCCGTCGGCGGCGGCCTTCAGGATGCCGTTGACTTCTTCGACCGTGGTCTCGCGCTTGGCCGTGAAGGTCAGGTCGACGAGGGACACGTTGATGGTCGGAACGCGGATGGCGAAGCCGTCCAGCTTGCCGTTGAGTTCGGGCAGCACCAGGCCGACCGCGGCGGCGGCGCCGGTCTTGGTCGGGATCATGCTCATCGTGGCCGAACGGGCACGGCGCAGGTCTTCGTGATAGACGTCGGTCAGGACCTGGTCGTTGGTGTAGGCATGGACCGTGGTCATCAGGCCGGTCTCGACGCCCAGCTTGTCGTTCAGCGGCTTGACCAGCGGGGCCAGGCAGTTGGTCGTGCACGACGCGTTCGAGATGACGGTGTCGGTCGACTTCAGGACGTTGTGGTTCACGCCGAACACGACGGTGGCGTCCACATCCTTGCCGCCGGGGGCCGAGATGATGACTTTCTTGGCGCCGCCCTTCAGGTGGGCCGAGGCCTTTTCCTTCGAGGTGAAGAAGCCCGTGCACTCCAGCACCACGTCGACCTTGAGCTCACCCCACGGCAGTTCGGCCGGGTTGCGGTTGGCCAGCACGCGGATCTTGTCGCCATTGACGACCATGTGTTCGCCATCGACCTCGACGGTGCCCGGGAACTTGCCGTGGGCGGTGTCGAAGCGCGTCAGGTGCGCATTGGTCTTGGGATCACCCAGATCGTTGATCGCAACGATCTCGATGTCGTGCTTCTTGCCGTTTTCGTAGTGGGCACGCAGGATGTTGCGGCCGATGCGGCCGTAGCCGTTGATGGCGACGCGAATGGTCATGACTAGAGCTCCTTTTTACAAAACCTGCTTGACGGTCTCGGCCACCTTGTCGGCGGTCAGCCCGAAGAACTTGAACAGGGCACCGGCGGGGGCCGATTCGCCGTAGCGGTCGATGCCGACCACGGCGCCTTCGAGGCCCACGTACTTGTGCCAGAAGGCGGTCACGCCCGCTTCGACGGCCACGCGCGGCAGGCCGGCCGGCAGCACGCTGCGCTTGTAATCGGCATCTTGCGCGTCGAAGGCGTCGGTCGAGGGCATGGAGACCACGCGCACTGCGATGCCTTCCTTGGCCAGCGCTTCTTGCGCGGCCAGGGCGATCGCGACTTCCGACCCGGTGGCGATGATAACGGCGCGTGCGCCCTCGGCGTCCCGCAAGACGTAACCACCGCGGACAATCGCTTTCAGCGTGGCGTCATCGCGCTGCACGTACGGCAGGTTCTGGCGCGACAGCAGCAGCGCGGTCGGGCCGCCTTCGTGCACGTCCATGCCGATGGAGGTCGGACGGCTCACGGCGTAGTTCCAGGCCACCGCGGTTTCGACCGTATCGCACGGACGCCACAGCGACAGGTTGGGGATGAGGCGCAGGCTGCTCGCGTGCTCGATCGATTGGTGGGTCGGACCGTCTTCGCCCAAGCCGATCGAATCGTGCGTGAACACATGCACGACACGCTGCTTCATCAGCGCGGCCATGCGGATCGCATTACGCGAGTAGTCGGAGAAGGTCAGGAAGGTGCCACCGAACGGCAGGTAGCCGCCATGCAGGGCAATGCCGTTCATCACGGCGGCCATGCCGAACTCGCGCACGCCGTAGTTGATGTGGCGGCCGAACTGGATGTGACCCTCGGCGCCGGCACGCACGGCGGCCACGCCCTTCCAGTCGGTGAAGTTCGAACCGGTCAGGTCGGCCGAGCCGCCCAGCAGCTCGGGCAGAAGGCCGGCCAGTTCGGTGATGGCGAACTGCGACGCCTTGCGGGTGGCGACCGTTTCGCCCTTTTCATTCGTGGCGGCGATGTAGCGCTCGAAGGCCTGCGCGTAGCTGGCGGGCAGCTCGCCCTTCATGCGGCGCGTGAACTCGGCCGCCTCGGTGGGGAACTGCTTGGCGTACGAGTCGAAGACCTGTTGCCATTCGGCCTGGGCGGCAGCGCCCGGCTTGCGGCCATCCCAGCCGGCATAGACCTCGGCGGGAATCTCGAACGGCGCGGCGCTCCAGCCCAGCGCGGTGCGGGTGGCGGCGATTTCGTCGTTGCCCAACGGAGCACCGTGCACGTTGTGCGTGCCGGCCATGTTGGGCGCGCCCTTGCCGATCACGGTGCGGCAGACGATCAGCGTGGGCTTGTCGGACTGCGCGCGGGCCGCCTTGATCGCGGCATCGATGGCGGCGACATCGTGGCCGTCGACGGCACGCACGACGTTCCAGCCGTAGCCTTCGAACCGGGTGGCGGTATCGTCGCCGAACCAGTGCTCGACGTGGCCGTCGATCGAGATACCGTTGTCGTCATAGAGCGCGATCAGCTTGTTGAGCTTGAGCGTGCCGGCCAGCGAGCAGGCTTCGTGCGAGATGCCTTCCATCAGGCAGCCGTCGCCCAGGAACACATAGGTGTGATGGTCGACCAGCGCGTGACCGGGGCGATTGAACTCGGCGGCCAGCAGCGCTTCGGCGAGCGCCATGCCGACCGCGTTGGCCAGGCCCTGGCCCAGCGGGCCGGTGGTGGTCTCGACGCCCGGGGTGATGCCCACTTCGGGGTGGCCGGGGGTACGCGAATGCAGCTGGCGGAAGTTTTCGAGCTCCTGCATGGGCAGGTCGTAGCCCGTCAGGTGCAGCAGCGCGTAGATCAGCATCGAACCGTGGCCGTTGGACAGCACGAAACGGTCACGGTTGGCCCAGGCCGGATCGGCCGGGTTGTGGCGCAGATTGTTCACCCACAGGGCTTGCGCGATTTCGGCCATTCCCATGGGCGCCCCGGGGTGGCCGGAGTTCGCTTTCTGCACGGCGTCCATCGCGAGTACGCGGATGGCATCCGCCAGGGCAAGTTTGGGGGCGGTCGGATTGCTCATTGGGAAGGCTCTTGAGGTGGCGCGGCGCCGCGGCAAGGGCGCACGGTGCTGCCACTATGTGGGATTGGAAAGCTCACAATTTTAGCATCCAGGGATAACCCCAGCCTACCCGTCGGCGGGGATTGTCCACCCCCGGGTCGGCTGCCCTCCCCCCTACACGCGGTTACACTCGTCCCTGTCCTCGACCGCGCGCATTTCGCCTGCCGCCCTACGCCATGTCCGCCCCCCGTTTCTACTGTGATGTTCCCCTCACCGCGCAGTCCGAGCTGACGCTGCCCGACGCCCTGGCCCACCACGCCGCGCGCGTGCTGCGACTGCGGGATGGCGCACCGATCGTGCTGTTCGACGGCAAAGGCGGGGAGTATCCGGCGGTGCTGCATATCGAGGGCAAGCAGGTCAGCGCCAGCCTGGGCGCGCACGCCCCGCGCGAAGCCGAGCTGCCGGGCCGGATCACGCTGGTGCAGGGCCTACCCTCGGGCGACAAAATGGATTGGGTGATCGAAAAAGCCGTGGAACTGGGCGCGGCGGCGGTCATGCCTATCGCCGCGCAGCGCAGCGTGCTGCAACTGAGCGGCGCCCGGCTCGACAAGCGCGTGCAGCACTGGCAGCGCATTGCCCAGTCGGCGGCCGAACAATGCGGGCGCAACCGCCTGACCGCCATCGAGGCGCCGCAGTCCTTGCGCGACTACCTCGCGCGTCCCGACCAGAGCCTGCGGCTGCTATGCCACCCCGATGCGCAGACCGATCTGCCGGCCGTGCTGGCGTCTCACAATGTGGGCGAACACGGCCTCACCTTGCTGGTCGGCCCCGAGGGCGGCTGGTCGGAAAGCGAATTGCAGGAGGCGCAGCGCGCCGGCGTCACGCCCGTGCGCTTCGGTCCGCGCGTGTTGCGCACCGAAACCGCCGGGCTGGCCCTCATCGCCGCCAGCACCGCCTTACTGGGCTGGAACGACTGACTTGCCCCACTGCGGCCCGGCCGGCGCGGCGTGGCGCGCGGGCGTGAGCGGCCCGGACAGGCTTTGGTGGTGACGGCCCAAACCGTTCGGCGCGCCAAGTATTCGGCCCGTGACATGCTCGGCTGTTAAAGGTCGCGCCAAAACAACAGGGCTGCCCGTGGGCAGCCCTGGTTTCGTGAAGCGGAACCGCGCTCAGACTTCGCCGTAGGGCTGCGCGGCCACGCCCGGTTCCGGGTCGGGATGCTTGCCGGCGTGCTCGACCACGTAGCAGAACACCTTGCCGTTTTCGGTGGCGAAGCGCGCCGCGTCGGCGCAGACCTCTTCGATGCTGGCCGCGTCGTCTTCGAGCGCCGGGTCGCCCGAGTGCAGGCGATAAAGCCACAGCACCACACCCGCCGTCTTGTTGTCGAGCACGGTGTCGCAGAGGCAGTCGTAGAGCGCGTCGAGGTTGCCGCCGAAGAATTCGGGAAAATCCACCGCCTTGGCAATGGCGCGCAGTACCGCCGAGCGGCTGCGTGCGCGGTCACAATCCGCCACCATCAGGGACATGCCCAGCTCGTGCGTGGCATTGACCATGTCCTGCTTGTCCAGGTCCGCATGCTCGATTGCCCCGCTTCGGCGCAATTGCCGTTGCAGCGTCGTCTGGCCGTTCCGCGTCATGCCCGGGCCTCCTCGAAAAACGTCACGACTTCTTCATTACGCCGCATCGTATCGGCATAACCCAGTTCGATCAATCGCTGTGTATAGGCGGCTTCGAACAGCAAATAGGACATCAACGCCCCGCCGCCCTTTCGGCTTGGGTCGGACGATACACCGAGAACCCGAAAAAGGGTACGTGCCTGCGCCGGGAGGGCGTCCAGGTGCGCGAGCGCCAGGGTATCGAGCGATTGACTGGGCGTGATCGACAGCACGTCGACCCGGCGCAGATTGAGCCCCGGGTCGATCTGCGCGCCCATCTGGTCCAGCATGCGGTTGGTACGTTGCAACCGTTCGAGGTCGGTCGAGAGGCCGTCGAGAAAAATACTCGACAAGGTGTGACCGCCCACCTGCGCGAGCGAAGGATATGGCGGCGCCGCCTCGCGCTGCTCGGGATGGGTTTCGTCATGGTAGCTGGTGCCGATCACCAGCACGCGCTCGGCGCCCAGGTGGATGGCCGGGCTGATGGGCGCGAGCTGCCGCATCGATCCGTCCCCGCACCATTCCACCTGGCCGTGCACGTCCACCGCCTGCGACGGGAACACGAAGGGGATGGCGCTGGAGGCCATGATGTGCTCGACGCCGATCGGCGTGGGAATCGCGCGGCGCAGGTAGCGGTGCCAGGGCTCGATAGGCCGGTCCGACTGATAGAACGTGAGGTGCTCACCGCTGGTGTAACCCGAGGCCGTGATGGCCAGCGAGGCCAGCCGGCCGCGCTGCAGATTGTGACGCAGCCGCTTGAAATCGAGGACCCGGCCCAGCAGGTCGGCGAGCGGCCGGTTATCCAGTAGCGACTGCGGACGCTTGGCCGCGTTGGTCATCATCCAGCCCAGCGACAGCAGGCCCAGCCAGCGCACGCCCGTGCCGACCAGGCCCGGGGTATCCGCGCGGTAGACCATGCTGGTCTCGAGCGAGGCCCACAGACGGCGCATGCGGCGCACGGCGAGGTGCGGGCGATCGGTGCGGCAGGCCAGCGCCGCCGCGTTGACCGCGCCGGCGGAGGTGCCGCAGATGATGTGAAAGGGATTGGGAAAGCCGGGGCGCGACCCGGGATCGAGGATCTCCATGATCGCGCTCAGCACCCCCACCTGGTAGGCGGCGCGCGCGCCGCCTCCGGTCAGGACCAGCGCGGTCGGCCGCCGGAACGTCTGGCCGACGCGCTCGTGGCCCTGCGTGCCGACGGGGCCGCCGGCCCGCTGGCCGCCTCGCGTGCCATCACCTCGGGAGGTTGGCATCGACCACGGTCAGGGCCGTCATGTTGACGATGCGTCGTACGGTGGAGCTCGAAGTCAGGATGTTCACCGATGCGTTTGCCCCCAGCAGGAAGGGACCCACAGCGACGTTACCGCCGGCCGCCGTCTTGAGCAAGTTGTAGGCGATGTTGCCCGAGTCGACGTTGGGGCAGACCAGCAGATTGGCCTCGCCCTTGAGCGTGGACGACGGCAACAGGCGCAGGCGCAGGGCTTCGTCGAGCGCGCAATCGCCGTGCATCTCGCCGTCGATCTCGAGCTCGGGCGCCTGGGCCCGGACGAGCTCGAGCGCAGCGCGCATCTTTGCGCCCGACGCCGAGCTGCCCGTGCCGAAATTCGAGCGCGACAGCAGCGCCACCTTGGGCGCCAGATTCAGACGCTGCATTTCTTCGGCCGCCGCGATCGAAATTTCGGCGATCTGCTCGGCCGTGGGATCGTCGTTGACGTGGGTGTCGACCAGGGCCACCGTGCGCTCGTTGAGCAGCAGGATGTTCATGGCCGCGTAGGTCTTGGCGCCCGGCCGCATGCCGATCACTTCGTCGATGAAGCGCAGGTGGTCATGGTAGGCGCCGACCGCCCCGCAGACCATGCCGTCGGCATCGCCCAGGCGCACCATCATCGCGCCGATCAGCGTGAGACGGCGCCGCATCTCGACGCGCGCCATTTCCTTGGTGATCCCGCGGCGGCACATGAGCTCCCAGTAGGTAGTCCAGTACTGATGGAAGCGCTCGTCGTACTCGGGATTGGTGACCTCGACATCCTGGCCCAGGCGCAGGCGCAGGCCGAATTTCTCGATCCGGGCAGACAGCACCGAAGGGCGGCCGATCAGGATGGGACGGGCCAGGCCTTCGTCGACGATGACCTGCACGGCGCGCAGCACGCGCTCGTCTTCGCCTTCGGTGAATACGATGCGCGCGCGCCCCCCCTCGCGCACGATGCGCTTGGCGGTACCGAACAGCGGCTTCATGAAAGCGCCGGAGTGATACACAAACTGCTGCAACTGCTCGACGTAGGCGTCCAGATCATCGAGCGGGCGCGTGGCCACGCCCTCTTCCATGGCCTGCCGGGCCACGGCGGGGGCGATGCGCACGATCAGGCGCGGATCGAACGGCTTGGGAATCAGGTAGTCGGGGCCGAACGACAGATCGTAGGTGCCGTAGGCCGCGGCCACGACTTCGCTTTGCTCTTCTTCGGCCAGGCCCGCGATCGCGTACACCGCAGCCTTTTCCATTTCACGCGTGATTGTCGTGGCGCCCACGTCGAGCGCGCCGCGGAAGATGTACGGGAAGCACAGGACGTTGTTGACCTGGTTCGGGTAATCCGAACGGCCGGTGGCCATCACGATGTCGTCGCGTACCGAGTGCGCGAGCTCCGGCAGGATCTCGGGCGTGGGATTGGCGAGCGCCAGGATGAGCGGACGTGTGCCCATCGCCGCGACCATCTCGGGCTTGAGCACGCCTCCCGCCGACAGACCCAGGAACACATCGGCGCCGCCGATCACATCGGCCAGTTTGCGCGCCTCGGTCTTTTGCGCGTACCGCTGCTTGTCCGGATCCATCAGCGTGGTGCGCCCTTCGTACACCACGCCCTCGATATCGGTCACCCAGATATTCTCGAGCGGCAGGCCCAGGTCGATCATCAGGTCCAGACAGGCGAGCGCGGCGGCGCCGGCGCCCGAGGTCACGACCTTGACCTGCTTGATGTCCTTGCCCACGACCTTCAGACCGTTGATGAAAGCCGCGCAGACCGTGATCGCGGTGCCGTGCTGGTCATCGTGGAACACCGGAATCTTCATGCGCTCGCGCAGCTTGCGCTCGACGGTGAAGCACTCCGGCGCCTTGATGTCTTCGAGGTTGATGCCGCCGAAGGTGGGCTCCAGGCCGGCGATGATCTCGACCAGCTTGTCGGGATCGGTTTCGTTGATCTCGATATCGAAAACGTCCAGGCCGGCGAACTTCTTGAACAGCACGGCCTTGCCTTCCATCACGGGCTTGGAGGCCAGCGCGCCGATGTTGCCCAGGCCCAGCACCGCGGTGCCGTTCGAGATCACACCGACCAGGTTGCCCCGCGCCGTGTAGCGGAACGCATTGGCGGGATCGTCGACGATCTCCTCACAGGCCGCCGCCACGCCCGGGGAATACGCCAGGGCCAGGTCGCGCTGGTTGGTCAGTTGCTTGGTCGGCGTGACCGAGATTTTGCCGGGGCGGCCGAGCTCGTGATATTCAAGCGCGGCTTTGCGGAGATTGGCATCCATGGAATGGGCTCGTGAAGACGGACAGAAGGGGGATGAATTCTAGCGCCGGGGCCGCGCGTGCGGTACGCGCAACTGCCCTGATGGACAGGGGCGAAAGACGCGAGACGGCCCGGCAGGGTCGGGTTATCGGCCGCGGCGCGGCGGCCTACCGGCACGCGAAGCGCACGGCTGATAATCGGCATCTTATACCAAGCTGACTACAAGCTGAACGCCAAGCCCGAGCAAGTCCGGTGCGCCAGGATCAAAGGCGTTTCATAGCCGCGGCGTACCGCCGCACAACGCTGATGGGCTCATTCCGGGGGCGCGCTCGCGAAGCAGGCCGCGGGATCGAAGCGCTCGCGCACGCGCTCGTCCAGCATGCGGGCCTGCGCCAGATCGGCCTCACCCGGCGCGGCGGGCCCCGGCGGCGTGCCGGTCACGAATTCGAGCTCCTCGACCCAGGCCAGGGCGCCCGCATGCCCGAGAAACAGGTGCGCCAGGTTGACCTCGCCGTCACGGCCGGACAAGGCGTCCAGGCGAAAGCGCGGCATCCACGCCGCCTGGGCGAGGCAGGCTTGCGCCGCGTCGCTGCGCAGTAGTTCGAAGAGCGCGGGCACCAGTTGCTGCACGCGCACGGACCGAAGCGGCTGCGTCGCCGCGGCGCCGAACGCCCCCAGCGTTTCGACCGTCCCGTCGGCGAGCAACACCGTGGCCGACACCAGCCCGCTCGCGGCGGTGCTGCCCGTGGGCCAGCCACCCGCCTGCGCCAGCCAGGCAGCCACGGTGAGCGATGGAATCTCGTTCTGGAACTGCGCGAGGCCCGCGGCGGCGAGCCCGCCGACACGCGCGCCGGGCGCCACGCGCCAGCGGCCCTGTACTTCGCGCATCGCGCCCAGCCGGGCGGGATCGACCACCAGACATGGGCCCACCGCGGCGCGCGCCGCGGCCGTACCCGCGAGCGCCAGCGCGATGCCGTACTCGGCGCACAGGCGGCGCGCGATGCGCGCATCCGTCGCATCGGCCGCGAGCAGGCGCGCGCGCTGTTCACCCAGCGTCTCGATCGGCCCGGTCGCGACCGCTTCGAGCCGCTCGATAAAGGTCAGCCAGACCGAACGCGGTGGACGTTTACCCATCAGAAAAGCACGGCGGGACGGCTGCATGACTACAATCCCTCTTTCGCTGTGAGAATCACCATGCCTGCCCTCGCATCACGTACCAACGATTTTTTGACATTCCAGGTCGTCGAACTCTTCAAAGAAGCCCAGGCGCTTGCCGCCACGGGACGCGACATTATCAGCCTCGGTATCGGAGAACCCGACTTTACCGCGCCGCCCCAGGTGATCGAAGCGCTCGAGCGCGCCGCGCGCGCCGGCTTGAGCGGCTATAGCTCGCCCGCCGGCATCACGCCGCTGCGCGAAGCCATCGCCCAATTCTATGAAGACGAGTTCGGCGCGCCGATCAATCCGGCGCGTGTGATCGTGACGGCGGGCGCCTCCGGCGCACTGGCGCTGGCCTGCGCCGCGCTGGTGAATCAGGGCGGCGAGGTGCTGATGCCCGACCCCTCGTATCCGGCCAACAGCAACTTCGTGCTGGCCAGCGGCGGCCGCCCGCGCCTCATTCCCAGCAGCGCCGAAAAGCGCTTCCAGCTCTCGGCCGCCGACGTGCGCGAGCACTGGGGCCCGGCCACGCAGGGCGTGCTGGTGGCTTCGCCCAGCAACCCGACCGGCACCTCGATCGCCCAGGACGAGCTCGTGGACCTGCTCGCCGCCGTGCGCGAGCGCAAGGGCTTCACGATCATGGACGAGATCTATCTCGGCCTGTCGTACGAAGGCCAGCCGCGCTCCGCCCTGCGCCTGGACGACGACATCATCGTCATCAACAGCTTCTCGAAGTACTTCCACATGACGGGCTGGCGCCTGGGCTGGATGATCGTGCCCGAGTCCATGATCGCCTCCATCGAAAAGATGTCGGCCAGCCTGCAGATCTGCGCACCCACCCTGGCGCAGCACGCCGCCGTGGCCTGCTTCGAGCCCGAGGCGCTCAAGATCTTCGCGCACCGCCGCGATGCCTTCCGCCAGCGCCGCGACTACCTGCTGCCCGAGTTCGAGCGCATGGGCATCCCCGTGCCGGTCAAGCCCGATGGCGCGTTCTACATCTACGCCGACATCGGCGCGCTCGGCATGGACAGCGTGGCCTTCTCGCATCGCCTGCTGCACGAAGCCGGCGTGGCCGCCGTCGCGGGGCCCGATTTTGGTCCGGCCCACGGCCACCGCATGATGCGCTTTTCGTACGCCACCGGGCTGGATCGTCTCCAGGAAGCCGTGGCGCGCATCGAAAAGCTGCTGTGATCGTTGTGCGGCCCGGGCGAAAGCCAGGACCGCCCCGATAAAAGACAAAAGCGCGGCCTCGGCCGCGCTTTTGTCTTTAATTGCGCTCGATGTTGTTGTCGCGCGCGATGGGGCCCAGCTTGGCGATGTCGCCCTGCACCCGAGACACGTAACCCGCGGCCGGCTCGAAGCCCGGTTCGATCCCCACGCCGGCGAGCCTTTCCTTGAGCGCCGGGTCGGCGAGCGTCGCGGAGAGCGCCTGGGAGAGCTTGTCCTGTTCCGCCTTGCCCAGGCCGTTTGGCGCCACCAGCGCGAACCAGGTCTGCATCGAGAAGCCCGGATAGCCGCTCTCAGCCACCGTGGGCGCCTCGGGCATGAGCGGCGAACGTTTGTCGCTCGTCACGGCCAGCACCTTGACGCGCCCCCCTTTGGCTGCGGCGACCGCCGCCGGCAGGGCCTCGACGCTGATCGGGATCTGCCCGCCCATCAAGTCATTGAGCGCCGGCGCGGAGCCTTTGTAGGGCACGTGCGTGACCTTGACCTTCGCCGCCGACCACAGCATCTCGGCCGCGAAATGAACCGGCGTGCCGTTGCCGTGCGAGCCATACGAGTACTTGCCAGGGTCTTTGCGCAGATTGTCGATCAGGCCTTTGAGGTCCTTGGCAGGCTCGTTCTGCGTGGCCATGATCGCAAGCGGCGTGGTCCCGATCACGCCAATCGGCGTGAAGCTCTTGAGCGGGTCGTACGACAGCTTGGGATACAGGATCGGGTTGATCGTGAACGTGGTGGCGGTGCCGAGCAGCAGTGTGTAGCCGTCCGGCGCCGACTGCGCCACGGTGTCGGCGCCGATGATGGTCGCCGCGCCGGCCTTGTAGTCCACGATGACCGATTGCCCGAGCTTCTCGCCCATGCCCTGCGCGATGAAGCGAGCCACGGTGTCCGTCGTGCCGCCTGCCGGAAACGGCACGATCAGCTTGATCGGGCGTTCCGGATAGGCCGCGTGCGCCGCGGCGCCGGCGAGGGTCGTGCCGATAAGGGCCAGGACGATCGGCGCAATGGTCTTGATGGCGTTTTTCATGGTGTTTTCCCCTTGTGATCGCCGTGGCGTTCAGTGCGCCTGGCGTTGATTCGTATCGACGGTGACGATACGGTTGAAATCTTCCTGGTCCGACAGCGTGTTTTCACTGGCTTGCCAGATCGCTCCGACCGCGCTGCTGACCGGCAGGGCCAGCCCCGCCTCGCGCATCAGGGACTGTGCCAGGCGCACGTCCTTGCGCATCAGCTGCATCGTGAAACCCGAATCGAAGCCCTCGTTCAGGATGCGGCTGGGATAGTTGTAGAGCGTGACACCGCTGCGGCCCGACCCCGCGTTGATCGATTCGAGCAACTGCTCGGTGCGCACCCCGGCGGCCTCGGCGATGCGAAACGCCTCGCTGGCGGTCAACAGGTGCGAGGCGACGAGCAGGTTGTTGACCAGTTTGGCGATATAACCGGCGCCCGGTTCACCGATGTGAAAGCGTTTCTCGCCCAACGCGGCCAGCACGGGCTCGGCGGCAGCCAGATCCTCGGCCGAGGCGCCGATGAACATCGTGAGCGCCCCCTTGGCCGCGCCCGCGGGGCCACCGCTCACGGGCGCATCGATGAAGCGCACGCCCGCCTCACGCAGGGCCGGCGCGAGGGCTTGCATGGTCTTGGGATCGGCGGTGGTCGTGTCGATCAGGAGGGTGCCGGCACGCACCTTCGCCAGCAGCCCTTCGGCGCCGCCCAGCAGCGCGCGCACGATGTCGGAGTTGGGCAGCGACAGCACGATGGCGTCGGCGGCGCGGGCCAGCTCGTCGAGCGAGTCCGTCACGCGCAACCCGTCCGCGGCGCAGGCAGCGCGTGCTGTTTCCTGGGCGTCCAGCCCGATGACCGCCAGCCCGGCGCGCTGAATCGAATTGGCCATGCCGCGGCCCATCTTGCCCAGGCCAATGACGCCGATAGTGGAAAGCTTGCTCATATCTTCTGTGATCCGTTCAAGGGCGCTCAGGCGCCGTGGGCGTAGGGCACCCAGATGTTCTTCGTCTGGGTGTATTCGTGCAGGGCTTCTTCACCGCTACCGCGGCCGTAGCCGCTGTTGCCATAGCCGCCGAATGGCGTGGAAGCGTGCATTTCGCGATACATGTTGATCCAGAAGATGCCCGCGTCGACCTGGGCCGCGACCCGGTGCGCACGCGCGATATCGCGCGTCCACACGGCGCCCACCAGGCCGAATTCGCTGTCGTTGGCCATCGCGACCGCCTCGTCTTCCGTGTCGAACGGGATGGCGGCCACGACGGGCCCGAACACCTCCTCGCGCGCGATCCGCATCGTATTGGTCACGTTCGCGAGCACGGTGAGTGGAACGAAGTAGCCGCGCGCATCGGGCGCAGGCGCGGCCTGCCCCGCCGCCAGCGTCGCGCCTTCGGCCAGGCCCATGGCGATCATGTCCCACACCTTGCGGTACTGCGCGGCGTTGTTGATCGGGCCGCAATCGGCGTGCTCGTCCAAGGGCGCCCCCACCTTGTAGTGCGCCGTCGCGGCCACCAGCGCCTCGACGAAGCGCGCGTAGATGGGCCGCTGCACCAACAGCCGCGACCCGGCCGCGCAGTTCTGGCCCGTGTTGGCGAACGCAGCCACCACCGCGGCGTCGACAGCGGCCGTGAGGTCGGCATCCTCGAATACGATATTGGCGGACTTGCCACCGAGCTCCAGCAAGCACGGAATCGGCCGCATCCCGGCGGCGCTGTTGACGCGCCGCCCCGTCTGCGTCGACCCCACGAACACGACCTTGCGGATCGCAGGATGCTCGATCGCCACGGGTCCGACCGTCTGCCCGAGGCCATTGACGACCTGCAGCACGCCGGGCGGCAGGCCCGCCTCGATCGCAAGGCGGCCCAGCACCAGCGACGATAGCGGCGTGAGCTCCGAGGGCTTGAGCAGCACGGCATTACCCATCGCCAACGCCGGCGCCATGCTGCCGCCCGCCAGGTACAGCGGCGAGTTCCACGGCATGATCTGCAACACCACGCCCAGCGGCTCACGCACGGTGTAGTTGAGCTGGCCGTTGGGCACGGAGGTGACCTTGCCCGCGAACTTGTCCGTCCAGCCCGCGTAGTAGCGCAGACTCTCGGCGACAGCCGCCATCTGGGCGCGGCAGCCCTTTATCGCCTTGCCGGTCGACCAGGCCTCCAGCCGGGCGAGCGCGTCGGCATCCCGCGCCACGAGCTCCGACAAACGCGCGAGCACGATGCCGCGCTCGCGCGCCGACCTCGCCGCCCAGCGGCGCTGCGCCACGCTGGCCTCATCGAGTGCCGTGCGCACGATGTCCACCGTGGTGTCGCGGTAATCCAGCAGCGGCGATCCGTCCGCGGGGTTGAGGAGCGCGATCACCGCGCCCGTGCCAGCCACGAGCCGGCCCGACACGAAGGAGCCCACCGGCGCGGCCTCGCCCATCAGGTGACGGTACAGGTGCTCGGGTGCGAGCGTGGACGAGTCGATGCTCATGCCTTGCCCTGTTCGGCGTCGTACTCCGCGAAGAAAACGCGGGCGATGCGCGTGGCGTCGCTACCCGTGGGCACGCCGCAGTAAAGCGCCACCTGCAGAAAGATCTCGCGGATCTCATCACGCGTCACGCCGTTGTTGAGCGCGCCACGCAAGTGGACCTTCAGCTCGGCCGGACGATCCATCGCAGCCAGCATGGCCAGATTGATCATGCTGCGCATGCGGCGATCGAGACCGGGCCGGTCCCACACATCGCCCCAGAGATTGCGGATGGCGAAAGCCCGCATCGGCTCGCTGAATTCATCGGTGACGGCGGCGGAATTCTTCACGTAGGCCTCGCCCAGCACCTCGTTGCGGATTTCCTCGCCGCGCTTGTACAGATCCTTGCTCATCTCGTATGCCTTGTTCGTGTCGTCGGGGCCCACAGGCAGGCCACACGAGGCAGGATAAGTAAGCGCTGGCGATAATGTAAGATGCGAAAACTGTTCTCGTGAGAACGCAAGGTTATCGGGGTAAGCACGCAGCATCGCCCCTCTCCGCCACGGATTTGCCATGACCCTGGACCAACTCCGCGCCTTCGTGGCGATCGTCGAACACGGCAGTATCCGCGCCGGTGCCCGCGCGCTCGGCATCGCGCAGAGCGGGCTCACGCAGCAGTTGCGCCGCCTCGAACAATCGCTCGGCACCTCACTGCTGGTGCGTGCGAGCAGCGGCGTCGTGCTGACCGAGCACGGCCACATCCTGCTGACGCGGGCGCGCATCATCCTCGGCGAGTGCCATCGCACCGAGCAGGAGTTCGACTACCTGAAAGGCGAGCTGCAGGGCAGCGTCAACGTAGGCGCCTCATCCGAGGCCTGCGCCCGGCTGGTGCCGGCCGCGCTCCAGCAATTGCGCTGGGCCTATCCGAAAGTGCAGGTGCATCTGGCGAGCGGCCCGTCGGCGTCGCTGCTGTCGGGCATCCGCGAAGGCCGCCTCGATTTCGCCGTGACGCTGGTCTCGCATGCCAGCGACATGAGCGATCTGTCCAGCACCAAGATCGCCGACTCGCGCCCGGCCATTCTCTGCCGCCGCGGCCATGCGCTCGCGGGTGCGACGTCGATACACGCCCTGGCCGATGCACAATGGATCAACACGCGGCCGCTGGGATGGTCCGGCACGCCGTCGAACCGGCTGGGCGACTGGTTTGCCGAGCACGGCATGAACGAGCCTCGCATCGCCGTCACGGTGGACTCGCTGCTCGATACGCTCAAGCTGGTCGCCGAGACCGACTATCTGTTTCTGGGCCCGGGTTTCGTGGTGGAAGACGGAACGTTCACCCGCGCACTGAAAGCCCTGGAGCTGCGCGAATCGATTCCACATGCCGACATCAGCCTCGTGCAGCGCACGGCCGTGCCACTCGCGCCCGCCGCACGCGTATTCGCCGCGATGCTGTTGTCGGTCAACCGCGAACGCCGCGCGGGCAAAACCGGCTGACGCTTCCCGCGCGAGGCGCAATGCCCCTCTCGAGCGCGAGCCTTCACTTCCCCTGCGCGGGACACGCCGAACGCGTGGGCCGAGGCGGCGCGCCTTCGACCACGAGCGTCATGAAATCGAACACCCCCACCTCTTCGTTGCGCCGCAGCGCCAATACCTCTCCGTCGGGACGCTGCACGACCGAGGTCCCTGCCGTCACGTCGTCCTGGCCGTCGCGGCGTGCCGGCGCGTCCTCGCGCGGGCTGAACACCCAGGCCCTTGCGTCCATGCCATCGCGGCCGGCACTGCGCACGCGGGTCCCCGCCGGATAGGCGATGCCGCCAAGGTCGAGCGGACAAACCAATTCGCCCGATTCGATACGCACGAGCCCAGGCGAGGCGTCCAGATAGATCGAGGGGCCATCGATCAACAGGCCGCGGAGTTCAATCGCGCTGCCGGTGGACAGGTCGACACGCCAACGGTCTTCTGCCCGATAGCCGTCGACATAGCGCGTGCCGCCGGTGGCCAGGAGCCTCGCGCCGGCAGGCAGCTCGCGGCCGTCGAGCAGATTGCCGGCCGCCAGTTGGCATTGGTACAGCCCCGCCGGCGCCTCATCGGGCCCGGCGTTGAACTCGATACCGGCGGTCGCGTCGCAGCGCCAGCCTTCGGCGGCCTGGGCGCCGGATCCCACCAGCGTCACGCGCTCGGCGGCAACGCGGCGCACCGCATACGCATCGTCATACTCGCGCTGCACCTGTCGCAATACCAGGGTGGTGCTGACACCGGCGATCGTCACGGCATCGGGGAGTTCGGCACGCACGAAGGTGGCTGGCTCGTCGGCCTGGTCGAGTTCCAGGCGCGTGCCCACCGGCAAACCGATGCCGCCCAGCGTCATCGCCTCGCCCAGCACAAAGTGCTTGGCCGCCTGCCGTTGCGCGATGTCACGCTCGATCTCGCGCAAGCCGGCGTACACCCAGACATCGAACGCGGCCAGCACGGCCAGCACGGACATGCAGAGCCCCCAACGCACCGGATGACGCCCGAATGCCGCCCGGGCGCGCTTGCTCAATGCCAGAACGCACCACCACCCCACCAGCACCAGGCCGGCGACGAACGACAAGGCCAACATCAAATAGAAGCTGGCCGAAGGAAAGGCAACAGGAATCATGGCGTGATGATAGCGGCCGGAAACGGACCTCGGCGTCTGGAAAGACAACGGGCCACCGATGCGACTCTCGTGGAAAGGCAACCGGCTCACCGAAGTGATCCACGCAGAAAAGACAACGGGTCACCGAAGTGACCCGTCGGGCCGGCGGCCGCAAGGCCACCGCGATGCGGAAACGCTCAGTCGCGCGCCAGCGCGATGCCGGAGGCCAGCGCGAGGCGGCGGCGCTCGGCCTGCACCTTGGCGCCATAGCCGCCATCGTCCGGGCCGGTCGCGCCCACGTAACAGGCCAGGCCACCATTGACCGAACCGCGCCGGTCGATGCAGTCCTTCAGGATCGTCGCGCCGACATGAATGTTGGCGATGGGATCGAGCGGATTGCCCTTGCCTTTACCCGCTGCCACATAGGCGTCGAATTTGTCCTGGTGCACGCGCGTCATGACCTGCATCAGGCCCTGCGCGCCCACGGGGCTCTCGGCGAACGGGTTGTAGCGCGACTCGATCGCGATCACGGCGAGCAGCAGCAACGGATCGAGCTGCTTTTCGCGGCCGACCTTGTACACGGCATTGACCAGGGTGCCGGTGGCGTCATAGGCCACCTTGTACTTGCGCGAAATGTAGTTGCGCAGTGCATCCACCTGGCCGTTGTTGGTGGCCGCGGCAGAGGCTCTGCGGACCTGCGGCGGGTTTTCGCTGCGCAGCGGACCGAGGAAACCGGTCGCGTTGCTGGGCGTATTCGGAACGGCCATGACGACGGCCGAAGCATTTTCGGTACCGGCTTCCAGCCCCGGATCGGTATCGGGAGCGGGCTGCATGGATGTAGGCGCGAGGGCGGTCAACAAGGCTTTGTGCACCTGCAATGCCTGGTCGCGCAGACCAGGCAGGGCGAAGCCCATGCTCACCGTGACGATGACCGCGATGCCCAGGTAAACAGAGCAAAGGCGCAGTGCTTCAGCGAGATGGTGGTGCACTCCTTGGGCCAGCTGACGAAAGACGCCGGCCACTGACGCATCGGGCATAAGACCTCCTGCGTGGGGAAATGAGAGCGGGCAATGTTAACCTTTGTTCTACCCCAGAAATGTAACCAAATTGCCGGGATCTGTAGTGAAGTACCGCGACCTCCGAGATTTTCTGACCCAACTCGAAAGCCAGAGCGAGCTCAAGCGCATCAAGGCGCCGGTGTCCACCGAGCTCGAAATGACCGAGATTTCCGACCGCGTATTGCGCGCGGCCGGCCCCGCCCTGCTGTTCGAAAACGCCCGGCATCAGGGCGCCCAGGCCGGCATGCCGGTACTCGCCAACCTGTTCGGCACGCCCCGCCGCGTGGCCTGGGGCATGGGCGCCGATGACGTCGGCGCGCTGCGCGACGTGGGCGAGCTGCTGGCCTCGCTGCGCGAGCCCGAGCCGCCCAAAGGTTTCCGCGACGCGCTGGGCAAAGTGAAGATGCTCAAGGCCGCGCTCTGGGACATGAGCCCGAAGGCCGTGCGCGGCGCGCCCTGCCAGGAGGTGGTCTGGGAAGGCGACGACGTGGATCTGTCGCGCTTGCCGATCCAGAGTTGCTGGCCCGGTGACGTGGCGCCGCTCCTGACGTGGGGCCTGGTCATCACGCGCGGCCCGAACGCCAAGCGGCAGAACCTCGGGATCTACCGCCAGCAGGTCATCGGCCGCAACAAGCTGATCATGCGCTGGCTGTCGCATCGCGGCGGCGCACTGGATTTCCGCGACCACGCGCTGGCCAACCCGGGCACGCCGTTTCCCATCGCCGTGGCCGTGGGCGCCGACCCCGCCACGACGCTGGGCGCGGTCACGCCGGTGCCCGACTCGCTGTCCGAATACCAATTCGCCGGGCTGTTGCGCGGCTCGCGCACCGAAGTGACGCAGGTGCTGGGCAGCACGCTGTCGGTGCCCGCCACGGCCGAGATCGTGCTCGAAGGCCACCTGCTGCCGTCCTCCGATCCGCGCGCCTTGCCGCCGCAAGCGCCCGAAGGCGCGCCCGCCGCGCCCGACACCGGCTACGAGATGGCGCTCGAGGGGCCGTACGGCGACCACACCGGCTACTACAACGAGCAGGACTGGTTCCCCGTGTTCACGGTCGAGCGCATCACCATGCGTCGCGATCCCATCTATCACACCACCTACACCGGCAAGCCGCCCGATGAGCCCGCCGTGCTCGGCGTGGCGCTCAACGAGGTGTTCGTGCCGCTGCTGCGCCGCCAGTTGCCGGAGATCGTGGACTTCTATCTGCCCCCCGAGGGCTGCAGCTACCGCCTGGCCGTCGTCTCGATCCGCAAGCAATACGCGGGGCACGCCAAGCGCGTGATGTTCGGCCTCTGGAGCGTGCTGCGGCAGTTCATGTACACCAAGTTCATCGTGGTGGTCGACGAAGACATCAACCCGCGCGACTGGACCGAAGTGGTGTGGGCCATGACCACCCGCATGGACCCCGTGCGCGACACGGTGCTCGTGGAGCGCACCCCGATCGACTACCTCGACTTCGCCTCGCCCGTTTCGGGCCTGGGCGGCAAGATGGGGATGGACGCCACCAACAAATGGCCGGGCGAAACCGACCGCGAATGGGGCACCCCGATCAAGATGGACCCCGCCGTGCGCAGCCGCGTCGACGCAATGTGGGGCGATCTGGGCCTGTAACCCGCCCCGAAAACGAAGCCCCCGGCGAACCGGGGGCTTCGGTACTTCTGCCGCGGCTAAGCACGGTGGTTGCCATGGCGCGATCGGCAGCGAGCGAAGGACGGACTGGCAGGTTCAACACAGCGCTTGAAGCCCCTTGTCCGCCACGAGGTTGAGCAACTTCAAAGCCGGCCCGGCGGGCCGCGTTTCGCCCTGCTCCCATTTGCGCACCGTGGAAGCCGTCGTGTGCAGCAGCAAGGCAAACACCGGCTGGCTCAGCTTCACTTTCTCGCGCAGCCGCTTGATCTCCCGCGGACTCAGCGCGCGCACGGGCGGCGGCGACAGCGCCTCGAAATCTCGCATCGTGACCTTATCGATCGCGCCCGCGGCGTATAGCTCTCGCATATCCGCTCGCAGCGACTCAATGATTTTGCTCACACCACACCTCCAATAAGACACCGGTTTCCAGGGCCGTGTTCAACGCCGTGGCGTCGGGGCGCAAAAACACCCGGGCAGCGAATTGCAGGACCTGCCGCTCACGCTCGGAGATATTCTCGCGCTCGTGCTTCGGAAACCCGTGAAGAAAGACGTAGCGCGTGCCGATCCGGGCAGCAATGAAGGTGCGATAGCCTCCGCGCTTGCCTTGGCCGGAACGCGGCACGCGTTGCTTGTACAGGCCTGCCCCAAGATCAGCATCGATCAGTCCGCGCGCTAAACCATCCACCGCTGCGCACAGCGCACGGTCCGGCAGCTTTTCACGTGCCTGCCAACGCGCGAAGTCCCTGCGTTTGAAAACACGCACCATGCTCGCCCCCAAAAAATATACCCGTATCGGGTATAGCTGCGCCAGTCTCACAATGTGGCGGGCAGGAAGTTTGAGGGACCGACGGCCGCATCACGCAGCTCGGGCGCGCAATTACAGACGAAGCCCCGTGAGGACGTGCCGCAATGAAAAAGCCCCCGGCGAACCGGGGGCTTCGGGGACTTCTGCCGAACAAGCGCGGGTCAGCGCGGTCCGGTGCCGGGGCGCTGCGAGGCGCGCCAGGTCTTGAAGATCTTCCAGCCGGCCAGCACACCACCCGCGACCTTCAGCAGTCCGGCGCGCTTGCCGCCGCCCATGATGAAGGCCGACAGGCTGGAGCTGACCATCGGATAGCGGCGCACCAGGTTGAAGCCCTGCCACAGCAGTTGCGAGGTATTGCCTCGCGCCAGCCGCGGCCACAGGCCGCGCAGCAAGGCCGACGGCTCGAGCGAACGCCCTGCGTCGGCGATGCTGTGCGCCAGTGCCTCACGCTCGATCGCGGCGCGAGCGCGCAGCAGCTCGATGCGCACCTGGCGATCGACATCAGCGGAATGACGGGCCATGGTCAGCGCCTCCCGGCGCGTTCATGCGCCGCTCTACGTTCTTCTCGCGCCTCGCGCTCTTCGAGCTCGTCCTGGGCATCGCGCACCCGGTCGAGCAGCTCGGCGTCACGGCCCAACTCTTCGAGCGTGGCGGCAAACGGCACGGGTCCGTCGACCAGTGTGCGGCGCACGACCAGCAACAACACCACACCGATCAAGCCATAGATGCCGGCCAGGCAGCCGAGGGCCAGGTAGCGATCCTCGGTGGGCCAGAAGGCCACAGCGATCGTGATGGTGAACACCAGCACGGCCAAGGTCAGGAACAGCAAGGCGGCGAACGCCATGCCGAGCACCTTGACGAGGCGGGCTTTTTCGCCGCTGGCCTCGAGGGCCAACAGCTCGAGACGTGTCCGCAATAGCCCGACCAGGCTGGCGGCCACGCCGAATACCGATCTGCGCAAACTCATAGGCTTGGAAATGCGAACGGCCGCGTGGACAAGCGTCACGCGGCCGTTCGCATCGTGCCTTAGCGTCGGCTGATCAACAGGCCGATCAGCAGGCCGGTCACGCCTGCGATGCTAATGGCCTGCCAGGGATTGTCGTGGACATAGTCGTCCGTGGCGCGAGCAGCGCGGCGGCCGCGCTCGAGCATGGCGTCCTGGGCGTCGTAAAGCGCCTCGCGGGTGCGCTTGAGCGTGAGCTGGGCGCGTTCGCGCAGCTCGGAAGCCTTTTCGCCAGAGGCCGATGCGGCTTCGCGCAGCAGGGTCTCGGCGTCGTTCAGGCTGGTCTTGACACTGTCAATCAGTTTGTCCTTGGCTACGTCTTCGGATCTTCTCGCGTTCATGTGCGCTCCTTTCATGATGTGTCGATGACAATTGATGATACCAGCCGCACCCGGCGCGGCAAGCGCCTGGTGCTACCGGTTACTACGATCCGTTCACTTCATTTGCGTGATCTCGACGGCCGACTTGATGCCGCCCTGATCGATGTCCTGGCGCATCACCAGATTCTCCGACGGGCAGTACCAATCGGTCACCGTGGTGTTCAGACCCGGGATGGGCAGCGTGATGCCCTTGAAGGTGGCCATGGTGGGATCGCTGTTGCGCGTGTAGGTGATCGGCCAGCATGAGCGCTTGCCCAACGCGGTATCGATCTCGCGGCGCGCGCCCACCGTCTTCTCGCCGATGCGTACCGTGGTGCTCGGCTGGCCGCCCACCGGCGCTTCCTTGCCGATGTTCAGGCGATACGCCGCGCCCGGCAGTCGCTGGCCTTCGCCGGTCACCTTGTCGTAGGCAAAGAGGCCCAGCATGCGCAAGTCGAACTGGCCATCGTTGCGCGGCGCCTCGCCGGCCTGGTCATAGCGCACGAAGGTGGCCTGGCCGTTTTTCACGGTCATGAGGTAATCGAGGCGCGACTTGCCCGGCGGCAGGCCGGCATAGGCGAAGGTGGCTACACCGCGTACGCGCGCCCGGCAGCCGTCGCCGCTCTTGCTGACTTCGGCAAAACCGAGGTCGGCGCCCATATTGATGTTGCCCGACCCGGTCAGGACGACCTGACCCCCATCGTGCATGAATTTGGCGTCGCATACGCCCGCGGCCATGGCCGGCGCGCTGGCCAGTCCGCCAGCCAGGGCCAGGGTGGCCATCGGAAAAAACACACTGCTTGCTCGCACGGGGCACTCCACGATCTGACGCCGGCTGGAGCCGGACGATGCATCGATACTACACCGGGCTCGCGACGGGGCTTGTATCCGAGTCTGGCGACGAGACCGTGGGCGCCGCGCCGGGAGCCCTCATGCTGAACGCGTCGAAAACCCCATCCTCCAAATAACTTTTTCACATATCAATTCAATCAATCAAAAGTTGTGGGGATGAAGCGGGCTCCCTATGATCGGCTGATATTTTGCGGGCGCAGCCCGCTGGCGCCCATTTCATGAAGCTATTCCCGATTTTTACCGACCTCGCCCAGCGCCGCGTGCTGGTGGTGGGCGGTGGTGAGGTGGCGGCCCGCAAGGCGGCCGCCCTGCTAGAAGCCCAGGCAGATGTCGTGGTTGGCGCCCCCGCGCTCGATCCCGACCTTACCCGGCTCGCGGCCGAGGGTCGCATCACCCACCTCTCGGGCACCTACCAGAGCGCATGGCTGGACGCGGCCTGGCTGGTGGTCGCGGCGACCGACGATCGGGCCGTGAACCAACAGGTGCACGATGATGCCGTCGCACGCCGTCTCTTCTGTAACGTGGTGGACGATGCTGCCCTTTCCACCTTCCAGGTGCCGTCCATCGTCGATCGCTCCCCGTTGATCGTGGCGATCTCGTCGTCCGGCGTGGCACCTGTGCTGGCGCGGCGACTGCGCGAGCGTCTCGAATCCCTGTTCGATCACACGCTCGGCCCCCTGGCCGCGCTCGCGGAACGCTACCGCGCCCGCATCCGCAGCCAGCGCCCCGATCTCGGCCAGCGCCGCCGATTCTACGATTGGCTGCTCGATGGTCCTGTGGCGCAGTCGCTGCGCCAGCAGCAGCCCGAGCAGGCCGAACAACTGCTGTGCGACGCGCTCGAACAGCCGCAGGAAGCGCGCCAGGGCAGTGTCGTGCTGGTCGGCGCCGGCCCGGGCGATCCCGGCCTCCTCACGCTCAAGGCGCTGCGCGCGCTGAACGAGGCCGACGTGATCCTGCACGACCGTCTGGTCAGCGACGCCGTGCTGTCCCTGTCGCGCCGCGACGCCGAACGAATCACGGTCGGCAAGCAATTGGGCGAAGATCATCAGGCCACCCAGTCTCGCATCCACCGGTTGATGGTCGAGCACGCGCGCGCCGGCCGCCGGGTCGTGCGGCTCAAGGGCGGCGATGCCTTCATCTTCGGCCGCGGCGGCGAGGAGCTCGAATACCTGCAAGAGCATGGTGTGCCGTTCGAGGTGGTGCCCGGCATCACCGCGGCGCTGGCCTGTGCAGCCTATGCGGGCATTCCGCTCACCCATCGCGAACACGCGCAATCGGTACGTCTGGTCACGGCCCACTGCCGCGCCGACGAAGACGCGCTCGATTGGGACGGCCTCGCCCGTCCCGCACAGACGCTGGCGTTCTACATGGGCGTCGGTCAGCTCGACACGCTGTCCCGCCGGCTGATCACGCACGGCCGCTCGCCCGACACGCCGTTCGCACTCATCGAGAACGGCAGCCGTCCCGAGCAGCGTGTCGTCACCGGCCGCCTCGCGGAACTGGCCGCGATCGCCGCCGCCCATGCCGTGCGCTCACCCGCGCTGCTGGTGGTCGGCGAAGTCGCGGCCCTGGCAGGCAAGCTGCGCTGGTTCGGCAGCTACGCCGAGGGCCTGCCCGGCGACGCGCCGGCCGCGCCCATCGCGCCCGCGCACGGCTAAGTGCCTGGCGCTAAAAGAAAAAAGCCGGCGAATGCCGGCTTTTTTTGCATGGCCGCCGTGATGGCGGCCATGGGGCGAGCGGGCGCCGCTTATTCGACTTTTTGCTTGGTGCCGAAAATGCGGTCACCGGCGTCACCCAGGCCCGGCATGATGTAGCCATGCTCGTTCAGGCCCTGGTCGATCGAGGCGGTGTAGATGTGCACGTCGGGATGGCGGTCGAGCACGGCCTTCACGCCTTCGGGTGCGGCCACGAGCGTGAGCGCGCGGATCTCGCGCGCGCCGGCGCGCTTGAGCATGTCGATGGTGGCGACGAGCGAACCGCCCGTGGCCAGCATCGGGTCGACGATGAGCGCGAGGCGCTGATCGAGCTCGCCCACCAGACGTTCGAGATAGGTCTGGGCTTCGAGGGTTTCTTCGTTACGGGCCAGGCCGACCACGCTCACTTTGGCGCCGGGAATCAGGCTCAGCACGCCGTCGAGCATGCCGATGCCGGCACGCAGGATGGGGACCACGGTGACTTTCTTGCCGGCGATCTTTTCGACGTCGACGGTACCGCACCAGCCTTCGACCTGGGCCGGCGCGAGCGGCAGGTCCTTGGAGGCTTCATAGGTCAGCAAGGCCGCGACTTCCTGCGACAGCTCGCGAAAGCTCTTGGTGCTCAGGTCGGCACGACGCATGATGCCGAGCTTGTGGCGGATCAGCGGATGGCGGATTTCATGCACGGGCATGTCCGGTATCTCCAGTAAATAGACTCAGTCATTCTTGCGCGGTCAGGCCGCGCCTGGCGCTATCGTAATCCGATTGCGGCCGACGCGCCCCGTCGCGCCGGTTTCATTGCGCTGCCAGCCACGCCACCAGTGCATCATCGAAGGCCCGGACAGCAGCCGCATTGTCATGATTGACGATGCTGACCACCACGTAGCGCTTGCCGCTCGCGCCCAGCACATAGCCCGCGATGGCCCGCACATCGCGCAGCGACCCGGTCTTGAGATGCGCCATGCCGGCCGCGCCGTTGCCCTTCAGACGGCGGCGCACCGTGCCATCCACGCCGGCGATCGCCATGGACGCGATGAACTCGGGCATGACCGGCGATTGCCAGGCCAAGGTGAGCATCGACGCCAGGCTGTCGGCCGACACACGGGCATCCCTCGAGAGGCCCGCGCCGTTGTCGATCACCAGTTCGGGCATAACCAGCCCCTGCTCCTGCAGGATCTGCTTGGCCACGGCTTCGCTCGAGGCCACGGTGGCGGGCCGGCGGCCGCGCTCGGCGCCCAGGGTCAGCAGCACCGTACGCGCCATGACGTTATTGCTGCGCTTGTTGATGATGCGGATCGCCTCGCCCAGCGTGGGAGATTCATGGCTGGCGAGCGGCATGGCATCGGGAGGCACCATGCCGGTACGGACCGTGCCCTTGAAGGTGCCGCCCAGCTCGCGCCACAGCATGCGCAGCACGGCGTCCGCGTAGTCCTGCTGCGACAGCGCCAGCCGGTACAGGCTGAACTCGCCGCAGGAGCCCGCCACCTTTCCGGCGAGCCGCAAGCTCATGCCCTGCTGCGTGACCACCGGCTCGGTCGTGACCACCGGCGGCCCGGGGCAGCGCACGTCGCTCCACTCCACCTGCCCTTCGAGGCGCAGCCCCGGTACCGGCGGGTCGATCACGGGCAACCATTTATTGGCGAGCGGATCAGGCGTGAACAGCAGGCGCACGGCCCCGAAACCCACCATCAGGGCATCGGGACTGGCGTTGTAGGCTCGATCGGGCGCACCGTCGAAGGCGCCCGGGTCGATCGCGACCTGACCGAAAATGCTGCGGTCGATCACGAGATCGTTGATTTGCTTGACGCCCCGCAGGCGCAACTCGCGCAGCAGCGTCCACATGTCTTGCAGCAGGAACTGCGGGTCACCGCTGGCACGCAGGTACAGCGGGCCCTGAAGGGCACCGTGGGCATCGGGCCGGTTGCCGGGTCCCGTCAGAAACTCGGTGCGCCACACATAATTGGGCCCGAGCTCGGAAAGCGCCGCCCAGGTCGTGACCAGCTTCATCACCGAGGCGGGGTTGCGGGGGGTCTTGGCATTGACCGCGAGCATGCGCGGGCCGTTGATCTCCTGCACGACCACCGAGAGCGCGTCATCGGGCAGCTTGGCGGCGCGCCACGCCTCGGCCAGCTTGGCCGGCATGCCGGCCTGTGGCATCGGTTGGGCCACCGCGACACCGCAGCAACTGAAGATCGCGGCCGCGGCCCATTGCCGCAGCCGCGCGGCCCGTGGCTGGCCCGCGCCCTCGCGATTCCGGTGGCTCTCCTGCCCCTGTGTCTGCGTGCCTTGCCCTTGTGCCATGCCCCACCCGTTACATCACTTTGCGGTTGAAGCCGAAAGCATACCGAAACGAGACGGCGGCGAGTCGCGCGGGCAAGCGCTCCGCCCCCACGCTGTTGGCGCCATGTCACGGTCGCGCGCCGGGCTACAATGCCGGGTTGTGTCGGTTCGGCCTGGATGAGTTCACCCTGGGTAGGCTCACCTGCGGGACGCCCTCGACGGCGCGCAGCGCGGCCCCGGCACGCGCTTCACTGTGCCCCTATCGAGTTTCCCGCCGTGTCTCACGCCTATACCGTCGCCGATTTCGACTACGACCTGCCCGATGAACTGATCGCGCAAACCCCTGCCGCGCGCCGCGATGGCAGCCGGCTGCTGCATCTGGACGCCGGCAGCCAGTTGCACGACCGCCAGTTTCCCGATCTGGCCGGGCTGCTGCGCCCCAATGACCTGCTGGTCTTCAACGACACGCGCGTCATCAAGGCCCGCCTGACGGGCCAGAAGGCCACGGGCGGCAAAATCGAGGTGCTGGTCGAACGCATCGTCGACACCGATCGTGCGCTGGCGCATGTGCGTGCCAGCAAATCGCCCGGCGCCGGGATGCGCCTGGTGCTGGCCGACGGCGCCTTCGAGGCCGAGGTGCTGGGCCGCCAGGGCGAGCTCTTCGAGCTGCAGTTTCCGGCGCCCGTGCTGGATCTGCTGGACGCTCACGGCGCCACGCCGCTGCCGCCCTACATCACGCACGCCGCGGACCAGGAAGACGACACCCGCTACCAGACCGTATATGCCCGTGAGCCCGGCGCCGTCGCCGCGCCCACGGCGGGCCTGCATTTCGACCAGCCCATGCTGGAACGCCTGGCCGCGCAAGGCGTGGCACGCGCCTTCGTGACGCTGCATGTGGGCGCCGGCACGTTCCAGCCGGTACGGGTCGACAATCTGTCCGACCACATCATGCACGCCGAGTGGTACACGGTGCCGCCCGAAACGGTGGCCGCCATCGAGCACGCCCGCCAGGCGGGCGGCCGCGTGATCGCGGTGGGCACCACCAGCGTGCGCGCCCTCGAATCGGCCGCCGCTCATAGTCAGGCGCAAAACGCCGCGGGGCCGGCCGGCATCGGCGCGTCCAGCGGCGACACCCGCCTCTTCATCACGCCGGGCTACACCTACCATGTGGTCGACGCCCTGCTTACCAATTTCCACCTGCCGCAGTCGACGCTGCTGATGCTGGTGTCGGCACTGGCCGGCGTCGAGCCCATCCGCCGCGCCTACGCCCACGCCGTCGCCGAGCGCTATCGCTTTTTCAGCTACGGCGACGCCATGTTCATCGAAACTCCCCAGCCATGACCGGATTGCAATTCGAACTGCTCGCCACCGACGGCGGCGCCCGCCGCGGCCGCATGACCCTCAACCACGGCGTGGTCGAGACGCCCATCTTCATGCCGGTCGGCACCTATGGCAGCGTCAAAGCCATGCTGCCCCACGAGCTCAAGGAGATCGGCTCGCAGATCGTGCTGGGCAACACCTTCCATTTGTGGCTGCGCCCCGGCACCGCCATCATGGAAAAGCACGGCGGCCTGCACGGCTTCATGCAATGGGACAAGCCCATCCTGACCGACTCGGGCGGCTTCCAGGTGTTCAGTCTGCAGGGCATGCGCAAGATCACCGAAGAAGGCGTGAAGTTCGCATCGCCCATCGACGGCGCGCGTCTGTTTCTCACGCCGGAAGAGTCGATGCGCATCCAGCGCTCGCTCAACTCCGACATCGTGATGGTGTTCGACGAGTGCACGCCCTACGAGATCGACGGCCGGCCGGCCACCTCCGAAGAAGCGGCGCGCTCGATGCGCATGTCGCTGCGCTGGGCGCGCCGCTCGCGCGAAGCCTTCGATCAGCTCGAGAATCCCAACGCGCTCTTCGGCATCGTGCAGGGCGGCATGTATGAAAACCTGCGCGACGAGTCGCTCGCGGGCCTGACCGACATCGGCTTTCATGGCTACGCCATCGGCGGCCTGTCGGTGGGCGAGCCCAAAGAAGACATGATGCGCATCCTGGCGCACGTGGCCCCGCGCCTGCCGCAGGACCGCCCGCGTTACCTGATGGGCGTGGGCACGCCCGAGGACCTGGTCGAGGGCGTGGCGCGCGGTGTCGATATGTTCGACTGCGTGATGCCGACCCGCAATGCGCGCAACGGCTGGCTGTTCACCCGCTTCGGCGACGTGAAGATCCGCAACGCCAAATACCGCGACGACACCCGCCCGCTCGATCCCAGCTGCGCCTGCCACACCTGCCAGCATTTCTCGCGCGCCTACCTGCATCATCTGCAGCGCGCCAACGAAATCACCGGCGCGCGCCTGAACACGCTGCACAACCTGCATTTCTATCTGACCATCATGGGCGAAATGCGCGAAGCGATCGCCGCCGGCCGATTCGAGGCCTGGCGCGCCCAATTCGCCGCCGACCGCGCCCGCGGCGTCGACTAGCCGCCACGCCGCACGCTAGGCGTAAACCCTGAGGCGGCGGGTGCCACGCGCCTGCCCGCCACGGGGCCGATTGGCCGGCGGGCGGCCTCCGGGGTATGCGCCGCGCAACCTCGCTACAATAGCCGGCTTGCCCTACCCATGGCTCGCGCGGGGGCTAGGGACAGAACAACATTACGACGTACCCAACTGAATAACCTAGGAGTCATTCCATGTCTGCTATCGACACCGCCGGCATCGTCCTGGCACAAGCCGCCGAGGGCAATGCGCTGATGGGCATGCTGCCCATCATTCTGATGTTCGTGATCCTCTACTTCCTGATGATCCGTCCGCAGATGAAGCGCCAGAAGGAACACCGCAACATGGTTGCCGCGCTGGCCAAAGGCGACGAAGTCGTCACTGCCGGCGGCATCCTGGGCAAGGTCTCCAAGGTCACCGACAGCTACATCACCGTCGAAGTGGCCGACCTGGCCGAGAAGCCCGTCGAAATCACGCTGCAAAAGGCCTCGGTCACGACCGTGCTGCCCAAGGGAACCATCAAGGCCCTGTAATCGTCAGATCAGGCCCCGCCTCCGTGCGGGGCCTTGTTCCGCTCCACCCCTTGATAAGTAGCCGGCAATGAACCGCTATCCCCTCTGGAAGTACATCACGGTCCTGGTTGCGGTCGTCATCGGCCTGCTCTATACCCTGCCCAATTTCTACGGCGAATCCCCTGCCGTACAGATCTCCAGCGCCAAAGCCACCATCAAGGTGGAACCGGCCATGCTGGAGCGCGTCGAGCAAATCCTGAACGACGCCAACATCCCGGCCACGAGCGTCTATTACGAGCTCAACGGCACGCTCGGCACCGTCCGGGCACGCTTCGCTTCCACCGACATCCAGCTTCAGGCGCGCGACCTCCTCGACCGCACCCTGAATACCGTCGCGGGCGATCCCCATTACACCGTGGCCCTGAACCTGCTGCCCGCCTCGCCTCCCTGGATGCGCACGCTGGGCTGGTTCGAGCCCAAGCCCATGTACCTCGGCCTGGATCTGCGCGGTGGCGTGCACTTCCTGCTGCAGGTCGACATGCAGGGCGCCCTGACCGCCCGCTACGATTCGCTGGCCACCGACGTGCGCGCCACGCTGCGTGACCAGAAGGTCGAGGTCGCCAACGTCGAGCGCACCGGCATGGCCGTGCAGGCCACCTTTGCCAACGCCGAGCTGCGCGAACGCGCGCGCGACGCCCTGCGCAACCGCATGGCCGATCTGCAATTCGTCGAAACCGACAACGGTGGCCGTCCGGCCCTGGTCGGCGAGTTGAGCCCCACCGCGATCACCCGCGTGCAGGACACCGCGCTCAAGCAGAACATCAACACCCTGCACAACCGGATCAACGAACTCGGCGTGGCCGAACCCGTGATCCAGCAACAGGGCAACGACCGCATCATCGTGCAATTGCCCGGCGTGCAGGACGTGGCCAAGGCCAAGGAACTGCTGGGCCGGACCGCCACGCTCGAAATCCGCATGGTCGACGACTCGCCGGGCGCCCAAAGCGCCCTGGCCTCGGGCTCGGTGCCGTTCGGTCTCGAGCGCTACACCGACCGCGACGGCCGTCCGCTGCTGGTACGCCGCCAGGTCATCCTGACCGGCGAAAACTTGCAGGACGCCCAGCCCGGCCGCGATTCGCAGACGCAGCAGGCCGCCGTCCACCTGACCCTCGACACCAAGGGCGCGCGCATCTTCCGCGACGTGACCCGCGACAACATCGGCCGCCGCATGGCGATCCTGTTGTTCGAAAACGGCAAGGGTGAGGTGGTGACGGCCCCGGTGATCCGTTCGGAAATCGCCGGTGGCCAAGTGCAGATCTCGGGCTCGATGAGCCCCGAAGAGGCCGCCGACACCGCGCTGCTGCTGCGCGCCGGCGCGCTGGCCGCACCGATGTCGATCATCGAAGAGCGCACCATCGGCCCGAGCCTGGGCGCCGACAACATCGCCAAGGGTTTCTACTCGACCCTGTACGGTTTCCTGGCGATCGCGGTCTTCATCATCATCTACTACCACTTGTTCGGCGTGTTCTCCACGATCGGCCTGACCTTCAACGTGTTGCTGCTGCTGGCCTTGCTGTCGATGCTGCAGGCCACGCTGACCCTCCCCGGGATCGCGGCCATCGCGCTCACGCTGGGCATGGCCATCGACTCGAACGTGCTGATCAACGAACGGATCCGCGAAGAATTGCGCAACGGGGCCACCCCGCAGCAGGCAATCCATCACGGCTTCGAACGCGCCTGGGGCACCATTCTCGACTCCAACCTGACCACGCTGATCGTGGGCCTGGCACTGCTGGCCTTCGGCTCGGGTCCGATCCGGGGCTTCGCGGTGGTGCACTGCCTGGGTATCGTCACCTCGATGTTCTCGTCGGTGGTGGGCGTGCGCGCGCTGGCCAACCTCTGGTATGGCCGTCAGAAGAAGCTCACGAACATCTCGATCGGCACCGTCTGGAAACCCACCAACAAGGCAAACTGAACCGGCTCGGGCGGCTGAATAGGCCGCCTGTCCGGGCTACCTGCAAGGCGTAACATGGAATTTTTCCGGATTCATCGCACCATCCCGTTCATGCGCAACGCGCTGGTGCTGAACATCATCAGCCTGCTGACTTTCGTGGCCGCGGTGTTCTTCATCATCACGCGCGGCTTTCACCTGTCGATCGAATTCACCGGCGGCACGGTCATGGAAGTCAACTACGCGCAGACCGCACAGCTCGACCAGGTGCGCGGCGCCGTGTCCAAGCTCGGCTACACCGACTTCCAGGTGCAGAATTTCGGCACCTCGCGCGACGTCATGATCCGCCTGCCGCTGGCCGAAGGTCAGACCTCGGCCACGCAGAGCGAGACCGTGATGGCCTCGCTCAAGGCGGCCGACCCGTCGGTGCAACTGCGCCGCGTGGAGTTCGTGGGCCCGCAGGTGGGCCAGGAGCTGCTGCATAACGGCATGATGGCGCTGCTCGTCGTGGTGATAGGCATCATGGTCTATCTGGGCATTCGCTTCGAATGGAAATTCGCGGTCGCCGGCGTGATCGCCAACCTCCACGACGTGGTGATCATCCTGGGCTTCTTCGCGTTCTTCCAGTGGGAGTTCTCCCTCGCGGTGCTGGCGGGCGTGCTGGCGGTGCTGGGGTACTCGGTCAACGAATCCGTGGTCATCATGGACCGGATTCGCGAAAACTTCCGCAAGTACCGCAAGGCCAGCGTGCACGAGGTGATCGATAGCGCCATCACGCAGACGATCTCGCGCACGATCATCACCCACGGCTCGACCCAGATGATGGTGCTGGCCATGCTGTTCTTCGGCGGCCCCACGCTGCACTACTTCGCGCTGGCCCTGACCATCGGCATCTGGTTCGGCATCTACTCCTCGGTCTTCGTGGCCGCGGCGCTGGCGATGTGGATGGGCGTCAAGCGTGAAGACCTGGTCAAGCCGGTCAAGAAAGACGAAGACGGCGTCGAAGCCGCCTGAGTCTGACGGCGCGGCGCTCGAATACGGCGCCCCCAGAATGAAAAACCCCGGGTACGGCGCCGCCGTCCCGGGGTTTTTCTTTGGCCGGCGTATTCAGCCGCGGCGCCAGCGCCACGGCGCACGCAGGGGCCACTGGTAGCGCGCCGACAGCACGCGCGGAGCCAGAAGCGTGGCGCACACGATGGCGATCATCGCACCGCCCACCACGTCGCTCAGATAGTGGTCACGATTGACCACGCGGCTGGCGGCGACCAGGCTGGCCAGGGCGAACACCGGCCAGCGCCAGCGGGGCGCCACGATCGCCACGACCGCGGCCACGGCAAATGCCGCCTGCGTGTGGCTCGACGGGAAGGAATCGAACGGCTCGCCGGCAAACAGATCGCCACGACCGTAGAACTTGTCGTCCAGGAGCTCTTCGGGCCGGGCCCGCGCCACGATGCGCTTGAGCAGCCAGGTCACGATGCCGCCCGTCGCCATGGTGGCCATGAGCAACACGCACACCCGCGCGATGCGGTCGAAGCCGTGGCGCACGGGGCAGTGCCAGCCGCGCTGCAACCCCATCAGCGACAGCACATAAGCCGCCAGCGCCGCCGCGAGATAAACGTCGGGGTCGCCCAGCTCGCCGATCCACTCGAAGGTGTCGTTGACCGCGGGGCTCACGTGCGCGTGAATCCAGAGCGTGAAATCCTGGTCGAGCCAGTGCGCGCTGGCCGCCATGGCGGCGAGCACCAGGCACATGGCCAGGCCACCGCGCCAGGCGGGCATCCGCGGCGGTTCGGCAAGAGGCGGAGTGGGAAGCGGAGGGATGAGGTTCATGCGGGACAAAGACGACCGGCCGGGGCCGGCGGGGAAATCGATGCCGGAGCCACAGCCCCGGCGCAAGCGCGGCACCCATCCTGGATCCGGCCCGGGCCCGCAAGGCGGACACGCGGCCGGCACAGGCGCGGCGGGCTCGATCGCCCGGCCCAACGGTACCGTTCCGGGCGGCTATGGTAACGGGCCAAAGCGGCCGCTCCAAGACAATCCCGATGAAAAGGCTAAAATTCGGGGTTCTCCCCAAGCCCTCCCCAATTTTACGCCCCCGGGATCTACACCCGTCACGGCGCACGCCATGCACGAAACCACACTCAAACGCGACGGTTCGGCCGCCGCCCCCTCGCCCGCTCCCGCCACCCAGGCCGCTGATCAGGCCACGCCGCTGCATATTCCGGCCGACGCCCGCAAGCTCTACATCCGCACCTTCGGCTGCCAGATGAACGAGTACGACTCCGACAAGATGGTCGACGTCCTGCGTGCCGACCAAGGCCTCGAAGTCACCGACAACCCCGAAGAAGCCGACGTGATCCTGTTCAACACCTGTTCGGTGCGCGAAAAAGCGCAGGAAAAGGTATTCTCGGACCTGGGCCGTGTGCAGCATCTCAAGCGCCTGAATCCCAACCTCGTGATCGGCGTGGGCGGTTGCGTGGCCAGCCAGGAAGGCGAGGCCATCGTCAAGCGCGCGCCCTATGTCGACGTGGTGTTCGGTCCCCAGACGCTGCACCGTCTGCCCGAGCTGATCCGGCGCCGCCGCAGCGAAGGCCGCTCGCAGGTCGACATCAGCTTTCCCGAGATCGAGAAGTTCGACGCCATGCCGCCGCCGCGCGTCGAAGGTGCCACGGCCTTCGTGTCGATCATGGAAGGCTGTAGCAAGTACTGTAGTTTCTGTGTCGTGCCGTACACCCGGGGCGACGAGGTTTCGCGGCCGTTCGACGACGTGCTGATCGAAGTGGCAGACCTGGCCGATCAGGGCGTGAAAGAAGTGACGCTGCTGGGCCAGAATGTCAACGCATACCGCGGCCGCATGGGCGATACCGACGAGATCGCCGATTTCGCCATGTTGCTGGAATATGTGCACGAGATCCCCGGCATCGAGCGCATCCGCTACACGACCTCCCACCCCAAGGAAATGACCCAGCGCATGGTCGACGCGTACGCGCGCCTGCCCAAGCTGGTGTCGTTCCTGCACCTGCCCGTGCAGGCGGGCAGCGATCGCGTGCTGGCCGCCATGAAGCGTGGCTACACGGCGCTCGAATTCAAATCGGTGGTGCGCAAGCTGCGCGCCGCCCGCCCCAACCTCACCCTGTCGTCGGACTTCATCGTGGGCTTTCCGGGCGAGACCGAGGAAGACTTCGAAAAGACCATGAAGCTGATCGCCGACGTGGGCTTCGATACCTCGTTCTCCTTCGTGTACTCGCGCCGCCCCGGTACGCCGGCGGCGGACCTGAGCGATGACACGCCGGCCGACGTGAAGCTCAAGCGCCTGCAACGCCTGCAGGCCTTGATCAACGAGCAGGCCGCCGCCATCGCGCAAGCCATGGTCGGCACCACCCAGCGCGTGCTGATCGAAGGCACCTCGCGCCGCGACGTCAATGAGCTGATGGCGCGCACCGAGAACAACCGCATCGTCAACTTCCCCGGCCCCGTGTCGTTGATCGGCCGCATGGTCGATGTCGACATCACCCACGCCCACACCAATTCACTGCGCGGCCGCATCTCGGCCACGCAACCCCACCTCCAGGGAGCCGCATGAGTCAACCCCGCAGCAAGAGCCGGCGCGGCATGCCGGTCGTCGTCACGCTCGACGGCGACAACATCCATCTGGCGAACCTGTGCGGTCCGCTCGACGAAAACCTGCGTCAGCTTGCCGACGGCATGGGCGTGACGCTCAACCGCCGCGGCGCGCGCGTCACGATCGAAGGCGAACGCGCCGAGCTCGCCGGGCGGGCATTGCGCCGGTTCTATGAGCAGGCCACCCATCGCGCGCTCAGCGTGGACGACATCCAGCTCGGGCTGGTGGAGATCGGCGTGGGCCGCCAGGAAGACCCTGCCCCCGACCAACGCGCCGAGGATGCGGCCGCGGCCGACCCCTTGCCGCCAGTCGATGACGAAAGCAACGGCGTGCTGCTGCGCACGCGCCGCACCGATCTGCGTCCGCGCACCCCGCGTCAGCGTGATTACCTCAACAACATTCTCAAGCACGACATCACGTTCGGCGTGGGTCCGGCCGGCACCGGCAAGACCTGGCTCGCCGTTGCCTGCGCGATCGACGCGATGGAGCGCGACACGGTGCAGCGTCTGGTGCTCACGCGTCCGGCCGTCGAAGCCGGCGAGCGCCTGGGCTTTCTGCCGGGCGATCTGGCCCAGAAGGTCGACCCGTATCTGCGCCCGCTGTACGACGCGCTTTACGATTTGATGGGCTTCGAGCGTGTGCAGCGCCTGTTCGAGAAGCAGAGCATCGAGATCGCTCCGCTGGCCTACATGCGGGGCCGCACGCTGAACCACTCTTTCGTCATCCTCGACGAGGCGCAGAACACCACGCCCGAGCAGATGAAGATGTTCCTCACCCGCATCGGCTTCGGCAGCAAGGCCGTGATCACTGGCGACCCGTCGCAGGTCGACCTGCCGCGCGGCCAGCAAAGCGGCCTGGCGCACGCCGTGCAGGTGCTCGACGGCGTGCAAGGCATCGCCATGACGCGCTTCACGAGCCGCGACGTGGTGCGCCATCCGCTGGTGGCCCGCATTGTCGATGCCTACGACAAGGCGGAACAGGAAGACGGCCGGCCATGAGCGCGACGCTTTCCCTGTCGGTCCAGTATGCCGTGGCCGAGCCGCGGCTCGCCCGCCATCGTGTGCGCCGCTGGGCCGGCTACGCCCTCGAAGGCGCTCAGGCCGACGGCCTGGCGGCCTTCGAGGCGGCCGAGCTTTCGATCCGTCTGGTCGGCCAGGCCGAAGGCAAGCGCCTGAACCGCGATTTCCGCGGGCGCGACTACGCCACCAACGTGCTTACCTTCGAGTACGGCGTCGACCCGCTGGGCGTCGCCCGCGGCGACATCGTGATCTGCGTGCCCGTGCTCGCGCGCGAGGCCCGCGAGCAGAAAAAGGCCTTCATCGACCGCGCCGCCCATCTCACCATCCACGGCGTGCTGCACGCGCTGGGCTACGACCACCTCAAGGCCCGCGACGCCCGCCGCATGGAAACGCTCGAAGCGCAGATCCTGGCGCGCATGGGCATCACCGACCCGTACGTGATCGAAGACTGAACGCCGCGCGGGAGGCGGCTGCGCGTGCCGCGGTCGCGTGCGGCATGCGCCCGCAGCCCCAACTGCGCAGGGCGCTGCCTGCCCCCACCCGACTCGCGCGCGATCCCGTCCGTCCCGGGTCGGATCGGCGCTGTTGCAGCCATGTTCGGGGGCAGATCGCGTCGCCGTTACAACTATGTCTGCAACTTGGGTTATGCTGATCTTTTAGCAACGAGTCCATCTGGACGATGTCCGACCCTTATCCTGCTGCCGAAGCGCCCCGCGCTCGCTCCCCCAAACCCACCAAATCCCTGCTCGACCGCCTCCTGAGGCTGGTCCGGCGTGAGCCCGAAGACCGCGAAGGCATCAAGGCGGTGCTCGACGCCGCGCACGAGCGCGCTCTCCTGGACGTCGAGTCATACACCATGCTCAAGGGAGCACTGGCCGTGTCCGAGCGCACTGTCGCCGACATCATGGTGCCGCGCTCCCGCATGGACCTGCTCGACGTCGGGGTGCCCCTGCCGCAATTGCTGGCCACCGTCGTCGAAACGGCTCACTCGCGCTTCCCCGTCTTCGAAAACGACCGCGACAACATCCTCGGCATCCTGCTTGCCAAGGATCTGCTGCGCGTGATGCAGGATCCCGGGCTCGAAGTGCGCTCGCTGATCCGCCCCGCCGTGTTCATTCCGGAGGTCAAGCGGCTCAACGTGTTGCTGCATGAGTTCCGCGCGAGCCGCAATCACATCGCCATCGTTATCGACGAGCACGGCGGCATCTCCGGCCTCGTCACCATGGAAGACGTGCTCGAGCAGATCGTCGGCGACATCGAAGACGAATTCGACGAAGACGAAGAAGAATCGATCTTCCCCGAAGGCGACAATCAGTGGCGCCTTCTGGCTTCCACCGAGATCAGCCACTTCAACGAAACCTTCGGCACCACGCTGCCCGACGACGAGTACGACAGCGTCGGCGGCTGGCTGGGCGGCAAGCTCGGTCGCATCCCGCGCCGCGGTGACCACGCCGAGTTCGATGGCCTGAAGATCGAAGTCATACGCGCCGATCCGCGCCGCGCCCTCTGGCTGCGGGTCTACCGCGACAGCGCCACCGCCAACGATAGCGCCGCATGACCCGCCGCCCCTGGTTGCGCCGGCCCTCGGCCGGCACGCTGCGGGGCGCCGCCCTGCTGGGCATCGCGGGTGCACTGCACGCGCTGACCTTCGCGCCCGGGCCGCTGCCGGCCTGGTCGCTGGCCCTCATCCAGATCCTGACGCTCGCCACGGCGGCGCACGCCACCTTGCGTGCGCACACGTTGCGCGCGGCCTTCGCGCGCGGGTGGTGGTTCTCGTCGTTCAGCTTCAGCCTGGGCTTGTACTGGTTGTTCGTCAGCATGCACCGCTACGGCGGCATGGCCGTCCCGCTTGCCGTGGGCGGCGTGCTGGCGCTGTCGCTGTTTCTCGCCATTTTTCCGGGCATGGCCTGCGCCGCGGCGCGCTGGCTATGTCCGCCACGCGTCCTCGACAGCGTCACCCTGCGCGCGCGCCAGGCCTTGTGGGCGGCCGCCACCTGGGGGGCCTGCTGGGCTTTCTTCGAGTGGGTGCGCGCCACGCTCTGGACCGGCTTCCCCTGGCTCAACATCGGCTATGCCCATGTCGACGGCCCGCTCGCCGGGTGGGCCCCGATCCTCGGCGTGCATGGTATGGCGCTGTTCGCGGCCTTCGCGGCCGCCGCGCTGGCCGGCTTGTGGCGTGCGGAGCAACCCGACGCCGCCACCGGTGCCCCCGACCGCTTCGACGCGCGCCACGGCCTGGCACTCGGCGTGGCACTGGTCTTCGTGCTGGCAGGCTGGCTGCTCAGCCTCATCGACTGGTCGCGTCCGACCGGTGAGCCCATTTCGGTGCGGCTGGTACAAGGCAATGTCGAACAGTCGCAGAAGTTCGACCCCGCCCTGCTGCAGCAGGGGCTGCTGCGCCACCTCGAACTCGCCGCCCTGCCTCCCGCGCCGGGCGTGCCGGCGCCACAACTCATCATCCTGCCCGAGACGGTTCTACCGGTCTTCCAGGACCAACTCGACCCGCGCATCTGGGAAGCCTGGCGCGAGGTCGCCGCACGCCAACAGGCCACCATCACCATGGGCGTGCCGCTCCATACGCGGCGCGCGGATGGCAGCCCCAGCTACACGAACAGCGTACTGGGCTTCGACGCGAATACCCCCGTCTCGCAACTGGCCGCCGGCACGACCGCGATGCGCTACGACAAGCAGCATCTGGTGCCCTGGGGCGAATACGTGCCCCCGGGATTTCGCTGGTTCGTCGAAATGCTCGATATCCCGCTCGGCGACTTCGACAGCGGCCCGCCGCGGCAGAAGCCTTTTTCCGTGGCGGGCCAGCACATCGCGTTCAACATCTGCTACGAAGACCTGTTCGGACCCGAGCTGCTGCCCGCGCTCCTGCCCGGCCCCGACGGCCAACCCGGCGCCACCATCCTCGTCAACGTCAGCAACCTCGGCTGGTTCGGTGACACCTGGGCGCTGCGTCAGCACATGCAGATCGGCCGCCTGCGCACCATCGAGACGGCCCGCCCCATGCTCACCGCCACCAACACCGGCCTGACCGCGGCGATCGATGCACGCGGCCATGTCGCGGCGCAGCTGCCCGCACATCAACCGGGTGTGCTGCCGGTGTCGGTACAGGGCATGACGGGTCTCACGCCCTATACGCGTTGGGACGACAAGCTGGCGCTCGCGCTGATCGGCCTGGTGCTGATTGCCGCCGCCGGCCGCGGCCGCTATAACCGCCGAACCTGATCTCAGCCGGCCGGTGCGATGCGCCGGCCGGCGCTATCACCCGTCCTCGGAGAAGTCGCCGCCTGGCGTTCAGCCCAGCAAATTGGCGGGCAGCGCGCTATCTTCTTCTGGCAGCGCGGGGCCCGTGCCCGCCCCGCTCAGCGCGATCGCATCCGCGATGTCTTCCATATCGTCGCGATCCAGTTCAAGCGTGGCCGCGCCCAGCCAGCCGTCCACCTGCGCGGCGCTGCGTGCGCCTACGATCGCGCCAGACACCCCGGGCCACGCAAGCGTCCAGGCCACGGCCACCGCGGCCAGCGTTGCTCCATGACGTTCGGCCACCGGCTTGAGCGCCTCGGCCAAGGCAAGATTGCGCGTCAACTGAGGCGGGGAAAATTCAGCATTGCGGGAGCGCCAATCATCCGCGCCGAGCTTCGCCGCGCGCGCGGCGTCGAACCCGCCGGACAGCAACCCCGACTGCATGGGGCTATACACGATCACGCCCGTGTCATGCGCCTCGCACCAGGGCAGCAGATCGGCCGCCATATCGCGCCGGATCGCCGAAAACGGCGGCTGCAGCGTATCGACATGCCCGATGGCTTCGGCGTCTTGCAGCGCGGCCAGCCCATGGTTGGACAGACCGATCGCACGCACCTTGCCCTCCTGCTTGAAATCCAGCAGCGTTTGCCAGTAAAGGTCGAGCGGCGTGCCATCGCCCGCGGGCCAGTGCATCTGATAAAGGTCGATAGCGTCGACGCCCAGGCGGCGCAAAGACTGCTCGAGCTCACGCCGCAGGCTATCGGGCGCCCCCGTTCGCCGCGGGTTGGCCATACGATCTTTGGCCGACCATGTCAGGCCGCCTTTGGTGAACACATAGGGACGCTCCTCGCTACCCAAGGGCGCGAGCGCCTGCCGCACGAGCTCCTCGGAATGACCGAGGCCATAGACGGCGGCGGTATCGATCCAGTTGACGCCACGCTCCACCGCATGACGGATGGCCCGTATCGAGGCCGCATCATCCTGCGGGCCCCACCCCACGGCCCAGTCGCCGCCACCGATCGCCCACGCGCCAAAGCCTACGCGCGTGATGTGCATGCCGGTGCGTCCCAGCGCACGCGTGATAAATCCCGTACTCGCCACCTGACTCTCCTTCCACTGCGCGATTTGCTTGCCGCAATCCATGGTGCATCGCGTTGCCAGGCCCACAATCCATCACGGCTTCAATGACTTACGCGCGCAGCACGCAAGCCCCAGGCGCTCTCCGCGTCCGCAAACCCTGCGGCGGGCACGCTGCTTCGCACGGAGCAATAACTGTACCGCACCACTTTTTTTCAGTTTTTTTTCACCCTGACTTGCACACGCCCAAAAACTTGTGCATAATCTCGTTTCTTCGCCAGCGCCGCGAAACAAAACAAAGCGAAAGCCGCAGCAACACCGCAGTTTTCACCGAGTTTTACGACGCGCCGGACAGCAAAGTGATGTGAGTAGGTGACACTGCAAAGCATCGTTGATGTCGGGATTTGGGGGTATAGCTCAGCTGGGAGAGCGCTTGCATGGCATGCAAGAGGTCAGCGGTTCGATCCCGCTTACCTCCACCACCTAAGCGAAGACGTAGCAATACGAAGTAGTAAACTGTTTGGTCCAAGTCCCCTTCGTCTAGAGGCCTAGGACATCACCCTTTCACGGTGAGTACAGGGGTTCGAATCCCCTAGGGGACGCCAGCTCTGTTTTGCAGAGGCCTGGCTCGGTTGTAGTAATACACCGCTGCGGAGCGGTAGTTCAGTTGGTTAGAATACCGGCCTGTCACGCCGGGGGTCGCGGGTTCGAGCCCCGTCCGCTCCGCCACAATCGCTTGAGAAAGCCGCAACATTCGTTGCGGCTTTTTCTTTTGTTGCGCCGGAAAACAGGTTGCCCCGAAAGCCGGTTGTTCCGAAAGCCGGTTGTTCCGAAAGCCGGTTGTTCCGAAAGCCGGTTGTTCCGAAAGCCGGCTGTTCCGAAAGTGGGTTGCTCCAAAAGCAGGTTGCCAAGAAACCCGGTTGCTCCGAAAGCAGGTTGTTCCGAAAGCGGGTTGCCCCGAAAGGCAGTTGTTCCGAAAGCCGGGTTGCTCCGAAAGTGGGTTGCTCCGAAAGTGGGTTGCCACGAAATCCGGTTGCCCTGAAAGCGGGTTGCTCTTGACGCCGACGCAGCGACTGCTTTCCTCTTCTCACGCCATAAGCCGCGACGTTGTTGCGGCTTTTTGTTTGTCGACCTGGAACGCTGCGACGCAGGTGGCGCACGCTCCCCCACCAGGCGAATCGACCCGGCCGGTATCGCGCCTTGCGCGCCGGAACCGGATGCGCCAGAGAGCTCACCCGCTTCGCGCCATCAGCCACGCCAACCCGCGACCATCGCCCTGCCCCGCAGGCAACACGCACAAATGCGCGCAAGAGCCTCACGGAGCCCCTGCACGACGTCCAAGACACCCTGCCCCACCCGCACCCCTTCCTGGCGCGTCAACGGCACGCATGCGATCGCTCAGCCCGCCACAGTGGCGACGGCGGCCAGCAGCGAAGCGGCGATCTGCGATGGTTTGCCGCTGGCCTGGGACACCAAGGGTCGTGACGCCAGCAGTCGTGACGCCATCGGTCGTGACGCCATCGGTCGATTACACCAGTTGTCGTTGCATCAGTTGTCGTTGCATCAGTTGTCGCTGCATCAGTTGTCGCTGCGCCGGTTGTCGCTGCACTAGTTGTGGTGCGTCAGTTGTCGTGCAACAGTGCCCGCACGTCAGTGGCCGCTGCACCCGCACTCAGTCGCCGCCGGCAAGCGGGCAAGACCGACGCGCCGTGCAACGTCCCTTGCGGTCAGAGGTGATGCCATTCAGCACAAGCGATCACGGCTTATCTTGCCGGCGCCACCGGGCCGCGCCATGCGGCGCCGCGCAAGGCGCAAGGCCGCAGCTCGACCGCCGAAGCACCGACGCGAACACCATGGGACCGCGCCGCTTGCAGGCTCTCACAACGCTCTGAGCGGGCACAAAAAAGCCGCGGCATGCGCGGCGGCTTTTGAGGAGCAAACGGGTGGCGTGCAAAAAGAAAAAGCCGCAACGTACGTTGCGGCTTTTTCTAACAATAGTGGCGGAGCGGACGGGGCTCGAACCCGCGACCCCCGGCGTGACAGGCCGGTATTCTAACCAACTGAACTACCGCTCCGCAGCGGCGTATTACTACAACCGAGCCAGATCTCTGCAACTGCAAAGCTGGCGTCCCCTAGGGGATTCGAACCCCTGTACTCACCGTGAAAGGGTGATGTCCTAGGCCTCTAGACGAAGGGGACTTGGACTTGCTGTACTGCTATTTTTACTGCACTTACGGCGTTCGTTGAAGTGGTGGAGGTAAGCGGGATCGAACCGCTGACCTCTTGCATGCCATGCAAGCGCTCTCCCAGCTGAGCTATACCCCCACGATCCCGATTTCGTTGCTTCTGCCAGCTGCCGCATCGCAGGGGTGTGCCCTGGGTGTTGCTGCTTGCCGTCGCTTCAAATTCGCGTTTCGTCGAACGGGGCCGAATTATGCACCATTTTTTAAAAGCGTGCACGCGGGTGTCGAATTTTTTTGATTTGCGGGCGCGAAAGACGGTGCGCGAGAGCTCAACCGTTGCGCGACGCCCGTGCGCCCGGCGCGAGCCGTGGGTGCGCTGCGCCCCAAACAAAACACCCCAGGTTCACCAGGAACGTGGGGTGTTGCGCGCGCAACCAATTGGGATTGGATGGCACCGGCAAGGAGAGCGATAGGGCCGCCCCCTGCCCGCTTCCATGCCCGCTCGCTGCTCTGCCAGCGCGACTGCATCAGGCCGATGCAGCCTCGTGGCCATCGCAATCGACATAGATGGCGCCCACCGCCTGGCACAACCGTGGCGACTCGTGAAAGAGCCGCGAGCTGATGAGACAACCTTGCACGGTTGCGAAAAGCGCGCGCGCGGTGACCTCGGGCGATCCGGAAAATTTCAACGTGCCTTGCGCCGCGCCTTCGCGCAGCACACGTGCCAGCCAGGCTTCGTGCGCATGGAAGAAGCCCTGCAATGCCGCGCGGACTTTCTCGGGCAGCGACATGACCTCGGCGGCCAGCATGCCGCCCAGGCAGAGCTCATCGCCATCGCCACAGGCCTGCGTCTCGAGCAAGGTGAGATAGGCATCGAGTTGCTCTTGCGCGGGCAGCGTGGTGTCGATGGCGCGCAGCGCGGCCAGGGCGCGGGTGCTGTAGGACTCGACGGCCTCGTAAAGCAGGTCGTCCTTGCACGGAAAGTAGTAGTGGATGCTGGACGTCTTGACGCCCACGTGATCAGCCAGGTCGCGGTAGCTGAAACCATTGCAACCACGCGTGCGTATCAGTTTTTGCGCGTGCGACAGAAGTTGGTCGCGCGTGTTGGTCGGGGTTTGCGTATCCATGGCTGAATTTTACCTACACATAGATCGGGATGCATCGAGGGGAAACCAGCCTGTGTCGGGCATCCCTGGACCCGCGCGCAGCCTGCACGACGTCAACGGACGAAGCGGGGCGCGCGGGTTTTATGGCGACACATGGGCCGTCCGGGCTTAGCCGGCCACGGGCGGGTAGTCGAGCTCACCCGTCGCGGTCTGGCCTGCCTGGCGTGCGGCCAGCAAAGCGGCTTGCACCTGATCGCGGCTGACAGCGCTCGCGTCGGCGTAGGCCGTGGTCGGATACTCCTGCTCGCCGGATGCCACCTGGCCCAGGGCGCGGGCAGCATGCAGTTCGGCCTGCACCTGGGCGCGGGTGACCGTGCTGGTGCTGGTATCGGCGGGCGGCCAATCGAGTTCGCCAGCCTGGGCCGTACCCAGGAACGCGAGCGAGGTGATCACGCCGGCGGCAAGAATGCTGAGGGTTTTCATGATGGACTCCTGTTCAACAAACGGTGGCGGCTCAGCCGGCCACGGGCGGATAGTCGAGTTCACCGGACATATCGAGGCCGGCGGCTTGTGCGGCGGACAGTTCCTGGCGGACCTGGGCGCGCGTGACTTGCGTGTCGGCGTGCTGGGCAACGGGCGGATAGGCCAGTTCGCCGGTGGTCACGAGGCCTTGGGCGCGGGCGTCCTGCAGGTCCGCGACCACTTGGGCGCGGGTCAGGCTGCTGGCATTGGGCGCGTCGAGGGGCCAATCCAGTTCGCCGGCCTGGGCAGTGCCCACGAAGGCGGCGGAGACGGCGATGGCGGCGGCGAGGGTCTTGATCGTGTTCATGATGCGTTCCTTGTTTCGGTCAGTGTCGGTACGTGGATCAGGTATTGAGCTTCCGTGCGGCGTTTAGCCGGCGACGGGCGGGTAATCGAGTTCGCCGGAGGCGTTCAGACCGGCGGCATCCGCGGCGGACAGTTGCTGGCGCACTTGGTCGCGGGTCAGTTGGCTGGCCGATTGCGCGGCGACGGGCGGATAAGCCAGTTCGCTGGTGGTGAGCAGGCCTTGGGCCTTGGCGGCTTGCAGGTCGGCAATCACTTCAGCGCGGGAGAGCGTGCTCACGCTGGTATCGGCGGGCGGCCAATCCAGTTCACCGGCTTGGGCGGCGCCGACGAAGGCGGCGGAAACGGCGATGGCGGCGGCAAAGGTCTTGATCGAGTTCATGGTAAGGCTCCGATTTGAGCTATCTATCTGTAGATAGGTATTTAGGGAAATAAAAAACGGTTTGGTTTGTGGGTCAGGCTCAGCCGGCGACAGGCGGGTAGTCCAGTTCACCCGAGGCGTCCAGACCGGCGGCTTGCGCGGCGGACAGCTCCTGGCGGACCTGAGCGCGGCTCACTTGCGTGGCGGGCTGCTGGGCAACGGGCGGATAGGCCAGTTCGCTGGTGGTGACGAGACCGTGGGCACGGGCGTCTTGCAGGTCGGCCACGACTTGGGCGCGGGTCAGGCTGGTGCCGTTCGGCGCATCGAGGGGCCAATCCAGTTCACCGGCTTGGGCGGCGCCAGCGAAGGCGGCGGAAACGGCGATGGCGGCGGCGAGGGTCTTGATCGTGTTCATGAGAAAACTCCAGTTCGTTTGAGGTAGGATACAAGTTATCTACTAGTAGATAGACAACTCGGTAAATAAAAAAGGCGTCTGCCTTGAATCTTTGCTGCCGGTGTTGCTGTGGTTCTCTTTCTGGGGACTGCCGACTGCTTTGCTGGGCTGCCGCGTTCTGTTTGCTGCAGCGTTGAACGAATATTACCTACTAGTAGATAGATAGCGCAAGCGGTTTAGTTGAAACGAGTTGCAACGGCGCCACAGCCTGCGCCGTTCGGCCGACGCTCGAAGCCTCTCCAGCCCACAGCCCGCCGCGCGCCGTCTTGCAGGTCAAAGCGTCTTCCGACTCGCCGATCTGGCGGAGATGCTCCTCCGCCCGCCGACGGGCGCACTCGTTGATTCGATATCCCGAGCTCTCGGCCCGTCCCGAGTGCACGCGGCTTGGGCCGGCTTTCCTGGCTTGTGGGCCCTGCACGACATTGCTTTGTGTTGCACCGCCTCGCGTGGCTTGGCTTTGGCCCTCGACCGCCTGCCCGGCCCTGCACTGCTTACCTGGCTCTGCACTGCTTACCTTGGCTCTGCACTGCTTACCTTGGCCCTGCACTGCTTACCTTGGCCCTGCACTGCTTACCTTGGCCATGCACTGCTTACCTTGGCCATGCACTGCTTACCTTGGCCCTGCACTGCTTGCCTCGGCCCTGCACTGCTTACCGTGGCTCTGCACTGCTCACCTTGACTCTGCACTGCTTACCTTTGGCTCTGCACTGCTTACCTTGGCCCTGCACCGCTTGCGCGTTGGCCCTGCGCCGCTAGCGTCACCTTGCACAGGCGTGCCATGCGTTGCTTTGCCTGGCCTGGCACCGCCTCGCTGGGCTCGTGCGCCTGGTTTGGCTTCGGGCCGCCCACCGCTCTCAAATGGGGGCGCCACAGCCTCCTCGACCGACGGGGCGCCGCACCTTTACACAATGAAACAACTTTCCGGCGTGCCCCCCCTCTCCGAAGATGACGGCGGATTGGCCGCTGGTGTCGCCCAACATCCCCCTACTTCGCCCAAGCTCGGCTAAGCTTGCCCCAAATTCGGGCAATCTTGTCCGATTGCGTATTGCTTGCGGGCTTCCTACGATCGGGCCGACGCCGATGGCCCAGCCTTATCTGCGTTGTCTATCCCTCGCCTTCGGAGAGCCCCTTGCAGACCGCCACCATTCCCTTGCCCGCCCGGCGCGCCGCGCCCGCCGCCTGGACGCAGGCCGCGATCGAGGCCCTGTTTCGCCTGCCCTTCCCTGAACTGATGCACCGCGCGCAGACCGTGCATCGCGAGCAATTCGATCCCACCGAGATCCAGCTCTCCAGCCTGCTGTCGATCAAGACCGGCGGCTGTCCGGAGGATTGCGCCTACTGCCCGCAGTCGGCGCATCACGATACCGAGCTCGAGGCCGACAAGCTCATGCCGGTGGCAGACGTGGTGGCGGCAGCCCGCGCGGCACAGGCCAACGGTGCCCAGCGCTTCTGCATGGGCGCGGCCTGGCGCAGCCCCAAGCCGCACCATCTGGAGCAGGTGGCCGAGATGATCAGCGCCGTGAAAGGGCTGGGCATGGAGACCTGCGTCACGCTGGGCATGCTGGCCGAAGGCCAGGCGGAACAGCTGCGCGAGGCCGGCCTGGACTACTACAACCACAATCTCGATACCTCGCCCGAGTTCTACGGCAAGATCATCTCGACCCGTACCTACCAGGATCGCCTGGACACGCTCGAGCGCGTTCGCGATGCCGGCATCAATGTGTGCTGTGGCGGCATCGTGGGCATGGGCGAGTCGCGGCGCGAACGCGCCGGCCTGATCGCCCAGCTGGCGAACATGGAGCCTTATCCGGAGTCGGTGCCGATCAACAACCTGGTGCAAGTCGAGGGTACTCCGTTGGCGGGCACCGAGCCGCTGGATCCGTTTGAATTCATCCGCACGATCGCGGTGGCGCGCATCACGATGCCGCGCGCCCGCGTTCGCCTGTCGGCCGGCCGCGAAACCATGAACGACGCCGAGCAGGCCCTGTGTTTTCTGGCGGGCGCCAACTCGATCTTCTACGGCGACGTCCTGTTGACCACGGCCAATCCGCAAGTGGAAGCCGACAAGCGTCTTCTGACCCGGCTGGGCCTTACGACCGAAGGCGCCGGCGACACCGCTTTTGCAGCACAACCCCTGGCCCAGGAATGCCGTACGCGGCAGACGGCCTGAATCCGGAGAGCAAGACAAGATGAACGCAGGACTGGGTTTGCTGGCAGCCAGCGTGCTGTGCAGCGTCACCGTGGCGATATTGCTGAAGCTCGCGCGCCGCTACGACATCGATGTGCGCCAAGCCATCGCCACCAACTACGCCATGGCCGCGCTGCTATGCGTGTCGCTGCTCAAGCCGGATCTGGCGCGTATCAACGTGCAGGGCAGCAATCTGCTGTTGTTGGGCGCGCTGGGCGTGCTGATGCCCAGCGTCTTCGTGGCGATGGCGCGCTCCGTGCGCTATGCGGGCATCGTGCGCAGCGATGCGGCGCAGCGGCTGTCGCTTTTCATCGCACTGCTTGCGGCGTTCGTGCTGTTCGGCGAGCCCGTCACAGGTACGAAGCTGGCGGGCATCGCCCTGGCGTTCGCGGCGCTCTTCTGCGTGCTGCGCCGCCCGGCCGATGCGCCGGCGCATGACGGGCCGCCGCAAGCCGCCTGGATGTGGCCGCTGGCGGTGTGGGCGGGCTACGGCACCATCGACGTGCTGTTCAAGGTCATGGCGCGCAGCGGCAGCGCGTTCTCGGGCACGCTGCTGTTGGTGTTCCTGTTGGCGGGCGTGCTGATGACGCTGTATCTGCTGCTGGCACGCACTCGCTGGCAGGCGCGCAGCCTCGCGGCCGGCCTGCTGTTGGGGCTGATGAACTTCGCCAACATTTATACCTACATCCGCGCGCACCAGACGCTGCCGGACCACCCTGCCCTGGTGTTCGCATCGATGAACATGGGCGTGATCGCATTGGGCACGCTTGCGGGTGCGGTGCTGTTCCGCGAAAAGCTCTCGGCCGTCAATCTCGTCGGCCTTGCGCTGGCGCTCGGCGCCATCGTGGTGATGATGCCGCGCTGATCCCCGACCCGCTGCCTGCGTGAAGAGGGCTGCGCTCCGCGAGGAGGCAGCCCTCTTGCTTTTGAAGTCCGAGGTCACGGCGCCAGCGGCCCGTGGGGGCACCCGAGCCAGCCCCCAGGCGCCGAACCGAAAACGCCGGGTTCACCTGCGCCGGATCAACTGCCGGTGCGCTGTTGCGCCACGGACGTATCGTCGTTGGAGGCGGTGTCGTCGACGCTGGGCGGATCGCGCACTTCGGCCGCCGAGAATGCGGTGGCCGGCTCGACGTTTTCGAATGCGGCGATCGGGGCCACGGCTTCTTCGACCGGCCCAGGCGGCTGCACCACGCCCGGCTCGGGCGCGACCATTTCCATACCCGCATCGGCAACCGGGTCGACGCGCGGATCGAGGGCGACGGCCGCCGGCGAACTCTGCAGCGTGTCGGGCATGGGCACGAACTGGACCGGTGCGTCGTGCGCCTGATGGGCGCCGGTAACGCGCGCGGGACGCACCTGCCACACCAGAATCAGCGCGCAGGCCGAGACGAAGATGTAGAACATGGCGTGACCACCGTAGGTCATGAGCACGCCCGCCACCATGGGGCCCAGGCAGGCGCCTACGCCATACACCATGAGGAGCACGGCACTCAGGCCCACGCGGCGATCCGATTCCACGTGGTCGTTCGCGAAAGCCGCTCCCAGGGGATACAGCGTGAACAGCAGGATACCGACCATGCCCGACAGCACCAGCAGGAACCAATACGGCAGCGACAGCCAGCCCCACATCAGCGCAGGCAGCGCCACCAGCAAGGCGGCGTTGAAACGAATCAGCCCGGGGCGGTTGATGCGATCGGACAGCCAGCCCATCGGCCACTGCGCCACCAGACCCGCCGTGACACCGGCGGCGACGAACATCGCCGCCTGCGAGGTCGTCAGCCCAAGTTTGGCAGCGTAGACCGGCGCCAGGCCATAGAACGCGCCCGACAGATTGCCCGCCACGAAAATCACGGTGAGCGACAGCGGCACGCGCTTGATGAAAAAGCGCACATCGAGGGGCGCGGGCAGCGGTGTGGGCGGGTGAGAACGCGCGGTGACGGCGATGGGCACCAGGCAAAGCGTGAGGCACATCGCCACCAGGATCAGCGGACCGTCGCCCAGCGAGGTGTAGGCCGTGAGGACCAGCTGACCGAGGACGGTGCCCAGACCCGACACCATCATGTAGACGGAAAACACACGGCCGCGCTGCTGATTCTCGGTCTGCTCATTGAGCCAGCTCTCGATGACCATCAGCTCGGTGACCATGACGATGCCGGCCACCAGGCGCAATGCCAGCCACAGCGGCATGTAGTCGATCAGACTCTGGGCCAGGATCATGCAGGTGGCGATGGCGGCACAGGCGGCGAACGCGCGGATATGGCCGACCCGGATGATGAGCTTGTGCCCCATGCGGGCGCCGCACACGAGACCGAGGTAGTACGCGGCAATCAGGGCGCCGATCCAGACTTCGCTGACGGACTGCCCGGTGAGCCGCAGGCCCATGTAGGTATTGAAGATGCCCGTGCCGATCAACATCAGCAACGTGGCGAAGTACAACGAGGAAAACGCGGAAATCGTGGAAATCATGGACGGGCGACCGCTTTTGGGTTGTCGGGCACACGCGGGTAACGATCCGGTCCGCCGTGCAGCGAACCGGACCGGACAAACCCTTTACAGCTGGCGCAGCAGCGTGTCGGCGTCGCTCACTTCGAACTTGCCGGGACCTTCGATGTTGAGCTGCGTCACCACGCCATCCTCGATCAGCGCCGAGTAGCGTTGCGAACGCACACCCATGCCGCGCGCGATGAGGTCGAGCTCGAGACCCAGCTCGCGCGTCCAGGTGGCCGAGCCGTCGGCCAGCATGCGGACCTTGCCGGCGGCCTGCTGTTCGCGGCCCCAGGCGCCCATCACGAACGCGTCGTTCACGGACACGCACCAGATTTCATCCACGCCCTTGGCGCTCAGCGCGTCGGCCTGAGCGACATAGCCCGGCAGGTGTTTGGCGGAGCAGGTCGGGGTGAAGGCGCCCGGCACGGCGAACAGCGCGATCTTCTTGCCGCGAACCAGGTCGGCGACCTGGAAAGCGTTGGGGCCCAGCTGGCAGCCCGGCGTTTCGGTTTCGATGAATTCGGTCAGGGTGCCATCGGGCAGCCGATCGCCGACTTTGAGCGTCATGGAGTTCTCCAGCAATTACGGAACGTGCGAGACAAGTTGAATTGTGTTTATGCGACAGGGCCGCCAAGGCGGCCCTGTCTACCTCCATCATAGTGCCGAAAGACGAGGCGTTGTGCCCGCTCCCGAAAGAAACGCGCACAGTCTGAAACGACTCCAAACGCCCGGATGCGGGCCGGGAGAGGGCATGACTGGCCATAATGCAGGCATCGTTCCGACCCGCCTCGCGCCGGGTCCGTCATGCAGGAGGATTTGTCATGCGTGCACTCATGATCGCCGTGTTGACCGCCGCGGGCGGCTGGCTGGCCGCCCCGGCCCATGCGGCGGGCCCCTCTGGCCAGCTCATTTTCGAACAAATCGTCGATACCGCTGGCGCCAGCAACGGCGCGGCCCGGGTCTGCGGCGCGTCGGCGCCCGACCTGTCGCAGCAGGAAGCGAATTGGCGCAAGAATCTCGAGCGCTTCGCCCAAGAATATCGTTACGACTTCAAGGTCTTCGACGCCGCCTTCAAGCAGGGGCAATCGAAGGGCAAGGTCATGATGGAAGATATGCGCAAGGGCGGGGTGGACGGCTGCGCCGGCGTGATGGGCGGCTTCCAGCGCGAACGCACGATGGGCTATGACAGCATGAAGCAGTCGATCGCCGAGGTGACGGACGGCTTGCCCGACAAGAAGGACTGAGGCCAGTCCGCCGAGACGGCAAAACCTGAAGGCAGAGCCTCCACCAATCGGCACAGCCCGCGCGGCACCTTCCGGGCGCCACGAGCGCACAGGGCGATGCGGGCCGGGCCTGGCCCGCCCTGGGCCGGCCCGAGCCGAATTACTTCACGCCTTTTTCGGCGAACCAGTCGAGCATGCGGGTCCAGGCCTGTTCGGCCTCGGTCTTGCGGTAGCTCGGCCGATAGTCGGCGTGGAAGGCGTGTGGCGCTTCGGGATAGATGTCGATGCGCGACGCGCGGGCGGCGGCCGGCCCCTTGGCCAGCGCCACGCGCATCTTGTCCACGTCCTCGAGCGGAATCCCGGCGTCCTTGCCGCCATAGGCGCCCAGCACCGGCGCCTGCAGCTTGTCGACCGACTCGAGCACCGAGCGCGGCTTGAGCTCTGATGCTGCCCCACCCAGCTGGCCGTACCAGGCCGCGCCCGCTTTCAGGCCCGCGCGATGCGCCGCGTAGAGCCATGTGATGCGGCCGCCCCAGCAAAAACCCAGGATGCCGAGCTTGTCGGCCGCGCCGCCATGGCTCGTGGCCCAGGCCGCGGTGGCGTCGAGGTCGGCCATGACCTGCGCGTCGGGCGCGCGGTCGACCACTTCGGCGCGCAGCTTGGCGATCTCGGTGTACTTGGACGGGTCGCCCTGACGCGCGAACAGCTCCGGCGCGATGGCCAGATAACCCGCATGGGCGAGACGGCGGCAGACATCCTGGATGTACTCGTGCACGCCAAAGATTTCCGACACCACGAGCAAGGTGGGCAGGTTCTTCTTGTCGGCCGGTGCGGCGCGGTAGGCGGGTATCTTGCCGTCGGTGGTGGGAATCTCGACCTTGCCGGCCGTGAGGCCCTTGGCGTCGGTCTGGATGGCGGTCTGCGCGACCGCCTGGCCAGCGGCCAGCGAAAAACCCGCAGCCACGGTGGTGGCAATGAAGCCGCGCCGATCGAGCTTGAGGGGCGGCAACAGACTATCGAATTCGGAATCGGGTCCGGACATGAAAAAGCACTCCTCGAGGGATCACTTCAGCGAGAAATCGACACGCGACGGCGGGCCGTCGTCTTTGATGCCATCGGTGCCGAACGTGGGCTCGACCATGAAAACGCGGTCGGCGGGTCCTGCGGATTGCAGCTTCTCGTATACCGCCTGCGCCCGCAAGTCCGCAAGCTTTCGCAGCTCATCCTGCCCGATGGGCGCCACCTGCCGCAGGAGCGCTTCCATCTCGCCGGCCGGAATCGACTTGGCCAGGCCGATGAAGTTGCGCGGCTTGTTCTCGATCTTGGTGTCGTCGTAGGCGGCCTCGAGATATTTGGCGCGCTCGGCGGCACTCACGGTCACGCCGTCGGGATCGGGCTTTTTGCCACGCGGGGCGGTGGCCCGCGCCTTGGCGAGCCGGATCTGCCGATCGACCCAGGCCTGGCGCATGCCGGCCTCGTCGGTCGCGGGATCGGCGCGACCCGCGACATCGAGCTTGAGCTGAGGGCGATCGTTGAGCGCGGTGGCCAGCGTGTCCAGACGCTCGGCGCCCTCGGGCGTGAGCTCGGCGCTGCCCGGGGCAAACGCCACATAAGACAACTCTTCGCCGCCCCCGAAGGCCGACGCCAGCAAGGTGAACGGCGAGGTCACCGCCTTGACCACCAGGTTCACCAGCACCCGCACGATGATGCCGCCGACCGAGAATTGCGGATCGTCGAGCGAACCGGAAATCGGCAGGTTGATGTCGATATTGCCGCGGCTGTCTTTCAGGAGGGCCACGGCCAGCAGCACGGGCGCCTTGATGGCGTCCGGGCTGTTGGTCTTGTCGCCGAAGGTGAGCTGGTTGAGGACGACGCGGTTACTCGCGGTGAGCGCCCGGTTCTTGATCTCGTAGCGCACGTCCATCGAGAGCTTGCCGCGCTTGATCGGATAGCCCACGTACTTGGCCGAGTAGGTCGTGAAACGCGGCAGATCCACGCCCTTGGCGCTGGCCTTCAGATCGAGCGACAGGTACTGCGCAAATGGCTGCACCGTGCCGCTGATCGAAAACGGCGCGGTGGTGTATACCCGGCCGCCGACATTGACCTTGGCGGGCTGCGGCCGGCGCGACGACACGGCCGACACCGCGCCTTCGATGGCGGACAGCTCGGCGGTGTAGTTAGGTTTGATGAAGCGATCCGTAAAGGTCATGCGGCCGCGCTTGAGCGTGACGCTGTTGACCGAGATGTCGGGCATGGCGCTCGCCGGCGCGGCGCGGGTTTCCGCGCGGACGCGCGTCTGCGTGTCTTGCGTGATGGACCCGCCGGCCTCCCCCGGCTCGGCCACGAGGTCCATGACGTTGAGCCGGCCCTCGGCATTGAGCAGGATGCGCCCGTAGAAATCGTCGAGCAGGATATCGCCCAGGCTGGCCGACAGTGTGCTGCCCTTCAGGGCGATCTGCATGCCCGACAGCCCCAGTCTCGACCACTTCAGGAAGTCATCGCGATTGACCCGATCTTCCAGGTTCAGGTCGGTCACGTCGACGGCGCCATTCCAGGTGGCGGCCAGCGTGGGCCCGCTGCCGGCATAGCTGGCCTCGCCGCGCGCGGCCACCATCACGGAGCGCACGGTGGCGTTCAGGCGCGAGGCCACGTAAGGCGCGAACGCGGCCAGGTCGAAGCCGGCAAGATCGACCTGCGTCTTGACGGACACGGGCTGGGTGGTGAAGCTGCCCTTGAGCGCCAGCGTGCCCTTGCCCTGGATATCCTGCGCGTTCACCGTGAAGCTGGCCGGCCGCGGACCCAGGGTGAGTTGATTTACGCCCAGGTCGAGCTGGCCCAGACGGATGTCGATCGGGGGCTTCATGCTCTCGTCGCGCACGGCCAGGCGGGCCAGCCGCGCCTGCACCGCCGTGGCCGAGACCACGTTGACCTGGCCCTGCTGCACCAGCCGCAACCGCGCACTCAAGCCCAGGCGTCCATCCTGAAGCACGATGGGCGCGGCGCTGCGCACGGCCGGCGCGAAGGGCGCCAGTGCGACATTCGCCACCTGCAGGTCGAGATCGAGCGACAGGGGTTGCAGCACCAGCGGGCCTTTGGCACGCAACCAGCCCCCATCGGTAGCGTTATCCATCGACAGCCACAGCAGGATGGGGCGATCTTTGGGTTGCGGCAGCTCGACGCCTTCGACGGTCGCGCCCAGACCGGTGATCTGGTAGTCCAGCCCGCTACCGGCGTCCCGCAGGCGCAGCTCGCCGTCGTGCAGATTGACCGCGTCGACCACGATATGCCAGGGCTCGGGCTCGGGTGGCGTGGAGGCCGGCGGCGCGCTGCCCGGGGCGGGTGTGGCCGTAGCGGGCGCTGCCGGGGCCGAAGACGCGAGCGCGGAAGACGCCGCGCCTGCCGGCACGGGATCGGGAGAGGCGGCGCCAGACGGTGCCGCGGGCGAAAGCGGCACCCCGGGCGGCAGCGCGGGCTGGGAAGGTTGCGAGGGTTGTGACGGACGCGATGCCTGTGAAGCGTTCGACGGTTGGGAAGCGCTCGACGGTTGCGAGGGCTGTGAGGGCTGTGAGGGCTGTGAGGGCTGCGACGGGTCCGAAGGTTGGGAGGGCCGCGCCGCCTCCGAGGGCTGGGACGGCTGGGAGGGCTGCGACGGCACGGAAGGCCGCGACGGCTGCGAGGGTGCCGACGGCTGGCTTTGCGCCACCGATTCGGGCGCAGCAGAAGCCGCCGGCGCGGGCGCGGCCGCCGGCACGGCGGCATCCGGCCGGCTCGCCGGGGCCAGCTTCTTGGCAGGCTCCGTGCGCGGATCCCCGAGCTTCTGCAGATCGTTGACGACCTCCAGCCAATTGATGCGCTGGTCGGCGTAGCGGCGGGTCTGCGCCTGCGGCGACCACAGCTCGACCTCGCCCACGTAGAGCTTGCGCGCGATCGGCTCGGCGCTGATGCGCCGCAGCACCAGCGTGCTCCACGCCATGAGCGCGTCGCCGGAGGTTTCGCGCAGATCGAATTGCCGCAAGCCGATGTCGCCCACGACGCGCACGACCGGCGCAGCGTCCCGCGGTTGCTCGAAGCGAACCTGCAGGGCCGAATCCAGCAGGCCGTGGTGCAGCTTGACCGGCATGGGCAAAGGCCAGATGTCGGCCCATTTATCCAGCTCGAGGCCCACGAAAGACACGTTGAGCGTGGACATGGGCACTTTGTCGAACGGCCGGGTCACGCCGTCCAGATCGAACGCGCTACCGTTGATGCGCATGTGGATCCTGGGCTGCACGTCGACGTCGGCCGCGTAGCCGAAGGTGGAGACGAACGGCACGCCCAGTGTGATGCGGTCGATCGTGTGCTTGCGTCCGGTGACCTTGTCGTCGAGCGTGACCTGGCCGCCTTCCAGGCTCAGGTTATTCAGCGAAAACCGCGGCAGACCACGCTCGGCGTCCGGCTCGGGCGCGGGTTCGCCGGCGGCCATGGCCTCGAGTTTCTGCTGGATATCGGAGAAATTGAAGCGGGTGACGTCGTCGCGCACCAGAGCGGCATGCGGATCAACCACACGGATGCGATCAATCACCGGCGCGAAGAAGATCGCCGAGCGCCAACCCGCGCTGACATCGACCATGCCGATCGTAAGCAGGGGCTCGGCGCCTTGCGGCTGGCTCACCGCAAGATCGTGCGCGCGCAGGGTGAGGGTGAACGGATTGAAGGAGATATCGCCGACGCTGACGTCCCGGCCCAGCATGGCGGCCACGTCGGCGGTGAGCACCGAGCGCAGAACCTTGGGCACCTGCCAGGCCGCCAGCCCTGCCAGCACCAGCGCCACCCCCACGACCCACGCCAGGATCTTGACCATCCGGCGCGTCACCCGCGGTACCGGCAAGCGCACTGGCATTTGGCATCTCCCGAGATGAGGTGCGGGGATTATCGCGCCCCGTTTGCGGCTCGTCTATCATAGGGCGAGCGCGTACCCGCCCGGGCCGGTACGCTTGCAATCCTTAACTATTCCGAAGGTCCCGTTCATGTCCGGTTCTTCTTCCGGCGCAGGCGCCGACGCCCTGCCCGCCCTCAGCCACCTCGACGAAGACGGACAGGTCCGCATGGTCGACGTGGTCGCCAAAACCGACACCGAGCGCGTCGCCATCGCCGCCGCCAGCGTGCGCATGAATGCCCATGCCTATGGGCTGCTTACCGCGCCCGGCCAGGGCAAGGGCGAAGTGCTCAACACCGCACGTGTCGCCGCTATCCTGGCCGCCAAGCGCTGTGCCGAGCTGATCCCGCTTTGTCACAGCCTGCCGCTGGCCTTCGTGGGCGTGGAGTTCTCGCTCGACGACGCCGCGCATCGCATCGATATCCGTGCCACCTGTCGCACCCAATACAAGACCGGCGTCGAGATGGAAGCCATGACCGCCTGCAGCGTGGCCGCGCTCACCATCTACGACATGTGCAAGGCCGCCGACAAGGCGATCGTGATCGAGCAGGTTCGCCTGCAATACAAGGCGGGAGGTAAGAGCGGTGAATGGCGCAACGATTGATCTGCTGTATTTCGCGCGCATCGCCGAGCTCACCGGCAAGCGCAGCGAGGCCTGGCCGCTCACCGGCCCCACGACGGGCGCGCAACTCCTGGCCGCGCTCACCGAGCGCTATCCTCAGCTCGGCCAGACGCGGCGGCTCAAGCTCGCCATCAACCAGACGCACGCCAAGTCCGAGGCCGTGATCCAGCCGGGCGACGAGGTGGCGGTGTTCGAACCCGTGACCGGGGGCTAGCATGATCTACGTGCAGGAAGCCGACTTCGACGAAGGCGAGCTCAAGCAGCGGTTGCTGGATGCGGCCGGCAACGCCGGCGCCGTGGTCACGTTCACGGGCTATGTGCGCGACTTCGCGCCCGGCCAACCCACCGACGCTCTGTTCCTCGAACACTATCCCGGCATGTGCGAGCGCGAGCTCGAAGACATCGCCCGCAGCGCGCGCGAGCGCTGGCCGCTCGCCGCCACCCTGGTCATGCACCGCGTGGGCCGGCTGGAGCTGGGCGCGCGCATCGTGTTCGTGGGCGTGGCGAGCGCGCACCGCGGCGACGCGTTTCGCGGCTGCGAATACATCATCGACGCCCTCAAGACGCGCGCTCCCTTCTGGAAGCGCGAAGCCCTGGCCTCCGGCGAGACCTTCTGGGTCGAGCAGCGCGCCGCGGATGCCGAGCGCACCGAATCCTGGCAAGACGAACCCACGCCTCCCAAGGAACGCTGATGGATACCGAAAAGAAAGTATCGCTGGCCTGCGCCGTTCTCACCGTGAGCAACTCCCGCAGCGCGGGTGACGACACCTCCGGCAACCTGCTCGCCCATGGCCTGGCCCATGCCGGCCACCAATGCGTGCGCCGCGACATCGTCGGTCACGACCGCTACGAGATCCGCCGCATCCTGAGCGAATGGATCGCCGATCCCGAGGTGCAGGTCATCATGACCAACGGCGGCACGGGCTTCGCCGAACGCGATTGCACCCCCGAAGCCGTGCGCGTGCTGTTCGATCGCGAGATCGACGGTTTCGGCGAGCTGTTCCGCCAGATCTCCTACGCCGAAATCGGCAGCTCGGCGCTGCAGTCGCGCGCCATCGCGGGCTACGCCAACAACACCGTGATCTTCTGTATTCCGGGCTCCAACGATGCCTGCCAGACCGCCTGGGACGGCATCATCCGCGAGCAGCTCGACAGCGATCACAAACCCTGCAATTTCGCGGCGCCTCTGCGCCGCTGCATCACCGAGGAATAAGCATGCTCGAGTTCGAACAGGCCCAGGCGCAATTGCTCGAGGCCGCCGGGCCCGTTGCCGAGACCGAGCTGTTGCCGCTCGCGCGGCTGGCGGGCCGCGTGCTGGCCGAAACGGTGCGCGCCACGCTGGATCTGCCGCCCGCCGACAACAGCGAGATGGACGGTTATGCCGTGCGTCACGCCGACCTCGCCGCCGGTACGCCCTTGCCCATCCAGCAACGCGTCTACGCCGGCGACGCCCCCGAACCGGCCCTGCCCGGCCAGGCGACCCGGCTCTTCACCGGCAGCCTCATTCCGCCCGGCGCCGACACCGTCATCATGCAGGAGAACACCCGCGAGACGGATGGCCAGGTCGAGATCAGCGGCGAGGCCAAGCCCGGCCAGCATGTGCGCAAGCGCGCCGAAGACACCCAGGCCGGACAGGTCGTGCTCGAGGCCGGCATCGTGTTGGGCGCAGCCCACATCGCCCTGCTCGCCTCGCAGGGTCTGGCACAGGCCCGCGTGTTCCGCCGCGTGCGCGTGGGCGTGCTCACCACCGGCGACGAGCTCGTCGCACCCGGCCAGACGCGCACCGACGCGCAGATCTACAACTCCAACGCGCCGATGCTCGCAAGCCTCGTCGACGGCATCGGCGCCGAGGTCGTGCATGTGCTGCACGCGCGCGACGACGAAGCCGACACGCGTGAAGCGCTACAGACACTGTTGCGCGACTGCGATCTGGTGTTGAGCACCGGTGGCGTGTCGGTCGGCGAGCGGGATCTGGTCAAGCCTGCCCTCGAAGCGCTGGGCGGAACGCTCACGCTCTGGAAAGTGCGCATGAAGCCGGGCAAGCCGGTCGCGCTCGCCCACGTCGACGGCAAGCCCGTGGTGTCGCTGCCGGGCAATCCGGTGTCGAGCTTCGCGGTGTTCATGGTGCTGGTGTCACCGCTCGTGCGGCGCATGCAGGGCCGCGCGGTCGTGCTGCCGCAGGTGTCGCGCGCGGTGCTGCGCCTGCCCGCGCCCCGCACCGAAAGCCGCGAGGAGTTCGTGCGTGTGCAGCGCCATGAGACCGACGCCGGCGCCGAGCTCGAGCTGTACCGCACGCAGGCCTCGAACATCGTGAGCTCGCTGCCCTGGAGCACGGGCCTGGCGCGGCTGCCGGCCGGCCAGACCTTGAATGACGGCGACGTCGTGCGCTACTACGACCTGGCGCACTGGCTGGCGTGAATACGCGGCACCGCCGGGCGGGCGACCGCGCGGCGGCCGCAGCGCGTCCGGCTCAGGATTGCGCGAACGCGAAATCCTCGGCGCTGTTGAGATTGAGGAATGACGCCGGGGTATCGTCGAACAGCACCTCGATGCCGCCGGCCTGATCCTGCCAGCGCGCCAATTTGCGGTCGCCGCTCTGCAGAAAACGCGCGAGATTCTCCCGTACCGCCGGGTCTGCACCGTGCACCACCATGCAGGCGGCGTGACGCCGCCCCATACAGGTGGCGACCGCCACCGGTGCACCCGCCGCCTGAGCCGCGCCCACCAGGCGCGCCACGAGCGTGTCGGGCAAGAGCGGCGTATCGCACGGCACGCAGGCTAGCCAATGGCCCTGCCATGCGGCCAGGCCAGCTGAGATGCCGGCCAGCGGCCCGGCATCGGCGCCCAGCGCCGGGTCATCTTCGACGACCGTCCCGAATGCCTCATAGGCCCGGGCGTTGCGCGACACACTCACGATCAGGCTGCCGACCTGCGGCGCCAGGCGACGGGCGACGTGCGAAACGAGCGGCTCGCCCCGCCACGACATCAGGGCCTTGTCGGCGGACGCGCCGCGCAGGCCCTGCCCGCCCGCGAGAATGAGCCCCGCGATGCCGGAGGCCGGCCCGGCCGGTGCCGGATTCGTGGGAAGGAAGTCGTGCTCAGCCACCGATATAGCTCATCTCGATGCGGCCGTCGGCATCGGCCGGGCCCTGCATCGTGCGGCTTTCGGAGTAATTATCGGCACGCGGTCGCCAGATGCCCGAGATCACGCGCTGAATGCGGGTATCGTCGGCCCCGCCGCGCACCAGGTCGCGCAGGTCGTAGCCGCCGGTGGAAAAGAGGCAGAGGTACAGCTTGCCCTCGGGCGAGAGGCGCGCTCGGGTGCACCCCTCGCAGAAGGCCTCGGTGACGCTTGAAATCACGCCGATCTCACCCGCGCCGTCGGCATAGCGCCAGCGCTGCGCAACCCGGCCCATGGCCGGCTCGCTACAGGGCTCGAGCGGATGATGTTCGGCGATGGTGCGGATCACCTCGGCGCTGGGCACTACTTCGGTGAGATTCCAGCCGTTGGTGCTGCCGACGTCCATGTATTCGATGAAGCGCAGCACATGGCCGCTACCGCGAAAACGCCGCGCCATCGGCAGGATCTGATCGTCGTTCAGCCCACGGCGCACCACCATGTTGACCTTGACAGGCGTGAGCCCAGCGTCGGCCGCGGCGTCGATGCCGCGCAGCACATCGTCGGGCGTGACCCGGCTGTCGCTCATCGTGGCGAAGCGCGCGGCGTCGAGCGCATCGAGGCTCACGGTGACACGCTTCAGGCCTGCATCGGCCAGCGCGCGCGCCTTGCGGGCGAGCAGGCTGCCGTTGGTGGTGAGGGTGAGATCCAGCGGCTCGCCCTGCGGCGTGCGCAATGCCGACAGCATGCCGATCAGGGTCTCGATATTCTTGCGCAGCAGCGGCTCGCCGCCCGTGAGGCGGATCTTCTCGGTGCCCAGCTGCACGAACAAACGCGCCAGCCGCTCGATCTCTTCGAACGACAAGAGCGACGCATGCGGCATGAAGGCGTAGTCACTGTCGAACACCTCGCGCGGCATGCAGTAGGTGCAGCGGAAGTTGCAGCGGTCCGTGACGGAGATGCGCAGGTCGCGCAGCGGCCGCCCGCGCGTGTCGCGCACGGGGTCGCCCGCCGGGGGCAGGTCTGCCTCGGGCAGGCGCGGGGTGCGCAGATCGGTCAGGTGAATCACGGAACTCATAGGTTTCATCATAGCGCCAGCGGCGGGGGAATCATGCCGATACCCCTACACGCCGAAGAAGGCCTCCCTGACCGTCTGGACCTGGCCGGTCTGCCCGGCGTCATACCCCACCAGCTCGGCCACGCAGCGCACGAACCCCGCGCTGCGCAGAAAGCTCAGGAATTCCTGCATGGCCGGGCTCTCCAGCGCGCTCTTGCGGATGGCGAAAAAGTAGCGCTCGTGCACCAGCGGAATGAAGTCCAGCCCGAAGCGGCGCGCGGCGGTCTCGACGCCCACGCCCGTGTCCGCCATGCCGCTCGCGATGTGCGCCGCGATCGCCATGTGCGTGAACTCGTTGGTCTGGAACCCCTGCACGTCGTCGACGGCGATCCCGGCCCGCTGCAGCATCAGATGCACCAGATAGCGCGTGCTGGATCCCGGCTGGCGGTTGACGAAGCGGATGTCCGGCCGCGCCAGGTCGGCCACGCCCTGCACGTGCTTGGGGTTGCCCGCGACGGCGAACAGCCCGGTACTGCGCACGGCCAGGTGGATGAGCAGGTGTTCGTCGTCGTGCAGCCATTGTGCGTAGTTGGCGTAGATATCGCGCTCGAACTCGCCCAGCGGAATCTGGAAGCCGGCGAGGTCGCAATCGCCGCGCTCGAGCGAAGCGAGGGCCTCGACCGCCGTGCGGTAGCGCAATTCGACGGCGGGCTCGCGGTGGCCCCAATGCTGCATCAGCGCCTCGACGGCAAAACCGTGGCTGGCATGCAAACGCAGATGCGGGCGCGCTTGCGGCAGCAGGCGCTCGAGCTCTTCCTGAAGCTCGGAGGCCAGGCTGTCGAGCGTGGCCATCAGGCGCGCCGCGATGCGGCGATTGGCCCAGAGCAGCCGCTCGGCGAAGGGAGAGAGCTGCGTGCCCTGGCGCCGGCGCGTCACGATCAGCGCGGTGCCGAAAAGCGCCTCGAACCGCCGCAGCACACCCCAGCCATGCCGGTACGACAGGCCGCAGGCCTTGCATGCGCCGGCGATGTGGCCGGTGGCATCGATGGCCGCCAGCATGGCCAGCAGCTCCTGCAGCGACAGCCCGTCGGCGGCAGCCTCGCCGTCGGTGTCTTCGAGCGTCCAGTGAGGGCGCAGGCCGATGCGAAATTTATATGTCATTTCCTGCATATTGAAGAGGGCTGCGAACGCGCATAGAGTAGCGCCAAATCAAGAGTGATTTACCAAAAAACCCTTGTGCAGCTTGATGTTGCGCTGCACACAAGGGTTTCACCTGATTACACCGAAAAAGCAAAAATCTGACCGTAGCCTGGTTTATATGTTTTGTTTTGCATATTAAGGCCAACGGTGCCGATAACGAAGGCCGCCCCCAGCGCGGCCACGAGGAGACTGCCATGGGCCACCCACCGGCCAAAGCCAATCTTGCCTCCAGCGCCGGCGCGCGCGGCGGCGACCTGGCGCGCGACCGTGCCGCGCATGCCTCGCCTGCCATTGCCGCCGCGGCGCGTATCGCCACCGCCCATCAGCACGAGCCCGGTTGCCTGCTGCCGATCCTGCATGCCCTGCAAGACGAACTCGGCTGTATCCCGCCCGAGACGGTCCAGACGATCGCCGAGATCCTGAACCTGTCGCGGGCCGAGGTGCACGGCGTGATCACCTTCTATCCGCACTTTCGCAGCGAACCGGCGGCGCGCCACGTGGTGCAGCTCTGCCGCGCGGAGGCCTGCCAGGCCATGGGGGCCGACGCGCTCGCCGGACACGCCCGCGCCCGCCTCGGCTGCGATTTTCATGAGCACAGCGCCGATGTCGCGGTCACGCTCGAGCCGGTGTACTGCCTGGGCCTGTGCGCGCAGTCGCCCGCCATGCTGATCGACGGCCAGCCCCATGCCCGTGTGACCCCCCAGCGCTTCGATCGCCTGCTGGGCCGCGCCCTGGAGGAATCCGCATGAACGTGCCCATCATCACCCCGCGCAACGAGCCTCCACTGGTGCGCGTGTATGTGCCGCGCGACGCGGCCGCCCTCGCGCTGGAGGCCGACGCCATCGCCGAGGACATTGCGCGCCGCGCCGACGCGCTCGGGCGGCCCATCGAGATCGTGCGCAACGGCTCGCGTGGCCTGCTTTGGCTCGAGCCGCTGGTGGAAATCACCACGCCGGCGGGCCGCGTGGCCTACGGCCCGGTACAGCTCGAGGATCTGGACAGCCTGTTTGCCTGTGGCTGGCTCGATGGCGCGGCGCACCCGCTGTGTCACGGTCTCACCGACGCCATCCCCTATCTCGCGCGCCAGGAACGCCTGACCTTCGAACGCGTGGGCGTGACCGACCCGCTGTCGATCCAGGATTACGCCGCGCACGGCGGCCTGGCCGGCCTCGAGCGTGCGCTGGCGATGAGCGCCGAGGCCATCGTGCAGGAGGTGGTCGACGCCGGCCTGCGCGGGCGAGGCGGCGCGGCATTTCCCACCGGCATCAAATGGAAGACCGTGCTGAGCGCGGCCGGCTCGCGCAAATACATCGTCTGCAATGCCGACGAAGGCGACTCAGGCACCTTCGCCGACCGCCTGCTGATGGAAGGCGATCCCTATGCCCTTATCGAAGGCATGACCATCGCCGGCCTGGGCGTGGGCGCCACGCAAGGCTATATCTACGTGCGCTCGGAGTATCCGCACGCCATCGCCACGCTGCGCGAGGCCATCCGGCGCGCGCGCGAGGTGGGCTGGCTGGGCGTGGACATCCACGGCAGCGGCCGGGCCTTCGACATGGAAGTGCGGGTGGGCGCCGGCGCCTACATCTGCGGCGAAGAAACCTCGTTGCTCGAAAGCCTGGAGGGCAAGCGTGGCGTGGTACGCGCCAAGCCGCCGCTGCCCGCCGTGCAGGGGCTTTTCGGCAAACCCACCGTCATCAACAACGTGATTTCGCTCGCCACCGTTCCGGCCATCCTGGCGCGCGGCGCGGCGTATTACCGTGAGTTCGGCGTGGGCCGCTCGCACGGCACGCTGCCGTTCCAGCTGGCCGGCAACCTCAAACAAGGCGGCCTGGTGGAGAAGGCCTTCGGCCTCACCCTGCGCGAGTTGCTCTACGACTTCGGCGGCGGCTCGGCCAGCGGCCGTCCGCTCAAGGCCGTGCAGGTGGGCGGCCCGCTCGGCGCCTATCTGCCCGAGTCGCAATGGGACGAGCCGCTCGACTACGAAGGCTACGCGCGCATCTCCGCGATGATCGGCCACGGCGGCCTCGTGGCCTTCGATGACACCGTCGACATGGCGCACATGGCTCGCTACGCCATGGAGTTCTGTGCGATCGAATCCTGTGGCAAATGCACGCCCTGTCGCATCGGCTCGACCCGCGGCGTCGAAACCATCGACCGCATCATCGCGGGTGGCGCGACACGCGAACGGCAGGTCGTGCTGCTGCGCGACCTGTGCGACACCATGCTGGGCGGTTCGCTCTGTGCGCTCGGGGGCATGGCGCCCTTCCCGGTGCTGTCGGCGCTCGACCACTTCCCCGCCGACTTCGGCCTGACCCGCGCGGCCCAGCCCGCCTGACCCCCGGAGACCGCTCATGTTCGAAACCGTGATCAAGCGCGAACGCGACCTCGGCACCCCGGCCCGCACGGCCACCGCCTTCGTGACCCTGACCATCGATGGCCAGGAAATCCAGGTGCCCGAGGGCACGTCGGTCATGCGCGCAGCCGCCGAGGCCGGCATCAACATTCCCAAGCTGTGCGCCACCGACAGCCTGGAGCCGTTCGGCTCGTGCCGGCTCTGCCTGGTGCAGATCGAAGGCCGGCGCGGCTATCCCGCCTCGTGCACCACGCCCGCCGAAAACGGCATGGTGGTGTACACCGAAACGCCTAAGCTGCACGATCTGCGCCGCGGCGTGATGGAGCTCTACATCTCGGATCACCCGCTCGATTGCCTGACCTGTGCGGCCAATGGCGATTGCGAGTTGCAGGACATGGCCGGCGTGGTGGGCCTGCGCAACGTGCGCTACGGCACCGATGGCGCGAGCCACATCCGCGCGGCGCAGGACGAGTCCAATCCCTACTTCACGTACGACCCCGCCAAGTGCATCGTGTGCAACCGCTGCGTGCGGGCGTGCGAAGAAACCCAGGGCACCTTTGCCCTCACGATCTCGGGCAAGGGTTTCGAATCGCGCGTGTCGCCGGGCCAGGACCAGCCCTTCATGGAAAGCGAGTGCGTATCGTGCGGCGCCTGCGTGCAGGCCTGTCCGACCGCCACGCTGCAGGAAAAGACCGTCATCATGATGGGCCAGGCCGAGCACTCGGTGATCACCACCTGCGCCTATTGCGGCGTGGGCTGCGGCTTCAAGGCCGAGATGAAGGGCCAGGAGCTGGTGCGCATGGTGCCCTGGAAAGACGGCCAGGCCAACCGCGGCCACTCCTGTGTGAAGGGCCGCTTCGCGTGGGGCTACGCAACCCACAAGGAGCGCGTGCTCAAGCCCATGATCCGCAAGCAGATCACCGATCCCTGGCAAGAGGTCTCATGGGACGAGGCCATCCAATACGCTGCAAACGAGTTCCGCCGCATCCAGGCCGATCACGGCAAGGACGCGGTCGGCGGCATTACCTCGTCGCGCTGCACCAACGAAGAAACCTGGCTGGTGCAAAAGCTCGTGCGCGCGGCGTTCAATACCAATAACGTCGATACCTGTGCCCGCGTGTGCCACTCGCCCACCGGCTATGGTCTGAAGCAGACGCTGGGCGAATCCGCCGGCACGCAGACCTTCGACTCCGTCATGCATACCGACGTGGTGATCGTGATGGGCGCGAACCCCAGCAGCGGCCATCCGGTGTTCGCCTCGCGCCTGAAGCGGCGGCTGCGCCAGGGCGCGCGCCTGATCGTGATCGACCCGCGCCGCATCGAACTGGTGAGTTCGCCGCACATCAAGGCCGACTATCACCTGCAGGTGCGCCCCGGCACCAACACGGCGCTCCTCACGTCGCTGGCGCATGTGATCGTGACCGAAGGCCTGGTCGACGAGGCCTTCGTGAGCGAGCGCTGCGAAGCCAAGGCCTACGAGCAGTGGGCGGCCTTCGCGGCCCTGCCCGAGAACTCGCCCGAGGCCATGCAGGAAATCACCGGCGTGCCGGCCGCGGCGGTGCGCGGCGCCGCCCGGCTCTATGCCGGCGGCGGCAATGGCGCCATTTATTACGGCCTGGGCGTGACGGAGCACAGCCAGGGCTCGACCACTGTCATGGCGATCGCGAATCTGGCGATGGCGACCGGCAACATCGGACGCGAGGGCGTCGGCGTGAATCCGCTGCGCGGCCAGAACAACGTGCAGGGCTCGTGCGACATGGGCTCGTTCCCGCACGAGTTGCCCGGCTACCGCCATATTTCCGACGACCTCACGCGCCATCAATTCGAGGCCGACTGGGGCGTGACGCTGCAGCCCGAGCCTGGCCTGCGCATTCCCAATATGTTCGAGGCGGCGCTGGCCGGGTCGTTCAAGGGCCTGTACTGTCAGGGTGAAGACATCGTGCAGTCCGATCCCAATACGCAGCACGTGGCCGCGGCGCTCTCGGCCATGGAATGCATCGTGGTGCAAGACCTGTTCCTCAACGAGACCGCCAAGTACGCGCATGTGTTCCTGCCGGGCTCGTCGTTCCTCGAGAAAGACGGCACGTTCACCAACGCCGAGCGCCGCATCTCGCGGGTGCGCAAAGTGATGGAGCCCAAGAATGGCAAGGCCGACTGGGAAGTTACGGTGGCGCTGTCGAACGCGCTCGGCTATCCCATGAACTATGCGCATCCGAGCGAGATCATGGATGAGATCGCCCGCCTCACGCCGACCTTCACCGGGGTGAGCTATGCCAAGCTCGACCAGCACGGCAGCCTGCAATGGCCCTGCAACGACGCGGCCCCCGAAGGCACGCCCATCATGCATATCGATGAATTCGTGCGCGGCAAGGGCCGCTTCATGATCACGCGCTATGTGCCGACCGACGAGCGCAGCACGCGCCGCTTCCCGCTGCTGCTCACCACCGGCCGCATCCTGTCGCAGTACAACGTGGGCGCCCAGACCCGCCGCACGCCCAATGTGATGTGGCATGGCGAAGATGTGCTTGAGATCCACCCGCAGGATGCCGAAGACCGAGGCGTGGCCGAGGGCGATTGGGTCGGCGTTCAGAGCCGGGCCGGCGAGACGGTGCTGCGCGCCACCTTGACCGACCGGGTGCAGCCGGGCGTGGTATACACCACGTTCCACTTCCCCGAATCAGGCGCCAACGTGGTCACCACCGACAACTCGGACTGGGCGACCAACTGCCCCGAGTACAAGGTGACCGCCGTGCAGCTGACGCGCGTGTCGCAGCCTTCCGAATGGCAGCGCCGCTGGTCGCGCGATGCCGATCTGCAACAGCAGCTGCTGGCCGGACGCACGCGCGAGAATGCCGACGCCCTGGCGGGGAAATAACCCCTACCGGAAGCCACCGCCATGGATTGCCAAGTCCCCCGCCCCACGCCCGACTGGTCCGTCAGCGCCGACACGCAGGTCGTGCGCATCCGCGCCGGCCAGCTGGCGCCCGCCGCGCAGACGGACCACGTGGCCGAAGAAACGCCAATCGCGCTCGAGTTCAACGGCATCAGCCATGCCACCATGCTGGCCACGCCGTCCGACCTCGAGGATTTTGCGCTCGGTTTCTCGCTCACCGAGGGCATCGTCGGCAGCGCGAGCGACGTGCGCGGCATCGACCTGGACCCGCGGCCCGACGGCATCGTGGTGCAGCTCGAGATCGCGAGCGCCTGCCTGGCGCGCCTGAAAGAGCGCCGCCGCGCGATGTCGGGCCGCACGGGCTGCGGCCTGTGTGGCGTCGAAACCCTGCCTGAGGTGCTGCGACCCGTCCCGCCCCTGCCCGACGGCGAGCCGTTCCGCGTGCAGCTCCTGCTGGATGCGATGCGTGCGTTGCGCCCGCACCAGCGCCTGCACGACCTGACCGGCGCCACGCACGCGGCCGGCTGGGCCGACGCGCAGGGCCAAATCCAGCTGGTGCGCGAAGACGTGGGCCGCCACAACGCGCTCGACAAGCTCATCGGCGCGCTGGCCCGCTCGGGGTTGCCCGCCGCCACGGGCCTGGCCCTGGTGTCGAGCCGCGCCAGCTTCGAAATGGTGCAGAAGACGGCTTCGGCGCGCATCGGCGTGCTGGCCGCCGTGTCGGCCCCGACCGCGCTGGCCATTCGCCTGGCGCAGCAATCCAACCTGACCCTGGTCGGCTTTGCCCGCAATGCCGACGCCACCCTGTACAGCCACCCGGAGCGCATCCGGGCCTGATCCCACGCGAGACGTCTCATGGACCCCGTCAACCTGATCCGCATGGCCAACCGCATCGGCGACTTCTTCGACGCGTATCCCGATCGCGCCGAAGGCGTCGAGGGCGTGGCCAACCACATCCAAAAGTTCTGGGAGCCGCGCATGCGCACCGAACTGCTGGACTGGATTGCGCGGCATCCGGACGGGCAGGGCGCGGTGCCCTTGCATCCTCTCGTGCTCGCGGCGATCCAGGCCGACCCGGCGCGCTTCGCGCCCCGGGTGGCCGCCGCGGCCTAGCTGCAACGCATCACCGATCCGGTCCGGACGCACCTTGCGGCCGGCCAGACAGAGGCGCACCGCCCCGCGGGGTGGCAAGCGTCCGAGCCTTCGGCTATAAAGCCCGCCCTGAGGAGACGTCATGAGCGATACCGCTGTCCTGGACCTGCCCGGCGCGAAGCCGGGCTTGCTGAGTAAAGAACGCACCATTGCCGGGCCGGGATTCTCCCGCTGGCTGGTGCCGCCGGCCGCGCTGGCCATCCACCTGTGCATCGGCATGGCCTATGGCTTCTCGGTGTTCTGGATTCCGTTGTCCAAGGCGGTGGGCGGCGCGGCGCCGCTGGCCTGCCCGGCGAACATGAGCCTCGTGGCGGAGCTCTTCACCACACAGTGCGACTGGCGCATCTCGACGATGGGCTGGATGTACACGCTGTTCTTCGTGCTCCTGGGCTGCTCGGCGGCCCTGTGGGGCGGCTGGCTCGAGCGCGCGGGTCCGCGCAAGGCCGGCGTGGTGTCGGCGCTGTGCTGGTGCGGCGGCCTGGTGATCTCGGCGGCCGGCATCTACCTGCACCAGATGTGGATGCTCTGGCTGGGGTCGGGCGTGATCGGGGGCATCGGTCTCGGGCTGGGCTATATCTCGCCGGTCAGTACGCTGATCAAGTGGTTCCCCGACCGCCGCGGCATGGCAACCGGCATGGCCATCATGGGCTTTGGCGGCGGCGCCATGATCGGTGCGCCGCTGGCCGACCTGCTGATGCGCCACTACGCCACGCCGACTTCGCCGGGCGTATGGCAAACCTTCCTGACCATGGCGGTCATCTATTTCGTGTTCATGATGTCGGGCGCGATGGGCTATCGCGTGCCGCCCACAGGCTGGAAACCCGCGGGCTGGACGCCGCCCGCCGCGGCCTCCAGCAACGCCATGATCACGCACCGCCACGTGCACGTGAAGCGCGTGTGGGGCATCCCGCAGTTCTGGCTGGTGTGGTGGGCGCTGTGCCTGAACGTCACCGCCGGCATCGGCATTCTGGGCATGGCCTCGCCGCTCTTGCAAGAGGTGTTCGGAGGCCGCCTGATCAATCTGCCCGAGCTCGGCTACGGCCAGCTCGACAAAACCCAGCTCGCCGCGGTGGCGGCGATCGGCGCGGGCTTCACGGGCCTGCTCAGCCTGTTCAATATCGGCGGCCGCTTCTTCTGGGCCAGCCTGTCGGACAAGCTGGGCCGCAAGATGACCTACGCGACCTTCTTCGTGCTGGGCTTCGTGCTGTACGCGAGCGTGCCCTGGACTTCGCACATGGGCGCACTGGCCCTATTCGTGGCGGCGTTCTGCGTGATCCTGTCGATGTATGGCGGCGGCTTCGCCACCGTGCCGGCCTATCTGGCCGACCTGTTCGGCACGCAGATGGTGGGCGCCATCCACGGCCGCCTGCTCACCGCGTGGTCGGCCGCGGGCATCTTCGGTCCGGTACTGGTTAACTACATCCGCGAATACCAGATCTCGATCGGCGTGCCGCGCGCCCAGGTCTATGACGTCACCATGTACATCCTGGCCGGGATGCTGGTGCTGGGTTTCCTGTGCAATCTGGCGATCCGCCCGATCAATCCCAAGTACTTCATGACCGACGAAGAACTCGCCCGCGAAAAAACCCTGGCGCATGAACGCGCGGCGCGCGCCGAAGTGCACGGCGAAGGCCGCTCGACCTTCCGCACGCCGATTGCGCTGGTGCTGTTCGCCTGGGCCTGCGTGAGCATTCCGCTGGCCTGGGGCATCTGGGTCACGCTGCAAAAGGCGGTATTGCTGTTCCATTGAGCCGGACGGCGCGGGGGTTCGCCCTCGCGCCGGTATCCGGGCGAGGCGGGACGAGCCGTCGAAACTGCTACATTGCGAAGCTCTGCCCGGACTTTCTTCGCCATGCCCCGATTCCACCACGCTGATGCCTCCCGCCCCTTTTCGAGGAGCGCGCGATGAGCCACGAGTACGCCACCTGGACCGAAGACGGCGCCGAACGCCGGGCACGCTGGCAATCGGAGAGCGGCGCACCGGTGCCGCGCCGCATCGAGTGCGCCGATGACACGCTCACCGCCGACCTCGCGTATCGCAAGACGAGCGAAGGCATCGGCCTCATCTGGCGCGGCGACTTCCAGAACGCCCGCCAACTGCTGCAGGCGATCACGCGGCGCGTCGACAAGCGCCGCGTCAAGCCCGCCGAGAACCAGCTCGACGCCTTCAACCAGCACCGCATGCGCCAGGCGCAGCGCGCCCGCACGCTGGGCTTGCTGCTCATCGAGGTGCAGCCCGGCGATCAGATCCCGCTGCGGCGCGCGCCCGACGTGGCGCAGGCCTGCGCCCAGGCGCATGGCACGAGCAACGAGCCCTACCTGATCTCGCTGCGTGAGCTGCAGGGTCTGATCGGCGCCTACGAATGGCGCCGCAACGGCGTGCCGATCGCGGCGCTCGGCGGTGCGACGCTGCATCCGTATTACGGCGTGTTCTCGCCGGTGCGCGGCGAATATATCGACCTGGTCGCACGCGCCCCGCTGCCGGCCGGCGCCGCCACCGCCCTCGACCTGGGTTCCGGTACCGGCGTGCTGGCGGCCTTGCTGGCGCGGCGCGGCCTGAAGGTCCTGGCCGTGGACCAGGATCCGCGTGCGCTGGACTGCACCCGCGACAATCTCCAGCGTCTGGGCCTGCAGAACCAGGTCGAGGTCCGTGCGAGCGATCTCTATCCCGAGGGCCGCTTCGATCTGGTCGTGTGCAACCCGCCGTGGCTGCCGGCCCGTCCCAGCTCGCCGATCGAATCCGCCATCTACGATCCCGACAGCCGCATGCTGAGGGGCTTTCTGACGGGTCTGGCCGCGCACCTCACGCCCGCGGGCGAAGGCTGGCTGATCATGTCGAACCTGGCTGAACGCATCGGCCTGCGCGCACCCGACGCACTCCCCTGCTGGATCGCCGAGGCCGGACTGCGGGTGGTCGAGCGCCGCGACACCCGCCCCACTCACAAGCGCACGCTGGACGCGGCCGATCCGCTGCACGCGGCACGCTCGGGCGAGATCACCACGCTCTGGCGGCTGGCCGCGGCCTGAGCGTGCCGGAGCCGGCGCAGGCGCGGCCACACGCGTCCGGCCGCGCCTGCCCACGCCACACGAGCCCAGCCGGGCGCGCGCCACGGCGTGGCCCGCGGCATGGCCCACGGCTTGATCCCGCGCAGCGCGGGCACACGCCTCATGCTTTAAAGTATTTGTCAGCTTGGTCGCCCACGGGCGGTCCCGGCCACGCCCCCCACCACCTGAGGAGAGTCCCTTGAAAGACATCGTGATTCCGGTCGATGGTTCGGAGCATGCGCTGCACGCCCTGCGCGTGGTGCTCGATCGCCACCTCTATCCTGCCCAGACCACCGTGCATCTGGTCACGGTGCTGCCTACCCTGGTGCGCCAGGGGCTGCATCTGGGTCTGACGCAAGAAGACATCGACACCTATCAGCGCGAAGAAGCCGAGTTCGCCTTCAAAGAGCCGGTGGCGCTGCTGAAGGCGGCCGGACAGCCCTACGACACGCACCAGGAGATAGGCTCGATCGCGGAGAGCATCGTGCGCCGTGCCGAGACGCTGGACGCCGGCGAGATCGTGATGGGCACGCGCGGCCTGGGCGGCATCCCCGCCATCATGCTGGGGTCGATCGCGACCAAGGTGTTGCACCTGAGCCCGGTGCCCGTCACGCTGGTGAAATAGGGCCGCGGTGCGGCCGCCGCGCGCGCGTAGAATAGCGCCGCGCCGGCCCGCCGGGCGGGCGCTCCCTCCGCGCCCGCCGTTCCGATGTCCGCCCCTGACCGCTCCGCTTCACCCGTCGTTCCCGTCCTGCTGCTCCTGATCGCCATGGCCTCGCTGCAAGGCGGCGCCTCGCTCGCGAAAAGCCTGTTTCCGGCCGTGGGCGCGCAAGGCACCGCCGCCCTGCGCCTGCTGTTTTCCGCCTTGATCCTGCTGCCCATCCTGCAGCCCTGGCGCCTGCGGCTGCCGGCCGAAGGCTGGCGCATCGTGGCGCTCTACGGCCTGACGCTGGGCGGCATGAACCTGATGTTCTATATGTCGATCAGCACGATCCCGCTGGGGATCGCGGTCGCGCTCGAATTCACCGGCCCGCTCGCGGTCGCGGTGTTCACCTCGCGCCGGCTGCTCGATTTTGCCTGGATCGGACTGGCCGCGATCGGTCTGGTCGTGTTGATCCCGCATGGCGACGACCTCGCCGCGCTGGACCCGGTGGGCGTGGCCTATGCGTTGGGTGCCGGCGTCTGCTGGGCGCTGTACATTGTGTTCGGCCAGCGCGCCGGGCTGCGCTACGGTCCGCGCACGGTGGCCCTCGCCGCCGCGTTCGCCGCGCTGGCGGTGCTGCCCTTCGGCATCGCGCACGCCGGTTCGGCGCTCTTCTCGGCGCAATTGCTGCCGGCCGCCGTGGCGGTGGCGGTGCTCTCCAGCGCCCTGCCCTACGCGCTCGAGGTCGTCGTGCTCACCCGCCTGCCCGCGCGCACGTTCGGCACGTTGCTCAGCCTGGAGCCGGTGTTCGGCGCGATCTCCGGCCTGCTGTTCCTGGGCGAAGCGCTGAGTCTCACACAGTGGGGCGCCGTGGCCGCCATCGTGACCGCCTCGGCCGGCATCACGCTCACCGCGAGCCGCGGCAAGCGCTGAGCCCGCCCCCACGGGCAACAGGGGCTTGATTGCGACGCCGCCCCCGCGCTGCTCAAATAGGCGCTCCGGGCGGCTTGCCGCCGCCCTCCGATATCAGGAGTCGCAATGTCTGAAAGCAAAGTCGCCATCATCACGGCCGGTGGCAGCGGCATGGGCGCCGCGGCCGCGCGCAAGCTTGCCGCCGACGGTTTCCAGGTCGCCATTCTGTCGCCGTCGGGCAGGGGTGCGGCGCTCGCCGAGTCGCTGGGCGGACTGGGCGTGACGGGCTCCAGCCTCGAAGCGGCCGACCTGCAGAAGCTGGTCGACACCGTGATGGATCGCTGGGGCCGCATCGACGCGGTCGTGAACAGCGCCGGCCATGGCCCCAAAGGCAAGCTGCTCGAGATCAGCGACGAAGACTGGCAGCTAGGCATGAACTACTACCTGCTCAACGTGGTCCGGCTCACGCGCCTGGTGGCGCCGGTGATGCAACGCCAGGGCGGTGGCGCGATCGTCAATATCTCGACCTACGCGACCTTCGAGCCCGAAGCGGCGTTTCCGACCTCCGGCGTGTTCCGCGCCGGGCTGGCCGCGTTCACGAAGCTGTTCTCGGATGAATACGCACCGCACAACGTGCGCATGAACAATGTGCTGCCGGGCTTCATCGACAGCCTGCCCGAGAAAGACGATCGCCGCGAGCGCATTCCCATGGGCCGCTATGGCCGTGCCGAAGAAGTGGCGGACCTGATCGCATTTCTCGCCTCCAGCGCGTCCAGCTACATCACGGGCCAGAACATCCGCATCGACGGCGGCATCACCCGTTCGGTATGAGTGTGGCTGCCGCCGGCGCGAGCTGGCGGTAGACCTCCTGGGCCACGCGCAGCAGTTCGTCACGCGAGACCTCGCCCGATAGCGCGTAGCCCAGCGAGCCCTCGATCCAGTAGAACACCCGCACCGGGCCGTCCTGCATGAAGCGGAAGGCGGTCTCGCCCGTCGACGCTTCGCGCGTGACATACAGGGTGAGCCGCTGGTCCGCTCTCGCGCCCCCACCCCCACCGGTGCCGTACATGAGCTGAGCCACCGCGCCGCTTCCGCCGGGCAGGAGCCGGCCGCCCATCAGGTGATAGCCAGCGGCCGTCAGGTCCGGCGCATGCACCTGCACGCCCACGCGGCGCGTGAGCCAGGTCACGAGCGCCTGCTCATGCTCACCGCCCATTTCCACCGGCCGGCGCATATCGGACGCATACACCGCATGGGCCACGGCGGCGCGATGCGCGAACATGCCCGGCTCGACGGCGGCCGCGCGCACGCCGCGCGCCTCCATTTCGCCGCGCGCGAACCAGCCGAGCGTTCCGCTCAGCACGGCGAGGGCGAGCCCCGCGGCCAGCGCCCGGCCCCATGCACGCCGTGGCGTGGGAGGCGCCAGCGGCAAACGCAGCGGCAAGGGCTCGTCGAGCACATCGGCAAAATGCACTTGCAGCGCGCCGTTCTGAGCGCGCCAACGCGCCACTTGCGCCGCGGCTTCGGGATGCTCGCGCACGAAGGCCTCGACCTCGGCGCGCCGGGCCGCGGCCAGTTGGTCGTCGGCCAATGCGTGCAGGTCGGCTTCGGTGATCGGCGCGCCGGCGGGCGGCAGCGGAGCAAAATCGTCGTCGTTCATATCATTTGATACGGTGCAGATGGCGGCCCCGCGCAGGCTCGCGCGCGCCTTCGGAATCCGTTGCAGGCGCAACCGGCACGCCTTCGCCGCGCCCGGCCGAATCAGGTTCCGCCAACAGCGCGGCCAGACGCTCACGCGCACGCGACAGCCGCGACATCACGGTGCCGACCGGCACATCGAGCACCTGCGCCGCCTCGCGGTAACTGAAGGACTCGACCGCCACCAACAGCAGGACCGCGCGCTGCTCGGGTGCGAGCCGGGCGAGGCAGCGATCAAGATCGCGTACCTCGAGCGCGTCGGATTGCGTCGCGCGCACCGGCACCTCCGGCAACTCGCCGTCCTCGGCCACGACCTCCAGCCCGCGCTGACGCGCGCGCAGGCCATCGACGAAATGGTTGTGCATGATGCCGAACATCCATGCGCGCAGCTCCCCGCGCTGTTGCCAGCGCGAGTAGCGGCTCCACGCGCGTTCGAGCGTGTCCTGCACCAGATCGTCGGCGCGGTCGCGGTCACCCGTCAGCCCGCGCGCATAGCGGCGCAGGCTGGGGATGCAGGCCACGATCCGGGCCTCGATGTCGCCAGGCATCGGCGCGGGTACGTATCAGGGCTTGACGATGTGCCAGACGTCGCGGAACTTGTCGCCGGTCTTGTCGCCCGGCTTGGCATCCTTGGCGTAGAGGTACAGCGGCTTGCCCTTGTAGGCCCATTGGCTGGTGCCATCGTCACGTTTGATCACGCTCCAGTCGCCTTGCGCCTTGGCGCCCGCATCGGCCATCAGGGGCGGCCAGGCCTTGGCGCATTGGTCGTTGCAGGCGCTCTTGCCGCCGGCGTCTTTGTCGAAGGTGTAGAGCGTCATGCCTTTGCCGTCGACCAGCATGCCGCCTTCGGTCTTGGCGGGTGCCTGGGCATGCGCGGTGGCCGACAGGGCCAGCACGAGCGTGGATACGAATGCGAGTTTGCGGGGGGTCATGGTCATCCTCCAGGGAAAGTGGGGTACCGCAACCGTACAGACGACGGTCTCTACCGGTTTATTCCAATCCCGCCGCGATGGCACGCATTTTGTGTATCCGACAGCAGCGCCTGCCCACGGCGACCCCGCCCTCTTCGGCGCGCGCCCTACCCTCGCACTCCGTCGCGCGCACCCGCCGTACCGCGTGCTTCGTACAACCGGTGCAGCGTGATCTTGCGCACTTCCGCCTTGGAGAGCTCGATGTGCGCCCGCAGCATATGCCGGGCATCCGTCCCCCTGCGCGCGAGGATGGCCCGCAGGATGGCGGCATGCTCGTCGTAGGTGGCATCCACGCGAAAGCCCTGCGTGAAGTCCAGCCGCCGGATGATGCGGATTTTTTCGGTCACCTCGCGGTGGATCGCCGCCATCTCCGGATTGCCCGACGCGGCCACCAGCGCGCAATGAAACGCCTCGTCGAGCTGCCCGACCAGACGGCCGTCGCGGATACGCTGTTCGTCAGGTACCAGCCACACATCCTGCAGCGCGCCGAGGATGCCCGACGGATCGAGCGCCTCGCGTGCCACGAGGCGGTCCACGGCGGCGAGCTCCAGCACGATACGCACATCGTAGAGCGCCTCGAAGCGCTCGAAGTCGATCGGGTGGACCTGCCAGCCGCTGCGCGGCCGCGCGATCAAGAACCCGTCGCGCTGCAGCCGCGCCAACGCGAGCCGCAGCGGCGTGCGGCTCACGCCCAGCCGCGCCACCAGATCGGCTTCGGTGAAATGGTCGCCGGGCAACAACCGGAACTCGAACAGGTCGTCCTTGATGCGCTCGTAGACCACATCGGCCAGCGTGGCCGACGCGGTCTGGACCTGAGTGAGCGCCGGCCCGATCTGGACTGCCGCCCGCATCACGGCACCGTAACGGCCACGGTCTCGGCCAGCACCACCAGCGGGTCGCCGCTATTGACCTGCCGCCCGGGCGCGCAACGGATCGCGCTCACCACCCCCGCGACCGGCGCGGCCACCGCCAGCTCCATCTTCATGGCCTCGACCACGACCAGTGTTTCGCCGGCCTCGACCGTCTGCCCCACCTGCACCGGAATTTTCCAGACGCTGCCGCACATATCGGCGGCGACCAGGCGCTCGCCTTCGGCCAGCGGCGCGTCGCTGTCATCAGCCGCCGACACGGGCGCGACCGGCGTTTCGTCGTCCTTCCAGAGCACGACCTCGGCATCGAACGCCGTTTTCTGCCGCGCCTGGAAGGCGGCGATGCTGTCGGCTTCGCGCGCCAGGAAAGCGCGGTGCGCCGCGAAATCGAACAACTCCTCTTCGATGCGCACGGTGGCTCGCCCTTCGCGGAAGTCCGCCCGCAGCGTGTCGAGCTCGGCCTCGCTCACCGGGTAGAAGCGCACCTGATCGAAGAAGCGCAGCAGCCAGGGCTTGCCGTCCTGGAATACCGGGTTTTTCAGGAACTTGTTCCAGATGGGCAGCGTGCGGCCCACCAGCTGATAACCCCCCGGAGAATCCATGCCATAGATGCACATGTAGACACCACCGATGCCCACCGTGCCCTCGGCGGTGAAGGTGCGCGCCGGGTTGTACTTGGACGTGAGCAGCCGGTGGCGCGGATCGATGGGCACCGCGCACGGCGCACCCAGATAGACGTCGCCCAGTCCCATGATCAGATAGCTCGCATCGAACACGATGCGCTCCACCTCTTCACGCGTCTCCAGGCCATTGATGCGCTGGATGAAGTCCACATTGTTCGGCAGCCAGGGCGCCTGGGCGCGTACCGTCTCCTGATAGCGCTGCACGGCGCCCAGCGTGGCGGAGTCTTCGAACGCCATCGGCAGGTACACCACGCGCGTCGGTACCTTCAGGGTGGCCACATCGGGCAGTCGTGCCTCGATGGCGAGCAGCGCCTCGATCAGGCGGGACTGCGACACCTCGCGGCTGTCGTAGCGGATCTGCAGCGAACGCACGCCGGGCGAGAGCTCGCGCACCCCGGCTACCGGTTCGGCCGCCAGCGCCTCCATCAGCAGGTGGATGCGCATGCGCAGTGCCAGGTCGAGCACGTTCTCGCCGTACTCGAGCAGCAGATAGCCATCGCCGGCCTGGCGATAGGCCACGGCCGGCCGGCTGCCCTCGGCCGGTAATTCGGCGATCACCGTTTCGGAGACGGTGCCCTCGGGCACGCGCGGCACGGCGGGCAAGGCCGGCGCGACGGGCGCCAGGGCGGCGATGCTGCGCTCTTGCGCGGTCTGCAGGGCCACGGCCTGGTCGTAATCGATGCGGACAAAGCGGATCCGGTCGCCCGGCTTGACCTGCCCCACTTTCCACAATTCGGCCTGCGCGATCGTGGCCGGGCACACGAAGCCGCCCAGGCTCGGGCCATCGCGCGTGAGGATCACCGGGCTATCGCCCGTGAAGTTGATACTGCCGATCGCGTACTCGCAGTCGTGGATATTGGACGGATGCAGCCCCGCCTCGCCGCCGTTCTCGCGCGCCCAGGCAGGCTTGGGCCCGATGAGCCGCACGCCGAGCCGGTTCGAGTTGTAGTGCACCTCGTAGTCGCTCGAGAAGAAGGTCTCGACCGCCTCCGGCAGGAAGAAATCGGGCGCGCCGTGCGGGCCATACAGCACGCCGATCTCCCAGCGCGTGCCATAGACGGGTACCAGCGCCGGGTCGGCGGCGGCGGGCGCATCGCAGGCGGGCGCCGTGGTCGACGCCGCCAGCCCCGGTTGCCCCAGCGGCAGCATGTCGCCCACCCGCAGCACGCGGCCCGCGTGCCCCCCGAACTGACCCAAGGCGAACGTGGCACGGCTGCCCAGGTAGACCGGCACGTCGATGCCCTCGCGCACCGCGAGATAGACGCGGCAGCCGGTGTGCACCTTGCCGATGGCCAGCACCTGGCCCGAGCGCACCGTCACCGGCGCCCACTGCGGCACCGGTGTGCCGTCGAGCGTGGCCTGGCACTGCGCGCCGGTGAGCGCGACCACGGCATCACCATGAAAACGCAGCGTCGGGCCGAGCAGCGTGGCCTCGAGCCCGGCCGCTTCGGCCGCATTGCCCACGATGCGATTGGCGATGCGAAACGCGTAGTCGTCCATCGGCCCCGACGGCGGCACGCCGATATCCCAATAACCGACCCGGCCGGGATAATCCTGCACGCTGGTGTAGGTACCGGGCTCCAGCACCTCGACGGCGGCGGGCCGGTAGGCAAAAGACTCCAGAAAGCGCGTCGTGATCCTGCCTTCGGCAAAGGCCGCGTCGGCCACGATCTGCCGCAGATAGTCGAGATTGGTCGCGATGCCGTGCAGCCGGGTGTGCGCCAGCGCGTCGGCCAGGCGTGCGAGCGCCTGGGCCCGATCCGCGCCATGCACGATCAGCTTGGCCAGCAGAGGATCGTAGAAGGCCGGCACCTCCGTGCCGGTGGCGATCCAGCCGTCCACGCGCACATCGGCCGGAAAGCTCACTTCGGTCAGCACGCCCGGCGAGGGCTGGAACTGCTTGAGCGGATCCTCGGCATACAGGCGCACCTCGATCGAGGCGCCCTGCGGCGCGCGCGCCATGGCGTCCCAGTCGAGCGCTTCGCCCGACGCCACCTGCAGCATGCAGGCCACGAGGTCCAGGCCGGTCACCATTTCGGTCACCGGATGCTCGACCTGCAGCCGCGTGTTGACCTCCAGAAAGTAGAACTGATCCCGCGTGGCGTCGTAGATGAATTCCACGGTCCCGGCCGACCGGTAATGCACCGACTCGCCCAGCCGCACCGCGGCCTCGAGCAGTGCGCTGCGCGTGGCGGCGGGCAGATGGGGGGCCGGCGTCTCTTCGATCACCTTCTGGTTGCGCCGCTGCACCGAGCAGTCCCGCTCACCCAGCGCCACCACCCGCCCCCGGCCGTCGCCGAAGATCTGCACCTCGACATGACGCGCCTGATCGACGTAGCGCTCGATGAACACGCCGCCATCGCGGAAAAAATGCTCGCCCAGCCGCTGCACGCCTTCGTAGGCCGCCGTGAGCTCCGCCTCGTTGGCGCAACGCGAGAGCCCGATGCCGCCCCCGCCCGCCGTGCTCTTGAGCATGACCGGATAGCCGATGCGCTCGGCCTCGGTGAGTGCCTGCCCCAGGCTGGCCAGCAGGCCCGTGCCCGGCGTCATCGGCACGCCGGCAAGCGCCGCCAGTTCGCGCGCACGGTGCTTGAGGCCGAACTCGTTGATCTGTTGCGGCGTGGGGCCCACGAACGCAATGCCGGCGGCCTCGCAGGCGGAGGCAAACTCGGCGCTTTCCGACAGAAAGCCGTACCCGGGGAACACCGCCTGAGCGCCGGTCTGGCGAGCCGCCTCCAGCAGGCGATCGATGCGCAGATAGCTGTCGGCAGCCTTCTCGCCGCCCAGCGCCACGGCCACGTCGGCCTCGCGCACATGCGCGGCGTCGCGGTCGGGATCGGAATACACCGCCACACTGCGGATCCCCAGGCGCTTGAGCGTGCGGATCGCCCGCAACGCGATCTCGCCACGATTGGCGATCAATACCGTATCGAACATGAACCGCTCCTGTGCTTAGCGGGCCGGGGCGGCCAGGAAGGCGCGCCAGCCACCGAACGACGTGATGTCCCGCGCGCCTTCCAGCCCGCACGGTTCGCAAATGAAGCCCTTCACCCACCGGCCATCGGCCAGCTCGAGCGTGCCGATGCCCAGCGGCGCCGGGATCTCGGCCACAAAACTCCCGAACAGCGCCGACGGCACGTCCCACAGCTCGACGATGATCGGCGCCCCTCCCTCGGTGCTGCGCACCAGGCCCGGCTTGGGCGGCGTGGTGTTGGCCAGGGCGTAGAGCCGGTAGCGGGCGGCGGTATGCGTCTGCTCGACCAGCCGCGCGCCGCGAGAGGTCAATTGATGGTTCAGCGGCATGCCGGTGAGATGCGCACCGACCACCGCGACCCGGATCGTGTTGGTTGCGGGCGCAACCGACGACGCAGCCGTCGCGTACGCGGGCGGCAGTGCCCGGCCCGTTGCCCCCAGCGTCAGTCCGCTCGCCGACTGCCAGCGCGCGCCGAAGGCGGCCAGCGCGTGGTCCTGCCAGGCGGCGCCGATCAAGGTGATGCCCGCCGGCAGGCCGTCGCCGCGCAGGCCCGCGGGGAGTGCGAGCGCCGACAGATCGGCGAAGTTGGCGAAATTGGTATAGGTGCCCAGTCGCGAGTTCAGCAGCACCGGCTCGGCGCGCAGCGCATCGATGGTGTAGATCGACGGCGCGGTCGGCACGACCAATGCATCGAAGTCCGCCAGCGTCTGCTGGATCTCGCGCGCCAGTTCGGCGCGCCGATACTCCGCCTGGAAGGTTTGGGTCGCGTCGAAATTGGCTGCCTGCTCCACGATGCCGCGCACGACCGGATCGAGTGCGTCGGGCTGCTCGCGCCACAGCGGCTGCACCGCGGCAAAACGCTCGGCCACCCACGGCCCCTGGTAGAGCAGCGCCGCCAGCTCCGCAAACGGTGCGTAGTCGATGGTCTCGATCGTCACGCCCTGATCGCGCAAGGCGGCGAGCGCCTGCTGGAAGCAGGCCTGCGCCTGGGCATCGCCGAAGAACTCGAGCGTATCGGGTACGGCGAAGCGCGGCGGCGTCTGCCAGGCCACGCGCGCGGCGGGCGGCTCGGCACGCGAGTAGGCGTCGCGCGCATCGTAGCCGCCTGCCACGTCGGCCACGGCCGCCGCATCCGCGACGGTCAGCGCAAATACCGACACGCAATCCAGCGTGCGGCACGCCGGCACGACGCCGCGATTACTGAGCCAGCCGCGCGTGGGCTTGAGACCCACGATGTTGTTGAAGCCCGCCGGCACCCGGCCGGACCCCGCGGTATCGGTGCCCAGCGAGAACGGCACCAGGCCGCGCGCCACGACCACGGCGGAACCCGAGCTCGAGCCGCCGCTCACGTAGGCCGGATCGAAGCTGTTGGCCACCGCACCATGCGGTGAGCGCGTACCGACCAGACCGGTGGCGAACTGATCGAGATTGGTTTTGCCCACCAGCACGGCGCCGGCGGCGCGCAAGCGCGCCACGACCGTCGCGTCGGCATCGGGCGTGTAGGCGAACGCCGGGCAGGCCGCCGTCGTGGGCCATCCGAAGGCATCGATGTTGTCCTTGATCGCGAAGGGCACGCCGTAGAGCGGCAGGCGCGCGAGATCACCGCCGGCCGCGGCGAGCAAGGTCTCCAGCTCGCCGAGCTGGCGCGCCAGTCCCGCCTCGTCCAGACGCGCGATCCAGGCATTGTCGGCGGGCGTATCCGGGCCGGCCACGTAGGCAGCCAGCAGCTCGGCGGGGCGGGCGCCCTGCTCGCGGTAGGCACGCTGCCAATCGGCGAGCGTCCATCCCAGGACGGTAGAAAGTTGAGGCTGGGCGACGGCGGGCATGCTGGGATCCTCTCTTGTATACAAGTACGGATACCCAAGCAAAGCGCATGCCATCTTTGCTCCGCCCTGCGCGCCATGCTCACCGCGGCCCTATGAAACAAGGGCTTTTGCGCAGCGCCCGTGCGCGCGATCGCGCAGATGCGGGCCGCGCCGTGCGCCCGGTTCACGCACCAGCATCGCTCCGATCACGCACCGCTTTCGTGCACGCCGCACCAGCGTGCATCGCGCCGCGGATGCGCCATTCAACGTATTGCATCCGCCCGCCCAATGAAGTCGATCCCCCGATCAAGCTGGCATGGGTATTGCTTGAAGCCTGCATGAAGGTGTTGGTCTGACGTAGTCCAGAAAAATCCCGCCGGCGATCCCGGCTTTCAGCTACAGGAGTCACCATGCAACGCAGATACGTACTCAAGTCCCTCACCGCCGCCAGCCTGCTGGCCCTCTCGGGCTGGATGCCATCGCTGATGGCCGCCGAAGACACGATCAAGGTCGGGATCCTGCATTCGCTCTCCGGCACGATGGCGATCTCCGAGACCTCGCTCAAAGACGTCGCCCTCATGACGATCGACGAAATCAATGCCGCGGGTGGCGTGATGGGCAAGAAACTCGAGGCCGTGGTGGTCGACCCCGCATCGAACTGGCCGCTGTTCGCCGAGAAATCGCGCCAGCTGCTGTCGCAGGACAAGGTCGCCGTGGTGTTCGGTTGCTGGACTTCGGTGTCGCGCAAGTCGGTGCTGCCGGTGTTCAAGGAGCTCAATGGCCTGCTGTTCTACCCGGTGCAATACGAAGGCGAAGAGCTCGAGAAGAATGTGTTCTACACCGGCGCCGCGCCCAACCAGCAGGCCATTCCCGCCGTCGAGTATCTGATGAGCGAAGACGGTGGCGGCGCCAAGCGTTTCGTCCTGCTCGGCACCGACTACGTGTATCCGCGCACCACCAACAAGATCCTGCGCGCCTTCCTGCATTCCAAGGGTGTGAAGGACAGCGATATCGAAGAGATCTATACGCCTTTCGGTCACGCTGACTATCAGACCATCGTCGCCAACATCAAGAAGTTCTCGACCGGCGGCAAGACCGCGGTCATCTCCACCATCAACGGTGACTCCAACGTGCCGTTCTACAAAGAGCTCGGCAATGCCGGACTCAAAGCCACCGACGTGCCGGTCGTGGCCTTCTCGGTGGGTGAGGAAGAATTGCGTGGCGTGGACACGAAGCCGCTGGTCGGCCACCTGGCCGCGTGGAACTACTTCCAGTCGATCAAGAATCCGGCCAACGCCGCTTTCGTCGAAAAATGGAAGGCCTATGCCAGGGCCAAGAACCTGCCCAACGCGGCCACGGCCGTGACGAACGATCCGATGGAGGCGACCTACATCGGCATCCACATGTGGAAGCAGGCCGTCGAACAGGCCAAGACCACCGACGTGGACAAGGTGATCGCGGCCATGGGCGGCCAGAAGTTCAACGCGCCGGACGGCTACACCATCGAGATGGACAAGACCAACCATCACCTGCACAAGCCGGTCTACATCGGCGAAATCAAGGCCGATGGGCAGTTCAACGTGGTCTGGAAGAGCAAGGGCCCGATCCGTGCCCAACCGTGGAGCCCGTTCATTCCGGGCAACGAAGGCAAGCAAGGGCTGTAAATCGCCCTCCCCGCGACACGCCTCTTCCCACCCGCGCCGATCCGAGGGCCGCAGATGCACAGACCTGTAAGACTCCTCTTGCCGCAGCACTGGCTTTTTGCCTGCCTGCTGGGACTGATGCTGGCCTTCGGCGGCGCGAGCGCGGGGCGGGCGCAGGCCGCCGGGCTCGACCCGGCGCTCCTCGCGCCGCTCGCGGGCGACGACAGCGACGCCCGCCTCGCCGCGATCGCCGCGTTGGGTGCCCTGCCCGAGCCCGGTGCCGCCGCCGTGCTGCAGGCGCTGGGCGAAGACCGTCTGTATGCCACGCCTGCCGGCCGCGTGCTCATGGCCGACACCGCCTCGCCGGCGCGGGCCGAAGACCCCGCCACGGGCGAGCGCCTCGCGCTGCCGGCCGATGCGCAGAGCATTTCGATCAACAACCGCATCCGTCGCGCCATTCAATCGGCCCTCGCCGGATCGCAGCTGCATGCGGCCAACCCCGCCGATCGCCTGGCCGCCGCGCGGCGCCTGCAACAGGGCACGGACGCGAGCCGCCTGCCCTTGATCACGCAAGCGCTGGCCCGCGAACAGCACCCCGAGGTGCGGGCCGCGCTCGAACTGGCCCAGGCCAAGCTCGAGCTGGCCAGCCCCGACGCGGCAGTGCGCCGCCACGCGGTGGAACTGCTGGGCCGCGCCAATAACGCATCCTTCCGGCCGCTGCTCGCCGAGCTGGCCACGGCGCGGCCGGACGGTACCTACGCAGAACCCGACACATCGGTGCGCGAGGCGGCGGCCGCCGCGATGCGCGCCATCGACCGCCACACGTCCATGGTGGAATGGGCTGGCAATCTGTTCTATGGACTCAGCCTGGGCAGCGTGCTGCTCCTGGCCGCCATCGGCCTGGCGATCACCTTCGGCCTGATGGGCATCATCAACATGGCGCATGGCGAGCTGCTCATGATCGGCGCCTATGCCACGTACCTGGTGCAGCTCGCATTCCGGGCCTGGCTGCCGGGATGGATGGACTGGTACGTGCTGGCCGCCCTGCCCGTCGCATTCGTGGCGGCGGCGCTGGTGGGCATGGCACTCGAGCGCACCGTGATCCGCTGGCTCTACGGCCGCCCGCTCGAAACCCTGCTCGCCACCTGGGGCATCAGCCTGATCCTGATGCAGACCGTGCGCACGCTGTTCGGCGCGCAGAACGTCGAGGTCAGCAATCCGAGCTGGATGAGCGGGGGCTTTACCGTGCTCGGCAGCCTGGTGCTCACCTACAACCGCATTGCCATCATCGTGTTCGCTTTGCTGGTCGTGTTTCTCGTGTGGCTGTTGCTCAATCACACGCGCCTGGGTCTCTTCGTGCGCGCCATCACCCAGAATCGCCGCATGGCGGATTGCGTGGGCGTGCCCACGGGCCGCATCGACATGCTGGCGTTCGGCCTGGGCTCCGGGATCGCGGGCCTGGCGGGCGTGGCCTTGTCGCAACTCGGCAATGTCGGCCCCGACCTCGGACGCGCCTACATCGTCGACTCGTTCATGGTGGTGGTGCTCGGCGGCGTGGGCCAGCTCGCGGGCACGGTGATCGCGGCGCTGGGCCTGGGCGGCGTGAACAAACTGCTGGAACCCCATGCCGGCGCGGTCATGGCCAAGATCATCATCCTGGTCCTGATCGTGCTGTTCGTGCAAAAACGCCCGCAGGGCCTGTTCGCCCCGCGGGGCCGGAGCGCCGAATGACCCCGACGATACCTTCGCACGCGCCCGGCTCGCATTCCGATCTCGCCGCGCTCTCGCACCACAGACTGTTCTCTCCCCGCGCCTGGCGCGCGCTGCTCGCCGTGCTCGTGTTCATGGCCTTGCTGCCCGCGCTGAATCTCGTTTTCGCACCAGGCCATCCGCTGCACGTATCTGCCTACGCGGTGGCCTTGCTCGGCAAGTTCATGTGCTACGCGCTGGCGGCGCTGGCGCTCGATCTGGTCTGGGGCTATGCCGGCATTCTGTCGCTCGGCCATGGGCTTTTCTTCGCGCTGGGCGGCTACGCGCATGGCATGTACCTGATGCGTGCGATCGGCCGCGATGGCGCCTACCAGAGCGACCTGCCCGACTTCATGGTGTTCCTCAACTGGAAGGAGTATCCCTGGTACTGGTCATTCACGGAGCACTTCTGGTATGCCTGGCTGCTGGTGCTGCTGGTGCCGGGCGTGCTGGCCTTCCTGTTCGGCTACTTCGCCTTTCGCTCGCGGATCAAGGGCGTGTACTTCTCCATCATCACGCAAGCGCTCACCTATGCCGCGATGCTGCTGTTCTTTCGCAATGACACGGGCTTTGGCGGCAACAACGGCTTCACGGATTTCAAGCGCATTCTGGGCTTCGACATCACGGCGCCCGGCACACGTGCCGCGCTCTACTGGATCACGCTTGCCACGTTGTTCGGCGCACTGATCCTCGCCCGTGCGGTCACGCAATCGCGGCTCGGCCGCGTGCTCACGGCGGTACGCGACGCTGAAAGCCGGCTGCGCTTCCTGGGCTACGAGCCGCTCGGCTTCAAGCTGTTTGTCTGGACCCTGTCTGCCGTGCTGTGCGGCATCGCGGGCGCCCTCTACGTGCCTCAGGTCGGCATCATCAACCCCAGCGAGATGTCGACCGAAACCTCGATCGAAATGGTGATCTGGGTCGCGACCGGTGGACGGGGCACGTTGATCGGCCCCATCGTCGGCGCGGGCGCGATCAACGGGCTGAAGACCTGGTTCACCAGCGTGGTGCCCGAGTTCTGGCTCTACGCCCTCGGCTTGATCTTCGTGCTCGTCACGCTCTTCCTGCCCCAGGGCATCGTGGGTCTGGTACGGCGCCTGATGGAGATGAAACGCACGCGGGCGGCGACGGCACGTAACACGGTACGGGAGCAACAGGCATGAACATCGCAACCCGCGACGCGACCGACGACGCCTTGCAGGGCGGGCCCGGTGGCGAGGCGTCCTATGGCCGGGTCAGCCCCAAAGGCGTGGACACCAGCCATGGCGCCATCCTCTATCTCGAGGACATCACCGTCAGCTTCGATGGCTTCAAGGCGCTCAACGCCCTCACACTGGACATCGGCGTGGGCGAGCTGCGCTGCATCATCGGGCCCAACGGCGCCGGCAAGACGACCATGATGGACGTCATCACCGGCAAAACCCGCCCGACCAGCGGCACGGCGTTTTTCGGCCAGAACATCGACCTCACCACGCTCTCCGAAGCCGGCATCGCCGACGCCGGCATCGGTCGCAAGTTTCAGCGCCCGACTGTCTTCGAACAACACAGCGTGTTCGAGAACCTCGAACTCGCCATGAAGGCCGACAAGCATGTGCGTCCGGTGCTGTTCGCCCGCCTGAACAGCGAGCAGATCGACCGCATCGCCGCCACGCTGGACTTGATCCGACTGCGTGATCAGGCCGCGCAGCCGGCGGGCCTGCTGTCGCATGGGCAGAAGCAATGGCTGGAAATCGGCATGCTGCTGATGCAGGAGCCCAAGCTGCTGTTGCTGGACGAACCCGTCGCAGGCATGACCGATGCGGAGACAGCCCGCACCGGCGAGCTGCTCAACGAGCTGCGCGGGCGGCACTCGCTCATGGTGGTCGAGCATGACATGGACTTCGTGAACCAGATCGCGGGCGACAAGGTCACCGTGCTGCACGAGGGGTCGGTGCTGGCCGAAGGATCGATGCAGGCGGTGCAGAACCACCCGCGCGTGATCGAAGTCTATCTGGGACGCTGACATGCTCGCAGCCGAAAACATCAATCAGTACTACGGCGGCAGCCACACGCTGCGCGGCATCTCGCTCGAGGTGACGCGGGGCCAATGCCTGGCGCTGCTGGGCCGCAACGGCGTGGGCAAGACCACGCTGCTCAAATGCCTGATGGGCGTGCTGCCGGTGGCCCGCGGCGCCGTGCGGCTGGACGGCGCGGACATCACGCGCTTCGCGCCGCACAAGCGCGCGGCAATGGGTATGGCCTATGTGCCGCAGGGCCGGGATATCTTCGCGCGCCTGACCGTCGAGGAGAACATCCTGATGGGCATGGCCACCAAGCCCGCGGCGCAGGCGCGCCGCATCCGGGGCGAGATCTATGAGCTGTTTCCTGTGCTCAAAAGCATGCTCAAGCGCCGCGGCGGGGACCTTTCGGGCGGCCAGCAGCAGCAACTCGCGATCGCGCGCGCCCTGGTGGCCGAACCCCGGCTCATCATCTTCGACGAGCCCACCGAAGGCATCCAACCCTCGATCATCAAGGACATCGCACGCGTCATCCACCTGCTGCGCGAGCGCGGCGACATGGGCATCGTGCTGTGCGAGCAGTATTTCGACTTCGCGCGCGAGCTCGCCGACACCTTCGTGGTGCTATCTCGCGGTGAAGTGGTGGCCGCGGGCGATCGCAGCGAGATCGACGGCGAACACGTGCGGCGCCACCTGTCGGTGTAGCGCCGCGCGGATTCAGCGGAAGACGTCGAAGAGCACGTCGGCGATGATGCCGCCCGCAATCGCCACCAGGATCAAATCGCTGCCCGCGATCCGCCACTCGTAGCCCGGGTACACGGGCAGGTGCGCGAGCATGCCCGCCGGCACCATCTTCTTGGCGATGCCCGGCGGCAGCGGCTTGCCGCGCGCGAGGTTCTTCTGGATACCCGGCGGCAGGCCCGCCATGCCGGTCGCACCATATTGCACGGCGTAGCCGCGCGCGACGCTCACCGTGATGCCGGCGTGCCGCAGATCGACGCTGACGCCGTCGTCACGGCCGGATTTCTTGTTGCCCTGGTTGTTGCCATTGCCATTGCCCTTGCCGGGGCCGTTATCGTTGCCCTGGTCTTTGCCGTGGCCTTGGCCTTTGCCGTTGCCCTGCCCCTGGTTCTGGCCGGGCCCCTTGCCCTCGGGCGGGGCGGCATGCACGATCGTGACGGTGGCGGCCAGCAACAAGGCGGCGATGATCTGTTTTTGAGAAAGTCGCATGATGACTCCCATGAACGTGGACTCGGCCAGCCGATTATGCCTCGGCCGCCGGTCGCCGTATCTCATCCGTTACGGCGAACCGCCCGCCCTGTGCAACAAGCCTTTTCAGGTCTGCTGGTAAACCGCCACCACGCGGTCGAAGTGTCGAGCGGCGAGGTCGGTGTTGCGGATCACGAAATACACCGTGCCTTCGGTCAACGGGTCGGCATACCAGGCCGACAGGTCCACTTGCAGCAACAGCCGCCATTCTCCGGCCAGCGCCATGATGCGGTCGCGCTCGCGCATCCAGACATCGCGCGCCAGGAACTCCACGCCGTATTCGGTGACCACCACCGCCTGGTAGCGCGGGTCGTCCTGCTCGGGCAAGGGGCTGCCCAGCAGCTGGTGGCGCTTCCAGCCGGGCGTGGGGTAGTCCTGATTCAGGTCTTCGCGCATCTCGGCGTAGGCCTCGGCAAACGCCTCGGCGTCCGCATCGTCAGACTTGCCGTGATACTGCGCCTGCAGGGCCGGGACCCCGGCCATCTCCAGCGAAGCGGGATCGGGCACGCCGACGGCGGCCTTGAGCATGAGGGGCTGCGGCGCGGTGCCGTAGTTGGTGCCCATGGGCGTGGCCGACGCGGGCTGCTTGAATTGCACCCGGATGGCCTCGCGCTCGCGGCGCTCCTGCTCGCCGGCCTCGGCCAACGCGGGCGGCATCGTGGCAGGCACGAGCGCCTGCCGCGGCGAGTTGTCCCACATCACGTGCGCCACGCGCGAACCGGACTCCCATGGGCCCACGGAGAGGTCGTAGAAGAACAGCAGGCGTCCCTGCGGCGGCAGCGCCTGCGCGACAGGGCCCAGGCGATGGGCCGCTTCGAGATCGATCTGGCCGATGAACGTGTAGGGCAGATTCCTGCGCAGGTGTTCGCGCATCTCGGCGCCCGCCGCACTGTTGCCCCGGCCCGCGATCTCATCCGGATTGGCGGGCGCGGGAGGCACCGGCCAGACGGCGCCCGCGGGCAGATCCGGAACACCGCCGTAGCGGCTTGCACCGAGGGTTGCGGACGCAACCCCGTCCGCGGCCGGCGGTGTGGCAACCGGCTGCAGCCCGATGACAGGCACGAGTGCCTGCACCACCTGCGTCACCTGATGCGGCTCGAAGAAAGCGTCGAACGCTTGCTGGGCGTCTTGCGGAGAATCGAACATGCGGGCCTCGTCGGTCGGATAGGCTATCGGCACGGGCGGACCGCCACGAGGGGCGGCCGCCGGATCGGCGTGGCGGCAAGCCGTGCGAGCGACCATCGAGGCACGCCCGCGTCCGCATTGCCCCGAGGCCGGAGCGCGGAAACTCAGTCGCGGAAGTTATCGAACTGCAGCGGCAGCTCGACGTCGGTCTTCTTCAGCAGCGCGATGGCGGTCTGGAGATCGTCGCGCTTCTTGCCCGTGACACGCAGCTTCTCGCCGTTGATCTGGGTTTCGACCTTGAGCTTGGCGGCCTTGATCGCCGCGATCAGCTTCTTGGAGACGGCCTGCTCGATCCCCTGCTTGATCGTGATCTTCTGGCGGGCGCCGCCGAGGTTCTCGAGCGGATCGGCCACGTCCATGCAGCGCACGTCGATACCGCGCGCCGACAGGCGGCCACGCAGGATTTCGATCATCTGCTTGAGCTGGAAGGCGCTGGGCGCGACCTGCGTGATGACGGAATCATCAAGTTCGAACTTGGCATCGCTGCCCTTGAAATCGAAGCGCGTGGCCAGCTCGCGGTTGGCCTGGTCGACCGCATTGCTGAGTTCGTGTTTGTCGACTTCGGAAACGACGTCAAAGCTAGGCATCAAAAAACCCCACAGAAATGGAAACACAGGGCCGGACCTGCCAGGGTCCGCCCCGCCGGTATAGCCGGCAGTTTAAGACGAAACGCGCGAGCAGGCATTCGCCGGGCCCGGCCCGGCTATCATGCCCGTTCCGAGGCCGGGGCGCCGCCCCCCCTTCTTCTTCAGGCGAGGTGTTTCATGCTTTATGGCATCGTCAAGGCCCTGCACGTGCTGGCCGTGGTTCTGTGGGTGGGCGGCATGGTATTCGCACACTGTTTTCTGCGTCCTGCCCTCGCCGGCCAGGACGCGCCCCAACGCCTCACGCTGATGCGGGACGTGCTGCGCCGCTTCCTGGGCGCCGTATTGCCGGCCGTGCTGTTCCTGCTGCTCTCGGGTGCCTGGATGCTGTTTTCAACGGCCCGCACCGTGGCGGCCACGGGTGGCGTCATGATCGTGCCGGGCTCGTGGCATCTGATGGCCGGCCTGGGCATCGTGATGAGCGTGATCTACGCCTACATCCGCTATGCGCTCTATCCGCGCCTGAACGGCGCCGTGCAGGCCCAGGACTGGCCCGCCGCGGCGCGCGCGCTGACGGGCATCCGGCATGGTGTCACCACCAACATCGTGCTGGGCGTGATCATCGTCTTCGCGGTGTTCGCCTGGCGCGGCTGAGTCGCGCCAAGGCCGTCGCTCAACGTTTGGGCAGCACACCCGTGGGGTTCACGGCCTTGCCATCGCGGCGCAGTTCGAAGTAAAGCGCGGGGCTCGCACGGTCGGTGTCGCCCATTTCGGCGATGGTCTGGCCCTGCTTGACCGTCTGGCCCTGCCGCACGAGCAGCTTGCGATTGTGGGCATAGATCGTCAGGAACGAGCCATTGCCATGCCGCACGATCACCATGTTGCCGTAGCCGCGCAAGCCGGCGGCCGCATAGGCCACCGTGCCCGCCGCCGCGGCCACCACCGGGGTGCCGGCGCTGTTGCTGATGGTGAGCCCGCTCGAGGCGCCGCCGAAGCTGCCGATCAGCTTGCCCTGCGCGGGCCAGATCAATGCGATGCCGGTGACCGGGCCGCCCGACGGCCTGGGCGCGGGCTTGGGCTTGGGCGCCGACTTGGGCGCGGGTTTGGCGCTCCCCGACCGCTTGCCGCCCTGAGACGCGCCACTCGCGGCCCCGCCAGGTGACTGCACGCGCAACAACTGGCCGCGTTCAATCTGGTTGGCGTTGGGGAGCTTGTTCCAGCGCACCAGATCGGAGACGTTCTGGTCGAAGCGGCGCGCGATGCTGTAGAGCGTGTCGCCCGACTGGACCCGATAGTGCCCCGACGGTGTGCTCGCCGGGGTGGAGGCACAGGCGGCCAGCACGGCGCTGAGCGCCAGGCAGGCGGCCAAGCGCGATACGCGCCCGAGCTTCTGGCGGCCGGCGCGCAGGACGTCGAGCACAAGGCGCGCGGCCTGGACGCGCAGGGCAGCGGGATGAAACCTGAATACGGAGCGGCTCGAAACGGACAAATCGACGGCGGTTTGGGTTGGACGACCCCGGAAGGGTACCAAGAAATCCGGCCGCCATTACGACAAGGAACCACACTTTTCGCAGCCTTGTTGCAGGCGATTGCGCTCGGCAACACCCCGCGCCCGCTGTTCGCCCCCGTCTCGCGCGCCTCACACGCCGGCGCGTCTCAACCCGGCGCGGCGGGCCCCTGCGGAAAAAAGACGGCGCGGGCAAGCCGCCCGCGCCGACCGTGCCCCCGCACGGAACAACGGTGAGAACCTGCCGGAGCGCTAGCGCGACGCGACACGGCGCGGCATCTGCAAGACGACGGCCGATGTGTCGCGCCGCGGCGGCACGACAACGACATCGCTGTGGGTGAGATCCTCCGTCACATCCGCGAGCGTGGCGGACTGCGCCAGCGACACTTCCACGACTTCGGCCATGATTTCGGTGACCCGATGCGACGAGGACACGATCTCTTCCATCGTGCTGCCGGCGGATTGCACCTGGGTTGCGCCGCGCTCGATCTGCGCGACCGAGGCCGTGATGAGCGCCTTGATCTCCTTGGCCGCGGCCGCGCTGCTCTGCGCGAGGCTGCGCACCTCGGCCGCCACCACCGCAAAGCCGCGTCCGTGCGGCCCGGCGCGCGCGGCCTCGACCGCCGCGTTCAGCGCGAGAATGTTGGTCTGGAAGGCGACGCCGTCCATGACGCCGATGATGTCGGATATCTTGCGCGAGCTGGCCGTGATGGCATCCATGGTGCGCACCACATCCTCCACCGTGCGCCCGCCCTCCTCGGCGACCCGGCAGGCGGCCTGCGCCAGCTCGTTGGCCTGCGCGGCACGTCCGGCGTTCTCGGTCAGGCCATCGACGGCGGTGCGCAGGGTCTGGGCGGCCGTGAATCGGCGGGTAATGTCCGTCGCGTACTTCACCACCTTGAACGGGCGCCCTTCGGGATCGAGGATCGGGTTGTAGCTCGCCTCGATCCAGACATTGCGACCGCCCTTTCCGATGCGCAGGTATTGGCCGGTATCGTGATGCCCGGCGCCGAGCCGCCGCCAGAACTCGGCGTAGGCCGGGCTGCGGCGCTCTTCGGGCAGGACGAACATGCTGTGATGCTGCCCCACGATCTCCTCGCGGCGATAGCCCATGGCACCCAGGAACAGATCGTTCGCGTCGATGATGGTGCCATCGAGCTCGAACTCGATCACCGCCTGGACTTTCTCGATGGCGGCCATCTTGCCCTCGAGGTCCGCGTTGCGCGACTGTTGTTCGGTGATGTCGGTGGCGTACTTCACGACCTTCCAGGGATTGCCGTGAGAATCATGAATGGGGTTGTAGCTGGCCTGCAGCCAGACCTCGCGGCCATCCTTGGTATATCGCTTGTACCGGCCCGCATCGAAATTGCCCTGGGAGAGCTTTTTCCAGAATGCGGCATATTCCGGCGACTCGCGTTCCACGGGGCCGACAAACATGCCATGGTGCCGGCCCTGTACCTCATCGAGCCGATAACCGAAAAAATCCAGGAAATTCTGGTTCGCCATCAGGACATGGCCTTCGAGATCGAACTCGATCACGGCCTGCGCCTTATGCAGCGCGCGGATCTGGCCAAGCAGATCGACGCGTTTATCGCGTCCCAGATGAAACAGACTGCCTAGTGAAAAGTGTTGCATCGTATTCTCCCGTGCCAGGAACTCCGCAATACGGACTCCGATGGCGAGGCTGGTTACGCCGGCGCCTCTCGCCAACGGCCACTTTCGCGTGCAACCCTGGTCCCGATGGACGCCTCATGGCGTCTCTCTTTGCTCGAACTTCCGTGCTGCGGCTGGGTCCGGGTCGTTCTTTCCACTGATATCGGCATGCGGCAACCACGCGCTCATCAACTGGCATGAACGCGTCGGATGCGGCATCCCTGATTAATACGCGCAATTAACGGCGATATAAGCCGCCATCTATATGCGGGTAAACGCCGAGAGACGACTTTATTTTGCGCTGCATTGCAGGCGTGAATAATGACATGGGCACGGCAGACCGCGCGAACGCGCCAAAAAGAAATAATCCGCAATAAAACAATCCGATAATAATGATTATCTTTGAGACGCCCGTATCATTATTGAACCTATAAAAAACAAGCCGGCGGGCTCACGCCCGCCGGCTCGGCTGATGGCCCGGTGAGGGGCTCTCAATGCACGGCTTCCACCGTCTCACGCATCTCACCGAAGCGGCCTTCGTTGAAATCGCGCATCGCTTCCACGATCTCCTGCTGCGTGTTCATCACGAAGGGGCCATGGCCCACGATGGGCTCGTTGATGGGCTCGCCGCTCAGGATCAGCACCAGTGCGTCGTTGTTCGCTTCCAGCTCGATGCCTTCGCCCGCGCCTTCCAGCACGGCCACCTGGGCGTCGCGCAGCACATGCTCGCGATTGAGCATCACCGTGCCCCGCAACACCACCACCGCGGCGTTGTGGCCCGCCGGTACCGGCAGACGCGCCACACCCCCGGCGTTCAGGCGCGCATCCCAGACGTTGAGCGGCGTGAACGTGCGCGCGGCGCCCTTCGTGCCATCGAGCTCGCCCGCGATCAGGCGCAGCGTGCCCGCCCCGTCCGGCAGCGCGATCGAGGGAATCTCGCCCGCCGTGATGCTCTGGTAGCCCGGCGCCGCGCGCTTGTCACGCGCCGGCAGATTCACCCAGAGCTGCACCATCTCGAGCGGGCCGCCGCGCTCGGTAAACGCGGGCGAATGAAACTCCTCGTGCAGGATGCCGCTCGCGGCGGTCATCCATTGCACGTCGCCCGGTCCGATCGTGCCGCCCTCGCCCGTCGAGTCGCGATGCGAGACCTCGCCGTCATAAACGATGGTGACCGTCTCAAAACCGCGGTGCGGGTGCACGCCCACGCCACGCGGCTCGTCCGCAGGATCGAAGCGGGCGGGCCCGGCGTAGTCGAGCAGCAGGAACGGGCTCAGCTGGCGGCCCAGGGTTTGATACGAAAACAGCGAGCGCACGGGAAAACCGTCGCCCACCCAATGCGCGCGGGGCGCGCTGAAGGTACCCAGTACTTTCTTCATGATCGTTGCTCCTGACCGTGCCCTGCACGGGTCCAGTGGTTCATGGAACAACGATAAAGCCGCTGCACTTTTGGCGGTAGCCCCCCAAAATCGGCCTCAGCGTCCCACGAATGGAACGCTGCCGGTATCTGCAGGCTACGTGGACCTGGTCGGCGTACGGTGCACTTGCACGACCTGGCCGGCCCCCTTGAGGGCCTCGGGATCATCGACCAGCAGACACTGCTTGCCATGTCGTTTGCAGTGGTCCTGCACGCGCCAGAAGTCGCCATGGCTGACGCAGCCGGTCTGGCAGATGACGAGATCGGCGGCGTCCAGGCATGCGTCGAGATCATGTTCGTCGGGCTGTGCAGCGATGTCGGCCGTCCGTGCGTGCGGCGCTGCTGGGGCGGCGTGCGGACCCATCGCCCGGTCGGCGTGACCGAGCCTTTCGCCGTCGATGGCGAGAAACCGCGCGCCGCTCAACTCTGCCAGCACCCGCGCCAGGCGCGTGGTGCCCTCGTCGCCGCCGATGCACAGCACGGACTTGCCCATGGCGGCGGGCGTTCCCGCGGCGGGCGTTCCCGCGGCGGGCGACCCCGCGGCGCGCGCTCGCGGCGCCACGCGCACCGCGGGCATCGCCGGCGTGGGTACCTGCCGCGCACGCACGAGCGACTGCACGCGGCCGGCGAGATACTCGACCTGGCGCGCGAGCGTGACGCGCCGGGCCAGGCCCGGCACGGCCTCTTCGAGGGCCTGACGATCGGCATCCGCCCAGGCGAGCCGGGTGTCGCGGATGATGACCGCGGCGCGCAGCTGCATGGCATCGGCCTCCAGCGCCTCGATCTGGCGCGCCTGCGCGCTCAGCATCGCCGAGCAGCGCGCCTGCACACGTCCGTAGCTCGCGAGCAGCGCGGCGTGCTCGCGCTTGAGGTGTTCGTAATCATCGAGGACAGGCATGGCGCAACTCCGGGGAAACAACGCGCGGGCCGCCATTATAGATAAGAATGATTGTTATTACCAAATAACGCAACGACGAACGCCGGGGACAAAAAAAAACGGCACCGCTTGCGCGCTGCCGTTTTCCCTTGCATGCAGTCCGATCAGTTGGGCATCGGGTGCAGCATGTTGGCGTTCATGTTGTGCAGGACCCAGACCGAGCCGCCGACGATGATCGCGATGATCATCACGGTGAAGAGGAACGTGCTGAGGTTGTCGCGCTCGCCACCCGGCTTGGTGCCCATGTGCATGAAGAACACCAGTTGCACGAGCAACTGTGCCACGCACATGACCAGGATGCCGACCAGCGCGACGACGCGGCTGAAGCCGCCGTCCATCACGAGATAGAACGCACCGAGGGTGAGGATGATCGACAGGATGAAGCCGATGATGTACGACTTCAGGCTGCCGTGGCTGGTATGGCCGTGTTCGGCCGCAACGTCATGGCTCGACATTACAGGGCCCCCATCAGGTAGACGAAAGTGAAAACGCAGATCCAGACGATGTCCAGGAAGTGCCAGAACAGGCTCAGGCACGCCAGACGACGCTTGTTGATCGAATCCAGGCCGTGGCGGCGGACCATATCGATCATGACCAGGATCCAGATCAGGCCGGCCGTGACGTGCAGGCCGTGGGTGCCGATCAGCGTGAAGAACGCCGACAGGTAGGCACTGCGGCCCGGACCGGCGTCCAGGTGGATCAGGTGCATGAACTCATAGATTTCCATGGCGATGAAGCCCGCTCCGAACAGGAACGTGATCCACAGCCAGGCGATGACCTTGCCGCGGTTGCCCGCGTAGAGGTTGAGCATCGCCACGCCGAACGTGAAGCTCGAAACGAGCAGCAGCATGGTTTCGACCAGCACGAAGGACAGGTCGAAGAGGTCACGGCCGTGCGGGCCACCCGCGGTGGCGTTGGACAGCACGGCAAAGGTAGCGAACAGGACCGAGAAGATCAGCAGGTCGCTCATCAGATAGACCCAGAAACCGAATACGGTCTTGGATCCATCGTCGTGGTGCTCATGACCGTGGTCGTGGGCACCGTGGGAGTGAGTGGCAACAGCGTTGGTCATGATGGATCAGGCGGCCTTTTGCATGGCGTTGAAACGGGCGTTTTCGATCCGCTCGACTTCAGCGGCGGGGACCCAGTAATCGACATCGCGGTCGTAGGCGCGGCGGATGAACGAACCGACCATGCCGACCAGACCCACGATGGCGAGCCACCAGATGTGCCAGATCAGCGCGAAGCACATGACCAGGCCGAAGGCGCCCATGAACACGCCCGCGCCGGTGTTACGCGGCATGTGGATGTCTTCGTACTTGGCCGGACGCTTGTAGGCGACGCCGTTTTCCTTGTCTTCCCAGTGCTGGTCGAGCGAGTCGACGTGCGGCACAACAGCAAAGTTGTAGAACGGCGCCGGCGAAGCGATCGACCATTCCAGCGTACGGCCATCCCAGGGGTCGCCGGTGAGGTCGACATTCTTCTTGCGGTCGCGGATCGAGACGACGATCTGCATCAGGAAGAACCAGATACCCAGGGCGATCAGGACGGCGCCCACCAGGGCGACGATCAGGTAAGGCTGCCATTCCGGGTTGTCGTAGCTGTTCAGGCGACGGGTCATGCCCTTGAAGCCCAGCACGTACAGCGGCATGAAGGCCACGTAGAAGCCGACCAGCCAGCACCAGAACGAGTAACGGCCCAGTTTTTCGTTGAGCGTGAAGCCGAAGGCCTTGGGCCACCAGTACACGATCGCGGCGATACAACCGAACACCACGCCGCCGATGATGACGTTGTGGAAGTGGGCGATCAGGAACAGGCTGTTGTGCAGCACGAAGGACACCGCGGGGATGGCCATCAGCACGCCGGTCATGCCACCGATCACGAAGGTGATGATGAAGCCCAGGGTCCAGAGAATCGGCACCGAGAACAGCACGCGGCCGCGGTACATCGTGAACAGCCAGTTGAAGATCTTCACCCCTGTCGGGACGGAGATGATCATGGTGGCTATGCCAAAGAACGCGTTGACGTTGGCGCCCGCACCCATCGTGAAGAAGTGGTGCAGCCAGACCAGGAACGACAGCACGCCGATGGCGGCGGTCGCGTAGACCATCGACTTGTAGCCGAACAGGGTCTTGCGCGAGAAGGTCGCGACGATTTCCGAGTACGCGCCAAAGCACGGCAGGATCAGGATGTACACCTCGGGGTGGCCCCAGATCCAGATCAGGTTCACGAACATCATGGCATTGCCGCCACCGTCGTTCGTGAAGAAGTGCGTGCCCAGATAGCGGTCGGCGGTCAGCAGCGCCAGCGTGGCGGCCAGCACCGGGAAGGCGGCGACGATCAGCACGTTGGTCACCAGGGAGGTCCAGGTGAACACGGGCATCTTCATCAGCGACATGCCGGGAGCGCGCATGCGCAGGATGGTGACGACGAAGTTCACACCCGACAGCGTGGTGCCGAGCCCTGATATCTGCAGCGCCCAGATGTAGTAATCCACCCCCACGCTTGGACTGTAGTCCAGGCCCGACAACGGCGGATACGCCAGCCAGCCGGTCGCGGCGAATTCACCGACGAACAGCGACAGCATGATCAGCACGACGCCAGCGAAGAACAGCCAGAAGCTCAGCGAGTTCAGGAACGGGAACGCGACGTCGCGCGCACCGATCTGCAGCGGCACGACCAGGTTCATCAGGCCCGTGATGAGGGGCATCGCCATGAAGAAAATCATGATGACGCCGTGGGCGGTGAAGATCTGATCGTAGTGATGCGGGGGCAGGAAGCCCGGGGAGTCGGCAGAGGCCACGGCCAGCTGCGTTCGCATCATGATGGCGTCGGCAAAGCCGCGCAGCAGCATGACGAGCGCGACCAGGATGTACATCACGCCAATACGCTTGTGGTCGACCGTCGTGAGCCATTCGGTCCACAGGTACTTCCACTTGCCCATGAAGGTGATCGCGCCCAAGAGCGCAATACCACCTAGTACGACGGCGGCCAGCGTAACCATGACGATAGGGTCATGGAACGGGATGGCCTCCAAGGAGAGTTTCCCAAACATCAATTACTCCGCAGCGGCGATCAGATTGTTGGACGTCGGGGTGCACGTGGCAGAGTCCACGCCGGCGATCCTGGTCATTTGGTTGTGCACGATGTTGTCGAACATGCCGACGGGCGCGCTCGAGTACAGCTGCACCGGATTCTTCTGGCTGGGCTTGGCCAGCGCTGCGTAGACATCGGGCGTAAGCGGCGTATTCGACGACTTGGCCTTCTGGATCCAGGCTTCGAAATCCTGCGGACTGGTCGCGTGGGCCGTGAAACGCATGCCCGAGAAGCCGCCGCCGCTGTAGTTACCCGAAACGCCGAAGTACGAGCCGATCTCGAATGCATTGAGATGCAGCTTCGTTTCCATGCCGGCCATCGAATAGATCATGCTGCCGAGCTGCGGAATGAAGAACGTGTTCATCACCGAAGCCGAGGTGATGCGGAAGTTCACCGGGGTGTCGACCGGGAACGCGATCTCGTTGACGGTCGCGATGTCGTAGTCGGGGTAGATGAACAGCCACTTCCAGTCCAGCGACACGACTTCGATATTGATCGGCTTCGCGTCGGAGACGAGCGGACGATAGGGATCGAGTTCGTGCGACGACTTCCAGGTGAAGAACGCCAGGATCGACACAATGATGACCGGCACCGTCCAGACGACGATTTCGATCTTGGTCGAGTGCGACCACTTGGGATCGTAGGTCGCCGAGGTGTTCGACGCGCGGTACTTCCACGCGAAGACGATCGTCATGATGATGACGGGCACGACGACCAGCAGCATCAGGCCAAGCGCGATGAGGATCAGGTTCCGTTCCTGGACGCCGATGTCTCCCTTGGGAGAAAGGACTTCCATCGAACAGCCGCCGAGCAGCAGCAGGACAGCGCCGACGCCCAGGGCGCGCGCAAGATTCGCAAGGTGGGGGTGTTTCACGTACAGCCTTGGATATGGATGGAAAGGAGGGGCTCACCGCGGACGCAGCAAACCAGCAAACTTTCGAATGGTATCCAGGGAGATCGCGGGGAAGGTGCGACGGATCGTCGCACTGCATCATGAGAAGAAGCACCAGAATGGTGCATTCTGAAGACTTACCCCGAGCCGACGGGTCGGTAGGGAAGATACAGGGTGCGGCAATATGTCGCACCCGTCTGTGACACATCCGTCAACGTGGCACGGAAAACCTCAGTCGAGAACGGACTCGCGCTCAGGGCCGGGCTTTTTCATCAGCTTGCGCTGCAGCGTGCGCCGGTGCATGCCCAGCAATCGCGCCGCGGCCGACACATTGCCGCCGGACTCGTGCAGCGCCTGCTGGATGTGCTCCCATTCTAGGCGGTGCAACGGCGTCATGGTCGACTCAATCGTAACGGTTTCTGGCTTCATCAGACCCAGCGTGCGCAGGATCATCGGCGCCGTCGCCGGCTTGGGCAGATAGTCGTCGGCCCCCCGCTTGATCGCCTCGACGGCCGTGGCCACGCTGGCGTAGCCCGTGACCAGCAGGATGCGCATGTCGGGCCGCAGGGCACGCAAGGGGCGGATCAGCGTCAGCCCGGAGTCTTCGCCCAACCGCAGATCGACCAGCGCGAAAGCCGGGCGGATCTCTTCGGCCACCTTGAGCGCCTCGGCGATATCGCAGGCCACGCGGGTTTCGAGGCCGCGGCGCGCCAGGCTGCGTTGCAGCGTGCGCACGTACAGCTCGTCGTCGTCGATCAACAGACCGTATTCAGAGGGATCCATCTCGTCTAAGTTCCCGAACCTTCGAGGGGCAGGTAGAACCGGATGCACGCGCCGCCTCCTTCGGCGGCGGTGATCGTCATTTCTCCGCCCAGTTGTTCTACTGTCGCATGGGACAGTGCCAATCCTACCCCGAGCCCGTCCGGCTTCCCGCTATGGAACAGCGTGGTGGCCGGCAGCACGGTGTGATCGGGGTCGAAGCCCCGGCCATGGTCGCGCACTTCGCCACTGAGCGCGCCATCGCGGTATTCCAGATGCAGGTCGATGCGCGGATCGCCCGCCTGCTCGCCCGCGTCGGCCGCGTTGTTGAGGAGCGCCTGCAACAGGTGCGCGATCGACGGCTCCACACGCAGCGAGGGCGGCAAGGTGCCCGTACGCCGCAGATCGATGGTCGGACGCACCAGGCGCCACTGGCCCACCACCCGCACCAGATCGACCTCCGTCGGCACCGCCAGGTTGCGGATGCGCTCGCGGCACAAGGTGAGCAACTCGCGCAGGGTTTCGACGTCGGCGCGCACCTCGGGTTCCTCGACCTCGGCGGCGATCTCGTCGGCCAGCAGCGTCATGGTGGCCAGCGGCGTGTTGAGTTCGTGCGCCATCGCGGCCGCGTGGGTGGCAAGCGCCACGATGCCTTCATTACGCGTGAAGCGCTCGCGCAGCAACGCCAGCTCGCGCTCACGCACACGCAGGTCGCTCGCCAGCCGGGTCGAGAAATACAGCACCACGGCCGCGGAGATCAGGAAGTTTGCACCCAGCCCGTAGAGCAGCAGCAGATAGGTATTGGGCGTACCGGGGAGCGGCTGGCCGAACACGGCCGCCGCCGTATAGCCGGTCAGGCTCGCCAGCGCCGCCGCGAAGGCCCAGTTGCGAGGCAGCGCGAAGGCGGCCAGCGCGATCAGCACCAGGAACATCGTGCCGAAAGGATTGGTCAGCCCGCCGCTCCAGCCCACCATCCACGCCAGCACCACCATGTCGACCAGCAGGTGCGCGAAGGCGGTGCCATAGGAGATGTCGAGCGTGCGGCGCAGCCGCAGGCTCGCGTAGATATTGAAGGTGATCAGGGCGCCGACGCCCAGCCAGAGCGGTTGCAGCGGCAGTGGCAGCCCCAGCAGATCGCTCGCCACCAGGACCGTGACGGCCTGCCCGGCAATGGCCAGCCAGCGCAGACTGCACAGGGTACGCAGGAACGAGATCGCGGAACTACCGAGCATAAAACCGGAATGAGGTCTGGGACGCGAGCGCATCCGGCCTGGCGGCCCCGCAGGGCGGGACCCGGCGCGATGCGGGCCGATGGCGGAAATGCGCGCAACAGCGGGCATCGCGTCGATCACGGGGACGAGCGGCCATTGTAGGGTGAATCCGTCCTAGCCAATTTACCGGGGACGCACCTGCCCGCCCGCCGCCGTCACGCCCGGGCAGTCTGCCAGTCGCGCAGCAGGCCGAACAGATCGTCCATTCGGGTAAAGACATGCGCCACGCCGACCGCGCGCAGCGCCTCGGCGGCGCTGTGACCCAGCGCATCCGGGCTGTAGCCGAAGACAGTGGCGCCCGCCGCCACGCCGGCCGTGGCGCCGGTCACGGTGTCTTCGATGACGGCGCAACGCGCGGGATCCACGCCGAGCGCACGGGCGGCCTCGAGATAGACATCGGGAAAAGGCTTGCTGCGCGGCATTTCCTGGCCGCTGAAGACCCGGCCGACGAAGGTGCCGGCCAGATCCACCTTGGCCAACTGCAGCTCGACCTTCTTGCGGTCGGCGCCGGACGCGACGGCGATGCGGCCGTCCAGTTGCTCGTGCAGGCGCTTGGCGGCCGCCGGCGCGCCGGCGATTTCGCGCAGCTCGCTGTCGAGCGCGGCGTTGCGGCGCGCGCGAAACTCGAGAATCCAATCGTCGGTAAGGCGTTTGCCGGTGCGCTCCTCGATCAGCGGCAGCTCGTCGCGCACGGCCTTGCCCGTGAAGATCCGCATGGTTTCTTCGGGCGTGATGTCCCAGCCCTGCTCGCCCAGCATCTGGGCCAGCACGCGGTTGGTGATGGGCTCGGAATCCACGAGCACGCCATCGCAATCGAACAACACGGCATCGAACGGAAAATGGGACATGGTCTGGCAGACAGGAAGTCGAAAACGGAAGGCCAGAGCATACTGCACCGCCCTGCCCCCCCCCGCCCCGTCAGGCCGGTCGCGCGCGCGAGGGCCGCTGGCGGCCCGCGGCGAAAAGCGCGATCGACACGCCCTGCAACAGCATGGCGCACAGCAACCAGCCCCCGGGCGCGAGCAGGCCGATGCCCAGCCCGAACACGGCCGGGGCGAAGGCATACGCGCCCTGCGATACCGCCACGATCAGCGGCACGGCGCGCGCCGCGTCGGCCGGCGTGAACTCCGATTGGGCGATGAGCGGCGGCAGCGATGTCGCGTTGCCGATCCCCGAGCCGAAGAGCAACACTCCAGGCACGAGCCAGGCGGGATGACTCGCCAGATCCCAGGCATACGCCACGAGTATCGCCACGCCCAGCGCCTGGACCGCATAAGCGGCGCAGGCGACCGTGCGCCGGTCGGCACCCGGGCCGAGCAAGCGCGCCGCCACCATGCGGCCGGCGATGGCCGCCGCCGTGGCGGCGCCCATCAGCCAGCCGGCACGGTCGTTGCCGATGCGCAGCGCGACCCAGCCATACAGTTGCGCGATCAGGCCGATCTGCGCGAAGAGCCCCACGGCCATGCCCAGCGAGAGCGTGACGAAACGGCGTTCGCGCCAGGGCGAGGCCAGCGGCGCGCGCACGGCGGGCGGTACGGCGGTGCCGGGCGTCGATACGCCGGGCGCCGATGCGCCGGGCGCCGATGCGTCGGGCGCACCGACGTCCGGCGGGGCGATGCCGTCAGCCGCCTGACCCAGGCTGGCCGGACTGTGGCGAAAGACCTGCCAGGCCAGCAGCGCGATCACGGCCACCATGGTGAGCCCGACGGCCAGGCCCGCACCGGCCAGGCCGAGATGCGCGATCAGCGCCACCCAGAGCGGCGCGAAGATGATCCCGCCCACACTGGCGCCGTTGTAGGCCACGCCCAATGCCCACGGCCGGCGGGTGGCGAACCAGGGCGAGATCAGGGCGTTCACGGCGGCGGCGCCGAGCGCCACCCAGCCCACGCCGCTGGCGATCGCGGCCACCGCCAGCGCGGCCGGCGTGTCGGCCAGCCCCCATCCGGTCACGCCCAGGGCCAGCAGCACCGCGCCGGTCAACGTGACCGCGGGCACGCCGAATCGGCGATACAGGCGAGGCAGCCGCGCCACGACCAGCGCACCCGCGAGAAAATGCAGCGTCACCATGGCCGACACCAGGCTGACACTCCAGCCGGTGCGTGCGACCACCGACTGCAGATAAACGGGCGGGCCGTAAAAGCCCACGCCCCAGCCGAAAATGGCGAGCACGAACGTGGCGGCCAGCACTTTGGGGCCGAAGAATGGGCGGGGCGCGCGTGAGGCGGCGATTTCGGGAATGGCGCTCGGATTCATGGGCGGGCTCCTTGTGGCGGATGACATGCGCGCAGTATCCTGCGGCTGTCACATGCATACTTCGACCAGGAGCGAACCATGGATGCACAGCCCGCCGACGAACGCATTGCCCAGGTGGCTGCGGCCATCGCCGATTCCGCACGGGCGCGCATGCTGTGTTGCCTGCTCGATGGTTGCGCGCGCACCGCAACCGAACTCGCCGTGGTCGCAGGCATCGGCGCTTCCACCGCGAGCAGCCATTTCCAGCGCCTGCGCGACCAGGGCCTCGTCACACTCACGGTGCAAGGCAAGCACCGCTATTTCCAGCTGGCCACCCCGGAAGTCGCGAGCGCGCTCGAGGCCTTGCTCGTGGTGGCCGGCGTGCCGCGCACGCCGTTCATCCCGTCCACGCCGCGGCACCTGCTGCACGCGCGCACCTGCTACGACCACATGGCAGGCACCGTGGCGGTGAGTCTGCATGACGCGATGTGGGCGCAAGGCTGGCTGGCCGAAGGCGATGGCAGCTATCTGGTGACGGCGCTCGGTGCGCAACGGCTGCGCGAAATCGGCCTGGATCACGACACGATGGCGCGCAAACGCCGCCGCCTGGCGTGTGCCTGCATGGATTGGAGCGTGCGCCGCCCGCACCTGGGCGGCGCGCTCGGCGCTGGCCTGCTGCAGTTGCTGCTGACACGGGGCTGGGTCACGCGCGAACTGGATTCGCGCGCACTGCGGATATCGCGCAACGGCGCGAGGCAGCTCGGCGCGGCCTTCGGCGTGCTGCTCGAACACGAGCCCACGCCCGCGGCCGCGCGCGCGGCCTAGCGCCTACTCGAAACGCGGGTCTTCGTCGAACTCTTCCGAGAGCCGCTTGAGCGCTGCCTTGACGGCCAGCTCCTCGGTCGGAAAGGGTTGATCCAGCACTTCGAGCGGGGGAAAACCGAGAATGGTTGCGCGTGACATATATCCGTCTTCGTCTTCGCAGGTCTGCACCTCGAAGTTGCGCTCGCCGATCCAGCCGCTCTTGAATACCTTCCATTCCATGGCATTGCCTCCTGGGACGGCCGCACTGCCGACCGCCCGGTGATGGCGCACCCCGGCGCTGGCAGGCGGGCAGGCCGCGCCAGCGCGCGCCGTGCTTCAGGGTTTCTTCACGCCGCCCTGCTGTTGCAACTGTGCGGCGGCACGTACGAGGGCCTCGGTCACCATCTCGGAGAGCAAGGGCGCCGACAACTGCATCATGTCGGCGCCCACGCTGTTGCCGCGTTCGGTGAACTTGGCGGCATCGGGTGAGTCGGTGCCCTTATCGGTGATGGATTTGAGCTCGGCGGTACTGAAATGGCGGGTGTAGGCCTGCGCCAGATTGGCGTCCCAGCCGGGCTGATACTTGGGTTCGAGTGCATTGAGCTGATCGACCACCGCGGCCTGCGCGCGGTCCGGGCCCGCTGCCTTGACCAGATTGGCGTAGGTATCGGTGCGAGCCGCGGCCGCGAACGCCATGACCTTCATGCCCGCGCCCAGCTTGTGCTTGGCCACGAGCGTCTTGGCGGCGCCCAGATCACCGGCTGCCAGCGCGGGCGGCGCGATGCCGGTGCTGAGCGCGGCGGCCAGGGCCAGTGCGGCCCAGGCCGATGTGAACGCGGGGAGACGGCGGAATCCTTGCCTTGCTGCTGCACGACCGACCGATACGACCATGTTGCACCTCTTCGACAGGAGTGGCCCGCGGGGCGGGATGACCCACTGTACACCGCTGCCTCGCCGTCGTTAAGCCTGCCGGGGGAAAGCTCGCGCCGAACGGCCTCAGGCAGCCAGCAGAAACGCGATGCCGGGCGTCACAAGCACGTTGGCCAGGCCCGCCAGCACCATCACCAGGCCGGCGATCGAGCCTTCGTCGGCGGCGAGCTCGCGCGCCTTGGCCACGCCGGCGCCATGGGCGCCCATCCCGAACAGCGCGCCGCGCGCGATCGACGAGCGCAGCGGCAGCACGCGGCGCACGATCTGCCCCATCGCCGCTCCGCACACGCCGGTCAGAATGACGAACACGGCGGTGAGATCGGGAATGCCGCCCAGATTGCCCGACACCGTCATGGCGAACGGCGTGGCGACCGAGCGCGGCACCAGGCTCAGCCGCACGTCGTCGGGCAGATGCAGCCAGCTCGCGAGCAGCCAGGCCGAGAAGCCGGCGATCGTGCTGCCCACCACCACGCCCACGAGCAGGATGGGCCAATAGCGGCGGATCAGCGCACGCTCCTGGTAAAGCGGCAGCGCGAACGACACAATCACGGGGCTGAGCATGGCCATCAACCAATGGCTGCCGCTCATGTAGTCGCGATAGCCCGCATGCAGCCCGACGGCCAGCGCGAGCAACAACGCTGGCGCCAGCACCAGGGTCGACGTCCACCAGTAACCCAGGCGGCGGTAGACCGTGCGCGCGCAGAGGTAGGCGAGCACGGTGGCCACCGGCCAGAAGAACAGACTCAGGTCAGGATGCATGGCGATGCATCCAGCGATAGCACAGGTCGATCACCAGCGCGGTGCTGCCCATGACGAGCAGCGTACCCAGCACGATGACTGCAAAGATTTTCAGGCCCAGCAGCCCGAGCAGCTCACCGTGGTCGAGCAGGCACATCACGGCCGGCACGAAGAACAGCAGCATCTCGGCCAACAGCCAGCTCGCGCCGCGGCGGATGTGCATGGGGCGCAACCATCCCGTGGCGAGCAGCAAAAGCACCAGCGCGAGACCGATCACGCCGCCGGGCACGGGCAGCGCCATCGCTGTCGCGGCCCACTGGCCCGCTGCGGCGAATACCGCGATCAGGCCGATCTGCAGCGCACGGCTGCGGCGCCAGGCGCTGCGCGCCAGAATCCAATGACGGGACAACTTCACAAAAAACTCCAGACGATGCGTGCTGGCCGGTTCTATGCCGGCATGGAAAGCGCCGCAGCCCCTGTTGTACGCCTGTGGACGGCATAGATAAAATGAATTCTCAGAATCCGGCCCATTCAAATTTGGAATAAGCCGGTTTTTCTCTCTCTCTTTTTCTGGCTGCCCATGGATCTGCGCGCCCTCAGAGCCTTCGTCGAAGTGGTCAAGCAAGGCGGCTTTTCGCAGGCCGCCCGCGCCATCCACGCCACCCAACCCACCGTGAGCAAGGCGGTGCGCCAGCTCGAAGATGAGATCGGCATGCCGTTGCTGGATCGCCAGGCCCAGCCGCCGCGGCTCACACCGGCCGGCGAGATCGTGTATGGCCGCGCGCAGACCATGCTGACCAGCCGCGACGACCTGATCGCCGAGCTGCAGGAACTGCGCGGCATGCGCCGCGGGGTGCTGCGCCTGGGCCTGCCCACGCTGGGCAGCAATCTGCTGTTCGCGCCGCTCTTCGCGCGTTTTCGCCGCCGCTATCCCGGCGTGGAGATCAGCCTGGCGGAACATGGCAGCCGCCGCCTCGAAGACATGGTGAGCAGCGGCGACATCGAGCTGGGCGCCACGCTCGCACCCGTCCCGCCCCAGTTCGCCTGCCAGGCCGTGGCGCGCGAGCCCATGGTGGTGCTGCTGCCGCCCGATCATCCGCTCGCGCGCAGCCGGCGTCTGCGTCTCGCACAGCTGCGCGACACGCCTTTCATCCTGTTCGAATCCGGTTTCGCGCTCAACCATGTGCTGCTCGCCGCATGCGAGCGATCGGGTTTCACCCCGACTGTTGCCGCGCGCAGCGGCCAGACCGATTTCATCAGTGCGCTGGTAGCCTCGGGGATGGGGGTGGGATTCCTGCCGCAGCTCGTGGCGCGCGAGCGGCGCCAGCCCGGCGTACGCCAGGTGCCGCTCGATCCGCGCGATGCGCTATGGGAAATGATGCTGATCTGGCGCGCCGGAGGCTATCTCTCGCACGCCGCTCAGGCCTGGCTCACACTCTCGCGCGAGGTGTACGGGGAAGGAAACGATCGGCGTGCGTCAGCGTGATGTGCGATCCGACGTGGTCACCAGCGAACGATAAAACGCCATACGCCCCGTCGCCCAGTTCGCCACTTCTTCAATATCGAGCGATAACGGCGTACGAATCTGTTGCCAACTGAGCCGCTGTGTCGTGCGTTCGACGATGGCCGTCAGTGCCGTCTCGATAGCCGAGAATTTGGACGCAAGGAGGTGCGCCATCGCCTTGTGAGGAATAGCGCTTGCAGGAGCCTGGTGCTCAACGACGTACCAATCAAAGAGGTCCCGTGCGGTGAGTGCCCAACCGCGAAAGAACAATTTCTTGGCCAGAATCTCGGCAGGAGACTCGAGCTCGAACGCTGTTTCTGTAGCAGCAGGATTCCAATCGGCACCGTCCAGCAGAGGGGCAGCAACGATGAAGTCGATCTCGCCCTCCGCGAACATGAGTTTCACGTGAGCATTATCTTCGGTGTATGCGGTGATACTGCTATCCAGCACATCATTCAGCCGCGGAGACACGTACGGCAACCACCCCGGCGAGTCGACAAAAAGATCAATGTCGTCACTGAGCCGATGGCCGAAGGCCAGCATCAAGCGCGTTCCGCCTCCAAGTTTGGGCGAAAACGACGCGCCACCCTGCGCCCGAGCCGACTCGACAAGCAAGTGGGCGCGCCGCTCGAGCGTTCGCCACGGCCCTTGTGCGCGGTGGTTTGTAATATCAGCGGCCGAGGTCGTCATCACAAGACTCCGGTCAACGCCTCTTCCCACGCCGCAACGCGCGGCATGGCCCACTGAGCACGGACATGCTCATACAACGCCTGCGCCTCTTCAAGATTGACGCCGGCTTCGTAGCTCGCGCATCCGATGACCTCGGGCTGCAACTCGACATACATGCCGGCGATCAGCTCCTTGCCCAATGCGCTGACCGCAAGACCTTGCAGCGTGCCGGCACGCAGCGCGGCGCGCACGTCGGCGGCCGTCAGAATCGCGCCATACGGCGCGTTCAGATGCGTCGCGATCATCTGGAGATAGCCTTGGGGCAGAGGCATGGCAGTGGGTCTCGAACTCGATAAACCCATTCTAGCCTCGGCGCCCCCTGGTGGGTATGGACATCGTGAGGCGGAAGCTCTGGCCTGAAGCAGACACTGCGGGTCCGGCCCGTTTTTGCAAACTGTCTCGTCGATCGTGGGCTTGGCCATGACCCTGCTGCGCTGGCAATGGCTGCCCTGACGCGGTAAAAGAAGGCACCGCCGCGTTCAGCGGCCCGCACGCCTCCCTGATCATGCCGCACACCGCCCTGCACTACGCGCTTGTCTCCCTCGACGACCTGCCCGCGCTGGCCGACCTGCGCGTGGCCGCGATGCGCGAGAGTCTCGAGGCGCTGGGCCGCTTCGATCCGGTACGCGCACGCCAGCGGCTGATCGAGGGTTTCGTGCCCGAGCATGCCCGCCACATCGAAACGCCCACGGAGCGCATCGGCTTCTATGTACTGCAGCCCGAGCTGGACGCCCTGCATCTCAAGCATTTCTATTTCTGGCCTCAACACAGCGGCCAAGGTCATGGCCGCACCGTGATGCTCGCCCTGCAGGCGCAGGCGCGAGCCGCCGGCCTGCCATTGCGCCTGAATGCGCTGCGCGGCAGCCGTGCCAATGATTTCTATCGCGCCTGCGGCTTCATCGAAGAGCACGCCGACCCGCTCGATGTGTACTACCGCTGGCGCGCGGACTGACACCACGCGGCGAGGTCAGGCCGCGATCTCAGAAATCCATCGACGCCGACAACATGAAGGTGCGCGGCGCGCCCTGAGAGATCGTGCCGTACGAGGCCACGCCAGACCAGTACCCCCGGTTGAACACGTTGGCCACCGTGGCGCGCAGCGTCACGTCGCGATCCTGCACGCGCAGCCGATAGCGCGCGCCCAGGTCGAGCGTGGTCCATGACGGCACCGACTGCGTGTTGGCCTGATTCACATACGATTGCCCGGTGTACACCACGTTGCCCAGCACCGTGAGACCCGGCACCCACGGCAGATCCCACTGCGCGCCCAGGCTCGCCATGCGGCGCGGCACGCCCACGGGGCGATTGCCCTGCGTGAGCGGGTTGCTCGTGCGCGTGAGTTCCGCGTCGAGCCAGGTCACGCCACCGAGCAGGCGCACGCCCGGCGCGACCTCGCCCATGACGTTGAGCTCGAGGCCCCGGTTGCGCTGCTCGCTGTCGGCGGCATAAACGCCGTTGCTCAATTGGCCGCTGGGCTTGCTCAGATTGAACGCCGATAGACTGACGACCGCATCGTCGAAGTCCACCTTGACGCCGACTTCGCGCTGGCGCGATTTGTAGGGTGCGAAAACCTCACCCGCGTTGCTGGCGGTGGCGGGCGCGATGTCGCCCTTGCTCAGACCTTCGATGTAATTCGCGTAGAGCGACACGTTGTGCCAGGGTTTGAGTACGAGGCCCGCCAGCGGCGTCGTCGCGCTCTTCTCGTAATGGACGGTACGCGCACCGGTGGCGGCGAAGTTGTTCGACTCGATGCGCTGATGCCGCAGGCCCAGCGTGAGTTGCACCCGATCATCCAGCACGCCGAGCGTATCGGCCAGGGCAAGGCCGCCGAGCTGCGACGACGAGACCTTCGGCACCAGTGAAGGCGCCGCGATCGCCTGGCGCGGCCGGCCGATCGGATCATAGATATTGGAAAACACCGGGGTGCCGGGACGGCTCGCCTGCGCCACTTCATCGTCGTACAGCGAGCCCTGCAACGATACGTTGTGGCTCACCGGCCCGGTATCGAAGCGCGCGCGTGCGCCGGCGTTGTAAGTGGCACGGTTCACCTCGAAATTGAAGTAGGTGGGCGTGGCCACGGTGTCGCCGCGCGCGTTGAGGATCTGAGGGGTCTGGTCGCTCAGACGGGCGATGTCGATCGTGGAGCCGCCCGCGTCGGCGAACAGCGTGATCGCGTCGTTCACGTCGTATTCCAGGCGCAGCAGCGCGGACTGACTGTCCGAGGTCCACCAGCCCCAGGGTTGCGTAACGTTGCGTCGGCCGTCCGGCGCCTCGGGCACCTGCAGACCGCCCGCCACCAGCATGGGCCGCGTCGGCGCGTCGATCCGCTCGTTCTGCAGGATCACGTCGAGCGTTGCGCGCAGCCGCGCCCCGCGATAATCCAGGGCGAGCGCCCCGAGGTCGGTGCGGGAGCGCTGGTTGTCCAGGGGCGTCGCGCCCTGGCGATGCATGCCATTCAGCCGCACGCCCCACTCACGGTCGTCGCCAAAGCGCCGGCTCAGATCGACCCGGCCGCCCCACTGCCCTCGCGAGAGGTAGTCGGCCGTGACGCGGCTCAGGTCTTCGGGCAACGAGCGCTTGGGCACCATGTTGACCACCCCGCCCACGCCGCTATTGGGTGACATGCCATAGAGCAGCGCACCCGGTCCCTTGAGCACATCGACGCGCTCGATGTAGTCGGTGAACACGTGATAGTTCGGCGCGATGCCGTATACGCCATCGAACGCGATCTCGCCGAGATTGCCTTCGCCGATCGGAAAGCCGCGGATATAGAACGAATCCGTGATGCCGCCGATCTGTCCGGTGAAGCGCACCGAAGGATCGGCATTGAGCGCCTCGCCCAGCGTGGTCGCCTGGCGATCGGCCAACATCTGCGCCGTATAGGTGGTCTGATTGAACGGCGTATCCATCACGTCGCGATTGCCCAGCAGGCCCACCCGGCCGCCGCGCGCGGCTTGCCCGCCCGTGAAGAGTTCCGGCAGCGCGCCGGGCGTGCTGCCCGCCACGGTCACGGTGGGCAATATCGCCGCCTCGCCCTCGCGCGGCACGGGCCGCAGCGTGTAGCCCGAGCCCGAGGGAGCGAGCGCGAAGCCGCTGCCCGCCAACAGAGTGGCAAAGCCGTCCTGCACGCCGTAAACGCCATCCAGCCCCGCGCTGCGCCGTCCCGCGACGGCAGCGGGATCGAACGACAGGGGCGTGCCACTCGCCGCCGCGAATTGCGCCAGCGCCTGACCCAAGGGTCCGGCGGGCACGTGGTAAGTCTGGCGCGCCGCCGGCGCAGCCGCCGTCTGGGCGTGCGCCCCCGGCAGGGCGCTGGTGACAACGAGCGCCAGCAGACTCGAACGCAGGGCGTTCAGGGGAAATACAGCGGCAGGGCCTTTCATGATGCGCGATCCGTCAGCAGAGAATCCGTGGAAAATCGGAGCACGCGTCGAACGCGCATCCGGTGATTTCCCTGCATACCGGATGAGATCGAAAAAAGGCTCACGCGCCCTGCGCGGGCCGCACCGTCAGCCAGTAAGGCGAGATGCGCACCACCCGCAAGGGCAGGGTGCGCGCGAGCAGGGCCAGGCTCGCATCGGTATCGCGCAGCGGGAATGCGCCAGACACCGGTAGATCCGCGACCGCCGGATCGCAGCGCAGGACGCCGGCGCGGTAGCGCGCCAGTTCCGCCACCACCTCGCGCAGCGGACGGTCGTGTACCGCCAGCATGCCGCGGGTCCAGGCCGCGGCCGTCTCGTCGACCGCTTCCGTGCGGCCCATGCCCGTGTCATCGACATCCAGCGCCTCGCCGGCCCGCAGCACCCGCGCGGCGCCCCGCGCCGGACTGACTTCGACAGCACCATCGAACACGGCCACCCAGGTCCTGGCGCCATCGCCGCGCACCGTAAACCGGGTGCCCAGCGCCCGCAACCTGCCCTGGACGGTGCGCACCACGAAGGGCCGGCCCGCGGGATCCGGCGCGGTCTCGATCATGATTTCACCGGCACGCAACCAGAGCAGCCGTTCGTCGGGTCCGTAGCGCACGTCGAGCGCGGTCGCCGTGCCAAGCACGAGTTCCGTGCCATCCGCCAGCGCCATGCGGCGGATCTCGCCGGTGGCGGTGCGGAGATCCGCGGACCACGCCTGCCAAGGCAGCAGACGGCTGCCCGCCCATCCGGCCGGTGCCGCAACAGCGATCCAGGCCATGCCGCGCAACAGCCGACGCCGCTGCGCGCGCAGCCGCGCCGCATCGCGCAGCACGGGCGCGGGCACCTGACCGAACTGCGCGAGCAGGCCCTGCGCACGGCCCCAGGCCCGCGCGTGCGCGGGATCGGCGGCATGCCACGCCTCGAACGCCCGGGCTTGCTCACCTTGCAACTCGCCGCATTGCAGCCGCACCAGCCAGTCGGCGGCCTGACGCAGCACGGCATCGGAGACCCCATCGGCGGCACTCATGTCGCCGCCAGGCACGCGACAAAGCCCGTCTGCATATGCCGTTTCACCGTGGCCAAGGACACCGACATGCGATCCGCGATGGCGTCGTACTTGAGCCCGTCGAATTGCGCGAGCAAAAAAATCTCGCGCGTGCGGGCGGGCAGCGCTTCGAGCGCGGCGTCGATACGGATCAAGGTTTCGAGAATGAGCGCGCGGGACTCCGGCGACGGCGCCAGCGGCTCGGGCATCGCGGCCAGGGCATCGAGATAGGCACGCTCGACGGTCTGGCGCCGCCAATGGTCGACCATCAATCCCTTCGCAATGTGGACCAGCAACGCGCGCGACCCGCCCGGCGCGTCCTCCTGTGCAACGCGCCGGCGGGCCTGCAACACGCGCACGAACGTGTCATGCGCGAGATCGGCGGCGTCACCGGCGTTGCCCAGCCTGCCGCGCAGCCAGCCGGCCAGCCAGCCGTGGTGCTCGCGATACAAGCGGTCGACCTCGCTGGGCGTGGAGGAAGAGACAGGGGAAGCTGGGCCGAGCATGAGGGTCCCGCAGCAGGCTGGCGCGCCCGCAGTAATCAAGAATGGTTCGCATTCTACGGGAAGTCTGGCGACTCGTGACAGGTATCGCCCGATCGGCGGTCACGGAAAACCCGGCTGTTGTAGCGGACCGACGGGACGGCCGCCGTGGAACGGCCGCCGCCGCAGTGCTCAATTCGCGCCGGGCACGCCGAGCCGCCGCGCCAGCTTGTGCAGATTGCTGGGGTCCACGCCCAGCTGGCGCGCGGCACGCGACCAATTGCCGCCGTGGGCGTCCAGGGCCGCCCGGATGCACGCCCGCTCGCAGTCCTGGACCGCATCGCGCAGCCGCACAGCGGGCGCCGCCGCGATGTCCGGGGCCGCCGGCACCGTCTGCCCGGCCACGCCAGCCGGCGCGGATGGCCCCATCCCGTCGAGATCGAACAGGTCAGCTTCCAGCGTGACGATCTCGTTGCGGCTCGTGCCACGGCTCACCCGCTTGAGCGCGGCGCGGCTGATCTCGTGCTCCAGTTCGCGGACGTTGCCCGGCCAGCCATAACGCCGCAAGGCGTTCTCGGCGCCCGGCGACAGGCGCAGCGCGCGCAAGCCCAGCCGGGCACGATTGAGCTCCAGGAAACGGCCCGCCAGCAACAGCACATCGCCAGCCCGCTCGCGCAAGGGTGGAATCGCGATCGGGTAAACCGACAGCCGGTGATAGAGATCCGCGCGAAACGTGCCGTCGCGCACGTGATCGCGCAGATTGCGATTGGTGGCCGCGATCACGCGCACGTCGACCTGGCGCGGCACATCCGACCCCAGGCGCTGGATCTCGCCGTTCTGCAGCGTGCGCAGGAGCTTGGCCTGGATCGCCAGCGGCAGTTCGCCCACCTCATCGAGAAACAGCGTGCCGCCGTGCGCGGCCTCGAAGCGGCCAGGCCGCTCGCTGCTGGCGCCCGAGAAGGCGCCCTTGGCATGGCCGAACAATTCGCTCTCGGCGAGCGACTCGGGCAGCGCGGCGCAATTCACGTGGATGAGCGGCTTGGTGCGGCGGCGCGAAAGGCGATGCAGCCGGTGGGCGAACAGCTCCTTGCCCACCCCCGTCTCGCCCAACAGCAACACCGGCAGCTCCGAATCGGCCACCACCGCGATCTCGTGCAGGAGCTGGGTAATGGCGTCACTCGTGCCGATGATTTCTTCGTCGCCCCGCACGATATGCAGGGCCGGCTCCTTGGCGCGCGCCAGGCGCAGCGCACGGATTTCTTCTTCGAGGCGGCTCACGCGCACGGCCGCTTCGATGGCGGGCAACAGCGCCTCGAGTTCGCCGCGTGCGTCCGGCGCGAAGGCACCGGCATCAAGGGCATCGAGCGTCAACGCGCCCACCAGCCGCCCCTCGACATACAGACTCGCGCCCATGCAATCGTGCACCGAGAGCGGCTCGCCTTCGTGATGCTCGATCAAACCATCGTAGGGATCCGGAAGCCCGCTGTCCGCGGGAAAGCGGGTCACGCCCTGCTGCGCCAGAATGGCGGACAGCCGAGGATGCTGGGCCACCACGAAGCGCCGCCCCAGCGCATCATCGGCCAGGCCGTCGACCGCCAGGGGCTTGAGATGCTCGCCCTCGAGGCGCAGGAGCGCGCAGGCGCCCGCACGGAAATGCGCCCGCAGGCTAACCACCAGCCGCTGCAGGCGCACGCCCGCCGGCAGGTCGGCCACGAAATCGGCCAGCAGCAGTTCGGTCATCATGGTCGGATTCACCCGGTTCGGCAGGCGCCGCACCTCGATCGGGTGAATATAACCGTGTCGCGGCACCGCGGCCGGGTGCCGGCGCGATCGGCGGTTCGATGACATCCGCGCGCATACCGGACTGGCGGCGGCCCGCGAGCTCAGACGAGGGGCTCGAGCAGATGCCGGGCGATCGGGTCGTCACGATGCACGGCCAGCATGTTGTTGCGGGAAGGATAGGTGTGATATCCCTGCTCCGCCAATCGGGTCCGCAACACCGCCGCATCGATTTTGACGGTTTCGATCAACAGCATGGGACGGCAGCGCGCCAGCGTCTGCTCGGCGCCCGCGATCACGTCGAGCTCCATGCCTTCGACATCGACCTTGATCAGGTCCAGCCGATCGAAATCGTGCATATCGATGGTGACCACCTCGACCAGATCCATGTCGTCTTCGTGATAGCTCAACGGCTGACCGATATCCTCACGCGTGAGGCTATCGCGCAGTTCAAGACTGCCGAAGCTGGCCGGCACCTGGGGATCGGGCACCGGCATGCGCATCAAGCCAGGAGCCGCTCCAACGGCGGCCTGGTAGACCCGTGCATTGAAACAGTTGTTGATCGCGATATTGCCTGCCAGCGCGTAGAAGATGCGCTCCTGGGGCTCGAAGGCGTACACCTCGCCCCAGCCGTCGAGATGCCGTGCCAACTCGATCGTATGCACGCCGATGTTGGCGCCGCAATCGATCACGCTCACGCCATTGCCGTGATAATTGCGCCGCAGCGTCAACAGGTTCTGCAGCGTGCGCACCTCGTGCAATTCGAAACTCGCGCGATTGAGGATCTGATGCCCCACCCCGAAAGCTTCTCCCGGCTTGAGCGTGCAGTAGTCGAGGCGATTGAGAATCAGCGTCCCGTGAGACGACGAGGCAAGAACAAACGCAAGATTGCGCGAGGCGGTCATGGGGGTTCCGGTGGAGGGCGAACACGAGCAGAGGCTCGCGCATCACGAGACCGTACCCAAGTCGCGCTTTTTGCTCTCCTCCCGACAAGCGATATCAGACCAATCGCCATCCGCAGGCCGTCGGGTAATAAAAACCGGATATGGTGAATTTCACCATGACGATATCGGGTGAAATCAACCAATCCAATCGCTAAGCCATTGATTCACCGGGGATCAGTGCCTGGCACGGTTTTCGCTTTGCTCTAAGTGACCCTCACCAAGGAGCACACCATGAGCATGCAAGACCGATCGTTGGGCGAACTGGCCCGCCGCATCCCTGGCGCGACGCGCGTGTTTCACGACTACAAGCTCGACTTCTGCTGTGGCGGCAATCACACACTGCGTGAGGCCGCGCACACCCAGGGCGTGGACGCCGGGGTGGTGGAAGCGCGGCTCCAGGCCCTGGCCGACGCCCCCGCGCCGCAACGCGATTGGGCCCAGGCCACCGCCTCGGAGCTCATCGATTACATCCTGGTGCGCTATCACGACAAGCATCGCGAGCAACTGCCCGAGCTGATCCGACTCGCGCGCCGCGTCGAAGAGGTGCACGGCGAGCGGCCCGAGTGCCCCGTCGGTCTGGCCGAGCTCCTGCGCGGCATGCAGCAAGAGCTCGAGAGCCACATGCAAAAGGAAGAACAGGTGCTGTTTCCGATGCTGTCGCGCGGGATGGGCATCATGGCGGGCGCCCCGATTGCCGTCATGCGCATGGAGCACGACGACTGCGGGGAAGACCTGCGCCGCATGGAGGCGCTGACCCAGGGCATCACCCTGCCGCGCGCGGCCTGCAACACGTGGCGCGCGCTGTATCTCGGCCTGCGCACCTTCCGCGAAGACCTGATGGAACACATCCATCTCGAGAACAACGTCCTGTTCGAGAACGCGCTGCAACCGTCCCCCCAGGCCGCGCACTGAGTGCGGCGACCGGCCCGGTCGATGCGATATCGGCCCGGCGAGCCCGCGCGGGGTGCTCGCATCCCGCCAGAAAACAACCAGGACGCGCCACGCGCGCGTCCGCTCTCGAAGGAATGATCATGCTGTCCCCTCTCGCGATCGACGATGTCACGCCGCGATGCCTGCACACGGCGGGCCTGCTTCCCGACGCGCCCTCGACGCAAGACCTGCGACACGCCGAGGCGCTGGTGCATGAACGCAGACGCGTGGAGAAAGGCGAGGCGTTATACCGCACGGGGGACGTCACAAACGAGGTGTATGTCGTGCGCATCGGCACCTTCAAAACGCACGTCGCCAGCGCGGACGGCCATGCCCAAGTCATGGGTTTTCATCTGCCCGGCGAGCTCCTGGGGCTGGATGGCCTGGCCGACCTGCATCACACCGCGCATGCCACCGCCCTCGAAGACAGCGAGGTGTGCGTGATTCGCCTGGCCGACCTGCAGACAGTGGCCGCGGACATGCCTGCGCTGCCCCTGCGCTTTCTGCGCGCGCTCGGCAAGGAACTCACGCAGGACCAGACCATGATGGTGCGCCTGGGGTCGATGCGTGCACAGGAGCGGCTGGCCGCCTTTCTGATCGACCTGTCGCAGCGCATGGAAGCGCGCGGCTATTCGGCCTCGGAATTCAATATGCGCATGACGCGCGAAGATATCGGCAGCTACCTCGGCCTCACGCTCGAGACCGTAAGCCGCCTGTTTTCGCGCCTGGCCGACGCCGGCTTGCTGGCGATTCGACAGCGGCATGTGAAGCTGCTGGACTTGGCGGCCATGCGCCGCCTGTATCGGGCGGATTGCCACTGAATTCAGGGCGCAGCCTGCCGCTGACCCGATACGGCGACCGCCGCGGCGTTTCGTCTCGGGACTCGCTTCGCGCGCGCCCCTTGATGCGTCAGGGTTGGCTGCCCGCGAGGATCTCGCGCACAACCAACCCTGCGCGCGCTCAACGGCCGACCGCGTACGCCTGCATCAGGCGCGGCGTGGCGGCCGCGTGGAGCAGGCCATCGGGATCCCGGCTTGCCGCGGTGAGGCGGCCGACGGTCCATTCCGGCACTTCTTCGATGCGGTGCCCGCGGGCGCGCAGATCCGCGATCACCTCGGCGCCGAACGACGTCTCGACGGCGAGGTGCCCGGGCTTGCGATCGCGCGGATAGAACGAGGTCGGGAAGTGCATCGTGTGCGACATCGGCAGATCGATCGCCTCCTGCAGGTTCAGCCCATGGTGGACGTGGCGCAGGAAGAGCTGCAACTGCCATTGCTCCTGCTGGTCGCCGCCCGGCGTGCCGAACACCATGTAGGGCGCGCCATCGCGCAACGCGAGCGAGGGCGTGAGCGTGGTGCGCGGACGCTTGCCGGGCGCGAGTGTGCAAGGCAGATCGGGCACGAGCCAGAACATCTGCGCACGCGTATTCAAGCCGAAACCCAGCCCCGGAATCACCGGCGACGACTGGAACCAGCCGCCCGACGGCGTGGCGGACACCATATTGCCCCAGCGGTCGATCACGTCGACATGCGTGGTATCGCCGCGCTTGGCCGAGGCCCGCATATCGGCCATGGTCGGCTCGTTCGAAGCCGCACCGATCTGCGTCACCTTGGACAAGCGTGAGAGCGTATCCATCACACGCGCGACCTGGTCCTCGAAGCCGGGCACGATGCCCGGGCGCAGCTCGTGCGACGCCGTGTCGCTCAGCAGTGCCCGCCGTTCGGCGTTGTAGGCCTCGGACAGCAGCGCCTCGAGCGGCACGTCGACAAAGGCCGGATCGCCGTAGTAGGCCTCGCGATCGGCGAACGCGAGCTTCATGGCTTCGGTGACCCGGTGCACGAACTCGGCGCTCGCCGGTCCCGTCGCGCCCAGATCAGCGCCCTTGAGCAGCGCCAGGGTCTGCTGGAACACCGGCCCCTGGCTCCAGGCACCTGCCTTGGCCACGGTGTAGCCATGGTAGTCGTAGGTGAGCGGCGCTTCGTAGGTGGCCGACCAGCCCGCCATGTCGGCTGCCGTCAGCACGCCGCGATGCGGACGGCCGCTTTCATCCATGACCTCGGTGTTGCGAGTGTAGCGTTCGATCTCCTCGGCCACGAAGCCGCGGTAGAAGGCGTCTCGCGCGGCATCGATCTGGCGTTCGCGGCTGCCGCCCGCGGCCTCGGCCTCGCTCAACACGCGGCGCCAGGTCTTGGCGAGCCACGGATTGCGGAACAGCTTGCGGGCCTCGGGCACCGCGCCGCCCGGCAGATAGACCTCGGCCGTGGTGGGCCAATGCGCCTCGAAGAAGTCTTTCAGGCCGGCAATCGTGTTGCTGATGCGCGGCATCAGGGCATGACCGTGCTCGGCATAGTAGATGGCCGGCTCGAGCGCGTCGCGCACGCTGAGCGTACCGTGGTCGCGCAGCATCAGCATCCAGGCATCGAATGCGCCCGGAATCACGGCCGGCAACAGGCCATTGCCCGGAATCAGGTCGAGCCCGAGCGACTGGTAGTGCGCGAGCGTGGCGCCGGCGGGCGTCGGCCCCTGGCCACACAGCATCTCGGTGCGGCCCGTGCGCACCGAGTGGAACACGATGGGCACTTCGCCCGCCGGCCCAACCAGGTGCGGCTCGACGACCTGCAGCACGAAGCCGGCCGCCACGGCCGCATCGAACGCATTGCCACCGCGTTCGAGCAGGCTCATGCCGGCCTGGCTCGCGAGCCAGTGCGTGGAAGTGACCACGCCGAAGGTGCCCAGGATCTCCGGCCGCGTGGTGAACATGCGATGTCCGGACTGGATCGTCATTTCTTGGCCACTTTCACGTCTTTCAGGCGGATCAGACCGTCGGGATAAGCCACGAAGCCCTCGACCTTCTTCTGCACGCCGAATACCCACGGCAGGTAGTAGAGGTAGATCTGCGGACGTTCGACCGTCATTTTCTGCAGCACCTGCGAGTACAGCGCGCGGCGCTTGCCCTCGTCGGAGATCGAGCGCGCTTCGTCGAGCAGCTTGTCGATCTCGGGATCGCAGAAGCGGCCGTCGTTCAGGTTGCCCTTGCAGCTCACGTATTGATGGATGTTGCCGCTCGGATCGACGCGTCCCGACCAGCCGGTTTGACCCACTTCGAAATCACCGCGCGACAACGCGGACTGCAGCGCGGCGAACTCGAGCGGACGCAGCGAAATGTCGAAGCCAGCCTCGGCCGCCATGGCCTGGATCAGCTCGTAGACCTGCTGCATGGTCGTGTTATTGCCGTAGGTGAGCTCGAATTTCACGCGTTCGAAACCGGCCTCTTTCAGCAGCGCCTGCGCCTTCTTGGGATCGCGGCCGGCGTGTTCCACGCTCTTGTCGTAGGCGAAGCTGGCCGGCGGGAACGGCTGGTGCGCGGGCTGGAACATGCCCTCGCCCACCACCTGATTGATCACGTCGCGATCGAAAGCGAGCTCGAGTGCCTGGCGCACACGCTTGTCTTTGGCAAGCGGCGTGCTGGCGCGGTCGCCGTTGGCGATATTGACGGCGAACGACTGGAAGCCCAGCCCGGTGACCGCCGCCAGCGTGAGGTTGCGGTCTTCTTTCACGGCCTTGGCATCACTGGGCGCAATGCGTTCGACGATGTCCAGGCCGCCCGAGCGCAGGTTGTTCAGGCGCACCGTGGCGTCGGGAATCGGGGTGAACACCACGCGGTCGAAGTGATAGCTGGCGGCGTCCCAGTACTTGGGAAATTTCTCGAGCACGATGCGGTCGTTCTGCACGCGCTCCTTGAACTGGTAGGGACCCGAGCACACCGGCTTGCTGCCGGGGTCTTTGTCGAACGAGGCGGGCGAGATCATCATGCCCGCGCGGTCGGACAGTTGCGAGAGCAACGATGCATCGGGCGCCTTGAGCGTGAGCACCACGGTGTGGGCGTCGGGCGCGGCCACGCTCGCCACGCTGGACAGCTCGCTCTTGCGGTTGCTGTCGGGCAGGCTGATCGCGCGTTCGAGATTGGCCTTCACGGAGGCGGCATCCACCGGCGTACCGTCGTGGTAGAGGGCGTTGTTGCGCAGCTTGAACGTGAGCGTCTTGCCATCGGCGCCGGTCTCCCAGGACTCGGCCAGCTGCGGCACGAACTTCAGGTCGGGCGTGATGTCGACGAGGCGGTCGCATAGCGAGGCGAACACGATGCGGCCCACGAAGGTGCGGGCGCGCGCCGGGTCGAGTACGTCGGGATCGTCCTGCAGGCCGATGCGAAGCGTGGATTGGGCCGCGGCGAGGCCGCTGGCCAGCATGCCGGCCGTAGCCAGCGCGATGCAGAGTTTGCGCATATGGTGGTTCCCCCGAGTGATGCAGAATGGGTGTGCCGCGCCTCCAGGCCGCGCGGCCAGGGCCGTAATCACATCACATTTGCGCCGGACTCGCCAGCGATACGCGCGTGCGCTGGCCTGCGTGGGCGGCGGGCATCCGCGGCGCGGATGTCGCTTGCTAACATCCCGGGTCATGATCCCCGCCCTTCCTGCCGCCATCACCGTGCAACTCGCCCAAACGCGCGCCCTGCTCGACGCGCACCTGGGCCCCCGCCTGCTCGCGCTGCATCTGCTGGGCTCGGCGGTCGCGGGCGGGTTGCGGCCTCACAGCGACATCGACCTCGTCGCCACCATCGATGCGCCGCTGGCCGACGCCGAGCGTGGCGCGCTCATGCAGGCTTTGCTCGGCCTGTCTGCCTGGCCCGGCACGAACCCCGCGTTGCGCGCGCTGGAAGTCACGATTGTCGTCCGCAGGGATATGGTGCCCTGGCAATATCCGCCTCGGCGCGAGATGCAGTTCGGTGAATGGTTGCGCACCGATATCGAAGCCGGCGTGTACGAAGCCTCGCTGGCCGACCCGGACCTTGCCATCCTGCTGACGCAGGCGCGCGAAAGCGGCATTGCGCTCGCAGGCCCGCCCGCGCAAGCCTGGTTCGAGCCCGTGCCCCAAGCGGACCTGGTGCGCGCGTTGCGCGACACGATGGCGCAATGGAACGGTCCTGATGACTGGGCCGGCGACGAACTCACGGTGGTGCTTGCGCTGGCCCGCATCGATTACAGCGCGCACACCGGCCGGATCGTGCCCAAGGATGTCGCCGCCGCCTGGGCCCTCGAGCGCCTTCCCGCTCGCCTGCGGCCGCTGCTGGCGCAGGCAAGCGCGGCGTATCTCGGCGATCACACCGAGCCCTTCGTGGCCGAACCCGGCGTGCTCGCCGACTACGTGAGGCACATGCGCGGGCAGGCCGAGGCGCTGCTGGCGGGCCCGCCAGACTCGGCGCGTGTGCCGGGCGCGGTTTGAGGCACCGGCACGATGCGGTTACGCTGGTCATCCCCTCCGGCTCTCCTCACGCCATGACCGACACCGCTTCCGCCCGTTTGATCGACAGCCTCGGCCTGCAACCACATCCCGAAGGCGGCCATTTTCGCGAGACGTATCGCGCCGCCACCCGCGTGACGCGCGCCGATGGCGTGGTGCGCGATGCGGCCACGGCCATCCTGTACCTGCTGAGCGATGGCGCCTGGTCGGCCTGGCATCGCATCCAGAGCGACGAAACCTGGCATTTCCATGCGGGCCAGGGCCTGCACGTACACGTGCTGACCGCGGACGGCACGCTGATCACCCATCATTTGGGCAACCCGCTCGAGCGCCCGGGCGCCGTGTTCCAGGCCACCGTACCCGGTGGCTGCTGGTTCGCGGCGGAGCTGTCGCCGGACACGGCCGGTACCTCGGGGGCCTACGCGCTGGCGGGCTGTACGGTCGCACCGGGATTCGAGTTCAGCGAATTCGAGCTCGCCGATCCCACGCGACTGGCGCAGGCCCATCCTGAGCACGCGGCGTTGATCCACCGGCTGGCGCCGCGCGGCTGACCTCCGCCCGCAAGGGCGCCCGAGGCCGGGGCGCTCAAGCCGCGGAACACCGGGGTGCTCAGGCTGGCCGCCCCACCTGCAGCAGACAGGCCTTGAGGGCCTCGATGGTGCGCAGGTCCTGATCCGCGCGCCGGCACACCAGCGCAATCTGCCGGTACGGCGCGCGCTTGCCCAGCGAGAGCACCCGCACCGGATGCACGTTCATCAGGTTCGGCCCGATCTCGGGCAGGATGGATGCGCCCAGGCCCGCCGACACGAGCGCGGTGATGGCCGCCAGAGACTGCAGATCGATGCGGCAACGGGCATGCGGCGCATGCTCGGCCACCACCCGCGCGGCCAACCGTCCGCCCACCGTGGTCTTGTCGAACCGTATCCATTCATGCTTGGCGAAAAGCTCGTCCAGGCGCGTCTCGCGGGCGTCCGGCGGCGCGATGGCAACCAGCGTTTCGCGGTAGAGCGGCGTCCAGGCCAGCCGGCTCGAACCGCCATGCTCGGGCCGCACCACCACCGCCGCATCCAGCTGACCGCCCCGCAATTGCTCCGTGAGGTCAGCCACGCGCCCCCGCACCGGCCGCACGTCCAGCTGCGGATAGTGCGCCCGCACGCGCAGCAGGAGCGCGGGCAACAAAGTCACCTGCAGGGGCTCGATGATGCCCAGCCGCAGCGCCCCTTCGACGGCGGGCGTGTGACGTTGCCGCAGCACCGCCAGCCGCCCGAGCGGGTCCTTGAAGAGCGCATTGACCTCATGCGCCAGGGCCGTGGGCCGGACCTGCAGGGCCGAGCGGTCGAACAGCGCCTGCCCCAGATGGGTTTCGAGTTGCTTCATCTGCAGGCTGACGGCGCTGGGCGACAGATTCATTGCGCTGGCCGCCGCCGCGAAACTTCCGCCCCGCAACACGGCATCCAGCGTGTGAAAGCATTCAATCTTCATGAGATTTTTCAACCAATCGATTGAGGAAACATCACTGGCCCTCATGCTAGCCCAGTCATAGCATGGTCCGCACAGAGAGAAGACGACGCGCCGCCGCCCGGCGAGACGCGAATCGCCACCCTTGGACGGAGACACGCATGAATCGCCCCTTGCCTGAACGAGGCGCGGCCCTGGCCGCGCTCGCCCTGACCGCCTGCGCCATGCTGGCCAGCCCTGGCGCCCACGCGCAGAGCCCGGCAATACCGAAGCAGATCACCATGGTCGTGCCCTTCCCGCCCGGCGGCAGCAACGATGTGTTCGCCCGCGTGGTGGCGGAAGGCCTGGGCAGCAAACTCAACACCACGGTGGTGGTCGAGAACCGCGCGGGCGCTGGTGGCGCGATCGGTTCCGAGTTCGTTGCGCGCGCACCCGCCGACGGCTCCGTGCTCATGCTGTCCTCGTCCACGCTCACCACCAATGCGGCGGTACAGCCTCAACTCAAATACCAGGTGCCCGAGAGCTTCGCGCCGGTGGCGGCGCTGGCCGACAGTCCCATGGCCGTGGTGGTGGCCGCCGACTCGCCCTATCGCAGCCTGAGGGATCTGCTGGACGCCGCGCGCAAGGAACCCGGCAAGCTCAACTACGGCAGCGCCGGGCTGGGATCGGTCAACCAGATGGCCAGTGAAATGCTCGCGGGCGCGGCCGGCGTGCAGTTCACGCACGTGCCCTACAAAGGCATGTCACCGGCGATGAATGACCTGGCCGGTGGACGGGTGGACTTCGTGATCGCAAGCTTCACCTCGGTGTCGGCCATGCTGCGCGGCCAGCGCATCCGCGTGCTCGCCGTGACTTCGCCCAAGCGCTCGCCGTTCTATCCCGATCTGCCCACCGTGGCGGAGACCGTGCCCGACTATGCCGTGCAGCTGTGGTGGGGCGTGCTCGCGCCGGCGCAGACGCCGCCCGCGCTGCTCGACGTCTACAACAAGGCGGTACGCAGCGTGACGTCCGGCCCCAAGCTCAAGCAGATGTTCGCCGAGGAAAGCGCCGTGGCACTGGACTACGACGTCGCCCGCTTCACGCAGCTGGTTGCCAGCGACGCACGCAAGTGGACCGTGCTCGCCCGCGAACGCAAGATCACCGCGCAATAAGGAGCCGCCATGCGCAGCAAGCTGTTTGTGCCGGGCTCCCGTCCGGCGCTGTTCGACAAGGCCATGGCAGGCGCCGCCGACGCGCTCTCGTTCGACCTCGAGGATGCCGTGGTGCCCGCCAGCAAGGACACGGCGCGCGCCGCCGTGGCCGAGTGGCTCGCGCGCCAACCGGCGCAACCGGCCAAGACACTGATCGTGCGCATCAACGCCATGGACACGGCGTGGTGGCAGGATGACCTCCGTGCCGTGTTGCAGCCGGCGCTGGGCATGATCAATCTGCCCAAGGCCGAGAGCGTCACGCAGGTGGCCGCCTTCGGCGCCGCCCTGGAGTCCGCGGAACGCGCCGCCGGCCTGACGCAGGGCCCGGGCATTCTGCTCAACATCGAATCGGCGCGCGCCCTGCGGCTGGCCGCCGATCTGGCGCAGGCGCATCCGCGCGTGCGCGGATTGCAGCTGGGCCTGGGCGATCTGTTCGAGCCGCTGGGCATCGCGCGCCGCGAAACGGCCGCGCTCAGTATCGTCATGCTGCAACTCGCCCTGGCCGCTGGCGAGGCGGGCATCGCGGCCTATGACGGCGCCTTTGCCGACATCGCGGACACGGCCGGCTACACGGAAGAAGCCGCCCTGGCGCGCCGGCTGGGCCTCGCGGGCAAGAGTTGCATTCATCCCAGCCAGGTCGAGCTGGCCAACGCCGCGTTCCGCCCATCCGACGCGGAGATCGCGCATGCCGAGCGTGTACTGGCGGCGCTGCCGGCGGCCGAAACCGCGGGCGCCGGCGCTTTCGTGGTGGACGGCAAGATGATCGATGCGCCCTTCATCCGGCGCGCCGAGCAGATCATGGCCCTGGCCCGCCGGCTGGGCCTGCGCCCTCAGGAGCCGGCATGAGCACCGCACCCCGCGCGTCCGGCCCGCTCGCCGGCATCCGCGTTCTGGACTTGAGCGCCTACATCGCCGGCCCTTACGGCTGCGCACTGTTGGCCGACCAGGGCGCCGACGTGATCAAGATCGAGCCGCCCGATGGCGACAATCTGCGCAAGTACCCATCCACCTTACCCAGCGAAAGCCGCGCCTTTCTGGGCGTGAATCGCGGCAAGCGCGGTCTGGTGCTGGATCTCAAGCAGCCCGGCGCGCAGGCCGTGCTGGGCATGCTGCTGCGCGATGCCGATGTACTGGTCCACAACTTCCGGCCCGGCGTGCCCGAGCGCCTGGGCATCGGCTACGAACAGCTGCAGCCGGCGCATCCGCATCTCGTCTATTGCGCCGTGACCGGCTACGGCGAGGACGGGCCGCTCAAGGACAAGGCGGGATACGACCAGGTGCTGCAGACCCTCACCGGCATGGCCACGATGCAGGCGCCCGCGGGCGCGGCGCCGCAACTGCTGTACGGCTCGGTGGTGGATTACTACGCGTCGGCCCTGGTGGCCGCGGGCGTGGCGAGCGCCCTGGTCGAACGCGCCACGAGCGGCGCCGGCCAGTATGTGGGGGTGTCGCTCTTGCGCAGCGCGCTTGCACTTCAATCGGCGCGGCTGGTCTGGGCGGAAGACGAACCGCGCGAGGTGGGCCGCGACATGCGGTCCGGCGGCATCACCGGCATCCATCCCACGGCGCAGGGGTATCTCTATCTATCGGCCAACACGCCGCACTTCTGGACGGCCCTGTGCGAACGCACCGGCCTGCAGGCGTTGGCGCAGGATGCGCGCTATGACAGCGTGCGCAAGCGCGCCCAGCATCAGGACGAGATCGTGCCGAAGTTACGCGAGGCCCTGGCCCGCAAGACCGCGCTCGAATGGGAAGTTTGCTTCGGCGATGCGGTGCCCTGCGCCGCCGCGCGCACGGTCGAGGATATGTTCACGTTCGAGCAAGTGCAGGCCGAAGGCCTCATCACCGACTACGAGCACCCGCGCGCCGGGCGCTTCCGCGGCTTCCAGCATGCCGTGAAGTTCGGCCGCAGCGGCATGCCGCCCCCGACCGCCGCGCCGCTGCTCGGACAACACAGCGATGCCGTGTTGCAAGAGATGGGGCTGACGGCCGGCGACATCGAATCCCTGCGCGCCTCGGGCGCGTTGGGTTAGGTGCGGCCGGCCAGGTGCGGCCGGCGAGGTGCGGCCGGCTGGTGCCGGCCGGCTAGTGCCGGCCTCTACTTCAGCAGGCGCGCCCGCAGGCTGTTGTCGGCCAGGCGTTGCGCCTGCGCCTTCGTCATGCCGGCATGCTCGTGCAGCGCGTGGAAATTCTCGGTCACGTAGCCGCCGAAATACGAGGGATCGTCGGAGTTGACCGTCACCATCACACCCTGCTCGAGCAGCTCGAGAATGTTGTGGTCGGACATGTGCTCGAACACCTTGAGCCGCGTGTTCGACAAGGGACAGACGGTGAGCGGCATCTGCGTGTCGATCAGATGCTGGATCAAGCGCGGGTCCTCGGAAGCGCGCACGCCGTGGTCGATGCGGCTCACCTTCAGCAGATCGAGCGCCTCCCAGATGTACTCGGGCGGACCTTCTTCGCCCGCGTGCGCAACCGCCGGAAATCCTTCCGCGCGCGCTCGCGCGAACACGCGCTCGAACAGGCGCGGCGGAAAGCCCTTCTCGCTGCTGTCCAGGCCGACCGCGATGAAGGCATCGCGATAGGGCAAGGCCTGCTCGAACGTGCGCATGGCCGCCTCTTCCGGCAGATGGCGCAGAAAGCTCAGGATCAATCCGCTCTGCACGCCCAACTGCTTGCGGCCGTCGATCAACGCCTGGCCGATGCCATTGATCACGACCTCGAACGGCACGCCGCGATCGGTATGGGTCTGCGGATCGAAGAAGGGCTCGGTATGCACGACATTCTGCTCGGCACACTTCTGGAGATAAGCCCAGGTCAGGTCGTAGAAATCCTGCTCGGTCTGCAGCACCTGCGCGCCCTGGTAATACAGATCCAGGAATTCCTGCAGGTCGCGATAGTTGTAGGCGGCGCGCAGGCTGTCGATGTCGGGCCAGGGAAGCGCGATGCCGTTGCGCTGGGCCAGCGAGAACAGCAACTCGGGCTCGAGCGAGCCCTCGAGGTGCATGTGCAGTTCGGCCTTGGGCAGGCGATTGAGCCAGTCGTACATGTGAAATTCCGCGAAATCAGGAGATCGACCCATTTTACGGCTGCGGCACGCCGCAACTCGCGACGGGCGGCCGGCGAGGTGCGGCCGGCGAGGTGCGACCGGCGGGGGTGCCCGACGAGGTGCGCCCGACGAGGGGCGCGCGGCGAGAGGCAGCCGGCGGGGGCGCCCGGCATGGGGCGCCCGGCGGGGGTGCCCGGCGAGGGGCGCCCGGCGAAGGGTGAGGCCGGCGAGGGGCGGCCGCACAAGGTGAGGCCCGCCCAAAAACTTCCGCCTAGCCCAAAAGCCCGCCCAGGCCATCGTGCACCGCCGCACTCAAACAATCTCTTATAGAGATCACAATTTTTCTTTCAATCTCTTTTAGAGATTAAATGCTAAGCTCGACATTCAATATCCGGACGCCCGATGGGCGAGCACTGCAATGGAACTGGCCGAACTCGATATCTTCCTGACGGTGGCGCGCGAACAGAGCGTCACGCGCGCGGCCGGCGCGCTCGGCCGTGCGCAGTCCAATATCACCACGCGCATCCAGCAGCTCGAGGCCGCGCTCGGCTGCACGCTCTTCACGCGCGACAACCGTCGCATGCAACTCACGCCCGCGGGCGAACGACTGCTGCCGTACGCCCAGCGCCTGAGCGCACTGGCCCAGGAAACGCGGCAGATCATGCGCGACGACACCCCGACCGGGCCGCTGCGGCTGGGCGCCATGGAGGCAGCGGCCGCGAGCCGCCTGCCTGGCCCGCTCGCGCGCTTCCATGGTCGATGGCCGGAAGTGGCCCTGTCCTTGCGGGGCGGCACCACGGGTGCGCTGATCGCGGCCGTGCTCGCGCACGAACTGGATTGCGCCGTCGTGGCGCATCCCGGCGCGGGCCCTGCGAGCGCGCTGTCGCTCGATACGCTGGCCCAAGGGCTCTCGGGCGCCTGGCTCTGGACCGAAAAGCTGATGCTGGTGCTGCCGCCCGGCCATGCCCGCGTGCGCCATCCCGACGAGCTGCGCGTGGGCAGCATGGCCGCTTTTCCGCGCGGGTGCACCTACCGCGCCTGTGCCGAAGAATGGCTCGGCGAAGCCGCCAGCGGACTGCGTATCGTGGAGCCGGGCTCGTATCACGCCATGTTGGCTTGCGTACTGGCCGGCCAAGCCCTGAGCATCATGCCGCAGTCCGTCATCGACCTGCTGCCCGAGGCCGCGTCGGCCCGCGTGCAGCCGCTGCGGCCGGTGCATAGCTACTTTGTTCATCGCCGTGGTTTTGATACCGCGGCAAGCCGCGCGCTGGCGGGCGAACTGGGCGTGGCGACGCCCGGCGTAACGACGCCCGGCGTAACGACGCCCGGCGCAACGGCGCCCGGCGCAAAAACCTACGGCTCGGCGACATCCGGCGTAGCGGCGCCCCGCAACGCCGCCCCACGCAAATCGGCGTCACGCCGCGCGCCCGCCATTCCCTCCCAGGAGACTCCCGCATGACCACCTCGCTTGTGCAACGTTTCGGGCTGAGCCTTCCCGTCATCCAGGCCCCCATGGCGGGCGTGGCGCCCCCCGCGCTGGTCGCCGCGGCGAGCAACGCGGGCGCACTGGGCTTCCTCGCCGTGGGCGCGATGAACGCCGAAGGCGCCAGGCAGGCCATCGAACAGACGCGCGCCCTCACCGATCACCCGTTCGGCGTGAACGTGTTCTGCCACGCGCCCGCGCAGGCCGATCCCGCGCGCGATGCCCAATGGCTGCGCTACCTCCAACCCGAATTCGAGAAGTTCGGTGCCACGCCTCCCACGGCGCTGCGCGAGATCTATGGCACGTTCGTCACCGACAGCGCCATGTTCGAGGTACTGCTGCAGGCGCGCCCCGCCGTGGTGGGCTTTCATTTCGGGCTGCCCGGTGCCGATCGCATCGCCGCGCTCAAGGAGGCGGGCATCCTGTTGATGGCGAGTGCCACCTCGCCGTCGGAGGCCCTGGCGATCGAAGCTGCGGGCGTGGACGTGGTCGTCGCGCAAGGGATCGAGGCGGGCGGCCACCGCGGCGTGTTCGACGTGCGCGCCCCCGACGCGGAACTGGAAACCCTGGCGCTGGTGCGCCAGATCCGCGATCAGGTCTCGCTGCCCATCGTGGCGGCGGGCGGCATCATGGACGGCCGCGACATCGCGGCGGCGCTGGCGGCGGGCGCACAGCTCGCGCAAATGGGCACGGCGTTCGTGGCCTGCCCCGAATCGTCGGCGGATGCGGCTTACCGCGCCGCACTCGCCCAGCCCGCGGTGCGCACCGTGCTGACCAGCGCGATCTCGGGGCGTCCGGCCCGCGGCGTCGCCAATGTGCTGACCGCGCTGGGCGAAGCCCCCGATCGGCCGCCCATCCCCGATTACCCCACCGCCTACGATGCCGGCAAGGCGCTCCATGCCGCGGCCAAAGCCGGTGGCAGCGCCGATTACGCCGCGCAATGGGCCGGCCGCAACGCGGCACGCAGCCGCGCCCGGCCCGCCGCCGAGTTGATCGCGCTGCTCAAGCAAGAGCTGGCGGCGGCGCGCTGATCCCGGTCTGTCGGCGCGAAAAACAGAACAGGCTGCCCAAGGGCAGCCTGTTCTGTTTTGTCACGCCAAAGCGCAACGCCCGTGACCCGCTGAGGGGAAGACCGTCAGCGCGACGCGGTCACCCAGCGAATGGACTCACGACGGTACTTATTGGGTCGCGTAGTGCGGCGAGCGGGGCCCATAGAGCAGGCCACCACCCGTTCCGGCGCTCAGCAGGCTGCGATTAGCGATGTCGGCCACGCCATAGCTGCGATCCTGAAGGTTGTTGGCCACCTGGTCGATCACGGCCTGCACCAACATACCGATGATGCCGCCGCCGCTTTGCGACGGGCCCATGGCGATGCTCGTGCTGCCTTCCCAAAGCCTCGCACCCGTGCGCAGATCGATCAGGTGCGCATCGATGGCCACGGTCACCGTGCTTTGGACGACCTGATAGCGCACGCCATAGTCCTTGACCGTCATGTAGAGCGCGGCGTCGGCACCGAAAATATCGCGCAGGCGTTGGGGAGCCAGCGCATGGATATCATCCGCACTGTCCATGCCGTTCTGCTTGAAGGTCTCGTCCATCACGGCGACCGGCACGACGTAGTAGCCCGACTCAGCGAGGGGCAGCGTTGCCAGCGACAGCACGGCGGCCGTCGCGGCCGGCTCGACCGAGGCGTTCAGCGGAGGAAGAACCAGAATGGACGCAGGCTTACTCTCGCGGAACGCTGTGTAGTCGACATTCTTGTGCTGTGGCGCCGCGCAACCCACGAGCAGCGCCGCCGTGGCTAGCGCGGCTAAACGGGAGAAAAGACGAAGCATTTCAGGATCCTTATTTGGCGGTGGGCACGTTCGGCGTGGCGGGCTGTGTCAGGGCAGGCACCGCCGCGGCGTCCGGCGTGGCTACGGCGACGCCCGGCGCGGTGGTACCCGGTTTCGCGTTGCGCATCAAAAACGCCATGTACGGTGCCGACTCCGGAAAAGCCAATTGCTCGGCTTCGAGTTGCGCTACGCCCTTATCGGCATCGCCCGTCTTCAGGTACAGCAGGCCGAGATGCGCGCGAAAACCGGGAGGCAAGGTCTGGCTGGATGCGCGAGCCGTTTCGATGTTCTTTTCGAACGCATCGATCTGCTTGACGTAGTCGGCGCCATCATCCTTCAGGTAGGCGTACACGCTCGGCTGGTATGCCTGCCAGCTGTAGAGCGACTTGGGTTGCTGCACGCACGCGGCCAGCAGGCCCGTCACGCCGAGCACCAGCGCCAGACGCGCACGCCGGGAAACCGTCTTGGAGGTGGACATGGACGGCCTCCTCAGCGCTGTGCCGGTTGCCAGGCGCCCTGCTCGATGCCTTCGACCACGCGGTCGACCGCTTCGCGGATCGCCAGATCCAGCACCTTGCCGTTGAGCGTCGAGTCGTAGCCGGCAGTGCCGCCGAAGCCTATGATTTCGCGATTGCTCAGGGCCACTTCGCCAGCACCCGATGCCGAGTAAACGACTTCGGAAGTCGTGACATCGACCACGTTCACATCGACCTTGGCGTACGCGACCTGCTCCTTGCCGCGGCCCAGAATGCCGAAGAGCTGCTGGTCACCGGTGACCTTGCGGCCGAATGCGGTGACGTCGCCGGTAACGACATAGCGCGCGCCCTTGATTTGCTGGGCTTGCTTGTTGAAGCCGGCTTCCTGGGCGATTTCCGTGAGATTCTCGCGATCCATCACTTGAAAGCGATTAGTGCGCTGGAGATGGCTGATCAGGATCGTCTTGGCCTGGCCGCCCAGACGGTCCGCCCCGTCGGAGAACACGCCACGCAGGTAATTGGTGCGATTATCGAACTTGCCCACGGAGATCGGGCTGCGGGGGCCTTGATAGGCCTTGGTGGCTGCCACCGAGGTGGGCACCGCAAGCGCCTGGGTGCGCTCGGTGGCGCAGCCTGCCAACACCATGGAAATCAGCGCCAGCGCGCCAGTCTTGATAACTGTGTGCTTCATCTTCGTACCGCCGCGCGCTCAAGGCAACGCGGCCGCTCCCTCTATTCACATGTGATCAGAGGAACGATATTAATACAAATTGGAACATCAGAAACAATCGGAATTATCTGAAAATAGGCACGGATTCGGCGAATTGGCCTGCAGGAAAGCAGGAAGCGACTTTCCGGACCTGCCCCGCAGGCCCGGCCAATCCCGCTACGATCAAGCGTGCGGCAGCGTGGCCTGCATCGACGGGCGCGCGTTGAACTGCTCGAACCATCGGGCCGTGAGCGGGTGCGCATCGCGCCAACCATATTCGGCAAAGCGGAAATCCAGGTAGCCCAGTGCGCAGCCGAAGGTGATGGTGCCGATGTCGACCCGGTCACCCAGGTCCGCGGCCTGCTGCTCGATGCGGCCGAGGCTGCTGGCGAGCTTTTCCATCTGGCCCTTGAGCCAACCTTCCCAGCGCAACTCGGCCGGACGCAGCGCGGTTTCGTAGCGCGCCAGCAGCGCGGCATCGAGCAGGCCGTCGCCGAGCGACTGCTGCGTCAGGGCGTGCCAGCGCGCGCGGCCGTCGCGCGGAAACAGCTTGCCGCCGGCCTCGGCGTCCAGGTATTCGCAGATCACGCGGCTGTCGTACAGCGCCTCGCCCGCGTCCGTGAGAAAGGTCGGCACCTTGCCCAGGGGATTACTCGCCACCACGGTCTGGTCGCGGGTCACCGGGTTCGCGGCGGCGGGCAGCTTCTCGATGCGGTCGGCCAGACCGAGCTCGTGCGCCACGACCAGGCATTTGCGCACATAAGGCGAGGCGGGCGAGAAATAGATCTTCATGCACTGCTCCTTCGGAGGGAGGGAAACCGGGAAGGCGCTGGGGCCGCCCCGTGTCGGATTCGTGAACGGCGCGACGCGCCAGCGCGCATCGTAAGCTGCGCCGCCGCCTGGGCCAAGGCGCGCGCGCGGGCCAGACGGCAAACCGGGCCGCCATACACGCGACGCGCCACACGCGACACGATGGTGCATCGTCTCGCGCGGTGCATGCGTCCGGGCGTGCACAGGCTGGCCGGGGGCCAGGCATGCGTGGACGTCGAAAGGGAAAGATAGCTCGGGAACGGGCGAATGCGACGGGCCGCCCGCCGGTGCGGCCGGGTGCCCCAGGGCGCAGCGGGCGCTCGCGGGCGAGAGGCGTACCGGGGAGGGCCGGTCCATCGCGTGCTTCAAGGCGTGCCAGGCAGGGACCGGCCCATCGCGTGCTTCAGGCGTGCGGCGCAGGGACCGCTCGCGTGTGCTAGCCGTGCCGCGGCGGTGCCTGCGGGTCGGGTTCGGCCACGGCCACGCCCGGCGGGGGCCGCTGACCGTTGTCGGGATACCAGACGGCGAAGTCTTCGGCCGGCATCGGGCGCGAGTACAAAAAGCCCTGGATCGACGCCACGCCACGCGCACGCAAATAGTTGAACTGCGCCACGATCTCCACGCCCTCGGCCACGAGGCCCAGGTTGAGCCGGTGCGCGAGGCTGATGATGGCGTCGAGCACGGGCGCGTCGTCGTCTTCGCGCTCGATGGCGCGAACGAAACCGATATCGACCTTGAGATAGTCGACCGGGAAACGCTCGAGATAGGTCAGCGAGCAATAACCCGTGCCGAAATCGTCGATCGCGACGCGCACGCCCTCGCTGCGCAGCACCTCGATGTGATGCCGAGCGCGGCCGGCATCGTCGACCAGGCTGCGCTCGGTGATCTCGAGCACGAGCGTGGGCTGCGTGGTGGCCACCGACTCCAGAAAAGTGCGCACGTCATCGAGCAGCACCGGATCCGAGAGATGCGAGGCATGCAGGTTGACCGCGACACGAAAACCCGGCGGGGTATCCCACTGCTGCAGGTCGGCCGCGACCAGCCCGAAGATGTGCTGGGTGAGCGGGATGATCATGCCCTCGGCTTCGGCCATGGGAATAAATACGTCGGGCCGCATGTTCTCGCCCGGCCGCGACCAGCGCACCAGCGCCTCGACGCCTTCGCACTTGCCGCTCGCCAACCCATAGATGGGCTGGTAATGCATGTGGAATTCGCCAGCGCGGATGGCGCGCGCGATGCGCACGCGCGCGGGGCTTTCGCTTTGCTGCAGTCGATAACACAGCCAGACCAGCAGGGCACCGATGATGCCGCCTACCGGCACGAAGCGCCACAGGGCCTCGCGCCAGGTGTCGCGCAGCTTTTTCTCGGGGGTCCAGATGGCGATCGATGTTTCGGTGTACTTGCCGCGGGCGCGCTCCTGATAGAGCAGCACGTCGGCCTGGCTGGCCACGGCCGGGCCGCGCGCCGATCCCGACAGGGTCATGCCCTCGCCCAGGCGCAGCTCGATACGGTACTCACCCAGCGGTGCGACCGAACGCAGCAGATCCAGCAGATATTGGCCATCGATGATGGTGACGACGGCGCGGCCGTTGAGCGCCGGCTCGGCCACCAGCAGCGCGGGGCGGTTGGGCGACAGCGCCGTGCCGGGCACCAGCGCCATCCACTGGCCGGGCATGCGCTCGATCGGCCAGTCGCTCAAGGGCAGATCGATCATGCCGGCGGAGGCCGAACAGTAAGCGCGATCGTTCTGCAGCAACATCAGCGAGCGGAAATAAGGCTCGGCGGTGCTCATGCGGCGCAGCTCGGGCAGTGCCGCCGGGCACGACAGCGCAGTGAGCGGCACCAGTTGATCGATCATCTGGCGCGCCTTGTCGAGGATGGTGTCGACCTGATTGCGCACCACATTGGCCGCCACCGCGGCATCGGCATGTTCGTGCCTGCGGGCCTCGACCCAGCTCAACAACACGGCCAGCAGTACCGGTACCAGCGCAGCCAGGATAAGCAACACCAGACTGACGAATGAGCTGCGGTAGCGGATGGGGCTTTCGGGCAAAGGCGGCCTCGGAGGCGGTTATTGGATCGGACACGCTCGGCGTGACACGCTTGGCGTCCCGGTAACGCCCGGCCCCAAGGCTAGCACGGCCACTGCTCATACGGTGCGACCGTGGCCGCCCCGCGACATCCACGATCGTGTTAACGTCGCCGGCGTTCGCAAACCTTTCGCTGCGACCATGGCTTTGGTATTGGCACGTTTTCTATTCGGACTTTCGGTCACCCTGGCGGCGGTACTGCTGCTGCTGGGCGCGGCCGCGCTGGGCCTGCGCGCCGTACGCGCCCTCTTCGGCCGCGTCGACGACGAACGCCATCAGGCGATCGGCAGCGGCGTCCTGATTTTCATTCTCGTGGCCATCACGCTCACCCTGATCTATTTCAGCGGCACGTGGCTGCACGGCGCGCTCGGCGACTGGCTCGCGCCGGGTGAACGCGGCTGGCTGGGCGGCGGAGAGCATCTGCCGGCCGGCGCCGTATTGGGTGCAATCGCGGCCGTGGGTCTGCTGGCCTACGCCCCTGCGCTTGCCCGCCTGCGCCATCGTGCCGGCGAGGACGGCGCCAAGCCGGCCCCGGCGCGCAAGACGGCGGCGCAAGGCGAACTCGATCTCGACAAAACCAAGGCCAAAGCCGCCACGCGCGCGGCCCCCAAAAGCAAGGCGACAAAGAAGGTCGTGGCGCCGCCGCCCAAGGGTCCGCGCATCGCGGTGCTGGGCCGCAGCGCCGCTTTTGTGCTGGCGTTGGGCGCCTTGCTGCTGACCTTCTCGTATATCGTGGCGCCACAGGGCCTGCCCCTGCCGCCCGACTGGACGGCGCTCCAGGCCAGCCAACTGGCCCAGCGCGCCAGGCCGGTTTATCTCGCCGCGTACCTGTTGCTGGCGGCCGGCATCGCCCTGCTCGGCCTCTGGTTCATCATCCGGCGGCCCGCGCCGCGCTGAGCGTCCCGCATACCGGGATCATCTGCCTCAGACAGATGGCGGCTGGCGAGGCGCGGCCGGCCAGGCGCGGCCGGCGCCTTCACCCTTCACCCGATCCGCATCTCCAGCGGCGTGCGCCGCAGAAAGCGCTCCATCGCCGCCAGAAATACGCGCTCCACCGTGGAGAGCTTGCGCTGCTTGTGCCACGTGAGGAACACGTCGATCTCGGCCACGCTGTGCTCCGGCGGCAGCCGGCGCAATTCGCCCGCCACCACATCCTGCCGGATCATGTGTTCGGGCAGGAAGCTCAATCCCACCCCCGCGACCACCATGCGGCGAATCTCTTCGATATGCGGCGAGGTGCCCACGATGCGGCCGCTGAAGCCTTGCTGGTCGCGGAAAATGGTGAGTGGCGACAACGTATCGCCGAGCTGATCACTCGCGAAGCACACGAAGTTCTGGTCGAGCAGATCCTCGATGCGCACATGACGGCGCGAGAAGAGCGGATGATGGCGGCCGCATACGACGGCGTAGCGGTGCTGCAGGAACAGGCGGCGCTCCAGATTCTCGATCGCCTTGCGGCACAGGCAGATGCCCAGGGCCGGCACGCGCTTGGCGAGCGAATCCAGAATCGCGGCGCTCTGCATCACGTCGACGTAGAACTCGACCTTGGGATAGCGCCGATGAAACTGCGCCAGGAAGTCGTCGTAGGCGGGACTCTGGATCTTGCTCATGACCAGCAGGCGCAACGTGCCGGCGACCTCGCCCTCATCGTCGGCGGCCGCGCCATCGATGCGCGCCACCATGCCGTACATCTCGCGTGCCAGCGCGTAAATCTCTTCGCCCAGGCCGGTGAGGCGAAACTCGCCATGACGCCGGTACAGCAGCACGCCGCCCACCGCCTCTTCGAGGCGCTTGAGCGCCTGACTCACCGCCGGCTGGCTCAGGTGCAGCGCCGTGGCCGCGCGGCCGACGCCGCGCTCCTGCACCACGAACATGAAGGTGCGCAGCAGATTCCAGTCCATGCGCTCGGGCGCGAGCGGGGTGTGCGGCGTGAGGACAGGCTTGGACGGCAGAGGAGCGGACATGAGGAATCAGGACGAAAAAAAGGCGGCCGAAGCCGCCTTTCCGGTGCGGTGGCAAAGCGCTCAGGCGCCGGCCAGACCGCCGAAGAAACGCTCGGCGTTGTTCTCCAGACCTTCGATATAGTAGCCGCCCTCTTGCACGATGAGGGTGGGCAGCTTGAAAGCGCCGACCGCGCGGCCCAGGCGCTCGAAGCCATCCGAGCTGACGGCCACCATGGCCTGCGGATCCTTTTCGAACACATCGAAGCCCAGCGACAGCACCAGCGCATCGGGCTGGAACAGCTCGATGGCACGTTGCGCCTGCGTCATTTTGTCGAAGAAGACCGACTCGGGCGAGCCGTGCGGCATGGGCAGGTTGACGTTGTAGCCATAGCCCTCGCCTTCGCCCCGTTCGTCTTCGAAGCCCGCCACGACCGGATAGAAGTTCTCGGGATCGCCGTGGATCGACACATAGAGCACATCGCTGCGCTCGTAGAAGATCTCCTGGATACCCTGGCCGTGGTGCATGTCGGTGTCGAGGATGGCCACGCGGCCATACTTGGCGCGCAGCATCTCGGCCGCGATAGCCGCATTGTTCAGATAGCAGAAGCCACCGGCGGCGTCGCGGCGGGCATGGTGCCCGGGCGGACGGCAGATCGCATACGCGTGGGCATCGCCATCCAGCAGCGCCTGCGCGCCGGCGATGGCGCTCTGCGCCGACCAATAGGCCGACTGGAACGTGTGCGGGCCGACCGGGCAGCTGCCGTCGGCCAGATAGCGCGCGGCCTGCGCCAGCACGCCGCGCAGCGCATTGCGCTCGCGTACGAACACATTCGACACCACTTCATTGCCCCAGTCGTCGGGCAAGGCTTTCCATTGCTCATGCGCGCTTTGCAGAAAGCGCAGGTAATCGAGCGAATGCACCGCCGAGATCGCGCCCGCACCGGCATCGGTCGGCTGGCGCACGTCGAACTTGAGCGCGCGCGCCGCATCCACCAGCGCGTCCAGGCGCGAAGGCACTTCTTGCGGCTTGCGCATCATGCCGCGCGAGAAGTAGGTCTGCGGGTGATGCAATTTCTGGTCGTCGTGAAAAAACGCTTTCATGTTGCTTTTTTCCCCTTGCTTCAGTGGGCCGCCACGCCCGGGCGGCGTTGCGACAGGAACATGACCGACAGCATGGACAGCAGCGAAATCGCGCTGAACAGCAGGGCCAGCGGCCACCATTGGCCCTTGAATTGCTGAGCCAGGATGGTGCCCACGATCGGCGTGAGGCCGCCGAAGATCGCGCCCGAGATCTGATAGGCCATCGAGATACCGGTGTAGCGGATACGCGTGGGGAAGGTGTCGCTCACATAGCCCGCGATCACCGCATAGTAGGCGCCCATGAACAGCACGGCCACGCCCACGCCCAGCGTCAGACTCAGCAGCGTGCCCTGGTCGACCAGGTTGAACATCACGTACGGCGTGAACACCGAGATGAACGAGGTCACGAGCAGGAAGCGGCGATAACCGATGCGCGACGCGATGTAGGCCGACAGCGGCGTGATGATGAATTGCATCACCGACACGACCAGCAGGCAGTCCAGGATCACCGCGCGGCTCAGGCCCACATACTGCGTGGTGTAGGCCAGCATGAAGGTGTTGGTGAAATAGAAGCCCGCGATGCCGAGCACGTTGGCGCCCACGGCCAGTGCCAGCAGGCCCGGGGCGCCACGCAGCACTTCGAGCAGCGGCGCCTTGTCTTCGGCGGGAGCCGAGGCGGCACGCGCGGCCTTGTCCTTGGCCTTGCGCTCTTGCTCGGCCAGGAAGTCCGGGGACTCGTTCACGCCCATGCGGATCGCGAAGCCCACGACCAGCAACGCGGCACTGAACAGGAACGGCACGCGCCAGCCCCAGTCCATGAACGCGGCGTCGTCCATCGAGGTGACGATCTTGAACATCACCATCGACAGGATCAGGCCGGCCGGACTGCCCAACTGGGCGAACGACGCGAAGAACGTGCGCTTGTTCTGGTCGGGCGAGTGTTCGCCCGCCATCAGCACCGCGCCGCCCCACTCGCCACCGACGGCGATGCCCTGGATGAAGCGCAGCACCACCAGCAGCACCGGCGCCCAGAAGCCGATCGATGCATAGGTGGGCAAGAGGCCGATCAGCACCGTGACGGTACCCATCATGAGCAGGGTGATCACCAGCGACTTCTTGCGGCCGATGCGATCACCGATGTGACCGAACACCGCGCCGCCCAGCGGCCGGGCGAAGAAGCCCACGGCAAAAGTGCCGAAGGCGGCCAGCGTGCCGTAGAAACCATCGGCCGACGGGAAGAATAGTTTGCCGAAGACCAGCGCGGCGGCGGTGGCATAGATATAGAAGTCGTACCACTCGATCATGGTGCCGACAAAGGCTGCGACGGACGCGCGCACCGGTTGATGCTGCTGCGTGCTCGTTTTGGTGTTCCCCTGCATGACTCTCTCGAATTCAGTTCGGACCGGCCGGATGTGCCAGGACGCCGCCTTTATACGTCTGGCGCAAGTCATAAGAAAAATTCTAATTATTTATTCTGTACATTCACCTAGCTTATGGAATGGGGCTTGCTCGGTGGCTCGCCTGGCAACAGATTGCCTGAGCACAATCGAAAATATTCAGCTTATTCAATAGCTTGCATAGGCACCCGCGGGAGGAGCCGGCGCTTTCCCGCCGGGTGCAGCGGCCCCCGAACAGTCCTCGAAACACGTGATCTCAGGCCGCCACCCTAGGGAAACCACGGGGGTGCGGTAGCGAGTCAGGGACGCAACCCACGCCGTCCGGCCGGCCGTCAGAAGCCCAAGCCACCCGTTTGGCGCGGGCCACCTCAGTGCGCCTCCAGGGGCGCTCCCCACCGCGTGGGTCACCGCCGACGAACGTCGCACGTCCCGATCAAGACGCCGACAGCTTGAGCGCGAACGCAATGAGCACGCCGGAGAAAGTCCAGCGCTGCACGGTTTGTGCGCGCGGGTGACGACGCAGCCAACCGGACAGCCCCGCCGCGCCGAACGTGAGCGCGATATCGAAGACCACCCCGACCGCCACGAGCAGCGAGCCCAGCGCCAGCATCTGTGACCAGACCGGACCGCCCTGCGGGTCGATGAATTGCGGCAACAGCACCGAGCAGAACAGCAGGGCCTTGGGATTGAGCAGGTTGCCCATGAACCCTCGCAGCATGGCGGCGCGCCACGCGCCCGGCAGCCGCCCGATGGCGGCCGACGCCGATTCGAGCCGGAACAAGGGCGCGCGGAAGATCTGAACCGCGATGTAGACCAGATAGAGTGCGCCTACGATGCGCACGGTTTCGTAGAGCCAGGGGGCGCTACGCAGCAGCGCCGCCAGCCCGCACGCCGAGAGCGTGACCTGGGCCGCGCGGGCCAGCGCGAGCCCGGCCCCGGTGGCCAGCCCCTGGCGCACGCCGCGCGTCAGGCTGGACTGCAACACCAGCGCCATGTCGGGCCCGGGCATGGCGTAGACGAGCGCAAGCGTGCCGATGAAAACCGTGAGCGTGGAGAGCGTGATCATGAGGGGTCGGGCTGGCCGGACAGGCCGAGGAGGTGGGAATGAGCCGGACGCCATCATGCGCCCGGCGCATCCCTTATTCACGGCAATTTCGGCTCAGCCTGCGTAGAATATTGGCGGATTCCCCCAACAAAACACCTCTAACGCATGAAGAGCCCCTTGAATTCGCTGGACCGCGTGGATCGCGCGATTCTGGCCGCGTTGCAGCGCGACGGACGCCTGCCGATCAGCCGCCTCGCCGAGCAGGTGAACCTGAGCGAAACGCCCTGTGCGCGCCGTCTCAAGCGGCTCGAACAGGAGGGCTATATCGAGGGCTATCGCGCGGTGCTATCGCGCAAGGCGCTGGATCTCGGCGTGATCGCGTTCGCGCAGATCCGGTTCAGTACGCACGACCGCACGGTCTCCGACCGCTTCGAACGCGAAACCCTGGCACTGCCGCAAATCGTGGCCTGCCACAACATCTCGGGCAGTGCGGACTATCTCGTGCAGATCGTGGCGCGCGACCTCGAAGCCTATGGCGTGTTCGTGCGCGATGTGCTGCGCGCCCTGCCGGGCGTGACATCGGTGGAGTCGATGCTCTCGCTGCAGGAGGTCAAGCGCGACGTGGGCTTGCCCGTGCGTTAGCACGCGACGCGACGCGACCGGGCCGGGCGCATCGGGCGGATGCAGCGCCTCAAACGCTGGAGAATGCCGGGCCTTCGGCACCGCGGGCCGCCCGGGTGCGGCCCGGCGCGCTCGCAAACTCAAATGCCCGTATCGGGATAGTTGGGGCCGGCATCATGGAAGCCGCCACTGCTGTAGGGATTGACCGCGCCCGGGTGGGGCGGACCGCCCTCACCCATTCCCGCGCATCCGGACAACATGAGCGCGGCGGCCAACAGGGCCAGGCACTGGGTGGCACGCATCGAGCTGACACGAATCGTGTCTATCGGAGCAGGGGTTGCACGCATGAAAATCTCCTTGGCAGCACACCCGGCGGGCGTCCTGCGTCGCTATTCGGACCTTGCAAACATTGTGCGCCACCCGGCCACGCGTGCCAACCGCGCCACGCGCCTCAGGCGCCCGGCCCCGCCACGGCCGCGCCCTCGATGCCGTGCCGCGCCAGCGCCTGTGCCACGAAGCCCGAGGCCTTCATGGCCTCGACGAACGCCGTCAGATACTCGGCCGCTTCCGTGCCCCGGGACTTGGGCACGCCCATCGCCTGGCGGATCAGCATGAAATGCCCGTCGAGCAGCCGCAGCCCGCCCAGCCGGGCGGCGTCGGCCTGCAACTGCTGCTTCACGCCGGCGGCGACCTCGAAGCCGCCGTCCAGGAAGGTCTGCACCACCGTGGGCGAGGTGGGCGCGCGTTCGATGGTGGCCTGCTTGAGCTCGCGGCTCAAATAGAGGTCATAAGCGCTGCCCTTGCCCACGGTCACGCGATGCCCGGGCGCGTCCACCTCGTCGCGCGCATGGATCGGGGAATCATCGCGTACGAGGTAGGCGCCTTCGATCACGACATACGGACCGGTGAAGGCGATGTGCTCGCCGCGCTTGGGATCGATGGCGAAGAAACCGATGTCGGCGCGGCCCTCCTCCACCGCCTGAACCGACTCGCCCGCGGAGGCGAACACCACCAGCTCCAGCGGCACGCCGAGCCGGCGCGCCAGCTCACCCGCGAGATCGACCGAGACACCACCCGCCTGCCCGCTGGCGGCATCGCCATGCGCGAGGATCGGATTGCCGACGTTGATCGACGCCCGCAGGCGGCCTGAGGGTGCGAAGGCCTGGCGTAGCGAGGCGGGCACGGAAGTGGCGTCCGACATGAAAATCTCCTTGGGCTCAGGGTGAAGCGAGCAGCGGCCGGATGCCGGCCAGATTGTCGAGGGTGCGGCCCAGGTGGCGCGCCAGGGCCTGCGCAGCCTCGCGCTGATGGCCCGCTTCGAGCAGGTCGAGAATCTGCAGATGCTGCCGGCAGTGCTCGACATAGCGTTCGCGATTCTGCATGGAACGATACGACAACAAACGGCGCACGCGGTTCACGCGGCGGATCGTGTCGATGAAGAACGGGTTATGGCTGCCCTCGACCAGGGCCTCGTGAAAGCGCACGCCGCGTTCGTGCAACTGATCGGGAGTGTCGGTCTCGATACCGCCGCCGAGCAGGCGCTCTTCGGCGGCCCGGCACTGCGCCAGCACGTCGGGCGAGATGTGATAGCCCGGCTCCAGCAATGCGGCGGGCTCGAGCGCGAGGCGCAGGCGATACGACTGCAACAGGCTATCCGGGGTCGTCAGCATCTCGGAAAAGGCCCACCCGTAACCGGGCGTGCGTTCGATCCAGCCTTCCTGGGCAATTCGGGTAAGCAGCGCCGTCAGTTGCGCCGAGGTCAGGTCATAGCGGGCGCGCAACGCGCTTTCGGTGCACGCCAGCGGCAGCTCGCCGCGCAGCAGATCCTCGGCCACCTGGAAATACACCCGCGTGACGTCGTCGACCTCGGCCAGGCCCAGGCCGCGGGTCTGGCGCGCACTCAGGGCCTCCAGCGGGTGGGCGAGGAAATAGCCCCGGTTGGGCAGGTGCCGCAGCAAGCCCTGCTCGTGCAACCGGGCCAAGGCCTGGTTCACCGGCGAGCGCGACACACGCAGGCGGTCGGCCAGTTGTTGGGCGGCGAGGTGCGTACCGACTGCGACCTGGTCTTGACGCAGCAGCTCCACGATACGGTTCAGGACGGCGTTGGGGCCGGACATGATTTCGAGGTCTCGAGGACGAAGAGAACGGAGACGATGGCGGTGCGGATACAGGGACGCACACCGTGCGCCCGCCAGAATACCCGCGTTCGTGCGCACCGTGCAGACAAGCGTTTGATTCAAACAGCGTTGGGTTGTCACGAGGAGAAAAACCGCTGCCTTCCAGGCACGAACGATGCGGCGTTGAACTCCCGATCGGCGCCATCTGCTTGCATGGCGCCGGTACACCGCTCAGGAGACCGAGATGACAACTTCCCCCTTGCCCACCCAATACGATCCGGACTCGACCGCCCCCGGCGGCGCGAACGAACTCGCGGAAGGCGATACACGCCAGTTCGAAGCCTGGCGCGCCAGCCTGGGCGTGACCGCGGACCAGCTCGAACAGGCGGTACATGAAGTCGGACCGGCGTGGTCGGCCGTGCGCGACTACCTGGCTACGCCAGCCAGCGGACGGACCAGCTGAAGCGCGCCACACTGCGCCGCGCTTGCCGTTAGCGCCGATACCTCCCGCCCGGCGCAGGCCGGCAAAAATGAGATACCCGCCCGGCGCATGACGCCGGGCGGGTGAACTCGCCTGTGAAGCCCGCTGCGGGTGAGCGGGCGGCGGCGCGGCGGGCGTTGACTCCGCGCCCGCCTGCTTTACTTCTTCGCGCCAGCCACCGACTGGTGCAGGGCCTTGGCCTTGTCGCGATGCTGCTTGAGCGCCGGCAGGGTGTCGGTCGCGAACTTCTTCACGTCGGCATCCTTGGCTTCTTGCGACGCCTTTTCGAACAGCTTGATGGCGTCCTCGTGCGCATCGATGCCGACGCTTTCGAGGTAAGCCTTGTCGAAGCCTTCGTCACGCATGCCCAGCGTCTTGAGCTTGGCCTGCATCATCATCGACGGCTCGGTCGGCGGCTCGTAGCCCTTGCTCTTGGCCAGCGAGTTCAGTTGCTCGCCCACCTTGGTGTGATCGTCGATCATCATTTGGGCGTACGACTTCACTTCCTGGTTGTGGGCTTTCTCGAGCGCGAGCTTGCTGCCGGCGATTTCCATATGGCCGTTTTGCGCGGCATTTTCCAGGAAGTCGCGGTCGGCGCTATCCAGCTTGCCGTCGGCCTTGGCGGGGGTCACGGACGGCGTAGGCTGCGGCCCGGGGGTATTGGCGTTGGTGTTGGCATTGGTCTGGGCGTAGGCGCCAAAAGCCACGCCCAGGCTCAACCCGACGGCCAGCCCTGCACGCTTCATCGTCATGTTCATGCTTATCTCCTCGATTCGGTTGGATACCGCCGGCGATCTGATGCCGGATCAGTGAGGAAGCTCTCCGCAACTATCGTGCCGCGCGCGGTGCGCGGCGCGGCCAAAGCCCGGGACTGACGCACTGCATCATCGCCCGATCCGCGGCCATGCCCAGGCCGGGATATGCGCCGCTCAAGCAACCAGATGTGCGCGGATCAGGCCCAGCAGATAGGCGCCTTGCGGCGACAAGGATGCATCGCGGCGGCGCACCAGATACACGTCTCGAGAAATCGGCGGGTCGTTCAGCGGCAAACTCTTCAGCCCGTAGCCTCCAGCCTCGAACAGGCCCGGCATCACCGTCACGAAGCCGCCCGACTGCACCAGCCCGATCATCGTCGCCAACTGGTCGACTTCGATGCGCCAGGGCTGCTCGATGCCGTGGTGGTCCAGGACGCTGTCGATCTGCAGCCGGGTCGAGCTGAGCGGGTTCAGCCCCACCACGGGCAGGCCAGCCAGCCCCGCCCAGGTCAAGCCGCGCCGGCGCGGCGCGAAGGGCGACCCCGCGGCGTACACCAGGTTATAGCCATAGCTCGCCACCCGTTCGGCATCGAGCGCCGGACCAAATGAGACCGGCGTGGTCACGCCGAACTCCACCTCGCGCTCCAACACCAGATGCGTGGTCACCGTCGCGTTGCCATCCCGGATCGACAGATAGACATCGGGATGCCGCGCATAGAAATCCGGCAGCACCTTGGGCAGCACCGAGTAGCCCACCGACGCCACGGTACTGATCGCCAATTTTCCCTCCAGGCCTTGCGCCAGGCGCGCCGCCTCACGCATCGACGCATCGAGCTGGCTCACCATCGGCAGCACCCGCTCGTACAACGCGGCGCCTACCGGCGTGAGCACCACTTTGCGGGTGGTGCGCTCAAAGAGGCGGCCGCCGATGCTCGCCTCGAGCTTGGCGATGCGGCGGCTCAGGGCCGAGGCCGTCACGCAAAGCTGCTCGGCCGCCGCGGTGTATTGGCCCGCGCGCACCAGACAACAAAACGCACGCAGATCTTCGATGTCGTAATTTATTCGCATACATCAATAATCATTGAGATTAATTCGTTTGACGTAAATATAGCCCGCGCGCAATCTGGCGGCTCTCAACCCGCGGCGCGCATCATGCAACTGGACGGCATTCTCCTGAAATCGGTCGGCTCATTTTTCGTGGGCGGCACCACCGCCATCTTGGACGGCCTGCCGGTGGAGTACCGCAGCATGGTGCTCAATGGTGCGCCCCGCGAGGTGAATCCGAATGGCGAGCACGTCTACGGTCAGATGTATGTGCAGGAGTTCCGGCTGGCCCGGCCGCGCCATCCCCACCCCGTCCTGCTGTGGCATGGCGGTGGCATGACAGGCTGCACCTGGGAGACCACGCCCGATGGCCGCAGCGGCTGGCTGCAGCGCTTTCTGGAGGCAGGCTACGACGTCCTGGTGAGCGATGCGGTCGAACGCGGACGCTCCTCCTGGGCCCGCTTTCCGCACGTCTACCGCGAGGCACCGGTCTTTCGCACCAAACGGGAGGCGTGGATCACATTCCGCTTCGGCCCCGAGTACGACGCCGTCGCGGGCCGGCGCATCGCCTACGAAGGCCAACGCTTTCCGGTGGACCATTTCGAGGCGTTCGCCAATCAGTGGGTGCCGCGCTGGCCCGGGCACGAAGCCATGATTCTGTCGGCCTATGAAGCCCTGGTCGATCGCGTCGGACCGTGCCACCTGGTCGCCCACAGCCAGGGCGCCGGATTCGCCGCCGAGATCGCGCGGCGCCGGCCGCAGCACATCCGCACGCTCACCGGACTGGAACCCGGCGGAATGCCTGAGCCGGGCCCGGTGGGCGAACTCGCGCCACACCTGGTCGTGTGGGGAGACTTCATCGAGCCGTCCGGCTCGCACTGGGTGGGCTATCGCAGGCAGGCCGATGCCTATCTCAAGACGCTGGGCAGGACCGAGGTCACGGTGCTGGACCTCCCTGCCATGGGCATCCATGGCAATTCCCACTTGCCCATGATGGACAACAACAGCGACCAGATCTTCGAGCATGTCCACGACTGGTTGCAACAGCACGCCGCGGCATAACGCACGCATTCCACAATAAAGGAGACAACCATGCCCATCCTCAAATTCATTCCCGGCCTGCTACTGGGCCTTGCCTGCACCACCGCCATGGCGGCGCAGGACAGCTACCCCCGTCATCCGATCAAAATGATCGTGGGCTATGCGCCGGGCGGATCGGTAGATAATTTCGCGCGCATCGTGGCGCCAGAGCTTGGCAAAGAACTGGGCCAGACCATCGTGGTCGAGAACGTCGCCGGGGCGGGCGGCATCATCGGCGTGACGCGCGCGGTGAATGCCGCGCCGGACGGGTACACCCTGCTGATGGGCATCGTCTCGGACGTCGTGATCGCGCCGCTGGTGCAGAACTCCGCGAAGTACACCTACGAGAAGCTCACGCCGATCGCCCCGCTGGGCGTGAGCGGAGTGGGCGTGGTCGCCAACCCCGCAACCGGCATACGCACGTTTGGCGATCTCATTGCCCGCGCCAAGGCCGAGCCGGGGCGCCTCACGTACGGCGCGACGGGCGTGGGCTCGCTGCCCGCGATCGCCATGGAGAGTTTCAAGCGCACCACCGGCACGGACATCACCTTCGTGCCCTACGCCAGCGCGTCGAAGATCGCCACGGACGTGATGGGCGGCACCGTCGACATCGCCGTATCCGGCCTGCCGGCATTGCTGGAGCTCATCAAGAGCGGGCGCGTGAATGGCGTAGGCGTGCTCAGCCACGAGCGGGATATCGGTGCGCCCGAGATGCCGTCGGCGGGCGATACGCCCGCGCTCAAGGGCATGGACTATTACTTCTGGACCGGGATCTTCGCGCCCGCCGGCGCGCCCGAGCCCGTCGTCAAGACGGTCAACGCAGCTTTCAGCCGTGTGATGGCCAAGCCCGAGATCCAGGAACGGTTCAAGGCATTGGGGGTGAAGGTCAGCCCGCCCACGGAGGCAGGGGCATTCGGTGCCTTCGTGGCGGCGAGCCACACGCAGTGGCAAGAGGCCATCACCCAGGCCGGCATCGAGCGCCAGTAGCGGCTTCGCCAGCCAGGGAAGGCGCCGGATGGGCGGCGGCCGTCGCAAATGCGATGCCGCCGCCCATCTGTTATGGCCGCATTTCGCCCGCGCTGTCACTGCCGTGGCGGCGCGCTCGCCGATAGACTGACAGCGCGCGGATGGTCGCGCGCTTTCTTTCGCCAAACATGATCCAGATACTCGGCAAGGCCTCCTCCATCAACGTGCGCAAGGTGCTGTGGGCCTGCGACGAGCTCAATCTGCGGTATGAGCGCGAAGACTGGGGCGCGGGCTTTCGCGCCACCGCCGAGCCCGAATTCCTCGCGCTCAATCCGAATGCGCTGGTACCGGTGCTGCGCGACGGCGACTTCACGCTGTGGGAGTCCAACAGCATCATCCGGTACCTGGCCAACCAGTATGGCGATGCCGTCCCGTCGCTCTACCCCGCCGCGCCGCGCGAACGCGCGCGCTGCGATCAATGGATCGATTGGCAGGCGAGTGATCTAAACGGCGCGTGGCGCACCGCCTTCATGGGCCTGGTACGCCAGCATCCCGATCATCAGCAGCCCGATGCCATCGCGCGCTCGATCGCGGATTGGACCCGACTGATGCGTGTGCTGGAGGCGCGTCTCGCCGAAACCGGTGGCTATGTCGCGGGATCGGCCTTCACCCTGGCGGATATTCCCATCGGACTTTCGGTCAACCGATGGTTCGGCACGCCCATGGCGGCGCCGGATCTGCCGGCCGTGCGCGCGTATTTCGAGCGCCTGCACGCGCGCCCCGGATTCCAGGCACACGGCAACAACGGCTTGCCCTGATGCGGCGCGCCGCGACGGCTCAGGGAGCGCTGGCCCGCGCGGGCGTGGCGGTGCCGGCCGTGGCCGGCAAGGGCGCTGACACGATATCGGACACGGGCTGTGCAACCGCGGGCGGCGGGACAGCCGGCGCCGTGGGGGCTGCGGCAGCCGATGCTGCGGCAGCCGGTGCTGCGGCAGCCGGCGCCGCGGTGGGCGGCACGCCTTCCACCGGCTTGGGCGGTGGTGTGATTTCCATGATCAGTTCCACCCGCCGATTGGCGGCGCGGGCGGCGGGCGCGTTGCCTGCTTCGAGCGGACGCGTGTCCGCGTAGCCCACGGCACGCAGGCGGCCGCCATCGACGCCGTCGCGCACGAGTTCGCGCAGCACGCTCGTGGCGCGGCTGCTCGAGAGCTCCCAGTTGGACGGGAATTGGCGCGTCTGGATCGGCACGTTGTCGCTGTGTCCCTCGACCGAGACCGGGTAGGCCGAACGGTTCAGCACCTCGGCCACCTTCTTGATCACGTCCAGCCCGCCCGGGCTGAGCGTGGCCTGGCCCGACGGGAAGAGCAATTCGTTGCTGATGCGAAAGCTGATGGTCTTGTCGTTGACGATCACGTCGATCGACTTGCCCAGGTCGTCCAGGCCCAATTGGTCTTTGGTCGGCAGCACGACGGCGGGCTCCGCGGGGGCGGGCTCCTCGGCGGAAGGCGCGGGCGCGGGCACGTACGTGTCGAACATCAGGAAAGGCTGGTCTTCGGCGATCGCCGGCAAACCGATCCAGCGCTGCGCCTGGCCCGCGCCCGGCTCCGCGCCGGCAGCCGGCATCGGCGCCACCACGGCCGCGTCCACCGAGCCCACCAGGGTGATGTCGGTCGGCGTGGGCGTGAGGGGCGAGCCGCTCATGCGCGCCACGGCCAGCAGCACCACGAACAGCGCCAGCAGCAGTGTGATCAGATCGAGATACGTGAGCAACCAGCCATCGGACTCGTGGTCCTGGTTCTCGGGCACGTGCCAACGTTCGAAGCGGGCCGTGCCAGCGGCGCGCGCGAGCTTGCCGGCGCGCTCACGCTCCTGCGCTTCCTGGCGCTTCCTGGCCGCCTCGATGCGGTCGGCCAGCGTCGGCGAAATCGCGAGACTCATTTGCGCGCCGCGCTGGGCTGACTGGCCGCGCGGGCGCCGCCCAGGACGGGCGGCATGCGCAGCGGACCGCGCACCGGCTTGGCCGACTTCGCCACCTTGGCGGCGGCCGCCTTGGCCGCGGCTTCGCTGCCGCCGTCATAGATTTCGTCGTCGACGTGGGCGACGAAGGAGTTGAGCGTCTCGCGCACCACGGCCGGACCGCGGCGTTCGCACATCATCGCCACGCCCTGCAGCACCATGTTCATCAGCTCCACGCGCTGCGCCGTCCGGCGCTCGAGCTTGACCGCGATCGGCTTGAACACCAGGTTGGCCAGCATGATGCCGTAGAAGGTCGTGATGAGGCCCACGGCAAGCTGCTCGCCGATCTGCTGCATGGTGCCCGTGCCGAGGACCGACATCATGTTGACCAGGCCCACCAGCGTGCCCAGCATGCCGAAGGCCGGCGCGAACCCCGCCATCACGCGGAACATCTGCGCCTCAGCGTGCTCGCGGGCACGCAGCCGGGCGATGCGCCATTGCAACAGTTCGATGATCTGGTCTTCGGGCGTGTTGTCGATGATGAGCTGTACGCCCGTGCGCAGGAAGGGGTTCGAAACCTTCTTCAGCGCCTCTTCGACCTTGCGCACGTCGTTATTCATCGACAGCTGGGCCAGCGTCACGAGTTCATCGATGTCGCGCTGGGTGTCGAGCTTGTCTTCACGAAACACCGTGCCCACGAGCCCGAACACACGCATTACCTCGCGCATGGGATAGGCCATGAACACGGCGGCGGCGGTGCCGCCCAAGACGATGGCCAGGCCCGGCGCGTTGAAGTAAATGGACGGCGACGTGGCGGACAACGCCACCACCAGGATCAGCGTGACGACGCCGGCGATGCTGCCGATCAGGGTCGAGGGATTCATTGGGTGCTTGCCCCTACTAAGAATGCGGTACACAAGAGCGCGGCAAGGGCGCGGCGGCCCCGGCGCGGCGGGATGGCGCGCTGGCGCACCCCGGGCAGGATGGGAAGGATTCTAGGCGGGGCCGGCTCGGGCCAAAGGGCCGGACAAAGGCAAAAAAGGCGGCCTGGCGCGCCGTTTGTGTTTCAGCTCAATATCAGGGACGCAATCCGGTCCGGTCGGCCGTGGCGCCGCGCTGCGGTAAAGTTGCGCCTATGAGCAGAAACAAACAAAAGCCCGCCCCCAAGGGCGGCGGCCGCTCGCCCAATTCGTTCTACGACGCGGCGGCGATCGAGCAATTCATGGCCTTGGTCGGGCTGCAATGGGAGCCCGGCACCGTGCAGCGGGCCGAGGTGCGGGCGAGCTACCGCCTCGGCACGGCGCGCCCGCTCAACATCGAGCATACCGAGGTCGAATTTCATTGCGACCCGCGCAAGGCGCGTGTCTGGGTGCCGGAATTCCAGCGCACCAGTTTTCACCAGTGGTTCGAAATCAGCTATCAAGAGTTCGAATACACCCCCGGTGGTTCGATGCTCAAGATCAAAGCCGCCGCGCGCGGCAACGCCCCCGCCTATAGCGTCGGCCTCAAGCCGCTGGGTTGAGCGCGGCGCCGGCGCCGGCCGGCATGTTCTTGTACATGAGGGTGGTGGCATCGAGCCGGTCGGCATCGCTGGCGCGGGCATAGCCGGGAATGCGTCCCGCCGCCACATAGCCCATTCCCAGATAGAGCGGTTCGGCGTGATCCCCGCTACGGGTGTCGAGCGTTAGTAGCGTGCGGCCACGGTCGCGCGCGCTCGCCTCGATGGCGTGCATCAGCTGCCGCGCGATCCCGGCACGCCGGGCACGCGGATGCACCAGCAGCTTGCGCACCTCGGCGCGATGCGGCTGGTTGGCCGGCGTATCGCAATCGAGCTGCACCGTCCCAACCACCTCGCCGCCCAGCCGGGCCGCGAGCAGCACCAGGCCACCTTGCGCCAGGGCGGGCGCGATGCGCTTGCGCCACCAGGCCTCGCTGTCGGCGGCCGAGAACGGCTGCACAAAGCCCACGCTGGCGCCCTGCGCCACGCAGGCATGCAATACCTGCGCGAGCGAGGGAATCAGCGTTTCCAGCGTCGCGGGGGTGACGGTTTCGATCGTGACGGTCATGGTTTTGCTCAGACAATGAACAGGACATAGCGGGCGGCCTGGGCCGGGGAAGTCTGGAAAGCGCTCGCACCCTGCAGCTGGTAGCGCAGGCAATCGCCCGGGGCGAGTTCATGCGCAACGCCCTCGATCTCAACGCGCAACGCGCCCTCGACCAGCAAAAGATGGTGTTCCATGCCAGGGCGCGGCGAAGCGGCGTACTCGATTCGCTGGGCCGGACCCAGCACGCATTCCAGCACCTCGCCCGCCAGGGGCTGCGCGGGCGGCGACACGGAGCGGCGCTCGAAAGCCGCTTCGGCGTCGAGCCAGACCGGCTGTTCGTCGCGCCGTACCAGCGGCGCATAAGCGCTCTCGACCATACGCAGCAGTCGGGACATGGGCAGGCCGAAGGCTGCGCACAGGCGGCCCAGCGCCTGGGCCGTGGGGCTGACCTCGGCATTTTCGATGCGGGACAGCGTGGCCCGGCTCAGGCCGCTGGCCTCGGCGAGCTGATCGAGCGACCAGCCGCGTTCGGCGCGCAAACCGCGCAGCCGGGCCGCGAGCGCGGCGCTGATGTCTTCGTTGGCATTTTCCATAAACGGGATAATTTCCCATATTAGGAAAACGGTCAAGCGAAATTGCTGCGCTACCCGCGATAGGGTCCGGCGCCGCCGAAGAAGGCGAGCCGCAGGCCCGAGAGCGCGGCCAGCAACTCCAGACGATGACGTGCCGGCGGATCCTGCCGCACTCGTGTGAGCGCCGCGTCCAGACGGCGCAACGCAACATCGGCCACCTCGCCCGTGTCGCGGCGGCGGCGCCGGGCGTCGAACAGGCGCGTCAGCGCGCCGAGCAGATCGTCGAGCACCGCCCGCCCCTCGAGTGGCAATTGCGCGCGCAGGCGTTGCAGCTCGGCCAGATTGACCGCCGCGCCGAATTCGAAGCTGGCGCGCAAGGCCTTGGCCCGCACCGCGGGCGCGGCCGCCCCCGCCCGCGGCGCCATCATCGCCACCCGGTCATACATGCGCCGGGCCAGCTGATCGCGCGACACCTGCTTGCGGCCGCGCGCCACCTCGGCGATCTCGGCCCAGCCACCCGCCATCAGGCGCCGTACGCTGGTATCGGGATTCATGGCGCGCACAAAACCGATCACGAGCGTGGGCACCACAAAACCGATCACCGACGCGATCGCGCCGTTCACGTACACATCGAATGCCTCACTCTGCACGTTGTGCAGATTGAGCAGCAGAATGCTGTTGGCAATCATGGGCAGCGCGATACCGAAATGCGCCAGCGACGCCTGCATCATCCCGATCGGGATCAGAAACACGGCAAGCGCCAGCACCAGCATCGGAAAGTGCGTGAGCGCGGGGAACACACCGAACAAATACACGGCCACCACAAAGGCCGATAGCACCGTGCACTGCAGGAACGCCTTGAGGGCCGGCACGGGGTCGTCCATGAACGACAGAATGCAGGAGCCCACGGAGGCCATCTGCACCGCCATCACGCCCGACGGCCAGCCCAGGCCGATCCAGATCAGCGCGCAGACACCCACCGACAGCGTGGCGGCGGCGCCGCAGCGCAAGGCCACGCCGTGATCGCGCAACTCGCCCGCCGGCCGCGAGCGCCGCAGCGGCTGGCGCGGCCGCCGGCCTCGCCGTAGATGGAGCCACAGATCGTGGGCGTCGATGCGCAGCGCGATCAGCCGATCGAGCCGCAACGCCAGGCTCGCCCGCAGGATCGCCGGCCAGGCCGATGCCGCCGGCAGCTCCGGCCCGCCGTGCGCACGCAAGGCCTCGACATGGGCACGCAGCGCCGTCAACGCCTCCCCGCCATCCTGGCCCGGTGCCGGCCGCAGCCAACGCCCAAGAGCCTCTTGCAGGGCATCGATGTCGGTATGGTCCCCGTCGAGCTGGCGCAAGGCATTCACGCGATCGGCGATGGCCCCGATGATGGGCAGCATCAGCGCCATGCGGTCGTGCAGTTCGCGCAGCAACGCCTCGCCGCCACGCAGCTGCGGCTTCTCATAGGCCAGATGCACCGACAAGGTCCGCAGCTCGGCCACGCCCGCCGCCAGCCGATGCAAGTCGGCGGGCAGGCGCCGCACGCCCTCGGCACCGCGCAGGCTGTCTTCGAGCAACGTGGCCGAATCGCGCAACCAGGCGTCGATGCGCTGCGAGATCAGTCCGCCCACGTGGCGCGGCAGAATCAGATGACTCACGAGCGTGGCGCACAGGATGCCCAGCGTGATTTCTTCGCAGCGCGCCAACGCCGTGTCGAACACGGCCAGGGGCTCGGACACGCTCGAGAATCCCACGATGGCCGCGGTATAACCGGCCAGCATGAAGATGTAGCTGCGCGGCAGACGATCGAGCATCGAGATATACAGACACAGCCCTACCCACAGCGCGAGCACGGCCGACAGCAGCACCGGGGCATTGACCAGCAGGGGCACGAGCAGCACGGCCACCGCCGCCCCGAACACGGTACCCACCACGCGGTAAATGGCTTTCGAGGTGAGCGCCCCCGACAGCGGATGCGCAATGATGTAGGCCGTGGCCATGGCCCAGCCCGGACGCTGGAAATCGAGCTGCAGCGAGAGATACAGCGCCAGCATCGCCGCGATGAAATTCTTCACCGAGAAGATCGCATCGCTCACGCTCGGCCGGTAGGTGAATGCCTGGCGGATCACGAACGGGGCTCCGGCGATGGCGCCGGCGCGGCCTGATTCAGCTGCTCGAGCCGCTCATGCAAAGCGTGCAGCACCCGCTCGGCCACCGCCAGGTCGGCCTCGGGCAGCCCCGCCACCACCTCTTCACGGACCTGGTCGACGATACGCGCGATCTCCTCGGCCTTGCTTGCGCCCGCGCGGCTCAAGCCCACACAGCGCGCGCGCCGGTCGTGCGGATCCGGCAGGCGCTCGATCAGGCCGGCGGCCTCGAGCGCGTCGATCACACGCACCAGGGAAGCGCCCTCGATACCGATCTCTTCGGCCAGCACGCCCTGCCGCAGCGGTTCGCCATGGGTGCGCAACACCAGCAGCGGCCAGGCTGTTGCTTGCGACAAGCCCTGCGCCTGGAGCGCCTGGTCGATACGTTTGCGCCATTGGCGACCGCCCACCACGAGCAGGCGGCCGATGGAAATGGGAGGACGGGGAGCAGGCATAAGACGTGTCTCGCCGTGTCGCCGGCGGTCAATTAATTAGAATGCTAAATATTAGCATGACAGCAAATTACCGACCGCTGGTCCGACAATTTGGGCTCGTCACCGTTATTCGCTGGATTGCGACCCTCCACTTCGTGTATCTTGTTATTACATTTAGTCGTTAGCCATAACATTGCCTGGGCCGGAGTCGCGGTTGTACAAGCGCTTGTTGTCTTTCTTCCGTGCCGCCCCGATGGATCGCTGGGCCGATCCCGGCCCCCTCATGCGCCAGGCCACCCACGCGGCTGCCCTGGCCCTGGTCGTGGCGGCGGCCGCCGAGGCACTGTTCCGCAGCCATAGCCCCCTGCAAGCCTTCGTGGCCGTGTGCAGTCAGGCTTTCATCGTGCTGGTGATCCTCATCGCCGCCTTTGCCTGGCGCCGCCTGCGCGCGCCGCGGGCGCAATACCGCATCGCCCTGGTCGCCTGTCTGGTCTTGCTCATCCTGTGCCTGTCCGATCTGGTGGCCGGCGTGGACGGGCGCCGGCAGCGTGAGATCTACGGCGAAGCGCTCAAGGTCAGTCAGCAGCGCCTGGAAACGGCGGTGCAGGCCACCGACTGGCAGCAGTTGCCCGAGATCGAAACCCAACCGCAGGCGACCGGCATGTACGGGGAATACGAGCGCCTGGTCAAAACGGTGATCGGGCGCGCGGTCGAGCGGCATCGCGATTACGGCCGCGAACTCGACGAGCTGAAGCTGGACGAGAGCCTGAGCGCGGCGCGGCTGGCGGCGCCGGGCGGAGCCGAACATGCCAACCGCCAACTGCGCGCGGCCAGCGCGCTGGCGCTGCGGCATCGCGATCGCGGCCTGCAAGAGCTCGAAGCCGGGATCGCCATGCCCGACGCGCTACGTTTGCCCCGCGCCGAACGCGCACGGCTGCGTGACACGCTGTCGGCCCAGGCGGCCTTTCAGCGCGACGCCATCCAGATGAGCTGGCAGGCCGACGCCCGCTACTTCGAACTCGGCCAGGCCGTCGCGGCGCTGGTGGATCGCACCCAGGATCGCTGGCATCTGGACGATCAGCAGGCCCTGCGGTTCCAGGATGACTTCGCGCAGACGCTCTACCGCGACTGGCGCGAGCAGCTGGCCAAACTCGGCGAGGCGAGCCAGACGCAACGCGCCGCCGCGCTGCAGCGGCTCGCATCCGCCCAGGCCTGGCCGCAGCCCTGAGCGCATTCGCCGCCCCGCAATCACCATCGGGCACAATAGCGCCATGACATGGGTGCCCCTTCTGCTTCGACGGTCCGCCACGCGGCTCACCGCCGCCTTCGCTATGTGCGTCAGCGTGCTCACGGGCTGCACCCTGCCTTCCCTGGAGAACCGCAGCGTGTCCCACGCACTCGACATCGCCGAGGCCCGCGATACGCCGCTGGGCCGCGTCATCACGCCGATGGCACAACAACACCCCGGCAGCTCCGGGATCCACGCGCTGGCCGACGCGCAAGACGCCTTTGCCGCACGCATGCTGCTGGCGCACGCGGCCCGGCGCACGCTGGATGTGCAGTACTACATCTGGCGCAGCGACATGACGGGCACGATGCTGCTCGAAGCCCTGCATGTGGCCGCCGATCGCGGCGTGCGGGTGCGCCTGCTGCTCGATGACAATGGCACCTCCGGGCTGGACACGGTGCTGGCCGCGCTCGATGCGCATCCGAACATCGAAGTCAGGCTGTTCAATCCCTTCGTGGTGCGGCGGCCCAAGTTCATCGGCTTCATCACCGATTTCAAGCGCCTGAACCGGCGCATGCACAACAAGTCGTTCACGGCCGACAACCAGGCCACCATCATCGGCGGGCGCAATATCGGCGACGAATACTTCGGCGCCACCGATGACGTGCTCTTCGCCGACCTCGACGTGCTGGCGGTAGGTCCGGTCGTACCCGAGGTGTCGGAGGACTTCGACCTCTATTGGAATAGCGATTCCGCCTATCCCGTCGACCGGCTGTTGTCCGCCGCCCCGCCGGGCGCACTCGAGCAACTGGCCAGCCAGGCCGGCGTGATCGAGGCCGATCCGCGCGCCGCGGCCTACGCGCATGCGTTGCGCGATTCCACCTTCATGCGCCAATTGATGGAGAGCCAGCTGGCGTTCGAGTGGGCGCCCACGCGCATGGTGAGCGATGACCCCGCCAAGGTGCTCAACGAGGCCCCTCCGGAGGCGGCGCTCACGCATCAGCTCGAACGCATCGTCGGCACGCCGCAGACCGTCCTGGATCTGGTCTCGCCCTACTTCGTACCCACCGAAACCGGCACCCGCGCCCTGGCCGAGATGGCACAACGCGGCGTGGAGGTGCGCGTGCTGACCAACGCACTCGAAGCCACCGACGTGGCCGTGGTGCATTCGGGCTACGCGAAGCGGCGCAAGGATCTGCTGCGCGCCGGCATCGAGCTCTGGGAGATGCGCGCCTCGCCCGACACCACCGAACGCAGCAAGGGGTCGGGCGGTTTCAGCGGATCGGGCAGCTCGGGATCGAGCCTGCACGCCAAGACATTTTCGGTGGATGGCGAACGCGTGTTCACGGGTTCGTTCAATTTCGATCCGCGTTCGGCCAACCTCAATACCGAGCTCGGCTTCGTGATCGACAGCCCGGCGCTGGCACGCCGGATCGACGACGTGTTCCTCGACGGCATTCCCCGCACGGCCTACCGCGTGTGCTTGGACGATCGCGACCGCCTGTATTGGCTCGAACAGCGCGACGGCCGCACGATCCGGCACGACACCGAGCCGGGTACGCGCTGGTGGCAGCGCGTGTCGGTATGGTTCGTGTCGCTGCTGCCTATCGAGCACCTGCTCTGAGGCGCGCCCAACCGCACATCCAGGCCCGCCGGGCCGCCATGCTAAGGTTGCGGCGCCGCCCCGCCGAACTTTCGGCGCGGGGGCGAGCCTAACCGCCGCCCGAATCAAGACAGGAAAGTCGTTCCCGATGTTCATCCCCTCCCCTGCGTCGCGCATGGTCCTGACGGCCTGCCTGACGCTCGCGTGCAGCCTGCCGGCTGCGCAGGCCAACACCGCCACGCCCGCTTCCCCTCTCGCGCTCGCCGCCCCCGCGCCCGCCGCGCAAGCCCACGCCGTGACGGCGCCGGCCCTGACCGCGCGCGCCTGGCTGGTGCTCGACGCCACCAGCGGCCAGGTGTTGGGTGGACAGAACGCCCGCACCCGCATCGAGCCCGCTTCGCTCACGAAGATCATGACCGCCTACGTCGTGTTCCAGGCGCTGGCCGCCAAGGAAATCACGCTGCAGCAGCAGGTCACGATCTCCACGCGCGCCTGGAAAGTGGCGCCGGGCAGCTCGCGCATGTTTCTCGAGCCCGGCAACCAGGTCACGGTGGATGCGCTGCTCTACGGCCTGATGGTGCAATCGGGCAACGACGCCGCGGTCGCGCTGGCCGAAACCGTGAGTGGCTCGGTCGAGGCCTTCGTGGCGCGCATGAACACGCAAGCCCAGGCGCTGGGCCTGGCCGACACGCACTTCAACAGCCCGAGCGGCCTGCCCGACGCGCTCACGTACTCCACCGCCGCCGACCTCGGCACGCTGGCCGCCCGCATGTCGCGCGACTTCGGCCAGACGGCAAGGCGCTACGACACCACGCGCGAATACACGTACAACAAGATCCGCCAGACCAATCGCAATCGTCTGTTGTGGCAAGACCCCAGTGTCGACGGCATGAAGACCGGCCACACCGAGTCGGCCGGCTATTGCCTCATCGGCTCGGCTTCGCGCAACGAAGGCGGGCTGCAGCGCCGCCTGATCGCCGTGGTGATCGGCACCACGTCGGACAAGGTGCGCACGCAAGAGGCACGCACGCTGCTCGAATGGGGCTACGGCGCGTTTCGCACCGTACGGCTTTATCAGGCCGGCGAAAGCGCGGGTGAACAGCAGGTCTGGAAGGGCAAGGCCGACGCCGTGCCGGTGGGCTATGCGCGTGACATCTACCTGACCACGCCGGCGGGCGCGCGCATCGAGCGCGCGGTGCAGCCCGCCCAGCCGCTGATCGCGCCGATCACCGCGCAGCAACAGGTGGGCGTGGTGCAGGTTCTGGTCGACGGCAAGCCCGCGCTGCAGGTGCCCATGGTGGCCCAGCAGCCGGTGCCCGAGGCCGGATTCGTGGGCCGCACCTGGGACAGCGTGCGCCTCTGGTGGCACGACGACGCGAGCTGATCGCCGCGCGCCCCGCCAGGACGGCAAGATCGAACGCGGCCGTGCCGGGGCGCGCCTCCCGGCGCGTCCGGCACGGCCGCTTTCATTCCGGCGCGGGATGCGATCCGCAAGCCATGGCCGCCCGCCCGGCCGCCTGCGCGCGGGCCGTCAACAACGCGGCGTCGCGGGTGTTGCGCGTCAGCGCGGCCGCCTCGAGGAAGGCCGCCTCGGCCTCCGCATGACGTTCCAGGCGTTCGAGCAAATCGGCCCGCGCACTCCAGAGCCACGGATAGCGCGCCAGCGTCGGCTCGGCTTGCAGGGCGTCGACCAGCGGCAGCGCGGCCGCCGCGCCGTGGGCCATGCTGATCGCGACAGCGCGATTGAGCGCCACGACGGGCGTCGGCATCCGCGCATACAGCGTGTCGTATAGCGCGACGATCGCCCGCCAATCGGTGTCTTCGGCCCGTGCCGCGCGCGCGTGGCAGGCCGCGAGCGCGGCTTGCAGGCCATAGGGCCCGAGTGCGCCGCACGCCCGCGCGCGGTCCAGCGCCGCCAGACCGCGCCGGATCAGCAGCCGATCCCAGCGGCCCCGATCCTGCGCCAGCAACAGCACCGGCTGACCCTGTGCATCGACGCGCGCCGGCAGCCGCGACGCCTGCAATTCGAGCAATGCGGCCAGGCCGTGCGCCTCGCCCTCTTCCGGCATGAGCCCCGCCAGAACGCGCGCCAGCCGCAACGCCTCCAGGCACAAATCGGGGCGCGTCCAATCGTCGCCCGCCGTGGCCGCATGGCCCTCGTTGAAAATCAGATAGATCACCTCGAGCACCGCGTCCAGGCGCTCGGCGCGCTCGCGCGCCTGCGGCACCTCGAACGGCACCCGGGCCTGGCCGAGGCTGCGCTTGGCGCGCACGATGCGCTGCGCGACCGTGCTTTCCGACTGCAGGAAAGCGCGCGCGATCTCGGCCGTCGACAGTCCGCCCAACAGCCGCAGCGTGAGCGCCACACGAGCGTCGGGCGGCAGCACGGGATGACACGCGGTGAAGATGAGGCGCAGCAGATCGTCGCCGATGTCGTCGGCACGGCGCGCATCCAGCGCGTCGGCCACATCGGGCTCGACGTGCGCCTCCATCACTTCGATCTCACGCGCCAGGGCCTCACCGCCGCGCGTCTGCGTGGCCGCCTGGCGCAACAGATCGAGCGCGCGGTGGCGGGCGGCGGTCATGAGCCAGGCGCCCGGGTTGGCCGGCACGCCGCGCTGGGGCCAGTGCTCCAGCGCCGCCACCAGGGCATCCTGCGCGGCCTCCTCGGCCAGCGACAGGTCGCGCAGATGGCGCGCGGCATAGGCCACCACCTTGGCCGACTCGATGCGCCAGACGGCCTCGATCTCGCGGCGGACGGCGTCATGATCGGCCATCGTTACGCCGCCGGCGCGACCGCGTTGGGGTCCATGTAGAAGAACTCCCAGATGTGGCCGTCGGGATCGTCAAAGCTGTGCGAATACATGAAGCCATAATCCTGCGGCTGACGCGGCGCGGTGCCGCCGGCGGCCAGCGCGCGCCGCACGATCTCGTCCACCTCGCCGCGGCTCTCGCACGACACCGCCACCATCACCTCGGTGGCCGCGCGTGCGTCGGCCACCGGCCGGCCCGAGAAGCTTTTGAAATAGTCGGGCACCAGCAGCATGGCGTAGAGGTTCTCGCCGATCACGAGGCACGCGGCCTGCTCGTTGGTGAACTGTGGATTGAACGACAGACCGAGCGTGGTGAAGAACGCCTGTGCGCGCGGCAGATCGGCGACGGGAAGATTGACGAAGAGTTGTTTGTGCATGATGACTCCTGGGAGGCCGCGGCGGGCGGCCCGGTACGTTGGACGTACGCGCAAGCGCGCGGACGTGGCGGCACGAGTTATTGCGAGACGGCGGACGTGGCGGTCACGGAAGCGGCGGGCGCGGCGGCGGATTCGTTTGCCGGGTCCGAAGACGGCGGAAAGTCGCTCATTTCATAGACCTGGCGCACCTCGATCTCGCCCGCCCGGTCCGGTCCGAAGGGCGCGGGATAGCGCCGCGCCCAGGCCATCGCCTCCTCGCGGTCACGCACCTGGATCAACGTAAAGCCGGCGATCAGCTCCTTGGTCTCGGCAAACGGCCCGTCGATCACGCTGGCCCGGCCGGCCTCGTGGCGCACGCGCCAGCCTTTGCTGCTGGGCTGCAGACCCATGGCATCGAGCAGCACGCCCGCGCGGGCCAGCTCTTCGTGAAAGGCGCCCATCGCCGCCATCAGCTCGGGCTTGGGCATCGCCCCCGACTCGCTCAACGCATTGGCCCTGATGATGATCATGAATCGCATCGCATCTCTCCTCGGGTTCGCCGGCAGCATGCTCGCACCGGCCTGTATCGACACGACGGACCAGACCCGCCCGGATCGACACGGAACGGCATGACTCAGGGAAAACACCTAGAAAACGCCTTGCGGTGCTGCGCAGGACCTCCTGCGAAGTCGCCGCAGTACACGTGCACCGGGCCTGCACGGCCAAAGGGGTCGCGCCGACCCGTCAGCGCCGCAGCTTTCTACATGAAGCACGGACCCAGCTTGCGCACCTCGACCGTGCACCATTGGGCGGCCGGACAGGCGCGGGCGATCTCGAGCGCCTCGGCCTCGGTCTCGCACTCGATCAGGAAAAAGCCTCCCACCATCTCCTTGAGCTCCGCGAACGGGCCATCGAGCAGGCGGGTCTGGCCCTCGCGCACCTGTACGCGCACGGCCTGGTCCTGGGCCAGCAGCGATTGCGCCTCGCGCAGGATCCCGCGTTCGCGCAAGCCGGCGGCAAAGGCCAGCATGCTGTCATAGAGGGCCTGGCCCTCGGCGGGGGATCGGGTGGCGCGCTGGCCCACGGGTTCGACGATCAGCAAGGCATACGACATGGCATCTCCTGGCGGCGCGTCCGGCAACACGGGTCGCGGCCGGGCCAGTATAGGAGCCGCCATCCTGCCCCGGCCAGTCCTTTGCGCGCCAACGCGCGGCCCGCCCGGGCCATGGCGCGACGCCGGCCAGGCGGCCGGACCCGGGCGCAGCAGGACCGGCGCCGCGGCGGGGAACCTGCGCCGGATACCGCGCTCAGACTCCAGGGCCCGCCGCCGATTGCCTCGTCGTCGCCATCGCGGCCGGCCCTCGTATCATTTCCGGCTGACCAACCTTCGTGAGTTCCGCCTTGGCCCTGCGACAGTCTTCCTTTTTCGTCCGTTTCATCACGCTCGGCGTACTGGCCCATGTCTACGTGGGACTGCGCCTGATTCCCGACATCGGCCTGCCGCTCGCGGGCGGACTGGCCGCGGCGCTCCTGCTGGTGGCGAGCTGTGTCCTGATCCCTCTGGGCATGCTCAGCCGCTCGTCGGGCCGCCAGCCGTGGGGCGACCGCATGGCCTGGGCGGGACTCACCGCGATGGGCTTTTTCTCGTCGCTCTTCGTGCTCACCGCCCTGCGCGACGCGCTACTGCTCGTCCTCTGGCTCGCCTCGCTCGGGGGGCTCGCGCTGCCCTGGGCGGCGCTGCGCCAGGCCAGCGCGATCGCCGTGCCGGTACTGGCGCTGCTGGCGAGCGCCATCGGCTTCTGGAATGCACGGCGGCGCGCGCCGGTGGTGGATGTGGACATCCCGATCGCGGACCTGCCGCCCGTGCTCGAGGGCTACACGATCGTGCAGCTCAGCGACATCCACGTCGGGCCCACGATCAAGCGCGGCTATGTCGACGCGATCGTCGCGGCCAGCAATGCGCTCGCTCCCGACCTCATCGCCATCACCGGCGACGTGGTCGATGGCAACGTGGCGCAGCTGCGCGACCACACGGCCCCGCTGGGCGCATTGCGGGCGCGCCAGGGCGTGTATCTGGTCACGGGCAACCACGAATACTATTCAGGCGCCGCGCAATGGGTGAGCGAGTTCCGCCGCATCGGGCTGCACGTGCTGCAAAACGAACATGTGATGCTGCGCACGGGCGACGCGGCCATCGCGCTGGCCGGAGTCACCGACTACAGCGCCGGGGCGTTCGACCCGCATCAGCGCAGCAACCCGGTGCGCGCGCTGGCCGGTGCCCCCCCGAGCAGCCTGCGCATCCTGCTCGCGCACCAGCCGCGCAGCGCGGTGGCGGCCGAGCCCGTCGGCTACGACCTGCAGCTTTCCGGTCATACGCACGGCGGACAGTTCCTGCCCTGGCGTTTCTTTGTACGGCTGCAACAGCCGTATGTCGCGGGCTTGCACCGTCATGGCCGCATGTGGCTCTACATCAGCCGGGGCACGGGCTACTGGGGGCCGCCCAAGCGCCTGGGCGCGCCTTCCGAGATCACCCGGTTGCGGCTGCGCCGCGCCTGAGGCCGGTGATCCGGATGTGCCGCCATGCAGCGCGCGGGCGAGGCCCGATCCCGCCAGGGTCGACCGGGATCAGCCCGGCCGCGGGCTGCCGCACTGCCAGCACAAGGTGAACTGCGGCTCCAGCCGCTCGCCGCATTCGGCACAGTGCCACGGCAGGCTTCCAGGCGGCGCGCCGCCCTGGATCAGCGCCTGCGCCTCGGGCAGGTCGCGCTCGTGCTCGAGCCACACCTCCGGGCCGCATTGATCGACCGGGATGTCGCCCAGCGCGCCCTGGAGATACTGGTTATGCAATTCGCAGGGGATGCGGGCCTGTTCGAGCAGGTTGACCCAGTGCTGCGCCAGCAGCAGGCTGGGCGCGCGCGCAAGCTTGATCATGAGGGCTCCTTCCCGGCGTCGACACCGCGATACTGGCCTGCCCGCGCGGCGCTGGCAAGCCCCGGCGTAGCGGCTTGCCAGCGCGCGCGCGGTCCGATGTTTGCCAGGGTTCGGGACACTAAGGTATTAATAGTGGGCCCGCCCCGCCCCGGGCGCGTGCACCGGCTGGAGAAACAATGAACAAAAGCAAGTTCCGAATGCAGGTCAACAAACCGGTGTTCTACACCTCAGGCGCCTTCATCGTGGCGCTGGTCATCTTCGCCGCGACCTCACCCGGCACGGCCCAGAGCCTGTTCGGCGCGATGCAGAGCTGGATCTTCACCAACGTCAGTTGGTTCTACATGCTGGCGGTGGCGATCGTGCTGCTATGCATGCTGTACGTCACGTTCAGCCGTTTCGGCGACATCAAGCTCGGCCCCGACCACAGCGAGCCCGACTACCGCGACCTGACCTGGTACTCGATGCTGTTCGCGGCCGGGATGGGCATCGGCCTGATGTTCTTCGGCGTGGCCGAGCCGGTGATGCACTTTCTGGAGCCGCCTTTCGGGGAAGGCGGCACGCCCGAGGCCGCCCGCGACGCGCTCTCGATCACCTTCTTCCATTGGGGCCTGCACGGCTGGGCCATCTACGCCAGCGTGGCGCTGGTGCTCGCCTATTTCGGATATCGCCACGGCCTGCCGCTCACGCTGCGCTCGGCGCTCTATCCGCTGTTGGGCGATCGCATCCACGGCCCGATCGGGCACGCGGTGGACATCTTCGCCGTGATCGGCACGGTGCTTGGCGTAGCGACCTCGCTGGGCCTGGGCGTGGCGCAGATGAATGCCGGGCTCAACTATCTGTTCGACGTGCCCAACAGCATCCCGGTGCAGATCGGTCTGATCGTGCTGGCCTGCGCGCTGGCCACCCTGTCGGCGGCGAGCGGCCTGGACAAGGGCATCCGGTACCTGTCCGAAGGCAATATGGTGCTGGCGGTGCTGCTCCTGACCTTCGTGGCGGTGGTCGGCCCCACCATCTTCCTGCTGCAGACCTTCGTCGAGAACATCGGCGTGTACCTCTCGGGTCTCGTCTCGCGCACCTTCAACCTCTATGCCTACAACCCGACCGACTGGATCGGCGGCTGGACGCTGTTCTACTGGGGCTGGTGGATCGCCTGGTCGCCTTTCGTGGGCGTGTTCATCGCGCGCATTTCGCGCGGCCGCACCATCCGTCAATTCGTGGGCGGCATGCTGCTCATCCCGACCGGCTTCACGCTGCTCTGGATGACGATCTTCGGCGACACGGCCATCTACCATATCCTCTTCAACGGCGCGACGGGCCTGGCCGAAGCCGTGAAAAACGACTCCACGCTGGCGCTCTTCGTGTTCCTGGAGCAGTTCCCGTGGGCACGCGTGATGTCCGGCTTCGCGGTACTCATGGTGCTGGTGTTCTTCGTCACCTCGGCCGACACCGGCGCGCTGGTCGTGGACATGCTGGCCTCGGGCGGCGCCGACAACGCGCCGGTGTGGCAACGCGTGTTCTGGTCGGTGCTGATGGGACTGGTCGCGATCGCGCTGCTCCTGGCCGATGGTCTCAAGGCCCTGCAGACAGCCACGGTGGCCAGCGCCCTGCCCTTCTCGGTGGTGATCCTGGTATCGCTATGGGGCCTGTTCCGAGCGCTCAAGCACGACACGACCAAGCGCGGGCTGCGCTATCGCACGGTCAGCCGCCCGGCGGCGGGCGCCAGCGCCGAGCCCTGGCAGCGGCGCCTGCGCAACATGATCATGATGCCCAAGCGCGCGCACGTGCAGCGCTATATCAGTGATGTGGTGCGTCCGGCCATGGACGACGTGGCGGCCGCATTGGCCCGCGAGGGCTACGTGACCGCGCTCGAAGACGGCGCGGAAGGCCAGCTGACCTTCCGCGTGGGTCACGGCGAGCATCTGGACTTCGCCTACACGGTGTATCCGATGGCCGAGGTCCGTCCCAGCCTTACGCCCGAAGAAGCGCGCGACGAAGAGGATCGGCGCTATTTCCGTGCGGAAGTGCATCTGGGCGAAGGCGGCCAGGACTACGACATCATGGGCTGGAGCCGCGACGAGGTGATCGGCGACATCCTCGATCAGTACGAGCGTCATCGCCACTATCTTTCGCTCACTTACGGTTCCTCCCGATCGAGTGCGCCAGGCGGCGCCGCGTGATCGGACGCGGCGGGCAGGGCCGGCGCGCCGCCTGTGCCCTCCCCGCCGCACCTCGGCGGCCCCACCTCGGCGGCCCCACCTCGCCGGCCGCACCTCGGCGGCCCCACCTCGCTACAATTTCTCTTTTCGAATCCGACGTGAAAACGCGCGCCGTCACGGGCGCGCGTCCGTTGCACCATGACCGATACGCCTTTCCACTTCAAACGCGGCAACACGCCGCTGCTCATCTCGATTCCGCATCTGGGCCAGGAAATTCCGGCAGACCTGCGCGCGAGCATGACGCCCATCGCCCACACCGTGGCCGACACCGACTGGCACCTCGACCGTCTGTACGCCTTTGCCGAGGCGCTCGGCGCCTCGGTGCTGGGCGCGCGGTACTCGCGCTACGTGATCGACCTCAACCGTCCGCCCGACGACGAGTCGCTCTATCCCGGCCAGACCAAGACGGGCCTTTGCCCGGCGGCGTCGTTCCGCGGCGAAGCGCTGTATCTCGACGGTGCCGCACCCGACGCGGCGGCGCAGGCCGAGCGCCTGGCTACCTACTGGCAGCCCTACCATGATCAGCTCACGCGCGAGATCGCCCGCATCAAGGCCGAACACGGCCGCGTGCTGCTCTGGGAGGCACATTCCATCGCCAGCGTGCTGCCGCGCCTGTTCGAGGGCAAATTGCCCGACCTGAACATCGGCACCTCCGACGGCAAGACCTGCGCCCTCGCGGCTCAAGAGGCCGTGCAGCGCGAGCTCGAGGCCAATACCGACTACACCTGGGCGATCAACGGGCGCTTCAAGGGCGGCTACATCACGCGCCACTACGGCGCGCCCGAGCAGGGCGTGCACGCGATCCAGCTCGAAATGTGCCAGTCCACCTACATGGACGAGACCTACCCGTTCGGCTATCGCGAAGACCTGGCGAGCCGCGTGCAACCGTTGGTGGGCCGTATGGTGAAGGCGGCGCTCGACGCGCTGGACTGATACCCCGCAACGCTTGCGCCGGTACGACAAAGACCCGCCACGGCGGGTCTTTCTCATCCGTGACCCCGTGTCGCTGCCGGCCCTGCCGGGCCACGTGAGGCCGGGCCACATGGGACCGCACGTGGCCCGGCCCCGCATTGCGCGAAGCCCATGCCGTTCACAGGGCCTTTTCCCCTATCGCCGCCATAAAGACAAACGAATGGACGCCTCCCGCGGTCGAGGCGGACCATGGACGTTCATTGCCGCCGCGCGCCTCGGGTCCGGCGGCTCACGCGATATCGATTCGGGATCACGCATCCCAGGGAGGAAGTCCATGTCCAGCTTCATCGAAGGTCTTGTCCGCGCCGAACTGTCCCTGCTCGGCGTCTCGGCGCCGCCGCCCGACGCCGCCGCACCGAGCGAGGCGCCCGCACCCGAGGTGCAGTTCGACGCCGCGGCGTACCGCAGCGCCGCCGGCTGAGCCTGCCCCTCGGCTGTCACGCGCGGCACCGCCACAAACGACAAGGCCGCGCCTCTTTCGAGGCGCGGCCTTGTCGTTTGCGCGAGTGTGGATCAGCTCGTGTGCGAAGCCGGTTGCGGCATCTCGGCGCGCTTGGCGCGTTGACGCATGGCACTCACCACCAGCAGCGTGATCAGCGCGACGCAGGCCAGGATGAAACCCAGGCTGATCGGACGCGTCACGAACACCGACATCTCACCGCGGGACAGCAGCAGCGCGCGGCGGAAGTTCTCTTCGACCATGGGGCCGAGCACGAAGCCCAGCAACAGCGGCGCGGGTTCGAACTTCAGGCGCATGAGCAGGTAGCCCGCCACACCGAACAAGGTCACCATGCCCACGTCGAACAGGTTGTTGTTCGTGCTGTAGACACCCACGCACACGAAGAACAGCGCGGCCGGGTAGAGGACACGGAACGGCACGGTCAGCATGCGCACCCACATACCGATGAGCGGCAGGTTGAGCAGCAGGAGCAGGACGTTGCCGACCCAGAAGCTCGCGATCAAGCCCCAGAACATGTCGGCGTGCTCGATCATCATCTGCGGACCGGGCTGGATGCCGTGAATGATCAGGGCGCCCAGCATCAGGGCCATCACGGGGTCGCCCGGAATACCCAGGCTCATCGTGGGGATGAAGCTCGTCTGCGTCGAGGCGCTCGTGGCGGCCTCGGGGCCGGCGATGCCTTCGATGGCGCCACGGCCGAAGCGGCGCGGCTCTTTCGCGACCTTCTTTTCGACTGCGTACGAGATGAACGACGCGATCGTGGGACCGGTGCCCGGCAGGATGCCGAACGCCGCGCCGATGCCGGTGCCGCGCACCAGCGCGCCGCGCGATTGCTTGATGTCGCCAGCCTCGGGCCGCATCGACTTCATGCTGATTTTGGTGCCGGTCACGCGGCTGTCGCCGCCCACCTTGTTGATGTTGCGCAGGAAGTCGGCCACACCGAAGAGGCCCATCGCCAGCGCCACGATCTGCAGGCCGTCGGAGAGCTCGAGGATGCCGAAGTGAAAGCGCATCGTGCCCGTGTTGACGTCGGTACCGACCACGCCCAGCAGCAGACCCACGACCACCATGGCCACGCCCTTCACGGCGGAACCCTTGGCCAGCGTGGCGCCGGCCAGCAGGCCCAGCACCATCATCGAGAAGTACTCGGCCGGGCCGAAGCGGAAGGCCACTTCCACCAGCATCGGCGAGAACAGGATCATGGCCAGGATGCCGACCGACGCGCCGCAGAACGACGAGAACATCAGCATGAACAGGGCCGAGCCCGCCTTGCCATTGCGCGCCAGCGGATTGCCGTCCAGACACGCCACGGCGTGCGAGGCGGTACCCGGCAGGTTCAGCATGATCGAGGTGATGCCGCCGCCGTACTGCGAGCCGTAGTAGATGCCCGAGAGCATCACCAGCGCCGCGGTGGGGGTCATCGTGTAGGTGAGCGGCAGCAGAATCGAGATCGCGGCCAGCACGCCCATGCCGGGCAGCACGCCGATCAGGTTGCCCATGAACACGCCGAAGGCGGCCCACATCAGGTTCTCGAGCGCGAACGCGACCGAGAACCCGTGCATCAGGTTATTGAGGATTTCCATGCTTCAACCCCAACGGAACAGCGGGAATTGCAGCTGCAGTCCCCAGGAGAACACGACCACGCCGATCAGGGTGACGGCGACCGACAGAATCGCAGCGCCTTTCAGCGTCTGCTGGCGATCGCCCAGCGCGGATACGAACACCAGGACAAGCGTGGCGGGCACGAGGCCGCCGTACTTGCCCACCAGGATGAAGGCGAGCAGGCCGCCCACGATGCAACCCCAGCCACGCCAATCGGGCGGCGACTCGGGCTCATGATCGTCGTCGGCGTTCAGCGGCGACGTCGCCAGCTTGGCGATCAGCGCGCCCAGCAGGATCAGCACCACGCCGAGGATGGCGGGAAACAGGCCCGGTCCCATGCGCGCCAGCGAACCCAGTTCGTAGGTCATTGCCTGGGCCAGCGCGGCCACTCCCAGCACGACCATGGCCCCTCCGGCCCACCACTCACGTCTTACGACGTCCTTTTCCGGCTGCATACCCCGAATCTCCTTGTTTTGGCGATGCTTCTATCTGACGCAGGTCTTAAGCGAAGCTGACTTTCGACTGAAGCGGCAGTCTAAGAACTCAAACTTGCGATCGCCTTTCACTGATGCAGAAAAACGCCGCGCAGACACAAAAAAGGACGAAAAATGGGGAAATCCCTGAGTCCTCGCGCGCACCGGAATACAAAGCTTTCAATTTGGTTGCATGCACAACCATCGGAATAGCGCACAGGCGCAATGCGCGTACGCACATAACGCACAGGCGCGACGCGCGTACGCGGGCGGGCGCAGGTGCGGGCCTACGTGCGGGTGTATGTGCGGGTGCGGGTGCGGGTGCGGGTGCGGGTGCGGGTGCGGGTGCGGGTGCGGGTGCGGGTGCGGGTGCGGGTGCGGGTGCGGGTGCGGGTGCGGGTGCGGGTGCAGGCGTGCGCAGATGCGCGCGCACGCTCGCTAGCGCGCGCGTAACGCGCGCGAGCAGGCGCGCCGCGGACATGCGCGCGTAGCACACAATGATCAATGCTTATTTTTGGCCGCGAGGCGCCGGCGCGCTCGCCCTCGCCATGCGTGCTCGCCAGGCCGCGCCCCGGAACTCAGCCGCTGTGCGCGCCGCCCGCCGTGGCGGCGATGCAGTCGTCGAAGATCTCGAGAAACCGCGCCTCGGCGGGCTCGGGCACCAGCGCCGGATGGGTGATGAGATACAAGTCCGCGCCCAGCGCCAGCTCGGCCGGCGCGAAGCGCCACAGCCGGCCCGCCTGTTCGTCCGACGCGGCGGCGGCGCAAGGCAGCACGCCGATGCCCACGCCGGCCACGATCATGCGCAGCACCGCGCCGATATCGGTGCTGCTGCCGGTGATGCGGCGAGCCAGTCCCGCGCCATCGCCCAGCGCGAGCAGGGGCTCCATGACACCGCCCTTCTTGCTCGCTGAGAACGCGACCAGCGGCTCCTGCCGCAGCTGCTCCAGGGTGATGTCGTCGCGGCCGAACCAGGGATGGCCCGGCCCGCAGTAAATGCCGAACTCCTCACGCATGAGAAAACGGCAGCGCAGGCCCGCGATGGGTTGCGCCAACAGGCACAGCGCAAGCGGCGTGATGCGTTGCGAGACGGCGCGGATCGCCTGCGGACTGCTGACGATCTCGATCTCGATGTTGACGGACGGATGACGCTGGCGAAAACGGGCGAGCGCCTGGTCCAGCGGCTCGTACTGCACCGCCGTGATGAGCATCAGCTTTAGCAGGCCGGTGATGTCGCCCTGCGCGCCGGCGAGCTTCTCGCCGATGCGCGCGGCGCTGCGCATCATGACCTCGCACTCGCGATACAGGATCTCGCCATGGCGCGTGAGCTCGAAGCGCCGGCTGCCGCGCACGATGAGGGTACAGCCCAGGCTCTCTTCGAGGCGCTTGAGCGCCTGCGTGACCGAGGGCTGACGGATGCCCAACTCGTGCGCCGCCTGCGTGAGGCTGCGCGCCTCGACGATCACGAAGAACGTGCGCAGCAGGTTCCAGTCGAGCGAATTGAGCGTGGCATCCATGGTGGCGGGCATCGGTGCGGCGCCGCCAGACTGGCCGCGCCTGCCCGCCATTAGACCACCGCGCGCGCCACTCAAGCCCGGTCCGCGCGCTCGACCACCGCGTGCAGCAGCACGTTGAGCCCGGGCTCGATGTCCTCCGCCGTGGCCAGCTCGTTGTTGTTGTGCGTGATGCCGTCGCGGCACGGCGTGAAGATCATGGCGGTGGGGAATTTCTGCGCCATGAAGTACGCATCGTGTCCGGCCTGGCTGGGCAGGTCGGCCGTGCTGTAGCCCAGCGCCTGCACCTTGTCGCGCACGATGCCGACCATGGCGTCGTCGAAGATGTAGCCGCCCCATTGCCACTGATCCAGGATGCGGTAGTCGCAGCCCGTCTTGGCGGCCGCCTGGGCCACCCCGCGCAGCATCTTGTCGCGCATGGCCTCGGCCGCTTCCGGGCTCTCGTGGCGCACGTCGCCGATGGCCTCGGCCCAGTCCGACAGAATGCCGGCCTTGTTCGGCCATGCCACGAGGCGCGAGGCCGTGGCCTTGCCGCCCGTAGCCATGAACTCCCAGCCGATGTCGTCCACTTCGGTCAGCATGCGAGCGGCGGCCACCAGGGCGTTGCGGCGCTTGGCCATCGGCCAGGGGCCGGCATGCGCCGTTTCGCCGCGGAACTCGACCAGCACGCCGTGCGAGCTATAGCCGTGCGTGACCACGCCCACCTGCTTGCCGGCCTTGTCCAGCAGATCGCCCTGCTCGATGTGCAGCTCGAAATACGCATCGACATCGCGCTGGCCCACCGGCGTGTCGCCCTTGTAGCCGATACGCTCGAGCTCCTCGCCGAAAGTCGGACCATCATCGGAGCGGCGCGCGTAGGCCCAATCCAGGTCGTAGGCGCCCACGAAGCAGCCCGAAGCCATCATCGGCGGCGAGAAGCGGCTGCCCTCTTCGTTGGTCCAGTCCACGATCTCGATCGGACGGCGCGTGGTGATGCCCAGGTCGTTGAGCGTGCGCACCACTTCGAGCGCGCCCAGCACGCCGACGATGCCGTCGAAGCGCCCGCCGTTGGCCTGGGTGTCGAGGTGGCTGCCGATCATCACGGGCGGGAGATCTTCGCGGCCTTCGCGGCGGCCGAAGATATTGCCCACGGCATCCACCCGCACGGTCAGCCCGGCATCACGGCACCACTGCACGAACTGGTCGCGCATGTCGCGGTCGGCATCGGTGAGCGCCAGCCGCGCCAGGCCGTTTTCGCGGCCCACGCCGATGCCCGACGAGGTATCCAGCGTTTCGAGATAGCGCGGCATGTTGATGCGCGTGGTGGCGGACAGCGTCATGGCAAAACCCCTTGTATTTCCTGGTTGTCGTGCCGGGACTCAAGCCCGGCCGGTGCTGGGCATTCTAGGGGCGGGCGGCGCCATTCACCAATAGGCCACACCTATATTTCACATAGGCGACAACCACAGTAACAGGAGACCCTCAGGCGTCTCGCAGCAGGTCGTGCTCGTTGAGCAGTTCGTAGACGATTTCGGGGCGCGCGTCGAGGCAGCGGCGGATCGCCGCGGGGATGGTCTGGCGGGTCTTGCGGCACAGGCCCGTACAGGGCTGGACATCGATCACGATGCCGCGCACGGTGCGGACCTCGTTGGGGCCCGGCGCGAACCGCACCACCAGCCCGAGCAGCTCTTCCATCTTGCCGCCCAGGCGGCGCAACTCGGTGAGCGAGGCCGCGGCTTCGATGCGCTGGATCAGGCGTTTTTCTTCGTCGCGCGTGAGCCGCAGGATGCGCAGGTCGGCGCCCGGCTCGGCCAGGAGCCGCTCGCGCTCGCAATCACAGGCACCGGGCGGACACTCCTGGCGTATCGGAAACGGCAGATCCATGGTCGGCATGCACAGAAGGCGGGGACGGCCGCGCCGTCCGAAACACAAAGTGTAGGGGTGGGCCCGCATTTATCCAAGCCGCCTCCGTAGCGCTACGGAGGCGGCCGGCAAACGCGCCCTGCGATAATGGCCGCATCGTGACCCTTCCTTCTCTCCGTTGGCGCACGGTCGGCGCATGGGTGCTCCTCGGTCTGGCCGGCATGGTCTGGCTGGCTCGCCAGGACTACATCGCGCAGCGCGACCGCTTCGCGCAAGGCGCCAGCATCGCCCACCGCCTGCTCAGCCAGAAAGCCGTGCAGCACGAGGCCGTGCTCGCCACCCTCGCCGCGCTGTCGCACCCGCCCGCACCCGAGCGTCTCCTGCCCAGCCTGCGGCCGGCGCTCGCCGAGCTGCTGGCGCTGGGCTGGCTGTCGCCGCAAGGCTGGCAGGGCAGCGAGCCCGAGCCCGCCGGGCTGGCGCAGGCCGTGGCGCAAGCCCGCGCCCGCGGCCATGCGGTGACCTTGCCGCTCGACGCGGCGCAATACTGGCTGGTCGCGCCTTCTTCATGGAGCATGCGGATCGATGCCCGCCTGCTGCTGCCCCCGGCCGATATCGCGCCCGCCGTGGGCCGCCTGACGCTCGATGTGCACGACCCCGATCTCGTGCTGCACGCCTCCCCGGGCAAGCCCTCCGCGATCGGCCCGCTGCTCGAGGTCCGCAAGCCGCTGGGCTCGGCGAGCCAGCCCTTCCTGATGCAGGCGCAGCGGCGCCTCGGGCCCGCGGATTGGCCCTGGCTCGACTGGGCGATCTGGCTGTGCGCCAGCGCGCTCGTGGTGGCCGCCGGCCGCCACTGGCAGGACAGCCGCCGTCAGGCGCGGCGTCAGGCGGAACAGGCGCGCATGGCGGCGCTCGCCCGCCTGAACACGCTCGGCGAAATGGCGGCCGGCATCGCACACGAACTCAATCAGCCGCTCACGGCCATCCTGGCGCAGAACCGCGCCGCGGAGCGCCTGCTCGACGATCCCGACGAGCAGCCTGCCGTACGCCAGGCCTTGCGGGCGAGCGCCCAGCAGGCCCGACGCGCGGCCGATATCATCGAGCGCCTGCGGGCGCTGGTCGGGCCCGGCAGCGCCGCCGCGCGCGTGCCGCTCGCACCCGACGCGCTCGTGGCGAGCCTGTGTTTCCTGAGCGAGCCGGAGCTGGCGCGGCACCAGATCACCCTGAACTGGAGCAACGACAGCCCCGCCGCGCGGCCGCTCGGGGATCCGATCGCGGTCGAGCAGATTCTGCATAACCTCGTCAACAACGCGATCACCGCGCTGGCCACGGTTGCCGCGCCGCGCCACATCCGTGTGCACGGCCACAGCGAAGACGGCCGCTATCACATCAGCGTGAGCGACAACGGACCGGGCATGGCGCCTGAGCATCTGCCGCATCTGTTCGAGCCGTTCTACACCACGCGCGACGGCGGCATGGGCCTGGGCCTGACCTTGTGCGACACGCTCGCGGGCTCGATGGATGGCCGCATGCAGGCACGCAACCTGCCCGAAGGCGGCGCCTGCTTCACGCTCAGCCTGCCCCTGGAGCCCACGACATGAACACCGACGCCACCACACCCCTCGCACCCGTGGTGTATCTGGTGGACGACGACGAGGCGGTACGCGACGCGCTCGCCCTGTTGCTGCGCAGCGTGGGCTTGCGCAGCAGTAGTCACGCTGATCCGCTGCAGTTCCTGGCGCAGCCTCTTGCACAGGCCATCGGTTGCGTCGTGCTCGATATCCGGATGCCGGGCATCAGCGGGCTCGACGTGCTGGCACGCCTGGCCGAGCAATGCGACATGCCCGTCATCATGCTCACCGGCCATGCCAACGTCGACCTCTGCCGCCGCGCGTTCAAGGGCGGCGCAATCGAATTCCTGCAAAAGCCGGTCGACGATGACGTCTTCCTGGACGCCGTGCAGGCCGCGGTGCGCGGCCACGTCGCCAGCCGCGAGCGGGCGGCCATCACGCACGCCGCCCGGGCGAAGCTCGAACGGCTGTCGGCCCGCGAGCACGAGGTGGCGCGGCATGTCGTGCAGGGCTGGGCCAACAAGGAAATCGCGCGCGCCCTCGCCCTCTCGCCCCGCACGGTCGAGACCTATCGCGCCAATGTGTTCGGCAAGCTCGAGGTGAGCACGCTGGCGCACCTGATCCGGCAATACGCCCTGCTGCTGGACGACGGATCGCCGCCGCCTCCGTAGCGCTACGGAGGCGGATCCGTAGCCGGGCGAATACCGCGCAGGGCAGCGCCTGCCTAAGCTGGAGTCTCTTTCTTCAAGGACGAATTCCATGCTCAAACGCTCCCTTTTGCTGGCCGCGCTGGCCCTCTGCGGCACCACCCAGGCCGCCGTACTCACCGAAAAAAACGTCGCGCTCGACGATGCCCGCCACGTAGCCGATGCCGCCGTCGCGGCCTGCCTGGCCAAGGGCTATAACGTAAGCGCCGCCGTGGTGGACCGTGCCGGCGTGCTCAAGGCGCTCTCGCGTGCCGACAATGCCGGCCCGCACACCGTGGAGGCGAGCCGCGCCAAGGCATTCACCTCGGCCTCCGCCAAGGCGCCGACGCTCGCCATGATGGAGAACGCGCAGAAGAATCCGGGTGCAGCCAACCTCACCGACATTCCGGGCTTTCTGTTGTTGGGCGGCGGTGTGCCCATCAAGGCAGGCGACGCGGTCATCGGCGCGGTGGGCGTGGCCGGCGCACCCGGCGGGCACTTCGACGCTCAATGTGCGGACACGGCGCTGCAGGACAACGCAGCGCGCTTCAAATAAGAGGCGCGCCGGCGAGCGGCGCGATGGCATGCGGCATGCTGACAAGGCACACTGCTGTCATCCGCATGCTCGCCGCAGACGGCGGCCGCGGCCCCTTACGGAGACGCCATGACGACCGCCCCCCACCGCCTGGCCGTGGGCACCTATACCGAACACCTCGCCCACGTGGCGGGGCACGGGCTGGGCATCCATCTCATCACCATCGGCCCTGACGGTGTGCCCCACGCGCTGGACCACGAGGCCAGCCTCGCCAACCCGTCTTACCTGTGCGCCAATCCGGCCGGCACGCGGCTCTACGCCGTGAGCGAGCGTGCCCTCGGCGCCGAACTCGGTGTCTACGCCCTCGATCCGGATGAGCGCGCCCCCCGTTTGCTGCGGCGGCTGCCACTGGCAGGCGCGGATCCCTGCCATATCTCGCTGCATGCGGGCGCGCGGCGTCTGTGCGTGTCGCACTACGGGTCGGGCGAATTGCTGTGTCTGCATGTGGATGACGACGGCATGCCCGCCGGCCCGGTCTGGCAATACCAGGCACGGGGCAGCGGCCCCGACCGCAGCCGCCAGGAGGCGGCGCACCTGCATTGCGCCATCCCCGCGGGCGATGGCATCGTGGCCTGCGATCTGGGCGCCGACCGCGTCACGTATCACGCGCTCGATGGCGATGGCGCTCCGCGGCGCGCCTACGCGGTAACACCCGGTGCGGGGCCACGGCACGCCGTGACGAGCGGCGCGCGCCTGTATGTGATCAACGAACTCGACAACACCCTGGCGGTGCACGACCTTGCCGCCACGGGAGCGCAGGCGCTGGCCACGGTAGCGGCCCTGCGCGCCCATACGGCCGCGGACACGGATGCCGCGCACGCGGCGCGCACGCCCCTGGCGGCCGCGTTACGGCTGCACCCGAATGGCCGTTGGCTCTATGCCAGCGTACGGGGCGCCGACCAGATCGTGCTTTGGCAGCTGGATGAGCGCGGCCTGCCCGGCGCGCCGCGCAGCTATGCCGCCGGAGGACGCACCCCTCGCGACATCGCGCTCACGCCGGACGGCCGATTTCTGCTGGCGGCGCTGCAGGACGACGACCGCATCGTGGTCCACGCGGTCGGCCCCGAAGGCGATCTGCGCGAAGGCGCCAGCCTCGCGCTGGCTTCACCTGCCTGTCTTTGTGCCTTGCCGGCCTAGGCGCTACGCGTCGAGGGCGCAGGCGGCGGCCGGCGCAAGCGAGCGCCGCGGCGGTGGCGCGGCGATCGACTCGCGCGGCATCAGCAGGTAGTCGAGCTGAGGCAGCCGCACTGGCGCACCCCGCGCCACGAGCTGCTCCACCGCGGCGCACGCCATCTCGCGAACCGGCAGGCGCACGCTCGAGAGCGCGGGCCAGGTCTGCCGCGACAGCGGCGTGTCGCCGCAGCCAGCCACGGACAGGGCCGACGGCACGGTGATGCCGGTGGCATGGGCGGCATAGAGCACGCCCGCCGCCATCGCGTCGGTGCTGGCGAAGATGGCGCTGGGGCCTGCCACGCGTGCAAGCAGCCGGCGACCGGCCTGCACCCCGGACTCGAAGGTGTTGGAGCCAGCCTCGATCAGGGTTTCGTCCACGGGCAGGCCCGCGTCGTCGAAGGCATCGCGGTAGCCATGGAACCGCTCGTGCATGACGCCATGGTCCGCATGCCCCCGCACGAATCCGATACGGCGATGGCCCAGCCCGATCAGGTGCGCGGTCATCGCGCGCGCGGCGAGGCGGTCGGGCGAGCGAACGGCCACGCCCCGTGCGCTCGGCGTATACGGCGCGAGCCGGGCGAACGGCACGTCGCTCGCATCGAGCGCCTGGACCAACGCAGGCACATCGCAGAGCGGCGCGGTCAACACAAGGCCCGCACAGGCGCGTTGTCGCACCAGCTGCAGCACCTCGTCGGCCAGCGTCGGCGACCGGTAATCCACCGGATGCAACAACAGGCTGTGGAAGCTGCGGCGGCACGCATCCAGCGCGCCATGCTGGAGGTGCACCAGATGACTGTCGTCGGGACTGTCGTAGAGCAGCGCGATGAGGTCCGAGCGCTTGCTCGCCAGCCGCCGTGCCGAAGGATTGGGGTGGTACTTGAGTTCGGCCATCGAGGCCTGCACGCGCGCACGCGTCTTGGCGCTGATGTTGGCTTCGTTATTGAGTACGCGCGATACCGTCTTGATCGACACGCCGGCATGCGCGGCGACGTCGTCGACCGTCACGGAGCCACTGCCTCTGCTGTTTTTCATCTCGTGCAAAAGGAAGCGGGCACCGCTGCGGGCGCCCCGATGGGGCCGGAGTCTAACAGTTGCGCGCGCAATCGACTACGGTGCACGCCGCCTGAACGGCCACGCTGCGGTCGCGCCGGACAAGGTCCGGCACAAGCAGCGCGTCTTCGCCGGGCGCTGCCGGCGGACGACGCGCGGGGCCGCGCTTAGACTGCGTCCGGCTCGGGTCCGACCGGCAGCGCACGCTTGTGCGCGGTATTGGCGTAAACCTGCACCAGGCGCTCGGCCACGTCCTGCTGGACGGGATTGCCCTCCAGAAAGTCGTCGATCTGGGCATAGGTGATACCGAATGCGTCTTCGTCGGGCCGGCCCGGTGCGAGCGTTTCGAGATCCGCCGTGGGGACCTTCATGACGAGATCCTGCGGCGCGCCGAGTGCCGCGCCCACCGCGCGCACACGGCGCTTGGTCAGGCCCGCGAGCGGCACGACGTCGGCCGCGCCATCGCCGAACTTGGTGAAGAAGCCCATCAGCGCTTCGGCCGCGTGGTCGGTGCCGATGACGATGCCGCCACGCGCGCCCGCGATCGCGTATTGCACGATCATGCGCTGACGCGCCTTCACGTTGCCGATCACGAAGTCCTCCTGTGCATCATCGCGATACTGCAGACCCGCGGCGCGCAGCGCCTCGCGCTGTGCATCCACGGGGCCCGCGATATCCACGCGCAGCGATTCATCCGCGGCGACGAAATCGAGCGCGCGCGCGGCTTCGGCCTCGTCGCGCTGGTTGCCGTAGGGCAGGCGCACGGCGATGAACGTGGCATTGTGGCCGCGCTCGCGCACGCGCTCCACGGCGAGTTGCGCCAGGCGCCCGGCCACGAGCGAATCCACGCCACCGCTGATGCCCAGCACGTAGGCGCGCAGGCCGGTGTTCACGAGATAGTCAGCCAGGAAGGCGACGCGCCGTTCGATTTCGGTCGCCGGGTCGAAGTGCGCGGCGACGCCCAGGTCGGCGCCGATCTGTTGTTGTTGCGCTTGCAGTGTCATGCCTTGCTCCGGAAAACGCGATGGCGCGGCCTGCGCCACGCCATCGTCATAGCGGCGGTGCCGCGCCTCAGGTATCGATTTCAGCCGGATCGAGCCGCATCTTCTTGTTGCGGTGAGCCAGCCAGGTGACACCCCAAAGTACCACGCCCAACAGCAGCAGCCAGCCCGCCACTTGATACTGGATCACGTCGCGGCCAGTGACCGGCAGCACCAGGAACAGGCAGAAGGCGGCCCCCGCTATGGGTACGGCGCGATTGATGCGGAAGTGCTCGTGCTTGACCGTCTGGCGGCGCAGTACCAGCACGGCCACGTTCACGAAGGCGAAGACGCCGAGCAGCAGCAGTGCGGTGGTGCCGCCCAGCGCACGGATGGCTTCGGAGTCGCTCAGGGACACGAGGATGATGAGCGCGAAGGCCATCGCCGTGGTGAACAGGATCGCGGTCCAGGGCGTCTGGTTGCGCTTGTGGACGTGCGCGAGGAACGACGGCAGCACGCCCTGGCGCGACATGCCGTAGAGCAGGCGGCTGGCCATCATCATGTTGATGAGCGCGGAGTTGGCCACGGCAAACATCGAGATCACCGGCATGATGTACTCGGTGGGCAGCCCCGGCGCGGCGGTCTTGACCACCAGCACCAGCGGCGTGGCCGTCTTCGCCAGTTCGCCCACCGGCACGAGCGCCACGGCGCAGATCGACACCAGCACATAGATCACGGCGGTGATACCCAGGCCGGTGAGCATCACCTTCGGGAAGATGCGATTGGGCTCATGCGTTTCCTCGGCCATGTTCACCGAATCCTCGAACCCGACCATCGCAAAGAAGGCCAGCGCCGTAGCCGAGGTCACGGCCAGGAAGACGCTTTTGTCCTCCGGCGTCTCGAACGCGATGACGCGCGAGAAATCGGCCTGGCCGCCCGACATGGCGTAAAAGCCCAGCACGATCACCATGAGCAGGCCGGTGAGCTCGATGATGGTGAGCACCACATTGGCCTTCACGCTCTCGGAGGCGCCACGGAAATTGATCAGCATCACCAGCGTCATGAAGCCGAGCGCGCCGACGGTGATCCACCATTTCTCGGCTTCCATGCCGAAGGCGGCGAAGAGGTTGGCTGCGAATGCCTGCGAGGCCGTGGCCGCGGAGGTCAGGCCCGAGCACATCACGGTAAAGCACACGATGAACGTGAGGAAGTGCACGCCGAAGGCCTTGTGCACGTAAAGCGCGGCGCCGGCGGCCTTGGGGTATTTGGTGACCAGTTCCAGGTACGACAGCGCCGTCAGGAGCGCCACGCCGAACGCCACCAGGAACGGCAGCCAGGCGGCCCCACCCACTTCGGCGGCCACCTGGCCGGTGAGTGCGTACACCCCGGTGCCGAGGATGTCGCCCACGATGAACAACAAGAGCAGTTTGGGTCCCATCACGCGCTTGAGGGGCGCGTCGCCGCTGGCAGGGGCGGCGGTCTGTATTGAGTTGTTATGTGCCATTTCGCTTCTCCACTGAAACCTGGTATCGACCGCCATCCCGCGGTCTGTCGCAAAAGTCTATGGCGTAAGCGTTGCTAAGTTACAAATGGGAGTGCAACAGTCTGTCTAAGTTGTTGGCCGGGCATTGGAAGTGCTACAGCTTGTGCCGCAGCCCCCGAGCCCGCTTGCATTGCCCCGCAAAAAGGCGTTGGCGGATGCTCGGCAATCTGCGATCACCCGCGCTGCACGCACGTCACGGCGGCCGCGGTGCGCCGATGTACCAGCGCCCCGCCCCGACCTTGCGTCTGGCGTCAGAGGCCAGAGAGGCGGCGCAGCGCAAGCCGCAAGGGACGAGGCGGCAGCCACGACACGTATGGCCGCCTGCCCTGCTTCCCGTCACCTTACGCCGCGCCTTCAGCGCGATCAAGCGTTGCGCGGACCGCCGTCAGAAACGTACGGTGGCGCTGACCATGTAGGTGCGCGGATCGCCTGCCTTCACGTAGTTCGCCGACTGATAGAGCCAGTATTTTTTGTCGAACACGTTGTTGATGCCGGCTCGCCATGTGGTGTCGTAACCCGCGATCCGGGTGTCGTAGGTGGCCCCAACATTCACCAGCGTGTATGCGTCGACCTCGACCTCATTGCCGGCATCGAGCATGGTGGCACCGGTGTATTTCAAATCGGCGCGCAGCTTGAGGCCCTGTACCTGCGGCACGCTGTAGGCGACCTGGGCAGCGGCGATGAACTTGGGCGCGCCCGCGACGCGATTGCCCACATTGGCGGTGGCGCGCTTGTATTCCGAATCGAGCAGCATCAGGCTGCCGCCCAGGTTCCAATGGGTGCCCAACCGCGTCGAGGCGCCGAGCTCCAGACCCTGATAGATCGATTTTCCATCCTGGACGAGCGTGGGCAGCGCCGCGCCCGTGTCCTGGTCGATCTCGGCCTTCTTCTCGATGCGGAACAGCGCCGCGGTCGCGGCCCAGCCGTCCTGATCGGTCTTGATCCCGAGCTCGTACTGACGGCTCTTGAGCGGCTTGGTGACCTCGCCCTGATTGCTGTAGAAGTTGCCGACCACCGTCCCCGGCTCGAGCGACTCGATATAACTGCCATAGACCATGGTTCGCGGCGTGACCTCGTACATAAGGGCCGCCGTCGGCGTCACCACGCCGTTCTTTTCGTAGTCTTGCGTGGTCGCGCCATCGACGCCGAAGCCGCGCTGCGTATAGTTCGTCAGGCGCGCCCCGCCCAGAAACGACCAGCCGTGCGTGAGGTCGATGGTGTCGCTGGCGAACACCGATTTCTGCGTGATCTCGGCGGCGCGATACAGATGCATATCGTCGACGCCGTAATAGTCGTAAGGGTTCTGGCGATGCAAATTGCCGCTGCCGACCAGCCCATAGAAGCCGTTCGAGGCGTAATTGTTCTTCTGCTTCTGCCAGCTGGCGCCTAGCACCACATCATGCGTGAGTGCGCCGGTCGCAAACTTGCCCTGGACCATGCCGGTCCAGTTGTTGAAGGCGTAGGCTTCGCCGTAATCGGAGCGATCGTTGTCATAGTTGCCGGCCTGATCCAGGAGGCGCAGCACCGACTCATTGCGGCGCGTCTCCGAGGTGCTGTAGCTGTACACCGCGCGCGCCGACCAGTCCTCGTTGAACTGGTACTTCAGGCCGGTGGCGTAGTAGCGAAAATCATTGTCGGCGACACTGCCCCCGCCCACCAGCTTGCGGTTGTCGTTGCGCACGGGCGATGGCAGCTCCCCGCCGGCCAGATCGCGGGTGGTGATCGCGGGCTCCACGCCGGTTGCCTTGCGATCCTGGTAAATCGACTGGAAGTCCCAGCTCAGCTTGTCGGTCAGGCGCGCATCCAGCGCCACGGACACGGCGGTGCGATAGATCGAACCATTGTTGTACGTGTTGCCCTCTTCGTGCGTGGCGTTCAGGCGATAGCCGAACGCGCCGCTCTCGCCCAGCCGGCCACCGATGTCCGCATGCTGGCGCAGGATGCCCTTGCTAGTGTAGCCCAGGTCGATGCTGCGCACGGGCGCATCGGTCGGCTTCTTGGTCACGTAGTTGATGAGGCCGCCCGGCGAACCGAAGCCGTACATGAAGCCCGAGGCGCCCTTGCGCAGTTCGATCTGGTCGAATTGCTCATAGGGCAAGGTCGTGACGTAGCTGAGAAAGGGATTGCCGTCGATGCGATACGAGTTCTGCCAATCGAGCGGCAGGCCGCGCACCGTGAGGTAGCTGGCGAAAGCGCCGTAGCTCGCGCTGTTGTCGGACACCGAGGCATCGGTGAAGAACACGTCGCCCAGCTTGCCCGGATTGGCGTCTTCGAGTTGCTCGGCACTCACCACGGTGCTGGAAAACGGCGTGTCGAGCTGCGTGCGGCTGCCGAGCGCGCCGCCGTCGACCGGCGTGTTGAGCTTGACGAGCGTGTCCTCGGCCTGGGGCACCGCGGTGACCGTCACTGAAGGCAGTTGGCGCACGTCGTTCTGCGCGGCCGCCTGTGCCGCGAATCCGGTGGCGAGTGCCAACGCGAGCGCCGTACGAGCCGGCAGGAATCGATGCACACTGCGCGGCGAACCGGCGAACGATGGAAAGGAAAGACGGACAGAGGACACGCGCGCGCTCCGGGAACAAACAATGGAATCGGCGGCATCCTATTCTTAATAAAACTGATTCGCAATTAGATTATCAAACGGAAACACCCCGCGTCGCGCCGGCGCAACGCAGCGCCAGCCCTTCTCATCCGTCCAGCGGGTCCCGCAGTGCCTCCGATGCGCCCTCGCGCATGATCTCGATGAAACGGCGCAAGCGCGCGGGATAAAAGCGGGCCGGCGGATACACGAGATGGACCGCCAGCGGCGCTGCGCGCCACTCCGGCGCGAGCTGTACCAGCCGGCCGTCGGCCAATTCATCGGCAACCGCCCACGCCGATACGATGCCCGCCCCCACGCCCAGCAGGGCAGCGGTGCGCAACGCATACAAACCATCGGTGGAGAGCCGTGGCGCAATCGGAAACGCCTCCGTCTCGCCCGTACGCACGTGCGTGAGCGTGACCTCGTCGCGATAAAACATGCGCAGCGCCAGCCAGGGCAGCCCGCCCAGCGCCCGCGGCTGGGTCGGGACGGGCCGTCCGGCGAGCAACTCGGGCGCCGCCACCACGATCCGCGGCACCTCGCCCAACCGCAGCGCGACCACATCAGGATCCGGCGGCAGTCCGACCTGGATCGCGCAATCGATGCCATCGGCGATGAAATCGGGCGGCCGGTCATGCAGCGACCAGTCCACGCTCATGCGGGGGTATCGCTTCAGGTACTCGGCGAGCGGCTTGATGAACTGACGCTGGCCGAAGGCGTGCGGCGCGACCACGCGCAACGTGCCCACCGGCTCGTCATTGGCGCCGCGCACGGTACTCTCGAAGGACTGCCAGCTGGCGATGAGGTCTTTGGCGCGCTCATAGCAACGCACGCCATCCTCCGTGAGATTCATGCCGTGCGTGGAGCGTTGCAACAGCCGGACCCCCAGCGAGCGCTCCAGCGATTGCAGCCGGCGGCTGATCGTGGGCTGGGTGCTGCCGAGCTGCTGCGCGGCGGCCGACAGGCTGCCGGCCTCGACGATGCGCACGAAGGTCTCGATCAGCATCATGCGATCGGCGCCCGCCATGACATCGGGTGCGGGGGAAGAACGAACTTTAGGGGTGGTCGCCATACGCCGAACGTATAACCCATGTACCCCAAGAGCGTCTACACAGACGGATTGGTGCGGCGCAAAATCCGGTTCATCACTCCTGCACACCGGAATCTTCCACCATGTCCACCATTCAACAAACGCATACAGCGAGCCTGCCGCTGGCACCGGCCGACACCCGGCAGATGCCGGCCACCCTGCTCCTTTTGCTCGCCATCGGCGCCGGCCTCGCGGTGGCATCGATCTACTACAGCCAGCCCATGCTCGGCATCCTGGGCAGCGACATCCAGGCGAGCGCGGGCGCGCTGGGCTGGATGCCCACCCTGACCCAGCTCGGTTACGCCGCCGGCATCCTGCTGCTCGCGCCACTGGGGGACCGCTACGACCGCAAGCGCATCATCCTGATCAAGGCCGGCCTGCTGGTCGCGGCCCTGCTGGCCAGCGGCGCGGCCCCCGGCATCGGCATGCTGCTGGCCGCCAGCTTCGTGGTCGGCCTGTCCGCCACGCTGGCGCAGGACATCGTGCCCGCGGCGGCCACGCTCGCGCCCGAAGAGGTGCGCGGCAAGACGGTGGGCGTGGTCATGACCGGCCTGCTGCTCGGCATCCTGCTCTCGCGTGTGGTGAGCGGCTTCGTGGCCGAACACTTCGGCTGGCGCACCATGTTCTTTGCCGCGGCGCTGAGCGTTGCGTTGCTGGGCGCGGCCCTGTGGCGCGGCCTGCCCCATTTCGCCCCCACCTCGCAACTGCCCTACGGTGCCCTGCTGCGTTCGCTGGCCGCACTGTGGCGCACGTACCCGCGGCTGCGCCGCGCCGCGCTGGCCCAGGGCATGCTGTCGATCGGCTTCAGCGCCTTCTGGTCGACGCTGGCCGTCATGTTGCACGACGCGCCGTTTCACCTGGGCGCCGGCGCGGCGGGCGCGTTCGGCCTGGCCGGCGCCGCCGGCGCCCTGGCCGCGCCGCTGGCCGGCCGGCTGGCCGACCGCCGCGGCCCCGTGCTCGTGACCCGTATCGGTGCAGCCCTGACCGCCGTGTCGTTCGCCGCCATGTTCGCGCTGCCCGCGCTCTCGCCCGCCAGCGGCCTGGTCTTGCTGGCGGTGGCAGCGCTCGGCTTCGATCTCGGCGTGCAGGTGACCCTCATCGCGCACCAGAGCATCGTGTATGGCCTCGATCCCGCTGCCCGCAGCCGGCTGAATGCGGTGCTGATGGTCAGCATGTTCATCGGGATGGCGGTGGGCGCGGCGCTGGGCAGCCTGGCCCTCACGCATGCAGGCTGGCTGGGCGTGACCGCGCTGGCCATGCTGGCCGCGCTCGGCGCGCTCGCACTGCGCCTCGCTCCCAAGCGCGAGGCCTGAGCCGGCCCATAGAACGCGCGATCGGCGGCGGCCGCGGTGAATAAGGGGCTAGAATCAGTTACCCCATCACCGCAGGTCGCCAGCCCCATGCCGCACTCCGCAGACCTTGCACGCCCGCCGTCCGGCATCCCGGATCCGACGGACTCATCGAAGGAACAGCCGGCCCTGACGCCGCGCATGCAAGGGCACGATTGGGCCGCCACGCCGCTGGGACCCATCGACAGCTGGCCGGACTCGCTGCGCGTCGCGGCGCAAATGGTGTCCGCCTCGGCCTTTCCGTGCTGCCTCACGTGGGGCACCGATCTCATCACGATCTATAACGAGGCGTTTCGCCCCATCCTCGGCAATAAGCCCGAAGCCATGGGCAGACCCTTTGGCGAGGTCTGGCACGAAGCCTGGCACATCATCGGGCCGATCGCGGACCGCGCCCTGGCGGGCGAGGCGACCTTCATCGAAGACTTCCCTTTGCGCATCGACCGCAATGGCCTGGCAGAGGACGCGGCATTCACCTTCTGCTATAGCCCGGTGCGCGACGAGCGCGGCCGGGTCGTGGGGATGCTGGACACCGTGATCGAGACCACGCTGCGCGTGGCCTCCGAACGCGAACAGGCGCGCAGCCTGCGCGAAACCGAAGACATCCTGCTGCAAAGCCAGAAGATGGACGCGGTGGGCCAGCTCGCGGGGGGCCTTGCCCACGATTTCAACAATCTGCTCTCCAGCGTGGCGGGCAGCCTGGATCTGATCGCGATGCGGCTCGCACGCGACAAAACCGCCAACGTCGAGCGCTACATCGAAATCGCCCAGAGCGGCATCAAGCGGGCATCGACGCTCACGCACCGCCTGCTGGCTTTTTCGCGACCGCAGGCCCTGGCACCGCGCCCCACCGACCCGAACCATCTCATCGCCGGCATGGCCGAGCTGATCACACGCAGCATCGGCCCTTCGATTGCGCTGCAACTGCAACTCGCGCCCGCCCCCTGGACCACCCTGGTCGACCCGCATCAGCTCGAGAACGCCCTGCTCAATCTCTGCCTGAATGCGCGCGATGCCATGCCCGAAGGCGGCGAACTGCGTATCCGGACGCGCAACGTGCAGCTCGATAGCGTGCCCGCCGCCGCGATCGGTGCGCCGCCGGGCGATTACCTCGAATTCGGCGTGACCGATACCGGCTGCGGCATGGCGCCCGATACCGTGGCGCGCATCTTCGAACCCTTTTTCACGACCAAGGCACCGGGCCGCGGCACCGGTCTCGGCATGTCGATCCTCGATCGCTTCATGCGGGAATCGCAGGGCCATATCCGGGTGCACTCCCAACCGGGCGCGGGTACCGAGGTAGTGCTGTACCTGCCCCGCCATGCGCACCCCGGCGAGGCCGCCACGCCCGTCCCGGCCGACGTCCCGCGCGGGTTCGTCACCGCGCGCGGCGAGACCATCCTGTTGGTCGACGACGAGTCGGCCGTGCGCTCGCTGGTCGCCGAAGTCCTGCGCGACCTCGGTTACCGCGTGCTCGAGGCGGTCGATGGTCCCGACGCGCTCGTTCAGCTCAGCAGCACCGCGCCCATCGACCTCCTGATCTCCGACCTTGGTCTGCCCGGCCGGATGAGCGGACGTGACGTGGCGGGGGCTGCCAGCCGGCTGCGCCCCGGTCTGCCGGTCCTGTACTTCAGTGGCTATGGTGCAGAGGCGCTTACCGCCATCGAGCGCGAGCAGGGCCTGGAGCTCGTCAGCAAGCCTTTCGATCTCGATGACCTGGTGGCAAGGGTGTACCGCCTGGCTTGCGGGCTGCCGAACGCGCATTGAGGCGGATGTCAGCGGGACTCCCGTATACTTCGCCCGCGCCGCAAGTGACACGATGTTTCTGCGGGGCCTGTTGCACCCCCAAATCGTAACGATGTGGGCATCCCGACACATCGCGTGACCTCAGCCGGTTTGACGCTCGTGCAATACTAGGCCTTCGCAATCAGGAAATCTGCCCATGGTGTCGTCCCGTTCCGCTTCGTCCCCGCACGCGCCCGACCTCGATCTTTCGGCCTGCGAGAACGAGCCGATCCGGGTTCCCGGCAGCATTCAGCCTCATGGAATCCTGCTGGCGTTCAATGCGCGCACCTGCGTCGTCACGCAGCTGAGCCAGAACGCCGGCGCCGCGCTCGGGCACGACAACGCCCAAATCCTGGGCCAAGACATACGCCAAGTGCTGGGCACGGCCGCCGAGGCGCTGCTGTCCGCGCAGCGCAATACTGACGCCGCCGTGTATCTGGGCCCGATCGAATGTGCCGGCACGGCCTTTCATGCGATGTTGTTCAACGCCTCGCCGGAAACCCTCGTGCTCGAGCTGGAGTTCCAGGCAGGCGCGCCCTCGGGTTCGCTCGACACGCTTTATCCGCACATTCGCGACTATATGGAGCGGGTGCCGGCGACCGAGTCGTTCGACGCGCTGCACGACTACACGGCCGCCGAGGTGCGCCGCATCACCGGTTTCGACCGGGTGATGATCTATCGCTTCGATGAGCAGGGTCACAGTACCGTGGTGGGCGAGTCGCGCAACGACGCATTGCCCGCTTACCTCGGTCTGCGCTTTCCGGCGAGCGACATTCCGGCCCAGGCGCGCGAGCTCTATCGCCTGAACCGCGTCCGCCTGATCCCCGACGCCGCTTACGCGCCGGTGCCGATCGAACCCGCGATGGATCCCGCCACCGGCGCCCCGCTGGACCTGACCTATTCCACCCTGCGCAGCGTATCGCCCGTCCATGTGCAGTACATGCGCAATATGGGTACGCCCTCGTCGATGTCCTTTTCCATCATGGAAGACGGCCGGCTATGGGGGTTGATGTCGTGCCACCATGCGCAAGCGCGCCGCGCGCCGCTGCACATCCGTACCGCCTGCGACCTGATCGCCCAGGTACTGGGCATGCAGCTCTCGCGCCGCGCGCGCGCGGCGGATGCGATCGAGCGGGTCGCCCTGCAGGGTATCCAGGCCCGTCTGCTGGCCGACATGGCAGCCGAAAAGCACTTCGTCGACGGGCTGGTGGCCCATCCGGATGAGTTGCTTGCCCTGGCCCGGGCCAACGGCGCAGCCGTGCTGTTCGCGGGCGAAGTCCGCCTCGTGGGCAAGACGCCGCAAGAGGCGCAGGTGCGCCTGATTGCCGATTGGCTGGCTCGTCAGCACCCCACCGCCGAACGGTATTACACCCAGACCCTAAAAGACGATCTGCCCCAGGCGGCGGAATGGGCGGACTGCGCCAGCGGCCTGCTGGCGATCCCGATCTCGCAGATGCACAACAGCTACGTGCTGTGGTTCCGCCCCGAGCAGGTGCAGACGGTCAATTGGGGCGGCGACCCGCGCAAGCCGGCACCCGCCGAGCCGGGCGGCCGCCTGCACCCGCGTAATTCGTTCGAGATCTGGAAAGAAACCTTGCGCGACCAGGCCCAACCCTGGAGCCAGCCGGAGATCGATACGGCCACCTCGCTGCGCACGGCCATCCTGAGCATCGTGATGCGCAAGGCGGAAGAGCTCGCGGCCCTGACCGACGAGCTCAAGCGCAGCAATCGCGAGCTCGAGGCGTTCTCGTATTCGGTCTCCCACGACCTGCGGGCGCCGTTCCGCCATATCGTGGGCTATGCCGAGCTGCTCAAGGACACCGACGCGGTGCGCGCCGATACCCGGGCCGCGCGCTACATCAATACCATCATCGAATCCGCCTTTACCGCGGGCCAGCTGGTAGACGACCTGCTGGGCTTCTCGCAGGTCGGGCGCTCCACGCTCGCGCCGGTAAAGATCGACATGAACCGCCTGGTGCGCGATACCCGCGAGATGCTGTCGCCCGGCGCCGCCGGCCGCAACATCGAATGGAAGGTCGAAGACCTTCCTCCCGCCATGGCGGATGGCGGCATGATGCGCCAGGTGATGCAAAATCTGCTCGCGAACGCGATTAAATACACGCGTCCGCGCGATCCCGCCATCATCCGCGTGTACAGTGAGCGCCGCGACGGCGAGCTCGTATATTGCGTGCAGGATAATGGCGTCGGATTCGACATGGAATACGTCGGCAAATTGTTCGGCGTATTCCAGCGTTTGCATCGCATGGAAGAATTCGAAGGAACCGGCATCGGCCTGGCGAACGTACGACGTATCGCCGAGCGCCATGGTGGCCGTGCCTGGGCCGAAGGCGAGGTCGGCAACGGCGCGACGTTTTATTTCTCATTACCAGACAAGCAGGAAATTCGCTCATGAGCGCATTGAAGAAGATTTTGCTGGTCGAGGACAACCCGAAGGACCTCGAGCTCACCCTGGTGGCGCTGGAGCGCAGTCTCCTGGCCAACGAAGTGGTCACGGCGCGCGACGGCGTCGAAGCCCTCGATTGGCTGATGGCCGAGGGTGCGCACAAGGGCCGCAACGACGGCGACCCCGCCGTGGTGTTGCTCGACCTGAAATTGCCCAAGATCGATGGCCTCGAAGTGCTCGAGCGCATCAAGCAGAATCCCGACACGCGGCACATCCCGGTGGTGATGCTCACGGCGTCGCGCGAGGAGTCCGACCTCGTGAGAAGCTACGACCTGGGCGTGAACGCCTTCGTCGTCAAACCGGTGGATTTTCAGGATTTCTTTCGCGCCATCCGCGAACTCGGCATGTTCTGGGCGGTGCTCAACGAGCCGCATCCCGGCCGCGCCCAGCCCCCCCAGCAACCCATGAAGGTCACGCCTGCCTGAACGCATGAGAGCGCCGACGCCCCTATCCATCCTGCTGCTCGAAGACAGCGACCTCGACGCCGAACTGTTGCAGGAATACCTGCGCCGCGGCGGCCTGGACGCCACGATGGATCGCGTCTGGACCCGTGCCGATTTCGCGCGCCTGCTCGAAGAACGCAGCTATGACCTGATCCTGGCCGACTACGTATTGCCGGCCTTCGATGGCCTGAGCGCGCTCGACATGGCACATGCCATCGCGCCCAATGTGCCGTTCATCTTCGTGTCGGGCACGCTCGGCGAAGAAGTCGCGATCGAATCGCTCAAGCGCGGCGCGACCGACTACGTCGTCAAGCAGCGCCTGACCCGGCTGCCCGCCGCCGTCGAGCGCGCGCTGGCCGAAGCCCGCGAACGCCAGGCGCGGCGCGCGGCCGAAGCGAGCCTGCAGGCCATCAACGCCACCCTCGAAGCCACGGTGCAGGCGCGCACGCGCGAACGCGATGTGGTGTGGCGCCTGAGCCAGGATCTGTTCCTGATCTGTGACCAGGCGGGCGTCATCGCGAGCGCCAATCCGGCCAGCCAGCACACCCTGGGTGTCTCCGACCTGCGCGGCCAGGCGCTGCTCGATCTCATCGGCGACGCCGACCGCAGCGCGGCCCGCGAGGCCATGGCGCGCAGCGCGCGCGGCGAGGTCGTGCGCGATGTCGACCTGCGCCTCACGATCGACGGGCGTCCCCGCTGGTATGCCTGGACCTTCGTACCGACCGAAGACGGCCATTTCTACGCGTCCGGCCGCGACATGGACGACCGCCGCGAGCTCGAGTCGCGCCTGCGGCAAGTGCAGAAGATGGAATCGCTGGGCCAGCTCACTGGCGGCGTGGCGCACGACTTCAACAACCTGCTGACCATTATTTTGGGCAACCTCGAACGCGTGCAGCGCTCGCAGGTGCCGCTGGCCCAGGCCCAGATCGATGCGCTGGCCAACGCCGCACGCGGCGCGCGCCGTGCCGCCGAGCTCACCGGCAGCCTGCTCGCGTTCTCGCGGCGCCAGCCGCTCGCCCCGCGCCGCCTCGACCTCAACGCGCTGGCCCGCGGCCTGTCCGATCTTCTGGCGCGCACGCTGGGCGAGCATGTCTCGCTCGATTTCTCGCTGGCCGACGATGCCTGGCCCGTCGAGGCCGATCCGAACCAGCTCGAAAACGCGATCATCAACCTGGCCGTGAACGCGCGCGACGCCATGCCCGACGGCGGCACACTGCGCCTGCGCACGGTCAACACCTCGCTCGATGCCGATTACTGCGCGCGCCTGGAAGGCGTGACCCCGGGCGATTACCTGCTGCTGCGTGTCGCGGACACGGGCGTGGGCATGGATGAGGCCACGATGGCCAAGGTGTTCGAACCCTTCTTCACGACCAAGGCGGCCGGCCACGGCACGGGCCTGGGCCTGAGCCAGGTCTATGGCTTCGTGGCGCAGTCTGGCGGCCACGTACGCATCGACTCGACGCCGCAGGAAGGCACCGCGATCGACATCTTCCTGCCGCGCGCCAGCGCCGACCTGCCCGCGCAGGCCGCCCCGGGCGGCCAGGACGACACCCCGCTGCCGCGCGCCCGTGACGGCGAGACCGTGCTGGTGGTCGAAGACAACGATGGCGTGCGCGAGCATGCGCTGCACGCGCTGCGCGAACTGGGCTACCACACGTTGGCCGCCGCGCATGCGGACGCCGCGCTCGCCCTGATCGACACCCCGGCACAGATCGACCTGCTGTTCACCGACGTGGGTCTGCCCGGCATGAATGGCCGCCAACTGGCCGAGGCCGCGCGCACGCGCCGCCCCTGGCTGCCGGTGCTCTATACCTCGGCCTACGCCGCCGAGTCGCTGCTGCGCCAGGGGCGTCTCGCGCCCGACGTCTCGCTGCTGGCCAAGCCCTACGCCCTGCCCGACCTCGCGCGCCAGGTGCGCGCGCGGCTCGACGAGGCGTCCGGCGACGCAGCGGCCAGAGCGCTCAATGGCGCGGACACCGCCACCCACCACGCGGCCCCTACCCCGACGCAGACCGATGGCGCCGCGGGTGCTGCGGAGCGTCCGCGCGTGCTCGTGGTCGAGGACGACGAATTGCTGCGCGAGCTCACGGCCGAAATGCTGGACGGCGAAGGGTACGACGCCACGCTGGCCGCCAGCGGCCGCGAAGCACTGCGCGTGATGACGGACGGCGCCGCGCTGGGCTTCAGTGCCGCGCTCATCGACCTCGGCCTGCCCGACATGAGCGGCGCGGACCTCGCGTGCGAACTGCGCGATCGGCATCCGGCGCTGCCGCTCCTGATGGTGAGCGGCGCGCCGCTGCCTTCGCTGCAACAGCGCTTCGACGGCGACCGCCGCTTCGACTACCTGCCCAAACCGTATCGCAGCGAGCAGCTGTTCGAGGCACTGAGCCGCCTGCGCGCGCTGGCCTGATACGCACGGCCCCCGCGCAGCCGCCGGGGGGCCGCCTACTCCCTGGCGGCCTGTCGCAAAACCTCGTCACGATTCAGACAAGTTTGGTCACGCCTGCGCGTGGCCTGCTCGCGCTGAATCGGTACACTTCCCGCGCACGCCATTGCCCACGCATGGGGCCGTTCGGCCTGGCCATTCAGCGCCTCGCCTGGCAAATGTCCGTCATGGGTGTGCGTCCGTATACCGCGCTGCCGCGCGCAATCAAATGTTAGAGGCCGGGCGCGTGCGTCCGGGGGGACTGCATGAGAACGGCTGAACGAACGCAGCGGCGCACGCGCCGCATTTCCGCTGGCACACCCGCCTACCCGCTCGCCTGGGCCACGCTCGTGGTGGCGAGCGCCTTCTGGCAGACCGCCGGCGCACAGCCCAGCCCTCCCGCCGCCCCGCCGGGCCCGCCCCTCGCCGTGGACGCCAGCCCTGCCGCGGCGGTCGCCGAAGTGGCCGACGCGAAGGAAGAACCCCGCACCTGGACCTGGGCCGACGCCTGCGTGGCCGGATACCAGAGCCACTCCTGCGCACAGGATTTCCAGGAAGGCCTGGCCGCGATCCAGCTGGAGAGCATCGACGCCGAGCGCGGCCGCTGGGGCTTCGTCGATCCCGCGGGCAAGGTGGTGATCCCCCCGCGCTATGACGATGTCGAATCCTTCCAGAATGGGCTCGCGCCGGTGTCGCTCGACGGTGCCTGGGGCTACATCGATCGCCAGGGTGCGTGGGCCATCGAACCCCGCTACACCTATGCGAGCGGCTTCAACGCCGAAGGCACCGCGCTCGCCGTGCTGGATGAACACGACGTACTGATCGACCGGCAAGGCAAAGTGCTCAAGACCTTTCCGTTGGGCACCAACACGCGCGGGTTCCTGCCCGGCCAGCGCCTGGCCGAGATGGAGGGCCCGGATACCGCGTTGTTGCTCGACATGCGCACGGGCCGCTCGCGGGCGCTGCCCGACGGCATCATGAGCCTGGACCAGCCGCAGGACGGCCAGTTGCCCGCACAACTGCGCAACACGCGTTACGGCGGCGACTGGGGCATGCTCGACGCCCAGGGCAAATGGGCGATCGCGCCGGATGTGTTGCGCGCGCAGGCCGCGCCCGTGCGCATCGGCAGCGCCTATGCGGTGTTGCGCGATAACGCCTGGCAGCTCGTGAATGCAAGCGGCAAAGAGATCGATAGCGCCCGGTTCGCGGGCGTGCGCGCCGCCGCGCCCGGCCTCTGGCTTCTGACCCTGCCCGGCGAGCGGAGCTTCGAAGTGCGGGACGCGACGCTCAAGGTGGTGCTGCGCGACACGGGGCGCTACCCTGAGTCGTCACGGCAGCCGGGAGGTTGGCATCTGGTGCGCGGCGACACGCGCGCGCTGCTGATCCCGCCTGAAGGCGCGCCCGTCGAGCTCGATGCGTCGGGACTGAGCGTGGACTACCGCCGCGGCATGGCCTGGGTGCGACACGATCCCGCCCGCGCGGCCAGGGAGGCCGACGTCGCGCCGCCCATGGTGCCTGCGCCGCCGATGGTGCCCTCGCCGCCGGCGGTACCCGCACCGCCCTCGCCCGGCGCGAGCGCCGAGGATGCGGCGGCTGTCGCCGCGCAAGCCGCACCCGAGGAGGCCGAAGCCGCCGACGGCGTCGAAGCCGATAGCGCCGCGGCGGATGCCGCCATCCCCGGCCCCCCGGTCGTGGATCGCGCCGGCCCGACCGATATGGCGGATGCCGCGGCGGCCGATGCCGCGGCGGCCGATGCCGCGGCGGCCGCCGCCGACGCGGCCAACGACGCCGGCGGCCACGCGGAAGATCCGAACGAGATGCTGGATATCGGCGACGAGCCGAGCCTGCGCCAGATCTATTCCGCGCGCGGCGAAGCGCTGCTGCGCCCCGACGTGGTGAAAGCGCTCGCCCGCTATCGCGTGTGGGAGTACGGCAGTCCTGGCGAGCCCGACCGCGATAATCACGGCCAGCGGCTGCCGCTGGCCTACCTGACCGAACGGGACGGCGACGCCGCGCCCGCGCTGCTCACCCTGAGCGGCAAGATCGTGTCGCGGCCCGAGTGGCGGGACATCCAGGGCAACGAGCACCAGGCGCCTGCCCGCGTCCTCGACCAGGAAGGCAAGATCGGCACGGTGGATGCCGAAGGCGAATGGCTGGTGGCGCCGGGCTTCGAGCGGATGGACGCCTACACGGGTCCGTACACCTGGGCCTGGCGCAAGCGCTATGAAGGTGAACCCGAACTGATCGACCTGCGCGGCAACACGCGCCCGCTGCCGCCGCAGATCGCGGCCCGGGGTAATCGGTTGCGGGGCGAGGTGCTGCGCTACCGCCTCGACGAGGGCCGCAACAGCGCGTGGGGATTGTGGAGCATCGCCCGCAACGCGCCGGTCAATGGCGAGCGCTACCAGGAACTCAACGATTTCTCGGGTGACTGGGCCGTGGCCCGTCAAGGCGATCGCTGGGGCGTGCTCGACCTACAGGGCAAATGGGTGATCCCCGCCACCGAGGAAGGCCCCTACGCATTCAACTACCAGGACGACGGCGTCATGCGCGTACGCGGCGAGGATGACCGCTATCGGCTGGTCGACCTGCGTACCGGCCGCAGCACCGAGAGCTTCGAGCAAGAGCCGCGCAAAATCGGCACCGGCCGCTATCTCGGCCGGCGCGACGACGCCAGCGTGGTGCTGATCGCGCCGATCGGCAACAGCATCCCGATCGCACGCAGCGAACCCACCAGCCAGGACGTGCGCGGGGATTGGCTGCACCTGCGCTTCGATGGCGGCACCGGGGTGCTCGATGCGCGCGGCAACTGGCGCGTCAAGCCCGAGCTCGGCGATTTCAATCCCTTCTTCGTGCAGCCCGAAGGCCTGGCACGGGTATACCACGCCGGCCAGTACACGGTCATGGACCAGCAAGGCCGCAAAGTGCTCGCACAGCTGGGCGACGGCACGCCGCTCGCGTCGATGCAGCGCATCGCCTTTCGCGATGAACAGCGCGGCGAGACCCGCATCACCGATCTGCAGGGCCGCGAGATCACCCGCGTGAGCGGCACCTATTCGCTGCATGAGAGCTCGGCCAGCGAGGGCCTGGTGCCGTATCGCTCGGAAAACGGCCGCTGGGGCCTCATCGATGCCACCGGCCGGCGCGTGGTCGGGCCGCACTTCAGCCTGATCGGCCCCATGAAACAAGGGCGCGCGCCCGCGGCACGCGAAGCGCGCACCGGCCCCTGGCTCGGCTACATCGCGCCAGACGGCAGCTATGCGATCGCGCCGCGCTACATCGAGGCCCATGCCTTCAACGAGGGCCGTGCGCGGGTGCGCCTGACGGGCGCGATCCAGTACATCGATACCGCCGGCACACCGCAGTTCCAGCTGCGCGCGCTTTGCGGCGAGCCCGTCCTGCTGGATGCCGCCGGCCGCATCACCTGGCCAGCCGCGCCCCTGGCCTGCAAGGACGCCGAGGGGCTTGCCAGTGCCGAGTCCGTTTCCTCCAACGCTGCGAAGAATCCGTGATGCCCAAGCTCCCTGTTCCCCTGCGCCCCACGCTCTTTGCCCTGGCGTTGCTGGGCCTGGCCGCGCCTGCCCATGCCCAATATCCCGAGCATGTGTCATGCGCCGCCGAGGCCGAATTCGATATCGACAACAAGATGCCGCACGGCAAGGTCAACGGCTGCATGCGCGCGCTCTCCGAGCAACGTGCGGCCATCCTGCTGCCCTCGGCCCATGCCGAGATCGAGCGCGTGCCGGCCGACCACAGTCTGCGCCGCCATGCGTGGGGCTTCGTCGACCAGAACGGTCAACTCGCCGTGACGCCGCGCTTTGAAGAGGTGCGCGATTTCCGCAATGGCCGCGCCGCCGTCAAGCAACGCGGCAAATGGGGCTTCATCGATCCGCGTGGCCGCACGGTCGTGCCGGCCCGCTACGACGCCGTCGAAGACTACGTATCAGTCGGGCTGGCGCTCGTGACCGAGGGCAATACCCGCCGTCTCATCGACCGCCGGGGCCTGCCCGTGGGCGAGGCCTATGGCGGCGACATCAAAGAACTGAAGATCGGCGAGGGCACGCCCGCGCTCGCCTGGATGATCTATCACGAGACGCTGCACCGCGACGACGGCATGCAACGCTACGCCGACGTGACCCTGCAGTTGCACAAGGCGCTGTCCGAGGAACGCTATATCGGCAGCAATGAGCTGGGCCTCTATGGCCTGCTCGACGCCGACCTGAACTGGGTGCTCGAGCCCGCTTATCACGACATCTCGACCATCCGTGATGCCCCGATGGCGCTGGGCGTGGGCGAGGAAGAGGTCGTGCTGATCGACCAGACCGGCAAGCTCCACGGTGAAGGCCGCGGCTACGTGCAGATCGACCGGCTGGGCGACATGTTCTGGCTCGCGAAGCTCGCGCGCAAGGGCTACGTGGTGCTCGACGACACCGGTGCTGAACGGCTGACGCTCGATTCCCGCCAGGCCGACGGTGCCAAGCTGCATGGCCTCGCGCTCTTCTACACGCAGGGCAAGTCGCTGATGGCGTTCGTGCCGGGCCTGCCGCAGCCCCTCACGCTCGGCGCATCGGACGTGCTGCAACCCAGCGACGAAACTGAAGGATATGTGCTGGTGCACGACACCGAGCACGATCGTTACGGCGTGCTCACGCCGAACGGCGCCTGGATCTACGGTGACGACGCGCCGGCCGCGCTCACGGCCCTGCGCCAGATCAAAGTGCATCAGGGCCGTCTCTGGCTGCAGGGCGAGCATGGCCGCCTGCTCGACATCCTGGATGCCGACGGCAAATCCCTTTTCACTGCGGAGCAACGTGACGCACTCGAAAACCTGGCAATCCGTCCGCTGGGCTGGCGCGATGCGAACGCCCCCATCGGCATCAGCCGCGACACGCACTGCCAATGTGGCAACGTGCCCACGCTGATGCTGGCCGACGGCACGCTGATCGGCATGGACAGCTGGACCGACCTGATCCCGCTCGACGCCAGCGACGACGAACGCCCCGAGGGCGAACCCGCCCCGGCGCCCGAGTCCCTGCGGTTCGCCGCCCAGACGGCGCAAGGCATGGTGCTGCTCGACGCGCGTGGCGAGCCCGTCGGGCTGCCGCCGCAGAAGCACATCGGCGCATTCCGGCACGGCTACGCCTTCGTCTACCAGGACGACAAGGTGCAATTGATCGATCGCGCGGGCAAGCCCCACGCGCTACCCGAGCACTTCAGCCTCGAGCCCATCGGCAACGGGTTGGCCCGCTATGTGCAGGGCGCGGCCGAAGGCGAACCCTGGGGCCTCTACGACATCGAGCACGGCACGGTCGTGCTGCCACCGCAGTTCGCGGCGATCGAATCGTTCCACGGCGACCTGGCCATCGCATCGCTGGGCGCGGGACGCACCGGGGTGATCGATACACAAGGCCGCTGGCGCATCCCGCCCGAACACGGCGATGTGCGGCGCATGACGGACGCCGTCTGGTTGGTGCAGCAGGCCGCGGACACGCCGGTGGCGCCCGATGAAACACCCACGCCGATCCGCAGACTCGTGAATGCAGAGGGCAAGGTTCTGGTCGATTGGCAGCCCGGCCTGGACACGTACGGCCCCGACGAGGACGGCATGACCGCGGCGGCCGGCGACAAGCGCTGGCTCGTGAGCGTGGACGGCACCGCGGCGGTGGCGCAGGACAATGCCTACCATCTGCGCGTAGGACGCTGGACGCAGATCAGTCGCGATCCGCTCTCCGGCTACCTCGATGCGCAAGGCCAGTGGCAATTCCGCACGCCCGGCATGGCGGGCACCCCCTTCCGCGGCGAACCCGCGCGCGCCGTGATGCCCGCGGCCTATTCGAACGACCCCGTGCTGATCGACGCAGACGGCAATACCGTGGCCGAACTCCCCGAAGGCGACTGGAGCCTGTCGCCCGACGGCAAGTGGCTGGTCTCTCAAGCCATCGAAGACACGACAGTGACGCGCTATGCCGATCTGACCGGCAAGATCCTGCACACCGTGCCGGGATACGGCGACGCGCCTTCCGAAGGGGTGGCGGTGGTCCAGGGCGACAAGGGCAAAGCCAGCGTGGTCGCGCTCACGCCAGGCACACCCGTGCCGCCGGCCGCCTACCGTTATCTCGGCGCACGCCACGACGGCCTGGCGCTCGCGAATGCGGGCGACAGGCTGGGCTATCTCGACGCGCGCGGCGCGTTCACCATCGCGCCGGCCTATCTCGCGGCCTCGCCCTTCTCGGGCCAGCGCGCCGTGGTCTCCACCGACTCGGATTCAATGCTGATCGACACGCACGGCAAGGTGCTCGCCCGCGTGGGCATGGAGTGCGGCATGCGCGTGCTGTACGGCGAGACCGGTGCGCGTCTGTGGCCGAAGACCCTGCCCGACTATTGCCAGCCCTGAGCGGGTTCACGAGAATGCGTGACGGCGGCGCGTGCTTGCCGCCGTCACGCATCACGGGCTAGGATGACAGGCGCGCGCGCCATCCCGGGCGCGCTCCGATTCGAGGCATCATCCGTGGACCCGATCCTGTCGAAGCTCGCCACCGCACTGCCGGCGGCCAAATCCATCGAAGAACTCACGCGCCCCCTGCTCGAGATGCTGAGCGCCGTGACCGGGATGGAGTCCACTTACCTCACTTCGATCGATCTCGAACGCAACGAACAACTCGTGCGGTTCGCGCGCAACACCGGCGAGATGCTGATCCCCGAAGGCCTCAAGGTCACGTGGTCCGACACGCTCTGCAAGCGCGCGCTCGACGAAGACCGCCTCTACACCGACGACGTCGCCGATTGCTGGGGCGACTCCGAGGCGGCGCGCAAGCTCGGCATCAAGACTTACGTGAGCACGCCCATCCGCACCGACGATGGCGTGCTGCTCGGCACGCTGTGCGCGGCGAGCGCCGACAAGCGCAAGCTTGCCCCCGATGCCAACGCGCTGCTCAAGCTGTTCTCCAACCTGGTGGCGAGCTTCATCGAGCGTGAACACCTGATGGCCAGCCTGCAGGACGCCAATGCGCGCCTGATGGCGTTCGCCCTGACCGACATGCTCACCGGCCTGCCCAACCGTCGCGCGGTCTACGAAGAGCTCGATCGTCTGCTCGACCGCGCCGCGCGCACCGGTGGCTCGGTCCTGGTGGGCGTGATCGATCTCGATGGCTTCAAGATGATCAACGACAACTACGGCCACCAGGCAGGCGACGAATTCCTGCAGGCCGTGGGGCGCCGCCTCACCGAAAGCCTGCGTGCCTCCGATGTGGTGGGGCGCGTGGGAGGCGACGAGTTCCTGCTGGTGGGCCCGGGCCCGCAACACGACCCGAGCCTGCCCGACGCCGCGGCAGGTGATCCGCTACAGGCAGCGCTCACGCTGCAGTTGCGCACCGCCGCCGCCACGGCCGGCACCTACCGCCTGGGCGACCAGGTGATCGAATATCCGGGCGCCAGCGTCGGGATGGTATCGGTCGAGCCCCTCAACATGGACGCCGAGACCGCCGTGCGCATGGCCGACACGCGCATGTACGAGATCAAGCGCACGCGCAAGCACCTGAACGGCTGATCCGCCGCCGGGCGCCGGCTAGAAGCGCCCCTGGCCGGGCGCCCCTTTCCTCCGCCCGGCGCGCAGCGCCACCCGCGTCTCCGGCATCTCTCACCGTGCCCGCTCACGTGACCGCGCCGCAGCGAAGCGCCGCGTCCTTTTACATCTTGCACCACCCGATGCCGAGGCCGCACGCTATCTTCGGAATCGCATGCATCCGAGGCCGAGCCGGATCCGTATAAACCGGTACGCCCTTGCGCGTTCACGCGCCGAATGACGCATGCGCCACGAGGGGAGACCTTAGCCCGGCCGGCCGGCCGTCCGCGCCCGCCGTCTCGATCCGCTTCGCCTCGGAGTGACCGCATCATGCCCGTTCCGCATTCCATCACGGCCGCCCGCCAGGGGCCCCGCTGGGTGGCATCGTTGTGCGCCCTCGCCTGCGCCGTCCTCGCCACGCCCACCGTCCACGCCACCCGCGCATCCGGTGGCCCGCCCGTCTCCGAACACTTCATGGGCGCGGCTTACGACCAGGAGGATGGCCGCCTGCTGTACCGCGAAGAACACTGGGTGGTGGTGGAGCCGCAGCGCATGACGCGGCTGGTGCTGTATCAATGCCCCAACGGCGCGCCGTTCGCGCGCAAATGGGTGCGCGGCGCGATCGACGATCCGGCGCCCGACTTCGAGTTCGAAGACCGGCGCAACGGCATGCGCCAGGGCGTGCGCACCGAGGGCGCCACGCGTGAGATGTATAGCCAGCGCAGTACCGCCGAGCCCCTGCGTACCGCGGCACTCTCGCCGCGCCCCAACCAGATCATCGATGCCGGTTTCGACGCCTACGTGCGCCAGCACTGGAACCAGCTCACCGCGAGCGAGGATCCGGTGATCGCGTTCCTCGTGCCGTCGCGCTTGCGCGACTACGAGCTCGAGGTGGACACCGGCCAGCGCCAATACGAAGGCAGCCGCATGCTGCGGCTGCGTCTGAAGCTCGATGCCTGGTATGGTTTTGCCGCTCCGTCGATCCAGCTGCTCTACGATCTGGAGCAGCGCCGGCTGCGCCTCTACGAGGGCCTGAGCGATGTCCGCGACGCAGCCGGGCGCAGCATGCGCGTGCGCATCGAGTTCGCCGCCCGTGACCGCCAGGAAGGTGCAACCCCCGCCGATCAGTCCCGCGCCGCCGCGCAGCCGCTCGTGAGCCGCTGCGACGGCTGATGCGCTGTTTTACAGATCGCGCAGGCGGGCCACCGATGCGGCCAGATCTGCGTACTTGCGTTCGCGAATGGCTTCGATCTGGTCGCGCGGATTCAGGCCGGCGCCGCGGTCTTCGGACGTGGCTTCGCGCACCAGACGGCTGAGATCTTCCGTGCGCGACGTGCCGGTGGGCAGCGTGGATTCCGCCACCAACTCGCCCATCACATACTTCTGCATGTGCGTGGACTGGCTGCGGGTCGCGGTCAGGCGCGCCAGCGTCAGCTGGCCCTGCTCGTAGCCCAGCTCCGTGCGGCTGCTGCTCTTGTCGTCGATCTGGTAGTAGTAATAGTTCTGCGACTCGCGGTCTTCCGTGAGATTGAGCGTCAGCTCGGGCGAGAGCGGCTTGTGGTAACTCGCCGACAGGCGGCTGTCGATCTGCTGCACGATCCCGCGGTTGAGCGCGTCCGTGCCCTGGATCGAGGTGCGCTGCGACACCGTATAGATGAAGCTTTCGATCTCTTCCTTGCGGCGCGGATTGAGCGTGAGCGTGTTCTGCCGCACCGAGGCGTTGAAGTCGGCCAGGCCGCTCAACACGCTGCGGTCCGCCTGGTTCAGGGCATTCGCGCCCACCACGCCGGTACGCGCGCGCGCCGCGTCGCCGTAGTCGGCGTGCAGCGATGAAAACGCATCCTTGAAGAGCGACATGGTCTGCGCGTCGCCCTGACCGCGCGTCTGGGCCGCGTCGAACTGGCGCAGATAGGCCTCGACCGCCGCACCGCGCTGGGCCGCCGTGCCGAACATCGACGACTGGCTCAGGTCCACGTCGACGCTGACCGTGCCGGCGGGCCCGGTGGAGGTGATGCTGCGCGACGTCGCGTCCGCCTTGAACGACACGGTCTGACTGTGTTGATTGCCCAGACTGACGGTGGCTTGCAGGTCCACATTGCGCAAGAGGCTGGTATCGAAACTGCCCAGCTTGCCCAGATTGAGCCGCGGCGGCTCGGAGGCCAGGCCATCGAGCGCCTCCTGAAAGGCACCCGCCAGATTCGCGATCGCGGCGCGCTCGTCATCCGAGACCTCGCTTTCGCTCACGCTGATGGACACGGCCAGCCCGTTGGCGTCGCTCCCCAGCGAGACCTCGACCCGGGCGCCGCCCGCGGTCGTGATGGCCAGCTTGACCTGGTTGTCAGCGTCGGTGTGCTGGCGCGCATGGAGCGACGCGCCGCCGACGCTGCCGGGCCGGGCCTGCAGGATGGACTGCGAAAAATTCGAGCCGTCGTCACGGAAGCGCTCGAGCACGGTGGTGCCCAGATCCTTGAATCGGCCGGCCAGATTGGGCGACACGAAGTTGCCGGCCATCTGGGTCGAAATCGCGTCGCCGCCGTTTTGCTCCCACACCGCGGATTGCAGCGAAGGCAAGGCGCTCGGGGCACGATAGAGCCCGGACTCGGTGCCACCCAGGCCTACGCTCACGGCGGTGCCGCTGACGGCCTGCGCGGTCTGCACGGGCGCGGCGGCGGCGGGTGCCGCCGAGGCCGCGGGCGCGGGTTGGGCGGGCGTGGCCGTGGGCCAGGCCGGGGTCGAAACGGAAGTCGCTGAGATCTGAGTCATGGGCGCGCCGGAAATCGGTGAGTAAAGGGGACGTGAGACGGCTTTCGAAGCACCGCCCCACTTCCTGATGACCGGTTAACGGCAGGTTTTCCTGTTACTTAACCCTGTCCCCTTGAGGCGCATTTTGCCCGTCAGATAGGTCTATTTACCTGCAAAAACCCGTTTTATTACGGTAAATGTCACTTAATTTCCATTTGGGGACATACCCCGAAATAAGTGAAACAGCGCCTAAATCCCGGCATGTAGGACGCCGTTGTTACGTATGAAATCGTTCCCAACCCGAGCATCACGCGCATGAACCAGTTTCTGAAAGACATCACCGTACGACGCATGATTCTGTGGACGCTGCTCCTGATCTGCGGTCTCGTTTCCCTCCTCTCCTACATCAGCGTTTCCGGTCTGAACAGCTCGGGCCAGGCTCTCGCCTCGAAAGACAAGTTGCTCCAGGAAGTGTCACTCATGGCACGCGTGAACGATCAGGTCATGCGCGCCCGGCTGCGGCTGAACCGTCAATTGGAGTACGCGGCCGAGGGCAATGCCCGCCAGGCTGCCGACGAAGGCCAGGGCGTGGACAGCGCGCTGGCCGAAGCGCGTAAACACTTCGACCGATTCTTCGAGATCGACGCGGGCGAAACGCCGACCGCGATCACCGGCCCGCTGCGCACCGATTTCGATGTGCTGGTGAACCAGGGCCTGGCCACGCAGCGCCAGCTGCTGGCGACACAAGGCGTGGCCGCCGCGCGCGCCCATGCCGCCGGCCCGGTGGTGCAGGCCAGCCGGGCGTTCGGCAAGCACATGCAGGACTACGAGAACTACGCCGAACAACGGGCGCACGATCTGTCCGCGAATGCCGCCGTACAGCGGGAGCGCGCGTACCTCAGCACCGGCATCGTGCTGGGTATCAGCCTGCTGCTGATCTTCCTGGGCGACCGCTATGTCGTGATGTACGTGAAGCGCCCGCTCGAAGACGTGCGCGCGCACTTCCGCCGCATCGCTTCGGGTGATCTGTCGACGCAATGCGCCGATTTCGGCAAGAACTGTGTGGGCCAGATCATTCCGTATCTGCAAGAGATGCAGAATTCGCTGGTGCGCACGGTGCAGGCCGTGCGCGAGGGCGTCGTGCAGATCCACACCGGCACGAGCGAGATCGCGGCCGGTAACCTGGACCTCTCCAGCCGTACCGAAGAGCAGGCCGCCTCGCTGGAAGAAACCGCGGCCAGCATGGAAGAGCTGCTGTCCACGGTGACCAACAATGCCGAGAACGCCCGCCAGGCGCAGGATCGCGCGGCCGAGGCCGCGCAGGTGGCGCGCGCGGGCGGCGCAGCCGTGGATCAGGCGGTGGTGACCATGCGCGAGATCGCCACCGATGCCAGCCGCATCGGTGACATCGTGGGCGTGATCGAAGGCATCGCGTTCCAGACCAACATTCTTGCGCTGAACGCGGCCGTCGAAGCGGCACGGGCCGGCGAAGAAGGCAAGGGCTTCGCGGTGGTGGCGGGCGAAGTGCGTTCGCTGGCGCAGCGCAGTGCCGCGGCCGCCAAGGAGATCAAGCAGCTGATCGCCGCCTCGGGCGAGACGGTGCAGGCCGGCTCGGCCCAGGTCGAAGCCGCGGGCCGCACCATGTCCGACATCCTGCGCACCATCGATAACCTGGCCACGCTGGTGAGCGAAATCTCCTCGGCGTCCGGCGAACAGGTGAGCGGCATCGAGCAGGTCAATACCGCGGTGACGCAGATCGATCAGGTCACGCAACAGAATGCCGCGCTGGTCGAGGAATCCGCCGCCGCGGCCGCCTCGCTCGAAACGCAGGCCGAGCGCCTGCAAGGGTCGGTCAGCCTGTTCCGCCTGCCGGGGCAGCACGGCCACGTCGTGGAAGAGTCGCGCGAACGGCCCTCGGGCATGCCGCTGACGCTGCCGGCGTGAAGGAGCGCGCACTGACACCACGCCTACGTGCCTCTACGTAGCCCTGAGGATTGCGGGGGTGACGTAACCAGCCAGAAAAATGCCGCTTCCTTTCGGGAAGCGGCATTTTTTTTGGGCGGGACTGCCTTGCGGCGCGCCGTTCAGTCCATCGAGATCCCGGCCCGCTCGCCGATCGCGCGGAACTCGGCCACCTCGGTCTCGATCTGCTTGCGGAACTTCTCGCCGGGCAGGTAGACCGGCTCGAGCGCCAGGTCGCCGACGGACTTGCGCACCTCGGGATCGGCCATGACCTCCTCCACGGCAGCGCCCAGGCGCTGGACGATCTCCGCGGGCGTCCCCGCGGGGGCCACCATGCCGTACCAGCCGACCAACGACACTTCCGGCAAGCCCGCCTCGGTGAAGGTGGGCACGTCGGGCAGTTGCGGCATGCGCTTCGCGCCGGTCACGGCGAGCGCCCGGACCTTGCCCGCGCGCGCTTGCGCGGCGGCCGACGACACGGTATCCACGCCCAGGTCGACTTCGCCGCCGATCATGGCAGTGACGAGCTGCGCGCTGCCCTTGTAGGGCACCGGCGTCATGCGGGCACCCGCGGCCATCGCGAACATCTCGCCGGTCAGATGCGGCGCCGAGCCCGGGCCGAAGGTGCCGTACATGAGGCCGCCCTTGCCGCTGCGCTCGCGCGCCAGCTTGGCGGCCTCGCCCGCCGTCTTCACGGGCAGATCGTTCTTCGCGAGCAGCACCACCGGTGCGATCGCCACGATGGCCACATGCGAATACGACTTCACCGGATCGAACGGCAGACCGGTCTTCAAGGCCGGCAGCACGGAATAGGTCGTGCTGCCCGAGAGCATCAGGGTGTAGCCATTGGGCTGCGCGCGCGCCACGGCATCGGCACCGATCACGGTCGACGCGCCGGGGCGGTTTTCCACGATGACGGGCTGGCCCAGCTTGGGCGCGAGCTTGCTCGCCATGAGGCGTGCGACCGCATCCGTGGCGCCGCCCGGCGTGAAGGGCACGACCAGGCGCACCGGCTGCTCGGGCCAGGCGGCCTGGGCCGCGGCACCGATCAGGCTGCAGGACAGGGCCAGCACCGCGGTGGCGGCACGGCGTACGGGGGTGAAACCGGAATGACGGCGTTTCATGAAGGAACCCAAAAAGAGATCAGGTGGCGGGAACGGGTTGCGCGTCGCGTTGCGCGGCGCACAGCGCCGGCCCCTGCTCGGCCAGATCCCAGAGCAGCCCGGCCATGATCGCCAGGCCTTCGCGGGCGACGGAACCGAGCAGGTGTTCGTTGGGGGCATGCTGTGCGCAGGCCGGGTAGGAGTGCGGCACCCAGATCGTGGGCAAGCCCAGCAGATCCGCGAAGATATCGTTCGGCAGCGACCCGCCGAGGTTGGGCAGGAGCGCGGGCGCCTGGCCGGTGGTCACTTCCACCGAATCGGCCGCCCACCGCACCCAGGGATTGTCGGGCGAGAGCCGCGTGGCGCCGGCCTGGGCGCCCAGGGTCACCTCGATTCCGCCGAACCCGGCATTCTCGAGGTACTCGCGCACCGTGTCTTCCAGCCGGCGCCAGTCGGTGCCGACCACGAAGCGCAGCTGGCACCACGCCACCGCCTGCGGCGGAATCGCGTTGACCGGCTTGGCCGGATCGCCTGCGCCGAAGGTGAGGACGTCCAGACTGTTCCAGCCGAATACCTGTTCGCTGGGCGACAAGCCCGGCTCGCCCCAATACGGATCGATCTCGGGATCGTCGACGTCGCCACCGACCTGAAGATCGGCCAGGGCGGCGCGAACCGCCGCGGGGATCTCGGGCGGGCGCAGGCCCGGCACCAGGATGCGGCCGCTCGCGTCGACCATGCTGGCGATCGCGTGCGACAGCACGATGGCGGGGTTGGACAACAGGCCGCCCCAGTTGCCGGAATGATAGCCGCGCTCGCGCAACGAGAGCCGCAATTCGAAATTGACGGCGCCGCGCGAACCCATGAAGAGCGTGGGCCGCGCGGCCGCGAGCCGAGGACCATCGCTGGCGAGGAACAGATCCGCGCGCAGCAACTCGCGCTGCGCATCACAGAAAGCGGCCAGGCCCGGCGAGCCCGCCTCTTCGCCCGTCTCGATCAGCCAGGTCACATTCACGCCCAATCGGCCGCCGCGGGCCGCGAGCACCTGTTCGAGCGCACAGAGATTGATGGAATGCTGGCCCTTGTTGTCGGCGGTGCCGCGGCCATACCAGCGGTCGCCCTCGACGCGCAGTTGCCAGGGGTCGCGCCCTTCGCTCCAGCGGGCGGCGTTGCCGCGCACCACGTCGCCATGACCGTACATCAGCACCGTCGGCAGGGCCGCGTCCTCGATGCGGTGCGCCACCAGAATGGGCAGGTCGGCGCCGGCGGGATTGGGGTAAACACGGGTCTCGAAACCAAGGCGCGTGAGCAACGGCACCATCTCTTCGTCGAGATAGGCGTGCTGCGCAGGGGCCTGCGACGGCTCTTCGCTCTCGGTGGCATGCGCCACCCGCCGCGCCAGCACGGCCCGAAACGCGCCGCTGTCGAACTGTTCCAGGGTTTGCGCAATGGCGCGTGCTCGTGTCACGAAGATGGCCTTATTAGGGAAAGGCACAACATTATTACGGCGGCAGGCATGCCACAATCAGCTAAATCGCAGGCTTGCATTGCCTTTTTCGCAATTCAGCCGCGTGCCGGGCCATCGCCTGCCCACCGCCTCTTTTTGTCCGCCCTGCTCTCGTCGAGGCCTCATGATTTCGCTGGCACTGCGTTATTTCCTGGAAGTGGCCCGCCGTGGCTCGGTGGCCGCGGCCGCGCAGACGCAGCACGTGGCGGCTTCGGCGATCAGCCGCCAGATCAGCAAGCTCGAAGACCAGCTCGGCGTCACGCTGTTCGAGCGTCAAGCGCGCGGCATGACCCTGAGCGAGGCGGGCAGGCAGCTGGCCGCCTACGCCAATGCCGCCACGCTCGAAGCCGAACGCGTGGCCGACGAACTGCGCGAACGCAGCCACCTGGGCGACGTCACATTGCGCATTGCCTGTACCGAGGGTTTCGCGCACCGCTTCATGCCGCAGAGCATGGCCGACTTCAAGCAGTTGCATCCCCACACCCGCTTTCACCTTCATGTGGATCGCCCCGAGGCCGTGAATCAACGCGTGCTGGATGGTCATGCGCAGCTGGCCCTGCGCTACACGCTGGCCACCGACGAGCGGCTGCGCACCGAGCTGGTGAGCCGCGCGCCCGTGTATGCCGTGATGTGCCGCCGCCACGCCCTGGCCACGCGGCGCAGCGTGAGCGTGCGCGATCTGCGCAAGCTGCCGCTGGCCCTCGGCGATCGCGACACGACCGTGCGGCAGCTCTTCGACGTGGCGTGCGCCAATGCCGGGCTGCACCTCGAGCCCGCCTACGTCTCCAACTACTCGGCTGCGTTCCTGCCGCTATTGCCCGACAGCCCGATCGTGGCGCTGTCCGGGTACCTGACCCTGGCGGACAAGCTCGAGCCCGTGGGGCTGGTCGCCCTGCCCTTCAGCAATGCGGAGATGCAGCAGCGCAGCGTGCAGGTGCTGACGCTGGCGGGCAGCACGCTGCCCCCGCTGGCGCGGGTCTTCCTGCAGTTCCTCGAACAACGGCTGCGCCAGGCGCCGCCCGACCTCGCGCGCCGCACACGGGAACGGTAGTTGCTGCATGGGGCGCTCTCCGCGCCGGCCGATGGCTGGCCGCGGATTCCGCCAACTGTCCCTGCCATGCGAGGAGGCCGCCATGAGCCGTCGTGCACCCGATGCCCAGCAAACCAAGGAACTGCTCTACCAAGCCCTGGAAACCGAAATCGGTGGGCTGCAGGTCTACGAGACTGCCGTCAGCTGTGCGCTGAACGAAGACCTGAAGAAGGAATGGAAGGAATACCTGGAAGAAACGCGAACGCACCGCCGCGTCCTGCTGACCGTGTTCGAGCAACTGGGGATGGATCCTGAGCTCGAGACCGACGGCCGCAAGGTCGTGCGGCACCTGGGCGAGTCGCTGGTGCGCGCGATGCGCATGGCGCAGGCCGCCGGCAATCCGCAGGCCGCCGAGCTGGTCGCCACCGAGTGCGTGGTGCTGGCCGAAACCAAAGATCACAGCAACTGGGCCCTGATCGGGCTGCTCGCCGAGAAAGGCAGCGGCAAACAGGCGGACGTACTGAAGCAGGCGTACGACGCCGTGGCGACCGACGAAGACCATCACCTGTACCACACCATGGGTTGGTCGCGTGAGCTGTGGATCGAATCGCTGGGCCTGCCGGCCGTGTTGCCCCCGCCTGAAGAAGTGAAGAAGGTCGAAACCGCCATTGGCGCGTCCCGCGCCGAACAGGCCCGCGACAGCATGTTGCGCCGCCACTGATCCGCACGGAGACATCGATGCCTGGCAAGAAAACCCCGACGTCCGCCGCGAAGCCCGCGGCCAAGAGCCCCGCCAAGGCGGCCACCAAGAGCGCAGCCAAGCCGGCCGCCAAGCGTGCCGCCAAGACGGCTGGCGCCAATGGACAGAGCCAGCTGGCACTGGACACCGCCTACTTCAATACCGACAGCGGCCCCGCCACCGGCCCGGCGCCGGACGCGGCGCAACCCGCGTTGCAGCGCGCCCTGGCCACGCAGGCCACGGTGGCCGGCCGCCCGCACAACGACGACAAGGCAGCCGAGTACGGCGAGGCCGCTCGCTGCCCGTACACCGGCGCGCAGGTGCCGCCGGCCGACGACAGCGTGGGCGCGAGCTCGCTGTCAGAGCATGTCCAATCGCCCAAGACCAACGGCGCCGCCGAACCGGGCGTGAATGCCGCCGACGGCCGGCTGGCGCGCGTGCGTGCCGACAGCACCGGCCAGCGCCTGACCACCAATCAAGGGGTGCCGGTCGCTGACAACCAGAACTCGCTGAAGGCCGGGCTGCGTGGCCCCGCCCTGCTCAAGGATTTCATCCTGCGCGAGAAGATCACGCACTTCGACCACGAGCGCATTCCCGAGCGCATCGTGCACGCGCGCGGCTCGGCCGCGCACGGCTACTTCGAGTGCTACGAGCCCCTGACCGACATCACGGCCGCGTCGCTCTTTGCCGAGGCCGGCAAGCGCACGCCGGTGTTCGTGCGCTTCTCGACGGTGGCCGGTGAGCGCGGCTCGAAAGACACCGCGCGCGACGTGCGCGGCTTCGCGGTCAAGTTCTACACCGACGAAGGCAACTGGGACCTGGTGGGCAACAACATGCCCGTCTTCTTCATCCAGGATGCGATGAAGTTCCCTGACCTCGTGCACGCGGTCAAGCCCGAACCGCACCACGGCATGCCGCAAGCGGCCTCGGCACACGACACGTTCTGGGATTTCATCTCGCTCAGCCCCGAGTCCACCCACATGATGATGTGGGCCATGTCGGACCGTGCGATTCCGCGCAGCTACCGCATGATGCAGGGCTTCGGCGTGCACACGTTCCGATTCGTGAATGCGCAGGGCGTATCGCACCTGGTGAAGTTCCACTGGAATCCCATCCTCGGCACGCACTCGCAGGTGTGGGACGAGGCCGTGAAGGTGTCCGGCGCCGATCCCGACTTCCATCGCCGCGATCTGTGGGAGGCCATCGACTCGGGCAATTCGCCCGAGTGGGAACTCGGGGTGCAGATCTTCACCGATGAGCAGGCCGACGAATTCAGCTTCGATGTGCTGGACCCCACCAAGATCGTGCCGGAAGAGCTGGTGCCGATCCGTCCCATCGGACGCATGGTGCTCGACCGCAATCCCGACAACTTCTTTGCCGAGACCGAGCAGGCCGCGTTCTGCGCGGCGCACATCGTGCCGGGCCTGGATTTCACCAACGATCCCCTGCTCGCGGGCCGCATCCATTCGTATGTGGACACGCAGATCTCGCGCCTGGGCGGCCCGAACTTCCACGAGATCCCGATCAATGCGCCGCTCGCGCCCGTGCACAACAATCAGCGCGACGGCATGCACCGCCAGACCATCAATCGCGGCAAGGTGGCCTACGAGCCCAATTCGCTGGCGGGTGGCTGCCCGTTCCAGGCGGGGTCGGCCGGGTTCGTGTCCTTCCCCGAGCCGGTGCAGAGCGATGAGTTGCGCGGCAAGCCCGAAAAATTCGCCGAGCACTATGCCCAGGCCACGCTCTTCTTCGAGAGCCAGACCGACTGGGAGCAGAAGCACATCATCTCGGCTTTCGCCTTCGAGCTCAGCAAGGTGACCGTGCCGGCCATCCGCGAACGCATGGTGGCGTCGCTGCGCAACGTGTCGGACACGCTGGCGCAAGCCGTGGCCGATGGCATAGGCATGGCCCTGCCCGAGCCGCTGCCGCGCGCGATGCCCAATCCGCCCGAGCCCGAAATCGCGCAGTCCCCGGCGCTGTCGCTCACGTTCCGCCCGGGTGATGCCGGCATCGCGACCCGCAAGGTGGCGCTGCTGGCCGCGCCCGGCGTGGATGGCGCCGCGACGCGTGCGCTGGCCCAGGCCCTGATCGATGCGGGCGCCGTGGTGCGGCTCATCGGCCCGCGCATCGGCACCTTCGCCGACCGCGAAGGCAACCAGCTCGACGCCGACGGCTCGCTCGAGAACCAGCCCAGCGTGGTGTTCGACGCGGTGGCGGTACCCGGCGGCGACGAGGCGGTGGCGATGCTGCAACGCGACGGCCGGGCGCTGGAGTACGTGCGCGACGCCTTCCGGCATGGCAAGACGCTCATGGCCATCGGTAGCGGCGCGGCGTTGTTCGAGGCCGCCGGACTGCCCATCGATCAGCCCGACAGCGGCCTGATCGTGGCGGGTGGTTGGGATGCATCGGCCGCACAGGCCTTCATCGATGCGATCGCCGCGCATCGTCATCCGGAGCGCGAGACCGACCCGCCGGCGGTGTAAGCCGAGGCGGCAAGGCGACAGGGGCGGTCTTCGGACCGCCCCTTTTCAATGGCGTACGCGAGTCGGCCGGCGATGCCCGACAGCGGCGCCACCCATATCGACAGGCGTGGCCCGCTTCACCAGCGCTGCGGCACTTTGCGCAGTTCCGCCGTGTCGTAGCCCATGCCGCGCACCCGTTCGACCAGCTCGGCGTACACGTCGTCCGGCAGCGTCGGCGTGCGCGCCATGATCCAGACATAGTCGCGCTTGCTGCGGCCCACGATCGTGCGCTGATAGTCCGCGTCGAGCCACGCGATCACATACTCGGCCTTGATGGGCCAGATGAACTGCATGCCCCACACGGCACTGTTGGTGTCCGGCCTCACGGTGCCGACCGGATGCATGGTGTCCACCGGCGCGTCGAAACTGCCGTCGCGATACTCGAAGTCGGTCTGGATCTTGCCGTCGGGCCGCAGGGTATAGCGTTCCAGCGCGTTATAGGCATTGCGTTCGGGCCAGCTCGGGATGTGCGCGATCACGTACCAATCGCCCATGAAACGCGGCAGATCCACCTGTGCCACGGGCGGCAGCGGCGGCGGCGACGAACATGCCGCCAGCAAAGAGAGGGGCAGGAACGTCAGCCAGCGGTGCCAGGGTTGCTTGCGCATGCGTGTTCTCCTTCAGGTTGGCCGCACGAAGCGGTAGTGCGCCACCAGCCACTCGCGGCCCTGGCGGTAGCCGAAGAGCTCGGCGCAGGCCATCCAGAACATGCGCCAGCGCTGGAACCACAGCGGCGCGAGCTCGGTGCCGTAGGCCTCGCTCAGGATGCGCATCACCTCGGCCTTGTTCGCATCCTGGTTGGCCAGCCAGTGATTGGCGGTGCGCTCGTAATGGGTGCCGTCCACCAACCAGCGCGACTCGAGCCGCAGATCACGCTGGAACCACAGCAGGGTATCGGCCGCGGGCATGATGCCGCCGGTGAAAAAGTGGCGGCCCAGCCAGTTGTCGGCACCAGCCGTCTCGAACGGGTACATCAGGGTGCGATGCGCAAAGATGTGCACGAAGAGCTTGCCGCCCGGACGCAGCCAGCCGGCGATCGAACCGAGCAGCGTCTGGTAGTTGCGCATGTGCTCGAACATCTCCACCGACACGCAGCGGTCGTAGGCGGCCTGCGGCAGTTGCAGGGTATTCACATCGCACGTGATCACATGCACGTTGTCCAGACCGCGCTCGCGGCACTGCGCCTCGATGTGCTGACGCTGCGAGGCGGAATTCGACACGGCGGTAATGCGCGCGGCCGGATAGCGCTCGGCCATCCACAGCGTGAGCGAGCCCCAGCCGCAGCCCAGCTCCAGGATGTCCTGCCCGTCGGCCAGGCCCGCACGCACGCCGTAGAGTTTCAGCATGGCGTCCTCGGCCGCATCCAGCGAGTCCACGCCCTCCGGATACAGGCAGCCTGAGTACTTGAGCCGCGTACCGAGACAGAGGCGAAAGAACGCGGCCGGCAGCTCGTAATGCTGCGCGTTGGCCGCATCGGTGTGGATGGCAAGCGGCGCACGGCGCAACGATTCAGTGAGCGATTGCTGCCGCTCCGCCTGGTGGCGGGGATCGTCGGCCGACTCATCCGCCAGGCGCTGCGCGCACAGCCTGCGGATGCCCGCGCGCAACAGCACATCGGGCACCCAGCCGCGCTCGGCCAGGCCCAGCAGGCCGGGCGCGGGCCGGTCGAGGGCCAGCTCGAGGTCTTGCGTCAATTGAGAGGTCATGATCGGTCCTGCCTGTCGGTCGATTTGGGAAACCAGGGGAAGAACATCGGCGTGTCGCGCTGATAGGCGCGATAGTCTTCGCCGCGCGTGCGCAGCGCCTGTTTTTCAGTGAACGGGATGCCGCTCACCCAACGCAGGAATACATACATCACCACCGGTCCGCTCAGGCTCAGCCAGAACAACGGCGAACCCCATGCCAGCACCACATAGGCGAACCAGTGGCACCACTCGAAAAAGTAGTTGGGGTGCCGCGAATAGCGCCAGAAACCAGCGCGGCAGGTCTTGCCGCGATGCGCCGGGTCGGCACGCCAGGCGGCGAGCTGGCGGTCGGCCAGCGCTTCGCCCCCCACGGCGAGCAACCACACCACCACCGCGAGCGCGGCACGTGCCGCGGACAAGGGCGCCGCGTTGGCGGCCACCGCCGTGAAGGGCAAGGCGAACAGCACGACCAGCGCCGCCTGGAACATGAAGAAACCGTAGAACTTGCCTTGATGCCCGTGCCAATGCGCCCGCAGGGCCTGATAACGCCCGTCTTCTTCCTCGACCCGCACGCGGCGCCAGATATGCCAGGCGAGCCGCGCGGACCAGCACACCCCCAGCACCGCCAGCAGCAGGCGTGTGGCCGGCGCACCGGCGCCGGTGAGCGCGGCAATCAGCGCGCCACCGCCCACGCCCGCCGCCCAGACGGCATCGACGATGCCCGCGTTGCGATGGCGCCGCTGCCAGGCCCAGGCGACCGACATCGCACCCACCATCAGCACGGCAAGCACCAGGAGTTGTTCGAACCAGGTCATGCCGCTACCTCCCGTCGTTCGTCGGTCATGTGCCGCGCCATGGTGGTCAACAGCACGAGGGCAATGCTCCAGCCGGCGCCCAGCCAGGCGACGGTATAGATCGCCGGCGTCTCGAAACTCACGGCACGCCAACCGCGCGCCGCGCCCCAATACGCCAGCGGGCCGCCGACCGCGCCCGCCAGCCAGGCCAGCGCGGGACGCCGCCTGAGCCATCCCAGAGAGTGATTCAGCGTCATGGCGAAGGCGACCCATAGCGCCAGGATCCAGACCGGCGCACCGCCGGGCGGCAACGCCGGCAAGGGCGTGGTGTGACGCAGCAAACCGCTGGCCGCCAGCGCGCCGTCGAGCAGCAGGCCGCACACCAGAGCGGCCAGCACCAGCCACAGGTCGGCTCGCCACTGTCGCGACCAGGCGAGTTGCAAGGCCACGAACACGCCCGCCGCGACCACCGCGGGCCAGGTCAGCCCCCGCCCGGCACCCATCACGGCTGCGAACCACACGGCCTGGTAGCCGATCAGGTTGAGCCATAAGGCCATCACACGGCTCCTTCGCGCACGGTCCAGCGCGCCTTGCCCGGGCGCGCGCCGGGCCGCGTCAACAGCAAGTGCGACACGCCGATGGCGCGTTCCGCGAAGCCACCCTCGCAATAAGCCAGATAGAACTCCCACAGCCGGATGAAACGCGCGTCGAAGCCCTGCGCCTGCACTTCGGCCACGTTCACCAGGAAGCGCGCACGCCAGGCGGCCAGCGTGCGGGCATACGACAGGCCGAAGTCTTCGAGATGCACCAGCGCCAGCTCGCTGGCACGCGTCTTGGCCGCGAGCATGCCCTGCACCGACGGAATGAAGCTGCCCGGAAAGATGTGGCGCTTGATGAAGTCCACCGACCGCACGGCCTGCTCGTAGCGGTGATCCTCGATCGTGATGGCCTGGATCAGTGCGCAGCCTTGCGGCTTGAGCAACGACTCGATCTTGGCGAAGTAGGTTTCCTGGAAGTCGGCACCGATGGCTTCGATCATCTCGATCGACACGAGCTTGTCGTATTGCCCCTGCAAGTCGCGATAGTCGCAAAGCTGCACGTCGACACGATCGAGCAGGCCGGCCTCGGCCACGCGCTCACGCGCCAGCGTGTACTGCTCGCGCGAGATGGTGGCGGTGGTGACCTTGCAACCGTATTCCCGGGCGGCATGCAGCGCAAAGCCCCCCCATCCCGTGCCGATCTCCACGACATGCTCGCCCGGCTTCAGGTCGAGCTTGCGGCAGATGGCATCCAGCTTGCGCCGCGACGCGGCCTCCAGCGTGTCCTGCGGGCCGTCCCACAGAGCAGACGAGTACATCAGGTCGGAGGATAGAAACAGCGCGAAGAACGGATTGCCCAGGTCGTAGTGCGCGGCGATGTTGCGGCGGCTGCCCTGCCGGGTATTGGCACGGCGCGCATGCCAGGCCTTGAGCAGCCAGCCGGCCACCCGGGCCATGCCCGTCTCCATGCCGTCGAGCAGCGCGCGATTGCGCACCAGCAGCCGCACCAGGCCCACCAGGTCATCGGTCTGCCACAGGCCGTCGCCATAGGCCTCGCCCGCGCCCACGCTCCCCTGCATGGCCAGCACCCGGTAGAACGCCAGATCGTGCACGCGCAGCCACACGGGGGCCTGACCCACGACGGCCTCGCCAAGGAGCACGCGATCGACCGGATCATCGATCACGAGCGCACCGCCACGCAGCGCCGACAGGGTTTCGATGACACGTTTGCGCAGCAGCCGATCGAGCGTGCCGCCCGCGCCGGCCTGGCGCGCCGCGGCGTCGAGCGCCCGGCGCTCGGGGCGAGAGGTGGGTTTCATGACAGCTCCTTGTCCCCGCCGGAGTGGCCGGGGTGATCGTGAACGGGGGTATGTTTGAGCCACAGGCGCAGAGCCTGCCAATGGATGGCGCCCAGGACCTGCAGCGTCATCAGCGGGTAGCGCCACAACACGCGCGCCAGGGCGGCCCCATCGAGCTCGCGGCGATGCAGGGCGAGGTCCGCATCGAACTCGGCGCGGGCGCCGTGCAATACCTTCATGTGCACGCGCAGGTCGTCACCCGGCTCGGTGAAGCGCCAGTCGTAGCCGCGCTCCATGCCCATGAACGGCGACACATGGAAGCGTTTGCCGAAGCGCCACGCCCAGACCCGGCCGTGCCGCCCGGCCTCCTCGCGTGACAGCACATAGGCATGCCGTTCGCGCCAGGGCGTGTTGGTCACCTCGGCCACAATGCACTCGAGCTCGCGGCCATCGGCGCCATAGCAGTAATAGAAGCTGACCGGGTTGAACGTGTGGCCGCCATAGCGTAGATGGGCGAGCATGCGGATCGGGCCTGCGGGCGCGTCGCCGCGCACGGCACGAATGCGCTCGCGCACGGCGTCGGCCAAAGGCTGTTCGGGATCGCCGAGGTAGTCCGCACGGCGCCACTGCGCCAGGTTGGGCCGGTTCACCGACCACAGCCAGCGCCGATCGAACACCTGATCGATCTCGTCGAGATCGAGGTAGAGCTGCGCCATGCGATAGCCGAAGGCGTGCGGCACCGGCAGGTGCCGCGTGTGGGTGACGCGCCCTTCATACACGGCGCTGTGCAGCGGGGTATTCATGCCGCGGCCTCATCGGGTTGCAGGAAGGCCGAGCGCAGGCGCGCGCCGGGCGTCCACACCGGCTCTGCTCCCAGCGAGCGCGCCACGTCCACGGCGCTGCGCACGCCGTCTTCATGAAAGCCCCAGCCCCAATACGCGCCGGCGAACCAGGTGCGGCGCCGGCCCGAGATCTCGTGACGCCGGGCCTGCGCGGCCACCGACTCGAGGGTGTACACGGGATGGTGATAGCGCATGCGCCGCAGCACCTGGCCGGGGTCGATCGCGTCGCTGCGATTGAGCGTCACGATGAAGGGCTCGGGCGCATCCAGGCCCTGCAGCAGGTTCATGCAGTAGCTCACCGTGCAGAGCTGGTCGCGATCGGCGGGCACGTAGGCGTTCCAGGCCGCCCAGGCCTTGCGCCGCGACGGCAGCAGCGATGCGTCGGTGTGCAGCACCACGTCGTTCGGCTGATAGGTGATGGCGCCCAGGATCTCGCGCTCGGCCGCGCTTGGATCGCCCAACAGCCCGAGCGCCTGGTCGCTATGGCAGCCGAACACCACGTGGTCGTAGACCTCGGAGCGATGATTCGCCTGCACCAGCACGCCATCGGGCAGGCGCAGCACCTGCTGCACCGGGCAGCCGATCCGCTCGGTCACATGCCAGCGCCGCCGCATCGCGCGGATGTAGGCCGACGAGCCCCCCTGCACCACCCGCCATTCAGGCCGCCCGGAGGCCTGCAGCATCTGATGATTGGCCATGAACTGCACGAGATAGCGCGCCGGAAAGGCCAGGATGCCGGCGGGCGGGGCCGACCACAGCGCGGAGGCCATCGGCACCAGATGGTCGTCGCGAAACGCCGCGCCGTAGCCGTGCTCGTCGAGATACTCACCCAGCGTGGGGCCGGGGCCCGTCTCGTGCAACAGGGCGGGCGCCTCGCGGTAGAACCGCAACAGGTCGCGCACCATGCCCGCGAACCGCAACGACAGCAGATTGCGCCGCTGGCAGAACAGGCCGTCGAGGTTGGTGGCGTTGTACTCCAGCCCCGAGGCGGCGTTCTGCACCGAAAAACTCATGGTCGTGGGCTGCGAGGCGACGCCGAGTTCGTCGAGCAGGCGCGTGAAGAGCGGATAGTGCGCCGGGTTGTGCACGATGAACCCGGTGTCGACCGCGTAGTAGTGCGCGCCCCGCTCGATCTGATGCGTGTGCGTGTGGCCGCCGAGATAATCGTTGGCTTCGAACAGCGTCACCTCATGGCGGCGCGACAGCAGATACGCACTGGTGAGCCCGGCCACGCCGGCTCCGATGACAGCAATGCGCATGCTCACTCCTTGGCGCGGGACAGCACCCACGCGGGTACGGACTTCAGATCCCAGATCAGGCCGAGGGCTGCCAGTGCCCGCAGGCCATACCAGGTGATATCGATCTCGCGCGCACGAAAGCCTTGGCGCGCCGAGCCCGGATAGAAATGGTGGTTGTTGTGCCAGCCCTCGCCGAAAGTGAGCAGCGCGAGCCAGACGTTGTTGCGGCTGTCATCGCTCGTGTCGTAGCGGCGCCGGCCATAACGATGCGCGAGCGAGTTGATGGTGACGGTGGCGTGGAACAGGGCCACGGTGGAGATGAAGAATCCCCACACCAGCATCTGCGCGCCGCTGGTGCCCCATTGCGGCGCTACGCTCTCGAGGAACGCTCCCAGGCCATAAAGCAGCGCGCCGAGCGCAGCGGGCACTGCCACGTCGTAGCGGTCGAGCCAGCGCAACTCCGGATAGCCGCGCAAGTCCGGTACGCGCGCAAGATCGGTGGCGAAGGCGCGGTGCGTGAGGAACCACCCCATATGGCTATGCAGAAAGCCCACGCGCGACGGGGCGTGCAGATCCTGCTCGGTATCCGCATGACGATGGTGATGGCGATGATGCGCGGCCCACCAGAGCGGGCCGCGTTGCGCGCACGAAGCGCCCAGCACGGCGAAGACGAATTGCATCGGCCGCGAGGTGCGGAAGGTGCGATGCGAAAAATACCGGTGATAGAAGCCCGTGAGGGCGAACATGCGCACCGCATAAAGCAGCAGCGCCACGCCCGCGGCGACCGGCGACACGCCGGTCCAGAAGACCCCGAGGCAGCCCAGGTGCAGCAGCACGAACGGCACGGCACGGGTCCAGTCGATCTGCCGGTCGGCGATGGCCGGCCTTACGGTCGCCTCGGTATCCGAGGGCTGCGTGTCGACCCAGCGCACGATCGCTGTCCAGGCACGCTTGCGCGCTGGCGCCGCGGCCGCGGGAATCGAGGAGGTGTGACGCGAAGACATGGTGAGGTTCCTGATGCGTGGCTCTCTGTCTACATCTACGTGCCAGCGCGCCATCTGGATTCACTGGGGTAAACCCGTATCCGCACACATCCCGGACGCCGACGCCGCCGGCAATGCCGGCGTGGCCGCCACGAATCGCACGATGTCGTCGAGCACCGGCGCGCGCCAGCGCAGCCCCGGCGCCAGCGCCCCCACCAGCAGGCCGTGGCCCAGGCGCTCATAGCCCGTGACGCGCACCTCGGCGCCCGCCTGCCGCAAGGCCTGCGCGAGGCCGTCGGTGTTGCGCACGGGATCCACCGTGGTGTCGGCGCGCCCCACGAGCAGCAGCGCGGGCGGTGCCCCCGCGCTCACGTGCCGGATCGGCTGCGTATCGGCTGGCGTGCCCGGATACGGAAACACCGCCTGCAAAGATCTGGACGTGAGCGGCAGGAAATCGTAGGGACCCGCCATGCCGATCCAGCCCGCCAGCGCGCCCGGCGTGACGCCGCAAGGCGACAGCCAGCGCGCATCGAGCGCGACCATGGCGGCGTTGTAGGCCCCGGCGCTGTGGCCGGCGACGAACACCCGGGCGGGATCACCGCCATAGCGGGCGGCATGGGCCAGCGTCCAGGCAACGGCCCGGGCGCTGTCGTACAGAAAAGCGGGATAGACGGCCTGCGGATAGCGGCGGTAGTCGGCCACCATCGTGACGATGCCGCGCGCGGCGAGCGCCGCGCCCACGAAGGCATAGTCGGACCGGCTGCCACTGCGCCAGCTGCCGCCATAGAAGAACACCACGACGGGCGTACCGGCGGCCGGCGCACCGGCGGCCGGCGCACCGGCGGCGGGCGATCCGGTGGCCGACAGTCCGGTGCCCGACGCGCTGGCGCCCGCTGGCGCATACACATCGAGCAACTGCCCGGGCTCGGGGCCGTATGCGACGCCTTCGGCGCGCAGGTGCCCGCCGTCGCCAGTGGCGTTGAGCACGGTAAAGGGGGAACACGCCGCGAGCAACGGCGGCAATACGGCGGCGCACAGCACCGCCATCAGGGTCTCACGCATGCGAGCCCCCTCGCATCATCCTTCCGGGCGCCATGGCGCGTCCTCGTTCAGGGCACATACCCTGATCTACGGACGACGCCCCGCAATGGATGCAGTGGCGCCGTGCAACGGGCGCCGTGCAACGGGCGCCCGTCGCACCAGCGCCCGTTGCACGGCGCCCGCGCCGAACCCTCGCGGGCTCAGATCTCCAGCACGTCGCCGCTCATGATGACCGGGCCGGTCGGCGCGCCCGTGGGCGAACCGCCGGGCGGCTCCAGACTGACCGCCAACTGCCCCACGCCCACCAGGCCGCGAGGCCGCGAGAACGCGGTCAGGCCCTGTGGCTGCACCAATCCGAGTGACACCGGTGCCTGGCCGGGTGGAATCGCCCACAGCTCGAGCGCCTTGCCATCGCTATAGGGCAGCAGGTTCTGCAGCGTGTGCACATGCACCGCGCCGGAGCCATCGGCCCTTACCACCAGCATGGCTTCGGACTTGGACGTCTGCAGCACCGCCATCATCTGTTCCTGGGCGGCCCGATCCACCTGGCCGGGGAACACAACGACACCGGCGATGAGCAGCGCGGCCAGCCCGCCGCTCAGCAGCCGCCAGAAATAGAGCCCGCTCCAGCCCCAGCGCGAAGGCGATGCGATGCGCAGCCGCGACTGGATGGCGCGCCATACCCGCTGCGGCGGCGTCTGCGGCGGCAGCGACCAGACGAGCGGATAGATATCGCCTTCCCAGTCGCGCACCTGCCGGCGCAGATTGGCGTCGGCGGCCATCAGCCCTTCGAAGCGGCGCCGCGCGCCGCCCCGCATGGCACCCGAGACGTACTCGGCCGCCAGTCGTTCGCGTAATTGAGGATTACCGTAATTCATGACAAACACCTCTTGAGGCGCTCCATGCCGCGGCGCACCCAGCTCTTGATCGTGCCCAAGGGCGTATCGAGCCGGCGCGCGATATCGCCATGACTGAGGTCATCGAAGAACGACAGCGCGATCGCCATGCGCTGTTGCGACTCCAGTTGCTTCATGCAGTCGGCCAGCCTGCGGCCGTCCTCGCCCGTCTGCAGGCGTTCGAACGGTCCGGGCGCATCGTCGGCCCACGCCGCCTCGACCGCCCCGTCGGGGTCCGGCCGCTCGAAGTCCGGGCGGCGCAGCAGGTCGATGCAACGGTTGCGCACGATACGCGTCATCCAGGTCATGGGCTGGCTTTGCTGCGCGGAATACTGCCCCGCGTTGCGCCAGACACTGACGAAGCTTTCCTGGAGCACCTCCTCTGCCCAGTCGCTACGTCTCAACATACGAGTGGCGAGGGCAAATAGATGCGGGGCGCAGGTGCGATAGAGCTCGGCGAGCGCGGTCTCCTGCCCGCGGGCGCAGCCCAGGAGCAGAGATTCCAGGTGTTTGGGATCAGGCATGGATGGCTTCCATCGGGGATCGCTGATGCATCATGCGGGGTCTGGCCCCTCATACTAGCCCAGCCCGCGCCGCGCCAGAAGCACGGCGCGCCCCTACATCACGCGCACCGCACGCCCGATGAACTGGATCGGCCCGGTCGGGCGGCCGGTGGGCGAGCCCGTGGCCGGTTCGAGCGTGAGCTCGAAGAGCTGGTTGGGCACCAGCGGCGGCAGGTCGGCCAGCGGCACGCGGATCGTTTCACCCGGCTTGACCAGGCCGAGCGAGACCGGGCCCGACCAGTCGTCGGCCTTGGTCCAGAACTGCAGTGCGCGGTCGGCCGGCACCTGCATGGCCGCCAGCGGCACCAGATGCACCGCGTCGCTGGCGCTCGCCTGCACCACCCAGCCCGGCGCCTGCGATTGCGGCCCCACCAGCACCACCACGTATTGCGGCGCGCCGGCGGGCGGCCGCGTCACGAGCACGCCCGCCAGGATCATCGCCGCCGACAGGCCCGCCGCGGTCAGGCCGCGCCAGAAGGCGAGGCTGTGCCACCAGCCGGCGCCGGCCGGGCGCCGCGCAGGACGTGCCGCGGGACGCGCGGCGCCATCGAGCGTGGCGCTGATGCGCCGCCACAACGAGGGCGGCGGCGCCTCGGGCTCGGTCAGCGCGGTCAGCGGGGCGAGGCGTGCATCCCAATAGGCCACGGCGGCCTGCAACGCCGCATCGTGCGGCAGGCGTTCCTCGACATAGCGGCGCTCGGGCGCGTCCAGCGTGCCCAGGACGTACTCGCCCGCCAGGGTATAGAGATGATCGTCGTCGGTGTCGGAGGGCATCATGACAGGCACTCCCGCAGCGCTTTGAGGCTGCGCGTGATCCAGGCCTTAACGGTACCGAGCGGCGCGCCGACACGGCGCGCGATCTCGGGATGCGACAGGCCCTCGACATAAGCATGCACCACGCAACGGCGGCGTTCGGCGGGCAGCGCTTCCAGGCAAGGACCGATGCGGCCCGCCTCGTCACGCCAACCGCCTTCGGCACGCTGCGACTGCCAATCGGCCAGCGCCTGTTCCGCATCGAAGCGCGCGGCGCCCGCTTCGTCGAGCACGGACTCGCGCCCATGGGCACGCACCAGGTCCAGCGCCAGATGGCGGGTCACGCTGTAGATCCAGCCCCGCGCCGAACCGCGCGCGGGATCGAAGCTCGCCGCCCCCTGCCAGATGCGTACAAAGGCATCGTGCACGACATCCTCGGCGCGCGCGCCATCGCCCACGATGCGGCGGGCCACGCCGTACAGGCGTGCTCCCTCCTGTTCGTAGAGCGCGGCGAGCGCGTCGCGGCGCTGTTGCGCACAGGCCTGCAGGGTGGCTTCGTAGTCGAACTCGGCGATGGACGTCGGCATGGGGCGAGCGGGATCGGGGCAAGATTGCCCGACGCCCTGCTGCCCGGCGCCGGAGGATTCCCGGGATATTACCGAGGATCCGCCGGTCTCGCAGCCTTCGTCCGTTCGCCGGCTCAGTTGGCCTTCCAGAAGATGTAGTCGGCCTGGTAGGGCACGGTCATGCGCTGCCCTGTCGATTGCGCCGTGCACGGCGCGGTGGGCGCCACACCGCCCTTGAGCGCAACACGCTGGATGTAGGTCACGCCATTCAGCGCGCCCGACCCCATCGCGGGATTGGCCTTCACCAGCTGGTAGGGCAGATTGCCCGCGCCGGCCGGCGCCACGGCGAGCTGGGTGGCGGTCAGGCGCGAGCCGTCGTTGGCTTCCCACGTGGCGGGCGGGCCGTAGTACTTGCCGACGGTCTTGCCGCTGCGATCCTTCAGCACCGCATCCGGGCCCGCGAAGGTCCATTCCACCTGGCCCGGCATGTTGGCCTTGGGCTTGCATTCATACGTGATCTTGCCCGTGCCCACGGTTTCCCAGGCCACGCGGTTGCCCGACGGAACCTGGATCTCGGCGGGCAGGTTGGATTGCGAATACTTCGACGAGCTGTGCGACATCGCGCCGCAGCCGGCGAGAACGGTGACGGCGCAAAGGCTGCCGAGGAGGGATGCGTGGCGGATCATGCGGTTCTTCATGGCAGGTCTCCTGCTGAGAGTCGGATGGATGACGGCCGCGCAACGCGCCGTCATCAAGTACTACTCACCCGCCACGAGAATGGATGCAGTCCGCCGCAAATATTTTTGGGGCAGGAGCAGCAAAGCCAGATCCGCCTGGCCGCCACCGTGGCCGCACAACGCCCGGCCCCCGCGCTTCATCGCCGCGCCGCCCGGCGTTCACCTGTTTTCCAGGCGAAACACAGGGCGGCCCGACGGGACGCTGCCTCACGCCGCTTGCGATTGCGCCGCCAGCTCGCGTCCCAGCGCGTCCGCCCGTGCCAGCGCCTCTTGCGCGCGGCCCGTATCCGACTCCATCAGCAGCGCCGTGCGGGCGTCCTTCACGCCGCAGTAGTCGAAGATGCCGTGCGCCAGCTGCGTCTGGATCGCGGTGTCGTAGCCGTGGCGTTCGAGCAGGCCGGTGTCGGCGCCGCCCAGCGCCACCAATTGCACGCGCAGGCGGCCGAGCTTTTTGATCAGCTTGCCGTCCTTGTCTTCAAAGGCCCAGCCCTGGCTGAACACCCGGTCGATCCAGCCCTTCATCAGGGCGGGCATCGACCACCAATACAGCGGGAACACCAGCACCAGTTGATCCGCGCGGTCCACGCGGGCCTGCTCGGCCAGTACCTCGGGCGGAGGCGCCACCTGGCGCCGATGCACGGCCAGATCGGCGGGACCGAAGCGCGGATCGAACCCTTCGGCGGACAGGTCGGCGAATTCGATGTCCTGGCCTTCGCCGCGCAGCCGATCGCCGATCGCTCGGGCGACGGCCTGCGTGAGGGAATCCGGGTCGGCATGGGCAATCACAATCAAAGTACGCATCGATAACTCCAAAAGAGGGCCAGAGGGGTGGGCAGCCGCGCCCGCGAGCGCTACACTGACCATACCTACATTTCGTATATACAAAACGTAGGCTACTTTTGGTACATAACGATGTCAAGCCCCGCGATGTCCCCTCCTGGTCCCTCCCCTCGACGCCGGCTCACGCGCGAGCAACGCCGCGCGCAGCTGATCGAAACCGCCTGGCGCATGGTGCGCGAAGAAGGCACCGACGCCCTGTCGCTCGGCCGCCTGGCCGAAGCGGCCGAGGTGGCCAAACCGGTGGTCTACGATCATTTCAAGACTCGCCCGGGGCTGCTGGCCGCGCTCTACCAGGAATACGACACACGCCAGACGGCGCAGCTGGACCAGGCACTCGCGGGCAGCGCCGCCACGCTGGCGGCGCGCGCGGAGGTCATCGCGAGCGCCTATGTGGATTGCGTGATGCAGCAGGGCAAGGAAATCCCCGGCGTGGCGGCCGCGCTCGCCGGCTCACCCGAGCTCGAGGCGCTCAAGAGCACGTATGTGGAGGGTTTTCTGGAGAAATGCCGGGAGGCGCTCGCGCCCTATGCGCCGCAACAGACGCTGGACGCCGCCGGCCTGTGGGTGATCTACGGCGCGGCCGAGTCGCTCTCCGAAGCCGCTGCCAGCGGCCAGCTCAGCCCGGACCACGCCCGAGCCGCCCTGGCCGCCACCGTGACGATGGTAGTGCGGCAAGGCGAGGCGTTTTCGGGGCGCTGAGCGTGGATGCCGCGGACGCGGCACCCTGTGCGCTTGGCCACGCAGGTCCGCCTCGTCTTATTCCGGCCGCGTCCGCAGGTCCGGCAGGCGCATCTCCTTCAGTCTGACGAAGCGTGAACCGCGGATGATGCGGTAGCCGGCCCAGATCAGCAGGAAGAGCGGGATGCCGATATAGGTGGCGACCACGCCGCCCCAATCGATGCGGTCTTGCAGGAACGCCTGGTAGTTCTGCCCCAGCGTGATCGCGAGGCACAGCACGAAGGCGAAGATGGGGCCGAACGGGAAGAACGGCGACACGTACGGCAGGTCCGACAGGCGGCCGCCCTGGGCGAGATAGCCGCGGCGAAAGCGGTAATGGCTGATCGCGATGCCCAGCCACGCGATGAAGCCGGTCATGCCCGAGGTGTTGAGCAGCCAGATATAGACCGCGTTGGGGCTGAATACAAAGGTGAAGAAACACAGCGCGGCGACGGCGGTCGTGGCCAGCAGCGCCCATAGCGGCACGCCCGCGCGCGACACCCGGCCGAAGATCGCGGGCGCCTTGCCATCGCGCGCCAGCGCGTAAAGCATGCGGGTGGCGGCATACATGCCCGAGTTGCCCGCCGACAGCACGGAGGTCAGCACCACGGCGTTCATGATCGACGCGGCGGCCAACAGACCCGCGCGCTCGAAGATGAGGGCGAACGGGCTCACGCTGATGTCGGTGACGTCGTTGCGCAGCAGCTGCGGATCGGTATAGGGGATCAGCAGGCCGATCACCAGAATCGCGAACACGTAGAAGAGCAGGATGCGCCAGAACACCTGGCGCACGGCGCGCGGCAGGTTGCGCGCCGGATCCTTGGACTCGCCGGCGGCGATGCCGATCAGCTCCGTGCCCTGGAACGAAAAGCCCACCACCATCGCCACGCCGATCAGCGCCGCGAAGCCGCCCGCGAACGGCGCGTCACCCACCGTCCAGTTGTGCAGTCCGCCCGTCTCGCCGCCCCGGATGATGCCCAGGAGCATCAACACGCCCATGGCGATAAAAGCCAGCACGGCCACCACCTTGATGAGCGCGAACCAGAATTCCGCCTCGCCGAAGCCGCGCGCCGACAGTGCGTTCAGGCCGAAGGTGAGCGCCAGGAACAGCGCGCTCCAGTACACCCCGGGTACGTCGGGAAACCAATAGGCCATGACGAGCTGCGCGGCCACCAAATCCACCGCGACGGTCACGGCCCAGTTGTACCAATAGTTCCAGCCCAGCGCGAAGCCGAATCCCTCTTCGACATAGCGCGCGCCATAGGTGGAGAAGGAGCCGGACACCGGCATGGCGGCGGCGAGCTCACCCAGGCTGGTCATCAGGAAATACACCATCAGGCCGATCAGTCCGTAGGCCAGCAGCGCCCCGCCCGGGCCGGCCTGGGCGATGGTGGCGCCAGAGGCGACGAACAGCCCGGTACCGATCGAACCGCCCACGGCGATCATGGAGAGATGGCGGGCGGAGAGCGTGCGGCGCAGGCCGGTGGGGGTGGACACGGTCTGCGCCGGGGGCGTGGCGACGCGGGTCGCGTCGCGGGAGGGCGTCTCCAAGATCTGGATCCTTGTTTCGATGGGCTCGCGGGCGGATGGCCCGGGGCCCGGAATGCGATGAGGCGCGAGCATAACGCAGGAGCCCGCTGCACCGCAGCCGACCGCGCGCAGCGCCAGACGCCGGCCCTGAGGATAAGCCCCTGATTTTCCGTATTTTTTCAGTCGCCCCCGCATATTGCTCATTTTTTGCGCAAAACGGGGGCGACCCGCGCCCGCGCCCTCGGGGCCGGCCCCCTCCCCGCGTGTAAACTGCTGCCTTTTTGATCCTGCAGGCATGGAGCAACCGACCCGGCGCGCCGGTATCAGCGGCCCGACGCTCGTGCGTCTGCTGGCCCGTCTGAGCAGCGCCGATATTCCCGCCTCGCGGCTGCCGCTGTCCGACCGCCTGAGCCAATGGCTGGGCTGGACCGACGCGATCGCCCTGGCCGCGGCCCTGGATGGCAACGCCCCGGTGGTGCCGGCCCACTCACGCACCTTCGACGACGAACAGTCGCGCGAATGCGCACGCGTGCGCGCCGCGCTGCAAGACGCCATCGTGCGCGACAGCGCGGTCACCCCGGCCACGCCACTGCGCCATGCGCGCAGCAAGGCACCGGCCGAGCCGACCGAACCGGAATTCGGCACCTACCGCCAGCGCTACATCTCGCTGCAGCACACGATGGAAACCAACATCGGCAATCTGCGCAGCCGGCTGCGCGGCCTGCTCGCCGGCAAGACGCCGGAAGGCACCGGCCTCGCGGTGCTCGATGCCATCATGGACCGCGCGCTGATCACGCGTGAACGCAGCCTGATGGGCACGGTGCCCTTCCTGCTGCAAGGACATTTCGAACGCCTGCGCAACGCGGCGCGCACCGAGCGCGCCGAGGCCGAGGCGGCACAGGCGCCCGTGCCGGCGCCGGACGCATGGCTGCCTGTCTTTCTGGCAGACATGCGCAGCGTGCTGCTGGCCGAACTCGACGTCCGCCTGCAGCCGGTCGAAGGACTGATCGCCACCCTGCGCGCAAGCGCGGGCGAGCAAACCCTGAACAAGAAAACATGATTCGATCTCTCATCAGCGTGGTGGTTTTCCTGGCCGGCCTCGTGGCCGTGTTCTGGATCGGTGCGGGCTATGCCACCACCAATCCGCTCGCGCTTGCCGTGACCCTCACGATCGGCGCGTTCTATATCGCCGGGGCCGCCGAGCTGCTGCGTTACCAGCAGGGCACCACGCGCCTGAATCGCGCCGTCGACGGCCTGAAAGAGGCGCCCACCGACCTGCCGGCGTGGATCGAAAGCCTGCCCGCGCCCCTGCGCGTGGCCGTGCGCCAGCGCATCGAAGGCGAGCGCGTGGCGCTGCCCGCACCGTCGCTCACGCCTTACATCGTGGGCTTGCTGGTGCTGCTGGGCATGCTCGGCACCTTCCTCGGGATGGTCGCCACGCTGCGCGGAACCGGCATCGCTCTCGAAAGCGCCACCGACCTGCAGGCCATCCGGGCCTCGCTCGCCGCACCGGTCCAGGGCCTGGGCTTCGCCTTCGGCACCTCGATCGCAGGCGTCGCCACCTCGGCCATGCTGGGCCTGCTGGGCGCGCTCTGCCGCCGCGATCGCATTGCCGCCTCGCAGCGCCTGGACGCCCGCATCATCACCACGCTGCGGCCTTACTCGGCCGCGCACCAGCGCGACAACACGCAGCAGCTGATGCAGCGTCAGGCCGAAGTACTGCCCGCCCTGGTCGATCGCCTGCAGTCCATGATGGAGACCCTCGAGCGCCATCAACAGACGCTCGGCCAGCAACTGCTCGCCAGCCAGAACGCCTTCCACGAAAAGGCCGAGAGTGTCTACACACGCCTCGCCGCGCACGTCGACCAGACCATGAAGGACAGCGCGCGCGAGAGCGCCGCCGCCAGCGCCCGTGCGGCCGGCGAAGCGATCCGGCCGGCGGTCGAATCGACCCTGGCCAGTCTGTCGCGCGACACCACCGCCTGGCATGAAACCGTCACGCAGGCCACGCAGGCGCACCTCGACGGCATGACCTCGCGCTTCGACCAGAGCGCCACCGACATGGCCGGCGTCTGGAAACAGGCGCTCGAGGCGCAACAGCGCGCCAACCAGGTCCTCAACGACGACTTGCGTGCCGCCCTCGAAGGCTACGCGCAGACCTTCGACACCCGCGCCGCCACGCTGCTCGACGGCGTGTCCACGCGCCTGGAAACCACCACGCAGGGCGTCACCGATACCCTGCAGCAGGCCACGGAATCCGTCGCGCGCACCTGGACCGAGGCGCTCGAACGCCAGGAACGCGTGGGCGCGCAGCTGGCCGGCGACAACCAACAGGCGCTCGCGCGCGCCGCCGCCACCTTCCAGGAACACGCCGGTGCCCTGCTCGGCGCGGTCAACCAATCCAACGCCGAGCTGCAGAACACCCTGGCATCGCGCGACGAAGAGCGCCTGTCCGCCTGGGCCGAGTCGCTGCACGCGATGTCGGGCGCCCTGCGCCAGCAATGGCAGGAGACCGGCGCCCAGACCGCCACGCAACAGGCCGAGATCTGCGACACGCTGGTGCAGACCGCCAGCGCGGCCGCGGCCCGCATGCAGGAGCACGCCAACACCACGCTGGCCGAGGTCACGAGCCTGGCCGAGCGCCTTGCCGCCACCACGGCGGCGTTCGAACAGCATGCCGGTTCGCTCATTACCAGCGTCAATGCCTCGCACACCGAGCTGCAGACGCGCCTGAGCGCGGGCGACGAACAGCGCCTGCAATCCTGGACCGCCACGCTGCAAGGCCTGGCCGACGCCCTGCGCCAGCAGTGGCAAGAGACCGGCGAGACCACCGCCAGCCGTCAACAGGACATCTGTGACGCGCTCGCCCGCACCGCCGAACAGCTCGGCGCGCAGGCGCGCGAACAGGCGAGCCAGACGCACGAAGAGCTCGCCCGCATCTCGCACAGCCTCGCGGCCGCCGCCGCCACGTTCGAAAGCCACTCCGACACCCTGCTCTCCACGCTGGGCGAATCGCACACCTCGCTGCAGGATGCGCTCGCCGCGCGCGACGAAGCACGCCTGGCCGCCTGGGCCGCCTCGATGCAGGGCCTGGCCGACACGCTGCGCCACGAGTGGCAGCAGGCGGGTGCACAACAGGCGAGCCGCCAGGACGAGATCGTGAGCTCGCTGGCGCGCGCCGCCGACGAGATCGGCACGCAGGCCCGCACGCACGCCAGCCAGGCGCACGAAGAGCTGGCCCGCATTTCGCACAGCCTCGCGGCCGCCGCCAGCACCTTCGAAAACCATTCCGACGCCCTGCTCTCCACGCTCGGCGAATCGCATGTCTCGCTGCAAGCGGCCCTGGCCGAACGCGACGAGGCGCGCCTGGCCGCCTGGGCCGACTCGATGCAAACCCTGGCCGGCACGCTGCGCCAGCAATGGCAGGAAGCCGGCGAGCAGCAGGCCGGCCGCCAGGGCGAGATCGTGGCCACGCTGGCCCGCACCGCCGAAGAGATCACCGCACAGGCCGAAGCCCACGCCAGCGCCACCATCGCCGAGATCGGCCAGCTGGTGCAGGTGGCGGCGCAGGCGCCGCAGGCCGCTGCCGATGTGGTCGCCGAACTGCGCCAGAAGCTGTCCGACAGCATGGTGCGCGACAACGAGATGCTCGAAGAGCGCGCCCGCCTGCTCGAAACCCTGGGCACGCTGCTCGAGGCCGTGAATCACGCCTCCGCCGAACAGCGTATCGCCGTGGATGCCCTGATCTCCAGCTCGGCCGAGCTCTTCGACCGCGTGGGCAGCCGCTTCACCGAACAGGTCGAGGGCGAGACCGGCAAGCTCACGGGCGTGGCCGCGCAGATCACGTCCAGCTCCGTCGAAGTGGCGAGCCTGGGCGAGGCGCTGGGATCGGCCGTCCAGTCCTACGGCGAGGCCAACGAAACCCTGATCGCGCACCTGCAACGCATCGAGAGCGCGCTCGACAAGTCGCTGGCCCGCAGCGACGAACAGCTCGCCTACTACGTGGCGCAGGCGCGTGAAGTGGTCGACCTCAGCATGCTGTCGCAGAAGCAGATTCTCGAAGAGCTGCAGCACCTGAATGATCGCCGGGAGAGCGACCGCCGCGAAAGCGAACGGCGTGAAGACGCCGCCACCGAAGCTGAAACGGCGGCCGAATGAGAGACGACCTCGACGCCGGCGTCGAGCCGACCGCGCCCGTCTGGACCGTCTTCGGCGATCTGATGTCGGTGCTGCTCGGCGCCTTCATCCTGATCCTCGTGGGCGTGATCGGCATGCAGCTCGAACTCTCGGCCAAGCTCGAAGACGAAGTGAAGCAGCGCGAAGAGGCCGTGCAGCAGCGTCAGACGCTGGAACAGGCGCTGGCGGTGCCGCTGGCCGCCGGCCGGGTGACCCTCATCGACGGGCGCATCGGCATCAGCGGCAGCGTGCTGTTCGCGCTCAACTCCGATCAACTGCAGCCCGAGGGCCGCGAGATCCTGAAGAGCCTGGCGCAGCCGCTCGCCGATTATCTCGGCCAGCGTGAAGAGGCCCTGATGGTGAGCGGTTTCACCGACGACCAGCAGGTGCGCGAGAACAACCGCCGCTTTGCCGACAACTGGGATCTCTCCGCGCAACGCGCGCTCACGGTCACGCGCGCGCTGATCGAAGAAGGTATCCCGGCCGCCTCCGTCTTCGCCGCCGCGTTCGGCGCCGAGCAACCCGTGGCGTCGAACGCCGACGAGGCCGGCCGCGCACAGAACCGCCGCGTCGAGATCGCGCCGGTGCCGCGCCGCGGCGCCAAGCCCGCCGAGACCGGCAAGCCCCGTGACTGACGCGCACGACACCCCGGACGACGCGGCACGGGCCTTGCCGCCCGAGCCCGCTCAGGCCGATCCGTCGGATCTCCCCCCCGAGCCCGCAGGCGCATCCACGCCCGGCCAGACGCCGGACGCCGACGCCAGTGCGCCGGTGGCGTGTGCCGCGGACGGCCCGGCCACCGTGGCCCCGCCTGCGCCGCGCCGCCCGCTCGGTCCCGATCTGCGGCGTCAGCTTGCCGACACGCTCGAACGGCGCGCGCAAACGCTCGAGGGCGAGGCCCGTACGCAGCTCGAGGCCCGCGTGGCGGCCCTGCGCGCCAGCACCGCCGATAATCCTGCGTCCGCGACCGACGCGTTGGCGCCCGATGGTGAGGCGCCGCAGAACGACGCGCCGCCCAGCCCTGGCCCCCTCGCGCCCGACACGAGCCCGCTCGCGCAACTGCTCGCGGCCTTCGCGGCGCCGGGCGACACGCGGCCAGCCGAACACGCCGCGCATCCGGGCCACCGCTATCCCGAGCTGCCCCTGCTGGATCAGTTGCGCGAGCTCTGGTCGCACCTCAGCGCCGACCAGCAGGTGCGCCACTCCGAGGCGCTGGTGCCGGACAATGCCGGCCCGCTCAACTCCAGCCATCTGGTACACCGCTCGCTCGCGCTCATGCGCGAACTCTCGCCCGAATACCTGCGCCGCTTCCTGCTCTACGCCGACGCCCTCTCCTGGATGGAACAGCTCGACAGCGCACTGACCGCTGCGCGCGAACCCGCGGCGAAAAAGGGCGCGGCACGATCAGCCCGCGGCGGCCGCAAGCCGCGCGCCGGCTGACACGCGCCAGGCCTCGCCGCCGCGCCGGTCGTAGAATCAAGGCTTCGTCGCGCGGCCCATCGCGGTACCGCGCCCGCACCGCACCTTGATTCGGAGCTGCCATGCCTCAACGTGTACTCGTCACCGCCGGCGCCTCCGGCATCGGGCTGGCGATTGCCCAAGCGTTCGCCAGCCACGGTGCGCAGGTGTACGTGCTCGACATCGATGCCGAGGCGGTCGCGGCACTGGCCGAGCACGCCCCCGCGATCACGGCCGCGGTGTGCGACGTGGCCGATCGCGCCGCGGTCGAAGCCGCCGTCCCGCAGGCCATTGCCCATTTGGACGGGCTCGACGTGCTGGTCAACAACGCCGGCATCGCCGGCCCGACCGCCCCCGTCCAGGACTACGATCCGCTCGCCTGGGAGCAGGTGATGCAGGTCAACCTGACCGGCACTTTCAACGTGACCCGGCTCGCCATTCCCGCGCTCAAGCAATCGGCGGCGGCCAGCATCATCGTGATGTCGTCGGTGGCGGGCCGCTATGGCTACCCGCTGCGCAGCGCCTATGCGACCAGCAAGTGGGGCTTGATCGGGCTGACCAAGACGCTGGCGCTCGAGCTCGGCCCGCACGGCATCCGCGCCAACGCGATCCTGCCGGGCGCGGTCGAGGGCGAGCGCATCGAACGCGTGCTGGCCGGCCGTGCGGCCGCCTCGGGCCGCAGCCTCGAAGACGAGCGCGGCGCCGCGATGGCGCACCAATCGATCGCCCGTTTCGTCGACCCGGCCGACATCGCGGCCCTGGCCGTGTTCCTTGCCTCCGACGCGGCCAAATCGATCTCGGGGCAGATGCTGCCGATCGACAACGACATGGCGCGCGCCGCCTGAGACCCGCCATGGAGCTGCTGCACCATTACCTCATCGCGTACGGCGCGTTCGCGCTGTTCGTCTGTGTCTACCTGGAATCATTCGGCGTGCCCGTGCCGGGAGAATCCGCCGTCATCGCGGCGTCGGTGCTGGCCTCGCAAGGACAGCTGCCCATCGAAGGCGTACTCGCGGCGGTGTTCGTGGGCGCCGTGCTGGGCGACTGCACGGGCTATGCCATCGGCCGATACGGCGGCCGGCAACTGCTGCAGCGCTACGGCCCTCGCATCCGGCTCACGCCGGAGCGCCTCGCCTCGTGGGAGACACGCTTTCGCACGCACGGCATCCCGCTCGTGATCGGCGCGCGTTTCGTGGTGCTGCTGCGCCAGCTCAACGGCTTGCTGGCGGGCTCGGTAGCCATGCCGTTTCACCGCTTCCTGTTCGCCAACGTCATCGGCGCGCTGGCCTGGACGCTCGTGTGGGGTGCCGGCCCCATGCTCGCCGCGCATTGGTACCGGCCCTTCTGGGAGCATCTGCGGGCACTCTGGTAGCCCCCCGGCCAGGGACGCCGCGCCCCCCGCACGGGCGCGCGGCGTCCCGCTCAATGCCGGCTCAGGCGGCGCTCAGGCGCGGTGCCTGCGCCCAGCCCGCGACGGGCTCGGCCTGCACCGTCTGCGCATCGCCACGCAGCTTGAACAGCGCCACCGTACGCGCCAGCGTCGCCGCCTGCTCGTTCAGCATGGCCGCGGCGGCGGCCGATTGTTCGACCAAGGCCGCGTTCTGCTGCGTCGCCTGATCCATATCGGACACGCTGTGATCGATCTGGCCGATACCCGCGCTCTGCTCGGTCATCGCGCCGTGGATCTCGCTCACCAGGCGCTGCACGCGCGTGATGCTGTCCACGATCTCGTGCATGGTGGCACCGGCCGCCTGTACGCGTTGCGTGCCGCTGCGCACGTTGTCGACCGACGCCTGAATCAGCGTGCGGATTTCCTGTGCCGAGGCGGCACTGCGCTGCGCCAGTGTGCGCACCTCGCCCGCCACCACGGCAAAGCCGCGGCCCTGTTCACCCGCGCGTGCCGCTTCCACGGCGGCGTTGAGCGCCAGGATGTTGGTCTGGAACGCGATGCCGTCGATCACACTGATGATCTCGGTGATGCGCTCGGACGACTGGGCAATCGTGTCCATCGTGGTGACGGCGTCGGTCACGACCTGGCCGCCGCGCTCGGCCGCCACACTCGCCTCGGTGGCGAGCTGGGTGGCGTGCTGTGCGGTTTCCTCGGTCTGGCGCACGCTCGAGGTCATCTGCGTCAGGGCCGAGGAGGTTTCTTCCAGCGATGCGGCCGAGGTCTCGGTGCGGCGCGACAGATCGCGGTTGCCCATCTCGATCTCGTGCGTGGCCGTGGCCATCGACTGCACACCGGCGCGCACGTCCAGCATCACGCCGCTGATCTTCTCGACAAAAGCATTGAACGAGGTCGAGATCTGCGCGACTTCGTCGCGGCCCACCACGGCGAGACGATGCGTCATGTCGCCATCGCCCGAGCCGATCGTGTCCATCGCATCGCGCACGGCCGACAGGCGCTTGAAGGCCTGCGCCGTGAACAGCGCGGCGACGAGCAGCGCCAGCACCGTCAGCACCACCACCGAGATCACCATCGCATTGAACACCTGGCCCAGCGCAACCGTCGCCTCGGCCTTGTCGAGCGCGACCACCAGGTACCAGTCGGTGCCCGCGATGCGCTCGGACTTGAGCAGCTTAGGTGCACCGCCCAGCACGTATTCCGCCGGTTCGACGCCGTCCTGCGCGAGGGGCGCCAGACTGTTGGCCGTCAAGCCGGATGCGAGGTCGGTCGAGGGCTTGAGCGCGAAGGCGTCGTTGGGATGCGAGATCACCTGGCCGTCGGTGGCGATCACGAAAGCGAGACTCGACGGCGTGGGACGGATCGACTGAATCACCGACTTCACACCGTCGAGCGCGACGGCACCGCTTACCGCGCCGACCGCCTGGCCATTGCGCAGGATAGGCGTGGTGAAGGCCACATAGGGCTTGCCGCTGGACGAGTCGCCGTACGGCTTGGTGATGCTGAGCTTGCCTGCCGCGACGGCCGCCTTGTACCAGGGACGCGCGGTCGGATCGTAATCGGGCGGCGTGGGCGCGGTGGAGAAGAAGGTCTTGTCGGACCAGCCCACGCTGGTGATCGGGAAATCGTTGGTCGCGCCCATCAGCTTGACGAGCCCAGCCGGGTCGCCCTTCTCGACGGCCTGCGCCGTGGCGACGACCGCCGTGGCCTTGTCGCCCGACCACTGCGCGATGGCGCGGGAGTTGCCGTTGGCCACCGCATCCAGCGTGTTGGTGATGCTGGCCATCATGTTGTCACGCACGATCTGGTAGGTCACCACGCCGGAGAGCAGCAGCGCTCCCACGACGGTAAGACCACTGATCAAGAGAATCCGGTTACGCAGCGAAGTTTTTTTCATGCTCAGTCCAGCTTGGTTGGCGTTCGTACAGAACGCACGCAAGGCCGTGAAACTGCGCCCGCGCACCCGGCTTACGACAGCGCCGCAAGCCAACTTAAGCAAGCTGCGAGCGATATATATCGCAATGAATTGCCGAAAAAATCCTGAGCTGAAAGTCCCCTGAAGCCGGGCCGTTTTAACGACCGGCGCGTCGCCTTTCGAAGACATGAAACAGAGCCGTCTCGCGACGATGGCGCACCGTGCTCGCGGTCTCGGCGCCTGCGAATCCAGCTCACCGCCGCTCGGGCCGAGCTGTTCCCCAGTTGCAACGTCCCCATTTAATAGAAGCCAAGGCGAACGCTTATGAGAATCGTTGTTATTACAATCACCGACGAATTCAAACAGGGAGAGGAAATCCATGTCCGTCGGCAAGACCGGCCGCGTTGTACACGCCGCCCCGCGCCCCACGATGCGCCAACTGAGCAGTCTCGTCCTGATGGCCCTGGCGGCCAGCGCCGCGCAGGCGCAGCAGAACACCGCCGTACCGACGCTGTCGTCGGTCGAGGTGAAAGGCGATGTGCTGCCCCCCTCGACCACCGAAGGCACCGGCAGCTACACCCCGCGCGCCACTTCGGCGGGCACCGGTCTGTCGCTGTCGCTGCGCGAGAATCCGCAATCGGTGACCGTGGTGACGCGCCAGCGCATCGATGACGAGAACATGCTCTCGCTGGTCGATGTGATGAGCAGCACGCCCGGCATCTCGGTACAGAACTTCGATGCCGAACGCTATTCGTTCAACGCGCGGGGCTTTCCGATCACCAACTATCAGTACGACGGCATTCCGACCGGCTTCGACATCGGCTATGCCGGCGGCGAATCGGCCGTCGATCCGATCATCTACGATCGCGTCGAGGTCGTGCGCGGTGCCACCGGCCTGCTCACCGGCGCCGGCGACCCGTCGGCCTCGATCAACCTGGTGCGCAAGCATGCCGACGCGCGCGAGTTCAAGGCCGACCTGAGCGTGGGCGCGGGCACGCAGGATACCTACCGAGCGACCGCCGATCTGCAGACGCCCTTCAACGAAAGCGGCACCGTGCGCGGCCGCATCGTGTCGGCCTACCAGAAGAACCATTCGTATCTCGACCATTACGAGAACGAGAAGACGGTGTTCTACGGCGTGGTCGACGCCGACGTCACGTCCAGCACCACCTTGAGCGTGGGCTTCAACTATCAGAAGAACGATCCCAAGGGCAGCAGCTGGGGCGGCTTCCCGCTCTGGTACGCCGACGGCAGCCGCACCGACTGGCGCCGTTCGCTGAACACCGGTGCCGACTGGACCTCGTGGGGCAGCACCACGCAAGGCGCCTTCATGCAGCTGGAACAGCGCTTCGACAACGACTGGCGCATCAACGCCGTGGCCAGCCACAGCAAGAACGAGATGGACGGCAAGCTGCTCTACCTGACGGGCTGGCCCGATCGCGCGACCGGTGAAGGCATGGGCTCGTCGCCCGCCTGGTACCTGGGCGACCGCAAACAGAACAGCTTCGATGTGAAAGCCTCCGGCCCGTTCAACCTCTTCGGCCGCCGCCATGAGGTGGTGATCGGCGGCAGCGCCAGCCGCCAATACGCCAACTTCGATTACCGTGCGCCCCTCAGCACGAGCCCGGTCGGCAACTTCTTCAACTGGAACGGCTCCTACCCCGAGCCCGGCTGGAGCGACGAAGCCATGACCGGCTCGCGCTACACCACCAAGCAGGCCGGCGTGTACGGAGCGCTGCGCATGAGCATCGCGGATCCGCTCACGCTGATCGTGGGCGGCCGCTACAGCACCTGGAAGACGGACTCCGTGGGTTGGGCCGGCGCCACCAAGTATTCCTTCGACAAGAACGCGTTCACGCCGTATGCGGGCCTGCTTTACGACTTCGCCCAGAACTACACGGCCTACGTCAGCTACACCGAGATCTTCAACCCGCAGTCCTATCAGGACCGCAGCGGCGGCTGGCTCGATCCGCTCGAAGGCAAGTCGTACGAAGCCGGGATCAAGGGCGAGTGGCTGGACGGCAAGCTCAACGCCAGCGCCGCGGTGTTCCAGGTCGAGCAGGACAACGTGGCCCAGGTCGACACCGGCTACTTCGTGCCGGGCACGCCGAACGAGGCCTATCGCGCCGCGCAGGGCACCCGCACGCGCGGCTTCGACCTCGAAGTCTCGGGCGAAGTCACGCCGGGCTGGAACGTAGCCGCGGGCTGGTCGCACTGGACCGGCCGCGACGGCGAAGGCAACGCCATCCAGACCAATCAGCCACGCAGCCTGGTGCGTCTGTTCACCACCTATCGCCTGCCCGGCGAGCTCAATCGCCTGACCGTGGGCGGTGGCGTGAACTGGCAGAGCCATGTCTACACCGACGCTTTCGGTCCCAACGGCGAAGAGCGCGTCAGCCAGGGCAGCTACGCCATCACCAACCTGATGGCGCGCTACGTGTTCAACCGCAACCTGTCGGCCCAGCTCAACGTGAACAACGTGTTCGACCGCAAGTTCTACAGCCAGATCGGTTTCTACAACCAGGGCGCATGGGGTGCGGGCCGCAGCGCGATGCTGACCATGCGCTATCAGTACTGAAGCAAGCCGAAGGCGCGGCGGGGGGCCCCGCCCGCCGCCGAGCCGCCTCAAGGCGGGCGCGCCCCCTCGGGGGGCAGCAAGCCGAAGGCGCGGCGTGGGGGCCCTTTTTTTTGCCGCGCTGTCTGCGCTCAAGGCGCCGCGCGCAGCGTGATCTGCGTGATCTCGGAGGGCACGCCCAGCCGGATCGGAAAGCCCGGCCACAGGCCCGCGCCATTGCTCACATAAAGCGTCATGCCATCCACGTCGTAGCGGCCCGACACGAAGCCCTGGTTGGCGCGCGCCACGATCAGATTGAGCCCGAGCGCGTGGCCGCCGTGCGTGTGCCCCGAAAGCTGGATGTCCGCGCCCGCGGCGCGGTTGGCGCGCGCATTGCCGGGGCGATGATCCATCAGCAACACCGGCGTATCCGCGGGCCGGCCCGCCAGCGCCTGGACGATGTCCGGACCGATCTCGCCCCGCGTGGGGCCCACCTGGTCGGCCACGCCGGCCAGCACCAGCGCGGCGTCGCCCTGCCGGATCAGCACATGCTCATTGACCAGCATGCGGATGCCCAGATCGCGAAACACCTGCATCCATTGGCCGTAGGCCGCGTAGTACTCGTGATTGCCCGGCACCCCGTAGACGCCGTCACGGGCACGCAGATCGGCCAGCGGCGGATAGTCGTTGGCGCGCGCCTCGGGCGTGCCGTCGACCAGGTCGCCCGAGATCACCACCAGGGCGGGATCGAGCGCGTTGCTGCGCTCGACCACCGAGCGCATCCAGGGCCCCTGCAGCAGGCGGCTCGTATGCAGGTCGGTGAGGTGAACGATGCGATAACCCTCGAACGCGGCCGGCAGACCCGGCACCGCGATCTCGATCGTGCGCACCTCGGGCACCCGCACGGCCTGCCATACGCCCACGGCGCCGAGCACGGCGGCCAGCCCGGCCAGGCCATGCGCCACGCGGATATTGCCCAGCACCTTGCGGCCGAGCGGGCGCGACACGCACCACGCGACCACGCCGGCGATGTCGCGCAGCAATAGCATGCACGCAAACAGAATGAGTGCACCGAACGCGGCGCCCAGCACCATGATCAACACGCCCGGAATCTCGGGCGAGGCCATGGTGCCGAAATGGCGGCTCACCAGCCAGTGGTGCTCGATGAACGCCAGCAACAGTAGCGAAAGGGCCACGCGAGTGGCCACACTTGCCTTCAACCGAAAGACATAACGCCAGATCAAATACAGGCCGACCAGGCCGGAGACGACATGAAACACGCTTGCCAACTTCCTTGATGATTGCACGACAGGCGCCACCCCGTGGCGGCGCCGAGATGACGAAACGGACGGCGAGGCGGGCCCCACCGTCCGTTTCGGGTTGCGAGGCGCCTTGCGGCGCCATCGCGGATCGGGAGACGGCGTGCGACGCGCACCGCCTCCCGCACGGCTATTTTGCCCGGGTGGCGCGCCAGTTGCCGCCGCCCTCGATGGTGCCGCTCATCGTGTCGCCATCCACCGTTCCGGTGTAGCGCGCATCGGCCACCGTGAATTCGATCTGCGGGCCGTTCAGGCGGGCGTTGCTGATCGGCATGGCGTTGCCGTCATGCGTGAGCGTGCCTTCGAGAAACTGGAACTTCTGCGTGAACGCGAGCGTCTTGCCATCGACCGTCCACGGGCCCTCCACCTGAGCCGGCACGATCCATTTGTAGGCGCTGCAATAGGCCTTGCAGCCCTGGTCCGAGGCATTGACCGTCTCGTCCGGCTTCCAGTTTTCCATCGTGAACGAGTTCGACACGACCCGCGTACCCGGCTTCATCTGCAACAGGGTCGGGCGCAGCCGCAGGTTCAGGTCGGGCAGGAGAAAGAGCGTGACGACCGTCGCCTTGGAGAAATCGGTCTTGAAGATATCGCCCTGTTCGAACGTGGCGGTCTTGGACACGCCCGCGGCCTGGGCCGCGTTCTTCGAGAGCGTGACCATCTCGGGATTGAACTCCACGCCATGGGCGCGCGTGCCCCGCTGGGCGGCGGTGATCACGGTGCGGCCATCCCCGGAGCCCAGGTCGACCAGATAGTCTTGCGGCGTGATCTGCGCCATCTGCAGCATGCGGTCCACGAGCTCTTGCGGCGTGGGCACCCAGACCACGTCCTTGCCGGACTGGCCGACCGTGGGCTGATAGGCGGGCGTCTGCGCCTGCGCGACGCCGGCCAGCATCAGCAGGCAGGTCGCAAGAGCGAGGGGATGTCGGATCTTCATCGGTGGACTCCAGTTGAGAAACGAACTTGCGGATTCAGTCGCCGGCCGGTTCGGGCAAGGGCTGCGGGTCTTTTTCCTTGAAAAGCAGCATGGGTGTACCGGCGGCCAGCACGGCCAGGCCGATCAGCCCGGCCACACCCGTGTACATCACGCTCGACCACAGCATGTAGCCGCAGGTGGCGCAGAAGATGATGGGCGTGACGGGATACAGCGGCACCTTGTAGGGCAGCTTGCGCTCCGGATGGCGCCAGCGCAGCACGAACACCGCGAAGCCCACCATCAGGAGGAAGAACCAGAACACCGGCGCGGTGTAGTCGACCATGGCCTTGAAGCCATCGCGTGTGATGGTGCCGAGCGCGATCAGGGCCAGGGCGATGGCGCCTTGCGCCAATTGGCCGTTGGCCGGGGTGCGGCCGCGTCCGTCCCATACGCCCACCCAGCGCATGATGCGCACGTCGCGCGCCATGGCGTAGAACACGCGGCCACCGGTGAAGATCGTGGCGTTCAGCGTGGACAGTGCGGCCACCACGATGGCCAGGGTCACGATGAGGCTGCCCGAGGGGCCCGCCACCACGCGCATCATCTCGGTCGCGACCGCATCGGTACCGCGCAGGCCTTCGAGGCCGAGGATGGACAGCAGTGCCACGTTCACCAGCACATAAAGCGTGACCAGGATCGCGGTGCCGATCGTGAGCACCTTGGCGATGTTGCGCGGCGCGTCTTCGAGCTCGCCGGTGAGATAGGCGGCTTCGTTCCAGCCGCCATAGGTCAGCAGCACGAAGATCATGGCCGTGCCGAGCGCGGCCGTCTCGGGCGCGATGGGCGTGACGGCGGCCGTCTCGCCGGCGCTACCGAAAAGACCGAACAGGATGATGGCGATCACCGCGCCGACTTCGATGAATGTGATGGTGATCTGCAGCGTCTTGCTTTGCGCGGTCCCGATCACGTTCACGCCGGTGAACAGGATCACGGAGAGTGCCGCGTAGAGCGCGGGCCCGTAAGGTCCGAGCGGGACCAGTTGCGCGAGGTAGTCGCCCAGCATGAAGGCCACCGCGGCGATCGCGCCGGTCTGGATCACCGTGCAGCGGGCCCAGCCGAACATCATTGCCACCGAACGGCCGTAGGCACGCGACAGAAAGTGATATTCGCCGCCCGCATTGGGATGCGCGGCCGACAGTTCCGCGTAGCAGAGCGCCCCCACCAGGGTCACCAGGCCGCCGGCCACCCATACGAGGATGAACATCCATTCGGATCCGACGTTCGCCGCGACAATCGACGGCGTACGGAAAATACCCACACCCACGACCAGCCCGACCGTGATCACGATCGCGTCGAATACCGACAGTTGAGCCTGGGGTTGCGCTTGTACGCTCATAGCTGCCTTTCGTTTGTTGGAACTACCGGAAGGAGCGGACCTGGCCCATCGGCCGGACACGCCTGTCAGACTGCGCGCGGCACGGCGCCGCCGCGGGCCCCGAAAGGGTGCCGGCGAAAGCCGAGCCGGGAAGACAAGAGCACTGCGAAGAGGATGAAGCGCTTGCACTCAGGCGCCATCCACGCCGCCGCGCGAGGAGCTCCGAGCATAATTCATGAAATTGTCAGGTTCATGGCCGACAGCTTGCCACAATTGGCTCGCGGCGGCACCTCCATCGTATGGACGGGTGGTGACCGCCTGTGACGGTCTGCCGCGCGGCCGGACAAGCCCACCCGGCGCCTGCCTCGGGCCAGCGGCGCCCCGCCCTGCCCTGCCATGTACCCGGCCGACAAGCGCGGACGGCACACGAAACTCGTCAACGAACTGTATGCGGACGTGTATGGCCGCGCGGTCCACCTTGACCAGGATGTCGTCGGGCAGATACGTGACCGCGTCGAGCTTCATCACGCACCCTGCAAGACCGCCGGTTTCCCGGCGCTGCATTCAGCTCAGCAGATGGCCCATGGCACTCAGATCGCCGGACGGCAGGGGCCGTGCGCGCTTGCGTGCGAAACCGGCGCCGCGGCGCGTGCGAGCCGACTGAGGCTGCGGGTCGGCCGTATTCTGCTCGGCCGCATCGTCGTGTGAAGCGCTCGCGGGTGCCTCGGGCGTCTGTGCCCCGGGCATACGTGCCCCGGGCATACGTGCCCCGGGCGTACGTGCCCCGCTCGGGGCGGGCCGGAGGGACGGGAGTACACCGAAGAAGTCGGACATGACGGATCCTTGAATCGAAACGGACCGGGGCGGCTGCGCCGCGGGGAATGCGTGATGCGGGCCCGGCCGCGCAAGCCGGTCGACATGGCGGGGGCATAAGGATCAGACGCCGCGTTTGCGCGCGCGTTCATCCCACTGCGTGCACACAATCGATCATGGGCGGGGTGCCAACCTGCGTTGCGGTGCCGCGCGGCAACCCGCGGTGCGGCAGAAGATGCGAGACGCGACGAGATCGCGTCGCATGCAACACATGCGGCGTGCTCAGCGCCCCCGCGCCAGCGTGAATCCGAACGTATTGATGCCATCGGGCGCACTGTGCACGAACACCGTGCCGCCATGCATCGACGCGATGGCGCGCACGATGGACAGGCCGAGCCCGTGATGCACGCCGCTGCGCGTGCGTGCGGCGTCGCCACGATAAAAGCGTTCGAACAGGCGTTCCTGTTGCTGCGCCGGAATGGGCTCGCCCTCGTTGGACACGGACACACGCGCATACGCGCCTTCGTCGGCGATGCGCACCACCACTTCCGACCCTTCGCGGGCATAGCGCGCACTGTTCGAGAGCAGATTGGCCAGGGCGCGATGGAACAGGCGCCGATCGGCGTGGACGTGCGCATCGCCCGCCACGGTGAGCTGCACGGCGCGCTGCGCGAACGAAGCCTCCAGATATTCTGCCGTCTTCTGTGCCTCGACATGCACCGAGAAGTCGCTCAATTCCGCCGCGCGGTTGCCGTTCTCGGCGCTGGACAGGAACAGCATGTCGTTGACGATGCTGCTCATGCGCTCGAGCTCCTCGAGATTGGATTCGAGCAGGTCCTGCAGCTCGTCGACCCGGCGCGGGTGCGCCAACGACACCTGAGTCTGGCCGATCAGATTGGTGAGCGGCGTGCGCAGTTCGTGGGCCACATCGGCATTGAACCCCTCGAGCTGCAACCACGCGGCCTCGCGCCGGGCCAGCGAGTTGTTGAACGACACCGCCAGCTCCTTGATCTCGGGCGGCAGGTCTTGCACATCGAGGCGCTCGCGCGGGGCGTTGGGAGGCAAGGCGTTGGCCTGGCGGCTGAGCCGCCGCACCGGCAACAGCCCGAGCTTGGCGATCCAGTAGCCGAACAGCGCCACCAGCAGAATGCCCAGCCCCGAGGCCACGCTCATGATGTGCGTGAAATTCTCTTTGGCGTGCAGGTAGGAGGTGGCATCGAGCGCCACCACGAAATCCACTTCCGGCCGCTCGCCCGAGGCGGGAATCGTGCGCGACAGCACGCACCAGATCTTCTGCGGATCGCGGTCTTTGACGAACGTCACCACGCCCGGCTCGACCTCGCGGCCATCCTTGGTGAGCATGGCGCGGCCATACGAGGCCCGCGGATCATCCGACTTGACCCAGTAGCGCACGCGCCCGCCGGCCGGCGTCATGCCGTCGAGCTTGCGATGCGCGACCTCCCAGTCGGCCTCGCTCTGGCGGCTCTCGATCATCGGATCGAGCAGCGAATGATGGAAGTTGAGCTCGGCGCGGATCTGGTTGTGCACCGAATCGGCCAGCACGCAATACAGAAAGAACGCCACGCCCGAAAACACGACGGCTGCGGTGATGGCAAACATGACGGCGAGCCGCCATGCGATGGGCATGCGGGCAATCATGCGGCGCCGTCGCCCGGCGTGCCGTTGGCGCGGCGCGCCTCCAGCACATAGCCCATGCCGCGCACCGTGTGCAGCAGCTTGTGTTCGTAGGGTGCGTCGACCTTGGCGCGCAATCGCTTCACCGCCACCTCGACCACGTTCACGTCGCTGTCGAAGTTCATGTCCCAGACCTGCTCGGCGATCATCAGCTTGGACAGCACCTCGCCCTGATGCCGCACCAGCAGCGACAGCAGCGCGAACTCCTTGGCGGTGAGCTCCAGGCGCTGGCCGGCGCGCACGGCCTTGCGCGCCAACAGGTCGATCGCGAGGTCATCCACTTGCAGCGTGGTGGCTTCCATCACGTCGCTGCGGCGGCGGGTCTGGGCCTGCAGGCGGGCCACGAGTTCGGTGAAGGAAAACGGCTTGGCCAGATAGTCGTCGGCCCCCTTGCGCAGACCGGTCACGCGATCATCCACGGCGCCACGCGCCGACAGCATGATGACCGGGGTGGCCTTCGTGCGCCGCAGTTGCTCGAGCACCGCATAGCCATCCATGCCGGGCAGCATCAGGTCCAGCACGATCGCGTCGAAATCGAATTCGAGCGCCATGTGCAGGCCGTCGGTGCCGGTATGGGCCACGTCGACGGTATAGCCCAGCTCGGTGAGCCCACGAAGGATGTAGGAAGACGTTTTTTCTTCGTCTTCGATGACGAGTACGCGCACGCTGCTCTTCTGCGGAAAGGGCGCGCCACGCGCACCCGGAAAAAGGGGAGCTCACTGTATCGCCGGCCGCATGTCGAGGCGCTGACCGCTCGCTGACATTCATGTCAGGCGGATCGGCCGTCTGCGTTTCATGACAAAACCGTCAGCCAGCTGACCGGAAGCCGTCAGGGATGCGTCACTGGCCTGACAGCGGCCGAGGCCTACAGTGAGGCGACTCATGAAGCGGATCGAGAAGCATCTCGTGACGTGCATGGCCCGCTGCCGGCCCCTGGCCGCCAGCATCGACCGCGGCCCCGAGCATGGCCGTGCCGCAGCGACAAAAACCTCGAGATTGTAAAACAATGGCCCACTCCGACTCCGCCTTCAATCTGAACGACATTGCCATCTTTGTAGAGGTGGCCAAGCGGCTGAATATCTCGCGTACCGCCGAGCTGATCGGCGTGCCGGCGACGACGCTGTCGCGCCGCCTGCGCGTGCTGGAGGCGCGCCTCGGCGTGGAGCTGCTGTCGCGCAGCACCCGCAATATCGCGCTGACCGAGGCCGGCAAGCTTTACTACGACCGTTGCCGTCTGCTGGTGGAACAAGCCATCGACGCGCAGGACGTATTGCTCGACGAGGGCATCCGCCCGCGCGGCACGCTCAAGGTACTGTTGCCCGATCCGCTCGAGGCGCTCGACCTCGTCGGCATGGCGAGCACCTTCGCTCGTGCCTGGCCCGAGCTGCGGCTGCGCTGCGACTATGCCTATGAGCGTGGCTGGGAGGGCGCCCGCGAATTCGACGTGGCGCTACGCTGGGGCACGCAGGCCGATTCCGATCTGATCGCGCGCCGTGTGGGCGAGTTTCCGTTCCGGCTCTACGCCTCGGCCTCGTATCTGGCCCGCGCCGGCCGCCCCGCCCGCCCCGAAGAGCTGGCGACCCATGAATGCCTGATCGCCACCCAATGCCGCGAACTGTCGGCCTGGGTGCTGGAGCGCGATGGCCGCCGCATGACGGTGGATCCCGATGGCCGAGTGCATGCCAACGACATCGAAATGACGCGGCGCTTCGCCCACGCCGGCATGGGTATCGTGGCGCTGCCCGCGCACGACCCGCGCAATCGTGAGCTGGTGTCGGTGCTCGATGACTGGGCGCTTGCGCCGATCGCGCTGTATGCCATGTACGGCAGCCGCACCCCGCCGGCACGCGCGCGCGCCTTCGTGGACGCGTTGATCGCGCATGTCAGCACCGAAGCCCTGGACGCGACGCCACGCCGATCCGTCCCGGCCCCGTCGCAGGCCGCCACGCAGACACCGGTGCTGGCCCCCCACCCTGCCCGCGCCCGCGTGACGGACGCGCGGGTGCCCGCCTGGACGGCCTGAAGCCGGCCTCGGCTGCCTGGAGACACCTGGATGAGACCCCTCACTCCCCGCCTGATCGCGGGCACGGCCTGCCTCACGGCGGGCCTGGGCCTGGCCGCCCACGCCTATGCCGGCACGCACCCATGCCCCTCGCTGGAGGCAAGGTTGCAGAGCGTCAGTTTCGAGCAGCTTACCGATCCCCGCGTGATGCGGCTGGCCTTGGCGCCCGTCGTGGGGCCGGCGGCGCCCGCCCCCGCGAGCAGCGTGCCGGCACCCGGCTCGGCCGCCGAGGGCTATCTCGGCATGTACGAACACTACCTCCACCTGACCGGCCGCTCCCTCATTGCGACGAGCCCCGAGGTTGACGTACTTCGGTGATGGCATGCCGGCAGGCAGGGCGGCTCGCTCAGGCCGGGGCGGCGTGCGCCACGCCTCGGGCACGCGACTTGCCACGAGGTCCGGCTTGCACCGTCGGCCACTGGCCGCACCCCTCACCGCGACGGCAGCCATGCCGGGAGCGCCGTCATCCGGCCCCGTCTTTGGTGTACCGCTCGCGGTTCCGCGCAGAGGAAGCCCATGGAACTGCCCTTCGACATCAAGATATCCCGCCGCGTATTGCTCAAGATGAGCGCGGCTTCCGCCGGCGCGATGGCCGTGCCGCTGTCGCAGGCGGCGCCGCCCGCCAGCGCCGCCCTCACCACCACGCTGTCGCTCAAGGTCAACGGTGAAGCGCGGCAGCTCGAGGCCGACCTGCGCACCACCTTGCTCGACGTGCTGCGCGAGCACCTGCACCTGACCGGCACCAAGAAAGGCTGTGACCACGGCCAGTGCGGCGCCTGTACGATCTTGCTCGATGGCCGGCGCGTCAACGCCTGTCTGACGCTGGCCGTCATGCACCAGGACGCCGAGATCACGACGATCGAAGGCCTGGGCAGCCCCGAGCAGATGCATCCGCTGCAGGCCGCTTTCGTCCGCCACGACGGCTACCAGTGCGGCTACTGCACGCCGGGCCAGATCTGTTCGGCGGTCGGCATGCTCGATGAAGTGCGCCAGGGTATCCCCAGCCATATCAGCGCCGATCTCCAGACCCGCCCGCTGCTCTCGGTGGACGAGATCCGTGAGCGCATGAGCGGCAACATCTGCCGCTGCGGCGCCTATTCCAACATCGTCGAGGCGATCACCGAACAGGCGGGAGGTCCGGCATGAGGTCCTTCACCTACGAACGCGCCCGCACGCCGGCCGAGGCCGCCGCTGCCGCGCAACGCACACGCGGCGCCCGCTACATCGCGGGCGGCACCAACCTGATCGACCTGATGAAGCTGGAGGTCGAGGCGCCTGCGCATCTGGTGGACGTCAATGGGCTGGATCTGGACCGCATCGAGCCGACCGAGGCGGGCGGCCTGCGCATCGGCGCGCTGGTACGCAATACCGACCTCGCGGCCGACGAACGCGTGCGCCGCGATTACGCCGTGCTGGCCCGCGCCGTCCTGGCCGGTGCCTCGGGCCAGATCCGCAACCGCGCCACCACCGCGGGCAACCTGTTGCAGCGCACCCGTTGCCCCTATTTCTACGACCCGAATCAACCCTGCAACAAGCGCGTACCGGGCAGCGGCTGCGCCGCGCTCGAGGGCGTGAGCCGGCAACTGGCCGTGGTCGGCGCGTCCGAACACTGCATCGCCACGCATCCGAGCGACATGGCGGTGGCCATGCGCGTGCTCGACGCCGAGGTCGGCACCGTGAATCCGCAGGGCACGCGCCGCGTGATCCCCATCGCCGAACTCTATCGCGCGCCCGGCGATACGCCGCACCTGGACCATCATCTTCAACCTGGCGAACTCATCACCGACGTCACGCTGCCTCCGCCCGCGGGCGGGCGCCACGTTTATCGCAAGGTGCGCGATCGTGCCTCCTTCGCCTTCGCGCTGGTGTCGGTCGCGGCCATCGTGCAGCCCGACGGCAGCGGCCGCGTGGCGCTCGGCGGCGTCGCGCCGCAACCCTGGCGTGTGCCCGCCGCGGATGCCGCGCTGCCACAAGGCCCTGCCGCCGCCGCCCGCGCGCTGTTCGACGGCGCGCGCCCCACGCACGACAACGCGTTCAAGCTGACGCTGGCCGAGCGCACGCTCGCGGCCGTGCTCGACGAAGCCAGGAGCTGAGCATGAAATTCGACACCCCCGCCACGACCAATCCGATCGACCGGCTGCGCGTCGTGGGCCATCCCGTGGACCGCGTCGACGGGCCCTTGAAAACCACCGGCCGCGCGCCCTATGCCTACGAGCAGCAGTTGCCCGACCGGCCGCCCGCGCACGGTGCGGTGCTGGGCTCGGCCATCGCCAAGGGGCGCATTGTCTCGATGGACACCGAGGCCGCCCGCCAGGCGCCCGGCGTATTGGCCGTGGTCACCGCGGAAAATGCCGGCAAACTGACCTTGGGCAAGATGAATACGGCGCATCTCCTGGGCGGTCCCGAGATCCAGCATTACCACCAGGCGGTCGCGGTGGTCGTGGCCGAGACCTTCGAGCAGGCCCGCGCGGCAGCCCGCCTCATCCGCGTGCGCTACGAGCGCGAACGCGGTGCCTACGATCTGGAGGCCGCCCGGCCCCACGCCAAGGTGCCCGAAAAAGAAAACGGCGGCGAACCGGTCGGCGACTTCGACAGTGCCTACGCCAGCGCCTCAGTGCAGTTCGATGCCACCTACAAAACCCCCGATCAATCGCACGCCATGATGGAACCGCACGCCTCGCTCGCGGCGTGGGACGGCGACGCGCTCACGATCTGGACCTCGAACCAGATGATCGCCTGGGGCCGCGCCGACGTGGCGCGCACGCTCGGCCTGCCCGAAGACAAGGTGCGGTTGATCTCGCCCTACATCGGCGGCGGCTTCGGCGGCAAGCTGTTCGTGCGCGCCGACGCGCTGCTGGCAGCCCTGGGCGCACGCGCCGCGGGCCGCCCTGTCAAGGTGGCGCTGCCGCGCCCTCTGATCATCAACAACACCACGCACCGTCCCGCCACGATCCAGCGCATCCGCATCGGCGCCGGCACCGACGGCCGCATCACCGCCATCGCCCACGAAAGCTGGTCGGGCGACCTGCCCGGCGGCCAGCCCGAGACCGCCGTGCAACAGACCCGCCTGCTCTACGCGGGCGCCCATCGCAAAACCACGCTATACCTGGCCGAGCTCGATCTGCCCGAAGGCAACGCGATGCGCGCACCGGGTGAGGCACCTGGCCTGATGGCGCTCGAGATCGCGATGGACGAACTGGCCGAAAAACTGCAGATGGATCCGATCGAGCTGCGCGTGCGCAACGACACGCAGGTCGATCCTGCCGATCCCGAGCGTCCCTTCTCGAGCCGGCGGTTCATCGAATGCCTGCGCACCGGTGCACAGCGCTTCGGCTGGGACCAACGCGTGGCGCAACCCGGCGCCCGGCGCGAGGGCCGTTGGCTGATCGGCCTGGGCGTGGCCGCGGCCTTTCGCAACAACCTGGTCACGAAGTCGGCCGCGCGCGTGCGGCTGGACCGCGACGGCCGCCTGACGGTCGATACCGATATGACCGACATCGGCACGGGCAGCTACACCATCATTGCGCAGACCGCCGCCGAGATGCTCGGTCTGCCGATCGATAAGGTGACCGTGCGCCTGGGCGACTCGTCGTTTCCGGTGTCGGCCGGCTCCGGCGGCCAGTGGGGCGGCAACAGTTCCACGGCGGGCGTCTACGCCGCCTGCATGAAGCTGCGCGAGGCCGTGGCCGCGCGCCTGGGCATGGATGCCGCACAGGTGGAGTTCGACGACGGCCAGGTGCGCCAGGGCGGGCGCAGCGTGCCGCTCGCCGAGGCGCTGGCCCAGGGCGAGCTGAGCGCCGAGGACGCGATCGAGTTCGGCGACCTGGATAAGCGCTTTCAGCAATCAACCTTCGGCGCTCATTTTGCCGAGGTGGCGGTGGATGCCTATACCGGCGAGACCCGCGTGCGCCGCATGCTGGCGGTGTGCGCCGCCGGCCGCATCCTGAATCCCAAGACCGCGCGCAGCCAGGTGATCGGCGCGATGACGATGGGCGTGGGCGCGGCGCTGATGGAAGAGCTGGCGGTGGACAAGCGCGCGGGCTTCTTCGTCAACCATGACCTGGCCGGCTACGAAGTGCCGGTACATGCCGACATTCCCCACCAGGAGGTGGTGTTCCTGGAAGAGACCGACCCCGTATCCTCGCCCATGAAGGCCAAGGGCGTGGGCGAACTCGGCATCTGCGGCGTGAGCGCGGCGGTCGCCAACGCGATCTACAACGCCACCGGTGTGCGCGTGCGCGACTATCCGGTCACGCTCGACAAGTTGCTCGCGCAACTACCCGCGCCCGAACGCGCTGCGTAAGCGTTGGCGGAGCCGGGCGCGCCCAGGACGGGCTCCATGGGCACCAGGACCTCGGGGGTCAGGCCGGCCAGATCGGTCACCCCCAGCAACGCCATGTCGCGGCTGATCTCATCGGTGATGAGACGCAGCGCATGCGCCACGCCGGCCTCGCCCGCGACCGCCCCGGCATAGTTGATCGGCCGCCCGACGAACACGGCGCGCGCGCCCAGGGCCAGGGCCTTGAGCGCGTCGGTGCCGCGGCGAATGCCGCTGTCGAGCATCACATCCATGCGGCCACCCACCGCCTCGGCAATGCGGGGCAGCGCGTCGAGCGGCGCGCGTGCGCCATCCAATTGGCGCCCGCCGTGGTTCGACACGATGATGCCGTCGATGCCGGCCGCGCTGGCCCTGCGCGCGTCTTCTTCGTGGAGAATGCCCTTGATCACGAGCCTGCCCCGCCACTGGCGGCGGATCTCGGCCACGTGGCCCCAGCCCAGATGGCCGCGATCGGAGAAGTCGCGCAGCACATTGGCCGACAGGATCGGCGCTCCCCGGGTCGCGTAGTTGTTCTCGAAATGCGGCATGCCGTGCCTGAACAGCGTGCTCAGGAACGTGCCGAACAGCCAGGCGGGGTGACTCAGCCCCTGCCACGCCAGCCTCACGCTCGGCCGCAAGGGCGTGGAAAAACCGGCGCGCACGTTGTTCTCGCGATTGGCGGCCACCGGCGTGTCCACCGTGATCACGAGCGTCTGCACCCCGGCGGCCGCCACCCGCTCGACCAGGGCGCGGATCTGCGCGGGATCCCCGGGCAGATAGGCCTGGAACCAGGTCTGTGGCGCCGCCTCCATCACCGCTTCGAGCCGGATCAGCGACGAGCCGCTCATGATGCAGGGCAGCCCCGCGGCCGCGGCGGCGCGCGCCTGGATGATGTCCCCGCGATAGGCCGTGAGCGCGGACAGCCCCATGGGCGCGATGCCCACCGGCGCGGCGTATTCCTGGCCCAACAGTCGCACACGGGTGTCGCGCGTGGATACATCCACCAGCACACGCGGGTTGAAGCCCCAACGCGAAAAGGCGCGCCGGTTGGCCTGCGCCGAAACGCCCTCCTCGACCGCGCCCGAGACATAGGCATGAATGGGGCCCGGCAGCTTGCGCCGGGCATGCGGCTCGAAATCATCGAGGCTGAGAATTCGGCTCAGCAGGCGGGACATCGCGGTCTCCTCGGGGCGATGGCGGCGCCTCGCGCGGGCACCGTCCAGGCGAGGACTATATCGGGACCCTCAATCCGACTAAAGCGAATTTATTGCTATATTTTGATTCGATTTTTCGACATCGATAACGACCATGACGCTCAAGCAACTCGAGGCCTTCTACTGGGCCGCCACCTGCCGCAACTTCGCCGTCGCCGCCAACCGCCTGAGCATTTCGGTGTCCTCGCTATCGAAGCGCATCGCCGAGCTCGAGACCTCGCTGGGTGCGGCGCTCTTTAACCGCACGGCGCGCAGCGCATCGCTCACGCCATTGGGCGAGCACCTGCTGCCGCACGCGCGCGAGCTGCTGCGCGGCGCCGATCAATTCATGCAGCAGGCCGGCACGCAACTGAGCTATTCCGGCCGCTGCCGTTTCGGCGTGGGCGAACTCACTTCGCTCACGTGGATGCCGAGCCTGATCGAAGCGATCCAGCAGGCGCATCCTGATCTCGTGGTCGAGCCGTTCGCGGGCGTCGGGCAGCTCGTGGAAGACGGCCTCGAAGAGGGCGAACTCGATTTCGCGATCATCGCAGGCCCCTCGTCGCGGCCCGCCGTGGCATCGAGCCGCATCGGGCAGGCCGAGTTCAGCTGGGTGGCCGCGCCCCGGGCGCTCGGCAAGCGCCGCGCGGCGCGCCCCGCGCAGCTGGCCGACATGACGCTCGTGACCCTGCCGCACAGCTCGGGCGTGATCCGCATCCTCGACGAATGGCTGACGACGCACCGCATCGCGCCGGGCCGCAGCATGGCCTGCAACAGCTGGGGCGCGGTGGCGGGCATCATCCGCCACGGCCTGGGCGTGGGCTTTCTGCCGAGCGCCTGGGCGCAGGTACTGTGCGATCGGGGCGACCTCGTTCCCCTGCCGGAGTTTCCGCCGCTCACCCCCCTGCAATACACCTTCCAGCGTCGGCGCGACGACACACGCCCCATGCTCGATGGCATGCGTGACCTGGCCGCGCGTCTGATCGATTTCCATGCGCCCAGCTGCCTGCTCTGACGGCACGACCGCCTCATCAAGCTTTCTAAAAATCGAACCGTAGAACAGAAAATTATTCGCTTTATCTCCTCTTTGGCATTCCGTACAGTCGGCGCGATACCACCAGGAGACAAGCATGCCCGCCTTCGGTTTCGCCGTCCTGCCGCGCCAGAGCGGTGTCAGCGACGACCTGATCCAGCAGTACCGCGACTTCGCCGTCGCCAACATCAGCGACGTGATGAGCCGCACGACCGGCACCACGGCGTTGCGGCCCTTTCATGCCACGCGCCGCATCCTCGGCCGCGCCTTCACAGTGCGCACGCGCCCCGGCGACAACCTCATGGTGCACAAGGCGCTCGATAGCGCCGAGCCCGGCGACGTGATCGTGGTGGACGCGGGCGGCGAAACGCGCAACGCCATCATTGGCGAGATCATGGTGGCGTGGGGTGCGCGCCGCGGCCTGGCCGGCATCATCATCGACGGCGCCATCCGCGACACGGAAACCATCGGTGCGGGCGAGTTTCCGGTGTATGCCCGCGCGGTGGCCCACCGTGGCCCCTACAAGGACGGCCCGGGTGAGATCAATGTGCCGGTCAGCATCGACGGCATGGTGGTGTTGCCGGGCGACCTCATCGTGGGCGACGCCGACGGCCTGCTGGCCATCCGGGCCGGCGAGGCGGCCGCCATCGCCGAGAAGGTCCGCGCCATCGCGGCCAGCGAAGCGCAGATCCTGGCGCAGATCGAGGCCGGTACGCTCGATCGCGCCTGGGTCGATGCCAGCCTGAAAGCCAAGGGTGTGTGAGGCCGCGGCGCGATGACGACTCCCCCCACCCTCTGCCGGCTGGATCTCTGGGTCCACCCCGTCTTCGACGAGATCGTGCGCGCCAGCGGCCAGGCCCGGCTCTCGGTCTTGCCCGCCCACGGCAACGACGATCTCACACGTGCCGGCCTGCGCGAAGCCAGTGCCTTTCATGTCTCGGCCGCCAAGGACGAGCTGCCGCGACGATGGTTCGTCGACGCGGAGCTGCTGCGCGAATATCCGAACCTGTTGTGCGTGTCGTCGTCGGGCGCGGGCTTCGACACCATCGATCTGGCCGCCTGCACGGCAGCCGGCGTGCCCGTGGTCAACCAGGCCGGCATGAACGCCGACTCGGTGGCCGAACTGACCTTCGCGCTGCTGTTGGCGGTGCGGCGCCGGGTGGTGGAATCGCACAACCAATTGCGCCATGCCAAGGGTTTCACACGCGAATCGCTCATGGGCCATGAGATCCGCGGCACCCGTCTCGGCCTGGTCGGCATCGGCGAGATCGGCCGGCGCGCGGCGCGCATCGCCGCGGGCTTCGGCATGACGGTCTGCGCGTACGACCCCTTGCTGGACCCGGCCACCATCCGCGAGCGCGGCGCCGAGCCTGTGGATCTGGACACGCTGCTCGCGACCGCCGACGTGGTGTCGCTGCATTGTCCGCTCGATGCGACGACGCGCGGCATGATCGGCGCGCGGGAATACGCGGCGATGAAGCCGGGCTCGGTGTTCGTGTCCACGGCGCGCGGCGGCATACACGATGAGCAGGCGCTGGAAGCGGCGCTGGCCAGCGGCCACCTCGCCGGCGCGGGTCTCGATGTCTGGCTGCAGGAGCCGCCCGGCAACGACGCGCCGCTGCTGCAAAGGGCCAACGTGGTGGGCACCTTCCACACCGCGGGCGTGACGCACGAAGCACGCCGCAACGTTGCACAGGGCTCCGCCGAACAACTGCTGATGATGCTGCGCGGCGAACGTCCGCCGCGGCTGCTCAACCCCGACGTCTGGCCCAGGGCGCTCGAGCGCCTCGCCGCCGCACGCTGATCGCATCACAACGAGCGGACGCAGTCCGCCAACCGAGGAGACAACACCATGCAGCATCAACCCCTGCGGCGCCGCTTTGCGCGCCTGGCGGCCGGCACGGCCCTGCTTTGCACCCTGACCGGCCTGGCCGGTACCGCGCATGCCGCGGGCTATCCGGCCCATCCGATCAATCTGATCGTCTCGTACGGCCCCGGCGGCGGCACCGATCTGGTGGCGCGCATGATGGCGCCCTTTCTGCAGAAGTATCTGGGCAACGACAGCCGCATCGTGGTGCTGAACCGCCCCGGCGCGGGCGGCGCCATCGGTTTCACCGAACTGGCCCGTGCCCAGCCCGACGGCTACACCATCGGCTTCATCAACACGCCCAACCTGCTCACGATTCCGATCGAGCGCAAATCCGCCTTCACGTGGCAGAGCTTCGATCTGATCGGCAACGTGGTGGATGACCCGGGCGCCTTCGCCGTGCTGGAGTCGAACCCGGTCAAGAGCCTGGCCGACCTCACCGCCTATGCCAAGGCCAAGCCGGGCGCCGCCACCGTGGGCACCACCGGCACCGGCTCCGACGACCACCTCGCCATGCTGCGCTTCGAGCGCGCCACCGGCAGCAAGCTCTCGCATGTGCCGTACAAGGGTGCGGGTGAGGTGCGCGGCGCGGTGGCCAGCGGCGAAATCATGATCGGCGCGATCAACGTGGGCGAAGTGCTGCAATACAAGAAGGGCGGCACGCCGCTGCGCTTCCTGGGCCAGATGGGTGCCTCGCGCTCGGCCGCCCTGCCCGATGTGCCGACCTTCAAGGAGCAGGGCTACGACATCGAGCTCGCCTCGCTGCGCGGCCTGGCCGCCCCGAAAGGCCTGCCCCCCGAGGTCCGCGACAAACTCGTGCAGGCGCTCGCCCGCACCATGGAAGACCCCGACTTCCAGGTGAAGGCCCGGGAAATGTTCGCCCCCCTGCGCTATCTGGCCCCGGCCGATTACGCGCGCGAGCTGCAAGCCGGCGAGGCTACGTTCCGCGCCTTGTGGCAGGAGGCCCCCTGGATCGACAAATGATGCAGCGGCGGGCGCGCCGAGGTTAAGCTGACGGGCCTCGACCGCTGGCGATCCCAATCGCTGGCGGTTTCCCGTTTGCCGGTGGTCCCTTGACCGCTGGCGTTCCCGCATCCGCCGCGCCGATCACATCGCGCAGCGGCATTCCTGCACCAGGAGCCCGCATGACTTCGCCCCCTGGCCCGATCCCGGGTTTCACCACCGATCTCACCCCCGGCAAGACGGAGACCCTGACGCTGGCCGGCCCCGCGGGCGCGCTCGAGGTGCTGCGCGACGCCCCCGCCGGCCCGCCGCGCGGCCTCGCCATCGTCACGCATCCCCAGCCGCTGCTGGGCGGCAGCCCGCGGCACAAGATTCCGCACCGGCTCGCGCACGCGCTGCGCGACGCGGGCTGGCTGGCGTTGCGCCCCGCCTTCCGCGGCGTGGGCGGCAGCGCCGGCACCTACGACCATGGCGGCGGCGAGAGCGACGACATCCTGCTGCTGATCCAGACCTTGCGCGGCGAGCAGCCCGGCCTGCCTCTGGCACTGGTCGGCTTCTCGTTCGGTGCCTATGTGGCCGCCCGTGTGGCCCGTGTCCTGGCGGACCGGCAACAAAGCCCGGCCTGTACGGTGCTCGCGGGGCTGCCCGTGGGCGATGTGCCGGCCGAACGCAGCTATGACACGCCGGTGCTGCCGCGCGACGTGCTGCTGATCCATGGCGAGGCGGACGCCCAGGCGCCGCTCGCGCCCGTGCTCGATTGGGCCCGGCCCACGCGCCATCCGGTGGTGGTGATCCCGGGTACCGACCATTTCTTCACGGGTGCGCAGGATCTGCTCACCGACATGGTGCTGGCGCAGGCCCACCGGGCGCTGAACGCTTGAGCCCGGCGAGCGCGGCACGAGAAGGCAGTTGCGGCGAAGGCAGTCGCGGCGCCGGCCGGCGCGGCGACTGCCGGCGACGCCGTGACTGTATCAACTTAGCGACAACGGGGCCGGGCGCGCCGGTGCTGCCTTATGATGCGTATTGCCCCGCCGCGTTGCGCGGGGCCCAGATTCGCAGGCTGCCCATGTTCGTCCGTCCCATCGGCCCCACCGACGCCGACCTCGTCAGCGCCTGCGTGGGCGCCCTCTTCAACGAATTGCGCGGCAACCCGCCCGACACGCCCCACGATTTCACCCGCGCCCAGGCGCGCGCGATCCTCGCGATGCGCGACCGCGTGTTCGGCTTCGCCCTGCACGACACCGACGTGCGCCACCCGATCGGCCTCATCATGGTGACCGAAAGCGTGGCCTTCTATGCCAAGGGCGTCTATGGCCTCATCACCGAGCTCTACATCCAGCCCGAGCATCGCAGCGGCGGCCACGCCCGCACGCTGATCGACGCGGCGGCCGAGCTCGGCCGCCGCCGCGGCTGGAGCATGCTCGAGGTGGGAGCCCCTTCGCAGCCCAAGTGGGCCCGCACCCAGGCCTTCTACCTCAAGGCCGGTTTTCGCGAGATCGGCCCGCGGCTGCGGATCGACCTCTGACAGGGCCATCGTTGAAGCGCCTCAGGCTAAGGCCCGAGCCGCAACGTCTATCCTGAAGCGCCTCAGGCTAACGCCTGCGCCGCAACGTCTATCGTGAAGCGCCTCAGGCTAACGCCTGCGCCGCAACGTCTACCCTGAAGCGCCTCAGGCTAACGCCTGAGCCGCTTCGTGCTCCGACTTCAGTCCGCTCAGGAAGTAGCGTTTGAGCACGATGCGCGGGAGGTACCGCATGGCGGCGTTGCGCAATCTGAAGCTCCAGGCAGACGCGGGGACGTAGACGGGCGCGAGCTGGCGGCTGCGCGCCTGGAGCCGGGTCACGATGGGCCTCAGGCGCGCATCGTGGATACGCAGGGCCTCCTCCAGCGGCGCCTGGCGCAGCGCCTGGGCAAGCACCGCCGCCGAGGCCATCGCCATTCCCGCTCCCTGCCCCGAGATCAGCGACAGGCTGTGCGCCGCATCGCCCATGAGCAGCACGCGGCCGCGATGCCACGACGGCATGTCGACCATGGCCAGATCATCCATCACGATCGGGCTTTCCGCTGGCAGACGTGCAAGCGTCTGCGCCACCTCCGGATGCGTCTGCCGGGCGAGCGCAGCCAGCAGCGCGCGCCGCTCCTGCACAGGCACGATCCCGGTGGCGTCGCTGCGCCAGACATGCAGCGCGGCCATCCGGCCCTCGCCCAGTCCGTGATACTCCACCTGCTGCCCGACCGTGGCATACGACACGAAGTCGCGTTCGAGGCCGCTGGCGGCGGCCACATCGTAGGCGGCGTAGCGATACCCCAGCGGCTCGATGCGAGGCGCGTCGCCGAAGACGCGCCTGCGCAGGGCGGAATGCACCCCATCGGCGCCCACCAGCAGGTCGGCGCGCCACGTGCTGCCGTCGGACAGTGTCACGTCGACGCCCGTCGCGCCGGCATCGGCATGTTCGATCGTGCAGGCCAGCCGCAGGTCGCAGCGGTCACGCACGGACTCATGCAAGACCCGCACGAGGTCCGTGCGGCGCAAGGTGATCCATTCGAGCTGGGCCAGCAGCTCGTGATAGCGGATACGCAGGATCTCGCGGCCGCGCCGGTCGCGATAGACGTTCTCGCCGATGTCCTGCTCGACATCGCGCAGCGCGGGTACCAGGCCCATGCGCCGGGCGGTGTACAGGCCCGGGCCCGACAGACCCATCATGTAGCCGCCGTCACGCAAGTGCGCGGCGCGTTCGGCCAGCACCACGCGCCAGCCTGCTTCGGCCAGCCACCATGCACACGACAGGCCGGCCACGCCGGCGCCGGCAATCACCGCCAAGGGAGGTTGTGGGGTCAAACTCGATCTCCAGAAAAATTCAAAGGCCTCATCCGCCTGGCCAGGGCAGGCACGATGACCAATGCCAATCCCGCGGCGCCCGCGGCCATGCCGAAGCAGACGCCGTAGCCAAAGCCTTGCGCCAGCGCGCCGCCCGCGACGCCGCACAGCGCCGCCGCAGCCGCATCGGCGCATTGGAAAAGCGTGAAATCCACGCCCGCCTGCGAGGGCGAGGCATGGCCCATGAGAAAGGCGTAAAGCGCAACGAATCCCGCCGCCGCAAGTCCGCCCTTGAGGACGGCACTCGCGAGCAGCCAGGTGCCGTGCGCGTCGCTGAAGACCAGCGCGCAGAACAACGACAGTCCTGCCGTTTGTGCCAAGAGGCATAGCGCGAGCGCGCCCTGTGCCCCGGCACGGCGCACCAGCAAGGCACCGACGCAGGTGCCCACCACACCGGCAGTGACGCCGCCAACGCCGTTGAACCAGCCTACGTCGGCAAGACTCACGCCGCGGTCGATCAAGAGGGGGCCGGTCATGCCCATCGCCAAGCGCGAGCCGAGCTGGAAGACCACCGTCAGCAGCAAGCCGAGCCGTACGGCGGGGCGAGCCCAGGCGGCCGCCAGGCTGGGCCGATGCACGCGCGGCGCCGCCAGCCCGCTGGCTTGCGGGTGGCCCCAACGAAAAAAAGGCAAGGTCAACGCTCCCAGCATGGCCGCGAGCGCCGCGAGCGCGAACGTCCAGCCCTGCCAGCCGAGCAGCACGACGAACACGCCCGCGCCGGCGTACATGCCGAGGTAGCTGCCGCCCACCTGCGCCGCATTGCCCCAGCCGCGCCGGGCGGGCGCGAGGTGCTCCACCGCGTGGGCATCGCACGCGATATCGACGCTCGCGGCGAGAAGCGCCAGCAGGCCCAGCATCGGCACCAGCGCGCCGGACTGCGCTTGCATACCGAACGCCAGCGTCAGCAGTACCGCGCTCATCAGTGCCTGCCCGCCCGTCACGAGAAGGCGGGTGCGCGGGGCGCCGCCTGCGGCGGGCAGGCGCCAGCGTTCGAGCGCGGGCGCCCAGAGGAATTTCAGCGCCCAGGGCAGGATCGCGAGCGACATCAACCCCACCTGATCCAGCGCCGCGCCGGCATCACGCATGACCGCGGGCAAGGCTTGCAGGGTGAGCCCGCCCACCACGCCCTGGGCGGCATAGACGCCGCCGATGGCCAGCAACAGCCGCCCCGCCGCCGGGCGGGCCGGGTCAATAGCGGTATGCAACGTTCAGCCCCACGGTGCGGCCCGAGTCGACCTGCGCGTAGTCGCCCAGCGCACCGCCCGCGAAGGCATACGTGCGATAGCGCTTATCGGTCAGGTTTTGCACGTAGGCGGTGATGTCGAGTTCGCGCCGGGGCGACCATGTCAGGCCGGCGTCGACCAATGTGTAGGCATCCTGGCGCAGGTTATTGGCCACGTCGAAGTACTGCGAACCGACGCGACGAACGGCCAGGCGCGGCCGCCACTGGCCGACGGCGGAGCCATACTGGCCCTGCGCGCTCAATGCGACCGAGTACGAGGGTGAGAACGGCACCCGTGGCGTGCCGCAACCGGCGCAGGCCTCGGCATTCAGCGAACGGAAGCGTGCGCGGTTGAAGCTGGCATCCAGGCCCAACGTCCAGGCCGACGTGACATCCCACTGTGCGTCGAACTCGACGCCGATCGAGCGGGTCTTGCCCACGTTCTGCAGGTGCTGATAGCCGATCTGGTCGCTCACATAGAGCTGCGCATCGCGGACGTCGATGCGATAGACCGCGAGCCCGCCGCGCACCTGATCTCCCTGATAGCGGGTGCCGACCTCATAGCTCACCGCCTTCTCGCGGCCGTAGGCCTCGGCATCGCCGGCCGACGTGGGCGCGAGGTTATAGCCCGCGGGCTTGTAGCCTTGGGCCACATTGCCATAAACGCGCCACGCCTCGTCGAACCGGAACCCGGCGGAAAGGCGGCCGAGCACCGTGTCGCCGCGCGTGCGCGCGTTGCCTTCGAAGCGGTCATAGCCGAAGGTGGCGAAGTTCAGGGTGTCACCGGCGAAATCGATACTGGCCTTGTCGCGCGACCAGCGCACGCCCGCCCCCAGATCGAGCCGCTCGGTCGCATGCCAGGTCAAATCGGCGAAGGCCGCCAGGGACTCCATCGAATTGCGCGAACCCGTGTCCAGGGCCGTGACCGCCATCGGCGCGACCAGATCATTGACGTAGTCGCGCGACTGCACCACGCGCTGCCGATACAGGCCGAACACGCTGTCCACGGCACGCACGCCGGTCGAGGCCAGACGGATCTCCTGCACCTGCTGGCGCCAATGCTCGGGTTGCTGCGTGAAATACGGGCCGATCGGATACTCGCGGCTATAGTGCAGGCGCTGCCAGGCGGCCAGCCCGGACAGGCGCCAGCCACTGAAGTCATATTGCGCGGTCAGCGCCTGGCTCGTGCCGCAACGGCGCTGCTCGAAGTCAGCCTCGTCCGCGGGAAAGCCGGGCATGACATAGGCCTTGCGGCTATGGATGTCGTCGAACGGAACATACGCGTCCTGGCTGGCGCGCGTGCACTCGCCGCTCAGCGCCAGTCCCAGCTCCCAGGGCCGGCCCGCGGGCGCCAGCCGCAATCGGGCCGCACCGGCGTTGGCGCTGCCGCCGCCCACCCCATTCTTGCCCGTCACGGGGTTATCGAGGCGCCCTGGCGCATCGGTCGTGAGCCCGCTGATGCTGCCATAGAGCAAGTCCTTCACGAGCGGACCGCTCGCACCCGCGCGGAACACATAGCCGTCGCGGCTCGATACGCCGGCCGAGGCCTGCACGCGAACGGTCTCGTCCGGCTGCCGCGACACGATGTTGAGCACGCCGCCCAGCGCACTCTTGCCGTACAGCGTGGATTGCGGCCCCTTGAGCAGTTCCACCCGATCCACGTCGATGAGCTGTTGCGCGGCGAAGGTGGGCAGCTGCGGCACCCCGTCGACATAGACCGTCAGCGCCGGGTTGTAGAAGTCCTGCGCCGACGTGATCCCCCGCACCGACGTGACCGGAAAAATGAACGAACCACTCTGCGCCATCTGCACGCCGGGCAGCACCCGGCCCAATTGCATGGTGCTCTCCACCTGATGGTCCGCCAGCTCGCGATCCGAGACCACCCGCACCGTGCCGTTCACGCTGTCGAGCGACTGTTCGCGTTTGGAGGCGGTCACGGTGACCGCGGGCAGTTCGGCGGGGGCCGCGCTTTCTTGGGCCACGCTCTCCGCGCCTCGTAGCGCGAGCATCGCCAGCGCCGCCGTGCGCAGGATCAGGGGATAGTTCATAAGGCCTCGAGGGGAAATATTGGTTAGAATTGCAAATAAGAATTATTGTTATTAGTTCGACGCACGGCTAACGCTTTCCGGGCCGGCTTGACGTTTTCGGGGTCGACCATGCCTAGGTCCACGCTTCCCGCGCCGCGCCCGGCGCTCTCCAGTCCGGACCATCCTCTGCTCCCCGCGGTGGCGCTGCCCTCCGGTTGGGCCGACATGGTCCGCGTCGAAAGCTACGACGACGAACTCACCATCACCGCCTGGGACGGCACGCCCGACCTGCCTCTCGATGTGCGCGCCGAAGGCCCGCCGATGCTGTGCATCGCGGTGTTTCTCGAGGGTTCGGCAAGCATGTCGATCGACGGCGGGCCGCCTTTGCGCGCGGAGCCGGGCATGGCCGTGATCCAGACCGGCGACCAATGGGTGCGCGGTCATTTCCGGATGGACGGCGGCGGGCCGGTCCGTCTGATCGATATCCGCTATACCCCGGCAGGCCTGCTGCGCGCGGGGGGCCGCCCGCTGGCGGCGCTGCAAGGCGATTTTCTGCAGGATCGCAGCGTGCCGGAGGCAGGGTCATTGATGGCGGGCTTCCGGGCGCCGTCCGAGTTGCTGCGCATCGCCACCGATGTGATCGACTGCCGCTACGAAGCCGGCCCCGCCCGTCGCTTGTTTCTGCGCGCCAAAGCGCTCGAAACGCTAGCCGTGGTGCTGGACATGCTCAACCGTGGCGCGGATCCCGCCGTGGATCCGCGCGAGCGCCGCTTGCTCGCCCGCGCCCGCGAGCTCATCGAGACGCGCTACGACGAAGACTGGAGCGTGCGCAAGCTGGCGCATACGGTAGGACTCGGCGAGAAGCGCCTGAAGGCCGGCTTTCGCGCGGTGGCCGGGCGTACCGTGCACGCCTACCTCCTCGAGGTCCGGCTCGAGGCCGCGGCGAGGCTGCTGGAGAGCGGGCAGCCCGTGACGGAGACGGCCCTGGCCATCGGGTTCTCCAACTTGAGCCACTTCAGCAAGATGTTCCGCCGCCTCAAGGGTGTCACGCCGAGCCAATGGGCGCGCGGGCAACGACAGGACCGTCTGGCGGCGTAAGGCACGCTGACATGCGGATACGCTCATGACAGACGGGCTCTACTACACTTCCAGGGTCTTCTTTATTTTTTGAATCGACCCATGCGACTTCTGATTGCCCTGCTGCTGCCCTGGCTCGTGTTTTTCACCATCGGCCGTCCGCTCGCCGGCATCGTGTGCCTGATCCTGCAGATCACGCTGATCGGCTGGATCCCCGCCGCGATCTGGGCCGTGTATTCGCTCAGCCAATACAACACCGACAAGAAGATCGAAAAGGCCTTCGGCCGCTGATGCCGCGGCGCTGCCCGCGGGCAGCGCGTGGCTCCCGCCGGGCATGAGCTTATTGCCCGGCGCTATTTTCGATGTGCTAAATTGGCGCCCCGCGCGGCCCGTGATTCCTGCTTCCGGCCGCGAGGAGACTCCTCTTGCGCATTCCCATGAAGCACTGGCTGGCCGCCTTCGCGCCCGTGCCCGTCGGTGCCAACGCCCGCGAAAAGCTCTACGGCTCCGTCGGCGCCCTGCTCGGCCTCTTCTGCGCCGAATGGATCGCCCACCACACGCTGGGCCACGCCAACCCCTGGTTCATCGCCCCGATGGGCGCATCGGCCGTGCTGCTGTTCGCCGCACCGGCGAGCCCGCTCGCGCAACCCTGGTCCATCCTGGGCGGCAACATCGTGTCCGCACTGATCGGCGTGACCTGCGCACGGCTCATCCCCGATCCCGGCATGGCGGCCGCGCTGGCCTGCGCGCTCGCGATCGCGGCGATGTTCGCGCTGCGCTGCCTGCACCCGCCGGGCGGCGCGGTCGCCCTCACCGCGGTACTGGGCGGCCCGGCCGTCACACAGCTGGGCTACGGCTTCGCGCTGTGGCCGGTGGCACTCAATTCGGTCATCCTGCTGTGTATCGCGGTGGTCTTCAATGGCGTCCTGCGCCGCAATTACCCGCGCCGGCCGGCCGAGGCACCCACGCGCCACGGCACGCGCGACGCCGCGGCGAGCAGCCGCCTGGGCTTTACCAGCGGCGACCTGGAAGTGGCACTGGCCGAACGCGGCGAGCTGCTCGACATCAGCAAGCAGGATCTGGAGGCCATCGTGCTGGCCGCCGAGCAACGCGCCGCGGTGCGCCGCTTCGGTGAAGTGCACTGCGCCGACATTATGTCGCGCGACATCGTCGGCGTGGCGCCCGAAGACACGCTCGATCACGCCGCGCAACTGCTGCGCCTGCACCGGCTGCAGGCCCTGCCGGTGCGCGATGGCGACGGCTTCTATCTCGGCATGATCGCCGAACGCGATCTGCTCGCGCGCCAGGCGCGTCTGCTGGCGCCCGCCACCTCGCCGGCGCTGGTGTCCGACTGCCTTCGCTCGGAGGTGCCCTTCGCCACGCCCGGACTGCCCATCGTCGAGCTCGCACGCCCCATGGCCGATGGCCTGCATTGCGTGCCGGTGCTCGATCCCGAAGGCCGCGTGGTGGGCCTCATCACCCAATCCGACTTGATCGGCGCGCTCTACCAGATCGCACTCGCGGCCGACTCCGCTCCGCATCCCACGCGTCTGGCCGCCTGAGCCAGCGGCCGGCTCGGGGCGAGCGGCCAGTTTCTCTGACCGGGCCATAAAAAATCAGGGCGCCCCTGCCGGAGCGCCCTGATGCTGGCTTCACTTCGCGCAGCGGTTTACTTCACTTTGCGCAGCCAGTTGTGCGTATCGGCGCTGCGGCCGCGCTGGATGTCGAGGAGCGCGGCTTTCAGGCGTTGCGTGACCGGGCCGGCCTGGCCTTCGCCCATCTTGAAGCCGTGCTTGCGGCCCTTGACCTCGCCGATCGGCGTGACGACGGCGGCGGTACCGCAGGCGAAGGCTTCGGTGAGCTTGCCGCTCTGGGCGTCGGCCTGCCACTGATCGATCGAATACGGCTCTTCACGCACCGTGAGGCCCAGGCCACGGGCCAGGGTGATGAGCGAGTCGCGCGTGATGCCGGGCAGGATGGTACCGGTCAAGGGCGGCGTCTGCAGCGTGCCATCGGCGAACACGAAGAACACGTTCATGCCGCCCAGCTCTTCGATCCAGCGGCGTTCGACCGCGTCGAGGAACACCACCTGCTCGCAGCCCTGCTTCTGGCCTTCGGCCTGCGCCAGCAGGCTGGCGGCGTAGTTGCCCCCGCACTTGGCGTCACCGGTGCCGCCGGGCGCGGCGCGCGTGTAGTTGTCGGAAACCCAGATCGTGACCGCGCCGGCGCCGCTCTTGAAGTAGGCGCCCACCGGCGAGGCGATCACGCAATACAGATAATCGGTGGAGGGCTTGGTACCCAGCGCGACCTCGGTGCTGATCATGAACGGACGCAGGTAGAGCGAAGCGCCTTCGGCCGACGGGATCCACTCGCGATCGATGCGCACGAGCTGTTCCACCGATTCAATGAAGAGCTCTTCCGGCAACTGGGCCATCGCCAGGCGCGCGGCCGAATTGCGAAAGCGCCGGGCGTTCGCGTCGGGGCGGAACAGCGTCGCCGAGCCGTCGGGCAGGCGATAGGCCTTCAGGCCTTCGAAGATTTCCTGGGCGTAATGGAGCACGAGCGTCGAGGGATTGAGCTTCAGATCCGAGCGCGCCTCGATGCGGGCATCGTGCCAACCCTTGCCTTCGGAATAGCGGATGGTGGCCATGTGGTCGGTGAAGAGCCGGCCGAAGCCCGGGTCTTGCAGGCGGCGGGCGCGCTCGTCGGCGGCGACCGGCTCGGCATGCGGGGTGATGGCGAAGGAAAGCGGGTTGTTGCTCATGTCTGCTCCAGTAATGGCGGTCCGCGGGACATTGCCCGCGGCGGGATTCCGTGGCGTCTGGCGCCGGTACCCGGTGTGCCCGGCCAGGAAGACCTGGCCAGGGAGAGACCTGGTGAGCGGCGTCGGCTCAGCCGAGAGCTTAACGCCAGTCGCGAAATCGCGCGCGGGCGCCGCGCAGAGCGAGCGAGGCGCAGCCCCACTCTTCCTCGTACCCGCCCGGATACCGGCGCGGCGGCGCCGGATGAAGACCAGGGGCGTCGCGTCCGGCGCTGGCGCCGGGGCAGGCCCCTGATCCTCGAACCATGTCAACGACGCGCATCCTGTCATCAGGACGGCGACCGCGCCAGTCCGTAGCCCCGCTTGGGTATGATGGCCTTCCGTTTTCCACACGCTGCATCGACATGGAACTCACCCTCCCCGGCAAACTTCAGAAGGCACTCGAACGCGAAGCGGGCGATGCCAATCGCACCCTGCACGCCCACCTGGTGCGCAAACTCGAAGGCATCACGCCGCCGACCGAGGCCGTCGACCGCGCCCCGCTCGCGGCCGGGCTGCCCCGCCTGGTGGACTATCTGGGCAAGGTGCCGGGCGTGCGCGTGCTGTCGTCCGACCTCACGCCGGATGCCTATTGGTGGGTGAAATTCCAGATCGCGATCGACCATCCGCTCGCGTGGCGCGTGGTGCAGGAGCTGGGTTTCGTGCTCAACGAATATTCGCTCCAGGAAAAGCTGCCCACCGTGCTCAAGCCCGTGTCGCCGCCGCCCTACCTGAACGGCGGGCCCGACGAATGTCTGTCGTGGGTGATCGAATCCACCTATAACTACATCGATCCGGGCTGGATCGCCGACACGCTCGAAAGCACCCTGCCCCGCCCCGTCGACGATCCGCAGGCCTGGGCCGAATCGTGACCACTGATGAAAAAGTATCGGGCGTCGATACGCCGCGCGTCGATACGCCGGGCGTCGACACACCGGCCGTCGGCACGCTCGGCGCCGTGACGCGGGTCGGGCGCCTGATCGGCTTTCGCATCGATACGCGCGACCCCGACACGCTCAAGGTCTCGGTGGTACAGCGCCCGCTCGTTTTTCTGCTGGTGCTGATGTGCGGGATGATGACCTTGATTCCTGTCGGCTTCGGCATGGACTACCTGGGCGGCCGCAATCCCCTGATCAACCTGCGCTATCAGCCGCTACCCGCGCAGGCGCTGGCCTACTTCGCGCTGGTGCTGGTGAGCGTGGCGGGCCCGGCGGGGCTCATCTTCTGGCCCATCCGCGAGAGCTGGGTGTTTTCGCGCTCTCGCGACGAGGCCTGGCTGGAGACGCGCAACCTCTTCGGGCTGCGCTATCGGCGCAAGCAGCACATTCCTCTCTCCGGCGTAAGGGCGCTGCTCCTGCGCGGCTATACGCAGTCGCATCACGCGTTTGTCGAACCGGTGATCGTGAGCCGCGACGGCCAGGCCCATGGCTTGAGCTCGCTGTCGGTGCCGTTCAAGGAGCGCTCCCCTGCCGTGCGGGCGTTTCTCGACGCCGTCGGCCGCTTTTTGGGCCGCACCTGGCCCGGCGAGCCCACGCGCGGCCCCGAGGCCTGGACAGCCGAAATGGCAAAGCACGAACAGGCGGCGCGCAACGCGCACCGGGCCACCGTTGCCCGGGCCTCCGCGGCGAGAAACGCCGCATCGGGCAAGGACCATTCCGCCGGTACCCGCGGCTGGCGCGAACGCCAGCCCGTGGCGCCGGCCAGCAGCACGTCCTCGCCGGCTGACGCGACTGGCGATCGCAAGTGGCCGGCGCTCTCGCTGCCGGTGCGCATCACCCTCGGCCTGGTCGGGGTGTTCTTTGCGCTGCTGGGCCTGAACAACACGTTCGCGCTGCTGAGCGCGCTGAGCCAGGGCCGCCTGTCCTATACCGCGGGACGGCCCAGCTACAGCCGCAACGTGATCTATTTCAGCGAAGAGCCGATCTGGTTCTGCGTCACCTTCCTGATGCAGGGGTTTCTTCTTTTCCTGATCGTGACACTGGCCTATGGCTGCATCCGGGGTGTCTTCCAGGCGCCCCACGAGAAGGTCGACAAGGGCCGCTGAGGCGGCGCGCCACGCGGGCGGTGAGCTGCCCACCCCGTGCGCACGCCCCTGCGACCCGATTCGCAATGCGGTCTTTCAGGCCGGAACGCGAATCGGACGGTACCCTTGCACGGTACCTTCTTCGTGGAGTTTTCATGTCCAGCAACGACTACACCCCGCCCGAGGTCTGGCAACCCGGCAACCCGGCCAGCACCTCGAGCGCGGCCGCCCGCCTGAACCGGCCCGTCGCCGGCGCCACCCATGACAAGACGCTGCCGGTGGGCAAGCATCCGCTGCAGCTGTATTCGCTCGGCACGCCCAACGGCCAGAAGGTCACCATCCTGCTCGAAGAGCTGTTGGCCGCCGGCCATACCGGCGCCGAGTACGACGCCTGGCTCATCCGCATCGGCGAGGGCGACCAGTTCGGCAGCGGCTTCGTCGACATCAATCCGAACTCCAAGATTCCCGCTCTGCTCGACCGCTCGGGTGACACGCCGATCCGCGTGTTCGAATCGGGCGCGATCCTCCTGCACCTGGCCGAGAAGTTCGGCGCCTTCCTGCCCCAGGATCCGGCCGGACGCGCAGAATGCCTGTCTTGGCTTTTCTGGCAGATGGGCAGCGCCCCCTATCTGGGAGGCGGCTTCGGCCACTTCTATGCCTACGCCCCGGTCAAGATCGAATACGCCATCGACCGCTTCGCCATGGAAGCCAAGCGCCAGCTCGACGTGCTCGATCGCCGTCTGGCCGAGCAACCCTGGCTTGCCGGCGACAGCTACTCGATCGCCGACATCGCCGTCTTTCCGTGGTATGGCGGCATCGCCCGGGGCTGGCTCTATGACGCCGCCAAATTCCTCGCCGTGCATGAATACAAAAACGTGCAGCGTTGGGCCGACGCGATCGAAGCGCGTCCCGCGGTCAAGCGTGGCCTGATCGTCAATCGCCTGCGCGGCGATCCCTCGCAGCAGCTGCACGAACGTCACGACGCCAGCGACTTCGACACCCGCACGCAAGACAAGATCGCTGCCCAGTCCTGATCAGACAGGCCGCGACAACAGGGCGCCCCGGGAGCGATCCCGAGGGCGCTTTTTTTATCTTCATACTAGTTGCGCGCACAACCATATAACATTGAAAACGTCACGCCGGCAGGCCTGGAATGCACGCTTGCTATGATTGAGCCCTTTTTTGCCACGGAAAACAGGGAACATAGATCGATGATTCGACGCATGCACATCAAAAAAACAATCAGCGCTGCCAGCCTCATTCTGGGTACCGCATTGAGCGTCAACGCTCATGCGCAATCCCCGACCTGCGAGTTGGACAGGCCCGTGAAATTTGGTGGCATGAATTGGGAATCGAATCTGATGCTGGTGGGCGTGGAGCGCTACATCGTCGAGCACGGCTTCGGTTGCAAGACCCAGGTCGAACAAGGCGATACGCTGCCGATGTTCGCCGCCCTGCAGCGCGGTGACGTGGATATCAATGCCGAGATCTGGATCACCCAGATGCAGGAACCGTGGGACCGCGCCATCGCCGCGGGCAAGGTCAAGCCGGTGGGCACCGTGTTCTCCGGCACCGACGGCTGGTACGTGCCCCGCTATACCGCCGAAAAATTCGCGCAGCTGCGCAAGGCGGCCGACCTCAAGGGCTTGCACGAGGCCTTTATCGACGATGAAGATCCTGGCCGCGGCCGGATCTACGGCTGCGCCGTGGGCTGGACCTGCGGCACCATCAACGCCAATCTGCTCAAGGCATTCGGCCTGCAGGATGAGTACCTGGTCTACTCCCCGGGCAATGCCGCGGCCCAGCGTGCGGCGATTACGTCCGCCTACAAGCGCAAGAAAGACATCGCTTTCTACTACTGGACACCGACGTCGCTGGTGGGCTCTCTGGACCTGGTAAAGCTCGAGCTGCCGCCGGTGGATCCGGCGCGCCTGGCATGCATCACGGATCCCAAGTGCGCGAACCCGCAGCCGACCGGGCTGGCCGAATACCCCGTCGTCACGGCGGTCAATACCGACTTCGCTCAGCGCGCGCCCAAGCTGATCAGCTTTTTGTCGAAAGTCCAGGTGCCCGAGGCCCTGCTCACGCAGACGCTGGGCCATATGGAGCGCGAAAGCCTCGAGATCGAGGAGGCCTCGCTTTACTTCCTCAAGCAGCATCCGCAGGTCTGGAAGAAGTGGGTGCCCTCCGAAGTGGCCGAACGCGTGGACCAGGCGCTGGGCAGCTGACCCCATCTGCCATGCCCGCGTGACAGCCGCATGGCACGGGCATGACAGCGGAAGTGGGAGCAGGTCTACACCTTGATCGAACGATTGGCGCACTGTCTGTTCCGTATCCTGAACGGGCAGTGCCCGCGCCGGGGTTGACGGCGCGTCGTTCTAAAAGTGTGTGTCATGTTTCATTCCATTCGCAATCGCCTGGTTCTCCTGTGCGTTTCCATCACCGTCCTCGCCATGCTCGCGCTGTCCGTCGCGACCGTCCTGGTCGCCCGCGACAATACGGTCGATCAGGTCACCCAGAGCATGAGCCTCATCACCGACAACCATGCCGGCAAACTGGCCGACTGGGTCGCCGATAAACAACGCATCACCCATTCCCTGATCCAGGCCGTGCCGCAGCCGCGCGAAACCGCGCTGGCGCTGGTCGGCGCAGCCCGCCAGGCTGGCGGCTTCGATGATGCCTACGTGGTGTATGGCGACAAAAGCCATGTGTTCACGCATCCGATGCCCGAGGGTTACGACGGTCCCGCCCGCCCCTGGTATCAGCAGGCCGCGCAGACCCAGGGTCCGGCCATCACCCCGATCTATGTAGACGCCTCGACCGGCAAACTGGTCGTGAGTTTCGTGGAAGCCGTCCGCGATGGCGGACGCGTCAATGCCGTGGTCGGCACCGACATGCATCTGGACAGCATGGCGCGCATGGTCGCCTCGATCCGCGCCACCGCGACCAGCTTCGCCTTCCTCATCGACGAGAAGGGCAATATCCTGGCGCATCCCGATGCCACGCTGGCACTCAAGCCCGTGACGGCCATCGACGCCGGCCTGAACGCCGCCGCGCTGCAACGCGCCGCGGACGACAACCAGATGCTGGAGCAGAACGTGGGCGGCGCCGCGCAGCTGCTGTATGCACGCGACGTGGCCGGCACGCCCTGGACGCTCGTCATCGCCATCGATCGCGATCAGGCCTACGCGCCGGTCGCCACGATGATTCGTCTTGCGGTAGGCCTGACAGCGCTGGCACTGGTGCTGGCCATCGTCTTCGTGACCGTCGTGGTCAAGCGGCAATTGCGCGGCCTGCCCCAGGTGCAGCTCGCGCTGGAAGACATCGCCAGTGGCGATGGCGACCTCACGCGCCGGCTGCCCGAAACCGGCCGCGACGAGCTCGCGCTCATCGGTGCCGCGTTCAATCGTTTTGCCGGCAAGATCGCCTTCATCATGCGCGACATCCGCCAGTCCGCCGACGCCGTGCGCCATGCCAGCCAGGAAATCGCGGCGGGCAATCAGGACCTGTCGGATCGCACCGCACAGCAAGCCAGCTCGCTCGAAGAAACGGCCGCGGCAATGGAAGAGATCACGTCCACCGTGCAATTGAACGCCGAGAACGCCAGCCAGGCCGCGGCGCTCGCCACCGACGCGTCCGGCACCGCCAGCCAGGGCGGCGCGGTGATGCAGCAAGTGGTGCAGACAATGAATGGCATCGACGCCTCCGCTCGCAAGATCGTCGACATCATCAGCGTGATCGATGGCATCGCGTTCCAGACCAATATTCTGGCGCTCAACGCCGCCGTCGAGGCCGCCCGCGCCGGCGAACAGGGCCGCGGCTTTGCCGTCGTGGCCGGCGAAGTGCGTACGCTTGCCCAGCGCAGCGCCGTGGCAGCCAAGGAGATCAAGGCCCTGATCGAGTCGTCGGCCGAGCAGATCCATTCGGGCAGCACGCTGGTGCACAGCGCCGGGCAAACCATGGCGCAAGTCGTGGGCAGCGTGGAAAAGGTGACGCGCATCGTGGGCGAGATCGATCTCGCCAGCCAGGAACAGCGCACGGGCATCGCCGAAGTGGGCAATGCGATCGGCCTGATGGACAGCGCCACGCAGCAGAATGCCGCGCTCGTCGAACAGGCAGCGGCCGCCGCACAGACCCTGCAGGACCAGGCCGCGCATCTGGCCTCACTGGTCCGCGGCTTCAAACTCGATGCCGCCGATGACGCGGGTGCACGCTCCCCCCAACCGGGCGCGCCGTTGCTGGGTCAACCGTTGCTGGGAACGTGAAGACGCGGCGGGCACGCCGCGGCGGCAACGGCCTGTCCGGGCACGGTTGCCGCGGCGGCGGCCGTGCAGGACACGCCGCCCCGTCACGCTGAATCCGTGCGCCGAAGCGCCACCCCGCTCGCCCCGTGCTGGCGGGGCATTTTTTTTCAGGCGTGGGCCGCCTGCCCTGCCGGCGCGTGTTCACGCATCGCGATGGCAATGCGCCGGATCAGCCACACGGCACGTTCGAACAGGCGCGTGGCCGCCAGCAGATCGCGCATCACGGCCTCGTCGAGATCGAGCGACAAGGCCACCTGGCGACGCATCCGTTCCAGTAACTCGCCCCGGTCGCCTGTAAGCTGTACCAAGAGGTCCAGATCGTCGGCATCGCGCCCGGCCTCGCCGGCCGTATCGGCCAGCAGGCTCGCGAGCGTACGCAGCGATTCCGAAAGATTGAAGAGCAGGCCCGGACCCGCGCCGCGCGGATCGACGATGCGGCCGAATCCCTCCACCGTGTCGAGCAATGCCCGCAGATTCTCCAGGAGCGATTGCTCGTGCAGCGTCTGCTCGAGCATGTCGCGGGGCAGCCCCTGCGCGATCAGCGCCACCAGAAAGGCGTCGGTCTGCGCCGCCACGCTGCGATAGCCCGCCAGCAGGTCGTGCCGCGCCGCCACGGGCGCGGTGGCCGCGTCGAGGTCGGGCAAGAGCTGCGGCAAAGCCGCCGTGATGCGCTCGCGTTCCAGCGCCGCCAGTGTCAGGGCATTCACCGGATCATCCACCGCGCGGTCATAGATGTAGTGCGGCTGGCTCGCGCGCTCGACGGGGTCTTCGGGCGTGATGCGGCCCGTCAGGGTCACGGCCCGCTCGCGCCAGAGCGTGAGCGGCAATGCGCCTGCCACCTGCATGGCCAGAAACAGCAGCGCGAGGGTCATCGGCGCGCCCACCGCGGCGCCCGAGGGTATCTGGCCGGTGAGGTGGGGATAGACCGCCCAGGCCAGCGCCACCAGCGCGCTTCCGCCCAGTTTCACCATCACATGCACGAGGCACAGGCGGCGCCCGCTTCCCTTGAGCCCGCTGCCCGACAGCAACACCGCCAAGCCGCTGCCGACATTGGCGCCGGTCATGAGCCAGAACGCGGCGGCGAAATCCAGATAGCCGCCATGCAGCGCGGCCACGGCCAGAATCGATGCCGCCGACGCCGATTGCGTCACCAGCGCCACCACCACGCCCAATAACAACGCGAGCGGCAGGCTCAGCCCCTGGCCGAGCAACATGCGCCAATCGTCGGCGGACAACGTGTCGGGCGCATGCTTGATCAGCTCCAGGCCCAGGAACAGCAGCGCCAGGCCCAATCCGGCCCAGATCCAGTCGCGCCGCGCCGCATGGTGGTCGAGCTTGAAATGCAGCGAAAGGCCCGCGACGGCCACCATGTAGAGCACGACCAGCCGCATATCGAGCGTGGCCAGGAAGACCAATGCGGCCGTCCCGGCATTGGCCCCCGCGACCACCGGCGTGGCCTGCGCCAGAGACATGACCCGGCCGTGCACGAGATTGGCGGTGATCAAAGTGACCGCATTGCTGGACTGCGCGACGGCTCCGGCCAGGGTGCCGGCGAGCAGCCCGCTCCAGCGCGACGCGGTTGCCGCTTGCAGCACGTTGCGCATGCGAAGGCCGGCGGCTTGCCGCAGGTGCAGGCCCAGCAGGCGCAGACCGACGAAAAGCAGTCCCAGCCCGGACAGAAGTTCGGCGAGCGTGATCATGGATAGCGAGGTGGCGCGGACAAATTTTCGGATGGTGCGGCCGTGATATTGCCGTTTCGTGTCAGTCCATGAATCGTCCCCCGCTGAGCGTGGGGTCACAACTCCTGACATTCTGTCAGGTCCATGACAGCAATCCGACATGTACGGTTGGGTAGATTGAGTTTGGGCATGCCCAGCCACGCTGCGCACGCCGGAAACGCCGAGGTTTCCCGATATGTGGACACAGACCGCACAGGGTATGCACTGTTAAGGTGCCGATCCGCTGGCGACCGAGGCGCTTCGGACTGCGTGAAACAAAACAAGGTGTGACAAGGCCGGCGCGGCAGTGCGCGTCGGCCCGGCCGATCGCGGGATCGGCGCCGTGCATGCCATCCACAGCGAGCGACATGAAGATCCTCTACACCAACTTCCATAGCGGGCCTGACATCGGCGGCCACACCACTTATGTGTCGCGCCTGGCGGCCGGCTTGTCCAAGCGCTATCGCGTCGCCGTGGCCGCGCCCGCGGGCAGCGCGCTGCACGGCCTGGCGCAAGCCATGCCCAATGTCAGCGCCCATGCCCAGGATTACCCGTCACGCCTGACGCGCCTGCCGGCCGCGCTGCGCACGATGCGCGCGCTGCTCCAGCGCGAAGGCTTCGACATCGTGCATGTGAACGGCTCGGCCGACCATCGTCTGGTGTCGCTGGCCTCGCTGTTTCTCAAGCGTAAGCCCCGTGTTGTTTTCACCAAGCACAACAACATCCCGATCTCGCGCTTCAGCGCACGCATTCGCGCCCGCGTCACCGACCACGTGATCGCGGTCTGCAAGCATGTGGAGCGCGAGGTCAAGCGCAGCCCCTATGGCGCCTGCGATGTGTCCACGGTGTTCAATGGCGTCGACACCACGCACTTCAGCCCTTACGAGGCCGCCGACGCCGCGCGTCATCGCGAGGCGCTGGTGGGCCCGGCGGCCCACGGTCGCATCCTGCTGGGCAGCAATGCCGGCACGGCGTCGTACAAATCGTGGCTGGATCTGGTGCGAGCCGTCGCCCTGTTGCCTGCCGAGGTCGCGGACCGGTTCCATATCGCCCTGGCCGGCGAGAAATTCAGCCGCTCGCAGGAGACCGAGCTCGAGGCGCTCGGCATGACGTCGCGCGTCACGCACGTGGGGTCGTTGCGCGACGTGCGCGACTTCGTGTCGGCCATCGACGTGGGGTTCGTGCTGTCCACCCGCGTGGAGACCATTTCCTTTGCCTGCCGCGAGATGATGGCCATGGGCAAGCCCGTGATCGTGAGCGATTACGCCGGCCTGCCGGAGAACATCACGCCGGGCGTGGACGGCTGGGTCGTCCCGCCCGCCGGACCGCAGGCCCTGGCCGCGCTGCTGCACAAGCTTTCCGCGGGCGCGTACGATTTGCCGGCCATGGGCCGCGCGGCGCGCGCCAAGAGCCAGAAGTCCTTCGGCCTCGGGCCCTTCCTGGAAAGCACCGCCTATGTCTATCGCAGCACCCTGCCGCCGCAGGCCGTGGGGCACGAGCTTCAGGGCTTGATGTAGCCGGGTATGCGCGGCCCGGGCATCGGGTCGCGCGGCGAATGCCCCTTAGGCCTCCAGCCGACCGGTTGGCCCTGCGCGCTTCGCCAAAAAATAAACCGCCGTGAGGCGGTTTATTTTTTCAAGCGATGGCGTGAACTCAGCCGGCGACGCGGAAGCGCTCGGCGTCGCTCATGAACGTCTTTTCGCCGAACGGCGCTTCGTTCGAGCCGAACGGCATTTGCGCGCGCAGCTTCCAGGAGGCCGGGATGTTCCACTCACGCGCCACGGCGGCGTCGATCAGCGGGTTGTAGTGCTGCAGGCTGGCGCCGATGTTGTCGCTGGCCAGGGCCGACCACACCGACAGCTGGGCCATGCCGCCCGACTGCTCCGACCACACCGGGAAGTTGTCGGCATACAGGGCGAACTTCTCTTGCAGGCTGCGCACGACGTCCTGGTCTTCGAAGAACAGCACGGTGCCCACGCCGGCGGCAAAGCTCTTGAGCTTGGCTTCGGTCTTTTCGAAGCCTTCGGCCGGGGCCACCTTGCGCACTTCCTCGATGGCGAGGTCCCAGAGCTTGTCGCTCTCGGCGCCGAACAGCACCAGGGCGCGCGAGCTCTGCGAGTTGAAGGACGAGGGGGTGTGCTTGATCGCTTCCTGGATCAGCGCGGTCAGCGCTTCTTTGGATTGCGAGACGTTGCGGCCCAGGGCGTACTGCGTGCGGCGCTGTTTCAGCGTGTCGATGTGTGCGTTGCTCATGTCTTGGATGCCTTTCGACTGATAGGTAGAGAGGTGAAGTGAGAGCATTCTACGAGCCCGATGCGGCGCCGGCCATCCCCACGGGGGTCATTTGGGGTGGTATTTGCGGAACAGCTCGTTCCATCCTGCGAACAATCACGCCGTTCCGCCATTAAGAACTCCGGCGGCATGACCGTTAAGAGAGCAGCAGCAGTCACCGATTGCCCCGCAAGACCGCTTACCAGGACCCAGCATGACGGCTGCCCCGACGACCCTGACCCCGGACGACGATGACGATCCGGGCGCGCTGAACACGCCCATCGTGATCCTGGGCGTGCAATTGCTATGCCTTCGTCCCATCATGGACATCGTCTACGGCGCCCGCCTGTTCGGCGTGCTCGGCGACACTGAACCCACCCCTCTCCTCAGCAACGTCCTGCTCAGCCTGCTGGCCGCCCTGTGTGCGGTCAATGTGGTGGGGGGAATCCTGCTTTTCGTGGCGCGGCGTCCGCTGACCCTGCGGCTGATGTACCTGGCCATCTGGGCCGGTGGCCCGGTGGGCGGCGTGCTATTGCTCACCACCCTGCTCGCGCTGGACGATCTCGCCACCTCCGAAGTGCTGCAGGCCAGCACCCCGGGCGCCCTCATGGCCTCGATGGTGGCCGCGACCCTCTGGACCGTATACCTGGCGCTCGCCGGGCACGTCAAAGTCCGCTACGGCGTGGCGCCGCGTTAAGCGGCGAGCCGGGCCGGACAGAATGCCGGCCCGGCCCGATCCCGACGAGGCGCCGTAGCGCGCCTCGCCGAGCCCCTTTCATCAGAACGCGTAGCGCACGCGCAGGTCGCCGGTCTGCGAGGTGTAGCCCCGCGCGGCTTCCAGCGTGTAGTTCACGCCGATGCTCAGGCGATCGTTGGTGGCCAGCGTCGCGCCCAGGACGAACACGCCCGTGTCCTTCACCGGGGTCGCGCCCAGCGAGGTGAACGCGGTCGAGCCCGTCGGGTCGGCCGCAAAGCTCGAGGCCGTGCGCACGCGCGAGTTCTGGAACTCATGGCGCCAGCGCAGCTGTGCGCTCGGGGTCAGCAGGCCGATCGACGTGTCGAACGCGTGCTCGACCTTCACGCCCAGGTCGCTCTTGAGCGAGTTGGCGCGGGTCGAGCCCACCTTCAGGCCGGCGCCGTTGCCGCCGCTTTCCGTGTAGCCGTCCTGGCGCAGATGGCTATAGCTCAAGCCTGCCAGCGGGGTCAGCGTGGTGCGCGGGGTCAGCGCGATCGGGTAGCCCGCCAGCACCGAGGCCACGTATTGCATGCCGTCGTACTTGCCGCGCGCATGGCCCGCGAACCCCGTGTACGCGATGTCGCGTTCGGTCTCGTAGCGCTGGCGCACCACACCGGCCATCATGTTCACGTACCACGGACGACCGTCGTAGCCGGCGTAGGCCGTCAGGCCGTACGAATCGACCTTGGCCTGGCTGCCGTCGTTGGCGTCCTTGTTGTCGACGTTGGTGCGGGCATAGCTGAACATGCCGCCCAAGCGCCAGTTCGGGCTCACCAGCGTATCGGCGCCCATCAAGAGACCGTTGAAGCGGGCGTCGTAGCCCGCCACGTCGTCGCGCTCGCTCTGGCGTGCACGGCCACCGAAGTACTGGCCCCACACAGCGGGCGACAGGCCCGTTTCACCGGTGGACACACCGGTCGCGCCAGTCGGTGCCGAGCGCATGCTGTCCAGGCGCGCATTGGCGATGTCCAGCGATTGCGCGGTGGCGCGCTGTGCCCCCTGGGCGGCCGCGGTCTTCACCGCCGCCGGCGCCAGTTGGGCACCCACGCGGTTCGCTTCCGAGGTCGAGCCCAGCGCGGCAGCCGGGTTGAACACGTCCAGCAGCGTCTGGTCGATGCCCTGGTAATTGAACAGACCGGTCAACGCCGCGGTCGCGTTCGAGGTCGTGGCCGGGTTGTGCGGCGCGGTGCTCGGCGGAACGATGACTTCCGGCGCGGGCGTGACGACCGGCGTCTCGGGCACGACCGGAACCTCGGGCGTGATCGGGGTCTCCGGGGTCGGAGTCTCCGGCGTCGGGGTAGGCGTAGGAGTCGGCGTGGGGGTGGGAGTCGGCGTCGGCGTCGGGACGACCGGCCCCGTGCTCTTGCCCTCCAGCGTCAACACCAAATGCGTGCCCTCGCCGGCCTGGGCGCGCGCCGTCACGGTGCCGTCGTAGCCTTCGGCCGACAGCTTCAGGTCCTGCTCGTTGTACTGCGCGTTGCCCGCCGTGGAGATGGCGACGAATCGCTGGCCCTTGGCGAACGAGTAGCCTTTGAGCTGCGACAGCGTGATGGTCGAACCCCGCTCAACCGTACTGTTGCCGAGCACGATCAGGCGGCCATAGCCCGAGTCCGTGTCCTGCCCCTGCGCGACGGCATTCTCATTGACGCCGAGTTGCAGCGCGCCTTGCGCCTGTTGTTCGTAGTTGCCCGCGACATTGATCGGTTTGCTGACCCGGACAGTACCGCCCGTGATGCGCATGGTGTTGCTCTGCAAGAGGAGATCGCTGGCCAGATCGATCCGGCCTTTGCCGAATATCACATCGGCGCCGTGGCTCTCGATGGCCGCATTGGCGCCCATGCCAGAAATCGAGCCGTAGCGCGTCTCGCCGCCTTCGATCACGAGCGCCTCGGTGCCTCGATTCTCGATCTTGCCGTAGATCGTGCCGGTATTGATGATCTTGTCGATCTTGCCGGTGGCCGTGTTGAGAATCGCGATCTGCTGACCCGAAATTGCACCGCTATTGCTCAGCGTACCGATCGTGCCGGCGTTGATGATGCCCGTGACGCCCTGGATTCCGCCCGAGTTGTCGAGCACCTCGATAACCGAACTCGCCGTCGTGTTGTTGATGACCGGCTGTCCCATGTTGCCGGTGGTCGTCATGCTGCCGGTGTTCTTGAGGGTACTGATGGTGCCGGCATTCTGCACGGCGGCGGAGGTCCTTCCCTCGATCGTCCCTTCGTTGTTGAGCGTGGTAACGGTGCCGCTATTGTCGATCGCGGCAAAGCCATTGGTGCTCAGGATCAAGCCCTCTTCGGCGTTGTCGAGCGTGGTGATGCTGCCCGTGTTGCGGATCGCGTACTCACTCTGGGTCTCGATCGACCCTGCGTTGTACAGATGCTGCACCGCCCCCACGTTGAGCAGCGCACTCACGCCCTTGATGGCGCCGAAGTTGCGCAGCGAGTTGGTGCTCGCCTGGTTCTGCAGCCCGATATTGCTGCCGAGTTGCCCGATCTGGCCTTCATTCACCACGGCATCCACAGGGAAGAGGATGTCGAGCGCAACCGCGCTGCTGGTCAGCGCACCCTGCTCGGTGATCAGCAGGCCGTAGGTATTGAACAGCATATAGGTGCTGCCAACGGACGAGTTGACCGTGTCCGGAACCGGTTGCGCCACGGCGGTGAAAGCCGAGCCGCCGAGGACGCCCGAAAGGGCCAGCGTAAGCAGGCGGGGCGTGAAAGTCTGGCCGATACGGCGGGGATGCGAACGAAGGGATTTCGACATGATTTCAAGGAAAGGGGAGGACATGCCACTGACAGGGGAGGCAGCGGTCATCGGGGCGAGACGACACCCGGCCGACATGGCGCCGACCGGAGAGCAAATTAATGTCACGCTCCGCCGCGGCACTTGAGCATCGCGGCGGAGCGCATCATCAGAACGCGTAACGCACGCGCAGGTCGCCGGTCTGCGAGGTGTAGCCCCGCGCGGCTTCCAGCGTGTAGTTCACGCCGATGCTCAGGCGATCGTTGGTGGCCAAGGTGGCGCCCAGCACGAACACGCCCGTGTCCTTCACCGGGGTCGCGCCCAGCGAGGTGAACGCGGTCGAGCCCGTCGGGTCGGCCGCAAAGCTCGAGGCCGTGCGCACACGCGAGTTCTGGAACTCATGGCGCCAGCGCAGCTGTGCGCTCGGGGTCAGCAGACCGATCGACGTATCGAAGGCATGCTCGACCTTCACGCCCAGGTCGCTCTTGAGCGAGTTGGCACGGGTCGAGCCCACCTTCAGGCCGGCGCCGTTGCCGCCGCTTTCCGTGTAGCTTTCCTGGCGCAGGTGGCTGTAGCTCAGGCCCGCCAGCGGGGTCAGCGTGGTGCGCGGGGTCAGCGCGATCGGGTAGCCCGCCAGCACCGAGGCCACGTATTGCATGCCGTCGTACTTGCCGCGCGCATGGCCCGCGAACCCCGTGTAGGCGATGTCGCGTTCGGTCTCGTAGCGCTGGCGCACCACACCGGCCATCATGTTCACGTACCACGGACGACCGTCGTAGCCGGCGTAGGCCGTCAGGCCATACGAATCGACCTTGGCCTGGCTGCCGTCGTTGGCGTCCTTGTTGTCGACGTTGGTGCGGGCATAGCTGAACATGCCGCCCACGCGCCAGTTCGGGCTCACCAGCGTATCGGCGCCCATCAAGAGACCGTTGAAGCGGGCGTCGTAGCCTGCCACGTCGTCGCGCTCGCTCTGGCGTGCACGGCCACCGAAGTACTGGCCCCACACAGCGGGCGACAGGCCCGTTTCACCGGTGGCCACACCGGTCGCGCCGATCGGTGCCGAGCGCATGCTGTCCAGGCGCGCATTGGCGATGTCCAGCGATTGCGCGGTGGCGCGCTGCGCACCCTGGGCGGCCGCGGTCTTCACCGCCGCCGGTGCCAGTTGGGCACCCACGCGGTTCGCTTCCGAGGTCGAGCCCAGCGCGGCAGCCGGGTTGAACACGTCCAGCAGCGTCTGGTCGATGCCTTGATAGTTGAACAGACCGGTGAGCGCCGAGGTCGCGTTCGCGGTCGTGGCCGGGTTGCGCGGCGAGGTGCTCGGCGGAACGATGACTTCCGGCGCGGGCGTGACGACCGGGGTCTCGGGCACGACCGGAACCTCGGGCGTGGTCGGGGTCTCCGGCGTGGGCGTGGGCGTGGGCGTCGGGGTAGGCGTCGGGGTAGGCGTAGGAGTCGGCGTGGGCGTCGGAACGATGGGGCCCGTGCTCTTCTCGGCGAGCGTCAGCACCAGGTGCGACGCGTTGTCGATGTCCTGGACGGTGGCCTTTACGGTGCCGTCGTACGCTTGTGCACTGGCCTTGATCTGATCTGCGTTGTATTGCGCATCGCCATAGGTCGAGATCGCAACATAACGCTGGCCCTGGGCGAAGTTGTAATTGCCGAACTTCACGACCTTGATCGACGTGCCGCTCTCCAGCGTCGTGTTGGTATTGACGATCAGGCGGCCGTAACCGCTGTCGGTCGGCAGGCCACCGATCACGGCATTGTCCATCACGCCGAGCTCGAGCGTTGCGTTCGCCCCTTGCGAATAGCTGCCGATAAGCGTGGTCGGCGTGGCGAGGCGGATCGTGGCCGCCTTGTTCTGAAGCGTCCTGGTGCCCAGATCGATGTCGCCCATGATCTGCTGCTTGCCCTTGGCGAAGATCACATCCGCCGAGTGGCTCATGATCACGGGCATGTTGCCCAGGGCCCGCAGCGTGCCATAGGTATCGCTGCCGCCATTGATGGTCAGCTCGTCGGCGGATTTGTTCTCGACCGTGCCGGTGATGGTGCCAGTGTTCAGGATCGAACCGATGTAGCCGGTGGCGCCGTTCGAAATCGCGAACTGGCTGCCGGACATCTTGCCCGCGTTGATGAAGGTGCCGATCTGGCCCTGGTTGGACAAACCACCGTACAGATGCCCGGTGTTGTTCAGCTCGATGATGCTGGCCAGCGCGTTGTTCCGGATGGCATCGCCACCCAGTCCACCGCCCAGCCCGTCGATCGCACCCGCGTTATCGAGATTTTGGATAGTGCCACTGTTGAGCACCGCCGCCATGCCCATTCTGCCACCGATCCGTGCGTCGGCACCGTTGATCAGCGTCGTGATGTCGCCGGTGTTGTGGATGCCGTGCCCCGTCCTGCCTTCGATCGTGCCCTCACCCAAATTCTCGAGGCTGGCGAGGGTGCCGGTGTTATAGAGGCCCGATGAGTCGCCCAGGATTGCGCCTTGGTTCTTGACGCTCCCCATGTAGCCACCGTTGAGCACACCCACATTACCCAGGATCGTGCCGCTGTTGATCAAGCTTTCAAGGGAGAATGAGTTGGACAATCCTGCCCCGCTATCGATGACACCCATGGCGCCTCGGTTATCGACAAATTTGGAGTTCGTCATCACCAGCAGACCGTACTCGTCGCGGCCGACTCCCCCGAACGAGGCCGTCTCCGTGTACGTCGCTCCAGCGGGATTCCAGAGTCTGAGGGTGTAAGTGTATTGTCCGGACACCACTTCCGGCGTGTCGACGGGCTGCGCCAATGCGGGCATGGCGGCGCCGGCCAGCGCGGCGGCGATTGCCAGCGCCAACAGGCGCGGCGTCAAGGCCGGCGCAACGCGACCGGAGTATGAGCGATTCGAGTGGGACATGGATCAACCGTATTGATTGGGAGAGTTGCTCCCGCCGCCGTCGGGGCCGGCGGGATCGTTGTGCGTGAAGCCGATGTTTGAAATGCGTTCGGTGAGCGGTGATCCGCGCGACGTCATCGGCACGGATCACCTCATCATCAGAAGGCGTAGCGCACGCGCAGATCACCGGTCTGCGAGGTGTAGCCGCGCGCCGCTTCCAGCGTGTAGTTCACGCCGATGCTCAGGCGATCGTTGGTGGCCAAGGTGGCGCCCAGCACGAACACGCCCGTGTCCTTCACCGGGGTCGCGCCCAGCGAGGTGAACGCGGTCGAGCCGGTCGGATCCGCCGCAAAGCTCGAGGCCGTGCGCACGCGCGAGTTCTGGAACTCATGGCGCCAGCGCAGCTGTGCGCTCGGGGTCAGCAGGCCGATCGACGTATCGAACGCATGTTCCACCTTCACACCCAGATCGCTCTTGAGCGAGTTGGCACGCGTCGAGCCCACCTTCAGGCCGGCGCCGTTGCCGCCGCTTTCCGTGTAGCCGTCCTGGCGCAGGTGGCTGTAGCTCAGGCCTGCCAGCGGGGTCAGCGTGGTGCGCGGGGTCAGCGCGATCGGGTAGCCCGCCAGCACCGAGGCCACGTATTGCATGCCGTCGTACTTGCCGCGCGCATGGCCCGCGAAGCCCGTGTACGCGATGTCGCGTTCGGTCTCGTAGCGCTGGCGCACCACGCCGGCCATCATGTTCACGTACCACGGACGGCCGTCATAGCCGGCGTAGGCCGTCAGGCCGTACGAATCGACCTTGGCCTGGCTGCCGTCGTTGGCGTCCTTGTTGTCGACGTTGGTGCGGGCATAGCTGAACATCCCGCCCACGCGCCAGTTCGGGCTCACCAGCGTATCGGCGCCCATGAGCAGGCCGTTGAAGCGGGCGTCGTAGCCCGCCACGTCGTCGCGCTCGCTCTGGCGTGCACGGCCACCGAAGTACTGGCCCCACACAGCGGGCGACAGGCCCGTTTCACCAGTGGACACACCGGTCGCGCCGGTCGGTGCCGAGCGCATGCTGTCCAGACGCGCATTGGCGATGTCCAGCGATTGCGCGGTGGCGCGCTGCGCACCCTGGGCGGCCGCGGTCTTCACCGCCGAGGGCGCCAGTTGGGCACCCACGCGGTTCGCTTCCGAGGTCGAACCCAGCGCGGCAGCCGGGTTGAACACGTCCAGCAGCGTCTGGTCGATGCCTTGATAGTTGAACAGACCGGTCAGCGCCGAGGTCGCGTTCGCGGTCGTGGCCGGGTTGTGCGGCGCGGTGCTCGGCGGAACGATGACTTCCGGCGCGGGCGTGACGACCGGCGTCTCAGGCACGACCGGAACCTCGGGCGTGATCGGGGTCTCCGGGGTGGGCGTGGGCGTCGGGGTAGGCGTAGGAGTCGGCGTGGGCGTCGGCGTCGGCGTCGGCGTCGGCGTCGGAACGATGGGGCCCGTGCTCTTCTCGGCGAGCGTCAGCACCAGGTGCGACGCATGCTGGTCGGTGACGACCTTGGCGTTGACGGTGCCGTCATACGCTTCGGCTGACACCTTGAGCTGCTCGACGTGGTACTGCGCGTTGCCCTGGGTGGAGATCGCAATGTAGCGCTGGCCTTTGGCGAGCTCGTAATTCTTGCCCTGAAGCACCGTGACCGCCGTGCCGCTGGCCAGCGTCGTGCTCTGGCCGACGATCAAGCGCCCATAGCCGCTGTCGGACGTCTCGCCTTGCGCCTGCGCGCCGGCCTGGGTGGCGATGACCAGCGTGGCGTCCGCGCCCTGCGAATAGTTGCCGCTGATGATCGTGTGTGCGCCCACCTGCAACATCGCGCTCTTATTGTGGACCGTGTGGGTACCCACCATGATTTTGCCGCTAACCCGCGTTTTTCCCGTCTCGAAAACGAGATCCGAGTTCATGCTGCTGATGGCCACACCGTCGGGGCCGGACAGGATCGATCCGTAGTACTGCCCGCCCCCATTGATGGTCAGCGGGTGGGCGCCGGCGTTCATGATGGTGCCTTGGATTCTGCCCGAGTTCTCGATCGTCAACGCGCTGTTGTTACCGTTGATGATCGAATAGACACCACCGAGAATACCGCCGGTATTGACCAGCGACGTGATCGTGCCGTCGTTGGCGATGGCCAGGGGCGCCGAAATCACGCCGGAGTTCTGCAGCAGGTCGATACTCGCGCCGTATTCATTCAGGATCGCAATGCCCTCCTGACTGAATGAATCGATGTTGCCGGCGTTGCTGAGCGTCGTGATCGAACCGTAGTTGACGATCGCGTTGCCGTCATTGCCAACGATCAAACCGCCCTGTTCGTTCACGATCTTCTCGATCGTGCCTTCGTTCTGCAGGGCGGCCCTTCCTTGCGCCCCCTCGATGCGACCTTTGTCGAGATTCTCGAGGCGAATGATCGTGCCGGTGTTGTAGAGAGCGGGATCGTCGCTGCTATAGATGCGGCCCAGGTTGGACACGGTATTGATCGTGCCTTCGTTCATCACGCCGACATCGCCCACGATCGTGCCGCTGTTCTTGATGCCACCGATATTGGCGGCCGAGGCAATGCCATAAGACCGACCTTCGGCGCCGATCACGCCCCGGTTCTCGATCTGGCTCACATCGACCAGCACGCGCAAGCCTGCCTGCTCGTTTCCATCGCGCCCCTCCAGCCGGCCCGTTTCGGTGACCAGAAGACCGTACGGATTGTCGAGTCCGATCTCCACCGCGTAGGTCCCGGATTCAACGGACCGCTCTGTGTATTGAGCGAGCACCGGCAGCGATGCGCCGCCCAGGGCGGCCGCCAGTGCCAGCGACAAGACACGCGGCGTGAAGGCCTTCGAGGAGCGGACAACGGAACGAGAATGCGAGGTAGGGAACATTGGATCAACCGGATCGGTGGAAAGGGCGCTCGCGGCGTGAGCCGGTGGCGCCAGGATCAGTCACACGACATATCGAAGACTGGCGAATGGACTGCTAGCCCGCCACCGGGCATGGTGCGGTGGCGGGCGCCGAACTATCAGAAGGCGTAGCGCACACGCAGGTCGCCGGTCTGCGAGGTGTAGCCCCGCGCCGCTTCCAGCGTGTAGTTCACACCGATGCTCAGGCGATCGTTGGTGGCCAAGGTAGCGCCCAGCACGAACACGCCCGTGTCCTTCACCGGCGTGGCGCCCAGCGAGGTGAACGCGGTCGAGCCCGTCGGGTCGGCCGCAAAGCTCGAGGCCGTGCGCACGCGCGAGTTCTGGAACTCATGACGCCAGCGCAGCTGTGCGCTCGGGGTCAGCAGACCGATCGACGTGTCGAAGGCATGCTCGACCTTCACGCCCAGGTCGCTTTTGAGCGAGTTGGCACGGGTCGAGCCCACCTTCAGGCCGGCGCCGTTGCCGCCGCTTTCCGTGTAGCCGTCCTGGCGCAGGTGGCTATAGCTCAGGCCTGCCAGCGGGGTCAGCGTGGTGCGAGCACCCAATGCGATCGGGTAACCAGCCAGCACCGACGCCACGTATTGCATGCCGTCGTACTTGCCGCGTGCATGGCCCGCGAAGCCCGTGTAGGCGATGTCGCGTTCGGTCTCGTAGCGCTGGCGCACCACGCCGGCCATCATGTTCACGTACCAGGGGCGGCCGTCGTAGCCGGCGTAGGCGGTCAGGCCGAAGGCATCCACCTTGGCCTGGCTGCCGTCGTTCGCATCCTTGTTGTCGACGTTGGTGCGGGCATAGCTGAACATGCCGCCCACGCGCCAGTTCTCGCTCACCAGCGTATCGGCACCCATCAAGAGGCCATTGAAGCGGGCGTCGTAGCCTGCCACGTCGTCGCGCTCGCTCTGGCGTGCACGGCCACCGAAGTACTGGCCCCACATCGCGGGCGACAGGCCCGCTTCGCCGGTGGACACACCCGTGGCGCCGATCGGTGCCGAGCGCATGCTGTCCAGGCGCGCATTGGCGATGTCCAGCGACTGCGCGGTGGCGCGCTGTGCACCTTGCGAGGCGGCGGTCTTCACCGCCGCCGGCGCCAGTTGGGCACCGACACGGTTAGCTTCCGAGGTCGAGCCCAGCGCGGCAGCCGGGTTGAACACGTCCAGCAGCGTCTGGTCGATGCCTTGATAGTTGAACAGACCGGTCAGCGCCGAGGTCGCATTCGCGGTCGTGGCCGGGTTGCGCGGAACGCTGGTCGAGCCTTCGCCAGGACCGGTGTCTATGCCAGCGCCGTTATCCGTACCACCGCCGATATCTGGGCCGGGGCCGGTGTCCGTGCCAGGGGCCGTGCCGGGGTCGGTGCCTGGTCCGGTGCCGGGGTCAGTGCCGGGGTCAGTGCCGGGGTTGGTGCCGGGGTTGGTGCCGGGGTTGGTGCCGTTGCCGTTGCCGTTGCCGGGATTCACGATGACGTCCGGCTGCGCCGGCCCCAGTTCCATGACCAGGTGCGAACCCTCCATGTCCTGCACCACCTTGCCGGTGACCCCGCCCTGGTAGCCTTGTGCGGCGTACTTGAGCCCGTCGGCGTGATACGCAGCCTCGCCCGCCGTCGTCATGACCACGAAGCGCTGGCCGATCGCAAAGTTGTAGCTCTGGGTGGGCGCGAGCGCCATTGCGGCGCCCCGTTCGATCGTGGTGTCGCCCAGAACGACCAGACGACCGTAGCCGGTATCGGCCAACGAACCATTGACCACGGCGCCCTGGTCTACGCCGAACACCAGCTTCGCGCTCGCATCCTGGCGATAGTTGCCGACGATCGTCACGGGCTGGATCAGTTTGACCGTGGCCCCTTTGTTATGAACGAACCCGCCATCGAGCTCGATGTCGCTGTTCAACAAGGTGTTGCCCTGGTTGAAGACGATGTTGCTGCGAGAGAGGATCTGGCCTTTCTGATCCACGCCTCCGAAGATGCCGAAGTTATTGCCCGTGGCGCCGTCGATGACGAGCGGGGCACTGCTGCGGTTGCGGATCGTGCCGAGAATGCTGCCGGTATTCTCGATCTTGCCGATGCTCGCGCCCGACTCGATGAAGAGAGCGTCCGTGCCCCCGATCGTGCCCGAGTTGCGGAGAACATCGATGCGGCCGCTGTTGGAGATGGCGACCTGGCCCTGGATATCGCCCTGATTCTCGAGGCCTTCGATCAAGCCTTCGTTCTTGATCGCCTCGCCGCCACGCATCATGCCCGTGTTGTACAACTGGCCGATATGCGAATTCGTGCCCCGGTTTTCGAGGGCGCCGTAATTGCCGGAGTTGTTCGCGTTCGAGTTCCAGATCTGTCCGTTGTTGCGGATGATGTCGATCCTGCCCGTGTTGACGATGGTCGACTCGGCGTCGCTGTAGAAAGAACCGTCTTTCTCGTTGGTGAGCTCGCCGATAAGACCGCTATTCGAGATCGCCGCCGCGTTGCTGCTGCCGCGGATCTCTCCGTCGGCGGCATTGGTGAACAAAGTGATCGTGCCCACGTTGTTCACGCCCTCGGCGTACTTAGCCAGAACCGACCCGCGGTTCGTCAATGCGTTGATCCGACTTTCGTTGTAGATGGCGATATTGCCGCGGATCAGGGACGCATTGGTGAGCGTGTCAAGCGTTCCCATAAGCACATGCAAGCCAATTTGGCTGTCATCCGTTCCGATGATGCCCAGGTTCTCGATGAGGGGCACCTGGCCAATGCTGATCATCGCAGTCTCGCTGGCCTCGCCGACCATGCCGCTATCGGTGACGCGGACGCTGGTGGAATCAACTAGATACGCCCCCGCCACCGCGCTGTCGATCACGACGATCTGCGCCCACGAGGGCGCTGACAGCGCACCGAAAATGCCGGCCACGGCCAGCGGCAGGACGCGCGGCGCGAAGAATCGGGAACGACGGGTAGAGCTGCGGAGTTCGGGATGCATGAGACGAGGCCACCAGAGGTTGAAATGCGCTTCTGGTCCACACATCGCGGGCAGAAGCCATCGCGGACGCCGTGCGGTTTCAGGTCTGCGGGCGCATTGGCTGGGCCCCTCCGAATACACTCAAAACCACGCTACGGACATCACGCTGCCCGGCCATATTGCATCAAATATTTACGGATAATCTCGGGAAAAGCCGATCCACGGGCCGTATTTCACTCGATTAGATGCGTCAAATCGGACAAATCAGAAAATATTGGAAATAATCTGACGCTCGCTGAAAATATAGGGAGAACTTCGTAAACTGCGTAACCGTGACGGCTGTTACCGACACGATTCGGGGCCGGACCGGTAACTTTCATCCCGTTTTCATTGCCGGAAAACGGCGCGGGGGTGGCATTTTTGCAACGTCACCTCGGGCCACCGCCCACGGCCCCGTTGCAAGCTATTGAAATGAAAGAATAAACGTCGAGCTGGGTCTGCCGGGACTGTGCAAAGGTTTGGCGCTGATACGACGCAACCCGGGCAGGGCGAGCAGCAGGGGCGTCCAATAGGGGCGACCCGCAGCGGGTCGGCGTTGCGTCCTACCGGGTGCGGCATACCAGCCGCAGCAAACTCGGGGCGAACCGGAGCCCCGCCCGCCGCTTCGGGTCGCGCCCTTCTACGGCGCGCAGCCTGGCGCCTCGGCCAGCAGGCGCGGCCAGATGGCCGACCAGTCGCTCTCATGCGACATGTCGGGTTCGATCCACACGCGAGCGCATGGCCCGGCGGCCCGGGCATAGCCCTGCGCGATGGACGGGGGCACGATCGTGTCGCGCGCCCCGCTCACGTGTAGCTGGGGCGTACGCGCCAGGCGGGTCGCAACGTCGATCGGATCGAGCGACTCCGGCATCGCGCTCACCCCATGCAGGCGATTGACCCCGCCCACGTCCAGGTTGCCCGCCACGGTGCGCACGGCGATCACGTCGTGGCGGCGCGCCGCGATCAGCACGGCCAGCGCGCCTCCGCCGGAATACCCCACGAGCTGCAGGGGCTGGCCCGGTGCCATGCTGCGTGACAGTGCGATGTCGATCGCCTCGACCACCTCGGCCGCATAACGCTTGCCGGTCCAGTAGCCCACGGTGCACGTGGGATTCAATGCCATCGGGGTGTACTGACACGGACGTGCGATATACAGCACGTTCGGGCCGGAATCCGCCGCCGCCAGCTGCAGCCCCACCGCTTTGCGCGGCGTGGGATCGTCGGACGGCCGATTGCGCGAGCGCCAGGCAAAACCGTCGCCCTCGATATAGACCGTGAGGGGAAGATCGGCGCGCGTGATGCGCGCATAGGTGGTCAACACAAAGGGGCCCGCCGCCATCTGCCCATGTTGCAACTGCGCGCGATCGGCCAACGCGCTGGCGTGCAGACGGGGATCGCCCGCGCATGCGAGCAGCGCGCCGCACAGCGGCAGGAGCACCGCCATGCGGACGAGACGGGTAAGACGGACTTTCATGGGTGCACGCGCGGGGCCCACTGTCGGGCCAGACTCGAAGATGCGCGATTATCGCCGCGAATCACGCGGTCGGTGCGGCAGCATCGCGCCTGCCCGCCCCGGGCGGCACGCCGACAGCCTGGGCACGACCCGCACGCCGAGCCAGGCCCCGGCGTCGCGATGGTCTGGCTCGGGGCAATGCCTCAAGCGTTCGCCTCGATGTGCTCGGCCACCGCGCGACCGAGCGCCTCGGTGCTGGCCTGTCCGCCCAGATCTGGCGTGCGCGGACCGTGCGCCAGGCAGTGCTCGATCGCCCGCAGGATGGCGTCGTGGGCGTCCTGGCTGCCCAGGAACTGCAGCATCAGCGCCCCGGACCAGATCATGGCGATCGGGTTGGCGATGCCCTTGCCGTAGATGTCGGGCGCCGAGCCATGCACCGGTTCGAACAGCGAAGGAAACTTGCGTTCCGGATTGAGGTTGGCCGACGGCGCGATGCCGATCGTGCCGGTGCAGGCCGGGCCGAGGTCGGACAGGATGTCGCCGAACAGGTTCGAAGCCACCACCACATCGAAGCGTTGCGGCTGCAACACGAAGCGCGCCGCCAGAATATCGATGTGCTGCTTGTCGATGCTCACGTCCGGGTAGTCGCGGCCGATCTCATCGGCACGCTCGTCCCACCACGGCATGCTGATCGCGATGCCGTTGCTCTTGGTGGCCACCGTGAGATGCTTGCGCTCGCGTTGGCGCGCGAGCTCGTAGGCATAGCGCATGACGCGGTCGGTACCATGACGCGTGAAGACGGATTCCTGGATCACGATCTCGCGCTCGGTGCCCGCGAACAATCGGCCGCCCAGATTGGTGTATTCGCCCTCGGTGTTCTCGCGCACGATATAAAAATCGATGTCGCCGGCGCGGCGGCCCGCCAGCGGGCACGGCACACCCTCGAACAAACGCACGTGGCGCAGATTGATGTATTGGTCGAACTCGCGTCGGAACTTGAGCAGCGAGCCCCACAGCGACACGTGGTCGGGCACGGTGGCCGGCCAGCCGACCGCACCGAAGAAAATCGCGTCGTAGCCCTGCAGCTGCGCTTTCCAGTCGGCCGGCATCATGTCGCCGTGCTCGGCGTAATACGCGCAGTTGGCCCACGGAAACGTGTCGATCTGCAGGGCGAGACCGAAGCGGCGGGCGGCCGCCTGCACGGCGCGCAGGCCTTCGGGCATGACTTCGTTGCCGATGCCGTCGCCAGCGACGGCTGCGATTTTCAGGATGTGGGGCATGGGGAGGCTCCGGGAAGCGTGGATCAGGACAGCCGGCATCGTAGGGCGCCGCCCACGCCATCTACAATAGGCCCTTCTGTGAATTTAATATGCACAGTTCATGAATAATGATCTGCTTCCCGCCGACCTGCGGGTGTTCTGCGCCGTCGTACGTGCGTCGAGCTTCTCGCGCGCGGCCGAAGACCTCGGCATGTCGCCCGCCTACGTCACCAAGCGCGTGCGGCTGCTCGAAGAAAGCCTGGGCACCACCCTCTTTCATCGCACCACACGCAGCGTGGTGATCAGCGAAGCGGGCGAGCGCGTCTATCACTGGGCCCGCCGCATCCTCGACGACGTCGATCACCTGGTCGAAGAAGTGGGCGTGACGCGGCGCGAACCGCGCGGGTCGCTGCGGGTGAGCAGCAGCTTCGGCTTCGGCCGGCGCGTCGTCGCCCCGGCGCTGTCGGAGTTCGTCGCACGTCATCCGGCCATGCAGGTGCGCTTCGAAGTGTTCGACCGGCTCATCGATGTGGCCGCCGAAGGCTACGATCTCGACGTACGCGTGGGCGACGTGATCGCGCCGCATTTGATTGCACGCAAGCTGGCGAGCAATCATCGCGTACTGTGCGCCGCCCCCGGCTATCTCGCCGCACGGGGCACGCCGCGCACCCTGCCCGAACTGGCGGCGCACGATTGCCTCGTCATCAAGGAGCGCGATCATCCCTTCGGCGTGTGGCGCATGCAGCGCGGCCGCCAGGAGCACACCGTGAAGGTGCGCGGGCCGCTCTCCGCCAACAATGGCGAAATGGTGGTGCAGTGGGCAGTGGACGGACGCGGGATCGTCCTGCGCTCGATGTGGGACGTGGCCCCCTTGCTTGCCACCGGCCAGCTGGTGCAAGTCTTGCCTCATTATCGCCAGACCGCCGATGTGTGGGCGGTGTACCCCTCGCGGCTGAATGCCTCGGCCAAAGTGCGGGTATGCGTGGAGTTTCTCGCCGCGCGCATGGCCCAACTCGGGCTGGCCGGCGCAAAGCCGGATGCGAGGCCGATCGAACCACCCTGAAGCGTTGTGTCATAGCCTGACACGAATGCGCGGCACGCGGTGCAGACAGGATTGTTAGCATCGGCGCTTTCTCAGTCAGCCGCGATCATCATGAGCATCTTCTCGCGTTTCTTCGGCCGCAAAGACCCGGCCACCGAGTCCTCTCCCCCCGTCACCGCTGCCGACCCGTCGGCCCTGGTCGCGAATCCGGACATCGAAAATCCGTTGAGCCTGCAGGTGGTGTTCCCGGGTGTACTGCCCGTCCAGGCTGGCGCGCTGACGCAGGCGCTGCGCGATTACCACAGCTCGATGCAGGACGCCCGGGTCGAGATCGCGCCCGACATGGATGAGTTGTTCGCGCTGGCTGGCTGGGGCGAGCATGTGATCCGCCTGGTGGGCTTCAATGCGCCCCTGCCGCACGATGCGCTCGAGGTCTGCGTGGCGCCGGCCCACTACCCCGCCGACGTCAAGGAACAGGTGCGCGCGCACGGCAGCCACGTGCTGCTCTACTACGCGGGCCACGCCACCGACCCGTTCGATCAATATGTCGCGCTGGCCGCCCTGGCCGGGGCATTGACGGACTCGGGTGCGCTCGCGGTGCTCAACGAGCATGCGCATACGTCGCTGCCCGCGGGCATCTTCTCGCGCGAGTCGCTGGGCGAAGACACGCTGGAAGTCCTCGCGGCGCTGCCGCTGAACGCCCTGTACTGCGGCTTCGTGAAATACGAAGTCGAGGGCACCGCGGGGGTGTGGATGCGCACGTATGGCGGCGACGCCTTCGGCCTGCCCGACTTCGCGGCGCTGGCGGAAGGCCATCATCAGGGCGAGTACTTCTCCACCTTGTTCAACGACGTGATGAGCTATCTGCGCGAAAGCGGCGCCGTGATGGATGCGGGCCACACCATGCAGATCGGCGAAGGCACCTTCCTCAAGCTGCGCGAGCCTTCCGAAGCGGAATACTTTCTGCACGGCCCCGGCAAGGTGCTCGTGGCCGAGATCATCTCCGAAAGCGAGATCAACCGCCCCGAAGACAGCCCGGCCTGATGCGCCCGACCGCGGGTCGGTCCCGGGATGGCCCCGGGCCCGCCCGCTCGCACGCATCAGGCGTGCAGCAACACCGGGGAACGCGCCGTGAGCGCGCCGCCCGCCGGCATCTCGATCACCTGATCCGAGCTCACCTTGAAGAAGGCCACCGTGTCCGCGAGACGCTTGGCCTGCTCTTCCAGCGAAGACGCAGCCGCGGCGGCCTCCTCGACCAGCGCGGCATTCTGCTGCGTCACGTCGTCCATCTGCGCGACGGCGCCATTGATCTGCTCGATGCCCTGCAGCTGCTCGGCCGATGCACCGCTGATTTCGCCCATGATGTCGGAGACCTGCTGCACCGAGGTCACGATGCTCTGCATGGTTTCACCGGCCCGGCGCACCTGCTCCACGCCGCCCTGCACGTCGCCCCGCGAGGCCTCGATCAAGTCACGGACTTCCTTGGCGGCCTGGGCGCTACGCTGCGCCAGGCTGCGCACTTCGCCCGCCACCACGGCGAAGCCCTTGCCCTGTTCGCCGGCACGCGCCGCTTCCACCGCGGCGTTCAGCGCCAGGATGTTGGTCTGGAACGCAATGCTGTCGATCACCGACACGATATCGGCGATGCGCGCCGAGCTCTCGGAGATGCGCGTCATGCTGCCCACCACTTCGCCGATCACCTCGCCGCCCTGACGCGCCACGCCGCTGCTCTGCGCGGCCAGGCGATTGGCCTGTTGCGCCGACTCGGTGTTCTGCTTCACGTTCGAGGCGATCTGCTCCATGCTGGCCGCGGTTTCTTCGAGCGAGGCGGCCTGCTCTTCGGTACGCGATGACAGATTCGTATTGCCCGCCGCGATCTCGGCCGCGCCGACATTGATCTCGGTCACGCTGCGGCGCACTTCGCCCACCGTGCGCGCGAGGCTCTCCTGCATGGTCTGCAACAGCGAAAACAGCTGCCCGATCTCGTTGCGCGAGGTCACGACGACGCGGCGCGTCAGGTCGCCCGCGGCGATACGGCCGAAGTGCTCGCCGGCTTCCTGCAGCGGCGCCAGCACGCGGCGGTTGATGAAGCGCCAGCACGACACGGCGAGCACCAGCGCCAGCACCAGCAGCACAATCGCGGTGGCTTCGGCCTGCGTGTAGCGCGCATCCGATGCCGTATTGATTTCCACGCCCCGATGCTCGGTACGCGCCAGGAACGCCATCAACTGCTCGTCGAACGCCTGATCGGTCACGCGCATCGCGGCCGCCTGCGCCACATAGCCGGAGGTCGAACCGGCCTTGAGCTGATCGCTCAGGGTCTGGATGCTCGCCAAGTACGGCCCGAACGATTGTTCGACCCGCCGCGCCATATCGCGCGCCTCGTCACTGTTCTTGGGCACGTCCTGGAATCGCTGCTGCGAGGCCCGCGCACTCGCCAGTTGCGCCTCCCCCTGCTGGATCGCGGCCGCGGCGTCTTTGCCGGTGCCGGTCGCCAGGTCGAGGTAGGCCGCCACCAGCGACAGGCGGGCGCGCAGCAACTGCGCCCGGGTTTCGAAAAGAGGCCGGGCCTGTTCGGCCGCGACGCGGTTGAGATCGTCGATGCCATCGTCGGCCTGCCGCGCGAATACCCAGCCCATGACGCTGGAGAAAATCAGCGCGAGGACGAGCACACTCAGCACGGCCATCAAGCCCGTGCGGATTTTGAGATTTGCCAACACTGCAATCACTCCGGTAGCGCGCCCCACCCCTGCGGCCCGCCTGGGTACCGCCTCCTCGTGGGAGCGAATTATTTGCAACTTTGCGTAATGTTTTGACAAATTTAGCGGGATGACCCGCCTGTCACAACGCCACAAATCGCAATGCCGCGTTCCGGATTTCGCAACTCCCTCAGTTGCTGGGCGCCGCGTCGTGGTTCTCGCCTATACGAGCGGCAAGCGTGAGGTAGCGCACGAAAGCCTCGGCGAGCTCGGATAGCGGACGGGTGGCATGCACCATGAATTGCAGCCGACCGGCGTTGAGCAGGGGATCATCCAGCGGCCGGCAGATGATAGGCAGGCCGGCATAGAGTTCGCTCACCGTCTGCCGCGCGGCGACGGTCACGGCGCTACCCATCGCCACGTAATGCAGCAGCGATGACTGATGATTGGTGGAGAGCGCCGGCACGAGGTCGAGATTACGCAGACTGGACGCGATATCCAGCACCTTGCGCAAGGTGCCGCCGGTCTCGGGCAGCGCAAGCGGAAACAGGCTGAGCTGGGCCAGATCCAGGCGTTCGTGGCGGCTCAGCGGATGGTCTTCGCGCATCACGGCGACCAGCTCGATCGGCTGGGTGAACAGCACCTGCACGTCACGCTCGCCGCCGTGCGTGTACGTCACGCCGATGTCGGCCTGGGCCGTGCGCACCCGCTCCACGACCGAGCGCGCCTCCACCGCCGTGAAGCTGAATCGCACATGGGGATGATGCGTCTGGAAGGTGGCGAAGCGGCGAGGCAGCTCGCAGGCCGCGAAACCGTAGGCCCCCGCGATCTCGATTGTCTGCGCGCGGTCGCCCGAGACGCGCGCGATGTCGGCGCACGTGCGGGCCGCGTCGGCCTCGATCAACCGCGCGTGATCGGCCAGGATCTGCCCTACATCCGTCACACGCATGCCTTTGGGATGGCGTTCGAACAGGCGCCGCTGCAACAACTGCTCGAGGCTGGCGATATGACGGCTCACCGCCGAACTCGCCACATCGAGGCGATTGGCCGCTCCCACGATCGTGCCGGCCTCCACGACTGCAAGGAAATGGCGGAGGGCGGCATTTTCGAAATGGAGTCGTTTCATGAGAGGCGCGCAGTAGACGGAATAACGAGAGACCGGGCGTGAGTCGTCGCGGTGCGACGCTCGAACGGCCGGCCAGGGTGCGCATCCGCACGCGGGCTCCGGCTGCGATGCCGGACTCTTCCGCACCCTCGAAGAGTCCACGTCTTCTGGCATGACGTCGCATCCACACAGACGGCAGTCTAAACAGGCGCACACGTTGCCACAATTGCAAACTTGTCATTGGTTCATTCCTATTTCAGCAATGCGAGCACCATCTTGATGCGCAACAAAATTGCGTTCTCACGAATGAGGCGATGACAGTACGCGGCCGGACGCAATGAAATCGCCATGCTCGAGGGCCAACGATCGTCGGCGCCTTTGACCATTCGGTGTGAGCGCGCGGGATCCCGTGCGCGAGTCCGTCCCCCCCGGAGCGGAGCGCCGGTGTGCCACGTGCCGGCCGGTATATTCTTTGCCACGTGCTCGCTCACGGGATCGGCCCGTGCGCTCAGGGCCCGAGCCCCGACCTCCGTCCGCGCCTGCGTCAGGGCCGACGCGTTTCGACCTTCCCAACCGGAGCTATTCCCATGTCTCAGCGCCTGGATCATGTCGTCATCGCCGTGCGCGACCTCGACGCCGCCACCGCCGCCTACGAGCGCCTCGGCTTTACCTTGACGCCGCGCGGCCATCACTCGCTCGGCTCATCGAACAACCTGGCCATCTTCGCCAACGACTATCTCGAGCTGCTGGGCGTGGAACCGCGCAACGCACATCTGCCCACCGCGCACTGGGGCCATCCGCCGGGGCTGGTCGGCCTGGTGTTCAAGTCGCCCGATGCCGATGCGTTGTGGGCGCAACTACGCGAACGCGGCGTCGGCGTCGAAGGCGAGGCGCCGCGCGAGTTTCATCGTCCGGTCGAGCTTCCCGACGGCTCGTCGCAGGATGCCCGTTTCCGCACGGTGCGCATCGCGCCCGAGCGCATCGCCAACGGCCGCGTGTTCCTGTGCCAGCATCTCACCCCCGAGCTGGTGTGGCAGCCGGCCTGGCAGGACCACCCCAACGGCGTGATCGCGGTGGGCGAGTATGCCTACGTGTCGACCGATACCGAGGCCGATGCCGCCGTGCTGCGCCTGGCGTTTCCGGATCTGCAATGGCGTGCGCTCGCCGAAGGTCATGGTCTCGCCGCGAGCCTGGACGGCGGCGCGGACGTTCGCTATCTCACCCCTGAAGGCTTCGAGGCACGCTATGGCGTGGCACCCGCCGCGGCCCACTTCGACGGCACGAGCCGCGCCGCTGGCCTCACGCTCGTCACGCGCGACCTGCCCGCCGTGCGCGCGCTGTTTCGCCGCCAGGGCGTGCGCGTGGCCAGCGATACCGAAGAGCGCATCGTGGTGGCGCCCGCCGAAGCCGAAGGCGTCGCGCTGGCGTTTCGCGCGGCGTGATCCGCCTGACCGGCTGCGCGTCTCGCGGCGGCCGGTCTCATCATGCCTGCGCGCGTCGTCACGCCGCGACACAAGGACTGACACCAACTCACGCGCTCGACGTCTAGAATGAGGCGCAGGCGCCGCGCTTTCGGGCGGCGCTTTCGCACCCGCGCACCACCGCGCGGGCGTCCCGTCCTCATCACCGGAGACCGAACGATGCGCCGAGCCCGCTTCGTGTTGCCTGCCCTGGCGCTGTGCCTGAGTGCCGTGGCGCACGCCGAGACCACCAACCTGAAGGTGCAGAAGGCCATCACCGCCACGGACGCATACGGACAGGAGTCGGTGCAGGTCACGCTCGCTCCCGAAAGCGTCAAGGCACTGGCGGCGTTCACGCGCGAACGCGTCGGCAAGCGCATCGAAGTGCGCGCCGGCGATACGCTGCTCACCACCGCCACGCTGCAAAGCCCCATCAGCGGGCCCAGCCTGTCGCTCGCGCCCGGCACCTTGGGATTCGACGGCGTCAGCGCCCCCGAGATGGCCCGCCGCCTGAGCGCCGATGGCACGCTCACCATCGCGGAAGCCGAAGACGAGCCGCCGCGCCGCAACCGCTCGTCGGTATTCCAGCGCTGAGGTCCGTGATGGACGCGCCGCGCCACCATTGGAACGACGAGATCGAGATCGTGCTCGAGGCCCGCGAGGCCCGCATGAGCCACTGGATCTGCTCCCCCCGGGTGACCCATCGTCCCAGCGGCCAGGTATTGCTCGATCTGCACGACACCGCCTGGGATCTCACCGCATCGGTCGAGCAACCCGACACGCTGCAACTGCATCTGCGCCGTTACCCCGGCAACCGCCAGGCTCTCACCCTCACGCTGCGCCGCGCCGACCTGGCGCTGCAACTGGACGACCAGCTCATCCTGCCGGGCCAGGCTCGTACCGCCCTCGACGCCGCGTGGCCGCAGTCCTGAATCCGTGAATTGCCCCGGCGGTCCGCGGGGAATGACGGCCTTCCACCCGGGCCAGTGCTAGCATCGCCGCCATGCCGTTTACCTCCCTGCTCGCGACCGTCCTGCTGTCGGTCACCACTCCCGCCGAGTTCGACCTGCCCTGCTTCTACGCCTCGCGCGCCGAAGAGAGCGGGCTCGAACGCGCCGAACACTGCGCCCGCCAGGATCCCGATCGCCTCGTCATCGCCTCGGCCGTCATGGCCGACCTGGCCTTCGATGCGCATGGGCTAGCGCCACTCGCCTCGGCCGGCGGCTGGCGCTGGGTCAACCGAGCGGGTCACTCCGTACCCGTTCTCACGTATGACAATGGCGCCGACGACTTCGTCGAAGGCCTTACCCGCGGGCCCGATGCCCAAGGCAACATCGTCTTCTACGACCGGAACCTCGATCCGGTCATCCGCACGCCCTACCGCTGGGCCGAGCCCTTCGCACAGGGCGTGACCCTGGTGTGCGCCGATTGCGTGCCCGTGCCCGTGGCGGGCGGCGAGCACATGGCCATGGTCGGCAAGCAGTGGGCCGCCATCGGCCGCGACGGCCGCCTCGTCACGCCCTGGCTGGCCAGCCGCGGCGCCGTCGAGGAGGCGCTCGGTGCGCGCCGCGGCTGAGAACAGGTCCTGTACGCCGCCAGACGTCGATTCCTGACCAAAAACTGAATCGAAGTTTCCGGCCCTGTCAGCCCGAGCCTTTATACTCGCGCCGGGTCATGGGGCTGAGTTGCCGTCCGCGTGGCTGAATTGTGTTTTGGAATCCCCTATGAATCATCAACATCAAGACTTGGCCGCACCCGCGAAGGTGTGGCTTTTTGTGCTGGGCGTGTGCATTCTGGCCGCCGGGCTCTTTTTCGGTTTCTACGGCGCACGCCTCGTGGCGCTGGACGGAAGCTGGTACTTCGCCCTGAGCGGCGCCGCGCTGGTCGTGGCGGGCATCCAGATCGCACGCCGCCGTCCGAGCGGCGCGCTGCTGTACGCGCTCGTGCTGGTCGCCACCGTGGTGTGGGCGCTGGCCGACGTGGGCCTGGACTTCTGGGCGCTGGTGTCGCGCGTGCTGGTGTTTACCGGCTTCGGCATCCTGGTGGCGCTCTCCTACCCGCTGCTGCGCCGCGCGCGCAAGCTCGAACCGCAGCGCACCCTGTCGTTCTCGCTCGCCGGCCTGCTGACGCTGGCCTTCGTGGCCACCGTGGCCGGCATGTTCGTGCCGCACGCCCCGGTCGCCAATGGCGAACAACTGGCGCTCAAGCCGGTCGATCCCGCCACCGAGCAGAAAGACTGGTCGCACTATGGCAATACGGCCGGCGGTACGCGTTTCGCCGCGCTCGACCAGATCACGCGTGACAACGTCAAGCAACTCGAAGTGGCCTGGACCTACCGCACCGGCGACACGCCCGTGAGCCCGGGCGGCGGCGGCGCCGAAGACCAGCAGACCCCGCTGCAGATCGGCAACCGCGTGTTCCTGTGCACCCCGCACAACAACGTGATCGCGCTCGACGCGACCACGGGCAAAGAGCTCTGGAAAACCGAGATCAATGCCAAGCAGAAAAAGTGGATGCGTTGCCGCGGTCTGGCGTACTTCGATATCGATGCGCCGCTCGAGCAGCCCACCGCCGATGGCGCCACGCCGGTCAAGGCCGTGAGCCTGGACGCCGGCGCGGTCTGCCGCCGCCGCATCCTCATGAACAGCGTGACGCCCGAGCTGATCGCGCTGGACGCCGACACGGGCGCGTTCTGCCCCGACTTCGGCAAGCAAGGCCGCGTGGATCTGCGCGCCGGCATGGGCAAGGGCGCCGACAAGGGCGAGTACTACCCGACCTCGGCCCCCACCCTGGCCGGCACCACCATCGTGGTGGGCGGCCGTGTCGCCGACAACGTCAGCACCGACATGCCTGGCGGCGTGGTGCGTGGCTTCGACGTGATCACCGGCGAACTGCGCTGGGCGTTCGACCCGGGCAAGCCTGAAGACCAGGCGGCGCCGGCCGACGGCCAGACCTATGCGCGTTCCACCCCGAACGTGTGGGCGCCGATGTCGTACGACGCACAGTCGAACACCGTGTTCATGCCCGTGGGCAGCGCGGCGGTCGACCTCTGGGGCGTGAAGCACACCGCGCTCGATCGCAAGTACGGCGCCTCGCTGCTGGCCGTGGACGCCAGCACCGGCCGCGAAAAGTGGGTGTACCAGACGGTGCACGACGACCTCTGGGACTTCGACGTGCCGATGCAGCCGACCTTTGCCGATTTCCCGGTGGACGGCAAGACCGTGCCCGCGCTGGTGTTCGGCACCAAGGCCGGCCAGATCTTCGTGCTCGACCGCCAGACCGGCAAGCCGCTCACCCGCGTCGAAGAACGCAAGGTGCCTGCCGGCAACATCCCCGGCGAAACCTACTCGCCGACCCAGCCCTTCTCCGTCGGCATGCCCTCGATCGGCGCCGATGACCTGAAGGAATCGGACATGTGGGGCGCCACGCCGTTCGACCAACTGCTGTGCCGCATTCACTTCAAGTCCAAGCGCTACACCGGCCTCTTCACCCCGCCGGGTACCGACCCGTCGCTGAACCTGCCCGGCTCGCTGGGCGGCATGAACTGGGGCGGCATTTCGATCGACCCGGTGAACGGCTACCTGTTCATCAACGACATGCGCGTCGGCCTCGAAGTGCAACTGGTCGAAGCCAGCGCTGACGCCAAGAAGAGCGACGGCAACGAAGCCGCCACCGTCAAGGGCCCCGTTGCCCTGGATGGCACGCCCTACGCGATCAACGCAAAGGTGCGCTTCATGTCGCCGCTCGAGATCCCGTGCCAGCGTCCGCCGTTCGGCACGCTGACGGCCGTGGACCTCAAGACGCAAAAGATGGTGTGGCAAGTGCCCGTGGGTACCGTGCAGGACACCGGCCCGTTCGGCATCAAGCTGGGCCTGCCGATCCCCATCGGCATGCCGACCATCGGCGGCACGCTCGCCACGCAAGGCGGCCTGGTCTTCATCGCCGCCACGCAGGACTACTACCTGCGCGCCTACGACGCCGGCACCGGCCGCGAAGTGTGGAAGGCCCGCCTGCCCGTCGGCAGCCAGGGCACGCCCATCAGCTACAAGTCGGGCGTGGACGGCAAGCAGTACATCGTCATCTCCGCCGGCGGCGCCCGCAACTCGCCCGACCGCGGCGACTACGTGATCGCCTACGCCCTGCCCGACAAGATCTGATCGGGTGAGATGAGGTAAGGAATGGGGCGCTCTTCGGAGCGCCCTTTTTCTTTGCCGCGCCGGTTTGCGAGAGGCGGTGGCATCTCTGCGTCACTCGGTGCACGCCGGACCCACGCTTGGGCTGAAATGTCGGGCGGGTTAGGCATCGAGGCCGAGCAACACTATAATTTTCGGTGCTATAGTTTTAGGTGCCACAGGATGACGATGTGCGGATATTCAAGAGCAAGCAGCTGGATAGATTCGCCCGTCAGGAGCGCATCCGCGATGCAAGCTTGAGGTTGGCCATCGAACGAGCCACATCTGGATCCGTTGACGCGGATCTGGGCGGCGGGCTCATCAAGCAGCGCGTGGCCCGCGGTGACTTGCGAGAGATCGAACATGAAAAAGAAAAAAATTAGCCGGCTCGCTGCCGAATTGGTCGAAATGGCCGACGCCCAATCCCGTCTTGGTCTGATGGACTCGGCGACGCACGAAAAAATTACGGCGCGCCATCTTGCAACGACCAATCTGCCCACCGCAGAACCCATGAGCGCGGCACAAATCCGTGAAGTTCGAGAGCGAGTCAATCTGAGTCAGGCTGCCCTGGCGCGCTATCTCAACATGACGACGGGATATGTCTCGCAATTGGAGCGCGGTGCGACGCAAGCCCGAGGTCCCGCGCTCGCGTTGCTCAATGTGATCCGGCGCAAAGGGCTCGACGCGCTGTCTTGATCCGGGTACGCACCAGACGGCTGCGCAATTGAGATACGCTCGCGGCAGACACTGTCGCGAAGCACGGGGCAAGGCATGGCGCGGGGCTCGGCGCCTCAATCAGGAGACACGATGGAAGTCACCCTCACCGGACGGATGGGCGGCCCGGAGACTGGCACCCGCTGCCTGGCGGCCGTGGTACAGGTTCGGTCGCGCCTGAAAGCGGCCCTCACGCCGTTAGCAGTGGCGGGGCTGGATGCCCTGCACATCGACCTCGCGCTCGGCGGCAGCATCTCCGACTACAGCCCGGGCGAGATCCAGGCGACGGCGCGATACCTGGCCAGGAAGCACACGCTCAATGTTCTCGTGTGCGTGCCGCGCGCAGCCGTGGAAGCGGCGACCGAAGCCGGCATGCCGTCGGCGATACTGGGCTGGCTCCTGCACGGGCTCGACACGATGACCTTGTCGGCTCCCGCCCGGAAGCTGGATCTGGAGACCGTGCGCAGCACACTGCGGGCGGCGCCGTAGCCGCTGCTGGCGCCGGCCCGACGTTTACCGCCCCAGCTCCGCGAATCGCTCCACCAGGAAATCCACGAAGCTGCGTACTCGCGGCACCGCCTGGTGGCGGCGGTGGAACACCGCATAGATGTCGGCCTCGGGCGTGCTGTAACCCGGCAGCACCTGCACGAGGCGGCCGCTGCGCAAATAGCGCGCGATGTCCCATTCGGCGCGCATCACGATACCCAGGCCGTCGAGCGCCCAGCTCACGGCGATCTCGCCGTCGTTGGTGGTGAGGTTGCCCCGTACGTGCACATTTTCGGGCCGTGCCGCCCCGGCCCGCGCCGGCGTGAGCCGCCACAGGCCGTAGGCGTCGCTGCCCTGGCGAATCCCGATGCAGTTGTGCCGCACCAGCTCGGCCGGCGTGGCGGGCGTGCCGTGGGCGCGCAGATAGCGCGGCGCGGCGCACAACAAGCGGCGATTGGGCGCGAGAAACTTGCCCACGATGCGCGCCTCGGGCGGCGCGCCGAAGCGCACGCACACGTCGAAGGCGTCGTCGGCGAACGGCGGCGGATCGGCGCTCAGCTGCAACTGCACGTCCACCTCGGGGTAGCGCTTGACGTAGTCGGCGATCACGGGCGCCACGTGCATGCGGCCAAAGCCCAGCGTGGCATTGACCCGCAGCAGGCCTGCGGGGCGCTCGGCGGCAGCACCGATCAGATGGCGCAGGCCATCGATCTCGGCCAGGATGCGGCGCGCGTGCTCGAGCAAGAGCGCTCCTTCCGGCGTCAGCGTGGCGCGGCGCGTCGTGCGCACCACGAGCGGCACGCCCAGGCGCGTTTCCATTTGCGCCAGGCGCTTGCTCACCGCGGCGGTGCTTACGCCCAGGTCGCGCGCGGCGGCGCTCAGGCTGGCGGCGCTCGCCACGGCCACGAAGAATCCCAGTTCGGCCGGCAGCAGCCCTTCGGATCGGATCATCACCTTGAACCTGAAGTTGATTCTAGTTCAACTTTAATCGCGTTCACGTGAGCGGTCCACGGCCCAGAATCGATGCATCGTCCGCCCACGCGCGGCGGGCGCCTGGAAACCACGCAGGAGCACGGATCCGCATGAAGACGTACAAGATCGCCACCATTCCCGGAGACGGCATCGGCAAAGAGGTGGTGCCGGCCGGCCGCACCGTGATGCAGGCCCTCGCCGAGGGGGCCGACTTCCGCTTCGAATTCGAAGATTTCGACTGGGGCGGCGACTACTACCGCCGCCATGGCGTGATGATGCCGGAGGACGGCCTGGAGGCCCTGCGCCCGCAGGATGCCATCCTGTTCGGTTCGGCCGGTGATCCGCATATCCCCGATCACGTGACGCTGTGGGGCCTGCGCCTGAAGATCTGCCAGGGTCTGGATCAATACGCCAACGTGCGGCCCACGCGCATCCTGCCCGGCATCGACGCACCGCTCAAGCGCTGCACGCCTGCCGACCTCGATTGGGTCATCGTGCGCGAAAACTCCGAAGGCGAGTACGCAGGCGTGGGCGGCCGCGTGCACCAGGGGCTGCCGATCGAGGCCGCGACCGATGTTTCCATGATGACCCGCGCCGGCGTGGAGCGCATCCTGCGCTTCGCGTTCCGGCTTGCGCAGTCACGGCCGCGCAAGCTGCTCACGGTCGTCACCAAGTCCAATGCGCAACGCCACGCGATGGTGATGTGGGACGAGATCGCCGTGCAGGTCGCCGCCGAGTTTCCGGACGTGCGCTGGGACAAGGAGCTGGTCGACGCCGCCACGGCGCGCATGGTCAACCGCCCCGCGTCGCTGGACACCATCGTGGCGACCAATCTGCACGCCGATATTCTCAGCGACCTGGCCGCCGCGCTGGCGGGCAGCCTGGGCATCGCGCCCACCGCCAACCTCGACCCCGAGCGCCGCGGCCCCTCGATGTTCGAGCCGATCCACGGTTCGGCGTTCGACATCATGGGCAAGGGCCTGGCCAATCCCGTGGGCACGTTCTGGTCGGTGGTCATGTTGCTCGAGCACCTGGGCGAGACGGCGGCGGCACGGCGCCTGATGGACGCGATCGAAGCGGTCACGGCCGACCCCGCGCTGCACACGGGTGATCTGGGCGGCAAGGCAACCACGGATCAGGTGACCCGTGCCGTCTGCGAGCGCCTGGCACGCACCGCCGCGCAAACCAGCCGCGCGGCCTGACACCGGCTTGGGGCCGAGGCGACTCGGTCTCTATGCCAGCCCGGAGCAAGGCGGACACAGAGCCGCCCCCGGCACCCACACCACAAGGAGGAGACCATGCTGCAATCACGTCTTATCACGCGTCAAGCCGGCGTCGACGCCACCCGCCGCGACACCGGGCATCGCCTGCCCTCGTTGCACGCGCAACGGCCGAAGCGCCGCACGGCGCTGTTTGCCGCTGCCCTCGCCGCCGGCGCCGCCCTGCTCGCCGCACCGGGCGCACACGCGGAGTCGAACTGGCCCAGCCGACCCATCACGCTCATCGTGCCCTTCCCCACGGGCGGCACGACCGATGTGCTGGCCCGCGCGCTGGGCGACTCGCTCTCGCGCAGCCTGGGCCAGCCGGTCGTGGTGGAAAGCAAGCCGGGTGCGGGTGCCACCATCGGCGCCGACTTCGTCAGCAAGGCCAAGCCCGACGGCTACACGCTGCTGATGGGCGCGGTCCACCACACCATCGCCACCAGCGTCTACCCCGCGCTCTCGTATAACTTCCAGAAGGATCTGGTGGCGGTCGCCCCGATCGCCATGGTGCCCAATGTATTGGTCGTGAATGCCGCGCAAACCCCGGCGCGCAATGTGGCCGAACTCGTGACCCAGGCCAAGGCCTCATCCCAGCCGCTTGCCTATGGTTCGAACGGTTTCGGCACCGCGCAGCACCTGATCGGCACGCAGTTCCAGACGCAGACCGGCGCCAAGCTGCTGCACGTACCGTACAAGGGCAGCGGCCCGCTCACGACCGATCTGCTCGGCGGGCAGGTCGCGATGTCGTTCGACACCATCACCACGGTGCTGCCGCACATCCAGTCGGGCAAGCTGCGCGCGCTCGCCGTCACCACGGCCAAGCGTTCGGCCGCGTTGCCGGACGTGCCCACGCTGGGGGAGGCGGGCCTCGCGAATTTCGACATCGGAACGTGGTTCGGCGTGCTCGCGCCCGCCGGCACCCCGCAGCCCGTGGTGCAAAAGCTCAGCGCCGAGATCACGCGCATCACGGCCTCGCCCGAGTTCCAGCAGCGCCAGGCGGCGGCGGGCGCCGAGCCCATGAACGCCACGCCCGATGGCTTTGCGCAGCGCATCGATGCCGAGACCCGCAAATTCGCCACGCTGGTCAAGGAAAACAATATCAAGGTGGAATGAGGCAGCGCGGGGCGGCGCACGCCGCCTCGCCCGCGCATGCTATCGTCGGAACTCCTCCCCCCTGGCCGCTCCCTGCCATGCCGCGTTCTTCGTCATGCCGCCTGCGCGCGTCCGCCGTCCTGCTGCCCCTGCTGCTGACGGCCTGCATCCCCCTTCCCGTCCACAAGACCCTGCAGCCCGAAGCTTCGATGACCGTGCGCGATGCCACGGGTGCACCGCTGCCGGGCGCGACCGTGCAGCTCATTACCGGCGCCTTTTCCCGCGCGCCGCAGGGCTGGGAGCGCAGCCGGTCCACCGCCACGACCGACGCCACCGGCATGGCGCGCTTTGCGGCCGAATACGACTGGCGTGTCGAGGTCCCTGGCCTGGTACACGGCGTGACGGAGTACGGCTGGCATTGGTGCGTGGCCCACCCCGGCTATCGCACCTGGCGCACCGACGACGCCAACGTGGCGTTCGAGCCCCAGGCCAGCGTGACGCTGAGTCCCGCCGCGGCGCCCGGCGATGCGCTGGCGTGCGAGGCACGACGCGCGGATGCTCCCTCGTTATGATGACGGCACAACGAGCCGGGCGTACACGCCCGCGAGGAGACAGGCGTGGCGCAGCGGCAAACGCGGGAGACGGCTTTCCCGACCTTCGAATCATCCGATTTCTCGGGTGAGAGCGACTTCTACTTTGACCTGGTGCGGCTGGAGGCGCGCGATGACATCCCGCGCGGCTTTCCGCATCGGCACAACTATTACCACCTGCTTTGGATGAGCCGCGCGCGCGGCACCCATCTGCTCGATTTCCAGTCGTTCGAGGTGCGTGATCACGCGGTGTTCTTCCTGTCGCCAGGCCAGCTGCATGCCTGGACCTCGTCGGTGCGGCCCGCCGGCTACGTGCTCAACATCAGCACGGCGTTCTTTGCGCGCATGTTTCCCCAGGCCGACGACATCGCGAAGTTTCCGTTCTTCCATCTGACCGGCGGCACGCCCGTGCTGTATCTCAGCCCCGCGCAGCACGACGCCATGGTGCCCTTGCTGCAGGCGATCGAACAGGAGTTGCTCGACCGGCGTACCGGCCGCTATGACATCGTGCGCTCGTATTTGCTGATACTGCTCACGCAGCTGCGCCGGCTGCATCCCGCCGAAGCCGATAGCCCGCAATCGGGCGCGAGCCTGTCGCTGCTCAAGCGCCTGGGCCTACTGATCGACGCGCACTACCTCGATTTCGACAGCGTAGGCCGCTATGCCGAGACCCTGTGCGTGAGCGAACGCCAGCTCAACGACGCGGTGCGGCGCATCACCGGCCAGACCGCCAGCCAACTGATCCAGCAACGCATCGCGCTCGAGGCCAAGCGGCTGCTGTGCAACACCGCCCTGCACGTGGCCCAGATCGCCTATCGGCTGAACTTCGACGACCCCGCCTATTTCGCACGCTTCTTCAAGAAGCACACGGGCGGCACCGCGGGCGAATTCCGCAAGCGCTACAGCCGCCCGCTCGACTGAGCAGCGCCCCCGCTACGCGAGGGCCGCGCGAAAAAGTCCAATCCGGACACCGATCCGTCCTAACGCGGCGCCCCGCGCGCTGCTTACAGTGCAGGCATGGACTGGCGCCGCACTCACGCGGGCCAGGATGCGCCGGCCGAGGAGGGTCGTGCGCAACCTGCCGCGCAAGCGGTCCACCGCGCACACGCGGTCGCACGGCGCCAGTCTTCCTGATCCGCGGTACCCACAACAACACGACAGGAGACAACCATGCAGAAGACTTTCATGCGCCGCGTCCGCGCCGCCACCGCGGCCGTGCTGGCCACGCTGGCCTGCGGCGCGCAGGCCGCCTATCCCGAGCGCCCGCTGCGGATCATTGTGCCGTTCGCCGCAGGCGGCGCCACCGATGTGATCGCCCGCACCGTGGCGCAATCGATGTCCGAGAAGCTCGGCCAACCGGTCATCGTCGAAAACAAGGCCGGCGCCAATGGCAACATCGGCGCCGTGATGGCGGCGCGTGCCGAACCCGATGGCTACACCCTGCTGATGGCCACGTCCAGCCACGCGATCAACGCCACGCTCTATCAGAAGCTCGACTACAGCCTCACGCGCGATTTCGCGGGACTGTCGAACCTCGCCTCGGTACCGCTGCTGCTGGTGGTGCACCCGCAGGTGCCGGCCGACTCGGTGGCGGCGCTCGCCGCCCACGCCAAAGCGAATGGCGACCGCGTGCACTATGCCTCGGGCGGCACCGGCACGGCCTCGCATCTGGCCGGCGCGCAGTTCAGCGGACTGGTCGGCGCCAGCATGACGCACGTGCCCTACAAAGGCGGCGCGCAGGCGCTCAACGACCTGATGGGCGGACAGGTACAGGTGATGTTCGCCAACCTGCCCGAGGTGCTGTCGCAAGTGCAGGGAGGCCGGCTGCGCGCGCTCGCCGTCACCGGCACCACGCGCCACCCTTCGCTGCCCGATGTGCCCGCCTTCAGCGAAACGCCCTACGCGGCGATGAACGCCCGCTCCTGGTTCGGCCTGTTCGCCCCCGCCGCCACCCCGGCGCCCGTGCTCGACGCGCTGTCGCGCGCCATCACGCAGAGCGTGGCCGACGCCTCCGTGCAAAGCCGGCTTCAGGGCCTGGGCGCGGACCCCGTGGGCGATGACCGCCAGGCCTTCCAACAGTACGTAAACCAGGAAGTGACCCGCTGGAGCACCCTGGTCAAGCAATCCGGCGCCACCGCCGACTGAACCCGTCCATCCCGAGGAACCCCATGCTCTACGACGTTCGTACCTACACCTGCCGCGCCGGCACCATCCGCAAGCATCTCGCCCTCTACGCCGAACATGGCTATGCCGTGCAGAGCCGACATCTCGGCAAACCGCTCGCCTACCTGCAAACGGAGACCGGCAACGTCAACAGCTACATGCACATCTGGGTGTATGCCAACGCGGCCGATCGCGAGGCGCGCCGCCAGGCCCTGCAGAAAGACCCCGAATGGGCGAGCTACCTCACGCGCAGCGCTGAAGCGGGTTTCCTGATCAGCCAGGAAAACCGCCTGATGACGCCGACGGCCTTTTTCCAGCCCTGAGCGCGCGTGGCCACTGCGCCACATAACGTCACATTCGGCAGAACCCGTTACGGGTCGTAGCGTGCCCCGGTGGACGCGGCGATAGAATCGCCGCCGAAGCCGGGGCCTGTCGTTCCGGCACATGGATGCCCGTCGATCCTCCATGCCGCTGTTCCCGCCTTCGTCCGCCTCCCTCCTCGCCCCGCTGCGGGCTCTGCGACGCGTCCTGTCCACCACCCTGCTCGCGGCGTTGCTGGCCGCCTGCCAATCCGAGCGCGTGGCGCTGCCCAACGATGCCTATGTCTGGCAACGCGTGTGGAACGCGCCCGTCACCGATGCGCTCGGCGATAGCGCAGGACTCGTGCACACGTGGCGCGTGCTGGCCGGCGAGACCAGCACGGGCGGCCGTGAGATCCAGGCGCGCCCCGACCTCGCCGCGCTCGCGGCCACGCAGCAACCGGTGGTGATGGTGCTGCGCATCGACGGCCGCGCCGACACGCTCGACGCCGCCCTCACCAGCGCCCGGCTCACCCCCTGGATCGCGCAGTGGCGTGCGGCCGGCGTGCGTGTGGCCGGCGTCGAGATCGACTACGACTGCGCGACCTCGCAATTGCCGGTTTATACGGAGTTTCTGGCCGCGCTGCGCAAGACGCTCGACGTGCCCTTGTCCATTACCGCCCTGCCTACCTGGCTCGAGAGCCGACAGCTCGATGCGCTGCTCGCCACCGTGGACGAGAGCGTGCTGCAGGTGCATGCGGTGATGGCGCCATCGCGTGGGCTGTTCGACGCCGATCGCGCCCGCGCCTGGCTCCAGGCCTATGCGCAGCGCACGACGCGGCCCTGGCGCGTGGCGCTGCCCGCCTATGGCAGCCGGGTCGCGTGGGATGACAGCGGACGTGTGGTGGCGATCGAAAGCGAGCGCCCGGCCCTGCAGGGCACCGGCCGAGACGCCGAGCTGCTCGCCCGGCCGCAATTGCTCGCCGAGTTCGTCGCATCGCTGGAGCGGGACACCCCGGAAGGCCTCGCGGGCGTCGTCTGGTTTCGCCTGCCGACCCAGGCCGATCAGCGCGCCTGGAGCCTGCCTACCTGGCAGGCCGTGCTGGCCCGCGCCCCCCTGGCACCAAAGCTGGCGGTGCAGGCGCAAGACCAGGGCCCGGCCGGCGCGCGCGACCTGATGCTTGCGAACACCGGCAATGCCGACGCCGAGCTGCCTTTCATCGTCCGGCTGGGCGGCACCTGCCGCCACGCGGACGGCATCAACGGCTATACCCTCGAATACGACGATCAGGGACTGTACCTGCGGCGCGCGCACGAAGGCCTGCTGCGCCCGGGCTTCCAACGCAACATCGGCTGGATACGCTGTGACGATCAAACCCCTTTCCAGGTTCAACCCTAAACCGCTGGCGCGCACGCTCGCGCTGGCGCTGACTGCCGGCGTCACGATCGTGATCGCCTGCGGACCGGAATTTCCCGCGCAACTGCTGGATGACCGGGCCGCCACGCTGCAGGGCACGCCGGCCAACAGCTTCGCCTACGAGGCAAGCCGGCTGGTCCGTGCCGACGATCGCCTGGCCGCGGCCGTGCGCGAGCCGGTCCTCGACGGCGTGCCCTGGAATCAGCGCATTCCGGAAGATGCCGACCCCGCGCTGACGCGCGCCCAGCGCGACCAGTTGCGCAGGATGCGCAAGCAGGCCGATGGCGATGCGGCCTATGCAGCGGGGACGGGCCTGCCCGAAGCCGTGCGGCTGTACGCGGCCGGCGCGGTGGACCTGCATCGTGACGACGGCGCGCAGGACGCCCTCGAACGCGGCCGTGCGCGCATGCAGGCGGTGCTCGACCTGCCGCCCGAGCAAGGCGCGGCCCGCGCGGCCTGGGCGGCCTACGCCCTGGCCGGTCTCGACGCTCGCCCCGGCGCTGCACGCTTCGCGCCCGAACCGTGGCGCGCGGTACGCGCACTCGTGCAGGCAGGCGCGGCCGACCCGCTGGGCCTGGCCATCGCAAGCTTCGGCGAAGAGGCGCTGCTCTATCTGGACGGCACCTCCGGGCCGTGCAACTACGTCGACTTCATGGAAAACACGAGCTGTCCGAATGGCATCGCGCCGTCGGATATCCAAAAAGCCGTGCAGCTCTATGCCGAACAGGCCGCACGCGGTTCCGACAGTGGCGTGCAGTCGCTGCGCTTCATCGCGGGCTGGGCCCTCGAAGATCCGGCGCGGGCACGCGCGCTCGTGCAGAGCACGCTGGGCCAGCGCCTGCTCGTGAGCTACGGCCTCGCGCGGCTGGGCGATATCGTCGATCACGATCTCGGCAGCGCCTACGACAACGTGGTGAACTACGACGCCACGGTGCGCGACGGTATCGCCGACGCGGCCCAGGGCCGCGGCTCGGTGCGCCCGAACCCGATGCTGGTCACGCTGGTCGACGCGCTCCTGGGCGCGGGCCCCGCCGGCATCCCGGATGCCGACCGCGTGGCGGCGCTCGCGTATCGCGTGGGCCGTTACGATCAGGCCGAGGCGCTGGCCGGCAAGCTCGACACAGCACTCGCGTGGTGGGTGCGGGCCAAGCTCGCGATCCGGCGTGGCGACATGGACCAGGCGGCCCAGGCCTATGCCCGTGCCGCGCAGGCCTTCCCGCAAGATGCCAGCCTGGACGACGCCAATCGCACGCTGTTGGCCGGTGAGCAGGGCGTCATGGCGCTATCGCGCGGGCAATTCGTCGAGGCGCTCGACCTGCTCTACGCGGTGTCGTCGCGCCAGGATCCCGACATGCCTTACTCCGACAAGGTGTACTGGAGCGACACGGCGTACGTGGCCGAACGCGTGCTGACCACCGACGAGCTGAGGCGCTTTGTCGACGCACGTGCGCCGGCCTCGCCGGCCCCGCCCTTGCCCGACGACCTGAGCACCCGCGGCGTGACCGATAAACCCGCGCAATACGCGCTCTCCGCGGCTGACGACCTGCGTCTGCTGCTCGCGCGGCGGCTGATGCGCGATGGCCGCTATCGCGAGGCACTCCCCTACTTTCCAGCCAACGACGATCCCCGCTTTCTCGATGCGGCGTACGTGGACGGGCGCAATGTCTACAAGCTCGGCTCACCGCGCCGCAAGGCGCAGGCCTATCTCGACGCCCGCGAGCGCGCGCACGATGCCTGGGGCCGTGCGACGCGCGCGCAGGCTTGGTTCGAGGCCGCGCAGATCGCACGCCGCGATGGCATGGCCATCATGGGCAGCGAGCTCGACCCGGATTTCGCCGTGTGGGACGGATTCCTTTCGTATGGCGCCGGCCGCTATCTGCCGCAGCGCGAAGGGGCGCCCGCGCCGGTCAACGCCGCGCAACGCGCCGAGCTGGCATTGAGCGGCCCGTACATTACCGACGCGGAGCGCGCGCGCTATGCGGCGAGCGAGCCGCGGCCGTACAGCCGCTACCACTACCGTGAGATCGCGGCGTCCAACGCCGTGCGGGCCGCCGACCTCGTGATGCCCCGCTCCCAGGCCTATGCCGCCACCTTGTGCCACGCCGCGGCCTACGTGATCAACGACAACGCGCCGCGCGCGCAGGCCATCTACCTGCGCTACGTGAACAACGGCGCCTACGTGCCGTTCGGCGCGACCTTCGGGCGCGACTGCCCGGCGCCGGATTTCGACGCGGCGTCGACCTTCGTGTACCGCCAGGCCTGGGCGCGCGCGCAGGGCATCATGGCGCGGCATCCGTGGCTGCCGGCGGGGGCTCTGGCGCTGGTGCTGGGCCTGGGCGCGGCTGCCGTGTGGCTGACACGCCGGGCCCGCCAGGCGCGCTGATCTTCGGCGTCAGGCGTGTTCCAGCGCCTTCAGGAAGCCCGGCATCGTGTCCACGTCCGAGCGCAACTGACGCTGGAACGCAGCCTGGCTGCTGTCGGTCAGTTCGAAGCCGAGCGCGGTCAGCCTGGCCTGAAAGTCCGCGCGCGCCGCCACTTCCTGAAGCCCGGAGGTCAGCCGCGCCACGACATCCGCCGGCGTCCCCGCCGGCGCCAGCAGGCCGAACCAGGAGGGACTGAACGGGATCTCGGTGCCGGCTTCGACCAGGCTGGGCACCTGCGGCGCCACGGCCGTACGGCGTGCCTGCACGACGGCCAACGCGCGCAGCTTGCCGCTCGCCAGATGCGACAGCACACCCGGCAACGCCACGATGGCCGCGTCGGTTTCACCCGCCAGCGCGCCCACCGTCGCGGGACCCGCGCCCTTGTACGGTATGGAGCGCCACTGCCCACCCTGCGCGCGGCCGATCTTGAGCAGCGCAAGGTGCGGCTCATTGCCGAATCCCGGCGTGCCCACGTTCACGCCGCTGCCGCGCGCCTGGGTCACCAGGTCCGCCAGGGTGCGCACCGGAGACTCGCCCCGCACGACGATCACCAGCGGACTGGTCGCGACCAGTCCGATCGGCGTGAAGCTTTCGATCGGATCGTAATTGCCCATGCCGGGCATGAGCGTCATGTTCGCCACCAGCGCGCTGCCGCTCAACAGCAACGTGCCGCCGTCGGCCGGTGCGCCCGCCACATAGCCGTAGGCGATATTGCCGCCCGCGCCGGGCCGGTTCTCGACCACCAGCGAGGTCTGCCACACGGGCGCCAGCACATCGCCTAAATAACGGCCGAGCAGATCCATCGCGCCCCCGGGCGCGAGCGGCACGACCAGACGCGTGGCGCTCGAAGCGTGGGCACGACGGCCGGAAAAGAGGGGCGCCGCGACGCCTGCGGCGAGGGCATTGAAAAGAAAGCGGCGGCGGGAAAGCGAAGACATGAGGGGATCACCAAAAAAGAAAGACGCAAGAAGGCCGAAGGGCAGGCGTGCCGCGGGTTCCGCCGCGGCTTAGACGGCGGACACCCGCGCGCTGGCTTGCTCCCTGCTGTGTTCCGCGAAGAACGCGGTCAACAACGACGCATACGTGCCTGCATTCGCGGGGCCGTCCCACTCGGTCACCAGCGTCGCGTTGCGGGCGAGCATCTGAATTTCCTGCGAAATGGCCGCGGGATGCGGGGCGTCGTGTCCCTGCAGGATCAACAGCGGCGTGCGCACGTTCGCCACCTGCTCGCGTGTCACCGAAAAAATGAAGTCGCCGCCGAACATCCGCGCCTGTTGCGCCTGCAACGTTTCGCGGCGCACATCGGGCCGGCGCGCGAGTACGGCCTCGCCCCAGTTCCAGAACGAGGTATCGAATACCTTCCGGTTATGGGCATCCAGGCCGGACGTGGCCTGCACCACGAAAGAGCGCACCCGCTCGGGCGCGCGATCGATGAGCTTGAAGCCGAAGGGGCCGCCAATGCAGGCGCCCAGCAGATGGAAGTGCGTCACACCCAGGCTGTCGAGCAGGCCGAGGTGATCGTCGGCGTAATCGTCCCAGGTGGCCGGGCGGTCTAGCGGTGCGACCGACTCGCCGGCATTGCGCTGGTCGAACGCGATCACGCGAAAATCGCGCGCCAGGATGGGCCGCGGATCCGGAAAAGACCGCGTCTCGCCATTGGCGCGCACGCGCCAGAAGCGCGCCTGGGATTCCAGCCCGCCGGGGGCCAGCGTGAGGATCACCGGCGCGTCTTTCGGCCCGTGCTCCTCGTAGTGAATGATGCTGTGTTCGAGATGAATAACCGGCATATGACCCTCGCCGTTGCGGTGTTCCTGCGCGGCAATCGCCGACAAGACCACCACGGCCTGCCATGCACGCCGCTGACGACAGGGTCCATACTGCGAGCCGGCGAAACCGCCGGCAAATAGCAATTCCGGATAAGTATCTGCGGCGAGCGCATGGCGCCCGCCCGTGTACCGCGCCGGCGCGCCGGGCGCAGGTACACTGCGGGCAAGAACAAGACAAGAGCGCCCGTTTTTCCAGGCAATATCGTTTTTGTATGGATCCATCGCGAGGCGCGCCCCGACCCATGGATAATCCCCCGACTTCCCGCAAGCTCAAAAAGCCCAATCGCACCTGGATCCGCGCGTTCCAGGCCGGTGGCGGCGCGCGCTATCTGCAGATCGCGCGCCAGATCACCGATGCGGTCGGCGACGGGGTGTTGCGGCCCGGCGACCGGCTGCCGCCACAGCGTGAACTGGCGCAGACCATGGGCGTGGACCTCACGACGGTGACGCGTGCTTATAACGAGGTGCGCCAGGCCGGACTGCTGGACGCCCATGGCGCGGGCGGCTCCTACATCGCCACCAGCGCCGCGGCCGACACCACGGTCGACCTCAGCATGAACATCCCGCCATTCCTGGGCAGTGTCCAGACCGCGCGGCTGTTCGAAGCCGGCATGGCGCAGGTGCAGGCGGGTCTGGCGGGCGGCGAGCTGCTGAGCTACCACGTGGGCGCGGGCGCCCGCGCCGACCGCGACGCCGCCGCGGCCTGGCTGCAGCCGGCGCTGGGCCGCATCGACCCCGCCCGCATCGTGATCTGCCCCGGCGCGCAGGCCGCCATCGCTGCCGTGCTGCTGGCACGCACCCAGCCCAGTGACCGCATCGTCACCGACGCCCTCACCTACCCCGGCACGCTGGCCGCCGCGCGCGTGCTGCAGCGAGGCGTGGTGCCCGTCGACGGCGATGACGACGGCATGCGGCCCGACCTGCTCGAGGGGGCCTGCCGCGAACACACGCCGGCGCTCATCTACCTGACGCCCACCATCCAGAACCCCACCACCATCACGCAGCCCGCGGCGCGCCGCGAAGCCTTGCTGGCCGTCGCCGCGCGCCATCGGGTGCCGGTGCTCGAAGACGATCCCTATTGGCTGCTGGCAGGAGACGCGCCGCCGCCTCTGGCCGCGCAGAGCCACGCGCCGGTGTACTACGTGTCGACCCTTTCCAAGTGCCTTGCCCCGGGCCTGCGTACCGCCTATCTGGTCGTGCCGCCCGAAGAAGCCATCGAGCCCGTGCTCGACGCCTTGCGCTCGATCTCGCTGATGGCGCCGCAATGCATGGTTTCGATCGCGACGCACGCGATCCAGGGCGGACTGGCGCAGGATCTGCTCGCGCGCATCCGCACGGAGCTGGGCCAGCGCCAGCAGCTCGCCGCGCGTATCCTGCCCGGCCGCCCGCGCGCGCATCCGCACGGCCTGCACCTCTGGCTCGGCCTGCCGGCGCGGCTCGACCCCTACCGGCTGATCCAGACCGCGCAGGCGCACGGGCTGGGCGTGACCGGCTCGGATGTGTTCAGCCTGCACGAAGCGGCCAGCGACGCGATCCGGATCTCGCTGGGCGGCGCCGCCGACCAGGCCAGCCTCGCGCGCGCGCTCGAGACACTGGCCGGCATTCTCAATACCGATCGCACACCCCGGTTCTCGGCGGTGGTCTAAGGGCGGGCGCGGGACGGGTTCGCAACCTGTACGTACCACCAGTACGTACAGGTTGTACACTAACGGCTGAACGCATCCCTGCGACGGACGACGGAGATCGTCCGCACTTACCCACCATTCCGTTACGGAGACTCCGATTGTGACGACCGCTTCCTCCCCTTCGCCCTTCCTGGGCACCATGCAGAAAATCCCCGGCGGCCTGATGCTCGTGCCGCTGGTGCTGGGCTCGCTGATCGGCACCTTCGCGCCCGACGCGCTGGCCATCGGCGGCTTCACGACCGCCCTGTTCAAGAACAGCGCGCTGCCGCTGATCGCCCTGCTGATCTTCGCGACCGGCACCCAGGTCAATGCGCGCACCGGCGGGCCGATCCTCGCCACGGCGGGCACGATCCTGCTGACCAAGACCCTCATCCCCGCCACGATCATCATCATCCTCGGCGCGTACGTGGGCCTGGACGGCGTCCTCGGCGTCTCCATCCTCGCCATGTTGGCGGCGTTCGACAACAGCAACGGCGGCCTCTGGCTCGCCTACACCGGCCAGTACGGCGACGCGCGCGACCGCGGCGCCTACGTGGCCAGCGCCGTCAACGACGGCCCCTTCTTCAGCCTGCTGTTCCTGGGCGCCTCGGGCCTGGCCGACATTCCGCTGATCGCGCTCGTGGCCGCGCTGGTGCCCTTCCTGCTGGGCGTGCTGGTCGGCAACCTGGACCACAAGTGGCGCGATACGCTCAAGCCCGTGCCCAACATCGTGATCCCGTTCTTCGCCTTCGCGCTGGGCACCGGCATCAACCTCGGCGCCGTCGTGAGCGGCGGCATCAGCGGCCTGATCCTGGGTCTGCTCATCAGCCCGATCACGGGCGGTCTGGTCTACCTCGGCTATCGCCTCATCCTGCGCCGTGGCGGCAAGAGCGGCCTGGGCTTTGCGGCCGGCACGACCGCGGGCAACGCCATCGCCACGCCCGCCGTGGTCGCCGCCGCCGACCCCAACTTCCAGCAATACGTGGGTACCGCCACCGCGCAGGTCGCGGCCTGCGTGCTGATCAGCTCGATCCTGGCCCCGATCCTCGCCTCCTACTTCCTCAAGCGTGCCGGTGAGCTCAAGCCTGCCACCGACGTCGAAGACAGCACGGTGGCGCCGCCCCTGTCCAACGCGCGCGGAGAAGCCCTGTGAGTCCCAAGATTGCCATCGTCGCCGATGACCTGACGGGTTCGGGCGACACCGCGGTGCAATTCGTGCGCGCGGGTTGGTCCACCCACCTCTCGATCGGCGATGCCGACGAGGCGCTGGGCAACGACGCCGACTGCGCCGCCGAAGTGCTCGCCGTCACCACGCACAGCCGCGCGCTGTCGGCCGCCGACGCGGCCGCCGCCGTGCGCGCCAACGTGGCTCGCCTGCGCGAAGCCGGCGTCACCCGCCTGTACAAGAAGGTCGACTCCACGCTGCGCGGTGCGTTCAAGGCCGAAGTCGTCGCCGCGCGCGAGGCCTGGGCCGACGACGCCATCGCCATCGTGTGCCCCGCCTTCCCGGCCACCGGCCGCATGGTCAAGGACGGCGTGCTCTACGTGGGCGACAAGCGCGTCACCGAGACCTCGGCCGCGACCGACCCGGTCACGCCCGTCACCGAAAGCCACATTCCCACGCTGCTGGGCAGCGCCCATGTGGCGCAGTCGGCCGATGACACCCCTGCCTCGCTCGCCGAGCGCATCGCGGCCGCGGGCGCCATCGTGGTGGTCGACGCCGCCGACGACGCCGAACTCGAACGCCTCGCTCAAGCCTGCGGCCTGCTCGGCCAGCGTGCGCTGCCGATCGGTGCGGGTGGCCTCGCCACGCCGCTGGCGCGCGTGTGGGCCGGCGCCGACCAGACCACGCCCGTGGTCGTGGTGGTGACCTCGCAACACAGCGCGGCCCGCGCGCAAGCCACCGCGCTCGCCGGCGCGGGCGCCGCCTGCTGGATGCCCACGCTGGAGCAACTGCGCGACGAGCCCGCGTGGCAGGCCTGGAGCGAAGCCCGCCTCGCCGAGGCGGCGCAGGCCGAACCCAATGGCACCCTGATGCTGCTGGCCCCGCCAGGCCAGGCCGAAGGCCTGGATTCGGATACGGTGGCACGCCGCCTGGGCGAGCTGGCCGCGGCCATCGTGCTCAAGGCCGGCGCCTGCGGCGTGGTCGCCACGGGCGGCGACGGCGCACGTGAAGTGCTGCGCGCGCTCGGCGCGGGCGGCATCGACCTCGCCGATGAAGTGATGGGCGGCGTGCCCCTGGGCACGCTGACCGGGGGCTCGGCCATCGGCCTGCCCATCGTGACCAAGGCCGGTGGCTTTGGCACGGAAGATGTATTGGTTCGCGCCGCGCGCGCGATCCGTGAACGGAGATTCAAGCGATGACTCAGACCCCTACGACTCCCGCGCCCCTGCTGGCCGTCACCCTTGGCGACGTGGCCGGCATCGGCCCGGAAATCACGGCCAAGATGCTGATGGGTCACGACGCGCTGCGCCAGAAGGCGCGCCTGGTCGTGATCGGCGATGTGGCCGTGATGCAGAACGCGGTGCGCAGCCTGGGCGGTGATCCCGCCATCGTGCGCGAAGTGGCGCGCCCCGCCGACGCCACCAACGCCCCCGGCACCATCGAAGTGCTGCAGGCCGGCCCGTCGCTGGCCCACGTCAAGCTGGGCGAAATCAGCGCCGACGCCGGCGACGGCTCGGTGCGTTTCGTGACCACGGCGTGTGCGCTGGCGCATGCCGGCGAAGTCGACGGCATCGTGACCGCGCCGCTGAACAAGGCCGCCATGCATGCCGCCGGCCACAAATGGCCCGGCCACACCGAACTGCTGGCCCACGAATTCGGCGTGAAGACCTTCTCGCTGGTGTTGTCGGCCGGTGACCTGTATGTGTTCCACGCCACCACCCACGTGTCGCTGCGCCAGGCCATCGAAGACGTGAACCCCACGCGCATGCGCGCGGTGCTGCGCCTGGCCGGCGCTTTCGCCAAGGCCCTGGGCCGGGGCGACAAGCCTGTGGCCGTGGCCGGCCTCAATCCGCACGCGGGCGAGAACGGCATCTTCGGCAGCGAAGACGCCGACATCCTGGCGCCGGCCGTGGCCGAAGCCAATGCCGCCGGTATCCTGGCCGCCGGCCCGATCCCGGCCGATGCCCTGTTCCCGCAAGCCGTGCGCGGCAAGTGGGAGTTCGTCATCGCCTGCTATCACGACCAGGGCCACGCGCCCTTCAAGTCGGTGTACGGCGACGACGGCGTGAACATCACCGTGGGCCTGCCCGTGGTGCGCGTGTCGGTCGACCACGGCACGGCGTTCGACATCGCCGGCAAGGGCATCGCCCGCGAAGACAGCCTGATCCTGGCCGCCGAGCGCGCCGCCAACCTCGCCCCGGGCTGGGGCCATGTGTGGGAAACTGCGCGGGCTCAGACTGGAGGTTGATTTCCATGGCGCCCGCCAAGGCCAAAGCCCGCACCACCCTCGATCGCTCCGGCGACGTTCCGCTGCACGCGCAGCTCGCCGCGTTCTTGCGTGCCGGCATCCGTGACGGCCGCATGCCGCCGGGTGCGGCGCTGCCGAGCGAGGCGGCCTTGTGCGAGCAGTACGGCGTGGCGCGCAGCGTGGTGCGGCAGGCCCTGGCGGCCCTGGCGGCCGATGGCCTGGTCCAGCGCGATGCCGGCCGTCCGGCCGTGGTGTTGGCCCCGCGCCAGCACCGGCGGCTGGTCCAGCGCTCCACCGGTCTGTACCAGCAGCTGGCACAGACCGGCGTGGCGCTCGGCACGCGGGTACTGAGTCTGGAGCCGGCCGAAGCACCGCCGGACGTGGCCGAGTTCTTCGAAGGCGTGCCGCTCCTGCGGCTCGAACGCCTGCGTCATGTCGGCGGCGAACCGCTGGCCTATGTGCGGACCTGGCTGCCGGCCGAACGCGTGGCCGGCCTGCGCACCGAACAGCTCGCGGATGCCTCGCTGCATGGGGTGCTGATCCATCAATTCGGTTTGCAGCCCGGTGCAGGCCGCAACCAGATCCGCGCCGTGGCCGCCGACAAGGTCCAGGCGCGCCTGCTCGATATCCGCGCGGGTGGCCCGCTGCTCATGCTCGAAGGCCAGGGCAACGACCAGCATGGCCGGCCGTTGGAATGGTTCACCACCTGGCACCGCCCCGAACAGCTCGTATTCGACGTGGACGTGAGCGAGGGCGGCGAACACGTGCAAACGCGTCTGCACGATGCGCGCCCCGCGAATCCGCGCGGCGCCACCGCTGCGCAGACGCCTGCGCCCGCCGACCCGCTCGCCCGCGCGCAAGCGCTGGTCGCCGAGCTGTCCGCCGAACTCGAACGCCTGCGCGGCGCGCGCTGATCTCGCCACCAGGCGGGCCGGTGCGACCTTAGGCTTGCGCGCAACGCCGAGGCCGACTGGCCCCCTCAAGCGCTCAGCACCACCTCCACGCCCTGCGCCCGGATGGCCGCCACCACCTCGGGATCCGCGGCCGGATCGGTCACCAGCCGCTGCACCTGCGGCCATGCGCACACCCGAAAACTCGCATAGGCACGCAGCTTGGTGTGGTCGGCCAGCACGGTGGTGCGGCTGGCTGCGGCGATGAACGCACGATTCATCGCCGCGTCTTCGCTGTCGCGCATGAAGATGCCCGCGGCGGACACGGCGTGCACGCCAAGAAACGCCTCGCGGATCTGGATGCCGGAGAGCATGTCGTTGTCGGCGCGCTCGATGGTCGCCTGCTTGCGCGTATCGAGCCGCCCCGCCAGCACATAGACATGGGCCAGGTGGCTTTGGCCCGCCGCCGCGGCCACGGTGAGGCCATTGGTGATCACGTGCAGGTCCTGGTGGCCGCGCAGCGCCTGGGCCAGCGCATGTGCCGTGGTGCCCGCATTGATCAGGATGCTGTCGCCATCGGACACATACTGCGCCGCGCATTCGGCGATCGCGGCCTTCTCGGCCGATTGCTGATGATGGCGCTCGGCGTAGTTGTACATCTCATAGCGCGCGTTGCCTTCGGCCAGCACCTCGTGAGTGGCGACCGCGCCGCCATGCGTGCGCTCGAGCAGACCTTTCTCGCCCAGCTCGAGAAGATCGCGCCGGATCGTGATCGGCGACGTGGCGAACGCCTGCGCCAGATCGCGCACGGTGACCGCGTTGGTTTCCTGCATGCGCGCGAGGATGCGCTGCTGACGTTCGACTTTGAGCATATGTGATCGTTCCCATTGGGGCGCACACCATATCACGCCGCGCCCGCCAGAATTTTGACAGGTCTTACTGATCGCTGATGATCGTTTGTAAACGTATTTGTTCATATTGACGTCACACTCGATCAATAAAGTGCCGGGCATGACCACGCTCAATCCTTACTCGGCGATCGTTTTCGATCTCGACGGCACCTTGCTCGATACCTGGCCCAGCTTGTTGCAGGCGGTGCGCGCCACCGCGCCCGCCGGCGCGGCGCCGCTGGATCCCGCCGCCTTGCGGCGAGAACTCAGCGCGGGCATCGGCCCGATGTTCGCGCTGGCAGCCGCACAGATGGCACCGCAGGCCGGCGCACAAGCACACGGCGCCCAAGCCGTGCTCATCGCCCGGCACTACCTCGACCACACGCTGTCGGCCGCCTCGCCCTACGCCCACGCTGGCGATCTGTTGGCCCGCTTGCAGCGCGACGGCCACGCGCTCGCGCTATGCACCAACCGCGACCGCGCGTCCACCCTCACGCTGCTCGACCGCCTCGCGTGGCGCACCCGCTTCGCCCACATTCATTGCCTGGACGACGGCCTGCCCGCCAAGCCCGATGCCGCACCCTTGCTGCACGTGCTGTCCCGCATCGGCCGTGCGCCTGACGAGGCGCTATTCGTGGGCGACTCGCGGGTGGACGCGCAGTGCGCAGCCGGCGCGAACGTGGCCTTCGCCGCGCACACGGGCGGCTATCACGCCCATCCCGATGACCTGCAACCCGCCGTGCTGTCGTACGGCGACGCCCGCGAACTGGCGCAGTGGATCGCTACGCCATCCGCGCCGGTATTGGAGACTGAAGATGACTGACATCGTCCTCGACCAGATCAGCAAGACCTACGGGGGCACCACCGTGCTCGACGGCCTGTCGCTCACCATCCGCGATGGCGAGTTCCTGACCCTGCTGGGCGCCTCGGGTTGCGGCAAATCGACCCTGCTCAAGCTGCTGGCGGGCCTCGAGATGCCCGACAGCGGCACGCTACGCAAGGGCGGCATCGACATCCTGGCCCAGTCGCCGGCCGAGCGCGATTGCGCGATGGTGTTCCAGTCTTATGCCCTCTATCCGCACATGAGCGTGGGCGACAACATCTGCACCCCGCTCTACATGCGCTCGCTCAACCTCGTGCAACGCTTGCCCGGTGCGCGCTGGCTCAGCCCCGCGGCACGCCGCCGCACCGGCGAAGCCCAGGCGCGCGGCCGCCAGGTCGCTGCGATTCTCGGCATCGATCACCTCTGGGCCCGCAAGCCCGCCCAGCTCTCGGGCGGCCAGCGCCAGCGCGTGGCGCTGGCCCGCGCCATGGTGCGCCGGCCCTCGCTGTTCCTGTTCGACGAGCCGCTCTCCAATCTCGATGCGAGCCTGCGGCAATCGCTGCGCAGCGAGATCCGCCAGTTGCACGACGAGCTCGGCGTGACTTTTGTTTATGTCACGCATGATCAGCACGAGGCGATGTCGATGTCTGATCGCGTGGCCGTGATGAAGGGCGGCCATATCCTGCAGTTGGGCACGCCGCAGGAGATTTATCACGCGCCGCGCCATGCCGACGTCGCGGCCTTCGTCGGGGCGCCTCGCATCAACTTCCTGACCGTGGCACGCGATGCCGAGGGCCGGCCCGCCGTGCAGAACCAGCCGCTCGAACCGCAGTTTCCGGCGCAGGCTGCCCGCCTGGCCTTCCGGCCGCATGCGGCCACGCTCACCCCGCTGCGCGACGCCTACGCGTTGACGGGCCAGGTGAAGTTGGTGGAGTTCACCGGCGCCGAATGCATGGTCACGTTGCAGACCGCGGCCGCCGAAACCCTGGTCGTGGTGCTGGACGCCGCCACCCGCGTACAGACTGGCGAGGCGCTGCGCGTCTATGTGCCGCATGCCGACTGGCACGCGTTCGACGCCGGCGGCAACAGCCTGGCTGCCGGTCGCCAGGCCCTGTCGCTGGCGGCGTAAGGAGCGGGCACGATGCGCATCCATCCCTTGCAGCTCACGCTGCTGCTCGGCCCCTGCCTCCTCCTGACGCTGCTGCTGCTCGTGTTGCCGCTGGCCGTGGTGGCGCTCATGTCGCTCACCGACTGGCAGTTCGGGGCGGCCACCTGGAACTGGATCGGCCTGGGCAACTACACCGAGCTCTGGAGCGACACCACATTTCGCAAGAGCTTCGCCAATACCGTGTACTACCTCGTGGTGGTGTCGATGGGCTCGATCGGCATCGGCCTGGGCGTGGCGCTGCTGATCGAATCGCACCCGGCCTGGCGCGGTTTCTACCGCACCGCCTTCTTCATGCCGGTGGCGTCGACCCTGATCGCGATGGCCGTGGTGTGGCAGTTCCTCATGCACCCGAACGTGGGCTTTCTCAATCACGTGCTGTCCTGGTTCGGCGTGGCACCGCAAAACTGGCTCAAGGATTACGACCTCGCCCTGCCCTCGCTCGCCGCCATCGGCATCTGGCAGATGTCGGGCCTGGCGCTGGTGATGTTCCTGGCGGGCCTGAAGAACATTCCCACCGAACTGCGCCACGCCAGCCTGCTCGACGGCATGTCGCACCCCGTCGATCGCCTGCTGCGCGTCACGCTGCCCATGCTGGGGCCCACGATGCTGTTCGTGGTCACGGTGTGCGGGATCCGCTCGCTGCAGGTCTTCGACACCGTGCATGCCCTCACGCAGGGCGGGCCCAACAAGTCCACCGAAGTCCTGCTGCACACGATCTATGCCGAAGGCTTCGGCTTCTTCCGGATGGGCTACGCCGCCGCCATGGTGGTGGTGTTCGTGGCCTGCATCTTCGTGCTCACGCTGGTGCAGCAGGCCGGCATGGAAAAACGGACGCACTACTGATGAAGCACCCCCTGCAAGCCTCGCTCTCGTGGCGGCTTTTCCGCCACGCCGTGCTGCTGACCGGCGCGGCCGTCTATCTGCTGCCCTTCGTGTGGATGCTGTCCACCTCGCTCAAGCCCGCCGACGAAATCTTCCGCGATGGCTTTCATCTGCTGCCCCAGCAATGGGCCGCGGTCGAGAACTACACCCGGGCCCTCACCCGGGTGCCGCTGCTGCGCTATCTGTGGAACGGCGTGCTGGTGTGCGGCGGCATTCTCGTGCTGCAGATCATCGTGTCGCTGCCCGCCGCATATTGCTTCGCCAAGCTCAAGTTTCGCGGCAAGCGCTGGGCCTGGGGCCTGATGCTGCTGTCGCTGATGATTCCGTTCCAGGCCACGGCGATCCCGCTCTACATCCTGCTCTATCACGCCAGCCTGCTCGACACGACCGCCGCGCTCATCATCCCGTTCATCGCCTCGGCGTTCGGCGTGTTCCTGATGCGCCAGTTTTTCATGGGCGTGCCCGATGACCTGATCCACGCCGCGCGGCTGGACGGCATGGGCGAATTCGAACTGGTCTGGCGCGTGATGATGCCCGCGGCCATGCCCGCCCTGATCGCCTTCTCGATCTTCTCGGTGGTCTGGCACTGGAACGATTATTTCTGGCCGCTCCTGGTGATCAACACCACGGATCTCGCGACGCCGCCCCTGGGCACGATGTTCTTCAAAAACGAGGAGGCCGGCACCGACTTCGGCCCCCTCATGGCAGGCACCGTCATCATCACGCTGCCCCTGCTGTTGTTCTTTCTGTCGGCGCAGAAGCGCTTCATCGAGGGTGTCACCCTCACCGGTGTCAAAGGTTGAAAGGAACCTCCATGCAATCCAAACATCTGCTCGGCGTGCTCGCCGGCTTCGCCCTGACCTGCAACGCGGCCCAGGCCGCCAAGATCGAGCTGGTCGTCGACTACCCCTATCCCGACGTGTTCAACGCGGTGCACGAAGAGATCGCCAAGCGCTTCACAGCGAAGTTTCCCGACTACACGGTGAAGTTCCGTGCGCCCACGCCCGAGTACGAGGCCGCCACGCAGCAGGCGCTGCGCCATGCCGTCACGCGCCAGCTCGCCGACGTGTCGTACCAGGGCCTGAATCGCCAGCGCGTGTTCGTGGACCGCAACATCGCCGTCGACCTCACCCCCTTCATCAACGCCGAAAAGGATTGGGCCAAGAGCGGCTACAGCCCCGCGCTGATGTCGCTGGGCCAGGTGAATGGCAAGCAGGCCGGCATCGGCTTCTCGCTCTCCACGCCGATCGTGTACTACAACATGGACCTGCTCGGCCGCGCCGGCGTGGATGCCGCGGCGCTGCCCAAGACCTGGGACGACATCATCGCGGCCGCCGACAAGTCGCGCGCCGCCAACCCCGGCACCAACGGCCTGCACTACGACTGGGAAATCACCGGCAACTGGCTCTGGCAGGCGATGGTGTTCTCCAAGGGCGGCCGCATGCTCGATCCCACCGAGACCAAGGTGGCCTTCAATGACGAGATCGGCCGCGAGTCGATCGCCCAGATGGGCCGCATGGTCGAGAACGACACCATGCAGAACCTGAAGTACAAGGATGCGACCCAGCTGTTCGTGACCGGCAAGCTCGCCGTGCTGTCCTCGTCCACCTCGCGCCTGTCTACGATCGAAAAGCAGATCGGCGGCAAGTTCAAGATGGTGACCGGCTTCTTCCCGACCTACGGCGAAAAAGGCACCGTGCCCGCCGGCGGCAACGTCGCGATGATGTTCACGAAGGACCCGGCGCGCCAGAAGGCCGCGTGGGAATACATCAAGTTCGCGACCGGCCCCGAGGGCGCCACCATCATGACCAAGGGTACGGGCTACTTCCCGGCCAACACCCTGCCCGTCGATGACCCCGCCCAGCTCAAGGGCTATTACGACGCCAACCCCAACCAGTACACCGCCGTGCGCCAACTGCCCTGGCTCACCGGCTGGTACGCGTTCCCGGGTGAAAACGGCCTGAAGATAACCGACGTGATCAACGACCACCTGCAGACCGTGTTCGACAAGTCGGCCAAGCCCCAGGCCGCGCTCGACGCGATGACGCAGGACGTGCAGAAGCTGCTGAAGTGAGACCCGCCATGAAATTCATCCACCTGACCGACACGCACCTGATCGCCGACGGCGGCGACCTTTACGGCACGAACCCCAAGCAGCGCCTGCAGCAGGCCGTGGCGCACATCATGGCCAGCCAGGCCGACGCAGAGGCCGTGGTGATCACGGGCGACCTGACGCATTACGGCCATGCCGGCGCCTACGAGCACCTGCGTGAGTGCCTGGCGCCCTTTTCGATGCCCGTGTATCCGATCCTCGGCAATCACGATCACCGCCAGACGTTCCAGGAATACTTTCCGCAGGTGGGCCGAGACGACAACGGCTTCGTGCAGTACGCGCTGGATTTCGGTGATTACCTCGCGATTTTCCTGGATACGAACGAGCCCGGCGTGCATTGGGGCGTGTTCTGCGAAACCCGCGCCGCCTGGCTGCGCGCGCAACTGGCCGGCAGCACCAAGCCGGTACTGCTGTTCATGCACCATCCGTTCTTTCTGATCGGGATCCGCAGCATGGACTTCCTGTCGCTGCGCGACACGGCGCCGTTCCTGGCGGCCATCGCGGGCCACGAGCGCCGCATCCAGCAGGTGTTCTTCGGCCACATCCACCGCCCGATCTGCGGCATCTGGCGTGGCATCGCCTATTCCACGCTGCGCGGCACCAACCATCAGGTCGCGCTCGACCTGCACGGCGACGCCACCCGCATCATGGGCGTGCACGAGCAGCCGCAGTACGGGGTGGTGTTGCTCGCGCCGGATCAGGTGCTGATCCACGCCGAAGACTATCTCGACAGCGAACGCCGCTATGCGCTGCACGAGATGCGCGACGGCACGGCCGCCAAGGCGGCCTGATCCGCCGAGGCCGGGCGGCTCCCCGCCGCCCGATCACGCGCACGTGCACGTCCCTGGGGCGGGTCCGCGGCCCGCCTCAATACTGCGCGGTCAGCGTCAGCATCACGCTGCGCGGCTCGCCATACCAGTTGCTGCCGTTCAGGCTGCCCAGCGTGCGGTAGTACTTCTTGTCGAAGATGTTGTTCACGTTGAGCGCGGCCTGCAGATTGCGATTGATGCGATAGCCGATGCGGCCATCCCAGATCGCGTAGCCACCCTGCTCGAGACGGATCGCGCCCACGGTCTTGTAGCTGGCGCTTTGCAGCCGTACGCCGCCGCCCACGTCGATAGCGTTCCACTCGCCCGGCAGGCGGTAGTTGCTCCAGACGCGGAAGATATGACGCGGCGTGAAGGTGCTGTAGCTGCCGCCCTCATTGGCGCTGGCCGCGCCGGTGGCGGTCCGGTCGCGCAGGTACTTGGTGGTATTGAAGGTGTAGCCCGCGATCACGTTCCAGCTGGGCGTGAGGCTGCCGGTCAGCTCCAGTTCGAAGCCCTGGCTGCGCACCTTGCCGTCGTTGATGAAGCACGCGCCGCCGGTGGGCGACCCCAGGCACGGCGCGGGCGAATTCGGATCGGTCTGCGAGCGGCCGTTCTCGATGGTGCGGAACAGCGCCACCGACCCGTTCAAGCGTCCATCCAGCATCGCCCCCTTCAGGCCGATCTCATAGTTTTCGCCCGTGGCGGGATCGAGCGGCGAGCCATCGGCCTTGAAGCTGGTCGCCTGCGAACGAAAAATCTCCGTATAGCTCACATAGGTGGTCCAGTCGGGCGTGATGTCGTACGACAGCGCACCGTAGGGCGTGAATTCGCCGCTGTCCTTGGCTCGCGTGGTCACGCCAGTGACCAGGTTCTGCGACGAGCTGCGATAGTTGCTCAATCGGCCACCCAGCGTGAGCTTGAGCGGGTCCGCCAGCGACAGCCGCAGCGAGCCGTACAGACCGCCCTGCTCCGTCACGGCATTGCTGCGCGATGGCGTGCGGGCCAGGCGTGTCGGGAAGTCGCTGTAATCGCGCGGGTCGAAGTCGTAGACGTTCACGCGCGGATTGTCTGGCGTGTAGAGCGCCGAGGTGCTGTCGTAATCGCGTTCCCAGTAGTTGGCGCCCAGCAGCACATCATGGCGCTGTCCGAGGGCCTCGAAGCTGCCCTCGATGGAGGCGTCGATCGCATGCTGCACCGAGCTGCCGGTCTGGTCGAAGGCCGACAGCGTGGCGCCCAGGCCGGTGGCGCGATTCACGGTGCCGAAGGCCGAACCCGAGTAGTCATGGCTGCGCTCGTGCGCTCGCGTGGCCGCCACGCGCAGGCGCCAATCGTCGTTGAAGCGATGGCTCATATCGGCGAACACGGTCGTGCGCTCGAAGCGCGCCCGCGACCATGCGGCGTTGAAATACGTATCGCGCGGCAGACCGATGTCGCCGCCGTCCGAGAAGCGCGGCACGCCGCCATAGAACGGCGTCATGCGGTTGCGCTCGTAGCTCAGGCCCACGCTCGCCACCGTGTCCGGCGTGATATCGGCCTCCGCGATGCCGTAGAACACCGTACGCTGGGTATTCGAGATGTCGTAGAACTCGTCCTTGTCCTGGTAGGCCGCCACCATGCGGCCGCGCACCGAGCCGCTTTCGTTCAGCGGCCCGCCCACGTCGAACTCGCCGCGATAGTTGTTCCACGATCCCGCGCTCACCTTGCCCGACACCGCGAAATCCGCGGTCGGTCGCTTGCGCACCAGGTTGACCGTGCCGCCCGGCTCGCCGGCGCCGTTGTACAGGCCGGCCGGGCCGCGCAGCACTTCCACGTGATCGTAGATCGCCATGTCGGGCTGCGTGAGAAAACCGCTGCCCGACTGCGTGGGCACGCCATCGAACTGGATGTTTTCGATCTTGTAGCCGCGCGAGTAGTAAGCGCGCTCATAGCTGTTGGTGTCCTGCACCGTGATGCCCGGGGTGATCTCCATCGCCTCGCCCAGGCTCGTGATGGCGCGATCGTCGAGCAATTGGCGCGTGACCACGCTCACCGACTGCGGAATCTCCTGCAGGCTTTGCGTGCGCTTGCCCAGCATGATGGCCGGCGTGCCGTAACTGCGATCGCCCTCCGTCACCACCTGATCGGTATGACGGCCGCTCACCGTCAGCGCGGGCAACACGGCAACGCCACCCTGCGCGGGATCGGCGCGCAGACGATACTTGCCTGGCCCTTCCGCCACGGCCAAAAGGCCCGTCCCCTGCAGCACGCGAGCCAGGCCCTGTTCCACCGAATGCCGGCCCTCCAGGCCCGCGCTGCGCTTGCCCTGGGTGAGCGCGGGATCGATCGCGATCAACACATTGGCGGTCGTGCCGAACTGCCCCAACACCTGATCCAGCGTCCCGGCGCCGATACGAAACTCGCGGGCGGCCGGCGCGGCCTGCTGCGCGCTTGCGGGCGCCACCAGGGCGCCGAACGCGGGCCCCGCCAGCAAGGCAGCCAGCACGGTGGGGCGGCACAGACGATGAAAGGAAGACGAGGAACGCGTCACCGGGCTCGTGCCGCGGCGGCGGGAATACAGATCGTGGGACATGAGGGAACCGGCGGGCCGGAATAGAGGACACGCCGAGGTCGCGTCCGGGTTGGCTGGCGCACCGATCGTGGTGCGGCTCACCTTGTATGAAACGCGGGCGGCGCCGATCTGCCTCGCTGTTACAAAAAAAGGCGTCAGGCCGCGGCGAGCGTCACCCAATAGCGGCTGCGGTACACCAGGCGCAGCCGCAGCACCTGCGCGATCATCTGCAGGGCTTCATCGGTACGGTCCAGCGGAAACGTGCCGGAGATCGGCAAGGCCGCCACATCCGGCTCGCAGCGCGTGAGCCCGGGCCGATAGCGGGCCAGCTCGGCCACGAGCTCGCCCAGCGGCATCCGTTCGACGGCCACGACACCCTGGGCCCAGGTATCGGCCATGGGCGACAACGGCCGCACCGCATCCAGGCCGTCGCTCCACAGATCGGCCATCTCGCCGCCCCGGATCCGGTGCGCGCGGGCGCCATCGCCCGGCTGCAGCCATACCTCGCCGCGCTGCACCGCCACGCGGCACTGGCCCGCCCACGTGTCGCGCACGCCGAATCGCGCGTCGGCAGCCTCGATGCGGCCCGCCTGCGTCATGAGCGTGAACGGGGCGTGCGTGTCCACCATCATCTCGCCGGCCAGCAACAGCGCGCGCGGCCGCGCGCCTTCGGGATAAAGCAGCAAGTCGGTACGGGTATTGAGCAGCAGCGTCGCGCCCTCGGGCAGGCCGAGCGTGCGCTGCTCGCCGGTGGCGGTATGGATGCGTTGCGCCAGCGCCGGCCGGCTGCCGGTGATGCCGCCCAATCCCAGCGCGCCGGCCAGCGTCGCCAGCCCCAGCAGCTCGCGTCGGCGATTACGCGCGCGCCGCGCGGTGTCGTCCAGCGCCAGCCGCACGCTGGGCCCGTGCAATCGGGTCGCGCCCGGCAGACGCATGAGCCCGCACACGCGGGTCCAGGCGGTTTCATGGTCGGGATGCAGCGCGCGCCACTGGCCGCACTCCTTCGCGAGCGCGGCATCCTGCTCCGGCTCGGACTGCAGCATCACGAAATAGGTGGCCGCCTGCTCGATCACGCCGGCCGCGATGCGTCTGGCGCCCGGCGTCGCGTCGGCGGTCGGTGCCGCGTCGGGCGTTCCGGTGGCGGGCGGCCGTGCCGACGCGCTCATTCGTAGAGCGCCGCGTGGCAGTGCGCGATGGCCTTCACCATGTCTTTCTGCACCATGTTGAGCGTGATGCCGAGCATCTCGGCAATGTCGCGATAGGCCATGCCGTCGAGCTGCGCATACAAGAACACGTTGCGCACGCGCACGGGCAGGCCGTCGAGCACGCGCGAGATGCGCGCCAGCGCTTCGGCCACCAGCGCGCGGTCTTCTTCAGAGGGTTGGTACGCCTGCGGCACGCCGGCCAGCGCCTCGAGATAAGCGCGCTCCAGCGCCACGCGACGATAAAAATTCGCCATCAGGCGGGTCGCCACGGTGGCCAGGTACGCGCGAGGCTCGCGCAACACGCCGCTGGTGCCCGCGCGCATCAAGCGCTCGAAGGTGTCTTGCGCAAGATCGGCGGCGTGCTCCGTGTCGCCTCCCAATCGCCGGCGCAGCAGATCGACCAGCCAGCGGTGGTGATCCTGGTAGAGCCGCCCCACTTCGGCGCGTGCGTCGGAATGGGACGTGGCGGGAACCATAGCTGCAGGCTTATAATGATAATGAGAATGGCTATTAGTATAGAGACGCCTGTACGGCGTAGCCAAGCCGCCGGGCGCAATTGCGCTTGTGAACGTCGGCTCTACACCACAGTTCCATTGGGCGGCACTCCTTGCCCACGGGAAGTGCGGTTTCCCTGAATCTTCTATCGGCCCGGCGCTTCCGGCGGCACGCATGTCCCTACCTCCTACCGAGCAGTCCGCCGTCGCCTCGCTGTACACCGCGCATCATTCGTGGCTGCAGAGCTGGCTGCGGCGGCGCCTGGGCTGCGCGCATGATGCCGCCGATCTCACGCAGGACACCTTCATCCGTCTGATGAACGGCCGCCAGGCGCAGGCGCTGCGCGAGCCTCGCGCCTTTCTCACCACGCTGGCGCAGCGCGTCCTCGTGGACTTCTGGCGCCGGCGCGAACTCGAGCGCGCCTATCTCGACAGCCTGGCCGCCCTGCCCGAAGCGCACGCCCCTTCCGAAGAAGCGCGCGCGCTGGTGCTCGAAGCCCTGACCCAGATCGACCGCATGCTCGCCCGGCTGCCGGCCAAGGCGCGCGCCGCCTTTCTGCTCAGTCAGCTCGACGGCCTGAGCTATCCGCAGATCGCGCAGCGGCTCGGCGTGGCCGAGATCAGCGTGCGCCGTTACATGAAGCAGGCCATCGCCGCGTGCGTCGCGGCCCAGACCGCCGCGGTGACACCATGAGTGCGGTGCCTGCCTCTTCCGATCCGCTTGAGCACGCGATCGACTGGATGGTGCTGCTGGAGTCCGGCGAAGCGAGCCCGGCTGATCGCGCACGCTTCTCGGCCTGGCTGGCCGACCCCTCGCATGCGCAGGCCTGGCAGACCGTCCGTGGCGCCGTGAGCGGTGCATTGGCGCCCGTGCGCGGCCCGCAGGCCGGTGCGGCCAGCGCCGCGCTGCGCCAGCCGGTCTCGCGGCGCAAATGGATGCTGGGCGCGGGCCTGCTGCTGGCGGGCGGCGGCAGCGCGGCCTGGGTGCTGGATCGTCACACCCCGCTCATGACGCTGGCCTCGGATTTGCGCACCGGCACCGCCGAGCGCCGGCGTTATCCCCTGCCCGACGGCTCCGTCATCACCCTCAACGCCCGCTCCGCCGCCGATCTCGCCTTCGATGACAGCGAGCGGCGTGTGTGGCTTCGGGCCGGCGCGCTGTGCGCCGACGTGGCCGCCGATGCGCGCCCCTTCGTGGTCGCGACCGCGCACTGCGAGGTGCACGCGCAGCAGGGTGAGTTTGCGGTGATGCAGGGCGACACGGGCAGCGAAGTCACCGCCCTGGAGACGTCCATCGAGATCTGGAGCCAGGGCGCACGAACCACGCTCGGGCCCGGCTCCACCCTGCGCGTGGATGCCGCCGGCGCCGGGGACATCCTGCCCGCAAGCCGCTGGCGCGCCGCCTGGTCCACCGGCATGCTGGTCGTGCGCGACGAACCCCTCGCCGCGGTCATCGACGCCTTGCGTCCGTATCGGCGCGGCTGGATACGGCTGGCGCCCCCGGCCGCCCGGCTGCGGGTGGTGGGGACCTTCCCGCTGGACGACACCGACGCCACGCTCGAGGCGCTTGCCCAGACGCTGCCGGTCACGCTGCGCCGCCATGGCGGCTGGCTCGTCACCCTGGAGGCGCGCACGGCATGATCGGATTTGCCGGCCTCGTACGACAACCCTGCTGAGACCTCACTCACAGGAGAATCCGCATGACCCCGCGTTTACGCGCCACCGCTCTTGCCGGCGCGCTGGCCTGCCTGACCCTCGCCCCGCCCGCCCTACATGCGCAGGCCGCCAGCCAGTTCTACGACCTGCCCGCCGCACCGCTGGCCGACACCCTCACCGAACTGGCGCGAGCCAACGGCCGCACGCTATCGGTGGATCCGGCGCTCGTCGCGGGCCGCCGCGCGGCGCCCGTGCGGGGCCGATACGACGCCGAGCAGGCGCTGCGCCAGGCCCTCGCGGGCACCGGTCTCGAGCTCACCACCACGGCCAATGGCACGCTGAGCGTGCGGCCGTCGCCCACCGGCCAGACGAGCACACTGGAGCCGGTCCGCGTGATCGGCGTGCAGGAAACCGCGCTGGGTCCCGTCGACGGTTATGTGGCGCGCCGCAGTTCGGCCGGCATGAAGACCGACACCGCGCTCGTCGAAACGCCCCAGGCCGTATCGATCGTCACCAGCGACCAGATCCGCGACGTCAAGGCGAGCTCGCTCGCCGACGTGCTGGACTACACGCCGGGCTTCTCCGCGCAGGCGCCGTCGTTCAGCCGCATGGTCGACGACTTCATGCTGCGCGGCTTCAACGTCGCCACCGGCAACAGCGGCATGCTGCGCGACGGGCTCAAGCTGCAATCCAGCGTGTATGACGGCGGGCAGGAGCCCTATGGCCTGGAACGGGTCGAAGTGCTGCGCGGCGCGGCTTCGGTCCTGTACGGCCAGCTGAGCCCGGGCGGCGTCGTCAACGCGGTCAGCAAACGGCCTTCCAGCGAGCGCCTGCGGGAGCTCAACGTCGAGTACGGCTCGTACGATCGCCGCCAGATCTCGGGCGACTTCACGGGCCCGCTCACCGAAGACGGAGTGTGGACGTATCGCCTGACCGGGCTGGCCCGCGAGGCCGACAACTGGATGCGGCACACGCCCGACGACCGCACCTATCTGGCACCGTCGTTGCGCTGGCAACCTTCGGCCGCCACCTCGCTCACGCTGATGGCGACCTATCAGCGCATCCGCACCAATTTCGCCGCGCCCTTGCCCGCCTCGGCCACGTTGAACGGCAAGCTGCCGCGCGACTTTTTCGTGGGCGAACCCGATTTCGACCGCTACGAGATGGACAGCACCACGGCGGGCTGGGCCTTCGAGCACGCGTTCAATGATCGGGTCAAGCTGCGGCAGAACACCCGCTACTTCGCCGCCGAAGGCGACTGGGACTACGTCTCGTTCGGCGCCCTGCTGCCCAACGATTCGGTGCGGCGCGGCGTAGTGAGCCGCGAAGAGCGCTCCAGCGGCATCACGACCGACACCTCGCTCGAATGGCGCGTGGACACCGGCCCGATCGAGCACACGCTGCTCGCCGGCCTGGACTACTACCGCAGCCGCTACGACTCGCACCGCCATGGCGGCACCGTGGCGCCGCTGGACAACATCTACGATCCCACCTACGGCGCGACACCCGTGGTGAACCACGCGCTCGATACCGGCTTCGTCACGCGCGGCGAATCGATGGGGCTGTACCTGCAGGACCAGATGCGCGTCGCCGACAAGTGGGTGATGGTGCTGGGCCAGCGCCAGGATTGGGCGCGCAGCACGCAGCGCACCTTCGCCAACGACCGCACGGTGCGCTCCAACGACAGCGCCAACACCGGCCGCGCCGGGCTGGTCTACCTCGCCGACAACGGCCTGGCGCCGTACGTGAGCGCCAGCCAGTCGTTCGCGCCCGCGCTGGGCGCCAGCCGCGACAACACGCCGTTCAAGCCGACCAAGGGCACGCAGTACGAGCTCGGCCTGCGCTACGAGCCGCCCGGCACGAAGATGCTGTTCTCGGCCGCCGTCTACGACCTCACGCAGCGCAACTCGCTGACCGTGGATCCGGTCAACCCGACCTTCTCGGTGCAGACGGGCAAGGTGCGTTCGCGCGGGCTCGAACTGGAGGCACGCGCGCAATTCGGCGCGACCGGCCTGACCGCAAGCTACGCCTACACCGACGCACGCACCACGCGCAGCAACGATCCGCTGCTGCAGGACCAGCGTGTCGCCCTGGTGCCGCTGCATAGCGCATCGCTGTGGGCGGACCATGACTTCACCGCGCTGGGCGCGGCCGGCCTGACGCTGGGCCTGGGCGCTCGCTATGCCAGCAGCAGCAACATCCCGGGCTACGATCGCGACGCGCCGGGCTACCTGCTGTTCGACGGCATGGCACGCTACGACTTCGGCGCACTCTCGACCACCATGAGGGGGCTGAGCCTGACCGTGAATGCGCGCAACCTGTTCAACCGCGGCTATATGTCGTGCTCGGCGGCCAGCGGTTGCCGTTATGGCGCGCCGCGCCTGCTCTACGCGACCATGAGCTATCGCTGGTAGCACGCTGCCCTGCCGCCGCGCGGGGCTCGCTCATGCCAGGCTCGTGCAAGGGGGCAGGCGTTCGCGCCTGCCCCCTTGTCATGCGCCACCGCCTGCACGGCGGCGTCCAGGCGTAGAGCGCTGTGGCGAACTCGGCGCTACGCGGGCAGCGCAATGGGCTCGCGCTTGCCATAGCCCTCTTCGCCGTACACCAGGCCCGGCAGCGGCGAATGCCCGCGCGCGCAACGATTCCACAACGTTTCCACCCAGCCCATCGCGGTGTCCACGATGACGTCCTGCACATCGAACGCCGTCTCGCCCGAATGGAACGTCGGCACCTCGGGTTCCAGGCCCGTCTCCGTGTACACCACCTCGAACAGCGTGCGGTGCGGCTCGATCGCGCGGTTAAGCACGTACAGATCCGGACCGTCGAGGCCCGCCATGATCGAAAACGTACCGGTACCGTCCTGATCCGGGAAGATGGTGATATGGATCTCGCGCGCTTTCGGCGGCAAGGCGGCGATCAGCGCCCGCAGCGTCGCGCGGGCCGATTCGGCGTGCTGATCGAGGATGCGCAAGAGCGCCTGTTCGTAGTCATGTCGGGTCATGCGCGCAAAGGTAGCGGAATCACATGCGGTCGATCCGACAACTTGTAAGCCCATGCAAAACCCCGCAACATCTCGCGCGCAGACGAAGACGGGCGGCTTGCTAACATTCCCGCACTTTTCAACCCCCATCCTATTCGCCATGACGCCCCGTTCCTTCAGCAAGGCCCTTAGCGCAATGCTCCTGACGATCGCGCCTCCGCTCATGGCGCAAACCACGGTGCAGTCTCTGGATGGGGTTCGCGACGCGATCCGCACGCAGGAAGGCCGCGATCTGCGCGACAGCCAGATGTCGGGCGCGCCGCAGCCCGACGGCTTGGGCACCGCCCTGCCTGCCGGCTTCACCAAAGAACTTTTGCTGCGCGAACTTGCGCCCGCCGCCGACCCCGCCACGCTGGTACTGGCCGGGGCAAAGCCCTGGCCCGCACGGCCCGGCAGCTATGTGGCCATGGTGTGCCTGGCGCGCACGGCCAAGGCCGCGGCCCGCGCGCTCAAGGTCAGCCGCAACGATTGCAGCAATGTGCTGGGCGATGGCGACGAACGCGATGTCATGCTGGGCGTATTCGAAGCCAAGCCTGGATCCGCGCCGCGCCGTATCGCCCGCACACCCGATCCGATCGATACGCCCACGAACTGGTACGACACCAACATCGACATGCCGATCCGTGTCGACCCGCGCGAAGGACAAGGTGCTCCGCTCGCCGAACCCGAAGGCTGGCGCCGCTGGGATCTGGCCCGCTACGAGATCCGCCCCGGCGACGTGGCCCTGGGCCTGCGCGCGACGTGGACCGAAGGCTACTCGGGCGGCGGCGCGGCGTTCGAAGCGCTCTATCTCTTCCGCATCGACGGCGACGCGCTGCGCCCCGTCTTCGCACGCCCGATGGCGTTCACCAAGGATATCGCGGGCAACTGGAATGCCGACGGCACGCGCCAGCACGACGTGAGCGATGCCAGCAACGTGCTGGTGATGCTGCCCAGCAAGACCCACGGCTACTTCGACATCAAGCTCAGCCAGAAGGGCGGAGGCGACTTCGGCCGCGTCTTCAAGTACAAGCCCGCTACCGGCATGTACGAGTGACCCCGCTCTCGCGTACCGCCCCGCGGGCCCCCGTCTGGATGCAACGATGACCCGCATGCCGCAAGCGCTTGCACGCACGACGCTCACGGCGGCCGCCCTGGCCGCCCTTCTTTTCGCCGCGCCGGCACAGGCCGAATTTCATCAGCTGGTCTACTTCCCGCCCGAGGGCGTGGACGTGTTGATCGACCACGCGCCGAACGAGCCCTGGTGCGCCGACGAGGTGCGCATGCGCGTGGTGCAGTTCGGCGTACCGGCACAACCCCTTTTGCCCCGCGTCATGTATGCCGCCGCGCGCGAGCTCGAAAAGCAATGCCCCCACGCCGAACGCATGCGCTGGGTGCGCAGCGATTCGCTGGGCAAGCTCCTGCAATCAGGGACCGCCGCGCGGGCCCTGGGCTGGCGCATGGAGAACGTGGCGGCGGTGGCCGACGACGCGCCGCCGGTGCCCTATCAGATGAGTGGTGGCGCCAAATGGCAGAACACCGAAGCGCGCGTGCGGCGCGAGCAGGCCACCGCCGCACAACAGCAGCTCGCCGAATATCGGGGCTTGCAACACGTGGCCGAAACCCGGCCCGAGATGCTGCTCACGCAGGCGCAGATCCTGCCGCGGCTCGAGAGTCTCGCGGGCGGTGACTACGGCAATATGCTCAAGGGCAAGTCGCTACGCGTGCACCAGATCGTGCGCGTGGCGGCGGCCGACGCCCGCACCGACACGCCTGGCGGCGTGACGGAGACACCGATCGACTGGCCCTACGAGATGCGCGTGGTCGGACAGCCCGCGCTCGCGCCTGGCTGGTATGTGATCGAGGCGCGGATGCGGGTCGATCCGGCACGCCGCGACCCGCAGGATCTGCCGCTCACGCTTCTTACCCCCGAGCCGACGCCGCCGCACGCCTGCCGCGCGTCGGGATGCGCGGAGATCGACACGCCGCTTGCGGTGATGCGCATCATGTTGGGCCAACCCGAATGGACACCCGCGCACGCCGAAACGCTGATCCAGCAGACCCGGGCTCCCCTGCCCGCGTCGCCCGCCCCCTGATGTCGGACCCTTCTAGATGACCCGTACCCGCAAGTGCTGGATCGCCGCCGGCCTGGCCGTGGCCCTCGCGGCCGCCGCCTGGGTGGCCGCGCCCTACTACTACACCTGGCGCGCCGAGAAGCAGCTGCGCGCGTGGCTGGACCAGAACGACAACGCGCTCAACCTGAAGTGGGGCTCGCTGCACGCGGCCCCCTGGCAGCCCATGGTGCTGCGCGACGTCACCATCGGGTGGGCCGTGCAGCCCATCGTGTGGGCCGAATCGATCGAGATCCATGACTTCGAGCGCAACGATCGCCGCCTGCGCGGCGACGTGCAGATCAATGACCTGCAGGTCCTCGAGACCGGCATGCAGCCGCCGCACAGCACCAACATCGTCGGGGTGCTGACGCCGCTGCGCGGGGCCACGCTGGCCACGCTTGCACCCAACCAGTTTCGCGCACGCTGGGACTACCAGGCCGACCAGGATCGCTTCGCGTTCAGCCTCGACCTCGCGCAGCCGGACGCCTTCGACGCACGCGTCGCCATCCAGCTGTCGCAGCTCGAGGTGGCAATGGCTTACCTGCGGTCGGGCGAGATGGCGACGCAGCTGGGCCAGGGCAACGCCATGCCGTGGGCGATGACCCTGTTCGGAAAATTCGGCGGGGTTCGCCTGCTTGGCTTCGAGACGAGCATTACCGACCGCGGGTACATGAAGCGCCAGATTGCCCTGCAAAAGCGCTATGGCTATCTCGTGCCGCCGGCGGTGGACGCATCGGCGACCCTCGCCTCGCCCGACCCGCGGCGCGAAACGCAGTTCGCGGACGACATCGAGACACAGCGCCAGGCCTGCGCAAAGCGGACCGATCTGGGGCTGGCCGATGTGCGTGGCGCCTGCGATGCGGTGGCCGCCTTCGGCGCCGGGCGCGCCCCGCGGATCACGCTCAGCGCCCGCAACGACGCCGGCGTGAGCCTCGCCGAGATGGTCTCGGCGATGAATAATCCGGCCGACATCATCCAGCGCTACGCACCCGTCGTATCGAACTGAGCGCGTTCAGCGCGCGTCCAGACCCTTGGCTGAATCCGGCCAGCGCCGCGCGTATTCATGCTCGGGCGGCACGGAGATGCGGCGCAGGTCGAACTGTCTGACCGACCTGTCGACCAGCTCGCCCTCGACGCGGCCATCCGGATAAAAGTGCAGCAGGATGAGCGCGGGATTGGGCGGAAACGGCTTGGGAATCTTGATCTCGGCCAGCGCCTCGCGCGGCACGGACTTCTGCCCATCGCTGATGTAGCGGTTGGTCTTGAGGTCATAGCGGCTGCCCTCGCGCCAGCGCACGACCATATGCCGCGTGGCACCGAAGCGGAAATCGCTCTCCTTCCAGACCGGCGGCCCCATCACCGAGCCCCCGTTGGTATAGGCGTCGGCACTCCCCATCCAGATCTTGTCGACCGTGATGTCGACCAGCGCGCGATCGGTGTAGTTGAAGGCAGCGAGCGTCAGATACTTCCGCTTCGCTTTGCCGCCGGGGGAGGATTCTCCGGCACTGCCCGCGCAGCCCGTCAGGACGAGACCCAGGGTCGAGATCAACGCGCTGAGCGCTCGACGTCTATCCATCGGGACCTCCTTTTTCGTGAAACCTAATTCATGTAATCCTTGGCCTCTTTCTCGGCCGCCCACGTGCGCAGCGCGCCGATGAACTCGGGGCACACATTGCCCTCGACGGTGGACTCGATGATCACGCTGTCCCGCATGCGCATGATCACCGCGCATTCGTACACCTTGGTGCGGTTCTGCATGTAGCCGTAGTTCGTGGTCTGCATCACCGGGGTCGGCGCCGAGTTGCGCGAGCCCGGGATCATGCCCACGACTTGCTGGCTCGATCCCGTGTTCACCCATTCGGTATAGGGCGCCGTCTGGTAGTCGGTCCACTCGAGTTGCATGACGCCGTTGCCCACCGCCTTGGTGCGCGACGGTTCGCCCAATGCCGCGATGGCATCGTTCACGGAACGCCCCTTCATGTTGCGGGCCACGTTCACGCTGGGCGAGAACGAAAAGCCGTTGGAGAAGGACGGGAGCACCGAGCTGCCGCCCGTGGCCATGGGCGCGCAGCCCGACAGGGTGGCGAGTGCGGCGGCGGCCAGCAGCAGCGGCCAGCGCAGGCAGGCGGCGCGAAAGAGGTGCGGTGTCTTCATGGCGCTATTCCGTTCGGGGATCAGGTGAATCGCGCGCCATCATGCCGGGACAAGCGGCAAGGCTTCAACGTGTTTTGTTTCGCTTCGTGACATTGCTTCGGACCCGCCTCGGCGCAGCGCGACGGATTGTTGCGCCCGCAACGGCAGCGCAGGCCTGCCAAAGCACGCTTTCCCGTCTACCTGCCGACCCACGCCGAGGCGTAGGACGAATCTGATTTTTTGTTACTCAATACGTCCCCAACAGCGTTCGGGAGTGCGCCGGCGCCAACGATCCTGTTGCTAAGATCGTGCCGCTCCTTCCTCCGGCACGTCGGCCGCTCGGCCCGCGCGCCGCCCGCGTCCGGCCAAGCCCTCGCGCCGCGATTGACCTTTTAGATGCCTACACGATGATGTCCGCACGCATTCTGCCCACGCTACGTACGGTACTGACCGCCCTGGTGCTCTTCGTGGGGCTGGGCACGGCCCAGGCCCAGGGCATGGGGAAGACCTACGGCGGCACCGCCACCGACGAGAAGAACAGCAAGGTGTACTGGGTCATGCCCGAGGCCACCGGCAAGCAGGCCGAGGCGAACGCCGTGGCGGCGTGCCGGGCCCAAGGCGGCAAAGGCTGCGTCAAGCTGCATTGGTTCTCCGACAGCTGCATGGTCTACGCGCGCAACTCGATCGACACGATTTTCTCGGGCAACAGCGTCTCGCCCGAGATCGCGGCCAAGATGGCCATCCGCCGCTGCACCGCGGGCAGCCCCGACGGCGGCTGCAAGCTGACGACCCTGCCCGTGTGCGTGGGCCCGGGTTATGCCGCCGAGCATCGCGAAGCCGCCCTCAAGGCCCGTCCGGCTGAGCTCGAGGCCGTGTCGGCGAAGTACGACAAGCGCGGCTACTGGGGTACCGTGGCGGAATCCGAAACGGGCGACCTGCTCTACGCGGATCAGTATCCGACCGAAAAAGAGGCCGTGGAAAAGCTGCTGGGCTGGGAAGACTGCAAGGGCTGCAAAAAGCTGCTCACCTACCAGAACAGCTGCGTGGGCCTGGCCTGGCAAAAAGGCGTGAAAGGCCGCGGCAACAGCTTCACCGCGCTGGACCCCGATCCCGACACGGCGCGCAACCAATCGCGCGCGGCCTGCACGGCCAAGACCGGCAACCCCAGCTGCGTGGCCATGGTGCGCTGCTCGGGCCGCCAGTACAAGGATGGCTACAAGGGCGAAGACGAAAAGGCGACCTGATCCGCCTGGGCAGGAAGCAAGAATGGCCACCCTCGGGTGGCCATTTCTTTTTTTGCCTGCGCAAGACCGGGCGGTTCGTTTTCCGGCATGGCCAACGAGGCGCGCCGGTTTGTCGCGCGCGCAACGAACGCGCGGATCGCGCCTCGGGCGGGCAGCCGCATCCCATCGGGGTCAGGCGCTGCCCCGCAGCAACGGCAGCAACTGCCGGCCCTGCCGTTCGATCTCGCGCTGATACGGTGTGTCGGACAGCACGAAATGCGTGATGCCCAGATCCTGGTACTTGCGCAGCGAACGCGCCACGTCTTCGGCCGAACCCACCAGCCAGGTCGTGCCCGCGCCACCGCCACCGTGCTTGCCGGGCGCGGTATAGAGATTGTCGTCGAGCACCTCGCCACGCGCGTGCAGGTCGAACAAGCGCTGCTGGCCCACGGCCACCGGACCCCGGTGATCCTGCCAGCCTGCGCCTTGGCTCTCGGCCATTTTGGCCACCTTGGCCTGCGCGTCCGCCCAGGCTTCTTCGGTGGTGTCGCGCACCAGCGTGGTAACGCGCAGCCCGAACTCCAGCGGCGCGTGCTCGCGGCCGAGCTTGGCACCCAGCGCGCGCAGGCGCTCGATGCGCTCGGCCACGCCGGCCAACGGCTCGCCCCAGAAGAGTTGCACATCGGCCTCGGTGGCCGACACGCGCTCGGCCGCCTCGGAGGCGCCGCCAAAATAAAGCTTGGGATGACGGCGGTCGCCACGCGGCACGATACGCGGCTGCGCGGTGGAATCGCTGACCTGAAAATAGTCGCCGCGGAAGTCCACGTGCTCTTCGGTCCAGAGCTTGCGCACCAGATGCATGAACTCGCGCGTGCGGGCGTAGCGCTGCACCTGATCGCCCTCGCGATCGCCATAGGCGGTCACGCTGTCCTGGCCCGACACGATATTCACGCGCACCCGGCCGCCACTCAGCTGATCGAGCGTGGCGGCCGCCGAGGCGAAATGCGCCGGCTGCCAGTAGCCCGGCCGGATCGCGATGAGCGGCTCGAAGCTGCGCGTGCGCGCCGCCAGCGCGGCGGCCACCGTGAAGGTGTCGGGCCGGCCCCAGCCGGCGCCCAGCAGCGCGCCCTTCCAGCCATGGCGCTCGAGCGCCTCGGCCTGCGCGGCCAGCGTATCGAGGCTGTTGTGGTCCGCGGTCGCGACGTCGCCACGATGGCCCGCATCGACCTGATTCGGGATATACCAGAGGAATTCGGAGGTGCTGCTCATGCGATGGGCCTGCCCTGTGAGATGGAAACACCGGCTGCCAGCATGCCCCAGGCACGCGCCCAGGTCGAAGAACTATGGCGCGAATCCATATGCCTTTCGGCAATAAGAAATGCCCGCAGTACGACTGCGAGTACATTGGCAATCAGCGTGAGGCGATGGACCAGGTCCGTGGCTGGCGAAGCGCGGCCGGCGAGGCGCGGCCGGCAAGGCGGGGCTGCCCAGGCACGGCCGACCAGGCGCAGCCCGTTGTATGGCTCGGCTGGCCAGGTGCGGCCGGCGAGGCGCGGCCGGCAAGGCGCGGCTGGCGAGGCGCGGCTGGCAAAGCGGGAGGCGGCACCGTCTGCGGGACTCGGCTGAGCGAGGCAGGCGTGATACCCGGCCAAGGCCCGGCTCGAGCCGCAAGGCTCGCAGGGCGTCACCAGGGCCGCGCAGCCCCCGGGTTTCCCCTAGGGCAATCGATGTCGATTCGGCCCGAGCCCGCACGTCGTGTCAGTACGTACCCCTCGTTCAACGGAGACATCCATCATGGCTACCGGCACCGTCACCCTGCATCGCGTCCTGCGCGCCCCCGCCGAGCGCATCTACCGCGCCTTTCTGGATCCCCACGCCGTGGCCCGCTGGCTACCGCCCTACGGCTACCTCTGCGAGGTCGAACAGCTCGACGCTCGCGTGGGCGGCAAGCACCGTATGGCGTTTCGCAACTTCGGCACCGGCCACGCGCATCAGTTCGGCGGCACCTACCTCGAGCTCGTGCCCGGCGAGAAGATCCGCTACTCGGATGCGTTCGACGACACCCAGCTCCCCGGCCAGATGACCACCACGGTCACCCTGCGCACCGTGTCGTGCGGCACCGAAATCCACATCGTGCAGGAAGGCATCCCCGAGGCGATTCCCACCGAGATGTGCTATCTCGGCTGGCAGGAATCGCTCATGCAGCTCGCGCGGCTGGTGGAGCCCGAGATTCCTGACTGATCGGGCGCGCAAGCCCCGGCGCACCCCGCTCGGCCCCGCGGGTCCCGCGGGCCGCGCGGCTGGCTCGCGCGCCGCGTCAGTCGGGGAGCACCGACTTCACGCGCGTCTCCGGCAGCAACAGCAGCACCAGGCAGGCCAACGCCGCAACGGCGGCGAGCGTGAGGAATGCCGCGTCGTAACCGGCATATCTCACGACCAGCCCGGCGAGCCCATTGCTCAATGCCGCGCCGACACCGAAGACGGTCGTCACGGCGCTCAGACTCGCGTTGTAGCGACCGGTTCCTTGGGTGAGATCCAGCACCATCAAGGGCAGCGCCGCGCCGAATACCCCTGCGCCGATGCCGTCGAGCAGCTGTACGGCCACGAGCCAGGCCGTGTCGTCGGACAAGGTGTAGAGCACGCCGCGCAACGGCAGGATCGCAAAGCCGATCAGCATGAGTGGCTTGCGCCCCCAGCTGTCTGCGTAGCGTCCGACGGCCAGCGCGGCCGGGATCATGACAAACTGAGCCGCCACGATACAGGCCGCGGTCAGCGGCGTGGCGAGCTTGGCGTTGGCCAGCGCCAGCTTCTGCCCGACCAGCGGCAACATGGCGGCGTTGGCCAGGTGGAACAGCGCGCAACTGCCCGCCAGCAACACCAGCGTGCGCTGTTGCAGCAAGGCGCGCAGGGGCAGCGGCGCAGCCTCACCCTCGCTCATCCCCCGCGCCCGCTCGGGATCGATATCGGCCGGCAGCCGCCATGCGGCGGCGATGCTGGCAAGCGCCATCACCGCCATCAGGTAAAACACGGCGACCGGTCCCCAGACATAGGCGAATCCGCCGGCGAGCAGCGCCGCGGTCGCGTTGCCGGCATGGTTGAAGGATTCGTTGCGCGCAATGCGCCGCGCAAAAAAGCGTGGCCCCGTGAGCCCGAGCGTGACGCCCGCGATGGCCGGCGCGAAGACAGACGAAGCGATCCCCGCGAGTGACTGGGTCACGCTCACCCACACAAAGCCTGCGTCGATCAGGATCGCCAGGCACGCCAGCGTAATGAGCGCGGCGGCGCCGATCAGCAGAATGCGTTTGTCCGGGGCGCGATCCACGAGGGCCCCGGCAGGCGTCTGCGCCACCAGGGCGGCAATGCCGGCCAAGGTCATCACCAGCCCGATACTGTCCGGCGTCCAGTGATGCACCGACAGGAGATAGATCGCGAGATAAGGGCCGAGTCCGTCGCGTACGTCGGCGACGAAGAAGTTGAGCGCATCCAGCGGACGCGATGCAGATGACGAATTCACGCCTGATCTCGAGAAGGTTGCCACGGGGCAGCCGTGGCACGCGACGACAGTATCACGCCGTGCCGACGCCGGAAATCCGCCTTTTGGCAGCTTGCCCCGTGCGATCAGCCGAGCGCGCGGGCCTCGGCGCGCAGGCCCTCGGCCAGCTCCGCGGCCGCCTTGCCCAGCCCGGTATGACGCGGCAGGCGCAGATACACCGGCAGATTCAGGCCATTGCGCGTGTTGGAGAAGCGCAGCGCGACCAGGGTCTTGCGCGCGATCGCCTCGCGCACCGTGCCGCGCGGCAGATTGGCCCAGCCGTGGCCCGCCTCCACCAGCGCGAGCGCGCCCGCCGTGTTGTCGACCTGCCAGACGCGGCTGCTGATCACGGGCCGCGCGTCGCTCATCGGCACTTCGGGATTCGCCACCACGATCTGCCGGTGCAGGGCCAGCGTCTCGATCGGCCACGCCTTGCGCGCGCCCAGGGGATGAGCCGGCGCCGCCACCGCCATCAAGGTTTCGGTCCAGAGCGCGTGGATCGACTCCTGCGCGTGCAGCTCGAGCCCGCCATAGGCCACGCAAAGATCGACCGCCGACCGGTGCAGGGCGTCCACGATTTCGTCCTGCGGCGCGCGCCGCACCTGGATTTCAAGCGCGGGATAACGCTGCACGATCGCCGACAAAGCCCGCAGCACCGGCGCGTCATCCAGCTCGGCCGCCACGCCGATCCGCAAGCGAGCTTCCACGCCCGATGACAGGTGCAGCGCATGCGCGCGCAATGCGCTCAGTTGTTCATCGATAAGGCGGGTGCCCGGCAAGAGCGCCGCCATCGCGGGCGTGGGCACGGGTTCACGGCGAGTGCGGTCGAACAGCACCAGGCCCAGCTCGGCCTCGAGATTGGCCACCGCCATGCTCACCGCCGAAGGCGTGCGCCGCAGCGCGCGCGCCGCCGCCGAGAAAGAGCCGGTATCCACGATACGCAGCAAGGTCTCGATGTGATCGCTCGTCAGCACGCCCCGCCTCCTATAAGTAAAACTGAAAGTATCCAGCTTTTATGGACATATCCTCTGATGATAGCCTTGCGCCCTTCGCAACGATAGGCAAGAGAGAACGATATGCAGGGCTGGCGCAGGCGCGTGACGTATGTGGTGTTGTTCGAGGCGCTGGGCATCCTCATCGCAGCCACCTGGCTGAGCCTGCTCTCGGGCGCGGGCGCGGTGCAGAGCGGCATGCTGTCCATCATGATCACCACCACGGGCATGACGGTGAACTTCTTCTACAACCTGGGCTTCGAGGCCTGGGAGCGCCGCCAGCGCGAGCGCACCCGCTCGCTCGCGCGGCGAGTAGGACATGCGCTGGGATTCCAGGTGGTGCTGGTGTCGTTCCTGATCCCGCTGATCGCGTGGTGGCTCGACGTCAGCCTCTGGCAGGCCTTTCTATACGACGCCGCGCTGATCGTGTTCTTCCCGATCTTCACGTTTTTCTACAACTGGACGTTCGACACCGTATTCGGCCTGCCCGACGCCGTGAGCGCGGGCTGAACGCGTCCGCGACGCGGCGGATGCGCCGGGTCGCGGATCACCGACGCAATGCGGCGGCAGGCGCGGGCCGTGCAGGCGGCCCGTCACACGGGGCTTGTCATGGCCGCGCATCCTGGCGCACATTCGCCGTGCGTCATGCTGGCGGCTCGAACCCCTCAGAAGCGATAGGCCACGCCCACGCTGCCGAACACATTGGCCTTGCGCTCATTCAGCGGGCTGTCGCGCGCATCGCCCAGCACCGTGTTCACGCCCACCGTGCTCATCAGGTTCCAGTCCTTGGTCAGGCTGTAGTTCCAGCTCGCGGCCACGGCGGCCGACTTGAAGCCCGACGAGGCCGAGTATTGCGGCAGGCCCTCGCGGCTGCGCGCGGCATCGCGTGCGCTCACGCCGAACCAGGTCTGCATGGCATCGCTGTTGGCCCAATGCGTGCTCACGCCCAGGCGCAGTTGCTGGCGCTCGGTCTGCAGCACCGCATACGAGGCGCGCAGTTCGAGCGTGCCGCCGTAACCGCTCTTGGCGGCTTGCCGGTACGCGGCGCCCAGTGAGTAGCGGCCCGGCGTCCATTCGATGTAGGCGCCGTACGCCGCATGGAAATCGATGTCGCGCATGCCCTTGGTGCGGTCGGCGTCATCCGAGTCGCGGCCCAGGTCCATGCCCAGGAAAATCCCGCCCTCGAGATCGGTGGCGAGATTGGTGCGCAAGCCCAGCGCCGGCAGACCGGCGCGCGGCGAAATGAAGAACGGGCCCGACGAATAATTGATCAGCGGCCGCGGCACGGCGCGATATTCGCGCGAGCCTTCGTAGACCGGCACGACGCCCACGCCCAGGCCGATGAAATTGTTGCTCTGGGCCTGCGCCCCGGCTGCGCTGGCGAGCAACGCCAGCCCGGCTGCACCGCGCGACCACATTGATCCAAGCATGATGGCTCCTGTCGATTCCCACGGCGGCGCATCCCGCCCCCGTATCAGGCCGTTATGATGGCGGACGGCGTTTAGGAATTCTTTAAAGACCGCTGAAGATGGCGGACGGCGTTTAGCACTATTTAAAGGCGGCAGAAACTGAGCTTTGCCCTGCGGGAGGCCCCGCCGGGCGGCCCGGAAGGGCATGCACGGTCGCGGGTCGGATGGCAAGTGGCCGACCGCGGATCGTGCCCGGGCCTGATACTGTGCCGCCGACGCGGCGATTTGCCCCCTGCGAGCCTAGGCGTCCCATTGGCGCCCTGCGCCATGGCTGGCCCCGCGTCGCGGGTGCAGGATCGCCGAACCCACCGATTAAAAACTTTTTAAAGCGCCGCGCCGCATACTGCCGCGCTTGCCCGCCCCCTCGATCAAGGCCCCTCACCATGCGGATTCTGCTCGTCGAAGACGACGCCATGCTGGCCGACGCGCTGGCCGTGGCGCTGCGGCGCGACGGTGCCCGCGTCACGCTCGCGCGCGATGCCGGCGCGGCGCAGCTCGCGCTGATCGACCACGATTTCGAACTCGTACTGCTCGATCTGGGCCTGCCCGGCGGCTCGGGCATGGGCGTGCTCGCGCAAATGCGCTCGCGCTACGACGTCACGCCCGTCATCATCATGACCGCCCGCGACCGGCTCAGCGAGCGCATCGCCGGCCTCGACGCGGGCGCCGACGACTATCTCGTCAAGCCCTTCCAGATCGACGAACTGCTGGCACGGCTGCGCGCCGTGCTCCGCCGCAGCACGGGCCGGGTCGCGCCGCTGCTGCAATGTGGCGCGATCGTGATGGATCCGGCCAACCACCAGGTCACGCTCGATGGCGCCCCCGTGTCGCTCAGCACCCTGGAGTACCGCACATTGCAGGCCCTGATGGAGCGCGCCGGCAAATCGCTCTCGCGCGCCGCGCTCGAACTCGCGGTCTATGGCGACAGCGCCGCCACCGGCAGCAACACGGTAGCCGTCTACGTGCATCAGTTGCGCAGAAAGCTCGGCGAAGACTGCATCGAGACCGTGCACGGCTACGGCTACCGTATCCGGACCGCCGCGCCATGAGCCGGTGTCCATCACATCGCTCACTGCGGCTGCGGCTGCAGGCGGGTATCCTGGCGGTGCTGCTGCTCTTCTGCGTGGCGATGCTGGCCTGGTATCGCGCCGAGATGACGCGCGAGCGCACCGGCGAGTGGGACTACAACCTGCAGAGCGCGGGCCAGACCGCTATCCTCTCGCTACCCCGTGGCCTGGAATTCGCCGGCCTGCCGGAGGGCTACACGCTTTCTGAACAGCTGCGCATGGCGCCCGATCAGACTGACTTGGCGATCCAGGCCTACGCGCTCGACAATGGCCGGCTTCTGCTCGCCTCGCCCAATTCACCCAAGGCACCGCTCGTGCCCTCGCGCCAGGATGGGTTGGCCTCGACCGTGGTCGAAGGCACGGAGTGGCGCACCTACGCGATCAGCGATGCCGAAGGCCGCATCCAGGTGCAGGTCGGCAAGGCCACCTGGCAGCTGCGCAACGAACTGCGCGAGCGGATGCGCACCGCACTGGCGCTGATGAGCGTGCTGTTCGTGCTGCTCGCTGCGGTGTCGTGGGCCGTCACCTACGCCACGTTCGCACCTGTGCTGCGGCTTTCCACCGCCTTGCGCAATCGCCAGCCGCTCGATCTCGAGCCCTTGCCCGACGCCGACATGCCCGACGAGATCCAGCCGCTCGTCGGCGCGCTCAATCAGCAGCTGGCGCGTGCCGAAGCCTCCATCGAAAACGAGCGCCGCTTCCTGCAGGACGCGGCGCACGAGCTGCGCACGCCGCTCGCCGTGCTCACCGTGCAGGCCGAGAACGCGCTGCGCAGCGACGATCCCGAGGAAATCCGCGCCACCGTGCGCCAGATTTTCGAAGCCACGCAGCGCAGCGCCCGTATGTCCGAGCAGTTGCTCGACATGGCCCGCATGGAATCCGCCGGCCTGCTCGACGCGGCCGTGCGCATCGATCTCGCCGCCGTCGGCGGCGCCGTCGCGCGCGATTACGAGGCGCGCGCCGAGCAGCGCGGCCAGGCCCTGCACACGAACCTCGCGCCGGGGCTCGTGCGCGGCCATCTCGATAGCCTGGGCATCCTGCTGCGCAACCTGCTCGACAACGCCGTGCGCTACAGCGGCCCGGGCGGTCGCATCGTGCTCAGCTGCCGCCACGACGAGGCCGCGAACGAAGTCGTGCTGGCGGTGCTGGACGATGGCCCCGGCGTACCCGAGGCCTCACGGCCGCGCATCCTCGACCGGTTCTATCGCGCCCCCGATGCCGTGGGGCATGGCAGCGGCATCGGCCTTTCGCTCGTGGCCCGCATCGCGCGCCTGCACGGCGCCACGGTCGACGTAGGCATGGGACTCGACGGCAAAGGATTGGGCGTGACGGTGCGCTTTCCGCAAGCGTGAGGCACTAGCCGCCGGTCGATGCCCGCTCGATGATCTCGAAGCCCACATCGATCACGGGATCGGACACGGTCTCACCGCGGCAGCGCGCCACGAGAATGCGCGCGGCCTGCTTGCCGATCCAGGCGCCATCGACCTGCACCGTGGTGAGCGCGGGCGCCAGATGCGCGGCGAAGTCCGCACCGCCGAAACCACAGACCGCGAGATCCTCGGGCACCCGCAAGCCACGCACACGCGCCTCCGTCAGCACGCCTTCGGCCATGGCATCGGCGCTGCAGAAGATCGCCTGCAGGGTCGGGTCCTGCCGCAGCAGCTCGGCACAGGCACGCCGGCCCGACGCCACATTACTGGGCGCCGGCACGACCGCCTTCGGCACGTCGCGCCCTCCCCACGCCGCCAGAAACCCTTCGCTGCGAATGGTGGCGCGCCGATCGTTGGCGGTGGCCACCCCCACGCGCTGCCAGCCCTTGGCCCGAAAGTAATCCGCCACCGCACGACCCACGTCGCGATGCGAAAAGCCCACCAGCATATCGAGCGGTTGATCGCTGAATTCCCAGGTCTCGACCACCGGAATCCCGATCTCGCGAATGCGCTTCGCGGCCGCCGTATCGTTGAGCAGGCCCGCCACCACGATGCCGTCCACACGCCGGCCCGCCATCGTGTTCAGCAGCGCAACCTCGCGTGCATGGTCATAGCCCGTCTGCCCCAGGATCAGCTGATAGCCCTCGCGATCCAGCTCGGCGGTGAGCGCCTCGATCGTGGGCAGGAACTGCGGCACCGAAATGATGGGCACCAAGGCGGCCACCGTATGGCTGCGGCGCGACTTCAATCCGCCCGCCAGCAGATTCGGGATATAGCCCACCGCGGCCGCGGCCGCCTGCACCCGCTCGAGCGTCGCCTGCGACACACGCCCGGGATTACCCAGCGCGCGTGACGCGGTGATCAGGGAAACGCCCGCTTCGCGAGCGACGTCATGCAGCGTGATGGACTTGGGTTTCATGGGCCGAAGGAGTGGAGCGCTAAGGTTGATGCGGTACTGCGGTGGGCGGTGCGCCGATACATGATGCCTGGCCGCAGTGTAGGCGTTCAGCTTGCACCCCGGTTTTCGCTGACGCTTTTGGCACGAGATTGAAACGCGTGAGCCGGGCCAGCGCTTGCTCGGCACGCCGCTGTACGTCTGGCCTGGCCTCGCCGGTCCGCGCTGCGCCGGCGACACGCTGGCGAATCATGCCGCAGCGGCTGCACTGCCCGTCACGGCGCGTCTCGACCGCCGGGTGCGCGCCATGAACAGCACGCGCACCGCTACGACGCGTAATGCCATCTCGGCCAGAGCGAGTGCCGGTTTCGGTGTCCGGCTTACCTCCGATATTTTTCCGCGCCAGTGATCCGCCTGACGCTTCCGGCCGCAGGTTCGCCCCAGCCATCGAGCTCGGTGCAGGCCGCGACGGCTATCGGGTTTTCCAGGATTTCAGACGTCTTGCAGCCTGCCATGGACAACGTTATCATCCTTTCACCGATTCGCGTCATCGAAGACCGCATCGGCCGCACTGACCCCCACGCACCGGGACGCCGGCAGGGAGATTCGGTGCTTTTTATTCCCCCAAAATGATAACGTTGTCCATCCCTGGGACTCGTTCCCGGCGATGGGCCACGGAGACTACCGGAACCCGACATGACCACTTCCTCTTCCGCCGACCGCATCGCGTGGCTGCGCATCTCGTCGTGCTACCTGCCCCTGGCCACCCCGATCAGCGACGCCAAAGTCCTGACCGGCCGCCAAAAGCCCATGACCGAAGTGGCCATGCTGTTCGTCGAAATGCAGACGGAGAACGGCGACCACGGCCTCGGCATCAGCTACTCCAAGCGCGCGGGCGGCCCCGGCCAGTTTGCCCACGCCAAAGAAATCGCCCCTGTCCTGATCGGTGAAGATCCCAGCGACATCGGCCGCCTCTGGACCAAGCTGTGCTGGGCCGGCGCCTCGGTCGGCCGCAGCGGCCTCTCGACCCAGGCCATCGCCGCCTTCGACGTCGCGCTGTATGACCTGAAGGCGCGCCGTGCCAACCTGCCGCTCGCCAAGCTGCTCGGCGCCTATCGAGACTCCGTGGCTTGCTACAACACCTCGGGCGGCTTCCTGCACACCCCGTTGGAACAACTGCTGGTGAACGCGAGCGCCTCGCGCGAACGCGGCATCGGCGGCATCAAGCTCAAGGTCGGCCAGCCCGACCGCCAGCTCGACATCCGCCGCGTCGAAGCCGTGCGCAAGCACCTGGGCGACGACGTGCCGCTGATGGTCGACGCCAACCAGCAATGGGACCGCCCCACCGCACAGCGCATGTGCCGCATCTTCGAGCAATACAACCTGGTGTGGATCGAAGAGCCGCTGGATGCCTACGACCACGAAGGCCACGCCGCGCTCGCCGCCAACTTCGACACCCCGATCGCCACCGGCGAAATGCTGACCAGCGCCGCCGAACACTTCGACCTGATCCGCCACCGCGGTGCCGACTACATCCAGCCCGACGCCCCGCGCGTGGGCGGCATCACGCCGTTCCTCAAGATCCTGGGCCAGGCCGAACAAGCCGGCGCCATGCTCGCGCCGCACTTCGCCATGGAGCTGCACGTGCACCTGGCGGCGGCCTATCCCACCGAACCGTGGGTCGAACACTTCGACTGGCTCGAGCCGCTCTTCAACGAGCGCCTCGAGATCCGCGACGGCCGCATGCTGGTGCCCAACCGCCCCGGTCTCGGCCTCTCGCTGAGCGACCAGGCCCGCGCCTGGACGCGTGAGCAGACCGAAGTCGGCAAGCGCCCGTAACCGCACTGCGCCGCGGCCCGCGCGTAATAAGGCGGGCCACGGCGCAGTATTCAGAAAGCCGCGGCGTCCTTCGATCACACGTTCGAGTGCCGCCGGTTTTCCGGGTACAGCCGCAGGGAGGACGCCCTCGTCAGAGGGCGATGTCGTTGTGATGCGTCCGTGACGGGATGCCTCCGATAGCCCGACCTGTGCGCAAGCCTGTTTTCCCGAGGGTCTCGAGGCCCTCGCGCATTTCGCAATACCAGGACCCGCATGGCTAGGCCGTGCGGGCACCAACGGGGCAACAGACCCCGCCCTTGCAGCATCCCCTGGCGTACCCCGCCACTACGAGGAGACATCGATGAAAAAACTGTTGTGCACGTTCGCGCTCGGCCTGGCCGTAGTCGCTCCCACCCTGGCCCATGCCGACACCTGGCCGACCAAGCCCGTCACGCTGCTGGTGCCCTTTCCACCCGGCGGCTCCACCGACCTGATCGCGCGCACCGTCGGCGCCAAGCTGCAGGCCAAGTTCGGCCAGAGCTTCGTCGTCGAGAACCGCCCCGGCGCGGGTGGCACCGTGGGCACCGCGCAGGCCAAGCGCGCCGCGCCCGATGGCAACACGATCCTCGTGTCCTCGCTCGGCCCCTTCGTGATCGGCCCGCACCTGGTCAAAGAAGCCGGCTATGACCCGCTCAAGGATTTCGACTACATCACCGTGGCCGTGCAAGCGCCCAACGTGCTTGTGGTCAACGCGAACTCGAAGTTCAAATCGGTGCAGGAAGTGCTGGATTATCAAAAGGCCAACCCGGGCAAGATGACCTACGCCTCGGCGGGCAACGGCACCTCCGACCACCTCACCGCCGAGCTGTTCTGGCAAGAGACCGGCACCCAGGCCACCCACGTGCCCTACAAGGGCGGCGCGCCTGCCATCGTCGACCTGCTCGGCGGCCAGGTCGACGCGAGCTTCAGCAACATCAACACCTGCCTCACCCACGTTCAGTCCGGCAAGCTGCGCGCACTCGCCGTCACCGGCCCGCAGCGCTCGCCGCTCCTGCCCGACGTGCCCACCATGGCCGAACTCGGCTTCAAGGGCGTCACCGTCACCTCCTGGCAAGCCTTCGCCGCGCCCAAGGGCATCCCCACCGACATCCGCGACAAACTCCGCGGCGGCATCGTCGAAGCCCTCAACGACCCCACCGTCAAACCCAAGCTCCTCGAACTCGGCTTCGAAGTCGTCGCCAACACGCCCGAAGAATTCACCAAGTTCCAGGCCAATGAGTTTGCACGCTGGAAGAAAGTGATCGAAGTCGGAAAGATCTCGGCGAATTGAGTGCGGTGAGTTGTATGAGCAAGACGCGCCCTGCGGGGCGCGTTTTGTTTTGGGGCGTGAACTGTGGGTGGATTGATCGCTGCGAATGATCGATGGACGCGGTCGCCCGCCCCTCCCGCTCTATACAGGCTCGCATCTCGCCGAGAGACTCGCTCAAGCTCGACGCGGGCGTCCAGCGGAACCCAGGCCCCAATTTTGCTGTCCCTCTTGTACAGCGCCGGCAGCGGGCCGGCGTCATAACAGGAGTCACATGCATGACACGAACCCGACATCTCCGCCTGGGCGCACTGTGCGCCGGCGTCGCACTCGCCGGCAGCGCCATCGCCGCGGACGCGCCCAAGGTGCCTGACTACGGCCCCAATCTGGAGCGCTTCGAATACCCGCACGAGGTCAAGCGCTTCGAGCTCGACACGCAGGGCCAGAAGCTCTCCATGGCTTACATGGACGTGGCCGCCGCCAAACCCAACGGCAAGACCGTCGTGCTCATGCATGGCAAAAACTTCTGCGGCGCCACGTGGGACGCGAGCATCGCCGCACTGAGCGAAGCCGGCTACCGCGTCGTCGTGCCCGACCAGATCGGCTTCTGCAAATCCGACAAGCCGCAGGCCTACCAGTTTTCATTTCACCAGTTGGCCGCCAACACCCACGCCCTGCTCGACCACCTGAAAATCGAACGCGCCAGCGTCGTCGGCCATTCCATGGGCGGCATGCTCGCCGCGCGCTACGCCCTCATGCACGGCCCGCAGACCGAAGCCCTCGTGCTCGTGAACCCGATCGGCCTCGAAGACTGGAAACAGGAAGGCGTGCCCTACCGCAGCATCGACGACTGGTATCAGCGCGAGCTCAAGGCCAACTTCGAAGGCATGAAGAAATACCAGCTCGGCACCTACTACGCCGGCCAGTGGCGCGAAGACTACGACAAGTGGGTCCTCATGGCCGCCGGCATGCTCCAGGGCGAAGGCCGCGAACGCGTCGCGTGGAACCAGGCTCTCACCTACGACATGCTCTACACCCAACCCGTCGTCCACGAGTTCGGCCAGATCGCCGTCCCCACCACCCTGCTCATCGGCGAAAAGGACAACACCGCCCCCGGCAAAGATGCCGCCGCCCCCGAAGTGGCCAAGCGCCTGGGCAACTACCCCGAGCTCGGCCCTAAGGCTGCAAAGGCCATTCCGAACGCCAAGCTGGTCACGTGGCCGGAGCTGGGCCATTCACCGCAGGTGCAGGATCCGAAGCGGTTCAATGAGGCGCTGTTGAAGGCGCTGCCGGCGAAGGGGTGATTTGGGATACCCCTGGGCGCGAACTGGCGTCCAGAAGTTGGTGACTGGCGGCGCGTCGGCAACGACGCGCCGCGTGTCTTTGCGCGCCTTTCGCATCCTTCCAATTCCAAAGCACTTCCGACGCCTCAGCCACCAAGCAGCCTAGGACCGCTTTTGGCCTTGAGCGAACATCCTTGTCTCGCAGCGCACCGGACTGAGCGCAGGGTAAGACCTGTCTGCGGGTCCGGGGCCGTTCGGGCGCGAGCCGACGAGTTGATGCATAATTAGCACCGCTTCTCATTTCTATTTGTCGCTAAACCTAGGCTTTCGGTTGTGCACGATCAACCTTCTTCTCTTGAATTCGAGGCGCTGTACAGCGCGCATCACGGCTGGTTGCGTGGCTGGCTGCAAGGCCGAATGGGCAACAGCTTTGACGCAGCAGATCTGGCCCAGGACACCTTCCTGAGGTTATTGACCAATCAAGAGCCGCTGAGTATTCGCGAGCCCCGGGCGCTGCTCACAACCATAGCCAAGCGCGTGGTCGCCAATTTCTACCGACGCCGCAGGATTGAAGAGGCCTATCTTGCCACGTTGGCCGTGTTACCCGAACTCGAGGTGCCAGGCCCGGAGACGCGCGCGCTATTGCTCGAAACCCTACTCGAGATCGACAAACGCCTGTCGCTATTGAAACTGGCGGCTCGCAAGGCGTTTCTGATGCACCAGGTCGAAGGCATGACCCAGATGGAAATCGCGCAGACGCTGAAAGTGTCGGTGGCCACGGTGCAACGTTACCTCGAACGCGCCGTCCATCAGGTCTGCTTCGGCTGACCCGAGTGGAAACGCCCGCCAACCTCCCCAAGCTGCCTCGCGTGCATGGCGCGCCCATCCCTGTTGCCGTCAGCAAAGCAGCGGTGCGCTGGCTGATCGCGTTGGATTCGCCGCGGGCCACGCAGCAAACTCACGAGCAATGGCGTACCTGGCTGCAAGCCGACAGCGTGCATGCCCGTGCATGGGCCCATTTACAGGAGATGGGACTTTGCCTGCGCCAGGTGAACCCGGCCATCGCGCACTCGACCCTGGCGCTGCCCGATGCGTCAGTCAAGCTGAGCCGCCGTCGCGCGCTGGGGCTGCTGGCGGGCGGCGTGGTGTCGGCAGCGGGCGTGTGGGCGCTGCAAGACAGCGTCAGCTGGCGGACTTGGCGCGCCGACTATCACACCGCCGTCGGCAAGCGCCATCGCGTCGCGCTCGCGGACGGCGGCGAAGTCGTACTCAATACTGACAGCGCGATCAATGTCCGCTTCGATGAGCAACGCCGGCTGTTGCAGCTGATTCGCGGCGAGATGCTGGTCACCACCGGACCGGATCGCAGCGGGCCCGCGCAGGGGCGGCCCTTCCTTGTGGAAACGGCTCAGGGTGTCCTGCGAGCCCTCGGCACGCGTTTCACCGTTCGACAGTTCGACAGCGAATGTGAGCTCAACGTCCTGGACGGCGCGGTCGAGGTCAAGCCACAGGACGCGCCAGCCCAGCCCTTCGTGGTCGAAGCGGGTCGACAAGCGCGTTTCGATCGCTGGCAGTTGCTGGGCAGCACCGAGGCCGACCCGGCGGCTGGCGCCTGGTCCAACGGCATGCTCATCGTCCATCGCATGCCGCTGGGCGAGTTCGTCGCCGAGCTTGCGCGCTATCGCAGCGGCCATCTTGGTTGCGACACAGCGGTCGCCCACCTGCCCGTATCGGGCATTTTCCCTGTCGACGATACCGAGCGCGTGCTGGACATGCTCGGCAAGACGCTACCGGTCCGCGTGCGCACGCGAACCCGCTACTGGGTCACGGTGCAGGCCAACGCCTAGTCCGGCAAGGCAGTTACAAAATTTCTGGTCGCACCGTCCCGGAATCTGAGGTGTTTTCCTTGAGCTGAGTGACATACCAAGCAGAAATCACTCTGTTTCGTTGGAAGGCAAGCCTGATGGGCCAATTCACACAGCGCGTTCGCGCGCGCACCGCAGCCATGTCGCTTGCGGCATTCTCCGTAGTTCCAACCACGCTGCTGTCTGCGCTCGCTGCGCACTGCGCCCAGGCGCAGAACGCGCCGCCGCAGGACACACAAAGCTATGCCGTTGCGGCGGGCGACTTGCGAACCGCGCTGAGCGCGTTTGGCCGGGCCAGCGGTCTGATGATCTCGTACTCGGCCGAAAACATCGCGGGCAAACGCAGTGCTGGCGTGAACGGCCGCTACGCCGCCAAGGATGCGTTGGCAACCCTGCTTGCCGGCACGGGCTTGCAAGCCATGGCGCAGTCCAACGGCGGCTACACGGTGACGCCAATCCCGCGAAACACGGATGCAGCCGTGGAACTGGCACCGGTCAGCGTCATCGGCCGCGCAGATCTCGTGACGACCGAAGGCCTGAACTCCTACGCCTCGCCGAACGTCTCCATGTTCAAAGGCGCCACGTCGTTACGCGACATCCCGCAGTCGGTCTCGGTGCTGACGCGTCAGCAGATGGACGACCAGGATCTGACCACGGCAGCCGCGGCGTTGAATCAGGTGACCGGTGTCAGCACCACGGGCTATGACCGTACCGAATCGATCATGGTGCGCGGCTACACGGCCAATGCACAGTCCGATGGCGTGCCTGTCGTCGGCATGACCAATAACCCGTTCACCGACATGGCGTTGTACGACCGCGTCGAGGTGCTGCGTGGCCCTTCGGGACTAGTGACGGGCAGCGGCGAGCCCGGCGGAACCGTCAATTTCGTGCGCAAGCGGCCCTACGCCGAGCTGGGCGGTTCGGGCGCCTTGTCCACGGGCTCGAATAACCGCCGCCGCGCCGAAGTCGACCTGAACACGCTATTGAACAAAGATGGCTCCTTGCGCGCCCGTACCGTGCTGGTCCGGCATGACGAAGACAAATTCTACGACGACGCCAAAAGCCGCGACGAGGTCGCCTACGGCATCGTGGAATACGACCTGACGCCGCACACCACGTTCGGCATTTCGGGCACATATTCCCAATGGAAGACAAACACCTTCTGGGGCCTGCCGCTGATGGGCGACGGCACCCTGCCCTCTCGCCGTACCTTCATGGGTTCCGATCAGGACTCCGTCTACCGCATCAAGGAAGCGTCGGCCGACCTGACCCATCGCTTCGCCAATGACTGGACCGCCCGCGCAGCCTACAGCCATCGCGAGCTGGATGCCGACTACGTGGGCATCGTCACGACGGCGCCCGTGAATATCGCCACCGGGCTCGCTGATATCTCCAGCGCTTACGGCTACTACCAGAAGGAGACGAAGTGGGACAGCGCCGACTTCAACGTCACCGGCCCGATCGAAGCCTTCGGCCTGCGACACCGCTTCACCCTGGGGTACAACGCGTCCAAGTCGGACAATCTGCTGGGGTCCACGTCGTTCTCGGCCAAAAACTGGGATGTATTCAATGACCACGATTTCAGCGCGCTCATCAACCGCAACGTGACCTCGCGCCGCCAGACCATTACCGAGCAATCGGGCCTGTATACCTCCGCACAAATCGCGCTCGCAGATCCGCTCAAGCTCGTGATCGGCGGCCGATGGACCAGTTATCGCAGCAAGAGCCGGACGGTGGCGGCCACCAACACCGACTGGGTGCGCAGCGCGGGCAAGGCCAGCAAAGAGTTCACGCCTTATGGTGGCCTGCTCTGGGACGTGAACGATCGCGTCACGCTGTACGCCAGCTACGCGGACACCTTTGTGCCGCAGACGCAGGAGGATTACCAGGGCAACGTCCTCGATCCGCGCGTTGGCTGGCAGACCGAGGTGGGCGCGAAGGTTCAACTGCTCCCGGAGCGCCTGTTTTTCAACGTGGCTATGTACCGCATCCGCGACAAGAACCGCTCCATGGTCGATGGCGACCATGTCGGGTGCGGCGGATCGACCAATGGCGCGTGCTACCGCTCGGCGGGCGAGGTGCAGAGCGACGGCCTCGACCTGGAATTCGTGGGCAAAATCACGCCCAACTGGGACATCTCGGCGGGCTACACCTACACGCGCGCCAAATACCTCAGCGACACCAATCCCGACAACGTCGGCAAGCGATTCAACGCCGACATGATTCCCCAGAGGATGTTCAAACTCTGGACCAACTACAGCTTCGGCCCCGACGACTTCGGCGGCGCCTTGTCAGGTTGGAGCGTGGGCGGCGGGGTCAACGCCCAAAGCAACATCTACACCAGCAGCGCACGTCAGGGCGGGGTGAAGTACAGCGGAGGGTATGCGATCTACTCGGCCCGGGTCGGCTACCGCTTCAACGCCAACTGGGATGCGTCATTGCTGGTAAGCAATCTGTTCGACCGCACCTATGTGCGCAATGTCGGCTATGGCGGATTCCTGAACTTCTATGGCGATCCGCGCGCCGCCATTTTCACGGTGCGTGGACGGTTTTGATCAGGGTACGGGCGGTGACCTAGCGTGGGTCGCAAGCTACAGCTGCGGGCCCACTGCTATTGTCGTTTCGGGTGAACGAATCACAGGCTCTTGACCATCTCATCCCGCACAAGCCCGCATGGTCTGACTCTGAAAATCGCACATGCTCGTGAGAATAGGTGTCAGGCCGCCTTTTCCGCGCTGCACGACCGCGCGGAGGTTTTAGCGAAAAAGTGGTCTGGAACCATTGTTCCGGGCAAACAGTACAGTAGGCCGCTGACGGCCAGAAGCGGAAATTCATCTGTTGGGCGCCAGTGACTGTAAATGCCTAAAAGCGGCCGATTATCGGCATAGGCTCACATAACCGCTCTATTCGCCGGCCAGGGCCTTATTCACACTTGGCCTAACTCGTTGCATAGCAATTGAAATGACCAATAATGAGCGCTCGGCCCGAGTATTTTTTGAACGCCTCTCTTCCCCCTCCCCCTCATCAAAAATCAGGACAACGTTTATTATCTCTGGTCGCGTCCTACCTCGACTAAAAGGGAGATAAAGTGAGCAACAATCCTGCCGGCTCGACTTGGAAAAAGTGGGACTTGCATGTCCATACGCCGTCGTCGATCGTCCACGACTACCCTAGTGACAGCCAAGGTGATGCCTGGGAAGCCTTTCTCCAAGATCTCGAGGCGCTGCCTCCCGAGTACAAGGCTATTGGTATCAATGACTACATCTTCATTGATGGCTACGAGCGGGCGCGAAAGGCCAAGCTCGAAGAAGGTCGGCTCAAAAACATCGATCTGCTGCTGCCTGTCATTGAGCTGCGCCTGGACAAGTTCGCCGGTGTGGTTAAGAAGGAGAAGGACGGTACCTATTCGCAGTCCGGCTGGAATCGCATCAACCTGCACGTCATCTTCGACGCGTTGTCACCTCTGCTCATTCAGCAGCAATTTCTCAATTCGCTGACCCCGAGCTACCAACTCATCCCCGACTCCAGCGACTGGAACAGCAAATGGAAAAGCATCATCACACGCGACAGCTTGTCCGAACTCGGTAAGATGATCGTAGAGTCGGCGCCGGCTGACAAACGCGGGGACTACGCCCCGCACTTGCAGGAGGGCTTCAACAACTTGTGCGTCAGCCTCGAAACGGTGCTGGAGGCACTCGACAAGCCCTGCTTCGCAGGAAAATACCTGATTGCAGTGGGCAAGACGGAATGGGACAACCTCAAATGGGATGACCAATCCATTGCTGAGAAGCGCAACATTATCAATCGGGCCGACCTAGTTTTTACTGCCTCCCAAAATCCGGCCGCGTACTACGCGGCCCGCAAGAAGCTTTTGGACTCCAACGTAAAGGCCACACTGCTCGACTGCTCCGACGCTCACGCGCCAAGCAGCTCGGAGAACAAGGACCGTATCGGTAACTGCTTCACTTGGATTAAAGCTGATGCTACCTTCGATGGCCTCCTGCAAGCCATCACCGAATTCGAAGACCGCGTGTTTATCGGCGACGCTCCGCCCAAGCGTCTGCTTGTTGAGGCAAACCGAACCAAATACGCCTCCCACATCCGCATTAGCCGTAAGGCAGGTTCCACGCTTGCCGATACTTGGTTCAACGTCGACATCCCCTTGAATCACGATTTGGTCGCCATTATCGGCAACAAGGGCAGCGGTAAGAGCGCGATGGCCGACATCGCGGCGTTGGCCGGCGATACCAAGAACTACAAAAGCTTCTCGTTCCTAAAAGACACGCGCTTTCGAAATCCTAGAAACAAGCTCGCGCAGCACTTCCTTGGCACGCTGATCTGGCACGACGGCACCGATTCCGAGCGTTCGCTTGACCAAGATCCATCCGAGACTAGCGTGGAGCGAGTGAAGTATTTGCCGCAGAGCTACCTCGAGACGCTGTGCAATGAGCTCGGTGATGGAGGCTCGGTAACGTTCGACACCGAGTTACGCAAGATCATCTACACGCACGTTCCGGAAGGAGCGCGTCTAGGCTACAGCTCCATGGCCGAACTTCTCAATTTCAAAGTAGCCGAGATTGATAGCGCCCGCGAGCAGGTCATCAAGGAAATCTCGAAGACCAATGCCGAGATTCTGGAGGTTGAGCGCCGGCTCACGCCGGAGTTCAAACAGTCGCTGCAAGAACAGCTTGACGCCAAGGTCGCCGAATTTAACTCGCTGGAGGCTTCGAAGCCAACGCCGGTAGAAGATCCCGCGGCATCAGGGGCCGCGCAGGAAGAATCAAAGGTCGCCGCCGAGCAGATTCAGATACTCGAGGACGAACTCAAAAAGCTACGTGACGAGGAGAAAGCACTCCGCGACAAGAAGACCGCTGACACCAAGCGCCAAGCCGTCCTGAGCAGGATCGCCCAAGCCATCGCCAACCACAAGAAGGCCCACGACCAATTTTTGGTGGAACTGGCTCCCATGCTTGCCGAGGCGGGCGCAGAATTGCAAGCCGCCGAGGTGGTCGAGTTGAAGGTAGACACTGCGAAACTAGACGCACTGACAAAGACTGCCAAGGAGTCGATAGCTATTGTGGACGCCGCACTCGCGGATCGAGAGCCAGGGAGCCTCTCCCTGCGCCGTGAGGCGGCCGAGGCGGCAATGGCTCAGATCAAGAGCAAGCTCGGCGAAAGGCAGCGCTTGTTTATCCTCTTCAAGGATCTGGTTGCCAAGTGGGAAGGTGCCAAAGAGGAGCTGCTCGGGGACATGGACAAGCCGCAGTCGATAGAGTGGTACAAGACCGAGATCAAATCCTTAGGTGCCCTGCCCGACAAGCTTGCGGCCCTGCGAGGGCACCGGGTGGAGCTGGCCAGGGAGGTCCACCAGCAGATCAGCAAGACCGTCGAGGAATACCGTCGGCTGTATGAGCCGGTGCAGCAGTTCGTCAAGTCCGCTTCTCGGATGGAGATGAACCTACCGCTGGACTTCGACGTGCGCATCGAAGAGTCGAACTTCCAGGACCAGTTCTTCCCCCACATCAATCGACAGTCGCGCGGCAGCTTCTCAGGCGTGGACGAGAGCAATCAGCTCATGCGCGGGCTGCTCAAGGAGGTCAACTTCGGAGACGTGGACTCTACTCTGACATTTCTCGACACCATCGACGACATGCTGCATTTCGACCGACGCGAATCCGGCGCCGGCCGCGAGACACGCATCATCGATCAGCTCCGCAAGGGTGCCAATCCTCAGGACATCCTCGACTACCTCTACGGCATGAGCTATCTCGCGCCAAGGTATTCGCTTACATTCGACCAGCAAGAGATCAGCCAGTTGTCGCCGGGCGAGCGTGGTCTTCTCCTATTGGTCTTCTATCTACTCGTGGACAAGGACGACATCCCGATCGTTATAGATCAGCCCGAAGAGAACCTAGACAACCAGACGATCTTCAAGGTGCTGGTCAAGTGCATCAAGACTGCCAAACAGCGGCGCCAGGTCATTATGGTGACTCACAACCCGAATCTCGCTGTCGTCTGCGACGCCGAACAAATCATCTGTGCTACGTGCGACAAGCAGACCAACATCTTCAATTATGTATCAGGGGGAATTGAGTCGCCGATTATTAGGGAGAAGGTGGTGGAGATTCTTGAAGGCACGGAACCTGCCTTCAGAAACCGCAAGCAGAAATATGGGCTTTAACTCTCAACGTAGCGAATTTAATGCCACTGCAAAGCACTTTGTGCATTCTCCTGAGGCTTGGTGCGTCCAGAGCGCGTCGTCATCCGCTTGAGCCCGTGGCTGCTATCAGGTCCCAAACAGTCTTAGTAAATTACCTATCGGATTTCCGCTTTGGGTCGCAAGCGGTCCATCTTTGACGAATGTCCCGACCTTCACTGCTCACGACAATGCGGTGTTTGCAATCCGATTGAGTATGGAAGTTGCTTAGTGGAGCAAAGCCGCTGGCTGCGACTGTACGCCCAGGCGAGGCGTGAATGGCGCGCTGATCACGCAACGCAGCCCTCCGGGCAGAAAGGCGCGGTCAGCGACGCCGTCGAATGCTGACCTGATACTGCCGTTGATGGTCACGGTGCCATACCCCGAGCGCGAGGGTTGCGACACGGGCGGGCCGCCATACTCGAGCCAGGTGAGCGAGAAGCCCAGCGCGCCGTTTGCTACGTCCGGCGCGAGTGACCAGTTCACATTCAGTCCACCCCCGACAACGGACAGGGCGCCATATTTCACGGCATTGGTCGCAAGTTCGTGGGTCGCCAATGCGAAGGCCGCGCCCGCTTCGCGCGATAGCGTGATAGACGGCCCGAATAGGGTTATCGGATAGTCGGCGGAGTAAGGCGACAGTACTTCCTTGAGCAACGTCGCCAGATCGATTTCGGCGCCATCCAGACCAATCGCTTGAGCGCGTGCCAGACTGCCGAGCCGGTCGTTCAGTTCCCGACGGAAGTCGGCGGTCGCAGGGTAGTGGCGTTGCGTGAGCTGGGCCAGCGCGCCAAACTGGCCGAAAAGATTACGCGTGCGATGGTCAAGCTCGCCGAGAACGAGGCGGCGGCCGCTGCGGTTGCGGCTGTAAACCATCACCGTCGCGCACAGCTGAGCAGCGAATCCGATGGCAGCGCGCTGGCGCGCATTAAGCGGTTTGGCCTGTGCGTAGGAAATTGCCAAGGCGCCCTGGGCAATGCCATCGGTGCTGATGACCGGCACAGACAGGACCGCGTGGATATCCTGCGCCAGGAAGAGATCACGCCACCCTGGTGTGAAGCGCTCGTCATGCATGATGTCAGTGACGTCGATCAGACTGCCGGTCAACACGGCGGCGCCGCACGAGCCTTTCTCCGCGCCACGCATGGGACGGCCTTTGATGCTGTCGCCAAAGTCACCGGGCAAACTCGGGAAAATGCTGTGTTCGAACGTTTCGCCGGGACGGTCGAGCACGTTCACGCCCACAAAGGATCCAGGAAGTTGCGCCTGCATAGCAAGGCAGAAATCGTGCAAGTAGGGCTCGACTGCCGCATCTGCCGACATCATGTCCAACGCGCGGGCACGGAATTGATCAATAAACTTTCGCATTTAGGCCTCCCGAAGCCCTCGGGGCCCTTATCGCCACCTTCCAACAAGGCACGCGAAACGCTGCCCGATGGAAGACGAACGGCCCCGGCCAAACACCATCACCCTCAGGACGAGGATATTTTGCAGCACTACGCTCTACAGCTGGAAAGAGGACATTGGGAATACCCACCAGACTTGTGTAAGGTGAATTGGAGCGGCCGATTCGATTGGCGCGGCTCGTCAGTCTAACCACCCCGTGACGCGCAGCGCGCCCTCCAATGCGTCCTCAAGATCGGAAGCCTCGCCACATGACCACTCCGCCAGCGCTGCCAGATATGCGAAGTGAAGGTGGCGTGCCAAACGAGGAAATGGCTGACTGGCGCGCGAGGGGCCAATATCAAAACCCGACAGCAGACGCCGATAGAGAGGCATAAAGCTGTTTCGCGGCATCAACTGCCCTGAATTGAGTTGCTTGCAAAAGAAGCAGTGTAGGTAGGGCGTGGCATAGTCGGCATGCTGGTCCCACCAATGCACCGTCGACCTCCAGAGCTTGCCAACCCCCTCTCCAGCGGTAGCCGCAGCCTCCGCGGGGATAATGGCGGCGGCTAGAAAATCGCCGAGGTGCCTGTCGCTCCAGTGCGCGATTACCGCCTCTTTGACCGGGAAATGATTGTACAAGCTGGCGCGCGAGATCCCCGTTGCCCTTGCGAGTTGCTCCATGGTCAACGAGTCGAAGTTTCCGCCCTGCGCAAGACTGTGACCGACGTCTGAGATGTGATCCCTGACAATTTGCTGTCGCAATGTTCGTCCGTAGCTATTGCCCGGCTGATCGCTTTGCCCTTTGGGTTCGATGCGAAATCGCTCCCTACTCACACCGGTCACTTCGCCGTCGACAATCCAGCGCGGCGGCCGGCCCCGCCCCGCCCAAGTCTGCCCAGATTCGGGATCCTGGTATTGGGGCTTGACCCTCATGGCGCGGTGCATATCTTTATCGTACGCTTCGCGAAGCTCGGCTACGGAAATGTCGTGCTGGTCGATCAGATCGAGGATGTGCGCGACCACTCGCATTCGACGCCCTGCGAGGTGGGCACTCGCAACTTCTTGGTGGCGCTCAGCTCGCCCATCAACATCATCATACATAGAGGTCGCCCCTTTTCATTGCGGGCAAAATCCCCTAAAGGGTGATGCTCGATGCCCTGAGTTTACGCGCGTTTCAGCCCGCAAAGCGTAAAATCCACTCGCGACGATGAGATTTCCTTGCCGTGCACACGCAGGGCCGTTATGCAAGACGCGCTTGACATCATCATCGTCTCGGAATTTCAGGCCGAGGCCATAGGCACCGTTTGGGCGATGCACCGCTCCCTCAGTCGACCGACTACGGAGCAGGTAGCGCGTAGGTGGTATTTGGTGACGGCTCCGCATCGTAGGGTACGACGTCAACTCGAAGCGTATCTAGAGTCCCAGTTTCCCGCAGAACCTATCGCAGCCTAGGTTGAGGGCCCCAGGGTCAGCCGGCGTGGTCGAAGTTGAGTGCGGCGGTTACGAAGAAAAGTCCAGCGCTTCCATTGTTGCTTTACCGTCAGCCAAAGCTTGCGACTGCGTTGCGTAGCGTTTGCGTCCATCGGTAATTCTTACGACGGCTCCGGCTACTTCATCTACCGTAATCACGCGCCAGCAAAAACTCGCGATGTCGGGCTGCACAATTTCGAGCGTGCTTACAAATGAAGTTCCGGCGTGTTCTTTCATCATAGGTTCCAACTAGGCCGCAGGTGACAGAGCGCTGCTCCCCATAGCGAGCTAATTCAGGCTTCAGGGTATGGCATAGCATCGCACGAAACGTGCCTGCAATCAGGGTCCGTACGAAACGACCCATACCCCAATCAGAGCATCGTATAAGAGCGGCTCTCAAACGGATCTGGCCACGTTGACTCCATGGCTGCATTGGGTCGAAAGCTGCCGCTCCAGATGGCGGTTCGGCCAGGATAAGGCACTCACTTTTTGACGAGACGCGGCGCCGTGGCGTCGCGTCAATGCCAAGCTGCTGACGCCTGCTTGGAGCGCCAACCAATTCGCCGACCTTTGACCGCAACACATGGGCCTCGACATTTAAGGAAACCTTGTGACCCGGTGTCTACGCGATGTGACCGCTCGTCGACGAGAATATGGGCGGCGCTAGCGTTGTGAGCGTCTCCCCGGACGGCAAAAGGCCGCCCCTTGAACTGAACCCCGAAAGTTGGACGTAGATCCAACCTTCGGCGGGTCAGTTCACTTGGGCGGCCTTTTACTTCGGCAGGATGGCTTCCATCACCAGATGGTCTGCACGTGGGGATAATCGCGAATCTTCATATCAGCCGTGACCAGGGGCACCGAATGATGCCGAGCCATGGCCACGATGAGGCGATCAGCTGGATCCTCGTGAAACTCTCCAGGCAGGTCAACAGAATCGACGGAAACGCGCACGTCAACCGGAACAAACCGGATAGCGGGCACCTCAGCTACCGTGTCCAACCAAGCCTGAACATTCATCGTCAATGCCAGGCGCCCAGCCCTCACCAGCATTGCCACTTCCCAAGCGCTGATGGCCGAAACCAGGATTTCGCCCTCCTCCAGCTCGGCCTCGATCGCTTCGCGCGCGCCGCGACTCAACTGCTCGTCACCTGCTGCCCACCATACCAGCGCATGGGTGTCCAACGCGATCACTGCGCCGCCTCCCATGCATCGTCACCCACCGGCGACAGCGGATCATCGAAGCGCAGGACTGAGCCGCGCAGCACATCGAGCGGATTACGCTTCGCTGCATCCCGATAGGGACGGATTTCCAGCGCAGGCTTGCCGTGATCGGTCACGACGATAGACTCGCCCGTTGCCTCGACCTGACGGAAAAGCTCAAGCGCGCGAGCCTTGAACTCGGTTTTGGATACGTGCTGGCTAGGCATCATGCCCCCTGAAATAGTCATTTCGTGTAGTCATTTTAATGCAAAAATGACTATAACAAGCGGTCATTTTTACTTCGCTATTTTGCTGCCTTCAGCCGGCGAGGAAAGGTATCAGGCTGCGTTATCCCCTGTGCAGATGCGCAGGGATACAGTGAAAATGTAGTCTGCCACCTTATCCCAGGGAGGCGAACGAACGCGTGGGAGCACGGCCAGCCGTTCGTCCTGTCGACGGCTGGCGAGTGTTGGCGAGGTACAGGCGCATGTTGCGCCACGCTTAAAACGTGTACTTCGCCGTCAGCAAGAACGACCGCGGCGCGCCGAAGTGGTTGTTGTCCTGGGTGCTGCCGATCGCCTGGTAGTAATACTTGTCGAACAGGTTATAGACGTTCAGGCGCAGATCCAGATTTTGTGAGGCCCGATACGCCACCACCGCATCCCACACGCTATACCCCGGCTGGCGCACGTTATACGCGGGCAAACTGATCGCGCTTTGCACACGTACCGCCCCTCCCACCCGCCACGCATTCAGCGAGCCCGGCAATGTGTACATGGTCGAGAGCTTGAACAGATGACGCGGAGTCTGCGTGTCGTAGGCCGCGCCCGCCCTGAGGCTGCCCGAATCCTCCAGGTACTTGGACTGGTTGTACGTATAGCCGGCAGCCACCTGCCAGCTCGGCGTGATTGCGCCCGCCACTTCGAACTCCACCCCCCGGCTTTGCACCTTGCCCGACGGCGCATAGCATTCGATCACCCCCGGGCTGCACGCGGACGTGGCCAGCGCGACGGGTCGGTTGCGCTGGCGGATCTGGAACACCGCCGCGCTGGCGTTGAGCCGTCCGTCGTAATACGCCCCCTTGATTCCGGCCTCCAGATTGGTGCCGATGACCGGGTCCAGCGGCGCGCCGCTGGTGGACTGGCTGCTCTGCGGCTGGAACACGCTGGTCCAGCTGGTGTAGACGGAATGCTGGCGGTCCAGGTCGTAGATCAGGCCCGCGTAGGGTGTCAGCTCGTGCTTGACCTTATAGTCCGAGGGCGGGCTGACGTAGTCGCCGGACTTCAGCTTCATGTCGTACTCATACCAGTCCATCCGAGCGCCCAGCATTAGCGTCAGCGGGTCGGCAAGGCTCAGGCGGGTGGTGGCGTAGCCGCTCATCTGGCGCTGGTATCCCTTGCGCGACCAGGGGTAGACGAAGGCGGGTTTCTCCACGGCGCTGGAGTCCCAGTGTTCCGGGTCGACCGTCATGGTGTAGTCCAACGGCCACCCGCCCGGGCCGTCGTCGTCCTTGTTCTTCAGGAAGCTGCCGCCCAACACCAGTTCATGCGTGCGCCCCAGCAACGAGAAGGGGCCGCTCAGATAGCCGTCCACGCTGTACTGGGTTTTGTCGTAGGCATACTGGCCCAGGCCCTGCCCGAAGAACGTCGAGTCTTCCAGGGGGTACAGATAACTGCCCAGCATGTCCATCCTGGCGCGCAACGTGCGGGCGGTGAGCTTGCCGGACCAGCCGTTCTCGAAACGATGATCGAGCTCGGCGAAGAAGCTGGTGTTTTCCTTGTTCCAATAGGCCCAGTCCGGTGACAAGCGGATCGAGCGATTGAAGTCGTAGAAGCTGCCGTCTCGGCGCGTGGGCAGCCCATTCCAGTCCGCGCCCGGGCTATCCTCGCGGTTGTAGTAGCCGCCGACGCTGAGCGTGGTGTTTGCCGTGAGATCGGCTTCGATGGTGCCGTAGAAAAGCTGGCGTTGGTGCTCGTAGGCCTTCTTGAAGGTATTGGAATCCTGATAGGCCACCACACCCCGGGCGCGCAGTGTGCCGGCCTCGTTCAGCGGGCCCGAGCCGTCGACTTCGCCCCGGTAATTGTCCCAACTGCCGGCGCTGGCCGTCACCGAGAACTGCGGCACCGCCGTGGCGCGCTTGCGCACCAGGTTGATCGTGCCCGAGGGATTGCCGGCCCCCGTCATCATCCCGGCCGCGCCGCGCAGCACCTCGACGTGATCGTACATAGCCAACGTCGCCACGCCCTGCGTGTCGTAGTCGTAGCCCAGCGGCACCCCATCAGCCAGGAACGAACTGATCTCGAACCCGCGAGAGAAGAACTGCGTGCGTTCCCCGCCACCGATCTGGCGCGTGGTCAGCCCGGTCGTGTCGCGCGCCACATCGTCCAGCGACTGAAACCCCCGGTCCTCGATCTGCTGGCGCGTCACCACGCTGACCGACTGCGGCGTTTCGCGCGGAGACAGCGCGAACTTGGAGGCCGTGGACATGACCGGCGTGGTGTAGGAATGGGTGCCTTCCGTCACGCCCGGCGTGGCCGCTTCCACCGTCACCGGCGCCAGCGTCGTCGTGTTGGCCGGGGCTACCGACAGGCTGCCGTCCGGCGTGCGCCGCAGCTCCAGCCCACTTCCGGCCAGGGCGCGAGCGGCGGCTTCTTCCAAGGACAACCGGCCGGAGACGGCCGGCGCGGACTTGCCCGCCACAAGATCCGCCCGAAACGAGATCACCGCGCCCGCGATGCGCGCGATCTGGGTCAGCGCGACATCCAGCCGGCCCGCAGGCAAATCGTATTGGCGCAGCGCCTCGGCATGGGCGGTGCAGGCGGCGGCTGCGATGACGCAGGCGGCCGGAAACCTCAGGGAAAGCATGAATCACTCCGTGGTTGCGTGAGTACGCGTTCCCTGTATGTGCATCGGCTCCAGCAAAAAAACACCCGGCGCGTGAAATAGTCAGGCCAGATCGATCATCACGTACCAGCGGCTCACCCGCTGCATCCGGATCGGCAAGGTATTCCTCAGCGCCTCCAGCGCCCGGTCGCCATCGTCCAGCGGAAACAGCCCCGTCACGCGCAGCCGCGCCGCCTGCGGCGACATCCGTAGCCAGCCCGGCCGGTAACGGGCCAGCGCATCCACCACGGTTTGCAGGGGCTCGTCATGGACTTCCAACTCGCCGTTCTGCCAAGCGGCGGCGTGTGCCTGGCCGTTCTGCACCGCATCCACCTGCCGCGCATCGAACCACACGCTCTGCCCGGGTGCCAAAGCCTGGCGCGCGCCTGCTAGCGTGGTCACCGCGGCGGTTCCGCGCAATGCCAGGCAGAAACTGCGCCCGGCACCGCAGCGCACCATGACGCGCCCCTGGGCAAGCCTGACCTCACCTTGCGGCAGCCGCAGCTGCAACGCCTGGCTGCCCCCCAACTCAAAAATTGCCGCCCCGGCCGACACGCGTACCACGTGCGGCCCCTCCCACGACGCCGCGCTGCGCGCATCCAGCTCCATAATGTTGCCGTCCGGCAAAGCCACCCGCCGGCGCTCACCGGTGCGGGTGACATAGCCCGCCGCCAGAGATTGCAACGGCACATAGCGGTCCGCCACGCCCGCTCCCAACAGCAGCGCCCCGCCCGCCAGCGCCAGCTTCGCCAGCCGCCGGCGCTGCGCCAGCTGCGGTCCCACCAGCGAACGCCGCAGCGCATCGCCATCGGCCAGCAGCCCTGGCCGCAGCGCGTGCAACGTACCATTGAGCGCCGCGTTCAGCCGCTGCCACGCCGCGCCATGGCTCGGGCTCTCCGCCAGCCATCGTTCAAACGCCGCGCGGTCTGCATCGCTGGCCTGCCCGCTGGACAAACAGACCTGCCATTCGATCGCCGCCTCGCGGGTGCGCGCATCCAAGGCCGTCATACCGCAAACACCTCGCAGCAACGGCGCAAGGCCTGCAAGATGTACTTGCGCACCATGGTCGGCGATACCTTCAGCCGCGCCGCAATTTCCACATGCGTCATCCCATCGAGCTGGCTATACAGAAACGCCATCCTGGCTTTGGCAGACAGCCCCTCGAGCGCCATATCCAGCGCCTGCAAGGCTTGCAGTGTCTGCACCCGCTCCTCGGCCGACGGCTCCAGCGGCTCCGGCTGCAACCGCAACGTCTCCAGCCATGCCTGCTCCAGCTCGCGCCGCCGCCACAGCCGCCACGTAATGCGCCGGGCGATCGTGACCAGCATGGCCCGCGGCTCGTTCAGCTGCTCCAACGCCGGCAGGCAAAGCAACTGCGTAAACGTCTCGCCCGCCACGTCCTCCGCGTCCTCGCGGTTGCGCAGGCCATTGCGCAGCCGCCGCTCCAGCCACGGGTGGTCATTCTTATAAATGGTGGAAAACCGGCTATCGCGTGTCGAGGCCACGGGCTGCGCTATAAACAAATAGGAATCGTTATCAATTATCGCATAGCGCGCGCCGCTGTTTCAAAGAATGAGGTGTCAGACTGCCTTTTCTGCGCTGCGGCCACACAAGCGGTCGCGGTGAAAATGTCGTTCGACATCTTCTCCGGCGTTTGCCCCTACACGCCAGGCCATTGTCGGCCAGCCCCCCCAATGCTGGCGAACTCGGCCCTGCTGCGCGAAGCGAATGGCCCGACGCCCACACGCAGAGACGGCGCCACCCGACCCGCCATCGCCTTATGTACAATGAGATCAATTCTCATTGCACTCACTCTCCCCTCGCCCCCGCTCTCATGTCCGCCCAGAATCGACCCGTTTCAGATGACCTGGCGGGGCTGTATGTCGAACACAGCACGTGGCTGCAAGGCTGGCTGCGCCGGCGCGTCGGCGACACCTTCGCCGCGGCCGATCTGGCGCAGGACACGTTTCTGAGCCTGCTCGACCGCAAGACCGCGACCACCGAGATCCGGCAGCCGCGTCCGTTCCTGGCGACGATCGCAGGGCGGCTTCTCGCGCATCGGCACCGCCGACAAGTGCTCGAAACGGCTTATCTCGAGGCGCTCGCATGCCTGCCTGAGGAAGTATCCCCCTCGCCTGAAGCGCGACTGATGGCGATCGAGAGCCTGCAGCAGATCGACCGCGTGCTCGATGGCTTGCCTCCCAAGGTGCGGGAAGCCTTCCTGTTGGCGCATCTGGTCGAGCTGAGCTACGCCGAGATCGCGGAGCGGTTGGGGGTTTCGACCAGCTCGGTCAAGCAATACCTGACCCGGGCCAACCGCGAATGCCTGTTCGCGTGGGCGCTCTGACCTCATGGCCGCGCCTGGCGACACATTGACCTTGCCCGGTGGACGGGTGATCAGCCGGGCCACGGCACACGCCGCTGCGGACTGGCTCACGCTGCTGATGTCCGGAGAAGCGGGCGATGAGCAGCAACGGCAATGGCGCGCGTGGCGTCAGGCGCACGGCGACCATGAAGCCGCCTGGCAGCACCTGGAGGCCGTCACGGGCCGGGTGAAAGCGCTGGAGCGCACGCCGGCCTATGCGGCTTTGTCGGCCTATGGCGCGGACGGCAAGCCGCGCTCGGCCGGGCGCCGTCGAGCGACCCGAATGCTGCTGTGGGGCGGGATAGCCGCCGGCGCGGGGCTGCTCGCGTCCCGTACCACCACCTGGCAAGCCACCACGGCCGATCTGCGCAGCGGCACCGGCGAGCGACGCAACGTCACGCTGGACGATGGCACCCTGCTGACGCTCAACACGGACAGCGCGGTGAATCTGCGCTTCGATGCCAATCAACGCCGCATCGTGCTGGTGGCGGGCGAAATCATGGTTGCCACGCGGCACGTGCCGCAGCAGGCCGACCCGCGGCCGCTGTCGGTGGCGACCGCCGAAGGCAGCATCCGCTCGCTGGGCACCCGCTTCACCGTGCGACAACTCGCCGGGCGCACCAGTGTGGCGGTGCTGGAAAGCGCCGTTGAAATCGCGCCGTGGGCCGCGCCGGACGGCGCGCGTCTGCTGCGCGCCGGCGAGCAGACGCAGCTCAGCCGCGACGCGGTAGACCCGCCGCGCTCGGCCGGCGAGCACACCGATGCGTGGACCCGAGGGCAGCTGGTGGCGGTGGAACAGCGACTGGACGACTTCCTGGCCGAACTGGATCGCTACCGGACCGGCGTACTGCGCGTCGATCCACAGGTTGCAGGGCTGCGCCTCTCAGGCGTTTTTCCCTTGGCGGATACCGACCGCATTCTGGCCACGCTGCCCGGCGTGCTGCCCGTGCGCGTGCAGTGGCGCACTCGCCTTTGGGCCACGGTCGTACCGGCCGACTAGGGCGCGGAAAATTATTTTTCGCATCGACTGCCCGATCGGCATTTTCGCGGCACCTACCTACTGAGGGACCGGAATTTCCGGAGGTCCGATCAAGAGGAAGCACATGCCGAACCCGCAACGCGCCCAAGAGTCGGGGCGTCTACATCCATCGCCCACTGCACTTGCCCCCCTGGTGCTGATCGCCGCCCTCGCGGCCGCCGCGCCGGCACCTGCGCGCGCCCAGGATGCCGCCAATACTGCGGCATCCGCCGTGTCCGACTTCAGGATCGCCCCCGGGCCCCTGGCTCCCGCCTTGCGCCACCTCGCCAGCACGGCCGGCATCATGTTGACCTTTACCGAGACGCAAACCGAGGGCAGACACACGGCCGGCGTGAATGGCAAATACTCAGCCACCGACGCGCTGACCCGTTTGCTGGCAGGCAGTGGCCTGGAAGCCGCGCAACTGGACACGGGTGCGTTCGTGCTGCGCGCTCGGCCCAATCTCTCATCCAACGGGCCCGATACCGCCACGCTGCCTGCCGTCACCGTGACCGGCGCCACTGCGGCCCCAGGCACGACCGAAGGCACGCAGTCCTACACCACGGGCAGCATGAGCACGGCCACCCGGCTGAACCTGTCCATGCGCGAGACGCCGCAGTCGGTCACCGTCGTCACGCGCCAACGCATCCAGGACCAGGGCCTGGCAACCGTCAACGACGTGGTGCAGACCGCCACCGGCCTGACGTTCCGGCGTTTCGGCCCGGAACGCGCATCGTTTTATGCGCGCGGCATGTATGTCGACAACATCATGTACGACGGCCTGCCCGTGAGCCTGGACAGCTCCAACCTGTCGCAGGACCTGCTCGCCAGCGACATGGCGATCTACGACCGCGTGGAAATCGTGCGTGGCGCCGCCGGCCTGGTGCAGGGCGCGGGCAACCCGTCGGCCGCCATCAACCTGGTGCGCAAACGGCCGACCGAAACGCCGCAGGTGTCGATGGGCGTGAGCGCCGGCAATTGGGATCGTTACCGGGCGGAAGTGGACGCCTCGGGCCCGCTGTCGGAAGACGGCAGTCTGCGCGGTCGTGGCGTGGTCGCGACGCAAGACTACGGCAGCTACAAGCGCGGCGAAAACAGCAGCGGCCAGACTTTCTACGGCATCCTGGAGAAGGATCTGGGGGCCTCCACCACGGTCACGCTCAGCGGGCTGCACCAGGAAAACCGGCTGCACGGCAACGGCTTTACCGGCCTGCCGGTGGCCCACGACGGCAGCGATCTGGGGCTTCCCCGGTCCACGTCTTACGCCAATGATTGGGAACACTGGAACAAGACCACCAACTCGGCCTTCGCGGGAATCGACCATCGATTCGACAACGACTGGCGCGTGCACCTCTCGGCTTATTACGCGCAGGCCGAAGTGGACATGGAAGGTCACTACTTGAGCTACAGCGCCGCCACCGGCAGATACAGCCAACTCGGCGCGCGCAATGCCCACAAGGAAAAGCAAAGCAGCGTCGACGTGTACGCGAACGGCCCCGTCGATCTGCTGGGCCGCACGCACGAGGTCGTGCTGGGGGCCAGCTACCGCAACGTCGACTTCGACGGCAACAGCCGTCAAGGCCTGGTTCTCAATAACAATCTCGATCTCTACAACTTCGATCCGAGCGCGGTTCCCGATCCCCACATTCCGCTGCGGGACTGGATGGACGCCAAGATCACCCAGCAAAGCATTTACGCCACGACGCGCCTGAATCTGGCCGACCGGCTGAAACTGATACTGGGCGGGCGGCTGGATTGGTTCGACTACGACGACACCGTCAATACCTATCCGAATTTTGCCGCCAACACACCCTCCGTGAGCGCGAATAACCGCTACAGCATCAACAAACAACTCACGAAATACGCCGGTCTGATTTACGACCTGGACCACCAGCATTCGCTCTACGCCAGCTACACCGACATCTTCAAACCGCAGAACTATCTGGACGCCAGCAACAAGCTGCTCGATCCGGTGGTGGGCCGCAACTACGAGGTCGGCATCAAAGGCGAATACCTGGATGGCGCACTGAACGCCTCGGCCGCGCTGTTCCGCATGGACCAGAAAAATCGCGCCTTCCGCAGCACCGACCAAAGCCAATGCGCGGGCTACCCGACCGTCACCTGCTATTCGGCCGCGGGCGAAGTGCGCAGCCAGGGTGTGGAGTTTGAAGTGCAAGGCGCCGTAACGCCCAACTGGCAGGTGAGCCTGGGCTACACGGTGGCCATTGCGCGCTACCGCAAGGACGCGAATCCCGACAATGTCGGCGCGCTCTTCGACACCGACACGCCGCGTCATTTGTTCAAGCTGTCGACCATGTATCGGCTGTCCGGCCCGCTGCAGGGCTGGCGCGTCGGGGGCTCGATTTACCACCAGGACACCATCTACAACAAGGGCGCCACGAGCGGCGTGCCGTTCCGGATCAGCCAGGGCGGCTACACCATCACCGACCTGGTCGTGGGCTGGCAGGCGACGCCAAAACTGGATATGCAGTTGAACATCAATAACGTGTTCGACAAGAAGTACTACAACGCGCTTTCCGGCAGCGTAGGCTTTCCAAGCAATGTGTATGGCGATCCGCGCAACGTGATGCTGTCGGCGCGCTATCAGTTTTAGGGCGAGGCGGGCTATAACGCGCTATCAAAGGTGCCAGACTCATCGACGAAAAATCCCCATGCATCGACGTCTTCCCCCAGCCGCATTGATGGCGCTAGTCATTAGCCTCAACGCTTTTGTCGCTCCCGCCCATGCGCAAGCCCCCTCGACGCCTAAGGTGCAGCCTGGAGGCGGGCATCCCTATGAAATCGCCGACAGCGAGGTATGGGACGTGCCCGATCCCATTTCCAAACGCGGCTACCAGGTCTTTGTCGCGTTGCCGCCGTCTTATACCAAGCAGCCAGAGCGACGCTACCCCGTGGTGTATGCCACGGACGCGGACTACGCCTTCCCCATCCTCCGGCACCTGGGGCGCCGCCTGAATGTCGAAGGCCCCCGGGTCGAAGAATTCATTCTTGTCGGCCTGTCTTATGCAAAGGGCGAGGATGGCGCCACCAGCCGCCAGCGCGACTACACACCCACACCGAACGGCCCGAGTACAGCACCAGCCAATGCAGTACATGGCCAGGCCCGCGCCTACCAGCAGTATCTGCGGGATGAGGTAAAGCCCTTCATCACTGCCGGGTATCGCACTGACCCCGCCAAAGCCATCTTTCTGGGCCATTCCTACGGCGCGCTGCTTGGAACGCAGATTCTTTTCACCGAACCGGGCATGTTCAACAGCTATATCCTCGGCAGCCCTTCCCTCTGGTACGACAAGCGGCATGCCATGAAGCTCGAGGCGGATTACGCCAAGCAGCATCAGGACCTGAAGGCAAATGTCTATCTGTATGTCGGCGCCTATGAGGCCTTGCGCAAAGGGGATCGGCGTTTCAACCAGACGGTCGACATGGTTGCCGACAACCGGGCGTTGGAAGCGGCGCTGCTGAGCAGAAAATACCCGGGCTTGAAACTGAAGTCAGACGTTCTGAACGACGAAGATCATCTCACCGTCGCACCAAGAGGCTTCACACAGGGGTTGCTATATCTGCTGCCTGTGCGGTGAACCCTCAGTCGGGTTGACGCGCGAGAGCGCAGCGACAGGCTGCAGGCCTGTCGCTGCATTTTGCAAAATGCCCCGACTCACCCCATGCGCGGCGGATCTACATGCGCCCTCATCGCAAGGAAACCTTCGGCGCCTCGGGCGCATCCCAGCCACCGCCTAGCGCCTTATAAGCGGCGACAGCGGAGCGCGCCGCATCCGTTTGTGCCTGTGCTCTTCCATCCGATGCCTGCAGAAGCGATGCGTCGGCGTACAGCACGTCGATCAAGCTCGTGGTGCCGCGCTCATAGGCCGCTTGAGCTGACACACGGGCACGCGACAGCGCCGCTTCGCCTTGCGTCAGCGTCGTTGCCTGCTCACCACGATGGAGAAGCGCGGAAAACGCGTTCTCGACATCCTCTGTGGCACGCAGCACCGCCAGGCGATAGGCGGCCAAGGCTTCAGCATCGCGCCCCTTGGCGAGATCGATCTGCGCGTTGATACGCCCGAAGTCGAACAGCCGCCAGCGCAACCCAAGCACACCGGCAGACTGGCTGGCGCCGTTGGTAAACAGATTGCCGCCAGACACCGTTGTTGCGCTGCCGAGCAAGCCACTCAATGAAAACTTGGGGTAGTACTCGGCCACCGCTTCCCCGATCCGCGCGTTGGTAGAAACGAGCCGCCATTCGGCCGCGATCAAATCCGGGCGCCGCGTTAGCAGCGCCGCCGGCGAACCCATTCCCGCGATGTGGGGCGGTGCGGGAATGGCCTGGATGGCCGCGAGTTCACCACGGAAGGTGCCGGGAGGCTCACCGAGCATCACGTCGAGCGCATTCATGGCGGCGTCGAGCGCGGTTTGCAATGCCGGTATCGTCGCCTGCACCTGCGACAGCGAGCCCTCTGCCTGCCGCAGTTGGAACTCCGGCGCCAGCCCCCTCTCGACAAGCAAACCCACTTTGCTCACGAGCGCCTCTCGGACTGCCGCCTGGCGCCGCGCAATGTCGATCCGCGCCTGTAAGCCGCGGATGGTGATGTAGGTATCCGCGGTCTGCGCGGCAACCGCCAGGCGCGTAGCGGCAGCAGCGGCTTCAGAAGCCTGATAGTCGGCCAACGCTGCCTCGCGGCTTCGCCGCAGGCCACCGAATACATCGATCTCCCAGCTCGCCTCGATGTTCGTATCGTAGGCATTGCCCCAGCGGTCGTCGTCCGGCGTGTTGCTCAACACCCGCCCCAAAGGCGTTTCGGCCGATCGATACGCCCGTCCGGCTGACCCATCGATGGCCGCATGCGGCAAAAGCGCGGCGTTCGCGCTACCGAGCCCCGCCCGCGCCTGGGTGACGCGCGCCATGGCCTGCGCCAAATCCAGATTCTGTTGAATTGCCTTCGTCACGAACTGGGCAAGCAGCGGATCATTGAAGTCCTGCCACCACGACGACAAGGCGTCGGGCGGCAACGTATCCGCGCGGTGGGTGGCGCCGTCGCCGATGAAGTGCGCAGGCAAAGAAACGGCGGGCTGCTGGTAATCGGGGCCAACCGCACAGCCGGCCAACAAGCTGGTGCTTAGCGATAACAGGAAAAATCGGCGGGCGAACATGGAAGTCCTCGGATGCAAGCGACAGGCTAACTAGGCAGTGACTATAATACATTTTGGTCACTTGTTGTCAATGTTCTGCTTGCGGTAAGCTGGGCGCCATGACTAAGGCAACCTCTCCCAGCCCTCAAACCCGCGGCCCTTCTGAACACGATGTCCGTCATCAGATCGTCGAGGCGGCCACGGAGTACTTCTCCCTATACGGCTTCGAAAAAACCACGGTTTCCGATCTTGCCAAGGCAATCGGGTTTTCCAAGGCCTATATCTATAAGTTTTTCGATTCGAAGCAAGCCATCGGCGAAGTGATCTGCGGCAACCGCCTCACCGTCATCATGGCCGCCGTCGACCACGCCGTAGCCGACGTGCAATCGGCCCCCGAGCGGCTACGCCGCGTATTCAAGACGCTCGTAGAGGCCGGCAGCGAGCTGTTCTTCCAGGACAGCAAGCTCTACGACATCGCGCGCATGTCGGCGAGCGAATCGTGGCCCTCCGCGCAGGCATACGAAGCGCACATCAAGGGCTTGATTCAGCAGATCGTCCGCGACGGACGCGAGGCGGGTGACTTCGAGCGCAAGACGCCTCTGGACGAGACCGTCAACGCCATCTATCTGGTGATGCGGCCGTACATCAACCCCCTCCTGTTGCAGCACAACCTGCAGAACGCCCAGGAAGCCGCTTCCCAACTGTGCAATCTCATCCTGCGCAGCCTCGCACCCTAGCCGCCCGCAAAGTGACTATTGACTAAATTAGTCACTAGAACCAGAATGAGGACCTTCTTGTTTCAGGAACGGTCCCATGTCGCGGCGCCTGCTTGCCCCGTTTGCCCTTTGTCTGCTGTCCCTCGCCCTGACGGCTTGCGGCGATAGCCCTCCCGCCGATCCCCGGGTCGAACCTCCGCTCGTCCGAGTCAGCGCTGCGAAACCCGCCTCCGCACCGTCGCACTCGTTTTCCGGGATCGTGGCGGCGCGCGTGCAGAGCGACCTCGGTTTTCGCGTGTCCGGCAAAGTGGTCGAGCGGATGGTGGATGCCGGACAAGCAGTCGTGCGCGGCCAGGCATTGATGCGCCTGGATTCCAACGACCTGAGCCTGCAATCCCGCGCGCAACGAGAAGCCCTGGCGGCCGCCCGTGCCCGCGCCCTGCAGACGGCCAACGATGAGGCGCGCTACCGCGGCCTGGTCACCGAAGGCGCCGTATCGGCGTCCGCCTATGACCAGATCAAAGCCGCCGCCGACACGGCGCGTGCGGATCTGAAAGCAGCTGAAGCACAGGCCAACGTCGCGAAGAACGCATCGGACTACGCCGTGCTGCTGGCCGATGCCGACGGCGTCGTCGTGGAAACGCTGGCCGAGCCCGGGCAGGTCGTGAGCGCGGGGCAAGCGGTGGTGCGACTGGCCCGAGCCGGCCAGCGCGAGGCTATCGTGCATCTGCCCGAAACGCTGCGCCCGGCCGTGGGATCCCTCGCGCATGCCCGGCTTTATGGCGGTGAGTCCGCCCCCTCGCCTGCCACGCTGCGCCAGCTGTCGAACGCCGCGGATCGTCTCACCCGGACATTCGAGGCCAGGTATGTGCTCGAGGGCGACCTGGCCCGTGCCCCGCTCGGCGCAACGGTCACGATCGATATCAGCGGTGGCGATGATCACAAGGCCATGCTGCAGGTGCCCATCGGCGCGCTCTTTGACGCCGGCCAGGGCGCCTCCGTGTGGGTCATCGACGCCAGCTCCGGCGAGGTTGCCCGGCGGGCCGTCACTGTGCACGGCCTGACGGACGATACGGCGCGTGTGGACGGCGATCTCCGCGCAGGCGAGCAGGTCGTGGCATTGGGCGCGCACCTGTTGCAACAGGGCGAGAAGGTACGGTTGAGCAGCTCGACCGCGGACGGCACGCCGGGAGAGCAACAATGAGCGAGGGCCGCTTCAACCTGTCCGCGCTCGCGGTACGCGAGCGATCGATCACGCTCTTCCTGATTTTTCTGGTCTCCGTGGCGGGGATTCTCGCCTTCTTCCAGCTCGGCCGCGCCGAAGATCCCCCGTTCACCATCAAGCAGATGACGGTCATCACCGCCTGGCCCGGCGCCACGGCGCAGGAGATGCAGGATCAGGTGGCAGAGCCGCTCGAGAAGCGCCTCCAGGAACTGCGCTGGTACGACCGTACCGAGACCTACACGCGTCCGGGCCTCGCGTTCACCATGCTGTCGCTGCTGGACAGCACGCCCCCCTCGCAGGTGCAGGAAGAGTTCTATCAAGCTCGCAAGAAGCTCGCGGACGAAGCCCGGCGATTGCCCGCCGGCGTGGTCGGGCCGATGGTCAATGACGAATACGCCGATGTGACCTTCGCCCTGTATGCGCTGAAGGCCAAAGGCGAACCGCAACGCAAGCTTGTGCGCGATGCCGAGGCCTTGCGCCAGCAGTTGCTGCACGTCAAGGGCGTGAAGAAGGTCAACATCATCGGAGAGCAGTCCGAGCGCATCTTCGTGTCGTTCGCGCACGACAGACTGGCCACGCTTGGCGTCAAGCCGCAGGACATCTTCGCCGCGCTGAACGGGCAGAACCTGCTGACGCCAGCGGGTTCGATCCAGACGCGTGGCCCGCAGGTGTTCTTGCGTGTCGCCGGCGCTTTCGACGATCTCGACAAGATCCGCCAGACTCCCATCGTTGCGCGAGGCCGAACGCTCACGCTCGCCGACGTCGCGACCGTGGAACGCGGCTATGAAGACCCTGCCACGTTTCTCGTGCGCAACAACGGCGAGCCCGCGCTGCTGCTGGGCGTCGTGATGCGGGACGATTGGAACGGGCTCGAACTGGGCAAGGCGCTCGAACAAGAGGTCTCGCGGATCAATGAGGCCCTGCCGCTAGGGATAAGCCTGAGCAAGGTCACCGACCAGGCCGTCAATATCAGCTCGGCCGTGGACGAGTTCATGGTGAAGTTCTTCGTCGCGCTGCTGGTGGTGATGCTGGTGTGCTTCGTGAGCATGGGCTGGCGCGTCGGTGTCGTCGTGGCAGCCGCCGTGCCGCTCACCTTGGCCGCCGTTTTTGTGATCATGGCGGCCTCCGGAAAGAACTTCGATCGCATTACCCTGGGCTCTCTCATCCTGGCCCTGGGCCTGCTGGTCGACGACGCGATCATCGCCATCGAAATGATGGTCGTGAAGATGGAAGAGGGCTACAGCCGAATCGCCGCCTCCGCCTACGCATGGAGCCATACCGCGGCGCCGATGTTGTCCGGCACACTGGTCACGGCCGTGGGCTTCATGCCGAACGGCTTCGCGCGCTCCACGGCCGGTGAGTACACCAGCAACATGTTCTGGATCGTGGGCGTCGCACTGATTGCTTCATGGGTCGTAGCGGTCGCCTTCACGCCTTATCTGGGCGTGAAGATGCTGCCCGCCATCAAGAAAGTCGAGGGCGGACACGGCGCGATCTATGACACGCCGCGATACAACCGATTCCGGCGCCTGCTCGCGCGTGTCATCGCCCGCAAATGGTGGGTGGCTGCCACGGTGATCGGCGCCTTCGTGCTCGCGGCCGTCGGCATGGGCGTGGTCAAAAAACAGTTCTTCCCGACCTCGGATCGGCCCGAGGTGCTGGTAGAGGTACAGCTCCCTTACGGCACGTCCATTGAAGAAACCAGCAAGACCACGGCCAAGGTCGAAGCCTGGCTGTCCCGGCAGGACGAAGCAAAGATCGTGACGGCGTATGTGGGACAAGGCGCGCCACGGTTCTTCCTGGCGATGGCGCCAGAGCTGCCCGACCCGTCCTTCGCCAAAATCGTCGTGCTGGCGGGCAACGAACGGGAGCGCGAGGCACTGAAGTACCGTCTGCGCCAGGCCGTGGCGGAGGGTCTGGCGCCCGAAGCGCAGGTGCGCGTTACGCAGATCGTGTTCGGGCCCCCTTCGCCCTATCCGGTCGCGTACCGCGTGACGGGCCCCGACGCCGGCACGTTACGCACAATCGCCGCGCGGGTCGAAGCCGTCATGCGGGCCAGCCCGATGATGCGTACCGTGAACACCGACTGGGGAGCGCGCGTGCCCGCGCTGCATTTCGTGCTGGATCAAGATCGCATTCAAAGCGTCGGGCTGACCTCGGCAACGGTCGCACAGCAGCTGCAGTTTCTGTTGAGCGGCGTGACACTGACGGACGTGCGAGAAGACATTCGCTCGGTTCAGGTGGTGGGGCGAGCCGCCGGTGATATACGCCTTGATCCGGCCAAAATCAGCGGACTGACGCTGGTCGGCGCGAGCGGGCAGCGCGTACCGCTATCCCAGGTCGGCACCGTGGAGGTACGCATGGAAGATCCGGTGCTGCGACGACGAGACCGCACGCCCACCATCACCGTGCGCGGCGACATCGCGGACGGACTACAGCCGCCGGATGTCTCGACCGCGGTGATGAAGACGCTTCAGCCCATCATCGACACCCTCCCGACGGGCTATCGCATCGAGCTGGCGGGGTCGATTGAAGAGTCCGCCAAGGCATCCACCGCGATGCTGCCGCTGTTTCCTATCATGATCGCGATCACGCTACTCATCATCATCCTTCAGGTGCGCTCCATCGCCGCCATGGTGATGGTGTTTGCCACGAGCCCGCTAGGCCTGATCGGCGTGGTGCCCACCTTGCTGCTCTTCCAGCAGCCCTTCGGCATCAACGCGCTCGTGGGCCTGATCGCACTCTCCGGCATCCTCATGCGCAACACGCTGATCCTGATCGGCCAGATACACCACAACGAACAGGAAGGGCTCGCGCCCTTCGACGCGGTGGTCGAAGCCACCGTGCAGCGGGCCCGGCCGGTGATCCTGACGGCACTGGCGGCCATCCTCGCGTTTATTCCCCTGACGCACTCGGTGTTCTGGGGCACGCTCGCATACACCCTCATCGGCGGCACCTTCGCGGGTACGATCCTGACGCTCGTGTTCCTGCCTGCCATGTACGCTATCTGGTTCAAGATCCGCCCGGCACCGTCGCAACCCGGCGTCTCGACGCAACCCGCACCGGGTTGACTGGCGAATCCAGGATCCGATTCTCGGGGCATCAGCGACGGCCGCCCCGCCCGCAATCAAAAAGGAGCACGGATGCATAGCGAATCGACGACGCAATGGCTGAGCGAACAAGAGGCCGCCCGGGCGCGCATGCGGTCAGGCGGCGCCACGCCGGGCTTTGCCCGCCCCGATCAAGTCACAGGCAAGACCGGACTCGAGATTCTTGATGCGATGATGGCCGGTACCCTGCCCTACCCGCCCATGAACGACACGATGGCCATGACGCCGATCAGCGCTGCCGCGGGCAGGGTCATATTTCAGGGCACCCCTGAAGACCGCCATTGCAATCCTTTCGGAACGGCACACGGGGGATGGTTTTCTTCGCTGATGGACTCTGCCTTGGGCTGCGCCGTCCAGAGCGTCCTGCCAGCGGGCCGCGCCTACACGACGGTAGAGCTGCACATCAATATCGTGCGCGCGGCGACACCGGCGACGGGCCCCTTGCGGGCCGAGGCGACCGTGATTCATGCGGGCAAGCAGATCGCGACCGCCGAGGTTCGCGTCAACGATGAACACGGCAAACTCTATGCGCATGGCACGACCACCTGCATCGTGCTGGAACGCCCCTGACGGCATCGCAATGGAAGGCGCACGGGCCGACAAAAGCCCGCGCTTATCCGATTCAGCGGCGTCGGCGGGCAGGCTTTGATGCGTTTACGGCGTTGGCGTGCCGGGCCTGCGAGGGTCGATCATCCGACGATCGGAGCGGAAACCGCTCCCGGCAAGCGATGTCAGTCGGCCAGGAAGCGCAAGACTTCGGCCCAATCGTTCGTCGACAGCGCGACGTCCTCGAAGTCGCCCTCTTCCTCGTCGAAGCGCGACACACAGTATCGCTGGCTCCGGCCGGATTGGCGGTCCGCATAGTTGGCGTAATCGATGAACACCTTCAACGTGCCTTCCGGGTTCTCGAACGAAGGCGCGGCATCGATGTATTCCGACGTGTCGAAATAACCTTCGGGCAGGGTCGGCAGGGTGGTGACGTCGAAATCGGGAAATTCGCGACGCAGTCGGTCGAGGTTCATAAGAGAAGCGTGTTGAGGCTGAAAGGCCAGTATTTTACGTCGCTTGGCGCCGGCGGCCGCGAGGCCCCACGGGTCGGGCCTGGATCAGGGCGGAGCGCATCCGCGATCAGCCTGTCATTGGCCCAGGGCTTTCCTGGGCCGAAACCGCTTTATCACTTGGGGAATCGCCTGATCCCCGCCTAGCGGCCGGAGCCATGCGAGCGCATTGCACACGAGCATGGGAACCGTGAGATCGCATGATCCAAACACCGCAGCAAGGGCGTCAGCCTGACAGCGCCATTCTTAGACTTCGGAATTGCGCTGCTGCGCCATCGCGCTATTGCCGAACTTCTCCCGGTATGCGGCGGGGCTCGTCAGCACAATGCGTCGAAAATGCCTGCGCATCGACTCCTCGGAGCCGAACCCCGCCAACTCGGCGATGCGACCGATCGGCAACGTGGACTGCGCCTCGAGCATGTCGCGCGCGGCCGCCACGCGTTCGCGCACCAGCCATTCATACGGCGCCATACCGGTGGCATCATGAAATTGCCGTTGCAACGTCCGTGGACTCATCGCCGCTCGCTCCGCGAGCGAGCGCAACGTATGCGACTTCGCGGAATGCTCGCGCATCCAATCCATCAGCTTCGTGAGCCGCCCGCCCTCGTCTTGCAACATGGGACGCGGCACGAACTGCGCCTGACCGCCCTCCCGATGCGGCGCCACCACCAGCCGCTGCGCCACCCGATTCGCCACCGCGCCACCGTAATCGCGTCGCACCAGATGAAGCAACATATCCAGTCCAGCCGCGGATCCGGCCGAGGTAATGATCTGCCCTTCGTCGACATACAAAGCATCGGGCTCGACGACCAATTGCGGATAGCGTTGCTGTAGCTTCGCGGCGTACCGCCAATGCGTCGTCACCGTTTTCCCATCGAGCACGCCCGCCGCCGCCAATACGAAAACACCCGAGCAAATGGAACAGAGCCGCGCGCCCCGCTCATGAGCCTTGCGTAGCTTCTTCAGCAGCGGCTCGGGCGGTAACTCATCGGCATCGCGCCAGCCCGGCACGATGATCGTGTCCGCACGATCGAGCAGCTTGAGCGTATAAGGCGCGGAAACCGTAATTCCGCCCGCGGCGCGCAGCGGTCCGGGCTCGCTTGCGCAAACCTCGAAACGGTACCAATCGACGCCGAGCTCCGGACGCTCGAGCGCGAACAGCTCGGTCACGCAGCCGAACTCGAAAGTGCACAGCCGGTCGTAGGCCAACGCAACGACGAGATGATTCTTCATGGCGTGATGTTACCGGACATTGTCATTTTGGCCACTTATCCGGGAGTGGGTGTCAACGCCAGAATATGGCTCCCGGATCAGCATTCGGGGATTGCCTTTCCTTGCAGATCATACAAAGGTCAACAATGCCGACTACCAACGCCGTCACCGCCATCCCCGCCGCAGACTCCGCCGCCGCCGCTGCCCACTTTCAAGCGGCAATGCAATTCGAGACCGATTGCTCCGACGTGGCGAGCGCACTCGCCAGCGGCACGCCCGGCTTCGTCCTGCTGGATGTAAGAAGCCCCGCCCTGTTCGCGCAAGGCCATGTGCCCGGGGCAGTGAACCTGCCCCACGGCAAAATCGTCGAATCGAAACTGGTGAACTATCCCGCTGACACGCTATTCGTCACCTACTGCGCCGGACCGCACTGCAACGGCGCGACCCGCGGCGCGCTGCGACTTGCACAACTGGGACGGCCCGTGAAGGTGATGATTGGGGGTATTACGGGGTGGTGTGACGAGGGGTTTGGGCTTGCTGTGGGCGATGGTGTAGTGGGTAATCCGGAGCGCGACGGCGGAACATCCTGAGATTTGCGATCGTGGGTGAAGTATCTCGCTGGTCTGGAGAAACGCCTGCGATTGCGTCCGGACCAGCTGCGTTGAGCGTAGGTTCGTCGCACGGAAACTGATCGAAAGCGCGGATTGGGAACAACTGGAGTGCCCCAGCAGCTATCAGCGCGATCAGAATTCAGCAGTAAACCACACGATTATCGACAGCTGTCGACGACTGGCGATAGACTTGCTTTCGGCCACAAAGGGACACGGAGTTGCCTACATCGTAGGCAGTTTCCGGTCCTGCCCCTTCGAAGGGGCAGACGTGGACGTTATAACAAGGCGCAGCAGAAAACTGGAAAAACGCGATGACGACGGTGGTTGTAGACACAACTCAAATAAAGGATTGGCAGTCCTTCCATCAGATCTTCTCGCAGATCTTCGGGTTCCCCGCGTTTTATGGCAACAACATGGACGCGTTGGTGGACTGCTTAGCTTACCTCGATGAGCCCCAGGCCGAGATGACAGGCGTGCATGTTAAGCGGGGAGAAACGTTGGCGATACAGCTTAGCGCTGTCAACAGTTTCAGGAGTCGTTGCCCGGATCAGTTCGAGGCTTTGCAGGACGCCTGCGCCTTTGTGAACTGGCGTCGCGCGGTGCAGCAGGGAGCGCCGTTGGTCGCACTGTCGTACTACGACTGACTCTCAGGACTCGAGCTCGTTCAGACGCTTGTCGGCCACAATCAGCCGGTCAGTGCCGCGCTCAATGAGTCACTTCCGAAAGGTAGATAAAAAAATGAATCCTCCAAAGCGCCATGGAATCGCCGCTGTGATGAGGGCGGCCGAGACGTCGATTTTCAGCAAAGCGCAGGAGTGCCTCTCGCCGGCAAGATATGAAGAACTGGAGGCGGCCAAGGGTGGAGCCCTATTCATAGCAGGCAACTATCCCTGGCCTCATTGGGAGTCGGTGATAGGCTTTGCTCCAGACCCACAGATGTTCTATCAAGTGACTGTGGGTATTGGCAGGGATCCCGGACAAGACGACTAACGCTGGAAGCAAAGCTTCTTGTTCCAATGGTTGGCGACGAAACTGGACGTAGATTCAATGCAGCGGCATCAAAGGTGCTCAAAGAATTTCGATTGAATGACGCCTGGCCTAAAATGGCCCAACATGCCTCGGGTTGACGATCTAACGCGGCGCCTCAGATCCAAGTTCTTCCGTCACGACTGGGTTGTCTCATTGAGGTTCGCTTATCGCGGCTGACCAATGTCTGTATCGGGTCGGATAGCGCCCCTTCCGTAGGAGCACACTGAATCTCCCTTTACTCAAAAGGAGATTGTCATGGAGTCCGCGAATGCCGACATTGACCGTGGTGTGCCATGGAGCAAGGGAAAGCTCACCGGGCAGAAGCCGCCCCTAAAGCTCCGAGAAAGAAGTTCTTCGGTGACGTGAAAGGCAAATACTTTTTCTTCACGAATGGCCTAGATAGCGCTGCGCTCAACGCTCAAGCATCTCGAGACGATTCAGGTGCTCCGCACCTAGCAGTAATCGCGCGGATGGCGACCCAACAGTCTCTCCGCCGGATCGCGCGAGTTCGCGCTCGTGTCGTGGCCCGGCACTGGAGGGCCAGCTCAGCAAGCCAGTCGCAGGCATCATGCGTGGTGACGGATCGACTGACAGTTCGGTCGTGGCCTTGGCGGACCAACCATCGCTTGACCGCTTTTTGTTCTCTCGCACGCTCTCCTATACTCTTGATGCAAGGGGGGAGTTGGAGAACGATGTTCGAAATTACTGGCGCACAAGTCGCCGACCTAAATGACGCCGATCTGCGAACACTCGTCGCACGTCTCGCCTTGGCAGAATTGCGGGCGCAGGGTTGCCCCAGTTCTTCGGTAACTTCTGGCGGCAACCAGGATGCGGCCGATGGCGGGCTTGATGTCCGGGTCGAGTGCCCGTCCGCACTGCCGATGCCGGATTTTGTGCCGCGCCAGCACACAGGTTTTCAGGTAAAAAAGCCCGACATGCCGGCGAGCGCAATCCGCGATGAGATGCGTCCTAGCGGCGTACTACGGCCAGTCATCGCCGAACTCGCTACTCGATTCGGCGCTTACATCATCGTCAGTGCGCAAGGATCGGTCGCAGACAAGCCGCTGAACGATCGTCGCGATGCGATCCGGGCGCAGCTCAACGATCTGCCTGAGGCCGGGCAGTTGCATAGCGACTTCTACGATCGCGACCGGCTGGCGACATGGGTCAATCACTATCCCGGAATCGCCGCTTGGGTCCGCACGCGGCTCGGCATCGGTATGTCGGGCTGGAGCAGCATCGGCGATTGGTGCGGCGTCGGCGTGAGCGAGGCGACGCCCTATCTCTTCAACGACAAAGCCTGCCTAACCGATGAAAGAACGAGCAGCCGCGAGCAACTCACCATCGGCGAGGGTATCGCCCGGCTTCGCGCCTCTCTGACCACAGCTCGCCAATGTATCCGGTTGATCGGCTTATCCGGTCTCGGAAAGACGCGTCTCGTGCAGGCGCTGTTCGAGGATGGTGTGGGCGAGATGCCGCTCGATCCGGGGCTCGCCGTCTATACCGATTATTCGGAGGAGACTCACCCGACTGCACGGGACATGGCGCGCCAGCTGGTGATGGCAGGGCGACGCGCGATCCTGATCGTCGACAACTGTAACCCGGCGACGCACAGCGACCTGGCCCGCATCTGTTCGGAAGCTGGGAGCCAAGTCAGTCTCTTAACTGTCGAATATGACGTTCGCGACGACCAGCCCGAGCGTACCGAGGTTTTTCGCCTGCAATCAGCATCGCCCGAAATGGTGGAACTGTGGCTGGAAAAGACCTTCCCCAATGTGACGCAGGTCGACCGGCGAACCATATCTGAGTTTAGCGACGGCAACTTCCGCGCGGCGCGCGCTCTCGCCGACACGCTCGAAAAAGGCGAAACCCTCGGAAAGCTCAAGAGCCGCGACCTCTTCGAGCGGATTTTTCATCAGCGCAACGAGCCTGACCGAGACCTGCTTTCCGCTGCCGAAGATATTGCCCTGCTCTATTCGATCGATGGCGAGGACACTTCGGAAGCCGGTGAACTTGCGCGGGTCGCCGCTATTCGCGGTGTTCCAGTGGCGGCGATATATGCGGCGCTGAACGCGCTTCGACGGAGGGGGATCGCGCAGCTGCGTGGACGGTGGCGCGCTATCCTGCCGCACGCAATCGCCAACCCGCTCGCCGGGTTCGCCCTTGAACGTATACCGCCAGCCGATTTCGATCGCTTCTGTGCGTCGGCTACGACGCGGATGCGAAAGTCCCTTTCGCGCCGCCTCGGCTATCTACACGACAGCGCCGAGGCGCGGGCCGCAGCCAAGCGCTGGCTCCGCGCCGACGGGCCACTCGGCGATCTTGCGGCATTGGGAGAAGACGGCCTTCAGATCATCGCCAACATCGCCCCGGTCGAGCCCGAAGCCGTACTCGTGAGGATAGAGCGAGATATTGCTGGCCCAAATGGCGGCGAGATACTTGACGCGCAGTCGAGCAACCGGTGGCAATGGATGCGGTTGATTAAGCTACTCGCTTACGATCCGCCGCTGTTTGACCGCGCGGCAACCTTGCTTGCGCGGTTCTTTTCCGCTGAGTCGCCCCACCACAGCCACAATTCGGCATCGGACATGTTCGCCGAGCTCTTTCACCTATACCTGTCCGGCACCAAAGCTTCGCCAGATCAGCGACGAGCGCTCGTTCGCCGGTTCGCGCAATCGGGGGATCCGGCTTTGGTGCGCTGTGCCGGCGTCGCCCTCGATGCGCTGCTGAAGGCGCACCATTTCAGTTCATCCAGCGACTTCGATTTTGGCGCCCGGTCACGGGACTACGGCTGGCACCCGCCGACCTATGGTGACATCTGGGCTTGGTACAACGGCGCGGTCGACCTGGCGGTGGAGCTCTCGCTAATGATCGAAAACGCAAGAGACTACCTTGCCCACAACGTGAGAGGGCTGTGGCGCTTCGGCGCCTGTCACGATGCGCTCGAACGGGCAGCGACCCACTTTTCTTTTGAGCGACCTTGGATCGAGGGGTGGATCGGTTTCCGCAAAGCGCTGCGCTTCGAGGGCGACGCGATGCCGGATGAGGTGCGCGCCCGTCTCGTAGCGCTCATCGAACGCCTGAAACCCGCCGATCTTCTCCATCAAGCCCGTGCAGTCGTACTTAGGCGCAGCAGTTTCGATTGGGATATGGCTGATGGCGATGCGGATGAAGGCGACGTCATAAAACCCTATGAGCGCGCCTCCCTGTTGGCGAAAGAGATCGGCACCGCACTCGCGCGCGAGCCGGAGACGCGCGCTGTCTTCATCGCCGAACTGCTAGTCGAACAAAATCCGCAGCGCGCCTATGAATGCGGCATTGGGCTGTCGGATGGTGCCGCCGATCTTGATGCGATGTGGCGGGAACTGCTGGACCTCTTCTCCGCCGCCGAGGCGGACAACCGGAATGCGACGGTGCTTGGCGGGTTTATACATGGCGCGCACGCCAAGGATTCGGCCTTTGTCAACGCTACGCTAGAGGATGTGATCCAGAATCCCGTTCTCGCAGCGAGTCTACCGTATCTTCAGGCGTGTGTTGCTATCGATGCCCAAGGCATAGCGCGGCTTCGGCGTGCGATCGAACGTGAAGTCCTCTCGGCGCGGAACTTTCAAATCATCGCAAATGGCAGTGTCGGAGAGTCTCCACCCGACGCGCTTGGCCCGCTGCTCACCGACATCGGCAATCTGCCCGACGGTGTCGAGATCGCGCTCGACATATTGCACATGCACTTCTACTGCGACCGGGAAGACGGCCGCCAGCGTGCGCCATCCTTGATCTCTGTTGGCCGTGAGCTGCTACTGCGCGCTGACATCGGAAGGGAGCAGTCGTTACGAGATATTGGGCTGCATACCGTTATTCGGATCTGCTGCGCCGGACCTGATGGAGAAGAGACATTGCGGGAAATCTGCGCTCGCGTCCGGGCCGGACTGGAGAACGTCTATCTCTCGCCCTACGATCTTGATTATGTCCTCAAAGCGATCTTCGAGGCCCACCCCCTGATCGCACTCGACGAACTCCTGCTCCCCAAACTCGCGCCGAGAAATCGGGAGCTGTTTGAAGGGGGCTTTGGGTCTGGCACGCCGGTGGAAGATGCCGGCGCCGAGACCCTTGTTCAGTGGGCGAATATCGATCCGGATCAGCGCTATCCGCTGCTCGGCGAAAGCATCCACATGTTCAAGCGGCAGCAGGGCGAAGAGGAGAATTGTGTCTCCACGCTCTTCCTGGAAATATTGGGCCACGCGCCAGACAAGCGGGCGTTCCTCGGTGATATCTGGTTGCGGCTGCATCCGCGCAGCTGGAGCGGCTCGCTCGCCGATATCCTGGTTCGGCGTCGCGAGGCTATCACAAGGCTGGGTGACGATGTTGGAGGCGAGGTTCGGCAATTGGTCACTGACATGCTGCCCGAACTCGAACGCTGGATCGAACATGAGAGCAAGCGCGTTCGGCAAGGCGAGCAAAGTTTCGAATAGCTGCTCCGCGCGTCCCCAGCGAGGCTCTGACGCCGATCGCGGTGTTCGCCGAGTATTGGGCCAGCCCCCGCTCTTTGCATTTCTCCCTGAAGGCTTCGCGCTGGACCAATGGCCAGTTTTGGCATGCCGCTGCCGAACGGCTGCTTAGGGTCGCTAACCGCTGTCGCTCAGGGCTGGACGAACCCTACCTCGGCCGGAAACGCGGCCACTTGGGCACAACTGGCGGCGAGCTTAAGAGGGCTTCGTCTAACCACTCCCTACGCCCTTGTCGAAAGCTGTCGGGAGGCGAACCGCGCTGCGAAGACTCACTCACGGTGCTGCAATAGCCTTGTTACTCCCCACTCGCCAGCCCCACCCGATACGGTGAGTTATCGCAGGTCTCGATCAACAGCTCCGTCAGCACCCGAATGTTCCTCGAGGGATGTTGGCTCGGCGGCCGGACGACATAGGCGCCCGCTGCGGGCGGTGGATAGCGCGTCATGATGGGCACCAGCGCCCCCGATTCCACATACTCATCCGTAACCCAGTCGGGCAAATACCCAATACCAACCCCGGCCGCCGCGGCTGCGGCCAGCGCCGTACCGTTATCAGCCTTGAAGCGCCCATGCGGTCGCACGTTGATCACCTCGTCGCCGTCCATGAACTTCCACGACTCAGTGCCCTGCATCAGGCATTGATGGGTCGCGAGATCCTGCGGGGTTTCGGGTGCCCCGTAGGCTTGGATATAAGCGGGGCTCGCGACCAGTTTTCCGTAGATGCGGCCGATGCGCCTCGCGACGAGATTGGAGTCGGGGAGATAGCCCACCCGAATCGCGCAGTCGTAGCCTTCTGCGATAAGGTCGACGAAGCGGTCGCTATAACAGGTCTGGATATGCAGCTCGGGATGGCGTCTCGCCATTTCCGCAAGCACAGGCGCGAAATGCGAGGGGCCGAAAGTAAGTGGCGCCGAAATGCGCAGCCGGCCACGCAGGTCGCCGGACGGCAGGATCATTTCTTTGGCGAGATCGATCTCTCCGCACACTCTCGCGGCGTAATCCCGAAAGGTGGCGCCGGCCTCCGTGAGCGCTGCGCCTCGGGTGGATCGAGCGAGTAGCTGCACGCCTAATTCCGCCTCGAGACGAGCGAGGCGGCGGCTGACGATCGATTTGGATAAACCCAGCCTCAACGCCGCGGGCGATACCCCGCCGGCATCGGCCACTTCCACGAACGTGCGCAGGTCTTCCGTATCCACTGAGTGTTCCCCGTTATGCGACACAGCTTTCGGAAAATGGTACTACCTCGACGAATAGTGGAACAGCAGAATGGGCATCCTGCCATGCGCCACACAAGGTGCAAGGACAGCGAAGCCACTTAGCTCACCACCACAAAGGAAGCCTGAATGACTTTTCGCAACGGCCTTGATTCGCTTCTCCGCCCGGAAGATTCGGTACTCGTTCTGATCGATCACCAGCCCTATCAGCTTGCGAACGTGAACAGCCACGAACCGCAAATGGTGATCAACAACACCGCAGGTCTGGCCAAATCGGCCAAGGCGTTCGGCGTGCCCACCATTCTGACGACGGTGATTGCCGAACGCGGCGGGCTGCTGTTTCCGCAGATCACCGACGTGTTTCCCGGCCAGGAAGTGATCGACCGCACGCTCATCAATACTTGGCAGGATCAAAAGGTGGTGGACGCCGTCAAAGCCACCGGCCGCAAGCAGCTGATCATCGCGGGCTTGTGGACGGAAGTCTGCGTCGCCATGCCGGCCATTCAGGCGCTGGGCGAAGGCTGGGACGTGACCGTCGTCACCGACGCGTCGGGCGGCGTGTCCGTCGAAGCGCATCAAGTCGCGATCCAACGCATGATCGCAGCGGGCGCCAACATGATGACCTGGCTCGCCGTCGCCGCCGAATGGCAACGCGACTGGGCTCGCGCCGAACAAGCCGCGGAGATCACGAAAGTCATCGTTGAACACGCTGGCGGCAGTGGTATTGCGTATTTGTGGGAGCAGCAACTGCTGAATACGCCCGTACCCAAATAAAGCAGCGGCATGACGAGGTTCGCGAGCTCCATTCCGCGACAGAACGACAACTCGTAGAACCTCGTCATTATCTTCAGACGTACGAACCAGACCGCGAGCCCTGCGCTCGCGGTCTGCCTTCGTCAGAAGACGTCTCGCACGCATGGCGGTCGAACGCGATTCACAATTTCGCAGGTACGCATCCGAGATCCGTGGGCTGCAGACGCGTATGACATGCTTCGATGGGCTGTCGGCCATCTGAAGCTTTTCGTCCGTGTACAAGAGCGAGCTACCGCAGATCGCATTAGCGCTCCACGTTATTGTGTGCCCCACACCTAACCTTCGCAGCGCATGCCGTATCGACGCGTGCAAGGTAGAGGGGAACTGGCAATACCAGTATTGCCACTGGTCTTGCTGCCACAAGGTGCGAAGAGAACAATCCTGGTCGACATGACTTTTGAAGGATTGAACGCATGAACTTCTCGTTTTTGCACACGATGGAGAGCAACGTCGCACTCTTCGCGCTTGCCGCCGACAAGGTGGGTTGGTCGCCGGACCATGTGCACCACGCAGTGCGCGCCGATCTGCGACAGGTCATGAGCGCACAGCCCGCAGACCGGATTTCCGCGCACGCAATGGTTCACGAGACGCTGCGCGAGCTGGCGGCGAGTGCAAACGTAATGGTCGTGACGTGCGCGACGCTGGGCCCGGCTGTCGACACGATGGGAGCGCTCGATATTCCCGTCATTCGGGCAGACGCGGCCCTGGCCGAGGCGGCCTCGCGCGCCGGCAAACACATCGCCGTGCTCTGTGCGGTCGAGGCCACCATTGCACCCAACCGTGCGCTGTTCGAACGATACGCATCCCGGACTGGCGCCACCGTAACGGTTCGGCTGATACCCGATGCATGGGCGCGCTACCAAGACGGCCAACACGCGGCGTGCACGGCGATTTGCGCGCAGGCGGCCCAAGAGGCGCGGGACGAAGGCTTCGACGTCGTCGCGTATGCGCACCCCTGGATGGCCGCGGCTACAGCGTTGGCGGATGATCACCGCCGCCCGTTAGACAGCGTGCAGGCAGCCATGGACGCCGCTCGCGCCGCCATCCGCGCACGCGGTAATGGAGGGTAGCCCCGGGCTACGTGCGGGCGAGCGGATAGAAAATTCGCAACGCCGGTCAACGCTCGCCCTTGGTCGGCCGGCAGCAAAAGCCCGGGCCCACGAGCGGGCGGCTATCCACCGCTTCAATGCTGCATGCCTCGCGTCGACTCAGGGTTCGCCGATCAAGCGCGACACCTGCAAGGAGCTGACGCGAGGATGCGCGCATCTTAAAGCCATCGCCTGTCCCGAGCGCGTCGGCGCCATGAGTAATGCTCTGACGCCCGCGACAACCTCGCTCAAGTCCGAACGGCGCAAACACCTTGAGCGCAATCACCCGAAGCCTCGATGCTTGGGTGCTTAGGTTCGTCGCGCCCAGCCGCGACACCAGCCGGCTCGCTGAGCAGTTGCCCGATCGCAGCGCCGAGCACCAGATCATCGAGATGACCGAAGTGATGCAGCCGCATGCGCCCTTCGCGATCGATCAGAATCAAACTGGGCGTGCCGCGCAGCGCATACGTGCGCATCGTCAACGGAATCCCGTTATGCCCATCCGGCTGGTCGATCCCGATCGGAAAACTCCAACGGTACTCGTGCACAAACGCCTCCAGCGCCTGCGGCGTCATCACCACGTGGTGCTCGAACACGCTATGCAGCCCGATCACCGCCACGTCCTGATTGCGAAACAGCCGATGCACACGCTCTGCCTGCGGCAGCCCCTGCATCACACAGCCGGGGCACAGCATCTGAAACGCATGCAACACCACCACCTTGCCACGCAGCGCGGCGAGATCGATGGGATGCGGGGTGTTGAGCCATTGCGTTGTCTGCAACGCGGGCGCGGGTAGCGCTTGGCGACGGTCGTATAAAGCAGTCATGGTGATGCTCCTGGAAAACCGGCGCGATGCGGTGAGGCATCGCGCCGGGTGATGCTCGATTGCCGGGCGTTGATCGGGTGTGGCGAGCATGGTGGCCCGTCTACACAGCCCGGCCTAGGCGGCCCCGCCTACGCGGCCCGGCCTAGGCGGCCCCACCTACGCGGCCCGACGCAGTTTCACACCGGGGAAGTCGACGGGGACGGCGAAGGCCACGTTCACGTAGTTCGTGAACAGGTTCAGCGCCACGTGCGCCAGGATCTCGACGATCTCCTCGTCGCTGAAACCGGCCGCACGCACGGCTTCCACGTCGGCCTCGGCGATCTGGCCGCGCGACTCCACCACTTGCAGCGCAAAACGCAGCGCCGCTGCGGTCTTGGGGTCGGCCGAGTTGCCGGCCTGCGCCGCACTCATCTCGTCGGCGCTCGCGCCGGCCTTGCGGCCCAGCGCGGTGTGCGCGGCCAGGCAGTATTCGCACGCATTGCGGTCGGCCACCGCCACCGCGATCTGCTCGCCCAGCTTCGGCGAGATCACCCCGCCGCCGAGCGCGCCGAACGAGCCCCACATGCTCTTGAGCGCGGCCGTCGAATTGGCCACCGCCTTGAACATATTGGGCGTGGCGCCGAACGCGCCATGAATCTGGTTCAGCAGCGCCTGGCGCTCGCCGGTGGTGGAAGAGGTATCGATAAGGGAAACACGGGACATGATGAACTCCAGTAGGTTTAGGTTCTGGCGCCTGCCTCGGATGAGCGCCGCGCTTGAAGCAAATACTACGGAGAATCCCTGTACTCCTGGCGTCCATTCGTCCAGTAAACTTATCCCAACGTCCAATTCGATATTCGGCTCACGCTTGTTTGGTAGCACGGCTGCCGGGAGCCGCTCGTCTGACAGGACGACACGAGGCGTCGAGTTGTCCGGCGCGTTGCGCCTGCGGCCACCGCGCTGACGAATCCGCTCCATTTCGACTCACGCGTGTGAGCTCGCCTCCACGTCAACGCCTCGCCGATCTGTGCCGCGCACCCCATTGAGCCACGCCCATGACAGATTTCACCCAGCCACCTCTGGACCGCCTCACCGCCCTGCTCGAACGCTTCCGCGTCCGCGCTACCCTCTTTCATACGGGCGCACTCTGCGGCGTCCAAACCTTCGAAGCCGCCCCGGGGCGCGGCTTTCTGCACGTGATGCGCAATGGCGACATGGAACTGCGCCACCGCACCGGCAAAGGCGCGCCGCAGCACCTGCACCTCACCGAACCCACCCTCCTCTTCTACCCCGGTCCCGTCCGCCACGAATTCATCAACCCGCCCGACGGCAACGACTTCACCTGCGCCGCGCTGGACTTCGACGGCGGTGAGCGCAACCCCATCGTCCAGGCCCTCCCCCCTGCGATGCTCGTGCCCTTGCGTGAAGTGCCCGGCCTCGAGCCCGCGCTGGACCTGCTGTTCGGCGAGGCAGACCAGGTCCGCTGCGGCTCGCGACTATTGGCGGACCGTTTATTTGAAGTGGTGTTGATTCAACTGCTGCGCTGGATCATCGATCACCCGGCACAGGCGGGGGTTGAGAACGGATTGGTGATGGGCCTGTCGGATCCGCGATTAGCTCGAGCATTAGTGGCATTACACCGTGAGCCAGGTGAAGACTGGACACTGGAACGCATGGCCAGCATCGCGGGCATGTCGCGCAGTGCGTTCGCGGCGGCGTTCAAACAGGCAACCGGGACGACGCCTGCGCAGTATTTGAGTGATTGGCGATTGACGCTGGCGGCGTCGATGCTGCGCGCGGGAAAGCCGGCGAAATTGATTGCGGCGGAACTGGGGTTTGCGACGCAGGCTTCGTTGTCGAAGGCTTTTCGGCAGAGGATGGGGGTATCGCCGAGGGAGTGGTTGGCGCAGGTGATTGACGCGGAACGCCTCTAGACAGGTCCGCCTAATTGGTGAACGCCTGAATCCCGACCGAAGCGGAGTAAAGCTTGCTCAGACTCAACGGCTGCTTTCGGCCAATAGCTGTCGTTGGCGATTCAGAAGAGCAGACGGTGAACGTTTGGCACGAGCGGTGGCCGACCGGCGCCGCCGGTTGGACATCCGCTCGATGGAATGGTTAGGCGCCACGTTGTTAGCTGATATAGATCAGACTTGTTCTGAGATGCGTGTTCGAAGAACCTCGCACTTCTTCGCGTTCTTGAAGAGGACGGCGAGGTAGCAGTCGGTCCCATGAAGCTCATCGACCAGCGCCTTAAGCGCCGTATGGATCTTTGCGACACGCGCTGCGGTAGGCGCTCCTTTAGTGGTCAGCAGTACGTGTTCAATGAACCGATTCCCGTGCACTGCTAGTTGCGCCTCACGTCCTGCGAGTTTTGCTGCAAACGTTGAAACAGTGGCCGATGCAGTACGCCACCTCTTGACTAATTCCCAGCCCGCACGGGCTTCCATCGGCTTATCAAAAAGCTTGGGGTAAAAGGCATTCGGGTCAGTTAGAGATCCAGCATTTCCCTTCGCGATAGTGACGCTTGCCATGCTTTCGCTGGAAACAGCCATTGCCATTGCTAGTTCTTGAACGTCTAGGCCGCGCGCAGGATCCACCACTCTCTCACCTCGCCGGTAGCAGTAGTGGACCCCTAGCTTTTTCATGGACTCGGCGATGCCGTCTTGTCTTGGGTCCAACGCCAAGAAGTCTTTTGCCTCTACTCGATTCTGTGTATTTGTGGCCGTTGTTATCCGATTCGCTATGTCAATCGGCGCATGCTCGAGCGAGATCACTTTGATTTGAACATATGCTCGCTTCACCGCCTTCGGATTCTTAAAATAGGCTTTAGCAATTGAGCCGGTTGTTTGCGCCCCGTTAACAATTTTTAGGTTGCCAACCTTCCAATAAGCGCTCTCCTTCTGGTCACCAAGACCAATCGGCTTTCGAACGATATCATCCGCAATGGCGGTGATGCCGTTATTCAGGTACCAAAACTCCGTTGGGCTGCGAAACAGGGCCGCCTCGATCTGGGCATTGATGTCGCTCTCAGAAAGCGAGTTTCGGATGTTCTCCGAGAAGAGAAGATCTTCGTGAGTAGTATGCCACTCCGCCACGTCAGCACACGAAACCTTTCCGTAGATAGCGTAATAGGGCTCTTTCTGCTCCCCCCATTGAAGCAGGTTGACTTCCACATCAGACTTCGCACCCGATTTGACGGTTTTTATCGTCCGCAGGAGCCGCTTCAGATCGAACGGTCGAAACGCGACGACTTCCTGTGAGTCTGAGTTATTCTCGTTGAGAAAATCTTCGACGATCGCCTGACAGTCTGGGCTTATTGGGTTGTCGCTGTTGTAAGCGGTCACCAAGATAATCTCAGGATCGTTGCGGATCCCCTGCGAGACCTCGCCGGAGACCGCTTGGACGCGCTTATTAAACTTGCTCCAATCCTCGTTCAGAAGGTCATACACCCCCGCGATGAACTTGCGAAGGTCACCCGTGTCGATTGTGCTCGTTCCCTTGGTGGACCATTTGGCTTGAACGATATAGAGTTTGTTCCGCAGATTGTCATACAAGACACCATCAATTCCGTTGTCTCTCGCCCCATCCACGATGTAATTAGCCACCTGTGCATATGACATTCCCGCAAGCCCTGCCAGACAAATTGCCGCCAGCCCCCTAGACAGCAGCTTTGACTCGTCAGATTTGATGTCGGCAAGGTACAGGTGCTCCCTGACGATGGATTCGATGTGGTTCTTTACGCGATTGGAAAGAATAATGCTCATTGTTTTTTTCTACGTAGATGAGTGTCCATAACGACTAACGTGGAGGTGACCAGCACGCTGCGGCAAGGGGCGGCACGGTGCAAGATTTGCCCCGGCACTGGGCCGCCCATTGCCGCAACGTGTCCAACTAGACAGACCACTTAGGGTCAGGCGCCGCGCACTGCCCAATAATCTTCTCCCACCTGTCTTTGTGCCAAGAGATCTCCGGCTTCACCTGCCACACGCGGTCTACCATCTGCGATATGTAGATGGTTCCCAATTTATTGCCATAAGCCTGGGTTGCTTCACGCTTCGTCAGAATGTAGTACTGCGGCGTCTCGCCGACGAAGACTACGATTACAAGGTAGTCGAACTCCTTCTCTAGATTCGTGATCGGATTGTTAGTGCTCTTGTTTTGAAGCTCGGTGCCCTTTACCTGCACGCGCGCGACCGAAAGGTCCGGGCGAATGACAGTTATGTCGTACGAGGGCTGACGAAATGAGATTGCGGAGTACGCTTCGACGTCTCGCTGAATGAGCTCGGCGAGCACTAGGTATTCCGCGACCTTCCCAATGTGCTTCATCTCCGCTCTAACCCAACGTAGGCCGCATCAAGCCGCAGGCCATATCCGACGCGTGCTGGCTACATTGCCACGAAGAAAACGCGGAAAGCGGCTTGTAGCCTGGCTTTTCAGCATGCATTCTGTATAAGAACATAGTCCAAGTTCAGCCATGAAACTCGCCGGCCTTCTGTGCCGCGCGTTATCCGGTTGCTGGCTCCGGTCGGTAAGCGAATTCGTTACAAACACTATAGCCTACGCATGGAATTAGGCCATGCCCAGTAGAAGTTGTACATCGTCAGTTGACGGCTTTACTGGTCTTGTCTGAAGGACTGCGCAGGGTCGGATAGCGACCCTCCGTAGGAGCAAACTGAATCTCCCTTTTACGCGAAAGGAGATTGTCATGGAATCCGCGGATGTCACCGTTGACCGTCGTGTGCCATGGAACAAGGGCAAACTCACCGGGCAGAAGCCACCTCTAAAGCTGGGAGAAATTTGGGCAATCCGAACGAGACTGAAGATGGCTTCGAAGGTCCGGGAACTCGCAATGTTCAATCTCGCAATCGATAGCAAGCTTCGAGCGTGCGATCCCACGCGATTGCAGGTGCAGGACATCCGGCACGGAAGCCACGTGGCCGCTAGAGCTACCGTCATGCAACAGAAGACCCAGCGTCCGGTGCAATTCGAAATCACGGAGCAAACCCGTGAGAGCGTTGAAGCATGGATCGAGCCGCGAGGGCTAAAAGCGGCGGATTTTCTGTTTCCGAGCCGGTTGCACACGTCCCCGCATCTGTCGACGCGGCAGTACGCCCGGATTGTGCATCGCTGGGTCGCATCGATTGGCCTCGACGACACCGCATATGGCACGCACACTATGCGCCGTACTAAAGCCTCCCTAATCTATCGCCGGACGAAGAATCTTCGGGCTGTACAGCTGCTGCTCGGGCATACGAAGTTGGAAAGCACAGTTCGCTACCTTGGCATCGAAGTCGACGATGCGCTTGAGATGGCTGAACAAACCGAGGCTTGATGCATCCCGGCCGGCGAGCGGACGCTTGCCGGCCAACGACGGACATTCAGTCGGCGTGAACGAAAATCAACTGTCGAGTTTCACTGGATTCTTCTCCCCGTCTGCATAGGTATCTCATGGTGTGCTCCTTCTCCGGTGCCTAGCATGTCCGGAGAACGCCCGGAGTGCCAGGCAAAGGCACGCCCTGCTGGGATGGGCGCACCGCGCGTTGGCGATAAGGTGGTGCACCCGCGTATCTCCACTCACGCGTCTACGTAGGGAAGGTATGGCTGACTCCGCCCAGAAGGATCGGCACAGCAGACTGCGCTGTCGCCGTCTTATTCCAAAGAATGTATTACGCCAACGACGACGACGCCACGGGCTGGCTAACCGCCCGCTAACGCGCAGCGATTTAGTTCAATCATTTTTGGCGTAATAGGTAAAATCCGAGGCAGGCACTGAAGCCTGGGAAAACCCACCGCTCCACTGAATCAGTCCGCAACAATATAACCACGAGAGACCTGTGTGCAGCTTTTCCCACAACGAACGGCCGATCTGCGTCGGTATAAGTTCATCAACTGGCAGGTCGTCGTAGTCGAACGTGTTGAACGGCTGTTCCGGACGGTCGCGACACAGGCAGAAACGGCCTTCCATCATGAAAGACTCTATGTGAGTCAAGACCGTTCGAACCGCCAGATCCAGATATCCTTCGGCCAACATCCGGTCGGCACCGTACCCGGTGGTAGTGCGCTCGCCACCGAAGGAGGCGCAGCACTCGTAATCTCACAGGGGGCGACGGGTGCCGTCGCCGTGTTCATGTACCCGTACGAATCAGAACTAAGCCACCGAAAGGAAAAGCTCATAGTCTGGAACGTGTTCGATGATCCGCTCGATATTACCGACCGCGTGCTGAAACGCGCAATCGTCGACTTCACTTGCTATGCGCGTGTTTCGAGCGTCCTTGACGGCGGCACGCCGGCCGATCGACGGCGCGTCAACCGCCTGCTCAGACACGACCGTTTCCAGTCGGAGGCCAAGGTCGACGCCGCGAAACGGACCGAGGAGGAGGCGCGGGAGAGGAAAGAGACCCATCCGACTTGGGGCGCGCGTCTCGCTAGCTACGGGCCGCTCGTTCTATTCACGATCTTCGGCACCATCGTCACCATCGTCGGTGGCTGGCAACCGTTCGTCGACCAAGTCCGCAAATTGCTTGACTACACGCCTACGCCCCTCGAGCGCACGCCCGACGCCACAATGCCGGTCATCACAGGTTGGTACACGTTTTGTCCGCAGGACGATTCGGGGGCCAGCCCAAAGCTGTCCAATCTGCTTTATGACATAGGGCAGAACGCGGGCAAGATCGCGTTCTTTGACGTCCAAATTCAGGTCGATTGCGTCATGGGGAGCACATCAGACCCGTCTGCGCCCATTGTGCGGAAGGTCGAAGAACACTCACTGACTTACAGCTTCTACCCTGTAAGCACAAACCGGGCAACCGTCGACGGAGGGCGGGACCGTGCGAATCTGGATCGGTTTCTCCCAGACAACGGGACCTCAGTCCGCTGGCTTGACGACAGGAATGGGCGCAATGCCCTGACCAGCCTTGGCATCAATTTAGAAGGGGTCAACGACGCGCTGTACGGGCCGTATTTGATCAAGGCGAGGGGAGACGACGCGAGCCTGAGTCTAGAACTGAGCGCACCCACACTCGACACTGCTATGCAGGCCGCTGCCTCGGTAATCGCCGAACAGCGCCACGCCGCGCATGATAATGACCCGCCTCCGAAGGGCCTTCCTCACCCCATGTCGCATAGCGCGGACGACCTGCCCCAGTTCAATGAACGCGCCGCATCGTCTACCCCGCCGACCGCCCTCAGCACTCCCCCGCCAAATGCACTGGCGCCGCTGGACGTCGAGTCGCTCAGCAAACTCCCGCCCCTCCCTTTGCCAATACCGCGCTCAGCCTCTTGGCCAAGCGACGCGGCAGGCACAAAGTAAACGGACAGAACTGGCAGTGCAATAGGCACCGTTAAACTCTATTCGCAACCTTTAAAAGCCCATAATTTGTAAATCATCCATGGGCTAAGTGTGGCATTTGAATGACTGCTTAGTAGAAACCTGGACGTCCGCTTCGGGTCGAAAGCAGACAAGATAGACACCATGGATGTCCATTTAGGTCAATACGATCACCTGGCTTAATCCTAGCCCTAGAATTTTTCGCTCAGGCGTGCGCTCGTAGGTCTTGACCTGGCTCGCATTTCCTCGGTTAATGCTTGGCTGACGGCGGTCCAAACTTGCCGGTGCGGAAGTTCCGCCTATCTCAGCCCCTCCCTACCCTCCCCATGGTTGCCTCCACCCTCGTAGGCATGCTGTGCGCACACCTGTTGTGCTTTTCCGGCATGTTTCTCCTCATCAGTCGTCGCCTACCTGGCAACAGGATGGGGATGGATGTGTTCGCCGTGGGCAATCTGCTACTGGCGGCAGCCTACATTCTCCAACTGGTTGAGGGCGGTCCGGCGTGGAGTGTGATGAGCGTGGTGAATCATTGCCTGACGCTGGCTGCGCCGATTGCTTATCTGCTCGGCGCGATGCGTTTCTTTGGGCGTGAGGTTGGGTTGTGGCGTCCGTTGATCGTGTTCGCCGTGGCCTATGGCGTTGCGCAGTGGCTGGTGCAACACAGTCTTGGCGCCGAGGCCCGCTATGCGATGCTGGCAGGGAGCGCGACGTTGTTGTTCTTCGCGATGGCGCTCACGGTGCTCTATGGCGTCCGGAGCTTCGCGAAGGATTTGCGGGGGGAGATGATCTTCTTCGCGGTGTTGATCGGCGGGATCTGTGTTCTCAACGCGCTGAAGTTTTTGAAGATCGTGGATGATGGTCTGGATGCGCTGCAGATGGACAGTCGCTTTCAGATGATCTTCTACATCTATATGTCGACGCTGGCCACGATCGTGCCGCCGTCTATTGTCTGGCTGGTGCTGCGGCGACTGACGGATAGCCTGCGCAGTATGGCGGCGCGGGATCCGATGACGGATTTGCTCAATCGCCGTGGGCTGTCAGAGGCACTGAATCTGTACTTCGACGCTAGGAATGCCGCGCCGGCTTATTTGCTGGTTCTGGATGTCGATCACTTCAAGCGGATCAATGACAGTTATGGTCACCAGGCGGGAGATGAGGTCATCTGCCATGTGGCGGATATTTTGCGCACGACCGTACGCCGTGGTGATCTGACGGGCCGGATCGGCGGGGAAGAGTTTGTCGCTATCTTGCTGGAAACGGATGAGGCCGATGTTATGCACTTGGCGGAGCGGCTGCGAGCTCGCATTGAAAGCCAGGCTATCAAGGTGTCGGGTTCCGATGAACCACTGCGCTGCACGATCACCATAGGGATCTCATCGCATTTCCATGGCACGCAGGCGCTTGAGAATGCGCTTCGGCAGGCTGACTCCGCTCTCTATAAAGGCAAGGCAGCGGGACGCAATCGGATTGAATCGGCTGACGTCGTCCAGGCCAGCGGAATGGAGCGAGCCGCCTGGGCGACAGAGACTGCCTGAGAGCACGGCGCCTACTGGCTCGGTTCCGAATTGCTCCCATGGAAATTCAGGAACGTCATCGCGGGGCTGGTCGCGTTCTCATGCACTATTCCCAAAGCCTGGTAGCGCGCCCGCAGAACGGTGATGATTACCGTCCGGAACTCTACTGACTCACGGCGATCAGGCCGCATCGGCCCCTGCCGCCTTCAAGTCGGTACGCCGTCGCGCGGGAGCGATCCTGACCGGTCGGGGAAGCGAAGATGAGGGTGCGCCACCTACCGCCGGAAAATGGCGATTCAAACCTGCAGAGTTGCCGGGCCTCTTCTCTTCGAAGAGCCTAACGAAACCCCTTCAGAGCGCGCGCAACTCTAGCCACGCCTCCCGTCCCACTCGCCGCCCGCCCAATCAGGGCAGTCCCTGCGGCGGTAAACAATCCGCCCCGCACAAACGTGCGGCTGCGCATGCCCGCAAGCAGACACAAGATGCCCGCACCGAGCACGATCAGATGCTCACCGGGGAAGTCCGGCCTGCGCGCGTCTGCCGCGCGCAGGCGCTGCAGCGGGGAGCGGTGGCGGGGTGCGTGGGGAATGACGTCGTTGGAAGGCAGCGTTCTCATGGCGGCTCACCGGTGGAGGGGAAAGCGGGCTTGCTGCAAGCCGCGTGCCTGCTGTGGCTTCCCCATCTCCTATGCCCGCGGTCCGCCGGTGAACAACCACGCACGAACGGCGAACGCCTTTACGCACCCTCGCGTGCCTGAGTGCCTGACGGGAAATCAGGGGCAGGTCACACGCCCAACCGCTATCCCCAGCGCCGCGTCAGCAGGAATGCCGCCGCGGCCTGGATCGCCAAGGTCATCACCGTGACCAGCAGCGTGGGCACGAGAGTGGCGAGGGTGCCCGGCGGGAGCAGCCAGCCGAGCACGGTGCGCACGAGCATGTTGACGGCGACGCCTGCGATAAGGGCCAGCACGGCGAGGGCCATGAGGCGGGGGATGCGGATGCGGACCGGGTATGGCAGGCCGCGCCAGGCCCCGACCGCGTTGAAGACACCGAGCGCGAGCATGTAGCCGGCGACCAGGGTCATCCAGCGTTGGGCTTCTGCGATGCCGGACGTGTAGGCAAGGCGCTCGGTCAGGTAGACCTGGATGACGAGCCAGCCTGACATGATGCAGAGCAGGCTGAAGGCGCCGAAGACCATGGTGGCTCTACCGCGGGCGGAGCGGACGGGCAGCGGCGCGGTCGACGCGCCGTCTTGGGCGGAATAGGCCAGCGGTGCCGTCGCGGGGCTGGCTGCCGGGGAAGCGTCGGCCGTCGACGCACGGGATTCGGCGGTGCCGGCTGGCGCCAGCGAAGCACGGAGCTCGCCGGAACCGGTGCGCACACCCGCCACCCGCAGCGCCAGCCAGAGCGCCGCCCAGGACACGAGCCACTGCATCAGGAAGTCGCTGACGCGGATGAAGAAGAGGTTGCCGTTGAAAAGCCAGGGGCCGGCGGCCCAGCCGACGACCCAGGCGGGCGCAAACAAGAACACGGCCAGGGCCACGATGAAGACTGCCCAGCCGGCCATGCTCAACGAGGTGCCGGGATGGCCGCGCCGTTGCAGCATGGACTGCGCGGTGAGGAATGTGATCAGGAAGGCGGCGAGCAAGGCTTCGGGACCGCCGGCCACGTAGTTGACGGCGACTTCGATCGCGTTGTTCGGGATGACGTTGCCGAGCGAGATGTCGATGACCTCGGGCGGCAAGGTCTGCTGCCAAAACTGCAGCGCGCCGAGCACGAGCGCGCTGGCCAGGCCGAGCAGGTAAGGCAGGATTCCGAGCGTCAGCGTTGGGGTGGCTGTGTCGATGCGGGAGGGTCGGGACATCGCGGGTTCTTGTGTTTATCGGATGGGGTAGAGCTTAGCCGCGTCACCGCGCGTCGCATCAAGCTTCATATCGGCGCGAGACCCACGCCTGCTCGATGCCGAGCGTCGGGGTGGCTGCGACGGTGCGGGAAAGCCGGTGCGGAAGTCGGGACATCGCGGGTTCTTCTGTTTATCGAATGGCGTCAAGCTTAGCCGGACAGGACTGCGCGAACGGAGCGCGGGTCGTACTCGCTCGCCACGAACTCGCACTCCCGTGATCGCGCCCACGCCGCCTGTGCCTCGACGCGAGGACTTCCATGCTCGTGCTGCCGAAGACTTCGAAGTTCAGATCGGCACGACATCCGCGCCTTTTTCGACGCCGAGCACCCGGGCCGCGGCGTCGCGCTCTGCGTGGCCGCCTTCCTGGTGGTGCGCGGCGAATCTTATGTTGAGCAGAAATGATCGCCGCGTCAGCCAGGTGAGCAGGTACATGCCGCCGGCGATGCCGCCGCAGACAAGAACGGGGCCGAGATAGATCTTGGGGTCTCGCACGCCCTTGAACCACGCAATCATCGAGACGAATATCCCGATACTGATGAACAAGGCCGAGACCCAGTGCAGTGCGCCGCGCTGTGCCGCGTCGGAGGGCAGGACCAGGTAGGTGCTGCCGTCGGTCAGGTTGCGCACGCCATAGACCACGATGTGATGGTCCTTGAACGGCACGCCGGCGATCTCGAGCTCGTCGCCGCGCGAGAGCATCAGGCGATGCGCTTCCATCGACGTCAGGCTGAACGGCCGCGGCTCATCCTCGAGGTGCAAGCCGAGCACGCTGCTCTTGATCGAAAACTTGGCCACACCCTCGCCGGTATAGTGCTCCGTTTCGTTGTCGTAACAGCGCACGTTGGCCAGTTTGCCGCGATAGAGCTTCATGTTTGCGACGCCGATCATGATCGTTGCGCTCGCAGCCAGGCGGCATATAGGCGGCGGCGGGCGCCGTCCAATCCCTGTGGCAGAAACGTGAGGGTGACCAGCGCGACGCAGAAGGCGATAAAGCCGACCGCGCCGGCCAGCACGACGACCACGCCGCGCAGAAAGCCGGTGCCCAGCCAGTCGGGCCCGGTCATCGCGGTGCCCATCAGTCCGAAGCCGGCGAGGGTCAAGAAGGCCGCGGCCAGGAAGATGAGGGTGCGGCGGATCACGTTGGGCGCGGCGAGGCGCGTGCCGTTCTCGGCAATGAGCCACGCCAGGTAATCGCGGCCGTGCCGATGCAGCGCGCCGAACGTGACGTGCGCACCGAGCGGGATGTCGTCGATGTGGACCGGCTTGCCGTCGGCGAAGTCGTCGGCGCAGCAGAAGTACCAGCGGCCGTCGATGCGCAGGCGAAACTGCCGCCAGTTGGAGCCCAGGTGAGTGGTGAAGGCGTTCTTGTCGCGCTGTTCGAGCCGGCCTTGCAAGACCTGGCCGCGCCGCAGCGACGCGGGGTCGAGCGCCTGTGTTGCCGAGACGCTCATCGGGCGTCTCGTTCAGCGGCGCGGGATGGGCAGGGCAGGCGAAGCATGGACGGCATACGGCGGTCTCCAGGTTCAGGGCGGTATCGACCTTACCGCAGGATGCCGCGCGATGCCACCGTGAGGGGCGGTTCGGCCGGATGCGGCCCGGCCTGACGCGGCCCGGTCTTTCGCACGCCCGGGGCTCGCCACTAACGGCTGGAATCGGCCTGCCGTGAAGGGCCAGAGGGTGGCACCGTGCCTACCAGCAAGAGCGGCGCGGCCCCTCTTCCCCGCTCGACCTCATCCCTTCGCTTGCGCAATCACCTGCTTAGCCAGCGCACCCAAGGACTGCCCGCTCTCCATCGCCATGCGCTGCAACCTGGCATGCGCGTCCGGCTCGCTCAGGTGCAGGGCCTGCATCAGGATGCGCTTGGCACGTTGCACTTCTTTTTGTTCGTCGAGCGCGGCGCGGGCTTGGGATAAGGCCTCGTCGGCGCGATGCATGCGGTCGGTCTGCACTTGCAGCATGTCGAGCAGCGAGCGTTCGAGGTCGGCGCCCAGGCCATCGGCGGGCGCGTGTTCCAGGGTACGGCTCTGCACGTTGAACACCATGGCGGGGGTGCCGTCGGCGAGGGGCTGGGCGAGGCGTTCGAGCAGCAGTCGTTGATCTCGCAACGTGTCGCGCGTGTCGGCGATGCGTTGGCGGCAGCGCGCTTCGAGCACCTCGGTGAGCCGGGTGGCGATGGGTTGCATGGCGTCGATGCGAGCGGTGCAAAGATCGAACCAGAGTTCGGCCATGCCGGGATCCACAGGCTGGGCGGGATCGGTGCGGCCGGCCATGGCGCGCAGTTGCGCGACGGGCACGTCGTGCTGCCGCGCGGCTTGCCAGTCGGCCAGGATCTCGGCGGGCGCGTGGCGTTCGAAGGTGCCGAAGCTGCGCTGCTGGCCCGCGACCAGGTCGGTGAGCTGCGTTTTGCCGAGCGTATCGAAAAAGCCTGCGGTGAATCCGGTGACGCCATGCGCACGCTCCTGGCCGGCGAGCTCTTTGCCCTGGATCAGGTTGAGCAGCGCCACGAGCAGGTGCGTGATGTCGGGGTCGACGGCGGCGTCGGCGGCTTCGAAGACCACGGCAAGCAGCGTGGCGATGAGGCGGGTGAAGCCCGCGCTCGCCTCGGGCGCGGTGGCACGCTGCTGTTGCACGCGGGCGCGCAGCTCGGGCAGCGCGTCCAGGCGGTAGAGCGCGTACGCGATACGGTCGAACAGGCGGGCCTTGCCGGCGCCGCCGATGCCCGTCGCTGCGTCATCGAGATCAGACCCTGCGTCCAGCGGCGGATGCCCAGGTCCGCGATCTGTTGCTGCGGGTGCGGGTGCGGGTGCGGGTGCGGGTGCGGGTGCGGGTGCGGGTGCGGGTGCGGGTGCGGGTGCGGGTGCGCCAGCATCCGGCATTGCATCGAGCATTGGCGTGGCCTTGTTACGCAAGCTCCGGCTCGCTCCCCTGCCTCCCGCCGCACGCGAGCCCGCGCCCAGCAGCGCATCCAGGAACGCCCTCACCTCGCGCTCGCAGCCCTGCGCATGCGCCGACAGCGCGGCGAGCGGCGCGGCCAGGGTGTCGCGGCGCAGGCAAAGGTACAGGTTGGAGTAGCCGCGCTCTTTCTGAAGCGCGTGGATGAGTTCGCTCACGCGGGTGACGAACGCACAGGTCCGGGCGAGCTGCTCGAGGTCGTGCAGCTCGCTTTGGCGCGCGGCCAGCAGGAACTTGAGGGCGGGCCCGGCCCGTGTCATGGCAATCCCGGCAAGAGGCCTCAGGCCTGGGCGGCCAGCGGCATGGTGTCCATCGAAGGGGCGACGCCGAACATGCGGCAGGCGGCCACCTCGCCGATCACGAGGATGGCGGGGCTGCGCAGGGCTTCGGCGCGGGCCGCCTCGGCCATGGAGGCGAGCGTGGCGCGGATTTCGCGTTGGCCGGGCAGCGAGGCGCGTTCGATCATCGCCACTGCAGTATCGCCGGGCATGCCGCCGGCCAGCAAGTGCGCGGCCACCTCGTCGAGCTTGGCCACGCCCATGTACACGACCAGGGTGGTGCCCGAGTTGGCGAGCGCGGCCCATTGCGGGGCGCTGCCGTCTTCGGTGTGGGCGGTGACCAGGGTGACGCCGCGGGCCACGCCGCGATGCGTGAGCGGGATGCCGCCGGCGGTGGCGGCCGCGAGGCCGGCGGTGATGCCGTTGATCACCTCACAGGGCACGCGGTGTTCGCCCAGCCAGAGTGCCTCTTCACCGCCCCGGCCGAAGATGCAGGGGTCACCGCCCTTGAGCCGCGCCACGCGCAGGCCCTGGCGGGCGTAGCGCAGCATCAGGCGCTGGATGAAATCCTGCGGCGTGGAGCGGCAGCCCCCGCGTTTGCCCACGCGGATGATGCGGGCATCGGGGCAGTGGGCGAGCACCTCGGGATTGACGAGATCGTCCATCAGCACGACTTGCGCGCGGGCCAGTGCCTTGACGGCCTTGAGCGTGAGGAGGTCGGGGTCGCCGGGGCCGGCGCCGATCAGAGAGACGGGGTGCAGGGTCATCATCGGTACGCCAGGGAAATAAGAAGGGCCACCGCCAGCAGCAGGCTGAGGCCCTTCCAGAACAACAGCGGATCGCGCTCGATGAGGGCGATCCGCGCGGGCGCCGCGCCGGGATGGCGCAACGCGTGGATGAATTCGGCGGCGTCCTGAAAACGCCGCTCGGGATCGGGATGCACGGCCTGTGCGAGTACGGCGTCGAGCCAGGGCGGCACGCCCTCCCAGGCGGCGCGGTCCGGCGCCGTTGAATGCGCTGCACCCTCGGGGGCCACGCCGAAAGCGGCCGGACCGCGGGAGGCCCCATCAACCGGGTTCGCGCGAGCGGTCGCCGGCTCCGCCGGCACGTACCGCAGCCGCATCAGATCCGCGCGGCTGCGCACGCGCGCGGCCTGGGTGCCGTAGGGCAGACGGCCGGTGAGCATCTGGTAGGTGATCACGCCCAGCGAGTAGAGGTCGGCACGGGTGCTGCCGCCCTGCCCGAGGAAGTACTCGGGCGCGGCATAGGCCACGGCGCCGGGCACGTCGGGCTGCGGCGCCTGCGTCTCGGTCTGGCTCGACGCGATGGCCGAGCCCATATCGATGATCTTGACGTCGCCTGCCGGCGTGATCATCAGGTTCTCGGGCCGCAGGTCGCGATGCAGGATCTCCAGGCGATGGAAGGCCTGCAGGCCACGTGCCGCCTGTTCGATCAGGCCGATGACGACGTCCACGGGCGGATGCGGATTCGCGGCCATCCATTGCGCCAGGGTCTGGCCTTCGATGTATTCGCTGACGGTGTAAAGCCAGGCGCGCGGCTGCGGTGGCGCGGCGCTCACCACATGACGGCTGTGGATGCGGCGCGCCATCCATTCTTCGAGCAGCAGGCGTTCGAGATAGGCGGGGTCGTGGCGCAGGTCGAGCGACGGGATCTTGATGACGTAACGGTTGTCCTCGCGCCGCGCCAGATAGACGTGGCTGCGGGCGCTGGCGTGCAGGCTGCGCTCGATCTCGTAGCCTTCGAAGGTCTCGCCGTCATCGAGCAGCGGCGGACAGGGCAAGGAACCCGCCTGGCGCGTGAGGTCTTGGGCGTCGGCTTCGGGCACCTCGGTCACGCGCAACAGCTGCACGGTGAGGTTGTCGGGGCTGCCCGCGTCGTAGGCGAGCTGTACGATGGCGCGCGCGGCGGCGTCGAGATCGTCGCCCTGCACCTGGATCGTGGCGATGATCTGCGCCGGTGCCACGTGCTCGTGCACCCCATCGGTGGCCAGCACGAACACGTCGCCCTGCGCCACGCCGCGCGTGTGGTAATCGATCTCGAGATGCGTGCCGATGCCCAGCGCGCGGGTCAGGCAGCTGCGCTCGTGGCCCAGCCACACACGATGTTCTTCCGTCAGCGGCTCGAGCGTGGCGCCGCGCAAGCGGCTGATGCGCGCGTCGCCCACGTGCAGGATGTGCGCGGTGGCGCCTTTGAGGATCAGCACGCTCATGCCGCACACATAGCCCTGATCGGCGCCGTGACGGCGCTGGCGCGTCTGTGAATAGAGCCAGCTGTTGGCCGCGCTCATCACGCGCTGCGCCGACTTCTTCACCGGCCAGGTCTCGGGGGTGCTGTAGTAGTCCTCGAGAAAGCTGGCCACCGCCGTCTCGCTCGCCACCCGGCTTACCGAGCTCGTGCTGATGCCGTCGGCCACCGCCACCGCGATGCCCTTGGCGCCCAGCAGCGGCTCGGCCGGGATGCACAGCCCGTGGAAGTCCTGGTTGAGGGCCTTGCGGCCCGCTTCCGAGAACTGGCCCACGAGCACGGGCTGACGGCGGCGCGGTGCGTCCATCGAGGGCTCAGCTGAAGCTGCGCTTGGGCGCGGTCTTCATGTGCGTGGTGTAGAGCGTGAGGCCCGTGAGCGAGAGCCCGCCGACCAGGTTGCCCAGCACCACGGGGATTTCGTTCCAGATCATGTAGTCCCACACCGAGAACTGTCCGCCCATGATCATGGCCGACGGGAACAGGAACATGTTGACCACCGAGTGCTCGAAGCCCATGGCGAAGAACAGCATGATGGGCATCCACATCGCGATCACCTTGCCGCTCACGGTGGTGGAGATCATGGCGCCGACCACGCCCAGCGACACCATCCAGTTGCACAGCACGCCGCGGATGAAGATCGTGAGCATGCCGGCCGCGCCGTATTCCTTGTAGCCCAGCGTGCGGTTCTCACCGATGTGCGAGATCACTTCGCCGACCTTGTTGGGCGGGGTGGAGAAGCCATAGGTGAAGACGATGGCCATCATGAGCGCCACGGTCAGCGCGCCGGCGAAGTTGCCGAGGAACACCACGCCCCAATGCTTGAGGATGGCCTTGACCGTGACGCCGGGCCGGCGCTCGAACAGCGCGAGCGGCGTGAGCACGAACACACCGGTCAGCAGGTCGAAGCCCATGAGATACAGGATGCAGAAGCCCACCGGAAAGAGCGCGGCGCCCAGGATGGCGGAGCCGGTCTGCACGGTGACCGTCACGGCGAAGACGGCGGCCAGCGACAGGATGCCGCCGGCCATGAAGGCGCGGATCAGCGTGTCGCGGGTGGCCATGTAGATCTTGGATTCGCCAGCGTCGACCATCTTGGTGACGAACTCGGAAGGAACGATGTAGGACATGACGTGATTCCCAGGGATGAACCGGATGAAAGAAAGGGCAAGAGATCAGAGCGCGACTTCGACGGCGTCGCCGTTGAGACGGGCCGGCCAGCTCGGCACGCGCTGTTCGGGGTATTCGACGCAGCTGCCATCGGCCAGGCGAAAGTGCTGCTTGTAGAGCGGCGAGGCCACGACGAGATCGCCGCCGAGACGGCCGACGATGCCGCGGCCGATCACGTTGGCACCCGATTTCGGGTCGCGGTTGCCGATGGCGTAGACGGCCTCGTCGGCGGGCAGGTAGAAGAGCGCGATCTGCTCGCCTTCGTGCCAGGCCACCACGCCGGAATCGGCCACGAGATCCTGGCGCTGGCACAGCGCGCGCCACGAGGCGTTCGCCGGCGTCTGGGTCGGGGTGTTCATCAGAGCGTCTCCACGGTCACGGGCAGTTCTTCGAGGCGGGCCGGGCGGCGCTGGCCGCGTTCGGGCACGAACTGGACGTCGGGATCGCCGCGCCGGTCGTTCACGAAGGTGCGGAAGCGCTTGAGCTTGTCGGGATCGGACAGCGTATTGGCCCACTCGCATTCGTAGCGGTCCACCACCAGCTGCATCTGTGCCTCGAGCTCGGCGCCCAGGCCCAGGCTGTCGTCGAGCACCACCTCCTTGAGATAGTCGAGGCCCCCTTCGAGCGACTCGCGCCACACCGAGGTGCGCTGCAGCTTGTCGGCCGTGCGGATGTAGAACATCAGCACGCGATCGATCATGCGGATGAGGGTCTCGTCGTCGAGATCGGTGGCGAAGAGCTCGGCGTGGCGCGGCCGCATGCCGCCGTTGCCACACACGTACAGGTTCCAGCCGTGCTCGGTGGCGATCACGCCGATGTCCTTGCTCTGCGCCTCGGCGCACTCGCGTGTGCAGCCCGACACCGCGAACTTGAGCTTGTGCGGCGCGCGCAGCCCTTTGTAGCGGTCTTCGATGCGCAGGGCCATCGCCACGCTGTCCTGCACGCCGTAGCGGCACCAGGTGCTGCCGACGCACGATTTCACGGTGCGGGTGGACTTGCCGTAGGCATGGCCGGTCTCGAAGCCGGCGGCGATGAGCTCGGCCCAGATATCGGGCAATTCATGCAGTTGCGCGCCGAACAGGTCGATGCGTTGACCGCCCGTGATCTTGGTGTAGAGCTGATACTTCTTGGCGACCGCGCCGATGGCGATCAGGCCCTCGGGCGTGATCTCGCCCCCGGGAATGCGCGGCACCACCGAGTAGGTGCCGTTCTTCTGCATATTTGCCATGAACGTATCGTTGGTGTCTTGCAGCGGCACCAGCGAGGGGTTCTGGATCGGGCGGTTCCAGCACGAGGCCAGCACCGAGGCCACCAGCGGCTTGCAGATGTCGCAGCCCACCGAGCCCTTGCCGTGGCGGGCGAGCAGGTCTTCGAAGGTCTCGATATTGCCCACGCGCACGAAGGCGTAGAGCTCCTGGCGCGTGTACGGGAAGTGTTCGCACAGGCTCTTGTCGACCACCACGCCGCGGGCGCTCAGCTCGTGCTCGACGACTTGCTTGAGCAGCGTGGCGCAGCCGCCGCAGCCGCTGGCGGCCTTGGTGCAGCCCTTGACGGCGCCGAGGTCGGTGCAGCCGGCGTCGATCGCCGAGCAGATCGCGGCTTTGCTGACGTTATGACAGGAGCAGATAGTGGCCGTGGCGGGCAAGGCGGCCGGGCCCAGCAAGGGTGCATCGGAGCCGCGCGGCAGAATCAGCGCGGCAGGGTCGGCGGGCGGCGCGATGCCGTTCTGCGCATATTGCAGCAGCGTGTCGTAATAGCTGTTATCCCCCACAAGCACGGCGCCCAGCACCGTCTTGCCATCACCCGAGACGACGAGCCGGCGGTAGCTGGCGCTGGCTTCGTCGATGAGGCGGTAGCTGCGCGAGCCCGGCGTCTTGCCTTGCGCATCGCCGATCGAGCCCACGTCCACACCGAGCAGTTTGAGCTTGGTCGACATGTCGGCGCCGGTGAACGGCACGGCGGGTGCCTCGCACAGGCTCGCGGCCGCGCCGCGCGCCATCTGGTAGCCCGGCGCCACGAGGCCGTAGACCATGCCCTGGAACACGGCGCATTCGCCGATGGCGTAGATGTCGGGGTCGCTCGTGCGGCAGTGCTCGTCGATCACGACGCCGCCGCGCTCGCCCACCGCCAGGCCGGCCTTGCGCGCCAGGCCATCGCGCGGGCGGATGCCGGCGGAGAACACGACCAGGTCGGTCTCGAGCGCCTCGTTGCCCGCGAAGCGCATGCGATAGCGGTAGTGCGTGCCGTCGCCGATGGACTCGGTGGCACGCGACAGATGCACGGTCACGCCCAAGGCTTCGATGCGGGCCTTGAGCGCGGCGCCGCCGTCGTCGTCGAGCTGCACCGGCATGAGCCGCGGGGCGAACTCCACCACGTGGGCTTCGAGGCCGAGCAGCTTGAGGGCGTTGGCCGCTTCCAGGCCCAGCAGCCCGCCCCCGACCACCACGCCGCGGCGCGCGCCCAGGCTGGCGGCCTCGCGGATGCGATCCAGGTCAGCCAGCGTGCGATACACCAGCGCGTCGTCGCCCACGCCCGCGATCGGCGGCACGAACGGAAACGAGCCCGTGGCCAGCACCAGCTTGTCGTAGGCATGCGTGCCCTCGGCCGTGGCGATCTCGCGGCGCGCGCGATCGATCTCGAGCACGCGCACGCCCAGATGCAACGTCACGCCCGCCTGCTGGTACACCGCGCCGTCGCCCATGGCCATCGACTCGGCATCGCGGCCGCTCAGATATTCGGAGAGATGCACCCGGTCGTAGGCACGCTGCGGCTCTTCGCCGTAGACGTGGATGTCCCAGCGCGCCAGGGCGCCCTGCTCCACGAGTTGCTCGACGAGGTGATGGCCGACCATGCCGTTGCCGATCACGACAAGTCTGGGTTTGGCGAGAGGGGGTAGCGCGTTCATCGGACTGCCTTGCAATGAGCGCGGTCCGCAAAACAAAAAGGCGCCATGACCCTCTGGAAAGGATCAAGGCGCCATTGCCTGGGACTGCACGGATTGTCGGAGGGACCGGAAACGTCCCGGCCCATACCCGACACTCAAGCAAAGTCCGTGCCAGTTTTATTGCGCCGCCACATATGCCCGCGAAAACCGCGCCGGCGCTGGATGCGCGCCGCGCGGGCCGCCACAACTGCCTTCGACAGAACGGATGCTGCGCTGCACGATTGCGGTGCACGGCGCACCATGCTGGCCCGCGATGCGCCACGAGGGCGCGCGTCGGTCCGGGCGCGCGGCCCGCGCATGCCGCCCTTGGCCGGCCCCTCGCGGCGGCGCTGGACAACGCCCGCCCGTGGCGTTCAGTGCGCCTCGAGCCCCGCGGCCTGGGCCACGCGGGCGTACTTCTCGCGCTCTTCAGCGAAGAACCTGGCCGTCTGGGCGGGCTCACGCAGCGCGATCGTGTTGCCCTGCGCGGCCATGGCCGCCTTGACGCGCTCATCGGCGAAGGCGCGCTTCAAGCCGCCATACACCCGCTCGATCTGCGCGGCCGGCAGACCGGCCGGCCCGATGGCCGCGAACCACCCCATCACTTCGAAGCCGTCGAACCCCTGCTCCGCGATCGTGGGGATCGAGGGCGCCGCGGGCGTCCGCTTGAGGTCACAGACGCCGATGGCGCGCAGCTGGCCCGCCTGCAGCTGCGTCTGCACCGAGGGCAACGAGAGCACGCCGATGTCGACCTGGCCGCCAATGAGATCGGTGACCATCGGCGCGACGCCTTTGTACGGCACATGGCGCGTCTGCAACTGGGCGCGCTGCAGGAACATCTCCATCGCCAGATGCAGGATGGTGCCGTTGCCCGACGACGCATGGTTGAACACGCCGGGCTGGCTCTTGAGCAGCTTGACCACGCCCGCCACGTCCTGCGCCGGGACGCGCTTGGGGTTCACCACCACCAGCAGCGGCGTGGACCCGACCACCGAGATCGGCGTGATGTCCTTGAGCGGATCGAACGGCAGGGACTTGTACACCGAAGGGAAGATCACATGATTGTTGGACACCATGCCGAGCGTGAGGCCATCGGGCGTGGCGCGTACCAGCGTCTGCGTGCCCAGCAGACCACCCGCGCCCGGGATGTTCTCCACCACGATGGGCTGGCCGAGCGCCTGCGCCAGCGCAGGCCCGAAGGCACGTGTGATGGTGTCCACGCCCGACCCCACGCTCAAGGGCAGGATCATGCGGATGGGCCGATCCGACTGCGCGGCCGCCCAGCGCGGCACGCCGAGCGCACTCAGGGCGAGCGCACCCAAGAGCTGGCGGCGTGATCTCGAAACACGATGTGCTTGCATGCTTGTCTCCTTGTTGAGCCCGGCTCTGTCGGCCGGGCTTCTGCTCGAAATCGTGCGGGGCCACCGCTACCGCGGCTACCGCCATCGCGGCCACCGAACGCGGGCCGCTCGTTGACGACGCCCCGCGTCAGGCGATGGCCCGCGCGGCCCGCAGCTGCGTCAGATCTTCCTCTCCATAGCCCAGCCGCGCCAGCACCGCACCGGTATCGGCGCCGAGCATGGGCGGATGGGCGCGCACGCCGAGACGCTCGCCCTCCATCAGCAAGGGAAACAGCGCAGCGCGCGCGATCTGCCCGGCGCGCTCGCCATCGGGCAGTTGCACCTCGGCCAGGCCACCCGTCGCGCGCAGATGCGGATCGTCGAACAGGTCCTCGGGCCGCACGATGGGCGCGAACGGCAGCCCGTGCTGCTCGAAGCGCGCCGCCAGGCCGGCCACCGTGTGGCCCGCCAGGCGCTGTCGCAGATCCGCGAGCAGGGTGGCGCGATGCCGCACCCGGTCGTTATTGGTGGCCAGATGCGGTGCGGCCTTCAGGTCGTCAAAGCCAAAGGCGTCGCAGAACACGCGCCATTGCGCATCGCTCACCGCCGCCAGGAAGATCTGGCCATCGCTGACCGTGAACACGTCGTACAGCGCCCATGCCGAGATGCGCTCGGGCATGGGTGCGGCGGCCTGCCCCGTGATGGCGTACTGCAGCATGTGCTGGCCGACCAGGAACACGTTGTTCTCGAAGAGCGCCGCCTGCACCTCCTGGCCTTGCCCGGTCACGCGCCGCGCCATGAGCGCGGCCAGGGCACCGATGGCACCGAACATGCCGCCCATGATGTCGTTCACACTCGTGCCCGCTCGCAGCGGATCGCCGGGCCGCCCCGTCATGTAGGCCAGCCCGCCCATCATCTGCACCACTTCGTCGAGCGCGGTGCGATGCTCATAGGGCCCGGGCAGAAAGCCTTTGAGGCTCACGTACACCAGCCCCGGATTGCGCGCGCGCAGCGCCGCATGATCGAGCCCGTACTTCGCCATGGTGCCGGGCTTGAAGTTCTCGATCACCACATCGGCGCTGGCGGCCAGACGGCGGGCCGCCTCGGCGCCCGCGCTGCTGTGCAGATCGAGCGCCACGCTCTTTTTGTTGCGGTTGAACATCGGGAAGAAGCCGGCACCGGCGCCGAGCAGGTGGCGCGTGCGGTCGCCATCGACCGGCTCGACCTTGATCACTTCCGCGCCCAGGTCGGCGAGCACCATGCCGCAGGTGGGGCCCATTACCATGTGCGTGAATTCCACCACGCGCACGCCGGCCAGCGGCAGCATGGCTGGCTGGGTTGCGCGCGCAACGGGTTTGGCGGCTGAGGGCGCCGGATGCGCCACGCTTGCCGTTGCGACGGCGTCCGTTCGCGCGGGCTCATTCATAGGCTCTCGAGGCAGGCCCGCGCGCCACAACGTGCCACCCAGCACCTCACCGGCCAGCGTCTGCGCGATGCGCTCGCGCAGCGCCAGCATGGCCGCGATATCCAGACCCGTGTCGTAGCCCATGCGCGCGAGCATGAAGGCGAGATCTTCGCTTGCGACGTTGCCGCTCGCCCCCGGCGCGTGCGGACAGCCGCCGATACCGGCAAAGCTCGCGTCATGACGCGTCACGCCGCAGTCCAGCGCCGCCACCACATTGGCGAGCGCCAGGCCGCGCGTGTCATGAAAGTGGCCGGCCCACAAGCGTTCGCCCGCCAACGCCCGCACCGCCGCAAACAAACCGCGCACCGAGCCGGGGTCGGCCAGCCCCACCGTGTCGGCCAGGCTGATGCGGTCGGCGCCCGCGTCGAGCAATGCCTGCGCGAGCCGCAACACTTCGGCGGGCGCCACGCGGCCCTGCAAGGTACAGCCGAAGGCCGTGCCGATGCCCGCTTCGATCACGGTGCGCGAGCCCGCCGCGTCGCGCGCGGCGCGGATGCGGGCGACCTCGGCCACCACTTCGTCGGGCGTCTTGCGCAGATTGGCGAGGCTGTGCGCATGACTGGCGGACAGCGGCACGAGCAGCACGTCGGCCTGCGCTTGCAGCGCCAGCTCCGCGCCCTTGAAATTGGGTACCAGCACCGAGGCGCACAGGCCGGGCAAGGTGCGCGCCACGCGCAGGACCTCGGCCGTATCGGCAAGTTGCGGCAGCAAGCGGGCCGGCACGAACGAGCCCACCTCGATTTCGCGCAGGCCCGCCGCATGGGCATCGCGCAGCCATTGCAGCTTGAGCTCGGTGGGCACCGTGCGGGCAATGCTCTGCAGCCCGTCGCGCAACCCCACCTCGCGCACCACCGCCGGGCCGCGGGTGGCCGGCACGAAACCATCCAGAAAGGCAGACATCGCTCACCTCACAACAAAGACGGCCCAGTGTTGTTCGTTCCAAATGGGAATACAAGCAGCAATCCGGAACGCCAGGCCTTCCATATCGGAATATCATCAAGCCTGATCAACGGTGAGGCTTCCCATGCGCGATCTGGATATGACCTCTTTGCGCCTTTACGTGGCGGTGTGCGAAGCGCGCAGCATCGCGCACGCCGCCCGTGAGGCCAACATGGTGGGCTCGGCCATCAGCAAGCGCCTGGCGCAACTCGAGGACACCGTGGGCGCACGGCTCCTGGTGCGCAAGCGGCACGGCGTGGAGCCGACCGCCGCGGGCGAGACGCTGCTCGAACACGCTCGCGCCATCCTGGCGAGCAACGCCCGCATCGAACGCGACATGGCGGCCTACGCCAGCGGCATCCGCGGCCAGGTGCGTGTGCTGGCCACCTCGTCGGTGCTGGCCGAATCGCTCGCCGACGATATCGCGGCGTTCCTGCAGCAGCCGCAGCACGCCGACATCCGGATCGACCTCGAAGAGCGCCTGAGCACGGGCGTGGTGCGCGACATCCGCGACGGCGTGGCGTCGCTGGGCGTGTGCTGGGACGCCGCCGACTTCACCGGCCTGCAGGCGCTGCCGTATCGCCACGATCACCTCGCGGTGGTCACACCACCGGGCCATCCGCTCTCGCGCCACGAGCGCGTGCGCTTTGCCGATACGCTGGCGTTCGAACACGTGAGCATGCCGACAGCGAGCGCGGTGCTCACGCTGCTGCAACGCGCGGCGCGCGATAGCGGCCAGACCCTGCGCCATCGGGTCACGGTGTCGAACTTCGATTCGGCCTTCCGCGTCGTGCGGGCCGGGTTGGCCATCAGCGTGGCGCCCACCGAGGTCGCGGCGCCGTACGCGCTGGCACACGGCCTGTCGGTAGTACCGCTCGACGAACCCTGGGCCCGGCGCCGCTTCGCGCTGTGCGTGCGCGACCAGAGCCAGCTGCCGGTGGCCGCGCGCCTGCTCGTGGAACATCTGCGGCAGGCCGGCGCGGCCGAGGACGCCGGCTGATACGACGCTCGGGCAGTGACTCAGCCGCGCTTGATGCGCGCCGGGTTGCCCATCACGGTCGCCAGGGCGGGCACGTCGCGCGTTACCACGCTGCCCGCGCCGATGATGGCGCCGTCGCCCACCGTGACCCCCGGCATCAGCAGCGCACCCGCGCCGATCCAGACCTGCCGGCCTATCACCACCGGCCGGCCGAATTCCAGGCCGGCGGCACGCGTGGCGACATCGCGAGGATGGTCGGCCGCCAGGATCTGCACGGCTGGGCCGATCTGCGTGCCGTCGCCGATGTGCACGGCCACCACGTCGAGCACCACGCAATTGAAGTTCAGAAAGACGTTATTGCCGAGGTAGAGGTTGTAGCCATAGTCGCAGTAGAAGGGCGGCCGCACCACCGTGCCCACCCCCACACTGCCCAGCCGCTCGGCGAGCAAGGCGTGGCGCGCCTCGGCCGTGGCCGCCTGGGCCGCGTTGTAGCGCTCGATCCAGCGCGCGGTGTCGGCCTGATCGGACTGGATCTCCGGCGCGGTGGGATCGTAAAGCTCGCCCGCCAGCATGCGGGCCTTGTGGTCGTGGGTGGGTTCCATCGTGTCTCCTTGTCGATCCGCGCCGGCAGCGAGCCTGTGCCGACGCCAAGTTGCAAAGCCACGGCTCGCGGCCGCCGCCGTGGCACGGTGCAAAACGTGGGCCGCATCCCACAGCGCGCTCCCGCCGGCTTGCCGCCCGGCGGCCCCACCACCTAAAATAGGAAAGTTTCTTATTATCATTACGGAAACCCGTTTCCGTTCTCACGCCGGCCGAGCCGGTGGTGCTCGGCCATGAATCCAGATCCTCTCAGCCTGCAGCAGCAGGTTCACGTGCTGTACCAGGACCACCATGGCTGGCTCCAAGCCTGGCTGCGCCGCCGCCTGAGCAACGCCGGCGACGCGGCCGATCTGGCGCACGACACCTTTGCGCGGCTGCTCGCGGCGCGCCTGCCGGCGGTGATCCACGAGCCGCGCGCCTACCTCACCCGGATCGCGCATGGCATCCTCGTCAATTGGTATCAGCGCAAGGACCTCGAACAGGCTTACCTCGACGCGCTGGCCCGCATCCCCGAGGCGACGGCCCCTTCGCCCGAACAGCAATTGATCATCCTGCAGGCCTTGCACGAGATCGACGCCATGCTCGATACGCTGCCTGCGCCGGTGCGGCGCGCCTTCCTGCTGTCGCAGATCGACGGCCTCACCTACGATGCCATCGCCACCGAGCTGGCCGTGTCGCTCATCACGGTCAAGCGTTACATGGCGCGGGCGTTCCGGCTTTGCCTCGAGCACGAGCAATAAACATGCCGCCCTCCTTTACCGCCGACGCCGCCAGCGCCATCCTCGACGAAGCCGCCGACTGGATGGTGGTGCTCAATGATGCGCAGGTCAGCGACGCGGACCGCCGCGCCTGGATGGATTGGCGCGCGCGCAGCCCGGCCCACGAGGCGGCGTGGCAGCGCGCGGAGCGGCTGATCGCGCGCATGCGGGTGTTGCCGGCGCCGCTCGCCATGCCGGCCCTCGACCGTCCGGCACAGCCGCGCCGCCGCGCCGCGCTGGCCAAGCTCGCCGCCCTGGCGCTGGCCGCGCCGGCTGGCTGGGCCGCCTGGCAGGTGGCGCGCGACACGGGCTGGGCGAGCGACTACCGCACGGCCACGGGCGAGCGCCGTGAGGCGGTGCTGGCGGACGGCACCCGCGTGATCCTGAATACGGCCAGCGCGATCGATGTGATCGACGGCGCCACCGAGCGCGGCATCCGTCTGCGCGCGGGCGAGATCCTGATCGAGACGGCGCCCGATCACGCGCGCCAGCGCCCCTTCCGCGTGTACACACGCCAGGGCCGGCTCGAAGCCCTGGGCACGCGGTTCAACGTCAATCAGCTGGCCGACGCCACGCAACTGGCGGTGCTGGAAGGCGCCGTGCGTATCGAGCCGGCGTTAGGGGTGGCGGCCGACGCCCTCGAGCTGCAGGCAGGTCAGCAGGCACGCATCACCTCGCGCACGAGCGAGCCGCGCCCGCTCGAGCCCGGCGCCACCAGCTGGACGCGCGGCATGCTGATGGCCGATGGCCTGGCCCTTTCCGAGGTCGTGGCCGAACTCTCGCGCTATCGCAAGGGCGTGCTGCGCTGCGATCCCGCGATCGGCGGCCTGCGGGTGTCGGGCACCTATCCCCTGCAGAACACCGATCGCGCGCTCGCGATGCTGGCCGCCACCTATCCGGTCGAGCTATCCACGCATCTCGGCGGTTATTGGCTCACGCTGGTCCCGCGGCGCTAAAAAGCGGGGCACCCGCGCGCCCCGCCCGCTTCACCAGCGGTACGTCATGTTCGCCATGACGGTGCGGCCCGCGCCCAGCAGGCACGCATTGTTCAGGAAGCAACCGGCCACGTAATACTTGTCGGTGAGGTTGCGCACATTGAGCTGGCCCGACAGCCCCTTCAAGCTGGGATTCGCGCGGCCGAAGTCGTAACCCACCATGGCGTCGAACAGCGTGTAGGCCGGCACCTTGAAGGTGTTTTGCGCATCGCCGTAGGTCGTGCCGGTATAGCGCACACCGCCGCCGAACGTCAGCCCTTCGAGCACGCCCGAGTTCAACGTGTAATCCGCCCACACCGACACGATGTGGCGCGGCACGCGTACCGGCGCCTTGCCGCGGTTGCTCACGCCGATCGCGTTGGGATTGTCCTTGGTGACCTCGACATCGTTGTAGGTATAGGCGGCGATCACGTTCAGGCCGCTGATCGGGCGCATCACGCCTTCGAGCTCGATGCCGCGCGAGGTAACCTCGCCCTCCTGCACGCTGAACAGGGTGTTCTGCGGATTCGGCGTGAGCACGTTCTGGCGGCGCAGATCGAAGGCAGCCAGCGTGACGTAGCTGTCGGATCCCGGGGCCTGGTATTTCACGCCCACCTCCACCTGGCGGGCGGTCTCGGGCTTGAATTGCGCGCCGTTGGCATCGCTGCCGTTGAGCGGCGAGAACGATTCGGAGTAGCTCACATACGGGAACACGCCCGAGTCGAAGGCATAGCCCAGGCCGGCGCGGCCCGAGAAATCCTCGGCTGAGGTGTCGGTACGCGTGCCGAGGCCATTGTTGCGATTGCGCTGGTTGACCCAGTCATAGCGGCCGGCCAGCGTCGCGATCCAGCGATCGAGCTTGATCTGGTCTTGCACATAGGCGCCGAGCTGGCGGCTGGTGTCGGAGGTGTTCAAGATCGAGGTGTAGCGCGACGTGTCGACCCGTGCCCGTACCGGGCGATAGATATTGATCGACGGCGCGTTGCCCGTTTGCGTGACGGCGTCGCGCTCGCTGTATTGGTAGTCCAGGCCGAACAGCAAGGTGTGCTCGAGCGGGCCGGTTCCGAACTTGCCGACCACGCGATTGTCGAGCGCGGTGTTCCTGCTGTCGTAGTCGCGCAGCTGGTAGTAGCGCGCGATCGTGTCGCCGCCAATCACGCCGCTATTGCGGAATAACTGCCGCACGTCACCCTCGAAATGCGTATGGCGGAAGTTCTGCTGCACCGTCCAGGCATCCGACAGCGCATGGCTGAACTCGTAGCCGATGCTGGTCTGCTCGCCCTGCTCGCGGTCGAAGCCCGGCTCGTTCACCGAGCGGTGGCGCGGCACGCGGCCATTGGGGTTGCTGCCGTCCAGCACCGAATACGGCAGATTGCTGGTGAACAGGTTGCGGTTCTTCTGATACGCCGTCAGCAGCGTGAACGAGGTGCGCGCACTCGGGGCCCAGGTGAGGCTGGGCGCCACGAACATACGATCGTCGGCGATGCCGTCCACCGCGCTGTCGGCATTGCGGCCCAGCGCCACCAGGCGATACGAGAGCGTGTCGTCGGGCCCGAACGCGTCGCCGACGTCCATCATGGCCTGCGCCAGATCGTGCGATCCCACGGCCACGCCCACTTCGCGATGCGACTCGAACAGCGGACGCTTGGACACGAAATTGATCGTGCCCCCGGGCGAGCCCTGGCCATAGAGCACCGACGACGGGCCCTTGAGCACTTCGATGCGGTCCATGCCGTAGGGCTCGGGCGCGAAGTAGCCGACCTGATTGTTGCGCAGGCCATCGGTGTAGGCATTGGCGGTGATCTGCTGGAAGCCGCGCACTATCAACGTGTTGTCGGTGGGGTTGTCGCCCGCGACGTTGGCGTGCACACCGGCCGTATAGCCCAGGCCATCGGCCACCGTCTGCGCGCCCTGCACCGCCAGGCGCTCACGCGTGACCACCGAGATCGATTGCGCGGTTTCCATGAGCGGCGTGTCGGTCTTGGTAGCCGTGGACGCCGCGCCGACGAGATAGGGATTGGCGCCGGCATAGCCGCTCGCCCCGGTGACCGTGACGGTAGGCAGCAGCGCCGCCTCGTTGCCGGCCAGGCGGCGCAGCGTGTAGGTGCCATCGGCGCGTGCGGCCAGCTCCAGGCCGCTGCCCGCGAGCAGCCGGCGGGCGGCCTCGGTCACGCTCAGGTCGCCTTGGGCCCCTGGGCTCTGGCGGCCATCGGTCAGCGCCGGTTCGAACGCGAGCTCGATGCCGGCGGTCATGGCGAAACTGGCGAGCCGCGCGCCCAGCGGGCCGGGCGGGATGTCGTAGGGGCTGCGCGCCGCCGACGCGGCCGGTGGCTGGGTTTGCGCCTGCACGCCCGCCGACAGCAGGGCGAGCGCCAGCAGGGCGCCGCGCACGGCGTGGCGCAGCGCATGGGGCGTGGCGCGAGAGGAAACGGAGATCGAGCGGCAATGCATGAGAGGCCTCGGCAAGAGCGGGATTGTCTCCTTTGCCAGCCGAGATCGAAAAAAGTATCACCCCTATAAGAAAAAGGCCCCCACGCTGCACTCGCTACGCTCGCTTGCTGCCCCCCGAGGGGGCGTTTTTGTCTCGGGGCGGCCCTTCGACAAAAAAAAAAGCGGAGCCCCGGGGGGCTCCGCCTGTCGCGCCGGGCGCGGGCCCGGTCAGGGCGCGATCAGAAGTTCCAGCGCACGTTCAGGAAGCCGGCGTTTTCGCGCGCGCCGCTGCCGAACTGGCCCTGGTAGCTCAGGCCGATCGCGGCATTGCGCGACACCGCCACCTCGGCGCCGATCTCGGTGACCAGCGCATTGCGCGAGATCGGCGTGCCCGCCACCGTGAACGACGGGCCGGTGGCGAACGCCATGGTGCGCTCGGGATCGACGTCGCCCATGGCGTGGCGCCAGCCCAGGGTCGCCGACAGGCGCGCCGGCGCGCCCGCGATCTCGGTGTCCATCCGCCCACGCAGACCCACCGTGGTGGTGGTGATGTCGTTGCTCTGACGGCTGCCCGAGAGCGCCGCGACGCCACCGTCTTCCGAGAAGCTGCCCATGCGCTGCTTCATCCAGGCCGCGCCCACGAAGGGCTCCACGCTGGCCTGCGGCGCCACCGGGATCTCGTAGCCCAGCTCACCGAAGATCTGCGTAGTGTTGCCGCGATAGTCGGCTTCGAGCTCCTGGCTTTGTCCCGCCAGCGTCAGGTCGCGCTTGCTGTTGATGTCATGCCAGGCGTAGGCCGCGCCCGCCATCACATTGAGCGCCGAGCCCGAGGATTGCAGGAACGACTTGCCGCCGTAGATCGAGACGCTGTAGCTGTCGGACTTGCTGCGGGCGTTGCGGCTGTCCTGCCAGATCGTGCTGTCCTGATAGCCCACCGCCGCGCCTACGCGCCAGCCGTCGCCCACCTCCACGTCGCCGCCGACCGTCACGCCGCCGATACGCTGGCGGTAGCTCGGCGCGTTGCCGTCACCCTCCTGCCGCTGCCAGCTGCCCTGCACGTCGGCCCACAGCGTGTACGTGCAGGTGCCCTGTTCGGCGCCGCTGCCGCTCTGGCGAATCTGCTCCTGGCAGGTCTGCGCCGGGCCTTCGCCCGAGCTCTGGCCGGACCCATTCAGGCGGTCGCGGCTCAACTGGATGCTGTTGCGCAGATGGTTGAGCGAGGTCGTGCGGATGGTCTCGCTACCGCGCATCAGCGCCGAGGAGAGTGACGCGTGGCTATCGCCCGAGAGCTGCTTGAAGGCGTCTGGCGCTTCGTCGACGCTCAGCCCGAGGACCGCCGAAGCCAGAGGCGACCCCGCCGGCAGGCCATTGAGGGCGCCGGCCACGGCCTCCTGATTGGGCGTTTGTGTCACTTCTTCGAAGCCGGTTTCGTTGCGCGTGAAGTTCACCTGCACGTCGTTGTTGCTGTAGGCCACCGCCGCATCCACGAAGGCCAGGTTCGGCAATTCGGTCGTGGCAAAGACACCCGTCAAACCCTGATCGGCACGCACCACCGTGTACGTGTCGCTGCCGGTGAGCGGCTGCGTTCTCACGACGCGCAGTGTGCCGTCAAGCGTGGCATTTCCGCCAACCTGCAGGCCGGGGCCCGCGGTGTCGCCCAGGGCGACTACCAGCGTGCTGCCCGCGGCACCGGTGTAGTTGCCCGACACACGGATCCCTCCGCCGGCCGCCGTGCTGGTCGACACGGTGCCCGCATTGTTCAGGTTCGCCACGGTGCCATACCCGGCCAGCGTGCCGCCGGGACTGACCTGGACCGCCGCCGGCAGCGTGGCCGGCGCGGCTTCGGTACCCAGCGCCACGGTGCCGGCATTGACATCGAGGATGCCGTCGAACCCGTGCGTCCCGGTGATGCCCAGCGTGCCGCCGCCCTCCTTCGTCAGCTGGCCGCTACCGGCCAGCGTGCCCATGAAGTCGCCGTCGGCGCTTTGGTTGAAGACCAGCACCGAGTTGTTGGCGATGGTGCCCTGCAGGCTGCTGGTGTCACCCACCAGCGTGCCCGCGTTCACCGACGTGCCGCCCGTGTACGACGAGGGCTGCGTGAGCGTGAGGGTACCGGTGCCTTCCTTCACCAGCTGGCCCGCGCCGCCGACACTGCCGGTGAAGGTGCCGTCGGCGGCCTGATCGAAGCGCAGCGTGGTACCGCTGGCCGTGTCGATCGCGCCTTGCAGGCTGGTGCTGTCGCCAGCGAGCGTGCCACCCGCCACCTGCGTGCCGCCGGTATAGCCGTTGGCGCCCGAGAGCACCAGCGTGCCGTCGCCCTGCTTGATGAGGCCGCCGCTACCGTTGATGGCCTGGCTCACCGTAAACACCTGGCTCGCCGCAACCACCTCGATGCCGCCGCCATTCGTGCCGAGCGAGATGTTGCGGTCGGTGCTGGCATAGGCCGCGTCCGCGATCGACAAGGTACCGCCGTTGAGCGTAACGCCACCGGACGCAAGCCCCAGCTGATCGTCGGCACTCACGCTGATCTTGCCGGCCGAGATCGTGGTGCCGCCGGCATAGGTGTTGGTGCCTGTGAGCACCAGCGTGCCACCATCCGCCTTGTTCAGACCACCCGTGCCGATGATGGGCGCGCTGATCGTAGCCGTCGTACCGCTGTCCACGCGTACCGGCGTGCTGGCTTGGGTCAGGCTGATCTCGCCGCCCGCGCCTGCCGCCAGCGTGTAGTCGGCGTCGAGGAACTGCAGCCCCGTGACGGCTTGCGTGCCCTCGACCGTGACCGTGCCGCCGGTGGCCGAGAACACCGCGAAACGGCCGTTCCAGGCGCTGGCCGTGCTACCCGTGCTGTCGGTCCAGTTGGTATTACCGGCATTCCAGGTGCCCGAGCCGCCCGCGATCACGCCGTCGGGCACAGTTTTGGCGCCGTTCCAGAACAGCAGGTCGCCGGCCTGGGCCTGGTAAACCAGGTTGGCCTGATTGGTGGACACTTGCAGCTCCACGTCGCCCGTTGCCATTTCCACCGGCAGGGTGCCGTAGACGATGCCGTTGTCGGTGATGCCGCCCTGAGCGGAGAACAGGCGATACACCCCTGAGCCGAGCCCGCCACCGTCCGTCACGTTGAGCACCCCGTCGAGCGTGAGCGCGCCAGCCACCGTGACCGCCGTGGTCGCGGAGTCCGGGATGCCCAAGGTGAAGTCCATTTCGGTGCGATCCGACAGGCTGAGGTCCCCGCCAAACGAGATCGGATTGATGGGCGTTCCCGCCACGAGGCGCGCGCCGTTGGCCAAGGCCACGTTGGACGTCACCGTGCCGGTGCCGCCGAGCTGCGCGCCGCTGGTGACCTGTACCGGGCCCCCGGTCAGCGTGCCGTCGACCTGCAGCATGCCCTGCGAGATCGTCGTGCCGCCCGCCACATTGCTGTTGCCGGTCATCACCAGCGTGGCGTCGCCCGTCTTGATCAGCGAGCCGCTGCCGATGATGTTGCCGGTATAGGTACCGTCGGTGCTGTCCTGGTCGAAGACGACCGTACCGTTGTCGACGATGTCACCGGTCAGGCTGCCGGCATTACCCGTGAGCGTGCCGCTGTTCACCGTGGTGCCGCCGGTGTAGTTGTTGGCGCCCGTGAAGGTGATGTCGCCGCCTGCGATCACGACCGCACCGGCGCCCGAGATAGCGCCGGCATACGTGCCAGTGCCGGGCTGCGAGAAGGTGACGGTGGTGTTGGTGGCCGTGCCGATGGCGCCCACCAGGCTGTCCGTGTTGCCCACCAGGGCACCGCCGTTGAGGGTCGTGCCGCCGGTATATCCATTGCTGCCCAAGAGCGTCAATGTGCCCGTATCGTTCTTGATCAGGCTGCCCGCGCCGTTGATGTCACCGGTCAGGGTCAGCGGCTGCGCCCCGCTCACGGTGAGCGCGGCCTGCAGAGCGATATCGTTCCCAAGCGCCACACCGGGCGCCGAGGCCACGAGAGAGCCGTTGCCGGCCACCGTAAGATCGCCGCTACCCAGCGCAGCGCTGTCGCCGACCACGATGCCGCCGGCCACGAGCGTGGTACCACCGGAATAGGTGTTCGCGCCAGCCAGCGTCAGTACCGACGTGCCGCTCTTGACGAGCGTGCCGGTGCTGCCGGGGGCATCGGCCACCAACCCGGTCAGGGTCAGGTTCTCGGTGCCATCGACCGTGACACTGCCGTCGAGCAGCACATCGTTGGAGAGCAACACGCCGGTGCTCGCGCTCAGCGTGGTGCCGTTGCGCGCGATCAGGTCGCCCGTGCCCAGCGCGGTGTTCGATCCCACTTGCAGCGTGCCCGCCGTGAGATCGGTGCCGCCGGCGTAACCGTTGTCGCCCGCGAGCGTGAGCGTGCCCGTGCCCGTGCCTGTCTTTATGATGCCGCCCGCGCCGTCGATATCGCCGTTGAGCGTCAAGTCGTTGGCGTTGCCGATGGCGACCGGACCATTGAGCGCGATCGCGTTGCCCAGGATGATGCCCGAGCTGCTCGCGGCCAGCGTGGTGCCCGCCGCGGCGTCCAGGCCGCCCGTGCCGAGCGCGGCGTTATCGCCCACCAGCAGCGTGCCCGCCGCCAGCGTGGTGCCACCGCCATAACTATTAGTACCGGAGAGCGTCAGCGTGGCCGCGCCTTCCTTGGTCAGACCGCCCGCGCCGGAGATATCGCCCGCGAGCGTGAGGTCGGCCGTGCCGGGCACGGTGAGCTGCCCCGCGCCCAATTGCACGTTGTTCTGCAAGGTCACGCCGGTCAGCGCATCGAGCGACGTGCCGCCCGTGGTGATCAGGATGCCGCTACCCAGCGCGTTGTTGCTGGCCACATTGATCGTGCCGGTCTGCAGCTGCGTGTTGCCGCTGTAGTCGTTGGTGCCGGCCAGTGTCAGGTCGCCCGCGCCCGACTTGATCAGGCCGCCCGCCCCAGTCACGTCGCCGTCGAGGCGCAGATCGCTGCCGTTGACCAGGCTCAGATCGCCGTTCAAGGTCACGTCGTTGCTCAAGGCGAGCGAGGGCGCGCCGGCGGTCGTGCCCAGCGCCGTGCCGGCAGCGGCGGTGAGCGTGCCACCGCCCAGCGCACCGGCGCTGCCCAGCAACAAGGTTCCTTCCTGCAGCTGCGTACCGCCCTGATAGGTGCCGTCGGCAGTCAGGGCCAGCGTGCCGGCACCGGACTTGATCAGTTCGCCCGGTCCGGTCACGCCCTGCGTGATCGTGTACTGCGCGTTGCCATCGGTCACGGCGATATTGCCCGCGCCTTCCAGCGTGACCAGGCGGCCGGTGGTCGCGTCCGCCGTGCCGGCGTACTCTAGCGTGCCGCCCGCGAAGGTGAGGCCGCCGAGCGCCTGCGTGTTGCCGGCCGCGCCGAGTTGATTGTCGGCCGTGATGCGCACCACCCCGCCTTCGAAACGCGTTCCGCCGGTATAGCTGTTGGCCGTCTCGAACACCAGCGTGCCGGAGTCGGTCTTGGCGATGGTGCCGTCGCCCGCGAGCGGCACGGCCAGCGTGGCCGTCACGCCCGGCTCCACGCGGATGGTGGTGTTGCCCGTGGCAGCGCTGGTCTGCAGCGCGCCGCCCGTGCTGCCGTCCGCGACCAGGCGATAGCCATCGGTGCCGAACTGCATGCCGGTGATGTTCTGTGTGCCCTGCACGGTCACGAGCGCCGTGCCGCCAGCGTCCACGCCCTCGAACACGGCGTAGCGGCCGCCCCATTGACTGTTGGCGTTGTCGTCCGCATTGACCCAGTTGTTGCCGCCCGCGCTCCAGGTGCCCGAGCCGCCATCGATACCGGGCGTGCCGTTGGCGCCGTCCCAGAACTGCACCTCATGCTGCACCGTCTGGTTCAGCAGATTGAGCTGGCCAGTCAGGGCCAGGAAGCTCAGGTTGCTCGCTGCCGGCTGATCGGCGAGTGTCAGGTTGTTGACGATGGTGCCGCCCGACGTGAACAGCCGGTAGACGCCAACCCCGAAGCCACCCGCGTCGTAGACGTTGAGCGAACCCGACAGGTTTGCATTGCCGGCCACATTCACGAGCGCGTCGTTGCCCGCGGCCCCGAGATAGGCGTTGAGCGTGGAGCCGGCCGCCGTATCGAGCGCACCGACCGAGAAGCCTGCCGTGGCGGTGGCGATCTCCAAGGTGCCGCCAGCGCCGATGGTGACGTTGCCGGTGGCCTGCCCCGAGCCCGCCAGCGTGGCGCCGCTGCCGACCACGACGGTGCCCGAGTTGAGCTGCCCGGTCAGGTTCAGGCGCCCCTGCTGCACCGTGGTGGCGCCCGTGATCGTGTTGGCGCCCGCGAGCGTCAGCGCCCCGGTTCCGGTCTTGCTGAGCGTGCCGTCGCCCGAGATCACGCCGTTGAACGTGCTGTCGGTGGCCCCGCCCAGCGCCAGCGCGGTGCCCGCGCCATTGAGGTTGAGCGTACCGGTGCCGGAAAGCTGGCTGATCGACTCGCTGGCGTCCAGCCGCAGCTGAGCGTTATTGCCGACCGCCACGCCCGCCGCGCCCGTCAGGGCCTGTCCACCCGAGGCGACCAGCGTGCCCGCCTGCACATCCACCGTGCCCGTGCCGCCGAAGGCATTGGCACCGCTCAACGTGAGTTCACCGCCACCCAGTTTCACGAGGTTGCCGCCGCCGGTGAGCGCACCTGCGTAGGTGCCCGTGGCGTTCTGGTCGAAATTTACGCTGCTGCCCGCGGCGGCGCTGATCGCCCCCTGCAGGCTATTGGCGTTCCCGACCAACGTGCCGGCGTTCACCACCGTGCCGCCGACATAGCCGTTGGCGCCTGTCAGCACCAGCGTGCCCGCATCGTTCTTCACGATGCTGCCGGCGCCAGTAATGTCCCCACCCAACGTCAGGGTGGACAGGCCCGTGATCGTAAGCGCGCCATTGACATCGACGTCGTTTGCGAGGGTCGTGTCGCGGCTTGCGCTCAAGGTGGTGCTCGCGGCGGTGAGCGTGCCCAGCCCCAGCGCCTGGTCATTGCCGACCACCAGCGTTCCGGCGTTAAGCAAGGTCCCACCGGCGAAGTCGTTCGCGGCGGTGAGCGTGAGCGTCTCGTTGTCGTTTTTCACCAGCGTGCCCGCACCGCTGATTTGGCCTGCGAGCGTGATATTCCGGCTCCCCCCGACAGTCAGCGTGTCGCTCAGCGTCACGTCGTTGACCAGCGTAACGGCCTGCGCGCCTTCCAGCCTTGCTGCACCCACCACGCGCAGATCGCCCGTTCCGAGTGCCGTGTCGCTACCCACCCGCACAACCCCCGCGGTCAGCGTCGTGCCGCCGGTATAGGTGTTGGCGCCATTCAGCGTCACCGTGTTCGCGCCAATCTTGTTCAGGATGCCGTCCGCGCCGGCGATGTCGCCAGCCAGGGTGTAGTCGCTGCCGCCGGCGAGCGTCAGCGTATTGCCGGCCCCGATGTTGATCGCGTTGCCCAGCGTGATGTTGGAGGTGGTGCCCAGCGTCGCGTTTCCGCCCACCTCGAGCGATCCCGCGCCGAGTGCGGCGGCCTGACCGGCCAGCAGCGTTCCCTGATTGAGGTTTACGCCGCCGATGGCGGCATTGCTGCCACCCAGCACCAGCGTGCCGGCGCCAAGCTTGGTGACACGGCCGGCGCCGGTGAGTGCCTGGTTCAGTGTGAACGTATTCGTCGCGCTGTCGATATCGAAGCCCGCACCGGCGCCCACGTCGATGGGCCGTGCGGTCGTGGTGTACCCATTGCCGGTCACGCGCAAGGTGCCGCCGGCAAACGCCAGGCCGCCGCCCGTGCCCAACGCTGTGTCGGCACCCACCTCGAGCACGCCTTCGCTGATGCGGGTGCCGCCGGTGTAGGTATTGACGCCACCCAGCACCAGCGTGCCGGTGTCGCGCTTGTTCAGTCCGCCCGTGCCGGTCAGCACGGTGTTGATGGTGGCGTTTGCGCCGGGATCGACGCGGATCGCCGTATCGGCCTGCCTCAACGTAATGCTACCGGGGCCGCCGAGCGTGTAGCCGCTATCGAAGAACTGCATGCCGGTGACAGCCTGCGCACCGTTGACCGTGACGGTGGATCCACCCGGCGCAGCGTTGCTGAACACAGCGAAATTGCCGCCCCAGGGCTGGGTCTGTTGCGCGTTGGCGGTGATCCAGTTGTTCACACCCGACGCCCACGTGCCGCTACCGCCGACGATCGCGCCCGGGGTCGTGGTGGAGCCATTCCAGAACAGCACGTCGCTCGGGCTGTCCTGCACCAGCAGATTGACCTGCGCGCCAATCGCCGTCTGAATCTCGAGATTCGAAGCGATCGTGCCGGACGGCAACGTTCCCAGTGCCAAGCCATTGTCGTTCAACGCGCCGGTGTACTGGATCAGGCGATACACGCCTACGCCGAAGCCCCCGGTGTCCGACACGTTGAGCTGGCCGTCGAGCGTGAGATCGCCGTTGACCTGCACCAGGGTCTGCGGCGAGCTGGCGGGCGCGCCGAGAGCGACATTGAATTGCGCGTTTTCGGACAACGTCAGGCCGCCGAGCGTGAGGGTCTGGCCCTGCACCCCCGACAGAATGCCGCCGTCAGCCACGTTGACGACGCCACCCGCCGTGCCAGCGCCGGAAAGCGCGGCGCCCGCACTTACGTTGATCTGCGTGCTGGCGAGCGAACCGTCTACCTTCAGGCCGCCACCCACCACGCTGGTCGTGCCTGTGTGGCCGTTGTTGCCGGTAAGCGTCAGCAGGCCGGCACCCTCCTTGATGAGCTGGCCAGCGCCCGCGAGGTTGCCACCGAACGTGTTATCGGCGCCGGTGGCGCCAATGCGGAACGCGGCGCCTGCGCCGACGTCCACGCTCCCCGCGCCTGTGACCGCGCCGAAGCGCTCGTCATCGATGATGCGCAACTGCGTGCCACTGCCCAGATTCACGGCGACGTTATCGGCCAGGGCCTGGCCGCCGCGCGTTTCGATGATGCCCGACTGCAGATTGAGGCCGCCGGTAAAGGTATTGGTGCCGTTGAGCACGAGGGTGGAGCTTCCTGCTGCCACGTTGACGAGTCCGGTGCCGCTGATGCTGCCGCCATACGTGGCGTCGGAGGTCTGGTTGAGCGTCAGCGTGGCATTGTTCAGCACGTTGGCGCTCAGGCCCGCCGCCGAGGTGATCACCGTGCCCGCATTGATCTGCGTGATGGCATGCGTATTGATGCCGCCAAGCGTCAGCGTGCCGCTACCGTTCTTCACCAGTGCGCCGTTGCCCGTCAGCGCGCCGCCGAGCGACAGGTTGTTGGTGCCACCCAGCGTCAACGTGCCATCCAGCCCAATATCATTGTTGAGAACCACCCCCTGCAGCGTATCGAGCGTCGTGCTGCCCGCAACGGTGATGGCGCCGCTGCTGAACGCACCATTGGCCCCCACAATGACGCGGCCGCCATTGAGTTGCGTACCTCCGCCGTAGGTATTGGTCGAATTCAACGTCAGCGTGCCGCTGCCGGATTTGATCAACGCGCCCGGGCCCGCCAACACGCCGCTGAGCGCCAGGTCGCCGCTTCCGCCGGCAGTCAGCGCGCTGTTCAGTGTGAAGTTGTTGGCGAGCGTGTGGCCGCCCAGGCTGGCCACCGTCGTGCCCGCGCTGACGGTGACGGGTCCCACGCCGAGCGCTGTGTTGCTGCCGATATTGACGAGCCCGCCACCGAGGTTCGTCCCGCCGGTGTAGCTGTTGGCGCCGGACAGCGTCAGCGTGCCGGTCCCGACCTTGTTGAGTGCCGCGCCGCCGCTGATGGTGCCGCTCAGCGCGAGCGCGTTGGCGCCCTGTACCGTCAGCGCGTTACTGAGCAAAATGTTGTTGGTCAGCGTGGTATCGGCCGCGGCCGATAGCGACGATGCCGCGCCCACCGTGAGCAAGCCCGTGCCGAGCGCGCCGTTGCCGCCCACGACCAGGCCACCGCCGTTCACTACCGTGCCACCGCCATAGGTGTTGCCCGCGGCCAGCGTCAACAGGCCCGCGCCCGTTTTGGTGAGCATGCCCGCGCCGCTGATCGGCCCGCTCATGGCAAAAGCGCCGGTGTTGTTCACGCTCAAATTGGCGTTGAGCGCCACGGCATTGGTCAGCGTGGCAGCGCTGCTCGTGAGCGCCGCACTGCCCTCGACCTTGAGGACACCCGTTCCCAACGCGCCAGCCGTACCCAGCGACAGCGTACCGCCCGAAAGAACGGTGCCGCCGGTATAGGCATTGCTGCCGTTGAGCGTCAGTGTGCCGGCGCCCGACTTCGACAGCCCCCCGCCGCCCACAATGGCGCCGCTCAGCGTGAGGTTGTTATCGCCCGTCAGCGCCAGACCGCCTTGGCCCAACGTGATCCCGTTGGACAACGTGGCGGTGGTGCCGGTCCCGGCCACGCCCAGCGCGCCTCCGTTGGCCACGATCTGGCCCGTACCCAGCACCGTGCTGCTATGCACGTTGAGCAGACCGCCGTTGAGCGTGGTTTGCGTCGTGGTTCCCGTCAGCAGCGCGGTGGATCCCGCCGTGGTCCAGGTGCCGCTGTTGACCGTGAGATTGCTGAAGTTCTTGTAAACGTCGGCCGAGGCCGTGCCGGTCCCGGTCGCACCGCTGTTGGCGCCGTTCTGCAGCACCAGCGTGTTGTTGCCGTTGGCGCCGCCGTCGATGATGCCCAGCCGCGCGAAATTCAGGTTGAGGCTGGCGATTCCCAGATCCACGCCGACGGCGAGGCCGCCCTGCCCCACGGTCGAACCGGTCACGGCCGTGAACTGGTTGCTGCTGTTCGCCCCCATGTTCACGCTGCCGAGGATCGTCCCGGCGTTGTAGAAGCGGTTGCCGGCGGCCGAGGTGCCGAAGCCGACCCGGCCGTTGATGACGCCGGTGGCGTTGTTCGTAAAATTGACCGGTGCGCCGCCATACGCGGCGATCACGGGACTGGTGTAGCGATCACTCAACAAGCCCAGGCCGGGTTCGATGAGACCGCTGTTGTTGACGGTGATGGTGCTGGCGCCGTTGCCGACTAGGTTCAATGCGACACCATTGACCGCCGTCACCACACCCAGCACATCGATACCGCTACCGCGGATATTGCCGCCCGCGTTGTTGTTCACCACCACCGACCCGGCGTTGCCGGTGTTGCCCAGCGTCGCCCCCGTCGCACCCAGCCCGATGCCCAATAGCAGGCTGGGATCGATGGTACCCAAGTTGTTCAAGGTGACATTCGACCCGACCATGTTGACGGCGGGCCGGGTGCCCAGGCTCAGCGTCGGGCCGCTCACGATGGCGCCGGCCTCGACCGTGGTGGTCACCCCGCTCGCGCTGGTATTCACATTGCTGCCGAGGCCGAGCCCCGAACACACGATGTTCGTGCCGGTGGTGCACGCCGCCCACGCCGGCATCGGCGAGGCAACCAGCATCAGACTCAGAAAGCGCCACACGTAGTTCGGGTTGGCGGCGGATACGCGTGCGCGGGTCAGTCTCATCTCGGCTCCACAGGGGTGTAATGAGCCCTTCCTCTCCCGGGAGACCGCGTATACCTGCTTGCCGGCCGTGGGACGACTGCTGCATGTCAGGAAGTGCGCGCGGCGAGGTTTTTATATGCCGCTGGCGATTAACCTAACTGTCGAAGGCCCTGCTTGTCCCGTGGTTTGAAACTGAAACGACAATATAAATGTGTCGAATTTTTTCCGCTTAATTACCCTTTATCTCTCGACAGCGGCGCGCATTACAAAACACGTTTAGTTACTAATGTGGAACGTTGCAGTGCGTCATGCGGGGGCGTACCGAGCGGTTACTCCACGTCTCGTCCGGCGGCCCGTAGAATAAGCATTTCGTCGATAACCAATTGATATGCAAAGCCTTTAGCCGCCGACCCGTTTGACGCCGCCTTTTCGGAAGCAAATTCAGGCATCTGGCCCGGCCTTTCTATCGGGCATGAGGGCGCTCAAAAAGCTCGCAGATCTTCGAATTTCGATACATCACGAGGTATCGTCTGCAACCGGAGTTTGCTCGCAGATTTGCGAGGAACCACGCCGGGAATCGATTAATTCCGTAATCGGGCACGCGCCGTGCGATTAACTTAGTAATTGGCCGTTTTTAGTTTGCTGCGCTGCGGATCGTCATTAACCGACAGCCACGCAAAACCGGCGGCACGCATGTCCGAGGCATATGGGTGATTTCCGTCATCGACCGAATCGCATCCGCCGGCGCGTCACCGCCGCGGCCCCCGCACGGGACGCCCAGGCGGCGCCCTCCAGTTAAGGCGTGCGAGCGGTCGCACCGCGAGCACGTCCCTGTAACTTACGCGCCGTAGCGCGCACGTTGGCGAACGTTGCACGCACAACCGCCGGGCTTCTCATATGTTGATACGAACTGTTTAACGGCATCGCACATCATCCGGTGAGGCAGCAATAATCGCGTGCGCGGTCATCCGCCTTCGAAGGAACAACCATGAATAAAGTGTGTGCCCTGCTGCTCGCGGCGCTCCTGCCGGCAGCCGCCTCCGCCGCCGACATCGAGCCGCTCAAGCTCGATCCCGCCAACAAGCTCTACTGCAATGAACAGACCGATTGGTGCGTGGGCATCGATGGCAAAGGACCGTTCGTCACGAGCCGGACCCTGCAAAAAGAACGCTGGCTGTGGGATCTGCCCGACGTGCCGAATGATTTTTCCGCGTTCAAGGTCTGGCCGAAGATCCTCCGCACCGCGGAAGATCGCGCCATCGTCGGCGTGATCGGCACCGAGAAGGCGCCCATCGCCAACGGCAGCCTCACGCGCAGCGACCTGTACCTGTTCGAAGTGCGCCTGGACGGCCCGCTCGAGGGCAGCAACTCGATATTCGAGCTGCCGGTCGACACGCAAGCGACGGCAGGCAACGGCCAGTACGCCTACCGCGCCGAGGTCGAAGCCGTGGGCGGCAAGGACTATCCGGACCTGCGCGTCACCACCCGGGCCACCCGCTCTCCGGCCGGCGCCAGCCGCCTCTCCGGCGCGTCCACGCAGGGGCAGCCCGCGGCCGGCCAGCCCCAGCCGCAGGCTGACAAGGCGTGCAGCTACACCGTCACGTACGTCTGGGATAAGGGTGACTCGACCTACCAGCCGAACAAGCCGCTGCCCAATTGCAGCGAGTTCACCGACGTAGCGCCGAAGCGGTAAGACCGGCAGGCCAGGCCAGCGCGCTGCCTTCCACGCACGCGACGGCCTGGCTTCTCGCCTCATCGATCGCATGTCCCCCGGTGAAGTCCGAGAACGCGGGCAACACCGTGAGGCCGGGCTGCAACCAGAACGCCGGCCAGCTGCGTGAAAGGCCCGGCACGCGCAGCTTGGGGTGCACATGGCCCGCGATCACGTGCCGCCCGGCGGCATCGGACTTGGGCAGATGGCGAAACAGGAAAGGGCCATCGGCCGCGGCCTCGCCCAATTGGGTCATGCCCAGCGCGGGGCCATCGAGCGCACGATCATGGTTACCGGCCAGCACCGCGATCTCGAGCGTGGCATGCGCGCTGCGCCAGAGATGCCATTGTTCGCGCCAGTTCGCCAGGCCGCCGGGGCCATGCAGCACATCCCCCACCACCCACAGTGACCGCGCCTGGGTCCGGGCCAACAGATCGGACAGCCGCCGCAGGTCGTCCTGCGTGGCGCCGCGCGGCACCGCGATCCCCGCGCGCCGAAACACATGGCTTTTGCCCAGATGCAGATCCGCGATCACGAGGCGCTCGCGCGCCGGCCAGTACAGGGCCCGATCGCCCAGCAACAGCACGGGCTCGCCGCCGAGCTCATACGGCAGCGCGGCGTCACTCGTAACGGGCATAACGCTTCTCCAATTGGGCGGCGGCGCGCTGCACCCGCGCCTGCCAGGTCTCGGAACTGAGCTGTCCGCGCAAGCTTTCGGTCCAGAGCGGAAACGACAGCGGCGTGAGCGCCGCCGGGGTGCACAGCGCCAGTTCGCGCGCCGCGCAGTCGTGCAGGGCCGCGCGCAACCGCGGCGCCTCCAGCTCCATCTCGATCACCTCGTTCTCGGCCTGCGCCAGCAGAATGTGCTCGGGATCGTAGCGGCGCAGCACGTCGTACAGCAGCCCGCTCGATGCCTGCACCTGCCGCAATGATTTGGCCGCGCCGCCCGGCATCGACGGCACCAGCAGCCCGGACACGCGCGCGATCTCGCGAAAACGCCGGCGCGCCAGCTCACCCAGATTGACGCCGGCGCGCAGGTCTTCGAGCATCTCGTGCGGATCGAGCAACGCGCGCAGCCAGGCCTCGTCCAGTGCGTCAGGCTCGGCCAGCGTCAGCATGAAGCCGTAATCGTTCACCGTGTATGAGAACGTATTGGGATGGCGGCGGCTCCAGCGCAGCGCCATGATGGCCGCGATGCCTTCATGGGCCGCGCGCCCCGCAAAGGGATAGACGAACACGTGCATGCCGCGCCGCGTGCCGATGTGCTCGACCAGCAGGCGGCCCGGCGCGGGCAATGCGCTCACCTCGCGCTGAATGCGTAAAAGCGGCGCCGCGGCCGCCATCTCGGGATGCTCGCCGGGGTGTGCGTACAGCGCCTGCACTTCTTGCGCCAACTGGGTCGAGAGCGGCATGCGCCCGCCCTGCCACGTGGCCACCGGCCCGGCGCCATCCTTCGCGCGCCGCACATAAGCCACCATGCCCTCGAGCCGCACGAGCTGAAGCGTCTTGCCGGCAAACTGGAATCGCTCGCCCGGCCGCAAACGCGCCAGGAATCCCTCTTCCACCGAGCCCAGGCCGCCGCCACGCAGATAGCGCACCGCGATGGCCCCGTCGGCCGTGATCGTGCCGATCGAGAGCCGGTGCCGCAGCGCGATGCGGCGGTCGGACACGCGATAGCGCCCCGCCTCGTCGCGCTCCACGCGGCGAAACTCGGGGTAGTTCTCCAGGGCCCGCCCGCCCTGCACGATGAAATCGAGCACGGCCTGCCAATGCACCCGGCTCAGGTCGGCATAGGCGTGCGTGCCGCGCACCTCCTCGTAAAGCTCATCGGCGTCGAAGCCGCCGCCCAGGGCCAGCGTGACGGCATGCTGGGCCAGGACATCGAGCGATCCCCGCAGCGGCGTGCGCGCCTCGATGCGGCCATGCGCGATCGCCTCGCGCGCGGCCGCATACTCCACCAGTTCGAGCGCCTGCGCCGGCACGCAGATCACATGGCCCGACTCACCGGGGCGATGGCGCGCGCGACCCGCTCGCTGAAGCAGCCGGGCCACGCCCTTGGGGCTGCCGATCTGCAGCACCTGGTCGACCGCCGGAAAGTCCACGCCCAGGTCCAGGCTCGAGGTCGCCACCACGCAGCGCACGCTGCCGTCGCGCAGGCCCTGCTCGGCCGCCTGGCGCAGCGCGGGCGACAACGACCCGTGATGCAGCGCGAGCGTGCCGGGGTCCTCGGGCCAGATCGATTCGAGCGCGCGATGCCAGAGCTCGGCTTGCGCCCGCGTGTTGGTGAACAGCAGGCTGGCGCGCACCGTGAATAGCCGCTTGTAGACGCGCGCCAGCTGCGACAGGCCCAGATGGCCCGCCCATGGCAAGCCGCGATCCGGCTCGGGCAACAAGGTGGAAATCTTCACGCGGCGCGGCCGGGCACCGGCCACCGACGCGCTGTCGGGCCGATGCGGCAGCAACACGGCGCGCGCCTCGTCGAGATTGCCCAACGTGGCAGAGAGCCCCCACATGCGCACCCCCGGCGCGAGCCGCCTGAGCCGCGCCAGACACAACTGCAGCAGCACGCCGCGCTTGTTGCCCAGAAGCTCGTGCCATTCGTCCACGACGATGCCGCGCAGCGCGCGAAATCGGGTATCGGCATCGGCATAGGACAGCAGCAGCGCAAGGGATTCGGGGGTGATCACGAGCACTTCGGCCTTGCCCTGGCGCGCCAGACGACGGTCGCGCGAGCTGGCGTCGCCCGTGCGCATCGCCACGGTCCATGCCAGGCCGAGCGCCGCGGAGGTCTCCGAGAGCGCACGCGTGGTGTCCGCGGCCAGGGCCCGCAACGGCGTCACCCACAGCACGATCGGCCCCGCGCCCCCGCTCGTGCGGGCGTGCGCCGGATCGCGCAACGCCTCGAGCAGCGGCCCGCCGAACGCGGCGAGTGTCTTGCCGCTGCCCGTGGGCGTGTGGAGCAGCCCGGATTTACCCTCGAGATAGCGGCGCCATGTTTCGCGCTGAAATGCAGCAGGCTTCCAGCCTTGCTGCGTGAACCAGCGGGTGAGCGGCGCGTCCCAGCCGCGGCCGAGTGTCATCGCGCCAGCGCCTTCAGCGCATCCAGCCGATCGGCCTCGGCCGCGGGCTTGTCGCGGCGCCAGCGCAGAATGCGCGGAAAGCGCACCGCGACGCCGGATTTGTGCCGGCGCGACAGGTTCACGCCCTCGAAGCCGAGTTCGAACACCTGCACCGGCTCCACCGAGCGCACGGGTCCGAAGCGTTCACGTGTGTGCGCGCGCAACCATCGATCGAGCTCGAGGATTTCCTTGTCGTCCAGCCCGGAGTACGCCTTGGCGATCGGCACCAACGCATCGCCCTCCCATACGCCGAAGGTGTAATCGGTATAGAGCGTGCTGCGGCGGCCGTGGCCGGCCTGCGCATACAGCAGCACCGCGTCGATCGTGAGCGGATCGATCTTCCATTTCCACCAGTCGCCGCGACGCCGGCCGCTCTGGTAGGGCGCGCTGCGGCGCTTGAGCATGAATCCTTCGACGCCGCGCGCACGGGATTCCTCACGCAGCGTGGCGGCCGTCTGCCAATCGGGCACGTCCACCCGCGGCGAGAGCGTCAGGCGGGGATCCGGATGGTCGAGCAGCAGCGTTTCGAGCCGCCGCCGGCGCTCCTCCTGCGGCAGCTCGCGCAGGTCGGCTCCGTCCAGCTCGAGCAGATCGTAGGCCAGCAGGCGCACGGGCGCGTCGGCCAGCCATTTGGGACCGGGCTTCAGGCGCTGGATGCGCGTCTGCAGGGCCGCGAATGCCATGGGATCGGCCGCATCGGGCTGCCATGCCAACAACTCGCCATCGATCACGCAATCGGTACGCAGGGCCGCCGCGGCAGCCTCCACTTCGGGGAATCGGCCGTCGAGCCGTTCTTCGCCACGGGACCAGAGCGCGATCTCGCCATGCCGACGGATCAGTTGGGCGCGAATGCCGTCCCATTTCCATTCGATCTGCCAGTCGCTGGCCGGACCGAGGCTGGCCGGATCGGCTTCGAGCGGCGAGGCCAAAAAGAACGGATACGGCTGCTGCCGGTCGCCCGGCAATTCTTCGGCACTGAGCAGATCGCGCAGGAAGGCGGGGCTCGGCGCCCAGCTGCCCAGCATGCGCTGCGCGATGCGCGCGATCGGCACGCCCGAGAGCTCGGCCAGCGCCTGCTGCACCATGCGCTGCGATACGCCCACGCGCAGCGCGCCGGTCAGCAGCTTGTTGAACACCAGGCGTTCGGCATAGGGCAAGCCCTGCCAGGCGGCCACGACCACCGCGCGGCGCTCGGCCTCGTCCCGGTTGGCCACCGGCAACAGCACCTCTTCGATCCAGTCGGCCAGGCCGCGCTCGGGCGCCGCCGTCTGCGGATCGGGCAACAGCAGCGCCAGCGTCTCGGCGAGGTCGCCCACCTGCGAATAGCTGTCGTCGACCAGCCATGGTGCCGTGTTCGAGGCGTCGGCAATCCACGCGCGCAGCTCGCCGGAGGCCGCGATCTTGCGCTTGGGGCCGGTGATCTTGCCGCCCGCCAGCAGATACAGCGCCCACGCGGCATCGCGTGGTGGCGCATCGCGGAAGTACCCGACCAGCGCCGCCCGCTTGTCCAGCGTGGCCGTGCTGCGATCGAGTTCTTGATAGAGGGCGGCGAATCGTTGCATGGCGGCTCCAGCGCTCAGTCGTCTTCGCCGTAATGCGTGGCCAGCGTCTCGGCCGCCACGCCGGCCTCGTTCAGCGTGCGCACGAGCGCGTCCGTGTCGCCGTGGGTGGCGATCACGCGCCGCGCGCCGGTCTCGCGGATGGTGCGCAGCAGATCGGGCCAATCCGCGTGATCGGACACCACGAAACCCCGGTCCATGTTGCGGCGGCGCCGGTTGCCACGCAGCCGCATCCAGCCCGAGGCGAAGCCGTGCTGCGCCTTGCGAAAACGGCGCAGCCAGGCACTGCCGGCGGCCGAGGGCGGCGCGATGATCAGCTCACCCGCGAAACCGGGTGCGGCCGCCTCCGCGTCTTCGATCACCAGCCGGGTATCGATCATGGGAATACCGGCGCGCCGATAGACCTCGACACCGGCCGCGATGGCGCCGTGCAGATACACCGGGCGGTCGGTCCAGGCCATCAGCTCGGCCAAAACGCGTTGCGCCTTGCCGAGCGCGTAGCAATAAAGAATGGCGGCCTCGCCGCGCGTGGCGCAGTGATCGCGCCATTGCACGATCTCGCGCGCCACCTCGTCCGCGCCGGGCCAGCGATAGATCGGCAGCCCGAACGTGGCCTCGGTGATGAAGGTGTCGCAAGGCACGACCTCGAACGGCGCGCAGGTGGGATCCGGCTGGCGCTTGTAGTCGCCCGAGACGACCCACACCTCGCCGTCCACCTCGATGCGCACCTGCGCCGAGCCCAGCACGTGGCCAGCGGGATGCAAGGACACGCGGGCGCGGCCCAGCGTAAAGGGCTCGCCGTAGGCGTGGACGCGATAGTCCTGCTCGCCCAGCCGCCAATCGAGAATCGGCAGCCCTTCGGCACTGGTGTGATATCGCCCCATGCCCGAGCGGGCGTGATCGCCATGACCGTGCGTGAGCACGGCCACCGGCACCGGGCGCCAGGGGTCGATATGAAAGTCCCCGGCCGGGCAATAGAGGCCTTCGGGGCGCAACTCCAGCAGGTCCGCCATCGGCACTACCCCCTCATTCGCGCCGGATACGACCGGGAGTCAGCTCTTGTCCGCCGGCGCGTGTTGCCCATCGTTCTTGCGCACGCCCCGAATATTCATCGCCGCCAGGCCCAGCTGCAGCGCGATCAGCGCATAGGCCGCGTCGTGCACGCCCCAGGCAATCCACAGAACATTGCTCAGTAAAAATATCCAGAAGCCCGCGTGCCGATGACCCTCCCCCCGCGATGCCACCAGCCAGGCAGCCGCCAGCGAAGCAGCCATTGCGGGCCATTGAAGCAAATCCCATATCGCATCCATTGTTGTCGCACCACGGTTCAAGGTACGTTGGAAGCGCTCAGCGCAAGTTTCGTGCCCATGCCGGCGCGCCCATGATCCTGGTGCCGCGGGGCCTCCGTGCCAGCGACGGCCCGTGGAAGTACGCGCCCAGGCCGCCGCCCTGAGCGCCCTCCTGCCGTGCTTTGCGCTATCGTGCCGGCATTCCCCGCTTCGAGATCTCGCATGCTGAACTACCGGCATCTGTACTACTTCTGGATGGTGGCCAAAGAGGGGGGCTTCGCCCGCGCCGCCGACCGCCTCGACATGGCGATCCAGACCATCAGCGCGCAGGTGCGCGAGCTCGAGCGCAGCCTCGGCCACGCGCTGCTCAAGCCCGCCGGCCGCGGCGTCACCCTCACGGAAGCTGGCACCGCTGCGTTCGCCCGTGCCGACGAGATATTCCAGATCGGCCACGGCCTGGCCCAGGAAGTGCATGCCGCCGCCACCCGCCCCACCCTGCGTCTGGCGGTCGGCCTGTCGGATGGCATCTCGAAACTTGCGGCGCACGCGCTGCTCGCCCCGGTGCTCGACACGCCCAATCTTCGGCTGGTCTGCCACGAGGGCGAAACCGAGCAGCTGCTGGGCGAGCTCGCTCAACACCATCTCGACCTGGTGCTGGCCGGCCAGGGCGCGCCGCCCAATCCCAATCTGCGCCTGAGCAGCGATCGCCTCATCTCCGCCCCCGTGGACTGGTACGGCCCCGCGGCGCTCGTCACGCCCGCGCGCACCCGCGCGTTTCCGCACTGTCTGGCCGAGCTGCCCGTGCTGCTGCCCACCGGGCACCACGTGCTGCGCCAGACGCTCGACCGCTGGTTCGCCGACCAGGGCCTGATGCCGAACGTGGTCGGCGAGTTCGAAGACAACGCGCTGATGTCGGTATTCGCCGCCCGGGGCTTGGGCGTATTTCCGATCAGCCGGCTCGGCGCCAGCGAGATCGACATGCTGCGCGGACTCAAGCGTCTGGCCGAAACCGACACGGTGCACGACGAGATCCATGCGATACGCAATCGCAGAGGGCAGCACCATCCGCTCGTGCAAGCCGTCCTCTCCCAGGCGAAAGCTTCGGTTTTTTCGAAGTAAAACTCAGTCTTTGACTGGTTTTTCGGAACTCTCGATCCGCGTATCGTGGGGCCTCCGCTTTTATTTCAGGAAGTTGTTCCCCATGAAGAAAATCATTTGGCTCGCCTTTGCACTGCTGGCCGCGCTCTGGACCGGCATGGTCGCGATCACATTGCAGCTCACCAATTGGCTGCTCGGCACGATCGCCACCACCCAGGTTCCTGGCAACCTGGCCCTGCCCGACGGCTGGTCCCCTCCGCTCTGGGCCGAACCCCTGGTCGCTTCCGGCCTGCTCGAGTCGCTGCAAGGCACGCTGGTCTGGATGGCGCAAGCCGTGAACCAGATCCTGCCGTTCGCCGGCGGCCTGGGCACCCTGATCTCGGTGCTGGGCTGGGTCGTCTGGGCCCTGGTGTTCGCCACCATGCTGGCCATCGCCCTCGGCCTGCACTGGTTCGTCGGCCGCCGCGACGCCAGCAAAGCCCACGAGGCCGGCACCACGCCGCCCACCGCGCTGCGTTGAGCCGGCGCGGCCGGCCGCCCCATCCCTGGGTGCCGGGCAGCGCCCAGGGATGGTCGTCGTGCATCGGCGGCCCCCTTCGTTACCGGCCATGATTTGCGGCAGATCAGCACGTAACGCTACGCTCGCCACCCGCGCCGCGGCCCCGTCACGCCGCGAGTTTATGATGGCGCATCGATCGGGCCGCCTCCCGCGTGCCCGCAAGCCTGGCATCACGCCGTATCCATGACTGCCTCTTCCTACGCGCCTTCGCCCGAACTGCTCGCGGTGCTGCACGAGCCGCTGACCACGGCCGAGCAACGCGACACCCCCGATGTGTTCTTCGCCCGCCCCGAGCTGGCGGCGCTTTACGCCCAGGCCCAGGATCCCGAGCACACCGAGGCCGTGCTGCGCGCCTGCGCGTCCCTTCTGCCTCTGCTGCATCCGCACCGCGCCTCGTTGCTGGCGCTGATGGGCGGCGTGCTGGTCGAGGACGACGCCGACCCGACCCTGTTGTTTGCGGCCTGCCTGGTTCTGCTCGACCGCTGGCTGGCCGAACTCGAGCCCTTCTGCGCGAGCGAAGTCGAAGACGACGACGACGAGGTCGCACCTGAAGACCGCCAGGCCTGGGAGGCCGCGCGCCAACGCATGGCCGATGTGCCGCGCGAGGAACGCTGGCAGGTCGAAACGCTGCATCAGGCGCTGGAGCTGCTGGTGCTGCCCATGATGACGATGGTGCTGCGCGACACCGGCAATCATGCCGCGTTCGTGGCCGACCCCACGCGTCTCGCGCGGCTGCACAAGATGAGCACCAACGACAGCCTGCCCTTCGAGCAGCTGCACTATCTCTGGCTCGCGGCCTGCATGTCGTACGAAGACGAGCTCGTCGTGGTGCTGCCCGCCACGCAAACGGGTTTCGTCGTACGTGCGCACGCGCTCAACAACACCTTCCATGCATTCACGCTGCTGCAACGCCTGATTCGCGAGCACGCCGACGCGCTCAGGGTCACGCCACCCGCGGTGCCGCAAGCCGGAGACGAGGCCGGCGCGATCGCCACCGCGACCGCAGCCCCCGCGGACGAGCAGGACCACGACACCGCCGACTTCCTCTGGCTGCAGGCCCATGCCTACGAGAACGGCGAGTTGAAGAACGAGATGGCCTGGGCCTGGGGCGAGGCGCCGCTGCGCGAGAACGCCGCGCGCCACGGCAAGCGCGTGCTGGTCGCGCTCGACAAAGAAGGCGTGCGGCGCAGCTGGTCGGGCTTCACCGGCGCCTGCCATGGCGCGCAGAACCCGCACATCGAGTTCCTGCGTTATCTCTCGCCTGCCGACGTGCGCAGTTATCTGGGTGGCGCGTAAGGCGCACGACGCTGCGCCGCTCCGCTCGAACGCAAACGGCCCCCGACGATTGGCATGACGCCAATGGCCGGGGGCCGTTTTGCATGACAGACCGCGACCCGCCACCGTGCCGTGAGGCTCTCCGGGGCGGGCAGGGCCGCCGCTTACGTGTTCGCCGGCACCGGCGCGATGGCGTCGTGCGGCGTTTCGGTGCGCGGCTTGGCCTTGTGCACCATGGTGTAGGCGTAGTCCACGCCCATGCCGTAGGCGCCCGAGTGTTCTTTCACCACTTCCATGATGGCGTCGTAGGTTTCGCGGCGAGCCCAATCACGCTGCCACTCCAGCATGACCTGCTGCCACGTCACCGGCACCACACCGGCCTGCACCATGCGCTGGATCGCCATGTCGTGCGCTTCTTTCGAGGTGCCGCCCGACGCGTCGGTGACCATGTAGATCTCGTAGTCGCCTTCGAGCATGGCGCACAGCGCGAACGTGGTGTTGCACACCTCGGTCCACAGGCCGGCCACGATCACCTTCTTGCGGCCATTCGCGGCCAGCGCATCGCGCACCTTCTGATCGTCCCAGGAGTTCATCGAGGTACGCTCCAACACTTTCTGATCCGGGAACACGTCCAGCAGCTCGGGATAGGTAAAGCCGGAGAACGATTCGGTCTCGACGGTGGTGATGGTGGCCGGGATGTTGAACACCTTGGCCGCCTTGGCCAGGCCCACCGTGTTGTTCTTCAGGGTCTGGCGATCGATCGACTGTACGCCGAATGCCATCTGCGGTTGGTGATCGATGAAGATGATCTGGCTGTTTTGCGGGGTCAGGACTTCGAGCTTGGCTTGGGACATGGTGTTCACCTGGAATGTAATGAGAAGGGCGCGTGCCGGAGCACCGCCGCGGATCGTGGCGCGGCGTGAAGCAGATTAATGATCCCGGTCGTGAGCCGCTATTGTGCGAAGGTATCAACGACCAAGGTATGAATTGACGCCGGCGCGCGGGCCATGGCAAGCGCTTTTACACTCGCCGCGGCGCCTCGCATCCGTCACGGATTTACTTCTTGCTGGCAGCCTGGATGGCCGAGTAGCTGGCCATCAGGTTGCGGTAGTCGGGGATGTGGTTGGCGAAGAGCGTGCCCAGGCCCTCGATGTCGTTACGCCAGTCGCGGTGCAGCTCGCAGGCCACGCCGAACCAGTTCATCAGCTGGGCGCCTGCATTGCTCATGCGGTTCCAGGCGGCATCGCGGCTGATTTCGTTGAAGGTGCCCGAGGCATCGGTCACGACGAACACTTCGAAGTCTTCGGCCAGGGCCGAGAGTGCCGGGAAGGCCACGCACACTTCGGTCACGACGCCGGCGATGATCAGCTGCTTCTTGCCGGTGGCCTTCACGGCCTTCACGAAGTCTTCGTTGTCCCAGGCGTTGATCTGGCCGGGGCGGGCGATGTAGGGCGCGTCGGGGAACAGATCCTTGAGTTCTTGCACCAGCGGGCCGTTGGGGCCTTGTTCGAAGCTGGTGGTGAGGATGGTCGGCAGGTTAAAGTACTTGGCCAGGTCGGCCAGGGCGAGCACGTTGTTCTTGAACTGGTCGGGCTGGAAGTCACGCACCAGCGACAGCAGGCCTGCCTGGTGGTCCACCAGCAGCACGGCGGCGTTGTTCTTGTCGAGCTTGGCGTAGGGCTTGGTCATTGCAGTTCTCCGGTTCGGTTCAGGTGGCGCGGGGTTGAGTGGGGTGAGTGGTTTGCGCCGTTTCCTTGCTTTGCAGTTCCGCGTTTCGGTGCGTCGCTGCCATGAACAGAACTTTAAAGAACAGGACGACTCGCCAGTAGACGGCAAAAATTCGCCTCAGCGTTCTATTTTAAGAACAATGTCGGCGTCGAGCCGCGCGGCGCGCCCGATGGCGCGCCAAGCCGCACGAACGCGCTCAGAACTGGTGTTTCAGCCCGAGCGCGACGGTCTGGGCGCGGCCGCCCGGCGTGACGCCGAGCTCGTTGATCGCGAAGTCGTAGGCGGCCTGCGATCGGTTATTGATGCGCGAGTAATAGCCGTATACCGAGGTGCGCTTGGAGAGCGGTTGCTCGTAGCCCAGGGTGAACTGCACCGCGCCGGTGCCGGCGCCGCTCTTCACATTGCCCACGGTCTGGCGCGATTCACCCGTGCCGTTCGCGGCCAGGCCGACCGCGGCGGTCAGGCTGCCGCTGCCGAGCTTCTGCACCACCGACGCGTAATAGCCCTTGCGGGCCAGATCACCAGTCGCGGTCTGATAACGCAATTGCTCATACACCAGGTTCAGACGCGTGGAGGCGAAGGTGTACGAGAGCCCGAATTTGATGGCGTCGTCATGGCTGTTGGCAACCTGATAATTGCGATGCAGTTCGTACGCCATGATCAGGTCGAGTCCGTCCTGCTGGTAGCTGGCCGACCACGAAAACAGCTGCGGATCGCGCGGCGTCGTCATGCGTTCCTGCGGCAGCCCCCAAGAAAATCCGCCGCTCCAGCCCCGCCACTGCGGTGAACGATAGTGCAGCGAATTCTTCTGCCGCCGATCGAACGAGCTGGTGTTTTCGATATTGCTGGTGCTCGCGGCCGAGCCATTGCCGATCAGCGCCATATAGCCCGCCGTGGTCGCGTAGTACGGATCGAGCTTCATTGTCGACTCGGTATACGCCGTGTGCCAATGGCCGAGAAACAGCGTCCCGTAGGGCGAGTCCAGCCCGACACGCGTGTTGCGGCTCGCGATCTGGCCGTTGCCCGTATTCGGCGCGATGCCGCTCTCGATCTGGAAGATCGCCGACAGGCCGTCGCCCAAGGACTCCGCGCCTCGCAGACCGAACACCGAGCGATTGTTGGTCATGCGTGCCGACGACGACTGAGCCTGGTCACCGCCCGTCCATGCATATTCCATGGCGGTGTTCAGGCGCCCATACAGCGCCACCGACGATTGCGCCGCCGCCGTTGCGCTCGCTGCGGCCGACACCGCGAGAACGCTCCAGGCCGCGCAGGCGGCATATCGGGCACGCAATGTCGTGGCGCGCCCTTTCCCTTCATACATCATGTTCACTCCCGTCCTGGCGCGAGCCGGCACGCAGGAGGACACCTCGACGAGGCGAACGCGTTTCCTGCCGCGCTCGCGCACGACGTGACACGATACGGAGATCAGCGAGGCTGCACCATTGCACGATGGTATGAGGCGGCTCGCGAGCCGGCACGGCAACCCTGCCCCGCCATTTTGAAAAACCGCTGCCTCGCGCGAGAATTCGGGGCTATCTCTCTACCGCTATCCAGTCTCCCTTCCGATGCCCCTGCAGCCGCCCGAGCCTTACCTGCCCCGCCGCATCGCCCCTTTGGGGCTTTGGCATGATGACGAACGCGCCCTCAAGGCGTATGCCATCCAGCGCGATCCGGATCCCGCCGCGGCGATGCTCGCCGATGCCGTGGCCGCGGCCGCGCGCGACGCCGCGTTCGATGTGCTGCGCGCGCAGGCCGGCCCGCGCGATCACGACCTGGGCTATGTAATCGTGCACGTGGGCGAAGAAGCCGTGTGGTTGCTGGTCGACTGGTGGATCTCGGGCGGCATCGTGTGCCAGCGCATGCTGTCGGCGCCGCTGGCACGGCCCACGCAGTTCGAACCCGTTACAGCGCCCGCGCTCGCCTGTGTCTGGGAGTTCGCCGTGATCGCGCACGAACGCGAGGCCTGGATCCGGCATATGTTGCGCGCGGCACCCGATGCGCGGGGCTATCTCGACGACATGATGGCGGCCGGGCGCTATTGAAGCGCGGTGATCGAACCTTGGCACAGGCTTCATCCAGGGATCGCCCGCTTGGTGCCGCGGGCTTCGTGGGAGAATCGCCCGCGGGCTTCGAGGGCGCACGGGCGAGTTCGAATAAAGCATCGCCCACCTGAGCACGCGCGCCCTTCGCGTGAGCCGCTGCCCGTGATGGGACGGGGATGAGCCAAGGTGCGCGACCACAGCGGCGCGCCCCCGGCTCGTTCAGAATGCGAAGCTCACGCCCACCCCGCCGCTGAACTGCGGCAGCGTGCTGTGTCCCGCACGTGCCCCCACCGACGCCGTGATGCGCGTTGCCGGCTGCACTTGCCAGCCCAGGCCCAGCGCCATCTCGGCGGCAGCGCGCGGCGGCGCGCCCGCGCTGCCCGTCACCTTGCCCAGGCCCGAGATCGTGCCCGTGGGTGCATCGGCGCTCTCGGCGATGCGTTGAGCCCAGGCCGCGGACGCATAGGCGTCGAGGCCCGGTCGCAGCTGCCATTGCACTTCCGTACCCAGGCGCGCCACGGTCTCGCTGCGGCTCATGTTGTTCCATTGCACCGGAAACGGGCCGCCCTGCTCGCCGTAGCCATCCAGGCGCACTCGGCTCCATTGCAGCTCGGCGAACGGCCGCACAATCACGGCGTCGCTGAGTGCCACGCCCCACCCCACATTGCCCAGCACGCCCACGCCCTTGCCGTCGCGCTTGCCGGCCGACGAAACGATGGCCGTGCTGCCATTGAGCGTGTGCCGATCGGTGTCGAGCTGCAGGCGGTTGGCCGTGACGGCAAGCAACGCACGCAGTCCCGTCGGTGCCGGCGCATAGCTGGCGAACAGGCCGGCACCCAACGAGTCGGCGGCGCTGGAGCCTCCGCGTCGCAGAACCAGGCTGTCGTGGCCGGTATAGACAGTCGCACCAACGGCAACGCCACGCGACAAGTAGGCCGCCACCGTCGCGGCGCCGTTCGCGCCTTTTCCGGTTGCGCTGCTGGCCGCACCGGCTCCATCCCAGCGCCGGCCCTCACCCGCCACCGCGACGCAGAAACGCTCGCCGGCGCCGGACCGGCATTGCTGAAAGGCCGTGTAGCGCTGCTGGCTCAGGGCGGCGGCGGTCACGCCCTGCGCCTGTGCCGCGATACCCGACATGTCGGCGAGCGACGCCGAGAGTTCGGCCGCCGTCAGAAAGCCGGCAGGCGGGCTGGGTTGCAGGGGGGCCTCTTGCGTCGGCTCAGGCTGGCGGGGAGCGTCTTGCTCAGGCTTCGGCTGCTCGGGCGTGTCCTGCGTCGGTTTCGGCGGCTTGGTGCCGGGTTGTCCTGGTTTGGGAGGAACCCCACCGCCGCTACCCGGTACCTGGGGCAGTGCCGGCTTGGGCTGCCGCACGATCCACATTTGCTGCGTGCCGTCAGGGGCCACGCCACCACCGATGATCACACTGCCGTCCGCGGAGATTCCATCCGCCGAGGTGAGCTGCCAGCCGGTCAGGGGCACCCCCGCCTGGTCGAGCACGGCTTTCACGGCGCGCATGTTCGCAGCCTCGGTCCAGACGAACGCTTCGGAGTTACCGCCAGCCGCGTCGCGATTCCTGCCCACGATGACGCTGCCGTCCGCGCTCATCGCATTCGGGGCGCTCTCGGCATAAAGGTAGGTCGTGGTGGGGTCCAGAAAACCGAGGCCTTTCATGCCTTGCGCGGCGGTCCAGCGAAAGGCCTCTTTCTGCCCGAGGCGGTTGGTGCTCTGGCCGGCAACGACGCTGCCATCGTGATTCACGAGCTGCGCGGCGCTCCAGGGGTTGGTGCCTCCCCCGTCCAAATATCCCAGCCCTCGCATGGCGCCGCTCCAGCGGAAGGCCTCGGTCCCATGCGACGTATCGTAGGACTGCCCAACCACGACGCGACCATCCGCGCTCAGCGCGTTCGCCACGGTCCACTCGCTGTACGTACCGCTATTGTGCAAGTCGCCGAGATCCTGCATGACACCGTCGCGCCAAATAAACGCACCCGAGCCGCCGAGCGCCCTGCTGCTCGAGCCGGCAATGACGGAACCGTCGGCGCTCATGCCGGCCAAGCTCGCAATAGGAAAACTGCCTCCACCGCCCAGGAACCCCAGGCCCTGCATGGTGCCGCCTTCCCAGCGAAACACCTCCGTTCGATCTTGCGCGTTGGTGCTCGTCCCGGCAACGACGCGGCCGTCGCGGCTGACATAGCTGCCGATGCTCGCGGGCGCGGAGCCGCCGCCATTGAGATAACCCAGGCCCATCATCGCGCCGCCCTCCCAGCGAAAGGCCTCTTCATGGCCCGCGGCGTTGAACGCGGTACCGACAATGACCCTTCCGTCAGGCGTAATCGCCGTGACGTAGGGCGGCAGACTCGGATCGCCGACGGGCCCGCCCGGCAGGCCGCCCATGGGAAGCAGGACGCCGCCCCGGCTGATCATCACGTTGCCGTCATTCCAATTCTGGATCGCCACCGTAGTGCCATCGGCGCTGACGACGCCGAAGCTCTCACGGTGCGCGCTGAAGTCGGGTGGCGCGGCAAGGGCCGCGAACGATGTCACGCCGGCACAGACGAGCAGCGTGGCGCGGCAGAGGGGATGGAGGCGAAAGAGAGTCATGGCGATAGGCCGCGGGTGCGGCGAGAGTACGAAGGCCTGACATGAATCCCGGCGTCAGGGTGCACTTCCATACTCGTCCCGGCAGCCCGCCGCCGATATCGCAAAAGTTCTATTTCTTCTAAGAATCTCTTTGCAAGGCTCGGATTTCTTCGGGTATCGAACCTGCTGCTACGTGCATTGGCTATCTGGCCCTGATCCGTCAATCCGAACCCGGTTCAGTGTCGTAAGGGGCTCGCCCGAATGCGAGGCAGGCGCCTGATGAAGGCCAATGCCCCCTGGGCAGGCCACCTTCGAAACGCCCTGGCCCGCGGCGGCGCACACGACGATGCGCCGCGCCGCTTCCCCTTTTACTCGTACCGCTTGCCTGTCGCCAGCAGCTCGGGCGTGCCGATCACATCGTTCAGGCCGTCGAAATCCAGCATGCGGTCGCGCCAGGGGTTGGTGCTGCCGTGCTGGCGCAGGCTGCCATAGTAGCCCTGCAGCATGTGAGCCACGGCGCGCGAGGTGCCGCCCGGGAAGATCACGATGCGGAAGCCGCGCTCGGCCAGAGCCTGCGCGCTCTCCACGGGGGTCTGGCCGCCCTCGACCATATTGGCCAGCAACGGCACACGGTGGGCAAAGCGCGCGCAGGCGGTGTCGAGCTGCGCTTCGGTACGCAGGGCCTCGACGAAGATCGCGTCGACACCGCACTCGAGGTAGCGTTCGGCGCGCTCGAGCGCGGCGTCCAGCCCTTCGACCGCGAGCGCATCGGTGCGGGCCAGGATCAAGGTGTTGTCGCGCGCGTCGAGCGCGGCGCGCAGCTTGCCGCACATCTCGGCCACCGGCACCACGGTCTTGCCCGCCAGGTGACCGCAGCGCTTCGGAAAGCCCTGGTCCTCGATCTGGATCATCGCCGCGCCCGCGCGCTCGAAGCCGCGCACGGTGCGCTGAACGTTGAGCGCGTTGCCAAAGCCCGTGTCGCCGTCCACGATCACCGGCACACTCACGCGCTCGGTGATGCGGGCAAGCGTGTCGGCCACCTCGGTGTACGTGGTGAGCCCCACATCGGATCGGCCCAGCCGCGAATAAGCGATCGATGCGCCCGACAAATACAGCGCCTCGAAACCCGCCTGCTCGGCAATCAACGCCGACAGCGCGTCGTAGATACCAGGCGCCAGCACGCTCTGCCCGGCGGCGAGCCGGGACTTCAACAACGATACGGTCATCATGCCCTCAAGGGATGCCGCGCCAGGCTGCCTTCGGCGAGCCGGCGCTGCAATAGATTCATCAAGCCGCCCGCGCGCACCATGTCGAGCAGAAAGCCCGGCACCTCGGCGCACGGCAGCGCATCGCCATTGGCACGCAGCACGCGCCGGCCCGGCAGGTCGAGCACCACGGCCTCGCCGTCTTCGATCTCGGTGGCGCGCTCGCAGGTCACGAGCAGCAGGCCCACGTTGAAGGCATTGCGGAAATACAGGCCGTTGAAGTTCGGGGCGATCACCGCCGCCACGCCCAGATGGACCAGGGCCGCTGCCGCCTGCTCGCGCGAGGAGCCGATGCCGAAGTTGCGGCCCGCCACCAGCACATCGCCCGGCGCCACGCCCGCCGCGAACTCAGGCCGCACGCCCTGCAGGCAGTGCCGCGCGATCTCCTCGATGCCGAACTTCATGTAGGCGCCGGGCGCAAGCTGGTCGGTGTCCACGTCATCGCCGATGCGCCATGCCCGATGCTTTATGTCAGCCGTCATGCCAGGACCTCGCGCGGATCGGTGATGCGGGCGGTGAGCGCCGCGGCCGCCACGGAATATGGCGAGGCGAGAAACACCTGGGCCGTCTCGGCGCCCATGCGCCCCTTGAAGTTGCGCGCCGTGGTGGACATGACGTTGGCGCCTTCGGGGATCGAGCCGCCATAGCCCGAACAGGCGCCGCAGGAGTTCGGCAGCACTTGCGCGCCGGCCTGCACCAGCACGTCCATCACGCCCTCCTCTTGCGCGCGCTGCTGATCGCGCGCACTGGCCGGCGCCACCATCAAGGTCACGCCCGCCGCCACGCGGCGGCCGCGCAGCACGTCGGCTGCCGCACGCAGGTCTTCGAGCTTGGCGCCGGTGCACGCGCCGATATAGGCCGCCTGGATCGGCGTGGCCGGGTAATCGCCCACCGGCGCGGCATTGGCCGGGCTATGCGGCGCCGCCACTTGCGGCGCCAGCGCGGTGGCGTCGAAAACATGACGCTCGACCTGTGCGCCGGCATCGGTCTGCCAACGCGCCACATCGATGTCCTGCGCGCCCGGCACCCCGGCTGCGTGCAGGTAATCCAGCGTGACCTGATCGGGTGCGATGAGACCGACCTGCGAGCCGAGTTCTGCCGACATGTTCGAGAGCGTCATGCGCTCTTGCATCGACAGGGCGCGCACGGCCTCGCCACAGAATTCCACGGCCTGATAGCGTCCGCCGTTCATGCCGAAGTGGCCGATCATGGCGAGCGCCATGTCCTTGGCGGTGACCCCATGCGCGAGCCTGCCGTCCCATTGCATGGCGAGCGTCTGCGGCACCTGCACCCAGATCTCGCCGCTCACCACCACGCCCAGCATCTCGGTGCTGCCCACGCCGAACATGTATGCGCCGAACGCGCCGCCGGTCGGCGAATGCGAATCGCCGCCCACGCAGAACATGCCCGGCCGGATATGACCGTGCTCGGGCACCACCACATGACAGATGCCGACCGAGTCGTACACATGCGGCAGCGCCTGCTCGCGTGCCCAATCGCGCGCGATGCGCACGATGCGGCGCGATTCGTCGTCCGACTCCGGCACGTAGTGGTCCATCACGAGCACGACCTTTTCGCGGTCCCACAGGCCCGTGCCCAGCGATTCGAGCATGGGCTTGAGCCGGCGCGGACCGCTGGAGTCATGGAACATCGCCAGGTCGACCTGGCAGGTGATGATCTCGCCCACCGCGACCGCGTCGCGGCCGCTGGCCGCGGCCAGCAGCTTCTGGGCCAAGGTTGATTCAGGCATGGTTTTGCCTCTCTATGTCTTTGTCAGGACCGCGGCGTGCGCGTCGCGGCCTTGGCCGTGCGGGATCGCGCCGAGGCCCGCGACGGCAGCGGCACCGCACCGGGCGCGCTCACGCCCGCGGGCAGCCAATTGGGCTCGCCCTGGGTATCGTGCGCCTGCATGTCCATGCGGTACTCATAGCGATCCGGGCGATAGCGTGCCAGCAGCCATTCCACCGGCCGGCCGGCGTCATCGCGTACCAGACGGCGCAGCGTCAGCAGCGCCGAACCTACCGGCACCTCGAGCGCCGCCGCCAGTTGCGGATCGGCCAGCTCGGCCGAAATCGATTGCTCCGCCCGCGCCACATGCACGCCCAACTCGCGGAAGATCGCCAGCAGCGGCCGGCTGTTCAAGTCTGCCTTGCGGATGCGCGCGCCGATGTCGCCGGGCACGTAGGTCTCGAGATGCGAGAACGGCACGCCTTCATAGCTGCGCACCCGCACCGAATGCTGCACCGGCGCGTCCGGCGCCAGTTCCATCGCGGCGGCCACCGCCGCGGGCGCGGGTATCACCGCGAGCGACACCAGCTTCACCTGCGTTTGCATGCCCATGTTCGACAAATGCTGCATCAGCGCATCCATCCCCGCCCCCGCCTGCGGCGCGTCGACCCAGCCCTTGCGATCGGCGGCGAAAGTGCCGCGGCCCTGGCGGCGCTCGATGAGGCCGTCGGCCTCCAGCGCATCCAGCGAACGCCGGATCGTCAGGCGCGACACGCCGTATTCCGCGGCCAGCGCGTTCTCACCCGGCATGGGCGCTTCGCCCGCGAATCCGCCGCCCGCCAATCGTTGCTTGAGCAACAGATAGACCTGGTGATAGAGAGGAAGCGGATTCTTGGACAAGGGCATACTCCGGGTGAGGCGGACCGACGCTCAGTCGATGGTCGCGCCAGTGAACTTGACGATCTCAGCGTAACGCGCGATGTCCTCGCGCACGAAGGCGTCGAGCTCTTCGGGCGAGCTGCTCACCGCGGTGGCGGCTTCGCCTTCGAGAAGCTTGCGGAACTCCGGCGTGTCCACCGCCTTGCGCGCGGCGGCATTCAAGGACTTCACGGTCTCGGGCGAGAGTCCGGCCGGGCCGAACATCGCGAACCACGCATTGGACTCGAAACCCTTGATCGTGTCACCGATCGGCGGCACGTTCGGGAACTGGGCCAACGCCTTGGGGCTCGTCACGCCCAGCGGCTTGAGCGCACCGGTCTTCATGTGCGGCAGCGCGTTGAGCGAGCTCGCGATCATCATGTCGACCTGGCCGCCAAGCAGATCCGTGATGGCGGGGGCCGTGCCCTTATACGGCACATTCAGGATTTCCAGCCCCGACATCATCTTCATGCGCTCGCCGGCCATGTGCAGCGACGAACCCAGCGCACCGATTGCCATCGTGTACTTGCCCGGGTGCGCCTTCACTTCCTTCACGAACGACGGCATGTCATTCGCGGGGAAATCCTTGCGCGTCACCAGCACGCTCGGCACATTGGCCAGCATGCTGATCGGCTTGAAGTCCTTGACCGGATCGAAAGGCAGATTGCGATAGAGCGAAGCGTTGATCGAGAAGCTCGTGAAGGTGACCAGCAGCGTATTGCCATCGGCCTTGGCCTTCGCCACGTAATCGGCGGCGATATTGCCCCCCGCGCCCGGGCGGTTTTCGATCAGCACGGTGCGCTTGAGCTCCTTGGCCATGTGCTGCCCGATGCTGCGGGCCACCGTATCGGTCGTGCCGCCCGGCGGCGCACCGACAACGAGCCGGATCGGCGCGTCCTGCGCGGCGGCAGGCAACGCAAACGCAGCCGCGATCACGCAGCCGGATATGAGGTGACGCAAGGGACGGGGCACGGGTTGTCTCCTGATATGTTGTATTGATGTGAATACAAGTGTACCCAAGGAATTGCCTGCCGTACAAGAGACGAAAAATGAGAAAGGGCCGCCCGAGGGCGGCCCTGTCATCCTTTCATGGGACGAAGTCCGGCGGCTGATTGGGTGGAAGCGCCTCGAACATCGAGTGAGTGTCCGATCTCTGACCTTTAATCTTGCGATCAGCACACGCCAGCAGCCGAGCCGCTTCATCCAGCGGGAACCCCAGATCGGCAAAAATATTTCCGTCAGCCGGGGTAATGTGTGAAGGTCCATCAGTCATGACGCATGCTCCAAGAACTTATCCTGCCCACATCGGTCGAGGGTCACGTGATCTTCGCAGCCGATCCCCCTCTGGACTGGGCGCACTGATCACTGATACTTCTCGGACCCGTTCAGGGCAGCGGACGACCGTAGCATCTGGAACGCTCCTCGGCTGCGCTAGGCACGACACCCCCTCAATCCGCCGTAATCCCCGCCTCCTTCACCACCTTTCCCCATTTCTCCAGGTCCGATGCAATCAGGGCCTTGTAGTCGTCCGGGGTGCCGCCTTGCACTTCGATGCCGGCGGCTTCGAGCTTGGCGCGGACGTCGGGTTGTTTGAGCGCGGCGTTGATGGCGGTGTTGAGCTTGGCGACGATCTCCTTCGGGGTGCCGGCCGGGGCGAGGAAGCCGCCGTTGGTATTGGCGTTGTAGCCCTTGAAGCCTTGCTCTTCGGCGGTGGGTACGTCGGGCAGGGCCTTGGCGCGATGCGAGGTGGAGACGGCGAGCGCGCGGACGTTGCCGGAGCGGACTTGTTCCTGGATGGCGCTCAGCGTGTCGATGTAGAGCGACGTGCGGCCCGCCAGGAGATCGGGGTGGGCGGCCGACGAGCCCTTGTACGGGACCAGCAGCATCGGTGCGCCGCTCACCATCTTGAACATCTCGGCGGCCATTTCCTGGGCGCTGCCGCGGCCCGAGGTGGCGACCTTGGCTTCGTCGGGGTTGGCCTTCAACCAGGCGACGAACTCCGGCAGCGTCTTGGCCGGGATCTTGGGATAGACCGCGAACACGAGCGGGATCTCGTGGGTGTACACGATAGGCTCGAAGCTCTTCTGCGGGTCCCAGCCCAGGTTCTTGAAGAGGTATTTGTTGATGTTGTGGCTGCCGCCGACGATACCGATCGTGTAGCCATCGGGCTTGGCGTTGGCGAGCAGTTCGGTGCCGAGATTGTTGGAGGCACCCGGACGGTTGTCCACGATCACGGGCTGGCCGAGCGACGCGGTGAGCTTCTCACCGACGATGCGTGCGATCAGGTCGATGCCGCCGCCCGGAGGCGCGGGCACGATGATCTTGACGGGGTGGTTCGGATAGGCGGCCTGCGCCGACGCGTGACCGGGCGCGATCGTCCAGGCGGCGGCGACGGCGAGCGTCTTGATGAGCGTGTTCAGTTTCATGCATGTCTCCGTTTAGGGAGGCCGGCTCGGAGGCCGGCTCTTCTGGGTACCGTCGCCACCGAGGCGACGGGCTGTGAGGTCCGCCGGCCCGACCTGCGGCCAACGGCGTGTATCCCTGCCACATCCCGGCGCCCGTGCTCGTTCGCGACGGGGCGCCGTACTGCCTACGACTTCAATCGATCCCTGCTGCACGCATTGCACGCGGACCCGCATGTAATGCGGCCTGCGCCCGCGCGTTGGTGATGCGGCCGGCGCGCAGACCTGCAACCGCGTTAGCCGCGGCCCACGAACGGCATCGCGCTCGCCATGACCGTCATGGTCAATACATTGGCGTCCAGCGGCAGGCTGGCCATGTGGCGCACCGCGTTGGCCACGTGCTTCGCGTCCATCATGGGTTCGGGTGCGACGGTGCCGTTGGCCTGCAACACGCCACGCGTCATGCGCTCGGAGAGCTCGGTGAGCGCATTGCCGATGTCGACCTGGCTGGCCACGATGTTGAAGGCGCGGCCATCGAGCGCGAGCGCTTTGGTGAGACCGGTGACGGCGTGCTTGCTGGCCGTGTACGGCGCCGTGAACGGACGCGGCGTGTGCGCCGAGATCGAGCCGTTGTTGATGATGCGACCGCCCTGCGGCGACTGCCGCCGCATCAACGCGAAGGCGGCGCGTGCGCACAGGAACACACCGGTCACGTTGGTGTTGATCACGCTGAACCACTTCTCCAGCGGCAGCTCGTCCATCGGCACGGCGGGTGCGTTGACACCCGCGTTGTTGAACAGCAGATCGAGCCGGCCATAGCGCGCCTCGATGGCGTCGAACAGGGCCTGCACGCTGTCGGGATCGGTGACGTCGGTGGGCACGGCGAAGGCGCTCTGGCCGCGCGCAGCGGCCTCCTCCTGCAAAATCTTCAGCGGCTCTGCACGGCGGCCCGCCAACACGACGGTCCAGCCGTCGTCGAGCAGCCCGAGCGCGGTGACGCGGCCGACGCCGCTACCGGCGCCGGTGACGAGGGCAATGCGAGAAGTAGTGCTTGCGGTCAAGATACGGCTCCTGGAATCGAAAGAATCAACTGCTACATCAAAGCTTCACGGCGACGCGCTCCCGGCGTGGGCCTCGCCGCAACGGCACTGACGTGCGGTGCAGCGCAAACCCTCACGCCGCGCGGGCCAACACCGGTGCCGCGCCGACGGTCAGCGAGAGCTCGCCCACGCCGTCCACGCCCGCGGTGACGACATCGCCCGGCACGAGCGACGCCACGCCCGCTGGCGTGCCGGTAAAGATCAGATCGCCCGCCTCGAGCCGGACAGAGCGCGACAACATGGCCACCAGCTCGGGCACCGGCCAGAGCAGATCGGCGATGTCCGCGCGCTGGCGCGCCACCCCGTTCACGTTCAGCCAGATGGCGCCCGCCGCGGGATGGCCGGCGGTGGCCGGTACCAAGGCCGAGCAGGGCGCGGAATGATCGAAGGCCTTGGCAGGCTCCCAGGGGCCGCCCACGCGCTTGGCATCCTGCTGCAGGTCGCGCCGCGTGAGATCGAGCCCGGCGGCATAGCCCCACACGTGGTGCGCCAACACGCGTGACGGATCGAGGTCGCGCCCGCCCTGCCCCAGCGCCACCACCATCTCGATCTCATGGCAGAAGTCGGCGGTGCCAGGCGGATAGGGCAGCGTGCCGTCGGCCGGTACCAGCGCGCTCGCCGGCTTCATGAACCAGGCCGGCATGGCGGTGGGCGCGGGCTCGCCGGCCTGCCAGCGATAGTTGCGGCCGATGCAGAACACACGCGCCACCGGAAAGCGCTGTGCGCTGCCCGCGATGGGCAGGCTGACGAGTGCGGGAGGTGCGAAGACGAAATCGCTCATGGCACGCCTCAGGTGGTCAGGCTCTGGCTGGGCCGCTCGCCGGCCAGGGCCTGCGCAATGCCGGCCAGCACCATCTCGCCCATTGCGTGGCGCGTCTCCCAGGTGGCGCTGGCGCGATGCGCCTGCAGCGTGGTGCGGTCGGAGGCGCGCAGCGCGTGCGGCACGCGAGGTTCGTCGACGAAGACGTCCAGGCCCGCCCCGGCGATACGGCCGGCCTCGACCGCGGCGGCAAGATCGGTCTCGTTGACCAGCCGACCCCGCGCCACGTTGATGAGGAAACCTTGCGGGCCGAGCGCCTCGAGCACGGCGGCGTCGACGATGCCTTCGGCCTTGTCGGCCGCGGCGCACAACACCAATGCATCGGAATCGTGTGCGAGCGCAACCAGGTCGGCCACGAACGCATGCGGCACGTCGTCCATCGCGCGCAGGTCGGTATAGCGCACCGGGCAGCCGAACGCCGACACTCGGGTTGCCACGGCACGGCCCACACGGCCCATGCCCACGATGCCGACGCGCATGCCGCTGAAACGGCGCGCGAGCGGGATGGCGCTGGGCGAGGGGAATTGCTCCCACAGGCCTTCGCGCACGAAGCGGTCACCCGCCACGATATTGCGGCACGCCGCGATCAGCAGGCCCACGGCCAGATCGGCCACATCTTCGGTGAGCGCGCCCAGCGTAGCGGTGACCGGCAGACCGCGCTCGCGGCAGTACGCCAGATCCACGGCATCGGTGCCGACGCCATTCACGGCGACCACCTTGAGCGCGGGCAACTGTTCGAGCATGGCGCGGCTGATACCGGTATGCCCGCCCGTGATCACCGCCTCGATATGGGCGCCCTGTTCGCGCAGCCATTCCTGCGGTTGCGCCATCTCGAAGTACTTGTGCACCACGTAGCGCTCGACCAGTGCGTCGTTGATCGCGGGGATGAGGATCGGGTTGAGTTGCAGGACCTGTGGCTTCATATCGATACGCTTCATGTTGCGTTGACTGCGCGGCGGCCCTTCCACAAACCACCGTCTGCAGGAATGGCTTCATGGTATTTATATGTTGATTGTCATGGCAATCTTGATCTATAAAATCAACATACAAACTAGGGAAGACCATGGGTTCCTGGATGACGATGGCGCAAGCCTGCGAGCAGCTCGGCGTACGGCCGCAAACCGTGTACGCCTACGTGAGCCGCGGCAAGCTCGAGGTAATGCCCGACCCGGCCGACACGCGCCGCAGCCTGTACCGCGCCGAAGACGTGGCCGGCCTCGCGCGGCGCAAGCAGGCGGGGCGCAAGCACGAAACGCTCGCGGCCAACACACTCTTCGGCGCCGAGCCCAGCATCCCCACGGCGCTGTCGTCCTTCTATCGGCAGCACCTTTATTACCGCGGCCGCGACGCCATCCTGCTCGCGCGCGAGGCCAGCCTCGAAGAGACGGCGCGCCTGCTGTGGGATGCCGAGCAGCCCGTGGTGTTCTCCACAGCGGGCCTGGCGCGCGTGACCAAGCCGGGCCGGGCAGCCGCCTTCGGCGCGCTGGCCGCCCTCACCGCCACCGGACACTCCACGCATGGCCGGCACCGCCGGGTGCTGCACATCGAAGGGCAGGCGTTGGTGGGCCAGCTCGCGCATGCCTTCGGCGCGCAGGCGGGCGACGAGCCCCTGCATCAGCGCTTTGCCGCCGGCTGGAAGCTGCCCGCCAGCGTGGGACAACGCCTGCGCACGGCGCTCGTGCTGCTGGCCGACCACGAATTGACGAGCTCGGCCTTCGCGGCCCGCATCACGGCATCCACGGGCGCCTCGCTGCCAGCCTGCGTGTTGTCCGGGCTCACGACCTTGTCGGGGCCGCTGCATGGCGATGCATCGGGCCGCGTGCAGGCGCTCTTTGCGGACGTGGAGCGGCAAGGTGAAGATCAGGTGATCGCGCATCACCTGTCCACCGGCCTGCCGCTGGCCGGATTCGGCCATCACCTCTACCCCGACGGGGATCCCCGCGCCACCGCCCTGCTCGCGCTGTTCGAGCCGCCCAAGGTCTTCGCGCGCTTCATCGAAAAGGTGGTGGCGCTCACGGGTCAGCAGCCCAATATCGACGTAGCGCTGGCCGCCCTGGTCGCGCATCACCGGCTGCCCGCGGACGCGGCCTTCGGGCTCTTCGCCACGGCGCGCAGCGTGGGCCTGATGGCGCATTGCCTGGAACAGTTGGGCGAGGCCCAGGTGATCCGTCCACGCGGGCGTTACGTGGGGCTCGCGCCCGAGGGCGTGACGGCATCACGGCAAACACCGGCCTGATCGCGCCGCAGCCACGCCCCGGGCCTTCCGGCCACCGCGGCCGCATCCCTATCGTGGGGCATCACGCAGCGCTTTCGTGCACAGCGCGGTGCGCAGTTGTCGCAATCTGCAACGGCCTCGCGCCAAGCGCTGCGCGGCCCCGGGAAAGGATTACTATCGAAGCCCGCACGACTCCCTGTGCGGCCCAGGCACGCGGCACTCATGCGGTATCGACTTCCTCCCCTGAATTCCCTGCGCATCTTCGAAGCCGTGATGCGCCATGGCTCCATCCGCCAGGCGGCCGGCGAGCTCTGCCTCACGCCGCAGGCCGTGAGCCAGCAGCTCAAGCAGCTCGAAGCGCATCTCGACCAGCAGTTGTTCCAGCGCGATGTGCGCAGTCTCAAGCCCACGCCCGCCGCGCAGACCTTTTATCTGCACGTGCGTGACGGTCTGGACCGCTTTGCCGACGGCGTGCAGGCGGTGGAGGTGGCGCCCGCGCGGCCGCAGCTCTCGCTCTACGTCAGCCCCTACTTCGCGACCGAGTTCCTGGTGCCGCGGCTGGGCCAGTTCACCTCGACCGTACCGGACCTGGATCTGCGCATGGCGGTGGGCGTGGAGCCCGTGCAGCTCGATGCGCAGTCGCTGGATGCCGCCATTCACTGGCACTATCAGGCACCGCCCGGCTTTGCCGAGACGCCGCTGATCGACGATCTCAAGGTGCTGGTCGCCACGCCGAGCCTGCTGCAACGGCTGCCGGTCGACACGCCGCGCGATCTGCTGGCCCACAGTGTGATCTCGTCGCTGGTCACCAACACGCTCTGGGAAGACACCCTCACGCTGCTCGGTGTGCATGAGCGGCCGGTGCAGCCCGTGATGCGTCTGCACACGCATGCCGCCATGATGGAGGCCGTGCTGGCCGGACTGGGCGTGGGTTTTATTTCCTGGGCCGATGCGGTACGAGGCGTGCAGGCCGGCCGGCTCGTGGCGCCCTTCGGCATGGACCTGCTGAAGCAGTTGCCGCCGCAACAAATGCCGCGCTTCAGCTTGCTGGTGCGCCCTGACCAGGCCTATTCGCCCGTGCTGCGCCAGTTCACGCGCTGGCTGCTCGAAGAAGTCTGCACCGAAGCAGTGAGCGGCTATGTCTCGACGTGCCGCCAGGCCCCCGACGAGGAGCCCGACGGCACCGCCCTGCTGCGCCAGGGCTAGCCGGCCCGCGTCAGTCGGGGCTGGGTGCGTCGCCCGGCATGGGCTCGCCGGTGCGATCGCGGCTGTACAGCAGCGCGACGATGCCCACCACCGCGGCGAACATCAGGTAGTAGGCCGGCACCATGTAGTTGCCCGTGCGCTGGATCATCCAGGCGTTGAGCATGGGCGCCGTGCCGGCGAACAACGCGACCGCCACGTTGTAGCTGATGGCCATGCCCGAGAATCGCACCTTGGTGTCGAACAGCGCCGGCACCGCCGCGAAGATGCACCCCAGCAACGCGGCCAGGCACAGGTTCAGGATCAGGAGCGAGGCCACCTTCACCGCATAAGTGCCCTCGGCCAGCAGGTGAAAGCACGGGATCGCCAGGAGCAGGATGCCCACGCTGCCCAGCAGCATCGTCGTCTTGCGCGAAATACGATCCGCCAGAACGCCCATCACCGGAATCATGGCGATCAAGAAGAGCTGAGGCCCGAGCGAGAGCAAAAAGCTCGTGTTCGCCTGCATCTTGAGCGTGTTGTTCAGGTAGGTGGGAATGTAGGTGGTGACGGTGTACAGCGTGACGTTGGTCACGATGATGAAGCCGCACGATTGCAACAGCTCGGCGCGGTGCGTGGAGAACAGATGCTTCCAGCTCGACTTCGGATGCGACTCCCGATTCTCGCGCACGGCCTCGAACGCCGGCGTTTCTTCGAGCCGGTTGCGGATATACAGGCCGATCGCGCCCAACGGCAGCGCCAGCAGGAACGGCACGCGCCAGGCCCATTCCAGGATCTGCTCGGTCGAGAAGAACACCGTGAGCACCGTGGTGATCGTGGCGCCGAAGGCAAAGCCGCTGATGCAGCCCACCTCGATCCAGCTGGTGACGGCCGTGCGGCGCTTGTCGGAGCAATACTCGGCCACGAAAATCGCGGCGCCGCTGCCCTCGCCGCCCGCCGAAATGCCCTGCAGGAGGCGCAACAACACCAGCAGGATGGGCGCCGCGATACCGATCGTCTGGTACGAAGGCACGAGGCCGATGGCGAACGTGGCGACCGCCATCATCAGGATGGTGACGGTCAGCACATGCTTGCGGCCGAAGCGGTCACCGATCGGGCCGAATATGAAGCCGCCGAAAGGCCGCGCGAAGAACGCCACCGCGAACGCGGCGAGCGACGCGATGAGCTGCACGCCCGGCTCGCTGCTCGGAAAGAACACTTGGCCCAGCACGGCGGCCAGGTAGCCGTACACCGAAAACTCGAACCACTCGACGAAGCTGCCCACCACGGAGGCCAGCACCACCCGGTTCAGTTCGCGCTTGCCGACCTTGCGCGGCGTGGCCGGGCCGCCCGCCGGCGCGGAACCCGCGCCGCTGTCCGCACCTGTGCCGCCATGGCCCGTACGCGGGCGGTCGAGCGCCGCGGTCGCATTGATTACGTTGCTACTCATCGTTATTCCCCTGGTTATCGAGGCACGGCTGCGACATGCCGTCGCGCCGTACCCGGGTCTTGCACCTGCGGATCAGTCGAAGGCATGCGGATAGTCGCGGCGCGCCTGATCGTCCGACAGGTAGCCGTAGTCGACGTCGCGTCTGACCAGATCGACGGGGCGTTCGGCCGGTGCGCCGTAGCCGCCGCCCCCCGGCAGATCGAGCACCAGCCGGCGGCCTTCGGCAATATGCTGGGTGCCCTTGGCTTTCATGACCGTGCCATCGTCCATGCCGACCTTGCCGGCCGCGCCATTGCCGCCCCCGCGATGGCCACGCGCCGGGAAGGCCACGCGGTCGAACATCGCATTGAGCGAGAACTGATAGCCCTCGTGCGCACCGATCTCGATACGCTGGCCCAGGCCCCCGCGCCAACGCCCGGCACCCCCGGAGTCGGGCCGCAGCTCCTTGCGCCAGACCACGATGGGTCCGATGCTCTCGGTGACTTCGGCCGACATCGTGTGCACCCCGCTCGGAAACGCGGTGGCGCTCAGCCCGTCGCTCGCGGGGCGGGCACCCGTGCCGCCAGTGTTGAAGATCAGCATCTCGTGACGCGACTGGCGGTTGTCCTCGCGTGCCCCCTGGAAGCGCATCTGCAGATTCCAGAGTGCGCTCGCGCCCTCCGCAGGAATCAGGTCGGGACGGAAACGTTGCAACGCGCCCAGCACCACGTCCGGAATCAGGTGGCCCAGCACGTGCCGCACCGCCACCGGCGCGGGTCGCGGCGCGTTGAGGATGCAGCCTTCGGGCGCGCTGATCTCGAAGGGCAGCAGCGACGCCCAGTTGTTGGGGATATCGGGCGCGATGGCGCACTTCAGCGCGTAGCAGGCATAGGCCTTCGTGTAGGTGAGCGGCACATTGATGCCGTAGCGGCTGGGGCCCGAGGTGCCTGCGAAATCCGCGTACAGCGTACCCTCGCGCGCCTGCACGCTCACGCGCAGATCGATCGGCTGCTCATAGCCGTCCACGCGCATTTCGTACGACTCGCGCTCGGCATCGAGCGCCGCGATGCGTTCGCGGGTGGCTCGTTCGCTATGGTCGAAGATAAAGCCCGCGAGCTCCTGCAGATCGGCCAGGCCGAACTCGTCCATCATCGCCTCGAGGCGGCGCCGGCCCGTGTCGTTGCAGGCCACGAGCGAATGGAAGTCGCCGATCACCTGATCCTGCTCGCGCACATTGGTGCGCAGGATCTCGATCAGGTCCTCGTTGAGCGCGCCCGCCTTGTAGAACTTCATCAGCGGGATGCAGATGCCCTCTTCGTACACTTCGCCCGCATCCGGCCCGAAGCCGCGCCCGCCGATATCGACCACGTGCGCGGTCGAGGCGAAGTAGGCGATCAGGCGCGGCGCGCCGCCGTCCGTGGCGCGAAACACCGGCGTCACCATGGTGATGTCGTGCAGGTGGCCCGTGCCCATCCAGGGATCATTGGTGACGAGTACGTCACCAGGCTCGAGGCGATCACCGAACTTCTGCACGAAGTGGCCGACCGATTCAGCCATCGAGTTGACGTGACCCGGCGTGCCCGTCACGGCCTGGGCGATCATCCGGCCCTGGGCATCGAACACGCCGGCCGACAGGTCGCCCGCTTCGCGCACGCTGGTGCAGAAGGCGGTGCGGATCAACGTGACCGCCTGCTCCTCGACGACCGCGATGAGCCGGTTCCACATGATTTGTTCGCGTACGCGTATGGTCTGGCTCATCTCAGGCCCCTTTGCCGTGTCGGCGTTGAATCAGCAGGCAGCCGTCCGCCTGCAGCACCAGGCCAAAATCCGGGCTGACGTAGGTGGAGGTTTCTTTTTCGGTCACGATCAACGGGCCGTCCAGGCGCGTGTCGCGCGGCAGGCTGGCACGATCGTAGATGGCGCAATCCAGGAATTCTCCGGTCTTGGCGTCGAACACCTGGCGGCTGTCGATCGGCGGGCACTGGGCACGCGTGGCGCTCGCCGCCCCCGCGCTGGCCTCGATGCGCTCGGGCGCGACGGCTTCGCTGCGCAAGGACAGCGCCCAGCTGACCACCTCCACGTCGAGCCCTGCCACCTCGTGACCGAAGAGCTGCGTGTAGGCCTGTACGAAGTTCACCCGCAGACGCTCCAGCGTCGCGGCATCGAGCTCGCCATCGGGCGCATCGACCGGAATCTCCCAGCCTTGGCCGGCATAGCGCATGTAGGCCCGCAGTTCGCGCACGGTCTGGCCGCGGTGGCCGGTCTCGGCCAGAAAGCGCGAGACCTCTTCATTCATCTCGCCGATCATGCGATTGACGACGCCGGTATCGAAGCGCGACAGGCGCATGACGGCGCTGCGCAGCGACTCGTAGCCAAAGGGCGCGCGCAGGAACCCGATGGCGGAGCCCACGCCCGCGCCCGGCGGCACGACCAGGCGATCCATGCCGAGCTTCTCGCACAGGCGCGCGGCGTGCAGCGGCGCGGCGCCGCCGTAGGCGATCATGGTGAACTCGGCGAGGTCACGGCCGCTTTCCACGGCATGCATGCGGGCCGCATTGGACATGTTCTCGTCGACCATCTCGGCCACCGCATACGCGCCCTGTACCGTCTCGCCGCGCAGCGGGTCGGCCACGTGCACGCGCACGGCGTTCTGCGCGGCATCGGTGTCGAGCGTGATGGAGCCACCGGCAAAGCGCTTGGCGTCCAGCTTGGCCAGCACCAGATCGGCGTCGGTAACCGTGGGGCGCTCGCCGCCGCGGCCATAGCAGGCCGGCCCCGGCTCGGAACCCGCGCTCTCCGGGCCCACCCGGACCTGCTTGAGATCGTCGACGTGGGCGATCGAGCCGCCGCCCGCGCCGATCTCCACCATCTCGATCACCGGGATCGAGATCGGCATGCCGCTGCCCTTCTTGAAACGATAGGTGCGCGCCACCTCGAAGGTGCGCGCGGTCTTGGGGTGCAGGTCTTCGATCAGGCAGATCTTGGCCGTGGTGCCGCCCATGTCGAACGACAGCACCCGCTCCATGCCGTAGCGCGCGGCCACGTGGCTGGCATAGATGGCGCCGCCCGCCGGACCTGACTCGAGCAAGCGCACCGGAAACTCGGCCGCGCTCTCGAGCGACATGAGTCCGCCGCCGGAGTGGATCATGTACAGCGGGCAGCGCATCCCTTCGGCCTCGAGCGCACTGGCGAGACGGCCCAGGTACGAGGACATCAGCGGCTTCACGTAAGCGTTGGCGCACACCGTGTTGAAACGCTCGAACTCGCGGATCTGCGGCGACACCTCGCACGAAATCGAGATCGACACCTCGGGCAGCGCGCGCCGCAGTCGGTCACGCACCTGGCGCTCATGCGCGCCATTCCGGTAGCTGTGCATCAGGCCGACCGCCACGCTGGTGTATCCGGCGGCGCGGATGGCTTCGATGATGCGATCCAGACCCGCTTCGTCGAGCGGCACGAGTTCGTTGCCGCTCGCGTCCAGGCGGCCCGCCAGCGGATAACGGTCGCAGCGCGGGATCAGCGGCGCGGGCAGCTGGATGGACAGGTCGTATTGTTCGAAGCGGCCTTCATTGCGCATTTCGATCACGTCGCGAAAGCCTTCGCTGGTGATGAAGGCCGTGCGTGCGCCGCGGCGCTCGATGAGGGCGTTGGTGGCCAGCGTCGTGCCGTGCACCACCGACTGGATGGTTGCGGGCGCAATCCCGGCCTCCTCGGCCGCGAGCGTGAGACCGCGCACGATGGCGCGCTCGGGCTTCTCGTAGTCGGTGAGCACCTTGGCGGTGTAGAGCCGCCCCTCGTGTTCGAGCGCGACATCGGTGAAAGTGCCGCCGATATCGACGCCCGCCCTGCATGCTGCGTGTGGTTCTGTCATGGTCTGCCGTCTTCGGTGAGTCTGGGTGGACGATGCGCGCTCGCACGTCCACGGGCGGCACCATCATGTGCCTCGCCGCCGAACGCTGACAAACAAGTATTTGCGGGGGCAGGACAAGCCAGGCTAGGTCAGCAAATACCCGGACAGGGTTAACCCCGGGATCGCTGGCCGCGATTACGGGCAGCCTGGTTGCGAGATACCGATGTCGCGCGTGCCGCACTCGGGCCTGCCCGCGCCGGGAAGGCGCATTGCGCCGATCCGACTTTTCCTTTACATTCGAAAACCATTCTCATTTAGATTGAAAGACGTCCGCGGAGAGGCATGTTGGCCACCGACTCGGGTGTGCAGCAGCAGGTTCATGCGCTGTACCGAGATCATCATTCCTGGTTGTTCGGCTGGCTGCGCCGCCGACTCGGTTGTTCGCACCATGCGGCCGATCTGGCGCACGACACCTTCGAACGTTTGCTCGTCTCGCGTGACGCGCTGCTCGGACCGCGACCGGCACTGGCCGAGCCGCGCGCATGGCTCACGACCACCGCACGCCATCTGCTGATCGACCGCGCACGCCGCGAGGTCCTCGAGCGCACGTATCTCGCCGAACTCGAGGCCCAGTCCGCCAACCTGCCTCATCCTCCCTCTCCCGAACAGTTGCTGGTGGCCGTACAGGCGCTGGACGAGGTCTGCCGCGTACTCGCCGGCGTGGCGCCCAAGGCCCGAACCGCGTTCCTGCTGCATTACCTCGAAGGCGAGACCCACGCGCGCGTGGCCGAGCAGCTCGGCGTATCGGTGCGCATGGTGCAGAAGTACCTGGTGCAAGTGCTCGTGCACTGCCATCAGCGCCTGGCCTGACGCATCGTTCCATGGCCGTCTACCCCGACCCCACCGCCTCTCTCGACGCCCAGGCCGCGCACTGGCTCGTGCAGCTCACGGGCGATGACGCCGCGCAGCGCGACGAGGCGGCGCGCCTGTTCGAAGCCTGGAAAGCGGCCGATCCCCGCCACGCCGCGGCGGCCGCCACGATGGAACGCCTGCTGGGCCAGGTGCAGGGTGTGCGCCAGACGGGCGGCGGCGCCGGCCGCGCGGCGGTCACGGCGGCGCTGGGCCGCACGGGCTCGAACCGAGGCCGCCGGCTCGCCGCCACGCTGGCTTTGGCCTGCGTACTCGCCGTGCCCGGCTGGCTGGCCTGGCAGGCCTACCCGCCGTCGTATCTGCTGGCCGACGTGCGCGCCGGCACGGGTCAATGGAAAACCGAGGTGCTGCCCGATGGCACCCGCATCACGCTCAATAGCGGCAGCGCCGTCAATCTGCGCTACGACGCCAGCCGGCGCGCGCTCGAACTGCTGCGCGGCGAGGTGCTCGTGGATGTGTCGAAAGATCCGCAGCGCCCCTTCGTGGTCGAGACACCCGATGGCAGCATGCGGGCGGTAGGCACGCGCTTCGTGGTGAACCGAGGAGCCGACGCCACGCTCCTCACCGTGCTCGAGTCCCGCGTGGCAGTGCAGGCCGCCCGCCGTCCTTCGGCCCCGGTGGTGGTCGAAGCGGGCCAGGCGGTGCGCCTGCGGCCCGACGGCCTGGGCCCGGTCATCGCCGTAGAGCCCGGCCGCATCGAGGACGCCTGGCGCCAGCATCGTCTGTTCGCCGACGATCGCCCGCTGAACGAGGTGCTGGACACGCTCGCGCGCCATCGTTCCGGCGTGATGCGCTTCGATGCCGCCGCGCTGAGCCAGGTGCGCGTCTCGGCCGTGTTGCCCCTGGACGACACCGATCGCGCGCTGCAATTGCTGGCGGCGAGTCTGCCGGGACTGCGAGTGCGCAGCTATACGCCCTACTTCCTCAGCGTGGACCTCGACCCCGCCTCCACCCCCTCACACCAAAAATAATGTCGCGGCCGGGTTCCGGTTCGGGCGGCTCGTCCGTCAAACCCATAGAACCCACGAACAGGACGCCGCCTCATGGCCTCAGCCCGCAATATCCGTGGTGCCGCCCGCACCCCGGCCCGATCCGCCCCTTCCCTCGCCCGCCAGCTGCCGCTCGCGCTGGCGCTGGCCTGCGCCGCACTGGCCAGCCCCGTCGTCTTCGCCCAGGCGACTGGCGCAAGCGGCACCGCCGCCACCCTGCACTACGACATTCCAGCCGGCCCGCTGGCACCCGCGCTCAGCCGTTATGCACAGCGCTCCGGTGCGGACATCGTGATCGATGTCCGCAGCCTGCAAGGCCTGAGCACCGCGGGCCTGCGCGGCAGCTACGGCGTGGCCGACGGCTTCGCGGCGCTTCTGCGCGGCACCGGTTATCGGGCCAGCGCGACGGCCGCCGGCTACGTGTTGGTACCCGACCCCGCCAACCGCGACGGCGCCGTGACGCTGGATGCCGTGCGCGTGGAGGGCGTACGCCTGGACGCCACCACCGAAGGCCTGGACTCCTATGCCGCGCGTGGCGTCACCATCACGAAGGACGGCCAGTCGCTGCGCGAGATCCCGCAGTCGGTCTCGGTGATGACGCGGCAGCAGATGGATGACCAGGGTCTTGTGACGGTGGCCGAGGCCATGCGCTATGTGACGGGTCTGACGCCCTCCGACTACGAGGGTACCGAGCGCTTCAATGCGCGCGGGTTCTCGACCAGCGCGCAGTACGACGGCCTGCCGCAGCAAGACTACAGCCCGCACATGGACCTCGCGATCTACGACCGGGTGGAGATCCTGCGGGGCCCCTCGGGCCTGCTCACGGGCACCGGCGAGCCCGGCGGCGCGATCAACTACGTGCGCAAACGCCCGCGCGACGCCGCGCACTTCGAGGGCGCGGCCACGGTCGGCTCCTGGGACACGCGCCGGCTCGAATTGGATGGCGGCGGTCCGCTGAACGCGTCCGGCACGCTGCGCGGCCGCCTGGTTGGCGCCGTACAGGAAGAGGACAAGTTCTACGACCTGGGCTACTCGCAGCCAAGCACGCTCTATGGCGTGCTGGAATATGACCTCACGCCCACTACGACCGTAGGCCTGAGCGCTGCGTACAACAAACGGCGCTTCCGCAACTTCAATGGCCTGCCACTGTACGACGATGACAGCGTGCCCGACCGTGACAGCTATGTGGGGCCCTCCAAGGTGTCGAGTTTCGATACCTACGATGTCGGTGCCGACCTGACGCACCGCTTTGCCAACGACTGGAAATTCAAGGCCGCCTACCTGCATCGCGACTCGCGCTACCGGGGCTACTCGGGCTTCACGAGCGGCCCTATTCCGGTGGACACGGGCCGGGTCGGCATGTCCGTCGGCCGCATCGCCAACGATTTCGCGTGGGATCAGGCCGACGTGCATGTCACCGGTCCGGTGCCCTTCCTGGGCCGCGAGCACACGCTCACGCTCGGCTACAACCTGGCGCGCTATGACTCGATCACGGGCAGCCGCTTCAGCGTCGTACCCGATGTCGCACCGCTCGAGGAGCATGATTTCGACAGCTATTACGCGCTGCCGGTGATCAATCGCAGCAACACCCGCACCGAACAGTCGGGCGTTTACGCCGCGGGCCGCTACAAACTGGCCGATCCGCTCACGCTGATCGTGGGTGGCCGCTGGAGCGACTACCGCCAGAAAGACCGCGCCTACGCACCGGAGCGTTCCGACTGGACGCGCAGCAATGCCAACGTCAGCAACGAGTTCACGCCCTATGGCGGCATGGTGTGGGATCTCAACGATCAGGTGTCGCTCTACGCGAGCTACGCCGACATCTTCGTGCCGCAAACAGCGCAGGACATCAGTGGCAACACACTCAAGCCGCGCGTGGGCTGGCAATCGGAAGCGGGCGTGAAGGGCGAGTTCTTCGACGGGCGCATGAATGCTTCGTTGGCGTTCTTCCGCATCCGCGACAAGAATCGCGCCGTGACCGACACCGAAAATATCGGTTGCGGCGGCACGCCCACGGGCACGTGCAGCCGCGCGGCCGGCCTGGTGCAAAGCCAGGGCTGGGAGGCCGAAGTGAGCGGCAGCCCTCTGCCCGGATGGGACATCGTGGCGGGCTACACCTACACCAACGCCAAATACCTGCGCGACTCCGATCCGGCCAACGTGGGCCAGCGTTTCGGCGCCGACGTGCTGCCCAAGCATCTGTTCAAGCTCTGGACCCAGTACCGCTTCAATCGCGACGACTTCGGCGGCGCGCTGGTGGGCTGGCGCGTGGGCATGGGCATGCAGGCGCAGAGCAATGTGCAGACCACGTCGGTGTACCAGGGCGGCTACGCCACGGTATCCGCGCGCGTGGGCTACCAGATCGACAAGAACTGGGACGCGGCGCTGTCGGTGAACAACCTGTTCAACCGCGAGTATCTGCGCACGCCGGGCTACGGCATCTTCTATAACCTGTACGGCGATCCCCGCAACGCCATGCTGACGCTGCGCTATCGCATGTAAGGGACGGCGCGTCAGGCAGCCTGCGTGCCGGAAACAGAAAGGCCGCGTGGATCGCACTCCGCGCGGCCTTTTTCATTGGGCTTGCCGCGAGCCGCGCGGCGAGCCGGGATCCGGAATGGGTCAGGCTCGGCGGCCCGCCGCGGCCGACGACGTCTCGCGGGCGGCGCGCTTCCTGGCGCGGCGGCGCTGGTAGATCATGATGGCCGGCGCCAGCACGGGCGGGATGCACAGGCCCGAGATCGCCATGGTCTTCAGCACGTCGTTGACCTGCGCCGGGGACAGCGGCGCCACGCTGACATAGATGGCGACGCACACGAACATCAGGGCGACAACGCCGATCGACATCAACACGGGCATCATCTTGTTATCAAGCACTTCAAGCTCCTGGCTTACACGGGCCGGCGGCGAATCGACGGCCTGACGCCATTGTAGCCATCCCGCCCGGCGCGCCCTGCCCACGCGAAGCCTACCGGCCCTTTTTATGCGGGCCGCCTTTATGATGGCAAAAAACACATGAGGACACAGGGCATGATGCAGGCAGCGGTACGGGCGTTTTTGTGGCGCGGGCAATCGTGGGCGGCATTCTCCTACCCGGCCCTGTTGGCACACCTCGTGGTTTTCGGACTGGGCGTGCTGTACGGCTTGAATCCCGAGAATCGCGCGGCGCGAGGGCCTCATCTGCCGTCGTTGCGCGAGAACCTGATCATGATGGGGCTCGGCGGCTGGCTGGGTGCGCTGGCCTTCGCCGGTGTGCTGCGCTTCCTGATGACACGGGATTATCGTTGGGATGGCCAGGGCCGCATGCTCAATCTGGTGGCGGCCTCGTGGCTGATCCCGATGACGCTGGCCGCGGGTCTCATGGCATGGGGCGTGGCCCCGATGCTGACGCTTCCCCTGTGGCTCTACGCGCTGGCTGCCTGCGCACGCGCGGCCGACCGCGCGATGCCCGAGGCTGGCCTGCCCTATTGTGTCGGCGCCGTGGTCGCGAGCACGATCGCGGGCATCGCGGTGTGGCTGGTCACCGTGATCGGCTCGTGGTTTCTCGTGTACGTCCTGATCC
>JBIUPE010000002.1:0-1137376 GCA_044626655.1 Pseudomonadota bacterium AL_CKDN230030165-1A_HGKHYDSX7 | reverse complement strand
ACCACCGATGCCCATCGACGACACAATTATCCCCCGCACGCGCGGCCACTCGAACACCTCGAAACTCACCGGTATGCGAAACCACCGCCACGGGCGCAACCAGTCACGCTCCGCGTGCATGAAATAGATTCGGCCGGCCGCGCGATCGAACAAGGTCGGCTGGCTTCGGTAGCCGGTGCATTCATAGAGAATGAACAGCCATGAGCCAACGAATCCGACTAGGCAGAGCGGAAGAATCGTCAGGCCGCTAATCCACGTAATATTTTGGATGATGCTGTGCAAGAGGGCACCACCCAAAACAACGCCAAAGACACCGAAGGGCGCCAAAACCCCTTGCATCAATGACGCCCCATCGGTCAACGCCATGCCGTTCTGATAGCGTTTCAGTACTGCATGGGCGCTCGTTGCAAAACCACTGCTCACATCTATGCCCGGCAGCACCACGCAGCCAGGTGGTGGCGGCTCCAGCCGATCCCACGGTGAAGGTGCTACTTGCTTATCCAAATCGAATCCCCCAGGACGGCTTCCTTTCCGTCGAACAACGTGTAATGCAGGCGCGCTGCAACCATTCGCGCATCGGCCACCTCCGCCCGGATCTCAATGCTCCAGCCTTGTGGGCCTTCCGCCTCGATGACATGAACGCCCTGGTCCAGGACGCTGATCGCCTTCGACTTGTAGCGATCCTCGAAGCCATCGATCCGATACACCACGCGGCGCTGCTGCGCTGCTGGCGTTTGGCCCTCCGATGACGGATTCCGGGTGTCCTCGGACGCGATAGTCGCGCGTACCTCGTCGTTGCCGAACCAGGCCTTATCCCAAGCAGCATCAACCGTGATGCCACGCGCAAGGGCGCCGAAAGCCTCCAGCTCCTGCTTCACGTCTTCAAAAGCCCCTTCGGACCGCTGGTGAAGACCAAAGTAACTTCGGTCCAGCCAGATCTCGCAAGCGTCGTCTGAAAGGTAATTGACCAGGAAGCTCACGCCTACGCCGGCGATCCAGAGAAACAGCCCACCTGCGACAAGCCAGCCGGCCAGAGCCCCTGAAAAAACCACTGTCCCGACGAATCCGGCGCCAACGCGCACGGCCACCTCTCTGCCAAGATTTTGTATCACGAACCAATAGAGCGCCGTTCCGACCACAATGCTCCAACCCCCGACGAATTGAAGGGCGCCTTGCGCCTCGGCCGCTGCCGCTGCGTCCGAATCCCCATTCGCTCGCAACTGCGCCGACCTCAAAAATGCGGTCGCGCTGTCAAACAAAGCCCCTGCCCCCGCAAAGAGGCCACCCGCCAACCGCAACCGGACCGACCAAGGGATCGTCCCCGCCAACATAGCCGCCGGTGGCAAACCTCCGGCTGCCGCAACGGGTCGCGCCACGGCAATGGCGCCCAGCTCCAGCACGGCACCCGCAATCCCTGATGACGCGCTCAGCAGTGCGGCCACGGCTTCGAGCCGTCGCAGGCCGCCGGTCTGACGCGCATCATCGAGCGTCTGCATCAGGGCGCGCGATTGCAACATGATGACCGCAGCCGCCGCGATACCGGGCAGTCGCCCACCCGGCTTGATAAAGTTCTCCGCGCTGGCTTGCAAGCGCGTCGCCAATGGGACCGCGGGCTTGCGCAACAGACCGTCGACCAGATCGGCCGGCAGGCGCACATTCCTCGGCCTTCCACCCAAGTCATGGGTCGTGACCTCTACCGTCGGCATGCCGGGGGAGGCTGCTCGCAGGTCTGCCTCATCCACGACGAGATAAACCGAGCCCCCCTCTAGCGCGTGCAATCCACGCTCGCCCAGCACCGCGCGGGCGCGTCTCATCCCATCGGAGGCACGATCGGCGCGGCGGCCGTGGAGGCCGGGCGCTCTGTCGACACGAAAGACCCGGACGGGCGACCCATCCGAAGCGTCGACGAGCTTCTCCGTGACCACGCGGACGACGTAGCGCCGCTGGTCCGAATCCAGGAAATCGGCCAGGGCGCTCCCCCGCGTCCAAAGCGCTTGCTTGCGGCGTGCAAAGGCGACTTGGGATTCCAGGCCAAGCTGACGCGCCAACGCCGGCGACGCCAGCAAGCGCTGCATCTCGAGGGTTGTCTGATTCACCACCAGGAAAGCGATCGCGAGGTGGACCGCCGCGCCCGCGCGGAAGGCCGCCCATCCCGCCCGAAACTCTTCCACCGCCTTTTCCCTGTTGCCAACGAGCGCATCGTAAAGGGTGGCCTGAGACACCGGATCGCTGAGCAGGGTCTCCGTCAGCCCGAGCGGTTCAAAGATCGTGGCCGCGAAGACATTGTCGGGATCGCGCTCGTCCTTGGCGATCATCTTGATCATGTGCTGGCGCGAGGCATAGCCGCATATGCCGCCGCCATAACAACGCGATAGCGCAATCAAGCGCGCGGTGGCGTCCCGCATGTCGGCGTCGCGCTTGCGCGTGTCGCGCAATTCCTCTTCCAGGAAGCGACGGTTGTCGTAGTCGTGGCGCAGCGCGGTGAGTAACACCTCCCCCTGCAGCCAGGCCACGTAGTCCTCGTCACGCGCCTCCTGCAGCGCGGTCCAGGCCGCATTTTGCTCGTCCCACGCGACCCGCTCCTGCTCGATCTTCGTGTCGTCCAGGTGACCGTCATAGCGCGCCACACGCGACTGCGAATCGCTTTGCGCCACGCCCTCCAGACCCGATTCCACGGCCTCCCGCGACCAGGTCACGCGGTACACCACCGGCACGGTATTGAGGCGCTCGTAGGTGGTACCGGCGGGATAACGCGATTTGCCGGCGGCCTCATCCGCACGCACGCGCTGGTACTCGGACTCGGAAATCGTGATGCTGCCCTTCAGCGCGCCGCTGTTGTACAGGTCCTCGGCATTCTTGCGCGCGTTCTGCCGGACCGCCTCCCGAACATAGCTGGCCAGCATCAACGACTGCCGCTTCCAGGGGCGATCCGCGTCGGCGCCGCCGCCCGATGCGTCCATGCCGCCCGCCATCCAGTTCTGGCGCTCGTCATTGATGCCGAGCCGCGCAACGTTGTAGTCCTGCGCGACACCAATCGGGTCATGCACCATCAGCACGAGGCCCTTGCGGTGCGCATCCGGGCCCGCGGTCTCCTCCATTGCGCGCGCGGCGACGTCCAGCGGCTGCGCCAGACTGAAATGCGCGCTCGCCAGCGGCGGATCGCAACGCTCGAAGACGCGCAGTGCCGGGTGGTGCGAGGGGCCGGCCTCTGGCATCGCCGGACTGAATTCCGGCAGAAAAGCCTGTAGGGTAGGCGCGGAAAGAACCGTGGAGTTAGGCGGCTTCTCGCCCTGCTTGATCAGTGCAACGCCGTCGATCTTGGTCATGCGCTTCGGCCGAGCCTGGCTATCGCTGGCGGCATAGCGTTGCAGCACCTCTGGCGTCCAGAGGTGGTCGGCGTATGCGATCCAGATGGCAGGCTGGTTCTGCGGGCCGATCAGCGAGATCAGGTTGGCGGGCACATTGGCCGCGCCACGCGAGCACACGAACCCGGCCTCATCCGCCGCAAGCGCGTCGGCCTCTCCGGCATACTGCGCTGCACTCGCCTGCTCCAGCAGCTTCTTGTAGGTGCTGTCCGGAAACACCCGCCAGACGTCCCACACGCCACGGGCCTGGTAATACACATAGACATAGCCCTCGCGCAGCAACCGGGTCACCGGCACCGTGCCCTTGCGGGATATACGCAGGAAATCGGCGTCGAGTGTCTGGTCGTACAGGCGCGTGACGGTAGCCAGTGCGTCCTGCTGTCGTCTATCGACCACGCCAGGGCGCACCAGCAGCAACGGCAGACCGCTGCGGCCGCATTTCTGGCAGGTGGTGTCGGCCAGGGGATAGGGCTTCCCGTCCGGAGGAATCGGCTCGTAACTCATGCGACGTGGCCTCGCGCGTCGTGCTCGACGGGCAGATGATCGGCGTAGGCCTCGGCCGGCAAGGCTGCGAGGGCATCGCCGAGCGTGCCCGGCCCTTCATAACGGGCGAAGGCGGCCACCCAGCGGGCGTCGGCGCTGAAACTATCCTGCAACTCCACGGTGGCGAGGACGAACCGCGCGCGGTCCACGCCATCCAGCCGGGCCGCGAACGGGTGCGCGAGGCGGCGATGCAGCCGGTGCGCGGCATCCGACGGCAGCACGGCACGCGCCTGCCGCCATGTGCTCAGCAAGCGATTCACCAGTCCCGCATTGCGGCCCAGCTCGCGCTGCGGGTCGGTCAGGTTCCAGAGCGCGATGGGCTTCGTCGGCGTCGTTTCGACGCCTGCCGTCATCGTGCGGGGACGGCCTTCGGGATCGATGGCGAACCACACGGTGCCCACGCCCAGCACGGCCTCCCGTTGCGCCACGCTCAATGCATGCCACACATGCGAGAGCGCGCGCGGGTCGTGCAGACGCCAGCGTCCGCCGCCGTAGAGAGCGATCTCGCCGCTTGCGCGCGCATTGCGTTCGGCAAGCTCACGCGGGCGCAGACCCGTGTGCAGCCAACCGCAGAATGCCCGGCCAGGATCGTCCGGCAGCACCTGCGCACCCGCCTGCACATACGCATACGCCTGAGTGACGGTGGCTTCGAATGCCGGATCGTCGAGCGCTGCATCGGTCTCCAGCAGATAGGCGGCGACCTTGCGGCAATCGAACTCGATGAGACGCGGAGCGGGGCTCCCTGCCGCAGCCGCGTGCCGCAACGGCACCGCAGCGCGACGCGCGTCGTCAGCCCATCCGACCGGGTCGGCGAGCGTGGGGTCATACATGCACAACAGGCGAAATTCAGGGTGCGCCGCACGCAAGCGTGCCAGCGTCTCCAACACATCGCGCCGGAAGGCGGCATACGAATTCAACGACCAACTTTCGGCTTTCGTTATGAGCATCTGCGAGCCTTGCCTTAAAGTCGAGGCGCAGATTTAACATGTTCGACAAACCGGTTTTGGGCACGCGACTGTCAAGAGAAACAAAAATTTACGCGAGCCAAAAATATTGGCGAATTCGGCAATATTGGGTAACAAACCTGAGGCGAGCCCAACACGCGAACGGCCGCGTGGCGATACGCCTCGCGCCCCATCAAAACCGCGGCCGAATCATCATCGGCGCAAAGCGCCACAGATACAGCCCCAGCGCCAGCGCCCATGCCGTAGCCGACGCATGCAGCAGCGGCACCACCGGCGCCTGCGGCCACAGGGCCGCCAGCCGCAACAGCGCGGCCATCAGTATGAGCAAGTAGCTCAAGACCATGCTCTTGTCGGTGCGCAAGGGCCTGCCCAGGTGGCCCAGCGCCGTGCGCGTGACCATGCCGATGATGAGCACCGAGAAGCCGGCCACGCCGATGGTGTGCACATGCCATGCGCCCCACGCGACCGCGCCCGCCAGATGCGCCGCGCCCACCAGCAGTCCGATGCCCAGGCCCAGATAGCCGGCGTACAGGATCCACAGCAGCGGCACGCGCCGCACCGCCCAGGGCTTCCAGGCCAGCCACTGCACCAGTGCGATCACGCCGCTCGCGGCCAATGCCAGCGCGGCCAGCGTATTCAGGCCTGCCAGCAACATCGCGATCGCGATCACCCCCGCCGCGATCTGCAGATGGCCGCTGCGCGTGTGGGGCGGGATCGTGAGGCCCGCCACGGCGCGGCCCGCGAAGAAGGGAATGATGCGCCGCGCGATGAGCAGCGTGAGTACCGCCATGCTCAGCAGCCCGGCATTGAGGCCCCGCATGAGACCCAGATAGTCGCCGCGCACGACGCCGATCGCATACATCAGATGCGTAAGCGCGAGGGCCAGCAGCATCACCGGCACGCCATAGTTGCGCTTGTTGCGCGAGCGCCAGACCGACCGGCCCAGCGCGGCGGCAGCCCACAGAAAAAACACCAGATCGGCGATCGTTGCAATCCAGAAGGCCGGCCGGCCCGGCACCAGATACGCCACGCGCGCCACGAGCCAGAGCGCACATAGAGCGGCCAGCGCATTGCCACGCAGCGGGTTGTGGCCGGTCCAGTTTCCGCCCGCCGTCAGCAGGAAGCCCACCGCGATCGTGCCGACGAAAGCCCACAGCATTTCGTGGCCATGCCAGAACACCCCGCCCATATCGCCGCGCAGCCAGCCCGGCGCATGAATCCAGAGCAGCACCGACACCAGCGCCCACGCACAGCCCAGCAGATACAGCGGGCGAAAGCCCATTTCGGTGAACGCGCGCCAGCTGGGCCTGGACGGCGCGCCCGGCTTGGCGGCTTCACGTATCGGCAGGAGAACTTGCATGAGCGCTTCGCCGCGATGCGGCGCCTGATCAAGGAGGTGGCGGTTGAATATTCATTCTAGGCACATGTTCCCCATCCCGCCCCGGCACCCGCCGGAAGGTTGATCTTGCGCAAACCCGCGGCAAAGAAGGCGGTGACTAGTCACTTCAGCCGATGCGATTTGCCCTGGCAGCGGATGGCTCGTTGCGCCTGCGATCCCTAGTCTGGCGACAAGATCCTTCCCCTACGGAACATCATGTCGACTCAAGTGCTACATCACTGGGAACCCGAGAACCCAGGCTTCTGGAAACAGACCGGCGCGCGCGTGGCCAACCGCAATCTGTGGATCTCCATCCCCGCACTGGTGCTGGCCTTCAGCATCTGGATGCTGTGGAGCGTGGTCGTGGTCAATCTGGATCGCGCCGGGTTCCGCCTGTCCGAGAACCAGATGTTCTGGCTTACCGCGGTGCCCGCCCTCTCGGGCGCGACGCTGCGGATCTTCTATTCCTTCCTGGTCCCGATCTTTGGCGGCCGCAAATGGACGGCGCTCTCGACCGCATCGCTCCTGATCCCCGCGCTGGGCATGGGCTTCGCACTGCGCGATCCGAGCACCTCGTTTCCCACGCTGCTCGTCCTCGCGCTGCTGTGCGGCCTGGGCGGTGCCAACTTCAGCTCGAGCATGGCGAACATCAGCTTCTTCTTTCCGAAGTCGCGCAAGGGCCTCGCCACCGGGCTGAACGCCGGCATCGGCAATCTTGGAGTGTCGCTCGTGCAGTTCGTGGTGCCGCTGGTGATCACCGTCAGCCTGATGGGCTCGGGCTCGCCGCAGGTCACCGCCGACGCCCAACCGCTGTGGCTGCAAAACGCCGGCTTCATCTGGGTGTTTCCGATCCTGGCCACCTCGCTGGCCGCGTGGTTCGGCATGAACGACATCGCCAGCGCGCGGGCGTCCTTTGCCGACCAGGCCGTGATCTTCCGCCGCAAGCACAACTGGCTGGTGTGCTGGCTCTATGTCGGTGCCTTCGGCTCCTTCATCGGCTTCTCGGCCGGCTTCGCACTGCTCACGAAGGGCCTCTTTCCGCATGTCGACCCGATGACCTACGCGTTCCTGGGCCCGCTGGTCGGTTCGCTGACCCGCACGCTCGGCGGTTGGGTGGCCGACAAGGTGGGCGGCGCGCGCGTCACGCTCGCCACCTTCGCCGCCATGATCGTCACCGTATGCGTGTTGCTGCAGTTCATCCCCACGGGCAACAACGGCGACACCTTCGCCGGCTTCCTGGCCAGCTTCGTGGTGTTGTTCGCGTTGAGCGGCCTGGCCTGCGGCTCGATCTTCCGCATGATTCCGGTGATCTTCCAGACCGAGCGCGCTCAGGCCGCCGCCGGCAAGGGCGCCGAAGCCGAGAAGCGCGCCGGCACCGAGGCTGCCACCGAGTCGGCCGCCGTGCTGGGCTTTGCCGGCGCGATCGGTGCCTATGGCGGCTTCTTCATTCCGCGCAGCTTCGGCACCTCGCTCGAGCTCACCGGCAGCGTGCACGCAGCCCTTTATTGCTTCATTGGCTTCTACGTGAGCTGCCTGCTGGTCACCTGGTGGAACTACGCGCGCCGCCGCGCGCCCATGCCCTGCTGAGGCCACGCCATGACCACCCTCGATCACCCCTCGATTCGCAGTACGCGCCGCGCAATCGGCGCCTTTGGAGATGCACGATGAGTCACTTCCTCGACCGTCTGAAGTTCCTGTCCAAGACCCAGTCCACCTTCTCCGAAGGTCATGGCGCCACGGTCGCCGAAGATCGCCGCTGGGAAAATGCCTACCGCGCCCGCTGGCAGCACGACAAGATCGTGCGCTCCACGCACGGCGTGAACTGCACCGGCTCCTGCTCCTGGAAGGTCTATGTCAAGAACGGCCTGATCACCTGGGAAACGCAACAGACCGACTATCCCCGAACCCGTCCCGATCTGCCCAACCACGAGCCGCGCGGTTGCCCCCGCGGCGCCTCGTACAGCTGGTACGTGTATTCCGCCCAACGCGTGAAGTACCCGATGATCCGTGGCCGTCTCATGGAGATGTGGCGCGAGGCGCGCGAGACGCGCGATCCGATCGACGCCTGGGAGTGGATCAGCCAGGACCCCGAACGTGCGCGCCGGTATAAGTCGGTCCGCGGGCTGGGCGGCTTCGTGCGCGCCGATTGGGACACCGCCAGCGAGATCATCGCCGCGGCCAATGCCTACACCATCAAGAAGTTCGGCCCGGACCGCCTGATCGGCTTCTCGCCGATCCCGGCCATGTCCATGGTGAGCTACGCCGCAGGCGCGCGCTACCTGAGCCTGCTGGGCGGCACCTGTCTGAGCTTCTACGACTGGTACTGCGACCTTCCGCCCGCCAGCCCGCAGATCTGGGGCGAGCAGACCGACGTGCCCGAATCGGCCGACTGGTACAACTCGACCTACCTGATGGTCTGGGGCTCCAACGTGCCCCAGACGCGCACGCCCGATGCGCACTTCTACACCGAGGTGCGCTACAAAGGCACCAAGACCGTCGCCGTGTCGAGCGACTTCGGCGAAATGGTGAAGTTCGGCGATATCTGGCTCGCGCCGCGCCAGGGCACCGATGCCGCGATGGCGATGGCCATGGGCCACGTGATCCTGAAGGAATTCCATCTCGACAATCCGTCGCCCTACTTCCGCGACTACGTGCGGCGCTATACCGATATGCCGATGCTGGTGCTGCTGCGCCACGACGGCGAGCGCTACCTGCCGGATCATTTCCTGCGCGCTTCGCAACTCGACGACACCCTCGGCGGACAAAACAACCCCGACTGGAAGACGCTGGTCTTCGATGCAACCACCGGCACCCTGGCCGCACCCAACGGCAGCATCGGCTTTCGCTGGGGCGAAGCCGGCGCCGACGACGGCGCACGCGTGGGCCGCTGGAATCTCGAGTCACGCGACGGCGGCAGCGGCCGCGAGATCGAACCCGAACTGAGCCTGCTCGCACAGGCCGACGAGGTCGTGGGCGTGGGCTTCCCGTACTTCGGCGCCGAACACGACGACATGCTCGTGCGCAACGTGCCGGTGCGCCACGTGCGCCTCGCCGACGGCACCCTCGCCCGCGTCGCCACCGTGCACGACCTGCAGATGGCCAACTACGGCGTGGACCGCGGCCTGGGCGGCGGCAACGTCGCCACCAGCTACGACGACGACGTGCCCTACACGCCCGCCTGGCAAGAGAAGCACACCTCGGTGCCTCGCGCGCAGGTGATCCAGGTGGCGCGCGAGTTTGCGCAGAATGCCCACGATACCGAAGGCAAGTCGATGGTCATCATCGGCGCGGGCCTGAATCACTGGTATCACATGGACATGACCTACCGCGGCATCATCAACATGCTGATGATGTGCGGCTGCATCGGCAAAAGCGGCGGCGGCTGGGCGCATTACGTGGGCCAGGAAAAGCTGCGTCCGCAATTCGGCTGGGCCCCGCTCGCCTTCGGCGCCGACTGGTCGCGCCCGCCGCGGCAGATGAACGGCACCTCGTTCTTCTATGCCCACACGAGCCAATGGCGCCACGAGAAGGTCAGCGTCGGTGAGGTGCTTGGCCCCACCGCACAGCGCGAGCGCTACGACGGCCTGAGCATGATCGACCTGAATGCCCGCGCCGAGCGCATGGGCTGGCTGCCGTCCGCCCCGCAGCTGCGCACCAATCCGCTCGATGTCGTGGCGCAGGCCGAGGCAGAAGGCCTCGACCCCGTCGCGCACGCCGTCGAGCAACTCAAGTCCGGCGCGTTGCGCATGTCGTGCGAGGATCCCGACGATCCCGCCAACTTCCCGCGCAACATGTTCGTGTGGCGCTCCAATATCCTGGGCTCCAGCGGCAAGGGTCACGAGTACTTCCTCAAGTACCTGTTGGGCACGCAGAGCGCGGTGCTGGGCGACGAGGCCGATGCCATCCGCCCCGCCGAGGTCAACTATCGCGAAGACGCCGCCGAAGGCAAGCTCGACCTGCTGACCGTGCTCGACTTCCGCATGAGCACCACCTGCCTGTACGGCGACATCGTGCTTCCGACCGCGACCTGGTACGAGAAGGACGACCTCAACACCTCGGACATGCATCCGTTCATCCACCCCTTGAGCGAGGCGGTACAGCCGCTCTGGGAAAGCAAGACGGACTGGGAGATCTACAAGCTGCTGGCCAAGCGTTTCAGCGACATCGGCGGCCCCTATCTCGGCACCCGCCGCGATCTGGTGCTCACGCCGCTGATGCACGACACCCCGGGAGAGCTTGGCCAGGCCTTCGAGCCGCGTGACTGGAAGCAGGGCGAATGCGACCTGCTGCCCGGCAAGACCGCGCCCTCCATGACCATCGTGGAACGCGACTACCGCGATATCTACCGCAAGTTCACGTCGGTGGGCCCGCTGCTCGACAAGCTCGGCAATGGCGGCAAGGGCATCAACTGGAATACCGAGCACGAAGTACATGAGCTCGGCGGGATCAACGGCAATGTCGCCGAAGCCGGCGTCAGCCAGGGCCGGCCCCAGCTGAACACCGCGATCGACTGCGCCGAGATGATTCTGACCTTCGCGCCCGAGACCAACGGCCATGTGTCGGTCAAGGCCTGGGACGCGTTGGGCAAGATCACCGGCCGCGATCACACCCACCTCGCGGTGGGCCGCGAGCACGACAAGATCCGCTTCCGCGACGTGCAGGCGCAGCCGCGCAAGATCATCTCGGCGCCGACCTGGTCGGGCCTGGAAAGCGAAGAGGTCAGCTACAACGCCGGCTATACCAACGTGCACGAACTCATTCCGTGGCGCACCCTGACCGGCCGTCAGCAGTTCTACCAGGACCATCGCTGGATGCTGGACTTCGGCGAAGGCTTCTGCGTGTACAAGCCCGCGATCGACACCAAGTCGGTGGCGCCCATGCTGGGCCGCCATTCCAATGGCCAGAAGGAGCTGGTGCTCAACTGGATCACGCCGCACCAGAAATGGGGCATCCACAGCACCTATTCCGACAACCTGCGCATGCTCACGCTGAGCCGCGGCGGCCCCCACGTCTGGGTGTCCGAGGCCGAGGCTCGCGAGGCAGGACTCGCCGACAACGACTGGGTCGAGGTCTTCAACGTCAATGGCACGCTGACCGCGCGTGTCGTCGTCAGCCAGCGCGTGCCCGTGGGCATGTGCCTGATGTACCACGCCCAGGAAAAGATCGTGAACGTGCCGGGTGCCGAAGTCAGCGGCAAGCGCGGCGGCATCCACAACTCCGTGACCCGCACCGTGCTCAAGCCCACCCACATGATCGGCGGCTACGCGCAGCTGGCCTACGGATTCAACTACTACGGCACCGTGGGCAGCAACCGCGACGAGTTCGTGGTGCTGCGCAAGATGAACAAGGTCGACTGGCTCGAAGGCCCGCTGCCCACCGATTCCCTGGAAGAGAAGCAATCATGAAAGTACGCGCACAAATCGGCATGGTGCTGAATCTCGACAAATGCATCGGTTGCCACACCTGCTCGGTCACCTGCAAGAACGTCTGGACCAGCCGCGACGGCGTCGAGTACGCCTGGTTCAACAACGTGGAAACCAAGCCCGGCGTGGGCTACCCGCGCGAATGGGAAAACCAGGAGAAGTGGCAGGGCGGCTGGAAGCGCACCAAGGCCGGCAAGCTCGAACCGCGCCAGGGCGGCAAGCTGCGCATCCTGGCCAACATCTTCGCCAATCCCAACCTGCCGCAGATCGACGACTACTACGAGCCGTTCACCTACGACTACGAACACCTGAAGAACGCGCCGCTCTCGCAAACGCCGCCTACCGCACGCCCCGTTTCTGTGCTGACCGGCAAGAAGATGGACAAGATCGAATGGGGCCCGAACTGGGAAGACGACCTGGGCGGTGAATTCAGCGCGCGCAGCCGCGATCAGCTCTTCGAAGGCGTGCAGAAGGAGATGTACTCGACCTTCGAAAACACCTTCATGATGTACCTGCCGCGTCTGTGCGAGCACTGCCTCAACCCGGCTTGCGTGGCCAGCTGCCCATCAGGGTCGGTCTACAAGCGCGAAGAGGACGGCATCGTGCTGGTCGACCAGGACAAGTGCCGCGGCTGGCGCATGTGCGTATCGGGCTGCCCCTACAAGAAGATCTATTACAACTGGCAGACCGGCAAGGCCGAGAAATGCACCTTCTGCTATCCGCGCATCGAGGCCGGCCAGCCCACGGTGTGCTCCGAAACCTGTGTGGGCCGCATCCGCTATCTCGGCGTGATGCTCTACGACGCCGACCGCATCGAGCAGGCGGCCGCTGTCGAAGACGTACAGGATCTCTACCAATCGCAGCTCGACATCTTCCTGGATCCGAGTTCGCCCGAGGTCATCGCCGCCGCGCGTGAACAGGGCATCCCCGAATCCTGGATCGAGGCCGCGCGCAACTCGCCCGTCTACAAGATGGCGATGGAATGGCGCGTTGCCTTCCCGCTGCACCCCGAATACCGAACCCTGCCGATGGTCTGGTACATCCCGCCGCTCTCGCCGATCCAGACCGCGGCCGAGTCGGGCCAGATGCCGGTACGCACGCTGGGCGAAAGCGCGATGATTCCCGACGTGTCGAGCCTGCGCATCCCGGTGCGCTACCTGGCCAACCTGCTGACCGCAGGCAAGGAGGAACCGGTGGTCCAGGCGCTCGAGCGCATGCTCGCGATGCGTGCCTACAAGCGCTCCGAGACCGTGTTCGGCCGCAAGGATACGGCGCTGCTCGAGCAGGTCGGCCTCAACGACGAGCTCGTGCAGGACATGTATCGCATCCTGGCGCTCGCCAACTACGAAGACCGCTTCGTCGTGCCGTCCAGCCACAAAGAGCTGGTCGAGGACAGCTTCAACGAAAAAGGAAGCTGCGGCTTCACCTTCGGCAACGGCTGCTCGGGCGGCGTCTCCGAGGGCACGTTGTTCGGACGCAAGCCTCAGGGCAGCGAGATCTTCATCGAGATGCCCAAGTCCCGCAAGAAAGCCACCGCCTGATTCGGAGCCGCACCATGAGCCTCTATCGCATTCTCTCCGCCCTGCTGTGCTATCCCGAACAGGACCTGCTGGACGCCCTGCCCGAGTTTCCGGCCGCGCTTGCCAACGAGCCCCTGGCCGCCGACATGCTGGCACCGCTGACCGAATACCTGGCCAGCGCCAGCCTGATCGAGCTGCAGGAGAACTACGTCGCCACCTTCGACCGCAACCGCTCGCACTCGCTCCATCTGTTCGAGCACGTACATGGCGAAAGCCGCGACCGTGGCCAGGCCATGGTCGACCTGCTGCAGACCTACCAGCAGCACGGCTATGAGCCGGCCGCGGCCGAGCTGCCCGACCACGTACCGCTGTTCCTCGAGTTTCTCGGCGTGATCGAGCCCGCGCTCGCGCAATCGCTGCTCGACGATGCGATCCACGTGCTCGCCGCCATCGGCGCGCGCCTGGCCCGCGACGGCAGCGTCTACGCCGTGGTGTTCGGTGTGCTGCGCGAGCGCGCCACCGTCACGCCTCGCGAGCAGACCGCCCCGCCCGTACGCGACATGGACGAAGCCATGGAGACCTTTGGCGCCGGCCCGGACGGCATCGAGCCACTGTTGCGCCAGCACGCCATGGGCGGCGGCGTCCATCCCATCCAGTTCCATCCGCGCGGCGCGGCGCGCCGCTGACGCACGGGAGCATGCAATGAGCAACCTGAACCAATTCCTTTTCGGCATCTACCCCTACATCGCGCTCACGATCTTCCTGCTGGGCAGCCTGGTGCGCTTCGAGCGCGAGCAATACACCTGGAAAAGCGATAGCTCGCAGATGTTGCAGCGTGGCCAGCTGCGCCTGGGCAGCATCCTCTTTCACGTCGGCATCCTGGGGCTTTTCGTCGGTCATCTTGTCGGCCTGTTGACCCCGGTGGCCGTGTGGGACTTCCTGGGCGTGAGCCACAGCTTCAAGCAGGGCGTGGCCATGGTGGCCGGCGGCGTCATGGGCACCCTGTGCCTTGCCGGCCTGCTGATCCTCATCCATCGCCGCCTGACGCATCCCCGCATCGCCCGCAACACCCGCTTTGGCGACAAGCTCTTGCTGGCCTGGCTGCTGGTCACACTGCTGCTCGGCCTGTCCACCATCGTGGTGTCGGCCGGGCATATGGATGGCGAGATGATGGTGAGCCTGATGACCTGGGCACAGCACATCGTCACGTTCCGTGGCGATGCCGCGAGCCACGTGGCCGAGGCGCCGTTTCTGTTCAAGGCGCACCTCTTCATGGGCCTTTCGCTGTTCGTGATCTTTCCGTTCACCCGCCTCGTGCATGTCTGGAGCGGCTTTGCTTCCGTCACGTACCTGGGCCGCGCCTGGCAGCTCGTGCGGCCGCGCTGACCGCCGCGCGAGGTCGGGCAACGGCACAGCCCCCGCTGCGCCCGGCACGGCCTCCGTCCGGCTCTTTCATCGGTATTCCGGAGTCTTTCATGCAACACGTATTGGGCATTGCCGGCCGATCCGGCAGCGGCAAGACCACCTTGATCGAGGCCATGCTGCCGCTGCTGCAGGGCTGGGGCGTGCGCACCAGTGTGGTCAAGCACAGCCACCATGACTTCCCCATCGAGCCCGCGGGCAAGGACAGCGCACGCTTTCGCCAGGCGGGCGCCCATGAGGTGATGATCGCGTCGCCCTATCGCATCGCACTCGTGCACGAGCTGCGCGGCGAAGCCGAACCGAGTCTGGCGGAGCAGCTCGCGCGGCTGGCGCCCGTCGACCTCGTGCTCGTGGAGGGCTTCAAAAACGCCGACATTCCGCGCATCGAGGTGCATCGGCCCGCGCTCGGCCTGCCTGCGCTCTATCCGCATGACCCTGGCTTCATCGCGGTCGCGAGCGACACCATGCTGCCGACCACGCTGCCCGTGCTGCCGTTGAGCGACCCGGCTCGCATCGCGCTGTTCGTATGTGCCTCGCTCGGCCTGTTGCGGCACGATCGCCAGGCAGCAGCGACTACACTGGAAAGCCTGAGCCCAGCCTGAGTCCCTGGTGCCCCGCCTGCCGCGGGACGGGACGGCACATTCATGAACCCGTCTTCCGAGTCCGCGCCCCGCGCCCTGCCCTTGCCGCGCCACCGCCTGTCCACGCGCATCGTGGCCAGCTCGATCATCGCGCTGCTGGTCGTGCTGGCGATGGTGGGCTGGACGCTCTGGCTGTCGTGGCAGCTCGAGGGCGCCGGCGCCGCCATCAACGACACCGGCAGTCTGCGCATGCATGCCAATCGCGTGGGCCTGGAGCTCGTGCACACGCAAGACGGCCGGCCCGCCGATCCCGGCGCGCGGGTCGAGCTGATGGACCAGACCATCGCGCTGCTCGCGCAAGGCAATCCCGCCCGCCCGATCTTCATTCCCAACGACGCCGACATCCGCCGTCATTGGCGCGAAGTCGAGCACTACTGGCATGACGTGATGCGGCCGGCCGCGCTCGAGGCCATCCGTGCCCGCGCTGCCGACCCCTACCTTGCCACCCTGCCCGGCTTCGTGAGCAAGGCCGACACGCTCGTGCGCATGATCGAGCAGGACAACGCACGTAAAACCACCTTGCTGCGCCTGTCGCAGGGGGTCCTCGCCGCCATCAGCATCGCCGGTACGCTGGCGATGGTCTACCTGCTCTATCTGTGGATCATCTCGCCGCTACTGCGCCTGCACAGCGGCCTGCGGCGCATGGCCGCGCGGGATTTCAGCGTACGGCTGCCGATCGAGACCCATGACGAGTTCGGTGCTGTGGCGCACGGCTTCAACCGCATGGCAGGCGAACTCCAAAGCCTGTACAGCGATCTGGAAACGCGCGTCGACGAAAAGACCCGGCAGCTTGCCGCACAGCACCGCGACATCAGCACGCTCTACGACGTGGCCGCGTTTCTGAACCAGCCCAACGATGTCGAGACGCTCTGTGACGGCTTCCTGCGGCGGGTGATGCCGCAGTTCGGGGCAACCGGTGGCAGCGTGCGCAGCCTCGACCCCGAGAATGGCCAGGTGAATCTGATGCACGCCATCGGCCTGGGCGCCGACCTGACGGCGGCCGAACACTGCATGCCGGTGGACGACTGCCATTGCGGGCAGGCCACGCTGCAACCCGAAGCCAGCGTGGTGCACGATTTCCGGACCGCGCCGCCACCGAGCGGGCCGGATTGCCGGCAAGCCGGTTTTGCCAGCGTGGCGGTGTTTCGCATCGAAACCGGCGCGACCGTGCTGGGCTCCTACTCGCTGCACTTCGACACGCCGCGCACGCTGGCCGACTCGGAGCGACAGCTGCTCGAAACGCTCGGACAGCATCTTGGGGTCGCCCTCGAGAACCGCCGCCTCGGTGCGCAGGCGAGCCAACTCGCCGTGGTGCAAGAGCGCGGCCTCATGGCACAGGGCCTGCACGATAGCCTGGCCCAGGGTTTGAATTTCATGAACCTGCAATTGCAGATGCTCGACGACGCCGTGCGGCGCGGCGACACCGCCGAAGTGGATGAAATCCTACCGCTGCTGCGCACCGGCCTGGACGAGAGCTACAAAGACGTGCGCGAATTGCTCAGCAACTTCCGCACGCGCCTCACGGGCGGCGATCTGCAGGCGGCGATCAAAGACACCGTGGCGCGCTTTCGCCGCCACACCGGCATCGACACCACACTCCACATCGGGCCCGCCCGCAGCGCGCCGCTCTCACCCGATTCGCAACTGCAGATCCTGTTCATCCTGCAAGAGGCGCTGTCCAACGTGCGCAAGCACGCCGAGGCAAGCCAGGTATCGATCTCGGTGCTCAACGACCGGGACTTCACGCTCGAGATCGCCGACAACGGCATCGGCTTCGACACCGATGAAGTGGCCGGCCGCGGCGACGCCCATATCGGGCTGCACATCATGCGCGAACGCTCGGCCCGCATGAACGCCATGATAAAACTCGATGCTGCGCCCGGCCAGGGCACCCGCATCACCGTCACGCTGCCCGGCAGCGAACGCGCTCCCCTCTGATTCTTCCCATGCCGATCCGCATCCTTCTCATCGACGATCACACGCTGTTCCGCTCCGGCGTGCGCCTGCTGCTGCAGCGCCAGCCCGACTTCGTGGTGGTGGCCGAGGCGGGCGACGGGGTCGAAGGCCTCAAGCGCGCCAAGGAGCTGCAACCCGACGTCATCCTGCTCGACCTGAATCTGCCCGGCCTCTCCGGCCTGGAGACGCTGCAGCTGCTTGCGCAGGATCTGCCTTCCTGTGCGGTGATCATTCTCACTGTGTCGGAAGAAGGCGAAGAGCTGGCCCAGGCCCTGCGCGATGGCGCGCGCGGTTTTCTCGTCAAGAATATCGACGCCGACGCGCTCACCACCGCCATCCGGCGTGCCGCCGCCGGCGAGTCGGTCATCGCGCCCAGCATGACGGGCAAGCTCGTCGATCAGTTCCGCGTACAGGCCAGTGCCGCAGGCGCCCATACGCCGGCCGGCACGTCCGCCGCACCGGTCGGCCGGCATCGCCTGACCGCGCGCGAGATGCAGATCATCCAGTATCTGGCACGCGGCGACAGCAACAAGACGATCGCACGCGAGCTCGATGTGAGCGAGAGCACTGTCAAGATCCATGTGCAGAACGTGCTCAAAAAGCTCAACCTCACCAGCCGTGTGCAGGTCGCGGTGTATGCGGTGGAGCACGGGTTGAACGGCGAAGGCTGACACGGCGCACGTTCCGCGCCCCGGTTTGCGGCGTCCCCGATTGCCTCGCGTCGCGGCCCTTTGATGCAGGTCAATCGCGCGCGGGGCACGGCACGCCGACACGGGTTTTGATCACCATATGTAGTGATAGAGTTCTTCGAACCGACTACATATGGTGTCCTCATGAAGATCGAGCATATCCGCAAGCGCGATGGTCGCAACGCCGTGTTCCAACCCGGCAAAATCGCGGCCGCCATCGCAGCCGCCGGCCAGAGCACGGGCGAGTTCGATTCCGAGGCCGCGCGCCTCTTGACGGAGCAGGTGATCGCCCGGCTGGCCGACACGCCCCTGCCCGATGTCGAGACCATCCAGAATCACGTCGAAGAAACGCTCGTGCAGGCCGGCCACTGGCGCACGGCACGCGCCTATATCGTCTACCGCGAGCAACATGCCCGGCTGCGTTCGCTGCGGCACACCTTGGTCGACGTCGAAAGCGCGATGGAGGAATACCTCGATCAGCGCGACTGGCGCGTCAACGCCAACGCGAACCAGGGCTACAGCCTGGGTGGCCTGATCCTGAACGTGGCAGGCAAGGTCACGGCCAACTACTGGCTCTCCAGCGTCTATGCCCCGGAGGCCGGCCAGGCGCATCGCGACGGCGATCTGCACATCCACGACCTCGACATGCTGAGCGGCTATTGCGCCGGCTGGTCGCTGCGCCAATTGCTGGTCGAAGGCTTCAACGGCATTCCCGGCAAGGTCGAATCGCGCCCCGCGCGTCACATGTCGGCCGCCATCGGCCAGATCGTGAACTTCCTCGGCACGCTGCAAAACGAATGGGCCGGCGCACAGGCCTTCAGCTCGTTCGACACCTACATGGCCCCGTTCGTGCGCCGCGACGCCATGCGCTACGAAGACGTGCGCCAGTGCATGCAGGAGCTTATCTACAACCTCAACGTGCCCAGCCGCTGGGGCACGCAGACGCCCTTCACCAATCTCACGTTCGACTGGACCTGCCCGGCCGACCTGCGCGAACAGATCCCGTACGTGGGCGGCGAAGAAATGCCGTTCGCCTACGGCGACCTGCAGGCCGAAATGGACATGATCAATCGCGCCTATATCGAAGTGATGATGCAGGGCGATGCCAAGGGACGCGTGTTCACGTTCCCGATTCCTACCTACAACATCACGCCAGATTTCGATTGGGATCACCCCAACACCACGCTGCTGTTCGAGATGACGGCGCGTTATGGCCTGCCGTACTTCCAGAACTTCCTGAATTCCGACCTCGAGCCGCACATGGTGCGCTCGATGTGCTGCCGCCTGCAGCTCGACCTGCGCGAGCTGCTCAAGCGGGGCAATGGCCTGTTCGGCTCGGCCGAGCAGACCGGCTCGGTGGGCGTGGTCACGATCAACTGCGCGCGGCTCGGATATCTGCACCGCGGCGATGAACCTGCGCTGCTCGCGCGCCTCGACCATCTGATGGCACTGGGCCGCGACGTGCTCGAGACCAAGCGCAAAGTGGTGCAACGCTATATCGACCAGGGGCTGTATCCGTACACCCGCCGCTATCTGGGCACGCTGCGCAACCACTTCAGCACGCTGGGTGTGAACGGCATCAACGAGATGGTGCGCAACTTCACCGGCGACATCGACGACCTCACCACGCCGGCGGGCCATGCGCTCGCGGTGCGGCTGCTCGATCATGTGCGCCTGCGCATGACCGAGTTCCAGGAAGAGACCGGGCATCTGTACAACCTCGAAGCCACGCCTGCCGAAGGCACCACCTACCGCTTCGCGCGCGAAGACCGCAAGCGCTATCCCGCCATTCTGCAGGCCGGCACACCCGCGCAGCCTTACTACACCAACTCCAGCCAGCTTCCGGTCGGCCATACCGACGATCCGTTCGAGGCACTCGCGCTGCAGGAAGAACTGCAGGGCAAGTACACCGGCGGCACGGTGCTGCACCTGTACATGAACGAGGCCGTCTCGTCGGCCAACGCGTGCCGCGATCTCGTTCGCCGCGCCCTCACGAATTTCCGCCTGCCCTACATCACCGTCACGCCCACGTTCTCGATCTGCCCCGTGCACGGCTATCTGGCGGGCCATCACGAGTACTGCCCCAAGTGCGACGGCGAACTGCTGGCCCGCCAAACCGCGTGCTGCGCCGCCTGATTCTGAATCCCCGCGCGGGCAGGCCGCCCGCCTTCATCCGCAAGGAGTCATTACATGCAGACCCTCACGACCCACACCACAGCCGGTACCGGCGCCGCGCCCGTCCTCGATGACAGCCAGCGCGTTCGCTGCGAAGTCTGGACCCGCGTCATGGGCTATCACCGCCCGGTCACCTCGTTCAACACCGGCAAGCAAGGCGAATTCAATGAGCGCCGCTTCTTCACCGAACAGCGCGGCTGATCCGCCCGCGGCCGCTGCGGCGCTGGCAACCTATGGCGCGGCCACCCGCCGCGCCGCGCGCGATCGCATGTCCATTGCGCCGTCTTGCAGGTCCGCCGCGCCTACGCGTCCCGAGGCGCCCGTCACGGTGCATCGGGTCATTGCGCCGCCTGCACCGCTGCCGCAGCCGCTTGCGCGTGACGCGCCCGCCGTGGGCGGCCTTACCCCCTTCTCCACCGTCGACTGGCCCGGCACGCTTGCCGCCGTCGTCTTCATCTCCGGCTGCCCGTGGCGCTGCCACTACTGCCACAACGCCGAGCTGCAGCAACGCGCTGCCCACTACGCGTGGGATGAGGTGCGGGCGTTCCTCGCCACACGGCGTGGCCTGCTCGACGGCGTGGTCTTCAGCGGCGGCGAGCCGCTATCCGAGCCGTGCCTCGACGCGCTGGCGGACGAGACCCGCGCGCTGGGCTTTCGTCTCGGGCTGCACACGGCCGGGATCTACCCCCGACGCTTCGCCGCCCTGCTTCCGCAACTCGACTGGGTCGGGCTGGATATCAAGGCCGACGAGGCCGGCTATGACGGCATCACAGGCCGGCGCGGCTCCGCCCGCCCTGCCCAGGACTGCCTCGCGCAGCTCCTCGCCAGCGATACGGCGTTCGAATGCCGCATCACCTGGCACCCCGACTGGCTGGACGAAACGCGTCTGCTCGCCCTGGCGACCTTGCTGTCGCGGCGTGGCGTGCGCCAGTTCGTTGTACAGAACGCGCGCAGCGATGCCGCGCATCGGCCCGCATCGCGGCTGAGCGTGGCCGCCGAGGCTGCGTTGCTTTCCATGTTCGATTTCTTCTGCGTCCGATGACATCGCATCGGCTCGACGCTCCCGTCTCCTTTTCGGACGCTCCCGCGTCCGCTACCCCTATCCAGGGAAGGCACATCATGACTTGCTTGAAACCGCTCGTCCTCGCCGGCCGCGAACTGCTGCCCATCGTCCAGGGAGGCATGGGCGTGGGCATCTCCGCGCATCGCCTCGCCGGCGCCGTCGCGCGCCAGAACGGCGTCGGCACCATTGCCAGCGTCGACCTGCGCCACCATCATCCCGATCTGGTCGAGCGCACCGAGCGCAGTCGCGACCGCGAGCTCATCGACGCCGCCAACCGCGAAGCGCTCGACCGCGAAGTCCGCGGCGCGCTCACGCTTGCGCAAGACCAGGGCCTTGTCGCCGTCAACGTGATGAAAGCCGTGCGCGATCATCCCGGTCTGGTGCGCCAGGCCTGCGAGAGCGGTGCGCACGCCATCGTGATGGGCGCCGGCCTGCCCATGGACCTGCCCGAGATGACGGCCGACCACCCCAAGGTGGCCCTCATTCCGATCCTGTCCGAGGCGCGCGGCGTGGCGGTCGTGCTCAAGAAGTGGATGAAAAAAGGCCGCATGGCCGCCGCGGTGGTGATCGAGCATCCCGGCCATGCCGGCGGCCACTTGGGCGCCGCCCGCATCGACGATCTGCACGACGAACGCTTCGAATTTGGCAAGGTGCTCACCGATTGCCGCCAGGTCTTCGAAGAGCTGCAACTCGGCCGTGACGCACCCAAGATCATCCTGGCGGGCGGCGTGGGCAGCCATGAGCAGGTGCGCCACTGGCTTGGTGCAGGCGCCGACGGTATCCAGGTGGGCACGGCCTTCGCCGTCACCGAAGAGTGCGACGCACATGAAAACTTCAAGCGCGTGTTGATCGAAGCGGATCCCGAGCAGTTGCTGGAGTTCACCAGCGTGGCCGGTCTGCCGGCCCGCGCCGTGGGCACGCCCTGGCTCACCCGCTATCTCAAGCAAGAGGACACGCTACAGGCCAATACGCGCAAGGATCCGCGTCGCTGCAGCCAGCGCATGGACTGCCTGACGCAATGCGGGCTGCGCGATGGCATCGCGCGCTTCGGCCAGTTCTGCATCGATCTGAAGCTGGCGGCGGCGCTGCGCGGCGAAGTCAGCAAGGGACTGTTCTTCCGCGGTGCTTCGCGCCTGCCCTTCGGCAACGCCGTGCGCTCGGTACGCGAGCTGATGGACTACCTGCTGCACGGCCACGTGCCGGCATGAGCCCTTGGATATCGCACAGGCCGTTGCGCGAGCAACGGCCTGCGATCAGCCCAGCGCCGCGAGATAGGCCGGCATGGCCAGAGCGGCGGCCAACCGGGCCATGTGCACCTGCGATGCGTCCACGGCCTCGCACGACATCAGGAAGTTGAGCGTGCCCACGCACCGGCCGGCGTGCACCACCGGCACATTGATCACCGACCTCAGCCCGAGGCGCGCGATGGCATCGTGGTCGTCGAAGAAGGCGCGGATCGCGTCCACGCCTTCGCCCACGAACACCTCATGATCACGCAGCACGCGCTGTCCCCAGGGCGTGCCGGCTTTCTCTTTGCTGCCGCCGGGGGGGTAGGCCTCGGGGTTGGAGCTGTACAGCCTCACCACCCTCATCGCGTCGACATCCACGCGGTTCGCCGTGCACAGCCGGTGCGCGAGCAGCGTTTGTGCATACGCATCCACCGCGGCGAATACCGCCGGCATGTCGGCTGCCGCGTGTGCCGCGGTCAGCCGGTCGAGCGCGGCGAGCGCCTCTTGCGATTCGAGCAGCGAGACGTGGCTCATTCCGCGGTGATCCCCAGTTCCTTGATGAGCTTGCCGTACTTGTCGGCATCGGCGGCGAGCAGCTTGCCGAACTGCTCCGGCGTGGTCTCCGTGAGCACGACGCCCATGTCATTCATCTTCTTGATCACGTCGGGGCGCTTCAGGATGCGGTTGATCTCCTGGTTCAGGCGCTGCGTGAGTTCGGGTGGCATGCCGGCCGGGCCGAAGGCGCCGTACCACACCGCCAGCTCATAACCGGGCAGCGTCTCAGCCACGGTGGGCACATCGGGCAGCAGCGGCGAACGCTCGCCTTCGGTCACGGCCAACAGCCTCAGCTTGCCGCTCTGCACGTGGGGCAGCGTCTGGGTGCCGGCACTGAAGAGCAGCTGCGTGCGGCCCGCCACGGTGTCGAGCACGGCCGGGGCACCGCCGCGATAGGGCACGTGCATCATCTTCACGCCCGCCGCCTTCTCGAACAGGACCGCGCTCAAGTGATTGGTGGAGCCCTGCCCTGCCGACGCGTAGGCCACCGCGTCGGGATTCGCCTTGGCGTAGGCGACGAACTCCTTGAGCGTCTTGGCCGGCACGTCGGGATGCACGACCATGGTGTTCGTCACCAGCGCGAGCTCGGCGATCGGCGTGAAGTCCTTCACGCCATCGAACGGCATGTTGCTGTAGAGCGCCTGGTTCATGGTGTGGGTGCTCATCGAGCCCACCAGCAGGGTGTAGCCGTCCGGCTTGGCGCGCGCCACATAGGCCGAACCGATGTTGCCCGAGGCGCCCGAGCGGTTCTCCACCACCACGGCCTGGCCGAGCGATTGCGTCAGGCCTTCGGACAGCATACGCGCCAGGATGTCGGTGGAGCCGCCCGCGGCCCACGGCACGATGATCGTGATGGGCTTCTCGGGCCAGGCGGCCTGGGCGGCGGGTGCCGCGAGGGCGAAACCGAGAACGGCTCCGGCAAACAGTTTCTTGAATGGCAACGGCATGGTGTTTAACCCCTTGTGTGTAGGCCGGTCGTCGCGCCGGCTGAAATGAAATCGTGTTGATGAAGCGGGAGACTGGCGCACACGCGCGTCGGCCTCAGCGTCCCACCGCGTACCCTTGCATGCCGCGCGGATTCGCGCCGGCCTTCAGCAGCCAGCCGCCGCCGGCACGCGTCTCGCGCGTGCACACGCTGATGCGGCCTTCGGACCAGGGCGCCCCCACGACCAGGTCGTGACCCGCGGCACGCAGTGCTTCCTGCGTGGCGGCCGGCAGGCGCGACTCGACCGTCAGGCGATTGAGGGTGGTGGCGCGTGGCCAGAACGAGCCCGGGAAGTGATCGATGTGCCATGACGGCGCGTCGATCGCCGCCTGCAAATTGAGGCCGGCGGCATGACGCAACAGGAACGACACCGTCCACTGATCCTGCTGATCGCCCCCTGGCGTGCCGAACGCCATGTACGGCTGCCCGTCGCGCAACGCCAGGCCGGGCGAGAGCGTGGTCGAGGGCCGCTTGCCCGGTGCCAGCGTGCCCGGCAGGCCGTGGTCCAGCCAGGTCATCTGCAGCCGCGTCGTCAACGAGAATCCGAGGCCCGGCACCACCGGGCTCGACGACAGCCACCCCCCCGAAGGCGTGGCGGCCACCATATTGCCGTGACGGTCGACCACATCGATCTGGCAGGTGTCGCCCACGAAAATCTCGCGCGCCGCCCATTCGCTCACGGGGGGCAACGCCGCAAAGGTCGGCTCGCCCACGCCATAGCGGGTGTCGGCCTGCGACAAGGTGCGCGTCGCGGCCTGCAGATCCGGCAGGCGCGGCACCCGCCCGCCGGGATTGCCGGGGCGCAACATCGTGCTCGCCTGCGCGCTGATCTGCGCGGCACGGCTGCGCGCGTATTCGGCCGACAGCAGATCCTGCACGGGCACGTCCGCGAAGTCGGGATCGCCATACCAGGCGCAGCGGTCGGCAAAGGCCAGCTTGGCGGCCTCGACCACGCGGTGCACGAATTCGAACGAATCCGGCGCCAGGCCCGACATGTCGAGCTCGCGCAGGATGGCAAGCTGCTGCAGATGCACCGGGCCCTGCGACCACACACCGCACTTGGCCACCGTGTAGCGGCCATAATCCAGCGTCACGGGCTCATCGTAGGTCGCCTGCCAATCGGCCAGGTCGGCCTTGCGCAGCAAGCCGCGATTGCGTTCGCCGGTCGTGTCGCGGATCTCGGCGTGCGTGTAGAAATCATCGATGGCATCGGCGACGAAGCCGCGATACCAGATGTCGAGCGCGGCATCGATGCGGCCGCGCCGATCCGTGGCGCGCGAATGCGCCTCTTCGAGAATGCGCTCGTAGGTCTCGGCGATCGCGGGCGTACGCATCAGCGCGCCGGGCGCGGGCACCTTGCCATCCGGCAGCCAGACCTCGGCGGAAGACGTCCACTCCGCGCGAAACAGCGCCTGCACCGCCAGGATGGCTTGCGAAATGCGCGGCACCAACGGAAACCCGTCGCGCGCATAGCCGATGGCGGGCGCCAGCACGTCGGCCAGTTCCCAAGTGCCATAGTCGCGCAACATCGTGAGCCAGGCGCCGAACGCCCCCGGCACGGTGGCCGGCAGCAGACCGATACCCGGCACAAGATCCAGCCCCATGTTGCGGAAATACGCCGGATCCGCCAGCGCCGGGGCAGGCCCCTGCCCGCACAGCGCGCGCATGCGGCCTTCGTCTTCGCTCCAGAACAGAATGGGCACCTCGCCGCCCGGGCCATTCAGATGCGGCTCGACGATCTGCAGCGTAAAGCCTCCCGCCACGGCGGCATCGTAGGCATTGCCGCCGCGCTCCAGCACGCCCATCGCCACCTGCGACGCTAGCCAATGCGTGGACGACACCGCGCCGAACGTGCCCTGGATTTCAGGGCGGGTGGTGAAGTCGGACATGGGCGGCGATCCTGATACGGGTAGATGGAGACCAGTATAGGAGCCTGAAATAACTGAATTTGGCTATATTCGAATAGCTACATAACCATTTTGGAATACCGCGAGATGAGCGCGTCCCTGCCCAACCTGGCCCGCCGGCTCAAGCACCGTCACCTCGAATTGCTGATCGCCATCGCGCATCACGGCTCGCTCACGCGCGTGGCGGCGCAGGCAGGCATCAGCCAGCCCGCGGCCACCAAGGCCCTGCTCGAAATCGAAGATATCTTCGAGGCGCCGCTGTTCCTGCGCACCGGGCGCGGCCTGCAGCCCACGCCGCTGGGCGAACTGGCGATCGCCCGTGCGCGCCGCATGCACAACGACCTCACCCTGTGGGCACGCGAGGTCCAGGCGCTGCGACAGGGGCACGCGGCGCATCTGCACGTGGGCGCGGTGCCCTACGTCTCAAGCGCCCTGCTCTCCGCGGCCATCGCCACCCTGCACGCGCGCCACGGCGTCACACTGACCCTGCACCGCGCCACCACCGACCACTTGCTGCCGATGCTGCGCCGCCATGAGCTCGACTGCATGATCGGCCGGGTGTCCGCCTTCACCGAGCTCGACGGCCTCACGCACGAAGTGCTGTATCACCAGCGCCCCTGCCTGATCGCCCACGCGCAACTCGCGCGCCGCCTGCAGGCCCGCGCTCCCGACTGGGCCGGCGTCGCCGCGATGCGCTGGGTGCTGCCCGAGGTGAAGACGCCCACGCGACACCTCATCGCCGAACACTTCATCCGCCAGGGACTGCCGCCACCCACCCCCATCGTCGAAGCCTACTCCACCGACGTGATCGAAGGCCTACTCGGCAACGACGACACCCTGATCTCGGTGGTCCCCCAGGAGATCGCCCACGAACTCGCCGCCCGCGGCCGCATCGGCCGCATCGATTGGGATTGGGGCTGGAACCTGCCCCCCATCAACCTCATCCGCCGCATCCGCAACGACGAACGCGCCCCCGGCGCGGAGGCGGCACTGGAAGACATACTCAGGGAATACTGCGCGCGCATGCCGGCCGACAACGACGGCGGCAAACGATGAGAGAACCTCGCTTACCGTAATGTCCGCGTCTGGTCCCGGCCGGAATTGCCAACATCCCTTCTCGGTGCCTGACAACAGAAGCAGGTCGGGCGCGGCGGGCGGCCTCATATCGACTTCGTCCGAAACGTAGAGAGGCGCCGTCACCCGTGTACGGCTCAGGCCGCACAATCGGTTTGTACGTCCTTATTCGTACAAGGAGTGATGCCATGGTCACCCGCCACCGCGTTCCGGCACCGACGTCAAAACCTCGCAAGAAGCGCAAGCGTCCGGTGCGCGACCCAAAAAACCCTCCCTCGGGCCAGGCGTTGGCCGAGCCGGCGGTGACCTATGGCGCTGCCACCCAAGGGCAGGCTGCACGCCCGTTTCAAGCAGACACGCATCGCTCGCCGGCGAACGTGTCTCCCGGGTCTGCCGGGCTCGAGCGCCGTACCCTGCGAGCCGCTGCCGCAGCCCGCATGCAAACCAGGCAAGCGCGAGCGGCCAACCTTGCGCACGCCTCAAGCAACATCGTTGGCCAACTACGCAAACTCATCGCGCAAGAACTCAAGCGTATCGACGAACCGCGCACGGCGCGGCTGGATGCCCGACTGACGGCAAAAGAGCGGGCTGTCATTCAGCGCGCTGCCGATATTTCCGGACGATCACTGTCTGACTTCGTAGTCCAGGCGGCACACCAGGCCGCCCTGCATGAGATCGAGCAGCAGGTGATCCTGCGGCTTTCTCGGCGCGACTCAGCCACGATTACCGCCGCCCTCCATGCCGAGCCCCCCGAACCCACCGCCGCGTTCAAACGCGCGGTCGCCCTGCGCGGTAAGGTTCTGGGCCGGCCAAAGCCAGAGAAGGACTGACGCGGCATGTCGCTCACCCTGATGCCTTTCTCGAAATCCGTGCGTCGCAAGGATTTTTGCTGTGGCACGCCCGAACTCGATACGTATTTCGTCGAGCAGCTTGGGCAGGACGAAGAAAGAGATGCCGCCCGCGCGTATTTGCTCTTGAACGACGATACGGTGGCTGGCTTCTTCACCCTTTCGGCGGGCGCTATGGAATTGGCGCGTGTGCCTCCCCACCTGCTGAAGCAAGTGGCTCGTTACGCCCAGCTGCCCGCCGCGATCATTGGCCGGCTCGCGGTGGACCAAAGGTTCAAGGGTCAGGGCTTGGGCGGATTGCTATTAACCGAAGCACTGAGCATGGCGGTCTCCGGCCCGCTTGCCGTCACGGTTGCACTGGTCGACGCCAAAGATGGAGGCGCGGCTGCGTTTTATCGCAAGTATGGGTTTGCCTCACTGCAGGACGTCAGCCCGCTAAAGCTCTTCATGACGGCAAAGGGCGCCCGCAGGGCAGTCGAAGCGTCGAGCGGACAATCGTGACGCGAGCACGCGATCACAGCCCAGCGCCCGTCGTGCGAGATGCAACTTGGCTACACGGCGAAATCAGACGCAAAAAAGCCGGCAGTGCTTGCGCGCTACCGGCTCTTGCCGACGGTGTTTTTCAACACCACTGATGATGTTTCGGGAACATCATCAAATGTTCAACCACAGTGTAAGTGGTCGGGGCGAGAGGATTCGAACCTCCGACTCCTGCGTCCCGAACGCAGTACTCTACCAGACTGAGCTACGCCCCGATTTCTACAACTGCTTGGCTTTTCAGCCGCACTGCTTTGGCTTTGCAGCCACTGCTACGGCTTTGCAGCCATATTCCGCCTGACCAAAATCGCTAAAAAACGCTAGCGATCTCTGTTCACCGCGAAAGCGCAGAATTCTACCAGAGAATTTTTAAAAGTGGAAACGGGATAGTTTGCGAGGGCGTCGCGAGCCCGTTGTGCCTCGGCTTCGGCGGCTTCGCGGGCGTGCTGGAGCGCGTCGGTTTGCTGGATGGCCTGGGCCACCGCGGCGAAGTCGGCGTCACCGGTCGTGATGGCGTCGCGGATCAGTTGCTGTTGCTCGGGCGTGCCGACCTCCATCACGCGGATGAGCGGCAGCGTGGGCTTGCCTTCGCGCAGATCGTCGCCCACGTTCTTGCCCAGCGCGAGCGCGTCGCCGCTGTAGTCCAGCACGTCGTCGATCAACTGGAAAGCCGTACCCACGTGGCGGCCATAGGCGGCGGCGGCTTCTTCCTGCTCGGGCGTGGCGCCCGCCAGCACGGCGCCCACCTGGGCCGCGGCTTCGAACAGCTTGGCGGTCTTGTAGCGCACCACCTGCAGGTAGCGCTCTTGCGATACCTCGGGATCATGCACGTTGAGCAATTGCAGGACCTCGCCCTCGGCGATCACCGTGGTGGCCTGCGAGAGGATCTGCATGATGCGCATCGAGTCGGCCTCGACCATCATCTCGAACGAGCGCGAGTACAGATAGTCGCCCACCAGCACGCTGGCGGCATTGCCGAACACCGCATTGGCAGTGTCGCGGCCACGGCGCTTGTCGGATTCATCGACCACGTCGTCGTGCAGCAGCGTGGCGGTGTGGATGAATTCCACCACGGCGGCCAGCAGCTGATGATGCGTGCCTTGATAGCCCAGCGCCCGCGCCACCATCAGCACCATGGCGGGCCGCATGCGCTTGCCGCCCGCGCCGATGATGTAGTCACCGATGGTTCGAATGAGCACGACCTCGGAGTTCAGGCGCTCGCGGATAACCGCGTCGACGGCCTTCATGTCGTCGGCAATGGGGGCGATCAGCTCGGAGAGATTCAAAGCGTTTCCGGGGGAGATGATGCGAGCCGACCCATCGGCTCGTTGCATGGGACCGGCGGACTGCGCCGCCAGGCCAGGGTCGGCGGAATTATACGTGCTGCGCCCCGCCCCCTCCGGATGGGCGCAGCCTTGTTACAGCCCGCGTTCGCGCAAATTGGCGTAGAGGGCCCGAACACCGAAGGTCCAGGGCGGAATCTGGTCGGAGCGCGCCACCCGATTGACCAGCGCACCCAGCCTCGGCGAGCCGATCCTGACCACGTCGCCCTCACGATGCGTAAAGCCGCTGCCGGGACCCGCGCGGTCCTGCGTCGGCGAGAACATCGTGCCCAGGAACAGCATGAAGCCATCGGGATATTGATGGTGGGTGCCGCAGGTCTGACGCACCAGGTCGGCCGGGTCGCGGCTGATTTCGGCCATGTGGCTCACACCATCGATCACGAAGCCGTCGGTGCCGTCGATGCGCAGCGACACATCGGCGTGCCGCACATCGTCCAGCGTGTAGTGCTCGTCGATCAGGCGGATGAAGGGGCCGATCGCGCAGGAGCCGTTGTTGTCCTTGGCCTTGGTCAGCAGCAGCGCGCTGCGGCCTTCGATGTCGCGCAGGTTCACGTCGTTGCCCAGGGCAGCGCCCGCGATCTCGCCGCGCGAGGTCACCGCCAGCACGATCTCGGGCTCCGGGTTATTCCACTCCGAGACCGGATGGAGCCCGATCCAGGCCCCGGATCCCACCGACGCCATCGGCGGGGTCTTGGAAAACACCTCGGCATCGGGTCCGATTCCCACTTCGAGGTACTGCGACCACTGACCGCGGGACTGCAACTCAGCCTTGAGGCGCATGGCCTGCTCCGACCCGGGCACGAGTTGCGACAGATCGGTGCCGATCAATTCATGCAAGCGGGCCCGTATCGTCTCGGCCTGGCTCGCGTCACCCCCCGCCTGCTCTTCGATCAGGCGTTCGAGCAGGCTGACCGCAAACGTGACACCCGCCGCCTTGACCGGCTGCAGATCGCAGGGCGCGAGCAATCGCGGCTGCCCGGCCTGGCCCGAGCGCGCCAGCAGGTCCGTCACGCGGCCCAGCGACGGCCCATCCGCCTTGCGCGCCAGCGCCACACGATCCGAGCGTTCGAGCAGGTCGGAGACGGTCGGTGCGGCCGCCGTGATGTCGAACACCTCACCGCGACGCACCACCACCACGGCCGGCCCGTTGACCGGAGCGCCCAGCCAGACTCGCCCGATCAAAAGCGCCTGGTCCAGGTCTTCGGGCAAGTCCTGCGTGGCATCGAGAGCAAAGTCGGCATAGGCCGAGGCGAGGGCATTCATGGCGAGTCTCCTTGCAGGCGCCTCTGTGGGCGGTGTGCTGAACGATGAGCAGTCCGGGTCCGGACCTTGCATTCAGTCTAGGAGCGGCGTGCGGCATGCGTCCAATATAATGGCGATCGATCCAATATATTGGACAGCACTATGACTGAACGCCGTGCGTCCTATGAAGTCCCCGCTATCGCCCGCGCCGACGAGATTCTGCGCCATCTCGCCGAGCGTGCGCAGCCGGTGCGCCCCGCCGACCTGGCGCGCGCTTGCGGCATGCCCCGCAGTTCGCTCTATCTGCTGCTCGAGACGCTCGAGGCACGGCGATGGATCGAGCGGGCGGGCGACGGCTACGTGATCGGGCTGGCGTTGCTCACGCTGGGCTCGGCCTACTTGCGCCACGACAGCCTCGAACCCGCGTTTCGCGACGCGGCCGGCGCCTTCGTTGCCCGCCACAACGAGGTCATGCAGCTCGCCATGCTGGATGGGGCCGATGTCGCCTACCTGGCCCGTGAAGATGCGCGCCGGCCGGTGCGGCTGGTGACCGACCCGGGTTCGCGGCTCCCTGCCCATGCCTGTGCGCTGGGCAAGGCCCTGCTGGCCAGCCTGAGCGACGCCGAGGTCCTGGCCCGGCTGCCCTCTCCCCTTCCCGCCTTGACTGATCGCACCGTGACCGACCCGGCGGCGCTGTTGGCCGAGCTCGCCAACGCCAGGCGCACCGGCGTGGCGCTCGACATCGAGGAAGTCAGCGCCGGCCTGAGTTGCTATGCCGCCTATGTGGGCCGTACGGCGCTGGGACGGCGGGTGGCGATCAGCACCTCGTTGCCGGCCGATCGCCTCGACCCTCGCCACGCCGAGGCCGTGCGCGCCGGGCTGCTCGAGGCCGCACGCCAGATCGCGGCCCGCGCCACCGTGGCCGACCGTGACGCCCACGCCACACGCTAAGCCCTTCTAGCGCAACGCCTTTTTGACTTTTCCACAGGCCCCGGCTAGAATCCTCGATTCGGCTTATTGGCCGAAAAAAGCACGTGGCGCAGGAATGCCTCGTCGTGCCGGATCCGCAGCCGTGATCTACCCCGCAACAGTTCAAGCAACGCTTGAGCGCAGCGCGCCGTAGCCCACGCATCTCCGGAGACCACGACCGCGGCTATACGGCAAGAAGCATCGAGCGTTTTCGCCCCGATCTTCGCGTCCGGATACTCCACCCAGGTGGATCGACCCCTTCAGGCACAGGCACGCTCTTGGCGCACTTTTTCGGAAGCCGCGCCGTGAAGTCCGCCCGATCACGGATCGTCCCTGCACCACGAGCCCCACATCTTTCCAAGGATATATCCCATGTACGCGGTCGTAAAAACCGGTGGCAAGCAGTATCGCGTTGCCGCTGGCGAAAAACTCAAGGTAGAACAGATACCTGCTGACATCGGGCAAGAAATCACCCTGGATCAAGTGCTGTCCGTGGGCGAAGGCGACCAACTCAAAGTTGGTACGCCCCTCGTCGCTGGCGCCGTGATCAAGGCTACGGTTCTTGCGCATGGCCGGCACGACAAGGTCAAGATCTTCAAGATGCGCCGTCGCAAGCACTATCAGAAGCGTCAGGGCCACCGTCAGAACTACACCGAGATCCGCATCGAAGCCATCACGGCTTGATCCCGGTATTCAGGAGCTAAAACATGGCACAGAAAAAGGGCGGCGGCTCTACGCGTAACGGTCGCGATTCCGAATCGAAGCGACTGGGCGTCAAGGTTTATGGCGGCCAACAAATCTCGGCAGGCGGCATCATCGTGCGTCAGCGCGGTACCCGCTTTCACCCGGGCGTGAATGTCGGCGTGGGCAAGGATCACACCCTGTTCGCACTGACCGACGGCAAGGTCCAGTTCGGCACCAAGGGTGCTCTGAACAAGGCCATCGTGTCGGTCGTCGCCGCCGAGTAATCGGTCGCGTCACACGCACGGCAAAAAGCCCTGCCGCACGCGGCGGGGCTTTTTGTTTTAAGGCAGAATATCCGGCACAGGATCCCTGCCCGGCAGCGCGTCTGCCGAGGAATCCCGGACTTCATATACCCCTGCGGGCAAGCACGCGGGCGAGATGCGCGATCAGCAGCGCGGCACAGGGCAACAGCCTGTCATGGCCGCGCACACGACCTCGCAGCGCCACGTACGGCATCACCGGCCGCCACCGCGGCGCCTTCGGGCGCGCGAGCAGCACGGCCCCGCTCACTGACCAGACACGCACATGAAATTCGTAGACGAAGCCACCATCGAGGTTATCGCCGGCAAAGGCGGCAATGGCGTGGCGAGCTTTCGCCGCGAGAAATTCATCCCCAGGGGTGGCCCTGACGGCGGTGATGGCGGTCGTGGCGGCAGCATCTATGCTGTGGCCGATCGCAACATCAACACGCTGATCGATTTCCGCTACGCGCGCCTGCACCGCGCCAAGAACGGCGAAAACGGCCGCGGCTCCGACCAATACGGCGCCGCCGCCCCTGACATCACGCTGCGCGTGCCGGTCGGCACCGTCGTGCACGACGCCGACACCGGCGAAGTATTGTTCGACCTGGATCGCCACGAAGAACAGGTCACGCTGGCCGCTGGCGGCTCGGGCGGCCTGGGCAACCTGCACTTCAAGTCGAGCACCAACCGCGCGCCGCGCCAATGGACGCCGGGCAAAGAAGGCGAGCAACGCCGCCTGCGCCTCGAGCTCAAGGTGCTGGCCGACGTGGGCCTGCTGGGCCTGCCCAACGCGGGCAAGTCCACCCTGATCAGCCGCATTTCGAATGCGCGCCCCAAGATCGCCGACTACCCCTTCACCACGCTGCACCCCAATCTGGGCGTGGTGCGTACCTCGGCCGCGCGCAGCTTCGTGGTCGCTGACATTCCCGGCTTGATCGAAGGTGCCTCCGAAGGCGCGGGCCTGGGCCATCTGTTCCTGCGTCACCTGGCGCGCACGCGCGTGCTGCTGCATCTGGTCGACGTGTCGAGCCAGGACCCCGACGCGGATCCCATCGACGCCGCCGTGGCCGGTGCGCGTGCGATCGTCGAAGAGCTGCGCCGCTACGATCCCGATCTGGCCGCCAAGCCGCGCTGGCTGGTGCTCAACAAGCTCGACATGGTTCAAGACCCCGACGACGCCCGCAAGCGCTTCTGCGAAGCGTTCGAATGGGACGGCCCGGTGTTCGGTATCGCCGCCATCAGCGGCGAAGGCACCCAGGATCTGATCTGGGCGCTGCAAGACTACCTCGATGCCGAGAAGCAAAAAGACCTGATCGCTCAGGATCAGGCCGAAGGCACGTACGTGCACGAAGACCCGCGTTTCGACACCACGCGTGGCGTCGTGCAAACCGGCGCGGCGCCCGCCGAGCCGCGCAGCGGTGACGAATAAGCCATAATCGCAGTCCGTCACCGCGCCGCCCGGTCCCATCCGGGCGGCTTCTTCGAAAACGTCTCGCCCGGTCATCGCCATGACTGCCCACACTGAAACCGTTTCCGTCGTCGCGCAGGCTCAGCGCCTGGTCGCCAAGGTCGGATCCTCGCTCGTCACCAACGAAGGCCGCGGCCTCGACCGCGCCGCGGTCGCTCACTGGGCCGCGCAGATCGCCGCCTTGCACAAGCAGGGCAAGCAGGTCGTGCTGGTGTCCAGCGGCGCCATCGCCGAGGGCATGGCGCGCCTGGGCTGGCGCAAACGCCCGTCGGTCATGCACGAACTGCAGGCCGCCGCCGCCGTCGGACAGATGGGTCTGTGCCAGGCCTATGAGGCCGCGTTCGCCGAATTCGGCCTGCGCACGGCCCAAATCCTGCTCACCCACGAAGACCTGGCCGACCGCCACCGTTATCTCAACGCCCGCTCCACGCTGTTTGCGCTGCTGCGCATGGGCGTGGTGCCGATCGTGAACGAAAACGACACCGTCGTGACCGACGAGATCCGCTTCGGTGACAACGACACGCTGGGCGCGCTGGTCACCAACCTGATCGAAGCCGACACGCTGATCATCCTCACGGACCAGCGCGGCCTCTATGAAGCCGATCCGCGCAAGCAACCCGACGCGAAGTTCGTGCAGCACGCGCAAGCCGGCGACGCCACCCTCGAAGCCATGGCGGGCGGCGCGGGCAGCGGCGTGGGCACAGGCGGCATGTTGACCAAGATTCTCGCGGCCAAGCGTGCGGCGCACAGCGGCGCGCACACCGTGATCGCGTCCGGCCGCGAACGCAACGTCCTTATCCGCCTTTCAGAAGGCGAATGCATCGGCACCGAGCTGCAGGCCGTGCTGCCGGTGTGGTCGGCGCGCAAGCAATGGCTGGCCGATCACCTGCGACTGCGTGGCCGCGTGCAGCTCGACGAAGGCGCCGTGCGTGCCCTGCTCCACGAAGGCAAGAGCTTGCTGCCGATAGGCGTCACGGCCGTCGAAGGCGAGTTCGAACGCGGCGACGTGGTCGCTTGCGTCGATGCGCAAGGACGCGAATGCGCGCGCGGGCTGGTGAACTACTCCGCCGCCGACACGCGCCGCATCATGCGCCAACCTTCGTCGCAGATCGCCTTCATTCTGGGCAGCATGACCGACCCCGAACTCGTGCACCGCGACAACCTCGTCATTACCTGAGGGCCGCGGCGGCTCGGCGCACCTCGATCGGGGCGCGCCTGCCGCCCGACGCGCGCTCCCTGGCGACCCGGCTCGAACACGCGCCACCCGCCGCGCGCGTCAGGCTTCGTCGAGAAACAGATAACCCCAACGACGCACCGCGCAGACCGGCAGATCGACGCCGAGTTGCTTTGCCTTGCCGCGCAGACGCGCCACCGTGACGTCGTCCCCGCGTGAACCCTGCGCGCCGCCAGCTCGGGGCAGGCGCTGATTGGGCGCGGCAAGGAGCCGCCCCATGAACAAGCCTTCGGCGGCAGTGAGCGGAACCCTCACGCCGCCGGGCCCGAACAGATAGCGGCTCGACGTGCAAATCCGCCAGCGCCGCGTCCCTCCAGCCAGCGTGCTGCGCCGCCGGCGCTCGAAGACCGCGATCAGCTCGGCCGCCGCCCACTCCGCCGACGCATCGGGGGTGAAGCAGAAATCCGCACCCGCGTGCAGCGTCTGGATCCGCAGGAACGCCGAGGCATTGCCGAGCTGCACCACGCGCAGCGCAGGCAACGCCAGCGCATCGAGGCGCCTGAGCAGCGCGATCACGGTATCGGCGTGCTCGGCATCGCCGCTCAACAACAGCACATCCGGGGCGAGGTCGCGCACCCCTTCGTCGGACAACGCCTGGCTCGGAAAGCGCTGCACCCGCCACCCGGAGCGGCGCAGGTTGTCCTCGAGCGTGTCGTTCAGCAGGCCAGGCACCCCGCACGGGAGGTGCAGCACCAGATGGCCATGCGGTGCCGCGACCGTGGCAGTGGGCGCAGTAGCGCGCGGGTCGCCGGGCACGCCGGCCTCGAGCACGGGCCAGGGTTGCGCCCCGGGCAGGTCCGACGGGGAAGCATGAAAGGAAGAGGCACTCATGAGAGGAATGTGACCCAGGTGACGTAGCGCCGTGCGCCGCACATGGATCGCGCGTGGGCCACGGCCTGGCGGACGCTCATGCCACGATGCGAATCGCACAGCACGGGCTTCTATCACTTATGTGATATCCGGTATCACCACTGTAATACTGAACCAAGCTCCAATTCCGGAGTGGACAATTTCTCAGACCGACTGAAGCATGCACGCCAGATGCGCGGCTACACCCAGCACGAGCTTGCTCGGGTAAGCGGCGTGTCGCAGAGCGCCATCGGCAGCTACGAGAGCGGCGAACGCCGCTCCAGCCGTTCGGCACATCGGCTCGCGCAGGCATTGAAGGTCAATCTCGTGTGGCTCGAAACCGGCGCTGGCGCCATGATGCCGGCAGCGTCACACGCCACGCCGGCGCTGCGCGAGCCGCAACCCGGCGAACACCACGACGTCTACGCCTGGCCGTTCAGCGGCATCAGCGCGGACCAGTACTACGCCCTGAACGCCGAGCAGCAACGCATGATCGATGCCGTGCTGAAGACGATCCTGCGCGAATTCCAGGCGGCCGCGCCGGTGGCATCCACGCAGCGTTCCTCGCGCCGCGGCAACGGACGCTGACACCCGGGTTGGTCCAGCCCCGAAGCATGACGCATGCAAAGGGGCCGCGCTCAGGGCCAGGGCACGCGTCTTCGTCTGGGACTTGGGCTTCCCTTTCCTTCCACGCAGCTGGCGCGCGCAGCTGGCGCGTGCAACAGGCGGGTGCAACAGGCGCGGGCAACAGGCGCTCGTAGCAAGCGGGTGCAACAGGCGGTGCACAAGACTCCCGCCAAAGAACACTCGCCGATAAGCGCCCCGCTTGGAGATATCACCTGCTCCGCCACCCGTATAAAAAAAGCCCCCGGATGCCAGGCACCCGGGGGCTTTTACCTTGCTCTGCGCGATCAGGGACGGGCAGGCTGGTTCGGCGAGTTCGACGGCTCGGCTTGCTGAGCCGGCGTACGGCCACCCGGAGCAGCGGCTCCCGGAGCAGCGGCGCCCGGAGCACCGGCGCCCGGCGCGTCGCCACGGATCTTGGCGGCGATGGCGGCGGCAGCCTGCTCGGAGGGCACGCCGAAAGCCAGCACGCCACGGTTCAGCGGCTCGGCGATCTTGGGCGCGGCGACCAGTTCACGGTCGAGCACCAGCGCCAGCATCTTGCCGACGTTCTGCGAGCTCACGTCGTTGAGCTTGCGCGCACCGGCTTCGGTAAAGCGCAGACCCACGAAGTTCTGGCCTTGACGATCCACCAGCGCGGCGGCTTCGGTGAGATCGGCACGGGTCAGGACGGGTTGGCGCTGCATGTACAGCGAGCCATCGGGCACCTTGACCTCGGCCAGGCCGGCGCCGGGTTGCGTCTGGGCGATGTAGAACTCCACGGACGACGCGGTAGCCGGTTGTGCCGGTTGCGTCGTGTCGGGGGTGGCGGCGCTCTTGTCGCCCGTCTTGGAGGGAGTTGTACAACCCGCCAGCACCAGAGCCATGAGCGCCACGGCGGGTGCCAATTTACGCACAGTCAGTTGCATGATGGATTTCCTTCTTAGGTTGCAGACAGTGATGAGAGCCAGGAGGGCGGGGTGCGTCCTGGCGTTGAAAAAAGTGTACAGGGGCTATCCGCCACCTGTTAGTGCCGACTGCATCCAGATGTAAAGAGCCAATACCGCCTATACTGCGGGCTCGCAGGGGTACTCGTGTCCGGCAACGGCACACGTGTTGAGAGAGTCCCTTCGTACCAGTACGGATAATGCCGATGCTGGGAGCGATTTCCGCATTGCCCACCGGCTCAGGCCGGCACGCGCGCGCACGCGGAATCTCCCGATTCGGCTCCAAAATCTTCTCTTGGAGCTTTTCAATGAACGCCAATCCCAAGTTCCTGGCCGCCACCGCCGAAGTCGACGCCGCGGCCGTGGCCCCCTTGCCGCAATCGCGCAAGATCTACCAGACCGGCAGCCGCCCCGACATCCGCGTCCCGTTTCGCGAGATCAGCCAGGCCGACACGCCCACGATGTTCGGCGGCGAGCAGAATCCGCCGCTCACCGTGTACGACACCAGCGGCCCCTACACCGACCCCACCGCACGCATCGATATCCGGGCCGGCCTGCCCGAGCTGCGCCGCGCCTGGATCGATGAGCGCGGCGACGTCGAAGTGCTCGACGGCCCGACCAGCGAGTATGGGCAGGCGCGCCTGGCCGACCCCAAGCTGACGGCCATGCGCTTTGACCTGCGCCGTCCGCCGCGCCGCGCACGCGCCGGCGCCAACGTCACGCAGATGCACTATGCGCGCCGCGGCATCGTCACGCCCGAGATGGAGTACGTGTCGATCCGCGAAAACCTGCGGCGCGAACACTACATCGAGACGCTGCGCGCCAGCGGCCCCGATGGCGAGAAAATGGCGCGCCGCCTGCTGCGCCAGCATCCCGGCCAGTCGTTCGGCGCCGCGCTGCCGAGCGCCATCACGCCAGAGTTCGTGCGCGACGAAATCGCCCGCGGCCGCGCCATCATTCCGGCCAACATCAATCACCCCGAAATCGAGCCGATGATCATCGGCCGCAACTTCCTGGTGAAGATCAATGCCAACATCGGCAACTCGGCCGTGAGCTCCGGCATCGGCGAAGAAGTCGAGAAGATGACCTGGGCGATCCGCTGGGGCGGCGACACCGTGATGGACCTCTCCACCGGCAAGCACATCCACGAAACCCGCGAATGGATCATCCGCAATTCGCCCGTGCCCATCGGCACCGTGCCGATCTACCAGGCGCTCGAGAAGGTCGACGGCAAGGCCGAAGACCTGACCTGGGAGATCTTCCGTGACACGCTGATCGAACAGGCCGAACAAGGCGTGGATTACTTCACCATCCATGCCGGCGTGCGCCTGCCCTTCATTCCGATGACCGCGGATCGCATGACCGGCATCGTGTCGCGCGGTGGCTCGATCATGGCCAAGTGGTGTCTGGCGCATCACAAGGAGAGTTTCCTGTACGAGCGCTTCGAAGAGATCTGCGAAATCATGAAGGCCTATGACGTGAGCTTCTCGCTCGGCGACGGCCTGCGCCCCGGCTCCGGCTACGACGCCAACGACGAGGCACAATTCGCCGAGTTGAAGACCCTGGGCGAGTTGACGCAGGTCGCCTGGAAGCACGATGTGCAGGTCATGATCGAAGGCCCCGGCCACGTGCCGATGCAGATGATCAAAGAAAACATGGAGCTGCAGCTCGAGCATTGCCAGGAGGCGCCCTTCTACACGCTGGGGCCGCTGACCACCGACATCGCGCCGGGCTACGACCACATCACGTCGGGCATTGGCGCCGCGCTGATCGGCTGGTACGGTACGGCGATGCTGTGCTACGTCACGCCCAAGGAGCATCTGGGGCTGCCCAACAAGAAAGACGTGAAGGACGGCATCATCACGTACAAGATCGCGGCCCACGCCGCCGATCTGGCCAAGGGCCACCCCGGCGCCGCCATCCGCGACAACGCGCTCTCGAAGGCCCGTTTCGAGTTCCGCTGGGACGACCAGTTCAACCTCGGCCTGGATCCCGACACGGCCAAGGAATTCCACGACGAGACGCTGCCCAAGGACTCGATGAAGGTGGCGCATTTTTGCTCGATGTGCGGCCCGCACTTCTGCAGCATGAAGATCACCCAGGACGTGCGCGAGTACGCCGCGTCGCAGGGTGTATCGGATCAGCAGGCGCTGCAGCAAGGCATGCAGGAAAAGGCGATCGAGTTCGTCAAGAAGGGGGCCGAGGTGTATCACCGCACCTGACCCACGGGCGAGCGCATTGTCTGCGCGCGCAACGAGATGCCCCCCCGGCGCGCCTGCGGCGTGCTGCACCGCGCGCGGGGTTGGTGTCTGGGGGCGGCCCTGCGAGAACAAAAAAACCCCGGCCGAGGCCGGGGTTTTTTATCGTGCCAGCCGCATCAGGACGCGGTGTACGAAGTCTTCACGGTGGTGTAGAACTCGGCGGCATGACGGCCTTGCTCGCGCGGGCCGTAGCTCGAGCCTTTGCGGCCACCGAACGGCACGTGATAGTCGACACCGGCGGTCGGGCAGTTGACCATCACCATGCCGGCCTGCGCTTCGCGCTTGAAGTGCGTGGCGTGCTTGAGCGAGGTGGTGCAGATGCCCGACGACAGACCGAACTCCGTGTCGTTGGCGAGCTCGAGCGCCTGCTCGTAGCTGTCCACCGGGATCACGGATGCCACCGGCCCGAAGATCTCTTCGCGGCTGATGCGCATGTTGTTGTCGCAATCGGCGAAGAGCGCGGGGGTGAGGTAGAAGCCCTCGGTGGCGCGTTTGACCTGTTCGCCGCCGGTGACCAGACGGGCGCCTTCGTCGCGGCCGATCGCCACATAGCTCAGATCCTGCTCGAGCTGGCTCTGGTCGACCACGGGGCCGATGTCGGTGCCCGCCAGCAGCGCATCGTCGATCTTCAAGCCTTCGAGGCGAGCTTGCACGGCCTCGAGGAACTTCGGATAGATGCCCTTCTGCACGATCAGGCGGCTCGATGCCGTGCAACGCTGGCCGGTCGAGAAGAACGCGCCATTGACCGCGCATTCGACGGCCGTCTTGAGGTCGGCGTCGTCGAGCACGACCAGCGGATTCTTGCCGCCCATCTCGAGCTGCACCTTCGCCATGCGGCCCATCGCGGCTTCGAGCACGCGGCGGCCGGTGCCCACCGAGCCCGTGAAGCTGATGGCATTGACGCGCTTGTCGGACAGGAAAGCCTGGCCCACGACCGTGCCGCGGCCCATCACGAGGTTGAAGGCGCCGGCAGGCAGGCCCGCGCGGCTCAGGATTTCGGACAGGGCCCAGGCGCTGCCCGGCACCAGATCGGCGGGCTTGAACACCACGGTGTTGCCGTAGGCCAGCGCCGGCGCGATCTTCCATGCCGGAATCGCGATCGGGAAATTCCACGGGGCGATGATGCCGACCACGCCAACCGGCTCGCGCGTGATGTCCGCTTCGATGTTGGGACGCGTCATGGGCAGCTTTTCGCCCTGGATGCGCAGCGCTTCGCCAGCGAAGAACTTGAAAATGTAGGCGGCACGGGTCACTTCGCCGATGCCTTCGGGCAGCGTCTTGCCCTCTTCGCGCGACAGCAGGCGTCCCAGTTCTTCCTTGCGTGCCAGCAATTCGGTGCCGACCGCATCGAGCACGTCGAAGCGGCGTTGCCCGGTCGAGTGTGCCCATTCGTGCGAGGCCGACACGGCGGCGGCGATCGCTTGCTGCGCCTGAGCCGCGTCGGCCTGGGCGTACTGGCCGATCACATCGGCGAGGTTGGACGGGTTGATGTTGGGACGAGCGTCGACGCCGTCGACCCAGGCGCCCCCGATAAAGTTCGCGTGCATTGTCTCAATTCCATAGGCAAGAGCCACGCGGGAAATCCGCGCGGCAGACTGACGTTCATTTCCGCTCTTTCTGTGGAGCGGTGCATGTGCTGGCCACGCTGTGCGCGGCCGCGGTCTTCCCTTGCTTGTCCGCTGTTATAGCAACTTTCCGGGATTCATGATCCCGGCGGGGTCGAACACCCGCTTGATCTCGCGCATCAGGCGCAGCTCGAGCGGGTCTTTGGTATGGAGGAAATGCTCACGCTTCAACTGCCCGATGCCATGCTCGGCGCTGATACTGCCGCCGTAGCGGTGCACTTCGTCGAGCACGATATCGGTGACCGCCGCGCCGTGCTCGGCGGCCCATTCGCGCGGCGCGCCGGCCGGGCGCGACAGGTTGTAGTGCAGGTTGCCGTCGCCAAAATGGCCGAAGATGAACGGACGTACGGACGGATCGAGCTCGCGCAGACGCGCCTCGGCCGTGACCATGAACTCGGGGATGCGTTCGATCGGCAAGGACACGTCGTGCTTGAGATGCGGGCCGTCGGCGCGCTGCGCCTCGGAAATTTCCTCGCGCAGCTTCCAGAGCGCCTGCAACTGGCCCAGGGATGCCGAGACCGCGGCATCCAGGCAAAGTTCGCGTTCGAGCGCCTCGCCCACGACCGTTTCGAGCAGTTGGTTCAGCGCCGCTTCGTCGCTGGTATCGGCGAGCTCCATCAACACATAGGCCGGGTAGCGCTGCGCGAACGGCTCCTGCACGCCCTGAGCATGGGCGAGCACCAGATCGACGCAATCGCCCGTGAAAAACTCATACGCCTGCAGACGCGCGCCGCAGCGCTGGAACAGCAGCTCGTACAACTCGAGCGCCTGCTTGGGCGACTCGACCGCCGCGAGCACGACCGAGCGCACATCGGTGCGCGGATACAGGCGGAGCGCCACGGCCGTGATCACACCCAGCGTGCCCTCGGAGCCGATCAGCAGCTGCTTCAGGTCGTAGCCGGTATTGTCCTTGCGCAGGGTGCGCAGGCCATTGAAGATTTCGCCGGTCGGCAACACGGCCTCGATACCCAGCACCAGCTCGCGCGCCATGCCGTAGCGCACCACGTTGACGCCGCCCGCGTTGGTGGCGAGGTTGCCCCCGATCTGGCTCGAATCCTCGGCGGCAAGGCTGAGTGGCAGGAGGCGCCCGGCCTCCTGGGCGGCACGCCGCAGATTGCCCAGAATGCAGCCGGCCTCGGCCACCATGGTGTTGGCGATCGTGTCGATCGAGCGCACGGCGGTCATGCGATCCAGGCTCAACACGACGTTGGCCGCGCCCCCGTCGGGCGTGGCGCCGCCGCACAGCCCCGTGTTGCCCCCGCGCGGCACCACCGGCACGCCGGCGGCCTGGCACAGCGCAAGCGCCTGCGCGACCTCGGCGGTGGTGCGCGGACGCAGCACCGCCTGGGCGTGGCCCCGGTACAGCCCGCGCCAATCGGACAACCAGGGTTCGATCGCCGCGGGGTCGGTGAGCACGACGTCGGGCCCGAGGGCATTGCGCAACTGCAGGGAAAAGTCGGTGTCGCTCATGGTCAGGGTCGGTGAAGTTGAATTCGGGAAGGGGCCGCGGCGCTCAGCCGCCGGCCTCCTGCAATTGCAGCCGGGCGGCGGCGTTGTGCAAATGACGATGCACCGCTGCGCGCGCGCCGGCCTCGTCGGCGGCCTCGATGGCCGCCAGGATGGCCTCGTGCTCCTGGTGCACGAGCGCCGACAGGCCAGGCTGCCGCTGCGTATTGCTGCGCGCCGTGTGCACGGCCTGGCGCAGCTGCAGATTGAGGTATTGCAACAGCTGCTGATAAGACGGGTTGTGCGTGGCCTGACCAATGGCGCGATGAAACGCCAGATCGTGTTCGACGCCGCGCTCGGGGTCATCGAGATGCCGGCGCAGTTCAGCCAGCGCGCCGCGCAGGGATTCCAGATCGGCATCGGTGCGGCGGCGCGCGGCAAGGGCTGCCGCGCCACCCTCCACCTCCATGCGCAGCTCGATCACCTCGGCCAGCTGCGCGCGATCCATGCCGGCCTCGGCCGGCACGCGAAAGCCCTGGCTTCCCGTGCGGGACAACACCACGCAGCCCGACCCCTGCCGGCTGCGCACCAGCCCCTGGGCACGCAGCCGCTCGGTGGCCTCGCGGATCACCGCCGCGCTCACGCCGAACTCGCGCGCCAGATCGCGCCCGGCCGGCAGCTTCGCGCCCACGGCATAGGTGCCCTGGGCGATCTGCTCGGCGATGCGGCCGGCGACACGATCGGTCAGCGTGAGGGAATGCGTCAACATGCCGCGATCATACCACCACTGTTCAGGTTATCTGATAACTTTGGGCGTGATGTGAGGCGGGAGGGCCGGCGCCTCAGTGCCGCGGGCCGCAGACCTCGCAGCCGGGATCGCGCCGTACGTTGACGCTATGCCATTGCATGGTGCGCACGTCGAGCTGCAACAGACGGCCGACCAGCGGCTCGCCCAGGCCCGTGATGAGCTTCATGGCTTCGGCCGCCTGCATGGCGCCGATGATGCCCACCAGCGGCGCGAAAACGCCCGTGGTGGCACAACTGATTTCTTCGGCCTCGTCCGCCTCGGGGAAAAGGCAGTGATAACAGGGCGCATCGTCGCGGCGCAGATCGTAGACGCCGATCTGCCCGTCGTAGCGGATGGCGGCGCCCGACACGAGCGGCTTGCGTGCGATCACGCAGGCACGGTTGATGGCGTGACGGGTGGCGAAGTTGTCGCAGCAATCGAGCACCACGTCGGCCGCGCGCACGGCATCCAGCAGCGCCTCGCCCTCGAGCCGCGCCACCAGTGGCACGACCTGGACCTCGGGATTGAAGCGCGCGAGCATGTCCCGCCCGGACTCAGCCTTGGGCTGGCCCACGCTGGCGGTGGTGTGCAGGATCTGACGCTGGAGGTTGCTGAGCTCGACGACGTCGTCGTCGGCCAGCGTGATGTGGCCGGTGCCGGCCGTGGCGAGGTAGAGCGCGGCGGGACAGCCCAGGCCGCCCGCCCCCACGATCAACACGCGCGCCCCCAGGAGCTGCTCCTGCCCTTCGATACCGAGATCGTCGAGCAGGATGTGGCGGGCGTAACGCAGTAACTGCTGGTCGTTCATTTGCTCTTGGCGGGCTCGACTCCGGTCGGCGTGATCGTCATGCGTTGGGTGGCCGCGCCGCTGGCGTTGGGCTTGATGTCCGCCTTGGCCTGGGCACGCGCCGAACCCTTTTGCACCGGCTTGCCGGCGAGCAGGTTGAGCGCTTGCTGGAGCTGGAAGTCGTCTTTGCCGCCGAATTCGAAGATCTTGCCCAGGGGCGGCTCGGCCGCGTTGGGATCGGACTTGACCTCGGAAGCCGGATCTTGCTTGTTCGACAGGTGACGCTGCAGATCCGCTTCGCGCGGCAGGCGGAACAGATCGCCGTCGGCGGTGTCGGCCACGACGTAGTCGGGCTCGATACCGGTGGCCTGGATCGAACGGCCGCTCGGGGTGAAGTAGCGCGAGGTGGTGAGCTTGACCGCCGTGGTTTCGGACAACGGCAGGATCACCTGCACCGAGCCCTTGCCGAACGTGCGGTTGCCCATGACCTTGGCGCGCTTGTGATCCTGCAGCGCACCGGCCACGATCTCGGAAGCCGAGGCCGAGCCGACGTTGACCAGCACCACCATCGGCACCGTCTTGGTCCAGGCGGGCAGATCGGCCAGGTAGTTGCCTTCGCCGCGCGCGTACTCGGACGGCGTGGCGTGATACTTGTGGCGCGAATCCGGCGTGCGGCCGTCGGTCGAGACCACCATGGCGTCGGGCGGCAGGAAGGCGCCGGACACGCCGATGGCGCTGGTCAGCAGACCACCCGGGTCGTTGCGCAGGTCGAGCACGAGGCCCTTGGGCGCGCCCTTGGCACCGAGCTCCTTGAGCTGGCGGGCAAGGTCGGAGCCGGTTTTTTCCTGGAACTGGGCGATACGGACGTAAGCCACGCCGTCGTCGAGCATCTTGCTGCGCACGCTGCGCACCTTGATGATGTCGCGCACGATCTTGATCACGATCGGCTGCGCACGGTCGCCACGCATGATGGTGAGCGTGATGGGCGACTTGGGCGCCCCGCGCATGAGCTTGACGGCATCGTTGAGCGACATGCCCTTGGTGGGGGTGTCGTCGATCTTGATGATGAGGTCGCCCGCCATGATGCCGGCGCGCGCGGCCGGGGTGTCTTCGATCGGCGAGATCACCTTGACGAAGCCGTCTTCGGCGCCGACTTCGATGCCCAGGCCACCGAACTCGCCCTGCGTGGCGGTCTGCATGTCGCGGAAGGCTTCGGCATCGAGATACGCCGAGTGCGGGTCGAGATTGGACACCATGCCGGAGATGGCATTGCTGATCAGTGTCTTGTCATCGACCGGCTCGACGTAGTTGTTCTTGATGGCGGCAAACACATTGCTCAATTGCCGCAGCTCGTCGAGCGGCAGCGGACTGCCGCGTTGCGCCACGGCAGTGACGCCCACGCTCAGCAATACGCCGGCCACCACGCCGATCGTTACCAGACCGAAACCGCGAAACTTGCGAGTGCTCATGCACACATCCTGATTTTGATACCGGGATTACAGCGCCAGCCACTGGGCTGGATCCACCGGAGCGCCACGATGGCGAATTTCAAAGTATAGGCCCGATTCCACCTGACCGCCCGTCGCCCCTACGGTAGCAATAGTATCGCCCGTTGCCACCCTATCGCCTACCCGCTTGAGCAGGCTCTGGTTATAAGCGTAGACGGTCAGATATTGCTGTCCATGGTCCACGATGATGAGATTGCCAAAACCCCTGAGCCATTCGGAGTAGACCACCGTACCGGGGGCGACCGCTTTCACGGGCGTGCCCTCGGCCGTGCGCAGCACAATGCCGCGCCAGACCCCGCCATCGGGGCGATCGACACCGAAGCGGCCCTGCACATTGCCACGCACCGGCACAGGCAGCCCCTTGCGCAGGCCATTGCCTCCGCCCACCAGCGGACGGGACGGCTCGGAGGGCTGGGCCGCGGCGGTGCGGCTTTCGGGTTGGACCGGCTTTTCGGGCACAGGTTCAGGGGGCGCTGCCTTGGGCGGGGGCGCGACCGGCGTATTGCCGGTCAGGCGGCCCTGGGTGCCGGGCACCGGACGCAGGCCGGCCGCATCGGGATCGGCCACGGCCACCGGTCCGCGGGCGGCACGCTCGGCCTGCTCGCGCGCCTGGGCCGCATCGCGGGCCTGGTTCTCGCGATCCTTGTCGCGCGCCTGCTGCTGGGCCTTCTGGCGTTCGGCGTCGGCCTGGCGCTGCGCCTGGCGAGCCGCTTCGGCCTGACGCGCGGCCTCGGCCTTGCGCGCTTCTTCGGCTTTGCGGGCCTCTTCGGCACGGCGCGCCGCTTCGGCCTTGCGCCGCGCTTCTTCGGCGGCGCGCCGGCGCGCTTCTTCTTCGACCTGCTTGGCGATCGCCACGTCCAGGTCGCCGATCAGACGCGACAGGCGCTGATCGTCCCGGCCCAGGCGGTTCGCCTCGGCACGCTGCGCATTGATCTGTCCTTCGAGCTTGGCCAGCAGGCTGGCACGCTCTTTCTGCTGGGTGACGAGCTCGGCCTTCTGGCGCGAGGTCTCCTCGACCAGCCGCCGTGCCTCGGCGCGACGGGCGTCGGCCTGCCCCTGCAGATTGGCCAGCCGCTCGATCTCCTGGCGCACCTCGGTGACCGCGTCGGCGCGGGCGCGCGACACGTAATCGAGGTAGCCCAGGTTACGGCCCAGCTGTTGCGGATCACCGCCGGAGAGCAGTTCGGTCCAGGGTGACAGGCCGCTGGTGTATTGGGTGCGGAGCTGGTCGGCCAGCTCGGTGCGGCGCTTGGCCAGCACGGCGCTCTGGTTCGCGATCTGTTTGTCGAGGTTGGCGATGTCGAGATCGGCCTGATGCGAGGCATCACCCAGCTCGCGCAGCCGGCGATTGATCGCCGAAATGGCGGATTCGGACGTCTTGAGCGCGTCGGCCGCTTCTTTGCGGGCGGCCTCGCGCTCGTCGATATCTTTTTGCAGCGATCCGATGCGGTCGCGCAGCGCGGCTTGCTGCCGTTCGGCTTCCGACTGGCGGCCTGCCAGATCGGTCGACACCGCCCAGGCCGCCGGTGTTCCCACCAGCATGCCCAACAACAGCAAACCCGCCGCGACCCGCATGGAATCAGTCCTTCTTAGCCTTGCCTTGCGCGGCCACGGCCGCCATGGCCGCCTCGATCTCCGCGGCATCGCCAAGATAATAGTGGCGAATCGGGCGCAGGTCATCGTCGAGCTCATAGACCAGCGGCTGGCCGGTCGGGATATTGAGGTTGACGATGTCGTCGTCCGAGATGCCATCGAGGTGCTTGATCAGCGCGCGCAGGCTGTTACCGTGGGCGGCGATCAGCACGCGGCGGCCGGCGCGGATGGCCGGGGCGATCGATTCGTTCCAGAACGGCAGCACGCGGTCGACGGTGTCTTTCAGGCACTCGGTCGCGGGCAGCTGGTCGGCCGGGATCTTGGCATAGCGCGAATCGAAGCGCGGGTGGCGCTCGTCGTCCAGCGCGAGCGGCTCGGGCGCGATGGCGTAGGCACGGCGCCACACCAGGACCTGCTCGTCGCCGAACTTCGCGGCGGTCTCGGCCTTGTTCAGGCCCTGCAGGTCACCATAGTGGCGTTCGTTCAGGCGCCAGTTGATGCCCACCGGGGTGTACATGGCGTCCATCGCGTCCAGCGCGATCCACAGGGTGCGGATGGCGCGCTTGAGCACGGAGGTGTAGGCCAGGTCGAAAACATAGCCTTCCTGCTTGAGCAGTTCGCCCGCCTTGCGGGCCTGTTCGCGGCCGGTTTCCGTGAGGTCCACGTCGGTCCAGCCGGTGAAGCGGTTTTCGAGGTTCCATTGGCTTTCGCCGTGGCGCATCAGGACAAGTTTGTGCATGGTATCGGCCGCAAAATCAGCGGATTGAAGTTGAACAATCGGGTCATTTTATAATTGAGCGATTTTGCCCCAGGCTTAGCCCTCCCGGCGCACTCGTGCGACCGGGCCATCGTCATCAGGCCAGGGCGGGTCCGTCGCCCTCTATCCCCCGGCCTGCCGGGACCGGCCACGAACCGCGCCCACCCGGCCGCACTTCAGGATGTCCCGTGGATTTAATGCAATTCTTGCTCGACCAGAACAATATCTTCATTCTCGCCGTGGCGGTCGTGTCGGGCGTCATGCTGTGCCTGCCGGGCCTGCGCAAGGGCCGCGGCGGCGCCCATGCGGTCGACATCGCCCAGGCGACCCAGCTCGTGAACAAGAGCCAGGCCGTCTGGATCGACGTGCGCGCGGCCGAGCAGTACCAGGCCGGCCATATCGCCCAGGCACGCAGCTTGCCCGCCCAGGATCTCGAATCCAAGGCCGGCAACCTGCCCAAGAACAAGCCGCTGATCCTCGTCTGCGAACAAGGCCGCGCCGCGCCGCGCATCGCGCAGCGCCTGCGCTCGCAAGGTTTCGCGGATGTGTATACCCTGGAAGGTGGCATGCGCGCCTGGTACGCCGCCAACCTGCCCGTGACGCAAAAGTAAGCGCGCGGCAGCCCAAACCCGCCAGAAACCCTAGCCGGAGCGATCCTCATGAATAAAGTCGTCATGTATAGCAAGGACTATTGCCCTTATTGCTCGCGTGCCGAAAAGCTGCTGCGTGACCGCGGTGTCACCGACCTGGAAAAAATCCAGATCGACCAGGACCCGGCCCAGCGCGACGTCATGATCGAGCGCACGGGCCGCCGCACCGTGCCGCAGATCTTCATCGGTGACACGCACGTCGGCGGATGCGATGACCTGCAGGCGCTCGACCGCTCCGGCGGCCTGGCTCCCCTGCTCAACGGCTGACGGCGCCCGCGCCCACGCCTTCCCTAGCCCTAGCAATTACTACACCCGGAAACTCTCATGGCTGATCAGGACCAAACCAACCAGCAAGCGGGCTCGGACGCGCCCTCCTTCAATCTGCAGCGCGTCTACCTCAAAGACCTGTCGCTGGAAATGCCCAACGCGCCTCACGTGTTCCTCGAGCAGGAAGCACCCCAGGTCGAGGTCTCGATCAACGTCGGCGGCCAGCGCCTGGCCGAAACCGTGTTCGAATCCACCGTGACCGTCACCGTCACGACGCGCATCAACGACAAGACCCTGTATCTCGTCGAAGGCACGCAAGCCGGCATCTTCGAACTGGCCAATATCCCCGAAGAGCAGATGGATCCGCTGCTGGGCATCGTGTGCCCGACCATGCTGTATCCCTACCTGCGCGCCAACGTCGCCGACGCGATCACCCGCACGTCGATGCCCGCCCTGCACCTGGCCGAAGTCAACTTCCAGGCCCTGTACGAGCAACGCATCGCCGAACTGACCCAGCAGCAACAGCAGCAGGGCGGCAACGACTCGGGCATCATCCTGCCCGCCGGCGCCACGCGTCAGTAAGGCCATGAGCTCGATCGCGGCCCGGCGCCTGCGCGTCGCCGTTCTGGGCGCCGGCAGTTGGGGCACCGCCCTGGCTGCCGCGGCCAGCCGGCGTCATCCGACTCAGCTCTGGGCGCGCGATGCCGCGCAGGCGCAGGCCATGGCCCGCACCCGCGAAAACGAGCGCTACCTGCCCGGCGTGGCCCTGCCCGCCGGGCTCGAGATCGGTGCCGACCTGGAACGCACGCTTGCGTTTCTCGCGGCCAGCACCGATCCCGCCCTGATCATTCTGGGGGTGCCCGTCGCCGGGCTCGCTCCCATTTGTACTGAATTGGCGCAGCGCCTGCCGGCGCTCGGCCTGCAGGACACCCCCATCGTCTGGACCTGCAAGGGCTTCGAAGCCGACACCGCGCGCCTGCCGCACGAGATCGTCGCCGAAGCCCTCACCGGCTTGCCGTCCCTTGCCGGCGGCGTGCTGTCGGGTCCGTCGTTCGCACGCGAAGTGGCGCGCGGCCTACCCGTGGCCCTCACGGTGGCGAGCGAGCGGCCCGGCGTGCGTCAGGCCACCACCGATGCGCTGCATGGCGGCGCGGTACGCGTCTATGCCAGCGCCGACATCGTCGGCGTGGAAGTGGGCGGTGCGCTGAAAAACGTGATCGCCGTGGCCTGTGGCATCGCAGATGGCCTCGCGCTGGGCACCAATGCCCGCGCCGCGCTGATCACCCGCGGCCTGGCCGAGATGAGTCGCTTCGGCGTCGCGCTGGGCGCGCAGGCCGCCACCTTCTCGGGCCTCACCGGGCTGGGCGATCTGGTCCTCACGGCCACCGGCGAGCTCTCGCGTAACCGCCGCGTAGGTCTGGAGATCGGCGCGGGCCGCAAACTCGACGACATTCTCGCCAGCGGCATCACCGCCGAGGGCGTGCGGTGCGCGCGCGCCGCGCTGGCCCGCGGGCAACGGCTCGGCATCGAGCTTCCGATCACCGAGGCCGTCTGCGCCGTGCTGTTCGACGGCGTCGCCCCCATGACCGCCGTCTCGGCCTTGTTGGCCCGCGATGCGCGCGCAGAGACCGCGGAAGACTAAAATCGCGCCGGCCGTGTCCCGTCTTGGGCACGGCACTGACCTACCCATAAAACAACACACCCCGCACGTCCGAGGAGACCCTCCATGTTCCGCAACCGTCTGCGCCAACTGGGCGCCGTCGTGCTGACCGCGCTGATGCCGCTGGCCGCCGCTCACGCCGAGTGGCCCGACCGTCCGATCCATCTCGTCGTGCCGTTCCCGCCGGGCTCGTCGCCCGACATTCTGGCGCGCACCATTGCCGAGCCGCTGTCGCAGGCGCTCAAGCAGCCCATCGTGGTCGACAACAAGCCCGGCGCGGGCGGCAACATCGGAACGCGCGTCGTGGCCCAGGCCAAGCCCGACGGCTATACGCTGCTCTACACGATCAACGGCCCCCTCGTCACCGCGCCCACGCTCTACAAGCGCACGCTCGGCTACGACCCGCTCAAGGATCTTGCGCCGATCACGCTCGTGGCCACCAGCCCCAACGTGCTGACGGTGCCGGGCAACCTGGCTGTGAACGACGTGCAGGGCCTGGTCAAGCTGGCGCGCGAGCGCGCCGGTGCGCTCAACTACGGTTCGGTCGGCCCGGGCAGCTCGGCCCACCTCGCGATGGAGATGTTCAAGGGCGAGGCCAAGGTCGACCTGGCGCATATTCCTTATCAGGGCTTTCCGCAGGTGATCTCCGCCATCATCGGCGGCGACGTGCAGGCCGGCTTCATGGTGCCCGCCATCGCCCTGCCGCAGGCACGCGACGGCAAGGTCAAGACGCTGGCCGTGACCAGCCTCGAGCCCAGCCCGCTGCTGCCCGGCATCCCGACGATGGCCTCGCAGGGCTATCCCGGCTTCGAGGCGATTTCGTGGAACGCGGTGCTGGCACCCGCCGGTACGCCCGCGCCGATCGTCGAGCGCCTGAACAGCGAGCTCGCGCGCATCATCAACAGCGACGCCGTGAAGAAGCAGCTCGCGCTGCAATACTTCACCCCCGCCCCCTCGACGCCGCAGGCGCTGACGCAGCGCATCGTGGCCGAGAAGGCGCGCTGGGATGCGGTGATCGAGCGCCTGAACCTCACGCTCGACTGATTCCGCCTACGCACGGAAACGACACGGCCGCCCCTCGGGGCGGCCGTTTACATGGGCGAGGCGCCATCGGCGGCCCGTCGGTGGGCGAGCGCAACGAAGACAGAATGCGCATCCTGGCCCGCGCCTGCCGCAGGATCGCCCGCGCTACCGGGCGCGGCTCAGACGCTGCCCGCGTAACCCTGCTGGCGCCAGGCTTCGAACACGGTCACGGCCACCGCGTTGGACAGGTTGAGGCTGCGCTGGCCCGGCAGCATGGGCAGGCGCAGGCGTTGCTCGGGGCCGAACAGGGCCAGGTGCTCGTCGGACAGCCCGGCGGTCTCGCGACCGAACACGAAGACATCGCCCGGCTGGAACGCCAGGCCCACGATGCCGCGCGCGCCCTGCGTGGTGAGCGCATAGATCCGCTCGGGCGCCGCGCCCGTGGCCGCCAGCGCTTGCGGCAGGCTGTCGTGCACCTGCATGGGCTGCCACTCGTGGTAATCAAGACCCGCGCGCTTCAGGCGTGTGTCGTCCAGCTCGAAGCCGAGCGGCCGCACCAGATGCAGCTGTGAGCCGGTATTGGCGCACAGCCGGATCGCGTTTCCGGTGTTGGGCGGAATTTCGGGGCAGACGAGGACGACGTGAAACATGAGAAAACAGGCTGATCGGGACAGCCGCTATTGTGCCAGCGACGCGGCACAACACGCCGCGGAGGCATCCGCCCCTTCCTGCCCCCTCTCTACCGGCGGCGCCGGCCGCGATGGCGGGGCCATGCCTTGTCGCGACGCCGCCCTCAGGATGGCTGGCGCGCCGGCGTCCGGGCGGCCACGAGCACCGTCACGGCCACCGCCCCCGCCCGACGCAGCGCGCGGGCGCAGGCATGCGCGGTGGCGCCCGTGGTGAGCACATCGTCGATCAGCACCACATGGCGGCCCGCCACCCGCCTGGGGTCGGCCCCGAACACCCCCACCAGCGCGCGCCGCCGCCCTTGCGCGCCCCGGCCACGCTGCCGAGGCACCTCGCGCAGACGCTGGAGCGCCCAGGGTGCCCGCGCCAGTCCGCAGCGCGAGGCGATCAGCCGTGCCAGCTCGGCAGGCGGACAGAAACCGCGTTCGCGCAGCCCCTGGCGCGATGCGGGCACCGATACCAGCACGAAGGGCGCGCTGACAGACGCCCCGTCGGCCCGGGACAGCCAGCGCCGTGCCATCAGGTCGGCCAGCCCGCGGCCATCGGCCAGGCGGCCGTCCTTGAAGCGCCGCACCAGGAAATCGGCGGGAGGCGCGTAGTCGAATGCTGTCAGGACCTGTCCGAACGCGGGTACGCGCTCGATGCAGCGACCGCAGGGCGCGGGCGGCATGACGAAGACCTGGCCCCCATCGTCGGCATAGGGCGGCAAGGGCAATGCGCAGCGCGGACAACGAGCGGGATCGGCGCCCTGCGCGAGCAGATCCAGCGCGCAGCCCGTGCACAGATGACCACCGCGGGCCGGCAGTTCGCACAGGGGACAGCCTGTGGATAAGTTTTTGGATAAGCGCTTGGAAAACCCGGTGAACAACCCGGTGGAGAACCGGGTGGACAAGTTCCGCAAAGTGGCTCGGGCGCTGGCCGCAAGCCCTGCCGCCCCGCGTGGGATCCGGCCGAAAGCCCCTGCGCCATGCCGGGCCAGGCCGGCTGAGCGGCGCAGATGCGCCATAATGTCCGGTCTCATATTTCCTCCGTGCCAGTGCTCCCGGCGGCCTCCACGACGGCCACCACCCGCGCTGATTGCACCATGCCGCCCCTGCCGTGCGCAGCCGGCCCGTCGCCGATATGTCCCAGCCGCAATCCGCCCCGCCTACCCTGCCCCTCGTCCCGGCCGACGTCGTACGCCAGTTCGCCCGCCGTGGGGACCTGGCCGATGCCCAGTTCCTGTACGGCGAGGTGGCGCGTCGCATGATGGACCGGTTGCGTTATATCCGGCTCTCGCCTGTAGAACTGCTCGATGCCGGCTGTGGCGCCGGCGCGAATCTACCGCTGCTGCGGGAACGCTATCCGGAGGTGGGCTATACCGGGCTGGACGCCTGTGCGCCGCTGCTGGCGATCGCCCGTGAACGCCATGTGCCTGCCGGCCTGGGCAACCTGCTGGGGCGCCTCACGGGGCGTAACAAGGCCGCGACGCGGTTCGTGCAGGCCGACCTGGCCCAGACCGGCCTGGCGCCCGAATCGCTCGATCTGGTGTGGTCCAACCTGGCCATGCACTGGCATCCCGAGCCCCACGCGGTGCTGGGTGAGTGGCGCCGTATCCTCAAGGTGGGTGCGCCGGCGATGTTCTCCTGTCTGGGCCCGGGCACGTTGCGTGAGCTGCGCGACGCGCTGGCCGACGCCGGCCTGCATACCGCCACCCCTGCTTTCGTCGACATGCACGACTTCGGCGATCTGCTGGTCGAGAACGGGTTTTCGGATCCTGTCATGGACCAGGAGACGCTCACCCTCACCTACGCCACCCCGGAGCGGCTGCTCGAAGATGTGCGGGCGCTGGGAGGCAACCCGGCCCGCGGCCGCCGTGCCGGCCTGGTCGGCCGAGACTGGCGCGACCGTCTCTGCGCCGCGCTCGAGGCGCGGCGCGGTCCGGATGGCCGTATCGCCCTCACCATCGAAGTGGCCTATGGCCACGCCTGGCGCGCGGCGGCACGCCGCGCCGCGACGAACGAAACCCTGCTGTCGGTGAGCGCCATCGGCGGGCGCCGTGGCCACCCGTAAGCGCTCCTGCGCCGCATGAAAACAAAAAGCCTGGCAGATGCCAGGCTTTTTGCTGGATGCGCCGCGCAAGCGGCACAAACGCGGTAACGCTCAGTGCAGCCGAGGCGGCCAGGGCGAGGTGGCCTCGGCCTGAGCCGGCGTCATGGGCGACGCCAGCGCGGCCTGCAGCGGCTCGGACGTGGCACGGATGCGCCGGCGCACGGCGCCCTGCTCCACGCCCTGAACACCGGCGCGCTCGCCGCGCCATGCCCGGGTCATCGACTCGACCATCAGCGGCAGCTCCCGCACGCGGTGGAACTGATTGCGCAGCCAGCGCGCATCGTTGCCGGTGCGCAGGATCTCGTCGCGCAGACCCGCGAGCATGTCGGTCGTGCCCATCTCTTCGGCGATCGGCATCAGGCGGGTGAAGAGCGCGCGCAGGTGGTCGGCCAGCCGCACGCGTTCGCCGTCGGGCGTGACGTAATTGCCGTGCAAGCCGAAGCGGCAGGCCTGGAAATGATTGCTGCGGTAGGCCAGCCAGGCCTTGGGATCCGGCTGGGGGTCGCGCGCCACGAGCACGGCGAGCGCCTGGGCGAAGGCCGCCATCTGGCAGGCGCGCTCGACGGTCAGCGGCGTGTCGCAGACCCGGATTTCGACCGTGCCGAATTCGGGCTTGGGCCGGATATCCCAATACAGGTCCTTGATGCTGTCGGCCAAGCCGCTGTCGCGCAGCTGCGCCAGGTGGGCTTCGAAGCGATACCAGTCGGTCACGTCGGCCGGCATATGGCCGGCGAGCGGGAAGCTGTTGACCGCATTGAGACGGCAGCACGAGAACAGCGTATCGACGCCCTCGCAATACGGCGAGGAGGCCGACATGGCGATGAAGTGAGGCACGTAGGGCGAGATGCCCTGCACCAGCCGGATCGCGTCATCGCCGGACTTTACGCCCAGGTGAATGTGCTGGCCGAACACGGTGAACTGCCGCGCCAGGTAGCCGTACATCTCCGCCAGATACTGGAAGCGCGGGGTATCGGAAATCGAACGCTCCTGCCAGCGCATGAACGGGTGGGCGCCGCCGCCCGCCACGCCCACGCCCACCGCATCGGCGGCTTCGCACAGGGCGTCGCGCATTTCGCGCATTTCGGCCAGCAGGCCGACGGGGTGCTCGTGCACCGAGGAATTCAATTCGATCATGGACCGGGTGATCTCGGGTTTGACCCGGTCGGCGATGGGATGGTTGGCCAGTTGGGCGAGCAGTTCGTCCGACGCGGCGGTCAGGTCGAAACTCCGCGGATCGATCAATTGCAATTCGAGTTCAATGCCCAGGGTGTTGGGGGCCGACGAAACGAACGGGATCTGGTCCATGTCCGACTCCTTGCATCTTCATGTTGTGTGGGGTGCGCCGTTGAGCCTTGAAGCCCGGAAACCTCCCGGGGTGCATGAACGGGCGACTGTTGAATGCATGATAGCCGCTACTTTGTGGCAAAAAGCCGTGAAATCGTGACATTTATGCGCAAACGCCTTACACGCGACTTTCTCTTAGAGCGCAAAAAGTAAGTAAACACTCACACTCAAGCAATGATGCGGGTTTCGGCGGCGCAAAAGGCGCAAAGCCTTGATTGGCGCGGGTTTCGAAACCGACTGAAATGGAATGCGGTGCCGCAATCGACACGGCCCTGTTTTCCCCCAGACCTGTCCCTTTTGCGATTGATAGCCTGGGACGCTGTAACAGGAGCCCGTGCGGGTAACGAATGCTTAGCAGTCACATTCGCCCCTTGACGCTGCGGCCACGACGGGCGGCCGCCAGGGCGCGACCCTATTTGCGCCAGAACCAGGGAGTGAAGAGCACCAGCACGGTGAGCAGCTCGAGTCGGCCGATCAACATTCCGAACGTGCAGACCCAGGTCTGGAAATCGGTGAGGCCGCCGAAATTCCCCACCGGGCCGAACGCGCCCAGCGCCGGGCCGGTGTTGTTGATCATGGCCATCACCACCGAAAAGGCCAGCGTCAGATCCATGCCGGAGAGCAGCAGCAAGCTGCTCAGCACCGCCACCGACAGCCCATAGACGAGCATGAAAGCCAGCACCGACGACATCACGCGCGAATCTACGATACGCTGCCCAATGCGTACCGGGCTGACCGCATGGGGATGCAGCATCGTCACCAATTCATTGCGGGCCTGCTTGATCAGCAGAATGACGCGGATCATCTTGATGCCGCCTCCCGTCGATCCCGCCGAGGTGGCGAACGCGGCGAGCAGCAACATCGTCAAAGGGGCAAACAACGGCCATGCGGTGTAGTCCACATTGGCGTAGCCGGTGGTGGTGGCCACCGAAATGGTGTTGAACATCCCGTAGCGCAAGGCCGTCAGCGGATCGGTGTAGACCTGCTTGAGCAGCAGGAACAGCGAGATCACGAGGCCAGTGACCAGTACGACCGTCAGATAGGGGATCGTCTGCGGGCAATCGAGATAGGGCCGCAGGCTGCGGCTGCGCAGGGCATTGAAATGGGTGGCGAAGTTGATCCCGGAGATCAGCATGAACACGATCGCCACCATCTCGACCGGCACCGAATCGAAATGCAGGAAGCCGTCGTCGTAGGTGGAAAACCCGCCCAGACCCATCGTGGTGGCCATATGGCACCAGGCATCGAACCACGACAGGCCAACGGCCCGATAGGCCAGCAGGCACAGGATCGAAAAACCGAAATACACGGCGTACAGTGCCTTGGCCGTGCCGGCGATGCGCGGCGTGAGGCGCTCGTCTTTCATCGGCCCCGGCTGCTCCGCCCGCACCACCTGGTGGCCGCCCACACCGAGCAGCGGCAGGATGGCCACGGCCAGCACCAGGATGCCCATGCCGCCGATCCACACCAGCGTGGCACGCCAGAGGTTGATCGAGTGCGGCAGGTGATCCAGCCCGGACAACACCGTTGCCCCGGTGGTGGTCAGGCCCGACATCGCCTCGAAATAGGCATCGGTGAACGACAGCGGCGTGCCGACGTCGTGAAAATAAAGCAGCAGCGGGATCGAGGCCAGGAGCGGCAAGCCCGCCCATACCGACGCTACCAGCAAAAACCCGTCCCGTGCGCGCAGCTCGCTGCGCCATCGATGCGTGAATAGCCATACTGCCCCGCCGATACCGAGCGCCAGCAAGAAGCCTTCGAGGAAAGCCATGAAGCCCGCATCCTCTCCGAACCATGCCACGCCCAGCGGAATCAGCATGGTCAGAGCGAACACCACCATGGTGAGGCCCAGCACGTACAGGGTGGCCAACAGGCGCTTCATGAGTGGGGATTCCGGAATTCAGAAGAACGAGGCGGAGACCTGGAACAGCTTTTCGACGCGCGGCATCTGTTGGCGGGACGGCACGAACACGATGACGTGGTCATCGGACTCGATCAGCGTGTCGCCATCGGGCAGGATGATCTCATCGCCGCGCACCATCGCGCCGATGCTCGCGCCCTTGGGCAGGCGGATCTCACCCACCTTGCGGCCGACCACACGCGAGGTGTTCTTGTCGCCATGAGCGATCGCCTCGAGGGCCTCGGCCACGCCCTGGCGCAAGCGATGCACCGCCACGACGTCGCCGCGGCGCACATGGCGCAGCAGCTCGCTCATGGTGGCCTGCGAGGGCGACACGGCGATATCGATATGGCTGCCCTGCATCAGCTCGCCATAGGCGGCGCGGTTGATCAATGCGATCACCTTGCGCGCGCCCATGCGCTTGGCCAGCAGCGACGACATGATGTTGTCTTCGTCGTCGCTGGTGAGGGCGAGCCAGGTGTCCATGTCTTCGATGTTTTCGCTTTCGAGCAGTGCCTCGTCGGTGCCGCTGCCGTGCAGCACCAGCACGTTGCTCGGCAGCTCGGCGGCGAGAAACTCGCAGCGCTGGGCACTGCGCTCGATGATGCGCACGCTGTAACCCTCTTCGGCAAGCTGGCGCGCGAGGCGCAGGCCGATATTGCCGCCGCCGGCGATCATCACGCGGCGCACGGTACGCTCGGCTTCACGCAACTGGCGCACGGCGCGGCGCGCATGACGAGTGTCGACCACCAGCACGACCTCGTCACCCGGAGCGATCACGGTGCCTTCGCCCGCATGCAGGGGACGACCGTCACGCAAGACGTCGATCACGCGTGCCTTCACGTCGGGCCAGACTTCGCGCAGACGCTCGATCGAGTGATGCGCCATCGGGCTGCCGCTGCCCACACGTACGGTCACCACGCTGACGCGGCCATCGGCGAACTCGACCACCTGCAGGGCTTCGGGGAATTCGATCAGGCTGTGGAGATAGGTGGTGACGCTGCGCTCGGGGCTGATGAGCGCGTCGATACAGAAGCCGTCCTCGCCCATCAGCTCGGGATGGTCGGGAAACTCGGCCATGCGGATACGCGCGATGCGGCGCGGCACGTTGAACAGCTGGCGCGCGATCTTGCAGGTGACCATGTTGGCCGAATCGGAGGCCGCACAGGCGATCAGCAGATCGGTGTCTTCGGCGCCGGCGGCCGCCAGCACCGAAACCTGGGTGGCGTCGCCCGCCACGACGCGCAGGTCGTAGCGCTCTTGAAGATAACGCAGCTGGGCGGGATCGGAATCGATCACCGTGATGTCATTTTGCTCGGACACCAGGTTCTCGGCCACGCTGGTACCCACGCGGCCGGCCCCCACGATGAGGATCTTCATGTGCCTCGCTTGCGCGCGGATTCGATGCCGAGTTGCTTGAGCTTGCGGTAGAGGTGGGTGCGCTCTAGGCCGGTGCGTTCGGAAACGCGGGTCATGCTGTGGTTTTCGCGGACCAGGTGGTATTCGAAGTAGATGCGCTCGAATTCATCGCGCGCCTCGCGCAGCGGCTGATCGAGCGAGATGCTGCCGAGCTGGCCGGTGTTGGCCACGGGGGCTTCGCCGTTGACCACCGGCGCGATGGGCGCGGGATCGAGCTCGTCTTCGAGGGCCACGATCGGCAGCGGCGCGGCGGCGCTCAGCGCCGGAGCGGCCTGATGCGGCACGCGGCCGCGCGCCAGGCCGGCGGCGATGGTCTTGAGCAGACGCTGGAGCGTGATGGGCTTTTCGAGGAAATCCATCGCCCCGATACGCGTGGCCTCGACCGCGGTATCGATGGTGGCGTGGCCGCTCATCATGATGACAGGCATGTCGAGCATGCCTTGCGAAGCCCACTCCTTGAGCAGGCTCACGCCATCGGTATCGGGCATCCAGATGTCGAGCAGGACCAGGTCCGGGCGCGAGCGCAAGCGCGCGGCGCGTGCCTGCGCGGCGTTTTCCGCGAGTTCGACCGTGTGTCCCTCGTCGTAAAGGATCTCTGACAACAGCTCGCGAATGCCAACTTCGTCGTCGACCACCAGAATTCTGGCCATAAACCTCTCACCTATTGCGTAGCCGCATTATGCTTTTCTTGCAAGGTCGCGTCCATAGTATCGGCCGCGGGCGACAAGCGGGTCAACAGAATGGAAACCCGCGCCCCGCCTTCCTTGCGGTTGGCGAGATCGATGCGTCCGCCGTGCTCCTCCACGATCTTGCGCACGATGGCTAATCCTAACCCAGTCCCGTGGGCCTTGGTCGTGACATAGGGCTCGAAGGCTCGCTGAATGACCTGTGGCGCGAAGCCCGGGCCGGTATCGGCGACCGTAAAACGCACCGTGCACTGCTCGCTGCCGTCGGGCTGAGCGGCGCGCATGACCTGCGTGCCAACGCGCACGCGGCCCTCGCGGCCCTGCTCGGCCACGGCGTCACGCGCATTGGCGAGCAGGTTGTGGATCACCTGGCGCAGCTGGGTCGGATCGCCTTCGATGCGCGGCACATCCGAGGCCAGCTCGACGTCGAACTGGAACGCCGCGCCGCTCTTGCCTTCGCCCGGATCCCAGCCGTAGAGCGCCAGCACGTCGGCCACGAGACCATTGAAATCGATCGGCTGCATCACCGCGGGCGGCGTGCGCGCGTACTCGCGGAAATCATCGACCATCTGCTTGAGCGAGCCCACCTGGTTGACGATGGTGTTGGTCGCGCGGGTCAGCATCTGCGCATCGGCGGGCTCGAGCCGGTCGGCGAGCTTCATGGCCAGGCGCTCGGCCGACAGCTGGATCGGGGTGAGCGGGTTTTTGATCTCGTGCGCGAGCCGGCGCGCCACTTCGCCCCAGGCCATGGTGCGGTTGGCCGAGATCACCTCGGTGATGTCGTCGAACACCACGAGATAACCATTGCCACGGCCGTCGACCTTGAGATGCGTGCCGCGCGCCAGCAGCGTGACCGACGAGCCGTTGGGCTCCTGCGTGGGCGCGATCTCGAACTGCTGCTGCCAATGCAGACGCTCGGATCCCACGGCGGCATGGTTGGCAAAGGCCTGGCGGATGATGTGCGCGAGCTCCAGCATGCCGTCGGCGGTCTCGAGGGGCCGGCCGATCACCGAGCGCAGGTCGGCCTGCAGGATCGCCTGCGCCCCCTGGTTGACGGTGGTGACGCGAAAGCCCTCGTCGAAGGCGATCACGCCAGACGACAGATTGGCCAGCACGCTTTCGAGATAGACATTGGAGCGCTCGAGCTGGCGCCGGTTGCTCTCGACCATCTGGCGCGCCTCGTCGAGCTGGCGCGTCATCGCGTTGAACGAACGGGTGAGCTGGCCGACCTCGTCGCGGCCGGGCGGCTCGGGCAGCGGACGGTAATCGCCCACGCTCACGGCCTGCGTACCGGCGGCCAGCGACAGCAGCGGCCGAACCAGCCGCTTGGAGAGCGACAGCGCGACCGCGATGGCCGCGAACGTGGCCAGCAGCAGCGCGAGAGTCAGCGTGATGCCATAAAGCTTGCGCAGGCCCAGACGGGACAGGGCCAGCTCCTGGTAATCGCGAAAGCCCTGCTGCACCCGATTGGCGTTGTGCGCAATCTGCTCGGGGACGTTCTGCACGAGCTGCAACCAGCGCGGTTCGACCGACATGCCCAGCGGCGCATCGAAGCGCACCGGCGCCGATAGCGGGATCACCACCCGCAGATGCAAACCGCCTTCGGAGCCCGGAATCGCGGGATCGTCGGCCTCGGCGGCGGAATAGCCGCGCGCCAGCCGCAGCTGGTTGAGCACCTCGGGGGGCACCACCGGGGGCAACAGCTGTCCATATTTATTGGTGGAAAAACCCACCGGACGGCCGGTGCCGGTGAACACCAGCGCTTCCTGCACGCCGTTGTTCTCGCGCAGGCGGGTGAGCGACGCCGGAATTTCGACGTCGGACATATTGTTGAGCTCGACAGCCATGGAGCGAGCCCGGGCGTCGAGATCGGCCAGTTGCGAATCGAGGGCGGCCCGCCCCAGGTTGAGCCCCGACTCCAGTGCGCTGTCGACTCGCACGTTGAACCACGACTCGATCGAGCGCGACATGAACTGCACCGACAGGGTGTAGATCATGGTGCCCGGCAGCACGCCGATGATGGCGAAGGCGAGCGCGAAACGCGCGGTCAGGCGCGCGCCGAACTGGCGCCGGCGAATCTGGCGCACCAGGCGGACGCTGAGCGCCACCACCCAGACAAACAGGGCCAGCGCGAAAATGCCGTTGAGGATCAGCAGCGCGTCGTAATACTGCGCGAAGCGGGAGGCGTTGCCGGTGGACCAGACGAGCAGCCCGAGCAGGCCCAGGCCGCTGATGGCGCCGATGATCAGCGCCAGGCGGAGCAGGAGTCTCATGAGGGGTCGGTCAGGGTGAAGGAGAAGGGCGTCCACGGCGTGGTGGGCGACCAGGAGCTGCTGTTGAGCGCGTTGACCTGGAACGGCCGCGGCAGCAGCGAGGTGTCGAGGCGGACCCGCAACTGGCCCTGATACCGTTCGCCGGCCTCGAAGGCGCTGGCGTCGGCCACCTCCCAGCCGCGGATGCGACGCACCAGGTCCATCGCATCATCGAGCGACGAAACCGGCAGCGAGAGTTCGTCCTGGCCGGCGCGCCACTGGCGCGTGAGGGCGTTGTAGGTAATGCGCCAGGTCAGGCGCTGGTCGGCCACGGTGGCGTCGAACCAGTACCAACGGGCCCGGGTGATGGTGAGATCGGCCGTGAAATAGAGCGACACCCCGCGGCTGGCGGCGTCGCGCAATTGGTCGTTGAGCGGGAAATCGATATCCGCGTCGATCACCAGCTTGCCGTCGCGAATCACCGGTTCGACACGCGTGACGACGGGCTCGGCGGCTTGCGCGAGCGAGGCGCCAACCATGCCGAACAGCAGGGAAATGCACAACAACAGGGCGGAAAACGAACGGAATTTCATCGACTTGCTTCAACGCGACACTGTTTTTCTATTCTTGGCGATTCGGGGCCGCTTTGGCAAACAAGGCGTAGAAAAAACCGTCGTGCTGCGCTTCGGGTGTTGCGCCGATGGCAACCGGCAGCAGTTGGCCTGGCGCCGGCAAGGCCTGGGCATCGGCATGGCGGGCCGCGAAGGCAGCGGCCTGGTCCCGGCCTTCGGCCGGAAACACCGAGCAGGTCACGTAGAGGAGGTGACCGCCCGGCTTGACCGTGCGCCACAGCGCGTCCGTAATGCGGGTCTGCAGGGCGGCCGTGCGTGCGATGTCTTTTTCGCGGCGCAGCCAGCGGATGTCCGGGTGGCGGCGCACGATACCGGAGGCGGTGCACGGCACGTCGGCCAGCACCGCGTCGAACGGCACACCGTCCCACCAGGCGTCGAGATCGGCCGCATCGGCGGCCTGCAGGCGTACGCGCGGGCTGGCCAAGCCCAGCCGGTCGAGGTTTTCGCTCACCCGGCGCAGACGCTCGCCGTCGGCGTCCAGCGCCAGCAGATCCACGTCGGCGCGCTCCAGCAGATGCGCGGTCTTGCCGCCCGGGGCGGCGCAGGCATCGAGTACCCGCATGCCGTCGGCCACCGGCAGCAGCTCGCCGGCGAGCTGGGCGCCGGCATCCTGTACCGACCACCAGCCCTCCTGGAACCCGGGCAGCTGGGTTACGGGGCGCGCCTGGTGCAGCACCAGGCCGGATTCGCCCACGGTGCCCGCCACGATGCCCGCCGCTTCGAACGCGGCCAGCACCTGCTCGCGTGTCGCGCGCCGGCGATTCACGCGCAGCGTCAGGGGCGCAGGCACGTTGGCGGCCGCCAGCAGATCCTGCCAGTGATCGGGGTAATCACGCTTGAGCAGCGAGATCCACCAATTGGGGTGATTCCAGCGGGCCTGCGGGAACGGCGCCACCTCGGCCTCGAGCTGGGCGCGCTCGCGCAGGAAGCGGCGCAGGCTGCCGTTGATCAGGCCCTTGTAGGACACCAGACGGCGGTGCGCGCCGGCGGCGGTCACCGCCTGGTCGACCACGGTATGGGCCGAGTACACCGGCATGCCGGCCAGCGGCGCGTCTTCGGTGCGCAGCAGACCCAGCGCCACGCACAGCAGCGCGTCGGGCAGCGGCCCGGGCGAACGCGGCACGAGCTTGGCGGCCACGGCCTCGGTCCAGCCCAGATAGCGCATCGTGTGGAACGCCACGGCCTGGGCAGCCGGACGCAGACGCGGCTCGACCTCGGTGAGCGCCTCGGTGAGCGAACGCCCGGCCTGCACGGCAGCGACCGCCTGGGCGGCGGCCATGAGCACGGAAGACAGGGGCGGCGCCAGGGTGGCGGAAGGATTCTGGGACATAAAGCGGCCGAAAGGAGTTCAGACCGCTATGGTAGCGGAGAGGCCCCTCGCGCCGCCCGCCGAGGGCTCCGTCGTTCGCCAAAAGGGATGGACGGCGCGGGTGGCGGCGCTCACACTGTGAACGCCCGCGCGGGCGGGATGCCCCGTCCGCGAGCGCCTGAACCGCTCCCGGGACGCCCTCCCCCTGACGCTCATGACCGACGCCACGCTCATTCTGTTTGCCGCCACCAGCGGCGTACTCATCGCCACCCCCGGCCCCACGGTCCTGCTCGCGCTGTCCAACGGCTCGCATCACGGGGTACGCGCGGCCGGCTGGGGCATGGCGGGCGCCCTGCTGGCCGACCTGCTCCTCATCACCCTCGTGGCCTGCGGACTCGGCGTGGTGCTGGCGGCTTCGGAGCTGGCCTTCCAGGCCCTGAAATGGGCCGGCGCCCTGTATCTGGCCTACCTGGGCTGGCGCCTCTTGCGCACGGACGCCGCGCTGGTATTGCCCAGCGACGGGGCGCCACGGCAGGTGGACCGCCGCGCGCTGTTCCTGCGCAGCTTTCTGGTCGCTCTCACCAATCCCAAGGCGCTGCTATTCATGTCGGCCTTCCTGCCGCAGTTCATCGACCCGCGGGCGGCGCTGCTGCCGCAGTACGCCACGCTGGCGCTGATCCTGGCCGTGCTCAATCTGGCCGCGATGCTGGCCTACGCGGCGCTGGGCGCCCGGGTGGTGCAGCTTTTCCGGGCGGGCGCGCTGCGCTGGCTCAATCGGCTGTGCGGCGGGCTCCTGATCGGGCTGGCGGCGATGCTGGCGCTGTACCGGCGCCAGGCGTCTTAGCCCCGCCGCGCGGTCTGCCGAATCAATTGAGCTGGATCTTGGCGTGCTGGATCACGTCGGCCCAGCGGCGGGTATCAGACTCGATCAGCCGCTTGAGCTCGGCGCCGTCGCCCGGCAACGGCAGGGCGCCCTGCTCGGCAAGCAGCTTGCCCATGGCGGGCTCGCGCGCGATGGCGAGCACGGTGTCCTGGAGCTTTTGGACCACATCCGGCGGCGTGGCGGCGGGTGCCATCAGCGCCGACCATGATTCCGTCTCCGCCCCGGTCACGCCTGCCTGCGCAAACGTCGGCACGTCCGGGATCGCCGGGCTGCGTTCGGCGCTGGCCACACCCAGGATGCGGATCTTGCCGGACTTCATATAGGCCTGCACGGTCGGCAGATTCACGAACAGGACCTGGATTTGCCCTGACAGCAGGTCGGCGGCCGCGGGCCCCGCCCCCTTGTAGGGCACATGGGCGAACTCGACGCCAGCGCGATACATGAAGAGTTCGCCCAACATGTGATTGACCGAGCCAATACCCGCCGAACCCATGTTGAGCTTGCCCGGATTGGCGCGAGCATAGGCCACCAACTCCTCGATGCTGCGCGCCGGCGTATCGGCCGACACGGCCAGCACGTTGGGCACCGTGGCGAACAGCGCGATCGGCACGAAGTCGCGGGATGGCGAATACGGCAGATTCTTGCTCAGCAGAGGCTGGATGACCTGATTGCCCATGGTGGCGTACAGCAGCGTATGGCCGTCGGGCGCGGCCTTGGCCGCATACGCCGCGCCGATATTGCCCCCGGCCCCCGGCTTGTTGTCCACGATCACCGGCTGGCCCAGCTTCTCGGCCATGCGCGTGGCAAAGAGCCGCGCGGTGAGGTTGACGGTACCGCCCGGCGCGAACGGCACCACCACGTCGATCGGCCGGGTCGGATAGGACTGAGCCTGGGCCGTGGTGCCGAGCGCACCGCAGAAGGCCATGGCGATGATGATTTTCTTCATGTTGGTTTCCCCTTGTCTGCTGTTGTACCGGGTTTGGCGATGGCCGCCCGCCGGCAAGCGTTGTGATCGCTCAATGGGCCACGGCGGCGGGCATCTCGCTCAATGCGCGCGCCCGGGCCTCGAGTGCCTCCGAGGCGGCATCCATCCGCGCCCGTGTGGCCTGGAGCCGCGCCTCGGCACCCCGCACGGCCTCGCGCTGGGCCGCCAGGCGGGCCCGCACGGCCTGCGGCGCCGGGCCTCCCGCCGACACCCGGGCCGCCACATTGCGCGCCGGGTCCAGGCAGGCGTCGACATCCCCCTGGGCCAGGCCCGCGGCGCGCCCGACCTGCTCGCGCGTGGCGGCGTCGATCATCGCCACGGTGATGCCGTTGGCGCCCAGGCCCGCGTCGAGCGCCTGGCGCACGACCGCACCGATGATGTGATGCGCCTCGCGGAAAGACAGATCGGCCTGGCGCACCAGCAGGTCGGCCAGGTCCGTCACCGTGGAGAAGTCCTGTGCCGCCCGCGCCGCCATGCGGGCGCCATCCGGCTCCACCTGCTCGACCAGCAGACGGACCAGCGCCAGGCACTTGAGCGCCTCGTCGGCGCTTTCCCAGCAGCTGCGCGTGCTCTCGCGCGAACTGTCACCCGAGTGCGTGAAATGCGTGGACTTCACCACGGTGAACGCGCCCGACGTGAGCCCGATCAGATGCGCCGTCTTGCCTCGCAGATACTCCAGCACCGCCGGGTTTTTCTTCTGCGGCATGATGCTGGAGGTGCTCGCGATGCTGTCCGGGAACGCGAGATAGCCGAACTCCGGCGTGGACCAGATATAGAAGTCCTGCACCATGCGGCTGCACGTGATCATCATGATCGAAAGCGATGCGCTCAATTCGAGCGCGAAGTCGCGCGAGGCCACGCCATCGAGCGCGTTGGCCAATGGCTGGGTAAAGCCCAGCAACGTGCTGGTGTCGGCACGATCGATGGCGAACGACGTGCCCGCCAGCGCACATGCGCCCAGCGGGCAGCCATCGAGCGTCACCAGGCCATGCAGGATGCGATCGAGGTCGCGCAGCCAGGCATCGGCCAGCGCCGCGAGGTAATAGCCATAGGTGATCGGCTGCGCGGCCTGCATGTGGGTGTAGCCCGGCATCACATGCGTGGCATAGCGCTCGGCCTGATCCAGCGCGGCGCGCGTGAGGGCAACCAGAGACTGCCCCACGCGCAGCGCGTAGTCGCGGGCACGGATGCGGTCGTTGGTGGCGCCGATATCGTTTCGGCTGCGTGCCGTATGCAGACGCCCGCCCGCGTCGGCGCCGACCAGTTTGATGAGGTGGGCCTCGTAGTTGAAGTACGCCTCCTCGCGCGCCGGATCGAGCTCGACCACGTCAGGCCCCTCCTCGCGCATGCGCAAAAGGGCACCGGCCAAGGTACGGGCGATGGGCTTCTCGAGCAGCCCCTGGCGGTCGAGCATGAGCAGATGAGCAAGATTGATCTGCGTGAGCACCTCGAAATTGCTCGCGAAGAACGCACGCGTGGTGCGGGGCTGGAACAGGTACTGGATGACTTCGGGCGCAGGGGCTTGCCGCAGACGCCGGCTGACTTTCGATTCCATGATTCATCGCTGTGAGTGATCGTGAAGCCAGTGTGCGGCTCGGCCAAGATATGCGTCAAATCAGGCGTTTACAGCTATCCATACAATTTTGATATGCTTTGACGACCCTGTTCCAACCCCGAGCCGCGCCATGAATTTCAAGCAGATGGAAGCCTTCCGGGCCGTCATGAAAACGCGCTCCATGACGGCGGCGGCGGGCTTGCTGCATACCTCGCAGCCCAATATCAGCCGCTGGATCGCGCTGCTCGAGGCCGCGGTCGGCTTCACGCTGTTCCAGCGCAGCGGGACCAAGCTCATTCCCACGCCCGAGGCCGAAGCCTTTCACGCGGAGGTGGAGCGCGCCTTCATCGGCCTCGAATCCCTGGGCGAAAGCGCCAGCTCGATCCGCCGCCGCGGCACCGGCACGCTGCGCGTGGGCGCCGTCGGATCGATGACGCAATGCGTGATCCCCGAGGCACTGCTGCGATTTCGCGAAACACACCCCGACATCCCCGTGCAGATCCAGATGGGACGCTCCGACGTGGTCGCCAAGTGGACAGCCACGGGTTATTGCGACATCGGCTACGCGTCGCTGCGCACCGAGTCACCCGGGCTGCGATTCGAATCGATCAACGTGGCGCAAGGGGTGGCGATCGTGGGACGCCAGCACCGTCTGGCCGGGCGAGCGGTGCTGCATCCGGCCGATTTCGCGGGCGAGCCCTTCATCTCGCTGCCGGTGGGCAGTATCAACCGGCTGGAGATCGACCGGCACTTTTCCGACGACGCCCGCATCGCCGCCATCGAAACGCCCTATGCGCCCACCATCTGCACCATGGTGGCGAAAGGCCTGGGCGTCTCGATCGTGAGCCCGGTGGTGTCGCGCATTCTGGCGCTGCCCGATCTTTGCGAGATTCCATTCTCGGGTGACGTGCCCTTTCACACCTATGCCGTCACGTCCGAGCATTTCCCGATGAGCCACCTGGCCAAACAGTTTTCGGTCTGCGTGCGACAGGTCTTCGAGGGCCTGGCCCCGCCTGCCCCCGCGCGAACACGCCGCGGCGGCGCCGATCGCCCGCGCCGCCCCTGACCCGGATCGGCCTCGACGACAGGCTCGCGTTCCTACGGCAATGCCGTATAATCCCGCCCCATCCCCTGCCACCATGGATTCCATGGCGGCGTGAATCTGGAACGGGACCGCCCGCCTCGGTATTGCGATAGGCAAACCGGGGCAGCAGGCCAGCCTGGCGCGCTCCCGCACAACGACCCACTCATGAACAAGTCCCCCCCGCCGGTGCATGCCGCCCGGTGGCAGGCGGCGCACATCAGCGAAGCACGTAGCCGCGTCGGCCTGCCCCAGGCCGACTTCGCGGCCCTGCTGGGCGTGAGTGTGCGCACCCTGCAAGACTGGGAGCAAGGCCGGCGCAATCCGTCGGGCGCAGCCAAGACCCTGTTGCAGGTCGCCATGCTGCACCCCGAAACGCTGCGCGGCCTGCCCCCCTGGCATGCCAACGAACCGGCCTGAACTTCGAATCCGCCGCGGCCTTCTGCGGCCCGGCACGACAACACTTCCGACGCACGACCTGGATCGGTGCGCGAACCTACGGTGAATTAGATTGGAAATCCTCGAAACCTCCCGGCCGGGCAAAGGCCCCGGCAAGGCCAGCCACGCAGACGCGTCCGCCGCCTCGACCCTGGCCGATACCATCGCCGCCGCCAACGCCGGTGGCCGCATCCCGCGCGTGGGCTTCGTGTCGCTGGGCTGTCCGAAGGCGCTCGTCGACTCCGAGCGCATCCTCACCCAGCTGCGCACCGAGGGCTACCAGGTCACGCCTGAATACGCCGATGCCGACGTGGTCGTGGTCAATACCTGTGGCTTCATCGATAGCGCCAAGGCCGAGTCGCTCGAGGCGATCGGCGAGGCGCTGGCCGAAAACGGCAAGGTCATCGTGACCGGCTGCATGGGCGTGGAAGAGTCCGCGATCCGCAAGGTGCACCCGAGCGTGCTCTCCGTGACCGGCCCGCAGCAGTACGAAGAAGTGGTGCGCGCCGTGCACAGCGCCGCCCCGCCCCGTACCGACCACAACCCCTACCTCGACCTCGTGCCGCCGCAGGGCGTGAAGCTCACGCCGCGTCACTACGCCTATCTGAAGATCTCCGAAGGCTGCAACCATCGCTGCAGCTTCTGCATCATCCCGTCGATGCGTGGCGACCTGGTGAGCCGTCCGGTGGGCGATGTGCTCAGCGAAGCCGAGCGCCTGGTCAAGGCCGGCGTCAAGGAGCTGCTGGTGATCTCGCAGGACACCAGCGCCTACGGCGTCGACATGAAATTCCGCAGCGGCTTCTGGAACGGCCGCCCCGTCAAGACGCGCATGACCGAGCTCTGTGCGGCCTTGTCGGAGCTGGGCGTCTGGACGCGTCTGCACTACGTCTATCCGTATCCCCACGTCGACGAGATCATCAGCCTGATGGCCGACAACAAGGTGCTGCCGTACCTGGACATTCCGTTCCAGCATGCCAGCCCGCGCGTGCTCAAGCTGATGAAGCGCCCCGCGTTCGAGGACAAGACGCTCGCCCGCATCAAGAAGTGGCGCGAACAATGCCCCGACCTGACGCTGCGTTCGACTTTCATCGTGGGCTTCCCCGGCGAAACCGAAGACGACTTCAAGTACCTGCTCGACTGGATGAGCGAAGCGCAACTGGATCGCGTGGGCTGTTTTCAGTATTCGCCGGTGGAGGGTGCGCCCGCCAACCTGCTGGCAGACCAGGTGCCCGACGAGATCAAGCAGGACCGCTGGGAGCGCTTCATGGCGCACCAGCAGGCGATCTCGACGGCGCGGCTCGCCAAGCGCGTGGGCCGCGAGATCGACGTGCTGATCGATGAAGTCGAGGAAGACGGCGCGATCGGCCGCTCGAGCGCAGACGCGCCCGAGATCGATGGCTGCGTGTACGTGACGACCGACCAGGCCGTGAAGCCGGGCGATATCGTGCGCGTGCGTGTGACCGACTCCGACGAATACGACCTCTACGCCGAGCAGATCTGAGCGATCGCGCTGGCGCAGCAGCAAAAACCGCGAGGCAGGCCTCGCGGTTTTTTTTCGTCAGTTCTTGGCCAGGAAGTCCGACAGATCGTCGGCGTGCTCTTCTTCGGCGGCCAGGATCTCTTCGAGCAGACGGCGCGTGGTGGGGTCTTGATCGCCCACGTATTCCACCATCTGGCGATAGCTGTCGATCGCGATACGCTCGGCGATGAGGTTCTCGCGGATCATGTCCTGCAGCGTGTCGCCCTCGACATATTCAGCGTGGCTGCGCTTCTGCAGGCCGTCCGGCGAAAAATCAGGCTCGCCGCCCAGTTGCACGATACGTTCCGCGAGGCGATCGGCGTGGGCCTGCTCTTCGGCGGCGTGCTCGGCGAATTCAGCGGCTACCGGCTCGGCATTCAGGCCGCGGGCCATGAAGAAATGGCGCTTGTAGCGCAGCGTACAGACCAGTTCGGTGGCCAGCGCTTCGTTCAACAGGCGCAGCACGGTTTCACGGTCGGCGCGATAGGTGTCGGTGACGGCGCCGGATTCGATGTCGCGGCGGGCGCGGGCACGAATGGCCTCGATGTCCAGGTCAAACTTCGCGTGACCGTTGGCGCCCTGCGCGGACGACTTCACATTGGACTGTTCCATTTCGTTTGCTCCTTCTCGTTGGGTTCGGCACGGCGTCCTGTGACCCTGGGCGCGCCGGGACCTCCTGGGTCGACCGGCAGGCGCCGCGCGCCGTGCGGGGAGCCTTCAGCAAGTACCGTTCCCGGGGCGCGGCGACGCCTGCGGGGACTTTGCGTACACTAGCTGCCAAGACCAAAAGTAACCACGTCCCGCCCGGCGGCACGCCTATAGAGGCCGCAGCACGTCCGCGGCGCCAGAAGCATCCATGACCTTGAAGACTCTTTGTGTGTATTGCGGCTCCAACAGCGGCCGCCAGACTGACTACGAAGCCCAGGCCCGGGCGCTTGCCCAGGAGATGGTCCGCCGCGACATCGCCCTGGTGTACGGCGGCGCCGCCGTCGGCATCATGGGCGCGGTGGCCGACGCCGTGCTCGAGGCCGGCGGCCGCGCCATCGGCGTGATTCCCGAAAGCCTCATGCAAAAGGAACTGGCGCACCGCGGCCTCACCGAGCTGCACGTGGTGCGGTCGATGCACGAGCGCAAGACCCTCATGGCCGAGCGCGCCGACGCCTTCGTGGCGCTGCCCGGCGGTGCCGGCACCCTCGAAGAAATCTTCGAAACCTGGACCTGGGCCCAGCTCGGCATGCACAAAAAGCCGTGCGGCCTGCTCAATATCGCCGGGTACTACGACGCGCTCGCCACCTTCCTCGACCATACGGTCGACGAACGATTCATGCGGCCCGAGCACCGCGCCATGCTGGCGATCGATAGCGATCCCGCCGTGCTGCTTGACCATTTCGCCGCCTATGTCCCTCCCACGGTATCCAAGTGGATCGACAAAGGCGAACACTGACCTCATCCGCGCCCCCCATGCCCTCCGCCAGCCCCGCCACCACGCTTGCGCGCCTTCGCGACTACTTTCACGCCAAGGACGAAAACCGGCCGCACTATATGGCCCGGACCTTCGCCCCGAATGCGCAGCTCGACATGCGACTGAACACGCAAGCGATCGCGTTTCCGCCGCAGGCGCGCGGCCTGGAGGCCATCACGGACACCCTGGTGCGCAAGTTCGGCCAGACCTACGACAACGTCTACACGTTCTATCTCGACCGGCCCGCCGACGAAGCGCGCCTGGCGAGCTACAGCTGCGATTGGTTCGTGGGCATGACCGAGAAGGCGACGGGTCTCGTGCGCGTGGGCGCGGGCCGCTACGACTGGGAATTCCAGCCAGAGCCCTACCTCGCGCGACGCCTGACGATCTCGATCGACACCATGGAAGTGCTGCCCGTACAGCACACCGAAGCGGTGCTGGGCTGGCTCACCTCGCTCCCTTACCCCTGGACCGACGCGGCACGTGTGGTCGCGGGCGCGCCCCCGATCGAGGCGCTGGCGCCGGTGATGCACTGGTTGCGCCGTGGTGAACGCGAGCGCCACCCCGATGGGGGCACCGCATGAAGTATCCGCTGATCGCCTTCGACTTCGATGGCACCCTGGCCGATACGCTGCCCTGGTTCGAATCGATTCTCGACGACGTGGCCGAGCGCTACGGCTTTCGCAAGACCAACGCCACCGAGCGCCGCGCCCTGCGGCGCCAGGGTGTGCAGGAGATTCTCAAGTTTCTCGGCATCCCGCTCTGGAAGGCGCCCGCGATCCTGATCCACGTGCGCGAGCGCATGAACGAAGCCGGCCCGCAGATCCCCCTGTTCGACGGCGTGCCGGCGGCTCTGGCGCAGCTGCGCGCGCAGGGCGTGAAGCTCGCCGTCGTGAGCTCGAACGCCACCGAAAACGTGCAGCGCGTGCTGGGCCCAGAGATCAGCGCCCTGTTCGATGACTTCGAATGCGGCACGGATCTGTTCGGCAAGGCCGCCAAGCTCGAACGGCTGATGCAGCGCCACGGCGTCACCCCCGACCAGACCGTGTTGGTGGGCGACGAGGTCCGCGATGTCGAGGCCGCGCGCAAGGCCGGCGTGGCGAGCGTGGCCGTGAGCTGGGGCTACAACGATGCCGAGGCGCTGCGCGCCGAACAACCCGACGCCCTGCTCACCTCGGTGGGCGAACTGGGCACCCATCTGAGCTGACACGCGAGACGCCATGAGCCTCGATCCGCACCGCATCACCGACATCGCCGCCCTGCAGGCGCTGTACGGCGAACCTGCCCAACCTTCGCTCGCCAAAGAAGTCGACTATGTGCATCCGCACTATCGCGCCTTCATCGAAGCCGCGCCGTTCGCGGTGCTCGCCACGCAGGGTGAGGGCGGCCTGGACGCCTCGCCACGCGGCGATCCCGCGGGCTTCGTGACCGTGGCCGATGAGCGGACGCTGCTGCTGCCCGACCGTCGCGGCAACAATCGCATCGACAGTCTGCGCAACATCCTGCAGGACCCGCACGTGGCGCTGCTGTTCCTGATCCCCGGCGTGGGCGAGACCCTGCGGGTCAATGGCCGCGCCGAGATCAGCGTCGATCCGGCGCTGCTCGCGCGCTTCGAGATGGACGGCAAGCTGCCGCGCTCGGTGCTGCGCATCCACGTGGACACGGTGTACTTCCAATGCGCGCGGGCCATTGTGCGCTCGGGCCTCTGGGACCCCGCCCGCCAGGTCGAACGCAGCGCGCTGCCGAGCACCGGCCGCATCCTGGCCGATGTCTCCGCGGGCACGATCGATGGCGTCAAATACGACCAGGAGCAGCCGGCGCGCCTGCGCGCCACGCTGTACTGAGGCCGGCCTCAGGCGCCCGGCACGGGCTGCCAGCCGCGCACAAAGACATCGACCGGCTGGCGCTTGCCGCCCGCTTTCTGCAGCTCCAGCAGGCGCAGCACGCCCTCGCCCGTGGCGAGATCCACACCCGCGCCGGTCGCGCTCAGCACCGTGCCGGGCGCGGCGCTCGTTTGCGCCGGTAAAGCCTGGGCCTGCCAGACCTTGACCGGATCTTCCAGCCCCGCAAGCCGCACCGTGGCGCCCGGCACCGGATTGAAGGCGCGAATACGCCGCGCCAGTACCTCGGCGGGTTGCGTCAGATCGAGCGCCGCTTCGCTCTTCTCGAGCTTGGCCGCATAGGTCACGCCCTCTTCGGGCTGCTTGCGAGCCGTGAGGCCCGCGCCGGCGAGTGCCTCGAGCGCCTGCACGATGGCGCTGGCACCGCTCTGCGCCAGGGCGTCGTGCAAAGCCGCGGCCGTCGTATCGGCGCCAATCGGCACCACGGTCTCGAGCAGCATGTCGCCGGTATCGAGACCGGCATCCATTTGCATGATGGTGACGCCGGTACGCGTGTCGCCCGCCTCGATCGCGCGCTGGATGGGCGCCGCGCCGCGCCAGCGCGGCAACAGGCTGGCGTGGATATTCAGGCAGCCCAGGCGCGGCAGATCGAGCGTCCATTGCGGCAGGATCAACCCGTAGGCGGCCACCACCATCACGTCGGGCGCGATGGCTTCGAGCCGCTCGCGCGTGGCCTGCGCTTCATCGGGATAACGGCCGTCCAGGCGCAGGCTGCGCGGCTGCGCCACCTCGATACCGGCGGCGAGCGCCGCCTGCTTGACCGGACTGGGCGTGAGCTTGAGGCCGCGGCCGGCCGGGCGATCGGGCTGGGTCAGCACCAGCGGCACCTCGTGGCCCGCGGCCAGCAGGGCTTCGAGGGCGAGACGGGCGAAATCGGGGGTACCGGCAAAGACGAGACGCATGGGGAATCCAGGAACGACGGAATGACAACGGGGCCCGCGGCCCCGGGGCGCCGGTCGCGGCGCGCAGGCGATATTGTCCAGCCAGATCGCGCCCGCGCCAAATCGGGCGCCGGGCATCCGGGCGCCGGGCGCCGCGCTCTGCCGGGCGTCATGCTGCGGACGCGGGCGCGCCCTGCCAGCCCCCGGGCGCGCCCGGATTGATATATCAGGCCCCGTTTCCAATAATGGTCGCTCGACTTGCCCGTAGCAGGAGTTGCGCATGACCCCGCCGAGCACCCTCACCGCCGCCGACCGCATCCGCGGCGATCTCGAAGAACAGATCGCCAGCGCCGCGTTGCCGCCAGGCACGGCGCTCGACGAAACGGCGCTGGCGCTCGCGTATGGCGTGTCGCGCACGCCGGTGCGCGACGCCCTCCTGCAACTGGCCGCCCGCGGCTTCGTGCGCATCGCGCCGCGGGTGGGTATCTTCGTGAATCAGCTCTCGCCCGACGAGCTGGCCAATATGTTCGAAACCCTGGCTTATCTCGAGGGCCTTTGCGCCGGCCTGGCCACGCGCCGGATCTCAAGGGCGGGCCGCGAGGCGCTGGCGCATGCGCACGAGACCTCCCGTCCGCGCGCCGACGGCGCGGGCTACGGCGAGGCCAATCACACGTTTCATGCCCTGCTCTACGAGGCCTGCGGCAATCCCTATCTCACCGAACAGATCGTCGCCATCCGCAGGCGCACGCAGCCCTATCGGCTGCGCCACTTCGACCAGCCCGATCGCGTGGCGCACTCCTGGCGCGAGCACGGCGTGATCGTGCGCGCCGTGCTCGCGGCCGACGCGGATGCGGCCACGCAGGCCGCCACCCGCCACATCGTGGTGGGCGGGCGCCAATTCCGCGCGTTCGCCGCGCGCTTCCCGCAGGGTCTGTTCAACGAGGCCGACGAGTCGCCACCGCGTACCGCGCCGCTCGACTGGCTGTACGGCGCGCGCGCCGGCGGCGTGCCCCTGCCACACTGATTCGCCTGTATTCCCAAACCCGCCTCCGGCATCGGCCGGCGCCAGGAGACTGATTTGCTCGTTCGATGGATATGTTGCGCCGCCCTCCTGTTGCTTTGCGCGGCCGGGGCCGCGCAGGCCCAGCAGGCACCCCTCAAAATCGTGGTGGGCTTCTCGCCGGGTGGCGGCGTGGACACGCTCGCGCGCCTGCTGGCGCAGCATCTGGCCGAGCCGCTCGGTCGGCCGGTAGTGGTCGAAAACAGGCCGGGCGCCGGAGGCACCATCGCGGCCGAGGCGGCGCGCCGCGCCGAGCCCGATGGCAACACGGTGCTCCTGGCCGATACGTCGTTGATCGTTGCGCCTTACATTTATCCCAGCCTGCCCTTCCGACTCGAACGCGATTTCGTGCCGGTGGCCATGGTGGGCGAGGCAGGCCTGGCGCTCGCAGTGCCGGCGGATCACCCCGCGCGCGACCTGCCGGAATTCATTGCCATGGCGCGCCAGGCGCCCGGGCAATACACCTATGCCACGGTGGGCGTGGGCTCGATGCACCATCTCGGCGGCGAGCTTTTCAAGAGCCTGAGCAAGACGGATCTCGTGCACGTGCCGTACAAGGGGGGCAGCCCGGCCGTGCAGGCGCTCCTGGGCGGGCAGGTGAACATGGCCATCTCCAGCCTGCCGGCGGTCATGCCGCTGGCCAGCGGCGGGCGTATCCGCATCCTGGCGGTGCTGTCGGCCGATCGCTTCGCGGGCCTGCCCGATGTCCCGACGGCGAGCCAGACACTCCCCGGCTTCGAGACCACGCCTTCCCTGTTCCTGCTTGCGCCGGCCGGTACGCCACGCGCCGCGCTGCAACGCCTGGAGTCCGTGCTGCCGCAGGTGCTGCAGCAACCCGTACTGCGCCAGGCCTTCGTGATGCAAGGCTCGCAGATTGCCTATCAGTCCGCCCCCGAACTGGCGCAATGGTTGCCCGCGCAACAACAACGCTGGGGCGATCTGATCGCGCGCAGCAAACTCGAATTCGGCCAGTAATCGCCTTTTCTCCGGAATCCATCGCCATGTCCGCTACGCCTGTTCCTGTCCTGCACGGCCTCATCGTGCCGCCCGCTGCCGGCGAGGTGCCTGCCGACGGCCCCCTTCTCTATCCTCATCTCTCGTTCCGGGCGAGCGGGCTGGGCCTGGGCTCCGTGACGCCGGACGGCTACGATGCCGTCATCGACGATGTCACCGCGCACGCTTGCAAACTTGCCGACGCCGGCGCCGGCGTGATCTCGCTGATGGGCACGTCACTGAGCTTCTATCGCGGCGCGGCCTTCAATCGCACGCTGACCGAGGCCATGACGCGCGCGACCGGCCTGCCCTGCACGACGATGAGCCACGCGGTCGTGCGCGCACTGCGCACGCTCGATGCCCGGCGCGTGGCACTGGCCACGGCGTACGTCAACGATGTGAACGAGCGCCTCGAAGACTTCATGCGCGAAGAAGACTTCGATGTACAAACCTGCCATGGCCTCGGTATCAGCGGCGTGGAGGCGATGGCACGGGTCGGCACCGACACGCTGGTCGCGCTGTGCGAAGCGGCGCTGGCCGACGCTCCCGGCGCGCAGGCCATCCTGCTCTCGTGCGGCGGCCTGCTGACGCTGGACACGATCAAGATCGTCGAAGCGCGCCACGGCGTGCCCGTGGTGTCGAGCTCACCGGCGGGCTTTTGGGATGTCGTGCGCCTCGGCGGCAGCGACCCGGCGGCCACGAACCAGGGCCGCCTGTTCGCACCGCGCTGATCGGCGTCAGTCGATCGAATAGCGGCCGGATGCGTCCAGCGGCCGCACGGCCAGCCGCAGGCCCAAGGCATGCAGGATGGCGGTGAGGCTGCTGAGGCCAGGGTTCCCCTTGGGAGAAAGCGTGCGGTAGAGCTGCGTGAGATTCAGGCCGGATCGGTCCGCGATCGATTGCATGCCGCCGCACGCCTGCGCCAATTGCCGCAGCGTGATGAGCAGCTCGGCCTGTTCGCCGCTTTCGAGAATAGTGTCGAGCATGGCAAGCGCATAGGCGGGATCGTCGCGATAGCGCCCTGCCATTGCCTCGTCGTGGGGAATACTCTTCATGGCCTCTTCTATCCTCCTCCCTGTCAGGGTGCAGGTATTTTCGTTTGGGGACGAACCCGCGGCAATGTCGAGCGTCGGGCGCAGACAACAAAAAACCCCGCAAACGCGGGGTTTTCGTGTGCAAGAAGGGAAAGCCCTCAGGCGCGCAAGGCTTCGCGCTCGGCTTTCTTGATACGGGTCTTGATGCGATTCTGCTTGAGCACCGACAGATACTCGACGAACACCTTGCCATCGAGGTGATCGATTTCGTGCTGCACACAGACCGCGAGCAGGCCCTCGGCCTCGAACTCATAGGACTGGCCCTGCTCGTCGAGCGCCTTGCAGCGGATACGGGCAGCGCGCTTGACCTCGTCGTACACGCCGGGCACCGACAGGCACCCCTCTTCGTAGACCTGCAGCTCGTCGCTCTTCCAGGTGATCTCGGGGTTGATGAGCACGCGCAGCTCGTTGCCCTCTTCGGACACATCGATCACGATCACGCGCTCATGCACGTCTACCTGGGTCGCGGCCAGTCCCACGCCCGGGGCGTCGTACATGGTGTCGGCCATATCGCGCACGAGTTGGCGGATGCGGTCGTCGACCACGGCCACGGGCTTGGCCACTTTGTGCAAGCGCGCGTCGGGGTAGCGGAGGATGTTGAGCAAAGCCATGGAAATGTCGGTCAGGCGGAATAATCAGCGGTAAGACCACATGATAATTCATTGGAAACCGGCGATCTAATAGTTTTAGGCTAAGTACCGCTTAGCCCACGGTGCGGGCACGGGGACGCATACCCCACCGCCCGCACCACGGCGCGCTCAGGTCACGGCGGCCCGCGTACGAAACTCGGGCTTGTCCCAGGCGCGCGTGTCGAGCACGTCGCGCAGGATCTCGACCGCGTCCCAGACATCCGCATAACTGAGATACAGCGGCGTGAGCCCGAATCGCAGCAGCTCGGGCTCACGATAGTCACCGATCACGCCCCGCGCGATCAACGCCTGCATCACCGCATAGCCCTCGGGGTGCAGGAAGCTCACATGACTGCCGCGACCGGCGTGCTCGCGCGGCGTGACCAGCGTGAGCGGGTGATCGGCGCAGCGCGTCTCGACCAGTTCGATGAAGAGATCGGCCATCGCCAGGGACTTGGCGCGCACCGCCTGCATGTCGGCCTCGAGCGCGAGGTCGAGCCCGCACTCCACGAGCGACATGGACACGATGGGCTGCGTGCCGCACAGAAAGCGCCGGATGCCCTGGGCCGGATCGTAGCGGTCGGACATCTCGAAGGGATTGCTATGGCCCCACCAACCCGACAAGGGTTGCCAGAAATGATCCATATGATGCGGCGCCACCCACAGGAACGCGGGCGAGCCCGGGCCGCCATTCAGATATTTGTACGTGCAACCGACGGCGAAATCGGCGCCATCGGCGTTGAGCGCCAGCGGTACGGCGCCCGCCGCGTGGGCCAGGTCCCAGATCACGAGCGCGCCGCGCTCATGCGCCAGACGCGACACGCGGGCCATGTCGTGCATCGCGCCGCTGCGATAGTTCACATGCGAGAGCAGCAGCACCGCGGCGTCGGCGTCGAGCGCCTGATCCAGGCTCAGGTCGGCATCGATCAGGCGCAGCTCGTAGCCTTGCTCGAGGAAATCGATCATGCCCTGGATCATGTAGAGATCGGTGGGGAAATTATCGCGCTCGGACACGATCACTTTGCGCGCTGGCTGGTCGCGCTGCTGAATGCGCAAAGCGGCGGCCAGCACCTTGAAGATGTTGAGCGAAGTGGTGTCGGTGACGACCACTTCGCCTTCATCGGCGCCGAGCAGGCGCGCGAGCTTGTCGCCCAGGCGCGAAGGCGCTTCAAACCACCCGGCGGTATTCCAGCTGCGAATTAGGTCGTTACCCCATTCGCGGCCGATCACTTCGGCCGCGCGCGCCGCGGCGGTGCGCGGCTTGGCGCCCAGCGAATTGCCATCGAGGTAGATGACACCCGGGGGCAATTCAAATCGATCTTTCAGGCCCGCGAGGGCATCGGCGGCGTCCAGCGCCAGGCAATCGTCACGCGTTTTCATCTCGACCTCGAGAGCTTGGAACGAGGAATATGGTATCAGCGCCCCGGGCCAAAAAAATTGCAAATTCCGCGTGACGAACGGGGTTCATTGCACGAAAATTCGAGCACCTCGCGCTTTGGACAAAGAATCTTGCACCATGCAGCTCGACACCATTGATTGCCGCATTCTCAACATTCTCCAGGCCGACGGCCGCATCTCCAATCAAGACCTGGCAGACCGCGTATCGCTGTCGCCCTCGGCCTGTCTGCGGCGCGTGCGCGCGCTCGAAGAAGGCGGGGTGATCCGCGGCTATCGCGCGCTGCTCGACAACGCGCAGCTCGGCGTCGACTTCGAAGCCTATGTACACCTCTCGATGGACCAATCCGAGCCGGGCTGGAACGAAGCCTTCATCGCACGGCTGGAGGAACTCAACGAGGTGGTGCAGGCCAGCATCGTGACTGGCGCGAGCAACTACATTCTGCAGGTGCGCACGCGCGACCTGGCCGCCTTCTCGACCTTCGTGGTCGAGAAGCTCAACGGCATCCGCGGTGTACGCGACATGTGCTCGCACATCGTGATGCGCAAGGTCAAAGACAGCAGCGGCACGATCCCGCTTGCCGAGACGCCGCAGGGCGGCTGAGCGTCACCCGCCTGTTGCGTCAGGCGCCGGCAAACCGGGCGATACCCTGCGATACGCGGGCGCGCGCCGCACCACCCGAGGCGCGACAGCGCTGGCACGCCCGCGCCCGCCATCTTCGGGGCGGCCTGCTACGCTTGCGGCCTGCCCTTCGGATTTTGCCCTCGCGGCCACCGCTTTCTCCATGCCCCTGATCCACACCCCTGCCGAACTCTCCGCTTGGCTGCGACTCTCGCTCGAGCCCGGCGTCGGTCCGGCCACGGCCTGCCAGTTGCTGCGCGCATTCGGCCTGCCGCAAGACATCTACGCGCAGGGCGCGGCCGCGCTGGCGCGTCAGTTGCCTCACGAGCTGGCTCGCCAGCTGGCATCGGGGCCATCGGCCGACACCAGCGCGCTCATCGAGCGCACGTTGCTTTGGGCCAGCGAGCCCGGCCACACCGTGCTGACGCTCGCCGATCCCGCCTATCCGCAGGCTCTGCTCACGATCGCCGACCCGCCGGTGCTGCTGTACGTCACCGGCCATACCGAGTGCCTGAACCGCCCCGCGCTGGCCGTGGTGGGCGCGCGCAACGCGACGGCGGGCGGCACCGACAACGCCCGCGCCTTTGCGCAATACCTGGCGGGCCGCGGCTGGTGTGTGGTGAGCGGTCTGGCCCTGGGTATCGATGCGGCCGCCCACGATGGCGCGCTGGCGGCGGGGCCCCGCGGCGCGGGCACGATCGCGGTACTGGGCACCGGCATCGATCGGGTCTATCCGGCCGCCAATCGCGAACTCGCGCATCGCATCGCCCAGGGTGGCGCGCTGATTTCCGAGTTTGCGCTCGGTGTCGGCGCGCAGGCCCATCACTTTCCGCGCCGCAACCGGCTGGTGGCGGGACTGGCTCGCGGCGTGCTGGTCGTCGAGGCGGCGCGCCAGAGCGGCTCGCTCATCACCGCCCGGCTCGCGGCCGAAAGCGGCCGCGAGGTGTTCGCCATTCCCGGCTCGATCCATTCACCACTGGCGCGCGGCTGCCATCAGCTGATCCGCCAAGGTGCCAAGCTGGTCGAGACGGCCCAGGACATCACCGACGAGCTGGGCACGCCCTCGCCCGCCGCGGCCGATGCACCGGATGCCGTCACGGCGCTGCCGCCGCTGGCGCCGCACCTGGCGGCCCTGCTCGACGCGCTGGGCTACGACCCCGTGCATCCCGACGTGCTGGCCGAACGCACAGGCCTGCCCATGCATCATCTGCAAGCGCAGTTGAGCGAGCTCGAGATTGCCGGCCTGGTGGAGCGCGAGGCCGGTGGTACGTTTCAACGGCGGGCGCCCGGCGCCTGAGCGCGCGCCGCCGTTCGGCTTTTCCTGCCACGTTTCGATCCTGGCGCGACGTGAGCTCGCTTGCGCAGCGCGCAGAACGAATGTCCCGACCGCCAGGCGCTCGGCAGGGCCTGCCTGCCCGGCGCCCCGGGTACCCTTCCGGGCAAGCGGCAGGCAAGCCTCAACGCCGCATCTCGCCGCTGTACCGGCCAGGCTGTACCTCGCCCCGGGCGGCGCATCGGACTACTATAGTCAGATCAAAAACCGCGCCGACCACGGCGCCCGCTCCAGGAAGAGACATGGCACTGCCCACCCGCGTGAAGATCGTCGAGGTATCGCCCCGCGACGGCCTGCAGAACGAAAAAGCTTTCGTCCCCACCGAGATCAAGGTGGAGCTCGTCGACCGCCTGAGCGCGGCCGGCTTTCCTAACGTCGAGGCCGCCTCGTTCGTGTCGCCCAAGTGGGTGCCGCAGATGGCCGATGGGGCCGACGTGATGGGCCGCATCGCGCGCCGCCCCGGCACGATCTACTCGGTGCTGACGCCCAACATGAAGGGCTTCGAGGGCGCGCTCGCCGCCCGGGCGGACGAGATCGTGATTTTCGGCGCGGCCAGCGAGGCCTTTTCGCAAAAGAACATCAACTGCTCGATCGCGGAGTCGATCGCGCGTTTCGAACCCGTGGTGGCCGCAGCCAAAGAAGCCGGCCTGCGCGTGCGCGGCAGCATCAGCTGCGCGCTGGGCTGCCCCTACCAGGGCGAGGTGCCGGTGGAGGCCGTGCTCGACGTGGCGCGCCGCTACGACGCGCTGGGCTGTGACGAGATCGACGTGGCCGACACGATCGGCGTGGGCACGCCGCGCCTCGTGCGTGAGGTCATGAGCGCGGTCACCGCGATCATCGACCCCGCGCGCATCTCGGGTCACTTCCACGACACCTATGGCCAGGCGCTGGCCAACATCCTGGCCGCGCTCGAAACCGGCGTGCCCATCTATCACGCCTCGGTCTCCGGTCTCGGCGGCTGCCCCTATGCCAAGGGCGCCACCGGCAACGTCGCCACCGAAGACGTGCTTTACATGCTGCGCGGGCTCGACATCGAGACCGGCATCGATTTCGATGCGGTGGTCGATATCGGCCAGTGGATGGCGTCCAATCTGGACCGCAAGGGTTTGAGCCGGGCCGGCAACGCCATCGCCGCCAAACGCGCCGCGTGAGCCTGCGTCGGCGCATGTCGTCAAAGGCACGTAGAATGCCTCGTTTGTGCGCCGATCTTCCGTCAACGGCGCCCACCTGCCCGATACGCCAACCACCCGGCCCATGACCTCTCCCTTTGCTGCCCCCACCGCCGAAGAACATCAGGCCCTCCTGAGCGAAATCGGACCGCTCCCGCTCTCGGGACAGGCCTGGCCCGACTGGGTGCGCATCCTGGCCTGGGTCATCCTGGCCGTGATCGGCGTGCAGATCGTCACCACCGCCATCCGCCTGCCGCCGGATCAGATGAACTCGGTGCTGGCGGGCACGGTGATCCTGTGCTTCCTGGGCCTGGCGGTGGTCTGCTGGAACATGCAGGTGTCGGTCACCACGATCGACGAAAAAGGCCTGCGCCAGACCTGGATCACCCGGCGCGAGGTGGCCTGGCAAGACATCCACTTCGCCAAGTTCGTACCGCTGCTGTTCTCCAAGCGGCTCGTCGTCTTCACCCGCCGCGGCCGTCCCATCGTGCTGCAGGGAGGCACGCGCGAGCTGCAGGTGGCGTTCGCGCGGATCTCATTGCTGTATCGCCGCAAGCCGGTCTGAGAAGTCCGGCTCCGCATGCAAAAGGGCGCCCGCGGGCGCCCTTGTCGTTACCACCCGATGATGCGCGGTGATCAGCGGATCGGCAGCGCGTACATCAGGCCGCCGTCGGTCCATTGCGCATTCAGGCCGCGCCGGATCTTGAGCGGGCTGCCTTGGCCCACATTGCGCTCGAAGCTCTCGCCGTAATTGCCCACCTGCTTGACGATGTTGTAGGCCCACTTCTCGTCGAGACCGAGGTTCTTGCCCGCGCCCGGCGTCACGCCCAAAATGCGGCGCACATTGGGATTCTCGCTCTTAAGCTGTTCGTCGACATTGGCTTGCGTCAGGCCGTACTCCTCGGCCTCGATCATGGCCGAGAGCGACCAGCGCACGATGTTGAGCCAGGCGTCGTCGCCCTGCCGCACGAAGGGGCCGAGCGGCTCCTTGGAGATGATCTCGGGCAGCACGAGGTAGTCATCGGGCTTCTCGAGCTTGGAAATGCGGATCGACGACAGCCCCGAGGCGTCGGTGCTGAACACATCGCAACGGCCGGTGGCGAACGCATTGACGACCTCGTTGAAGGTCTCGATCACGACCGGCTTGTAATTGACCTTGTTGGCGCGCGCCCAGTCGGCCAGCGTGTTTTCGTTGGACGTGCCGGTCTGCAGGCAGATGGTGGCGCCGTTCAGGTCTTTGGCACTTTTCACGCCCAGCGACTTGGGCACCATGAAGCCCTGGCCATCGTAGAAATTGATGCCGGCGTGGATGATGCCCAGCGCGGTATCGCGCTGCTGCGTCACGGTGGTGTTGCGCGTCAGCACGTCCACCTCGCCCGATTGCAGGGCGGTGAAGCGCTGTTGCGAATTGAGCGGCACGATCTTGATCTTGCTGGCATCGCCGAACACACTGGCCGCCACCGCGCGGCAGAGGTCGACGTCGAGGCCGCGCCACACGCCCTGGGCGTCAGGGGCCGAGAAACCGGCAAAGCCGGTGGTGGTGCCGCAGACCACTTCGCCACGCTTTTTCACCACGTCCAGCGTCGCGCCCTGCGCCATCGGGGCCAGGCCCAGCGCCAGCGCCGCCGCGGCCACACTCGTTGCGATCTTCATGCTCGTCTCCGTAATCCGACTCGGCGCACGACGGCGCCAGGAAAGTGCGCAAGCTTAACGAGAGTGTCCAGGCCGGCAAAATAACCGGCGGCGCATCGCTTATAACCACCGGTTGCGCACGCAACCGGTGATGCGCGGCAGGGGGATCAGGCCGCCAGCGAGATCGAGACCGGCGCGTTGGCGGCGCAGGCGTCGAGCGCGCGGCCCAGCCGCACGATGCCCAGGGCGATGCGTTCTTCGTCCATCGTGGCGAACGACATGCGCATGGCATGCAGATCGGCCGCGGCCGGATCGGGGTAGAACGCCTTGCCCGGCACATAGACCACTTCGTGTTCGATAGCGTACGGCAACAGGCGAGTCGCGTCGATGTCGCCGCTCAGGCGGGCCCAGAAAAACATGCCACCCTCGGGTTTCTTGAAGATCACCCGACCGGCCAGCTCGCGCTCGAGCGCCTGGGCCATCGCGTCGCAGCGCGCGCCATAGGCCGCGCGGATACGCGGCACGTGCACCGCGTAGCGATCGTTGGCCAGATATTGGGCCACCACTTCCTGGACCCAGGCCGAGTTGGCCATGTCATCGGCCGATTTCGCGCCCACGCAGCGGCGGCGCACCTCGGGCGGCGCCACCAGCCAGCCGATGCGCAGCGCCGGCGCCATGGTCTTGGACATGCTGGAAATGTAGACCGCCCAGTGGCGGGCTTCGCCTTCGGCCAGCGCGGCGATGGGCGGCACGGTCTCACCGGCAAAGCGCAGCTCACCGTACGGGTCGTCTTCGACGATCAGGAAACGATGCTTGACCGCCAGCTCGAGCAGGCGCAGACGGCGGGCGCGGCTGATCGTGGCGCCGCACGGGTTCGAGAACGAGGCCACCACACAGACCATCTTGGGCTTCACGCGGGCGGCGAGTTCGTCGAGCGCGTCGACGTCGATGCCATCCGGGCCGGACGGCACCGTATGCACGGTGGCGCCGGTATAGCGCAGCGCATTCACCGAGTTGGGAAACGCGGGGCTTTCGATGATGGCGGTGTCACCCGGCTGCAGCATCACGCGGGCCAGCAGCGCCATGCCTTGCTGCGATCCGCCGGTGACTACCAGCTCGGTATCGGGGTCGCAGATCAGGCCGCGCGCGGCCGACAAGCGCGCCAGCTCGTGGCGCAGACTGGCCTGGCCATCGATGTTGGAATACTGCAGACACGCGCCCAGCCGGCCCAGCACCTGATTGGAGGCGGTGGTAAGGCCTTCGATATCGAAGAGTTCCTGCGCGGGATAGCCACCTGCGAGCGAGACCGTGCCCGGCCGCATGGCGTAGGGCATGAGCGATCGGATCGGTGCGGACGGCGGGATCTGGAACGGGGTAGCGAAAGCGTACTCGGGCGCTGCGATGGACATGGCGATACGAGGAATGGTGGTGGGAGCGTGCGCGCGCCGCGGATCCAGGGCCCGGCCATGCCGGCGCCCATGGAAACAACGGGCTGTGAAGGCGCCGCGGGTGGCGCGCACGCGGCCCGCGGGTCGAACTGCCGCCAGCCATGCAGCGCCCGCGTGCGCTGATCTGCCGCCACGCTGGCCGCCACTGTCTCCGTCGGCTTAAAACCTTGAAATATAAATAAATATCCAGGGATTCTAAGCCTGGGCCAAAGCCAGGGTCAACGCGCCCCGCGACCGTGCCGTGGCGCTGGGCCTACACTATGAAAAAGTCCCGGCAACCCGCCGGGATCGCCCTTTCTCCGATCGCATCCATGACTGCAGCAGATTCCATGGCCCAGCGGCTGGCCGCCGTGCAACATCGTATCCGTCAGGCCTGCGCACGCGCCGGCCGTCCCGAAGACAGCGTGACTTTGCTCCCGGTGAGCAAGACCTTCGCCGCCGATGCGGTGCGCGAAGCCCACGCCCTGGGCCTGACCCGTTTTGGCGAGAACAAGACGCAAGAGATCCGGCAAAAAGCGGCCGAACTCGAGGCGCTCGGGGTGCGCTGGGTCATGATCGGCCACCTGCAGACCAACAAGGCCAAGGACGTGGCGCGCGACGTGGCCGAAGTGCAATCGCTCGATCGCATCGAATTGGCCGATGCCCTGCAGGCCCGGCTGGCCGCCGCCGAGCGTACGCTCGACGTTCTGGTCCAGGTGAAAACCTCGCCCGAGCCCAGCAAGTTCGGCCTCCCGCCAGAAGACCTGGGCAGCTTTCTCGCCCACCTGGCGCAGGCCTGCCCCGCGCTGCACGTGCAGGGCCTGATGACCATGGCCACCAACACCGACGACGAGGCCGCTGTGCGGGTCTGCTTCCGGCGGCTGCGCGAGCTGCGCGACGCATACCGCAGCGACGCCGTGCCGCTCACGCGGCTTTCGATGGGCATGAGCGGTGACTTCGAGCTGGCCATCGCAGAAGGCTCGACCGAGGTACGCATCGGCAGCGCCATTTTCGGCGCGCGCCATTACGACACCTGAGAGACGCAGGTCTCGCGAAGCGGCGGCAACCGGCGCATAATGGCGGCGCACTGACACAACAAGCCGATGCCCTGGCATCGGCGCCATAACCCCGCACGAGGAGACTTCATGCCCACGCTCATCCAGCGTCTGGCGGCGTACGCCGTCCTGCCGGCCGCCGCCCTGGCGCTCACCGCCACCCATACCGCCCAGGCCCAGTCCTGGCCCAATCAGCCCGTCCGCTGGATCGTGCCCTACCCCGCCGGCGGCGGTGCCGACGTCGTCGCACGCACGGTCACGGCCAGCCTGGAGAAATCGCTCGGCCAGACCATCGTGGTCGAGAATCGCCCCGGCGCGGCCACCATCATCGGCGCCACCGCGATCTCGCAAGCCGAGCCCAATGGCTACATGATCGGCACCGCCGACTCCGGCACGCTCGCGTTCAATCCCTCGCTCTACGCCAAACTCAGCTACGACCCCGCCAAGTTCACCTACGTGGGCGGCCTGGCGCGTTTTCCGTTGCTGCTGGCCGTGAACGTGAATTCGAAGTTCAAGACCGTCGACGACGTGATCGCCGCCGCACGCAAAGAGCCCGGCACCCTGAGCGCGGCCTCGGCCGGCGCCGGCTCGCCGCACCACCTCGCGCTCGAGCTGTTCAAGCAGCGCGCCAACGTCAACGTGCTGCACGTGCCCTACAAGGGTGCCGCGCCGGCGATTCAGGATCTGCTGGGCGGTCAGGTCGACCTGATGTTCATCGACCTCGCCGCGGGCCTGCCCAACGTCAAGGCCGGCAAGCTGCGCGTGCTGGCCGCCGCGACCCCGCAACGCCTGAAGGTGCTGCCGGACGTGCCCACCATGGCCGAGCAGAAGATCGCCGACTTCACGGCCTACGCCTGGCAAGGCGTGGTCGGCCCCGCCGGCCTGCCACAGCCCGTGGTCGACAAGCTGTCCGCCGACCTCGCGCAGACGCTCAAGACGCCCGCCGTCGCGCAAAAGCTCGAAGACATGGGTGTGGAGCCCATGCCGCTGTCGCCGCAGGAATTCAAGGCCTACGCCGAACGCGAACGCGCGACCTGGGCCGAGGTCATCAAGAAGGCCGGCATCAAGCTGGAGTGAACGTCCCAGGCGAGTCGGGTCTCGGCTTGGCCCGATCGCCGCGACACGCAGCCGTCGCCCTTCGGGGCACACGGGCAAGAAAAAACCCGTTGCTCGCGCAACGGGTTTTTTTTGTCTCCGCGGGCCGGGCCCGGGGCGTATCAGTGCTTCATGCCATGACCACCATGGCCCGCACCGCCGCCGGGGTTGTGCGCGATCGGCTTGACCTCGAATTGCACCTGCACCTCACCCGCCTTCTCGAAGCGCAGGGTGGCCGGCACCTTGGCGCCTTCGGCGAACGGCGACTTCAGCTTGAGGAACATCACGTGATAGCCGCCCGGACGCAGCTTGACCTCGCCGTCGGCCGGCACGGGCACGCCCTTCTCCAATTCACGCATCTTGGCCACGCCGTTCTCCGTGACCACCTCGTGCAGCTCGACGCGCTCGGCCACGTCCGAGGTCACGGACAGCAGGCGATCCTCGGCCTTGGCGTCGTTGTCGATTTCCATGTAGCCCGCGCCATTGGCCTGCCCCGGCGCGCTGGCGCGCACCCACAGGTCGTCGATCTCGATCTGGCCGACCTTGAAATCGGCGGCGTGGGCCAGGCCCTGCGCGCCCAAAGCCAGCATGGCGGCCAGTGCGAAACTGCGGATCTTCATGGACGTCTCCTGATGCAATGCTCCGGTCGGGGAGCGGGTTAGCGCCGCCGCACCAATGCGCGCGCGGCGGCCAGGACCGAGTCGGTCAAGGCCTCCATCGCCTGCGAGTTTACCCGCCAATGCTGCCAATACAGCGGCACATCCTCTGCGGCACGTTGTCGCAGCGGCACCATGCGGCCGGCGTCCAGATCGTCCTGCACCAGCGGCAGCGGATTCATCGTCCAGCCCAGCCCGCCCAGCGTGGCATGGACGAAGGCGCGCGTGGACGGCACCCACCAGATGGGCGGCTGCCAGGCGGCCCGGCCCATGATGCGGCGCGCGAAACGCGCCTGCAGGCCATCCTTGCGGTTGAACACGATGACCGGCGCCTGCGCCAGGGTGCGCGCGTTCACGCCCTGCGCGAAATGCGCCGCGTGAAACGCGGGCGAACACGTGGCCACATACCGCATGCTGCCCAGCGCATGGATGCGGCAGCCCTGTACCGGTTCGGCCAGGGTGGTGACCGCACCCAGCACCGCGCCATTGCGCAGCAGCGCGGCGGTGTGATCCTGGTCTTCGGACTGCAGGTCCAGGGTGGCGCGCGACACCTGCGAAAAGCGGACCGCGGCGTCGACGAACCAGGTCTCGAGGCTGTCGTGGTTCACCGCCACGGGAATGCTGGCGGGCGCCATGTCTTCGTCGGCCACGCCCAGCCGATGCAACGCTTCATGCTCGAGCAGGGCCGTCTGTTCGGCCAGCTGCACCAGCACCTGGCCATCGGGCGTGGCACGCGCGGGCACCGTGCGCTGCACCAGCAGACGGCCGGTGCGATCTTCGAGCGCCTTGATCCGCTGCGAAACCGCCGAGGGCGTGACGTTCAACGCGGCGGCCGCGCGCTCGAAGCTGCCCTCGCGCACCACCGCCGCGAGGGCGCGCAGATGTCCATGGTCGACCCGCATCCGGTTTCTCCTCGCACGACCAGCGGCACCGTCGCCTGCCGGACACATCGCGCCCGCAACCCTGAGAGCACGATTAAGCTTTGCTTAATATGGTTAAAGGAAATTAGCTGTATTTCAGCGCTTCAACGCGCGAGAATACCTCCATTCCAGCCGTGCGCCCAGCACGGCTTGTTCATTTGCAGTGGCAGGTCTTCGATGTTCACCCTTTCCTCTCCCGCTTTTTTCACCGCCTGGTCCAGCGGCGCGGCGACCGGCCTCGGCCTGTTTGCCGTGGTCGGCGCGCAAAGCGCCTTCATCTTGCGCCAGGGCCTCATGCGCGCCCATCTGCTCAGCATCCTGGCCGTTTGCGCGGTCATCGATGCCGTGTTCATCTTCAGCAGCGTCTGGGGCCTGCAGGTCCTGACCGAGTGGTTTCCCAGCCTGACCCAGATCGTGCTGTGGTTCGGCGTGAGCTTTCTCGCCTGGTACGCCGTGCAATCGGCCCGGCGCGCCTGGCGCGGCGGCAGCCTGGCCGCCTGCCGGGCGGCCGTGCCGTCGCGCGGCGCGGCCCTGCTGGGCGCCATCGGCTTCTCGCTGCTCAATCCGCATTTCTGGCTCGACATGATGGTGGTCGGCTCGCTCGCGCACGGCTTCGACGACGCGCGCATGGCCTACGCCACCGGCGTGCTCTGCGCCAGCCTGATGTGGCTCGCCGTGCTCGGCATCGGCTCGCGTCTCTTCGCGCCGCTGTTCACCGATGCGCGTGCATGGCGCGTGCTGGATGGCCTGATCGCCCTGGTGATGGCCGCACTCGCCGTGTCGCTGGCGCGCGGCGGCCTGGCCGGCTGAGGTCGGCCGGTACGGCGCGGCCCGATCCGGCCGGCCCGCGCGACGCGACCGCGGCCGCGCAGCCTGCACAGACAGCCCGGCGGACGCGGCCTACGCGGCCCGGCCTGCGCGGCCCGGCCCTGTCTACGCGGCGCGGCGCGGCCTACGCGGCGCGGCGGCCTCCTGTGCCTATCGTTTTCCCCGGGGTGCGGCCACGCACCCCGTTCCTATAATGGCGCGACCTCAACCATCGCCTGCATGCAGGCGCCCGTGCGTGCCATGTCCATGCGCGATCCCCGCGATGTCCGCCTGCCGCCGCTGGCCGCCATTCAGGCCTTCGAAGCCGTGGCGCGGCTGGATTCTTTCGAGAGAGCCAGCGTTGAGCTCGGCGTGACGGCCAGCGCCGTCGGCAAACGCATCAGCGCGCTTGAAACCCTGCTGGGCACGACGCTGTTCTCACGCGGGGGCCGCGGCGCGGCACTGACCGCCGCCGGACGCGAGTACCTCGAGCAGGTCCGCAGCGCCCTCGGCCTGCTCTCGGCCGCATCGCTGCGCGCCCGCAGCGAGCCCGCCACCGAACCGCTGCGCGTGGTGTCCACGCCCACCTTCGCTCGCCAGGTGCTGATCCCCTATCTGCCCGAATTCACCGACAGTCATCCGCACGTCGATCTCGAGATCCTGTTGTCGGTACCGTATCTCGAGATCACGCCGCCCACCGCCGATCTGTGGATCCGGTTCGGCAACGGCCACTATCCCGGCCTGCACGCCGAGCGCCTGACCGACGATGCGGTATTTCCGGTGTGTTCGCCCGCCTACCTGAAGCGGCACGGTCCCTTCGAGCGTCCGGCCGATCTGGCGCGCGCGGCCTTGCTGCGCTGTCCGATGGAGCCCTGGCGGCCCTGGTTCGACGCCGCCCGGCTCAATTGGCCAGAACCCGCGCGCGGCGTCTGGCTGGTGGACCTGGGCATGATGTTGGCCGCCGCGCACGCCGGCCAGGGCGTGGCGCTCACGCGCCGCACGCTCGCCGCCGAATGGCTGGACGAACGCAAGCTGGTGCGGCTATGCGGCACCAGCTCGCCCGGCGGGTCGCAGTACTACCTGTGCACCGAAGCGCGCAAGGCGCTGCAACCGGGCGCCCGCGACTTTTCGTACTGGCTGCACCATCTCTGCCAGCGCGTCTCGGCCTGGCCCGCCTGAATTCCGCGAGCCGGGCGGCCGGCTAGGTGTGGCCGGCGAGGTGCGGCCGGCGAGGTGCGGCCGGCGAGGTGCGGCCGACGAGAGGGGCCGGCAAGGTGCGGCCCTGGCCGGCGCCCGGCAAAGGCGGCCGCTCCGACTCAGCCAGTTCCCATCACACTTGTGCCATCCCGCCGTCCACGAACAGCTCGATCCCATTGATGAAGCTGGCGGCATCCGAAGCGAGGAACGCCACGGCCTTGCCGACTTCGCCAGGCTCGCCCAGGCGGCCGAGCGGAACCTGCGAAGCCAGGTGATCGAACAGACCCTGGCGCTGTGACGCGTCGACCAGTCCGCCGAGACCAGGCGTGCGGATCGGGCCCGGGCTCACCACGTTCACGCGAATGCCGCGATCCTTGAGGTCCAGCGCCCAGGAGCGCGCAAAGTTGCGCACGGCAGCCTTGCTGGCGCTGTAGACGCTGAAATTGGCGGTGCCCTGGATCGAGACGGTCGAACCCGTGAGGATCACGGCGCCGCCATCGGCCAACAGGGGCAAGGCCTTCTGCACAGTAAACAACACGCCGCGCACGTTGCTGGCAAAGATGCGGTCGAAGTGCTCTTCGGTGATCGCGCCCAAGGGCATCATGTCCCCGCCGCCTGCATTGGCGAACAGCACGTCGAGCCGGCCGGCGTCGCGGGCGATCCGTGCATACACGGTGTCGAGCTCCGCCGGCACCGAGGCGTCGGCGCGGATGCCGGTAGCCGCCGGGCCGATGGCGGCCACCGCGGCGTCCAGCTCGGCCTGGCGGCGGCCCGTGATATAGACCCGGGCGCCCTGCGCCACCAACTCTTGTGCAGTGGCCAGGCCGATACCCGACGTGCCGCCGGTAACGAGTGCGATTTTTCCTTGGAGTGCTTGCGTCATGATGGTTTCCTTTGATTGAGGGAGGCTTGCGTCGCCGCTCGGTCAGCCGTTGCGGTGCAAACGCCATGACCAAACTCTATGCCCGCTCAAACCATCCATAAACCGGCTAATATCGAAAAGATTATCCATATGGATAGACAATCAGAATTTTGCTCATGGACCAGCTCCTCGCCATCCGCACCTTTGCCCGCGTCGTCGAGGCGGGCAGCTTCACGCGTGCCGCCGACTCGCTCGACATGCCCAAGGCGACAGTGAGCAAACTGGTGCAGGATCTGGAGGCGCACGTCGGCACACGCTTGTTGCACAGGACCACCCGGCGCCTGTCGGTCACGCCCGAGGGCAATGCCTATTACGAGAAGACCAGCCGCCTCTTGAAGGAGCTGGAGGACATCGATTCCGCATTCAACGCCGCACGCGGCCGCCCTCGCGGTGCCCTGCGCATCGACATCGGCTCATCGACCGCCACCGACGTGCTGATCCCGGCTCTGCCGGATTTCATGGCGCGCTATCCCGACATCCGCATCGATCTCGGCGTGTCGGATCGACCGGTCGACCTGATCAGCGACAACGTGGACTGCGTGATCCGCGGCGGCCCGCTCGACGACTCTTCGCTGGTAGCGCGCTCGATCGGACAGGCCAGTCTGCTCACCTGCGCGACGCCGGCCTATCTGAAGCAGTTCGGCGTGCCTGCCTATCCCGACGAACTGAAGAATGGGCACCGCCTGATCAGCTACGTCTCTACCCGCAACGGCCGGGCCATGCCTTGGCGTTTCCAGCGCGATGGCCAGAAAACCGAGTTCAAACTCGAGCATCGCCTCGGTATCAACGAAAGCAACGCGCATCTGGCCGCCTGTCTGGCGGGCCTGGGCCTGGTCCAGACGTTCACGTATTGCGCCGCGCCCGCATTGCGCAGCGGGGCACTGGTGGAGGTCTTGCGCGCCTGGCGGCCGCCCGCCTACCCGTTTCACGTGGTGTACCCGCAAAATCGCCATCTCACGCACCGGCTGCGCGTATTCATCGACTGGCTGGCGGCGGAATTCCCCGCGCGTATCGATCCGGCAGTCTCACCCGCTCGCTGAGGCGACCCGGCTCCCTGTGACGCCCGCCGAGCAGGCGTTTGCGCGCGCAACCATCCCCCCTGAGAAATCCCGAGCCTGTCACTGCCCCGCATGCGGAAAATAATTCCGCCCTGCCCGGAATTTGGTTCCAGGCCGCACCGCCTGACGTAGGGATTTACGCGATAAGACGCACAAGCATAAGTTTCGCGTAAGCATTTCGGCACAAAGTAAGCCGCACATAAAAGGAGCGCGCCCGAATTCGCAGCAACCCCGCCGCCAGGCGCCGGCACCGGCTTTTCATGCAGTTCATTAGATATAACGGAGACATCATGGATTTTCGTTTGAAGCTGCTTGCAGGAACCCTGGTTGTTGCCCTTTCGAGCGCCGTGCATGCGGCCGACCCCATCAAGATCGGCGTGGCCGGCCCCTTCACGGGCGGCTCCTCCTCGATGGGCGTGAGCATGCGCGACGGCGTGCGCCTGGCCATCGAAGAGATCAATAAAAACGGCGGCGTGCTGGGCCGCCAGTTGGTCGCGGTCGAGCGCGACGACGAAGCCAAGAACGAGCGCGGCGTGCAGATCGCCCAGGAACTCATCAACAAAGAGCAGGTCGCCGCCACGGTGGGCTACATCAACACCGGCGTGGCCCTGGCCTCGCAGCGCTTCTACCAGGACGCCAAGATTCCGGTGATGAATAACGTGGCCACGGGCAGCGTCATCACGCACCAGTTCAAGGCGCCCGAATACAAAGACAACTATGTGTTCCGCAACGCGGCGCACGACAGTATCCAGGCCCCGATGATCGTCGAGGAGGCCATCACCCGCCGCGGCTTCAAGAAGGTCGCCATCCTGGCCGACTCCACCAACTACGGCCAGCTCGGCCGCGAGGATCTGGAGAAGGCCCTGGCCGCCAAGGGCATCAAGGCCGTGGCGGTCGAGAAGTTCAACATCAAAGACGTCGACATGACGCCGCAACTGTTGAAATCGAAGGCAGCGGGCGCCGAGGCCGTGCTGACCTACGGCATCGGCCCCGAGCTGGCGCAAATCGCCAACGGCATGGCCAAGCTGGGCTGGAAGGTGCCGATGGTGGGCAGCTGGACCCTGTCGATGGCGAACTACATCGACAACTCGGGCGCGAATGGTGAAGGTGCGCGCATGCCGCAGACTTTCATCCAGGATCCCGACACGCCCAAGCGCAAGGCCTTCATCGACGCCTATCTTGCCAAGTTCAAGCCCAAGAACAATCGGATCGATTCCCCGGTGTCGGCCGCGCAGGGCTATGACTCGATCTACCTGCTGGCCGCGGCCATCAAGCAGGCGAACTCGACCGACGGCGTGAAGGTGCGCGAAGCGCTCGAGAACCTGCAGACACCGGTCGAGGGCGTGGTCATGACCTACAACAAGCCCTTTTCGCACGACAACCACGACGCCATCACCGCCAAGGAAGTCACCATCGGCGAGGTGAAGGGCGGCCGCGTGGTCAAGGCGCAGTAAACCCCCAACCCGCTCCCGCAGCCACTGCAGCAAGCGCGTCGCCCGTCCGGCATCGTCCGGCGGCGCGGCCGCGCCCTGGCGGTCCGGCCCGTCGCGCGACGGCGATGGGCGTGTTTTCGATCGGCGCACACCACGATGATTCTTCTACAGCTCATCTACAGCGGCATCGCGCTCGGCATGATCTATGCCGTCATCGCGTTCGGCTACCAGCTCACTTTCGCCACCTCCGGCACCCTGAACTTCGGTCAGGGCGAATCCCTCATGCTGGGGGCCCTGGTCGGGCTCACGCTGGTGGGGCTGGGCGTGAACTACTGGGTCATGATTCCCATCGTGTGCCTGTTCGGCTTCGCGCAAGGCGCCTTCGTCGAGCGCGTGGGCGTGCGGCCGGCCATCAAGACGCGCTCGGAATTCGGCTGGATCATGGCCACGATCGCGCTGGGCATCATCTTTCGCAACGTCGCCGAAAACGTCTGGGGCCGTGACGACCTGCGCTTTCCCTCGCCGCTGCCCGAGGCGCCGATCTCGCTGATGGGCGCCAATGTGCTGCCCATGGAGCTTCTGGTGGTGTTCGGCGCGCTCGCCATGATGGTGCTGGTCGAGCTTTTCAACCGCAAGTCGATCTATGGCAAGGCCTTCGTCGCCACCTCGAACGACCGCAGCGCCGCCGGACTGATGGGCATCAACACCGGCCTGATGATCACCTTCTCGTATGCGATGTCGTCGCTGACCGCCGCGTTCGCCGGCGTGCTGGTGGCGCCGCTCACGCTGACGGGCGCCACGATGGGCGCGGTGCTGGGCCTGAAAGCCTTCGCCGTCGCCATCATCGGCGGGCTCTCCAGCGGCATGGGCGTGGTGGTCGGCGGCCTGATCCTGGGCATCGCCGAGACCACCACCGGCTTCTACCTCTCGACCGGCTACAAGGACGTGCCCGGCCTGGTGCTGTTGCTCCTGGTCCTGGCCTTCAAACCCGCCGGCCTGTTCGGCAAGACCGCCATCAAGAAGGTGTAAGCCATGAAACCGTTGCATCGTGTGCTTGCCCTCGTGGGGATCGTGTGCCTGGCCGCCATTCCGCTGGCCGTCACCAACACGTATTACCTGCACCTCATCGAAACCATCATGATCTACGCGATCCTGCTGTTCGGGCTCGACATCGTGGTGGGGTATACCGGCCAGGTCTCGCTCGGCCACGCCGGTCTCTTCGGCATCGGCTCGTACGTAGCGGGCGTGCTGTTCTTCCACCTCGGCATGCCGATCTGGGTGACCGTGCCGGCCGCCATCGCGGTGGCCGCCGTGTTCGGCGCCGTGCTGGCCCTGCCCGCGCTGCGAGTCACCGGGCCGTACCTGGCCATGGTCACGCTCGCATTCGGCACCATCATCCAGATCCTGATCAACGAGATGACCTTCCTCACGGAGGGCCCGCTCGGCATCAAGATCAACAAGCCCTCGATCGCGGGCCATGTGCTGAGCCGCCAGGAGTACTTCTGGCTGGTGGCGCTCATGCTGGTGCTCGCGCTCGTGGTCGTGCACCGCATCCTCAAGTCGCACCTGGGCCGATCCTTCGAGGCGCTGCGCGACAGTCCCATCGCTTCCGATTGCATGGGTGTGTCGGTGTATCGCCACAAGGTGATCGCCTTCGTGATCAGCGCGGGCTTCGCCGGGCTCGCGGGCGCTTTGTATAGCTACTCCGAGCAGTACATCTCGCCCAATACCTATAACTTCGAACTCACGATCCTGTTCCTGCTCGCCATCATCATGGGCGGCCGCAAGACCCGCACCGGTGCGCTCCTGGGCGCATCCATCATCGTCCTGCTGCCCAAGATGCTGGACGACATCGGCACCTTCCGCATGATCGCGCTCACGGTCGCCATCGTCGTGACGGCCGGATGCGCACTGGCGGTGTCGCGCGGCCAGGTCGCGCCGCGCCGCGTGGTGGTGCCCGTGGTGGGCACGATCGCGCTGGCGGTGTTCTCGTACTGGCTCCAGGCGCTGACCGACTGGCGCCTGAGCATCTTCGGCCTGATGATCCTGTTCGTGGTGTATTACCTGCCCGACGGCATCGTGGGCTTCGTACGCCAGCAGTTCTTCTCGACCCGCCGCGCGGCGTTGTCGGTGCGCCAGGAACTCGCCGACCGCACCGAGGCCGTGCCCCAGGCCGGCGCCGGCGCCACCGAGGAACTGCTGTCCGCGCGGGGCGTGCTGATGCAGTTCGGCGGCCTCAAGGCGCTCAACCAGGTGGATCTGCACGTGCGCCGCGGCACGATCCACGGCCTCATCGGGCCCAACGGGTCGGGCAAGAGCACCATGATGAACGTGCTGACTGGCATTTACGTCCCCACCGCCGGCAGCGTGGAGTTCGGCGGCCAATCGCTGGTGGGCAAGACCCCGGCCGACATCGCCGCGCATGGCGTGGCGCGTACCTTCCAGAACGTGCAGCTCTTCGGTGAGATGACGGCCCTGGAGAACGTGCTGGTCGGCCTGCACCACACTTTCACGACGGGCCTGGCCAACATCGCGCTGCGCACCTCGCGCTGGAAGAACGAAGAGCAACGCGCGCGGGCACGCGCCCTGGCGCTGCTCGAGTTCGTGGGCCTCGATGGGCTCGCCGACGAAGAAGCGCGCAACCTGCCCTACGGCAAGCAACGCCTGCTCGAAATTGCCCGGGCGCTGGCGCTCGACCCGCAACTGCTGCTGCTGGACGAGCCCGCTGCCGGTCTCACCGCACCGGATATCGCCGAGCTGCTCACGATCATCCGCAAGGTACGTGACCACGGCATCACGCTGATCCTGATCGAGCATCACATGGATGTGGTGATGGGGGTGTGCGACACCGTGTCCGTGCTCGACTTCGGCCAGAAGATCGCCGAGGGCCTGCCGGCCGAGGTCCAGGCCAATCCCAAAGTCATCGAAGCCTATCTGGGCGGCGCGCAAGCTTAAGCGGGAAGATCAACGATGCTCTCAATCAAGAATCTCGAAGCCGGCTACGGCAAGGTCAAGGTCCTGCACGGCATCAGCCTCGAGGTGCCGCGCGCCACGGTGGTGACCCTGATCGGCTCCAATGGCGCGGGCAAGACCACGACCATGCGTGCGCTCTCGGGCATGATCCCGACGAGCGCGGGCGAAATCTCGCTCGGCGGACGCCGCATCGATGGCATGGAGTCGCATCAGATCGCGCGGCTCGGACTGGCGCACTCCCCCGAAGGGCGGCGCGTCTTTCCGTCGCTGTCGGTCACCGACAATCTGCTGTTGGGTGCCTTTCCGCGGCTCACGGGCCGGCGGCCGCGCGGCGACGTGCCGGGCGATCTCGACCGTGCGATGGATCTGTTTCCCCGCCTGAAAGAACGGCGCGATCAACTGGCTGGCACGCTCTCGGGTGGTGAGCAGCAGATGCTGGCCATGGCGCGCGCCATCATGCTCAGCCCCGAGCTGGTGCTGCTCGACGAACCGTCGATGGGCCTCGCGCCCATCCTGGTCGAAGAAGTGTTCCGCATCATCGCGCGGCTCAAGGAGCAAGGCGTGACCATGCTGCTCGTGGAGCAGTTCGCGGCCGCCGCGCTGAACGTGGCCGACTATGGCTATGTGCTGGAAAACGGCCGCATCTCGGTGCATGGCCCGGCGGAGCAACTCAAGCACGACCCCGCCGTCGTGGCCGCCTACCTGGGTGGCGGACACTGACGCGGCTCAGGCCTCGTCGCTCATCACCGCATCGGCGCCGTAGCGCTTCAGGCCATCGAGGTCCTGCACGCGCACGGCGCCGTACTCCACCTGGAGCAGCCCCGCCTCTTCGAGCTTGCGCAGGGCCTGGTTGGCGCGCTGGCGCGACACGCGCGCCAGATAGCCGACCTCTTCCTGGGTGATGGCCAGTCGCATGCCCATGCCCGGATACAGCAGCGGATTGAAGAGCTCGGCCAGGCAACGGGCCACGCGCGCATCGGGGTCGAGCAGACGATCGTGCTCGGCCTTGCCGATGAACTGCGCCACGCGCTCGTTCAGTTGATGCAGCAAGTAGCGGTTGAACGGAATGCTGGTGTCGAGCAGCCACTCGAACGTGACCGCGGGCAGACGCGCGACGACCGAGTCGCGCAAGGCCACCACATCGTATTTGCGGACCTCGCGCTTGAGCAGCGAGCCCTCGCCGATCCAGCCGCCGGCCGGCACGCCGGTGAGCGAGGCGACCTTGCCTTCGGCATTGCCCACCGACACCTTGACCAACCCTGCAAGCACACCGATCCAGGCCTGGGCCAGATCGCCTTTGCGCTCTATGATCGATCCGGCTTGCACCTGCTGCACGGACACGTCGCGCTCCACCCGCGCCTGTTGCGCGGGATCGAGCACGCGGAACCATGCGGCGGCGAGCTGGAGCGATTCGGCAAGCTGCATCGGGAATACCCTAAATGTTCCTGGAATGTCGTGATGGTGACAGTCGGTAGCAACCCAACCTTATACCTTAAGTGCTGCCGTAAATCTAAAACGAACCGGTCGGCATGCTGCGGGGTGCGCATCACGCGCAAGGCTCACGCAGCAGTCAGAACGGACAGGAGACAACGTGGCGCCTTCTCAGCCCGCTTCAGCCATGAAGCCGGCAGCTGCGCAGACTTTTCCTGCGCTGTTGCTCGAACACGCCCGGGTGCGCGGCTCGCGCCCGGCCATCCGCGAGAAAGACCTCGGCATCTGGCAGACGCTCACGTGGTCCGAAGTCGCCGAACAGGCGCGCACCATCGCGCATGGCCTGGCCGCGCTCGGCATACAGCCTGGCATGCATGTGGCCGTGATCGGCGAAAACCGTCCGCGCCTCTATATCGCGATGATGGCCGCGCAATCGCTTGGCGCCATTCCCGTGCCGCTCTATCAGGACGCGGTCGCGCAAGAAATGGTTTATGTGCTGCAGGACGCGGAGGTGCGCGTCGCCGTGGTCGAGGATCAGGAACAGGTCGACAAGATGCTCGAAGTGCGGGCGCAGTGCCCCGCGCTCACGCACGTCGTCTACGACGATCCGCGCGGCCTGCGGCATTACGCCGACCCGCTGCTGAAGTCGTTCGATCAGTTGCTCGAGCAAGGCCACGCCCATGCGCAGGCCCACCCCGATTTCCATGAGCGCGCGGTGGCCGCCGTGCAGCCGCACGATCCGGCCGCGATGTTCTATACCTCCGGCACCACGGGCAAGCCCAAGGGTGTCGTGCTCACGCATCACGCGCTCATCGACCGGGCGCGCGCCGTGTCCGAGATGGAGCGGCTTACCGATACCGAAGACGTGCTGGCCTATCTGCCGCCCGCCTGGATCGGCCAGAACATGTTCTCGTACACGCAGTTGCTCGTGTCGGGCTTCACGGTCAATCATCCCGAGTCGCCCGACACCGTGTCGATCGACATGCGCGACATCGGCCCGACCTATTACTTCGCGCCGCCGCGCGTGCTCGAGGGCTTGCTCACCCATGTGATGATCCGCATGGAAGACGCGGGCTGGATCAAGCGCAAGTTGTTCGGCGCCTGCATGGCGCTCGCGCGCCGCGTCGGCACGCGCATCCTCGATGGCGAGTCGGTCAACGCTTGGGACCGCCTGCGCTACCGGTTGGGCGACGTCTTCATCTACGGTCCGTTGCGCAACGCGCTCGGCATGAGCCGGGTACGCGTGGCCTACACCGCCGGCGAGGCGATCGGCCCCGACCTGTTCGTGTTCTACCGTTCGATCGGCATCAATCTCAAACAGCTCTATGGCTCGACCGAGACCTCGGTGTTCGTGTGCGTGCAGCCCGATGGCCAGGTACGCGACGACACCGTCGGCCCGCCGGTGCCCGGCGTGGAAATCAAGGTGTCCGAGAACGGCGAGATCCTCGTCAAGAGCCCCGGGCTCTTCAAGGAGTATTACCGCAACCCGGGCGCCACCGCCGAGGCGCGCGACGCCGAAGGGTGGTTCCACACGGGAGACGCCGGCTATCTCGATACCGACGGCCAGCTCAAGATCATCGACCGCGCCAAGGATGTGGGCAAGCTCGCCGACGGCAGCCTGTTCGCGCCCAAGTACATCGAGAACAAGCTCAAGTTCTTCCCGCACATCAAAGAGGCCGTGGCGTTCGGCGCCAATCGCGACGAGGTCTGCGCCTTCATCAACATCGATCTCGAAGCCGTGGGCAACTGGGCCGAGCGTCGTGGCCTGCCCTACGCCGGCTACACCGACCTGGCCGGCAAGACCGAGGTCTATGCGCTGATCCGGGATTGCGTCGAACGCGTCAATGCCGACCTGGCCCAGGACCCGCGCCTGGCCGCCTCGCAGGTCTCGCGCTTTCTGATCCTGCACAAAGAGCTCGACCCCGACGACGATGAACTCACGCGTACCCGCAAGGTGCGGCGCGCCTTCATCGCGCAGAAGTACGGCGTATTGATCGACGCGCTCTACGAGGGCCGGACGTCGCAATTCATCGAGACCGAGGTCAAGTTCGAAGACGGCCGCGTCGGCAGCATTTCGGCCGATCTGCATATCGAGCCCGCCAAGACCTACCCCGCCATCACCGCCCGGGCCGCCTGACATGACCAGCCAACTCTCCCGCGACCAGCGCATCGGCGCCGTGATGCTCGGCATGCAGAACATCTCGCTGTCGTTCGGCGGCGTGCGCGCGCTCACCGACATCTCGTTCGACGTGCGCGAGCACGAGATCCGCGCCATCATCGGCCCCAACGGCGCCGGCAAGAGCTCGATGCTCAACGTGATCAACGGCGTCTACACCCCGCAGCAGGGCGGCATCGAGCTGCGCGGCCAGCGCTTTTCGCGCATGAACCCGCGGCGCGCCGCCGAGATGGGCATCGCCCGCACCTTCCAGAACCTCGCGCTCTTCAAAGGCATGAGCGTGCTCGACAACATCATGACGGGCCGCAATCTGCGCATGAAGTCGGGCCTGCTCGCGCAGGCCCTGCGCCTGGGCCCGGCCGAGCGCGAAGAAACCCGCCATCGCCAGTTCGTCGAGAACATCATCGACTTCCTCGAGATCCAGGCCTACCGCAAGGTGCCCGTGGGACGCCTGCCCTATGGGCTGCAGAAGCGCGTGGACCTAGGACGGGCCCTGGCGATGGAGCCGCGCCTGTTGCTGCTCGACGAGCCAATGGCCGGCATGAACATCGAAGAAAAGCAGGACATGAGCCGCTTCATCCTCGACGTGAACGACGAGTTCGGCACCACCATCGTGCTCATCGAGCACGACATGGGCGTGGTGATGGATATCTCCGACCGCGTGGTGGTGCTCGACTACGGCAAGAAGATCGGCGACGGCACGCCCGACGAAGTCCGTACCCATCCCGATGTGATCCGCGCCTATCTGGGCGTGCAGTCGCACTAGGGCCTCGGACCGCACACAGGCGCACGCGCGCACAACGACAACATCTGGGGATTGGGCATGGCATTCTTCCTGGAAACAGTATTCGGCGGACTGATGAGCGGCATGCTGTATGCGCTTATCGGGCTGGGTTTCGTACTGATCTTCAAGGCATCGGGCGTCTTCAACTTCGCGCAGGGCGCGATGGTGCTCGTGGCCGCGCTCTCGATGGCCCGCTTCTCCGAGTGGATCCCGCGCTGGCTGGGCTTCGAGCACATGCTCATCGCCAATGTGCTGGCCTTCATCGTGAGCGCGCTGCTGATGTTCGTGCTGGCCGTCGCAATCGAGCGCTTCGTGCTGCGCCACCTGGTCAACCAGGAAGCCACCACACTGCTCATGGCCACGCTGGGCATCAGCTACTTTCTCGACGGCCTGGGCCAGATCGCCTTCGGCAGCTCGGTGTACTCGATCAACGTCGGCATGCCCAAGGATCCCGCGATCATCCTCGAATCGGTGTTCGAAGGCGGCCTGCTCATCAATCTCGAGGATCTCACCGCGGCGGTGATCGCGGCGCTGCTGGTGGCCGCACTCGCGATCTTCTTCCAGTTCACCTCCACGGGCCGCGCACTGCGCGCGGTGGCCGACGACCACCAGGCCGCGCAGTCCATCGGCATCCCGCTCAATCGCATCTGGGTGATCGTGTGGAGCGTGGCGGGCCTGGTGGCACTGGTGGCCGGGATCATCTGGGGCTCGAAGTTCGGGGTGCAGTTCACGCTCTCGACCGCCGCGCTGCGGGCGCTGCCCGTGGTGATCCTGGGCGGTCTCACGTCGGTGCCCGGGGCCATCATCGGCGGACTCATCATCGGGGTGGGTGAAAAGGTGTCCGAGGTCTACCTGGGTTCGCTGGTGGGCGGCGGTATCGAAATCTGGTTTGCCTACGTACTGGCACTGGTGTTCCTGCTGTTCCGTCCGCAAGGGCTGTTCGGCGAAAAGATCATCGATCGGGTCTGAGGATAAAAATATGTTCTACCGCGAAAACGGCCAGTTCAAGACCAGCTATCGCGCCGACCAGCAGATCTTCCCGATCCGCCAGGACCGCATCGTCATGGCCCTGCTGCTCGCCGTGGCCTTCGTCGCCGTCCCGGCGCTCGCCAGCGACTACCTGCTGCGCGCGATTCTGATTCCCTTCCTGATCCTGGCGCTGGCCGCGGTCGGCCTCAACATCCTGGTGGGCTATTGTGGCCAGATCTCGCTGGGCACCGGCGCCTTCATGGCGGTAGGCGCCTACGCCGCCTGGAATTTCGGCGTGCGCTTTCCGGGCATGCCGCTGCTGCTGCAGATCCTGCTGGGCGGTTGCTTCGCCACACTGGTAGGCGTGATCTTCGGCATTCCGAGCCTGCGCATCCGCGGGCTGTACCTGGCGGTGGCCACCCTGGCCGCGCAGTTCTTCGTCGACTGGGCCTTCCTGCGCATTCCGTTCTTCACCAACTATTCGTCATCGGGCAACGTCTCGGTGCCGCCGCTCACCGCCTTCGGCCTGCCGGTACAGAGCGCGCTCGAGAAATACCTGTTCGTGCTCATCCTGGTGGTGGTGTTCACGCTGCTGGCCAAGAATCTCGTGCGCGGTGCCATCGGCCGCCAGTGGATGGCGATCCGCGACATGGACGTGGCCGCCGCCGTGATCGGCATCCGGCCCATGTACGCCAAGCTCTCGGCCTTCGCCGTGAGCTCCTTCATCGTGGGCGTGGCCGGGGCGCTGTGGGGCTACATCCACCTGGGCTCCTGGGAGCCGCTCGCCTTCGACCTGAATCGCTCGTTCCAGCTGCTCTTCATGGTCATCATCGGCGGGCTCGGATCGATCCTGGGCAGCTTCTTCGGCGCGGCCTTCATCGTGCTCGTGCCGGTGGCGCTCACCAATGTGCCGCACATGCTCGGCCTGTCGATGTCGGTGGACACCGCCGCTCACGTCGAGCACATGGTGTTCGGCGCCCTCATCGTGTTCTTCCTGATCGCGGAGCCCCATGGGCTGGCGCGACTCTGGAGCATCGGCAAAGAAAAACTTCGCATCTGGCCTTTCCCGCATTGATGGTTTCGCGTGCGGCCCGCGCATGGCGCGCGGACCACGCAATCACGACACCCGGCGTAGACCGGGCCAACCCCGGTGTCCGACTCGAACACCACGCAGGAGGTATATGGAGATGAAGCGACTCAACCTGAAACTGGCGGCTGCCGTCATGGCCGCGACCGGCGCGCTGGGCGCCATCGCCACCCCGGTGCTCGCCGCCGAGGAACAGTTCGTGCCCCTGCTGGTGTATCGCACGGGCTCGTTCGCGCCGCTCGGCATTCCCTGGGCCGATGGCAAGCTCGATTACCTGAAGCTGGTGAACGAGCGCGACGGCGGCGTCAATGGCGTGAAGATCACCTACGAGGAATGCGAAACCGCCTACGCCACCGACCGTGGCGTGGAATGCTACGAGCGCCTGAAGGGCCGGGGCACTGGCGCGTCGGGCTTCGATACGCAGTCCACCGGCATCACCTTCGCGGTGAGCGACAAGGCAATCGTCGACAAGGTGCCGGTCGAGACCATGGGCTACGGCCTGTCGCAATCGGTAGACGGCTCGGTGTTCGAATGGAACTTCCCGCTGCTGGGCACCTACTGGACCGCGGCCGACGTGATGATCCAGGACATCGCCAAGAAAGAAGGCGGCATGGACAAGCTCAAGGGCAAGAAGATCGCTCTGGTCTACCACGACTCGCCCTACGGCAAGGAGCCGATCCCGCTGCTGCAGAAGCGCGCCGCCAAAGAGGGCTTCGAGCTGTTGCTCTATCCGGTGACCGCACCGGGCGTGGAACAGAAGTCCACCTGGCTGCAGATCCGCCAGCAGCGCCCGGCCTACGTGCTGCTCTGGAGCGCCGGCATCATGACGCCCACCGCCATCCGCGAAGCGCAGGCAAGCGGCTACCCGCGCGACAAGATGTACGCGATCTGGTGGGCGGGCTCCGAAGGTGACGTGAAAGACCTCGGCGACGTCGCCAAGGGCTACAACGCCATCACCATTCACAACAGCTCGGCGACCGGCAAGGTCTATGACGACCTGAAGAAGTTCGTCTACGACAAGGGCCAGGGCGCCGACAAGACGGCGAAGAACACCCTGGGCACCATCGCGCACACGCGCGGCATGATGATCTCGATGATGCAGGTCGAGGCCATCCGCACCGCGCAAGAGAAGTACGGCAAGGGCAAGGCGCTCACGCCCGAGCAAGTGCGCTGGGGCTTCGAAAACCTCAACATCACCCAGGAGCGCCTGAACGAGCTCGGGTTCGGCGACATCATGCGGCCGGTCAAGACCTCGTGCGCCAACCACATGGGCGACGACTGGGCTCGCATCGTGCAGTGGGATGGGGCGAAGTTCGAGGTCAAGAGCGATTGGTACCAGGCCGACAAGGCGCTGCTCGATCCGCTCGTGAAGGAAGCCGCCGCCAAGTACGCGAAGGAGAAGAACATCACGCCGCGCAAGTGCGAGGGCTGATGGACGGCGGCGTGCGCGCCGCCTGATGCACCCAGGCCGCCGGCCCCGCCGGCGGCCGCCTTACCGAGGATTTCCCCATGACCGCAGCTCCCCAGCCTGCCGCTGCCCCCGAGGCCGCCCGCGTGCTGCTCGATGTGAATGGCATCGAGGTGATCTACAACCACGTGATCCTGGTGCTCAAGGGCGTGTCGCTGCGCGTGCCGGAAGGCGCGATCGTGGCGCTGCTCGGCGCCAACGGCGCGGGCAAGACCACCACGCTGCGGGCCGTCTCGAATCTGCTCAAGGGCGAACGCGGCGACGTCACCAAGGGCTCGATCCAGTATCGCGACGAGCGCATCGACCGCCTCTCGCCCGCCGAGCTGGTCAAGCGCGGCGTCGTGCAGGTGATGGAGGGCCGGCACTGCTTCGCCCACCTCACGGTCGAAGACAACCTGCTGACCGGCGCCTATACGCGCAAGCTCTCGCGCGGCGAAGTGAGTGCCGCCCTGGATCGCGTGTACCAGTACTTTCCCAGGCTCAAGCAGCGCCGCACCAGCCAGTCGGGCTATACCTCCGGCGGCGAGCAGCAGATGACCGCGATCGGCCGCGCGCTGATGGCCAGCCCCAACATGATCCTGCTCGACGAGCCCTCGATGGGGCTGGCGCCGCAGATCGTCGAAGAGATCTTCGAGATCGTGCGCGACTTGAACCAGCGCGAGCGCGTGAGCTTTCTGCTCGCCGAACAGAACACCAACATCGCGCTGCGCTATGCCGACTACGGCTACATCCTCGAGAACGGCCGCGTGATGATGGACGGCGCGGCCGCCGAACTGGCTCAGAACGAGGACGTGAAAGAGTTCTATCTCGGCATTTCCAGCGGCGAACGCAAGAGCTTTCGCGACCAGAAGTTTTACCGCCGGCGCAAGCGCTGGCTGGCCTGATCCAGGCCCCCGGAACCCCCGCCAACGCGCACATCTGAGGGTGCGAACCCATGTCTGAGTTCTTCGACACATTGGAAACCCGAGCGCCGGCCGAACGCGAACAGGCGCTGATGCGTGCCCTGCCGGGCGCCATCGCGCATGCCCAGGCCCGCGCGAGCGCCATGACCGCGCATCTCGCCGGCATCGACGCCACCCGGATCACGAGCCGCGACGCGCTGGCCACACTGCCGGTGCTCCGCAAGCACGAGTTGCTGGAGCGCCAGCAGGCCCATCGCGCCAGCATCACGGCGCAGGGCGCCGAACGCGCCTTCGGCGGATTCGCCGCCATCGGCTGGGGCGAAGCACTGCGCGTGTTCGCCTCGCCCGGCCCGATCTACGAACCGGAAAGCGGTCGCGCCGACTATTGGCGCTTTGCGCGCGCGCTGCACGCAGCAGGGTTTCGCGCGGGCGAGCTGGCGTACAACTGCTTCTCGTACCATTTCACACCGGCCGGCTCGATGATGGAGACGGCTGCCCATGCGGTGGGCTGCACGGTGTTTCCGGGCGGCACCGGCCAGACCGAACAACAGGTGCGCGCGATCGCCGATCTGGCGCCGTCGGGCTATACCGGCACCCCGAGCTTTCTCAAGATCATTCTGGAGAAGGCCGATGAACTGGGTGTGCGGCTGGACTCGCTGCGCCGCGCGCTGGTGTCCGGCGAGGCCTTTCCGCCGTCGCTGCGCGACTGGCTGGCGGCGCGCGGCATCGCCGGCTATCAAGCCTATGGCAGCGCCGACCTCGGCATGATCGCGTTCGAAACCCCCGCGCGCGAGGGCCTGGTGCTGGGCGAAGATCTGATCCTGGAGATCGTGCGCCCCGGCACCGGAGAGCCCGTGCCCGAAGGCGAGGTCGGCGAGGTCGTCGTGACCACGCTCAATCCCGATTACCCGCTCGTGCGCTTCGGCACCGGCGATCTCTCGGCCATCATGCCGGGCGTATCGCCCTGCGGCCGCACCAACGTACGCATCCGCGGCTGGCTGGGCCGCGCCGACCAGACCACCAAGGTACGCGGCATGTTCGTGCATCCGTCGCAGGTGGCCGAGGTGCTGCGCCGTCATCCCGGCGTGGGGCGCGCGCGCCTGGTCGTCAGCGGCGCCACCGGCAACGATCGCATGGTGCTGCAGGTGGAATCCGATACGCCGGACGACGCGCTCGCCGCCCGCATCGCCGAGTCGGTGCGCGAGGTGACCAAGCTGCGCGCCGACGTGCAGTGGTCGGCACCGGGCTCGCTGCCCAATGACGGCAAGGTGATCGAGGACGCCCGCAGCTACGACTGATGCGGCGGCACGTGCACGGCATGCGCGTGGCTGCGCGGCTCGACGGGTCGTCCGGCGCGGCCTGCGCGGCCCGGCCTACGCGGCCCGGCCTCGTTGTACTGCGCCGGGGCGGGGGATATGATGGGCCGGACAGCGTGGGCATCGCGCCCGCCGATCCGTATTCCTTTCATGACGCCACACATCACCGCCTTCTTCGACGACACCACCGGCACGGTTTCCTACGTCGTGCACGATGCGCCGGGCGGCACCTGTGCCGTGATCGACCCGGTGCTCGATTTCGATCCCAAGTCGGGGCGCACCAGCACGGCGGGTGCCGAGCGCATCCGCGATCACGTGCGCGCGCTCGGCCTCACCACGGCCTGGATCCTCGAGACGCACGCGCATGCCGATCACCTGTCGGCCGCGCCATGGCTGCAACGCGAGCTCGGCGGGACCATCGCGATCGGTGAGCACATCCGCACGGTGCAAGGCGTGTTCAAGCCCATTTTCAACCTCGAGCCGGGCTTCGCGCTCGATGGCTCGCAGTTCGGCCATCTGTTTTCCGACGGCGAATCATTCGCCATCGGCGCGCTCACCGCGCAGTGCCTGCACGTGCCTGGCCACACACCGGCCGACCTGGCCTACCGCATCGGTGATGCGGTGTTCGTGGGCGACACCCTCTTCATGCCGGACGTGGGCACGGCCCGCTGCGATTTTCCGGGGGGCAGCGCCGCCTCGCTGTACCGCTCCATCCACCGCCTGCTTGCGCTGCCGCCCGACACACGCGTTTTCGTGTGCCACGACTATCCGCCGGAAGGCCGATCGCCCGCCTGGCAGACCACGGTCGCCGCGCAGCGCGCCGGCAACATCCATGTGCACGAGGACGTGAGCGAAGCCGAATTCGTGGCCATGCGCACCCGCCGCGACGCAACGCTGGGCATGCCGACGCTGATCCTGCCCGCGATCCAGGTCAACATCCGTGCCGGCCACCTGCCGCCGGCCGAGCCCGACGGCATGATCTATCTCAAGATCCCCGTCGATCGGCTGTAGATCCCCGCTGGCCGCATGGCGGCGCGGCGGCGTGGCACTTGCGCCCCTGCCGGTTATCCAGCAACATCGGCCGATCGCGAGTCCCCGCTTTCCTACGTGCCGTGTACCGATGATGTTCGCCGAAGCGCAAGCCGATCCCGTTCTTCCCAAGGACGACTTCAAGACCCAGGAAAGCCGCTTGCGCGTGGCCTTGCTGCGGTCGCAGTACGACCGGCTCAAGCGCGCCGATCGCACCTTGCTGATCGTGGTGGCGGGTATCGACGGCGCGGGCAAGGGCGAGACCATCAACCAGCTCAACGAATGGATGGACCCGCGCCATATCCATACGCTGGCCTATGGCCCGCCCGATAACGACGAGCGCGCCCGCCCGCCTTTCTGGCGCTATTGGAATGAGCTGCCCGCCAAGGGCCAGACCGGCATCGTGTTCGGTTCCTGGTACGTGCCCCTCCTTAAAGAGGCGGCCCGCAAGAAGCAGCGCCCCGAGCGCATCGAGGCCTGCGCCGCGCAGATCCGCCGCTTCGAAGCCTTGCTGGCTGCCGAGGGCGTGCAGATCGTCAAGCTCTGGTATCACCTGTCGGCCGACGCCCAGTCCGGCCGCATCAAGCGCCTGCTGGCCAGCCCCGACACCGCCTGGGAAATCACGCCGGCCGACCGCAAGGTGCGCAAGCACTACGACCGTATCTGCGATGCCGGACAGGTCGCGCTCGCGCACACCGATACCGATCACGCGCCCTGGGTCGTGATTCCGAGCGCCGACGCCAATATGCGCATGGTGCGCACCGCCGAGGCCGTGCTGGCCACCATGAAGCGCCGCGCCATTCCGCGCGCCTCGCGCGCGTTCGCGCTGCAATCGGCGCGCCCGGGCCGTATCCCCGACCGCCTGGGCGAACTCGACTACGAGGCGCGCGAAGAGAAACACGACTACGAACTCGAGCTGGGCCTGTTGCAAGGCCAGCTCGCGCGCCTGGTGCGCTCCGACAAGTTCAAGGAGCACTCGCTCATCCTGGCCTTCGAAGGTCAGGACGCCGCCGGCAAGGGCGGCGCGATCCGGCGCGTGACGCGCGCGCTCGATGCGCGCCAGTTCGAGATCACGCCGGTGGCCGCGCCGCTGCCCGAGGAGCTGGCCCGGCCTTACCTGTGGCGCTTCTGGCGCCGCGTGCCGCGCCAGGGGCGTATCGCGATCTTCGACCGCAGCTGGTACGGCCGTGTGCTTGTCGAGCGTGTCGAGAAATACGCCGCACCCGCCGACTGGCGGCGCGCCTATGGCGAGATCAACGATTTCGAACGCCAGCTCACCGACCACGGCGCCATCGTGCTCAAGTTCTGGATGGCGGTCACGCCGGCCGTGCAACTGCAGCGCTTCAAGGAGCGCGAGCGCACGCCGTTCAAGCAGTTCAAGATCACGCCCGACGATTGGCGCAACCGCAAGAAATGGCCCGACTACGCCCAGGCCGCCAATGAGATGCTCGCGCGCACCGACATGCCCGACGCCCCCTGGCACCTCATATCGAGCAACGACAAGCGCTATGCGCGCCTGCAGGTGCTGCGTCATATAGTCAAGGCACTCGAAGACAAGCTCTGACCTCTCCCAGGACCGAACCATGACCACCGCTCTCGACATTCGCAACATCACGCCGGCCGACTTCGACCTCTGGCTGCCGCTCTGGAAGGGCTATCAGGCTTTTTATAAGGTCGACATCGCCGACGACGTGACCCGCACCACCTGGGAGCGCCTGCTGGATCCGGCCGAGCCCATGCATTGCGCGCTCGCCTTCGATGGCGAGCGCGCGGTCGGCCTGGTGCACTGGATCTACCACCGTTCCACCTGGACCACCGGCAATTACGTCTACCTGCAGGATCTCTTTTCCGCGCCCGATGTGCGCGGCCGGGGCGTGGGCCGTGCGCTGATCGAGCGCGTCTATGCCGACGCCCAGGCCAACAATTCCGCGCGCGTTTACTGGCTCACCCACGAAAGCAACCAGACGGCCATGCAGCTCTACGATCGCATCGCCGACCGCTCGGGCTTTATCCAATACCGCAAGGTGCTGGGATGAGCGCGCACGACCCCGCCTGCCCCCTCTGCAACGAAGACGGCGGCACGCTGCTGTGGCGGGGCGCGCATCTGCGCGTGGTCGAGGTCGACGATCCCGATTACCCCGGTTTCGCGCGCGTGATCTGGCACGGGCATATCCCAGAGATGACGAGCCTGTCCACGCATGGACGCGAATCGCTCATGCGCGCCGTCTGGGCCGTGGAACAGGTGCAGCGCGATGTGTTGCACCCCGACAAGATCAATCTGGCCTCGCTCGGCAACATGGTGCCCCACCTGCACTGGCACGTGATCCCGCGCTGGCGCGAAGACCGGCACTTCCCGGCGCCCATCTGGGCCCAGCCGCGCGCGGAGGCCGAAGCCGATGTGGCCGCCTGGCAGGCGCGCCGCGACGGCGTGGCCGCGCTGCTGCCGCGCTACCGGCAGCGCCTGGTCGAGGCGCTGGACGCACTGCTCTGGCAGTGAGCCGCCCGCGGCCCGGTGCGCCCGGAGCGCGTTGATCACAAGGATCACGGATCGCCGCCACGGCGCCGGGCGACGGGCATCCGGCGGCCTGCAGCGGCATAATGCGCAGCTGTCATCAGCCGGGCCCGTCGCCCACGGAAGAACGTCATGTTGGGAATCCTGGCCGCGCTGCCGGAAGAGATCACCGAATTGCTGGCCGAAATGGGCCCCACCGCCACCGTACGGCGGCTCGGCATGCGCGACTATCACGTCGGCACGCTGCGCGGCCAGCCCTGCGTGCTGGCGCTCACCCGGATCGGCAAGGTCGCAGCGGCCGCCACCACGGCCATGCTGCTGCACGAGTTCGGCGTGCGCGCCGTCGTGTTCACCGGCGTCGCGGGCGGCATTCACGAGCAGGTGCAGGTGGGCGACGTGGTGATCGGCGACACCCTGCTGCAGCACGACCTCGACGCCCGCCCGCTGTTCGCGCGCTACGAAGTGCCGATGCTGGGACGCACGCACTTCAGCACCGAAGCTGCGCTGACCGAGCTGCTGGCGCGTTGCGCGCAAGACTTTTTGTCGGCCTATGCCCATGGCCGCGCGGTGGCGCCGGCGGTGCGGCGCGGTCCGATCGCCACCGGCGACTGCTTCGTGGGCGACGTCGCGACGCTGGCGCGGCTGCGGGCCGAGTTGCCCGACGCGTTGTGCGTCGAAATGGAAGGCGCGGCGGTGGCCCAGGTCTGCCATGAGTTCGGCGTGCCCTGCGCGGTGTTGCGTACCGTCTCCGACCGCGCGGACAACAGCGCGACCATGGACTTCCGCCGCTTTCTGCAAGAGGTGGCCAGCGTTTATTCGGCCGGCATTCTGCGCCGCTTCCTGCAGGCCCTGCCCCCGCCTGGCAACTGAACGGGCGGGCATGCCACAATTCCGGCCATGCCGTCGACCCGCACACCCCTTCTCCCCGTTCCGCACGACAACCGCCTGCAGCCCGGTGCCTTGAGCGCCCAACTCACCGCCCTGCCCGCCGCCTGGCGCGATACCCTGCGGCAAGGCCCGGCGGCCACGTCGCTGGCGGCCGTCACGGCCCACGTGGAGCAGCGGCTGGCCGAGGGCGCGACGGTGTACCCCGCCACGCCGTGGCGGGCCCTGTCCGAGCTCGCCCCGCAAGATGTGCGGGTCGTCATCCTGGGACAGGACCCCTATCACGGCCCGGGCCAGGCCCAGGGGCTCGCGTTCTCGGTGCCGGACGACTGCAAATGCCCGCCCAGCCTGCGCAATATCTTCAAGGAGATCTTGCGCGAAACGCCCGACGCGGGCCCGCTGGGCCACGACTTAGGCGCCTGGGTACGCCAGGGCGTACTGTTGCTCAACACCTCGCTCACCGTGGAGGACGGCCAGGCCGGCTCGCACGCCAAGCGTGGTTGGGAAACCGTGACGGATGCGATCTTCGCTCAGGTGGCGGCCGACCCCGAGCCCAAGGCGTTTCTCTTGTGGGGCGCACACGCCCAGGCCAAGGCCGCGTTGTTGCCCGCCGGCCACAACCATCTGGTGTTGCAATCCAACCACCCATCGCCGCTGTCCGCGAGCCGTCCCCCCGTGCCGTTCCTGGGCAACGGGCACTTTTCCCAGGTGAACGCCTGGTTGGGGACACAAGGCAAAACCCTAATTGACTGGACATCAACTCGTAAAAAAATTGCCCCGCAGCGCGAATTCGCGTTATGATCGTTGCGCTGCACCAAACAGATTCGGCATTTTTCACACGCTACATACGCGTATACGCAGTCAGCCCGGGCTACACAGAGTACGTCCCCGGCCTCATGCCGAAGCTCATCGCTTCCTGACCTCTTTCCTTTCGCCCCGCGATCGCCCCATTGGATCGCACTACGCGCACGGTTGATTCGGTCGGCACGATGCTCCATCAACCGCTGCCTGGTATCCGGCGCCGTCAGATCGGCAAGCCCGTCCATGCAGAAATGCGCCGCATCTCGCGGCAAGGAAAAGCTATGTCTTTCGCAGACTTGGGCTTGGCGCCCACTATTCTCTCGGCCCTTCAGGAAGCCGGTTTCAACGAACCCACGCCCGTCCAGGCCTCCGCCATCCCCCAAGCCATGGCAGGCCACGATCTCATGGTCTCGTCGCAAACGGGTAGCGGCAAGACCGCCGCCTTCATGCTGCCGGCCCTCAACCGCATCGCCTCCATGCCGGCCAATGCCGGTACCGGCGTGCAAGTGCTGGTGCTGACCCCGACTCGCGAACTCGCGCTCCAGGTCACCGAAGCCACGGGCTCCTACGGCCGCAACCTGCCGGGCCTGCGTACCGCTACCGTCGTGGGCGGCATGCCCTACGGCGCGCAGCTCAAGGCGCTGTCGCGCCGTGTCGACGTGCTCGTCGCCACGCCGGGCCGCCTGATCGACCACCTGAAGGCCGGTCGCGTCAAGCTCAACACCGTGCACACCCTGGTGCTCGACGAAGCCGATCGCATGCTGGACATGGGCTTCATCGAAGACATCGAAACCATCATCAGCCGCCTGCCCAACGAGCGCCAGACCCTGTTGTTCTCGGCCACGCTCGACGGCAGCGTTGCCCGCCTGGCCGAAAAGATGATGCGCGATCCCCAGCGCATCGAGATTGCCGGCCACCGCGACAAGCACGCCAACATCACGCAAAGCCTGCTGTACGCCGACGACGCCGACCACAAGCGCCGTCTGCTCGACCACGTGCTGCGTGACGTGCGCATGGACCAAGCCATCGTCTTTACCGCCACCAAGCGCGGCGCCGATGATCTGGCCGACCGCCTGGCCGACGAAGGCTTCGCCGCCGCCGCCCTGCACGGCGACATGAACCAGCGCCAGCGTTCGCGCACCCTGAGCCAGCTGCAACGCGGCCAGGTTCGCATCCTGGTGGCCACCGACGTCGCCGCCCGCGGTATCGACGTGCAAGCCATCACCCACGCGGTCAACTTCGACCTGCCGCTGCAAGCCGAAGACTACGTGCACCGTATCGGCCGTACCGGCCGTGCCGGCCGCGACGGCCTGGCGTTCACGCTGGCCACGCACTCGGAGCGCCACAAGGTGCGCCGTATCGAGCACTACATCGGCCAGTCGATCACGCCCGAAGTGATCGCCGGTCTGGAACCGCAACGCACGCCGCGTCCGAGCACCGGCGGCGGTGGCCGTTTCAACAAGGGCGGCCCGCGTCACGGCAAGCCCGGTGGTTTCGATCGCAAGCCGCGTGAATTCGGTGATCGTCCTCCGCGTGAGTTCGGCGACCGCCCGCAGCGCGATTTCGGTGATCGTCCCCAGCGCGACTTCGGTGACCGCCCCCAGCGTCCGTACGGTGATCGTCCCCAGCGTGACTTCGGTGACCGTCCGCAGCGCAGCTTCGGCGACCGTCCCCAGCGCGATGGCGACCGTCCCCAACGTCCGTACGGCGATCGTCCGCAACGCGACTTCGGTGATCGTCCCCAGCGTCCGTATGGTGACCGTCCCCAGCGTGACTTCGGTGACCGTCCGCAGCGCAGCTTCGGCGACCGTCCCCAGCGTCCGTTCGGTGATCGTCCCCAGCGCGACTTCGGTGACCGCCCGCAGCGCCCGTTCGGCGATCGCCCCCAGCGCGACTTCGGTGATCGTCCCCAGCGCAGCTTCGGTGACCGCCCGCAGCGTGACGGTGATCGCCCGCAAAGCTTCGGCGACCGCCCGCAGCGCAGCTTCGGTGATCGTCCCCAGCGTGACTTTGGCGATCGCCCCAGCTTCGCCAAGCGCAGCGGCCCCGGCGGCGCTCCCAAGCGCTTCGGCAAGTCGGCCGACCGCCGCGGCTGATCGTGACGCGGCACCCGTGCCGCATCACCGCGACGCCTGATGAACACCCCGCTTCGGCGGGGTGTTTTGTTTTGTGCGCCCGCCGGCCCCGGCGGGCATGGGAAAATAGCGCCTATGCGATCCTCACCTGCCAATCTGCCCGACCTCGACCCCGCCAGCGCTGCGCACAGCCAGCGCGTGGCCGACCATCTGCGCGACATCGTGCGTGCCCACGGGGGCTGGCTGCCGTTCGATGCCTGGATGGCCCAGGCCTTGTACGCACCCGGTCTCGGTTACTACACCGCGGGGGCCGAAAAGCTCGCGCCGGCAGCCGAAGCCCAGGCGCGCCGCCTGCCCACGGGTGACTTCGTCACCGCCCCCGAGCTCACGCCCCTGTTCGGCCATACCGTGGCGCGGCAGGTGGCCGAGGTCCTGGCCCAATCCGAAGGCGACACGGTGCTCGAGTTCGGCGCCGGCACCGGCGCGCTGGCCGAAGCCGTGCTGACCGCGCTGCGCGGGCAAGGCATCGAGGCGCAGTACCGCATCGTCGAAGTCTCGGCCGACCTGCGGGCGCGCCAGCAGGCACGGCTCGCTCCGTTCGGCGCGCAAGTGCAGTGGCTCGACGCCCTGCCGGATGCGTTCGTGGGTTGCGTGCTGGGCAATGAGGTGCTCGACGCCATGCCGGTGCAACTCTTCGCCTGGAGCGAACAGGCCGAAGTCCTGGCGCGCGGCGTGGCGCTGGATGCCGAGGGCGGTTTCGTGTGGGCCGACCGGCCCGCCGATATCGAGCTCACCCAGGCCGTGACGCCGCGCATGCCGCCGCTGCCCGGTTACGTGTCGGAGATCAACGTGCAGGCCGAGGCCTGGATGCGCGGCGTGGGGCAATGGCTCGCGCGTGGCGCGGCGCTGCTCTTCGACTATGGTTTTCCGCGCCACGAGTACTACCACCCGCAGCGAGCGGGTGGCACGCTGATGTGCCATCTGCGCCATCATGCGCACGCCGACCCCTTCGTCGCGCCCGGCCTGCAGGACATCACCGCCCACGTCGACTTCACCGCCATGGCCGATGCGGCGCTCGAGGGCGGGCTCGACGTGCTGGGCTATACCTCGCAGGCGCGCTTCTTGATGAATGCCGGCCTGCTCGAGCAGCTCGCACGCGTCGATCCCGGCGACGCGCGGGCCTATGCGCAACTGGCCGCGCCCGTGCAAAAGCTGTTGTCGGAAGCCGAAATGGGGGAGCTGTTCAAGGTGCTGGCGGTCGGCCGCGGCATCGCGGGCGGCCTGATGGGCTTTCAGCGCGGCGACCGTCGCGGCGGGCTCTGAGGCGGCGCGGCCACACCGCCCGCATCCATCTCAATCCTGAATCGCGGCCAGCGCCTGCAGCCTGGCTTCATGCAACGCCGGCTTGATGCGCGCCGGGTCGCCCGCGCAGGCGCGCGCGATGGCGCCCGCGTCCACGCCCCGGACCGCGTCGAGCGCGGCCTGCCAGCTCTGCACGTCCACGGGCGTGACGACCGCGGCGGCATGCAGCAGCTCGATGAAGCGTTGCGGCTTGCGCAGGCCATCGCATTGCTCGATGAGCGCGAGCCGCGCTTGCGGCGGGGCCGCCTGCGGCAGCGCTTGCAATACCGCAGGCAGCAGACGCGCCTGATCGGCGCACTCGGTGGGCACGCGCAAGCGCTGCGACAGGCCGTCGCGGTCGGTGGCGTGACGACACATCAGCGCATAACGGCCCGCGAGGGGCAACTCGGCCTCGGCGGCCCGGTCCAGATCCGCCGCGGCCTCGCGCCAGGCTTCGAGCTGCGGCATCACGCGCGGCAGCGCGCCGGTCTCGGCCAGCACCTCGAGCATCCGCGCCGGGCGGGGAAGCATCAGCGCGCGTGACAGCTCTTTCCAGACCCGCTCCGGCACCAGCGCATCGGCCTCGCCCGCCTCGACCATGCCGCGACAGAGTTGCAGCGTTTCGGGTGCCACGCTGAACTCGCCAAAACGCGCGGCAAAGCGGCCCAGGCGCAGGATCCGCACCGGATCCTCGGCGAACGCGGGGCCCACGTGGCGCAGGATGCGCGCACGGATGTCGGCCTGGCCATCGAGCGGATCGACGAGCTCGCCTTCGGGCGTGCGCGCGATCGCGTTCACGGTGAGATCACGCCGCTGCAAATCCTGCTCGAGCGTGACGTCGGTGCCGGTATGGAAGGTGAAGCCCTTGTAGCCCACGCCGGACTTGCGCTCGGTGCGCGCCAGCGCGTATTCCTCTTTGGTGCGCGGGTGCAGGAAGACCGGAAAATCGCCCCCCACCGGCATGAAGCCGCGCGCGGTCATGTCGGCGGGCGACGCCCCCACCACCACCCAATCCTGGTCGCCGGCGGGCTGCCCGAGCAGCTCGTCGCGCACGGCACCGCCCACGATGTACACCTGCAGACCGTCGATGGCGGGATCGGCGTGCGCCGCGCCTGCGCTCATTGACCCGCCTTGGCGGCCACCACCGAGGGCGGCACGATCTTGCCCAGGCGCTCCTTGAGCGATTGCGGCTGGCCGCTGAACAGCGCCGCGTAGTACACCGCGTTGGACATCACGCTCTTCACGTAGATGCGGGTCTCGTGGAACGGGATGGTCTCGGCGAACACAGCGCCCTCGACCGGATGCGTGAAGGTGGCGCGCCAATTGCGCGGCCGGCCGGGGCCGGCGTTGTAGCCGGCGCTGGCCAGCACCTGCGAACCATCGAGATCGCGCAGCACCATGTTGAGATACTGGGTGCCGAGCTCGGTATTGACGTCGAAGTCATTGACGCTGCCGGGCGTGAAATCCTGCATGCCGATCTTGCCCGCCACCCACTTGGCGGTGGCCGGCATGAGCTGCATCAGGCCCGATGCGCCCGCGTGCGAGCGGGCATCCATGATGAAGCGCGACTCCTGGCGGATCAGGCCATAGACCCAGGCCGGATCGAGCTCGATCGCGCGCGCCTTGGCGCTGACTTTGCCTTCGAAGGGCGCGATGAAGCGCTGCGTGAAGTCAAATTCGCGCTGGGTACGCTCGGACGTGTTGACCACCCGATCGAAGATGCCTTCGGCGCGCGCCAGCTCTGCCGCCGCGAACAGTTGGCGATCGGTCATGCCGCGAATCGAGAAATTCCATTCGGGCACCGCCTCGGCGCGCCAGCCCATGCGGAACATATAGATGGCGCGCTGCAGGCCGGGGTGGGCGCGGGCCTCGTTCATCTCGGCGTCGGTGACGGGCGCGGGACGCGCGGGCACCGTGATGCGCCGGCCCAGCTCTTCGGTCGCGAGCTGGCCGTAGAAATCGAAGCCGTCGGCGATGCTGGCAAAGCCGCGGTGTGCTTCGTCTTTGCGGCCCAGCGCGAGCTCGCCGCGTGATTTCCAGTACACCCACACCGGCTCGGCGCGCTGATCCGCCGACATGGCGTTGATCGACGCAATGACCCACGGCCAGTCGATACGCGGCTGGCGCAGCGCCGCGCGGACCTTCCAGGCGTGGTTGTTGTCCGTCATGGCGATGTGGCCCGCCTCGCGATACCAGGCGTCGGCACGCGGATCGAGATTGATGGCCGCCACGAGCGCATATTGGCCGCGCACCCAGGCCTGGTACGGCTTGGCGAGATGGCGCGACCACTCGCGCGTGAGATACGAGTCGGCCACGCTGATATCACCGCGCGCCAGACGCGCCAGGGCCAGGCCGACGAGTTCTTTCTCGTTGCGGCCGACCGGCGACTTGTCCTGGCGCACCAGCCACTTCATCGGGTCCTTCATCATCGCGTCGTAGGTCTTCATGTCCTGCGGCTCGAAGATGTACGTCGCGAGCTTGCGCGCGTCGGTCGTGCGATTGACCTCGAGCGCATCGCGCATCTGCGGCTGGATCTGATCCCAGCCCAGCACGCCATCGGCCACGAGCTGGTCGTAGAGCGACCAGCACTGCGAGCCCGAACCGAACGCGGCCTGCGCCTGCGCGGCGGTGGCGCGCTGGCCGGTCATGTGGCGCGCCAGCAGCGTGGCGCACTGCACCTGCGAATTGCCCGCCTGCACGGGCGCGAGCTTGCGGATGGTTTCGAAGTCACCGCTGCGCGCGGCCGCTTGAATCCAGTCGCCGCGCAGGCGGTCTTCGAGATAGCTGCCCGCGTTGGCGTTCAGGAAGCGGTTGAGCTCGGCCACGGGGCGCTTGCCGCCCGGCGGGCTCCAGAGTTGGTAGCGCAATAGCCAATACTCGGGATAGCTGGCGAGCACATCACCCTTGGCCTGCGGCACCATGGCGGCGAGCACCGACCATTGCTTGCGATTATTGGCTTCGCGAGCGGCCACGACCGCTTGCGAGGCGGCGGTGTCGGGCGACGGCGGCAGGCCGGCCAGCACGGCGGCCGGCACGGCGATGGGCCGGCGGGCCTGATCGTCGGGCAGGCTGGCCTGCAAGGTGACGGCGGCGGGGTCGGCGGCGGCCGGCGCGTCGGCGCGCTGCTGCGCATCGACCGGCGCACAGGCAGCCGTGAACAGCGTGAGAATCGGCAAGGCGCGACGCCACGCGGGGAGCTGCGCCCCGTCGGCGGATTTCTGATACCTTTGCGACTCAAGCACCCGCTTTTGTTGCCTGATTGCTTGACCCATAGCCTGCCCCCCAGCCGAACCGCATGCACAACGAAAATTATGCAGAGAATACCGCAGTCGCGTTACGTACGCGATTGCGCCAGGCCCGCGCCGCGCTTCCCGAGGATGCGCGCAGCCGCGGGGCTCTGCTCATGCGTGCCCGCTTGTTCACCTGGTCCAATCTGGCGCGCGAGGCGCTGGCCGAGGCCGGACAGCCGCTCAAACGTATCGCCGCGTTCTGGCCCATGGCCGACGAACCGGACCTGCGTCCCCTGCTGGAGCAATGGGTGCTGGCCGGTTACGAGGTCTGCCTGCCGGTGATCGCGCAGCGCAATGCGCCGCTCGAATTCCGCCGCTGGACCCCCGAGGCCGTCATGCGCGAGGGCGCCTACGGCATCGCCGAGCCCGCCGATGGTGCGGTCGTGCAGCCCGACGTGATCCTGGTGCCCACGCTCGGTTACACGCTGGCGGCCGATCGCCTCGGTTACGGCGGCGGTTACTACGACCGCACCCTGGCCGCGCTGCACGACAATGGCATCGATCCGATCACCATCGGCATTGCCTGGACCGAAGGGCTCCTGCCCGACGACTACGCCCCGGCGTCGCATGATTTTCCGCTCGACGCCATCCTCACGCCCGAGGGTTGGGTGCCGGATGCCCCGCTGGGCACGGGTGGCACGGCCCAGGGCAGCGCCGGCGTACAGCGCTTTCTGCTGAACTGAACGACACCCCGGCAGGCCTGCACGCGCCGGGGGGACGCACCACATTGAAGCCAGACCGGCGCCCGTTATCGTGCCGGGCCATGCGGCGTCGTGCCGGCCGGCGGTTTCGCCCACGCACCGGCGCGCGCCGCCGCCCCATCGCGGCGCATGGCCGCGAACGCTGACGCCACGCGCCTTCGGATTACCGCCGCGCCTGCCAAAGCTGGCACGGCTGTTGCTTGTGCCCATGACACGGATAAAGGCGTCTGCATGACGCCCGCGCCGCCCCCGCGGCGCCATACCAAGCAGGAGATGCCATGCACGACGCCGCGACACGTCCCGTCGCTTTCGACGAAATGCACGACGCCCAGGGCAAGGTGCGCCCGCACTACAGGGCCTTCGCCCAGTGGCTGGCGGCCGAGCCGCCAGACGCGATGAGCGCGCGCCAGATCGAAGCCGACCTCAACTTCCGCCGGGTGGGCATCACGTTCTCGGTGGCGGGCGACGCCGCCGGCACCGAGCGCCTGATTCCCTTCGACCTGGTGCCGCGCATCATTCCCGCCGAAGAATGGCGCCGCCTCGATGCCGGCCTGAAACAGCGGGTGCGTGCGCTCAACCGCTTCATTCACGACATCTATCACGACCACGACATCGTGCGTGCCGGCATCATCCCGGCAGAGCAGGTCTTTCTGAACGCGCAGTACCGCCCCGAGATGCAGGACATCGACGTGGCGGAAGACATCTATTGCCACGTGGCGGGTGTGGACATCGTGCGCGCCGGGGCCGGCGAGTTCTACGTGCTCGAAGACAACCTGCGCGTACCGTCAGGCGTGTCGTACATGCTCGAGAATCGCAAGATGTCGATGCGGCTGCTGTCCGACGCGTTTTCTCGCATCAAGATCCAGCCGGTCGCGCACTATCCCGACCTGCTGCTCGACAATCTGCGCGAGGTGGCGCCGAACGTGAGCGACGAGCCCACGGTCGTGGTACTCACCCCGGGCATGTACAACTCGGCCTATTTCGAGCATGCCTTCCTGGCACAGCAAATGGGTGTGGAGCTCGTCGAAGGCCAGGATCTGTTCGTGGACCAGAACACGGTGTACATGCGCACCACGCGCGGCCCGCGCCGCGTCGATGTGATCTATCGGCGGCTCGACGACGACTTCCTCGACCCCCTGTCGTTTCGCGCCGATTCGGTGCTGGGCGTGCCGGGGCTGCTGTCGGCCTATCGGGCCGGCCGCATCACGCTGGCCAATGCCATCGGCACCGGCATCGCGGACGACAAATCCACCTATCTCTACGTGCCCGACATGATCCGCTTCTATCTCGGCGAGGAGCCCATCCTGTCGAACGTGCCGACCTGGCAATGCGCGCGGCCCGACGAACTCTCGCACGTGCTCGCCAATATGCACGAGCTGGTGGTCAAGGAAGTGCATGGCGCGGGCGGCTACGGCATGCTGGTGGGGCCCACGGCCACGCGCGCCCAGGTCGAAGCCTTCAAGGATCGCGTGCGCGCCCACCCGGCCAACTACATCGCTCAGCCCACGCTCGCGTTATCGACCACACCCACCTATGTCGAGGCGGGCGTTGCCCCGCGCCATGTGGATCTGCGTCCTTACGTGCTGTGCGGCAAGGAAATCCGTACCGTGCCCGGCGGCCTGTGCCGCGTGGCGCTCATCGAAGGCTCGCTGGTGGTCAACAGCAGCCAGGGCGGTGGCACCAAGGACACCTGGGTGCTGGAAGACTGACGCGGAGAACCGACATGCTGAGCCGAACCGCCGACCATCTGTTCTGGATGTGCCGCTATATCGAACGCGCCGAGAACACCGCGCGCATGCTGGACGTGAACCTGCAGATGTCGCTACTGCCGCAGGACCCCCTCACGCGCGACAACTCCTGGCGTGCGCTTCTGCGCATCTCCGAGCTGCAACACGGCTATCGCGACAAATATCCGGAGATCACGCCTGAGAGCGTGCTGCACTACATGGTGCGCGACCCCGACAATCAATCGTCGATCTATGCCTGCCTGCGCGCCGCGCGCGAGAATGCGCGCGCCGTGCGCGGCAGCCTCACCACCGAGGTCTGGGAGACCTACAACACCACCTGGCTGGATCTGCAGAAGCGGCTGCAGGGCGACCTGCTCGAGCGCAACCCCGGCGAATTTTTCGAGTGGGTGAAGTTCCGGTCGCACCTGGCCCGCGGCGTAACGATCGGCACCATGCTCGAGGACGAGGCCATGGTGTTCCTGCGCCTGGGCATGCACCTGGAGCGGGCCGACAACACCGCGCGCCTGCTCGATGTGAAGTTTCACGAGGGCGATGACGCCGACCAGGGCGTGAACAGCGAGTTCTACCGCTGGTCGGCGATCCTGAGCTCGGTCTCCGGTCTGGAGGTGTATCGCAAGGTGTACCGCGACGTGATCACGCCCGACCGCGTGGCCGAGTTGCTGATCCTGCGGGCCGACATGCCGCGTTCGCTGCTCGCCTCGATCGGCGCGGTGGCCGACGACCTGTCGCGTGTGTCGAACCAGCGCTCGGCCGAGACCGAGCGCCGGGCCGGCATGCTTTGTGCGGAGCTGCGCTATGCCCGCGTCGAAGACATTCTGCGCGGCGGCCTGCATCGCTTTCTCGAACGCTTCCTGGATCGCGTCAACGATCTGGGCAACCGCGTCAGCCAGGACTTCCTGCTGCCGCTGTCGGTCTGACGCCCCCACAGGAGCCCCCATGAAACATCTGATCCGTCACGTCACGCGCTACCGCTACACGGCGCCGGTGAGCTACAGCATCCAGGTCCTGCGCCTGACCCCCCGGCTCGACGACCACCAGCGCGCGCTGCGCTGGCATATCGAGGCACCCGGCCCGCTCGCCGAGCAGGTCGATGCTTACGGCAACATCACGCACACCCTGACGCTCACGCGGCCGCACGACGAGATCGAACTGCGCGTGACCGGCCACATCGAGATCGATCGCCTGCCCGAGGGCCGTCTGCACCACGACGACAGCCGGCTGCCCGTGCATGCCTTCTGCGTGCAGACGCCCCTGACGCAGAGCGGCGCGGCCATCCAGGACTTCACCCAGGCCGTGCTGCCCGCCGGCATGCACGCGCCCGCCGATGCCCTGGCCCTGGCCGAAGCCATCTGCGGCCGGGTGGCCTACGAGCCCGGCACCACCGATGTCACCACCGCGGCCGAAGAAGTGCTCGCCCTGGGCCATGGCGTGTGTCAGGACCATGCGCACCTGTATCTGGCCTGCGTGCGCGGCATGGGCCTGCCGGCACGCTACGTGAGCGGCTATCTCTATACCGAGGCCGAACACGCCGCTAGCCACGCCTGGGTCGACGTGTGGCTGACCGGCCACGGCTGGGTGAGCGTGGACGTCACCAACCGGCAGTTCGCGTCGGACTGCCATTGCCGCCTGGCGGTGGCGCGCGACTACGACTCGGCCTCGCCGGTGCGGGGCGTGCGCAGCGGCGGCGGCGAAGAGTCGATGAGTGTGATCGTGCAGGTGCAACAGGCCGCCCAACAGTAGATAGCAGGGACAGAACGCGGGCCGCCAGGCGGCTGGCCGCCGCGCCCTCCCCTACAATATCCGGGCACGATTTTCGTCTCTCCCGCTTCCATGACCTACTGCATCGCCGCCCAACTCGACCAAGGCCTGGTTTTTCTGTCCGACTCGCGCACCAACGCGGGCGTGGACCAGATCAGCATCTTCCGCAAGCTCAGTGTGTTCGAGCTGCCGGGCGAACGCGTCATGGTGCTGATGACCTCGGGCAATCTCGCGGTGTCGCAGGCCGTGGTGAACACGTTGGCTCAGGACGACGCCAACAATCCCGATTCGATCTGGCGCGTACCGAACATGTTCGAAGCCGCGCGCCGCGTGGGCGACGCGGTGCGCCAGGTCCATGCGCGCGACGCCGCCTCGCTGCATGATCAGGGGGTCGAGTTCAACGTCAACCTGATTTTCGGCGGCCAGATCGGCCAGGAGCGCTGCCGCCTGTTCCAGATTTATGCTGCCGGCAATTTCATCGAGGCCACGCCCGAGTGCCCGTACTTCCAGATCGGCGAGTCCAAGTACGGCAAGCCGATCCTCGACCGCGTGCTGCAACCCGACACCTCGCTCGACGAAGCGGCCAAATGCGCGCTGATCTCGATGGACTCGACGTTGCGCTCCAATATCTCGGTGGGCCTGCCGCTCGATCTGCTGGTGTACGAAGCCGACAATCTGCGCGTCACGCATTTCGCCAGCATCGACGATCACAATGAGTACTTCTCGATGATCCGCAGTTCCTGGGGCGAACGCTTGCGCCAGGTGTTTGCAGAGATCCCGGACCCGCTCTGGACCCGGCCCGATGGCCCGGACTCGCTGGTGCCGGCGCATCGCGAACATCAACCCGTGCGCATCGCGCCCATCGGTCTCAACACCAGCGGCGACTACGCCACGCCGCAGGCGCTGGCGCAGGGCAGCCCGGGCCAGCAGCCGACCTGAGCACGGTGCCCGGCCAGGGGCGCCCGGCGAGGGGCGCACCTAGCCGGCCGCCCCGTACTATCCCCATGCGGGGCAACCCGCATTTCGCGCTCGCTAAGCGGCGCTTCGGTAAAGCCAAATTCCCCTGCCGCCGTCCCTGTCCGACACTAGCCGATCCCGCCGCCACGTCCGGCGGGATCACAAGAACAGGAGCGAGACATGGCTTTCCCCCGTATCCGCACGGCCGTCCTGGCCGCCGCGCTGACGCTGACCGGTCCGGCCGCCTTGGCCCAGTCGGGCTTTCCCACGCATGCCATCACGCTGGTGGTGCCGTTTGCCGCGGGCGGTCCCACCGACGTGGTCGCGCGCGCCCTTGGCGCGTCCATGAGCAAGACGCTGGGCCAGAGCATCGTCGTCGAGAACCGCACCGGCGCGGGCGGCACGCTGGCGCCGAACTTCGTGGCGCGCGCCAACGCCGACGGCTACACCCTGCTGATCCACCACAACGGCATGGCGACCGCGCCGGCGCTATACCGCAAGCTGCCCTACAACCCGCTCAAGGACTTCGAATACGTGGGCCAGGTGGCCGACGTGCCCATGACCGTGCTGGCGCGCAAAGAGCTGCCGCCCAACGATCTCGCGGGTTTCATCAAATACGCCCGTGAGCAGGGCAGCAAGATCAACCTGGCCAATGCCGGGCCGGGCGCGGTGTCGCAGCTGTGCGGCATGTTGCTGCAGGAGGCGATCGGCACGCAGTTCACCACGATTCCGTACGCCGGCACGGCGCCGGCCATGAGCGCGCTGCTGGGGCAGCAGGTCGACGTGCTGTGCGACCAGACCACGCAGACCATTCCGCAGATCAAGTCGGGCAACGTGAAGTTCTACGGCGTCACCACGCTCGACCGCATCAAGGCGCTGCCGGACGCGCCCACGCTGCAGGAAGGCGGGCTCAAGGGCTTCGAGGTGAAGGTATGGCACGGCATCTATGCGCCCAAGGGCACGCCGCCCGCCGCCATCGAGAAGGTCAACGCGGCGTTGCGCGCGGCACTCGAAGATCCCGCGTTCACGCAGCGGATGGCCGAGCTGGGCGCCGAGATCGTGCCGCCGGCCAAGCGCACGCCCCAGGGCCTGCAGAGCTGGCTGCAGGCCGAGACCGACAAATGGGGCGCCATGATCCGAAAGGCGGGTGTCTACGCCGATTGAGCCGACGCAAGGCACGCATCATGCAAAACGGCACCCGACGGTGCCGTTTTGCATGGAAGGCCGCGATCCGGTCAGAGATCGAGGTTCTTCCAGATGGACAGCGTGGCATCGCCCTGGTTGAGCGTATAAAAGTGCAGGCCCGGCGCGCCGTTGTCGAGCAGGGTCTGGCACAGCTCCGTCACCACCTCGGCACCGAAGGCGCGGATCGAGGCCTTGTCGTCGCCGAATTCGGCCAGACGCAGCCGGATCCAGCGCGGCAGCTCGGCGCCGCACATCTCGGAGAAGCGCGACAGCTGGCTGTAGTTGGTGATGGGCATGATGCCCGGCACGATCGGCACGGTCACGCCGCGCGCGCGTGCACGATCGACGAAGTCGAAGTACGCATCGGCATTGAAGAAATACTGCGTGATCGCGGCGTTGGCGCCGGCCTGGACCTTGGTCACGAAATGATCGAGGTCCACGGTCGGACTGACGGCCTGCGGGTGCATCTCGGGATAGGCGGCCACTTCGATGTGGAACCAATCCCCGGTTTCTTCGCGAATGAAGCGCACCAGGTCGCTGGCATAGCGCAGCTCGCCGGCGTCGCCACCCATGCCCGAAGGCAGGTCACCGCGCAGCGCGACCACGCGCTTGATGCCCTCGGCGCGATAGCGCGCCAGGATCTCGCGCAGCTGGTCACGCGTGGCGCCGATGCACGACAAGTGCGGCGCCGCGTCGCAACCCAGATTGGACAGGGTGCGAACCGTATCGGCCGTGCCTTCGCGGGTCGAGCCGCCCGCGCCGAACGTGACGCTGACGTACTTGGGCTGCATCGCCAGCAGCTGCTTGGCCGCGCGCACCAGGCGCTCTTGCGCCGCGATGTCTCGCGGCGGAAAGAACTCCAGGCTGAGCGCGGGAGGGGTGGTCTGAGTCATCAGGGTATCAGCTTGGTCAGCAGACCGGAGATGAGGCTATACAGGATCGCCCCGGCCACGGCCCACCAGAAGCCGTTGACCTGGAACCCGCGCAGCACGGAGCCGGCGAACCAGAACAACAGCGCGTTGAGGACGATCAGGAACAGCCCCAGGGTCACGATCGTGATGGGCAGCGTGAGCAGCACCAGCACCGGCTTGACCAGCATGTTGAGCAGGCCCAGCACCAGTGCCGCGATCAACGCGGAACCGAAGCTTGCCACCGCGATGCCGGGCAAGAGGTAGGCCACGGCCAGCAAGGCCACGGCGTTGAGGATCCAGACGAGTATCAATGCCATGATCGTTCTCCTGTGAGTCGCAACGCCCGCGCCACTGCGGCGCGGGCTCTGCCCCCTATTGTGCTACAGGATCAATAGCGGTAGTGACCCGGCTTGAACGGACCTTCGACCGGCACGCCGATGTAGTCCGCCTGCGCCTGCGACAGCGTGGAAAGATTCACGCCGAGCTTCTTGAGGTGCAGACGCGCGACCTTTTCGTCGAGGTGCTTGGGCAGCACGTAGACCTGGCCCGAGGTGTAGGCCTCGTTGCGCGTGAACAGCTCGATCTGGGCGATGGTCTGGTTGGCGAACGACGACGACATCACGAACGAGGGGTGGCCGGTGGCGCAGCCCAGGTTCACGAGACGGCCCTTGGCCAGCAGGATGATGCGCTTGCCATCGGGGAAGATGACGTGGTCGACCTGCGGCTTGATCTCTTCCCATTGCAGGTCTTCGATCGAGGCGACGTCGATTTCGTTATCGAAGTGACCGATGTTGCAGACGATGGCCTGGTCTTTCATGGCGTCCATGTGGGCGCGCGTGATGACGTTGTAGTTGCCGGTGGCGGTCACGAAGATGTCGGCGTGCTTGGCCGCTTCTTCCATGGTCACGACCTTGAAGCCTTCCATCGCGGCCTGCAGGGCGCAGATCGGATCGATTTCGGTGACCCACACCTGGGCGCGCAGGGCGACCAGTGCCTGGGCGCAACCCTTGCCCACGTCGCCGTAGCCGGCCACGACCGCGACCTTGCCCGCGACCATCACGTCGGTGGCGCGCTTGATACCGTCGACCAGCGATTCACGGCAACCGTACAGGTTGTCGAACTTCGACTTGGTGACCGAGTCGTTGACGTTGATGGCGGCGAAGGCCAGATCGCCCTTCTGCGACATCTGGTAGAGGCGGTGCACGCCCGTCGTGGTTTCTTCGGTCACGCCCTTGATTTCAGCCAGGCGGGCCGAGTACCACTTCGGATCACGCGCCAGCGTTTCCTTGATGGCGGCGAACAGCACGCGCTCTTCTTCGCTGCCCGGCTTGGCCAGCACGGAGATGTCCTTCTCGGCCTTGGCGCCCAGGTGCAGCAGCAGCGTGGCATCGCCGCCGTCGTCGAGGATCATGTTGGCATGGCGGTCTTGCGGCCATTCGAAGATCTTGTGGGTGTACTGCCAGTACTCTTCGAGGGTCTCGCCCTTGATGGCGAACACGGGGGTGCCGGTCGCGGCGATGGCGGCGGCGGCGTGGTCCTGGGTCGAGAAGATGTTGCACGAGGCCCAGCGCACTTCGGCGCCCAGGGCCACCAGCGTTTCGATCAGCACGCCGGTCTGGATGGTCATGTGCAGGCTGCCGGCAATGCGGGCGCCCTTGAGCGGCTGGCTGGCGGCGTATTCTTCGCGAATCGCCATCAGGCCGGGCATTTCGGTTTCGGCGATCGCGAGTTCGCGGCGGCCCCAGCCGGCCAGGGCCATGTCGGCGACGATGTAGTCGGCGACGGATTTGTCGGTCACTGCATTCATGGTGTGAAACTCCACGTGGATAAGGTCAACGGCATAGGTCGTCGCAACCGGCCGGACAACGCGAAGCACACACCGGAATCCTCGGCGCGCAATCGCCTTTCCCGCCCGTAGCGACAAAGGTGAGCGCCGTTGCTGCTGCCGGACCGCGATGCGATCCGACTGAACAAGGATTCCTGAGCCTGGCGATCCTGGCGCGGCGGGTGCATGACACTCACCGGCGGTTCGTCGCAGCGCTCCTCAGGGATAGCGAGCATTGTAGCGGCTCACAGGGGGGAGCGAAAACCCCGAAAAAGCGCTGCCGCTGGATGCTTTCTTTCTCTTCGGATCATGCCCCTTGGACACCGGGCTCGCCCCAGGCGGCGCGGCCATCGATCGGGACCAGCGCCGCCAGCAGGTCGTGCGCGATGGAGTCCCAGGTGCGGGTGAGCGCGTGGGCGCGTACGGCGGCGCGATCGAGCGTCAGGGCCTGTGTGCACGCGCGCGCGAGATCCGCATCGATGTAACCGGTCACACCGTTGCGCACCACGGCGCGCGGGGCCTCGGTATCGAAGGCGGCCACCGGCGTGCCGCAAGCCATGGCTTCCAGCATCACCAGGCCGAAGGTGTCGGTCAGGCTCGGAAACACGAACACGTCCGCAGCGCTGTAGAAGGACGGCAGTTGTGCGTCGGCCTGCGGCCCCAGGAAATGGGCATTCGGAAACTTCTTGCACAGCCGCGCCTCGTCGGGCCCGCCGCCGGCCACCACTTTGCTGCCGGGCATGTCGAGCGACAGGAAGGCATCGAGATTCTTTTCGCGGGCCACCCGGCCCACCGATAGATAGACCGGCCGCGGCAGATGCGCGAATGCGTCGCTCTGGACCGGTTGAAACTTCTGGCCGTCGACCCCGCGCGACCACACCTGCAGATTGGCCAGGCCGCGCGCCGCCACGATGTCGCGCACCGTCGGGGTCGGCACCAGCACGCGCTGCGATGGCCGATGGAACCAGCGCATGAAGCGCCACGGCAACGACGCCGGGATGCCCATCCGGGCCTCGAGATACTCGGGGAACATGGTGTGGAACCCGGTGGTGAAGCGCCAGCCGCGCGACAGCGCCATGCGGCGTGCCGCCAGGCCCAGCGGCCCTTCGGTCGCGATGTGCAGCGCGTCGGGCACCGTATCGCCCAGAATGCGCCGCAACTGGCGGCCCGGCTGGATGCACAGGCGCAACTCGGGTTCGGACGGGGCGGGGATGGTGCGGCTGCCCTCGGGGCTCACCACCAGGACCTCGTGGCCCCACTCACGCAACAATCCCAACATGGTGGTCCAGGTGCGGACCACGCCATTGACTTGAGGATGCCAGGCATCCGTGACGAGAACGATGCGCATGGGGTAAACCTGTCGTGAGCGATGCCACGATTAGGCCTACTGCACATGACATGCCAAAGACAGGATGACCGGGTTCAGGGCCGGCGCGGATAGCCCTGGGCGAGGATGCGGGTCCAGACGGCCTGCTTCTCTTCCTCGGTCATGAAAACCCAATTGGCCACTTCCATGGCGCTGCGGCCGCAGCCACGGCAGATCTCGTCGAACAGGGTCGAGCAGATGGCCACGCAGGGCGAATCGGTGGCCGTGAACGCGCGATCGGCGCCGGTGCGATTCGTGGCGGCGCCCACGGCGGTACCCCCGCCCGTGCCCGCACCGGTGCCAGCGCCAGCGTCGTCGGTCACGTCGGCACGGCGGATCTCGGTCACGCTGAAATCGGGGTCGGAGGCGGCATCACGCCGGGAGGCTTCATTCATCGGCGAAGCTTACCATTCGCACTCCGGCCCCTATTTCATATCCCTGCCGCCGGGGCGTGTATCCCGAAGAACGCCAAGGCCTCTTCGCGCACAGCGCCGGCCGCCTCTTCGGGCAGGTAATGGGCCGCGTCCAGCGCCCGGCCGTCCACCTCGTGGCAGACCGCACGCCACAGCTCGAGCACCGCGAAATTGCGCCCGACCGCGCCGCGCTCGCCCCACAGTACGCGCACCGGCATGGCCAGGCGTTCACCGGCCGCGCGGCCGGCGCGGTCAAGCTCGAGGTCGATGGTGGCCGAGGCCCGGTAATCTTCGCAGATCCCCGTTGCCCAACCCGGGAGGCGCGCGCAGCGCTCGTAGTCGGCGAGTGCCTCGGGCGTGAAATGCGCCAGGCCACCCGGACGTCCGCCCATCACCGAGCGCACGTAGAAGGCGGGATCGTGGCCGATGAAGGTCTCGGGCCCCGGTGCCGGCTGGATCAGCCAGAACCAATGAAAGTACGCCTGCGCGAAGGCCCGCGTGGTGCCCTCGTACATATCGAGCGTGGGCGCGATGTCGAGCAGCATCATGGCCTGTACCGCGTCGGGCTGGTCCAGCCCGAGCCGGTGCGCGACCCGGGCGCCGCGATCGTGCGCCAGCACGCTATAGCGCGGTGAACCCAGCGCGAGCATGAGCGCGTGCATGTCGGCCGCCATCGTGCGCTTGGCATGCGCCGAGTGATCCGCCGACGCGGGCGGCTTGGTGCTGTCGCCATAGCCGCGCAGATCCGCCGCCACGCAGGTGTAGCGCTCGGTGAGCGCGGGCCAGAGCCGCTGCCAGATCAGATGGTTCTGCGGATGGCCATGCAACAACAGCAGCGCCGGGCCCTGCCCCGCGGTCCGGGCGGCGATCTCGATGCCATTGACCTGATAGTGGCGCAGCGGCGCGTCCAGCAGTTCACTCATGCGGTTTCCTTGGCGGTCTGGTCCAGTCTCGCGCGAACCCGCGCGGCGGCGTCCTGCAACCAGGGCTGGCGCTGGCGGTGCGCGGCTTCGAAGCGCGTGATGTCGGGCAACTGGCGTAGCGTGGCGCCGATCATGCCCAGCCCCTCGGCCACCATGCCGCGCTGACGCGCCGACATCGCAAAATCGTAGCGCACGCCGTCGCCCGCGCGCACCTGGCCTGCGAGCACGTCGATCTCGAGCTCGCAGGCGTCGGCGCGCGCCACACGCTCGAGCAAGGCCTGCACTTGCGTGTCGGGCAGGCGGATCAGCAGCAGGCCGTTGTTCATGGCGTTGGCATGAAAGATCTCGCCGTAGCTGGGCGCGATGATGGCGCGCACCCCGAACTGCTGCAGCCCCCACACCGCGTGTTCGCGGCTCGAGCCGCAACCGAAGTTCGGCCCCGCCACCAGAAAAGCGGGCTGCCGCCATGGCGTCTGGTTGAGCACGAAATCCGGGCGCGGCACCCCACTCGCGTCGAAACGCAGGTCGTAGAAGAGCCCGCGGTCCAGACCCGCCTTGTCGATGATGCGCAGGAATTGCTTGGGCATGATCTGGTCGGTATCCAGATTGGAGTACGGCAGCGGCGCGGCCACGCCACGCAGCAGAGTGGTAGAGGTCTGCGTCATCACGCGGCTCCCGCGGCAAGCTGCGCATCGATCGTGCGCACGTCGGTGATGCGGCCGGTGAGGGCCGCCGCCGCGGCCATGGCCGGGCTCATCAGGTGGGTGCGGCCGGCACGCCCCTGCCGCCCCTCGAAATTGCGATTGGTGGTGGAGGCGCAGCGCTCGCCGGGCGCAAGCATGTCGTCGTTCATGGCGAGACACATCGAGCAGCCGGGCTGGCGCCATTCGAATCCGGCGTCGATCAGGATGCGATCGAGGCCCTCGTTATGCGCCTGATCGCGGACCGCGCCCGACCCCGGCACCACCATGGCACGCACGCCCGGCGCGACATGCCGGCCGCGCACGATCTCGGCCACGCTGCGCAGATCTTCGATGCGCGCATTGGTACAGGACCCGATGAAGACGCGGTCGATGGGCACCCCCGCGATAGGCTGGCCCGCCTGCAAGCCCACGTAATCGAGCGCCTTGCGGGCCGCCAGCGCCTGCAGCGCATCGCCCGCGGCCTCGGGGTCGGGCACGGCGGCGTCGACGGGCAAGGCCTGGTCGGGGCTGGTGCCCCAGGTCACATAGGGCGCGATGCTGGCGGCATCGATCGTGAACTCGCGGTCATAGACCGCGTCGGCATCGCTGTGCAGCAAGGCCCAGCTGCGCCGCGCGCCTTGCAGCTCGTCGGGCGTGAGGTGCAGCGCACGGGCGCTGACATACGCATCGGTGGTGGCATCCGGCGCGATCAGCGCGGCGCGCGCGCCGGCTTCGACCAGCATGTTGCACACCGTCATGCGCGCCTCGGCCGAGAGCGCATCGATGGTCGACCCACAGAGCTCCACTGCGAAACCCACGGCGCCCTGCGCGCCGATGCGATGGACGAGGTAGATGACCAGATCCTTGGCGCTCACCCCGGGGCCGAGCGCCCCGTCCACGCGCACCCGCATGTTGCGGGCGACGCGATACACGAGCGTCTGTGTCGCCAGGATGTGCTCGACCTCGGAAGTGCCGATACCGAACCCGAGCGCCCCGAGAGCGCCATAGGTGGTGGTGTGGCTGTCGCCACACAGCACCACCATGCCGGGCAGGATCATGCCGTGCTCGGGCGCGATCACATGCTCGATGCCCTGCAACGGATCCGTCGTATCGAACAGCGCGATGCCTTGCGCATCGCAGTTGCGCTTGAGATTGCGTGCCTGCAGCGCGGCGTCGTCCTGCACGATCACGCGGTCCCGCGCCGCCACCGGGTGCGTCGGGATCACGTGGTCCACCACCGCCATCTGCTGGCGCGGCCGCAGCACCTCGCGGCCCCGCGCGGCCAGGCCCGAGAAGGCCTGCGGGCTGGTGTACTCATTCATGATGTGCAGATCCACGTAGAGCAACACATGCTCGTCGTCGAGGCGCGCCACCTCGTGCGAGGCCACCAATTTGTCGTAGAGGGTGCTGCCAGTCATGGCCGTTCCTTGCTGCGTGAAGAGGGATCGGGCATGGGAAAACGCCCGATCCGGGTGATCAGTTGGCGGTGATGCCCGCGTCTTTGACGATGACGGCCCAACGCTGCATCTCGTCGGCCACCAGCTTGTCGGTTTCGGCGGGCGTGGACACGAGCGGATCGAAGCCCTCGCGCGCCATGCGCTCCGCCAGCGCCGGTTGGGCAAGCGCGCGGCCGAGCGCGGCGTTGAGCTTTTCGATCACCGCGTCGGGCGTACCGGCCGGGGCGCTCACCACGAACCAGGTGGTGAAGGCGTAATCGGGCAATCCAGCCTCGGCGATCGTCGGCACGTCGGGCAGGAGTGGCGAGCGCTTGGTGCCGGTCACGCCGAGGGCGCGCAGTTTGCCGCCCTCGACCTGCGGCCGCGCCGCCGAAAGCACCGGAAAACTCATCTGCACCTGGCCACTGATGGTGTCCACCATGGCCGGACCGCCCCCCTTGTAGGGCACATGCAGGATCTGCGTCTTCGAGACCGACTTGAACAGTTCGGCCGCCATGTGGAAGGTGCTGCCCGTGCCGGCCGAACCGAAGCTCCAGGTATTGGGCGGCTGGCTGCGCAGCTGACTCAAGAGCGACTTCAGGTCCTGCGCCGGCAGGTCGCGCGTCACCGTCAGCACGTGCTGCGACGTACCGATGGTGCCGACGCTGCGCAAGTCTTTGCGCGTGTCGAACGGCATCTCGGCGAAGAGCGCCGGATTGATGGCGAGCGACATCGTGTTGATGGCGAGCGTGTAGCCGTCGGGCTTGGCGCGCGCCACGGCCGCCATGCCGATGTTGCCCGACGCGCCGGCGCGGTTCTCGATCACCACGCTCTGGCCGAGCTCTCGCGCCCAGGCATCGGACACCAGGCGTGCCGCGATGTCCACGCTGCCGCCGGGTGCGAACGGCGCCACCACCGTAATCGCCCGGGCGGGGAAGTTGTCGGCGGCCAAGGCGGTGGTGCCGACGGTGGCCAGCGGCAAGGCGGCGGCCAGCATCAGGGGCGCGCCCAGGCGATGCGCGCGGGGCCAGGCACAGGTCCAACGGATCCAGCTCTTCTTCATGGTTTTGTCTCCGGAATCGCCGGCCTGCGGTCGGAATGCCGCGGCCGGTCTGTGTGCGAAACCAGTGTATAGGCCTATTCAGAACTTATAATTAACGAGGGCAAAAACCTTTTTTAAATTGAATTTATAAATCTGCATGGACGGCCTGTCGGACCTCGCGTTTTTCTCGCTGCTCGTGCGGCACGGCAATCTATCGGCGGCCGCACGCGAGCTGGGCCTCACGCCGCCCGCCGTCAGCACGCGCCTGGCCAACCTCGAACGGCGCCTCGGCGTGCGGCTGCTCAACCGCACCACGCGGCGCATCAGCGTCACCGCCGAGGGCGAGCTCTACCTGGCCGACGGCGCCCGCATCCTGGCCGATCTGGACGCCCTCGAACGCCGCGTCACCAACACCCGCGAACGGCCGCAGGGGCTATTGCGCATCAACGCGACCTTCGGCTTCGGCCGCACGCATCTCGTGCCGGCCATCGCCGACTTCGCGCGCGACTATCCCGACGTGGAGGTGCAGTTGCATCTGTCGGATCGGCCCGTGAACCTGCTCGATGAGGGTTACGACGTGGCGATTCGTTTCGGCACGCTGCCCGACGCACGCCTGGTCGCGCGCCTGCTTGCATCCAACCGCCGGCTGCTGTGCGCCTCGCCGCACTATGTGCAAGCGCAGGGCGAACCCCGCACGCCGGCCGATCTCGCCCGCCACCGGTGCATCGTGATCCGCGAGGACGAGCTCGCCTACGGCACCTGGCACCTGCAATCCGGGCAACGCAGCGAAACCATCAAGGTGCGCGGCGCGCTCTCGTCCAACGACGGCGAAAGCGCGCTGGCCTGGGCGCTGGCCGGCCATGGCGTAGTCATGCGTTCGGAATGGGAAGTGATGGCGCATCTGCGCGCAGGGCGGCTGGTCGAAGTGCTGCCCGGCTGGCGCACGCCGCCCGCCGACATCCACGCGCTCTATCCCGAGCGGCTGCATTTGCCGGCCAAGACCCGCGTGCTGGTGGACTTCCTGGCCGAGCGCTTCGCAAGCCGCGTCCATACCCCCGGCGGGCCGCCCGACGTCTGGTAGCCGCCGGGCCCGCGCATCACCCCGCGGCCCCCGCGCGAGGCGGCCGCGCCATGCCGCTCAGGCTCATGCGTCGGCGCCGCGCGCCACCAGTCGCAGCACCAGGTCGCGCGCCGAGGATAGATGCGCCTCGGTCATGGCGCGCGCGTGCGCGCCATCGCGGGCGCGGCAGGCGCGCAGGATGGCGTCATGCTCGTGCTGAAAAGCCGGGGTTTCGGCAAGCACGCGACGCTGCAATCGTTCGTAGCGTTCGATCTGATTGCGCAGCTCGCCGATGGCCCGCACCTGCCGTGCGTTGCCGCAAGCGCCATACAGAATCTCGTGAAACTCGCGGTTGAGCGCATGCTGGCGCGCGGCCGTGGTGGCCTCGCCCAGCTGGCGGTGCACGCGCTCGGCGCGCGCCAGCGTCACGTCGTCGATGCGGCGCACCGCCCGCTCGATGGCATCGCCCTCGAGCAACATGCGCAGGGCATAGATCTCGTGCACGTCTTCCGCGTGCAGCGTACGCACCACCGCGCCGCGATGACGCTGTGTCTGCACCAGGCCTTCGTGTTCGAGCCGCTGGATCGCTTCGCGCATCGGCACGCGGCTCACCGCGAACCGCTCGGCCAGATCGCGCTCCACCAGCCGCGCGCCATCGGCGAGCTCACCGCGTGAAATCATGTCGCGCAACGCGTCGGCCAAGGCATCGGCGGCGGACGCTGCGCCCGGCGCGAGCGCGGAGAGCCGCGTCATGGCCGCGGCTCCGGGCGAAGCAAAAGCGGGGCGTTTTTCATCTGGAAAATGGTATACCAAATGGCGTACTGTTTCACGTATCGCGCAACGCACCCTATGCGAGACATGCCATGCGCCTGCCAGCCCACGGTCACGCGCGCGCCCGGCTAGATCGCCCCGGGTGGAGAGCCCGCCGTGTCTTGACGATTCAGAATGAAAAAGCCCCGCGGCTCGAGGTTGAGCCGCGGGGCTTAAGTGCCGATCGAAATCAGGCCGATTTCTTGAGGGCTTGCACCTTGTCGGTGGCTTCCCAGGTGAACTCGGGCTCCGAGCGGCCGAAGTGGCCGTAAGCGGCGGTCTTGCTGTAGATCGGGCGCAGCAGATCCAGCATGTTCACGATGCCCTTCGGACGCAGGTCGAAGTGCTCGCGCACCAGCTTGGCGATCTGGTCGTCGGGGATGACGCCCGTGCCTTCGGTGTAGACGGTGATGTTGATCGGCTCGGCCACGCCGATGGCGTAGCTCACCTGCACCTGGCACTGGCGCGCCAGGCCGGCGGCCACGATGTTCTTGGCCACGTAGCGGGCGGCGTAGGCGGCCGAGCGGTCGACCTTGGACGGATCCTTGCCCGAGAACGCGCCACCGCCGTGCGGGCATGCGCCGCCGTAGGTGTCGACGATGATCTTGCGGCCGGTCAGGCCGCAATCGCCTTGCGGGCCGCCGATGACGAAGCGGCCGGTCGGGTTGACCAGGAACTTGGTCTGCGCGGTGATCAGGCCATCGGGGAAGCAAGGCTTGATGATGTCTTCGATCACCGCTTCGCGGATGGCTTCTTGCGTGATTTCGGGCGCGTGCTGGGTCGAGAGCACGACCGTATCGACCTCGACCGGACGGCCGTCGACATAGCGGAACGTGACCTGCGACTTGGCGTCCGGGCGCAGCCACGGCAGACGGCCGTCCTTGCGCAGCTCGCTCTGGCGCTGCACCAGGCGGTGCGAGTACCAGATCGGCGCGGGCATCAGGTCGGGGGTTTCGTCGCAGGCATAACCGAACATCAGGCCCTGGTCGCCAGCGCCCTGGTTCAGGTAGTCCTCGGAGGTGCGGTCCACGCCTTGGGCGATGTCGGGCGACTGCTTGTCGTAGGCGACCAGCACCGCGCAACCCTTGTAGTCGATGCCGTAATCGGTGTTGTCGTAACCGATGCGGCGGATCGTGTCGCGGGCGACCTGGATGTAGTCGACGTTGGCAGTGGTGGTGATTTCACCCGCCAGCACGACCAGACCGGTGTTGCACAGCGTTTCAGCTGCGACGCGCGCGTTGGGGTCTTGAGTGAAGATGGCGTCCAGAATCGCGTCGGAAATCTGGTCAGCGACCTTGTCGGGGTGACCTTCGGAAACGGATTCGGAGGTGAAGAGAAAATCGTTGTTGGCCACAGATGCGTCCTTCAGAGCCGGCCAGGCCGGTACACAGGTTGAACGAGGCGCGCTGCGCCCCGGATCGGGTTCCCTGGTGGGAGGTCATCTGGGCGCGACGCTTTAGCGGATTTGGCACGGCCTCGGCCGTGTCGTCGCCCCGCAAGTTGTCGGTTAACTCGGCGACCTGCCGATTTTAGGCGAAAATGCAGGGTTTATGCTCGGAAGACAGCGGGAGTTCCGGCCCTGTTCTTCGTTCTGGTGCCGTTTGGCGGCGCCCTCTCCCGCGCCGTCCGCACGTTTTCGCCGTATTCGCCTCATGCTGATTGCCCTGTTCCGCCTGATCGCCGCCCTGCCGCTGCCCGTGCTGCATGCCGCGGGCCGCGTGCTGGGCCGCCTCGCCTATGCCTGGCCCGGCAAGTATCGCCAGCGCCTGCGCGCCAATGCGGCGCAGGCAGGCTACGACTCGCCCGCCTTCGCGCGCCGCGCCGCCGGCGAGATCGGCGCCATGATCGTCGAGATGCCCAAGGTCTGGTTTCGCAACGAAGCCAGCCTGGCCAAGGTCGTGTCCGACGACAACGAGGTCGTCAGCCAGGCGCGCGCCGAAGGCCGCGGCATCCTGTTTCTCACACCGCATCTGGGCTGCTTCGAGATCACGGCGCGCTACCTCGCGCGCCAGATGCCCATAACGGTCATGTTTCGTCCGCCGCGCAAAGCAATCCTGGCGCCGCTGCTCGAGACCGCCCGCAACAGCTCGGCCGTGAACGCCGTGCCGGCCACCCTGCAAGGCGTGCGCGAGTTCGTGCGCGCGCTGCGCCGCGGCGAGTCGGTGGGCATGCTGCCCGACCAGGCGCCCGGGGTGGGCGATGGCGTCTGGGCACCGTTCTTCGGCCGCCCGGCCTACACCATGACCCTGCCCGGCAAGCTCGCGAGCCAGACCGGCGTGGCGGTGATCCTGACCGCGGGTGAACGCCTGCCGGGTGGCCGCGGCTGGCGCATCCATTACGTGCGCGTGCCCGAGCCGCTGCCCTCCGATCCGGCCGCCCAGGCGGCGCTGTTCAACCAATCCATGGAAACGCTGATCCGCCGTTTTCCCCAGCAGTATCTCTGGGGCTACAACCGCTACAAGACGCCGCGCGGCGCGCCGCCGGCGCCGGCTGACACGCCGGCCACCGCCACGCCATGAGTACTTTCAAGACCCGCGCCCTGACCGGGGTGTTCACCTGGTTCGCCCGCCTGCGGCCGGCCAACCGCCAGCGTGCCGGCGCCTTCGTGGGCTGGCTCGCGTTGCGGCTCGCCAAGTCGCGGGTGCGCATCGTGCGCAAGAACCTCGATCTCTGCTTTCCGGACGTCACCCCCGACCAGCGCGAGCAATGGGTGCGCGATCACTTCCGCGCGCTGGGCCAGTCCATCGTCGACCGTGGCGTGCTGTGGTTCGGCAGCCCCGAATCGATCCGCGAGATGGTCACCCAGACCGGGGCAGAACGCATCAATGCACTGGCCGCCTCGGGCCGCCCCGTGATCCTGCTGGCGCCCCACTTCATCGGGCTCGACGCCGCCGCCACTCGCCTCACCATGGAAGTGCCCAGCGGCGCCACCATGTACACGTCGCAGAGCGACCCCGATGTGGATGCGATCGTGCGCGCCGGGCGCGCCCGCTTCAATGAAGTGTTTCTGGTGGAGCGCAAAGACGGCATCCGCGATCTGATCCGCCATTTCCGCGAAGCCCGGCCGGTGTACTACCTGCCCGACATGGATTTCGGCCGCAATGGCTCGGTCTTTGTCCCCTTCTTCGGCATCCAGACCGCGACGCTCGTGGCCACCGCGCAGCTTGCGCGCAAATGGAACGCCGCGGTGCTGCCGATCCTGGACTTCTGGGATCCGGTCACGGGCAAGTATCACGTCGAGGTGTTGCCGGAGCTCGCCGATTTTCCGGGCGACGATACGCTCGAAGACGCCACCGCGCGCCTGAACCGCGAAATCGAAAGCTGGGTGCGCCGCTGCCCCAGTCAATACTATTGGGTGCACCGCCGGTTCAAGACGCGGCCCCTGGGCGAGGCGAAGTTCTACTGATCGCTGCTCTTGCCGCGCGGAATGGGCGATAATCGCCCGATGATCTGGAATTTCACCAAAATGCACGGCGCCGGCAACGATTTCGTCGTGCTCGACGGCGTGCGTCAAACCATCGACATGACGCCCGAGCGCGCCCGCGCGCTCGGCGATCGTCATTTCGGCGTGGGCGCCGACCAAATCCTGCTGGTCGAGCGCTCGACCCGCCCCGACGCCGACTTCCGCTACCGCATCTTCAACAATGACGGCAGCGAAGTCGAGCACTGCGGCAACGGCGCGCGTTGCTTCGTGCGCTTCGTGCACGAGCAAGGCCTGTCCGACAAAAACCCGCTGCGCGCCGAGATCATGGGCGGCGCCATCCTGGTGCTCGACGAATCCAGCGACCAGCAAGTCACGGTCGACATGGGCACCACGCGCTTCGACCCCGCGTCGCTGCCGTTCGACACCGCCGACCTGGCCTCGCGCCAACAGGCGCAGGACACGCTCTACGAGTTTCCGCTAGACCCCGCTCCGGGCCTGCCCCGCAGCGTCGAACTCTCGGCCATCGCGATTTCCAATCCGCACGTGGTCCAGGTCGTCGAAGACACCGAAACCGCCCCGGTCGCCGTGATCGGTCCGATGCTCGAATCGCATCCGCGCTTCGCCCGCCGGGTCAACGTCGGCTTCATGCAGATCATCGATCCGCACAACATCCGGCTGCGCGTCTACGAACGCGGTGCCGGCGAAACCCTGGCCTGCGGCACGGGCGCTTGCGCGGCGGTCGCCGCGGGCGTGCGCCGCGGCCTGCTGGATTCGCCCGTGCGCGTACAGACCCACGGCGGCGTGCTGACCATCACGTTCGACGGCCAGCACCTGCGGCTCACCGGGCCGGCCACCTCCGTCTTCAACGGCCAGGTCGACATCGACGCGCTGGTCTTCTCCATGGCCTTGAGCCGCTGACGGCGCGCCACCGCGCCCCGCGTTCGCTAATCCACGACTCATGTCCACTACCTCTCCCGCCTACTCCGCCCAAGAGATCGCCGACTTCCTGCAGCAGAACCCCGGCTTCTTCGAAGAGCACGCCGAGGTGTTCTCCACGATGCAGATCCCGAGCCCGCACGGCAATCGCGCGATCTCGCTGGCCGAGCGCCAGATCCTCACGCTGCGCGAACGCACGCGCACGCTCGAGTGGCGCCTGAACGAACTCATCGGCAACGCCGACGACAACGAATCCATCAGCGCGCGGATCACCTCGTGGTGCGCACGGCTGCTCGCCGAAGACCAGGCCGCGCACGTGCCCGGCGAGATCGCGCTCGGCCTGGCCGAGCAGTTCGACCTCGACCACGCCGCGCTGCGTCTCTGGAACCTCACCGCGATCCCGGCCGACGGCTATGGCGCACCCGTTTCCGAAGACGTGCGCGCCTTCGCCGACAGCCTCAAGACGCCCTATTGCGGCAACGACACCGAGTTCGAGGCCGCCTCGTGGCTCGATGGCAAGCCGCGCTCGCTGGCCCTGGTGGCGCTGCGCTCGGCACCCGAGGCCGACGCCTTCGGCCTGCTGGTACTGGGCTCCGACGACCCCGCCCGTTTCACGCCGGAGATGGGCACGGCCTTTCTCGACACCATCGGCCGGCTCGCCTCGGCGGCCGCCCAGCGGCTCGCGCGCCCCCCGCGCGCCTGAATCCCTTCACAGGCGCCCCCATGACCGCGCCCGCCGACGACGACACGATCGCGCTGACCGAGCCGATGCAGGCCTGGCTGGCGCATCTGCAAACCCAGCGCCGCTATTCCGAGCACACCCTGTCCGGCTACCGGCATGAGCTGCGCCGGCTGGCGCAACTGCTCGCCACGGCGCGCGTGACGCCCGAGGGGGTGGCCAACGGCCACATCCGCCAGTTCGTGGCACGCCTGCATGCGCAGGGCCTGGGCCCGCGCAGCCTGGCCCGCACGCTTGCAGCGTGGCGCGGTTTCTATCAATGGTGGGCCCCGGCCGCCGGCCTGGCCGGCAACCCCGTGTCAGGCGTGCGCGCGCCCAAGGCGCCCCGCGCCCTGCCCAAGGCCCTGTCGGTCGAACACGCGCAGGCGCTGCTCGACCACGCCCCGGCGCGCCTGGCCACCGATCCCGCGGGCAAGCGCGATCACGCGATGTTCGAGCTGTTCTATTCGAGCGGCCTGCGGCTGTCGGAGCTGGTCGGCCTCGATCTCGAGTACCGCAAGTCGGCGCACCATGAGTCGCGCGGCTGGCTCGACCTGGCCGAAGGCGAGGTCATCGTGTTGGGCAAGGGGGGCAAGCGCCGCAGCGTACCCGTGGGCGCATCGGCCCGCACCGCGCTCGCGCAATGGCTCGCCGTGCGCGATCAACTCGCGCGTGGCCACACCGAAGCCGATGCCGCCGCGCTGTTCGTGGGCGCACGCGGCGCCCGCATCTCGCCGCGCGTGGTCCAGGCGCAGCTCGCCGCCCAGGCGCTCGCCGCCGGCCTGCCTTCGCACGTGCATCCCCACGTGCTGCGCCACAGCTTCGCCAGCCACGTGCTGCAATCCGCGCAAGACCTGCGCGCGGTGCAGGAGATGCTGGGTCATGCCAACATCTCCACGACCCAGGTCTACACCAGGCTCGACTTCCAGCACCTGGCGCGCGCCTACGATCAGGCGCATCCGCGCGCCAACCGCAAGCGCTGAACATGCACGGCGGGCGAGGCGCCCAGCACCTGGACCGGCCGCACCTCACGAACCGCCGTTGAACGTCCGGCCAGGTGGGAAACGCTCCCCGCATCAGTACGTCAGACGCACCCCGAGCATCACCGTGCGGCCCGGCAACGGCGCCACGCGCGAAATGAACGACGCGTGGTTGTACGCCAGCTTGTTGAGCAGGTTATTGCCGCGCAGGTACACCTCGTAGCCGGTCGGGCCCATCGAACCGCGATAGCTGAGCGTGGCGTTCACCAGGTCGTAGCCCGGGGTCTCGCTCTCGTAGGCCGCGATATCGTTCTGACGGAACACGTGCGCGTATTCCACGCCCGCGCCCCAGTGCTGCCAGCGCGCATCGGCCCGCACGCCCAGGCGCGCGGCCGGAATGCGCGGCAGGTCGCCGTCGCCGCCCGTGAGCTTGCCGCGCACGTAATCGCCGAACACGCCGGCCGAGTACACCGGGGTGAACTGATAGCGCAGCTCGCCCTCGATACCGACGAACGTCGCATCGCGCTGGGTGTACTGGATCAGACGGAAATCTTCGAACTGATCCAGCGTGTTGGCGTAGATGTAGTTGTTCACGCGGTTGTGGAACACACTGGCGCGCGCGGTCAGGTCGCCCGAATGCTTGCGCAGCGTGAAGTCGATATTGCGCGAGGTTTCGCGGCCCAGGCCGGCATCACCGATTTCATAAGTATTGGTGGCCAGGTGCACGCCGTCGGCGTACAGCTCCTGCGCGTTGGGCAGGCGCTGCGAACGCGAGAACGACAGCGTGGCGGAATACTGCGGCGCGAAGTCCCAGACGGCCGCGGCGGAATACGAGGTACCGCTCTGGTTGTTGCGCGGCGCATCGCCGGTCGGACGAATGCGCTGCCAATCCTGGCGTGCGCCCAGCTCGAAACGCCAGCTCTCGCCCAGGCGATACTCTTCGAGCAGGAACAGGCCCACCGTATTGGTCTTGCTGCGCGGCAAGAAAGCCTCCTCGCCATCGGCGCGGAAGTCGCTATAGGCATGCTGCGCGCCCAACACCCCGCGCCAGCCGAACAAGGGCTTGTGAGTCAGCTCCAGGCGCATGTCGTGCGCGCGATTCTTGAACGTGGTGCCCACTTCGCCGCCTTCGATTTCATCGTGGCGATAGTCGGTGAGGCCGCCGCGCAGGCGAATCAATTCGAAGCCGGCGAACGGATCGCGATACTCGGCGCGCAGGTCGACGCGGTCGCTGCGCAGCTTTACGTAGGGCGCGGCGCCGTGATCGTGGTCGTGGTCATGGCCGTGATCATGCCCCTCTTCATCGTGATCATGATCGTCGTGACCGCCGCAGTGCAGGTGCGTGCCGTGCGGGTGGCAGCCCTCGTATTCGTGGTTGTGCCCCGGCAGACCGTATTCGCTTTCCAGGTGCGTGAACGACACCCCCACGTAGCCGCGCGGCGTGATCCACGACATGCCCACCGAGCCCTGCGCCGATTCCGCATACGACCCCTCCAGCTTGTTGCTGCTCCAGTTCGGCACGCGATAGTCGTCCGAGCGGCGCTTCAGGCCTTCGACGCGCACGGCGAACTCGCCCGCGCCGGCCGTGATGCCCACCGCGCCCGCGCGTTCGCGGGTTCCCGTGGAACCGCGCAGCTCGAGTTCGGCTTCCACGCCGCGGTCCGGCACGGCCGTGGGAATCTTGCGGTCGATCACGTTGACCACCCCGCCGATCGCGCCACCGCCATACAGCAGCGCGGCCGGGCCGCGCAGCACTTCGATGCGTTCGGCCAGCAGGGGCTCGGTCGTGACCGCGTGATCGGGCGAAATGGTCGAGGCGTCCATCAGCTCGGAGCCATCGCTCAACACCTTCACGCGCGGCGAGGTCTGACCCCGGATGACAGGCCGCGAAGCGCCCGCGCCGAACGTGTCGGCATGCACACCCGGTTCGTTGGCCAGTGTCTCGCCCAGCGTGGCGCCACGGCGCAGAAGCAGGTCGTCGCCTTGGAGCACGGTGACCGGACGCGTGGCGCGATCCGCCTCGCCGCCCAGCGGATCAGCCGAGACCGTCACCGGGGCAAGTTCGCGCACCGGGGCGGCGTCCTGCGTCTGGGCGTGCGCCAGCGGCGCCGCGGCCAGCAACGCCGCGGCCAGCGCCGACAGCGGCGTCTGGTGCGACACCGCGCGCGTCAACGCCATCTGCCCGCGGCGCACTCGCGCCTGTCCCATTCCTCTCGATTCGCCCGGCTTCTGGCCTCGCATCGCCCTGCTCCCTGGATGTTATAAAGTTTCAACAAAGCCGGAATGATATAACATTCTTTTTCCGATGCGAGCCGGGCGCAGCAATAAAAGCGACGTGGCAACGTCGCTTTCCGGGTGGCGCGGCGGCCGATAACGCGCCGATGCCGCTCGAGACGGATGCGTCTGGCGGTCAGTTCAGCGCAAGCTGACCACCCAGCAGCAGAATGCCGAGCATCAGGACGAACAGCGCAGCCAGCGCATCGATCAGGTAACGCAGACGTGCAGCGGCCGGCGATGACAGCCTTGCGCCCAGGCGCACCGCGCCCGCGCGGGTCCAGGCCGCCAGCATCGTGAGCATCGCCACGGTCAGGCCGGTGCCGACACCCATGGCCAATGCGGCCGCCACGCCCGCGATGAAGAAGTCCTGCGCCAGCGCGAACACCAGCACGATCAGTGCCCCGCTGCACGGACGCAAGCCCACCGCCGCGATCGCCGCGGCGGCACGACGCAGGTCGAGCTTGCCCGCCACGGCGTCGGCGGGCGCCACATGGGCGTGACCGCAGCCGCAATCGTCGTCGTGATGGTGGTGGGGATGCGCATGCGCCGGCGCCGCGTGAATCGGAATATGCCGCGAGCGTGCGCCTTGCAGCGGCACGGCGGAGGCTTTCACTTGGCCCTGCGCGTGCCCCGGCGGATGGGCGGGGATCGGATCTTCTGTGTGCGCGTGCCCTGACGCATGAGCGGGGACCGCATGTTCTGTATCGGCGTGGCCGGAACGACGCGCGGGCAGCAGCGGCCGCAGCGCCTTGCGCCACACCAGCCAGATGCCCAGCGCCACGATGAGACCATACGACACGACCTCGAGCCAGGCCGTGGCCCGATTCATCTCCGCGGCGGTCACGCTCAATAGCCATCCGAGCACCGCGACCATGACGATCGCGACGAGCGCCTGCAACAGGGCCGACACCAGCGCAAGGATCGCGCCATTGCGCGCGGTCTGACGGTTCGCCACCACGTACGCGGCGATCACCGCCTTGCCATGCCCCGGGCCCAAGGCATGGAACACACCATAGGCAAAGGACAGGCCGAGCAGCAGCCAGGCGGCCGTGCCGTCAGCCTGCCAGGCACGCACAGCGCCGGTGAGCTGCCGATAGAAGTGGGATTGCCAGACCGCGATCTGGCCGAACACACCGGACATCCAGCCCGGTCCCGCACCGCCGGACTCGGGGACGCCGAAAGGATGCGCCTGCGCCCATGCCGCCTGGGCCAGGCACAGTGCCAACACCGAACTGCACAGCCACACCACCGCGCGCCAGATGCGCGCGCGGGAATCCTGCCTTACGAGCATGTCACCTCGATACGATGGGTCAGACCCTTGGTGATGGCGTAGAGCTCGTCGGGCAAGGCATCCGGATCGGCGGGGATCGCCGCCAACTGCTGCATGGTCTGCCAATCGAGCTCACGCGGTTTCTGGTAACGCTGTTTGCAACCGGCCGGCGCCTGCGCCAGGGTAATGGCGCCAGGCGCATCGAAGGCGTAGGCCACGAAATAGGTCGGATCGTAGATGTCGATCTGCACGCCTTCGGGGCCGACAGCGGCCGGCGTCGCCAGGGGCAACTCGAACGACAGCGCCAGGCGGCCCTTTTCCCAGGTGACCCGCGGATCGCGCGGCGCACCATATGTCTGCATGGCATCGCGCACGGTGACGCGCGTGAAGTAGTGCGAGATCGGTTCGCCCAAAGCCTTCATCCAGTCGTCGGCCATGCCCCGCAGGATCTCGGGCGAGAAGCTGCCATCGGCCTGCTTCTTGAGCCCCTGCGTGGCGTAGGTGCCGAACATCTCATCGAATTGCCAGTGTTCGCGCACGGCCGCCAGGCGGCCTTGCGCATCGAACACCACGGTGGCGCGGGCGTCGATCCACATATGCGGATGCGCCTGCGCCGGCGCGGGGGCCATCATGAGGACGGCCGCCGCCCCGGCGGCGCTCAGCGCCGCAATGCCGCGGCGAGTTGATCCACGTTCCATTCAAACATCCCGAGATAGGTGGCGCCCGGTTGCCCCGGCTGGGACAACGCATCGGAATAGAGCGTACCACCCACCTTGGCGCCCGTTTCGCGCGCGATCTGCTCGACCAGGCGCGGGCTGGAGATGTTTTCGACAAACAGCGCCGAGACGTGTTCCTTGCGAACCTGCGCGATGATGCGCGCCACGTCGGCGGCCGAGGGTTCGGACTGCGTGGACAGGCCTTCGACCGGAATGAACGTCACGCCATAGGCGTCGCCGAAATAGCCGAATGCGTCGTGCGAAGAGACGATCTTGCGGCGCGCCGGCTCGATCGCGCCGAGCGTGGCGCGCGCCTTGGCGTCGAGCGCCTCGATGCGCGCGACGTAGGCGTCGGCGCGCTGGCGATAGGCCTGCGCATGCGCGGGGTCGGCAGCAGCCAGCGCGCGCTCGATATTGCGCACGTAGATCACCGCGTTGCGCAGATCCTGCCAGGCGTGCGGATCCAGCACATGATGATGGCCGGCGTGGTCATGCTTGTGACCATCGCCGTGCTTGTGCTCGTGCTTCGCGGCGGATTTGTCCGCACCCGCTTTGGCATCATGATCGTGCTTGTGGTCATGATCGTGTTCGTGGTCATGATCGTGCTTGTGATCATCGTCGTGGTCGTGGTCACCATCATGCGCGTCGCCCCCCTCGAAACGGCGCACCTTGACGCCGTCGGCGGCCACCACGGTCTGGCCCTTGAAGCCCGCCGCCTGCGTCAGACGCGGCAACCACGTTTCGAAATCAATGCCATTGACCACCAGCAGCCGGGCACGCGCCAGTTCGCGCGCATTGCCGGGCGTCGGCTCGTAGGTGTGCGCATCGCCATCGGGTCCGACCAGGGTGGTCACTGCCACGTTGTCGCCGCCCACTTCGCGCACCATGTCGCCCAGGATCGAGAAGCTCGCCACCACCGGCACGGGCTGCGCCGACGCGGCCGCCCCCCAAAGCAGCGCACCCGTGGCCAGCGCCAATGCGGCGCCTCGCGCCCCTGCCCAGGCCGCGCCCGCTGCGCGGCGTCCGTTCTTGTTCATTGCAACTCTCCCGTGATTTCCGTGCCGCGGCGACGACGACGCAGCCCCAGCCACAAACCGCCCAGTGGCCCGATCGCCACCGAGACCAGATAGATGACGCCGGCGGCCAGGATGATGGCGGGCGAAGCCGGCAGATCGAAATGAAAGGACAGCAACAGGCCTACGACGCACGAGGTCATCGCCAGCACCGTGGCAAGCGCGATCTGGCCACCCACGCTGCGGGCCCAGAAGCGCGCGCTCGCGGCGGGCAGCATCATGAGACCCACCACCATCAGCGTGCCGAGCACCTGGAAGCCGCCCACCAGATTGAGCACGACCAATGTCAGGAACACCCCATGGGCCCAGGCGCCGGCCCGGCCCTGCATGCGCAGGAATCCCGGATCGAAGCATTCATAGACGAGCGGCCGATACACCAGCGCCAAGGCCAGCAGCGTGACCGACGCCACGCCCGCTGCCATATAGAGTGCGTCGTCGTTCATGCCCAGCACCGTGCCGAACAGCACATGCATGAGATCCGTACTGGAGCCGCGCATCGATACCAGGATCACGCCGAGCGCGAGCGAGATCAGATAGAAGGCAGCAAAGCTGGCGTCCTCGCGCAGCGGCGTGAGCCGCGTGACCAGCCCCGAGAGCAGCGCCACCGCCAGGCCGGTGAGGATGCCGCCCGCCATCATCGCGCTCACCGACAGGCCGGCGAGCAGATAGCCCGCCGCCACGCCGGGCAGGATCGCATGCGACATCGCATCGCCCATCAGGCTCATGCGGCGCAATACCAGGAACACACCCACCGGCGCAGCGCCCGCCGCCAGGGCAAGCGCGCCGGCGAGGGCCCGGCGCATGAATCCGAATTGCACGAATGGCTCGGCCAACGCGTGTATCGCGGCGGTCCAGAGCGTCATGGCGCCTCCGCATCGAGGGCCACCACGGTCGGGGCCCAGGCCTGCACCCGGCCCACACCGCCGTCGCGCGCCAGCAGCAGCGTCTGGTCGAAGTAGCGTTGTGCCACGGCGCGGTCGTGCAGGACAGCGACCACCGTGCGGCCTTCGGCATTCAGTTCACGCAGCAGACCGCAGAGCGAATGCACCGTCTCGCGGTCCACGGCGGCAAAGGGTTCGTCCAGCAGCAACAGCTGGGCATCCTGTACCAGCAGGCGGGCAAACAGCGCGCGCTGGAGTTGGCCGCCCGACAGCGTGTCGAGGCGGCGGCCTGCCAAGGCCTCGATCCCCGTGCGCTGCATCGCTTCGGCGACGCGACGGCGCTCGGCCGCCCCCACCCCGCGCCAGGTGCCCGTGCGGCACCAGGCCCCCATCGCGACCAGCTCATGGACGTCGATCGGAAAGCTGAGATCCAGCTCGGCGCGCTGCGGCAACCAGGCCAACGCGACCGAACGCGCCGCAGGGCGGCTGACCTTGCCGGCGAGCGGCTCGAGCGCACCGGCAAGCCCTTTCATCAGCGTGGACTTGCCCACGCCATTCGGACCCAGCACGGCGGTCATCGAGCCACGCACGAAGCTCCCGCTCACGCCGCGCACCACGGCTTCACCGCCCCAGCCGAAGTCGGCACGGTCCAGGGTGAGCCACTCGGTGGCCGTCGTCATGCGCCACCCGCCGTCATTGCCCAGCCGATCAGCAGCCAGATCAACGCCACCCCGACGGCGGCCCCCGCCAGCCGCAGCCAGGCCGGTTGGCGCAGCAAGGAAAACGCAGGACGGCGGGGAGTGGGGAAAGACGGCATGGCGGACCGGCGCAGTGGACAGATGAAGCGCTGCCAGCGAGGGCCACGCGAGGGACAAGGAAAAACGCGGCGCCGGAGCGCCGCGCGAAAAATGCACGCCGTGCCGGTGGACCGGCGCACCAAATAATATGTTATATCATAACAATAACGCTTGCCAAATGGCCTATGGACGCGGAGCACGGCGTTTTCTGCTACCTTCGCGTCATTCCGGTCCGCCCTTGCGCCCTCTTTTCAATCGCGGCCCGGTTCACTACAGAACGCCATGTCCGCCTCTACCCGTACCTCCCGCGCCGATCACGTCAGCGAGCAACTGCGCCTGGCCGACACCCTGTGCGCCGAGCGCGGACGGCGGCTGACCCCGATCCGCCGCAAGGTGCTCGAACTGCTGCTGCGCGAAGGCCGCAGCCTGAAAGCCTATGAGCTGCTCGAAGCCATGCGCGCCGTGCACCCGGGCGCAGCGCCTCCCACGGTGTACCGTGCGCTCGACTTCCTGATGGAAGAAGGCCTGATTCACCGGCTGGACGCCGTCAATGCCTGGACCGCCTGTCATGACGCGGCCGGCGCGCCCCACGATCTGCTGGTGGTGTGCACGGGGTGTGGCGCGGTGGCTGAAGTGAGCGATCCGGCGATGAGCCGGCAACTCGCCGAGCGGGTCGCACAGACCGGGTTTGCGCTGGCCACCCACGAAACCGAGATTCGCGCACTGTGCCCGCAGTGCCAGAAAGACCCGGCCAAGGCCGCCGCGGCGCACGCCCATCATCATCATTGAGGGGCGGCGCTCGCCCTCAGGCACGAAACCTGCTGCATCCGGCTCTTGAATTGGCCGGATTTGCCCCCATTTGACCGGATCAACCGATACCTGGCTGCTTACGGGGCATCATCTGCGCCCATTTCGGCCCAGGGTTGCCACGGGTTTGCCCGTGACAGCCGACTGTGCTGTAATCCTGCGTCCGGTCGCGTATGCGACCCCCTTGCAGCCCCAATATCGAGCCGCGCTGCCGCGTCCTGCGAAGGACTCAGCAAAGTGACGGCAAGCCCGCCGGCCCGCAAGTCTCCGAGATCTGCTCTCAGACACCCGCGGCGCCCGCCGGCCCGCCCCACGATCTGGCCATGCGCGGCCCGAACCTAGCCTCTAGCACCGCCATGAACACCCCGCGCAGTTTGGACAAAATGGTTCCCGTCACCATCCTCACCGGCTTCCTCGGTGCAGGCAAGACCACCCTGCTCAAGCGCATCCTGACCGAATACCACGGCAAGCGCCTGGCCGTCATCGAAAACGAGTTCGGGCCGGAAAGCATCGACAACGACCTGCTGGTGCAGGACAGCAACGAAGAAATCATCGAGCTGTCCAACGGCTGCATCTGCTGCACGGTGCGGGGCGACCTGATGCGCACGCTGGCCGATCTGCGCACCAAGCGCGAAGCCGGCGAGCTGACGTTTGAACGCGTGATCATCGAGACCACCGGCATGGCCAACCCGGGCCCGGTGTGCCAGACCTTCTTCATGGATGATGAGATCGCCGAGTACTATCGTCTCGACGCCGTCATCACCGTGGTCGATGCCAAGCACGGCATGGCCACCCTCGACGCCCAGGAAGAAGCCCAGAAGCAGGTCGGTTTCGCCGACCGCATCCTGGTTTCCAAGAAAGACCTGGTCAACGACGTCGACTACGAAGCGCTGCGTGCGCGTCTGGTGCAGATCAACCCGCGTGCGCCGATCACCCCCGTGCATTTCGGCGAAGCCGACCTGAAGTCGATCATCGATATCAGCGGTTTCAACCTGAACTCCATCCTCGACATCGATCCGGAGTTTCTGGCCGACGAGCACCCCGACGCCAAGCATGATCACGACCACGATCATGGTCATGGCCACGATCACGGCCATGATCACGACCACGACCACGACTGCGGCGCTCACTGCGATCATGGCCATCACCACCACCATCACAAGCACAACGACGAGATCGGTGCGTTCGTGTTCCGTTCGAACAAGCCGTTCGATCCGGCCCGCCTCGAAGAATTCCTGGGCGGCGTGGTGCAGGTGTATGGCCCCGACCTGATGCGCTACAAGGGCATCCTGTACATGAAGGGCATCAACCGCCGCATGTTGTTCCAGGGTGTGCACATGATGATGGGCGCCGAGCCCGGCAAGCCCTGGACCTCTTCGGAGAAGCCCTCGACGAAAATGGTCTTCATTGGCCGCAAACTGCCGCAGGAGATTTTCACCCGCGGTCTTGAGCAGTGCCTGGTGGGCTGAAACAAGCCCGCCGCACAATAAAGCAACCCAGTAGAACCGTACTGCGAGGATCCCTGGCGCACGTACATCAAGGTTATACGGCCAGCCGGAATGCGCCGAAAGGCGGGATCTGGATCGATTCATAGTGGAGTGTTTTCATGGCTACGAAGGCAGCAACCAAAAAAGCAAGCAAGTCGGCGAGCGATACGGCGATTGATCTGCCCAGCGAACAGGACTTGCTGGCCATGTCCGAGGCTGACTACATGAACGACCGCCAGCTGGCGTTCTTCAAAGAGCGGCTCAAACAACTCGAACAGGACATCCTGGCCAACGCGGGCGAGACCACCGAGCACTTGCGCGAAACGCAGTTCGTGCCGGATCCGGCCGACCGCGCCACGATCGAAGAAGAGCACGCCCTCGAACTGCGTACGCGTGACCGCGAACGCAAGCTGCTCAAGAAGGTGCAACAGGCCATCGCCCGCATCGACAGCGGCGAGTACGGCTGGTGCGAAGAAACCGGCGAGCCGATCGGCGTGCCGCGTCTGCTCGCCCGTCCCACGGCAACCCTGTCGCTCGAAGCTCAGGAACGCCGCGAGATGCGCCAAAAGCTGTACGGCGACTGATCACCCGGTCGTCACATTTTTTTACACCACACAGGGCTATGCTGGTTCTCCAGCATGGCCCTTTGTCTTTTGAGCGATCGCCCGGCATGGCCGCGATTCGCGTGTTCTCCCCGGGGCGCCATGCGTGGGCCGGCGCGTCTTGAAATCACGCCGACCATCCCCAGCTAAGACCTTCATAGGAAGGAACGCATGGAACAATTTCACGCCACTACCATCGTCTGCGTCCGCCGGGGCAACCACGTCGCGCTGGGCGGCGATGGTCAGGTCACGCTGGGCAACATCGTCATCAAGGGCACCGCGCGCAAGATTCGCCGTCTCTACCATGACAAGGTGCTGGCCGGTTTTGCCGGTGCCACCGCCGATGCCTTCACGCTCCAGGAGCGCTTCGAGGCCAAGCTCGAAAAGCACCAGGGCCATCTGATGCGCGCCGCCGTCGAGCTCACGCGCGACTGGCGCACCGACCGCGTGCTGCGCCGCCTCGAAGCCATGCTGATCGTGGCCGACGTCGAGCACACGCTGGTGCTCACCGGCAATGGCGACGTGCTCGAGCCCGAACACGGTCTTGCCGCGATCGGCTCCGGTGGCGCCTATGCGCAATCGGCCGCTCTCGCGCTGCTGCGCAACACCGAGCTCGCCCCCGAAGACGTCGTCAAACAGTCGCTGCAGATCGCCGGCGACCTGTGCATCTACACCAACCAGAATCACGTGATCGAGACGCTGGGCGCCTGACGCCCCGCGCCCGGAAGGACCCGACCGCCATGTCCGCATCGAACATGACCCCCGGAGAGATCGTCTCCGAACTCGACAAATACATCATCGGCCAGAACCGCGCCAAGCGCGCGGTCGCCGTGGCATTGCGCAACCGCTGGCGCCGCCAGCAGGTGGCCGAGCCGTTGCGCCACGAAATTCATCCCAAGAACATCCTGATGATCGGCCCCACCGGCGTGGGCAAAACCGAAATCGCGCGCCGCCTGGCCAAGCTGGCCAACGCGCCCTTCATCAAGATCGAAGCCACCAAGTTCACCGAAGTGGGCTATGTGGGCCGTGACGTCGACACGATCATCCGCGACCTGACCGAATACTCGATCAAGCAGACGCGCGAGATCGAGATGCGCCGTGTGCGCTCGCACGCCGAAGACGCCGCCGAAGACCGCATCCTCGATGTCCTGGTGCCGCCGGCCCGCAACGCCATGGGCACGCCCGAGCGCGGCGAAGACAACACTACCCGCCAGACCTTCCGCAAGCGTCTGCGCGAAGGCAAGCTCGACGATACCGAAATCGAAATCGAGATCGCCCAAGCCGCACCGCAGCTCGACGTGATGACCCCGCCGGGCATGGAAGAAATGGCCGAGCAGCTGCGCGGCATGTTCGCCGGCATGGCTCGCGACAAGACCAAGCCCAAGAAGATCAAGATCAAGGAAGCCCTCAAGCTCATCACCGAGGAAGAGGCGGCCAAGCGCGTCAACGAAGACGACATCAAGACGGCGGCGATTGCCAACGTCGAGCAGAACGGCATCGTGTTCCTGGACGAGATCGACAAGATCGCCGCGCGCCAGGAATCCGGCGGCGCCGAAGTGTCGCGCCAGGGGGTGCAGCGCGACCTGCTGCCGCTGGTCGAAGGCACGACCGTAAACACCCGCTACGGCATGGTGCGCACCGATCACATCCTGTTCATTGCGTCGGGCGCGTTCCACCTGGCGCGTCCGTCGGATCTGATCCCCGAGCTGCAGGGCCGCTTTCCGATCCGCGTCGAGCTCGATTCGCTGTCGGCCGATGATTTCGTGCGCATTCTCTCGGAAACCGATGCTTCGCTGGTCAAGCAGTACACCGCGCTGCTCGAGACCGAAGGCGTGACGCTCGACTTCACCGACGAAGGCATCAAGCGTCTGGCCGAGCTGGCGTTCTCGGTGAACGAACGCACCGAGAATATCGGTGCGCGCCGCCTGTACACGGTGATGGAGAAGCTGCTCGACGAGCTGTCCTTCGACGCCACCGCCAACAGCGGCCAGGCCGTGAAGATCGACGGCGCCTACGTCGATGCGCAGCTGGCCGAAACGGCCGGCAGCCAGGATCTCGCGCGCTACGTGCTCTAAGGCGAGCGCGGCCCCTCTGGGGCCGCTTGCGAAGGTCCAGCAATAAGGCCCGGCATGCCGGGCCTTATTCATGGTGGCTGCGCGCGTGCGCGCCGTGCCTGCCCTACTTGGAAATCGCCGTGACGATGTAGCGGCCGTCCTTGCGGCTGGCCGTGAACGAGACTTTGTCGCCGGCCTTGATGCCGTCGAGCAGCTTGGGCTCGGCCTGATACACGAGCGTCATGGCGGGCAGATCGAGCGCGGCGATCGCATCGTGCTTGATCGTGACCGTGCCGGCAGCCGGATCGATGCGCCGGACTTCGCCGCTGGCGCTGGCCTGCTGGGCGAACGCCATGGGCGTGGCGAGGCTCACGACGGCCATGGCCGTGGTCATGGCGAATGTCGAACCGAATTTGCGGGAAAAGCCCATCTGTACCTCCAAAACAGCGGTGCGCCGTGGCGCACCCACCTACACAGCATAGCGTTTATGGGGCGGCCTCGACCCTGTGCAAACGCAACAAGTCTGACCATATTTATACCGTACCGCAGCCCCGATCCCCGGCACGCGCCGATCTAAAATGACGGCCCCGGATTTCATTCTGCAAGGATTCGTCATGGCCAACCGCTTGTCCGTCATTGCCACCCGCACCGGAGACGATGGCACCACCGGCCTGGGCGATGGCACGCGCATCCCGAAAGACGACGCGCGCGTCGCGGCCCTGGGCGATGTCGACGAGTTCAACAGCACGCTCGGCCTGTTGCTCTGCGAAGACTTGCCTGCCGATGTCGCCACCGACCTGCTCACGATGCAGCACGACCTCTTCGACATGGGCGCCGAGCTATGCATTCCGGGCCATGTCGCCGTAGCGGATGAGCAGGTGGCGTTCCTGGATACCCGGCTGGCGCATTACAACGCCAACCTGCCGCCCTTGCGCGAGTTCATCCTCCCCGGAGGCAGCCGCGCCGCCGCCCTCGCCCACCTCGCCCGTACCAGCGCGCGCCGCGCAGAACGCGCGGTGGTCGCCTTGGCCCGCGAGGCGCCGGTCAACGCGCCGCTGCGCCAGTATCTGAACCGCGCCTCGGACCTGATGTTCGTGCTGGCGCGCTACATCAACCAGGAGAAGGGTTTGCCCGACGTGTTCTGGACCAGCCGCAACGCGCGACCGGCCTGACGGGGGCGTACCCCGCCCTGTGCCCTCACGTCGCAGAAAACAAAAAGGCCTGTCCGCGGACAGGCCTTTTTACTTGCCTGCACGCGGGCTCAGTTCACGCCAGCGGCATGGGCCTGTTCGTCCGCGTGGTACGACGAACGCACCATGGCGCCCACGGCGGCGTGCGAGAAGCCCATGGCGTAGGCTTCGCGCTCGAACATCGCGAAGGTGTCGGGATGCACGTAGCGCAGCACCGGCAGGTGATGCTCGGACGGCTGGAGGTATTGGCCGATCGTGATCATGTCGACGTTGTGCTCGCGCATGTCACGCATGACCTGCAGGATCTCTTCGTCGGTCTCGCCGAGACCCAGCATCAGGCCCGACTTGGTCGGGACCTCGGGATGCAGCTTCTTGAATTCGGCCAGCAGCTTGAGCGAGTGCATGTAGTCCGAACCCGGGCGAGCCTGTTTGTACAGACGCGGCACCGTTTCGAGGTTGTGGTTCATCACGTCGGGCGGACCGGCGTTGAGGATGGCCAGCGCGCGGTCCAGACGGCCACGAAAATCGGGCACCAGCACTTCGATACGCGTGTTGGGCGAGAGCTCGCGGATCTGCGTGATGCAGTCGACGAAGTGCGCGGCGCCACCGTCGCGCAGATCATCGCGGTCGACGGAGGTGATCACCACGTACGAGAGCTTGAGCGCGCCGATGGTGCGGGCCAGGTTGCGCGGCTCTTCGGTGTCCAGGGGGTCGGGGCGGCCATGGCCCACATCACAGAACGGGCAGCGGCGCGTGCACTTGTCGCCCATGATCATGAACGTGGCCGTGCCCTTGCCGAAGCATTCGCCGATGTTGGGGCAGGACGCCTCTTCACAGACCGTGTGCAGATTGTGCTCGCGCAGGATGCGCTTGATGTCGTAGAAGCGCGAGCCGGGCGCGGCGGCCCGCACGCGGATCCACTCGGGCTTCTTCAGGCGTTCGGCCGGGACGATCTTGATCGGAATGCGCGCGGTCTTGGCCTGCGACTTCTGCTTTTGCGTGGGGTCGTACGCCGGGGCGGCGACCTGCGCTTCCTTCGAGGGATCGGGAGACTCGACGATCTGGGACATGAGGCACCTTCAGGCCCGGGCGGCGAACGGCCGGGCGGTCTGGGGGAAAAAAGGCATTTTACTCCCCTGCCGCCGCGAGGCCGGTTACGGCCCGCGCCGATGGGGCGCCAAGGGTGGCGGACAGGAGGTCCGCCGGGGAGTGTGAGGCGCGCGTGCGCGCGGCGTCGATGGCACAGGCCAGTGCGGCGGCAAGCTCGCCCGCCAACGCATCGCCCACCGCACGCGGCGTGGCCGCGACGCCGCAGCCCGCCATATCGATGGTGCGCAGGCCCTCGTAACCACAGGGATTGATGCCGTCGAACGGCGTCAGGTCCATGGCGACATTGAGGGCGACGCCGTGATAGGCACAGCCATTGCGTATCTTGATGCCCAGCGCGGCGATCTTGGCCAGCTCGCCACCGCCCTGCGCCACGTACACACCCGGCGCGCCGGGCTTGCGACAGGACACGATGCCATGACGCGCCAGCGTGGCGATCGTCGCGTCTTCGAGCAGGGCGACATATTCGCGCACGAAGAGGCCGGCGCGGCGCAGATCGAAGAGCGTGTAAGCCACGACCTGGCCGGGCCCGTGATACGTGACCTGGCCGCCGCGATCACAGTGCACCACCGGCACGCCGCCGGGGTTGAGCAGATGGGCGGGGCTGCCCGCCTGGCCCAGCGTGTACACGGGCGCATGCTCGCACAGCCAGATCTCGTCGGGCGTGACGGGCTGGCGCGCCGCCGTGAAGGCGCGCATGTCGTGCCACACCGACGCGTAGTCGGCCGGCGCATCGAGCCACGTGATCATGCTCGCGATTCCTGGCGGCGCGATTACAGAACGATGGACACCATGGGGTGGCCATGCAGCGCGCGATACAGCGCATCGAGCTGCTCGCGCGAGGTGGCGCGCACCGTGAACGTGAGGCCGAGATAATTGCCGCCCTTGCTGGGCCGCATCTCGACCGAGGCGGGATCGAAGCCGGGATCGTGCTCGAGCACGACGGCGGTGAGCGTTTGGGCGAACTCCGGATGCTGCTTGCCCATCACCTTGATGGGGAAGTCCGACGGATATTCGATGAGGGATTCTTCGGGGGGGATATTCATGGTGTGGACCAGCCTCTGCGAGAGCCTGCCCGCGTGGCACGGCCACCGCCGGGCGGCGCATGCCGCCCGGGCGACGTGAAACGGCTACAGGGCAGCGATGCGGGCATCATAACCCGCGCGCAGCCGTGCAAAAACGGGGCCGGGCTTGCCGGTCCCCACGGGTTTGCCGTCGAGTTGCGTCACGGCGAGCACTTCCTTGGTGGCCGACGTAATCAGGATCTCGTCGGCGGACTCGACCTCGGCGCGCGGCAACGCGCGCATCTCGAATGGAATGCCGGCCTCCTGGGCGAGCTCGGCCATCAGACCGTAGCGGATCCCTTCGAGGATGAGGTTGTTCTTGGGCGGTGCCAACAGCGTGCCATTGCGCACGACCCAGATATTGGCCGAAGCGCCTTCGCTCAAGAAGCCGTCGCGGAACTGCAGCACTTCTTCGACACCCGCATCGACGGCCGCCTGCTTGGCCAGCACATTGCCGAGCAAGGACACCGACTTGATCTCGCAGTGCAGCCAGCGCTCGTCGGGAATCGAAATCGTGCTCACGCCGCGTTCGCGTTGTGCCTGCCCGGGCGGCACATAAGGCGTGGCCATGCCGAACAGAGTCGGCGTGACCGGGGCGGTGGGAAAACCATGATCCCGCTTGGCGACGCCACGCGTGACCTGCAGGTAGATGAGACAGGTAGGCGCTTCGGAGCGGATCACCAGCTGATCGACCAGCGCGACCCAGCCGGCGTGTTCGAGGGGCGCCGGGATCCGGATCGCCTTGAGGCTGCGCGCCAGCCGCGCGAGGTGCTCGTCCATGCGAAACACCTTGCGGTTGTACACCGGCACCACTTCGTAGATGCCATCGCCAAAAATGAAGCCGCGGTCGAGGACCGAAATCTTGGCTTCGTCGAGCCGCGTGAACTCGCCGTTGAGATACACCTGGCTGTCGCCCGGCATGCCCGGAATCATGGATTGCTCCTGAGGGAAAGGGCGGCGAGCCGGCCCCGGCTCGCTTCGCCGCAGGCCGTATGCCCGGACGGCCGCCCCGGTGGGCGGCCTTGCGGCGGCCACGCGGGCGGCACGTACCGCAACGCGGCCATGCATCGCGCAGCTTACACCCGGCGGGGCGCCGTGAAACACGGCACCCGCTCAGGCATCACTCGAACCAGCGCTTGACCGTGTCGACCATGCGGCCGAAGAACCCGGCACGCTCGACCTCTTCCTGCACCACCAGCGGCTCGACGCGAAGGACCTTGTTGTCGAGCGTGAGCTGCAGCGTGCCGACCTGCTGGCCCTTGGCGAGCGGCGCGACGAGCGGATCCGTACGCTGCGCCACCGGCTTGATCTCACCGGCCTTGCCACGCGGCACCGACAGCACGACCGGGTTGGGCGGACCCAGCTTGACCGTCTCGACCTTGCCTTCCCAGACACGCGCGTCCAGGCCCGGCTGCGCCTTGTCGTAGAGCTTGACCGTGTCGAAGTTCTGGAAGCTCCAGTTGAGCAGCTTCAGGCTTTCTTCGGCACGCGTGGATTCGCTGTCGGCACCCAGCAGCACCGTGAGCACGCGGCGATCGCCGCGCAGCGCCGTCGAGACCAGGCAGTAGCCCGCGGAATCGGTGTGGCCGGTCTTCATGCCGTCGACCGAAGGATCGGCCCACAGCAGGCGGTTGCGGTTGGGCTGCGTGATCTTGTTGTAGGTGTAGCTGCGCTGCTTGTAGTAGTGGTAGTACTCGGGGTGGTCGGCCACCAGGTGCGCGGCCAGCGTGGCCAGGTCGCGGGCACTGGTGATGTGCTGCGGATCGGGCAGGCCGGTGGCGTTCATGAAGTGGGTGTCTTTCATGCCCAGGCGTTGCGCCTGCTCGTTCATCAGCGCGGCGAACGACGCCTCGCTTCCGCCCACGGCCTCGGCCAGTGCGACCGAGGCGTCATTGCCCGACTGCACGATCATGCCCTGGATGAGCTCGTCGACCGTGACCGGCTTGCGCGGCTCGATGAACATGCGCGAACCGCCCGTGCGCCAGGCGTGTTCGGAGACGGGCACCTGCTGATCGAGCGTGATGCGCTTTTCGTCGAGCGCATTGAAGACCACGTAGGCCGTCATGATCTTGGTGAGCGACGCGGGCTCGACCTTCATGTCGGGATTGGAGCTGGCCAGCATCTGGCCGCTGCCGACATCGATGGTGACCCAGGCCTTGGCCGCGATCGTGGGCGCGGGCACCGCCGAGAGCTCGCCCACGGCCACCGTCGGGGCAGGCGCGGCGGTGGTGGTGGCCGGCGCGGGCGCCTGCTGTGCCTGCGCGGGAATACTGGCGGCCAGCATGGCGGCCAGAACGGCGCCCGTCAGCACGCGGCGCGCAAAAACGGTGGGAGCGGTGGCGGAGGAATCTGCGGAAAGGGGCAAGGTCTTCATCGGCTACGAATGGGGGGAAAGAGGCGCCGGCTCTGCTGGCCGGCTCGAGGCACACAATTATAGGCAGCGTATCCGACAGGCCCCGGCGCGGAATGTTCCGGGGGCACTGAAAACATGCAACGCGATGCTACGCGCTCAATCGAGCGCGACTTTCAGGCGCGCCTGTACGAGCTGGCGCAGCGACAGCAGCTTGCCATGGAAGAAATGCGAGGCGCCGGGAATCACGACGAGCGGCAGATTGCGCGGGCGCACCCAATCCATCGCTTCGGCCAGCGGCACGACCTCGTCGGTCTCGCCATGTACCAGCAGGGCGTCTTCGGGCAGCTGCACGTCGCGGAACTGGAAGCGGCCGACCGCCGGCCCCATCAGCATGATCGCGGCCGGCGCGCGCGCGGCGTCCTGCTCGGCCAGCGTGGCGTACACCTGCGCGGCCACGGCCGTGCCGAAAGAAAAGCCGCCCAGCACCCACGGCAGATCCGCGAGTTCGGGATGCTGCTCGCGCACTTGCTCGACCAGACCCAGCATGTCTTCGGTCTCGCCGACCGCTTTGTCGAACGTACCCTCGGAGCCGCCCACGCCACGGAAGTTGGGCCGTACGGCGACCAGGCCGTGTTGCACGCAGGCGCGCGCGATGGTGGTCACGACCTTGTTGTCGCGCGCGCCGCCCTGCAGCGGATGCGGGTGCAGCACCAGTGCCCAGCCACGCGGCGCGTCATCGGGCCAATCCAGGGCACATTCGATGCGGCCGGCGGCGCCGGTGAACGAGGCGATATCAGTACGGGCAGGCATGGCGGGGCGAACTCGGTAAGCAGTGAACGAAGCAGAATGGTAACCGGCGCGTCTTCAGCGCGATCGCGCGGCCGAATCCGCTGCGGCGGTCGCGGATACGGCCGGTGGCGGCAGAGTGCGCGCCAACCAGGCCGCGATCTCGTCGGCGGCGGCATCGGTGGCGCGGCGCAACGCCTGCACCCCGCCCGGCGCGTCCTGCGTGGCCGCGGGCACCGCATGCGCCACGCGCAGCTGCCCCAGCACCTTGCGGTTCTGGACGGCGATGGCCTGCAACACGATGCGGCCCTCGCTTTGCTGGCCATCGGTGGCGAAGACCTGCTCGAAGCGCATCAACGTGATCTGCACCTGGATCGCGGCCGGCACCGCGTTGTCGGACATCACCGGACCCTCGCGCGAAAGCCGGTCGATCAAGCGTTCGCGCACCAGCGTGGCGGGCGGCTGGCTCCAGCGATAGGTGGCGTACGAACGCGGGCTCGCGCTCTCGCCCACCCGCCACACCACGCCGCTGTCATTGAGCGCGGGCGCGGCCGAGTAGACGAGCTGGATCGGGGCACGGGCCGGCAGCGCCGCGCCGGTGGCGGGCGCGCTGTCCGGACCGAGGTCGAACAGCGTGGGGGAATCGGCGACACGCCCCACGCTGCAACCGGCCAGCAGCAGCGTCGCGAGCACCGGCACGATCAGAAGCGCGCGCAGGCGCAAGGGGGAAAACGGATTCATCGGCTTCATCTCCCAAATCCGGCGAAGCCGGCTTCGCCCGGTCCGGGCGCCGCGGGCGCCGGGCCGAACAAGATCGATTGCGGGGTATCGCCCACGTTACGCAACGTGCGATTGGCGCTGCGCGCGGCCGAGTCGACGCTGCGCGCCATGTTGGTCATGGCGGGCAAGGTTTCCTGATCCAGCCGCGACGCGGCATAGGCGATGTCCTGCAGGCTCGATGTCGCCAGCGAGAGCGGGCCATCGGGCGCGTTCAGACGCGCCACCGCCTGGCGCGCGGACTGCGCCAGCAGGCCGATCTCGCGCGAGCTCTTGTCGATCGAATCCACCAGCGGTCCCGCCTTGGCGAGCGCCGGCCCGAGTTCGCGGCTGGCGTCCTTGAGCTGTGCGGTGATCGCCGTGACGTTGTTCAGCGCATCGGTGAGCGCCTGCACGTTTTGCGGGCTCACGATGTTGCGCAACTGCTCGGCCGTCTGCTCGAAATTGTTCAACAGCGCGCCGCCGCGCTGCTCCACGCGCTCGAGAAACCCGGGGCGCAACGGGATCGTGGCCGGACGCTCTTCGGTGGAGGCCAGCCGGCGGCCCGAGCTGCCATCGTCGCGTAGGTCCACATTGGCCAGCCCGGTGACCCCCTGCACGCCGATCTCGGCCCAGGTGGAAGCGGTGATGGGCGTGGTTGGCGCCACCCCGATGCGGATGCGCACCTGACCCGGCCGCTCGGGATTGAGGCCGAGCGACTGGACCTTGCCCACCGGTACGCCTTGATAGCGCACGGCGGATTGCGCCGACAGGCCGCTCACGGGCGTGGTCGACACGATCTCGTACACCGTGACGGCGGCGCGATCGCGGCCGACCCAGATGGCGATGAGCGCGGCGGCGACCAGCAGAACCAGCGTAAAAGTGCCCGCCAGCAAGGCATGACTACGGTTTTCCATTGCCCGGCTCCTTGGGTGCCAGATCTCCCAGCGCGCGGCGGCCGCGTTCGCCCAGGAAAAAGCTGTGTATGAAGGGGTGATCGACTTTCAGTACCTCCGGCACCGTGTCGCAGACGATCACGCGTTTCTCGGCCAGCACGGCGACACGCGTGGCCAGCGCCAGCAGCGTGTCGAGATCGTGCGTGACCATCACGACGGTGAATCCGAGCTGCCGGTGCAGCGCGCGAATCAGGTCGACGAATTCGTCGGAGCGCACGGGGTCCAGTCCGGCCGTGGGCTCGTCGAGAAAGAGCAATTCGGGATCGAGCGCCAGCGCGCGCGCGAGCGCCACGCGCTTGACCATGCCCCCGGAGAGGTCGGAAGGGTTCTTGCCCGCGTCTTGTGCGGTCAGGCCCACCATCGCGAGGCGGCTCATCACCACGTCGCGCACCAGATCCTCGGGGATCGTGCGCAGCTCGCGCAGCGGCAACGCCACGTTGTCGAACACGGTCAAGGCCGAGAACAGCGCCCCGGCCTGGAACAACATGCCCCAGCGCGTGGACAACCCCATTCGCTCGCGCGGCGTCAGTCCCGCGAGCGGATGTCCCAGCACTTCGACCGTGCCGGCCGCGGGCGGGTTCAACCCCAGCAGCGTGCGCAGCAGCACCGTCTTGCCGGAGCCCGACCCGCCGACCAGCGTCATGATCTCGCCCGGGTAGACGGTGAGGTCGAGCTTGTCATGCACCACGTGATCGCCGAACGCCGTGCGCAGCCCATGCACCGCGATCACGGGGCAGACGGTAAGCTCGGACTCGGTGAACAGACGGGCTTGGGCGGCAGTGTTCATCAAATCCTCAACAGGCTCAGCACGATCGCGAACAGCGCGTCGACGAGGATCACCCCGGTGATGGCCGTGACCACCGATGCCGTGGTGCCGCGGCCCAGGCTCTCGGTGTTGGGCTGGATGCGCAGGCCGAAGTGGCAGGCGATCAACGCGATGAGTATGCCGAAGGTCACGCCCTTGGCGACGCCGATCCAGTAATTGGTGAGCGTGATGGCGTCCGGCAGCGACTTGATGAACCATTCGGCCGACACGCCGAGCTGCGCCTGCGCGGCCAGCATGCCCCCCAGCAGCGCCATCGCATCGGTCCAGATCACGAGCAGAGGCATGGTCACGGCCAGCGCCACCACGCGCGGCAGAATCAGGCGCTGGCTCTGCGAGATGCCCATGACCCGCATCGCGTCGAGCTCTTCGGTCACGCGCATCACGCCGATCTGAGCGGTGATGGCCGAGCCGGAGCGGCCCGCCACCAGGATCGCGGCCAGCACCGGACCGAGCTCGCGCACGATGGACACGCCCAGCAGGCGCACGATGAAGCGGTCCGCGCCAAAGAGCTGCAGTTGCTGCGCCGACAGGTAAGAGAGCACCACGCCGATCAGAAAGCCGACCAGGGCTGTGATGCCGAGCGCCTGCGCCCCCGTGCGATAGATCTGCGCCGAAATTTCGCGCCATGGCGCGCGCGCGGGCCGCGCCAGCATAGCGCCGACGTCGAGCACCAGCTGGCCCAGCATGATGAGCAGCACGTAGCCGTGACGTGCCGCGTCGAAGATCGCCTGGCCGATGGCCCGGATCCAGCCCAGCCGGTCGGCCGCGGGCTCGGGCGGGCAAGGCTCGCCGCGATGACGCGCCAGGGTATCGAAGACGTCGCGCTGGCCATCGGTGAGGCGGATGCGCTCGGGCAGGCGTTCGCCCCAGGCCCGCCACAACACATTGGCGCCGATGGTGTCGAGCCGGCCGATGTCACGCAAATCCCAGCGGGCATCCTTGCCGGCGCGAGCGAGCAAGGCACGGCGGGCCTGGACCTCGCCGGGGGCCGCCAGGGCCTCGATGCTCCAGTCGCCTGCAACCACGCAAACACCGCTATCCAGCCGCAATGGCTGGGCAGGTCGCGCGGCGGTATTGGGGTTTTGATGCATGTATCGTCGAACACTGAACCGTAAGTCGCACCGTAACAGAATCATATACGGCCCGCCTGTGTCGAGTGACCTACAATCCCGCCCATGTCAGTACCCGCCAGCCCCCTCGCCCTGCCCGCGCCCGACGAATTGGCGCGCGCGCTTGCCGCCCGCCTGCCCGGATTCCAGGATGTCGCCTGGGTTGCGGAAACGGGCTCGACCAACGCCGATCTGATGGAACGCGCGCGCGCCGATGCCGCGCCGCGTCCGTGGCTGTTGGGCGCCCATGCGCAGCAGAGCGGCCGTGGCCGCGCCGGGCGCGCCTGGGCCAATGCCGTGAGCGACACGCTGATGGTGTCCTGTGCCTACGAGATCCGGGTGCCGCCGGCCCGCCTTCCCGCGATCTCGCCGCTGTCGGGCCTGGCCGCCTGCGAGGCGCTGCGCCGGCTCAGCGGCTCGGCCGGCCTGTGCGTGAAATGGCCGAACGACGTGCAATGGCACGACGCCAAGCTGGCCGGCATTTTGGTCGAATCGGTGCGCACGCCCGGCGCCGACTCGCATACCGTCGTGATCGGCATGGGCATCAACCTGCGCGCCGCCGAGGCCCTGAGCGCCGCGCTGGGCCGCGAGGTGGCCGACTGGAGCCAGGTCACCGCGCACAGCCCCGGCGCGCCGGCCGACATCGCCGAGCTGGTGGCCGCGCTGGCGCTGGCGTGGCAGGACGCGATCAAAGAGCTCGAACGTGATGGTTTCGAGGCCTTCCAGGCGCGCTACGCGGGCCTCGATGCCTTGATCGGCCGTCCGGTCACCGTGCAGGACCAGGGCCGCGTGCTGCACGAAGGCGTGGCCTGCGGGCTCGACGCGCTGGGCCGGCTGCAGGTTCGCACCGACCACGACACGATCACCGTGTCGGTGGGCGAGATTTCCGTGCGGGCGCGCGCATGAACCACGCCCCCCTGCCGTCTCTCACCCTGCTGATCGACTCGGGCAACAGCCGCCTGAAGATCGGTTGGCTGCGCGCCGACGGTGCGCGCGAACCCGAGCCCCTCGCGTTCGACAATCTCGATTTCGAAGCCTTGGGCCGCTGGCTCGACACCCTGCCCGAACGCCCGGCCCAGGCCGTGGGCGTGAACGTGGCGGGCGTGGCGCGCGGCCAGGCGATCGCGGATACGCTCGCCCGCTGCGGCTGCGCCGTGCAATGGCAGTTGTCGCGGCGCGAAGCCCTGGGGTTGCGCAACGACTACGCCAAACCGGAACAGCTCGGCGCCGACCGCTGGGCCGCGCTGCTGGGCCTGCTCTCGCGCCTGCCCGCCGGGCATCCGCCCGCCCTGCTGGCCTGCTTCGGCACGGCCACGACGCTCGATACGATCACGCCCGACAATGTCTTTCCGGGCGGCCTGATCCTGCCCGGCCCGGCCATGATGCGCGCCTCGCTCAAGCACGGCACCGCCAACCTGCCCCTGGCCGAAGGGCCCGTGGCCGACTTCCCCGCCAATACGTTCGAGGCCATCACGAGCGGCATCGCAGCGGCGCAGGCCGGCGCGGTCGTGCGTCAGTGGTTGGCCGCGAGCCAGCGACATGGCGCGCCCGCCGAGATCTATGTCGCGGGCGGCGGCTGGCCCGAGGTGCGCGACGAGACCGAACGCCTGCTCGCCAGCGTGGGCGCGGTGACGATGCCCCGCGTGTTGCCGGGCCCGGTCCTCGACGGACTGGCCGCGCTCGTCACGCAGGGCGCGGTGCAGGCATGAGCCGTGCTGGGGCCCTCCATTCCGTTTACCAGGGACGCTGATCCATGCGCATTCTGTTCTTCCTGATCGTGCTGGCCAATGTGTGGGCCTATGGCCTCGGCCAGGGCTGGCTGGGTGTCCGGCCTGATGACGAAGGCCGCGATTACCGCCGCGCCTCGCAGGAACTCAACGCGGATCGCGTGGCCGTGCTGCCGCTCACCGCTGGCAGCCAGGGCCGCGCACCCTGACCCTTCACCGCCCGCGTTGCGCGGGGGTGAGCCAATCCGAGATCGCCGCTACCGTACGCGTGACCGCGCCAGCATGGGCCGTTGTCCAGCGCCGTGCCGCTTCGGCCTTGCGCGCCAGCGACGGTGCGTCCCGCAGCCACGCTTGCGCCAAGGCGACGGCCGCGGCCGCATCCGCGGCGCGTTCGGCGGCGCCCGTCTCGATGGCATCGGCGACCGCCTGCTCGAAATTATGGGTGTGCGGCCCCACGATGACCGGCGTTCCCGCCGCGCAGGCTTCGATCAGGTTGTGGCCGCCCAGCGGCGCGAAGCTGCCCGCCACGATCGCCACGTCGGCGCAGGCGTAATAGAACGGCATTTCGCCGAGCGAATCCCCCAGTACCACGTCCACCGAGGCGTCCGGCACGTCCGGGCGCTGCGATCGCCGGGCCACGCACAGGCCGGCGTCGGCGAGATGGCGCGCCGCCTCGTCGAAACGGTGCGGATGCCGCGGAATCAGCAGAAACAGGGCGCGCGGCATCTGCGCCCGGGCCGCCGCGATGGCGGCGGCGAACGGCGCATCTTCGCCTTCGCGCGTACTGGCGATCGCGACCACGGGACGGTCGCACGCCGCTCGCCACTGCCGTCCGGCGTCGAGCTGCGCCGGGGGCAGGCTCACATCGAACTTCAGATTGCCCGTCACCTCGATATGCGACGCGCCGGCCTCGGCCAGGCGCGCGCCATCTTCCGCGGTTTGCACGAGCACCCGGTCGAGCCCGGCCAGCGCCTCGCGCATGACCTCACCCTGGCGCCGCGCGCGGCGCAGCGATCCTGGGGAAAAACGGCCATTGACCAGCGCCATGGGCACCCCCGCAGCGCGTGCGGCGGCCAGCACATTGGGCCAGATCTCGCGTTCGACGATGAGGCCGCAGCGCGGCCGCGTCGCCGCGAGAAAGCGCCGTGATGCCTCTGGAAAATCGTAGGGAAGCCAGGTCTGGCGCAGCTGGCCGCGTGCGATCGCGGCCTCGAACAGACGTGCGCCTTCTGCGCGTCCGGTGGCGGTCATGTGCGTGAGCAGCAGCGGCAGGCCGGCGTCCAGCAAGGCCTGGATCAAGGGTTGCGCGGCGCGGGTCTCGCCCAGACTGACCGCGTGTACCCAGACCGGCGCATCGTCGCCGATGGCCTCGGCGGGCACGTGGCCGAAACGCGCGCGGCCGAGGATGTCCCACTGGCCGGGCGTGCGGCGCGCGCGGCGCCACATGAAAAGCCAGAGCAACGGCGCGAGCGCGCGCAGGGCCAGGGTATAGCCGCCGCGCCGCATCTCAGGATGCCGCCAGGGCCTGTTCCACCGACGCCATCACGGCTTCGCGCGACGGCGAGGCGCCGCGATCGCCCAGGCTTGCCGTGAAATTGGAGCCGACCAGCGGCGTGCGCACCGGCGTGGACGCCCGATAGATGCCGATGGTGGGGCGGCCGAGCGCGGCCGACAAATGGGTCAGGCCGCTGTCCAGGCCCACCATCAGGCGGGCGCCCGCCAACATGCGAGCCACCGAGGTGAGGTCCATGCGGGGCAGGATCTCCACGCCTTCCATGCCGGACACCAACGCGGCAGCGCGCTGTGTCTCCTGTTCGTTGCCGGCCAACAGGCGCAGCGTGCAGCCTGCGCCCTGCAGACGGCGGAACACCGCGCGCCAATCGTCTTCGGGCCAGAGCTTATCGTCGCGGCTGGCCGACGGCATGATGATCGCGTAGCCCCGATCGCTGTTCACATGATGCAACCGGCGGCCGTCGTCGCCCCCGATCGTGAGTTCGGGCAAGGGGTCGGTCATGGGACGCGCGAAACCCTGCAGGCCGAAATCGGGAGAGCCGGCGTAGGTGTAGCCGAAGGTCTGCGCGGCCAGCTTGCGCTGGCGGATCACCGCGGGCTGCCAGAATTCAACACGATGCCGCACGTTATAGAAGAGCGAGGCCAGCGGCTCGCGCGCCGAACGCCAATCCAGCCCGTGACGCACGCCATGGGTCTGGCGCACCAGCCAGGCCGACTTGAGCAACGCCTGCATGTCGAGCACGATGTCGTAGGGTTCGGAGCGCAGGCGCTCGCGCAACTCCGCGCGCTCGCGGCGCACCTGCTCCGACCACCAGGCCTTGCGCCAGCGGCGATGCGCCACCTTGATGACGTTGGACACGGCCGGGTGCCACGCCGGAATCTCGGCGAACGCCTCTTCCGCGATCCAGTCGATCTTGGCGTCGGGGACATGCCGGGCGATATCGGAAATCGCGGGCAGCATGTGCACCAGGTCGCCGAGCGAGGAGGTGCGGACGATCAATATGCGTGTGGCCATCAATAATGGATGCGCCGCAGTGGCGGCGTTGGGTTCGGGAAATCCTCGAAATGTACAACAATTAGCTACGGTGCCGTAGCGTCGGCATCCAGGCCGCGCTCGGACATGAGGGGCGCGCGGTCGGCAGGGCCCGGCTTTGCGGTGGAACCGGGGACGTGCTCGCCCTCCGGGAACGCCGGCGAATCCGGCCTCCGGCGCTTGGAGTGCCTCCCGGCCTTCCTTATAATCGCGTTCCAAGTCCGGTACGAGCTGGACGTCCGGTCGAGCCACGAGCGCTGACCGGCACACCTGTGGGCCATGCCCGAATCACGGCGAAGGCGCCCGAACACTGAATGTTGAAACGCACGCCCACCTGGCTTTTTATCTGCGCGCTCGCGCTGATGCCGACCCTCATGCTCTCCACCTCGACGGGGGGCAGCAAAGCCTACTACGTTCTTCTGTTGGGATCGCTGGCACTGCTCTTAGTCATGCCGCGCTCGCAACGCAGCATTCACGGCCCTGACCGCTTGCTCTGCGCGGCCTTCGCCCTGCCCTTGGTGGCGGCCATCGTGAGCGCCGCCGCGAATCATGTCTGGAGCGACGTGAACTTCGAGCGCGGGCTCAGGCTGGCCATTGGCGCGCCCTTGCTGCTGCTGGCCATGCAATACATCGGCCAGGAAAGGCTGCGCCATGCGCTGTGGGGGATGATGCTGGCGGGCGTGGTGTCGACCGCCTGCGTTATCGCCCTTATCTTTCCCGACTTTACCGAGCGTCCCCTGACGCCGGCATTCAATGCCGTCACGTACGGCAATCTGATGCTGTTGATGGCGGTCGTGGCGCTCTTCTCGATACCGATCCCGCTGCTGCCGAACGCGCGTCTCGACAAGGCCGTCAAGCTCTTGATCGCGGCGGCGACGTTCATCGGCTTCATTCTTACGCAGACGCGCAGTGGCTGGATCGCCTTGCCCATCTTCATCATGCTTGCGCTGGTGTTATTTACGCGCATGCGCCATCCGCTGCGCCTGGGCGCCGCACTCCTGTGCCTGCTGTTGGGCGTCGTCGCGCTCGGCGCCCTGAACCCGACCTTGCGAGACCGGGCCGAGTTGATCTTGAGCGAAACATCCGAATGCATGACGGACAACGCCACGGCAGATACGTCTATCTGCGTTCGGCTCCAGTTGTGGCGCACCTCGCTGGAGATGGCTGCCCGCCACCCCATCACTGGCGTGGGCAGCGGTGCCGCGTTCCAGCAGTCCTTGCGTGAGGCGCAGCAGCGCGGCCAGGTTTCGGAATATGTGGCGTCCAATTATGGCGAACCGCATAACGACCTGATCGAGGCGGTCGCCGTCAATGGTCTGCTCGGCGCAGTTGCGCTCTTGCTGCTTTATTTCGTGCCGGCGGCGGTTTTTCTGCAACGCCTCGTGACCCGGCAGTCGATGCCGGTGCGGGCTGCGGCCGCGATGGGAGCAGCGACCTGTCTGGGCTTTGCCGTGTTTGGCCAGACCGAACTGATGTTCCGCGGCATGCGCACCGTCGGGTTCTATGTGGTGTTGGTCATGCTGTTTTCCGCGCTATCCAGCGCCAGGCCTCTCCCTCAGCCCACCGCCCCCAAGGACACAAGGGTGGCTTGAGACGGCCCGTGACACTCCTGATGTTTGAGCGTACAGTGGTTCAAAACATATCAGGAGACAGCCATGCGCATTGCCGATGCCCAATGGATTCCCTCCACGCAGCACCAGACCTGGGACGCCTTGCTCGACCCGGCGGTGCTGCAGAAATGTCTGCCCGGCTGCGTCCAGATCACGCAGCGCACCGCCAGTGAATACCACGTGGCGATCCACGCCAAGTTTCCCGGTATCGACGCCCAGTACGAGGGCGAGGTGCTGCTTTCCGACCTGAAACCGCCCCATTCGCTGTCGCTTGCCTTCGAGGGCAAGGGGCCGGCGGCCGGCATGGCGATCGGCACGGCCCAGGTCACGCTTTCCGACAAAGACCGCGGCACGCGCGTCGCCTACACGGTGGCGGCCATGGCGGGCGGCAAGCTGGCCGAATGCGGCGAGCCGCTGATCCTGAAGGCCGGCGGCAAGATGGTCGAGCGATTCTTCGCCAATTTCATCGATCACATGGCCGCGCAGCCTCGCCTCGAGCCCCCCGCGCCCCCGCCCGAACCCGAGCCCCGTGGGCTCGCGAACTCGCGCTGGTCCTGGGTCGCGGCGCTGGTGGTGGTCGTGGTGCTGGTGGGATATCACAGCTTGTTCAAATGAGCGCAAGGCAGCGGTGATATCCTTTTCGCATGAGCGCCCCATCACCCACCCCTGCCGACTCCGCCCCCCCAACGCCCCCCGCTCACTCGCGCCATGACCTCCTGATGGCCATGGCCGGGGTAGCTGCCACCGTGGTCCTGGTGGCCTTCGACTCCACCATCGTCAGTACCTCGATGCCTCGGGTCGCGGCCGCGCTCAACGGCATGGCGCTCTACGCCTGGGTGGGCACGGGCTACCTGCTCGCCACCGCCGTCTCCATCATGATCTTCGGCCGCCTGGGTGACATGTTCGGGCGCAAGCCGTTGATGCTCGTCTCGGTGGCCGTCGTGGCGCTGGGCTCGATCGCCTGTGGCCTGTCGCAGTCGATGGAGCAGCTGATCGCCTTCCGGACCCTGCAGGGGGTCGGCGGCGGCATGATGATCGCCACGGCTTTCGCCGCGCCGGCGGATCTGTTCCCCGATGCGCGCGAGCGGGTTCGCTGGATGGCGATGGTCTCGGCGGCATTCGCCATGGCCAGCGGCATCGGGCCGGTGCTCGGCGGCGCGGCCACCCAGGCACTGGGCTGGCGCGCCGCGTTCTTCATCGCGCCGGTCGCCGCCGCGGCCGCCTTTTTCCTGCTCTGGCGCTACTTTCCCCGCATTCCGCCCGCGCACTCGGGCAGCGCGCGCATCGACTGGGTCGGCGCCGTGCTGTTGGTGATCGGCGTGGGCGCGCCGCTTGCCGCGCTCGAGCTCGGATTCGCGCCCGGCGACCGGGCCCACCCGATGCTGGCGGCCGCGCTCGCGGTGGCCGGCGTAGCGGCGCTTGGCATCCTGCTGCCCTACGAGCGCCGCACCACCAATCCGATCTTCCCCCTGCGGGTCTTGGCCGGCGCCGAGCCGCGCCTGCTCAATCTGGCGGCGGTCGCGGTAGGCGCCGTGATGTTCATCCTGATCTTCTACAGCCCGCTGCTGCTGCAAAACGAGTTGCACTACTCGCCCAGCCAGGCGGGCCTGGTGCTCACGCCGCTGGTGGCGGCGATTCCGCTGGGCAGCATCGTCAATGGCCGTCTGTTCCCGAAGCAGACCGAGCCCCAGCGCCTGATGGTGTTCGGCGCGCTGCTGCTGGCCGTAGGCTCGGCCATGGTGCTCGCGATCGGCACCGAGACCTCGGTGTATTGGATCATCGCCGCCTTCACGGTCAATGGCACGGCGCTGGGCTTCCTGCTGCCCAACCTCACGCTGTTCATGCAGATGCTCAGCGAACGGCGCGACGTGGGCGTGGCCTCGGCCCTGGTGCAGACCACGCGGGCGGTAGGCAGCGCGGCGGGCACCGCCCTGGTCGGTATCGCCATCACCCACACCTCGGTCATGTCCGGCGTGCGCGCCGGCCTGATACTCTGCGTCCTGCTCTCGCTCGGCGCCGCCGTGGTGGCGCATCGCGTCAAGATGAAAAACCTGATGATGCGGCGCTCGAGCTGATCATCCCGGGCGCGCGAGCGCCCTTCCTTCTCTTTCGTCATCATCATGCAGCGTCGTGACCTCATCGAGTTGCTGGCCCTGGCCGCCGTCTGGGGCGGCTCGTTCCTGTTCATCCGGGTGGCCGTTCCCGAGTTCGGACCGGCGGCGCTGATCGAGCTGCGCGTGGGCCTGGCCGCGCTGTTTCTCTTGCCCCTGGCCATCGCGCGCCGCCGCCTGCCCGTGATCGCGCGCCACTGGAAAGCGATTCTGGTCGTGGGCGCGCTCAATGCCGCCCTGCCCTTCCTGCTCTACGCCTACGCCGCCCAATCGCTGGGGGCCGGGTTCCTGTCGGTGGCCAATGCCGTGACGCCGGTATGGGGCGCGGTGATCGGCTGGATCTGGCTGCGCGACCGCCTGCCCGCCACCCGTGTCGCGGGGCTGATGTTGGGCTTCTGCGGCATCGTGGTGCTGGTCTGGGACAAGCTCGATTTCAGCGCTGGAGGCACCGGTTTCGCCGTGCTGGCGGCAATCTCCGCGCCGATCTTCTACGGCATCGCCGCCAACTGGACCAAACGCTATCTCACCGGCGTGGATTCGCTCTCCAGCGCCACCGGCAGCATGCTGGGCGCGGCACTGGTGCTCGCGCCGCTCGCGATTGCGCACTGGCCCGAACAGCCGGTGTCGTTCGAGGCGTGGCGTGCCACGATCCTGTTGGCGGTGGTCTGCACCGGCATGGCCTATATCGTGTTCTTCCGCCTCATCGCCGTGCTGGGCCCCACCGCGGCGGTCAGCGTGACCTTCCTGGTGCCGGTGTTCGGGGTGTTCTGGGGCGTGTGGCTGCTCGATGAAGCCCTGACGCCGCAGATCCTGGCTGGCGCCGGCGTGATCCTGGCGGGCACCGCGCTGGCGCTCGGCCTGGTACGGCTGCCCGGCGGCCGCCCGGCCTGATCCGCCACACTGGCTGCGTCAGTACTGACCGGTGCGGCCGGTGAGCGCCACGCCGATGCGCAGCACCGTATAGGCCACCGTATCGATCGCCCGCCACCACCAGGCGCGGCGCCGGTACTCGATCGGACGCACGAACCGCCCGCCTTCCTCGATCGCGGTTTCGAGCCGCGTCTGCAGATCCCAGGCAAAGGGCTGATCGTCGACCACCACGTTGGCCTCGCGCGCGAGCAACAGGCTGAACGGGTCGAGATTGGATGAGCCTACGGTCGCCATGTTGTCGATGACGGCGACCTTGGCGTGCAGGTAGCCCGGCATGTATTCGTAGATCTCGATGCCGTCGCGCAGCAACTGATCGTAGAGCGCGCGGGTGGCGTAGTACTGCATGTAGTACTCGGGCTTGCCCTGCAGCAGCAGCCGCACCCGCACGCCGCGCGAGGCGGCTTGCGCCAGCGCCTTGCGGAACTGATGACCCGGAAAGAAGTACGCGTTGGCGATGAGGATGTCGCGCCGCGCGTGCTCGATACCGTAGAGATAGGCCCGTTCGAAGGTCTGGCGATGGCGCAGGTTGTCGCGCAGGATCAACGCACCGCGCAGCTTGCCGCAAGGCGCGGCGTGCAGGTGGCGTGGCTTGCGCAGCCGCAGCCGGCGCCAGTCGCTCGGATGCCGCCGCACTCGCGCCCAGTTCAGGCGAACCCAGAGCAGATCCTGGGCATAGATGATCTCGGGCACCAGCGGGCCGCGCACCCGCACCGCGAAGTCGAAGCGCGGTGCCGGAATGTCATCGTGCTCGTCGAGATCGTCGAAGTCGTCGACCACGTTGATGCCGCCCACGAATGCCGTCTCGGCGTCGATCACCGTCACTTTGCGATGCAGGCGGCGCAAGCGGCTGCGCGAGAACCGCAGGCGGCCCCACCAGCGCGGCTCGGGCCGAAAGATGCGGCATTGCCCGCCGGCAGCCACGATACGCTCGCGCACGGCGTCGGCCGTGCCCGCGCTGCCGAAGCCGTCGATCACCACTCGCACTTTCACGCCACGTTGCGCGGCCCGCTCGAGACTGTCGAGCACGCGGCGGCCCGTGCGGTCGAACACGAAAATATAGGTCTCGAGGTGCACGCTGGTGTGCGCGGCATCGATCGCCGCGCACAGGGCGGGGAAGAAATCCGCGCCGTTCTGCAGCAGGTCGATCTGGTTGCCCTCGGTCCAGTGAATCCGGACGATGCTGGGTTTCACGGCAGCTCGAGCTCCGTCAGGAGCGGCGCATGATCGGAGAGCTTGGCCCATTCCCGCCCGCGCAGCACCCGCGCGCTGCGCACGGCAAAGCCACGCTGATAGATGCGATCGAGGCGGAACCACGGAAACACCGCCGGGAAGGTCCGCGGCGGGGGTAGCGGGCAATACGCGCCTCCCATGCCGAGCTGGTTGTTGCGCTCGAGCATGGTGGTGCTGCCGGGCACGCCGCGCAGCACATTGGTGAGACGGCGCATCGAATCGCGCAGGCGCGGCAGATCGCCTCCCGCCGTGCGCGGCGCATGCGAAAAGACCTCGTACAGGCCCAGCTGCTGCACGAACATGGGCGCGAGCCGGTCGCCCCAATCGTTGAAGTCGCCGGCGATCAGCAGCGGCGCGCCATCGGGCACCTCACGCTTGATGCGCTCGGTGAGCAGCTGGATCTGCCGGGCACGGCTGCCGGCAAAGAGCCCGAGGTGCACGACGAAGCAATGCACCTCGGTGCCGCCCACGTCGATGCGCGCATGGAGCATGCCGCGCTGCTCGAGGCGGTGGTCGGAGATGTCTTCGTTTTCGTGGCCCAGGATCTCGAAGCGCGACAGCAGGGCGTTGCCATGGTCGGTGGAGGGGCGCACGGCGTTGCGGCCGTAGGCGGCCTGCATGCGCAGGGCGGCCGCGAGGGATTCGTGCTGCTGGTCGAGCACCGATGATTGCTGGTTGCGCCCCTGCACTTCCTGCAGGAACACCAGATCGGGCCGAAGACCGTACAAGCCCAGGCGCAGGTCGTTGAGCGACTCGCGCGTGCCGAGCGAGGACCGGCCTTTGTGAATGTTGTAGCTGACTACGCGAATAAGCGACATAGGGTCGTATGGCGCCTCATCAGGACAGGAGCGTGGGACGGAACGGCCCGGGTGCTCCTGCTGCCCGGGCCGCCGCGGCGCCGTCTCGCACGGCGCCGCGTTTCCAGCTTACTTCACTTCGGTGTTGCGCAGGCGGATGTGCAGCTCGCGCAGCTGCTTCTCGTCGACCTCGGACGGTGCCTGGGTCAGCAGGCACTGTGCGCGTTGGGTCTTCGGGAAGGCGATCACGTCGCGGATCGACTCGGCGCCGGTCATCATCGTGACGATGCGGTCCAGGCCGAAGGCGATGCCACCATGCGGCGGCGCGCCGTATTGCAGGGCGTCGAGCAGGAAGCCGAACTTCTCGCGCGCTTCTTCAGCGTCGATCTTGAGGGCGCGGAACACCTTGCTCTGCACTTCTTCGCGGTGGATACGGACCGAGCCGCCACCGATTTCCCAGCCGTTGAGCACCATGTCGTAGGCCTTGGCGAAAGCCTGGCCCGGATCGGTCTGGAGGAAGTCTTCGTGACCGTCCTTGGGGCTCGTGAACGGGTGGTGAGCAGCGGTGTAGCGGCCTTCTTCTTCGTCGTATTCGAACATCGGGAAGTCGATGACCCACAGCGGCTTCCAGCCCGCGGCCGACAGGCCGGTCTTCTTGCCGAATTCGCTGTGACCGATCTTCACGCGCAACGCGCCGATCGCATCGTTGACCACCTTGGCGCGGTCGGCGCCAAAGAAGATGATGTCGCCATCCTGCGCGCCGGTGCGGGCGAGCAGCTCGGTGATCGCGGCATCGTGCAGGTTTTTCACGATGGGCGACTGCAGGCCTTCACGGCCCTTGGCCACTTCGTTGACCTTGATGTAAGCCAGGCCCTTGGCGCCGTAGATGCCGACGAATTGGGTGTAGGCGTCGATCTCGCTGCGCGAGAGCTCGGCACCGCCCGGCACGCGCAGCGCCACGACGCGGCTGCCCGCGGTGGTGGCGGCGGCCGCGAAGACCTTGAAGTCCACGTCCTTCATGATGTCGGCCACGTCGGTGAACTCGAGGTTCACGCGCAGGTCGGGCTTGTCCGAACCGAAGCGCTGCATGGCTTCGGTCCAGGTCATGGTCGGGAACTGCTCGGGCAGCTCCACGCCCTGCACCACCTTGAACACGTGGCGGATCATGCTTTCGAAGATCGCGCGGATCTCGAACTCGTTGAGGAACGAGGTTTCGCAATCGATCTGCGTGAACTCGGGCTGGCGGTCAGCGCGCAGGTCTTCGTCGCGGAAGCACTTGGTGATCTGGTAGTAGCGGTCGAAACCGGACACCATCAGCATCTGCTTGAACAGCTGCGGCGATTGCGGCAGCGCGAAGAAATGGCCGGCATTCACACGCGAGGGCACGAGGTAGTCGCGCGCGCCTTCGGGCGTGCTCTTGGTGAGCATCGGCGTTTCGATGTCGATAAAGCCGAGCTCGTCGAGGAACTTGCGCACTTCGATCGACACGCGATAGCGCAGCATCAGGTTGCGCTGCATCTGCGGACGGCGCAGATCGAGCACGCGGTGCGTCAGGCGGGTGGTCTCGGACAGGTTGTCGTCGTCGAGCTGGAACGGCGGCGTGACCGACGGGTTCAGGATGTCGAGTTGCTGGCACAGCACTTCGACTTCGCCCGACGCCAGATCGGCGTTGGTCGTGCCTTCCGGACGCAGACGCACCAGGCCGGTGATGCTCACGCAGAATTCGTTGCGCAGGCGCTCGGCGCTGCCGAAGGCTTCGGCGTTGTCCGGATCGAACACGATCTGGGCCAGACCGGTACGGTCACGCAGGTCGATGAAGATGACCCCGCCGTGATCGCGGCGGCGGTTCACCCAGCCGTACAGGGTGACAGTCTGGCCGAGATGGTCACGGCAAACCTGGCCGGTGTAGCAGGTACGCATGCGGGATAACTCCGTGTATAGGCTGTGAGCGTAAAGATTACGGTTCGGCGCGCGGGGCCTGAGCCTCGCCATGCGCCGGGGATAGGGCTTGGGATGGATGGCCTGCCTGTACCGGCGGGGCCACCACACCCATCGAAACGATGTACTTCAGGGCTGCATCGACCGTCATCTGCAACTCGATGACCTGGTCGCGCGGCAGGATCAGAAAGAATCCGGAGGTCGGGTTCGGCGTCGTGGGCACATATACGCTCAGATGCTCGCCCGGCAGATAGGATGCCACTTCACCGTTGGGCGTGCCGGTCAGAAAAGCGATGGTCCATGACCCTTGACGCGGGTACTGGATCAGCACGGCCTGCCGAAAAGCCCGGCCATTGGGCGCCAGCACGGTATCGCTGACCTGTTTGACCGAATTGTAGATGGAGCGTACCAGCGGAATCCGCCCGAGGATACGTTCCCACTGATCGAACAGGCTGCGGCCGAGCAGATTGGCGCCCAGCACACCGGTCACGAGCACCACCGCGATCACCAGCACGAATCGAAAGCCCGGGATCCCGACGCCGAACAGGGATTCGGACGACAGAAACCTCGGCACGAAGCCTTCGAGCGTGTCGACCAGCAGACCGAGCACCCAGACCGTGATGGCCAGGGGCATCCAGATCAGCAGGCCGGTGATGAAATACTTCTTGAACACGGCGTGCCCGCGGGGCGGCTCAGCTGGCCGTGCCGGACGTACCCGACGTGCCGCCGCTCGCGGCCGGCGCCGGGGCGGCGGGTGCGGCCGCGGGCGCTGCCGCCGGGGCGGATTCGGCAGCGGGCTTGCCACCGGAGGCATTGCCCCCCTGGGAGCCACCACGAAAATCGGTGACGTACCATCCCGAGCCCTTGAGCTGGAAGCCGGCGGCGGTCACTTGCTTGGTGAACGTTTCCTGGCCGCATTCGGGACAAACCGAAAGCGGCGCGTCGGAGATCTTTTGCAGGACGTCGTTGGCAAAGCCGCACGCACTGCACTTGTAAGCGTAGATGGGCATGAAGTCAGGTTCCAGACTGAGGAAGGCGCCACGGTCGGCCCGCCGGAGAGTGCGCCCGCACGGGGCGCGCCTCCCTCTGCCTGCTCGCGTCAGTGCAGCCCGGCCGGCCCCGACGCGTTACGGCGGGACCCGGCAGCGAGCGCACGAAGCGCCCGCGGGCTGCCGAAGGCGACGAGCCGGTCCGGCAAAACTACGGGAAAGTCTTGAATTTTAGCGTTTTTCGGCGGCGCTACCGGTATCCGTGCTCAGACGGGCAACAGGAACATGCAGGCCGCCACGCCGGTGGGTACCAACGCGGCCAGAAACAGCTTGCCCGACGAGATGCTGCCATCCGGAAATTGGTTCTTCAGAATGGCGAATCCCGCGGGGTTGGGCGCATTGGCAATCACGGTCAGGCCACCGCCGGTCACGGCGCCGGCCACCAGCATGTAGCGCCACGCGTCGCTCGTGCCTTCGACGAGCGAACCCAGATACGTGAGCGCCGCGTTGTCGGTGATCGCCGTGAGCGCGGTCGCGCCCCAGTAGAGCACCGTGGGCGACAGACCGCCGAGCAGATCCTGCAACCACCATTTCTGCAGTCCGCCCAGCACCACCAGCCCGGCCAGGAAGAAACCGACCATCAAACCTTCCTTGATGAGCAGACGGTTCTGATGCCGCTTATAGGCCTCGGCAAACCCGATGAACATCATCAGCAGGCCCAGGAAGACGGCCGGGTGATGCGCGGTCAGGACTACCGCCACCAGGAACACCAAGTGCACGAATATCACCCATGCCGGCACCCGGGTGCGCGTGTCTTCACCCTCGCCCGCCGCCACGCCCTTGCCCAGCCCGCCATCGACCAGCGCCTCGCGGCAGATGAAGGTGAGCAGCGCCGCGTTGATGATCACGGCGACTGCCGCGCGCCAGCCGAAATGCGTGGCCATGAAGGTCGTGTCCCAGCCGAAGGTGGATGCCACCATCAGCACGGGCGGCGCCGCATACGACGTGAGCACGCCGCCGATCGACACATTGACGAACAGCACGCCCAGGGTCAGATACTTGAAGCCCGCGCGGCCGTGCACGCGGAAATAGCCGTCACGCAGCAGAATGGCCGCGAGCGTCATGGCCGCGGGCTCGGTGATGAACGAGCCGCCCAGCGGTACCAGCGCCATCACCACGAAGAATGTCGCGAGTTCACGCCGCAGCGGCAAGCCGCGCGCCACGATCTTGACCATGCCACCTACCAGCTCGAGGATCGGACGGCTCGCGGCCACCACCATGATCACGAACACGAAAAGCGGCTCGGTGAAATTGCGCGTGTCCATGTACTCGATCGCGCTGCCGGTGCCGGACAGCAGGGCCATCGCCACGATGAGCACGAAGGCCCACACGCCGAATACCGCTTCCACCTCGGAGAGCAGGTGCCACACGCCCGCATGCGGACCATTGCGATGCGCCATGCGCGCAAAGAAAGGAACCGAGAACGTATGGATGACAGCCACCGCGAACAACAGGGTGGCGACGAGCTCTAGGGTGGACGGCATGAGGCGGATCCGTGGACGGCGTCGCGCGCTCGAAGGCCGCGCGGCCGCGTACTGGGTGGAAAGTGGCGCAATATACCGCAGCGGCCCGCCCCGGTCTTTCAGGCAAAGCCCCTAGGCCGCGCGCCGGGCCCACGCAGGTCGAACGGATCACGGGTATCGAAAAGCGCCCCGCCGGGGTATCCGCTGGCGCGCCCTCGGCGGTGGACCGCTCAGGCCGCCCGAGCCTGCGTACGCGCTTCGCGGATGAGCCTTGCGCCCTTCTCGGCGATCATGATCGTGGGCGAATTGGTGTTGCCCGACGTGATGGTCGGCATGATGGACGCGTCGATCACACGCAGTCCGGTCACGCCATGCACGCGCAGTTCGGCGTCGACCACCGCATGCGGATCGCGGCCCATCTTGCAGGTGCCCACCGGATGGAAGATCGTGGTGCCGATCGCGCCTGCCGCGGCGGCCAGGTCTTCGGCGGATTGCGCGGCCTCGCCGGGCCGGTACTCCTCGGGCCGGTAGCGCGCCAGCGCGGGCTGCGCCACGATCCGGCGCGTAAGCCGGATGCTGTCGGCCGCGACCTGCCGATCCTCGGGCGTGGCCAGGTAGTTGCAGAGAATCTCGGGCGCCTCCTGCGCGTCGGGCGACACGATGCGCACATAGCCGCGGCTGGTCGGCCGCAGATTGCAGACCGACGCGGTGAAGGCAGGGAACGCATGCAAGGGGTCGCCGAACTTGTCGAGCGACAGCGGCTGCACGTGATACTCGACATTGGCGCGCGCCTGATCCGGGCTCGAGCGTGCGAAGGCGCCCAATTGCGAGGGCGCCATGCTCAGCGGGCCGCGGCGGCCCCAGGCATATTGCGCGCCCATCATGAACTTGCCCCACATCGTCGCCGCCACGGCGTTGAGCGTGCGCGCGCCGTGCACGCGATAAACGAGCCGCAGTTGAAGATGGTCTTGCAGATTGCCGCCGACGCCGGGCAGGTCGTGCACCACCGGCACGCCCTGCAGATCGAGCCAGCGCGCCGGGCCCACGCCCGATACCTGCAGCAATTGCGGCGAACCCACCGCGCCCGCGGCCAGGATGACCTCGGCGCGCGCGTAGGCCGTGCGCAGGCCAGCGGCGTCGGTATGAAACTCCACGCCCTGCGCGCGACGCTGCTGAAAGACGATGCGGCGTGCCCGCGCGCCGGTGATCACCTGCAGGTTCGGACGCTTCATCGCCGGCCGCAGGAAGGCCTTGGCGGTGTTCCAGCGGATACCGCCGCGCTGATTGACCTCGAAGTAATCGCAGCCTTCGTTATCGCCCTGGTTGAAGTCATCGATCGCCGGAATGCCGGCCTGGGCGGCCGCGTCGCGAAACGCATCGAGCAACTCCCAGGATAGGCGCTGGCGCTCGACCCGCCACTCGCCGCCCGCGCCATGAAAAGCACTGGCACCGGCGTGATGATCCTCGCAGGCCTTGAAGAGCGGCAAGACGTCGTCCCAGCCCCAGCCGGGATTACCGAGCGCGGCCCAGCCGTCGTAGTCGGCGCGCTGGCCGCGCATATAGATCATGCCGTTGATCGAGGAACACCCGCCCAGCACGCGTCCCCGCGGATAGCCGAGCTCGCGGCCATTGAGCCCCGGCTCGGGCTGGGTGCGATAACACCAATCGGTGCGCGGGTTGCCGATGCAGTACAAATAGCCGACCGGAATATGAATCCAGTGCCAGTTGTCGGCGCCGCCCGCCTCCAGGAGCAACACCCGGATGGAGGGATCGGCCGAAAGCCGGTTGGCCAGCAGGCAGCCTGCCGAGCCCGCCCCCACGATGATGTAGTCGTATGCCAGATCGGTAGCGCCGCCAGCCTTGCCCATGGGGTGATATCTCCGGATCGTTGCACGTGCGTCCGCGCAATCTCGTCAGTGCGGAGTTGTAGTCCAGCGCCAGCCGCCTGCCTACTCGGGTCGTCCCCAGGAAAAATCAGGACGGAACCTAAATGCGCTAAGGTGGTCAGGTTTATTCAGGAATCTGTCAGGCACGCGCGATGCGTTCCGACGGCTCGATTACCGCCAACCGCCCGCCCCGCATACTGGGGCGCGCCGCAACCGGAGACCCTAAATGCAAGTGCTCACTCACACCACGAACCGCATTTTCCCAGGATTGAGGCTGGCACTATTGGGTACGGCGGCCGCGCTGATCGCGCTGCCCGCGGCGAGCCAGGCGGAGAACCCGCCGCGTTGGCTCGAGCTGGACGTCCCGTATGTTCCCACCCCGGACGACGCGGTCGCCAAGATGCTGGAGATGGGCGAGGTCGGCCCCCGCGATACGGTCATCGACCTGGGCTCCGGCGACGGCCGGATCGCGATCGCCGCCGTGCGTGACCGCGGTGCCCAGACCGCGATGGGCGTGGACATCGATCCGGCGCGCGTCAAGGAAGCCAACGCGAATGCGCGTAAGGCCCAGGTCGAGGGCCGCGTGACGTTCAAGAAGCAGGACCTCTTCAAGACCGACATCTCGAAAGCATCGGTGCTGACGATGTATCTGCTGCCCGACGTCAACCTCAAGATGCGTCCGGTGATCCTCGACAAACTGGCACCGGGCTCGCGCGTGGTGTCGCACGCCTTCACGATGGGCGAATGGGAGAGCGACCGGCGCGAGATGGTGGACGGCCGCTCGCTCTATCTGTGGATCGTGCCGGCCAAGGCCGCCGGCACCTGGCAAGTGCAGAGCCCCCAGGGGCCCTTCTCGATCACGCTGCAACAGCAGTTCCAGAAGGTGCAGGCCACGGCCGAGCGCGACGGCAAGACCCTGCCGGTGAGCGCGGCCACGCTGCGCGGCCCCGAGCTGCGCTTCACGCTGGATGACGGCGGCAAGCCGCATCAATATGTGGGCGTGATCGAAGGCGACCGCATGCTGGCCCGCACGGGCGAAGGCCTGCAGGCAGATTGGCAAGCCACGCGGCAGGCCCGATGAGCGGCCCCCAGGATGGCCTGACCCTCCCCGCCCCCGCCGACGCCGCGCAGCCACCTCGTCTGTCGGTGCTCGACGCCGTCGCCGTGCTGGTGGGCGTGGTGATCGGCATCGGCATCTTCGGCTTTCCGCCCTTGGTGGCGCAGCATGCGTCATCCGAGTTCGTGTACCTGGCGTTGTGGTGCGCGGGCGGATTCGTGATGCTGATCGGCGCGCTCTGCTACGCCGAGCTGGGCGCGTCCTATCCGGGCGCCGGTGGCGAGTATCTGTACCTCACCCGCGCCTGGGGCGCGCGCGCCGGGCTGCTGTTCGCCTGGGCGCGCTGTACCGTGATCCAGACCGGCGCGATCGCCGTGGTGGCCTTCATCTATGGTGAATATGCGCAGCAGCTGCTGCCGCTCGGCCCCTACGGGGTGGCGCTGCATGCGGCGCTGTCGGTGATCGCGCTGACCGCGCTCAACATCGCGGGCACGCAGCCTTCCAAGCGTCTGCAGTGGGTCTTCACGATCCTCACGCTCGCCGCGTTGGCGGCGGTGCTGCTCGCTGGCCTCACCGCGGCGCCTCAGACCGAGGCCGCCGTGATCGACGTGGCCCCGCTGGCCGGCAACGCCGCCGGACTGCTCGGCATGGGCATGGTGTTCGTACTGCTCACGTATGGAGGCTGGAACGAGGCCGCCTATCTGAGCGGCGAGCTGCGCGACCCGGGGCGCAACATGAGCCGCGTGCTGCTCGCCGGCACGGCCGTCGTGACCATCGCCTACCTGCTGATCAACCTGGCGCTGTTGCAGATCTTCGGCCTGCAGGGGCTGCGCGATACCAACGCCGTGGGCGCGGCCGTGATGCAGCTCGCGGCCGGCCCCTACGCCGCGGCCTCGCTCAGCCTGCTGATCTGCGCGACCGCGCTGAGCACCATCAACGGCACCATCCTCACCGGCGCGCGCTTGTATTACGCGCTGGGCCGCGATGTGCCGCGCCTGCGCGGCCTGGCGGGCTGGAGCGCACGCGGCCACGCCCCGGTCAACGCGCTGCTGGCCCAGGGCGGGATCACGCTGGTGCTCGTGCTCATCGGTGCCTTCAGCGCCAACAGCGTGCAGACCCTCGTGGCCTACACCGCGCCGGTGTTCTGGCTGTTCATGATGCTGGTGGCTGCGTCGGTCTGGCGCCTGCGCCAGCTCGACCCGGACCGCCCGCGGCCGTTCCGCGTGCCCGCCTACCCGCTCACGCCCGCCCTCCTGGCATTGGCGTGCGCGGGCCTGGTCTACTCGAGCTCGGTGTACGCGGGTCTGGGCGCGCTGCTCGGGATTGCCGTGCTGATCGCGGGAATCCCGTTGCTGCGCATGCTCAAACCCGCTCAGGCGCAAGGGTAACGGCGGTCCAGCTCGGCCACGGCCGCGTCGAGCTGGTCCACCAGCGCGGCGCCGGCCGCGGCCATCGGCGCCCGCACGTGCGCCCGGATCATGCCTTGGCGCGCGAGCAGGCCCTTGACCGGACCCGGGTTGGGCTCGGCGAAAAGCAGCTTCATGATGGGCGCCAGGGCGTGGAACAGCTGGCGCGCCAGCGCGACCTGCTGCGCCTGCATGGCCTGGTAAAGCGCCACGAAGAGATCGGGCCGTACATGCGCCGAGGCCGCGATCAAACCACTGCCGCCCATGGCCAGCGTACCCAGCACGTGCAGGTCTTCGCCCGCCAGCACCTGCAGACCGCCGTGCGCGATGAGCGCCTGGGTCTTCTCCGCCGAACCACCGCAATCCTTGATCGCGCGGATGTTGGGATGATCGGCCAGCCGCAGCAGTGTGGCCGTCTCGATCTGCGCACCCGTGCGATAAGGGATGTCGTAGAGCAACAGCGCGGCGGGCGAGGCTTCTGCCAGTGCCTCGAAATAACTCAGCAGACCGCTCTGGCTCGGACGCACGTAGTACGGGGCCGGCGCGAGCAGGCCGGCCAGCGGCCGCGTCGCGAACACCGCGAGGCGGCGCAGCACGTCGCGCTGGTGGTTGCCGGCCAGGCCCATCACCACGGGCAGCGCGCCGGCCTCATCCAACACCGTGTCCAGCGTGGTGAGCTGCTCGTACTCGTCCATGGCCGCGGCTTCGCCGGTACTGCCGCACACCACCAGGCCGTCGACGCCAGCGCCGCGGTAGTGGCGCACCAGGCGGCGCAGCGCGCCGAGGTCGGGCCCCTCGTCATGGAACGGTGTGACCAGCGGCACCCAGACCCCGTGAAACGATGCCGGCGCCGGGGCTGGAAGAACCTCGCGCTCGGCGGCAGGCGCGGCCTCGCCGTGGGTGGAATGGGCAGTGGCGCCGGGTGCGGCGGAAAGCGTTGCGATCGACATGAGCACTCCTTCGGTGCGGACCGTAATGGTGACCGTGCAGATACGCGAAGGGGTGTTGGGAAATGGGAATGCGCGTGTGAGCGCAGCCGGTTTCGCCGCTGTTCCGTCGCCCATCTGACGGAACAGCAAGCTCCGGTCAGATGAGCTGCTGTTTTTTGGATTTCAGGCCGGCACGCGACGACGCCGCACCGAAGGCGCGGGACAGATCTGCGTGGGAAAAGGCCTGGTTCATGAAAACAGTATCGGGATAAAAGAGGATCGCCGAGCCGGCATTCTGCCGCGCGCCTCGCGCGACTGTCAACGCGATCAGCGGCGCTCGTCACCGCGGTGGCGTCCGCGCCACGCTCGGCGCGGTGACGCCCCCGAGATCAACGGGGCGGCGCGTTGAGGCTGTCGGTGAAGATCTTGCACAGCGCTTCCATGCCCGCGCGGTCTTCGTCGTCGAAACGGCCGGGCGTGGGGCTGTCGACATCCCACACGCCAAGCAGCGCGCCGTTGCGCTCGAGCGGTACGACGATCTCGGAGCGGGACGCCGCGTCGCAGGCGATATGGCCGGGGAACGCATGCACATCGGGCACGACTTGCGTTTGCCGCGTGCTCGCGGCCGCGCCGCACACACCGCGCTCCAGCGCGATGCGCACGCACGCCGGCTTGCCCTGGAACGGGCCGAGCACCAGCTCTCGGCCGTCGAACAGATAGAAGCCCGCCCAGTTGATATCGGGCACGGCCTGCCAGACCAGCGCACTGAAATTGGCGGCATTGGCGATCAGATCGTATTCGTCGGTGAGCAGGGCTTTCATCTGCGCGGCCAACTGGCGATAAAGCTCGGGCTTGGAGTCGGCGGAGAACGTGGCGGCTTCGAACATCGGATGGTTTCTACTTGTAACTGTACCGGCAAAAATCGGCGGGATTGATTTTAGGGGCGTTTCAGCGGGCCGCGGCCGGGCGCGGGCCTTGTGCAACAATTCATTTTTACCGCAAGTGTCTATACCTCACTCCGATACCCCTGCCATGGACAAGCCCTTCGAACCCGCGTGTTCGTTTTCCGAACGCGCCCAGCAACTCACCAGCTCCGCCATCCGCGAGATCCTGAAAGTCACCGAGCGGCCCGAGGTCATCTCGTTTGCCGGCGGCCTGCCCGCCCCCGGCGGCTTCCCGGTAGAAGTGGTACGCGCGGCGTTCGACAAGGTCCTGTCCACCAACGGCCGCGCAGCGCTGCAGTACGGCCCCACCGAAGGCTACGCGCCCCTGCGCCAGTGGGTGGCTGACGACCTGAACAAGGCCGGTGCCGATGTCACGGCGGATCAGATCCTGATCGTGTCGGGTTCGCAGCAGGCGCTCGATCTGCTGGGCAAGGTGCTGATCGACAAAGACAGCAAGGTGCTGGTCGAAGACCCGAGCTATCTGGGCGCCCTGCAGTCGTTCTCTCTGTACCAGCCGCGCTTCGTGCCCGTCGCCACCGACGAAGGCGGGTTGATTCCCGAGGCGATCACGGCAGAGCTCGCGGCCGACGCGCGCTTCTTGTATGCGCTGCCCAACTTCCAGAACCCCACCGGCCGCACGCTGAACCTGGCGCGCCGCGAAGCCCTGGTGGCACGCGCCGCCGAGTTCGGCCTGCCCATCATCGAAGACGATCCCTACGGCGAACTGCGCTATGCCGGCGAACCACAACCCGGCCTGCTCGCGCTGGGCAACCGGGTCGGCGCTACCGTGATCCGCCTGGGCACCTTCTCGAAAGTGCTGGCCCCGGGCCTGCGCCTGGGCTACATCGCCGCGCCGCGCAACATCATCCACAAGCTGGTTCAGGCCAAGCAGGCCACCGACCTGCACACGCCCACCCTCACGCAAATGGCCGTATACGAAATCGTGAAAGACGGTTTCCTCGACGAGCATCTGCCGAATGTGCGCGAGATCTATCGCAAGCAGGGCCGCGCCATGCTCGCCGCCATCGAGCAGGAGTTCCCGGCCACGGTGAGCTGGACCCAGCCGGAAGGGGGCATGTTCCTGTGGGTCACGCTGCCCGAGCACATCGACAGCGCCAAGCTGCTGGCCGCGGCGGTCGAGCAGAACGTAGCCTTTGTGCCTGGCGGACCGTTCTACGCCGGCACCCCGCGTCACAACACGCTGCGCCTGTCGTTCGCCACCGTGCCCGAAGACAAGATCCGCGTGGGCATCGCGATCCTGGGCAAGCTACTCAAGTCTTACGTCTGACGAGCGGGCGAGCGGACCCGGGGCCCTCCCGCGTCCGCTCGCGCGGGGCTGGGCGGGCGCGCGCCGCTCGCCTGCTAGTATTCATCGTCCCAACCGCCATCGCCTGCCTGCCGTGAGCACGCCTCAATCCAACGCCCCCGATCTGAACGACATTGTTTTCGACGACTGGGTCGAACGCTGGCTGCCGCGCGCCTGGCGCCCGTATGCACGGCTGTGCCGGCTCGATCGACCGATCGGCACCTGGCTCACGCTGCTGCCTTGCATTGCCGCGCTGGTGCAGGCCTCCGGCGGCATGCCGGACCTGCGGCGCCTGATCGTGTTTTCGCTGGGCGCGCTGCTGATGCGCGGCATTGGTTGCACGGTCAACGATATGTGGGACCGCGATATCGATCGCCACGTCGAACGCACGCGCTTCCGGCCGCTCACGAGCGGCCAGATCAGTATGCGTCAGGCCGTCGTGTTCCTGCTCGCGCAACTGCTGGTGTGCGCTTCGTTGCTGTTCTTCATCAACGAACTGAGCCGCTGGTGGGCCCTCGCGGTACTGCCGTTCGTGTTCATCTACCCCTTCTGCAAGCGTGTCACTTATTGGCCGCAAGTGGTGCTGGGCATCTGCTTCAACTGGGGCATGCTGATGGCCTGGTCCGACACGCACAACGCCGTGCCCCTGGCCGCCATCGCCATGTGGTTCGGCGCCGTGCTGTGGCAGGTGGGCTACGACAGCATCTATGCCTACATCGACGTGCGCGACGACCGCAGCCTCGGCCTGCACTCCACCGCCATGCGTTTTGGCGATCAGGGCAAGACCTGGATCGGCGGCTTTTACGTGGCCGCCGTCGCGCTGTGGGTCTGGGCCGGCTACGCCATGGGCCTGGGCTGGCCTTATCAAGTGGGCATGGCCGCCGTCGCCCTGCATCTGGCGTGGCAGCTCAAAGAGTTCGACATTCGCCGCCCCGAACGCGGCCTGGCGCTGTTCCGTGCCAACCTCTGGACCGGCGTCCTGCTGATCGTCTCCGCCTTCGCCGGCACGCTATGACGCCCTGGCCCCTATCCAGGTAGGAGGCAGGCCTGAAGAAAACCGCCCTCGAGGCGGTTTTTTTATCCCCGGGGATGTACAGCCATGCCACCAGGTATGGTGGCGATATCCCCACGGGTGGGATAGTTAAACGATGTATCCAGGCATTCTTCACATGAATGGAATAATGTTTTCTGGAAATCCGGGTTTATCCGGGGGGCCGTGAAGTCCAGAATGTCTTCAACGGGAAACAAACACGAACACGACGGATAGGCCGCCGAGTCCGAACCCTTGTGTAGGACCCCTGGAGAATAATCATGAAGACCCTTGCTACCGCAGTTGTACTGTCGATGTCCCTGATGGCTGGCGCCCAAGCCGCCGACCTCAGCCAAGAACCCACCCGCGCCCAGGTTCAAGCCGAACTGGCCCAAGCCAAGGCACAAGGCCAGTACACCTTTGGCGAAGAAGCCTACCCCGCCGCGCTGCCCCAGACGCAAGCGCTGAGCTCGCAGGAAGTCGCGCAGCAACTGGCACAAGCCAAGGCGGAAGGCGAAGTGACCTTCGGCAACCTGGACTACCCGCCCCAAGCCGCCGTCAGCGGCCCCACCGAAACGCGCGCCCAGGTGCAGGCTGACCTGGCCCAGGCCAAGGCCGACGGCACCGTCACCTTCGGCAATCTGGACTACCCGCCGCAACAAGGCTGATCCGGTCATATACCGGTCCCGGGAATCGGCCCCCGTTCCGATCCCAATGGTCGAAGCCCACCTCGCGCGGCCCGAAAGGGCCCGCTTGGCGGGCTTCGGCCTATTCGACAAGGCAACGCGTGCGACCGTGATCGTGCGTGGTCAATCCGCAATCCGGCCCGCGTAAAGCGGCCCAAACGACGTCAATAAGACGTATCGGCGGAATGAAACGTCATTACGTCGGCAATGAATCGCCTTATCGTCGTTTTAGTGGCTACGTTTCGACGCGTACCGTCGCTAGCATGGTGCAGCCCTCACCCACCTCAAGTTTGGAGCCGTGCCATGTCCTCTACCCCGATCACCATTCTCGGCGCCGGCAAGATCGGCTTCGCCATTGCCCTGCTCTTGTACCGTACCGGTGACTTTCAAGTCCGGGTCGCCGATCAGGATCCGGCGCGCCTGGACGCCGTGGCGGCGCTCGGCTGCGACACCGTGCAAGTGCGCGGCGACGCAGGCCTGCGCGACGCGATCGCCGGTCAATACGCCGTTCTCAACGCCCTGCCCTTTCATTGCGCAGTGAGCGTGGCCGGCCTCGCGGCGCAGGCCGGCGTGCATTACTTCGATCTCACGGAAGACGTCGCCAGCACCCGCGCCGTGGCGGCGCTGGCGCCCGAGGCCCGCACAGTATTGATGCCGCAGTGCGGCCTGGCGCCCGGCTTCATCGGTGTGGTCGGGCACGATCTCGCGCGCCGCTTCGACCAGGTGCTCGATCTGCGCATGCGTGTGGGTGCGCTGCCGCGCTATCCCTCCAACGCGCTGCGCTACAACCTCACGTGGAGCACCGAGGGTCTCATCAACGAATACTGCAATCCCTGCGAAGCGCTGGTCGACGGCGAACTGCAGCGCGTGGCGCCGCTCGAGGGCTACGAGACTTTCACGCTCGATGGCGTCGAGTACGAAGCGTTCAACACCTCGGGGGGCCTGGGCACCCTGCCGCACACCCTGGCGGGCCGCGCCCGCAACGTGGACTACAAATCGGTGCGATATCCGGGCCACTGCGACATCATCAAGCTGCTGCTCAACGATCTGCGGCTGCGCGAGCGCCGCGATCTGCTGCAGGAGATCCTCGAATCGGCGATCCCCTCGACCGAACAGGATGTGATCGTGATCCTCGCCAGCGCCAGCGGGTACCGCGCGCGCCGCCTGGTGCAGGAGTCGTTCGTCGCGCACATTCATGGCGCCGAGGTGGACGGCCACTTCTTGAGCGCGATTCAGCTGACCACGGCCGCGGGCATCTGCGCCGCGCTCGACCTGGTGCATGCCGGCCGGCTGCCGCAGCAGGGCTTCGTCGGCCAGGAGCGCATCGAACTCGCCGACCTGCTCGCCAACCGCCATGGCCGCATCTATGCCGGCCGTGCCGTGGCCGACATGGCGACGCTGTAGCCCGCGTTCAGGCCCAGCCTTCGAGCCGCAGCGTCGCGCGTACGAGGCGCTGCTCTTCCTGCTCGATATCGCTCAGGCTGCGCCGCACGCTATCGACATGATCCGTGGCGGCGCGGTGCGCTTCGTCGGGCTGGCGTTCGATCACCGCCCGATACAGGCGCGCATGCTGGATATCGATCTGCTGTTTGTGGGGCTCGCGGTGATAGAGGTTGTTGACGCAGGCATACACCGATCCCAACAGCAGATCCGTGAGCGACTGCAAGGTGTGCACCAGCACCGCGTTGTGCGAGGCCTCGCAGATGGCCAGGTGAAACGCATGGTCGTGGTTGGCATGCGTGGCGACGTCGGCGCCCGTGTCGTGCGCCGCCATCATCGCCTCGTAACGGCGGCGGATCATGATGAAGTCGGCTTCGGTGCCCCGGATCGCGGCCAGGCGCGCCGACTCGCCTTCGAGCAGCGAGCGCACCTCGAGCAGGTCGTAGAGCGTGCGCGGCTGCGAATGGAACAGGTGCACCAGTGGCCCGGCATCGATCTGCGACATGCGCGCCACGAACGAACCGCGCCCCTGCTCGGTGTGAATGATCTGGCGGGCGCGCAAGAGATGCAGGCCCTCGCGCAGGGCGCTGCGCGAAACTTTGAGCTTCTCGGTCAGCCGACGCTCCGAAGGCAAGGGTTGGCCCGCTTTGAGCACGCCATCGAGAATCAGCCGCTCGATGCGCTCGGCCACGGCCTGCGCCACCTGCGGGCGCCGGCCCGCGTCAGGGGTATCCATCATCTCTGCACCAACTGGTATGACCAGCGCGCGCGGCTACAGCCCTCGCGCCGGATCGGATTCACAAGCTGTTGAAATCACATCATAAAACGGCATTTCACAGCAGCCCGTAAAGCCCACAAACTGGTCTGACCAGTGCCACGGGCGCTGGACATCCGGCCCGTCGAACCGCGATGATGCGACATGGCCGTGCACCGCAGCATCGAGGTGTCCGGCGCCTCTCAGCCCTGAACTCCCTCTCTTTCCATCGAGACCGCCATGACCGAGCGCATCCCGCACCACGGCCTGCAAGTGGCCACCGTCCTGCACCACTTCATCGAAGACGAGCTGCTGCCCGGCACCGGCGTCGATAGCGACGCCTTCTGGAGCGGATTTGCCGCGCTGGTCACTGACCTGGCACCGCAGAATCGTGCCTTGCTGGCCGAGCGCGATCGCCTGCAGGCCGAGCTCGATGCGTGGCATCGCGCCCATCCCGGCCCGATCGGCGATCACGCCTCGTACCGCGCGTTCCTGGAGCGCATCGGCTATTTGCAGCCGGCGCCGGCGCGTGTGCGTGCCACGACCGCGCAGGTCGATAGCGAGATCGCGATCCAGGCCGGCCCTCAGTTGGTGGTGCCCGTCTCCAACGCCCGCTACGCCCTGAATGCCGCCAACGCCCGCTGGGGCAGTCTGTACGACGCGCTGTACGGCACCGACGCGATTCCGGCCAGCGCGGGTGCCGCGGGCCGCGACTACAACCCGCAACGCGGGCAGGCGGTGATCGCGCGCGCGCGGGCCTTCCTGGATCAGGCCGCGCCGCTGGCGCAAGGCTCGCACGCCGACACGACCGCATACGCGATCGCCGACGGCAAGCTCGTGGCCACCGTGGCCTGCAAACTGGTCGGCCTGGCCGATCCGGCGCAACTGCTGGGCTTCCAGGGCGAGGCCGGTTTCCCCAACGCCATCGTGTTGCGCCATCACGGCCTGCACTTCGAGATCCAGATCGACCGCAAGCACCAGATCGGCGCCACCGACGCCGCCGGCGTGAAGGACGTGCTGGTCGAGGCGGCCCTCACCACCATCATGGACTGCGAAGACTCGGTCGCCGCGGTCGATGCCGACGACAAAGTCCACATCTACCGCAATTGGCTCGGCCTGATGCGTGGCGACCTGTCGGAGAAGGTCAGCAAGGGTGGCAACACCTTCATGCGCCGCATGGCGCCCGATCGCGAGTACCAAGGCCTGGACGGCAACACGTTCACGCTGCCCGGACGCTCCCTGATGTTCGTGCGCAACGTGGGCCATCTGATGACGAACCCGGCTGTGCTGGACGCCGAAGGCGCCGAGGTGCCGGAGGGCATTCTCGATGCCGTGATCACGGTGCTGGCCGCCACCGCGGACCTCGCGCTCAAGCGCAATTCGCGCACGGGCTCCATCTATATCGTCAAACCGAAGATGCATGGCCCCGCCGAAGTGGCGTTCGCCAACACGTTGTTCGATCGCGTCGAAGACCTCTACAAGCTGCCGCGCAACACCGTGAAAATGGGCATCATGGACGAGGAGCGCCGCACCAGCGTGAACCTCGCGGCGTGCATCGCCGCGGCCTCGCAGCGCGTGGCGTTCATCAATACGGGCTTTCTCGACCGCACGGGCGACGAGATGCATACCGCCATGGAAGCCGGCCCGATGCTGCGCAAGGGCGACATGAAATCCAGCGCCTGGATCACCGCCTACGAACGCAACAACGTGCTGACCGGGCTGGACTGCGGCCTGCGCGGCCGCGCCCAGATCGGCAAGGGCATGTGGGCCATGCCCGACCTGATGGCAGCGATGCTCGAGCAGAAGATCGCGCATCCCAAGGCCGGCGCCAACACCGCCTGGGTGCCCTCGCCCACCGCGGCCACCCTGCACGCGCTGCATTATCACCAGGTCGACGTTCAGGCCGTGCAGCAGGAGCTCGAGCGCACCGACTATGCGCAGGTGCGCGACAGTCTGCTCGAAGGCCTGCTGACCGTGCCGGTGGGGGATCGCGCAGCCTGGACCCCCGAGGCCATCCAGCAGGAGCTCGACAACAATGTGCAGGGCATCCTCGGCTATGTGGTGCGCTGGATCGATCAGGGCGTGGGCTGCTCCAAGGTACCCGACATCCACGATGTGGGTCTGATGGAAGACCGCGCCACGTTGCGCATCTCGAGCCAGCACATCGCCAATTGGCTGCGTCACGGTGTCGTCAACGAGGCACAGGTGCGCGCGACGTTCGAGCGCATGGCTGCCGTCGTCGATGGCCAGAATGCCAACGACCCGCATTACCAGCCCATGGCCGGACGCTTCAGCGGCTCGTACGCCTACCGCGCTGCGTGCGCGCTGGTGTTCGAGGGCCTGAGCCAGCCCAACGGCTACACCGAACCGCTGCTGCATCAATACCGCCTGTCGTACAAGGCCGTGCACGGCTGAGTCGCCCCGCGCCCGCCCGCGCCGCCCGGCACCCGCCGCGGCGGCGGTTTTGCCTTTTCGCACGACCGTGCTAAATTTCGGGCATGGATACACATGCCTCCAAGAGCGAGCTCACGCTAGCGGCCATCGTGGACGCCGCCCTCGATATGGCGGCGAGCCAGGGCATGGAATCGCTTTCGCTGGGTGAAGTCGCGCGGCGGCTCGGTATCAGCAAGAGCGGGGTGTTCTCGCGCGTCGGCTCGCGCGAGGCGCTGCAGCGCGCTGTGCTGGATGAGTACGATCGCCGCTTCGTCGAAACGGTATTCACGCCGGCCATGCAGGCGCCCCGCGGCCTGCCGCGGCTCGATGCCCTGGTCGGCAACTGGATCACGCGCGCCGCGAATGTCGACACCCACACCGGCTGCATCTATGTGGCCGGCGCATTCGAGTACGACGATGTCGACACGCCATTGCGCGAGCGCCTGCAGGAGAACGTGCAGCGCTGGCGCGCCGCGCTCGAACGCACGGCCGTGCAGGCGCTCGAAGCCGGTCATCTGCGCCCGGATACCGACGCACGCCAACTGGTCTTCGAGGTGTACAGCCTGATGGTGGGGCTGATGCACGATGCCCGCTTCCTGCGCGACCCCGACGCGCCCGAAAGGGTGCGGCTGGCCTACCGCCGGTTGATTTCCACGTATCGCAGTTTCTCCGGCGCCTGAGCCAGCTCGACGGGCGCCGTCGTCCGGCCCGCATCCGCGGGCTTTTCATCGGATCAATTTCGCACGACCGTGCGAAAGGAGTGCATCATGAATGGCTGGATTGTGGTCGGGCTGGTGGCCGTGGCGGGTGGCGTGCGCGCCTGGATGGGGTGGCGATCGTTGTTGCGCCAACTGCCGGATAAAAACGAGGACATCAGTTTGTTCTGATGTCCTCGCAAGCGATCTACTGTCCCGGAAAGATCCAGACGTGCTCGGCAGGCAATGCAATCCGGCACGGCCCCGGCTCGCGCCCCTGCGGACCATAGGCCCGCAAAGACAGTCCGCTGGAGGGCGTATCGGTCACGCCGCGGAACAGATACTCCCAGCGATCGCCCAGGTACATGCTCGTGAGTAGCGGCAGATCGAGATGGTTGCCATCGGCATCGTCGGCCAGCCTCACGCGCTCGACCCGGATCACGCCCGTGGCCGGCTGGCCCGCAGCCACGCCCTCGCCGGCATGCCCCCACAATGCCCAGCCCGGTCCTTCGATACGCGCACGTCCGTCACGCACTTCGGTCACGCGGCCGCTGAGGCGGTTATTGCTGCCCATGAATTCGGCGGTGAACAAGGTGGCGGGCGAGCCGTACATGTCCTGCGGCGTACCCTGTTGTTCGATGCGTCCGTTGTTGAGCAGCAGGATGCGATCGGAAATCGCCATGGCCTCGCTCTGGTCATGCGTGACCATCAGCGCCGACAGGCCCAGCCGCACGATCAGCTCGCGCAGGAACGCGCGCGCCTCTTCACGCAGCTTGGCGTCGAGGTTGGACAAAGGCTCGTCGAGCAGGATCACCGGCGGGCTGTAGACCAGCGCGCGGCCGATGGCCACCCGCTGTTGCTGGCCGCCCGAGAGCTGGTGCGGATGGCGCTGGCCCAGCTTGCCCAGCCCGAGCTGATCCAGCACGTCTTGCACGCGTGAGCGCACCTCGGCGGCGGACACGCCGCGCAGCTTCAACGGATAGGCCACGTTGTCGAACACGGTCTTGTGCGGCCATAGCGCATACGACTGGAACACCAGCCCGAGGTTGCGCTCTTCGGCCGGGATCTCGGCACGGCGCGCCCCGTCGTACACGACGCGATCGCCGATGAGGATGCGGCCCGCCTTCGGGCCCTCCAGGCCCGCCACCGCGCGCAGCAACGTGGTTTTGCCACTGCCCGAAGGACCGAGCAGCGACACCACCTCGCCCTGCCGCAGATCCATCGACACCCCTTTGAGCACGGGGTTGTCGCCGTAGTCCAGATGCAGATCTTCGACGGAAAGCTCAATCATGAAGTTTGACTCCGAAACGCAGGGCGATACCCAGGCCGATCACGACCAGGACGATATTGATGAAGGAGAGCGCGGCCACGATGTCGATCGCACCCGAGGCCCACAGCGAGACCAGCATGGAGCCGATCGTCTCGGTGCCGGGTGAGAGCAGGTACACGCCGGTGGAATATTCGCGCTCGAAAATGAGGAACATCAGCAGCCACGCGCCGATCAGGCCGTAGCGGGCGAGCGGCACGGTGACGTGGCGCGTGACCTGGCCGCGGCGCGCGCCGGCACTGCGGGCGGCCTCTTCGAGCTCGGGCGCGACTTGCAGCAGCGTGGATGAGATCAGCCGCAGGCCATAGGCCATCCAGACCACGGTGTAGGCGAGCCATACGCTGAAGATCGTGCTGCGCAGCGAGCGCAGCCATTCGATCGGTGATTCGCGCACCCATTCCGCGAAGGGCAGCGAGGAGAGCAGCCCGCCCTCGTCGAACGCGTTGTCCAGCCACATCGGCACGAACAGGAACAGCCACAGAAAGGCCAGGCCGGCGAGCAGGCCCGGCACCGCGCGTGGCACCAGCACGCTGTAGTCCAGAAAGCGCGTGGTGTTGTCCGGCTTGCGATGCATGGCGAGGCCGACGAACAGGTAGCAGAACACCGCCAGCGCGCCGCCGAACACGCCGATCGCGACCGAGTTGATAATGGCGCGGATCAGGTTGGGCTGCGCGAACACCGTACGGAAGGCCTCGACCGACAGCACGTCGAAGAGCGACACGCCCATGCCCCAGTTGGACACGAATGCACGCAGCAGCACGCCGACCAGCGGCACCACGATGGTGACGAACAGCCAGAACGCCACGACCGCGCCCGCGACCCAGCGCCACTTGCCCAGGGGCAGCGCGCGGGCCCGCGAGGCCTTGCCCTTCATGGTGACGAACCGGTTGGCCGAACGCATCAGCCGGCGCTGCAGCATCACGAGCGGAATCGTCATGCAGATCAGCACCACGGCGACCGACGCCATCAGGTGATAGGACGGGATGCCCAGCTTGTTGGTGAGTTTGTAGAGATAGGTGGCCAGCACGAGGTTGCCTTCCGGGTCGCCCAGCACCAGCACGAGACCGAACACCTCGAGACCCAGGAAGAACAGCAGCACCGTCGCGTACAGAATCGCCGGGCGCACCATGGGCAGGCTCACCGACACCATCACCCGCAACGGCGATGCACCGGCCACGCGCGCCGCTTCTTCGACGTCCGAGCCCATGCTGCGCAGCGCCGACGAGATGTAGAGATAGGCGTGCGGCACGTGCGTGAGGCCGGCGATGATGACGATGCTGGTGAGCGAGTAGATGTTCCAGGGCACGAAGCCCAGCAGCTGCTGCGCCCAGGCGGAGAAGAAGCCCACCGGACCGGCCGCGACCACATACCCGAAACCCAGCACCATCGGCGACACGAACACCGGCACCAGAATCAGCGGCTCGATCCAGCGCCGGCCCGGCAGATCGGTTCGGATCATCAGGAAGGCCAGCATGCCGCCTAGCGGAATCGAGATCGCCGCCAGGCCGAAGGCCAGGATGAAGCCGCTGCGCAGCGCTTTGTAGAAGTCCGGATCATCGAAGATGAAGCGGTAGGCGTCCAGGCTGAACACCTTGGACGGCGAAAAGAAGGGCGCCGAGAGAAAGCTCTGGATGACGATGAAAGACAGCGGCGCGTAAATCGCGAGTGCCGTCAACAGCACGACGACGCCGCGCGGCAGCGACTGCCATTTCCTGCGCAATGCCTGCATGGAGAATCCTGTATCGATGAACGAGGTCCGGCGCCGCCCGGCCCCCAGCCGCGCGGGGCCGGGAACGGGCGGGCCGAGACGTGACGCCGCGCCTTACTTGCCGGCGGCGGCGCGCCAGTCCTTGATGAACTGCAGACGCTTGTTCTGTTCGAGATAGTCGAGCAGCGTTTCGTCGACGGGGATCGGCTTGAGCGCCTTGCCCAGCTTCTTGGTCAGGCCATCGACGTCGTTATCGCCTTCGATGTCGTCGCGGATGGAGGCCATGTCGGCCTTGTTCGCCACGATCTCCTGGCCCTTCTGCGAGAGCAGGTAGTCCATCCACAGCTTGGCGGCATTGCGGTTCTTGGCCTTCTTGCTGATGAAGGCCACGCGCGAGAGGACCAGCGTGTAGTCGGTGGGATACGACACGCCCAGCGACGGGTCCGTCTTGGCGCGCGTCTCGGCGTACGAGCCCAGGATGTTGTAGCCGATCAGGTTTTCGCCCGACGACACACGCTCCATCATCGTGCCCGTGGACGACTGCACGATCAGGCCGCCCTTGGCCATCTGCGCGAGGTTCTCGAAGTACTTGGGATCGTTGGCCTTGTCCTGCACGGCAAGCATGAAGCCCACCGCCGACTTCTCGATGTCGTAGGTCGTCACCTTGCTCTTGAACTTGTCGGGCTGGCTGGCGATCAGCCTGGCCAGCGCGGTGTGCGTGGTGGGCACCTCGGCCGCGGGAATCAGGCGCTTGTTGTAGATGAACACCGCGGGTTCGTAGGTCGTGCCATAGGCCGAGTCTTTCCAGACGGCCCACGACGGCAGTTTGCCGGCCTCGGGCGAGCGATACTTCAGTGCGTAGTCGGTGGCGAGCTTGAGCGCCGAATCCATCGACGAGCTCCACACCACGTCGCCACTGCCGCCACCGGCGGCCTGCTCGCTGATGTAGCGGTTGTAGAGCTCGGTGCTGTTCATGTCGTTGTACTCGACCTTGACGCCGGGGTAGGCCGCCTCGAAGCCCGCGATGATCGGGCCCGCGGCTTTGGTGTCGGTGGTCGAATAGATGATGACCTTGCCCTCTTTCTTGGCGCCGTCGATGATCTTCTGGTAGTCGGCCGGATAGCCGGCGGGAATCTGCTGCGCATGCGCAGCCGTGATACCAAACGCAGCGACGCACGCGGCCGCCAGGCAGGACTTGGCAAACATATTGTCTACTCCATCTTCGATGAGGGGATCTGGCTCTTCGGCCAGCCTGCCGGCATCTTAGGAGTGGGCGTCTGTCGGCGTCCTGTCATGGCGAGCCGCGGCGCGCTGGGGAAATCCCTGATCAGCGCAACGGCGCCGAGCCCTTTGGCAAAGGGGTTTCGGGCGTGTCCGTGACCAGCCGCATCCAGCTCTGTACGAAACGCGAATGACGCCGTTGATCGAGCCCGACCAGAAGCGCCGGGCTCAGCACCACCGGCTGCACGATGCCCGGCGCGCGCGCCTGCAGCGCGTCGGCCGTCCAGGGGCCAGGCGTGCCTTGCACCAGCGCACCCAGGCCCGCATGCGTGGCGGCCACCTCCTGGCCCGCGGGCGAGAGCAACCAGTCGACGAGGGCCCGCGCCAGCTCGGGATGTGGCGCGCGCCGTGCGATGAGGGCGGAGCGCGCCAGCACCAGCATGTAGTCTTGCGGCAGCACCACGCCGATGCGCCCGCCCGCGGCCTCGCGCGCCAGCGCATAGGAGCCGAGCATGTTGTAGCCGAGGTCGAGCCTGCCTGCCTCGACGTCGTCCAGAATCTCCGCGCTGGTCGCCGACAGCCGCACACCGACTTGTCCGAGTGCGTTCGCGACCGCCCAGAAGCTCGAAGACACGAGCTCGTCCTGTTCGGCGAGCAGGTAACCCAGGCTGCTCGCCGCAATGTCGTAGGTACCGACGCGGCCTCGCAAGGTGTCGCGCTCGGTTTCGAGCAAGCGCAGCAGCGCCTGGCGGGATCGCGGCACCGTGTCGGGGGTGAAGCGCTCGGGGTTGTACACGATGACCGCGGGCTCGAACGTGAAGCCGTACACCTCGTGGCGCCACATCGCCCAGGCGGGCAGCCGGTGCGCATGAGGCGATGCATAGCTGGCCGCATATCCGTCGTTGGCGAGGCGGATCTGCAGGTCGGCCGCCGATGAGATCAGCACGTCCACGTCGTCGAGCTTGCCGGCGATGGCCGCTTCGTAGAGTTCGCGGCTGCCCATCTCGCGATACTGCACCGACACGTCGGGCCGCTCCGACTGGAAGCCCGCGATCAGCGGTGCGATCACGGGGGTATCGGTGGGTCCGGCCACGACCAGCGTGCGACCGGTCTTCTGCGGCGAGGGGTAGTCGCTGACGACGGCAACCGGTTGCGCGTGCAACTTGCCCGGAGGCAGACAGGCCAGCGCCGTCAACAATGCCGCCGCCACGGCCGTGGCGAGCCGGCGCCGGCCTCCCGGAGCCGCGGAAGGCCGCGCGGCCAGCGCCAGCACGACCCGCACACTGAGCCCCCCGCCCGGCCGATCCTGCAACATCAACGCCCCCCCATGCGCCTGCACCACCGAGCGCACGATCGCCAGGCCCAGCCCCGACCCGCTCAGGTCCGCACCGTGGCGGCCGCGCTGGAAGCGCTGCTGCACCACCTCTTTCTCATCGTCGGCGATGCCCGGGCCGCGGTCGGCGACGGTGATCGCCAGCCGGTAACCCGCCACCGGCGTCACGCTGATATCCACCACACTCTGCGGCGCATAGCGCAACGCATTGTCGACCATGTTGCGCAGCATCTCGCGCAGGGCCACGCGATCGCCTATCACACGCGCGCGCCGCAGCTCGGGCGCCACGGTGATGCGCAGGCGTGCCGCCTCCACGGGTCCGATGCGATGCCGGGTCTCGTTGAGGATCTGCGCGACCCCCACCCGTTCTCGTTCGCCCGTGCCCAGGCGATGCGTGATGGTGGCGTCCATCAGCAACTGGTTGATCAGCTGGCTGGCGTGCGTGGCGTTCTGGTGAATGCGCCGCACACGTTCGCGCAGCCGGTCCACGTCGGGCTCTTCGAGCGCCACCTCGGCCTGCGCGCGCAGCGAAGCGAGCGGCGTGCGCACCTGGTGCGCGGCGTCGGCGACGAGTGTGTTGAGTGAGGCCATCATGCCGGCCAGCCGCTGCATGAAGGCATCGAGCGCCTGCGCCAGGCGGCGTACTTCGCTCGGCACCGGCGCGCGCAGTGGCGCGAGATCGTCCGGCGCGCGATGACGCAGCTCGCGCTCCACCACGGCGAGCGGCGCGAAGGCACGCTCGATGCCGAACCACAGCAAAGCCAGTGCGACCAGCGCCAGCACGACCAGCGGCCACACGCTGCGATTGAGTATCTCGGCGGCCAGCGCCTCGCGCGCGCCGAGCGTTTCGGCCACGCGTATCGTTACCCAGCCCGCATGCTGGCCCGCCGAAACCAGCCTGCCTACCGTGGCAACCCGCACGGGCTCATCGTGATAGCGCAACGTCGTGAAGACCGGGGTCGCGCTGGTGGCCACCGGCAGGCCGGGCGCCAGGTCGGCATAGCCGGTCACGGTGCGGCCGTTGGCCGCCAGGATTTGATAGAACACCCGCTCGCTGCCCGAGAGCATGGCCAGCGAGGAAAACGGCGGCTCGGCCGTCACGCTGTCGTCCTCGATCTGGACCGACCCCGCGATGGTCAGCGCCGAAGCCGCGAGCAGACGATCGAAGGCCTGCTCGGCCGCGCGATGCGCATAGCCCTGCAAAAAGAAGAACAGCCCGACCGCGGCACAGGCCAGCAGTGCGAGCGCCAGCAGGAACAGCCTGCGGCGAATCGAGGCGCCGTCAGGGGGTCTCATCGACGCGCGCCTGGTAGCCCACGCCGCGCACGGTCACGATATCGACCGTGCTGCCCGCCAGCTTCTTGCGCAGGCGCGAGATCAGCAACTCCAGCGCGTTGAGCGAGACATCCTCGACGTCGAAGAGCTGCGCCATCAGGCGCTCCTTGACCACGGTCTGCCCCATGCGCGCGAGCATGATCTCGAGCAGCCGGAATTCGCGGCGCCCCAGCTCCAGGGGCATGCCGCGCAGGGTGGCGGTACGGCTCGCGACATCGACAGCGAGGTCGCCGTAGTGGCTCAGGCTGGTGGTCTGCCCGGCGGGCCGGCGCATCAGGGCGCGCAACCTCGCTTCCAACTCGCGCAGGTCGAAAGGCTTGACGAGATAATCGTCGGCGCCGTGATCGAGCATGTCGATCTTGTCCTCGATCTCGGCACGCGCCGTCATCACGATCACTGGCGTCTCGAATCCCCCCGCGCGCAATTCGCGGATCACGGCAAAGCCGTCTTTCAGGGGCAGGGTGATATCGAGCACCAGCGCGTCCCAGCGTTCGGCCAGGCCCCAGCGCACCGCCTGCTCGCCATCGCGGACCCACTGCACGCTGTGGCCGGCGATGCGCAGCTTGCTCTCCACCGCATCGCCAAGGTCGGGGTTGTCCTCGACCAGCAGAATGCGCATGCTGTCTCTCCGTATCAGTATCGTTATGCGAGGGCAGTGTAGCGCCGGCATGCGCTCCACGGGTGGGCGCGCGCGCTGCGCAGCGAACCCTGTCAACAAGCTGTCATGCCATCCTTACCACCGCAGGTATGCGGGTTGCTGGACGACATGCGTCGATCCGCCTGTCCTTTTTATTTTCGTTGCACGGAGGCCGTTCATGTCCGCACCCCGCCCCCTTTTAAAGCACGGTCTCGTGGGTCTGCTGGCGTGCGTGCCGATGGTCGTCGCGGCGCAGACCGCTGCCGACCGCATGGGCAGCGCGCCCGCGCCCGCACGCCCGGCCGTACCGCAGTACCAGCCCGCGCCGCCTCCGACCGTACCCGCTCCAGCGCTGCCGGGCATCAACCGGCCCGGCGCGATGCCGCCGAACGCGGCGCAACCCCGACCGCAGGATCGCGCGCGCCAGAGCGATCGGCCCGCCGCCGGGTCGGTAGACAACACGACTCAGCGGCCGCGCAGTACGCTGCCCCCCCGCCCCGCTCCCCGGCCGGACCGCTATTGACGTCAGGTCCTCGCGCCCCGACACGCTTCGCTCAGGCCGTCACGACCGCCAGCGCGAAGCCATCCCAGCCTTTCTCCCCCACGGTCTGCAGCGCTGTGATCTCGAGGCGCAGGTCACGCGCTGCCTCGGCGAAAAAAGCATGCACGCCGCGCACGTCGGCATCGCCGGCCGCGGCCGGGTCGGCCAGGCGGCCCGCACGGGCGATGTTGTCCGCCACGATGACGCTGCCGCGCCGCAGCAGCGGCATCAAGCGCTGCAGGTAGACGAAGTTGTCGGCCTTATCGGCGTCGATGAAGACCATATCGAACGGGGCGGCACCCACGCGCGCAAGAGCCGTCAGCGTCTCGCGCGCGTCGCCTTCGATCAGGGTGATGCAGTCGTTCATGCCACAAGCCCGGAAGGTCTCGCGCGCAACGCGTGCCCGCAGCGCATCGGCTTCGAGCGTGACCAGCTCGCCGCCGGGAGGTAACGCCCGCGCCATGCACAGCGCGCTGTAGCCGCCAAGCGTGCCGATCTCCAGGATGCGGCGCGCGCCGCACATACGTGCAAAAAGCTGAAGCAGCTTCGCCTGGTTGGGCGCGACCTCGTGGGCGGGCAACCCGGCGTCGCGTGCGCGGGCCAGCGCCTCGTCGAGTTGCGCGTCGGTCAGGTGCAAGGTCTGCGTGAAGTAGGCATCCAGTGACTGCCAGCGGGCGAGGTCGGTCGGTGTATGCATGATTTTCCTGTTTCGAAGCGTGCTGCGATGTCGGTCATCTTAAGAACACGCTGACAAGAGGAACATCGACTAAATCGATCCGACTGCGTGAGTTTTCCTGACATACTGGTGTCGTCTCGGCCCCGCAGAATGGCACCGATCATGCGTAAACTCCCCCCGCTCTCGGCGCTGCGCGCCTTCGACGCCGTGGCCCGCAGCGGCTCGGTCACCGCGGCCGCGGCCGAGCTACACCGCACCCATGGCGCAGTCAGCCGGCAGCTGCGGACCCTGCAGGAACACGCGGGGCTGCCCCTCTACGCCCGTCAGGGTACGGGCATCGTGCTCAACGACGCCGGGCAGGCGCTACAGGCACTCATCGGGCCGCTGTTCGACCAACTCGAAGACGGCTACGCGCGTCTGCAACAGCGCGCGCGCCAGCCCGGCCTGCACGTGGCTTGCAGCGCCACGTTCGCGATGCGCTGGCTCGTGCCGCACCTGGCCGAGTTCTATCGTGCGCAACCCGACCTCCGCATCAGGTTGTCGATGACCTCCGCGCGCGAGATCCGCGCCGAAGGGGCCGACCTGTTGATTGCCTGGGATCTGAGCCACTACCCGGATACCGAGCGCGAACGTGCCATCGCGCTGGCCCCCATCGCCTTCGGACCCGTGTGCCGCCCCGACTACGACTGGCGTGCGCGCGGCGCGGTGCGCATCACCCATGAGCACACCACCAGCGCCTGGACGCTTTGGCGCGCGCGATGGCGGCTACAGCGCACGGCCCCGGCGGGCACGCCGCTGCCGCGCGCGGGCGAGCTGCCACGGCGCGAGATCGCCTTTCCGCACACGCACCTGTGCATCGAAGCGGCCGCGAGCGGCCTGGGCATGGCGGTGGTCGAATCGCGTCTGGTGCAGCGCGAACTGGCCGAAGGCAGCCTGATCGCCCCCTATGGCTTCGTGCCGGTCGACGGCGCCATGATGGCGCTGCCCGCCGGCGAGCTCGACGCCCAGGCGGCGCGCTTCGTCGACTGGCTGCGCGCTGCGCTGTCGCGCTGATACGTTCCGTTCACGAGCCGCGCGGACACGTTGCGCGCGCAACGATCTGAACCCCGGCGCTCATTTGACCTCGTCGAACACCTCGCGCAGCCATTGCACAAAGGTGCGCACGCGCACCGATAGCTGACGGTTCTGCGGGTAGAGCGCGGATACCGGCAGGGGTGGCGGCGGATGCGACGGCAACACGATGCGCAAGCGTCCCTCCGCAAGCTCGGCCGCCAGGCGGTAGCGCGGCACCTGCACCAGACCCAGCCCCGCCAGCGCGCAGGCCGTGTAGAGATCCGCGCCGGTCACGCTGACAGCGCCCGGCAACATCACCTCGCGCGTACGGCCCGCCACGTCGAACTCCAGCGGCAGCGCACGGCCCGATCGGCTCGACACGAAGTTCACCGCGTGATGCTGGGCCAGCGACGCCAGGTCCTGCGGCGTGCCATGACGTTCGAGATACGCCGGACTCGCCACCGTCACCTGCTCGAGCATCGCGACGCGCACACCGACCATGCTCGAATCCTGCAGGGTGCCGGCGCGCAGCACACAGTCCACGCCTTCACGCACCAGGTCCACCAACCGGTCGTCCTCGCCCAGATGCAGCTCGAGACCGGGATGACGCGCCAGAAACGCCGGCAAGGCCGGCACCACGAAATGGCGCGCCAACGTGCCCTGCATGTTCACACGCAGCAAGCCTTTGGGCGCCGCGTCGCAGAACGCGCCCTCGGCCTCGTCCAGATCGGCGAGCAAGCGTACGCAACGTTGATAGAAGGCGTCACCGTCGGGCGTGAGCCTCACGGCGCGGGTGGTGCGCTCCAGCAGGCGCGTGCCCAGGCGGGCTTCCATGCGCTTGATCAGGTTGGTGAGGGTGGCGCGCGGAATGCGCAGATCCTCGCCCGCCCGCGTGAAACTCCCGCGTTCGGCGATACGCACGAAGGCCTGCATTTCCTGGAAACGGTCCATATCGACGCCTACTGTTGATGCAAACCGAATAATGTTATCCCATCAGGCCCGATTATCTTTCCCGAAGAATGATCGAACATTGCATCATCAGCATGGCCGACCCGCGGCCTTTCACCCTCAGGAGCCCTTCATGTCTCAAGCCCACCCCGCCCCGCGTGTTGCCCTCGTGACCGGCGCCTCGCGCGGCATCGGTGCCCGCATCGCCACCCGCCTGGCCGAAGCCGGCCATGCCGTGCTCGTGAACTACGCCTCGCGCTCGGAAGAGGCCGACGCGGTCGTGCAAACCATCCGGGCCGCCGGCGGCCGTGCCATCGCGGTGCGAGGCGACGTCTCCCGGCCCCGCGACGTGGACGCACTGTTCGACGCCGCGCACGCCGAGTTCGGCCAGCTCGATGTGCTCGTGAACAACGCCGGGGTGATCTCCACCCAACCGCTCGCGCAGTACAGCGACGAGGACTACGCGCGGCTGTTCGATATCAACACGCGCGGCACCTTCAATACCTTGCGCGCCGCCGCGACCCGCCTGGCCGATGGCGGACGCGTCATCAACTTCTCGACCACCGCGCTCGCGCTCGCGCTGCCCGGCTATGCGATCTACAACGCCAGCAAGGCGGCGGTCGAAGCCTTCACGCACGTCTATGCCAAGGAGCTGCGCGGGCGTGCCATCACCGTGAACGCGGTCGCGCCCGGCCCGGTGGCCACCGAACTGTTCATGCAAGGCAAGACGCCCGAGCAGATCCAGCATTTCACCAAGCTGCCGCCGCTCGAACGCCTGGGCCAGCCCGAGGACATCGCCGAGGTCGTCGCATTTCTGGCCAGTCCGGCATCCGGCTGGATCAACGGGCAGATCATCCGCGCCAACGGCGGCGTGGCGTAAGACATCGATCCCGGTGCCGCGCCGGTCATGCTAGATTGGGAGCGCGCCAGGCTCTCCTGCGCGTGCTCAACCTCCGGTGACCGGCGTGCCCAGCGATCCTCTGCTCACGGCCGCGGCCCGCGCACTCGCCGCCGGCCGCCCCCTCGATACGCTCAATGCCATCGCGACCCGCAAAGACGCCGATGCGCTCGCCGTACGCGGCATCGCGCTGGCGCAGATGGGCGAGTTCGCCAGCGCGCGCGCCCTGCTGCGCCGTGCCGCCCGCGCCTTTGGTGTTAACGCGCCGCTGCGGCAGGCGCGCTGTGTGGTGGCGCTGGCCGATATCGCGCTGGCCGCGCGCGACCTGCGCGCCTATCCTCGCCTCGCGCTCGACGACGCCTGCGACCTCCTGAGCGCGCATGGTGATCGCACCAATGCGGCCCACGGCCATCTGCTGCGCGTGCGCGCCTTGCTGCTGGGTGGGCATGCGGACGCCGCGGCCGAGCTGAGCGCGGTGCTCGATACCGCGTCCTGGCCTGCGCCCCAGCGCGCGCTCCATGCCCTGCTCCTGTTCGATCTGGCGCTGCGCCGCCTGGATGTCGCCAGCGCGCGGGCGGCGCTCGCTCGCGCTCGACGCGATGCGCGCGCCTGTGGCATTTCCGCCTTGATTGCCGAGGTGGACGCCTGTGAGCAACGGCTGGCCGCCCCGGCCGCACGCTGGTCCGAAGGCGGTACCGCCCGGCCGGCGAGCTGGCCCGAACTCGCGGCGTTGACGCGCAGCGCCGCACTCATCGTCGACGCGCGAAACCTCAGCCTGACGCTGCCAGGCCAACGTCTCGATCTGGCCACGCGCCCTCTCCTTTTCGCCTTGGCACGGGTCCTGGCCGATGCATGGCCAGGCGATATTCCCCGCGGCGATGTGATCGCCCAGGTTTTCCGCGTGGCGCCGCCCGACGACACCCACCGTGCGCGGCTGCGCGTGGAAATGGGTCGGTTGCGCGCGCAACTCCGTCCGTTCGGCATCGCCCTGCGGGCCACCGCGCAAGGCTACCGGCTCGTGCCGGAGCACATCGACCGCGTCGTGGTGCTCAGCGGCCCCGAGGACGGGCGCAGTGGCGACATCCTCGCCCTGCTGGCCGATGGCCAGCCCTGGTCCAGCTCCGCCCTGGCGCTCGCCCTGCGCAGCAGCCAGCGGACAGTTCAGCGGGCCCTGGAAGCCCTGACACGAGACGGAAGCATCACCGCCTACGGCCACGGGCGCACCCGCCGCTGGCACCTGAACCGGCGCGCCGCTTTCGCGCCACACATGTTACTCACGCCCGCGGCGCCGCCCCACTAGGATGGCTCCATGACCTCTTTTTTGGAGAATACTCATGACCGCCTCCCGTCCCGCCCACATCCTGCGTGAGTACGGCCCCTTCGATAACGTCGCGGGCGTGCACGGCGTCACGTTCGATGGCAGCCTGGTCTGGTTTGCCGCCGACGACGGCCTGCACGGCCTGGATCCGGCAAGTGGCACCGAGCGCCGCCACCTGCGCGTCCGCGCCGATGCCGGCACCGCCTACGACGGCCGGCATCTCTATCAAATCGCCGGCGACGACATCCAGAAAATCGACGCTGCGTCCGGCGAGATCATCGCCACCCTGCCCGCGCCCGGCGCAGGCCAGAACTCCGGCATGGCCTGGGCCGAAGGCTTCCTGTGGATCGGCCGCTACGAGGAAGACCGCATTCTGCAAGTGCATCCCGACACGGGCGAAGTTGTACGCAGCCTGCCATCGAACCGCCACGTCACCGGCGTGAGCTGGGCCCATGGCGAGCTCTGGCACGGCACCTGGCAAGATGGCGAGAGCGACCTGCGCCAGATCGACCCGTCCGACGGCCGGATCCTGCAGATCCTCGAGATGCCGGCGGGCACCGGGGTGTCGGGCGTCGAATTCGACGGCACCGACCGCTTCTATTGCGGTGGTGGCGACGAGAGCGTTGTGCGGGCGGTGCGTAAGCCGGCCACGACAGACAGCGAGTGAAAGAGCGCTCAGAACCGGTGCCAAGGTGGCCCGACACGGCAAGGTGATCGCTCAGGCGTGACGCGTCGGGATGAACGCGGCATCGCACGAGCCGCAATCAGCCGGGCGCGTCGAGTGCCGTGCCGCAAATGCCGAGTCGCTGCGCCATCAGCACCAGATCGGCAAATGAGCGCGCCTGCATCTTGCGCATGGCCTGGCCACGATGAATCTTCACCGTGACCTCGCTGATGCCGATTTCGTGGGCGATCTGTTTGTTGAGCAGACCGCGCACAGCCAGGCCCATGACCTCGGTTTCGCGGGGCGTGAGTGATCGATACTGCGCGCGGATCGCGGCTGCCCGCCGTGATTCGCGCCGCCGCAGCCGATCCTTGTCGAGCGCGGCCGTCACCGCGTCGAGCAGATCCTGGTCGCGAAAGGGCTTGGTGAGAAAGTCTTCGGCACCGCCCTTCATGGCGGCCACGGTCATGGCGATATCACCATGACCCGTCATGAAGATGATCGGAATGTGCTCCTGCTGTTGCCGCAGGCGGGCCTGCAGTTCCAGGCCGCTCGGGCCCCGCAGGCGCACGTCGAGAAGCAGGCAGCTGGGCACATCGGGCAGGGACGCCTCGAGCAGCGCGTCGGCCGAGCCATAGAGCGCGACCCGCAGCCCCACCGAACGCAGCAGGCTGCTCAGGGCCTCGCGCAACGGCGCGTCGTCATCGACGATGAGCACCAGGGCCTCGCCGTCGGCGCAACCACTGCCACTCTCCAGACTCGGGGTATTCATTTTTCTTCCTGCAGGCCTGCGGCGCGAGGCATCACGGGGCCGCCCGCGCGGCAAACGCGGCGGATTATATCGACGGCCCGCATGCAACTTGCCGGCTCGAACATTTGGTTTCGTAACGCGTCCCACGCATCGGGACGCCCTGCCCGCATCGAGTGCAAACCCCCGCCGAATCGCAGCCCGAGACACCGGTCTCACCCCTAAAATCCGCGCCTAATACCAACAGACAATGGCCTGCGCGCCCGCAACGCATTAGCCTTGTGTCCGGTGCGCGGCAGATCGCACCGCTCACGGCATGCCTGGAGATTTCCCGATGACACAGACCCCTTCCTCCCCCGACCTGATCCTGATCAACGGGAAGTTCGCCACGCTCGACCGACAGAACCCGCAGGCCGACACCGTCGCCATCAGCGGCGGCCGCTTCAGCGCCGTGGGCGAGCGCGACGAAATCATGCGCTCCGCCTCCAGCGCCACGCGTGTCATCGACCTGCAAGGACGACGCGTGATTCCGGGGCTGATCGACAGCCACATGCACATCATTCGCGGCGGCCTGAACTACAACCTCGAGTTGCGCTGGGACGGCGTGCGCTCGTTGGCCGATGCGATGCGCATGCTCAAGGACCAGGCCGACCGCACGCCGGCGCCGCAGTGGGTGCGGGTGGTGGGGGGCTTCACCGAACACCAGTTCGCCGAGAAGCGCCTGCCGACACTCGAAGAACTCAACGCCGCCGCGCCCGACACGCCGGTGTTCATCCTGCACATGTATGACCGTGCCCTGCTCAACGGTGCCGCGCTGCGCGCCGTGGGCTACACCAAGGACACGCCCAACCCGCCGGGCGGCGAGATCATTCGCGACGCCTCCGGCAACCCCACCGGCCTGCTGTTGGCCAAGCCCAACGCCACCATTCTGTATTCGACGCTGGCCAAAGGCCCCAAGCTGCCGGCCGAGTACCAGAAGAACTCCACGCGCCATTTCATGCGCGAGGTCAACCGGCTGGGCGTGACGGGTGTGATCGACGCCGGCGGCGGCTACCAGAACTATCCCGATGACTACGAGGTCATCGAAGCGCTGCACCGCGAAGGCCTGCTCACGATCCGGCTTGCCTACAACCTTTTCACGCAGAAGCCGAAAGAAGAGCTCGAGGATTTCAAGAATTGGTCCAATACCGTGCAGCCGGGCCAGGGCGACGATCTGTACCGTCACAATGGCGCGGGTGAAATGCTGGTCTACACGGCAGCCGACTTCGAAGACTTCCGCGTCGAGCGGCCCGACATGGCGCCGTCGATGGAGGCCGACCTCGAACCGGTGGTGCGCCTGCTCGCAGAGAAGCGCTGGCCCTGGCGCATGCATGCGACCTACGACGAGACCATCTCGCGTGCGCTCGATGTGTACGAAAAGGTGGCGCGCGATGTGCCTTTCGAAGGTCTGAACTGGTTCTTCGATCACGCCGAAACCATCACCGACCGCAACATCGACCGCATTGCGGCCCTGGGCGGCGGCATCGCCGTGCAGCATCGCATGGCCTATCAGGGCGAGTATTTCGTGGAGCGCTACGGCGCCCGCGCCGCCGAAGCCACGCCGCCGATCAAGCGCATGCTGGAACGCGGCGTCAAGGTGGGAGCGGGAACGGATGCCACCCGCGTCGCCTCGTACAACCCCTGGGTCTCGCTGTACTGGCTCACCACCGGCAAGACGGTGGGCGGCATGTCGCTCTATCCGCAGGCCAACGTGCTCGACCGCGAGACCGCGCTGCGGCTCTGGACCGAAGCCAACACGTGGTTCTCGACCGAGGTGGGCAAGAAGGGCCAGATCCAGGTCGGCCAGCTCGCCGATCTGGCGGTGCTCTCGGCGGATTACTTCAGCGTGCCCGGCGACGAGATTCAGGACATCACCTCAGTGCTGACGCTGCTGGGCGGCAACGTGGTGCATGGCAGCGACGAGTTCCGGCCCCTGGCCCCGGAGCTGCCGCCCGCCATGCCTGATTGGTCGCCCGCGCGCCACCACGGCGGCTATGTGCCGCGCCCCCAGCTCGCCACCCGCGGCGCGGCGATGCGCTCGCTGTGCGCCTGCAGCACGAGCTGCGGCGTGCATGGTCATGCGCATGCCTGGGACAAGGCCGTGCCCGCCGCCGACCAGAACCGTTTCTGGGGCGCGCTGGGCTGCTCCTGCTGGGCGTTCTGACCCGCCATACCGCGTGCTGACCGGGGCCAGGCGCCGGCCCCGGCAACGCACATCTCTTTCGACACATCCGCCGGGCATCACGTTTCAGACAGCGGCGGCGCCGGCGGGCAACGCGCCCGCCATCCGCTCGCCCGTCTTCCGATGAGGTTTTCATGAAGCTCTATATCGTTTCCCTCGGCGCCGGCATCCTGGTGGGCGTCATCTATGCCCTCTTGCAGGTGCGCTCACCCGCGCCCCCTGTCGTCGCGCTGCTCGGCCTGTTGGGCATGCTCATCGGCGAACAAGCGGTCCCGCCCGTCAAGCGTTGGCTCGCGGGCGAACCGGTGACGATCTCGTGGTTCCATTCGGAATGCGTACCCAAGATCACGGGCGCGCCCGGCCCCGTGGCGGGGACACCCGCCGCAGCGCCTCCCGAAAACAAATCCTGATCGCCAACGCACGCGGCATCGCTTTTCGTATAAAGAAGCGTTCTCTTTATGGCAGCCGCAGACGGGTAGCGGACATGGGAGGGGAAACCGCTTGTTTCCCAGCGGGTTAGGCAATTACGGCATAATAGTTGCCGACCTTTCCCTATGTGCGGTCGACCTCAGGTGTCGCCGCAGCTCCCAAATAATGACAATTATCGTTACCGGCGGCGCCGGCTTCATCGGATCGAATTTCGTGCTGGATTGGCTGGCGCAGCATGACGAGCCCGTTATTACGCTCGACAAGCTCACCTATGCTGGAAATCCGCGCAATCTGGATTCGCTGCGCGGCGACGCCCGGCACCAGCTGGTCCACGGTGATATCGGTGACACCGCACTGGTAACGAAGCTGCTGCAAGAGCATCAGCCGCGCGCTGTCCTCAATTTCGCAGCGGAGTCGCACGTCGACCGCTCCATCCACGGCCCCGGCGAATTCATTCAAACCAATATCGTCAGCACATTCCATTTGCTCGAATGTGTGCGCGCCTATTTCAGCGCGCTGCCCGAAGCCCAGCGCGACGCCTTCCGGTTTTTGCATGTGTCGACCGACGAGGTCTACGGCACGCTCGAGGCGGGCGATGCGGCGTTCACCGAACAGCATCAATATCAGCCCAATAGTCCTTACTCGGCGAGCAAGGCAGCGAGCGATCATCTCGTTCGCGCCTATCACCACACCTACGGCATTCCGGTTCTCACCACCAACTGTTCCAACAACTACGGGCCTTATCACTTCCCCGAAAAGTTGATCCCGCTGGTGATTCACAACGCCCTGGCCGGCAAACCGCTGCCGATCTATGGCGATGGCCAGCAGATCCGTGACTGGCTTTACGTCAAGGATCACTGCAGCGCGATCCGCCGCGTACTCGAGGCCGGCAAACCGGGCGAAACGTACAACGTGGGCGGCCACAACGAAAAGGCCAACCTCGATGTGGTGCATACGATCTGCGGTCTGCTCGACGAACTCAGCCCGCGCGCCGACAGCAAGTCGTACCGCGATCAGATCGAGTTCGTGAAAGACCGCCCCGGCCATGACCGTCGCTATGCGGTCGATGCTGGCCGGATCGGTGCCGAGCTGGGCTGGAAGCCTGCGGAAACGTTCGACTCGGGTATCCGCAAGACCGTCCAGTGGTACCTGGACAACCAGCAATGGGTTCAGGACGTGACATCCGGCGCCTATCGCGACTGGGTATCGAAGCAGTACACCTGACGGCATGGCTGACCAAGTCGCTATCCTGCTCTGCACCTACCAAGGGCAGGCGTTCTTGGCCGACCAACTGGCATCGCTCGGCGCACAAACGCACCAGAACTGGACGCTCTTCATCTCGGATGACGGATCGCGCGACGGCACGCTCGCGCTGATCGACGAGTTCCGCCAACAATGGGGCGAATCGAGAGTTCATCTGCTGGCGGGCCCGCGCCAGGGGTTCGTCGCAAATTTCCTGAGCCTGACCTGTCATCCCGAGGTGCGGGCCGATTACTACGCCTACGCCGACCAGGACGACATTTGGGATGCCGACAAGCTCGAGCGAGCCCTGGCCTGGCTCCGTACGGCCGACCCGACCCGCCCGGCCTTGTACTGCTCGCGGACCCGCCTGATCGATGGCGTCGGCCAGCCGATCGGCGAGTCGCCGCAGTTCAACCGCAGCCCGGCCTTCGCCAACGCCCTCGTGCAAAACATCGCCGGCGGCAACACGATGGTCTTCAACAATCCGGCCATGGCCCTCATGCGCACGGTCGGTCCGCAAGCCGACGTTGCCGCGCACGACTGGCTCACGTATCAGGTGATCAGTGGGTGTGGCGGCGAGGTGCACTACGATCATCGTCCCTCGCTGCAATATCGCCAGCACGACGGCAATCTGATCGGCGCCAATCGCAGTTTCAGTGCTCGCCTGTCGCGCGTGCGCCAACTGGCGCAAGGCCGGCTGCGCGACTGGAACACCCGCAATCTGCGAGCGCTCGAGCCGCTGCACGACCACCTGAGCGAGGATAGCCGGCAGCGGCTGTCCCGTTTCTCTCAAGCCCGGCAGGCGAGTCTGCCGGGCCGAATCTCGGGGCTCTACCGCAGTGGCGTTTATCGCCAGACGACCCTGGGCAACCTCGGTCTGCTCGCCGCGGCCATTTTCAACAAGATCTAAAAAATGAAAGTTCTACTTCTCGGCAAGAATGGGCAGGTCGGACGCGAGTTGCAACGCACGCTGCTTCCCCTCGGGTCGCTGGTCGCGATGGACCGCACCGAGGCCGATCTGGCTCAGCCCGACACGCTGCGCGCCGTGATCGAGCGGGTCGCCCCGGACGTCATCGTCAATGCGGCCGCCTACACGGCGGTGGATAAGGCAGAGACCGACGCGGACACCGCAGAGCGCGTCAATGCCCAGGCCGTGGCCGTGCTGGCCGACTGCGCCGCGCGGCGCGGCGCCCTGCTGGTGCATTACTCCACCGACTACGTCTTCGATGGCACGAAAGCCGGCCCATACCTCGAAGACGATGCCACCGGACCGCAAAGCGTCTACGGACGCACCAAGCTCGAGGGCGAGCAGGCCATTGCGCAAGCCGGCTGTGCCAGCCTCGTGCTGCGCACGAGCTGGGTGTTTTCTTCGCACGGTGGCAACTTCATCAAAACCATGCTGCGCCTGGCCCGCGAGCGCGACGCGCTGCGCGTGGTGGCCGACCAGCACGGCGCGCCGACCTCGGCCGAGCTGATCGCCGACGTCACCGCGCACGCCATCCTGGCGCACGTGCAAGGCCGCCTCGGCTCGGGTGTCTATCACCTGGTGGCCAGCGGCGAAACGACGTGGCACGGCCTGGCGACCTACGCCATCGAGCGTGCCCGCGCCAACGGCATGCCGCTGGCCCTGCCGCAGGGCGCGGTGGCCCCCATCAGCACGGCTGAATACCCTGTTCCTGCCCGGCGTCCCGCCAACTCTCGTCTCGACAACACCAAGCTCGCCAGCGGCCTCGGTCTCGCGCTGCCGGCCTGGCAGGTGTATGTCGATCGCCTGATCGATCAACTCACTTCGACGGATACGCCATGAAACGTAAAGGCATTATTTTGGCCGGAGGTTCCGGCACCCGGCTGCATCCCGCGACGCTCGCGCTGAGCAAGCAACTGCTGCCGGTCTTCGACAAGCCGATGATCTACTACCCCCTGACCACGCTCATGCTGGCGGGTATCCGGGACATCCTGATCATCTCGACGCCGCAGGACACCCCGCGCTTCGAACAGTTGCTGGGCGATGGCTCCCGCTGGGGCCTGAATCTGCAATACGAAGTTCAGGCCTCGCCCGACGGCCTCGCGCAAGCCTTCATCATTGGCGAGAAATTCCTGGATGGCGCGCCGAGCGCGCTGGTGCTGGGCGACAATATTTTCTACGGCCACGACTTCCATCTGCTGCTCGCACGCGCCTCCGCGCGCCCCGATGGCGCCAGCATCTTCGCCTATCACGTGCACGATCCCGAGCGTTATGGCGTGGCGGAATTCGATGACAACGGCCAGGTACTGTCGCTCGAAGAAAAGCCCAAGCAGCCGAAGTCCAGCTACGCGGTGACCGGCCTGTATTTTTATGATTCGCAGGTCGTCGACATCGCCAAGCAGGTGAAGCCTTCGGCACGCGGCGAACTCGAAATCACGGACGTCAACCGCGCCTATCTCGAACAGAAGCAGCTGGCGGTCGAAATCATGGGCCGCGGCTATGCCTGGCTCGATACCGGTACGCATGAATCGCTGCTCGAGGCCGGCCAGTTCATCGCCACGCTCGAAAGCCGCCAGGGCCTGAAGGTGGCGTGTCCCGAAGAGATCGCCTTCCGCCAGGGCTGGATTTCGCCCGAACAACTCGAGGCACTCGCCGAGCCGCTGTCCAAGAACGGCTACGGGCAGTATCTCAAACGCGTGCTCAAAGAAAAGGTCTACTGATGCAAGCCATCCGACAACAGATTCCGGACGTGGTGCTGTTCGAGCCCAAGGTGTTCGGCGATGATCGCGGGTTTTTCTTCGAGAGCTTCAATCAGCAGCAATTCGAATCCCTGACCGGCCTGAAAACCCAGTTCGTCCAGGACAACCACTCGCGCTCGGCGCACGGCGTGCTGCGGGGCCTGCACTATCAAATGCAGCAGCCGCAGGGCAAGCTGGTGCGCGTCACGGCGGGCGAGGTGTTCGACGTGGCCGTCGATCTGCGCCGCTCCTCGCCCACGTTCGGCCAGTGGGTCGGCGTGCACCTGTCCGCACAAAACAAGCGTCAGCTGTGGGTGCCGGAAGGCTTCGCGCACGGCTTCGTGGTGCTGTCGGAGTCGGCGGAGTTTCTGTACAAGACCACGAACTACTACGCGCCGCAGCATGAGCGCAGCATTCTGTGGAACGATCCGGATCTGGCCATCGAATGGCCGATCAGCACGGACCCGATCTTGTCCGCCAAGGACCAGCAGGGCGTGCTGCTGAAAGACGCCGACACCTACGCCTGATGGCGAGGCGGCGGGCCGGGCGAATCAAGGTTCGACGGCCCGCCTGCCGCGTTCAGCGCGCGACGGCGAGATCCGCCACGGCCGTGCTGAAGTATGTCTTGCTGACGTCGTCGATCTCGGTCGCATCGAGATTGCCGGCCGCACTGGCCAGCGCCAGCCGCGCCTGGATGAATTGCAGACGCGATTTGCTCAGGTCGAGCCGCGCCTGATAGAGCTGGTCCTGGGCATCCAGGATGTCGACGATCGTGCGCGTGCCTGCCTGGAAGCCTTTCTGTACGGCCTTCAGCGCTTCGGCGCTGGACGTGGCCGCCACCTCGAGCGCGGCGACGCGCTCGGCGCCACTCACCACCCCTTGGTACTGCCGGGTCACCTCGACCGCGATCCGCTCGCGCGTGGCGGCCAGCTCCTGGCCGGCGCGATCACGATTGAAGCGCGCCTGGTCCACCTGGGCGCTCGTCATGCCGCCCGAGAAAATCGGCACGTTGATCTGGACCCCGACCGACGTGGTCGTGCTGTCCTGATCGCGGGTCGACAGCGTCTCTGCGGAGACCTTGCGCCGCGATGCAATGGCGTCCACGGTGGGCAGATGCCCGCCGAACGCACGATCGATTTCCTGGTCGGAGATCTTGTAGGCCTGCAGGCCCGACCGGATCTCGGCGTTGTCCTGCATCGCCCGGCCCATCCATTGTTCGAGGTCGCGCGCAGCCGTGCGGCGAGCGTCGAACGGATCGATGTTGGTCAATTGTTGAGGCGGGCGGCCGATCATTTCCTGCAACTCGCGCGACGCGACGATCAGGGCATCCTGCGCCTGGATCAGGTCGGCGCGGGCCAGGTCACGGCGCGACTGAGCTTCGCGCACGTCCGTCACGGTGCCCTCACCCAGATCGAAACGCCGCTTCGCCACGGTGATCTGCTGCTCGTTGGCCTTGAGTTTGCCGTCCAGCAGCTTCACGTTTTCGTACGACAGCAGCGCTTGCAGATAGCGATTGAACAGGCGAACCACCGTGTCCTGCGCCTTGGTATCGAAAACGGCCAGCCCGTAATCGGCCCGCGCATGCCCCTGGCGGTACTCGGCGAACCGGCCCCAGTTGAATACGGTTTGGGTCAAACGGATCTCGTTGGTCCGCGACATATAGTCGAGATCCGTGCGGGCGACGCCGCCAAACGCATCGGGCTCCTCGATATCGCCCCGGATCTTGTTGCGGCCCAGAGAGCCGCTGACCTGCGGCAGCAGTTGTGCCCGGCCCATGGCGCGGTTGGTCTGACTCGCGTCGCGCTCGCTCTCCGCCGCCTGATACGTGGGATCGTTTTCCAGCGTCAGCCGCCACGCCTGCGACAGCGTGAGCGGCGCATTGGCGGGAATACCGGCCGCCGGTGCGGCGGCCGCCGTGGCGGGGGCCACGCGTGCGGGGGGCACGCCGGCGGGGGCCGCCCCTGCGGCGGACGCCGTCTGCGCCGCTACGCTGGTGGCCACAGCCCACAACAAACCCGCGGTGGTGAGCAGTGCACGCATTTATTGCTCCTTGAAAGAGCGGTCGACACGTTCGAGCAGCGGCTTGAGCAGATAGTTGAGCATCGTGCGCTCGCCGGTGCGAATCAGCACCGATGCCGGCATGCCGGGGCGAATGGTGTTCTGCCCGAGCAACTGCACCCCTTCCGGCGTCACTTCGACCTGAGCGAGATAGTAAGGGACTTCTCCCTTGGGATCGGTCAGCCGGTCAGCCGACACCGTCAGCACTTTGCCCGGAATGTTCGGCGTGCGCGCGTGGTTGAAAGCCGGGAAGGTGATTTCAACATCGAGACCGGTCTCGACCTTGTCGATCGACTGTACCGGCACCTGGGCCTGCACCAGATAAGGCGCGTCGTTCGGCACGACTTCCATCAGCGTCGCGCCCGGCGCCACGACGCCGCCCACCGTATGAATCTGCAGATTCATGATGGTGCCGTCGATGGGCGAGCGGATATCCGTCTCTTGCACGCTGTAATCGAGCGCCGACAGCCGATCGCCCAGCGCCGTCACTTCTTTCTGGATGTCGCTGAGCTGCGACTGCACTTCTTTTTGATAGTCCTGCGTACGCTGCAGAATGCGCAGTTTCAGTTCGGAGACCTGATTGCGCGTGCGGCCGGCGTCGACGATATCGGTGGACAGCGCGGCCTGCAGCTGAGCGGCGTCGCGCTCCAGTTCGAACATGCGATTGCGAGGCAGATAGCCCTCGCGCGCCAGATCACGCACCCCGGCGAGTTCGCGGCCGATGTAGGCGATCTGCTGGCGGCGGTTGCGTTGCACCTCTTCGAGCCCGCGCAGCTGCTGTTCCGCGCCGCGTTGATTCTCTTTCAGGATGCCGATCTCGCCTTCGAGGGCGCGCGTGCGCGTCTCGTAAAGGCTCTGCTGCGCCCGCGTGGCCGTGATGTAGCGCGGATCGTCCTTGAAGCGCTCCACGAACGCCGGATCCTGGATGATCTTGCCGGTGCCGTCTCGCTCGGCCAGCAGGCGCGCCTGCACGGCCTTGGCGACGATATATTGCGAGCTGACGACGCCCTGCTCCGCACGGGCCCGCGTGGGATTGAGGTGCACCAGGACCTGGCCGGCGTGCACCTTGTCGCCTTCGCGCACCAGGATGTCTTCGATGGTGCCGCCTTCCAGATGCTGCACCGCCTTGCGATTGCCGGCGACCTGCACGTAGGCATTCGCCGTCACGCCGGCGTCCAGCGGCGCAAAAGCCGCCCACAGCGCGAATCCGCCAAAACCGATGAGCAACACCACGAGACCCCAGCGCATCGGGGCATGGGCATTCGTATCGACTTCCGCCGGCACGTCGGCGCCCTTATTGGCGATTTGCTTCTTGAACCACATTGTTCTCGAGACCCGTTAAAGACTGACGGCCGGCGCGGCGAGCGGCGCGCCTTGCTGAGCACTGAGCTGCTGCGCCTGCGAGCGCTGCTTGCGCAACGTGTCGAGCACGGTTTCCCGGGCGCCGTACATCACCATCACGCCGTCGCGTACGACCATCAACTTGTCGACCGCGTTCAAGATATTCATGCGGTGCGTGACGAGCAGCACCGTGGCGCCCAGCTGCTTGAGCTGACGCACCGAATTGATCAGGGCGGCCTCGCCCTGGTCGTCCAGATTGGAGTTGGGCTCGTCCAGCACGATCAGCGCGGGATCGCCATAGACCGCGCGGGCCAGGGCCACGCGCTGACGCTGGCCGCCCGACAGCGAGGTGCCGTCCATGCCCAGATGCGTGTCGTAGCCCTTGGGCAGGCGCAGGATCATGTCGTGCACGCCGGCCAGTTGGGCCGCCTTGATGACCTTGGCCGCGTCCGGCTCGCCGAACCGGGCGATGTTCTCGGCGATCGTGCCTTCGAACAGTTCGATGTCCTGCGGCAGATAGCCGATATGCGGACCCAGCTCGTCCTTGTTCCAGAGATATACGTCGGCGCCATCCAGACGCACGTGGCCGGCCTGCGCGGGCCAGACACCGACGACCAGCCGAGCCAGCGTCGACTTGCCGGATGCCGAGGGGCCGATCACGCCGACCACTTCGCCCGGCGCGACCTTGAAGCTCAGGCCCTTGAGAATGGCCTGCTTGGCGCCCGGCGCCGTGGCGAACACGTTGTCGAACGAGAGCTCGCCGCGCGGGCGCGGCAGCGACAGCGTATTGCCACGCGGCGGCGCTTCCTTGAGGATCTCGTCCAGGCGCGCATAGGCTGCCCGGGTCGAGACCAGTTGCTTCCAGGTGCCGATGGCCTGCTCGACCGGCCCCAGCGCCTTGCCCAGCAGAATCGAGCACGCGATCATCATGCCGGGCGAGATCTGGCCTTCGATCACCAGCAGTGCGCCGGCGCCCAGGATCGCGGACTGCAGAAACACGCGCACGAAACGGCTGACGGTACTGATACGGGCGGCGCTGTCCGAGGCCTGCGTCTGCAGCTTCAGAACGCGCTGATGCTGCTTGCGCCAGCGTTCGCGCAGACCGGGCAACATGCCCATCGCTTCGATCACTTCGGCATTGCGCAGGTGATTGTTGGCAAAGGCCGCGGCCTGCAGGGCCGACACGTTGGCGTCGCCCAGCGGCTTATCGGTGGCGAGCTTGTTGAGGTAGGCCAGGCCGAACAGAATGATCGAGCCGCCCAGCGTGATGAAGCCCAGTAGCGGGTGCACCATGAAGGCGACCGCCATATAGATGGGCGTCCAGGGCGCATCGAAAAAGGCGAACAGCGCGCTGCCGGTGAGGAATTGCCGCAGGTTGGTCAGATCGTGCGTGGCCTGGGCCGGGTTGCCCCCGGCGCGGCGCAGATTGCGCTCGAACGACGCCGTGAAGACGCGATTGCTCAGCATCTCGTCGAACTTGTTGCCCACGCGGATCAACACTGACGAGCGCGCGAATTCCAGCAGCGCCGATAGCAGGAACAGACCGGCCACCAGGACGGTCAGCATGAGCAGGGTCGTTTCGTTGCGGCTCGCCAGCACCCGGTCATACACCTGCAGCATGTACAGCGACGGTGTGAGCGCAAGAATATTGATCACACAGCTGAACGCGGCCAGACCGTAGAACGTCTTGCGAAAGCGGTACAGGGCCTCGCCCAACTCAGTGCGACGGGAAGGCTTCATGGAAAAACCTATGGGAGAGGCCGGACATCCAGCCTGGAATATGCGAATCGAAATTCGGTAATCAGCGAGCCCGGAAAGCCGTGGAAAAGGCGCTCGACGCCTTTATACAAATGCTTTGCCCGCGATAAAAAAAGCTGCTTATGGTAACACGCGCACCTGACAACAACCCCAGCCTTACGCTTTGCGGCGAGCCCTTAAAACAGGTGCGCACCGAAGGCGGCGGGACGCCGCCCCGGCCTTTGCATCAGCTGTGACCGAACGGGAACACCCCGTCGTCGTTCAGGAAATCGAGGTTGATGTCGCCGTACTGATCCGTGGACAACGCGGCCTTGCCGGCGGCCGAGCGGGCCCGCGCACGGATGCCGAGCTGCTCGAGCTGCTGCATCGACAGCAGTTGGCAATACGCCAGCGGCATGGCGTGCGACTGCATCAGGGCGCCGAGCACATCGCCCGACTGCTGCTTGAGCTTGGCCTCGTCGATGCGGAACAGGCCCCCGATCCGGTTGGTGCCGCTGGCGAGTTCGAGATTGATCTCCCAGGGCTGGATCAGGCCGTGCTTTTCCAGCACGTCGCAGGCGAAATTGGTCTGCCGGCGGTTCAGCGTCACGGCCTCGTGAAACGACAGCATGCCCGCGACCTTGCTGGCCGGCTCGCCGTTGTCTTCGAAAAAGCGTTCGCCGCCGTCATCACTGAGCTGGCCGCTCTCGACATCGAAGCACAGCACCTCGCGGCCGTCGTCCGTGCGGCCCAGCGCGAACGGGTAGCCGCGGTACACGGCGGGGATATAGCGGCCGGTCCAGCGACCATCGTCGGCCACGAACAGGTTGGTGTTCGCCACCAGGCCTTGCACGCCCATCAGCGCGAAGCCGCCTTCCGGACGGCGCGCGAAGGCAAGCGGCATATCGAGCAGCACCTTGTGCGCTTCGCGGGCCACGACCGGTACCAATGCATCCGTGCCGGCAAACTTGTACGAGGTCTTGAGGAGCCAGCGAGCGTCTTTGTGCTGCGAGGGCGAAAGGGCAACGAACTTGGGCATGGGCGGAGGAGACAGTTGAGGTACGAAAACGCGCGTGGCGGCGTCGGACGCTGACGACGAATCCGTCAGACTAAGAGATATAGCATGCTTCGACCGGCCGGCGCCAATCGGGTTCCCGGGGGTGATGCGGCCCCGCGAGAAGGGCGTTTGCCGGGCAGGATGCTGCACGTCGCTGCGGCTGCAACGGCGCTCGCCGTTGTCGCACGCTGCGGCACCTCGCCGCGGCGCAGGCTGCTGCACTCACCGGTGCGCACGCTCGGCGCGCGCCCCCAAAGAAGAAGGGCCCGATTGCTCGGGCCCTTCTTCATACTGCTACGTGCTCAGCGTCTTGCGACGCGAGAGGGCATTTGCACGCCCTCTCCCTTCAAATTCGCTTAGACGGCGAATTCGATGGTGGTGCCGTTGGCGATCAGCTTCGTGGCGTCAACGCCGGTCAGCTTGATCAGGCTGTCGCCAGCGATGTCGCCAGCCGTTGCGTCAGCGACGAACGAGTAGGCATCAGCGCCGAACTTGAACAGCACTTGCTCACCCGAAGCGACGTTTTCGCTCAGGGCGGTCACGACGGCGGTCAGCGTGGTGTTGGCGGCCAGGAAGCCGGTTTCGAACGAAACCAGGCCGTTGGCGTTCACTTCACCCACGTTGGCGATGGTGCCGGAAGCAACGTTGGCGGTCAGTTCGACCGAGTCACCAGCCGAGAAGTCGGTGATGGTGTCGACCTTGTCGATCGTGCCGTTGTTCAGCGAAACCAGCGAGTTGGCAACCGTGAACTGGAACACGTCGTCGCCAGCGCCGCCGGTCAGGATGTCCTGACCCAGCGAAGCCACCAGCGTGTCGTTACCAGCGCCACCGTTCAGCGTGGCGGTGTGGCCAGCAGCGGTGTTCGTGGCCAGCGTGTCCTTGCCAGCGCCGCCATTGATGGTGACGTTGACGTTGGCCAGCGAGGTGCCAGCGGTCAGCTCTTGGCTGCCCAGGTAGTCCGAACCGTCGATGGTCACGGTGGCCAGCTCGGCCGAGCCGAAGCTTTCCACGATCAGCGAATTGATCGAATCAGCGTGGCCGCCAGCGATGTTCACGGTCAGCGACGAGCCTTCCACGCCGTTGGCGTTCACTTGAGCGATTTGGCCCGAGGAAACCAGGTTGCCGTTGGCATCAACGTTGGCAGCCAGGTCCAGATCCACGGTTTCCACGCCCGACACGGCGACGCCGTTCGTCACGTCGGCGTCAGCGGCCAGGCTCAGCGCCAGGTTGTCCGACGAACCGGTCACGCCGGTGAAGGCGAAGTTCACGCCGTCGGTGTTGGCACCGATGGTGATGTCCGAAACCAGCGCGCCAGCGTAGGTTGCGCCCGAGGCGTTCGTGAACGACAGGGTTTCGACGCTCGTGCCGGTGACGGTCACGTTGGCGGCGCTGTTGATGGCGACGTTTTCGACCGAGGTCAGACGGACGGCGGTGGTGCCGGCGCCGGTGATGACCAGGGTGTCATCGCCAGCAACGCCATTGACCGTAGCGGTGGCAACGGTAGCGGCGTCCAGGGTGAACGTGTCGTCGAACTGGGTGCCCACGGCAACGGTGCCAGCGGTCACGGCGATCGGAGCAGCTTGCGATTGGCCAACCAGGTTGGCGAAGTCGCCGGTCTGGCCGGTGGTGCGCGATTCGTACAGACCGTAGGCCAGGTAGTGGCCCAGCAGGTCAGCGGTTTGCTCAGCGGTCAGGTCCGACGCGTCTTCGATACCGAAGGCGGTGCGCAGGTCTTCGTTAGCAGCGGCGTAGGCCGATGCGTCGAATTCCGACGGATCCAGATCGGCGTCGTCGCTAAAGGCACGACCTTCGAAGATGCCGTACTGCGCATAGTGATCCAGCGCTTGACCCAGGGTCAGGCCAGCGGCGATCAGATCAGGGTTGCTTTGCAGGTAGAACGAAGCGTCGAACCAGGCGTTCGGCAGACGGGGAGCGCCGGCCTTCGATTCTTCGAAGGCGCCGTACTTGGTGTAGTGGGCTTCGGCGGTTTCCACGGTGATGCCGGCCAGAACCAGATCCGGGTTGTTCTGCAGGTAGTACTGCGCGTTGAAGTACGGATTAGCCATTTTGTTGGTCGTCCTTTGTGTTGCGGGTTACACCCATCGATGGATGTTACCTGAGCTGTGGAAGGGACTTTGAAGATACCTTTACCCTAGCATCCAGTAACATCGCGGAAGTTTAAAGCAACATTTCGAGAGAGTCCATGACAATGCTGCGAGTTAGCAGCGCATTTCATGCTCCGAAGCTACTATTCACGCAAATTGCGCTTCCCGCTCAAATCAATTGTTAATGAATATGTGCGGCCGGGGTGCGCGCTCGGCCTTGGCCGATAGGCTTACCCCGAATTGCTACATGTCAGACAAGTAGACCGGGAATGACGCCAAATTTGCGACTGTTGTCGGGGTTTGTCGTCAGATTGGCGTGGATCCTCCCTTCTTAAGAATGTCTTTAACGTTCTCGTTCCGTCTTGCGAAAGTACCGGCCCTATTCGTCGCCCTCTCGGGCGCTTCGAGGGTCCGGCGTGGCGCGGATGGTGTCGTTTGCGCACCACTTATATGACTAGACCCACCGGCTACCGGCCCGACATCGACGGGCTCCGTGCCTTTGCCGTGACCGTTGTCGTCCTCTACCACGCGGCCCCCGACTGGCTCAGAGGCGGGTTCGCGGGCGTGGATGCGTTTTTCGTGATCTCGGGCTTCCTGATCACGCGCATCCTGCTGTCGGACTCGACTGCCGTGGCAAATCGGCGCGGTGCGCTCAGCACGTTTTATGCCCGGCGCGTCCGCCGGCTCTTCCCGGCTCTGATCGTGGTGAGTGTCGCCAGCCTCGGACTGGGCGCGCTGCTGCTTTTGCCGGCCGACTATGCCCAGCTGGGAAGGCACACGGCCGCCGGCGCGGCCTTCATCGCCAATCTGGTGCTCTGGCAGGACGTGAACTATTTCGCTGGCGTGGCGGAAGCGAAGCCCCTGCTGCATCTCTGGTCGCTGGGCATCGAGGAACAGTTTTACCTGTTGTGGCCATTTTTACTCTGGCTGCCGCCACGCCGCCGTGGAGTGCTGCTCTGGGTGTTGAGCGGGGTGACGCTGGCCAGTCTGATCGTGTCCGGCTGGCTGAGCGTCAAAGATCCGACGGCTGCGTTCTACGCCCCGTGGTCCCGCTTCTGGGAGCTGGGCGCCGGCGGCCTGCTGGCCGTCTGGAGCCTGGGCCGAGAGCGCCAGGTCGATGGCCCGTCCCGGCGGGCGGACATCCTGTCGTGGACCGGCGTTGTCTTGCTGGCCGTGACGTTGATCGCCGCCCGGCCCGACCGGCTCTTTCCCATGCCGGCGGCACTGTTCCCGGTGGCCGGGGCGCTGCTGCTGATCGCGGCCGGGCCCCACGCCTGGGTCAACCGCCGGCTGCTGTCGCGCCCAGCCGTGGTCTGGCTGGGCCGGATCAGCTATCCCCTCTATTTATGGCATTGGCCGATGCTGTCGTTCCTGCGGGTGCGCTACACCGACCTGGCCGGACCGGCGCTGGCGCTGGCCACGGCCGCGGCGATCGCGGCGAGCGTGCTGCTCGCCTGGCTCACCTATCGCTATATCGAGCAGCCCATCCGGCATGCCCGCAACCCCGGCCGCCGCAGCACGGGCTTGCTCGCGGCGGCGATGGTGGCGGCGGCCGGCACGGGCCTCTGGATCTGGAGCCAGCAGGGGCTGGCGCAGCGCCTGCCCGAAAGCGTCCGGACCCTGGCCAGCGCGCCGCTGCTCACCCCGGCATGGCATGCGGGCCTGCGCGACGGGATTTGTCACAACATGATCTACCGCGGCAACCTGGGCGACCCCGCCACCTGCTTCCCGGCCGCCCACCCGAGCGCCCTGCTGTGGGGCGACTCCCATGCGGCCGCGCTGTTTGCCGGCATGGCCACTCTGCCGGGCTGGTCGATGCAGCAGGCCACGACCGACGCGACCGCGCCGCTGTTCGGCACCGACCTGCGCAACAACCTCCAGCGCCCGCTGGATACCATCAACACGCGGATCCTGCAGCAGGTGTCGGCGCAGCCGCCCGACCTGATCCTGCTGCATGCGTTCTGGGAGGGCTACAAGCTCTCGCCCGAGGCGCTGCAACGCGCCCTGGTCGGCACGGTGGAGCGGATCCGCCGTGCCGCTCCCGGATCCCGGGTGGTCGTGCTCGGGCCGGTCCCGGTCTGGCGCTCGTCTTTGCAACAGAATCTGCTGAACTACGCCCGCGGCCACGACGGCGCCCTCGCCCCGACGCACATGGCCTATGGCCAGCTGCGCTCCAGCCGCGAGCTGGATCGCACGCTGCAACAGGGACTCAGCCAGGCGGGCGTGGAGTACGTCTCGATGTATCCCCTGCTGTGCGAAGGGCGGGCTTGCCTGGCGCGCCAGGACGACACCCCGGCCGGGCTGGCCTACGTGGACGGCGGCCACCTGTCGCTCAGTGGGGCGACCGCCCTCGCGCAGCGGCTGATGCCTCTGTTACAGCGTGATGGAAGCCCCCCCAAGTGAGGGCCTGGCCGGGCACTACAATAGCGCCTTTCCCGATTGCTTGACCCGACTCCCATCTATGACGCCAGCCCCCGCATCGCCAGCCAGCCGCTTTACGCTCTGGCAGCATCGCCGTCTGCTTATGACCCTCACCTGGCGCGATGTGCTGGGGCGCTATCGAGGCTCCGCGGGCGGCCTGGTCTGGTCTTTGGTCACGCCGATCCTGATGCTGTCGGTATATACCGTGGTGTTCAGCGGCATCTTCCGTGCGCGTTGGTCGCAGGATACGCAAAGCCCTATCGACTACGCCCTGCAGCTGTTCGTCGGGCTGATCATTCACGGCCTGGCCGCCGAGTGTCTCAACCGCTCGCCGGGCCAGATCGTGGGCAACGTCAGCTACGTCAAGCGCGTGGTCTTTCCCCTCGAGACCCTTCCGGCCGTGGGTCTCCTGTCCGCGCTGTTTCACTTCCTGATCAGCCTGACCGTGCTGCTCGCCTTTTATGCCGTGGTGCACCACTCCCTGCACCTGACCGTGCTGTGGCTGCCGGTGATTCTGCTGCCCTATTTCGTGCTGCTCGCCGGCGTGGCGTGGGCATTGGCCGGCCTGGGCGTGTATTTGCGCGACGTCAGCCAGATCACGGGGCTGTTCACCACGATCCTGATGTTTCTCTCGCCGGTGTTTTATCCCGCGTCGGCGCTGCCGGACACCTTCCAGACCATCTTTGCCTTCAACCCACTCACGCTGATCATCGAACAATCGCGCCAGGTCGTGCTGCATGGCGGCCGGCCCGACTTCGCGGCGCTGGGCGTGTACAGCCTGGTGGCGTGCGTGGTGGCGGTCGTCGGCTACCGTGCTTTCCGAGTGATGAAAAAAGGATTCGCTGATGTGCTCTGACATCGCCATCTCCGTGGCCGACGTCAGCAAGACGTTTCGCCTGTACCGTCGCCCGCAGGATCGCCTTCTGCAGCGCCTGTTCCCGAAGAAGAAAATGTTCCGGGAGTTTCATGCGCTGTCGGGCGTGAGTTTCGACGTCAAGCGTGGCGAGACGGTCGGCATCATCGGCCGCAATGGATCCGGCAAGTCGACGTTGCTGCAGCTGATCTGTGGCACCCTGACGCCGACGCTGGGCCAGATCAGCGTCCATGGCCGCGTCGCCGCGCTGCTCGAACTGGGCGCTGGCTTCAATCCCGAATTCACGGGGCGCGAGAATGTCTATCTGAATGCGGCGATCCTGGGCCTGACCCGGCAACAGATCGATGCCCGGCTGCAGGACATCTTCGACTTCGCCGAAATCGGCGATTTTGTCGATCAACCGGTCAAGACCTATTCCTCGGGCATGTACGTGCGGCTGGCCTTTGCCGTCATCGCCCACGTCGATGCCGACATCCTGATCATCGACGAAGCCCTGGCCGTGGGCGACGCGCTGTTCACGCAAAAGTGCATGCGTTTCCTGCGCCGCTTCCGCGAGACCGGCACCGTGCTGTTCGTGAGCCACGATAGCGCGGCCGTCACCAACCTCTGTCAGCGCGCGATCTGGCTGCGCGAAGGCCAGGTCGTCGAGCAAGGTGATGCCAAGGCCGTATGCGAGTCCTATCTGGCCTCGCTGTTCGACAGCAATAACCGCAAGGTGGTGCGCGAGGCCGCGGGGCCCGCGACCGAAGTCGAATGGGTCGATCAACGCCGCGAGTTCATCAATGCCAGCAACCTGCGCAATGACCTCGAAATGTTCCGTTTCGACCCTGCCCAGGCGAGCTTCGGCGAAGGCGGCGCCACCGTCGAAAACGTGTTCCTCGCCAACGACGCGGGAGAACCGCTGGCGTGGGTGGTTGGCGGCGAAGCCGTCACGCTGCACCTGCGCGTACGGGCAAATCAGTATCTGGAACGGCCTATCGCCGGTTTTTATGTCAAAGACCGCTTGGGCCAGACGCTATTCGGCGACAACACTTATCTGACCTACGCCGACGATCCGCAGCCCGTCGAGAACGGCGCGGTGTTCAACGCTCGATTCCGCTTTCCCATGCCATTGTTGCCGGTGGGCGACTATTCGATCGCCGTGGCGGTGGCCGACGGCACGCAGGCAGAGCACCGTCAGCACCACTGGATCCATGATGCGGTGTTATTCCGCTCGCATCACAGCGGATCGGCAAACGGGCTGGTGGGCATTCCGATGCTGGACATCCGCCTGGAACCGTCCGCCGATGACGCGGCCTGAACACGGGATCATGTCATGAGCACCGGCGCCCTTCGCTATCACTACGATTTCGACCCGAGCGGCGACGGCACGGCGGCCCGCGTGTGTCGCCTGGCTGCCGCGGGACATCGCGTGCTCGAACTCGGCTGCGCCGCCGGTGCGATGTCCGCCGTGCTGAGCCGCCACTATGGCTGCGAAGTCACGGGCGTGGAATACGACGCGGCCGCCGGCGCCCTGGCGCGTGAGCACTGTGCCGAGGTGCTGCAGGCGAACCTGGACTTGCCCGACTGGTCGGCCCCGCTGGCCGGCCGGCGCTTCGACACCGTGCTTGCCGCCGATGTGCTCGAACACCTGCGCGATCCGCGTCAGTGCCTGGCACGCATCCTGCCGCTGCTCGAGGCCGACGGTCAGCTCGTGATCTCGGTGCCCAACATCAGCCACGCCGGCGTCATCGCGAGCCTGCTGTGCGACGACTTCGCATACCGCGACACGGGCCTGCTGGACCGCACCCACATTCACTTCTTCACCGCGCACACGCTGGGTAAGGCGCTCGCCGACGCGGGCTTTGTCGTGGAGTCGTTCGATTCCGTCGACACCGGCCCGTGGCATCCCGAGTTCGCCGAATACTGGTCGCGCCTGCCCGAGGCCCTGCGCGAGTGGCTCGCCCAGAATCCCGCGGGGCGCGCGTTCCAGATCCTGGTCACGGCCCGCCCGGCGCGACCCGCCGAGCCGGCGTCGGACGTGCTGAACCCGCGCCACGAGGCGCAGCAGCATTGGCTGGCGCAGCCGCTCACCGCACGCGACGACGCGGCCACCGCGCAGTTGCGCCAGGCCCTGGCAGACGCCGAAGCCCAGCGCGATGACGCGCTGGCCGCCCGCCAGGCCATCGAACAATCGACCCTCTGGCGCATGACGTCTCCCCTGCGCCGCCTGTTGTCCCTATTGCGCGCGCGCTCATGATCGAACACATGCCGGCTTCTCCGCTCGTCAGCGTCATTATTCCCTCGTACAACCACGACCGCTTCCTGCAGGAAGCGATCGACAGCGTGTTGACGCAAACGGATATCGCGCTGGAACTGATCATCGTCGATGATGGTTCGCGCGACGACTCGTGGGCGCTCATCGAGCGTGCGAGCGCCAACGACCCACGCGTGCGCGCCTTCGCGCAAACGAATCAGGGCGCGCATGCGGCGATCAACGCCGGCCTGCGCGCCGCCCGCGGCGACTACATCGCCATCCTGAACTCCGACGATCGCTTTCATCCCGGGCGCTTGAGCCAGCTGGTGGCGCTGGCGCGGGAAGGCTACGACTTCATCGCGACCGGCCTGCGACTGATCGATCAGTCTTCGCAGCCGATACCCGACGCGCCGTGGCTGGACGAATACCGTCGCATGCGCCAGGCCGCCAGCCAGCGCGGTACCTGGGAGGCGCTGCTCGAGCGCAATTTCACGGTGTCGACGTCCAACTTTTTCTTCAGCCGCGCGTTGCTGCAGGCGATCGGACCGATCCGGCCGCTGCGCTACAACATGGACTGGGATTGGGCGATCCGCGCCTATCTGCACGCCCCCGACCGCTTCGTGTGGCGTGACGACCTGACGCTGTGGGATTACCGGATTCACGGCGCGAATACGATCCTCGGCGGGCTGCCGCGCTCCGCGATCGAAGCCAATCATGTGCTGTATCGGGCGCTGAGCAAACGCTACGCGGTGCCCGCGCCGGCGCTCGCCGGCCTGCGCCGGCATTACAAGCTGATTCGCCAGCAGCAATGTCACGTCGTGGCCCGGGAGCGCGATGCGTCCTGGGAGGCGAAGCTGCAAGAGGCTCATGCAGGCTGGGCCGCCACGCGCGATGCGCATGACGAAGCGCATGCGCGGCTCGGGCAGACGCTGACCGAGCTGGGGGAAACACGGACCACCCTCGCACAAACGCAAAACACGCTCGCGCAGACACGGTTCGAGCTGGAAGCCATCCGCAACTCGCGCAGCTACCGCCTGGGCATGACGCTCACCAAGCCGCTGCGGTGGTGGAAAGATCGGCAACGTCCCGCGGCGGCCACCCCGTCGCCCACGACGGCGGCCGCGGCGCCTGCCGCCGCACCGATCGTGCACGGGCCGCCCGCCCCGCGGTACCGCACCTTGTCATTGAATCGCCCCGCCGCCGCGCCGGCCGCACCTCGCGTGGCCGTGCATATCCACCTTCACTACGCCGACCTGCTCGATGAAATGTTGGACGCGGTGGCGCATCTGCCGGGCGAGTTCGACCTCTTCATCACCACCAACGATGACGCCCAGGCGCTGCGTGACGCCACGCACGCCCGCTTCCCCGCGGCCCATGTGTGGCAATGCCCGAACCTCGGCAAGGATATTGGCCCGTTCATCGATGCGCTCCAGCGTTATCGGCTGCATGAGTATGAGCTGGTGCTCAAGCTGCACGGCAAGAAGAGCCGGAATCAGCCGAGCTATATGAATGCCGTGCGCGGACTGTTCGGCAAGGATATCCAGGACGGCGACGACTGGCGTCGCAAACTGGTGGCGCCGATCAGCGGCAGCACGGCCCGTGTGCAGGCGATTTACGACGCCTTCGAGGCCGATCCGCAACTGGGCATGGTGGGCGCCGCGCGCTTTATCTGCCGCGCACCCGATGCTGACGCGAGCGCCTATCAGGCGCTCTGCGCGAGACTGGGAATCTCCGAAGAGATCCTGTTTTTCGGCGGCACGATGTTCTGGTTGCGCGGCGCGGTTCTCAAGCCGCTCATCGATGAGGGCTTCACCCAGAACGATTTCGACGCCGCGCATCAGGCCAGTGTGGAGAGTTCGCTCGAGCACCAGATGGAACGCGTTTTCGGAGGCCTGACCGCCCTCGCCCGCATGGACGTCGGCGGCGTCGCCGACCTGTCCGCACGATAAGTACAATGAGCCGGGCGCCGGGCGCGCCAGGCTCGATAACCGCTTCTCCATGAACTATTTTCAAACACCCGTTTTCCTGATTGCATTCAACCGGCTCGAAGCCTTGCTTCAGGTCGTGGCATGGCTGGAACGCGCCGGCTACACCAATATTCACATCATCGATAATGCGTCGACCTACCCGCCGTTGGTCGCGTATCTCGAAACCTGTGCGCATCACGTGCATCGCATGGACCGCAATTATGGTCACCTGGTGCTGTGGGATAGCGGCAAATTCGATCACATCATCAAAACGCAGAATTTCGTTTTGAGCGATTGCGATATTCTGCCGGACCAGGATTGCCCGCCAGACGTCGTGGAGAAACTCGCCGGAATTCTCGCCCGGTATCCCAATTTCACGAAAGTGGGTTTATCGCTGCGCATCGATGATCTGCCCGATCATTATTCGCTCAAGCGCAAGGTGCTCGAATGGGAGGCGCCGTTCTGGGAGCATCCGCTCGAAGAAGGCACCTTGTTCGAGGCCGCGGTCGACACGACCTTCGCCTATTACCGGCCGGGGATTGCTCCCAAGGACAAGCGCTGGTGGCGCTCCATCCGTACAGCGGCACCGATGACCGCACGCCATCTGCCCTGGTACGCCAATACCGATAAATTGTCGGAAGAAGACATCTACTATCAAACCCATTTGAAGGAAATGTCTTCTCAATGGAGCACCACCGACCCGGTCGTGCTCAAAGAACAAAATATCAAGCTGCAAGCCGAAGTCCACGCTTTGCGGCATGAACTCGAACTGCTGCGCCAAAGCCCGGTGGCGCACTGGAAAATGACGACACGGCGCCGGATCATTCAGCTTCTGGATAAATTCGGGGTAGGCAAACTGGCTCGCGCCATCCGCAACAAGATTTTCGGCCGCTGGCCGTGATTCCCGCGACACGCTCGCCGGTTAGACAGGTTTTCTGAAAAGCGAAAAATGAAATACTTCTTCACGTCCATCAATAACGCCTACATCCCCAAAGCCATCACGCTCGCAGAATCGCTGCGGCGTGTTTATGGCAGCGAAGCGCATGTCACCTGCATGCTCTCCGACGCGAAGCGCGACGACATCGATTATTCCGCCTTCGACGATGTATTGACGATCGACCAGCTCGACCTGCCCGTGCCCTCGCTCGAGGCCTGGATCTTCAAGCACACGGTGGTCGAGCTGTGCACGGCGGTCAAGCCCTGGGCGTTCAAGAAGATCTTCGCGCGCTACAACGCCGATACGGTGCTGTACATGGATCCCGACACGGTGGCGTACTCCCCGCTGGACGAGATCTACGAAACCCTGCCGCAGCATCCCGTGATCCTGACGCCGCACGTGAGCGTGCCGGCCCAGGACGACGACGATCTGTTCGACGGCGAAATGCTCGGCTGCCTGCGCCACGGCGTGTTCAACCTGGGCTTCCTGGCGCTCGCGAATCACGGCGAAGGCGTGTCGTTCCTGGACTGGTGGGCCGAGCGTTGCCTGCACTGGTGCTACGACGACGCCAGCAAGGGCCTGTTCACCGACCAGCGCTGGATCGATCTGGCGCCCTGCTTCTTCCCGGCCCTGCACGTGTTGCGCCACCCGGGCTACAACATGGCGACCTGGAACCTGTATTACCGCCAGCTCAGCAAGGACGCGCAGGGCAACATCATGGTCAATGGCACCGAGCGCCTGCGATTCTTCCACTTCTCGGGTTTCGACATCGGCACGCACGAGCTGATGCTCAAGAAGCATGCCCCGCGCGATACCCTGCTGCACGAAATGAGCGACTGGTACATCGAGCAGCAGAAGCGCCACGAGCAGGAGCGTCTGGGCCGCCGTCCCGGCGTGCACGACTTCCTCGCCGATGGCACCAAGATCGAACGCGACTGGCGCTTCACGTATCGCGCCGACGCCGACCTGATCGCCCGCTTCCCGCGCCCGTACAGCGAAACCGGCTTGAAGCAGTGGCTCGAGCGTAATCAGTCGGCGGTGCCCCAGACCGTCGAGCGTCAGCCCACGCTGCTGGGCAAGGTGGCCAATCGGATCAAGCGCCACCCCCGTCTGGTGCTGTGGCTGAACCAGGCGCTGCCGGCCACGCTGCGCGCGCGGCTCAAGCGCCGGCTGTAAGCGCCCGGTAAAGCGGGCGCATCAGCGAGACACGCGATGCGCCCCTTCCGGCCACTGTGCCAGCAGCACGGGCGGAGAAGACACAGCAATGCCGCCCGGCGCACTGACGCGCACCGACACGACGCGCCCCAGATAGCGGGCGTCGATATCGTCAAACTGGAAGGACGTCAGGTCACCCGCGGCCGCGTATAGCGCAGCCTGACCCATGAGGTAACGCAGCCGGCCCGTGATGAGCGCATAGCGCGCCTGGTCGGCGCGATCTTCCATGCGCAGCACGTCGAGGTTGCTCGATACCCCCAGGCGGAAACCTTCGCGCACGGCTTGCAGCGCGAGTTCGCCCGACTCGACCGCGCGCGTCAGCGCCGCGACACGCTCGACGCCGCTTTGCACGGCCGTGTATTGACGCGTGACTTCGGCCGCGGTTTTCTCGAGCGCGGCGTCGAGCTCCTCCTGCCGTTGCTGCAGGATCGCCACGGCTCGGGCCTTGTTGGCGGAGTTGTACCCGCCCGTGAAGATCGGAATATTGACCTGCACGCCGATGGTGAAGGTATTGCTCTTCTGGCTCAGCGTCGACAGGTTCTCGCTATCGGCCTTGGCCAGCGCTGCCACCAGATTGACGGTGGGGAGGAAGCGGCTTTGGGCCACCGACAACTCGGCCTCGGCCACCGCCACGGCTTCGCGCGCCGCACGCACCTCCGCGTTGTTGGCGCGCGCGCGCTCCTGCCAGACCTGCAAATCCTCGGGCATCGGCCGAGGCTGCTGTGAACGCGCGCCCCACACCGAAATGAAGGCGGGACGGACTCCCGTCACCGCGGCCAGGGAGCGGAGGTCGATCTCCAATTGGTCGTGGGCAGAGATCGCATCGGCGCGTGCGACGGCGAGACGGGCCTCGGTCTCCTGCGCATCCCGGGCCGAGCCCTCGTTGTGCTCCGCCAGCGCGAGCTGCGTGCGCACCTGAGTCTCGAACGAACGCACCCTGGCGTACTGAAGCTCGAGGTTCTCGTAGGCCAGCACGAGATTGAGATAACTCTGTGCCCACCGCAACGCGGCCTGCTGTTGCTGCACGGCAAACTGCTGCTGCGCCTGGTCCGCGACCGCGCCACCGCGTCGATAATTCGAATAAACGCCGTAGTCGAGCAGCGGCTGCTGCAACTGGAGATAGGCGCTGGTGCTGTCGTAGTCGAGGTCGAAACCGACACGCTGGCCCAGGAAGTTGGGCTGACTCGCGCGGCCCGTCACTTTGCTCTGCACGTAGCCCGCCTGGACCTGCGGGAATAGGCGGGCCCGGCCCAAGTCTCGTTCGGTTTCGCCGGCGTTGCGCGCGCTGGCCGCGGCCCGCAGCACCGGATCGTAAGTCTGAGCATCCCGCCAGACCGTCGACAGGCTCGTGACATCCACGACCTCGCCGGCCACATATCCATTGGGCGTGGCGGCGGCAGGTCCCTGGGATACCGCATCCTGCGCGTGAGCGAACGGACTCGCCAGGCATGCGACGGCGCACAGCAAGGTACCCTGCCAGCTCGCGTATGGAGGTCGCGTGGTCGCAACTTCACAGCGCGCCGGCGTCGGCTGCAGAGAAAACGGAAATCGCATAGGGAAGAGAAGAGCGGATGCGTGAAACGTTCAGCACCGCGGCGCCACGGGCGGCAAAGCACCCATATGCGGGGGAAAATAGTACCATGCCGGCCCCCCGCCCTCCGTCCGCATGGCAGGGAGCTACAGCCTGGATGCTTAGTGCCGGCGCTTCTTCTTAACGATCATCCACTTTGGCATCCGGAACAGGACCAGGCGACGATACAGCACGATGTAGGTGGCGGCGAAAGCAAACGTACAGAGCATCAAAATGATGGGCGACTGCCAGAACAGCACGGCCGGTATGCCCGCCAGCGACGACAGCACCCAAAGGTACGGCGAGGTGAGCGAATTGCGCTGCGTGATATGACGCGCCTCGCGCGATCCCACGGCCCAGCGAACCAGGCGCTTATAGATCAGCATGTGCAAGTGCACGCCGTCCGGTGCACCAGGCGAGCGGCCCCGCAAGAACCGCTTCCGGTAAATCGAAAACAGCGTTTCAAACACCGGATAGATGCACAGCAGCAAGGGAAACCAGGCTGAGACATAAGGGTGCCGTGCCAACATGAGCACCGAGAGCTCGCCGATCACGAAGCCCAGGAAATACGCACCGCCGTCTCCCAGGAACACGTGTCCCCGTGGATAGTTCCACACCAGAAAGCCCAACACGCCGCCCAGCGTGGTCAAGGCCACGACCAGCAGGAAGCGGTCGCCGATATAAAAGGAAACATACGCCAATCCCGCCAGAATCATGGCGGAAACGACCGCCGCGAGACCGTTGAAACCATCGATGATATTGATGGCATTGGCCGCGCCGCCGATGGCGAACGCTGTCACGAGCAGAGAAATCGGGGCGAATGTAAGAAGCCAGTCGACGCCAATAATGTCGAGCCGGGTGACGGCGCCGTCGAGCAGGTAATAGGCCATCACCCCCGACAACATCGCGAGCGCGAGACGCACCAGAACCCTGACCTGCTTGGTGAGATCTTCGAGGAAACCGCCCAGGAACACCGGGGCGGCACAGGCCAGCAGCAACACCACACTCGGCAGTATGTCCGGCTCCCGGAACGCCACCAGCGCACAGCCCACCAGCATGGCGATGATGAGCGACAGCCCCCCGATGCGCGGAACGGGCCGGCAATGGAATTTCTGAATGCCGTCCAGGTCGTGATCGGCCGTCAGGCCGTCGTGCCAGGAGCGATACCGGACGATCAGCAACGTCGAGATCAGGGAGACCAGGAATGCCACGAGGACATACAGCATGGGAAACGAACCAAGTTAGAATATAAAGTTGTAATCTGCGTACGCCCTCATCCAGGCACAGCAGTGCGACCGCTCGTATCGAGAAACGTCAGACGTCCCCTGGCAAATCCGCCGCGCTATCCTCGCCGCGGTCAGGCTCCGGCGCAATTCTAAGCCACCTCGGCAGCGCCGCCCGGCGCCCAAGACAAACATTTCGCTGAATTTTATGCCCTCATTGCCCTACGCTGGATGTACGCCGCTGACCGATTTGCCTGAATGGACGGCGTTTCAGCAAGCGGGGCTCGCCGCGTCGTTCTCCGCGGAGCATCTTCATCTGTTGGCGGGTGGGGGCCTGGAGCTGGACCTGAGTGCACAGCGCCATTCGCCGGCGCTGGCTGAAGCCGGACGCGCACTCCTGGAGGCGAGGCAATTCTCCGTCGCCCGGGCCGCGCTCCTCGAGGGCGAAGCCGTCAACACCACCGAAAATCGCGCAGCGTGGCATTCCATTTTGCGAGCCGCCTGTCCCCACGAAGACGTGGCGCAGGAGCGCAAACGTATGGAGGCGTTTGTGGACGCAGCCGACGCTGCGGACCAGTGGAGTGACATCGTCCACATCGGCATCGGCGGCAGTGATTGGGGCGTGCGCTTGGTGGCCAACGCCTGTAGCCGGGGATCAGCCCGCAGAAACCTGCATTTCGTCGCCAATCTGGACGGCCACGCCCTGGATGAGATCCTCGCCGGCCTCGATCCTGCCCGAACCCTCGTCATCGTCACGTCGAAGTCGTTCAGCACCAACGAGACGCTGACCAATCTTCGGCGGACCCTTGCCTGGTTGCAGGCCGAAGGGGTGAGCCAGCCGCTTGCGCAGATCGTGGCCGTGACGGCCCGGCCCGAGGCCGCCGCCGCCGAAGGGATCGCGCCCGAGCGAATCTTCCGGCTTTGGGATTGGGTGGGGGGTCGCTTCTCCATCTGGTCTTCCGTCGCGCTTCCCGTCGCGCTGTCTATCGGACTTGAAGCCGTCAATGATCTGCGTGAAGGCGCCGCCGAGATGGACATCCATTTTGCGCAGGCCCCCGTGGACAGCAATCTCCCCGTCCAGCTGGCCTTGTCCGGTGTGCTCAATCGCAGCGTCCTCGGCTTCTGCTCACTGAGCGTCGCCGCGTACGATGCCCGCCTGCAGTTTCTCGCGCCTTATCTGCAGCAGCTCGACATGGAGTCCCTCGGCAAGTCGGTCGACCTCGGCGGCAATCCGATGAAGGTCCCGACAGGCCCGGCGGTATGGGGCATGCCGGGTACCGACGGGCAGCACACGTTCTTCCAATGGCTGCACCAAGGCACCGACGGCGCGGCGGTGGATTTCGTCATCTGCCAGGAAGCGGACCATCCGTGGCGTGATGATCACGCCATGTTGCTCGCCAACTGTCTGGCGCAACGCCAGACCCTGCTGCTGGGCACCTCGGAACAAGCCGAATACGAGCGCCTGTGCGCGCAAGGCGAGCCGTCGGACAAAGCCGAGTGGCTGGCGCGGCACCGTAGCCATCCCGGCGGCCGCCCCTCCACGCTGATCGTGCTGCCGCGCCTGACGCCTCATACCTTGGGGGCTTTGCTGGCCCTCTACGAACACAAGGTATTCGTGCAAGGCGTCATCTGGGGCATCAATCCCTTCGACCAATGGGGCGTGGAAGCCGGCAAGACGCTGGCATCCGGTATCCAGCGCGAGCTGAGCACCGGCGAGGTGGCGTCAGAGCACGACCAATCGACCCATTATTGGATCACCCGGCTGGCCTCCAGCACGCGCGACTGATCGTCTCGCCCCATCAAAGAAAAAGCCCGCTTCCCTGGAAGCGGGCTTTGCACATCAGCGCACGCGGGCGCTGCAAAACCGTCAGAACGGAATATCGTCGTCCATGTCGGCCAGGTTGGCGCCACCGGCCGGGGCGGGCGCCTGGCGGGGCTGCTGTTGCTGCGCCGGGCGCTGGGGCGCCGGGGCGCGTTGCTGGCGCTGGGGGGCTTCGTCGTAGCCACCACCGCCGCCACCATAACCGCCCTCGCCGCCGCCTTCGCGGCCGCCGAGCATCTGCATCTGGTCGGCGACGATTTCGGTGCTGTAGCGGTCAGCGCCGGTGTCCTTGTCTTGCCACTTGCGGGTCTTCAGGCGGCCCTCGATGTAGACCGAGCGGCCCTTCTTGAGGTACTCGCCGGCGATCTCGGCCAGGCGGTTGTACATCACGACGCGGTGCCATTCGGTCTCTTCGCGGCGCTCGCCGCTCGCCTTGTCCTTCCACTGGCTGGTGGTGGCGATCGAGACGTTGCAGATGGCGGCGCCATCCGGGCTGTAGCGCACCTCGGGATCGCGTCCCAGGTTGCCGACGATGATTACTTTATTGACCGATGCCATGACCGAAGCCCCTCTATGGTTGTTGACTGCTCGCGCCCCCGCGGAAGCGCATCGGGCAGCGTACAACGCAAAATGCTGTTTAAGACTGGCCTCAACGAACACGCCGGTTCCGTGCGAAACCGGCGTGAGAGAAGAGGCACTGAATGGCCGTCATTATACGACCAGACCCGGCCGGGCAAAGGGCCGGAGGGGGACGGCGATGTCACCCGGGGTAACACTGGCACGGCCGGGCCAGCCCCCCGTGCCGCGTCAAGACAGCGGCTTGAGCGCCCAGGTGGCTGCCAGCCACAGCAGGGACAGGGCGGCCGCGAGCATGAAGACCCCATTGGCGCCGCCATGGGCGGCGATCCAGCCGCCCAGCGCGCCGCCGGTGAAAAGGCCGGCCGCCTGGGCGGTGTTGTAGAACCCCAGGGCCAGCCCTTTGTACGACTGCGGCGCCACGCGCGACACCAGCGAGGGCTGCAGGGCCTCCAGGACGTTGAACGCCACGAAAAAGCCGATCAGCGCGAACACCAGCGGGTAGAACCCGGCGCCCGCCGCCAGCGGCAGCAGGCCGCACACCGCGATCAGCAGAATTACCGACGCGCGCAAGGCGCCGCGGTGGGCACGGCGCTTCTCGGCCACGAACACCATCGGCACCATCAGCACGAACGACGCGAGGATCACCGGCAGATAGACATGCCAGAGTTCAGACGGATCGAGGCCGCCCAGGCGCAGCAGCAGCGTGGGCACGACCACGAAGAGCGCCACCTGGATCAGATGCAGCACGAACACACCGAAATTCAGTCGCAGCAAATCGCCATGCAACAAGACCTCGCGCGGGTGGGCGTTCATGGCACGTGCCTGCGTGCGCGGCACGACCGGGACCACCCAGCGCGCCACGGCCAGGCATACCAGGCCCAGGCAGGCGATGGTCCAGAACAGGCCATGCAGGCCCCACGCCCCGACCAACACGGGCGCCAGCACCAGCGACAGCGCGAATGACAGCCCGATCGAGCCTCCCACCATGGCCATGGCGCGGGTGCGCACCTCGTCGCGGGTGGCGTCTGCCAGCCAGGCGGTCACGGCGGCGGAAATCGCGCCCGAACCCTGAATGGCCCGGCCCACGGTGATCCAGAAGACATCGTCGGCCAGCGCGCACACCACGCTGCCCGCGACGAACAGCAGCAGGCCGGCGAGCACCACGGGCCGGCGGCCCCAGCGGTCGGAGGCCAGCCCGAACGGAATCTGCATCACGGCCTGGGTCAGGCCGTACATGCCGAGCGCCAGCCCCACCCGGACCGGATCGTCGCCGCCGGGCAAGCCCTGCGCGGCGACGGCGAATACCGGCAGCAGCAGGAACAGACCCAGCATGCGACAGGCGAACAGCCCCGCCAGCGCCACGCTGGCGCGGCGTTCGGACGGGGTCAGTTTCAGCTTGGGATGCGCGGCCATCAAAAAGGGGCTGGGTAAAGAAAATGTGGAAGGGCGCCGGCGGCTGCCGCATCCGGCCGGAAAGACCGAGACGCCGCGATGTCGAACCACGGCTCACCCGCAAGGCTCGGTCCGCCGCCGTACGACTGCATACGCCGTAAGGTTCGGCGCGCTATAGTACCAAGTTGGCCTTTGAAACTGCTTAAACCGGGTCGGATCGCCGCGTATCGCCTGCAGCCCTGCTGTAACGGCCTGCCGCGGCGCATGGCAATCTCGCCGCAACGCCGGCGCGCCCGGGCCAGGCAGTCTCAATGCGCCGCGCAACACCGAAGCCACGGGCCGGCAACAGCCTGGGCCACTCGCGCAAAGGGCTACATGGACGAGATACGCATCAGGGGTGCCCGCACCCACAATCTCAAGAATGTCTCGCTGGACTTGCCCCGTCACCGCCTGGTGGTGGTAACGGGCCTGTCCGGTTCGGGCAAATCGTCGCTCGCGTTCGACACCCTCTATGCCGAGGGACAACGCCGCTACGTCGAAAGCCTGTCCGCCTACGCGCGCCAGTTCCTGCAACTGATGGACAAGCCGGACGTCGATCTCATCGAGGGCCTGTCCCCGGCGATCTCGATCGAGCAGAAGGCCGCGGGCCATAATCCGCGCTCCACCGTCGGTACCATCACCGAGATCCACGACTACCTGCGTCTGCTCTATGCGCGCGTGGGCACGCCGTACTGTCCCGACCACGGCCTGCCGCTGCAGGCCCAGAGCGTGAGCCAGATGGTCGACGCCGTGCTGGGCTGGCCCGAAGAGGCCCGTCTCGCGGTGCTGGCGCCGATCGCGCGCGCCCGCAAGGGCAGCTTCGAGGACGAGTGCGCGAGCCTGCAGGCCCAGGGCTACGTGCGCCTGCGCGTCGACGGCAAGCTGGTCGAGATCGACCAGATGGAGCCCCTGAAAAAGACCGAGAAGCACGACATCGATGTGGTGATCGACCGTCTGCGCGTGCGTGCCGAGAGCAAGCAGCGCCTGGCCGAGAGCTTCGAGACGGCACTGGGTCTGGCGGATGGCCGGGCGCTCGCGCTCGACCTGGATAGCGGCCGCGAGCAGGTCTTTTCCAGCCGCTATGCATGCCCGGTGTGCAGCCATAGCCTGCCCGAGCTCGAGCCGCGCCTGTTCAGCTTCAACAACCCCATGGGCGCCTGCCCGTCCTGCGACGGCATCGGCCAGGTCGGCTTTTTTGATCCCAAGCGCGTGGTGGCATTCCCCGAGCTCAGTCTGGCGGCCGGCGCCATCCGCGGCTGGGACAAGCGCAACGCGTTCACGCATTCGCTCCTCACCAGCCTTGCCACGCACTACGACTTCGATATCGAAACGCCCTTCGAAGAGCTCTCCGCCGACGTGCGCGACAAAGTGCTCAACGGTTCGGGCGAAGAAGAGATCTCTTTCTTCTACCTCAACGAGAAAGGCCGCAGCAGCGTCAAGCGTCACCCCTTCGAAGGCGTGATCCCCAATCTCGAACGGCGCTGGCGCGAAACCGATTCCACCACGGTGCGCGAAGAGCTCGGCAAGTACCGCAACATCAAGACCTGCCCCGATTGCGGCGGCTCGCGCTTGCGCCCGGAAGCCCGCCACGTCCTGATCGGGGACGAGGTCCGCGAGGGCCAGGAGCGCGGCCGCGCGATCTACGAGGTCGAAGCCATGCCGCTATCGACCTGCCTCGCCTGGTTCCAGGCCCTGACGCTCACCGGCGCCAAGCAAGAAATCGCACAGCGCATCGTGCGCGAGATCGAAGCGCGGCTGAGCTTCCTGAACAACGTCGGCCTCAACTATCTTTCGCTCGACCGCAGCGCCGATACGATCTCCGGGGGTGAGGCGCAACGCATCCGCCTGGCCAGCCAGATCGGCTCGGGCCTGACCGGCGTGATGTACGTGCTCGACGAACCCTCGATCGGCCTGCACCAACGCGACAACGATCGCCTGATCGGCACGCTGCAGCATCTGCGCGATCTCGGCAACAGCGTGATCGTGGTCGAGCACGACGAAGACATGATCCGCGCGTCCGACTGGGTGGTGGACATGGGACCCGGCGCGGGCGAGCACGGCGGCCAGGTGGTCGCCCAGGGCACGCCCGACGCGGTACAGCGCGATCCGCAATCGCTTACGGGGCAATACCTGAGCGGCGCACGCGCCATCGCTGTCCCCAAGCGGCGCCCCGTCGACAGCGAGCTGCCCTGGCTCACGCTTACCGGCGCCACAGGCAACAATCTCAAATCGGTCGATCTCAGCATCCCGGCCGGCCGGCTGGTCTGCGTGACAGGCGTGTCCGGCTCGGGCAAGTCCACCCTGGTCAACGACACGCTGGCCGTCGAAGTGGCGCGCCAGCTCAATCATGCCCAGGGCGAGCCCGCGCCGTATGCGGGCATCACGGGCCTGGAGCACTTCGACAAGATCATCAGCGTCGACCAGAGCCCGATCGGGCGCACGCCGCGCAGCAATCCCGCCACCTATACCGGCCTGTTCACGCCCATCCGCGAGCTGTTCGCGGGCGTCCCCGAGGCCCGCACCCGCGGCTACGATCCGGGGCGCTTCAGCTTCAACGTCAAGGGCGGACGCTGCGAGGCCTGCCAGGGCGACGGCGTGGTCAAGGTCGAGATGCACTTTCTGCCTGACATGTACGTGCCTTGCGACGTCTGCCACGGCAAGCGCTACAACCGCGAAACGCTCGAGATCCGCTATCGCGGGCGCAATATCAGCGAGGTGCTGGATCTCACCGTCGAGCAGGCACTCGAGTATTTCGAATCGGTCCCGGCGATCGCACGCAAGCTGCAAACGCTGATCGACGTGGGCCTGTCGTACATCCGCCTGGGCCAGAGCGCCACCACGCTCTCGGGCGGTGAGGCGCAGCGCGTGAAGCTCTCGCTGGAGCTCTCGCGGCGCAGCACCGGCCGCACGCTCTACATTCTCGACGAGCCCACGACGGGTCTGCATTTCCGCGACATCGAGCTGCTGCTGGAGGTGCTCAACCAGCTGGTCGAGAGTGGCAACACCGTCCTCATCATCGAGCACAACCTCGACGTCATCAAGACGGCGGACTGGCTCGTCGACATGGGCCCCGAGGGCGGCGATGGCGGTGGACGCGTGGTCGCGCAAGGCACGCCGGAGACCGTCGCGGACAGTCCCGACAGCCACACGGGCCACTATCTTGCGCGCGTGCTGGGCCGCAAAAAAACCCAGTAGACTTCCCGTCGTTCGGGCCGGCATGCGCCGGCCCGCCCGCGCCCCCTCGCGCAACTCCTGACGGCAAGCTCATGGTCACCCTGTTCATCGGCAACAAGAATTACTCATCCTGGTCTCTGCGCGCCTGGCTGGCACTGCGCGCGGTGGGCGTGCCCTTCGAAGAACGCAAGCTCGGTCTCTTCACCGAAGCCTTCACCGAGCAGCTCGGCCGCATCACGCCCGCGGGGCTCGTGCCAGTGCTGCTCGACGGTGATTTCGCGGTCTGGGATTCGCTGGCAATCTGCGAATACGCCGCCGAGCGCCATCCCGAGCTCGGTCTGTGGCCCGCCGAGCCCCGCGCGCGTGCGCGCGCCCGTTCGCTGTCGGCGCAGATGCACAGCGGCTTCACTCAGCTGCGCTCCGTCATGCCGATGAATATCGAAGCACACCTGCCGCAGGTCGATGTGAGCGCGGCCGCCCAAGACATCGCCCGGGTACAGGCCATCTGGCAAGAAACGCGCGCCGAGTTCGGCCAGGGCGGCCCCTTTCTCTTTGGCCGCTTCAGCATCGCGGATGCGTTCTACGCGCCCGTCGTGTCGCGCTTCACCACGTATGGCGTTCCCGCCGAGGGTGCCGTGCGCGACTACATGGACGCCGTCCTAACCCTGCCCGCCATGCGCGAATGGACCGAAGCGGCGCTCGCGGAACAAACCTTCGTGGCTGCGGACGAACCGTATCGCACCCAGCGCTGACGTGCACGGGATAGACGGCTTAATACCGACCCATCAGTCGTTATAACCGGCACTTTGGATAGGCAGGGTCCGACCGGGGACTTGAGGTAAATTCGCTGTTGCACCGGCTCGGTGCCCGGATCCCCCCACCTCGCTTCCCTATGGACGCCACTTGTGAACTTCGTATTGCCAGCGCCCTCTACGAGGGCGTGGCCGATACACAGCAATGGCAACGCGCTTTGCGCATGGCGGCGCGCGCGGTCGACACCGACCGTTGCGCGCTGCTCGCCCGCAACCGCGTCACCGACCAGGTCCGGGTGATCGAAACCACCGGGCTGCAAGAAGACCTGCTGGCTGAATACGAAGCGCACTATCACCGGATCGACGAAGTCCTGCCTTCCGTCGACCGGCTGCCCAGCGGCAATTGCCTGCTCGATCAACGCGACATCGGCCTGGCCGCCATGCGGCGATCGCCGTTCTACCAGGATTTTCTGCATCGTCACGGGATCGGGTCGTTGATGGTGACGCGCACGCTGCACACCGACGACACCGAGTGGAGCATCTCCTTTCAGCGCGGTCCCGACGATGGCTATTTCGAGCCCGAACACGAGCAGACGCTGCTGCGCATGCTGCCGCACTTTCAGCGCGCGCTGAAGTTGCGCGTGCAACTGGGCGAGCTCGAGCAGCGCGCCCGGCTCGGCCGCGCCGCCCTCGACATGTTCGGTACGCCATTACTGTTGTGCTCGCCGGGCGGGCGCGTGCTGCTCGCCAATGCATCCGGAGAGGGCTGGTTTCGCCGTAGCGGTCCCCAGGTGATGAATCTGCCCGCGTGGCGCCGACTGCTCGTACGTGCCACGGCGACGGCGCCCCACGCCCTCGCCGACGCCCATCGGCTGCCCGACGGCACCTTACTCGTGGCCCTGCCCGCGCCGCCATCCTGCCGCGCAGCGGCAGGGCGCGATGAGCCCCTCGCCTTGATACTCGTCCATGCGCACCTCGCCCCACGGCTCGTGCCGCATGGCGTGCTGCGTGAGTTATTTCGCTTGAGCGCGGCCGAGTGCCGGCTGCTGGATTGTCTGGTGCATGGCGCGACGCTGGCACAGGCGTCGCAGCAGCTAGGTATCGCGCTCGAAACCGCGCGATCGCAAAGCAAGGCCATCCTGCAAAAGACCGGCGCACAGCGCCAGGGCGGCCTGCTGCGCATGATGAGCGTGCTGCAGAGTCCGGCACCTCACTGAACGACCCGCGCCCGCCCTGCCGGGCGTGCTGGCATAACGTTCCGCACAAAAAAAGAACCGCCGACTCTGATGCGACGGGAGCCCCGAGTGCCGCATCACAGTGGGCGGTAAAGCACGGCGAATGTGCACCCACGATCCTAGGGGTGGCCAGGGTCACGCGCATCCCCCCTTGGGGTGAAAATCAGCCCAACCTAGGGTTTCCTGGTATGACCCCGTAACGGCATCGCACCCTGCTCTCTCGGCGGGCTTCAGCCCATGTCGAAGAGACGTCGATGCTCGCTGATCGCGTAGCGATCGGTCATGCCGGCGATGTAGTCGGCGATGGCCCGCGCCTGGGCTACCTCGGTCTCGCGGCGGTAATCCGGCGGCAGCAAGCGGGGATCGCCGAGAAACACCTCGAAGAGATCACGCACGATGCGGCGCGCCTTGCGAGTCATGCGCATGACCTGATAGTGACGGTACAGATTGTCGAACAGGAATTTCTTCAGCTGATCGGCTTCGCGGCGCACCCCGGCGGAAAACCCGACCAGGGGGCCTGCCATGCGCGCCTCATCTGCGGTGGCAGGGCTTGCCTGATGAATGCGATCGAGCGAGTTCGCCGTCAGGTCGATGATCAGCGTATTGATCATGCGGCGAATCGTCTCGGCGGTGGCGCGCCGCGTGGGCAGGCGCGGATATTGCGCCAGCACCGCCTCGTAGTGCCGCGCGAAGATGCTCACCTCGAGCAGCTGCTCCACCGTGATGAGACCCGAACGCAGTCCATCGTCGACGTCGTGATTGTTGTAGGCGATCTCGTCGGCCAGGTTGGCCAGCTGCGCCTCCAGCGAGGGTTGGGTGCGATCGAGAAAGCGCGCCCCCACGTCACCCAACTGGCGCGCGTGCGCAACCGAACAGTGTTTGAGAATGCCCTCGCGCGTCTCGAAGCAGAGATTCAGGCCGTTGAACTCGGCGTAGCGTTCTTCGAGCTCATCCACCACGCGCAGGCTCTGCAGGTTGTGCTCGAAGCCGCCGGCATCGGGCACGAGCTCGCGCATGCAGGCATTGAGTTCGTCCTGGCCGGCATGACCGAATGGCGTGTGGCCAAGATCGTGCGCCAGTGCAATCGCTTCGGTCAGGTCTTCTGACAGGCGCAGACTGCGCGCCAGCGTGCGCGCGATCTGCGCGACCTCGAGGCTGTGCGTGAGGCGGGTGCGGAACAGATCGCCTTCGTGATTAACGAAGACCTGCGTCTTGTACTCGAGCCGGCGAAAGGCGTTGGCGTGCACGATGCGATCGCGATCGCGCTGGAACTCGCTACGATTCTCGGGCGCCGGCTCAGGATGCCGGCGGCCACGGCTGCGGGCGGGGTCGGATGCATAAGAAGCCAGATCATTCATCGCACTCACCACCGTCCCGCCCTCGCTCATTGAATCGTACGTTCCAGTACCGTTGCCACCGCTTCGGCCGGCGCGCCACGCGTGACGGCCTCGCCGATACGCGGCAGCAACACGAATTTGATTTCGCCGCCCTCGGTTTTCTTGTCGACCTGCATGAGCGCGATCCAGCGCGCCAGGCCCAGGTCGGGCGCCACCACGGGGCACCCGATCGCCTGCACCAGGGCACGCACGCGCACCACATCGGCCGCCGGGAAACCGCAGACCTCGGCCGACAGCTCGGCCGCCTGCACCATGCCGCAACCGACCGCCTCACCGTGCAGCCACTCACCATACCCCAGACCGGATTCGATCGCATGACCGAAGGTGTGGCCCAGGTTGAGAATGGCACGCAGGCCCGACTCGCGCTCGTCCTTGCCCACGACCTGCGCCTTGAGCTCGCACGAGCGCTGGATCGCATGCGCGATCGCCGCCGGCTCCAGGGCCCGCAACGCGGCCGCATTCTGCTCGCACCAGTCCCAGAACGGCGCATCGAGGATGAGGCCGTACTTGATCACTTCGGCCAGGCCTGCCGACACCTCGCGCGCGGGCAGCGTGCCCAGCACGTCGGTATCGATCTCGACGGCGACCGGCTGGTAAAACGCGCCGATCATGTTCTTGCCCAGCGGGTGGTTCACCGCCGTCTTGCCGCCCACCGACGAATCGACCTGCGCGAGCAACGTGGTGGGCACCTGCACGAAGCGCACGCCCCGCATGTACACCGCAGCGGCGAAGCCGGTCATGTCGCCGATCACGCCTCCACCCAGCGCCACCAGCACGGCACGGCGGTCCAGGCGATGCTCGAGCATCGCGTCGAAAATCAGGTTGAGCGTCTGCCAGTCTTTGTGGGCCTCGCCGTCGGGCAACTCGATGCGCAGCACCTTGCGGCCGGTGCGCGCGAGCGCGGCCTCCGCGCGTGCGCCGTACAGCGCACCGACGGTGGGATTGGTGACGATCGCGATGGTGGTGGCATCGCCCGGAATGGCCTCGTCGAGGCGATCCAGGCGTCCTGGGGCGATGCGGATCGGATACTGTCCGCCCGGGGTGTCAACGTCTACTACGTTCATTTCTGCTTCTCGTACGCCTGCAGCTTGGGCAGGATGGATTTGACCAGCGTGGCGATCGGGGCCGAGCCCGTTTCGATCACGATGTCGGCAACCTCGACATACAACGGCTCGCGCTTGACCATCAGGTCTCTGAGCGTCCCGCGCGGATCGGCGGTGGCGAGCAGGGGCCGATTGCGGTCGCGGCAGGTACGCCGATAGAGTTCGTCCACGCTGGCCCGCAGATACAACACGATGCCGCGTGCCTTCAGCGCGGCGCGATTGTCATCGGCCAGCACCGCGCCGCCGCCCGTCGCGAGAATAATCCCGCGCCGTTGGGTACACTCTTGCAGAGCAGCAGCCTCGCGCCGCCGGAACCCCGTTTCGCCCTCGATCTCGAAAATTACCGGCACGCGCACACCGCAGCGCGCCTCCAGTTCGTGATCGAGATCGACGAATTCACGTCCCAGCGCGCGTGCGAGGCCGCGGCCTATGGTGGTTTTGCCGGCGCCCATCATTCCCACCAGGAAGATAGGGAGATCGTGCGGCAGGCGCAGCGTGGGCTCGACGCACTCGGGCGGACACGCACTCGGCGCCGCCTCCGGGCAATCGTCGGGCAGTGGCTCGGGATCGGGCCCGGCGCAAGCGTTGGCGGAGAGATTCATGACGGCATTATCCCATCGCCGCCAGTTGCCCGCTTACCACACCGATTTATTTTGTTACAGAAACCGGACAGCCTGCACCAGGACTGACCGGAGATCACCGTAAAATCGCCGCGATGAGCAAGCGTCCCAATACGTCCAAAGCAGAACAACCCGCCCCCAGCGGGTCCCCGTTGTTGCGGTTTTTCGTCAAGACCGGCATTTTCTTTGCCGGGCTCGCCCTGTGCGGCGCGTTGCTCGCCGGCATGGCGCTGGCACTGGCCTGGCCCAACCTGCCCGATCTGCACGCCATGACCGACTACCGGCCGCGCGTGCCGCTGCGCGTCTATACGGCCGACAAGGTTTTGATCGGTGAGTTCGGTGAAGAGCGGCGCAACGTGCTGCGCTTCAATGAGATCCCCGACGTCATGAAATCGGCCGTGCTCGCGGCCGAAGACGATCGCTTCTATCAGCATGGCGGTATCGACTGGATGGGCGTGGCACGCGCCGGCCTGACCAACCTGGTCAACATGTCGAAGACGCAGGGCGCCAGCACGATCACCATGCAGGTGGCGCGCAACTTCTATCTGTCCTCCGAAAAGACGTACTCGCGCAAGTTCTACGAGCTGCTGCTCACGTTCAAGATCGAGTCCGAGCTGTCGAAAGACCAGATCCTCGAGCTCTACATGAACCAGATCTATCTGGGTCATCGCGCTTATGGTTTCGCCGCCGCGTCGCGCGCCTATTTCGGCAAGCCGCTGTCGCAGGTCACGCCCGCCGAAGCCGCGATGCTGGCCGGCATCCCCAAGGCCCCGTCGCGCTTCAACCCGATCTCCAATCGTCCGCGCGCCGAGTTGCGTCAGCGCTACGTGCTGGGCCGCATGCTGTCGCTGGGCTACCTGACCGAGCCCGAGTACAAGGAAGCGATGGCCCAGCCCATCGTGATGAAATCCGCTGAAGGCACCCCCGCGGGCGGCTACGCGATTCACGGCGAGTACGTGGCCGAACTGGCGCGCCAGCTGCTCTACGGCGTCTACCAGGACAATCTGTACTCGCGCGGCATCAACATCTACACCACGGTCACCTCCAAGGACCAGGAAGCCGCCTACCGCGCCGTGCGCGAAGGCGTGCTCGAATACACCCGCCGCGCGCCCTATCCGGGCCCCGAAGACCAGCTCGAGATGCCCGCCGGCATCGAGAACAACCCGCAGGCGCTCGACGACTTCCTCGATGGTGTCTTCGACAAATATTCCGACAGTGCCGATCTGCTCACCGCGCTGGTGCTGTCGGCCAGCCCGACCGAGGTCAAGGTGGCGCGCAGCTCGCGCGAGATCATCACCATCACCGACAAAAAGGCGCTGGGCGTGATTGCCCGCTCGCTCAACGACAAGGCCAAGCCGGAGCAACGGCTCAAGCGCGGCTCGGTCGTATACATCCACAAGTACAACGACAACTGGGAAGTGATCAACATGCCGTCGGTGCAGGCCGCCTTCGTGGCGCTCGCACCCCAGGACGGTTCGATCCGCGCCCTGGTCGGCGGCTTCGATTTCTACCGCGGCAACTTCAACCGCGTGACGCAGGCCTGGCGCCAGCCGGGCTCGAGCATCAAGCCCTTCATCTACGCAGCCTCGCTCGAGCGTGGCCTGACGCCGGGCACGCAGATCTCCGATCAGCCGTTCGAGCTGTCGGCCGCGCAGACCGGTTCCAAGGCCTGGCATCCGAAGAACTACGGCAACCAGTACGAGCCCATGCTGACCATGCGCCAAGGCCTGTACAAGTCGAAGAACATGGTCTCGATCCGCATTCTCGAGGCCATCGGCCCGCAGTACGCGCAGGAGTACCTGACGCGTTTCGGCTTCGACAAGGCACGCCAGCCGGCCGTGCTGCCGCTGGCCCTGGGCGCGGGCTCCGTCACGCCGCTGCAACTCGCGGGCGCGTTCTCGGTGTTCGCCAATGGCGGTTATCGCATCACGCCCTACCTGATCGACCGCGTGACCGACAGCTCGGGCAAGGTGCTGATGCAGGCCCGTCCGGTCGTGGCGGGCGATTCGGCCGCGCGCGCGATCGATCCTCGCACGGCGTGGGTCGCCGACGACATGCTGCGCGGTGTCGCCACCAGCGGCACGGCGGCGCGCGCGCGCGTCATGCTCAAGCGCAACGACCTCGCCGGCAAGACCGGCACGACCAACGAATCCGTCGATGCCTGGTTCTCGGGCTACACGCCCGCGCTGGTCGCCACGGCCTGGCTGGGCTTTGACCAGCCGCGCTCGCTCGGCTCCCGTGAAACCGGCGGCGGCGTGGCGATGCCGATCTGGGTGGACTTCATGCAGGAAGCGCTCAAGGGCGTGCCCGAAGAAAAGCAGCGCCCGCGCCCTGAGGGACTCATGGCCGAAGGCGGCGACTACTATTTCTCGGAATTCCCGCCGGGACAGGCCGTGGCACGCCTCGGTCTGCCGCAGCCTGGCGATGCGCTGGGTGACTTCCTCAACGGCCTGAGCGGCAATCCGGATAACGCCATCCGCGTCGCCCCCGGTGTGGGCAGCACGACGCAACAGCCCTGGAGCCAGAACATTCCGTTCTGATACGCAGGACGCGGGGCTCGCCCCGCTGCCTGGTTGTCCCGGCCCCGCCTTGGCGGGGCCGTGTTTTGTTTTACAGCTTGACGGTCACCGGCACGCCGGCAGCCGCGGAACAGATCTGCGACAGCGCATCGGAGAGGTCGGGACCGCCACGCGTGTCGTTCCAGTGCTGGCCGTTGTAGCGGTAATGGAAACCGCCGGTCCGCGCCGCGACCCAGATCTCCTGCATCGCGGCCTGGCTGTTGACGACGACATGGGTGCCGTCCTCGAAAACCAGGGTCAGCACGTTGCCGCTACGGGTTGCCTCGACGTCCACGTCGAGCGACGCTGCCCAGTCGTCGGCCTGGCTCTCGATCGAGTCCAGGATCTGATCCACCAAGGCAAGAAATTCGGTTTCGGTCATAATCTAACCTGCAATGATTACGGAGTTCCCAGTGTTCCACATGGCACGAAGCCGCATGGCTCTACGCATTGTAGCCACGCTTGCCGCGACAGGCCTGATGGCCGCTTGCGGCTTCAAGGGTCCACTCTACCTGCCCGCGCCCGACGGCTCCAAGCCGCAAACGCAAAATCGCACTCAGGGCAGCAATCCCGTCCCGCAGACGCCGAGCACCAGCGGCGCCGAGCCCCTCCCCGTTCCCCAGCCGTCCACCACCCCATGAACGCCCGCCAGACCGCCCAGCCCGAACTCGCTGGACACCCGCATTTCCACTATGTCGATGGCGTGCTGCATGCCGAAGGCGTGCCGCTCTCCGAGCTGGCCGACGCCCTGGGTACGCCGCTCTACGTCTATTCGCGCGCGGCGCTGCACGCCGCCTGGAACACATATCGCGACGCGATCGGCGAGCGCCCGGTCCTGGTCTGCTATGGCATGAAAGCCAACTCCAATCTCGCGGTGCTCAAAGAATTCGCCCGTCTGGGCGCGGGCTTCGACATCGTGTCCGGCGGCGAGCTCAAGCGCGTGCTGGCGGTGGGCGGCGATCCCGCGAAGATCGTGTTTTCCGGGGTGGGCAAGCAGGCCTGGGAAATGCACGAGGCGCTGCTGGCCGGCGTGAAATGCTTCAACGTCGAATCCACCGCCGAGTTGGCCCGCCTGTCCGATGTCGCCCAGGCGTGCGGCCGCACGGCGCGGGTGTCGCTGCGCGTCAATCCCGACGTCGACGCGCAGACGCACCCCTATATTTCCACCGGCCTCAAAGAAAACAAATTCGGTATCGCGATCGACGAGGCGCTCGAGGCCTACCAGACCGCGGCCTCGCTGCCCGGCCTGCAGATCGTGGGTGTCGACTGCCACATCGGCTCGCAGCTCACCGACATCAGCCCGTATTTCGACGCCCTCGAAAAGCTGCTCGACCTGATCGACCGGCTCGCGAGCGCCGGCATCCGCATCGAGCATCTGGACCTGGGCGGTGGCCTGGGCATCCGCTACACCGACGAGGTGCCGCCGTCGCCGCGCGCCCTCCTCGACCGCGTCTTCGATCGTCTGCAGGCACGTGGCCTGGGCCACCTGCATCTGATGCTCGAACCCGGCCGCTCGCTGGTCGGCAACGCGGGCGTGCTGCTCACCACGGTGCAGTTCCTCAAGCACAACGACGCACGCAACTTCGCGATCGTCGATGCCGCCATGAACGACCTGCTGCGGCCCACGCTGTACCAGGCCTATCACGGCGTGCGCGCCGTCGTGCCGCGCGGTGGCGCGGGCCAGGTCTACGACGTGGTCGGCCCCGTCTGCGAAAGCGGCGATTGGCTCGCCAAAGAGCGTCTGCTCGACATCCAGCAGGATGACGTGCTGGCTGTCGAGTCGGCGGGCGCGTACGGCATGGTGATGGCAGGCAACTACAACACCCGCCCACGCGCAGCCGAAGTCATGGTTGATGGCACGCAGTACCACGTGGTGCGCCAGCGCGAGACCTTCGACGATCTGCTGCGCGGCGAATCTACGCTGCCCTGATCGCGGATCCGCCGGCCAAAAGAAAAGCCCTGCGCGCTTCGTGCAGGGCTTTTTGCATGCGTCTGTGAAACCAACGCCCGGCCTCAGCGCCGCCGCGCCAGCTCCCGCAACCGGCCCGCGATGCCCGTGGGAAAGTAGTAGACCGACAGCACGAACAGGATGCCCAGCCACAGCAGCCAGCGATCCGGCTCGAACAGCAATGCCAACGGGGCGATGCTGCCCACCGCCTCGTGGATCACATGCAGGCCGTCCTGCAGATAACTCTGGGCGAACACGAACACGCTGGCGCCGATCACCGCTCCGTACATCGTGCCCATGCCGCCGATCACGACCATCAACAGAATGTTGAGCATGATCTCGAACGACAGCGACGTGTCGGGGCCGTTATAGCGTAGCCATAGCGCATACAGCGCCCCCGCCAAGGTGGCGAACATCGCGGCCAGCACATTCGACAGACTGCGGTACAGCACCGTGCGATAGCCGATGGCTTCGGCGCGGAAGGGATTCTCGCGGATCGCCTGCAGCACACGGCCGAACGGCGAATTCACGATGCGCAGCAGCATCAGGAACAGCACCACGCAGACCGCCGCGATCAGGTAGTAGGTGATGATCCGGCCATCGACCGTCACGCCGAACAGAGGCTCGGACAGCGGCCGGAAGGCCGGCCGCAGCGCCTGCGGGACTTTGAAATTCAGCCCGTCCTCGCCGCCCGTCAGGTCGGACAGCTGCGAGACCAGCGTCTGGAACGCTGCCGCCACGGCCAGCGTGATCATGGCGTAGAAAATGGCGCGCACGCGCAGGCTCGCCAGGCCGATGACCAGCGCGAACACCAGCGACACCACCAGACCGGTGAAGGTGCCGGTCAGCACGGCCAGCCAGCCGGCCTCCATGCGCACGCTGGCGATCGCAACGCCGTAGGCGCCAATACCGAAGAACATCGTGTGGGCGAAGCTCACGATGCCGGTATATCCCAGCAGCAGGTCATAGCTGGCGACCAGGATCACGAACACCAGGATTTTCGCCGCCACGGCCAGCGCCTTGGGCCCGGGGAACAAGAACGGCGCGGCGGCGAGCGCGGCAACGATGGCGATCAGCATGATCGCCAGCAGCGTGCTGCGCGGAGGATCGCCGGAGAGCAGGCGAAAGGACATGAGCGCGACTCCTAGCGATTCGTGACCGGATACACGCCCTGCGGGCGCCACAGCAGAATGGCGACCATCAGCGCGATGTTCGAGAACAACGCGGCTTTGGGCATCAGAAAGCCGGTGTAATTGGCCATCAGGCCGACCAGCAGTGCGCCGATCAAGCAGCCTACGGTCGAGCCCAGACCACCGATCATGATGACGATGAAGATCAGCACGTTCACCTGCGCCCCCAGTTGCGGCACGATGGATTGCTGATAGAGCCCCCACAGCACGCCGCCCAGGCCCGCCAGCATCGAGCCGGCGACGAATACGCCGACGAAGAGATGACGGATGCGATAACCCAGGCTCTCGACCATCTCGCGGTCCTCGACGCCCGCGCGAATGAGCAGACCGAGCTTGGTGCGATTGAGGAGCCACAACATGCCGCCCAGCACCGCCAGTCCGACCACCAGGGCCACGACGCGGAACTTTTCGATCGCCGCATCGCCCACCAGCAACGCGCCTCGCAGCGCTTCGGGCAGAGGCAGCGACAAGGTCTGCGGTCCCCACAGCATCTTGATGATCTCTTCTCCGATGATCATGCCGCCCATCGTGATGAGAATCTGCTTGAGGTGCTGGCCGTAGACAGGCCGCACGATCACGCGCTCGAACGCCACGCCCACGGCGCCGGCCACGAGCATCCCGACGATCATCGCGGGCAGCACCGCGGCCAGGTTCATCCACAGGCTGCCGGACTGGGTCCAGTCGGACATCGAACCGAGCACCGTGGCCGCCATGTAGGCGCCGATCGCAATGAAGAGGCCGTGCCCGAAATTCAGCACGTCCATCAGGCCGAACACCAGCGTCATGCCGGATGCCACGATGAAGATGATCATGCCCATCGCCAGACCGGCGAAGGTGAGCGTCACCCAGGTCGACCACGAGCCGACCAGCGGCAGTGCGATGGCCGCGAGCGCCACCACCAGCAACACCGGGCGCAGGTCGGCGCGGGTCTGCGGCAAAGGGGTATCGATATCGGCGGTGCTCATTGATGGACTCCCAACGACAGACCGAGCAGGCGCGTCTGCAGCGCCTCGTCCTGCGCCAACGCGGACATGCCGCCGGCGTGCACCACCCGGCCGTTGTCCATGACGGCGACGTGATCGCCCACTTGCCGCGCGAAATTGAAGTTCTGCTCCACCAGCAGAATGGTGGTGGCGGCCTGCTTGAGCTCGATGAACGCGTCGATCATGTTCTGGATGATGGCGGGCGCCAGGCCTTTGCTCGGCTCGTCGACCAGCAGCAGGCGGCGAGGTTCGATAATGGCGCGCGCCACGGCCAACATCTGTTTCTGGCCGCCAGAGAGCTTGCCCGCGGGATACAGCCAGAACTTCCGGAGGGCCGGAAAGAAGCCGAAGATCCATTCCAGGCGCGCGGTGTCGAGCTGCGCCGCGCCGCGGGCCTGGCGCGCGGCGAGCAGGATGTTTTCTTTGACGGACAGGTCGGCAAAAATGCCCATGTTCTCCGGCACGTAGGCCATGCCCATCCGCGCCATGTCCGGCGGCGAGGTCCTCACGCCGGGGCCGCCGATCGGAACGCCGTCGAAAGCGATGTGACCCTGCGCGGCCTTCCAGAGGCCCATGATCGTGCGCAGCGTGGTGGTCTTGCCGGCACCATTGCGGCCCAGCAACATGGTGACGCCCGCGGCGGGCACGGCCAGGTCCACGCCGTGCAGGATGTGATACGCGCCGATATGCGTGTGCACGTCCTTCAGTTCGAGCAAGGCGGGCGCACTCATCGCGTCGTCTCCGGCAGGCTGATGCCAAGATAGGCCTGCTGTACGAGCGGCGATGCGATCACCTCGGCCGGTTCGCCGTCGGCCATCAGCTCGCCGTTGTGCAGCACCACAATGCGGTCCGCCAGTTCGCGCACCACGTCCATCTTGTGTTCCACCAACAGGATCGTTTTCGAGGCATCCGCCTTGATCTCACGGATCAGGTCCAGCACCACGGGTACATCGTCCACGCTCATGCCGGCGGTCGGCTCATCGAACATGAAGACTTGCGGTTCCAGTGCGATCAGCATTGCGATCTCGAGTTTGCGCTGGTCGCCATGCGGCAGATCGGCGGCAGCCTGATCGCACCGCGCCGCGAGCCGGGTTCGCTCGAGCAAGGCATCGGCGCGTGCCAATAGCGCGGCGTCGTCGTCCCAGGTGCGCCAGAAGCGGATCTGGCGCCAGCCCAACCCTTGCTGGCGCGATTGCAAGGCCAGACGCACGTTCTCGCGTACGGACAGGCGCGGGAACAGCTGTGTCAGCTGGAAGGCGCGGCCCAGGCCTGCGTGCATGCGCGCCGGAGCCGACAGGCCCGTGAGATCTTGGCCGTTCAAGTGCACCGAACCCGCGGTGGCACGCAATTGCCCCGAGATAAGGTTGAAATAGGTGGTCTTGCCCGCGCCGTTGGGCCCCACGATGGCGGTCAGGCTTCCCGGCGCGAAGCGGCAGCTCACCGCGTTGACGGCCACATGGCCGCCAAAGCGGATCGTGAGCGATTGGGTTTCCAGCATGGAGTACGGCGCTCAACGCTTGTTCTGGATGGGTACCGCCATCTGGTCGGGCGTGATCTCCTTGACCAGATCCTGCACCGCCCACGGCACCGACGCATCGTTTTTGATGCGGAAGTGATACATCGATTGCATGGCCTGATGGTCTTGCGGGCGGAACGTCATCTTGCCTTTGGGCGTATCGAAGCTCATACCCTCCATCGTCTTGATGAGCGTGTCGGTGTCGCTCTTGCCGCCGCTCCGGGTCAGCGCGGCCGCGATGGCGATACCCGCCGACATGCCGCCCGCCGTGAAGAAATCCGGCGGTTGGCCATAGCGCTTCTGGTGTTCGGCCACCAGCCAGTCGTTCACCGGATTCTTGGGGATGCCGTAGTAGTAGTAGGTGGCGCCCTCCATGCCGGCCAGCGACTTGAGCGGCGTCATCGCGGCCAGCGTGTTGCCGCCGGTGGCGATCTCGATACCGAAGCGCTTCGGATCCAGATCGGCGATCTTGAACGGATTGCCGGCGCCCGCCCACAGGATGAAGATGATCTTGCGCCCGGGCTTGTCCTTGAGTGCGTCGAAGAGGCGTTGCGCGCCGGCGGTGAAATCGGTCGCGTTGGCCGGCAGATACTCTTCGTGCACGATCTTGGCCTGCTTGAGTGCGCCCTTGAAGGCCTTCACGCCGTCGCGGCCGAACGCGTAGTCTTGCGCCAGCATGGCAATGGACGTGTTCGGCTGGTCGAAGGCGACGGCGTTGGCAATCGCGTCCTGCGACGAATTGCGGCCGGTGCGAAAGATGTACTTGTTCCACTTTTCGCCGGTGATCGAGTCAGCCACCGCGGGCTCGACCAACAGGATCTTCTCGTACTCTTCGGCAATCGGCAGCATCGCCAGCGCCACGCCCGACGAGGTCGGGCCGACCGCGATGTCGGCGTTGTCGTCGGCATAGGCCGATGCGAGTTGGGCGCGGGCGACATCGGGCTTGCCCTGCGTGTCTTTCTCGATCACGCGGATCTTGCGGCCCGCCACTGTCATGGTGCCCTGGGTGGCGTACTCCAGGCCCAGCACCAGCCCAACCTGGGTCTGCTTGGCGTAAGCCTCCAACGGCCCCGTCTTGTCGTAGACGTGGGCCACGACAAAGTCCTTGGCCGATGCGCTGGTGCTCAGGCACAGGCCGGCCAGCGCGGCGAGCAGGATGCGTTTCATGGGAGTCTCCTTGGTCCTAGTGAGCACCGGCGGCTGCGTCGGCGACCGGCATGGCGAGAAAGCGGCGGACGGCTTCGATCTGCGGCGCGACATTGAGCGCCGGGGCATGACCGCAATCGGGAAAATCGATGCGCTGCGCACGCGGGCCACGGCGCGTCATGGCGTCGGCGACCTCGGGCAGCAATAAGTCGGAGTCGGCACCGCGCAACAGCAGCACGGGCATGCGCAGCGCGTCGTACTCGGCCCAGCGCTCGTAGTCCGCGGGGTGATGCTGAAACTGGCCGACGATGGCCGGGTCATAGTGAGCCGTGACACGGCCGTCGGGCAGTCGGCGCAGCGAGGTCTCGGCCATTCGGCGCCATTGCTCGTCGCTCTGCCAGCCATAAGGCTTGTAGGCAGCGCGCAGCCATGCCTCCAGCTCGGTCGCCGTGTCGAAGGCCGGGGGGTTGCCGGCATAGGCCAGGATGCGCGCGATGGCGGGCCCCGGCAGCGTCGGGCCGATGTCGTTGACCACCAGATGCGTGACGCGATCCTTCAGCGTGGTGGCCGCGGCATGCATACCGGTCGCGCCCCCCATCGAGGTGCCCACCCAACGCAGGCGTTGCAGTCCCAGACCATCGGCCAGGGCGCTTGCCAGGCGGGCGTAGAAATCGAGCCGGTACTCGGCCACCGGATCGGGACTCCATTGCGACAGGCCGCGGCCGATCGTGTCGGGGCAGATGATGCGGTAGTCATCGGCCAGTGCCCGCGCGAGTTCGTCGAAGTCGCGGCCGGTGCGAGCCAGACCGTGCCACATGATGATGGCGGGCGCGTCCGGAGGGCCCCACTCGGTGTAATGCAGCTCGCGGCCCTCGCAGCTGAGATAGCGCGAAGCCGGTGTGTGGCGAGCGGCCTGTGCGGGCGCGTAAGCCATGCGTCTCCTCCCGGGTTGTCCAGGTTGTGTGCTTGTCGCGCTGAATATAGACTTGCCCGAAGCGCGGCCACAATGCGCCAGACCGCCCGCGGCAGGGTGAGTCAAGAATATGTAGACGCAGGGTCATGAGCCCCCTCGCCGACCCCGCGAACCAGGAGACCGGGCCATGCCCGACACGGAATTCGCTACCTCGGCCGTCACGGGCGCCGAGCGGTACGAGCAATGGCGCGCAGCCCTCTCCGACGCCTTCGGCCCCTTCGAAGTGCACCAGGACCGGGCAGGCCAGTTCGGCGGGCCGTTTGCCGGCCACGTGCGCTACGTACGCCGCGCCAGCCTGCAATTCAACGACCTGCACTACCAGGGACAGAAGCTCGAACGCACTGCCGGCAACGTCTCCCGACTCGACCAGGAGTTCTATACCTTCGGTCTGCCGCTGGCCGGGCCGCTCTCGGTGAACCAGTGCGGACGCGAGTTCCAGGTCGAGCCCGGCTGCGTCTATCTGATGAACCAGAGCCTGCCCTACCAGGCCGCCGCGCTCGGTGCCGGCGGCTATCGCAGTCTGAGCGTGTCGTTCCCGCGCAGTGCGCTATCGCAGCGCGAATCGCGCATCGACCCTTTCTACAAGCTGCGCGTCGACGACGGGTCGCCGCGCGGCGCGATGCTGGCCAGCTATATGGAGCACTTGTTCAAGGGCTTGGACGGCTGGTCGCCGGCCGAGGCGGGAGAGCTGGGTGAACGGTTGATCGATCTGATCGTGCTGTTCCTGGTGCAGCCGGGCCAGGGGCACACCTCCGAAGCCGACAGCAGCGTCACGCTCGCGCATCGCCAGCGCGCCATGGCCTACATCCGCCAGCACCTGGCCGATCCCGCACTGTCGCCGCAACACGTGGCGCAGGGTTGTGGCCTGTCAGTGGCCTATCTGCATCGCGTATTCCAGGCGGGCGACCTGTCCGTGGAGCGCTTCGTCTTCGATCAGCGGCTCGAGCGCTGCCGCGAGTTGCTGTTGAATCCGGCCCAGCGTCACCGCAGCATCGCCGAGCTGGCGTATCAGGCGGGGTTCGCCCATCCCTCGCATTTCAGCCGGCTGTTCAAACGTCGCTTCGGGCTATCGCCCCGCGAGTGGCGCGCCGGCCACCCATGACAAAGGCCCGCTTGCGCGGGCCTTGTCGTATCCATCGGCGCGGTGCCGCCTGCGACGGCAGCCGCCGAACGCGATCAGAGCTCTCCGTACGAATGCAGACCCGAGAGGAACATGTTCACGCCCAGGAAGGCGAACCCGGTGATGAGCAGGCCCACGAGCGCCCAATAGGCCGCCATCGAACCGCGCAGGCCCTTGATGAGGCGCATGTGCAGCCACGCGGCGTAGTTGAGCCAGACGATGAGCGCCCAGGTTTCCTTGGGATCCCACTGCCAGTAGGCACCCCACGCATCGGCCGCCCACAGCGCGCCCAGCACCGTGGCCGCCGTGAAGAACGCAAAGCCGATCGCGATGGCGCGATACATGATGTCGTCGAGCACTTCGAGTGAAGGCAGTGCCTGCGCGATACGGCGGCGGGCGAGCAGAATGCCGCCCACGATCACCACGCCCACGCCACCATAGATCATCCAGGTGGCAGAGAGGCCATCGGTCCGAAACACCATCGGCTCGGCGCACAGCAGCACGCCCAGCACGAACAGCGGCGCGAGCTTTTTCCAGGAGGTGGTTTCGCCGTGCTGCTTCACCAGGTAGGCGAAGCCCACCATCGCCGCCAGCGAGAACGTGCCATAGCCGATGAAATTGGCCGGCACGTGCAGCTTCATCCACCAGCTCTTGAGGGCCGGCACCAGCGGCTGGATCTGTCCGGCATCACGCGTGAACGAATACCAGAGCAGGAACACGATGGACGACGAGATCACCAGCAGCACGAAACCGCCGAGCGCGCGGGTCGAATATTTGCGCTCGTAGTACAGGTAGAAAAGCGCCGTGACCAGCGCGAACAGCACGAATACCTCGTACAGATTGCTCACCGGGATGTGGCCCAGGTCGGGCCCCATCAGATGCCCCTCGCGCCAGCGCACCAGCAGGCCCGTCGTACCCGCGAAGACCGCGCCCCAGCTGAGCGCCGTGCCCAGCCAGGCCGCCGTCGGGCTCAAAATGCCCGCCCAATAGCAGACGGTGGCGAGCATGAAGAGCGCGCACATCCACAAAATGGCCGATTGCGACGAGAAGAGGTACTTGAGGAAGAACACCTGCTCGGCGCGCGCCAGGTCGTTTTGATAGAGCAGCAACGCCAGGCCCACCGACAGCGCGCACGCCAGCATCAGGCGGCGCAGCGGACGCCAAAGCCAGCCCAGCCAGACCAGCGACGGGACGGTGCCGCACAGGATGATCTTCTCGTAGTAATCCATCGCGTAGCCGAACCGCGTGAGGGCAAAGCCCGCCCCCGCGGCCAGCAGCACGAAAAACACCAGATCGGTCCAGTCGGGCCGGCCGCGCTGCGCCCGGTTGTCGCCGGTCTGGGAAAACGAATTGCTCCAATCGGCGTCGGGCAGCGGCGGGCGTGTGGTCGTGTTCATGGCTGATCTCAAGACCGGCCCAGGCGCTGCATGGCCTGACGGAACCGGTCGAATTCCTGATTGAAGTCCAGTGTACGCTTCTGCGATGTCATCGCCGCCTGCACGTCGGTGCCCTGGCCATCACGCGCGGGCGTGAGCCAGACCCAGATGCGGCGGTCACGGATATAGAACATCGAGAACACCCCCACGATGAGCAGCAGGCAGCCGAGGTACACGGCGTTCTTGCCCGGCGTACGGCTCACCTGGAAACCGCTCGCCTGGATGTGCTCGAAGTCGCTGAGCGTGAACAGGACCGGTGCGGGATAGAGGGTCAGGTCGGACAGCGCCCCCAACGCCACCTGCTGCCAGCGTCCAGACTGCTCGGCCTGCGGCCCCGACTCGGGTAGCGGCGGCATGCCATTGCGCTCACGCATGATGGCGCGCACGTCGTACATCGTGCTGCCCAGCAGCCGCAGCACCACTGCCGCCGCGCGCTCGGTGTCGGCCGGATCGGTACCCTGCTGCAGCAGGTCGGCCAATGCACGCAGCCCGCCACGCGCGTAGGTATCCAGGCCACGTTGCGCCGCGGCTTCGAGCGACTGGCGATCCGCGCCCGCGGGCAGGTTACGCTCGACGAACCGCCGCACCGCCTCGGCGCGCACCGACGGATCGGCCAGCGCGGCGCGCAAACGCAGGAATTCGGTGGGCGAACCATCGTCATCGACGGGGATGCGCAGATAACCGAAGTTTTGCGAGGGGTTGTCGCGCACGCCGGCCAACAGCACCGGCACCTCGTTCAATTCGATGGGCAGCATGTAGACGCGGTAATCGCGCGCCTGGCCGGCATCGTCGACCAGCTGATATTCGACCGTGGGACCGACGTTGCGCAGACGCTCGTTTTTCCTGCCCGCGGCGCTGCCGGTCACGGCGGCCAGATGCTCGGAGAAATTCTGTTTGACTGCGTCCTGCGGCGTACCGTCGGTGATGTCTTCGACGTTGATCGGCCGCAGGTCGGTAACCCGCAGCTTCATGCTCTGCGTGGTCTGGCCGTTGGCCTGCGCATTGATGTCGTTGGTCTCGTCCACCGTGCCATTGACCGTGAACGGCGCGGCCTGCGCGCCCTGCAAGGGATAGCCCGTGAGGGTGACCTTGCTGCCGCCGTCGCCCATATTGCTCTGGTAGACGGTCACGCCCTTGTAGCGCAGCGGCTCGTTCACTTCGATCACGGATTCGAACGACTTGCCGGTATCCGGATCGGTGACCTCGACATGGCTGGCGAATCGGCTGGGCATGCCGGTGGAGTAATACTCGACGTCGAACTTGTTGAGCTTGAGCGTGAAGGGCAAGGGCTGCACCAGCACGCCGTCTCCGATCATCACCAGCGCCGTGTTGCGCTCGGATCCCTCGGGCACCAGCACATTGGCACGGAAGCTCGGATTGCCCATGGGCAGACGACCACTCTGCGGCACGTCGGCGATCAACATGTTGTCGACGATGGGCTTCTTGTCGGCAAACAGCAGTTGCAGGCGCACCGGCAGTTCGCTGTCGAGCAAGCCGCCGATACAGATCACCACCATGGCCGCATGCGCGCAGATGTAGCCCAGCCGGTTGGCGCTGCCTTTCTTGGCAGCCAGCAATACGCCGTCACCATCGCGGCGCTCGCGCACCGCATAGCCCTGGCCGCGCAGCAAGGTACGCACGGCGCCTTCGGTACCCTGGACGTCGAGCGCCGCGCGCGTATCGACCCGGTGCGGAAAGGCGCGCAGGCTCGAGGCACGCACATGCTCGCGAAACGAGCGCGCGTCTTTCAGCATCTTGGGCGCGTTGCGGATCAGACAGACGGAGGTCGACACCACCAGAAAGCCCATGATCAGCAGGAACCACCAGCTGTTGTACACATGCCAGATCGAGAACTTGTCGAACACATCGAACCAGAAAGGCCCGAATTGATCGATGTAATTGCTCGCCGGACGGCCTTGGGGCAGCACCGTGCCGACCACGCTGGCCACACAGATGAACATCAACAGACTGACGGCGAAGCGCATCGAGCCCAACAGCTCGAAGACATCACGCGGAAGGCTGCGCAGGCGGGAGAGGGAGTGTGTGGAGGTTTGATTCATGAAAAAAGAGGGGCTGCGTGCGCGCGCCCCTCACATAGACAGCAAGACACCGGCGAGGTTCCGGACAAAAGCCCGGGCTGGCGAGGTGCGGCCGGCGAGGTGCGGCCGGCGAGGTGCGGCCCGTGAAGGCCGCCCTCAGGATCGCCCCATGCTAGCGCAGACCCGCCGCGTAATCCGCCACGGCCTTGATGTCGGTGTCGGACATGCGATCCGCGATCGTGTGCATCGGCTCGTTGGTCTTCCGGTCGCCGCTGCGGAACAGCTTGAGCTGTTCTTCGAGATACGAGGGGAATTGACCCGCGAGTCGGGGATACTGGCCCGGAATGCCCGCGCCGGAGGGACTATGGCACGAAGCGCACGCCGGGACATTGCGTTCGGGCAAACCGCCGCGCCAGATCTTCTGGCCGAGCTCGACGAGATTCTCGTGGCCCGCGGTCGCCGGCTGCGTGAGTTGTTGCGTTGCAAGGTAAAGCGAGACGTTCTGGATATCCTGCGGCGTGAGCGGCTGAGCCATCGCGCTCATCGGCGACGGATTCCCCCCGGGACCGAGACGCGCAGGCAGCTTGGCGCCTTCCTTGGTGCGGAAATCGTGCAGTTGCTTGGCGAGATACTCGTGGGGCTGGCCCGCGAGATTCGGATTGGCCGGGATGCTGCTGTTGCCCCCCGGTCCGTGACAGGTGATACAGGCAATCACGCCACGGGCAGGGTCGCCCTGCTGGAACAACTGGGCGCCTTTGGCCGCATCGGGCTTGGCCGGGGCCGGGGCCCCATCAGCGGCGAAACTCGTAGACATGACAGACGCACCGAGCACAAGCCCGCCTGCAGCAATCATCCGGGACAGCACACGCTTCATGTAGACCTCGACGATCGGATGTCGATTCGAGCACATTGCAGTTGCTGGTGAGCATCCACATGTCATGCCCGACGCCTGCCCGCGCGAACGGTACTCTACTGCTTTTGCCAGCCCCGGCAGCCCGGCCATTGAAGTCCGGCGAGCCCGCAGGTAGCCGCCCCCACGCGCGGGGACCACTGTTGCAAACGCCGGATTATACAATAGGGATCGCCCTCAACCGTTCTGAAGCCAACCCGTGTCCCTACTCCATCGTGCCTCCTTCGTTATTTCGGCAGCCCGGCTCGACCAGTTGCCCGCACCTGGCGCGCCCGAGGTTTGCTTCGTCGGCCGCTCTAATGCTGGCAAATCGTCGGCGATCAACGTGCTGTGCAACCAGCGTCGCCTGGCCTTCTCCAGCAAGACCCCCGGCCGTACGCGCCTGATCAACATGTTCGGCATGCCCGATCCGCTCACACCCGGCGAACAGCTGGGGTTTCTCGTCGACCTGCCCGGCTATGGCTACGCATCGGTCGCGCATCGCGAGAAAGAAAAATGGGCCGATATCCTGGGCGGCTATTTGCGTGATCGCGAATCCCTGGTCGGCATCGTGCTGCTGATCGATATCCGCCGCGGCGTGACCGACCTCGATCGCCGCCTCGCCGATTTCATCGCCCCCACCGGCCGTCCGGTGCTGGCATTGCTGACCAAGGCGGACAAGCTGCCTTATGGCCAGCGCGTGCGCGCCGTATTCGACGTGCGCAAACAACTGGCCGACATCGGCGCCCTGCATATGGTGCCGTTCTCGTCGACCGAACGCATCGGCCTCGAAGAGGCCGGTGCCCACATCGAGAACTGGATTTCACCCAAGGTAGTGCCATGAACCCGCAGATCGTCTCCGCCGCTTTTCCCAACGCCCGCCCCCGCCGCCTGCGCCGCGACGACTTCACCCGCCGCCTCGTGCGCGAGAACACGCTCACCGCCGATGATCTGATCTATCCGGTGTTCGTGGCCGAAGGCAAGAACCTGCGCCAGGACGTCGCCTCGCTGCCCGGCGTGGCGCGCTACTCGCTCGATACGCTGCTGCCGGTGGCCGAGCAATGCGTGTCGCTCGGCATTCCGGTGATGGCGCTGTTCCCCGTCATCGACCCGGCCCTCAAGACGCCCGACGGTATCGAAGCCACGAACCCCGATGGCCTCATTCCGCGCGTTGTGCGCGAGCTCAAACAGCGCTTCCCCGAACTCGGTGTGCTCACCGACGTCGCACTCGATCCGTACACCAGCCACGGCCAGGACGGCGTGATCGACGACGAGGGATACGTGCTCAACGAGCCCACCGTCGAGATCCTCATCCGGCAGGCGGTCACGCAGGCCCAGGCCGGCGTGGATATCGTGGCGCCCAGCGACATGATGGACGGGCGCGTCGGTGCGATCCGCCAGGCGCTCGAGGCCAACGATCACATCCACACGCGCATCATGGCCTACTCGGCCAAGTACGCGAGTGCGTTCTACGGCCCGTTCCGCGACGCGGTCGGCTCGGCCTCCAACCTCGGCAAGTCCAACAAGATGGCTTACCAGATGGATCCGGCCAACATCGACGAAGCCCTGCGCGAGGTCGCGGCCGACCTGGCCGAAGGCGCCGACATGGTGATGGTCAAGCCCGGCATGCCCTACCTGGATGTGCTGCGCCGCGTGAAAGACGCCTTCCGCGTGCCCACCTTCGCCTATCAGGTGAGCGGTGAGTACGCGATGATCAAGGCGGCAGCCGCCAACGGCTGGCTCGACCACGACAAGGTCATGATGGAAGCGCTGCTGGCGTTCAAGCGCGCCGGTGCCGACGGCATCCTGACGTACTTCGCGATCGAAGCCGCCACGCTCCTGCGTCAGTCGCGCTGAAACCTCATCGGGCGGCCGGCGCCTGCGCCGGCCGCAGCCCGAGCCACGTCCCCGACAGCACGCAGACCAGCCCCGCGAGATGTAGCGGGGTGATGCGCTCGCCGAGAAATACCGCGGCGGCCAGCAGGCCGAAAATAGGCAGCCAGTTCACGAACATCGCCGCGCGGCTCATGCCCAGGCGCGCGATGCCGGCGTTCCAGAGCAGATTGCACACGCCCGAGGCGATCACGGCCGAGAACACCACGACCACCCAGGGCCACCAGCCGCTCGCCCACGAACTGGCGAGATAGGTGTCCTCGGACAGGGCCGCGTGCGTGGTGAGCGCGATCGCGCCCACCAGATACATGTACCAAAGAATGGTGAGCGGATCGAGGGCGCGCGACACGCGCTGGATCACCAGACCGCCGAACACGAATACGATCACGGCGAACAGCGCGAGCAGGTCGCCCGCGCCGGCCTGTGCGATCTGCCCGCCGCTGCCGGCCACGACCAGCGCCACGCCGCCCAGCCCGAGCGCGGCGGCGCCGATGCGTGCATAGGTCAGCCGTTCGCGGTAGAACACGGCTGCCAGAACAACGGACCAGAGCGGGCTGGTCGCCATGATCAGCGTGGCGTTGGCCGCCGAGGTCATGCGCAGGCCGCCCACCAATGCGATCTGGTGGGCATACACCACCAGGATGCCGGCCGCTGCCAGCCAGCCGAATTGCGCCAGCGACAGACGCGGAATGCGCCCATGACGCCACAGGATGAAGCCCGTCACGGCCGTGAACGCAACAACGATTCGAACAGCCGCCACCACGTAGATATCCATCTGGCTGGTGAGGTACTTCACCGCCACGAGATTCACGCCCCACGTCGCCATCACCAGCATGAGCTGCGCGTACAGCGGGCCCGTGCGGACCGGCGTGGAATCTTGGGGTGTGTTGGACACGGCAGGAGGGCAAGGAAGGCGGGAGAGCTTCCATACTACCGTCAGCATCCGTGCCGCGTCAGCCGGCGCGCGCGCCTGCCGTCCAATCGAAGGGGCGGTGTTGCGCGGGCGCAGCATGTCAGCTCACGCAACGGTTGCGTGCGCAACCGTTGCCGCGCCGGTCAGCGCGGCGTTCGATGCCTCAACGTATCAGCGCACGATCCAGGCTGGCTTCGAAGCGCCGGGCATCCTGGAAACCGATCACGCGCGCGTCCGCAAGCTCCCGGCCGCCAGGGGCGAAGAACATGATGCCCGGCGGGCCGAACAAGCGAAAGCGTTTGAGCAGCGCGCGATCGTCGGCATTGTTGGCCGTCACGTCCGCTTGCAGCAGCAGCATGCCGGACATCTTGGCGGCCACCGCGGGATCGGTGAACGTGAAACGCTCCATCTCGCGGCACGACACACACCAATCGGCATAGAAATCCAGCATGACGGGACGGTCGCTGCGCGCCAGCACGGCGTCGAGCTCGGCCACCGTGCGCACGCGCTGGAAATGCGTGTCGGCCGCGGATGCCGCCGTGCCCGTGCCCGTGCCCTCGCGCGCAGCGAGGTGGCCCAGCGGCTGCAATACGTCGCGACCGCCGCTGAGCGCCCCGACGAGCCAGGCCAGGGCGGCGAGCGCCAACAATAGCCCCAGGCCCTTGCCGAACATACGCGCGGTGGTGCGCGTGGCTCCCGCCGGCAGTGCCTCGAAGGCGCGCAGCATCACCGCGCCCACCATCGCGAGGAAGGCCCAGCCCAACATCTGAACCCAGGTCGGCAGCACCGGAATCAGCATCCACCAGGCCGTGCCCAGCAACAGCATGCCGAACAGGCGCTTGACGCCGTCCATCCAGGCTCCCGCCTTGGGCAACAGCGCCCCGGCCGACGCACCCACGACGAGAAGCGGCACGCCCATGCCCCACGCCAGCGCAAAGAGCGCGGCGCCGCCGAGCAGCACGTCGCCCGTTTGCGAGATATAGAGCAGCGCGCCTGCCAGCGGTGCCGCCACGCAGGGACCCACGATGAGCGCGGAGATCGCGCCCATGAGCACGGCACCGGTAACCCGCCCGCCCGGAATGCGGTTGGCGCGCTCGGTCAGCCGCGATTGCAGCGCGGCGGGGGCCTGCAGCGTATAGACGTCGAACATCGCGAGCGCCAACAAGACCAGCAGCACGGCGAATACCGACAGGATCCAGGGTGTCTGCAGCCAGGCCGCCAGGCCCGCGCCGCTCAAGCCGGCCGCCACGCCGAGCGCGGTATAGACCACCGACATGCCCAGCACATAGGCCGCCGCCAGGCCCAGACCCCGCGCACGGGACGGCGGAGCGCCATGGGCGCCTGCGCCGAGCACGATGGACGAGAGGATGGGGATCATCGGCAGTACGCAGGGCGTCAGCGACAGCAGGATGCCCAACAACAGGAATACGCCCGCGGTCTGCAGCCAACCCAATCCGCCGATCGCATCGGCAAGCCCCGTGTCGCCCGCGCCCAGCAGCGCCGACAGGCCCGTGGCACCGGCAGGATTCGATCCGCTCGCCAAGGCAGAGGTGCCGCCCGAGCCCGCCGCGAGCGCCAGGCCGGTGCCCTTGGAGAGGGCATACCCGCCCGCAGCTGGCGTGAGATCCACGGCATGGTCCATCGGGGGATAGCACAGGCCCTTGTCCGCGCAACCCTGGCTCGTCAGGGTGATCCGTACCGGTCCGCCCGCGCCGGCCGACACCGGCACACGGATCACGATGTCTTGGTGGTACACCTCCATGTCCTTCTCGAACGTGGGGTCGTACTTGACCTCGCCAGCGGGATACACCGGCTCGCCCAGCGTAATGGCTTGCGGATTGTTCACCGTGAGCGCGAAGCGCTCTCGATACATGTAATAGCCCGGTGCGACGTCGAAGCGCAGTTCGAGCATATCGGGCGCGGGCATCGCCGCACTGAACACGAATGCCTTCTCGGGCGCCAGGAAATCCGCTTCGGTCAAGGCCTGAGCCCGCGGGGCCAGCACCAGCATGGCGGTCAGCAGCATCAGCGCCAGCGCGCAGCACCGCGCCCATGGCACCCGGATGGACCCGGCGGCACGATCACGCCGCGCGGCGCTAGCAAGATCGCGGGACATGGCGAGGTCGCCAGCGGGGATGCGCATCGAAGACATGGACAACTCTGCTCAGTCGGCGCCCGGGGCGGCGGTCTGCTCGCGCACCCAGTCGAGATAGGAGGCGATACCGCCGATCACGGGCACCACGATGATTTCGGGAACGTCGTAGGGATGCAGACGGGCCAGCGCCTGTACCACGGCGTGATGGCCGCCGTAAGTGGTCTTGATCGAGAGCGGCACTTCCTCCGCGCCTTCCACCTCGCCCTGCCACCGATAGATGGACAGCACGGGGGAGCCAAGGTTCACGCAGGCGGCCAAGCCGTCTTCGACCAGCTCGTGCGCGATCCGCTTGGCCAGCAGCATGTCGGGGGCATTGCTGATGATCAGTACGACGTCGTCATCGCGCAACATGGACACTCCTGTTTTAAGGCGGGTGCGGGGGAACTCGGAGTATTTTATCGGGAAGACGCGGCCATCCCGCCGCACAGGAGCCCAGGAGGACGCGCCATGCCGGATTCATGCCTGTTCTGTCGTATCGCCCGGCACGAGCTGCCCGCGCACATCGTGCACGAAGACAGCCGGACGCTGGCCTTTCTCGACATCCATCCGGTGCGCCCCGGGCATGTGCTGATCATTCCCAAGCAGCATTATCCCTACTTCGAAGACATGCCTGCGGATCTCGCAGGTCACATCGTCAATCTGGGACAGCGCCTGGCCCGCCAGATGAAGCGGCTGTACGCGGTCGAACGCGTCGGGCTGGCGTTCACCGGCATCCACGTGCCGCATGCCCATGCGCATATCGTGCCCATGCAGCATCCGCACGATCTCACGTCCACGCATTACATCGCCGAGCAGAACCTGACCTTCATCATGCCGCCGCAAGCCGATGCCGATGCGCTCAAGGCCACCGCCGAGGCATTGCGCGCCGCGGTGAGCGGCGACTGACACCGGATCGCCAAAAAGCAAAAACGGACCACGAGGGTCCGTTTCTGCCGCGAGTCGCGCCGGGTTTATTCGGCGGCGTCTGCTTCGGAAGCATCCACTTCCGGACGGTCAACCAGCTCCATGAAAGCCATGGGAGCGTTGTCGCCCTGACGGAAGCCCATCTTCAGGACACGGGTGTAGCCGCCGTTGCGGGCCGCGTAGCGCGGGCCGATTTCGGCGAACAGCTTGACCACGGCGTCGCGATCGCGCAGACGGGCAAAAGCCAGGCGCTTGTTCGCGAGCGTGGGCTCCTTGCCCAGCGTGATGAGGGGTTCGATGACGCGGCGCAGTTCTTTCGCCTTGGGCAGCGTGGTCTTGATCGCTTCGTGAGTGATCAGCGAAACGGCCATGTTGCGGAACATGGCGAGACGATGGCTGCTGGTGCGATTGAGCTTGCGCAGGCCGTTACCGTGACGCATGGTATTTCCTTTGAATCTAGCGACAGCGTTTCCGCCATCTGGTTATCCGGTTCTTCTATCGCCTGTCGCCAGGACGCGGTCCGGTAAAAAAAATTGCATCGATTGATGCTCGGTTCGCCCCGCCGCTGGCGCCAGCCAGCGGCGAAACATCGGCGGTCAACCCAGGATCGGGCCGGCCGCCGGATAAGGCTTACGGACGCTCGAGGCCCAGCGGGGGCCAGTTTTCGAGCTTCATGCCCAGCGTCAGGCCGCGTGCGGCCAGCACTTCCTTGATCTCGTTGAGCGACTTGCGACCCAGGTTCGGGGTCTTGAGCAGTTCGTTCTCGGTACGCTGGATCAGGTCGCCGATGTAGTAGATGTTTTCGGCCTTCAGGCAGTTGGCCGAACGCACCGTCAGCTCCAGGTCGTCGACCGGGCGCAGCAGCACCGGATCGATCTGCGGCGTGCCGCGGACCGGGGCTTCGTACGAATCGCCAGCGCCTTCCAGGGCGGCGAACACCGAGATCTGATCCATCAGGATGCGGGCCGATTGGCGCACCGCTTCCTCGGGCGAGATCACGCCGTTGGTTTCGATGTCCAGCACCAGCTTGTCCAGGTCGGTACGCTGTTCGACACGAGCGCTTTCGACGGCGTAGCTCACGCGGCGGACCGGCGAGAACGAAGCGTCCAGCACGATGCGGCCGATCGTGTGGGTGCGGTCTTCGGACAGCGCACGCACGTTACCCGGCACATAGCCGCGGCCCTTCTCGACCTTGATCTGCATCTCGAGCTTGCCGGCGTCGGTCAGATTGCAGATGGGGTGATCGGGGTTGATGATCTCGACGTCGTGCGGCAGCTCGATGTCGCTCGCCAGCACCAGGCCGGCGCCATTCTTGCGCAGCACCAGGGTGACTTCGTCACGGTTGTGCAGCTTGAAGACCACGCCCTTCAGGTTCAGCAGGATGTCGACGACATCTTCGCGAACGCCCGGGATGGTCGAGTATTCGTGCACCACACCGGTCATCTGCACTTCGGTCGGCGCGTAGCCGGTCATCGAGGAGAGCAGAATGCGGCGCAGGGCGTTGCCCAGCGTGTGGCCGTAACCGCGTTCGAACGGCTCCATCACGATCTTGGCGTGATTGGCACCGACCGGTTCGACTTCAATGGAGCGCGGCTTCAGAAAACCTTGAGTGGACATGTACTGATTTCCTTTTCAATACCCTCGGCTCGTTACACCGATAAGGCTGATGGAATGAAGGGGAACTGCAAAACATACGGTGCCGGAGAGCACCGGGCATTACTACCGCAAAGCCCGCCACGCCAAAATGGCGAGGGCGGGCTGTGCGGTATGACGTGCGCGGCTGACCGCGATGATGCAAAGCGGGCCTCGTACGAGACGAGGCCTGCGGCGATCAACGCGAGTACAGTTCGACGACCATCGATTCGTTGATGTCGCGAGCGACGTCAGCGCGATCGGGTGCCGACTTGAACGTACCGGCCATCTTGCTGGTGTCGACTTCGACCCATTGCGGGATGCCGATGCTCGAGGCCAGATCCAGCGCTTCGCGGATACGGCCTTGCTTCTTGGCGGCTTCACGCACGGTGATGATGTCACCGGCCTTGACCAGCATCGAAGCGATGTCAGCCGTGTGGCCGTTCAGTTCGATGGCGCGGTGGCTCACCAGCTGGCGAGCTTCGGCGCGCGTCGAGCCGAAGCCCATGCGGTAGACGACGTTGTCCAGACGCGATTCCAGCAGCTGGATCAGCGTTTCGCCGGTGTTGCCACGACGGCGTTCGGCTTCAGCGAAGTACTTGCGGAACTGCTTTTCCAGCACGCCGTACATGCGCTTCAGTTTTTGCTTTTCACGCAGCTGCAGACCGTAGTCGGAGGTGCGGGCACCCGAAGTGCGGCCATGCTGACCGGGCTTGGAATCCAGCTTGCACTTGGAATCCAGCGAGCGGCGGGCGCTCTTCAGAAACAGGTCAGTACCCTCGCGGCGCGAGAGCTTGCACTTGGGTCCAGTATAACGAGCCATTTTGGATTCCCTTTAGATACGACGACGCTTCGGCGGACGGCAGCCGTTGTGCGGAACGGGCGTGATGTCGGCAATGCTCGAGATCTTGATGCCCAGCGCGTTGAGCGCGCGGACCGACGATTCGCGGCCAGGACCGGGGCCCTTGATGCGAACTTCGAGCGTCTTGATGCCGTATTCCATCGCCACGCGGCCGGCCGTTTCCGCTGCCACCTGAGCGGCGAACGGGGTCGACTTGCGCGAGCCCTTGAAGCCAGCACCACCGGAGGTCGCCCACGACAGAGCGTTGCCTTGACGGTCGGTGATGGTGATGATGGTGTTGTTGAACGACGCGTGAACGTGCGCGATGCCGTCCGAGACGTTCTTCTTGACCTTTTTGCGCACGCGCGAAGCGCCGCTGGTGGAAGCTTTCGCCATAATCTATTCCTCGATTATTTCTTCAGGGACGCAGCAGCACGACGCGGGCCCTTGCGGGTGCGAGCGTTGGTGCGAGTGCGCTGGCCACGTACGGGCAGGCCGCGCTTGTGACGCATACCGCGATACGTACCCAGGTCGATCAAACGCTTGATCGAGAGCTGTACTTCACGACGCAGGTCGCCTTCAACGGTGAACACGCCAACGTGTTCACGGATGCGCTCCAACTCGGCGTCGGTCAGATCCTTGACCTTTTTGGTAACGGGTACACCAGCAGCTTCGCAAATCTTGCGGGCGCGCGTACGACCGATGCCAAAAATGGCGGTCAGGCCGATCTCGGCGTGCTGTTGCGGCGGAATGTTAATGCCAGCAATACGGGCCATGACTGTTCCTTGAATTAATCCGTTGCGTCACTAACCTGGGGTTAGCCTTGACGCTGCTTATGACGCGGGTCAGTGCAGATGACGCGCACCACGCCGTGACGTTTGATAACTTTGCAGTTGCGGCAGATCCGCTTAACCGATGCCATTACTTTCATGGTTGACTCCTAATTTTCCGTAACCCGGTCCGCTTCACTTGGAGCGGAAAACAATTCGTGCTCGTGTCAGGTCGTAGGGCGTGAGTTCCACTGTGACCTTGTCGCCAGGCAGAATCCGGATGTAATGCATGCGCATCTTGCCGGAAATATGGCCCAACACCACGTGGCCGTTTTCGAGCTTGACGCGGAATGTCGCGTTGGGGAGGTTCTCAAGAACCTCGCCCTGCATCTGGATGACGTCGTCCTTGGACATTATTTTTGCTTACCGCATGGGCAAACCCGAGCCCTTGAAGTTGGCCTTCTTGAGCAGCGAGTCGTATTGGTGCGACATCATGTAGGCCTGTACCTGCGCCATGAAATCCATCGTCACCACAACAATAATCAACAGGGACGTTCCACCAAAGTAGAACGGTACGTTCCAACGCATCACCAAGAATTCCGGGAGCAAACACACCAGCGTGATGTAGAGGGCACCAGCCAGCGTGAGACGCATCAGGATCTTGTCGATGTAACGCGCGGTTTGCTCACCAGGACGAATGCCCGGGACGAACGCACCGCTCTTCTTCAGGTTGTCTGCCGTTTCGCGGCTGTTGAACACCAGAGCCGTGTAGAAAAAGCAGAAGAAGATGATCGCGACCGAATACAGCGTGATGTAAAGCGGTTGACGAGGTTCGAGCGCGGCAGCCAGGTCCCGCAGCCAGATCATGCTTTCGCCGCTGGAGAACCAGCTCGTGATCGTGGCCGGGAACAGGATGATCGACGATGCGAAGATCGGCGGAATCACACCTGCCATGTTCAGCTTGAGCGGCAGATGCGAGCTCTGACCGCCGTAGACCTTGTTGCCCACCTGACGCTTGGCATAGTTGACCGTGATCTTGCGCTGGCCGCGTTCAACGAACACGACAAACGCCGTCACGAGCACCACCAGCGCCACGATGAACAGTGCCGACAGCACCGACATCGCATTGGTACGCACCAGATCCAGCAGCCCGGCCAGCGCCGTGGGCAAGCCCGCGACGATACCGGCGAAGATCAGGATCGAGATCCCATTGCCCAGACCACGCTCAGTGATCTGTTCACCCAGCCACATGACGAACATGGTGCCGGTGACCAGGGTCACCACAGTGGTAAAGCGGAACAACATGCCCGGATCGACAACAAGACCAGGCTGCGATTCCAGCGCTACCGAAATGCCCACAGCTTGCACCAGCGCCAGCAACACAGTGCCGTAGCGGGTGTACTGGGTGATCTTGCGCCGGCCGGCTTCGCCCTCTTTCTTGAGCGCTTCCAGCGACGGCACCACCACCGACATCAACTGCATGATGATGGATGCCGAAATGTACGGCATGATCCCCAGGGCAAAGATCGAAAAGCGCGAAAGCGCACCGCCCGAGAACATGTTGAACAGGCCCAGGATCCCGCCCTGGTTCTGGCGGAACAAGTCCGCCAGCGCGTCCGGATTGATGCCCGGAACGGGGATGTGAGTACCGAGACGGTAAACCACAAGGGCGAGAATCAGGAACACGAGACGGCGTTTGAGATCGCCGTACCGCGAACCGGATTTGCCCAGTGCCTGCGCATTAGCCACGCGTCACCTCGCTATCAAGCAAGCGAACCGCCCGCGGCTTCGATCGCGGCGCGAGCGCCGGCCGTTGCCGTGATGCCGCGAAGCACCACTTTGCGCGAGAGTTCACCCGACTTGATGACCTTGGCGTAACGAACGCCTTGGCCAACCACGCCAGCAGCCTTCAGGGCCTGCACGTCGACTTCTTCGACGGACAGAGCCTGCAGGTCGGACAGGCGCACTTCAGCGTGGAGGTGCTGACCCAGCGGGGTGAAACCGCGCTTGGGCAGACGACGCTGCAGCGGCATCTGACCGCCTTCGAAGCCAACCTTGTGGAAACCGCCCGAACGCGACTTCTGACCCTTGTGACCACGGCCGGCGGTCTTACCCAGACCCGAACCGATGCCACGGCCGACGCGGCGCTTGGCGTGCTTGGCACCCTCGGCGGGCTTCAGCGAATTGAGTTGAATATTCGACATCGTGATTCCTTAGGCTTCCGAGACGGTCACCAGATAATCCACTTTACGGATCATCCCGCGAACCTCGGGCGTGTCGACCAGAACGCGGCTGCTGTTCAGGCCGCGCAGACCCAGACCACGAACGGTGTCGCGGTGGGACTGCTTCGTACCGATCACAGAGCGCACGAGCGTAACTTTGATCTGCTTCTGAGCCATGATTTACCCCAGGATTTCTTCGACGGACTTGCCGCGCTTGGCAGCAACTTCCGCCGGAGTCAGGGAAGCGCGCAGACCATTCAACGTGGCGCGAACCATGTTGTAGGGGTTGCTCGAGCCGAGGCTCTTGGCAACCACGTTACGCACACCCATCACTTCGAAAATAGCGCGCATCGGGCCGCCGGCGATCACGCCGGTACCTTCAGCTGCCGGCGAGATCAGCACCGTCGAGGCGCCGTGCTTGCCGACCACGGTGTGGAACAGCGTGCCGTTCTTCAGAGCAACCTTGAACATGCCACGACGAGCCTGTTCCATCGCCTTCTGGACCGAGACCGGCACTTCACGCGCCTTGCCCTTGCCCATGCCGATGCGGCCGTCGCCATCGCCCACCACGGTCAGCGCGGCGAAGCTCATGGTGCGACCACCCTTCACAACCTTGCTGACGCGGTTGACCGCGATCATCTTTTCGCGCAGGCCGTCGTCGTTCTCTTTTTCCGCGGCGCCCTTGCCTTGTACTTTAGCCATTTGACAGATCCTCGCTTAGAACTTCAGGCCGGCTTCACGCGCGGCATCGGCCAGCGCCTTGACGCGGCCATGGTAACGAAAGCCCGAGCGATCGAAGGCAACCAGTTCGATACCGGCGGCCTTGGCCTTTTCGGCAACACGCTTGCCGATCAGAGCGGCGGCGGCGGCATTGCCACCCGCGCCAGTCTGGCCAGCCAGTTGGGTGCGCACTTCGGCTTCCAGCGTCGAGGCGCTGACGACCACACGATCGCCTTCCGGCGAAATGATGTTCGCGTAGATGTGCAGGTTCGAGCGGAAGACCGAGAGGCGATGAACGCCGAGCTGCGTGATCTTCCGACGGGTCGGAACCGCACGACGCAAACGGGATACTTTTTTGTCCATGATTCGTCCTTGCGTGCGCCGTTATTTCTTCTTGGTTTCTTTGATGACGACGCGTTCGTCCGAGTAACGCACGCCCTTGCCCTTGTAGGGTTCGGGTTCGCGGTACGCGCGGATTTCAGCGGCCACCTGACCGACGACTTGCTTGTTCGGGCCCTTGATGATGATTTCCGTCTGGGTGGGGCACTCGGCCTTCACGCCGGCGGGCAGCTTGTGCACGACGTCGTGGGAGAAACCGAGTTGCAGCTTGACGGCATCACCTTGGACCTGGGCACGATAGCCCACGCCTACGAGGTTCAGCTTGCGTTCGAAGCCCTTGCTCACACCGGTCACCATGTTGGCGACCAGGGCGCGCACGGTGCCCGACATGGCGTTGGCGTGACGCGAGTCGTCAGCAGCAGCAAACGTCAGCTTGCTGCCGTCCAGGACGATATTCACGTCACCGGTCAGCGCCTGGTCCAGGGAACCCAGCGGGCCCTTGACAGTGATCTGATCCTGCTGGATGTTGGCTTCAACACCCTTGGGCAGTTCGACCGGATATTTAGCGATACGCGACATTAGAATTTCTCCTTAGGCCACGTAGCACAGCACTTCGCCGCCCACGCCATTGGCGCGAGCCTTGCGGTCGGTCATCACGCCGCGCGAGGTCGAAACGATAGCCACACCCAGGCCGTTCATGACCTGAGGAATGCTGGTACGGCCCTTGTAGATACGCAGACCGGGGCGCGAGACGCGTTCGATGCGCTCGATAACCGGACGGCCGGCGTAGTACTTCAGGGTGATCTCGAGCTCAGGCTTGGCCTGGGTGCCCTTGATCTCGAAGCCATCGATATAGCCTTCATCTTTCAGCACGGTGGCAATAGCCACTTTCAGCTTCGAGGAGGGCATGTTCACCGTGACTTTGTCGACTTGCTGCGCATTGCGAATGCGGGTCAGCATATCGGCGATGGGATCGCTCATGCTCATATTCGTTCTCCTACCAGCTGGCCTTGGTCATGCCGGGAACTTCGCCCTTCATGGCCATTTCACGCAGTTTGTGACGGGTCAGACCGAACTTGCGGAACACACCGCGAGGACGACCGGTGACCACGCAACGATTGCGTTGGCGAGTCGGGTTGGCATTGCGCGGCAGCTGTTGCAGCTTGAGCCGAGCTTGGTAACGTTCTTCGTCAGTCTTCGACTGGTCGTCGATAATCGCCTTCAATTCCACGCGCTTGGCTGCGAACTTGTCAGCCAGCTTGGCGCGCTTGATGTCGCGATTGATGAGGGAGAGTTTAGCCACGTCATCAGCCCCTTAGTTACGGAACGGGAAGCTGAAGGCCGTCAACAGCGCCTTGGCTTCTTCGTCGGTCTTGGCGGACGTGGTGATGCTGATGTTCAGCCCACGCAGCGCGTCGATCTTGTCGTACTCGATTTCGGGGAAAATGATTTGCTCTTTCACCCCGATGTTGTAGTTGCCGCGGCCGTCGAATGCACGACCCGAGATACCACGGAAGTCACGCACGCGCGGCAGCGCGACCGCAACCAGGCGATCCAGGAATTCGTACATGCGTTGACCACGCAGCGTGACCATGCAACCGATCGGGTAGTTTTCACGGATCTTGAAACCCGCGATAGCTTTGCGCGTCTTGGTGATGACGGGCTTTTGACCGGCGATCTTGGTCAGGTCCGACACAGCGTGCTCGATGACCTTCTTGTCGGCGACCGCTTCCGAGACACCCATGTTCAGGGTGATCTTGGTGATGCGGGGCACTTCCATCACGCTCTTGTAGCCGAACTTGGCTTGCAGGTCGGCAGCGACCTTGCTCTTGTAAAACTCTTGCAAACGAGACATGTTTTTCGCCCCTTACGCCTTGGCGCCGACCACGGCACCATTGGAACGGAACACGCGAACCTTGCTGCCGTCTTCCTCAACCTTGATGCCGACGCGATCAGCCTTGCCGGTCGCGGGGTTGAACAGCGCCACGTTCGAGATATGGATCGGGAGCGTCTTTTCGACGATACCGCCGGGGTTGTTGGCCATGGGGTTGGCCTTCACGTGCTTCTTCACGACGTTCACGCCTTCGACCAGAACGTGGTCGGCGTCAACACGGGCCAGCACGGTGCCGCGACGGGTCTTGTCACGGCCAGTCAAAACGATGACTTCGTCGCCTTTACGGATCTTGTTCATCGCGGGCTCCTTACAGCACTTCCGGGGCCAGCGACACGATCTTCATGAAGCGCTCGGTACGCAGTTCACGCGTAACGGGCCCGAAGATGCGGGTGCCGATGGGCTCCAGCTTGGCATTGAGCAACACGGCGGCATTGCCACCGAAACGAATCAGCGAACCGTCTTTACGGCGCACGCCCTTGGCGGTACGAACCACCACAGCGTTGTAAATTTCGCCTTTCTTGACGCGTCCGCGCGGGGCCGCATCTTTGACGCTCACCTTGATGATGTCGCCGATTCCGGCATAGCGGCGCTTGGAGCCACCGAGCACCTTGATGCACATGACTGCACGCGCACCAGTGTTATCGGCCACGTCCAGCGTGGTCTGCATTTGGATCATGATTTTTCCTGTTCCAACTTAACTGAAAACACGCCCTTCCCTGCTGGGTAGGCCCGTATTTCCTGCCAGTTTTGGTCCCGTCAGGTCCGTTACCTCGTCGAGAATGACGCGATGACGACCCTGGGTTGAAATCCTGCGGAAATTTCCCTGCAAAGTAAGCCGAAGCGGCACTAGGCAGTACACCAGGTTTATCCGCCCCGAACCCCACATCACGCGCACGCTGCACACATCTGCTGATGCCTGCCGCGCTTGCCGTCTGGCTGAAGCTGCCTGTCTTGCGACATACAGCGCCAGGGCATCGCCCGTAAATCTGTGGCCCTGCGAATCTGGTACCTAGGCCAACCCAACTAACAATTTGGGAAAGCTGGTTATTCTACCGCGCTCATTTGGCGAACGCAAGTCCGTTTTGCCTGAAAAAACAAGGACGTGTGCGCTTGCCACAACATACGCCAGGACGGCAGCCCGCGAAATGGGCTGGCCGTGCTCGGGCAGGCAATGTGCACCGGGATCGCGGGGATTCCTTTCGCGAACATGGACGGCTCTGGGGCGCGCGCTCCGTGATAGTGAGCACTTCGCAACCCGGCAGTCCATCACGATGCCAGGAGCTGTGACCGCCTCGCTTGCGTCGGCCTCCCTTCCCTTCGGCCTGGCCGCCGTAGGCACATAGGCCCCGCCCTACGCCATCTTTTCCCGGCGACCGCGCGTTGCCGATACGCGACACGCGAGTCCCACGCGAACATGGGACTGCCGATATGCAACCGTCTCGAGCGCAATAAAAAACGGCATGGAAGCCTGTTCCATGCCGTTTCAATGCAGCCGCGGCCGAAACCGCGGCGCAAGGTACTTCAGATGACGCGGGCCGCTTCGACCAGGCGAACCACCTTCCACGCCTTGGAGCGGGAGATGGGACGGCCTTCTGCGATCTCGACGGTGTCGCCTTCGTTGTACTGGTTCGATTCGTCGTGAGCCTTGTACTTGGCCGAGCGCATGACGATCTTGCCGTAGATGGGGTGCTTGACGCGGCGTTCGACCAGAACGACGACAGTCTTGTCCATCTTGTTGCTGACAACCTTGCCGACCAGCGTACGCTGGCGCTTGGTGACCTGAGTGTTTTGCGTTTCGCTCATGTTTATTCCCCTGCCTTCTGGGTCAGCAAGGTACGCACACGCGCGATATCGCGACGCACGTTGCGCAGCTGGCTGGTGTTGCCAAGCTGCTGCGTGGCCTTCTGCATGCGCAGACCAAATTGCGCCTTCAGCAGGCTCTCGAGCTCTTTGCCCAGCTCGGCGGCGTCTTTCGAACGGAGTTCGCTAGCTTTCATATTTGTACTCCTTAAGCACCGATATGACGCGCAACGAACGTGGTCGCGATCGGCAGCTTGGCAGCGGCCAGGCGGAACGCCTCGCGCGCCAGCTCTTCGCTGACCCCTTCCATTTCGTAGAGCACCTTGCCGGGCTGGATTTCAGCGACCCAGTACTCCGGGTTGCCCTTACCGTTACCCATCCGGACTTCAGCCGGCTTTTGCGAGATCGGCTTGTCGGGGAAGATACGGATCCAGATCCGGCCACCGCGCTTGATGTGACGGTTGATAGCACGACGAGCAGCTTCGATCTGACGAGCGGTCAGACGGCCACGGCCCGTGGCCTTGAGACCGAACTCGCCGAACGACACGTGCGTACCACGGGTCGCCAGACCGGTGTTGCGGCCCTTCTGCTCTTTGCGATATTTTCTGCGAGAGGGTTGCAGCATGGTTATTCTCCTTCAGGAGCCGGAGCCGCGTCCGCCTTGCGGGGACCACGACCGCGACCACCCGGACGACCGTTGCGGGCACCATCCGGACGATCGCCACGGGGGGCGCGACGCGGACGACGCTCTTCTTCACGCGGGGCGGCGGTCTCGACGGGCAGCTCGCCATTGGCCAGCATGTCGCCCTTGTAGACCCACACCTTGATGCCGATCACACCGTAGGTGGTGTGGGCTTCGGAGGTGCCGTAATCGATGTTCGCCTTCAGCGTGTGAAGCGGCACACGGCCTTCGCGGTACCACTCGGTACGCGCAATTTCGATACCGTTCAGACGGCCCGAGCTCATGATCTTGATGCCTTGGGCACCCAGACGCATCGCGTTCTGCATGGCGCGCTTCATGGCGCGGCGGAACATGATGCGCTTTTCGAGCTGCTGGGAGATCGAGTCGGCGATCAGCTGAGCGTCGGTTTCCGGCTTGCGGATTTCCTCGATGTTGACGTGCACGGGCACGCCCATCAGACGCTGCAGATCGGCCTTCAGGCTTTCGATGTCTTCGCCACGCTTGCCGATCACCACGCCCGGACGAGCCGAGTAGACGGTGATGCGGGCGTTCTTGGCGGGACGCTCGATGACGACGCGACCGACGGAAGCGCTCTTGAGCTTCTTCTTCAGGTATTCGCGCACGCGGATGTCTTCGGCGAGCATGCCGCCGAAGGCCTTGTCGTCCGCGTACCAACGCGAGGACCAGTTACGGGTGACCGCGAGACGGAACCCAGTGGGGTGAATTTTCTGACCCATCGTGACTCCTTAAGCTCCGACCTTGACCGTGATATGGCAGGTCTGCTTCTCGATACGGTTGCCGCGGCCCTTTGCACGAGCCGAGAAACGCTTCATCGATTGCGCCTTGTCCACGAAAATCGTGGTGACCTTCAGCTCGTCGATATCGGCGCCGTCGTTGTGCTCGGCATTGGCGATGGCGGACTCGACAGCCTTCTTCAGGATGACGGCAGCCTTCTTCGGGGAGAAGGTAAGGATGTTCAGGGCCTGAGCCACCGACTTGCCGCGGATCAGGTCCGCAACCAGACGGGTCTTCTGGGCCGAGATGTGAACACCACGGATAATGGCAGTAGTTTCCATCGATTACCTCTTCGCCTTCTTGTCCGCGGCGTGACCCTTGAACGTACGGGTCAGCGCGAACTCGCCGAGCTTGTGACCGACCATGTTCTCGTTGATGTAAACGGGAACGTGTTGACGGCCGTTGTGCACAGCGATCGTCAGGCCGATGAACTCCGGCAGGATCGTGGAACGACGCGACCAGGTCTTGATCGGCTTCTTGTCTTTGCCCGCGACAGCCGTATCCACCTTTTTGATCAGGTAAGCGTCGACAAACGGGCCTTTCTTGATCGAACGTGACATAGTGTTCGCCTCTTACTTGCGCTTGCGCCGTTGGACGATCATATTGTTCGTCCGCTTGTTGCGACGGGTCTTGAAGCCCTTCGCCGGAGTACCCCACGGGCTGACCGGTTCGCGAGCTTCGCCGGTACGGCCTTCACCACCACCGTGCGGGTGGTCGATCGGGTTCATGGCAACACCACGAACCGTCGGGCGGATACCGCGCCAACGCATGGCGCCGGCCTTGCCGATTTGGCGCAGGCTGTGTTCTTCGTTACCGACTTCACCGATGGTGGCACGGCATTCGATGTGCACGCGGCGAACTTCGCCGGAGCGCAGACGCACCTGAGCGTACGTGCCTTCGCGGGCCATCAGGACGGCGGAAGCGCCGGCCGAACGAACCATCTGAGCACCCTTGCCAGGGATCATTTCGATGCAGTGAATCGTCGTACCCACCGGGATGTTGCGGATCGGCAGGGTGTTACCAGCGCGGATCGGAGCTTCGATGCCCGAGATCAGCGTGGCGCCCACTTCCAGACCGCGCGGAGCGATGATGTAGCGACGTTCGCCATCGGCGTAGCACAGCAGCGCGATGTGCGCGGTGCGGTTGGGGTCGTATTCCAGACGCTCAACCTTCGCGGGAATGCCGTCCTTGTTGCGACGGAAGTCCACCACGCGGTAGTGCTGCTTGTGACCACCACCACGATGGCGCACAGTGATGTGGCCATTGTTGTTGCGGCCCGAGCCACGGGTCTTCTTTTCCAGCAGGGGAGCGTAGGGCTCACCCTTGTGCAGGTTCGGGCTGACGACCTTCACCATGCCACGGCGACCAGCCGAGGTCGGCTTTACTTTAACGAGGGCCATTTACTTCACCTCCGCAAAGTCGATTTCCTGGCCGTCCTTGAGCGACACGTAAGCCTTGCGCTCATTGCGACGACGGCCAACGAATCGGCCAAAGCGCTTGACTTTGCCCTTACGGTTGAGGACCTGCACGGCTTCGACCTGCACCTTGAACAGCAGTTCGACGGCAGCCTTGATCTCCGGCTTGGTGGCATCGGCCACGACACGGAAAGCGATTTGCTGATTCTTCTCGGCAACGAACGTGGCTTTTTCAGTCACGACCGGCGCCAGAATGACTTGCATCAAGCGTTCGGCGTTCATCCCAGCATCTCCTCGAGTTGAGCGATGGCCGGCTTGGTGATCAGCACTTTCTTGTAGTGGATCAGCGACAACGGATCGGCATAACGGGGCTCGATCACGGCAACGTGCGGCAGGTTGCGCGTGGCGAGGTAAATATTCTCATCGACGGAGTCGGTGATGATCAGGACCGAATCCAGACCCAGGGTCTTCAGCTTGGCGGCAGCCAGCTTGGTCTTGGGCGATTCGAGCGAGAAGGTATCGACAACGGCGATGCGGTCTTCGCGGGCGAGCTGCGACAGAATCGAACGCAGGCCAGCGCGGTACATCTTCTTGTTGACCTTCTGGCTGAAGTTCTCTTCGGGCGAGTTCGGGAACGCGCGACCACCCCCACGCCACAGCGGCGACGAAGTCATACCGGCGCGAGCGCGGCCGGTACCCTTCTGGCGCCAGGGCTTCTTGGTGGAGTGCTTGACTTCGGCACGGTCCTTCTGAGCGCGGTTGCCGCTACGGGCGTTGGCCTGATAGGCCACCACGATCTGGTGAACCAGCGCTTCGTTGAAGTCACGACCGAAGATGGTGTCGGGCGCGCTGAACGTAGCGGCCTGACCTTGATCGTTCAGGAGCTTGAGATCCATTTACTTATGCTCCCTTCTTCGCCGGGGCCTTGATGGCCGGGCGGACGATGACATCGCCGCCAGCGTGGCCGGGGACAGCGCCCTTGACCAACAGCAGACCGCGTTCGACATCGACGCGAACCACGTCGAGGTTTTGCACCGTGCGGGTGACATCACCCAGGTGACCCGCCATGCGCTTACCCGGGAAAATACGACCCGGATCCTGTGCCTGGCCGATCGAGCCAGGAACGCGGTGCGAACGCGAGTTACCGTGCGAAGCACGTTGCGAACCGAAGTGGTGGCGCTTGATGGTACCGGCGAAACCCTTACCGATCGTCGTGCCCGTGACGTCGACCTGTTGGCCGGCTTCAAAGACAGATTCAACGGCGATCACCGAGCCAGCCGTGAATTCGGCAGCGCGGGTGGGATCGAGACGGAATTCCTTCAGGATGCTGCCGGCTTCGGCGCTGGCCTTGGCGTAGTGACCGGCCTGAGCCTTGGCCACGCGCGAGGCGCGACGGGTGCCATAAGTCACTTGGATGGCGGCGTAGCCGTCGGATTCCAGGGACTTGACTTGAGTCACACGGTTGTTGGACACGTCCAGCACGGTCACCGGAATGGATTCACCATCCTCGGTAAAAATGCGGGTCATGCCGACCTTGCGACCCACCAGACCCAGCCGATGCGCGGCGGGCGTGGGTGTCGTATTCGACATCGTTTTCTCCATTCCCGACTGCGATTGGTCGGGGCTAATCGGGCAAAAGGTAACGGCCTTCGCCCTACAGTTGCTCTTGCCACAAAATGGCAAGCTTTGCATATTAGCACGCTTTTTCCAGCCAACACAAGCACTTAGCGCTGTTGGCCGCCAGTCCGCGGGCTGCCATTGTGCCGAGTGTGCAACACCGCCAACGCGGCCTCGGCGACCCGGGCCGCGATGACGCACTGCCCTGTCGGCGGGGTGCGCCTGGCCATGAGAGTGGACGCTCACTCGTGCGGGCGCGACGGGCGCGATGGCCCTGAAAAAGCAAAATGGCCGCACCCCGAGGGGTACGGCCATCTTGTCGAACCTGACCGAGTCAGGCCCGCATGCCTTACTGCAGCGCGATTTCGACGTCGACGCCGGCCGGCAGATCCAGACGCATCAGGGCGTCCACGGTCTTGTCGGTCGGATCCACGATGTCCATCAGGCGCTGATGGGTGCGGATTTCGAACTGATCACGCGAGCTCTTGTTGACGTGCGGCGAACGCAGGACGTCATAGCGGCGAATACGCGTGGGCAGGGGAACCGGACCGCGCACGACAGCGCCGGTACGCTTGGCGGTGTCGACGATTTCCGCTGCGGACTGATCGATCAGCTTGTAATCGAAAGCCTTCAGACGGATGCGGATCTTTTGGTTTTTCATGGCGTTTCCTAAAGAACGAGATGCGAGAGGCGGTGAGCCGCCTCTCGCTGTTGGGCACTACTTACTTGAGGATCTTGGCAACGACACCGGCGCCGACGGTACGACCGCCTTCACGGATGGCGAAGCGCAGGCCTTCTTCCATGGCGATGGGGGCCAGGAGCTTGACGACCATCGAGACGTTGTCGCCCGGCAGAACCATTTCCTTGTCGGCCGGCAGATCGATCGTGCCCGTCACGTCCGTCGTGCGGAAGTAGAACTGGGGACGATAGCCGTTGAAGAACGGGGTGTGACGGCCGCCTTCTTCCTTCGACAGGATGTACACCTCGGCGGTGAAGTCCGTGTGCGGGGTGATCGAGCCCGGCTTGGCCAGCACTTGGCCGCGCTCGACGTCTTCACGCTTGGTGCCGCGCAGCAGGATGCCCACGTTGTCGCCGGCTTGACCTTGGTCGAGCAGCTTGCGGAACATTTCCACGCCGGTGCAGGTCGTCTTCACCGTGGGCTTGATACCCACGATTTCGATTTCTTCACCAACCTTGACGATACCGCGCTCGATACGGCCGGTCACCACGGTGCCGCGACCCGAGATCGAGAACACGTCTTCGACCGGCATCAGGAACGCGCCGTCAACGGCACGCTCAGGCGTCGGGATGTACGTGTCCAGCGCTTCGGCCAGAGCCAGAATCGCTTGCTCGCCCAGTTCGCCCTTGTCGCCTTCCAGCGCCAGCTTGGCCGAACCCTTCACGATCGGCGTGTCATCGCCCGGGAAGTCGTACTTCGACAGAAGTTCGCGAACTTCCATTTCCACCAGCTCGAGCAGCTCGGCGTCGTCAACCATGTCAGCCTTGTTCAGGAAGACGATGATGTACGGCACGCCAACCTGGCGCGACAGCAGGATGTGTTCACGCGTCTGCGGCATCGGGCCGTCAGCGGCCGACACCACCAGGATCGCGCCGTCCATTTGCGCCGCGCCCGTGATCATGTTCTTCACATAGTCAGCGTGGCCCGGGCAGTCAACGTGCGCGTAGTGACGCGATTGCGTTTCGTACTCGACGTGTGCCGTGTTGATCGTGATGCCGCGTGCCTTTTCTTCAGGTGCCGCGTCGATCTGGTCGTAGCCCTTGGCTTCGCCACCGAACTTGGTCGACAGCACCGTCGTGATTGCCGCCGTCAACGTCGTTTTGCCGTGGTCAACGTGACCAATCGTACCCACGTTCACGTGCGGCTTGGTACGTTCAAACTTGCCTTTTGCCATGATCTCTATCCTTCGACTTTCAAGGAAATTTGGATATTTGCCGCGCCCCCCGGATCACGAGAGACGCGGCGACGGTTTTTACTTGGCCCGAGCGGCGATGACTTCGTCAGCGACGTTCTTGGGAGCCTCGGAGTAATGCTTGAATTCCATCGTGTACGTGGCACGACCTTGCGTGAGCGAACGCAGGTTGGTGGCGTAACCGAACATCTGAGCCAGGGGAACCTCAGCCTTGATGACCTTACCGCCGCCGACCATGTCGTCCATGCCCTGGACCATGCCGCGACGCGAGGACAGATCGCCCATCACGGTGCCTGCATAGTCTTCCGGCGTTTCGACTTCAACGGCCATCATGGGTTCCAGCAGGACCGGCGATGCGCGACGCATACCTTCCTTGAACGCCATCGAACCGGCCATCTTGAACGCGTTTTCGTTCGAGTCCACATCGTGGTACGAGCCGAAGAAGAGCGTTGCCTTGACGTCGACCACCGGGTAACCCGCAAGGATACCAGCCGGCAGCGTTTCCTGGATGCCCTTGTCCACCGCGGGGATGAACTCGCGCGGCACAACGCCGCCCTTGATGGCGTCCACGAACTCGTAGCCACCGCCCGGCTCCAGGGGTTCGAGCTTCAGAACGACGTGACCGTACTGGCCGCGACCGCCCGACTGCTTGACGAACTTGCCTTCGACTTCTTCGCAGACCTTGCGGATCGTTTCGCGGTAAGCAACCTGGGGCTTGCCCACGTTGGCTTCCACGCCGAACTCGCGCTTCATGCGGTCGACCAGAATTTCGAGGTGGAGCTCGCCCATACCCGAGATGATGGTCTGGCCCGATTCTTCGTCGCTACGCACGCGGAACGACGGATCTTCAGCGGCCAGGCGCGACAGCGCGAGACCCATCTTTTCCTGGTCAGCCTTCGACTTGGGTTCGACGGCCTGCGAAATCACGGGCTCGGGGAACTCCATGCGCTCGAGCGTCACGTGTGCATCGACATCGCACAGCGTTTCGCCGGTCGTCACGTCCTTCAGACCCACGACGGCGGCGATGTCGCCAGCCAGAACTTCCTTGATTTCCTCGCGGTTGTTCGCGTGCATCTGCAGAATGCGGCCGATACGCTCTTTCTTGCCCTTGATGGGGTTGTAGACCGTGTCGCCCGACTTCAGGACGCCCGAGTACACACGCACGAAGGTCAACTGACCCACGAACGGATCGCTCATCAGCTTGAAAGCCAGCGCCGAGAACTTCTCGTCGTCGTTGGCTTCGCGCTTGACTTCGTTGCCGTCGTCGTCCGTGCCGTCAACCGGCGGGATATCGACGGGCGAAGGCAGGTACTCGATGACCGCGTCGAGCATGCGTTGCACGCCTTTGTTCTTGAAGGCGGTGCCGCACAGCATCGGCTGGATTTCGCCGGCGATGGTGCGTTGACGAACAGCCTGGTTGATCTCGGCTTCGTCGAGCGTGCCGGTTTCCAGGTACTTGTTCATCAGCTCTTCGGACGACTCAGCAGCCGCTTCGACGAGCTTTTCGCGCCATTCTTCAGCGGAAGCCTGCAGTTCGGCCGGGATGTCGGCGTAGTCGAACTTGGTGCCCTGGCTGGCTTCGTCCCAGAGGATCGCCTTCATCTTGACCAGGTCGATGACGCCGGTGAAGGTGTCTTCGGCACCGATGGGGATGACGATCGGCACGGGATTGGCGCGCAGACGGGTACGCAGCTGCTCGTAGACCTTGAAGAAGTTGGCACCGGTACGGTCCATCTTGTTCACGAAGGCCAGACGCGGCACGCCGTACTTGTTGGCTTGGCGCCAAACGGTTTCCGACTGGGGCTGCACGCCACCCACGGCGCAGTACACCATGCAGGCACCGTCCAGGACGCGCATGGAACGTTCCACCTCAATGGTGAAGTCCACGTGTCCCGGGGTGTCGATGATGTTGATGCGGTGCTCGGGGAAGTTGCCGGCCATGCCACGCCAAAACGCCGTCGTAGCAGCCGACGTGATGGTGATGCCACGCTCTTGCTCTTGTTCCATCCAGTCCATGGTGGCTGCGCCATCATGCACTTCGCCAATCTTGTGATTGACGCCGGTGTAGAACAGGATACGTTCGGTCGTGGTGGTTTTCCCTGCATCGATGTGCGCAGAGATACCAATGTTGCGATAGCGCTCGATCGGGGTTTTGCGGGCCATGGTGGGTAGTCCTTAAATTACCAGCGGAAATGGCTGAATGCCTTGTTGGCTTCGGCCATCTTGTGCGTGTCTTCGCGCTTCTTCATTGCGGCGCCACGACCTTCGGAGGCGTCGATCAGTTCGCCAGCCAGACGCAGATCCATCGACTTCTCGCCACGCTTCTTGGCGGCTTCACGGAGCCAACGCATAGCCAGGGCCAGGCGGCGCACGGGGCGCACTTCAACCGGCACTTGGTAGTTGGCACCGCCAACGCGGCGGCTCTTCACTTCGACGATCGGCTTGATGTTGTTGATGGCCAGGGAGAAGACTTCGATCGGCTCTTTGCCGGTCTTGGCCTGGACTTGCTCGAGGGCACCATAAATGATGCGCTCGGCGACGGCCTTCTTGCCGTCCAGCATCACAACGTTCATGAACTTGGCGAGCTCGACGCTACCGAACTTGGGGTCGGGCAGAATCTCGCGCTTGGGTACTTCGCGACGACGGGGCATTTTTGCTTCCTTGTGTCTGTTCAGTTGAACCGTGCTTCTTGCACGGCCATGGCCGTCTAGAGAGACGACCCCTTACGTGCTGCACACTATTCCAGCATTCCTACTGGCGCAGCTGCACACATCCCGGGTGACGCCAATGCGCCCCTGGGGTACTTCCAGATACTGCGATTAAGCCTTCTTCGGGCGCTTGGCGCCGTACTTCGAGCGGGCTTGCTTACGGTCCTTGACGCCTTGCAGGTCGAGGGAGCCGCGCACGATGTGATAACGCACACCGGGCAAGTCCTTCACACGACCGCCACGCACCAGAACGACCGAGTGCTCTTGCAGGTTGTGGCCTTCACCGCCGATGTACGAAATGACTTCGTAACCGTTGGTCAGACGCACCTTGGCAACCTTACGCAGAGCGGAGTTCGGCTTCTTGGGGGTGGTGGTGTAGACACGGGTGCAAACGCCGCGACGCTGGGGGCAGTTTTCCAGCGCGGGGCTCTTGCTCTTGATGATGCTGACTTCGCGCGGCTTGCGCACGAGTTGGCTAATGGTAGGCATGACCTTTGAAATCCCTTTTACGTACCACTGGTAAGTACATGAGTACTCGTGTCCTCCGGGCACCTTACTGCGGGGCCTGGAGAGGCAGTTCACGCAAAACCGCCCCTGACGTTTCATCTACGTAAAAGAGCGGGTCTTGCGCGCAAAAACGCGCAGAGTCAAATCGAGTCATCCCAGGTAAACAGCAGACTGGGCTGATCGAAACCGGATACTGGAATGGGACGGTAGCGGGTGAAGGATTCGACAGTATGACGCTCCGGATACACCGTATCGGAAACGCCACAAAGACTGGCTTGCGGCCTGGCGGATTCGTGACGCACCCACCTGACCGGACCCGGAAAGTCCGGATCTGCATCCCGGCGTTCGAGGCGGTGTTTCGAAAGAAACGCCACACCACACACCTGGACAACCCATCTTTACCCACGCACCGCGGCCCCACGACCTATGGCCGGAGATGGCTTTGCGCGCGCATAAAGCAGTAAGCCCTTCAGCTTAGCGCAGTTATCCACTGCTGTCAAAGACCTCTGCTCACTTTTTGCACGATGCGGCTTGATGAATATCCCGCGCGGGCAGCTCGGTGTACGTCGCTGCGCAAATCGTTCGCACAGGGCCGGACGGCGGACGCCCACCGCGCGGATAGTGGAAGCCGCCCTGCTTCACCGCGGCCGAGGGCCTGCCTCGCATCCCGCCCTATTTATCCACAGGACTGCTCACAGCCCTGCAGCATGCGCTTCGCGAGTGCGAGCGCTTACTTATCCACAGGAAGAGCCGGTCAATGGGTGCATTCAGGGGTTGGCGAACAGATAGCCGCTGCCATACACCGTGCGCACCGGCAGGATCAGCCCCGCCAACTCCGCCTTGCGGCGCAGCCGGCTCACCACCACGTCGATGCTGCGCGCGCCCGTCACGCGCGCGGCCACGCCATCGGCGGCCAGCTCTTCGGCCAGTTGCTCGCGAGTCACGGCCCGCCCGGCGGTTTCGAGCAGCACACGCATGATCTGGCGCTCGTTGGCGGACAAGGACAGCACGGCGCCGTTGGGCGCACCCAAGGTCCAGTCCTGGTCGCGCAGCTCCCACCGGCCGGCCGTGGCCGGCTCGACCGTAATGAGTTCGGACAGCCCGGGCTCGTTCTGCCAGACAGGCAGGCGCCGAGCCAGCGCCAGCAGCACGCAGGCGAGCTCGCGCGCATCGACAGGCGCATTCAGGCAGGTGTCGGCGCCGCTTTGCAGGCAGCGCAGACGCGCCTCCACCGAGAAGTCACGGCCGGTGGCGACAATGCCCAGCGAAGGTGAGCCGCGCAGTCGCGCGATCAACGCATAGCCAAGCTCGCCCAGCTCCGTCAGGTCCAGCACGACGGCGTCGTAGGTGTCTTCAGAGAGGAGGCTGAAAAGTTCGAGCGGGGTGGAACAACCCCGCGTGGATATACCCGCTTGCAGCAGCACCGAGATAGTTTGAGTGCGGCTGGTCGTGTCGGGCACCATGATGAGTGTGCTCAATTGCTTCATAACCAGGCCTAGTCTCACCGCGGCACATTGCCACGATGTCGCACCCATGGGTCCGATGTGTCGGACCTCGATGCGATCGGAACAAGTGTCGCGCCGTATTGCGGGCTTCCCCAGTCAATAATCGTCAAGTTTGCAGTTCTTGACGGTCGATGTTGGCAAAGTCTGTATCAAAATACGTTACCGACGTTTATGATGCGCTTCGCCCGGCACGCCCCCCTCGGCGCCCCCTGAAGCGCACGGCGCCACGCATTGCGAGGCGCGTCTATTCCACGGCCATGAGAATCGCATCCCTCGAAGACGATCTGGACCAGGCACGGCAGATACAACAGATACTTGTTGATGCCGGCTATGAGTGCAGGAGCTTCCAGAAAAGCCAGGATTTGCTGGCCGCCTTGCGCGGCGACCCCTTCGATCTCTTCCTGGTCGACTGGCAATTGCCCGATATCGACGGCGATGAAGTCGTGCGCCATCTGCGCGCGCGCTATGGCAATAGCGCGGCCATCATCTTCCTGACGAGCCGCAATCAAGAAGCCGACCTGGTGGAAGGCCTGCGCGCGGGCGCCGACGACTATATCTTCAAACCCCTGCGCCCGGCCGAAATGCTGGCGCGGGTGGCCGCGCTGCTGCGCCGCATGCAACCTGCGCGGCCCGAGACGGCCGCCTTCGACGTCGCGCAGTATCGAATCGATCCCGCGGAACGCCGCATCTCGCTCCATGGCCAGGCAATCAGTTTGCCGCCCAAGGAATTCGACCTGGCGTTACTGTTCTTTCGCAATGTCGGCCGCCTGATGTCGCGCGACCTGCTCGCCGAAAGCGTCTGGAATCGCGAGATCCCCGCCACCTCGCGCACGCTCGACACCCATCTATCCAATGTCCGGCAAAAGCTGCAGCTGCGCCCTGAACATGGCGTGCGGCTGAGTTCGTCGTACGCCCTGGGCTATCGCCTCGAGCTGGTCGCGGATTCCGACACCGCCACGCTCTGACGCGTGCGTCCCAAGGAGAACCCATGAACGGATTCATCCGTTACGCTTGTGCCGTGCTCGCCTGCCTGGCCCTGCCCGGCGTGCATGCCCAGCCGGCGGGCGCGCTCGGCGAAGACTTCATCTTTCGTATCCGCGCGGGCGACACGCTGATCGCCTTGGCCACCACGTACACGGGCGAGGCTTCGAACTGGGGCCGTCTGCAGACGCTCAATCGCATTACCGATCCGCTGGCCTTGCCCATCGGACTCGAATTGCACATCCCGTTGTCGATGATCCCGATGGTGACGCGGGCAGCGCAGATCGTGCACGTCGCCGGCAGCGCGCAGATGGGCAGCACCGCGCTGCGCCCTGGCATGACGGTGCCCGAAGGCGGTGAGATCCGCACCGGACCCGATAGCTTCGTCACGCTGCGTCTGTCCGATGCCACGGAAGTGACGATTCCACCGTCGACCTCGATCCTGCTGGAGCGCGTGCGGCAGTTTGCTCGCGTGCCGCTGACGGACTCGATCGTGAGAGTGCAGGCGGGTGGCGTCGAATCGCGTGTCGCACCGGATGGCGGCGGCGTGGGCCGCTTCGAGATTCGAACCCCTGTGGCTGTGACCGGCGTACGCGGTACGCGCTTTCGCGTGGAGAGCTCGGCACAGGGCGCTACGCAAACGGTGCTGGAAGGCCAGGTTCGGCTGCAACCTCATGCGCCCGAGGGCGCAGCGGGCGCCGTCGTGGGCGTGAAGGCGGGCGAAGGCGCGCGAGTCGCCGCGGATGGCAGCTTCAGCGGAATACGCCCCCTGCTGCCCGCACCGGTGCTGGGCGATCCCGGACGTGGCGGCGATATCCGTATTCCGGTCGCCCCGGTGCCCGGTGCCGTGGGCTACGAGGTTCGTGTCGCACGCGATGCGCATGGCATGCAGCAGCTGACAGTGCGCCGCTTCGACAGCCCCGACGTGCGCTTTACCGCGCCGGGGCCAGGCACCTATTATGTGGGCGTCAGTGCGATCGACGCGGCGGGTCTGCGAGGCCTGGAAGCCTGGCGCCCTTTCGAAGGTCTCAACGCGCTGACCACCGCCGGCGGCCTGCCCGTTCAAACCGCCACCGGAGGCGTCGTTACCCTGAGCGTGTTCTGAACCGCCCGTCCCCACGATGCCTACCGCCCTGCCCCATGACCGCCGGCGCCTGACCCACCGATCCAGCATCGTGCTGACCTGCCTGTTGGTGGCGTTCGCGGCGGTGCTCGGCAGCTTCGTCGGTCTCGGCCGCATCGATCAGACGCTTTATGATCGCGCGGTGTCGCTCGTGAGCCGGCCCGCACAGTCCGACATCGTGTTGATCACCATCGACGACGAAAGCATCGCGGCGCTCGGGCGTTGGCCGTGGAGCCGCCGTACGCATGCCGACCTGCTGGACCGGCTGCGCGAAGCGCGCGCCGTGGGACTGGACCTGATCTTCTCGGAACCCGACAGCAACGACGCCTACGCCGATGCGTTGCTCGCGGCGGCTATCGAACGGCACGGCCGCGTTGTCCTGCCCATCGTGCTCGACGATCTTTCCCGCGTGCAGGCGTATCAGCCACCGATTCCACAGCTGGCACAGGCCAGTGCGGGGCTGGGCTTCATCAACATTCCGCTCGACCCGGACGGCGTGGTCCGCGAAACCGCCTGGAATCGCGCGGTAGGCGGCATGCCCGTTCCGCACTTCGTGCTGTCGCTGATGGCAGCCGGCGGCGAGGCCGCCGCGGCGCGTGCATTCGGACAGGGCTTTGGCCCGAACGACCAGGCCCTGATCCCCTTTGCCGGTCCCCCGGGCCATCTCCTCACGGTGCCGTATCTGAGCGTGCTCGAAGGACGCATCCCCGCCGACACGTTCCGGGACAAGTACGTATTGGTCGGCGCGTGGGCCACCGGCATGAGCGATGCCTTTCCCACGCCGGTGTCGCATCGTGCCAGCGGCATGGCCGGCGTCGAGATCCTGGGCAATCTGTTGCAGGCAGCACGAGAGGAGCGATCGTGGCGGACGGCCGCCCCCTGGCAAGGCGCACTGGCCGCGGCACTACCGGTCCTGCTGCTGTGCCTGATGCTGCGCCACGGTTCACCCAAGGCGTCGTTGATCCTGACGGCGCTGCTGCCGCTCGTCATCCTCCCGGGTGCCCTGCTGTTGCTGCGCTTTGGCGAACTCTGGATTCCGCCGTCGGCCGCGCTGCTGAGCGTAGCGATCTGCTATCCGATCTGGAGCTGGCGCAGCCAGGAGACCGTGTTGCGCTACATGGACACGGAGCTGCGGCGCTTGCGCCGTGAATACGCGCCGGTGCTCAACCAGCCCTCCGGCGGCTCGCTGCTCGGCCGCCGTTCGCTCGAAGACAGGCTCGGGCAATTGCGCGACGCGCTGGCACTGGTGCGCAATCTGCGCAGCTTCCTGACCGACGGCCTGGACGGTCTGCCCGACGCAACGCTGGTGTTCGATGTCAACCAGCGCCTGCAGTTTCGCAATCGCGCCGCGGTCACGTTCTTCCGCCGGCTGAGCGCGCGCTCTCCGCATGTGGGGCAACAAGCCGGCGACCTGCTCGCGCGCGTGGTTCCTGGCGACGAGACGCGCCACCAGATCCGGGCGGCGATGGATCGGGCATCGCATTCCGATGCCCGATCCGGCTGGAGTGCCGACGTGGAAGTCAGGGATGGCGCGGCGCGTGACCTGATCGTGAAGTGCGCCCCCATCCACACCAGCGACGGCCAGTTCGTGGGCACCATCCTCACGCTCAGTGATATCAGCGCAATCCGCCAGGCAGAACGTCATCGCGAAGAAACGCTGCGGTTCATTTCGCACGACATGCGGGCCCCCCAGAATTCGATCCTGGCCCTGGTCGACCTGCACGCGCGTGAGCATGGCAAGGAAAACGAAACGCTGACCCGGGTCGCGCAGCTCGCGCATCGCACGCTGCATCTCGTGGATGGCTTCGTGCATCTCACGCGTGCCGAGTCGGTACGCATCGAGTCGGTCCCGTTCGATCTTGCGGAAACACTGCGCGAGGTGGCGGACGATTTCTGGGCCGCGGCGCGGGCGCGCAGTATCGCCCTGACACTCGACGAGCCGCTACCGGTGGCCGAGGTCTCCGGCGATCAGACACTGCTGCGCCGTGCGGTCTGCAACCTGGTCGACAACGCCATCAAGTACAGCCCGGAACATAGCCGGGTACGGTGCGGACTGGACTCGCAGGGATCGATGTGGGTCGTGTCGGTGGCCGATGAAGGACCTGGCATCAGCGGCGCCGATGCAGCCACGATCTTCGAGCCCTTTACGCGGGTAGGCGCGGCCGGCCGTGTGGACAAGGGCGGCGCGGGGCTGGGACTGGCTTTCGTGCGCGCGGTCGCACAGCGCCACCACGGCAGTGTCGAGGTACGGAGCACGCCTGGCCAGGGCGCCACCTTCGTCCTCAAGATTCCGCGCGCGATCCCGACCTGACCGGGCCGGCGAGAGCCAACCCGGCCGTCAGCCCCACACCTGACCTAGCGGAACGTGTGCGTGATCGTGGCGCCGCGCCCCGGACGCACATCGATGGTGGTCTGGTACGGCGGCAGATCGGCGTTACGCACGGTGACGCTGTACTTGCCGGGCAAAAGACGTAGTTCTTTGAGCGGCGGGCTCACGCCGCGCCGCGTCCCGTTGATCCAGATCTCGCCCCAAGGCATCACATTGACGCGCACCAGTACGCGCGCGGGCGGCGCGGGATCGGCAGGCGTGGCGGTCGTCGTTTCGGCCTCGTTGACCTCACCGCGATCGGGGTTGGTAGCGCCAGCCTCCGCTCCATTCGTGGCCGGCAATGCCGTTCCCGGGCCCGCGGCTGCCCCCTGAGGCGCCTGGCCAGCCGACCGTGCGACACCGCCATTCTCCGACAGGCCTGCGCCGGCCGAGCCGTTCGTGGCGGTCGTGCCGTTGGTGCCGTTCGCGGTGGACGACGAGCCGGCGGACATGGCGGACCGCCCCGCCGGGGGGCTGCTTTGCAACCCCGGCGGTTCTGGAGGCAGGTCGCCCGCGGGCGCAGCACCGCCCGCCGAACCGGGCGAGGACGCGGTGCCCGGCACGGGCGTAGCGCCTTGCGGCAGACGCGCCTGGGCCGTCGTGTTGGGCACCATGGATTCGGACGCGGTGATCACCCCCTTGGGCACGGCCGCGAGCCGGTTCCACCAATAAAAGCCGACGCCTGCCGTGATGGCGATCAGCAGCAGGACAAAGAGCACGGCGCCGACCGACGGCCGTTGCTGGACCGGTTGCACATAGTCGGCGCGCGGCGCGTCCACGTTGACCGAAATCGGCGCGATGGTGGCGAGATCCGCGTCGTCCTCGACGGGCTCGAACGCGAGCAGGAGGGCCAGGGCCTCGACGGTCTGCGGGCGCTCCGCAGGCCGCACGGCCAGGCCCGCGTCGATCGCGGACAGGAAGTCGGGCGAGTACCGCGACAGCCCGCGCTGGGCAAGCGGCACATAGGTATCGTTGACGACGCGATCCGGCGCCGGGGGCGGCAGCATCCCGGTGATCAGCGAGTGCGCGACCGCACAGAGGGAATAGATGTCGCTCCACGGCCCGCGCGGCCATTCCGGCGTCTGCGTATAAAACTCGAACGGCGCAAAGCCAGGCGTAGGCGCGGGCAGCTGCCCGTCATGCTGACGAGGCTGGGCCTGCGCAGCCAGCAGATGCGCCTTGCCGGCCTCATCAAGACCGACGGAGTGCGTCGTGATGTCGGCACAGATGCGGCCTCGCTCGTGGATCGAGGCCAACGGCGCGAGCAGTTCGGCGAGCACGCGCTTGACGCGTGACTCGGGCACACCCCCGCCCGTCGTGGCGGCGATGGCCGACAGCGGGCGGTGAGCCAGGGGAGCGGCGCCCGCGAACGGGCCGCGCGGAGTCGAAGAGCCGGCGGGAAAGGACATATCACTCATTACGCGACCGTCTTGTCAGCGGTACTCCGGATCCCGGAGCCCGGCTGCCTGACGGCGCTGGAACACAATTAACGAAAAGAAAGGGCTCTGATAGACCGGGGCGGATGCGTCCCAGGTAAAACCGTACACCAGGAAACGCGCCTTGACGATATCATTTGCACCGCCGGTCGCTGGATTGCCACAGTGCCGGCGGCGAAGCATAAACCACAGTCACAGGATTGCCGTCACCATGCCCGTAACGATCTTCCAACGCCCGGCTGCCCGGCTCGGCGTGCTGCTGCTCTGTGCCGCCCTCTCGGGCTGCACGGCCATCCGCGGCGCCGCCCCCGAAGCCCCGGCCACTTCAGAGGCGCTGGCCGCGCTCGATCAGGCCCGCGACAGCTACGGCGGCGGCCGCTACGGCGAGGTCATCCGGCTCGTCGCCACGTCCGACGATATCGCCGGCGCACCGCGCGCGGTGCGCGTCGAAGCCTTCAAGTTGCAGGCGTTCAGCTATTGCGTGAGCAATTATCGCCAGCTCTGCGAAGACGCGTTCGTGCGCATCCTGGCGCTGCAGCCCGATTTCGCCCTCGCGCCCAACGAAGCCGGCCATCCCAATTGGGGCCCGGTGTTCCGCACCGCGCAGCAGCGCGTGCGGTAAGCGCCACCGCGCGCCGCATCACGCGGCTGCCCTGCACAAAAAAACGCCGGCTTTCGCCGGCGTTTTCAGTTGGGGCAGGCACAAGGCCCGCCCCGGCAACACGATACCAGATTACTCGGCAGCGTCGTCGGCGTCGGCCTGCGGCGCAGCACCTTCCGGCTCGGCACCCACCGTGACCGGTGCGTCCTCGAACGGGTTGGCGAGCTGACGTGCGGCTTCGCGCTCGGCGGCTTCCACGGCTTCCTTGTCCTTGCGGGCAAGGTGATAAGCCAGACCGGTACCGGCGGGGATCAGACGACCCACGATCACGTTTTCCTTCAGACCACGCAGATCGTCACGCTTGCCCATGATGGCAGCTTCGGTCAGCACGCGCGTCGTTTCCTGGAACGATGCAGCCGAGATGAACGAGTCGGTCGACAGCGAGGCCTTCGTGATACCCAGCAGTACGTTGTCGTAGGCGGCCGGACGCTTGTTCTCGGCGAGAACGCGATCGTTCTCGTTGAGCAGCTCCGAACGCTCGACCTGTTCGCCAGGGATGAAATCGGCATCGCCCGGATCCGTGATGTTCACACGGCGCAGCATCTGACGAACAATCACTTCGATGTGCTTGTCGTTGATCTTCACGCCCTGCAGACGGTACACGTCCTGGACTTCGTCGACGATGTAGGTCGCCAGCTTCTCGATGCCTTGCAGGCGCAGGATGTCGTGGGGATCGGCCGGGCCGTCCACGATCATTTCGCCCTTGTTCACCACTTGGCCGTCGTGCACCAGAACCTGCTTTTCCTTGGGAATCAGGAACTCGTGGCTCACGCCCTCGAGGTCGGTGATCACCAGGCGTTGCTTGCCCTTGGTGTCCTTGCCGAACGAAACCGTACCGGTCACTTCGGCCAGCATGCCGGCGTCCTTCGGCGAACGGGCTTCGAAGAGCTCGGCCACACGCGGCAGACCGCCGGTAATGTCGCGGGTCTTTTGCGATTCTTGCGGAATACGCGCCAGCACTTCACCCACGGCCACTTGCTGACCATCGCGCACCGTGATCAGCGCGCCCACCGGGAACGAGATGTTCACGGCATGGTCGGTACCGGCGATACGGACATCGTCGCCGTTTTCGTTGACCAGCTTGATCTGCGGACGCATGACGATCTTGCCGCCACGCGTCTTGGGGGTGATCACGACCAGGGTCGACAGGCCGGTGACTTCGTCGACCTGCTTGGCGACGGTCACGCCTTCTTCGATGTTCTCGAAGCGGACGGCACCGGCGTACTCGGACACGATCGGACGGGTCAGCGGATCCCAGGTAGCCAGACGGGTACCGGCCTTGATGGCCTCGCCGTCGCCCACCAGCACGGTCGCGCCGTACGGGATCTTGTGACGCTCGCGCTCGCGGCCGTTGTCGTCGAAGATCGCCAGTTCGCCCGAACGCGAGATCGCCACGCGCTCGCCCTTGGCGTTGGTCACGTAACGCATCGTGCTGGTGAAGCCAACCGTACCGTTGGACTTGGTTTCCACGGCGCTGGCCAGCGCCGAACGCGATGCCGCACCACCGATGTGGAACGTACGCATCGTGAGCTGCGTGCCCGGTTCGCCGATCGACTGAGCGGCGATGACGCCGACGGCCTCACCGACGTTCACGTGCGAACCGCGGCCCAGATCGCGGCCGTAGCAGTGTGCGCACAGACCATGACGGGTTTCGCAGGTCAGCGGCGTGCGGACCTTCACTTCGTCCACGCCGAGGCGGTCGATCATGTCGACCAGATCTTCGTCGAGCAGCGTGCCGGCGGTGATCGCGGTTTCCTGGGTGTCGGGATTGACGATGTCGATCGCGGCGACGCGGCCGAGGATACGGTCGCGCAGCGGTTCGATGACTTCACCGCCTTCGACCAGGGCCTTCATCGAGTAGCCGTGCGAAGTACCGCAATCGTCTTCGATGATGACCAGGTCTTGCGTCACGTCGACCAGACGACGGGTCAGGTAACCCGAGTTCGCGGTCTTCAGTGCCGTATCGGCCAGACCCTTACGCGCACCGTGGGTCGAGATGAAGTACTGGAGTACGTTCAGGCCTTCACGGAAGTTTGCGGTAATGGGCGTTTCAATGATCGAGCCGTCCGGCTTGGCCATCAGGCCGCGCATGCCGGCGAGCTGGCGGATCTGAGCGGCGGAACCCCGCGCGCCCGAGTCGGCCATCATGTAGATCGAGTTGAACGATTCCTGGCGCACTTCCTCGCCGTGGCGGTTGACCACGGGCTCGGTCGCGAGCTGTTCCATCATCGCCTTGCCGACCTTGTCGCCAGCCTTGCCCCAGATGTCCACAACGTTGTTGTAGCGCTCTTGGGACGTGACCAGACCCGACGAGTACTGCTTGTCGATTTCCTTCACTTCGCGGCTCGCCTCGGCCAGGATGACTTCCTTGGCCTTGGGGATCAGCATGTCTTCCATGGCGATCGAGATGCCGCCGCGCGTGGCCAGGCGGAAGCCCGACTGCATCAGCTTGTCGGCAAAGATCACCGTGTCGCGCAGGCCGCAACGGCGGAACGACTGGTTGATCAGGCGCGAGATTTCCTTCTTCTTGAGTGCCTTGTTCAGCACCGTGAAGGGCAGGCCCTTGGGCAGGATCTCGGAGAGCAGCGCACGGCCGACCGTCGTCTCGTGACGACGGATCACCGGTTGCCATTCGCCGTTCTCGTCGCGCTCGTGTTCCTTGAGGCGCACCGTGATGCGGGTCTGCAGCTCGACTTCGTTGTTGTCGTAGGCGCGCTGGACTTCAGCCACGTCGGCAAAGAAGATGCCTTCGCCGCGGCCGTTCACGCGTTCACGGGTCGTGTAGTACAGACCCAACACGATATCCTGCGACGGCACGATCGATGGTTCGCCGTTGGCCGGGAACAGCACGTTGTTCGAGGCCAGCATCAGCGTACGAGCTTCGAGCTGAGCTTCGAGCGACAGCGGCACGTGAACGGCCATCTGGTCACCGTCGAAGTCGGCGTTGAACGCCGCGCAAACCAGCGGGTGCAGCTGGATGGCCTTGCCTTCGATCAGCACGGGCTCGAACGCCTGGATGCCCAGACGGTGCAGCGTCGGCGCACGGTTCAGCATGACCGGATGCTCGCGGATCACCTCTTCGAGGATGTCCCACACCACCGGTTCCTGGCTTTCGACGAGCTTCTTGGCAGCCTTGATGGTCGTGGCCAGGCCCATCATCTCCAGACGATTGAAGATGAACGGCTTGAACAGTTCCAGGGCCATCAGCTTGGGCAGACCGCACTGATGCAGCTTGAGCTGCGGGCCCACCACGATGACCGAACGGCCCGAGTAGTCGACGCGCTTGCCCAGCAGGTTTTGACGGAAACGACCGCTCTTGCCCTTGATCATGTCGGCCAGCGACTTCAGCTGGCGCTTGTTGGCGCCCGTCATGGCCTTGCCGCGGCGGCCGTTGTCGAGCAGCGAGTCGACGGCTTCCTGCAGCATGCGCTTTTCGTTGCGCAGAATGATTTCGGGCGCCTTCAGTTCGAGCAGGCGCTTCAGACGGTTGTTGCGGTTGATGACGCGGCGGTACAGATCGTTCAGATCCGAGGTCGCGAAGCGGCCGCCGTCCAGCGGCACCAGCGGACGCAGGTCCGGCGGCAGCACGGGCAGCACTTCCATGACCATCCACTCGGCCTTGATGCCCGACTTCTGGAAGCCCTCGAGCACCTTCAGGCGCTTCGAGATCTTCTTGATCTTGGCTTCCGAGCTGGTGGCCTTGAGCTCACCGCGCAGCGTTTCCACTTCGCGATCGATGTCGATCGTGCGCAGCAGTTCGCGCACGGCTTCCGCGCCCATCAGGGCACGGAAGTCGTCACCGTATTCTTCGGTCTTGGCGAGGAAATCGTCGTCCGACATGATCTGGCCGCGCTTGAGCGGCGTCATGCCAGGTTCGATCACGCACCAGGCTTCGAAGTACAGGACGCGTTCGATGTCACGCAGCGTCATGTCGAGCACCATGCCCAGGCGCGACGGCAGGCTCTTCAGGAACCAGATGTGCGCAACGGGGCTGGCCAGCTCGATGTGGCCCATGCGCTCACGGCGCACCTTGGCCACGGTGACTTCGACACCGCACTTTTCGCAGATCACGCCACGGTGCTTCAGGCGCTTGTACTTGCCGCACAAGCACTCGTAGTCCTTGATCGGGCCAAAGATCTTGGCGCAGAACAGGCCATCACGCTCGGGCTTGAACGTACGGTAGTTGATGGTCTCGGGCTTGCGAACTTCGCCGTAAGACCACGAACGGATCTTCTCGGGCGAGGCGATGCCGATCTTGATGGCATCGAATTGCTCGTCTTGCGAGACTTGCTTGAAGAGATCAAGTAGCGCTTTCATTAGTTACGCTCCAAATCCATGTCCAGGGCCAACGAGCGGATTTCCTTGACCAGCACGTTGAACGATTCCGGCATGCCGGCGTCGATGACGTGGTCGCCCTTGACGATGTTTTCGTAAACCTTGGTGCGACCCGTGATGTCATCGGACTTCACCGTCAGCATTTCTTGCAGGGTGTAGGAGGCACCATAAGCTTCCAGTGCCCACACTTCCATTTCCCCGAAGCGCTGGCCACCGAACTGCGCCTTGCCGCCCAGCGGCTGCTGAGTCACGAGCGAGTACGGGCCGGTCGAACGGGCGTGCATCTTGTCGTCGACCAAGTGGTGCAGCTTCAGGTAGTGCATGTAGCCGATGGTGACCGGACGCTCGAATTTCTCGCCGGTACGGCCGTCGAACAGCCATGCCTGCGCACGCGAGGGCGTGAGCTGCATGCGCTTGGCGACTTCGTCCGGGTAGGCGAGTTCGAGCATCTTGCCGATTTCTTCTTCGGTCGCGCCGTCGAACACCGGGGTGGCGAACGGCACGCCGTTCTTCAGGTTGTGCGCCAGCTCGATGACGTCGTCATCGCTCAGTTCGTTGATGCGCGCAGCCGAACCCGTGGTGTTGTAGACCTTCTCGAGGTACGCACGCAGGCTCTTGACCTGGGCGGTGCGCTCGTCCTTGAGCATGTCGGCGATGCGGTGACCCACACCCTTGGCAGCCCAACCCAAGTGAACCTCGAGCACCTGACCCACGTTCATCCGCGAGGGCACGCCCAGCGGGTTCAGAACGATGTCGGCGGTGGTGCCGTCGGCCATGTGCGGCATGTCTTCGACCGGGGTGATACGCGAGACCACACCCTTGTTGCCGTGACGGCCGGCCATCTTGTCGCCAGGCTGCAGACGACGCTTGACGGCCAGGTACACCTTGATCATCTTGAGCACGCCCGGGGGCAGCTCGTCACCTTGCGTGAGCTTCTTGCGCTTTTCTTCGAAGGCCAGGTCGAATTGGTGGCGCTTTTGCTCCAGCGATTCTTTGGCTTGTTCGAGGACGACCGCATGCGGCTCATCGGCCAGGCGGATGTCGAACCACTGCCAGCGGTCCAGATCAACCAGGTATTCCTTGGTGATCGTGGCGCCCTTGTTCAGCTTGCGCGGACCGCCGTTGACGGTCTTGCCCACCAGCAGCTTCTCGATACGATCGAACTGGTCGTTTTCGACGATACGCAGCTGGTCGTTGAGGTCCTGGCGGTAGCGGCGCAGTTCGTCGTCGATGATGGACTGAGCGCGCTTGTCGCGCACGATGCCTTCACGCGTGAACACCTGCACGTCGATGACGGTGCCGGTCATGCCCGAAGGCACGCGCAGCGAGGTGTCCTTGACGTCGGATGCCTTCTCGCCAAAGATGGCGCGCAGCAGCTTTTCTTCCGGCGTGAGCTGGGTCTCGCCCTTCGGCGTGACCTTGCCCACCAGCACGTCGTCGGCGCTGACTTCGGCGCCGATGTAGACGATGCCCGAATCATCCAGACGGTTGAGTTGGGTTTCGGCCAGGTTGCTGATGTCGCGCGTGATTTCCTCGGGTCCGAGCTTGGTGTCGCGAGCGACAACGGTGAGCTCTTCGATGTGCACCGAGGTATAGCGGTCGTCGGCGACCACGCGTTCGGAGATCAGGATCGAGTCTTCGAAGTTGTAGCCGTTCCAGGGCATGAACGCGATCAGCATGTTCTGACCCAGGGCGAGTTCGCCCAGGTCGGTCGATGCGCCGTCAGCCAGCACGTCACCCTTGGCGACACGGTCGCCACGCTTGACGATCGGACGCTGGTTGATGTTCGTGTTCTGGTTGGAGCGGGTGTACTTGATCAGGTTGTAGATATCCACACCCACTTCGCCCGCGACGTTTTCTTCGTCGTTGACGCGGATCACCACACGCTCGGCGTCAACGTGGTCGACCAGGCCGCCACGCAGGGCTTGCACGGTCGTGCCCGAGTCAACGGCCACGGTACGCTCGATGCCGGTGCCGACCAGCGGCTTTTCCGGACGCAGGCAGGGCACGGCCTGACGCTGCATGTTGGCGCCCATCAGTGCACGGTTTGCGTCGTCGTGCTCGAGGAACGGGATCAGCGATGCTGCGACCGACACGATCTGCGACGGCGCCACGTCCATGTAGTGCACGTTGGCCGGCGAGGTCAGCATCGTTTCGCCTGCTTCGCGGCAAGCCACGAGGTCATCGACGAAGCGGCCTTCGCCATCGAGCGCGGCGTTGGCCTGCGCGATCACGTAGTGGCTTTCTTCGATGGCCGACAGGTAGTCGATCTGATCGCTCACCTTGCCGTCGATGATCTTGCGATACGGCGTTTCCAGGAAGCCGTACTCGTTCAGACGAGCGTACAGCGCCATGGAGTTGATCAGACCGATGTTCGGGCCTTCCGGCGTTTCGATCGGGCAGACGCGGCCGTAGTGGGTCGGATGCACGTCACGGACTTCGAAGCCGGCGCGCTCGCGGGTCAGACCGCCCGGGCCCAGTGCCGAGACACGACGCTTGTGCGTGATCTCGGACAGCGGGTTGGTCTGGTCCATGAACTGCGACAGCTGGCTCGAACCGAAGAACTCCTTGATGGCGGCCGAGATCGGCTTGGAGTTGATCAGGTCGTGCGGCATCAGGTTTTCGGTTTCGGCCTGGCCCAGACGCTCCTTGACGGCGCGCTCGACACGCACGAGACCGGCGCGGAACTGGTTTTCGGCCAGTTCGCCCACGCAACGCACACGGCGGTTGCCCAAGTGATCGATGTCATCGATCTGGCCACGGCCGTTACGCAGCTCCACGAGGACCTTGATGGTCTCGAGGATGTCTTCGTTGGTCAGGGTCATGGGGCCGTTCGAATCGTCGGCACCGCCCAGGCGGCTGTTGACCTTCATGCGGCCAACGCGCGACAGATCGTACGTCTCTTCGCTGTAGAACAGACGCTGGAACAGCGCTTCGACGGCTTCCTCGGTGGGAGGCTCGCCAGGACGCATCATGCGATAGATGGCGACGCGCGCGGCCATCTGGTCGGCGGTTTCGTCGGTACGCAGCGTTTGCGAGATGTACGGGCCGCGGTCCAGATCGTTGGTGTACAGCGTCTGGAATTCGAGCACGTTGGCCGAACGCATGGCGTCCAGCACGCTTTCCGTGATCTCGTCGTTGGCGTGCGCAATCAGCTCGCCGGTGTCGGCGTCGACGATGTTCTTGGCCAGAACGCGGCCGAACAGGAAGTCTTCAGGCACGGAGATGCGCTGGATGCCGCCATTGGCGAGATCACGCAGGTGCTTGGCGTTGATGCGCTTGTCCTTCTCGACGATCACCTTGCCCGAACGGTCGGCGATGTCGAAACGGGCCATTTCGCCCTTCCAGCGCTCGGGCACGAATTCCATCATGCCGCCTTCGCTCTTGAGTTCGAAGTTATCGAAGTCGAAGAAATGGGCGAGGATGGACTCCGGCGTCATGCCGATGGCCTTGAGCAGGATCGTCACGGGCATCTTGCGGCGACGGTCGACGCGGAAGAACAGAACGTCCTTCGGATCGAATTCGAAGTCGAGCCACGAGCCGCGGTAAGGAATCACGCGGGCCGAGAAGAGCAGCTTGCCCGAGCTGTGGGTCTTGCCGCGGTCGTGTTCGAAAAACACGCCAGGCGAGCGGTGCAGCTGCGAGACGATGACACGCTCGGTACCGTTGATGACGAACGAACCGGTGCCGGTCATGAGCGGAATTTCGCCCATGTAGACTTCCTGTTCCTTCACTTCCTTGATGGTGGGCTTGCTGACCTCACGGTCGAGCAGCACCAGGCGCACCTTGGCGCGCAGGGGCGATGCATAGGTGAGACCGCGCTGCTGACATTCCTTGACATCAAACACCGGTTCGCCGAGCGCGTAGCTCACGAACTCCAAGCGCGCCATACCGTTGTGGCTGACAATCGGGAAAATCGACGAAAACGCCGCCTGCAGGCCTTCGCTATGACGCTCCGGGGTGGGGGTGTCAGCCTGCAGGAAAGTTAGGTAGGATTGAAGCTGCGTTGCAAGCAGGAAAGGGACGTTCTGCACGTCCTCACGCTTGGCGAAGCTTTTGCGGATGCGCTTTTTTTCGGTGTACGAGTAAGGCATGAGCACTCCGACTCGAGGTTGCATGGGCCGTAAACCACGGCCCTGGGTGATACGACTCCAGGAAACCGCACTGAAACCACCTGATCAGAAGGGGTTTCCTGGAAACGCAAAAGCCCGGGGACGGCAAATTGCGCTGTCCCCGGGCAGATGACGCGAAGGCTTACTTGACTTCGACCTTGGCGCCAGCTTCTTCCAGCTTCTTCTTGGCGGCTTCGGCGTCAGCCTTGGCCAGACCTTCCTTGACGGGCTTCGGAGCGCCGTCAACCAGGTCCTTGGCTTCCTTCAGACCCAGACCGGTCAGCTCGCGCACGGCCTTGATCACGCTCACCTTGTTGGCGCCGGCTTCAGCCAGCACAACGGTGAACTCGGTTTGCTCTTCAGCAGCGGCGGCAGCGCCACCAGCAGCGGGAGCAGCCACAGCCACAGCGGCGGCAGCAGCCGACACGCCGAACTTCTCTTCCATTTCCTTGATCAGCTCGGACAGTTCGAGCACGGTCATGCCAGCGATGGCGTCAAGGATTTCAGCTTTGTTAAGTGCCATTTTCTTTAGAACTCCAGAATGGGGTAATGCCAGGTTTGGTTGTCGCTATGTCGTTCAGCGAAGTCCGAATACCGCGCCAGCTTAGGCGGCGGCCTTCTGGTCGCGCACGGCGGCGAGGCCACGGGCGAACTTGGTCGGAACTTCGTTGAGCGTACGCACGAATTGCGCGATCGGTGCTTGCATGGTGCCCAGCAGCTTCGAAAGCAGTTCCTCGCGCGAGGGCATCGTGGCCAGGGCCTTGACGCCGTCTTGGTTCAACAGGTTGTTGGGCAGTGCGCCCCCCTTGATGACCAGCTTGTCGTTGCTTTTTGCGAAGGTAGCGAGGACCTTGGCCGCCGAAACCGGGTCGTTGCTGATACCGTAGATCAGCGGACCGGTCAGTTGCTCGGACAACGGCTCGAAAGCCGTGCCGGCAACAGCACGACGGGCCAGCGAGTTCTTCAGAACACGCAGGTAAACGCCCGATTCACGCGCAGTTTTGCGCAGTACGGTGACAGAGGCGACGTCCAGACCACGGTACTCAGCAACGATAATCGACTGTGCCTGGGCCACTTGGGCCGAGACTTCTTCGATCACCACCGCTTTTTCTTGGCGATTGAGACTCACGGTTTGAACACTCCATCAAAAGACGCTTGGGGCGAAAGCCTTGCACGTCAACCGAATGCGGCGCCTGGTTGAGTTCTTCGTGTAAAGAATTCTTCCTGGGGACGCCGTCTACGCTGGATCCGGACATCACGAGCTCCGGGATTAAGCGGCTTGCCTTTACTGCCGGCTCGCCGCTCCAGCGGTCTTTGACAGCAGCATCCGGAGAAACCGGATGCAGCCCAAAGTACAGTTTGCGATCAGCCTGATCAGGCCGACAGCGAAGCGATTTCTACGCGAGCACCGCCGCCCATGGTGGACGAGACGGCCAGCTTGCGCAGGTAGATACCCTTGGCGGCGGCGGGACGAGCCTTTTGCAGGGCGTCGACCAGAGCGGCCAGGTTGGTTTGCAGTTGTTCGACGCCGAACGAGGCGCGACCGATGGTGGCGTGAATGATGCCGGCCTTGTCGGTGCGGTACTGCACCTGACCTGCCTTGGCGTTCTTCACGGCGGTGGCGACGTCGGGGGTCACGGTGCCGACCTTCGGGTTCGGCATCAGGCCACGCGGGCCCAGGATTTGACCCAGGGCGCCGACGACACGCATCGTGTCGGGCGAAGCGATGACGATGTCGAAGTCCATCTGGCCAGCCTTGATCTGGTCAGCCAGGTCATCGAGACCCACCACATCGGCGCCAGCGGCGCGAGCGGCTTCGGCCTTGTCGCCTTGGGCGAACACGGCGACGCGGACGCTCTTGCCGGTACCGGCGGGCAGCACGACCGAGCCACGAACCAGTTGGTCGGACTTCTTGGGGTCGATGCCGAGCTGGACGGCGACGTCGATCGATTCGTTGAACTTGGCGGTGGCGGTTTCCTTGACCAGGGCCAGGGCTTCAGCGACCGGGTACAGCTTGGTGCGATCGATCTTCTCGGCGATCGCAGCAGCGCGCTTGGACAGTTTTGCCATGATTAGATCCCCTCAACCGTGATGCCCATGCTGCGGGCGCTACCGGCGATCGTACGAACGGCGGCATCCAGATCAGCAGCGGTCAGATCGGGCTGCTTGGTCTTGGCGATTTCTTCAGCTTGTGCGCGCGTCAGCGTGCCCACCTTGTCGGTGTGCGGCTTGGACGAACCCTTTTGCACGCCGGCGGCCTTCTTGATGAGGACCGTCGCGGGCGGGGTCTTCATGATGAAGGTGAAGCTCTTGTCGGCGAAAGCGGTGATCACCACCGGAATCGGCAGACCGGGCTCGAGGCCTTGGGTCTTGGCGTTGAACGCCTTGCAGAATTCCATGATGTTCAGGCCGCGCTGACCCAGAGCCGGGCCAATCGGGGGGGAGGGGTTTGCTTTACCAGCCGGGACTTGCAGCTTGATAAAGCCGACGATCTTCTTCGCCATGCTTTGCTCCTAACGGGTACATGCGCTGCCGGCCAACGACAGCTCCCCGGGGGTTGAAATCAGGTCTTTTCGACCTGGCTGAAATCGAGCTCGACGGGGGTGGCACGACCGAAGATCGTGACCGACACACGCACCTTGCTCTTTTCGTAATTGACTTCTTCGACGTTGCCGTTGAAATCGGCAAACGGACCTTCCTTGACACGAACCATCTCGCCCACCTCGAAGAGGATCTTGGGCCGGGGCTTCTCGACACCCTCTTCCATCTGGGAGAGGATCTTCTCGACTTCGCGTTCCGAGATCGGCGTGGGCCGATTGCCCGAACCGCCGAGGAAGCCGGTCACCCGGTTCGTGTTCTTGACCAAATGCCAGGTTTCGTCGGTGAGATCCATCTCGACCAGCACGTAACCCGGGAAAATCCGGCGCTCAGAAATCGACTTCTGACCACCCTTGACCTCGACGACTTCTTCGGAGGGCACAAGGATGCGACCGAACGAGGTTTGCAGCGCCGCGCGCTCGATACGCTCGTTCAGGGCTTTCTGAACACTCTTTTCCATGCCGGAATACACATGGACGACATACCAACGTTTACTCATGTCTGTCCTTATTTCCAGCCAAGCAGCAGGCCGTAGAGTACCCACTCGATGCCCTTGTCGAGCACCCACATGAAAAGACCCATCACGGCGACGAACGCAAAGATGATTCCAGTCATCTGGAAGGTTTCTTTGCGCGTGGGCCACACGACACGCTTGACTTCGTTGTACGACTCACCGGCAAAGCTGATCGTGCGGCGGCCGGGTTCGCTGAACCAGGCGATCAACGCGGCGATCACAAGGCTGCCGACAAACACACCGACTCGGGCAGCAAGGGGCTGCGCGCTGAGCACGGAAAACCCAACGATGCCAGCAATGACGACGAGCACCGCCAACCCGAGTTTGATCCGGTCAGCGGTACTGGTAACGGTTTCGACGCTGGTATTAGACATTTTGCGACGCGAGCCCGCCGTGAATGCGCAACTCGCGAGATCTCCGGCGGGTGGCAGGGGCAGTAGGAATCGAACCTACAACCTTCGGTTTTGGAGACCGACGCTCTGCCAATTGAGCTATACCCCTAAAACTGACGCTTGCGACTGCTTGGCACCTGACGGAACCGAGCAGTGTACTACTTTTTTGGCTTTTACGGCAAATATGGATAGAGGACCGTGGCGGTCCGTCTATCCATAATGTAACGCTACTTACTTGAGGATCTTGGCAACGACACCGGCGCCGACGGTACGACCGCCTTCACGGATGGCGAAGCGCAGGCCTTCTTCCATGGCGATGGGGGCCAGGAGCTTGACGACCATCGAGACGTTGTCGCCCGGCAGAACCATTTCCTTGTCGGCCGGCAGATCGATCGTGCCCGTCACGTCCGTCGTGCGGAAGTAGAACTGGGGACGATAGCCGTTGAAGAACGGGGTGTGACGGCCGCCTTCTTCCTTCGACAGGATGTACACCTCGGCGGTGAAGTCCGTGTGCGGGGTGATCGAGCCGGGCTTGGCCAGCACTTGGCCGCGCTCGACGTCTTCACGCTTGGTGCCGCGCAGCAGGATGCCCACGTTGTCGCCGGCTTGACCTTGGTCGAGCAGCTTGCGGAACATTTCCACGCCGGTGCAGGTCGTCTTCACCGTGGGCTTGATACCCACGATTTCGATTTCTTCACCAACCTTGACGATACCGCGCTCGATACGGCCGGTCACCACGGTGCCGCGACCCGAGATCGAGAACACGTCTTCGACCGGCATCAGGAACGCGCCGTCAACGGCACGCTCAGGCGTCGGGATGTACGTGTCCAGCGCTTCGGCCAGAGCCAGAATCGCTTGCTCGCCCAGTTCACCCTTGTCGCCTTCCAGCGCCAGCTTGGCCGAACCCTTCACGATCGGCGTGTCATCGCCCGGGAAGTCGTACTTCGACAGAAGTTCGCGAACTTCCATTTCCACCAGCTCGAGCAGCTCGGCGTCGTCAACCATGTCAGCCTTGTTCAGGAAGACGATGATGTACGGCACGCCAACCTGGCGCGACAGCAGGATGTGTTCACGCGTCTGCGGCATCGGGCCGTCAGCGGCCGACACCACCAGGATCGCGCCGTCCATTTGCGCTGCGCCCGTGATCATGTTCTTCACATAGTCAGCGTGGCCCGGGCAGTCAACGTGCGCGTAGTGACGCGATTGCGTTTCGTATTCGACGTGAGCCGTGTTGATCGTGATGCCGCGTGCCTTTTCTTCAGGTGCCGCGTCGATCTGGTCGTAGCCCTTGGCTTCGCCACCGAACTTGGTCGACAGCACCGTCGTGATTGCCGCCGTCAACGTCGTTTTGCCGTGGTCAACGTGACCAATCGTACCCACGTTCACGTGCGGCTTGGTACGTTCAAACTTGCCTTTTGCCATGGCTGACTCCTGACCTGGATTGAAGCTTCTGACTTGAAGAAAAGAACCGAAGCGAATGCTTCGGAGAATTCGGTGGTGCCCATGACGCGGATCGAACGCGTGACCTCTCCCTTACCAAGGGAGTGCTCTACCACTGAGCCACATGGGCATTTTGGAGCGGGTGAAGGGAATCGAACCCTCGTCGTAAGCTTGGAAGGCTTCTGCTCTACCATTGAGCTACACCCGCGGCTACCCTTTCACCTTGCTTCAGTTACCACTCTGCGCCGCGCATCAACGCGCGCCACACACCGCAAACCTCTCATCGACCACAGGGGCTGGTTAGACCGACTGTGCAGTGCGCTCTTGAAGCGCACCCCTCGATGCGAGGGCCTTACGATGCAAATCCAGGCCAACTACGCCTGGATTTGAAAATGGGTCTTTGGTGGAGGAGGTTGGATTCGAACCAACGTAGGCGCAAGGCCAACAGATTTACAGTCTGCCCCCTTTAACCACTCGGGCACCCCTCCAGCGAAGATTTGAGATTATGAACACATTCATTTCGCATGTCAAATGCGTTCGGGAAGTTTTTTTGCGTGGGGCACGAAAAAATTGCGGCTACCTTCGGCAGGAGTGGGCGGTTGCGGTGATGAGCCTTGGCGACAAACGGCGGGATGCGCACGGCCAATGCGACGCGCGGATCATGAATGGCGGCATTCCGTGGCGCGCCTTCTCACATATGAGCGTGGTAAGGAACATGCCGCCGGGCGCGTCCGATATGGGCGTCGTAACGATCGGGCCGCCGAGCGCCTCCGGTCTCCGGTGCGGGGCCCGGGTGCTGAACGCGCCGCAACGCTGCCTGCGCGTGCGCTGCCGAGGCGCCCGCCCCTTCACACATCCCTATGGGCAGGGCCGGCCAAGCCGTACCCGCGCGCCCGGGCGGCCTGATCGGCTTCTGACGAGAGAGAACGAAGACTCCGCGGCTCGGCCCGTCATTCACGCCGCGTCGGGCAGGCGAAACGCGGCGCGCTCGGCGGCGTCGATACGGTGAACGAGATCGACCTCCCACGCCAGATATTGGCGTGCGGCTTCCTTGTTGCCATCGTGGCGGTCGTGCACAAAGAAGAGATAGTCGATGCATTGCGCATCGGGAGGCGACTCGGGGCTGGCTTCGAGGAACGCACCAGCATCGCGCAAGGCCTGCTGATCCCAGCGCAGCCACGCCTGCTCGCCCCGGTGCCCGGCATCGCGCAGACTTCGGCCCGCCAGTGCGGCAACCGCGGGATCGTCGGCCACGAGCACGACGGCCGCCTCGGGCGCGACGTTTATCTGCGCCAGGCGTGGGCGAATGGCCCACTCGGCGCCCCGCAGATGCGACGCCCGATACGCCATGCTGCCGCGCACATCGATAAAGCGAGCGCCCTCCTGTCCGAGCTGCACGACGGCCGCCGGTGGCACCTCGGACAACGCATCGATGGCCGGCCGCGCGCCGCCACCGGCCCGAACCGTAGCCGCTACACCCTCCCGCAGCACATACGCATCCCAACCCAGTTGGCGCAACCAGCACGCCACGACCAGGGCACGCACGCCATCGTCATCAAAGAGCACCAGCCGCGCGCCGCGCACGGCGACGTACTGATCGGTGGCCTGAATCAATTGCCCGCCCGGGGTGTGCTGCGCCCCCGGAAGAGAGCCCACCGCGAATTCTTCGGGCGTACGCACATCGCATAGATAGGTACTGCGCCCCTGCTGCGACAGCCATGCCGATGTGGTCGAGGCGTCGACCTGCACGACACCATGGGTCGACGCCAGATGTTGGGCGCGCAGGCGTTGGCGCTCGAGCGCCTCGCCCTGCAGCACCTCGGCGGGATAGCGCTCGCGCTTGCCGTGATTGAGCGGCAGATCGGCCAGATACCAACCTTGCGTGCCGTTCTCCAACGCATACACCGGATTGGGAACGCCAAGATTGATGAGCGTCTGCGCCCCGATGATGCTGCGCGTGCGGCCGGCGCAATTCACCACGATCGTAGTTGCGGGATCCGGCGCAAGCAGTTCCGCGCGCAGGGCGAGCTCGCCGTTGGGGCAGCAGACCGCCCCCGGAATACTCATCTTTGCAAATTCCTGCACGGGCCGGCCATCGAGCACGACGAGGTTGTCCCCACGTGCCTGCCGCTCGGCCAGCTCGTGCGCGCCGATGCGAGGCGTATGAAACGCGAGCTCGGCCAGCTCGCCAAATGTCTTGCTGGGCACGTTCACACCCGCAAACACCGCGTAGCCCGCGGCTCGCCACGCGGCCAGGCCGCCCCGCAGGACGTGAACCTGTGCATAACCCAGAGATTGCAGTGCGCGCGACGCCGGCGCACCCGCCCCCTCCCCGTCATCGTCGTACACCACGGTTCGCACGGCCGGGCGTGGCAACAGCCTCGGAGCATCAATCTCGAGCCGGCTGTATGGCAGGGGCACGGCATAGAACAGATGGCCTTCGCCGTACTGACCGTGCTCGCGCACGTCGAGCAAGGCGATCTCGGCCCCATCGTGCAGCCACTGTTTGAGCGTGTTGGCATCGACCGCCGCGACGGTGGCCGCGGCAGAAGCGAGAGAAGGTGTTTTCGCCATTTGCAATGTGAACATCTTAATTTGTTGGTTGCGCAAGCAACAATGTTAGTTGCGTAAACAACCAACTATGAATTTGCAATTCTTATCGATATCCAGGAAGCCGCAAGCATTAGACCCATATCGTGGATTTTCTTTCTCGACCCTTTATTTTCGCTACTTGAGGCATAAACCAGAATCCAGCGCACGAATTTTCATATGAGTAAATATTGGTTGCCTGAACAACCAATGATCGTTGCCTGCGCAACTTAATGAAGTTGTGCGCGCAACAAGAGCATAAGAACTTGACCAATTCAAGAAATTTATAGGGCCACCTTCACGCCGAAAAAGCCTGCCGTTGAAAAATCGGCGCGCCGAAATTCGAAGAAAAAATTGTGGGGTCAAGAATCAGAAAATCCAGGTTCGGAAAGCATGCAATCCGACGCCACGCAGGCCGGAAGAAATCACCGCAGAATCCCGATGGGGCCGAAAACGCAGCGTGATCGCTCGCGCGGACCGGACGAGATCTTGGCCGCGCCTCTGACTTTGGCCGGGTTTCACGTCCGCTCTGGCTTTCGTCTTGGCATCGGTCTTGGCATCGGTCTTGGCTTCGGTCTTGGCTTCGGTCTTGGCTTCGGTCTTGGCTTCGGTCTTGGCTTTGCTCTAGGCTTTGGTCTTGGCTTCGGTCTCGGCTTCGGTCTTGGCTTCGGTCTTGGCTTCGGTCTCGGCTTCGGTCTCGGCTTCGGTCTCGGCTTCGGTCTTGGCTTCGGTCTCGGCTTCGGTCTTGGCTTCGGTCTTGGCTTCGGTCTTGGCTTCGGTCTCGGCTTCGGTCTCGGCTTCGGTCTCGGCTTCGGTCTCGGCTTCGGTCTCGGTCTCGGCTTCGATCTCGGCTTCCGTTTCGGCGTCGATACCGGCGCCCACCCCGCGGATTGCGATCAGGTGAAAAGGCCCAGACACGGAATATCCCTTCGCCGCGCCCGCCTCACGCTCGGCGCCGGGCGCTCCGCCTCGCATCGCACCTTATCCACCGCGTTGTTCACCGCCGCGTCTGGACGCCGATCGGCATGACGCTGCATCGGTCGTTGCTCAAGTCGAAGGCCAGCCGCTGGTCGAGGGTTTCGAGGGCGCGGCCGTACATGTGCAAGTGGCGGATCACGTCGTCGCCTTCGATATGCACGGCATGGATGTCGTCAGGCATGAGCGCAATCCCCTGCCCCGGCGCCACCTTCACCTCGCCGGCCAACCGCAGCCTTCCCACCCCGGGTTGCGCGCCATCGTCGAGGCGTTCGTAGACATAGTTGTTTTCCACACCCTCGACAGCGGCGATGCACGCCCAGGTGGTGTGGTTGTGCGGCACGATCTTCTTGCCGGGCCGCATGACGTTCAGATAGAGCGCATACGACCCGCTGCCGTCTTCGCTGATCAAATATCTCGCCTGGTGCTCGCCCGCCTCCGGAGCGGGATAGCGGTCGGCCTGCCACCAGTCCGTGCGAGCCGCCAACTCGAGGACGTCCCGCAGAACCAGGGCTAGGCTCTCGCGAGTCAGACCCTGACTATCTACAGTTCTCTTTATCTTTTCGATGATGTGGGAGATCTGGTGCTGGTGGGGGTGTGGCGTGCCCATGGCGTCTTGCCCTCGCAAACGACGAAGAATGACTACACTCTACGAAGGCTGCGCCACGCGAACAATTTAATTCGCCAGCGGTATTCATTAGCACCATTGAACTTTTCCACAGCTTGGCATGCGCCATTTCGAACTAGACCTGTTGCGGACACTTGTGGCGATCGCGGACGGTGAGACATTCGCCGCGGCTGCCGATCGTACGCACCGCACACAATCCGCCGTGACCCAGCAGATGCAGCGGCTCGAGGCATTCGTGGGCCAGGCCTTGTTCGAGAAGCACGGTCGCAATAAGCGGTTGACGCCGCATGGCATGAAGCTGGTTCAGTACGCGCGTCATCTGCTCGCCCTCAATGACGAAACCCTGCGCGCCATGCAGGGCGAAGAGCTCGAAGGGCTGCTGCGCCTCGGTGCGCCGCACGATGTGGCCGACACCATTCTTCCGACGATATTGACGCTCGTGGCGCGTCACCTTCCGCGCATCAAGTTGGAGATCCGCGTCGACCGCAGCCCGCACCTGATGAAAGCGATGGCCGCCGGTGACATCGACCTCACCCTATCCACACGCTTCGACCCCGACCTCGAGGGCGTGGTGCTGCGCACGTCGCCCACCGTCTGGATCTGTTCCGCCGATTACGTCCACGACCCGCATGCGTCCGTGCGGCTGGTGTTGGCCGACGAACCGAGCATCTTCCGGAAGCTGGCCCTCGACGCGCTCGGACAGGCACGCGTGCGCTGGCATACGCATTATGTGGCGCCCAATCTGGTGGGCATCAAGGCGGCACTGCGTGCGGGTTTGGGTGTCACCGCGCGCAGCATCGAGCTACTGGGCCCGGACCTGCGTGTACTGGGAGAAAAGGACGGACTGCCTGCGTTGCCGGAAGTGAGCTACTTTCTTTGGCTGCGGGGCGAGCCGATCAATCCCCTCGCACGCCATGTCTACGACATGCTGAAGGAAAAACTCGGGCTTGCCGCTCAGGGAGACGCAGGCCGCATGCCGGCGTCGGCCCCGCAAGCGGGCGGCACGGGGCCGCACTCGCATCAATAGCGCTCGAAGAGTGCCTGGATATCGGCGCGATCGCGCTGGCCCATCAGTGCCAAGGTCAGCAGCACACGGGCCTTCTGAGGATTGAGCTCGTAGGCCGCGATGAAGCCGCCATGATCGTCGTCGACCTCGATATTGCGGCCGACGCTGCCGGAGCCCGTACGCGTGCTCCGCACGACTGCCACGCCACTGCGCGAGGCGTTCATCAGGGCGTCGACTGCCGCGTCGGTCGCATTGCCATCACCCACGCCCGCCAACACGATCCCTTGCGCATGCGTGGCCATGAAATCGATCAACAAGCCGTCCATGTCGGCGCAGGCGTATGCGATCTCGACGCGAGGCCAGACGGTGGCGGGCAATTGCGCCAGCGGGAAAACATCGTCGGCCGCCGCACTCGCGATATCGGCGCGCCCGTAGAAAGACACGCGCGAGCCGCGCACCACACCGGCACGGCCGGCATTGGGCGAGTCGAAGGCATCGACCCCGCCGCAAGACATCTTCTGGACGTGGCGCGCATAATGCACCTCGTCGTTCATGACGACGAGCGGGCCGCGATTGGCCGACTGCGGCGCGACGGCGACCGCCACGGCGCTATGAATGTTGCGCGGGCCATCGGCGCTCATGGCGGTGGCCGGACGCATCGCCCCCACCAGCACCACCGGCTTGGTGTGCGGCAGCACGAGGCTCAGGAAGTAAGCCGTTTCTTCGAGGGTATCGGTGCCATGCGTGATGACGATACCGGCGATGTCATCGGCACGCATCAGCTCGTCGACCCGACGCGCCAAGGCATGCCAGACGGCGTAGCTCATGTTCTGGCTACCGACGTTCACCAGCTGCTCGGGTTCGACACGCGCCAGCGCGGCAAGCGAAGGCACGGCTTCGAGCAGCGTGTCGACCGACAGCGCGCCGGCGCGGTAGCCGCCGCTGAGCTCACCCGTTTGCGCACCGGCAATGGTGCCACCGGTGGCGATGAGCGCGATGCGCGCCTGGCGACGATCAGGCATCGATGACTCCGGACAGGCCCTGACGCTCGAGCAGCGCATTGAGGTGCTCGTAGCCGTGGAAGTCGATCACGATCTGGCCTTTCTCGCGTGCGCCGACCTTCAGCGAGACACGCGTGCCGAGGTGATCGGACAATGCCTCTTCCAGGCGAGTGAGGTCGCGCGAGGCGCCGTTGGATTTCTTGCGCGGCGTGGCGTCGGCGTCTTTGAGCGTCTTGGTGACGAGCTTTTCGGCTTCGCGCACGGACAATCGCTTTGCGATGATCTGGTTCGCGAGCTGAATCTGCGTCGCGGCATCGGCCGACAGCAACGCGCGGGCATGGCCCATGTCGACATCACCCGCCAGCAACATCGTCTGCACCGGCGCGGCCAGATTGAGCAGGCGCAGCAGATTGCTGGTGGCCGATCGCGAGCGGCCGATGGCCTGCGCGGCCTGTTCGTGCGTGAGGCCGAACTCGTCGAGCAGACGGCGTACGCCTTGGGCTTCTTCGAGCGGATTGAGATCTTCGCGCTGGATGTTTTCGATCAGCGCCATCACGGCCGCATTTTCGTCGGGCACTTCGCGCACGAGCACGGGCACTTCTTTGAGGCCCGCCAGCTGCGCCGCACGGAACCGGCGTTCACCCGCGATGATTTCGTACTGGCCCGCTCCGGCACCCTGCAACGCGCGCACGAGAATGGGCTGCATGATGCCCTGCGCACGGATGGATTCGGCCAGTTCGTTCAGGGCGCCTTCATCCATGCGGGTACGCGGCTGGTACTTGCCAGCCCGCATCTTGTTGACCGGCAGGACGGAGGGAGGGCCTTCTGCCCGCACGGCTTCTTTGCCGAGGTTGTCGATGGCGGGCGCATCGGCGCCCAGCAATGCATCGAGCCCGCGGCCCAGGCCCTTGGGTTTCTTGGTGGCCATAGCGATAAATTCCTCTTTCCTTCAGCCTGTTCTCTGGCGTGCGCTCACTGCTGCGCCGCGGCGGGCAGCGAGCGATACCAGTATGAATAACTATCCACAAAACCATATCGCGCATACAACGCGCGGGCGGCGGTGTTGCCTGTCTCGACCTGCAGATACGCATGCCGGCAATCGCGCCGGCGCGCCTCGTCGAGCAGCCGCACCATCAACGCGGTGCCGTATCCGCGGCGGCGCTGCGCCGGCAGCGTCACGACGTCGAAGATGCCCAGCAGATCGTCTTCGATCACGCCCAGGGCTGCCGCCACCGGCGTGCCGTCGGACTGGCACGCCAGCAGAGGTACCAGATCGACCATCAGGCCACTCAGGCGCGCCGTATGCTCGGCCACGGCAGCCTCCGATGAACCCTTCAGGCGTCCGACTTCGGTGGCAAATCGCTGCACCGGCACCTGCTGGAACGTGATGCCGGAGGACTCCACCGGTGACGTCATCGGCGTGATGGCCGCGGTCATGACGGAGGTCGGGTCGTACCCCTCATAGCCACGCGCCGCCAAGGCGGCATCGAGCTCGAAATCCGGGCCGATCGAGGTCAGGCGCAGGATCAACGGCAGGTCGGCGCGCGCGTACCATCCGAGACAGTACGCCAGTCGCTCGTCGAGCGCGCGTGTGGATAACCCGAGGATATTCACACTGCGCATGCGGCGCGCCGGCGACGGCGCACGCCGCAGCAGCCAGCCGTCGTAGAACACCTGTTCGCGGACCGCGGTGGCATTGAGCGAGGCTTCTTCGATGCGCGCGAGCAAGCCGTCACGCGCTTGCATGACGGGGGCAAAAGAAGCGGAAGACGGCTCGACCGAAGGACTCAGGATCATGATGGCCGATCAGTTCATTTCCTTGACGCGCTCGATCATCTCGGCGCCAAAAGAAATGTAGGCCTGCGCACCGCGCGAATTGCGGTCGTAGACGACACCGGGCATGCCATAGCTGGGGGCCTCGGCGAGTCGTACGTTGCGCGGCACGACACTCTTGAACACTTTGTCGCCAAAGTGTGCTTCGAGCTGCGCCGACACCTGTTGCTGCAGCGTCATGCGTGGATCGAACATCACGCGCAGCAGACCAATCACGCGCAGGTCATTGTTGATATTGCGATGGACCCGCTTGATCGTGTTGACCAGGTCGGAGAGGCCTTCGAGCGCGAAGTACTCGCACTGCATCGGAATGATGACGCCATGCGCGGCGGCCAATCCATTGAGCGTCAGAAGCGATAGCGTGGGCGGGCAGTCGATCAGCACGAAGTCGTATTGATCGGCCACGGTGTCGATGGCCGCCTTGAGCTGACGCTCGCGCTCTTCCATTTGGACCAGATCGATCTCGGCGCCGGAGAGCTCACGGTTGGCCGGGAGTACGTCGTAGCCGCCGGATTCGGAGCGCACACGCGCATCCGCGATAGTGGCCTCGCCAATCAGCACCTGGTACAGATTGGAAGGCAGCAAATTCTTGTCGATGCCACTGCCCATCGTGGCATTGCCCTGCGGATCCAGGTCGACCAGCAACACGCGCTGGTTCAGCGTAGCCAGGCCCGCCGCCAGATTGATGGCCGTCGTGGTCTTGCCCACACCGCCCTTCTGATTGGCGATGCAGAACACGCGTGCGGAGTTGCTGGGCGGAATTGAGTTCATAGAGTTCCTTGACTGCGGCGCATCCAGATGAGGCAGCGCTGCGCGTCGAGTTCAGGGACGGCCAACGTTTGAATGTCTTCGACTTGCCATACGCCTTGGTCGGCCAGCATGGCGAGCTCATCGTCCGGGACCTTGCCTTTCATCGCGACGAGGGTACCACCGTTGCGCACGTGACGACCTGACCATTCCGCGAAATCCTGCAGCGATGCGAACGCACGCGAAATCACCACGTCGCACTCGCCCGGTTCGAGCTGTTCGATACGCGCATGCCGCGCATGCAGATTGGGGGCATTCAGCGCACCACTCATCTGCCGTACGAAAGCGGTCTTCTTTTCGACGGCATCGATGCAGGTGATATCCCACTCAGGCTGCATCACCGCGAGGACCACCCCGGGCAGCCCGCCACCCGAGCCGACGTCGTAGATGCGGGACGGACCGTCGCCGAGATGCGCACGCAACGGCGCGACCACCGAGAGACTATCGAACAGATGCTGCACCAGCATCTGGCCGGGGTCGCGAATGGCGGTGAGATTGTAAGTGCGATTCCAGCGCTGCATCTGCGCGACATAGCGCAATAGCGTCTCGCGCTGCTGCGCGTCCGGCGTCAGGCCGAGCGCGCGGCAAGCCTCGGCAAGCCGCGCTTCGGCGGCCGGGTCGATCACGGCGCTCATGCCGCTTGCTTGCGCGAGCCGTAATGCAGGCGCTTCAAATGAATCAGCAACAGGGAAATCGCAGCGGGCGTCATGCCGGAAATACGGCCGGCCTGCCCGATGGTCTCGGGACGATGTGTTTTGAGCTTTTGCCGCACTTCGAACGACAGGCTGGTGACGGCGTCGTAATCGATGTCGGCCGGGATGGGCTGCTGTTCGTGTGTCGCGTGCTTCTGCACTTCGTCGCGCTGGCGGGCGATGTAGCCCGCGTACTTCACCTGGATCTCGACCTGCTCCGCCAGCACGTCGTCGTGCAGCACGCCCGGGCCTGCCAGCAGTTCGCCCTTCTCATCGCGGGCCTGCATCAAATCGGCATACGACACGTTCGGGCGCTTCAGGAGATCTGATAGTGAGTACTCACGTTCAATGCTCTTGCCCAGCAGCGGCTCGGCGACCTCAGCCGGCAACGTCCGCGGATTGAACCAGGTGGACTTAAGCCGCTCGACCTCGGCGGCGACCGCGTCGCGCTTGCGGTTGAATGCATCCCAACGTGCATCGTCGACCAAACCCAGCTTGCGGCCGATTTCGGTCAAACGCAGATCCGCATTGTCTTCGCGCAGGCTCAGACGGTACTCGGCACGCGAGGTGAACATGCGATAGGGCTCGGTCACGCCTCGCGTGACGAGATCGTCGACCAGCACGCCCAAATAGGCCTCATCGCGGCGCGGCGTCCAAGGCTCCTTGCCCTGGGCCTGCAGCCCGGCGTTCACGCCTGCCAGCAGACCTTGTGCGGCGGCCTCTTCATAGCCGGTGGTGCCGTTGATCTGGCCGGCGAAGAACAGGCCCTGAATGCTCTTGGTTTCAAGCGTGCTCTTTAACGCGCGCGGATCGAAGTAGTCGTACTCGATCGCATAGCCGGGACGCAGAATGTGCGCGTTCTCCAGACCAGGCAGCGAATGAATCAGCTCGAACTGCACATCGAACGGCAGGCTGGTCGACACGCCGTTGGGGTAAACCTCGTGCGTGTCCAAGCCTTCGGGCTCGAGAAAGACTTGGTGAGAAGCCTTGTCGGCAAAGCGATGGATTTTGTCTTCGATGGAGGGACAGTAGCGCGGGCCTACACCCTCGATCACACCGCTATACATCGGCGAGCGATCGAGTCCACCACGGATGATGTCGTGCGTACGCTCATTGGTGTGCGTGATCCAGCAGGGCAACTGGCGCGGGTGCATGGCCGTGTTTCCCATGAAGGAAAACACGGGCACCGGATCCAGGTCGCCAGGCTGCTCTTCGAGAATCGCGTAGTTGATGGTGCGGCCATCGATGCGCGGCGGCGTGCCCGTCTTGAGGCGGCCTTGAGGCAGCTGCAGTTCCTTGAGGCGTTGTCCCAGAGAAATGGCAGGGGGGTCGCCCGCTCGCCCGCCGGAGTAATGCTGCAAGCCGACGTGAATCAGCCCGTTCAGGAAAGTGCCGGCTGTCAGGACCACCGTGCGCGCGCGAAATTTCAGACCGACCTGGGTTACCGCACCCACCACCCGGTCGCCCTCCACCATCAGGTCCTCGACCGCCTGCTGGAATAGCCAGAGGTTAGGCTGATTCTCGAGGCGGCTGCGAATCGCTTGGCGATACAAGACCCGATCGGCTTGCGCACGCGTGGCGCGCACCGCCGGTCCCTTGGATCCGTTAAGGATACGGAACTGAATCCCTGCCTCGTCCGTGGCGATCGCCATGGCGCCGCCCAAGGCATCGACCTCCTTGACCAAGTGTCCTTTGCCAATGCCTCCGATGGAGGGGTTGCAGGACATCTGCCCGAGGGTTTCGATGTTGTGGGTGAGGAGCAACGTCTGAGCGCCAGCGCGGGCAGCTGCCAGCGCGGCTTCGGTACCGGCGTGGCCGCCACCGACGACGATGACGTCAAATTCGCGGGGGTAATCCATGATGGGGGCAGTAAGAAAGAGCTTCGGCCGCCATTATAGAGGCTGCCCCGCTCTTGTTTCACGTGAAACGTGGTAAGGGGTTGGAAAAACAACGTGAAAAGGAGAAGTTGCTGTGGGTGAGTGATCGATCCAGCTCCTCGGACGAATAAAGGTCGCTATGGATCTGGTCAGCACACGCCGTGCGACCGTCTGCGACTCCGATGGCCAACGCTGAATGAAGCGAGCACTAACTTTGCACGTTGCGCTAATGGGATAGCCGCGCGTAGGGGGTGGGGCACCATGCCCTGCCCTATCAGTCGTCCTAAGGCCACCCGGACTGCAGGAGGAGCAGCCGCTACGCAAGACGATGACCCATATGCCTAAGGGAGGAAGGCACGATTCAGACTGGGGCCTGTGTTGCCTCACCAGGCGTCAACCTCCTCGCCTTGCCTCGTTGGCCGTTTATCAGCCTATGTCCGCCTTCCTCCCCGTAAGCCGAAACTGCCCCACCCCTCAGGCCACTCTCTGCCGGAAGAGGAAGGGCGATAGACGGGCCCCGTGTTTCACGTGGAACATCGCCACTTGCGACGCAAATAGGCAGGACTGCGGGAGGGCTACATCGTTCAATGTCGATCTCCACAGCCAGGTCGAGCGACATGGCACCGCCGGATGTGGCATCCGGTGCTTCACCCGTTGAGCGCCGTATGCACGCCCTCGAATGGAGCATCGCCGCCCCCTAAGCCTCTTGTTCCACGTGAAACATCGCGCAGCCGCCCTGGGCGCGCAGCGCCTACTGGGCCACGTTAGACTCGGTGCGCTCCAAGAAGTACCGACCAGCCGCGCACGAACATCCATCCATAGCTCAGCTGCGCATACGAAGATGCAGTGTTTCACGTGAAACAGCGGCCTCTAACCATGGCTACTACGAGTCGGCGTCAGCTCCGTCGGCCCATAGACATGCTTGGCTTCGACTCACACGACGCTGGCCAGAGTAGCGGCGTCCGCACTGCCCCAACCGTGAAAGCGTTAGAACACGACAGCCGGCAGCAGATCCTCCCGCTCAATCGCCCTGCCCGCTCGGAGATGTTCCACGTGGAACACACCCGAACTGCGTCGGCAGTTCCTCAACCAGTCTCTGAAGGTCCGACCGGTACGAGGGTCTCGCCCGCTTATAACTTGGTGGATTGGCTGGCATCCTTGCGCACAGCCATCATGCGCATGATGGACCCACAGCCGGGACCGTCATCTCATGATGGATAAGGGTTAGCTTCGCAACGATAACCGGCGATATGCCTGGGCGCGTTCCATGTCTGGTGGTCTGCCGACCGCTCTCGATTAACGAAAGTCCGCGCAACAGCCTGGGGGCCGGGGCATAAGTTCGCGGCAGGGCCGAGCAAGTCCTTTGTTTCACGTGGAACAGCCCGGGCCCCTAAGAAGCTGCGTGGATGAAGCGCGATGCTAGGGCTAAATATTCCGCTCGCCGCAAAGTGAGTGGATGGCGGTTTGCCAAGGTGATTTGGCGATGCCCTATCCCTTGCTGCGATGTGGCCGGAAGGCAGATTCAGGGTGAAAGCGCGGTCAGACCATGATCGTGGGGACATTTGGAGCGCTTTTCTACCTGCGGTGACTCGCAAGCCGCCCTCTCCCGGTGATCGGAATCCGTGCCATGGCAGGATCCGCTCGCAGTACCTCACGCATGCAGTGTCGAAAACGTCACACCGCGCAGGGTGGGAGGCCGTTTCACGTGAAACACCTTAGCGCCGTCACCCACCGAGGGCCGGTTCCAGCTTCGCAGCCATGGCCCTCTGCGCCCGCCATCTCCGTCTATACGCCGCCACGGCAGCGGCGCGCACAACCAAGTTATGCGTGACTGTGCAGGCAGAGACCAGGCACGCTGTATGCGTGAAGAAGGAACTGCGCCAGATCTGCGCTCAATGGTGCCGGACGCCCAAGATCCGCATCACCCGCGGCACCGCCAAAAACGACGAACCTGTCTGCTCGCCCTGCCATCCTGCGTGACCGAACAGTCCCATCTTCGCTGGTCGTCCTCCGAGCGCCGACAGCATGTCGACCGAAGGGACCAAGCGCGCGTCAGGGGCTGATGGGGATATCTTGAATTGTGATTCGTCGGCCTCTAGCCACTTCGACACCGCCCGCCACAATTCACGTCCAATGTTATTTTTGAGCATCCGGCAGCGGCGAAGTTCCGATCGAGCAGAAGATATCCACAGAGATTCCCACAGATCGCAAGCACTGCGAGCGGCGCGCGGTGATGCGTCCGCGCACCCGACCCACGCCGCCACTTGCGTTCCCTGACCCGCGGCTTCATAGGGAACACAGAGGAAAACGTCGGGAAAAACACGGAGCGTTCGTCTGACCCCGTCCGACGGTCTAGGCCAAAGGAATGAGCCGGCGCGACCAGTGCTTAAAGCTATCCACAGTGTTGTCCCCAAAAATTCGAGTACACGCCCCGCGCGGCAGAATAGCTAAACGGTTCATCGTGGAAAACGCTGTGCACAACTTGTGGCTGGTTCTACCCACGCCGCTTTGTACGTCCGCACCCCTGTTCGTCAGGCGTTCAGATCGGAGCTCGGACAGGTAGCTCAACCGCCACAAGGCCGAGCCAACCACACTTCGAGGTTGGTGAGCGAGACAAAGATAAGCCGTGGCCCTGTCCTGTTCGGGCCCGGGTATCCAAACTATCCACAGAAAAACAGCCCTAAGAATCGGCGGGCCGACGAAAAAGCCGATCATCCGTTTTGGGGATATCTTTGTGAACAATAGCCCCCGCAAAAATGTGGAAAACCGACGCTTCACATGAAAACCGGCAAGCGCGCGGCCAGGAGGCGGCCGGCCGCCACCATCGAGGAGTGACGTAACGCCCCGAAAAGATGAGGAAATTTCGTGCGGCTCGTGGCGCAGTTGCACGGGGGAGCGTTGCGAATCGACTCGGCGCCTGGGTATAAAAATGTGGAAAGCCGCGTCGCGCGTCTGTGCAGAACTTCGGCGGGTTTTGTGTTTCCCGTGGAAATCCGGCCGTGCCGGGCCACAAAAAGACGCGGTCCGGGAAAAATTATCCACAAAGTTATCCAAAGGCTCTGGTGGGCCCGACACCCCCCACGGTGTTGATGTAAGTGAATACTAACTTACATAACCCGGGGCCGCCTTCGATACGGGATACGTTCCATTTCAGCGAGTCCGGCGGATACGAATCCGGGGTCGGGCCGGAGCCGCTTATCTCGGAGCCGCAGAACGCGGGTAGCCAGTGCGGGTGCGTGGCGACTCTCGAGCGGGCGACGCAAGCGAGCCCCCACTGCGCCATAAGGCCTGCACACCGCCCTGCTCTACCGGTATCGAACGGAGGAGCGAATACTCCCTGACGGCAGTCTGCAGCCTGCTCCGTACCCCGCGGCGGGGCCCATGAGCCTCTGGGCAAGTCTGGATGGCCCTGGCGCTACACCGGGCCCTGCAGGCGCTCAAACGGGCCAGATAGCGCCTCTTATCCACAGGCAGGGGGTTCTCTGTTCAGCTATCCCCCGCGGGGCGCGCACCCCGCCGATCCGCCGGATCACTGCACCGATGCTCCCGCTACCAATGCGCTCAGCGCAGAGCCGGACGGAGGACGTCCCTATCACCTCGAAGCTCAGCATGCTGAGCTTGACCGTTTCGGCCACCTCATCGGTACCGCGCGCGCATCTTCCTCGATTCAGCGAGACACCGGCCCGGCCTCCAGCCTGTGATCCAGGCGTGGCACGGCTGGGCCGCCGGACCACCGTATCGCCATGTCGCCGTACCGCCGGAAAAGCCGATAAGCTGGCCGCGTATGCGCTGGTCATACCTGGCCTCGCCTCCACATCCACCAGGAAGACCGATGATGATCCCTACCTCGGCCGCACCCGAGATCCGTCGTCCGTCGCTCGCCGACGTCGAGGCGGTATTGGACATGGAAGCGGACCCCGAGGTCATGCGCTACAGCACAGGTGTGATCGTGCCCACCCCGGCCAGGCGGCAGACACTGGCCAGCTACTTCGATGCGCCGCCGCCCGACCCCTTGGGTCATTGGATCATTTGTGCGGGCGATGACGTAGCCGGCTGGGTGAGTCTCACCGAACTTGATCACACCGGACGCGTACAGCTCGCATATCGGCTGCAGCGCAAGCGGTGGGGACAGGGGCTTGCCACCGCGGCCGCGCAATGGGCCTGTGCGCATGCCACGCACGCGGGGCTGCAGGCGTTGGTCGCCGTGGTCTGGCCGGGCAACGACGCATCGCGGCGGGTACTCGAGAAATCAGGCTTCCATTTCGAAGCGGTGTCGCGGCATTACGACCGAGATACGCTGCTGTACACGCGCTCGCTGCGGTAGGTGTGCACAGCCTGGTGTCACCGAGTGGCGCACCTCGTACCGCGCTTTTCGCTCGAGCTGTGCGACCGTGCGGATGCGATCATCGGGCCGGGCCGGCAGCAGGCGATGGCGTGCAGACACCGCGAAGGCTTTGTGCCCAGCTTGCGTGGCACGGCTTACGTGAACGGGCGCGCACGAGCGACGCTACGCATGCATGACGATGCACCAATGACAACGCCCCAGATTGCGCTGGGGCGTTGGAGCCAGGGGTCAAGCCTGGCACGCGGGAAAAAAGGGATTTCCCGATTTAGAGCGGACGAATTTCGGCCGCTTGAGGTCCTTTCGGACCATCCTTGACTTCGAATTCCACTTCCTGGCCTTCGTTGAGGCTGCGATAGCCTCGGCCTTGAATCGCGGAGAAGTGTGCGAACACGTCGGTACCACCGCTGTCCGGCGTGATGAAGCCGTAACCTTTATCGGCGTTGAACCACTTAACTTTGCCCTTCTGAGCCATTTCTATAGCGTCCTGGTAAACAATCAAGAATTGCAAGTGACTCAAGGACGCTGACACCAACGTATTGTCTAGGTACTGGGACCGCCGACACCGCGTTTGTGGCTTGCCGAAAATGGCCGAAACCGGGCTTGCGCACTGCTTGATTCAACTGCCCGGCCAGCATACCCAGCGGGGTTTGTTGCTACAAATAGTTGTTTACCCGTATGTCGCTTTTTTTTCACTTGGCTGTCAAGTTGGGTTCTCGTCATTCAGGCGAAACGCCGAGCGAGTAGCTTGTACAAAGGCCCGGTCAGGACGACCACGAACACCATCCGCATGACATGAAATGCGGTCACCACAGGCACGCCGAGTTGCAGCACTTTTGCCGTGATGGCCATCTCCGCGATGCCGCCTGGCGTCGTACCCAGGATCAAGGTGGGCACGGGTGCGGCCGACCAGTACGCCAGCGCGTTTCCGAGACCGAACGCGAGCACCAGCGCAATCAGCGTGTAGGCCGTCACCACGGCGATATAACGCGGCGCGGCACGGAAAAAATCCGGGCGATAGCGATCACCCAGCGACCATCCAATGAGAAGCTGTCCGGCCTTCGAGACCGTATCCGGCAACGCCGATAGCTCGATCTCCGAGCACGTCAGGATCATCGCAATGAGCATCGGGCCCAGCACCCAAGGATTGGGCAGGTTCAAGCGCTGAAAGACAAAACCGCCCACGCTGGTCAATGCGATCAGGCAGGCAAAGCCGAGCGCATTCACACTGCGGGGCCCGGGCACGGTGGGATCGATACCGGCCACGCCCCACCACTGAAAAACGAACGGCACGATCACCACGACGAGCAACACGCGCACGCTGTGCGCGGTGGCGACACGATCGATGCGTGCGCCGTGGCGTTCGGCCAGATTGGCCATTTCGCTCGCGCCGCCGATGGCCGAAGAGAACCAGGCCGTCTTGAAGTCGACGCCGGCATAGCGCTTGAGCATCGCCGTCCCGATGAAAGCGAGCACGATGGCGAACAGCATGCCCACGACGATGGGCCCGATGTTCGCGCCGATGTGCCCGACCATCAGCGGCGTGAAATACAGCCCCAGCGATGTGCCGATGACCCATTGCCCCATGTTGCGCGCGGGGCGTGGACAGAACGTGCGGGCACCACCGATGCGCGTGGCCGCGGTCAGCATCAGCGCGCCCAACATCCACGGCAGCGGCATGTGCAGCCATACCGCCAGCAAGGCACCGGCCAGTGCAATCAAGAAACCCGACACCAAACGCAAAGGCATAAGCTGATAACCCGACGACATCAAGAATCCGCCACGCCAGTGCTCGCGGCGCCGGCATCTGGGGAGGCCCCCGTATTATCGGCCACCGGCTTTGGCAGCGGACGCGAGCGGTGGGATACTTACGCACTTCGCGCCATCCCCCGCAATACGCCATAGACCGCCATGATCCGATCCAAGCTGCCCGATGTCGGCACGACTATCTTTACCGTGATGAGCCGCCTGGCCGTCGAACACAAAGCCATCAACCTCGGCCAGGGTTTTCCGGACTTCGACCCCGATCCCAAGCTGTGCAGCCTCGTGACCCAGGCCATGGCCCACGGCCACAATCAATACCCCTACATGCCCGGCGTCGCGCCGCTGCGCGCCGCGATCGCGGACAAGGTCAAGGCGCTGTACGGTCATGCCTACGATCCGGAAATCGAGATCACCGTGACCAGTGGCGCCACCGAAGCGCTGATGGCCACCGTGCTGGCCGCGGTGGGGCCCGGCGATGAAGTGATCGTGATCGAGCCTTGCTACGACTCCTACCTTCCGTCGATCAGGCTGGCAGGCGGCACCGCCGTGCCCGTGCCGCTGCGTGCGCCGACCCAGGACGACCCCTACTACCGGATCGATTGGCAGCGCGTGCGCGATGCCATCACGCCGCGTTCGCGCCTCTTGATGCTGAATTTCCCGCACAACCCGACCGGCGCCGTGCTCGACGATAGCGATCTCGACGCGCTCGAACAGATCGTGCGAGACACCGGGATTCTGTTGCTGTCCGACGAGGTTTACGAACACATCGTGTTCGACGGCAAGCCGCACGCCAGCCTGTCTCGCCGTCCCCTGTTGGCCGAGCATGCATTCGTGATTTCCTCGTTCGGCAAGACCTATCACACGACGGGCTGGAAGATCGGCTATTGCTGCGCGCCTCGTGCCTTGAGCGCGGAGCTGCGCAAAGTACATCAGTTCATGGTGTTCACGGTCCCCTCTCCGATGCAGGTGGCACTGGCCGAGTTCATGGCCGATCCCAAGCCTTACCTGGACCTGCCGGCCTTCTATCAGGAAAAGCGCGACCGCCTGAGCGCGGGGCTGGCCAAGACGCGCTTCAAGCCCCTGCCCAGCCCGGGCACGTTCTTTCTGCTGGCCGACTACAGCGAGATCTCGCAGCTCGACGAAGCGACCTTCGCGCGCAATCTCACCGTCGATCACGGCGTGACGGTGATCCCGGTTTCCGCCTTCTATCGCGACCCGGCGGCGGCAACCTCTAACCATCGCATCGTGCGCTTCTGCTTTGCCAAGAAAGACGCCACGCTGGATGCGGCGCTCGACCGCCTGAGTAACGTCTGATCGTTGCGCGTACAACTGAATCAGAACGCTGCATGAAAGGTTGCTTGAGCAACCTATTTCAGACGCAAGACCCCATAAAAAAAGGCTCGCTCCGATGTGGAGCGAGCCTTTTTGTTTGCCGACTCGAACGATTTTATTTGCTGGCTGCAGCGGCCTTGCGGCGCTTGCGCAGGAAGCGGAACAGTTGCGGGAGCACCACCACGGCAATGGCGCCTGCCCACAGGCCCATCGAGACCGGGCTCGCGTACAGCACGCTGATTTCGCCGTTGGTGATGGACAGCGCACGACGCAGGTTCTGCTCCATCATGTCACCCAACACGACCCCGAGCACAAGCGGCGGCATCGGCACACCGAACTTGCGCAGGAAATATCCCAGCGCGCCGATCGCCACGACCATCATCAAATCGAAGGTTCCGGCATTGATCGCATACACGCCGATGTAGCTGATGCACAGGATGCCTGGCACCATCATCCAGGCCGGCACCGACAACACCTTCGAGAACACGCGCACCATCGGCACGTTCATGATGAAGAGGATCACGTTGGCGATGAAGAGCGATGCGATGAGGCCCCACACCAGTTCGGGCTTGCTATCGAACAGCACCGGTCCCGGCGTGATGTTGTAGAGCGTGAGCGCCCCCATCATCACCGCCGTGGTACCCGAACCCGGCACACCCAGCGTGAGCATCGGCACGAACGAGCCGATCGCGGAAGCCGTGGCCGCCGCCTCGGGGGCAACCAGGCCGCGCATATCGCCCTTGCCGAACTTGGCGTCGGGATCCTTGTTTTCAATGATGCGCTTTTCCTGCGAGTAGGCCACCGCAGCTGCCACGCTCGCGCCCGCGCCCGGCAGGACGCCCACGCCGAAACCGACCAGCGCGCTGCGCACCACGCTCCACCAGGTAAACGCCAGCTCCTTCAGGTTGAAGAGCTTGCGACCACTCGGTTTGACTTCGATGCTGTGGCCCGCCACGACTTTCTCGAGCATTTCCAGCATTTCGCTGACGGCGAACAATGCGATCACCACCACCACGAAATCGATGCCATCGGACAGATGCACCGACTCGAAGGTATAGCGATAGGTGCCTGAGTTGGAGTCCACCCCGATCACCGAGATCGACAGTCCCAGCATCGCGGCCAACACCCCTTTGACGGGTTGCTTGCCAAGCAGACTGGTGAGGCAGCAGAACGCGAACACCATCAGCACGAAATACTCGGCGGGGCCGAAGGCCAGTGCCCACTGCGCGAGCAAGGGAGCCAGCAGGACGATGCCCGTGACCGACACGAGCGCGCCGAAAAAGGCCGACCAGGCCGACAGCGACAGCGCCACGTTGGCCAAGCCCTGGCGCGCCAGCGGATAGCCATCGAGCGTGGTCATGATGGCGCTCGCCTCACCCGGGACGTTCAGCAGGATCGAGGTGATCCGGCCGCCGTACTCCGCCCCCACATATACCGACGCAAGCAGAATGAGCGCGGTTTCCGGCGGGAGATTCATGGCGAAGGCGATCGGAATCAACATCGCGACGCCGTTGATGGGACCCAGGCCGGGCAATACGCCGACCATGGTGCCGAAGAACGAACCGATGGCCGCGACCAGCAAATTGCTGAGCGAGAACGCGACGCCAAAGCCGATCGAAAGATGGTCGAGGATGCCGCTCATATCAAGCCCTCCAGGACGCCGGCGGGCAGCACCACGTCCAGCACTTTGTCGAACAAGAGAAAGAACATCACGCCCATCACCACGCCACCGATGGCGCATTTGATCCACGGGCCGCCAAAGAGGCGGCCGACGAGCACCGTCATGAGCGCGGTAGCGAGGACGAAGCCCAGCGACTGGAACAGAAACGCATAGATGGCGGCGTACACGACCATCAGCAGGATGCGGCTGTTGGTGCCGGGTGCGTTGGGTTCGACCGGATTGCCTCCCCGGTACACCAACCACAGGCCGCACAGGCCGATGATGATGGCGATCAGCATCGGAAAGGCACGCGGCCCGACGGGCTCGTAGGAAAACGGAGCTTCGATGTCCCAGCCGGCCCATATCAGGAACGCGGCCAGGACCAGGGCGCACGCGCCCAGTATTCGATCATTCATGATCAAGATTCCAATGGCAGAAAGCGGATTCGGCAGTCATGCCGGTGGCCATGGATCCGCGCACGCGGTGGCACTGCGCCACCGCGCGGGATCGGCGTGGCGTTACTTCTTGATCAGACCGAAAGAATCGGCCAGCTCGGTATACGTCTTGACCTGCGCCTTGACGTAGTCGTCGAGTTCCTTGCCGGTCTTGCTGAACGGGAACAGACCTTGTTGCTCGCGCAACTTTGCGAACTCGGGCGAGTTCATGGTCTTGTTGAAGGCATCGACCCAGAACTGGTAAGCCTCGTCGGAGACCTGGGGACCGACATAGAAGCCGCGAATGATGGGCCACACGATGTCGTAACCCTGTTCCTTGGCCGTCGGCACGGTATTCAGCTTGCCCGGCAGGCGCTCACCGTTGAACACCGCCAGCACGCGGATCGGAGCGCCGCCCTCGAGCATCGTGAAAGCTTCGGCGGCATCGCCCATGTAGGCCTGGATGTGACCACCGCGCAACGCGGTGACCGCCTCACCGCCGCCTTCGAAGGCCACGAAACGCATCTTGCGCACGTCGACGCCGGCGGCCTTCGCGGTGAGCGCGGCCTTCATCCAATCCTGGCTGCCCACGGTACCGCCGGCACCGAGGACGATCTTCGTCGGATCCTGCTTGAAGGCTTCCATCAGGCTCTTCAGGTCGGTGTACGGGGAGTCGTTGCGGACCACGGCCACGCCGTAGTCCGTGCCGATCCCTGCGAGCCAGCGCACGTCGTTGACGCTGTACTTGCCGAACTTGTGCTGCGCGAGGTTCAGCAACGAGCCGCCGGAGAAGGCGACGATCTTGCCGGGCTCGTTGGGATGCTGGGCCACAATGTTGTTGTAGGCCACCGCACCGATGCCGCCAGGCATGTAGATGATGCGCATCGGCGCCTTGAGGGCGCCGCTTTGCTTCAAGCCTTCGGTCGCGAGGCGGCAGGTCAGATCGAATCCGCCCCCGGGCTGCGCCGGCGCGATGCACTCGGGGCGGCGCGGCTCGTCGGCGGCGTGCCCCGACGAGGCAAAGGACAAGCTGGCAAGGGTCAAGGCGGCCGTGGCGGCACGGCGGAACGTCTGCAGCATCTGCATGGTTCGGTCTCCAGGGGTTTTATAAAAATTCTTGTCTTGAAGCAGACGTCACGCGGACACCCGTTCAATGGAACCGAACCGTACCGAAGCCAGCCTTTCGAGAAGCTTTCAAAAGCGGGCGTTTTTGTGTTGCGGTGCAAAAGACCGCCCCGAATCGAGGGGAAACACTAATGCCGCACGCAGGCCGGGCCCCGGCTCGCGATTTTCGAGCACCAGCTTCGCCCCGTGCACGCTCATCGCCGTCCCGACGATCGCCAGGCCCAGGCCGGCGCCCGCGGTGTTCTTGCCCGCCGCGCCCCGGCGAAAGCGCACACTGGCCTGCGCAATATCGGTGGCCGACATACCTGGGCCGCTGTCCTCCACGGCGATCCAGGCTTCGTTCGCATCGGATCCCGCGCGGATCGTCACCACGCCACCGGCGCCGCTGTAGCGCAGGGCGTTGTCCAGCAGGTTGCTCAAGGCCTCGCGCAGCATCCACTCGGCCGCCTGGATACGAATGGCGCCTTCCGGCACATCCAGGCCCAGGTCGATCTGACCGGCGCGAGCCGCCGGCAGAAACGTGCGCGCCACGGCGTGCGCCAGCTCCACCAGGTCGACCGGTTCCACCTGTAGCCCGCCTTCGACCACGGAAGCGTCCTTGGCGCGCGCCAGCGCCAGCATCTGGTTGGTGGTGCGCACGGCCCTGTCCAGCCCCTCTTGCATCGCCAGGAGGACGCTACGGACCTCCTGAGGGTCGTGTTCGCGCAAGGCATAGGCCGTTTGGGTACGCAAAACGGACAGCGGCGTGCGCAACTGGTGCGAAGCGTCGTCCAGGAACTGCCGCTGGACCCTCGCCTGAGCCTCAAAACGGCCCGTATGGCGATTTATGGCCTCGATGAGGGGTAGGACCTCAGCCGGGACGTCCGACGCGCCTACGGGCCTTAAATCGTCCGCAGGACGTCGCTGGATTTCCTCTTCCACCCGTTCGAGGGGTCTCAAAGCGCTCAGAACGGTCCAGATGACGATTAAAACGGCCAGGAGTACCACGGCGAGGTCGCGCTCTACCGAACGCACCAGCGCCTCCTGGAGGAACTTCTGGCGGGTTTCCAGGGATTCGGCCACCTGCACGATGACGCGTCCCCCCTTGTTGGCATAGAGCGGGGGGTCCATCGGCCGGGCAAACGCGGCGACGCGCACCGGGACGCCGTCGTAATCCGCATAGAAAAATTCCGGCTGGCCCGACGTCAGGGGATGGTCGGGCAGCGGCAAGCCGGGATTGCCGATTTCCGCCAGGCCGTCTTCGGTAGCGACCCGGTAGAACACGCTGCCATTGGCCGTCAGCTCGAAAAATTCCAGCATGAGGTATGGCTGCTCCAGGGCTAATCCACCGCTGGCTGTGGATATGTTGTGGTCGATGGATCGGAGCGCGCCGGCAAGGGCGCGATCGTAGGCAGCATCGACCTGAGTGCGCAGCTGGTGGTTCGACACCCACAGCGCCGCAACCATGATCACGACCAGCACCGGAATCAGGCGCCACAACAGGATGGCACGCAGGCTGCGAGAGGGTTTTACGACCGGCGGAACGCCGGTCGCCGCCGTATCACGGGTTATCAACAGCTATCTCCAGGCAATAGCCCATGCCGCGCATTGTCGTGACCTGAACGCCCGTGCCCGCAAGTTTTTTCCGCAGACGGTGAACCAGGACTTCGATGGCTTCCAGGTTCACTTCCGTGTCCTGGCCCTGGACACGATCGAGGATCTGCTGCTTGGTGATCGGTTCACCACTGCGCTGGATCAACGCGCGCAGGACGGCATGTTCCCTTGGGGATAACTGGAGGGGCTGGCCGCGCACGCTGAATTTTTGCGCGGAGGTATCCAGGACGAGATCGCCCAATGCGAGTCGAGGATGTTCGCGTCCGCGGCTGCGTCGTACCAGCGCCGTCAGGCGCGCCTCGAGTTCTTCGAGGACGAACGGTTTCGGCAAAAAATCGTCGGCACCTTCGTGCAGGGTCCCCACTCTCTCGGCCAGCGAATCGCGTGCGGTCAGCACGAGTACGGGAGTGCGGTCGTCGCGAGCACGCATTTTTCCGAGCAGGGTATGGCCATCCATCCCGGGCAAGCCCAGGTCGAGCACGACCGCATCGAATTCTTCAACCGCCAAACGCCGTTCGGCAATCAAGCCGTCATCTGCCCACTCGACTACGAACCCGGCGTGCCGGGCGAGGCTGCGTGACAACCAGTGAGCCAGTTCGGCTTCGTCCTCGATCAAAAGGATGCGCATGACCGGGATCCCGGGCGGGCATGGTGGCGGCGGGATGGCATGGTGTTTGGCTTTTCCTTGTAGTGTTCTTTATATAAAGACTAATGATTAATAAGGGCTGTGGATAACTACCTTAACCTTGAAAACCGATTCTATTTCAAACGCTTGCAGCGGTTTTTGGCTGTGCAAGAACTCTGTTTGAAAAAGAAGTCCAAGTTGAACAAGTTTTGGGGGACATGCCGAAACCCTGGCTTGTTCAACCCGGGTCCACACAATGTGCACAACAGCGCGTACGAGAGGTTATCCACAGGTCGGTTTTGGCAAGTGGGCCTGGAAAACGACTTATCCTTGCGCATTTTTTAAGCAAAAAGAGGGTCCCGAAACGGGTGCCTGCCAAGGCATTACCGAGGCGCTGAGCCCTCTTTTTGCCCCAGGGAGGGCGCGCGGGACCCTTTAGCGCCAAGCGTCTCTGGCACGTTGTTCAGATCAAAAAATGAGCAGGGAAATCAGGCCGGAAATCTTGTCTCGGGCGTGGTCCAGCCACGCGGAATAGCGCGGCCAGGCAGGGTGCGTTGCATGCGATCGGGCAACGACCCGGGCATCGGCTGTCAGCCGCGTCTTCGGCGCGATGTGGCGGACACGGGACGAAAAAAAGCCGCCCCGGGGGGCGGCTCTAGTGCGTGCTCAGCGATCAGGCGTCGCGGTTGGCGTCGATCACAGTGAGGGCCGCCATGTTCACGATCCGGCGCACGGTGGCGCTGGAGGTGAGGATATGCGCGGCGCCGTTGGCGCCCAGCAGGAACGGGCCGACCGCCACATTGCCACCCGCTGCAGTCTTGAGCAGGTTGTAGGCGATGTTGCCGGAATCCACATTGGGGCAGACGAGCAGGTTGGCCGCACCCTTGAGCGAGGACGACGGCAGAATGCGTGAACGCAAGCCTTCGTCGAGCGCGCAATCGCCGTGCATTTCGCCATCGACCTCGAGCTCGGGGGCCTGGTCGCGCACGATGTCGAGTGCGGCGCGCATCTTGGCGCCCGACGCCGAGCTGCCCGAACCGAAGTTCGAGCGCGACAGCAGCGCCACCTTGGGGGCGAGATTGAGGCAGCGCATTTCTTCGGCTGCCGCGATCGTGATCTCGGCGATCTGCTCGGCGGTGGGATCGTCGTTCACGTGGGTGTCGACCAGAGCCACGGTACGCTGATCCAGCAGCAGGATGTTCATGGCGGCGTAGGTCTTCGCCCCCGGCTTCTTGCCGATCACTTCGTCGATGAAACGAAGGTGATCATGGTAGGCACCGACCGCGCCGCAGACCATGCCGTCGGCATCGCCTAGGCGCACCATCATCGCGCCGATCAGCGTGAGACGGCGGCGCATCTCGACGCGCGCCATTTCCTTGGTGATCCCGCGGCGGCACATCAGTTCCCAGTAGGTGGTCCAGTACTGATGGAAGCGCTCGTCGTATTCGGGGTTGCAGACTTCGACGTCCTGGCCCAGCTTCAGGCGCAGGCCGAATTTCTCGATACGCGACAGCAGCACCGAGGGCCGGCCTACGAGGATGGGCTTGGCCAGCTTCTCGTCGACGATGACTTGCACGGCACGCAGCACGCGTTCGTCTTCGCCTTCGGTGAACACGATACGCGCGCGGCCGCCGTCCCGCACCCACTGCTTGGCTGCGGCGAACACCGGCTTCATGAAGGCGCCGGAGTGATACACGAACTGCTGCAGCTGCTCGGCGTAGGCGTCGAGATCGGCGAGCGGACGCGTGGCCACGCCCTCTTCCATCGCGGCGCGCGCGACGGCCGGGGCGATACGCATGATGAGGCGCGGATCGAAGGGCTTGGGAATCAGGTATTCAGGGCCGAACGAGAGATCGTAGGTGCCGTAGGCCGCCGCGACCACATCGTTGGCCTCTTCTTCGGCGAGGCCGGCGATCGCGTAGACGGCGGCCTTTTCCATCGCGGCGGTAATCGTGGTGGCGCCCACATCCAATGCACCGCGGAAGATGTACGGGAAGCACAGCACGTTGTTGACCTGGTTCGGATAGTCCGAACGGCCGGTGGCCATGACGACGTCGTCGCGCACGGATTTGGCGATTTCCGGCAGGATCTCGGGCGTCGGGTTGGCGAGTGCCAGGATCAGCGGGCGCGGACCCATCGCCGCGACCATGTCTGCCTTGAGCACGCCCCCGGCCGACAGGCCCAGGAACACGTCGGCGCCGCCGATCACGTCGGCCAGTTTGCGCGCCTCGGTCTTTTGCGCATAGCGCGCCTTGTCCGGATCCATCAAGGTGGTGCGGCCTTCATAGACCACGCCTTCGATGTCGGTCACCCAGATATTCTCGACGGGTACGCCGAGGTCGACCATGAGATTCAGGCACGCGAGCGCGGCGGCGCCGGCGCCCGAGGTCACGACCTTGACCTGCTTGATGTCCTTGCCCACGACCTTCAGGCCGTTGATGAAGGCGGCGCAGACCGTGATCGCGGTGCCGTGCTGGTCATCGTGGAACACCGGAATCTTCATGCGCTCGCGCAACTTGCGCTCGACGGTGAAGCATTCGGGGGCCTTGATGTCTTCGAGGTTGATGCCGCCGAAGGTGGGCTCCAGGCCCGCGATGATCTCGACCAACTTGTCGGGATCGGTTTCGTTGATTTCGATATCGAACACGTCCAGGCCGGCGAACTTCTTGAACAGCACGGCCTTGCCTTCCATCACGGGCTTGGAGGCCAGCGCGCCGATGTTGCCCAGGCCCAGCACCGCGGTGCCGTTCGAGATCACGCCGACCAGGTTGCCGCGACCGGTGTAGCGGAAGGCATTGGTGGGATCGTCGACGATTTCTTCGCAGGCGGCGGCCACGCCGGGCGAGTACGCCAGGGCGAGGTCGCGCTGGGTCACCAGCGGCTTGGTCGCCGTGACGGCGATTTTTCCGGGGACCGGGAACTCGTGATAGTCCAGTGCGGCCTGGCGGTCATTTTGTTGGTCAGCCATGTCGGTCCTCCTTGATGAGCCGATGTTTGAGCATTTGCGACAGTTTAAGGACCTGTTATAAGGAAACTATTGTGCTTATTTATCTACTCATAAGTTGATTGATATGGAGAGGCCGCACCTGGCCGCCGGGAAGGCCGAACATGGCTGAATCCGGCTTCGAACCCGCCGAGGTCATGCGCCGTCTGACGGCCCGGCTCAAGCTGCGTCACCTGAATCTGCTCTTGATGATCCGCAAGCATGGGTCGCTCACCCGGGTGGCCGAGCAGATGTCCACCAGTCAGCCGGCCGTGACCAGCGCCCTCGCGGAGCTCGAGGGCATGTTCGGTGCCCCCTTGTTCGTGCGGTCGGTGCGCGGGATGTCGCCCACGCCCCTGGGCGAGGTGGCGCTCGCCCGCGCCTCGGCCATGCTGCAAGACCTGGATCATCTGGTGCGCGATATGGCGGCCACCGCGTCCGGCATGGCGGCACACCTGAATATCGGCGTGATTCCCTTTGTCTCCGGCCAACTCATCTCGGGGGCGATCTCGGCGACGCTTCCCCTGGAGCGGCGCATCAGCGCCACGCTCACCGAAGGCACCAGCGAGCAGCTCTTGGGCCAACTGCGTGACCACAGCCTCGACGCGGTGATCGGCCGCGCCCAGGCGGCTACCGGCATGCAGGATCTGCAATTCGTGCCGCTCTATCGCCAGCGGCCGCGCCTGGTGGCGAGCCGCCGATTGGCGGCGCGGCTGACGCGCGGTGTCGTGCAATGGGATGACCTCACCGACCTGGACTGGGTGCTCGGTACCCGTTCCACGCCGATGCGCGAACAGGTGGCCGACCTGTTCCTGCGGGCCGGCTTGCCGCCGCCGGAGCCGCTGATCGAGAGCAATTCGGCCAAGCTGGTCGGCGAGATCGTTGCGGCCAGTGAGCGTGCGGTATCCGTGGTGCCGGCCGACATTGCCGATGAGCTGGTACGGATCGCGGGAGTGACCATCGTGCCCTTCACATTCGAGTGGACGCTCGCGCCCATTGCGCTCTTCACGCGTGCCGATAGCGAGCCGCGGCCTGTCGATCGCCTCTTCGGCGACGCACTGTCGCGGCTATGCGTGCAGATCTACGGACCCATCAACTGACGCCACCGGTCGTGAATGTGTGTTTGATGTGGCGCTGCGTGGAATCCTATATTTGTTGCGCTCGCAACAAATGCCCCGAGCGTCTGGGCGATGCGTGATAGTGCATGAAGATTTTCCCATTCGGGCGCATGCGTAGAGCCGGCGTGGCGTGCGCTATATTGTTGCGCGCGCAACCATAATGAAAAAAGAAAAACGGCATCCCGAAGGATGCCGTTTTGCCTTGCGCTGAAGACGCGATCAGTTCAGTGCGTCGACAATCTTGTTGAGCGTGGCGCTCGGACGCATGGCCTGGCTGGCCTTGGCTTCGATCGGCTGGTAGTAGCCGCCGATGTCGACCGGTTTGCCTTGCGCGGCCTTGAGCTCTTCGAGGATCTTGGCTTCGTTCTCGGCGAACGCAGCGGCAACACCCTTGAACTGAGCGGCGAGCTCGGCGTCTTCGGTCTGCTCGGCCACGGCCTGGGCCCAGTACATGGCCAGGTAGAAGTGGCTGCCGCGGTTATCCAGGCCGCCCACCTTGCGTTCCGGCGACTTGTTGTTGTCGAGGAACTTGCCGGTGGCCTGGTCCAGCGCCTTGGCCAGCACTTGCGCGCGGGCGTTGTTGTTGGACTTGCCGAAGAAGTCGAGCGATTCGGCCAGGGCCATGAACTCACCCAGCGAATCCCAGCGCAGGAAGCCCTCTTCGAGGAATTGCTGCACGTGCTTGGGCGCCGAGCCGCCCGCACCGGTTTCGAGCAGTGCGCCGCCGGCCATCAGCGGCACGATCGACAGCATCTTGGCGCTGGTGCCGAGTTCCATGATGGGGAACAGGTCGGTCAGGTAATCACGCAGCACGTTGCCGGTGACCGAGATGGTGTCCTTGCCGGCGCGGATGCGCTCCAGCGAGAAACGGGTGGCGTCGACCGGCGCCAGGATGCGCAGATCCAGGCCGCTCGTGTCATGCTTCTTCAGGTATTCCTTGACCTTGGCGATCACCTGGGCGTCGTGGGCACGCTTTTCGTCGAGCCAGAACACGGCGGGCGTGTTGGTGGCGCGAGCGCGCGACACGGCCAGCTTGACCCAATCCTGCACCGCGGCATCCTTGGTCTGGCACATACGCCACAGGTCGCCCTGTTGTACGGTCTGCTCGAGCAGCACGGCGCCCGAGGCGTCGGTCACACGGACCGTGCCGGCAGCGGGGATGACGAAGGTCTTGTTGTGCGAACCGTATTCTTCGGCGGCTTGTGCCATCAGGCCGACGTTGGGCACGCTGCCCATCGTGACGGGATCGAACGCACCGTTTTTCTTGCAATCGTCGATGACGGCCTGGTAGATGCCGGCGTAGCAGCGATCGGGGATCACGGCCTTGGCATCTTCGAGCTTGCCGGCGGCATTCCACATCTTGCCCGAATCACGAATCATGGCGGGCATGGACGCGTCGACGATCACGTCGCTGGGCACGTGCAGGTTGGTGATGCCCTTGTCGGAGTTCACCATGGCCAGGGCCGGACGCTCTTGATAGAGCTTGTCGATGTCGGCGGTGATCGCGGCCTGTTGGTCGGCGGTCAGCGTCTTGATCTTGGCGTACAGGTCACCGATGCCGTTGTTGGGATCGAAACCGGCTTGCTTGAGCAGATCGGCATGCTTGGTGAGCACGGGGGCGTAGAACACCGAGACGACCTGACCGAAGATCACCGGATCGGAGACCTTCATCATGGTGGCCTTCAGGTGGACCGAGAACAGCACGTTTTGCTGCTTCGCGTCTTCGATCTGGGCCTGCAGGAAGGTGCGCAGCTTGTCTTGCGACAGCACGGCGGCGTCGATGATCTCGCCGGCCTTGACCGGGGTCTTTTCCTTCAGAACGGTCTTGGAGCCGTCGGCGGTCGTCAGTTCGATCTTGACATCGCCAGCCTGGGCGATCAGGGCCGATTTTTCGCTGCCGTAGAAGTCACCGTCGGTCATGCTGGAGACGTGGGCCTTCGAGTCGGCGCTCCAGGCACCCATCTTGTGGGGGTGCTTGCGGGCGTAGTTCTTCACCGACAGGGGCGCGCGGCGGTCGGAGTTGCCTTCGCGCAGGACCGGGTTCACGGCGCTGCCCTTGACCTTGTCGTAGCGGGCCTTGACGTCGCGTTCGGCGTCGGTCTTGGGCTCGTCGGGGTACTCGGGCAGCTTATAGCCCTGGGCCTGCAGTTCTTTGATGGCGGCCTTGAGCTGCGGCATCGAGGCACTGATGTTGGGCAGCTTGATGATATTGGCTTCAGGCGTGACGGCCAGGGCGCCCAGCTCGGCGAGCGCGTCGCCGATCTTCTGTTCGGCGCTCAGATAATCGGGGAACACGGCGATGATGCGGCCCGCCAGCGAGATGTCGCGGGTCTCAACCGTGATACCGGCCGGCTTCGCGAAAGCCTGGACGATGGGCAACAGCGAACGGGTTGCCAGCGCCGGAGCTTCATCGGTAAGGGTGTAGATAATCTTCGGAGTTTGAGACATGGATCTTTGAACCTTGTTCGGGCGCACAACACCGAGCCGCACGAGCAATGCAGGCCAGCGCCGTAGTGTTTCCGTGAGTGGGTTTTGAGTCGACACGCCGTGGCGCGAGGCCATGCGCAAAGATGCGAGCGCCAATCGCACGGGCTTGAGCCGCGGGCAACATGGCGGACGTCCCCCTGCGGGGATGGCGTGTCTTCCCACCGTGCCGGACGTCCTCCGTTTTTTGGTCGAGCCAGGGGAGGTTCGGCCGGCACAGCTCTCCGATTGTAATACCCAGCCCCGCAGTCGTCAGTTTGATGCCGTCCACAGCCCGTTTCAGAGCGCGCCGCGCCGGTTTTCCCCAGCTTGTCCTTGGGTTGTCCACAGGGAAATTCACAGCTTTGTCCCCCGGAGCCTGTCACGTCGCAGCGTGCATTTGCCGTCGGTGCGGCGCGGCGGGCAGACCGCATGAGCCCAGCATCCGGCCGGCGCGTCGGGTGGCGCCGCGGCGCGATACGGGAAAGGGAGCGGCGGCCGCTTTGTCCCGTGCCCTGCCCTCGTGCTAGCCTCGCAAGCGATGCCGGCAGGCGTGCCGGTCCGACTCTCAGGCAGGAAGTGGATGGCTGAAGATCTGTGGATAAGTACGGCGGCGGGGCGTTTGTATGCCCGGCGCTGGCGCGGGGCCGAGGCCGGATCCGGCGCGCCCATCGTGCTGTTTCATGATTCGCTGGGCGCGGTCTCGCTCTGGCGCGATTTTCCGGAGCATCTGGCCCGGGCGACCGGGCGCGACGTGATCGCGTACGACCGGCTCGGGTTCGGCCAGTCCGACCCGCATCCCGGGAAACTCGGGCCGGGATTCGTCGAGGCGGAGGTGGATGCATTCGCCGCCCTGCAAAAACAATTGGGGTTGGAAGCCTTCGTCGCCTTCGGTCATAGCGTCGGGGGCGCGATGGCGAGCAACGTGGCCGCGGCTTATCCACAGGCCTGCCGTGCCCTCATCACCGAGTCGGCGCAGGCGTTCGTGGAGGATCGGACGCTGAATGGCATCCGTGCCGCCGACGTATCCTTCGCCGAGCCAGGTCAGCTCGACCGCCTGGCGCGCTACCACGGCGACAAGGCCGAATGGGTGCTGCGCGCCTGGGTCGATACCTGGCTGTCCGACGCCTTCCAGTCCTGGAGCCTCTCCGAGGTGCTGCCGCGCGTGACCTGCCCGGCGCTGGCGATCCATGGCGACAACGACGAATACGGCTCGCTCGAGCATCCCCGCCGCTTCGCCTCGCTGACGCCCCATGCCGTGGCGCCCTTCATCGTGGCGGGCTGCGGCCACGTGCCGCACCGCGAACAGCAGGAAGCGGTAGTGGACGCGGTGGCGCGATTCTTGAAGACGGTGTGATCGGGAGTGCGGTGCCCAGGCCGGACGGCTGTCCGGCCACGGGATCACTTCCCGATGCAGAAGTGGCATTTCTGCCGTATGTCGTTAATTTGTAAGACAATCATGGCGGTCCCGCAACGTGCTTGGACCTATTCTTGGACCCAAGTACCAAGTGTGTCCCTCGGTAGCAGCGGATGGCCCATCTTGGACGCTTCCCGCACTCTCGTCGCCGGTACAGCACGCCAGCAAGCGGTCTGATCAAGGACGGCGAACATGGCCACCGGCGTTCAGCAACGTCCAATGACCGTAGCGAAGGCTCATTTTCCCACCTCCTGACTCGGAACACCAAGGATGTTGCGCCCTGCTTCAGCCCGAAAAAACGGGAGGCGCGCAGTTCGGATTGATGGCTGCGGCAGCGGTGATGCCGGGGTGAGATGACGGCTCCTTTGGCCAGTTGGCCGATACCGATAGGAGCCTCGCCATGTCACACCCAACCTCAGACATCATCACCCCCCAAGCCCTGTTGCTCGACGAGCGGTTGACGCCACTGGAGCGTAACGCCTGGCTGACTTTTCGCTCGCTGGCCGGCAGCGACGGCACCGTGGTCCTCAGCTACGACGCGCTGCGCGGATACCTGCCCAGCGCGCCGGGCAGCAAGCGGACTGCCCTCGAAACCGTGTCCAGGGCCGTGCTGTGCCTGCGGCTGTCCACCTGGATCGCCTTGGTCGAGTACCGCCGCAATCCCATGTCCGGCTTCTCGATGGCCAGCCGCTATGCGGTGCGGAACCAGTCGCTCGCGTTCGACCACGCCTGCCTGGAAGACGAAGACTACCTGCCGCTGCTGGAACGGGCGCTCGGCCACGCCAGCGCGACGATCCGCCAACTGGCGCAGTCCATTCTCGACGAGGCCATGCGCCATCCAGACAGGTTGGGAAAGCTGCCCGCAACAATGCAAGAGCGGATCAGGCGCTTGCAACACCGGGGCGATGACCATGATCCGGGAAGTCCTGGTGGTTCAACTCCGCGCAATGCCCTCGTGCCCGAAGCCAGCGACGACATTCCGAAACCCGCTCCGGCATCCGCGACAGCAGTACGTACTGTAGAAAAAGAAGTATTAAAAGAAGTACGTACGTACCGCTCACCACCCGAAGTGCAGGGATCGGGGCCGGATGTGCCGGCCCGCTTTCGGCAACTGCCACAGGATCAGCAACGGGTTCTCACCACACGTCTCAGGGGCTTGCCTCCGAAGCAACGCCTGGCAGTGCTGGCCGAGTGGGACGTGCGCTGCGAATCAGGTGGCGTGCACAACGCCATCGCCTACCTCTACGGATTGATCAAGAAGGCCGTGGAAGGCGTGTTCAAGCTCTGGGCGGCACGCAAATCCACTCCGCAGCAGACACCCGAACAGGCCATCAACAACAGCCAGCATGGCGTGCCGTCTGTCCCTTCTCCATCGCCCAACAGCCAAGCCGCAAAACCTGCATCGCGCGAGGTGGCGCAACGGCATCTGGATCAGATCAGGCACATGCTGAAGACGCCACCGCTGCCCATCGGGCAGATCATCGGGCGCATGGCTGACAGCGGAATGCTGCCAACAGCCTCGGGAAACACGCCTGCTGCTGCAAGGCTGGGGCCATTGGGCTCGGCGTGAGACAGATGGGGCCGTCACTGCCCGCCGCAGTGACGGCCCGGCGAACTGCAGCAGCAATGCGGGTTGGCGCAGCATCGCATTGATGGCTGCGCACATGACGATGCCCCGGCACACTGGCCCAGCAACGACCTGCCGGTGGGTATGAACACCGGAACCCTGGCGCAGGTTCCTGCAAGCGCTGACCGGCTCATTGCCGGACGGAACCATCCCTGGCACACCCAGGCTCGCTCGGTGTGCCGCCCTACCCATGGGCAGAGCCTTCCTCATCTTCGGCGTGGTTCGTCCCGCCATCGTCGCAGCACACATCCACTGTTCCAGGCGCTCGTCGCGAGTCGCCCGACCTCGCGCGGTCTGCCAACTCGTTTTCCACCACTCCACAGGAGGTACCTATCCCAGCACATCGTGTTGTTGTCCCTTGCAACTCTTCCGCCCGGCCTTCCCACAGGAAGCAAGGCGGACGCCTCATTCGAGGCCACAGGTGAACTGAGCACCTGGCCCTTGCCCTTCGGGGATCTCGCCTTGGCGAGTTGGCAAAAACACAGACCCTTGTATCTCAGACCCAATAACCGATGGAGGGACGCTCCAATGGACGACCTGACCTATACCCTGCGTCAGCTTTGCCTGCGCAACCGCGACGGCAGCCACGCCACCCAGGCGGATCGGCAACGGTCGCTGAGCCTGGCCGCCCGCCAACTGCGCGAAGCGGGTTTCCGCCAGATGCGGGCCGCCTCGCTCAAGGGCAAGCACGTCGAAGCCTTGTTGCAGCGCTGGCAAGCCGAAGGCCTGTCGGTCGGCACGCTGAAGAATCGCATGGCGCACCTGCGCTGGTGGGCCGAGAAGGTCGGCAAGGCAGGCATCCTGCCAGCGGACAACACCAGGCTGGGCATCCCTGGCCGCCGCTATGTGACGAATGAAAGCAAGGCCAGGGAACTGGGCGGCGGGCTGAACAGAGTCACCAATCCCCACGTCCGCATGAGCCTGCGCCTGCAAGCGGCCTTTGGCTTGCGCCGTGAGGAATCCATCAAGTTCCAGCCCCGCTATGCCGACCGTGGCGACCATATCGCCATCAAAGGCTCATGGGCCAAGGGTGGGCGCGACCGGACAGTGCCGATTACGACGTCAGAACAACGTGCGGGGCTGGACGATGCTCACCGCTTGGCAGGTTCGGGCTCGCTGATCCCGACGCACAAGACCTACATCCAGCAACGGCATGCCTATGACGGCCAGTGCAAGGCAGCGGGCCTAAGCAACATGCACGGACTGCGGCATCGGTACGCGCAGATGCGGTATGAGGCGCTGACGGGGTGGCAGGCGCCGGCGGCGGGTGGACCTTCAGTCGGGAGGCTCAGTCCAACGCACCGCATGCAAGACAACCGTGTCCGCCAAACCATCAGTCGCGAGTTGGGGCATGAGCGGATGCAAATAACGTCCACCTATCTCGGAAAGTAACCATCGGCTCATCTGGATGGACAGATGGCCCCTTAGTTTTGCCATTTCTTGCCAAGTCATGCCAAAATAGCATGTGCAATCCTCAGCCTTCGACTTCCTCATGAACGAACAGCCCGATGAAATCCTCACCCTGGAGGAAGTCGCCGCCTACCTGAAGGCAGGGCGGCGCACTGTTTATCGTCTTGCAGCCAATGGCCAGATTCCGGCCTTCAAACTGGGCGGCACATGGCGCTTTCGTCGCGCTGAACTGGATCAATGGATAGCTGCTCGTATAGGTACGCAGGGCAAGTCCAACCTGGATGAGGGGAAGCCATGAGCGGCACATTCGCATCATCTGCGGACGGCGCCAACTTCCCTGCGCTCGACAAGCTCGAACGGCTCATCGGCGAGATCGGCGACCTAAACAACAAGTTGATCTTGCTTGTCGGACCCAGCCGCAGTGGCAAGACCCAACTGCTCCGCCAGCTCAGCGCCAAGCTCAACATCGAGCCGCTCAACGTCGGCCTGGAACTGGGGCGCCGGTTGGCCGCCACGCCAAACAACAAACGCGGGTTCTCCGCAGGTGAAGTGCTACGTGAGATTGCGCTGCTTGAACCATTCGGGGAACGAACTGAAGCCCCGCTGCTGCTCGACAACCTGGAGTTGCTGTTCGAGCCCAGTCTACAGATCAACCCGCTCGACCTCGTCAGGCGGCTGGCTCACTCCAGGCGCGTCGTGGCCGTGTGGCCTGGCGAGCTGCGCGGTGATCGTCTGATCTACGCCGACATGAGCCATCCAGAACATCGTGACTACAGCCAGGACGGCGTGGTCGTACTCGAAATTTGACCGATTTACGAAAGCTGCGGGAAGAGAGAACCATATGGGCACGAATATGAAGTACGGAGACCTGATCCAGTTCGAGCAGATCGAATCGGTCATTCAATTGCTCGATGCCGGGCGACCGGACGAAGCCAAAAAGCTCGTCGCCACCTACGTCATCTCCGACGACATGGCCGAGCGCATCTCCAAGCTCATGGTTCCTCAGCTCAGTTTTGATGATTCGGTCGATCACAAGGGAGTGCTGATCGTCGGCAACTACGGCACCGGTAAGTCGCACTTGATGTCGGTCCTTTCGCTGGTGGCTGAAGACGCCGCGTATGCGCCGATGATTCGCCACCCTAAAGTCGCCGAGGCAGTTGCCTCCATCGCAGGAAAATTCAAGGTTCTGCGCATTGAGGTGGGCGGCCTGCAAATGCCCCTGCGCCAGATCATCACTCTGCAACTTGAGCGTTTCCTCGAAAAGATCGGCGTCGATTACACCTTCCCAACCGCCGAAAGGGAGCTCAACAACAAGGACTCCTTCGAGGAGATGATGGCTGCGTTCGCGGAGAAGTTCCCGGACCAGGGTGTGTTGTTGGTGGTCGACGAGTTCCTGGAATACCTGCAGTCCCGTCGTGACCACGAGCTGGTGCAGGACCTGGCCATCCTGCGGCAGATAGGTGAAGTTACCAAGCACCTGAAGTTCCGCTTCGTGGCCGGTGTGCAGGAAGCCATTTTCGACAGCGTGCGCTTCCAGCACGTCGCCGACAGCATGCGGCGGGTCAACGAGCGCTTCACCCAGATCCTGATCGACCGCCAGGACGTCAGCTTTGTCGTCTCCGCGCGTTTGCTCAAAAAGACTGCCGACCAACAGAACAAGATTCGCGAATACCTCACGCCGTTCGCCAAGTTCTACGGCTCCATGAACGAGCGCATGGACGAGTACGTGCGGCTGTTCCCGGTGCATCCCGACTACCTGAAGACCTTCGAGCAGATCCACTTCACCGAAAAGCGCGGCGCGCTCAAGACCATCGAGGCCGCCATGCTGGCCATCCTCGACCAGGAAGTGCCCGCCGACAAGCCGCTGTTCATCAGCTACGAAAGCTTTTGGAACACGATTAAGGCCAACTCGGTCTTACGCGCCGACCCCAACATCAAGGAAGTGATGCGCGTTTCCGAAGTGTTGGAGTCGCGCGTGCAGCAAGCCTTCACACGCCCGGCCTACAAGGCCATGGCGCTGCGCGTCATCAACGCGCTGGCCGTGCACCGCTTGACCACTGGCGGTGACATCCACGTGCCCATCGGGCCCACCGCCGCTGAGCTGCGCGATGCCCTGTGCCTGTTCCAGCCAGGCGTGAAGGACATGCCCGGCGACCCGGCCGAGAACCTGCTGTCGATGGTGCAAACCGTGATGCGGGAGGTGCTTAAGACCGTCAACGGCCAGTTCATCTCCAAGGCACCGGATACCGAGCAGTACTACCTCGACCTCAAGAAAGACATCGACTACGACGCGCAGATCGAAAAGCGCGCCGAAGCGCTGTCCGACGACGCGCTGGACCGTGCCTACTACAGTGCCATCAAGAAATTGATGGAGTGCAGCGACGACTTAAGTTATCCCGGCTTTCAGATCTGGCAGTACCAGATCGAATGGCAAGAGCGCCGTGTTGAGCGCATGGGCTACCTGTTCTTTGGTGCACCCAATGATCGGCCCACCGCACAGCCCGAGCGCGACTTTTACATCTATTTTCTTCAGCCGTTTAATAAACCGAAATTTACTGACAGCAACTTGTCCGACGAAGTCTTTTTTCGGCTGAAGTCGCCGGACGAAGACTACAAACGCAATCTGTCGCAGTACGCTGCAGCACTGGATCTGGCGTCTACCGCCAGCAGTGGAGCAAAGAGCATCTACAACTCGAAGGCTGACGATGCGCTTAGTGCCATGAGTAAGTGGCTGCAGAAAAATCAAAGCAATGCCTTCGAGGTTACCTATCAGGGAAAGACCAAGACGCTGCAGGATTGGTCCAAGGGCGTGTCCCTGCGCGACCGCGCCCGACTGGGCCCAGACGAGCGTATCAACTTCCGCGACGTGGTGAACATCGTCTCTGGCCTGACACTGGGCCAGCGCTTTGCCGACATCGCGCCCGAATACCCCACGTTCTCGGTGCTGGTCACCGAAGCCAACCGCAAGCAATTGGTGGGCAACGCGCTGCGCGCACTGGCAGGCGGAACGCGCACCAAGGATGCCGCCGCCATTCTCGACGCGCTGGAACTGCTTGATGGCGATCGCGTTGACCCCGCCAACTCCCGCTACGCCCAAGAGGTGCTGAGCCGCCTCAAGGCCAAGGGCCACGGCCAGGTGCTCAACCGCAATGAACTGCTGTCGGGTTCGTCCGACAACGAGTATTTCGCGCCAATCAAATACCGGCTGGAACCCGACCTGCTGGTCACCGTGCTGGGCGGCCTGGTCTATTCCGGTGATCTTGTGCTGTCGATCACCGGCGACAAGATCGACTCCGGCAAGCTGGCGCAACTCGCGGAGCGTTCGCTGGAGGAACTCAAGCAGTTCAAGCACGTCGAGGCCCCTAAGGAGATCAACCTCGCGGTGCTGCGCGCCTTGTTCGAATTGTTCGATCTGCCATCCGGCCTGGCTCAGAAGGCCAGCCAAGGCGACACCGAACCTGTCATCAAATTGCAAGAGAAGGTCAGCGCGCTGGTGCCACGCGTACTCAAGGCCGGCTCCGACCTGCAACAAGGTAAGCTCGGCTTCTGGGGACAGAACCTGCTGCGCGAAGAAGAAACCAAAGATTGGTACGCCCGACTCGACTCGCTGAAAAAATTCACCGAGTCGCTGACGCCGTACAACACCGTCGGCAAGCTCAAGAACCTGCGCGTCACACCGGAGGACCTGGACAGCCAGAAGAAGAATCTGGAGATCCTCGCCGCCTTTGAGCGCCTGCTCGAACTGGTGGCGGATCTGGGTAGCACGGCATCTTACCTCTCCCAGGCCGAGATGGTGCTGCCCACCGAGCATCCGTGGGTGAAGCAGGCCGAGGCCGCCCGCAAAGCCCTGCAAGACAAGCTGAGCCAGGACCGTACCGCCGAGCACGCTTCTGAGTACCGGCAGACGCTGGGTCAGCTCAAGAAGGACTACATCGCCGCCTACATCGCCAGCCACAGCAAGGCACGGCTTGGCGTGGCCGAAGACAAGACCCGCAATGCCCTGCGTCGCGACGAGAGGCTGCTGGCACTGCGCGTATTGGCCGGCGTGTCGTTGATGCCCACCAGCCAGCTCACCGCCTTTGAGGAATCCCTCAATGGCCTGAAGAGCTGCTCGTCGCTGGATGAACCGACGCTGGTCACGACCGCCGTCTGCCCGCACTGCCAGTTCCGCCCGTCCGCTGAACAACTGGAACTGCTGCCCGCCGCCAACCGCCTGCACAAGCTTGACGATGACCTGGACGAATTGCTGGCCAACTGGCAACAAACCCTGCTGGAGAACCTGGAGGACCCGTTCACCCAGGAGAGCCTGGGCCTGTTGCCCGCAGCAAGCAAAAACCTGATCGACGCATTCCTGGCATCACGCGCGCTGCCGTCCCCATTGACCCAAGAGTTTGCCAACGCCGTGCAGGAGGCGCTGTCTGGATTGGAAAAGATCGAGGTCAAGAGCGACGAGATCAAGCAGGCCCTGCTGCAAGGCGGCTCACCCGCCACGCCGGACGACCTGCGCAAACGCTTCGATGCACTCATCAGTGACCGTAGCAAAGGCAAAGATGCCACCAAGCTGCGCTTTGTCATCGAGTGATGCCATGACTGCGTAAACAAACAGGGAGCTACTGCCATGAGCAACACGCTAAAAGTCCGGGATGACCAAGCCCCTATCTGCTTTGAAGCAAGCGCCGAGGATGTCGGCAAGTTCAAGCTTTGCGAAGGCACAGAAGCCTCTTGGCTAACCCAGGGCCAGGCTTTCGGCACAAAGGAGTTGCGAAGCCGTGTCGAGCCTTGGCTGACCGCATTATTCCAGTCGGAGCATCTTTCGCTGCTTGCTGGCTCAGGATTGACACATGCCGTGCACTATCTGGCGGCAGGGAAGCCTGCGACTGGAATGAACGAAGTAGCCCTGACCAGCTACAAGGACGAAATCGAGAAAGCAGCGAAAGAAGCCGCTCAAAAATCAGGCCGGGAGACAGGCAATCTGGAAGACCAACTGCGCGTTGCCAACGAATTGCTGCGAGGGCTGGAAATACTGGGCAACTCAGCAGAAGCTGAAACGCTACGGACTGAGCTGACCAGCGCGCTGGAAGATTTCGCCAAGTCCATCCTCGAAAGTGAAGCCGGTATTGCCGAGGCGAATGAAGACAAGCGTGAGCAGGCGCTCAATGTGCTGGTCACATTCTTGATGAGCTTCGCCAGCCGCACCGGCGTGCGCGACCGGCTGAACATCTTCACCACCAACTATGACCGGTTGATCGAAGCTGGGGCCGAACTGGCTGGCCTGCACCTGCTGGATCGCTTCCTCGGCAACCTCATGCCGATCTTTCGCTCATCGCGGCTGGATCTGGACATGCACTACAACCCGCCGGGCATTCGGGGTGAACCGCGCTACCTGGAGGGAGTCGCCCGCTTTACCAAACTTCACGGCTCGGTGGATTGGTTGCAGGTTGATAGAGATATTCGCCGCGTCGGGCTGCCTTTCGGCGCTGGCGATGTCGCGCCCTATCTGCAAGCGCCTGGGCTCAAGGGTGCCAGTGCGCACAAGCTGATGATCTACCCCAATGCTGCCAAGGATCGGGAAACTTCGGATCACCCCTATGTGGAACTGTTCCGAGACCTCGCCGCCGCCGTGTGCCGCCCTAACAGCACGCTGATTACCTATGGCTACAGCTTTGGTGACGAGCACATCAACCGCGTCATCCGCGACATGCTCACCGTGCCGTCCACCCATCTGGTCATCATTGCCTATAACGATCCGCTTGGCCGCATCATGCAGACCTATCAAGAGTTGGGGCGGCCATCGCAAATCAGTCTGCTGATCGGCCCGGCTCTGGCAGATTTGCAAATCCTGACTGAAAGCTTCCTGCCCAAGGCAGCCATCGACAAGACCACCTTCCGCATGAGCGAACTGCTCAAACAGCGTTTCGGCACTGAAGCCCATCCAGGCCCGGCAGCAGCGAAACCTGGGAGCGATCTTGATGGGGCGGATCTCGTATGACTTTCTCGCCCCTGGCCTACGCAGATTCGCTACGTATTGGCAGCGTCGATTTTGTCTCGCCCGACGAAATCAAGGTTCTGCTGGACATCGAAGCACCTGACAACCTTGCTCTGAACACAGGCACTCCACGGCCATTCCCGCGTATCAACGGTTATGTGCTCGTGCCTGGCGAGGCGGGCTACCTGGTCGCACAGGTGGAGTGGATAACCATCGAGCGGTCTCAGTACCCCAAGCGCAAGGGCATGCAGGATTTCGGCCTGGTCGATTTGCCCTATCCGCTGCGCAAGATGAGCCTCAACCCTCTGGGTGCCCTGGTTTACGAAGGTCAGATTGCTGGAAAGGAGCACTACGCCTTCCGCCGCGGGGTGGAAGCCTACCCGACGGTAGGCGACCCCGTACTGCTACCCACCCAAACTCAGCTCCGCGCCATCGTCGAATCCGGCGAAAACCGCCGGGTGAAGATCGGTGTCAGCCCGCTGGCCGCCAATGCGGAGGTCAAGATCGACCCTGATCGCCTGTTCGGTCGTCATCTGGCCGTGCTGGGTAACACCGGCAGCGGCAAATCCTGCTCGGTCTCCGGTTTGATTCGCTGGTCGATGGAGGAAGCCCGAAAAGAACGTGGCGGAGCAGACCCCAATGCTCGTTTCATCGTGCTCGACCCCAACGGCGAATACGCCAAGGCATTTGAGGGTTTGGGTAAGGTGCGCGTATTCGCTGTTGAGCCAAAACCTGGCAGTGGCATCGAGCAGCTACAGGTGCCGCTCTGGTTCTGGAACAGTGCCGAGTGGAGTGCGTTTACCCAAGCCAGTGCCAAGGCGCAACGGCCGACATTGATCCAGGCACTGCGCGCCGTGCGCGACGGTGAGGTGGAAGCCACCGTCACGCCAAGTCACGACATGCGTCGCTTCCTGCGCACTCTGGTCAGCGTGATCCAGATTGAGCGCGCTGCCGGACGCCCCTGGGCTAATTTTCCGCACCCCAAGAACTTCTTTGAAAAAACCAGGAGGTGGCAGGAAAGCTTGGGGAGCGATGCCTCGTTCACTGCGGAGGAGAATGCGGCGCTAGGCGCAATACGAGACAAGATTACCGCGTTCGTCAACGCGCGTTCAGGCCAGTATCCAAACTACGATTTCACTGCACCAGAGATCGACGAATTTTTGGGCATGGCCAAGGCCGCTCATGCGGCCTTCGGCGGCAGCGACACCGACATCTTGCCGATCGATGCGGACGTACCCCGCGCTTTTACCGGCGACCAACTGCTACGCAGTGTTGAAGCCAATGCTGAACTGCTAGGAGTCTCCGAGTACGTTGAAACAATGCTCATGCGCATTCGAACAATTCTGTCCGATAGCCGCATGAAAACCATCGCCGGCAATACCGATGGTGTGACGCTGCATCACTGGCTAGCCAACACCATCGGCGACAACCAAGCGTCCAACGGCACGGTAACCGTCATCGACCTATCGCTGGTGCCCGCTGAAGTGGTGCATATCGTCACCGCCGTTATTGCCCGTATGACGCTGGAAGCCATGCAGCGCTACCGTAAGCTCAACCACGGGAAAACGCTGCCTACCGTTCTGGTGATGGAAGAAGCGCACACATTCATCAAACGCTACCACGACGATGCTGAGAATCAAAACTCGGCCGCCATTTGTTGTCAGGTGTTCGAGAAAATCGCCCGTGAAGGGCGCAAGTTCGGGCTGGGCTTGGTGCTGTCGTCCCAGCGCCCCAGCGAGTTGTCACCCACGGTGCTGTCTCAATGCAACAGCTACCTGCTGCACCGCATCAGCAATGACCGCGATCAGGAACTGGTGCACAAGCTGGTTCCAGACAACCTGCGGGGTCTGCTGCGCGATCTTCCTTCGCTACCCTCACGCCACGCCGTCCTGCTGGGTTGGGCCTCTGAGCTGCCCGTATTGGTGCAGATGAATGCCTTGCCTGAAGGCCAACGGCCAAAGTCCGACGACCCGGACTTTTGGTCGGTATGGTCGGGCAAGAAGGAGAACGAAATAGGCGAGATGGAAGATGTCGAGCGCACCGTGGATTGGACCGCGATTGCAGAGGACTGGCAACAAATAGCACCTGTGCCAGCCCCGGATGCTTCATATGAAGGTGGGGCTTTCGAAGATGAATGATGTCACTTTATTAATGATGCCGGCGAACTTGCCGGAATGGTTGACGCTCGCCTGCGCAGAATCTTCGGCTACACCTGGATCGAGATTTCTTTCAATTTGGCGAGCGAGTTGATCGTCGTAACCTCGCCAAACAATCCGCCTTTTTGCAATCTATCGACTGCCTGCCACCGATGTCGGAGCTGCTGTTCGATCTTGGAATGGGCTTCGAGATATTTGCAAGTGGAGCTAACCCTAAGATTTGTCCGCATACGTTCGAAGTGTCACCCGAATACGAGTATGGGAAGAACACGTACAGTGAAAAGACCCACGTAGATCTGCGCCCTTACATCGGCACCAGTGTGCCCAAGCATCCTGTGGTGGAAGAACTGGAGCGGGTTCGCCAGTCCATCGACAAACTGACCGCCACAGTCAAGCAGTCTGCGAACGCGGCAATCAAGGCCCAAAGCGCTGAGGAAAAGAATGACTAATCTATTCAATACAACATCAAAAGACTCGGGCCCCGTCGAATGCCTTGGCCAGACATTCCCCAGCGACGACGCTCGGCGTGCGCATTTTCTTGCGCTGTTGGCCGAGAAGCTGCAAGACCCGGCATTCCGCAAGCAAGAAGGTTTCCCTCAGGGCACGGACGAAGCCATCCTCGCCATGTCTGACCCGCCGTATTACACCGCCTGCCCGAACCCGTGGCTGGCGGAGTTCGTGGCGCACTACGGCAAGTCCTACGACCCGACGGTGAAATACAGCCGCGAGCCGCTGGCGATTGACGTGAGCGTGGGCAAGACCGACGCGATCTACAAGGCGCACAGCTACCACACCAAGGTGCCGCACCTGGCCATTGTGCCGTCCATCCTGCACTACACCCAGCCCGGCGACGTGGTGCTGGACGGCTTTGCCGGTTCAGGCATGACTGGCGTGGCCGCGCAGTGGTGTGGCACGGCTCCGGCCAGCTATCGATTTGAGTTGGAACAGGCGTGGAAGAAGGAAGGCCGCGCCGCGCCCAAGTGGGGTGCGCGCCGCGCGGTACTCAACGACCTGTCGCCCGCCGCCACCTTCATCGGCGCGAACTACAACATTCCCTTCGATGTGGATGCCTTCGCCAAGGCAGGCAAGCAACTGCTCCAGTCTGTAGCGCAGGACATCGGCTGGATGTACGAAACGCTGCACAACGATGGCAAGACCAAGGGCCGTATCGAATACACGGTGTGGAGCGAGGTGTTTAGCTGTCCGGAATGCGCGGGCACGGTGAACTTTCTCGATGAGGCGCTGGAGGACGAAAGCAAGCGCGTGCGCGAAGTGTTTCCGTGCCCGCACTGCGGCGCGGAACTGAACAAGGACAGGCTGGAGCGGGTACTGGAAACCCGCGTTGATCCGGCCACTGGGCAATCGTGGCAGCGGGTGAAGTTCACGCCTTCGCTGATTGTCTATTCGGTGGGCAAGTCGCGCTACGAGAAAGCACCGGACGCGACAGACTTGGCGGCGCTGGCGAAGATCGAAGCCTTGCCGCTGCCTGCGTCCATGCCGACGAGTCGTTTTCCCATCGAGGACATGTATCACGGCTCGCGGATTGCGCCCAAGGGCTTCACCCACGTTCACCATTTTTACCTGCCACGTGCTGCGCAAGCGATGGGTGTGCTATGGGCGAAGGCGCAGAAGCATCCTGATGCACGCATCCGCGCCTTTCTAACCTTCATGGTCGAGCAGGCTATTTGGACAGCCACCCTGTTGAACCGATACCGACCCACTGGCTTCTCGCAAGTCAATCAGTATCTGACGGGCGTCTACTACGTTGCTTCACAGCATGCTGAATGTAGTCCTTGGTACATCCTTGACGGCAAGCTCGATCGCTTGGTAAAGACATTCCAAGTCTTCAAGTCGGCTCCCAACGTGGCAGTGACGACAGGTACGGCAGCGCGTCTGCCGCTGTCTGATGACTCCATCGACTACATCTTCACCGACCCTCCCTTCGGCGAGAACATCTACTACGCCGACCTGAACTTTCTGGTCGAGGCATGGCACGGCGTCACCACCGATGCCAAGCCCGAGGCCATCATCGACAAGTTCAAGCACAAAGCGCTGCCCGACTACCAGCACCTGATGCAGCGCTGCTTCGCCGAATACCAGCGCGTGCTGAAGCCGGACCGCTGGATGACGGTGGTGTTCTCCAACAGCAAGGCGGCGGTGTGGAACGCCATTCAGGTCGCCTTGCAGCAGGCAGGTTTCGTGGTGGCTGAGGTAACGGCGCTGGACAAGGTGCAGGGCAGCTACCGGCAAGTCACTTCCACCACCGCCGTGAAACAGGATTTGGTGATTTCCGCCTACAAGCCCAACGGCGGGCTGGAAGACCGCTTCAAGAAAAGCGGCGCGACGGTGGAATCGGCTTGGGACTTCGTGCAGACCCATTTGCGCAATCTTTCCGTCACCAAGGCGAAGAATGGCGAGCTGGAGTTCATCGTCGAGCGCGACCCGCGCCGCATCTTCGACCGCATGGTGGCCTGGTTCGTGCGCCACGATGCGCCGGTGCCACTGTCCACCGACGAGTTTCTCTCCAGCCTGCGCAGCCGCTTCCCCGAACGCGACGGCATGGTCTTCCTACCGGAGCAAGTGACCGAATACGACAAGAAGCGCGCGCAGACCGCGCAAGCGCCACAGATGGAGCTGTTCGTCTCCGACGAGCGCAGCGCCATCGACTGGGCGGCTGACTACCTGAAGGCGCGGCCTTCCACCTATCAGGACATCCACCCGGAGTTCATCAAGCAACTGGGCGCGGGCTGGAAGAAGCACGAAACGCGCCCGGAACTCTCGGCGCTGCTGGAAGCCAACTTCCTGCGCTTTGAAGGTGCGAGTGAAGTGCCCAGCCAGATTCACCGCTACCTCTCCACCAACTACCACGACCTGCGCGGGCTGGAGAAAAACGACCCGCGCCTGATCGCCAAGGCGCAAGACCGCTGGTATGTGCCCGACCCGAACAAGGCGCAGGACTTGGAGAAAAAGCGCGAAAAGGCGCTGCTCAAGGAGTTCGAGCAGTACAAGACGTTCACCGGCCGCAAGATCAAGGAATCGCGGCTGGAAGTGCTGCGCGCCGGTTTCCGCGATGCGTGGGCGAAGAAGGACTACGCCACCATTCTGCGCGTCGCCGACAAGCTGCCAGAAGCCACGCTGCAAGAGGATGAAAAGCTGCTGACGCTGTCCGACCTCGCCCTGACCCGTACCGAGGACGGTATCTGATGACGCCACGCGGAGCCGCTCGATGAATCAGGATGAACTGCTGGCACGACTGGGCGGCATCGAATGGAACGATTTCGAGTGCAAGAAGGCCCAGCGCGCCGTGCCGGAAGATGCCTACAAAACCGTTTCTGCCTTTGCCAATACGGCAGGTGGCTGGCTGGTGTTTGGTGTCAGCGAGGTCAATGGCCGGCTGGAAGTGACCGGCGTTGAAGAGCCGGACAAGGTTCAGAACGATTTTCTGGCGGTGCTGCGTGGTGGGCAGAAGTTCAATCGGGTGATCAGGGTAACGCCCCATCGCTTTGAACTGGACGGCAAGCATGTGTTTGCCTTCCACATCCCGGAAATGCAGCGCCTGGAGAAGCCGGTATACCTCAAGGGCGACCCGCGCCAGAGTTATTTGCGGCGTGGCGCGGGCGACGAGCAGTTCACCCAGAGCGAACTGGAGCGTTTTTTACGTGACGCGGCGCAAGAGCGGTATGACGGCACGGTGCTGACCGAGCTTGCTGCGGACGCCTGCTTCGATCTGGATACCGTCAAGTGGTATCAGGCCCAGTTTGCACGGCGCAACCCTGAGCACGCCGAGATCACCGACCCGATTGCCTTCCTGCTGAACTGGAATTTCGTGGTCGAGCAAGGCGGCAAGCTGCACCCCACTCGTGCAGGCGTGCTGCTGTTTGGCACGGGCCGTCTTGTACGCCAGATTCTGCCCAGGCCGGTGCTGGACTACCAGCGTATCGACACACCCTTTGACCAATGGTCTGCTGAGCAGCGCTGGCATGACCGCTATGTGTTCGAGGAGAACATCTTTCAGACCTGGCAGGGCCTGGTGGCGCGCTACATGCGCATTGCCGAGCATCCGTTCTCGCTCGACCCGACGACTCTGCGGCGCAACGATGACCCGCCCGACTATGTGGCCTTCCGTGAGGCAGCCATCAACCTGCTGATTCACCAGGACTATGGTGACCACGGGCGCAAGGCGTCCATCAAGCTGTTTACCGACCGCACGGTGTTCTGGAACCCCGGCGACGCCTTTGCGACCGAAGCCGAGCTGTTGGACCCCACTGAAAAGGAAGTGCGCAACCCGGCCATCGTGAAGGCGTTTCGCCGCATTGGTCTGTCAGATCAGGCTGGCACCGGCATTCGCGCCATTTTCCGCAATTGGCATGAGCTGGGGCGTACCCCACCCCAGTTGAAAAACGACAAGGCGCGCAAGGATTTTGAGCTGGTGCTGATCAACAAGCCCCTGGTGACCGAGGCCATGCAGCGCTTGCGCCAAACCCTGGGGGCGAACTTGACGCCCGAGCAGGCGGGTGTGCTGGCGTTGGCGCTGTCGTTGCCAGAGAGCGAGCCGCTTACCCTCACGGCGATCCGAGGTTTGGGTATCAGCACGACCCAGCAAGCCCGCGCGGTGGCTGACTATCTGGTGCGGCAGCAGTTGCTCGACCCGCTCAGCGAAACCCAGTTTCAGGCCCGCGAGGCGATTCGCCAGCGCTTTGCCCAGAAGGTGCAAGCGCAGGCCAGGGATCAAGCCGGGGCCAAGTCGGGACTAAGTCGGGACCAAGTTGGGCCTAAGTCAGGGCTCAGTGCCGAGCAGCAGGCATTGTTGGCCCAGATGACCGATGAGCACGATGTTGCCACCTTGATGCAGTGGGTCGGTCGCAGCAACAGGAGCAAGTTTCGGGAGGTGGTGTTGACGCCTTTGCTGGCATTGCAACTCGTCGCAATGACCATCCCTGACAAGCCCAACAGCAGCAAGCAGCGCTATCGCCTGACTGCACAAGGCAGAGCGCTGCGCGATGAGGCGGGCCAGTGACGCAAGCCGAACGTAGCTTCTCCATCGGCGATTGGTGCTGGTTTACCCGGCAGGCGTCGCCGTGCCGGGTGATCGAGCGGCAGGATGTGTGGGGCGAGGTGGCCTACCGCGTGTGGCTGCCCGCCAAGGACGCCGTGGTGCGTGCCCGAGCGCTGGACTTGGCCTCGCTGGAAAGCGTGCGGCCGAGCGTGGAGCAGATTCTGCACACCACGGCGGCAGCCAAGCTGCTGGATGCGCTGGAAGACAACCTGCTGCTGGCACCGATACAGTCCAGCGTGGTGCCGCTGCCGCACCAGCTCTACGCGCTGAACCGCGCGGTCAGCCGCAATCGCATCCGTTACCTGCTGGCCGACGAGGTGGGGCTTGGCAAGACCATCGAAGCCGGTTTGGTGCTGCGCGAACTGAAGCTGCGTGGCCGGGTGAAGCGCATTCTGGTGGTGGCGCCCAAGGGGCTGGTGCGCCAGTGGCAGGCGGAAATGCGTCTGCACTTTGGTGAGACGTTTCAGTTCATCGAGCCGTCCGAGCTGGCGGCCTTCCGCCAGTGGCGCAGCGGCGGCGCGGGCGAGGAAGAGAACCTGTGGCGCATGCACGACCAGGTGATTTGTTCGCTGGATTCCGTGAAGCCCATGGAAAGCCGTCGTGGTTGGAGCCTGGAGCAGCTCAATACCTACAACCGCGAGCGCTTCGAGGACTTGGTTTCGGCGTCGTGGGATCTGGTCATCATCGACGAAGCTCACCGCATGGGCGGCAGCACCGAGCAGGTCGCTCGCTACAAGTTGGGCGCGGCACTGGCCGAGGCATCGCCGTATCTTTTGCTGCTATCGGCCACGCCGCACCAGGGCAAGACCGACCAGTTCATGCGTTTGGTGCAGTTGCTCGACCGGGAAGCGTTCCCGGATGAAGGCAGCGTCAATCGTGAGCGCGTGCGGCCTTTCGTGATCCGCACCGAAAAGCGTGCATCGATCAACGCCGAGGGCCAGCCGCTGTTCAAGCCGCGTGTTACCCGGCTGCAGGCAGTTGCCTGGCAGGCTCGCCACGGCGCACAGCAGCGCCTGTACGAGGCAGTGACCGACTATGTGCGCCACGGCTACAACCAGGCATTGGCCGCCAAGCAGCGCCATATCGGTTTCTTGATGATTCTGATGCAGCGGCTGGTCACCTCCTGCACGTCAGCCATCCGCACCACGCTGGAGAAGCGCCAGGCCCTGCTTGATGCGCCGCAGCCCCAGGCGAATCTGTTCGAGAACACCAGTACCGACGAATGGGCGGACCTGGATGGCCAGTCACAGGTGGATCTGGCCATGCAGTCCAGTGGCTGGGAGATGGAAAAGTCCGAAGTCGAGATGTTGCTGGAGCTAGCGCGGGAAACCGAGGCCGCTGGTACCGATGCCAAGGCTGAGGCGCTGCTGGAGCTGATCTACAAGCTGCAGCAGGAAGAAGGCGACCCGGTGCTGAAGGTACTGATCTTCACCGAGTTCGTGCCGACGCAAGCGATGCTGGCCGATTTCCTGGAGAGCCGTGGCTTCTCGGTGACGACGCTGAACGGCAGCATGGACCTGGAAACCCGCACCCGTGCGCAACAGGCGTTCTCCAAGGAGGTGCGCGTGCTGATTTCGACGGATGCCGGTGGTGAAGGCCTGAACCTGCAGTTCTGCCATGTCATCGTCAACTTCGACATGCCGTGGAACCCCATGCGGATCGAGCAGCGCATTGGCCGGGTGGATCGTATCGGCCAGAAGCATGTGGTGCGTGCCATCAACTTTGTGCTCGAAGACACCGTCGAACATCGCGTGCGTCAGGTGCTGGAGGAAAAGCTGGAGGTCATCGCGCAGGAGTTCGGCGTCGATAAGGCGGCTGATGTGATGGATTCGGTCGAGGTCGATCCGATCTTCGACGAGCTGTTCGTGCGCGGCCTGCAGAACCCGGACGCCATCGAGCAGGAGTGCGATGACGCGGTGTCTCAGTTGCGATCTACGTTGGCGGATTCAAAGAAGTCCTCCGACCTGCTCGCCACCGAACACGACCTGGACGCCGATGATGCCCGCAAATGGCGCGACCACCCGGCGCAGTTCTGGCTGGAGCGCGCCATCACCAGCGGGCTAGCTGTGCGCGGTGGCTCGGCAACGAAGGCTGGCAAGGCGTGGCGGGTGAAATGGGCGGACGGCAGCGAATCGGCACAGGCCTGCTTTGACGCCCGCTCGGCGGATGAGAACCCGGAGCTGGAATGGATCACCATGGAAGACCCGCGCGCCCGGGCGGTGATCAGCGAGCTGCCGCGTTTTGTCGCCGGGCAGCCGCTGCCAATGATTCGAGTCACCGGCTTGCCGGATTCGGTGCGCGGTATTTGGTCGCTGTGGGAGATCAGCCTGGCGGCGGAGGGTTTGAGCCGCAAGCGCTTTTTACCCGTGTTCATCAATGAGGAAGGCCGCTCCTTCGTACCGACCGCCAAGCGCGTATGGGATTTGCTGCTGACTGAAACGGTGGATGTGCATGCCGTGACCGGTACCGAGGCGTCGGCAAAGTGGTTTGAGGCATCCCATGCTGCGGCCAGTACCCAGGGTGAACGGATCTTCACCGAATTGCTGACCGAACACCGCGCCCGGTTGAAGGAAGAAGGCGAACGTGCGCTGTATGCCTTCGAGGCCCGAGGCCAGGCCATTGGGCGAATCGGCCTGCCTGCCGTGCGCGAACACCGTCGCAAGCGGCTGCAACAGGAACACGAGGCCCGAATGGCTGCCTTGGACTACATGGAGGCCAGTGTGCCGGATTTGAACGCCGTGATGATGGTGCGCGTCGGAGGTGACGCATGAGCCTGTGGACGGAACGCATCCTGAGCCATTTCACCGCTGATCTCACCCGGCTATGGGTGGCGTGCGACCCCGACGATGTGCTGCTGGACGAAAAGCTGTTGTCTGAGCTGCGCAGTCGGGGCTTTGAGCTGATGCAGTACGAAGACCCGTTTGCCTTCCGTGCGGAGTACGAAGAGCGCTATCGCGCAGCATGGGATCGGGGTGACTCAGGGCCTGCATCTTCGCTGGTTTTGCATTTACGCAGTGCCGATGCGAATGCCTTGCCGTGGGACATCGTGCATCACGGACGTGTGGTTCGGCTCAGCCTTGCTGAAATTTTCCCCAGACTGGCATACAGCGCGGTGCAGCAAGTCGAGCCAGAGCATTTTGCCGAACTGTTTCATGCTCATCAGACTGAGCTGCAGTCGGCTCGGGGTGAAAACGAGTCGAAGGACTTCATCCTCGAACACGTCTACCAGTTTGCGTCCCGATCTATCCGTAACCCGGTGGACTTCTGGCGTGAGCTGCTACGAATGCACTTCGCCAACCGTTCGTTGCCACCCCTGTTCGCCCAACACGCGGCAAGCATCATTCAAGGCAAGGGCTTGTTCGCGAAATTTCCCGTCGCCACATGGCTGACCTCCAAGAGTGCGCTGCTGCGCGTAGTGCAGGATGCGTGGTATCGCTACCTGTCGAAATTCGGGTTGGATGGCACTCGTACAGGGGAGCCGCCACCACCTGACTATGTGGCCAGGATTGAGATTCCGTTCGACCACTCCGATGTGCAGGTGCTGGTCGATTCCATGTTTCTCGACGGCAGCTTGCATCCACTGGCGGTTCACAGTGTTCCTGCGGGGATGCCGAGTTGGGTCAAGGCTGGGGTCGTCCAGGACCCGGCGGCATTGCAGGCCTTGGTGCTCAAAGGCATTGATGGCCTGATCGAGACAACGCCAACGGCAGCCTCTTCGCACAAGGACTGGAGCGAGTTCGCCAAGCGCTACGGTGAAATTCTGGCCCGCACGCATGGCCTGCAAGGCAAGGAAGCCAGCAAGCATCTCCCGGCAATTCGAGATTGCATCAAGACCCTGCAGGCGCAGTCAGATGAGCATCTGCAAGCCTGGGTGGCAGCCAAGCATTACGCCGACCTGATCCTGCAACCAGTGACCAAAGGACCGGTGATGGTGCACCACGTACCACGCTTTTTGCGTCACCGGCGATCCGCCGGGGAAACCAAGCTGGCTTTGCTGGTTTTCGACGGGTTGGCCTTTGACCAGTGGGTGCAGATTCGCGAGCACCTGAGCGCCACCACAAAGCGATTCGCGTTTGAGGAGGGAGCTGCGTTTGCATGGTTGCCGACCGTGACATCGGTATCGCGCCAGGCGTTGTTCTCTGGCCTGAAGCCGCGCGAGTTCGAGGATTCCATCGACCGAACGGACAAAGAGGAATCCTTGTGGAAGACGTTCTGGCAGAACGAGGGCGTCAACTCGAATGAGGTGATGTACCGACGCGCGCTGCGCCAGGTTGATCAACTGGACGCACTTGAGGCGGACTTGAACGACCGCCGTCCGAAGGTAGTAGGCCTGGTTATCGATGAGGTGGATGAGCGGCTCCACAAGGAGCGATCCAAGAAAGACGTGGCAATGTGGATCGGCAACTGGCTGACGACCGGTTTTGTTGACCGGCTGTTTTCGATGCTGCTGGACAAGGGCTATCACATCTACCTCACGGCGGATCACGGCAACGTTGAGGCCACTGGCGTTGGCAGGCCCAACCAGGGCGTGCTTGCCGAAACGCGTGGCGAGCGCGTGCGGGTCTACCGGAGTGAGCCATTGCTGATTGATTCAGCTGCGGCCTATCCCAATACCGTCCGATTGGACGTCGCAGGCCTTCCTGCGAACTTCATGCCGCTGTTCGCTGGCGGGCGAACAGCCTTTGTGCCAGAGGGCGACCAAGTGGTCGTCCACGGCGGGGTGTCGGTCGAAGAACTGATCGTGCCCTTTGTGAAAGTCAGTTATTTGATAGGTAACGAATGAACGCATCAGCCCCAAAAATTGGCTTTGATCGGTTCATTCAGCTTGATTGGGCAGCCGCAGCACTGAATGTTCGTGCAGGTGTGGCTGGGCTAGATGATCTGAATGCACTGCTCGACGCCAGCGAGCTTGGCGTAGAAGCCAAGAAGAAAACCCGCACCGTACTGAACCGGCTGTGGCTGGAGCCACGCGCCGAGCTGGTCGATTACGCGGATCGTGGTGTGGCCATCCACAAGGCGCAGCCGGATGTTCCAGTCGCGGCGCTGTGCTGGGGCATGGCGGTGGCGACCTACCCGTTCTTTGGAAAGGTGGCTGAGCTTGTGGGCCGCCTGTCCACCATCCAGGGCGATTGCGCCGCAGCCGAAGTGCATCGCCGCATGAGCGAAACCTACGGAGAGCGCGAAGGCACCCGGCGCATGACCAATATGGTTATTCAGAGCCATGCAAGCTGGGGCGCGGTAGAGCGCGTGGAAAAAGGTAAGCGCGTGATCCGTCTTGCCCCAACCGTGATCGACAACGACAAGCTCACGGCATGGCTGATCGAGGCGGCAGTGCGCTACTCCGGCAAGCCTGTTTCGCTGCCCAGCCTGCAGTCGCTGCCAGTGCTGTTCCCGTTCACCCTGACGCAGCCACTGGGCTACGTGGTGTCGAACAGTGCGAGCCTGAGCCTTCGTGCGGAAGGACCGAGTAACCAGTTCGTCGCGCTGCGCAGCATGATATGAGAACGAGATCTGGACAATGACGGAATCAAATCCACCGCCTGGCGAAGAGCCTAAGAAGAAGTCACTGAAGCTGCTGCTTCGCTCGAAGCCAGCCACGGATGTGGAGACATCAGCTGGACGAATCTACCTGTATCCCCTGCGTGTGCGCGACATGACCGATTTCGAGAAGCTCGAAGCCGGCGATGCTGTCAGCCAGATCAGGGCTTTCCTGCCGAGCATTGGCAGCTTGACCGTCGAATCCGACGAAGCACCGGAGCGCATCCCGCTTGATGCCGGTATTGCCGATGGACTCTCGGACGATGAGATCGAACGGGCTGCTGACTCCTATACGAAATCATCCGCATGGCAGACCGTCCGCGATGAGTCGCAAGAGCGGAAGCCTGTTGTGCAGGAAGCCGGTGAAACAGCATCGGCCTTTCTGGTGCGACTGCTCAAGGCCGAAGTCGAGGACTATCACCAGAGCGCGAAGCGAATGCACGAGTCGTTGCTCGGTTCCAATCGTGGCCTTTTCGATCAAGTCCGTAAGAGCACGTCGGTCTTGGGATCAACCTTGAGCGCCTACGAGGAATTGACGAAATTTGCAAAGCCAGCGCCATTGGAAATCCAGCCGATTCGCACGGATCACTTCGATGCTTTGAACAGGCAGATGGCGCAGCAAGCGCACGAGCGCGCGAAAGAGCGCGCCGAAGAAATGGAGTTGACGCGCCTCACTGGACAGATGACTGCAGAGTCGGCCAAGACCCTCAAGGACTTGGCGGAAGCAGCGACGACCCTGATGGAGCAGATGGACGAGCGCGACCGAAGAACCGATCAGTCCACGCGCACGCAGATCACCATCGCAGTGTGGTCGGTTGGCATCTCGGCTGTCTTGGCCTTATTTGCCTTGATCGTCTCTGGTTTCGCTTACGTCCAAGACCGGGACAGCAGTTCCACCGAGGATCAGTGGCAAATGAAGCTGCTGACCGCCATCGAGCAAGGGAATCAGCAGCGTTCTGCAGCAGAGCATGAGAACGAAATGCTTCGAGAACAAGTACACGTCCTTGGGGCGCGTGTCTCGGACCTGGAAGTCGCTCAGCGCGCCGCCACTGCCAAGAAAGCAGAAAGCGCTACATCTTCTCATGGGGCTACGGACAGCAGCGCTGCACAGCAGTAGATCATTGACTGCAATCTTCCTTTCTCCGTTGACTATGTCAACTTCAAGAATGGGTTATTTGGCGGCTTATCATTGAGTATCGAGCCGCATTCGCTGTTTGCTCAATGGCTCTCAAAAAGGAAAGGCAAGGTAATGGATGCTAAGGGGCAACGGCCTTACCCAAAAAGGGAAAAGGCCACCAGCGCTCCGGACGGACTCACACCACCAGATGCCCCGACGGTGCCAGCCCGTCGATGTAGTCCGACCACGCCTGCAACATCTCCCGCCTCTGCTCGGCGTACTCGGCCCGGTTGTAGACACCGCGCACGCCGCCGATGGTGTGGTTCAGCGCCTTCTCTACCACGTCCGAAGGCCAGCCCTGTTCGTGCAGCAGCGTCGAGGCGGTGCGCCGAAGGTCGTGGATGGTGAAGGCCGGGATCTCCTGCCCCTGCAATGACACCTTCAGCGCCTGGTTCAGCGCATTGTTGGCGAAGGGCTTGGCCAGGGTGCCACGGCCGGGCAACACCCAAATGCTGCTGCTGGCAAGCGGCTTGAGTTCCTTGAACAACGTCTGCGCCTGCGTGGACAGGTAGACGATGTGCGGCTTGCCGGTCTTGGAGTTCTCGACCGGGATGTGCCATTCGCCTTCGTCCAGATGCACGTCCTTCCACTGCGCCAGCATCAGCTCGGACTTTCGCGCCAGGGTCATCAGGAGCAACTGGAAGGCGATCTTGAACTGGCGGCGGATATTGGAGGTCTGCATGGCGCGCAGGAATAGCCGGATTTCGTCCGGCGTTAGTGCCCGGTCGCGGGCGGCGGCGCGGTAGACGTGCCGCGTGGGCAGGGCCATGACCGGGTTGGCCTGGATCAGGCCGCAGGTCAGCGCGTAATCGAACATGCGCTTGAACAGGCCGCGCACCTGGCCGGCGGCGGCCATTCAGCCGGTAGCGGTAGCGCCAGACAACGCCTCCGGTCGGGAAGACCTCCACATACAGCCCCCGGTCGTCGGTGACCGTATAGGTCTTGTCCCTGGGCTTGAGTGCCTTGAGCGCGGTGTCGGTCAGTGCCACCTCATCCTCCGTATGTCCAAGTAGAAGGATGAAAGACAAGAATCCAGCTACTTGGAACCAAACTTGGACATAAAAGCGAGTGACTTTGACTGTATCACCGAATCATTCAGAAGACGAAAATTCCTGTGTTGATGCGGTTTAACGCCTCACCATCAGACGTCAGTGGATGTCTATGGACCACACCTCACTTCCCGATGCAGAAGCTCGAGAAGATTTCGCCCAGCAGATCATCGCTCGTGAACTTGCCGGTGATGCTGGTGAGGCTTTCGTGCGCGAGGCGCAGCTCTTCGGCGAAGAGGTCGAGCACGCGGTCGTCCTGTTCGGCATGGGCGGTGGCCAGCTCGAGGTGGCCGGCCGCATCCTGCAGCGCGTGCAGATGACGCTCGCGGGCGAGCCACGGCGACTCGGCGCCGGGGTTCCATCCGGCCAGCGCGAGCAGGCGCTGGCGCAGCGTATCCAGGCCGGTGCCCTTCTTTGCCGAAATGCCGATCGCCTCCTGGGCGATGGTTGCGTCTGCAACCAATAAATCCACCTTGTTGAAAACCTCGAGCACCGGCGTGCGTGCCGGCAGGCGCGCGGTGATCGCGGCGTCCAGCACATCATCGGGCGAGGTGGCGTCCTGCAGGTGCAGGATCACGTCGGCGCGTTCGATTTCTTTCCAGGTGCGTGCGATGCCGATGCTTTCCACCGTATCGTTGGTCTCGCGCAGACCCGCCGTATCGATGATGTGCAGCGGTACGCCGTCGATGTGAATTTCTTGTACGACCTTGTCGCGCGTGGTGCCGGCAATCGGCGTGACGATGGCGATCTCGTCGCCGGCCAGTGCATTGAGCAGGCTCGATTTGCCGACATTGGGCTGGCCCGCCAGCACCACGTGCAGGCCTTCGCGCAGGATGATGCCTTGGCGCGCCTGGCGGATCAGCGCGTCGAGCTCCTGCGCGATGGCGTCCAGCGTGGGGCGGGCCTGATATTTCTCGAGGAAGTCGATCTCTTCTTCGGGGAAATCGAGCGTGGCCTCCACCAGCATGCGTAGATGCACGATGCGGTCGGACAAGCCCGTGACCTTGTGCGAAAACTCGCCCGATAGCGACGCCATCGCGCCGCGTGCCGCGGCCTCCGACGACGCGTCGATCAGGTCGGCGACGGCCTCGGCCTGGGCCAGGTCCATGCGGTCGTTGAGAAACGCGCGTTGCGTGAATTCGCCGGGCTCGGCTGGCCGCGTGCCGAGGTCGTGACCCGCCTCCAGACAGCGCGCCAGGATGCGGCGCAATACCGCGGGCCCACCGTGACCCTGCAGCTCGAGCACGTCTTCGCCGGTGTACGAATGCGGGCCCTTGAAGTAGATCGCGATGCCTTCGTCGAGCACTTCACCTTCGGCATTCTTGAACGGCAGAAAGTGCGCATGACGCGGCGTGAGATCGCGGCCGAACAGCGTACGCACGAGCTCGCGCAGATCGGCACCGGAGACGCGTACGACCCCGATTCCGCCGCGTCCGGGAGCAGTGGCGATGGCAACGATGGGGGCGGCGAGACTCATGGCGATGCAGACGTGCGGACGATGAACAATAAGGGAATATAACTGTTGCGCGGCCCGATGTTTGCTGGTTATGTTCATTGCGCGGTAAGACAGACCAAACACTCTTCGGGGAGAGCGAAATGGCTTTTCGTTTTGCGCGTGGGCTGACCTGTGCGTCGGCAGCGGTACTGATGGCCTTCGGGGCGCTTTCTCAAGCGTCGGCGCGTGACCTGGTGGTGGCGCTCAAGACCGAACCCAGTTCGATGGATCCGCAGTATCACGCGCTCACACCGAATACGCAGATTTCGCAAACGCTCTTCGAATCCCTTGTGGGGGTGGACAACAAGTTGCAGCCCGTGCCCGGCCTCGCCGAATCATGGACGGTCGACGGCAAGGTCTGGACCTTCAAGCTGCGGCCCAACGTCAAGTTCTCCGATGGCTCGCCCTTCACGGCCGAAGACGTGGTCTTTACTTATGACCGCGTGCCCAAGGTGCCGAACAGTCCTTCGCCCTTCACGCTCTATCTCGGCGCGGTGGCCAAGACCGAGGCGGTCGACGCGCACACCTTGCGCATCACCACCAAGGATGTGGCGCCCAACCTGCTGATCAATCTCGCGCAGCTCCCCATCCTGTCGAAGAAGGCCGCTTCGGGCCCCGCGGCCGAGGGCAAGACCACCACCGAGCTCAATAGTGGCGACGGCCTGGTGGGCACCGGCCCGTACAAGTTCGTGTCCTGGAAGCGCGGCGCCGAACTCGTGTTCCAGCGCAACGAGCATTACTGGGGCAAGCAGCCTGCGTGGGAGAAGGTCACGTATCGTCCGATGACCAACGCGGCCGCGCGCGTGGCCGCCTTGCTCGCGGGCGACGTCGACATGATCGAGGATCCCCCGACCGATGACCTGCCCAAGCTCAAGGGCGACAAGAAACTGCATGTCGAAGAAACGCCGTCGGTACGCGTGGTGTACGTGGCGCTGGACCAGCATGCGGAGCCTTCGCCGGGTGTGCAGGGCACCGACAAGAACCCCATGAAAGACAAGCGGGTACGCGAAGCGCTGTCGCTCGCGCTCAATCGCGATGCGATCGTGGATCGCGTGATGGGCGGCGTGGCCAAGCCCGCGGGCAATCTGCTGCCCTACCCCATGTTCGGCGCCTCGAAAGAACATGCCAACGCGCCCAAGGCCGATGTCGAGAAGGCCAAGGCGTTGCTGAAGGAAGCGGGCTATCCGAATGGCTTTTCGATCACCCTGGGCTCGCCCTCGGGCCGCTATGTGAACGATGCCAAGGTGGCGCAGGCCATTGCGGCAATGTGGACGCGCGTGGGCGTGAAGACCAGCGTGGATGCGATGGCGCCGCCTGTGTTCTTCAAGAACCGCGACAGCTATCAGTTCTCGGCCTATCTGGCCGGCTGGTCGGTGACCAGTGGCGAAATGGCGAACGCGCTCACCTCGCTGCTCATGACGCGCAATCCCGACGCAGGCCAGGGCACCACCAACCGCAGCCGTTACTCCAATCCCAAGATGGACGAGCTCGTGAAGCAGGCATCTTCCACAATGGACGATGCCAAGCGCGCGGCCCTGCTGCAGGAGGCTAGCAATATCGCGATGGACGACTACGCGATGCTGCCGGTGCATTTCGAGCTCTCGGTGTGGGCCATGAAGAACGACGTTCGCTATCAGGGCCGTCCGGATCAGACCACGCTGGTGCAGTACGCCACGCCCGCCAAATGACCGGTCGCAGGTAGCCGCTCGTGCTTGCCACCATCATTCGCAGGTTATTGCAGTCTGTTGTCGTGATGCTGGTGATGTCGGCGCTGGTTTTCGCCGGGATCTACATGGTGGGCGATCCGGTCTCGATGCTCGCCAGCCCCGAGGCCACCGACGCCCAGCGCGCCGCCATCCGCACCGCGCTGGGCCTGGATCAACCGCTCTGGCGGCAATACCTGATCTTCATGGGTCAGGCCGTGCAGGGCAACTTCGGCAACAGCTTCCTGACCGGTGAGCCGGCCATGCGCCTCATTCTCGAGCGCATGCCGGCCACGCTCGAACTCGCCTGTGTCGCCATGCTGCTGTCGGTATTGATCGGCGTGCCGCTGGGCATTCGCGCCGGCCTCAAACCCCGCGCGCCGAGCTCGCGCGCCATCATGACGGGTTCGGTGCTGGGTTTCTCGCTGCCCAACTTCTGGGTCGGCCTGATGCTCATCATGGTGTTCGCGGTGACGCTGCAATGGTTGCCCGCCAGCGGCCGTGGCGCGACCGCCGACATCGGTGGCCTGTCGCTCAGCGTGTTTACCTTGAGCGGCTGGGCCGCGCTCATCCTGCCGGCCAGTACGATCGCGCTGGCCAAGTGCGCGATGATCATTCGCGTGACGCGGGCGGCCACGCGAGAATCGCTGCCGCAGGACTACATCAAGTTCGCGCGGGCGAAAGGCCTGTCGGAGCGCCGCGTGCTGGGTGTGCATCTGCTCAAGAACATCCTGATTCCTATCGTGACGGTGGCCGGTCTGGAGTTCGGCCAAGTGGTCGCGTTCGCGGTGGTGACCGAAACCGTGTTCTCGTGGCCGGGCATGGGCAAACTGTTGATCGATTCGATCATCAACCTGGATCGGCCGGTGGTGGTGGCGTATTTGCTCCTCATCGTGTTCTTCCTCGTCATGCTCAATCTGGTGGTCGACATCATCTACACCGTGCTCGACCCCCGCGTGCGACTGGAGTCACGCCGATGAGTTCTCCCGCCGACCTGAGCGTGGTCCCCAAGCCCGCCGGCGCCGCGGCCGCGCGCTCGCCCTGGCGCCAGTTCGCCGCCGACTTCTGTGCCAGCAAGCTCGCGCTGTTCGGGCTGGTATTGCTGGTGTTCACCATCGGCGCCGCGCTGCTCGCACCCTGGATCGCGCCTCAGAATCCCTACGACCTGGGTTCACTCGACATTCTCGATGCCAAGCTGCCGCCCGGCGAAAAGAGTGGCGATGGCACCATGACGTATTGGTTGGGCACCGACGGCCAGGCCCGTGATGTGTTGTCGGCCATTCTCTATGGCATGCGCACGAGTTTGATGGTGGGCGCGGTCTCTGTGCTTGCGGCGTTCCTGATCGGAACCTCGGTGGGCTTGATCGCCGCGTACTTCGGTGGCCGCATCGATGCGCTCCTGATGCGCATCGTCGATATCCAACTGTCGTTCCCGGCGATTCTCGTGGCCCTGGTGCTGCTCGCGATCCTGGGCAAAGGGGTCGACAAGGTCATCATCGCGCTCGTGGTCGTGCAGTGGGCGTATTTCGCTCGCGCGGCGCGTGGCGCGGCACTGGTCGAACGCAGCAAGGAATACGTGGAGGCCGCACGCTGCATGTCGCTCTCCTGGGGCCGCGTGCTGTTCCGCCATGTGTTGCCCAACTGCATGGCGCCGCTCATTGTGATCGCCACCATCGACCTCGCGCATGCCATCGCGCTGGAGGCCACGCTGTCCTTTCTCGGCGTGGGCGTGCCTGTCACCGAACCGTCTCTGGGTATGTTGATCGCCAATGGCTTCGAGTATCTGCTCTCGGGCACCTACTGGATTTCGTTTTTCCCTGGCATCGCGCTCGCGGTGCTGATCATCGCGATCAATCTGGTGGGTGATCACCTGCGCGATGTTCTCAATCCCCGCAACAATGCCTGAGGAGGCCCGGATGCACGCTGTCATGCCCGACGCCGCCACGCAGGCGCCCCTGCTCGATGTGCGCTCGCTCAAGACGCATTTCTATACGCGCGCCGGCGTCGTCAAGGCCGTCGATGGCGTGGACCTGCATCTGGCCCGCGGCGAGATCCTGGGACTGGTGGGCGAGTCGGGATCCGGCAAGAGCATCACGGGCTTTTCGCTGATCGGCCTGCTGGACGAGCCGGGCCGCATCGTCGAGGGTTCGATCTTCCTGCGCGACGAGGATCTGCGCCAGGCCAGCACGGATCGTTGGCGCCAGCTGCGGGGCAACGAGATCGCCATGATCTTCCAGGACCCGATGATGACGCTCAACGCTGTGTTGCGCGTCGACACGCAGATGATCGAGACGGTGCGGGCGCATCAGAAGGTCTCGCGCGAGGCGGCGCATGCGCGCGCGCTCGAGGTGCTCACGATGGTGGGCATCCCGGCGCCGCGCGAACGCTTGCGTGCATACCCGCACCAGTTGTCGGGCGGCATGCGCCAGCGCGTGGCGATCGCCATCGCGCTCTTGAACAAGCCGCGCATCATCATCGCCGACGAACCCACGACCGCGCTCGATGTCACGATCCAGGGCCAGATTCTCTACGAGATGCAGAAGCTCTGTGCCGAGACCGGCACCGCGCTCATCTGGATCACGCACGACCTCGCCGTGGTGGCCGGGCTCGCCGACCGCGTGGCGGTGATGTATGCGGGGCGCGTGGTCGAAACCGGCAGTACGCGCGATGTGCTCGCGCACGCCCAGCATCCCTATACGCACGGTCTGATCGCATCGATTCCGTCGCCCGCCACGCGAGGACAGCCCCTGGCGCAGATTCCCGGCATGACGCCGTCGCTGCTCAACCTGCCCGAAGGCTGTGCGTTTCGCACGCGCTGTCCGCGCGCGAGCGAGGCCTGTCTGGCCGCGCCGCAGCCGGTGGAGGTCCGGCCGGCGCATTGGGTGCGATGCTGGCACGCGGGAGAGGCGCAATGACGCACGCACCGCAACAGGCTGTGGATAAGGCACCGGCGCGCACCTTGTTATCGCTGCGCGATGTGGAGATGCGATTCGCACAACCGGTGGATATCGCGGGCCGCATCGCGAATCTGTTTGGCGCCGGCCTGAAGGATCAGGTCGTGCACGCGGTGGCGGGCGTGGACCTCGACGTGCAGGCGGGCGAAGTGATCGGCATCGTGGGCGAGTCCGGCTGCGGGAAGTCAACGCTGGGCCGCATGGTGGCCGGCATTCTCAATCCGACCGCGGGCAGCATTCACTACGAAGGGCAGGATGTCGCGCGCTTGCCGGGGCCGCAACGGCGCGCCTACGAGCTGGGCGTGCAGATGATCTTCCAGGATCCCTACGCATCGCTCAATCCGCGCATGCGGGTGGCCGACATCATCGGCGAGGCACCCGTGGCGCACGGGCTGGTGCGGCGCGCCGATCGGCAGGAGTATGTGGCGGGGCTGATGCGTCAGGTCGGGCTCGATCCCACTTACGCACAGCGTTATCCCCATCAGTTTTCGGGCGGGCAACGCCAGCGTATCGGGATCGCGCGCGCACTGGCGCTCAAGCCCCGCGCCATCGTCTGCGACGAGGCCGTTGCCGCGCTGGATGTGTCGATCCAGGCGCAGGTGATCAATCTGTTCGGCCAGCTGCGGGCGGATCTCGATCTGACGTATCTGTTCATCAGCCACAACCTGGCGGTGGTGAGCCATATCTCGGATCGCGTGGCCATCATGTATTTGGGCCGCATCGTCGAGCTGGCACGCACCGAAGAGATCTTCGATCGGCCCAACCACCCGTATACGCAGGCGCTGCTCGAGGAGCTGCCCACCCTTACCCCGGAGCGGCGCAGCTATCGCCCGATCAAGGGCGAGCTGCCCTCTCCGCTCGCGCCGCCTTCCGGTTGCGCTTTTCACCCGCGCTGTCCGCATGCGATGCCGCGTTGCAGCATCGAGCGGCCCTTGCTGCGGCAGGTGGCATCGGGGCATATCAGCGCCTGCCACCTGAATGATCCGCAGCCGGCTGCCCCGCAGCGCGCCGACACGCAGGCCGCCGAAACGCGGGCACAATGATAGGCAGTCTGCCGGCTCGGCGCTGCCGTGGCCGTGCCTGTGCTACAAAATTCTTTCTCAAGTCGACCTTCGACCATCATGAAGACCATAGACGAAATCGAACGCGCCCACGCCGACCTTACGGCGCTGCGCCGCGATATCCACGCCCATCCCGAACTCGCCTTCGAAGAGACCCGCACCGCGGGCCTGGTGGCGCAGCGTCTGCGCGACCTCGGCCTGGAAGTGCACACCGGCCTGGGCAAGACCGGCGTGGTGGGCGTGCTGCGCGCCGGTTCGGGCAAGAAGACCATCGGGCTGCGCGCCGACATGGATGCGCTGCCCATGCCCGAGCACAACCGCTTCGAGCATCGTTCGACCATCCCGGGGCGCATGCACGGCTGCGGCCACGACGGCCACACCGCGATTCTGCTGGGCGCGGCCGAGTACCTGTCGCGTCACCGAAATTTCGACGGGACGATCAATTTCATCTTCCAGCCCGCCGAAGAAGGCGGCAACGCGGGCGCCCGCGCAATGATCGAAGACGGTCTCTTCGATCGTTTCCCGTGCGATGCGATCTACGGCCTGCACAATATGCCGGGCATGCCGGTGAATCAGTTCGGTTTTCGCGCGGGCCCGATGATGGCCTCGAGCAATCGCTGGGACATCATCATCAAGGGCGTGGGCGGACACGCGGCCCAGCCCCATGGCGCCGTCGATCCCATCGTGGTCGCGGCCGACATGGTGCATGCGCTGCAGACCGTGATTTCGCGCAGCCGCGATCCGCTGGACGCCGCCGTGCTGTCGATCACGCAGATCCACGCCGGTGATGCCTACAACGTGATCCCGGGCGAGGCCGTGCTGCGTGGCACCGTACGCACCTACACCACGACGGCCCTCGACAAGATCGAATCCGACATGCGCCGCATCGCGACCACGCTGCCGCAGGTCTATGGCGGCTCGGGCGAGCTGCAGTTCGTGCGTGCCTACCCGCCGCTGGTCAACTGGGCCGAACAGACGGCATTCGCGACCGAGGTGGCGCGCGCCGCGTTCGGCGACGAACACGTGAATACCGAGATCCCGCAGTTCATGGGGGCCGAGGATTTCTCCTTCTATCTTGAAAAAGTGCCCGGCTGCTATCTGTTCCTGGGCAACGGCGATGGCGACCATCGCCTGCAGAGCTATCACGGCATGGGTCCGTGCCAGCTGCACAACCCGAACTACGACTTCAACGATGCGTTGCTGCCGGTGGGCGCGACCTACTGGGTGAAACTGGTCGAAGCTTATATGCCCAAGGTATGAGTCCAGGGGCGGGCCCGGCGTGGTTCGCCCTGCTCGGCTGAGGGTGTTCGCCATTGAAGTTTCATTGTAATTAAAGGCCGTGAGCGTAAGTGGACACTTACACTCACGGCCTTTTTTTGTCCTGCCATATGACGTGAGGCTTTGTGCAAACGCCGAGATATTCGTTTGCGGCATGGTGGCGCGTTTTCATAATGGGTCGCTCTGAACCAGGCGTGCGCGGGCCCTGACGGCCGGCACCCCACGCCCGGATTCCCCCGACCCTCGCAGGATATCCATGCAGAACCCGATCGCCCCTGAACGTGCTCCCGAAACGCTGCGCGACCGCCTTGTGCGCTACGGCACCTGCGCTGGCCTCGCGCTCCTGATCGGCACGCTGGCACTGGCCGCGCCCACGCCGGCCCGCGCCGAGGGCCAGATCCGCGTGGTGGAGCAGTACGGCATCGTGTACTTGCTGCTGAACGTGACCCGGGAACAGCAACTCATCGAGAAGCACGGCAAGGCCGCCGGGCAGGACATCAAGGTCGAGTGGAAGAAGCTCTCCGGTGGGGCCGCCGTGAACGACGCGCTGCTCTCCGGCGCGGTCGATATCGCCGGCGCCGGTGTGGGCCCGCTGTTGACCATCTGGGATCGCACGCACGGCAAGCAGAATGTGAAGGGCGTGGCGTCGCTGGGCAACTTTCCCTATTACCTCGTCAGCAACAATCCGAACGTGAAAACGATCGCCGACTTCACCGACCGGGACCGCATCGCCGTGCCGGCGGTGGGCGTGTCGGTGCAGTCGCGCGTGCTGCAGCTGGCGTCGTCCAAGATCTGGGGCAAGGATCAATACAACAAGCTCGATGCGATTTCGGTGGCCGTGCCCCACCCCGATGCGGCGGCGGCCATCATTTCGGGCGGTACCGAGATCACCGGTCACTTCGGCAATCCGCCGTTTCAGGAGCAGGAGCTGGCGGGCAATCCGAACGCACGCATTGTCCTGAATTCCTATGATGTGCTGGGCGGTCCGAGCTCGTCCACGGTGCTGTTCGCCACCGAGAAATTCCGCAAGGAAAATCCGAAGACGTATGCCGCCTTCCAGGCCGCGCTCAAGGAGGCCGCCGAGTTCGTGCGCGCCAATCCCGAGGCTGCCGCCGACATTTATCTGAAGTCGACCGGCGCCAAGACGGATCGCAAGCTCTTGATCGACATCATCAAGAACCCGCAGGTGGCGTTCAAGCTCGAGCCGCAGAACACCTATCGCCTCGCGGAGTTCATGCATGAGGTCGGTGCGATCAAGAACAAGCCTGCCAGCTGGCGCGACTATTTCTTCGATGATGCGCTGACGGCGCAGGGCGGTTGAGATGAGCTGGCGCGATCCGCAAAGCCCCGCCAGCCACGAGACCGGCCCGCTGTTGCGGGTGAATCGTGCCACGTTGGAGTACAAGGCGGGCCAGCGCCGCATTCGCGCCACGCATGAGGTGAGCTTCGATGTCTGGCCGCAGGATCGCTTCATTCTGCTGGGTCCGTCGGGCTGCGGGAAGTCCACATTGCTCAAAGCCGCCGCGGGTTTCGTCGCGCCGGCCGCAGGCGAACTGCGGCTCGATGGCGAACCCATCCGTGCCCCGGGTCCGGATCGTGTCGTGGTGTTCCAGGAATTCGACCAACTGCCGCCCTGGAAAACGGTTAAGCAGAACGTGGCCTTTCCTTTGCGGACGGCGCACAAGCTGCCGCGCCGCGAGGCCGAGGAACGCGCCCTGCACTATCTCGACAAGGTGGGTCTTTCCGCCTTTGCCGACGCTTATCCGCATACGCTCTCGGGCGGGATGAAGCAGCGCGTGGCCATTGCCCGCGCGTTGGCGATGCAGCCGCGCATCCTGTTGATGGACGAGCCTTTCGCGGCGCTCGATGCGCTCACGCGCCGCCGCATGCAGGAAGAGCTGCTGAGCCTGTGGGAAGACAATCCCTTCACGCTGCTCTTCGTGACGCATTCAATCGAAGAGGCGTTGATCCTGGGCAATCGGATCCTGCTGCTCTCGCCCCATCCGGGCCGCGTGCGGGCCGAACTCAACGCGCATCAGTACGGACTGCACAGCCCCGGTTCGAGCGCGTTCCAGGCAGCCGCCCAACGCATCCATTCCGTGCTGTTCGGCGAGGCGCAGACGGCAGAGGCTGCCGGTGCCGCGGCGGCCCGCCGCGCCGCGTAATAAACCTCCGAGAGACGCTCGCATGCCGATCACTGGAACGCTGAATGAGCCCGCGCACGCGAGGCCCGAGTACGAGCGGGAACTGGTACCCGTACCGCCGCTCGCGCTCGCCGCGCCGCTGCCGTGGCATGAACGCCTGTATGGCCACAGCGCCGTACGCAAGGCCCTCATACTGGCGCTGCTCACGCTGTTGTGGGAAGGGGCCGCGCGCTGGGCCGACAACGATTTGCTATTGCCGGGCGCCTGGGCAACCGCGCAGGCCTTTGCCGAAGAACTGTTCAATGGACAGCTGCCCGCGCGTGCCGCCTTGTCCTTGTCGGTATTGCTCAAGGGCTATGCCGCGGGCGTGCTGCTTGCCTTTGTACTGACGACCGCGGCGGTATCCACGCGCTTTGGCCGGGACCTGCTCTCCACCCTGACGGCGATGTTCAATCCGCTGCCTGCGATCGCGTTGCTGCCACTGGCCATGCTCTGGTTCGGCCTGGGTGAAGGCAGCCTGGTGTTCGTGCTGATCCATTCGGTGCTCTGGGCATTGGCTGTCAACATGTACTCGGGGTTTCTCACGGTGTCCGAGACGCTGCGCATGGCGGGCCGCAACTATGGCCTGAGCGGACTGCGGTACGTGCTGGCGATCCTGGTGCCGGCCGCCCTGCCCGCCATCCTGTCGGGTCTGCGCATCGCCTGGGCGTTTGCGTGGCGCACGTTGATCGCGGCCGAACTGGTGTTCGGCGCCTCGAGTGGCAAAGGCGGCCTGGGCTGGTACATCTTCCAGAACCGCAACGAGTTATACACAGACAAGGTGTTCGCGGGATTGGCCGCGGTCGTGTTGATCGGGCTGCTTGTGGAAAACCTCGTGTTCAATACCTTGGAGCGCGTCACTGTCAGGCGGTGGGGCATGCAGCGCTGAAAGCGCAGCACAACAGGGAGGCCGTGGCCTCCCTTTTTTATTGCCGAGAAGCAGGCGTCAAGCTATACGAAACGCGTAGGTCTATAGCGCTCAGCTATGAGTGGCATAAGACCAATCAAATACTTTCTGTCGCGGGGCTCGCGTATATTCGTGAGCACCGGCGCGGCCCCTGCCGCAGCGAGCGCGCGACGCGCCGGGCACGACATGGGGATGGCGTGAGCACCGGCGGCAATCGGTCCGGCGTCTGCACTGCGCCAGCCACTCTCCCTGACGTTGCGCCTATCGAGGCACACACACGCCGGCTTGCACACGCGCCGGCTTCGAGTATTCACATCAAGGAGAGAGCGCATGTCGAACGAAGCAAAGTGCCCGTTCAATCATACGAAGGGCGAAGACGCTCCCAAGGGCGTCGAGCACGCCGCAGGCGGTGGCACGACGAACCGTGACTGGTGGCCCCAACAGCTCAGGCTCGACCTGCTGAGCCAGCACTCCGCCAAGTCGGATCCGATGGACAAGGACTTCGACTACGCTCGCGCCTTCAAGAGCCTGGACCTGGCCGCACTGAAGCAGGATCTGGCGCAGCTGATGACGGATTCGCAGGAGTGGTGGCCGGCCGACTTCGGCCACTACGGCCCGCTCTTCATCCGCATGGCCTGGCACAGCGCAGGCACCTATCGTATCGGCGATGGCCGGGGCGGTGCGGGCCGCGGGCAACAGCGCTTTGCGCCGCTCAACAGCTGGCCCGACAACGTGAGCCTGGACAAGGCACGCCGGCTGCTGTGGCCGATCAAGCAGAAGTACGGCAACAAGATCTCGTGGGCCGACCTGCTCATCCTGACCGGCAACGTCGCGCTCGAGACCATGGGCTTCAAAACCTTCGGTTTCGCGGGTGGCCGCGTCGACACCTGGGAACCCGACCAGGACGTGTACTGGGGCAATGAGAAGACCTGGCTGGGTGGCGACTTGCGCTACGGCAAGGGGGCCGCGGGTAACGACGACGAAGGCGTGATCGTGGCCGACGAAGACTTGCACGGCGCGGAGGAAAGCCGCACCGATCACGGCCGCCATCTCGAGAATCCGCTCGCCGCGGTGCAGATGGGTCTGATTTATGTGAATCCCGAAGGCCCCGAAGGCAATCCCGATCCGCTTGCGGCGGCCCAGGATATCCGTGAGACCTTTGCTCGCATGGCCATGAACGACGAAGAGACCGTGGCGCTCATCGCGGGCGGCCACACCTTCGGCAAGACGCACGGCGCAGGTCCGGCCGATCACGTGGGCCCCGATCCCGAGGCCGCCGATCTCGAGCATCAAGGCCTGGGCTGGGCCAACAGCTTCGGCACTGGCAAGGGGGGCGACACCATCACCAGTGGCCTGGAAGTGACCTGGACCTCCACGCCGACCAAGTGGAGCAACAACTTCTTCTGGAACCTGTTCGGCTATGACTGGGAGCTCACCAAGAGCCCGGCCGGCGCCCATCAGTGGATTCCCAAGCATGGTGCGGGCGCCAACTCCGTGCCTGACGCGCACGACCGGTCGCGCCGTCATGCGCCCTCGATGCTGACCACCGATATCGCGCTGCGCGCCGATCCGGCGTATGAAGCCATCTCGCGCCGCTTCTACGAAGACCCCGACGCGTTCGCGGATGCGTTCTCGCGTGCCTGGTTCAAGCTCACGCACCGCGATATGGGCCCGCGCGCCCGCTATCTCGGTCCGGAAGTGCCGGCCGAAGAACTGATCTGGCAGGATCCGTTGCCGCGCGCGGATCATCCGCAGGTCGATGATCAGGACGTGGCCGCGTTGAAGGAAAAGGTTCTCGCCTCGGGGTTGTCGGTCGCCGAACTGGTGTCGACGGCATGGGCCTCGGCCTCCACGTTCCGCGGATCGGACAAGCGCGGGGGCGCCAACGGTGCGCGTATCCGTCTTGCGCCGCAAAAGGATTGGGCGGTGAACCGCCCCGAGCAGTTGGCCAAGGTGCTGAACGTGCTGGAGTCCATCCAGCGCGATTTCAACGGCGCGCAATCGGGCGGCAAGCAGATTTCGATCGCCGATCTGATCGTGTTGGCCGGCTGTGCGGCCGTGGAGCAGGCCGCCGCCAAGGCCGGCCAGAAGCTCACCGTGCCGTTTGCGCCAGGCCGTACCGATGCGACGCAGGAGCAGACCGATATCGATTCGTTCGCGCCGCTCGAGCCCGTGGCCGATGGCTTTCGCAATTATCAGAAGGCGCGCTTCAGCGTGCCGGCCGAACACTTGCTCATCGATCGCGCACAGTTGCTCACGCTCACGGCGCCGGAGCTCACGGTGCTGATCGGCGGCCTGCGCGTGCTGGGCGTGCAAGATCCCCAGGACGCACGAGGCGTGTTCACCGATCGCCCGGGTGTGCTGAGCAACGACTTCTTCCGCAACCTGCTGGATATGGGCACGGTGTGGCAGCCGGCGACGCCGGCGCGCGAAACATTCGAAGGCCGGGACCGCAAGACCGGCGAGGCGAAGTGGACCGCGAGCCGCATCGATCTGGTGTTCGGCGCGCATTCGCAACTGCGTGCGCTGGCCGAGGTGTATGCCAGCGACGACGCGCAGGAGAAGTTTGCGCGTGATTTCGTGGCGGCCTGGACCAAGGTGATGAACCTCGATCGCTTCGATCTGAAGTAAGCGGCGCCATGCCGGCATCGGCCCCGTTGGCGCAGGCGTTTCATGCCTGCGCCAACGGGGCCTTCTGCATTATTGGCGCTGGGGAAAGCTGCGCTCGAACACGCCTTCGGCGATGCGGTTCTTCAAGATCTCGATCGAGCCGCCCGCGATCATCCAGCCGCGGCAGCGACGCACGCAATACTCCACCAGCGACTCGCGGCTGTAACCCATGCCGCCCATCACCTGCAATGCCTCGTTCGCCACGTCGAAGCCGACTTGATTGCAGTAGGCTTTAGCAATTGCCGTCTCCGTTGCATCCGGGAATCCGGTGTCGGCATGCGTGGCGGCGCGATAGAGCAGCAGTTGTGCGGCATCGAGTTTGATGCGCATGTCGGCAAACTTCCATTGCAGCCCCTGGAACTCGCACAAGAGCTTGCCGAACTGCTTGCGCTGCAGCGCCCAGCCGCGGGCCTCTTCGTACGCGTAGCGACCCAGGGCCAATGAACGCGCGGTGTTGCCGATGCGTTCGACGTTGAAGCCCGCGATCTGCTTCTTGAAGCCGCCCTCGCCCAGCACGACCATGTGGTCCGGGATATAGACCTCGTCGAAATGGATCTCTGCCCAGGCTTCATCCGACATGAAGGTGGACCGCTTGCCGAGCCGCACGCCTTCGGCGCGGGTCTCGATCAGCACGGAGCCGATGCCCTGCGTACCCGGGCCGAAGCGCACATACGCGAGGATCAGGTCCGCGTGAGGGCCGTGTGTGGTGAAGATCTTCGAACCATTGATGCGCCAGCCCTCGCCGTCGCGCGTGGCGCGCGTCTTGAGTTCGGTGACGGCGGACCCCGCATCGGGTTCGGTCATGCCCACGGCGATCAACATGTCGCCCGCCAGCAGCCGGCTCAGGTAGGCCTCCTTTTGCTGCGGGCTGCCGTACTCGGCGAGCACGCGGATGGCGCCGAAGTTGCCGGCCTGCACGACGTCCGCGCTGCGCGGGCAGACGGAGGCGACGGTCTCGATCGCGATCACGGCGTCCATGAGCGAGCCGCCCACGCCTCCGTCGGCTTCATCGATGGTGATGCCGAGCAGGCCCTGCGCCGCCATCTCTCGCGCGACTTCCCACGGATAGGCATCGGCATGCGCGCGGTCCAGCGCGCCCGGTTTGAGCGACTTCTCGGCATAGCGGCGTACCGCATTCTGGAAGTCGCGCTGTTCAGGAGTGAGTTCGAAGTTCATGGCAGTCCGAATCAACAAGGATGGGGATAAGAAGCGGTGCGGCGCGCGGGCGCCGGCGTGTTCAGGTGTCGAGCCGCAGCAGGCCATCGACGGCGACCACGCCATCGCGGCAGACGAAAAGCGGGTTGATCTCGGCCTCGGCGACGACGGCGTCCGCGCACGCCGCGAGTTGCGAGAAATCGGCGATGGCGCGCGCAAGCGCCGCGCAATCTCCGAGCGGCAAGCCACGGAAACCGCGGACCAGCTGCGTATGCCGCACGGCACGGATCATTTCCCAGGCTCCCGCCTCGTCGATCGGCGCGAGCCGCAGCGCGATATCGGGAGCGAGCTCCGCTTGAATGCCGCCCGCGCCGAGCAAGACAGTGGGGCCCGCCAGCGGATCGTTGCGATAGCCCAGGATGAACTCCGCCAGGCCCTGACGCATCTCTTGCACGAGCAGGCCGTCGATGCGGGCGTGAGGCGCACGCCGGGCGACATTGGCGCGGATCTCCGCCGCGGCGATGCGCAGCGCTTCTGCGTCGCGCAGATTGACCCGCACGGCGCCGATCTCGGTCTTGTGCGCGATGTCGGGCGAGCTGATCTTGGCGACCACCGGATACGACAGCGTGTGGTCGGGCGTGTCGGCGGGGAGCAAGGCGGCCCGTGCGATGGGCAGGCCAAGTGATGCGAAGACCTGGCTGCTCTGGTATTCGGTCAGCATGCCGTCCCGCGGCATGGCCGCGGGCCAATGCCATGCACGCGGGGCCGCAGGTGCGCGCCCCGGATTTGCCAGCAAGGCAGCGAGCGCGTCGGCGCAGGCTTCGGGCGTGCGAAATGCGGCGATACCTGCCTCGCGCAGCCGTGCGAGTGATTGGGGTGCGTCGGGCGCGAGAAACACGGCCAAGGGCTTATCCACAGGTTTGTCCGCCGCTTCGAGCGGTGCCACGACCAGTTGCGGATGAAACTGCGCGGACGATCCCGCGACGCTCAACACGGCATCGCACCAGTCGGCGCGCAGCAGCGCCTCGAGCAGCTCGCGATACTGCACGCTGGTCGCGGCCAGCGTGAGGTCGATAACGGGTGTTTCGCGCAGACGCAGGCCGCGTTCGGCCATGCGCGCAATGAAATCCGGCGGTGGCGCCACGGCCTGCAGACCGCGCAGGCCGAGGTTGTCGACGACCGTGGCCGCGCCACCGCCGGTGGTTGTGATGACGGCCACACGCGGCGCCTCGGCGCGGTCACGCCGGCTTGCCTGGTAGCGGCGGGCCAGCGGTGCGAATTCGAACAGGGCCTCGAGCGTGCGCACGCGCATCACGCCATGCGCGCGCAGAAAGGCGTCGACCGCGGCGTCGTTGCCCGCGAGCGCGCCGGTGTGGGTGCTTGCGAGCGCATCGCCCTGCGCCGATTGGCCGAGCTTGTAGGCGATCACCGGTTTGCCCGCGGCGCGTGCCCGGGCGAGCGCGCGCGCCATCGTGGCGGCATCGCGCAACGTTTCCAGAAACAGCAGGATGACGTGAGTCTGCGGGTCATCGGCCAGCGCGTCGACCACCTCGCCCACGCTGATGTCGGCCTCATTGCCGACCGATACCGAGCGCGCGAAGCCGAAGCCGCGTGCTGCCGCGCGAGAGAGCAGCGAGCCCATCATCGAGCCGCTTTGCGACACCAGGCTGATGTCGCCCGGGATGAGGTCGTCGGCTTCGAACGCGGCATTCACGGACAGGATCGCGCCGCCATGCAAATCGGCGCAGCCGATGCTGTTGGGGCCCAGCAGCCGCAGGCCGAGCGACCGCGCCCGCTGCACCAACGCCTCCTGGCGCACGCGCCCGGCCTCGTCGCTTTCGGCAAAGCCATCGGAGTAGACGCTGACCACGCGTGCGCCAGCACGGGCGCAGGGTTCCAGAAGCGCTTCGACCTGTGCGCCCGGCACCATGATGAACACGTGCTCCACCGGCTCAGGCAGCGCGTCGAGCGCGGGCCAGGCGCGTTCACCCATCACGGTCTCGCGCGCCGGGTTGATCGGATAGACGCGCCCGCCGTATTGATGCTTGCGCATAAAGCGCAGCGGCCGGGCCGTGTTCTTGGCAGGATCGGCCGAGGCGCCGACGAGCGCCACGCTCGCAGGCGCGAGCAGAGCCTGGGCACTCAGGGTGCCCGATCGTGGGGATGTCATGGCGGGTGTCCTCAGGAGGCGGCGGGATCGGCGGCGAGCCGAAGGTCGGCCACCGACAGTGTGTCCAGGCGCCAGATGGCGTCGCGCAGTGACTGCATGCGGGCGCTGCCGAGCACGGGACCGGCGAGCTCCGCGAACTTGTCGTCGAGCTCCGCGTCCGACAGCGGCGCTTCGGGATCGCCCTTGCGATACGGCGCCTCGTGGCGCAGCGCGCGGCCATTCTTGAGCGTGATCGCGACGTGGGCGGCCCGCTGGCGTGGAAATCCCGCGGTGAGCGCCGGGTCCTCCAGCAGCGTGAGACGGCGCATGAGCGCGCGCAGTGCCGGGTCGTCCAGGCGGTCGGCATCGAAGGCGGCCAGACGTACCGAGCCGTGCAGCAAGGCGTGGCTCACGACATAGGCCAGACTGAACTTGGCCTCGAACGCGGTGACGGGGTTGTCATTGCCCGTCACGTCGATCGCCGTGCGATAGCTGTGCACGGTGATGCGCTCGATCTCGTCCGGTACGACGCCCTGCGCACGCAGCGCGAGTGCCGCGTCGATCGCGGCAAACGTATGGCCGCAGCAGCCGTGGTTCTTTTGCGTGATGCGAGTGATGTTGTAGACCTGGCCCAGGCCCTCCGTGGCTCGTTGCCAGTCGACCTGGCCGGCCAGCGCGGCGCCGAATCCCACCTCGCCTTCGAGGATGTCCGGTACGCCAGTGATCCCGTGCGCGGCGCCCTGCGCGGCACGCACGCCGACGTTTGCCGCATTGCCGGCGTGCAGGGCCTTGCTCATGGCATCCGAGCGGAACGCTTGCTGCAGGCCGGCTGCGAGCGTGGCGGCGGTCGCGATGGCATGGCGCATGACGTCGGCCGATCCCGGCGCGAGCAGGGCCGCGCCGGCCGCGGCCGCACCCAGGCTGCCGACCGTGCCCGTGGTGTGGAAAAAGCGGTAGTGCGCCGGCTGCATGGCGGCGCCGATGCGTGTGGATATCTCGTAGCCGGCGACCACGGCGCGCAGCAGCGCCAGGCCGTCGGCCTGGCGGGCTTCGGCCAGCGCGAGCGCCGCGGCGATCGTCGGGCAGCCCGGGTGGTAGACGGCATCGCGAAAAATATCGTCGAACTCGACCGCATGCGACACGCTGCCATTGATCCAGGCGGCCGTGGCGGGCAAGGCCGTGGTGCCGCAACCCGGCAGGCTGCTCGACCCGAGGCCAAGCTCGTCGCGGTGGGCCGCCAGAAGCTGCGCGCAGGGCGCGGTGCGGGTGCCCGGATAGAGGGCGGCCAGCCAATCGAGCACGGCCCGCTTGGCATGGTGCATGACGTCCGGGGCCAGGGGCGCGCGCGCATCGTGCGCGCCGTAGTCGGCCAGCGTGTCCAACAGCATGGTGTCTCCCGTGGCGGTCGGGGGTGCCGCCTCGAGATTCCAATCTACGCAAGCCGCGCAGGCCGAGGATTGAAAAAAAGGAAAGCCAGCGTTCGTGCCGCCCTGGCCGGATCGAGCGTGCGTAACCGCGTCCGCGGCCGCGTCAGGCCGCGTCGGGGGGCGCCATCAGGGTATCGAGCAGGTCGGCGGCGGCGGCGTTCAGGCTACCGATATCGCGCACGCAGGTGTAGAACTGGCGCTCGGCCCAAGCGTCTTTCAGGCGCAGCAGGACGAGGCCCATGCTGCCGAGATAGTTGGCGGCGATGCGCTCGGGCACCACGCCCACCCCTAATCCTTCGCGGATCATGCGGCAGCGGGTTTCGAAATTGGCGACCTGCATGCGCACCGTGGGAGGCCGCGAGAGCGTCTGGCCGGCATAGGCCAGAAACTGGTCGAGCGAATGGCGCGGGAAATACCCCAGCAGGTCGTAATCGAGCGCCTCTTCGAGGTAGAGCTCGCTGCGCTGCGCGAGCGCATGGCCCACCGGGACCACCAGGCCGACACGATCGCGCCGGAACGGAAACGATGCCACGCCGGGCACCGGGTGCACGGCATGGTAGATGCCGATATCCACGGTGCTTTCGGCTACCAGGCGCGCGATGTCGAAGCTGTGCGCCTCGATCAGGTCCACGCTGACGTGCGGACGCGCAGCCAGGAACCGGCCCATGATGGGCGGCAGGAACTGCAGACTGGTGGAGGGATTGGCGGCGAGCCGGATGCGCGCCTGGCCTTCGGCCGAGTATTGGTCGATGGCCTGTTCGGCGAGCTGCACGCTTTTGAGGATGGCCTTGGCACGCTGGTAGAGCAGCATGCCTGCCGGGGTGGGTTCGACGCCTCGCCCGTGCCGCACCAGCAGCGTGCGGTCGAGGTGGCGTTCGAGTTCGGCGACCCGTTTGCTGGCGGCCGAGGTGACGAGATTTTCGCGTTGTGCCGCGCGGGAGAGGCTTTTCTCCTCGATGGCGGCAACGAAAATCTCGAGCGCGGGCAGGTCCAGCTTCTTCATGAGCCAGCCCTGCCCGCGTCCGTCATCAGCTGTTGGCGGCCGATGCGGTCTGGCGTTCCAGACGGCGCGTGATGGCCCACTGCTGGGCGATCGACAGCGCGTTGTTCACGCACCAGTACAGCACCAGACCCGCCGGGAAGAAGAACATCATCCCGCCGAAGACCAGCGGCATGACCATCATCACCTTGGCCTGGATGGGGTCCGGCGGCGTCGGGTTGAGTTTGATCTGCAGGAACATCGTGGCCATCATGATGGCGGGCAGGATGAAGTACGGATCACGCACCGACAGATCCTGCACCCACAGAATCCAGGGGGCGCCGCGCATCTCGACGCTGGCCAGCAGCACCCAGTACAGCGCGATGAACACCGGGATCTGCACGACCATGGGCAGGCAGCCGCCCAGCGGGTTGATCTTTTCGGTGCGATACATCTCCATCATGGCCTGATTGAGCTTCTGGCGATCATCGCCGTACTTCTCTTTCAGGGCCTGCAGACGGGGAGCGACCTGCTTCATGCGGGCCATCGAGGCGTAGCTCTTCGAGGCGAGCGGGAAGAACACGGCCTTGATGATCATCGTGAGGGCCACGATGGTCCAGCCCCAGTTGCCCAGCAGGCTGTGCAGCCAGGTCATCAGTGCGAACAGCGGCTTGGCGATGATCGTGAGCCAACCGTAGTCGACCACCAGCTCCAGGCCGGGCGCCACGGCTTCCATGGCTTGCTGGTCTTGCGGACCGACCCACAGTTGCGCATCGACGGCAGCCGTCGCGCCCGGGGCGATCTGGCCGACCGGCTCGATGGTGCGAGCGGCGTACAGGCCAGGTTGCAGTTGCAGCAGGTCATTGGTGCGCTGCTTGCCTTGTTGCGGCACCCAGGCGGTCGCGAAGTAATGCTGCACCACGCCGATCCAGCCGTTGTCGGCTTGCTTGACGTAACGCGCCTTGCTCTTTTCGATGTCGCCGAAGGTGATCTTCTGGAACTTCTCCTGTTCGGAGTAGACCGCGACGCCGGTAAACGTGTGATAGAAGCTCGACGTGCCGGCGGGATCGTTGCCGTCGCGCTCGAGCTGCAGGTACACGGAGGGGGACACGGGTGCCTGGCCGAGGTTGGCGAGCTCGTGGCGCACCTTGACGTCGTAGCTGCCGCGATTGAGCGTGTAGGTCTTGATGACACGCATGCCACCCGATTCGCCTTCGAAGCGCACGACCAGGGTGTCCTGGCCATCCTTGAGTTCGTGATCGGTGGAGGTGAGGCGGAACGGCGTCAGGTGGGTCGGGAACGACTCGCCGGCCGGCGCGCCCACCACGCCCGTCTGGGCCACGTAGGTCAGCGCGGGCGAGCGGTCGAGCAGCACCATCGGCTTGGGATCGTCGGTGCTGGTGGGGTATTTGAGCAGTTCGGCACGCACGAGCTGGGCGCCGACCGGATCGAAGGTCATGCGCAGCACGTCGGAGGACACCACCACCTGTTCGGCACGCACGGCGGCCGGGGTGTTGCTGCCAGGCACGGAGGCCGGTGCGGCGGTGCCGCTCGCGGCCGGCACCGAGGCGGCAGGCGCCGCGGCATTCGGAACCGAGCCGTTGGCCGCCGGGGTGTCGGCGGGCTTGGCCTGCTGTTCGCTCGCCGGGGCATTGCCAAAGAGCGACGGCTTGCCGCTATGGACTTGCCAGTTGTTCCAGAGGAGCAACAGCGAGAAGGAGAAAATCATCCAGAGGACGGTTCGTCGGATATCCATGGTGCCTGGGGAGTGAATGCGGGCAGCAAAGCCCGGCAGTTTAGCGTCAATCGTGTCCGGTGCGGTGGTGATGCGTACAGCAGGGTTCGCCAGTCGGACCCGAGCCGGGCGGTACCGGATCGTATCCGCCCGCGGTCCAGGGATGACAGCGGCCAATACGGCGCACGGCCAACCATAGACCACGCCAGGGGCCATGACGTTCAATGGCTTCGATGGCGTAGGCCGAACAGGTCGGCGTAAAGCGGCACTGCCGGCCGATCCAGGGGCTCAAAAAAAAGCGGTAGAACCGGATCGGCGCGATCAGCAGGGCCCGCATCATCGCCGTATCCGCCCGAAGTGAGCGTCTACTTCGGCGCGCGCGGCCAACTTCAGTTGGGTCAGCGTCGTGGGACTGACCTTGCTGTGGAGCCGAACCACGTAGTCCTGGGGCGGCAGCGCCAGGCGCTGATGCCGGAAGGATTCGCGGATGACACGCTTGAGCGCGTTGCGGGTAACGGCCAGCGCGGCAAAGCGCTTGGCGATCACCAGGCCCAGCCGGGCACAGGAAACCGGCACACCGTCGTGGGGTGCGCTGGCCTGGGCGGCGGGAGCGGCGCTCACAATGAACATCGCCCCTCGGGCCAACCGGCGGCCTTTGAGGGCTGCGGCAAACTCGGAGGGGCGATGCAAGCGCGCCTCCGCGGGAAGCGTGGCGCGCGACATGGCAGACAGCTTGGCCTGTTGCCGGGAATCAGCGGGTACTACGGGTGAAACGTTGGCGCTGGCCTGCGTGGGCCTGCCAGGCCGTGCGATTCCGGGCAACGTGGTGCAAGTCCGGGAAACCGGACTTAGACGGCCAGACGCTTGCGGCCCTTGGCGCGGCGAGCGTTCAGGATGGCGCGGCCGGCACGAGTCTTCATGCGCAGGCGAAAGCCGTGGGTACGCTTGCGACGGGTAACGGAAGGTTGGTAGGTGCGTTTCATGGACAATCCACAAAAAGAACAAAAGTCAGAAGGGAGACCCTGCCCGACGGGTTCAGCGAATCCGCTCCCGGGCGGGTATCCGGATATCCACATGCAGAGCATGGGCCGGACGGGGCTCGGGGTGGACGACTCGACGACAAAACCCTAAAGCAACAACAGGCTTGATGCAATGAGGGAGAGATCGTGCAGGCCATCCTGCGTGGCGCGGCGACATACTTGCCGTGGCAGTCCCAGGAGCCATATCCAGGAGCAATCCCAAAGAGATTTGGGGTCGCGCACTTGGGCTTGGCTCTGGCGTCACATTCGGCGTCGCACATGGATGTCGGAGACACCCATCGCCTGATTCCAAAGAACCTTCTGACAGACAGAATTCGGAAAAGCCCACCATTTCAGCAAGTTTTCCGTTCCTTGTCAAACAGTTAGACCGGCCTCGCCCTGGCCCGGAGGCGGGGGCCTGTGGATAACCCGTGCCCAGAAAGGGTAGAATCGAGGTTTGAACAAGAGCGACATGAAAGAATTCTGGCAGACCTGCGTCAGTCGTCTTGAGCAGGAACTCCCCCCCCAACAAATCAGCGCGTGGATCAGACCGCTGGTCCCGCTTGCCTTTGACGAAGCGCAGGCGGTGCTGCGCGTGGCTGCCCCCAATCGTTTCAAACTCGATTGGGTCCGCAAGAACTTTTCACATCAGATCGAGGCGCTTGCAACCGAATGGTTCAAGCGTCCGGTGCAGGTGTTGTTCGAGTTGCCCAGCCACAGCGCCACTCCACGCATGCCCATCACGCCCCGCGCTCCGGTTGCGCCGCCGGCGCCTTCGGCTGCGCCCGCGCCGCAGTCGGCGGTCGCCGCCGTGACCGCGCTCGCGGCCGCGGCGACTGCCAACGCGGCACACAACGAGGCGGCCCACATGGCCATCCCGTCGCCGCCGTTTTCGCCAGGTGTGCCCTCCGCCCCCGCGGTGCACGCGCCTGGCGCGCCGGCGGCCGCCGATGCGGCCAATATCGTGTACGAGCGGTCTCGCCTGAACACCGACCTCACGTTCGAGAACTTCGTGACCGGTAAGGCCAACCAGCTCGCGCGTGCGGCGGCGCTGCAGGTGGCCGAGAATCCCGGCATCTCGTACAACCCGCTGTTTCTGTACGGCGGCGTCGGCCTGGGCAAGACCCACCTTATCCACGCCATCGGCAATGCGATGGTGGCGGCCGGTACGGGCGTGCGTGTGCGCTACGTGCATGCCGACCAATACGTGTCGGATGTGGTCAAGGCCTATCAGCGCAAGGCGTTCGACGATTTCAAGCGCTACTACCATTCGCTCGATCTATTGCTGATCGACGATATCCAGTTCTTCTCCGGCAAGAACCGCACGCAGGAAGAGTTCTTCTATGCGTTCGAAGCGATGGTGGCGCAGCGCAAACAGATCATCATCACGAGCGACACGTATCCGAAGGAGCTCGCGGGGATCGACAGCCGTCTGATCTCGCGCTTCGATTCGGGTCTCACGGTCGCGATCGAGCCGCCCGAGCTCGAGATGCGGGTGGCGATCCTGTTGCGCAAGGCCGAGTCCGAGGGCGTGCCCATGCCCGAAGAAGTCGCGTTCTTCATTGCCAAGCATCTGCGCAGCAATGTGCGCGAGCTTGAAGGCGCCCTGCGCAAGGTCCTGGCCTATGCGCGTTTCCATGGCCGCGACGTGCTCAATGTCGATGTCTGCAAGGAAGCCCTGAAGGACCTGCTGTCGGTATCGAACGGCCAGATCACGGTCGAGAACATCCAGAAGACGGTGGCGGATTTCTACAAGATCAAGGTGGCCGACATGTATTCGAAACGCCGGCCCGCCAATATCGCCCTGCCGCGCCAGGTTGCCATGTACCTGGCCAAGGAGTTGACGCAAAAAAGCCTGCCCGAGATCGGGGACTTGTTCGGGGGCCGGGATCACACCACGGTGCTGCACGCCGTGCGCAAGATCTCGGACGCCCGCGCCAAGCAAGCCGAGCTTAACCATACCCTGCACGTGTTGGAACAAACTCTAAAAGGATGAACATGCAACTCGTACAAACCACACGCGATGCATTGCTGAAACCGCTGTCGACTGTGGCGGGCATCGTCGAACGACGCCATACCCTGCCCATCCTGGCGAACATCCTGATGCGCAAAGAGGGCAACAAGGTCGCGTTCATTGCCACCGACCTCGAAGTCCAGATCACGACGCATGCCGATTTCGGTGTGGGGCAGGACAACGAATCCACCACGGTCGCGGCGCGCAAGCTGCTCGACATCCTGAAGGCACTGCCCGACACGGGCGAGGTCAAGCTCGCGCTCGCCAGCAACAAGCTGTCGGTGCAATCGGCCAAGAGCCGCTTCGCGTTGCAGACGCTGGCCGCCAGCGAGTTCCCCACCGTGGCTCAGCCCGAGCAATGGGACGTCTCGCTGACCATGCCGCAGCGCACGTTGCGCCACCTGTTCAACATGGTGCACTTCGCCATGGCCCAGCAGGACATCCGCTATTACCTCAACGGCATGCTGCTGGTGTTCGAACCGGGCCGCGTGCGCGCCGTCGCCACCGACGGTCACCGTCTGGCGCATTGCGCCACCGAGGCCGACGGCATTGCCGAGCGCCACGAAGTGATCGTGCCGCGCAAGACCGTGCTCGAAATGCAGCGCCTGCTCGAAGACTCCGACGAGCCGGTCTCGCTCGACGTCGCGCCGGGCCAGATTCGTTTCCGCTTCGGCGACGTGGAGCTGGTCTCCAAGCTCGTCGAAGGCAAGTTTCCTGATTTCTCGCGTGTGATTCCCACGAACTACACGCGCCAGTTCAACGTCAACCGCGAGGCCCTGCAGGGCAGCCTGCAACGTGCCGCCATTCTGACCACCGACAAGTTCAAGGGCGTGCGCCTGCAGCTCGGTCAGAACGTCATGAAGATCTCCTCGTCCAACGCCGAGCAGGAAGAGGCGCAGGAAGAGATCGACATCGACTACGGCTACGAGGCCCTGGACGTCGGCTTCAACGTGAGCTATCTGCTCGACGTGCTGGCCAACGTCAAGGTTGAGAACGTGCAGTGGTCGGTGATGCCCGATGCCAATGCTTCGGCGCTCATCACCCTGCCCGACGACGACCAGTTCAAGTACGTCGTCATGCCCATGCGGATCTGATCCGCACACCGGATGGGTAAGTGCCGCCGGCGGGCTTCGTGCCCGCCCGTGGTTCTGGCCGCGAGGTCGTACTTTATAGCGTTATCGAACACAGACTATGTCAGATCAAAACACCACTCCCGGCAGCGGCTACGGCGCTGATTCGATCAAGATGCTCAAGGGGCTGGAGGCCGTGCGCAAGCGGCCCGGCATGTACATCGGCGACACGTCCGATGGCACCGGCCTGCATCACATGGTGTTCGAGGTCGTCGACAACGCCATTGACGAAGCCCTAGCCGGCTACTGCGACGACATCGTCGTCACCATCCATACCGACAACTCGATCTCCGTCACCGACAACGGCCGCGGCATCCCGACCGACATCCACAAGGATGACGAGTTCGGCCGCAGTGCCGCCGAGATCGTGATGACCGAGCTGCACGCCGGCGGCAAGTTCGACCAGAACTCGTACAAGGTGTCCGGCGGTCTGCACGGCGTGGGCGTGTCTTGCGTGAACGCGCTCTCCGAGTGGCTGCGCCTGACCATCCGCCGCAACGGCGAAGTGCACCAGATGGAGTTCCGCCAGGGTGAGCGCGTGGCGCCCCTGGCCGTGACCGGCACGACCGACAAGCGCGGCACCGAAGTGCGCTTCCTGGCCGATCCGATCATCTTCAACAACATCGAGTACCACTACGAGATCCTCTCGAAGCGCCTGCGCGAGCTGTCGTTCCTGAACAATGGCGTGAAGATCCGCCTGATCGACCAGCGCCAGGGCAAGGAAGAGAACTTCGCGTTCTCGGGCGGCGTGCGCGGCTTCGTCGAGTACATCAACCGCACCAAGACCACGCTGCACGGCAATGTGTTCGCCGTGGCGACCGAGTCGGCCGCCGGTGGCGTGCCCGTGGGCGTCGAAGTGGCAATGCAGTGGAACGACAGCTACAGCGAAAGCGTGCTGTGCTTCACCAACAACATCCCGCAGCGCGACGGCGGTACTCACCTGACGGGTCTGCGCGCCGCCATGACGCGCGTGATCAACAAGTACATCGGTGACAACGAGCTGGCCAAGAAGGCCAAGGTCGAGACCACCGGCGACGACATGCGCGAAGGCCTGGCCTGCGTGCTGTCGGTCAAGGTGCCCGAGCCCAAGTTCAGCAGCCAGACCAAGGACAAGCTGGTGTCGTCCGAAGTGCGTCCGGCCGTCGAAGATGCCGTCGCGCGCTCGCTCGAGAGCTGGCTGCTCGAGAACCCCAACGACGCCAAGGCGCTGTGCGGCAAGATCGTCGAGGCTGCCCGCGCTCGCGAAGCCGCCCGCAAGGCGCGCGAAATGACCCGCCGCAAGAGCGTGCTCGAAGGCGCGGGGCTGCCGGGCAAGCTGGCCGACTGCCAGGAAAAAGACCCGGCGCTGTGCGAGCTGTACATCGTGGAGGGTGACTCGGCAGGTGGCTCGGCCAAGCAAGGCCGCGATCGCAAGTTCCAGGCAATCCTGCCGCTGCGCGGCAAGGTGCTGAACGTGGAGAAGGCGCGTTTCGACCGCCTGATCGCCAGCGAGCAGATCGCCACGCTGATCACCGCGCTGGGCACCAGCATCGGCCCCGATTTCAATATCGACAAGCTGCGCTATCACCGCCTCATCATCATGACCGACGCGGACGTCGACGGCGCGCACATCCGGACGCTGCTGCTCACGCTGCTGTATCGCCAGATGCCCGAGCTCGTGACGCGCGGCCACATCTACATCGCCCAGCCGCCGCTCTACAAGGTCAAGGTCGGCCGCGAAGAGCGCTACCTGAAGGATGACGCAGAAGAAGCGCAGTACATGCTGCAGCTCGCGCTGAAAGACGCCGAGCTCACGCCTTCCCAAGGCGCCACGCCCATCAGCGGCGAAGCGCTGGGCGAGCTGGCGCGCCAATACGTGCTGGCCGACGCCGTGATCTCGCGCCTGTCGCGGGTGTTCGACGTGGCCGCCCTGTCGGCGATGGCCGAAGGCGTGGAGATCAACCTCGATGACGCCGACAGCACCGCGCAATCGGCGGCGCGTCTGGAAGAAGCATTGAAGGATGCGGCGGTTGGCAACGGCGTGAAGGTCGTGCCGGAATTCGACGAGGCCTCCGAGAAGCATCGCCTGTCGGTCCAGCGCATGCACCACGGCAACGTGCGTGTGAGCATCATCGACGCCGACTTCGTGGGCGGCGCCGACTACGCGGTGCTCGCGCGTTCGGCCAAGACCTTCCTGGGCCTGATCGGCGCAGGCGCCATCGTCGCCCGCGGCGAAGGCGACAAGCGCAAGGAGCAGTTCGTGTCCGACTTCCGCGAAGCCATGCAGTGGCTGCGCACCGAAGCCGAACGCGGCCTGTCCAAGCAGCGCTACAAGGGTCTGGGCGAAATGAACCCCGAGCAGCTCTGGGAAACCACCATGGACCCCAAGGTGCGCCGCCTGCTGCGCGTGCAGATCGAAGACGCCATCGCGGCCGACGAAGTGTTCACCACGCTGATGGGCGACGACGTCGAACCGCGCCGCAACTTCATCGAGGCGCATGCGCTGTCGGCGGGCAATATCGACGCGTGATGCCTGCGGGTTCCGCGGACCACAGCAATGAAAAAAGCTGCCTTCGGGCAGCTTTTTTTTGGGCCGGGCCTGGCCACGGATGCGGCGGGCCGTTCGGCCTGCCGCGGCCCCGGACTACGCGTCCGCGTAATACTGCAGGCGCAGGTCTTCGAGCTGGGCGAGCATTTCTTCGTAGAGGCCCGGCACGGTGAATTCGGAGCGGGACTCGACGCGCTTGAGCAACATGATGCTGGGGAAGACGAGGAGCGAGGTCTCTTTGTAGCGCACGACGGGGTCGCGGCCGTATTCGTCTTCGGTGATCCACCACTGATAGTCGGGGTGGTTGTGCGTGAGCACGCGGCCGAAGGCGACGCCGAGCGACGTGAGGGTGTATTCGGCCTCGGGCTCGATCGTCTTGGTGTCGAGCAGGCGTTGCAGGCGCACCAGGTCGCTCAAGGTGCCGTCCAGCGGCTTGCCGGTGAGCGACTGCACGAGTTCGTCGGCATGGGCGAACTGCTCGTCGAGCACGCGTTGTTCGTCGGGCGTGAGGGCTTCGATATTGGGCTGCATGACGCCCAGCATAAGCGATGTGGGATGACGGTCCAAACTGGCGGGGATCTGCCCCGCCGGCTCGCTACGCTATTGCGACACTGCGTCGTCATGCCATCGCCGCCTCGCTACGCTACCGCCATCGCTACCGCCACTACGCCACCGCTGCGCCCGTGCAACGCGCGACTTCACCGCACACCGCAGGCTGCGCTCCCGCAGCACGTTACTGCGCTGCTCAGCCCCGTGCTTCCGGCATCGCGCGACGTCACTGCACTACCCCCTCACACGCTCCCAGCTCAGACCGAACTTCAGCAGATACTTGCGCAGGCGGTCGGCGTCGTTGACCACGCTGCGTTGGGCGCGGGATTGGTCGAACAGGCGGCGGCCGGCCTCGGAGAGGGTGCGCGATTCCCGGCAGACGCGGATGACCGCTACGAGCTGGAGCCTATCGAACAGATCCAGTGTCGCGGCAAGTTCGGCCGGCAGCAGCGCCTCATCCGCCGCAGGCAGCGCACCGCCCTCGCCCGCCGCGGCCCAGAGCCAGGTGAGACGCTGGATCTCCGCCTCGACCAGCTCGGTAGAGATGCGGCCGCCGTCGGCCAGGGTGGCAAGCCGCGTGACGCTGGCGTAGAGATCGCGGAAGTTGCCGCTCCAGCGCGCGTCGGGCGAGCGCGCATACTTCAGATAGCGCGTGCGCGCCTCGGCGCTGAAGCGTACGGCGCGGCCGAGCTCGGCGGCCGCGCGCGTGAGCAGGTGGTCGATATTGGGCTCGATGTCCTCGGGCCGCTCTGCCAGGCCGGGCAGCGTGTATGACCAGAGGTTGATACGGGCGAACAGGTCTTCGCGAAAGCGTCCTTGCGCGACGTCGATCCGCAGGTCGCGGTTGGTGCCGGCGATGAGCTGGAAGTTGCTGCTCACCTCGCGGTCGCTGCCCATCGGCAGGAAGCGTTTTTCTTCGACGGCTTTCAGCAGCATGGCCTGCTCGTCCAGGCCCAGCTCGCCGATCTCGTCCAGAAACAGCACCCCTTCATGCGCCGTGCGCAGGAGGCCCGGGCGGTCGGTGGCCGCGCCGGTGAAGGCCCCCTTCTTGTGGCCGAAGAGCGTGGAGGCCGCGCCATCGCCGCGCAGCGTGGCGCAATTGACCTCGACAAACTCGCCTTCGACCTGATGCCGGGCCCGCTTGAGCTCGTACATGCGGCGCGCCAGATGCGACTTGCCGGCGCCGGTCGGCCCGGTCAGAAGAATGGGGGCGGAGGAGCGCACGGCCACCCGTTCGATCTCTTCGATCAGGGCGTTGAAATGCGTGTTGCGCGTGGCGATGCCGCTCTTGAGGAACGTGAGCGCCTCGTCGTGCGCCTGGCTGAAGCGCTGGGCCAGTACGTCATAACGGGACAGGTCCAGGTCGATCAGCGCGTAGGTGCCGGGGTCGTCGCGGGTCTGGCGGTCGGGCGGCGCGGTCTGCAGCAGCACACCCGGGATATAGCGCGACTCCACGAGCAGAAACATGCAGATCTGCGCGACGTGCGTGCCGGTGGTGATGTGAGCCCAATAGCGTTCGCGTGCCGGATCGAAGGGGTAGGCGCGGGCCCAGTCGTAGAGCGCGCCATACACCTCGCCGAAGTCCCAGGGATCCTGCACGTCCATGCGCACCAGGCGCACGTCGGTGTCGGGCGAGGTCGTGGCGATGTCGCTGCGCACCGCCTGGGCGAGGTCTTCAGAATGGCTCGGGTACAGCAGCTCGAGACGGTCGATGACCATGTCTTCCTGCTGCGTGAGCGAGACCGTCGGGCGCCAGCGTGTCCAGCGGTTGGCGCCGTGACCCGCGTCCAGCCGTGTGCCCAGGAATCCAACGACGACCGTTTTTTTGTGCATATCTATGTGGATAAATAGCTAGCCTATATTCTAAATAGTCCTGTGGATAGCTGTGAAGCCCCTCGGGTGGCGAGCGCTGGCGGAAATAAAATTTCCTTTTTGAATCAATGCATTGCGTTTATCCCGGCAGGCATCTTCAAAAGTTGGCACGGGCTTTGCATTAGAGAAGCCATAGACACGAAGAACACGACGGGAGAATGCTCATGGTCAACCTCAATCTCTTTCAGACGCGGAAGGCGGCGCTGCCGCAACCCACGGTACTGAACGCGGAATACGCGCCGGCTTATGCACTGACGCCGCGCCACCAGTTGGCGCAGCTGGCCGCGACCGGTTGCCTGGGCCATACCTTCTACGCGTCGGCGCAGGAGCAACTGGACCGGGTCAGCACGCTGGCTTGGGAAGTCGATGCGGCGTTCGTGGCGCAGACCGCGATCTACGCCCGCCAGGTGGGGCATATGAAGGACATGCCCGCGTTGCTGGCCGCCCACCTGGCGGTGCGCGACATCGTGCTGCTGGATCAGGTGTTCGGCCGCGTGATCGATAACGGCAAGATGCTGCGCAACTTCGTGCAGATCGTGCGCAGCGGCACGATGGGCCGCCGCTCGCTGGGCTCGCGTCCGAAGAAGCTCGTGCAGCAGTGGCTGCTCAACGCGACGGAATCGCAGCTGCTGAACGCTGCCGTGGGCAATGCGCCGTCGCTGGCCGACGTGGTCAAGATGGTGCACCCGAAGGCGGGCGATGCGTGGCGCGCGGCGTGGTTCGCGTGGCTGCTGGGCAAGCCGGTCGATGAATCGGCGCTGCCGCCCATCACGCGTGCGTTTGAGCGCTTCAAGCGGGACAGCGCGCGGGGCGAGGCGGGCGACGTGCCTGATGTGCCGTTCCAGATGCTGACCGCGCTGTCGCTCGATGCGTCGCAGTGGGCCCAGATCGCACGCAAGGGATCCTGGCAGATGGTGCGCCAGAGCCTGAACACCTTCGCCCGTCACGGCGTGTTCGATCTGCCCGGAATGACCCGGGTGATTGCGAGCAAGCTGGCGGATCCGGAGGCGGTGGCCAAGGCGCGCGTGATGCCGTATCAGCTGCTCGCGGCTTACAAGGCTGCCGGCGACGATGTGCCCGAGCTGGTGCGCGACGCGCTGCAGGACGCGATGGAACATGCGATCGCCAACGTGCCGCGCTTTGCGGGCCGGGTGGTGGTATGTGCCGACGTGTCGGGCTCGATGCACGCAGCGGTAACCGGCATGCGCGGTTCGGCGACCTCGCGCGTGCGGTGTATCGATGTGGCGGCGTTGATGGCTGCGTCGGTGCTGCGCAAGAACGGCGCCACCCGTGTGCTGCCGTTCGAGCACGACGTGGTGAGCTCGTTCAAGTTGAACCGGCGCGATTCGATCATGACCAATGCGCAGGCATTGGCCGCGGTCGGGGGCGGTGGTACCAACTGCAGCGCGCCGTTGGCGTTGCTCAACCGCGAGCGTGAGCGGGTGGACCTGGTGATCATGGTCTCGGACAACGAATCCTGGGTCGACGCGCGGCGCCATGGTGCGACGCAGACCATGCAGGAATGGGCGTTGCTCAAGCAGCGCAATCCGAAGGCGCGGCTGGTGTGCATCGATGTGCAGCCGAACACCACGACGCAGGCCTGCGAGCGCGCCGACACCCTGAATGTCGGCGGGTTCTCGGATGCGGTGTTCGGCATGGTGGCGCGATTCGCCGAGGGCGAATTGAACCCCGATCACTGGGTGGGCGAGATCGAGCAGATCCCGCTGACACCGCAGTGAGTGAAAGGTAATAGGCAGTAAAGCATGGTGCGAGGCGAGTCGGGTGTGTTGGACTCGGCCTCGTACGATGCGCAAGCGAGCACTGCGTTGGCGAATGCCGATGAGACTACAACTTTGCCGTTCAACGTCTCATCGATTGTTTGTCGCCGAAGGCGGGTGCCAAGAATGAAGCGTCGTGGCCGATGGGCCAGGATGCAGGTGCGAACACTCGCGCCGGCGAATGCCGATGGGATTACAACTTCCAAATTGTCCTGTCTCATCGATCCCTTGTCGCCGTCACGCGGGTGCTGGCCGTGCATGTTTTTGCGCGAATGCCGGCGGGATTACATCGGTTGCCACGGGGTTCGACTCCTCTTAGCCGGGAGACCGGTAAAGGCTGCATCTCGCCTCCCTTGTCGCGTTTTTTTTTTCCGCCTGGCCGCCCCAAGGTAAAGGCGCCCCTCGGGGGCCGCAAGCCGAAGGCGCAGCAGGGCGGCAAGCTCTTTTTGATGTCCTGCCACGAATGCAGGTGAAACTACAGACTGTCACTCTCGAGGTCGCGGGTTCGACTCCCGCCGGTTCGCAAGAGCCGTAGCTCAGTTGGTCAGAGCGCGCCGTTTCACTCTCCCCTTGTCGTGGCAAGACATCACCCGACCGGCCGCAACGCGGCAGGCGCGGCACCGTAATGCCGGTGCCCCTGCCCCGCGCGGCCCCTCATGACATCGACAGGATCAGAAAATGAAAAAGCAGAACTACAACGTTGAAGAGATCGCCGGCGGCGTGCCGGTCAAAATGTGGACCCAGGGTGTGCCCGTCGAAGACGAGGCCCGTCAACAACTGGCCAACGCGGCGCGCCTGCCCATCGTGTTCAAGCACATCGCGGCGATGCCCGACGTGCACTACGGTATCGGCGCCACCGTGGGATCGGTGATTCCCACGCTCAAGGCCATCATCCCCGCCGCCGTGGGCGTGGACATCGGCTGCGGCATGATGGCGGCCAAGACCACGCTGCGCGCATCGGATCTGCCCGACAATCTCGGGCCGCTGCGCAGCGCGATCGAGCAGGCCGTGCCGCACGGCCTGTCGCCGCGCCAGCGTGGCCGCGATCGCGGCAGCTGGGAGAATCCGCCTGATTCGGTGGACCAGGCGTGGGCCACGCTCGCCGATGAGTTCGACGCGCTGTGCGAACTGCACCCGCGTCTGCGCAGCACGAACAACCGCAAGCACCTGGGCACGCTGGGATCCGGCAATCACTTCATCGAAGTCTGCCTGGATGAAACCGGCTTCGTGTGGTTCATGCTGCACTCGGGCTCGCGCGGCGTGGGCAATGCGATCGGCACGCACTTCATCGAGCTGGCCAAAAAAGACGCCGAACGCGTACAGCGCAATCTGCCCGACCAGGACCTCGCGTACTTCGAAGAAGGGGCGCAGTACTTCGGTCATTACGTGCGTGCCGTGTCGTGGGCCCAGAAGTTCGCCATGCGCAATCGCGAGGTCATGATGACCAACCTCATCGCCACGGTGCGCAAGGTGATCACCAAGCCCTTCGAGGCGCACGTGGAAGCCGTGAACTGCCACCACAATTATGTGCAGAAGGAGCGCCACTTCGGTGAGGACGTGTTCGTGACGCGCAAGGGCGCGGTGAGCGCGCGCCGCGGCGAGATGGGCATCATCCCGGGCAGCATGGGCGCGCGCAGCTACATCGTGCGCGGGCTGGGCAATCCCGAGAGCTTCGAGAGCTGCAGCCACGGTGCGGGCCGCAGCATGAGCCGTACCAAGGCCAAGAAGCTCTTCACGGTCGCGGACCAGATCCGCGCCACCGAAGGCGTGGAATGCCGCAAGGATGCCAACGTGATCGACGAGATTCCGATGGCCTACAAGGACATCGACGCCGTCATGGCGGCGCAGAAAGATCTCGTCGAAGTCGTGCACACGCTCAAGCAAGTCGTGTGCGTAAAAGGTTGAACCTCAAGAAGAACATCATGATGGAAATCGATGGCGCCGCCGGCGAAGGCGGCGGACAGATTCTGCGCACCTCGCTGGCGCTCGCCATGTGCACGGGCCAGCCCTTCGAGCTCACCCGCATTCGCGCGGGCCGCGCCAAGCCCGGCCTCATGCGTCAGCACCTGAGCTGCGTCAATGCGGCGCTTGCGGTGTGTGGCGGCGAGGCCGAGGGCGCGGCGCTCAACGCGCAGACCTTGCGCTTCACGCCTGGCCCTGTGCGTGCCGGTGACTACACCTTCAGCATCGGTACGGCGGGCAGCTGCACGCTGGTGCTGCAGACGGTGTGGCCCGCGTTGCTGTTGGCCGATGGGCCGACGCACCTGACGCTGAACGGCGGCACGCACAACCCGATGGCGCCCTGCTTCCATTTCCTGGAGCGCAGCTATGCGCCGCTGTTGCAGCGTCTGGGGGCGGGATCACGGCTCACTCTGCGCCGGCTGGGCTTTTATCCCGCGGGCGGCGGGCAGATCGAAGCCTTGATCCTGCCGGCAGATGATCTGCAGCCCTTCGACCTGGTGGAGCGCGGCGCGCTCGAGGATGCGCGTGGCGAGTGCTTTGCGCCCGGGCTCGCGCGCGGAGTGGCGCAGCAGCAGCTCGAGGCCTTGGGTGCCGCGCTGGGCTGGAACGGTGCCCAACTGTACGAGGCGCCAGTGCGCCAGCGCGAAGGGCCCGGCAATGCGCTGCTCGCGACGCTACGCCACGCCAATGTGACCGAGGTCTTCAGCCAGTTTGGCGATCGCACGCGCGAGACGCAGGATGTGGCGCGAGCATTGGTGGACGAAGTGCGTGCCTATCAGGGCAGCACGGTGGTCATGGGCCCGTATCTCGCGGACCAATGGGCGCTTCCCCTCGCGCTGGCCGTCTGGCAGCGCCAGCGCGCGGCGCGCTACACCTGCACCGAGCTCACGCCGCATGCGCATACCAACTTCGACGTGATCGCACGGTTCTTGCCGGTGCGTTTCACGACGCAGGCCATCGCCGGCGGATGGCAGGTGGAGGCACACCCCGCCTGAGCCGGTGGCGGGCGCATGCGCGTCAGGTACCGGAAATCGCGTAGGCGGTTTTCAGCAGCTGCGGCACGATCTCGCGCGCCAGCCGCTCGGGGGCGAATTCGTCGGCCGCGGCCGTGATGTTGAGCGCGGCGACGGGCCGGCGCAGATCGTCGCGCAACAGCACCGCCGCGCCGACCTGGTTGAGCAAAACCTGATCGTGCGTGAGGGCGTAGCCCTGGTTGCGGGCCTGCCGTACCTCCGCGGCCAGTTTGGCGGGATCGGTCTCGGTGCGGCCGGTGTAGGCCGTGATCTCGGCGCGGCTGAAGTAATGGTCGAGCGCCACGTCGTCGAATTGCGCGAGCAACATGCGGCCGGCGCTGTTGCTCCAGGCGGGCATGCGCCGGCCCGGCAGCATTTCGGCCAGGGTGAGTTGCCGGCTCGGCAGTCGCAGCAGATAGATCACGTCCATGCCGTCGAGCACGCTCATGTTCACGGCCAGTCCGCAGCGCTCACGCAGCGCCACCAGATGCGGCGCGGCGCGCGACACGAGCGGGTCACTGCGCAAGAAGAAATAGCTCAGTTCCACCACGCGGGGCCCCAGACCGTAGCGGCGCGTACGCGGATCTTTCTCGAGATAGCCCAGGCGCTCCCACGAATGGGTGAAGCGCTGCACGGCGCTCTTGCCCAGGCCCGTGAGCTGGACGAGCTCGGTCAGGCTGAGGGAGTCGCGCGCCTGTCGAAAGGCCTCGAGTACGCGCATGGCCTTGCCCAGCGAGGCGACATAAAGCGGATCGCCGGGTTCGGGAGAAACGGGGTCGGGCAAGGTCATGAGGGCAGGCGGCGGCGGAAGGTGACGGGCATCGTCGTGTTTACCCGGATTGCGGGTGGGAGCGGCGCGGGCGTATAAAAGCCTTGAATTCAGTACGAAGTATTGTAATGCAATACTTTGCGTCAACACCCCGTCTGGAACCGAGGACAAACCATGAGTTGGGACACCGTGTGCAGCCTGAGCGCCGTACAGATGCGCGCCGAGATCGACGCCGGGCACCTGAGCGCCCGCGAACTGCTGGATGCGCACCTGGAAGCGATCGCCCACTGGAATCCCGTGGTGAACGCCATCATCACGCTCGACGCCGAGGGCGCCCGCGCGCGCGCCCGCGCCTGCGACGAAGCCCAGGCGCGTGGCGAGGCTTGGGGCCTGCTGCACGGCCTGCCCGTCGCTCACAAGGATTGTTTTCTTACCGCCGGCATGCGCACCACCTGGGGCTCGCCCGTGTACGAGCAGTTCGTGCCGACGCAGTCGAGCCTCGTAGTCAGCCGCCAGCAGCAGGCCGGCGCCATCACGTTGGGCAAGACCAACATGCCGGAATTTGGCGCCGGTTCGCAGACCTTCAATCCGCTCTTCGGCGCGACCCGCAATCCCTACGACCCCCGCCTCACGGCCGGCGGCAGCAGTGGCGGCGCGGCCGCGGCCCTGGCTTGCCGCATGCTGCCGCTGGCCGATGGCACCGACATGGGCGGATCGCTGCGCAACCCGGCGAGCTTCTGCAATGTGGTGGGCCTTCGGCCCTCGCCCGGCCGGGTGCCGCAGGTGCCGGGTTCGGCGCCGTACAACACGCTTACCGTCGCCGGTCCCATGGCTCGTACCGTGGCCGACGCCGCGTTGATGCTCGCCGCGCTGGCCGGGCCCGATGCGCGCGATCCACTCTCCATCGAGCAGGACCCGCAGCGCTTCCTGGCCGCGCTGGAGCATGACTTCAAGGGCACGCGCATTGCCTATGCGCCGACCTGGGGTGGCTTGCCCACCGAGCCGCGCGTGGTGGCGGCGTTGCAGGCGCAACTATCCGTGTTCGACACGCTGGGCTGCGAGGTGAGCGAAGCCTGCCCCGACTTCCGCGGCGCCGACGCCTCGTTCCATGCATTGCGCGGGCTCGCCTTCGCCGTGACGCAGGGCGACACGCTCGTGCGCGAGCGTGCACGCATGAAGGACACCGTCATCTGGAACACCGAGCTCGGCCTCAATCAGACCGGCGCCGCGCTGGCGCAGGCCGAGCGTGATCGTGGTGCGCTGTTCGCGCGCATGCATGCCTTCATGCAGGATCACGACTTCCTGATCGGCCCGGTGAGCCAGGTCGCGCCCTTCCCGGCCGACGAAGAATACGTCCGCGAGATCGACGGCACCGCGATGAACAACTACATCGACTGGATGCGTTCGGGCTACTACCTGTCGCTCACCGGTCATCCGGCGATCTCGGTGCCGTGTGGCTTCACGGCCGAGGGCCTGCCTGTCGGTATCCAGATCGTGGGCCGCTATCGCGACGAGCTTGGCGTGCTGCGCCTGGCGCACGCGTTCGAGCAGGCCACGCGCTTCTGGCAGCGCGCGCCGCAGCGTCCGGCCGCCTGAGGCTCATTCAATTACGACACAGGATGCCGGATCGGCATCCACACACAGGGGAAGCAGTTCATGTTGCGCAAGTCTCTACAACGCCTGGCCGGCCTCGGCCTCGCCGGTTTTCTGGCCCTGCCGGGTATTGCCGCGGCGCAGGCCGCGCCCGCCGAGGGTTGGCCCGTCAAGCCCGTGACGCTGGTGGTGCCGTTCCCGCCGGGTGGCTCCACCGATGTGCTGGCGCGTCTGTTCGCGGCCAAGCTGGGTGAGCGGCTGGGCCAGAGCGTGGTGGTCGAAAACCGGCCGGGCGCCAACACCGGCATCGGGGCAGCCGCCGTGGCCCGCGCCGCACCCGATGGCTACACGCTGATGATCACCGGCGCGCCTACGTTCACCACCAATTCGCTGCTCTATCCCAATCTGGGCTACGACCCGATCAAGAGCTACGAGTATGTGGCGATCGCGGGCAGCGCGCCCTTCGTGATCCTCACCAACACGCAGAGCGGCCTGGCCACGGTGAATGACCTGGTGACCAAGTCCAAGACCGAGCCCTTGAGCTTCGGCTCGTTCGGCACGGCATCCACGCCGCATTTGGCCGGCGAGTACCTGGCTCAGCGCAGTGGCGCGAAGCTGCTGCATGTGCCGTACCGCGGCAGCGCACCGGCCATGACCGACCTGATCGGCAACCAGATCCCCTTGTCCATCGACACGCTGGTCGCGGCCCTGCCGCAGATGCGCGCGGGCAAGGTGCGCGCGGTGGCCCTGACCAGCGCGGTGCGCTCGGCGCTGGTGCCCGATGTGCCCACGGTGAACGAATCGGGCGTGGCAGGTTACGACTTCATCACCTGGTACGGCATCGCCGCGCCGCGCGGTACGCCGCAGCCGGTGGTCGACAAGCTCAGCGTGCAGGTGCGCGAGATGCTCGCCGACCCCCAGATGCTCGAGAAGATGCGCGAGCTGGGCTTCGATCCGTTCTATGCCGACAGCAAGGCGTTCCGGGGGCGTGTCGAGCAGGAGCTCGAGCGCAACGCGGCCGTGATCAAGGCGGCCGGCATCAAGGTGGACTGAGGTCCGCCGCGCAGGCAGTGATACGACGGGCGGCTCGGGCCGCCCGTCGTCATTCAGTGCTGGGCAAAATGGCGAAAGCGCTTCTCGGTGTCGTCGCGGCGCGTTTCGAGATCGGTCACGACCGCGGCGGGAGGCCCGCGGCGCAGCCATTCGAGCATCTGGTCGACCTGATCGGGCGTGCCCTGGATCAGGGCCTGCACCGTGCCGTCTTCCATGTTCTGCACCCAGCCGGTGGCGCCGACGAGGTGGGCACGGCGCACGGTGGCGTGGCGATAGCCCACGCCCTGTACCTTGCCCCGGACGACGACGTGGAGGGTCTCGATGTGGGCGTCTTGCATGTGATGTCTTCCTTCGTAAACCGGCGGCGCGCATGTTGCGCCGCATCCAAACATTATCGACGCATTATGGCCCGGCGCGGGCGCGGCGCGCAGGAGCCGGGCGTATACTGAGCCCCGCTCCGGCACCTGCCGGCGCGCCACGCGGGGCGTGCCATGCCGGTCGCATCCACCGCGACTCTTCCCGACCATTCCAATGAGCCAAGATCTCTCCAAGATCACTTGCATCGAAGACCTGCGGGTGATTGCGCAAAAGCGCGTGCCCCGTATGTTCTACGACTATGCCGATTCAGGCGCCTGGACCGAAGGCACGTACCGCGCCAACCAGGAAGACTTCCAGAAGATCAAGCTGCGCCAGCGCGTGGCGGTCGATATGGAAGGCCGTTCGCTGCGCACTACGATGGCGGGGATCGATACCGTCATGCCGATGGCGATCGCACCCACGGGCCTGACCGGCATGCAGCACGCCGATGGCGAGATTCTCGCCGCGCAGGCGGCTGCCGACTTCGGCGTGCCGTTCACGCTGTCGACCATGAGCATCTGCTCGATCGAAGACGTGGCGCAGGCCACCGGCAAGCCGTTCTGGTTCCAGCTCTACGTGATGCGCGACCGCGAGTTCTGCGCCAACCTGATCGACCGCGCCAAGGCGGCCGGCTGCTCGGCCCTGGTGCTGACACTCGATCTGCAGATCCTGGGCCAGCGCCACAAGGACATCAAGAATGGCCTGTCGACGCCGCCCAAGCCGACGCTGCGCAACCTGATCAATCTGGCGACCAAGCCGCGCTGGTGCATGAGCATGCTGGGCACCCAGCGCCGCACGTTCGGCAACATCGTGGGTCACGCCAAGGGCGTGAGCGACCTGTCCTCGCTGTCGTCGTGGACGGCCGAGCAGTTCGATCCGCGCCTGAGCTGGGACGACGTGAAGTGGATCAAGGACCGCTGGGGCGGCAAGATCATCCTGAAGGGCATCCTCGACCCTGAAGACGCCGAGCTGGCCGCCCAGAGCGGGGCCGATGCGCTCATCGTCAGCAACCACGGCGGGCGTCAGCTCGACGGCGCGCTGTCGTCGATCGCCGTGCTGCCCTCCATCGTGCAGGCCGCCGGGTCGCGCATCGAGGTCTGGCTCGACGGCGGTATCCGCGGCGGGCAGGACATCCTCAAGTCGGTGGCGCTGGGGGCCCGGGGCACCATGATCGGGCGCGCCTTCCTGTATGGCCTGGGCGCGTACGGCCAGGCGGGTGTCACCCGCGCGCTCGAGATCCTCTACAAAGAGATGGACGTGACAATGGCCCTGTGCGGCCGCAAGAACATCTCGCAGGTCGATCACAGCATCCTGGTGCCCGGCACCTACCCCACCTGACGGCAGCGGCCGGGCGTACCCGCCCGGCTGCGCGGCGATTGCCCGGACGGCCCCGACCTTGTCGGGGCCGTCTGCTTCTGTGCATCCGTGGGGGCGTTGCATATAGTTGCATGCGCAATCATCAGCGTGGCCTGTGCAAAATCACGACGCGCGCGTACGCGTATACATGCGTGCGCGCGCAACCACCCGCGCGCGCACGCGATCACGCACACGCTCGCGCGCGAGACGCACCGCAACATCATGTCATCCAGGGTAATCCCTGGATGGGGATAACCCTTGAAACAAGGGGTTTTGGTGAGTGGTACCTTCAATCGCGAAAAAACTGGAACTATCAGCGGGTCCAGTTTGGATGCAGACTCCGGACTACTTTGTCATCGCCCCGGAGAACGTGATGAGTGGCCGCATCGAGACGCTGGAAATCGAACACATCGAGGAGGCCGTTTCCGGTCTGCGCGATTACATGATCACCACGCTGCAAGGCATGGTGCAATGCGACAGCCTGTTGGGCCAGGAGATCTCGGCCGCGGAATTCCTGGAGCGCGAGCTGGCCGAGCTGGGCTTGCCGTCCGAGCGCATCTACCTGCGCGACGAGCAATTGAAGAACCTGCCGCTGTACTCGCCGGCCTGCTGCCCGGATGGCGGCCGCTACAACGTGCTGGCCCGGCACGAGCCGCGCAGCGCGGGTGGACGCTCGGTGCTGTTCAACGGCCACCTCGACGTCGTCCCCACCGGTCCGCATGAGATGTGGTCGATCCCGCCGTTCTCGGGCGAGGTGCGCGATGGGTGGCTCTACGGCCGCGGCGCAGGCGACATGAAGGCTGGCATCGTGTGCGCGCTGGCGGCGTTCAAGGCCTTGCAGACGCTGGGCTTGCAGCCCGCCGGCGCGGTGGGCTTCAATGGCGTGCTCGAAGAAGAAAATACCGGCAACGGCACGCTCGCCTCCGTGAGCGCGCTGCAGAGCGCGATCGGCGCGGCCAAGCTGACGGCCTTCGATGCCGTGATCATTCCCGAGCCGCTGCAGGAAAAGATGATGGCAGCGCAGCTGGGCGTGTTCTGGATGTACGTGGACGTGCAGGGCAAGCCCGCGCATGCAGCCTACATGAACACCGGCGTCAATCCGGTGGACGCCGCGCTGCGCATCGTCGACGCGGTCAAGGCGCTCGAGGCCGAATGGAACGAGCCCCAGAATCGCCATCCGGCCTATCGCGAGCACGCCCATCCGATCAACTTCAATCTTGGCCAGATTCACGCGGGCGACTGGAATTCGTCGGTGCCCAGCGTGTGCACGCTCGGCCTGCGTCTGGCGTGCTATCCCGACATGACGATCGAAGAGGCCAAACGCATCGCCACCGAGCGCATCGACGCGACCGTCGCCGGGTTCAACGAACCTGACATCAAAGTGACGATCCGCTTCGAGGGCTTTCATGCGCCCGGCTGCGAGTACGACCTCGACGTGGCGCCGATGCAGCTGCTGGCCGACGCGCACAAGCGCGTGACCGGCGAAGCGCCCAAGCGCCAAGCCATCACGGGCACCACCGATGGCCGCCACTTCCGCATGCTGATGGACGTGCCCGTGACCTGCTACGGCCCGATCGCGGAGAGCGTGCACGGCTTCGACGAGCGCGTGTCGATCGACAGCATGATCCGCGTCACGAACGCCCTGGTGCTGTTTCTGCACGACTGGTGCGGCGTCGAGCCCGCACAAGCCTGATACCCGTCCGAGTCCCCCTGCCGGGCGCCGTACGCGCGCCGGCACGACCCACCGAGAGATCCGACATGACCTTCGATTCCGTTCGCCGTGCCCTGTTGCAAGGCGCCGTCGCCGCCGCTGCCCTCACGCTCGCGCCCGCCGTCATGGCCGCCGATGAGCAGCCGCAGTACGGCGGTGTGCTGACCGCCATCCTGAGCCCCGAGCCGCCCAACCTGAACGTCGCGATCCAGCAGGTGGCCGTGACCCAGTTGGTGGCGGGCAAGATCTACGAAAGCCTGCTCACCTACTCGAGCAAGCTCGAGCCCATGCCCAGCCTCGCCAAGTCGTGGGATGTGTCGCCCGACAAGCTGACCTACACCTTCCATCTGCAGCCGAATGTGACCTGGCACGATGGCAAGCCGTTCAGCTCGGAAGACGTGGTGTTCTCGTACAAGGAAATCCTGTCGAAGACGCCGCGCACGCGCACGCTCATGGGCTTCATCGAAGACATTACGGCACCCGACAAGGACACCGTGGTGTTCAAGCTCAAGTCGCCCTACTCCGCGTTCCTGTATTCGTTCGACATCGGTGGCGGCGCCATCCTGCCCAAGCACCTGTACGCGACGGGCGAGCTCACGCAGAACCCGCACAACAACGCGCCGATCGGCACCGGCCCGTTTAAATTCAAGCAGTGGCAGCGTGGCTCCTACATCGAGCTGGTGAAGAACGACAAGTACTGGAAGGAGGGCCGCCCCTACCTGGATGGCATCACGTACCGCGTGATCCCCGATGCCGCGTCGCGTCGCCTGGCCATCGAGCAAGGCACCGTGATGCAGGCCTGGCTCAACGACATCGAACCCTTCGACCTGCCGCGCCTGGCCAAGCTGCCGCACATCAATGCCGTACGCGCAGGCTATGAATACTGGTCGACGATGAACTGGATCGAGCTCAACCAGGGCCGCAAGCCGTTCGACGACAAGCGCTTCCGCCAGGCCCTGATGTACGGCATCGACCGCCAGTTCATCGTGGACAAGATCATGTTCGGCTCGTCGACGCTGGCCACCGGCCCGATCCACCACAACACGCGCTTCTACGACGCCAACGTCAAGAAGTATCCGTACGATCCCAAGAAGGCGGCCGCGCTGCTCGACGAGATGGGCCTGAAGCCGGATGGCAAGGGTGTGCGCGCAACCGTCGGCCTGATCCCCCTGCCCTATGGCGAGATGCATCGCCGCCTGGCCGAGTACATCAAGCAGAACCTGTCGAAGATCGGCATCGCGGTGAACATCGAGAACACGGATGTCGGCGGATGGACCACGCGTGTGGGCAACTGGGACTACGACATGGGTCTGAACGGCGTGTTCCAGTACGGTGACCCCGCGATCGGCGTGGCGCGCACCTACCTGGGCTCGAACATCAAGAAAGGCCTGATGTTCACCAACACCTCGCAGTACAACAACCCCAAGGTCGACGAGCTGTTCAACAAGGCCGCGGTCGCGCCGACGGATGAAGAGCGCCAGAAGCTGTACACCGAAGTGCAGCAGATCCTGGTCGAGGATGTGCCGGTGGTGTGGATCGCCGACACCAACTACACGACCTTCCTGAACAAGCGCGTGCACAACGCCATCACGACCGGTCTGGGCGCGGTGGACACGTATGCGGATGCCTGGCTGTCCAAGCAATGAAGAAGATCGGCGCGTTTCTCGGCCGGCGGGTGGTCAAGAGCATCCTGGTGCTGCTGGCCATCGCGCTGTTCAACTTCTTCCTGGTGCGCGCGGCGCCCGGCGACCCGGCCGAGATTCTGGCGGGACAGTCCGGCGCGGCCGACGCGCAGTTCATCGAACAACTGCGCAAGGACTTCGGTCTGGACAAGCCGATGGTGGTGCAGCTGGGCGAGTACCTGAAGAACGTCGCGACGTTCGACCTGGGCTACTCGTACCGCCAGCAGGCCTCGGTGTCCGCGCTGATCATGGAGCACCTGCCAGCCACGCTGGCGCTCACGCTCACCGCGTTTGCGTTCGCGGTGCTGGCGGGCGTGAGCCTGGGCACCCAGGCGGCGCTGCGGGTGGGCAAGTGGGGAGACACCGCCATCACGGTGTTGTCGATGCTGGCCTACGCCACACCGCTCTTCTGGGTCGGGCTGATGCTGGTGTTGATCTTTTCGGTGCATCTCGAGTGGCTGCCCGCCTTCGGATTCGAAACGGTTGGGGCCAATCTCACCGGTCTGGCGCGCTTCTTCGATATCGCCAAGCACTTGCTTCTGCCCGCGCTCACGCTGGGGATGTTCTACATGGCGGTGTACACGCGCCTCACACGCGCCTCGATTCTGGAGGTGAGCCAGCTCGACTTCGTGAAGACGGCGCGCGCCAAGGGCCTCTCGGAGCGTACGGTGATCACGCGGCACGTGCTGCGCAACGCGCTGCTTCCGGTGATCACCTACGCCGGGATTCAGGCGGGCGGGCTGATCGGTGGCGCGCTGCTGGTGGAAACGGTGTTCGCCTGGCCGGGCATCGGCCGGCTGGCCTTCGATGCTCTGCTGCAGCGCGACTACAGCATCCTGCTCGGCGTGTTCTTCGTGGCTTCGCTGATCGTGGTGATCGTCAACCTGGTGACCGACATTCTGTACACGGTGGCCGATCCTCGGATTGAGTTGAAATGACGTCCTTCTTCGCCTCCTTCTGCCGCAACAAGGGCGGCATCATCGGCCTGGTGGTGCTCGCCGCGGTGTGCCTCATGGCGCTGGTGGCCGGCACGGTGTTTCCGGGTAGCCCCTGGGACATTGCCAACGGCCCCTTCATGCCGCCGCTCTCCGAAGACGCGCCGCTCGGCACCGACATGCTGGGCCGCGACATCGCCAGCGGCATCGCCTACGGCGCGCGCGTAACGCTGTTGCTCGCGGGCGTGTCGACCGCCGTGTCGATCCTATTCGGCATCAGCATGGGCGCGGCAGCCGGCTTTTATGGCGGCAAGGTCGACCAGGCCGTGGTGGGCTTCATCGAGCTGTTCCAGACCATTCCGAGCTTCTTCCTCGCCGTGGTGCTGGTGGCCATCCTCACGCCCAGCATGGGCACGGTGATTTTCGCCATCGCCGTGGTGTCGTGGCCGCCGCTGGCGCGGCTGGTGCGCGCCGAGTTCATGAGCCTGAAGAATCGCGAGTTCGTGCAGGCGGCCGTCTTGAGCGGTCAGTCGAACCTGCGCATCATCCTCACGCAAATCCTGCCCAATAGCCTGTCGCCCGTGATCGTGTCGGGCTCGCTGATGATCGCCAGCGCCATCCTGCTCGAATCAGCGCTCAGCTTTCTCGGCCTGGGCGATCCCAATTCCATGACCTGGGGCTACATCATCGGCGCCTCGCGCACCGTGTTGCGCGATGCCTGGTGGATGAGCGTCTTTCCGGGCGTGGCGATCCTCGTGACCGTGCTGGCGCTCAACCTCATCGGCGAGGCGCTCAACGACGCGCTCAATCCGAAGCTCGCCCGCAAAAGGAGCACCTGATGGCGGCCATTCTGGAAATCAGCGGTCTGTGTGTGTCGGTGGCGCACGCCGGACCCGATGCGCAGGTCGTGCGCGGTGTCAGCTATACACTCGACAGCAACGAAGTGCTGTGCGTGGTGGGCGAGTCCGGTTCGGGCAAGTCGGTCACGGCGCATGCGGTGATGGGCCTGCTTCCGCCCGATCAGTTGCTGGTGACGGGCGGACATATCCGCTATCGCGACCGCGATCTCGTCAACCTGGCGCCGCACGAGTGGTACAAGCTGCGCGGCAAGTCGTTCGGCATGGTGTTCCAGGAGCCCATGACGGCGCTCAATCCCATCATGCGCATCGGCCGTCAGGTCGACGAAGTGCTGGAGCGTCACACCGACATGAAGCCCGCCCAACGCCGCGAGCGCGTGTTGGCGCTGTTTCGCGATGTGCTGTTGCCCGACCCCGAAATGATCTACGAGGCCTATCCGTTCCAATTGTCGGGCGGACAGCGCCAGCGCGTCGTGATCGCCATGGCGCTGGCGCTCGAGCCCGATGTACTGATCGCCGACGAACCCACTACCGCGCTGGACGTGACGACCCAGGCGCAGATTCTCACGCTCATCAAGGATATCCAGCGGCGCATGGGTATCGGCGTGATCTTCATCACGCACGACTTCGGCGTGGTGGCCGAGATCGCCGACCGCATCGTGGTGATGCGCAAAGGCGAGGTGGTGGAGTCGGGCACTGCCGAGGAAATTTTGAATCGCCCGCAGCATCCCTACACGCGGCAGCTGATCGAAGCGGTGCCGCACAAGCCGGAGGGCAAGGCACAGGCGCCGGCGGCCGCGCCGCTGATGGTGGTGGATCGGCTGCGCAAGACCTTTGGTGACGGCCAGCGCAAGGTTGCCGCGCTCAAGGACATCAGCCTCACGATCCATCAGGGCGAGACGCTCGGTCTGGTGGGCGAGTCGGGGTCGGGCAAGTCCACGTTGGGCCGCACGCTGATCGGCCTCATCCACCCGGATGGCGGCAGCGTGAAGATGGACGGCACCGAACTCGTTGGATTGTCGGCGAAGGGGTTTCGGCCGTTTCGTCGTCAGATCCAGATGGTGTTCCAGGATCCGTACGCGTCGCTCAATCCGCGCCACCGCATCGCGGATGCGATCTCGCAGGGTCCGATCGCCTACGGCGAGGACCGCCGCAGCGCGATGAAGCAGGCGCGCGAGCTGCTCGAGCTGGTGGGTTTGGGCGGAGACGCCGGAGATCGATTTCCGCACCAGTTCTCGGGCGGTCAGCGCCAGCGTATCGGAATCGCGCGGGCGCTTGCGCTCAAGCCGCGCCTGCTGGTGGCCGATGAAGCGGTGTCGGCGCTGGACGTGTCGATCCAGGCGCAGGTGCTGGATCTGCTAGCCCGCATCAGCGACCAGCTCGATCTGTCGGTGCTCTTCATTACGCATGACCTGCGCGTGGCGGCCCAGATTTGCGACCGCATCGCCGTGATGCGGCAGGGTGAGCTGGTCGAGCTCAACCGCGCGCAGGACATCTTCTATCAACCACAGCACGATTACACGCGCCGTCTGATCGCGTCGATTCCGGGCCAGGACTGGTCCAAGCCGGTGTTCGACGCTGCGGGTGCGCCTGTCACGCAGGCCGTCACGGCCGGGAGTCCACAGTATGCATAGCAGTGAGTACGAATCGCACGATGGCCTGGCGCTGGCGCGCCTGCTCGACCAGGGCGAAGTGACCCCGGCCGAACTGCTTGAGTGCGCGATCACGCTGGCGCAGAGCCGCGGCGCGGAGCTCAACGCGATCTGCTATGAGCGCTATGACGAGTCGCGCGCGCTGGCGCGCGACTGGCAGCCGCGCGGCGTCTTCCGTGGCGTGCCGTTCCTGCTGAAGGACTCGGGGCTGGCGTCGCGCCGCTTTCCGTCATCGATCGGCTCGCGGCTCTTCAACGATACGCAGTACTCGGTCGATGCCACCTTGACCGAACGTTTCGACGCGGCGGGCTTTCTGCCCTTCGCGCGCTCGACGGTGCCGGAGCTGTGCATGGCGCCCACCACCGAGGCGCTGCGCAATGGCGGGCCGACGCTCAATCCGCGCAACCGCGAACGCTCGGCGGGCGGCAGCAGCGGTGGCGCCGCCGCGGCCGTGGCGGCCGGCATCGTGCCGATCGCGCATGGCAGTGATGGCGGTGGCTCGATCCGCATTCCGGCGGCCTGCTGCGGGGTATATGGCCTTAAGCCCACGCGGGGCCGGGTGCCGATGGGACCGCTGCGTGGCGAGGGCTGGGGTGGCCTGGCTTGCGACGGCGTGATCAGCCGCAGTGTGCGCGACACGGCAGCCGCCATGGATGCCATCAGCGGCTATCAGGCCGGCAACCCCTATGCCGCGCCGCCCAAGGAGGGCTCATATCTGGATGCGCTGGCCCAGCCTTTCGATCGGCCGCTGCGCATCGCGGTCTGGCGCTCGGCCTTCGACGATATCGAAATCGATCCGGTCAGCCTGGCTGCTGTCGAGCATGCGGTGGACCTGTGCCGCGATCTGGGCCACGAGATCATCGATGCGGCGCCACCGCAGGTCGATTACGCGGGCTTTGTCGGTGCGCACGCAACCATTCTGGCGGCCAACATCGTGCTGGCCACCGACACGAAGCTGAGCGCGCTCGGCCGTGCGCTGCGCGACGATGATCTGGAGCCGGCGCTGCGAGACGGCTACGAGCTGGGCAAGACCCTGAGCGCGGCCCGCTATGCCGATTCGATCAATCGCTTTCATGCCATGGGCCGCGCGCTCGAGTCCGCGTTCGACGGGGTGGACCTGATCCTGACGCCGGCGCTCACGCGCCTGCCGGAGCGGCTGGGCGAGTTGATGCTGGTAGGCACGCTGATGGACTATCGGCGCAAGATCTCGCGTTATGCGACGTTCCTGGCGGCCATCAATGCCTCTGGCCAACCGGCCGCGACGCTGCCGCTGTCATGGACCGACGACAACGTGCCGGTCGCGACGCAAGTCATCGGCCGCTTCGGCCGGGAAGACCTGGTGCTGCGCCTGTCGGCGCAGCTCGAAGCGGCCGCGCCATGGGCGGGCCGCAAGACCATCTTCGCCTAGTGCGGGGGGTTACTCGCCGCGCCTTCCGTGTCGGAGGGCGCGGCTTTTTTTGCCGTGGCGGCGCTTCTCGTAAACGGCTCAGCGGCGCAGACGGAAGTCGACGGACGCCGGGCGGCCCGGCAGCGCCAGCTCGGCCCGCACCGGCGCAGTGCGCGCGATGATGCGGCCGGCGCGGATCACGGCCAGGCGCGCGGCGCGCAGGCGGATGGCCTCGACCGGGTCGCCCGCCTGAAGCAGCACGAGGTCGGCGCGCTTGCCGACTTCCAGGCCCACGTCGTCCAGCCCCAGGATCGCCGCCGGCGTGCGCGTAACGGCGTCGAAGGCGGCCAGCATGCCTTCGCGGCCCGTCATCTGCGCCACGTGCAGGCCCATGTGCGCCACCTCGAGCATGTCGCCGCCGCCCAGGCTATACCAGGGGTCCATCACGCAATCATGGCCGAACGCCACCGGCACGCCCGCCGCCAGGAGCTCGGGCACGCGCGTCATGCCGCGGCGCTTGGGATAGCTGTCGTGGCGGCCCTGCAGCGTGATGTTGATGAGCGGATTGGCGATGGCCGCCACGCCGGCCTCGCGGATCAGCGGGATCAGCTTGGAGACGTAGTAGTTGTCCATCGAATGCATCGACGTCAGGTGCGAGCCCGTGACGCGGCCCTGCAGGCCGAGGCGCTGCGCCTGATAGGCCAGCGATTCGATATGACGCGAGAGCGGATCATCGCTTTCGTCGCAATGCATGTCGACGCGCAGGCCACGCTCGGCGGCGAGTTCGCACAGGATGCGCACCGATTCCGCGCCGTCCTGCATGGTGCGCTCGAAGTGCGGAATGCCGCCCACGACATCGACGCCCATGTCGAGGGCGCGCTTGAGGTTATCGAGTGCGCCCGGCGCGCGCAGCACGCCGTCCTGCGGGAAGGCGACGAGCTGCAGGTCGAGGTAGGGCTTGACCTGTTCGCGCACGTGCAGCAGCGCTTCGACGGCGAGCAGGCGCGGATCACAGACATCGACGTGGCTGCGGATCGCCAGCAGGCCACGGCCGACCGCCCAATCGCAGTAGGCGAGCGCACGTTCGACCAGCGCCTCTTGCGTGAGCATGGGCTTGAGTTCGCCCCACAGCGCGATGCCTTCGAGCAGCGTGCCCGACTGGTTCACGCGCGGCAGGCCATACGACAACGTCGAGTCCATGTGGAAGTGCGCATCGACGAACGGCGTGGAGACCAGTTGGCCTTGCGCGTCGAGCACCTCGGCGGCCTCGGCGGTGAGCTGGGGCTCGATGGCGGCGATGCAGCCGTCACGCACGCCGATGTCCAGCGGGCCACGGCCGTCGGGGAGCACGGCCTGTTTGATGATGAGATCGAACATGAGAAATTCCGGTGAGTCAGCGTTCGCCCTTGCGATAGGGCTTCATCAGCGCCTGGGGGTAGGCGGCGCGGCGCGCCACGATCACCAGGGCGAGGATCGACAGAATGTAGGGCAGCATCAGGTAGACCTGATACGGCAGCTCGGGCAGGCCGGGCAGGGCCGCGCCGGCTTGTTGCAGGCGCAACTGGATGGCGTCGAAGAAAGCGAATACCAGCGCGCCGATGAGCGCCTTGCCGGGCCGCCATGAGGCGAACACCACCAGGGCCACGCAGATCCAGCCGCGGCCGTTGACCATGTTGAAGAAGAAGGCGTTGAAGGCGGACAGCGTCAGGAAGCTGCCCGCCACGCCCATGAGCGCCGAGCCCGCCACGATCGCGCTCATGCGCAGCCGCGTGACCGACAGGCCCTGCCCTTCGGCGGCAGCCGGGTTCTCGCCCACCATCCGCAGCGCGAGGCCGGCCGGCGTGCGATTGAGCAGCCAGGCCACGAGCGGCACCGCGATCAGCGCGAGCAGCGTCATGGGCGTGAGCCCCGCCAGCGCCGGCCCGATCAACGGAATCCCGGCGAGCGCCTTCATTTCGGCGAAGGGCACGATGGTGGGTGGGGTCGTCACGCTCGGAAACGTGACGCGGTAGGCGAAGTAGCTCAGGCTGGTGGCCAGCATCGTGACGCCCAGACCCGAGACGTGTTGCGACAGGCCCAGCGGTACGGTGAGCACGGCATGCAGCAGGCCGAACACCGCGCCTGCCAAGGCCGCCGCCAGCACGCCCACGTAGAGCGGCGCGCCCAGGTACACGGCCAGCCAGCCGGTGAAGGCACCGGCCACCATGATGCCTTCGATGCCGAGGTTCAGCACCCCGGCACGCTCGCACAGCAGCACGCCCAGCGTGCCCAGGATCAGCGGTGTGGCCAGGCGCAGCGCCGCGATCCAGAATGCCGCCGAGCCGAGTAGATCCATCCATTCCATGACTCGGTCCTCAAGCGGGGTTGCGGCGCACGCGATACTGCGCAAACAGCGTTGCCACCAACATGGACAACAGCGAAGTCGCCACGATCACGTCGGCGATGTAGTTGGGTACGGCGATGGCGCGGCTCATGCTGTCGGCGCCCACCAGCATGCCGGCGACGAACACGCTGGCCGCGATCACGCCCAGCGGATGCAGGCCCGCCAGCATGGCGACCACCACGCCCGTATAGCCATAGCCCGGCGACATATCCAACGTGACGTAGCTGGTACGGCCGGCCACTTCGATGGCGCCGGCCAGACCCGCGAGTGCGCCCGACAGCATCGCGGTGCACAGCATCACCCGGCTCACCGGCAGGCCCAGAAAACGGGCGGCGTGGGCATTGGAGCCCACCGCGCGCATCTGGAAGCCGAACACCGTATAGCGATTGACCAGCCACAGCGCGACCGCGAGACCGGCCGCCCAGAGCAGGCCGGTATGCGCGCGGGTGCGCTCGATCAGCTTGCCGAGTTCGAGGTCGCTGTTGAGCGCCACCGACTGCGGCCAGCCCATTGCCATGGGATCCTTCATCGGGCCATCGAGCATCATCGACACGAACAGCAGCACGATGAAGTTGCCGAGCAAGGTGGTGACCACCTCGTCGACGCCCAGGCGCGACTTGAGGATCGCCGGAATCAACAGCAGCACGGCGCCCGCCAGCGCGGCCGCGATCAGCATGCCCGCGAACAACACCGGCACCGGCAGGTCCAGGCCGACGCCGCCATGCAGGCCGCCGACGGCGACGGCAGCGAGCGCGCCCATATAGAGCTGGCCTTCGGCGCCGATGTTGAAGAGCCGCGCACGGAACGCCACCGCGCAGGCCAGGCCCGTGAGCATCAGCGGCGTGGCGCGCGTGAGCGTCTCGGAGAAGGCGAAGCGCGAGCCGAACGCGCCGTCGAACAGCAGCGCGTAGGTGCGCCCGACCGGCGCGCCGGCCCAGGCCACCAGCAGCGTGCAGACGAGCAGCGTGAAGGCGATCGCCGCGAGGGGCGCAACCGCGAGGGCGAAGCGGCTGGGTTCGCTACGCCGCTCCAGGATAAAACTCATGTTGAAGCTCCCGTCATGGCCAGCCCGACGGTCGCGGGCGTCCATTGATCCACCGGTTTGTCGGCCACCAGCCGTCCGCCACACAGCACCGCGATGCGGTCGGCCAGCGCGAAGATCTCCTCGAGGTCTTCGGAGACCAGCAGGACGCCGGCGCCGCGAGCGCGCGCCGCGAGCAGCTGCTCGCGCACGTAGGCGACGGCGCCGATGTCCAGGCCCCAGGTGGGCTGGTCGGCGACGATGAGCCGCGGTTCGCGCGTGAGCGCGCGACCGAGAATCAGTTTTTGCATGTTGCCGCCCGACAGGCTGCGCGTGCGCACCGACAGCGAGGCCGCGCGCACGTCGTAGCGTTGGGCCAGGTCGCGGGCATAGGCCTGCGCGGCGCCGGCCCGGATGACACCGAAGCGTGCGAAGCGCGGATCGTCGAGATCTTCGACGATGGCGTTTTCCCAAAGCGGGCTGTCGCCCAGCACGCCTTCATGATGGCGATCTTCGGGAATGCGGCCCACGCCGGCGGCGGTCCAGCCGCCCGGGGTGGCGGGCGCGGGCGCGCTTTCGGGGCCCAGGCGTATCGTGCCGTCGGCGGGTTGACGCAGGCCGGTGAGCACCGACACCAGTGCCTGCTGGCCGTTGCCGGCCACACCCGCGATCGCGACGATCTCGTGCTGGTGTACGGTCAGGTCCAGCGCATCGAGCTGCGGCACGGCCGTGGCGTTTTCGCGCACGGTGACCTGAGCCAGGCGCAGCACGGGCGTGGCCTGCTCCGCGGCCGGCACGGCCTGGGCGTGCGGCATCACGACCTTGCGGCCCACCATGAGCTCGGCCAGCTCGGCCGCCGAGGTGGACGCGGTATCGCGTTCGGCCACGAGCTTGCCCTGACGCAGCACAGCCACGCGCTGCGACACGGCCATGACCTCGTCGAGCTTGTGCGAAATGAAAATGACGGCCAGGCCGTCGGCGACGAAACCGCGCAGCGTGTCGAACAGCGCCTGCGATTCCTGCGGCGTGAGCACGGCGGTCGGCTCATCGAGGATCAGCACGCGCGCGCCGCGGTACAGCGCCTTGAGAATCTCGACGCGCTGCTTTTCGCCGACCGAGAGCGCGCCTACACGCGCGTCCGGATCGACCGCCAGGCCAAAGCGCTGACCCAGTGCCACGAGCTTGGCGCGGGCACTCTTGCGGGCCGACGCCAGCTTCCAGAGCGATTCGGTGCCGACCATCACGTTGTCGAGCACCGTCATGTTGTCGGCCAGCGTGAAGTGCTGATGCACCATGCCGATGCCGGCGGCCAGCGCCGCGTCGGGGCGTCCCGGCGGCAGCGGCTGACCGAAGACATCGATGCGCCCGGCGTCGGCCACGTAGTGGCCGAACAGGATCGAGACCAGCGTGGATTTGCCCGCGCCGTTCTCCCCCAGCAAAGCCAGCACCTCGCCCGCGCGCAGCGCGAGCGAGATGTCGTCGTTGGCCGTGAGGCTGCCGAAGCGCTTGGTCACCCCCGTGAGACGGAGGGCGAATGCAGCGTCGTTCATTTGGCGGTCGACTTGGGTTCGCTGTCGACGACCTTCACGGTGAAGCTGCCGTCCAGAATGGCCTTCTGCTTCGCTTCGACCTTGGCCATCAGCTCGGCGGGAACCTTGCCGGCGAACGTGCCGAGCGGAGCGAGTTCCGAGCCCTTGAACTTCATCATCGAATACTGACCGTAGTCTTCGGCCTTGAAGTCACCGGCCTTGACCTTGGTGAGCGCCTGCTCGATGGTGGGCTCCATGTTCCAGAGTGCCGAGGCGACCACGGTCTCGGGGTACTGGGCCTGCGTGTTGACCACGTTGCCGATGGCGAGCTTGCCGCGTTCCTTGGCGGCATCGGACACGCCGAAGCGCTCGGCGTAGAGCACATCCGCGCCCTTGTCGATCATGGCGAAGGCGGCTTCCTTGGCCTTCGGGGGATCGAACCACGAGCCGATGAAGGTCACGGTGAAGCTGACGTTGGGGTTGGTTTCCTTGGCGCCTTCCATGAAGGCCTGCATCAGGCGGTTCACTTCGGGAATCGGATAGCCGCCCACCAGGCCGATCTGGTTCGACTTGCTCAGGCCGCCGGCGATCATGCCGGTGAGGTAGGCGGGCTCCTGGATGTAGTTGTCGAACACCGAGAAATTCGGCTGAGCGGGCTTGCCGGACGAACCCATCAGGAAGGCGGTCTTGGGGTAGTCCTTGGCGACCTTGCGGGCGGCGGCTTCGACAGCGAAGGCCTCGCCCACGATCAGGTTATTGCCCTGTTCGGCATACTGGCGCAACACACGCTCGTAGTCGGCGTTGGTCACGTTTTCCGAGAACACATACTCGATCTCGCCCTTGTCCTTCGCGGCCGACAGAGCCTTGTGGATGCGAGACACCCACTGCTGTTCGACCGGCACCGTGTAGATCGCGGCGACCTTGGTCTTGGCGGGGGCCTGGGCCTGCGCCGTGGCGCCCAGCAGCACGAGGCCGACGGCCATGCCCAGCTTGAGCAGGCCACGGCGGGCCATGCCCGGCGCGCGGGAAAGAGACGAGAGAGTCATCGAAGGATTCCTATGGGAGAGAGAGAAGCAGGTGGGCCGGATCCGGGCCGGGAAATGGCCGGCGGCCGCCTGCGTTCTTAAAAGCAATATGCATGCCATCGCCACGCCCGGCGGCGGGGCGCGAGCCGTGCTGCATCGGGGGGCGCGGGCGCCCGTTCGGGCACCACAAGGGGGAATTGTACGCACCGGCGCGGTGCCTTGACCACTGCCGCCGGGCCGATACGCGATCAGGGCTGTTACCGCGTGCGGACCGCGTGCGGCCTAGAATGCTGCTTGCCCCTGAATCCCGGTGTTTCCCCATGCAAGACATCCTGACGCTGCTGCAGGAGTACGGCAGCTGGCTCGTTTTCTTCAACGTGCTGGTCGAGCAGGCCGGCCTGCCCGTGCCTGCCTATCCCATGCTCATCGCGGCCGGTGCCGTCGCTGGTGGCGCGGGCGGCTGGATCACCGCCTGGCTGGCGGCCGCGCTGGCCTGTCTGCTGGCCGATTCGGCCTGGTACTTCGCCGGGCGACGTTATGGCGGCAGGCTGTTGGGTCTGGTCTGCAAGGTCTCGCTGTCGCAGGACTCCTGCATTCGCCAGACCCAGGGCCTGTATGTGCGTGTCGGGCCACGGGTGTTGCTGGTATCCAAGTTCCTGCCGGGGGCGGGCGCGCTGGCTACCGTCATGGCCGGCCTGACCGGCACGCCCTATCGCCGTTTCTGGCTGTACGACCTCGCCGGTTCCCTGATCTGGTCGGGCTCGGCGCTGCTCGTGGGCGCACTGTTTTCGAGCATCGTCAGCGACATCCTCGACGGACTGGATCGTTACGGTGCATGGGGCCTGGGCGTGCTGGTCGCCGTGCTGGCGGCCTACCTGATCTGGAAGACGCTGCGCCGCTGGGTGCTGCTGCGCGCGCTGCGCGTGATTCCGCGCCTGTCGGTCGAAGACCTGCTGCAGTGGCGTGCGGACGGCCACACGCCGGTCATCATCGATGTGCGGCCCGAGGCCGCCGGCAACGCCGTGCCGCGCATTCCCGGCGCGATCTCGCTGGACCTGCGTACGCCGCTCGACGGCCTTGCGCTGGCGGGGGATGCCGCGCCCGGTGACACACCGGTCGTGGTGTATTGCGCCTGCCCCAACGAGATCTCGGCCGCCCGGCTGGCTGCGCGCCTGCGGGCCGCGGGCTACACCCGCATCTGGGCGCTGCGCGGCGGCTACGACGCCTGGAGCACGCTTACCGCCGCGGCGGGCCCCGATTCGCCCGTCGTGGTCAACGTGGCAGAGGTGGCCGACGCGCTTGGCGAGCACGACGACAGCAAAGGGGCCCGTCCTCAAGCGCGTTGACAGCTTGGGGCGGCATAATCCGCGTTTCATCCGCGCATCCGTCGCGGACTTCATAAGGTGGTAGACATGCGTATTCTGGTTCTGGGCGCCGGCGGCACCGGCGGTTACTTCGGCGGTCGTGCGGCACAAGCGGGCGCCGACGTCACGTTTCTGGTGCGCGATGCGCGCGCGGCGCGCCTGCGCGCCGAAGGCCTGCGCATCCAGAGTCCGCGTGGCGACGCCGTGGTGCCGGTCCAGACCGTGACGGCCGGCGAACTGCAGCCGGGCTACGACGCGATCATCCTGAGCTGCAAGGCCTACGACCTCGACAGCGCGGTCGATGCGATTCGTCCCGCCGTGGGCGAACACACGGCCATCCTGCCCATCATGAATGGCGTGTTGCAGTACGACGTGCTCGACGGTGAGTTCGGCGCGCATCGCGTCTATGGCGGCCTGTGCCAGATCAATGCCACGCTGGGCAAGGATGGCGAGGTGATCCACATGGGCCAGCACGCCAACCTGGTGTTCGGCGAACGCGCCGGCGAGCCGCGCAGCGACCGCGCCGTGGCGCTGGACGCCGTGCTGTCCAAGGCCAATTTCAGCTGCCGCCTGAGCAGCGAGATCTACCAGGACATCTGGGAAAAGTACGTGTTCCTGACCACGCTGGCCGCCTCCACCTGCCTCATGCGCGGCAGCATCGGCCAGATCTGCTCGCAGCCCGACGGCGCGGTGTTCCTGCGCGAGTTGTTGCGTGAGTCGCAGCAGGTGGCGGCCGCGTCCGGCCACCCCGTGCGCCCGGCGGCCGACGAGCAGGCGCTCACGGTCCTCACCGATTCCACGCAGCCCATGACCGCGTCGATGTTCCGCGATCTGCGCCAGGGCCTGCGTGTCGAGGCAGATCACATCGTGGGTGACATGATCCACCGCGCCGGCCTGCTCGGCGTGGCGACGCCGCTGCTGCGCGTGGCGTACGCGCATCTCCAGGTGTACCAGGCGCAGCGCGCCGCTGCCTGAGCGCCGCTTCTGACCATTTCATGCAACAGTCTGTCTGTCGCGCGGGGCTAGGCCGGCCCTGCCGCCAGGCATAGCATGGAACTCCCCGGTGCCCTTTTCCCTGCGGCGCCAGCACGAACGGAGTTTCCTCATGAAAGTAGCGGTCATCGGTATCAGCGGACGCGTCGGCAGCCGTCTGGCAGACGAATTGTTGCGTCGTAATCATCAAGTGGTGGGCATTTCGCGCCAGCCGGCCGATCTGCCGGCGCGGCCCGGCCTCGAACTCAAGACCGGCGACGCGAGCGACCCGGCCGCCCTGGCGGCGCTGATCCGCGGCGCCGACGCCGTCATCAGCAGCGGCCGCTTCGTGTCGCTGGGCGCCGAGCCGGTGCTCGCCGCCGTCCGCGAAGCCGGCGTGCCGCGCCTGTTGGTGGTGGGTGGCGCGGGCAGCCTCGAGATCGCTCCGGGCAAGCGCCTCATCGACTCGCCGGACTTCCCGGCCGAGTACAAGGCCGAGGCCAGCGCGGGCGCCGACTTCCTGCAGGTGCTGCGTGGCGAGTCCGAGATCGATTGGACCTTCCTGTCGCCCGGCGCGCATTTCGAGCCGGGTACGCGTACGGGCACCTTCCGCACGGGCGGTGACCAGCTTCTGGCCGATGCGCAAGGCAACAGCCATATCTCGATGGAAGACTACGCGATCGCCCTGGTCGACGAGCTCGAGCAGCCGCGTCACTCGCGCAAGCGCTTTACGGTCGCGTACTGATCACCGGCGCGGCAATACGGCGTTCGGCCGGTGCATGGCGCCAGCCGATTCTCTGTAAACTGGGCTGCCATCCCTCTTGATGGCAGTCCGTTCGCATGAAGTTCAAATCGCTCATCCTCACCGTGGCCGCCGCAGCCTGCCTGCTCGGCGCCGCCCCGGGCTACGCGCAGAGCGCGCAGCAAAACAAGGAAACCGTGCTCGCTTACCTCCGCCTGCTGTACCAGGAGCACAAGGTGGAAGAGGCGATGGCGCGTTACGTCGATCCTCGCTACGTCCATCACAATCCCTATCTGGCCGCCGGCGTGGGGCCGCTCACCGAGTTCCTCGTGCCGTTTTTCGAGCAGCACCCGGAGGCGAGCGCCGATATCAAGCGCGTGATTGCCGAGGGCGATCTCGTGGTCGTGCACAACCACTGGAAGCTCTCGCCCGAAGATCGCGGCACTGTGGTCATCGACATCTTCCGTGTCGCCAATGGCAAGATCGTCGAGCACTGGGACGTGAGTCAGGAGATCCCCGAAGCGGCCGCCAACCGCAATGGCGTGTTCTGAGGGGGCGCCATGGATACGACGTTTCCGGCGCACATGCGCCCGGTCGCGCTCACGCGCAGCTATCTGCTGCTCAATCATGGTCCGACGGTGCTGGTGAGCGCCGCCCACGGTGGTGAACACAACGTGATGGCCGCCGCCTGGGCGATGCCTCTGGATTTCGACCCGCCCAAGATGCTGGTGGTGATCGACAAAGGCACGCACACCCGGCACCTCGTCGAGGGTTCGGGCGAGTTCGCATTGTGTGTCCCGGCCCGCGATCAGGCACGCGCCACGCTCACGGCAGGCACCCTTTCAGGCCGCGACGGCGACAAGTTCGAGGCGAGCGGGCTGGCCGCCGTTTCCGCCACGCAGATCGGCGCGCCGCTGGTGCGCGATTGCCTGGCCTGGCTGGAATGCAAGGTGATTCCCGAGCCGCACAACCAGCAACGCTACGATCTCTTCATCGGCGAGGTGGTCGCGGCCTGGGCCGACGAGCGCGCGTTCTCGGGTAATCGGTGGCACTTCCCGGCGCCCGAGCGGCGCAGCATCCACTATGTGGCGGGCGGCACGTTTTTTGCGACGGGAGACGCGTTCACGCTGGCCGAGGATGCGAGCGGTGCCGCAGCGGATACCGAGGATGCGGCGCCTGCGGCAGGCGATCCTGCCTCGGCCGCTGCCGTCTCTCGCGCTACCGACCCGGAGTAATTTGCATGCGCCGTATTTATCTTGCGGGATTCGATGTGTTTCGGCCCGACGCGCCGGCCTATGGCGAACGCCTGAAGGCCTTGTGCCGCGAGTATGGCTTCGAAGGTTTGTACCCGCTCGACAACACGCTGCCGGAAGGGATAGAGGGGGCGGCCGCGGCCGCCTGGATCTATCGCCAGAATGTGGCGCTGATCCGGCGCGCCGACCTCGTGATGGCCAACCTCAATCCCTTTCGTGGTCACGAGCCGGATTCGGGTACCGCGTTCGAGGTGGGCTATGCCGTGGCGCTGGGCAAGCCCGTGTGGGCCTATACCTCACGCGAGGCGACCCTGATCGAACAGGTCAGTGTGCGTACCGAAGGTGGCCTGCATATCGATGCCGAGGGGTATACGGTCGAAGACTTCGGCCATCCCCTGAATCTCATGCTCGCGCAAAGCGCGCGTGTGGTGGTGGGTGACGCGCGCGCCTGCCTGCGCCGCATCGCGGCCGCCGCGTAAGGCACGTGCCGGCGCGCCGCGCCGGCATGCCGATCCGATCAGGCCGTTACGGCCGGCTCGACCTCCACGCTCCGTGCACCCTGCCCCGCTTGCTCGCCCAGATACTCGGCGAGCTCGGCGATCGTGAGCGCCACGAGACCCTGCGTGGCCGCGTAGCGTTCGAGCGCGGCGCCGCGCATCATCGTGCCGTCGGGATTCATCAGTTCGCACAGTACGCCGGCCGGACGCAGGCCCGCCAGCACGGCGAGATCCACCGAGCCTTCTGTGTGGCCGCGGCGCGTGAGCACACCACCGGGTTGCGCACGCAACGGAAATACATGGCCGGGGCTCACGATATCGGCGGGCTGCGCGTCGGGCGCGATGGCGGCGCGGATGGTCGTGACGCGGTCGAGCGCCGATACGCCCGTGCTCACGCCTTCGCGGGCCTCGATCGACACGGTGAATGCCGTGCTGTAGCGGCTCTGATTGCGCGTGACCATCGCGGGCAGCTCGAGGGCATCGAGGGTGTCGCCGGGCAGGCAGAGGCACACGATGCCGCTGCCGTCGCGGATGAGCTGTGCCATCACGGGCACGGTGAGCTTGTCGGCGGCGACGATGAGATCCGCTTCGTTTTCGCGGTCGAAGTCGTCCATCAGGATCACGGGACGACCGATGCGCAGATGCTGCAGCGCGCGTTCGAGCCGAATGGAAAACGGCTGCGCGTACAGCGGGCTGGGGGTATTGCCTTGGGGGTGGGACATTGAAACGCTCTCGCTAAAAGGAAAAGGGCGAAAAACGTTTCAGGGCTACATGACAGCCGGCGCAATAGCCGGCGGACGGCAAGCCGCCGTCCGCACGGGAAACCTGTGCCGGCACATCTTCTCTCATCCGGACTATGACCGTCGGCTCTGGCATCGGACCAGATCTGCTGACCCCGGCGCGATCCCTGAGAATCGTGCCGGGCGCTCGCGGGCTCGCCGCATTGCGCGGCCTACCGCCGGTGGGGAGTTTCGCCCCGCCCTGAAGACGTACTGCATGGCCGCGATGTGTCGCGGCTCAAAACATTGTACGCCCGGGCGGCGCGATGACAGGAATAACCGCGCCGGCGCGAGGGGCGCCCGCGAAGCTATTCGGCCGATTCAGCCGGCTTTTTCTTCTTTTTCTTGGGCAGGGCCAGCATGGTGTGGCGGCACGAAGGCGCGCCGCACAGGCACTTGTAGCCTTCCTTGAGCGACTTGGTGATCTTGCCGTCCAGGACCAGACCGTAGTCGTAGAACAGCTCCTGCCCGCGCGGGATATCACGCGCCGCCACGATGTAGACGCGCTTGCCGTGGGTGCCCTCTTGCGATTCGCAGTTGGGCTCGCAGGAGTGGTTGATCCAGCGGGCGTCGTTGCCTTCGTCACCACCATCGATGACCTTGCCGGAGCTCAGCGCGAAGAAGAAGGTGTGAAACGGATCATCGGGATTGGTGGGGTGGCGCCGGTCGGCCTCGGCCGCGCTGATGCGCTTGCCGCCGTACTCGAGGATGCGGGTGCCGGCGGGAATCTTGCGCGCGGCGAACACGCCGTTGCCGTGCAGTTTCGAGCGGCGCACGACGTGCCAGGGTTTGATGCTCTCGGTGGTCATGGGCGGTGGACTCGAGGGGCGCGCCGCGCAGGCGGCACGCGGATGGCGCAGGGTCGCGATCGCTCGTGGCGACCGCACAAGCGCGCCATTATATCGGCGCGTGCGCGACCACGCGTTGTCATAATCGGCGCGGCGTGACTCGACGTTCGCGACACGCTGGGCGACACCGATCTGCGCGTCCCGCGCGCTGCCGCAGGGCTACCCGCTGCAGTGGCCGCCGTCACGCCGCGGGCGCGGTCGGCGCCTCCAGCAGCGGCAGGCGGGTTTCCTTCAGGCTGCGCAACACGAAGCAGGATTTGCTGTGGCGGATGCCGGGGATGCGATAGAGCCGCTGGCGCAGCAGGCGTTCGTAGTCGCGCGTATCGCGCACCGCGATGCGGATGTAGTAGTCGTAGTCGCCGGAGACAAGAAAGGCCTCTAGCACTTCGGGAATGTCGGCCAGCGCGCGGCCGAATTCGTACAGGGTTTCTTCGCTGTGGCTCTCCAGCGTGACGTGCACGATCACCGTATCCGTATAGCCCAGCTTGGCCGGATCGAGGTCCACGGTATAGCCCCGGATCACGCCCGCGCTTTCCATGCGTTTGATGCGATTCCAGCACGGCGTGGACGACAGGCCGACGGCCGCGCCGATCTCGTTCAGGCTGGCCCGCGCGTTGTCCTGCAAGGCGCGCAAAATGGCGAGGTCGAACTTGTCGAGGTGCATTTTCTTTGAATCCGCGAATCAAAAGATCAATTTACTGCGAATCTGGGGATTTCATGGAAAAGAAGATAAAAATTCTTCCCATATCCCCCTAAGATGTTCAACATGAATGATCGTCTGCACAGCCACGCCTTAGCCGCCCTCGACACTTCCGAGGCCTCCGACTCCGCCGTCACGGCCGCCGAGCGCCCGCTCAATGGCGCCCGCATTCTGCTCGACACCCTGATCGAGCTGGGCGTGGACACCGTGTTCGGTTATCCCGGCGGCGCGGTCCTGCCGCTCTACGACGCGCTGTACGCCGAGCCGCGGCTGCGCCACGTGCTAGTGCGCCATGAGCAGGCCGCCGTGCATGCCGCCGAGGGCTATGCGCGTACCACCGGCCGTCCCGGCGTGGTGTTCGTCACCTCCGGCCCGGGCATGGCCAACACCACCTCGGGCCTGCTCGACGCCATGTGCGATTCGATCCCGGTCCTGTGCGTGAGCGGCCAGGTGGCCACCGCGGCCATCGGCACCGACGCGTTCCAGGAGTGTGATGCCATCGGCATCTCGCGCTCGGTCACCAAGTGGAACACGCAGATCCGCAGCGTCGACGACGTGGCGACCGTGGTGGGCCGGGCCTTCGGGCTGACCCGCCAGGGCCGCCCGGGTCCCGTGCTGGTCGATTTCCCGAAAGACGTGCAGCTCGCCACGCCCGCCGTGGATCCGCAGGACGAGGCGGGTGCGCTCGCCCGCGGACAGTTGGCGGCACTGCGGGCAAGGCGCCAGAGCGGCAAGGCCGCCACGCGCGTGCCGGCAGGCGCCGTGCGGCGTGCCGCGGCGCTGATCGCACAGGCCCGCCGGCCCGTGTTCTACGGCGGTGGCGGCCTCATCAACTCCGGCCCGGCGGCATGCGCCGCGTTCACCGAGCTCGTGCGCGCCACGGGGGCGCCCTGCACCCTCACGCTGATGGGCCTGGGGGCGTTTCCCGCGTCCGACCCGCAGTTCGTCGGCATGCTGGGCATGCACGGCACGCTCGAGGCCAACATGGCCATGCACAATGCCGACCTGGTGGTGTGCGTGGGCGCCCGCTTTGACGATCGCATCACGGGCAAGCTGGCCGAGTTTTGTCCGCATGCGCGCAAGGTGCACCTGGACATCGATCCGGCGTCGATCAACAAGGTGGTGCGCGTGGACGCCGCGCTGGTGGGCGACTGCCTGACGCTGGTGCAGGCGCTGCAGGACGAGTTGCGCGACGTGCCGCTGCCCGCCGCGCGCCTGGCCGACTGGTGGCGCCGCGTCGAGGCCTGGCGTGCGCGCGACTGCCTGGCCTACGAGCCCGCCGCCGACGCCATCCTGCCCCAGCATCTCATGACGCGCCTGAATGCCGCGCTGGCCGAGCGCGACGCGATCGTCTCCACGGACGTGGGACAGCATCAGATGTGGGCCGCGCAATATCTGCAGTTCGACGCGCCGGGCCGTTGGCTGACGTCCGGCGGCGCGGGCACCATGGGCTATGGTGTGCCGGCCGCGATCGGTGCGCAGGTGGCGCATCCCGATCGCACCGTCGTGTGCGTGAGCGGCGATGCCTCGGTACTCATGAACATCCAGGAGCTCTCCACGGCCATGCAGCACGACGTGCCCGTCAAGGTCGTGTTGTGCAACAACGGCTACATGGGCATGGTGCGTCAATGGCAGGAACTCATCCATGGCGGCCGCTACAGTCATAGCTACAACGCCTCGTTGCCGGATTTCGTTGCGCTCGCAAAGGCCTTCGGCTGGGGTGCGGCGCGTGTCGAAGACCCTGCCGAACTCGATGCCGCGCTCGAAGCCTGCCTGGCGTATGACGGTCCTTACTTCCTCGACGTGACCGTCACTGCCCAGGAAAACTGCTTCCCGATGATGCCGGCGGGCGTAGGCCACCATCGCATGATGCTGTCGGCCGACAACTGGTACGAAGACGACACCGAATGATGCCCGGGCGGGACGGGCGGATGCCGGTCCCGCTTTTCGTCCCACGCATCACCATGTCACGCCCGCACGCGCCAGCAGCGTGCGGGCGTTTTCCTTTTCGTAGCCGCGCAGCGCGGCGCGCTGCTCCAGGTCGCACGAGGGCGCGGCGCGAGCCGCATCCAGCAGACGGGTCTGCGCACGCGCCTGCGACGGACCCAACGGGCCATCCTGCGCAACCTGCCACGCCATCATGTCGGCGACCGCCGCACCGCAGCGCGCGGGATCCCGCACCATCCGCGCGGTCTGCTCGAGCAGCAGGTTCACTTTGGCGTCCTGGCCGAGCTGCATCATGTTGATCAGCGGTAGCGCCGACGGCCAGGGAAGGCCCAGGTTGGAGAGGTCGGATCCCGCGCGTTCGGTGGGATCCGCGCCTTCGCTCAGCCACTGCGCGTAGAGATCGTCGGGCAGCCACGGCACGGCCAGGGGCGGCAGGCGATAACGCTGGGCGTCGACCGAAGTGCGCGTATCCTGCAGCGGCACCCCTGCCTCGCGCATCGCCAGCGCCGTGGCGCGCCACTGCACATGGATCGCATCCCATTCGGGAGCGTTGCCGCTACGTGCCGCTTCCCGCCGCGCCTCGCTCCAATTGCGCAGCACGCGTTGCAACGGTTGCGAATCGAGCGCAATAAAGGGTTCCCGTGCGCGCTCGCGCAACGCTGCGATCAACGCGGGCGAGGCATGCATCGCCGCGGATTCGAGCGCGGCCTGCAAGCCGTTGCGGGGCACCTGCTTGTCTTCGCCGCCGAGCCCGCCCAGCGAGACGTCCGCGCCGCGCTCGAGCAGCAGCGTGACGACCGGCGGCACGCGGGGTGTCTTGCCGGGCGCGAGCGGGCCGGGATACTCGCGCAGGTGCGCCTGCAGCGGTGTGAGCCACACCGGCCGGGAACCGTAATACATCTGGATGTAGGCCGTGTCTGGGCTGATGCCGCGCGCGAACATGAGATCGACCAGCCAGCGGTTTTCGGCTGACAGCAGCGCGGCTTGCAGTGCGCTCTCGCCGCGCTTGTTGCGTGCGCCCAGATCCGCGCCCTGCTCCACCAGGAATTTGATCGTGCCCTGGTCGCGTGCGCTGTAGCGCACGCGCTGCATGAGCAGCGTGTTGCCGTCGTTGTCACGGCTGTCGATTTCGGCTCCGGCGGCGATCAACTGCCGGGCGATGTCGTAGTGGGCATCGGAAAGCCCGGCGGCGCCGGCGGGCGGCAGCGCGGATGGAAGCAACGAAGTGCCGCTGCGGGAGACCGGCGGCGCGCCGGCCGCGAGCAGATCGCGCACGATATCGGGATTTGCCGCGCGCACGGCCAGCAGCAGCGGCGCCCGGCCTTGGGAGTCGGGTTCGGCGGGGTCCTGGCCCAGCTTTAGCTGTCGTTGCGCCTCGGCACGGTCGCCCGCGATGATCGCGGCGTGCAGTTCGTGGCGCGGGCGGCATGCCGCCGCGTCCACGGCCTTCACGTCGAGCGCGCTGGTGATGCGCTGCGCAATGTTCGACGGCACGCTCTGGCCTGCGGCCAGGCGGCGGCTGCAATAGCGGCGATAGTCTTCGCGCGCCTCGCTCGCGTAATAGTCGCGCACCGCCGGGTCGCGTGCACCGCGTGAACGCTGCATGCGCGCGTCGGCACGATTCAGATAGGCAGGCTCGCGCGCGGGATCGCGCCGCAGGACTTCGCCGAGCACGGCTTCCGCGGCGGCGGCGTCGGCCGCCGCCTGCGCGCTGGGCGCCGACGGCACCTGGCTCGCTTCGCCAAGCCAGAATCCCAGGTCGTTGATGCGCGTTAGTGTTGCGGGGTCGCGCTGTTGCGGATCGAGATCACGCAGGTCGATGGTGGCCGCGAAAGCCGAGAGCTCGGCCAGGCGCGGGGCAAAGCTCGCACGGTCGCGCCGCGGGGTCTTGGCCACGGCGTCGTGCAGGCGCGCGAAGGTCGCTTCGGCGTCGACGGCGGGCACCGGCACGACACGCGTCGCGAGGGTGTCCGCCACGCGCAAACGGGTGCGTGCCGCGGCGAGCGCCTGGGCGCGCGCGGCATCGTCCCATTGTGCGGGAGCGTAAAGCGTCATCTCGGCGGGCCGCCGTTCGACGCGCGCCGCCGTGCCATCGGGCGCGACATAGAACGCATACTCCACGTCATAGCTCAGCCCTTTGGGCCGGTAGCTGATCCAATAGCTGCGGTCGGGAAACGGGCCCAGCAGGCCGACATCGAGCGCATCGCTCGCGGGCCCGTAGAGCTGCTCGGGCGGCATGACCAGCGCCTGCGAGCGTAGCTGCAGCGTGGCGCCGGCGCCCGGCCCGCGGTAGTTGTAGACATACAGCAGGTTGCCCATGCGCGTGACCAGCACGGCGCCGTCCTGGCCCGCGTTGCCTCGCGCCAGCGTCTCGGGCACGCGCATCGGATACGGCGCCAGCCGCAGGCTGTTGATCACTTCGCCGATGTCAGCGTGCGCGCGCGGCGCATCCAGAGCGAAGCCCGCCGTGAGCAGTGCGGCGGCCAGGGCGGTGCGCATCGCGGCAAGGCGGGCGCGGACGAACGTAAGACGGAGCGAGGTCATGGGAACGCATTATGCCCACGAACCCGGTCGCATGAATGAAAACAGCCCCGCGCGGGCGGGGCTGTGTAGCGTGCATGGACGTCAGTCGTGTTTGATCGCGACCGTCTTGAGCACCGTGAACGCGTACAGCGCCTCGAAGCCTTTCTCGCGGCCGTGGCCGCTGGCCTTCACGCCGCCGAACGGCAGCTCGACGCCGCCGCCCGCGCCATAGTTGTTGATGAACACCTGGCCGCTGCGCACCTTGCGCGCCACGCGCAACTGGCGTGCGCCATCGCGCGTCCAGACGCTGGCGGCAAGGCCGTATTCGGTGGCATTGGCGATGCGCACGGCATCGGCCTCGTCGTCGAACGGAATCGTGACCAGCACCGGCCCGAAGATTTCTTCCTGCGCCAGACGATGATCGACCGGCACGTTGCCCAGCAGCGTGGGCGGCTGGTAGAAGCCCCCCTTGGGCGCGTCACCCGCGACCTGCCCCTGCGCGACCTTGGCGATGCCCTCTGCTTCGGCATCGCGCAGAAAGCGCTGCACGCGCTCGAGCTGCGTCTGGCGGATCAGCGGACCGCAATCCAGGTCGGCGGAACCCGCGCCCGTACGCAAGGCGGAGAACGCATTGGCCAGGCGATCCATCAGCTTGTCGTAGATGCTGCGTTCGATGAGCAGCCGGCTGCCCGCCGAGCAGGTCTGGCCGGCGTTCTGCACGATGGCGTTGACCGCCACCGGCACCAGCGCGTCGAGATCCGCGTCGGCGAAGACGATCTGCGGAGACTTGCCGCCGAGCTCGAGCGTGACGGGCACGTGGCGTTCGGCGGCGGTCTGGGTGACCAGCACGCCGATGCGCGGCGAGCCAGTGAAAGAGATGTGGTCGATGCCCGGGTGGCGCGTGAGCGCATCGCCCGCTTCGTGACCATAGCCGGTCACGATATTGAGTGCGCCGGCCGGAAAACCGACCTCGGCGGCCAGCTCGGCCACGCGCAGGATCGACAGGCAGGCGTCTTCGGCGGGCTTGACCACGCAGGCGTTGCCGGCGGCCAGCGCGCCGCCGATGCTGCGGCCGAAGATCTGCAGCGGGTAATTCCAGGGCACGATATGGCCGGTCACGCCGTGCGGTTCGCGCAGCGTCAGCACGGTGTAGCCGGCTTGATACGGGATGGTCTCGCCCATCAGCTTGTCGGCCGCGCCGCCGTAGAACTCGAAGTAGCGCGCCACGGCGGTGACATCGGCACGGGCCTGCTTGAGCGGCTTGCCGCAATCACGCGACTCGATCTGCGTGAGCTCGTCGTGGTGGTCGAGGATCTTGAGCGAGAGCTTGAGCATCAGGCGGCCGCGCTCGGCCGCGCTCAGCTTGCCCCAGGCGCCGTCGTAGGCGCGGCGGGCAGCCTGCACCGCCAGATCGATGTCGGCGGCGTTGCCGCGCGCCAGCTGATCGTAGGTTTCGCCGGTGGACGGATCGATCACCGGGATGGATTCACCGGAAGATCCGGCCGCCGGCCGGTTGTCGATAAAGTGCTGCTTCATGCTGGACCACCTCTGTGAGAATAATTGGACAAAGCGACAGCGAAACAAATGCGGCCATGCGTACATGGCCCGGTCTTCGTGCGGCAGCGGGCTTGTCTCCTCGGGCCGGCATGAAGACCGTGATGCCGGCGGTGCCGGCGCGGTACGGGCTCAGAACTGAACGGACAGACCTCCGTCGACGACGAGCACGTGACCATTGACGTACGAGGCCGCGGGCGAGGCCAGGAAAACCGCCGCGCCGGCGATCTCTTCCGGGCGGCCCCAGCGGCCGGTGGGATTGCGTGCCGCCACGACCGGCCCGATGTTCGGATCGGCCACCATGGCGGCGTTGGTTTCGGTGGCGAAGGTGCCGGGGGCGATCGCATTGCTGGTGATGCCCTGCGCGCCATGCTCCAGCGCGAGGGCGCGCATGATGCCGGTGAGGCCCTGTTTGGCCGCGGGGTAGATGGCGTCGCCGCGGCGGGCGAGTTCACCCACCACCGACGTGATCGCGATCAGGCGGCCGTAGCCGTGGCGTACCATCCGGGCGGCAGCCTGCCGTGCGATGAGGATGCCCGCCACGAGATCGGTCTCGATCAGCTCGCGCACCTCGGCGGGGCTGGCGTCGGCCAGACTTTTGCGGTTGCGCGCGCCCACGTTGTTGACGAGGATGTCGAGCCGGCCATGGTCGCGGTCGATCGCAGCGAAGGCGGCGTCGACGGCGTGATCATCGGCCACGTCGAACACGGCGGCGCCCGCGGCGAGACCGCGCGCGCGCAACGCGGCAACGGCCGCCTCGACCGCCGCGCCATTGCGGCCGTTGATCAGCACATGCGCGCCGGCTTCGGCCAGCGCCTGCGCGATGCACCAGCCCAAGCCGCGTGCCGATCCCGTGACGAGCGCTACCCGTCCGGCCAGCGAAAACTGTTGCAGGAAGGACGGGTGAGGGGCGGCGGACATGACGAGGGCTCGGCGTAAGAGAGGTGCAGACTTGGAATACGGGCTACTGGCGGAACTCGGGCGCCCAGTGCAAGAGTCTACGCTCTAACCAGGTGACGCCGTAAACCAGCACGATCCCCACGAGGGACAGCAGCGTGACGGCCGCGAACATATCGGTGGCGTTGAGCGTGGCCAGCGCCGTGATCATCAGGTAGCCCATGCCGGTGGTCGATCCGACGAACTCGGCGAGCACCACGCCGATGAGCGCGAAGCTGATGGCATTGGGCAGCGCCGCGAAGGTCCAGGCCGCCGCGGTGGGAATGCGCACACGCCACAAGATCTGGCGCGGCGAGCCGCCGAGCGTACGGCAGAAGTCCACCAGCTCGCGTTCCACGCTGCGCCCGCCCTTGTAGGTGTTGAAGAAAACCAGGAAGAACACGACGAACCACGAGGTCACGACCTTGGACGCCAGACCCAGGCCGAAGAACATGGTGATCAGCGGCACGAAGGCGATGCGCGGCATCGAATTGAAAGCCACGATGTAGGGATTGAACACGTCGGCCAGAAACTGATTGCGCGAGAGAGCGAGGCCCACCGCGAAGCCGCTGCCCACGCCCACGATCAGGCCCACCATCGTGGCCTGCAAGGTGAGCCACAGGTGCGGCCAGACCGATTGCGGCCCGGGCTGGATCCATTGCCACAGCCGCACCGCCACGCGCGAGGGCTGGCTGATGAAGAAGGGATCGAACAGCGTGTTCTGTACGAACCATGGAATGCGCGTGAGGCCTTCCCAGGCGCCGAGCAGACAGGCGAGGATGGCGAGCTGCCAGAACGTCACGCGCAGGCGGCGGCGGGCGGCCTGCTGGCGGTCGGCGCGCAGTTGCGCCTGCAACGACACCGTGGCGGAGTGCGAAAGATCGGCGTTGGACATAGGGATTTACGCAGCCGCGCGAAATTGCTGGCCCAGCACGGCCCACAGGCTTTGTACATGGGCGGTGAACTGCGGCGTCTCGCGCAGCGTGAAGACATCGCGCGGATGCGCAATCGTGATGCGCTCGTCGAGCAGCACGTGGCTGGGGGTGCCCGACAGCACGACCACCCGGTCCGACAGCGTGATGGCTTCGTCGAGATCATGTGTCACCATGACCACGGTCTGGCCGAGCTTGCGCCAGATCTCCGAGAGCTCGCGATGCAGGTGCGTCTTGGTGTGGGTGTCGAGTGCGCCGAACGGCTCGTCGAGCAGCAGAATGCGCGGCTCCACGGCCAGGCTCATGAGCAGCGCCACGCGCCGGCGCATGCCGCCCGAGAGCTGGTGCGGATAGGCTTGCGCGAAGTCGCTCAGGTGGCCGAGCTCGAGCAGCTCCCGTACGCGTGGGGCGATGCGCGACTCGGGTACACCCTGGAAACGCAGGCCCAGGGCCACGTTCTTCGCCACGGTGTACCAGGGCAGCAGCGTGTCTTTCTGGAAGATGTACCCGAGCGCGGGTGGCACCTGGCCGCTGACCGGCTTGCCATCGACGCGGATGCTGCCCGCGCTGGGCGCGAAGAAGCCCGCGATCATATTGAGCAGCGTGCTCTTGCCGCAGCCGGACGGTCCCACGATGGACACGAACTCGCCCTGGGCAATGTCGAGGCTGACATCGCCCACCGCGTGGGTGGTGCCCTGCCGGCTGTGATAGACCTTGCCGACGTGTTCCAGCGAGATCATGGCGGGCCTCGGGTCAGCCGCCACGGGCCTGGCGCACGAAGCGCATGTCGACGCAGGTCTCGTACGGTGCCTTCTTCAGTTCTTCATTGGAGAACTGGCGGCCGTCGCCCATGATGCCGATCATGCGGCCGTAGGCCTCGGGCGTGATGATGTTGTCCTTGAGGAACACCGACTGCTGATACACGCCGATCGTCTTCTCGACGGCGGGGCGCGCGAAGGCCGAGAGGTAGTCGGCGTAGATCAGCTCGGTCACTTCTGCCGCGCTGTGGGCATTGATGAACGCCTGTGCCGTGACCAGCCCGCTCACGAAGCCCTGCACGACCTCGGGCCGCTTCTCGATGGTGTCGCGCAACGCCAGCGCGGCGATGCCGGGCACGTCGCCACCCATGAACGACTGCCAGGTGGCATCGGCGGTGGCGTCGAAGATCGGCACGCCCCAGCCTTCGGCCTGGGCCTGTTCCATCATGGACATCGTGGCCATGCTGGCGGACACCGATCCGGTCTTGAGCGCGCCCAGCATGGTCGCCAGGTCGCCGAGCGGCCGGATGTCCACGCGATCGCCCACGCCCGCTTTCTCGGTGAGGTATTTGGCCATCAGCCAGGTGCTGGACTGCGGTTGCGTCGCGCCCATGCGCTTGCCCGCCAGATCCTTGATCTCGCGCACTTTGCCGCTGTCGTAGTCTTCGCGGCGCACGATGACGTTGGCGTACGTGAGCTTGCGATCGAAGCCGAACACCAGTGCGGCGGGCTTGCCCGCCAGCGTGAGCGCGGGCGCGGCGGTGGCGGCGGTGGCGCCGAACACGATCTGGCCGGCGGCAAGCAGCTGATTGGTGCGCGGGCCGCTTTGCGAGTTCAGGTACTCGACCTCGAGACCGCCGGCTTCGAAAAAGCCCTTCTTGAGCGCCACGTAGCCGGCCGCGAAGAACGGGTCGATGCTGCCCTGGCCATAGGCCACGCGCGTGAGACGAGGCTGGGCGCGCAGCGCGGGGGCGAGGATGAGGCCGGCGGCACCGGCGCCCATGGCCAGCAGGCGGCGCCGCTGGGCGCCATGCGGGGGCAAGCGAAAAGTCATGTCATCCTCGAACGAATGTCGTTGTAGAGAAGCCGTTTGAGGGCAACGATACCGCAGGCCGGGCGCGAGGGCCAAAATCTTCGGCACGCGGCCGTGGCCGGCGCGTGCCGCGCCCTGCGGCGAACTCGGGCGGCGAGGGGTCGTCCGCATCATCGGGCCGGGCCTTTGCGTCGCTGACGCATCGGACCGTTGTCGGGCGGTTCAAAAACAATCGGCGCGCCCGGCCCGGAAGCCTGGCGCGCCGATGTGCACGCAACGCGATCAGACGGCTTTCTTGGCCGCCGCCTTTTTGACCGCGGTCTTCGTTGCGGTCTTGGTGGCAGTCTTCGTCGCAGTCTTGGTTGCGGCCTTCTTGACCGCTGTCTTGGTGGCCTTCTTGGCAGCCGCCTTCTTGGCCGGCGCCTTCTTTGCCGCGGTCTTGCTTGCGGTTTTCGTCGCTGTCTTGGTGGCGCTCTTGGCGGCCGTCTTGCCCGGACGCGCCGGCTTGTCACCGCGCGGCTCGAACTCGAAGCCCACCTTGCCATCGGGCTGGCGCACCAGGAACGCCTTGAACTTGCGATTGGTGCGGCTGGACACGAACCCGTCGAGCAGGTCGGTGCGGCCGGCCTCGAGCAGCTTGCCCATCTGTTCGCGCGAGATCTCCTGCTGCAGGATCACCTTGCCCGAGCGGAAATCGCAGCTCTTTTCGGGGCCGACGGACTTTTCGCAGACGTAGCTCATGCCGTGTTCGAACACGCGCGACTGGCACTTGGGGCACGGGCCCACGGCCGTGTGGCCGCTGAAGTCCACGGGCTCGTTGTCTTCTTCGTCGTTCTGGCCGAAGTCGAACTCGAGCTTGTCTTCACCGCTGATGCGCAGAATGGCGGCGAACGGACGGCCCATCTTGCTGATGAAGCCTTGCAGCGGACCGATCTCGCGCTTGGCCAGCAGCTCTTCGACCTCGGGGATCTCGAAGGTGCGGCCACCCGGATGCTTGCCGATCGAGAAATCGCAGTTGGTGCAGGCGTAGCGGCGATAGTTTTCCTTCACGACACTGCCGCACTTGGGGCAAGGCGTCTTGAGGGTGGCGTAGTCGCCGGGCACCGTGTCGCGCTCGTACTCCTTCGCGCGCTTCACGATCACCTGGGTCATCTGCGCGATCTCGCGCATGAAGGCCTCGCGGTCCAGTGCGCCCTGTTCGATCTGCTTGAGCTTGTGCTCCCACTCGCCGGTGAGTTCGGGCGAGGTGAGTTCAGTGACGTCCAGGCCCGAGAGCAGCGTCATGAGCTGGCGCGCCTTGGCGGTGGGCACGAGGTCGCGGCCTTCGCGGCGCAGGTAGCTTTCGTTGAGCAGGCCTTCGATGATGGCCGCGCGCGTGGCCGGCGTGCCCAGGCCGCGCTCGGACATCGCCTCGCGCAGCTCTTCGTCGTCGACCAGCTTGCCCGCGCCTTCCATGGCGGACAGCAGCGTGGCTTCGTTGTAGCGGGCAGGCGGTTTGGTGCTCAGGCCGACAGCTTCCACATCTTCGGTGCGCACGCGCTCGTCTTGCGCCACCGGCACCAGATTGGCGTCTTCGCCCTGGGCCTCTTTGCCATAGACCGACAGCCAGCCCGGCGACACCAGCACCTTGCCTTCGGTTTTGAAGCGATGGCCCTGCACCTCGGTAATGCGGGTGGTGACGCGGAACTCGGCCGGCGGGAAAAACACCGCCAGGAAGCGCTTGAGCACCAGGTCGTAGAGCTTGCCTTCGGCTTCGCTCAGGTCGTGCGGCACCTGCAGCGTGGGGATGATGGCATAGTGATCCGACACCTTCTTGTTGTCGAAGATGCGGCGGTTGGGCTTGATCCACTGCTGCTCCACCACGGTGGACGCGTGGCGTGCTAGCCCGCCCACGGCATTGGAGCCGCCCTGGGCGAGCACCTGCATGGTTTCGCGCACCGTGGCGATGTAGTCCTCGGGCAGGTAGCGCGAATCGGTACGCGGGTAGGTCAGGGCCTTGTGACGCTCGTACAGCGTCTGGGCCAGGGCCAGCGTGGTCTTGGCGGAGAAGCCGAAGCGGCCGTTGGCCTCGCGCTGCAGCGAGGTCAGGTCGTACAGCGCCGGCGACATCTGCGTGGAGGGCTTGGATTCCTCGGAGACGGCGCCCGGCTGATCGCGGCAGGCCGCGACCACGCTCTGGGCGGCCGCGAGCGACCACAGACGCGATTCGCGCTTTTCGGGGTCGCGTTCGTCTTTCTTGAAATCGGGGTCGATCCAGCGGCCCTGGTACAGGCCTGCCGCGGCGACGAAGGTGCCATGCACCTCCCAGTAGTCGCGCGGCACGAAGGCGCGGATGCGGTTCTCGCGTTCGGCCACGATCGCCAGCGTGGGGGTCTGCACACGGCCCACCGGCGTCTTGAAGAAGCCGCCGTCCTTGCTGTTGAACGCCGTCATGGCGCGCGTGCCGTTGATGCCCACCAGCCAATCGGCCTCGGCGCGCGAGCGTGCGGCGGCCTCCAGCGGCTTGAGCTGGCTGTCGTCGCGCAGATTGGCGAAGGCCTCGCGAATGGCCGCCTGGGTCATGGATTGCAGCCAAAGGCGCTGGATCGGCTTGTTCACGCCCGCGTACTGGATGATGTAGCGGAAGATCAGTTCGCCCTCGCGTCCCGCGTCACAGGCGTTGATGATCGCGTCGACGTCCTTGCGCTTGACCAGCTTGACCAGGAGCTTGAGCCGCTCCGCCGATCGCTTGTCGGTCGGTCCCAGTTCGAAAGCGGGCGGAATCACGGGCAGGTGCGTAAAGCTCCACTTCCCTTTGACCGGATCGTTGGGCGCGACCAGGCCGAGCAAATGCCCGATGCTCGAGGCCAGCACGTAACGTTCGCTTTCAAAATAGTCGCCCTCGCGCGCAAAGCCTCCCAGGGCGCGTGATATATCGAGGGCTACCGAGGGCTTCTCGGCAATAATCAGCGTTTTGTTCATGTGTTTCCAGTGGCGGCAGTCCCGCCGTAGTAGCGCGGATGATAAGAGGGGAGATTCGCGAGATGCAAGTCGGCACCAATGGACACGCGGGATCGGAGTTGCATGCCTGGCGCGGATTTCTCGCGCGAACCACCCTCTGGCTGGGCGTTTTGCTCCTGGGCAGCGCCGTGGTTTGCGGCGTTGCAGCAAACTGGCAAGGCCTCTCGACCACCCAGCGCTTCGTGCTGGCGCAGGGCCTGCTCATCGTCTCGGTGCTGGCAGCCCTCTGGCTGCGGCTACGGCTTCGAGCTGTCCCTGATACGCGTCGCCGCGTCGCCGGCGCCGTTCTGACCCTCTCGGGGCTGTTCCTGGGCGCCTTGCTCGCCCTCGTCGGCCAAACGTACCAGACCGGGGCCGATACCTGGGAGCTTTTCGCCCTGTGGGCGGCATTGCTCGTTCCGTGGTGCCTCGCCGCCGCCAGCCAGGTGCTGTGGCTGCTCTGGGTACTGGTGCTCAATCTGGCGGTCGCCCTCTGGCTGGGCGAGCAGGTGTTCTCCTGGTGGACCACGTTCGATGGCGCCGGGTTCCCCAGCCTGGTCATGGCCTTGCTCAATCTGGTGCTGCTGGCCGGCTGGGAGCTCGCCGCGCGCCGCCATCATCTCAGCACCAAGGTAGGGCCACGTGTGCTGGTCCTGCTGGCCGTGGGCGTGTTGGTGTCGGGCCTGATCCTGGGCGATCTGTTCCTGGGCCTGCGCTCGCGCCACACCATGTACATCCTCCTGGCGTGGCTCGCCATCACCGGGGGGCTGGGTTACTACTATCAGCGGGTGCGCCTGGACCTGGTGATCCTGGCCGTCCTGGCTGCGGGCGTGATCGGCGTGTCGTTGCGCATGGCGGGCGAGTGGCTGATGCGGCTCGAGCCCGGTGTGTGGGCGCTGCTGCCGCTGGCGGGCCTGCTCATGGCCGAGGCGGTCTGGGCGGCGCGCTGGCTGCGCCGGCTCGCCCAGCGTGCGCCAGCGCCGCTTTCCGGCGGCGCGCTGCGTGATCCCCTCGCCGCGGACGCGGCGCCGGCCACCGCGGCGGATGCGGAGCCTGCCGGTGAGTCCGCCGGCCTTGCTGTCGAACCCGCCGCCGCCGAAGCACCGGTCATCGCCCTCGCCGATAGCCCCGACGACACCCACGCCGGCTCGCCCTGGTACATCCAGGGCCTGCTTGGCCTGTCGGCCTGGATCTCGACCCTGCTGCTGCTCGCGTTCCTGGCCATGTCCGGCATCGTGGTGAGCGCCGAGGGGGCCCTGGTGGTGGGCCTGGTGCTGTGCGCGGGCGGCGTGGCCGTGTTGCGCACCGATGCCGGCGCCTTCTGGCGCCAGTGCGCGATCGCGGCGGCTTTCGCCGGCCAGATCATGATCATGTACGGCCTGAGCGAGAGCACCTCGTTTTCGGGCGCGTGCCTGGCCCTGCTGATCCTGGGCGCCGTGATCTACGCGGCCGCGCCCGATCATCTGCTGCGCTTCCTGAGCACCTGGATCATGGCGTTCGGCGGCACCGGATTGCTGTGGCAGGCCTTGCGCCCCAAGGTCATGGGCGACGGAATGATCGAGCTGTTCTTCGCATTCGACATGCTGAGCGCGACGTTCATCTGGTTGCCGGTCACGGTGATCGGCGCGTGGTGGGCCGCTGTGGCGTTCTGCGCCGACCGCCACATCAAGCGGCGCGCCCATGTCCTCGACCCCATGGGCTGGGCGCTCGTCATCGCCGTGCAGGCGGTGGTGTGGCAGGCCGGTGGCGTCGCGCTGCGGCAGTTCCCGTCGCTCTGGAGTCTGCATCCGCAGACGGCCATCCTGAGTCTCGCGGGCGCCTTGCTGCCCGTGGTGGCCGCGCTGTGGGTGTTGTGGCCACGTCGGCGGGTGCTCACGCGCGCGCTGGTGTTCGGCGTGCCGCTCGGGCTGCTGGTGTTGGCGTTGTTCTGGCTGCCGAGCCCGGGCATCGCCTTCGCCCTCACCTGGCTGCTGCTGGGCTTCGGCCTGAACAAGCCTCGCCTCACGGTGTTCGGTGTGCTCGCCATGGTGAGCTACCTGATGTTCTATTACTACCAGCTCGATGTTCCACTGCTGGACAAGGCAATCTGGCTGGCCGGCGCGGCCGGGCTGCTGCTGGTGATGCGCATGCTGGTGTGGCTGTTGCCCCGCTGGCTGCGCACGGCCCCTGCCCCGCAGGCGCCGCGCGGGCCGATCCCCGCGGGCCTGCGCTGGCGCAGCGCGGTGATACTCGGCGGCCTGGTGCTGGTATTGGGCCTCACCAACTATGGCATCTGGCAACGGGAACAGCTGCTGGCCCAGGGCCGGGTGGCCATCCTGGCCCTCGCGCCGGTGGATCCCCGGTCGATCATGCAGGGCGATTACATGGCGCTGCGCTTCGCCGCTGGTGACGAGGTGTATCGCCTGCGCGGGGATCTGCCCGCGGCCGAGATGCAGGCGCCGGGTGGGCTGTTGCGTACCGACGGCTACGTGGTCCTGAAGGCCGACGATCGCGGTGTGGCCCAGGTGTTGCGCGTGCAAGACGGCAAGGCGCCGACGGCCCAGGACGAAATCGTGTTGCGCTATCGCGTGCGGCCCATGGGCGTGCGCATCGTGACTGATGCGTATTTCTTCCCCGAGGGCGAGGCGCGCCGCTACGAGGCCGCGCGTTTCGGTGAAGTGCGCTACGACGGCAGTGGCACCGCATTGCTGGTGCGCATGCTCGACCAGGACTTGAAACCGCTCTGATCAGCGCGGAAAGCGCGCGCGCCAGGGAGCCTGGGCGCGCGCGAGAAAGTCCGCCGCACTGAGGGCCGGCAAGGCTTCGAAGCCCAGTCGCAGCCAGGCACGCTGCAGCGTGGCGAGCGGATCGGCCAGGTCCAGTGCGGGGGCGTTGTTCTGTTTCGAGAGCTTGAGGCCGGATGCGGGGTCGGTGACGAGCGGTACGTGCATCATCCGCGGCAGGGGCACGCCCAGCAGCCGGCACAGCACACGCTGGCGCGCGGTCGACGACAGCAGGTCGGCGCCGCGCACGATATCGGTCACGCCCTGCGCGGCGTCGTCCACGACCACCGCAAGCTGATACGCCCACAAGCCGTCGGCGCGGCGCAAGACGAAATCTCCCACGGCGTGCGCCACATCCTGCGTTTGCGGACCGAGCCAGCGATCGTCGAACGCTTCCACGCCTTCAGGCACGCGTACACGATATGCCCGCGCGCTGCGCCCGGGCGCCAGCCCATGGCGGCAGGTGCCGGCGTAGGGGCGCTCGCCCTCTGCCGAGGCGGGGCCGCGCAGCGCCGAGTCGGCGATTTCGCGGCGGGTGCAGCCGCAACCGTAGATCAATCCGCGTTCCGCGAGCGCGTCCAAGGCGGTTTGATAGGCGGCAAAGCGTCGCGACTGCCACCAGACCTCGCCGTCCCAGTGCAGGCCGAGCGTGCGCAGCTGATCCATGATGAGGCGGTCGGCGCCCGTGACCGTGCGAGGCGTGTCGACGTCTTCGATACGCAGCAGCCAGCGGCCTGCATGCGCCCGGGCGTCGAGCCAACTGGCAAGCGCGGCGACAAGCGAGCCCTCGTGCAAGGGGCCGCTCGGGCTGGGCGCAAAGCGCCCGACGTAGGGAGTGGCTGAACCGCCGGGCATGGCGAAAGACGGCGTGACGGTCACGGACGGCGGAGACGGGTCGTGCGAGCCCTGCTCAATGCAGACGGCGGCCGGCTTCGTCGTCGAGCAGCTCTTCGAGCACCAGGTTATCGATCTCGGCTTCCTGGCTCCAGAGGACCATCAGGGCAATGATCTTGATCTTGGAGAGGGAAACCGGCGCTTCGGGCGAGGCCAGCGCGCGGTCGATCACGATCTCGCGCAGCGGTGCGGGCAGCACGCCGGCGGTCTCGAGGAACGTGATGAAGCCGATCGAATCGGTCCCGAGCTGCTGGTATTCGGCATCGGTGTAGATGCGGGTACCGGTGACGGGGGCCTGGGCGAGCTCGACGCAACGCTCGGTGGTTTCGGCCAGCCCGTAGAGCCAGCCCAGCGCGTCGTCGATGTCTTCGTGCTCGAAGCCGGCAGCGGCGAGGCGCTTTGCCAGCACGTCGGCCGCAGGACAGGCTTGCGGCGTGTAGTAATTCTCGAACAGATAAACCAGGATATCGAACATATGGCGCTTCAGGGTGCCTGTTTGCACAGTCGGCCCGCATATCGGCAGACCAGCAAACGTGATTTTACTGTACGCCGAAACCCCGACTGCGGCAACCGCGTCCCCCGAGGGGATTTCCCCCGAACGTTGCGCCCGCGGCACGGTGCGATTCGTCATGCGTTCGCACGCCGCCAACAAAAAGGGCCGCAGCTTTTCAGCTACGGCCCCGATTGCCAGGCAAGGGCGCGAGGGCCTGGTCCGCGGCTTCGCACACCCGCGGGTCTGCGAGGCCGGAACGGCGCACCGGCCGCGCGGCGCTAGGCGGGCGCGACCCGCGCCAGGCGCAGCTGGCGATACTGATTGATGAAGACCGGCGTGCTGATGAGCAGGCCCACCAGGCCGCTGGTCAGCCCCGGCAGGATGGTGAGCAATGCGCCTATCGTGAACACCCAGCGTTCCCACGACTTCATCAGCACCAGGAAGTAGCGCGAAAAGGCCGCCGACAGCAGCACCAGGCCCACCATGCAGCCCAACAGCGTCACGAAGAAGTCGTACAACGTGAAGCCCTGCACCGAGATCAGGAGCGACGGCGAGAAGACGAACACGAACGGCACGATCAGCTTGGTGATACCCAGCCTGAACGCGGTATTGCCGGTCTTGAACGGATCACTCCCCGCCATGCCCGCCGCGGCGTAGGCGGCCAGTGCCACGGGCGGCGTGATGTCGGCCAGGATGCCGAAATAGAACACGAAGAAGTGCGCCGCGATGGGCTGCACGCCGAGCTGCACCAGGATGGGTGCGGCCACGGTCACCATGATCAGGTAGTTGGCGGTCGTCGGCACACCGCAGCCCATCAGCACGCAGACGATGCCGGTCATGACCAGCGCGGCGATGAGCGTGAGTGTCTGCGCGTTGGCGACGACATCCGGGATGACCGCGCCGAGTCCACCGGAGATGGCCTGGGCCGCGCTGATCACGATGTACGAGATCTTGAAACCCACGCCGGTAAGCGTGACCACGCCGATGACCAGGCCCACGGTACCGGCCGCGGCACCCACCGCCAGCGCGTACTTCGCGCCGGTTTCGAAGGCTTCGTACAGGTCGCGCCACTTCAGGCGCTGGAAGGGATTGAGCAGTCCGACCAGGATGCAGCCCGTGATGCCGGCGAAGGCCGCGAGATACGGGGTACGGCCACTGGCCAGCACGCTGACCAGCAGCACGAGCGGAATCAGGGTGGGCCAGCGCTTCTTGAACGACTCCTTCAAGCGCGGCATCTCGGCTTCGGTCAGGCCGCGCAGGCCCTCGCGCTTGGCCTCGAAGTGCACCTGCACAAACATGCCGAAAAAGTACAGGAAGGCCGGGAAGATGCCCGCGATCGCGATCTGCTGATACGGGATGCCCAGGAACTCGATCATCAGAAACGCGGCCGCGCCCATGATGGGCGGCGTGATCTGGCCGCCCGTGCTCGAGGCCGCTTCGACGCCCGCCGCGAAGTGGCGCGGATAGCCGATGCGGATCATCGCGGGAATCGTCAGCGAGCCCACGGTCACGGCGTTGGCCACCGATGAGCCCGACAGCATGCCGAACATGGCGGAGCCGAACACCGACACCTTGGCCGGACCGCCGGCATAGCGCCCCGCCACCGTCGAGGCCACGTCGAGAAACAGCTGGCCCAGGCCGATGCGGGTGGCGAGCACGCCGAACAGCACGAAGTGGAAGACGTAGGTGGCCACCACCCCCACCGCCACGCCGTAGATGCCCTGGCTGGTGAGATACATGTGGTTGACGATCTGCGGCCAGCTGTTGCCCGCATGCTGGAGCAGACCGGGGAACCAGGGGCCGAAGGCGGCATAGGCCACGAATACGAGCGCGATGATGGGCAGCGGCCAGCCCATGGCGCGGCGTGTGGCTTCGAGCAGGCCCACGATCAGGATCGTGCCCATGGCCACGTCCATCGGCATCGGGTTGCCGACACGGAAGGCCAGGTCATCGAAGATGTAGGGGATGTAGAGCACGCTCAGCGCGAGCGCGACGGCGATGATCCAGTCGTAGAGCGGGATGCCGCCCGGCGCATACCAGGTGGACCGCGGCTCACGCTGGTAATGGGCCTTGGAAAAGCCGAAGACCAGGAAGATCAGCGAGAGCACGAAGGCGAGGTGGACGCCGCGATGGGTGGACTCGCGCAGCAGGCCGAAGCCCGCGGTGTAGTAGTGGAAGATCGACAGCGTGACAAGCAGGATCGAGACGATCCAGGTCGCGGTCTTGTGCAGCGGGCGAAAGCGGATCTCGGCGTCGTATTTTTCGGCGAGCCGCTGGGTCTTGTCGTGGTCAATTTCCATGGCGGAATCTTCAGGAGAACGGTTTGCACCGTTCGCGCGGCGAGGCCGCGCAATGCGACGTCCGCTGCCGGGCAGCGGACGTCGGGGGCGCGGACGAGCCGCGCGACAACCGCCGGGCGATCGAGCGCCCGCGCGGTTTACTTCAGCAGACCGATTTCCTTGTAGAACTTCTCGGCGCCCGGATGGAACGGGATGCCCGCGCCCTTCACCGCGTTTTCTTTGGTGATGAGCTTGCCCTTGGCGTGGCCGCTGTCGAGCGTCTTGCGGGTGGCATCGCTGTAGAGGGCCTTGGTGATGTCATAGATGGTCTGCTCGGTCTGCTTGGCCGAGGTCACCATCTGCGCATTCACCGAGATCGTCTTGATCTCGCCCACACCCTGGTAGGTGTTGGCGGCGATCGTGTCGGGCGTGAAGAAATCCTGCTTGGCACGCAGCGCGTCGATCTCGGCGCCCACCAGCGGCACCAGTTCGATACCCGCGCCACCGGAGGCGAGTTCGGAGATCGCGCCGGCCGGCGCGCCGCCCACGAAGAAGAAGGCGTCCAGGCCGCCGTCCTTGAGTTTTTCGCCGGCCTGATTGGGCTTGAGGTACTCGGCCTTCACGTCTTTGTCGGTCATGCCGTAGGCGCCGAGAATCAGGCGCACGTCAACCAGCGTGCCCGAGCCGGGCTCGTCCATCGAGACGCGCTTGCCCTTCAGGTCGGCCACCGACTTGATGCCCGCGCCCTTGCGCGTGACCAGGTGGATGCTTTCGGGATAGAGCGTGGCCACCAGGCGCAGGTCCTGCGCCTTGGGCTTGCCGTCGAAGGTGCCGGTGCCGGTGTAGGCCCAGTAGGCCACGTCGGATTGCGTGAAGCCGGCTTCGAGCGAGCCACCGACGATGCCGTTGATGTTGGCCACGGAGCCGTTCGAGGCGACGGCGGTGGCGATCAGCTTGCCCGGCTGGGATATGGCGTTGGCGATCATGCCACCCACCGGGTAGTAGGTGCCGGCCGTGCCGCCGGTACCGATGCGGAAGAATTGTTGGGCCTGCACGGAGGTGGCGGCGCCCGCGAGGGCGACGGCGAGGGTCAGGCTTTTGATCCAGGTCTTGAGGTGCATGAGGGCTTCTCCAGGGGGGAACAAAGGCTCTCCCCATAGGAGGCCTTTCAACGCGCAAAATTTTGTCATGATGGCCGCTCGTGCGAAGCTATGGTTTACGCGAGGCCCCTCACCCCGCAAAGTTATGGCTGCCCTCGCCCTGGTTATGGCCATCGCCCGTCTCTCGCTCAAGGAGCTTTCCGTGCACGCCTCCGTTTCTCCCGTCGACGACCTGCCTTTGCCGCCGCCTGCGCGGCCCGGCGATGCCTGGGATGCGATCGATACGCCATCCCTGATGCTCGACCTGACCGCATTCGAACGCAATCTGGCGGCGATGCAACGCTGGGCCGATGCGCATGGTGTGGCGTTGCGGCCACATGCCAAGGCACACAAGTGCCCCGAGGTCGCGCTGCGGCAGATCGCGCTTGGCGCTCGAGGCATTTGCTGCCAGAAAGTCAGCGAGGCCCTGCCCTTTCTGCAGGCCGGCATCCGCGACATCCACATCAGCAACGAAGTGGTGGGCCCCGCCAAGCTTGCCTTGCTGGCGCAGCTGGCGCTGCGCGCCGAGCTGAGCGTGTGTGTCGACCATCCTGACAACCTGGCGGCGATCGCGCGCGCCATGGCCGAGGCCGGCGCGCATATCACGGTGCTGGTCGAAGTGGACGTGGGCCAGGGCCGCTGCGGCGCGAGCGACGCCGAGACCGTACTGGCCCTGGCACGTGCCGCGCAGGCCGATCCGCATCTACGTTTCGGCGGTCTGCAGGCCTACCACGGCTCGGTGCAACACGAACGCACGCGCGAAGCCCGCGCCCGCATCTGCGCGTCGGCGGCCGCCACCGCGGCGGGTTACGCCGAGCTGCTGCGCGGCCACGGCATCGCCGTCGACCGCATTACCGGCGCCGGTACCGGCAGCGCGGAGTTCGACGCCGCCAGCGGCGTCTACACCGAATTGCAGGCGGGCTCGTACGCCTTCATGGATGGCGACTACGGCGCCAACCAATGGTCCGACACGCTGCGCTTTGACAACAGCCTGTTTCTGCTTGCCACCGTCATGAGCACGCCCACCCCTGAGCGCGTGGTGCTGGACGCCGGCCTCAAATCCACCACCATCGAATGCGGTCCGCCGCGCCTGTGGCAACGCGACGGCCTGACCTACGCTGCCACCAACGACGAGCACGGCGTGGTCAAGGTGGAAGCCGGCGGGACGGCGCCGGCGCTGGGTGAGGTCGTCAAGCTGGTGGCCTCGCATGTCGACCCCACCTTCAACCTGCACGACAATCTGGTGGCCGTGCGCGATGGCGTGGTCGAGGCTGTGTGGCCGGTGGCCGCGCGGGGGCTGAGCCGCTAGCGCGCAAGGCTGGCATGCCGGGGGCGCCGCTCGGGCGCCCCTGCGTCAGGCGCCCGACATGCCCAGAAACTGGCGCAGTTCGGGCGTGGCTGGCGCCCCGAAGACCTGCTCGGGCGCGCCCTGCTCATGAATGCGGCCTTCATGCATGAACACCACGCGGTCGCACACTTCGCGCGCAAACCGCATTTCGTGCGTGACCATCAAGAGCGTCATGCCATCGGCGGCGAGCTTGCGCACGACGCCCAGCACCTCATTGACCAGCTCGGGATCCAATGCCGACGTGATTTCGTCGCACAGCAGCGCGAGCGGCTGCATCGCGAGGGCGCGGGCGATCGCCACGCGCTGCTGCTGGCCGCCCGAGAGCTCGCTGGGCCAGGCGTCGAAGCGATGGGCGAGTCCCACGCGCTCGAGCATGTCGCGTGCGAGCGCAGCGGCCTCGGCCTGTGCCATCTTGCGCGCCACGATGGGCGCAAGCATCACGTTGCGCCCGGCGCTCAGGTGAGGAAAGAGATTGAATTGCTGGAACACCATGCCCACCTTCAGCCGCAGCGCGCGCAGGTGCAGATCGTCGGGCACGAGCTTGGCGTCGGCCACCATGACCGCGCCGCTATCGATGTCTTCGAGCCCGTTGATACATCGCAGCAGCGTGCTCTTGCCGGAGCCGCTCTTGCCGATGATCGCGATCACCTCGCCAGGCTCGACCCGCAGGGTCACCCCTTTGAGCACGGTGTTGGCGCCGTAGCTTTTTCGTACGTCTTCAAGAGCGATGAGAGGCATGCAACTTCCTTTCCAGCCGCAGGCTGAGACGTGACAGGGGCCAGCACAGCGCAAAGTAGATCAGCGCGGTGCAGGCATAGACGGTGAAGGGGCTGAAGGTGGCGTTGGTGATGATCGTGCTGGCCTTGGACAGCTCGGTGAAACCGATGATGGAGGTGAGCGCGGTGCTCTTGACGATCTGCACCGCGAAACCGACCGTGGGGGCGACCGCCACGCGCGCGGCCTGCGGCAGGATCACGTAACGCATCTGCTGCATGCGGTCGAGCGCAAGGCTGGCCGAGGCTTCCCACTGGCCACGCGTGATCGACTCCACGCAGCCGCGCCAGATCTCGGCAAGGTAGGCGGCCGACCACAGTACGAGGGCGGCTCCCGCGGCCACCCACGCGGGCACCTCGATGCCTACCAATGAAAGCCCGAAGAACGCCAGGAAAAGCTGCATCAGGAGCGGCGTGCCCTGAAACAGCTCGATGTAGGCCCAGCTCGTCCGCCGCAAGACGGGGGCGCGGGAGGTGCGGGCAAACAGCAGGGCCAGGCCCAGTAGCGCGCCGCCGATGAAGGCCGCGAGCGACATCACCACGGTCCAGCGCGTGGCCAGCAGCAGGTTGCGCACGATGTCCCAAAGGCTGAACTCGATCATGATCCCGGGCTCCGGAACAGCCATACGCCGGCCAGGCGCAACAACTGGCGCAGCATGATCGCCAGCGCCAGGTAGACCGCCGTGATCACGAAGTACACCTCGAAGGCGCGGAAGTTACGCGACTGGATGAAGTTGGCCGCGAAGCTGAGGTCCTCGACCGCGATCTGCGAGCACACCGCCGATCCCAGCATCACCACGACGATCTGCGACGACAACGCGGGCCAGACCCGCTTGAGCGCAGGCACGAGCACGATATGGCGGAACACCTGCAGGCGTGTGAGCGCGAGGCTGGCGCCGGCTTCGAATTGGCCGCGCGGCGTGGTGGCCACGCCGGCGCGCACGATCTCGGCGCTGTAGGCGCCCAGGTTGAGCGCCATGGCGAGGCAAGCCGCCGTCATTTCGCCCATCTGCACGCCCAGCGAGGGCATGCCGAAGAAAATGAAGAACAGCTGGATCAGGAAGGGTGTGTTGCGCATCGTCTCGATGTACGCCACCACGGGCAGGCGGGCCCAGCGCGGCCCCTGCGTGCGGATCCAGGCGCATAAGATGCCGAGCGCCACGCCCGCCACACCGCCCACGGCGATCAGCGTGCAGGTCACCCCCACGCCCTTGACGAGCACGGGGGTGTAGCCGGCGAGCGCGCCGAAGTCGAACGCGTAGCCCATGACGTGCGCGTGGCTCAGAGGCTGGCGGGCAGCGGCGCGCCCAGCCAGCGCTGTGCGATGGCGCCCAGCGAGCCGTCCTGCTTGGACTGCGTGATGATCTCGTTCACCTTCGCCAGCAGCGCGGGTTCATTCTTGGCCAACCCGACGAAGCACGGCGAGTCCTTGATGAGGAACTTGGTCTCGGGCTTCTTGGGGGGATTCTTGGCCAGGATGGCCGCGGCCACCACGTTGCCCGTGGCGACCAGCTGCACCTGTCCCGACAGGAAGGCGGTGATGGTGCCGTTGTTGTCTTCGTAGCGTTTGATGGTGGCGTCGGCCGGAGCGATCTTCGAGAGCTCGATGTCTTCGACGGCGCCGCGCGTCACTCCCACGGTCTTGCCGGACAGGTCCGCGGCCGCCTTCACCGCCTGGTCGGCCGGGCCGAACACGCCATTGAAGAACGGCGCATACGCCACCGAAAAATCGATCGCCTTTTCGCGCTCGGGATTCTTGCCCAGGCTGGAGATCACCAGATCCACCTTGCCCGTCTGCAGATACGGCACCCGATTGGCGCTGGTGACCGGCACCAGTTCGAGTTTCACGCCCATCTTCTTGGCGATCAGCGCGGCCGTATCGACGTCATAGCCCAGCGGCTTCATATCGGCGCCGACCGAGCCGAAGGGCGGGAAGTCCTGCGGCACGGCCACTTTGAGGACGCCGCGCTTCTGGATGTCGGCCAGCGCGTCGGCGTGGCTCGCTCCGGCCGAGAGCGTCAACGCGCCGGCGATCAGGGTCAACAACAGGTGTCTGCGATTCATGGAAGGTCTCCGGCGCCACGGCGCGATGTTGCACACCAGATCGGTATACAAAACAGAGCAAAGCAACATCCATGCCAATCGCGACGCCCCGGCATCGGCGCGCCGGCGGTCTTTTTCGTGCGCCGTGGCGGTGCGACGCGCCCCAACACAAGGCGCGCCGCACCATCCTGGGCCAGGTCCGGTATCAGTCGACCTGGGCGCCCGAGCGGCGCACGGTGTCGCCCCATTTGGTGACTTCGGCCGCCACGAACGTGGCGGTAGCCTCGGGCGTGGTGGGCATCGGCTCCGCACCGCGGTCACGCAGGAAGCGCGCCATATCGGGGTTGCGCAGCACGCGGCCGATGTGTTCGCTCCAGAAGGTGACGCGATCCGCTGGCGTGTCGCGCGGCGCCATCACCGCGGCCCAGCCGATGGCCTCGAAGCCGGGGTAACCGGACTCGGCCACGGTCGGCACCTTGGGCAACTGCGTCAGGCGCTGCGCGGTCGTGACCGCCAGCGGCACGGCCTTGCCCGTCTGGATATGCGGCAGCGCGGCGGTCACCGAGTCGACCATCAGCGGCACCTGATGGCCCAGGAAATCGGCCTGGGCCGGGCCGCTGCCCTTGTAGGGGATGTGGCGGATGTCGATATTGGCGGCGGCGCGGAACATCTCCGCCGAGAGGTGCTGGGTGCCGCCGATGCCGGCGCTGGCGTAGGCCAGGTCACCGGGGTTGGCACGAGCCTGTTTGACCAGCTTGTCGAGGCTGTCGATGCCGGAGGTGGGCGTGGCGAGGAACACCAGCGGGACGGAGAACACGCCCGACACCGGCGCGAAGTCCTTGGTCAGGCTGTAGTTGATGTTTTTATAGAGCGTCTGGTTGACGGCGGCGGCGCTGCCGGCCACCACCAGAGTGTAGCCGTCGGGCGTGGCGCGCGCGGCCTGCTCCATGCCGATGTTGCTGCCGGCGCCGGCACGGTTCTCGACGATCACCGGCTGGCCGGTGTCGGCGCCGAGCTTTTCCGCCAGGGCGCGGGCGAAGATGTCAGTGGCCTGGCCCGGCGGGAAAGGCACGATCAGGCGCAGCGGGCGCTCCGGAAAATCGGCGTGGGCGGTGGCGGCCAGGGTCAGGGCGAAGCCGGCCAGCAGGCCGGGAAGAAGACGGTTCATGGTGCGCAGGATGAAGTGATGGCAAGGAAAAAAGCGCGGCCACACCAGGATAGGAGGCCGCCTTTGCGATCCGTGACGCGCCTTGTGGGCCGCTTGCGGGAATGCACGAGAGGGATGCCGTCACGATAGCATTGCCCCGAGGGTGCTAAATTTCAGGTTTCCCCTCCCCTGTTTCTTTCCCTCGCAGGAACCGCCATGGAATTCAGCCAGTTCAACGTCAACACCCTCATGGAGATCACCTCCCGTCCGGACCTCGTGTTCGTGCGCGGCGAGGGATCCTGGCTGGAGGATCAGTCGGGTAAGCGATATCTCGACTTCGTGCAGGGCTGGGCGGTCAATTCGCTGGGCCACAGCGCGCCCGAGATGGTGCGCGCGCTCCAGGAACAGGCCGGCAAGCTGATGAACCCGTCGCCCGCGTTCTACAACGTGCCCTCGCTCGAGCTCGCGCAGCGCCTGACCGGCGCCTCGGTGTTCGACCGTGTGTTCTTCGCCAACAGCGGCGCCGAAGCCAACGAAGGCGCGATCAAGCTGGCGCGCAAGTGGGGCCGCGTGAACCGCAACGGCGCCTACAAGATCATCACGATGAACCACGGCTTCCATGGCCGCACCCTGGCCACGATGTCGGCCTCGGGCAAGCCGGGCTGGGACACGATGTTCGCGCCGCAGGTCGAGGGGTTCCCCAAGGCTGAAATCAACGACCTGGATTCGGTGCGTGCCCTGATCGATGCGCAGACCGTCGCCATCATGCTCGAGCCGGTGCAGGGCGAGGCCGGCGTGATCCCGGCCACGCGTGAATTCATGCAGGGCCTGCGCAAGCTGGCCGACGAGCACGGCATTCTGTTCATCGTGGACGAAGTGCAGACCGGCATGGGCCGCACCGGCACGATGTTCGCCTATCAGCAATTCGACGTGACGCCCGACATCATGACGCTGGGCAAGGGTATTGGCGGCGGCGTGCCGCTGGCTGCCCTGCTGGCACGCGAATCGGTCAGCGTCTTCTCGCATGGCGAGCAAGGCGGCACGTACAACGGCAACCCGCTGTGCACGGCCGTCGGCGTGGCGGTGTTCGACGCGCTGGCCGCGCCGGGCTTCATGGAATCGGTGCAGGCGCGCGGCCGCCAGCTCTCCGAAGGCCTGCTGGCCCTGTCGGCCAAGCATGGCATGGGCGGCGAGCGCGGCCTGGGCCTGTTGCGCGCCCTGGTGCTGGATCGTGACGATGGCCCGGCCATCGTCGAGGCGGCCCGCAAGCAATCGCCGCAAGGCCTGCTGCTCAACGCGCCGCGCGGCAATCTGCTGCGCTTCATGCCGGCGCTCAATGTCACTGAAGCCGAGATCGGCAGCATGCTCGAGCAGCTCGACGCGCTGATCGTGGCCGTGCGCAAGTAAGCCCGCATCGCACGAGACAACGGCCGCGCGAGCGGCCGTTGTCGTTTTCGTCTTTGCGGTTTTGCCCTTCCTGCGCGTCGCGGTTGTGCGCGCAACCTTTTACGGATTCAAAGAATGAACGATTCCCTCGACACCTTCCGCCCTGGCGTCTATCGCTACTACAAGGGTCAACAGTATCTGGCGCTGGGCCTGGCCCGTGCCGACGAGACCGACGAAACCGTGGTGGTCTACGTGCGGCTGTATCCGCGCGACGGCATGCCCATGAACACGCGCCTGCTGCGCATCTGGAACGAGACGGTCGAGACTGAAGCGGGCATCGTGCCGCGCTTTGCCTACGTGGGCCCGCAGAGCCCCGCGTGAGCCGCCGCGGCAGCGCTGCAAGGCTTCGGCTTGCTGCCTCTACGAAAAAAAAACGCCCGGCGAACCGGGCGTGTGATGCAGGTGAGGCGGCACTAAATCAGTCGAGCTTGAGATTGGCTTCGGTCACGACCTTCTTCCACTTGTCGATTTCGGCGCGGCGGAAGGTGTCGAGTTCGGCCGGGGTCGAGCCGATGGTCTCGGCGCCGATGCCGGCGAGCGTGGTGGCGACGGCCGGGTCCTTGAGCACCTCGGCCAGGGCCTTGGACACCTGGTCGATGATCTCGGGCGGCGTGCCGGCCGGGGCGAAGACCGCATTCCATTCATACGATTCGTAGCCCGGCACGCCGGCTTCGGCGAGCGTGGGCAGTTCGGGCGCGGTGGCCGAGCGCTGGCTGCCGCCGACAGCCACGGCGCGCAGCTTGCCGTTCTTCACGTGCTGCCAGGCCGAGCCCATGCTGGCGAACATCACCGGCACCTGACCGGCCATCACGTCGATCATGGCCGGGCCGCCGCCCTTGTAGGCCACGTGTTCGAGGTGGGTCTTGGCCAGCAGATTGAACAATTCACCGCCGAGATGCTGCGCCGAACCGGGGCCGGCCGAGGCGAAGTACATCGGCTTGTCCTTGTCCTGGCCGGCCTTGATCAGGTCGGCCACGCTGTTGATGGGGGCGTTGGGCGTGACCACCAGCACGTTGGGCACGCGCAGCAGCAGCGACACCGGGGCGAAGTCCGCCAGCGTGTCGAACTGCATCTTGCTGTGGATCGCGGGGTTCTGGGCGTGGTTCGAGGCATCCAGCATCAAGGTATAGCCGTCCGGCTTGGCCTTGGAGACGGCTGCGCCGCCGATCATGCCACCCGCGCCACCGCGGTTCTCGATCACGACGGGCTTGCCCAGCTTTTCCGCGAGCTTGGGACCGATCAGGCGGGCCACGACGTCGACAGTGCCGCCGGGGGGATAGGTGACGACGAGCGTCACCGGGCGGTCAGGGTAGGCGGCCATCGCGCTGGCCGAAGCGAGCAGGGTCGCGCCGACGGCAATGGCGGCACGACGCGCGAACGCGTTCAGAATGGTCATGGGTGGTCTCCTGTAATGCCAAATAGTGCCGACGGTGTGTCGGCCAATATGGTGTCGCGCGTGGCATCGTCATCGATCCAGGCGCGCAGCCAGTCGCACGCCAGACGGTAGTCGGCGCGGTCTCGGTTCTCGGTATGTGGCCAATCGCTGCCCCAGAGGAGGCGCTCGGCGGGAAATGCGGTCAGCAGTTTATGCGCAGCCTGGCGGCCCAGGGGGGCGCAGTCGGCCGGCTGCCAGATGCGGTACGGCGCGGACAGTTTGACCCACACGCGCTGCGTGTCGGCCTGGTCCAGCAGGTAAGCGAAGCCCGGGTCGGCGATGCCCAGGGCCGGATCGGGCCGGCCGAAGTGATCCACCACCACGCGGCAGCCCGCGGCCAGAAGCGGCTTCATGGCTTCGGGCAGGCGCGTGGCGGGCATGTACACCTCCACGTGCCAGCCCAGCGCGTTGATCGCCTCCAGCAGCGTTCTCCAGGGCGCGCTCTCGAGCGGCGGCGTCTCCCGGCCCATGAGATTCAGGCGGATGCCACGCACGCCGGCCAGATTCATGTCCGCGAGTTCGGTGAGGGTGATGTCCGTGTCGATCACGGCCACGCCGCGCAGCCGGCCGCGGGCCTGCGCAAGCGCGGCCAGCATGAAACTGTTGTCGGTACCCAGGAAACTCGTCTGCACCAGGACGCCGTGGCTCAAACCATGGGCATCGAGCAGCGCCAGATAATCCGCCAGTGTCGCGTCGTAATCAGGCGTGTAGCGGCGCACGCCGGCCAGCGGCAGCCCGCGGACGAAGATATGCGCGTGCGTGTCGATGGCGAGGGTCTGCGGGCGGGGCTGTGCCAAACCGATGTCTCCGGCGATGCCTGCCGGGCCGCCTCCAGGGGCGTCGCGCGGCGGCGAGGGTTCTTCTGATGGGCCGGATTCTAGGCAGACCATGTATATTGATCTATCCAGATAAAACGATTTTTATATATCGTCTTGATATGCAAACCCGTCATTTGCGCCATTTCCTGGCCGTGATCGACCATGGCAGCATCAGCGCCGCGGCCGATGCCCTGGGCATCGCCCAGCCGGCCTTGTCGCAGTCGCTGGCGCGCATGGAGCGCGAACTCGGCGTGAAGCTGTTCGACCGCAGCCGGCGTGGCGCGGAAGCCACGACCGCGGCGCTGGCGATTCTCGAGGACGTCCGGGTGAGCGTGACGCGAATCGATGCGGCGGCCCGGCGCGCGCAGGAGATCGCGCGAGGCAGCGCCGGCCAGCTCACCATCGGCCTGGTGTCCTCGGCCCTCTTCGATATCCTGCCGCGCGCGTTGCGGGCCCTGCGCCGCGAGGCGCCCGGCGTGCGTGTCGTGTTGCGCGAGATGAGCAATGAAGAGCTCGCCGAGGCGCTGGTCAGTGGGTCGATCGATCTGGCCCTGATGCATACACCGGTCGCGATGGGCGGCCGCATGCGCGAGCGCCAGCTGCAGCGCGACTACCTCGTGGCGGCGGTACCCGATGATTTCGCGGTGGCGTCGGACGGTAGCGTCACGCTGGCGCAGATCGCGCGTGCGGGTCTGGTGCTGTTTCCCCAGGTGCAGCTGCCGGTGCTCAATGCCGGCATTCTCGACACGATGCGCAAGGCGGGCCTGGAGCCAGTAGTGGCGCAGGAAGCCAATCGCACGCTGACCGTGCTGTCGTGCGTGGCGGGCGGCTGTGGCGTGGCGTTGTTGCCGAGCTGGATTCGCGCGCTGGATTTTCGCGGCGTGCGCTTCTGCGAAGTGAGCGATGGCGCCGCCCTGCCCTCGTTCGATCTCAGCGCAATCTGGCCGGCTCGCTCGGTACCGACACTGGCCGACCTGTTCGCCGACCTGCAGCTGGATCCGGCGCACTGAGGCTGTTCAGCGCGTCGGTCCGGCGCAGCGTGGGAGCATCTTTTTCCGCCGGGCCGCCCCAAGGAAAAAGCGCCCCCTTGGGGGGCAGCAAACGCGCGAAGCGCGTGCAGCGTGGGGGCCCTTTTTCCGCCGGGCCGCCCCAAGGAAAAAGCGCCCCCTTGGGGGGCAGCAAACGCGCGAAGCGCGTGCAGCGTGGGGGCCTCTAGTTTTCGAGTGCGCTCACCGCGATGAGCGCGGCGCCTTCGGCCACCTGATCGCCCACGGCGTAATGCACGGTTTCGACGCGGCCCGCGGCGGGCGCGGTGATCGTGTGCTCCATCTTCATGGCTTCCATCACGAGCAGCGCCTGGCCCTTCTCGACCGTGTCGCCCACCGCGACCGACACCGCGATGATCTTGCCTGGCATCGGCGCCGTCAGGCCGCCCGCGTGCCCGTCGGCAGCGTCGTCGGCATGGGCGAGCGCATCGTAGCGCTCGAGGACATACGTGGCGCCATCGCGAAAGACATGCACGCGATCCGCATGCATCACCACGTCGCCCGTGATCTCTCGATCATCGAGCGACACACGCAGCCCGTGGCATAGCTCGGGATGAGCGCCGCGCGGCGCCTGCCAGCGCAAGGTGTGGCTGCGCTCGCCGACCGACAGCGTCCAGGCGGCGCCGCGGCGCGTCAGCACCACGTCGCGGGCTTCGCCCTGATCGATCCAGCGCAGCGTCTGACGATATTGATCGCCCAGCCGCCAGCCATCGCGGGCGCCCCACGGTTCGGCGGCCTGGTCGCGCGGCGCGCGGTCGCCGGGTTCGGCCAGGCCCTGGCGCACCAGCGCGGCGGCGCTCGCGAGGGCGAGCGTGGCGTCATCCACGGGCTGCGGCTCGGGCAGCAGCGTGGCGCGGCGGCGTTCGATCAGGCCGGTGTCGAGATCGGCCGCGGCGAAGGCTTCGTCGCGCATGAGGCGCGTGAGAAAGGCCACGTTGGTCTGCACGCCCACTGCCTGCGTCTGGGCCAGCGCCTGAATCATGCGGGCACGCGCCTGATCGCGATCCGCGCCGTGCACGATGAGCTTGGCGATCATGGGATCGTAATAAGGCGTGATGGTGTCGCCCATGCGCACGCCGCCGTCGACGCGGATATCGCCCGGCGCGAACGCCGTGTGCGGCGGCAGGCCCAGATAGCTCAGCGTGCCGATCGAAGGCAAAAAGCCCTTCTCGGGATTCTCGGCGTAGATGCGCGCCTCGATCGCATGGCCCTGGATACGCAGGTCTTCCTGGCGCGCTGGCAGGGGCTCGCCCGCCGCCACCCGCAGTTGCCATTCGACGAGGTCGTGGCCGGTGATCATTTCGGTCACCGGATGCTCGACCTGCAGCCGGGTGTTCATTTCCATGAAGTAGAAGCGGCCATCGGGTTCGGCGATGAACTCCACCGTGCCCGCGCCCACGTAGCCGACCGCGCGTGCCGCGGCGCAGGCGGCCTCGCCCATCGCGCGCCGCCGCTCCTCGGTCATGCCCGGCGCGGGCGCTTCTTCGATGACCTTCTGATGGCGGCGTTGTACCGAGCAGTCGCGCTCGAACAGGTACACGCAGTTGCCGTGCGTGTCGGCGAACACCTGGATCTCGATGTGACGCGGTTTCTGCAGATAGCGCTCGATGAGCACACGGTCATCGCCGAAGCTCGCGGCCGCCTCGCGCTGGCAGGAGGTGAGCGCATCCAGGAATGCCGCGCCCGACTCGACCACGCGCATGCCTTTGCCGCCGCCGCCCGCGCTGGCCTTGATCAGCACGGGATAGCCGATGGCGTCGGCCTGGTCCTTGAGGAAGGCCGGATCCTGGTTGTCGCCGTGATAGCCCGGCACCAGCGGCACGCCGGCGGTTTCCATCAGGGCCTTGGCCGCGGATTTGCTGCCCATGGCGGCAATGGCGCTGGCCGGCGGGCCAACGAACACGATGCCGGCTTCCGCGGCAGCGCGCGCGAACGCCTCGTTCTCGGACAAAAATCCGTAGCCTGGGTGGATCGCCTGCGCGCCCGTGGCGCGTGCCGCGGCGAGGATCACGTCGGCGCGCAGATAGCTGGCGCGCGGCTCGGGGCCACCGATGTGCACGGCGGTATCGCAGGCGCTCACGTGGCGGGCGCGTGCATCCGCGTCGGAATATACCGCCACGGTACGCAGACCCAGGCGGTGGGCGGTGGCGGCGACGCGGCAGGCGATCTCGCCGCGATTGGCAATCAGCAGGGTGGAGAACACATTGACTCCTTCTGCGCGGCGCTTCGGGCGCCGCGCGCGGCAAGCTCGGGGGCGGGATACGGGATGCGGATTACATGCGGAACACGCCGAATCGCGTGTCCTCGATGGGCGCGTTGAGCGCGGCCGACAGCGCCAGGGCCAGCACGCGGCGAGTCTGCGCGGGCGCGATGATGCCGTCGTCCCACAGCTTGGCCGTCGCGTAGTACGGGTGCCCTTCTCGCTCGTACTGCTCGCGGATCGGCGCCTTGAAGGCGTCTTCGTCGTCGCTGCTCCACTGGCCGCCGCGTGCCTCGATACCATCGCGGCGAACGGTCGCCAGCACGCTGGCGGCTTGCTCACCGCCCATCACCGAAATGCGCGCGTTGGGCCACATGAAGAGCAGACGCGGCGAATAGGCGCGGCCACACATACCGTAGTTGCCGGCGCCGAACGAGCCGCCGATCAGCACGGTGAACTTCGGCACGTTGGCGGTTGCTACGGCGGTCACCATCTTGGCGCCGTGGCGCGCGATCCCTTCGTTCTCGTACTTGCGGCCCACCATGAAGCCGGTGATGTTCTGCAGGAACACCAGCGGAATCTTGCGTTGCGCGCAGAGCTCGATGAAGTGCGCGCCCTTCTGGGCCGATTCGGAAAACAGGATGCCATTATTGGCGACGATGCCGACCGGCATGCCGTGGATATGGGCGAAACCCGTGACCAGCGTCGTGCCGTAGCGGGCCTTGAATTCGTCGAACTCGGAGCCGTCGACAATGCGCGCGATGACCTCGCGCACGTCGTAGGGCTTGCGCGTGTCGGCCGGGATCACGCCGTTGAGCTCGGCGGGGTCGTAGCGCGGCTCTCGCACCGGTGCCAGCGCGAGCTGCGCGGGCTTGACGCGATTGAGCCGGGCGACCGCATTGCGCGCGAGCTGCAGCGCGTGCAGATCGTTTGCTGCCAGATGGTCGGCCACGCCAGATAGGCGCGTGTGCACATCGCCACCGCCCAGGTCTTCGGCGCTCACTTCTTCGCCGGTGGCCGCCTTCACGAGCGGCGGCCCGCCCAGGAAGATGGTGCCCTGGTCTTTGACAATGATGGACTCGTCGCTCATGGCGGGCACGTAGGCGCCACCTGCCGTGCACGAGCCCATCACCACGGCGATCTGGGCGATGCCGCGCGAAGACATCACCGCCTGGTTGTAGAAGATCCGGCCAAAGTGATCGCGATCGGGAAACACCTCGTCCTGGCGCGGCAGGTTGGCCCCGCCCGAATCGACGAGATAGACGCAAGGCAGGTTGTTCTGCGCCGCGATCTCTTGCGCACGCAAATGCTTCTTCACCGTGACGGGGTAGTAGGTTCCGCCCTTGACCGTCGCATCGTTGCAGACGATCACGCATTCGGTGCCCGACACGCGGCCGATGCCGGTGATGATGCCGGCGCCCGGCGCCTCGCCGTCGTACATGCCGTGCGCGGCAAGCGGCGAAAGCTCGAGAAACGGGCTGCCGGGATCGATCAGCTGCTCGACGCGATCGCGCGGCAGCAGCTTGCCGCGAGCCACGTGTTTGGCGCGCGCGGCTTCGCTGCCGCCCTGCGCGGTCTGCGCGAGCTGGCGATCGAGGTCGTCGAGCGCGCTCTGCATGGCGCGCGCGTTGTCGGCGTAATCGGCCGATTTCGGGTCGATGCGGGATTCGATGATGGGCATGGAACCTGCCGTTTCTGCGATGTGGAACTGCGGTGCCGCGCCGGCGCTGATCGCCCGCGGGGCTTGTCTCGTGGCCGCGCTGGCGGGCATGCCGCCGCGCGGATTCTTCGAACACCGGCGGCGCGGGCGGATGCCCGCGCCTGACCCGGCTTACACCATCTCGATGGCCATCGCGACGGCTTCGCCGCCGCCGATGCACAGCGTTGCCACGCCGCGCTTGGCCTGCTTCTGGCGCAGCGCGCCGACCAGCGTGGCGACCAGGCGGGCGCCCGACGCCCCGATCGGGTGGCCCAATGCGGTGGCACCACCGTGCACGTTGACCTTCTCGGCCGGCAGATCGAATTCCTTCATGGCGGCCATGGTGACCACCGCGAAGGCTTCGTTGATCTCGTACAGATCCACGTCCGACGCCGACCAGCCGGTTTGCTCGAACAGCTTCTTGAGCGCGCCGACCGGGGCGGTGGTGAACCACTGCGGGTCATGCGAGAACTGCGTCTTGGCGACGATGCGCGCCAGCGGTTTCACGCCGAGCTTTTCGGCGGTGGACGCGCGCATCAGCACCATCGCGGCGGCGCCGTCGGAGATGGACGAGGAGTTGGCGGCGGTGACGGTGCCGTCTTTCTTGAAGGCGGGCTTGAGCGTGGGGATCTTTTCCGGCATGGCCTTTTGCGGGGCCTCGTCGGTGTCGATCACGGTGTCGCCCTTGCGGCCGGCCACGGTGACGGGGGCGATTTCCCACTTGAAGCTGCCGTCTTCGGTGGCGGCGCGGGCACGGCGCAGCGACTCGAGCGAGAAGGCGTCCTGCTGCTCGCGGGTGAAGCTGTACTTGCCGGCGCAGTCTTCGGCGAACACGCCCATGGCCTTGCCACGGTCGTAGGCGTCTTCGAGGCCGTCGAGGGCCATGTGGTCATACACGGTGTTGTGGCCGTAGCGATAGCCCTGGCGGCCCTTGAGCAGCAGATAGGGGGCATTGCTCATGCTTTCCTGGCCACCGGCCACCACGATATCAACCGAGCCGGCGGTCAGCAGATCGGCGCCGAACATGGCGGCCTTCAGGCCCGAACCGCATACCTTGTGGATCGTGGTGCACGCCACGCCGCGCGGCAGGCCCGCGCCGAGCGCGGCCTGGCGGGCCGGCGCCTGGCCCTGGCCGGCCTGCAGGACGTTGCCCATGATGACTTCATCGACCTGCTCGGGCTTGATGCCGGCACGCTCGACGGCGGCCTTGATGGCGATGGCGCCGAGTTCGTGCGCGGCCAGGCCGGACAGGCTGCCCAGCATGCCGCCCATCGGGGTACGGGCAACGGAAACAATGACAATGGGATCGGACATGACGTGCTCCATGAAAACGTGGACAGATGACGCGGATCAGGCGGCGTGCGCCGCGATGGACCGCAGACGCCTGTCGGTATCGTAAGGGAAAAAATCGTCGATCCGGCCACGCGCGGCACGCGCCTGGCAGGCTTGCCACCAGCCGGGCTGCAACAGCTCGGCGTGGTGACGCATAAAGGCGCGCCGCACCCGCGGATCGCCCAGCAGAAAGGATTCGAACTCCTCGGGGAAGACATCGTTGGCGCCGACCGGGTACCAGGGTTCGCCGGACATCTCGGCCTCTTCGTCGGGGGCGGGCGGAATGGCGCGGAACTGCATCTCGGTGAGGCGCTGGATCTCGTCGTAGTCGTAGAAAACGACGCGGCCCAGCCGGGTCATGCCGAAATTCTTGTACAGCATGTCACCCGGGAAGATGTTGGCGCTCGCCAGTTGGCGGATCGCATCGCCGTAGTCGCGCACCGCTCGGTCGACGTGGGCGTCGCTGGCATGGCGCAGGTACAGGTTGAGCGGCGTCATACGGCGCTCGATATACACGTGTCGGATGATCAGCGTGTCGTCGGTTTCTTCGAGCAGGCTGGGCGCCGCGGCGCGCAGCTCGGCCAGCAGGCGCGGCGCGAAACGCGCGCGGGGCAGCGCGACTTGCGAGTACTCCCAGGTATCGGCCAGCCGGCCGACCCGGTCGTGCAGCTTCACCATCTGGTACTTGCGCCGCACCGTCGCGGGCGTCATGCCGTCTTTCTCGCTGCGGTCGCGGATCAGTTTGAAGACATACGGGTATGACGGCAGCGTGAAGACGCACATCACCATGCCGCGTATGCCCGGCGCGATATCGAACACATCGTGCGAGTGCGCCAGATGCTGCAGGAAATCGCGGTAGAACAGCGTCTTGCCCTGTTTTTGCAGGCCGATCATGGTGTAGAGCTCGGCCGCCGGTTTGCGCGGCACCAGGCTCGCCAGGAAGGCCACCACCGCCGACGGCGTCTCGGTGTCGACCAGGAAGTAGGCGCGTGTGAAGGAGAACAACGCCGACAGGTCGTCCTGACCCGCCAGCAGCGCGTCGATTTCGGCCTGGCCCGCGGCATTGCGCACGATCGCCAGTGCGAACGGATACACCATGCCCTGGTTCACGAGACGGCCCACCACGTAGGCGGCCGTGTTGCGAAAGAAGAGGGTGGACAGGACCTGGATCTGGCAGTCGGCCGAGAGCCGGTTCGGGCCCAGCCGGGGCAGTTGCGCGCGCAACTTGGCGACCGCCGCGCGTGCGAGCTGGCGCACGTCGCGCGGCAGGTCGGCGTAGGGCAAGGCCAGCCCGAAGTCGGCCACCATCCGGGTGAGGCAGGGCTGCATGCCTTCTGCCAGCGGGTAATACACACGCCAGGCGGGCAGGCGGCTGTCGAGATAGTCGGTGGCCACGGCCGGCCGCACGAACAGAAACGCGTTGTGAAAGTAATCGCGATGCAGCACGCGGCATGACACCGAGTTGTAGAAGGTCTCGGCGCATTCGGGCTGGCGATGCCCCGGCAACAGCGACACATATTCTTGCCGCACGGCCTGCCACAGGGCGGTGTGGGCGGGCTCGCCCGTGACCGCGGCGCTCGCGGCCAGCGCCTGCTCGAGCTGGCGCGCGCATTCGCGCACGCGCGTGTCGTAGTACTCGATGCGCTCGCGCGAGAGCTGCGCGATGCCGTGCCAGTCGCCGGATTCGAACAGCGCCTTGGCCCGCTGCGCGCTATAGCGAAACAGCGCGTAGTGGCGATCGAAGCCTTCGAGGATCAGGCGTGCCAGCGCGGCGGGAGCCGGCGGCGCTGGCGCGGCCGGCTCGATGCGCAGGAGATCGCCCGATGCGCTCATGGCAGGCTCAGGCGGTCTCGGCGTAGAGTTCGCGCCCGATCAGCATGCGGCGGATCTCGCTCGTGCCGGCGCCGATTTCGTAGAGCTTGGCGTCGCGCCACATGCGGCCCACCGGGTATTCGTTGATGTAGCCGTTGCCGCCCAGCAGCTGGATCCCCTCGCCTGCCATCCAGGTGGCCTTCTCGGCCGTGTAGAGGATGAGCGCGGCGCAATCCTTGCGCACCTGGCGCACGTGTTCGCGGCCGAGGCGATCCAGGTTCTTGCCTACGGTATAGGCAAACGCGCGGCTCGCCTGCAGCGCCGTGTACATGTCGGCGACCTTGCCCTGCACCAGCTGGAATTCGCCGATGGCCTGGCCGAACTGCTTGCGGTCGTGCACATAGGGCATGACGACGTCCATCACGCCCTGCATGATGCCCAGCGGCCCGCCCGACAGGACGGCACGCTCGTAATCGAGACCGCTCATCAGCACCTTGACGCCGCCGTTGAGCTGGCCCAGCACGTTTTCTTCGGGCACTTCGCAGTCCTGGAACACCAGCTCGCCGGTGTGGCTGCCGCGCATGCCGAGCTTGTCGAGCTTTTGCGCGACCGAGAACCCCGCAAAGCCCTTCTCAACCAGGAAGGCGGTGATGCCGCGCTGGTTCGCCTCGGGGTCGGTCTTGGCATACACGACCAGGGTGTCGGCATCCGGACCGTTGGTGATCCACATCTTGCTGCCATTGAGCACGTAGCGATCACCCTTCTTGTCGGCACGCAGCCGCATGCTCACCACGTCGGAGCCCGCGCCGGGTTCGCTCATGGCGAGCGCGCCTACGTGTTCGCCCGAGATCAGCTTGGGCAGGTAGCGCGCCTTCTGGGCGTCGGTGCCGTTGCGGTAGATCTGGTTCACGCACAGGTTGGAGTGCGCGCCGTACGACAGCGCGACCGAGGCGCTGGCACGCGAGATCTCTTCCATCACCACCATGTGGGCCAGGTAACCCAGCCCGGTGCCGCCGTATTCCTCGTTCACCGTCATGCCCAGCACGCCCAGCTCGCCGAACTTGCGCCAGAGATCCATCGGAAACTGGTCGTCGCGATCGATCTGGGCGGCGCGCGGGGCGATCTCGGCATCGGCGAAAGTGCGCACCGCGTCGCGCAGCATGTCCAGGTCTTCGCCCAGATCGAAATTCAAACCGGGAATATTCATCAGCGTCTCCGTGATAGTGAACACCCACATTCTGGTGGCGGGCCGGGTCTGCGATATGCGTGTGGCCTCGGACTCATGATGCGCTGGCGGTGGGCGATGGGGCAATGATGCAGTGCAAATATTACGTTTACGTAAACGTAAAGTTCAGTCGGGTTTTCCCGTAGCCGGGCGATCGTCAGTCGGGAAGTGAACTCAGCCGCGGCGGGCGAGCAGTGCTTGGCACTGCGCTTCCTGCTGGGCGATTTCCTGGAGCGTTTCGTCGATATCGCGGCGCTGCTGTTCGAGCGTGGCGCGATGACTATCGAGCACACTCAGGTACTGGCGCAGCTGCGGCTCGGTCGTGCCCGGGCCGTCATACATATCGATCAGGCTGCAGATCTCCGAGAGCTGCAGGCCCAGCCGCTTGCCGCGCAGCGCGAGCTTGAGCCGCGTGCGGTCGCGCGCCCCATACACCCGGTTGCGGCCGTCGCGTTGCGGGCTCACGATCCCCTGATCCTCGTAGAAACGGATCGTGCGGGGGGTGATGTCGAACTCGCGGGCGAGCTCCGAGATGGTCCAGGTTGACGAGGACATGCGGCGTGTGGCAGTTTACGTAAACGTAAATTATGACGGTTCGGCCGACCCGTCAAGCCAGATACGAGACAGCGCCATGAATCCCAACGAAAGCAAACTGGAGTATCCCTGGGGTGAAACCCAGCCCGAGCCGGGCCGTGCGATCGAGGTCGCGCCGGGGGTGAAATGGCTGCGCATGCCGCTGCCCTTCGCCCTGGATCACATCAATCTGTGGTTGATCCGCGATGAGCGTGATGGCCAGGACGGCTGGACGATCGTCGACTGCGGCATTTCGCGCGACGAGGTCAAGGCGCGCTGGGAAGAAGTGTTCACGAACGAGCTCGACGGCTTGCCCGTGCTGCGCGTGCTGGTCACCCACATGCATCCCGATCATATTGGTCTGGCGGCATGGCTGTGCGAGCGCTGGAACGCCGAGCTGTGGATGAGCATGACCGACTACATGGTGGCGTCGCTCTGGTCCTCGCGCCAGGGCGAGAGCGGCGGCGGCCCCGGCGGACAATCCGCGGTCGATCATTTCGCGCGCCATGGCCTGACCGATCCCGATGCGCAGGAGCAGATCCGCCAGCGCGCCAACTACTATCCCGGCCTCGTGCCGTCGGTGCCGCGCCGCTATACCCGCCTGCTCGATGGCGATGTGGTGCGCATCGGTACGCACGGCTGGCGTGCGATCGTGGGCTACGGCCATGCGCCCGAGCATTTGTCGTTCTACTGTGCCGACCTCGGCGTGCTGATTTCCGGCGACATGGTGTTGCCGCGCATCTCCACCAATGTGAGCGTGTTCGACTACGAACCCGACGCCAATCCGCTGCCGCTATACCTGCGTTCGCTCGACCACTTCGACGGTCTGCCCGAGGCGGCGCTCGTGCTGCCGTCGCACGGCCGCCCGTTCCGCGGCCTGCATGAGCGCATCGCGCAGCAGCATGCCCATCATGCCGATCGCCTGGCCGAGGTGCTGGAAGCCTGCGCGACGCCGCAGTCCACGAGCGACATCGTGCCGGTCCTGTTCAAGCGCAAGCTCGATCTGCACCAGCTCACGTTCGCCATGGGCGAGGCGCTGGCGCATCTGCATGCCTTGTACTTCGAGGGCAAGCTCACCCGCCGCACCGAGGCCGACGGCATCGTGCGCTTTACGCGGGCCTGAGCGATACGGGTGCGGCCGGCCAGGTGTGGCCGGCGATATCTATCGGCTGGCCGTGGCCAGACGCAGCGCCAGCCCGATGAATACGATGCCGGCCAGCCGATTGAGCAGCCGTTGCGCCTTGGGCGAGCGCTGCAGCAGCTGACCGAAGGCGCCCGAGAAGAACGCGATCGCGCCGAACACCAGCAACGTGGCCAGCATGAAAACAGCGCCCAGCACCACGATCTGCACGGCCATCGGCCCGGCATCGGGGCGCGTGAATTGCGGCAAAAACGCAAAGAAGAACAGCAGCACCTTGGGATTGGTGAGGTTCATGATGATGCCGCGCCGATACAGCGCGGCACCGTTCAGGCGTGGCGCACCGGCGGTCGCGGAGGTACCCACGGGCGCGCGCAGCACTTGCCAGGCCAGGTACAGCAGGTAGGCCGCGCCGGCCAGCTTCAGCACCGTGAAGGCCATGGGCGAGGCCGCGAAAACGGCCGCCAGGCCGACCGCCACGGCGGCGGTGTGACCCAGCAGGCCGGTGCACAGCCCGAGCACGACCCACAGCCCTGCCCGCCGGCCCCACAGGGCCGATTGCATGAGCACAAACAGATTGTCCGGGCCCGGCGTCAGCGCAAGCAGGACGGCGATGCCGAAAAACGCGATCAGGAGTTCAAAGGCGGGCATGGTGGGGACTCGTCGGGCAGCCAGAGGACCGGCGGCGTCATGCGTGCCGGCTGCAGGCATGATACGTTCAATTGGTCCCGCCGACCCGCGCGCCAGGCGCGCCTCTTTCAGGAGTCCGCATGAACGATCGCCCGGCCAATCGGCCCGATGCCCTGCTCGAAGCCCTGCTCATACAGCGCCACAGTTGCCGCGCATTCCGGCCCGAGCCGGTGCCGCGCGAGGTGATCGAGCGGCTGCTCGCTTTGGCGCAGCGCACGGCATCGTGGTGCAACTGCCAACCCTGGCGCGTCACCATCGCGAGCGGCGCGGCCCGGGATCGGCTGCGTGACGCGCTGCTGGCGCGCGCCATGGAAGGGGGCGAGTTCAATCCGGATTTTCCGTTCCCCGCGCAATACCGCGACGAATACCTGGCGCGCCGGCGCGAGTCGGGCTTCCAGCTTTATGGTGCCGTGGGGGTGCCGCGCGGCGACCGCGAGGCCTATCGCCGGCAGGAGCTGCGCAATTTCGAGCTGTTCGACGCGCCGCATGTCGCCGTGATCACCTCGGATGCGGAGCTGGGCGTCTACGGGGCCATCGATTGCGGCGGGTACGTGGCCGACTTTCTGCTGGCCGCGCAGGCCTTGGGCGTGGCCACGGTGCCCCAGGCGTCGCTCGCCATGTATCCCGAGTTGTTGCGCGAACAACTGGATCTGCCGGCGACGCACAAGGTGGTGTGCGCGATCTCGTTCGGCTTCGAAGACGACACCCATCCGGCCAACCAGTACCGCACCAATCGCGCGGCGCTCGAGGAGGTCGTGAGCTGGCGTGAAGCCTGACGCCGTCAGCGTCGGTTGAAGTCGCCCGGCAAGGGCATGCCCTTGCGCGCATAGGCGTCGCGGATCAGGTCGAATTCCTGGGGCGCAAGCCCGCGTCCGAGCAGGGCGTTGACCAGTCTGCGCAAGTCCGAGCGTGCGGCGCGCTGACGCGAGAGGTGGCGCCGGCTGAGCTCCAGGTCGAGCAAGGCGACGCGCACGGTGTCTGCCTCGGGCCGTACGAACACTTCCTTGGGGTACAGATGGCCGTGTTTGCGTCCGGCCGTGTGCAACGGCGCGAGCGCTTCCAGCACATGCGTCAGGATGCGCGCACGCTCGGACTCATCCCAGCGCTGACAGGAGAAGCCTTCTTCGAGGCTGATAAAGCCCTCGAGGGCGCGGGTCACCAGCAGGGCATGCCAGCCGTCGGCCTCGCGCCGCATGTCGAAGGCCACGGGGGGCGCGGTGGGCACGCCGAGTCGGGCAAACGTCTGGAGATTGTTCCACTCGCGCAGCAGCGTGGGCGCGCCCAGCGGGTAGCGCAACGAGCGGAACAGGAAGTTGCGCTGCCGCTTGACGTAATAACAGGTGCCATCGGCCAGTGTGACCCGCTGCACACCGCTCGAGCCGCCACGGCGTTCATTCGGCGGCTCGGCCCACTCGCCCTGCACCTTCCACCAGAATTCGATCGGGGGTGTGTCGGGCGTGTCTGTCATGGGTGTCTCCTGCGGTGTGGCTTATCTGGGGCCGGGGATGGGGTACGCTTGGGGGCGTCCTTGCGCGCGGGGCTGCGCCAACAGCAAGCGGCTTGCCTGGAAGGCCGCGGCGGAATCCCGAGATGGGCCATTTATCCGCCACATTATGTAATATTTCCGTAATAAATTGGACGCCGAGCCGTGTAATTGCGCGGAATTCCGCTCATGTCGCCTCAGAAGTCGCATTGTTGCGATCAGGTGTCTGTCTCACACCACATAACCGCCATGTCCAAAGATTCGTCTCACCATATCGATACTCTGCTCCAGCACATGGGCACCGCGCCCTTTGACCCTGCCACGGGTGCCGCGCCGGTCAATCTGCCGTCGATGCGTGCGAGCACGGTGCGCTTTCAGGATCTGACCGCACTCGAAACCACGCAGCGGCGCAAGGCCGAGGGCACGCGGGCCGCCACCTACGGTCGCATGGGCATGGACACGCATGCGGCGCTCGAGCAGGTCTTCTGCGAACTCGAAGGCGGCACGCACTGCTATCTGGCGCCTTCGGGGCTGGCCGGCATCACCATGGCGATGATGGCGCTGCTGTCGGCGGGCGAGCACGCACTGGTGGCCGACTGCGTCTATGGGCCGGTCCACGAGCTCGACGCCGCCGTGCTGGAACGTATGGGCATCCAGACCACGTATTTTCATGCTGGCCAGGATCTGGAGGCGCTCCTGCGCCCCAACACTCGCCTGCTCTATGTCGAGGCGCCGGGCTCGCTGCTGTTCGAGATGCTCGACATGCCGCGGCTGGCGGCGTTCGCGCGCAAGCACAATCTCATCCTGGCGACCGACAACACGTGGGGGTCGGGCTACATCTACCGCCCGCTCACGCTGGGTGCCCAGGTGTCCATCATTGCGGGCACCAAATATGTGGGAGGCCATTCCGACCTGATGCTCGGCGCCGTCGTCACTAACGACGAAGCGATCGCGAAGCGGCTCAATCGCACGCAGTACGCGATGGGCTATTCGGTCAGCGCCGATGACGCCTGGCTGGCCCTGCGCGGCGTGCGCACCATGCCGATCCGCATGACCGAGCACGCGCGCCATGCGCTTGCCGTCTGCGAGTTCCTGGCGGACCGTCCCGAGGTGGCGCGCATCTATCATCCGGCCTGGCACGCCGACCCGGGCCATGCGCTGTGGCAACGGGATTGCACCGGCTCCAACGGCATGCTGGCTGTGCAGCTGCGCTTCAATCCGGCCCAGGCGCGCCGTTTCGTCGAAGCGCTCACGCTCTTCGGTATCGGCTTCTCCTGGGGCGGCTTCGAGAGCCTCGTCCAGCTGGTGACCCCGGGCGAACTCGCCCGCCACGCCTACTGGACCGGCGGCGACGACGCCCTGGTGCGCCTGCACATCGGCCTGGAATCCCCGGCCGATGTCATCGCGGATCTGGAGCAAGCCGTCGCCCGCGCCGCGGGCTGATCCGGGCGGAAAACAAAAGGGGCGGATGCAGTCATGCATCCGCCCCTTTTCGTTCGGTCCCACCGTCCGCAATCAAGGGGACGGTGGGATCAAGAGCTTATTGTTGGCGTGCCATCGGGATCAGGCGATCGATCTCTTTCAGGGCGCCTTCGTAGCTGTTGCCCGCCAGCACCGGCGACGTCATGTACTTGCCGCCCACCGAGAACGACGGGGTGCCTTCGATACGATAGGCCTGAGCGAGCTGGTTGGCGCGTTCGACCTGAGTCTGCACGCTGAACGAGTCGAACACGGCGTCGAAACGGGCACGATCCACGCCTTGCGACGCGGCCCACTCACCCATGGCCTTCTTGTCGAACAGGCGCTTGCGCTCGCCGTGGATGGCGGTGAAGACCTTGTCGTTCAGATCCAGGCGGTCGAGCGCGGCCAGCGTGTAATACAGCTGCTGCAGCGGCTTCATGCCGGCGTTGAAGGCGATCGGAACCTGCTTGAGCACCACGTCGGGCGGCGCCGTCTTGGCCCAGTCTTCGACCATGGGCTGCATGGTGGCGCAGTGCGGGCAGGTGTAGGCGAAGAACTCCAGGACCTCGATCTTGCCCGGGGTGTCGGACGGCAGCGGCGGATTGATGGCCACGTATTGCTGCGTGCCCTGCGCCTGGCTCATGGGGGCAAACAGACTCGCCGCAGCCAGAGCGGTAGCGGCCAGCAGGCGGGAGAACGTATTGGACTGCATCGATCGATTTCCTGAGAAAGAAAAGGGGCGGTACCCGGAGAGGGGCCGAACCCGAACGCGGGGCTAGACCCGAACAGACCCGCGGACGGGCCGGAAGTTCCATCGCCCGCCGGGGCTACTGACGTACGACGGCGGACTCGATTTTATTCTCGCCCAGGCGGCTGCGGGCGCGGTTCATCTCGTCGAGCTTGGCAAAGGGCCCCACCCGGACGCGGTTGAGCTGCACCCCGTTGACCTCGGCGCGTTGCACATTCACCGGCAGGCCCATCATGAGAATGCGGGCCTTCAGGGCATCGGCATCCTCGGCCTTGCGATAGGCACCAGCCTGCAGGAAGTACGTGCCGGAAGCCTGCGCGGTGGGCGCGGCGCTGGCGACGGTGGCCGGTTTGGGAGCGGGCTTGGCGGCCGGCTTATCGGCCTGCGCCTCCCCGCCGGACAGGCCGGAACCCGTGCCAGGCGCGGCGGGTGCGGCTTGATCCCGCTGCTGCTGGCTGGGCAAGGTGGCGATCAGCGCGCCCAGGTCGTCGATCGGCCCGCTGCGCGGGGTATCGGGCTTGCCGGGCAAAGGCGTGGGCGCCGTGGCGGTCGGACCCGTGGGCGCGGTGCCCGCCGGGCCGTCGCGGCCGTACAGGCCCTGGTTGGGATCGGGTGCCGTACGCGGATCCGGCGGCTTGCTGTCGGAGGCGCCGCGCGAGGCGCGGTCGACGAACGGCATGGGCGCTTTGGTGACGTAAAACGCCACCGCGGCCGCCACGACCAGTCCGATCAGGAGACCGGCCAGGACGCCGTACAGGGTGCTGCCGCCTTGGTTCGAGCGTTTGCTGCTGGTCTTGCGTTTGGTCGCCATGAATCCCTTACATCCGTTGCGGCGCGCTCAGGCCCAGCAATGCCAGGCCGTTGGCCAGCACCTGCCGGGTCGAGGCCGCCAGGCGCAGGCGGGCGAGCTTGAGCGACTCGTCGTCGACCAGCACGCGTTCGGCGTTGTACCAACCATGGAAATCGGCGGCGCAATCGCGCAACCAGAAGGCGATGTGGTGAGGCGCGAGCTCTTGCGCCGCGAGCCGGATGACTTGCGGGAACTCGGCCAGGCGCTGCATCAGCGCGAATTCTGAGGGGGCGGTCAGCAGGCTGATGTCGGCGGCCGCGACCGCGTCTTCGGCCATGCCCGCATTGGCGATCATCGAGCAAATGCGCGCGTGAGCGTACTGGATGTAATAGACCGGATTCTCGTCGCTCTTGGACAGCGCCAGGTCGATGTCGAATACAAACTCGGTGTCGGCGCGGCGCTGGATCAGGAAGTAGCGTACGGCATCGCGTCCCACCCAGTCGATCAGATCGCGCATGGTCACGTAGCTGCCGGCGCGCTTGGAGATCTTGACCTCTTCGCCGCCGCGCATCACCTTGACCATCTTGTGCAGCACGTAGGCGGGGAAGTCCTTCGGAATGCCCTCTTCCAGGCCTTGCAGGCCGGCGCGCACGCGCGCGACGGTGCCGTGGTGGTCGCTGCCCTGGATGTTCACGGCCTGATGGAAGCCGCGCTCCCACTTGGCCTTGTGATAGGCCACGTCGGGTACGAAGTAGGTGTAGCCGCCCTCGCTCTTGCGCATCACGCGGTCTTTGTCGTCACCGGTGCCGAGCTCGGTCGTGCGCAACCACAGCGCGCCGTCCTGTTCGTAGGTATGGCCCTTCGAGACCAGCGCCTGGACGGTCTGCTCGACGCGGCCCGAGGTGTACAGCGAGCTCTCGAGGAAGTAGTTGTCGAACTTCAGGCCGAAGGCCTGCAGATCCAGATCCTGTTCGCGGCGCAGATACGCCACCGCGAAATGGCGGATGTCATCGAGGCTGTCGACATTGCCGGTGGCTTGCACGGGCTCGCCATCGGAGGCCTGGACCGATTTGCCGGCCTTGAAGTCATTGGCGATGTCGACGATGTAATCGCCCTTGTAGCCGTCGGCCGGCCATTCGGGGCTGTCGGTGCCCAGGCCGCGAGCGCGCGCCTGCACGCTGATGGCGAGGTTATCGATCTGATTGCCCGCGTCGTTGTAGTAGAACTCGCGGGTGACATCCCAGCCGGTCGCGTCGTAGAGGCGGCAGATGGCGTCGCCCAGCGCGGCCTGGCGGGCGTGGCCTACGTGCAGCGGGCCGGTGGGGTTGGCCGACACGAATTCGACCAGCACTTTTTCGGTGCTCCGCGCCGCACGGCCGAACTCGGCCCCTTGCGTATCGACCGCCAGGATCACGGCCTGGCGCGCGGCCGGCGTGATGCGCAGGTTGATGAAGCCGGGGCCGGCAATCTCGGCGCTCTCGACCAGCGCGCGGGCGGCGGGGTCCGCGGCCAGCGCATCCACGATCGCCTGGGCGAGTTCGCGGGGGTTGCGCTTGGCGGGCTTGGCGAGTTGCATGGCCACGTTGGTGGCGACATCGCCGTGCGCGGCCACTTTGGGGCGCTCGAGCTGGATCGTCGGCGTGGCATCCGGCAGGCTCTGCGCAACGGCGGCCTGGATCAGGGAAATCAGTTGTTTCTGTTGCTCGAGGAGCATGTGCTGTCGGTCGTAAAAGGCGGCGGGCGGAACGGCGGCGCAGGGCCGGTGGCCGGGGCGCCAGGCAGGCCGCGGGGGCAGCGCTGGCGGGCGGCGGATCGGGCCCGGCGCGCATGCGCGCCGGAGGCATGGCCGAGGGTCCCGGAGATGGCTAGATCATAGCGTGAAATGGCTGGTTTCCCCTGCAACATGCTCGCAAACTGGCTTGGTTGGCAGGCTCGGCGCCTTGGGGTAGTGTATGTAATCACCCCCGACTGGAGACAATAAGATGCTGATCACCTTCCACTCCAAAGCCGCTCCTGAAGTGCTGATGCGTTCCGAGGACGCCCTGCCCCTGCTGCAGGCCGCCGGCAAGGATTTCACCGATGCCATCCCCGAACGCGGCGTGTTCACGCCCGACCAGCTCCGGGTCGCCGTCGCGGGTCTCGAGGCCGCGGTGCGTATCGATGGCAAGGCGGGCCGTCCCGATGACGACAACGATCCCGACAAGGATCCCGTCCATCCCATCGAGCGCCCTGTGGGCCTGTCGCAGCGCGCCTTTCCCTTGCTCGACATGATGAAGCAGTCACTCGAAGCCGACACCGACCTCACGTGGGAGCTCAGCCGCGGCTGGTGATCGTTGCCAATGTCGCAGGCCTGACAGTCGGCGGCGCCGGTTTGCGGCATACTGCCGCGCCGGCGTTGAGCCGGCGTCTTCCGTCTTGTCCGCCCGTTTCAGGAGAGCCCCATGCGCAGCGACGTCACCGTGATCTTCGACCCCCGCCACAAGCTCGACTTCAGCGTCGACGTGACGACCTCGCCGCAGGCGGCCGATGCGGCGCGCGACTGGTTCGATAGCGCCTGGGAAATGCTGGGCTGCGAGCCGTTGCGCCCCAGCGGCAAGGTGCTGCTGCTCGACAAGATCATGGGCGTGGCCGACGCGCTCGGCTACGACACCCTCTCGACCGACACCAAGGAAAGTCGCGAGTTTGCCGAGCAGGCCGCGCTTGCACTGGGCCGCCCGCGCATCACGGTCGACCTGCCGGGCCTGACCGTCGGCTACTGATACCGGACCGGATGGCGAAGGCCGCCGTGCGCGGCCGCGGGGGGCGGAGGCATGCCGCGCCGCGCCCGTCGGCCCGCTCGGGCTGCCACGCGGGGCGTGCCGGACGTCCGCGCTAGCGGATGCCGGCCCGCATGAACGACTGCACGAACTGCCGCTGGAACAACAGAAACGCCACCAGCAAGGGCGCCGCCGACAACAACGTGGCCGCCGTGATCACCGACCAATCGATGCCCTGGTCGGTCGACGAAAACACCTGCAGGCCGACCGTGAGCGGACGTGATTCGACCGAGTTGGTGATGATGAGCGGCCACAGGAAGTTGTTCCAGTGGTGGCTTACCGATACCAGGCCGTAGGCGATGTAGATCGGCTTGGCCAGCGGCACGTACACCTTCATCAGGATCTGGAACGGGCTGGCGCCCTCCACCCGGGCCGCCTCTTCGAGCTCGCGTGGCACGGTCTTGAAGGTCTGGCGCAGCAGGAAGATCCCGAAGGCCGAGGCAAAGTACGGCAGACCCACCGCGAATACCGTGTCTCGGATGCCCAGCATGCTCATCGTGCGGTAGTTCTCGACGAGCAGCACGTCCGGCATGATCATCAGCTGCAACAGCACCAGCATGAAAACAAAGTCGCGGCCGCGAAATTCGAAGCGCGCGAATGCGTAGCCTGCCAGCGTCGAGAGCACCAGCTGCGCGGCCAGCACCATGGTCACGAGCAAAAACGTGTTGAGGAAGTAGCGCGGAAACGGCGCCGCGTGCCAGGCGCGCGCGAAGTTATCGAGCGTGAGCGGCGAAAACAGATCGAAGCGCGTGGCGTAGGCCGGCGGATGGAACGCCGCCCACACGGCATACGCCAGGGGCAGGATCCACAGCAGGCCCAGAATCCAGGCGCCCAGCGTATCGAGCAGATCGGATTTGGATGTCATTGGTAGTGCGTCCTGCGGTCAAGCCAGCGGAACTTGATCAGTGCGGTCACCGCCAGCAGGACCAGCAACACCACGGTCAGCGTGGCGGCATAAGCCGTGTCCCAGAAGCTGAATCCCACCTGGTAGATGTAGTAGAGCAGCAGCGTGCTGGCATTGTCGGGGCCGCCGCGCGTCATCACGACCACGTGATCCACCAGACGGAAAGCGTTGATCAGCGCATTGACCAGCACGAACAGCGTGGTGGGCATCAAAAGCGGCCACAGCACGCGGCGGAAATACTGCCAGCGTGACGCGCCTTCCAGCATGGCCGCCTCGCGCAGCGAGGGCGAGATCGTCTGCAGCGCGGCCAGATAAAAGATCATGAAGAAGCCGGCCTCTTTCCAGACCGTGACCACCATCAGCGCGGGCAGCGCCGTGTCGCGGCTGCCCAGCCAGTTCGGACCCTGCATGCCGAAGGTCTGCATCACTTGCGCGATCAGGCCGTACTGCGGCGTGTAGAAGAACAGCCAGATATTGGCGACGGCCACCATCGGCAGCACCGTCGGCGTGAAGTACGCCATGCGCAGGAAGCCTCGGCCCGCGAGCTTGCGGTTCACCCACAAGGCCATCGCCAGCGCGATGCCGATCGAGGTCGGGATGGTGCCCAGTGCGAACCACAGGTTGTTCCAGAGCGATTGCCAGAACACCGGGTCATCGCGCATGACCGCGTAATTCTCCCAGCCCACGAACACCGCCGGGCGCTTGCCCTTTGGTGTCGTGAAGAAGCTGTGCCAGAACGTGGCAATCGCCGGGTAATGCGTAAAGGCGGCGAGCAGCACGACGGCTGGCAGCAGAAGCAACCAGCCGTAGACCGCCTGGCGAGTGCGATTCATCGTGCCGCCCCGTGTTTACTTGTACGGACGCAGGATGCGTTCCGCTTCGCGCTGCGCGTCGGTGAGCGCCTGCTTGGGCTGCTTGGCGTCTGTCAGGATCGCCTGCAGCGCGTCGTTCAGCACCTTGGTCACGCGCTGGTTCTCGTGGGTCGAGAATTCAGCCACGCTCACGTCGAGCTGGTCGCGCGCCACGGCGGCCGCCGGCACTTCCTGCGCGTACTTCTTCATTTTGTCGGTTTCCCAGGCGGCGGGCGTGACCGCCACGTAGCCCGTCGCGATGCTCCAGTCGGCCGCGCGCTCGGGCGTGGTGACCCATTGCGCGAACTTCAATGCCGCTTGCTGCTGCTCGGGCGTGCCGCTCTTGAAGATGTAGAAGTTGCCACCGCCGGTCGGGCTGCCGCCGCGCTTCTGCTTGGGCATCATCGCCACGCCGAACGGGAAGTCGGCGTTCTTGCGGATGTTGGTCAGGTTGCCGGTCGTGGTCCAGACCATCGCGGCCTTCTTCTCGAGGAAGTCCTTGGGCGTGGTGCCCCAGTCGATCGTGCCCTTGGGCATCACGCCATGCTTGGCCGACAGGTCGTGCCAGTATTGCGCAGCCTCGATCACTTCGGGCTTATCGAGGTAGGTCTCGTTGCCGGCTTCGTTCATCAGGATGGCGCCGTTCGGCGTGGTGAGCGCCTGGAACAGCCAGTAGGCGAATGCGCCGCCCGACGGAATCTCGATGCCCCACTGGGTCACGTTGCCCGAGGCATCCTTCTTGGTCAGCTTCTTGGCGGTCTCGACCAGTTCTGCCCAGGTGGCCGGTGCGCGCTCGGGATCCAGGCCGGCCTGCTTGAACAGGTCTTTGTTGTAGTACATCACGATCGTCGAGCGCTGGAACGGCACGCCCCAGACGTGGCCGCCCGTGCGGCTGTTCTGCATGAAGGCGTCGTAGAAGCCGCCCAGCCACTTCTTGTCGGCGTCGCTCTTGGCGAGGCTGTCGATCGGCACGATGGCGTCTTCATCGATCAGCGTGAACATGTCGGTCGACAGCAGCACGGCCAGTTGCGGCGGCGTGCCGCCCTTGAGGGCGGTGAGCGCCTTGGCGATCGAGTCCTGATACGAGCCCGCGTAGATCGGTTTGATCTTGATGCCGGGGTTTTCTTTCTGGAAGTCGGCGACCATGTCGTCGACGATCTTGGTGATCGGGCCACCCACGGCGACCGGATAGTAGAACTCGACCTCCACGGGCTTCTGTGCGAGCACGGGCATCGAGAGGAACGCGCCGGCCAGGCCGGCAACCAGAGTTTTCAGAACGGTGCGTCGCATGAGAGCAATCCTAGTGAGGTGCAAAGTCGTGAAAGACAGCCGGCTCAGGCCGGCTGACGGATTGCCGCCTGGTCGGCGGCGAAGAAGTGCTGCGTGTCCGAGGGCCAGGCCAGGCCCACGCGCATGCCGGGGTCCGCGCGCAGGTGACCGTTGACGCGCACGGCGATGCCACCGATTGCGCCAATGCGGCACACCGCGATCGAATCCGCACCGAAGTACTCCACGCTTTCGATCTCGGCCGGAATGCCGTCGGCGTTCATCGTGATGTGTTCGGGGCGCACGCCCAAGCTCGCGGCGCCGGCGGGTGCGCCATCGATCGCGGGGCCGTGGGTGCCGGCGACAACGCGCTGGCCGTGCAGTTCGTCGAGTTTGATGATGTTCATGGGCGGCGTGCCGATGAAGCGCGCGGCGAACTCGGTGGCGGGGCGGGCATACAGACCATCGGGGCTGTCGAGCTGTTCGATGCGTCCGCCGCGCAGCAGCACCACCTGGTCGGCCATACTCATCGCCTCGGTCTGGTCGTGCGTGACGTACACCATGGTGATGCCAAGCTCGCGCTGCAGCGCGCGAATCTCGCGGCGCATTTCGTGGCGCAACTGGGCATCCAGGTTGGACAGCGGCTCATCCATCAGGCAGACGGGCGCATCCGAAATCACGGCCCGGCCGAGGGCCACGCGCTGTTGCTGGCCGCCTGACAGCTGAGACGGCTTGCGATCCAGCAACGCCGACAAGCCGAGCAGGCCTGCGACGCGATTGAGGCGCCGCTCGTAGTCTCGCGCCGGCTCTTTACGCACTTTGAGGCCGAACAGGATGTTCTCGCGCACCGATAGATGCGGGAACAGCGCGTACGACTGGAACACCATCGAGATGCGCCGCTTGGACGGCTCGAGATGCGTGACGTCGCGATCGCCGATCAGGATGCGTCCGCCGGTCGGCGTGTCCAGGCCGGCGATCATGCGCAACGTGGTCGACTTGCCGCATCCGGAAGGACCCAACAAAACGGTGAAGCTTCCCGCCGGTGCGGAGAAGCTCACTCCTTGTATGGCGGCGGCGTCGCCATACTGCTTGGTCAGGTTTTCAAGGACGACCGTGGACATATGTTGTTCTCTTTATCTTCGCCGCAAAAATGTCCCCGGGCGTGGCAGCGAGCCGTTGGACGCAACGTGGGGCAATTTCTTTCCGGCGGATTTGCCATTCTGGCGGCAAATGAAATCCTTTTCATTCTGCGCTGCAAACATGACGTGGGCGTTGCAGTGCAGCGACCAGGCCGTCGATTACTCGTCGATCAGCCCGCCATCTTCATGAAACGGATACGGACCCGGGTAATCCCCGATGTAGGCATGATGGGTGTTGAGCGTGCCGTCGAGGTAGTGATGCAGATGGAAGGCCGGCGGCTCCATGACGAAGGCCGACGGACCGCCCGCGCGCAGGTCCAACGCCACCTGATGCGCCGGGCTCGGGCAGGTCGACGCGATGGTGCCGCCGAAGCGACGGAAAATGGTGCGGTGCAGATGGCCGCACAGAATTCGCTCGATATTGGCGTAGCGCGAAACCAACGCTTCGAGCTCGGGCGCGCCGGCGAGCAGGCCAATGGCATCCATATGCTCGATGCCAGTGGCGAACGGCGGATGGTGCATGACAATGGCGGTCGGGCGGCCGGGCTGCTCCGCGAGGCGATCCGCCAGCCAGTCGAGTCGTTGCGCACACAACGAACCATGGCTTTCCATGGGCACGACCGTATCCAGCACGATCAGTCGCAGCGGGTGCTCTTCCACCGTGTATTGCAGGAACGGACCCGTTTCGGACAGGTAGGCGTGATCGGGGAATGCGTCGCGCAAGCCTTCGCGGGCGTCGTGGTTGCCGGGCAGCAGGAAGTACGGCATGCGCAGCGGCTGCAGCATGGCACGCAGATGCGCGTACTCGGCGGGCCGGCCGAAGTCGGTGAGGTCGCCGCTGATCATCACGAGATCGGGGACCGGATCCAGCGCGTTGAGCGCGGCCACGGCCGGTGGCAGGTACTGATCCGTCTCGACGACACGATAGGCCTTCTGGCCGGGCATGCGGATATGCAGGTCTGTAATTTGTGCGATGAGCATGATGAAACCGGAGTAGGAATGAGGGTTCAGTGGGCAGCGAGCGTCACGCTGACGCGCTGGCCGCGTTGGTAATGGCTGTCGGGGCCCGCGATCGCGCTCAGGCGCTGGCCGTCGGCCAGGCCGATTTCGTATCGCACCGAGCCGCCCAGAAAGAATCGCGCGAGCACTTCGGCTTGCGCCGCGCCGTCGCGCGGATCGGTGAGGCCGACGTGATGCGGGCGAAAACGCAGCTCTTGCGCGCCGTCCACCAGCATGCCGTCGCGCACGCCGCCGCGCAGCTTGCACAGCGTGCCCAGAAACTCACCCACGAACTCCGTATCGGGCTGGCGGTATAGCGTTTCGGCGTCGCCGATCTGCTCGAGCCGGCCCGCCGACATCACGGCGATGCGATCGCCGAGCATCATGGCTTCGTCCTGGTCGTGCGTCACGATGATGGTGGTGATGCCGAGCTGGCGCAGCATTTGCGCGAGCTCCACACGCAGATGCTCGCGCAGCTTCGCGTCCAGCGCGGTGAGCGGCTCGTCGAGCAGCAGCACGCGGGGTTCGATGGCGAGCGCGCGCGCCAGCGCGACACGCTGGCGCTGGCCTCCCGATAGCTGGCTCACGCGGCGGGTGGCGAAGCTTCCCATGCGTACCAGCGACAGCATTTCCATCGCGCGTGCGTTGCGCGTGGCGACATCCTGGCCTCGGACCCGCAGGCCATAGCCTACGTTGTCGAGCACGCTCATGTTCGGAAAGAGCGCATAGCTCTGGAACACCACGCCGACACCCCGCGCCTCGGGCGGAAGTTGGGTGACGTCTTCATCGCCGTAGCGGATGCTGGCGCCGGCATCGGCCTGCTCCAGTCCGCAGATGAGCCGCAGCAGCGTCGTCTTGCCACAGCCGGACGGACCGAGCAGCGCGAGGATCTCGCCGCCGGGAATGTGCAGGTCCAGCGGTTGCAGCGCACGCGTGCCATCGGGCCAGGTCTTGCCGCATTGGCTGAGGGTGATCGAAACGGGAGCTTTCATGTTCAATGTCCTTGATTCTGGGCGGCCGCCTGGCGCTGTTGCAGGCGGGTGCGGCGTTCGCCGCGGGCGGCCAGCCACTGCAGGCCGACCAGCAGCGGCATCAGCATCAGCAGGAAGACCAGGGTGTACGCCGATGCGACTTCGAGGCGCATCGAGGCGTAGCTGTCGGCCAGGCCGACGGGCAGCGTCTTGGTGAGCGGCGTGTGGAGCAACCAGGTCAGGTTGAACTCGCCGATGGAGAGCGTCAGCACGGTCAGGGCGCCCGTCACGATGCCGGGCATCGCGTTGGGCACCACCACCGTGAGGAAGCGGCGCATGCGGCCCGCGCCCAGCGTGGCCGCAGCCTCGTCGAGCACGGCCAGATCGGCGCCCGCCATGCTGGCCCGCGCGGCGCGCACCATGAAGGGCAGCGTGAACAGCACATGGCCGATCACGATGAACCACATGCTGCCGCGCAGGCCGGACACCGTGCCCCACGAGATGATCAGTGCCAGCGCCGACGCCAGGCCAGGCACGGCGACCGGCAGGGTCAACAGCTCTTCGAGCGCGCGCGCCGCGCGGCCACGATGCAGCGTGAGCACCCAGGCCGCCGGCACCCCCACCAGCACACAGACCAGCAGCGTGAGAAGCGCCACGGCGAAGGAGCGCCAGATGGTGTCGCTGTACAGCTCCCACACCTGCTCGATCCAGCGCAGCGTGAAGCCGCTGGAGAAGCCGACGAAGTAATTGCGGGTCAGGCCCGCCAGGATCGAGAGCACCACCGGGCCGATCAGGAAGGCGGCCACGGCGAGCGTGACGGCCAGTCCCAGGCGCATGTCGGTGCGCGAATGCAGTTCAGTCATGGCGATATGCGGTAAAGAATCAGGCCGCCGCGCCGGCGCGGGTGCCCGCGACGCTGTGCGCGACATACAGCACGGCCCAGGTCACCAGGCCCAGCACGATCGACAGCGCTGCCGCGACCGGAATGTTGGCGTAATTGGTGAACTCGTTGTAGATCGTGATGGGCAGCACGTCGATCTGGGTAGCCAGGGTGAACGCCGTGCCGAACGCGCCCATGCTGGTGGCGAAACTCATGGCGCCCGCACCCAGCAGCGCCGGTGTCAGCGCCGGCAATTCGATGTCGGCAAAGCGGCGCCAGCCCGAGGCGCCCAGGGTGCGTGCTGCCTCGAGCAGGCTGGTGTCGATCTGCTCGGCCGCGGCCGAGATCATGCCGATCGTGCGCGGCAACGAGAAGTACAGATACCCGAGGAACAGGCCGGCCATGCCGTAGGCGAACACGAGAGGCTCCGCGCCCAGCCAGCGGCTGATGGTGGCGGTCACGCCCTGGCGCCCCGCGAGCAGGATGATGAGAAAGCCCACCACCACGCCGGGAAAGGCCAGCGGAAACATCAGCAGCGCGACCAGCGCACGGCGCCCCGGAAACTCACGATGCCAGGCCAGGAAGCGGCCCACGGGCAAGGCGACCACCAGGGTCGCCAGCGTGGCCACCAGCGACAGCACCACCGTGTTGGCCAGGCTGCGCCAATACTGCATGCTGGTCAGTACCGTGACGTAGGCCGAGTGGCCCTCGGCGGTGCGCGCGCCGGTCAACGCGAGCGCCGCCATGGGCAGCAGCCAGAACGCCAGAAAGAGCGCCGCGGCAGGCGCAGCGAACCAAAGCCATCCGCGGCGCGCCATCTCAGTTCACCTCTTTGGCGTAGCGCTCGGAGAAGCCGCGCTGGGCGGCCGCCATCTGCGCATAATCCACCGTGCCGGCACGGGCGTAGTCGGCGGCCGGGAGGAACTTCTTCTGCGCTTCGGCCGACATGGTTTCGGCGCGCACCGGACGCAGGAAGGCATTGGCCCAGATCGCCTGGCCGGCGTCGGACAGCGTGAAGTCCAGCACCTTGCGGCCGTTGTCGGCGTGCGGGGCGTTGGCCACCAGGCTCATGGTGTACGGCACGGCGATGGTGCCTTCGGCCGGGATCACGAATGCGACGTTCGACTCGTCCTTGTACCTGGCGCGGTAGGCGTTGAAGTCATAGTCGATCAGGATCGGGATCTCGCCGGACAGCACGCGGGCGTACGCGGTCTGCTTCGGCACGATGGGCTTGTTGGCCTGCATCTTCTTGAACCAGCCGATGGCCGGGTCGAAGTTGTCGAGCGAGCCGCCCAGCGCGCCGTTCAGCGCCACGGCGCCCACATAGCCCACGAAGGCCGACGAGGGGTCGAGGTAGCCGACCATGCCGCGGTACTCGGGCTTGAGCAGGTCGTTCCAGGATTGCGGCACGGGCTTGCCGCGCAGTGCGTCCACATTGACCATGAAGCCCAGCGTGCCGGAATGGATGGCGAACCACTTGCCGTTGGGATCCTTCATGCCGTCGGGGATCTTGTCCCAGTTTGCCGGCTTGTACGACTGGATGAGGCCGTCTTTGTCGGCCTGGATGCCGAAGGTCACGCCGTAGTACACGACGTCGGCCACCGGATTGCCGCGCTCGGCGGCCAGCGAGGCCAGGGCCTGGCCGGAGTTCTTGTTGTCGCCCGGCACGGTGATGCCGGTCGCTTGCTTGATCGCCTTGATCTGCGTGGCCCAGTCGGCCCATTCGGGCGGACAGTTGTAGCAAATGGCGGATTGCGCCTGGACGGCGCCGGCGCCCAGGGCCAGCACGGCCAAGGTGGCGCGCGTGAGGTTCTTGAGGAATCGTTTCATGCTTGCTTGATCCTGACGGAGGACGGTTTGGCGGGAGCGGCAGCGACCGTGCCGCCGGGGAAAACACGGTGCGCGAGCCGCACCGATTCAATGGGGATGTCGTGCTGCATGAAATCCAGCAGGCGCGCGCAGGCCTGGGCGCCGATCTCGCGGCTGGGCTGTGACACGCTGCTGAGGGGCGGCATCATCAGCGCGCCGATGGCCACGCCATCGAAGCCGCACACCGACAGATCCTGCGGCACGCGTACGCCCAGCCCGATGAGCTGCGACAGCACCGAGCTGGCCAGCAGATCGTTGGAACAGAACAGTGCCGTGGGCGCGTCTTTGCGGGTGAGCGCCATGCGCAACACGCTGAGATCGGATTCGGTATGGGCCGGCATCGCGAGATGGCCGATCGCGGGCAGACCGAGCTTGCGTGCACACGCCCGTGCCCCTTCGAGCCTGCGGCGGGCGCGGTCGGAAGCGGCCAGGGGGCCCGTCACGAGCGCGATGCGCTGATGACCCAGGTCGGCCAGGCGTTGCACCATCTCGCGCGCGGCGGCTCGGTTGTCCACCGATACGAACGGATGATCGGGCGACTCGTTGTAGGCCAGCACATGCGGCATGCCGGTGTGCTGCAGGAATTGCAGCGTGGCGCTGTCCGCGGGGTTGCCAACGGTGAGAATGAGGCCGTCGATCTGGTGATCGATGAGTTCGCGCACCACGCGGTCTTCGATGTCGGGCTGATAGCCGGTGGTGGCCATCATCACGCTGTAGCCCGCGGCGCGCGCATATTGCTCGGCGCCTTCGAAGCAGTCCGCGAAGACAGGATTGGTGAGCGTGGGCAGCATCAGGCCGATCGTGCGTGTGCTGCCGTTGCGCAAGGAGCGGCCGACCCGATTGGGCCGAAAGCCACTGCGTTCGGCCACCGCCTCGATGCGCGCGAGCGTCTCGGCACGCAGCAGCTCGGGCTGGTTGAATGCCCGCGAGACCGTGGCGGGCGAGACGCCCGCCTTACGGGCAATCTCGATGATCGAGGGCCGGCTTGGCGCTTTTTGGCTCACAGCAATCCTTGGCGATGAAACGGCCTGATGAAAACGATTTCATTCTAGGAGCGCAGCATGACAGCGATATGTCATGGGCCAACTTAGTACAAACGCCGCGCGCTCGCCACAAAAGGATGTGACGCAGTGCGGCAGAACGGCCATTGCCGCCCGGTGTGGCGGCGCGGCATCGCTTCACGCCGTGGTTGGCCGGATGCCATGACCGAACTGGTTGCGCGCGCATCGTTCACGGGTTAACCCGGAACCTCGATTCTCGTTCTTTGCATATCCCCCGCGCTTGCTTCTACACTGACCCCGATATGTTTGCTTTCGGGCGCTACATGGTTCGGCAACACACATACGCCAACATAGGCGTACATCGATGATCTGGGGAACTTAGGGGATGGCGATAGCCTTGAATCAACTCGGTGCGCTCGACGCGGCGCGCCGGCTCAACCGCCGTGAACTCACCGCAGTCCAGATGGTGCGCGCCTGTCTTGCGCGCATCGAGCAGCGTGAGCCTCAGGTGCAGGCCTGGGCCACCCTGGATCCGGCGCATGCGCTGGCCCAGGCAGAGGTGCTGGACAACGGCCCCGTGCGCGGTGTGCTGCATGGCTTGCCCTTGGGTATCAAGGACATGTTCGATACGCATGACCTGCCCACGCGCTATGGCTCGAGCGTGTACGGGCAGTATCAGCCTGTCGCCGACGCCGCGGCGGTCGCCCTGTGCCGCGAGGCGGGAGGGCTGGTGCTCGGCAAGACGGTCACGACCGAATTGGCCGCTTATCAACCGGGCCCGACCCGCAACCCGCGCAATGTCGCCTATACGCCGGGCGGCTCGTCCAGCGGCTCGGCCGCCGCGGTTGCCGACGAGATGTGTCCGCTTGCGCTCGGCACCCAGACCGCAGGGTCGATTATCCGGCCCGCCGCCTATTGTGGCGTCGTGGGCTTCAAGCCCACGGCCGGTCGCATCGCGCGCGGCGGGCTCAAATCCACCTCGGAGTCGCTCGATACCATTGGCGGCTTCGCGCGCAGCATCGACGACATCGGTCTATTGGCCTCGGTACTGATGCGTGACGCGCGCTTGCGCCAGCTCGATTACGACGCCACCCCGCGTATCGGTATGCTGCGGACCTTCCAATGGCGCCTGGCTCAGACCGAAAGCCGCGATGCGTTCGAGCAGGCCGCGCTGGTACTCGCGCGCGCGGGCGCGGACGTGCAGGAGGCGGCGCTTCCCGCCGAAGACTGCGCATTGGTGCAGCTGCACGCCGATGTCATGGCGTACGAAGCCGCGAGCGCGTTGAGCTACGAACGCACGCAGGCGCGCAACCAGCTCAGCACCCGTCTCATCGCCATGCTCGACGCCGGCGCGGAGATTGATACGGCGGCGCATCAGGAGCGGCTCGTGCGCGCCGGCAAAGCGCGTGAGCGTGCGCTGCGATGGTTCGATCAGTTCGATGTTTTGCTGATGCCCAGCACCACCGGTGAGGCACCCTTCTTCGAGCAAGGCACGGGCGATCCGCTGTTCTGCCGTGTCTGGACGCTGTTCGGGTTTCCCGCCCTGCACCTGCCTTTCGCCACCGGCCCGCAGGGCCTGCCCGTGGGTTTGCAGGCCGTGGGCGCGCCCGGTCAGGATCAACGCCTGCTGGCCGTGGGGCGCTGGATGCATCGCGTGCTCCAGGAAGGTTGAGCACGCAACCATAAAAAAACCCGGCGATCCGCCGGGTTTGTTTTTTGGGTGCTGCACCGCCGGCCTTGTGGGCCCGGGGGCTTGCCGCTGCCGTGCGCGCGATACGCCGCGCACGGCCCTCGTGCCAGGTAGATCAGGCGGCCTCGGCCTCCTGCGCCACGGGCATGTCGCCCTGGCTGGTGATATGACGGTTCACGGCGCTCAAGACCGCCTGGAACGAGGCCGTCACGATGTCGCGATCGATGCCCACGCCGAAGCCGGTGGCCGAGTCGCCCACGCGCAGTTCGACATAGCTCGCCGCGCGGGTGTCGGTGCCGGTGCCGATGGCGTGCTCGTGATAGTCCATGATGCGCACCGGAGCGCCCAATGCGGCCACGAAGGCGGAGATGGCGCCATCACCGGTGCCGGTCACGGTCCGGCGTTCGCCGTTGTACTCGAGTTCGGCCTGGATGCTGAAGTGCTTGCCTTCGCCCGCGCTGGGATCGCCGTCGATGCGATGGCGGATCAGCTTCCAGGGCGTGCGCTGGTCGAGGTACTCGGACTTGAAGATCGTGTAGACGTCGGTGCTGTTGACTTCGCGGCCGGTCTCGTCAGTTACGCGCTGGATGGCGCGGCTGAATTCGATTTGCAGGCGGCGCGGCAACACCAGGCCGTGCTCTTGCTCGAGCAGGTACGACACACCGCCCTTGCCCGACTGGCTGTTCACACGGATCACGGCGTCGTAGCTGCGACCCAGGTCGGCCGGGTCGATCGGGAGGTACGGCACTTCCCAGACGGCGTCGGCCTGCTGGAGCGCGAAGCCCTTCTTGATGGCGTCCTGGTGCGAGCCGGAGAAGGCCGTGAAGACCAGATCGCCGGCATAGGGGTGACGCGGGTGTACGGGCAACTGATTGCAGTATTCGGCGCAGCGGCGCACTTCGTCGATGTCGGAGAAGTCCAGGCCGGGATGCACGCCTTGGGTGTAAAGGTTGAGCGCGAGCGTGACCAGGTCGACGTTGCCGGTGCGTTCGCCGCTACCGAACAGGCAGCCTTCGATGCGATCGGCGCCCGCCATCACGGCGAATTCGGCGGCGGCCACGGCCGTGCCGCGGTCATTGTGAGGGTGCACGCTCAGGATGATGCTGTCGCGGCGCTCGAGATTGTTGTGCATCCACTCGATCTGGTCGGCGTACATATTGGGCGTGGTCGCCTCGATGGTGGCCGGCAGGTTGAGCGTGAGCTTGCTGCTGGGCGTTGCGTCCCATTCGCGGGCCACGGCGTTCGCCACATCCAGCGCGAACTCGGGCTCGGTGGTGGAAAACACCTCGGGCGAGTACTCGTAGCTCCATTGCGTCTGGGGGTGGCGCGCCATGTGCTTCTTCACGAGCCGCGTGCCGGTCACGGCGATGTTCTTGATCTCTTCCTTCGACATCGAGAACACCACTTTGCGGAACGCCGGTGCCACGGCGTTGTAGAGGTGGATCATGGCCTGCTTGGCGCCGGCGGCCGCATCGGCGGTGCGCGAGATCAGGTCTTCGCGCGCCTGCGTGAGCACGATGATCTTGACGTCATCGGGGATGCGGTTTTCTTCGATGAGCTTGCGCACGAAATCGAAGTCGGTCTGGGAGGCCGAGGGAAAGCCCACCTCGATTTCCTTGAAGCCGATCTTCACCAGCTGCTCGAAAAAGCGCAGCTTGCGCTCCACGCTCATCGGCTCGATCAGGGCCTGGTTGCCATCGCGCAGGTCGGTGCTCATCCAGATCGGCGGCTGCTCGATGCGGCGGCTGGGCCAGGTGCGTTCGGAGAAATCACGAGCGAACGGCTTGAACGGTACGTATTTGGTGGCGGGGTTGGCGAGCATCATCGGTACACCTCGGTCGGTATCTTGTGAATCCCGGGAACTTCCCTGCGCGACAGACCAGGATGGCGGTCCGTGTGCGGTGGCCAGGATGGCGGCCGGATTCGGTTTTAACGCGGAGTTGGGTGGGGCGGTGCGCCGTGGGGTACGACGCGGCCTGACTGCGGGTGTGTGGCAAACACGAGACGAACGTAAAAGGACGAACGTCGGGTTGCCGAGCTACCACTGGGGCCCTAGGCCCGGCAACCGATCGGTAGGCGTAGCGATAGCGATAGCGCGCCGGCGGCGGGCACAAAGGCGGCGCGGGCGGGCTGTGCAAGGGATGCGTGAGCAGGACGCAGGCCGCCAACCGGGGCACGGAAGGCTCCGGAGGTGTGCGCGAAAAAGGTGCGTTGAGCGGCCATAGACGCTAGTCAAACATATTTTTTCGGCCTGTGCAATCCAGCCTCGCCCACCGCACCCCGTCAAAAAGGGGCAGATTGACTGCGCTTTGCGCGACGTAGCGCCGCATTCGGCGCGGATGCAGGCGAAGTCGGGGGGCGCACATCGTAGCGGTGCCGCAAATAAAAGAGGCCGGGGATGCCGGCCTCTGCACAGGAATCGTCGATCGCGATGGCGCTCACCGATTGGGATCGTCGTTCAGCCGGGGCTCGACGTAGCGGCCCGACGGGCGTACCCGATCGGCATCGGCGCGGTCACGGTCGCGCCCGCGGGAGGCATCTGCCAGGGCCGGCGTGTCAAGGATGGTGGACTGTTCGGCGACGGCGGCCAGCTTGCCGATGCGGTTGTGACGCAGCTCGGTGCGGGCGCGTTGCAGGTCGCCGATCGTGAAGGGCTCGTCCCGATCACCCCAGGTCCAGCGCAGCACGGCGACCGTATCGTCGCTCAGCTGGGGCCGCAGCTGGGCCAGGACCGCGGTGGGCAGCATGCGGGCGCGGGCGGATGCCATGTCGGCCACCAGCCAGGCGCGCACGCTGAAAAAGACAATCAGCGTCCAGATGGCGACCACGACCCACCAGAAGATCGGGTTGTAGCGGGTCAGCATGTCGACGGCCTGCTGGCCCATCGAGTGCAGGCCCTCGAACGACATGGCGCGGCCAAACGCCAGCAACCAGGAGGCGGCGAGCAGCCAGATCACGACTGCCACGGCGATGACGATCGCCCGGACGGTGAGGCGGGGGGCCGCTAATTTCAGCAAGGTTTGACCGATCAGTCGGCTGTCCTGGCGAATGCGTTCGGGCGAAGTGGGATTCATCATGCAAAATATTGTACCTATGACTCGTCCCGCACTAGAACTGCGCCCTGGTCAGCATCTGACGCTGACCCCCCAACTGCAACAGTCGATCCGGCTGCTGCAGTTGTCGTCGCTCGAACTCGATGCGGAGATCTCGCAGGTCCTCGCCGAAAATCCGTTGCTTGAACGCGACGAAGATACGGGCGCCCAGGCCGAAACCGCCGATCCGCAACGCGAAGCCAGCGTCGAAACCGACGATGCGCCCGATACCGAGCTGCGGATCGACGAAATGCCCGGTGCCGGGGGCGTGTACCCCGACGATGACAGCGAGACGCCCCAGCAGGCGCGCGATGACACCCTGCGCGAGCATCTCATCGGGCAACTGGCGCTGACCCGTGCCGCGCCGCGGGATCTCGCGCTGGTGTCGCTGTTGATCGACGAACTCGATGACAATGGCTACCTGGGTTCGCCGCTGGACGAGATCCTGAGCTGGCTGCCCGCGGAGCTCGAGGTCGACGAAGACGAGTTGCGCGCCGCGCTCACCCTGCTGCAATCGTTCGACCCGCCCGGGATCGGCGCGCGCGACATGGCCGAGTGTCTGCTGTTGCAGTTGCGCCACCCCGACACGGTGCGGTTGCCCGAGGCCGCTCACCCCGCCGTGCTGGCCTGTGCCCGCGAGATTTGTGCACGCCACCTGGCGCTGCTGGCCACCGGCAATCCCGCGCGCCTGCGCGAGGCACTGTCTACCGACGATGCGACCCTGCGCGGGGCGCATGCGCTGATCCTGCGGCTCGAGCCGCGTCCGGGCCGGGCCTGGACCGTCCCGGCGGCCGACTACGCCATCCCCGATGTGATCGTGCGCAAGGGCCGTCATGGCTGGCAGGCCGTGCTCAACAGCGCGGTGGTGCCGCGTCTGCAGATCAACGGGCTGTATGCGCAGATGCTGGGCAACCAGCGCGAATCCAGCCACGCAGGCCTGCAGGCCCAGTTGCAGCAGGCGCGCTGGATGATCCGCAATGTGGAGCAGCGCTTCGACACGATCCTGCGGGTTTCGCAGGCCATCGTGGTGCACCAGGACGCGTTCTTCAGCCAGGGGCCGGCCGCCATGCGTCCGCTCATCCTGAAGGACATCGCGAGCGAACTGGGCCTGCATGAGTCCACCATCTCGCGTGCGACCACGCAGAAGTACATGCTGACGCCATTCGGGACGCTGGAGCTCAAACGCTTCTTCGGCACGGGGCTGGCCACCGAAAGCGGCGATTCCGCCTCGGCGACGGCTGTGCAGGCACATATCCGCCAGATGGTCGCCGAAGAGAATCGGGCCAAGCCTTTGTCCGACAGTCAGATCATGGAGCGCCTGGCCGACCGGGGCATCGTGATCGCTCGGCGCACGGTCGCCAAGTACCGGGAGGCGCTGCGCATCGCACCGGCGGCGGTACGCAAAGCGCAAGCGTCGGCCCGCTGAGCGCGGCGTTTCGGCGCCAGACCGGAGAAGAATGCCGCCGGTTTTCTGCCAAAAAGTGACGCATTGAGGCTCGCCAATGGTGCACTGCGGGGTCCGATGTCGGGCCCGGCCTGCGTCGGCCCGTCCGAACTTTTGTCCCTTATTTCAAAGACATAGCGCCGAAACGCGTTGCAAATATTTCGAGCGGAAAAGCTTGCATCCCGCTCATTTATTTTCGATAATCATTCGCATGTACGTTTGTATCTGCAATGCGGTCACCGAACGCCAGATCCGCGCCTGCGTGGATTCCGGAGCCGCTACTCTGGGCGACTTGCAATTCGAGCTGGGTGTTGCATCCTGCTGCGGACGTTGCGCCTCCACGGCTACGGAATACCTGCCCGGCGGACGCAGTTCCAGCGTCTGCGATGTGCGTTCGCTCGCGGTACCGGTCAATGCGCCGCCCGCGATGCTCGAAGCCGACTCCGGTGTCGACACCGAAGCCGCCGCCGCAAATTCGCCGCTGCGCGCCTTCCCGATCCCGCTGGTCGCCGCCGCCTGATTCCGGGGCGCTGCCCACCGGATGCTCTGGCCCTCGCCTCGTCATGCTTCTGCATTGACGTCCGAGGGCTTTTTGCTGCCCGCCTGTTTCCCTGTCTGTTGCGTTGACGCGATGCCGTAACAGGTGCCGGCGGCTCAGGCCACCTGACGCAGCGGTGCCCGGCCCGTCCCTTGATCGCAAAAAGCCTGAATGCGTGCGGCCAGCAGTTGGGCCGCGGGCCCGGCATCGGAGCTCAGGCACAGGGCCAGCTCGCTGGGGGCGGGCGCCGGCAGGCGCTCGTCGTGGTGCAGGCCGGCGGCGTGACAGCGGGCCTCGAGCAGGGCCACGCCCAGCCCGCCCGCCAGTGCGGCCTGCAAGCCATGCAGATTGGGGCTCTCGTAACTGATGCGCCAGCGCAGACCGGCGGCTTCCAGCGCGTGAATGGCGCGGTTGCGGTACAGGCAGCCCTGCGGAAATACGACCAGCGGCACGGGGTCGGGCAACGGCATCAGCAGACTGGCCTCGCTGCCCAGCCAGCGCAGTTCTTCGGGCCAGGCCGCCACGCAGGGGCCGCCCGCCGGCTCGCGCTTGTGCAGCACCACGTCGAGTTCGCCGCGTGCCATGGCGCGCACCAGCGCCACGCTGAGATCGCAGCGCACGGCAAGTCTGGCCTGGGGCTGGGTGCGCGCGTAATCGGCAACCAGCTCGGTGAGCGGCGCCACCGCGAAGTCATCCGGAATGCCCAGCCGCACGACCTCCACGCGCTCCTGGCCACCCACCGCCACCCGCAGCTCCGTCGAGAGCGCCAGCATGCGGCGCGCATAGCCAAGCAGGCGCTCGCCGTCCTCGGTCAGCCTGACCTGCCGGCCCTCGCGTACGAAGAGCGGACAGCCCAGATCGGCCTCCAGCTTGCGGATCTGCTGGCTGACGGTCGATTGCGTGCGATGCACGCGTTCGCCGGCGCGGGTGAAGCCGCCCGCGTCGACGACGGAGACGAAACTGTGGAGCAGGTCGAGGTCCATGGCAGGTGGGGCATAACCCATCGATTTTTCAAATACTTTTGATCGGAATAAAGCGTTTGTCAATGGATGAGGTCCGGCCCAGAATGCGCCTGACGCCTCGCCCGCCCGGCAGGTCCCCACGGCAGCTTGCCCCTTCCCGTCATGAACTCGACCCCGCTGACCGCTCCGACTGCATCCGCCGACGACGGCCGTACGGCCTGGGGCATGATCGCCCTCTTCTGTGTGTTGTGGAGCTCCGCGTTCGCGGCCGCCAAGATCGCGCTGCGCGACTGTCCGCCACTCACCCTGCTGAGCATACGCTTCGCCATCGCCGGCGCACTCATGTTGGGCGTGGCCATGCTCACGCGGGCCTGGCGGCTGCCGGGGGCGCGCGACCTCGCGGTGCTGGCCGGACTCGGCGCACTCAACAACGGCATTTATCTGGGCCTGAGCTGGAGTGGCATGGCGACGGTCTCGTCCGCGTTCGCGGCGGTGCTCATCAGCACCAACCCCCTGCTCATCGGCATTCTCGCGGGTCCGGTACTGGGCGAGCGGCTGACCGCGCGCAAGCTCGCCGGCCTGTGCCTGGGCCTGGTCGGCGTCATGATCGTGTTGCGCTCCCGTTTGCAGGGCGGGCATGAGGGGCTGGAAGGAACGCTGATGGTCTGCGGCGGACTATTCGCGCTGGTGCTCGGCACGCTCTTTTACAAGCGTGCGCGGCCCACCACCGATCTCTGGACCTCCACCGGTGTGCAATCGCTCGCCGGCTGCCTGGTGGTGCTGCCGTTCGCGCTCGCCACGGAGTCGATCGACGACGCGCATCTCACCGTGCCGTTGGTATTGAGCATGCTTTACACCATCGTCGCCGTGTCGATGGGCAGCTACTACCTGTGGTTTCGCATCCTGAGCCGCACCAGCGCCACCTCGGCCAGCGCGCTGCATTTTTTGATGCCGCCACTCGGCCTGTTGTTCGGTTGGGCGGTGCTGCGCGAAGCGGTGTCGTGGATCGATCTGCTGGGCATCGTGCCGATCGCACTGGGTATCTGGCTGGCCACGCGTGCGCGCACCTGACTCGCGATCTGCTTATTTTGTTGGACTCAGCCAACGCGAGGCATTCAGCGAAAATCGGATCGGGAATGGTCTCTCGGCATCGTGGATTCGAAGCGCGCGCGAAATAATCGCTGCCTGTTTTTCATGAGGTGCACACCGCAGCGCAAGCGATGGCGTGATTCGATGTCCAACGCATCCAGCATGCAGACTCATTCTCATTTTCTTATCGCTTTCTTGTTGCGCTCGTAACGCGGTTTACCAAATGCAGAGCAAGGCTAGGCGCGGCCTGCCGGGCAGTGTTAGTCTGCCGGGGTTGCGCATGCCGCAAGCCGCATGCGTAGTGGTACCGCGCGGCCGAGCGCGCGCCAGACCGCATAAGGAGTTCATCATGAAAGGCGATAAAACCGTCATCCAGTATCTCAACAAGCAACTCACTAACGAGTTGACGGCCATCAACCAATACTTTCTGCATGCACGCATGCTGAATCATTGGGGCCTGAAGAAACTGGGCAAGAAAGAATACGAAGAATCGATCGGCGAAATGAAGCACGCCGACCGCCTGATCGAACGCATCTTCATGCTCGATGGCCTGCCCAACCTGCAGGACCTGCACAAGCTGATGATCGGCGAAGACGTGCCGGAGCTGCTCGCCTGTGACCTGAAGCTGGAGCAAGGCGCCCAGCTGACCGTGAAAGACGGCATCGCGCACTGTGAGTCCGTGCGTGATTACGTTTCGCGCGATCTGCTGCAGGACATCCTCGACGACACCGAAGAGCACATCGACTATCTCGAAACCCAGATCGGCCTGATCGATCAGGTTGGCCTGCAGAACTACCTGCAAAGCCAGATGGAAGTCGAAGGCTGATTGCCGCGGGTGCGGCGCAGCGTTCGCACCCGGCACACCCGTCTTCACGACCCCCGGTCCTCTCGCGAGCCGGGGGTTTTTCGTTGCGGCCGGCAGGCATGGCAATCGTCGCGCAAGGCGCACGGCGTGGAGGTCGACCGTGCGCACGCCGTGCACGGCGCTATCTATCGTTCGTGCGCAGGCATGAAAAAACCCCGGCTGGCCGGGGTTTCTGGGGGGCGGACGGCGCGTTCAGGGACGCGAGGGGCACTCGGCGATGGTGCCCCAGGCGCGATTGGGCGCGCAGTATTTGTTGCGGGCGTTCCAGGAACAGCTCGGGCGGTCGAAGAAGCCTTGCTTCGCACACTCGGCCAGCTCCTGGCGCAGCGCACCCTGCCAACCGGCGGCGGGAGCCGTTCCGCGATTCGGCATGGACACCGGCGGATTCTGCAGGGCGACCGGCGGGTTCTGCTGCACCTGATTGCCATTGCTCGGAATCTGCGGCACCGGGATGGCGAGCTGATTCTGCGATTGCACATCGAGCGTGGTGACGTCGGAGGTGCCGGACGGCAGCGGCACGTCGGAATTGGCCGCAATCTCACGAGCCCGATCCATCGAGATCGTGTCGCGCGAAATCTGCACATTGGGATCGCTGTTCGAATCAAACAGCGATACCGTGTTGACCTGCCATTCGCGCGGCGGACCCTGCTCGGGCACGCCGAGCGTGCCGTCGACACGCGGTTGCGGTGGTTGCGCGGTATAGGGCCTGCCATTGGCATCGAGAACAGGCTGCTGCGAGCTGTCGCCATCCTGGCCAGGAGCCGGGGCGGCCACGGGGGCGTGCGCCACCAGCCAGTCACCAAGTTGCAGGCCGCCCCAGGCGGCTGCGCCCAGAGCGATCAAAAGCGTTGCGATCAATAAACGCCAGGACATTGCTACCCTCTTCACTTCACGGTACGACCGGGTCAGGCCTTGTCTCCGAATACCTTACCGCCGTGCTCGCGCATGGCGTGGAATTTCACATCCGGATACAGCTCTTCAGCGACCCGCAATTGCGCGGGCGACCCGATCAGGAATGCCGCGGCATCGACCACATCATAGGCGATATGGGCGGCATTGGCATCCATGAACTTACGCAGCGCGCGGGGATCTTCGGAGGTGATCCAGCGCGCCATGGTGTAGCGCGAAGGCATCATGCGCGCCTCCACGCCGTACTCGGTCTTGAGGCGATGTGCGACCACTTCGAACTGCAGTTGGCCGACTGCGCCCAGCAGCAGCGAGCCGCCGGCGGCCTCGGGGCGAAACACCTGGATGGCGCCCTCTTCGCCCAACTGCGTCAGACCGATACGCAATTGCTTGGTGCGCAGCGGATCCTTGACTTCGACCGCCTGGAACAGCTCGGGCGCGAAGAACGGCAGGCCGGTGAAGTGCAGGCTTTCGCCTTCGGTGAGCACATCGCCCAGTTGCAGCACGCCGTGGTTCGGAATGCCGATCACGTCGCCGGCGTAGGCCTCGTCGAGCAGCTCGCGCCGCTGCGACAGGAAGGACACCACGTTGTTGGGGCGGGTTTCTTTGTTGGTCCGCACGACCTTCAGGCGCATGCCGCGCTCGAAGCGGCCCGAGCTCACGCGCACGAATGCGACGCGGTCGCGGTGCGCCGGGTCCATGTTGGCCTGCACCTTGAAGACCAGGCCCGTGAACTTGGGCTCTTCGGGCTTGACCTCGCGTTCCATGGCCATGCGCGCGCCGGGCGGGGGAGCGAGTTCGACCAGTGCGTCGAGCACTTCCTGGACGCCGAAGTTGTTGATGGCCGAGCCGAAGAACACGGGCGTCTGCTTGCCCGCGAGAAACGCCTCGTGATCGAACGCCGGCGCGGCTTCGTTGATCAGCTCGATCTCGCCCGACGCTTGTTCGAACGACGAGCTGAAGCGTTCGGCAATGGCCGGGTTGCTCAGGCCTTCGATGAATTCGTCGTCGTCGTTGCGGCGCTCCTGGCCGGCGCGGAACAGGCGCATGCGGTCGCGGCGGATGTCGAACACCCCGCCGAAGGCCTTGCCCATGCCTACCGGCCACGAGAACGGGACGGCATCCATGCCCAGATGCGCTTCGATTTCCGAGAGCAGCTCGAGCGGCTCGCGCACTTCACGGTCCATCTTGTTGATGAACGTGATGATGGGCGTGTTGCGTGCCCGGCAGACCTGCAGCAGACGGATGGTCTGCGGCTCGACACCGTTGGCGGCGTCGATCACCATCAGCGCGGCGTCCACGGCCGTGAGCACGCGATACGTGTCTTCGGAGAAGTCCTGGTGCCCCGGGGTGTCGAGCAGGTTGATGACGCAGTCGCGATACTCCATCTGCATCACCGACGAGGCCACCGAGATGCCGCGCTGCTTTTCGATCTCCATCCAGTCGGACGAGGCGTGGCGCGAGGCCTTGCGGGCCTTGACGCTACCGGCGATCTGGATCGCGCCTGCGAACAGCAGGAGCTTTTCGGTCAGCGTGGTCTTGCCCGCGTCCGGGTGGGAGATGATGGCGAAGGTACGTCGCCGCGCGACTTCGTTGGGTATGGTCATGGTCGATGGATTGTACAGAGGCGCACACCGCGCCTCGGCGTGCAATACAGGCTCAGGAATGGCGCCGGAACGACGCGAGGAACACGCCCGCCAGGATGAAGAGCGAGCCGAACACGCGATTCATCCAGCGGATGTGGCGCGCCTCGCGCAGCAAGCGCAGCACCTTGGCCGCGAGCAGCGTGTACACGCCCATCGCGACCAGGTCGGTGAAGGCCAGCGTGCCGGCCAGCGTCACGTACTGCATCGTCAGCGGTTGCGTCGGGTCCACGAACTGCGGCACCACGGCCAGCAAAAACACCGTGCCCTTGGGGTTCATGGTGTTGATCAGGAAGCCGCGCATCACGAGTTCGCGGATCGACGCCCGCTGCGGGTCGCCGGCATCGACGGCCACGGGCGCGGCGTCGGTGCGGATCTGACGCCAGCCCAGATAGATCAGGTAGGCCACGCCCAGATACTTGACGAGCGTGAAGGCCAGCTCGGAGGTGGCGAGCACCGCGCCCAGGCCGACGGCCACGATCAGGAACTGGAACAGGATGCCCAGAATCAGGCCGGCCGTGTTCCAGTAGCCGCGCGCAAAACCGTACTTCAAGCCGGACGACATGGCCGAGATGGCCCCGGCCCCGGGCGAAAACGAGATCGCCCAGGATGCGACGAAAAAGGTCAGCCAGGTGGATAGCGCCATGATGATCTCCGGTCTTGCGCGGTCGCGGTGAAACGCTTACTTGCCGAGCAGCACGCCGCGGCCGTTGCCATTGCCGTTAGGCGCACGGCCACCGCGAGGCGCGGCCGGACGGCTGCGCGAGGCGTCGTTGCCACCGCCGGCATGACGCGGCGCCGAGCTGCGGGAACCATCGCCACGCGGCGCGGCGCCCGACGCGTCGCTGCGGCGCTCGCCGCCCTGACCGGCCGGACGGCCAGCCGGCTTGGCGCCTTGGCGGGGCTGCGCCGCCGGACGGCCTTCGCCGCGTGCGGGAGCACCACTGCGCTGTCCACGGCCACCGTCGCGGCCACCGCGGCCACCGGGGCGACCACGGCCAAAGCCACGCTCTTCGTCTTCGTCGTCACGCTCGCGTTCGGCCGAGACGCCCACGGGCGGCACCCAGCCTTCGACAGTCTTGCGCTCGATGGTCTTCTTGATCAGGCGTTCGATGGCCTTGAGCAGCTTGACTTCGCTCTCATCGACCAGCGAGACCGCCGCACCCGTGGCGCCGGCGCGGCCGGTACGGCCGATACGGTGCACGTAGTCTTCGGGCACGTTGGGCAGTTCGAAATTGACCACCTGCGGCAGTTGGTCGATATCCAGGCCGCGGGCGGCGATATCGGTGGCGACCAGCACGGTGACCGTGCTGTCCTTGAAGCCGGCCAGCGCGCGGGTGCGGGCCGACTGGCTCTTGTTGCCATGAATCGCGGCGGCGGTCAGGCCGTCCTTGACGAGCTTTTCGGCCAGGCGATTGGCGCCGTGCTTGGTGCGCGTGAAGACCAGCACCTGGTGCCAGCCGCTTTCGCGGATCAGATGGCTGACCAGGTCGCGCTTGTGATGCTGGGCGACCATGTGCACGGTCTGCGTCACGAGTTCGGTGGCGGTGTTGCGCGGGGTGACCGAGACTTCGCCCGGGTTCTTCAGCACGCCGTGCGCCAGCGCGCGGATTTCATCGGAGAACGTGGCCGAGAACAGCAGGTTCTGGCGCGTCTTGGGCAAAAGCGCGAGCACCTTGCGGATGTCGCGGATGAAGCCCATGTCGAGCATGCGGTCGGCTTCGTCGAGCACCAGGATCTCGACGCCCGACAGGTCGACCGTCTTCTGGCCGGCGTGATCCAGCAGGCGGCCGGGCGTGGCCACCAGGATGTCGAGCGGTTTACGCAGCGCCGAGATCTGCGGATTGATGTTGACGCCACCGAACATGACCATCGAGGTCAGGTTGGTGTGCTTGCCGTACACCTGGACCGACTCGGCCACCTGGGCGGTCAGTTCGCGGGTCGGCGTGAGAATGAGGCAGCGCGGGCGGCCCGGCTTGCGCAGCTCGGGCTTGCTCGTGGACAGCAGATGCAGGATCGGCAGCGTGAAGCCCGCCGTTTTGCCAGTGCCGGTCTGCGCGGCAGCCAGCAGGTCACCCCCTTGCAGCACCAGCGGAATCGCCTGAGCCTGGATCGGGGTGGGTGCGGTATAGCCGGTGTCGGCGATCGCGCGCAAAAGCGAATCAGCCAGCCCGAGGTCGGCGAAAGTGGAAGAGGTAGTCAAAAAACAACTCCAGCGGCAGCCTGTCGCTCAAGTTGAGTGACTCCAATCCAGGCAACGTGTGAGGAGATAAAGGGATGAGCCGGCGGTTGAGCCGGACGGGGCGGCTTGCGCCCCGAATGACGTGTGCCGATTGGCACTGCACACGGGCTGGGATTGTAGCTGAAGGCCGGCCGCCTGCTGCGCTGCAATGACGATAGTTGTAACTGTGCAAGACAGTACGCGCCGGCTTGGCCTGACCGGGCCAGAAAGCGTCCCTCTCGAGCCGCCGGGCCGCGCGCCCTCCGGCGCCCTGGAGGCTCTGGCGGGCAGCCTGTGCGCACTGCCAGGCCGGGAGGCCGCGATACGGGACGTAACGGCCTTTGCCCCATCTGGCCCCCTGGGCGAGAATCCCGCGCAGCCGGCGCGGTATCGCGCTGCCCCTTCCGCCTTCAAAGGATGCTCCGTTGTCTCCTTCGCTGCCCGTTACGTTGGCACGCCGCGCATGGTGCGCCGTCTGGTTGGCCATTCTCGGTGCGATCGCCTCGCCCGTACTGGCCGCGCATATCGTCGTCGACACCGGCCACACGCCCAAGCGGCCGGGCGCGATCGGTGCCAGCGGCCGGGTCGAGTATCTCTACAACCTCGATCTCAGCGCGGCCGTGGCGCGAGACCTCGCCGCGCTGGGCGCCAAGGTGTCACGGGTGGCGGCCGACGGCAAGGAGATCGCCCTGACTCAGCGCGCGACCCGCGTGCCGGGTGCGAATTTCTTCGTGTCGATCCATCACGACTCGATGCAGCAGCACTACATCGACGCCGGGCGGCAGCGCGAGTTCGCGGGCTTCGCCCTCTTCGTCTCCGAGAAGAATCCGCGGTATGAGCAGAGCCTGAAATGCGCGCGCGCGATTGGCGAACAGCTGCTGGCCGCGGGCGAGAAGCCCTCCGAGTACCACGCCGAGCCCATCGAAGGCGAGAATCGGCCTTTCGTGGATCGGCGGCTGGGGATACACCGGTTCGACGGCCTGGCCGTATTGCGTACCGCGCCGATGGCGGCCGTGCTCGTGGAGGCCGGCGTGATCGTCAATCCCGACGAAGAGGCGCGGCTCGCCCGCCCCGATACCATCGCCCGGCTGGCGCAGGCCATCGCGCAGGGCACGCAGGACTGCCAGACCTGATCAGGCCTCGACCTCGAGTCCGGCCTGCGACATCGCCTGCAGTTTGGGCATCAGCCCCAGCAGGTGCTGGCTATAGGGGTGCTTAGGCGACTCGAACAGGGTTTCGGTGTCAGCCACCTCGAGCAGCTCGCCGTGCCGCATCACACCCACGCGATCACACATCTGCCGGATCACGGGCAGGTCGTGGCTGATGAACAGCATGGTCAGGCGCAGTTGCTCCTGCAGGTCTTTGAGCAGGTTCAGGATCTGCGCCTGGATCGAGACGTCGAGCGCCGAGGTCGGCTCGTCGCAGATCAGAAAGCGCGGACGGGTGGCGAGCGCGCGCGCGATGCAGATGCGCTGGCGCTGCCCGCCCGAGAACTCGTGCGGGTAGCGCAGCGCGGCCTGAGCGCCCAGGCCCACCACGTCGAGCAGATCGGCCACGATGCGGCGAGCTTCGTCTTCGCTGGCCGCCAGACGGTGGAAGCGAATCGGCTCGGCCACGATGTCGAGTACGCGCATGCGCGGATTCAACGACGAGTACGGGTCCTGGAACACCATCTGGATCTGCCGGCGGAACGCGTTGAGTTTGCGCTCGTCTTTCAGTCCCGTGAGCTCGGTGCCCGCGAAGCGCACCACCCCCGAGGTCGGTGTGTACAGCCCGCTGATGAGGCGCGCGACGGTGGACTTGCCCGAACCCGATTCGCCGACCAGCCCGAAGACTTCGCCTTCGCCGATATCCAGATCGAGATGCTTCACGGCATCGAGGGTGCGACGGTTGCGCGGCAAGAAGGCCGGCCGAAGCACGAAGCGCATGCCGAGATCCCGCACTTGCACCAGGGGACCATCGTGTTGCTGACCGAAGTCGCGGCGCTGGCCGAGCCAATGCGTCGCGAGATCGAGTTCGACGCGCGCGTGGCGGACATCTTCGATGTAGGTCACGAGCGGAAAGCGCCGCAGCTTGACGTCGGGCCGCGGTACGGCCGAGATCAGGCTGCGGGTATAGGGGTGATCCGGGTCGCCCAGGATCTTGCTGGTGGGCCCCTGCTCGACCAGCTTGCCGCGGTACAGCACCGCGACGCGATCGGTGATGTCGGCGATCACGCCCATGTCGTGCGTGATGATGATCATGCCGACCTGCTTCTCTTTGCAGAGCTTGCGCAGGAGCGCCAGGATCTGCGCCTGGATCGAGACGTCGAGCGCGGTGGTCGGTTCGTCGGCGATGATCACTTCGGGCTCGCAGCACAACGCCAGGGCGATCACCACGCGCTGGCGCATGCCTCCCGAGAACTGATGCGGGTACTGCTTCACGCGCAGCTCGGGCTGATCGATGCCCACCTGCGTAAGCAGGTCGACGGCGCGGGCCCGCGCCTGTTCCACGGTGAGGTCCAGGTGTACGCGGATGGTTTCGACCAGCTGGCTCTCCACGGTCTGCAGCGGGTCGAGCGAGGTCAGCGGATCCTGGAAGATCATGCCGATGCGCCGGCCGCGTACTTTGCGTTGTTCGGCGGGTTTGAGCGTGTCGATACGCTGTCCGTCGAGGTTCACCTCGCCGCCCGTGACACGTCCGGGGGCTTCCAGCAGGCCGATCACCGCGTTACCGATGGTGGATTTGCCGGCGCCGGATTCGCCGACCACGCCGAGGATTTCGCCCTTTTCGAGCGAGAGCGAGACGTCGTCGATCGCCACCAGCGTGCCGCGGCGGCTCGGAAATTCAATGCGGATATGGTCGATGTCGAGCAATGCCATGGGGGATTCCAGAGGCGCCCTAGCGCAGCTTGGGGTTGAGCGCGTCGCGCAGCCAGTCGCCCAGCAGGTTGACCGACAGCACCAGCATCACCAGCGCGATGCCCGGGAAGATCGAGATCCACCACATGCCCGAGAACAGATAGCTGTTGCCGATCCGGATCAAGGTGCCGAGCGAGGGCGCCGTGGGCGGTACGCCCACGCCCAAAAATGACAGCGTGGCCTCGGTGATGATGGCGACTGCGAGATGGATGGTGGCGATGACGAGGACCGGGCCCATCACGTTGGGCAGGATATGCCGGCGCAGAATGGTGAACGGGCGGATCCCGATGAGGCGGGCGGCCTGCACGTATTCCTTGTTGCGCTCGACCAGTGTGGAGCCGCGCACGGTGCGTGCGTACTGCACCCATCCCGATATGCCGATGGCGAACACCAGCACATAGATGGCGAGGTCGTTGTGCATGTCGCGCGGCAGCAGTCCGCGCGCTACGCCATCGATCAGGAGTGCGACCAGGATCGCCGGAAACGACAGCTGCACGTCGGCCACGCGCATGATGAAGCTGTCGACGCGTCCGCCGGCATAGCCACTGATGAGGCCGAGCGTGACGCCGAGCACCATCGAGAAGAGCACCGACGCAAAGCCGACCAGCAGCGACACACGGGATCCGTACAGAATCGCCGACAGCACGTCGCGGCCCTGGTCATCGGTGCCGAGCAGGAAGCTCGCGCTCCCCTCTTCGGCCCACGCGGGCGGCGTGTTGGCATCCATGATGTTGAGCGACGCGAGATCGAACGGGTTGTGCGGCGCCACGAGCGGCGCGCACACGGCGCCCAGCACGATCACCAGGGTGATCGCGGCCGACAGGATCGCGCTGGGTGAATGCTTGAAGCTATGCCAGATGTCGCTGTCCGCGGCGCGAGCGAACCAGGAACCCAGGCGTGAGGGGGCGGCGATGGGAGTGGTCATGGCCTGTCCTTATTTGCTTTGCACGCGCAGGCGCGGATCGACGACGAAGTACAGCAGGTCGACGATGAGATTGATCACCACGAAGAAGAAGGCGATCAAGACCAGGTAGGCCGCCATGACGGGAATGTCGACCATGCTGATGGCCTGGATGAAGAGCAGGCCCATGCCCGGCCACTGGAACACCGTTTCGGTGATGATGGCGAACGCAATGATGGAGCCCAGTTGCAGGCCGGTGATGGTGATGACCGGGACCATCGTGTTCTTCAGGGCGTGGCGCACATTGATCAGGCGCTCGGGCAGGCCGCGCGCGCGCGCGAACTTGATGAAGTCGGTGCGCAGCACCTCCAGCATCTCGGCGCGCACGAGCCGCATGATGAGGGTCATCTGGAACAGGGCGAGCGTGATGGCGGGCAAAATCAGCGCGGCGAGCCCCGACGTGGTGAGCAAGCCCGTGGTCCAGCCGCCGATCGATAGCACATCGCCCCGGCCGAAGCTCGGCAGCCAGCGCAGTTGCACGCTGAACACCAGGATCAACAGGATGCCGATCAGGAACGTGGGCAGCGAGATACCCGCCAGCGACAGCGCCATGAACGTCTTGGACAGCACGCCATGGCGACGCAACGCGGTGTAGATGCCCATCGGGATGCCGAAGGCGAGCGCCATCACCGCCGATACAAACGAAAGCTCGAGCGTGGCGGGCAGCCGCTCTTCGATCAGGTCCGATACCGGCCGGCGGTGCCGATACGAAATGCCGAAGTCGCCTTGCGCCGCGTTGGCGACGAAGCGCGCGTACTGCACCACGAACGGGTCGTTCAGGCCCAGCTGCTCGCGCAGCTCCGCGCGTTGCGCGTCGGTGGTGTCCTGGCCGACCATGCTGGCGACCGGATCCCCGACATAACGGAACATCGAAAAGGCGATCAGCGCGACCGCCAGCATGACCAACAGCGACTGGAACAGGCGCCGCGCAATGAAACCTAGCATCTTCGGGCCCTGTAAGTTGAAACGTCCACCGCCGTGGCCGGCGCGAGCGCGCGCCGGCCACGGGACGGTGTCAAGGCATCACCACGCTGCGCAGATCAAGCACGTCGTCGGGCCGCTGGATCAGCTCGATGCCGTCCTTCACGCCCCAGGACATCGGTTGTTGATGCAGCGGCAGGTAGCCCCAGTCTTTGCGCACGAGTTCGAAGGCTTCCTTGATCATGGCATTGCGCTTGGCCTGGTCGGTTTCGGTGCCGACCTTGGTCGTGAGCTCGTCGACCTGCTTGTTGCAATAGCCGCCCAGGTTGAACTGCCCGGCCGCGGTCTTGGCATCGCGGCATGCGGCCAGATTGAGCAAGGCGTTGTGCGCGTCGATCGAGCTCGGCGTCCAACCCAGCATGTACATGCTGGTCTGGTTACCGGCCTGCAGCAGGATCTTGCCGAAGTACTTCGACTTGGTCTGCGCCAGCAGGTTGATCTTGATGCCCACGCGCGCCAGCATGCCGGCCACGGCCTGGCAGACCTTTTCGTCGTTGACGTAGCGATCGTTCGGGCAGTCGAGCGTGACCGTGAAGCCCTTGGGATAGCCGGCATCGGCGAGCAGCTTCTTGGCGCGTTCGACATCGGGCTTGAAGGGCGTGCCGTAGGAGTCGTCGTAGCCGTTGATGGCGGTGGCCACCAGCGAACCCAGCGGCTTGGCCGCGCCGCGCATGATCTTGTCGTTGATGGCCTTGGTGTCGACGGCCAGCACCACGGCTTCGCGCACGCGTGCATCCTTGAACGGATTCTTGCCCTTCACATCGGAAAAGAGCAGTTCGTCGCGCGATTGGTCCATGCCGATGAAGATGGCACGGGCTTCGGGCGCGGTCAGCGGCTTGACGCCTGGCGCATCATCGAGCCGCTTCCAGTCTTGCACAGGCACCGGTTGCACGATGTCCATCTCGCCGGAAATCAGTGCAGCCACGCGCGTGGCTTCTTGCGTGATCGGCTGGAACACAACCTCGGTGACGTTGCTCTTGATGTTCTTGTTCCAGTAGCCGTCGTAGCGCTTGAGCACCGTTTTCACATCGGGCTGGCGCTCGGTCAGCATGAACGGGCCGGTGCCGTTGGCATGCAGGTTGGCGTAGTTGCCCTGGTTGTCGCCTTTGACGTTGGTGGCTTCGGTGGTTTTGTTCTTCTCGGCCCAGGCCTTGCTCATGATGTAGAGAAAGGTCCACTCGCGCGGCAGGATCGGGTTGGGCGTGGGCGTGATCACCTCGATCGTGTGATCGTCGACCTTGCGGATCTCGGAGGCCTTGGCACCGTAGCCTTTCATGTCGGAGCCCGGCGTGAGGCTGCGCTTCCACGAGAAGATCACGTCATCGGCGGTGAACGGCGAGCCGTCGTGGAACGTGACACCCTTACGCAGCTTGAACACCCATTTCGTGGGTTCGGGATTCTCCCAGCTCTCGGCCAGCAGCGGCACGAGTTTGAGGTTGCCGTCGTAGCCCGCCAGCGTCTCGTAGATGTTGCCCTGGAAGCCGAGCGTGAATGTTTCGTTCAACGCCATCGGATCCATCGACGTGGCATCGCCTTGGTACGACCACCGCAGCGTTTTGGCCTGGGCCTGGAACGCGACGCCCGCGCAGGCGCACAGGGCAATGGCGAGCGCGGTCTGCTTCAGATTGAGTTTGATACGCATGCCCGTGTACTCCGTGGTGCCGCGGTACGCGGCTGGATTGAAAGACAGGGACCCGGCGGCGCGACGACGCGGCCGGGCAAGGCATACAGCTAGGGAGCAGGAAAGAAAAGGCGGGGTGCGGGCGGCCTGATGCCGCGGACGCGACGGTAGGCGTCAAGCGGAAAAACGCTCGCGGCCTGGCGAGCGGCGCGCCGCGGACGGGCGTGCTGGAGTGATGCGCTGGACTTCGACGACACGATAGGCCAACCCCTTGAGACGCGAAGGATCCGTTGTCCTTCGATATGTAGCCGCATCTTATCGATGCGCTCGTTTAAGCGTCAATCGTTTTGGGTTGGGGTTATCACGGGTTAGCGGGCGGACGGGCCGCGTGCTTCGTCTTGCATCAGCAGGCCGGCGAGCGCGGCGACGCATTGTTTGCGCCGTTCGTCATCGTCGTGCCCTTGCGCGAGCGCGGACCACTCAGGACGGCTGCGTGCTTCTTTGAGCGGCGCGGGCAATGGGGCACGGCGCCAGTCGTCGTCGGTGGTTGTGGGTGCGTCCGCTTGATCCGCTGGCAAACGTAGCGGCGCGCGCGCCGCATGGCCACGCCGTTCGAGCGCGCCGATGAGCTGGCGGGCGCGCAACGCGAGCAGACGCAGCACGGGATCATCGACGCTGAGCTCGCGATACCCGCGCACTTTGCCGGCGAGGCGCCGGCCATAGCGTTCGACGCCTTGCCACAGGCCGCCCGCGGCCGCCCCGATCAGCGTGCCGGTGCCCAGGCTCAGTCCGGCCGACAGCAAATCGACGGCGGCGCCCGCCATGGCGCCGGCCGCCGCGCCCATGCTGACCTGCACGCCCATGCTCTTGAGCGCCTGCGGGTGGAAAAGATCGAGGCCGAAGCGTTCGCCGGCAAGCGGAAGCTCGTCGGCACGGTAATCGTCGGCGCGGAAGTTGTAGAGCGCAAGGAGTGCCGTCACGCAAGCCTGCTCACGTTCGCGCACAAGGTCGCGCAGTTGCGCGGCCGTGACGGCTAGCGTGGCCTCGTCGTTGGCGCTCGTGAGATGCAACGCGGCCACATCCACCAGTAGTTCGGCGGCCAGGCGATAGGCCGTTTCGCGGCGCGCCTGGCGGCCTTGCGCAAGCTGTTCGGCCAGCCGATGCAGCATCGGCCCGTGCCGGTCCAGCAGCATGGCGAGCCGCGCGTAGAGCTGTTGCTCACCGTCAAGCGCGGGGGCGACCGTATCGAACTCCAGTACGGCGTGCAGCCCGAGCCGCGCCATGGCATCGCGCCAGGCCTGCGCCCGGTGTGCCGGCGCGTTGACGAAGTTCAGCACGGGCAGCAGCGGCCGCCCGCAGGCGGCCAGGAGCGCGAGTTCGTCGCGATGCTTGGCCAGCACGGGATCGCGTGCATCGATCACATAAAGCGCGGCGTCGCATTCCAGCAGTTTGGCAAGCACCCGGGCCTCTTGTTCGAAGCGCCGGTGCGCTTCGGGCGATGCCAGGAAGCGCCGGATACGGGCGGGGCCGTCGAGGCGTTCGCGCGAGGAATGTCCGTCTGGGCGGGGCGCGGCGGCGTCCGCGGACAAGTCCGCGTCGTCGGCTACCGTATCCGGCAAGCCGCTGTCCGGTACGGCGAGCTGCTCCACATACTCGAGCAGCGCAATGCTGTCTTCCATGCCTGGCGTGTCGAACCACTCGAGCGCGCCGCCACCCGTCACGGTCAGGCGTGCGCCCTCGACATGACGCGTGGTGCCGGGCTGGTCGGCAACCTCGCCGAATCGCGGATCGCGCGTGAGCGTGCGCAGCAGCGACGTCTTGCCGGTATTGGTGTGGCCCACCACGGCGATGCGCAAGGTGTCAGTCATGCCCCGTCTCCAGCCAGCGCAGCGCCGCGTCGGCGTGCTGGTGCAGTGCCTCCGCCGGCAGGCCAGCCGCTTCCAGGCGCTCCTGCCATTGCTGGCGGCGTGTGCGCAGCAGATCGTGAGCGTCGTTCGTTGCGGGTGCAACGAGGACGACCCGTGTCTGGCCGGCGTGTTCCGATAGCGCGGCGATCAGCGCCAGGGTGCCGCGGTCGGGCGTCTGGCGGACATCGCACGCGAGCAGCAGGCGCGGTGCGGGTGTGGTGGCCAACGCGTCGAGAAGCGTGTTGCGCTGCTCACGGCTATCGAGCCTGCCGGCGTCGTAGCGGGCTGCATCGTCGGCAGCCGCGACGCCGGGGGGCCAGGCGATGTCATCCGGTAGTTCGAGTGCCGCGAGCACCGGGCGTTGCCCCAGGTCCGGCAGGTTTTGCTGCACGGTGACGCGAGGCGCGTGCAGCGGATCGGCGGGACGGTCGATGCCGGTAGGCTGGGCGGGCGGCTCCAGCCGGTCGCGCAGGGCGGCGTAGCCGGGCAGGTCGGGGTCGATACGCAGCCGCGCGGAGCGGCGCAGGCACATGACCAGACACAGCGCGGCGGCCAGCAGGCGCGGCAGCACGCCGTAGCAGACCACCATGCCGATCAGCCAGATGGACCATTGCGTCTGGGCGATCGCGGGCAAGGCGGTGGTGCCGTCGCTCGCCGCCACGAAGGCGGGGTCGGGCAAGGCAAAGCCCAGGGCGGCCGGCAGCCAGCCGAGCGCGGCGGTGAGCTGCACGAATGTCTGCGGATCGAGCAAGGTGGTGGCCCAGATGAAGCGATAACTCTGGGTCGACAGCACCGTGAGCAGGGTGGCGAGCGCGGCCAGCATGGCGGCCAGCCACAGCAGATGACTCACCGCGCCGAACAGCCAGCGCAGGACACCCGTGCGGCTGAGCAGGTTGAGCAGGGCCTGCGGAATCAACGCGGCATCCGGCCCGCGGGCGACCCGGCGGGTGGCCCACATCCAGATCCGGCCCAGGCCCGTGGCGCCCTTGGGCAGGGGCAACAGCATGCCGGCCAACCATACGATGAACATGATGCCGTGCAGGCCCAGCAAGGCGCCCAGTGCCCACAGCACATTGACCGGACGGCTGCCGTCACCCAGCGCGCCCGCGGCGGTGGCGGCGCCCGCGCCGAGCACGAGCAGCATCAGCACGAGAAACGCGAGCGATGCCGACTGGCGCCAGCGCGCAAGCAGCGTATCCAGCCCCTCGCGGCGGCCCAGCAGCGCCGCGCGCAGCAGGATGCGGTCGGGCAGCGTGGGAGCCTTGCGCGCCACCCGTACTGCGCTGGCGTCTTCGAGCGGGCCCCAATGCTCTTCGCGCAGGCGGATGGCTTCAGCCAGCCAGTAATGGCCGAGCGTCGGGCGCGTGGCGCGGTCGGAGGCGGCGGCTGCCGCAGTGTCAGCCGGCACGATGGTGAGAATCCGCCGGACCGAACCAGGCCGCCAGCCGATCACTGGCCTGTTGCTTGACCTTGTCGTCGATGGTGAAGGCCACGGTGGCGAGCGCCGCGGTCATCACGCTCAGGTCATCGGTATAGCCAATGAGGGGTGCGAGATCGGGAATCGCGTCCAGCGGCAGAATGAAGTACCCGAGCGCGCCATAGATCACGCGGCGTGCCCACTTGGGGGTGTCGGGGTTCTGCAGCGCGTAGTAAAGCCACAGGGATTTTTCGAGGGCCTGCCGGCCCGCCTTGGTGGCGTGACCGCCCAGCTTGCGCCAGAAGCGTTGCTCGGAATAGGCTTTTTCGTAGCTTGCGTCCAGTGCCATGTCGTCTCCCGGTGAGGTAAGAGGTCGCGTCCACGCGGCGCGCCGGGGGATATTCCATTGTAGGGCAAGGCCCGGTCCCGTTCGCCTTGCAAACGCGCCACCGCGGCTTGCCATCGGGGCAGTTCGCGCCTGCGTCCGTATAAGATGCCGGTCGTGCACTTGACCGGCTCGCCGCGTGTGATCGGGCCGCTTTCCATCCGATAAGAGGCGCCCCATCTCAATGACCGATTCCGTCGACCGCGGTTCCCAGGATCTGCCCCGAACGCTTGCCATCGCGTGCGCGCTGGTCAGCGTGCTGATCATCGGCCTGAACAACACGGTGTACCGTCACGTCGCGCTCCCGCCCATCGACCTGATCCGCGCGCTCGCCCCGGCACCCGGCGCGATCGTGCTGTCGATGATCATCACTTGGTGGACCGCCCACCGCTGGCTCGCCGCGCGGGGTTATCCGCCGATTGCCGCCGCCGTGGCGCTGCCCGTGTTCCTGGTTCTGCAGGTGGTCGCGGCCTTCTTGATGGCACTGGCGGCGGCATTCGTGTTTCAGACCGTGGACGCTGTCATGGTGCTGCTGCGCGGTCTGTCGCTGGAGGGCGCACTGTCGCACGTCGGCTGGTTTCTCGTGATCTCCAAGCTGCAGGACCTGCTTCTGACGTGTGCACTGAGCTGGTGGGTCGCGCGTGCGACCCTCTACCTCAGCGTGCGGCGAGCCGCGGTACGTCCCGCTCTGCCATGGCGGCTGCATCGCACATCGATCATCGTGGTGGCCGTGGGCACGCTGTATTTCTGGGAGACCTTCCTCGACGCGATGAACTTCGCCAACCTGGGACTGCTCGACCAGTCGCTCGCAGGCGCCATCCTCGATATGGTCCTGCAGCCGCTGGTCTCGGCCGGCGTCGCCGCGCTGGTGCTGCGCAGGCTCGTGCCGCTCGCCACCCGGGGGCTGACGGTCGGCCGTGCGTTCGGCCTGGGAAGCGCGGCCGCCTGGCTGCTCCAGGGCAGTGTCGTGCTGTTGTTGGCGGCCGCCCTGTGGCTATTGCCGATCGGTGGCGCGATGGGGGTCATCGGGGTCGTGCTCGCCAACCCCTGGCCGATGACGATCGTTTATGCAGCGCTGATGGGCCTGACGACCCTGGGGTTGGGCATGCTCTTTTTGAAGCCCGGGCGTCAGTGAGGCGGTGCGCCCCGCGCTGCGCGGGCGGCCGTGCTCGAGCGCTTGTCTTCAGGCGCTCGTCTTCAGGCGCCGGTACTGGCCCGGCGTTACGCCCAGGCTTTGGCGGAAGGCGCGGCTCAAATGACTGGCGTTACCGAATCCGGCCGACTGGGCCACGCTTTCAAGGTCGCCTGCGCGACCGGCGCCGAGCAGGTCACGCGCGCGGGCCAGCCGCCGCTGGTGGACCCAGGCGTGAGGCGTGGTGCCGAACGATACGGCGAACATGCGCGCGAAATGGTAGGTCGAGAGCGCGGCGATGCTCGCCAACTGCTCCAGCGTGAGGGGGTCGGCGAGATGCGCTTCGATATGGTCGCGCACACGCCGACGCACGGCCGGCGCAAGCCCGCCCCGCAAGGGAGCGGCGGCGCGCGCGGTATGGGGCAGCAACTGATGCAGCACCTCCTCGGCCGCGCTGCTGGCCGCGAGACGATCGGCCGGCGCATCCCAGTGGCGCGTGAGCAGGGTGGCGCAGGCCTGGGCCAGCTCGGGCGCGTCGATATAGGTGCGATCGCGTAGTTCGAGCGTGCGAGGGTCGCGATCCAGCCGCAGCACGGCCTCGCTCGCCAGGCGCTCCGGCGCAATGTAGAGGTGCAGGAAATGCACCTGGTCGTTCATGTTCCAGCAGGAATAGTGCTCTGACGGCAGCACGCAGAACTTGCCCGCGCCACCGAAGCCGGGCCCGCCCACGCGGAACGACTTGTCGCCTCCTTGCAGATAGAGCGAAACGGTGTGGTGTCCAGGTGCGTCGTACGCGATCACCTCGTGGCCATCCCGGCCCCAGATCGCCGCGGCCAGCCCCGCGCCCAGGTCCGTGGCGCGCACGAGATGGGCCCCCGTGCGCTGGGCCAGGGTGCCGAAAACCTTGAATTGAGACAGGCTGTGCGCCGGGCTGCCTTTCATGATGGCGCTATGCTAGCCCGGCGGAAGGCGCCGCGCGCGCGGACCTCATGCGTTGGACCGAAAAAGCGCAAGATTCGGCATTTCCGGGCCGGTGCCCGGGCGCAGACTCGCTTGCTCCGCGGCCGCTGCCGTGTACCCCCGTTTCTGCCATGAACGCCTCCCTCTACCTTCTCACCGTCCTCATCTGGGGCACGACCTGGATCGCCATCAAGCTTCAATTGGGCGAGGTCGCGATTCCCGTCTCGGTGTTCTATCGATTCGCGCTGGCAGGGCTGTTGCTGTGGGGCGCACTGATCCTGATGGGCAAGCTGCAGCGGCTCGACCGGCGCGGCCACTTGCTCTGCCTGGGCCAGGGGCTGTGCCTCTTTTGCCTGAATTTTCTCTGCTTCTACACCGCCACCCAGTGGATTCCCAGCGGACTGATCTCCGTGGTGTTCTCCGCCGCGACGATCTGGAACGCGATCAACGCGCGCATCTGGTTCGGCACGCCGATCTCCTCGCGCGTGGTGTTGGGCGGTGTCTTCGGCCTGGCGGGGCTGCTGCTGCTCTTCTGGCCCGAGCTCGCCACGCGCGAGGCCAGCCACGAAACCTGGCTGGGACTGGGCCTCGCGCTGCTGGGCACGCTGTGTTTCTCGACCGGCAATATGTTGTCGAGCGCGCAGCAACGCATCGGTATCCGCCCGCTCACCGGCAACGCTTACGGCATGCTCTATGGCTCGGCGCTGCTGTTGGCCGGATGCGTGGCGACCGGCCAACCCTTCGCCTTCGACACCTCGACCACCTACGTGGGCGCCCTGCTGTATCTGGCCGTCATCGGTTCCGTCGTGGGTTTCACCGCCTATCTCACGCTGGTGGGCCGCATGGGACCGGCCCGCGCGGCCTACTGTACCGTGCTGTTTCCGGTCGTGGCCTTGACCATCTCGAGCTTTGCCGAAGGCTACCAATGGACCGCCACGAGCCTGTGCGGCCTCGTCCTGGTCATGGGGGGCAACGTGCTCGTCTTCGCCCGTCTGCCCCGCCGGCGCACCGCCCAGGCGGCCTGAGCGGAGCGCACGGCACGCCGGATGCACGGCGAGGCCGGCTGCGGATCTGGCGCATGGTGCCGTGCTTGGGTACGCAGCAGGGACACCGCGACGCGCGTGTCCTCGCGCCAAAGCAAAAAGCCCGGACGCTTGCGCGACCGGGCTTTTCTTGAAACTTGGCTCCCCGAGCTGGGCTCGAACCAGCGACCTGCGGATTAACAGTCCGTCGCTCTACCGACTGAGCTATCGGGGAACAGGTAGAGGGGCGCAATTATGCACGAATTTTTGAATTCGTGCAGAAGCCGGCGCGATCCCCTGGCGCGGCCGGGTGCCCGCGCGACGGCACCATGTCTTTAGTGCGGCGTGTAACGCCTGGATCGCGCGAAGTTGCGTTCGAAATGCGCGACATACATCCCCGCCAACGCCGGATTATCCCAGTTCACGAGTACGTTCTCGGAATTGCGGCGCGCCGCCGAGATGACAAAATTGAAGCTCCCCAGCTCGACAGTGCGGCGGTCCACGATGAGTACCTTGTCGTGGTGCAGCGGGAAGGCATCGACGGTGCGCACGTCCACGCCTGCCGCCAGCAGTTCCCCCAAGGCCTTGATGGACGCCTTGCTCTCGGCATTGCGCTTCTCATCGGCCAGCAGCGTCACGTGAACACCTCGTGCGACGGCACGCTTCAGCGCGGCCGTGACGGTCGGGCTTGAGAAGGCATAGGCCAGCACTTTGATTTCGATTTGCGCCGAATCGATCACCTTCAGCACCAGCACCTCGGCCCCGCCATCGGGCGAGAAGCCGACTTCCAGCGTGCCGGCCGCGGGCAGACTCACGGGCTGCGCCTGGGCCCGGACACCGACCGGGGTCCACAGGCTCATGACAAGGCAGGCAAGCAGAAACGCGCGGCGGGCGGTCGGCATGAATGAAATCCGGAGTGGACGATGCGCACAGTGTATCGGCCCTGCCCCCGGGGCGTACCGGTGTCGGTCACGGGGGCGCCCGCGAGCAACAGGCACGGCGCACATGCGCGGCAGCGCCGGCACGGAGCCCATGGAGGCGTTGGGAGAGAAGCGGCTGGGGGGGCGCGCCGGGGGAAGTGGAGATGGTGCCGGTGAAAGGAATCGAACCCTCGACCTTCTCATTACAAGTGAGCTGCTCTACCAACTGAGCTACACCGGCACGCGCGCTGCCGCGAATGGGCGGCGCGAAGGGACTGTATTGTACGTAAAGATGCGCGAGCCTTGCGGCTCGCGCGGTCTTATTTGACGATGGTGAGGTGCGGACGCTTGGCGTCGCCGCCCTCTTCCGTATCGGCGGCAGGCGCCGTGCTGGCGGGAACCGCGGGCTCGGCGTCGGGCGCCTCGCCCTCTTCACGCACCGGCGGCTCGTAGGGCTGCACTTCGAAGCCCATGCCGGCGCCGGTTTCGCGCGCATAGATCGCGCTCACCGAGGCCACCGGCACCAACACGTTTTCGGTCACGCCGCTGAAGCGGGCCTGGAATTCGATGAATTCATTGCCCAGCAGCAGCTTGTTAGTCGCCAGCGTGCCGACGTTGAGCGTGATCTGACCGTCGTGCACGTGAGCCATCGGCACCAGCGTGTGTTCGTCGACCTGCACGGTGATGTACGGCGTGTAGCCGTTGTCGGTGCACCACTCGTGCAGGGCGCGGATCAGATACGGTTTGGTCGAGGTCTCGCCCATGTCCCAGCCTTAGCGACGCATGACTTTTTCGGAAGGCGTAAGCGCCTCGATGTAGGCCGGGCGCGAGAAGATGCGCTCGGCGTACTTCTGCAGCGGGGCCGCGTTCTTGGGCAGTTCGATGCCGTAGTGGTCCAGGCGCCACAGCAGCGGAGCCACGGCCACGTCGAGCATCGAGAACTCTTCGCCGAGCATGTACTTGTTCTTCAGCAGCAGCGGAGCCAGCTGGGCCAGACGGTCGCGGATGGCCTGGCGAGCCAGCACCATCTTCTTGTCGTCGGGCTTGGCGCTGCGGTCTTCGAGAGTCGAGACGTGAATGAACAGCTCTTTCTCGAAGTTGTACAGGAACAGGCGGGTGCGCGCGCGCATGACCGGGTCGGCCGGCATCAGCTGCGGGTGCGGGAAACGCTCGTCGATGTACTCGTTGATGATGTTCGACTCATACAGGATGAGATCGCGCTCGACCAGGATGGGCACCTGGCCGTAGGGGTTCATCACCGCGATATCTTCCGGCTTGTTGTACAGGTCGATGTCGCGAATCTCGAAATCCATCCCTTTTTCGAACAGCACGAAGCGGCAGCGTTGCGAAAACGGGCAAGTGGTTCCGGAATAGAGCACCATCATGGCGGTAAGTCCTTCGTATTTAAAAGCGAAAGGCCAGCGCTGCCTTGAGGCGGGCGCTGGCCCCGGTTGCCAGGCGACGACAGGGGTGTAGCTTGCCGGTTTCGTCCGTCGCGCCAGATTATTGGGGACGGACGATACATGCCGGGCGTTACGGTTTACAGGTTAGCGTACATGTTTCCAGTAGGAGGCATTCAGGCGCCAGGCGACGACCAGGAACAGCCCCAGGAAGATCAGAACGCCGACGCCGAGCTGGACCCGGAAGCGCTGGACCGGTTCGGACATCCACGTCATGAACGCGGTGAGATCCGCGACGTCACGGTCGTAGGCAGCGGCTTGCGCGGGATTCAGGGCCTTGAATCGGGCTTCCGGGTGAGCGGCATGCCCATGGCCGGCGACGGTTTCGACCTTGGAAGTGGAAAAACCTTGAGCATCATACAACGTCGTGACCTTTTCCCAGCTTTTCTTGCCGTCCGAGCCCTCGACGGACCGGGTGACGACCCGGGTCAGTTCGCGGGGGCCCTGGCGGTCCCAGAGGGCGTGCGGCATGCCGACGTTGGGGAAAACCAGGTTGTTCCAGCCGGTGGCCGTGCTCGTGTCGCGGTAGAACGTGCGCAGATACGTATAGATGTAGTCGGATCCGCTGGGGCCGGCGTTGATGGACTTGGCCCGCGCGATGACGGACAAGTCGGGCGGCATGGTGCCGAACCACTTCTTGGCATCCGCCGGCGTCATGGCGACCTTCATCAGGTCGCCGACCTTGCTGCCTGTGAAGAGCAGGTTGTCCTGAATCTGCTTGTCGGTGAGGCCGATTTCCTGGAGCTTGTTGTAGCGCATCGACTGCGCGCTATGACAGTTCAGGCAGTAGTTGACGAAGAGCTTCGCGCCGTTTTGCAGCGAGGCAAGGTCATTGACCTTGTTCGGCGCGCGGTCGAGGGGAGCGCCGAGCTCGGCGGCCTGCAGGGCGGTGCACGTGAGCATCAGGGCCACGGCGCCGATCAGTTTTTTGATCATGGTCGTTCCGTTTGCGTGTTGGGGCTCAATGGGCATGGAAAGTCACGCGATCCGGGACCGGCTTGAACGTGCCGAGCCGGCTCCAGATGGGCATCAGGAAGAAGAAGCCCAGGTAGATCAGCGTGCCGATCTGCGAAGTGAGGTTGAACGCATCGCTGGGCGGCTGCGTGCCCAGGTAGCCCAACACCAGGAAGTTGACGATGAAGATGCCGTACAACCACTTGTGCCAGCCCGGCCGGTAGCGGATCGACTTGACCGGCGAGTGATCGAGCCACGGCAGGAAGAACAGAATCACGACCGCGCCGCCCATGGCGACCACGCCCCAGAACTTGGCGTCGATCTGCGTGAGCAGGATGGCCACGACGATCAGGATGACTGGCGGCACGAGGCGCATGATGCCGGTGGCCTTGCTCTTCCAGAGCAGAGCCACCGCGCCGGCCAGCGCCAGGCCCGCCAGGACCCACGTGAACTCCGCGGTGGTGGCGCGCAGCATCGAGTAGAACGGCGTGAAGTACCACACCGGGGCGATGTGCGGCGGCGTCTTGAGCGGGTCGGCCGGCAGGAAGTTGTTGTACTCGAGGAAGTAGCCGCCCATCTCGGGTGCGAAGAACACGATCGCGAAGAACACGATCAAAAAGCCTGCCACGCCCACGATGTCATGCACCGTGTAGAACGGATGGAACGGAATGCCATCCTTGGGCCGGCCGTACTTGTCTTTCGGGCCTTGCTTGATCTCGATGCCATCGGGATTGTTGGAGCCGACTTCATGCAGTGCCACCAGGTGCGCGGCCACCAGGCCGATCAGCACCAGCGGGATCGCGATCACGTGGAATGCGAAGAACCGGTTGAGCGTCGCATCGGAGACGACGTAGTCGCCGCGGATCCAGATCGACAGATCGGGACCGATGAAGGGGATCGCGGAGAACAGATTCACGATCACCTGCGCGCCCCAATACGACATCTGGCCCCAGGGCAGCAGATAGCCGAAGAAGGCCTCGGCCATCAGACAGAGGAAGATCGCGACACCGAAGATCCAGACCAACTCGCGCGGTTTGCGATACGAACCGTAGAAGAGGCCGCGCAGCATGTGCAGGTAGACGACCACGAAGAACATCGAGGCGCCCGTGGAGTGCATATAGCGCACCAGCCAGCCCCACGGCACTTCGCGCATGATGTACTCGACCGATTGGAACGCACGTTCGGCGTCGGGCTTGTAGTGCATCACCAGGAAGATGCCGGTGACGATCTGGATCACCAGCACCAGCAGCGCGAGTGAACCGAAGAAATACCAGAAGTTGAAATTCTTGGGCGCGTAATACTCGGACAGATGCGCTTTCCAGGTGGAGGTCACCGGGAAGCGCCGGTCCAGCCAGCCCAGCAGGCCTGTCGTCTCGACGATTTTGTCGCCAGCCATAACGGCTCCTTCTCTATTCTCTTGTATTGGCGTATTTGCTGCGATTACGAAGGCCTGAGTGTCCGCGGGAATGAATATTGCGGAGCTCAGGCCTTATTGTCTTCGTCGACGCCCACGATGATGCGGGTGTCGCTCAAATACTGATACGGAGGAACTTCGAGATTGTCTGGCGCAGGTTTGTTCTTGTAGACGCGGCCAGCGAGGTCGAACGTGGAGCCGTGGCAGGGGCAGAGAAAGCCGCCTTGCCAGTTTGCGGGCATACCCGCGCCAGCACCGGATTCGAAATGAGGGGTGGGAGAACACCCGAGATGGGTACAGATGCCGACACAGACGAAGAGCTCGGGCTTGCGCGAGCGATATTCGTTTTTGGCGTAGGCGGGAGTGTAGTCGGGGCGATCGGAGTTGGGATCGGCGACAAGGTCGTTCTGAGTCTGGATGCCCTTGAGCTGGTCTTCGGAGCGGCGCATGATCCAGACCGGTTTGCCGCGCCATTCGACGGTGCGCATCTGGCCGGGAGCCAGGTCGCCGACATCGACTTCGACGGGAGCGCCGGCGGCGCGAGCTTTCTCTGAAGGGGCGAATGTGCTTACGAATGGGACGGCTGCTGCGGCTCCTGCCACACCGCCCACCGCACAGGCGGTGGTGACCCAGAAACGTCGGGAAGGATCAGGCGGCAAATTGGGATCAACTGCACCGTCCTCGTCGTCATGCAACAGCGTATCCTGACTCATTTCCTATCCTTGTTGGCACAGCATGCCCTGGACTAGCATCAGGACAGCTGCATCCGTTATGCGGGGAATATGTACAGCATAGCAACCGCGTATTATAGCCTTAGCCCAAGCACGGGCGTGTTGTTATTAGGGGGTATGCATGAGCAAAGCCAAAGGTTTTCTGCAGGAATTTCGTGATTTTGCCGTCAAGGGCAACGCAATCGACCTCGCGGTCGGTGTCATCATCGGCGCTGCATTCGGCAAGATCGTGGACTCGATCGTCAAAGACATCATCATGCCGGTGGCCAACTGGATACTCGGTGGCCAAGTCGACTTCACGAACAAGTTCTGGATACTGCGAATGCCCGAAGGCTATGCGGGCCCGATGAATTACGCCGACCTCACGAAGGCAGGCGCCGTCGTGCTGGCGTGGGGCAATTTCCTCACGATCCTCATCAACTTCATCTTGCTGGCCTTCGTGATTTTCTGGATGGTGAAGGCCATCAACTCGGCGCGTCACAAGCCCGAACCCGCGCCCGCGAAACCCGCCACGCCGCCCGAGGATGTGGTGGTGCTGCGCGAGATCCGCGACCTGCTGCTCAAGCAGAATGCCGCAGTGCCGCATACGCCCGGCACGCCCGATCCGCTGCGTCGCCCTGATACGCTCTGACGTCGGCGCTCAGTTCCTCGCGAGGCTCGGCCCGCGAGGAACGGCGTCGTAGCGTGCGAAATCAGACGGGGTTGTCGATGTCGATGAACTCGACGCGGATGCCGAAGGCTTGCGCAACGGCTTCGCCCAGGGCCTGCACTCCATAGCGTTCGGTGGCGTGATGGCCGGCTCCGATAAAACCGGTTCCGGTCTCGCGCGCCAAATGCGTGGTGGGTTCGGAGGCTTCACCCGTGATGTAGACCGTGGCCCCCGCGTCCACCGCGTCGGCCATCATGCCTTGCGCCCCGCCGGTGCACCAGGCCACGCGGCCAACCGGCTGGTCGGATTCACCCACGATCAGGGGGGCGCGGCCCAGGCGCGACTGCACTTGCTCGGCGAGCTCGCCGAGTGTGGTCACGCCGGGCGCGCTACCGAGCCATATAAGGTTGTCGTGGCCACAGGTGAGCGGCGTACCGTCTTCGCGACGCGCGGGTTCGAGACCGAGCACGCGCGCGAGTTGCGCGTTATTGCCGAGGGTGGGATGGGCGTCGAGCGGCAGGTGATAGCCGAACAGGTTGAGCTCATGCGCAAGCGTGAGCGCCAGCCGCGTGCGCTTCGGGCCGCGGATACGCGCGTCTTCGTTTTTCCAGAACCAGCCGTGGTGCACCAGCACGGCATCGGCGCCGCGTTCGATCGCGGCGCGCAGAAGTGCCTCGCTGGCCGTCACGCCGGTGATAATGTGGCCTATTTTGCTCTTGCCCTCGACCTGCAGGCCATTCGGGCAGTAGTCGCGAAAGCGGCCGGCTTGCAGGGTGTCGTCCAGCCAGGCGGCCAGTGCGCGGGTCTCGATCGTATTCATTGCTTGCCCTGTGGAAATTTATGCGTCGCCTTTGGCTGATATTCGCTCAGGCCGTCACGGTCAGTCTGGCCATTTTATTCGTCGTCACGACCTTGCGCCCCGATTGGCTGCAACTGCAGGGCACGCGCAGTCCCGCCCCAACGGCGCGGACCCAGGGGGCGGCGGGCCCTGCGGTGTCGAGCTATGCCGATGCCGTGTCGCGCGGCGCGCCGTCGGTAGTGAATATCTACACCACCAAGCACGTCGACGTCCCGCTGGTGCCGCTGCCCGAGGATCCCGCATTGCGTCAGCTCTTTGGCCAGCTGCCAGGCTTGTCGCGTCGCGAATCCAGTACTAGCCTCGGTTCGGGCGTGATCGTGAGCCCGCAGGGCTATGTGCTCACCAACTTCCATGTCGTGGATGCGGCGGACGCCATCGAGGTCGCGCTCGCGGATGGCCGTGAGGTGCGTGCCAAGGTGGTTGGCGCCGACACCGAAACCGATCTGGCCGTCATCAAGCTCGAGGGCAAGCTCGATCCCCTGCCCGTCGCGGCATTCTCGAGCGCGAAGCTGCGCGTGGGTGATGTCGTGCTCGCCATCGGCAACCCCTTCGGCGTGGGCCAGACCACGACGCAGGGCATCGTGTCGGCGCTCGGCCGCAATGGCCTGGGCATCAACACCTACGAAAACTTCATTCAAACCGATGCCGCGATCAATCCGGGCAACTCTGGAGGCGCGCTGATCGATGCGGCCGGCAACCTGGTGGGCATCAACACCGCCATCTACTCGGAGACGGGCGGCTCGCTTGGCATCGGCTTCGCGATCCCCGCCGAGACCGCGCAGCGCGTGCTCGACGACATCATCAAGACCGGCAAGGTCAAGCGCGGATGGCTAGGCGTGGAGCCGCAGGACATGACGCCCGAACTGGCGCGGGCCTTCAACCTGCCGCCCGCGACGCAGGGCGTGGTGATCGCCGGCGTGATGCGCGACGGCCCGGGTGGCCGCGCGGGCCTGCGCGTGGGCGACATCGTGCAGGCGGTGGATGGCCAGGCGGTGCGCGACACGCGCGGCATGCTCGGCCAGATCGCGAGCCTCACCCCCGGACATAAAGCGGTGCTGAAGGTGCTGCGCGCGGGCAAGGTGCTGGATCTGCCCGTGACCGTGGGTACCCGGCCCTCGCGGCCGCGTTAGCGGGAAGGTGCGTGGCCGGAGGCGGGCTGCAAGCCTTTGACGAGGAGGCGCACGACCGCGACCACCTGGCGGCGCGCGGCAGCGTCCAGCGGCATCGTGAGGGCGAGCAGCTCACGCTGATAGCCATCGGCCAATGCCTGCTCGGCTGCGTCGGGCTCGGGTGGAAGATCCTCGGGGGTCAGATTGGCGACGAGCCCTTCGTCGAGCCAGGCGACGGTGGTGTCGAGCGCGTGGGCAAGACGCCGCAGCGTGTCCAGGCGTGGCGCATGGTGTTCGCGGACCAGGATGCGGTGGATCGACGCCTGGGGCACGCCGGAGATCCGTGCCAGTTGGCTCTGGCTCTGGATGCCCCGCCAGCGCATTTGCTTGCGTAGTCGGTCGGATAGGCTCATCCGCCGACTCTATCCCTAAGGGCGCGCCGCAGGACTCGCAGAATCCCGCAGCGGCGTGGAAGGGATCAGGAGCGCTCGGTGAGCGAGCCGCTCTCGGTGTCGGCGCCGCCGCGCGGTGTGGGTTTGATCATGCTGGCCACGATCACGCCGAGCTCGTAGAGCAGGCACAACGGCACGGCCAACATGAACTGGCTGACGACATCGGGCGGGGTGACGATGGCGGCGATCACGAACGCGCCCACGATCACATAGCCGCGCGCGGCGCGCAGCTTGGCTACGTTGACGAGGCCCGTCTTGACCAGCAGCACCACGGCCACCGGCACCTCGAAGGTGATGCCGAAAGCGAGGAACATGGTCATGACGAAGCTGAGATAAGCCTCGATATCCGGCGCGGGTGTGATCGACTGCGGCGCGAAGGTCGCGATGAAGTGGAACACCGTGCGGAACACGAAGAAATAGCAGAACGCCATGCCCAGGATGAAGAGCAGCGTGCTCGACACGATGAGCGGCATGGCGAGCCGCTTCTCGTGGCGATACAGGCCTGGCGCGACGAAGGCCCAGGCCTGATACAGGACCACGGGCAACGCCACCACGAAGGCGGCCATCATCGTGACCTTGACCGGCACCATGAACGGCGTGATGACGCCGGTCGCGATCATGCGCGTGCCCTCGGGCAAGGACGACAGCATGGGCTGGGCCAGCACGTCGTAGATGGCCGAGGCGCCGGGATAGATGAACAGCACGATGAAGACGGCCAGCACGCTGCCGGCAGCCTTCAGCAACCGGGTGCGCAGTTCCACCAGGTGCGAGATGAAGCTGTCCTGCTGCATCTCTTCTTCGTTGTGGACTTGCTGGTTCACGTTGTCGTACCGGTGGACGGGTTCTTGGGCGCCGGCTCGGAGCTGGGCGTGACAGGTGCGGGTGCCGCCGGCACGGCGGGGCTCGCCACACTATTGCCGGCCGAGGGCGGCGCGATGGTGGGCTCGGCGATGGCAGGCGAACCCGCGGCGGGCGACCCCGCGGCGGGCGAGACGCCGCTTTGTGCCACCTCGCGCGCCGTGTCATCGAGCTCGGCGCGCAAGGCATCGCCGCTGCTGCGCAGCGACTCGGAGGCCTGGCGCACCGACGTGTGGACTTCGCTGGCGGCGTCGTCCATGTCGCGCTTGAACTTGCGCAGTTCGTCGAGCTCGATCTCGCGCTGGATATCGGATTTGACGTCGTTGACGTAGCGCTGGGCACGGCCGAGCAGGTGGCCGACGGTGCGGGCCACCTTGGGCAGCCGTTCGGGGCCGATGACGATGAGCGCCACGACGCCGACTACGAGCAGTTCTGTGAAGCTGACATCAAACATGCGGTTGCCGCCAGTGTAGGGAGATGCGTGCGGAACGAGACACCGCGCGCGCTACCCGTGGGCGGCGCGCGGCCGTGTGTGTTCCGGCAAGGATCAGGGGTTTTGCTTTTCCTTGGCTTGCACGTCGATCGTGTCGTCGGTGCGCTGCTGGGTGTTGTTGGTGACCTGCTCGTTGGGCTTGTCGCCGTTGGCGTCTTTCATGCCTTCCTTGAAGCCCTTCACGGCACCGCCCAGGTCGGAGCCGATGTTGCGCAGTTTCTTGGTGCCGAAAATCAGGGCAACGATGACCAGGACGATCAACCAATGCCAAATGCTGAAGCTACCCATGAGGGATCTCCGTGGTTATGCGTTGGGGGCCGTGCGTCCCTGCCAGGGACGGGCGCCGCCGATGAGGTGGAAATGCAGGTGAGGTACTTCCTGGCCGCCTTCGACGCCCGCGTTCGCCAGGATCCGGAAGCCGCCTTCGGGCCCGGGATTGCAGCCGTTCTCGGCTGCCAGACGAGGAACCAACGTCATCATTCTACCCAACCAGTCAGCGTCCTGCGGCGTAACGTCCTGCATGGACACGACGTGCCGGCGCGGGATCAGCAGCAGGTGGACGGGCGCGGCCGGATGGATGTCTTTGAAAACGACGAATTCATCGTCTTCGTAGACCTTGGTGGCCGGAATATCGCCGCGGGCGATCTTGCAGAAAAGACAGTTCTCGCTCATCTCGGGTTCCGTGATCAACCGGCGGGACGCCGGGCTTTCTCTTCAAGACCCGACAGACCTTCGCGCCGGGCCAGTTCGGCCAGCACATCTTCGGGACGCAGATTGTAATGAGTCAGGGCCACCAGGCAATGGAACCACAGATCAGCGGTTTCACTAATGATGCGCTCGGGCTGGTTGTCTTTGGCGGCCATCACCAGCTCGGTCGCCTCTTCACCGATCTTCTTGAGGAACGAATCCGGTCCCTTGGCCAGCAGCTTGGCGACGTACGACGATTGCGGGTCGCCACCGCGCTCGGGCCGGCGGCTCTCGAGCGTGTCGGCCACGCGGGCCAGCACGTCGCCGGTGGTGAGAGGAGATGCGCTCATTTGTAGATCAACTCGGGGTCTTTGAGCACCGGGTCCACGGTGGTCCAGGTGGCGCTGTCGGCGGCGCCGTCGAGGCGGCGGTAGAAGCAGCTCGCACGACCGGTATGGCACGCAATGCCGCCGGCCTGGCGCACTTTGAGCAGGATCACGTCGCCATCGCAGTCCAGGCGCAGTTCGTCGACCTGCTGCTGGTGGCCGGATTCCTCGCCCTTGCGCCACAGGCGCTTGCGTGACCGCGACCAATATACGGCGCGGCCGGTGGCGGCGGTTTCGGAAAGAGCTTCGGCGTTCATCCAGGCCACCATCAGGATCTGGCCGTTGTCGGCGTCCTGGGCGATGGCGGGGATGAGGCCGTTGTCGTCGAACACGACGTCCGACAACCAGTTCGGGGCGCTAGTCATAGGGATCTCAACAATCGAGCCGGACTTCAATGCCGCGGGAGGACATGAATTCCTTGCATTCGCGCACGGTGTGCTGGCCGAAGTGGAAGATGCTGGCCGCCAGCACCGCGCTGGCGCGGCCGGTGGTTACGCCTTCGGCCAAGTGATCGAGGTTGCCCACGCCGCCAGAGGCGATCACGGGCACGGGCACGGCGTCCGACACCGCGCGGGTCAGTTCGAGGTCGAAGCCCGACTTGGTGCCGTCGCGATCCATGCTGGTGAGCAGGATTTCACCGGCGCCATACGCCGCCATGCGGCGTGCCCAGGCCACGGCGTCCAGGCCGGTGGCCTTGCGGCCGCCGTGGGTGAAGACTTCCCAGCGCGCCGGCTCGCCTTCGCCGCTCACGCGGCGGGCGTCGATCGCAACCACGATGCACTGCGAGCCGTGATAGTCGGCCGCGGCGCGCACCAGCTCGGGGTTGGTGACCGCCGCGCTGTTGATGCTGATCTTGTCGGCGCCCGCGTTGAGCAGGCGTTGCACGTCGGAGACCTGCCTCACGCCGCCGCCCACCGTCAGCGGAATGAACACCTGCGACGCGACCTGCTCGATGATGGGCAGGATCAGGTCGCGGCCATCGCTGGTGGCGGTGATGTCGAGGAACGTGAGTTCGTCGGCGCCCTGCTCGTTATAGCGGCGCGCGATCTCGACGGGGTCGCCCGCATCGGTGAGATTGACGAAGTTGACGCCCTTGACCACGCGTCCGGCGGTGACGTCCAGGCAGGGAATGATGCGGCGGGTCAGCGCCGTGGCGCTGCTGGCGGAAGCGTTCATTGGGTCAGTTCGTCGGCGCGGGCCTGCGCAGCCTGGAAGTCGAGCGTGCCTTCGTAGATGCTGCGGCCCAGGATCGCGCCTTCGACGCCTTCGGACTCGACGGCGCACAGGGCCTCGATATCGGCGATGCCGGCGATGCCGCCCGAGGCGTAGACCGGAATGCGCACGTGTTGGGCCAGCCGCACCGTGGCGTCGACGTTGACGCCCGAGAGCATGCCGTCGCGGCCGATGTCAGTGTAGATGATGGCTTCGCAGCCGTAGTCTTCGAACTTCTTGGCGAGGTCGAGCACGTCGTGGCGGGTGAGCTTGCTCCAGCCGTCGGTGGCGATCTTGCCGTCGCGGGCGTCGAGGCCGACGATGATGTTGCCGGGGAACGCGCCGCACGCATCGTGCAGGAAGCCGGGGTTCTTTACGGCCGCGGTACCGATGATGACGTACGAGATGCCTGCGTCGAGGTAGCGCTCGATGGTGTCGAGATCACGGATGCCGCCGCCGATCTGCACGGGGATGTCATCGCCCACCGCGTCGAGGATGGCCTTGATCGGCGCCTCGTTCAGGGGTTTGCCCGCGACAGCGCCGTTGAGATCGACCAGATGCAGGCGCCGCGCGCCCTGTTCGAGCCAGCGGGTGGCCATGGCGGCGGGGTCTTCGGAGAACACCGTGGCATCGTCCAGGTCGCCCTGGCGCAGGCGCACACAGCGCCCGTCTTTGAGATCGATGGCGGGGATCAGGAGCATGATGGATAGCGAGCGTAGAAAAATCGGTTGGTAAGAAAAGGCCCCCACGCGGCGCCTTCGGCTTGCTGCCCCCCGAGGGGGCGTTTTTTCCTTGGGACGGCCCGGCGGAAAAAAGCTCCACGCGGCGTCTTCGGCTTGCTGGCGGCCCGGTGGAAACAATGCCGGCCAGGCTCGTCCGGGGACTACGGCTGCCAGTCTACAAAATTGCGATACAGGCGCAAACCGTGCGCGGCGCTCTTTTCGGGGTGAAACTGCACCGCGAAAATGTTACCGGCGGCCACTGCGCAGGTAAAGGCGAGCCCGTAATCGCTTTCCCCGACGGTCAGGGCGGCATCCTGGGGCACCGCGTAATAACTGTGGACGAAATAAAAATGGGTGTCGTCGGGGATGCCGTCCCACAAAGCATGAGAGCGGGTCTGGCGGACTTTGTTCCAGCCCATGTGCGGCACCTTCAGGCGTTCGGGGCCGCCTGGCGCCGGCGCGGGGCCGGTTTGACCTTCGGCGTCGGCCCGCACCACATCGGCGAACTGCGGGCCGGCGAAACGATGCACGGCGCCCGGAAACACCGACAGGCACGGCGTGTCGCCTTCCTGGCTGGATTCGAACAGCATCTGCTCGCCCACGCACACGCCCAGCAGCGGCTTGCTGCGGGCAGCCGCCAGCACGGCGTCACGCAGGCCGGATTCGTTGAGGGTGCGCATGCAATCGGGCATGGCGCCCTGCCCCGGAAACACCACGCGGTCGGCGGCGGCGATCTGGTCGGGGCGATTGCAGATGCGGATGTCGGCGTCGGGCGCGGCGTATTGCAGCGCGCGTGCCACGGAATGGAAGTTGCCCATGCCGTAGTCGACGATGGCGATAGTGCTCACTGAGGTCTGCCTGGTGAGAGGTGAACGGCGAGGAAGGCGGGCGCGTAAGGCGCCTGACGGGACGCCGCGCGCGGCATCCCGGTACTGATTACAGCACGCCCTTGGTCGAGGGGATCACGTCGCCCATGCGCGGATCGACTTCCATGGCCATGCGCAGCGCGCGGCCGAAGGCCTTGAACACGGTTTCGCACTGGTGGTGTGCGTTGAAGCCGCGCAAGTTGTCGATATGCAGCGTCATGAGGGCGTGATTGACCAGGCCCTGGAAGAACTCGCGGGTGAGGTCGACGTCGAAATCGCCGATGCGGGCCCGCGTGAAGTCGATGTGGTATTCGAGCCCGGGACGGCCCGAGAAATCGATCACGACGCGCGACAGGGCTTCGTCCAGCGGCACGTAGGCATGGCCGTAGCGGCGCAGGCCGGCCTTGTTGCCGATGGCCTTGGCGATCGCCATGCCCAGCGTGATGCCGACGTCTTCGACGGTGTGGTGCGCATCGATGTGCGTGTCGCCATCGGCCTTGATGTCGAGGTCGACGAGGCCATGACGCGCGATCTGGTCGAGCATGTGATCGAGGAAGGGCACGCCCGTGTCGATGGTCTGCTTGCCGGTGCCGTCGAGATTGACGGCGACGCGGATGCGCGTTTCGTTGGTATTGCGGATGATTTCGGCGGTACGCATGTCAGGGCTCGGAGCTCAGGATTTCTCGCAATGCGGCCAGCAGGGCCGCGTTCTCGTCTGGCGTGCCGACCGAGATGCGCAGGCATCCGGCCAGAAGCGGATGCGCCGCCGAGAAGTTTCTAACCAGTATTTTGCGCGTTTTCAGGGCGAGATGCACGGCGTTGCCATCGGGCTGGCCGCCAAAGCGCGCAAGGATGAAGTTGCCCCCGCTCGGATACACCTGCACGCCCGGCAGGGCTGCCAGGGCCTGGGCCAGCGGGGCGCGATCGGCCCGCAGCCGCGCTGCCTGGGCATCGAGCACGTCTTTGTGGCGCAAGACGGTGCGCAGCACCGCCTGGCTCAGGACGTCGAGGTTGTAGGGCGGGCGGACCTTGTCGATCTCGGCGATCCAGGCAGGATGGCCGGCGAGATAGCCGAAACGCAGGCCGGCCAGGCCGATCTTGGACACCGTGCGCATGACCATCAGGTTGGGCTGGGCCAGCAGCTCGGGCATCCAGGTGCCGTCGGCAAACGGCTGATACGCCTCGTCGATCACCACCAGGCCAGGCGCCGCCGCCAGGATCGCGCGGATCTGCGGCTCGGTCCAGGTACCGCCCGTCGGGTTGTTCGGCACGGCCAGGAACACCACCTTGGGCTGGGTGCGCTCGATCGCGGCCAGCATGGCCGGCAGATCGAGTTCGAGGTCGGCGTTCAGGGGGACGGCTTCGAAGCGCGCATGGTCGAAGCGCGCGGCCATGTCGAAATAGACGAACGAGGGCCAGGGCGACAGCACGGTGTCGCCCGGTTCGCAACAGGCCTGGATCAGCAGGTGGATGAGTTCATCCGAACCATTGCCAAACAGCAGGCCCGCGCCGGCGGGGACGCCGAAGGCCGTGGCCACGTCGTCCTTGAGGGCTTGCTGGTCGGGGGCCGGATAGCGATTGAGCTCGACCTCGCGCGCGGTGGCGGCGATGGCGTCGCGCACCGTATCGGGCAGCGGGTAGGGGCATTCCATGGCGTCGAGCTTGATACAGCCCTCCGCCTGGGCCACCGGGTAGGCCGTGAGCGCGCGAATGTCGGCCCGCACGGTGCGGGCGATACGCGCGGCGACCGCGCTATCGTTCATGGGTGGACTCCCCTGTGCGTGACGAGAGGCCGCGGGGCCGCCCGGCGGCCGGCCCGTTGCGGCCGGTCATTCCTTGTCGAGCCGGTATTGTGCGCTCGCGGCGTGCGCCTGCAGGCCTTCGCCCAGTGCAAGCTCAGCGGCAATGCGCCCGAGCGTCTGGGCGCCGGCGTGCGACACCTGGATCAGGCTGGAGCGCTTCTGGAAGTCGTACACGCCCAGCGGCGACGAGAAGCGCGCCGTGCGTGAGGTCGGCAGCACGTGATTGGGGCCCGCGCAGTAGTCGCCGAGCGACTCGGAGCTGTAGCGGCCCATGAAGATCGCGCCGGCGTGGCGGATCTTGGCGGTCCAGATCTCGGGCTGTTCGGTGGAGATCTCGAGGTGCTCGGGGGCGATGTCGTTGGCGATCGCGCAAGCTTCTTCGAGATCGCGCACCAGGATCAGCGCGCCGCGGTTGGCCAGGCTCGTACGCAGGATCTCGGCGCGCGGCATCTGCGGCAGCAGGCGCGCGATCGCGGCTTCGACCTCGGCGATGAAGCCGGCGTCCGGGCACAGCAGGATGGACTGGGCGAGCTCGTCGTGTTCGGCCTGCGAGAACAGGTCCATGGCGATCCAGTCGGCCGGCGTCTTGCCGTCGCAGATCACGAGGATCTCGCTGGGGCCCGCGATCATGTCGATGCCCACGGTGCCATAGACGCGGCGCTTGGCGGCGGCCACGTAGGCGTTGCCCGGGCCGACGATCTTGTCGACGGCCGGCACCGTGGCAGTGCCATAGGCCAGCGCACCGACGGCCTGCGCACCACCGATCGCGAACGCGCGGTCGACGCCGGCAATGGCGGCGGCCGCCAGCACGATGGGATTGCGCACGCCATCCGGCGTGGGGGTGACCATGATGAGCTCGGGCACGCCAGCCACCTTGGCGGGGATGGCGTTCATCAGCACCGACGAGGGATAGGCGGCCTTGCCGCCCGGCACGTACAGGCCCACCCGGTCGAGCGGCGTGACCTGCTGGCCCAGCGTGTTGCCTTCGGGGTCGGTGTAGGTCCAGGTCTCGATGCGCTGATGCTCGTGATACGCACGTACACGATCCGCCGCCGCCTCGAGCGCATTGCGCTGCGCGGTAGGCAGCGCGGCCAGCGCCGACTGCCATTCCGACTTGGGGATTTCCAGCGCGGTCACGTCGGCCGTGGGCACGCGGTCGAAGCGCTGCGTGTATTCGAGCAGCGCCGCGTCGCCGCGGCTGCGCACGTCGGCCAGGATGCCGGCCGTCGCGCGGTCGATCGATTCGTCCTGCGAGGCCTCGAAGGCCAGCAGCGTGGTCAGGGCGGATTTGAAACCCGGGTCGCGGGAGTCGAGACGTTTGATCAGAGCCATGATGTCATCGTACGGGCAAGGTCGCGGCGCGCCGGCGGGCGCGCCCGGGGTCAGGCGTTGCGGGCGGCGGCGCGTTCGAAGGCGTCGAGCAGCGGTTGCAGCCGTTCGCCGCGCGTCTTGAGCGAGGCCTGGTTGACGATCAACCGCGAGGAAATCTGCATGATGTCTTCGACGGCCACCAGACCATTGGCGCGCAGCGTGCCGCCGGTGGACACGAGGTCGACGATCGCATCGGCCAGCCCCACCAGCGGCGCGAGCTCCATCGAGCCATACAGCTTGATGATGTCGACGTACACGCCTTTGCTGGCGAAGTGCTCGCGCGCGGACTGCACATACTTGGTGGCCACGCGCAGGCGGGCGCCCTGGTGTACGGCAGCGGCGTAATCGAAATCGTGGCGCACGGCAACCGACAGGCGGCAGCGAGCGATGTTGAGATCGATCGGCTGGTACAGGCGGCCGGGCTGTTGCGCGGCGTGTTCGATCAGCACATCCTTGCCCGCGATGCCGAAATCGGCCGCGCCGTACTGCACGTATGTGGGCACGTCGGAGGCGCGCACGATGATGAGCTGCAGGCCGGGGTCGCTGGTGGGGAGGATCAGCTTGCGCGAACTTTCGGGGTTCTCGGCGACCTCGATGCCGGCCTCGGCCAGCAGGGGCATGGTTTCTTCGAAGATGCGACCCTTGGACAGGGCCAGGGTCAACGGGCGAACAGTCGCTTGGCTCATGCCGATTCCTTGCCGGTGATGCGTTGAATCCGGGCACCCAGGCCTTGCAGCTTGACCTCCATGCGGTCGTAGCCACGATCCAGGTGATAAATACGGTCGACGAGGGTGTCGCCTTCGGCCGCCAGGCCGGCGATTACCAGACTGGCGGAGGCGCGCAGGTCGGTGGCCATCACGGTGGCGCCGGACAGGCGCGGCACGCCGCGCACCACGGCGGTATGGCCATCGATATCGATCTCGGCGCCCAGGCGGCAGAGCTCCTGCACGTGCATGTAGCGGTTTTCGAAGATGTTCTCGACGATGACCGCCGTGCCTTCGGCGATGGTGTTGAGCGCCATGAGCTGGGCCTGCATGTCGGTGGCGAAGCCCGGGTACTCGTGCGTGCGCAGGCCGACCGCCTTCGGGCGGCCCTGCATGCGGGCGCGGATCCAGTCGGGACCCGTTTCGATCTGCAGGCCGGCCTCGGCCAGTTTGTCGAGCGTGGCGCCCATGGCGGCGGGGGCGGCGTCGCGCAGCAGGATGTCACCCCCGACGGCGCCGACGGCGCACAGGAAGGTGCCGGCCTCGATCCGGTCGGACATCACGCGGTGGTCGGCGCCATGCAGACGCTCCACGCCGTCGATCACGATGCGGTCGGTGCCGTGGCCGCTGATGCGGGCCCCCATCTTGATGAGCAGTTCGGCCAGATCCACCACCTCGGGCTCGCGCGCGGCATTCTCGAGGACGGTCTGGCCTTCGGCCAGCACGGCCGCCATCAGCAGGTTTTCGGTGCCGGTGACCGTCACCATGTCGGTGCGGATCGAGGCGCCCTTCAGGCGTTTGGCGCGTGCCACCACGAAGCCATGTTCGATGCTGATCTCGGCGCCCAGCGCGGCGAGACCCTTGATGTGCTGGTCGACCGGGCGTTGGCCGATCGAGCAGCCGCCGGGCAGACTCACACGCGCTTCGCCGAAGCGGGCCACCAGCGGGCCCAGCACCAGGATCGAGGCGCGCATCGTCTTGACGAGCTCGTACGGCGCTTCCAGGCTGTCGACGCGATCGGCCTGGAGGATCACGGCGTCGGGGCCGGTGTGCTCGCTGCGCACGCCCATGGTGCCCAGCAGGCGCAGCATGGTGGTGGTGTCGTTGAGTTGCGGCACGTTGGCCAGCGTGAGCGGCTCGGCCGAGAGCAGGCTCGCGCACAGAATCGGCAGCGCGGCGTTTTTCGCGCCCGACACGGTGACCTCGCCCGCGAGCGGGGCGCCACCGGTGATGCGAAGCTTGTCCATCAGGCGCCCGCCTTGGCGTACTCGGCGGGGGTCAGGGTACGCATGGAAAGCGCGTGGATTTCGGCCTTCATGCGATCACCCAGGGCGGCATAGACCAACTGGTGGCGCGCGATCAGACGCTTGCCTTCGAAGGCCGGGCTGACAATCACCGCGTCGAAGTGCGAGCCATCGCCCTGCACGTCCAGATGATCACAGGGCAGCCCATCCGCGATGTACTGACGGACCTGTTCGGGAGTGAGGAGCATGGGTCAATTCCTGAGTTTGTAGCCGCGCGAGAGCAGGCGCAGCGCGTAGAGCGACAGTACGACGAACACGCCCGCCACTACGGCGAAGCTGCGCCAGGGCGAGACATCCGACACGGAGAAGAAGCCGTAGCGGAAGCCGTCGATCGTGTAGAAGATCGGGTTGTAGTGCGATACCGCCTGCCAGAACGGCGGCAGCGTATGAATCGAGTAGAACACGCCCGAGAGGAACGTGGCCGGCATGATGAGGAAGTTCTGGAACGCCGCCAACTGGTCGAACTTCTCCGACCACAGGCCCGCGATCACGCCCAGCACGCCCATGATGCCGCAGGCCATCACGCCGAAGACCAGCACCCAGCCAGGGTGCTTGGGCATCAGCGCGCCGAAATAAAGGGCGACCAGCCACACGCACACGCCGACGGCCAGGCCGCGCACGACCGCGGCCAGCACGTAGGCGCCGAAGATGTCGCGGTGCGACAGCGGCGGGAGCAGCATGAAGACCAGATTGCCTGTGATGCGGCTCTGGATCAGCGACGACGACGGGTTGGCAAAAGCGTTCTGCAACATGCTCATCATCATGAGCCCGGGGATCAGGAATGAGGTGTAGGGCACGGTGTCATATACCGTCACCCGGCCCTCGAGCACATGTGCGAACACCAGCAGATAGAGCAGCGCGGTGATCACCGGCGCCGCGATCGTCTGGAAGCTGACCTTCCAGAAACGCAGCAATTCCTTGCGCAGCAGCGTCGGAAAGCCCGAGCCGGCATCGAGCCTGGGCTGCACGCGTTGTTCGGTGGCGGGCGTGGTCACGAGCGAGCCTCCTCGGGCGTGAGCTCGGCCGTCTGCGGGTCGTCCTGGTGCATGATGCGTACAAAGGCGTCTTCGAGGTCGACACCCCCCACCCGCGCCAGCAGCGCCTGGGTGGTGTCGAGCGCGACCACGCGGCCGCCCTTGAGCATGGCGATGCGATGGCAGAGCGCTTCGGCTTCTTCGAGGTAGTGCGTAGTCAGCATGATGGTGTGGCCCGCGCGGTTCAGGCGCGAGATGAATTCCCACAGCGTGCGGCGCAGATCGACGTCGACGCCGGCGGTCGGCTCGTCGAGCACGATGACCGGCGGACGGTGCACCAGGGCCTGCGCCACCAAGACGCGGCGCTTCATGCCGCCCGAGAGGGCACGCATATTGTTGTCGGCCTTGTCCGCCAGACCCAAATTGAAGAGGATCTCGTCGATCCAGTCGTCGTTGCGGCGCAGTCCGAAATACCCGGACTGGATGCGCAGCGTTTCGCGCACCGTGAAAAAGGGGTCGTAGACAAGCTCTTGCGGCACCACGCCCAGCGAGCGGCGCGCTTCCTTGTACTGGGTGACGACGTCGTAGCCGCAGACACTGGCCTGCCCTGCGCTGGCGCGCGCCAGGCCGGCGAGGATGGAGATCAGCGTGGTCTTGCCGGCTCCGTTGGGGCCCAGCAGTCCGAAGAACTCACCGTGGCCAATGTCGAGACTGACGTCGTTGAGCGCCTGGAAGCCGGGCGTGCCCGTTTTGCCTAGGACTTTGCGCCAGCCGGCACTGCGCGGCGGGTAGGTCTTGGAGATGTGCTGGAGACTGACGGCGGCTGACATAGATGGGCGCAAGCGGCGCGGCGCCCGCAGGCGCCGAATCGTCCATTATATAAGGCGTAGCGCGGGGGCCGCCCCGAAACCCCGCTTGCTGGCAGGGCCAGCGCCCCGGATCGCCCTCGCGGAGGGCGATTTCCGGGGTGTGCCGATGGGAAGTCGTGACCGGCCGTCCGATGGACAGCCGGTGCAAGAGATCAGCGGTTGCGCTGGTTCAGCGCCGCGATCAGGCCGTCGATGCCGTTCTGGTTGATCTGTTGCGCGAACTGGTTGCGGTAGTTCTCGATGAGCCAGATGCCTTCGACGTTCATGTCGTAGATGCGCCAGCCTTCCGGGGTTTTTTCGAGGCGGTAGTCCACCTGCACCGGTTGGGTATTGCCCTGGCTGAACAGGCTGCGCACGACCACGTCATTGGCGTTGGGATCGCCACGCTGGGGCAGCAGGCTGACCTTGGTGCTGCCGTCGACCTTGGCAAGCGCGCCACTGTAGGTACGGATCAGTGTGCCGCGGAAGGCGTCGGCGAGCGCCTGCTTCTGCGCGTCGGTGGCCTGGCGCCAGAAACGACCGGCGGCCAGACGCGTGGTCTTGGTGAAATTGACGTACGGCAGGATGTGCTGATCGACAACTTCATTGATGCGAGTCAGGTTACCCGCGCGCACGGCGCCATCGGACTTGATGACCTCGAGGGCCTCGTTGGCAGCCTGTTGCACGAACTCGCCCGGAGGACCCTTGGGGTCGGGCTTGGCCAGGGCGGCGCTGCTGGCACCCGCCAGCAGCGAGCAGGCCAGCACGACGCGGCCCATCAGAGGGAAAACAGAAAACCGCATGAATACTCCTTCTAGCGCCCGCAATGCTTACTTCGCGGGCGTGTTCGCCGGGGTGGCGGCCGGAGCGGTCGTGTCGGCTTCGTCGTCCTCGTAGTTCGGCAGCGAACCCTCGGCGTCGACGCGGTCGCCACGCACCATGGCCGCTCGTCGTTGCAGATAGGCATCGCGCACGAAACTGTACGGGTCGAGCGCCACGCGATCGACGGTGTCCGTGACTTCGAGCAGGCTGGCGCGCGTGTCGACCACTTGCAGACCCCAGAGGGAGTTGCGCAGGCGGATGTTGTCAATCGCGCCGACCGAGACGAATTGCCCGGCCTGCCAGTCGCCAGCCAGGCCGGCGCCGTCGCGGATGGTGCTCGAACCGTAGATCGGCAGTACCAGATACGGTCCCGAGCCGATGCCCCACACACCCAGCGTAACACCGAAGTCGTTAGGAATCTTTCGCGCTCCGTTAGCAGAAGCTACGTCGAAACAGCCGCCCACGCCCATGGTCGTGTTGAACAGGAAGCGGCCCAGCGTGTTGATGAAATCGTGTCCGCGGCCCTGCAGCATGCTGTTGGTGCCGGCCCACAGATCATTCACGTTGCTGAACATGTTGTGCACGCAATCACGCGCCGGCGCCGGGACCACGTACGTGTACGCCTGCGCCACCGGCTTGAAGAGCGCGCGGTCGACCGAGTCGTTGAATTTGTATACGCCGCGGTTGAAGCCTTCCCAGGGATCGCGTGGGTCGGGATTCTGGGACGCGGCGCAGCCGGCCAGGAGCGCACCGGCAAACGTGACGCTGGCGATACGGGACAGGGCTTGCATGGTCATGGTGTCAGGCCTTCAACGGATGCTGATATTTTTGTGAATATGAACAATGCGCGAACAGACCCCGCCTGCGCGCGCCCTTGTCCCATTTATTGCGCGGGTGCCGGTGCCGGCGCCGGCGTGGCACCGGATGCTGCGGCGGGCTCGCCACCGGCATTGCCGGCGCTGCTGCCCTGCTTCTCCGCCGAGCCATACAGGAACTGGCTGATCAATTGCTCCAGCACGACGGCGCTTTGTGTATAGCGGATTTTGGCACCGTCAGCAAAATTTTCTTCCTCGGCGCCCGCGGTCAGGCCGAGGTATTGCTCGCCCAGCAGACCCGAGGTGAGGATGGATGCCGACGAGTCCGTGGGGAACTTGTAGGCCGTATCCATGTTGAGCGTGACCACGGCCTGGAAGGTCTGATCGTCGAACGAGATGTTGGCCACGCGGCCTACGACCACGCCCGCGCTCTTGACCGCAGCGCGCGGCTTCAGGCCGCCGATGTTGTCGAAGTTGGCCGTGAGGGTGTAGGTGGGGGCAAACGAGAAGGTGCTCAGATTGCCGGCACGCAGCGCCAGGAACACCAGCGCCGCCGCGCCCAGCAGCACGAAGAGGCCTACCCAGAAATCGGTTTTTTCACGAGACATGATGAATCCGTATCAATTGCCAAACATCAGGGCGGTGAGCAGGAAATCGAGGCCGAGCACGGCGAGCGAGCCCACCACCACCGTGCGAGTCGTGGCGCGCGCCACGCCTTCGGGCGTGGGGCGGGCCTGCCAGCCTTCGTAGAGGGCGACGAGCGTGACGGTCACACCGAACACCACACTCTTGATGACGCCGTTGGCGACGTCCTTCCAGACATCGACGCCGCTTTGCATCTGCGACCAGAATGCGCCGGCATCGACGCCGATCATCAGCACGCCCACCACCCAGCCGCCCAGGATCCCCACCATGGAGAACACCGAGGCCAGGATCGGCATGGCGATCACGCCGCCCCAGAAGCGCGGCACCAGGACCCGGCGTACCGGATCCACGGCCATCACCTCCATGGCGGAGAGTTGTTCGCCGGCCTTCATCAGGCCGATTTCGGCCGTGAGCGAGGTGCCGGCGCGGCCGGCGAAAAGCAGCGCGGTCACGACCGGACCCAGCTCACGCACCAGCGACAAGGCGACCAGCAGGCCAAGCGCTTCTTCGGAGCCGTAGCGGTTCAGGGTGTAGTAGCCCTGCAGGCCCAGCACAAAGCCCACGAACATGCCCGAGACGGCAATGATGAGCAGCGAATAGTTGCCAATGAAGTGAATCTGTTGCGATACCAGGCGGGGGCGTTGCAGCGCCACGCCGCTGCGCGCCAGCAGGCCGCCGAAGAATCGGGCGAAGTAGCCGACCTCGGCGACCAGCCCACGCACCCAGCCGCCGGCCTTGCTAATCGGATTGCCGGTCGAGCTCATCACTTGCGTCCTTCGTGTTTGGCCAGCCAGGCGCGGAACGCTGGCGTTTCGGGATACTGGAAGGCCACCGGGCCGTCGGGCGCGCCGTCGAGGAACTGGCGCACATAAGGATCCTGAGAGGCCGACAGCTCGGCCGGCGTGCCGGCGGCCGCCAGCTGGCCGCGGCCTACGAGATAGACCTCGTCGGCGATGGCGAAAGATTCCTGTACATCGTGCGTGATCAGCACCGAAGCGCAGTGCAGCCGGTCGGACAAGTGGCGGATCAGGCGCGCGGTGATGCCCAGGGAGATCGGGTCGAGGCCGGCGAAGGGCTCGTCGTACAGGATGAGCTCAGGCTCGAGGACGACGGCCCGGGCCAGCGCGACCCGCCGGGCCATGCCCCCGGAAATCTCCGCCACGCGCAGATGCGCCGCGGCACGCAGGCCGACCGCGTCGAGCTTGTCGAGCACCCGGGCGGTGATCGTGGCTTCATCATCGCGCGTGTGCTCGCGCAACGGAAACGCCACGTTTTCGAAGACATTCAGGTCGGTGAAGAGCGCGCCCTGCTGGAACAGTACGCCCATGCGCTTGCGCAGCGCCTGCAGGCCCTCGCGATCCAGACCGCCGAGCTCCTGGCCGAACACCCGAACTGCGCCCTCCTGGGCGGCGAGCTGGCCAGTGGCCGCGCGCAGCAGGGTGGTCTTGCCCGAGCCGGATCCGCCCATGACGGCGACGACCTGGCCGGCCTTGACCTGCATGGAAATGCCACGCAGCACCGTAAAGTCGCCGTATCCCAGGGAGACATTCTCCAGGGATAGGGCAAGTTCCGAGCTGTTGCGGGTGGATGCGGGCATAGGCAGCGGGGATGGGTTGCGCGCGCCCTACATATATAGGGACGCTGTTACGGCGAGGGGCCATTGTAGCCCGCCCGGCCAGTGGCGCCAGAGGGTAGGCCGTCAATGGGACACAGTGTTCGCTGGTGCCGACAAGTGGGTGGCCGGCCATGTCGGCCCGCCCGGTGCCTGTCCGCGACGCGCGCCGGGGCACCCTCCGGGCTTGCTCGGACCGCCCGCGGGCCTGTGTGGCGTCTGAAAACACGCTGAATCGTACGCGCAATCTCGTCCGGTTCGCAGTGTGGTGCTAGCCGACACCTGGCAAGCGGCGGTGCAATGCGGAAGGGGGCGGATGATGCGCGCACGCAACGATCTGGCGGGTGCGGGCGCGCGGGCATCGGGGCGCCCTCGCCCGTCCTGCGCCAGGCCGGGCAAAGGCGCGGGACGATTACTGCAACGTGATCTTGCCCGTCTTGATCACCTCGGCCCACTTGGCGGTTTCGCTCTTGATGAACGCGCCGAACTCTTCGGGCGTGCCGCCGCCCGCCTGGCTTCCCGTATCGGCAATCGCCTTGACCACCTCGGGATCTTTCAGGATTTTGTTGAATTCGGCGTTGAGCCGCGCGATAACGGGTGCCGGGGTGGCGGCCGGCGCCACAATACCTTGCCAGTTGTACGACTCGAAGCCCGGCAGGCCGGATTCGGCCATGGTGGGCACGTCGGGCAGCACGGCCAGGCGCTGCTTGGCCGTAACGGCGATCGGGTGGATCTTTTTGCCCTGGATGGCAGGGAGTGCCGAGTAGCCCATTTCGAACATCATCGAGATGTGCCCGCCCATCAGATCGGTGGCGGCCAGGCTACCCCCCTTGTAGGGCACGTGCACGACGTCGACATGTGCCTGCTCGCGGAACATTTCGCCCGACAGATGGTGGGCGCCACCCACCCCGGACGAGCCGAAGGTGAGCTTGCCCGGCTCTTTCTTGGCCAACGCGATCAGATCTTGCAATGTCTTGACCGGCAGGCTGTTGTTCACGCTGAGCACCAGCGGGCTGTTCTCGATGAGTATGACCGGCGCCAGATCCTTGATCGGGTCGTACGGCATATCGGGCATGAGGGTGGGATTCACCGACATGGGGGCGAGGTTGCCGGTGCCGATCGTGTAGCCGTCAGGCGCCGCCTTGGCGACCAGATTGGTGCCGATCACGCCGCCCGCACCCGCCTTGTTCTCGACCACCAAGGTCTGCTTGAGGTTGTCGCTCAGCTTGCGGGCGAGCAGGCGCACCCGGGTGTCGGCAAAGCCGCCCGGCGCATAAGGCACGATCAGGGTGATGGGTTTGCTGGGCCAGTTATCGGCGCTCTGGGCGCGGGCCGGGCCACTGAGCAGGCAGGCGGCGGCAAGCGCGCCCGCCAGCAGGGGGAACAGGGGTTTCATGCGCGGACTCCTCTATACATATTGTGTGTTGCGCGGCAGGAAAATCATTATGCCCTGCCGCCGCACACGTCCGCGCGACTTGCCTTGCCGCCTAGAAGCGGTAGCCCACGGCGACCGTCGCGACCCAGGGATCGATGCGCGCGGTGCCGATGCGCTGACCGTCGAGCTTCACCTTCGACGAGATGTCGATGTAGCGCAGGTCGGCATTCATGAACCAGCGTTCGCTGAGTTTGACGTCCACGCCGAGCTGGCCGGCGACGCCCCACGAGTCGGACAGCTTGAGCTCGGAGCCGGACAGGGCGCCGTGGGTCTTCGTGTCGAAGAAGGTCGTGTAGTTCAGACCGATGCCGACATAGGGCTGCACCGTGCTGTCGGGCAGGAAATGCCATTGCAGGCTCAGCGTGGGCGGCAGCTGCTTGGTGCTGCCGATCTTGCCCAGGCCGCCGTTGCCGCGGATCTCGTGCTCGAAAGGCCAGGCGCCCAGCAGTTCGATGCCGATGTTGCGGGTCGCCATGTAGGTGACGGTGAACGACGGACGCACGTTGTTGTTGACGTCCAGATCGACGGTGCCATTGAGCACGCTGCCGTTATTGGACTTGGGGCGCACCTGCGTGGCCCCGACCTTGAACAGCCAGTCGCCTTCTTCGTGAGCGACGGCGGGGGCGGCGGCCAACAAGGTGCCCCCACAGATTGCGGCCAGGACCAGGGCGCGACTGCGCCGATACATCGGGAACATTTCCTCTCTCCGGTTTGCGTGACGATAGGCAGTCAGGTTCGCAGAGCGCGGAAAATAGGGTCTTGATGTGCATCAAGCCCCCTTCGGCATTGTGGTCTTGGGGCCACGCCTTTAAGACAAACGCCAGGCGCATGCGCGCATGAGGCGATGGCCCGTGCGTGTCATGCATGCCGCCCCGCCGGCTGCGGACCGCGGCCATCACCGCAGCGTGCGGCCGCGGTACACCCACAAACAAAACGGCCGGCCCCTTGCGGGAGCCGGCCGTTGCCGTGCGTTGATCGCGCGAATCAGCGCGGCAGGTCCGAGCTGCCCATCAGGAACTCATCGACGGCGCGCGCGCACTGGCGGCCTTCGCGGATGGCCCAGACCACCAGCGACTGGCCACGGCGCATGTCGCCGGCCGCAAACACCTTGTCGACGCTGGTGCGGTAGTCGTCGGTGTTGGCGCGGGCATTGCCGCGCGCATCGCGATCCACGCCGAAGGCGTCGAGCACGGTCTGCACGGGCGACACGAAGCCCATCGCCAGCAAGACGAGGTCGGCCTTGAGCTCGAATTCGGAGCCTTCGACTTCACGCATCTTCATCTGGCCGGTGGCTTCGTCCTTGAACCATTCGACACGCGCGCCGATCAGCTTTTCGACCTTGCCGTTGGCGCCCTTGAAGGCCTTGGTGGTCACCGACCAGTCGCGCTGGCAGCCTTCGTCGTGCGAGGACGAGGTGCGCATCTTGAGCGGCCAGTACGGCCACACCATGGGCTTGTTTTCGCTTTCGGGCGGCTGCGGCAGCAGTTCGAACTGCGTGATCGATGCCGCGCCATGACGGTTGCTGGTGCCGACGCAATCGGAGCCGGTGTCACCGCCGCCGATCACGATGACGTGCTTGCCCTTGGCGAGGGTCTGGTCGGTCAGGCGGTCGCCTGCGACGGCCTTGTTCTGCTGGCGCAGGAAGTCCATGGCGTAATACACGCCGGAGAGTTCGCGGCCCGGCACCGGCAGGTCGCGCGGGGTTTCGGAGCCGCCGCTCATGACGATGGCGTCGAACTCGGCCTGCAGCGATTCCGGCGTGCGCACCGTCAGACCGTCGGCCGCGGCGTCGCCCTGCTTGCCGATGTAGGTCGAAGGCTGGAATTCCACGCCCTCGGCTTCCATCTGCGCCACACGGCGGTCGATCTGAGACTTTTCGAGCTTGAAGTCGGGGATGCCATAGCGCAGCAGGCCGCCGATGCGATCGCTCTTCTCGAACAGCGTGACGGCGTGGCCGGCGCGCGCGAGCTGCTGCGCCGCCGCCATGCCGGCCGGGCCGGAGCCCACCACCGCGACCTTCTTGCCGGTCTTGCGCGCCGGCAGTTGCGGCACGACCCAGCCCTCCGCCCAGCCCTTGTCGATGATCGCATGTTCGATCGACTTGATGCCGACCGCGTCGCTGTTGATGTTCAAGGTACAGGCGGCTTCACACGGCGCCGGGCAGATGCGGCCCGTGAACTCCGGGAAGTTGTTCGTGGAGTGCAGCACGTCCAGCGCGGCACGCCAGTCCTGGCGGTACACCAGGTCGTTCCAGTCGGGGATGATGTTGTTGACCGGGCAGCCGTTGTTGCAGAACGGGATGCCGCAGTCCATGCAGCGCGCTGCCTGTTGCTTGGCTTGATCGTCGCTCAGGTGCAGGACGAACTCGCGCCAGTGCTTCAGACGCTTGGCCGGGGCTTCAGACGCCTCCTGGAGGCGCTGAAATTCCATAAATCCAGTGATCTTTCCCATTGTCTTTCCTCACGCAGCCATCTGTTGCGGGTTGGCTGCACGCCACATTTCACCCAATGCGCGGCGGTATTCCGTCGGCATGACCTTCACGAACTTGCCGCGCGACGCTTCCCAGTCGCCCAGGATTTCGCGGGCGCGGAAACTGCCGGTGTAGCGGAAGTGTTCTTCCACCAGACGGCGCAGGATCGCTTCATCGGTATCGCGCTCGCCGCCGCGCTGGGCGCTATGCCAGATCTCGATGTTGTTCTGCGACTGCTGTTCGGCATGCGGCAGGATGGCTTCGAGTTCGACCATCGACAGGTTGCAGCGATGCTTGAACGTGCGGTCCGGATCCCAGACGTAGGCCACGCCGCCGGACATGCCCGCGGCGAAGTTGCGGCCGGTGCTGCCCAGTACGACGACGGTGCCGCCGGTCATGTATTCGCAGCCGTGGTCGCCCGTGCCTTCCACCACCGTGGCCGCGCCCGAGTTGCGCACCGCGAAGCGTTCGCCGGCCACGCCGTTGAAGAACGCTTCACCGGAGAGCGCACCGTAGAGCACGGTGTTGCCGGCGATGATGTGGTCGGGGCCGAATCCACGGAAGTCGTTGGGCGAGCGCACGATGATGCGGCCACCCGACAGGCCCTTGCCGACGTAGTCGTTGCCTTCGCCGACCAGATCCATCGTGATGCCGTGTGCAAGGAAGGCGCCGAAGCTTTGGCCGGCGGTGCCGTTGCACTGGATGTGGATCGTGTCGTCAGGCAGACCGGCGTGGCCGTAGCGCGACGCCACGGCGCCGGACAGCATTGCGCCGATGGTGCGGTTGCGGTTGCGCACCGGCGTGATGAACGAAACCTTCTCGCCGCGCTCGAGCGCGGGTTTGCTGCGCTCGATGAGCTGATGATCCAGCGCGCCGGCGAGGCCATGGTCCTGCTCTTCGGTGTGGCGCACCGGCTCTTCGGACACGGCACGGTGGAACACGCGCTGGAAGTCCAGACCCTGCGCCTTCCAGTGTTCGATGCCGTTGCGCATATCGAGCAGATCGGTGCGGCCGATCAGGTCGTCGAACTTGCGCAGACCCAGCTGAGCCATGATTTCGCGCACTTCTTCGGCGATGAAGAAGAAGAAGTTCACGACGTGCTCGGGCTTGCCCTGGAACTTCTTGCGCAGTTCGGGATCTTGCGTGGCCACGCCCACCGGGCAGGTGTTGAGGTGGCACTTGCGCATCATGATGCAGCCTTCGACGACCAGCGGCGCGGTGGCGAAGCCGAATTCGTCGGCGCCCAGCAGCGCGCCGATGACGACGTCGCGGCCGGTCTTCATCTGGCCGTCGGCCTGCACGCGGATGCGGTTGCGCAGGCGGTTGAGCACCAAGGTCTGCTGCGTTTCGGCCAGGCCCAGTTCCCAGGGCGTACCGGCGTGCTTGATCGAGGACACGGGCGAGGCGCCGGTGCCGCCGTCATGGCCGGCGATCACGACGTGGTCGGCCTTGGCTTTCGCCACGCCGGCCGCGACCGTGCCCACACCGAGTTCGGACACGAGCTTGACCGAGATCGACGACTTGGAATTGACGTTCTTCAGGTCGTGGATGAGCTGGGCCAGATCTTCGATCGAGTAGATGTCATGGTGCGGCGGGGGCGAAATCAGGCCCACGCCCGGCACCGAATAGCGCAGCTTGGCGATGTACTCGGACACCTTGTGACCGGGCAGCTGGCCGCCTTCGCCGGGCTTGGCGCCCTGCGCCATCTTGATCTGGATCTGGTCGGCGCTGGCGAGGTATTCGGCGGTGACGCCGAAACGGCCCGACGCCACCTGCTTGATGCGCGAGCGCAGCGAGTCGCCCTTCTTGAGCGGCACGTCGGCTTCGATGCGGTCGGCGCCGAGCACCGAGGCCAGCGTGTCGCCTTCCTTGATACCGCTCTTGCCGGTGCGCATTTCGTTGCGGTAGCGCAGTTCGTCTTCGCCGCCTTCGCCGGTGTTCGATTTGCCGCCGATGCGGTTCATGGCCACGGCCAGCACCGAGTGGGCCTCGGTGGAGATCGAGCCCAGCGACATGGCGCCGGTGGCGAAACGCTTGACGATTTCCTTGGCCGGCTCGACGTCATCGAGGGGGATCGCCCGGGCCGGATCGACGCGGAACTCGAACAGACCGCGCAGCGTCATGTGGCGCTTGCTCTGGTCGTTGATGATCTGCGCGTATTCCTTGTAGGTGCGGTAGTTGTTGGCGCGCGAGGCGTGCTGCAACTTGGCGATCGAATCCGGCGTCCACATGTGTTCTTCGCCGCGCACGCGATAGGCGTACTCGCCGCCCGCGTCCAGCGCGTTGGACAGCACGGGATCATTGCTGAAGGCGGCGCGATGCAGGCGCAGCGCTTCTTCGGCCACCTGGAAGATGCCGATGCCTTCGATGTTGGACGCGGTGCCGGTGAAGTACTTGTCGACCAGCTCGCGTTGCAGGCCCACGGCTTCGAAGATCTGCGCGCCGCAATACGACATGTAGGTCGAGATGCCCATCTTGGACATGACCTTGTTCAGGCCCTTGCCGCACGCCTTGATGTAGTTCTTCACGGCCTTGTCGGGATCGGCCATGCGGCCCAGCGACTCGAGCGCGAGGTACGGGTGGATGGCTTCCGCGCCATAGCCGCCCAGCAGGGCGACGTGGTGCACTTCGCGCACGGAACCGGTTTCGACCACGAGGCCGGCGTTGGTGCGCAGACCCGCACGGATCAGATGCTGGTGGACCGCCGAGGTGGCCAGCAGCGCGGGAATGGCCACGCGCTCGCTGTCGACCAGGCGATCGGACACGATGAGGATGTTGTAGCCGCTTTGCACCGCATCGACAGCGCGCGCGCACAACGCGGCCACGCGGGCTTCGATGCCCTCGGAGCCCCAGGCGGCCGGGTACGTGATGTCGAGCTCGTAGCTGCGGAATTTCTTGCCGGTGACCTGATCGATGTCACGGATCTGCGCCATCGCGGCGAAATCCAGTACCGGTTGCGACACTTCGAGACGCAGCGGCGGGTTGACGTTGTTGATGTCGAGCAGGTTGGGCTTGGGGCCGATGAACGACACCAGGGACATCACCAGCTGCTCGCGGATCGGATCGATCGGCGGGTTGGTGACCTGGGCGAACAGTTGGCGGAAGTAGTTGTAGAACGGCTTGGGGCGGTTGGACAGCACGGCCAGCGGCGCGTCGTTGCCCATCGAACCGATCACTTCCTCGCCGGTGGTGGCCATCGGCTCGAGGATGAACTTGTAGTCTTCCTGGGTCCAGCCGAAGGCCTGCTGGCGGTCGAGCAACGAGACCGAGGTCTGCGTGGCCGGCGAGCCGTTCTTCGGTGCGGGCAGGGATTCGAGCTTGATCTGCAGACGCTCGATCCACTGACGGTACGGGCGGCTGTTGGCGAGCTGCAGCTTGATCTCGGCGTCGTCGATGATGCGACCTTGTTCGAGGTCGATCAGGAACATCTTGCCCGGCTGCAGGCGCCACTTCTTGACCACGCGGTTCTCGGGGATGGACAGCGTGCCGGCTTCGGAGGCCAGGATCACCATGTCGTCATCGGTCACGAGGTAGCGCGCGGGACGCAGGCCGTTGCGGTCGAGGGTGGCGCCGATCTGGCGGCCATCGGTGAAGGCCACGGCGGCCGGACCGTCCCAGGGCTCCATCATCGCGGCGTGGTATTCGTAGAACGCGCGGCGGCTCTCGTCCATCTGCGTGTGCTGCTCCCAGGCTTCCGGGATCATCATCATCATCGCGTGGGCGAGCGAGTAGCCCGAGTTCACCAGCAACTCGAGGCAGTTGTCGAAGGTGGCGGTGTCGGACTGGCCTTCGTAGACGATCGGGTAGAGCTTCTTGAGATCGTCGCCGAGCACGGCCGACTGCATCATGCCTTCGCGGGCGCGCAGCCAGTTGAAGTTGCCCTTGACCGTGTTGATTTCGCCGTTGTGGGCAATCATGCGGTACGGGTGGGCAAGCGGCCAGGCCGGGAACGTGTTGGTCGAGAAGCGCTGGTGCACGAGCGCCACCGCCGACACCGTGCGGGGATCGGCCAGGTCGCGGTAATACGCGCCCACCTGGTCGGCCAGCAGCAGGCCCTTGTAGACCACGGTACGCACCGAGGCCGAGGGCACGAAGTATTCCTTGCCGTGCGCCAGGCGCATGTTCTGGATGGCGTGGCTGGCGGTCTTGCGGATGACGTAGAGCTTGCGTTCCAGTGCATCGGGCACCATCACGTCGGCACCGCGGCCGATGAACAGCTGGCGGATCACGGGCTCGCAATCGCGCACGGCCGGCGACATGGGCATGTCACGGTCGACGGGCACGTCGCGCCAACCCAGCACGATCTGGCCCTCGGCGCGCACCGAGCGCTCGAGTTCCTGTTCACAGGCCAGGCGCGAGGCGGTTTCCTTGGGCAGGAACACCATGGCCACGCCGTACTCGCCCGGAGGAGGCAGGGCCACGCCCTGTTGCGCCATTTCGTCGCGGTACAGGGTGTCGGGAATCTGGATCAGGATGCCGGCGCCGTCGCCCATGAGCTTGTCCGCACCGACCGCGCCGCGGTGGTCCAGGTTCTCGAGGATCTTCAGGCCCTGCAGGATGATGGAGTGGCTTTTGCGGCCCTTGATATGGGCGACGAAACCCACGCCACAGGCGTCGTGTTCGTTGGCCGGGTCATAGAGACCTTGCGCAGCAGGCAATCCGATGCGACGGGCATCGATGGGGGCCGCCGCGACGGTGCGACAGGATTGGTCTTTCGAAGTAGTGGACATAACGCGCTCCGCAGTGGCCTGCGTCGTGAATGTTGCAGTGCAGGGTGCGACATTACTGCGGTGCGAGTAGGTGCGCAACAGAATTATTGAGGGTATGTCCCTTTTTAATTAAATGAGAAGAATTCTTGTCAATTAAAGGGGACGTAATAAAAGACTATAAAAATCAATGCGTTGAAAATTACGCTATGATGTCATTTTTCGGTTTTGCACGAAAATTGTGCAAAAAATGTCTTATACGTCCCCATTAAAATGGGGTTTTTGAGTCAACAAAATTGTAAGTGCCGGCCGCCCAAAGCAGAGACCCGGCACGAAGCCGGGTCTTGGGAAGCAGAAAGGAGGAGCGGATTTAGCGGGAGGCGCCGCCGCTACCATGTGGACCGGCGCCGCCATCGGTGGGCGCGACAGGTGGCTCGGCGCCCGGCCGATCCACGCCACGCGCGGCCGAGGGCTCGGGGGACATATCAGGTTGATCCTGCGCGACCGCGGGCTTTTTGCGGGGGCGGCCGCGCTGCCCCGGCGCAACGCGGCGGCTGGCGGTGTGCGCCAGACTGGCGATGAACTCGGGGCCGCCCAGGGCCCATTGGCCCGACACGGCCTGCTCGATGCGCTGGGCGTGGTCTCTCGAGAGGCCGTCTTGCAAGCGCTTGCGGTAATTGGCCTGGCGATCGAACGGGGTGTTGCCGCAGGCCCAGTAATCTGCGTGGTCGGACTGCCATTGCGTAGGCGGCACAGAGGTGTTGCCCGTGTGGCTGGCGGCCGAAGACCAGGGCCACGAGTCGGGATCGACCGAAGCGCCGCTGCGCACCGGGTAGGTTTCGAGCCACACCAGCGCGGGCAGGACCCATACGCCAGGCTCCAGCAGCGCGGACCGATAGCGTCCGGCGAAGACGCGTCCGCCGCGCAGCCGCGCCGCCAGGTTGCGACCCAGCGTTTGCATCAGGCGAGGCAGGCCCTCTTCGTCGGCCGGCGTCGCGAGCAGCAGGATGCGATCGTTGGCGAGCACCCAGCCATGTACCGCGACCTTGTGCCGCTGCGCCGACTCACCGAGCCAGCCGGCCAATTGGTTCAGGATGTCGCCGGGCGCGGGCTGCGATGGCGCGGCCAGCGACTGTACGAAGTTGGCCTGCACCAGTTGGGGCAGCCCAGGGGCATACAAGCGGGGCAGTCGGGCCATAGTCGGGACTTGCGGGTAGCAAGCTCAGTAGATTGCACACACACTATAAATAGTGCCGGCGTGGTCGGCGGTCAAGCCCGGTTGACCCGAATCGGGGGCCGAATGAGTAACCGTCGTCGCAGGTTAACATCGGGAACCGTTTTTCAGTACCCCGCAGATACACCTAGGAGTGAAGCCATGACCGCCGCGACCGAACGACTTTCGCACCACCGCGCCTTTGGCGGCTGGCAAGGCTATTACCGGCACGATTCGGCCGAAATCGGGCTGCCGATGCGGTTCTCGGTGTTCGTGCCGCCTCAGGCCGAACAGGGGTCCGTGCCGGTGCTGTTTTTCCTGGCCGGCCTGACCTGCACCGAAGAAACGTTCATGATCAAGGCGGGCGCGCAGCGACTCGCCGCTGAACTCGGGCTCATGCTGGTCACGCCGGACACGAGCCCGCGTGGCGCGGGCGTCCCGGGCGAAGACCAGGATTGGGACTTCGGCACGGGCGCAGGCTTTTACCTCGATGCCACGCAGGCTCCGTGGTCGTCGCACTATCGCATGGAAAGCTACGTGGCGCGCGAGCTGTTCGCGCTGATCGGCCGTGAGTTTCCGGCCGATTTGAGCCGCGCCGGTCTGTTCGGTCATTCGATGGGCGGGCATGGCGCACTGGTGCTCGCACAGCGTCATCCGGGCCGCTGGCGCAGCGTATCGGCCTTTGCGCCGATCGCGGCGCCCACGCGCTGCCCGTGGGGCCACAAGGCCTTTGCCGGTTATCTGGGCGAAGACCGCGCCGCGTGGGCCGAGCACGACGCCAGCGAACTCATGCGCAAGCAGAGCGCGGCACCCTACCCGCGAGGCATCCTGGTCGATCAGGGGCTGGCCGACAACTTCCTGGCCGAGCAGCTCAATCCGGATGTGTTCGAGGAGGCCTGCCGCGCGGTGGGCCAGCCGCTCACGCTGCGCCGCCACGAGGGCTATGACCACGGCTATTACTTCATCTCGACCTTCATGGCCGACCATCTGGCGTTTCACGCCGAACGGCTGAAGTAAGCAGCGCGCGGGGCGGATGCGGTGGATAGGCCCCGCCCGCGCGACGAATAGCGACGGCGCGCCCTGATGCGGGGCGCGCCGTCTTGCTTCGTACCGTGTCGGATCGGCGCGAGGCTCAGGTGCACGCGAAGTGCGCGCGCACCTGATCGTGGCCGTGCATGCGCGCCGCGGCGAGTGGTTCGGGCCCGCGGGCGGTACCCTCCACGCTGAAGAGGTGCACGTCGTTCAAGCCCATCGTCGCGAGCGCGTGGCGCAGATATGGCGTGAGGAAATCCGGCTGGCGCGCGAGCGGGCCCGAGAAGAGGCCGCCCGAGGAAATTGCGACATACACCGGTCGGTCCCGCAGCGTGCCGACCTTGCCATGCGGCTCGATCGTGAAGGTATGGCGCACGCGCAGCACGTGGTCGATCCAGGCCTTGAGCGCGGACGGCACCGTGAAGTTGTGCATCGGCGTGGCAATCACCAGTACATCGGCGGCGCGCAAGGCCGTGATCAATCGATCCGACACGGCAAGCGCGCCCGTCGGCGCTGCGGGATCTTCAGGTGACGCCAGTGCCAGCGCGTAGCCGCCATCCACGTGAAGCAGGCTGTTGGTGTCGAAGTCGGTGATCGACAATGAGGTGCCGGCATGGCGGCGCGTCAGGTGCTCCAGGATCTGGTCGGAGAGCAATTGGCTTTCGGAGTCGGCGCCGCGGGCGCTGCACAGGAGTCGGAGGATGTTCATGATGGCGGAATACGTTAGAGGTCTTGGCCGAAGCGAATGGCGCTGGTAAGCATGCCCTGGCGGAAATAGAAGCGCTGCGCGAGGCTGTTGGCCAGCCCGGTGTCGAGTACGAGCCGTGCGCAGGCGTATTCGCGCGCGATGCGTGCCACCTCTGCCAGGAGGGTCGCGCCCCAACCCGCGCCCCGTTGCGGCGCGCTCACGACCAGGTCGTCGACATATATGAACGGCCCATAGATCATGTTTTCCTGGAAACGGTAACCCGCCAGCGCGACGGGCGTGTCGTCTTCCCATACGGCGAGCAGGTGCCAGTCCTGCGCCTGCTGACGGCGGCAGCGGGCGACGAAATCGTCGGGCCGATCGAGGTGGGGGCGCAATTCGCGCATCAGGCCGAAGCAGGCCTGCAGTTCTGCGTCGGTCGTGGCATGAAGAAAGCGAGGTGTCGTGGACATGGTGCGTTGGCGGTGGAGTCGGTCGACCGGCCGTGTGGGAGGGGCTCGGGCATGTCGTCATCCTACGGAGGCCATGACATAATCCGAAGTGCCATATTCGGTGTTTTTGACTAGGACATGCGGTGGCGAGTATCAGCTCGCCGCCCGTCCCGCTATCTCTACGGACCCGCTGCCGTGACAATCGATTCCGCCTCGCCCGACTCCGCGACCCCCGAAGGGGATCCGCCGATCTATCGCCAGATCTATTGGCAGGTTCGCCATGGCATCGAGTCGGGCACGCTCAAGCCGGGCGACCGGGTGCCTTCCGTGCGCGCGCTGGCCAAGGAGCTGGGCATTGCGCGCGGCACCGTCGAGACGGCCTATGCCGTGCTCAACGGCGAAGGCTGGATTCAATCGCGGGGCCAGGCAGGGACGGTGGTCACCCCGGGCCTGGCAACGCGGCGCCCGGTGGTGCCGCCCCGCGCCGATTTGTCGGCGCCTGCACCGCAGGCGGTTGCAACGGCACCCGAATCCGATCTGCCCATGTGGCCACGGCCCAAGACTCCCATGCCGTTGCAGATGGGTCTGCCCGCGCTGGACGCCGTGCCGCGCAAACTCTGGGCACGGCTTGGCGCGCGATGTCTGCGCGGCATGCGCTTGCACGATTTGTCGTATCCGGCCACGGCCGGGCTGGATGCCTTGCGCGAGGCGACCGCCGCCTATTTGCAGGTGTCGCGGGGGCTGCATTGCACGCCTTCGCAGGTGTTCATCACCTCCGGCTATCACCAGAGCATGCAGGTGGCGACGAGCGCGTTGTTGAGGTCGGGAGATGAAGTCTGGGTCGAAGACCCGGGTTATCCGCCCACGCGTGCGTTGCTCGCGCAGTTCGGCATGCATTGGCGCGCGGTGCCGGTCGACGACGAGGGGCTGGACGTTGCCGCCGGACAGGTCCTTGCCGCGCAAGCGCGTGCGGCCGTGGTGACACCGGCGCACCAGAGCCCGCTTTCGCTCACGCTCTCACCCGCGCGCCGGCAGGCGCTGCTCGCCTGGGCCGCCGAGGGCGAGCGCTGGATCATCGAAGACGACTACGACGGTGAATACCGGTATGTGAGCCGGCCCTTGCCCGCGCTCGCAAGCCGCGATACGGTCGGCCGTGTGCTGTACGCCGGCACCTTCTCCAAAGTGCTGTTTCCGGGCCTGCGGCTCTCGTATCTGGTGGTGCCGCCTGCGTTGGTGCCGCGTGTGGAGCGCGTGCATGCGCTGCTGGGCGCGGGCGCGCCCTGGCTCACGCAAGCGACCTTGGCGCTCTTCATGAGCGAGGGGCATTTCGCACGGCATATCCAGCGCATGCGGCGGCTCTATACGCAACGGCGCAGCGACATGGCCGCGGCATTGGACGCAGCGCTCGGTCCGGGCCTGGGGCTTCATGTGGAGCCGCAGCCCGGCGGCATGCATATGGTGTTGCGCCTGCCGGCGGGCTATGACGATCGCGCGCTGGCCCTGCGGCTGCGCGAAGCCGGGCTCTACGCGCAGCCGCTGTCCAGCTGGTCGAGCATGCCCGATGCGCCACTGGGTCTGCTGATGAGCTTCACCAACGTGGCGGATCGCGAGCAGGCCGACGTCCTGGCGGGGCGCATGCGCGTGTTGCTGCGCCCCGAGGTGGTGTAGGACGGGCGGTCCAGGCCCGGGCGTCTGCCCGGGCTTCCGTGCCGGGTCAGACCAGGCCGGCCTTGTCCAGGCCATACTCGGCGTCGAGCGAGCCCGGCACCGGCAGGAATGCCACGCTCATGCGGTTCCAGCCGTTGATGGCCACGACCAGAAAGCTCAACGCGCTCAGCTCTTCTTCCGAGAAGTGCTCGCGAGCGGCGGCGAAGTCCGCATCCGATACGCCATGCGCCGGCAGTTTCGTCAGCAGCTCGGTCCACGCCAGGGCAGCACGCTCACGCGGCGAGAACAGCGGCGACTCGCGCCAGATCGCTACATGGTGCAGGCGCAGTTCGCGTTCGCCGTGCAGCTTGCCTTCTTTCACGTGCATGTCGACGCAGAACGCGCAGCCGTTGATCTGCGAGGCGCGCAGCGTGACGAGAACGCCGAGTTCGCGCGCGATGGGGTTCTTGTTCAGCGTCATCTGGAACGCGGTGTATTGTTTGGCGAGGTCGGGAGCCAGCTTGTAGTAGTTCGGGCGGTGCGACATGGCGGAGGTTCCTTGTTGGGTTGTCGGTGATCCAGCGGCGGTGCGCCGGGCATGGAAGGCATGATGCGGGAAGATGTCCTACCCAAACAGCGCCAAGAATGGCAATTGCAGCTGGGACATGAGCCCGGTTGGGCTTCGCCCTGCGCCCGCGCGGCACACATCCGGTTTCAGCTGGAACACACGGCTTAAGGTCGCGGCGCGGAGCCGCTTCTATACTGCGGCAGACCCTCGAGCCAGGAAGGAGCGTCGTCTTCGATGGATGCGTTTGCCCCGTTTGTATGGATCGCCCTGGGGGCGGTCGTGGTGTTGCTGATCGGATTGCCGCTGTTGCTCGGCCGCGGCGGGCCTCGCGACGAAATGGGCCGCCGGGTATTTCGTCTGCGCCCCGTACGCCGTTTGTTTGGCCTGCTGCTGATCGCGCTGGGGTGCGTGTCCGGTCTGCTGGCGCTATCGCTGGTGCAGTTTTTCCGGCTCACCAATGATGTTCCGGTGGCCACGGTCCAGGTGCGCAAGCTCGCCGAAGGTCAGTTCGATGTGGTCGCGCAGTCGCCCGGTCTGACCGGCAAGACCTACACGCTCTTTGGCGACCAATGGCAGATCGATGCCAAGGTGGTGCGCTGGCGCCTGCCCGCCCTGCTGGCTGGCGCACCGTCGCTCTACCGTCTCGAACGCCTCTCGGGCCGTTATGAAGACGCAGCGCGTGAACAGACCGCGACGCGGTCCGTGCATGTGCTGGACGATTGGCCCGCGCCCGACATCGGGGCCGTCAAGCGCCTGATTCCCAACTGGCTGCCGTTCGTGGACGTGCAGTTCGGTAGCGCGGCCTATATGCCGTTGATCGATGGCGCGCGTTATGAGGTGATGTTCGACCCGCGCGGCGCGCTCTTCATTCGCCCGTCGGACGACGCCACGCGCCAGGCGTTGAAGCAGGCCGGCTGGTAGATCCGCTGCCGATGGCCTGCCGGTGGCGGGCCCCTTCCCGCGCCCGGCGGGCCTGCCCCGCCGGCGATCACAAGCCCCTGGAATTCAAACAGGGACGCATCTATACCTAGGTATATCCACGCCTCCGGGGCGATGCGGTCGGGAACTCCGCTGCATCACGGCAGTCGAATTAGCACTCTCGTTATGGGAGTGCTAACATGAACCTATGTCTGTTCCCCGTACCCTGGAGGTCGCCAATATGATGCAAGCCAGTTCGTCTGCCCTTTCCGGCAATGCGTTGGCCTTGGCTGTGGCCAACCCCGGTGCGCTGGGCACCATCGACGCCTATATCTCGACGGTCAACCGTCTGCCGGTGCTGAGCGCCGAGCAGGAGTCCGCGTTGGCCCGCCGTCTGCGCGACAGCGACGATCTCGAAGCCGCGCGGGAATTGGTGCTTTCGCACCTGCGCCTGGTGGTTTCCGTGGCGCGCCAATACCTGGGCTATGGCCTGCCGCACGCAGACCTGATCCAGGAAGGCAATGTCGGCCTCATGAAGGCCGTGAAGCGTTTCGATCCCGAGCGCGGTGTGCGCCTGGTGTCGTTCGCCGTGCATTGGATCAAAGCCGAGATCCACGAATACGTGATCCGCAACTGGCGCATGGTCAAGGTCGCCACGACCAAGGCTCAGCGCAAGCTGTTCTTCAATCTGCGCAGCATGCGCCCGGATGGCCATACGCTCGATCCCGAGCAGGTGGACCACATCGCCGAGCAGCTGAACGTGCGCCGCGAAGACGTCAGCGAGATGGAGGTCCGCCTGTCGGGCCGCGACATGTCGCTCGAGAACCAGGACGACGACGATGACGCGTACGCGCCCATCGCGTATCTGTCTGATGAGGGCCGTGACGAACCCACGCGCGTGATGGCGCGCAAGGCGCACGACAACCTGCAAGGCGAAGGCCTGGCCGGCGCACTCGAAGCGCTCGATCCGCGTTCGCGCCGCATCGTCGAGGCGCGCTGGTTGCAGGATGACGGCGGTTCCACGCTGCATGAGTTGGCGCAGGAGTTCGGCGTGTCGGCCGAGCGCATTCGTCAGATCGAGGCCGCCGCGCTCAAGAAGATGCGCGGATCGCTGGTCCCCGCCTGACCTTGAGGGGCCCCATGAAACGCGCCGCGCTTGCGGCGCGTTTTGCTTTTGGGCGGCCCCGGCCTGCGGGCGTCATGAATTAATACAAATTTGTGGGGATCGCGGATCGAATTCTCGAAACTTCGCGATCTCTCGCCTGACTAACTTACGTAGACCGCAACTTTGGTGCATTCCAGGTCGCTGTCTTGACGTCCGTCTCGGCTTCTCCTCTTTCCCCTCCCCTATGAGACGGACGCTTACGGGGCACCTCCGCATATCGGTGCCCCGTTTTTTATTCTCACGCGTTGCGCCGAGCGCAGCGTGTCCACCGCGACGCGGGGCCTTCGGGCCCCGCGCGTCGTTTGGGCGGCAGAATCAGAGGGGGTAGATGCCGGGGGCCAGGCGCGCTGCGCCCGGTGTGCGCGAGCTCAGGCGGCTCGGGCGTCGGTTTCGGGCTGGCGCACGGCCTGCCAGGCGGCCGCGTCGAGGCGGCGCACCCCGGTGGCGAACGAGCCGTCGCCGTAGAGCTTGATCCAGCGGTAGCCGGCGGGCTGCGGATCGATCGCATGACGCCCGTCGCGGATCGTGAACTGGAAGCAGGTGGAGGGTGTGGCCAGCAGGCGCAGGTTGTGGCGCCGGCAGTCGAACTCCTGGTGCACATGCCCCCACATCACCACCCGCACGTGCGGCGAACGCTCCACCCGGCGAAACAGATCCAGCGGATTGTCGACCATCATCGGGTCATGCCAATTGGCATCGACCTGGGCCAGATTGTGATGCAGCGCGATGAGCACATGGCGGCCGGTGGCTTCGGCGTCTTCTACGGCCTGGGTGACACGCGCCAGCTGGGTTTCGTCGAGGTGGCCGCCGTCCGCGCCCGCCACGGTCGAATCCAATGTCACGATGCGCCAATTCGCGATGTCGGTGAGGGGGGCGCTCCAGTCCGGCAGCGCACGGCGCAGCACATCGGGGGCATCGTGGTTGCCGGGCAGGCAGCGTACCGGCCAGCCGGTGGCCGCGAGATGGCCCTGAAGGCGCTGATAAGAGGCGAGGCTGCCGTCCTGAGACAGGTCGCCGGTGGCGAGGAGCAGGTCGGGGGCATCGCCATCGGCGGCGATCTGCGCCAGCACCGCGCGCAGGCTGGCGTCCGTATTGACGCCCAACATGAGCGCGTCGGGATCGTCGAACAGGTGCGCATCGGTGATCTGGACGAGCAGAACCGGCGCGTCGGCGGCGCGCGGCGAGCGCAAAGGGAGCTCGGTACTCGGCAGGACGGACAAGGGTTGCTCCTCTATGGGGGGTGCTGAAGCCACGTTAGCGAACAATGATGGCACAAGGTATGCGCGCGGCGCAGCCATGCGTAACCAAGTGTGCGGCGCGTTCAGGCGTCTGGAGGGGGAAAGACGCTATTCTCTCTGCCTCTTCTTTTGCCTGCGCACGCGTCCTAACGACCCATGGATATTGGTCTGATCGTCTTTGGCCTTGCCGGCCTGCTCACGCTGGTCTGCTTCATGCCGCCGCTCGCCGGGCGCCTGAAGCTGCCCTATTCCGTGCTGCTGGCCATCGTGGGCTGCCTGATCGGTATTGCCATTCACCTGCACGGCTGGGCGCCTCCCGTGCTCGGCGACCTGCTCGACACCATCGAGCGCTTCGAGATCTCTTCCGAGACCTTTCTGATGGTGTTCCTGCCCGTGCTGTTGTTCGAAACGGCGCTGTCCATGAACGTGCGCCGGCTGATGAACGACGTGGGTCCGATCCTGATGATGGCCATTGTCGCTGTCGTCGTGTGCACGGCAGTGGTCGGGCTCACGGTGAACGCGGTCTCGCATTACGGCCTGATCGTGTGTTTGTTGCTCGGGGCCATTGTGGCGACCACCGACCCCGCGGCGGTGATCGGCATCTTTCGTGACGTGGGCGCACCAAAGCGCCTTACCACTCTGGTCGAGGGCGAAAGCCTCTTCAACGATGCGGCCTCGATCGCGCTGTATTCGGTGCTGCTGGCCGCGCTGGGCGGCAGCGGCGAGTTGTCGTTTTCGGCCGTGTTCAACGATTTCGTCGTGCACTTCATCGGGGGCGGCATCGCCGGCTGGCTGATGGGGCGCCTGGCCTGCTCGCTCTTCATGTGGCTGCGCGGCTTTCCGGCGGCCGAGATCACGCTGACCCTGACCCTGGCCTACCTCTCGTTCTTCATTTCCGAGCACTACCTCAACGTGTCGGGGGTGGTCGCCACCGTGGTCGCCGGCCTCGTGGTCGGGTCCACCGGCCGCACCCGCATGTCGCCCACGACCTTCGAATACCTCGCGAGCTCGTGGGGTCAATTCGGTTTCTGGGCCAACTCGCTGATCTTCGTGTTCGCGGCCATGCTGATCCCCAAGCTCATGGCCGCCGCGGACTGGCAGGAATTGCTGCTGGTCGTGGTGGTGTTCTTCGCGACGCTATTCGCCCGCGCGATCGTGGTGTTCGGCCTGCTGCCGATCCTGCGCGTCTTCAAAATCGGCGCGGAAGTGAGCAACCCGTACAAGACGGTGATGCTGTGGGGCGGGTTGCGCGGCGCCGTGTCGTTGGCGCTGGCGCTTGCCGTGACCGAGCAGACCTCGGTGCCCGAGGAGGCGCGCCAGTTCATCGCGGTGGCGACCACCGGTTTCGTGCTCGCCACGCTATTCATCAACGGCATCACGCTGCGGCCGCTGATCCGCGTGCTGGGCCTGAACGAGCTCTCGCCGGTCGAGCGCACCATCCGCAACCAGGCGCTGGCCGTGGCGCTCGAGAGTCTGCAGGGCAAGACTGACGAGATCGCGGAAGAGGACCGCGTCAGCACCGAAGCGCGCGACCGCATCCATGCCGTGTTCGATGCCAGCATGGCGAGCGTGCATGACAGCCAGGTGGGTCGCATGAGCCTGGAGCAGCGCACTGCGATCGGCCTGGCCATCGTGGCGCGGCGCGAAGAAGAAATGTTCTTCGATATTCTCAAGGCGCAGATCGTCGATTGGCGCATGGCCGAAGCGCTGTTGGCGCGCGCTGAGCGCCTCGAAGACGCGATCCGCCAGGGGGGCATCGAGGGCTTCGAGCGCGGCATCGTGGCCGATGTGCGTTATTCGCGCGCGTTCCGGCTGGCGCTGCGGGTGCACTATATGTTCGGATTCCAGGGCTGGCTGGCGCGTGAGTTGTCGCAGCGTTTCGCCAATCTGCAGACCAAGCGCTCTGTCGCGCAACGGCTCATGCAGTTCGCGCGCGAACAGATCGGCCCCTTGCTGGGCGAAGATGCGGCCGCGCGGATCGTGGCCGCGCACCAGCGCCGCCTGGATCTGATCGACAGCTCGCTGCAGGCGCTCAACCTGCAATATCCGTCTTACGCGCTGTGGCTGCAAGAGAGCTACCTGGGCCGCGTGGCGCGCGAGCTCGAGCGCAATCGCTACCGCGACATGCTCGACCAGTCCTTGATCAGCGGTGAGGTCTATGCCGACCTGCTGGAGCAGCTCAAAGGCCGTTGGGCGCACATCGACCGCCACCCGCCGCTGGACATCGAGCTGGGCGCGGCCGAGCTCATCAAGCGCGTGCCGCTCTTCGAAGGCCTGAGCGCCGATTCGCTGCGCGCCATCTGCAAGTTGCTCAAGCCGCGCCTCGCGCTGCCGGAGCAGCCGGTGCTGGGCCATGGCCGCCAGGGCGAGGAGATGTGTTTCGTGGCGTCGGGAGCGGTCACGGTACACCTGCCCGATAACACCACGATCGAGCTCGGTAGCGGCGAGTTCTTCGGCGAACTGGCACTGCTGGGCAAGGAAGAGCTCACGCCCGATGTCACGTCATTGGGCTACAGCAAGCTCCTGATGCTGTCGTCGCGGGATTTTCATGCCTTGCTGGCGCGCGATGCTGATCTGCGCGAGCGTATCGAGGTGGTGGCCCGCCAGCGTCTGCGTGCGATCGAGGTGTGGAAGCAGTTCTCGGAAACCGGTGAGGTCTATCCGCCGCGCAACGGTCCCGCTCCCCCGCTTCCGCCCGCGACCACCGACATGGGGATCTGAGCGCCGGCCTGCGCTCAGGTGGTCTGGCGCCGCACCAGCGTGAATCCCAGATCGATGTGCGGCGCGTCGATCGGCGCGCCCGCGAGATGACGGGTGAGCAGCGTGGCGGCGGTCTTGCCGATGTCGTAGCGCGGTGTGGCGATCGTGGACAGTGGCGGCGTGGTCCAGGCGCTGCCGGCGAGATCATGGAAACCCACCAGGCCGAGCTTGCCGGGCACGCCCACGCCCAGCCTTGCGCTCTGGAACACCGCGCCCTGCGCCAGATCATCGTTGCAAAAGAACAGCGCATCGCAATCGGGATGGCGCGTGAGCTGTCGGGACAGCAGCTCGGCGCCCAGCGCGATCGATGACTTCTGCGGCGTCATGATCTCGAGCGCCGGGTCGTAGAGGTCCGCATCGCGCAAGGCCTGCCGGCCGCCTTCGCAGCGCCGCAGCGAGCGCGGATCCAGCTGCGCGCCGATGATGCCGATGCGGCGGTAGCCGCGCTCGATCAGATGGCGCGTGGCGGCATAGCCCGATTCGTACTGCGAAAAGCCCACGCTCATGCCCGGATCGCCAGGCGGCAGCGTCTCGATGGTGTGCACTGCCGGAATGCGGCGGCTCTGCAACAACTCCCACACGCCCGGGTTGTGATCGATGCCCGTGAGGATGATGCCGTCGGGCGCGTGGCGCAGATACGTGCGCAGCAGGGCCTCCTCGGCGTCCTGCGAATAGCCGGTCACGCCGACCAGCAGGTGATAGCCACCGGCGTCGAGGTGCTCTTTGATGCCGGCCACGATGTCCACGAACACCACGTTGGAGAGCGATGGAATCAGCGCCACGATGATGCGCGAGCGTGCCGAGGCCAATGCGCTGGCCGCGTGATGCACGACGTAGCCCATCTCATTGCACAGCGCCTCGATGCGCTCGCGCAGTGCTGGCGCGACCTTGTCGGGGTCGCGCAGCGCACGGGAAACGGTGATGGCGGATACGCCCGCGCGGCGGGCGACGTCCTGCATCGTGACGCGGCCGCTGTGGGCGCCTCGGGATTTGCGTGACGACATGGAAGCGGAGAAGACGGGCAAACCGCGAGTCTGCAACAAATTCGCGGTGCGGGCACGTCTTAGGGCCTTTACTAGGTTTACAAGCGAAAAATGTTAGCGCTAACATTGGCACAAGCTTATAAAAAGATCAATCGGAGACACTCATGCGGCCTGATCAGCCTCCACCCCGCGCGGGCTCCCTGCGCGAGGCGCTCGCGCGTGCCGCGCATTGGAGCTTTACCCTGCAGACCTGGCTGATGGTGGCCTGTCTGGTCGTCATGATGGTGCTGCTCTTCGGCAACGTGACGCTGCGCTACGTCTTCAACTCCGGCATCAATGTCTCCGACGAGCTGTCGCGCCTGGCCTTCGTATGGCTGATCTTCATCGGCTCGGTGCTGGCGCTGCGCGAACGGGCGCACCTGGGCGTGAACATGCTGGTGAAGCGGTTCGGGCCGATGGCGCGCCGCGTCACGCATCTCTTCTGTCAGGCGCTGGTGCTGTGGGCGCTGTGGCTGATGGTCGACGGTGGCTGGCAGCAGACGGTGATCGGCATGGGCACCGACCTGCCCGTGACCGGCCTGCCCATCGCGGTGTTCAACGCGGCCGTGCTGTACGCCGCCGTGTTCATGATGGTGCTCACCGTCCTGGACATGCTGAGCGTGCTGGCCGGCGGCCCCGTGCCCGTCGATGCCGAGCAGGACGATCCGCTGGCTTGAGCCAGCTTCGCGCAACCACGCCGCCTACACCATGACACTCACAATCTTTCTGGTGGTAATGCTCGGGCTCATCATCCTGGGCATGCCGATCGCTTTCGCCCTGCTGCTCTCGGCGATGGCGCTGATGATTCAGCTCAATTTCTTCGACGCCCAGATCCTGGCGCAAAACATGATCAGCGGGGCGAACAGCTTCACGCTGATGGCCGTGCCGCTCTTCATGCTGGCGGGCGAAATAATGAATGCGGGCGGAATTTCGCGCCGCATCGTCAATCTGGCCACGATGTTCGTGGGCCACATCCGCGGCGGACTCGGCTATGTCGCGATCTTCGCCAGCGTGTTGCTTGCCTCGCTCTCCGGCTCGGCTGTCGCGGACGCGGCGGCGTTGAGCGCCCTGCTGATCCCGATGCTGCGCCGCAAGGGTTACAGCGCCGCGCAGTCGTCGGGGCTGATCGCGGCCGGCGGCATCATCGCGCCCATCATTCCGCCGTCGATCGCGTTCATCATCTTCGGCGTAGCGACCAACGTCTCGATCACAAAGCTGTTCTTCGCGGGGATTGCCCCCGGCATCATGATGGGCCTGACGCTGATGGCCGTGTGGGCCTGGACCGCCCGCAACGGCCCCTCGGATGCCGAGCCGCGCCAGCCCTGGAGCGCACGTCTGCGCTCGCTGCGCGAATCGTTCTGGGCCCTGATGCTGCCTGTCATCATCATCGGCGGGCTGCGAGGCGGCGTGTTCACACCGACCGAGGCCGCGGTCGTGGCTGCCGTGTACGCCATGGTAATCAGTCTGTTCGTGTATCGCGAGATCAAGGTGCGCGACCTGTACCCGCTCTTCGTGAATGCGGCGCGGACGACGGCAGTCGTGATGTTCCTGGTAGCCGCCGCCATGGTCTCGTCGTACATGATCACGCTGGCCGACGTGCCGCAGGATCTCATTGCGCTGCTCGAACCGGTGATGGATTCGCCCAAGCTGCTGATGTTTGCGCTTCTGATTCTGCTCACGCTCGTGGGCACTGTGATGGATCTGACGCCCACCATCCTGATCCTTGGGCCCGTGCTGATGCCGGTGGTCGTCAAGGCAGGTATCGACCCGGTGTACTTCGGCGTGATCTTCGTCATGGTGGGTAGCGTGGGCCTGCTCACGCCACCCGTGGGCACGGTGCTCAACGTGGTCTGCGGGGTCGCGCGCATCAATATGGAAACGATATGCCGCGGGGTGTGGCGCTACGTGGTGGCGTACACCCTGTTGCTGGTGTTGCTGGTGATCTTCCCGGAACTCATCACGGTTCCGGCGCGCTGGCTGCACTGAGGCTGCACATAACGACACCACGCATCACAATCCCGAGGAGACAGACATGTTCAAGCACTTCAAGGCCGGCGTGATCGCCGTGGCCGCACTTACCGCCTGCACCGTGGTCGGATCGGCCTGGGCGCAGGACATCAAACCGCGCTTGATCCGCTTCGGCTACGGCCTGAATGATGACAGCGTGCAGGGCCGCGCCGCGCGCCACCTGGCGCAGGAGCTCGAAAAGCTGTCGGGCGGCAAGATGAAGATGAAGACCTTCGGCTCCGCGAGCCTGGGTTCCGACGAGCAGATGCAGGGCGCGCTGGTGGGCGGCGCGCAGGAAATGATGGTCGGCTCGACCGCGCCGCTGGCGGGCATGGTCAAGGACTTCGGCATCTTCGACCTGCCGTTCCTGTTCGAGAGCGAAAAAGAAGCCGACGCCGTGCTCGATGGTCCGCTGGGCACGCGGCTGCTGGGCAAGCTCGAGGCCAAGGGCCTGGTGGGTCTGGTCTATTGGGAAAACGGCTTCCGCAACATGACCAACTCCAAGCGCCCGATCGTGCGCGCCGAGGATATGCAGGGCATCAAGTTGCGCGTGATGCAGAACCAGATCGCGCTCGGGGTATTCAACCAGCTCGGGGCCAACGCCGTGCCGATGCCGTTCTCCGAGCTCTTCACGGCGCTGGAGACCCGTACGGTCGACGGCCAGGAGAACCCGGTCACGACGATCCAGAGCAGCAAGTTCTACGAGGTGCAGCCCTACCTCACGCTCACGCGTCACGTCTACACGCCGTGGGTCGTGCTGGCCTCCAAGAAGTGGTGGGACACGCTCAGCCCCGACGAACAGAAGCTGATCCGCCAGGCGGCCGCCAACTCGCGCGACTTCGAACGCAAGGACAGCCGTGCCGACTCCACCAAGGCCATGGGCGTGCTCGAGAAGTCGGGAATGAAGATCAACACGCCCAGCCCCGAAGAAGTGGCGCGCATGCGCGAGAAGGTCAAGCCGGTGGTCGACAAGTACACCCAGGAGCTGGGCCCGGACCTCGTGCGCGAGCTCAACGAAGAAATCAAGAAGGCCCGCGGCTGATCGCCGCACCGGGCGGGCGCGCCACTTGCTGCGCCCGCCTGTCCACCTGCCGTACCGGAACGCATCATGTCAGACACGCCTACCCCCAAGCGCCTGCGCAGCCAGAAATGGTTCGACGATCCCTCGCACGCCGACATGACGGCGATCTATGTGGAGCGGCTGCTCAACTATGGCCTTACGCGAGCCGAGCTGCAGTCGGGCCGGCCCATCATCGGCATCGCCCAGACGGGCAGCGATCTGGCGCCGTGCAATCGTCATCATCGGGAGCTGGCGCGCCGCGTGCGTGAAGGCATCCGCGATGCGGGCGGCATTCCGATGGAGTTTCCGGTGCATCCGCTGGCCGAGCAAGGCCGCCGGCCCACCGCCGCGCTCGATCGCAACCTCGCCTATCTCGGCCTGGTCGAGATCCTGCATGGCTACCCGCTCGATGGCGTCGTACTCACGACCGGCTGCGACAAGACCACGCCCGCCTGTCTGATGGCTGCCGCGACGGTCGACTTGCCGGCCATCGTATTGTCCGGCGGGCCGATGCTCGACGGTTGGCACGAAGGCGAGCGTGTCGGGTCGGGCACGGTGATCTGGCATGCGCGCAACCTGATGGCCGCGGGCAAGCTCGACTACGACGGCTTCATGGAACTCGCGACGGCCTCGTCGCCGTCGGTCGGCCATTGCAACACCATGGGCACCGCGCTGTCGATGAACTGCCTGGCTGAGGCCTTGGGCATGTCGCTGCCCACCTGCGCCAGCATTCCCGCGCCGTACCGCGAGCGCGCGCAGATGGCGTATGCCACCGGCAAGCGCGCATGTGACCTGGTGCGCCAGGACATCCGTCCGTCGCACATCATGACCCGCGAGGCCTTCGAGAACGCCATCGTGGTGGCCTCCGCGCTGGGCGCGTCGAGCAACTGCCCGCCGCACCTGATCGCAATCGCGCGCCACATGGGCATCGATCTCGGGCTCGACGACTGGCAGCGGCTGGGCGAAGACGTGCCGCTGTTGGTGAACTGCATTCCTGCTGGCGAGTACCTGGGCGAAGGCTTTCACCGCGCGGGCGGGGTGCCGGCGGTGTTGCATGAGCTGCACAACGCGGGCCGTTTGCATGGCGATGCACGCACGGTGGGCGACAGAACCATCGGCGAGATCGCCGAGGCATCGCCCACGCACGATGTGAAGGTCATCAAGCCGGTGAGCGCGCCGCTCAAGGATCGCGCCGGCTTTATCGTGCTGTCGGGCAACTTCTTCGATAGCGCCGTGATGAAGATGTCGGTGGTGGGCGAAGACTTCCGCCGTGCCTATCTGTCCACGCCCGGCGATGAGAACGCCTTCGAGGCGCGCGCGGTGGTGTTCGATGGCCCCGAGGATTACCACGCCCGCATCGAAGACCCGGCGCTCGAGATCGATGAGCACTGCATTCTGGTGATCCGCGGGGCGGGCACGGTAGGTTATCCCGGCAGCGCCGAGGTCGTGAACATGGCGCCGCCCGCCCACATGATCAAGCGGGGCATCGATTCGCTGCCCTGCATGGGGGATGGCCGTCAGAGCGGCACCTCGGCCAGCCCCTCGATCTTGAATATGTCGCCGGAAGCCGCGGTGGGTGGCGGCCTGGCATTGTTGCGCACGGGCGATCGGATCCGGGTGGACCTGAACCAGCGCAGCGTGACGGTACAGCTCGATGCGGACGAACTCGCGCGGCGCCGCGAGCATATGCACATCGACATTCCGCAGGCCCAGACGCCCTGGCAGGAGCTCTATCGCCAGAACGTCGGGCAGCTCTCCACGGGCGGTTGCCTGGAGCCCGCCACGCTTTATCTCAAGGTGATCGAGACGCGTGGCGACCCGCGCCATTCACACTGACGTGGCTTCAGGCCAGCCCGTGGGCGCGGCGGTGCAGGATGTCTTCGACGATCACGAGCGCGGCTTCGAGCGTGATCTCGCTGCTCTCGATGAGATGCACGGCGCGCGCCTCGGAGACCGCGGCGATCTCCATGACCTCGCCGTCGCGGTTGGCGGGCTCGGTGCCGGCCTCGAGCACGCAGCTGCTCGTGAGCAGGTCTTCGACCTGATAGCCCTCGGGCAGCCGGCGGTGCATGCGCAGCACGGTGCGCAACGGCCCGCGTTGCGTAAGCTGGTGAGGATCGAGGCCCGCCTCTTCGCCGCATTCACGCACCAGCGCGGTGTCGAGCGGCTCGCCGCTTCCGACCAGACCACCGACCAGCGTGTCCCACATGCCGGGGTCGGTGGATTTGCTGAGCGATCGGCGCGCGATCCAGAGCCGGCCATCGGGCGTCCACGCATTGAGATGAACGGCGCGCGTCACCAATCCGAGCGGTCGCATGGCGGCGCGTTCGATCACGCCCAAATGGTGTTCGCCGGCTGTGACGTCGAGCAGCTCGTCGCGCCAGCCGCGCAGGCAGCGCGCTTCGCGCAGTACCTGGGCCACCTGGGCCAGCACGGCGTCGAGGTCGGGGCCGGGGCGCAGGCCCGGGCCGATGCGCAATGCATCGGCATCGAGCTGGACCAGACCCGTGGGGCGCAACGCGTCGCACGCGGCGAGTGTGGCCCAACCGCAGCAGTGGCCATCGATATAGAGCGGGCGGGCCAGCTCCGGCGGTTGTTGCTGGGCGAGGTCCTGCAGACGGGTATACAGTGCCTGCAGACGTGCCAGGGTGACGGGTTCATGAGCTTCGGACATGGTGCGGATTTTAGTGCAGTGCCGCACGGCGCTGCGGCAAAAAAACAGAATATGCAGGGGAGATAATGCGATTTAGACGTCAATCATCATAAAGACCATTAGGATTTGTCTCCGTTATAATTCCGCGGTTTACGTTGTGAAATCTTGTGTGGGAGCGACAGGGTCGTCTTTCCCCTGTTTCGTGACTACCGTCTAATAATTGCGCGTTCCCCTGCCTTCCGGCGGCCCGTACGGCGTGCGTTGGTATTGGGCCATCCGCGCCATGTTTCGAGGTAAGCATGAAGAAGTGGAGAGGGTTGCTGGGAGCTTGTGCATTACTGATGGGCAGCGCAGCGGTCGCTCAGGTGCAGGACATGCCTGGGGGGCCGCGGGTCAATCAACTCAATTTGCATGAAGGCGTCACGCAGATCGCGCGCGATGTCGTCTGGCTGCATTGGATGATGCTCACGATCTGTATCGTGATCTTCATCGGTGTGTTCGGGGTGATGTTCTACTCCATCTGGGCACACAGAAAGTCGCGCGGGCACAAGCCCGCCACGTTTCACGAACATCTCGGCGTCGAAGTCGCCTGGACCGTGGTGCCGTTTCTCATCGTCATTGCCATGGCCCTGCCCGCCACCAAGACCGTGGTGGCCATGAAAGACACGTCCAGCCCCGACATCACGATCAAGGTGACGGGCTATCAATGGAAGTGGGGCTACGAATACCTCGACGGCGACGCCGCCGGGCTCAAGTTCCTGTCCAATCTCTCAACCCCGCGCGCGCAGATCGAAAATCGCGAGCCCAAGGGCGAGTTCTACCTCATGGAAGTCGACAACCCGCTCGTGGTGCCGGTCGACAAGAAGGTACGCATCGTCCTGACGGCGGGCGACGTGATCCACTCCTGGATGGTGCCCGACCTGGGCGTCAAGCAGGATGCGATCCCGGGCTTCCTGCGCGACACCTGGTTCAACGCCCAGAAGGTCGGCACGTATCGCGGCCAATGCGCGGAGCTCTGTGGCAAGGATCACGCCTTCATGCCCATCGTGGTGGATGTGCGCAGCCAGGAAGACTTCGACAAGTGGGCGGGCGAGCAGAAGAAGCTGATGGCTGCCCAGGCCGACGATCCCAACAAGGAATGGACGGGTCCGGAGCTGATCGCGCGTGGCGAGAAGGTCTATGCCGCCAACTGTGTGGCCTGTCACCAGGCCAGCGGCAAGGGCCTGCCGGGCACTTTCCCGCCGCTCGACGGTGACAAGGTCGTGCTCGGGCCAAAGGCCGAGCAGATCAACACGGTGCTCAAGGGCAAGCCCGGCACTGCGATGGCCGCCTTCGGCGGGCAGCTCAACGATACCGAGATCGCCGCCGTCATCACCTACACCCGCAATGCCTGGAGCAATGAGGGCAAGGGCCAGGACCCCGTCGTCCAGCCGAAGGAAGTCGCGGCCGCGCGCTAGGCGCGCGCTGTTTCAGAAGCTGTTTCCGTACCAAAAGATACGCCGCCGGCCACGGGGAGCTCCCGGCCGACGGCTTCAGCAGGAAGGAGTCGATCATGAGCAGCGTCACTGTAGACCACGTGTCGCCGGGCCACGGCCACGGTCACGATGACCACCACCACGACATGCCCACGGGCTGGCGTCGCTGGCTGTTTGCCACCAATCACAAAGACATCGGGACGATGTATCTCATCTTCTCGTTCGTCATGCTGCTGGAGGGCGGCACGCTTGCCCTCTTGCTGCGCACCGAGCTGTTCCAGCCCGGCCTGCAGTTCTTCCGTCCCGAGCTGTTCAATCAGTTCACCACGATGCACGGCCTGATCATGGTGTTCGGCGCGATCATGCCGGCCTTCGTGGGCTTCGCCAACTGGATGATCCCGCTGCAGATCGGCGCCTCCGACATGGCGTTCGCGCGCATGAACAACTTCAGCTTCTGGCTGCTGCCGGTGGCGGGTCTCATGCTGACGGCATCGTTCTTCGTGCCGGGCGGCGCCACCGCCGCGGGCTGGACGCTGTATGCGCCGCTGTCCGCCCAGATGGGCCCGGGGATGGATCTGGCCATCTTCGCGATGCACATCATGGGTGCCTCGTCGATCATGGGTGCGATCAATGTGATCGTGACCATCCTCAACATGCGCGCGCCCGGCCTCACGCTCATGAAGATGTCGCTGTTCTGCTGGACCTGGCTCATCACGGCCTTCCTGCTGATCGCGGTGATGCCCGTGCTGGCCGCGGCCATCACGATGGTGCTGACCGACCGCCATTTCGGCACCGGTTTCTTCAATGCGGCCGCCGGCGGTGACCCGGTGCTCTACCAGCACGTGTTCTGGTTCTTCGGGCATCCCGAGGTGTACATCATGATCCTGCCGGCTTTCGGGATCGTGTCCGCCATCGTGCCCGCGTTCGCGCGCAAGCGCCTGTTCGGCTATGCCTCGATGGTGTACGCCACCGCGTCGATTGCCGTGCTGTCGTTCATTGTGTGGGCGCACCACATGTTCACGACCGGCATGCCCGTGACCGGCCAGCTGTACTTCATGTATGCCACCATGCTGATTTCGATTCCGACCGGCGTGAAGGTGTTCAACTGGGTGGCCACGATGTGGCGCGGCTCGATGACCTTCGAGACGCCGATGCTGTTTTCGATCGGCTTCATTTTCGTGTTCACGATGGGTGGCTTCACCGGCCTGATCCTGTCGGTGGCGCCGATCGATATCCAGGTCCACGACACCTATTACGTGGTGGCGCACTTCCACTACGTGCTGGTTGCAGGCTCGCTCTTCGCGCTGTTCGCGGGCACCTATTACTGGCTGCCCAAATGGACCGGCCGCATGTACAGCGAGCGCCTGGGCAAGCTGCACTTCTGGTCGTCGATGCTGTCGTTCAACCTGACGTTCTTCCCGATGCACTTCATGGGGCTGGCCGGCATGCCGCGCCGCTACGTCGATTACGCGGCGCAGTTCACGACCTTCCACCAGATCGCCACCATCGGCGCCTTCTGGTTCGGCCTGTCGCAGCTGATCTTCCTGTACGCCGTGTTGCGCTGCTATCGCGGCAAGGGCGAGCCGGCACCGGCCAAACCCTGGGAAGGCGCCGAAGGGCTCGAATGGACCGTGCCCTCGCCGGCACCGTTCCACACCTTCGAGACGCCGCCCGAGGTCAAGTAACGATGGACAAGACGGTCATGACACCCGAACAACGCCGCCGCAATCGCATCGCGGGCGTGATCCTGCTGCTGTTCGTGCTGGCGGTGTTCGGCTGGACCTTCCTGCGTGGCGCGTCATTGCTCACCAACATGATGGGCAACTGACATGAGCGACGACCTGCACCAGCTGTCTCAGCGCAAGCTGAGTTTTCTGCAAACGGTGCGGGCCGTGCTCTGGGCTTTTTTTGGCGTGCGCAAAGGCAAGGGTTACCAGGAAGACATCGCGCGGCTCAACCCGGTGCACCTGATCATCGCCGGCCTGTTGGGTGCCGCGATGTTCGTGATCGTGCTGATCCTCATCGTGCGCTTCGCCGTGGCCAGCCTGTCCTGATCGAACGTATTCCCCAACGATCTTCCAATCATCGGCATCAGGGAGAACATCATGAGTGCAAGTCACTCGGCAACACACAAAGAGGCACCGTACTACTACGTCCCGGCGATGTCCGGCCACCCGGTGCGCATGGCGGTGGCGCTACTGGCGACCGGCGTGGGCGCGGCCGGCTGGGTCAATGGCGTGCCCTACGCCAAGTGGCTGGTGCTGGCGGGCCTGCTGGCCGGCGTGGTGGTGCTTTATTACTGGTTCGGTGACGCCATCGCCGAATCCGAGCGCGGGCTCAACAGCAAGCGCATCGACGCGTCGTACCGCTGGGGCATGAGCTGGTTCATCTTCTCGGAGGTGATGTTCTTTGCCGGCTTTTTCGGGGCGCTCTGGTATGTGCGCACCATCACCACGCCCTGGCTCGGCGACATCGATCACCGGCTGATGCTCTGGCCCGACTTCCAGGCGCAGTGGCCCAATTTCGGACCGGCCGGCGTGGTCGAGGCCTTCCAGACGGTGGGGCCGTTCTGGTTGCCCACCATCAACACGGCGTTGCTGCTGACCTCGGGCGTGACCCTCACGATCTCGCACCATGCGCTGCGCGAAGATCATCGCAACAAGGCCATTTTCTGGCTCGCGGCCACGGTGATCCTGGGCTTCTTGTTCGTGGGCTGTCAGGCGTATGAATACATCCACGCCTATCGCGACCTGAACCTGAAGTTCAATTCGGGCGCCTACGGGTCGTTGTTCTATATGCTCACGGGCTTTCACGGCTTCCATGTGATCATGGGGGCCACGATGCTGACGGTGATCCTGGTGCGCCTCTTGCGCGGGCACTTCCGCCCCGACCATCACTTCGGCTTCGAGGGTGCGGCCTGGTACTGGCACTTTGTCGACGTGGTCTGGCTGGGCCTGTACCTGTTCATTTACTGGTTCTAGCAGGGCCGGCGCCGGCCTGCCGGCCCGCCTCGCGGGTCAGCGCAGGCCGGTGCTTTCGATCCAGCCCAGGTGATGGGCCAACAGCACGAACAGAAACAGCGCAACCGACAGGCCGATGCGTAGGGTCAGAGCGTTGACCGTACGGTTGGTCGAGCCTTTGTCGCGCATGAGGTAGATCAGCGCCGAGCCCAGGCTGGCGAGGATCCCGATGAAAGCGACCACCACGATGATGCGCATACCGGCCTCCGGTTAAAACGAAATTATTGCAGACATGGCTTTTTCGCACTCGCGACGCAAGACGATTTTGGCGTTGTTGTTGCTTGCCGTCGTCATCGCCGTCACGGTGTCGATGGGCCGCTGGCAGTTGCGTCGTGCCGACGAACGCCGGGCGGTCGCCGCCGCCATCGACGCGGGCAGGCAGCAGGCGCCGTTGGCGCTGGCCGCCGGGCAGGACGCGGCAGTCTATGTGCCGTGGCGTGCCGCCGAGGCGCGTGGCACCTGGCGCCCGGAGCTCAGCGTATGGCTCGAGAATCGCAATCACCACGGCCGGCCGGGCTATTGGCTGGCCACGCCGCTCATGCTCGACGAGGGCCGCAAGGCGGTGCTGGTGCTGCGCGGCTGGGTGGCGCGCCAGCCGGGCTCGCAGCAGGCGCCGGCCATCCCGGCTGACACGGGGCCGCTTACCGTGTCGGGCGAGCTGGCCGAGCGTGTGCCGCGGCTGTTCGAACTTTGGTCGTTCGGCGGCGCCGGGGCGGCACAATTGCCGGCACGCCTGGGCGACGGGCCCGCGCCGGTACTGCAGAACCTGGACTTGGCGGCCTATGCGCGGGTGACGGGGCTGACGCTGTTGCCCACGGTGCTGATGCAGACGGCCGGAAGTGACGAGCCACTTGCGGGAGCGCCCGCCGCGGGAGCGCCCGCCGCAGGATCGCCCGCCGCGGGATCGATGGGAAGCGGCACCGGCCAGGATGGGGCCGGACCGCCGCGTGCCGGGTCGGCGCCGCGGGCCGACGGCCTCGTGCGTGATTGGCCGCAACCCTCCGTCGATTACAACCAGAACCAGGGCTATGCGCTGCAGTGGTTCAGCTTTGCCGCCATCGCCGCGCTGGCATGGCTGGTGGTGGCGGGCCGGGCCTGGAAGCGCGCTCGCCAGCGGCCCAACGCGCCACCCTGACAGGATGCGTCGACCGCCTCGCCGCGGCGCCGTGCCCTTGCCGTGCCCACTTTGACCGCCGGATCGCCTTCCATGACTGCTTCCACCATGCCGACTGCCCACCCCAAACGCTCGCTCACCCCGCTGGTACTGGTGTTCCTGTGCGCGTTGGCGCCGATCGTGGCCGCCTTCGTCGTGTACTTCAATCCGCAGTGGTGGCCCCAAGACCAGAAGAACTACGGCACCCTGATCACGCCACAGCGGCCGGTGCCTGAGCCCGGCGCGCTCGGCCTCACCACGCTCGACGGCAAGCCCTTCGATCTGCGCAGTCTCGATGGCAAGTGGATACTGCTGTCGGTGGACCAGGGCGCGTGCCCGGAATCATGTGCGCGTAAACTCTTCATCGCGCGTAATTCCCACGCGGCCCAAGGCAAGAACGTCGACCGGCTGGCGCGGGTGTGGATCATCACCGACGACGCGCCGGTGCCCGACAAGGTGCTGACCGCCTATCAAGGCACGGTGATGGTGCGGGCACGGCCCGACGCGCTGCGGGAGTTCTTGCTGGGCCCGCAGGCCGCGACGGACGACGCCTCCGCGCTGCTGGGCCCGATCTGGGTGGTTGACCCGTTGGGCAACCTGATGCTGCAGTTCCCGGACAACGCCGACGGCGTGTCGGTGCGCAAGGACATCAGCCGGCTTTTGTATAACTCGCGTATTGGCTGATTCATGGATCGCATCAAAGAGCGCTATCGCAAGCTCGTTTTCTTCACCTGGTTTCTCACGCTGGATCTCATCATGTTCGGCGCCTTCGTGCGCCTGACCGACTCGGGCCTGGGCTGTCCCGACTGGCCCGGTTGCTATGGCAGCGTGACGCCGCTGGGCGCGCGCGCCGACATCCACGAGGCCGCCCAAGCCATGCCCTTCGGGCCTGTCACGCTCTCGAAGGCCTGGATCGAGATGATCCACCGCTATGTGGGTGCCTTCCTGGGCATGCTGATCATCGCCATCGTCTACATGGCATGGCGCCATCGCCGTGTGCTGGGCCGCACGCCCACGCTGGCCACCGTGTCGCTGGTGGCCGTCTGCATCCAGGGTGCGTTCGGCGCCTGGACCGTCACGCACAAGCTGATGCCCGCCGTCGTGACTGCCCACCTGGTCCTGGGGCTGTCGCTGCTGGCCTTGCTGACCTGGCTGGCGGCGCGGGAGCGTCCGCACATCGCCCTGCCGGCGCAGGCGGGGCGCTTTCTGGTGCCGCTCGCATTCGGGCTGGGTCTGCTGGCCGTGCAGGTGACGTTGGGCGGCTGGGTGAGCACCAACTACGCCGCCCTGGCCTGCATGGACTTCCCGACCTGCCACGGCGCCTGGGTACCTGAGATGGACTTCCATGGCGGATTCTCGGTGATCCGGGGCTTGGGCGAGCTGCCTTCGGGCGAGATGATCTCGCAGCATGCGCTCACGGCCATTCATTGGGTCCACCGCAATTTTGCCTTCGTGGTGTTGGCTTACTTGGGCGTGCTGGCCTGGAAAATGCAACGGGTGGCCGGCGTGCGCGGTCCGGCCCGGCTGATCCTGGCCCTGCTGGCTGCGCAATTATTGACCGGTCTGACGACGATTTTCTTCCAGTGGCCGCTGTTGATCGCGGTGTTGCACAATGGGGGGGCTGCCGGCCTGACGCTGGCCTGCGTGGTAGCCCTGGTGCGGCTGGCGACAGCCGGGGGGCCGCCGGTGCGACAATTTGCCCCGGCAAGTCCTTGACTTGGTTGGTAAAATACTGAGCATCATGTCTTCAATCGCTGCTCCCCAACAGGGTTTGCTGCGTCAATACCTCGTGCTGACCAAGCCGCGGGTGACGCAGCTCGCCGTCTTCTGTGCCGTCATCGGCATGTTTCTCGCGGTTCCCGGTGTCCCCCCGCTCGACAAGGTCGTGTTCGGCACGCTCGGCATCTGGCTCCTGGCCGCCGCCGCGTTCGCCATCAACTGCCTGATCGAGCAGGAGGTCGACGCGCGCATGGCCCGCACGGCCCGCCGCGCCACGGCCCAGGGGACCATCTCGCCCGCCCATGTTCTGGCGTTGTCGGGCCTGCTGGGTGGCGCCGGCATGCTGGTGCTCTATCACCTGGTCAACCCGCTCACGATGTGGCTCACGTTCGCTACGTTCGTGGGTTACGCGGTGATCTACACGGTGATTCTCAAGCCGCGCACGCCGCAGAACATCGTGATCGGCGGGCTGTCGGGCGCCATGCCGCCCGCGCTGGGCTGGGCCGCGGTGGCCAACGCCACGCCGGCCGAGGCCTGGGCGCTGGTGCTGATCATCTTCATCTGGACCCCGCCGCACTTCTGGGCGCTGGCGCTCTATCGTTGCAAGGATTACGAGCAGTCCGGCCTGCCGATGCTGCCCGTCACGCACGGCAGCAAGTACACGCGTCTGCAGATCCTGCTGTACAGCTGTGTGCTGCTGGCCGTCACGATCCTGCCCTACGTGATCCGCATGAGCGGCCTGTTCTACCTGGCCGTGGCCGTCGTGCTGGGCACGATTTTCCTGGCGCACGCCTGGGGCCTGTACCGCCATTACACCGACGAGCGCTCGCGCCGTCTGTTCCGCTTCTCGATCCTGTACCTCGCGCTGCTGTTCGGCGCGCTGCTGGTGGATCACTGGGCGATGGCGCTGTTGCGCTGATCGCCATTTACCGGAGACCTCGCCTGATGTCCTTGCTTTCCCCCGTCCGTCGCCGGGTGCTGTGCGCCGCGGCCGCCGCTACCGTTGCCTTCACCCTGGCCGCCTGCGGTGAGACCAAGCCGGCGTTCAAGGGCAGCGACATCACGGGCACGCAGCTGGGCAAGGGCCTGGATCTGGTCGACCACAATGGCACGCCCCGCAAGCTGGCCGACTTCTCGGGCAAGGCGTTGGTGGTGTTCTTCGGTTTCACGCAATGTCCCGACGTGTGCCCCACCGCGCTGGCGGAACTGGCCCAAGTCATGCAAAAGCTCGGCCCCGATGCCGACCGCGTCCAGGTCATGCTGGTTTCGGTCGATCCCGAGCGCGATACCGCGGATATCCTGAAGCAGTATGTAACGACGTTCGATCCGCGCTTCCTGGGCCTGACCGGCACGCCGGAACAGGTGCGCAAGACGGCCGGCTCGTTCAAGGCCTACTACGCCAAGGTGCCCAGCAAAGACGGCAGCACCTACACGATGGACCACTCGGCGGGTTTCTACCTGTTCGACACCAAGGGTGAATCGCGGGTGCTGGCCAACAGCACCATCGGCGTGGACGCCGTGGCGCACGACCTCAAGCTGTTGCTCGACGCCAAGTAAACACGCCTGGCCGAGGCCGGGGCATCCCGGCCGGCCCTGCGGCGCTCAGCGCGTCGCGCCCGGTTGGGCGCTTTCCCACGATTGAAATGCCGCGCGGGCTGTCTCGGACAGCTCGGCGCGCGCGAGTTCGCGCGCATGCGCCATGATCATCGCGGCATAGGGCACCGCCAGCGCGGCGGCCTCGGCGCACAACCGCGCCTCTTCGCCCTGCGAGGGAAGACGATTGCGCCAGTAGTTGATGGCCTGCTCGAGCGCGGCCAGCGTGATGGGCGTTTCAGGGGAATTCATAAGACCATTGTCCCAGAATCGGCGGGCCTGTCCAGCCGCCAGGGAAGCGTTCGCGAAAGCCAGCGTGACCGGTTTTGCAAAGGGTCACGAACGCAATACGCCGAAACCGCGACACGAGAGCGGGGGTGCTATACAACGGGCCGTTACCGTCTCGCATGGAGCACGCCATGAACACGTCATCAGCCGGGCCGTCGGGCCCGGGTCCGCGCCGCGGACTGCATCCCCTCTTCGCCGCCGCCGCGGTCGCCGTGATCGTGTTGTGCACGGTGGCGGTAGCTGCCATCCTGGGCTGGCTACCCACCCCGGGCGCACAGCAGCGGCCGGGCGACGCGCCGATGAGCGCCGAACAGGCTGCCAATAGCGGTCCCGAAGCCGCCAATCTCGCGCCCGCCGAGCCGGGTGCCGTCCCTGCCGCGCGCGCCCAGAATGGCTTGCCTTCGCACGTTGCCCAGGGGCAGGCCCGGCCCGCGCCCGCGCAGACCGCGCCGCAGGCTCGCACCCAGCCCGCCTGCCCGAATTGCGGCACCGTCGCTTCGGTCCGCACCGTGCAAGTGCCCGTGCGCGACAACAGCAATCACATCGTTGGCACGGTCGCTGGCGGCGTGGTGGGCGGCGTGGTCGGCAACCAATTCGGCGGGGGGCACGGCAAGGACGCACTGACCGTGCTCGGTGCGGTGGGCGGTGCTTTGGCAGGCCGGGAAGTCGAGCGTAATATTAGGCAGCAACAGACGGTGACGCATTACGAAGCCGTGGTGCGCATGGACGACGGCAGCCAGCGCACCTTCCGTAGCGCGCAACCGTTCGCCTTCGCCACCGGCGCACCGGTGCGTGTCGAAAACGATCAATTGCTGCCGCGCTGAGCGCCGCCCCGACGCACCACAGGAGACCGAATGAGCGATTCGAACACCAACCCGTTCGTGCTGCCCGGCATGGGGCAGGATTCCGACCTGTCCGGCAATCCGCTGCTTGCCAGCATGGAAATGATGCGGCAGGCCTGGGCCGGCCTGGCCGGGCCGGGGGGATTGGCGCAGTCCTTGCCGATGACGCCGCCGCTCAATGTCGAAGAACTCGAGCGCCGCATCACCGAACTGCGTGCCGTCGAAGGCTGGCTGCGGCTGAACCTGCAGATGCTGTCGTCCACCATACAGGGGATGGAGGTGCAACGCGCCACCATCGCCACGCTGCGTTCGTTCGTGGGCAGCGTCTCAAGCATGGACACCGGGGCGCCGCGTTCGTCGAGCGATCCTTCACCGCTCGAGGTGGCACTGGGCCTGAAGCCCGCGCCGGGCCAGCCTGCGGGCGCCTCTGCGTTCGGTCAGTCGCCGTTCGGCCAGACGCCGCCGCCCGACGCCACGGCCGAACCCTCTGTCGATGCGCCCGCCGATGCGCCCGCCGCGGATGCCGGCGCCGACGCGCTGAATCTGGCGGCCGCGCAGGCGACGCAGGCTTCGCAAGCCTGGTGGGGCCTGCTGCAACAGCAGTTCAACAATATTGCCGCCGCGACCGCGGCTACGCTGCCGCAGATGATGGGCGGCGAGGCCGGCGATGCGCAGGGTGCGCCCTCCGCCCAGGACGCGGCGCAGGGCGCAAGCCAGCCGCCGGCGAAGTCGGCTGCGAAGACGGGCGCCAAGGCCGGTGCGAAGTCCGCGGCCAAGACCCAGTCCAAGGCGCCCGCCAAGAAGGCCGCGAAGTCGGCCTCCAAGACCCCCGGTGCGGCACGCAAGCCCGATGCCAAGCCCGCCGCGCGCGGCGTCGCCAAGACCTCAATCAAGCCGGCGCGCCGCTCCACCTAGCAGCACGCCGATCCATCGAATCCAGGCGGGCACGCCGTGTCCGCCCTTTTAACTTACGTGTTGGTTCTATGCTCAATGTAGTCATCCTCGCCGCTGGACTCGGCAAACGCATGCAGTCCGATCTTCCCAAGGTATTGCACACGCTGGCCGGCCAGCCCATGCTCAGCCATGTGCTGGGCAGCGCACGCCAGCTCGACCCGGCCCGCGTGATCGTGGTGGTCGGCCATGGCGCCGATCGGGTCAAGGCGGCTTATGAGGGCAAGGAAGGCCTGGCCTTTGCGCTGCAGCAGCCGCAGCATGGCACCGGCCATGCCGTGCAGCAGGCCGTGCCGCAATTGCTCGAAGGCGATGGCGCCGACGATGTCACCCTGGTGCTCTACGGCGACGTGCCGATGGTGCAGCCCGAGACGCTGAAGAAGCTGCTCGAGGCGCGTGGCCAGGGCGTGGCGGTGTTGACCGAGGTGCTCGAAGACTCCACCGGCTACGGCCGTATCGTGCGCAACGAGGCCGGCCAGGTCGTGGCGATCGTCGAGCACAAGGATGCCAACGAGGCGCAGCGCGCCATCAAGGAAGTGAACACCGGCATCCTTTGTGCGCCTACCGCGAAGCTCAAGGACTGGCTCACGCGCATCGACAACAACAACGCTCAGGGCGAGTACTACCTGACCGATATCATTGGCCTGGCCGTGGCCGACCGCGTGCCGGTCAATGCCGCGCAGCCGGGCGCGAGCTGGGAAACGCTGGGCGTGAACAGCCGCCTGCAGCAGGCCGAACTCGAGTGCCGCTGGCAGTACGAGCAGGCGCGCCGCCAGCTCGAAGCCGGTGTCACGCTGGCCGATCCGCACCGTTTCGACGTGCGCGGCAGCCTGACCTGCGGCCGCGACGTGTTCATCGATGTGGGCTGCGTGTTCGAAGGCACCGTGGTGCTCGGCAATGGCGTGCGCGTGGGCCCGCATTGTGTGCTGCGCGACGTGACCATCGAAGCCGGCGCTCAGATCGAGGCCTTCAGCCATCTGCAGCAGGCCAAGGTGGGCGCCGACGCGCGTATCGGCCCGTATGCGCGCCTGCGTCCCGGCGCCGATCTCGGCCCGCGCACGCATGTGGGCAACTTCGTCGAAGTGAAAAACAGCGTGATCGCCGAAGACAGCAAGGCCAATCACCTGGCCTATATCGGCGACACCGACATTGGTGCGCGCGTGAACGTGGGGGCGGGCACCATCACCTGCAACTACGACGGCGTGAACAAGCATCGCACCGTTATCGAAGACGACGTCTTCATCGGCTCGGACACCCAGCTGGTCGCGCCGGTGCGCGTGGGCCGCGGGGCCACGCTGGCCGCGGGCACCACGCTCACGCGTGACGCGCCGGCCGACAAACTCACGCTCTCGCGCGCTCGGCAGACCACGGTCGACGGCTGGAAGCGCCCGGCCAAGAAGTCGTGACCACGACGGGCGCGCCAGGCGGCGCGCCTGCGGACGGCCTGCCCACGCCGCGGCGCTACTACGCCGCGGCCACCGTGCTGGTCGGCATGAGCCTCTCGGTGCTCGATGCCACCATCGCGAACGTCGCACTGCCCACGATCGCCGCCGATCTCGACGCCCTGCCGTCGCAGGCCGTGTGGGTCATCAACGCCTACAACCTGGCGGTGGTGATGATGCTGCTGCCGATGTCGGCGCTCGCCGAGCGCATCGGCTTTCGCCGCATGTTCACCTTCGGCCTCGTGCTCTTCACGTCGGCCTCGCTCGCCTGCGCGCTGTCGCAGTCGCTGTGGCAGCTCAGCATGGCGCGTGTGTTCCAGGGCGTGGGGGCGGCCACGCTGATGTGCATGTTCGGCGGCCTGGTGCGCAATATCTATCCGCTGCGCCTGCTGGGACGCGGCATCAGCATCAATGCCACCACGGTGGCCGTGATGTCGGTGCTGGGGCCCACGATCGGATCGTTCATTCTGACCGTGGCGCCCTGGCGCTGGATCTTCGCGGTCAACCTGCCCTTCTGTATCGCCGCGATGTTCGGGCTGCGGTTCCTGCCCGAGGTGCCGCGCAGCAGTTCGCGCCTGGATTGGATCGCCGCCGTGTTGAGCATGATCACGCTGGGCGTGTTCATCTCCGGCGTGGACATGCTGGGCCAGGATCCCCTGCGCGGCATCGGGCTGATCGCGATCGCGGCGGTGGCCGGCTTCGTGCTGGTGCGACGCGTGCGCGGCCAGCCCGCGCCGCTGGTGCCCGTGGACTTGCTGCGCATCCGGCCGGTGGCCTACGCGGTGGCGGCATCGGCCTGCACCTTTGCCGCGCAGATGGCCTCGTACGTCGCGCTACCGTTCTATTTCCAACAGGTACTGGGGCGGCCGCATCTGGAGGTGGGGCTGCTGATGGCCGCCTGGCCCGTGGGCACCGCGCTGGTCGCGCCGTTTGCCGGCCGCATGTCCGACCGCTACTCGGCCGCGGTGCTGAGTGGCGCGGGGGCGGCGGCCATGGTGATCGGGATGCTTTGGATGACCGTGCTGCCGATTTCGGCGGGCAACGCCTGGATCATGGTGGGCATGTTCATCGCGGGCTGCGGCTTCGGCTTTTTCCAGACACCGAACAACCGCGCCATGCTGTCGTCCGCGCCGCGTGAGCGCAGCGGCGCCTCGGGCGGCCTGCAGGCCACCACCCGGGTGTTCGGCCAGAGCTTCGGCACGGCGTTGGTCGCCATTGCGTTCAGCGTGTCCGCCTCGCATGGCCCGACCGTGGCCCTGGTGCTGGGGACGATCTGCGCCGTGCTGGCCGTCGCCGTCAACATGGTGCGCATCGCCAAGAAGGTCGGTTTGCCCGCGGCCTGAAGGGCGGACGGACGCCGGATGGCGGTGGCCGTCCGGGGTTCGCTGTCGCGAGGGCGCGAGGCGCTCGGCCAGGCCACGTGTGCCGCCAGGGTCGATGTGAGGGGTGTCGGGCGGCTTGCCTGTGCGGCTGGCGCGGCGTCGCCGAATGGCGAAAGGGCCCGGCGTGGACGCCGTTTTTTCCCTGTGCCACACCCTTTCGACGCAAATCGGGGCCACGCAGCCATCGTGCGGCGGGCCGATTTGGGGGAATACGGCCTGTTGTCATGAACTGACTTTTATAATCCGCAACGGTGGCGTTATTGCCATCGCTTCGGCTAGGGATCAGGCAACACATGAAAATTACAGTCATCGGCACCGGTTACGTCGGCCTCGTTTCGGGCGCGTGCATGGCCGACATGGGCAACGACGTCATGTGTCTGGACATCGACGCGGCCAAGGTGGCCGGGCTGCGCGCCGGTCAGATTCCCATTTACGAGCCGGGGCTGGAAGATCTGGTGAGCCGCAATGTGGCCGGTGGCCGCCTGCGTTTCACCGACGACATCGCCGAGAGCGTGGCCTTTGGCGACATCCAGTTCATCGCCGTCGGTACGCCGCCCGGCGAAGACGGCACGGCCGACCTGCAGTACGTGCTGGCCGCGGCGCGCAACATCGCGCGCCACATGAGCGACCGCAAGGTCGTGGTGAACAAGTCCACGGTGCCGGTGGGCACGGCCGACCTCGTACGCGCGGCCATTTCGGAGGAACTCGCCGCGCGCGGGCTGGACCTGCCCTTTACCGTGGCCTCGAACCCCGAGTTCCTGAAGGAAGGCGCGGCGATCAACGATTTCATGAGCCCGGACCGCATCGTGGTCGGCGCCGATGATCCGTACACCGTGGACGTGATGCGCCGGCTGTACGCGCCGTTCCAGCGCACCCATGAGCGCCTGATGGTGATGGATGTGCGCTCGGCCGAGCTCACCAAGTACGCCGCCAACAGCATGCTCGCGACCCGCATCTCGTTCATGAACGAGATGGCCAACCTGGCCGAGAAGCTTGGTGCCGATATCGAACAGGTGCGGCGCGGCATTGGCGCGGACCCGCGCATCGGGTATCAATTCCTGTATCCCGGCGTGGGTTACGGTGGCTCCTGTTTCCCCAAGGATGTGCAGGCGCTGATGCGCACCGGTGCCGAGCAGGGCGTGCCGATGCGCGTGATCGAGGCCGTGGAGGCCGCCAACGACGCGCAGAAGCTGCGCCTGGCCGAGAAGGTCGTCGCGCGCTTTGGCGAAGACCTGAGCGAGCGCAGCTTCGCCGTGTGGGGCTTGGCCTTCAAGCCCAATACCGACGATATGCGCGAGGCGCCCAGCCTCTCGCTGATCGCCGAACTCACGCGCCGTGGTGCGCAGATCCGTGCATATGACCCCGTGGCCATGCCGCAGGCCCTGCGCGTGCTGTCCGCCAATGCCAACGTGACCATGGCGCCCGACATGTATGCCGCGCTCGATGGCGCGGACGCACTGCTTATCGTGACCGAATGGAAGGTGTTTCGCGCACCCGACATGTCGCGCGTGCAACAGCTGCTCGCGCGTCCGCTCATCATCGACGGGCGCAACCTCTGGACGCCGGCCGAAGTGCGGGCGCAGGGGTTCGAGTACGAGGCGATCGGCCGCTGAGCCCAGGGCGCGACGGAGGCAAGGTCGGGCCGCGTAGGCCGGGCCGCAGGGCGGCGCGCTCCGGTGTCGCTTATCATTGGGGCCCGTGAATGGGGTGCACGCCTGGCGAACCCCGCTCGCGTCTCCGATGAGTGGCCTTCAATGAAAATCCTACAGCTCAATTTTGAAAAAGGCTGGCGCGGCGGTGAGCGCCAGACGCTTTACTGCATGCGCGCCTTCCGCAAGGCCGGCCATGAGGTCGAGATCTTGTGCCGCGCGGGCGGGCCGCTCGCGCAGCGCGCCGGCGACGAAGGCTTCAAGGTGCACGCCGTGCGCAACGTGCCGGGTCAGCTCGCGTTCCTGGCGCGCCACGGCGCCGGCTACGACATCGTGCACAGCCAGACCGCCAACACGAACACCTGGGCCGTGCTCACGCGGCTCTTTCATCGCCGCCCGGTCGTCTTCTCGCGCCGCACTTCGTTTGTCGTCGAGCCGAAAGACGAATGGAAGACCGGCTACAAGTGGCGCAATGTGGATCTGTTCGTGGCGATCAGCGAAATGGCGGCCAGCGAACCGCGCCGCCTCGGCATCGAACCGGTGATCATCCGCAGCGCGGTCGAGCCGCACGAGATCGATCAGGCCAACGTGGCCGCGCTGGTCCAGGAGTTCGCACTCACCGGCCGGCGCATGCTCGCCACTTCGGCCGCACTGTTGCACGACAAAGATCCCGTCACGCTCGTGCGTGCTGTCGGTGAACTCGCGCGCACCCGCTCCGACTTCGTGTTCCTGCATTTCGGTGCGGGGGGCAATCGCGAGGCCGAGGCACGCGCCGAAGTGCAGCGCCTGGGCCTGCAGGACGTGTACCTCTTCGCAGGCTTTCGCAAGGGCGTGGAAGACTTCTACAGCGTGATGGACGTGTTCGTGATGGCCTCGCTCGAAGAGGCGCTGGGCAGCAGCGTGCTGGACGCGTTCCTGCAGCGCGTGCCGGTCGTGTCCACCGACGCGGGCGGCCTCAAGGAGAGCCTGGCCGACGGCCGCGGCGTGTTGTGCGCGGTGGGCGACTATCAGGCCATGGCCGCCGGCATGGCGCGCTGCCTGGACGACGCGGCGTTTCGCGCCGATGTCACCGAGCGTGCTTACGCGTATGTGAAGACCGAACACGACGTCACCGAGATGGGTCGCCGCTATCTCGCGCGATTCGACCGGTTGCTCGCGGCCAACCCGCGCCGCTGAACCAGGGCAGCCGCTCGGGCGTTCAGGCCGGCGGCAGCTCGATACGCGTCTCGAACTTGGCGCGATGCACCGAGAAAAAAGTGCGCACGTTGCGCACATTGGCGTGCGCGGTGAAGGCGCGGTGCGCGAGCGCGTGATAGGCGGGCATGTCGCGCACCTGCACGATCACCACGAAATCCGGGCCGGGCGATACGCGGTAGCACTGCAGCACCGCCGGCTCGGCGAGCAGGCTCGCTTCAAACTCGTCGAGCCGCTCCGCCGCCTGCACATCGAGCGTGATCTCCACGATGGCGGTCAGCGTGCTGCCCAGCGCGGCGGGCGACAGGATCGCCACCTGCTTTTCGATCACGCCGGACTCGATCAGCCGCCGCACGCGCCGCAAGCAGGTCGGGGGCGACGCGTGCACGCGTTCGGCCAGATCCTGGTTGGTGAGCGAGCTGTCCTGTTGCAGTTGTTCCAGAATGCGGCGGTCCAGGTCGTCCAGAGGGGCGATAGCGGCCGCCGATTCGGGTGAAATCAGTTCGTTTTGCATGATTCGTTCATAAATCAGGCTCTAGAGAAATTATATTTAATCACGTTCCTGTAAGAAATTAATCTTTCAGATCAGTATGAATATAGAAATCTAATTTCGTGAAGGGGGATGCACAATGCGTCCACTTTCTTTATTTCTCAGGAGCACAGCATATGTGCGGCATCGTAGGCGCCGTCGCCCAGCGCGACATCACCCCGATCTTGGTCGAAGGCCTGAAGCGGCTCGAGTACCGCGGCTATGACTCCTGCGGCGTCGCGCTGCACACGGACGGCCATCTGCGCCGCACCCGCAGTACGCAGCGCGTGGCCGAGCTGGCCGACCAGGTCGCTGAAGAATCCCTCTCGGGCTTCACCGGCATCGCCCACACCCGCTGGGCCACGCATGGCGCCCCGGCCACCTACAACGCCCACCCGCACTTCTCCTCGATCGGCAAGGACGAGCCGCGCATCGCGCTGGTCCACAACGGCATCATCGAAAACTACGCCGAGCTGCGCACCGAGCTGCAGCAGGCCGGTTTTGTGTTCGAGAGCCAGACCGACACCGAAGTGATCGCGCATCTGGTGAACCATCTGTACAACGGCGATCTGTTCGACGCCGTGCAACAGGCCGTGCGCCGCCTGCATGGCGCCTATGCCATCGCCGTGTTCTGCCGCGACGAACCGCACCGCGTGGTCGGCGCCCGCCAGGGCTCGCCCCTGGTCGTGGGCCTGGGCAAGAACGAGAATTTCCTCGCCTCGGATGCGCTCGCCCTGGCCGGCACGACCGACCAGATCATCTATCTGGAAGACGGCGACGTGGTCGACCTGCAACTGCAGCGCGTCTGGATCGTCGACGCCGACGGCAAGCCGGTCGAGCGCAAGACCAACACCGTGCACGTGCACACCGGCGCGGCCGAACTCGGCCCCTACCGCCACTTCATGCAGAAAGAGATCTTCGAGCAGCCGCGCGCCGTGGGCGACACGCTGCAGGACATCGACGCCATCACGCCCGAGCTGTTCGGCGATGAAGCGTTCAAGATCTTCAAGGACATCGACCGCATCCTGATCCTGGCCTGCGGCACCAGCTACTACGCCGGCATGACCGCGAAGTACTGGATCGAATCGATGGCGCAGATTCCCGTGGCCGTCGAAATCGCCAGTGAATACCGCTACCGCGACAGCGTGCCGAACCCCAAGACCCTGGTGATCACGATCTCGCAATCGGGCGAGACCGCCGACACCCTGGCCGCGCTGAAGCACGCGCGTTCGCTGGGCATGAACCACACGCTGACCATCTGCAACGTTGCCACCAGCGCCATGGTGCGCGAATGCGTGCTGTCGTACATCACGCGTGCCGGCGTCGAGATCGGCGTGGCTTCGACCAAGGCCTTCACGACGCAGCTGACCGCGCTGTACCTGCTTACGCTCACGCTGGCCCAGACGCGCGGCCTGCTCAGCCAGGAGCAGGAAGCCGAGTGCATGAAGGCCCTGCGCCACCTGCCCGCTGCCATCGGCTCGGTGCTGGCGCTCGAGCCGCAGATCATGGCCTGGGCCGATCGCTTCGCCACCAAAGAAAACGCCCTGTTCCTGGGCCGTGGCATGCACTACCCGATCGCCCTCGAAGGCGCGCTCAAGCTCAAGGAAATCAGCTACATCCACGCCGAAGCCTACCCGGCCGGCGAGCTCAAGCACGGCCCCCTGGCCCTGGTCACCGACCAGATGCCCGTGGTCACCATCGCGCCCAAGGACGCCCTGCTCGAGAAGCTGAAGTCCAACATGCAGGAAGTGCGCGCGCGCGGCGGTGAGCTGTATGTGTTCGCCGACTCCGACAGCAAGATCAACAACGAAGAAGGCATGCACGTGATCCGCATGCCCGAACACTACGGCATGCTGTCGCCGATCCTGCACACCGTGCCGCTGCAACTGTTGGCGTACCACACGGCATGCGTGCGCGGCACCGACGTGGACAAGCCGCGCAATCTGGCGAAGAGCGTGACGGTGGAGTGATGTGGACGTGGCGGCGGGCGTGTTGAAAATGGCAAATAAAGTCTGTCGCAGAACAATATAGTCTGTCGCGTTCCAACTTCTGATATTTCACCTCGATCTTTTGCCTAAGTTCGTCCAACTTTAGCCTTTATGCTTCGAAGTTGGCGCGTGACAACCAGCGGATCGGGGTGAGGTTCGGAAGTGTCGGCCATGAAATTCCCATTGGGCGTTTCGCCGAAATTGCGCTGGCCATCCCGCCAAGCTACGATGGCCTGGACGGCATAGCCTATGGCCTGATTGGTGCGGCAAAGCGTCGCCTACGGACTTGTCGGTCCACTCGAATGCTGACGCATTGGACTATCGGACTAGGGAGTCCCCTCGGGTGAAGAGCATTCATCTTCCCGGCGATGCTAGTTCGATTCATGAGTACTCGGAGCGACTTACCGGATGAGATTGAGCGCTCCCCAGCAGCGTAAGCTGTGCTCGCGCAAGGCGGGCTGTAAATGGTGTCCGGATCTTCAAAAGCAGAAGCGTTCGTCCTTCGATGCTACCAGCGCGCGTCGCGCGTGGCAGGAAGTGTCGGTATCGCGGCAACGTCGGAAAAGCGCTCTCCCCCGTGACCGGGTTGGCGAAGGGAGTTGACTGTCGCGGCATGCCCTACTGGGTCTTGGCAGGAGGCACCCCAACCGACGCTTCATGTGCGAAAATGGGTTCATGGCAACCTTTCGCAAACGCCCATCTACGACAACAGGGGACTTACCTATAGTCCGGTACGTCGTCAAGACCGACGCGCCAGCTACGACGGGCAAAGCTCCCAGGAAGCAAGCAGGCAAACCGGTGCGCGCTGCAAAGAAAGTAGCGAACCCTAAGGTAGCTGCTAAGACGGCCAAAAAAGCCCGGCCCGAGGCGGTCACCTATACGGCTCTCGCGGCCCCTAAACGTACTAATCCATTTTTGGTAGGCCGCAAAAAGGCGGTTGAGATTGCCAAGCGCGCAGGGATCCTCGACGAGGCCGGCAACCTCCACAAGTTCTACCGGTGAAAGCGGGACATCTGATCGTCGGGTACCACGGTTGCGATGGGGTAGTCCGTGACGACCTGGTCAGCCGACGACTGGCATCCCTCGACCAGAGTCGCAACGACTACGACTGGCTGGGCCCCGGTGTCTACTTTTTCGAGAACGACGCAGAGCGAGCGTTCCACTTCGCGGATCACTCACACAAGAAGCCGGAGGCCATGTACACCAAACAGCCGATCGCAAGTCCGGCGGTGGTGGGGGCGCTGATAAGAGTCAATCATTGGCTCGATATGACCACCCAGCTTGGGATGACGACATTCGCCAATGCGTACGACGCCTTTCTTGAGGAAGGTGTTCCTATGAAGGACGGCGTGCCGCATCCCCCGGTGAATGCCCAGTCCCATGAAGGGGACCGAGACTTTATCTTGCGCAAGCTCGACAATGCGATTTTCTCGTACCTTCATGGAGTCATGGAGGAACAGCACGCTGAGAATCCGGCGGAGGAACCCCCGTACCAGATCGTCCGCGGTGCCTTTCCTCAAGGCAAGGAGATCACGCCCAATTCTGGTTTCCGTGAGGATAGCCACATCCAGCTGGCTGTGCGGGACCAAGCTTGCATCGTGGGTTGGTTCATGCCCGCGGGCAGCCAACTCCTGACGCCTGAACAGTACGACGATAGAAAAAAAGCCCTCGAGCAGTTGAAACGAGCTCGGCGGAAGCCCGTCCGGCGCGCATAACAGGTTCGGGTGAACCAAATGCGCGGGGATACGCGTGCTGCGATCGTCCGGGTCGAGAAGGTTTTACAAGCCGAGGACCAGCAGATCAGTAGCGCTGAAACCCTCTCCGAATAGCTTCGCATAAAAAATAGCGCTCTGCAGAGACGATTTAATGACCCGACATCCTGACGCCGCCGGCCAAGCGCCAGACAACGGCTTTCAAGCAGCAGAGCGTTGGCTGCAGACGTTGGCAGAAAAGGGCCGGTCGGCTGCGACCCTAGATACTTACAGGCGGGAGCTGCGACGCGTGCGGTGGTATTGCGAGACTCAGGGCGCGCCTGATCTGCTGTCCTGGTCCCCATCGGACGCGGCCCGATACGTAGAGTTCTTGCGGATGCAGGCTCATCTGCATGTTTGCCCTCCCGGACTTCGGCCTTCACATAAGGGATGGACGCCGTTTAAATCTGGGGCGCTTGACTCAACGTCCTTAGACGCCAGCTCCCGGATCCTAGGGACGATGTACGGCCACTTCGCCAGTTGCGGGTTTGTGCCCCTCAATTCCAACCCAATTACAGGACTGGGCAACACAGTGCCACGTCGCCGCTCGCGGCCCGTACGTCAGCCCGCGTTGAGCATTTCGATTGTTGATCAGGCCCTGCAACGACTTGCGGGCGAGCCGAAAACCTCCGTTATCGATCACCAAATGGCTTGGCGTGACCGCTTCGTTTTGACCATTTTGTCGCGCACCCCGTTGAGCGCGGCAGACCTTGCTAGCGCCCGAATGGCGGATCTCATATCAGCTACGGACGTGACTAGCGCTTCTGGGTGGGCTCTGGCTATCACGGGCCGAGATGTACAGCCGCTCGACCCTGAAGTTGTGGAGGCACTGAGTCATTATAGAGAAGCATTCCTGCTCCGCCGCCGGCCGTCTCATGACGAACCTTGGGGCTTGGTCCTGTCGCCGTACACTAGTGCGAACGAAGCAGAATGTCGCACGGGCAGTGCCGGCTCCCGTCGCGGACAATTGCGCTGGAAATCAGTTACCTCGCGTCAGGCGGTGTGGGCCATCGCACAGGGTGCTTTGCGGAGGTAGGAGCCTTCGCATCCCCTTCTAGGGGATCTCCTTGCCGCCGTGGTGGTGGGGGTGCTGGCCGGTCGTGATCGTCGCATAGGCGACATCTAGAGTTTTCATTGGCCGTTGTTCGCGGGGAGGCCGCGGCGATAGGAGGGCCATCTCCAACGTGCGCGTTGCCCTTGATTGTTCAATGGACGTTAGCTAACGGCTCGGGGCAGGCGTTAGCACAGGGGTAGACGAGCAAACCACGACTCGCCTTGCGCCCCGCGTGAGAGCAACGTATAGGTTTTGCGCGGTCATACGCTCGGGCTCGAGAATGACAGCGACGTCAGCCTCCAGGCCTTTCAGAAGAAGCGTACTTCCGACGGCGCGCTTTCCCAGCGGCTGCCCCAAATGGCGGTTTCGCTCGCGGACCTGAATCGCTGCGCCTATGAACCCGCCTTCCGCTCCGGCTGCCCTCATTGCTGAGATACAGCAGTGCAGCACCTCGGGTCGGTACACACGTGCACCAGGTTGGCTCGAGAGAGACTGAAGCAGTTCAATTGAAGTCGTGTGGCTGGGTGCCACCGTGAACATCACGGCCGCGGATTCTGCTTGGGTTGCAGACGTGCGGGCGCGACCGCGTCGTATAGTCTCGACTCGAGTGAGGAAACTTGCTGCACCTACGCCCGTCATCAGTGAACTCGCGAACTCGACGATTTGTCGAAGAGCGCTGGGACTCGCTAAATCGAATCGTCGGGCGAAGTTCACCAGGTCTTTCAGGTCGACCGCTTCGACGGAGGTGGCGCCCGGCGTCTGCATGGTGAGTTGATGGCGACCATTGGCATTGATGGAGTCGCCAATTACGAGAACGCGGCCATCTCGGTTTGGCGCTTCTGTCCGTGCTGCCATCAGTCGTTGCTGCAGCTCCATGCCTTGGGAGAGTTGAATCCACAGGACTCCCTCTGGCGCTCCACGTAAGTCCACGGATTGACCTGTCTCCAACGACTTGCGGGCTCGAAGTAGCCAGGCGCCCAGCGCGTCCATGCCTGCGAGCCGCCATCGCCAAGGTATCTGTAGCTCCCCTATGGGAGGGAAAATAACCTGCGCCTCAAGCTTCCAATCGACCAGTGGATCGCGGAATCCAAATATCGCCTGCATCGGATCGCCAAGGATGCAAGTGGGCAGTGTCTGCGCGATAGAGCAGACGATGGCATGCTGCGCACTGTTGCAGTCCTGATATTCATCGACCAGCAAGCGCGAGTAGGTTGAGGAAATGGGATCATTGATGTGACCGGCATGCAGGAGCCTTTGCACGGCACTACGAATAGCAGAGTAGTCGGCGTTCGGATTGGCCAGTTCGAGAGCACGCGCGTCGAGGCCCGCGCGGAGCGGGAACTTGCCCGCGAGCCGCATAGCGAAGCCGTCGATGGTTGACACCCTATAGGCGGAGCTCGCGACACCGCCACGCTGGATTCTGGCACGAAGAGCGGCGACTCCAGCGTTGGTGTGTGTTAGCACTAAGACTGGCTTCTTGTCGGTGTGCTGACTCAGCGCGTCCGCGATGATCTGGGTCTTGCCGCACCCGGCTGGGGCGGTGACTGAGCCCAACCTCGCTTGTAAGATGTCGATCTCAGGTGGTGGCACTCGTCCACCACCAGAGTTGGTTCGTAATATGGATGAAGCCCTTCTCTGCATCATTAATATTAGGACCCACAATGTCCCTGGCGATTTCCTGGAAACCGCTTAATGACTTGAACCAACCGTTCTTGTTGTTCCGAGCGGCAAGCCCTAACAATGCGCGGCTCGCGGGTGTGTAGCCTCCCTTCAACCGTTCTGCCTCAATTGCACGCAAAGTAACTTTTCCATTTGACTTCGACTTAATGTGCTCTTCCATAAGCTCGCGCCCGACCATCTCGTCAGCCTTGTTCAGTAGAGCGTGCACTGCGTCATTGCTCAAATGTCGGAAGAGCTCGTCTTCAAGTGCCAACCCGGCCCGCCACGTGAGGCACTGGCCGCCAGCCGCTTGGAACCTCTCGACTAGTCCGGTGGTTGAAACAGGTTTGTCCGCGTCCACGAAGACAAGGACGCGATAGCCCAACCTGAGGAATGCCTCCCCCCGTGTGAAGCACTGATCGGGGCTGCCGCCACCTGCATCCACATATGAACCTCCTTGGGCCAGGAAAGACGTCGCTCCACAATGCACCCACCATTGGTCCATCCCGCGAGCGAATCCGACCTCGCTGGCGCCTTCGCAGACGATGACGGATTTGGACAGGAAGGCTTCCGCCGCCTTGCGCAGGGTGCCCTGAATGCCGTCGTCCGCACCCGCGCATGTGGCCGTGTGGACGCCCAAACGCTGACGTACTACAAAGAGCTGATTGCCGGCGAGCTCCCGAAGTGCCACCGGCGAATGTGTTGTCAAGAAAACCTGCAATGGCTGGGTAGCATCCTTCGCGCCGAGCGAGTCAAGAAGTCGCATGAGGCGGTGAGGCTCAAGTCCGTACTCCACTTCGTCGACCAAGGCGACCGTGGTGGCTGCTGCTGCGGCTCTTTGCAACCCCGCGACAAGGAGGCGCCCCGAGCCTGTTCCCAGTGACCGAAGAGGGATCCCGATCTCGCTGTGGAGCGCGATAGCACCGTCACCAATCGACACCGATTGAGCATCAAGTAGCGCCTGAGCGCCCGCACCGATCCCTACGCCCAGGACGGTAGCTGTCCGAGTGACGACTTGCAGAGTCTGGGTGAGTTGAGGGCCTGCTTGCGCGCCGAAGGCAGTTCGGGCGGCTCGTGCTGCGCCGGCGAGTTCGGAGCCAAGGTTCGCGCGTTCATCCGTGAGTCGATTCAAAACCGAACCCCTTGCCCAGGAAAGGTTCGCGTTCGCATAGGTGCCGATTCGGGCAGGTGCAAGGAGGCTGCGATCCTTCCAAGCAAGAGACCGCTCCAGCTGCTGCCGGGCGGCCCGGTCGGAATGGAGCATCCAACTAGGCTCTAAGTCGTCCTTGACCTCGAGCCTCAGCGTTAGAACCGTTTCTAGACCTGCACGCGGTTCGTCTTCAAGCTGCCGGGTGCCGAGGTCAAATCCGCGAAGAAATTCTCCGTAGACATCGATGTTCTTCAGTGCGTCGGGCAGTGCGCCAAGTGTGATCGCGATCGTTATCGTCCGGGTTACGTCCAGTCCGAAGAAGTCCGTGTCGCCGAAAGGTGCGCTCCTCCGCGCGCCTAGGCACAGGTCGATGGCGTCGAGAATGGTCGACTTGCCGCTGTCTCCTGGTCCAATAAGGCAGTTCAGGCCATTGGAAGGCGTCCAATCGAGCGTCTGTATCGAGCGGAAATTGCGAATTTCAAGGCGACGGACACGCGTCATTTATCCCTCTCTATTGGCTCCGTCAAATATCCCCGCGCATCAGACCGTGCTCAACGAATGCGTCGGCTATGCAGCTAGGATGGATGTCGACGACGCCACCAAGTCCCTGCGTTGGAATTCCGTGCTACCCCCGGAAGAAACCCTTGAGAGTCTCAAGTCCGACCATTGCACTCATGTGGCTGCAATAGGTTTGAAAGTCATCACCCTTCGCACGATCTGCCAGATCGGAAACTGACTTGATACAGATGGCTTTCACAGGTGAGCCCCCGTGCAGCGCAGCGGCATAATAGAGGCCATAGCATTCCATGTCGATGCCGACCATTTTGCGATGCTGTTCACGGAAGAGCGTCTGAATGTCCATCGAAGCGACTACTGAGCTCCCAGTCACCATTGGTCCGACCACCAGCTTAGGAGCGCTTCCCGGCTTGATTCCTTGATAGGTCTCATGGATTGCTGCGATGCGCTCACTGAGCGCGCGAGCGTCAGCGATCAGCTCTGGCGAAGCATCGCGTTGGTCGAGAGCACTCTCCAGACGAGCATTGAAACTGCGATTGGTCGCGTCGATCGGTGATTCCAACGCTTGCGATTCAGCTGGCGCTGCTCCACCATCCTTCCACTTTCCTGCCTGCCAGTCCCAGCTCTTCTCTGCAACCACGATGTCGCCAATGTTCACGTGGTCGGCAAACCCGCCGCAGATGCCCGTCATCAGGATTATTCGCGGACGGAACTCAGATAGCAGTGCGGTGGCAGCATGTGTCGAAGCGATCGGTCCCATTTGCGCTAGGTGGGCGCATACGAGCCGACGCTCAACGCCCTCTAGAGTTACTAAACCGGTCTGGTAGATAATGTTTCGGCCAAGCAGTTGCTCCGCCCCTAAACGAGGCTGCCAAGCTGCAAGCAGCCCGCTAAGTTCCGGCGCGCGGAGTGCATTGAGGACACAGATGTCGTAATCGTTCGCTTCACGAGCTGAAGTGATGTGTCGAAGGAATAGGAGGAATCCGCCGAGATCTTGCCTCCAGCGATGTTCGCCAGGCGCGATGTGAAGCACGCGCGTGATTAGACTCTGAAAATCAGCTTCAAACTCGGCGCGAGTGTCCGCACTTGCCGTCATTCCTAGAATATGCCGAGGTGCCGGCGTCGTCCCATCCTCCATGATTTGGCGAAGAAGCTCGACGCAGTTCTGACCCAGGGCTGGTGCCCCGCGACGGGCGGGAAGCAGGACGTCAATTAGAAGAATATCCACAGATCCGCTTGCAAGCGCTATTCGGGCGCCAGCGGCGTGCTCCGCCTGCAAGATGTCATTGGTGTCGACGCCTTGCTCGACGAGAAAAGTTCGGACGAGTTGCAGCTTCTGCGGGTCGTCATCAACTACCAGAAATCTCATGCTGTCTCCGTAAGCGCAAGGCGCTCCAAAATCTCTTTGAGTGCTTGGCGCCAAGAGCCGTGCTGCCCGGCATAGTGAATCACGCCAAGAAATCGCTCATCTAATTCGCTGCGTAGAGCTTCCTCAAGGCCTCGTGGGTCTTTTCTCTTTTCACCTAGACGGAGAACGAACTCTTCGTATTGCGTTATGACAACGCTTTTAGTCACCTCCGTCTCAGACTGGATGAACCGCAATATGTCTGCGCCTCCGAAGCCTTGTGGTTGCCCTCCGCCTCGACGGTCCTTGACCAGGTCGAATGTGGGAATGGACATGTCGACCACTACGAAGACCACTTCCTTAGAACTCAACACCGAAACGGCACTGGTAAGCGACTCTGCGCTCACAATCTTCACATCACTTCGTACAATTTCGGAGAGAAAACCAATGATGCTTCGTTGCTTGGGCTCGTCATCTTCCACGACCAATAGCGTTTGCTCATTCGTCATAAGCGTCGAATGCTCCATCGCGTTCATAGAGTGGCACGGTCACGTGAGTAAACCAACTGTCGCCTTCGATACCGAAATCAAAAGGCGTCGGGCAGATTTCCGCGGGAGTGGCGCGTGCAAGTTTGGCAAGCTTCGGAAACCCGGATCCACCTTCTTTTCGCACAAGCTCTAGTGGCAGTGCGCCGAGGTACTTTGTCCGCAATCGACTCAGCTCTCCTGAAAGCAAATCCTCCTTCCTCCCTGGCGATAGCGCGCTAACGGCGCGTAGCATGAGCAGTCGATGGGTCGCGTCGTATTGCGCCACCAAGTCGATCGCTGGAAGATCTCCAAAGAATCCAGAGTGCTTCCAGGCGTTCTCGAACACCACGAAAAGGCAGTCCATCAAGACAGAAAGCGCCGAAGTGGTGAGAGGCACTGCGGCCACTGGGAGGCTAATTATCTTGATTTCAGCAGTAAAGGAACGATGGACATTTCGCGTTGCAGCGGATGCAATGCTGATTGCATCTCGCAGCTCGTAGCTCTCCCCATCGGCATAGCTTGGCAAGCGGAACCAGTCCGCAACAGCATCGCACTGTGATTTTGTCGTAGTTGAAGCAGTGGTCAGGGTTGTGACCAACGGAAGGTAGCTTGAGCCGAGACTGCGCACTTCCGCAATCAGCGCCTCCGCCCGCGCCCGAATCTCGTTCACGATTCTGCCGCTTACCTGGTCCCGGAGTCCGTTAAGCTGGACCTCAATGATCTGCCAGAAGATGCCGTAGACCACGTTGAGGAATGCACTGAACGAAAGCGGTCGTTCAGCCAGCGCCAGCACAATGATCTTCGCTGCCTGCGTAACCAACACCGATGGGAATGCGCCGTGTGGCTTGTCTTCGCTTTGAACTTGAATATGTTCGTCAATGAACTCGTCGACGATGCGACGTACGTCGGCCGAGAACGCTTGGATCCGTGGCACAAGGGCGGCACGTTCCTGCCACGACAGGCCAAGTTGCTCACTCCATCGCGTATCGAACGCATCTCCCGAAAATTCGGAGCTGAAAAGGAGGCTTTGCTCCTCGAACGGTCCCAAAATTGTTCCGCGCAGGCTTCCATGCCGAATGCGCACGCTCAGATAGGCGTCTAGTCCCTCTGCGGGGTCAAGCAAGAACCGCTTGTAGAGGCGATCCAGAATATCGAGAAGGACTACATCGGATGCGGTCGGCTTGCCGCTGGTGAGTTCTGTCAGTAGGTTCTGGTTCGAAGGGTCGAGCACATACTGCCGAAGAAGATCGTCGACTGCGCGTGATCCCGAGCTAGATTCGGTCAAGCGCCGCCACCGGTCGTAATCCTGCTCCAGCTCCTTCTCTGCCCAGCGAGAGATTGCAGATTCGTTCACGAATACACGCGTCTGATCGATACGCTCGAGCCCCCGTTGCAGAGTCTGACTGAGCGTGATTTGACGGATGGCCTCCGCGTACTCGGACGCGAGCTCCTCGTCCCATCCGAGCAATAATTGAATGACCGCCATTCTCTCGTCACGCACCTGTGACGTCGATTCGAACTGGTGGCACATCGACAGGTTCTCTTCAACCCACACGTCTCGCATGAACGTGATGAGTTGTGCTTTGCGAATTTCCGACGCCGATTCGAAATCGTGCGCGACGCGTTCTCGGAGACCACTCTGCAGAAAATTACGACATGCCATCTTGCAGATGTAGCCAACATTGGCATTGCCGTTGGCCTCGAATTCGTAGTGTGCGACGATGCCCACTTTGACGACGTCGAGATTGCGCAACCGGATCCAAGGATTCGCATCGAAGAGAACATCGGACGGAAACTCGAAGGCGTACCGCTTATTCTTGCGAATCCATTCCTCAAGCAGGTCGATGGCCTTTGAGAGATCGTTCATCGCTATGAACGAGAGAGCGTCCAGCTTTGCGCACTGCCGCTCCCAGAAAGGACCATTGCTTCTGAGCTCATTCGTAAGACGGGCTAGTTCAGTGTAGTCTTTCGCTTCGAGAAGCTGGAGGGCCGCGACGAGTTGAACTTGACTATCAGGCTGGAAGTTCTCCTGAGCTTTTGGGCTTGCGAAAGGGCACACCGATTCGATGCTGACCTCTACGCCGCGCTGATGTAAGAACTGTTCAAGAAGCGCTTTCGCTGCCGTCTTCCCGAGCGCCGCGGCATCGTCAATTGATAGGCTCCCAGTCAGGAGCAGGACACTAAGTGGGAGCACCCGCTGATCTTGGAAACTCGACGTAACCTGGATTGCGTAGACTGCGACCGCAGGTCCAATGTCTAAGCTGCGAAGGTTGAGTCCCCATTTCAAAAGATCTCCGATGACCTCATGCGCGGCAGCCCCTTCGCGTTGGCATTGGGCAAGCGCGTCGGACAAGTCAAGAGGAAGCTTGCTAGTTGCCGTTGAGGAGCCTGCGTAGAGATCGTGAAACTCGACGGGGGGGGCTGCCATAACCTGGATGTCTGCAAAGGTCCCTCCTAGTGCGTGTTCTAGCTTGTCTAGGCGGTGGTCCCGAAAACCTTTGGATCGAAGGGTGCGAACCAACCGAAGTGCGGTGCAACGTAGAGCCCCCAACTCAGCTTGGCATTCAACATAGATCAGCGCCGCTATAACATCTTCGTAGTAGTCAATGAGTGACGACGTAATGTCTCGACAAAGGATGCTAGGAAGTGCCGTCGACGGGTCAGCGACATGCCCCAGAGCTCGGAACTTGAGGTAGTCGACGAGCCAAGGAGCAATCTCTTCGAAGCGCGGGAACGAATTCATGCATTTTCGATAGACGGCCTCATAAGAGAAGGTGTCATCGTTACGGTCACCAAACATTTGGAACAACAGACCAGGAATGCTGTTGACCGTTCTTGATTGCAGCTCTCCGAGCCAGGCGCGTTGGGAATCCGTTCCCTCAAGTAATTGGCAGAGTGCCGCACGAAGTTCAACCGCCCATAAGCTCCATCCATACTTTGCCACGAAGCTGTCCAGCGCTGTCAGGGCAGACGCGAGGTCATTTGCGAGGAATTTCGCCTGAATTTCAACGGCAGCGGCGCGAAAGACATTCAGCCGGGCTGCATGGCCTGATAGCCAAATGGACGCCCAGTCAAGTTCGAACTCTAGATTAAGAGCGGCTAGCGGCTTGCGATTCCAGACTAATTCAGACGCAGAACGGGGGCCGAGTGCTGTTAGGGCGGCGTACGTCTTGGGAGCTGATTTCCGCAGGGCGGCTAAAAGCGGCGGGTATTCTGAAGGGGCGCATTGAGTGCGCAAAACCGAGAATACGTCGGTGCCATGGAAATGCGACTTGGCATCCGCTGCGCGGAGCTTCTTTCGAAACGCGGATTCGACGAAGGGCATTGGCTATCTCGCTGCCTGATTGTGGGCATCCGTACATATGGGATTTGCCTAGGATGGTAGCAACTAATAAATAATGTTTACAAGTACGAAGTGTGCCTTCGGCAACGCGACCGCGCGCGGGCGCCCGCCGTAACAGTTATGCACAAGCGAGTGGGTCGAACAAATGAACAAAACTTAACAATTGGGGCCCGAGCGAAAGTCCCACCTACGATAGCGCTGCCTCTTGCTTCGTTGCCCGCCACCGCCGTCGCGACTGTCGAAGTTAATTCAACTTGAGATTTGACACTGAAGTTGGAATTTAAAAAGTGTGTAGATTGAGATATCGCGCGGGCTGCGACGTCGCTGCGCTAATTTCAGGGAAAAAGAACGCGGCTAGCACTTCCGAATCGGCTGGGGCTTAGATGGAATTTTGGTTCATTAAAATTGAGAAAACTGAGAAATGGTTCACTCAACTTGGAATCCGGGACGAATAGTTCGTTCAAGAGCTCCGCGAGAACAGCGAAAGAGCAACCGCAACTCATGAGGCTGGCGGCTGGACGGCCCTTTTTTTTGCGGGTGGCGCAGGGATACGGTTATTTCAGGCGAACCAGATATCCAGGCAGAGGAAAAGCTCCGCCTCGCGGTGATGTCGTCCATCGAGCGTCGGCATCCCGCCCCTCCCTGAAGTCTGTCACTCGCGAAGAAACGCCCGGATAGTCCGGTTTACCCAGTCGGTATCCGCCGCTTGGCTTGGTTCGGCAGACTGGCGCTCGCGCGTAGACGGACGCAGTATCATGGGCTGGACCCTTAACCGCCGATTATCCTATCGAAAAAACTTTTGGTGTCAACGAAAAAACTATCGCCAAGAGATTGGTTAATATTGATTTTCAATCACTTTGTTGTGAGCATGATGTCTACGTATTGCTTATTTTCACGATTGCTCTCGATCTTCGTGGATCGCATACGAGCTTTTTTTTGAATATTTTTTGCGCGGTTCATCGCTGATTCGGACTTTGACAGTTCAACGCCTCATCCATGGTGCTACCGATGAGAGTTTTTTGAGGGAGGTTTTGCGCCAACGGAAGCGACAATTATTGGGCGCTGCAACCGATGAAAACTTGTGGTGGTGGGGGGGGCGAATCTTGTGGCGAGAGAGCCCGCGCGCATACGTCAGCTAGTACGGGGCGCCAGCGCAGTCGCCTTCGGCGGACTTGAGCGTGCCGGGAGTTCGAATCGGTATGGCTGATCGCAGGGCTGGCATTACCGACGACCTAGTGCCTGGCTTCTTTGTCATTGAGCGTTGGCTACCAGTTCAAGAACCCCCAGGTGGCGGGCAGGTGCAAAGACACCCGCTCCCCAGATTTGACTGGTTCACTTTCCGGGGAAAGGTCCGGATCCTAGCAGTCTATGAGGCGCGGCATTGCACGCATGACACCAAGTGACGACTCATTTCGTGTATCTCAATGCATGGCAATCGGAGGAGTCAGTCGTCATTAGCTCAAAGTCGTGAGTTGTGAGAAGGTGAAGCATCGTTTTGGACGGAGCGTTACATCGCGCCAGAAGGATCAGATTCTTGCCCTGAAAGTTCTCAAGGAGGGCAGAAATCATCGCTTTGCCATTACCTCTCCCTCGATAATTCGGAGCTATTGCACTCATCCAAAGTTCATTACCCTTATTCTCGGGGCCTGCAGACAGGATGACAAATCCGATGGGGTTGCCGTCCTCCTCCCAAATTAACGCTTGCGCATGGAGACCATTCAGCCTTCTATTAGCTTGGAGGACAGATTTAAGCTCGAGATCCCATGTTGTCGAAAAGGGTGGATTTAGGATCTTAGAGTTGAAATGTCCTTTTGCGGCTTCCGCCTTGATGAGGGGATCGAAAAAAGCGAAATCGTTGGGTGTGGCATTACGAAACATGTAGGTCGTCCTTTCATGCATATGATGGGCTAGCTCAATTTGTCTGCCGAGGTACATTTACGGCATATAGTTTGTAAACTTGAGCTATGCCCCGAAGCTAAGTGTTCAAGGTGATTCTGATAATGGCCGAATAAAGAAGATGCTTTGTCTGATACGCATATTGACGCAGATGAGCCTAGCTTCAAGTCTCCACAAATCCAGTTCGTTTGGCTACGTTTGAAGTGGAGCGCACTTTGGTCGCTAAGATGGCGATGTTTCGAATCGCACATTTCAACTCTTCCAATGGATTCATCGTGCTAAAGTTCGCCGACCCCTGTGAGAACTCTTCCTAACTCCCCGAAGGGACGAGTCCGAGAAATTCATTGCTCAGAACACTCTAATGACGACTCAGGCCGACCGCCGCCAAGCGCGCTACATCCCTCATCCCCGAAATCAGCTCGACCTCGAACTTATGTGCCTTCATATTTATGAAGAGCTTTACCATAGTTCCCGGCTCTTCGGCCGTAGTGGACAGTGGCAGCAGGGTCTCGACATCCTCCTGAACGACTATAGAGCCGCTGACATGAATAAGCGGGGCGGACGAGTATTCGTTCAGTGCAAATTTACGATGGCCGATCTAGACGCTGGAAAAATTAAACAGGACGTACTGAAGGCGAAGGAAAAAATTGAGACTTCGAAGCACTACGCTGGCGTCTATCTATTTATTCTGGCTACGAATGCAGAAAACAATGCTCGTCTCCACGACAAACTGCAAGAGTTTCAATTGGAAGAAAAGCTGCCTTTCGAAATAGAGATCCATAACTGGGATAAGCTCCGCGACCTCATCCGAGGTAGCAACAAACTTTGGTCTCTATTCAACCATCAACCTGGCGAAGGGTTGGACTCGGGAACACAATTTTCAGTAAGGCTGCTGAAGGATGGATTGCTCAACCGAATCAACACTGGAGCTTTGGCCGAAGCGCGTAAACTTGAACAGCAACGTCTGGGCGGGCGTCGAGGATCTGGGTACGGAGACGATTCAATCTCCCTGCCAAACGATATATGGAAAGAAAGCGTTGAACTGCGCGCGGCGCTTTTGAAGCTCTACCGACAAGCCGCAGACTCCTTCAGCGCGCTTCCCATTTTACGGTACGAGTACAGTATCAGTCGCATGGAAAATGTCGACAGCCTTTTGGATTACGTTAGAGCCGATCGAATTGTCGGAAATCTGCGCTCATCGAAAGTTCCTTTTCTGGCTGTGGGCGATAAGCCTATTTTTGAGCCGTCGTTGAACGATTTAGCACCTCAAATTTTCGCGATGCAAGGCTCCGTAGACAAGCTCGCTTGTCTGGCACTAATACTGATCATGGAATCGGGTGATCACGCAATTCAAGATGGTGCGCTTGAAATGATGAGCGAACTACGAAAGCGCGACGCAGGCGCAGCGTGGGAACCGCTCACTCATATAGCTTATGCAGTAATTCGATTCTATTATGTCATGAGACGCGGGTGGGCGCCGGCATCACGCTATTACACTGTAGGAGATAGCCTGCCAGACTGCAGATACAGCCTAGACTCGAATAGCCGTCTACTTAACCAACCTTTCGTGGGTCATGGATCCGAGCCGGTAAAGATTGCTGGACGTGACCCGTTTGCTGATCACGGGTGCCGCGTCGGACATTCTCGGCTCGTTGAAATTTTCAGTAGGGTTCTTGGCGGCCACTCCCGAGCTTTTAATCTGCCTGAACTCGAGGCTGAATGCCGCCTTTATTCTTGTGAGGACTTCAGTTCGATCTCAGGAAAATGGAGCGAGTCGACCTGGCAGGTGGGTCGCCGTAGGGTTGTTGACTTTCAAACACTAGCTAGAGTCGCTGCACATAACGATCAAAAGCGGTTGCTCTCACAGTACGAACCGCTAATCACTGAACGAACCTTCGAACGTTTACTTGGTTCTCGCGCCTCCTTGCGAGCTCACGTGCAGCGCGCAACAAATTCAGTGGCTTCCGCCGCGAAGTTGCTGGACTCAATAGAAGAGCTATTAGCCGTTTGCCGTTATGCTGCGGACCACCGGGAATCTGGACAAGGCACAATTGCCGTGCAGACGGTTTATGATCAACCGCCGCCTCGCTTGGTTGACTACGTTCCGCCAGACAGTGCGTTCAGAATTCAAAGGGCTTTTACCTTGACGCCAGAACGTATGGAGGTCCGTCGATGCCGGGCACTCGCTTTACGGCACGACGCTCATTGGTGTGAAAAACTAGAACTCCGCTACTCAAATCGACAAAACGATTTTTCGCTCAGTTGCCTTTTAGCTCTTCATCTTCAAGTTTCGATGTTGACCTACAGCGGCGAAGATCACGCGGCCGCGGGCCTGATGGGAATTGCTGCTCAGTATCCCTTTGAGCATAGCTGAGTGTGCGCTTTCCCCTGAGGTCGGATCCTGGGTGTACCTTACTGCTTCTGTTGTCACGCATCAGTCCCCGAAAGCGCCGCACTGGGCGGAGCTTCGTAGTCCGAGATCTGTGTGCCTACTCTTGTGGCAGGATCAACGATGTCAGCAGGCGACGTGTGCGCTCGATCAGAGGTGGCCCGATTGTTACATTGTTCGGCTATCCTACGGCGCGTGTGCCACGGGGCAGCGGATAAGCCACTCCGGATAAGGTTCACGCTGTTGCGTCTAAGTAGCCTTTCAAAGGTGGAGCATTTCATGATTCCGCTTTACTGCGTTACCGCTGCGGCGCTGGCCTGCGACAGACTTTTGTTTACTTTCGTTCGCCCTCCTTGGTGGACGCACCCGCGTGGACAGCCCATGTCGAGTTTGTCCTGCCGGGGCGATTCCTTTAAAATCAAAGCCTTATGAGGCAAATTTGCGACAGACTTTATTTGTCAATTTCAGTGTTTGAAAACGCGAAATAAAGTCGGTCGCGCGAAATGAATGTGCTTACGCTGATGGCCGCGCCATTGACGCCGGGCGGGCCGAATCAGAAGGCGGCCCTATCCGCGCCGGCACCGCCAAGCCCACCAGACGGCCCCGATCGGCGCAAAGATGGCCAACCACGACACCCCGTCCCACACCCCATCGCCCAGCAGCGCCGACACCAGCCCCACCACCGAGGCCACGCCTAGCCAGATCGGCACGCGGAACACCTCGCCCGCTGATTGCAGGTTCTCGGTCCGCGCGCTGCGCACATCAACATTCTTGCTCATTGCGCTGCCTCTTGCCGGTCACTCTGCCGCAACGCGCCGGCGGTCTCCGCGGCATCCTGGGTCGACGATTTCGAAGCCGTGGCCGCCTTGGGCTTGCGCAGCCATAGATACAGCCCGCTACCCAGCACCACGATCGCAAGGAGATCCAGCACCGCCCAAAGAATCTTGAGCGGCAGGCCGCCGTAATCCCCAAAATGCAGCGGCTGCGAAAGGAACAGGGTCTGTACGTACCAGGGCATCTCTCGCGTGTCGGTCAGCTCGCCGTTAGTGGCGTCCACCAGCGCGGGCTTGAGCAGACGGGAGGTCACGGGTGTGTTGCCGTTCATGAAGAACGTGTAGTGATGCGGGCTGGAAAACATCGTCCCCGGAAACGCGACGAGGCGCACCGCCATGTCTGGCACCGCAGCGCGTGCCGTGCGGATAGAGGCTTCCAGATGCGCCGGCTGTGTGACGGGCGGCAGGCCACGGAACGGCGCGGTCATTTCCGCCATCTGGTCCATCTGCCAGAGGCTCAGCACGACGCGGTTCAGCGTATTGATGCTGCCCGTGATGCCAACGACCAGCAGCCACACCACGGTGACGATGCCCAGCAGGTTATGCCAGTCCAGCCATTTGACGCGGGTGCTGCGCTGAGTGCGCAGCGCGCCGAATTTCAGGCGGCGCATGAAGGGGTAATACAGCACCACACCCGACACGATGGCGACCGCCATCAAGAGGCCCATCGCGCCCAGGAACAGCATTCCAGGCAAGCCGGCGAACATGTCGGTGTGCAGCTTGAGCATGACGTACATGAAGCCTTCGTCGGTGGCCGGTTCGTCCAGGACCTTGGCCGTGCGCGAGTCGATGACGACGGCATTGTTTTCCTCGGGCGGCGCGTCGACGGCGCTGGCCATGGAGACATACGTGATGTCGGGATGCTCCTCCTGATCCCAGAACATGTAGCGGATGACTTCGCCCGGGCGGCGCTCCAGCGCGGTCTGAGCGATCCGGTCCATGCTGGCGTTGGGTGTGCCAGCGGGCATGGGCGGCGCTTCGACCACGCCCGACAGGTGCTCGATCTCTTCGTGGAAGATGAGGGGCAGCCCGGTCAGGCACAGCAGCAGCATGAAGACCGTGCAGACCAGACTGCTCCATTTGTGTACCCAGGACCAGGCTTGCGTGGACATCCCGACTTCCTTAGAAGGCGATGCTGGTCGAGAGGGTGTAGGTGCGCGGCGAGCCTACGAACAGGTAGCCTGCCGTGGCGGTGCCCCAGTAGTTCCGATTGAACAGGTTCTCGACGTTGAAGCGGAAGGTGACGGGGGTGCCGCTGATCTTGGTCTCGTAGCGGGCGCCGGCGTCAACGCGGGTCCAGCTTGGCACCGACAAGGTGTTGTCCGCGTCGGCATACGTCCTGTCGGTGTAGATGACACGGCCCAACACCGTCAGACCCGGGAGGAATGGGGTGTCCCACTCGGCGCCCAGGTTGAATTGCCAGTCGGGCACGCCGACGGCCTTGTTGCCCTGTAGGCCGGGGGTGGTGGCCTTGTTGATGACGGCGTCGATGTAGCTGATGCCGCCCAACAGGCGCACGCCCTTGGTGACTTCACCGGCAAAGCTGGCTTCGACGCCGCGGTTGCGCTGTTCGCCGAATTCGCCAAAGGTGTTGCCCGAAATACCGGAGCTGGGGCGTGTCAGCTCAAAGAGCGCGACAGTGGCCAGCATGTCGTCGTTCAGGTTGTACTTGACGCCGAGTTCCTTCTGCTTGGACTTGAACGGCGAGAGGGTCTCGCCCGGGTTGGTGATGGCCGCGCTGGTGGGCGCGGTGTCGCCTTGCGACAGGCCTTCGACGTAGCTGGCGTAGACCGACAGGTCCGGCCGGACCTTGAAGACGACGCCGGCCAGCGGCGTGGTTGCGCTTTTGTCGTAGCGCGCGCCGCTCGGCTCGCCGTTGGTGAAGTCGTAATTCTGGCCCTGCACGTTTTGGCGGCGCGCGCCCAGCGTCAGTTGCAGGCGGTCGTCCATGAAGCCCAGGGTGTCGGCCAGCGCGTAACTGGTCAGCTTGGTGCTTTGATAGCGGTTCAGCGGATTGTTGCTGCCGGCGATGGACGGCGTATCGAAGACGGTGCCCGCGTAGATGTTGGAACGGCCCGACGGAAAGTTCCTGTCAAAGCCCAGGTCGGAGTCCTGGTCCAGGAGCGTGTAGCTGAAGGCGACCTTGTGGCTCACGGGACCCGTCTTGAAATTGCTGCGCAGGCCAGCCTCGGTGGACTTGCTATCCACCGTCATCCGTTGCCATCCGCCAAAGAAGTCGTAATCGCCCTGCGAATTCTGCAGCACGGGGTTGGCGGCAAAGGAGTCCCAATCCAGCTTGCGCTGGCCGTAACCCGCGTAGGCAGTCAGGTAGTCGGTGATGTCGTATTCGATCTTGAAGACGCCGGCGGTGTTGCGGCCGTCGGTCCAACCGAGACCGGGATAAGGGTTCTTGTTGGCGGGTGCCTCTGGAATCGAGGTCAGGTCCGCGCCAAGCTGGAACTGGCGCACGACGTTGTCGATGCGTTCTTTCTGCCAGATCACGTCCAGGGACGTGCGCAGTTTCTGACCGCGATAGTCCAGCGCGACCGAGCCCAGCGCTTCGCGCGTGGACTGGTCCTTGATCGGCGTGTCGCCGTCGCGCAGCATGCCGTTCACGCGGATACCGAAGGCGTTATCGGCGCCGAAGCGGCGGCCGACGTCCGCATGCACGCCAAAGACGGAGTCGGACATGACCGAGCCCGTGAGCCGGGTGATGGGCTCATCGGTGGCGCGCTTGGGCACCAGGTTGACGACGCCTCCCACGCTGCCGCCCGGCGTCATGCCGAAAAGCGCTGCTGACGGACCCTTGATGATCTCCACGCGTTCCAGGGTCTCGACCGGTGCGCGCCAATAGGGCGTCAGGCCGAACATGCCATTGAACGCGAAGTCCGCGGTCGGCACATTGAAGCCGCGGATGGTGAGGTCTTCGTTGATGTTGGAACGGGCACTGCTCATGCGCACCGACGGATCCATGGTGGCCACGTCGGCGACCGACCGGGCCTGCTCGTTCTCGATCGTCTTGGCGGTATAGCTGGTGACGCTGAACGGGGTGTCCATGACGGACGTGTTGCCCAGGATGCCCATGCGGGCGCCGCCGCCGATCAGACCGCCGGCGATGGGCGCGGGCGCCTCGCCCAGTGCGGCGGGCGCGCCGGTCACCGTGACGGTGGGCAGGACGCTGATCGCGGCCGGCGCCTGCGTCTGTGCCGATACCGAGGCGGCATAGAGCGCGGCACTGCCCGCCAACGCCTGTTTCACCGCCCGGGCGATGCCCTTCTGCCTGCCTTGACGGCTATTCGATGCTTTACCCACAGCCCCACCCCATGCGTTCTATTATAGAAAACACGCATGATAATCATTCTTATTAGCTATTTACACGGGGATTTGTTTGGATGTGGCGTACTTACGTCAGTTACGAGCGTTGAGCGGATGACGGTCGAATGAATCGCTATGGGTCGGGAAAGTGTGACCCCTCCGCCTACACATCCGGGCTGCTGTCCACGTAGACCGGCCCGGCAGCCGCCTCGCTTTTCGCGCATGCCGTAGATGTCCAGCCCCAGTTCGCCGGCGGCCAGCCGCTTGCGCTTCTCCGCGACGTTGCGCGGGCGAGCATGGCAGCCACGCCCGTGCCGCAGCAGCCAGCGCGTCAAGCGCGGCGCGTCGTGTCTCGGCATCGTCCAGACGTTGCGCGCGCTGCTGCTCGCGTCAGCGCCTGCGCGCGTCGGTCGGGCTACTCATCACTGCTCCTTGCCTGGCAAGATCGGCATGAGCCATACCGGATCTTCGGCAGGGTGCAGGCACAGCAGCGTTGTCTTCCTACGGGTCGAGGACATCGTCATTTGCAGTGGCTCTCCCGCGGTGAGCGGCGGCGTGGAGACGGGCGGAAGGGACACGGGGCGGGCGCCAGTCACGGATGGATCCCGTAATGGAGCTTGTGTCTGGAGGTATGTGCGCATCTTGGCGGCAGCCGGCTGACGCTGAACACGCATAGCGTCAGGGATCAGCGCGTCGATGCGACCCTGCGCCGAGTTTTGATCGTGATGGGCGCGTTCGTGATGGGCACGAAGGCGTCACGGGGATGCCGTCAGCCGGGGGCGCATGCGCGGCCGCTGCGTTTATGCAGAGGTCTTCTAACGGGCTTCGGCCGTGTGTGGGGACGCGAATCGGAGAGACGCCATGAAGGGTATCGTCGGGCGTCGCGACGCCTCCTTCACTTCGGTTCTTTCATTTCCTGCTTTTTCTTCTTCTCTTCTTTTTCGCCGTCGTAGTGAGACTTGATGGCGAGAAAGCCGAACGTGCCCAGCACGACGAGCTTGAACGTACCGAAGATGACAGGAACCCAAAAATTCATCATTTCCTCAACACGCTGCGTGAGCAGCTTCATTTACGACGCGTGGGCCAGGCTGGGAGCGACAGCCGCGAGGGCCACGGAAAGCATGTGCTCGAATCCGCGTGCGCGTTCCGATGCTCCAGTGGCTGCTTCGGCGTTGAAAGGCGCCGGTGGTCTTCGTCCGGACAGGCTCTGCGCCGCTGGCGCTCTCCACGGAAGTCAACCGAACCGCAGGCGTCTTTGCCGCAGCAGGATTTCAGAGCTACGCACGCGAGCCTGAGAGCGGCGTGGGCGCGCAGGTGAGCCTGACATGCCCTGCTTAGTCCAAATTCTACCGTCTAAATCCATACAATCGGTTGAATTTCTATATTTGTATGGATTTTTGCTCTGCTGAGTCTTCAAAACCCCTACATATGCGGGAAATAGGGGTCAGCGACCTCGGCTTGTTCCGGGACGCAGCCTGGCAGGCGAGCGCGGCACCCCATCGCTGCTCCCATCGGGAGCGAAAGGCACGGCGCGCCGTGCCTGTCCCCGAGCTCGTCTCCCGACCTCGATAGCCACACGATCAACGGAAGCCCAGTCTGCAACCGGCGCCATGCGCGTGATTGACGCTGCGAGCCTGCGGGAAGAGAGGCCGCGATCGCAGCCCCCTGTTGTAGCGACAGCCGCGCGAGTATTGCCGAGCTTTCTCCGTCGCGGCGCGCGCGGCCCCTCAGAGTCCGAGTTCGGACAAGCCCGGATGGTCGTCGGGACGGCGGCCGAGCGGCCAATGGAATTTGCGCTCCGATTCCTTGATCGGCATGTCATTGATGCATGCGTAGCGGCGGTGCATCAGCCCATCGGGCATGAATTCCCAGTTCTCGTTGCCATAAGAGCGGAACCAGTTGCCTGCGTCGTCGTGCCATTCGTAGGCATAGCGCACGGCGATCCGGTTGCCGTCGTGCACCCAGAGTTCTTTGATGAGGCGGTAGTCGAGCTCTTTCTTCCACTTCCGGTCCAGAAAAGCCTGGGCTTCTGCCCGGTTGGTGGCGAACTCGGCACGATTGCGCCATTTCGTGTCGAGCGTGTAGGCCAATGCCACTTTGGCGGCATCACGGGTGTTCCAGCCGTCTTCGGCGAGACGGACCTTCTGGATGGCGGTTTCTTTGGTGAACGGCGGCAGCGGGGGACGAGTTTCCATGATGGCTCCAGGCGGAATTGAGTAGAACGGTCTGTCTACATGCGTAGATTAGTGCATGTAGAACGTTCTGTCTACCTCTGATTGCGAGTGGTGGACTGGTCTGTCTACAATGAGCTATGTCACGCAACACTTCCCCCTCCGACGAGCTCCCGCCCCGCGAACGCATTCTGCATGCGGCCCATGCCCTCTTTTATGGACAGGGGATCCGCGCCACCGGCGTGGACAAAATTATCGAAGCCGCCTCCGTCACCAAAGTGACGTTCTATCGGCACTATCCGAGCAAGGAGTTGCTGGTGACCGCCTATCTCGAGTTCCGCCACGAGCGCTGGATCGGGTGGTTTCGGGAGAGCCTCACGGCGAAGCTGGCCACCGGCGCGTCGAAGATCGACGCGCTGGCGTTTACGTTGCGCGACTGGTTCGACCGCGATGAATTTCGCGGCTGCGCGTTCTTAAATGCGGCCGCCGAGTTCGGCTCCACGCATCCCGAGATTCTGCAGATCGTGCGTGATCACAAGAACGATGTCGCGCGATGCCTGGACGAGGTATTCGACAGCCGCGACAAGGCCCTGGGCAGCTGCCTGACAGTCGCCATCGACGGCGCCATCGTGCACGCCCAAATGGGCGAGTCGACCGATCGCGCGATCGACGCCATGCGGGGTCTGGCGCGCTGCGTGCTGGTTGATTGAGCGCGGCTGGAGCCATCCCTTTGTGCCCATGAGCGCCGCGTGCGCACCCCTGCGAGCGCCGGACGCCGGCCATTGTGGGGGCACCGCAAGCTGGCGTAGCCCCGCCGCGGGAAAAGCGGAGACGTGCAGGATCGGGCGTCCGACGATCAGGACGTTGTCCTGAGTCGACGCCCCGCGCCGGCTAGCGCCTGAGGCGGCAGGCCGGTCCACACCCCAATCGGGCGCGGCCTCAGCGGCCTTTGGGTAATCCCGAAATGACTTGTTCCACGCCGCCGGGCGGCGGCGCGGCGATCTGCCACGCGATGCTCGATCCGCTGAAGCCGATGGTGGGTTTGATGAAAACCTGGACGCTGCGCGGGATCCCGCCTTCCAGATCCTTGATCAACGAGAGTCCTCGCGGGCTCGCTCCCGATTCGCCCAACGATTGGAGTGAGACCTGGGCGTAGCGTTGCACGCTCGCAGGCACCGGCTGGATGTCCGCTGTCTGTCCGGACGCGGTACGTGCCGTGTCTGACGGGCGATCGAGTGACGAGAGGGTATTGAAGTTGCCGGAGTTGATTTGCATGGTCGTTGCTCTCAAACCCTGATGCCGGGGCCGCCCATGCCTGGGACCTTACCTGCCCGTGATGCCGACCCGAGCAACTGCTGATAATGCCGGTGCGCCTCGACGGCCAGCAGGCCGAAGTTGGTCAGCGTGTTCTGGAAACGGGTGAAATCCATACCGGTCAGGTCGCCGGAGAACCGGTAGATGACAGACTTATCGCTCGGGTCCAGTGCGAACGCCGCGGCCGAATGCGCCGGTTCGGCATTGAGCTCCAGAAGCGCAGACAGAACGGAGGGCGCTATTGGCGCTTGGGTTTGGTCGATGGGCGCGATCAAAATGAAGGCCCCACTCAGCGCGGTGGGATGAACCAGAAAGAAGGGTTCTGCCTGGCCGGGCAGGCTGAGCGGGGCAACGCCTTGTTCGCCATGCCAGGGCGAAGACGTGTCGCCCGACATTCGTCCAAGCCAATCGGTAAGCAACTGCCGGTAATCGTGTGCCATCTCCATCCTTTGACGGTGGCCGCAAATCGCGAGCGGCTTCGGGGTTGATCCTTGTAGGTGACGTGACTGCCGTTATGGTTCCATCGACGTTGTGTGTGCGGCATTGGCGCGGTCATCGTGGGCGTGGCGCTGCCATCTTCGGCCACATGCCGCCATGTCCACTGTCCTCTTGCGCTTGGGGTTCTCGGCAGCGGGCGGGCTGATCCCGGCCACACTGCCGGGCATGGCAGCGCTGGTGGCCCCGCGCCCCGAAGCCCCGACGGCGTCAACCCGGCCCGTCGCTCGCCGCGGCAAGGAGCGCGACGACCACGTCGCTGATCGGTGTGGGGATGCCGTGGACCGCGCCGCGGCGCGAGATGACGCCGTTGCGGATGTCCCATTCGAGCCGACGGCCTGCTTCGCGATCCGTCAGGATGGAGGTGCTCATGTCGGCAGGAGACGCCTGAAACTTGTGCAGGATCTCCTGCGGGACTTCGTCGCCGAGTGCGGCACCTTCGGCGCGCGCGACGGCGAGACATTCACCAAGGTAGGCCAGCGCGATCCGCGCGATGTCGGGACGCGCGAACATGCCCGAGCGGCGCTGTGTGAGCGCCATCAACCCCGCCACCGCGTTCTGCATGAGCTTGCGCCAGGCCTGGCTCTTGAAATCGGCATCGATGTCGACAGCGCACCGCGTGTCTCTCAATGCTTCGCGAATGACCCCTGAGGCAGGCGCGTCGGGCAGGCTCAGGCGCGCGTCGCCGCGTAGCCGCACCGTGCCATCCGATTGGGCCTGCGCCGGAAACCACACGACAGCGGGGACGATCGTTGCAAGAGGTGCGTGCGGGGCGACCTGCTCCAACTGCTCGACGCCATTCTGCAGGACGCACACGATGGTGCCTGGCCGGCACAGCGCTGCGAGCCACGCGGACGTAGCCTCGAGCTGCGTCGCCTTGATGGCAAGAAAAACAAGATCGACCGGGCCCGCCAGCCCCGCCGGATCGGTCAGGACCGGGCCAGGCACATCGATACGGCGGGCCCCGTCCAGCAATGTGAGTGCCTCGCGTGGTGTGCGGCCACAGAGAAGCGGCGTGCGGCCGGCTTCGTGCAGCGCTGCCGCGATCGTCGTGCCGATGGCGCCGGGGCCGAGGATGGCAATCGATGTTGCAGTGGAATCGGTGGCGGCATCCATGGCATTGCGCTCCTTTTGGCAGACTGACTCTATCGCGACAGTAGCCGAACAGGTCGTCTGATACCTGAATACGCCTTCCTTCGTGAGATGGCCAGTCGGGGCCGGCGGGCATATAAACGGCGCTCACGCATCACCATCTGGCCGTGGGTCGCTGACTGCCTGATCGTGGCTGCGGCTAGCACCATCGGCCACGCCGCGTTGCGGAGGCCGCGGCGGCGCGCGCCCTAGCGGTCCACCGCTTTGTCATCGGCGGCGTTCTTGGGTAAGGTGCCGGGTCCGCCGTTTCCATGTCCCGATGCCGATGTCTGCTGTCCGACCGATTTCCGCTGTTTTGCACGCCCTGCCGCGGGTGGGCACGCCGCGCATGCCGTTCGCGCCGCGAGGCTTGGCCGCGATCGCCGCCGTCACGCTTTGCGCCACCCTGAGCGGCTGCGGCCTGACGTATATGGTGGGCAAGGCGGCGGTGACGGTTCCGGGTGATCTGGCGGCGCGGGGCAACCATGCCGCCGCGTCCAGCGCGATGGAGAGGGGCGATGTCGATGCCGCGATCGGTCTGTTGTCGGACACGCGCTTCAACATGGTGGACAAAGCCCAGGTGCGTGGCCGCCCCGGGTGGAGCGGCGTCTACTACCAGGCCGCCACGTTGGTGGCGCGTGCAAACGATGACGGTCGCCAGATCGACGATGAGGTGCTGCTCACGTCTTATCAGATCCTGGCCAGGGACTACGACTACGCCGTGGCGGCCCGTTATCTCGCGCTGGCGCGTCCGTTGGTGGTCAAGCGCTACGGGCCACGCAGCATGGAGCTGCTGGAGCTGGTGCTCGATGATCGCTTGATTCTGCTGTCTTATTTCAAGGCGGGCGGTGCCATCAACCAGTACGGCACGTTGGGCGAGGTCACCTTGATGGACATGCTGGATGCGCGCGCGCGCCCGAACAAGCTCTCGCTGTCCTACGATCCCGATTTGCTGCTTTCGTTCCCGATGCGCTTGTCGCGCGAAGACCGCGAACTGTTCTTCGAGATGGGACGCTTCACCTTGCTGCCGCGCTCGCAGTGGCATGACCCGGCCGCCTTCAAACGCGTATTGGCGACCCAAGAGTATCTTTGGTGGCTGGAAGAGTGGCGCAGCTTCAGCGTGTACTGGCGCTTGACCCGCGCCCTGAACGAGTTCAACGCGCCCGCGTCGGTTTGCTGGGCGCGCTCGGCGGGCTACAAGGTCATTCCGCACGCATCCGCCAAGCCGGCCGAGGTCGATCCGCCGGGGTGCCTGTCGCGCTGATGCGCGCGCGATGCGCCGCCGGCGCCCTGCTCAGCGCTGCTTCCAGTTCACACCGTCGGTAGACCGAAACTCCGGCATGCCGACGCAGCACCCGCCCGCACCGAGCGCCTGGCGTCCGATGAAAGCCGTGACCACGCCTTTGGCTTCAGTCAACGACTGGCGCACGCACACCGCGGGTAGCGGATAGGATTCGCCCGAGAGCACATGCGTCCAGGTCACGTTGCCGTCGCCCGTTTCCTCGACCCGATACACCTTGCATTCGTGGATCAGCAGGTGAACGGGTTTGCCCGCCAGCACGCCCTTGAATTGCTGCTCCGGCGGCACGTCGCGCGTGGCGATGGTTTCGGCGCTGAGTTTCGACCCCGGCGGCGGTGGGGGCAGTGTCGGGTCGCAGGCGGTCAGTGCGCCGCTGGCGCAGAGGGTCATCACAAGTCGGCTTGCAACACGCGTCATGGGGTGGGTCCGTTCAGGTCGTGGGACTGCGTTGGTGCGGCGGTGTGCCTTCAGGGCCGCCACGCCGTGGAGCCGGCGTTCGATTGCTTCACATAGTCGACGAAAGCCTTGAGTGGCGCCGGCATGAACCGGCGGCCCGGGTAGTACAGATACGGGCCAGGAAAGCTGGGCCACCACTGTGGCAATACCGGGGTGAGCGCGCCGCTTTCAAATTGCGGGCGCAACCATTCTTCGAAAAGATACACCACGCCGGTCCCGGCGACGGCCGCTGACACCGCGAGGTCGACGGCGCCGCCGAGCCTGACCACCAGCGGGCCGCCGGGCTCGATCACGTGCCGTTCGCTGCCGCGCTCGAACTCCCACGCCGGCATCGCTCCGCTCGGGAATCGGCCGCGCAGGCAGGCGTGCTGCATCAGATCGCGCGGATGGCGGGGCGTGCCGTGCCGGGCGAGGTATGCGGGCGCGGCCCCGGCCGCGAAGCGCTGCACGCGCGGGCCGATGGGGATGGCGATCATGTCCTGGTCCAGCCCCTCGCCATAGCGCACGCCCGCGTCGCAGCCTTCGGCCAGGATGTCGACGAAGCTCTCTTCGGCCACGATGTCGAGCCGGATCTCGGGATAGGCCGCGAGAAAGCCCGGCACGAGGTCGGGCAACACGAGCCGCGACACGCTCAGCGGTACGTTCAGGCGCAGCGTGCCGGCGGGGCGGTCGCCGCTGCGGCTGAAGGTGTCGATCGCGGCGGCAACCTCGGTGAGCGCGGGGTCGAGGCGGGCGAGCAGGTTGCGCCCCGCTTCGGTCACGGCCACGCTGCGGGTCGTCCGGTGCAGCAGCCGCGTGCCGAGCCGCTCCTCCACGCGCCGCACGGCGTCGCTCAAGCGCGACGCATTGGTGTTGCCCAATCGCGCCGCTTCGCGAAAGCCGCCCGCGCGCGCGACGGCGACGAAGGCATTGAGATCGTTCAGATCGAGTTGCATTGTGCGAAATCCCGGACAAGCTGTGCAGATTGTACGGGCTTATCAGAGTGGTGCCGCGGGTCTATCTTGAGGTCTGTCTCATCCCTGACCTTTCCACGGAGCTTCTCATGACCTTCTCTCACGCTTTCTTCGACGCCAGCGGTAACTGGCAACTCGGTGACCGCCGCGTGCATCGCCTGGGCTACGGCGCCATGCAGCTGGCGGGCCCGGGCGTGTTCGGACCGCCCAAGGATAAGGCGGCCGCGCTCGCCGTGCTGCGGCTCGCGGTGGCATCGGGTGTGAACCATATCGATACCAGCGACTTTTATGGTCCGCACATCACCAACCAGCTCATCCGCGAGGCGCTGGCGCCCTATTCCGATGATCTGACGATCGTGACCAAGATCGGCGCGCGCCGCGGTGACGATGCCGCGTGGCTGCCCGCCTACACCCCCGAAGCGCTGACGCAGGCCGTGCACGACAACCTGCGCAACCTGGGCCGCGACGTGCTGGATGTGGTGAACCTGCGCATCATGTTCGATGTGCATGGGCCGGCCGAAGGCTCGATCGAGGCGCCGTTGACGGTGCTGGCCGAACTGCAGCGCCAGGGGCTTGTGCGCCATATCGGCTTGAGCAACGTCACGCCGACGCAGGTCGCGCAGGGCCGGGAGATTGCCGAGATCGTATGCGTGCAGAACCAGTACAACCTGGCGCACCGCGGCGACGATGCGCTGATCGACGCGCTGGCGCGTGACGGCATTGCGTATGTGCCGTTCTTCCCGCTGGGCGGCTTCAATCCGCTGCAGTCACAGGCGCTGTCGGCGGTGGCCCGCCAACTTGGCCATACGCCGATGCAGGTGGCGCTGGCCTGGCTGCTGCAGCGCTCGCCCAACATCCTCCTGATCCCGGGCACGTCGTCAACCGAGCATTTGCGTGAGAACCTGGCCGCCGGCGCGCTGGTGTTGCCGGACGAGGCGGTGCGTACGCTGGACGAGATCGGCGGGGTGGCCTAGCCGCCGCGGTGTGCCCAGGACGCGGCGCGGCGATCGCGTCGCGGCGCGCCGCCCCACGGACACGGATCCGTTCGACTTCGTGGCGTGGGTGCGCGGCGAGAAGACGGTGCTGGTGCGCAACGAAGGCGGGTGGGCCGGGCCGGGCTGACACGTTGTCGGGTCAACCGGCGATCGAATGTCCGCTCAGGCGGGCACCACCGAGGGCCGCGAGAAGTCGTTCACGTGGCCCTCGGGCAGGGCGGCCAAGAGGGCTGCCAGCTTCTTGCGGTTGCCGGCGATGTCGCCGTCGCGCTCGAGAAACTGCAGTTCATCGGGGCGCAGCAGCGTGATGGCGGCCAGGCGCACGTCGCCGTACTCGGTATCGAAGCGGGCGGGCACGGACGTGGCGGGCACGCCGATCAGAAAGGCGACTTGCCCTTGTTCGCCGACCCAGTCGGCAGGCAGGCCCTCGATGGGCAACAGCATCGACAATACCTCGTAGCGCTCGAGCAGTTCGCGCATGCGGCCGTGATCGGCGACGTTCTGGCTGACCTGATAGGTCAGGTCGAACAGCCACGACTTCGCGACATCGTCGATGACGCCGCGCGCTTCGGCATAGACCTCGAGGCCGAAGCCCAGCGGCACGGGCGGCTCGTCGTGTTCGTCGAAGGGGTCCGACAAGGCATCGCTCGCCACCAGGGTGCTGCCCGGACGGCGCACGACGCGCCAGGCCTGGCGCAGCGCCGGCCACCGCGGGCCGCCCGAGAACGACGGATTGACGAGAGGCGCGAGGACGTCGCCGTCCATAGCGCCCAGGCTGGCGTAGCAGGCGTCGCGCCGACGCGCCGTGGCGTCCAGCACGGCCTGGACCTGCGCTTCGTGCTCATTGCGATCGTCGACGCCCGGTGCGGCCGTGTTCGCAACGGCTGCTTGCACCGGTGGCGATTCGGTTTCGGAATCCGCCAGCCGCGGGGTCTTGCCAAACAGCCTGCTCAGCCAATTCATCGTGCCGTTCTCCAATGCGTGCCGGCGGGCCGGCACATTGCGGTGGCCGTACGATATCAGCGCGAATGTGAGGAGCTTGTGAACAAATGCTTGCGAGCGCTACCTCGGTATGCGGGGAAGCATGCGGCTTCCCCGCCCGAACCATGATCCTGCCCGCGATCGTAATGCACGCGTCAATAGCGGGCCCGTACGCTCAGCATCACATTGCGCGGCTCGCCGTAGTAGTTGGAGCCGTAGGCAGCCCACACGCGCTGGTAGTAGGTTTTGTCGAACAGGTTGTTGACGGTGAGCGTGGCGTCGAGATTCCGGTTGAAGCGGTAGCCCACCTGCGCCGAGACCGTGGTGTAGGGCTTCTGTTCGAACTTCACCGGACCGTTCAGGCGATACATGCTGCTCACGCTGCGCATGCCCGCGCCCAGCGACAGGCCTTCCAGCGAGCCCGAGCCGAAGGTGTATTTGGTCCAGAGATTGAACGTGTGGCGCGGCGTGATGAAGACGTACTGTTGCGACTTCTGATCGTCGGTGCCTTTGAGCGTTTTGGTGGTGGTGTAGGCATAGCCGGCCGTGATATCCCAGCCCGGCATCGGGCTGCCGCTCACCTCGGCTTCGAAGCCTTCGCTGCGCATCTTGCCCGACGCGATGGAGAACATATTGTTGTCCGGATCCGTCATCGCACGGTTTTCATCTTCCATGCGGAACAGTGCGGCGTGCGCGTTCATGCGCTTGTCGAAGAACTCGCCCTTCAGGCCGATTTCCATCTGCTTGCCCTTGCGCGGCGCGAGCAATTGTCCATCCGCGCCCGTCGTCGTTTGCGGGGTAAAGATGCTGGTGTAGCTGGTATACGCCGAGACGTTGGGGTTCAGATCCACGACCAGCCCGAGATAGGGCGTGAACTTGCCGTTGATGCTCTTCTGAACGTCGGTGAACTGATTGAAGTAGGCGTTGCGGTTTTGAGTATGGTTGTCCCACCACGTGACGCGGCTGCCTGCAATGAGGGTGGCGGCATCCGTCATCTTCAGGTTGGCGCGGGCATACAAGCCGAATTGCTCGGTCTTGCTGTTGTTGCCGTTGGTGTACTCGTACTCCGGCTTGGGCACGTTGTTGTCCGGATGATAGAGATTGATGGGCGCCGTATCACCACCGCCATAGCGGAAGTTCTTGCGCACTTCACGGTAGTCCGCGCCCACGGTCAATTCGTGTTCGCGGCCGAACGCCTCGAAAGGCGTGGCCACGAAGGCGTCGACGCCGGTGGTTTTCCAGTGGCTGCGATAACGCCAGCTCACCAGGCAGCTGTCGCCCGTCACGGGATCCACCGCGCAGTCCGACCAGCCGAACATGCGATCGGGTTCGTCCTGTTCGCGGTAGAGGCCGCTCACCTTGATGCGGCCACCGTTCGAAAGTCGATGTTCGATATCGGCGAAGTACTCGGTGACTTCTTCGGTGATGTGGTTCCAGCTGGGATCCAGATTGGTGGAGCGGCGCACGTCGAGCATCTCGCCGTCTGTGTAGCCGGGCAAACCGAAGAAGGGCCGGCCCTTGTACTGCTGCCACGTCACACCGGTCGAAAGCACGGTCTGTGGTGTGATGTCGAAGCTCAGCGTGCCGTATACGAGCGGCTTCCTGGTATAGACGCCGTCCACGAACGACCCGCGGTCGTCATACGATGCCACGAGGCGGCCGCGCAGGCGGCCGTCGCTATCCAGCGGGCCGGTCAGATCGGCTTCGGTGTAATAGCGATCCCAAGAGCCCGCCATCACCTGGCCGCTGAAGGCGAATTCTTTTTGTGCACGCTTGCGCACCAGATTGACGGTGCCGCCCGGATCGCCCGCGCCCTGATACAGGCCCGATGGACCGCGCAGCACTTCGATGCGATCGTAGATGGCCAGGCCGAAGCCGGCGGTCAGATCGTTGCCGGTGCTGGCCGGCGTATTGACGCCATCCACTTGGATCGTGTCGAGCGCATAGCCGCGCGAGTAGAAGTTGCCATGGTTGCCGCCGATGCTGCCCGCTTCCACCGTGATGCCCGTCACGGTGCGCATCGCGTCGTCCAGGTTGACGAGGTTTTGATCGTCGAGAAGCTGGCGTGTCACCACGGATACCGATTGCGGAATCTGACGCAGGCTCTCCGCGTTCTTGCCGATAGTGACCGCGGCGGGGGTGTAGCTGCCGGTGGCCTCGGTCGTTGCCAGGTCGGCGCCCAGCACCTTCACTGGCGCCAGGGTCGTTGCATCCGTACCGGCTTCGGCGGCGGATCGCACCAGAAAGCCCGAGCCGCTGCGGACTGCCACCAGACCGCTTTGCGCCAGGAGTCGATCCAGCGCGGCCTCGGGCGTAAGGCGGCCCGACACCGCGGGCGCATTGAGGCCGGCCACCGTCGTCGGGCTGAAGAGGATCTGCACCTGTGCCTGACGGCCGAGCAAGACCAAGGCGTTGGCGAGGGACCCCGCGGGCAGGTCAATGGACGCCATCGGCGCATTCTGCGCCTGTGCGTGAGCGGCAGGCGTGAGCAGCATCTGCGTGCCGAGTGCGGCGAGCGTCAGCGCGAACGAAAACGCGCGGCGTCCGGCCCCGGGCCGGCGGTGGATATGGCGATGTGCCATGGACTTTCCCCAGTATCAAAGTGACTCTTCAACGGGGGAGACGCGCCAGCCGCCGAAACCCGAACCTCGATTTTGAAAAATAATCGTTCTTGTTGGGAGGGGCCGAACTCAGCGGCTCGCGAGCACCGCTGCGCCATCCGCCTGGCGTGTCAGCGTGACCGGCAACAGGCCCGGCAGCATGTCGAGCAACGCCTCCGGGTGGCGCAGATCGAGCGTGCCGGAAACACGCAGGCCGCGGGCCCGGGTATCGGCGAAACGGACCGGCGCGCTGCGGTAGAGCGCCAGGTAGCCAGCCAGTTGTTGCAGGGTGGCTTCGTGCACCACCACCACGCCGTCCTGCCAAGCGCCAATCTCGGTCGCGGGCACGTGCTGACGGCGCAAGACGCGGGCATCGGCGCGCGCCAGAAGCAGTGTGTCGCCGCTTGCCAGGGTGTGGCGCGCCGAATTGCCGCCGGGATCGACCGACACCTGGCCGCTGCGTACGCCCACCTGCAGGAGATCGGGCAGCAGCAGCACATTGAACTCGGTGCCGATGTCGCGCAGTTCGGTGTTGCCCGCCGTGACGATCAGGGGCCGGCGATCAGGGGCGGCATCGATATAGACCTCGCCGCCATCGATCTCGATGTGCCGGGCCGCCAGCGTGTAGCGCACGGTCACGCGCGTGCCGACGTTGGCATGCAGGCGCGAGCCGTCGGGCAGGCCGAGGTCGCGTGTCTGGTCCGGTGCGTTGGCGACGGAGGTGTAGCTCACCGGAACGAAGAAGTATGCGCCTGCCAATGCCAGCAGCGCCGCGGCGAAGGTGCTCCCCCACCGCAATACAGCCGGGCGGCGCACGGGTGCGATGCAAACGGGCGGCACGGCAGCCGTGGCCGGGCGCGGCAGGGCCGCGAGATCATCCCAGACGGTGGCGATCCGCTCGTATTCGGCGCGATGCCGCGGTGATTCGGCCAGCCATGCTTCGAAGGCCTGCTCGAGGTCGGCGTCACCCGCACGCTCGCGTCGGCGCAGGAACCAGGCGCTTGCGGCCTCTTCGATGGCGGACAGGGGGTGATGCTGAGTCATGATGCGGAGCCATGGACCCGGCGCTTGCAATGCGCCAGCGCCAGTTGCAGGTGTTTCTCGACCGCACGAACGGTGATGCCCATCTGTTGCGCGATCTCTTCGCAGCGCAATTCATCATACCGGTAGAGCAGGAAGGCCTCGCGTTGGCGCGGAGGCATCTCATCGATCGCGGCCTGCAGCAGGCGCAGATGCTGATGCGCATCGACGCGCGCCTCGGGTTGTTCACCCGCGCGCGCGGTCAGACGATCAGCCTGGGCCGTGAATCCTTGATCATCGAGACTCGCGACGACATGTTCACCGCGTACCGCCTCGCGCCGCCAGTGGTCGCGCAGCAGATTGCGGGCGATCTCGTACAGATAGGCGCGCGGTTTTTCGGGCGGCGTGCCGCTGTCATGGGCGGCCAGCCATTTTGCGAACGTTTCCTGCGCCAGATCACGGGCGGTCTCGGGCGAACGCTTGAGCTGGCGGTTCAGAAAGCCCACCAACTCCGTGTTCCACGCCTTGTACGCCTCGGCAATCGCGCCGAAGAAACGCTCCCCCATGATGCCCCTTGGTTGGAATGCACCGGGACCAACGGGCCACGGCATCTGCCAGGTGCGCATTAGATGATAATGATTCTTATTGTGTCAAGCGGCGTGATCAGGGCGATCACACGCTCGCCGGCCGCCTGTCTGGCCGGGCCCAGGATAGGGCGCCGGGAACGCGCGGCGGGTGCACCGCTGCCTCAGCCCTGCCGTCCGAATCCGCCCGCGGCCCACTCCGATGCGCGCTGGACGGTGAGTTTGTAGTTGGGGGCCACGGTGATCTCGGCGAGCTGTTCGCCGGACTCGTCGTAGGCGCTGAGCACGGCGTAGGGCTCGTCTTCGTCGGGCACGATGTCGAGCTTGACGGTCAGGCGCCCGCCGTCGGTGTCGACCTTCACGCTCTTGTGCAGCGTGGCGTGCAGTTGCTGTTCGTGACGGCGCAGGACTTCGTTGGCGGTCTTGACCAGCGTGATGAAGGCGGGCGAGTCGAGCGGCTTGGGGTTTTTCTTGTCGCGGCCCATGGTCCAGGGCCCGACCAGGGCCGGTTCGGCCTGGCCGTCGAGGGTCATTTCGACGGCCCAGCCGTCGTCGTCTTCGTTCTTGATGATGCGGGCGGTCCAGCCGTCGTCGCGCCAGAGCGTCGGCGTGTGTTCCTTGGTGTCTTCGGCGGGATCGGCGTCCGAAAGGGGGGCGTCATTCACGGGGCACTGCTCCTGGATTCGTGCGTGGCGTGGCCCGATCGCGGCGGGGCGATCGCAGGCCGACGCCATGGGATGACCGCCATTTTGGCACGGCCGGGCCGGCGGCCGCGGGCTGTCCCGGCCCGACTCGTCCGACTCGCCCGGCACCATCAGCGCCGTGGCCACCCGCTTCGGCTTCACCCACCTGGGCGAGTTCTCGCGCGCCTATCGCCAGGCGTTCGGTGAAACGCCGCAGGAAACCCGCGGCCGCTGACGCATCGCACAGAAATTTCGGGGGGATATTGACATATCGGGAAATCCCGATATGATGAGAGCCATGGAATTACTCGACATCTTCAAAGCGCTCTCGAATCGCACTCGCCTTGAAATCCTGAAGGGTTTGAAGGATCCCGAGAACAGTTTCCCTCCGCAGGACGAGGGCGACGTTCACGAGGTGGGCGTGTGCGTGAGCAGCATTCAGGAAGGCATCGGACTGTCGCAATCGACCGTCTCTGATTACCTTGCGACGCTGCACCGTGCCGGTCTGGTCGAGGTCCGGCGCATCGGCCCCTGGACGTACTACAAGCGCAACGAGGCGACTCTCCGCGCGCTGGCCGACGTCATCGGAAAAGAGCTGTAGTTTGTTTTTCCCTTTTTTTAAACCATGATATCGGCATTTCCCGATATCCCGTTATATCGATACAAGGAACGAACATGAAAGCGATCGTATTGACCTCTTTTGGCGGCCCGGAATCCTTCGAGCTGCGTGATGTGCCCAAGCCCGTGCCGCAGGCGGGCGAAGTGCTGGTGCGTGTGCACGCGACCTCCATCAATCCGCTGGACTACCAGGTCCGGCGTGGTGACTATCCGGAATCGGTGCCCCTGCCCGCCATCACCGGCCACGATGTCTCAGGCGTGGTCGAAGCCGTCGGCCCCGGCGTAACGGCCTTCGCGCCCGGCGACGAGGTCTGGTACACGCCGCAGATCTTCCAGGGATCGGGAAGTTACGCCGAGTACCACGTGGCCTCCGAGAGCATCATCGGCAAAAAGCCGGCGTCCTTGAGCCACCTCGAGGCCGCGAGCCTGACGCTCGTGGGCGGGACGGCCTGGGAGGCGCTGGTCGTGCGTGCGGGACTGCGGGTGGGCGAAAGCATCCTCATCCACGGGGGCGCGGGGGGTGTGGGCCATGTGGCGATCCAGCTCGCCAAAGCCATCGGTGCCCGCGTGCTCACGACGGCGCGTGAAGCCAACGCCGAGTTCGTGCGCGGCCTGGGTGCCGACGTGGTGATCGACTACGAGCAGGAAGACTATGTCGAAGCGGTGATGCGTGAGACCGGCGGCCAAGGTGTCGACGTCGTGTTCGACACCATCGGCGGCGACACGCTGTCGCGCAGCGCCGACGTGCTCGCGCAGTTGGGCCGCGTGGTGTCGATCGTGGACATCGCGAAGCCGCAAAACCTGCTGCAGGCCTGGGGCAAGAACGCCAGCTATCACTTCGTCTTTACCCGGCAGCATCGCGGCAAGCTGGACGAGCTGAGCGCGCTGATCGAGCGTGGGCAATTGCGGCCGCATGTCGGTGCGGTCTATTCGCTGGCCGATATTCCGGCCGCACATGCCCGGCTGGAAAATCCCAACAACGGCTTGCGCGGGAAGATCGCGATTGCCGTCGAGCCCAGCCTGATGCCTTGAGGGCAGATGAACGCGGTGAGCCCCGCGCGCGTTGCGGCATCGGCGTCGCTGATCGCGGCGGTGTCGATGCCGACCCGCCGACGCAGGGCTGCGATGTGCCGCCGCCGGCGGGCACAGGCACGGGACTTGCGGCCCACCCGCCGCCATCCCGTGCCCCCTGTCTTAGAGGCCATCGACGTGAATCAGCTCATCGAATATCGGTATTCCCCGACCGTGGGGCCCGCCCACGCGGTATTTCTCGCGGGGACCCTACCCCTTTTCCTTGGCGCGGCCCTGTCCGACTGGGCCTACGCCAAGACCTTCGAGATCCAGTGGAACAACTTCGCCTCGTGGCTGCTGGTGGGCGGATTACTGTTCGGCGGCCTCACGCTGATCTTTGCCATCATCGATCTGTTCAGGGCTCGTCAACGTGCGCGCGGCATCGTGCTGTATGCCGTGGTGCTGCTGGCGGCGTGGGTCGTGGGATTTTTCAATGCCTTGATTCACGCACGTGACGCCTGGGCCAGCATGCCGACCGGCCTGATCCTGTCCGTCGTGGGCACCGTGTTGACGCTTGCCGCCGTCTGGCTCGGCTTTCGCACGCCTCGTATCCGGAGCGCCGCATGAAAACCCTCCGCCTGCTTGCCCTCCTTCCTTTGTCCGCGGCGATGGCCGTGGCCCACGCGCAACCCGCGGCCTCGCAGGTCGGCCCGACGCCCGACCTGCCCAAGCCCGAGCGCGGCCTGTTGCCCGACATGGTGATCGCCAAGCCCGCCCAATGGGGCGACAAGCTTCCCACCGTGCCCGACGGCTATACGATCAAAGCGATCGCCACCGATCTGAAGATTCCGCGGCAGACGCTGCTTTTGCCCAACGGCGACATCCTGGTGGCCGAAGGCAAGGGCGGCAACGCCGGCAAGCTCAAGCCCAAGGACGTGATCGCTGGCATCATCAAGGCGCGGGGCACGAGTCCGGTCAAAGGCGGCAATCGCCTCACCCTGCTGCGCGATCCCGAGGGCGACGGCACGTACGAGGCCTCGGTGTTCGCCGACAACCTCAATGCGCCCTACGGCCTCGCGCTGATCGACAACACCATCTACGTGGCCAACCAGGATGCACTGGTTCGCTTCACGTACCAGCCGGGGCAGACCAAGGCGAGCGGTCCGCCCGAGACCGTGACGCTGCTGCCCTCGGAGATCAATCACCACTGGACCAAGGCCATGACGGCGAGCGCCGACGGCCAATATCTGTATGTGGGCATAGGCTCGAACAGCAACATCACCGAGCGCGGCATGGCGGCGGAAGCCGACCGGGCCATGATCTGGCGCATCAATGCGCGCACCGGCGAGCACAAGCCGTATGCCACCGGGCTGCGCAACCCCACGGCGTTGACCATCCAGCCCGGCACGGACCAGCTGTGGGCGGTGGTGAACGAGCGCGACGAGATCGGCCCGGACCTGGTGCCCGACTATCTGACCTCCGTGAAGGAAGGCGCGTTCTATGGCTGGCCCTACAGCTACTGGGGCCAGCATATCGATGATCGCGTGCGGCCGCAGGATCCTGCCAAGGTCGCGGCCGCGATCGCGCCCGATTACAGCCTGGGCGCGCACGTCGCCGCGCTGGGCGTGGATTTCTCGACCGATACCATGGGTGCGAAGTTCGCCAACGGCGCCTTCGTGGGGGAACACGGTAGCTGGAATCGCAAGGACCCGGTCGGCTACAAGGTCGTGTTCGTGCCGTTCCAGGACGGTCGCCCGTCGGGCGCGCCGGTCGATTTCGTGAGCGGGTTTCGCGATGACGACGGCACCACGCGTGGCCGTCCGGTCGGCGTGACTGTCGATCCGAAGGGTGCGCTGATCGTGGCCGACGATCTGTCGAATACGATCTGGCGAATTACGCCGACGCAAGCGCCCGCGCCGCGTTAGCGGCCAAGGATCGCGCCAAGCTGAAGTGTCGTAAATTTGGGGGACAACGGGCGGGGCGCATGCCCTCGCCCGGCGGCATGCAGGTTTTCTGCATTTGTTCACCCACCTTCACTGCGCTATGTCATCCCTGCGTCTGGATAGCCTCGAAATCTTTGAAGATGTCGTGCGGCACGGCGGATTCCGTGCGGCAGCCGTCAAGCGCGGGGTGTCGTCATCGGCCATTAGCCAATCGATCACGGCCCTCGAAGCCACCCTGGGCATCCGGCTCCTGCATCGCACGACGCGCAGCGTGTCGCCCACCGAGGCGGGTGAACGCCTGTTGGAGCGGTTGTCACCCGCGTTGCTCGACATCCGGGCAGCGGTCGATGAACTGAATCAGTTTCGCGAGAATCCGACCGGCACGTTGCGCATCAATGCGCCCGGCCCGGCGGTGGACCACGTGCTCTGCCCGCTGGCTTTCCGATTCATGGAGACCTATCCGGATGTGAAGGTCGAAATCGTGAGCGATGCGGCGATCGTCGATATCGTGGAGCAGGGTTTCGATGCGGGCGTGCGCTTCGGTGCGCAGCTCGCGCAGGATATGGTGGCCATGCCGCTTGGCCCTGCGTTGCGCTACGCGATCGTGGCTTCGCCGGGTTATCTGCAGAAGTATTCGCGTCCTCGGCTGCCGTCGGATCTCGCTGCGCACGACTGCATTCGCCGCCGTTTTCCGGGGGGCACGACGGTCACCTGGAAGTTCGGCAGGGACGGTGAAACGCCGGAGATCGTGCCGCAGGGCCGGCTCACACTCAGCTCCGCGCAACAGGAGCTGCAGGCCGCGCTGGCAGGCGCGGGCGTGGCGCATCTGTTCGAAGACTACGTGCGCGAACACATCGAGCAAGGCACGCTCGTGGAGCTGCTCGCCGACTGGAAGCAGACGCTGCCGAGCTGGTGCCTGTACTACCCGAGCCGGCGGCATCCCAGCGCGGCGATGCGCGCGTTCATCGACTACGTGCGCGACTACGACTGGGCGTGAGCGCAGCGTCGCACGCGTAGCGCGCGTAGCGTCCTCGCCACGGGGCTGCCAGCCACCGGTGAAGCGCGGCGCAGGCATCGCGGATTCGTACGCTTGCATCATGAGGGGCGGTCGCACCGGGGGCCGGCGGCGCTTGCGTCATCACGCGGCCGCGCCCGGCAGCACGAGGACCTCGTGCACCGCGCTGGCATGGTCGCCGCCCACCCGCAGGCCCCCCCCCACCACGTGGATACGATCGCCGATGACCGCCGCGCCCAGGCCGTGCCTGGGCGTGGGCAAAGGCGGCAGCGCGCTCCAGCGGTCCCTCGCGGGGTCATAGACCCAGGCGTTGGCGAACACCTTCTGGTCGGGCACCCACTGCTCGCCGCCGAACACATACAGCCGGCCGCCATGCGCCGCCGCGGCGAGACCCCCTTGGGCTTGCGGCATCGGCGCGCGCAAAGACCATCGGTCGGTGCGCGGGTCATAGACCTCCAGGTGCGGCACGTTGACCTGGCGCAGCGAACCATCGGTCTGTTTGAGCGCCTGGCGTCCGCCCACCACGAACAAACGGCCATCGATCACCGCCGCTGCCGCGCTGTTGCGTGCGGTGGGCGCATCGGCGATGGCGGACCAGCGTCCGTTTGCCGGGTTGAACACCAGACTGCGGGCGGTGTCGGCGTGATCGTTGAAGTGTCGGGCGTCGTCGTGGGCGCGCACGCGCCCGCCGACGAGATAGAGCCGCTCCGAGATCGCCGCAAACACGCCCTCGGCCGACGGATAGGGGATGGGCACGCTCTCGTTCCAGCGATTGGCGCGCGGGTCGTAGACGTAGGCCGAGGCCTGCGCCCGCCAGTTCGGAAAGCCGCCGCTGAAGCCGCCGACGCCGTAGATCAGGCCGCCTGCCGCGGCCAGCGCGATGTGGTGGCGGGCTTCAGGCAGAGTGGCGAGCCGGGTCCAGGCGTCGGTGGCGGGGTCGTAGGATTCGAAATGCGCGGAGTAGCCGGTATTGGGTGTCAGCAATCCACCCGCCACGTAGAGGCGCCCGTCGAGCACTTCGGGGTAGAGCTCCTGGCGGGCCAATGAGGGCGCGGCGGCCGTGGTCCAGCGCGGCGCCGTGGACTGCGCCAGCGCAGGACGAAGGAAAGGCATGGCGGCCAGGGCGGCGCCCAGGCGCAGGATGTCGCGTCGTTGCATGGTCGGTCTCGTGCGGGAAGAGGTTCGACCATGGTAGGTAGCTCGTCTTCGGAGCACTAGACACTCACGGCTTAGCGGCCTGTTCAGCCTGGGTTAACAATAAGTTCGGGCGCGCCGGGGCGGCGGGCCCGAGCGGACGCACCGGCCCACCGCGAAGGACGGGGCCTGGCGCCGCGACGCCGGACCCCCGCCGCGATCGCCGTCGGGCCGTGACAGGCCCTCGGGATCAGATGTCCAGGGCCGCGCGCAGCTGGCGAGGATCGACCGCCTGCGCACCCGCGGCCGAGGCGAAGTAAGCGCTGTAGCCGGTCGTATTCTGCGTGGCCCAGCGCTCGCTGTCGGTGGGCAGCAGCTTGCCGTCGCTGCCGGCCTGCGCGACAGCGGCCGCCGCCTGGTCCAGCCGCGTCAATGCCTGCGCCACTTCCGCTTCGGTGAGCTTGTTGGCGCGCAACATGTCGCCGTAGCGCTCGCGGCCTTCGGGCGAACTCAGCCGGTTGATGGCGTCGGCGGTACGGGTATCCACGGCGTCCGGCAATCCCTGGAACGCGGTGTTGCGCGTGAGGGTGCCGTCGGCGATGCTGCGCACGCCGTCGCGGCCGACACGCTCGCCGAAACTCGTGTCGTTGTCGATGCCCGTGACGCCCTGCGCCTCGCCCTGTGCACCGTACTGGATGAAGATGTTGGCCGGATTGCGGTCGACCTGGCCACAGATGAAATCGAGCCACTGCATCTGGTTGAGCTGCAGATTGAGGCCGGCGTCAGCGACACGCTGCTGCGTGTCGAGGGGCAACACATTGATCGCGCGCGCCGCGTCGAGTTTCTGGGCCAGGCTCTGGCTCATCGCCGCGAGCATGTCGGGATCCACCTCGTGCCCACGCATCGCACTCACCGTGCCGGCATCGGAGATGGCGATGCCCTCCTGAGCGTACTGCGGGCGCAGCGTATCGATGATCTGGGTTACCTGTTGGCGCGCACCGGCGCGCTCGAGCTGGAGCGCCCCATCTCGCAAACCGGTGACCTCCAGGCCCAGGGGCTGCACCGCGAAGTTGAGCGCGTCCTGGCGGGTGGCGAAATCGGCCAGCGTGAGGGCGGTGGGCACGCTGATCCGCCCGTTGTTGTTGAACACCGACGTGCCTTGCGCCATGCCCATAATGATGCCTTCCACGCCGTTTTGCTGCGTGTGCAGGGTCTCGGTGATCATGTTGGGCATGCCCAGCGCATGCGCCGTTTCATACGAGGCCACGTTGCGCCCGGCGATGTTGCCGTTGGCGACGATGCCAGACGGGGCAGAAACGCCCTCGGTACTTGGCGTGGGCGCGTGCTCGGCGGTGCGAATCCCGTAGAAGGTGAAGTTCTCGGGGGCTTGCTCACCGACCGGCTTGAACACCATCTGGCGGGCTTCGGAGCGATTGAGCCAGGTGTTGACGAACACCTCGTTGACGGCGCCGGCGCCGAGCCGCTCCGTGTTGCCCAGGCGGTTGCCGTCGCCGAAGTGCGCGCTGCCGTGGTTGCTCGTGCCGCGTGCCAGCGGAGCCTGGCCCACCAGTTTTTCCGCCGTATCGATCAGTACCCGGACATTGCGTGACGTGAGCGGCTTGTCCGGCGCCCAGTCGATGAGGCTCGACAGCTGGTTCATGACGCCGTCACTGAACTTGCCGCTCAGCGCGTCGATCACGTCCATCTTGACCTTGGTGTTCTCGGCCGGTGTGGTGGCTTGCGGCGTACCCGGCGCAATCCATTTGGCGACGCGGCCGAAGAAGCCGTCCACCTTGAGTTTGCTGTCGGCCTGTCTTGCATCGCCATCCAGGCGCAGGGCCGAGTCGGCCTGTACGAGCGAGGAATTGACGTGGCTCTTGATCGCGTTGAAATCAACCATGGCGGGCGCGGCGGCGTGATGGGTGAGGGGCGCGTTACGCGCGATCGAACAGGAACGCCGTGGGCGACTGAGGCTGGGCCGAAAGAGGCGGCGCTGCGCCGTCGTCGGGCTGATCGGGCGTCTGCAACCGGCGCGTCCAATGGTCGGCGGTGTTCACCAGCGCCTGCATGGCGCTCTCGAACCCCGTGGTGTCGACCCGCGTGCCGTCGAGCAACAGCGTCAGCAGGCAGGCGCCGCTGCTGCGATCCCAGGACAGGGTGGTGCCGTGGGTGCGCCGGTACAGGTAGTTGGCTTCCAGCAGCTCCCACGCACGGGCGGCGTGCTGCCGGGCGTCGAGTTGGCCCAGCGGCACGTAGCAAAGCACTTGACCGTTCGCTTCCAACAGCTGGATGTGGACATGGAGGTCGTCGAACGCCAGTTGGCAATGGCCGTCCTCATCCAGCCGCAGGCCGGACATGCCCAGGCGCAGACCGAATTCGTGGAAAACGTGCAGGAAGGGATGGGACATGGCGGAGCTCACGAGGTGCGGGGTAGCGGCCTGTGCGCAGGCCGGATACCAGGTGAGTAACGCGCGGCGCGGATAGGTTCCACCGGTGCCATCGGCAGCGCGCCGCGTGCCGGCGCGCACGTCCCGTCAGGGGCGACAGGTGCCCTTTACCCGCCGAACAGCGACCAGCGTTTCTTGATGCAGCGCATCGAGAAGCCGTAGCTGCGGCCCACGAAATTCATGTTGGCTTCCTTGGGATCGGCGTTCAGGTAGTAGAAGAACACGTCGCCCTGGGTGGTTCGGCTCCAGTAGGCACCTTCTCCCGGGGCATAGGAATGGTCGTCGCGTACCTCGAAGCTCGTTCCCTGTGTCTGGCCTTCGAGGGCGCGATACATGGCCATCGGCAGACGCAGCTTGTCGAAGGCGTCGGCCGCGTTGGCGATTTTTTCCGCTTCCCATTCGGCCTTGGTCGGGATATCGAAGCCTTCCGGGCAGGGGTTGTTGGCCTTCTCCCAACTGTCGTCACGCCATTCGACCTTCTTGCCTTCGAGCACGCCGGGTTTGAGGTTGATGGATTCGTCGCCCCAGCTTTCGGGGTCCCATTTGTCGATGTCGTGGATGGAGTTGCCCACGTAAGCCGTGGACCGGTTCCAGCGATAGATCGATCCGAACGCGCGATCATCCATCGCATGCTCGGCGGCGCGCTCCGCGCCGAGGTTGCGATCCATCCATTGCCGGCCGGTGACCGGGCTCTTCAGGGTGGGGACATCGGCGGCCATGGCGGCCAGGGGCAAGAGAGACAGCGCGAGCGTGACGCGCAAGCTAGCGGAAAGACGCATGAGTAGAAATGGGCGCGCAGGGATCGCGCCTGTACGGGTTTGCTGCGGAGGCCGCAGTGTACCGATCCTGATATGCCGGGGCGTGTCGCACGAGCGAGTGTTTTGCGCTGGCGCAGACAAAACACCGGTCGCGGCGAGCCTCTCACCGTAGGTTCGCCGCGACCGGTGCTGCGATTCGCCGCTTACTTCAGGCGAGCTTTCAGTTCTTCGGCGGCCTGATGCAGTGCCGAGCGCGTGGCGGGCACGTCCGAGAGCACGTTGAGCAGGCCGAAGTCATGGATCATGCCGTTGTAGCGTGTCACGACCACGCTCACGCCTGCGGCGTCGAGCTTGCGGCCGTAGGCTTCGCCTTCATCGCGCAGCACGTCCTTCTCGGCGGTCTGGATCAGCGTGGGCGGCAGGCCCTTGAGCTGTTCCGGCGTGGCGAGCAGCGGCGACGCGTGGATGTCCTGACGCTGCTTGGCATCGGTCGTGTACGCATCCCAGAACCACTTCATCATGTTGCGCGTGAGAAAGTGGCCTTCCGCGAATTCATCGTACGAGGCGTTCTCGAAGTTGGCGTTGGTGACCGGCCAGAACAGCACTTGGGCACGCAGTGCGGGCTTGCCCTTTTCCTTGGCCATCTGGGCGACCACGGTGGCCATGTTGCCGCCGACGCTGTTGCCGGCGATGGCGAGGCGCTTGCCGTCGACATTGATCTGCGCGCCGTTCTCGGACACCCATTTCGTGGCGGCGTAGATCTCGTTGATCGCCACCGGATAACGGGCCTCGGGCGACGGCGTGTAGTCGACGAAGATCGCGGCCGCGCCGGAGTCGGCCACCAGATCTCGCACGAAGCGCTCGTGCGTGGGGAAGTCTCCCAGGATCCAGCCGCCACCGTGCACGAAGATAAAGCCGGGCAGCACGCCCTTGGCACCGGCCGGGCGGACGATGTGCAGCTTGATCTGCTTGCCGTCGACCGTGATGGTCTTCTCGCTCACGTCCGCCGCGGGCAGCTTGGCGCCTTGCTGCGCGCCGACCAGCACCTGCCGCGCGGCGGCCGGGGTCAGCGTCTCGAGCGGCTGGCCGCCGCCCTTGGCGAGCGCTTCCAGGAAGGCCTGCGTGTTGTGTTCGACGCCTGCGCTGCCTGCGGCAAAGGTGGTCAGCGGGGCCAGGGCCAGCAGGGAGGCGGCGAGGAGCTTGCGGGGGAAAGTCATGATCGGTGTTCCGTGTTGGTTGGGATGGGTGTCACTTTACGGATTCGGGCAGAACGAAAAGTGACGTATAGTCCTGAAAACTTGACCAGGAGTATTTTCGTGACCGATGTGTGCTCGGATCGCCTCGACGCCCTGCTGAACCGGTTTCCGGTGCGGGCGCATTTGTTCCATTCAGGAACGCTGTGCGGCATCAATGGGATTGGCGATACCGGGGGCGGTCATGGCCAACTGCATCTCATCAAGGCGGGCACGCTGGATGTGGTGCATCCCGGGCGCGAGCCGCTGCGGGTGGAGGAACCGAGTCTGCTGATGTATCCCCGCCCGGTGGCGAGGCAGTTCCATACCGACCCGGTGCGCGGCGCCGACATGGCGTGCGCGGCGCTGGAATTCGACGGGGGCGCGACCAATCCGCTGGCCGCCGCTTTGCCCGACGTGGTGTGCGTGCCGCTGCGCGAGATCGATGGCGCGGCACCGATTCTCGGCGTGTTGTTCGACGAAGCCTTCGGCGAGAACTGTGGCCGCTATCCCTTGATCGACCGACTGTTCGAGGTGGTCTTGATCCAGATGCTGCGCCACCTGATGGAGACGGGCCGTGTGGCGGGCGGCATGCTGGCCGGTATGTCGCATCCGCAGCTGCGCCGGGCGCTGGTCGCCATGCATGAGCAGCCCGCGAACGACTGGACGCTGGCGTCGCTGGCCGATATCTCGGGCATGTCGCGCAGCGTGTTCGCGGGCGCGTTCCGGGACGCCGTGGGCTGCACGCCCGGCCACTACCTGCAGGGTTGGCGGGTGCGGCTCACGCAGCAGGCGCTGATGCAGGGCAAGCCGCTCAAGGTGATCGCGATGGACGTGGGTTACGGCAGCGAGGCGGCGCTGTCACGCGCGTTCAAGGCCGCCAGCGGCCTGACGCCGCGGGAGTGGCGGCAGGGGCAGGAGCGCGGTTGATGGCGTGAAAGGGAGTCATGGCACGCAGGGATCGAATAAAGGGGCCGCATCTGGGGTACGCTTGCGCCTTTCTCTCATTCTGTATTCCCATGAAGTCGATTCCCTTCGCGCTGGCCGCGCTGTTTTTGCCCACGCTCGTGAGCGCTGCCTATACCCCGACGCCGCTCGAAAAGGCGTTGATCGAGTATGAGATCCGCGAAGAGCACAAGGGGTTGCTCGAGGGCGCGCGCCGCGTGATCGCGCAGCGCATGGATCTTTCGCGCGCGACGGCGGCCGACGTGGCCAAGGCCTATGCGAATGGCCCCTCGGAACGCTTGCCCGCCGTCATCGATACGCCGTTCCTCTTGCGCGGCAAGGTCGACGCGTCCGCCACGCAAGGAACGCGTGTCACGTACGTCACCGAAGCCGGCGCAACGGTGCGCGCGGAGCTGCCGCAGGCCCTGACATCGCAGGCTGAGCCGGTGGTGCTGTGCGACAAGCTGACCTGGAGCGACGGCGCCGTCCTGTTCACCGGCTGCGCTGACTGGAAGACGGTCGTCGAACAGCAGACCGCGCAGTACCGCGCCGAGATCACGGACTTTCTGCAGGGCAAGCCCGCGCCGGCCGACGTGAAGCGCGTCGTGGTCGAGCTGTTCGTGGTGGCGGACGACATGCCCGGCATGAGCGGCTGCCCGGACGACTACGACAGGTGCACGAAGGCCATCCGCAGCACGGATATGACGCGCGAGGGCTACGCCGCCGTCCGTGCACGCCTGACGAAGGCAGGGGTGCAGGCGGAACGCTGATCGCGGCAAGGGGGCGCCTGGGTGCGCCTGCCGAGATGCGGTGGGTCGGGTGCGGCCGGCCAGGTGCGGCCGGCGAGGTGCGGCCGACGATGCGCGGCCTGCCAGGGGCCGCCAGGGGTCCGCAGCGATGATCATCGGCCTGAGGACCGCCGGCGGATCGCCGCTGCGCCGCCGGTCGCGCCGCTACTCGTTATCCACCGACACCAGCGCGATCGGAATCAGGAACTGCCCGTCTTCATAGGGCAGTGTGTAGCGATGGCGGGTGGTGTCGACGGTTTCCTCCACGCACTTGCCCTCCTTCTCGTCGGCGCGTGTGGTGGTGACGACTTCGGTGGCCATCAGGTTGCGGCCGCTCATCGCGAGCGTGCGGCGGGTGCGGATATATTCGCCCTTGCAATGCGTGTCGTACTCGCCCTGCAACCGCTCCATCGAGACACCGTCCAGCGCCATGCGCAGCGTGTCGCCGTCAGGCACGAACAAGCGCAGGCTGGTGTCCTGGAACGGGTTGGGCTGCGACTCGTTGGCGCGCTCGATGCGCACGCCGAAGGCGCGCTTGCCGTCGACGCTATACCGCGCGGTATCGAGCGTCACGTTGAAGATACGGATGGCATCGTCCGTCATCAGTCCGGTGATGCGCAGCGACTGCCGTACTTGCAGGGTATGGGCATCGAGCACATACAGACCCAGATCGCCCGCGTTGCCATCGTTGCTGTCCGGTACATCCGCCATTACGGGCACCGCGGCGAGCATGAGGTGGTTGTCCGCTGGCCAGATCTTGCAGGCGACACGCGGCACGCTCTCGAACTCGCGCAGCGGGATGCGCGCCATGCTGTGGCTGTCACCCAGCGGCATGCGGCCGCGGGCGTCGGGGCCGCTGGCACTCGGCCAGATCGCCCGCACGATATCGGCGGCCTGGGGACAAGGCGTGGCGGCGTGTGCGGTGCCGGCGCACAGCGCGGCGGTCAGCGCCAAGGCGGCATGGCAGACGGAGAGAAGTCGCGGCATGGCAAAAGAGAAGGATAAGGGACCCGACATCTTAGGGGCACCCGCTACGGCGAGAAACCTTCTTTGCGTCACGTGGCGCGCGCTACCAGCCCGGCGAAGCCTGCCAGCCGGGCAGAAAGCCCAGATCCGACGGTGGAACACGGGGATAGCGGTGGAAAATCTCGCCAAGCGAGGATTTCCAGTGGTGCGGCAGTTGCGTTTGCTGCAAAAGATACTGGATGACCGTCGCTGCCGCGAAGAAGGACTTCGGCTGTGCAAAGACGATGCCGGCCCTTTTGTACTGGGCAGGGTTGACGCGCAATTGCACGCGCAGCAATTGGCCGTGATGCGCGGAGGTATTGCGCACCACCGCGAGTGTGTGGATCCATGATTCAAAGACATCCGGCACGCTGACGCCAAATCGCATGGCAATGGCCTTTTTGTCGTTCACGTCTCGCAGGATGGCGTAGGTCTGGGACCACATGCCGAACGACACGCACTCGCTGATGGCCCAGCTCGGAGGCAGATACGGGTCGTCGTGATGCGTGAAGTAATGTTTGATGAAGCTGCTGTGGGAGCGCAGCGTCTCGCTTTCCACTTTTCGGATCAGTTGCCCGATGCCCCAGTCCCTCGTGGGCTTGAAGATGCGGTGATCCAGGTACCAGTGCGGCGAGTGCCTGAGGCTCAAGTGATTGGCCATGACAGCGCGGATGGCCACTTCCAGCCGCTCGATGGCCTGGATGGTGGCCGCCCGAACTTCCCGGTCGAGCTCGCAATTTTGACGGATATGTTCGAAATCGAATCCGGGCTTGAATCGCTTCGTGGAGGCATCGATGGCGTGATGCCAGTAGCCTTTGAGCCGGTAGCCGCCGACGCCCTCCAGGTAGGTCAGCGCTTGTGCGTCGTCGGCCACGCTCAGGCCCTGGCGCTTGAGCTTGATGAGCAACGCCTGTGCAGGCAGCGCGGGCTTCCTGAAAGGCTGACGCGGCACGGCAGTGGCCATAGCTTTGCAGACGCAAAAAACCCGCCTTTTGCACGTCTGTTGAGGAACAGAACTCTGGCCGCAAAGCCAGAACGTGTGGCGGGTGTGTTGAATGAAATTTAGCACGTCGCAAGAACGAAAAACAAGCGACGCTCCCTGTTCCGTCGGCGACATTAGCATCGGGAGGTCCGGGGGGTATCGTCCACGGTGATGTATTCGCGGCGGTCGACCGAGTCTCGGCGCGGTCGAGCGCGTCACCCTGCTCGGCGAGACTGTCGGCAGGCATGGTTCGCAACCTCGCCATACCGGCACGTCCGGTGTGTATCCTGAGCCTCGCCTCCCTCGCATTGCGCTTATGATGGCGCACTCTTCAGGAATCCTCATGAACAAATTCGAACTCGAAAAGAACAAGTCGCTCAAGGTCGTGGGCCAGCTCAAGCAATCGAGCACGCCGGGCCGCTTCGGTGGCGATGCGGTGCCGGATCGCCGCGAGCAGCGCAAGCTCGATCAGGCGGCTGGCCTGGTGCCGTTCCCGCTCAAGCTCACGCAGGCGCAGGCCGACCGTGTGCGTGCGATCGCGCAGGAGCGTGGCGTGTCGACCAATGAAGTCATGGCCGAGCTGCTGCAAAAAGCCCTGGACGCCTGAGGCCCATGCATATCTGGGTCGACGCGGACGCCTGCCCGGCAGTCATCAAGGACATCCTGTTCCGGGCCTCGCAGCGCTGGCAGGTGCCGCTCACGTTGGTGGCCAATCAGATGCTGCGCACGCCGCCCTCGCCCCTGATTCGCGCGGTGCAGGTGCCGCGCGGTTTCGATGTGGCCGATGCGCACATCACGACGCAGGCTCAGGCGGGTGATCTGGTCATCACGGCCGACATTCCGCTGGCCGCCGACGTGCTCGCCAAGGGCGCGATGGCGCTCAATCCGCGGGGCGAACGCTATTCGCCCGAAACCATCCGCGAGCGCCTGGCGTTGCGCGACATGATGGAAGAGCTGCGGTCGAGCGGTGTGGACACGGGCGGCCCGGCCGCCTTCAGCCAGTCCGACCGCAAGGCATTTGCCAATCAGCTCGACGCCCTGCTCGCGCGGCAGGCGCGCCAGCAGGCCAAACCCGCGTCCTGACGGCGCCGCGCCGGTTCTGCCGGCAAGGGGGCGGCGCGGGCCGGGATGCAGCCAACGCCGCGTGGACGCCCGGCCGGACGAAACGCCGGGGGCGTGACCCGTGCCCGCTTTCAGTGGCGGCCGGCTTCGTGCACCAGCAATCCGTGGATGTACCGGCCCGCTTCGAGAATATCGTCGCGGATCGCCTGGGCCACGCCGGGTGCGTCGCGCGCGGCGAGCGCCTCGACAGCCGCCGCATGGTGATCGGTGGCCTTCAGGTGCGGCACATATTCCGGCAGCACCATGTTGAGCACCGGACCGCAACGCAGCCAGAGCGTCTCGATGCTGTCCTGGATCACGTCCAGGCCGCTCAGCCCGTAGAGATGGAAATGAAAGCGCCGGTGTACGTCGAGATAGCCCTGGCGCGGCTCGGCGTCGATCAGTTGCGCCATGCGGGCATGCAGCGCGCGCAGCGTTTGCACGTCGTCGTCGGTGGCGTGCGCGACCGCGTCATGCGCGGTGCGTGATTCGAGCTCGGCCCGCATGATCACCAACTGCTGGAACACCCCCGCATCGACATGCGGCACCGTGGCGCCGCCGCCCTGGCCGCCGGTGCCGCGCTCCAGAATGCGCTCCGCGGTGAGGCGGTTCACGGCGTCGCGCACCGGTGTCAGGCTGATGCCCAGCTCGGCGGCGACCTCGCGCAACACGATGCGGTGCCCGGGCGCATAGCGGCCGTTGAGCAGCGCTTCGCGCAGCGCCGCATAGGCGCGATCCCAGAGCGTCTCGCGCTCCAGCGGACGCAGGATCGCCGTCCGGCTGGGGGCGGGCGCCTCGGGCTGACGGGAAAAATCGGGCACGGAAACTTCCTCTGCAGATAGGGGCCGCGGATGCACACATTCTCGCATTACGTGCTGCGGCGCATGATCGATGACGATTGTTGTTTGTTATAACGAATGATAGAGTAAGTCTCGAGTACCCACAAAAACAGCCCTGAGAGGCGGTTCACGAAGCGTCCTCATGGCGACTTTCGGAGGAGACTGAAATGTCGGTTCTGTCCAAGCTGATCCTGGGCGTGTCCGCCCTGGCCTGCTGCAGCATCCCGTTGGCGCACGCCGCGGACAAGACGTATCCGGCCCGGGAGATACGCTTCGTCGTACCCTGGAATGCCGGCGGATCCAACGACATCGCGGCACGCATGCTGCAACAGCTGATCAGCGAGCAGGGCGTGACCGTGGTGGTGGAAAACGCCCCGGGTGCGACCGGCGCGATCGGGATGACCAAGGTCGCCAATGCGGAGCGCGACGGCTACACGGTGGGCATGGGCACGAGCTCCACGCTGGCGCAGATCGCGCAGAACCTCACGCCACTGCGCAACGAGCAGTTCACGCACATCGCGCGGGTGTCCACCGATCCGCTGATGCTGTTGGTGCCGGCCGACGGGCCCGCCACGCTCGAGGCCTTTTTGGCCGACATGAAGAAGAACCCCGGCAAGATCTCGATCGGTACGCCGGGCAACAACAACCTCAATCACATCTTTGCCGAGATGACGGCGCGCGCCGCGGGCGTGCCTTACGTCAACGTGCCCTACCCCGGCGGCTCGCGCGTGATCGCCGATCTCTCGGGCAAGCAGATCAGCGCCGCCGTGCTCAAGCCGTCGGAGAGCAAGGGCCAGATCGATGCCAAGCACGTCAAGCCCATCGCGGTGTTCGCCAACGAGCGGCTGGCGCTCTATCCCGATGTGCCGACCCTCAAGGAAAAGGGCTACGACGCGTTCCCGTATGGGCCGCTGGTGCAGATGGCCTACGTGGTGGCGCCGGCCGGCATTCCCGATGACGTGCGCAAGCGCCTGATCGACATCTTCGACAAGGCCATCCAGAGCGAGAAGTTCAAGACCTTCGCCACGCAAAACGGATTCCTGGTCGACGACATGACCGGGCCGGCGCTGGACAAGGAAGTGCAAGGCGTCCAGACCACCCTGAACGACGTCGCCAAGAAAGTGTTCGTGTCCGCCAAATAAGCATCCTGGGAGCAAACAGTGAGTCAGATCAAAAAAGTCACCTGCCATGTCGTCAGCGCGCCGGTCGAACGGCCCTTCACCTCCTCGCGCGGCTGGCTCTACAAGCAGCGCGGCTCGTGCATCGTGGAGATCGAGACCGCCGATGGCATCGTGGGCTGGGGCGAATGCTATGGCCCGTCGCAGGTGGCGCGGGCCTACATCGAGTCGCAATATGCCGCACGCATCATCGGGCGCGATCCGTTCGATGTGGAGGTGATCTGGGAAGACCTCTACAACCGCATCAAGGATTACGGCAACAAGGGCATGGCGATCTCGGCGCTGAGCGGCATCGACATCGCGCTGTGGGACATCATCGGCAAGACCTGCGGCAAGCCGATCCACAAGCTGATCGGGGGCGCCTACCGCACGGAAGTGCAGTCGTACGCGACCGGCCTGTACTTCATCGATATGGACCGGCTCATCGAAGAGGCGGTCGAGGAAGCGCAGGGCTATGTGGCCGAGGGCTTCACCGCGATCAAGATGAAGATCGGCCTGGGCTCGCCCAAGCTCGATCTCGAACGGGTGCGGGCCGTGCGCGAAGCCGTGGGTGGTGACGTGCGCCTGATGGTCGACGCCAATCACTGCTTCACCGTGCCGGCCGCCATTCGCCTGGGCCGCGAGCTCGAGAAGCTCGACGTGGAATGGTTCGAAGAGCCGATCTCGCCCGAAGACCTCGACGGCTACGTCGAAGTGACGCGCGCGCTCGACATGGCGGTGGCGGGGGGCGAGAACGAGTTCACGCGCTGGGGGTTCCGCGACATCGTGGCGCGCAAGGCCATGGACATCGTGCAACCCGACGTGTGCGCGGCGGGCGGGATCAGCGAGTGCCGCAAGATCGCAACGCTGGCCGCCGCGCATGGCGTGGAATGCGTGCCGCACGCGTGGGGCTCGGCCATCGGCCTGGCCGCCACGCTGCACTTCATCGCCGCCTTGCCCGACCAGCCGCCGAGCTTTCGCCCGATGCCGCCGCTGCTGGAATTCGAGCAGTGCGAGAACCCCTTCCGCGACCTGCTCACCGCCGAGCCCATCGTGCAGCACCGCGGCGTGGTGCAGATCCCGACCGGCGCGGGCCTGGGCATCGAGGTCAAGCGCGAGATCATCGAACGCTACAAGGTGGCCTGACCGATGAAGTTCGTGACGTTTGTCGCCGAGGACGGGCAGCCGCGTCCGGGGTTTCTGTCGGCGGACGGCAGCGAGGTGGTGGACGCGCGCCATCCGGACGGCCCGGCCTGGGCCCGCGCGCTGCCCACCGCGCTGATCGACTGGATCGGCCTTGGCCTGTCGGCGCTTGCCGTGAAGCTGGCCGATAGTACTTATCCCCCGCAGGCCCGCAGGCCGCTGGCGAGCGTGCGCTTGCTCGCGCCGCTGCCGCGGCCGGGCAAGGTGGTGGGCGCCGCCTTCAATTTTCATGATGCCTTGCGCGAGCGCGGCATGGCGCCGCCCGAGGCGCCGGTGCTGTTCGTCAAGTCGGGGTTGACCGTCATCGGGCCGGGCGAGGCCGTGCGGCTGGCGCCGGAGGTCGGCAACGTGACCTACGAGGCGGAGCTGGGCGTGGTGATCGGCCGGACCGCCCTGCGGGTGTCCGCCGAGACGGCGATGGAGCATGTGGCGGGCTATGTCATCGTGAACGATGTGAGCGCGACCGACATGGTGCGCGCCGACAAGGCATTCGTGCGCGGCAAGAACCAGCCCACGTTCTGCCCGCTGGGACCGTGGCTCGTCACGCCCGACGAGGTCGCCGATCCGCACGCGCAGCCCATCACGCTGGAGCTGGATGGCGTGGTGCGACAGCAGGGCACGACGGCCGATCTGGTGTTCGACATCCCCGCGCTGATCGCGCATGCGTCCGCGCAGATGCCGCTGGATCCGGGCGACATCATCGCCACGGGCACGCCCGCCGGCGTGGCCGCCAATCATGAACCACCCGCGTGGCTGCGGCCGGGGGGGCGCATGCGCGTGGTCCTGCCCGGCCTGGGCACGCTGGATACCCCTGTCATCGAGGACCGCTAGCCGATGTCTGCCCTGCCTGTCGTTGCATTGACCTCCCCGATTCATCCCGACGTGCACGCGCGCCTGGCCGCCGCGTGCGAGGTGCGCGTAGCCACGGGTGCCGACGCCGATGCGCTGCGCGCGGTGGTGCGCGACGCCGACGGCCTCATCGTGCGCAACCATCTGCCCGAAGACATCTTCGATCACGCCACGCGTCTACGTGCCGTGATGCGCCATGGCGTGGGCCTGGACATGATCCCCGTGGAACGCGCGACCGCGCGCGGCATCGTGGTCGGCAATCTCCCGGGCTCCAACACGACAGCGGTGGTGGAGTATTGCCTGGGCGCGATGCTGCAGTTGCGCCGTGGGCTGAGCACCATGGATGCCGCGCTGCGCAGCCAGGGCTGGGCGCCGGCGCGCGCCATGTCCGACGGCGGCACCGAACTGCGCGGTACCACCTGCGGCATCGTGGGCGTGGGCACCATCGGCACGCAATTGGCCGCGCTGTGCCAGGCGCTCGGCATGCGAACCCTCGGGCTTACACGCCGCCCGGAAGCGCTGCCGGCGGGCGTGCAGGCGGCCGACCTCGCCACGCTGATGCGCGAGTCCGACGTGATCGTGCTGTGCTGCCCGCTCACACCGCAGACACGCGGCCTGATCGGCGCCGACGCGCTTGCCCTCGCCCGGCCCGGTGCGATCCTGATCAACGTGGCGCGCGGACCCGTGGTCGACACCGCGGCATTGGCCGACGCCCTGGCGCGTAGCGCCCTGGGCGGCGCCGCCCTCGACGTGCACGACGTGCAGCCCCTGCCGGCCGATGCCGCGATCCTGCGCGCGCCACGCACGCTGCTGACGCCGCATGTGGCGGGCAGCACCGCCACCAGCATGCGCCGCATGAGCGATGGCGCGGTGGACGACATGCTGCGCATGTTGCGCGGACAGGCGCCTTCCCATCCCGTGAATACCCCCTGATTCCTTTCGTGGAGCTCTCATGAAGATCATCGATATCAAGGCCGTACCGATCTCCTTTCCCGTGCCCGAGAACCGCTCGGTGCGGCTGGGCATCGGCCGCAGCGTGAAGCGCGACGCCGTGCTGGTGCGCGTGACCACCGACGAGGGGGTGTCGGGGTGGGGCGAAGCGCATCATGGCCGCTGCCCCGGCGCCATCGCACGGCTGATCGACACGACCCTGCGCGAACTGGTGATCGGCATGGACGCGCTCGACAACGTCGGCGTGACGGCGCGCGTGCTCAAGATGCAATTCGCCAGCCACGGCATGGGCGCGGCCGCCGCGCTGGCGCTGAGCGGCCTGGATCTGGCGCTCTGGGATATTCGCTCGCAGGTCACGCAATGGCCGCTGTACCGTCTGCTGGGCGGCTCGGCCAAGCCGGTGAAGGCCTACGCTGGCGGTATCGCGCTGGGCTGGCAACCCGCCGGGCAGCTGGTGGACGAGGCGCGCGGACTGGTCGAACTCGGCTATCGGGCGCTCAAGCTGCGGGTGGGTGATACGCCCAAGCGCGACGTGGAGCGGGTGCAGGCCGTGCGCGAGGCGTTCGGCGACGATATCGAACTGCTGGTGGACGCGAACACCGGCTACAGCCTCGATGACGTGCGCCGCGTGATGCCCGCCTTCGAGGCGCTGGGCGTGGGCTGGCTCGAAGAGCCGTTTCCCGCGCACGACCACGATGCCTATGCGCGCGCCGCGCGGCTCGGCCGTGTGCCGCTGGCGGCGGGCGAGAACCACTACACGCGCTATGAGTTCGGGCCGTTGATGCAAGCCGGCCATGTCACGGCGATCCAGCCGGATCTGTCCAAGACGGGCGGCGTGACCGAGGCCATGCGCATCGCCGCCATGGCGGCGGCGCTTAAGCTCAGCATCAATCCGCACACCTCGGCCACGGCCATCAACATGGCCACCAGCATCCATTACCTGTGCGGCATCGACAACCCCGGCTACTTCGAGGCCGACGTCACGGTGCTGAACCCATTCCGGGACGAACTCGCCGACCGCCTGCCGTACGAGCTCGACGCCGATGGTTGCGTGCGGCCGCTCGACGGCGTGGGCATCGGGCTGCGCATCGATGAAGACTTCATCGCCAAGCATCCGCTCATCGAGGGGCCTTGCTACGTCTGAGCGCAGCACGCCAGACACGACCGTTATCGCCCGGTCCTGCCGCGGCGGTTTACCGAGGCCCGCCCGGGATGTCGTCCGGGCGGGCCTCGTCGCTCAATCCGCCTTCAGCCCCGCCTCCTTGATGAGCGGCGCCCATTTCTTGCGCTCGCTTTGTGCGAACTGGCGTAGCTCGTCGGCGCTGCCACCGGCGGGCTCGTGGCCGAGTTCAAGCAGGCGCTTGCGCACCTCGGGCTGCTTGATGATCTTGGCGAGCGCTTCGTTGAGCGTCTTGATCACGGCGGGCGGCGTGCCGCGCGGCACATAGACGCCGTTCCAGGCGATCACCTGGAAGCCATCGACGCCCTCGCCGGCCACCGACGGCACGCCGGGCAGCAGGGCCGAAGGCTTGAGCGAGGTGACGCCCAGCGGGATGAGCTTGCCGCTGTCGATAAAGGCGCGCGACGCGCTCACGGTATCGACCGACACGCCGAGGCGGCCGCCGATGAGATCGGTCATGGCGGTGCTGGAGCCCTTGTACGGGATACCGGCGATGCGCGTGGACGTTTGCTTCTCGAGCAACTCCAGCACCAGCCGGGCGGTGGTGCTCGGCAACCCCACGTCGACCGTGTCGGGTTTGGCGCGCGCCGCCTTCAGCAGATCCTGCAGCGACTTGTAGGGCGAGCCGGGCGGCGTGAGCAGCACCATCGGGAACGAGCTCACCAGGATCACCGGCTCGAAGTCCTTCTCGGGATCGAACGGCAGCGAGCTGTAGAGATACTGGTTCAACACATGGGTGCCGTTGGTGCCCATCAAGATGGTGTAGCCGTCGCCCTGGGCGCGGCCGGCCTCGGCGGTGCCGATGTTGCCGCCCGCGCCCGGACGGTTTTCGACGATGAAGGTCTGGCCCAGCGTCTTGCCGAGATGTTCGGCCAGATAGCGCGTGGCCACGTCGGTGCCCTGCCCGGCCTGATACGGCACGATCACCCGTACGGGTTTGGCGGGATAGGTATCGGCCCAGGCGGGCCGCAGGCAGGCCACGACGGCCAGCAGCGCTGTGCTCAACAGTCTTTTCATGATGTGTCTCCGGGTGGATGGATCGAGCTTCTTGTTGTGTGACACGCCGTCACGTCTAGGTGGCGGTCGGCAAGGCGCCACATGCGCGCAGTTGCGCGATGCGGTCCGGGTCGTACCCGGCCTCCTGCAGGATCTCCTCGGTGTGTTCGGCGAAGCGGGGTGGCGCGCGGCCCGGCGCGCCCGGCGTGCGGCTGAGCTGGTTGGGCATGCCCACGCCCTGATAGCCATCGCCCTCGATGCGCATGGGGGCCGCGTGCGCCTGGGCGAACGCCTCGGGCACGGTGTTCACGGGGCCGGCCGGTACGCCCAGGCCCATCAGGTCCTGGCATAGCGCCTGGCGGTCGCGGTCCTGCAGGGCCGATTCGATGGCGCCACGCAGGCTGTCGCGATGCGTGAGGCGGCCGGCGTTGTGCGCGTAGCGCTCGTCGGCCAACACCTCGGCCAGGCCGAGGTAATCGCAGAAGCGGCGAAACTGGCGATCGTTGAGGATGCCGAGAAACACCGGACCATCGCGGCACTGGAACTTGTCGTACGGGGCGATGTTGGGATGCGCGCTGCCCAGCAGGCGCGGCGCCTGGCCCGACTGCATCCAGTTGGCCGCGTGCGGCACCAGCAGGCTGAGTGCGGTGTTGAACAGCGTGGCCTCCACACGCTGGCCCCGGCCGCTGCGTTGGCGTTCGACCAGCGCCATCAGGATGCCCGTCATCGCCGTATAGCCGGTCAGGTGATCCACGATGGGGATGCCGATGCGGGTGGGTCCGCAAGCGGGATCGCCATTCACGCTCATGAGGCCGCACATCGCCTGCAGGATGGCGTCATAACCCGGCAGGCCGCCCAGCGGGCCGCTCTCGCCGAAGCCGGAGATGGCGCAATAGATGAGACGTGGGAAGCGCTCGGCCAGCGTCTGTTCGTAGTCGAGGCCCCAGCGCGCCATGGTGCCGGGCATGAAATTCTCGACCAGCACGTCGGCGTCGGCGAGCAGCCGCAGCAACACCTCGCGGCCCTCGGGACGGGCCAGATCGAGCGAGAGCGAGCGCTTGCCCCGGTTGACCGCGCCGAAGTAGGCGGCGTCGCCAGAGGCCGCGAAGGGCGGGCCGAGCGTGCGCGTCTCGTCGCCGGACGGCGGCTCGATCTTGATGACGTCGGCGCCGTTGTCGGCCAGCATCTGCGTGCACAGCGGCCCGGCCAGCACGCGCGAGAGATCGACAATCTTCAGACCGGCCAACGCGCCGGCCTGCGATACGGAAGCTTCGGACATGGTCGCCTCCAAGCGATGGTCCCCGGCGCGAGCCGGGGGTGTCCGGGGCCTCGGAGAGACCGAGGCGTCCGCAAGGCGCGGCTCAACCGCGCGAAGGCAGCTCCACCACGCCGGTGCCGAGCACCGACAGCTCGTCATCCTGGTTGCGCGCCTCCTGTTCGATCTCGACCAGGTGCTTGCCGTCTTCGATGTACTTGCGCTTGACCCGGCCCTTGAAGAACAGCATATCGCCCTCGGGGTTGTGGCGGCGGATCTTGCAGTGCGACTTGCGCAGGAAACCGTCGTCGCCCATCCAGTTGGTGAGATGGTGCGTGAGCCACGAGTTGCGTTCGGGGCCGTAGTCGTAGGCGCCGGGCGCACCGACCTCGAGCGCGAAGTCTTCTTCCCAGTGCACGCGCTCGGGCACGTCGGGAATGCCGAAGCGGTTGGTGATGCCCACGCCGGGGTGGGCATCGATCAGTTGCCAGGCGATCTTGTTGGCGCGGATATACAGGCCGCCCCAGCCTTGCGCGAAGGCGATGAATCCGGTCACGGTCATGGGGCCCTTGAACAGCACGGGCAGTTCTTCGCCTTCGGTCACGTCTTCCCAGTAACGCGTGCGCGCCCCGCGCACCTCTTCCTGCGCGTAGAGCTTGTAGGCTTCGCGGATCTCTTCTTCGCTGTAGCGGCGCGGCTCGCGTGCACGTACCTCTTTGTACTTGCTACCCTGCTCGCGGGCGTGATCCCGTTCGGTGCGAAAGCACCAGCTGTCGGCCTCGGCCACCTTGTCGCCTTCCTGGTTGTAGAAGTCGACGTGGTAGATCTGTTGCACGGCGCGGCCCGCGAAACGGGTTTCGTGCTCGATCAGGTCTTTGAGATAGGCCTCGGTGGAGATCGTGTCATTGCGGCGCACCGGCTTGTGCCAGGTCCAGTCGGCGCCCGACCACATCGCATGCACGCCCGGCAGCCCGCCCACGTAACCCGACACGATGCGGCTGGTCGAGAACAGGAAGCTCGGCAACGCCACGATGCCGCCAAAGCGCGTGCCGGCGGCGTATTCCGGATCGCACCACAGCGGATTGTCGTCACCGATGCCGTGCGCGTAATGGCGGATGTTGTCGCGCGTGGCCTCGTAGCACCAGGGCTCGGCGGTGGCGCCGATCTTCACGCCGATGCGTTCGCGCAGGTCTTCCAGCCCGCGCTCGGTGATCTTGGGAAAATTTCTGGGCGTTTGCGTCTGGGTCAACATGATGTCTCCGTAGCGTTATTCGTCATTGCACGGCGGCGGCCGTGGCGGGGGATGCAACAACTTCCTGCTCACGCAATTTCTTGCGATGGATCTTGCCGGCCGGGGTCTTGGGCAGTTCGGCCACGAAGGCCACCTGGCGCGGATACTCGTGCTGGCTCAATTGGGTGCGGACGGCGTCCTGGATCTCTTGCACGAACTGCGCATCGCCCGGACGGCGCGTCACGACGAAGGCTTTGACGACCTGGCCGCGCAGTTCGTCGGGCACGCCGATCGCGGCGGCTTCGGTCACGTCGGGATGCTTGAGGATGGCGTCTTCGACCTCGACGGCGCTGATGGTCCAGCCCGCCGAGATGATCACGTCGTCGGCCCGCCCGCCATGCCAGAAGTAGCCGTCGTCATCGATGCGGCCGAGATCCTTGGTGGGCACCCAGGCGCCCCGGCGCCACAGCTTGATCTCGCCGGTCACGCCCGGCGCGCACGGCGCGCCGTGGGCGTCCTGCACCTCGACGCGCAGGCCTGGCACGGGCTTGCCCAGCGAGCCGGGTTTGACCGGAAAGTCGGGCGCACCGGGGTAGTTCACCAGGCATACGCCGATCTCGGTGGTGCCGTACATGCTGCAGGCGGGCCGGCCGAAGGTCTGCGCGACGAACTCCGCGGTTTCGCTATCGATGGGCTCGCCCGTGAACGAGAGCTTCTGCAGGTGATAGCGATACTGCGGCGCGGCGCCTGAATTGCGCATCATGCGGTAGTGCGTGGCGGCGGCCGAGAGGTTGGTGAAACGATGCTCCTGCAGGGCCCGCAACAGGCGTTCGGCCTGGTACTTGCCGGCGTAGGCGCCGATGGTGACGCCGAGCGCCAGGGGGGCCAGCGTGCCGTGCCACAGGCCGTGGCCCCAGGCCGGCGACGACGGGCACATGAAGCGGTCGCCCGGCCGCACGCCGGTGCCGTAGAGCGTGGCGAGCATCAGCGTGACCAGCGCGCGATGGGTGTGCTTGACGGCATCGGGCAACTCTCGCGTGGTGCCGGAGGTGTACTGAAAGATCGCCAGATCGTCGGCGCGGGTGGCGGGCGTGTAGTGATCCGGCAGGTGCGAAAGCCCGGGCAGAAAACCGGCATCGGCCACGATCACGTCGAGCCCCTGCAAGGCCGGCACCTGCGCGGCCTTCTCGGCATTCGTGATGAGCAGCCGGGGCCGGCAGTCTTCGATGCGCAGCCGGATGCCGTCGGGGCCGAACAGCGTGAACAGTGGTACGGCGATGGCGCCGTGTTTGATGGCGCCGAACAGCGCCACGTAGAACTCGCGTGAGGGCTCGAGCATGACGGCCACGCGATCGCCGCGCTCGATACCGCGTGCGGCCAGGGCATGGGCGAAGCGGGCGGAATCACGCGCCAGCTCGTCGAAGCCGATCTCCTCGTCGGTGCCGTCGGCCTTCACCAGGATGATCGCGGGGCGGCCCGCGCCGGCATGGCGATCGATGCATTCGTGCGCGATGTTCATGTGCGCCTTGTCGCCGTCGAACAGCTCCCACAATTTGTCGGGAGAGCAATGCGCTTGCGCATCGGCGTAACTGAGGTACTCCGTCAATCGGGTCATGACGTTATGGCTCCTCGTGCTGGTGAGGCTCACTTTGCGCGCGGCGTCCATAATTGTCAATAGCATCCATGAATTGTACATAGACAATTGGAACGAACGGGCCGTCGCGCTCGTGCTCGGGATTCCGGCGTATCCTGTGCCATCGACGAATGGAGATTGCCGCGCATGACTGAAGTGATCGAAGCCCCGGAGAAGCCCGGCCCGCGCATTCGCGAGGTGCCGGCCGTGACGCGTGCCATCGCCATCCTGCGTCTGCTCGGACGCGGCGGCGAGGCGCTCACCCTGAAGGCCATCTCGGAAGAGCTGGGCATGGTGACCAGCACCTGCCTGCACATCCTGCGAGTGCTGGTGGACGAAGGGCTGGTCAAGGTCGATGCCGGCAGCAAGCGCTACAGCCTCGGCGTCGGCATGCTGACACTGGCGCGTAGCGTGATCGAAAGCAGCCCGTTTCCTGCGTTGGCGCAGCCCGTACTCGATCGCCTCTCGCGCGAGGCCAATGTGACGGCGATCGGCGTGGAGATCGCCGGACAGGACCACATGGTGGTGCTGGCGCTGTCGCGTTCGCACGCGCCCTTTCGTTTGCACGTGGACGTGGGCAGCCGCTTTCCGGCGCTCATCAGCGCGACCGGCCGCTTGGTGGCTGCGTACGGCGGCATGAGCGATGCCGAAGTGGAGCGGCGCTTCAAGGCGCTGCGGTGGGATCAGGCGCCGGATATCGACTCGTGGCGCAAGGACGTGGAACAGGCTCGCCGCAAGGGCTACAGCATCGACCGTGGCAATTACATCGATGGCGTGACCGTGCTCGCCGTGCCGGTGCTGGATGGGCAGGGCCGCCTGTCGCATTCGCTGGTGGCGGCTGCCTTATCGACGCAGCTCGGCGCGGCCAAGGCCCAGGCGCTGGCCAAGGATCTGCAGCGCGAGGCCGACGGGCTGTCGCGGATGTTGGCTACACGGAGTTAAGACATGAGTGAAGACATGCAGCAACGCGGTGCCACGTCGGAACAGGCCCGCCATGCGCTGCGCTCGGCAGGCTGGTCGGAGCGCGAGGGTATGGGCTTCTCGGCGCATGTCGGGCCGATCTGGTCACGCCAGGAGGGCGAAGCGTGGGCCTACGGGCTCCTCACGGGGCCACAGCACGCCAACCGCGCCGGCTTGGTTCATGGCGGACTCATCGCCACGCTCATGGATCAAGGGCTGAGCGCGATTGCCTGGGAGGCCGTGCAGCGCCAGCCTTGCGTGACGGTTCAACTGGACACGCATTACCTGGCCGCGGCGCGGCCCGGACAATTTCTCGAGGCGCGCGGGCGCGTCACGCGCGTGACGGCGAGTCTGGTCTTCGTGCAGGGCGAGATCACCGCCGAAGGAGAGGTTGTATCGAGCGGCGTGGCGATCCTGAAGCGGGTCCGCGCCCGAGGCTGAGCGCGCGCAAGAGCCCGGCAGGCATTGCGCCCGCCGCCCAGCGCGTCGGCCCTTCAGTTGCGCTGGAGGTACGCCTTGACCTTTTCCACCGAGGTCCCGGCCTGGGTCACCGCGTCGCGCAGCGCGTCAGTCGACACGCCCAGCTCCTTGGTCCAGTAATCGACTTCCCATTGCTCGCGCACATTGATGCGGCTGCGGTCCTGTGGACCGCGGTTCTGCAGATCGTCGCTCATGGCTCACTCCAGGGGGTTGAGGAGCCGCATGCACCGCAATCGCTGTGCCTGTTACATCATCGCTGAACACGTGCGCCGCGCAGGCTTGGCGCGGGTTACGCGGCGCGACGTCATGGCGCGGCGCAACCTGGCCGGCCGCGTGCGCCGGCGCGACCAGGTCACCCGTCCGTCTCACTCCATCGTCATCAGGCTCGCATTGCCGCCCGCGGCGGCCGTATTCACGCTCAGGGCGCGCTCGTGCACGAAACGCTCGAGCGGGATGCGCGTGTCGCCCACCGCGAGACCCGTGAGCGTCACGATGGCGCCCGGGCGGCGCGCCAGCTCGGCGAGTGTGTTCTGCAGCGCCTGGGCATCGCCATGCTGCAGGGCGGCATCGAACGTAGCCTGGCCCAGATCATGGGCGAGCGTGATCCGTGCGCGCACCGCTTGCGGCAGGCGCGCATAGAGCTCGGCGGCCTGCGCATCGGTGGCGGGCCAGACGGCGCGGCTGCCGGCGGCCAGCACCGCCGCGAGTTGGGCGAGGCGGTCCGCCTCGTTGGTGGCGAGGCAGAGCACGGCCTCGCGCGGCGTCAGGCGATAGGTGTTGCTCTCGCCCGTGGGGCCGGCCAGATCGAACACGGCGCCGCCGAAGAACGGTTGAGGCTGCGCCAACGCCAGACCCTGCGCCTGGCACCACTGCGTGAGCGCATCGCAGGCGCTGGCATCGAGCGACGGTACCTGCGCGCCGGCCCGCGTCTGCACGGCAAACGGCCGCGCGAGCGCGCGCTCGGGGCGTTCGGACAGGAGGCGATAGAGATACAGCGGTCCGCCCGCCTTCGGGCCCGTGCCCGAGAGGCCTTCGCCGCCGAACGGCTGTACGCCGACCACCGCGCCCACGATGTTGCGGTTCACGTAGACATTGCCGGCATGGGCGCCCTCGACCACGCGCTCGATGGTCTCGTCGATGCGCGTGTGCAGCCCCAGCGTGAGGCCGTAGCCCGTGGCCCGGATGCGCGCGAGCAGCGCGTCCAGGTCCTCGCGGCGGTAGCGCACCACATGCAGCACCGGCCCGAACACCTCGCGTTCGAGTTCCGCGATGTCGGCCAGCTCGATCAGCGTGGGCGCGATGAACGTGCCCTGGCGCGAGGTGGCATCGCGCTGGCACAGCTGATGCACCGTGCGGCCTTTGGCGCGCAGTGCATCGATGTGGCGCTGGATGCCGGCCTGCGCTTCGGTATCGATCACCGGGCCGACATCGTTGGCGATCTGCTCCGGATTGCCCAGCCGCAGCTCGGCCATGGCGCCCTTGAGCATGGTGATCAGGCGGTCGGCGGCATCTTCCTGCACGCACAGCACGCGCAGCGCCGAGCAGCGCTGGCCCGCGCTGTCGAAGGCGGAGCTGAGCACATCCACCACCACTTGTTCCGTGAGCGCGGACGAATCGACGATCATGGCATTCTGGCCGCCGGTCTCGGCAATCAGGGGCACGGGCTGGCCCGCGGGCGTGAGGCGGTGCGCCAGCGTTTTTTGCAGGATGCGGGCCACTTCGGTGGAACCGGTGAACATCGCACCCTGTACGCGCGCATCGCCGATCAGCTGCGCGCCGACGGTCTCGCCGCGGCCCGGCAGGAGCTGCACGGCCTCGCGCGGAATGCCGGCCTGCCAGAGCAGGCGCACGGCCTGCGCGGCGATCAGCGGCGTTTGTTCGGCCGGCTTGGCGAGCACGGTGTTGCCGGCCGCGAGCGCGGCGGCGACCTGGCCGGTGAAGATGGCCAGCGGGAAATTCCACGGGCTGATGCAGGTGACGGGGCCGAGCGGCTTGTGCGTGGCGGCATTGAACTCGCTGCCCGCCTGCGCGGCGTAGTAGCGCAGGAAATCCACGGCTTCGCGCACCTCGGCGATCGCGTTGGCGTAGGTCTTGCCGGCCTCGCGCACCAGGATGCCCATCAGCGGCACCATGTCGTTCTCCATGGCGTCGGCGGCGCGCAGCAGTGCGGCGGCGCGGTCACGCGCGGGCGTGGCGGCCCAGGCCGGCGCGTAGTCATGCGCCGCGCGCAGTGCGGCGTCGACCTCGGCAGCCGAGGCTTCGCGCACGGCGCCTACCACGTCGCCATGGTCGGCGGGGTTGATGACCGGCGCGCTGGTGCGCAGCTCGCCCGCGATGTCGCGGGCCATGGCCTGCGCCAACATGGGACCGGCCTCGTACGCATCGCGCGAGGCCGTGCGCAGCGTCGCGCTCAGCTCGGCCAGCGTCTGGTCATTGGCGAGGTCCAGGCCGCGCGAGTTGGCGCGATCGGTTCCATACAATTCGCGCGGCATCGGGATGCCGGGGTGCGACTCACCCAGCGTGCGTTCTTCCTGGGCCAGTTGTTCGATCTGCGCCACGGGATCCTGCACCAGTGCGGCGATCGGATAATCATGGTCGGCGACCTGGTTCACGAACGAGGTGTTGGCGCCGTTCTCCAGCAAGCGGCGCACCAGGTAGGCGAGCAGGGTTTCGTGCGTACCCACCGGCGCGTAAATGCGGCAGGGGCGGCCGAGCTTGCCCTCGGTCACGGGGCCCACCACCTGTTCATAGAGCGGTTCGCCCATGCCGTGCAGGCATTGGAATTCGTACTGGCCGACGTGGTAGGTCTCGGGGTCGGCCAGTTCGTAGACGGTGGCCAGGGTCAGCGCGTTGTGCGTGGCGAACTGCGGGTACACGGCGTCCGGCGCGGCCAGCAGCTTGCGCGCGCAGGCGATGTACGACAGATCCGTGTAGGGCTTGCGCGTGTAGACCGGGTAATCGTCCATGCCGTCGAGCTGGGCGCGCTTGATTTCGCTGTCCCAGTAGGCCCCCTTCACCAGCCGCACCATCAGGCGCTGGCCGCTGCGGCGCGCCAGATCGATGACGAAATCGATCACGTAAGGGCAGCGCTTCTGGTAGGCCTGGATCACGAAGCCGATGCCTTTCCAGCCTTGCAACTCGGGCTCGAAGCAGAGCATCTCGAGCAGATCGAGCGAGAGTTCGAGGCGGTCGGTCTCTTCGGCATCAATGTTCAGGCCGATGTCGTATTGCCGCGCGAGGCGCGCCAGCGCGAACACGCGCGGATACAGCTCGGTCATCACGCGCTGCACCTGGGCGCGGCTGTAACGCGGGTGCAGCGCGGACAGCTTGATCGAAATGCCCGGGCCCTCATACACGCCACGACCCGCGGCCGCGCGGCCGATGGCGTGGATCGCCTGTTCGTAGTCGTGGTAGTAGCGTTGCGCGTCGGCGGCGGTCAGCGCGGCCTCGCCCAGCATGTCGTACGAATAGCGAAAGCCCTGGGCTTCGAGTGACTGCGCATGCGACAGGGCCTCGGCCATGTTTTCGCCGGTCACGAACTGCTCGCCCATCATGCGCATCGCCATGTCGACGCCCTTGCGGATGAGCGGCTCGCCGCCGCGCGCGATCAGGCGCGTGAGGGCATTGGCCATGCCGCCCTCGCTATGCGTGGCCACCAGCTTGCCGGTCAGCATCAGGCCCCAGGCGGCCGCGTTCACGAACATCGACGGGCTCTGGCCCACGTGCTCCTTCCAGTTGCCGCGGCTGATCTTGTCGCGGATCAGCAGGTCGCGCGTGGCCGTGTCCGGAATGCGCAGCAGCGCCTCGGCCAGGCACATCAGCGCGATACCCTCCTGCGACGACAGCGAGAATTCCTGCAGCAGGCCCTGGACGAGGCCGGCCTTGCCGCCCGCGCTCTTGCGCGCCCGCAGGGCGGTGGCGATGCGGGTGGCGAGCGCCTGGCTGCGTTCGGCCTGTTCCGGTTGCAGGCGGGCTCGCTCCAGCAGCCACGCGACGGCAACGGGCTCGGGGCGGCGCCAGGCCAGCGTGATGGCGGCGCGCAAAGGAGTCTGCTCGGCGAGCGGCGTGATGTGAGCGAAGCGCTCGGCGCGGGTGGGGGGCGATACGGTGTTCATGGAAACAAACATGTGAGAGGACGGGGCAAGCCGGTCACGCCGAGGAGCGGGTGCGGTTTGCCGGGAAAAACAAAGGCGGTTGCGAGCGGGGGGAGCAGGATGCGGATCTGCCAGACGCAGGAAAGCCGGACATCCCGAAGGACGTCCGGCGGTCTTGCTGCCGGCGGGGCGCGGCGCGGCTCAGACGCTGTCGAGCTGCGTCCGGTCGATGGCCTGCGCCTCGGCGCGGGCCGCTTCCACGGCCTGCAGGAAGACCGGGGCGCACAGACCGGCGATCAAGGTCGCCAGATCCAGGTCGGCCTGGTCGTAGGCATGGCGGCCAGCGAGCAGGTTGAGCGATCCGATGACCTTGCCCTGATGGCGCACGGGGATGTTCAAGGCCGAATGCAGGCCGCGTTCGATCAGGAACTCGGCTTCGGAGAACACCGTGCGCACGTCATCCTCGGTGCTGGCCACGCTGAACTCGCCCTGGTCGAGCACCTTGCGCGACCAGGGGCCGTTGCCGGTGGCCTTGAAGCCGCCCAGCGGACTGATGGTCTCGTCGTTCGTGTAGAGCCGGCGCATCAGGCGCAGGTCTTCGAGGTAGACGAGCGCCGTGAGCAGCTTGTAGCCGAAGGCCTGCTCGAGCAAGGCGGCAATCGCGTCCCACTGGCCATCGCGCGTTTGCGCGAGCGCCAGCGTACGGGCATGCGCCGCCCAGGGCTGGAAGGCGTGGCTCATGCGTTGATTTCCTCGAGGACGACGCCCCGCGTGTTCTTACCGTAGAACAAGATGCCCAGACCACCGATCAGCAGGATGCACGTCATCATGGCGAACACACCACCGAAGCCCAGCACCGGGTAGGCCACGCCCACGATGGTGGGCGAGGCGATCGAGCCGATACGGGCAAAGGCCGAGGCGGCGCCCATGCCGGTGGCACGGATCGAGGTGGGATAGATCTCGGCGGTGTAGGTGTACTGACCCGCGATCACGCCGTTCATGCCGAAGGACAGCAGCATGCTGAGCAGGATGATCTGCGTTTCACCCGCGGCGAAGGCGAGGCCCAGGGCGGCCAGGCACGACAGCAACATGTACGCCAGGATGGTGTACTTGCGGCCGACCTTGTCGTTGAAATAGGCCGCCGAGAAGTAACCCGGGATCTGCGCCAGGTAGATCAGAATGGTGTACGAGAAGCTCTTGGTGATCGTGAAGCCGCGTTCGACCAGCAGGCTGGGAATCCACACCAGGAAGGCGTAGTAGCAGAACAGCACGGTGATCCAGAACACCCACACCAGCACCGTGGTGCCCAGGTAGGTCTTGGAGAACAGCGTGGCCAGCTTCGCCATCGCGCTCTGTTGCGGCTGCGGCGCCACGGCATGCTTACGCGTGGAAACGGGCGTGGGCAGCGGGCGGCCGGTATGCTTTTGCACGTCGTTTTCGATCGCGGTGCAGATGCGGTCGGCTTCTGCCGTCTGGCCGGTGTGCTCGAGCCAGCGCGGCGATTCGAACAGCGACTTGCGCCACCACAGAAGGAACACCACCGGCACGGAGGCGATGATCATGATCCAGCGCCAGCCGTCTTCGCTCATGGGCACGATGAAGTAGCCCAGCAGCGCCGACATCACGAAGCCGAATGAGAAGAAGCCGGCCAGCGCGCCGGTGAAGCGGCCGCGATACTTGCTGCCCACGAACTCGGCGAGATAGGGCGCGATGATGGCACCCTCCGCGCCCATACCGATGCCGGCGATCATGCGCAGAATGTAGAACTCGTGATAGTTGCGCGCGAAGGCGTTGATGAAGGTCGCCACGCAGAACAACATCAGCGCATACAGCATGACCCGTTTGCGGCCATAGCGGTCACCCAGGATGCCCGCGAACAAGGCGCCGACCAGGAAGCCCACGTAGGTGCTGCTGGCGATCCAGCCGATCTCACCGGTGGTGAGGCCCCACTGCGTGCGCAGCGACGGGATGATGACGGCGATGATGCCGGCGTCCAGGGCCTCGAAGGCGAGGCCCAGACCGCCGATCATCAGCAGCTTGAAGTGAAAGCGGCTGAAAGGCAGCCGCTCCAGGCGTTCCGAAACGGAAAACATGGGTAAGTTCCGAGAAAAGTGAGGGGGACTTCAGCAGTCGTTCTTGTGCAGCAGGCCGCGATTGACGATCAGCTTGATCGACTCGGGCTGCGTGAGCAGCGCGATGTCGTCGAGCGGATTGCCGTCGATCAGCAGCAGGTCGGCGTGGGCGCCCTCCACCACTTCGCCCAGCAGCCCTTCCTGGTTCAGGATTTCGGCGCCGATCAGGGTGGCCTGCTGGATCACCTTGGCGTTGCCCAGCACGCCGGCGCGCAGGGTGAGCTCGTCAGACTGCATGTAGTGGGTTTCGCCCAGCAGGTCGCTGCCGTAGCCCATCTTCACGCCCACTTCGTCGAGGATTTCGAGGGCGCGCAGACCGTGCGTGCGCACCGTGGCGATCTTCTTTACCGAATCCAGCGGCAGGCCGTAGCGTTCGCCATCGTTGGCCAGGCCCTCGTAGGTGATGAGCGTGGGCACCATGTAGGCGCCGTGTTCCTTCATGACCTGCGCGGCCTCGTGGTCGACCAGGTTGCCGTGCTCGATCGTGCGCACGCCGCAGCGCACGGCGCGCGAAATGGCGCGCGGCGTGTAGGCGTGGGCCATGACGTAGGTGTTCGCGTTGGTGGCTTCTTCAACGATGGCGATCAGCTCGGCCTCGGAAAAGCCCAGGTTCTGGATCGGATCGTTGGGCGAGGCCACGCCGCCGGACGCCATCACCTTGATCTGGGTGGCGCCCTTCATGATTTCTTCGCGCACGGCCAGGCGGCAGTTGTCGACACCGTCGACGACGCGGCCGATGTTGCCGATCTTGACCGAGCACGGGCAGGGATCGAGTTCGTCGTTGCGTTCACGGAAATCGCCGTGGCCGCCGGTCTGCGACAGGGCCTTGCCCGAGCAGAAGAGGCGCGGGCCGTCGATCAGACCATCGAGCACGGCTTCGGCCAGCGCCCAATCGGCGCCACCGGCATCGCGCACCGAGGTGAAGCCGCGGTCGAGCATGCCCTGCATGATGGGCAGCGCGCGCAGCAGCGCCAGGGCATTGGGCATGGCGGCCACGCGGCCCAGGTTGAACGACGAGGCCACCACGTGCACGTGGCAGTCGATCATGCCGGGCATGAGGGTCTTGCCGCCGGCGTCGATCACGTCGGCATCGGGATGGGCCAGCTCGTCGGAACTGATGCGGGAAATCATCCCGTCTTCGAGCAGCACGTTCGATGGGCCATCGAGGACGAGCGTCCGGGTGTTGAGGATCCTGCAGTTTTTGACGATAACCGGCTTCATAAATCAACCACGTAAATGCGTTGCCAAGGCGTGAAAAAAATGGCAGTGCGAACTCTACCGGTACAATCCGGGGGTCCGATACCGGGTCTCCCCTTATGTGTTCGACACAATTAAGAAGGCCCCTATGACCTTTACTCATACCCCGCGATGAGACGTCGCTGCCCCACCATTTCCGAGCTGAACGCGTTTACCGCCGCCGCGCGCCATTTGTCGTTCTCGAAAGCCGCCAAAGAGCTCTTCGTGACCCAGAGCGCCATCAGCCGGCACATCGCGACCCTGGAGAGTTATCTGGGTCATACCCTATTTCTTCGGACGACGACCGGGCTGCAGCTCACCCGCATGGGCGCGACCTACCTCAGCCTGATCCGCCCGGCGCTGCATACGCTCGAGAGCGCGACCTCGCAGGTCATGACCACACAGCAGTCGGCCAAGTCGCTCAATGTGTCGGCGGCGCCGACGTTCGCGGCGCAGTGGCTGTTTCCGCGGCTGCGGGTGTTCCGCGAGGTGCATCCGGACATCTCGGTGAACTTCGTGCGCTATAGCGTGGCGGATTACAAAAGCACCGAATACGATTTCGATGCATCGATCCAGTACGGCTACGGCGATTGGCCCGATGGCACCGCCACCTACCTGACCGGACGCGAGACCCGCGTGGTGTGCTCACCGGAGTATCTGGCGCAGCAGGGTATCCAAAGCGTCGAAGACCTGCGCCGGTGCACGCTGTTGCAGCACATCGAGATTCCGCTGTCATGGGAGTATTGGTTCTCGACGTACGCCGGGGAGTATGACCGGTCGCGGTTCGGCCCGGGCTTCAGCCTGTTTTCGATGATCATTCAGGCCGCCTCGTCCGGGTTCGGCGTGGCGCTGATTCCAGACTGCCTGATCGAGAAAGAGCTCGAAAGCGGCATGCTGGTCGACGTGTTCGGGCGCACTTTCGAAAGCCCGCTCGGCTATTACCTGTGCGCGCCCAACTGGCGCAGCAATATGGAGAGCTACGACCTGCTCAGCGAGTGGCTCTCGCATGAGTGCTCACACCGCGCGGGCGCCCTTATCCCGGCCGGTGCCGAAGGCAACGGCGCGATCGCCCCGTCCGCGCTCGTCGCCACCGGGCTACCCGATGCCCCCGCCCCGGGCGTTCTCGACTGCATTTACTGCAAGGTCGGCTCGGCGCCCGCCTGAGGTCCCGGTTCCGCCTGCCCGCCTGATTCCGGGCGGATTGTCTGGCTTTGTATCAGCCCGCGGGCCGCATACACGCGTACACACCGCATTCCGTGCTTTCCGACACAGTCACGTCCAGGCGTCCGGATTCCCCGGACGCACCTGTTCTTCGGAGCGCTCATCATGCCGGATCCGGTCAATACCCCACGCCGCCGTTTGCTCGGCCTATCGTCAACCCTCGCTGGCGCCAGTCTGGCGGGCCTCGCGCTCGGGCCGGTGCGCCAGGCGCTGGCCCGACCGGTGGCCGATACCGCCGGCGACGCGCCGCTTTACCGTGGCATCCGGCAGATTCGCGCAGGCGCGCTGGACGTAGGCTACGTCGACATGGGGCCCGCCGACGGGCCCGTCGCCATCTTGTTGCATGGCTGGCCTTATGACATCTACAGCTTCATCGATGTCATCCCGCGGCTGACGTCCGCCGGGTATCGCGTGATTGCTCCCTTCCTGCGCGGCTATGGATCGACGCGCATCGTGTCCGACGACGCAGCGCGCAACGGGGAACAGTCGGCACTCGCGGTGGACGTCATTGCGCTCATGGATGCGCTCAAGGTGCGCAAGGCGGTCATTGCCGGATTCGATTGGGGCGCGCGCACCGCCTGCATCGTTGCCGCGCTTTGGCCGCAACGCTGCGAGGCGTTAGTGTCGGTGAGCGGATACCTGATCGGCAGCCAGGAAGGCAATCGCAAGCCGCTGCCGCCTCAGGCGGAGCTGCAGTGGTGGTACCAGTTTTATTTCGCCACGGAGCGCGGGGCGGCGGGGTATGCGGCCAATGTCGATGCGTTCAACAAGCTGATCTGGCAATTGGCGTCGCCGCGCTGGCGATTCGACGATGCGACCTACCAGCGTTCGGCGCGCGCCTTCGCCAACCCCGACCATGTCGCGATCGTGATTCATAACTATCGTTGGCGGCTCGGGCTGGCGTCGGGTGAAGCCCGTTACGACGCGCTGGAGCGGGCCCTCGCCGAGCTGCCCCGGATCTCCGTTCCCACCATCACGATGGAGGGCGATGCCAACGGCGCACCGCATCCGCCGCCGGCCGCGTACGCGGGTCAGTTCACGGGCAAATATTTGCATGTGGACGTGGAGGGCGGCGTGGGGCATAACCTGCCGCAAGAAGCACCGCGCGCCTTCGCGGACGCGGTGCTGCGCGTGACGCGGCTCTGACTCGCGGGAGGGGTAGGGCGGCGGCCACCGCGTGGCTCGGTAGCCGGCCCGTTCAGCGCTTGGCTTCGGCCGGCGCGCGGCGCGACATCTCCAGGAATTGCGCCACCACCTGATCGGCGTGCTGGTCGATCCAGGCCGACATGGCGAGCTCTTCCTGCAGGATGTCTTCGCAGACACGGGCAGTCTCGGTATCACCCACGAAACGGGCGCCGGCGATCAGGTTTTTGTACGCGGCGATTTCCATGTTCTCGAAGGCGTAGCTGAACATGCTGCCCTTGACCACCTCGTCGGACGCCATCGCGCCGGCGAATCCCTGCATCGTCGCCATGGCCTTGGCCGCCATGTCTTTCATCATCGATGTATCGCCGCCCAGCCGCTCGATGCAGCCGCGCACGCGCTCGGCCTGGTTGCGTGTTTCCTGGATGTGCTGGCGGATACGCGCCTCCAGCTCGGGGTAGTTCTGAAGACGTCCGGCCATCGAGTTCAGCATGGTCTCGGCCTGCTCTTCCATGGCGTGCGCGTCGCGCAGCCAGTCGAGCACGTGTTCACGCGCCCGGTCATATTCACGTTCCGTCATGGTGATCCCCTGAAGAATGAGGCGGCGGGCAGGAGGCCCGGCCGCCGCTGTGCATTGAGGTCAGGGCAGGTCCGGCTTTGCCGGCATGCCCGCACCCAGATCCACGCCCGTCGTCGGATCGGATGATTGATCCGAGGCCGTACGTGACGCATAGGCCTGCATCGCCGCGAGCTCGTCGGGCTGCAATGCCACGGTGGCCATGCCGTCGCCGCCATCCACGGCACGCTGGCGCTCGCGGTCTTCGACGAAGTCGAAGTTCTCGTCGCTGTTCCAGGGGCCGCGCTGGTCACCCGGGCCTTGCGACATGTCGAAGTACGTCCGTGCGAAGCGCGGATCGCCCGGCAGCTTGCCCGGCGGGAAGTTCGGCTGCATCGAGTACAGCGCTTTCTCGAACGACTTCTGGTGCGCCACTTCGCGCGTCATGAGAAAGCCCAGCGCTTCCTTCACGCCCGGATCGTCGGTGACGTTGATGAGCCGCTCGTAGACGATCTTGGCGCGTGCTTCGGCCGCGATATTCGAGCGCAGATCGGCCGACGGATCGCCGATCGTGTCGATGTAGGCGGCGGTCCAGGGCACGCCGGCGGAGTTGGTGAGCGGGGGGCCGCCGCCGTACAGGATCTGCGTCACGTGCGAGTCGTTGCCCGCACCGTGGATCTTGCGATAGAGCTCGGCTTCGCTGTCCACCGCCTCCGCCAATTCCCCCTTGGCGCCCTTGTTGAGCATGGCCACGAGCGATCCGATGATCTCGAGGTGGCTGAGCTCTTCGGTGGCGATATCGAACAGCATGTCGCGCCGTCCCGGATCGTCTTCGGCCACCGCCTGAGTGAAATATCGACACGCGGCTGCCAATTCTCCCTGCGGCCCGCCGAACTGCTCCAGTAGCAGATTGGCAAGGCCCGGATTGGTCTGCGCGACCCGCGCGGTGTATTGCAAACGCTTGTTGTGCATGAACATGAAACGCTCCTCGATTGAAAAGCCGGCCCGCGCCGGCAGGCACCGGATCGCACACGCCATACCCACGGCGCACTTGTTGCCGGGAGCGTTAATTGCGCCCTTCGCTGCAATCGACTTGCGGGCTTTCTTTTGGAGGACATTCATGAGCCACCCTCGTTCGATCCTCATTGTGCTGGGAATCGTGCTGGCGATCGCCGTGCTCCTGATGTTCGTGCCCTGGTAATCATCCCCTTTCACATGCATCGGCAGGCCAGCGCGCCTGCCAACGCATGGCGAGCGACATACTTACGGACAGCTACGCCATTAGATGCATGCTCATGCAACTAATCGAGAGCCGACACGGCCTGAGGCCGCGCGCCGCGCGAATCAGGGTCGTGTCTGCGCTGTCCGCTCACTTCTGGAGAATGCCATGAACGACGGACATACCCTTATCGTGACCCTCGGGCAGGCGCGTGGAATCGGCGCGGCATGTGCCGAGAATCTGTGCGTACCACCCCATCTGGGCGAAGAGATCGCGCGCCGCTGGTATGCGCGTACGCAGGGTCCGAATGCCAAGACCTGGAAGAGCCTGACCGCCACGCTCAACCGTGAACTCACCGCGCTGCGCGATGCGCAAGCCGAGGGCACGATGGATCCGGCCGGTGGGCCCTCCGCTCAGGCCCCGCCGCCAGCGACGGATCCGGCGTCGCGCTCCGATCTGGGTGGCGGCTAGCGTGGGCGCGCACGCGGCGAGCGGGCGGGCGCCTGATAGCGCAGGGCTTGCACCACGCGTGCCAGGGCAGGTGCGATGGGTCTGCGGTTCGGGTAGTAGAGGTGATAGCCGCTGAGTTGCGGCCACCACTCCTGCAGCACGGACCTGAGTTGGCCTGTGGCAACGTGCGGCTCTGCCAGATCGGCGGGCACATAGGCCAGGCCGAGCCCGTCGATCGCGGCCCGCATCATCAGGAACGTGTTGTTGAACACGGCCTGCCCATCGACGCGCACTCGTATCTGGCGTCCCGTGCGCTCGAATTCCCAGGCGTACAAACCGCCGTGGGTGGGCAGGCGCAGGTTGACGCAGCGATGCTGCGTGAGGTCGCGCGGGCGTGCCGGCGCCGCGTGGGCACGCAGATAGGCCGGCGCGCCGAACACTCCCATGCGGAAATCCGGGCCGATACGCACGGCGATCATGTCTTTGTCGATGATGTCACCCACGCGCACGCCGGCGTCGAAGTTCTGCGCGACGATATTGGTAAGCCCATAATCCACGCTGAGTTCGACAGTGATGCCTGGTTGCTCGAGCAGCAATTGGCTCAGCCGGGGCCAGAGCACGGTCTGGATCGCGTGGTCGTGCGCGCTGATGCGCACGGTGCCCGCGGGCTTGTCTTGCAGCGCGCGTAAGGCAGCCAGCTCGCCGTCGATTTCGCTCAGGCGCGGGCCGGCCGTGGCCAGCAACCGCAGACCCGCTTCAGTGGGCGCGACGCTACGGGTGGTACGAGTCAGCAGGCGTACGCCGAGCCGGGCCTCCAGAGCCAGCATTGCATGGCTTAGCGCCGAGCGCGACATCCCCAGCCGCGCGGCCGCGCGCGTGAAGCTGCGCTCCTGCGCCACCATGACAAAGCCGCGCAGGTCGTTGAGATTTTCCATCGCTTCGTCATCCCGATATTGGTGTGTAATTTGCACCAAAGCATACGGATTTTACTGTCTTATCAACAGGCGATCGCCTCTCTACACTCGATTCCAGGCTCACAAGACGGGAATCGAACCCATGAAATCCATCGCAGCAACCGCGCTCTCGCTCTCCCTGGCGGCGGCGGGCGTCAGCGCCCAGGAGCGCGGCACCTCGCTGTCCGTCACGCCTGCCGGCACGCAGGCTTCTATCAAAGGACAGGCCGATTTTTTCACCGGCGCCGTGCGTGTCGACAGTCTTTTTCAGGCGCCGCAACCCGCGCGCGTCGGTGGTGGCACGGTCACGTTCGAGCCCGGTGCCCGCACCGTCTGGCACACCCATCCGTTGGGGCAGACCTTGATCGTGACGGCCGGCGTGGGCTTGATCCAGGAATGGGGGCAGCCCTTGCGGGAGATACGCGCCGGCGACACGGTATGGATCGCGCCCGGTGTAAAACACTGGCACGGCGCGGCACCGACGACGGCGATGACGCATATCGCCATCAACGAAGTGCTCGAAGGCAAGGTCGTGGACTGGCTCGAACCGGTCAGCGAGGTGCAATATGCCGGCAAATAAGCGCCGATCCGCCTCAATGCTCGCCTCATTCTTGATGGCCGCCGGCATGACGGCCGCGTCGGCGGAGTCCGCTGCGCCTAAGGCCGCGGGCAAGGGGCCGGCGGGCGGGGCGACAGTGGCCTCCGCGGATAACGAAGGACGCCTGTCGGCCGCCCAATTGGCGATTACGCCCATCGGCGCGCTGGCGGCGTCGGGTGATATCGCGGGCCTGGAACGCGCCCTCGCGCACGGGCTCGATGCCGGGCTCACCGTCAGCCAGACCCGCGAGATTCTCGTCCAGGTCTACGCGTACGCCGGATTCCCGCGCAGCCTCAACGCGCTCAATACCCTGATGACCGTGCTCGAGGCGCGCAAGCAGCGCGGTATCGTCGACCCGGAGGGTGTGGCGCCCACGGCCTTGCCGACGAATGCTGACCTCACCGCGATGGGCACCGACACGCAGACAAAGCTGGTGGGCGCGCCGGTCAAGGGTCCGCTGTTCGAGTTCGCGCCCGCGATCGATCACTATTTGAAGGCACACCTGTTCGGCGCGATCTTCGCACGTGACAACCTGGATTGGCGCAGCCGGGAGCTGGCCACCGTCGGCATGCTCTCGGGGCTGACGGGAGTGGAGTCGCAGCTGAGTTCGCACATTCGCATCAGCCTGAACACGGGCCTGACGGCGGCGCAGTTGGGTCAGCTGCCGGGTGCGCTGCAAGCGCAGGGCGCGGCCCAGGCGGCCGAGCGGCTGGAGGCGGCCCTGGCGAAAGACGCGCGCTGATCGCGCGGATTCAGCGGGTGGTGGTTCGCCCGTGCCGGTCACGGTGCGTTGATGCCGGATCGCCGGCCGCCGCCGCGCGCAACGTATCCAGGAACTCCTGCGCAAGTGCCGCGCGCACGCCGTTGCGCGGCCACAGCATGCCGACCTGGCGCACCGGGCAGGGTGCGGGCAATGCCCAGCGCCGCAGCGCGGGATCGGGCCCGCCGATCACGGGCCAGTCTGGCAGCACCGATACGCCGAAGCCTTCGGCCACCAGGCGCGCGATATGTTCGATGCCGTCGAGCTCGAACTGCACCTTGGGCCGGATACCGTGGCTGCGCAGATACTGGTCGGCCATCTTGCCCGCGACCACATTGCGGTCATAGCGGATGAAGGGCTCTCGGGCGGCGACCTTCAATGGGTCGCGCACCGGCAGCCCTGCCGGCGCGAGCAGGATCAGCGCCTCCTCGCGCAGCGGATGCCAGGCATAGGCCTTGGCCAGATCGAAGGCCGGATGCACGAGGATCGCCGCGTCCAGCTCGCCCGCCGTCACGCGGTCGAGCAGCCGCGCCGAGGTGCCGGGCTCGATATATATCGGAATGGCGGGATGGGCCTGTTTCCAGGCGCGCAACATCGGCGGCAGCATGCCCATCAGCGCCGACGGGGTCGCGCCCAGGCGCAACGGTCCGGCGGGCAAGCCCGTGGCCGACGCGGCCGAACGCAGATCGCTGGCATCGCGCAACAGGGCGCGGGCGCGATCCAGGATGCGCTGGCCCGCCGTGGTGGGCTGCACCGTGCGCCCGACGCGCGCGAGGAGTTGCGTGCCGATGTCGGCCTCCAGCGCGCGCAGTTGCTGCGTGACGGTGGTGGGCGCGAGGTCGAGCCGCCGCGCCGCCTCGGCGATCGAGCCGAACTCGGCCACGGCGACAAAGCTCTGCAGAAAGCGGGTGTCCATGACCACCTATTTTACGTTTTCTGAAACGGTGTTTCGCCGCTTCTTCTGTGTTCTTGCGCGTCGCACACTGGCCGGGCTTTGTTTCTCAACGCCCACCACGTCCAGGCGCCTCGGCGCGCCGGGCCGGCGGCATCGAATCACCAGGAGACCCTCTTGCCCATCATCACTTCCATCGACGTCTGCGCGGCCCGTGTGCCGCTGGACAAGGTCACGTCGTTTTCCAACCGCACCGTGTCGGAGCGCCACTATGGCCTCGTGAAAGTCCGCAGCGCCGACGGGATCGAAGGCATCGGCTTCTGCTATGTCGGCAGCGCCGCGGGTGAGCTGTTTCGCGTGGCGGTGGAGCAGCTGCTCGCGCCGGTCGTGCTGGGCCGCGACTCGTTGGATGTCGAGGCGCTGTGGCAGGAGATGTACCAGGAGAGCCTGTTGCAGGGCCGCGCCGGCACGGTGATGCGCGCGATCAGCGCGATCGATATCGCGCTGTGGGACCTCAACGCGAAGAGCGCCGGCCTGCCCCTGCACAAATACCTGGGCGCGGCCCAGGCGGAGAGCGTCGCGGCCTACGCGAGCGGCGGCTACTACGTGGAAGGTAAGACGGCCGAGATGCTGGGCGAAGAAATGGCCAGCTTCGTCGAACTGGGCTTTTCCGCGGTGAAGATGAAAATGGGCCGCTGGTCGCCGCAGGGCGAAGAGTCGCGCGTGCGCGCGGCCCGCGAAGCGATCGGTCCCGATGTGGAGCTCATGCTCGACTGCAACAACGGGTGGGCGGACACCGTGCAGGCCATGCAGTACCTGCGCCGCATCGAGCAGTACAACCCGTATTTCATCGAAGAGCCGTTCAGCCCCGACGATATCGAGAGCCATGCGCGGCTGGCGCGGCTCACGCCGATTCCGGTGGCCACCGCCGAAATCGGCTACGGCCGTTGGTATCACAAGCAACTGCTGGACGCGGGTGCGGCCGCCATCCTGCAGACGGATGCGGCGGTCTGCGGCGGCATTACCGAATGGAAGCGTATCGCAGCGATGGCGGCGGGGTATGGTGTGCAGGTCTGCCCGCACTGGTTCCACGACGTTCACGCGCCGCTGGCCGCCGCCACGCCAAATGCGCGCTATGTGGAGTTCTTCTGGGATGACCAGGTGCTCAATTTCCGCCGCCTCATCGATCGGCAACTGACGCATCGCAAGGGCCGCGTCGTGCTGCACCAGGAGCCTGGGCTGGGCTTCGGCTTCGACGAAAAGCAGGTCACGAAGTACGGCAAGTGGAGCCGCGTGTCCTGATTGCCGGCTCGATGGCGGTGGCTGAGGGCCTGGTGCGCCGGCTTGTTGCGCCTGCGCGCGGCCTCAGCCCCGGCGTTTGCGGGCACGGCCCGCGCCCGGCGCCACGCCGATGCGCGGGTCGCGTGCCCGCACGGCCGCCACGAGACGCGCCGCCGTGCTTTCGAAGTCTTCATCGTCCTGCGGCACGTAGAGCCATTTGCCGAGCACCGGGTGCGGCCGCAATGCGGGAAACTCGGCGGCGAGCGAGGCATGGTGCGCGTGCTCGGTACACACCAGCAAGCCGCTCCAGGGCGGATCGCGGTCCGACACCGTGAGGCAGAGCTGGTCGTCCAGATAGGCGGCTTCGCTGCCGAAGATGCGGCGCCGCGCATAGCCGCGGTCGGACTCGAGCGGCTCGAGTATCCACAGCAGCGTGTTGGCCGGCACCGCCCGGGTGCGCGCGGGCGGTGCGAAGGGATCGGCGCGGCGGCTCACGCGAATGTCTCCCGCTTGCCCGTCATTCGAGATTCGGATGACGATCGGCGAGGCGCTGCCGGCGTTCGCGCAGGGCTTCGATCTCCTGCTCCAGCGTCTCGATCTCGGCATCGATGTCTTGCACGCTCTGCTCGATATGCTCGTAGGCCTGTTGCAACAGCACCTTGGCCTCGCGCCGGCTCGACGCGGTGGGCGTGGCGCCGCGCATGGGCCGGTTGGCGGTCTCGGGCAGGAAGAACGAGGTGATCAGGCCCACCACCGAGGCCGCCATCAGATAGAACGCCGGCATCATCAAGTTGTCGGTTTCTTCGACGAGCCACGCCGCCACGGTGGGCGTGAGGCCGGCCACGATGATGGCGATGTTGAACGAGCTCGCCAGCGCGCTGTAGCGGATGCGCGTGGGAAAGAGCGCGGGCAGCGTGGCGGCCATGATGCCGATCAGGCAGTTGAGGAAGACGGCGATCAGCAACAGGCCCAGAAAGATCAGGGCGGTGTTGTTGCTGCCGATCAGGTGGAATGCCGGGATGGCCGAGGCCAGGAGACCCAGGCTCCCCACCAGCAGGAACGGCTTGCGGCCGACCTTGTCGCTGATGAAGCCCACCACCGGTTGCACGAACAACATACCGACCATCACCACCACGATGATGAGCACGCCGTGGCCTTCGGTGTAGCCCAGGCTTCCCGACAGGTAGGTGGGCATGTACGTGAGCAGCATGTAGTAGGTGATGTTGGTCACCAGCACCATGCCCACGCTCACCAGCAAGGCGCGGCGATATTTCGAGAAGATCTCGCGGAACGATACCTTGGGCTTCTCCTGCACGGCGTCGCGGTCTTCCTGCTCCATCTTCTCGAGCTGCTGCGTGAAGGCCGGCGTTTCTTCGGCGGCGTGCCGCAGGTACAGGCCCAGCAGACCCAGCGGGCCCGCCACGAAGAACGGCACGCGCCAGCCCCAATCGAGGAAGGTCTGCTCGCCCAGCATGGTCTGCAGCAACACCACCATGCCCGCGCCGATCACGAAGCCCGCGATCGAGCCGAAATCCAGCCAGCTGCCCAGGAAGCCGCGCTGGCGGTCAGGGGCGTACTCGGCCACGAAGACCGCCGCACCCGTGTATTCGCCACCCACCGAGAAGCCCTGCGCCAGCTTGCACAGCAGCAACAGGATGGGCGCCCAGATGCCGATGGCGGCGTACGAGGGGATGAGGCCGATGCAGAAGGTGCTGATGGCCATGATGATGATGGTGAGCGAGAGCACCTTCTGGCGCCCGAATCGGTCGCCCATCACGCCGAAGAACACGCCGCCCAGCGGGCGAACCAGGAAGGGTACGGAAAACGTACCGAGGGCCGCGATAGTCTGCACGGCCGGCGAGGCGTCCGGGAAGAACACCTTGCCCAGCGCGAAGGCGACGAAGCCATACACGCCGAAATCGAACCATTCCATCGCATTGCCGAGCGCGGCCGCCGTGACGGCCTTCTTGAGCTTGGTGTTGTCGATGACGGTGATGTCGCCGATCTCGAGCGGGCGAACGTCTTGTTGCGCCGGGGTAGTCTCAGCCATGGCCTGTTCCAGAGAATGCACACAGGCTGATTATGACCCCGAAATCGGCCGGCCGGTCGGTGAAGAAATTCAGGAAATAGTCAGGAATGGCGCGGCTTTCCGGCCGATGCTGACCCCGCCGGGCCCTGCCCGCCGACGTCACCGGCGGTAGGCGCAGTCGGGGAGCTATGTCCCCGATTGCGGCGTCAGGCGGGAGCGCTCACGCGAGGTCCAGCAGAAGCCGTGTGAACGGCTCCGGATGCGTGATGTGCGCTTCGTGCGGTGCGGCCAGGTCGACCCAGTTCCAGCCTTGCTGCGACTTCACCCATTGCCGCGACGCCTCCAGCACCGCCAGCTCAGGTTGGGTGCAATGGATGTAGGTGCGCGGGCGGTTGTTGCCCACCGGATGTTTGAGCGTGAGCGGCGTGGTGTAGCTGGCGAGCGGATGCGGCGTCAGGCGTCGCGTCACCCAGGCCTGTTCGGGCGTACCGTCTTTCAGCCCCCACGCGCCCGGCAAGGGGCTGGGGATCGGCACGGCGAGGCCGTCGGTGGCCTTGGAGGCCGCCGCGACACGCGCGTCGGCTTCGGCCTTGGGATAGACCGAGAACGCATCCTGGCCGCTCTGCAGCACGATGGCGTCGAAGTAGACGAGGTGCGCGATGCGCTCGGGAATGCGATCGGCCACCCCGCTGATCGGGATGCCGCCAAAGCTGTGACCCACCAGGATCACATTGTCGAGCTCTTCGGACTCGATCACCTGCACGAGATCCTCGATGAAGGTATCGATGGTGATGTTGCGCGACAGCAGGTGAGCGCGGTCGCCCATGCCGGTGTAGCTGGGCGCGAACACCCGATGGCCGGCCGCCTGCAGGCGTTGCGCCACCGGGCGCCAGCACCAGCCGCCGTGCCAGGAACCATGCGCCAGCACATAGTTGCGTGCGCCCTTTGCGGCGGCGGAGGGGTTGGGGGCGGGTGCCGCGGCGGCTGGTGCCGCGGCGGCCGCGCCGGGCACCGCGGCAAGCATGGGCAGGCCCGCGGCCAGTTTGAGCAGATGTCGGCGTTGCATTACGGTCATACTTTCTCCAGGGCCTGTTGCAGATCGGCGAGCAGATCGTCGATGTGTTCGATGCCGATCGACAGGCGCACGGTCTCCTCGCTCACGCCCGCTTTCTTGAGCTCGTCGGGATTGAGCTGGCGGTGCGTGGTCGAAGCCGGATGCGTGGCGAGCGACTTGGCATCACCGATGTTGACCAGGCGCGTGAAGAGCTGCAGGGCATCCTGGAAGCGCGCGCCGGCCTCACGGCCGCCCTTCAGCCCGAAGGTGAACAGGCCCGGCGCCTTGCCGCCCAGGTACTTCTTCACGAGCGCGTGATCGGGGTGGTCGGCCAGGCCGGCGTAGTTGACCCACTCGACCTTGGAATGCTCGCGCAGGAATCCCGCCACCTTGACCGCGTTCTCGACGATGCGGTCCACACGCAGCGCCAGCGTTTCGATGCCTTGCAGGATCTGGAAGGCGTTGAAGGGCGAGATGGCCGCGCCGGTGTTGCGCAGGGGCACGACGCGCGCGCGGCCGATGTACGCGGCCGGGCCGAAGGCTTCGGTATAGACCACGCCGTGGTAGCTGACGTCGGGCGTGTTCAGGCGCGGGAAGCGCGCCTTGTGTTCGGCCCACGGGAACTTGCCGGAATCGATGATGGCGCCGCCCAGGCTCGTGCCGTGGCCGCCCAGATACTTGGTGAGCGATTGCACCACGATGTCGGCGCCGTGCTCGATCGGACGCAGCAGATACGGCGAGGGCACGGTGTTGTCGACGATGAGCGGCAGGCCATGGCGATGGGCCAGCTCGGCCAGCGCGGCGATATCGGTCACGTTGCCCAGCGGGTTGCCGACCGACTCGGCGAAGATGGCTTTGGTGCGGGCGTCGATCTGGCGCTCGAAGGTCGACAGATCGCGCGGATCGGCAAAGCGCGTTTCGATGCCGAACTGCGGCAGCGTGTGGGCAAACAAGTTGTACGTGCCGCCGTAGAGCGTGCTCGACGACACGATGTTGTCGCCCGCTTCGGCGATGGTCTGCAGGGCATACGTGACCGCAGCCTGGCCGGATGCGAGCGCCAGCGCCCCGATGCCGCCTTCGAGCGCGGCCACGCGCTGCTCGAGCACGTCGGTCGTCGGGTTCATGATGCGGCTGTAGATGTTGCCCGCCACCTTCAGATCGAACAGATCCGCACCGTGCTGCGTGTCATCGAAGGCGAAGGCCACGGTCTGGTAGATCGGCACGGCGACCGCGCGCGTGGTGGGATCGGGGCGATAGCCGCCGTGCACGGCGATGGTCTCCAGCCGCCAGTTGGGTTGATTGTCTGCACTCATGTCGTTCTCCTCGGAACAATGCGGGACTTGCGGGGATGGGGCTCAGCGCTTGAGCGCATGGACCGCGCTCAGGATGCGTTCGACGTCGTCGTGGTTGTTGTAGGCCGCGAGCGACAGGCGCAGCAGCCCGCCTTCGACCACGCTGCCCACGACGCCGGCCTGGCGCAGCGAGGCCAGCGCGGCGTCCGGGGCGGACAGGCGCACGGTGTTGGTGGTGCTGCGGCCGCGCGGATCGGAAACGACGTCCTGTCCGAGGCCGCGCAGGCCCTCGGACAGGGCGCGCGCGAGTTCCAGCACCCAGGGTTCAATGCGCTCGGGTTGCGCGGCTTCGATCAGGTCGAGCGCCGCGGCCCAGCCGGCGATGCCGGGGTAATTCAGATTGCCGGTTTCGAGCCGGCGGGCGTCGGCGCGGTCGGTCACGTCGATGCGGGGCGTGGCGCCGGAACGGTCGACCCGCGTGACCGCGGAGGGGCCGAGATAAGGCGGGTCGAGCGCCTCCAGCAGGCGCGGCGAGAGATGCACGAAGCCCACGCCCAACGGACCCAGGAAGCCCTTGTGCGCGCCGCAGGCAAAGGCGTCCACCTGCCACGCATCGACCTTGACCTGCAGCAGGCCGGCTCCCTGGATGCCATCGACCACCAGCCAGATGCCGCGTTTGCGGCAGCGGCGCCCGAGCTCGGCGATGTCGCTGCGCAGCCCGCTCGCATACTGCACCCATGACAGCGCGATCAGCCGGGTTCGGTCGTCGACCTGGGCCCAGAGATCATCGGCGTCGAAATAGTGCTCGCTGGCCCGCACATGGCGGATCTCCACGCCGCGGCGGCGCAGGCTCAGCCAGGGCAAGGCGTTGGACGGATGCTCCTCATCGTCGATGACGAGGTTGTCGCCCGGCGTCCAATCGAGGCCCTGGGCCACGGTATTGAGGCCTTCGGTGGTGTTTTTGGTAAACGCGATCCGGCGTGCGTCGCCGCCGATCAGCCGGGCCAGCCGGCCGCGCAGCGCATCGGCGTCGCGCAGCCATTGCGGCTTGTCGCTGCGGGCATGCGTGATGTCATCGAAGAATGCCGCCACGGCCTGCGCCACGTGAGGCGCGAGCGGGCTGGTGTAGGCGACGTTGGCGTAGGCAAGCTCGCGGGTGATGGGAAACGACTGCCGGAAAACGTCCTGCCAGGCCATGCGGGTCCTCGGAGTGAACGGCGTGCGCGACAGCGCGCCGCCGGGGCTGCGCGCATGCGTGCAGCGTGATTGCGGCGATTGTAGGGACGCGTGTTCGCAGTCGCCACGCCGAAGATCGCATATCGATAGACGCATAACGACATGCGAAATCCTTCGCAAGCGAGCCGCGGGTCCGTGCCTAGAATGCACGCCTTTTCCTCCCTCTGGATACGGCAAGGCCATGCGATCGCGTCAACTCCGTTTCAAGCATCTCATCAAGGCCGCCGGCCTTGCCACCGTTCTGCTGGCGGGCACGGCCCACGCGGGGCCGACCGTGGACGCCATCAAGAAGCGCGGCGAGCTCGTCTGCGGCGTGAGCCAGGGCTCGGCCGGCCTGTCGATCGCCGATGCGCAAGGGCGCTGGACGGGCCTGGACGCCGACCTGTGCCGCGCGCTGGCGGCCGCGGTGCTGGGCGATGCCGCCAAGACGCGCTTCGTGCCGCTCAGCTCGCAGCAACGCTTTCCGGCGCTGCAAGGCGGCGAGATCGACGTGCTCAACCGCAACACCACCATCACCTCGGGCCGCGACGCCGGGCTGGGCATCGTGTCGGCCGGCATCGTGTTCTACGACGGCCAAGGCTTCATGGTGCCGCGCAAGCTGGGCGTCAAGAGCGCCACCGAACTCAACGGCGCGCAGGTCTGCGTGCAACCTGGTACGGTCAATGAACAGAACCTGGTCGACTACCTCAAGAAGCACAAGCTGGAGTACCGTCCCGTCGTGATCGAAAACCTGGTCGAGCTGGAGCAGGCGTTCTATGCGGGCCGCTGCGACGTTTATCTGTCGGACGCCTCCACGCTCGCTGCCAGCCGCGCGGCGCGCGCGGGCAAGCCCGATGATTTCGTGATCCTGCCCGAGCGCATCAACAAGTCGCCGCTCGGTCCGTTCGTGCGCCAGGACGACCCGAACTGGACGGCCATCGTGCGCTGGACCGTCAACGCGCTGGTCGCTGCCGAGGAACTGGGCATCACGGCCGCGAACGCGGATACGCAGGCGCAGACCAACGATGCGCAGGCGCGCCGCCTGCTGGGCGCGGAGCCGGGCATCGGCAAGAGTTTCGGCCTGGACGAGCAGTGGGCCCGTCACGCGATCAAGGCCGTGGGCAACTATGGCGAAATCTGGGAGCGCAATCTGGGCGCGGCCACGCCGCTCAAGCTCGAACGCGGTCTGAACGCCCAGTGGAACCAGGGCGGCCTGCTGTACGCGCCGCCGTTCCAGTAAACCGGCGCTCGGCGGCACTTCGGACGGTGGCATGAGCCAGGCCACGATTCCCCTGCCCGCGGCGCGCCGCGGGCTCGACCTTTTGTTCTGGGCCGCCGCGCTCGGCGCCGTCGCCTTTCTGCTCGTGGCCCAGATCGAGGCGGTGCAGGCGGCGCGCGGCGTGCAAGGAGGCTTCGGCTTTTTGTTCCAGGCCGCGGGCTTTCGCATCTCGGAAAGCCTGCTCGATGTCGCTCCTGAAGATCCCCACTGGATGTCGCTCGCGGCGGGGCTGGTCAACACGCTGACGGTGGCCCTGGTCGCGCTGCCCTTGGCGACATTGGCTGGCGTCGCGCTCGGCTTGATGCGCTTGTCGCGCGGGCGCATGTGCGCGGGCCTCGCGGCGGCGGTGATCGCACCCTTGCGCAATACGCCGGTGCTGCTGCAGCTTTTCGTCTGGTATGGCCTCTTGTTGCGCCTGCCGGATACGCGCGCGGCCTGGGAGCCGCTTCCGCACGTGATGCTGTCCAACCGCGGTCTGGCGCTTGCGGCGGTGCAGGGGCTGTGGCCGTATGCGCTGAGTGCGCTGGCCACGATGGTGGCGGTCCTGGTGCTCAGGCGTTGGTTGCGCGCCAGCGGCCGCCGGATCGACTGGGCCTGGTCGCCGCTGCTGTTCGGCGCGGCCGTGTGGGTGGCGCTGCCTCCCCTGACGCTCGACCTGCCGGTGCGGGTCGGGCTGGGGCTGCGCGGCGGCTGGCAGCCCAGCATCGAATTCGCGGCATTGACCCTCGGCCTCGCCGTCTTTCATGCGGCCTACATCGCGGACATCGTGCGCGCCTCCGTGCGCGCGGTGCCCGCGGGCCTGGTCGAGGCGGGCCAGGCGCTCGCGCTGAGCCCGTGGGGCGTTTTGCGCAACGTGATCGCACCCACGGCGCTGCGCGTCGCCCTGCCCGCCTACGCCAATCAATGCCTGGCTCTCATCAAGAACAGCACGCTCGCGATCGCCATCGGCTATCAGGAGCTGATGGCCGTGATCAACACCGCCATCACCCAGACGGGCCGCGCACTCGAGGGGATTTCGCTGGCCGTGGGCCTGTATCTCGCGCTGGCGCTGGCGCTGGGCGGCGCCTTGTCCGCCTGGAACACGCGCAATGCGCGCTACGGATCGGACGACACGCATGGCGCACGCCTGGGCGATCGCCCGTCGCTGCGTCTGTGGCCCGAGCGCCCCGCCCTGCGTGGCGTGCGGCGCGTGACGGCGCTATTCGCGGGCGTTGGGGCGCTGTGGTTGGGTTGGCGCTTGATCGACTGGTCGATCGTGAGCGCGGTGTGGCGTGGCGGACCGGCGGCCTGCGAAGCGAGTGCCGGCGCCTGCTGGGCCGCCGTGGGCGAGAACCTGCCCTTGCTGGTCTTCGGCGCGATGCGGCCCGAACATCGGCCCCAGGCGCTGGTGGCATGCGTGGCGCTGCTGCTGGCCGTCGCGGTGGCGCTTGGCGCGCTGGGTATGCGTGCTCGTGCGCGCCTGGCGGCCGCCGGCATCGGGGTGCTGGTGGCCGGGGCCGCGCTGTCGGGCTGGCCCTGGGGCGGCATGACCATCGGGCCGCTGCGCTGGGGCGGACTCGTCGTCACGCTCGTGCTTGCCCTATCCGCCTTGCTCGCGGCGGTGCCGATCGCGGCCGTGCTGGCGCTGGCGCGGCGCAATGGCGGCCCGGGCGCCTCGCTTGCCGCCGCCGCGCTGATCGAGGCCGTGCGTGGCGTGCCGCTTGTCACGCAGTTGTTGTTCGCATCCTTCGTGCTGCCCATGCTGCTGGGCAATGAGATCTCGAAGTTCGGCATGGCGCTGGCGGCGCTCACGCTGCACACCGCCTGCCTGCTCGCCGAAGTGTTGCGCGGCGCCCTGCAGGCGATTCCCGCGGGCCAGCTGGCCGCGGCGCGCGCGCTGGGCATGACGAGCACCGTGGCCTACTGGACGGTGATCTGGCCGCAGGTGCGCCGCATTGCCGCGCCCGCGGCGCTCGGGGTGTTCGTGGGGGCACTGAAAGACACATCGCTGGTCAGCATCATTGGCGTATTTGACGTGCTGGGTGCAGCCAAGGCCGTCGTCGCGGGCACGGCGTGGCGTCCCTATCACGTCGAGGTCTATCTCGCGGTGGCGGCGCTGTACTTCGCTGCGAGCCTCGCGTTGTCGCGGGTGGCGCGCGCCATGGAGTCGGGCCGCTTTTGAGGCCCTAAAGTTGCGGGCAGTCCGGTCGTTATCACTGATGTCCGCCCAGGGCTCGCGCTCCAGGCTCATCAGGAGATAAAAAGAATGACCGCACTGACGAACACGACCGCCTCGCCCTACGCACGCGACCTCTACACCCCCGCGGAGATCGCGGCGTACGAAGCGCGCGTCACGCAGGAGCGCGAGGCGCGCGAGCAAAAATCTATCGAGTCGCTAAAGGCCGCTACGCAGGTGACGCTGTCGGAAGAAGGCCTGGCGCGCGCCAAGGCTTATGCCGCGGCCAATCCTGGTGCGCATGGCGCCGTTCCGATCGAAGCGTCGGGCATTCTCGCCACGCGCCAGGCCACGCTGGCGGCGCAACAGGCAAGCAGCCCGGATCTCGCCCACCCGCTGTACAGCGATGCGTCCACCGGCACCACGCTCGTGGATTTCCAGTCATTTTTCCGTCATGCGCGCGATGCCGCTGGTGGCAAGCAAGCCATCCAGGACGCCCTGTACGACGCGGTGAAGACGCCGAACGCCCGCACCGACACCACCGACGCGGTGGCCATCGGTCTGGTGCGTGAGAAGCTCAACGTGCTGAGCGCGCGTTACGTGCCCGCCGAACACCGCGAGGCCGTCGCGATCGAGATCGATACCTATGTGAACCGATTGCTCGCGCAACGCGATCAGGGTCTGGAAGCGATGGCCCGTGCCGAGCGGGATCTGGCGCGCTCGCTCAATGACGGCCCGCGCACCGCGCAGGCCGAAGCCGAGCTGGCCAAGTTCGCCCAGGGCGATACGCGGGCACAGCGCGAGATGCGCGAGGTGCTGGACATCACCACCGGCGCGACAAGCGCAGAAGAACTGAGCAGCCGTCTGACCCAGTGGTACGGCGCGTTGTCGCATCGCGACGCCACGCAGAACGCGCAGTTCGAGGCGCTGTTGCGCAGCTGGCAGCAGTCTGCGCAGAAGGCCGGTGCGTGATCGGCGCGATGGCCATCCTCAATGGCGGGTGGCCATCCAGAAGAACGTGATCCCCGACACGATCAAAAGGCCGTCGAGCATCCTGTCGTAGCCCGTCTTCGACAGCTTGAGGACGAGCGGCTTGCCGAGCGCCGTGCCGAGCATGATGCCGGCGCCGGTGAGCAGGCCCTGGGCCAGTACCGGCCACGGCAATGCGCCCTGGCTCGCGAAGGTGAGCACCTTGCCTACGTACAGGAATAGCGAGCTCAGCGCCTCGGTGCCGAGAAAAGCGCCGCCGCTCAGGCCATACGCCGTGAACGCCGGCACGCTCAGCGGGCCGGTGGAGAGCACCAGACCGGTCAGGAAGCCGATGGCCGCGCCGCAGGCCGCAAGCTGGGCGAGCGAGAGGCGGCGCTGCCCGCGCGCCAGATGCCGCCGTACCCACACCATCGCCAGGAAGAACAGGCCCAGGCCTGCGTCGATCGACCAGGCGGGCAAGCTCAGCATGGTTCGGGCGCCGAGTGCGGCCGCGGGCACGCCAGGGAGCGCGAAGGCGAGTGCCGCGCGCCAGTCGGTTTCACGCCACCAGACCAGGGCGCGCGCCAGATTGCCCATGACCGCGGCGACCGCCATGATCGGGATCGCGGCTTTGGGGCCATACGCGGCCACGAGCACGGGCAACAGGATCAATGAGGAGCCCGTGCCGATGACGCCACTGATGCCGCCCGCGAGCAGCGCGATCATGAAAACGAGGAGATAGAGCAAGATGAGGGCGAAGACGAATGGCGCAGCGTGATGCCAGGCATCTTAACCAACCGTAACGCTGGCCGGGGCCGCCTTTAGTAAGATCGCTGGCTCAACCTGCCCCGCTGCGGCGGGCTCGGCCGGTTTCTTGTCCGGCCGCGCACGTGCCCTCTCTCTTCTCATTCGGCGCCCATGAACGATACCGTCATTGCCTGTCCGATCCGACGCCGCCTCAGCGCCTGGCGTAACGGCGATTGGTCCGGTGCCAGCGCGGGGCTCGATAAGTGGCTGGCGATTCAGCGCGATCCGCTGGCGTGGCTGGCCAGCGTGCATCAGGCCCAGCCCGATATCAGCAGCATGCGCATGGGACCCCGGCGCGTGTGGTGTGTGTTCCATCCCGAAGCGGTGCATGCGCTGATGGTCACGCACCGCAACGATCTGCGCCGCTGGGAGCCCAGCCTCTGCATGATGCGCCAATGGAACGGCCGTAGCTTCATGATGCGCGAAGGCGCCCAGGCGCGCGAACAGCGTCAGAAGGTCCGTCCGCATATCCAGCCGCCGCCGGTCGCCGACATCCTGCGCCTGGCGCAGCGCTGGTCGGACGGCATTCCGTCGGGCGCACGACGCGATCTCGACCTGGAGATGGCCTGCTACAGCATCACGCTGACCGGCCATGCGCTCTTCGGCCTGGATCTCGGCGAGTCGGCCGAATCGATCGCGCGCGCGGTGCGCATCCTGTCGCGCGTCGCGCTGCTGGAGACCAGCACCGGGCTGCCGCTGGGCCATTGGTTTCCGAGCAAGCTGTGTCCGCGCAAGCGCTGGGCCCTGCGTACATTGCGCACGCAGATCGAAAACGTGGCCGCCCGCTCGACGCGGCCACTCACCGTGCACCGCGAGGATCTCGCCACGCTCTTGATGGCCGCGCATCAGTCCACCGGTGCCACGCTGGCCTGGACGCAATTGTTGCTCGCGCAACATCCCGAGGTCCGCGATGCGCTGCGCACGCAGCTCGACGCGATCGACTGGCGCGACATTACCCGCTTGCAGGATCTGCAGCGCGTGCCGCTGCTGCGTGCGGTGATCCAGGAATCCATGCGGCTGTATCCGCCCGCCTATGCGCTCGTGCCGCGCCAGCTCTCGCGTGCGCTGCAGGTGCATGGCCACACCCTGCACCGGGGCGACATCGTGATGGTCTCGAGCTGGATCACACAGCGCGATGCGCGCTGGTTTCCCGAGCCGACGCAATTCATGCCCGAGCGCTTTCTCGGCGAGCACGACCGGCCGCAGGGTGCCTATTTTCCGTTCGGCCTCGGCGATCGCGCCTGTCCGGGCACCGGCATGGCGATGCTGGATCTTGCGGTCTCGCTGGCCTACTGGATCACGCATTGGGATATCGAGCTGTTGCAGCCGGTGCAGCCGCAGGGCTGGTTTTCGCTGCGGCCGCGCCAGGCCGAGGTGCGCTTCGTGCCGCGCGCGGGCGCGTCGCTGCGCGGCATGCCGGAGCGCGCGCCGATGACCGCGGCCGCCTGATTGCCCGTAACGGATCGCGGGCGCCTCGATTGCTGCGTGCGTCCCGCGCGTGTCTAATGCGCTGATGCGCTCCTTTAGCGCGCCGCCACCATGACACATCAGCCCGACACCGATCCCACCTCCGAAACCTCGTTGCCCGCCACGCCGCATCGCCCCTTCGTGCAGAACGCCGGCAACCGCCGCTCACTGCATTTCACGGGCCGGGAAGTGCAGAGCAGCATGTCCGTGTTGAATCCCGATGCGCTCGAGATCGAGTACACGCGGATGATGATGGGCTTCGTGCTGTGGCAGCCCGAACCCGCCCGCATGCTGATGGTCGGCCTCGGTGGCGGCTCCTTGCCGAAGTTCTGCCACCGCTATCTGCCGGCATCCGACATCACGGTGGTGGAGATCGATCCCGCGGTGATTGCCTTGCGCGATGCCTTCATGGTGCCACCGGAGAGCGCGCGTTTTCGTGTCATCCAGGCCGACGCGGCCGATTACCTCGCCACGCTCGATGGCGAGATCGACGTGCTCATGCTCGATGGCTTCGTCACCGGCGGCATTCCGCCGCAGCTCTGTTCGGCGCAGTTCTATGCCGATTGCCACCGCGCGCTGCGCGATGACGGCATTCTCGTCATCAACTTTCATGTGAATCATGCCGAGCATCACACCTACCTCGACCGTGTACGCGCGGCGTTCGGTTCGGCGATGTTCGAAGTGGTGGATGACGACATGACCAACAGCATCGTGTTCGCCTGCAAGGGTGATCTGCTCGATGACCCCGCGGCCGCGGCGCTGGCGCGGCCTGCTTCGTTGTCCAAGGACGCCTGGTGCCAGCTCATGCCCACGATGCGAGTCATCGGCGCGACCCTCGAGCTGCGCTGATTTCGTTCGCCGCCCGCGCAATGATCTGCAACCTGCGGCAAACCAGCGATATATGACGGTTTCGCGGGGATTTGGCCCTGCTTTTCGCGGCGACCGTCGAGTCGGCCAAACCGAAAAGATTGACCCAAAACCCGCCCCTCCTCGCCTGATCCTCCGGCCGGACCGATTGCTAGCATTCGGGCTCCATCGCGCGATATCCCAAGGCGGGTGTGCGCGCTGGCCATTACATCTATCTAACAGCACTATTTTGGAGGCGGATCTCCCAGGGTAGGCAGGTGCCTGGGTTGCCGGACCGGTGGTGCGCTGGCTCGCGGTCTTTGCGGATCCTGGGCCGCGTGAGGATTCGCCGTGCCGCAGGCAACGTCAGACGACGCGGTGCTATACGCCTTGGCAGCATTCGGGGCAGTCATGAAGAATCTGAAGCTTGGTACCCGGCTCGCGGCCGGATTTGCCGTTCTGTTGGCCATGATGATCGTCATGTGCGTCGTGGGGCTGTACAGCCTGGCCGACATCAATCGCGCCGTCGACAACGTCACGCATCAATCGCTGACCAAGGATCGCATGGTCAACGATTGGAGCCGGTTCATCCACACGGGCGTCACGCGTACCACCGCGATTGCCAAGAGCAGCGATCCCAGCCTCGCCGGCTTCTTTACGCAGGATGCCGCCGAATCCACTGCCAAAGCCTCGAAACTGCAGCAGCAGATCGAGCCGCTGATCCAGGGCGATGCCGAAAAGCAGGTGTGGGCCGGCATCGGCAAGGCGCGCACCGAGTACTTGAGCTCGCGCGACCGCATCTTCAAGGCCAAGCAGGAAGGCAACGTCGAGCTGGCCGAGCGCATCTTCACGCAAGAGTATCTGTCGGCATCGCGCCGCTTCATCGATCTGATCACGCAGCTCTCGGATATGCAGCGCGCCGACATCGATGCGCAGGCCGCCAGCATCGAGAACTCGTACAACGCCGCCAACCTGTGGATGACCATTCTTGGTGCCATCGCCGTGCTGAGCGGGCTGGCGCTGTCGATCCTGCTCACGCGCAGCATCACGCGGCCGCTGGCCGACGCCGTGCGCGTGGCGCGCACCGTGGCCAACAACGATCTCACGAGCCGCATCACCGCGACCTCGAAGGATGAAATCGGCGAACTGATGCATGCGCTGGAGGCGATGAACAGCAATCTGGCCAACACGGTCACGCGCATCCGTGCGGGCGTCGAGAATATCGCGTCGGCGTCGGGCCAGATCGCGGCCGGCAACACCGACCTCTCCTCGCGCACGGAGCAGCAGGCCGCGTCGCTCGAAGAAACCGCCGCCTCGATGGAAGAGCTGTCGTCCACCGTCAAGCAGAACGCCGAAAGCGCGCGTCAGGCCAACCAGTTGGCGGCTGCCGCTTCGGATACCGCCTCGCGGGGCGGCTCCACCGTGTCGGAAGTGGTCAGCACCATGAGCGCGATTTCGTCGAGCTCGGTGAAGATTGCCGACATCGTGTCCGTGATCGACGGGATCGCCTTCCAGACCAACATCCTGGCGCTGAACGCCGCGGTGGAAGCCGCGCGCGCGGGTGAACAGGGCAAGGGTTTCGCGGTCGTGGCCGCCGAAGTGCGCACGCTGGCGCAGCGTAGCGCCCAGGCCGCCAAGGAGATCAAGACGCTGATCGAAGACACCGTGCAGAAGATCGGCCAGGGCTCCGATAGCGCCGCCCGCGCCGGCGCGACGATGCAGGAAATCCTGAGCTCGGTGCAACGCGTGACCGACATCATGGGCGAGATCGCGGCGGCATCGGCCGAGCAGGCCGATGGCATCGAACAGGTCAACCGCGCCGTGGCCCAGATGGACGAGGTGACGCAACAGAACGCGGCGCTGGTGGAAGAGGCCGCCGCCGCCGCGGGCTCGATGCAGGACCAGGCCGCCGATCTGCGCGGCGCGGTCAGTGCCTTCAAGCTGCAGGCTGGCCAGGCCCAGGGCCACGATGCGCGCGCCGCAGCGCCGCGCCTGAATGGCGCACCGCTGCAGCTCGCGGCATATTGATCGCCGGCATCACCGGACCGAGGCGCCTGCCCGGCCCGCCGCGATAAAGCAGAGATCGCTGCTGGCGCCTGACGTAAAACTGCCCGCATCGCCTTTCGGCGTGCGGGCAGTTTTCATGGGACATACGGGATCGTCAGGCCGGCAGATCGAGCCGCTCGGGCCGAACGAACTCGATACGGTTTTCGCTCGACTGCCCGAACACCAGCGCGTCCTGCTCGTACGAGCTTTCGCCGAACAGCGAGGCCTCGTCGATCTTGGCCAGACCGGTCGCCAGGCCCTTGAAGTCGAACAGGTCGGTGTCCACCAGATGCGAGGGCACCACGTCGGTCAGGGCGCGGAATACGTTGGCCACGCGGCCCGGGGTATCGCGCTCCCAGGTCTGCAGCATTTCCTTCACGCGCACGCGTTGCAGGTTTTCCTGCGAGCCGCACAGGTTGCACGGGATGATCGGGAAATCCATCGCCTGCGCATACTTGGCGATATCGCGTTCGCTGCAATAGGCGAGCGGGCGGATCACGACGTGGGCGCCATCGTTGGTGGCGAGCTTGGGCGGCATCGCCTTCATCTTGCCGCCGAAGAACAGGTTCAAGAAGAACGTCTCGACGATGTCGTCGCGGTGATGGCCGAGCGCGATCTTGTTGCAGCCGAGCTCTTTGGCGGTGCGATAGATCACGCCGCGGCGCAGGCGCGAGCAGAGCGAACAGGTCGTCTTGCCCTCGGGGACCTTCTCCTTGACGATCGAGTAGGTGTCGGCCTCGACGATGCGGTACGGCACGCCGGTGGAGGCGAGATAGCGCGGCAGCACCTCTTCGGGAAAGCCGGGCTGCTTCTGGTCGAGGTTCATCGCGACCAGCTCGAATTTCACGGGGGCGCGGCGCTGCAGCGCCATCAGCACCTGCAGCATCGTGTAGGAATCCTTGCCGCCGCTCATGCAGACCAGGATCTTGTCGCCGTCTTCGATCATATTGAAATCGACGATGGCCTTGCCCGCTTCGGACTGGAGCCGATTCTCGAGCCGGTGGAAGTTGTTGGAGTCCTTCATGACCACGCAAAAAATGCAGGAAAAACAGCATTTTAGCCGTGAGTGGCGAAGTCGCCAGAATGGGCTGCGCCGGCGCGGGCGCGGCCACAGAAAAACGGCACCCGAAGGTGCCGTTTCTATGCAGGAGGGCTGGGCGGCAAACCGGATATCACGGGGCCGGCGATCCTGCGGCGTAACGGGCGGCCCGATAATCCCGCGGCGTGTCCGCCCGCTCAGCTCGCGTTGAGCACCCGCACCGGCTGGCCCGACGCGAACCCGCGCACCGCTTCCAGCGCGTTGCGATAGAAGGCCTGGAAATTCTCCTGGCTCACGTAGCCCAGGTGCGGGGTCAGGATCACGTTGTCGAGGTTGCGCACGGGATCGGTGGGCGGCAGCGGCTCGACCTCGTACACATCGAGGCCGGCCCCGGCGATGCGGCCCTTGGCCAGGGTATCCATCAGCGCTTCCTGGTCGACTAGCCCCGCGCGCGAGGTGTTCACGAGGAAGGCGGTGGGCTTCATGGCCGCCAGCGCGGCGGCGTCGACCACATTGCGGCTGCGATCACTCAGGATGAGGTGCAGGCTCACCACGTCGGCCGTCGAGAAGAGCGCGTGCTTGTCGACGCGGGTCACGCCAGCCTCGGCGGCGCGTTCGTCGGTGAGATTGGGGCTCCAGGCCACCACCTCCATGCCGAACGCCCGACCGACCTGCGCCACGGCCTGGCCCAGCTTGCCCAGGCCGACCAGGCCCAGGCGCTTGCCCGATAGCGGGATCGGCATGCCGGTCTGCCACATGCCGCGGCGCATCGCGTCGTCTTCCTGCGGCAGATGCTTGAAGAGCGCGAGGATGTGCGCCCACGTGAGCTCGGCGGTCGCCGTATTGGCATCGGCACTGCCGGGCGCGCCGCTCACCACGATGCCGCGCGCGCTGGCCTCGTCCATGTCGATCGCGTTGTTGCGCATGCCGGTCGTCACGAGCAGGCGCAGGCGCGGCAGCGCGGCAAGCAGCGCCGCCGGAAACGGCGTGCGCTCGCGCATGGCCACGATCACATCGAACGGCGCGAGCGCGCGGGCGCGCGCTTCGCCCTCGGGCAAGGCGTCGTTGAACACGGTCACGCGGGCGTCGGGACCGAGGCTCGCCCAATCGGCATAGCGCTGCGCCACGTCGTGATAGTCATCGAGAATCGCGATTTCCACTGTCAGTCTCCAAATGTTGTATTCGAGGGTGAGCGTCGAGGGGGCTTGCAAACCCGCGCAAAGCAATCGGCCCGCTGGGAGGCGGGCCGGGGATTTACTTGAGGCGTTCTTGCAGTTGCTCGATCGGCAATGCGCCGCTGGCGCGGCTGCCATCGGCGAAGAAAATGGTAGGGGTGCCCCGCACCATCAGCTGCTTGCCGAGCGACACCATCTGCTCGATGGGCGCGTCGCATTGCACCGAGGCCGGGCGCTTGCCGCGCAGCATCCAGTCGTCCCAAGTCTTGCCCGGATCGCTGGCGCACCAGACATCACGCACCTTGGTGGTCGAATCCGGCGAGAGGATCGGATACAGGAAGGTGTAGACCGTGACGTCGTCCACCTCTTCGAGCGTGTGGCGCAGTTGCTTGCAGTAGCCGCAATTGGGGTCTTCGAAGATCGCGACCTTGCTCGTGCCCTTGCCGCGCACCTGCTTGAGCGCGAGGTCGAGCGGCAGCTGGTCGAACGAGACCTGCCCCAACTGCTCCTGGCGCTCCTGGGTGACATCGCGGCGGCTGGCGGCGTCGATCAGCGGACCTTCCATGACCCAATTCACGCCCTCGTCGGTGTAGATGAGGTCCATGCCCAGCTGCACTTCGAACAGGCCATAGGGCGTGCGCCGCACCGCGGTGACGTCGAAATTCGTGAAGCGCTCCTTGAAGCGCGACTTGACGGCGTCGGCCACGGGATCCGGGGGAGTGACCGACGCGGTGTTGTAGACCTTCTCGCCGGGCTTGGCGGGCTGGCCCATCTGCGTGGTGCCGGTGACCTTGTCGCCCGCGGCCGGGGCAGGCGGGTTGGCGGTGGAATAGACCTTGTCGGCGGCCTGTGCCCCGGCCGCGCCGCACGCGAGCGCGGCGGCCAGGATCAGGGATACGCGGATACTCATTTGAACTCCTGTGGGGTCGGGCGCGGCGCCGGGCCGCCTGGGGCATGTCCTTGGGACCGCGCCCTGACCGGATTAGTTGCGCGGATCAGTTGCGCGAGGCGCCCTCGATGAGCTGCCGCTTCACGAAGGGCACGGCCTCGACCCAGTGCATGCCGGCGTTACGCAGCCAGACGAGCGGCGCGGCCCGCGAGGCGAACAGACGATGCAGGCCATCCGTGGCCAGTCGCATGGCGAGCACGGGCTCGGCCCGTGCGCGCTGGTAACGCCGCAGCACGCGCAGATCGCCCGCCTCGCGGTAGGCCTCGCGTGCGGCGACGGTCTCGGCCAGGGCCTGGACGTCGCCCAGGCCGAGATTGAGACCCTGGCCGGCCAGCGGATGCAGGCGGTGGGCAGCGTCGCCGGCCAGCGCGATGCCGGGGGCGACCATTTGCGCGCGCTCGAGCGTGAGCGGAAATCCATGCAGCTTGCTGCGTACGCGCAGCGCGCCCAGCCGGCCATGGGTGGCGTCGGCCAGACGGCGCTCGAGCTCGGCCGCCTGCGCCTCGGGCGCGAGCGCCATCAGCGCGCGGGCAGGCTCTTCGCGCATCGACCACACCATCGATACCTGCGCGCCGGCGCTCGTATCGGGCAGCGGCAGCAGCGCCAGGACGCCATCGTCGCGGAACCACTGGATCGCGGTGCCCTGGTGCGCGCGTTCGGCGTCCAGATGCACGACCAGGCCGATGTCATGGTAGGACGTGGCCTCGTGTTTCATGCCGGCCGCCTCGCGCAGCGGCGACGCCGCGCCATCGGCGCCGACGAACAGCTCGGCCTGCAGCGTGCGGCCGCCGTGGGTCTGCACTTCGCCCGGGCGCCAGCCCGTGCAGCGCTCGTCGATCCACGGAATGCCGAACATCTGCACGGCCTGGATGAGCACGCGCTCGATTTCGCCCGCCTCGACGATCCAGGCGAGCTGCGGTTGCGCCGCCTGCCAGGCATTGAGGTCCACCCGGCCATCGCCGTCGCCATGGATCTCCATGGCGGTGACCGGCATCAGCCGCGCCTGCGGCATCGCGTCCCAGATGCCGAGCTCGGCCAGGAAGCGCTGGCTGGCCGGCGAGATCGCGTAGACCCGCGGGTGATAGTGGTCGGGCGTGGCGGGCGCGATCTGGTTGCGCGGCGACAGCACGGCCACGCGCTGGCCGCGGCGCGCCAGCGCCAGGGCGGTCGAGAGGCCGACGATGCCGGCCCCGCAGATCAGGATCTGATGCTTCATCGCGCGCTCGGCTCCCCGGCCTGCTTGGGCCACAGCAGCCACATCTGGCCGCGCTGCTTCATGCGGCCGGCCTGCTGGCCGGCTTCGTCACCGAAGCCCCAGTAGAAGTCGGCGCGCGCGGCGCCCTTGATCGCCGTACCGGTGTCCTGGGCAAAGACCAGGCGCTGCAGGGGGCGCTCGGAAGCGGGATAGGTGGTGGACAGGAACACCGGCGTGCCCAACGGCACGAAGGTCGGGTCCACGGCGATCGAGCGGCCGGTGGCCAGCGGAATCGCGTAGGCGCCCTTGGGGCCCTGTTCGGGGTCGGTCACGGCTTCTTCGCGGAAGAACACCACGGCCGGGTTGGCATTGAGCATCTCCTGCGTGCGGCCCGGATTGCGCTGGGCCCATGCACGGATGTTCTGCATCGACGCCTGGTCGGCACGCAGCTCGCCGCGGTCGATCAGCCAGCGGCCGATCGACACATAAGGCTGGCCGTTGTGGTCGGCGTAGGCGACGCGGATGGTCTTGCCGGCGTCGGGGCCTTCGGTGAGCTGCACGCGGCCCGAGCCCTGCACCTGCAGGAAGAAGTTGTCGACGGGATCGTCGACCCAGACCAGTACCGGCGGCTTGCGGTCGGAGGCTTCGATCGCGGCGCGGGTGTCGTAGGGCACCACGCGGCGGCCGTCCAGCTTGCCGCGCACGCGCTTGCCGGCCAGATCGGGGTAGACCGAACCCAGATCGATCGTGAGCAGGTCGGCGGGCACGGCATACAGCGGCCATTGGTGCTTGCCGCCGGACTCGCGCGAGCCGCGCACGAGCGGCTCGTAGTAGCCGGTGACCGTGTTGGTGGCGGGGCGACCATCGGTGCCGAGCACGCGCCAGGGCTGCAACCAGGTCTGGATGAAGCGGCGCACCGCGGCGGCGTCGCCAGGCGCCGGCGCGCGGGCCGGATCGGCGGCTGCCGCGCAGACGGGCTGCCAGGCCCGCGGGGTGGCGCGCGCGGGGGCCGCGAGGTTGCCGCTGGTGGGCCGCATCAGGCCCTTGCAATTGCGCAGCACCAGCGGCCACAGGCGCGACAGGTCATCGCCGTCCCAGCCGGGCAACTCGCTGTAGTTGGCGCGCTGATAGCGGCCGGCCAGCGCACGCGCCGGCGTATCGGGCAGGGCCGACACCGAGGGCACCACCAGCGGGCCGTCGGCCGGCACGGGTGTGACAGTACCGGGACGCTCGTCGGGCGGGATCTGGGAGGGGGTGGTACACGCCGCCAGCAAGACCGACAGCACAGACAGACTAAGGAGGCGCTTCATGGGCGGAACATCGGGTTGCGGCCGGCGCGGGCTGCGCCGGCGGGGTCAATGCAGGGTGCGGGGCATGGCGAGCACGAACTCATCGATCGGCACCTCGAACGGAATGCCGTTCTCGCCCACGCAGTGATAGGTGCCACGCATGGTGCCGACCGGCGTCGGCAGCGGACAGCCGCTGGTGTATTCGAAGGTCTCGCCGGCGGCCAGCAGCGGCTGCTGGCCGACGATGCCGAGACCACGGACTTCCTGCACCTGCTGGTTGCCGTCGGTGATGATCCAGTGACGACTGATCACCTGGGCCGGATTGGAGCCGGTATTGGTGATGCGCACGGTGTAGGCAAACACGTATTGCTGCTGACTGGGATCGGACTGCTCCGGCACGAATCGAGGGGTCACGGATACGGTCAGATCGTAAGGTTTCACAGGCCTTTCCCGGTGTGGCGTATGAGGGAGGAATGCAGGGGGTCGCGAGGTGCGGATGCGGCCGGCCGGAGGCGAAGAAGTAACGGCGCTCCCGGGCCGGGGCGGCAAGCTGCAATAATTGCACATTATGCCCCCGGAAATCCCGATCACCATGTCCACGCCGGCCACCTCCACCCGCATCGCTCCCAGCATTCTATCCGCCGACTTCGCCCGCCTGGGCGAAGAGGTCCGCAACGTCGTCGCCGCGGGCGCCGACTGGATTCACTTCGACGTGATGGACAACCATTACGTTCCCAACCTCACCATCGGTCCGATGGTCTGTGCTGCGATCCGTCCCCATGTCGAGGTGCCGATCGACGTGCACCTGATGGTCGAGCCGGTCGACGAGATCGTGCCCATGTTCGCCAAGGCCGGCGCCAACATGATCACGTTCCACCCCGAGGCCAGCCGCCACCCGGATCGCACCCTGCAGCTGATCCGCGATCACGGCTGCAAGGCCGGCCTGGTGTTCAACCCGGCCACGCCGCTGAGCTACATGGACTACGTGATGGACCGCCTCGACCTGGTGCTGCTCATGTCGGTCAACCCCGGCTTCGGCGGCCAGTCGTTCATTCCGGCCACGCTGACCAAGCTGCGCGAGGCTCGCGCCCGTATCGACGCGTGGACCCGCGCCGGCGGCCAGCCCATCCTGCTGGAGGTCGATGGCGGCGTGAAAACCGACAACATCGCCGAGATCCGCCAGGCCGGCGCCGATACCTTCGTGGCCGGCTCGGCCATCTTCGGCAAGCCCGATTACAAGGCCGTGATCGACCAGATGCGCGCCGAGATCGCCCGCGCCGAAACCCTTTCCGCCTGACCTACCGCAAGGAAACCGCTGTGTCCGCCACGCCCCTGCTCGCCGTCCTGCTCGATCTCGACGGCACGCTGCTCGACTCCATCCCCGATCTCGCCCACGCGGCCAACGCCATGCGTGTGGAGCTCGGCATGGTGCCGCTGCGCGAAGATGTCATCGCCACGTTCGTGGGCAAGGGCGTGGACAACCTCGTGCGCCGCACGCTCGCCGGCAGCCTCGAGGCCGAGGCCCCCGAAGACGCGCGCTACGCCGAAGGCCGCGCCTCGTTCCATCGTCACTATCACCTCGTCAACGGCGACAAGGCCCGCGTGTACGACGGCGTGATCGAAGGCCTGAAGGCCATGCGGGCACAGGGCCTGAAGCTGGCCGTGGTCACCAACAAGCCTACCGAGTTCACGCTGCCGCTTTTGCAGCGCACCGGCCTGGCCGGCTTCTTCGACACCGTGGTGTGCGGTGATACCTGCGCGGCCAAGAAGCCCGAGCCCGACCAGGTATTGCACGCCTGCGCCACGCTCGGCGTCACCCCGGCCCAGTCCATCACGATCGGCGATTCGATCAACGACGCGCTGGCCGCCCGCCGCGCCGGCACGGTGGTGCTCGCGGTGCCCTACGGCTACAACGAAGGGATGGACGTGCGCTCGCTGGATGTCGATGGTATAGTTGGCACGCTGCTTGACGGTGCCCACTGGATCTCTGCGCGCAATGCCGCTACGGCAACGGTCGCAAACCCGGCGGGATAATCCCCACAGGCCGCCAGGCTCGAAGCCCAGGTTTCTTTTTCATTCGCCAGACACCCGAATCAATGAACGCTCACCCCTCGAACCAAATGCGCAACGCCTCGTGGCGTTGGTGGCGTTTGTCTTCCGGGTGGCGATGATTCCCTTCCCGGCCCTGACGCGCACACCGCGCCAGCGCCGTAAGCTGTAAAGCCAGCAAAGCCAAGCCCGGAACCGTAACAGGACCGGGCTTTTTCACATGCGTGCCCGGTCTGTCGCAACCCTCACCGCTCCAGACCCGACATGACCGAAATCGAATTCAAGGCGCTCGCCGCCCAAGGCTACAACCGGATCCCGCTGGTCGCAGAGACCTACGCCGACCTCGACACCCCGCTGGCCATCTATCTCAAGCTGGCCCACAGCGGCCCCCAGGGGGGACGCATGAGCTGCCTGATGGAATCGGTGGTGGGGGGCGAGCGCTTCGGCCGCTACTCCTTCATCGGCCTGCCGGCCCGCACCGTAATCCAGGCCCGCGGCACGCACACCGAGGTGCTGACCGACGGCAAGGTGGTCGAGACCCATGATGGCGACCCGCTCGCCTTCATCGAGTCGTATCAGGCGCGCTTCAAGGTGGCGTTGCGCCCCGGCATGCCGCGCTTTTGCGGCGGCCTGGCCGGCTATTTCGGTTACGACACGGTGCGGCACATCGAGACGCGTCTGGGCCCGGCGGTCAAGCCGTTCCCGGCCGGCATGGACGAAGGCACGCCCGACATCATGCTGCTGCACGTCGACGAACTCGTGATCGTCGACAACCTCGCCGGCCGCATCTATCTGATGGTCTACGCCGATCCGGCCCAGCCCGAGGCCTACAGCCGCGCCCAGCAGCGCCTGCTGGACCTGCGCGCACGCCTGCGCCGTGCCGTCGAGATCCCCTATAGCCACGCCAGCATGCAGACCGAAGAGCGGCGCGATTTTGCCAAGGCCGACTACCTCGCCGCCGTGCACCGCGCCAAGGAGTACATCGCCGCGGGCGATCTGATGCAGGTGCAGGTGGGCCAGGTCATCGCCAAGCCCTTCCGCGACGCGCCGCTGTCGCTGTATCGCGCGCTGCGCTCGCTCAATCCCTCGCCCTACATGTACTTCTGGAATTTCGGCGACTTCCAGGTCGTGGGCGCCTCGCCCGAAATCCTGGTACGCCAAGAGCAGGTGGTCGAGAACGACGTGCCCAAGTCGCAGATCACCATCCGCCCGCTGGCCGGCACGCGCAAGCGCGGCGCGACGCCCGAAGAAGACCAGGCGTTGGCCGCCGAGCTGCGCGCCGATCCCAAGGAGATCGCCGAGCACGTCATGCTCATCGATCTGGCGCGCAATGATGTGGGCCGCGTCGCCGAGACCGGCTCGGTGCGCGTGAGCGACACCATGGCGATCGAGCGCTACTCGCATGTGATGCACCTGGTGTCCAACGTGACGGGCAATCTCAATCCGGGCATGAGCAGCATGGACGTGCTGCGCGCCGCGTTTCCCGCCGGCACGCTGACCGGGGCACCCAAGGTGCGTGCGATGGAAATCATCGACGAGCTCGAGCCCGTGCGCCGCGGCATCTATGGCGGCGCGGCCGGCTACCTGAGCTACGGCGGCGAGATGGACGTGGCCATCGCCATCCGCACCGGCGTCATCAAGAACGGCACGCTGTACGTGCAGGCGGCCGCCGGCATCGTGGCCGACTCCAACCCCGAAGCCGAATGGGCCGAGACCGAAGCCAAGGCGCGCGCCGTGCTGCGCGCGGCCGAGCAGGTCCAGCACGGCCTGGACGAGCCCATCTGAGCACCGACCCTATCCAGGGCCGGCGGCCCGCACCGAACAAAGCGAGACAGACATGCTGCTGATGATCGACAACTACGACTCCTTCACCTACAACCTGGTGCAATACTTCGGCGAGCTGGGCGAAGACGTGCGCGTGGCGCGCAACGACCAGATCACCCTCGAAGAGATCGCCGCGCTCAAGCCCGACCGCATCTGCGTGTCGCCGGGCCCGTGCTCGCCCGCCGAGGCCGGCATCTCGGTGCCCGCGATCCGCGAGTTCGCCGGCAAGCTGCCCATCCTGGGCGTGTGCCTGGGCCACCAGGCGATCGGCGCGGCCTACGGCGGCGACATCGTCCGCGCGCAGCAGATCATGCATGGCAAGACCGTGCGCATCTCGCATACCGGCACCGACATCTTCACCGGCCTGCCCACGCCCTACACGGTGATCCGCTACAACTCGCTCACCATCGATCCCGCCACCCTGCCCGACGAGCTGCGCGTGACCGCCACGGCGCCCGATGGCGACCTCATGGGCGTGGCCCACAAGACCCTGCCGCTGTACGGAGTACAGTTCCATCCGGAGTCGGTGCTGAGCGAGCACGGCCACGCGATGCTGCGCAACTTCCTCAATCTCTGACCCATCCAGGAGCCCCCACGTGACGATCTCTCCCACCGAAGCGCTCGTGCGCTGCATCGAACACCGCGAAATCTTCCACGACGAGATGCTGCATCTCATGCGCATGCTGATGCGCGGCGAGATGTCGCCGCAGATCGCCAGCGCGCTGCTGATGGGCCTGCGGGTGAAAAAGGAAACCGTCGGCGAGATCACCGCGGCCGCGCAGGTGATGCGCGAGTTCGCCACGCCCGTGGTCACGCCCAACCCCGAAGACCTGCTCGACATGTGCGGCACGGGCGGCGATGGCAGTCATACGTTCAACATCTCGACCACGGCCATGTTCGTGGCCGCGGCCGCCGGCGTGCCGATCGCCAAGCACGGTAATCGCAGCGCGTCCTCGTCGTCGGGCAGCGCCGACGTGCTCGAGGCGCTGGGCGCCAATCTGCAGCTCGGCCCGCAGGAGGTGTCCGAGTGCATCGCCGCCACCGGCATCGGCTTCATGTTCGCACCGGCCCATCATGGCGCCATGAAGAACATCGCGGCCGTGCGCAAGGAGCTGGCCGTGCGAACCATTTTCAATATCCTCGGTCCATTGACCAACCCCGCCGGTGCCGCCAACCAGCTCATGGGCGTGTTCCACGCCGACCTGGTGGGCATTCAGGTGCGTGTGCTGCAGCGCCTGGGCTCGCGTCATGTGCTCGTGGTGCACGGCAAGGACGGCATGGACGAAGCGTCGCTGGGCGCGGCCACGCTGGTGGGCGAACTCAAGGATGGTGTCGTGCGTGAATACGAAATCCACCCCGAGGACTACGGGCTATCCATGATGTCCAATCGGAGTATCAAGGTGTCCAATCGCGATCAGTCGCGCGAACTTGTCATCGAAGCGCTGGACAATGTGGACGGCGCCGCGCGGGACATCGTTGCCCTGAACGCGGGTCTGGCCATCTACGCCGGCAACAAGGCCGAGTCCATCCCCGCGGCGCTTAAACTGGCGTTCGAGCTCTTGTCCAACGGCGCGGCCCGCGCCAAGCTGGAAGAGTTTTGCGCTTACACCCGGAAATTCCAAAAATGAACGATATCCTCGCGAAGATCCTGGCCGTCAAGGCCGAGGAAGTCGCCACCGCACGTCAACTGCGCAGCGAAGCCGAGTTGCTGCGCGAGGCGCAGGCCAGGCAGGACGTGCGCGGCTTTGCCCAGGCGATCGAAGACAAGATCGCCGCGGGCAAGCCGGGCGTGATCGCCGAGATCAAGAAAGCATCGCCCTCCAAGGGCGTGCTGCGCGAGAACTTCGACCCGTCCGCCATCGCCTCCAGCTATGCCGCGCATGGCGCCGCCTGCCTGTCGGTACTGACCGACGTGCAGTTCTTCCAGGGCTCGCATGACAATCTGCGCCGTGCGCGCGCCGCCTGCTCGCTGCCGGTGCTGCGCAAGGACTTCATCGTCGACCCCTACCAGATCATTTCGGCTCGGGCGATGGGCGCCGACTGCGTGTTGCTGATCGTGGCCGCCCTGTCGCCCACGCAGCTGCGCGAGTATGAGCAGGTGGCTTTCGACCTTGGCCTGGACGTGCTGGTCGAGGTGCACGATGCCGCCGAGCTCGAGGTGGCGCTCACACTCAATACGCCGCTGCTGGGCATCAACAACCGTAATCTGCGCAGCTTCGACGTGAGCCTGCGCAACACGCTGGATCTGCTGCCGCGCATTCCCGATGGCAAGCGCGTGGTCACGGAAAGCGGCATTCTCAAGCCCGAAGACGTCAAGCTGATGCGCGACCACAAGGTCGACGCCTTCCTGGTGGGCGAGGCCTTCATGCGCGCGCCCGATCCGGGCGAAGAGCTCGCTCGCATCATGATGCAGTAAGGCCGCCGCCGCATCGCCACGGGCTGCTCAGGCAGCCCTTTTGTTTTGATGGCGCGGCTGAGTCCGTGCTCAGTGCGTGCCGCGGCGCGCCTGCAGCCGGCGGTACAGCGTGCTGCGGTGCAGGCCCAGGCGGCGAGCGGCCTGGCTGACATTGCCTTCGCACTGCCGCAGCACCGTGTCGATGCGATCGTCCTGCAGGGCGGCCAGCGTGCCGGGCACAATCGGGGGGCGGGCCGCCAGGGTGGCGGGCAGCATGTCCGCACGCGCCACGCCGCTCTCTTGCGCCAGCACGGCCACCGTGCGCAGCACGGATACCAGCTGCCGCACGTTGCCGGGCCAGTCGTGCGCGGCCAGGCGCACGGCGAGCTCGTCGGGCAGGCCGAGCTCCGGGGCGAGCGCGCGCCAGAGCTGGCGGACCAGCGAGACGCGGTCGGACCGCTCGCGCAGCGGCGCCAGCGTGACCGTGTACTCGGCGATGCGGAAGTACAGATCGGGCCGCAGCACCGGATTCGCATCGTGCTCAGAGAGCGTGCGATGCGTGGCGCAGACCAGCGCGACGTCGAGCGACACCGCGTGCGCGCCACCGAGCGGTACGACCTCGCGGGTCTGCAGCACGCGCAGCAACCGTGCCTGCAGGCCGAGCGGCATATCGCCGATTTCGTCGAGAAACAGCACACCGCCTTCGGCCTGGCGCAGCAGCCCCTTGCTGCCCTGACGCTTCGCGCCCGTGAACGCGCCGTCTTCGTAGCCGAACAGCTCGGCTTCGATGAGGCTCTCGGGCAGTGCCGCGCAGTTCACCGCCACGAACGGACGATCCGCGCGCAGGCTGCGGGCGTGCATGGCGCGTGCAAACATCTCCTTGCCTGTCCCGGTTTCACCCTGTAGCAACACGGCGACGCCAGCGTTCTGCATGCGTACGGCGCGTGCCAGCGCGGCGCGGCTGGGCTCGTCGAAGCAGGCTGCGGGCTCGCGTCGAGCGGGGTGCGATGGCGTCGGCACGCCGCGGTGCGCGGCCTGACCTGCGCGGGAGGGAACGAGCGCCCGGGCGGATTGCGCGGGCTGTACGCGCGCCACGGTGCTGCCCCGCCCCGCGCCCTCGAGCGATTCGGGATCGGGCATCGGGGCGGAGGCCGCCGCGTGCAGGGGCAGGCGCACCCGTGCCTGCCAACATTCGCCAGACAAGGCACGGCGCCATGTTTCCGGCGCCTCGGGCGTACCTTCGAACAGGTCGCCGTAGCGCAACACGCCGAGCGCGGCGGGGTCGGGCACGATCGCCTGGCGTGCGTGGCGATTGGCACCCACCAGCACGTCACCCTCGAAGGCCAGCAGCGCCTCGGCAGGGCTGCCGAGCTGGCTGCGTTCGGTGTGCAGCCCGAGCAATGTGCAGTGTGCGTAATCGTGCTCGAACAGCGTGTGCTCGGCCAGGTCCACTGCCTGCCGCACGCGCGCCAGCGCGTGGGGGGCGTCGCCAGCAGGGCCGGAGAGGTCGAGCACGCCGAGCAGGCGTCCGCGTGCATCGGTGACCGGGACCGCGGAGCAGGTGAGGATGCGGTGGGCTTCGAAGAAATGCTCGCCGCCATGCACGGTAATGGCGCGGCCTTCGGCGAGCGCGGTGCCGATGGCGTTCGTGCCCGCCATGGACTCATCCCAGCGCGCTCCGGGCATCAACGCTACCCGGGCCGCCCGTGACGCGAACGCGGGGTCGCCGCGCCGGTCGAGCACCAGGCCTTGTGCGTCGGTGAGGATGACCAGCCCGTCGCGGCCCGGCGCGCTGCCGGCCAGCATGTCGAGCACCGGCCTGCACATGCGCCGCAGCGCGTCGCTGCGCTCCTGGGCGATACGCAGTTCGGGGGATGTCAGGGGTTCCTGGGGGCGCGGGCGGCGCATGTCGTGGCCCAGCTCGGCGCAGCGCCGCCACGAGCGCAGGATGGGTTCGGCCACGATGCCGCCGGGCACCGCGCCCTGTTCGGCGAAGAGCAGTCGGGCAGTGGCGAGTCCGGAATGCGGATGGCGGGCCATGGCATGTCTCCGAGGGCCTGCGCGAGCGCGCGGCCCATGCTTGGGGGTTGCGACGCTCTGCGGCGCCGGCGAGAAATCGGTGATGCGAGAGGTGTCGCGTCGCGCTGCGTGTCGTGCGACCGTGTCGCGATATGCGACAGCGCGCTGCAACGGTCAGGGGCGCGGCGGCGACGGCCTACTTTCGCATGCACGGCCCGGCCCTGTAAAGGCGCCGCCACGTGCGCGAAGGGGGGCGGATGACCGCCGAATGCGGGCCGCATGGACGATCTGGCATGGGCTTTGCTTGAACCTCATCAGGCGCGGCGCAATGCGGCGCCGCACACAATAATGGAGACACGCAATGGACATCGCGACCCGACTGGCGCCGGATACGTACGGCACGCCGCTGGACATCAAATCGCAGTACGGCAACTTCATCGGCGGCAAGTGGGTGGAGCCGGCCACTGGCGATTACTTCGACAACCTGACGCCCGTCACCGGCGCGGTGCTGTCGCGCCATGCACGCTCCGGCGAGCGCGATATCGAGATGGCGCTGGACGCGGCGCACAAGGCCGCACCCGCCTGGGGCGCGACGCCGCCCGCCGAACGCGCCCGGGTGCTGCTGCGCATCGCCGACCTGATCGAGGCCAATCTCGAGCAGCTCGCCACGGCCGAAACCTGGGACAACGGCAAGCCCATCCGCGAGGCGCGCGCCGCCGACATTCCGCTCGCGATCGATCACTTCCGCTATTTCGCCTCGGCCATCCGCGGCCAGGAGGGATCGCTGTCGGAGATCGACGCCGATACCGTGGCCTATCACTTCCGGGAGCCGCTGGGCGTGGTGGGCCAGATCATCCCGTGGAACTTCCCCATCCTGATGGCGGCGTGGAAGCTCGCGCCGGCGCTCGCCGCCGGCAACTGCGTCGTGCTCAAGCCCGCCGAGCAGACCCCGCTGGGCATCCTGATGCTCGCCGAGCTGATCGCCGATGTGGTGCCGCCGGGCGTGCTCAACATCGTGACGGGGTTCGGGCTCGAAGCGGGCAAGCCGCTCGCCTCCAACAAGCGCATCGCCAAGATCGCGTTCACCGGTGAAACCACGACCGGCCGTCTCATCATGCAGTACGCCTCGCAGAACATCATTCCGGTGACGCTGGAGCTGGGCGGCAAATCGCCCAACATCTTCTTCGAGGATGTCGGCGCGCACGATGATGACTTCTTCGACAAGGCCATCGAGGGCTTCGTGATGTTCGCCCTCAACCAGGGCGAGGTCTGCACGTGCCCGAGCCGCGCGCTCATTCACGAGTCTTTGTACGAGCGCTTCATGGAGCGGGCGCTGGCTCGCGTGGCGCAGATCAAGCAGGGCAACCCGCTCGACGCGGACACCATGATCGGCGCCCAGGCATCGAGCGAGCAGCTCGAGAAGATCCTGTCGTATCTCGACATCGGCCGCCAGGAGGGCGCGGAGGTCTTGGCGGGCGGGGCTCGCGCCACGTTCGACGGTGCGCTGGGCGAAGGCTATTACGTGCAGCCCACGGTGTTCAAGGGCAACAACCGCATGCGTGTGTTCCAGGAAGAGATCTTCGGACCGGTGGTGGCCGTGACGACGTTCAAGAGCACGGAAGAGGCGCTCTCGCTCGCCAACGATACGCTCTATGGGCTGGGCGCGGGCGTCTGGTCGCGTGACGTGAACACCTGCTATCGCATGGGCCGGGCGATCAAGGCCGGCCGCGTCTGGACCAATTGCTATCACGCCTATCCCGCCCATGCGGCGTTCGGCGGCTACAAGCAGTCGGGGATCGGACGCGAGAATCACAAGATGATGCTCGACCACTACCAGCAGACCAAGAACATGCTGGTGAGCTACAGCCCGAAGAAACTGGGCTTCTTCTGATGAAGTGGTGACGCGGCCTGTCGTGGCCGCGCCACCGCCCGGGATCATTGCGCGCGCAACGATCCCGGGCGGACAGACCGAGGGAGGTACAGGATGAATACACCCAGAGTGCGCGTGACTCCCGCCGCGCAGGCGCTGATCGCCACGCTGCGCGCCAAGCACGGGCCGCTGATGTTCCACCAGTCGGGCGGTTGCTGCGACGGCAGCGCGCCCATGTGCTATCCGCAGGGCGAGTTCATGGTCGGCGGCGCCGACGTGCTGCTTGGGGAGATCGACGGATGCCCGTTCTACATGAGCGCGGCGCAATTCGAATACTGGGAGCACACGCAGCTTCTGATCGATGCGGTGCCCGGCAGGGGCGGGGCCTTCTCGCTCGACAGCGCGGAGGGCCAGCGCTTTCTGGTGCGCTCGCGCCTGTACTCCGACGAAGAATGGGCGGATGTGGCGCCCGTCACGCGCGGCTAGTGTGACCCTGCACGATCGTGGTGCGGGATGCACCGTCTTTTGCACCATGCGTTCTACGCGATTCCCTGGATAGGCGGGCGCGCCCTTTCGCGCGAACATGGGCGTATACCGGCGCCTGGCGCCGGTCTTCGTTCATTGTCCCGGGAGTGATCATGAGTGTTGCCTTGACCGAAGCCCAGACCGACCTGCGCGTGGATGGCGCGCGGCTGTGGCAATCGTTGATGGACCTGGCCCGCATCGGCGCGACCGACAAGGGCGGCGTGTGCCGCCTCGCGCTCACCGAGCTCGACCGGCAGGGCCGGGATCTGTTCTGTGCCTGGGCTCGTGACGCCGGCTGCGAGCTGCGGGTCGACGCCATCGGCAACATCTTCGCCCGCCGCGCGGGGCGCGACGACAGCCGGCCCGCCATCATGACCGGCAGCCACATCGACACGCAGCCTACCGGCGGCAAGTTCGACGGCAACTACGGCGTGCTCGCGGGCCTGGAGGTGTTGCGCACCCTCAACGACGCCGGCGTACAGACCGAGGCGCCGATCGAGCTGGTGGTCTGGACCAACGAAGAGGGTTCGCGCTTCGTGCCCGTCATGATGGGCTCGGGCGTCTATGCGGGCGCGTTCACGCTCGAGCACGCGCTCGTCCAGGTGGATCGCGAGGGCGTCAGTGTGCGCGATGCGCTGGCGGCCATCGGCTATGCCGGCGCCACGCAGGTGCCGCCGGCGCGGCCCGACGGTGTCGGCGCGTACTACGAGGCGCATATCGAACAGGGCCCGGTGCTGGAGAACGCCGACACCATCATCGGCGTGGTCACCGCGGCGCTGGGTCAGCGCTGGTACGACGTCGTGCTCACCGGCGTCGAGGCGCATGCGGGGCCCACGCCCATGCCGCTGCGCCGGGATGCGCTGCTGGCTGCGTCCGACGTGGTGCGCGCGGTCAATGACATCGCGCTCGCCCATGCGCCCAACGCGCGCGGCACCGTCGGCTGGATGGATGTGTTTCCCAACTCGCGCAACGTGATTCCGGGCCGTGTGCGCCTGACCGTGGATCTGCGCGCGGCGGACGACGCCACGCTGACCGCCATGGACGCTGCGTTGCGCGCCGCCGTGGCCGAGGCGGCGCGGCGCGGCGGCGTGACCGCCGAGATCGAGCAGGTGGTCTACTTCGCGCCGCAACCCTTTGCCGCCCCGCTTGTCGAGGCGGTGCGCGCGGGCGCGCAGGCATTTGGTCTCTCGGCCATGGACGTGGTGAGTGGCGCCGGCCACGATGCCGTCTATCTGGCGCGTGTGGCACCCGCCGCCATGATCTTCGTGCCCTGCAAAGACGGCATCAGTCACAACGAGATCGAGGACGCGCAGCCCGCGCATCTCGAGGCGGGCTGCAACGTGTTGCTGCATGCCATGCTCGCCCGTGCCGGCATCGCGGGCTGATCCTCACTCATCGATCGCGCGGCCGCCGCGCCGCTGCCGGCGCACCACCTTGAGGCCTGCCGCACCGCGCTGGTGCGGCAGGTCTTTGCTTTGGTTTGCTCCGCATCGATTCCGATACGCGGCGCGCACCACGCAGCGCCCGGGCTGCGATCCTCGCAGCCCTGCGAATTCCCCGTATTTACCCTGAAGTCCACGCGATGTGCCGCGAAATGGCACGGATATTGCATGGAGTGGATTGTGTACTAACGCTGTGCACAGTTTTGCGGTCGCTCGCGGGCGATCTGTGCCTGGTGTTGGACCCCATCCCATCGCGCCTTGCTCAGGCAAGACTTCGGAGAACCAAAAATGCAGACACGGAGTATTCGCATCAAGACCCTGGCCGCCGCCCTGGCCTTCACGGCCACTGGCGCCGCGCTGACGCTGTCCGGTGCAGCGAGCGCCGAATCGGTGTTGCGCATCGGCATGACCGCCGGCGACATTCCGCGCACCCTCGGGCAGCCCGACCAGGGCTTCGAAGGCAATCGCTTTACCGGCATTCCGATGTACGACGGCCTGACGCAATGGGATCTGTCCAAGCAGGACGCACCCAGCGTGCTCATCCCCGCACTGGCGCTCTCGTGGGAAGTGGACGCCGCGGATAAAACCAAATGGGTGTTCAAGCTGCGCCCGGGGGTGACGTTCCATGATGGCTCGCCCTTCAACGCCGACGCGGTCGTGTGGAACGTGGGCAAGGTGCTCGACAAGAGCGCGCCGCAGTTCGATGCGAGCCAGGTGGGCGTGACGGCTTCGCGCATGCCGACTTTGGTCTCGGCGCGCAAGATCGACGACATGACCGTCGAACTCAAGACCTCCGAGCCGGATTCGTTCCTGCCGATCAACCTCACCAACCTGTACATGGCATCGCCCGCCCACTGGCAGAAGAAGCTCGCCGAGGTACCGGCCAGTGTGACCGATGCCGCCGAGCGCTCGCAGAAGGCGTGGGCCGCGTTCGCGGCCGATGCCGCGGGCACGGGCCCTTTCAAGATGTCCAAGTTCACGCCGCGCGAGCGCCTTGAGCTGGTCAAGAACGATAAATACTGGGATGAGAAGCGCCGTCCGAAGATCGATCGCGTGGTGCTGCTGCCGCTGCCCGAAGCGAACGCGCGCACGGCCGCGCTCATCTCCGGGCAGGTCGACTGGATCGAGGCACCCGCGCCGGATGCGTTCGATGCCATCAAGTCGCGCGGCTTCGTCATCTACTCCAACGAGCAGCCGCATGTGTGGCCGTGGCAGCTCTCGTTCAAGGAAGGTTCGCCCTGGCTCGACAAACGCGTGCGTCATGCTGCCAATCTGTGCGTGAACCGCGGCGAGCTCAAGCAGCTGCTGGGCGGCATGATGGCCGAGCCCAAGGGCACGGTGCCCCCGGGACATCCGTGGTGGGGCAATCCCTCTTTCGACATCAAGTACGACCCCGACGCGGCGCGCAAGCTCATGACCGAGGCGGGTTACTCCAAGGCCAAGCCCATCAAGGTGAAGATCCAGACCTCCGCGTCGGGATCGGGCCAGATGCAGCCCCTGCCGATGAACGAGTTCGTGCAGCAGAACCTGAAAGACTGCTTCTTCGACGTGAGCTTCGACGTGGTGGAGTGGAACACGCTCTTCACCAACTGGCGCAAGGGCGCCAAGGATCCGTCGGCCAACGGCAGCGATGCGATCAATGTCAGCTACGCCGCGATGGACCCGTTCTTCGCGATGGTTCGCTTCGTCAGCACCAAGACCTTCCCGCCCGTCTCCAACAACTGGGGCTACTTCGGCAATGCCGAGATCGACGCGCTGATCACCACCGCGCGCACCACGTTCACGCCCGCCGAGCGGGACGCCGCGCTGGCCAAGCTGCATGCGCGCGTGGTGGAAGAAGCGCCGTTCGTGTGGATCGCGCATGACGTCGGCCCGCGCGCGATCTCGCCCAAGGTAAAGGGCGTGGTGCAGCCCAAGAGCTGGTTCATCGATATCGCCACGATGTCGGTGCAGTAAGCCGTCAACCCGCCGGCCGCGCGCGCCGCGGCCGGCGACAACCTGGGTGATGCTCCATGCTCGGTTTCGTAATCCGGCGCGTCGTCTATGCCCTGCCCATCATGGTCGGGGTGGCGCTCCTCTGTTTCCTGCTCATTCATCTGGCGCCCGGCGATCCGCTGGTGTCCATTCTGCCGCCGGATGCGTCGGCCGACCTGCAGCGCCAGCTCATGACGCTGTATGGCTTCGATCGGTCCCTGCCAGAGCAGTTCTTTGCCTGGGTGTGGCGCGCGCTGCAAGGCGATCTGGGTGTGTCGATCGCCACGGGGCGGCCGGTGGCGGCCGAGGTCTTCAATGCCGTGGGCAACACCCTTCGCCTCGCCTGTGTGGCCACCCTGCTGGGCTTTCTGGTGGGCGGGTTCCTGGGTTTCGTGGGCGGCTACTTCCGCAATTCGTTGATGGATCGCATCGCCTCCGTGGTGTCGGTGATTGGCGTGAGCGTGCCGCATTACTGGCTCGGCATGGTGCTGGTGATCGTGTTCTCGACGCAACTGATGTGGCTGCCGCCCACGGGCGCGGGGCCGGGCGCGTCGGGCGACTGGACCGCCGACTGGGCGCATCTGCGCCACATGATCCTGCCCGCCGTGACCATGTCGGTGATCCCGATGGGCATCATCGCGCGCACGGTGCGCGCACTGGTGGCCGAGACCTTGTCGCAGGAGTTCGTGGTGGGCCTGCGCGCGCGCGGCCTGTCCGACCTCGGTGTATTCCTGCATGTCGTGAAGAACTGCGCGCCCACGGCGCTGGCGGTGATGGGGCTGCAATTGGGCTATCTGCTGGGCGGCTCGATTCTGATCGAAACCGTGTTCTCGTGGCCGGGTACGGGCTTTCTGCTCAATGCTGCCATCTTCCAGCGCGACCTGCCGCTGCTGCAGGGCACGATCCTGGTGCTTGCGCTGTTCTTCGTCGTGCTCAACCTGCTGGTCGACATCCTGCAAGGCTTGTTCGACCCGCGCATCGAACGGAGTTGAGGCCATGACACCCACCACCGTTACGCTTCCCGCCGCCGCCACGGCGCCCGTCGTGCGATCGCCCGGGTATTGGTCCAACGTACTGCGGCGGTTGCGCCGCGATCCGGTCGCGCTCGGCGCGGGCGCCGTGATCCTGCTGTTGATCATCGTGGCCCTGCTGGCGCCCTGGATCACCCCCGCCGACCCGTTCCAGGCGTCGATGCTGCGGCGGCTGCGGCCGATCGGCACCGAGGGCTATCCGCTGGGTGCCGACGAGCTGGGCCGCGACATGCTGTCGCGTCTGATGCTGGGCGCGCGCCTGTCGCTCTTCATGGGCATCGTGCCGGTGATCCTGGCGTTCGCGATCGGCAGCGCCATCGGCATCCTCGCGGGCTATGCGGGCGGGCTCACCAACACGATCATCATGCGGGTGGTGGACGTGTTCTATGCGTTTCCGTCGGTGCTGCTCGCGATCGCGCTGTCAGGCACGCTCGGCGCGGGCATCTTCAACGCCATCGTATCGCTCACCATCGTGTTCATTCCGCAGATCGTCCGGGTGGCCGAAAGCGTGACCACGCAGGTACGGCGCAGCGATTACGTGGACGCGGCGCGCGCCTCCGGCGCCGGCCCCGTGACCATCGTGCGCGCCCATGTGCTGTCGAACGTGCTGGGCCCGATCTTCGTCTACGCCACGAGCCTCATCTCGGTGTCCATGATCCTGGCGTCGGGTCTGTCGTTCCTCGGGCTGGGCGTGCGGCCGCCGGAGCCGGAATGGGGCCTCATGCTCAACACCCTGCGCACCGCGATCTACACGCAGCCCTGGGTGGCGGCGCTGCCGGGCGTGATGATCTTCGTGACCTCGATGTCGTTCAACCTCTTGTCCGACGGTCTGCGCAACGCCATGGAGGTGAAGGAATGAATGCCGTCCCCTTGAGTTTTCATGCGGACCTGGGCGGCCCGGCCCAGCCTTTGTTGCGTGCGCAAGGACTTGTCAAACACTTCCCGCTCAAGCGCGATCCCTTGTCGCGGCGCCAGGGCGGCAACGCTGTGCGGGCTGTCGACGGCGTGGATTTCGAGATCCGCAAGGGCGAGACGCTGGGCGTGGTGGGCGAGTCCGGCTGCGGCAAGTCGACTACCGCGCGTCTGGTCATGCAGCTCATCCTGCAAGACCAGGGCGAGCTGGTGTTCGACGGCGTGGGCGTGGGCACGCGGGCGCTGAGCCTGCGCGAGTTCCGGCGTCAGACGCAGATGGTGTTCCAGGACAGCTACTCCTCGCTCAATCCCCGCATGACCATCGAAGACTCCGTCGCCTTCGGTCCGCTGGTGCACGGCACATCGCGGCGCGAGGCGGTGGCCGGCGCGCGCGATCTGCTCTCGCGGGTGGGCCTGGATCCGGCGCGCTTCGCCGGCCGTTATCCCCACGAGCTTTCGGGCGGCCAGCGCCAGCGCGTGAATATCGCGCGCGCGCTGGCGCTGCGCCCGCGCCTGGTGATTCTCGACGAGGCCGTCTCCGCGCTGGACAAGTCGGTGGAGGCGCAGGTGCTCAATCTGCTGCTCGACCTGAAGGCCGACTTCGGGCTGACCTATATGTTCATCAGCCACGATCTGAACGTGGTGCGCTACATCTCCGATCGGGTGATGGTGATGTATCTCGGCGAAGTGGTCGAGCTCGGCCCGGTGGACGAGGTGTTCGATGCGCCGCGCCATCCCTACACGCAGGCGCTGCTGCGCTCGATGCCTTCGCTCGATCCGGGCCGGCGCACCGAGGTGGCGCCGCTGTCGGGCGATCCGCCCAATCCGATCGACCCGCCCTCGGGCTGCCGTTTTCACACGCGCTGCGCCCAGGCGCGCGCCCTCTGTGCCCGGCAGGCGCCCGAGGTCACGCAGGCGGACGGGCACGCGGTGCGCTGCCTCATTCACCAGCCGGGTTCGGGCTACGCGGCATCGGAGGCCCTGGCATGAGCACGGCTGATGAATCCCTGGTCCACATCCGCAACCTGGACGTGCAGTTCACCGCCGGTTCGCGCACGGTGCACGCGCTCAACGGCGTCGATCTGCAAGTCGGGCGCGGCGAGGCCGTCGCGCTGATCGGCGAGTCCGGCTCGGGCAAGAGCGTGACGCTGCGCGCGCTGATGCGGCTGCATCCACCGCGCCGCACCCGCATGCAGGGCGAGATCCGGGTCGAAGGCCGCGATGTGCTGGCGATGGGCCAGCGCGAACTCGCGGCCTTGCGCGGACCCGTCGTATCGATGATTTTCCAGGAGCCCTTGCTCGCTCTCGACCCGGTGTATCCGGTCGGACGCCAGATCGAGGAGATGGTGCGGCGTCACACCGGCGCGAGCGCCGCACAGGCCCGTGCGCGCGCCCTGGCGCTGTTCGAGCGGGTACGCATACCGAGCCCCGAGCGCCGCTTGCAGGCCTATCCGCACGAGATGTCCGGCGGCATGCGCCAGCGCGCCATGATCGCCCTGGCGCTGTCGTGCAATCCCAAAGTGCTGCTGGCGGACGAGCCCACGACCGCGCTCGACGCCACCGTGCAGATCCAGATCCTGTTGCTGCTGCGCGAGCTGCAGCGCGAGATGGGCCTGGCCATCGTGTTCGTCACCCACGACATCGGCGCGGCCGCCGAGATCGCGGATCGCGTGGCCGTGATGTACGGCGGGCGCATCGTCGAGCAGGGCACCCTGGCCCAGTTGCTGCGGGCGCCGCGTCATCCCTACACGATCGCCTTGCTCAAGGGCCGTGCCCATGGCGCGATGCGCAAGGGTGAGCGGCTGGAGACGATTCCGGGCTCGCCGCCCGACCTTGCCGCCCTGCCCCCGGGCTGCGCTTTCGCGCCGCGTTGCGCGCTGGCCGAGTCCGCCTGCACGGCGGCGGTGCCCGGCATCGTGCCGGTCGGGCCGGGCCACGAAGCGCGCTGCCGGCGAGTGGATCAGACCGAGCCGTTGCGGGAGATGGCGTGATGAGAGTGCTCGTGGTCAACGTCAATACCACCGTCGCCATGACCGAGGCGATCGCGCGCCAGGCCCGCGCCGTGGCCGCGCCCGGTACCGAGATCGTCGGCCTCACGCCTGCGTTCGGCGCGCCGGCGGTCGAGGGCAACTTCGAAAGCTATCTCGCGGCGCTGGCCGTGATGGAATGCGTGCGCGCTTATGCCGGCTCATACGACGCGGTGATCCAGGCCGGCTTCGGCGAGCATGGCCGCGAGGGCCTGCAGGAGTTGCTGACCGTGCCGGTGGTCGATATCACCGACGCTGCCGCCAGCGTCGCGATGTTGCTGGGCCGCAGCTATTCGGTGATCACCACGCTGGATCGGGCCGTACCGCTGATCGAAGATCGCCTGAAGCTCTCGGGCTTGTATGAGCGTTGCGCCTCGGTGCGCGCCAGTGGTCTGGCGGTGCTCGATCTCGGGAGTGCGCCGCAGCTCGCCGCCGAGGCCATCGTGGCGCAGGCACGTATCGCGGTCGAGTCGGATCGCGCCGAAGTGTTGTGTCTGGGGTGCGGCGGCATGGCCGGCCTGGACGCCGAGGTGCGAGCGGCCACCGGCGTGCCGGTGGTCGACGGGGTGAGCGCGGCGGTGACGCTGGCGGAGTCGCTGGTCCGCCTCGGCCTGAAAACCTCTAAGATCCGCACGTATGCGCCGCCGCTTTCCAAGACCCTGCTGCGCTGGCCACCGACTTGATCGCCCCTCCCCCATGTCCTCTTCTTTCTCTCCGAATGCCCTGCTCCCGGACGCCGGCTACCCGCGCGATCTAATAGGATATGGCCGCAATCCGCCGCGGGCGCGCTGGCCGGGCGAGGCACGCGTGGCGGTGCAGTTCGTGCTGAATTACGAAGAGGGTGGCGAGAACAGCGTGCTGCACGGCGACGCGGGTTCGGAACAGTTCCTCTCGGAGATGTTCAATCCGGCGAGTTACCCCGCGCGCCACATGAGCATGGAGAGCATCTACGAATACGGCTCACGCGTGGGCGTGTGGCGGATCCTGCGCGAGTTCGAGCGGCGCGGCCTGCCGCTGACCGTGTTCGGCGTGGGCATGGCGCTCGCGCGCCATCCGGAGCTTGCCGCCGCCTTTGTGGAGCAGGGTCACGAGGTGGCCAGTCACGGCTGGCGCTGGATCTCGTATCAAGAGATCGACGAAGACACCGAACGCCGCCACATGCGGCAGGCCATCGAGGCCATCACGGCACTCACCGGTACGCGGCCGCTGGGCTGGTACACGGGCCGCGACAGCCCGCGCACACGGCGCCTGGTGGCGGACGAGGGCGGCTTCGCGTACGACAGCGATTACTACGGTGACGATCTGCCGTTCTGGATGCCCGTCACGAAGAGCGACGGCTGCGTGGCGCAGCAGCTGATCGTGCCCTATACGCTCGATTGCAACGACATGCGCTTCGCGCTCCCGCAAGGCTACTCGCATGCGGATCCGTTCTTTCAGTATCTGAAGGACAGCTTCGATACCTTGTACGAAGAAGGCGCCGAGACCCCGCGCATGATGAGCATCGGCATGCACTGCCGGCTGCTCGGCCGGCCCGGCCGCATCACGGCGCTCAAGCGCTTTCTGGACCATCTCGCGGCGCACGATCAGGTCTGGATCTGCCGGCGCATCGATATCGCGCGGCATTGGCGCGCCGAGCATCCGGCGCCGGGCGCCGGCTGAGCGTGCGCGGCGGATCCGGCGGCCGGCTTGGCGCGCCGCGGCACGAACGCGCCGCGCACGCTCAAAGCCTAGCGCCCGCCCGACACTTCGATGAACGAACCCGTCGTGTAGCCTGCCTCATCCGAAAAAAACCACATCACCGCGCCCGCCACTTCTTCGGGCGTGCCGCCGCGCTGCAGGGGGATCGAATCCTTGAGGCGGTCGACCCGTCCGGGTTCGCCGCCGAGCGCGTGCATCTCGGTGTAGATAAAGCCCGGCCGCACCGCGTTGACACGGATCTTGTCGGCGGCGACTTCACGCGACAGCCCGATCGTGAAGGTGTCGAGCGCGCCCTTGGAGGCCGCGTAATCGACGTATTCGCCCGCCGAGCCCAACCGGGCAGCCGCCGACGACACATTGACGATGGCACCGCCCTGCCCGCCGTGACGCGGCGCCATCAGGCGGATCGCCTCGCGCGAGCACACCAGCGGTCCGGTAACGTTGGTGGCCAGGATGCGATTCACGCGGGCGGCGTCCATGTCTTCGACACGCATCTGGCGTTCGAGCACACCGGCGTTGTTGATGAGACCGTCGAGCCGGCCCCATTCCTGGTGCACGCGCGCAAACATCGCGATCACCTGTGCGTCGTCGGCCACGTCGGCCTGCACCACCATCGCCGTGCCGCCGTCGGCGCGGATCGCATCGGCCACCGCCTGCGCGGGCGCCTCGCGTTCGCGATAGTTGATGCAGACGGCGTAGCCCCGGCGCGCGGCCAGGAGCGCGCAGGCGGCGCCGATGCCCCGGCTGGCGCCGGTGATGATCATGACGGGTTGCTCGAGAGGCATGGAAAGGAACTCCGGTGTAAGAGGCCCAAGCGTACCAAGCTCAGGCGCTGGCCGGGCGGGTGGCCCATTCCAGGGCGTCTTCGAGGCGGTCATTGCCCCAGAACATTTCGTCCGCGACGAGGAAGGTGGGCGCGCCGAAGATGCCGAGCTGGCGGGCCTGGTCGACCTGGCGCCGCAGCGCGTCCTTGCTGCGCTCGGCCCGGGCCTGTGTGATGAGCGCGTCGGCATCGAGCGACAGGCTCTGGAGAATGTCGCGCACCACGCTCTCCTCCTGGATGTCGCGGTCGGCGGCGAAGTTGGCCTCGAACACCGCGCGGCAGAACGCCTGGCCCCAAGGTTCGTCCTGCCCCAGCAGCGCCACGCGCGAAGGCAGCACGCCCATGCGCGGAAACACCGAGGGGCGGACGTAGGGCACGCCATACTTCTCAGCCAGACGCGCGACGTCGCGCATCATGTAGGCGCCCTTGCCCGGAAAGAGACGAAACGGCGTGTCGTTCCAGCCCTGGGCCTGGAAGATCGGGCCCAGCAGGAAGGGCCGCAGCGCGACCCTCACGCCGGCCTGTTGCGCCAGCGGCGCGATACGCGCGATGGCGAGATAGCTGTAGGGGCTGGCAAAGTCGAACCACATGTCGACACGGGACGGGGCGGATGCAGACGCGTTCAAGAAGAGACTCCGTACGAGAAAGATCGCGGTCCGCGCACCGGGCGGACCGCCCGGCACAGCATACGGGTGCCGGGAGCCGGTTTCAACCGCAGGGCAGAGCGCGATGGTGCGGCGCGAGGCGAGCCAGTACCATTACGCTTTTCCCATTCTGCGCAAGACCGCCATGGACGACGCCTTCAGCCACCAGCTTTCGATGACCATCCTGATGACGCCCGATATGGCGAATTTCTCGGGCAATGTGCACGGTGGCACGATTCTCAAGTATCTCGACCAGGTCGCCTACGCCTGTGCCAGCCGCTACGCGGGCCAGTATGTGGTCACGTTGTCCGTCGATCAGGTGGTATTCCGCGAGCCCATTCACGTGGGGGAGCTGGTCACGTTCCTGGCGTCAGTGAACTACACCGGCCGCACGTCCATGGAAATCGGCATCAAGGTGGTCACCGAAGACATCCGGCGCAAGCTCGTGCGCCACACCAACAGCTGTTATTTCACGATGGTGGCGGTGGACGACGACGGCCAGCCCACGCCCGTGCCGCAGCTCGAGCTGCGCACACTCGAAGAGCGTCAGCGCTTCGAGGCCGCGAAGCAGCGCCGTGCGCTACGCCAGGAAATGGAAAACCGCCACGACGCGATCAAGAAGCAGGCGCACGTTGCGCCGGAGGCGTCGAGCTGATCTCGGCGGGAGCCGGCGGATCGCCGGCCGCGGGCGGCACGCCGCCGCCCGAGCGCGCCTGGCGCCCAAAAAGCCGCTCCAGGCCGCGCCATTGCTGGGCCCAGAAGCCTCGGCCGTAATCGTGGCCGCCATTCTCGGGCAGCTGGTCGTGGATGCCCGTGGGGCCGTACTGACCATTGAAGCGCGCGGTGCGGCCCAGGATGTCCCAGATCGGAAACAGCGGCGCGAAGTTGTAGCCGCCCACCGGGCCCGGCGACGACGCATCGTAGGCGATCGAGTGATGCTCGCGATGAAAGCGCGGGCCCGTGACCAGGCGCGAGCCCCACCGACCGAAGTCCACGCGCAGGTTGGCGTGCGAGAGGCTTTCCACCAGCTGCGTGATGGCCACGATGGCCACGAATTGGGCAGGCGGCACGCCCACCAGTTGCGACACCACCACGATCAGCGCGTCGCGCAGCATGTCGTCGAGCAGATGGTTGCGGTTGTCGCTCCACATCGTCATCTGGCGCTGGCTGTGGTGCAGTGAATGCAGTGCCCAGAGCCAGGCGTAGCGATGCTGCGCGCGGTGATACAGATAATCGACCAGATCGAAGAGCAGCAGATAAAGCAGCAGGCTCACCCAGGGGCCGTCGGTCACGCCCGGCCACACCTGGTCGAGCTGGAACGTGGCCAGGCCCCACAGATGGAACTGGCCGAACATCGCGTCGAAGAGCGGGTCCACCGCGAAGAACAACGCTACGCGGAAGAGCCCCAGCCGATGCACGAGCGTGTACAGCACATCGACCCACACCTGCTGGCGATCACGCACGGCCTCGACGGGCCGCAGGCGCTGCAGCGGCCCGAAGACCAGCACCAGCACCGCCACCTGGATCAGGCCCACCAGCAGCCACATGGTGGCGTCGTAGGCGTCCTCGATGAGGTTGGACATGCCGAGATGAAACAGGGCCGGCTGCACGACCGTCTCGAACAGCCATTGCTGACACGAGGAGAAAAGCTGGGCCAGGTGATCCATAGCGCAAAGACTCAGGGGTGCTTGGCGAGCCACGCCGTATAGGCGGGATGCTCGGCCAGGGTGGCGAAGCAGAAGCCTTTCTTCTGCAGCCCGGTAATCAGGGGTTCGAGCACGGCGGGTGCCCACGGATCCTTGCGCGACCAGATGCCGAGGTGCGCAAGCAGGATGTCTCCCGGCTGGATACGGCGCAGCGCCTGATCCAGCAATTTGGCGTTCGGGAATTTGTCGCTGGGCAGCTCGTCACCCAGGAAGCCGGCATCGGCCCAGCCCACGTGGGCATAGCCGCAGCCGCGCGCCGCCGCGAGCAAGGCAGGCGAGGTCTTGCCGCCGGGGGCACGGTAGATCGGCAGCATGCGTGCGCCGGTCATGGCCGTGAAGCGGGCGGTGGAGCGCTTGATTTCGTCGCAGTACTGCGCGGCGGTGAAGGTGCGGTTCTGGTCGGCCTGCGGGCCGGCGCTGGCACGCACGCGGAACTGGCCATCGGGCAGGTCGCCGCGCCAGTACACGTGATCGTAGGTGTGCGAGCCGAAGGCATGGCCTTCGGCCACGCGCGCTTTCCACCAGGGCGCCCACTGATCGTCGAGGCTGCCGCCGCCCGTCAGGGTGCGCTCGTTGGCCAGGAAGAACGTGGCGTGCACGCCGTGGCGCTTGAGCACCTCGGCGACGAGATCGGCCACGCCCATGTGGCCGGTGTCGAACGTGAGGTAGACCGGCTTGTCGCAGGCGGGGGCGGCATGCGCCGGCACGACGGCGCCGGCGCCCACGGCCAGCGCGAGCGCGGCCGCGATCAGGCGGGCAGGCTCAGTGCGTGGCCGCATGGTTGAGGGTCCAGACGCCGTGCGGCGATTTGCCCACCTTGACCTGCTGGCTGACGGTCTTCTTTTCGAGGTCGACGACGGTCAGCTTGCCGGCCCAGCGCGACGTGACGAGCAGCGTCTTGCCATCGGCGAGGATGTCCATGCAGTCGGGGCCGCCGGGCACCGGGAAGGTATCGACCGTCTCGAGCGTCTGCATATCGATGCGGCTGATGCTGTTGGCGGTGCGGTTGCTCACAAAGATGTGGCGGCCGTCGCCATGGACGCGGAAGGCGTGCGCGCCGGCCGCGGTCTTGATGCGCTTGATCAGCTTGGCCGGCTTGACCGTGATGTCGTAGGCCTCGACATAGCTGTCACCGGTGAGGGCCACCAGCAGCGTCTTGTCGTCGGGCGTCACGTACACATCGGCGGGGGTCTTGCCCACCGGCATGGTCCACAGCGGGGCCTGGGTGGCCAGGTCGATGGCGATCACCTGGTCGCTGTCCTGCAGCGAGACGTAGGTGACGCGGCTCTTGCTGTCGATCGCGATGTGGCTGGGCGTCTTGCCGGCCGGGACGCGCTTGACCAGCTTCAGATCGAAGGTCTTGCCTTGCGGCTGGTAGGCGTAGATGTCGATGTGATCGAGACGGTTGGCGGCCGTGATGAACCACTTCATGTCGGGCGAGAACCGCAGCTGGTAGGGGTCGACGATGCCGGTCAGCGTGCGCTGGACGTCGCCGGTGCGCGGGTCGAGCAGCGTGATCGTATCGGAGGTGGCGTTGGCCACCATCAGCGATTGCTCATCGGGCGTGAGGTACAGGTGGTGCGGTTCCTTGCCCGTGGGTACGCGCTTGATCTCGGTGTAGGTGGCCGGGTCGATGATGCTGACGTTGGCGTTCAAGGAGTTCAGGACGAAGATCGGTGCCTTGGCGCCCGGCGCGGCGGCGCCCGAAGCGGCGTTCGGACCAGTGGCGCCCGGAGCAGCGGCTCCCGGCGCGGCGGCAGCCGACGCGCCCAGGACCATCCCCGCGCCAAGCACGGCGCAACGGATCAGATGCAGGGGATTCAAGATGAGCAATACCGTAAAGGTGTAGTCGACGCGCCCGCCCGACGAGGCGGGGCGGCCTGGGCGCGGCAGGCCGGCGCGGCCATGCTCGCGGCGCTATTTTGTCATAGCGCGAGGCGTAAAAGTGCGCCGCTCAGGGGCGTGTCAGCAAACCCGTTCGCCTGTTGCCGTTCAGCAACAAATTTGCGTTCTAAGTTGTTGTTGTTACAACGGTTTTTGTCGCTGACCGCACTCGTCGAGCGGCTTCCGGCGGTGGCATTCCGGTCGGGATTTCAGGCCGCCTCGGCCAGGCCGCGTTGAAACAGAAAGCTGTCGCTGTAGAGATGGTCGGCACTGGCGCCGTGCGCGAGGAAGGCGGCCTTGGCGTCGGCGATCATGAGCGGTGAGCCGCAAAGATAGATCGCGTGCTCCGAGAGATCGGGGATGTCCTGCAGCACGGCGTCCTGCACATAGCCCCGGCGGCCGGTCCAGCCGGCGTCGGCACGTGAAAGCACCGGCACGAAGGTGAAGTCGTCCAGGCGATGAGCCCATTGCGCGATCTCGTCACGCAGATAGAGGTCGGCCTCGGTGCGGCCGCCCCAATAGAGCGCGACGGGCGGGCATTCGCCGGTGTCGAACATCGATTCGAGAATGGCGCGGATCGGTGCGAGGCCCGTGCCGGTGGCCACCATCACGAGGGGCCGGTAATCGCGCTCGTGATAGCAAAAGGCGCCCAGTGGGGCTTCGATGCGCCAGGTGTCGCCCGCGCGGGTGGCCGCGAGCACGCCGTCGGTGAAGTGGCCTCCAGCGATGCGGCGCACGTGGAATTCGAGCAGGCCCGCCTCGCGGCCGCTGGCCGAGGCGAGCGAGAAGCTGCGCGCGCCGGCTTCGCCCGGCAACAGCACGTTGACATACTGCCCGGGCAGACAGGCCGGCAGCGCGGCCGGATCCACCTGCAGCACAATCTTCCAGACATCCGGGCTCAGCGTGCCGATGCTGTGCACCCGTGCGGCCAATTCGCACGGATCGGCCAGGGCCGGGCCGCTCGCCCGCTGGATGACGAGGTCGGAGCAGGCACGGGCCTGGCAGGCGAGCGCGTAGCCCTGCTCGGCTTCTTCGGGCGTGAGCGCCATCGGGAAGTCTTCGTAGGCCACGCTGCCCGCCTCGAGGTGGATGCGGCAGGTGCCGCAGCCGCCGAAGGTGCATTCGCGCGGCAGCGCCACGCCTGCACGGTCGGCGGCTTCGAGCAGGGATTCGTCGGGGGCGGCCGTGAAGCACGCGCGCGCGCCGTCGGGCTGGATCAGTTCGATGCGATGGTTCATGGCGGTCCCCGGCGTGATCACTTCTTGATGTCGGCGGTCACGGTGACCTTCAGGCCCTGTTCGGCCAGCATGTCGGCCAGCGCCTGCAGCGCGGCCAGACCGGCCTTCGTGTCCTGCTCGCCATTGCCACCCGACAGGCCGACGCCACCCACCACTTCGTCGTCGATCACGATCGGAAAGCCGCCCACGAAGACCGCGAACTTGCCGTCGAAACTCCATTGGATGCCGAAGGCTTCGTTGCCCGGCAGCGCCGGGCCGTTGGGCGGCGTGTTGAAGAGATGGGTCGAGCGCTTGTGGCCAGCCGCCGTGAATGCCTTGTTCCAGGCGATCTGCGGGCCGGTGATGCGCGCGCCGTTCATGCGTTCGAGCGCGATCGGATAGCCGCCGTCGTCGACGATGCAGATCGACTCGAGCACGCCGATCTCTTCGGACTTGGCGATGGCCGCGGCGATCATCACGCGCGCTTCTTCGAGTTCCAGGCGATAGACTTTTTTCATTGCTGCGATTCCTGTTGGAGCGGATCAGCCGGCGCGATAGACCGTCTTGATCTGCGTGTAGAACTCCAGCCCGATGCGGCCGGATTCACGGAAAGTGGAGGTGGACGAGCGCTTGAGGCCACCGAACGGCGCGTTGATCAGGTTGCCCGTGGTGGTGCGATTGATCTTCACCGTGCCCGCCTGGATGTCGCGCGCGAAGCGATGCGCATACTGGGCGTTGGTAGTGGCGATCGCGGCGGCCAGGCCGTACTCGGTGTCGTTGGCGCAGGCGACGGCGTCCTCGTAGCCCTGCACTTCGATCAGTGCGATCACGGGCCCGAAGATCTCTTCGCGGGCAATGCGGGCGTCACGCGCCACGTCGCCGAACACCGCCGGCGTGACGTAATAACCGTGGGCGAAATCGCCGTCCTTGAGCTGCTCGCCGCCACACAGCAGGCGCGCCTCTTGTTTGCCGATGTCGAGGTAGCCAAGCACCGTGTCGAGCTGGCGCGCGGTGGCGAGCGGACCGAGATCGTGGCTGCCCTGCGCGCTGTTGCCCACGGTGAGCTTGGCGACGCGGGCCAGCAGCTTCTCGGTGAAGACCGCCATGACGGGGGCGTCGACCAGCACGCGGCTCGTGCCGGTGCACGCTTGCCCCGAGAGCGAAAAGCCCCCCTTGATGACCAGATCCACGGCGCGATCGAGATCCGCGTCGGCCATCACGATGAGGGGATTCTTGCCGCCCAGCTCCATCTGGGTGCGGGTGCTCATGTCGACCGCGCGGTGGATCTGCTCGCCGGCCTGCGTGGATCCGGTGAAGGACACGGCACGCACCGCCTTGTGGCGGGTGATGGCCTCGCCTACCGCACCCGCCGGCCCCGTGATGAAGTTCAGCACGCCGGCGGGCAGGCCCGCCTCGATCAGCGCCTCGGCCAGGCGCAGCCCGGAGAGCGGCGCGTCGGACGAGGGCTTGAACACCACGGTATTGCCCGTGATCAGCGCCGGGGCGATCTTGCGCGCGGGAATCGAGATCGGGAAGTTCCAGGGCGAGATCACGGTCACCACGCCCAGCGGTTCGCGCTGGGTGTAGACCACCATATCGGGATCGTCGTTGACGAAGGTCTCGCCGGCGAGCGATTGGCCTTCGGCGGCATAGAAACGCAGGGTCTGGGCCGAGCGCACGACTTCGTCGCGCGCCAGGTTGGCCGCCTTGCCCTCTTCGCGCATGAGTTCGTTGCCGATCTGATCGGCGCGGCTCTCGAGCCAGTCGGCGGCGCGGTTGAGGATGCCGGCGCGCTTGGTGATCGAGGTGTTCTTCCAGGCCTCGAACGCGGCCTGCGCCGCGGCCACGGCGCGTTCGCCGTCCTCGGCGGCCGATACCTGGAAGTGACCGACCACCTCGCGCGTGTCGGCGGGATTGCGATTGGGCGCCGTCTTGCCCGAGGCGCAGGGCACCCAGGCGCCGCCGATGTAGTTCAGGAATGTCTGCTGTTGCAAGTCTTGCACGCTGGCCTCACGGTGTCGGGGCCGGCGGCGTGGCGCGGATCGCGCCACCGCGCCGCCAGCGGATTCGTCGGGAAGCTCAGGCGGCGCGCTTGAGTTCGTCGAGCGTGATGTCGCCCTGCACATAGTCCGTGTACAGCGCGGTCGTGTAGAGCAGACGCATCTGCGCGCCCACTTCACAGATCTTCAGGCAGCGCTGTTGCAGCTCCGGCGTGTTGGCGTGTTCCAGCACGATCTGATAGCCGCGCTCGCCGTGGATTTCGTCGGACACGATGTGCAGATCGAAGAACTCGACCTCTTCATCGGTGAAGCCGTACTTGTCGCGCAGCGTGGGCGTCTGCTTGCGATAGATCGACGGGACTTGCGATTCGAGGCCGACCACCAGGCCGGCGACGGCCACGATCGGGTCTTCGCGCATGGCGACCGAGTAGCACCAGCTCTGCAGGCCGCGGGTGGTGGGCGACATATTGTCGGCACTCGTGACGCGTTCGCGGGTAGTGCCGCAGGCTTCGGCGAAGCGGATCAGCAGATCGGTGTGGCGGTCACCGCCGATTTCTTCCTCGTACATATTGGCCAGCAGGAAGTCCTTGGCCTCGGTGTAGGTGTCGGGGGTGCGGGCGTAGATGTAGGCCAGGTAATCGGCGAAGGGGCCGACATAGTGATAGTGGTTCTCTGCCCAGCGCGCCAGGTGCTCGCGGCTCAGTTGGCCGTTGGCCCACGCGATGGAAAACGGCGAGGCGTTGGCGCTTTTGCCCTTGATGGCGTTTTCCAGGGCACTGCGAAATTCTTCACGGGTCATCAGTTCCGACATGATTCGCTCCTAAATCGGGTCAGTCAGGGGGAGGACACCGCAAGGCGAAGCATTCGCCTGCGGCCTGGTTGCATTAGTGGATATTGTATACTGTAAGCAATTCGAGACAGTCGGGATAAACCCGTGGGTCGGTCAAGATTGCAGGAGGGGTCAGGAGCGAGGCGGCCAGGTGCACCCCGCCATGGCGGGAGAGTCGGTCAGGCCCACATCAGGATGGCGAGCGTGGTGGACACGCACAGCGCCAGCACCACCGGCAGCATCAGCGCGCGCACCATGTCGAGCACATGCACCCGCGCGAAGCCCGCCACCGCGATGAGCGACGACCAGGCGATCAGGGTGCCGCCGCCCGTCCACACCGCGCCCATCTGGCCTACGGCCGCCAGCGTGGCGGGATCGATGCCGGCCACCGGTCCCAGCGCGCCGGACAGCGTGCCGGTGAGCGGCAAGCCGGCAAAGCCCGAGCCATCGATCCCGGTGATCATGCCGACCAGCAGCACGCCGAAGCCCACCAGAAAATGGTTCTCCGGGATCAGGTGCTGCGATGCGCTGATCAGCTCGAAGAGCAGGCCGGGCGCATGCGTGCCGGCGGGCACGCCCAGGATCGGACCGGCCGTTTCGGCGGCGCCTACGAAAAAGAAACCCGCGATGGGCAGCACCGAACCCATGGCCTTGAAGGCGAAGACAAAGCCGTCGGTCACGTGGTCGGGGCAGACATCGAGCATGCGGCGCGGTCCTTCCGCGGCCAGCGTGGCCAGCATCATCAGGACGAACGCCACCCCGCCCACCAGCGCCGCCGCGTCACCGCCGCGCAGCTCGGCCATCCCGCCCAACGCCTTGGGCGCTGCCATCAACACGATCACGCCCATGAAGGTCAGCGGCGTCACGATCGCGAACACCTTGGACCAACGCGCCAGATGCGCGGTGCGGTGTGGCGGCTCGGCGGGCTGGCTGGTGCCGCGTGCGAGCTCGGCCTTGTCGAAGGTGCCGGCTTGCTCGAGGGGCGCCGACGCGGCGCCCTCCGCGCGTGCCTGCCAGGCCGATAGCAGCGCCGGGCTGCCCGGCACGATCTGGCGGCGCATGAACAGATAGGTCATGACCAGCGCGATGGCGCCGGTAACGAGCGACAGCACCAGGGCGCGATCGGCCACCACGGCCGCGCTGACCGCGGCGCCAGCGGCTTTGGCGCTGATGCCGGGCGCGACGCCGATCACGTAATCCGACGACAGTGCCATGCCCTGGCCCGCGATCGCGATGGCCATGGCGCCGGCCAGGGGCGGCAGGCCGGCGGCGACCGCGGCCGGCAACAGGATGGCGCACACCAGCGGCACGGCGGGCGTCGGCCAGAAAAACAGCGACAGGCCATAGGTACAGGCGGCCAGGATCACGAAGGAGGCGTGGCCGTTGGTCATCACGCGGCGCAGGGGCTGCACCATCCGCACATCGGCGCGCAGGACCTTGAGCGCATTGAGCAGCGCGGTCATGAAGGTGATGACGAGAAAGATATTGAAGAGCTCGCGCGCGGCGACGAAGCTGGCGCTGAAGATGCCCACCAGCCCGCTGATGGGATTGCCGGTGTAGGCGAGCACCACCAGAAAGGTGCCGATCACCGAGGGGACCACCACGTTGGCCCGCAGGATCATCGTGAGGATGATGGCGGCTACGCTCGCGAGATACAGCCAGTGCGCGGCGCCGAGAACCACTTCGGATTGCATGCGACTTTCCCCTTACCTTTAATCGGGCCGTATCGACCTCGTTAAACGGTATACTATATTTTGTCGTTTCGGCTCACCAGCGCTATATGCTGATTTCAGGGAATACCTTAGGCCCCAAGTGCACGTTTCGGTGATGTCGCGCGGGATTTTGTCCGGGAATACCCGGGCTTTGAACCACGACGGTGCGGAATCCATAATGAATTGGATACCGTATACCAAGATGACGATGACGACGACCCTTCCCTGGCTGGCCGGCGAACCGCAAATCTGGCAATTGCTCCTCATGGCGGGCGTGGTCGTGGCCGCCGCTGTGGCGCAGGGCATCGGGGGCGTGGGGTTCGCCATGCTCGCGGCGCCGATCGCCGCGCTATTTTTCCCCCCGCTGGCTCCCGGGCCGCTGCTCACCCTGGGCGGATTCATCTCGCTCTTGAGCGCGATCCGCGAGCGCCCGGCCATCGATTGGCGGGCGGTGGGCCACACCCTGGTCGGCCGCGCTATCGGCACGCTGTTCGCGGTTTATGCGATGTCGCACTACGCGCCGGATCTGCTGGCCGTGCTGTTCGCCCTGTCCATCCTGGCGGGCGTGGCGATCAGCGTGGCGGGCCTGCGGCTGCGCTATTCCCCACGCAACCTATGGGGGGCCGGGCTGGCGTCGGGGGTCATGGGCACGCTCACCTCCATCGGCGCTCCGCCGCTAGCGCTCATCATGCAGCACGAGACCCCGCCGCGCCTGCGCGCCACGATCGGCGTGATTCTTTTCATCGGCGCATCGTTCTCGCTGGGCATGCTGAACCTGGCCGGCCACTACGGACTGCCCCAGTTTCTGCTGAGCCTGTGCCTGTTGCCCTGCCTGCTGCTCGGCTTTGCCGTGTCGGGCCGCCTGAAATCCTGGCTCGCGCCCCGGACCGTGCGCCGCGTGCTGCTGGCGTTGTGCGCCGGAGGCGCGCTGGTCGTGCTGGGGCAGGTGGCGTTGCGCGCATGAGCTCCTCGGGGCGTGGTTCGCGCCTGCCCCCCGGGGGTCTACAATGGATGCAGTATTCATTCTGCACATCTCGCGCCATGACGCTCCCGGGTTACAGCATGCACTCCATCGATACGGGCTCTACCTCGTCCATGAAGATCGGTGATCAGCACACGCCGCTGTTCGCCGTCATTCGCGACCGCCTGCGCGAGCGCATCCTGAGCGGGGAGTTCACCCCGGGGGATCGCTTGATCGAAGGCCGCTTGTCCGAAGACATGGGCGTGTCGCGCATTCCGGTGCGCGAGGCTTTGCGCGCGTTGGCGGCCGAAGGCCTGGTGACGATCGAGCCGCGCCGCGGGGCGTCGGTGGCGGTGCTGTCCGACGAGATCGCCTACGACATGGTCGAAGTGCGTGCCACGCTGGAGGGGCTCAACGCCAAGCTGGCCGCCCAGCGGCGCGACGACAAGACCGTCACCCGGCTGCAGGCTTTTCTGGCGCAGGGCGCCGAGGCCGTGCGAGGCGACGATCTTCAACAGTTCCTGGGCCTGAATTCCCAGTTCCACGAAATGCTGGCCACCATCGCCGGCAATGTGGTGCTGACCGACCTGATGCGTTCGCTGCGCGACCGTACCGCGCTGCTGTTCGCGCCCAGCAACATGCTGCGCGCCCGACAGAATTGGGAAGAGCACTCGCACATTCTCAACGCCGTGATCGCTGGCAACGGCGAGCTCGCCGCCCTGCTCGCCACGCAACACGTGCACAACGCGGCGCGCGCCTACACCGACGCGCAAAAGCACAGCCAGCCCTCAGCCGCCTGAGGCCGGCCTGGCGGCCGCTTCGAAAGTCCTTCGCCCGCCCTTGTTGCCCCGGCGTCAGGGCAACGCCCAGCCCTCGCGTTCGGCCACGCGCCGATACGCCAGGCCCGCCAGGGCGATGTCTTCGAGCCCCACGCCCACCGATTTGTAGATCACGATGTCCGTGGGCGACTGGCGCACGGGCGTGCCGGCCAGCACCGCGTCCAGTTGCACCAGCTTGCCGGCCACGCCGCAGCGCGGATCCGCGAGCACCAGGTCACCCGCCTCCGCCAGGGTCTGCTCGCGCCACTCGACCACGATGGCATGGGCGCGCATGAGTGCACGGTCATCGAGCTCGCGCGTGGTGGGCAGGCTCGACCCGATGGCCGCGACGAATGCCCCGGCTTTGAGGGCGTCGCCGGCAAACAGGGGCGCGGTGGCACGCGAGGCCGTAACGAGCACGTCGGCCTGTGCGGCGAGCGCGCGCGGTTCGGCCCGCGCGACGGGCACGCCGCATTGTCGTGCAAGCTCGTCCGCGAGCCCGGGGGGCGCATGCGGATCATTGATCAGGACCTGCTCGAAGGCAAAGCCCGCGCATAGCTGCGCGATGTGTTCGCGCCCTTGCGTCCCGGCGCCGAACACGCCGAGCACGCGCGGCTGATCCGGCACGAGCTTGCTGGCGGCCAGCACGGTGCAGGCTGCCGTGCGCCTGCGCGTGAGGGCGGCCGCGTCGAGGGTGGCCAGTGGCCGGCCATCGAGCGCCGAGAACAGCAGGATCACGAATTCGAACTGTCCCGCGATCGTGGTGTAGACCTTGGCGCCGACCACGCCTTGCCCGGGAATGACGGCGCCCAGCGTGGAGAGCTTCACGCCCGCCGCGTCGGTACGCACGCGCCGCTGCATGGCCGCGTCACCCGTGCCGAACGCGGTGAAGGCCTCGGCGAGCGTGGCCTGCGCCGCGTCCGGTGTCAGGACGGCATCGATCATTGCGTCGCTGAGATGCTTCATCGCGGGCCCTTGCGTGCCTGCCACGACACCTTGATGTCGCCGTTCACGAAGGTCTGGCAGGCCATGCGATAGCCCTGTTCGAGATCCTGCTCGGTCAGATGCTTGCGCTCTTTGGGCTTGACCGCGTCGGTGTGTTCGAGGCCCTGCTCGATCAGGCACCGGCAGGTGCCGCACAGGCCGCCGCCGCACTTGAACGGAATGCCGCCCTGCTCTTTGAGCGACACGCGCAGCAGATTGCTGTTCTCCGGGGCCTGAACGACTTTGCCCCCATTGCTGATGAAGGTGATCTCTACCATGTGATGCTCACGGCTCCCGGCGGACGAGTTCCGCCTGCATGCTGCCAAAACGGGTGAGGTGGCCGAGCTCGCCGCGCGCGGCGTCCAGCGTATCGAACTGCTCGAGAAACTTGCTCGGCACGAGATTGACCACGTGCGGGGGCGCGTCTTCGACGATGCGCACGCGGGTGGGCGCATCCAGCGCCGCGATGTCGTAGCGGGCGAGGCAACGGCCATAAAAGAGGTAGTCGTAGCGTTCAAGCACGCGCAGCCCTACGCCGGGTTCGGTATGGAACTGGCCGGGCTTGCTGGTGAGGATCACGAACATTTGGCGGGCTCCGGCTCGGTGATGCCGCGGACGGGCTGGTCTGTCGACGTGTCCGGGGTGGCGGTGTCTCGCGCGGGCACGGCCGGGTCGGCGGCATGCTGGCCTGCACCCGGGCCGGGCGATCCCGGCCCGCCGGCGGCGGGTGCCGCGTCGGCCGAGGTCGGGGTGCGCGGCGCGTTTATCCCGGCAGACGGTGGGACGGCCGTCCGTGCGCCCGCGCCAGCCTGCAGCGGTTGCGCCAGCTCGATGTCGTGCGTGATCCAGAGCTGGCATGCGAGGCGCCAGCCTTGCTCGATACGCTCGCCCAGCTGTTTTTTCTCTTTCCAGTTGGGGGGAGGCAAGTGTTCGGCGCCCTGCAGCACCTGGCAAGCGCAGGTGGCGCACTTGCCCATGCCGCACTGGTAGCTGAGGTTGGGGTAGGGAAACTGCTTGATCCCCGCCCGCACCACCAGATTGGTGTTGTCCTTGACGACGTCGGTGTGCACCGCATCGCCTTTGTGAAAAACCACGGTCGGCATGGCTGGCCCTCTCCGGCTGACTGGCGCGGACCCCGCGGTCCGGCTCGTTATGAATATTGTATACCGTAGACGCGAGTGGGCTTAGCTAGGGTTAACACCGGAGCCCTACCTGCCGCTGCTGACGCGGCCGGGCGCGGCAGAAATTTCTCTTCATAAACAGGGCGTTTGCGCTGAATCCAGCTGCCCGGGCCAGGGCAGGCCCGGACAGGCGGGTTTAGCTAAAATTCGGTACAATGAATACATAGTTCAAGCAATAGGTATTTGCCATGAAGTCCCGTACGCCCCGTCACGAGCCGCGCATCGGCGCCCAGCTCATTCCTCATTTCGAGCAACGCAACGCGCTGCGCCGTTCGGCGCCGCTGATTCCCTTCCGCTGGGCCGAGGTGGTGGCCCTCTTCCGCGGCAAGCGTCCGTCGGCCCGCGGGCCGGCGTCCCAGGCGCCTTGCCATTCCCACTGATGCGGGCCCGCCGGGCCCGGGCCCGGCCCACGGGGTGATCCCTCGCGCCTGAGGCGGCCTGCCAGGGCGGCGGCTGGCGTGCGCGCATCGGCCGGATTCCTGAAGCCGGACTCAAGCTGGCAGAATGAGGCCTACGCCTCATCGCGCCTTACGAGTGACACGCCGTATGTCTTTCCGCCTTCGTCCCGCCGTCCGCCTGATCCGTCATCTCTCTTTTGTGCTGGGAGCCGCGTTGGCGGCGAGCGCCGCGCAGGCCGCGGGACCGGCGCGCATCGTCACTCTGGGCGGCTCGGTGACCGAGATCGTGTATGCGCTCGGTCAGGGCGATCGCCTGGTCGGCAACGACCTGTCGAGCATGTATCCCGACGCGGCGCAGAAGCTGCCGCGCGTGGGCTATTACCGTGCCGTGCCGGTCGAGGGCGTGGTGGCGCTCCAGCCTGACCTCGTGCTGGCCTCCGAGCAGGCCGGTCCGCCCTCCTCACTGAAAAAGCTCGCCGACCTCGGCATCAAGGTCGAGACCGTCTCCGACAGCGCCAGCATCGATTCGCTGAAACAACGCATCACGCAGATCGCCACCGCGCTGGACGTGCCGGCCGAGGGCGAGACGCTCGCGCGCGACGTGCAGACACGGCTCGATGCGGCCGCACGCCTGCCCGTCGCAAAAGCGCCGGCACTGCTGCTGTTGGGCAATGGCGGCGTTTACATGGGTGCGGGTGGCGGCACCGCGGCCGATCTGTTGCTGCGCGAGGCGGGCCTGAACAACGTGCTGCACGACCAGAAGAGCTACAAACCGGTGTCGGCCGAAGCCATGAGCGCGTTGGCGCCGGCCGTGATCGTGGTGACGCAGACCACTGGCCAGGCGCCCGACGGCGCCGCGCTGCGCTCCCTTCCGGGCGTGGCCGCCACACCCGCCGGCACCTCGCAATGCGTGGTCGGCCTCGACCCGCTGCTTGCGCTGGGCAACGGCCCGCGCCTGCCAGACGCGATCCGCCAGCTCAAAGAAACCCCCTGCGTCGCCGCACTGGCGCGCGAGCGGACGCGATGAACGCAAGCGGGACCGGCTTGCCGGCTCCCGATCCCGCGCCGCGCGGCCGGGGCGCGGCCGTACTGGCCTCGCTGGCGATGCTGACCCTGGTCGCGGCGGTGCTCGCCGCCGCGAATGGCGCGGTCGACATTCCACTGAGCCAGCTCGCCCGTCTGCTCGCCACCCCCGCCGCCGAGCTCGCCGATCCTGCCGATCGGCTCGCGCGCAACGTGTTCCTCGATATCCGCCTGCCGCGGGTGCTGTTCGCCCTGCTCGCAGGGGCGGGCCTCGCCCTGTGCGGCGCGGCGATGCAGGCCCTGTTTCGCAATCCACTGGCCGAGCCCGGGCTCGTGGGCGTTTCCGCCGGGGGCGCGCTCGGCGCGGTGACGGCCATTGTGCTGGGGGCGGGCGGCTTCATGCTCACGGCGATTTCCGCGTTCGCGGGCAGTCTCGCCGCCACCGCGGCTGCCTACGTGCTCGGCCGGCGCGTGCCCGGCGTGGCGGGCCTGCTGCTGGCCGGTATCGCGATCAATGCCGTCGCCGGCAGCTTCATTGGGCTGCTCACCTTCAATGCCACCGACATGCAATTGCGCAGCCTCACCTTCTGGAGCATGGGCAGTCTGGCGGGGGCGCACTGGGACATGCTGGCGGTGCTCGCCCCCTGGACCGTTTTGTGGTGCGGCTGGATGCTGACCCAGTGGCGCGTGATGAATGCCCTGCTGCTGGGCGAGCGCGAGGCGCTGCATCTCGGGTTTGCGCTGGCTGCCGTGCGGCGCAAGCTTATCGTCGCCACTGCCCTGGTGGTGGGGCCGCTGGTGGCCGCGACCGGCGGCATCGGCTTCATCGGGCTGGTGATTCCGCATCTGGTTCGGATGACCCTGGGCGCGAATCACCGCTGGCTGCTGCCGGCTTCGGTACTGGCCGGTGCGCTGGCCCTGGTGCTGGCGGATTGGCTGGCGCGCGTGCTCATCGTGCCGGCCGAGTTGCCGATCGGCCTGCTCACCAGCCTGGTGGGTGGCCCGTTCTTCCTGTGGCTGCTGGCGACGGGCCGGGGGCGCGGATGAGCCTTGCCGCCAGCCAGCTCGTGCTCGCGCGCGGCGGGCGCGACATCCTGTCGGACCTCTCGCTCGAGATCGCGCCCGGCACCGTGACGGCGCTACTCGGCGCCAACGGCGCGGGTAAATCGACCTTGCTCGGCGCTCTGGCCGGCGAGCTGGTGCCGCGCGCGGGCCGGTTGTCGCTGGACGGCGTCGATCTGCGGGACCTGGGCGTGCGGCGCCAGGCGCGCCTGCGCGCCGTGCTGCCGCAGAAGCCGGGCCTGGGCTTCGATCTGCCGGTGTCCGAGGTGGTGGCCATGGGTGCTTATCCCTTTCCGGAGCTCACGCCGGCCGAGGTCGATGCGTTGGTCGCGCAGGCGCTTGCGCTGGCCGGCATGGCCGAGCACGCCACGCGCCGCTATCTCGCCTTGTCCGGCGGCGAGCAGCAACGCGTGCAGTTCGCGCGTGTGCTGGCGCAGTGCCGCGCGGGCCGTCAGGCCGGACAGGCGCGCTATCTTCTGCTGGACGAGCCTATTTCCAATCTCGATCCGCGCCATCAGGGCGAGCTGCTTCAGGTAGCGACGCGTCTGGCGCATGACGAGGGCGTGGGCGTGCTCGTGATCCTGCACGACATCAACCTGGCCGCGCGTTGGTGCGACCGGCTGGTGATGCTGGCGCACGGCCGCCTGCTTGCCGTGGGCCCGCCCGCGGACGTACTCACGCCCGCGTTGTTGCGCGAGGTCTATGACGTGCAGGCCGATGTGATCGACCATCCCACCCTGCCGGGACGGCGGCTGGTGCTGATGCGCTGAGCCGCAAGGCTAGAGCACGCCCTTGCCGGACAGCGCGGGCGTGTCCGCGATGCGCTGGGTGATGGCGCGGCTCGCCTGCAGCAACGGCGCCACATACACCGTTTCGGGGTCGGGCTTTTGCCGGAAACGCAGTGTGCTCACGCTGATCGCGGCCACCGGCGCGCCGTCCGGGCCCAGGATGGGCGCACCGAAGCAATAGATGCCCGCTTCGTTTTCCTCGTCGTCGACCGACCAGCCGCGCGCACGCACGGTATCGAGCTGCCGGGCCAGCGCCGCGAGGTCGCGCACGGTATTGGGCGTGTGCTGCTCGAAGGGCTGGGGCAGGGTGGCCAGCACCGATTCGCACTCGGCGGCTGCCAGCATGGCCAGCCAGGCCTTGCCGACCGCGGTGGAATAGAGCGAGACATTGGTGCCGATGCGCGAGCTCATCTGCACGGCGCTCGGGCTCTCGAGCTTTTCGATGTAGACCATGTGCGGCCCGTTGGGCACGGCCAGATGCACCGTCTCGCCCGTGACGTCGCGCAACTGCTTGAGCGCTTCGACGGCCGCCAGGCGGATCTCGGAGCGGCCCCAGCTGCGGCTGGCGAGCTGGATCAGCCGCGGCCCCAGGCTTAGCCGGCCGGTCTGCGGGTGTTCGACGAGAAAGCGCTCCGCCACCAGCGCGGCCACGAGCCGGTACACCGTGGGCCGCGGGTAGCCGCAGCGCTTGGCCAGCTCGGCAACGGTCATCGGCTCGGGGGTGTCGGCCACCGACTGCAGCACATGGGTGAACTTGGAAAACGCCGCGGTACCGGCGACGGGCGTGGCGGCCGTGGCGGCGCCGCGGGGCGGAAGATTGGACATGGACAGAGGGCGAGGCACAAAACGAATCTGGCCCAAGCGTAGCGCATCGCGCCGCGCGCGACGCTTGGGGTATGCCCGTCAGGCGACCAGATACCCCCCATCCACGGGCAGGATCACGCCGGTCATGAATGAGGCGGCGGGCGTGCACAGGAACGCCACGCCTTCGGCCACGTCTTCCGGACGGCCCCAGCGCCCGAGGGGCGTGCGTGCCAGGATGGGGCCGCTGCGCAGCGGGTCTTCCTGAAGTGCCTGCGTGAGTGGCGTGGCGATCCAGCCAGGCGCCACCGCGTTCACGCGAATGCCCTCGGCGGCGTAGGCCAGCGCGAGTGACTTGGTGAGCTGCGCGACGCCGCCCTTGCTGGCGGCGTAGGCGGGCACCAGCGAGCCGCCGAAGAAGCTCAGCATCGATGCCGTGTTGACGATGCATCCGCCGCGGCGGGCAAGCCGTTCGCGCGCCGCGCTGCAGACGCGCATCGTGCCGGTCAGGTTGACGGCGAGGACTTGCTCGAACACGTCGGGATCGTGCTCCGCGCCGCGCCGGATCACGCCCGCGCAGTTGACCACGATGTCGAGCGTGTCGAGGTCTTCCATGATGCGCTGCACGTCGGCGGCCACGCTGACATCGCCCAGCCGCACTTCGACGCCCGTTGCCTGCGCGGCGGTGTCGGAGTGCAGGCCGACGGCGATGGTGCGCGCGCCCAGTGCCGCGAGCCGGCTGGCGACCGCGGCGCCGATGCCTTGCGTGGCGCCGGTCACGAGCGCCGTCTTGCCGGCAAACAGATCTGCTTGGAATGTCATGAGGGTTCTACAACAGGAGGACGTTGATCGGACGCCGGCATGCCGGCGCCGCGGGCGGAAAGCGGTGGCCGCAACGGGGCCACCGGATGAGACCGAAGCCGCGCGCACGCTGCGTGGCGCGGCCTCGCTTCACTGGCGCAGACCGAATTTGTTGATCAGGTTTTTGAAGGTGGCGTTGTCACGCTCCATCAGCGCCGTGAACGTCGCCTGGTCGGCGACCACGTAACCGAGGTTCTGCTCCGCCATGAAGCGCTTCAGGTTGTTTTCGGCGGCGGCCGCGCGAAACGCCTTGCCGAGTTGGTCGAGCACGGGTTGCGGCGTACCTTTGGGCGCCGCGATGCCGCGCCAGGTGCCGATCGAGAGATCGACGTTGCGTTCTTTGAGGGTAGGGACGTTCTCGAAGCCGGTCACCCGTTGATCGGCCATCACGGCCAGTGTCTTGAGCTTGCCCGCCTTCACGTACTGGATCACTTCGGCCGGGCTCACGAACACCGCGTCGATGTGGCCGCCGAGCAGCGCGAGCACGGCCGGGTTGCCGCCATTGAACGGGATGTGGCCGAACTTCGCGCCGGTCTTGTCTTCGAGCGCCGCGGTCGCCAGATGCCAGATCGAACCCGTGCCGGCGTTGCCGACCTGGATCGATTCGGGCTTGGCGCGCGCGGCCGCGAGGAACTCTTCCACGGTGTTGTAGGGTGAATTGGCGTTCACCGTGATGGCGGCCGGGTCGGCGTTCAGCTGGATGATCGGCGTGAAGTTCTGGTACGTGGTCTTGGTGAGGTTCAGATGCGGAATGATGACCATGTCGGCCGTGACCAGCGCGAGCTTGTAGCCATCGGCATTGGCGTTGGCGACCTCGGTGAGTCCGATCGCGCCGGCCGCGCCCGGTTTGTTGAGCACCACCAGCGGTTGCGGCAGGTGGCTGCGCGAGGCGTCGGACATCGCCCGCGCCATGGCGTCGGTGCCGCCGCCGGCCGCGAACGGCACGACGAGCTCGATGGGGCGGGCGGGGTAGGACTGCGCATGGCTGGCGGCGGCCAGGCCCAGCGTAGCGGCACAGCCGAGCAGCGCGGCGCCGAGATAGCGATGGAACGCACGATGTTTCATTGTCTCTCCGAGGAATCGGTTTTATGGTTGTATGACGGTCCGGAAGGTGAAGCTTCAGTACGTGGCGCGCCCTCCGGATAAGTCGAACACCGCGCCGGTATTGAATGTGCAAGCCGATGAGCAAAGCCAGCTCACGAGTTCGGCCACTTCTTGCGTCTCGCCAAGCCGTTGCATCGGGCTTTTGGCGATCATCGTCTGTACGTGTTCGGGTGCCATCTGCGCGAGCAGCTCGGTCTGCACCGCGGCGGGCGCTACGGCGTTCACCCGGATGCCGGTGAGCGCGAGCTCCTTGCCCAGCGACTTGGTGAGCGCCAGCACGCCGGCCTTGGCCGCGCTGTAGGCAGCCGCGTTGGGCGTGCCTTCCTTGCCCGCGAGCGAAGCGATGTTCACGATGCGCCCCGCGTTGCGTTCGCGCATGGCCGGCACGACCGCCCGGCACACGTTGAACACCCCGGTGAGATTGACCTGCACGACCGTGTCCCATACGCCGGGGTCGATCTGATCGAGCGGGAGCGTGGGGCCCGCGTAGCCCGCACTGTTGACGAGCAGCCCGATGGCGCCGTGCCGGCGCAGCGTGGTGGCGCAGGCCTCGGCGACGCGCTCGCGGTCTGTTACGTCGACCCGCAACGCGGTGCCTTCGGCCAGGTCCGCCTCCGCGGGGCGCAGGTCCCACACGACGACAGTCGCGCCATGCGAGCGCAGGTGGCGCACGACCTCGGCGCCGATGCCGCTGGCCCCGCCGGTCACGACGGCGACCTGCCCGGTGAAGTCGTAGCTGACGCTGCGCGGGCCCTGGCCGGCGCGGGCCTCAGCGGATGAATTGGCGGACATAGTCTTCGCCCAGGCCTACGTCGGTGAAGTGCTTGCGGCACATGTCGATCTTGGTGAAGACGTCTTCGTAGCCCATGCCCTTGCCCCAGGGGTCGGTGTAGTACATGACGCCGTTGACCTGGAAGTACGTGATCATTTCTTCGACATCGGGCGGCACGTACAGGGTGTGGGTTTCACCGGGCGGCTCGTACACATAGCTGCCTTCGACGGCCTCCCAGTCGTGCTCGAGATAGCGCCAACGGCCCTTGAGTACGAAGCCGTGCACGGCCTGGGGATGCCGGTGGCGGCTGAGCACGCCGGATTTGCGCACCCGCAGCAGGTTCATCCAGTAGCCCTGGCTGGCGTTCAGACAGAGCGGGCGGAACCACACGTTCTCGGCCTGAGGCACCCACAGGCGCTCGTCGGTCGGAATGGCGTGCGGAATGACCAGTTCCGGCAACGCATCCACCGGATTCGGGTACTGGTACGGGGTCATGGGTTCTGCGTCGGCTTTCTCGATCGGCACGGCTCGTTACTCCTGTCTACTATATGGACAAAATGTCTGAGATATGGACAAGTGTAGCGAGACGCCAGCCGCTGGCGAGCCGGGGCTTACCCTCTGATGCAGCGCAGTATGGGAGCCGCCGCCGCCCGGCGCCCGGAGCAGGGCCGTTTCGCCGTCAGTCGAGGGCTACGTGGAGAACGCGTCGGCGGCGCGCACGAGCGCGCGTATCCGATGCCGGAGGCCGGAGGCGCAGAAGCGGGAAGAATCCGCAGGGCGCGCTGGCGCCCGGGAGGCGGAGGAAGTCCGGGCCCGCCACGGGGCCCGATGGTGTGACGCAACGCCGGCCGTGGAGGCCGGCGTATCGATCATTCTTCGACGTCGGTGGTGTCGAGGTGCGCCAGCACCTTGTCGAGCATCTGGCTCAGGGCCTTTTGCTCGCGTTCGGACAGGCAGCCGAACACTTCGTCATTGCGCTCCTGCATCACGGCCACGATCTGCCGATAGCGCGTGAGGCCGCGAGCGGTGGGGCTGAGCACCACGCCTCGGCCATCTTCGGGGCTGACCGACTTGCGCACCAGGCCCGCATCGGTAAGGGCTTGCGCGCAGCGGCTGGCCTGACCTTTGTTGAGGTTGGCCGCGAGGGCGAGGTCATTGACGGAGAGCGGCGCGTAGCGGCCGATGGCGGCCAGGCAGCGAGCCTCGCCGATGGGCAGGCGGCAGCGTTCGGCGTAGGCCTGGGCGCTATCGCGATCGGCGATCTTGTTGACGACGTGAAGACGGTAAGTGAGAAACCGTTCCAGGGCCGGCACTTGGGTATCGTTCTTTGATTTTTGCGCGGTCATGGTGAGTGCAGTAAGGGGTTGAGCCGGGATATTGCCACAAGCGCACGCACGGGCGTCAGCGCCGCAAGAGCCCCTGTGGCAAGCGAGCGACGAGGTTTGATTGCGCGCCGGCCATTTAGTTCAGCGATCTTGCGCGAACCAGGGTTGTCCCCTAGGAAAAGGCGGATGGTTGTCCGTGCAACGATATGAGGCAGCCGTCTCACATGGGCGTGACACCGGGTGTGCGAGCGGAGGGCGGCCGAGCCGGGCGCACCCGTGAGACGTGCGACGCCTCGGGTCGGGGTGGCGCTACCGCGGGGGTGCGATCGCCGTGGCCGCCGCCAGCGCGGCATCGGCCGCGTCGAACTCGTGTTCGCTGAAAACCTGCACGCCTGCTTCCGTGAGCAGCGCGGCCGTCACGCCCTGTCCACCGACACGCTGCGCGCTGAACGAACCGTCGTAGATATAGCCGCTGCCGCACGATGGGCTGCCTTCCTTGAGCACGGCCAGCGCGATGCCATGCCGCTGTGCGGCCTCGAGCGCGGCGTGCGCGCCCGCGACGAAAGGCTGGGTGACATCGGCGCCGGTCACGTCGACGATGCGCGCCAGCCCGGCCAAGACACGCGCGCCACCGTCCCCGTGCGTGATCTCGGCGGGCGGACGCGGCGTAGGCATGCCGCCCGCCATTTCCGGACAGATGGCCACGACACGGCCCTCGGCCTGCCAGCGCGCGAGCACCGGATGCACCCGCGGTGCGCCGCGCCCGTCGTAGCGCACCGGCCGGCCGAGCAGACAGGCGCTCACGAGCACGAGCGCGGGAGAGGCGGGGGCGTTGGAAGGCGTGGCCATGCAGGTTCGGAACGGAATGAAAGGGGATGCCGGCAACGGGCGCGTGGCTGGCGTCACTGCGAGCATAGCGCGCCGGTCGTGTCGGGCGCCGCGCTGCCGGGGCGAGCCGCCTGCCCCTCGCCCCGCGAGGCGCGAATTCAACCGCAAGCCTCGGGAAGCCGCCGCGCGGGGTAGGGCGCTAGACTGCCTGCATGCCTGAGCAGACCACGTTTCTCTTCACCGCGCCCGCGCGCTCCGGGGGCCAGGATGCCGATTCGGCGCTGGCGCGTCTGCGCGCCGCCGACTGGGACGGCATCCTGGCCGAGCTCGACGCGCGCGGCAAGGCGATCGTGCCGGGGCTTTTCAATGCCGCCGAATGCGCCGGCTGGGCCGCGGGGTATGCGGACGATGCACGGTTTCGCAGCCGCGTGGTGATGGCGCGTCACGGTTTCGGGCGCGGCGAGTATCGCTACTACGCCTATCCTTTGCCCGCGCCGCTACCGGCGCTGCGCGAGACGCTCTATGAGCGGCTCGTCCCGTTGGCCAATCAGTGGCGCGCGCGGCTGGGTGAGCCCGGTCCCGCTTTTCCCGACACGCACGCGGCCTTCCTGGCGCGCTGCCACGAGGCCGGCCAGACGCGGCCCACGCCGCTCTTGCTGCGTTATGAGGCGGGCGACTACAACTGCCTGCATCAAGACCTGTATGGCGATCATGTGTTTCCCCTGCAGATGGCGGTGCTGCTGTCAGTGCCGGGCCACGACTTCGAAGGCGGCGAATTCGTGATGACCGAGCAGCGCAGCGGCCACCCGGCCACGGCCGAGGTGATGCCGCTAGCGCAGGGCGATGCCCTGATCTTCGCGGTGCGAGAACGTCCGGGGCGCGTTAGCCCGGGGCGCGTCAGCCCGGGTCGCGCAGGGCGCGGATGGCACCGGCGTACACTGCGTCATGGGGTTGCCGAGCTGACCCGCGGGCTGCGGCACACGCTTGGCATCATCCTGCACGATGCCCGTTGAGGCGGCATCGTTTCCCGGCTTTGCGTCATGACACTCGACCTGTTCGAATCCACTCTCACCGGCGTGACCGAATCCATCGGTCCGCGCGCCTACATCCTGCGCGGCTTCGCGCTCCCGCACGTCGAACGGGTGCTGGCCGAGCTCGACGCGGTGCGGGCTGCCGCACCGCTGCGCCACCTGGTCACACCAAGCGGACACACGATGTCGGTGGCCATGACCAACTGCGGCTCGTTGGGCTGGGTCAGCGATGAGGCGGGCTATCGCTACAGCGCCCGCGATCCGCTCACGCAACGGCCCTGGCCGGCGCTGCCGCCGGGCATGCTGGCGCTGGCGCGCGCGGCCGCGGCCGAGTGCGGTTTCGGCGATTACGAGCCCGATGCCTGCCTGGTCAATCAGTATGTGCCGGGCAGTCGCCTCACGCTGCATCAGGACCGCAACGAGCGCGATCTCGAAGCGCCGATCGTGTCGGTATCGCTGGGCCTCCCGGCGACTTTCCAGTTCGGTGGCCTCAAGCGCACGGACCCCGTGCAGCGCATGGGTTTGTGGCATGGCGACGTGGCGCTCTGGGGCGGCGTCGACCGCATGCGTTTTCATGGCATCAGCACGCTCAAGGACGGCTGGCACGCTCGGCTCGGGCGTCAGCGGCTGAATTTCACATTCCGCGTGGTGCTCGACAAATCGCGCGGAATTCAATCGCAAGAGGCGGAGTGAAGGCGCCGCCGCGCCCTCCTAGGATGACAACCATGGCAACCCGCAAAGGAAAAACCATGACTGTCGTCCTCGACCCCCCCGCGGCTGGCGCCTTGCCGCTCTCGATCCCGCACGACCCGCGCTGGGCCGCCGTGGTGGCGCGCGACCGCAGTGCCGATGGCCTGTTCGTGTATGCGGTCAAGACCACCGGGGTATATGGCCGGCCCAGCAGCGCGGCGCGTCTGCCGCGCCGCGAGAACGTGGAGTTCTTCGATAGCCCGGCCGCCGCCGAGGCGGCCGGCTATCGCCCGAGCCGCCACATCGCGGCCGATCAAACCCAGGTGGGCCATCAACATGCCGCGGTCGTGGCGCACGCCTGCCGTCTGATCGAAGCGAGCGACGAGAGTCTCTCCCTGGCACGGCTCGCACAGCGCGCCGGCATGAGCCCCTATCACTTTCATCGGGTGTTCAAGGCCGTGACCGGCCTCACGCCCAAGGCTTACGCCGCCGCGCAGCAGGCGCGGCGCGTGCGCGAACAGCTCGTCGATGCGGCGACCGTCACCGACGCGATCTATGCCAGCGGCTTTAACTCCAATAGCCGCTTCTACGCCAATTCGAAGGAGCGGCTGGGCATGACGCCGCGCGACTACAAGGCGGGCGGGACGAACCAGGAGATCCGTTTCGCGGTGGCGCAGTGCTCGCTCGGCGCACTGCTGGTGGCCGCGAGCGAGGCCGGCATCTGCGCCATTCAGCTGGGCGATGATCCCGAAGCGCTGGTCCAGGCCTTGCAGGACCGCTTTCCGCGCGCGGCGCTGATCGGGGCCGACCCCGGCTTCGAAGCGCAGGTAGCCCGCGTGGTGGGCCTGGTCGAGGCGCCGGCCCTGGGCCTGGCCTTGCCGCTCGACGTGCGGGGCACGGCGTTTCAGGAGCGCGTGTGGCAGGCGCTGCGCGAAATCCCGGCCGGGCAGACGGCCACGTACGCCGACATCGCGCGCCGCATCGGTGCGCCCGCCGCGGTGCGTGCGGTCGCTCAGGCCTGCGGCGCCAATCCCGTCGCCGTCGCCATCCCATGTCATCGCGTGGTGCGCACCGATGGCGGCCTGTCGGGCTACCGTTGGGGCGTGGCGCGCAAACAGGAGTTGCTGCGCCGCGAAGGCGCATGGCCGCCCGCCGGTGTCGAGCGTGAATAAGCCTCGGCACGATAGCGCCGGCCCCAGCCGCGCCCTGCTGAGCGTCATCACGCAAAGCCTGTCGGCGCGCGGCCATGCCGTCTGGCCCGATGCATTCTGTCCGGAAGAATGCGAGGCCCTGGCGGCCGATGCCGCGATGCAGACCTCGCCGCGGCGCGTCGCGCTGCCCGCGTCGTGGATGAGCAGGATCGACGCCGTGCGCCGCGAGCTGGCGCCGCTGGCCGCGCAGTGGCGGCCAGCACGGTCCGATCGGCATCGAGACGTTGACGCCGACACGGACGAGTGCGCCGCGGAATGCGCCACATCATGCCAGGCCGCCGCCGACACCGGTCCCACGCTGTCGGCGCCCGATGTCTGGCTGACGTGCACCAACGCTTCGACAGACTGCCCGCTCGTGAGCTCGGGCGACGACGAGGCGGGTTTCGGCCTGTTGTTTGTGGTGCTGCTCAATCGTGCTGGCGTGGATTTCAGTGGCGGCGAGCTCGTGTTGGCCGAACAGCGCCCGCGCATGCAGACACGGCCCCATGTGGTGGCGCTCGCGCAAGGCGGGCTCGCCGTGATCGCCGCGGCGGGCCGGCCGGTGCAGGGCGCGCGCGGCCCCTACCGGGTGCGGGTGCGTCATGGGGTGGCCCATGTGCGCACGGGCCGGCGGGTGGCCTTGATGGCGGGTTGGCCGCTCTCGCGCGACGCGGTATAGACCGCGCAACGCGGCAAGCGCACCACGGCCGCGCGAATCGCGGTGGTGCGGGACGTGACTTCGGTATATCTTTGCCGCTCTACGTCCCAGGAGCCCGGGTCCGCATGTTTCCCGCCAGCAGCACCTATCGCATGCCGACCTGGCGCCTGACCCGTTGGCTGGTTTATGCCGGCGATGATGTCCCGGACGACATCCGCGTCGACCTCGTGGGCGGTCTCTTCGGCACGCTGCCCATCTTTCTGGGTGGCGTGATCAACAGCCTGATGATCGCGAGCATCGTCGCCTGGCGCATTCCCGAACCGGCGTTCATTGCGTGGGTGGTCTTCGAGTTTCTCTGTTGCGCGATTCGCGGCGTCGTTCTCATGCGGGCACGGCGCAATGCGCTCACCGGCGGGCCGACCTACACCGACCTCTATCTGATCCTGACCCTGCTCTGGGCCGTGAGCGTGGGCTATGGCACGGTGATCAGTGCGCTCAGCGGCGATTGGGTCGCGATCTTGCTCGCCTGTCTGTCGGCGGCGGCCATGGTCGGCGGTATTTGCGTGCGCAATTTCGCGGCGCCGCGGCTTCTGGCCGTGATGATTTTCACGAGCCTCGGCCCCTGCATGACGGTGGCGGTGTTCTCGGGCCAGCCGGAGCTGTGGATCATCTGCCTGCAGCTGCCGCTGTTCCTGCTGAGCATGACGCTGGCCTCGTACCGCCTCAACGCCATGCTCGTGACCACCATGCGTGCCGAGCGCGACAACGATCGACTGGCACGCCAGGATTCGCTCACCGGCCTGCTCAACCGCTTCGGATTGGGCGGCGTGCTGGCGCAGGCCGTGCGGCGAGCCCGCGACGATGCGGCCCGCTACACCCTGCTTTATCTGGATCTGGATGGATTCAAGTCGGTGAACGACACCCATGGGCACGCCACCGGCGATCGCTTGTTGCGCGAAGTGGGCGTGCGGCTCACGGAGCTCGCGCCGTCGGACGCGTCGATCGCGCGTATCGGCGGCGATGAATTCGTCTTGGTACTGCCCGAAGTCGATGGTTGGGAGGCGGCACAGCTGGCGGATCAGCTGATCCAGCGCGTGGCGCAGCCCTTCGACCTGGGCATCGCGCAAGGCGTGCGGATCGGCGGCAGCGTGGGCATCGCTCTGATTCCGCGCCATGGCCACGATATGGCCGAGATTCTCAAGGCAGCCGACCGTGCGCTCTATCTGGCCAAGTCGGCGGGCAAGTCCCGCATGGCGATGGCCGACTGAACCCGGCCGGCGCGTGGGCCGGCCGGGCGTGATGCGCTCGCGCTCAGTTCCAGAACAGCGCGATCAGGATGATGATGGGGATGGGCACACCCAGCAACCACAGCAGAATCGAACGCATGATGAACCTCCTCATTGCTTCACGTTTGAACTCTCCCTTCAGCAATTGGCGTGCCTGACGGGGTCGGGCCCCCTGTGCGGCCGACTTGACGATGCGGCGCTCAGCGGCAATCATCGGGCGGTCTTTGAATTTCCCGGCAGTGAGTTGGCCCGACATGACCCCTGAGTTTTCCGAAGAAAAGCGCCCGCGCGGCGCGCGCTGGCCTCGTGCCGTGGCGCGGGGTCTGGCCCGTGGCGTGGCGTTGCTGGCGCTGCTCGCCATCGGCGCCTGGGGCATCGGCGCCCTCAAGTATCAGATGCCGTTCCCGAGTTCGCTCACCGCGTTGGTAATCGTGGTGTGGGGCATGATCTGCGCGGCGATGGGTGGGGTGCTGCTCGGCCGCACCCGCCATTGGCGTTCGGTGCTGGGCCTGTACGTGGCCGCCTGCGTGATCATGGTGATCTGGTGGAGTTCGCTCCAGCCTTCCAATGATCGCGCCTGGGCCGCCGACGTCGGCCGCATGACCTACGGCGAGGTCAATGGCTCGCAGGTATCGCTGCATAACGTGCGCGATTTCATCTGGCAGGGCGAAGCCGATTTCATGCCACGCTGGGAGTCGCGCGAATACGACCTCGATCAATTGCGTACCGTGGATCTGTTCCTGTCGTATTGGGGCAGCGACGCGATCGCGCATACGCTCGTGTCGTTCGGTTTCGCCGATGGCGAGCGCGTGGTGTTCTCGGTGGAGATCCGCAAAGAGCAGCATGAGCGCTTCTCCGAGCTGGGTGGCTTTTTCAAGCAGTTCGAAATGAGCGTGATCGCGGCCGACGAGCGCGACATCATCGGTGTGCGCACCTTCGAGCGCGTCGAAGACGTTTATCTGTATCCGATCCGCATGCAGCCCGACGCCATGCGCAAGCTGTTTGTCTCGTATGTGGAAACCGCCAACGCGCTGGTGCGCCAGCCGCGCTTCTATCACACGGTCACGGCCAACTGCACCACCATCGTCTATCGCATGGTGCGTGCCATCGTGCCGGATCTGCCGATGGATCCGCGCATCCTGTTGTCGGGCTATCTGCCCGGTTATCTGTACAAGATCGGCGCGATCGATAACCGCGTGCCCCTGGCGCAATGGCGCGAATGGGCCGCGATCGATGCGCGCGCGCAGATGTCGCGCGAGCAGGCCGGCGATTTCTCCACGGCCATCCGCGCGGGGCAGCCGCTGCACTGAGGGGCCGGTGCGGCCCGGGGCGGCTCAGGCTACACTTGGGCGCCGTTTTTCTGCCCGACCCGGTTTTCCCCATGACTTCCCCTGCCTGTGGCGTCGACTTCGGCACCTCCAACTCCACCGTCGGCCTGGCCCGCATCGGCCAGCCCAGCCTGCTCCTGCTGGAAGACGGCAAGGGCACGCTGCCTTCCGCGATCTTCTTCCACGACGACGATGACGAGGTGAGCTACGGCCGCGCCGCCATCGCCGACTATGTGGCGGGCTACGACGGCCGCCTGATGCGTTCGATGAAAAGCCTGCTCGGCACGTCGCTGATGGAAGGCTCGACCGAAGTCCAAGGCCGTGCGGTGCCGTTTCGCGTGCTGCTCACCCGCTTCATTGCCGAGCTCAAGCGGCGCGCCGAACAGGCCAGCGCTCAGCCGCTGCGCCAGGCGGTGTTCGGCCGGCCGGTGTTCTTCGTCGACGACAGCACGACCGCCGACCAGCTCGCCCAAGACACCCTGGGCGAGATCGCGCGCGACGTGGGCTTCACGCATGTGGAGTTCCAGTTCGAGCCCATCGCGGCCGCCTTCGACTATGAATCGCAGATCTCGCGCGAAGAGCTCGTGCTGGTCGTCGACATCGGCGGGGGTACCTCCGACTTCACGCTGATCCGCCTCGGTCCCGATCGCGCCGGCAAGGTCGACCGCCGCGACGACATCCTCGCGCACGGCGGTGTCCATATCGGGGGCACCGACTTCGACAAGCAGTTGAGCCTGGGCCACGTGATGCCGTTGTTCGGCCTGGGCAGCCAGCTGCGCAGCGGCAAGGATGTGCCGAGCACACAGTTCGGCAACCTGGCCTGCTGGCACACCATCAACCAGGCCTACACCAAGAAGGCCGCCGAGAATTTCGCCTGGATTCGGCAGCAGACGGCGGATCCGGCGCGCATCGGCCTGCTCGATGAACTGGTGCGTCAGCGTGCCGGCCACTGGGTGGCAATCCAGGTCGAAGAGGCCAAGATCGCGCTGTCGGAAGCGCCGGCCACCCATATCCCGCTCGATCGCATTGCGCCGGGGCTGGGGGTGGACGTGACGCGTCCGGGCTTCGACGGGTCGATCGAAGGCCTGATCGGCCGCGTCGAACGTACTGTCAATGAATTGATCGCGAGCGCCGGCGTGCCGGCCAGCGCGGTCGACACGGTGTTTTTCACGGGGGGATCGAGCCGCGTGCCGCTGCTGCGTTCGAGCGTCGCGGCCCTGGTGCCCGAGGCGCGTAGCGTCGAAGGCGACCTGTTCGGCAGCATTGGCGCGGGCCTCGCGCTGGATGCAAGCCGGCGTTTCGCCTGAGCGCCCGCTTGCGGACACGCCCCTACTGCGGCGGTACCCGGTACGCGGGCACCGCGGCGGGCGTGCCGCAGTAATCCGAGAAGGCTTCCGGGCCTGCGGCCAGCCCGCGCGTGCGCGCGAGTTCCCAGGGGCGCACGCATTGCGCCAGCCGATCGCACCAGGCGTAGCCCGCCGAGGGCTTGCAGCCGTGGGGATCGAGATCGGCGCCCGGCATCGGCGCGGCGGGGCGGGCACCTGGCGCGCCTTCATTGGCGCAGGCCGCCAGCAGCAGAGACAGCGCGGCCAGCGCGCAGCGTGTGGTTTTCTTCATCTTCCTCTCCCCATGGTGCCGTGCCGCGTGGCCGGCCTGTGTCGAGTATGAGCGCGGCCCCGCGCGCGGACGCGGCCGGAGATGTGTCGCCTTGTGACGTGCGCGCGTGTGGAGGGAAGTGCCTGTGCGCGACGCTCGTGTAGCAGTTGCTAACGGTTCGGGGAAGCGGTTCGGTCCGGCCGGTCGGCGGGATTCGCTACCATGCCAGTCGAAGCGGAACGGGCGGCAGGAGGATCACGTGGCGAAAGCCGACATGAGGCGGGTGGGGTTGGCATGGGCGCTGGCACTGGCCTGCGCGGGGGCCGGTGCGGGCATGGCGCGCGCCGAGTTGCCCGTCGAGGTGGTGGTCTTCAACTACAGTCCCGACCATGAAATCGGCGAGATCAGCGTGCAGGGCCGCTATGTCGGGGGCGTGCATTGGCGCTATGGCGAAGGCGATATGAGCGCCGGCAGGAGCATGTGCTGTATCGACGTGACGCCCGGCCGCGCCGACGTGGCCTGGGAAGTGGGCTGGCCCGTGAGCCAGCCCATCCCTGAAGACGGCCTGGGCCGCTCGGCCTTGGCGATCATGCCCGCGGACCCGGGCCAGGCCCGCTATCTGGGTGTGCACGTTTATGCCGACGAACATGTGGAGCTCACGTTGAGCCCCGACTGGCCCGAAGCCCGGCCCGACCCGGCCGCGGCCCCCGCCGATCCCGGCGCGCCTGCCGAAGACGCACCGGTGCGCTGAGCGCGCCGAATGCCGCGAGGCTCAGATCGTGCCGGCCGCCGCGCTGGCGGCCCGGCGCGACCGCAGTTGCGACAGCACCAGCAGCAGCCCCGCGGCGGCGATCGCGGCGCCGACCAGCGGCACCGCCGCATAGCCCAGGCCGGCGGAGATCGCCGCGCCGCCCGCCGCCGCGCCCAGCGCGTTGCCGAGATTGAAGGCGCCCACGTTCACCGACGAGGCCAGGCCCGGCGCATGCGCCGCGGCTCGCATCACCCGCATTTGCAGCGGCGGCACCACGGCGAAGGTCGCGATCCCCCAGATCAAGAGGGCGACAGCGGCCCCCGCGGGCGTTTGCGCCACCCAGGGGAACAGCAGCATCACCACGATCAGCAGCGACAGGAAACCGATCAGGCTGCCGTCGAGCGAGCGATCCGCCAGCCGCCCACCCGCCGTATTACCGAGCGTGAATCCCACGCCGATCAGCACGAGCATGGCGGTCACGAACGCGGGCGAGGCGCCGGTGATGGCAGCGAGCGTCGGCGCGATGTAGGTGTAGAGCGTGAACATGGCGCCCGAGCCCAGCACGGTGGTGAGCAGCGCCGTCAACACGGCGGGCTGCAACAGCACGCGCAACTCGCGCTTGACGTCGGGACGGCTGCCTGCCTCGCCCTTGGGCAGCGCAAACAGCAGGGCCGCCATCGCCAGCAGGCCCAGCCCCGCGGTGGCCGCGAACGACATGCGCCAGCCGATGGTCTGGCCCAGCCACGTCGCGGCGGGCACGCCGCCGACATTGGCGATCGTCAGGCCGAGGAACATGGTCGCGACCGCGCTCGCCTGCTTGTGGCGCGGCACCACGCTGGCCGCGACCAGGGAGCCGAGTCCGAAGAAGGCACCGTGGTTCAGACTGGTCACCAGGCGTGCCAGCAGCAGCGTGGTGTAGTTCGGGGCGAAGGCCGACAGCAGATTGCCGATGGTGAAGATCGCCATCAGCGCGATCAATGCCTTGCGGCGCGACCAGCGCGAGAGCGCCAATGTCATCAGGGGGGCGCCCAGCATCACGCCGATGGCGTAGGCGCTGATCAGCATCCCGGCGGTGGGGATGCTGACGTTCACGCCGTCGGCGATCACGGGCAGCAGGCCCATGGGGGCGAATTCGGTCGTGCCGATGCCGAAGGCACCCACGGCCAGGGCGAGCAGGGGCAAACCTGCCTTGACCGGCGCGCTGGCGCCGGCGGGTTGAGTCGTCGTCATGATGGTTGCGTTCCTGGTGAGCGGCTGGGGCGCGGTGCCCGCCGCGTGCCGGCCGGACGCGGAGAGGTCGGGACGGCATTGAGCATGGATCGCAGTGTGCGCGTTATTGCAGTGCGGAAAAAGCGGCGTCCGGCGAAAAGACCTTTGCTTGTCCGTCAAGAATCGGGGTGGCGAAGACCCTGCGCGTCAGAGGGGGATTATTGCGAATCCGGCAAGGACGGGGCCGTTGCGTCGTCGAGCGGCGGGCCAAAGACCACGCGCTCGAAGAAGCCCGCCAGCACGGCCTGGGTCAGGTCGGCCGATACGGCTTGCGGGTCGAAGGCGTAGCTGAATTGCATGCCTTCCGACAGGGCCAACAGGCCCAGGGCGAGTTGCTCGGGCGGCATGGTGAGCGGCGTGCCCACGCGCGCGGAGAAATGCCGGGCGAACTCGGCGATGGTGGCGCGCTGCTCGCGCTGAAACGAGAGAAAGCCGACCCGGAAGCCGGGATCCCGCGCGGCCTGCAGCTTGGCCTCCATCCACAGCAAAAAGCACTTGTTCTCGCGGTGGATCTGGCTGTAGTACGCCACCACGCGGGCTTCCATCTCGGCGCGGGAGGCCTGATCCTGGAACAGCGCACTCATTTCGTTCATGTGCGACTCGTGATCGCGGCGCAACAACTCCAGGAACATCTCGGACTTGGAGCCGAAGTTCGAGTAGAACGCGCCGCGCGTGTACCCGGCGGCCTCGGCGATGTCCTCGACGCTGCTCGCCAGATAGCCTTTGGCCAGGAACAATTCCTGAGCCGCGTCGAGCAGGCGCTGGCGCGTCTGCTCCCGACTTTGCTCGCGTGTTAATCGGACCTTTGCCATGCGGCGAGTGTAGCATCGACACTGAATTCAGATTCATCATTGTATTTGAATACAGGTATGAATTAGAATCCGTTCTGGATTTCGTCCGACACCAGTCAGGTCCATCTGGCCGCCGCCCGAATCGCGTCGAGGTATTCCGTGTTCCGATCTTCTGCCCGCGCCGCCCCGCGCCGTCTTCTTTCTGGAGCCGGCGCGCGCCGCGTCGGCCTGTTGCTCGTACCGTTCTGCCTGCTGGCGCTGGCAGGGTGTGGCGCCAAGGAAGAGACAGCGGCTGCACCACGGCCCGTGGTGGCCATGCCGGCGCAGCCCGATCAGGCGGCCGCCGGCTTGAGCGTGCCGGGGCGCATCGATGCGCGCTACACCACGCCGCTGTCGTTCCGCGTGGGCGGCAAGATCACCGAGCGCAAGGTGCGTCTCGGCGATACGGTGAGCGCTGGCCAAGTCGTGGCCCGGCTCGATCCGGCCGACGCCACCAAGAATGCCGCGAGCGCCAAGTCGCAACTTGCCGCGGCCCAGCACCAGTTCGAGTTCGCGCGTCAGCAGCTCAACCGTGACCGTGCGCAGGCCCGTGAGCAGCTGATCGCCGCGAGCCAGCTCGAGCAATCGCAGAATGCCTACGCCGCCGCCCTGGCGCAGCGCGACAGCGCCGCGCAGCAAGCGGCGCTCGCGGCAGATCAGCTCGCCTACACCACCTTGAAGGCCGATCATGCCGGCGTGATCACGGCCGAGCAGGCCGACACCGGGCAAAACGTTGCGGCGGGCCAGGCGGTCTATAGCCTCGCCTGGGCGGGCGATGTCGACGCCGTGGCCGATGTGCCCGAAAACGTGCTGGCCGGATTGAAGGTGGGCCAGAAGGCTCGCATCACCCTGCCCGCGGCGCCCGACGCCTCCTACGAGGCCACCGTGCGCGAACTCGCGCCCGCCGCCGATCCCCAGCGCCGCACCTTCCGGGTCAAGCTCACGGTGCATGGCGCCGAGCAGGTCAGGCTGGGCATGACCGCCAACATCGCGTTCGATGGCGCCGTGGCGCAGGGCACCACCTTTACCGTGCCTGCCACCGCGCTGTTCCATGACGGCCCGGCACCCGCGGTCTGGGTCGTCAAGGCCGACGAAGACATCCTCGAGCTGCGCCGCGTGACGGTGCTGCGCTACACCGAACGCCACGTCGTGCTGGCCGACGGCATCGCCGAGGGCGAACGCGTGGTCTGGCAAGGGGTGCACGCGGTGTCGGCGGGGCAGAAAGTCCGCCCCGTGCCGCCCCTGCATCCCGAGGACTTCGCCTCGTGAGCGCGCCGGCACCCGGCGCGCACGACGCGCAGCGCCACGAAGAGGGGCGCTTCAACCTGTCGGCCTGGGCCCTGCGGCATCAGGCGCTCGTGGTCTTTCTGATTGCGCTCGCAACGATATTCGGCGTGTTGTCGTATTCGCGGCTGGCGCAGTCCGAAGACCCGCCGTTCACGTTCCGCGTGATGGTGATCCGCACCTTCTGGCCCGGCGCCACCGCCGAGCAGGTACGCGAACAAGTCACCGATCGCATCGCCAAGAAGCTTCAGGAAACGCCCTACACGGACTTCATGCGCAGCTATTCGCGGCCTGGCGAATCGCTGGTGTTTTTCACCATGAAGGATTCCGCGCCGGCCAAGGAAGTGCAGCAGGAGTGGTACCAGGTCAGAAAGAAAGTGGGCGACATCCAGGCCACGCTGCCGCGCGGCGTGCAGGGGCCGTTCTTCAATGATGAGTTCGGCGACGTCTACACCAACATCTACACGCTCGAGGGCGAGGGGTTCTCGCCCGCCACGCTGCGCGACTACGCCGATGCCATGCGCACGGTGCTCCTGCGCGTGCCGGGCGTGGCCAAGGTGGACTATTTCGGCGAACAGGAAGAGCGCATCTACGTAGAGATTCCCAACGCGCAGCTCACCCGGCTCGGCGTCTCGCCCGAGGTGATCGGCCGCGCCATCGACGCGCAGAACGGCGTGAGCTCGGCCGGTACGCTCACCACCGCCGACGATCGTATCTTCGTGCGGCCGTCGGGGCAGATCAAAGACGTGCGCGCACTGGCCGAAACGCTGATCCGCCTGAACGACACCACGGTGCGGCTGGGCGACATCGCCACCATCCGGCGCGGCTATCTCGATCCGCCGGCCACCGAGATGCGTGCAGGTGGCAAGCCCGTGCTGGGTATCGGCATCACCATGCAACCCAATGGCGATGTGATCAAGCTGGGCGAGGCGCTCGACGCACAGACCCAACAGCTGCGTGATTTCCTGCCGGCCGGGCTCACGCTCACGCAGGTCTCGAGCATGCCGCATGCGGTGTCGCATTCGGTCGACGAGTTCCTGCGGTCGGTGGCCGAAGCCGTCGTGATCGTGCTGCTGGTGAGCCTCGTGTCGCTGGGCCTGCGTACCGGCATGGTGGTGGTGATCTCCATCCCGGTCGTGCTCGCCGTGACGGCGCTCTTCATGTATCTGTTCGACATCGGCCTGCACAAGGTTTCGCTCGGTACGCTGGTGCTGGCACTGGGTCTGCTGGTCGACGACGCCATCATCGCGGTCGAGATGATGGCGGTGAAGCTCGAGCAAGGGTGGAACCGCGCCCGCGCCGCCGCCTTCGCCTACACCAGCACGGCGTTTCCGATGCTGACCGGCACGCTCGTCACCGTGGCGGGGTTCCTGCCGATCGCCCTGGCCAAGTCCGGCACGGGCGAATACACGCGTTCGATTTTCCAGGTGTCGGCGATTGCGCTGATCGCGTCGTGGTTCGCCGCGGTCGTGCTGATCCCGCTGCTGGGCTATCGCCTGCTGCCCGAGCGCAAGAAAGAAGAGGGCCAGCCCGACGATCACGAGCACGACATCTACGACACCCGCTTCTACCGCCGCCTGCGCGGCTGGGTGGCGCGCTGCGTCGAGCGCCGCTACTGGGTGCTGGGCGGCACCACGCTGCTCTTTGTGGTCGCCATGGCCGCCTTCTCGCTCGTGCCGCAGCAGTTCTTTCCGAGCTCCGACCGCGCGGAGTTGCTGGTCGATGTGAGCCTGGGCGAGGGCGCCTCGTTCGACGCGACCCGACGCCAGGTCTTGCGCCTCGAAGAAACGCTGAAAGACCGCCCGGAGATCGCGCACCTGGTGAGCTTCGTGGGCACGGGCGCGCCGCGCTTCTACCTGCCGCTCGATCAAAAGCTGCCGCAGCCCAACTTCGCCCAGTTCATCGTGACGACGCATTCGGTCGAGGACCGCGAGACGCTGGCGCAGTGGCTCGCGCCCATCCTGCGCGAGCAGTATCCGGCGGTTCGTACCCGCATCTCGCGCCTCGAGAACGGCCCGCCCGTGGGCTTCCCGGTGCAGTTCCGCGTGTCCGGAGGCGACATCCCCACGGTGCGCGCGCTCGCCGAAAAGCTCGCCGATGTCGTGCGGGCCGATAGCCGCACGGCCAATGTGCAGTTCGATTGGGACGAGCCTTCGGAGCGCTCCGTGCGCTTCGAAGTGGATCAGAGCAAGGCGCGCGAGCTGGGCGTGACGTCGTCGGATGTATCGGCCTTCCTGGCCATGACCCTGTCCGGCACCACGGTCACGCAATACCGTGAACGCGACAAGCTCATCAATGTCGACCTGCGCGCACCGGCCAACGAACGCATCGATCCCTCGCGGCTCGAAACGCTGTCCATGCCCACACCCAATGGCCCCGTGCCGCTGGGCAGTCTGGGCCGCGCGCATTACGACCTCGAATATGGCGTGATCTGGGAGCGCGATCGCCAGCCCACCATCACCGTGCAGGCCGACGTGGTCGGCGGCGCGCAGGGCATCGACGTGACCCACGAACTCGATGCGCGCCTCGCCGAGCTGCGGGCCGAGCTGCCGGTCGGCTATCGCATCCAGATCGGCGGCTCCGTCGAAGAAAGCGAGAAGGGCCAGCGCTCCATCATCGAGCAGATGCCGCTGATGGCGGTGGTCGTGCTGACCTTGCTGATGATCCAGTTGCAGAGCTTTTCGCGGGTGATGATGGTGGTGCTGACCGCGCCGCTCGGCCTTATCGGCGTGGTCGGGGCGCTGCTGCTTTTCGGCATGCCCTTCGGCTTCGTCGCGATGCTGGGCGTGATCGCGATGTTCGGCATCATCATGCGCAACTCGGTGATCCTGGTGGACCAGATCGAGCAGGACATCTCGGCGGGTCATCCGCGCGTGGACGCGATCGTGAGCGCGACGGTGCGGCGCTTCCGGCCCATCACGCTCACCGCCGCGGCCGCCGTGCTGGCGCTGATCCCGCTTTTGCGCAGCAATTTCTTCGGCCCCATGGCCACCGCGCTGATGGGCGGCATCACGAGCGCCACCGTGCTCACCGTGTTCTTCCTGCCGGCGCTCTACGCGGCCTGGTTCCGCGTGCGCAATGACGAGCGCGACGAGCCGCCAGGGGTGCCGCCGGGCGCGGATGCCGGCCACCAGCATTCCCACCAGACGCACGCCGGCCCGGGTTCGGCCGCGACGGGTAACGCATCATGATGAGTTTCACTCACTCCCGCGCACGGCTGTTGCTGGCAGGCACCATGGCGCTGGCCCTGGCGGGCTGCGCGCTCGGCCCGGATGGCCGCGCGCCCGCCACCCCCGAGCCTGCGCACTACGGCGTGACGCCGACCCCGGCGCAAAGCGTCAGCGCGCAGGGCGTGGCCCAGCAGTTCGAGCAGGGTGCCGTACCGATGGCCGATTGGTGGAAGAGCTATGGCTCGCCCGAACTCGACGCGCTGGTGCGCGAAGGTCTGGCGAACAGCCCCGACCTGGCCTCGGCCGACCGGCGGCTCGCGGCCGCGCGCGAACAGTTGCGCGCGCAAGTGGGTGAATCGATGCTACCCACGATCGATATGGGTGCGCAGGCCGATCGCCAGCGCGCGCTCACCATGCCCATGGTGGAGCCGCCGACCATGCTCTACAACACCTTCGTGGGCCAGGTGCGTGCGCAGTACACGTTTGACCTGTTCGGCGCGGCGCGCTATGCCAACACGGCGCTCGCCGCGCGGGTCGACCAGCAGGCGCACCGGCTGGAGGCTTCGCGCCGCGCGCTCGCGGCCAACATCGTCAGCGGCGCGATCCGATCGGCCGCGCTGGCCCGGCAGGTGGCGCTGAGTACCGAGCAGGTGGGGCTGGCACGCCAGGTCGCGCAGGATGCGCGGCGCCGTTTCGAACTGGGATCGGCCTCGCAACAGGAGGCGCTCGATGCCGAACAGACGGCGAGCGATCTCGCGGCCTCGCTGCCCGGCTTGCGCAGCCAATGGCAATCCACCCGTCACGCGCTCGCCGTGCTGCTCGGACGCACGCCGGATCAGGCGCCGCCTGACCTGGACTTCAGCCGGATCGTGGTGCCGGCGCGGGTGCCGGTGAGCGTGCCCTCGCAGTTGCTCGCCAACCGGCCCGATGTCCAGGCCGCGGCCGTGGCGCTCGAAGGCGCGGCGGCCGAGGTGGGCGCCGCCACGGCGCAGATGTTGCCGCGCCTGTCGCTATCGGCGTCGATGGGGCGCGGCGGGTTCGACTGGCCCACGGCGCTTTCCGGCCCTGGCGGGGCGATCTGGAGCATCGGTGCCGGGCTTACGCAGCCACTGTTTCATGGCGGCGCGTTGCGCGCGCAGCGCCGCGCCGCGATCGAGACCTTCGAAGGGGCGGCCGAGCAGTATCGCCAGACAGTGCTGGCGGCGTTCCGCAACGTCGCCGACAGCCTGGCGGCGCTCGAGGCCGACAACGAGGCGCTCGCCGCGGCCGAGGCCGCGCGACAGGCCGCCGAAGGCTCCTACCGCAACACGGCGCGGCGGGTCGAGCTGGGCGCATTGCCCGGCTATCAGGGGCGCGCCGCGCAGCAGCATTATCTGCAGGCGCAACTGCGCGAGCTCAATTACGCCGCCGCGCGTCTGGCCGACACGGCGGCGCTGTTCCATGCCATGGGCGCGGCGCCGGCGCCGCCCGCCACCACGGCCGATGCGACCCGATCGCCGCCCGCGAGCCGCCCCTGAGTGACGGCTCGGCGTGCGCAGGGCGCGGAATGCAAAAGGCGGCGCCGTGGCGTCGCCTTTTGCTGGTTTGCGCGGCGCGGAACCCATGTCCACGCCTCGCACATGTTCAGTCCGACAGCTCGCGCATGACCTTGTACAGATCGCTCTTGCCCTCGAAACCGATGCCGGGCAGGTCGGGCATGGTGATGTGGCCGTTCTCGACCCGCACGCCATCCGGGAAGCCGCCGAAAGGCTGGAACAGATCCGGGTAGCTCTCGTTGCCGCCCAGCCCCAGGCCGGCCGCGATGTTCAGTGACATCTGGTGGCCGCCGTGCGGAATGCATCGCTCGGGCGACCAGCCATGCTGATGCAGCATGTCCAGTGTGCGCAGGTATTCCACCAGGCCGTAGCTCAGCGCGCAGTCGAACTGCAGATAGTCGCGATCGGCGCGCATGCCGCCATAGCGGATCAGGTTGCGCGCGTCCTGCATCGAGAACAGGTTTTCGCCGGTGGCCATCGGCTTGTCGTAGTAATTGCGCAGCGTGGCCTGCAGCTCGTAGTCGAGCGGGTCGCCCGCCTCTTCGTACCAGAACAGATCGTAGGCCGACAGGGCCTTGGCATACTGGATGGCCGTGTCCAGGTCGAAGCGGCCATTGGCATCGACGGCCAGCTTCTGGCCATCCTGCAGCACGCTCAGGATCGAGTCGATGCGGCGCAGGTCTTCATCGAGCGACGCGCCGCCGATCTTCTTCTTCACCACGGTGTAGCCCCGGTCGATGTAGCTGCGCATCTCGTCCTTGAGCTTGCCGTGGTCCTGCCCGGGGTAGTAGTAGCCGCCCGCCGCGTAGACGAACACCTTGCGGTCGGGTTGGCCGTTGCCGTAGCGCTCGGCCAGCAGCTGGAACAGCGGCTTGCCTTCGATCTTCGCGACCGCGTCCCAGACCGCCATGTCGATCGTGCCGATCGCCACCGAGCGTTCACCGTGGCCGCCGGGCTTTTCGTTGGTGAACATCGCGTTCCAGACCTTGTGCGGATCCAGGTTGTTGCCGCTGGCGTCCTGCAGGTCTTCGGGGCGGGCTTCCAGGATGCGCGGAATGAAACGTTCGCGCATCAGCGTGCCCTGGCCGTAGCGGCCGTTCGAGTTGAAGCCATAACCCACCACGGGCTTGCCGTCGCGGATCACGTCGGTGATCACCGCAACCAGACTCAGCGTCATTTTGCTGAAGTCGATGTAGGCGTTGCGGATGGGCGAGCTGATCGGCAAGGTGCGCTCGCGGATTTCCACGATCTTCATGGCAGGTCTCCTGGTGAGTTCGAATCGTGGCACTAGCTTAGATCTGCTCGACCTGCCTAAAATTGAACGAAATTCACTAGATTATTTACTTTGGGTGAAAAGTGCGGTGAAGACCGATCTTGCTTCCGAGCTGGACTTTTTCGTGCGCGTGGCGCGCCTGGGCAGTCTGTCGGGCGCGGCCCGCGAGCTCGATCTCAGCCCGGCCGCCGCCACCAAGCGCCTGGCGGGCATGGAAGACCGGCTGGGCGTGCGGCTGCTCAATCGCAGCACCCGCAGCATCAGCCTCACCAACGAAGGCGAAACGTACCTGCGCCACGCCACCCGCATCCTGGCCGACCTGCGCGAGATGGAGGAGGCCGTGAGCAGCGCCGGCACCGAGCCGCGCGGCCTGCTGCGGGTGAACGCCACGCTGGGGTTCGGCCGCACGGTAATCGCACCGCTGGTGTCCGCCTTCGGCAAGCGCTATCCGCATGTCGATGTACAGCTCGATGTGACCGATCGGCCGGTGGACCTGGTGGAGGGCGGCATCGATCTGGCGATCCGCTTCGGCAGCCTGCCCGATCGGCGCTTGCGCGCGCGTCGCATCCTGAGCAATCGCCGCCTCTTGTGCGCCTCGCCTGCCTACCTCAAGCGCCACGGCGAACCGGCCAGTCTTGCCGACCTGGCCGGGCACCGTTGCATCATCCATCGGCAGAACGACGAAGCCCATGGCGTCTGGCGTTTCGAGCATGCGGGCACGACCGAGGTGATCAAGGTCAGTGGCGCGCTCTCCAGCAATGATGGCGACATCGTGCTCGGCTGGGCGCTCGACGGCCACGGCATCCTGATCCGCTCCGAATGGGATCTGGCCAAATATCTCGAGAGCGGCCGGCTGCGCGTGCTGTTGCCGGACTACACGCTGCCGTCAGCCGATCTTTACGTGTATTACCCGCAGCGCCGCAGCCAGACGGCGCGAGCGCGCATGTTCATCGACTTTCTGGTCGAACACCTGGAGACCCCGCCCAAACGCGGCTGAGGTGCGAAGGACTGCGAGGGCGCGGCCCATGAAACAAGGCCGTCCGCCACCTTGCGGGTGGCCGGACGGCCTCGGGGTCGAGCGCGGCGGGCGAGGGCCCGCGCCGATCAGGCCAGTGCCGCGCGCGGCGGGGCGTTCAGCGCCGAGTCGGCGCCGCTGTCGATGACCATGCCGTCGGGCAGCTTGAAGATCGACACGGCTTCACGCAGCTTCTCGGCCTGGTTTTCCAGCGAGCCGGCCGCGGCCGCCGCTTCCTCGACCAATGCCGCGTTCTGTTGCGTCACGCTGTCCATCTGCGACACGGCCAGGTTCACCTGATCGATGCCGCTGGCCTGTTCCTGCGAGGCGGCCGAGATTTCGCCCATGATGTCGGTCACGCGGCGCACCGAATCCAGGATTTCCGTCATCGTGCCGCCGGCCGCCTTCACCTGCTGCGAGCCTTGCTCGACCTTGGCGGTGGAGTCTTCGATCAAACCCTTGATCTCCTTGGCGGCGCCCGCGCTGCGTTGCGCCAGGCTGCGCACTTCGGTGGCGACCACGGCGAAACCCTTGCCTTGTTCGCCGGCACGGGCGGCTTCCACGGCGGCGTTGAGCGCCAGGATGTTGGTCTGGAACGCGATGCTGTCGATCACGCCCACGATTTCCGTGATGCGGTTCGAACTGTCGGCGATCGCGCCCATCGTCTGCACCACACCGGCCACGGCGGCATGGCCGCGCTCGGCCACGGTCGACGCGGTGGCGGCCATCTGGTTGGCCTGGCGGGCGTTCTCGGCGTTCTGCTTCACGGTCGACGACAGCTCTTCCATGCTGGAGGCGGTCTCTTCGAGCGAAGCGGCCTGTTCTTCGGTGCGGGCCGACAGATCGCTGTTGCCGGCGGCGATTTCGCGCGTACCCACGTGGATCTCGTCCACGCCGTAACGCACCTTGCGCACCGTGCCGACCAGCCCGTCCTGCATGGTCTTGAGCGCGGCCAGGAGCGCGCCCACTTCATTGCGGCCGGCGTCGGGCACGCGATTGGCGAGGTTGCCCGCCGCGATGCGCTTGGCCAGCTCGCCGGCCTGTTCGAGCGGACCGACGATGATGCGCTTGACCATCAGGGTGGTCGCGATGGCCACGGCCAGGCCGATGGCCAGCACCACGGCCAGCAGCGTGGTGAAGATCGACGAGAAATCGTTGATCGTCTGCATCGCCGACTCACCGTTGGTGCCGGTGGTCTCGATGAAGCCGCGGCGCGCCTTCAGATAGGTATCCTGCACGCCCTGCGTGCCCTGCTTCAAATAGCCTTCCATGTCACCGGCCTGCAGCACGTCACCGACTCGCTTGAGGTTGGCGCTGTAGGCGTGATACGACTGCACCAGCTCGGCCACGGCCGGGCGGTCCGCTTCCGTCAGCGCCTTCTCGAAAATCGCGAAGCTCTTGTCGGCGCTGGCCACGAAGTCACGCGCCGACAGCAGCGACGCGTTTTCCGAGGCCTTGCCTTGTGCCACGCGCGTGGCGTAGCGGCTGAGATCGGTACGCGCGGCCACCAGCGACAGCGAGGCCGCATTCACCGCGTTGCTCTGGATGACCGAGGTGCGGTAGAGGTCGCGCACGTCGGTGCCGACCCGCGACAGCGCGAAGTAGCCCGAGCCGCCCAGCAGCAATTGAAATCCGAAGAACACGATCACCACACCCAACAGCGTGGTCGCGATCTTCATGTCACGAAACATTCCCATGGCTTATCCCTGGCGTAAAAAGCGCGGCCGGACAGCCTGGCGCGCACGAGTGAACAAAATCGATGCGCCCCTCGGCACTGCCCCTCGCCGGGCACGGGCCTGGATCCCTGGGTACTGACGGACGATACCTCCCGATAACGGCAGACCGGCCCGGTTCTTTAGTGCTAACCCTGATTGACAGTTTTGCGACAGCCTCAGGTTGTGCACTGCGTTGGTACGGCCGGCGGGGTGTGGCGCTGGATTCGGCCCCCGCGCCCAATACGTCCATGGCTCGCGCGGGCGATCGCCGGGGGCGAACGCCGCATGAACGGAGAGCGGGGGTCGGGGAGGGGACGGGCCGCGTGACGGGCGCGGCCCGTCCCGCGGAAAGCCTCAGGCGGCGCGCATCACCCGCACGGGCGCCGATTTGTAGGCGGGCGTGCCGCTCTGCGGATCCCGGTTGCCCAGGCCCACGAGCACGTTCGCCTCGGGGTAGTAGGCCGCCACGCAGCCGCGCGGAATATCGTAGGCCACGGCGGTGTAGTGCTCCAGGCGAGCGGGCTCCCCGTGCATCGAGGTATCGGCCGCTTCCAGCGTGATGCGATCGCCCTCGGCCAGGCCGCGGGCGGCCAGATCGTCGGCGTGCATGAAGACGACGTCGCGCCGGCCGAACACGCCACGGTAACGATCGTCGAAACCGTAGAGTGTGGTGTTGTACTGGTCGTGGCTGCGCAGCGTGGTGAGGGTCAGCACGTCGGGCGCGCGCGGTGCGTCCTCGCGCACGCCGCGGAACACGCGGAATTGCGCCCGCCCGCTGGGTGTATTCCAGATCCGCTCGGTGGGACCCAGCGGCAGGCGGAAGCCGCCGGGCTCGCGCACACGTTCGTTGTAGCGGGCGAAGGCGGGTAGCACCCCTTCGATCGCATCGCGGATACGGTCGTAATCGGCCGCCATGTCTTCCCAGGCGATGCCGTAGCGCTCGCCCAGCACCGCGCGCGCCAGGCCGGCCACGATGGCGGGCTCGGATCGCACATGCGGCGAAGGCGGGGGCAAGGCACCGCGCGAGGCGTGCACCATCGACATCGAGTCTTCCACCGTGACCGACTGCGGGCCGGTGGCCTGCATGTCGAGTTCGGTGCGGCCCAGGCAGGGGAGCAGCAGATTTTCGCGCGCGAGCAAGAGATGCGAGCGGTTCAGCTTGGTGGCGATGTGGACGGCGCAATCGAGCTTGCGCACCGCGGCATGGGTGCGCTGCGTGTCGGGCATGGCCACCGCCAGATTGCCGCCCAGCGCCACCAGCACGCGCGAACGGCCCTCGAGCATGGCTTCGATCGACTCCACGGCATCGTGGCCCTTTTCAACCGGCGGGACGAAGCCGAAGACCCGTTCGATGCCCGCACGCAGCGCCGCCGGTGCCTTTTCGTCGATTCCCACCGTGCGGTCGCCCTGCACGTTGGAGTGCCCGCGCAACGGGCAGATGCCGGCGCCGGGCCGGCCGAAGTTGCCGCGCAGGAGCAGCAGATTGGCGATCTGCTGCACGTTTTCGGTGCCGCGCGCATGCTGGGTCACGCCCATGCCGTAGCAGACCAGGGCGGAGGGGGCGCGGCAGTACAGCGTGGCCACGTGCTCCAGGTCGGCGCGGGCGAGGCCGCTGATGGATTCGATGCTGTCCCAGGAGGTGGTGTGCAGATCCTCGATCAGCGTGTCCAGCCCCTCGGTGTGGGTGGCCAGGAACTCGCGATCGAGCGTGCCCGCGCCGCCGGCGGCGCGATCCGCATCGTCCAGCGCCAGCACGGCCTTCATCACGCCCTTGAGCGCGGCGGCATCGCCGCCCACGTTCACTTGCAGGTACGTGGTGGCGATCGGCGTGGCGCCCATCGTCGCCATTTCCACCGGTGACTGCGGCGAGGCGAAGCGCTCGAGCGCGCGTTCCTTGAGCGGGTTGAACACCACGATCGGCACGCCGCGGCGTGCCGCTTCGCGCAGCGTCGCCATCATGCGCGGGTGATTGGTGCCGGGGTTATGCCCCATCGAAATGATGAGGTCGGTGTGATCGAAGTCTTCGAGCGACACCGTGCCCTTGCCGATGCCGATTGCCTGCGGTAGCCCCACGCTGGTGGCCTCGTGGCACATGTTCGAGCAATCGGGAAAGTTGTTGGTGCCGTAGGCGCGCACGAACAACTGATAAAGAAACGCCGCTTCGTTCGAGGCCCGGCCCGAGGTATAGAACTCGGCCATGTTCGGATAGGGCAGGGCGTTGAGCGCCGCCGCGGCGCGGCCAAACGCCTCGTCCCACGTGATGGGCAGATAACGATCGGAGGCCGCATCGTAGGCCATCGGATGCGTGAGGCGGCCCAGGTCTTCGAGAGCGTGGTCGTTCCAGCTCAGCAGTTCCGTGACGGTGTGACGCGCGAAGACCTCCGGCGAGGCGCGTTTCTTGGTGGCCTCCCAGGTCACGGCCTTCGCGCCGTTCTCACAGAATTCGAAGGTGGAGGTGTGCTTGGGATCGGGCCAGGCGCAGCCGGGGCAATCGAAGCCATCGGGCTGGTTGTTGCGCAACAGGATGCGCGGCCCCGACACCACGGTCATCTGCGTGCGGATGGTCTGGGCCACGGCGCGCAAGGCGTCCCAGCCGCCGGCGGGGTGGTGATAGGGGCGAATGCCCTCGGGGGTATCGTTCGACATGGCTGCTGGGCCCGGCGCGGGCCGATGGGGTGACAGTGCCGTCATTTTTACACTTGCCGCAAGCGGTTTGCGTCAAGCGCACGTTAACGGCGTGGGTATCTTTGGTATGGCCAGCCCATGCACGGGTATGACGAGGCAAGTCTGCCCGCCGCGAAGCATTCCGGGCGAGTTCTCCCGAACCCTCCGCCCCGAAGCCATGCCCTCCCGCCTTCAGCGTCGCGTCAGGGCCTGGAGCCGGGGCGAGGCTTGCAGGGCGCTGGGCAGCAGATACTTTCCTTGCAGCAACGGAATCGCCAGGGTCGTGAATGGCACCTGAAGATCGACGCCGGCCGTGCGCCAGGCCTGCCAGACGAGCGCCGTGCAATACGTGCCGCCTGCGTGCGCGAGTTCGAATCCCTGTCCGCGCGCAGCCAGGGCCGCGCTGACGGCGCGCGCATGTTGCGCCGGATCGGCGTGCACACCATACACGGCGTGGTCTTCGGCGCGCACCGGATCCAGATAAAAGGCGAGCTCGTCGAGCACCACGCCATCGGCGCGCCCCGGCATTTCGCTCGGGGTGGCGTGTACCACCTGCCATGCGCCCGGCCCGCCCACCAGCATGCCCACATGGCTGAATTCGCCCGGGTCCACGGCCAGCACCGCGTCGCTGATGGCGGCGGTGCCGCGCCGAAAAATGAGGTCGCCGGCTTGCGCGCCGGCAGGCAGCGCGGTCGCATCGGCCCGGGCAGCCTGCGCCAGCGACGGCAATACCGCGCCCAGCGTCAGTGCGGCGAGCACTCGCCTGCGCGTTGCGCTCGCAACGAGTCTAGGCCGGTTTACTTCAGGCGCAGCTTCCACGCGCCGTCTTCCTGCACCAGGCGGTGCGTTTCGGTCACGTCCTTGCCGTTCTTGAATTCGAGGCGGGTGCGCAGTACGGCGCTCTTGGTGGCGTCGTCGATCGTCGAATTGAGCGTCTCGATCTTGGCGATGCCGCCATTCTGCGTGATGCGACGCTGCATTTCGCCCACGATCATCTGCACCTTGCCCTTGGCCTGGACCTGCTGATCGGCCGGCACCTGCGAGAACGAAATCTGCGCGATGGCTTTTTCCACGTCGCCCTTCTCGGCGGCGCGGTACAACGCTTCCACGGTGGCCTCGGGCTTGCCGCTACCGGAACACGCCGTCAGCGCCACGGCGAAGAGCGCCAGCCAGATTCCATAGAACGCACGCGATACGACTTGCATTACCTCAGCTCCCGGAGATTTCACACGATGGAAAACGCGCGCATCTTAGCAACCGGGATTTCGCGGTGGCGCCGTGCGGCGGCAGAGAGAAAAGGCAATGGATACAGGGATTTGCGACGGGGTCAGGGGCGCGGGTACGAACCCGCCGCCAGTTCTGACGCGATCATGCAAGATGTGACCACTTGATTCGGCAAATCGACGCGGGGGCCGGCGCGCCGTTGCGCGTGCAACCGTCCCGCCCGGATTCAGAGGGTGGCCGCAAGCCCCGTCGGGCCGTCTCGCGAAATCTGGATTTCCACGCCCACGGCGGCGCAATCGGCAAAGGCCATGGGCTTGCTGATGCGCAGACGCAGGGCGCGCACTTCGCTGAATTCGGCCAGGAGACGAGCGGCGAGCTGTTCGCTCAGCGTTTCGATCAGGTTGACGTGTGCCTGCGTGCACTCCTGGACGATGGCTTCGCGCAGTTGCCGGTAATCCAGCACGCTGTGGATATCGTGGTCGTCGACGTTGCGGCTGATGTCGATGTCGAATTCCGCGTCGACATGCAGGGGCTGGCTGGCCCGGCGCTCGTGTTCGAGGATGCCGATGCGGGCATCGAGCGCGAGCCCGGAAATGAAGATACGGCGAGTCGGCATGGTGCGGCCTGGAATAAAACGATCGGGGAATTGTACGGCGGCAGCCGGTGCTGCGGCAGCCGGTGCTGCGGCAGCCGTCGCTGCGGGCGCCGGCGCTGCGGCAGCCACGGCGGCGGCTCTCGCCGCGAGCACTGACTACAATCGTCCGTGGATATCACCGGCCGCGCTCGTCGCGGCCGACCTCGGACGGAGCAAATGCAGCAAGTATTCGACGCGATCATCGTCGGCGCGGGGCCGGCAGGCGCCTCGTGCGCGGTATGGCTGGCCCGGTTGGGCCTGGCGCCTCTGCTGGTCGAGGCGGGCGAGCAGGTCGGCGGGCTGACGCAGGACAACCCGTTCGCCGATGACTGGATCGTGGCGGTCCCCGGCAAGACCGGCCAGGAAGTGGCCGCCAATATCGCCGCCAGCGTGACGGCGGCCGGCGTGCCGCTGCACCTGCACACGCGCGCCGTGTCGGTACGCGCCAGCCAGAACGGCCTGGACGTCGGGCTGGACGGCCCGGCAGGGGCACGAACCGTCACCGGACGTTCGCTGGTGATTGCCTCGGGTGTGCGTGCCCGCGGGCTGCCGGGTCATCCGCCTCAGGCGCGCTGGCCCGGCGTGCTGGTCGGGCCGGGTTCGCCCATCGTGGCACAGGATTACTCCGATCTGCGCGTGGCGGTGCTGGGCGGGGGCGACAACGCCTTCGAGAATTTCGTCTATGTGCGCAATCGCGGCGCGCGCGACGTCCGCCTGTACGCCCGCAGCGTGCGTGCGCAGCAGCAGTGGGTCACGCGCGCGGGCACCGAGCGCGTGCGTATCGGTCCCTACGAGGTCGATCCGGCGGCCCGCACCGTGGACGGCCGCGCTTTCGATCTGATCCTGGTGTTCTACGGCTGGGAGCCCCAGGCCGGCTTTGCCGACAGTCTGGGCCTGGCTCGCGACGAGCGCGGTTATATCCGCACCGATTTCGCCTCGGCGCAGACCAGCCTTCCCGACGTCTACGCCATCGGCGAGGTGTCGCACCGCATGCATCCTTGCGTGGTCACGGCCATGGCGGACGGGGTCGTCGCGGCCAAGGCGATCCAGCGGCGCTGGGAACGGCCGGCGCGCTAGCACGCGCCGGCTCGGCCAGCGGCGGTCAGCCGATCTGCGGCACCAGCGTGGCGTCCAGCGGCGCGGGCGCGGCCAGCCGCACGCGATAGGCGCGCAGCTCGTCGCGGCGGAATACATGCACCATGACGCGATCGCCGGCGCGATATTGCGCCAGCAGCGTGTCCAGGCCCGACGGGGCTTCCACCTTCAGACCATCGATGGCCACCAGCACATCGCCCGCCGAGAGGCCGGCCTTGTGCGCGGCGCCGCCCTCGAGCACCGTGGCCAGCGCGAGCGAGTCGCCCTGCTTGCGGGTGCGGACGTCGAGCGAGGTGATATTCAGGCCGATCTTGAGCTGCAGCGCATAGCCTTGCGCAGCCAGCAGCTCGCGTAGCGGCACGTCGGCCGTGCCATGGGCGTAGCGCTGGATGAAGCGGCGGGTATCGACGCCGGTCGCTTCCTGGATCAGCGCGGGCAGGCCGTCTTCGGTCAACCCGTGGGCGCGTCCTTGATAGAAATCGCGGCCGAAGCGCTGCCACAGCAGGCGCATGACGTCGTCGAGCGAATGCGCGCCCTCCGATTCCTGGCGGATCAGCAAATCGAGGCCCAGCGCGACCAGCGAGCCCTTGGTGTAGTAGCTCACCAGGGCATTGGGCGAATTCTCGTCCTGCTTGTAATAACGCGTCCAGGCATCGAACGAACTCTCGGCCACCGATTGCTTGTGCCGGCCGGGGCTGCGCAACACCCCCGAAATGGTCTTGGCCACCAGGCGCAGATAATCGGTCTGCGTGATGGTCTGGGCCCGCAGCAAAAGCAGATCGTCGTAGTAAGAGGTAAAGCCTTCGAATACCCACAGAAGCCGCGTCAGGTCGGGCGCTTGCAGGTTGTACGGCACGAACGCCGCGGGCTTGATGCGCTTGACGTTCCAGGTGTGGAAATATTCGTGGCTCACCAGCCCGAGGAACTGGCGATAGCCTTCGCCCTGGCCGGTCTGGCCCTGCACCGGCAGATCCTTGCGCGAGGTCATGAGTGCAGTGCTGGCGCGATGCTCCAGCCCGCCGTAGCCATCACCGGTCACCATGGTCATGAAGACATAGCGGTCGCTGCTGTCCAGGAACGGCGCGCGGCGCGTGCGCGGCTCGAAGAACTCGATCTGGGTCGCACAGATCTTCTGCACGTCGGCGGCGATGCGCGCGAGATCCAGCCGCGGCGCCACGCCGGTGAACACCAGTTCGTGTTCGGCGCCATGCGCCGTGAAGCTCACCACTTGCGGGGTGCCCATCTCCACCGGATGGTCGATCAGCGCGTCGTAGTCGGGGGCTCGATAGCGGCCAAAACCGTGGCGGCGTGCCGCGCCGGCCATGCCGCGCGCTTCGGGCAGGCTGGTGTAGACCTTCCAGTCCAGGCCGGCGGGCGGCACCAGGTCGAGCACGCAGGGTTGGTCGTCCTGGCCGTGCACGCGCAGGAACACGCTCGTGCCATTGAAGAAGCCGTGGGTTTCGTCCAGGTGCGCGCCGCGCACGGAGAGATCCCAGGCGTAGACGGTGTAGCTCAGCTCGAGCGCACCGGCGGCGGGCGCCGCTTGCCAGGTATGGTTGTCGAGCTTGTGGAGCGCGACGGGGCGGCCGCCCGCGCGAGCCGTGATCGTTTCGATCTGGCGCGCGAAGTCGCGTACCAGATAGCTGCCCGGAATCCAGGCCGGCAAGGAGAAAATCTGACCATCGCCCGCGGGCGCGGCCACCGTCAGGGTAATCCGGTAGCGATGACCGGCCAGGTCATGGGGCTCGAGGCGGTAAATTACGGGTGCGTCGTTCATCCGCATATCTTATTTCATACCTTTCACCGGAGACATTCTTATGAGCGAGTCGTTTGTGCTGGTCGAGACCCGGGGGCGTGTCGGCCTGCTGACACTGAACCGGCCCAAGGCACTCAACGCGCTGAACGATCAGCTCATGGATGAGCTGGGCGCGGCGCTGCTGGCCTTCGATAACGACGCCGACATCGGCGCCATCGTGATCACCGGCAGCGAGAAGGCCTTCGCAGCCGGCGCCGACATCGGCGCCATGAAGAGCTGGACGTACATGGACGTCTACGGCAGCGAATACATCACGCGCAATTGGGAAACCCTCAAGCGCGTGCGCAAGCCGGTGATCGCCGCGGTGGCGGGCTACGCGCTGGGCGGTGGCTGCGAACTCGCGATGATGTGCGACATCATCATTGCCGCCGACAGCGCCCGCTTCGGCCAGCCCGAGATCAAGCTGGGCGTGATTCCGGGCGCCGGCGGCACGCAGCGCCTGCCGCGCGCGGTGGGCAAGGCCAAGGCCATGGACCTCGTGCTCACGGCGCGCATGATGAACGCCGACGAGGCCGAGCGCGCCGGCCTCGTTTCTCGCGTCGTGGCAGCCGACAAGCTGCTCGACGAAGCCCTCGACGCCGCCACCGTGATCGCGTCCATGTCGCTGCCCTCGGTCATGCTGGCCAAGGAATGCGTCAATCGTGCCTACGAGGCCCCGCTCAACGAAGGTCTCCTGTTCGAGCGCCGGGTGTTCCACTCGCTGTTCGCCACCGAAGACCAGAAAGAAGGCATGGCCGCGTTCACCGAGAAGCGCAAGCCCGACTTCAAGCATCGTTGAGCACGCGGCGGTGGCACCCGCACGGGTCGGACCGTCGCCGACTGTAGGTTTGTGTTGTGTTTAGTCATGCTTGTCATGGCTGGTTGCAGTGCATTGCCCTGTTTTCCTCACCGCCGCGCCGGCTTGCCGGGCGGCGGTTTTTCATGGACGCGCGCTATGCGGGCACGTGAGTTGCTAACGACTCGCCGCCTGTCCCTCCGGGTTGCCCGTTGAAACCTTTGCATTGCACTCTGTTGCACGCGGCGCGCCTATTCTGAGTGGGCAATCTGGCAGCCGCCACGCACGACGCATCGGGGCCTTTGTGCCCGCATCGCGTCCGCGCCGACGGCTGGAACGTACCGACAACACCAACAAGGAGCCTCACATGCGTACACGAGCAACCCCCGCCCGCCTGCGCTGGCAAGTCGTCCTGATGGCGGGAGCGTTGTCCGCCGGTCTGGCTTGCACCGCCACGGCACAAACGCCGTCGCCCCAGCCCACCCTGCGGCTGGTATCCGAAACGCCCTACCCTGCCCAGCCCGGCAACACCGCGGTCGCGAGCCCGCTGTCGGCCGAAGAGCTGCGTGATCTGGCGATCGACGCCTACGTTTATGCGTATCCCATGGTGCTCATGGAAATGACGCGCCGTCACGCCACCAATGTGCAGAGCCCGATCGCGGGCCGCGCGCCGATGAACCAGTTCGGCCACCGCACGGCCTTCCCCGATGCGAAGAGCACCGACGTGGTCTGGCCCAGCACCGACACGCTGCACTCCAGCCTCTGGTATGACGTCTCGCGTGAGCCGCTGATCGTGCGCGTGCCGGACGCCGGCAACCGCTACGTGCTGCTCAACCTGATCGACATGTGGACCGATTCGTACGCGTCTCGTGGCACGCGCACCAACGGCAAGGGCGCGCAGACCTTCGCGATCGTCGGCCCCAACTGGCAGGGCACGCTGCCTGCCGGCGTGGATATGATCCGCAGCCCGACCTCGTGGGGCTGGGTGCTCGGCCGCGTGCAGGCGGGTGGCACCGCCGACTATCAGGCGGTCAACGAATTCCAGGCAGGCCTCTCGGCCGTGCCTCTGTCGCAGTGGGGCAAGACCTACGGCTTCGTGTCGGGCGGTCCGGTGAATCCGGCGTGGAATGGCCAGGGCACGCCGGCCGAGCAGGTCGCCGCGCTGGACGCCGCTTCGTACTTCACGCTGTTCGCCGACCTGGTGCGCTCGAACCCGCCGCACGCCAACGACTACCCGATCCTCGATCGTCTGCGCCGCGCGGGCATCGGTGGCGCGCAGCCGTTCATGTTCAACCGTCTCGATCCCGCCGTGCAGCAGGCCCTGGCCGATGCCAAGCCGGTGGCCGGCCGCCGCATCGCCGACGCCGTCCACACGCTGGCCGACAACTCGGATAACGGTTGGGTGACCGTGCGCAGCGGCATCGGTACGTACGGCACCGACTACGTGCGCCGCGCAGCCGTGGCCTATGCGGGCCTGGGCGCCGCGACCCCCGAAGACGTGCTCTACCCGGTGACCTGGGTCGACAACAAGGGCCGTGTGCTCGAAAGCGGCAAGGACTACAAGCTGCACTTCGAGAAGGACCAGCTGCCGCCGGTTGATGCCTTCTGGTCGCTCACGCTGTATGACGCGCGCCAGGGTTTCGCCGACAACACCGCAAACCGCTACTCGCTGCGCAGCACCGATCCGCTGAAGTACAACTCGGACGGTTCGCTCGATATCTACATCCAGCGCGACTACCCGGGTGACCGCAAGGCCAGCAACTGGCTGCCGGCGCCGCGCGAAGGCAATCAGATGCTCAACCTGCGTCTGTACGCACCGCGCGACATCGCGCTCGACGGCAAGTGGGTGCCGCCCGCCGTGGTGCGCGACTGATCCGAAGTCCGGCGCATGCCAAGACATGCGTTCTTTTACCCCGCCTTCATGGCGGGGTTTTTTTTGCGTCGTGCCGATGCGGCCGTTGCGTCGGCGTGTGCCGATGCGCGGATGTGGGTATGATGCGGGCCGCGCAAGCGTGCGAGTGACCGAGTCGGCGTCGATTGCGATGGGCGGTAGTGCCGGCAAGTCGCGTCAGCCTGGGTGTTGGGAGCTTGCGGGCAGTTGAGTTCCGTACGCCGGAAATCGCCGCAAAATGGGGTCGGAAACGTTGCCCGCAGCTCTGGCTGTAACCCGTTTTGCGATTTGTCCGCGCTGTCGATTTCGGGCTATACTCTGCGGGTTTGACGCATGCGGGATAACACGTGGCTGAATGCCGCGCCGCGGCGACCATCGCGATTTTTCGCGGTTTGGCAGACCTGAATCAACCCAGAGACCTGAGTCACCCGAAGCATCGGCTTCCGATTTCCAGAGTTGCTGTTTTCATCGAAGTTCCCTGCGCGAGGCCCGGCAACCAGATTGCCTCTCTTGCGTGGCCAACCCGTCGAAAACGGCCCTTCGGAAGGGGAAGAGCGCGCCGGAATTTGGGAAGCAAGCCCGGTGGATGCCGGTGTCCGGTATCTAGATAGGGGCAGGAAAGCCGAATGCAAGAGAGTTTGGTACTTACCGACGCGGACCGTGCAGCGATCAATGCGCGGGCGTGCCGGGAACTCTTGATGGCTGTCGCAGCGCAAGGTGCCATGGGTCTTGCAGCGGCAGCAATCGCGGGGATTGTTGCGGGGACGACGGCTGGCGTGTCGGCGTTGCTGGGAGCGGGGGCGTATTTCTTGCCCAATGCATTGTTTGCATTGCGCTTGCTGGTGAATGTCGTCAGGTCGGTCCAGCCGAATCCTGTTGCTTTCTTCCTGGGTGAAATGATCAAGCTCGTCATGACGGCGCTGCTGTTGTGGCTGATCTGGTACCTCACGCACGAATGGCTCGTCTGGCCTGCCGTGTTGCTGGGGCTGATCCTGACACTCAAGGGATATCTCCTGCTGTTGATGTTCCGCAAGCTGTCATAGCGCAATTAACAATCGTGCATCAGCCGGGCCGCAAGGGCCGGTGCACAAGCAAACAGGGTAGGATTTCACATGGCTGCAGCCAGTGGCGCATCGCCTCAGTCCGAGTACATTCAGCACCATTTGGTGCACCTGAATAACCTGGGCGAGAAGCAGAGCATCATTGCCCAGTTCAACGTCGTCAACTATGACTCGTTGTTCTGGTCCATCCTGATGGGTCTGATCGTCATCACGTTCCTGTGGATGGCCGCGCGCCGTGCCACCGCCGGCGTGCCGGGCCGCTTCCAGGCTTTTGTCGAGATGATCGTCGACATGGTCGATGACCAGGCCAAGGGCATCGTGCACAACGCCAAGAGCCGCCTGTTCGTGGCGCCGCTCGCCCTGACCGTCTTCCTCTGGATCGTTCTGATGAACGCGCTCGACCTGCTGCCGGTCGATCTGATGCCCTCGATCTGGCGTCTGACCGGCCTGGGCGCCGAGCATGGCGATCCGATGTACTACCACCGTATTCTCCCCACCGCCGACCTGAACGTGCCCATGGGCATGGCGCTGGGCGTGCTGCTCCTGATGTTCTATTACGGCATCAAGATCAAGCACCCGGGTGGCTTCATCAAAGAATTGTTCACGGCCCCGTTCCACGCTCACGGCATTGGCGCCGTGGCACTGGCTCCGTTCAACCTGCTCCTGAACCTCATCGAATACGCCGCCAAGTCGGTTTCGCTGGGCATGCGGTTGTTCGGCAACATGTTCGCCGGTGAACTGGTTTTCATGCTGATCGCGCTGCTGGGCGGCGCCTGGAGTGGTTTCAACGCGGCCAGCATCGGTTTGGGCATTGGGCACGTGTTGGCCGGTTCGGTGTGGGCGATCTTCCACATCATGATCGTGCTGCTGCAGGCTTTCATCTTCATGATGCTGACGCTGGTGTACATCGGCCAGGCACACGAAGGGCATTGATCCCAATTTTCGGCGCGGGCCGGTGTGGCGCGTGCCGAGTCGCAAGGTTTTCTTGCATTCAAGCAGTACCTGTTTTTAACAATCCTGATTTCAGATTCTTAACCAAGGAGTTGTCATGACCAACGTCGCTTTCGTTGCTCTCGCTTGCGGTCTCATCATCGGTCTGGGCGCTATCGGCGCTTGCATCGGTATCGCACTGATGGGTGGCAAATACCTGGAAGCTTCGGCTCGTCAGCCCGAACTGATGAACGCCCTGCAGACCAAGATGTTCCTGCTGGCCGGCCTGATCGACGCGGCGTTCCTGATCGGCGTGGGTATCGCCATGCTGTTCGCCTTCGCCAACCCGTTCGTCGGTTAATGGCATTGCCCGCCGGCGAAACAGGCGGGCCGTACGCTGGCAGTGGCGCGACCGATGCGCCACTTGCCGGCCAAGTATCGAGTGCTCCGGATTGCCCATTCTGGGTGGCCGGGGCCGTAAGGTGTTAAAGGAACGACCGTGAATCTGAACGCGACGATCTTCTTCCAGATGCTCGTGTTCTTCGTTCTGGCGTGGTTCACGATGAAATTCGTGTGGCCGCCCCTGACGAAGGCGATCGATGAGCGCCGCCAAAAAATCGCCGACGGCCTTGCCGCCGCCGAGAAAGGGAAGGCCGATCTGGCCCAGGCCCAGGCGCGTGTCAGTCTGATCGAGGCTTCTGCCAAATCCGAAACCCACGCCCGCATCGTCGACGCTGAGAAGCAAGGCGCCGCGCTGATCGAACAGGCGCGTCGCGAGGCCGAGGCCGAGCGTGCCCGTATCGTGGCCCAGGCTGCCCAGGATGCCGCCCAGGAAGTTCAGCGTGCTCGTGATGCCCTGCGCGACGAAGTCGCCGCGCTGGCCGTCAAGGGTGCCGAACAGATCCTCAAGCGCGAGGTGGATGCCCGCGCCCATGCCGAGCTGCTCACCCAGCTCAAGGCACAGCTTTAATCCGGGAACGCCATGGCTGAACTTTCCACTGTTGCCCGTCCCTACGCCGAAGCGCTCTTCGGCGCAGCGCGCGACGACAAGGCTGGTCTGGCAGTGTGGGCTGGCCTGGTCGATGAACTGGCCCAGGTCGCCGCCAATGCCGACGTGCGCGAAGCGATGACCGACCCGCGCCTGGACGACACGCGACGCGCTCAGATCTTTACGGGTCTGATCAAGTCCGAGCTGCCGCAGGCTGTGCGCAACTTCATCGACCTGCTCGTCCAGAACGACCGGTTGCTGCTTTTGCCCATCATCGCCACCCAGTTCGCTGAACTGAAAAACCGTCACGAGGGCACGGCGCAGGCGGAAATTACCAGCGCATTCGAACTCAGCGACGCTCAGGTCAACGAGCTCATCAGCGCACTCGAAGTCAAATTCGGTCTCAAGCTCAAGCCGCACGTGTCCGTCGATCAGTCGTTGATCGGCGGGGTGCGCGTAGCGGTCGGAGACCAGGTGCTCGATACTTCCGTTAAAGCCCAACTGGCCCGCTTGCGCGATACGCTGGCCGCTTAAGGCAGGCGAGACTAATAGGATTCCAGGAGTCAATATGCAACTCAATCCCTCCGAGATCAGCGAACTGCTCAAGAGCCGCATCGAGGGCCTGGGCGCTTCGACTGATGTTCGTACCCAGGGTACCGTGGTCTCCGTGACCGACGGTATCACCCGCATCCACGGCCTGTCCGACGTGATGCAGGGCGAAATGCTCGAATTTCCCAACAACGTGTTCGGTCTGGCACTGAACCTCGAACGCGACTCGGTCGGCGCCGTGATTCTGGGCGACTACACCGGCGTGTCCGAAGGCGACCAGGTCAAGACGACCGGCCGCATTCTCGAAGTGCCGGTCGGCCCCGAGCTGCGTGGCCGCGTGGTCAACACGCTGGGTGCCCCGATCGACGGCAAGGGCCCGATCAACACCAAAGAAACCGACATCATCGAAAAAGTGGCGCCTGGCGTTATCGCCCGCCGCTCGGTGTCGCAACCGCTGCAAACCGGTGTCAAGGCTATCGACTCGATGGTGCCGATCGGCCGTGGCCAGCGCGAGCTGATCATTGGCGACCGCCAGACCGGCAAGACCGCTGTTGCCGTCGACACGATCATCAGCCAGAAGGGCAAGGGCGTCACCTGCGTGTACGTCGCCATCGGCCAGAAGGCATCGACGATCAACAACGTGGTGCGCAAGCTCGAAGAGCACGGCGCCATGGAATACACCATCGTCGTGGCCGCTTCGGCCTCCGACTCGGCCGCCATGCAATACCTGGCCGCCTACTCGGGCTGCACGATGGGCGAATACTTCCGCGATCGCGGCGAAGACGCCCTGATCGTCTATGACGATCTGACCAAGCAAGCCTGGGCCTATCGCCAGGTCTCGCTGCTGCTGCGCCGTCCGCCGGGCCGTGAAGCCTACCCGGGCGACGTGTTCTACCTGCACTCGCGTCTGCTCGAGCGTGCCGCTCGCGTCAACGAAGACTACGTCGAGAAGTTCACCAACGGCGCCGTCAAGGGCAAGACCGGCTCGCTCACCGCGCTGCCGATCATCGAAACCCAGGCAGGCGACGTGTCGGCCTTCGTTCCGACCAACGTGATCTCGATCACCGACGGCCAGATCTTCCTCGAAACCGACCTGTTCAACGCCGGTGTCCGTCCCGCCATCAACGCCGGTATCTCGGTGTCGCGCGTGGGTGGTGCTGCTCAGACCAAGGTCGTCAAGAAGCTGTCCGGCGGTATCCGTACCGACCTGGCGCAGTACCGTGAACTGGCCGCCTTCGCGCAATTCGCCTCCGATCTCGACGACGCCACCCGTCGCCAGCTCGAGCGCGGCAAGCGCGTGGTCGAACTGCTCAAGCAGCCGCAATACCAGCCGCTGCAAGTGTGGGAACTGGCCGTTTCGCTGTACACGGTCAACAACGGCTACCTGGATGAAGTCGACGTGGCTCAGGTCCTGTCGTTCGAGAAGTCGTTCAAGGATCACCTGAAGGCCAAGCATGCGGCCATGATCCAACGCATCGAAGACACCAAGGAACTGTCCAAGGATGACGAGGCCGAACTGGCTGCCGCCCTCCAGGATTTCAAGAAGCACGGTGCTTTTTAAGGCAACTGTCTGACGTAGCGATGGGCGGCGACGCCCATCCTACGGTAGGGCGGGGTTAGCCCCGGCTGCACCGCCCAAGCCGACTCAACAGGAAAGCGCAATGCCCGGAATCAAGGAAATCCGAACCAAGATCAAGAGCGTGCAAAACACGCGCAAGATCACCAAGGCGATGGAAATGGTCGCCGCATCCAAGATGCGCAAGGCGCAGGAACGGATGCGCGCGGGCCGTCCGTACGCCACCAAGGTGCGCGAGATCGCTGCGCACCTGATGCAGGCCAATCCGGAATACAACCACCCCTACCTCCAAGAGCGCGAGGTCAAGTCGGTGGGCGTGGTTCTGGTGACGACCGACAAGGGTCTGTGCGGTGGCTTGAACACCAACATCAGCCGCATCACGCTGGGCCGCCTGAAGGAATTCGAACAGCACGGCATCGCCGTGCAGACGACCGCCTTCGGCAACAAGGGTCTGTCGCTGCTCACGCGCATCGGCGCCAAGCTGGTTTCCCAGGAAGTGCATCTGGGCGACAAGCCTGACCTCGACCGCCTGCTGGGCGCGATCAAGGTGCAGCTCGACGACTACCTCGAAGGTCGCATCGATGCGCTGTATGTGGCGACCACCCGCTTCGTCAATACGATGAAGCAGGAGCCGGTGTTCCTGCGTCTGCTGCCGCTGGCTTCCGGTTTGGATGATCCGTACCAGACGGGCGTCGAGACCCTGGCCAAGACCGCCGAGGTCAAGTCGGAGTACAGCTGGGACTACATCTACGAACCCGATGCCAAGAGCGTGATCGACGATCTGCTTCAGCGCTACGTCGAAGGCCTTCTGTACCAGGCCGTGGCCGAGAACATGGCTTCGGAACAGTCCGCGCGGATGGTGGCCATGAAGGCCGCCTCGGACAACGCCAAGAAGGTCATCGGTGAGCTGCAACTGGTCTACAACAAGACCCGTCAAGCCGCGATCACCAAGGAAATTTCGGAAATCGTAGGGGGCGCTGCCGCGGTGTAACCCGGCAGTATCCCGTCAAAATATCAAGGAATCGACATGAGCAACGGAACCATCGTTCAGTGCATCGGCGCCGTGGTGGACATTCAGTTCCCCCGCGATCAAATGCCCAAGATCTACGAAGCGCTCACTCTGGCTGACGAGGGTTCCTCCTCGTTCGCCGAAAAGGGTCTGACGCTGGAAGTGCAACAGCAGCTCGGCGACGGCGTGGTGCGTACCATCGCCCTGGGTTCGAGCGACGGCCTGCGCCGTGGCATGAAGGTCACCGGCACGGGCGCCCCGATCTCGGTGCCCGTGGGTCACGGCACCCTGGGCCGCATCATGGACGTGCTGGGTCGTCCGATCGACGAAGCCGGCCCGATCGCTTGCGAAGAGCGTCGTGGCATTCACCAGGCTGCCCCGAAGTTCGACGAGCTGTCGCCCTCCGTGGAACTGCTCGAAACCGGCATCAAGGTTATCGACCTGGTCTGCCCGTTCGCCAAGGGCGGCAAGGTGGGTCTGTTCGGTGGCGCCGGCGTCGGCAAGACTGTGAACATGATGGAACTGATCAACAACATCGCCAAGCAGCACAGCGGCTTGTCGGTGTTCGCCGGTGTGGGTGAGCGTACCCGTGAAGGCAACGACTTCTACCACGAAATGGAAGAGTCGAACGTTCTGGACAAGGTCGCGATGGTGTTCGGTCAGATGAACGAACCCCCGGGCAACCGTCTGCGCGTGGCACTGACCGGCCTGACGATGGCCGAGAAGTTCCGTGACGAAGGCCGTGACATCCTGTTCTTCGTCGACAACATCTACCGCTACACCCTGGCCGGTACCGAAGTGTCGGCACTGCTGGGCCGTATGCCGTCGGCCGTGGGCTACCAGCCCACGCTGGCCGAGGAAATGGGCGTTCTGCAAGAGCGCATCACCTCGACCAAGACCGGCTCGATCACCTCGATCCAGGCCGTGTACGTGCCCGCGGATGACTTGACCGATCCGTCGCCCGCCACGACCTTCCAGCATTTGGACTCGACCGTCGTGCTGTCGCGTGACATCGCCGCGCTGGGTATCTACCCCGCCGTCGACCCGCTCGATTCCTCGAGCCGCCAGCTCGACCCGCAAGTCGTGGGCGAAGAGCACTACGCGGTGGCCCGTGGCGTGCAGCAAACGCTGCAGCGCTACAAGGAACTGCGCGACATCATCGCGATTCTGGGCATGGACGAACTGTCGCCGGAAGACAAGCAAAGCGTGGCTCGCGCCCGCAAGATCCAGCGCTTCCTGTCGCAGCCCTTCCACGTCGCCGAAGTGTTCACCGGTTCGCCCGGCAAGTACGTGCCGCTGGCCGAAACCATCCGTGGTTTCAAGATGATCGTCGAAGGCGAGTGCGATTCGCTGCCCGAACAGGCGTTCTACATGGTCGGCACGATCGACGAGGCCTTCGAGAAGGCCAAGAAACTGCAATAAGGACCTGATATGGCTACCCTGCATGTGGATGTGGTCAGCGCAGAGGAAGCGATCTTCACCGGTGAGGCGAAGTTCGTGGTGCTGCCTGGCGAGTCGGGCGAGCTGGGCATTCTGCCCGGTCACACCCCGCTCATTTCGCGCATACGCCCCGGGACGGTCAAGATCGTCCGTGCCGACGAAGGCGAGGAAACCATCTTCGTCGCCGGGGGCATTCTGGAAGTGCAGCCGGGCAGCGTGACCGTGTTGGCCGATACGGCCATCCGTGCCGCTGATCTGGACGAAGCCCGTGCCGTGGCCGCGCGCGAAAAGGCGGAAGACGCCTTGCGCAACGCCAAGAACAAGGAAGACATCGCCGTCGTCGAAGCTGAGCTCGCCATGCTGGCAGCCCAGGCCGCCGCGGCACGTCGTCTGCGCACGGGTCGTTCCTCGCACTGATCCTTGGCAGTACACGCCGGGCGGGTCCCGGCACACGACAAGGGCGGCTTCGGCCGCCTTTGTCGTTTCCGGCGCCCGCCGCGTCCGCGGGTGTCCTGACTCGCGGGTGGTACCGGCCGCGAGCCCGCGTTCCGGTGCCAAGCGTGGCCATGGCGGTTGCGCCCGCAACGAGCTGTTGCGCTACCGGGCGGCGTTGAATATGTCCGAGATCAGGCCGCGGCCGATGACGTGGGCGAGCCTGGCCGCGTGCAGACCGATCGGTGCCCCGAGGCGATCGCGTGCCGCGCCGATGCCTACGTGATCCAGCTACTGTGGCAAGCGCGCATAGTCACTCCAGGCATCACTGACTAGGCTGACTCCCCTGTTCAAACTCATCGGGAGTGCAGCATGCGTGATCTACGGGAGTACGCCGTCGTGATGGTGCCGGGCCACGGCAATTGGCTCGATCAATGGATGGACGCGCAGCGAGCTGCGCCCGGCGCGCCAGCCGACGCCGGCGCACGGTTCTATGCGCTCACGCCCGGCGAGGCCCCCGGCGGATCTGCCCGGTGGTTAGGCCAGGCCGCGCTCATGCTGCGCCGCTTCGATGCCTGCCTGTTGCCCGTCGAACCCGCCACGCTCTCGTGGGCGCGCACGGCGCTGGCGGGCGCGCGGGACCAGCTCTCGACCCCGATGCTTGCGTTGGTGCGCAAGCTGCGGCCCGCCGGGCTGCTCGACCTGACCGGTTTGGGCGTTGCCGATTACCTGCAGGCGCCTCTGGATCCCGATGAATTGCGCGTTCGTACCGAGATGGCGCTGGCGCGGGCGCGGCAGCGGCCTCAGCGCGCCCTTGCCCTTGCCGAGGCAGAAGAGGGCGAGGGCAAGATCGCATGGCGCTACGACATCGCCCGCGATGCGTTCCATGAGCCGGGTCGCCCCGGTGCCATGGATGCGGCGGGCCGCGTGGGCGGTGGCGAGGCCTTGCCCCATGGCTTTGACGCCGCGGCCGTGCGGCTGTTGCGGGAGCAGGCCGCGCTGTTGCGTGAGCCACCGCCGCAATGGCAGGATCCCGGCCATGCCGCGCGATCCTCGGCGCCCGCCGCGGTGGTGTCCGCCGCCATTTCGGCCTGGGATGACACCGAACACTTGATCGATACGCCGTTCGGGCGCGCCAAGGCCGAGATGGTGGGGCGTTTCGAGCGCGCCTACCTCCACCGCTGCCTGACGCGCCACGGCGGCAACGTCACGCAGGCGGCGCGCGCCTCTGCCAAGCATCGGCGGGCCTTCTGGGCCCTCATGCGCAAACACCACATCCGGGCGGCGCCATACCGCGTGACCGATCAGGACGACGCCATCGTGTCCTCGCAACGCTGAATGGCATGTTTGGCGGAGGCAGCGCCCGGGCCTCTGCCTGGCAAACGAGGGCGCGTTGGCGCCAGCGCAAGGGACGCATCCGCCATGGGCGGTAAAATCCCTGCTTCCCTTTGCCGAGGTCAGCCGTGTCCGCTTCCTTGAAGAACGATGTGTTCCTGCGCGCTTTGATGCGCGAACCTGTGCCGTATACGCCGATCTGGCTCATGCGGCAGGCCGGCCGCTACCTGCCGGAATACAACGCCACGCGGGCGCGCGCCGGTTCTTTCATGGGCCTGGCCCAGCATCCCGATTACGCCGCCGAAGTCACGCTGCAGCCGCTCGCGCGCTACCCGCTGGACGCCGCGATCCTGTTTTCCGACATCCTGACCGTGCCGGATGCCATGGGCCTGGGCCTGTCGTTCGCGCAGGGCGAGGGCCCGCGCTTCGCCACGCCCGTGCGCACCGAAGCGGACGTGGCGCGTCTGGCGGTGCCCGATCTCGAGCGCCTGCGTTACGTGTTCGACGCCGTCACCACCATCCGGCGCGAGCTCGACAATCGCGTGCCGCTGATCGGCTTTGCCGGCAGCCCCTGGACCATCGCGTGTTACATGGTCGAAGGCAAGGGCAGCGACGACTACCGCCAGATCAAGTCCATGCTCTACGCCCGTCCCGACCTGCTGCAGCGCATGCTCGAGATCAACGCGCAGGCCACCGCCAATTACCTGAACGCGCAGATCGACGCGGGCGCCCAGGCCGTGATGCTTTTCGATAGCTGGGGCGGGGTGCTCGCCGACGGGTTGTTCCAGCAATTCTCGCTCGCCTATACGCGCAAGGTGGTGGACGCCCTCAAGCGCGAGGCCGACGGCCGCCGCGTGCCGGTCATCGTCTTCACCAAGGGCGGCGGGATGTGGCTCGAAGAGATCGCGGCATGTGGCTGCGATGCCGTGGGCGTCGACTGGACGGTTAACCTGGGCCGTGCCCGCGAGCGCGTCGCCGACCGTGTGGCGCTGCAGGGCAATCTCGACCCCATGACGCTGTTCGGCGGCGCGCAGGCCATTCGCCAGGAAGCACGCCGCACGCTCGATGCGTTCGGTCCGGTGGGCAAGGGCGGCCATGTGTTCAATCTAGGCCACGGTATCTCTCAGTTCACCCCGCCGGAAGCTGTCTCCGAATTGGTCGACGAGGTGCACACATACAGCCGGTCATTCCACGGTAAGTGAGTGGCCGCTAACCCCGGCGTTGGCGTAAATTGAGCATGGCCCCGTATAGTTGTGCACAGCAACCGCGCCATCGGTGTTTACCCCTGAAATCTTCGCCGGGGTTTGTGTATTGGGCATAAGTTCATGAATTAAAACGGTAAATCCCTTGATTCCGTAGTGCGAACGGCTGTCGCTTGCCGCACTGCGCCATCGGATGGCTGAATTATCCGGTCTTTTTCCCCAAAGTTATCCACAGGCTGCCAGGTTTTGTGCGGCTTCCCCTCGGGGTCCCCACACCTTAGCGATCACATCCAGAATTCACTTTAAGTTTGAACGCCTCCCTGTCCTTGCTCGACCCCGAATTCGACCCACCCTCCGAGGGCAAAGGGGTGAGTGCGCGCGGACGCAGTACGCCGGGATCCCCGGCGCCTGTTGGACCCGAGAAGGTCGGCTCGGACGCGACACCGTCTGGCGTGGCGGTTCCGGGCGCAACGGTGCCTGGCGCGACGGCTGCCGGCGCAGCGGCGCCCGGCGCAGCGGCGCCCGGCGGAACGGTGCCTGGCGTGACGGCACCCGGCGCCTCGGGTGACGGGGCGGACGAGGGGGGTGACGCGGGGCCGCCCGTGTGGCATCGCGTGGCACTCGATGTGCCGCTCGACGGTCCCTTCGATTACCGTGCGGCCGAGCGCATCGAAGCCGGTTCGCGAGTGATCGTGCCCTTCGGCCGACGCACATTGGTGGGCGTGGTCGTGGGGCACCCGCAGGAGCCCGCGATCGCGCCTGCGCAGGTCAAGGCTATCGAGCAGGTCTTGCAGGATCTGCCGCCGTTTCCGCAGGATTGGCTGCGTCTGGCCACCTTCGCCTCGGATTACTATCAGCGGCCCCTGGGCGAGGTGATGCTGCCGGTGTTGCCCGGCCCGCTGCGCAAGCCCACGGCCTACCAGGGAAAACGTTCCGGGTTGGGGCCGGTCGCGCGCCTGGACGCGCGCAAGAGCCGCAAGGCGCGTCCCGAATCCGCGCCGGATCAGGCGCCGTCGCTCAACGACGCCCAGCGTCATGCCACCGATGCCATCACCGCGATCGAGGGCTTCAAGGCCGTATTGCTGCATGGCGTGACCGGCAGCGGCAAAACCGAGGTCTATCTGCATGCGGCCGCCCAGGCCCTGGCCCGTGGCCGGCAGGTCCTGCTGATGGTCCCCGAAATCAATCTGACGCCGCAGCTCGAGGGCGCGCTACGGGCGCGCCTGGAGTCCGTGGTGGGCCCCGATGGCGTGGCCGTGATGCACAGCGGTTTGTCCGACGGCCAGCGCGTGGAGGCCTGGGCGCGGGCGCAGCGCGGCGAAGCCCGCATGGTGCTCGGTACGCGCATGTCGATCTTCGTGCCGCTGCCAGAGCTGGGTCTAATCGTGGTCGATGAAGAACACGACACCTCCTATAAACAGCAGGAAGGGCTGCGCTATTCGGCACGCGATCTGGCCGTGTGGCGCGCGCGAGACCGCAATGTGCCGGTGGTGCTGGGCTCGGCCACGCCGTCGCTCGAAACCTGGAATCACGCGCAGCGCGGCCGCTATCTGCTGCTGCCCCTGGCGCATCGCGCACGCGCCGCCGAGTTGCCGAAGATGCGGCTGGTCGACACGCGCCGGCTGCAGCTCAAGCACGGGCTCTCGCCCCAGCTGATCGATGCCATCACCGAGCGCCTGGCGCGCAAGGAGCAGGCGCTCATCTTCCTGAACCGGCGTGGCTATGCCCCGGTATTGCATTGCGCCTCGTGCGGCTGGATCACGCATTGCCCGCGCTGCTCCACGTACACAGTGCTGCATCGTGGCCAGGGCGCCGGCTACCGCCTGCATTGCCATCATTGCGGCTACCAGGCGCCGGTGCCGCGTGCCTGTCCCGAATGCGGCGACCAGGACCTCCAACCGATGGGCCGCGGCACGCAACGTATCGAAGAGCATCTTGCCGAGCTGTTTCCTGAAGCGCGCATTGCGCGCATCGACGCCGACAGCACGCGCAAGAAGGGCAGCGCGCAGGCGCTCTTTGCCTCGGTACATGCGGGCGAGGTGGATCTGCTGGTCGGCACGCAGATGGTGGCCAAGGGACACGATTTCGCTCGGCTTGGCCTGGTCGGCGTGCTCAATGCCGACTCGATGCTGTTCGCCCAGGATTTCCGCGCGCCCGAACGCTTGTTCGCGCAACTGATGCAGGTGGCCGGCCGTGCGGGCCGGCACACGGGCGGTGGCGAAGTGCTGATCCAGACGGGCTATCCCGAGCAGCCGGTGTACCAGGCGTTGCTGCGGCATGATTTTTCGGGCTTCGCACGTCATGCCCTCGAGGAGCGTGAGGCCACCGGGATGCCGCCGTTCGCCTACCAGGCGCTCCTGACCGCCGAAGGGCGCGAGCTTGCCCAGGCACTGGCGTTTCTGCAGCAGGCGCGCGACCTCGCCGAGGGCGGCGCCTTGCCCGGTGCCGACGCGATTACACTCTACGATCCGGTGCCGCTGCGGGTGGTGCGGGTGGCCAACGTCGAGCGCGCGCAACTGCTCGTGGAGAGCGCGAGCCGCCCGGCGCTGCAGGCCTTCCTGCATGCGTGGCTCTACGAGTTGCCGCCGCTCGCTTCGCAGGCGCGCGTGCGCTGGCAGCTCGAAGTCGATCCCATGGAAATCTAGCGGCGCCGTGCCGCGCCGCTTGTCCCCTTCCGTTTCTCTCGCCCCGCAATGTCCCAAGATACCCCGATCGGCCATGGCCTGAATCCCGCCCAGAAAGAGGCGGTGCTGTATCTGGACGGCCCCTGCCTGGTGCTCGCGGGGGCGGGCAGCGGCAAGACGCGCGTCATCACGCAGAAGATCGCCTATCTGCTGCGCGAATGCGGCTACATGGGCCGCAATGTGGTTGCGCTCACCTTCACCAACAAGGCCGCGCGCGAGATGGCCGAGCGCGTGAAGGAAATCGTCGATCGCAAGCTCGCCAAGGGCCTGACCATCAGCACCTTCCATGCACTGGGCGTGCGCCTGCTGCGCGAAGAAGCCGTGCACGCAGGGCTCAAGCCGCAGTTTTCGATCCTGGATGCCGACGACGCGCTCGCCATCATCCAGGAGCTGCTGGTCACGACCGATCGCAACCGGCTGCGCGAAGTGCAGGGCATTATTTCGCTCTGGAAAAACGCGCTGCTCGAACCGGACCAGGCCGCGAACGTCGCGATCACGCCGACCGAGGTCGAAGCGGTGCAGATCTACCGCAGCTATGCGGCCACGCTGGCGGCGTATCAGGCGGTCGACTTCGACGATCTGATCCGCATTCCGGCGCTGCTGCTCGAGAATAACGAAGAGGTGCGCACCCGCTGGCAGAATCGCGTGCGCTATCTGTTGGTCGACGAATACCAGGACACCAACGTGTGCCAGTACCGGCTGGTGCAGTTGCTCACCGGCATGCGTGCGATGTTCACGGCCGTGGGCGATGACGACCAGGCCATCTACGCCTGGCGCGGCGCCACCATCGAGAACCTCGCCAAGCTCACTACCGATTACAGCAACCTCAAGCTCATCAAGCTCGAGCAGAACTACCGCTCGGTGCAGCGCATCCTGCATGCTGCCAATAACGTGATCGAGCGCAATCCGAAGCTCTTCGAGAAAAAACTCTGGTCCGATCTGGGCTATGGCGAACCGATCCAGGTGACGGCCATGGAAGGTGACGAGCACGAGGCCGAGTCGATCGGCATGAAGCTCTCTGCGGCGCGCTTCGAACGCCAGTGCGAGTGGCGTGACTTCGCCATTCTCTATCGCAGCAACCACCAGTCGCGCATCCTCGAGCAGGCACTGCGCAACCTCAAGATTCCGTACACGATCTCGGGTGGGCAGAGTTTTTTCGACAAGGCCGAGGTGCGCGACATCCTCGCCTATCTGCGCCTGGTGGCCAACGATGAAGACGATCCCGCGTTCATTCGTGCCGCCACCACGCCCAAGCGCGGTATCGGCCAGGCCACGCTGCAGGTGCTGGGCACCTATGCCGCCGGCAGGCAGATCTCGCTGCTCGCGGCCGTGGCCGAAACCGGCATCGAATCGCTGCTCGCGCCGCGGCAGCTGGATCCGCTGCGCACCTTCGCCGAGTTCATCCGCCGCGTCCAGTGGCGCGCCGGCCGCGGTACGGACGGCAGCACGACGCGCGCGGCGGAGCCCGCCGGACCGCTGCTCGACGACCTTCTCGAGGCGATCCAGTACGAACGCTATCTGTACGAGATGTTCGACGAGAAGCCGGCCCAGACGCGCTGGCAGAACGTGCTCGAACTCACGAGCTGGCTCAAGCGCAAGGCCGACGAAGACGGCATGACGCTGTTCGAGCTGGTGCAGCACGTGGCGCTCGTGACCATGCTCGAGCGCGGTGAAGACGAAGAGGAGCCTGACGCGGTCAAGCTCTCGACCTTGCATGCTTCCAAGGGCCTGGAGTATCCGCACGTGTATCTGGCGGGCGTGGAAGAAGGGCTCTTGCCGCATCTGGGCCGCGATGAAGAAGACACCGATCCGGACAGCGCGGCCAACACGCTGGCCGTGCGCATCCAGGAAGAGCGCCGGCTCATGTACGTGGGCATCACGCGCGCCAAGCGCAGCCTGCATCTGTCGTGGTGCAAGCGCCGCCGCCGCGCGCGCGAAGATCGCGTCTGCGAGCCGTCGCGATTCATCGAAGAGATGGGTCTGGATCAGCCCGGCATCGTCGAAGACGACGCGACCGCGGCGCTCACGCCCAAGGCACGCCTGGACATGCTCAAGGCGCTGCTGAAGAAATAGCGTGATTCAGTCGTCGTCGAGGCTGAGGCTGTTGGTGGCGCGAAACATGCGTTCCAGGCGCCGGGCTTCGGTGGCCAGTGCGGCGCGCGCTTCGGGCTCGGCGTCGCGCCAGGCGTCGTAGGCGGCCATCAGCTCGCGTTTGATCTTCTGCTGGGCGGGCGCATTGCCCCGGCTGTGCCCCTCGCGGTACATCACCAGGTGCCGGGCAAAATTGGCTCGCGCTTCGCTCAGGGAGTAATCCGAATTCGGACCACCGCGCACCTCGTCGGCGTCGGCTTCGCCCTGGCCGTCGTCTTCCCAGTCGCAGAGCAGGCAGATTTCGAAATCGGCGCCTTGATCGAGCGTGGGGTAGCCACAGCAGGGGCAGTCGGCGCGCGAGAACGAGGTCAGCGACATGATCGAAAGCGCGGCGCTCAGAGGTGGGTGAGGAAGAACGCCCGCACCGCCGCGTTGAGCTGCTGGTGAAAGGCCGGCCGATCGAAGCCGCTCGCATCGCGGCACAAGGCCGGCAGGGCGGCCAGCTGTTGCGGCGTGCACGGCATCAAGAAAGCATAGTGCCCTGCCTGTGTGGCCAGGTGATAGTCGGGATTACGCGGCAAATTGCGCCGCAGCGCCGTGATGTCGGAAGGCGTGACGCCATCCCCGCCATACTGCGAGGCCCAGATCTGCACCGGCACGTCGACCCGCGCCAGCCCCGGACGGGAGAACAGATTCAGTGGATCCGCCAGCACGATCGCTTTGACGCGGGGATCGGCGTTGGGCAGTACCGGCCAGGCCCGCTGCGCGATCTCTCCGCAGTACGGAATGCGCGCGTTGCCCTGGCAGAAGGGGGCGAGCAATGCCAGGTCTGGGCGGGCGCCCGCGAGCACCAGCGCGTCGTAACCGCCGCGCGAGTAGCCGTAGATGCCCACGTTGTAGGGAATCAGATGGCCGGCGTAGCGCCACTGCTCCGTCATGTAATCGATCAGGCGGGTCAAGTCGCCGGGCCGGCTGGCAAAGATGTCCAGATGACCGCGACGCGCCATGTCGCGGGCATTGTCGCCGCGGTGGTCGATCGCCGCCACCACGAAACCTGCCGCCGCCAGCATCTCGGCGGTGGCACGGTGACCCTGGAAGGTACCGCCGCTGCCGTGCGAGAGGATCACCAGCGGCCACTGCTGCCCCGCGGGAGGATCGCAGGCCAGCAGGCCCTTCAGCGTGCTCGCGCCCAGCGGCATGGCGTCGGGGCCGCTGACGCAGGGATACCAGACGGCGCCGGTGAGCGGCGGGCGGGCTGCTTCGCCCGGCACCTCGATCAGACCGAACCCGGCTGCCTGCGCGCGCGGCGCAGAGGCCAGCGCCAGCAGGAGCAGCAGGAGCAAGAAAAAGGATACGCAGGCGGCGGGCGTGACGCGCGCCACGGGATGAGCAGAATGAGACCCGGACATGAGGTAACGGACTGGCAAGCCAGCCAAGAGCGTAACGGACACCCCGCCCGGCGCAATCGACCGATTAAGCCCGGATCCGGCCCCGTCCCCGTTGTATCGGGCGGCAACCGGGCCGTTTACGTTGTAAGCCCGGTTTACGCGTGCGCGGCACGCCGTTAGCATGGGCCAGCGCGGCGGCGAGCACACGCCGCCAGCGGGTTTTCCCAGGAGATTCAGCGGTGGATACGGAACAGTTGAGTCATCCGCATGCGCGGGTGAGTATGTCGTCCGAGGGCGTGGCCACAATCTGCATCGCGGATGCGGGCAGTCTCAATGTGCTCAATTCCGCCGTGATCGCGGATCTGACTCGTGCCTTCGCCGGGCTGGCCGAGACCGCGGCGTTGCGCGCGGTGGTGCTGCGGGGCGACGGTGAACGCGCCTTTGTGGCCGGGGCCGATATCGCCGAGATGGCCGAGCTCGACAACACCCGCGCCCAGTATTTCATTGCCGGCTTGGCCGAACTCTGCGATACGGTCCGGTTCTTTCCGGTGCCCGTCATCGCGCGCCTTACCGGACATTGCCTCGGGGCAGGCCTGGAGCTCGCCGCGTCTTGCGATCTGCGCATCGCGGACGAGTCGGCGCGCTTTGCCATGCCCGAAGTGGAGGTGGGCATTCCGTCGGTCGTGCATGCCGCACTCCTGCCCGCCCTGATCGGCGGCTCGCGCGCGCAGTGGTTGCTGCTCACGGGCGAGGCCATCGACGCCCCGACCGCACAGGATTGGGGGCTGGTCCATCAAGTGGTGTCGGCCGACAATCTGGACCTCGCCGTGCAGGCGCTCGCCGCACGCCTGGCGGGCTTCGGGCCGCAGGCATTGCGGCAGCAGAAGCGGCTGCTGCGCCGGTGGGAACGCGTCAGCGTCGAAGAAGCGATCGCCGATAGCGTGCCCGAGTTCGGAGCCGCCTTCGACACAGGCGAACCGCAGCAACACATGCGCGCGTTCCTGGCGCGCAAGCGCGGGGGCTGATTCACGCGTCGGGCAGCGCGCCGATGCGGACCTCCACGGCGAGGCCGCCGCCCGCGCGATGGCTCAGCAGCAGCTGTGCACCGATCACCGTGGCGAGTTGCCGCGCGATCGCAAGCCCCAGACCGGTGCCGCCCGTGTCGCGATTGCGTGAACCTTCGACGCGATAGAAGGGCTGCAGGACGGCATCCAGCTCGCCTTGCGGAATGCCCGGTCCGCGGTCCAGCACATGGATCGATACATCCTGCGGGCCGCGGCTTTCGATGCGCAGCTCGGCGCTGCCGGCAAACTTGAGCGCGTTGTCGATCAGATTGCCCAGTACACGTCGCAGCGCATGCGGACGGGTGAGGAGCGGCGAATCACACGTGCCCGAGAGCGTGACCTCACGGCCGGTGTCCTGATAGTCGCAAACGAGGCTGTCCAGCAATGCGGGCAGGTCGACACGGGCAGGTATTTCCAGATTGCCATGCGCGCTTCGGGCATAGTCGAGCCCTTCGCGCACCAGACGCTGCACTTCGGTCAGGTCGTTCTCGAATTTTTCTTTCTCGGGCGTATCGTCCATGAACTCGGTGCGCAGCTTCATGCGCGTGATCGGCGTTTGCAGATCATGCGAGATGGCGCCCAGCATGCGCATGCGTTCGGCCAGATGCGAGGCGATGCGCGCCTGCATGGCGTTGAAGGCAGCGCTCGCTTGTGCCACCTCGCTCGGACCGGTTTCTGCGAGCGGGGTCGGCTCACGATCGAGATCGATGGCATCGGCGGCACGGGCCAGCCGGGTGAGCGGCCGTACCGCCAGCCGCACGGCCAGCCAGGCGCAGACCACCAGCAGCAGCAATTGCAGCGCCAGCACCAGCGGGATCCAGCGCGCCAAGGGCGGCATTCGCAGGTGCAGGTCGAGCGTTGCGAGACTGCCGTCCGCGAGCGTGACCTGGGCCTGGATATGGCGTGCGTCGCCGGCCATCGCGCGGATGGACAGGGGGCGCTTGTCTTGAAGCGCAAGCTCTATCGCGTGAGCGGCGCTGAGGGCTTCGGGAAGCGTGAGCACTTGATCGGCTTGCGCGGGGCCCAGCCGATATTGCCGGTTGTCGTGCGAGAGGCGGGAGAGCCAGGCGGCGCGTTCGTCGGCCGGGAGGCGGTCGAGCACGTCGAAGGCGACGGCCACGTCACGCTCCAGGTCTCCCAGCATCATCGAGCGGGTGGCCTGGTAGCGCTCGTAGAAGAGCAGCGTGAAGGACATGGCGTGGGCGAGCACGAGACCCGCCACGAAGATCAGGAACAGCCGTGCCATCAGTGTGCGCGGCCACGCCAGACTCGCGCACCGGGAGCGCAGCGTCGGTGAGGGCATCGACTAGGCCTCGCTGACCTCGACCGGCGCGGCGAACACATAGCCCTCGCTACGAACGGTCTTGATAAAGGCCGGCTCGCGGGCGTCTTCGCGCAGACGCTGGCGCAGCCGGCTCACCAGCAGGTCGATCGAGCGACCCAGAAAGTCGGCTTCACGGCCTTGCGTAAGGTTGAGCAGCTGATCTCGATTCAGCACGCGCTGCGGGTGGTCGAGGAACACGCGCAGCAGCCGATACTCGGCACCGCTCAACGACACAATGGTGTCGTCGCTGTCCAGCAGGTGGCGTGCAGTGGTGTCGAGGCGCCAATCGCCGAAGCGCAAGTGTCGTCCGGGCTCGGTCACCTGGAAGTTGGGCGGCAGCATGCGGGTGCGCCGCAGGATCGCCTTGATGCGGGCGAGCAGCTCGCGCGCCACGAACGGCTTGACGAGATAGTCATCGGCGCCCATCTCCAGGCCGAGCACGCGATCCATGTCGTCGCCGCGCGCGGTCAGCAGCAGCACCGGAATCTTCCGGTACTTGCCCGAGCGCAGCTCGCGGCACAGCACGAGCCCATCGTCGCCCGGCATCATGATGTCGAGCACGATCAGGTCGACGGCGGTGCTGGCGAGCTGCGACCACATCTGCCGACCGTCGGCGGCGAAGGTCACCTGCAGGCCGTTCTTGCGCAGGAAATTGCCCGCCAGCTCGCGTATCTCGCGATCGTCGTCGACGATCATGACGTGATCGACGTGGTCCATCCGGATGCCCTCGTTATGTGCCGCGCGGCCCACCGCCGCCAGTCGGGACGACTTTAAGCCAAGCCGCCGCCGCGGAGAAGGGCGGTTTGTATGGCAGTGTATCGGGGCCTGCCGCGAATGCGTTCCGAAAGCGTCGGTCGCATGTAGCAGCTTCTTCACGAGTCTTCCGGCTCGCCGTCGCCGTCGCCATCACGCCGCAGCGGCTGCGCACGCGCAATCAGCTCGCAGTGCACCGGTTTCACTGCCTCGGCGCTCAGTCCGCCCATGAGCAAGAGCATCAAGGCAAGCAGCCGTTTCCATTGAACGGCACCGCGATGAAGGGTGCCGAGGTCGTTGCGTGGGTGGCCGGTCATGTCCATCTCCGAAGTCGGGATGGCCGGTTTATACCCAGCGCGGCGAAAGCTTGTGTGTCGCACTGTACCGGCCGTTCGGCGGCGATACACGAGCTTGTCAATCTGCGCTTATTCGGCACATCCCGGATACGCGGCGAGCGTGAAATGCCGTTCATCGACAACCCGATCGGACCGCTCTCATGGATCTCGTCAGTTCCCCCGTCGCGCTGCTGGCCGGCATGCTCACCGTGGCCTCGCCTTGCGTGCTGCCGCTACTCCCCATCCTGCTGGGATCGTCGGTCGAGCGTTCGTCGCCCCTGCGTCCTGCCTTCGTAGTGGCGGGCTTCATATTGGCCTTCGCCGCGCTTGGCATCGCATTGAGCCTGCTCACGAACCTCAGTGTCATCGCCCACGAAACCGTGCGTACGGTATCGGTCGTTTTGCTGGCGCTGTTCGGTGTGATGCGTGTCTGGCCCCAGCCGTACGACCGGCTCATGGCGCGCATCGGCGGCCCGATTGCGCGGCTGGGTGCGTTGGGCGACCGCGCAGGCAGCGGCAATGCCGGGGGCTTCGTGCTGGGACTCTCGCTCGGTGCCGTGTGGACGCCGTGCGCCGGGCCCGTGCTCGCCTCGATTCTCGTGCTGGCGGCCAAGGCCCAGGACCTCGGGCGCTCCAGCCTGCTGCTCATTTGCTACGCGGCCGGCGCCGGTATCCCGATGCTTGTCATTGCCTATGGCGGCAAAGCCGCCGCCACGCATGTGCGTGGCATCGCCCGGCACAGCGTCCTGCTCCAGCGACTCTTCGGCGTGCTGCTCGTCGCAACCGCCATCGCCATCCACTTCCAGGTCGACGTGCTTGCGTACGCCTGGATCACCAACCTCTTTCACTGACCCGCAAGGAGACAGCTATGTTCAATACCGTTACGCGCCGCTTCCATCACGTCGGCCGATTCCTCGCCGCCGCCGCACTCGCCTTCGGCGCGCTGCAGTCGATACCGCTTGCGCAGGCGGCATCGGCGCCCGCGTCTGCCCCGGAGTTCACGGGGATCGAGAAGTGGCTCAACAGCGAGCCGCTCACCCTGCAAAGCCTGCGCGGCAAGGTCGTGCTGGTGGACTTCTGGACCTATACCTGCATCAACTGCATCCGCACGCTGCCCTATGTGACCGACTGGTATCGCAAGTACAAGGATCAGGGCCTGGTGGTGGTCGGTGTCCACACGCCCGAGTTCCCTTTTGAACGCCTCACCGCCAATGTCGAAAAGGCGATCGGCCGCTTCGGCATCACCTACCCCGTGGCGCAAGACAACCAATACGCCACCTGGGATGCCTACCGCAATAGCTACTGGCCGGCCGTCTACCTGATCGATAAACAGGGCAACGTGGTCTACAAGCACTTCGGCGAGGGGAAGTACAAGGAAACGGAGGCGGAGATCGTGCGGCTGCTGGGGCAGTGATCGGCATGTGCGTCAGGCTTGCGGGGCCGCGCCCACCGGTGCCGCCAGCGTCAGTATTTCCTTCAAGTGCCGCAGCTCTTCCGTGGGGCTGCGGCCGAACATGCGCTTGAATTCGCGGCTGAACTGCGAGGGGCTTTCGTAGCCGACCTGTTCCGAAGCACTGGCGGCGGTGACGCCGTTGCGGATCATGAGGAGGCGGGCGTTGTGCAGGCGGATCGCCTTGATGTACTGCAGCGGCGAGCTTTGCGTGACGGCTTTGAAGTGCACGTGAAAGGCGGCGACGCTGAGGCTGGCTTCGCGGGCGAGCGTGGCCACGTCGAGCGCCTGGCCGTAGTGCGTATGGATCTTGCGCAGTACCTTGGCGATGCGGCCGAAGTTACCACCCTGCTGCAGGGCCGCGCGTAGCGCGCCGCCCTGTTCGCCGGTGAGCACCCGGAACACGATCTCGCGGATGATGGCGGGGCCGAGCAGGCGCGCCTCGATCGGAGAGTTCAGCGCCTCCAGCAGCCGCAAGGTTGCATCGCTCAGCTTGTCGTCGATGGGCGTGGCGTACAGGCTCAGGGGCCGGGCATCGAGCTGGGCGTAAAGCGTATCCACCTCCATCGCGACTTCGGCGGTGGTGGTGGGATCGATGCGCAGTGCCACGCCCAGCATGGGTTCGGCCTCGCTGGCCTCGGTCTCGGTGGTGAAGGGCAGGGGCACGGCCATCACGAGGTAGTGGTCGGCGTCGTACACATACAGATTGCCGCCATGTACGCCGCGCTTGCGCCCCTGCAGCACGATGACGATGCTGGGCTCGTACAGCGCCTGGGTGGTGGCGAGCGGGCGGTTGGACCGCATCAGCGTGACGCCGTCCAGCCAGGTTTGCGTATAGCCCTCGCTGGGCGCGAGCTGCTTCACCAGTTCGATCATGCGGGCGGAATGCGTGGACATCGGGGCTCCTGCGGCGGTGTGCCGGCCTCACGCGAGGCAATAGAAACAGTCTAGCAGTCGGCGAGTTTTCTGCACGTCGTAGCGCCTTTCGCATAGAAATAGGCAAGGATGGCAGACGTTCCGGTCTTAGCCTTCCGCGCCCCTCTCCCTACCATGGAAGCCATGCCGTCGCCCTGCCATCACGCGCCGGGATTCGGCCCCTTCCATCACCGAGAGGACACTGCAATGAACGCATCCAAAAACGCTTCCCCCAAGGTCATCCTCATCACCGGCGCCAGCAGCGGCATCGGCGAAACCACGGCTCGCGTGCTGGCCGCGCAGGGCCACAAGCTGGTGCTGGGTGCCCGCCGCACTGATCGCCTCGAAGCCCTGGCGCAGACGCTGCGTGCGCAAGGCGGGCAGGTGGACTTCCAGGCGCTGGACGTGACGTCGCGCGAGAGCTTCGACGGGTTTGCGCAGTACGCGCTGGGCCTGCACGGCCGCATCGATGTGATCGTCAACAATGCCGGCGTGATGCCGCTCTCGCGCGTGGCCGCGCTCAAGGTCGACGAATGGGACCGGATGATCGACGTGAACATTCGCGGCGTGCTCTACGGTGTCGCGGCCGTATTGCCGACGCTGCAGGCGCAGGGCGGCGGCCAGATCATCAATATCTCGTCGATCGGCGGGCTGGAAGTCGTGCCGACCGCGGCGGTGTACTGCGCCACCAAGTATGCGGTGCGCGCGATCTCCGACGGGTTGCGCAAGGAGAACGACAAGATCCGCGTGACCTGCGTCTATCCGGGCGTGGTCGAGTCGGAGCTCGCGCACACGATCACCGACGCCGAGGCCGCGCGGGCCATGGAAACCTACCGCGAGATCGCGCTCAAGCCCGAGGCTATCGCCGCCGCCATCGCGCATGTGATCAATCAGCCCGACGATGTCGACACGAGCGAGATCGTGGTGCGGCCGACGGCCAGCGTCTGATCGTTGCATGCGCAACGGTGCGGCGCATGCCGTGCCGGTCGCCGAAATCCATGGCGCTGCCCGCCCGAGTGGCGCTCGCCGTGGCGCAGCACCGTCATGCACTGCCGCGTGACGTCCATTCCTGCCCGGTGCTTCCGCGCCGGTGCCGCCTTTCAGGAGAACTCATCATGAAAACGTCGATTCAATCCCTGTTGCTCGCGATGACCCTGGCCGCGCCAGCCACTGCGAGCGCGTCGAACGCCGAGCATGCCCGCGCCACGAAGAATGCAGCGCTGGTGGAGCAGGCCTTCGATAACTGGCAGCAGGGCAAGGGCAGTGTGTTCGACCTGCTGGCCGAGGATGTGCAGTGGACCGTCGCCGGCGACAGCCCGGTGTCGGGCGTGTATCGGTCGCGCGAGCGCTTTTTGGCGGATGCGGTGCAACCCATCACCGATCGTCTGGCAACGCCCATCACCCCGGACGTCAAGCACATCGTCGCGCAGGGCAATCAGGTCGTGGTGATCTGGGATGGCGTGGCCACTGCCAAGAGTGGGGCGCGCTACGAGAACAGCTATGCCTGGCACATGACGCTGGCCGATGGTCGCATCACCAACGTCGATGCGTTCCTGGATACGTGGCGGCTGGTGCAGCTAATGGAGTAACCGCGGCGTGCTCGGCGCGAGGCGGGCCCGCTGGCACGCCCGCCTCGCGCTCGTGGTGTGTGGAGGGAAGCCGGCCGCGCCGATGCGGGCGGCCCGCAGGCTACTGGCTCAGTGTTCCGTGTTGGGAAACAGCTCGGACAGACCAGCCCAGTCCGGGTCCTGGAACACGCGGATCTCGAGCGGATAGGCGGGATGGCCGGCGAGTCCCAGGTTGAAGCGCGACATGAAGGCGTCGACGTCTCGGGCGTAGTAGCGCCATTCTTTCTTGCCGTTGCCGGTGATGCAGCCGGCCAGGTAGCCGACGTCCTGATCCTGGAGCGACTCGTCGATGGCGTCTTCGAACGCAATCGTCTGCTGGTTGTCCTCGTCCTGTGGCATGCCGACGTCGTTGGCTTCGTATGACCAAGTCACGATGATGAGCTTGTCGAAGACGTGGCGGTCGGCCTCGTCGGGCAGCGCGGAGCGGCTGCGCACGATGAGCGGTTGACCGTCGAGCTGGCCTTCGGCCATCGACCAGTTGTCTTCCTTGAAAATGTCGGGCATGAGGTAAAGATTCTCCAGAGGGGCGCGCGCAGCGGGCGCGTGCAACAGGCCGCGTCCGCCGAACGGTGCGGATCGCGTCGAGGGGTTCATTCTACGAGACGCACGTGCGTCAGCCCGGTTTGTGGGGGCCGTGCATGTCGCGCGATGGCCCGGTTCGCGCGGCTGCGCGGCCGCCGGCGCCGTCAGGCCGAGACCTGCACGCCAAGTGCCTCGAGCGCCGCCTTCACGCCAAGCTCCGGGCTCGCCAGGACCGGCGCGCCGGGCGGCCAATCGTGGGCCGCCGCGGCCATCGAGGCCTGGGCCAGCACGACCACGTCGGCTTGCGGCCGGATCGCCGAGATGGCTTCGCGCAGGGCTGCCAGATAGGCAGGAGTGTCGCCCGCCTCGAAATGCGGCCAGGCCGTGGCGGCGAGATGCTCGCTGATCGATACGTCGTGACCCTCGCGCGCGGCGGCGTCTTCGAGCAGGGCGCGGGTGGGCGCCAGCGTGCTCGGGAGCGCGGCCAGCATCGCGACGCGCTTGCCGGTCGCCACGGCGAGACGCGCCATCGCGCGATCGATGCGCTGGATGGCGTAGGGTCGGTCTTCGAGCGTTTCGGCCAGGGGTCCCAGCGTGGAGCAGGTGCACACCACCAGGCGCGCCCGGGCCGTGGCGGCGGTCTCGTCGAGCGCCCGGGCCAATGCGGCGCGCACGCTGGCCGTGGGGCCCTCGGCGCGGGCCTGGGCGAGCAATGACTCGTCCACCGCATGGTGCGCGGCCATGGCGGGCGCCAGGCGCGCCACGAGGGCCGTGAACGGCGCCACGTGCGCCGGCGAGGTGTGCAGGAACGCCAACGCCGGCATGGCTCAGTGCCCCGCGTGCAGATCGGGATTGAGGGTGCCCCAGGCGGCGGTGCGCACGATGGCCTCCACTACCCCGGTCTGTGAATTGCGCCGGAACAGCAAACCCTGCTGACCCGACAGCGACACTGCCTTGACCACCATGCCCTCGGGCATGAGCACGCGCGTGCCGGCGGTGATGTAAGTGCCGGCCTCGACGACGCAGTCGTCACCCAGCGCAATGCCGACACCGGAGTTCGCGCCGAGCAGGCAGCGCTTGCCGATCGAGACGATCTGCTTGCCGCCGCCCGACATGGTGCCCATGATCGAGGCGCCGCCGCCGATGTCGCTGCCGTCATCGACCACCACACCCGCGCTGATGCGGCCCTCGACCATCGACGCGCCGAGGGTGCCGGCGTTGAAATTGCAGAAGCCCTCGTGCAGCACCGTGGTGCCGGGCGAGAGATAGGCCCCCAGGCGCACGCGGCCGGCGTCCGCGATGCGCACGCCCGGCGGGATCACGTAATCGGTCAGGCGCGGAATCTTATCGACGCCGTAGATGTCGAGCATCTGGCGCGCGCCGCGCAGATGCCAGCGCAGGGCCTCGACCTGTTCCACCTTGCAGGGGCCGGCCGAGGTCCAGGCCGCGTTGTTCAGGATCGCAAAGAGGCCATCGAGATTGACCTCGTGCGGGCGCAGCAGGCGATGGCTCAGCAGGTGCAGGCGCAGATACACGTCGTGCGGGTCGCGCGGCGGCTCGGCGCAACTGGCAATGTGCGTGCGCACGGCGATGACTTCGACGTCGCGGCGCGCATCGGGACCCAGCGCGGCGAGTGCAGCTTCGCCGAGTTCGGCGCGCGTCTCGTTGTCATGCAGGCGGGTGGTGCCGGATGGGGGCGCGGCTTCGTCGAGCAAGCGGGGCGCGGGATACCAGGTATCGAGGACCGTGCCGTCGCGGGCAATCGTGGCGATGCCGCAGGCGACCGCGCCGGAAGCGCGCGGTTCGGGGCGATGATGGGCGGGGGCGCTCATGGCGGGCTCCGGCAAGAAAAAAGGGCATGGCCTGCGCCATGCCCTGGTTGGCGCTTAGGCCAGGTCGCGCAACAGCAGGTGCCAGAAGCGCGCGCGCATTTCCAGCGTGGACACGAGGATGTATTCGTTGAGCGTGTGGGCGCCGTCGCCATCCGCGCCCAGGCCGTCCAGCGTGGGCACGCCGAGCGCCGAGGTGAAGTTGGCATCGCTGCCACCGCCCGTCATGGGGGCGTCTTCGAGCGGGAAGCCGGCTTCGGCGGCGTAGCCCTGCACCAGCGCCAGCAGCGCGGCCGATTCGGGCGTCTTTTCCATGGGCGGACGGTTCAGTTCCACGTCGATGTCGAGTTCTACGTCGGGGCCGACCGCGCACAGCTCGCGCATGCGGCGCAGCACGTCTTGCGCGGCGCCCATGTCGGGCACGCGGAAGTCGACCACGCAGCGGCACAGCGCCGGCACGGTGTTGGTGGTGGTGCCGCCGGCGATCGTGCCCACGCTCACCGTCACGCCACGGTCGTAGTCGGTCATCGCTTCGAGCGCCAGCACCTGGTGCGCCATTTCGCGGATGGCACTGCGGCCTTTCTCGTGCTGCATGCCGGCGTGGGCCGGACGACCCTTCACGCCCAGGCGCAGCATGCCCGTGCCCTTGCGCGCGGTCACGCACTTGCCGCCGTTGGGGCGGGCGGGTTCGCAGACGAGGCCGTACTTGGCCTGCTTGGCGTAGTGCTCGATGTACTCGCGCGAGGCGTGGCTGCCGGTTTCCTCGTCGGGCACCATCAGGAAATCGATCGGCAGGCGCGTGCCGGCCTTGCCCGCCAGGCCGGTCATGCCGGCCAGCGCCAGCACGATGCCCGACTTCATGTCGTACGTACCGGGGCCGTACAGGCGGTCGCCGTCGATGCGCACCGGATTGTCGTTGAGCGTGCCCACCGGATGCACCGTGTCCAGGTGGCCCAGGATCAGAATGCCGGGGCGCGTGTCGCCGGGCTCGCGCGTGGTGGCGATCACCATCGGGCCCGCTTGCTCACCGAGCGGCTTGAGCTCCACCCGCATGCCCACGGCGCGCGCCTTCTCGGCGGCCAGGTGGGCCATGGCGGCGACGCGCTCGGGCATGTGCGACGGCGATTCGCACTGGACCCAGGTGATGATGTCGGAGACGAGCTGATCGGTGTTCGGAAGCGAGGACATGGTGTGCGATGCTCAGGTAGTGAATGGAATGCGGAAAGCCGGAGAGGCGTGAATCAGGCGACCTTCTGGCCGGCCAGCTGGGCCAGCGTGGCGGCGTCGGGCAGGGCGCCGTCGAACCACAGGCTGGCGGCCACGGCCGACATGGCGCGGCCATCATGGCCGATGCCCGGCACGGTCACCAGTTGCCAGTTGAACGGCACGCCGCGTCGCTCGGCCTCGCGCTTGCCGGCCTCGAAGTAGTTCTGGGCGCGGGCGTAGCGATGCGGGCCCTGGCGCAGGGCCTCGGGCTCGCTCGGCAGGTGCGGATCGGTCGTGTCGATATCCTGGTCGCCGGCCAGGATGGTCATGGGATAGGCCAGCAGGCGCTCCACGTGGGCATCGGTCAGGCCCACCTTGCCCATGCCTTCGGGGTAGGGCAGCTCGAGCGTGGGCAGCGTGTACCAGCCGGGGTTGCCGGCGGTCACGGCCGCGAAGGGCTCGTGCGACTGGCTGCTCATCAGGCGGTGCACGAATTGCCCGCCCGCCGAATGACCGAACAGATACACGGGCTTGGCCAGCGACACCTCGGAGGCGCGCAGGTCGTTCAGTACGCGGGCGACGAGGGCGTAGGTCCAGCCGTCGATGTGGCGCGGGTTGCCCGAGGGTGTGAAGACGCGGCCGTTGTTGTAGCTCTCCACGCCCGGCCAGATCTCGTCGGAGAAGGTGAGGGCGATGATCAGCAGGCGGTGCTTGTCGGCGGCGGGAATCCAGAAATCACGGTATTCGTCGCCGTTACGCAGCACGCCGTGCTGCACGATCACCACCGGATCCTCGGGCTGGTAGCCGTACGGCATGTAGGTGTTGAGCGTGAACGGGCGATCGGCGTTGCGGTCGTCGTCGATGTACGGAAAGCTGTTGCGGCCCGCATGGCCCAGTTCGATGGCGATGCGTTCGGCGTTGGTGAGTTCGACAGGCTTCATGATCAGGCGGTGGCGTCGTTGAGGTGACAGGCCGAAATGTGGCCGGAAGCGATGGTCTTGAGTTCGGGCACTTCTTCGCGGCAGCGCGGCATCGCGTGCGGGCAGCGCGGATGGAAGGTGCAGCCCGACGGCGGATTCAGCGGCGAGGGGATCTCGCCCTTGATCGGCGTGAACTGCCGGCCGCGGCGCTCCACATCCGGCACTTCGGCCATCAGAGCCTGGGTGTACGGGTGGTTGGGCCGCGCGAAGATCTCGGTGGCGCTCGCCTGTTCGACGATGCGGCCGAGATACATGATGGCGACGCGATCCGAGATATGGCGCACCACGCCCAGGTCGTGGCTGATGAAGAGATAGGTGAAGCCGTGTTGTTCGCGCAGATCCATGAACAGGTTGATCACCTGTGCCTGGATCGACACGTCGAGCGCGGCGACGGGCTCGTCGCACACCAGGAACTTCGGCGCGACCATGAGCGCGCGGGCAATGCCGATGCGCTGGCGCTGGCCGCCCGAGATCTGATGCGGGAAGCGGTCGCGGTACTCGCGGTCCAGGCCCACTTCGGCCAGCGCGCGGTCGACGCGGTCGCCGATCTCGGCCTTGGGCGCGAGCTTGTGCACCTTGAGCGACTCGCCCAGGATCTGGCGCAGGCGCTGACGCGGGTTCAGCGAGGCCTGCGGATCCTGAAAGATCATCTGCACGCCGAGCGTGTAGGCGAGCTTGTCGGCGCCGCGCAGGCTGTCGACGGGGCGGCCCTGGTACAGCAGCTCGCCTTCGGTCTGGTGATGCAGCCCGGCCACGACGCGGCCGAGCGTCGATTTGCCGCAGCCGGATTCACCGACCAGGCCCATGACTTCGCCGCGTGCCAGCGAGAGCGATACGCCGTTGACCGCGTGCACGGTGCGCTTGTCGATCGGCTTGCCGGCCAGCGCCAGGATGCGCTGCGCCACGTCGGGACGATTCTCGAAGCGCTTGTGGACGTTGCGCAGTTCGATGACGGGAGTTTCAGCTTGGGTCATGCGGATACGGTCTCGCTGGCGATGGGCACGTAGCAGCGGTAGCTGCGTGGGCCTTCGGTGGTCACGGCCGGCGCCTTTTCGGTACAGCGCGGGATCACATTGGGGCAGCGCGGCCGGAACGCACAGCCCGAGGGGCGCGCGGACAGGCTGGGCGCCATGCCGTTGATCTGGTGCAGGCGCTCGCCGGGCTGCGAGCGGGCGGGCATCGAATCGAGCAGGCCGCGCGTGTACGGATGGCGCGGGCTCGTGAGGATCTGCTCGACCGGCCCCACCTCGACGATGCGGCCGGCATACATCACGGCCACGCGGTCGGCGAGCTCGGCCACCACGCCCAGATCGTGGGTGATCCAGATCAGCGCCGTGTCGTGCTCGCGGCAGATGTTCTGCATGCGATACAGGATCTGGCCCTGGATCGTCACGTCGAGCGCGGTGGTGGGCTCGTCACAGATGATGAGGTCGGGGCGGTTCAGCATCGCGATGGCGATGGCCACGCGCTGACGCATGCCGCCCGAGAACTCGTGAGGAAAGCTGTGCAGGCGCTTTTCGGGCGAGGGGATGCCGACCATCTCCAGCGCCTCGCGGCAGCGCTCGAGCGCTGCCGCCTTCGAGACCTTGGCGTGGGTCTGGATCGCTTCGATCATCTGCTCGCTGATGCGCAGCACGGGATTCAGCGTCATCAGCGGATCCTGGAAGATCATCGCGATGCGGTCGCCGCGCAATTGACGCATGCGCTCTTCGCTCGCGCCGCGCAGGTCTTCGCCCTTGAAGCGGATCTCGCCCTCGACCACCTCGCCCGGCGGGTCGATCAGGCCCAGCAGCGAAAAGCCGGTGACCGACTTGCCCGAGCCCGATTCGCCGACCAGGCCCACGATCTCGCCGCGGCGCACGGCGAGGTCCACGCCATCGACGGCCGGCCAGGCGCCGGCTTCGGTATGAAATGCAGTGCGCAGGCCGCGCACGTCCAGAAGAATATCGCTCATGCTCGTCGCGGATCCAGGGCTTCGCGCAGGCGGTCGCCCACGATGTTGATGGTGAGGATGAGGAGCAGCAGCGCCAGACCCGGGAACATGCTGATCCAGTAGTCGCCCGACAGCAGGTACTGGAAGCCGTTGGCGATCAACAGGCCGAGCGAAGGCTCGGTGATGGGCACGCCCACGCCCAGGAACGACAGCGTGGCTTCGAGCGCGATGGCGGTGGCGATCTGAATGGTGGCGAACACCATGACCGGACCCATGCAGTTGGGCAGCAGATGCACCAGCATCACGCGCCAGGCCGGGTAGCCCAGGTTGGCCGCCGCTTCGACGTATTCCTTGCGCCGCTCCTGCAGGGCACGGCCGCGCATGATGCGGGCGTAATGCGCCCACTGCACGACCACCAGCGCGAGGATCACCTTGTCGACACCCCGGCCCATCATGGCCAGCAGCACCAGCGCCACCAGGATGGTCGGGAAGCCGAGGATGAAGTCGACCAGGCGCATCAGGATGGCGTCGACCACGCCGCCCACGTAGGCGGCGATGAGGCCCACCAGGCTGCCGATCGCGGTAGCCAGCACCACCGCCGTCAGACCCACCATCAGGCTGATGCGCAGGCCATACAGGATCGCGCTCAGCATGTCGCGGCCCTGGTCGTCGGTGCCGAGCCAGTAGAAGCCGCCGTCCATCATGGGCGAGCGGGGCGGCAGGCGGCCGTCGAGCAGGTTGAGGTTGGCGAGGTCGTAAGGATTCTGCGGCGCGAAATACGGCGCCACCATCACGAAGACGATGAGGATCAGCAGGGCCAGCACGGAGCCGCGAACGGTCGGGCGGGCATGCAGCTTCTTGAGGATCTGGGCGCGCCGCGGCGTCTGCTCCAGCGGCGGCATGGTCCGGGTGCGGCCAGGGTTGGAATTGGGCATGTCGATGGCCTTTATTGAGCGGGGGCGACGAGTTGCACGCGCGGGTCGAGCGCCGCGTACAGGATGTCGACGACCAGATTGATGACCACGAAGATCAGCGTGACCAGCATCACGTAGGCCACCACCACGGGGCGGTCGAGCTGGTAGACACTGTCGATGAGCAGCTTGCCCATGCCGGGCCAGGCGAACACGGTTTCAGTGATGGTGGAGTAGGCGATCAGCGTGCCGAACTCCATGCCGATCACGGTCACGACCGGGATCAGGATGTTGCGCAGGATATGACGGCGCACGATGCGGCCCGGCTTGATGCCTTTGGCGCGGGCGAACTTCACGTAGTCCTGCGACTGGGCTTCGGCCACGCCGGTGGCCGTCATGCGCAGCACCAGCGCGATGTTGGCGAGCGCCAGGTTCACGGCGGGCATCATCACGTGCGACCAGCCGTCCAGCGTGAAGATCGACAGCGGCACGCCCAGCACGGTCACCGTGTCGCCCCGGCCCGACGAGGGCAGCCAGCCCAGCCACACCGAGAACATCAGGATGAGCATCATGCCCTGCCAGAAGTTCGGCAGCGAAAAGCCCAGGATCGAGGTGCCCATGATGCCGCGGCCCAGCGGACGGTCGCGATGCAGGCCGGCCACGAGGCCCAGCGGGATCCCGATCACACAGGTCAGCGTGATCGCCACCACCACCAGCTCGAACGTCGCCGGGATGCGTTGCACGATCAGCTGGATCGCGGGAATCCCGTGCACGAACGAGGTGCCGAGATCACCATGCAGCGCGCGCCACAGGAAGCCGGTGTATTGCTGCCACACCGGCAGGTCCAGGCCGAGGCGCGCGATCATGGCTTGGCGCGCTTCTTCGCTGGCCTCGGGGCTGACGAGCAGCTCGATCGGATCGCCCACGGCATAGACCGCGAGAAAGACTACCAGCGATACCGCCAGCAGCACGAACAGGCTTTGAATCAGCCTGCGCAGGATAAACAAGGCCACGTTATGGATTCCTAGGTGGTCTCAAAAAGGCGCCGGCTTGCGAGCCGGACACCACGAATGCAGTGCGTGCGCATGACGGGATCAGGCGATTTCCTGCGCCAGCCGCACCACGGTCACACCGGGGCGCAGGTTGCTCAGCGAGGGCATGATCAAGACGCAGCGGTCATAGGGCGTGACGACGGGCTCGCCGTCGGACCAGCCGATCACCGTGCCGGCCTGCTCCAGACACTCCAGCCCCTTCCAGGGCTGCGCAAAGCGAAAGTCGGGGCTGCGCGCCGCGATCGCGTGCGTCACGCGCAGCGCATGCTGGCGCGGGGCAGCCGGTTGCAGCCACGCGGCCGGGATATCGGCGGCATCGACGCAGCCCGAGGCGGGCAGAAAGCGCGCGAGCTGGTCCAGCGCCACGCCGTGGGCGGCCGGGTCGCCGTGGAAACCGCACTCGATCAGGAGCGAGCGCGTTTCGGGGTCGCCGTCGACCGCGAAACGGCCGTGGTCGCGCAGCCGCACGCCGGCAGCGTGGCCGGCATCCGCCACGATATAAGCGGGGTTGCCCAGGGCCAGCGCCAGCTCGATGTTGCGCGGCGCCAGGCCGGTAAGCTGCAGCGGCACATCGGCGTTGCTCATGGAATGAAAATCGAGCAGCCAGTCGGCCTGCGCCACCCACGGTGCGAGGGCGCGGGCGCGGCTGACGTCGGCGGTGGCGGAGTCGTCCGCCAGGCGCGCCTCGCTCCAGACGCGGTTCATGTCTTCGTCGACGAAGCGCGATCCGGCGTACTTTTCGGGGTCGAAGCGGTCGAAGGCGGCGAGATTACAGAAGGCCAGGGTCAGCTTGCCGCGGCGCGGACGCAGTCCGGCGGCGAGCAGGTCTTTCAGGGCCCAGGCGCCGCACAGCTCGTTGCCGTGCACCAGCGCGGTGAGCAGTACGTGGCGGCCGGGCACGCCCGAATCGAAGTGCCACACGCCCTCGGTCCCCGTATTGCCGGCGCGTTCGAGGCGCAAGTCCGGACAGGGAAGCAGGAAGGGGCGGGGCGTGGGGGATTGAGCGGCAGACATGAAAACTCCGGCAAAGCCCGGCGATTGTATCGGGGATACAGAATCGCCGTTCCAAAAGGGAAGGGCGCCGCCTCGGCGGCGGCGCCCTTCGCGCGGGTAGCGCGAGGCCACCCGGTGATGCTTACTTCTTGTCGGCAGGCTTGACCGACATGGCCAGCGTGTACTGATCGCGGCGGCCTTCGTAGACCAGGCCCTTCTTGAACGCCCAGATGGTGCTCTCGAAGTGCAGCGGGATCAGCGGCACGTTGTCCAGGGCGATCTGCGTGGCCTGCTGCAGCAGCTTTTCACGCTTTGCGGGATCCACGGTCACGATGGCCTGCTGGTAGACCTTGTCGAACTCGGCGTTGCTGAAGCCGCCGTAGTTGCTGGTGCCCAGGCCCTTGGGCGAGTCGAGCGATGCCACCCACAGCTGGAACAGGCCCGACGCTTCGCCCACTTCCGACGGCCAGCCACCCATGGAGAAGCTGAACTCGCGCTTGGCGCGCTTGGGGAAGTAGATCGAGGCGGTCATCGCGTCGACGTTGGTCTTGATGCCCACGCGCGACAGATACTGCGCCACGGCCTGCGCCACCTGGCCGTCGTTGATGTAACGGTCGTTGGTGGTGGAGATCGTCAGCTCGAAGCCGTTGGGATAGCCCGCTTCGGCCAGCAGCTTCTTCGCGCCTTCCGGATCGAACTTGATCTCGGGGGCGTTGGGCAGACCGCCGAACATGCCGTCAGGCATGTACTGGTTGGCCTGGGTGGCGACGCCGTCCATGATGCGGGCCACGATGGTCTTGCGGTCGATGGCCATCGAGATGGCCTTGCGCACGCGCAGGTCCTGCAGCGGGTTCTTGCCGTCGGCCGACTTCACGAACGGGCTCGGAACACGCGCCACGTCGGGTTGGAAGAAGACCAGGCGGGTCGAGGGCGTGGCGACGTAGGCGAACTGGGCGTTGCCCTTGATGCGGGGCAGGTCGCGCGCGGCGGGGTTTTCCACCACGTCGAAGTCACCCGAGAGCAGGCCGGTCAGGCGCGGGCCGGCGTTGGGCACGGGCACGAAGCGCACTTCCTTCCAGGCCGGCTTTTCGCCCCAGTAGTTGTCGTTGCGGGTCAGCTCGATGCCGGTGCCCTTGACGTACGACTTCAGCAGGTAGGGGCCGGTGCCGATGGCATCCTTGCCGTTGTTGAAGTCGGCCACGGTGGGCCACTTGCCGGTTACGCCGCAACCCTTCTTCGGGTCGAAGTTCAGCTTGCCGTGTTCGACGATGCCGTTCCAGATGATGGGCAGGCTGCGCGCGAACTCGGCCGGCAGCAGGGGCAGCGGCTCGGCCGTCTTGATGATCACGGTGTGCGCGTCGGGCGTTTGTACGTCGACGATGCGCTTGGTCGTGTCCATGTACGACTGCGAGATGTTGGTCTCGTTGTTCAGCGTGCGGCAGATCGTGAACAGCACGTCTTCCGACGTGAACGGCTTGCCGTTCGAGAACTTCACGTCGTCGCGCAGCTTGAATTCCCACGTCAGGTCATCCAGCGTCTTCCACGACGTGGCCAGCGAGGGCTTGAGCTTCATGTCGGGATCGCGGGCCACCAGCGAGTCGTAGACGTGCGCCGCGAAGGCGTCGTTCTGCGTCATCTTGTGATAGTGGGGATCGGCCGAGGTCGGCTCGGACGACAGGGCGATCTTGATCGACTGAGCCAGCGCCGGGCCGGCAGGCACGGTGGCGATGCCGACGCCCGCGGCCAGCAGGGCCAGGGTGGTGCGCAACTTCATGAGGGGGACACTCCGGGTATACGAGCCCGGGATTATCGATAGCCCATTTACGCATTGTCAACGGAGGACACGTCACTGACACATTCCCCAGGTAACCGTCCCATAGGAGAGAAATGGGGTCATATCAGGGGAATCCCCGAGGAAAATCCGGGAAAAAGGTGACGCATCGAGGGGAGGGGGGGCGTCGCACCCGGCGTGAGCCGGGCGCGTCGCAGGCGGCGCCGAGGAGGGAGAAGGGCGGCGCCGCTGCCAGCCGGGTGAGGTGTGTTGCGGCAGACCTGGCTGCGGCTGGGTACCACCCCCGAGGCGTCGCGCGAACTTCGGCGCGGGGGGCCTCGGGGTCTTGCTTCTACTGCGACGGCGGCGCATTGCGCGCGGCCTCTACGACAGACGACGTCTTGCTGCTGAAACAACCGCGGATACTGCTACGTCAACTTGCTTGGACTGCAGACTTCAACTGCTGGGACTGCCAACTACAACTGCGGGTGCTGCCACTTCAACTGCCGGGACTGCTAACTACAACTGCGGTGCTGCCACTTCAACTGCCGGGACTGCCAACTACAACTGCGGTGCTGCCACTTCAACTGCTGGGACTGCCAACTACAACTGCGGTGCTGCCACTACAACTGCCGGGAACTGCCAACTGCAACTGCAAAGCCGCCACTCAAACGGCTCGGGTACTGCCACTCAACGTCTTTCACGCGCCGCCGGAGAGGTGCGGCGCGTGGGGCGGGTCGCGAATGATGCTTGCGGTGGCCGCCGTACTGCTCCCGCCGGGGCGGGCACTGCCTGGAAAATCAATCCTGGCGGATTACCACTGCGAACCGCTGTAGTGGGCGCTTTGGGCGCGAGCACGGTTCATCGATTCGTTCACGTCGGCCACGAAGCCGGAGAATGCGGCGATGGCGCGCGAAATCTTGGAGCCAGCGGTCTTCATGGCGGCGACCGGGTGGGCGTTGGGCTGCGATTCCATGGCGCCGCGAAGCAGGTCGCGCTCGAGGGAATCGGTCAGGCGGGCATTTTGGTTCAGGCTAAGGTCGGTCATGGTGTGCTCCAGTGATGTGTCGTCTCGGTAGAAACCATTATAGGGATTACCCTAGGACCATAGCAACAAGATTCTAGGGTTTTCCCTAGGAATGTTGTAAATACCCATTTCTCTCTATGAGAAGGGTCGAAAAAAAGCCCGGACATCCGGGCTCGGTTGGGCGTCAGTGGCCGTTTCGTATCGCTCGGGCAGCGTCGGCGAGTTCGCCCGCCGTCAGTCCGATCGGGCCGACCCCGGCCTGCGCCAATGCGTCGGCCGCGGCGCCGTGTAGCCATACCGCGGCCGGCACGGCTGTCTCGGGGGGCATGCCCTGTGCCAGCAGGGCGCCCATCATGCCGGCGAGGACGTCGCCGGTGCCGGCAGTCGCCAGGCCCGGGTTGCCGGTGGGATTGATCCGGCACGGGGCGCCGCCGGGGCCGCAGATCAGGGTGCCGGCGCCCTTGAGCACGACCCATGCGGGATACCGGGCGGCGATGGCGCGGGCGGCCGCGGGCCGGTCGGCCTGCACCTCGTGCGTGGCGTAGCCCAGCAGCCGGGCGGCTTCCGCCGGATGCGGCGTCAGCACCACGGGCGCCGAGCCCCACGCAGGCGCCAGCGCGCCCTTGGCCAACAGGTTGAGCGCGTCGGCGTCCAGTACCACGGGCGCGTCGCCGCGGTCGGCGAAGAGCCGGGCAAGGATTCGTTCGGCGGCCGGGCTCTGTCCGAGGCCGCAGCCCGCGGTCCAGGCCGAGACCGGTACGGATCCCGCCAATAGATCCCCTGCCGGACGCAGCATCAGCTCGGGCTGTAGCGGATCGCAGGGCCAGGGCAGCGCCTCGTCGAGGAGGCCGATCAGCACCTTGCCGGCCCCCAGGCGCAGCGCGGCGCGGCCCGCGAGCAGCGCCGCCCCGGTCATGCCCGGGGCACCACCCACGATGCCCAGCGTGCCATAGGTACCCTTGTGGCCCGCGGGATCGCGCGCGGCGAACAATTCGGGAAAATCGGCACGGCTCAGTGGACGGGGCGGGTAGTGGGGCGTGGACGGGGGTGTCTGCGGCATGGTCGTCGGGGGCGGCGGGCGGGATGCTATCCACTATAGTGCCCAAAAAACACCGCGGCCCACCGGCCGCATCATCGTGCGGGACGCAGCCCGTCCCGCTGGAGAGACGCGATGTCAGAGACCCATCCGGCCCAACCCGCCGGGCAGACCGAAGCCGAGACCGACCTCAGCCACTACGCGCGCTACCAGGCGCTCAAGTTCCGCCGCCATCCGCACGGCGTGCTCGAACTCATCATGGGCGCCAAGGATGCATCGGGCAAGCTGTCGACCGCCGACCATCGCATGCATCGCGAGCTGGCCGACGTCTGGCGCGACATCGACACCGATCCGCTGACGCGCGCGGTCGTCATCCGGGGCGAAGGCAAAGGTTTCTCGGGCGGCGGCGATCTGGGTCTGGTGCAAGACATGGCCGATGACTTCGAGGTCCGTGCCCGGGTATGGCGCGAGGCGCGCGACCTGGTCTACAACGTGATCAATTGCGGCAAGCCGGTGGTGTCGGCCATGCACGGCGCCGCGGTGGGCGCGGGCCTGGTGGCCGGTCTGCTGGCGGATATTTCGATCGCCACGCCCGACGCGCGCATCATCGATGGCCACACGCGGCTTGGCGTCGCCGCCGGCGATCACGCCGCCATCGTGTGGCCCCTGCTGTGCGGCATGGCCAAGGCCAAGTACTACCTGCTTTTGTGTGAAACGGTGAGCGGCACCGAGGCCGAACGCATCGGGCTGGTATCACTGTGCGTCGAAGAAGAGCAACTGCTGCCGCGCGCCTTCGAGATCGCCACCCGCCTGGCTACGGGTTCGCAAACGGCGATCCGCTGGACCAAATATGCGTTGAACAACTGGCTGCGCCAGGCCGGACCCACCTTCGACACCTCGCTCGCGCTGGAATTCATGGGTTTTGCCGGCCCCGACGTGCGTGAAGGCGTGCGCTCGCTGCGCGAGAAGCGACCGCCGGCCTTCGATACCGACGCGCCGTTCTGAGGCGGTGCGTGTTCGCGCTGGCGAGGCGCGGCCGGCAGCCAGGCCGCGATGTCATCGCGCGGGCGCGCCCGACAACAGCGCGTCCGCGCCTGCCTATCTATTCAGCCCTTCCGCGCTGCGAAAAAGCGCGCGAAGGCGGCCTGTGCTTCGTCGCTCTGCAGGCGCGCACGAAATTGCCTTGCCTCTTCATCGAGCGTGGCGTGCAGTTGCGGCCGCAACCCGCGCTTGAGCAGCGCCTTCGACACCCGCAGCGCTTCATGCGGCTGCGCGGCCAGCAAGTGCGCGGTTTCCTGGGCGCGCGCCAGTGCGCCACCCGCGGGCACCACGGCATTGGCCAGGCCATGATCTCGTGCGGCCTGCGCGCCGAACTTCTCGCCCAGCAGCAGCCATTCGGTGGCCTGGCGCACGCCCGCGATCTGCGGCAGCAGCAGGCTGGAGCCGCCTTCGGGGCATAAACCCAGCGCCACGAAGGGCAGCCGCAGCACGGCCCCTTCGGCCACGTAGACGAAGTCGCAATGCTGTAGCAGCGTGACCCCCACGCCCACCGCGTTGCCCTCGACCGCCGCGATCACCGGCGTGTCGAGGTCGATCAGCGTGCGCAGGAACCGTAGTGCCGGGCTGTCGCCTTCGGGCCGGTCGGCCTGGAAGTCACGTAGGTCGTTGCCGGCCGTGAAGTGGCCGCCCGCACCGGTCAGGATGACGGCCGCAATGCCGGGATCCGCGGCGGCGTCGGTCAGGCCCTGCGTGAGCGCGTCGTAGGCGGCGCGATCGAGGGCGTTGCGGGCCTCCGGCCGATGAATCGTCAGGGTCAGGACTGCGCCGTCGCGCGTCTGGAGAACGGGCGCGCTCATGCGAAGGTGCGCGCGGCAAGCGTGGCGCGGGCCGCGTCGAACTCACGGCGCAGGTTCGCCACGATATCGGCCGCGGGCTCGACGCTTCCGATGCCGCCGACGCCTTGGCCGGCGCCCCAGATGTCCTTCCAGGGCTTGGCGCGGCCGCTGCCGAAATTCGACGCGCCCGGCTCGGGCTGCGGCAGATTGGCCGGATCGAGGCCCGCATTGACGATGCTGGCCTTGAGGTAGTTGCCGGGAATGCCCGTGAAGAACGGGGTATAGAGAATGTCGGAGGCGCTGGCCTGCACGATGGCATTCTTGTAGTCGTCGGAGGCGTTGGCCTCGGCGCTCGCGATGAAGCGCGTGCCCATGTAGGCGAAGTCGGCACCGAGCGCGAGCGCACCCAGCACGTCGGCGCCCGAGGTGATCGCACCCGACAGGATCAGCGGACCGTCGTAGAAGCGGCGCACTTCGGACACCAGGGCGAAGGGGCTGAGCGTGCCGGCATGGCCGCCCGCACCCGCGCACACCAAAATGAGCCCGTCGACGCCGGCCTCGAGCGCCTTTTCGGCGTGGCGCAGCGTCGTGACGTCGTGGAAGACCTTGCCGCCCCACGCGTGGATGCCCGCGACCAGGTCGCCAGGCGCGCGCAGGCTGGTGATGATGAAGGGCACCTTGTGGCGCGCGCATTCGGCGAGATCGTGCTCGAGCCGATCATTGGACTGATGGATGATCTGATTGACCGCATACGGGGCGACCGTAGCGCCGGGATGCGCGCTGCGATGCGCGGCCAGGCCTTCTTCGACTTCCGCCAGCCAATCGGCCAGCAGGGTCTGGGGGCGGGCGTTGAGCGCCGGGAACGACCCCATGATCCCGCTCGCGCTCTGCGCGATCACGAGCTTGGGGTTGGACACGATGAACATCGGTGACGCGATCACCGGCAGGCTCATGCGGCCGTAGAGGTCGCTGACCAGGGCGTGCGGAACAGTCTCGGCGCGGGCATTCATGACGGGGGGTACCTGTGCGTGAAGGTGGGCTGCGGAACATGCGCGCCGCGCGGGGCGCGCCTGCATTCATCCAGAAAGCGTTCACGAAAAATACCGTGCTCATGAACGCTTGTCTGCGGAAAACAAGTCTGCCTATAATTACCTACCGGTCGTCCGGTAATTGACCTGAACATTTAACGGCAAGCCGCCAAGGCCTGTCAATGCGGGCCTGCCAGCGTGGGCCGGCGCCGCACCGGATCCTGCTCCATGACCGCTCCTCCCGCCGAGACGCCCAAGCGTGCCCGAGCCGGCCGGCCTCCCACGATGCCGGCCGCGCGCGAACGCATCCTCGCCGAGGCCGCCCGGCTGTTTGCGCAGAGCGGCTACGAAAACAGCTCCATCGCCGATCTGGCGAGCGCCCTCGGTGTGTCCAAGGCCGCGATCTATCACTACTACCCGACCAAGCAAGACATCTACGACGCGATCATCCTCGAGGTGCTGGCCGGTCTTGCCGCGGCGGTCGACGCGGCGGTCGCCGAGGCGGGCGACGCCGATCCCGCCGGGCAGCTGCGTGCCTTCATGCTGGCGCACGCCGGCTATTTCGAAGATCACCATCCGGAGTTCGTGACGATGCTGGTGGGCTATTCCGGCATGGCCCTGCCCGAGCAGGCCGACGCAGCCCGCATGCGTGACACCTACGAGCAGCGCCTGCGCGGCATCCTGGACGCCGGCGTGGCGCGCGGGGTATTTCGCGCGCAGGAGGTGGCCGCCACCGGGCGGGCGGTGCTCTCCATGCTCAATTGGATGGTGCGCTGGTACAAGCCCGGCCAGCGCGATAGCGCGCAGACCATCGCACAAGGTTATTTCGATCTGTTGACCCGGGGTCTGATGGCCGCCTGACGCGCGCCGCACCCGTCCTCTACCCAAAGGCAAGCATCATGGCTCTGGACCAAGAAACCCTCACCCTGCTGATCGACGCCGTGCGCCGCTTCGTGACCGAGCGCCTGGTGCCGGCCGAAGACGAGCTCGCGAGCTCGGGCGCCGTGCCCGACGATATCGTGCGCGAGATGCGCGAGCTGGGCCTGTTCGGCCTGTCCATCTCGCCCGACTACGGTGGTCTCGGTCTCACCATGGAAGAAGAGGTGCGCGTGGTGTTCGAGCTGGGCCAGACCTCGCCCGCCTTCCGCTCGCTTGCCGGCACCAATATCGGCATCGGCTCGCAGTCGATCGTGCTGGCCGGTACCGATGCGCAGCGCGCGGAGTATCTGCCGCGGCTGGCCAGCGGTGAGTTGATCGGCTCGTTCGCGCTCACCGAGCCCGATGCCGGGTCCGACGCCATGTCGTTGCGCACCACGGCGCAGCGCGATGGCGACGACTACATCCTCAACGGCACCAAGCGCTACATCACCAACGCCCCGATCGCGGGCCTGTTTTCGGTGATGGCGCGCACCGCGCCCGAACGCCGCGCCGATTCGATCTCGTGCTTTCTGGTGCCGGCGGGTACGCCCGGCATCACGCTGGGCAAGCCCGACAAGAAAATGGGCCAGGCCGGCGCGCTGACCTGCGACGTGGTGTTCGACAACTGCCGCGTGCCCGCCAGCGCGCTGCTCGGCGGACAGGAAGGCACAGGATTCCGCACGTCGATGCGCGTGCTCGACAAAGGCCGGCTGCATATCGCCGCGCTGTGCGTGGGCATCGCCGAACGCCTGCTGCGCGATGCCGTGCGCTACGCGCTCGACCGCAAGCAGTTCGGCCAGCCCATCGCCGAGTTCCAACTGGTGCAGGCCATGATCGCCGATAGCCAGGCCGAGCTGTACGCGGCGCGTTGCATGGTGCTCGACGCGGCGCGGCTGCGTGATCGCGGCGAGAACACCACCATGCAGGCGGCCTGCTGCAAGATGTACGCCACCGAGATGGTGGGCCGCGTGGCCGACCGCGCGGTGCAGATCCACGGCGGCGCGGGCTATATCTCGGAGTACGCCGTCGAGCGCTTCTATCGCGATGTGCGCCTGTTCCGCCTCTTCGAGGGCACCACGCAGATCCAGCAACTCGTGATCGCCCGCGAGGCGCTCAAGGTCTACGCCTGAAAGCCACCGCCCTGATGTGCGTTGGCTGCACATTCTCGTGCACAAAACGGAACACATCCCGGCGGCTCCGGGGCTAAGATGCCTGATTCTCGATGTCTATCGCACACCCGACCATGTCGCAACGTCCCGCTCCCCTGACTGGCATTCGCGTGCTGGACCTGACCCGCGTTCTCGCGGGACCCTGGTGCACGCAAAACCTCGCCGACCTCGGCGCCGAGGTGATCAAGATCGAACGCCCGGGCGCGGGCGACGATACCCGGGCCTGGGGCCCGCCCTACCTAAAGAACGAGTCGGGCGAGAACACCTCCGAGGCCGCCTACTATCTCTCGGCCAACCGCAACAAGCTGTCGGTCGCGCTCGATATCGCGTCCGAGCGCGGCGCCGCACTGGTGCGTGAACTCGCCCTGAAGTCCGACATCCTGGTCGAGAATTTCAAGGTGGGCGGTTTGCGCAAGTACGGCCTTGATTACGAGAGCCTCAAAGAGGTCAACCCGCGGCTGATCTATTGCTCGATCACGGGCTTCGGCCAGACGGGCCCCTACGCCAGCCGTCCCGGCTACGACTTCATGATCCAGGGCATGGGCGGTCTGATGAGCATCACCGGCGAGCGCGACGACCTGCCGGGCGGCGGCCCGCAGAAGGCCGGCGTGGCCGTGGCCGACCTCATGACCGGCATGTATTCCACGGTGGGCATCCTGGCCGCGCTGCACGAGCGCAACCGCAGCGGACTGGGTCAGCACATCGATATGGCGCTGCTCGATTGCCAGGTCGCCATGCTCGCCAACCAGAACCTCAATTTCATGACCTCCGGCGTCGCGCCCAAGCGGGCCGGCAATGCGCACCAGAACCTCGTGCCGTATCAGGTGTTCGCGGCCGCCGATGGCCACCTGATCGTGGCGGTGGGCAACGACAGCCAGTTCCGCAACTATTGCCGCGTGATCGGGCTGCCCGAGCTGGCCGACGATCCGCGCTTTGCCATCAATCCGCAGCGCGTGCGCAATCGCGCCGAGCTCGTGCCGATCCTGGTCGAGCGCATGGCGACTGGCGCGCGCGACACCTGGCTCATCGAGCTCGAGAAAGCCGGCGTACCCGCGGGCCCGATCAATACGCTCGACCAGGTCTACGAAGATCCGCACGTCCTGGCGCGCCAGATGAAACGCGAGCTGCCGCATCCGTTGGGCGGCACCGTGCCGGTGGCGGCCAGTCCGCTCAAGCTTTCCGGCAGCCCGGTGCAGTATCACCGCGCGCCGCCCGTGCTGGGCGAGCACACCCGCGAAGTGCTGAGCGGCATGCTGGGCTTGTCCGACGACGAGATCGACGCCCTGGCGCGCAACGCCGGCTGAGCGGCAACGGATACCCATAAAACAGGAGTAGAGACGATGGCAGAGATTCAAACCGTGGGCGTGGTCGGCGCCGGCGCCATGGGCCGGGGCATTGCACAGATCGCGGCTCAGGCGGGCATAACGGTGCGTCTGTACGATACCAGCGCGCAGGCCGTCGAGGCCGCGCGCGCGGCCCTGGCCGACACATGGGCCAAGCTCGCCGCCAAGGGCAAGCTGACGGCCGAACAGGTCGAAGCGGCCCAGGCCAACGTCGTCGCGGCCGGCGACCTCGCTGCCCTGTCCGATTGCCAGCTGGTGATCGAGGCCATCGTCGAACGTCTGGACGTGAAGCGCGAACTCTTCGGCCAGCTCGAAGGCATCGTCGTGCCCGACTGCATCCTGGCGTCCAACACCTCCTCGCTGTCCATCACGGCCATCGCCGCCGGTTGCAAGACGCCGCAGCGCGTGGCGGGCTACCACTTCTTCAATCCGGTGGCGCTCATGAAGGTGGTCGAGGTGATCGACGGCCTGCGTACCGACCCCGCCGTGGGCGATGCGCTGATGGTGCTCGCGCGCCGCATGGGTCACACACCGGTGCGCGCCAAGGATATGCCGGGCTTCATCGTGAACCACGCGGGCCGCGGCATGAACACCGAGGGCCTGCGCGTGGCGCAGGAGGGTGTGGCCTCGTTTGCGCAGGTCGACGCCATCATGCGCGAGCAGGCGGGCTTTCGCATGGGGCCGTTCGAGTTGCTCGACCTGACCGCGCTGGATGTCTCGCATCCGGTGATGGAATCGATCTACCGCCAGTTTTTCGATGAGCCGCGCTTCAAGCCTTCGCCCATCACCACGGTGCGCTTTGCCGGCGGCCTGATCGGCAAGAAGGCCGGCGAGGGCTTCTACGTGTACCAGGATGGTCAGAAGCAGCTGCCCGACGAGCCGCATGTGCCGGCCCTGCCGGCCGATCTGATCGTCTGGGTGAGCCCCGCGCATGCCGAAGGCCATGCCCGCGCCCGCGCGCAGTTGCAAGCCATGGGCGTGCGTCTGCAAGAGGGCGCCAAGCCGGGTGACGCCGCGCTGATCGTCGTCACGCCGTATGGCGAGGACGTCTCCACCTGCGTGGCCGAGCAAGGTCTGGACGGCGCACGTACCGTGGGCATCGATACGCTGCATACCTTCGATCCCAATCGCCGCCGCACCGTGATGGTGTCGCCCGCCACGCTGCCGGCCTGGCGCGACGCGGCGCACGCCGTGTTCGCACAAGACGGCGCGCCCGTGAGCGTGATCGACGATTCGCCCGGCTTCGTGGCCCAGCGCATCGTGGCCTGCATCGTCAACATCGCCGCCGACATCGCGCAGCAGCGCATCGCCAGCGCCGAAGACATCGACCGCGCCGTCACGCTGGGCCTGGGCTATCCCAAGGGGCCGCTCGCGATGGGCGATGCCCTGGGCGCGGCTCGCGTGCTGGAGATCCTGCGCAATGTGCAGCGCGTGACCGGCGACCCGCGTTATCGCCCCAGCCTCTGGCTGCAACGCCGCGTGCAGCTCGGTCTCTCGTTGCTGACCGAGCACGCTGCCTGAGGCGATGCATCCGGCCCGCTCGTTGGAGCGGCCGGCCCATCGAGCGAAACAAAACGCCAGGCGATGCCTGGCGTTTTGTTTGGTGCGCGGTGATCGGGGCGGGCGCTGACAGACGCCACTGCCTCGGCGGGGATGACTACTTGGCCGCGCTCACCATGTACTCGACCGCGGCGCGCAGGTCTTCGTCGGAGGCGTTCATCGCGCCACCCTTGGGCGGCATTGCGCCCTTGCCGGTCTTCACGACCTTGAGCATTTCGTCCATGCCGGTGGCGATGTAGGGCGCCCAGGCGGCCTTGTCGCCCAGGCGCGGCGCATTGGCCACACCGGTGCCGTGACAGGCGAAACAGGTGCTCTTGTAGAGCTTTTCGCCCGCGGCGTTGGCCGTGGCGGTATTTGCGGGGGCGGGGGCCGCGCCGGCAGGCACCGCGCCGGCAGGCGCGTCGGGCTGCGCCGGAGCGGGCGCCTGGGCAGGCGCTTGCGCGGCTGCGGGAACCGCCGGAGCGGAGGCGGCCGGTGCCGCGGCAGCCGGTGCTGCCGCTGCCGAGGCGCCTTCCTGGCCTTCCGGCTTGGGCTCGGGCGGTTCGGGCAGCTTGCCACCCGACTGGTTGGCCATGTAGACCACGGCGCGCGCGACTTCGAAGTCGGACAGGGCGGGATTGCCGCCCTTGGCCGGCATCGCGCCCTTGCCGTGTATCGCGACGTTCAACATCGCTTCGAAGCCGGTCTTGATGAAGGGCGCCCAGGCATTGGCATCACCCATCTTCGGTGCGTTTGCCACGCCAGCGGCGTGGCAGGCCATACAGACGGATTGATAGACCTGCTCGCCGGTCTTGAACACGCGCGGCGCGTTCGCGTCGACCAGCTCGAACCCGGCCACGGGCGCGATGCGGCGGGCGATGGCTTCTTCGGTGAGGGTGCCCGACCCGGCGCCGACCTTGGTGCCGGACGTCACCATGCTGACCAGCAGAAAGATGATGACGATGGGGATGATGAACGCCAGAACGATGGTGACAGCCAGCTGTTTGGGCGTTTTGATGGGCGAGTTGTGTTCTTCGGTATGTTCCTGCTCGTTGCTCATGACCAAATCCTGCTAATCGGGTACAGGGGCGCCTTGCGGCGGCAACAGACGTGCGACAACCAGATTCGACAACAACACTACGAGTGAGAGGCTCCGACGCTCTGCGGGGCGTCTCGATCCACAACGCAGGCGGCCGATGAATCGGCCCGCCTGAAAGTAAACGCTGGATTATATAACGTCATATCGGGGGCATAACACGCATGCCCGGGCATTCCCCGAGTCGCCCGCCGACATGCCGCAAGCACGGCGGGCAAAAGCAGGTACAATACCGCCTCTCCGTGCCCGTAGTTCAATGGATAGAATGAGAGTTTCCGAAGCTCTTGATACAGGTTCGATTCCTGTCGGGCGCGCCATAGAATCAATGGCTTACGTTTTTTTGGGCCCATGATGGGCCTAAAGAGCGCGAATTAGCGCAAGTTCTTTGGCCTCTACTTTCCCTAGCTCAGGGGTAGGTGGTCCGCATAGAGCGCCGCCATCTTTGCCTTTTCACGTTGGTTCGACTCTCCGTCGATTCACTTTTAGTACACACGAAAGAACATCTGTGCGTTCGTGTGGCCCCTCTGGCGTGACAAGTACCCGGGTCATTCCTGCTTGCAAGCCCAGCGTGGCGTACGTGTGCCGCGTCTGCCGCGCGTCCTGATCCCTGATTCCGAGTGCTGCGAGCGTGGGACGCCACACCTTACGGACCGCATCGGCCGTATCGACGAACGGTCGACCCGTCTCTGGGTTGAGAAAGACGTGACCACCTGGGGTAACGGTCGGCTCTCGCTGACGTCGCAGCGCTTGAAGCGCGGGTCCTTGTAAGTCAACGTCGCGCGACTTGTAGGTCTTCGTGGCTTTGTCATGACGCCTCACCAGCGCTCTGTCGTCCACACGGATTCCCGTAATGCGATTGAACGCCTGTTCAGCTGGCTCAAGGAAATGCGCAGGTTCTGTACCCGTTTCGACAAGCTGGCCAGTAGCTGCAAAGCCATGGTGACACTAGCTCGTATTGCGCGATGCTGGAAGGTCAACTTCTCAGACACAACCTAGAGACTGAAGAAGTTCTTGCAGGCCCCGCGAATGTTGTCGTCGTAGTCGAACCGCTCGACGATCTTGCTGGCGTCGACATCCATCAGTATCGAGCAACTGTAATGGCGCGTTTCGGTCTTGTACTCGTCGTACTGGTACAGACCACCAGGGCCGAGTGTGGTGTAGGTGGAGGCCAGTTTTTCCCAGCTGTGGTTCCAGTTGTCGAACCACAAGTACTGCTGCCGGCCATTGCCGATCTCCTTGACCACATGGGGCTCGCCGAACTTGGCGATTGCTTCGGATACCGGTTTGCCGCGCCAGAAATTCTTGGCCATCAACCCCGGAATGTTGGGAATGGCATTCTGCATGGGACTGCCCACGCAGCCGGCCAGCAGCAGGCAGGGCAGCGCCAAGACAAACAGTTTGATCGTGATCGGCAAGGGGTGCCTCCTTGTACTCGACGACTGGATGATGCCCATAATGCTAGCGGAGTCGCAGACTCCTTTGTCGGCCATTTTCATCAGACGTTCCATGAGTTCGATTCCTGTCGGGCGCGCCAGATTGCAGGATAGAGGCGCCGCGTGATGATCACGTATCGGGTGGCCTCGGCCATGCGGCAGTCAGCGCCACCGCTGTCGTAAGTAAAAAGACGCCAGGGGCGTCTTTTTTTTCGTCCCCGCGGGCTGCGCTACGATGCCGCAATCGCAGCGAGAGGGGAGTCGTGGCATGACGAAGCAAGGCCGTCGAAGCGGGGTCGCCCCTCGCAGGACCATCCATTCGGGCGTGTTGGCCATGGCGCTCGTGCTGGCCTGCGTGGCTAGTGCGAGTGCGGCCCGGCCGCCGGAATCGGGCGGGCGCACGTCGCAGGTGCCCGGCGAGCACCGGACAGGTGCTGCCTCTGCCCCCCAGGCTCCCTCGCTTGCGGCACGCGCCCAGCGGCTCGTGGACGCCGCCGACCGCAGCAGCCCGCTGATGGATCGCTGGAGCGAGGCACGCATCGGCGCGGCCGTGGAGCCGGCCTTGCGCGCCGCGCTCGAGGCCCGCGGGTGTGCGCTGGCGCAGGATCCCGATCGCTATTTCGCACCGGCCTACCGCAGTTACTACGACACCCTGCACGCGGGCTTCGTGAAGCAGGCCCGCGCGGACCGCGAGTCGCCGCACCAGCGGGCGGCGATGGCGCCGCTCGCCTGGGCGGTGGATCAACTCGATGCCGCGCAGTACCAGCAGACGCTGGACTGGTTCACCGCTGCCCGCATGCGCTCCGCGCGCCAGTATTACGACCTTTTCACCGCCATCGGTGACATGCAGCGCGGCGCGCTGGCGGGGGCAAGGGGCGAGCCATCGTATGCACTGCTGTTCGACTTCAAAGAGGCCGTGGACGCGGCCGGACTGACGCCGGCCGTGGCGAATGCGATTCGCCGTCTCGATGCGGCGCAGGCCGAGGTCTTCCTGTCGGTCGATCGCAACGCGGCGGCGCCGGCCGAGCGGCGCGCGCAGTGGGCGGAGCTGTTACGCGGCTTCGCGCGCAACGGCGCCGCGCTCTCGGCTGAGCTGTTCAATCACACGCTGACGCAGGCCGAACGCGACGCCATGCTCTCCTTCAATCACGGGCGATACACCGAGGCGCTGGCCGTGGGCGCCACTGCCCTGCATGCCTGGCGGGTGCGCGACGAAGCCGGGCAAGCCCCGGCAAACGACCAGGAACGGCTGGGCCGGGACATCGACCGGTACTTCGGCAAGCCGATCCATCAATACGCCGCCGATCCCGCGACCGATCCCGAGCGTTGGTTGCGCACGCAAGCGGTGCGCTATCTCGACGAACATCGGGACGTCTTGTGCCCGCGTTGATCGGTCGACCGCCCAGTCCGGCGCAGCGGCAGACGCTCGCGGATCGCGGGCTCGAGTGAGGGCGCTTGCGTCGCCGGCCTGGCGAGGGTCGCACTGCGCCATGTAAAAACCCCCGACAGCCGGACCTGTGTCCGGCTGTCGGGGGTCGGTTCGACGCGGCCCGCAGGCTTATTGCTGCGGCGTATAGCGCAGTTCTTCGAACGTGTACCCCTGGTCGCTCGCGGCCTTGAGCGCGAGATCGAGCTGATCCTTGGGCAGCTGCGGCGAGCGCGACAGGATCCACAGATATTTGCGATTGGGCGCGCCGACGACGGCCCACCGGTATTCCGGGTCCAGGCCGATCACCCAGTAGTCGCCCTTGAACGGCTTGAAGAACGACACCTCGAGCTTGGTGTTGTTGCTGTCGGGTACGACGGTGGCGGTGCCGTTGGCCGAGTCGATGCTGCCATCCTTGGTGCGGCAGCGGTTCGTGACCGACACCGTCTTGTCGGGATTGAGCGCGTACTCCGCCGTGGTGTCGCCCACGCATTTGCGTTGGAAGAACATCGGGAAGTTGGCAATCTCGTACCACTTGCCCACGTACCGCGAGATGTCCAGCGACGGCACGGTCTGGACGGGCGGTTGGGCGGCCAGGGCGGCCGCGCTCAGCGTGGCACCCAGAACGGCGGCACAGGCGCGCGCGCACAGGCGCGCGGATCGAAGAACATTGTTCAGCATAGGGTCGTCTCCTAAGGGGGCGGCGCCCGGTCGACCGGGGCGGACGAGGCAGGCCGCGGCTGCTGGCGCCGGACCGATGTCGCGCGCCGCAGAATCGTTCAAGGATACCGCGAAGCCGTGACGGCGGGCCGCGTGCAGGACGGGTTCAAGGACCCGTCGGGCAAGCGGCAAGTCACTCAGCCCGCGTCGCGTGCCGGCAGCGGGTTCTTGAGCGCGGCGTGATATTGCGCCACGTATTCGTCGAAGCCCACCGTGTCCGACGCCTCGAGACGCTGCTGTTCCGCGATCGATTCGCTGGCCGCGCGGGCGTAGACCGCCGCCTGCTCGGGCGTGAGCGGTTGCGCGCGCAGGGCATCGGCGTGGCGTTGGCTCTGAGCCAGCGTATAGGCATGGAACGATTGCTTGCTCGCGCGCAACTCGGCCAGCAGGCGGGCAGAGGGCGTGAGGTCCGGGTCCGCCAGCTTGGCGCGTTGCGCCGCCACCGCACGGGCGTAGGCATCGCCGCCCAGCGCCTGGTCGTACAGCGCGGCATAGGGCGCGATGGCGTCGAGCAGCTCCGTGCCCCATTGCTCGAGCGAGATCGATTGGCAGTCGCGATCGAGCATGAGCCCGGGTTTGCGGCCTTCCTTCACGACTACCGAGAAGTTATCGGCACTGCGCTGACAGAAGCCGTTTTCGGTGAAATAGGGGCTGTCGGAGACCGTGCAATAAAGCAGGAAGGCGTCGACGAAGCGGGCCGTATCGGCGGCGAGGCCCGCGGGCTCGTTCGGATCGATGTCCAGGCAGCGCACCTCGACATATTGCACGCCGCGTTCGGCCAGGGCCGTGATGGGACGTTCGCAGCGGCCCGTCGCGCGTTTGGGACGAATGCTCGAGTAGTACTCGTTTTCGATCTGCAGAACGTTGGTGTTGAGCTGAATCCATTCGCCGTCGCGCTTGGTGCCGAGCGCCTCGTAGGCGGGCCAGGGCTGCGTCACGGCGCCGTAGATGCGCGCGAGGAACGTATTCAGGTCGTTGTAGCAGGGCTTGAGCTGCGACTGGGCCTTGTTCTGGTAGCCCAGATCGCTCATGCGCAGACTGGTGGCATAGGGCAGGTACAAGGTGTCGGCGTCGAGCGCCTCGAGGCCGTGTTCGGTGCCGCGCAGGAACTCGCGCGAGAGCGCCGGCGCCGCGCCGAACAGATACATCAGGAGCCACGAGTAACGCGTGAAGTTGCGGATCAGGCCGATGTAGCCGCTCGAGCGGCTTTGCTGCACCGAACTGCCCTGCGGGTCGAGCAGCGACCAGATCGCGTCGGGCAGCGAGAAGTTGTAGTGCACGCCGGCGATGCACTGCATGGTCTTGCCATAGCGCGCGGCCAGGCCGCGGCGGTAGACGTGCTTGAGCATGCCGGTGTTCGACGTGCCGTACCAGGCGATCGGGATGTCGGCCTCGGGCGGCAGGTGCGCCGGCATGGACTGGTTCCAGATCACCTCATCCTTGAGCTCGCCATAGACAAAGCGGTGCGTGTCGGTCAGCTCGGTCAGCAGCGTGTCTACGTTGGCATGGGTGCCGGTGATGAGTTCGAGCAGGGCTTCCGAGTAATCGGTCGTGACGTGCTCGTTGGTCAGGGCGGAGCCCAGGGCCGCCGGGTGGGGCGTACGGGCCAGCGCGCCTTGCGGGTCCACTCGCAGGCCTTCCTTCTCGACGCCGCGCAATGTTTGCGCGAGGAGGGCGGTATTGGCCTGCAGGCGGGCCAGGCGGGTTGCGGCGGTATCAGTCACGGATTGTTCTTGTGTGCGTAAGGTCGAGGCGGGATTTTACGGGGAGCGGGCGAGCTCCGTCAGGCTTGCCCCGGAATCCGGCAGGGGATTTGGATCCAGTGTGCCCCCAAAACGCCCGTCGAGCCAGCCGTGCAGGTCGGCATATACCGGTTCGGCAATCGCGGGCGTCTCATTGAAGAGTTCGTGCCAGGCCGTGTCGTACCAGCGCAACCGCAGCAGTCCGGCCGGGGCGCGCTGGGCGAACAGCCGGCTGCCCTCGGCCGCCACGATGCTGTCGTCACCCGCCACCAGCAGCAGGGTGGGGTGGCAGAGCATGGGGGCCTCGGCCAGCACCTCGCCGCCCGTCTGGTCGATGAAACGCGCCAGCCGGCCCGTGATGCAACGGTGCACCAGGGGATCGGACTTGAACGCCGCCACGACCCGCCGGTCATGCGAGACCCGCGCCGGCGTCAGGCCGTAAGGCACCCGCCGATCGGGATGACGGTCGGCGAGCCATTGCAAGGCGCGCCGGGTCCAGCCAGGCACCCGCACCATGAAGGGCGGGCTGGCCAGCACCAGCCCGGCCACACGGGCCCGGTGCCGCAAGGCAAGCCGCACGGCCACCAGCGCGCCCAGGCTGTGACCCAGGACCACGGGCGGGCGGCCCAGCGCCTCGGTCCAGGCGCTGATACAGGCGGCGGCGTCTTCGACCAGGTCTTCCTGGCGCCGCAGGGTGGCGGGCGGTCCGCCGGAGTGGCCGTGGCCGCGGTGGTCGTGGCCGGCGACACGCCAACCCCGGCTCGCGAGATCCCGGGCCAGCCGGTCATAGCGGCCCATGTGCTCGGAGAGCCCATGCAACAGGTAGATTCCGCCATCGCGCGGCGCGGCCTGCGCGGCGGCGGGCCAGCGGTAACAGGCGAGGCGGGTGCCGTCGGCTGCGAGGGTGTAGGAATTCGGCGACACTGTGCAGACCCTGTCTGTCGAAACGGCTCGAGGCCGGACAACGATGATTTCACTGCGGTTTCGTTTCATGCTCAAGAACGCCGCCGGCATGCTGGCGGGCCTCGCCCTGCTCATGGCCCTTTCTGGCTGTAGTCCGAGTTACAACTGGCGCGAGCTGCTGTTGGCCGACGGGCGAATCCAGGCCGCGTTTCCGGCCAAGGTGCAGGCCGAGACCCGTGACCTCGATGCGCAAGGCACGAGCCTGCGCTTCACGCTGACTTCCGCCCGGGTCGGTGACGGCGTGTTCGCCGTGGGCCATGCGCCGCTGCCGCCCGGGATGCCGGCGCGGGCGCGTGAGCAGTTGGCCGAGGGTGTCCAGCGTTCGTTGTACGCCCGCCTCGGCACGGCCCCGCCCGCTGCCTGGCCCGCGCCGGGGACCGTGCTGCAGGCACGCTCGGCCGAGGGCGAGCCGGCGCGCTGGCTGTTTGCCCGCGTGTGGGTGGAAGACGGCCTGCTGGTGCAGGCGGTGGCCGTAGGTACCGTGGCCGGCCTGCCCGAAGCCGAGGCACGGACCTTCCTGGCGTCGGTCAAACGCGTGCCCTGATTCAGGCGCGGCAGTATTCACGGCACGCCACAACAGGCCGGCCTGGCGCATCGGCGGATGGGGCAGAGCAGGTGCGATGCGCCAAAAGCGCCGCACGAGCGTCCGGCTGCCGTTATGATGCCGACTCCTGGGCAGGTAGCGGCGCGGGCGGGGTCAACAGACCCAGTTGCTGAGCCCGTGCCACGGCGGCGCATCGATTGCGGCTGCCGAGCTTTTCGCGGGCGTTGGTCAGATGAAACTCGACCGTACGCGGCGTGATGCCCAGGCGCACGCCGATGGCGTTGCTCGGATAACCGGCAGCGGCCCAACGCAGACATTCGATCTCGCGCGGCGTAAGGAGGAGGGTCATGAACCGGTGTCTTGCCTGACGAGGCGGAACGGTCGGAGCGCGCATTTGAACAGGTGCGTCGGCGCTCGCCGCGCGCCGATTCGCCGCTGCAAAAGCATGTTGATTACCTTATTCCTTTTACGAAGAGCGCTGTTCCATGTTCGCCATCGCGCAGTTTTATATGTCCGCCATCGTGATGCTGGCGCCGCTACTGACGTGCGTGGGCATCGGGGTGTTCTGGGGCAAGCGCGACTATCCGTTCGGCGGCGCCTTCGTGACTATGCTGGTCACATCCGTCACGACGCCTGCGCTCGTTTTTCACACCTTCGTCACCACGGAGCTCGATGATCGGGCCCTGGCCGATATCGCCATGGCGTCGCTGCTGGCATTGTTTCTGTGCGCGGCGATCTGCGCGGTGTTGCTGAAGGTACTCAAGCTGCCGGTGCGCAAGCTCCTGCCCACCGCCTTCATGCCCAACGCCGGCAATCTCGGGCTGCCCGTGTCGCAGCTCGCTTTCGGCGACGTAGGCCTCTCGGCCGCGGTGGCGTTCTTTGCCGTCAATTCGTTCGTGATGCACACGCTTGGGGTACGCCTCTTGCCCGGCGCCAGCACCAGCGGCGGCTGGCGCAGTCCCGTCCTGATCGCGGCCGTGGCCGCGGTCGCCTTGCGCGTGGCCGGCATTCCGGTGCCAGGTTGGGTGATCGAAACCGCCAGCATGCTCGGCGCGGTGACCGTTCCGCTGATGTTGCTCAGCCTGGGTCATGCGCTGGCGTTGATCCCGTCGAGCGGGCTGCGCACGGGAGCGGTGGTGGGCATGATGCGCCTGCTGGTCGGCATCGGCGCCGGCTGGGCGGCCGTGTGGATGCTGGGCCTGACCGCGCCGCTGGCCGGTGCGCTGGCCTTGCAGATGGCCATGCCTTGCGCGGTCGTGAGCTATATGTATGCGCGGCGCTATACCGACATGGGCGACACGGCTGCGGGCGCGGTGCTGGTCTCGACCGTCGTGTTTCTTGCGCTCGCGCCGGCGCTGCTCTGGTTCACGCGGCACTGAGCCCTCAGCTCGCGGCCTGCGTGTGCCAACTCGCCAGTAGGTCATCCGGGATCTCGCCACGGGGCGCGCGCATCCTTTGCCACCCCATGCGCCGCGAGAGTGCTAGAATTCCCCCTCATTGTCGGCGCCGATTTGCCTGATCCGCTTGCGGGCGCCTTTTATAAATCCAGCTAAAGAGGTCTGTGATGACCAGCCCAGCTTCCCCTGTGGCGACCGTCGCGCACCCCGCGCCGGCCTCGCTGCCCGCCACCCCGCCTTCTGCCACCGCCACGCCTGGCGCCGTCGGCTCCGCTGGCGTGGTATCTCCCGTCTTCCTGCGTTTCGACGAGCCTCTGGCCCTGGCCAACGGACAGTCCCTGGCCGGCTATGACGTCGCCGTCGAAACCTACGGCACGCTCAACGCCGAGCGCACCAATGCCGTGCTCGTATGCCATGCGCTCAATGCCTCGCATCACGTGGCGGGCATCGCCGCCGATGATCCCAAGGACGTCGGCTGGTGGGACAACATGGTGGGTCCCGGCAAGCCGGTGGACACCAATGTGTTCTTCGTCATCGGCGTGAACAACATCGGCTCGTGCTTCGGTTCGACCGGCCCGGCCAGCATCAATCCCGCCACCGGGCAGCCCTGGGGCGCGGCCTTTCCTGTCCTCACCGTCGAAGACTGGGTGCACGCCCAGGCGCGCGTGGCCGACCATTTCGGCATCGAACGCTTCGCCGCGGTAATGGGCGGTTCGCTGGGCGGGATGCAGGCGCTTTCCTGGGCGGTGACCTGCCCGGAGCGCGTGGCGCACTGCGTGGTGGTGGCGAGCACGCCGCGCCTCTCGGCCCAGAACATCGGGTTCAACGAAGTGGCGCGCCGCGCCATCATCACCGATCCCGATTTCCACGGAGGCGACTACTACGCCCACAACACCGTGCCGCGGCGCGGGCTGTCCGTGGCACGCATGATCGGCCACATCACCTATCTGTCCGATGACGACATGGCCGAGAAATTCGGCCGCACCCAGCGTTCGCCGGCCGAGAATGGGGCCTACCGCTACGGCTACGACGTGGAGTTCGAGGTCGAGTCGTACCTGCGCTATCAGGGCGAGAAGTTCTCGCGCTATTTCGACGCCAACACCTATCTGCTGATCACGCGCGCGCTCGATTACTTCGACCCCGCGCGCGAGACCGGCGGCGACCTGGCCCGGGCGCTCGCGCCGGCCAGCGCCGATTTCCTGCTGGTGTCGTTCTCCACGGATTGGCGTTTCCCGCCCGAGCGCTCGCGCGAGATCGTGCGCGCGCTGCTCAAGAACAACAGCCCGGTCACGTACGCCGAGATCGACGCGCCGCACGGCCACGATGCCTTCCTGCTCGAAGACGCGCGCTATCACGCGGTGGTGCGCGGCTACTACGAACGCATCGCGCTCGCGCTCGGCCTGACCGGCGCGGCCCAGACCCAAGGATTGCCCGCATGACGACCCAGCCTCGAACGGGCGTGACGCCGAGCCTTCGCCCCGACCTGGCGCGCATCGCCAGCTGGATCGAGCCCAAGAGCCGCGTGCTCGACCTGGGCTGCGGCGATGGCGCGCTGCTCGCCTACCTGAGCGACGCCCGCCAGGTGCGGGGCGCCGGCGTCGAGATCGACGATCATCACGTGATCGAGTGTGTGCGCCGCGGTGTGCAGGTCATCCAGCAAAACCTCGAAGACGGGCTCGCGCTGTTCGACGACAAGCAGTTCGAGACCGTCGTGCTGTCGCAGACGCTGCAATCGATGCATCGCACCGAGCACATCCTGCGCGAGATGGCGCGCGTGTCGCGCTACGGCATCGTGTCGTTTCCCAATTTCGGCTACTGGCCCCACGGCTGGTCGATCCTGCGCGGCCGCATGCCAGTGACGGGGCAGATGCCCTACGCCTGGTACAACACGCCCAACATCCACCTGTGCACGCTGCGCGATTTCGAGGATCTGGCCCGATCGCTGAACCTGCGCATCCTGGAGCGCGCCACGTTCAACGAAGACCGCGAGGTCCGGGTGCTGCCGAGCTGGCGCAGCACGCTGGCCGTCTACCGCTTCGCCGCACCCTGAGGGCGGCGCGGCCACGGGTTGGTAATATGCCGGTAGTTGTTGCAGGCCGGCGCGCGAGGCGAGCCGGCGCTATCGAAGGAGCGCGCCATCGCCGATCTCATTGAGGCCACCCGGGTCTATCGCAATCGCCGTGTGGCGCCGCTGCTGGCGCTCGGATTCGCCAGCGGCCTGCCGCTCGCGCTCACCAGCGGCACCCTCCAGGCCTGGGCCACGGTCGACGGCGTCTCGCTGCAACAGATCGGCATGCTGACCCTGGTCAACACGGCCTACACGCTCAAGTTCCTCTGGGCGCCGCTCGTCGACCGTTACGTCCCGCCGCTGCTCGGCCGCCGCCGGGGCTGGATGTTGGTCACGCAGTTGCTGCTGGCCATCTGCATCATGATCATGGGCCTGATGTCGCCCTCGCAGGCGCTGCTGCCGCTGGCATTGCTGTCGGTGTTGGTGGCCTTCCTGTCGGCCACGCAGGACATCGCTTTCGATGCGTACTGTACCGATGTGCTGCATAAATCGGAGCGGGGGGCGGGGGCCGCGGTCAAGGTGCTGGGCTATCGCGTGGCCATGCTGGTGTCGGGCGGGCTGGCGCTGATCCTCGCCGATCACTTGCTGGGCTGGGGCAATACCTACATTCTGATGGGGCTCTTGATGCTGCTCTGCGTGCTGGCCACGCTGAGCGCGCCCGAGCCCGAGAAGCCGGCGGCGACCCCGCGCAGCCTGCGCCTCGCCGTGGTCGAGCCGTTCCGCGAGTTCTTCAGCCGCCGCGGCGCCTACACCTTGTTGCTGCTCATCGTGCTGTACAAGCTGGGCGACGCTTTCGCAGGCGCGCTGTCCACCACCTTCCTGATCCGCGGCGCGGGCTTCAGCGCCACCGAGGTCGGCACGGTCAACAAAGTGCTGGGCCTCATCGCCACCATTGTCGGCGCGCTCGCGGGCGGCGCCATCATGACGCGCTGGGGCCTCTACCGATCACTCATGGCATTCGGGCTCCTGCAAGCCGTATCCAACCTTGGCTACTGGCTCATTGCCGTTAGTCCGAAAAGCCTGGTGATCATGAGTGCTGCGGTGGGCATCGAGAACCTCTGCGGTGGCCTCGGCACCGCGGCGTTCGTGGCGCTCCTGATGGCACTGTGCCGCCAGGAGTTTTCAGCGACGCAATTCGCGTTGCTGTCGGCCCTGTCGGCGGTGGGCCGCACCTATCTCGCCGGGCCGCTCACGCCCGTGTTGGTAGGCTTTTTGGGCTGGCCGGGGTTCTTCATGATCACGGTCGTGATCGCGCTGCCCGGACTGGTGTTGCTGTGGTTGCGCAGGCGCGATGTCGATGCGCTCGAGAGCGATGCGGCCAACGCTTCCTGACCTTTCGCTGACTGTCGCACGATTGCAACCTTCGTGGTTTTCCTGACGTGTTCTGCTCGATCCTCGGTGCTATGGTTGCGCCCTGCGTTATCCGCGCATCCGGTCTCGGAGAGGGATCGGTATAACGACACAGCGGCCGCCACCCATGCGGCCGCACCGAGGAGAAGACCCATATGAAGCGACTCGCATCCGCACTCGCGCTCGCCGGCCTGTGCACCGCCGCGGCCCAGGCCGCCGAAACCAGCGTCACGCTCTACGGCATTGCCGACGTCAGCCTGCGTTACCTCAGCACCGGCAGCGGTACCAATACCGACAACAGCCGGGTCAGTCTCGCCAACGGCGCCATCTCCAACAGCCGCTTCGGTCTGCGCGGCGTCGAAGACATCGGCAACGGCAACTCCGTGTTCTTCCGCCTCGAAGGCGGCTTCAACATCCAGGATGGCCAACGCGATTCCGACTCGTTCTTCAACCGCCACGCCTATGTGGGCGTCGACGGCAACGAGTGGGGCGCGATCTCGCTGGGCCGCCAGGACACCCCGATGTTCACGATCCTGGCTGATCAATACGATCCGCTCACGGTCGGCAATTACAACCAGAATGCCTGGTTGCCCGTGGCCATGTCGCGGGCTCGCAGCTCGAACTCGGTGCGCTACCGCAACAACAAGCTGGCCGGCTTCGACGTGATCCTGTCGTACGCCTTCTCCGACAGCTTCGAAGACCACAAGCTGGGCCGCCAGTATGGCGGCACGCTGTCGTACACCACGGGTCCGTTCTCGGTCGGTGGCGGCTATCAGCTCACCAATTCCGCCGGCAATTCCGACGACGAGCAACGCGTCTGGAACCTCAACGCCAGCTATAACTTCGAACCAGTGAAGGTGTTCGCGGGCTACTTCAACGGCCGCGACGAAACGGGTTGGGTCAATGCCGTGATGGGCAGCCCCGTGCCGAACGCCGGCGTCGAACGCAAGGACCAGGGCTATTACGCGGGTGCCACGTGGCAAGCCACGCCGCGCTGGGCCATCACCGGTGCGGGCTACTACGACCGCAGCGAAAACGTGCAGGTCGAGGGCGACAAGGGCAAGCGCTACGCCTTCGTCGCGGTGGCCGAGTACGCGCTGTCCAAGCGCACGCAGCTCTACGGCACCGTTGATTACAACAAGGTCAAGGACGCCGCCAGCCTCGAGATCGCGCGCAGCAGCCAGGTCGGTGCGGGCGTAGGCATTCGCCACATCTTCTGATCGCAGGACCCCCGGCGCCATCCGCGCCGGCCGGGCTCGGAACAACGGCCGCGCTGCCTTGCAGCGCGGCCGTTTTCATTGCCGGGTCCCGAACGGCCGTGCGCGACCCAGGCTTGTCTTGCGCCTCGGCTGTCCGGCGGCCGGCAGCGAGCGGATTGTCCGGGCTCAGCCGCGAGCCGGGCCGCTCTGGCGCACGATCAGGACGTCGCAGGTCAGCGCCTCAAGCAGCTTTTCGGCGACGCTGCCCAGCGCGGTGCGCAGGATGCCCGTCAGGCCATGCGTGCCCGTCACGACCAGATCGCAGCGGCGCTGGAAGACGAACGGCGAGAGCTGTGCTTCGGGTTGGCCGGCTTCCAGTACCACGTTGGGCTTGGGCAGGCCGGCCAGCTCCGGCGTGTCACGCAGGAAAGCCTCGGCCTTGAGCTCGGCCTCCTTGTGGCAGTGCACGGCGATATCGTCCTGGCTCATGGTGTCGGCCCGGGCCGGCACGGCGAAGGCATGGAACAGCGTCAGACGCGCGCCCGGCGCCACGGCCAGTGCCGCGCGCAAGGCTTGTCGCGATCCTTCGGAGAAGTCGGTCGCGATCACCACATCCTGGTAGGGCCTGCGCGGGCGCGCCTTGACCACGAGTACCGGTTGGCGGGCCACCCGGGCCAGGCGCTCCACGGTGTTGCCGAGCAGCAGGCGGCCCAGCGTGGTCTCGCGGGCAATGCCGGTCACGATGAGCTGGCAGCCGAAGTGGGCAGCGGTGTCGAGGATCACATCGACCGGATGGCCGCTGGTGACCACGGCCTCGGTGGGCACGGCCGCGTCGGCCAGGTCTTCGGCGAGGCGCTGTTCGGCCAGCACTTTGTGGTCGGGGGCAAGACGGCGCCAGGCCGGCGCGGCCAGCGCCGTGGCAGATGCCGGCTCCATCACGTGCAGCGCCACGAGGCGGGTGCCGTGCTGGCGCGCCAGCATCAGGGAGCGGTCGAGTGCGCGATCGCTACGCGCGCTGAGATCGGTGGCAAGCAAGAGGGGCCCGAGCGTGCTCATGGTGTGTGTTCTCCTTGTGGCGCGCCTGGCTCCGGACAGAATGGGCGCGATCGTCCCATTCTCGGACCAATCCTCAACCGCCGCCTTGACACGCATCAAGCCCTGCGACTCACCTAGAATACGGTTTTTCGTCGCCAGCCCCCGCTGACTCCCATGCCCGCCGAAGCCTCGACACTGCTCCTGCATTCGCTCTATCTGGTGGCCATCGTGGCCGAGGCCATGACGGCCGCCTTGGCGGCCGGCCGGCGGGACATGGATTGGTTCGGCGTCTGCGTCATCGCCTGCGTGACGGCGCTGGGCGGAGGGTCGTTGCGCGACGTGCTGCTGGGCCATTACCCACTGACCTGGGTAGCCCATCCCGAGTACCTCGGCATGACCGCGGGCGCGGCAATGCTGACCGCGCTGTGCGCGCGTGTCCTGCGGCATTTGCGCAGTCTCTTCTTGTTGCTGGACGCGCTCGGCCTGGTGGCGTTCACCGTGATCGGCTGCAAGGTGGCGCAGCAGATGGGACTGTCCATGCCCATCGTGCTGGTGAGCGGCATGATCACGGGATGTGCGGGTGGCGTGCTGCGTGACGTGCTGTGCAACGATATTCCGCTGCTGTTCCGGCGCGAGCTCTATGCCAGCGTGTCCTTGCTCACCGGACTGGTCTACATCGGGCTGGATTTCATGCTGGGCCTGACGAGCCTGGCCGTGCCGGTGGCGCTCACCGTGGGACTGGCCCTGCGTCTGCTGGCCCTGCGCTTCAATTGGCAGATGCCCAAATTCGTCTATCGCGACGACTGGCACTGACGTGAGCAGGGGCGCCATGCAGTGGGCGCCATGCAATGGGCGCCGTGCAACGGGCGCCATGCATCGGGCGCCGCGCGCGATCGAGCGGGCCGCGCAAGTGCCCGCCGACCCGTGATGCGCCAGGACGCCCATGCAAAAACGCCAGCATTGCGCTGGCGTTTTTGCGTTGCGGGCGGGGCGTTGCGGCCGGGGGGGACGCGGCGCCCGCCGCGATCAGTACAGGCCTTGCTGGCGCATCGCGTCGGCGACCTTCACGAAGCCGGCGATGTTGGCGCCGTCGACGTAGTTCACGTAGCCCTCGGAGGCATGACCGTGACGCACGCAGTTCTCGTGGATGTCGCGCATGATGGCGTGCAGGCGGGTGTCGACTTCGTCGCGGGTCCAGGCCAGGCGCGCCGAGTTCTGCGCCATTTCGAGGCCCGAGACCGCCACGCCGCCGGCGTTGCTGGCCTTGCCCGGGGCGTACAGCACGCGCGCTTCGATGAAGGCATGTGCGGCCGCCAGGGTGGCCGGCATGTTCGCGCCTTCGGCCACGCACTTCACGCCATTTTTGATCAGCGTGGCGGCGTCGTCGCGATCCAGCTCGTTTTGCGTCGCGCAGGGCAGGGCCACGTCGACCGGCACGTGCCAGGGGTTCTTGCCCGGCACGAACGTCAGGCCGAACTTCTTGGCGTAGTCTTCGATGCGGCCGCGCAGGTCATTCTTCACATGCATCAGCGCGCACAGCTTTTCATGCGTGAAGCCGGCTTCGTCGACCACGGTGCCGCCCGAATCGGACGCGGTGACAACGCGTGCACCCAGTGCCATGGCCTTTTCGATGGCGTATTGCGCCACGTTGCCCGAGCCGGACACCGACACGCGCAGACCGTCGAACGACGAGTCGATCCGGCGCAGCATTTCCTCGGCAAAGTACACCGTGCCGTAGCCGGTGGCTTCGGGGCGGATCAGGCTGCCGCCGAAGCTCAGGCCCTTGCCGGTGAACACGCTCGCGGACGAGTTCGACAGTTTCTTCATCATGCCGGCCATGAAGCCCACTTCACGGGCGCCCACGCCCATGTCGCCAGCCGGCACGTCGGTGTCGGGGCCGAGATGGCGATACAGCTCGATCATCAGGGCCTGGCAGAAACGCATCACTTCCGCGTCGGACTTGCCCTTGGGGTCGAAGTCCGAGCCGCCTTTGCCGCCGCCCATGGGCAGCGTGGTCAGCGCGTTCTTGAAGGTCTGCTCGAAGCCGAGGAACTTCAGCACCGAAAGGTTCACGGTGGGATGAAAGCGCATGCCGCCCTTGAAGGGGCCGATGGCCGAGCTGTGCTGCACGCGGAAGGCGCGGTTGACGCGAGCACGGCCTTGGTCATCGGTCCAGGACACGCGGAACTGGATCACGCGCTCGGGTTCGACCAGACGCTCGAGGATCGCCTGCTCGGCGTAGTGGGGGTGCTTCTCGAGGAACGGCCAGAGGCTCTGCATGACCTCTTCCACCGCCTGCATGAATTCGGGTTGGTGCGGATCGCGGGCGGCCACGCCCTTCAAGAATTCATTCATGCCCTGCAGTTTCACGTCGTCCTCCAGATGCCGCGGCGAGGGCGGCAATGTTCCTGATTGGTGCACAAAAGAACCAATATGGTGCGAATGAGATGCATCGCACTGATTTGGTGCGCGGCGATTGTGGAGGAAAAGACAGGACGCCGCAAAGGTTCGTTCCCGCTGCGACGCCGGCCCTTCCGGCAACTAATTAATGGGGACGCATAAATGGCAGGGCGTCGTCGTAAGTCAGTCGCAGCGGGCCGGCGACGCAGTTTCGTCATAGGGAGATTAAATATGTCCCCTATTTAATTCGACTGAGCAAACGAGCGTCGCCGGGTATCCGATCACCTACGGTCGCAGTAACAAGCAGGAAAGAGGGACGGGCGAAAAAATATTTTTCGCAACATACGTCCCCGTTTATCACGCAAGCTTGACGTCGTAGTCGATGGTGAGCGGTGCGTGATCGGAGAAGCGCTCATCCTTGTAGATCGCGGCGGTCTTGGCGCGAGCCGCGATGCCCGGCGTGGCGATCTGATAATCGATGCGCCAGCCTACGTTCTTGGCCCAGGCCTGGCCGCGATTGCTCCACCAGGTGTATTGGTCGGGGCGCTCGTCGATCTGGCGGAACACGTCCACGAAACCGCGCTTGTCGAACACATCCGTGAGCCAGGCGCGCTCTTCGGGCAGAAAACCCGAGTTCTTGAGGTTGCCCTTCCAGTTCTTCAGATCGATCTCTTTGTGGGCGATGTTCCAGTCGCCGCACACCACGAACTCGCGGCCGGTTTTGCGGTGTTCGTCCATCAGGCCTTCGAGCCAGGGCGCGAACGTGTCGAGGAAGCGGTACTTTGCCTGCTGGCGTTCGTCGCCGCTCGAGCCGGAGGGCAGGTAGGCGCTGATCACGCTGAGATCTTTCCAGTCGGCGCGGATGATGCGGCCTTCGAGATCGAACTCTTCGCACTCGAAGCCGTTGACCACGCGCTCGGCGGGATTGCGCAGGTAGATACCCACACCGCTATAGCCCTTCTTCTGGGCGTGATGGAAATGGCCGGTGTAGCCGGGCGGATGGCGCAGCTCGTCGGTGAGGTCGGCGTCGGCGACCTTGATTTCCTGCAGGCACAGGATGTCGGCGGCGTGGCTTTCCATCCACGGTTGCAGGCCCTTGCGGAAGGCCGAGCGGATGCCGTTGAGGTTGAGCGAAGTGATACGCAGCAAAGCAGGACTCCTGAAAATTCCGGGGGCGATACATGCGGGCGGGCCTCTCTGGGCGGGCCCCAGCCGGCGTGATCGCGTCAGGCCAGCACTTTAACCGACGCGGCGGCCGGCGATCCGGCGGCCGGCGCACCGGCGGCCGGCGTTCCGGCGCCACGGCCCGGCGATTCGACGGTCCGTGGCGCCGGTGCTCCTGCGCTCGGGCAACCCGCAGCGGGTAAGGTATCCCTCCGGTGACAGCGCCGGCGGCCATCGACCCGCGCCTTCGCAAACCGGTCCAGGCCGCCGCCGTGCACCGCCCCGTCGCACGAAGCGACGCCAGCGTCCGGGCGAAAAACGGCCGGATCGCGGATAATGGCGAGGTTTCGTCACCCCTCTGCCAGGAATCCCCCGCATGTCCGCCGCTGCCTCCACCGCCCTCCAGTTCGTCCGTTTCGCTCTCGACGAGAGCGTGCTGCGATTCGGCAGCTTCAAGGTCAAGTCGGGGCGGACCAGCCCGTACTTCTTCAATGCCGGCCTCTTCAACACCGGCCGCTCGGTAGGCCAGCTGGCGCAGTTCTACGCGCAGGCCCTGCTCGAGTCGGGGGTCGAGTTCGACATGCTGTTCGGACCCGCCTACAAGGGCATTCCGCTGGCCACCGCCACTTCGGTCGCGCTCGCCGCGCATCCGCAGGCCCAGGGCCGCGATTTTCCGTTCGCCTACAACCGCAAAGAAGCCAAGGATCACGGCGAGGGCGGCACGCTGGTGGGCGCGCCGCTGGCCGGTCGCGTGGTCATCATCGACGACGTGATCACCGCGGGTACCTCGGTGCGTGAGTCGGTCGAGATCATCCGCGCCGCGGGCGCCCAGCCGGCCGCCGTGCTGATCGCGATGGACCGCATGGAGCGCGCCGGTGCCGACGACGCCCTGTCGCCGCACTCGGCCGTGCAAGACGTCGCCCGCACCTACGGCATTCCGGTGGTGAGCATCGCCTCGCTGGCCGACATCATGGCGCTGCTGCAAGACGACGCGCAATTCGCCCAGCATCGCGACGCCGTGCAGGCCTATCGCGACAAATACGGCGTGTAAGTCGCGCCCGCTTCCGCGGCCCATGGCGTCGCGGCAGGCAACAAAAAGGCCGCCGGCCCGGCAACGGGCGGCGGCCTTGTCATGTCGGCGCGGCGCGCCGGCCGACGTCGTCAGGCGTCGAGCTTCTGCTTGAGCAGGTCGTTGACTTGCTGCGGATTCGCCTTGCCGCGGGCTGCCTTCATGATCTGGCCCACGAGCGAGTTGAACGCCTTCTGCTTGCCCGCGCGGTACTCGGCGACGATGGCCGGATTGGCCGCCAGCACCTCGTCGATCATGCCGCCGATCGCGCCCGTGTCGCTGATCTGCTTCCAGCCATTGGCCTCGATGATCGCGTCGGGATCGCCGCCGTTTTCGCCGGCCCACATCTTGGCGAACACGTCGCGGGCGATCTTGTTCGAGATCGTGCCATCGACGATACGGTTGATCAGCAGCGCCAGCGCGGGCGCCTGCACCGGCGCATCGGCCAGGTCTTTCTCTTCGCGGTTAAGCGTGGCCGACACCTCGCCCATCACCCAGTTGGCCGCCAGCTTGGCCTGGCCGGCCGGCAGCGCGCGGGCCACGGCTTCGAAGTAGGCCGCGAGGTCACGGCTCGCGCTGAGCTGCGCCGCATCGTAGGCGGGCAGTCCGAATTCGGCCTCGAAGCGCGCGCGCAGCGCGGCGGGCAGCTCGGGCATGGTGGCGCGCACCTGCTCGATCCAGTCGGCACCGATCACCAGCGGGGGCAGGTCGGGATCCGGGAAGTAACGGTAGTCGTGCGCGTCTTCCTTGCTGCGCATGCTGCGCGTCTCGTCGGCATCGGCGTCGTACAGGCGGGTTTCCTGGACCACCGTGCCGCCGTCTTCGATCAGATCGATCTGGCGGCGTGCTTCGAACAGGATCGCGCGTTCCAGGAAGCGGAACGAGTTGACGTTCTTGATCTCGGTGCGGGTGCCGAACTCGGCCTGGCCTACCGGTCGCACCGACACGTTGGCGTCGCAGCGGAACGAACCTTCCTGCATGTTGCCGTCGCAGATGCCGAGCCACACGACCAGGCTGTGCAGCGCGCGGGCGTAGGCCACGGCCTCGGCGGCCGAACGCATGACCGGCTCGGTCACGATCTCGAGCAGCGGCGTGCCGGCGCGGTTGAGGTCCACGCCGCTGGCCGGACGGCCATCGGGCAGGGTGAGCTCATCGTGCAGGGACTTGCCGGCGTCTTCTTCGAGGTGCGCGCGGGTCAGCTCGACCGTGTGCTCTTGCTCGCCTACGAAGAACGAGATCGAACCGCCCTGGACCACCGGCAGCTCGTACTGGCTGATCTGGTAACCCTTGGGCAGGTCGGGGTAGAAATAATTCTTGCGGGCGAAGACCGAGCGCGGGGCGATGGTCGCGCCCACGGCCAGGCCGAAGCGGATCGCGCGCTCGGCCGCACCGCGGTTCATCACGGGCAGGCTGCCGGGCAGGGCCAGGTCGACGACGTTGGCCTGCGTGTTGGGCGCGGCGCCGAAGCGGGTGCTGCTGCCCGAGAAGATCTTGGAGTCGGTGGAAAGCTGGGCGTGGGTTTCCAGGCCGATGACGATTTCCCAGTTCATGTCAGGCGTCCTGCGTTGCCGGCGTGCGTTGATGCCAGTCGGTCACTTGTTGATAGCGGTCGGCGAGGGCGAGCAAGCGGCCTTCGTCGAAGTAGTTGCCGATGATCTGCAGGCCCACCGGGCGGCGGCCATCGGCGCCGAAGCCGCAAGGCACGGACATCGCGGGCAGGCCCGCGAGGCTCACGCCCAGCGTGTAGATGTCGGCCAGCCAATCGGCGGTCGGGTCGTCGCGGTTGTCGCCGATGTTCTTGGCCACGGTCGGCGTGACCGGGCCCATGATCACGTCGCATTGGTCCGCGAAGGCGCGCTGGAAGTCCTGCGCGATCATGCGGCGCAGGCGCTGTGCCTGCAGGTAGTAGGCGTCGTAGTAGCCGTGCGAGAGCACGTAGGCGCCGATCAGGATGCGGCGCTTGACCTCGGCGCCGAAGCCCTCGGCGCGCGAGCGGCTGATCATCACCTCGAGCTTGTTGTCGATCGCCTTGCCACCGCCATAGCTCACGCTCTCGAGGTTGGTGGTGCGGTGACCGTAGCGCACGCCGTCGTAGCGCGCCAGATTGCTCGACGCCTCGGCGGGGGCGATCACGTAATAGGCCGGGATGGCGAGTTCGGTGCGCGGCAGCGAGATCGACACGCGTTGCGCGCCGAGCTGTTCGAATTGCACCAGCGCGGCCTCGACCGCGGCCGCGACGTCGGGCGCCAGGCCGGCGCCGAAGTACTCGGCGGGCACGCCGATGCGCAGGCCCTTGAGCGGCTGGCTGCCGGCGGCGTCGTAGCCTTGGGCCGCCCCATCGAACGCGGCGCGCACGCGCCCCGGGGTGTTGGCGGCGCCATCGCAGGTTTCGAGGCTGGTGGCGTCGCGCGGATCGAATCCGCTCATGGGATCGAGCAGCTCGACCAGATCGCGCGCGCTCGGGGCGAGCGGGCCGGCCTGGTCCAGGCTGGAGCCGAACGCCACCATGCCGAAACGCGAGACCGTGCCGTAGGTAGGCTTGATGCCGCTCACGCCGCACAGGGCCGCGGGCTGGCGCACCGAACCGCCGGTGTCGGTGCCGGTGGTGGCCGCGACGAGGCGGGCTGCCACGGCGGCGGCGGAACCGCCCGACGAGCCGCCGGGCACGGCTTGCGTGTCCCAGGGATTGCGAACCACGCCATAAGCGGAATTTTCATTGCCCGAGCCCATGGCGAACTCGTCGCAGTTGAGCTTGCCCAGCGAGACGGCGCCGGCCGCCTCCAGGCGCTCGACCACGGTGGCGTCGAACGGGCTGACGTAGCCCTCGAGCATGCGGCTGCCGGCGGTGGTGCGCCATTGGCGCGTGACGAACGCGTCTTTGTGGGCGATCGGGATGCCGGCGAGCGGGCCGGCGGTGCCTTGCGCCAGGGCGGCGTCGGCCGCGCGGGCCTGGGCCAGCGTGAGTTCGGCGTCGATGTGCAGGAAGGCGTTGAGCGGCGCGGCCGCTTCGGCGGCCGCCAGGGCGCTCTGGGCCAGCTCGACGGCGCTTACCTTGCGCGCGGCCAGCGCGGCGCGCTGGGCGGCGATGTCGCCGATCTCGGTATGCAATGCGGGTTTAGCCATGACTTACTCGATAACCTTGGGTACCAGGATCAGCCCTTCGGCTTCGGCCGGGGCGTTGGCCAGCAGTTCGGCGCGGCGCTCGGCCGTGGCGGGCTCGGTGGGCTCGTCGTCGCGCAGGCGCAGCACGATGTCTTCGTGCGCCGACAGGGGGTGGGCGAGCGGCTCCACGCCGGTGGTGTCGACCGCCTGCAGCTTCTCGATCAGGTCCAGGATGCCATTGAGTTCGGCCTGTGCCGTGTCCTGCTGTTCGGGGGTCAATTCGATGCGGGCCAGCCGGGCAATGCGGGCCACGTCTTGTGCGGTGAGCGCCATGGAAAGAAGACCAAAATGGTGGGGGGTGTGACGGAATGGCGGACCTGGCAGTATGCACAGGGCCAACCCGTTACAAAGCTTGAATAGCCTGCATTTAAGCGCTATTTCCGGTGAAATTATAAGTTATGATTCACGGTTTAATCGCTGCAGTCAGGCGGACCCCATACAGAGCCGAGGTCAAATCTCGCGTTCGTGCCCCCCGGGTCGCCGCGCCGCGTGGCGTCACCTCTAATACCTGAATCTAGCTGAGCTCCCATGTTCGGATTCCTCCGTAGTTATTTTTCCAGCGATATGGCGATCGACCTCGGTACCGCCAACACGCTGATTTACGTCCGGGGCAAGGGCATCGTGCTGGACGAACCTTCGGTGGTCGCCATTCGTCACGAAGGCGGCCCCAACGGCAAGAAAATCATCCAGGCCGTCGGCCAGGAAGCCAAGCAGATGCTGGGCCGCGTGCCGGGCAACATCGAAGCCATCCGCCCCATGAAAGACGGCGTCATCGCCGACTTCACGGTCACGGAGCAGATGCTCAAGCAGTTCATCCGCATGGTGCACCCGCGCAACATGCTCGCGCCCAGCCCGCGCATCATCGTGTGCGTGCCCTGCGGTTCGACCCAGGTCGAACGCCGCGCGATCCGTGAATCTGCGCTCGGCGCCGGCGCCTCGCACGTCTACCTGATCGAAGAACCCATGGCCGCCGCGATCGGCGCCGGCCTGGCGGTGTCCGATGCCAGCGGCTCGATGGTCGTCGATATCGGCGGCGGCACGACCGAAGTGGCCGTGATCTCGCTGGGCGGCATGGTCTACAAGGGTTCCGTGCGCGTCGGCGGCGACAAGTTCGACGAAGCCATCGTCAACTACATCCGCCGCAACTATGGCATGCTGATCGGCGAACCCACCGCCGAACTCATCAAGAAGGAAATCGGCTCGGCCTTCCCGGGCTCCGAAGTCCGCGAGATCGAGGTCAAGGGCCGCAATCTGGCCGAAGGCGTGCCGCGCAGTTTCACGGTGTCGTCCAACGAGATCCTCGAATCGCTGACCGATCCGCTCAACCAGATCGTGTCGGCCGTGAAGATCGCGCTCGAACAGACTCCGCCGGAACTCGGCGCCGACATCACCGACAAGGGCATTGCCCTGACCGGCGGTGGCGCGCTGTTGCGCGATCTGGATCGCCTGCTCCAGGAAGAAACCGGCCTGCCCGTCGTGGTGGCCGATGATCCGCTGACCTGCGTGGTGCGTGGTTGCGGCGAAGCGCTCGAGCACCTTGAAAAGCTCGGCGCCATTTTCATCAACGACTAAGCCCGTGCGGCTGACCGGATGCCGCTCCTGCGGCGGCACCGGACAGCATGGCAGCACCGGGCCGCACTGCCCGGGCTGAGTATTTCATGCAACGACAAGGGACGACCCCACCGCTATTTCGCCGCGGCCCGCCGGCCGAGGTGAGGCTGGCCGTCCTGGTCCTGCTGGCGCTCGCCCTGATGGGCGTGGATTCACAGCTGCGCATTCTCGAACCGGTGCGGCGTGCCGTCTCGGTTGCCCTCTATCCCTTCCAGCGTGCCGTCATGGCGCCGCGCGACCTCGTCCAGCAGGTCGACGAATGGGTCAACGCCGCCAACCTGATCCGCAGCGAAAACGAAGCGCTTCAGCGCCAGCGTATCGAGCTGGCTCAGGTCGCCACGCATGCCGTGCAGCTGGCCGCCGAAAACTCGCAATTGCGCCGTCTGCTCGGCGTCACCGACAACGTCACCCAATCGGCGGTCGTCGTCGAGGTGCTCTACGAGCCGCCCAACGCCTTTCATCAGCGCCTGGTGTTCAACAAGGGCAGCAACGCCGGCCTGCAGCCCGGCATGCCCGTCATCGATGAGGGCGGTGTCGTCGGCCAGATCGTGCGCACCACGCCCATGACTGCCGAGGCCGCGCTGGTTACCGATGAGCGCGTTTCGATTCCCGTGCAGGTGTTGCGCAACGGTCTGCGTCTGATCGCCTTCGGCAGCAACACGCCCGGCGTCATCGAGGTCCGCTATCTGGCGGCCAACGCCGACATCAAGGCGGGCGATACCATCGTCACGAGCGGCGTGGGCGGGTTGTTCCCGGCCGGTCTGCCCGTGGCCAAAGTGGTGTCGGTCGAGCGCGATACCGCCTCGGGCTTCGCTCGCGCGTTGTCCGAGCCGCTGGCCCATCCCGAGCGCTACCGCCACTTCCTGGTTCTGCAAGTCGATGTGGCGCGCGCCGAACTGAATCGACAGGAGGCCGACGGTGGCGGAAAGTAAGCACGACGCCAGCCGGGGCCGCCGCGCCCTCGGCATGCCCAGCAACGTCGAGCCCGAGCGCCTCGCGCATGCGGCGCACGGCGCCTTCGTATGGGGCACGCTGTTGCTGGTCTGGCTGGCATCGCTTCTCCCCTGGCGCCAGTGGCCGGGCTCGCCCGATGTCCTGGCGCTCGTGATCGCCTTCTGGTGCGCCCACGAGCCGCGTCGCGTGGGCATGGTCGCGGCATTCGTCTTCGGGCTGCTGCTCGATGTGCATGACGCCGGCCTCCTTGGCGGCCATGCGCTCACGTACACCCTCGTGGCCTACGGCGCCTTCGCGTTGCACCGCCGGCTCCAGCGCTTCGATCTCTGGAGCCAGGCCATGCACATGTTGCCGGTGTTCTTCGTGGCGCAACTGGTGAGCCAGCTCATCATGGCGTGGCTGGCCGGCGCCTGGCCGGGCTGGCAATGGGCGCTGGGCGCCCTCCTGACCGCGGCGATCTGGCCGCTCGGTGGCTGGGTGTTGCACCTGCCCCAACGACGTTACGACGACGTCGAGTCTTCCGCCGTCTGAGGCGTCTCGCATGTTCGAGTTCAAGAAGACCGGCCAGCAGCAGAAGCAACGCTTCAAGCTGCGCGCCTGGGTGGGCGGGCTGTTCGCCCTGGCCTGCTTCGGCATCCTGGTCTCGCGTTTCTGGTTTCTGCAGGTCGAGCGTTTCGAGGGCTATTCCGAGCGTGCGGACCGCAACCGCATCGCCGTGCAGCCGATCCCGCCGCGCCGGGGCGAGATCCTCGACCGCAACGGCGTGGTGCTCGCGCGCAATTACCGCACCTACACCATCGAGGTCGTGCCGGCCAATATCGGCGGCTCCATCGACGACTTGTTTTCGCGTCTCACGCCGGTGCTGTATGTGTCACCGGCCGACCAGCGCCGCTTCAAGCGCCGCGTGCAGGAATCCAGCCGCTATGCGAGCCTGGTCTTGCGCAACAATCTCAACGAGACCGAGGCCGCCTGGTTCTCGGCGCACGCGTTCGAGTTTCCGGGGGTCGAGCTGCGCGCACGCTGGGTGCGTGAGTATCCGCAGGGCGAGGCGGCCGCGCACGTGGTCGGCTTCATCGGCCGTATCGCCGACTCCGACCAGGAAGAGCTCGAGAAAACGGGTCGCGCGGGCAACTATCGCGGTACCGATGTAATCGGCAAGAAGGGCATCGAAAAGACCTGGGAAGAGACACTGCACGGACGCACGGGCCTCGAAGAGGTCGAGGTTACGGCGAGTGGCCGGCCCGTGCGTACGCTGCGCCGTATCGACCCGGTGCCGGGCTCCGACATCATGCTGTCGATCGACCTGAATCTGCAGCGTATCGCCGAGACGGCCTTCGAGGGCCGACGCGGCGCGCTGGTCGCCATCGATCCCGACACCGGCGAAGTGCTGGCCTTCGTATCGCAGCCCTCGTTCGACCCGAACCTGTTCGTCGATGGCATCGACGTCGAAAACTGGCGTCGCCTGAACGAATCGCCCGACCACCCGCTGATCAACCGGCCCCTGTACGGCACCTATCCGATCGGCTCCACCTACAAACCCTTCGTGGCGCTCGCCGCGCTCGAGCTCAACAAGCGCCGCGCGACCGACCGCTTTCCGGACCCCGGCTACTACGAGTTCGGCGGCCAACGCTTTCGCAATGCGGCCGGTGCGGTGTTCGGCATGACCGACATGCACAAGGCCATCGTGGTGTCGTCCGATACGTACTTCTATTCGCTGGGTCCCGAGATCGGGGTCAACGCGCTGCACGACTTTTCCAAGCAGTTCGGCTTCGGCCAGATCACCGGCATCGATCTCGAAGGCGAGAAGGCCGGCGTGCTGCCGTCCACCGACTGGAAGCGCCGCGCCTACAAGGATCGGGAGCGCCAGCGCTGGTACGCCGGCGAAACGATTTCGGTGGCCGTGGGCCAGGGCTACAACTCGTTCACGCTGCTGCAGCTGGCGCAGGCGACGTCCACGCTGGCCAACAACGGGCTGTACCGCCGCCCGCACCTGGTGCACGCGGTGCGAGACGCGCGCTCGCTCATGATCACGGCCACGCCGTCGGCCCCCGACTACCGTATTCCGCTCAAGCAGGCCAATGTGGACGTCATCAAGAACGCCATGGCCGATGTGATCCGCTCGGGTACGGCGCGCCGCGCCTTCGCCAACGCGCCCTACCAGGCCGCGGGCAAGACCGGCACGGCCCAGGTGTTCAGCCTGCGCGGCGGGCAGTATCGTGCCAATGCGATCGACGAGCGTCTGCGCGATCACGCGCTTTTCATGGGCTTTGCGCCCGCCGAGCATCCGCGCATCGCGGTCTCGCTGATCGTCGAGAACGCCGGCTGGGGCGCGAGCGCCGCCGCGCCTGTCGCGCGCACCGTGATGGACTACTGGCTCAGCACCGAGCGCGAAGACAAGATCGAGCGCGGCGCCAAGGCCGCGGCCGTCGCGGAGAACGCCCAATGAAGCGGATCGGGCTCATCCTGCTGCGCGTCTTCACCGCGTTCGATTGGCCGTTGCTGTTCGTGCTGGTGCTGTTCGCCGCGCTGGGCCTCACGGTCATGCATTCCGCCGTGGGCGGCACCGACTGGCGCTTCGCCGAGCAGTCGCGCAATTTCACGATCGCCTTCGTGGCGATGTGGGCCATGGCCCTGGTGCCGCCGCAGACCCTGATGAAGCTGGCGCTGCCCTTCTATGCGGTCGGAGTGGTGTTGCTGCTCGGCGTGGAGTTCGCCGGTGAAACCAGCAAGGGCGCGACCCGCTGGCTCAACCTGGGCGTGACGCGCATCCAGCCCTCCGAGATGATGAAGATCGCCGTGCCCATGATGCTGGCCTGGTACTTCCAGCGGCACGAAGGGCAGGTGCGCATTCGCGACTTTTTCGTGGCGGCGGCGATGCTGATCGTGCCGTTCGGCCTCATCGTGTTGCAGCCCGACCTGGGCACGGCGCTGCTGGTGTTCGGCGCCGGTTTCTTCGTGATCTATTTCGCCGGACTGTCGTTCAAACTGCTGGTCCCGGTCATGATGGCGGGCATCATCGGGCTGGGCACGCTGGTCTACTACGAAGACCAGCTCTGCGAGCCCGACGTCGACTGGGTGGTCCTGCACAATTACCAGAAGCATCGGGTCTGCACGCTGCTCAACCCCAGCTCCGATCCTTTGGGCAAGGGATTTCACACGATCCAGTCCATGATCGCGGTGGGCTCGGGTGGCCTGTACGGCAAGGGCTACATGCAAGGGACGCAGACCCACCTCGACTTCATCCCCGAGCGCACCACCGACTTCATCTTCGCCGTCTATGCGGAAGAATTCGGCCTGTATGGTGGCGTGGCGCTGTTGGTGCTCTATTGTTTGCTGATGGCGCGCGGGCTGGCCATCGCCTCGCGCAGCGCGACACAGTTCGGGCGTTTATTGGCGGGGTCGGTCACGATGATGATGTTCATCTATGTGTTCGTGAACGTGGGCATGGTGACCGGCATCCTGCCGGTGGTGGGTGTCCCCTTGCCCTTCATGAGTTACGGCGGCACGGCCCTGCTCACCATGGGCATCGCCTGCGGCATTCTCATGAGTATCAGCCGGCATCGCGCCCGCAAGGCCTGAGCCCCGGCCACACCACCAACGATAACGGCGCCCGAGGGCGCCGTTATCGTTGGACCAGCCGCCTGCGCGGCCAGGATTACTCAGTATAGACGGCAGGCGGGGCCACGCCGAGCGTGTCGCCGAGCTTCAGCATCGTGTCCCAGATGGCCGGCGCGAAGGTCAGCGCGTCGCGATTCAACTCGCGATTGTGGGCCTCGTACTCACCGGGATACTGCACGCGGTCCACGCCGGGTTGCGGCGGGCAGGCTTGCAGGTAATCGATGAACGCGCCGACTTCCTGGGAGCGCCAATCGGCGTCGAAATCGACCTGCGGATCGAGCAGGATGGCGAACATGTTGTTGGTCGCCACGCCGTTGCGCGGATGCTCCGGCTGGATCGTGCCGCCGCCCGACAGCACGCCGGCCAACAGCTCGGCAACGAGGCCGAGCGCGTAGCCTTTGTGACCGCCGAAGGGCAGCAGCGCACCCGGCGGGTCCGTGAACAACGCGCCCGGATCGGTGGTGGGATTGCCCTGTGCATCGATCAGGGCGCCAGCCGGGGCTGGCTGGCCGTTGGTGGCCAGCACGCGCGCCTTGTTGACCGCGATCGAGCTGGTCGCCATATCGACCAGGACGGGCGGCCGCCCGCCCGGCAGCGGGCCGGCGAAGCACAGCGGGTTGGTCGTGAGGCAGGCGCGTGCGCCGCCGAACGGCGCCACCGTGGGCGACCGGTTGATCACATTGGTGAAGGCCAGCAGGATCTGGCCGGCCCCGGCAACCATCTCGCCGTAGTAGCCCATGCGCCCGAGGTGGTGCGTGTTGCGCAGGGTCAGGATGCACTGGCCATGCTCGGCGGTGCGCGCGATGGCCTGCTGGATCGCGGTCTTGCCTACGTGCTGGCCGAAGCCGCTGTTGCCTTCGAAGGCGAGCAGCGTGCCGCGGTCGTTGACCAGCTCGGCCCGGCCGTCGGCGCGCACGAAGCCTTCGCGCAGCACCCGTTCGTAGTTCGGCAGGATCGACAGCCCATGGCTGGTGTAGCCCACCCGGTCGGACTCGACCAGATGCTCGGCCACGTCGTGGGCGATGTCGGACGGCACCCCCTGGGCGGCCAGCAGACGCTCGCCGTAGGCGATGGCTTCGTTGATGGCGATTTTCATGATGACTCCTTACATCCAGCCCAGCCAGCGCCAGTAGGTGGCACCGAAGACCAGCATCAGCAGATAGCCGACGATGGTGATGATGATGCCGACGCGGGCGAACTGTTTGGCGGTGAAGGTTTCGGTACCCAGGCACACCATGTTCTGCGGCGCGTTGATGGGCAGGATGAAGCCGTAGCTCACGACGAAGCCCAGCAGCATGGTCATGCCCAGCCGGTTGAACTCGCCAGGCAGCGTCGCCAGCACCGAGATCAGGATCGGCAGCATGGCCGAGGTGAGTGCGGTGGCGCTCGCAAAGCCCAGGTGGATCACGATCAGGAAGGCAGACAGGATCGCGAAGATCGCGAGGGGGCCGAGGTGGTCCAGGCCGGTATGCGTCACGACCTGATTGCCCATCCATTGCCCGGCCTGCGTGGTCAGGAGGGCCGTACCCAGGCTGATGCCCACGCCGAACACGATCACGGTGCCCCACGGAATCCGGCTCTGCACGTCTTTCCACGTCATCACGCCGAAGCGTGGCAGCAGCAGCAGCACGAGGCCGAAATAGGTGGTCGAGGTGGTGTCGAAGTTGTGCAGCGACTTTTCGGTGGCCCACAGCAGCAGCAGCATGATGGACACGCCGAGCAGGCGCTTCTGCGGACTGGTCATGGGGCCCAGCGCTTCGAGTTCGGCCTGCACCGCTTCCTTGCCACCGGCGATATTGTCGGCTTCGGGCGGCAGCAGCTTGAGCACGATGAAGACCAGCACGACCGACATGATGACCGACCACGGGGCGCCGGCGATCAGCCACTCGGCCCACGATACCCGGTCACCGAGCATCTTCTCCATGAAGCCCTTGGTCAGCAGGTTCTGCGCGGCGGCGGTCTGGATGCCGACGTTCCAGATACTCGTGGCTTGTGCCACGATGATCATGATGCCGGCCGCGATGTTGGAGCGCTTGTCCACGCCGAAAGCGGCGATCACGCCCATCATGATGGGCACGACGGCGGCGCTGCGCGCGGTGGCGCTCGGCACGACCAGGCTCAGCACGATAGTGACGGCGATCGCGCCGATCATGATGCGCGTGGTGCTGGTGCCGATACGCGAGAGCGTGACCAGCGCGATGCGCCGGTCCAGCCCGGTATAGGTCATGGCGGCAGCGATGAACAGGGCGCCCGTGACCAGCGCGAGCGCCGAGTTCGAGAATCCGGTCAGCGCCATGCTGATGGCGGCCGAGGTGCCATAGAGCACCTCGGGATTCTTGATCGTTGGCGCCGTACCGAGCAGGAACGCCATCAAGGTGGTGATCATGATCGCGCTGGCTTCGTACGACACCGCCTCGGTGATCCACACCACCACCGCGAACACCAGGATGGCGATCATGCGATGGCCCGCGGGGGGCAGGTCGGCGGGCATGGGTAGCATCAGCACGACGATGAGCGCCAGGAGGCCGGCCACAAGGCCTATCGGTAATTTCTTCTTGGGGACTTGTGGGGCAGGGACAGCGGCTTGCGCGGTCATATCCATCTCCGATCTAGGTCAATCGACGTCAGAAGACGGTGCCAGCCACGTAAGGAATGCTGTACTAGCAACGTCAGAACACGGGACTAGCTTGGCAGTACTAAGGAAAACCCGCATTGATGCAAGTCAATGGCACGCGGATTCGGCTATTGAAGGGCCGGATCAGGTGCGATTATGCTGGCCGGTTCGCCTGAAGGGCAAGCCCGCGAATCCGTCATTGCGCGTTGTGCGTCGCATCACCGACGGCCCGCTGGTCTAGCCCGTCAACAGGCGTGCAGGGCTGGCCGAGAGGATGGCAGGAATACGTGACGCGGCGACGACGCCATCGTGCTCACCCCAGCGTCAGCCGCAGCTGATCATCGAGCATGGCGGTGGGCGTGACGCGCCAGCCGCTTTGGGCGTAACGCAGCCAGCGGCCCAGCACGAGGTGCGTCAGCAGGCTTGCGTGGGCGGCGACGTTGGCGTCATCGGGCAGGCCGCCATCACTGACGGCATTGCGCAGACACTGTTTGAAGGTGGCCTCGATGCGATCGTTGATGTGATTGATGCGGTCTTGCAGGCGGTTGTCTTCGGTGACGAGGGCATCTCCCGTGAGCACCCGCGTCATGCCGCGGTTGCGCTCCGAGAAGGCCAGCAGCATCGAAACCGTCTTGCGCGCCTGGCCCAGCCCCTGGGGCTCGGCCGCGCTGATCTGATTCACCAGGGTGAACAGCGTCGTCTCGATGAACTCGATCAGGCCCTCGAACATTTGCGCCTTGCTGGCGAAGTGACGGTAGAGCGCGGCCTCGGATACCTGCATGCGGGCGGCGAGCGCGGCCGTGGTGATGCGGGCAGCGTGGGGCTGCTCCAGCATTTCGGCCAGCGTTTGCAGGATCTGGGTTTTTCTCTCGCCGGGTTTCGCCATGGGACGGGCTGGGTATGCGGGACGGACGGGGTAGGGGACGCGGGGTCAGCCGCGCAGCGGCCGGCGGCGCAGCAGCAGGTCTGTAACCGAGTTTACCCGCAAGTCGACGTAGGAAGGTCGCGACTTGTGCGCGCGAGCGAAGGGAGTGCCCGGATGGTACACGTGCACGGTGCGCAGACCGATGCGGCGGGCGCTGCGCAGATTGTCGAGCGTGTCTTCGACCAGCACCGCCTGGCGCGCCGTCGCGCCTTCGCGCGCCAGCACGTAACGCAGCAGCGCCGGCGAAGGCTTGGGACGGAACTCGCCGTGCAGGCGCATCTGCTCGATGCCCCAAAGGCTGTCGAAGTAGCGCAGGATGCCCATGTGACGCAGCACCGCGCGGGCGTAGTCGAGGGGGGCGTTGGTGAGCAGCACCTTGCGCCCGGGCAGGGCGCGCAGCATCGCGGGCAAGCCTTTTTCGGCGCGCACCAGCGTGGTCACGTCGAAGTCATGGCTGTCGCGCAGAAACGCGTGCGGGTCGACGCCGTGGTGGCGCACGAGGCCGATCATGGTGGCGCCGTAACGCTTCCAATAGAGCTCGCGCAGCCTGTTGGCCTCGTCGGCCTCGACGCCGAGCGCCGTCATGACCGCGCGCGTCATGCCCGCATCGATCTGCGGGAAGATGGCATGCGAGGTGTCGTGCAGCGTGTTGTCGAGGTCGAACAGCCAGAGCCGGCCGGCCTGTCCGGGACCGGCGCCGCCGGCCTCGGACACGCGGCGGCCGCGGCGTATGCGCGCCGCGGGCCGCAGCAGAAGGCGCCGTAACGCCATCAGTGCGAGCTGATCATCGTGCCGACGCCCTGGTCGGTCAGGATCTCCAGCAACAGACAGTGCGGCACGCGGCCGTCGACGATGTGGACCGAGTTGACGCCGTTTTTCGCGGCATCCAGCGCCGAGGAGATCTTGGGCAGCATGCCGCCGGAGATCGTGCCATCGGCGAAGAGTTCGTCGATGGTCTGGGCCGACAGGCTGCGCAGCAGCTTGCCGCTCTTGTCGAGCACACCCGGCGTGTTGGTCATCATGAGCAGCTTTTCGGCGCCCAGCACCTCGGCCATCTTGCCGGCGACGACGTCGGCGTTGATGTTGTAGGCCGTACCGTCTTCGCCGTAGCCGATGGGCGAGATCACGGGGATGAACTGGTCATCCTGCAGGGCCTTGACCACGGCGGGCTCGACCTGGGTGATGTCGCCCACGAATCCGATGTCGATCGGCTCGTCGGGGTTGTCCTTGTTATCCATCAGCTTCTTGCGGGCCTGGATGAGCATGCCGTCCTTGCCGGTCAGGCCCACGGCCTTGCCGCCGACTTCATTGATCATCATCACGATGTCTTGCTGGACCTGGCCGCCCAGCACCCACTCGACCACTTCCATGGTCTCGGCATCGGTGACCCGCATGCCCTGGATGAAGGTGCCCTGCTTGCCGATGCGGCGCAGCGCGTCATCGATCTGCGGGCCGCCGCCGTGCACGACGACCGGATTCAGACCCACCAGCTTCAGCAGCACGACATCGTGCGCGAAGCTGCGCTGCAATCGTTCTTCCGTCATGGCATTGCCACCGTATTTCACCAGGATCGTCTTGCCGTGAAATCGTCGGATATACGGCAGGGCTTCCGAAAGGACGGCGGCTTTGACAGCAGGAGACATTACAGCGGCAGGGTCGGGGGTGTCGGTCATGGCAGTGATTTATACGAGCCGAAAAAAAGGTGGAAAAAATGCCTGCGCCCATGTCTGGACAGGCATGGTGGCAAGCATACGGCAGATTGTAATCGCCTCGGCTGTCATATGCCGTAAACCCATGTCCTTATGCCCGACAAAAGACGGGCATTCAGGTAAATTGGGGTCGTTTTTGCAACGGCCGGCCATGGGGCGGACACTTCCGCCACCCCTCGGCGCGGGCCGCGACCCCCGTATTTCACGACACAACAACGAGGCAAATCATGCGTTTCTCCTTCATCCGGTCGGCCCTGGTGGCCTCGGCCCTGGTTCTGGCCACGGGCGCGGCCCAGGCCGAAAAGCTCACGATCGGCGCCACCCAGGTGCCGCATGCGGAGATCCTCGAGGTGGTCAAGCCGGTGCTGGCCAAAGAGGGCGTGGAGCTCGACATCAAGGTCTTCACCGACTACGTGCAGCCCAACCTGCAGCTGGCCGACAAGCAGCTCGACGCCAACTTCTTCCAGCACCAGCCCTACCTCGACACGTTCAACAAGGATCGCAAGACCAATCTGGTCTCCGCGGGCCTGGTGCACGTCGAGCCGTTCGGTGCCTACTCCAAGAAGATCAAGGCCATCTCCGAGCTGAAGGACGGCGCCACCATCGCCATCCCCAACGATCCCTCCAACAGCGGCCGCGCGCTCGTGCTGTTGCAAAAGCAGGGCCTGCTCAAGCTGAAGGATCCGGCCAACATCGTCGCCACGCCGATCGACATCGTCGAAAATCCCAAGAAGCTCAAGTTCCGCGAACTCGAGGCCGCCATGCTGCCGCGCTCGCTCGATGATGTGGACGTCGCGCTGATCAACACCAATTACGCGCTCGAGGCCGGCCTGGTGCCCACCCGCGACGCGCTCTTCATCGAAGGCGCCGATTCGCCCTACGCCAACCTGGTCGCCGTGCGCCAGGAAGACAAGGACGCGCCCAAGATCAAGAAACTGGTAAACGCGCTTCACAGCGAAACCGTGAAGAAGTTCATCCAGGAAAAGTACAAGGGCGCCGTCGTCCCGGCGTTCTGAGCGTGGGCCACCGCGGTGGCCACGGCAAGCAAAAAGCCCTCGCTGCGTGGCACCGAGGGCTTTTTTCTGTCTTGCGCGGGGGAGGGTCAGCCCTTGGCCAGGGCCCGTTCGACGGTGGCGTGGAACTCGGCCACGTCGTATTCGCCGAGGTAGCGCTTGATGATGCGGCCTTCTTTGTCGATCAGGAAGGCCGTGGGCGTGAGCCGGATGTCGCCGAAGGCCTTGGCGATTTCGCCCTGGGCGTCGATCACGACCGGGAACGGCAGCTTGCGCTGCTGCACGAAGTTGGCAACGTAATTGGGCGGGTCGTACTGCATGGCCACGCCGATCGCTTCATAGCCCTTGGGGGCGTACTCGTTGTAGGCCGAGATTGCCTCGGGCATCTGCTTGACGCAGGTGACACAGCTCGTGGCCCAGAATTTGACCAGCACGACCTTGCCACGCAGGTCCTGCGTGGTGAAGCGCTTGCCTTCGAGGGTGGTGAAGGTCACGTCGGGTGCCGGAGCGGCCGGGCGCCAGACGAACCAGGCGCCGATGCCGGCCGCCACCAGGACGACCAGCGCGAGTACGACTTTTTTCATTTGATGGGCATCGCTTGAACGCCGGAGTCGCCGGCCGGAGCCGCGTTTTCCGTGGGAGCCGGCGTGCCGCCAGTCGACTCGATCGGGGCCTTGCCGTCCTTGGACGACCCGGAGCCCGACAGGCGGATGGCTTCATCGCGGCTGATGATCTCGAACAGTTTTACCACTTTCGTCACGCCACCGACGTCGGCGGCCGCGTTGGCGGCGTATTCGCTCTCGGCCTGGGTGACCTTGCCCATGAGGTAGACCACGCCCTTGTCGGTGGTGACCGCGATCGTGCCGGACGGCACGAACTTGGTGTTGATCAGGGCGGTCTTGACCTTGGAGGTGATCCAGGTGTCGTTCGAGCGGGTCGTGAAGGACGCCGCGGGGCCGACGGTGAGCTGGTTGCTCACATTGCGCACTTTTTGCACACCCTGAGCGATGGTGCCGGCCTCGGCCTTCGCGGCTTCGGTGGGTACGTCGCCGGTGAGCAGCATCTGGCCGTTGTAGACCATGGCATTGACGCGGGCGCCCTCGCCGAGCTTCTGGCTGATCTGGGTTTCGGCGCGGAACGTGGCGTTCTGGTCATCGAGCTGGGTGCCCGAGGAGCGGCGGTCGGTGGCCACCACGGCCGTGGTGGCGGCGGCGCCGCCCACGACCAGCGGGGCGCAGGCCGACAGACCCGCGACGGCGGCGGCAAGCACGGCGGCCGCGAGCAGGGGGCGTGCGGCGGTTCGGGAGGAAGGCATCATCATTCGGTGTCTCCGAGGAGTAGGGCGTCGATACCGTCGCACAGCGCGTGCAGCAACAGGATATGGACTTCCTGGATGCGCATCGTGCGGTCGTGCGGAACACATAGATGGACGTCGTGCGGCGTAATGAGTTCCCCCATCACCCCGCCGCCCTTGCCGGTCAGCGCGATCACATGCATTTCGCGATCGCGGGCGGCTTCCATGGCACGCACGACGTTGGGCGAGTTGCCGCTGGTCGAGATGGCCACCAGTACGTCGCCCGGCTGGCCCAACGCACTGACCTGGCGTTCGTAGATTTCGTCGAAGCCGTAGTCATTGCCGACCGCGGTGAGGATCGAGGTATCGGTATTGAGCGCGATACCGGCCAGCGGCAGGCGGTCGCGCTCGAAACGGCCGACCAGCTCGGCGATGAAGTGCTGCGCATCGGCAGCCGAGCCGCCGTTGCCGCAAGCCAGGATCCGGCCGTTATTGGCCAGAGCGGCAAACAGCAGGTCCACCGCCGTGGCCAGCGTGGGAGCCAGGGTGTGCATGCTCTGTTCGTGCAGAGCGATTGCATCGCGGAAGTGCGACGTCATGCGCAAGGTCATATCCATGGCGCGGATTATCTCACGCGGTAAGGGTCTGTTTCTGTCCACGCGTAACCGGAGTGGCGGCAGGCGTAAAGACTGTGAGCAGCGGTGCGCCGGAGGTTTCAGGGCCGCGTCAGTCGAACGGCACGGGCAGCCGCAGGCCGCGCAGCCATTCTGGGCGCCCGTCCTGCACCAACACGGCATCGAGCCGCACGGCCGGGTCCTGGCCCGGCCAGTGGCGCGCCCGCCAGATCGGCAGCCAGTGCTCGGCGGTGCGCAGGATGCGGGTCAGCTTGGCGGGCGTGAGGCTGTAGGCTGCGGTGCCGGCCGGGCCGCGGCGCGAGCGCACCTCGACCAGGACGACGGTCGCGCCGTCTCGCATGACGAGATCGATTTCGCCCCGGCGCCCGCGCACGTTGCGGGCGACCAGTACGAGCCCCTGCGCCCGCAGCCACGCGAGCGCCCGATCCTCCATCTCGCGACCGGCGAGATGCGCCGTACGCGCCACCGGCCGTGTTCGCCCGGGACGTTTGCGCGGGGCGCGCTCGCGGATCTCGCGGGCGATCGCATACGGCGTGTTGTCGGAGAAATCCGCGGAGGCGGCGGCGGAGGGCGAATCGTGGAGCGTGCGCATGGCGGCTACACTGGCAGGGTTTTTCATCGCAGTCGAAGCCCCCATGAATCCGGATGTCACACCCGCAGGCGATGCCTGGAACCGCGTCGCCGAGCGCGTCGCGGCGCAGCATTGGCCCGCCGGCACGCTTTACGTGGTCGCCACGCCGATCGGCAACCTCGGTGATCTCGGGCTGCGCGCCTGGCAGGCGCTGGCTCGCGCCGATGTGATCGCGGCGGAGGACACGCGCGCCACGCGCACCCTGCTCGATGCCTGGGGCGTGGGCACGCCGCTCATGGCCGCGCACCGGCACAACGAAGCGCAGGCGGCCCAGGCCATCTGTGATCGTCTGGCGCAAGGACAGCGCGTGGCCCTCGTGTCCGATGCCGGCGCACCCGCTGTCAGCGACCCCGGCGCCCGCGTGGTGCGCACCGTGCGCGCGGCGGGTCATCCGGTCGTGCCGGTGCCCGGACCCAGCGCGGTCATCACCGCGTTGATGGGCAGTGGCGTCACCTCCGACGAGAATCCCGCGTTCGCGTTCGCCGGCTTCGCCCCGCCCAAGGCGGTGGCGCGGCAGCGCTGGCTGCGCCAGTGGTGCGCGCTGCCCGCGCCCGTGCTCATGTTCGAGTCGCCGCATCGGCTGGCTGCGACATTGGCCGACCTGCTCGAGGTTTGCGGGCCGGCGCGCGATGTCACGGTGGCGCGCGAGCTGACCAAACGCTTCGAAGAAATTGCCACGATGGCGCTGGGCGAGGCGGCGGCTTGGCTGGCCGGCGATACGCATCGGCAGCAGGGCGAGTTCGTCCTCATCGTGCATGCCGAGGTGCGCACCGAATCCGAGGATGCGTTGGCCGACCCGGCCACCGACACGCTGCTGGACGCATTGCTGGAAACCGTATCGGTGCGCGACGCCGCACGCGTGGCAGCGCGTGTCACCGGGCTGCCGCGCGATGCACTGTATCAGCGCGCGCTGGCGCGCAAGGAAGACGCCGAATGACCGCTCCCCTGCATCTGCTGCACGTCGAAGATCCTGCGGCGCAGCCTGCCACGCTCGATATCGATAGCCCGCTCGGACCCATGCGTCTCGCGGCGTTCGATGCGGGCCTGTGCGGCGTGTGGTTCGTGGACCAGGGCGATGCCGGCGCGGTCGGCCGGGCACAGCACAGCGCTGCCGAAGCGCGCGTGCTGGCGCGCACGCGCGAGCAATTGGCCGAGTGGTATGCCGGTGAGCGCCAGGTCTTCGATCTGCCGCTGGCGCCGCAAGGCACGCCGTTTCAACGCCAGGTCTGGGAGGGCTTGCTGACCTTGCCCTTCGGCACCACCACGACCTACGGCGATCTGGCGCATCGCATCGGCCGGCCCCGTTCGGTACGCCCGCTCGCGTTGGCGCTCGGGCGCAACCCCATCTCCATCATCGTGCCGTGTCATCGCGTGATCGGCTGGAACACCGCGCTGACCGGCTTCGGCGGCGGGCTCAAACGCAAGCGTGCGTTGTTGATTCACGAGGGCAACCGCTATCCAGGACACGCGGCGCGCACGCGGCGCATCTGCGATGGCCAGCAAGAGCTGGCGCTCGACGCGTCGGCCACCAGCCTGGCCTGGGCCACGTATCTGCAGGCACAGAACGAACCGGATCCGCGCCGTGCGGAGTCGGACACGCCGGCGCGCTGAAACCGGGAACGCGCTCAGGGCGTGGCGAGGCTGGGCAGGATGCCCGTGCGGTCGGCCACGCGCTGCACCGCGGATAGCGCGGCGTCGCGGTCGGTATAGGGGCCCATGCGCACGCGATACATATTGTTGGCCTGCTCGACCATGGCCGGAGGGGCGCCCTCGGCCGCGAGCAGGCCATTGACGCGCGCGACCAGCGTGTGGGCATTGGCGGGCTGCGAGAAGGCGCCCAGCTGCAGATAGATGCCGCCCGGCTGTGCCGCCGGCCGCGCGCTGCTTACCGGCTGGGCCGACAGGGGCGTGGCGGCCAGCGCGCTGCCGCCGCCCAGCTCGACGGGTGTGGAGACGATGGTGCCGGTGGCGGTGTCCGGGCGCGGCGCCGCGGCCGGCGCGCCGCCCTGGGCCATCAGGGTCCGGATCTCGTCGGGCAGGATGCGCTCGACCGAGACCGGGCCACTGCCGGGGCCGATGATGCCGAGCTTGTACGCCGCCACATACGACAGATCCATGATGCGGTTGTCGTGGAACGGACCGCGATCATTGACGCGCACGATTACCGTGCGGCCATTGAGCTTGCTCGTCACGCGCGCGTAGCTGGGCAGCGGCATCGTGGGATGCGCGGCGGTCATCGCGTACATGTCGTAGCTCTCGCCGATCGAAGTCGAGTTGCCGTGGAATTTTTTGCCGTACCACGAGGCCACGCCCTGCTGGCGGAAGGGCTTCTCGGTGGTGTCGGGCACATAGCGCTTGCCGAACACCACGTACGGGCGGTTGGCGCCACTGGCCAGCGGCTCGATGCGCGGCTGCGCATCCGGAATCGCCTCGATGTCGGCGGGAGGGCTGGAGCCCGGGCCGTCGTCCTTGTAGTAGCCACCGCCGCGTTTCTTGCCAGGTGAGGAACAGCCGGCCACAGCGATGGCCAGCATAAAGATCGTCAGCAGGGTGAGCGGGCGAGGCAGCGTCATGCGGATGCGGAAAGAGGGGTCAGGCGGATTCGTCGGGCAGCTGGGTGCGATGGCGCACCAGCAGCGGTTGATGATCTGAGAAGCGCTCGGCGAGCTGTTCGACCACGTAGACGGAGCGGTGCTGGCCACCCGTGCAACCGATTGCGATCGTGAGGTAATTGCGCGTGTCGGCGGTGTACTGGGGCAACCAGCGGCGCAGGAACGCGGCGATGTCGTCGATCATCGCGCCCACGATGTCGAAGCTCGCGAGCCAATCGGCCACGGGCTGGTCGCGGCCGGTCAGCGGGCGCAGGTTGCGGTCGTAGTAGGGATTGGGCAGACAGCGCACGTCGAACATCAGGTCGGCATCGCTGGGCACGCCGCGCTTGAACGCGAACGACTCGAAGGTGAGCACGAGCGGCGGGCGGTCGGCCTGGATCAGATCGCGTATCCAGGTGCGCAACTGGCCGGGCGTGAGATCCGAGGTGTCGATCACGTGTTCCTGGTCGCGCAGCGGGGCGAGCAGCTCGCGCTCCGTGGCGATGCTCTCGACCAGCGAGGGCGTCTTGCCATTGCGGGTGAGGCGATCGGTGAGCGGATGGCGCCGGCGCGATTCGGAATAGCGCTGGGTGAGGGTGTCGGTGCTGGCGTCGAGGAAGACCACCGACAGGTCGGTGCCCATCGAGCGCAGCGCCGTGATCACGTCGGGCAGCTCGGCCAGCTCGCCGGGCGAGCGTACATCGATGGCGACCGCAACGCGCTCGAGGCCGTCGTCGCGTGCGTTGGCGACGAATTCGGTGAGAAAGCGCACGGGCAGGTTATCGACGCAGGTGAAGCCGCCGTCTTCGAGCATGCGTAGCGCGACGGACTTGCCGGACCCTGAAATGCCGGTAATAAGGACGACTCTCAACATGGCAGTGATTGTGGCATGGAATGGTGCATCCCGCCCGGGGGACGGATAAAGGCTTACACTGCTGCATCTGCCCGCCGGTCCGGCTGGGCGCGCCGCCGCAGTGCACCGACGTCTATCCACCCGCCCGCGCCGTTCGCGCCGTCGAGACCAGACCCGATGTCAGCCTTCAAGATGTTAGCCGTCAAATCCCTCCGCCATATTGCAGTTGCCCTGTCGTTGTACGCCTGTGGCGCCGGCGCCGCGCATGCACAGAATCCGGCGACCACGCTCGAGCCCAATACGATGGGCGCGCGGCTCGCCGCCTGTACCGCCTGCCACGGCGCGCAGGGCCGGGCCGGTCCCGACGGCTACTATCCCCGCATCGCCGGCAAGCCGGCGGAATATCTGTTTCACCAGCTTCTGAGCTTTCGCGACGGCCAGCGCCAGTACCGGCCCATGACGCACCTGCTCACCGGTCTGCCCGACGCTTATTTGCGTGAAATGGCCGAATACTTCGCCTCGCGCCATGTGCCCTATCCGCCACCGGCGGCGCCGCGCGCGGATGCGGCGACGTTGGAGCGCGGCCGCGCCCTGGTGTTCGATGGCGATCGCGGCCGGCGTCTGCCGGCCTGCGCGGCCTGCCACGGTGCCGATCTGTCCGGTGTGGCGCCCGCGATCCCGGGCCTGCTCGGCCTGCCGCGTGACTATCTGGTGGCACAGATCGGGGGCTGGCAGCAGGGGCTGCGGCAGGCCTCGGCGCCCGATTGCATGGCCGATGTCGCGCGCCAGCTGAGTCCCGAAGACGTGGCCGCTGTGTCTGCCTGGCTCGCCGCGCAACCCGTGCCGCCGTTTTACGTAGCGCAGCCCTCGGGTACGCTCAAGCTGCCCACCGCTTGCGGCAGCCAGACGCGCAGTGCCGTCGGGAGCACGCGATGAAGCGTCTTCTGAAGTGGCTGGGCCGCGTCATCGTGGGGCTGGGGGCGCTGTGCATTCTGCTCGCGCTCACGCTTTATTTCTTCGGCACGCGTGAAGACGCGGGGCCGGCGCCGGTGGCCGTGAGCGATCCGCAAGCGCAGATCGTGCGTGGACGCGACATCGCGCGGCTGGCCAATTGCGCCGCCTGCCACACGGTCTCGGGCGGCCAGGCCTATGCGGGCGGCACGCCGATTCCCACGGCGTTCGGCACGCTGTATGGGCCCAACATCACCCCCGATCGCGAGACGGGAATCGGCGCCTGGAGCACCGACGATTTCTGGCGCGCGTTGCACAACGGCAAGGGGCGCGATGGCGAGCTGCTCTATCCTGCCTTCCCGTATCCGCAGTACACGCGCATGACGCGGGCCGATGCCGATGCGCTCTATGCCTACCTGCGCAGTCTGCCCGCGGTGCGACAGGAGAATCGCGCGCACGCGCTCGAGTGGCCGTACAACCACCGCGCGTTGCTCGAATTCTGGCGCGTCCTGTATTTCAGCCCTGGCGTGCACGAAGACGACGCCGGCCAGACCGCGCAGTGGAATCGCGGGCGCTACCTGGTCGAGGGTCCGGGCCATTGCGCGGCCTGCCACGCCCCACGCAATAGCCTGGGCGCCACGGTGAACGCCGCGGGTCTGCCGGGCGGCATGATCGACGGGCTGGGCTGGTACGCGCCTCCGCTCAATGCCAACGAGGACGCAGGCCTGGGCCGCTGGAGTGCCGAGGACGTCGCCGTGTTGCTGAAGTCGGGCCGCACGCCCCATTCGGTCGCGAATGGCCCGATGGCCGAAGTGATCACGGGCAGCACGCAATACCTGACCGACGCCGATGCGCTCGCAATCGGTGCGTATCTCAAGACACTGCCGGCGACCGAGACGCCGCGTGCGGGGGCGGCCGCCAGCGCCGGCCTCATGACACAGGGCTCCAAGCTCTACACGCAACACTGCGCACAGTGCCATCAGGCCGATGGCCGCGGACGCGAGTCGGCCTGGCCCGCACTCGCGGGCAACCCATCGGTAACGGCACCCAATGCGATCAATGCGATCCGTGTGGTGCTCGACGGTGGCTTCGGACCCGCCACGCAGATGGAGCCGCGGCCCCATGGCATGCCCCCGTTCGGCCAGATGCTGAGCGACAACGACGTCGCCGAGGTGGTGTCGTATGTGCGGGGAAGTTGGGGCAATGCCGCCAGCGCCGTGACGGCGCCCGAAGTGCGGCGTGCGCGGGATGCCGCGACGCGCTGACGCGTGAAGCGGCGGCGGCCGGGGCCGCCGCGCATGAGGAGGGATGTCTGCAAGAGGGGCGTAGCGCCGCGCTCGTCGCCCGGCGTCTGGCCCGGTTTACTTGCTGCTTTGCAGGATCGCCATCGCCTGGCGTTCCATGAACTCGCCCAGCGTATCGATGCCGCGCAGCTTGAGAATGGTGTTGCGCACGGCCGCCTCGACGAGCACGGCGAGGTTGCGGCCCGCTGCCACCTGCAGCATGACCTTGCGCACCGGCAGGCCCAGCATGTCTTGCGTGATGTCTTGCAGCGGCAGGCGTTCGAACTTGTCCTGCGCGGTGGCGCGCACCAGATGCACGATCAGCTTCAGACGCATCTTCCGACGGACCGAGGTCTCGCCGAAGATCGTGCGAATGTCGAGCAACCCGAGACCGCGAACCTCGAGGAGGTTCTGCAGCAATTGCGGACAGTGGCCTTCGATCATGTTGGGCGCGGTGCGCGAAAATTCGACCGCGTCGTCAGCCACGAGGCCGTGGCCTCGCGAAATCAATTCAAGCGCGAGCTCGCTCTTGCCCAGGCCCGACTCGCCGGTGATGAGCACGCCCAGCCCGAGCACGTCGAGAAAGACGCCATGCACCGTGGTGGTGGGAGCGAGCTTCTTGCCGAGATAGATGCGCAACAGGTCGATCAGCTGCGCGGCCGCCACCGGCGTGGAGAGCAGAGGCACCTGATGCTGATCGCATTGATCGATCAGGTCTTGCGGTGCGCTCAGGCCATCGGCCAGCAAGATCGCCGGCACGCCGCCGATCAAGAGCTCATCCATGTGGTGCATGCGCCGGCGCAGGTCGAAGCGCGTGTAGTACGCGAGCTCTTCCTGGCCGAATACCTGGATGCGGGAGGGGTGGATCAGGTTGAGGTGGCCGACCAGATCGGCGGCCGCCATGCCGTCATCGGGAATGGCGCGGTCGGCCGCGCCGTGTCCCGCGACCCAGCTGAAGGGGATTTTGTCGGCGTTGTCGTCGACCAGTTCCTGCACGGTAAGCATGGCAGCGCTCCGCGGGCTCAGAGTTGGCCGGTCGTAAGCATGCGGTGCACGATCGCCGGGTCGGTCTCGGTGGCCAGGGCTTCACGCAGCGCCTTGTTCGACATCAGCTGCGCCAGCTCGGCGAGGATGTCCAGGTGCTGTTGGGTGGCCGCCTCGGGCACCAGCAGACAGAGCAGCATCGATACGGGCTGACCATCGGGGGCGTCGAAAGGGATGGGCTGCGCCAGACGGACAAAAGCCGCCAGCGCCTGCTCCAGGCCCTTGACCCGGCCATGCGGTACAGCGACACCCTGGCCCAGCGCGGTCGACCCTAGCCGTTCGCGTGCGAACAGACTGTCGAACACGACCGAGCGAGCGAGACCGTGATGGTTTTCGAAGAGCAGACCGGCCTGTTCGAACGCCCGTTTTTTGCTGGTGGCCAGCATATCGAGCACGACATTGCCGGCGGGCAAAATGCGCGACAAGTGATTCATGCGGATCATTATAGGGGTTTATGACGCAGTGCAAAAAAACAAAACGTGCGCCGGTTCGCCATCAAGGAGGCAAAGCATAGACCGAGTGGGCGGGTTTGGGGAAGCCAGAGCCGCGCGCCAGGAGGGCAGCAGTGCAAGATGATGGAGTGGGGACAGATGGGGCGGAGGGCCGATGCCCGACAAGACGGGTCTTGGGGCATCGGTGTCCGGGGGAGCTTCAAGAGCTCATCGTGACGAGGGTGTGACGCTCGCGAGTGTTGATAAAGCGCGGGACTGCGGGATTACTGCGCGCTGAGCGCAGCGACTTGTCGCTTTACCGACTCGGTGGCGTGGCTTTGCACCTTGTCTTTGTGCTTGAGGACCTGGCGGTCGATCTTGTCGGAGAGAAGGTCGATTGCCGCGTAGAGGTTTTCGTCGACTGCCTCGCAGTGGATGTCTTTACCGCGCAGGCGCATCGTGATTTCGGCTTTGTGCCGCAGGGGCTCCACCGAGAGCATGACCTGGGTATCGATGACGTGATCGAAATGCCGCAGCACTCGCGCCAATTTGTTCATGACATATTCCCGGATGGCCGGGGTGACGTCGAGATGACGACCGCAGATGCTCAGGTTCATAGTGTGCTCTCCTTCAGAAAGAGAAGTAAGGAAGGGTGCGCAACAGGTGCGCGATGTGGACGTTAGGCGGTTCTCCTACTGTTGGTTGATAGGCTTGCTGTTAGTACTAGTGTATAGACTCCGAGCGCGAAAACAAGTTGATCCAGCGCATAAAGATGTCGGTTTCGTGAATGAAAGATTAGGGCTTTCCCTGAGGGTTTTTCGAGCCGATCGAGAGCGCACCGACACGCACGAAACCCCATGAAAATAGGAGTCGGAGCACGCGGAGCGGGTTCCCGCGCAGTGCGCAACAGTCGGTGTCAGAGCTTTGCCGTTACAGCGCGCGAGCCACATGGCACTGCGTTGTGGCAATGCGGCACCGATCGCTCAGCAGCCATGAAAAAACCGCGCCGGGGCGCGGTTTTTTTGATGTCGCAACGCGTCATGCGCGGAGGCACGTCACATGCGGAAATGCTCGCCCAGATAGACACGGCGCACCGCGGGGTCGCCCACGATTTCGTCGGGATGACCATCGGTCAGTACCTTACCCTCGCTGATGATGTAGGCGCGATCGCAGATGCCGAGCGTTTCGCGCACGTTGTGGTCGGTGATGAGCACGCCGATGCCGCGGCTCTTGAGAAACCGCACGATGCGCTGGATTTCGATCACGGCGATCGGATCCACGCCCGCGAAGGGCTCGTCGAGCAGGATGAAGCGCGGGCTCGTGGCCAGCGCGCGCGCGATTTCCACCCGGCGGCGTTCGCCGCCCGACAGCGAGATGGCGGTGTTGCTGCGGATGTGGCCGATCTGGAGCTCTTCGAGGAGCGATTCCATGCCTTCCTTGATCGCGGACTGCGACAACGCCTTGCCGTTCGCATCGACCTGCAATTCGAGCACGGCGCGGATGTTCTGTTCGACCGTAAGGCGGCGGAACACGGAAGCGTCCTGAGGCAGGTACGACAGCCCCATGCGTGCGCGCTTGTGAATCGGCATTGCGGTGATCGTGTTGCCGTCGATCTCGATGCGGCCTGCATCGGCGGGCACCAGGCCCACGATCATGTAGAAGCTGGTGGTCTTGCCCGCGCCGTTGGGGCCCAGCAGACCGACCACTTCGCCGCTCTTCACGGACAGCGAGACGTCCTGCACCACGGTGCGCCCGTTGTAGGTCTTGCGCAGGCCCGTGGCCGTCAGGTTGCCGGAGGGCGGGGGAGTGGACTTGCCCGAGGCAGCAGTCGGCTTGAGGGGGGAGTTCATCGTGGCGTCAACGGGATCGCGGGGTGTTCAGCGGGTGGGTTTGGCGGCGGCCGGCTTGCCCTTCTGGGCACGGCATTCGGCGATGGCCGCATCGCTCTTGGCGCGCGGCGGCGCGAACGAGCGCACGCGTCCGCCAGGTGCCGAGGAATTCGGGCCGCCCATGGCCTGGTAAGTACCGGACTTCTCGTTATAGCGCACGCGTTCGCCACGGATCGTGTCGAACGGCTTGCCACAGATGAAGCGCGTGACCACGGCCTGGCCGATCAGGTCGAATTCGCTGGTGCTGCTGTCGTACTCGGCGCGCAGGCCTTCGCCCTCGAGCACTTCGAACGTCTCGGGGCGCTCCTGGCGGATGCGCACCAGCTTGCCCTTGTTGGCCGTGGCCACGCCGAATTGCGTGCCCTTGGCGTCTTCGCGGACCTCGAGCTTGTCGCTGTGCAAGGTCATGAGGCCACGGGTGAGCGCGACGTTGCCGGTGAAGGTGCTCTCGCGCTTGATGTCGTCGTAGTGCAGCGTATCGGACAGGATGAGCGTGTCCGGCTCTTCCGCCGCCGCGCCACCGCCTTGCTGCGCGTTTTGCGCGGCGGCGGGCGCGCACGCCGCTGCGGCCAGCAGCAGGCCGGCGAGCAGGCGCGAGGGCGAAAGGGAGCGGATCCGAAGTTCGGTCATGATGTTCACGGTTTTGAGTTGGCGGGCGTGTCACCGGACTGGCGTGCACGGCCTTCCGAGCCAGCGATCTCGACATCGGTGGAAGCCGATACCTGCAATTGCCGGGTCGTGTTGTTGTAATGCATGCCAGTGCCATTCATGCGCGATGCGCCCTTGTGCACTTGGGCCGGCAGGTCCGTGTATACCACGTCGTCGTCCGGCACGATGATCAGTTGTTGGCTGCGCACGTCGAGCGCATCGTTCTTCGCGTCGGGCAATCGTTTCACGTGCGCATCGCCATTCATGATGATGCGCTTGCCGCCGGCTTCCATGACGGCGGTCTTGGCCACGCCGATGGTCACGGGATTACCGACCTGCTGGCCGATCGCGCGCGGCGCGGTCACATGATAGGAATCGTCATCGGGAAAGTGCTCGACGTAGGTGCCCTCGAGTCGATTGATCGGGTTGCCGCCCGGATCGGTGCGCAGCATGACGAAGTCACGCGCCCAAGAATCTTTTTCGTGGGTGACACGGCGTGGCGGATCGATCGGGATGGCCCGCTGGGCGTAGTCGGCCGCCCACCACGTGCCGGCGACGAGCAGCAGCAGCAGGGACAACGCGATCAGGGACGGGAAACGTTCTTTCATGGCTGGCGGGCGCGGTGCGGGCCGCGCGGAGTCATTGGATGGCGCCCGGGCCGAGCAGGGCGGGGCCGGCCAGGAAGTGGCCTAGGCGGCCTTGCGCGGCGAGCAGCAGGTCGCAGCACTCGCGAACCGCGCCACTACCGCCCGGCTGGGTGGCGACCCAATGCGCGGCCTGGGCGATGTAGCCCGGCGCGCTGGGCACGCTGGCCGCGAAACCGGCGCGGTGCATGGCGGCCAGGTCGATGATGTCATCGCCCATATAGCCGACCTGATTCAGTTGGACGCCATGGCGCTGCGCAAGTTCAGTCAGGGCCGTGGCTTTATCCCGCACGCCCTGCTGCACATCGGCGATGCCGAGCTCGGCCGCGCGCCGGTCCACGATCGGGCCGGAACGGCCGGTGACGAGGGCCACCTTCAGGCCGCCCTCCATCAACAGGCGCAGGCCGTGACCGTCGAGCGCATGGAAGCGCTTGAACATCTCGCCATGCTCGCCGTAATAGAGGCTTCCATCCGTCAGCACGCCATCGACATCGAACACCATCAGGCGCACGGCGGCGGCGCGTTCGCGCACGGCCGCGGTCACGCGGGCAAGGACCAGAGCTTCGGCGGGGTGGGGAATGCTGGAAGGAGGCGTCATGTTCATACCACTTTGGCGGCCATCAGATCATGCATGTGCAAGGCCCCGACCAGGCGGCCATCGGCATCGATGACCAACATCTGGTTGAGCCGGCGGTCGTCCATCAGCTTGGCCGCCTGAACGGCCAGCGCGTCGGGGGAAATGGTGCGGGGTTGGCGGGTCATGCCCTGGGCCACGGTCAGGCCCCGGATGTCGCCTTCGCGTTCGATGAGACGGCGCAGGTCGCCATCGGTGAAGATGCCGACGGGGTGACCGGACGCATCGAGCACGGCCGTCATACCCATGCCCTTGGCGGAGATCTCTTCGAGTGCGCGGAACAGCGGGGCGTCGGAAGCCACGGTGGGCAGGGCCGCGCCACTGCGCATCACGTCCCGCACGTGTGTGAGCAGGCGGCGGCCGAGCGCGCCGCCCGGATGCGAGCGGGCGAAGTCTTCCGGGCCGAAGCCGCGGGCTTCGAGGCAGGCCACGGCCAGGGCGTCGCCCAGCGCCAGCGCGGCGGTGGTGCTGGCCGTGGGGGCGAGATTGAGCGGGCAGGCTTCCTGTGCGACGCTGGCATCGAGATGCACGTCGGCCAGGCGGGCGAGCTCGGACGCAGGGTTGCCCGTGATCGCGATCAGCCCGGCGCCCATGCGGCGCACGACGGGCAGAATGGTGAGCAGCTCTTCGCCCGAACCGGAGTACGAGATGGCAATCAGCACGTCGTCTTGGGTGATCATGCCCAGATCGCCGTGGACGGCCTCGGCCGCATGCATGAAGAACGCGGGCGTGCCCGTGGAGGCTAGCGTGGCGGCGATCTTGCGCCCGATGTGGCCGGTCTTGCCGATGCCACTCACGACAACGCGACCCCGGCAGGCAAGCAGCATGTCCACGACGCGGGTGAAGCTGGCGTCCAGGCGCGCGGACAGATCCTCGATGGCGCGGGCCTCGGTCTGCAGGGTCCGGCGCGCGGATTCGAGCGCGTCGGCAGAAGTGGGGACATGATCAGTCATGGCGGGATTTTAGCCGCAGTGCCCGCCCGGGCGGCGCCCCGTCCTGCCGGAGGTTGCCGGTGACCGGTCGCTATGGCATTCTGGCGGCGATTTTGCGGCCGTCAGACGGCCTATTTCATCCTTTTTTGTCCACGCACCTTCGGCCCACACGCGGCGTCCGCGGTGCCCCCTCCAGGCTCCCCTCATGTCTACCTTTCCCGCGCCGGTGCTCGGCACCCCTCTGTCTCCTTCCGCCACCCGCGTCATGCTGCTGGGCTCGGGCGAACTGGGCAAGGAAGTGATCATTGCCCTGCAGCGCCTGGGCGTCGAGGTGATCGCGGTGGATCGGTATGCCGACGCGCCGGGCCACCAGGTTGCCCACCGCGCGCACGTGGTGTCCATGACGGACGCGCAGGCGCTGCGCCAGGTGATCGAGCAGGAACAGCCGCATGTGATCGTGCCCGAGATCGAGGCCATCGCCACCGAGCTGCTCGTCGAACTCGAGGCGGCCGGACAGGTCCGGGTGACGCCCACCGCGCGCGCCGCGCAACTCACGATGAACCGCGAAGGCATCCGCCGCCTGGCCGCCGAGACGCTCGGCCTGGCCACGTCGCCCTATAAGTTTGTCGACACCGAGGCCGAGCTGCGTGCCGCGATCGATGGCGGCATCGGTTATCCGTGCGTGATCAAGCCGGTCATGTCGTCGTCGGGCAAGGGCCAGTCGGTGATCCGCGACGAGGCCGGCGTGGCCCAAGCCTGGCGCTACGCCCAGGAAGGCGGGCGTGTGGGCGGTGGCCGCGCGATCGTCGAGGGCTTCATCAAGTTCGATTACGAGATCACCCTGCTGACCGTGCGCGCCCGCGGCGCCGACGGCACGATCGAGACGCGCTTCTGCGAGCCGATCGGCCACAAGCAGGTCGATGGCGACTATGTCGAAAGCTGGCAGCCGCACCCGATGTCGCCGACCGCGCTCGAGCGTTCGCGTGAGATCGCGCTGGCGGTCACGAGCGAGCTGGGCGGCCTGGGCATCTTCGGCGTGGAGCTGTTCGTGGCAGGCGACGAAGTGTGGTTCTCGGAGGTCAGCCCTCGTCCGCACGATACCGGCATGGTCACGATGATCACGCAGGCGCAAAACGAGTTCGAACTGCACGCGCGTGCCCTGCTGGGCCTGCCCGTGGACACGGCCTTGCGTCAGCCGGGCGCCAGCAGCGTCATCTATGGCGGCCTGGATGGCCGCGGCGTCACATTCCATGGCGTGGCGCAGGCCCTGGCCGAGCCCGGCACCGACGTGCGCCTGTTCGGCAAGCCCGAGGCGTTTACCAAGCGCCGGATGGGGGTGGGCCTGGCCACGGCCGACACGGTCGAGGAGGCGCGCGCCAAGGCCTTGCGCGTCTCGGGCGCGGTCAGCGTGCAGGCTTCGCAAAAATAAGTGACGTAGAAACAACAGCGCAGGCGTTGCAGACCGGCCGGTAGGGCGGTGCTGTAACAAACCAGCGGTCGTTTAACGGGCCGGCTTGTTCCAGATCAAAGGAGCAAGCCGGCCCGTCGTCGTTTTGACGCACCTTCCGGCGACAATTTCTTTGCGCGAGGGCCAGGGGTAGCGTCGGAAATGTGGGTGTTTGTTGCGTTTTCTTCCAGTACCTTCGATAATTTCAGGAATTTCTGAATTCAACGTAACAAGAAGCTGCCGTGCCGCTTTCCCCGCAGATTGAACGTTTTGTTTTGCACTTCGGCGAGATGGGTAGCCGCTGGGGCGTGAATCGCACCGTCGGCCAGATCTACGCCCTGCTGTTCCTGTCGCCCGATCCCCTGAACGCCGACCATATCGCCGAGTCTCTCGGGTTTTCGCGCTCGAACGTGAGCCTGGGCCTCAAGGAGCTGCAGTCGTGGCGGCTCGTGAAGCTCGTGCACCAGGTCGGCGACCGCCGCGACTACTTCGAAACGCCGAAAGACGTCTGGGAGATCTTCCGGATCCTGATGGAAGAGAAGCGCAAGCGCGAGATCGATCCCACGATGACGCTGCTGCGCGACACGTTGCTGGTGTCGCCCGCCGATAACAACGAAGCCTATGCGCAAGAGCGCATGGGCGAAATGCTTGAACTCATCGAACTGTCGACCGGCTGGTTCGATGAGGTGCACCATCTGCCGCCCCAGACCCTGCAGAACCTGATGAAGCTCGGGTCACGGGTGCAGCGTGTGCTTGATTTTGCCGGGAAGCTGCGCGGCAAGGACTGACATGCCGTTCGTATTCGGGAAGATGCTATGAAGTTGTATCCAAGAGCCGTAACATGGCCGCCGAGCGTGCCGGAGGGCCATGTCGGCGCTTCCGTGACCGCCTCGTCCGTCTGGGAGCGTATTCATGATTGACCTCGATGTCGTCAATCTGTCGCGGTTTCAGTTCGCCGCCACAGCGCTTTACCACTTCCTGTTCGTTCCGCTCACGCTTGGCCTGTCCTTCATGCTGGCCATCATGGAGAGCGTGTATGTGATGACCGGGCGCGCCATCTGGAAAAAGATGACGATGTTCTGGGGCACGCTGTTCGGCATCAACTTCGCCCTCGGCGTCGCGACCGGCGTGGTCATGGAGTTCCAGTTCGGCATGAACTGGTCGTACTACAGCCACTACGTGGGTGACATCTTCGGTGCGCCGCTGGCGCTCGAAGGCCTGATGGCGTTCTTCCTCGAAGCCACCTTTGTCGGCCTGTTCTTCTTCGGCTGGAATCGCATGTCGAAGATCAGCCACCTGGTCGTGACCTGGCTGGTGGCCCTGGGCACCAACCTGTCGGCCCTGTGGATTCTCATCGCCAATGGCTGGATGCAGAACCCGGTCGGCGCGATCTTCAATCCCGACACCATGCGCATGGAGATGACCGACTTCACGGCGGTCATCCTGAACCCCGTGGCGCAGGCCAAGTTCGTGCACACGGTCAGCGCCGGCTACACCACGGGCGCGATGTTCGTGATGGCCATCAGCGCCTGGTATCTGCTGCGCGGCCGCCACATCGATCTGGCCAAGCGTTCGATGGCCGTGGCGGCGAGCTTCGGTCTCGCCGGTGCCCTGTCGGTCGTGGTGCTGGGTGACGAGAGCGGCTATCTCACCACCGAACACCAGAAGATGAAGATCGCGGCCATGGAGGCCATGTGGCACACCGAGCCCGCGCCGGCCAGCTTCAATCTGTTCGCCATTCCGAACCAGGCAGAGCGCAAGAACGACTTCGCCATCGAGATCCCTTACGTGATGGGTCTGATCGGTACGCGCTCGCTCACGACGCCGATGCTGGGTATCGATGATCTGGTGCGGCGTGCCGAGCAGCGCATCCGCGAAGGCATTACCGCCGACGCCGCCTTGCAGCGCATCCGTGCCAATCCCAAGGATGTCGAAGCGCGCCTGCTGTTCGACAAGACCTGGCAGGACCTCGGCTACGCGCTGCTGGTCAAGCGTTACCAGCCCGACCTGTCGAAGGCGACCGACGAAGACATCAAGCGTGCGGCGATCGATACGATCCCGACCGTGGCGCCACTCTTCTGGACGTTCCGCATCATGGTGGCCATCGGCATCTACCTGATCGCGTTCTTCGCCATCGCGTTCTATCTGTCGTCGCGGGGTCGTCTGGCTTCGTGTCCGCGGTTCCTCAAGGTGGCGGTGTGGAGTCTGCCGTTGCCCTGGATCGCCATCGAGTGCGGATGGTTCGTGGCCGAATATGGCCGCCAGCCCTGGGTGATCGAAGGCGTCCTGCCCACGTATTACGCAGCCTCGGGCCTGACGCTGGTGGATCTGGCCGTGAGCCTGAGCATCTTCCTGGTGCTCTACACGATCCTGCTGATCGTGGGCGTCAAGGTGATGCTGCACGCCATCAAGGCAGGGCCGAAATCCGACAGCCCGCTGCCCTCCACCCATCCTCGCGCGGACGCGGTGCACGCCGCCGATGCCGCCTGAGCCAGGAGCATAACGATGGATAGCTTGATTCCGCTCGATCTGGAAACGCTGCGCGTGATCTGGTGGGTGCTGCTTGGCGCCCTCCTGATCGGCTTCGCCGTCATGGACGGCTTCGACCTGGGTGTGGCGGCGCTGCTGCCGGTGGTCGCCAAGACCGACGCCGAGCGCCGTGTCGTCATCAACGTGGTCGGCCCGGTCTGGGAAGGCAACCAGGTGTGGCTCATCACCGCGGGCGGTGCGATTTTCGCCGCCTGGCCGTTGCTGTACGCCGCGTCGTTCTCCGGTTTTTACCTGGCGATGATGCTGGTGCTCGTCGCGCTCATCCTGCGCCCGGTCGCCTTCAAGTACCGCAGCAAGATGGAAGCCACGCGCTGGCGCAACAGCTGGGACTACGTGCTGTGCTTCTGCGGTGTCGTGGCCTCGCTGGTGTTCGGTGTCGCGATGGGCAATATCATCCTGGGCGTGCCGCACGGGTTCGATCCGGCCTCGCTGCGTCCGATGTACTTCGGGCACTTCTTCCAGCTCTTCATGCCCTTCGCGCTGCTGGCCGGCGTGTTGAGCGTGGTGATGCTGGGCATGCACGGCGCCGTGTTGCTGGCCTGGCGCACGGGTGACCCCGTGTCGAGCCGTGCGCGCAAGTGGGGCCAGGTGCTGGCGCTGCTGACCGCGGTGCTGTTCGCCGCCGGTGGCTTCTGGGTGGCCCAGTTGAACGGCCACGTCATCACGAGCACCATCGATCCCAACGCCCTGGTGAGCCCGCTCGCCAAGACGGTCGAGTTGCGTGAAGGCGGCTGGCTTGCCAACTTCGCCCGCTGGCCGCTGATGTGGATCGCGCCGGCGCTGGGCGTGGGCGGCGCGTTGTTGACCCTCGTGCTGCTGACGCTGCGTGCCAACGTGCTGTCGTTCCTCGCGTCGTCGCTGTCGATCACCGGCGTGATCCTGACCGTGGGCTTCGCGCTGTTCCCCTTCATCATGCCGTCGTCGAGCAACCCCTCGGCCGGCCTGACGATCTGGGATGCGTCCTCGAGCCAGCTCACGCTGTGGATCATGGTGATCGCGACGGCGATCTTCCTGCCGATCATCACCGTGTATACCGCGTGGGTGTATCGCGTGATGCGCGGGAAGGTGACGATCGAAAGCGTCACCGGCACCCCCAACTCGTACTGATAGGAGCCCGGTCATGTGGTATTTCTCGTGGATTCTCGGCCTGGGCCTGGCCTGCGCCTTCGCCATCCTCAATGCAATGTGGTTCGAGCTGCGTGAAGGGCACGAACACGATCCGTTCAAGAAGCCGGTCCAAGAGTGAGCAGTCCTTCCGGTATCGAGCATGACCCCGGCGCCACGCTGCTGAAGCTGCCGCGCGAGCAATCGCGCTGGATGATGACACGTACGCGGCTGGCCCGGGTGCCGCTGGCGCTGGCGGCCGGCGCGCCGCTGGTCTCCGGCATCCTGCTGGTCTGGCAGGCGTGGCTGCTGGCGGGGGTGCTCGATCGCGCCATCGTGGGCGGCGCCTCGCGCGCCGAACTCACGCCGGCGATCACCGGTATCGTGCTGCTCGTGCTGGTGCGCGCCTGCCTGGCCTGGCTGGGCGAGCGCGCCGGCGCGCATGCGGCCGAACGCATCAAACACCGTCTGCGCCTCGCGCTGTTCGGACACATGCTGGCGCAGGGCCCGCAATGGTCGCGTACGCGGCCTTCGGGCGAGCTTGCCAGCGCCGTGGTCGATCAGGTCGAGGCGTTCGACGGTTTCTTCGCCAAGTACCTTCCCGCCATGGGTGCCGCCGCCGTGCTGCCCGTGGCGTTCGCCGTGGTCGTGCTGCCCATGGACGTGGTGTCCGGTCTGCTGCTGCTCGTGACCGCGCCGCTCATTCCGGTGTTCATGGCCCTGGTGGGCTGGGGCGCCGAAGCCGCGAGCCGGCGCCACATGCAGGCACTGGCCCGTCTTTCCGGTTTTTTCGCGGACCGGCTGCGTGGCCTGGCCACCCTCAAGTTGTTCGGTCGCGCTCAGGCCGAGGCCGACAGCGTGGTCGCCGCGAGCGAGGGCGTGCGGCGCCGCACGCTCGCCGTGCTGCGCATCGCCTTTCTGTCGTCGGCCGTGCTGGAGTTTTTCGCCGCGCTGGGCGTGGCGGGTGTGGCCGTGTACATCGGCCTCACCTACCTCGGTTATCTCGATGTGCGCAGCGTGCCGCTCACGTTATCCGCGGGCTTTTTCTGCTTGTTGATGGCGCCCGAGGTGTACGCGCCGCTGCGCCAGTTTGCCGCGCACTATCACGACCGTGGCGCCGCGCGCGCGGCGGTCACGCAACTGGCTCAGGTCTTCGACGGCCTGCCGGACGATAGCGAGGCACCGGCCCGTGCCGGTCGCGAGCCGGCCGCGGGCGCGCTGAGTGTGCGCACGCACGGGCTCGAAGTGCTGGCCGAGGGTCGCCCTTCGCCGGTGCTGTCGGGGCTGGAGCTCGATCTGCCTGCCGGCGCGCATGTCGCGCTGATGGGGGCGAGCGGCGCGGGCAAGACCACCTTGCTGGAGGCGCTGGCGGGACTGCGCACGGCGGGTGGACGCATCGTGCTGGGCGGCCTGCCGCTTTCCGACTGGAACGCCCATCGCCTGCACGAACGCGTGGCCGTGATCGGCCAGCGTCCGTATCTCATGGCCGGTACGCTGGCCGACAACATCCGTCTCGCCCGTCCTGACGCGACCGACGCGCAGGTGGCCGAGGCGGCGCAGCGCGCCGGCGTGATGGCCTTCGCGCAGGCTTTGCCGCAAGGGCTCGATACCGCGCTGGCGAGCCGGGGGCACGGCCTGTCGGGCGGCCAGGCGCAGCGCCTGGCGCTGGCGCGGCTCTTTCTGCGCGAGCCCGATCTGATCCTGCTCGACGAGCCCACCGCGCACCTCGATGCGGATACGCAGGCGCAAGTGCTGGACGCAGTGCTCGCGTTCGCCCAGGGCCGCACCTTGATCCTGTCGACGCATTCCGAAGCGGTGGCACGCCGCTTGCCCCGCATCTGGCGTCTGCGTGATGCGCGGGTGGAGGTGTCGGCATGAAGCCCCGCTCGCTCCTGTGGCGCGTGTACGGCCGCCGCAAAGGCGGCCTCGCCCTGACGCTTTTCCTCTCCTTGCTCACGCTTGCCGCGGGCGTGGCACTGCTCGGGGTGTCAGGCTGGTTCCTCACGGCCGCCGCCATGGCCGGCGCGGGCGCCATGTTCAATCTGTTCGTGCCGTCTTCGCTGGTGCGCGGCCTGTCTTTCGTGCGGATCTGCTCACGCTATGCGGAGCGCCTGGCGGGACACGCCACCACCCTGCGTTTGCTGGCCGATCTGCGCGGCAGCGTGTTCGGCGCGCTGGTGCGTCTCACGCCGCGCCAGCTCGCGCGCTATCGCGCAGGCGATCTCGTGGCGCGGCTTACCGGTGACGTCGACGCGCTCGATACCGTCTTCCTGTTCGTACTGGCCCCCGTCGCGACCGCGGTGGTGGGAGGCGCGATCGTCTGCGCCGTGCTGGGCTACTGGATTTCGTCCGCCGGCCTCGTGCTGGCCGCGGCCTTGCTGATCGCCTGCGTGTTCGTGCCGTGGTGGCTCGCCCGCGCGGCGCGCCAGGCGGGCAGCCAGGCACAGGCGGAGGCGGCGGCGCTGCGCAGCGCGGTGATCGACGCGGTCGAAGGGCACGGCGACATCGCCGCGCACAACGCGCAGGCTCGGGTATGCGCGCAGTTCGACACGGCGTGCGCGGGCCTCGCGCAGGCGCGTGGCGTGCAGGCTCGCGTGGCCGCGCGGGGCTTGTGGCTGGTGCAGGCCTGCGCCGGCCTTTCGATGGTGGGTGTGCTGTGGTTCGGCATTCCCGCGGTGGCGGCCGGCACGCTCTCCGGTCCGCTCATGGCCGGCCTGGTGCTGGCGACGCTCGGCGTCTTCGAAGTGGCCGGTCCGATCATGCGCGGCGTGGCCCGGCTGGGCGGTGCGCGCGCCGCGGCCGGGCGCATCGCCGCGATTGTCGAGGCCGACCCCGATATGCGCGATCCGCTCGAACCCACGCAACTGCCCGAGCAGGGCGTGCTGGCGGCGCGCGGCGTGTCGTTCGCCTACCCCGCGCGCGAGGGTGAGCGCGAGGCATCAAGACTATTGCATGACGTGTCATTGACGGTCGAGCCGGGCGCGCGCGTGGCCATCGTCGGGCCGAGCGGCTCCGGTAAGTCCACGCTGCTTGCGCTGTTGCTGCGCATGGAAGATCCGCGCGCCGGAACGGTCACGTATGGGGGCGTGGCCTTGCGTGAGTGCGAGCAGGCGCAGGTGCACCGCCGCATCGCGTTGCTGTCGCAGGATGCGCCCGTGTTCATCGGCACGCTGCGCACCAATCTGCTGATCGGCGATCCCGCCGCCTCCGATGAACGCCTGTTCGACGCGCTCGATCGCGCGCGGCTGGGGGATTTCGTGCGCGGCTTGCCGCAAGGCCTGAGCACCTGGGTCGGCGAGGGCGGCGCGGGCCTGTCGGCGGGGCAGGCGCGGCGTTTGTGCCTGGCACGCGCGCTGCTGTCGCCCGCGACCGTGCTGTTGCTCGACGAGCCGACCGCCGGTCTCGACGCGCCGACCGAGGCCGCCTTCCTGGCTGACCTGGCGCGCGCCACCGAAGGCCGTGCCGTCGTGCTCGCCACGCACGCGACCCTGCCCGCGGGTGCCGTGGATCGTGTGTATGCGGTGCGCGAGGGCGGTTTGACGCTGGTCGCGGACAAGGCGCTGGCTTAAGCGGGTGGCCCCGGTTATAGTGCGCCTTGCTCGATATCTTGCGGGACGTACAGTATGCAGACCGAATCCGCCGAATTCATCCGGCGCACCATCCGCAGCGTCCCCGACTGGCCCGCCGCCGGCGTGACGTTTCGCGACATCACGCCCGTGCTCCAGGATCCGCGCACCTTCCGTGTGCTGATCGACCTCTTCGTCTACCGCTACATGCGCCAGCGCCTCGACCTCGTCGCGGGTGTGGATGCGCGCGGTTTCATTCTTGGCAGCGTGCTGGCCTACGAGCTCAATCTGGGTTTCGTGCCTGTGCGCAAGAAGGGCAAGCTGCCGTTCCGCACGGTGGCCGAAGAATATTCGCTCGAATACGGCAATGCCAGCGTCGAGATGCACACCGATGCGGTGCGCACGGGGCAGCGCGTCCTGCTGATCGATGATCTGGTCGCCACGGGCGGCACCATGGTGGCGGCGATCAAGTTGCTGCAGCGCCTGGGCGCCAACGTGGTCGAAGCGGCCGCGGTGATCGACCTGCCGCATCTGGGCGGCTCCGGCCAGATCAAGGCTACCGGCACACCGCTCTTCACGGTGTGCGCCTTCAACGAAAACGAATAAGCGCGGCGTGCCGGCCTGAGTGTGTCAGGCCGCTTCGGCTTCGTTCAGCCGCGGCTGGATGAAGTCGAGGAACGCGCGCGTCTTGGCCGGAATGCGGCGCGAGGGCAATAGCGCGAACAGCGGCATCGGCGTGAGGCTCCATTCGGGCAGCACCCGCACCAGCCCGCTTTGCGCGATCGCGCGCTCCATGGCATCGAACACCAGCAGCGGTGTAATGCCCATGCCGTGGCTCGCGAGACGGCCCAGCATCCCCACATTGTTGGCCGCCAGGCGGCCCGTCACCTGCACGCGCTCGACTTTCTCCCCCGAGTGCAGCACCCAATACGAAAAGGCTTCGCTCATGGCGGGGCGCAGGCATTCGTGATGGCCCAGGTCGGCGGGGGTGCGGGGCGCTCCGTGCAGCTCCAGATATTGCGGCGAGGCGTAGAGCTGCTGCGTCATGAGCACGATCTGCTTGGCCACCAGGCTCGAATCCGGCTGCTGGCCAAAACGCAGCACCAGGTCGAACGGATTGCTGATCGGATCGATCGGGCGCAGGCTCAGATCGAAATCGCATTCGATATCGGGATACTGCTGGCGGAACTCGCGGATCACGATGGGCAAGAATAACTGCGCCAGGCTGGTCGGCATCGAAATGCGCAGACGGCCCTTCGGCTGCGCCGCCATGTCCTGCAACTGCTCGTGGGCCACGCGCGCTTCTTCGACGATGTGACGGCAGCGCTCGAAATACACCGCGCCGGCTTCAGTGAGATCGATGCGGCGCGTACTGCGGTTGAGCAGCTTCATGCCGATGTTGCGCTCGAGCTCGCTCACGCGGCGCGACAGGGTGGAGGTGGGGATGTTCAGCGCTTCGGCGGCATGGCTGAAGTTCTTGCGCTTGGCCACTTCGACGAAGAGCGCAATGTCGTTGAGCTGGATATCCATATTTTTTCTCTGGTCTTGCCTGGGCCGGCGCCGTCCTGCAGGCCGCCCATGATACGGGGGATTACGCCACGCGGCGGGGCGCGGCGGCGTGCGCCCTGCGGTTCGTGGCGCGCGGGAGATCCCGAGTCTCCATCATATTTGGTTAGCACTGACATTTTTCTGATTTATTGTTCCATCAGTGGAATGAAGTTAACCAAATTCAGGGTTTTTACCGAGAGGCGGCGGCGGGATACTGCGTCGCAGGTCGTGACCCGGATGCGCCGAGGGGCGCAGGGCACGAGACACAAGATGGAGAAGACCCGATGAAACACACATTCGCTGCCGCCACACTCGCCGTCATGGCCCTCACCGGCGTGTCCGCCGCCCAGGCGCACGACAAGACCCGCGAACAGGTGCAGGCCGAGTTGCAAGACGCCAAGGCCGCCGGCCAGGTCACGTTCGGTAATCTCGACTATCCGCCCGCCGACGCGCTCACCACTCACCATGCGGGCGCCGCCCAGCAGACCGGAGTGAGCACGGGCGACCGTGCCGCGCCTGCCGCTACTTCCGTACCTTCTACGCACGGCGGCAAGACGCGCGAGCAGGTCCGTGCGGAATTACAACAGGCCAAGGCTGCCGGACAGGTGACCTTCGGCGAACTCGACTACCCGCCCGCGGGTCAGTGACCGGAAGGTGAGAAGGCGCCCGATCGGCGCCTTTTCTCTATGACGTGCCGCCACATCTGACGATTCCATGAAAGGGAAAAATCAAGGATATTGGTGGGTATCTTTCCATTGATGGAAAGGTGTTATCAGATTTCGGCGTTACTCCTCGTCATATCCGCGCCCACACTTCGGTCTGTGCGTGCGGGTGCCGATGCGGCGGCACTGGCGTCGTCCCACGACGCGGCACGCGAGCCTGTTCAGTCATCCGCATTGGGAAAACGAATCATGAAAAAGACGCTATTGGCCATGGCGCTGCTTGCTGGCTTCGCCGGCGCGGCCCAGGCGGCCGACTCGGTCACGCTGTATGGCCTGATCGACGCCGGTATCGGTTACGAGCAAGTGAAGTTCAAGGGCGACAAGCAAAGCCGCGTCGGCGCCGTGCAAGGCGTGAGCAGCGGTTCGCGTTTCGGCATGCGTGGCTCGGAAGACCTGGGCGACGGCCTGCGCGCCGTGTTCACCCTGGAAGCCGGCTTCGGCCCGCTGAACGGCAATTCGCTGCAAGGCGGCCGTCTGTTCGGCCGTCAGGCCACCGTGGGCCTGGACAGCGACACCTGGGGCCGTCTTGAGTTCGGTCGTCAGACCAACATGGCCAGCAAGCTGATGGGCCAGATCGATCCCTTCTCGATCAGCTACAACACCGCCAATATCGGCACCACGTTCAGCGCCGCGAACACGATGCGCCTGGACAACATGGTCCTGTATCAAACCCCGAACCTGAGCGGTTTCAAGTTTGGCGTGGGCTATTCGTTCAGCGCGGACGACACGCTGGAAGATGGCAACACCGGCTTCCAGACCAACGACAACAACCGTGAAATCACCGCCGGCCTGCAATACGCCAACGGCCCGGTGAACGTCGCGCTGATGTACGACCGCCTGAACCCGAGCAACACCCGCGTGGGCGCCGATGGTTCGAGCATCCAGTCGTATGCGCTGGGCGGCACGTACGACTTCGAAGTGGTGAAGCTCGCGGCCGCTGTCGGCCAGACCCGTGACGGCTGGTTCATCGGCCAGAACATGGGCACGACGCCCGACGGCATGCAGCGCCTGGGCACCTTCAAGCTCGCCGACGGCTTCCGCGCCAATTCGTACATGATCGGCGCGACCGTGCCGCTGGGCCGCCACGCCGTGTTCGGTTCGTGGCAGCGTGCCGAGCCCAACAGCGACAAGCTGACGGGCGACGACGCCACGTTCAACGTGTACAGCCTCGGCTACACCTACGACCTGTCCAAGCGCACCAACCTGTACGCGTATGCCTCCTACGGCGACAACTACGCGTTCCAGCACGATGCGCGCGACACGGCGGTTGCGGTCGGCATGCGCCACCGGTTCTAAGCGCCGGTCGCGCCCGGCCCACACCCTGGATTCGCGGGCTATCTCCGTAACCCGCCTTGAGTGACATCGAACCCCCCCAGTCTTGTCCCGGGCGCGACTGACGTGCAGAAAGAGAAGGGCCTCCGCAAGGAGGCCCTCTCATATTGGGGCGCCGTGCAACGGGCGCCGTGCAACGGGCGCGTGCAGCAGATGCCGTGCAACCGACGCCGTACAAACGGGCGCCGGGCTGCCGGGCGCCGCCTGCCCGCGGTTCAGAGGAACAGGCGGTAAGCCGGGTTGTCGGTCTCGTTCCAGTGCGGGTAGCCGAGCTCGGAGATGAACTGCTTGAATTGCTTCTTGTCGGACGTGGGCACCTGGATGCCGATCAGGATGCGGCCGTAGTCGGCGCCCTGATTGCGGTAATGGAACAGGCTGATGTTCCAGTCGGGGTTCATCGCATTCAAGAAGCGCATCAGCGCGCCCGGGCGCTCGGGAAACTCGAAGCGATACAGCAACTCGGCACCCGCCAGCGACGACCGCCCGCCCACCATGTGGCGCAGGTGGGTCTTGGCCATTTCGTCGTGCGTGAGGTCCAGCGTATCGAAGCCCGCGCGGCGGAAGTGCGCGGCGATGCGCGCCGGCTCGGCGGGCGAGGCGACCTGCAGGCCCACGAACACGTGCGCCTTGTCGGCATCCGAGATGCGGTAGTTGAACTCGGTCACGCTGCGGTCACCCACCAGCTCGCAGAACTTGCGGAAACTGCCGCGCTGCTCGGGCATCGTGACGGCGAACACCGCCTCGCGCATCTCGCCCACTTCGGCGCGTTCGGACACGAAACGCAGGCGATCGAAATTCATGTTGGCGCCGCAGGCCACGGCGATGAGGTTCTTGCCCTTGAGCTTGTGCTCGGCCGCGTACTGCTTGGCACCGGCCACCGCGAGCGCGCCCGCGGGTTCGAGCACGCTGCGGGTTTCCTGGAATACATCCTTGATGGCCGCGCAGATGGCGTCGGTGTTGACGATCACGAAGTCGTCGACGTACTGGCGGGCGAGGCGGAAGGTCTCGGCGCCGACCAACTTGACCGCGGTGCCGTCGGAAAAGAGGCCCACGTCGTTGAGCTGCACGCGGCGGCCCGCGCGCACGCTGCGCGCCATGGCATCGGAGTCTTCCGTTTGCACGCCGATCACCTTGATCTCGGGGCGCAGCTGTTTGACGTAGGCGGCCACGCCGGCAATGAGACCGCCGCCGCCCACCGCCACGAAGATCGCGTCGATCGGGCCGGGGTGCTGGCGCAGGATCTCCATGCCGATGGTGCCCTGGCCGGCGATCACGTCGGGATCGTCGAACGGATGCACGAAGGTGAGCTTTTCTTTCTTCTCGAGCGTTTGCGCGTGCTGGAAGGCGTCGGTGAAGCTCTCGCCCGCGAGCACCACTTCACCGCCCAGGCGGCGCACGGCATCGATCTTGACCTGCGGGCTGGTGGTCGGCATCACGATCACGGCGCGGCAGCCGAGCCGCGTCGCCGATAGCGCCACGCCTTGGGCGTGATTGCCGGCCGAAGCCGCGATCACGCCGCGGTCGCGGGCCGCGGGGGCGAGGTTCGCCATCTTGTTATAGGCGCCACGCAGTTTGAAGCTGAACACCGCCTGCGTATCTTCGCGCTTGAGCCAGACCTGGTTGCCGATGCGTTGCGACAGCAGGGGCGCTGCCTCCAGCGGCGATTCGACCGCGACGTCATAGACTTTGGAGGTAAGAATGCGCTTGAGATAGTCGGTGGACATGGAACGGCTGGCTGCGTAAAAAATGAGCGTCGGGCAGGTTAACACAGCGGGTACACTGCCCCGCATCATGGAAGAAACCCTGCTATCGGCCGTGCACGGCATGCTTGGATGGCTCGCGCTGCCCACGGTCGGGTTGGGTGCGGTATTCCTTATTTGCCTGGTGTCGGCGACCCTTTTGCCGCTCGGTTCCGAGGCGGTGGTGTTCGGCTATCTCAAGCTGCAGCCCGATATGTTCTGGGCCACGGTGCTGGTGGCGACACTGGGCAACACGCTGGGCGGCGTGATCAGTTACGGCATGGGATGGTGGGCGCACCGGGCGCTCGAACGCTGGCGCGAAAAGCATCCGCACGAACACTCGGGCCCCGCCGAGGGGCGCGGCACCCCGGCATCGGGCGGCACGGCCGATGCCGGTGCCGCCTCGAGTCGTGCGGCGCCGGCCGTGGCAGCGCCCGCCGCCCGCCCCGGCCCCGTGCCGGTCGCCGCGACTCCCGCCGCGCCGACCTCGCGTTTCGGCGCCACCGCGGGCCGCTGGAATGTCCGTGCCCACGCATGGCTGCACCGTCTCGGCCCCCCGGCGCTGCTGCTGTCGTGGTTGCCGGCCGTCGGCGATCCGCTGTGCGCGGTGGCGGGCTGGCTGCGCCTGCCGTTCTGGCCGTCCGTGTTCTATATCGCCGTCGGCAAATTCCTGCGCTATGTGATTCTCACCGCGGGGCTGCTCTGGGTCTTGTGACCCTGGGGGCTTCGCTGTTTGTTATGCTGTGTTCCTCATGCTGCAACGCAGCAAATCTGCCATCATGACCGCTCTGACAGTGGGCTTAAAACCCTGTTCGGGCAGCGTCCTTTGTCAGGCGCCTGGCCCGCGCCTGCTGCGATGCCGTAAAATGGTTTTTTAAGGGCCCCTCTACGCTGCTCTCATGAACGCCCCCCTCGCCAGCCAAATTCTGACCGCGGCGATCCCGCCCGCACCCGGCGCGCGCCTGCGCGAAATCCCGTACAACTACACGTCGTTTTCCGATCGCGAGATCGTGGCGCGGCTGCTTGGCGACGACGCCTGGCAACTGCTGGCCGATCTGCGCGGCGAGCGGCGCACGGGCCGATCCGCGCGCATGCTCTACGAAGTGCTGGGCGACATCTGGGTGGTGCGGCGCAATCCGTATCTGCAGGATGACCTGCTCGACAATCCCAAGCGCCGCAAGCTGCTGATCGAGGCGCTGCATCATCGTCTGGGTGAGATCGACAAGCGGCGCGAGCCGGGGGCCGCCGCCGACGATGGCCACGATCCGCTGCGCGACACCAAAGTGGTAGAGCTGCTGGCGCGCGCGCGCCGCGCGATCGCGGCCTTCGAGGGCGAGTTCGATCAGACCGCCACCCTGCGCAAGCAGGCGCAGCGCGTGCTGGGCCGCATCACCGCCAAAGACAATATCAAGTTCGATGGGCTGTCGCGCGTCTCGCACGTGACCGATGCCACCGACTGGCGTGTCGAGTATCCCTTCGTGGTGCTCACTCCTGATTCCGAAGACGAGATCGCCGCGCTGGTGCGCGCCTGTATCGAGTTGGGCCTGACGATCGTGCCGCGCGGCGGCGGCACGGGCTACACCGGTGGCGCGATCCCGCTCACCTGGAAGTCGGCCGTCATCAACACCGAGAAATTCGAAGCGCTGGGCGAGGTCGAATCCTGTCTGCTGCCCGGCCTGACCGAGCCCGTGGCGGTCATCCGCGCCGGCGCCGGTGTCGTCACCAAGCGCGTATCCGAGGCCGCCGAGCGCGCGGGCTATGTGTTCGCCGTGGATCCCACGTCGGCCGAGGCCTCCTGTGTGGGCGGCAACATCGCCATGAATGCTGGCGGCAAGAAGGCCGTGCTGTGGGGCACCGCGCTCGACAACCTGGCCTGGTGGCGCATGGTGGATCCGGACGGCAACTGGCTCGAGGTCACGCGTCTGGCCCACAACATGGGCAAGATCCACGACGTGGACGTGGCCCGCTTCGAACTGAAATGGTTCGATGGCAACGGCAAGCCGGGCGAGCGCCTGCTCAAGACCGAAACGCTCGAGATCGCCGGCCGCGTGTTCCGCAAAGAAGGCCTGGGCAAGGACGTCACCGACAAGTTCCTGGCCGGTTTGCCGGGCATCCAGAAAGAAGGCTGCGACGGTCTGATCACCGCAGCGCGCTGGGTGCTGCACCGCATGCCCAAGCACACCCGCACGGTCTGTATGGAGTTCTTCGGCCAGGCGCGCGACGCGATCCCGTCGATCGTCGAGGTGAAGGACTACCTCGATGGCGAAGGCCGCAAGCTGGGCGCGATCCTGGCGGGGCTCGAGCATCTCGACGAACGTTACCTGCGCGCGGTGGGCTATGCCACCAAGAGCAAGCGCGGCGTGCTGCCCAAGATGGTGCTGATCGGCGACATCGTCGGTGACGACGACAACGCGGTGGCCGTGGCCGCCAGCGAGGTGGTTCGCCTGGCCAATACCCGCCACGGCGAGGGCTTCGTGGCAGTGAGCGCCGAGGCGCGCAAGAAGTTCTGGCTCGACCGTTCGCGCACCGCCGCGATCGCGCGCCACACCAACGCCTTCAAGATCAACGAAGACGTCGTGATTCCGCTCAATCGCATGGGCGAGTACACCGATCACATCGAACGCATCAACATCGAGCTTTCCACGCGCAATAAGCTGCGCCTGCTCGATGCGCTCGACCAGTATCTGTCGGGTCCGCTGCCGGTGGGCAAGGCCGAAGACGCCGAAGACGCCGAGATCACCCGTGGCGAAGTGCTGGCCGACCGTACGCGCCAGGCCCTCGAGCTGCTCGGCGCCACGCGCAAGCGCTGGCAATGGCTGCTCGACAACCTCGATCTTCCCTTGTCGGCCGCCTTGCCCGAGCTGCAATCGCTGGGTCTGTCGCAGCATCACGTGGTGCTGTCCGAGCGGCTGCAGCGCCAGCCGGCCGCGCGCCTGTTCGATGTGGTGCAAGACCGCACGGTGCGGGTGTCCTGGAAAGTCGAGCTGTTGCCCGGTCTGGCCGGTCTGTTCTCGGGCGCGGCGGGCCAGGAAATCATGGACGAGGTGCGCGAGACGCACGCCCGCGTGCTCAAGAGCCGCGTGTTCGTCGCGCTGCACATGCACGCCGGCGACGGCAACGTCCACACCAATATCCCGGTGAACTCCGACGACTACGGCATGCTGCAAGAGGCGCATCAGGCGGTCGAACGCATCATGCAGATCGCGCGTGACCTCGATGGCGTGATCTCTGGCGAGCACGGCATCGGCCTCACCAAGTACGAGTTCCTGACCGAGGCCGAGCTGGCGCCGTTCCAGGCCTACAAGCGCCGCGTCGATCCGAACAACCACTTCAATGCCGGCAAGCTGATGCCGGGCGCCGACCTGCGTCACGCCTGGACGCCCAGCTTCAATCTGATGGGCCACGAGTCGCTCATCATGCAGCAGAGCGACATCGGCGCGATTTCCGAATCGGTGAAGAACTGCCTGCGTTGCGGCAAGTGCAAGCCGGTCTGTTCGACCCACGTGCCGCGCGCCAACCTGCTGTACTCGCCGCGCAACAAGATTCTTGCCACCTCGCTGCTGGTGGAGGCGTTCCTCTACGAAGAGCAGACGCGCCGTGGTGTGAGCCTGAAGCACTGGGAAGAGTTCGAAGACGTGGCCGACCACTGCACGGTCTGCCACAAGTGCTACACGCCCTGTCCGGTCGATATCGACTTCGGCGACGTGTCGATGAACATGCGCGCGCTGCTGCGCCGCATGGGCCGCAAGTCGTTCAATCCTGGCACCGCGGCCGCGATGTTCTTCCTGAACGCCAAGGATCCGGCCACCATCAACGCCACGCGCAAGGCCATGGTCGGCGTGGGCTACAAGGTGCAGCGTGCCGCGCATGACCTGCTCTCGGGCCTGGCGCGCAAGCAGACCGCGCATCCGCCCGCCACGGTGGGCAAGGCGCCGCTGCGCGAGCAGGTGGTGCACTTCGTCAACAAGAAGATGCCGGGCGGGCTGCCCAAGCAGACCGCGCGCAAGCTGCTCGATATCGAAGACGCCAACTACGTGCCGATCATCCGCGATCCCAAGAGCACGTCGGCCGATACCGAGGCGGTGTTCTACTTCCCGGGTTGCGGCTCGGAGCGTCTCTTCTCGCAGGTGGGTCTCGCGACCCAGGCCATGCTCTGGCATGCCGGCGTACAGACCGTGCTGCCGCCGGGCTACCTCTGCTGTGGTTATCCGCAGCGCGGCAACGGCATGACCGACAAGGCCGAGCAGATCATCACCGACAACCGCGTGCTGTTCCATCGCGTGGCCAACACGCTCAACTACCTCGACATCAAGACCGTCGTGGTGAGCTGTGGTACCTGCTACGACCAGCTCTCGGGCTATGAATTCGAGAAGATCTTCCCGGGCTGCCGCCTGATCGACATTCACGAATATCTGCTCGAGAAGGGCATCAAGCTCGATGGCGTGAAGGGTACGCGCTACGTCTATCACGATCCGTGCCACACCCCGATGAAGCTGCAGGATCCCATGAAGACCGTGCGTTCGCTCGTTGGCGACGGTGCGATCAAGAGCGATCGGTGCTGCGGCGAGTCGGGCACCCTGGCGGTCACGCGTCCCGACGTCTCCACGCAGGTGCGTTTCCGCAAGCAGGAAGAGCTGCTCAAAGGCCAGACAGCGCAGCGTGCCGACGGCTTCGATGGCGACATCAAGGTGCTCACCTCCTGCCCGTCGTGCCTGCAAGGGCTGTCGCGCTACGAGGGTGACACCGCCATGGACGCCGACTACATCGTGGTCGAGATGGCCAAGCACATCCTGGGCGATGGCTGGATGGAAGACTACGTGCGCCGCGCCAATGCGGGCGGCATCGAGCGCGTATTGGTCTGACGGCGCGTTGCGCTACGAAGCAAAAGGACGGCTGCGGCCGTCCTTTTGCTTTGCCGTGAACCGTCCCTGCCGGCCCCGCGCCACGCCGCCGTGCGGCTTCCGAAACCCGCGACGATTGCACTCGGTCGGCATGCGAAGCGGTGCCCGTTTGCGATTCTTGTTGCACTTCTCCGGGGACGCGATCGGCCCGCGCCAGCGCTGATCGCGCATTTTGCGGACTCGGTGTTGGTAACTAGCCGCGAATCTTTACTGTTGCAATTGGGGCTGCTCTCTGAGGGCATAAAGAATTCTGACTGTTTCACTTTAAGTCAGCTCTGTCCCTTTGTGTTTCAATGTTTATCTAGTATCTTCCTAATATTTAGAAGATCCGCCGCGGTCTGCAAAGGGATTTACTTTGGACGTGAAAGCGCCGGCCACGATTCCGTACTTTCTCAAGGAACAGATTCGTGAGCTGATAGTCGACGGTACGTTTCGGCCTGGTCAGCCCCTGCGCGAACAGGAGCTGGAGCAGCGTTTCGGCACGAGCCGCAGCCCGATTCGCGAGGCGCTACGTCTGCTCGAGCTGAGCGGGCTGGTGGTGCATCTGCAGCGCAAGGGCTTTCGCATCCGCCGCTACACCGAAGACGAGATCCGCGACATCTTCCTGTTGCGTGCCGAGCTCGCCGCCTACAGCATCGCGCAGCTCGCCGGCCAACCCGATCTGGTGCGCCTGCTGCGCGCGCTCAAAGATCACGATGCCACGCTGGCGCGCACGCACGCCGCGCGCGACGTGATCGGCTATATCAACGCGCTGCGCGCCTTCTATCTCGCTTGCGCGCGCTACACCGATAACGTGCCGCTGGCCGATACGCTCGACCGTCTGACCGAGCAGGTGGAGCCGCTGCGTTTCAACCTGCTGCGCCATCAACTGGCCGATATCGCCTACGACGCCTATCACGCGGGCATCGCCGAGGCGCTGGGCCAGGGCGAGCTGCACCGCGCCGCGCAGGTCGCGCGCGATCATGTGCAGGACATGCTGGGGCAGGTGCTGCAGGCCTATGCCCAGGTTGTGGTGGATGTGGCCGACGACGAAGGCGAAGAGCGCCTGCGCGCGTATTGAGCAGCGCACGCGCGCTTGCTCCGGTGCAATGAAGAACGGCCGCTTTCGCGGCCGTTTTTCATTCGGGTCTACTGGCGCTCAGCGGCGTTTGCCGGGAGCGCGCACGGTGATGCCCGCCTGTTCGAGCGCCGCGCGGATCGCCTTCGCAAAAGGAAGTGCGTCGGGCTGGTCGCCGTGCAGGCACAGGGTGTCGGGCTCAAGTGGCACACGCTTGCCGTTGATCGAGGTGACCGAGCGCTGTTGCACCATGTGCAGCACCTGGGCCACGGCCTGGTCCACCTCGGTGATCATGGCGCCCGCCTGGGTGCGCGGCGTGAGCGAGCCGTCGTCCTGGTAGGACCGGTCGGCGAAGACTTCCTGGGCCAACTGCAGGCCCGCGCCGCGGGCCGCTTCGACCCACTGGCTGCCCGCCAGGCCATACAGCACCAGCTCCGCATCCACATCGCGCACGGCCGTGCAGATCGCGCGGGCCAGCGCGCCATCCTTGGCGGCCATGTTGTAGAGCGCACCGTGGGCCTTCACGTGATGCAGGCGGGCTCCCTGCGAGGCGGCCACGCCGGCCAGTGCGCCGACCTGCACCACCACCATGTCGTAGGCCTCTTGCGGCGAGATCTGCATCGGGCGGCGGCCGAAGCCGACCAGGTCAGGCAGCGACGGATGCGCGCCGAGAGCCACGCCCTGTTCGAGGGCGGCCGCCACCGTGCGGCGCATCGTGGCGGGGTCGCCACCGTGATAGCCACAGGCGATGTTGGCCGAGGACACGAAGGGCAGGATCGCCGCATCGTTACCCATGGTCCAGGCGCCGTAGCTTTCGCCCATGTCGCAATTGAGGTCGAGGGTGATGCTCATGCGGACTCCCCGGTGTGCGGTATGTGATGGGCCAGTTGCGCGCGCAACGGCGCGAGCGATTCGGCCAACGTGTGAAATGCCTGCGCACGCGCGGCGTCGAGTGATTGGGCTTCGGCGAGCTCGATGGGACTGAACTGCACCGACTGACCGGGAACGTATTGAGCCAGTATCGGCAGATCCACCGCCGCGATCTGCGCGAGCTTGGGATAGCCGCCGGTCGTCTGGCGATCGGCCATGAGCACGATGGGTTGCCCGCCGGCCGGCACCTGCACGGTGCCGAAACTGGTGGCCTCGGAAAGAATCTGGCGCGGTGTCGTCATCGCCAGGGCAGGCCCCTCGAGGCGATAGCCCATGCGGTCGGACTGCGTGCTGATGCGATAGCTCCCGCTGCTGAAGGCGTGGCGCGAGGCCGAGTCGAACTCGTCCCAGTGCAGCCCGGGCAGGAACCGCACCGTGGGCCGTTGCAGCGCGCGCAGGGTGGCCGGCAGGTAGATGCGCAGATCCCACAGCTCGCGTGCAAGCGCATCGATGCGTGAGGTGTCGGCGGCGAGCGTGCGCTTGAAGGCGATCTGGTCGCCGCGCCGCAGCGCGCGGCCGTCGAAGCCGCCAAAGCCGCTGCGCAGATAGGTGCTGTAGCTGCCCATCACGGGCGCGAGCGCGAAGCCGCCGTGCACCGCGAGATAGGCGCGCGCGCCGGTCTGCGGCGCGCCGAAGGCGAGCGTGGCGCCCGCACGTACCACCATCGGGCGCGAGAGCGGCAGAGGTTCGCCATCGAGCGTGGCGCTCAAGTCCGCGCCCGCCAAGGCGATACAGGCAGGGGCATCGAAGCGCAGCGTCGGACCCATCAGCGTGATCTCGAGCGTGGCCTCGTCGGTCTCGTTGCCGGCCAGCGTATTCGCAAGATGGTGCGCCCGCGCGTCCATCGCGCCGGCGGCTGGAATGCCTTGATGCTGATAGCCCGCGCGGCCTTCGTCCTGGAAAGTCGACAGCAGGCCGGGCTTTTGAACGGTGATGCTCATGGCGTGTCCTGGCCGCGCAGGCGATCGAACTCGGCCTGGTCGATGGGCACGAAGCGGATGCGGTCGCCCGGCTGGAGCAGGGCGGCGGGCTCGCGCGCCGGATCGAACATCGTGAGCGGCGTGGCGCCGATGATGTTCCAGCCACCCGGCAGGCGATTGGGATAAATGACGGATTGGCGATTCGCGATGGCGACCGACCCGATCGGCACGACCGCGCGCGGCGTGTCGCGCCGGCCGATGCTCAGGCGCTCGTCGTGCACGCCGATATAAGCGTGACCCGGGGCAAAGCCCAGCATGTAGACCATGGCGCCGGGCTGGGTATGCAGGTCGATCACGGCCTGCGGCGAGAGGCCGGCGGCACGCGCCACGTCGTCGAGGTCGGGGCCATGCTCGCCGCCATAACAGACGGGAATGTTCACTTCGCGGCGGGCCTGTTCGGCCACCACGATGCCTTCTTGCATCCGTGCCTCGATGCGCGTGCGCAGCGAATCGAAGGTGGGCCCGCTGCCGTCGGCCAGCGGCCGGTAATGCACGGCGACTTTGGTGAAGGACGGCACGACGTCGGTGACGCCGGGCCAGGCGGCGTCGCGCAATGCCTGAGCAAGACCCAGGCATTGCTGGCCGACGGCCTCGCTGATCGTATCGCCCAGCTCGATCACCAGGCAGCGATCACCCTGCGGAAGGATCCGCCACGCGGTTTCGGTTGGGGAGGAGGTGTGTGAAGACTCTGGCAACGGCGAAACCTGCGTGGCAATGAAGCGTTATTTGGCAAACAGCGATTCTATGTTCTTGAAGGCCTTGAATTCCAGCGCGTTGCCGGATTGATCCAGGAAGAACATCGTGGCCTGTTCGCCGACTTCGCCCTTGAAACGGACGTAGGGCTCGATGACGAACTCGGTGCCGGCATCGGTAAGCTTCTTGGCCATGGTTTCCCATTGTTCCATCGACAGCACCACGCCGAAGTGGCGCACGGGCACATTGTGCGAGTCTACGGCATTGGTCGCGTTGGCGCCGCACTCGGACGGAGCCAGGTGAGCCACGATCTGGTGGCCGTAGAAATTGAAGTCGATCCATTCGGGCGAGCTGCGCCCTTCGCTACAGCCCAGCAGGTCGCCGTAGAACTGACGCGCCTCGGCGAGGTCGCGGACCGGGAAGGCAAGGTGGAACGGGGGGATGGCGGTTTGGGCGGTCATGGCGGCTCCAAAAACGGATTAAGCAGCACGTCGCTGCGATGTTGCTTAGTTTACTGATTGGTTTTTTGATAGAAAAACGATTAATTTCTGGCCTGAGCATCGAAAATATTTTGACTCGGGCGACATGATCCGCGAACTCCGCACCTTTCTGGCCGTCGCGCGCGACGGCACCTTCACCGGCGCCGGGCGGCAACTGGGGCTGACACAGTCGGCCGTGAGCGCGCAAATGCGTCGGCTCGAAGACCAATTGGGCGTGACGTTGTTCGAACGTACCGGCAAGTCGGCCGTGCTCAATGCCCACGGTCGCGAGATGGTTCCTCAGGCCGAAGAGATGTTGGCCCTGGCCGAGCGCATGGCCAGCGATGTGGGGGCGGCGCGGGTGAGCGGCCTGTTGCGTATCGGCGCGATCGCCTCCGTGCAGCAGGACCTGCTGGTGCGCGCCCTGGCGACGTTTCGCGCCGCCTACCCGGAAGTAAAGGTGCGGCTCGTGCCCGGGGTCTCGCTCAACCTGCTCGGCCAGGTGGATTCGGGCGAGGTGGACCTGGCCGTGCTGATCCGTCCGCCGTTTTCCCTGCCGCCCGAGCTGGGCTGGCGCAGCCTGGTGCGCGAGCAGGTCTTGCTGGCCGTGCCCGACGCCTGTGCCGACGCGCCCTGGCGCGAGCTGATCACGCAGCAGCCCTTTATCCGCTACGACCGCTCGTCCTTCGGCGGCCGGGTGGTGGATCTGTTTCTCAAGCGCCAGCGCCTGGTCGTGCGCGACGCCGTCGAGCTCGACGAGATCGACGCGATCGCCAACCTGGTGCGCGCCGGTCTGGGCGTGGCGCTGCTGCCCAAGGCCCGGCATCTGGATCTGCGCGGCATGCGCCTGCTGCCGCTGGGTGAGGCGACGCTGGAACGCGAGATCGGGGTGATCGGGCGGCTGCCCGTCGAGCGCTCGCCATTGGCGGCGAAGATGGTGGCGTGCCTGGAGGAGGCCGCGCGAGCGTGAGCCCGCACGGCACCGGGATGACGGCCAGGGCGACAGACGCCGCCCCGGCCGTTGTCCTCAGATGCGGTCGCAGCGGACCGTGATGGGGTGGCTGCGCAGCGCGCTCAGCACCGTGTCGCTCACCTGGCCATCGACGTCGGTGATCACGTAGCCGATCTGACCGCGCGTCTGCAGCGTCTGGCTCAGGATGTTGAGCCCTTGCTCGGCAAGCAGGTTGTCGAGCGTACCCAGCGCGCCCGGCGCGTTGCGGTGCACGTGCAGGATGCGGGTGGAGCCGGCCGGCTCGAGATAGGGCAGCTCGGGGAAGTTGACCGCCGTTTTGGTGGTGCCGGCCTGGATATAGCGCACCAGCTTCTCGGCCACTTCCCGGCCGATGTTTTCCTGGGATTCCTGCGTGCTGCCGCCGATGTGCGGCGTGAGGATCACGTTGGGCAGGCCGATGAGCGGGCTCGCGAGCGGTTCGCCCGCGCCCTTGGGTTCGGTGGGGAACACGTCGAGCGCGGCGCCAGCCAGGTGGCCGCTGGTGAGCGCGCCATGCAGCGCCTCGATGTCGACCACCGTGCCGCGCGACGCGTTGATCAGGATCGCGCCACGCTTCATGAGCGTGAGCGTCTCGGCGTTGATGATGTTCTCGGTGCTCTTGCCGCCCGGCACGTGCAACGTGACCACGTCGGATTGCTCCAGCAGCTCGGCCAGCGAGGCGGCCGCGCGGGCATTGCCCAGCGGCAGCTTGGCCTCGACATCGTGATAGACCACGCGCATGCCGATGGCCTCGGCCAGCGTGCTGATCTGCGAGCCGATGTTGCCGTAGCCCACGATGCCCAGGGTCTTGCCGCGCGCCTCGAAGGCGCCGGCGGCCGTCTTGTCCCAGTAGCCGTCATGAACGCGGGCGTTCTTTTCGGGAATGCGGCGCAGCAGCAGGATCGCCTCGCCCAGCACCAGCTCGGCCACCGAGCGGGTGTTGGAGAAGGGAGCGTTGAACACGGGCACGCCGCGCTTCATGGCGCTGTCGACGTCGACCTGGTTGGTGCCGATGCAGAAGCAGCCCACCACGCGCATGTCGGGGTTGGCGGCAAACAGCTCGGCATCCAGGTGCGTGCGAGAACGGATCCCCACCACTTCGGCACCGGCGAGGGCGGCGCGCAGCTCTGACGGAGGCAGGGCGGCGCCGTAGGTGGCGATGTCGGTGTAGCCGGCGGCCTCGAAGACGGCGCGGGCGCTGGGATGGATGTTCTCGAACAGGACGATACGGGCCATGGAGTTACTCGTGTCGGCGGGGCGAACCCCGGGTTGGGGAAAAACCGAATGGCAGGTTCGTGAAAACCTGCCTCGGCCTTTCATTGTGACCCAGAGTCGGCCATCCGGGGGCTATGCCCATTTGGCCCTTGTGGAGAATGGTTCTCGATTCGCTGCGGGCAGCGGCGCGCTGCCCGACTGGCCCGCGCCGGACGGCGTTAAGGCCCCCAGGGCCCTGTCATCCAGGATGCAGGCTTGCGATCAGGCCCGTACGGCACGCCATACGCGGGCGCTGCCATCGCGTTGCACCAGGAGCACGTCGTAGTCGTCGCGTCGGCCGCCATACACCTCGCCGTCCATTCCGGGCGAGCCCACCGGCATCCCCGGCACGGCGAGCCCGGAAGCGGCAGGGCGCTGCGCCAGCAGGGCGGCAATGTCTTGTGCCGGCACGTGGCCCTCCAGGCCATAGCCGTCCACCAGGCCGGTGTGGCAGGAGCTGTAGCGCGGGGCGATGCCGACGCGCGCGCGCACCGGCGCCGTGTCGTTCACCTCGTGCACCTTCACGTGGTAGCCGGCCTGCTCCAGGTGCGTGACCCAGTCGCCGCAGCAGCCGCAGGTCGGCGTTTTCCAGATGTCCACATGCTTGGGGGCGGTTTGCGCGCGCAGGGCCAGCGGCGTGAGCGCGAGGGCGGCCGCGGCGCCGAGCAGTCGGCGGCGCTGTACGCCATGGGCGGAGAACGTGAGAGGCATCGATGTCGTCCTGTGAGAGCGGGAAACCTACCGCATTATGCCGCCGGGGCGGCGCGGTGGTTTCCCAACCACGGAGATCAGTCGGCCAGCTCGGCGCCCGCGATGCGTTCGGCCGGGAACTGCAGCGAGAAGAGGCTGCCCTTGCCGGGTTCGCTCTCGATCAGCAATTCGGCATCGTGCCGCATGGCGATGTGCTTGGTGATGGCCAGGCCCAGGCCCGTGCCGCCCACGGCGCGTGAGCGACCGCGGTCGACACGGTAGAAGCGCTCGGTCAGGCGCGGGATGTGGCGCGCCGGGATGCCGATGCCCGTGTCCTGCACGCTGTAGCAGGCGCCGCCGTCGGCGGTGCCGGCCCAATTGACCGTGATGGTGCCGCCGTCGGGCGTGTAGCGCACGGCGTTGGTGAGCAGGTTGGAGAAGGCCGAGGCCAGCTCCGACGCGTTGCCCAGCACGTCCAGCGTGTCATCGATGTGCCACTGGAACACATGACGCCCGCCAGAGAGTGCCTCGACCTGTTGGCGCGCGGTCTGCAGCAGCGACGCGGTGTTCACCGCGACCGGGTCGGACCCGGGCGAGGATTCGAGCGTGGACAGCGTCAGCAGGTCTTCGACGATCGCCTGCATGCGCTGCGCCTGCTCGAGCATCATGCCGAGATACTGCTCGCGCTGCTCGGGGCCGATGGCCTCGGACGGCATGTCGCGCAGCGTCTCGAGAAAGCCGGCCAGCACGGTCAGCGGGGTGCGCAATTCGTGCGAGACATTGGCCACGAAATCACGCCGAGTGGTCTCGAGCCGTTCGATCTGGGTCACGTCACGCGAGATCAGCAGGCGCTGATTGCTGGCGTAGGCGGCCAGCTGCATCATCATGACGCGCTCCTGACCGTTGAGCGTGAGCCGCACCAACAAGGGTTCGGGCCAGTCGCCGCGGTGGGCATAGGCCACGAACTCGGGGGCGCGCAGCAGATTGAACAGGTTGTGCCCCCGATCGGCCGGCAGCCGCAGCCCGAGGTGGCGTCGCGCCATCCGGTTGGCCCAGTCGATCTGGAAGTCTTCATTGAGGGTGACCACGCCGTCGGGCAGGGCTTGCGCGGCGGCCAGCATGCTCTGCATGGTGTCGCGCATTTCCTGGATCTCGCGCGAACGGCGACGCGTGTAACGGTAGAGGGGCGCGAGGATGTCGTCCCAGGGGCCCACCGACGCGGGCGGCGCCGTATCGGGATTGTGCGCCCAGTGCGAGACCAGTTGCAGGCGCCAGCTGCGCCAGACCAGCATCACCAGCAGGGCTGCCGAGAACACCACCCAGCCCGCGGGCGAGCCGATGGCCCAATTCGCGAACAAGGCCACGACCGCCCAGAATGCGGCCAATATGAGAGTGCGAAGCCAGATCATCGTGAGCGGATTTTTACCGCGCCGGGACCTGTGCCGTAAACCGGTAGCCGCTGCCGCGGACCGTCTCGACGTGCGCATCGTGGCCGCTGGGCTCCAGCGCCTTGCGCAAGCGGCGGATATGTACGTCGACCGTGCGCTCTTCGACGAACACGTGATCGCCCCAGACTTGATCGAGCAGTTGCGAACGCGAGAACACGCGCTCGGGGTGCGTCATGAAGAAGTGCAGCAGGCGGAATTCGGTGGGGCCGATCTGCAGCGATTGGCTGTTGCCCGCCAGGCGGTGCGTGACCGGGTCCAGGCGCAGCCCCGCCACATCGATGATGTCGTCGGTGAGCTGCGGCGCGCGGCGGCGCAGCACGGCCTTGATGCGGGCCATCAGCTCCTTGGGGGAGAACGGCTTGGTGATGTAGTCGTCGGCGCCGGCTTCGAGACCGTCGACCTTGTCCTGTTCCGCGCCCTTGGCGGTCAACATGATGACCGGCACGCTGCGGGTACGCTCTTCGTCGCGCAGCTTGCGGGCCAGCGACAGGCCCGACATGCCGGGCAGCATCCAGTCGAGCAGGATCAGGTCGGGCAGTTCGGCGCGGATGAGCGTCTGGGCCTGCTCTGCGTCAAAGGCCCGGAGAACCTTGTGACCGGCAAACGAAAGATTGACGGCGATAAGTTCCTGGATGGCGGGTTCGTCTTCGACGACAAGTATGGTGCTGGACATGGTGTTACACATCAGTCGGGCGCAGGCGCTGCGCGAACATTGCGATAGTATGGCCGCAATATTTCAGGTATGTGACGGAGCCTGCGGGCAGCGCGCCCGCCATGTTCGCGTAAGGATTCGCGCGCCGATCGGCTACCATTGGGTGATACCCGAGATCCGACTATGCAAAACCCCAATTCTTCCTCCGACTCCGGCGACGCCGGCCAGTCCACCCACTTCGGCTTCCAATCGGTGCCGGAGGCCGACAAGGCGCGCAAGGTCGCCGAAGTGTTCCATTCGGTCGCGGCCAAATACGATGTCATGAATGACCTGATGTCGGGCGGCCTGCACCGTATCTGGAAGGCCTTTACGATCAGCCGCGCGGCCATCCGCCCCGGCATGAAGGTGCTGGATATCGCGGGGGGCACGGGCGATCTCGCGCGTGCGTTCGCCAAGCGTGCCGGCCCCACCGGCGAAGTCTGGCTGACCGACATTAACGACTCCATGCTGCGAGTGGGTCGCGACCGCCTCACGGATGGCGGCATGATCCTGCCCACGGCCGTCTGTGACGCCGAGAAGCTGCCGTTCCCGGATGCCTATTTCGATCGCGTGAGCGTGGCCTTCGGCCTGCGCAACATGACCCACAAAGACCGCGCCCTGGCCGAAATGGCGCGGGTGCTCAAGCCCGGCGGCAAGCTGCTGGTGCTGGAGTTCTCGCGCGTGGCCAAGCCGCTGGCGCCGGCCTACGATTGGTATTCCTTCAATATCCTGCCCTGGCTGGGCAAGAAGGTCGCCAACGACGAGGCCAGCTACCGCTATCTGGCCGAGTCGATCCGCATGCACCCCGACCAGGACACCCTGGCCGACATGATGCGTACCGCGGGTCTGGACCGCGTCCAGTATTTCAACCTGACGGCGGGCGTCGCCGCCCTCCACGAAGGGGTCCGTCTGGGCTGAGCGCGCCCCGTTGGGGAACTTGTGGCGGACTGTCTTGTCCGTTATGCTTAGACCATTCAGATTTCTGTAAGAAAAGGTCAGATTACCTTCATGCCGGCAGGGCACCCCGCCCGGCGTGCGCAGTCCCTGACCCTTCCACCACAGAATCACTAATGTGTGTCCCGGCCAAGGGCCGGGCGCGCTGCGCTCCTGCGGGGGAGCGCTCATGCTTGTATACGAGGAGCATATTGCGATGTCCCGAATCGGTTTTTCCCGGGGTCTGTCCCGAACTCTCGCCGCGGCGCTGATCGCCGTGTCGGGCGCCGTGCTGATCACGGCTTCCTTCGACGCTGAAGCCCGCCGTGCTGGCGGTGGCAGCAACGCCGGCCGTCAATCGAGCAACGTCACCACGCAACGCCAGGCCACCACGCCGCCGGCCACGCCGGGCGCGGGCACCACCGCGGGCGGCACCACCGCCGCGACCGCCGGTACCGCCGCCGCGGGCACCGCTGCCGCCGGCGCCGCCGCGCGCAGCGGCGCGTCGCGCTGGCTTGGTCCCATCGCCGGCATCGCCGCTGGCCTGGGTATTGCCGCGCTGCTGTCGCACATGGGCCTGTCGGGCGCCTTCCTCGAGTTCCTGAGCAGCGCGCTGCTGATCGCACTCGTCGTGTTCGCCGTCATCTTCCTGGTTCGCCGTCTGCGTGGCGGTGGCCAGCGTCCGGCCATGCAAGGCGCCTACGGCAACAACAACGCCAATGGCAACAACAACGGCCAGGGCAACCAGCCGATGTGGCGTGAGGCCCTCAAGCCTTCGCAGCCGGCCCAACCCGCCCAGCCCGCCGCCGCGCCGGCGGCTGCCGCTGCCGCCGCTCCGGCTACTGCCGCGCTGCCCAAGGCCGGTGAAGATGGCAACTGGTTCATCCCGGGTGACTTCGACACGCCGCGCTTCCTGCAACAGGCCAAGGAACAGTTCGTTCGCATCCAGGGCATCTGGGACAGCGGCAACGTCGAAAGCCTGCGCGACCTGCTGACCGATGACCTGATCATCGAACTCAAGCCGCAGCTCGAAGCCCGTGCCGGTGACGCCAACAAGACCGAAGTCGTGCTGCTCAATGCCGAGCTGCTGGGCATCGAGACCGTCTCCGACGGCCACCTGGCCAGCGTGCGCTTCTCGGGCATGCTGCGTGAAGAGGCCGGCGCCGAAGCCTTCCGCTTCGAAGAGGTCTGGAACCTGTTCAAGCCCGCCAACGGTGGCTGGCTCTTGGCTGGCATCCAGCAGATCCCGGTGGAATACGCGAGCTGATCGCGCAAGCGGGCGCCGGCTTCGGCGGGCGCCCCGTTCACCTCGATGCTTTACCCCTGAACCGGTCTTGTGGCGCATGCCCTGGGCCGGTTCGCTCGTTAGGGAGGGGCCGCGGATAGCGCGGCGTATTAAACCGGTAAACTGCCTAAGTTCATACCGGACCTCCCTGGCCGCTTGCGCGGCCGCATGATTCCCGATGCTGCCTTTGCCTGCGCCCTTTTCCGTCCTGCCTCCGCCATCGCGATTCGTCGTGCGCCTGCTCAACGCGCTGCTTGCGCGCGAGCCGTGGGCGAGCGCGCGTCTGGTGCGTCACGCCGGCAAGACCGTGCGTTTCGCACTGGGCAATTTCTCGCTGTCGCTCACCATCACGAGCGATGGGCTGGTCGATGTGGCCGATCCCGCGGTCGTGGCCGACGTCACGCTGTCGGGTGTGCCCGAGCGGTTCAACCTGGCCAGCCTTCTGCCCGGCATGCGTCCGGGCGGCGCGCGGCCCGATGCCGCCGAGCTCACCCATATTTCCGGTGACGCCGCGCTCGCGCAGGTGGTGGCCGACCTGGCGCGCGATCTGCGCTGGGACGTCGAAGACGAGCTCGCGCAGCGCATCGGCGATGTGCCCGCGGCCCGCCTGCTGGGCGGCGCTCGCCGTCTGAATGATTTCGTGCGTACCGCCGCCTTGCGGCTGGCGCAGAACATCTCCGAATACCTGGCCGAAGAGCGCCCGGTGCTGACTGGCCGGCCGGCGCTGGCGCAATGGCGCCTCGACCTCGACCAGCTCGGTACCGACACCGACGCCTTGGCCCGCCGTCTGAGCGCGCTCGACGCGCGCCTGGGCCGACAGGCCGCGGTGAGGAGCGCACGATGATGACTCTGCTGCGTCTGATGCGCATCATCATCGTATCGCTGCGCTACGGCCTCGACGAGCTCGTGCTCTCGAGCCTCAATCATCCGGTGGCCACGCTGCTCTTGCGCGTGATGCGCTTCGGTACGCGGCCGCGCACGCCGCGCGGCGTGCGCCTGCGCCGCGCGCTCGAATCGTTGGGTCCGATCTTCGTGAAGTTCGGCCAGGTGCTCTCGACCCGGCGCGACCTGATCCCCGCGGATATCGCCAACGAACTCGCCCTGTTGCAGGATCGCGTGCCGCCGTTCCCCTCGGCGCAGGCGGCGGCCATGATCGAGGCGGCGCTGGGTGCGCCGCCGGCGCAATTGTTCGCCCAGTTCGATGTCGATCCCGTGGCCTCGGCCTCGATCGCGCAGGTGCACTTCGCGGTGCTGCACGACGGCCGCGAAGTCGCCGTCAAGGTGCTGCGGCCCGGCATGCTGGCCGTGATCGAACAGGACATGTCGCTACTGAAAATCGTGGCGCGCGTGATCGAGCGCCTCGGTGACGACGGCCGCCGGCTCAAGCCGCGCGAGGTGGTCGCCGAGTTCGACAAGTATCTGCACGACGAGCTCGATCTGGTCCGCGAGGCCTCGAATTGCAGCCAGCTGCGACGCAACTTCGGCCCCGAGTCGGGCCGAGGTGAAATGCTGATCGTGCCGGAGGTGATCTGGGAATTTACGGCCAGCACCGTCTTCACGATGGAGCGCATGTACGGCATTCCGGTGGGGCAGGTCGATCGCCTGCGTGCCGCCGGCATCGACATCGCCACGCTCGCCCGCAGCGGCGTCGAGATCTTCTTCACCCAGGTGTTCACCGACGGTTTCTTCCATGCCGACATGCACCCGGGCAACATCTATGTGTCCGACAAGCCCGAGACGCTGGGGCGCTATATCGCGCTCGACTTCGGTATCGTGGGCTCGCTGTCGGAGTTCGACAAAAATTACCTGGCGCAGAACTTTCTCGCCTTCTTCCATCGCGACTACCGCCGCGTGGCGCAGCTGCACATCGAGTCGGGCTGGGTGCCGCCCGACACGCGCGAAGAAGAGCTCGAGGGCGCGGTGCGTGCGGTATGCGAGCCGTATTTCGATCGGCCGCTGTCCGAGATTTCGCTGGGACAAGTGCTGCTGCGTCTGTTCCAGACCTCGCGCCGCTTCAATGTCGAGATTCAGCCGCAGCTCGTGCTGCTGCAAAAAACCTTGCTCAACGTCGAAGGCCTGGGACGGCAACTCGATCCCAACCTCGACCTCTGGAAGACCGCCAAGCCCTATCTCGAGCGCTGGATGCGCCAACGCATGGGCTTCGATGGTCTGAAGAAGGCGTTGTCCAAGGAAGCGGTGCAATGGGCACAGATGCTGCCCGCGATGCCGCGCCTGGTTCATGATTACCTCAACCGTCCTGTTGTTGCTCCGCAACTGCTCGACGAACTGACCAAACTGCGGCGCGCCCAGGAACACAGCAACCGTGTCCTGATCGCGCTCACGGCGGTGGTGGCGCTGGGCATCGTGGTGGCGTTCTGGGCACTGACGCGATGAGCGCCGGTTGTCATGGGATCGTCACCGAATTGTCATCACAGCTTCGCCTGCACCGGCGATAACTCACTCCTATGAGGTGTACCGGCGTCATGCCCACAAGGCATGGCGTCCGCAGCACCCATTTTTGACCCACAAGCCCCTCAAGCGGGAAATTTCTAGGGCTAAATCATGCTTTATCCTGAACTCTTCAAGACCATGGAAGCCGTGCGCTGGAATATGGCGACCGACATTCCCTGGGACGACTTCGACCGCAGCAAGCTGACGGAGGAGCAGGCCCAGACCATCAAGATGAACGCCATTACCGAGTGGGCGGCGTTGCCAGCGACCGAGATGTTCTTGCGCGACAATCGGGCCGACAGCGACTTCTGCGCGTTCATGTCAGTGTGGTTCTTCGAAGAGCAGAAGCATTCGCTGGTGTTGATGGAGTACCTGCGCCGGTTCCGTCCCGACCTGATGCCGACCGAAGAAGAGCTGCACAAGGTGCGCTTCGAGTTCGATCCGGCGCCCGAGCTCGAGACCCTGATGCTGCACTTTTGCGGCGAGGTCCGTCTGAACCACTGGTACCGTTGCGCGGCCGACTGGCATACGGAGCCTGTCATCAAGGCGATCTACAAGACCGTGGCACAGGACGAGGCCCGGCATGCCGGTGCGTATCTGCAGTACATGCGCCGCGCGTTGCACGACCGGGGCGAAACGGTGAGCGGCGACGCCCGCCATGCATTCGCCAAGATCGGCGTGCTGATGGCTTCGGCCAGCCGCAGCGCCCAGGCGATGCACCCCACCAATCTGCACGTCAACAAAGACCTGTTCCCCAATGACACCGTGCAGTCGCGTCTGCCCGAGCCGGGCTGGCTGGAGCACTGGCTGGACACGCAGATCCGTTTCGACGGCATCTGGGAGCAGAAGGTCGCCACGCGTATCCTGCACATCCTGTCCAAGCTGCTCGACAGCAACTTTGCCTCGGTCAAGGACCTGAACCGCTACCGCAAGGAAGTCGCCGCGCGTCTGCGCCCGGCAACGCCTGGCGGCTCGGTGCTGGTCGGCGTCTGAGTGCGTTGACCGGGCTGCGGTCCGCGGGCTGAGCCCCGCCGCGGACCGCATCCGCGGCGGGCAGGGCGCGTACAATCGCGCCATGACGACCGCCCGTTTCGAATCCAAGATCCTCAGCCGCGAAGACCTCGTGGCCGCCGTGGCCGCGGGCCGCCTGCCGCGCCCGCTGGTGTTCACCAATGGGGTGTTCGACATCCTGCATCGTGGCCACGTCACGTACCTCGATGCGGCCGCGCAGCTGGGCGCCACGCTGGTGGTGGCCGTCAATACCGATGCGTCGGTGCGCCGGCTGGGCAAAGGGGCGGAGCGTCCGCTCAACGCCGAGGGTGATCGCGCGGCCTTGCTGGCGGCGCTCGCCTGCGTGGATGCCGTCACCACGTTCGCCGAAGACACGCCCACCGAGCTGATCGGCGAGCTGCGCCCCGACATCATCGTCAAGGGCGGCGATTACGACATGGAAGCCCTGCCCGAAACGGCCTTGGTGAAGACCTGGGGCGGCCGGGCGGTGGCGATTCCGTTCGAGTTCCAGCGTTCGACGACCACGCTGGTGCGCAAGATTCAGGCGGGCTGAGGCCCCCCGGCGCTCAGAAGTCAGACAGGACCCACACAGGGTCTGCCTGAGGCCTGCATGAGGCCTGCACCCTGCCTGCCCCAGGGCAAAGACCTGGTGCGTCTCAGCGCGGCAGGCGCAGCAGCCGGTTCACGGCGTCCAGGTCGGATTCGGCCAGAATGCCGCTCACGGCCTTCAGGCGCAGCCCATCGAGCAGCGTGTTGTAGCGCACCACCGCGAGGTCGCGTTGCGTGGCATAAAGCTGCTGCTGGGCGTTGAGCACGTCCAGGTTGATCCGTACGCCCAGTTCATAGCCCGTCTGGTTGGCGTCGAGCGAGGCGCGGCTGGAGCGCTCGCCGGCCTCCAGCGCGCGCACGCGTGCCAGACCCGTCATCACACCGTTGAAATACAGCCGCGACGCGGTCACGGCCTGACGCCGTGCCGTCTCGAAGTCGTGACGCGCTTTTTGTTCGAGCTGGACTCTTTCTGTTACCTGAGAGGAGATACCGCCGCCGGCGTAAAGCGGGATCGACAAGGTCACGCCGACGCTGCTGTCGATGGGGCGGCCCGAACCCGAGCGCTGCAACGAGCCATCGGTGGCGCTGCCGCTGCTGGCGTACATGTTGAGCGTGGGATAGTGACCGCTCTTGGCGATCTCGGTATTGCGTGCCGCGATGCGAGTGGATAGTTGTGCGCGCAACACCTCGAGCCCGGCTGCCTCGGCCTGGGTCGACCAGTCGGCCAGCCGCGCGGGTTGCGGCGCGGGCAGCGCCACACCATGGGGCAGTTCGGCCAGGGCGCCGGGAGCGCTGCCCATGATCTTGGCCAGCTCGTCGCGCAGCGTCATCACCTCGTTCTGCAGACGCAGCTCTTCCGCTGTGAGCAGGTCGTGTCGCGCCTGGGCCTCGTAGGTGTCGATGATGGTGGCGTTGCCGAGCTCGAAGCCGCGTTGGGCCGCGGCGAGCTGTTCGGCCACGGCGGCCTTTTCGGCTTCGGTGGCGGTGAGGGTTTCCTGGGCGGCCAGGATGCCGAAATAGGCGGCCGCCACGCGCAGGATCAGGTCCTGGAAGGCCTGCTGCAATTGCACTTCGGCATCGGCGACCACGAGCTTGGATTGCTCGAAACGCTGCCAGCGGTTCCAGTCGAACAGCGGCTGTGTGAGCACCAGGTCCCATGTCGCGCGGCCGCGCCCCTGGTCGTACGCCAGGCCACGCGTGCTGCGGCTTTCGTTGTAGGCGCCGCTCGTTTCGCCGGTGATGTAGGGCAGCAACTCCGCGCGCGCCTGAGGCAGCTTTTCGGAATTGGCGCGGTACTCCGCCCGGGCGGCCGCGTAGAGCGGATCACGGGCCAGCGCCTCGCGCCAGACCTGCATCAGGTCTTGCGCGCAGGCAGTCACGCCGGCCGTTGCGGCGCAGAACCCGATCAGAACTGCTGCAACGTGCCGGGCGCGCATCGCGTCAGAATTTGAAGTGCGATACGGTCGCGCCGCGCAGCGGCTTGATCACGGTTTCGAAGAGCTGGACGGTTTCGAAGCTCGCCGCCGTGGTGCGGGTGATGCGACAGGCGGTCTGGATGGGGGCATCGCCCACGATCACGACCAGGCGGCCACCCACGCGCAGCTGATACTTGAGCGCGTCGGGCACGGTCGGCACGGAGCCGGTGACCAGGATCGCGTCGTACTCGGTGGAGCCCCAGCCGTTGCGGCCGTCGCCGGTCTCGACCTTGACGTCGGTGACGTTGTTCAGCTGCAGATTGGTCTGCGCGAACGCCACCAGGCGCGGATCGATTTCAACGGTGGTGACTTGCTGGGCCAGGTGCGCCAGCAACGCGGCCTGGTAGCCGGAACCGGTACCGATCTCGAGCACGCAGTCGGTGGGCTGCAGTTGCAGCTCCTGGGCCAGGCGCGCCTCAAGCTTGGGCGTCAGCATGGTCTGGCGGGTATTGACGGCGTTGATCTCGAGCGGGATTTCGAGGTCGGAGAACGCGATCGAACGCAGCGCCGGCGGCACGAACAGCTCGCGGCGCACGGTGAACAGGGCGTCCAGGACGCGCGTATCGAGTACGTCCCAGGGGCGGATCTGCTGTTCCACCATGTTGAAACGGGCTTGTTCTACGTCGGGCAGGGTCGAAGCGTTCATGACGGCAAAAGGGAATCGGACAAAGGGATTAGCGTCCCATTGTAGCGGCTACTACCCTTCATGGGCATGAAGCCGGGCCGCGGGCGGCCGGGGCCGCGCGCGGGGCGTGTACCGGCCTGCGCGCCTGGGCGGGCAGGCCGGGAAAATCACCACCAACCGTGGAAGTGGTGGACCGGGCCATGACCCTCGCCCACCTGCAGGCGTTCCGCGTGGCGGATGGCTTCGGTGAGATAGGCCTTGGCGCGGCGCGCGGCCTCGGGCACGTCGTCGAGCTGAGGCAACAGTGCGGCCAGTGCCGCCGACAGCGTGCAGCCGGTGCCGTGCGTATTGGCGGTGTCGATGCGATGGCCGGGCAGTTCGATCATGCGGTCGCCATCGTGCAGCAGGTCGATGGTCTCGGAGCCGGGCAGATGCCCGCCCTTGACCAGAACCCACCGATGGCCCGAGTGGGCCATGCGGTTGCGCAGCCGTTCGGCCACGCGCCGCATTTCCTTGACGGTCTCGACGGGCCGCTCTTCGAGCAGCACACCGGCCTCGGGCAGGTTGGGCGTGAGCAGGGTGGCTTGCGGCAGCAGCGATTCGCGCATGGCGCCCACGGCGCTGCGCTCGAGCAGATGATCGCCGCTCTTGGCCACCATCACGGGGTCGAGCACGACGTGAGGCGGCGTCCAGCGCGCGAGCTTCTCGGCCACCACGCGGATCACGGGCTCCTGGCCCACCATACCGATCTTCACGGCATCGATGCGCACGTCGGCGAACAGGGTGTCGATCTGCTCGCCCACGAAGGCGGGCGGGACCGGTGCGATGCCGCTCACACCGCGCGTGTTCTGCGCGGTGAGCGCGGCGATCACGGCGCAGCCATAGGCGCCGAGGGCGCTCATGGCCTTGACGTCGGCCAGGACGCCGGCACCGCCGGAAGGATCGACGCCCGCGATGCTCAGGGCGTTGGGAATGCGGCGCGGGGCGTTCATTGCTTGGCGGCGATCAGGCCTTCGGTGGGCGAGCTGGGCGCGCCGCTGTAGAGCTTGCGCGGCACGCGGCCGGCGCGGAAGGCCTCGCGGCCCGCCTCGACGCCTTTCTTCATGGCGCTGGCCATCAGCACGGGATCCTGGGCACCGGCGATCGCGGTGTTCATCAGCACGGCGTCGCAGCCGAGCTCCATCGCGATGGCGGCGTCCGAGGCGGTGCCCACGCCCGCGTCGACGACCACCGGGACCTGGGTCTGGTCGATGATGAGGCGCAGGTTCCAGGGGTTGAGAATGCCCATGCCCGAGCCGATCAGCGAGGCGAGCGGCATGATGGCGACCACGCCCATGTCTTCGAGCATGCGGGCCTGGATGGGATCATCGGTGCAATACACCATCACCTTGAAGCCGTCGTCGATCAAGGTCTTGGCGGCCTTGAGGGTCTCGGGCATGTTGGGGAACAGCGTGTGCGGATCGCCCAGCACCTCGAGCTTGACCAGGTCGTGGCCATCGAGGAGTTCGCGCGCCAGGCACAGCGTGCGCACGGCGTCGTCGGCGGTGTAGCAGCCGGCCGTGTTGGGCAGCAGCGTGAAGCGCGAGGGCGGCACGTAGTCGAGCAGGCTGGGCTCGCCGGGGTTCTGGCCGATGTTGGTGCGGCGGATGGCCACCGTGACGATATCGCAGCCGGAGGCGTCGAGCGCGGCGCGCGTCTGTTCGAAATCCTTGTACTTGCCGGTGCCGACCAACAGGCGCGACGCGTATTCGCGGCCGGCGATGGTGAGGGTATCTTGAGTGCTCATGGCGATGCTAGGCAGATGCGGCGGGGCGGCCCCGCGCGTGAATGAAGCGATGCAGGTATCCATCATAAAGCACCGCGCCCGACCGGGCCCGGGAGCGCCGGCGCGGGACACGGGTTTGTCAACCGGATTCCACGCTAGGGGCGCGCCCGGTCGAGCATCTCGCACAGCGCGGCGGCGAGCTCCACCAGGCGCGGACCCGGGCGATACAGCGCATCGGCGTCCAGCGCGTACACATGGCCGGCCAGCGCGGCCGGCAGGCGAGTGTCGTGCCAGCGGCGGCGCAGCGTCTCGGCGTCGGCGGCCGAGATCACCCCGGCGATCACGGCGTCGGGCCGGGCCGCCAGCACGCTTTCGAGCGAGACCTGCGGCGCCACCACAGGCGCCTGGCCGAATACATTCACGCCACCGCATAGCGCGAGTGCGTCGCTCACGATGCTGCTGTCGTTCAGGGTGTAGAGCGGGTCGGTCCCGGCCTGCACGAAGACACGCACCTTGGGCTTGCCGGCGTAGGCCGCGCGCAGACCGGCCAGCCTGGCGCGCAGGCGCGCGGCCGCGGGGTCGGCCGTGGCCGTTGTGCCGAACAGCTGGCCGTAGCGCTCTATCGAGTTCGGAATGTCGTCGAGCCGCTGGGGGTCGGAGTAATAGATCGCCGTGCCCAATTTGCTCGCGATCCCGGTCAGGCCGGCCGCCGTGGCCGGCTGCCAGCCCAGAATCAGATCGGGATGCAGGCTGACCACGCGTTCCGGATCCGGTTGCATGGCGTCCCCGATGCTGGGCAGGGCGCGCGCGGCAGGGGGGTAGTCGCTGGCGCGTACCGTGCCGGCCAGATAGCCACCCGCGCCGGCGGCGTAGGCCAGTTCGGTGGCGTGGGGCGTCAGGGTGATGGCCCGGCGCGCGGGCGCGGCCAGCGTGACTTCGCGTCCCAGGTCGTCGCGGACCTGGATGGGGGGCTGGCCCGCGGCAGCCTGGCCCCGGGCGGTGGCCGCACCCAGGAGGAGCACCGCGGCCAGTGCGACGGCATTGGCCGTCTTGCCTGCACCCGCCGACATGCTTGGGCCGAGCCGGAAGCGGCTGCGGTCCGGCACGGGGGCGGCGCGCCGGGGCGCGTGGGCGGCATTCATCGCGGTGTTCATGTCCTGCCGATACAGCCGGCGTCGAAACGCCGACTATATCGGATCAGGGACATTAGTAACGCAGGGTCAGGGAGGCGTAGAAGTTGCGGCCCGGTGCCGGATAGAGGTTGTAGCGCGCCTCCGAACCCAGCATGGCGAAATCCGCGTTGCCGCCCCGGATGCCATAGGTGGCGTAGTGGCGATCGAAGATGTTGTTCACGCCCACGGCCGCTTCGACGTTGCGGGTGAACTTGTACGCCAGCTTGGTGTTGAACAACACATAGGCGTCGAGCTCTTTGCCGAACTGGTTGGCCTGGTCGTTATCCATGCGCGACTTGCCCACGTATTGTGCCGAGACGTTCCAGAGGAACGCGTCGGTGGGACGCCAGGTCACGCCGGCATTGGCGAGCCACTTCGGTGCGAGCGGCACGTCCTTGCCCGCCAGATCCACCCCCGCGTAATTGCCCGAACGGAACTTCGCTTCCATCCAGGTCACGTTGGCGTTGAGCGTCAGGCTGCTCGACAGAGCATGGCTGCCTTCGAGCTCGATACCCTGGCGGCGGGTCGGATCGAGGTTGGTGTTGGCGCCGGTGCCCGGGCCCCACATGCCGTCGGCCAGCGGGTTGTACTGGATTTCGTTGGTCAGGTCATAGCGGAACCACGACAGGCGCGCGCTGCTGCGCTCGGACCGCCAGGTCACGCCCAGTTCCTTGTCCGTCGAGGTCTGCGGCGAGAGCGGCAATTGCACCGACAGCAGTTCGTCGGCATTGGCGAGGCGGAAGCTGCGACCGACCTTGCCATACACGCCGAAGCCGCGGCTCAAGTCCTGGCGCACGCCGAGTTGCCAGGCGGTCAGGTGGTTGCCACGGTCCGAGGGCGTGCCAGCGTCGCCCGACAGCGCTTCGAGATCGTCGGAGGCGTATTGGCGGCGCACACCCGCGGTCACGTATGTGCTGTCGGTGGCGCGGATCTGGCCTTCGGCGAAGAGGCCGTACTGATGCTGGCGCGATTGCCACTTGGCCTGCTCGAACGCGTAGTAGGCGTCCTGGGTCGAGGTGGTCTTGGCTTCCAGCGCGTCGGCGCCCACGATCAGGCTGTGGCCACCGTCAAAGGGCAGGCGGTAGCGCAGGCTCAGGTTGTTTTCTTCGAGCTTCTGGTCGCGCAGCGTCTCGCCGAAACCGTCGAACGACAGGCCGTTGAGCTTCTTCTCGCGGCTGGAGGCGTCGGCGTACAGCGTGCCCGGGCCGATGTCCTGCACGATCTGCGTGCCGAAGGCGGTCGACGTGCTCTTGACGAAATCGATGTCGTTCTTCGAGCCGCGCGGATCGTGTTCGTACTCGTTCAGGCCGGTGAACGGATCGATCGCGCGTGCGCCGGGCAGATCGAGGCGTTGCGTGGTGGTGCGGGCATACAGACGGATCGAGCCGTTGTCGTGGCGGAACGTAATGCCGCCGCCGCCGCCTTCACGGCGTTCGCCGCTGTGGTCACGATAGCCGTCGGTGTGCATCGATTGCACGAAAGCGTCGACGCCGACCTTCTCATTGTTGAGCGCGGCCGAGGCATCGTACTGGCGCAGGCCGTAGCTGCCGAACGTGGCGGTGGCGCTGGCGGTGACGGGTTCTTTGTTGAACGGGCCGCGGGTGATGATGTTGATGACGCCGCCGGTCGTGCCGCCGCCGTACTGGACCGAACCGCTACCGCGCACGATTTCCACGCGTTCGACCTGGCCCAGCGGGATCACGCCGAGATTCGGCGCGGAGAGGTCGTTGGTGTTCTGCTTGACGCCGTCGATCAGGATCAGCGTGTTGCTGAAACCCGTGATGCCGAAGCCGCGCAGATCGACGATCGCGTTGTCGTTCGAGCTGGTCGTGTTGACGAGGTGGATGCCGGCCTGGGTCGAGAGCAGGTCCTGCATCGTGCGCGCGCTGCTGGCGGCGATGTCGTCGGCCGTGATCACCGAAATGGAGACGGGCAGCGTGCGGCCATCGGTGGGCACGCGCTGGGCGGTCACCGTGACGGTGTCGAGTTCGGCGGGAGCGGGGTTGCCGGCCTGCTGGGCACTGGCCAGCGCGGGGGCGGTGCACAGCAGGGCGCCGGCGTAGCGCCGGATGGAGCGGGATTTCATCAACTAGACCTCGATGCGACCCGCGACCCCGCAGGTCATACCAATTGGAGAACGCTGATGGCGCGGCAGGCGCGCACGAACAGGCGTTCTGACGAGCGAACAGGCCGGTATCGGGCTGCCACGCGTGAGACGCGTGGGGACCGTTGCGGGGGCAGCACAGGCTGGGCGTGGCGGGGCGCGATCATCGTGATGACAGTCGCGGCCGGCGCGGGGGCCTTCCTGTTTCCCGTTTATCTTTCGCGTGCGGCGGGCAAGTGTTGTGCGCTTGCCCGTTCAGTGCGCCGAAAGCACCCGTTCGGGGCCGAAACTGTATCATCGCCGGGCGCGAAATGACCGGTTTTGTTACGATCAAGGGCTGATTTCAAGGGGTTTTTCCCCTTTTCGCCACACACCAGGATCTCTTCGTGCCTTATCCCAGCCTGCCCTATCCGCCCGAGGCCTTTACCCACGGCGCCGAGTTCGCCCGTTTGCTGGAGCGGCGCATCCTGATCCTGGACGGTGCCATGGGCACCATGATCCAGCGCTACAAACTGACCGAGTCCGATTTCCGCGGCGAACGCTTCGCCGAGCATCACAAGGATCTCAAGGGCGACAACGAACTGCTGTCGCTGGTGCGCCCCGATGTGATCAGCGAGATCCATCGCCAGTATCTGGCGGCCGGCGCCGATGTGATCGAGACCAATACCTTCGGTGCGACCTCGATCGCCCAGGGCGACTACGATCTTCCCGAGCTGGCCTACGAATTGAACCTGGCCTCGGCCAAGCTGGCGCGCGAGGCCTGTGATGCCTACAGCACGCCCGAGCGGCCGCGCTTCGTGGCCGGCGCGCTGGGCCCGCAGCCCAAGACCGCGTCCATTTCGCCTGACGTCAATGACCCCGGCGCACGCAATGTCACGTTCGAAGAGCTGCGCGTGGCTTACGTCGAGCAGCTCAATGGCCTGCTCGATGGCGGCATCGATGTTGTCCTCATCGAAACCATCTTCGACACGCTCAACGCCAAGGCGGCCATCTTCGCGGTCGAAGAGGTCTTCGAGGCACGCGGCGTGCGCCTGCCGGTGATGATTTCCGGCACCGTCACCGACGCGTCCGGCCGCATCCTGTCGGGCCAGACGGTCGAGGCGTTCTGGAATTCCGTGCGCCACGCGCGTCCGGTCACGATCGGCCTGAACTGCGCGCTGGGCGCGGCGCTTATGCGCCCCTACGTGGCCGAGCTCGCCAAGATCTGTGACACCTATCTGTGCGTGTACCCCAACGCCGGCCTGCCCAACCCCATGGCCGAGACCGGCTTCGACGAGACCCCCGCCGACACGTCGGCGCTGCTCGAAGAGTTTGCGCGCTCGAGCCTCGTCAACATGGCTGGCGGCTGCTGCGGCACCACCCCCGATCACATCCAGGCCATCGCCGACAAGGTGCTGAGCCTCACGCCGCGCGTGGTGCCGGAGGTGCCGGTCAAGACCCGCCTGTCGGGCCTGGAGCCGCTCAACTTCGACGAAGACTCGCTCTATGTGAACGTGGGCGAGCGCACCAACGTCACCGGCAGCAAGATGTTCGCGCGCCTGATCCGCGAAGAAAAATACGACGAGGCGCTGGCCGTGGCGCGGCAGCAGGTCGAAAACGGCGCGCAGATCATCGACATCAACATGGACGAGGCCATGCTGGATTCGGTGGCCTGCATGCACCGCTTCCTCAACCTGATCGCCTCCGAGCCGGACATCGCTCGCGTGCCGGTCATGATCGACAGTTCCAAATGGGAAGTCATCGAGACCGGGCTGCGCTGCGTGCAGGGCAAGCCCGTGGTGAACTCGATCTCCATGAAGGAAGGCGAGGCGCCGTTCCGTGAGCACGCGCGCCTGTGCCGCCGCTACGGCGCAGCCGTGGTCGTGATGGCGTTCGACGAGCAGGGCCAGGCCGACACGCTCGAGCGCCGCAAGGAAATCTGCGGCCGCGCTTATCGCATCTTGGTCGAGGAAGAGGGCTTCCCGCCCGAAGACATCATCTTCGACCCCAACGTCTTCGCGGTCGCCACGGGGATCGACGAGCACAACCATTACGCGGTCGACTTCATCGAAGGCACGCGCTGGATCCGCGAGAACCTGCCCCATGCCCGCATTTCGGGCGGCGTGTCGAACGTGAGCTTCTCGTTCCGCGGTAACGAGCCGATGCGCGAAGCGATCCACACGGTCTTCCTGTATTACGCCATCAAGGAAGGCATGACGATGGGTATCGTCAACGCCGGCCAGCTCGGCGTGTATTCCGATCTGGCGCCGACGCTGCGTGACCTGGTCGAAGACGTGGTGCTTGATCGCGCGGAGCCGGTCGGCAAGACCGATCCGGCCGACGAGCGCACGCCCACCGAGCGCCTCGTGCAGTTCGCCGATACGGTGAAGGGCTCGGGCGCCAAAAAAGAAGAAGACCTGGCCTGGCGCAACCAGCCCGTGCAACAGCGCCTCTCGCACGCTCTGGTGCACGGCATCACCACCTTCATTGTCGAAGACACCGAAGAGGTCCGCCAGGAGATCGCCGCGCGCGGCGGCCGCCCGATCGAGGTGATCGAAGGGCCGCTCATGGACGGCATGAACGTCGTGGGCGATCTGTTCGGCGAGGGCAAGATGTTCCTGCCGCAGGTGGTGAAGTCGGCCCGCGTGATGAAGCAGGCGGTGGCGCACCTGATCCCCTTCATCGAAGAAGAGAAGCGCCAGATCGCGGCGGCGGGTGGAGATGTTCGCGCCAAGGGCAAGATCGTGATCGCCACCGTCAAGGGCGACGTGCACGACATTGGCAAGAACATCGTGTCGGTGGTGCTCCAGTGCAATAACTTCGAAGTGGTCAACATGGGCGTGATGGTGCCCTGCGCCCAAATCCTCGAGACCGCCAAGAAAGAGAACTGCGACATCATCGGACTGTCGGGCCTGATCACGCCCAGTCTCGAAGAGATGGCCTACGTGGCGTCCGAGATGCAGCGCGACGATTACTTCCGTGAACGCCGCATGCCGCTCATGATCGGCGGCGCCACGACCAGCCGCGTGCACACCGCGGTCAAGATCGCACCCAATTACGAAGGCCCTGTCATCTACGTGCCCGACGCCAGCCGCTCGGTGGGCGTGGCCACCAGCCTGATGTCCGATCAATCGCAGGTCTATCTCGACGAGCTGGCGCAGGAGTACGAAGACGTGCGCCGCCGCCATGCCAATCGCAAGGCCACGCCGCTCGTGTCGATCGAGGAAGCGCGCGCCGCGCGGCCGCAGATCGATTGGGACGCCTACACGCCGCCGCGTCCCAAGTTCATCGGCCGCCGCACCTTCAAGAGTTATGACCTCGCCGAGATCGCGCGTTATGTCGATTGGGGGCCGTTCTTCCAGACTTGGAGCCTCTTCGGGCCGTTCCCGGCCATTCTCGACGACAAGGTCGTGGGCGAGCAGGCGCGCAAGGTCTATGCCGACGGCCAGGCCATGATGAAGCGCATCATCGAAGGCCGCTGGCTCACGGCCAACGGTGTGGTGGGCTTCTATCCGGCCAACCGGATCAACGACGAAGACATCGAGATCTATCGTGACGAGACGCGCAGCGAGGTGCTCTTCACCTATCGCAATCTGCGCCAGCAGGGTGTCAAGCGCGAAGGCGTCACCAACAAATGCCTGGCCGACTACATCGCGCCCAAGGAGAGCGGCAAGCTCGACTACGTGGGCATGTTCGCCGTGACTGCCGGCCTGGGCATCGAGAAGAAAGAAGCCGAGTTCGAGGCGGCGCTCGATGACTACTCCAGCATCATGCTGAAGTCGCTGGCCGATCGCCTGGCCGAGGCGTTTGCCGAATGCCTGCACGCCCGGGTGCGTCGCGATCTCTGGGGCTACGTGCCCGACGAGGAACTCGACAACGATGCCATGATCGCCGAGAAGTACATCGGCATCCGGCCGGCGCCGGGCTACCCGGCCTGCCCGGAGCATGTGGTCAAGAGCGATATGTTCGAGGTGCTCGACGGCAACGAGATCGGCATGCAGCTCACCGACAGCTATGCCATGTATCCGGCCTCGAGCGTGTCGGGTTTCTATTTCAGCCATCCCGACTCGCAGTACTTCAACGTGGGCACGATCGGCGAAGACCAGCTCAACGACTACGCCCAGCGCAGCGGCCGCACGCTCGAAGACCTGCGCCGTACGCTGGCGCCGAATCTCGGCTGACCACGCAACGCGTCAATAAAAAGGGGGAGGCGCGAGCCTCCCCCTTTTTTATGCCGGCTTGACGGCCATCAGCGTGAGCGAGTCGCTCGAGAAAGACCCGTCCGGCTGGATGTCGAAATGCTGCCTCACCGGCGCAGGCGCGATCTCGAGCATGTCGCGCAGGGCCTGCACGAGCGGCGCGGGCGTGCGCATGCGCGTGACCCACGATTCGAACTCGAGCGCCAGGCGGCGCGGCGTGAAGCTCTGCACCTTGAAGCCGGCATCGGCCAGCAGCGTGAGCCACTCGGCCTGCGAATAGTCGCGCACGTGCGAAGTGTCGCGCAGGACTTCGATCGTCTGCAGCCAGGTATCGAGCAGGGCCTGGCCCGGCGAGACGATGTCGGCGAACACGGCCGTGCCGCCCGGCTTGAGCACGCGCCACGCTTCGCGCAAGCCGAGGCCCGGGTCTTCCCAGTGGTGCGCGGAATAGCGGCTCATGACCAGATCGAAGGCGCCGTCGGCAAACGGCAGATGTTCTGCCTTGCCACGACAGGTCTGGAGTTGCGTGAGTCCCCGCTTGGCGGCCTCGGCGGCGACCACGTCGAGCATGGATTGCGACAGGTCGTACGCGGTCACATGGGCGACATGCGGCGCCACGTGAAAGCTCACATGGCCGCCGCCACAGCCCAGGTCCAGCACGTGGGCGCGCGGATGGGCGCGCGCCACGTCCGCCATCTGCAGCAGATCCGCGCCTTGCGCGTGCACGGCGCTGGTGAGGTAGGCGTGGGCCTGGGGGCTGAATTGCCGTTCGACGGCGGCGTCATGGGTGGGGCGGGTCATGGTGATCCTTCGATGAGTGACAGCGCGTAAGATAGGAGGATCACAGTACCCGTACAAGCCCATTGCCCATCCTGGTATGAACAGTGCCACCCACCTCGGTACCGACGGTTCCACGCTGCGGCGCCAGAACCTCGGCGAATTCGTGCGCAGCGCGCGCTCCCGCATCACGCCTCAGATGGCCGGTCTGCCCGCCGGCAGCCGGCGCCGCACACCCGGGCTGCGCCGCGAAGAGGTCGCACAGCTCTCGGGCATCAGCGTGACCTGGTACACCTGGATCGAGCAGGGCCGTGAGGTCTCGGTATCGCCGGCGGTCTGGTCACGCATCGCCAATGTGCTGCAGCTCGGCCGGGCCGAACGTGCCTATCTGTTCGAGCTGGCCGAATCCGCCGATCCCCAGCATCCGCGCGACGAGGCGGGTGGCCCGGCAGGGCTGCCGCTGCAGGTCTGTGTCGATGCCATCGAGGCGCCTGCCTACGTGCTCGACCGCGCCTGGAATGTGCTGGCGTGCAACGAGGCTCTGTCGGCGCTGTTCGACCACTGGCCCCGCCGGGATGGCGCGCCCAACCTGTTGCGCTACATCTTTCTGGATCCGGCGGCGCGCACCCTGGTGGTCGATTGGGAGCAGCGTGCTCGCAGGGTGGTCGCTGAGTTCCGGGCCGATGCGGGCGCCCACCTCGATGAGCCGGATGTGCTGGCGCTGCTCGATGCCCTCAATCGCGCCAGCCCGGTGTTCCATCATTGGTGGACGCGCCACGCCGTGGTCGAGCGCGAGGGGGGCGTGCGTGAGTTCGATCACCCGCGCCGCGGCCGGCTGCAGTTCCAGCAGATCACGTTTCGCCTCGCGACGCATCCCGAGCTCAAGCTGGTGATGTTGCTCGACGAGCCGCGCGATCCGGCGTCTACCTGAGTACGAATGCGCCGTCGGGCTCGGTGAGGCCGGCGGCCACCAGGCCATCGAGCAGCTTGCGCACCGGCGCGGGTAGCGCCTGATCCGCCAGATCGGCGGTGGCCACCCATTGTTGCGGTTGCGCGCTGTCGCGCAGGGCCGCGGTCTCGACCTCGAGCAGCCACGGCCGCACATGCAGCTTGAAGTGCGTGAAGGTGTGCGAAAACGCCGCCAACGCCGTCTGGCTTTTCACACGCAGCCCCAGTGCCTGCGCGGCCGTGCGCGGATCGGCATCGGCATCGCACTCGGGCAGCGTCCAGAGCCCGCCCCAGATGCCGGGCGAGGGGCGCTGCGCCAGCAGGATGCGGCCGGCATCCAGCAGCACCAGCATGGCGGTGTTGCGCTCGGGCACGGCCTTGCGCGTCTTGGGGGTGGGCAGTTCGAGCTGGCGTCCCTGCGCACGCGCCGTACAGGTGTCGGCGACCGGACATCGCCCGCAGTCCGGTTTGCCGCGCGTACAGAGCGTGGCGCCGAGGTCCATCAAACCCTGCGTATAGGCCGTCATGTCGAGCGTGGGGGCGGCCTCCACTTGCGCGCGGGCCAGCGCCCACAGCCGCTGTTCGACCTCGCGTCGCGTGGGGTCGCCCTCTACGCCGAAATGACGCGCGAACACCCGCTTGACGTTGCCGTCCATGATCGGCGAACGCTCGCCATAGGCGAACGCAGCGATGGCCGCGGCGGTGGAGGGGCCGATGCCCGGCAGCGTGGCGATGCGCTCGGCGTCGGGCGGAAACTGGCCTCCCCATTGCGCGACGACTTCCTGTGCACAGCGATGCAGATTGCGCGCGCGGGCGTAGTAGCCCAGGCCCGCCCAGAACGGCATGACCTCTTCCTGGGTGGCGGCGGCAAGCGCCTGCACATCCGGAAAGCGCGCGAGAAATCGCTCGTAGTACGGAATGACGGTGGCGACCTGGGTCTGCTGCAGCATGATTTCGGAGAGCCAGATCCGGTACGGATCGCGCGTGTTCTGCCAGGGCAGGGCATGGCGTCCGTGCGCGGCCTGCCAGGAGGTGATGCGGAGGGCGAATGGCATGGGGCGGATTATCGCATTGCCCTATTGCGGGGACGGATTGGCGGCAGGTAAAAGAGAGACATAACAACAAGGCGGTTAAGTCCGACCTCGGCGCCGGCGCCCCAAAAGGGCGACTCCGCAACGCCCGGGCTGGATAGTCTCTTACAACGGAGTAGACAATGAATGCCCCTCTCACGCCCGCGCAACGCGCGGCGCTCGAATCCGTCCACCTGGACGACAAGTTCACCCTCGAACACGGCCGCGCCTGGATGAGCGGTATCCACGCGCTGGTGCGCCTGCCCATGATGCAGCGCGTACGCGATGCGCGGGCCGGGCTCAATACGGCAGGGTTCATCTCGGGCTATCGCGGTTCGCCGCTGGGCGGCGTCGACCAGAACATGTGGAAGGCCGCGAAGTACCTCAAGCAGCACCACATCGAATTCCAGCCCGGCATCAACGAAGACCTCGCCGCGACCGCCGTATGGGGCTCGCAGCAGGTGAATCTGTTTCCGGGGGCCAAGTACGACGGCGTGTTCGGCATGTGGTACGGCAAGGGACCAGGCGTGGATCGCTGCGGCGATGTCTTCAAGCATGCCAATGCCGCTGGCACCTCGCGCCACGGCGGCGTACTGGTGGTGGCGGGCGACGATCACCCCGCCAAGTCGTCCACGTTGCCGCACCAGAGCGATCACATTCTCAAGGCCTGCATGATCCCGGCGTTGTTTCCGTCGAGCGTGCAGGAGGTGCTGGACTACGGCATTCATGGCTGGGCCATGAGCCGCTACGCCGGCGTCTGGGTCGGACTGAAAACCATCACGGATATCGTCGAGGTGTCGGCCTCGGTGGAAGTCGATGCAGAGCGCGTCTCTATCGTGCTGCCCGAGGATTTTCAGTTGCCGCCCGATGGCCTGAACATCCGGCTGCCCGATACGCCGCTCGCCCAGGAGGCGCGGCTGCTCGACTACAAGCTTTACGCCGCGCTCGCCTATGCGCGCGCCAACGGCCTGAACCGCGAGCTGTGGCAGGTGCCCCAGGATCGCGCGCGCTTCGGTATCATGACCTCCGGCAAGGCCTACCTCGACACGCGTCAGGCGCTGCTCGACCTGGGTCTCACCGAGTCGGTCTGCCAGCACATCGGCCTGCGGCTCTTCAAGGTCGGCATGGTCTGGCCGCTCGAAGCCACCGGCATGACCCGGTTCGCCGAGGGACTGGACGAGATTCTGGTGGTCGAAGAAAAGCGCCAGGTTCTCGAGTATCAGCTCAAAGAGGAGCTCTTCAGCTGGATCGGATCGGGCAAGAAGATCCCGCGCGTGGTCGGCAAGTTCGACGACAAGGATGGGGGCGAATGGTCGGTGCCGCAGGGCAACTGGCTGCTGCCCGCCCATTATGAGTTTTCGCCGGCCATGGTGGCCAAGGCCGTCGGCGCGCGCCTGCTGCGCTTCGAGCTGCCCGCCGATGTGCGGGCCGGCATCGAGGCGCGCCTGGCCTTCATCGATGGCCGCGAACAGGCGCTCGCCAAGCCGCGCGTGGTGGTCGACCGCAAGCCCTGGTTCTGTTCGGGCTGTCCGCACAACACGTCCACCCGCCTGCCCGAGGGCTCGCGCGGCATGGCCGGTATCGGTTGCCATTACATGGTGACCTGGATGGGCCGCAACACGCAGGTGTTCACCCAGATGGGGGGTGAAGGCGTGCCCTGGATCGGCCAGGCGCCGTTCACCGAAGAAAAGCATGTGTTCGCCAACCTGGGTGACGGTACCTACTATCACTCGGGCCTGCTCGCGATCCGCGCCGCCGTGGCGGCCAAGGCGCCCATCACCTACAAGATCCTGTTCAACGACGCCGTTGCCATGACCGGCGGGCAGCCGGTGGATGGCCCGATCAGCGTGCCGATGATCACGCAGCAAGTCGCTGCCGAAGGCATCGACAAGATCATCATCGTCACCGACGAGCCTGAAAAGTACGACAAGGTGCAGGGTCTCGCGCCGGGCGTGCCCGTGCACCACCGCGACAAGCTCGACGACGTCATGCGCGAGCTGCGCGCCTATGCCGGTGTCTCGGTGCTCATCTACGACCAGACCTGCGCCACCGAGAAGCGCCGCCGCCGCAAGCGCAACGCCTATCCCGACCCGGCCCGCCGCGTCGTCATCAACGAGCGCGTCTGCGAAGGCTGTGGCGATTGCTCCGAAAAGTCGCACTGTCTGTCGGTCGAGCCGCTCGAGACCGAGTTCGGCCGCAAGCGCACCATCAATCAATCGAGCTGCAACAAAGACTTTTCCTGCCTCAAGGGTTTCTGTCCGAGCTTCGTGACCGTCGAAGGCGGCAAGCTGCGCAAGCCCAAGGCGCTGGCGCAGCAGGACGGTATCGCCGCCGGCCTGCCCGAGCCCCAGCTCGCACCCATTGCCGGCCATTACGGCGTATTCATCGCGGGCGTGGGCGGCACGGGCGTGGTCACGATCGGTCAGTTGCTGGGCATGGCCGCGCACCTGGAGGGCAAGGGCTGCTCCGTGCTCGACATGGCGGGGCTCGCTCAGAAGGGCGGTGCGGTGTATTCGCACGTGGTGCTGGCGCCCACGCCGGGCGAGTTGCTCAACACCCGCGTCGCGATGGGCGAGGCGGATGTCGTGCTGGCCGGCGACCTGGTGGTGGGCACGAGTGCCGACGCGGTGGCGCGCATGCGTGCCGGCCGCACGCGGGTGCTGCTCAACAGCGATGTTGCCCCGACCGCGGCCTTCGTGCACAACCCCGACTGGACTCTGCCGGGTTCCGACCTGCAGCGCGACCTGGCCCAGGCCTGCGGCCCCGAGAATGTCGCCAGCCTCGACGCCGCCGCGCTCGCGGTGGGCCTGTTGGGCGATGCCATTTATGCCAACCCGCTCATGATGGGCTATGCCTACCAGAAGGGCTGGCTGCCGCTGGGCGAAGCCGCGCTATTGCGCGCGATCGAGCTCAATGGTCAACAGGTGCCCAACAATCTCACGGCATTCGCGTGGGGGCGCCGCGCCGCGCAGGATCTGGCGGGCGTGCAGGCGCTGCTGGGTGTGAAGGCGCAGCCCGCCGCGCATGAGCCGCAGATCGTCGAGGTCAAGCGCGGCGAACGGCCCGCCGTGGTCGACTTCAAACGGCCCTCCACCGAGCTCGAGCAGCTCGTGGCGCGCCGCCGCGATGTGCTCGTGGCGTATCAAAGCGAAGCCTACGCGAAGCAATACACCGACCTCGTCGAGCGTGTACGCGCGGCCGAACATCAGGCCACGGGTACGACGCGCCTGGCCGAGGCGGTGGCGCGCTATTACTTCAAGCTCATGGCCTACAAGGATGAGTACGAAGTGGCGCGGCTCTACAGCGATGGCGAGTTTCTCAAACGCATCGCGGCGCAGTTCGAAGGCGACTGGAAGCTCAATTTCCACCTCGCACCGCCACTGACCGCGGGCCGCGACGGCGAGGGCCATCTGAAGAAGCGCGCTTATGGGCCGGTGATGCTCAAGGTGTTCGGCGTGCTGGCCCGACTGCGCGGGCTGCGGGGGACCGCGTTCGATGTGTTCGGTTATACGGCCGAGCGGCGCGCCGAGCGTGCGCTCATCGCCGAATACCGCGAGCAGATCGGCGCGATCCTGGGCAAGCTCAACCGCGGCAATCTCGAGCAGGCGGTGGCGCTGGCGAGCCTGCCCGAGGAGATCCGCGGTTACGGCCATATCAAGGAGGCCTCGATGGCGCGTGCCGCCGTCAAGCGCGAAGCCCTGATGCAGCAGTTCAGTGCTTCCGTGGTCGGCATCGGCGGCGCCCGCGCCGCCTGATGGAGCCGGCTGTTGCAAAAAGGCCACCCGCGAGGGTGGCCTTTTGCATGCTCAGGCGCTTTCGGTGGGACGCCGCCGCACCGGACGGTTGAACATTTCGACCTTCATCTTGCCGGGCTGCGTGAAGCGCTCGACGCGCGGCGCCGAACGGCTCTCGGCCTGGATTTCCTTGGCGGCCTGTTGCTCGCGTCGGGCAATCACTTCTTCCGCCTTCGCATGGTGAGGCGCCATCTTGCGCACCATCACGCGGCCGTCGCGCGGAAAGTAGTGGATCCGGCGCGCGTGGATGTCGCCCAGATCCTGGGCACGCACCGGAATGCCTTCGGTCTTGAGATAGCTCAGCACGAACTGCGCATTGCGCTCGCCGATGTTCATCTGCTGCATGGCGCTCAGAACAGCGCCACCGCCGAAGACCTTGGCTTCCAGGCGTTCGCGCACGGCGCCGGCTTTCAGCAATTCGTTGATCAACACTTCCATCGCGAAGGCGCCGTAGCGCATGGTCGCGGAAGCGGGCGACGAAGCATCACCTTCGGGCAGCATGAAGTGGTTCATGCCGCCGATGCCGTTGTGGGGATCGCGTACACAAGCGGCCACGCATGAGCCCAACACCGTCGAGATCATGATGTCTTCGCCGGACGTGACGTAATACTCGTTCGGCAGCACTTTGACGGCTGGAGAACTGAACGCACTATCGAAATAGTGGCGCGTGGCGCGCGCGTCGGTTCGGGAGGACATACTTTCCTGGGGCGCTCGCACACCTGATGGTGTGGAGTCAAAATTTCTTAAAAGATTTCAAATTGTGATTATTCAACGCAAAATTCTGTAATACAAGTGAATCTTGCGCGAGTCGTCACGGAATCGACCGCAATGCAGGCGGAATCAATCGCGATTTGATGTGTCCCCAGATATAATCGCGCCCCGGCATTGTGCCTTGTCGACACTCTACCCGGGGCGCGGTCGGGGCGTTTCGTGGATTAACGCACTTAAAAGCGCGTACTGCGGGTCACTGACCATCGGGCCGATAGGGCGCCCAGCGCGCCGGCACCCAGAATCGCGGCCAGCAGGATGCCCGTGCTGGGCAGGTGCAGGGCGAATTCGGCGCCATAGCTGCGGGCCAGGCCGAGCACCGCGTGATTGAGCGGCACCAGCGCGGCTGCGGCCGCGCCCACGGCAATGAGCGCCGCCAGCGCACCGGTGAGCGCACCCTGATACAGGAAAGGCCGGCGCACGAACGATTCGGTGGCGCCCACCAGGCGCGCGACGGCGATTTCTTCGCGCTGGGTGAGTGCCTGCATCCGCACCGTGTTGAACACAGTCGCCAGCACCACGACCGCTACGCACACGGCCAGAAAGCCCAGGCCGATGCGGGCAAAACGCAGGATGGCCTCCAGCCGCTGCACCCACGCGCTGTCGAGTTGAACCTGATCGACGTTTTCCCATTTGCGCCACTGCGTGGCGAGGCGGTCGGCACGGGCGGCAAGGTCGTCGCCCTGTGCCAGCGTGATCACGACGGCGTCAGGCAGGGGGTTGCCCGGGAGCACGGCCAGGGCCTGTTCCCAGGCGGGGTTTTGCCGCAGATTGGCGAGCGCCTGATCGCGCGGCACCACCCGCACTGCGCCCACGTCGTTGCCGAAATCGGTGCGCACGCGGTTGGCCACGGTGTCGGCACTGCCCGCGGGCGCATTCTGCTGCAGATAGATGGTGAGCTCGGGCGTGACCGAAATTTGCCGGGCCACTGGTTGCACGGAGACCAGGATGGCGCTGCCCAAGAGCGGCAGGGCAAGCGCGAGCGCCATCACGAGCAGGTTGGCGAGGGACGAGAACGGCTGCTTGGCCAGGCGGCGCAGCGTGATCGACAGGGCGTAGCGATGTTGACGCAGCCAGGACTTCATTCGGCCGCTCCGGTGGGGTTGTGCGAGTCGCTGAACTTGCCGTGGTCGATACGCAACATGCGATTGGCAAACCGGCTCATCAACTGCTGGTCGTGAGAAGCGATCAGTGTGGTGACGCCGACACGGTTGAAGTCGCGGAACACATTCATGATGCGCTGTGCATTGTCGTCATCGAGGTTGGCCGTGGGCTCGTCGGCGATCAGGATGGCCGGCCGGTTCACGATGGCGCGCGCGATCGCGAGGCGCTGCTGCTCACCGCCCGACAGCTCGACCGGATTGAGCTCTTCCTTGCCCGCCAGCCCGACTTTGTCGAGCGCGGCGCGGGCCCGTGCCGCGGCCGCGGCGGGCGCCTGGCCGAGAACGGCGAGCGGCAGCATCACGTTGGCCAGTGCCGTGCGGTCGTAGAGCAGGTGGGTGTCTTGCAGAATGACCCCTACCGCGCGCCGCAGATAGGGGCGCGCGCGGGCCGGCAGGCGATCGAGCCGCTGGCCGTTGACCTGGATCGATCCACGCGACGGCGGCTCGAGGCCGCCGATCAGCTTGAGCAGCGTGGACTTGCCCGCGCCGGACGGACCGGAGACGAAGATGAATTCGCCGGGCTGCACCTGGAAGTTGATATCGGCCAGGATGTTGCGGCCGCGTCCGTAGGATTTGAAGACGTGCTGGAATTCAATCATGGCGACGTGGGAGTTGAAGCTGCAATAGTAACGCCCGCCGTTGCTTTTCCGCACTGCGACATTTATCTACCGAAGTCAAGATGGTTCCGATGCGAGTTTCCGCCAATTGTTGAACGTTAGGGGGCGATAGGCCACCGTTCGGTGCAATTTGTCCCTTTATTAGGGATGGGTATAGGAAGGGATTGCCCCAATGTCCCCTAATTTCCACAGCCGCTACGATCCGCCCAAGCATCTCAACCCATACCTAGGGACGAGTACCGCTGTGGTCCTAAACAGGAGATCAACAATGAAAGTTCTGAAGCTCGCGGCTGTCGGTGCCGCGCTGTTCGCCGCGTCGACGGCTGCACATGCCGGTGCCACCTTCGACAACGTCAAGAAGAAGGGCTTCGTCCAGTGCGGCGTGTCGACCGGTATCGCCGGCTTCTCGATTGCCGACAGCAAAGGCGAATGGCAAGGTATCGACGTCGAAATGTGCCGCGCGGTCGCGGCCACGATGTTCGGTGATGCGAAGAAGATCAAGGTCACGCCGCTGAATACGCAGCAACGCTTCACCGCCCTGCAATCGGGCGAAGTGGACGTGCTGACCCGCAACACCACCGTCACGCTCACGCGCGACACCACCCTGGGCCTGATCGGCGCCGGCGTCAACTACTACGACAGCCAAGGCGTGATGGTCAAGAAGGACCTGGGCGTGAAGAGCGCCAAGGAACTCGGCGGCGCCACGGTCTGCGTGCAGCCCGGCACCACCACCGAGCTCAACCTCGCCGACTGGTTCCGTGCCAACAAGATCGACTTCAAGCCGGTCGTGATCGACAAGTTCGACGAAATCGTCCGCGCCTTCTCGGCCGGCCGTTGCGACGCGTTCACCACCGACAAGTCGCAGCTCGCTTCCGTGCGTACCACGCTCGAGAATCCCGACAACTACGTGATCCTGCCGGAAGACTTCTCGAAAGAGCCGCTGGGTCCGATGGTGCGCCAGGGCGACGAGCAGTGGTTCAACGTCGTGCGCTGGAGCCTGAATGCGATGCTCGAAGCCGAGGAATACGGCATCACCTCGCAGAACGTCGACGAAATGACCAAGAGCTCCAACCCCAACATCCAGCGCATCCTCGGCGTGACGCCGGGCATGGGCAAGAACCTGGGTGTGGACGACAAGTGGGCGTACAACATCATCAAGCAGATCGGCAACTACGGCGAAAGCTTCGAACGCACGCTCGGCAAGGGCGGCCCGATGAAGCTGGAGCGTGGTCTGAACGCCTCCTACAAGCAGGGCGGCATCATGTACGGCTGGCCGGTGCGCTAAGTTCGGCTTCTTATGCTGGCGCCTGATGGCGCCGGCCCCGCCGCGGTCCTGTCAGACCGCGGCGTGGGAAGCAGGAGTGACGGCGGGCCTGGCCCGCCGTTTGTAGTCTGACATCGGTAGATTTATTCATGACGACACAACAGAAAAACGCCCCGCTTCCGGCACCGCGACGTCGTCTCTCCTGGAATGACCCTGGCGTGCGCGCCGTGGTCTATCAGGTCGTCGCGCTGGTGGCTGTGGCGCTGGTCGCGTGGTTCCTGGTATCGAACACCCTGCATAACCTGTCTGTGCGAAACATCGCCACCGGGTTCGGGTTCCTGGACCGCGAGGCTGGCTTTGCGATCGGCGAAACCGCCGTCGCCTACCAACCCTCCGACACGTACGGCCGCGCCATTTGGGTGGGCCTGCTCAACACGCTGCGCGTGGCGGTGATCGGTATCGTGCTCGCCACGATTCTCGGCACCCTCATCGGTATCGGCCGTCTCTCGAAGAACTTCCTGGTTTCGCGCCTGACCTCGATGTACGTCGAAGTCATGCGCAACGTGCCGCTGCTGCTGCAGCTGTTCTTCTGGTACGCCCTGATCACGGAAAACATGCCTGGTCCGCGCCAGGCGCACAATCCGTTGCCCGGCGTGTTCATTTCCAACCGTGGCCTCAAGGTGCCCGGCATCGAGGGCAATTCGCTCGACTGGATGCTCGGCGGCCTCGCGCTCGCCATCGTCGCCATCATCGTGCTGGGCCACTGGGCGCGCAAGCACCAGGAGCGCACCGGCCGCATGTTCCCGCTCGGCCGCGCCGCGCTGGGCCTGTTGATCGGCCTGCCGATCGTGGGCTGGCTCGTGAGCGGCGCTTCGCTGTCGCTCGACATGCCGGAGCTCAAGGGCTTCAACTTCCAGGGCGGCCTGACGCTCTCGCCGGAATTCGCCGCGCTGCTGGCGGGCCTGGTGATCTACACCTCGGCGTTCGTGGCCGAAGTGGTGCGTTCGGGCATCCAGGCGGTGAACCAGGGCCAGTGGGAGGCGTCCGAGTCGCTCGGTCTGCGCCGCTCGCAGGTGCTGCGTCTGGTGGTGCTGCCGCAAGCGCTGCGCGTGATCATCCCCCCGATGACCAGCCAGTATCTCAACCTCACCAAGAACAGCTCGCTCGCGGTGGCGATCGGCTATCCGGATATCGTGTCGGTGGTCAACACCACACTGAACCAGACTGGCCAGGCGATCGAGGGCATCCTGATCATCATGGGCGCGTACCTCACGGTCAGCCTGTCGATCTCGATCTTCATGAACTGGTACAACAAGCGCATCGCGCTGGTGGAGCGTTGATATGAGCAGCACTACGCAAACCACGCCGAGCCAGGGCTTGCCGCCGCCCTCCAACCAGGTCGGGGTCTGGCCGTGGCTCAAGACGCGCCTGTTCTCCTCGCCGCTCTCGATCCTCGCGACGGTGCTGCTGGCATGGCTGCTTCTCATGGCCGTGCCCGCCGTCATCGACTGGGCCTTCATTCAGGCCAATTTCACGGCCACGACGGCCCAGGAATGCCGCGCGAGCGCGGGCGCCTGCTGGGCGTTCATCCGTGAAAAGCATCGCCTGATCCTGTTCGGCACGTATCCCTACGACGAGCAATGGCGCCCGCTGATCGCGACGATCATCCTGATCGCCGTGATCATCATGAGCGGCATGCGCCGCTTCTGGAACCTGGCGCTGCCCGTGATCTGGGTGGTCGGCCTGACGGCGGTCGCGATTCTGATGTGGGGCGGCGTTTTCGGCCTGACCTACGTCGAGAACGCACGCTGGGGCGGCCTGCCCCTGACCCTGATCCTGGCCACGTTCGGTATCGCGTTCGCGTTCCCGATCGGCGTGCTGCTGGCCCTGGGCCGGCGTTCGCGCATGCCGGCGATCAAGGCTCTGTGCGTCGTGTACATCGAGCTGATTCGTGGCGTGCCGCTGATCAGCCTGCTGTTCATGTCCTCGGTGATGCTGCCGTTGTTCCTGCCCGAAGGCTTCTCGATCGACAAGCTGTTGCGAGCACAGATCGCCATCATCATGTTCGCGGCGGCTTATATCGCCGAGACCGTGCGTGGCGGCCTGCAGGCCATTCCCAAGGGCCAGTACGAAGGCGCCGATTCGCTCGGTCTCTCGTATTGGCAATCCATGCGCAAGGTTGTCCTGCCGCAGGCGCTGAAGGTGGTGATCCCGCCGCTGGTGAGCATCTTCATCGCCCTGTTCAAGGACACTTCGCTCGTTGTCATCATCGGCATCTTCGACCTGACGCTCGCGGCCAAGGCCGCGCTGTCGGACGCCGCGTGGCGCGGATTCGGAATCGAGGCGTATGTCTTCATCGCGCTCATCTATTTCGTGTTCTGCTACTCGATGTCCAAATACAGCCAGCGCCTCGAAAAGCGCCTGGCGACAGGTCATAAACGATAGAACCCAGTCCGCGACTCACATTGCATCGGGTCGCGGGCATTTTTCGGGAGTAAAGGCGTGACGGATGCCATTATTCGCTTGCAGGACGTGAACAAGTGGTACGGCCAGTTCCACGTGCTGCGCAACATCAATCTGGACGTGGCGCCGGGTGAACGTATCGTGGTGTGCGGACCTTCGGGTTCCGGCAAGTCCACCATGATCCGCTGCATCAACCGGCTCGAGGAACATCAGCAAGGGCAGATCATTGTCGACGGCACCGAGCTCACCAACGATCTCAAGCAGATCGAGACGATCCGCAAGGACGTGGGCATGGTGTTTCAGCATTTCAATCTGTTCCCGCACCTGACCGTGCTCGAAAACCTGACGCTGGGCCCGACCTGGGTGCTCAAGAAGCCCAAGGCCGAAGCCGAAGCCACGGCCATGAAGTATCTGGAGCGCGTGCGCATTCCGGACCAGGCCAACAAGTATCCGGGCCAGCTTTCGGGCGGCCAGCAGCAGCGTGTGGCGATCGCCCGTTCGCTCTGCATGCACCCCAAGATCATGCTGTTCGATGAGCCGACCTCGGCCCTCGATCCGGAAATGGTCAAGGAAGTGCTGGACGTGATGGTGACCCTGGCCCAGGAAAGCGGCATGACCATGCTGTGCGTGACCCACGAAATGGGCTTTGCGCGCAAGGTGGCCAACCGCGTGATCTTCATGGACCGCGGCGAGATCATCGAGCAGAACACGCCTGACGAGTTCTTCGATAATCCGCAGAACGAGCGCACCAAGCTGTTCCTGAGCCAGATCCTGCACTGAGCAGGCTGGCCCGCCCCGGCTTCTGCCGGGCAGGGCGGCGCGGTTCCCGGCAACGCCGGGGCCCGCGCCGCTTTTTTATTGGCGGCGCCCGAGCTTATCGGGCAAACCGAGGAGGACGGGGCAGCCCGGCCGGGTTTTCACGGGTTGGGGGCGAGATTGCTGGAGTATGCTACGTCCCGCACAGAAGTACAGATCCCTCGGAGACTCAATCAATGAAGCCCATTTCCGCCGTATCCGCCACGCGCCGCGCGCTCGTGGGTGGCGCGCTGGCCCTGGCCGCGCTCGTATCCGTATCCGCTCCGGCCTTCGCGGCCGACGACTACCCGAACAAGCCGCTGCGCTTTGTCGTGCCCTATCCTCCCGGTGGTCCGCTGGACACCATGGCCCGTTTGCTGGCCGAGAAGGTGCGCGCTTCGCTGGGCCAGCCGGTCATCGTGGAGAACCGCGGCGGCGCGGGCGGCAACATCGGCGCCGATCTGGCCGCCAAGGCCCAGCCCGACGGCTACACCCTGGTGATGGGCGCGGTCGCCACGCATGCGATCAACCCGTTCCTGTTCGCCAACCTGCCTTACGACCCGGTCAAGGACTTCGCGCCCGTCACCATCGTGGCCTCGGTGCCGAACGTGCTGGTGATGAACAATGACTTCGCCACCAAGAACAACATCAAGAGCGTGGCGGATCTGATCGAGTACGCCAAGGCCAACCCCGGCCGCCTGAACTACGGCTCGGGCGGCAACGGCAGCGCGGGCCATCTGGCTGGCGAACTGCTCAAGGCCCGTGCCGGCATCTCGGTCGAACACATCCCCTACCAGGGCGCCGCGCCGGCGCAGCTCGCGCTGCTGTCGGGCCAATCCGATTTCATGTTCGACAACCTCGCGTCGTCCGCGCCCCTGATCAAGGATGGCAAGGTCAAGGCGCTGGCGGTCACGACCGCCAAGCGTTCGTCGTTGCTGTCGGATGTGCCCACGATCGAAGAAGCCGGCGTGAAGGGCTTTGACCTCGGCACGTGGTTCGGTGTGTTCACCACGGGCGGCACCCCCGCGCCGGTGGTCGAGAAGCTGAACAAGGCCTATGTCGACGCGCTGCGCCAGCCCGATGTGCGCCAGCGTCTGCTCACCATGGGTTCGGAAGCCGAGCCGATGAGCTCCGCCGAGTTCGGCAACTTCGTGAAGGCCGAGAAGGACAAGTACCAGGAGATCGTGAAGATCTCGGGTGCCAGCCTGAACTGATCGGTGTCTTTTCGGGGGGCGCTGCGCCGGCCTGCGGGCTGGCGCAGCGCCCTTTGTCCATCATGACCTACATGTTCATCAAGATGGCGCACGGCGCCGCGCTGGCCGTCTGGCTCGGCGGGCTGTTGCTGCTCTCCACGGTGCTTTCGTTTCCGGCGGCGCGCGCCGAGGGCGAGGCGCCGGGGCGTTTCCTGGAAGGATTGGCGCGCTGGAATCTGCGCGTCACGGTGCCCGCCATGGCGCTCACCTGGGCGCTGGGTATCACGCTTGCCCTCATGGTCGGCTGGTTCGGCCACCGATGGCTCGACGTCAAACTCGTCATCGTGGCCGTGCTGACGCTGCTCCAGGTGCTGCAGACGCTGTGGCTGGCGCGGCTATTGCGGCCGGTGCCGGTGATGCCGCCCGGTTGGGCCGCACTGGGCGCTGTCGTGGTTTTCCTGGGCGCGAGCGGCGCCATCCTGCTGGCGCTCGCCAAGCCGTTCTACTGAAGACGGGTATCGCCGGCGGCGCAGCGCGGCCGGCCATATACCCGGTTACGCGCTGTGTTCGACCAGGCGTCCGAAGGCGCCGTGTGTCCGGTCAGGCCGCCGGACTCAGCCGCGCGGTGCGTCCGACGCCCAGCCTTGGGACAGCGCCACGGCCTGGCGCCAGCGCGCCATGCGGGCCTCGCGCAGGTCGGCGGGCCAGGCTGGCTCGAAGGTGCGCTCGGCCTCCCACTGCCCGGCGAATTCGTCGAGTGATTTCCAGAATCCCACCGCCAGGCCCGCGAGGCCGGCCGCGCCGCGCGCGGTCGATTCGGCCACGCGGGGGCGCACCACCGGCACGCCCAGCAGATCGGCCTGCATCTGCATCAACAGGTCGTTGCGTGAGGCGCCACCGTCCACGCGCAATTCCGACAGGGCGATGCCGCTGTCGGCATTCATGCAGGTGAGCAGCTCGGCGCTTTGCAGTGCGATCGATTCGAGCGTGGCCCGCGCGATGTGGGCGCGCGTGGTGCCGCGCGTCAGGCCGACCAGCGTGCCGCGGGCATAGGGGTCCCAATACGGGGCGCCGAGGCCGGCGAAGGCCGGCACCATGAACACGTCGTCGGTGTCGGCCACACTGGCGGCCAGCGGCTCGACGTCTTCGGAGTGCTGGATGATGCCCAGGCCATCGCGCAGCCACTGCACGGCCGCGCCGGCCTGGAACACGCCGCCTTCGAGCATGTAGGTGGAGCGCCAGTTGGCCGCGCCATCGGGCAGGCCCCAGCCCACCGTGGACAGCAGGTTGTTGGCCGAGCGCACCGGTTCGCCGCCCACGTTCATCAGCATGAAGCAGCCGGTGCCGTAGGTGTTCTTTGCCATGCCCGGCTTGAAGCAGGCCTGGCCGAACGTGGCGGCCTGCTGGTCACCCGCCACGCCCGCGATCGGAATGGCGCCGCCCAGCAATTCGGGCAGCGACCGGCCCACTTCGCCGCTACTGGGCGCGATGCCGGGCAGGATGCCGCGTGGAATGTTCAGGAGCTCCAGGATCTCGTCGCTCCAGTCCTGGCGGCGAATGTCGTAGAGCATGGTGCGCGAGGCATTGCTCGGATCGGTGCTGTGGACGGCGCCGCCCGTGAGCTGCCAGATCAGCCAGGTGTCGATCGTGCCGAATGCGAGCTCGCCGCGCTCGGCCATCTCCCGTGCCCTGGGCACATGATCGAGCAGCCAGGCGAGCTTGGTGCCCGAGAAGTACGCGTCGACCACCAGGCCGGTGCGCTCCTGGAGGAATTCGCCGTGGCCATCCGCCTGGAGTTGCTCGCACATCGGCGCGGTGCGGCGATCCTGCCACACGATCGCGCGGGCCAGCGGACGGCCGGTAGCGCGCTCCCAGATAAGGGTGGTTTCGCGTTGGTTGGTGATGCCGATCGCGGCGATATCGGCCGCGCTGGCGCCGGCGTTGCGCAGCGCCTCGCGCGCGACGTCGAGCTGGCTATGCCAGATCTCGGTGGCGTCGTGCTCGACCCAGCCCGGACGGGGATAGTGCTGGCGAAACTCGCGCTGGCCCAGGCCGCGCACGGTACCGGCGCGGTCGAACACGATGGCGCGGGAGCTGGTGGTGCCCTGGTCGAGGGCGAGCACGAATTCAGTCGTCATTGCGTGAAGCCTTGGCGGAATTGAGTTGGTCGCCCGCGCCCGGCGCAAGCCGGCGGAACGAGAGCATCGAAGCCATGCACAGCAGGCCGATCACCACGAACGCCACGACCACGTCGCCGATGGCCAGGGCGCTGGCGCCGCGCACGGTCATGCTGAGGTTGATCGCGACGGCCGCCACGCCCACGCCGAGGCTGATGCCCAGCTGCTGGGCCATGGCCGCGAAGCTGCTCGCGCTGCTCATTTTCTCGGGCGGAATGTCGGCATAGGTTAGCGTATTTACCGCGGTGAACTGCAGCGAGCGGAAGAAGCCGCCGACCAGCAGCACGGCGATCATCAGCCACACCGGCGTGCTCGGCGTGAACGCGCCGTTGAACACGATGAAGACGCCGGTCAGTACGGCATTGACCGTGAGCACGCGGCGAAATCCGTAGTAGGTGACGATGCGCGCCGCGACGAACTTCATGAGCAGCGCGCCCGCCGCGCTGGCGAAGGTGATCATCCCCGCCTCGAAGGGCGACAGGCCAAAGCCCACCTGCAGCAGCATGGCCAGCAGGAAAGGCACGGCGCCGACCGCGAAGCGGCACAGATTGCCGCCCAGCGCCGAGATCGCGAAGGTCGGGATGCGCAGGAGCGCAAGGTCGATGATGGGGTGCGCGACGCGGCGCGAATGCCAGACATAGAGCACGCCGCACAGCAGGCCGCCACCCAGCAGCGCGGCCAGCGTGAGCGGCGAGACCAGCCCGTGGCCGAGCGCCTCGAAGCCGCTCACCAGCGCCGCCAGCGCGATGCCGCTGAGCAGGAAGCCGATGAAATCCAGCCGATGCGTGTCTTTCTCGCGGACGTCCTGCACGTAGCGCAGCACCAGGGCGATGCCCAGGATGCCGATCGGAATGTTGATCAGGAAGATCCAGTGCCAGGACATGTAGGTCACCATGAAGCCGCCCAGGGGCGGTCCGATGACCGGGCCGAGCAGCGCCGGGATCGAGAGAAACGACATGGCTCGCAGCAGGTCTTCCTTGGGCACCGTGCGCAGCAGGATGATCCGCCCCACGGGCACCATCATGGCGCCGGCCATGCCCTGCACGATGCGAGCCGCCACCAGCTCACTCAGGTCGCGCGACAGGGCACAGGCGATCGAGCTCAGCGTGAACAGCGTGATGGCCGCGATGAAGACGCGCCGCGCACCGAAGCGGTCGGCCGCCCAGCCGCTGATCGGCACGAACACCGCCACGGCCAGCAGATAGGAGGTGATCGCCACATTGAGGCGCACCGGGGTCGAATTGAGCGCCGCGGCCATTGCCGGCAGTGCCGTCGCCACCACCGTGGAGTCGAGCATCTGCATGAACAGCGCGCAGCCGACGATGAACGGGATCATCCTGGCCGCCCGGGCGGCCTCCGGGTCGCGGGGACGGGAGGGCAGGGCGGCGGAGGCTGGGTCGGCGGGCATGGGACGGGTGCGTGCGGGTTTGCTGCGGGGCTGCGGGCAGGCGGGGCAGCGGGCCCCGGGGCAGAGCTGACGATTGTAACGCCGGGCGGCTGACGGAAAGGCGTCGGTCCGAAGCACGCCGGCTCGGCCGTGGCGCCCGGCCGGACGACGGGGCGCCGGTCTGGTTCTGCCGCCTACAGTAAACTATGATGCATTCCCCCCACTAACCCTCTGGTCTTTGCGGTTGCACCATGGCGAAGAATTACGAATCCGAAATCACCCAATTCCTCAAAGAGTACAAGGCCGCTCATCCCGACGTCGAACAACGTCAGCGTGAAGGCCGTGGCCGTCTTTGGGACAAGCCCCAGGACACCGAACTGCTCGAGGGTTTCCGTGCCGGCCGCGTGCCGCAACGGCCCTACGTCTACGCGGCCGACTGAGTCACGGCGCCGGTAACGCGAGCACGGCTACATGTCTCTTCCGAACGGCTCCATTTCCGGCGACGATCTGGCCGCGCTGGTGCAACCTCAGGTCGACACCACGCCCGACACCATCGATAGCGTGGCGTTCGCTCGCCTGTATGGCGAGCCGTTGTTCCAGCTGCCCAACGATCTCTATATCCCCCCGGATGCGCTCGAGATCTTCCTCGAGGCGTTCGAGGGGCCGCTCGACCTGCTGCTCTATCTGATCCGCAAACAGAACTTCAACGTGCTGGACATCCCGATGGCGGATGTCACGCGCCAGTATCTGTCCTATGTCGATCAGATCCGCGTGCACAACCTCGAGCTGGCCGCCGAATACCTGCTCATGGCGGCCATGCTGATCGAAATCAAGTCACGCATGCTGCTGCCGGTGCGCAAGTCGGATACCGGCGAAGAGCCCGAGGATCCGCGCGCCGAGCTGGTGCGCCGCCTGCTCGAATACGAGCAGATGAAGCTCGCCGCCCAGCGCCTGGACAAAATGCCGCAGATCGGCCGCGACTTCCACGGATCGCAGGCCGTCGCCGAGATCAGTGTCGAGCGGGCCTTGCCCGACGTGAGCGTCGATGATCTGCGCGCCGCCTGGGCCGACATCATGAAGCGGGCCAAGCTCAACCAGCATCACCACATCACGCGTGAGCAGTTGTCGGTGCGCGACCACATGACCCACATCCTGCGGCGCCTGAACGACGTGCGCTTCATGGAGTTCGGCGAGCTCTTCCTGGAGCGCATCCGCGAAGGCGCGCCGACAGCCGTGGTGGTCGTGCATTTCATCGCCATGCTCGAACTGGCTCGCGAGTCTCTGCTCGAGATCACGCAGGCCGAACCCTACGCGCCGATTTACGTGCGCCTGGCCTACACCAGCGTGGCGGCGGCCGCCTGACCGCAGCCTGGCCGGCCCGCCGCATCGGGTCAGCCACGGCGGATGCCGTCTTGCGGCCCGTGCCCCGCTGATGCGGCCCGTTGTCAGAAACCGGAGAGTTTCCTTGAAAGTCGTACACACCATTCAAGACCTGCGCGACCACCTGCGCGGGCAAAACCGCGTGGCCTTCGTGCCGACCATGGGCAACCTCCACGAGGGCCATCTGGCGCTCATGAAGTTGGCGCGCCAGCATGGCGATCCGGTCGTCACCAGCATTTTCGTCAATCGCCTGCAGTTCGGTCCCAATGAGGATTTCGATCGCTATCCGCGTACGCTGCAAGCCGATGTCGAAAAGATGGATCGGGATCGTGATGTGTACATGGTCTTCGCGCCGGACGAGCGCGAGATGTACCCCGAGCCGCAAAGCTATCGCGTGCAGCCCCCCGACGATCTGGGCGACATCCTCGAGGGCGAGTTCCGTCCGGGATTCTTTGCCGGCGTGTGCACCGTGGTGCTCAAGCTGTTTTCCTGCGTGCAGCCGCGCGTCGCGGTCTTCGGCAAAAAGGATTATCAGCAGCTCATGATCGTGCGCAGCATGGTGCGCCAGTTCCAGCTGCCGCTGGAGATCATCGCCCACGAAACCGTGCGTGCGCCCGATGGCCTCGCGCTGTCGTCGCGCAATCGCTACCTCACTGCACAAGAGCGCAGCGAGGCGCCCGAGCTCTACGCCACCCTCTCTCACGTGCGCCAGCAGGTCCTGGACGGTGGCCGCGACGTGCCCGCCCTCGAGGCGGCCGCCCGCGACCGCCTTGCGGCGCGCGGCTGGCAGGTCGATTACGTCGCTGTGCGCCGCCAGCGCGACCTGAAGGCCCCCGACGTGGCGGAGATGGAAGCGGGCGAGCCGCTCGTGGTGCTGGCCGCCGCCAAGCTCGGTGCCACTCGCCTGATCGATAACCTCGAGATCTGAGGCCCGCCGGGTGGCATCGTGCCGGCCCGGACCATCGCGTCACACCTGTCAGTTGCCGCAGTTCCGCGCCTGATCCCTCATTGCGCACACTCTCTGCAATCGCACATTGCAGAGGGAACCCATGTGGAACATGCCGCCCGCCGCTCGGCCGCTTTCGCCGGCCCGACCCGCAACCGAACTGCCTCGTCATATCGCACTGGTCTTGCCCGCGCCTCCCCGAGAGCTTCGGCAGGATTCGCCGCGCGCCACGCCGGCCGCTTTGAGGGAGCCCGGCGCGGCCTACACGCCGCTCACACCGCGCGAGCGCGAGGTGCTTGCCTATCTCAGCGCCGGCCTGCCCAATAAGGTGATCGCCATCGATCTCGGAATCTCGATGCGCACGGCCGAGGCGCATCGTGCACGCATCCTGCGCAAGATGGGCGTGCGCACCGCGCAGCAGGTGGGTTGTATTACGTGCCCCTACCGCCTGGGTGCGCTGGCAGGCTCGGCGCAGGCCGCGCCCATGCAAACGGGCCCCACTCAGGAGGCCCGTTGATCGGGTTGCCCGCGGGGTGGCGGGCAAGCGTTAGTCATGGCTTGGCGTTCAGTACCGGATTACGGCGTGCATTGCGCTTCGGCCTGCTTGAGCTCGGCGATCGGGTCGAGGTCGGGCTGGCGCGTGAGCGTGTACGCGAGGTTGGGCGTATGGCCGTTGACCGAGCGCACGCGCAGGGTGTTGTAGAGCGGCATGCTCAGGTCGGCGCGCAAATTGCCCGCGCCGTCGAGCAGCAGCACGCGCGGCGGGCGCTCCTGGGTGGCGTCCCAGCAGCCTTGTTCATACGTGGGGGCGGTGTTGCCGGGCTTGCTCTCGAGATAGGTCAGGCGAGCGCGCCAGCGGCCATTGGGTGCCAGCGTGAGCGTGACCCGCTGGGCTTCGCAATTCAGGGCGCTGGCGAAGCAGGGCAGTGTGCCCTGGAAGGTCTGTGCCTGCGGGATCAATTCGGCGTTGGCGGAGCGGGGCGTGCCGGCTGCAATGGCACCGCCACCCGAACTCTCGCCCTGCGGCACGGCCTGACCGTCTTCGGCGGTCTGGCCGCCGGCCTGGGCCTGTTGTTGTTGCTGCGGGTTGGGCTGGCGCGGCTTGAGCTCGATCTGCAGTTGCGACGGCGCATGCACGACGGTGCGGTAGCCCGCGGCCTGGCCCTGGTATTGGGCGTCGGTGATGGTGCTTTCACCCGGCGGGTTGTAATAGCCTTCGGCGCGCTGCTGGGCGCAGCCCGCCAGGACGGCGATGGCGGCGAGGGCGGCATACGGGGCCAGCGTGCGGCCGGGGGAGCGTTGAGCGTGAGGCTGGGCAGGCATGGCGCATGTCCGAAAGGTTCTTGGTCTGTCGCCAATTCTACGCATTTATGCGCATATCCGATACGCTGGCCCGGCCCGGTGCGCCGGGGCCGGCGGGCCCCGCGTTTGATGATTTTTGCGCCTGACGGAATAATGCCGCGTCGGGTCTGTGCCGCGTGGCGCAACAACCGACCGACAGGACGATCCGATGATATGGCATGAGCTGCAATGGAACCCGATCTGGGCCGCCGCGCTGGCCGCGCTGTTGGGCCTGGCCGTCGGCGGGATCCTGACCCTGGTGGTGTACCGCCTGCCGGTCGCGCTCAGGCGCGCGTGGCGCGGGGCGCTCATCGCGCCGCGGCCGCTGCGCGGTGAGCGCCTGCGTGCCGTGCCGCTGGCGGGATGGTGGCTGGCACGCGACGGGCGCATCGGGCGACGCGCCCTGGCTCGCCGCCCGGGATTCGGGCCCGGCTGGGGGCTGCCGCTGATGGAATTGGCCTGTGCCGTACTCTTCGTCGCGTGCCTGTGGCGCTTCGGCATAAGCCTCGCCGCCCTGGCCGCGATGGCCCTGTGCGCCGCCTTGCTCACCCTCGCCTGGATCGATCTGCGCGTGGGGTTGCTGCCCGATGTGCTCACCCTGCCGCTCGCCTGGGCAGGGCTGCTCGTCAATCTGCACCACGGTTTTGTGCCGCTGCCGCATGCCGTGCTCGGCGCGGTGGCCGGCTACCTGTTTCTATGGCTGGTGTTCCATGTGTTTCGCCTCTGCACGGGGCGCGACGGCATGGGTTATGGTGATTTCAAGCTGAGCGCGGCGCTGGGCGCCTGGCTGGGGCTCGGTGCGCTACCCGGCGTCCTGCTGCTGGCGTCTTTGTCCGGCGTGCTGGTGGGCTGGATCCTGCGGCTGGCCGGGCGCGTCGAGCCGGGCCAGCCGCTGCCCTTCGCGCCATTCCTGGCCGCGGCCGGCCTCGTTGCGCTCTTCATGCATGACCGGGGCGTGCCCCTCATCTCTTGAGCTTTTTCTCTTTTCGGATTGACTGAATATGTACAGCATCGGTTTGACGGGGGGCATCGGCTCCGGCAAGACCCGCGTGGCGGATTTGCTCGCCGAATGGGGCGCCGCCGTCATCGACACCGACGATATCTCGCGCGCGCTCACCGCCGTCGGGGGCGCCGCGATGGCGGCGATCGTGGCGGAATTCGGCGCCCAGGCCGCGGATCCGTCGGGCGCACTCGACCGCGCCTGGATGCGCGAGCTGGTGTTCCGTGACCCGCAGGCCCGGGGACGCCTCGAGGCCATCCTGCATCCGCTCATCACCGAGGCCACCGTGCGGGCGTCCGAAGCGGCGGCGGGCGCGCCGTACCAGGTGTTCGTCGTGCCTCTGCTCGTGGAGTCCGGGCGCTGGCGCGAGCGGGTCGATCGCATCTGCGTCGTCGACTGCGATCCCGATACCCAGGTCGAGCGAGTGGGCCGGCGCAGCGGGCTGACGCCGGAAGCCATCCGTCGTATCATGGCGGTGCAAGTGCCGCGCGCCACCCGGCTTGCCGCCGCCGACGACGTCATCGTCAACGACGGTGCGACCACTCCCTATCAGTTGATGGAGCGGGCCCGCGCGCTGCATGACCGCTGGCTCGAGCTGGCGGGCGCCTAGGACCGGGCCGTGCCCGTCGGGCAGCAGGCACCGCGATCCTGAGCATCCGGTTCGCGGGCTCGGTGTCCGTACGCCGCCCCAGAGGATTCATCGTTAGCGTCAACAGGCTCAGATCAGCGTGATTCTTTTTGAATATCCCTTCAACGAGCGTATTCGCGCTTATCTGCGGCTGGAGTATCTGTTCGACAGATTGGCGTTCTTCGCTGGTGAGGGAGACGCGCGAATGCACCAGATCGCCGTCGCCACGCTGTTCGACATCCTCGAGGCCGGCGAGCGCACCGACATGAAGAGCGCGGTGCTCCAGGACCTGGAGCGCCAGCGCAATGCCCTGGTCGCCCTGCGAGACCACCCCGGGGTGGCCCAGGATGCGCTGGAGGTCATGCTCTCCGACATGGAGCGCGTGGTCGGCGCCTTGCAGGCCCAGGGCAAGACCGGCCAGTCCTTGCGCGAGAACGAATGGCTCGTGAGCCTGCGCGGCCGCCTCGCCGTGCCGGGCGGTGCCACGCAGGTCGACATGCCCTCGTATCACGCCTGGCAGCACAAGCCGGAAGCCGCGCGCCGCGCCGACCTCCACGCATGGATCGCGCCCTTGATGCCGCTGGCCGAAGGCCTGGCCATGGCCTTGCGCCTGTTGCGGGAGTCCGGTCGCCGCGCCGACATCGCCGCCGAGCAGGGCGCCTACCAGCAAATGCTGGCCGGCAAGACCTTCCAGCTGCTGCGCGTCTGGGTCGATCCGGAGCACGGCGTGTTTCCGGAAATCAGCGCCAACAAATACATGGTCTGGATCCGCTTTTCCGTCCAGGACGGCGGGGTCAAGCCGCAGCAGGTGGGGCGCGACGTGCCGTTCCAGATGTCGTTGTGCACCGCCTGACCTCCTTGCGCTTCCTTCCTTTTCTGCACGAGACCGCGACGCGGCGCTCGTCGCGTCTCTTCATTCCCGCCTGTACGCGCTAGGCACGGACCGCTGGCGGCCCATCGTCAGTGTGGCGCGCCTCGGCCCGGTGCCGGGCACGCTGCTTGCCAGGGCCGGCCGGGCCGCGGCTTTCGTGAGGTGCTCAGGCCGCCTCGCGCAGGCCGGGCGGCCTGGCGGCCGCATCGGCACGGCCGTGCCGGCAGACCTGACGGCGGGTGATCCGACTGCCGCGGTCGCCCCTGCCGGACAACCTGTTGCGGTCTATTTCATTTAACCGGGATCGCCCGCTATTTTTCATCTCTCTGGGGGACAATAGGCGATTCTTATTGTGTCCTCGCGTCCGGAAGCCTCATGCCTGAACTCTCGCCCGCCCCGTCGTCGTCCCGCAGGAAGCGCATCATCGGGATCGTCGTCGTGCTGCTGCTGGTGGCGCTGGCCGCCTGGCTGATCTGGCGGCCGGCCGCCGACGAGACGCAACGGGGCCGCCGCGGCGCCATGCCGGGGGGGCCGGCCGGCATGATGAACATGGCAGTGCCGGTGAAGGTGAGCGCGGCGCGCTCGCAGGACTTCGACATCGTGCTGCGGGCGCTCGGTACGGTCACCGCCTACAACACCGTCACGGTGCGCAGCCGCGTCGAGGGCGAGCTGGTCAAAGTGAATTTCCAGGAAGGCCAGTTCGTGCAGGAGGGCGAGGTGTTGGCCCAGGTCGATCCGCGGCCTTACGAAGTGGCGCTGGCCCAGGCGCAGGGCACGCAGATGCAAAACCGCGCACAGCTCGAGAACGCCCGGCGCGACCTCGGCCGCTACCAGACACTTTTCAAGCAGGACTCGATCGCCCGCCAGCAGCTCGACACGCAGGCGGCGCTGGTGCGCCAGTACGAGGGCACGGTCAAGAGCGACCAGGCCGCGGTCGACAATGCCAAGCTGCAACTGGCCTACTCGCGCATCACGGCGCCGATCTCCGGACGGCTCGGCCTGCGTCAGGTGGACCAGGGCAACCTGATCTCCAGCGGTGATACGAACGGCCTGGTGGTCATCACCCAGACCGATCCCATTGCCGTGATCTTCACCTTGCCCGAGACCCAGCTGCCGGATGTGCTGGCGCAACTGCGCGACGGGCGCAAGCTGCAGGCGCAAGCCTACGACCGCGCCGACACCCGGCTGATCGCCACGGGCGAGCTCGAGACCGTGGACAACCAGATCGACGTCACGACCGGCACGGTAAAACTGAAGGCGGGCTTCGCCAACGCCGAGCAGACCTTGTTCCCCAATCAATTCGTCAACATCCGTCTGCTCGTGGAGCGGCGTGCCAACGTGACCGCGATTCCGACGGTTGCCGTGCAGCAGGGCTCGGTCGGCTCATTCGTGTTCCTCGTGCAGGCCGACAAGACCGTGGCGGTGCGGCCGGTGAAGCTCGGCACCATCGACCAGGGCTGGGTGGCCGTGAACGAAGGCCTGGCGCCGGGCGACCAGGTCGTGGTCGAGGGCACGGATCGTCTGCGCACCGGTAGCAAGGTCGATGTGGTCGCGGGCGCGGAAACCGATATTCCGGCCCTGCCGGGTGCGTCGCTCGGCGCGGGCGCGCCGGCCGGCACCAACCCGTCCACGATCAAGCGGCCCGCCGGCTCGGGCAGGTAGGCCGTCGTGAATCCATCGCGCCTGTTCATCCTGCGGCCGGTGGCCACCACGCTGGCGATGGTGGCGATCCTCATCGCCGGTCTGATTGCCTACCGCCTGCTACCGGTCTCGGCGCTGCCCGAGGTCGACTATCCCACGATCCAGGTTGTCACGCTCTATCCCGGCGCCAGCCCGGACGTGATGACCTCGCTGGTGACCTCGCCGCTCGAACGTCAGTTCGGGCAGATGCCGGGGCTCAACCAGATGTCGTCGTCCAGCTCGGGCGGCGCGTCGGTCATCACCATGCAATTCAGCCTGGACCTGTCTCTCGATGTCGCCGAGCAGCAGGTCCAGGCGGCGATCAATGCCGCGTCCAATCTGCTGCCGAGCGATCTGCCGGTGCCGCCCACCTACAACAAGGTGAACCCGGCGGATGCGGCCGTGCTCACGCTCGCCATCACGTCGCCGACCATGCCGCTGCCGCAGGTGCGCGACCTGGTCGACACGCGCATGGCGCAGAAGCTCTCGCAGATCCCGGGCGTGGGCCTGGTGAGCGTGGCGGGCGGACAGCGGCCCGCGGTGCGGGTGCAGGTCAATCCGAAGGCGCTGGCCTCGGCCGGCCTGGCGCTGTCGGATCTGCGCACCGCGGTGGTGGGCGCCAACGTCAACCAGCCCAAGGGCAACCTCGACGGTCCGTTGCGCTCGACCACGATCGACGCCAACAGCCAGCTCAAGACGCCTACCGACTACAACGACCTCATCATCGCCTATCGCAACAATGCGCCGTTGCGCCTGTCCGATGTGGCCCGGGCGGTCGAGGGCGCCGAAGACACCCGCCAGGCCGCCTGGGCGGGCGACAAGCCCGCCATCCTGCTCAACATCCAGCGCCAGCCGGGCGCCAACGTGATCGACGTGGTCGATCGCATCTATGCGCTGATCCCGCAGCTGCGTGCCGCCATGCCGGCCACGCTGGATCTGACCGTGGTGTCCGACCGCACCCAGACGATCCGGGATTCGATCAAGAGCGTGCAGCACGAGATGCTGCTTGCGGTGGGCCTCGTGGTGCTCGTGACCTTCGTGTTCCTGCGCAGCGCCACGGCGACATTCATCCCGAGCGTGGTGGTGCCGCTGTCGCTGATCGGCACCTTCGGGATCATGTATCTGGCGGGCTTTTCGCTCAACAATCTCACCTTGATGGCGTTGACGATCGCCACCGGCTTCGTGGTCGACGATGCCATCGTGATGATCGAAAACATCGCGCGGCATATCGAGGAGGGTGAGAGTCCCCTGCACGCCGCGCTCAAGGGCGCCGCCCAGATCGGCTTCACGCTGATCTCGCTCACGCTGTCGCTGATCGCGGTGCTGATTCCGCTGCTGTTCATGACCGAAGTGGTGGGGCGGCTGTTCCGCGAGTTTGCCGTCACGCTGGCGGTGGCGATCATGATCTCGCTGCTGATCTCGCTCACCCTTACGCCGATGATGTGCGCGCGTCTGCTCAAGCCCGAGTCGCAGATGCGCTATGGCCGCTTTCATCAAACCACCGGTGCGTTCATCGACCGCGTGATCGCGCGTTACGACGCCATGCTCAAGGTGGTGCTCAACCATCAGGTGGCGACGCTGCTGGTGGCCGTGGCCACCTTCGCGATCACGGTGTTGCTGTACATCATGATTCCCAAGGGCTTCTTCCCGCAGCAGGACACCGGGCTGCTGCAGGCCATCACGCAAGGGCCGCAGTCCACGTCGTTCGCCGCGATGTCGCAGCGCCAGCAACAGGCCGCCGCGCGCATCATGGAAGATCCCGCCGTGGCCGCGGTGTCATCGTTCATCGGGGTCGACGGCAGCAACGCCACGCTGAACGCCGGCCGCATGCAGATCGCGCTCAAGCCGCAAGGCGAGCGCGCGAGCCTGGCCGTGGTGACGCGGCGCCTGCAGGATGCCGTGCATGGCCTGAACAACGGCATCACGTTGTACGTGCAACCGGTGCAGGACCTCACCATCGAAGACCGCGTGGCTCGCACGCAGTACCAGATGACACTCTCCAATCCCGATCTGTCGGTGCTGAGCGAGTGGGCGCCCAAGCTGGTCGAGAAGCTGCGCACCGTGCCCTTGCTGGCCGACGTGACGCACGACCTGCAGGACGAAGGCCTGCAGACCTGGGTGCAGATCGATCGCGATGCCGCCTCGCGGCTGGGCATCACCGCGGCCACCATCGACGAGGCGCTGTACGACGCCTTCGGCCAGCGGCTCATCACCACCATCTTCACGCAGTCGAACCAGTACCGTGTGGTGCTGGAAGTGGAGCCGCAGTTTCGCGCCTCGGCCGCCGCGCTCGACCAGATCCGCGTGCCGACCTCGTCGGGCGGGCAGGTGCCGCTGTCGTCGGTTGCGCATGTCACCGAAGGCCGCACCGTGCTGGCCGTCAACCGGCTCAATCAGTTTCCGATGACCACGGTGTCGTTCAATCTGGCGCCCGGTGCGGCGTTGTCGGACGCGGTGCAGGCGATCGTGGCCGCCGAGCACGAGATCGGCATGCCCGACGGCGTCGAGACGCGCTTCCAGGGGGCCGCACTGGCCTTCCAGAGTTCGCTCTCGAGCACGCTGTGGCTGATCCTGGCAGCCATCGTCACGATGTACATCGTGCTGGGCGTGCTCTACGAGAGCTATATCCATCCGATCACGATCCTGTCGACGCTGCCTTCGGCAGGCGTGGGTGCGTTACTGGCGCTCATGCTCAGTGGCACCGATCTCGACATGATCGGCATCATAGGCATCATCCTGCTGATCGGCATCGTCAAGAAAAACGCGATCATGATGATCGACTTCGCGCTCGATGCCGAGCGCAAGCGCGGGCTCGCGCCGCGCGAGGCGATTCACGAGGCGGCGCTCTTGCGGTTCCGGCCTATCCTCATGACCACGCTCGCGGCCCTGTTCGGGGCGCTGCCGCTGATGCTCTCCACGGGTACCGGCGCCGAGCTCCGCCAGCCGCTGGGCCTGGTCATGGTGGGTGGCCTGCTGGTGAGCCAGGTGCTCACGCTCTTCACCACGCCCGTGATCTATCTGATGTTCGACCGCATGGCGCAACGTTGGCGCGGCGGCCGGCCCGAGCGCGCGGCGGCGCGTGAGCCGGCGCAGCCATGAATCTGTCGGCGCCCTTCATCGTCCGGCCCGTCGCCACCACGCTGTTGTGCCTGGGGCTGGTGCTGGCGGGCATCCTGGCGTTCCGCCTGCTGCCGGTGGCGCCGCTGCCGCAGGTGGACATCCCCACGATTTCGGTGAGCGCGAGCCTGCCGGGGGCGAGCCCGGAGACGATGGCCTCGAGCGTGGCCACGCCGCTGGAGCGTTCGCTGGGCAGCATCGCGGGCGTGACCGAGATGACCTCGCGCAGCTCGCAGGGCTCGACCCGGATCACATTGCAGTTCGACCTGTCGCGCGATATCGATGGCGCCGCCCGCGATGTGCAGGCCGCGATCAATGCGGCGCGCTCGCTGCTGCCCACCAGCCTGCGCAGCAATCCGACCTATCACAAGGCGAACCCCTCGGCCGCGCCCATCATGACGCTGGCCATGACGTCCGAGACGTTGACCCAGGGGCAGCTGTACGACCTTGCGTCCACCATCGTGGCGCAGAAGCTCGCGCAGATCAAAGGCGTGGGCGAAGTCACGGTAGGTGGCAGCTCGCTGCCGGCCGTGCGCGTGAGCCTGATCCCGGGCGCGCTGGCCAACCGTGGCGTGGCGCTCGACGAGGTGCGGCAGGCGCTCTCGAGCGCCAACGCCAACCGGCCCAAGGGCTTTCTGGAAAACGACGAGTATCACTGGCAGATCATGGCCAGCGACCAGCTCAACAAGGCCGAGGACTATCGCCCGCTGATCGTCGCGTGGCGGGATGGCGCAGCCGTGCGGCTATCGGACGTGGCCACGGTGGAGGACTCGGTCGAAGACCTGTTCCAGACCGGCTTTTACAACGACCGCAACGCCATCATCCTGATCGTGCGGCGGCAGGCCGACGCCAACATCATCGAGACCGTCGATGAGGTGTATGCCCAGTTGCCGCAGCTCAGCGCCTTTCTGCCCGGTGACGTGAATATGGTGGTGGCGCAGGATCGCACGCCAAGCATCCGCGCCTCGCTGCACGAGGCCGAGCTGACGCTCGCCATCGCGGTGGGGCTGGTCGTGCTGGTGGTGCTGCTGTTTCTGCGGCGCTGGCGCGCGGCCATCATTCCGTCGGTGGCCGTGCCGGTATCGCTCATCGGTACCTTCTGCATCATGCATCTTTGCGGCTACACGCTCAATACCATCTCTCTGATGGCACTGATCGTGGCCACCGGCTTCGTGGTCGACGACGCGATCGTGGTGCTCGAGAACATCATGCGTCACATCGAGCGCGGCATGAGCCCGATGCGGGCGGCGTTGCGCGGCTCGCGCGAGGTGGGCTTCACGGTGCTCTCCATGAGTCTGTCGCTGGTGGCGGTGTTCATTCCGATCCTGCTGATGGGCGGGATCATCGGGCGGCTGTTCCGCGAGTTCGCCGTCACACTCTCGGCCTCGATCCTGGTGTCGCTGGTGGTGTCGCTGACGCTCACGCCCATGATGTGCGCGCGGCTGCTGCGGGCCGAGCCCAAGGCCGGCGCCATGCCGGCGGCGGGCGCAGACGCCGCCGATGCGCCGCCGTCGCGCTGGCGCGCGGCCCGCGATGCCGTGGGCCGCGGGTTCACGCGATTTTTCGACGGCATGGTGGCGGGCTATGCGCGTTCGCTCTCGTGGGCGCTCGCGCATGGCCGGCTGATGCTGGTGATCCTGGCCGGCACGATCGCGCTGAACGTGTATCTCTACAGCGCCGTGCCCAAGGGTTTTCTGCCGCAGCAGGATACGGGCCAGTTGCTGGGATTCTTCCGCGTCGATCAGGGCACGTCGTTTTCGGCCACGGTGCCCAAGCTCGAGTACTTCCGCAAAGTGATCCAGGCGGATCCGGCGGTGCAGAGCATCACGGCCTATGCCGGCGGGCGGGGCGGCAGCAACACCAGCTTTCTGCAGATCCAGCTCAAGCCGCTGGCCGAGCGCGGCGTGAGCGCCGATACGGTGATCAACCGCCTGCGCGGCCGATTGATGCGCGAGCCAGGCGCCCAGCTCTTCCTGGTATCGCAGCAGGACATTCGTATCGGCGGCCGGCAAAGCACCGGGTCGTACGACTACACGCTGATGTCGGGCGATCTGCAGCTGCTGCGCACCTGGATGCCGCGGGTGCAGCGCGCCATGAGCGAGCTGCCCGAGCTCGTCGATGTGGATGCCGACGTCGAAGACAAGGGCCGTCAGATCAATCTGGTGATCGATCGCGAAGCGGCCACGCGCCTGGGCATCGACATGTCCGCCATCGCGGCGGTGCTGAACAACTCGTACAGCCAGCGTCAGGTGTCGGTGATGTATGGTCCGCTCAACCAATATCACGTGGTGATGGGCGTCGATCAGCGTTTTGCCGAGGATGCCGACTCACTCAAGCAGCTCAACGTGGTGACCGCCGACGGCAGCCGGGTGCCGCTGTCGTCATTCGCCAGCCTCGAGGTGGGCAACGCACCGCTGTCGGTGAGCCATCAGGGGCTGTTCGTGGCGGATACGATTTCGTTCGGCACCGCGCCGGGCGTGTCGCTCGAACAGGCCACGGCCGCGATCGATGCCGCGGTGGCGCGCATCGGCCTGCCCTCCGACCAGATCCAGGCGGGCTTCCAGGGGACGGCGGCCGAGCTCCAGAAGACCCTGGCGCGCCAGCCCTGGCTGATCCTGGCCGCGCTGGTGGCAATGTATATCGTGCTCGGTATGCTGTACGAGAGCTTCGTGCACCCGCTCACCATTTTGTCCACGCTGCCGTCCGCCGGCATCGGGGCGTTGCTCGCGCTCATGCTGCTCAATACGGAATTCACCCTGATCGCGTTGATCGGCGTGTTCCTCTTGATCGGCATCGTGAAGAAAAACGCCATCATGATGGTGGACTTCGCGCTCGACGCCGAACGGCGCGAGGCCATGGCGCCGCGCGATGCGATCTACCAGGCCTGCCTCACGCGGTTCCGGCCCATCATGATGACCACGCTGGCGGCCATCTTCGGCGCGCTGCCGCTCATGCTCGCGACCGGCGCCGGTGTGGAGATGCGCCGCCCGCTGGGCATCACCATCGTGGGCGGTCTGGTACTGTCCCAGATCCTTACGCTCTACACCACGCCGGTGGTGTATCTGTATCTCGATCGTCTTCGTCTCTGGGCCGCCCGCCGCCGCGCCGGCACGGCCACCGTACCCACCCCGCATCCATGACCCGACTTCACGCTCTCGCTTCCGTCTTCACGCCGCGCCTCGCGCCGCTGGCCCTGTGCGCGCTTCTGGCCGGTTGTGCGGTGGGCCCGGATTACCAGCGTCCGGCGATCGATGTGGGCACGGGCTACAAGGAGGGCGAGGACGTCGTGCCGGGCTGGAAGCCCGCCCAGCCCGCCGACCAGGCCGATCGTGGACAGTGGTGGCGCGTGTATGGCGACGCCACGCTCGACGGTCTGATGGCCGATCTGGCGGCGTCGAACCAGAGCATTGCGCAGGCCGACGCCAACTTCCGCCAGGCCCAGGCCCTCGTCGGGACTGCGCGGGCCAATTTCTTTCCCATTGTGGGCGCGAACGCCGGCGTGACCCGCTCGGGTAACGGCACGGGATCCCAGTCCGCCGGTACGGGCTCCAATGTGTCGAACCAGTATTCGCTGGGCGGCAGTGTCAGCTGGGAGCTGGACGTGTGGGGCCGCATCCGGCGCGAGGTCGAGGCCAGCAGCGCGACCGCGGCCGCGAGCGGCGCCGACCTGGCGGCCACCCGCCTGAGCGCACAATCCGCGCTGGCGCAAAACTATCTGCAACTGCGGATTCTCGACGAACAGAAGCGCTTGCTGGACGCCACGGTCGCGGCCTATGAGCGTTCGCTGCGGCTCACGCGCAATCGTTATGAGGCGGGCGTGGCCGGCAAGGCCGATGTGGCCGTGGCCGAGACGCAGCTCGAGAACACGCGCGCCCAGTCGATCGACCTCGATTGGCAACGCGGCCAGTTCGAACATGCGATTGCCGTGCTGGTAGGGCTGGCGCCGTCGCGCTTCGCGCTGCCGCCCGCGCCGTTCACGCAGCAGTTGCCCGAGATTCCGGTGGCCTTGCCCGCCACGTTGCTCGAGCGCCGTCCCGACGTCGCCGCGGCCGAGCGCCGCGCGGCTTCTGCCAACGCCCAGATCGGCGTGGCCGTGTCGGCGTGGTTTCCCGACCTGACACTCTCGGCCTCGGGCGGCTTCCGCAGCGGCCAATTTGCCGATCTGTTGACGGCGCCGGCGCGCTTCTGGTCGCTCGGCCCCGCCCTGGCCATGACGATCTTCGACGGCGGAGCACGCGAATCGCAGATCGCCGCCGCGCGCGCCGGTTACGACGCCCAGGCGGCCGCCTATCGCCAGAGCGTGCTGGTGGCGTTGCGCGAGGTCGAAGACTATCTGGTGCAGTTGCGCGTGATGGCACAGGAGCAAGAGGTGCAGCGCCGCGCGCTCACCTCGGCCCGCGAATCGCTGCGGCTCACACGCAATCAGTATGAGGCCGGCCTGGTCGATTATCTGAGCGTGGCCGTGGTCGAGGCCACCGCCCTCAATGCCGAACGCAATGCGCTTTCGTTATTGGGTAACCGGCTCAATGCCAGCGTGCAGCTGATCGCCGCGCTGGGCGGTGGTTGGGAAGGGCTGCCCGAGGCCGACCGCTCGGCCTTGCCCACGCAACCGGCACCGCCGGTGGGCGCGGGGCCACAGCCGCCCACGCCGGTGCCCGCGGGTACCGCGCCGCGTTGAGGGCTGCGCGCGCGCCCACGGCGGCCAGCGGCCCGCGCGGTCAGGGCGCAGGCCGCGCGCGTCAGATCAGCCCGCGGATCCCCGCGATGCCGTGCGCGCCGTGTTGCTGCGCCTCGCGCAGCGTCGCGGCGTCCTGGCCGCCCAAGGCATAGACCGGCAGGCCCGCGTCGCGGTTGTGCCGCACGAAGCCGTCCCAGCCGATGGCAGGCTGGCCCGGATGGCTGGCGGTGGGAAGCACGGGTCCGAGCACCGCGAAATCGGCGCCCAATGTGCGCGCATGGATGAGCTCGGCATTGTCGTGCGTGGACACGCCGACCAGCGCGCCATCGCCCAGCGCCGGGCGCTCCGTCAGTGCCGCCGCATCGGCGGCGCGCAGATGCACGCCGTCGGCTTCGATCCACCAGGCCCGCGGGTGCACGCTATTGACCAGCACGCGCGCGCCGGCCGCGCGGCAACGCTTGAGCGTGACCTGCAGCGCCGCATGCAGCGATGCCGCGCCTGCACCCTCGGGCCAGTCGGGCTCGCGCCATTGCACGAGCTTCAGGCCGCCGGCGAGCGCACGGTCCAGGCGTTCCAGCCAGGCGGGCAGGGCCTCGGGCGTGCGGATCGCACTGATGCCATAGCGCGTGGGCAGCTGCAGCCAGCGCAGCGGCGGCAGCGTGGCGGGCAGCAGGTCGCCGACTTCGCCGGCGCGGGCCGGGTCGACCCAGCGCAGGCTTTGGTTTTCGAGGCCCGTCGGCTCGCCTTCCCAGCCGGTGACATGGCAGAACGCCAGACGCACGGTGGTGTGCGGATAGACGTGCACATAGGTGACCCACGGCCGCGCCTCGGTCACGCGGATGCCGAGCTCTTCCTGCAGCTCACGCGCCAGCGCTTGCAGCACGGTCTCGCCGGGCTCGAGCTTGCCGCCGGGCAGCTCCCACCAGCCCGACCAGGGCTTGCCTTCGGGGCGCTGGCCCAGCAGTAGCTGGCCGTCCGGCCGCAGGATCAGGCCCGCGGCCACGTCGATGATCTTGTCAGACATGGCGGGCCGCCCAGTCACGTGCGAACTGATATGCCACGCGGCCCGAGCGCGAGCCGCGCTCGAGCGCCCATTGCAAGGCTTCGGTGCGGCTGGGCTCGATCTGGTCGGCCGGGCAGCCGAGCTCGCGCAGCCAGTGATAGACGATGTCCAGATAGTCGTCCTGGCGGAACGGATGGAACGACAGCCACAAGCCAAAGCGCTCGGACAGGGAGATCTTCTCTTCGACCGTTTCGCCGGGATGGATTTCGCCGTCGGCCTGGTGACGGGCCTGGAGGTTTTCGCTCATGTACTCCGGCATCAGGTGGCGCCGGTTGGAGGTGGCGTAGATCAGCACGTTGTCGCCCGAGGCGGACACCGACCCATCGAGCACCGACTTCAGGGCTTTGTAGCCGGCCTCGCCCTCTTCGAAGGACAGGTCGTCGCAGAACACGATGTAGCGTTCGGCGCGCGGCGCCACGAGCTCGACGATGTCGGGCAGATCGCCCAGATCGGCCTTGTCGACCTCGATCAGGCGCAGGCCCGCGTCGCCGTGCTCGGCCAGCATGGCCTTGACCAGTGAGCTCTTGCCCGTGCCCCGCGCGCCGGTCATCAGCACATTGTTGGCGGGTTTGCCGGCGAGGAACTGGCGCGTGTTGCGCTCGATGATGTCTTTCTGGCGCTCGATGTGTTGCAGGTCATCGGTCTGGATGCGGGAGACATGGCGCACGGCGTCGAGCCAGCCGCGCGCGCCACGCTTGCGCCAGCGGTAGGCATGGGCGGTCCAGTCGATTTCGGGCGGCGCGGCGGGGAGCCAGGCCTCGAGCTGCGCCAGCACGCGCTCGGCGCGGGCCAGCAGTTGGGTGAAGTCGGTTGTGCTCACTGCGGAATTCCTGGTGGGGCGGCCGAAAGGCGCGCCGGCGGTTACGGACGGTCGTCCGCGCGGCCACGCAGGGGATGGGGTGGCGGGCGGACGGAACGCGCCGGCGGGGTACTGCGACGCGCTGCAAGCAGGGCCGGCGGGGGAGCAGCGGATGGGCGCTCCGCCCGCCGGGGCGCACCCCGGCAGGGGCGCGGCGATTCAGGGCCCGGGGGCCCGGCGATCAGGAACGGTAGTCGGCGTTGATGCTGACGTACTCGTGCGAGAAGTCGCAGGTGTAGACGGTTTCGGTGTGCTTGCCCCGGCCCAGCGAGATGCGCACCGCGATCTCGGCCTGCTTCATCACACGTTGGCCGTCGGCCTCCTGGTAGTCGGGGTTGCGGCCACCGTCGAGCGCCACCAACACGTCGTCGAGCCAGAGGCGGATCTTGCTGACGTCGAGGTCGTCGATGCCCGCGTAGCCGATGGCGGCCAGGATGCGGCCCAGGTTGGGGTCGGAGGCGAAGAAGGCGGTTTTGACGAGCGGCGAGTGGGCCACGGCATAGGCGACCTTGAGGGCCTCTTCGGCGTTGCCGGCGTCTTCGACGCGGATCGTCATGAACTTGGTGGCGCCCTCGGCGTCACGCACGATCTTCTGGGCCAGGTCGGTGGCGGCTTCGGCCAGCGCGGCGCGCAGCGCCGGGTAATTGGCGTCGGATTCGCTCTCGACGGTGAGGCCGCTGGCGCCCGTGGCCATCACGATGAACGAATCATTCGTGGAGGTATCGCCATCGACCGTGATGCGGTTGAACGACACGTCGGCGATCTCGAGTGCCAGCTTGGACAGCAGCGGCTGGGCGATGCCGGCGTCGGTGGCCAGGTAGCTCAGCATGGTCGCCATGTTGGGGCGGATCATGCCGGCGCCCTTGCTGATGCCGGTGAGGGTGATGGTCTTGCCGCCGATCTCGACGCGGCGCGAATAGATCTTGGGCAGCGTGTCGGTGGTCATGATGCCGTGCGCGGCATTGAACCATTCGTTGGTGCCGAGCTTGGCGATCGCGCCGGGCAGGCCCGCCACCAGGCGGTCGAGCGGCAGCGGCTCGAGGATCACGCCGGTGGAGAAGGGCAGCACTTCGGCGGCCGACACGCCGAGCAGCTTGGCCAGCTCGGCGCAGGTGGCGCGCGCGTTGGCCAGGCCGGGCTCGCCCGTGCCGGCGTTGGCATTGCCGGTATTGATGACGAGCGCGCGGATCGGGCCGCCGGCCGCGAGGTGGGCCTGGCAGACCTGCACCGGCGCGGCGCAGAAGCGGTTGCGGGTGAAGACGCCGGCCACCGTGGTGCCGGGTGCCAGGCGAAATACGGTCAGGTCGCGGCGGTTGGCCTTGCGGATACCGGCCTCGGTGACGCCGATTTCAACGCCGGCAACGGGGTGGATGTCGGACTCGGAAGGAATCTGAAGATTAACGGCCATGTATCGTCTCGATGGGCAGGGCGAAGAAAAAGCCGCGCCAGGGGTCGCGGCGGAGAATCTGGCTATTATCCCACCGCTCGCGCGGCGGGCGTGTGGCAGGCCGGCATCAGGGGCCCAGGCGCACCGAGGCCACGTCGAGGACGCCCGCCTCGCGGTTGGACAGGACGGCACGGACCTCGCCGCCTGCGGCCTGCAGAACCGACTTGCCGGAGGGAATGTCGGCGCCGCCGGCGCGGCGCGCGCTGCGGCCGCGCGAGGGCGAGAACAGCAGGTCGCCGGACTGGGCGCCCGGCACCTTGGGGCCGGCACTCGCGACCCGCGTGCCGGCGGGGTACGACATCTCGCCGAGCGTGGCCTCGCTCGCCAATAGTCCTTCGAACGACAGGCGCCGGCGCTCGGGCGAGAGGCGCAGCTCGACCTTGAGTAGAGGCAATTGATCCACGCCCACGGCTTCGCTGCCATCGGTGCGTACCAGCCAGCCGGGCTCATTGGCGCGGCTCGCGAGCCAGGCGCCGGCGGGCAGCGGCCTGGTCTCGACCTGGTTGCCGGCGGCCAGGTGGCAGCTGGCAAAGCGCGGCTGCCCGTCCTGGACGCGGAATTCGAGCGGGTGGGTGTCCATGCAGGTCCAGCCATCGATGCGCTGGTCCGTCGCCGTGGCGAGCGACCAGGATTGGGCCGCGCCGGGCGTGGCGCCCTGGTAGCGCGTCAGGCTCACGGCATTGACCCCCGCCACGGGGGTGGGCGCCGGGAAGCGCGCGGAGATGAAGGTGTCTGGCTGGCCCGGGGTGGCGAGCCGCAGCTCGGTGCCTGCCGGCATTCGCACGCCCGCCAGCTCGGTGGGGGCGTCGAGGGTGAGGCGGCGTGCGGCCTCCGCGCGCGACTCGCGCTGGGCCTGGACCCAGGCGCTGATGTGCTGCACCGGGAAGACGCCGCCTGCCAGCGCCAGCAGCGCCATGAGTGTGGGGCCGAGACGGCGATGCTCGGCCAGCCAGAGGCGGCTGTCGGGATTGCGAACCAGCGACACGCACCACGTCAGCAATGTGCTCAGGCAGATCAGCGAGATCGCCATGGCGACATAGTGATTACCGCCAGGAATCGAGATGGGAACCATGGCGGATATTATGCGCCAATCGCGGCCCGGCAAGCCGGCCCGCGGGGCGCGCCTTCACTCGGCTTCGGCGCGGTGCGCCACGACCTGCAGCTTGAGCTCGCCCAGCGCCTTGAAGAGCGCGTTGCGGCTGGTCTCGGGCAGATCGCCGAACATACCCATGACCCACGATTCGTGCGCGCGCGCCATCTTCGCGAAGGCCTTTTTGCCTTGCGGGGTGAGCTTGAGCAGCGAGCTGCGGCGGTCGGACTCCACCTTGGTGCGCACCACCAGGCCCTCTTTCTCGAGCTGGTCGGTGATGCCAGTGATGTTGCCGTTGGTGACCATCATGTGGCGCGACAGCTCGCCCATCTTCATGCCCTTGGGCGCGCGCTGCAGCTGCGCCATCAGGTCGAAGCGCGGCAGCGTGGTGTCGAATTCGGTGCGCAGGCGGCTGCGTATCTCGGATTCGATCAGGTTGCAGCAGGTGAGCATGCGCAACCACAGGCGCAGCGCGTGATGATCGTCGGGCGCGGCCCGCGTTTCCAGGTCGGGAGTATCGATCATGAAGAATGGTCTCGTGGCTGCGTGGAGAAAGAATCGGGAGGCGTGAGCCCCATCTGGGTCAGCAGCGCGCGCGTGTACGGCGCCGCGGGGTCGTTCAGGCTCAGCACGATATCGAAATGATTGGTGCCGGGCATGGGTACATAACTGCCGGAAAACCCGGCCGCCTGCCAGGCTTCGAGATAGGCGTGGCTCTGACGCTTGAATTCGTCGGTCTCGCTCTCGCCGTAAGTGACCAGCAAGGGGCAGCCGCCGGCGCGCGGCAGGTGCAGCAGCGGGCTGTTGCGCTCGGCATCGGCCGGGCTCAGGTGCATCCACTCGTTGATGTGTGTGTGTACGAGCGGACGCAGGTCGAAGAGGCCCGACATGGGCGCCGCGCCGCGCAATACCGTGTGTGGCACACCATAGGCGGCATGCCAGCCTTCGGCCAGCAGGGCGCCCACCAGATGTCCGCCGGCCGAGCTGCCGCAGGCGTGCAAGCGTGCGGGGTCGCCGCCCAGGCGGCCGATATGTCGATGCACCCAGGCCAGCGCGCGGCGGTTCTGGTCGACGATGCGGTCGAGCGTGACCGCGGGCGCGAGCGAATAATTCACGGCCACCACGATGGCGCCGGCCCGCGTGAAGAGCGGCGCCATGCCGCTCGAATCGCTCTTGGACAGCAGACGCCAATAACCGCCGTGGATGAACAGCAGCACGGGCGCGCGAGCCGTCGCGGTATCGGGCAGGAAGATGTCGAGGGTCTCGTCGGGATGTTCGCCGTAGGCCACGTCGAGCTCGCAGCGCAGCGTCTCGCGCGCGATGCGGCTGTCGTCGGCATAGCGCTTGAGTATCGGGTGGATGTCGGGTACTGTCGCGCGAGCGTTGTACTGCACATCCAGTGCCGCGCGATCGTATTCGCGATACAGGGGGCGGTCGGAATCGGCCATGGCTTTCCGTATAAACCGGTTTATTGGGATAAACCCTTTGGGGCAAACCCTAGACTTGTTTTGCCGAATACTTTAAACCTAAACTATGGCGCACGCCAGTTTCTTTTGTCCCGCGCGCATTGCCGGCGCGGTGGACAAGGGCAGGCCGGATCGCGGGGTTCCTCGAGGGCTCGCCGGCCGTTCTCCTCCGATGCTGGCGCGGGAAGCATCTATCTCCAAAAAGGCCGTAATAAAAAACCTGCCGCGCCCTGCGCAAGGAGCTCCACCATGCGTTTGATTCCTTCCCTCCTGGTTGCCGCGGCGTTGCTGCCCGGCGTCGCCAGCGCCGATCCCATCAAGGTGGGTATCGCCAACGACATCTCCGGTCCGTTTGCCGCGCTGGGCGCCGAAGCCCGCGACGGCTTCAACCTCGCCATCAAACAACTGGGCGGCAAGCTCGGCGGCCAGGAAGCCGAGTTCATCCAGACCGACATGGGCGGCAACCCCGACCAGGCCCGCCAACTGGTCACGCGCTACATCCAGCGCGAAAAGATCGATTTCTTCACCGGCCCCATCGGCTCGAACGTCGCCCTGGCCGTGGGCCCGGCGCTGTTCGCCGCCAAGGTGCCGTTCCTGTCCAACAATCCTGGCCCCAGCCAGTACGCGGGCGCCCAATGCAACAAGTTCTGGTTCGGCCTGTCGTACCAGAATGACGCCTTCCACGAGGCGGCCGGCAAGGTCGCGGCCGACCGCGGCTTCAAGAAGGTCTTCATCCTGGCGCCCGACTATCCGGCCGGCAAGGATGCGCTCACCGGCTTCAAGCGCGGCTACAAGACCCCCGTCACCGAAGAGCTCTACACCAAGCTGGGCCAGATCGACTACGCCGCCGAGCTGGCGCAGATCCGCGCCGCCAAGCCCGATGCCGTCTACATCTTCCTTCCGGGTGGCATGGGCATCAACTTCGTCAAGCAGTTTGTCGCGGCGGGCCTGAACAAGGGCACCGCGCTCGTGGGCCCCGGCTTCTCGGCCGACGAGGACGTGATCCAGGCCGTGGGCGAGCCGATGATCGGCATGTACAACACGGCGCAGTGGGCGCATGACCTGGACGTGCCGCAGAACAAGCAGTTCGTCGACGCCTTCCGCAAGGAATACAACAACCGCTATCCCTCGGTGTATGCCGCCCAGGCCTACGACGTGATCATGGCCATCGACGCCGCGGTCAAGCAGAGCGGCGGCAAGGCCAGTGATCGCGACGCGATCGTCGCGGCCCTCGCCAAGGCCGACTTCTCGTCGGTGCGCGGTCCGTTCACCTACGGCAAGAACCACTATCCGATCCAGCCCTACTACGTTCGCGTGGTCGACAAGGACGCCAACGGCAAGATCACCAACAAGCTGGTCGGCAAGGTGTTCGACAAGTACCAGGACGTCTACGTAGGCGAGTGCAAGCTCTGATGTCCGGCGCGCGCCCCTAGGGCGCGCACGGACGATCGCGCCGCCCGCCACGCGGGACGGGCGGCGCATCGAGACGACACGCGGGCGCATCGACCGCCCGTGGCTTCGGGGGAAGTTTCATGACGTTCACGCTGGTCATCGAGCAATTGCTCAATGGACTGCAATTCGGCCTGATGTTGTTCCTGATCGCAGCCGGGCTCACGCTCGTCTTCGGCATCATGGACATCATGAACCTGGCCCACGGATCGCTCTACATGGCGGGCGCGTATGTCGCCGCCGAGACCATGCAGCGCACCGGATCCTTCGTGGCGGCCGTGCTGGTCGCCGCCATCGCCACCGGTCTGGTGGGCGCGATACTCGAATTGGTGCTGATCCGCCGCCTGGCGCTGCGTGATCACCTGGCGCAGGTGCTGGGCAGCTACGCCATCATTCTGATCGCCAACGACGTGATCAAGATGATCTGGGGCCCGGCCCCGATGATGCTGAACATGCCGTCCGAGCTGGCGGGCCCTGTGCGGCTGCTGCCCGATCTGATGTATCCGGCCTATCGCCTGATGATCATCGTATTCGGCCTGATGGCGGCCGCGGGGTTGTACTGGTTCGTCACGCGGACTCGTGCCGGTGTGCTGGTGCGCGCGGGGGCGTCGAATCGCCAGATGGCCACGCTCATGGGCGTGCGGGTGCCGATCCTGTTCCTGGGGGTGTTCGTGCTGGGCGCCATGCTGGCGGCCGTGGCGGGCGCCTTGCTGGGGCCGGTGACAGCGGTGCAGATCGGCATGGGAGAAGAGATCCTGATCCTGGTGCTGGTGTGCATCGTGATCGGCGGGATCGGCTCGATACGCGGCGCCTTCGTGGGTGCCTTGCTGGTCGGGATGGTCGATACCGCGGGGCGCGCATTCTTGCCGATGCTGTTGCGTCAGGTGTTCTCGCCCGCGGTGGCTTCCAGCGTGGGCCCCACGCTGGCGGCCATCCTGATTTATGTGTTGATGGCCGGGATCCTCGTGTTCCGTCCGTCGGGTCTGTTTCCGGCGCGCGGGTGAAGCATGCGTAGATCTCTTTACTGGACTCTCGCCCTGCTGGTGGCGCTCGCGGTGTTTCCGCTGGTGGCGCCGGCCCTGGGCCTCGACTTCTACATCTCTTTCGTGCGGCGCGTGCTCATCTACGCGCTGGCGGCCACCAGCCTGAACCTGATCCTGGGCTATGGCGGCATGGTGGCGCTGGGGCACGCGGCATTTTTCGGCGCCGGTGCCTACGCGGTGGGCATCCTGCAGTCGATGGGCGTGCACAGCGCGCTGATCGTCTGGCCCGCCGCGATGCTGCTGGCCGGCGTGCTGGCCTGGATCACCGGGGCCATTTCGCTGCGCACGCGGGGTGTCTACTTCATCATGATCACGCTGGCCTTCGCCCAGATGGTCTATTACATCTTCATCTCGTTGCGCCAATACGGCGGCGAAGACGGCCTGAATCTCTCCGGTTACTCGCAACTGCCGCTGCTCGATCTGTCCAGCGACGTCACGTTCTACTACGTGGTGCTGGTGCTGTTCGTGCTGCTGCTCTTCGTGTTCAACCGGCTGGTCGATGCCCGTTACGGCGCGGCCCTGCAGGGCATCCGCGAAAACGAATCGCGCATGGAGTCGCTGGGCTATCCGGTCTACCGCATGAAGCTCACGGCCTTCGTGATCAGCGGCGCGGTGGCGGGGCTGGCCGGCGCGCTGCTGGCCAATCACAACCTGTTCATTTCGCCCAGCCTGATGCATTGGACGCAATCGGCGAACCTGCTGATCATGGTGCTGGTGGGCGGTATCGGCCTGCGTTATGGCGGCGTGGCGGGCGCGGCGGTGATGCTGACACTCGAAGAAGTGCTGCGGCTCTGGACCGAGTATTGGCACCTGCCCCTGGGGCTGTTGCTGCTCGGTGTGGTGCTGGGCGCGCCGCGTGGCCTGGCGGGCCTGGTCGGCCCTTGGTTTGCCGGCCGTGCGCCCACGGCGCAGGGCGCTTCCCATTCCGCAAGGAGAGCGTGATGACGACTTCCCTCGCCACGCCCGCACTGCGGGCCTCCGGGCTGGTGCGCCGCTTCGGCGCGCTGCTGGCCACTGACCACGTCTCTCTCGAGCTGGCGCCCGGTGAGATCCATGCGTTGATCGGCCCCAACGGCGCCGGCAAGTCGACCCTGATCCACCTGCTGTCCGGCACCCTCGAAGCCGATGCCGGCACGCTGCACCTGGGCACGACCGACGTCTCCGCCATGACCGCGCACGAACGCGTCGCGGCCGGCCTGTCGCGTTCGTATCAGATCACGAATATCTTCCGCACGTTTACCGTGCTCGATAACCTGCTGCTCGCGGTGCAGGCGCATGCCGGCAGCAGCTTCCGCTTCTGGCAGCCGCGCGCCTCCGAGGCGGCGCTGCAGGATGCGGCACGAGAGCTGGCGCGCGAATGCTGCATCGATTCTGCGTTGTTCGCTCGCCCGGCGGGCACCCTGCCGCATGGCGAACAGCGCAAGCTGGAGTTTGCCCTGGCGCTGGCCGCGCGCCCCAGCGTGCTCTTGCTCGACGAGCCGATGGCCGGCATGGGACCCGACGAGACGCTGCGGCTCACCGAGCTCATCGAGAGCATGCGCGGCCGTGCCGCCATGCTGCTTGTCGAGCACGACATGCAGGCGGTATTCCGCCTGGCCGACCGGATCTCCGTGCTGGTCTATGGCCGCGTGATCGCCACCGGCACCCCCGACGAGATCCGATCCAATCCCGATGTACGCCAGGCCTACCTCGGCGACGATGAAACGGAGGCCGTATGCTGAAGATCCAGGCCGCCGAGAGCGGCTATGGCGCCAGCCAGGTGTTGTTCGGCGTGGACCTCGAGATCGGGGCGGGCCAGGTCGTGACGCTCCTGGGGCGCAACGGCATGGGCAAGACCACCTTGTTGCGCACCCTGTTCGGCCAACTCCCGCTACGGGCGGGCGACATCCATTTCGGCGGGCAGAAGCTCAATGGCTGGCAGCCCGACCGCATCGCGCGGGCCGGCATCGCGCTGGTGCCGGAAGGGCGGCAGTGCTTTCCCAACCTGAGCGTGCGAGAGCACCTCACCGCGTTCGTCGCGGCGCGCAATCCCGATATTCGCGAAGCCTGGACGCCTGAACGCGTGTTCGAGCTGTTTCCCCGCCTGGGCGAACGGGCGCGCAACATGGGCAACCAGTTGTCGGGCGGAGAGCAGCAGATGCTGGCCATCGGCCGCGCGCTGGTAACCAATCCCCGGCTGCTCATCCTGGATGAGGCGACCGAGGGTCTGGCCCCCCGCATCCGCGAAGAGATCTGGGCCTGCCTGGGCCGGCTGCGCGAGGCGGGGCAGACCATTCTGGTGATCGACAAGTATGTGGAGCGCCTGCTGAAACTGGCCGACCGGCACGTGATCCTCGAGCGCGGCAAGGTGGTCTGGACAGGCGATTCCGCGGCGCTGGATGCCGACCGCTCGCTCTGGGAGCGTTATCTCGGAGTGTGAGTCACGGTGCGGGCGGATCGCCCGCAAGCTGTCCCTGTTTGTACACGTAGTCCGCCGGCCCGGCGCGGAGGTTCGAGCGCCCGGTGCGCCGGGCTTGCGCGCCGGGCCGGCGACCTTTGCGCGGACGGATCCCGCGGCCGCTCGCCAGCGCCGGATCACGGGTTGGGCCCACGGTCCGGTGCGGCTGGCGCGGCGTGCGGCCACTGAGTGGATACCCGTCTTGCGCACCGTTCCCGGCGGGTATATATTTCAAGCCTAAAATATCCAAGGTTCAAAATCAACGGCGGGCGATCGAGGCGTGCCGCCGCTGCCACGGAGCTGTACACATGAAGATAGTCTGCCAAGGCGGTGGTCCCGCCGGTCTGTACTTCGGTCTGTTGATGAAGTTGCAGAATCCGGCCAATGAGGTCACGGTGGTCGAGCGCAATCGGCCCTACGACACGTTCGGCTGGGGTGTGGTGTTCTCGGATGCCACGATGGAGAATCTGCGCGAGGCCGACCCCGTCTCGGCACGCACCATCGGCGATGCGTTCAATCATTGGGACGACATCGATATCCATTTCAAGGGCCGCACGATCCGCACCGGCGGTCACGGCTTCATCGGCATCGGCCGCAAGCATCTGCTGAACATCCTGCAGGCCCGTTGCGAAGAGGTCGGCGTGAAGCTGGTGTTCGAAACCTTCGTGCAGGATGACCAGGCGCTGGCGCGCGAGTACGACGCCGATCTGGTGATCGCCGCCGATGGCCTGAACAGCGTGGTCCGCACGCGTTACGCCGAGACCTTCAAGCCCGATATCGACACGCGCCGCTGCCGCTTCGTGTGGCTGGGCACGACCAAGGTGTTCGACGCGTTCACCTTCGCTTTCGTGCAGACCGAGCACGGCTGGTTCCAGGCGCACGCCTATCGCTTCGAAGATGGCCTGTCGACCTTCATCGTCGAGACGCCCGAAGAAACCTGGCAGGCCGCCGGCATCGAGCAGATGAGCCAGGAAGACGCCATCGCTTATTGCGAGAAGCTCTTCGCGCCCTGGCTCGATGGTCATCGCCTCATGAGCAATGCCGCGCACCTGCGCGGCTCGGCCATCTGGATCCGCTTCCCGCGCGTGATCTGCAATGGCTGGGTCCACTGGAATCACCTCGATACCCCGCGCGGCGAACGCGACGTGCCCGTCGTGCTGATGGGCGACGCGGCGCATACCGCGCACTTCTCGATCGGCTCGGGCACCAAGCTCGCCCTCGAAGACAGTATCGAGTTGGCTCGCTGCCTGCAGGACCAGCCCGATCTGCGTGCCGCGCTCAAGCATTACGAAGAGGTGCGCAGCGTCGAAGTGCTCAAGATCCAGAACGCCGCGCGCAACTCCACCGAATGGTTCGAGAATGTCGAGCGCTATGCCGATCTCGAGCCGGAGCAGTTCGCCTACTCCCTGCTCACGCGCTCGCAGCGCATCTCGCACGAAAACCTGCGGCTGCGTGATCCGGCCTGGGTCGAGAGCTACGAGCGCTGGATCGCGGCCCATGCGGGCGAGCCCGCGCCCGCCAAGCCGGGCCGCGCGCCCTTGCCGATGTTCACGCCCTACCAGGCGCGCAGCGTGCGCCTGCCCAATCGCATTGTGGTCTCGCCGATGGCGATGTATTCCTGCGTGGACGGCGTGCCGGGCGACTTCCACCTGGTGCATCTGGGCTCGCGCGCCCTGGGCGGCGCCGGCCTCGTCATGGTCGAGATGACCTGCACCTCGCCCGACGCTCGCATCACCCCGGGATGCCCGGGCCTCTGGACCGACGAGCAGGGCGCCGCCTTCAAGCGCATCGTCGATTTCGTGCACGCCAACAGCCCCGCCAAGATCGGCATGCAGCTGGGCCACGCCGGCCGCAAGGGTTCGACCCAGGTCGGCTGGCAGCGCATGGATCATCCGCTGCCGGAGGGCAATTGGCCGCTGGTATCGGCCTCGCCCCTGCCGTACCTGCCGGGCGTATCGGACACGCCTGCCGAGCTCACGCGCGCCGGCATGGACCAGATCCGCGACGACTTCGTGGCCGCGGCCCGCCGCGCCGCCGACGCCGGCTTCGACTGGCTCGAGCTGCACTGCGCGCACGGCTACCTGCTGTCGAGCTTCATCTCGCCGATTTCCAATCAACGCACGGACGAGTACGGCGGCAGCCTGGAGAATCGCCTGCGCTATCCGCTCGAAGTCTTTCGCGCCGTTCGCGAGGTCTGGCCGGACGACAAGCCCATGTCGGTGCGGATCTCGGCGCACGATTGGGTCGAGGGCGGCATCGATGCCGACGCGGCGGTCGAGATCGCCCGCGTCTTCAAGGCGGCCGGCGCCGACATGATCGACTGCTCGTCGGGCCAGGTGAGCCCCGATCAGCGCCCCGTGTATGGCCGCATGTACCAGACGCCATTCGCTGATCGCGTGCGCAACGAAGCGGGCATTCCCACGATCGCCGTGGGCGCCATCTTCGAGGCGGATCATGCCAACGGCATCATCGCCTCCGGCCGCGCGGATCTGTGCGCGCTCGCCCGGCCGCATCTTGCGGATGCCTCCTGGACGCTGCGTGAAGCCGCTCGCGTGGGCTACGCCGATACGCAGTGGCCGCAGCAATACGTGGCCGGCAAGCGTCAGCTCGAAACCAACTTCGAACGCGCCGCATCCCTGGCGCAACAGGACGCCAAATGAGCGCAGCCCTTCCTCTTGATGGCCGCCATGCCCTGGTGACGGGCGGCGCGCGCGGCATCGGCCTGGCCTGCGCGCGGGCCCTGCGGGATCAGGGCGCGCAGGTCACGCTGCTCGGGCGTGACGAGCAGGCGCTCGCGCGTGCGGTGCAAGCGCTGGGCGGCGAGGGCGTGGGCAGCGTCAGCGCCGACATCACCTCCGCCGATTCGGTGCAGGCGGCGTTCGCGACCGCCGTGCTGGCCCGCGGCCCCCTCGATATCCTGGTCAACAACGCCGGCCAGGCCGAAAGCGAGCGTTTCGATCGCACCGACACGGCGCTGTGGCAGCGCATGCTCGACGTCAATCTCACCGGCACCTTCCACTGCACGCAGGCCGCGCTGCCGGGCATGCTGACGCGCGGCCATGGCCGCATCCTCAACGTGGCCAGCACCGCCGGGCTCATCGGCTACGCCTACGTGGCCGCGTACTGCGCCGCCAAGCACGGCGTGATCGGCCTCACCCGCGCGCTCGCGCTCGAGGTGGCGCGCAAGGGCGTGACGGTCAATGCCGTGTGCCCGGGCTACACCGAGACCGACATCGTGCGCGGCGCCGTGGCCAACATCGTGGGCAAAACCGGGCTCGATGAAGCGGGCGCGCGCGCCAAGCTGGCCGAGCGCAATCCGCAGGGCCGGCTGGTGACGCCCGATGAGGTCGCGGCCACCGTGGCATGGCTCGCGCTTCCGGGCAGCGGCGCCGTCAACGGACAGGCCATTTCGGTGGATGGCGGCGAGGTCATGCCGGGTTGAATTCCGTGGCGCGCCGCGCGCGCCGCAACCAGACAGGAGACATCATGAGCGTCAATGAAGAACACACGATGAAGCACCACAAGCGGCCTTTCGCCAGCTATGCGCCGCGCACGTTCCTGTGGGACGTGAGCGCCGACGGCAAGGTCGCCACCATCACGCTCAACCGCCCCGAACGCAAGAATCCGCTCACGTTCGATTCCTATGCCGAGCTGCGCGACCTGTTCCGCGGCCTGGTCTACGCGACCGACATCAAGGTGATCGTGGTGACGGGCTCGGGCGGCAATTTCTGCTCGGGCGGTGATGTGCACGAGATCATCGGCCCGCTCACGCGCATGACCATGCCGGAGCTGCTCGACTTCACGCGCATGACCGGCGATCTGGTCAAGGCCATGCGCGCCTGCCCGCAACCCATCGTGGCGGCGGTCGACGGCGTGTGCGCCGGTGCCGGTGCGATGGTTGCGCTCGCATCCGACCTGCGCGTGGGCACGCCCGCCGCGCGCACGGCATTCCTCTTCACGCGCGTGGGTTTGGCGGGTGCCGACATGGGCGCGTGCACGCTGCTGCCGCGCATGATCGGCCAGGGCCGTGCCAGCGAGCTGCTGTACACCGGCCGCGCCATGCGCGCCGATGAGGGTCTGGCTTGGGGCTTCTTCAATAGCCTGCACGAGCCCGAGGCGCTGGCCGGCGCCGCGGCCGAGCTCGCCGCCCAGCTCGCCGCCGGGCCGACGTTCGCCCATGGCGTGACCAAGAAATTGCTGCACCAGGAATGGAACATGGGCGTGGACGAGGCCATCGAGGCCGAAGCCGAGGCGCAGGCCATCTGCATGCAGACGCGTGATTTCCGCCGCGCCTACGATGCGTTCGTGGCCAAGCAAAAGCCCGTATTCGAAGGAGACTGAGCCATGATGCGCGACAGCAGCTGGCTGGACTGGCCGTTCTTCGAAGATCATCACCGCACGCTGGCCCATGAACTCGACGCCTGGTGCGACGAAAACCTCGGCCACGTCGACCATCACGACGCCGACGCGGCGTGCCGCAAGCTCGTGGCGGCGCTGGGCAAGGCAGGCTGGCTGCGCTATTGCGTGCCGGCCGGGCCCGATGGCGCCTGGGGCGGCAGCCTGCCGCAGGTGGATTCGCGTGCCGTCTGCATCCTGCGCGAAACGCTGGCGCGGCACGAAGGCCTGGCCGATTTCGCACTGGCGATGCAGGGCCTGGGCAGCGGCGCCATTTCGCTGATGGGCTCCGATGTCCTGCGTGCCCGTTATCTGCCGCGCGTGGCGCGCGGCGAGGCGATCGCGGCCTTCGCATTGTCCGAGCCCGATGCCGGCTCCGATGTGGCCGCCATGAGCTGCTCGGCGCGCCTCGACGGTGACAGCTATGTGCTCGACGGCGCCAAGACCTGGATCTCCAACGCCGGTATCGCCGACTTCTACTGCGTGTTCGCCCGTACCGGCGAGGCGCCGGGCGCGCGTGGCATCAGCGCCTTCGTAGTCGATGCCGATACCCCGGGCTTCAGCGTGAGCGAGCGCATCGATCTGATCGCACCGCATCCGCTGGGCACCCTCACGTTCGACGAGTGCCGGGTTCCGGTGGCCAACCGTCTCGGCGATGCCGGACAGGGGTTCAAGCTGGCCATGATGACGCTGGATATTTTCCGCGCCTCGGTGGCCGCCGCCGCGCTGGGTTTCGCGCGGCGCGCGCTCGACGAGGGCCTGGCACGCGCCAAGAGCCGCAAGATGTTCGGCCAGACGCTGGCCGACCTGCAGCTCACGCAGGCCGCGCTGGGCGACATGGCGACCGCCATCGACTCGTCGGCGTTGCTCACGTATCGCGCGGCCTGGCTGCGCGACGTGCGCGGCGAGCGTACGACCCGCGAGGCGGCCATGGCCAAGATGACGGCGACCGAGTCGGCCCAGCAGGTCATCGACCGCGCGCTGCAGATGTTCGGCGGCGCGGGCGTGGTGAGTGGCATGGCGGTGGAGAAGATGTACCGGGAAATCAGAGCGCTGCGTATCTACGAAGGCGCCACCGAAGTGCAGAAACTGATCATTGCCCGGGAACTGTTGAAGTCCTGATCCAGGACGTGCATTCCACGGGCAAGACACCATACCGATAGCGACAAGGGGAAATCCATGGAAGTATCCGCGCACACCGACACCTTCGCCCGCGACAACCTGCCGCCGGAAGACCTCTGGCCCGAGTTGTTGCTGGACGGTCCGGACGTGGCCTATCCGGCCCGGCTCAATTGCGCCGTCGAGCTGGTCGATCGACATGTCGCCGAAGGCCGTGGCGAGCGCGTGGCGCTGCGCTGGCGCGAGGGCGAGGGCCAGCGCACCATGAGCTATGCCGAACTGCAGGCGCTGACCAATCAGGTGGCGCAGGTGCTGATTCAGGATATGGGCCTGGCGCCGGGCAACCGCCTCTTGCTGCGCGGTCCTAATAACGCGATGATGGCGGCCGCCTGGCTCGGCGCCATCAAGGCAGGTCTGGTCACGGTGCCCACCATGCCGCTGCTGCGCGCCAAAGAGCTCAAGCAAGTCATCGACAAGGCGCAGGTCCAGGCGATGCTGTGCGACGTGCGGCTGGCCGACGAGGCGCTCGCCTGCATGCGCCAGGGGGGCGACTACTACTGCCCTGATCTCAAGCAGATCAAGATGTTCAACGATGCGGGCAGCGACTCGCTCGACACGCTGGCCGCCGGCAAGCCGGCCGAGTTCCAGGCCTGCGACACGGCCGCCGACGACGTCTGCCTGATCGCCTTTACCAGCGGCACCACCGGTGCGCCCAAGGGCTGCATGCATTTCCACCGCGACGTGCTCGCGATGTGCGACCTGTTCCCGCGCCATGTCATCCGCCCGGTCGCCGACGATATTTTCTGCGGCACGCCGCCGCTGGCGTTCACGTTCGGCCTCGGCGGGCTGCTCTGCTTTCCTCTGCGGGTGGGCGCCAGCACGGTGCTGGCCGAGAAGCTCAGCCCCGAGTCGCTGCTGCAACTGATCCAGGATTTCCGCGCCACCATTTGCTTCACGGCGCCCACGTTCTATCGCCAGATGGCACCGCTCGTGCCGCGCTTCGACATCGGCTCGCTGCAGAAGACGGTGTCCGCCGGCGAGGCGCTGCCCGACGCCACGCGCCAGCTCTGGAAAGACGCCTCCGGCATCGAGATGATCGACGGCATCGGTGGCACCGAGATGATTCACGTGTTCGTCTCGAGCCCGCCCGAGGCCGTGCGCCGCGGCGCCATCGGCAAGGTGGTGCCGGGGTACGTGGCCATGGTGGTCGACGAGGACATGCAGCCGGTGCCCGCGGGCACCACGGGCCGCCTTGCGATCAAGGGCCCGACCGGCTGCCGCTACCTGGCCGACGAGCGTCAGCGCCGTTTCGTGCAGAACGGCTGGAACCTGCCGGGCGATACCTTCATGCAGGATGCCGACGGCTATCTGTACTATCAGGCCCGCAACGACGACATGATCATCTCGGCGGGCTACAACATCGCCGGGCCCGAAGTCGAAGACGCGTTGCTGCGGCACGAGGCCGTGGCCGAGTGCGGCGTGGTGGGCATGCCGGACGACGAGCGTGGCCAGCTGGTGGCGGCCTATGTGGTGCTCAAGCCAGGCTTCGAGGGCACGGCCGAGCTCTGCGCCGCACTGCAAACCTACGTGAAGAACAACATCGCGCCGTACAAGTATCCGCGCGTGATCAACTTCGTGCCGGCGCTGCCGCGCACCGAAACCGGCAAACTGCAGCGCTTTGCGCTGCGCAAGCAGGCCGCCGGAGACAAGTGATGGGCGCGCCATTCGAAGCGGAGATCGAAGTACGGTTCCGGCATTGCGACCCGGCCGGCATCGTGTTCTATCCGCGCTATTTCGAGATGATCAATGACTTCGTCGAGCATTGGTTCGACCGAGGCATGGATCTGCCTTTTCACACGCTGCACGTCGAGCGCCACATCGGTACCCCGCTGGCCTCGGTGCAGTGCGACTTCTCCGCGCCCAGCCGCTGGCACGAGCGCCTGCGCCAGGTGCTGACGGTGCGCCGCATCGGCGGCGCCTCGTTTCGCGCCGATGTGCGCTTCGAAGGCCCCGATGGCCAGCTGCGGCTGTCCGCCAGCCTGACGATCGTGACGGTCGACCTGCGCACCATGAAGGCCACGCCGCTGCCCGACGACCTGCGCGCCCGCATGCAGGCGTTCGTGGTGGCCGACACCAGCGCGTCCGCGCACTGACATTCGATTCGCAATACCCAATAGACCGATAAGAGGATGAGGCTATGAAAATTCTGCAACCGCCCGATTGGCTCGCACCGCGCGGCTATTCCAACGGCATGATGACCGAAATGCAGGTCGGTTCCCGGCTGGTGTTCGTGGGCGGCCAGATCGGCTGGAACGGCCAGCAGCAGTTCGAGACCGATGACTTCGCGCTGCAGGTGCGCCAGACCCTGGCCAACATCGTGGCGATTCTTGCCGAGGGCGGCGCCACGCCGGCGCATATCGTGCGCATGACCTGGTACGTGAAGAACAAGCAGGAGTACGTGGCGGCGTATCCCGAGATCGGCAAGCATTATCGCGAGCTGATCGGCCGGCATTTCCCGGCCATGACCGCTGTCGAGGTGGCCGATCTAGTCGAAGATCGCGCCAAGGTCGAGATCGAAGTGACGGCGGTGGTGCCCGCGGCCTGATGCCGCGCGGTATCAGTTGGTCCGTGCCCGGCGCCTGAGGGTGGCGCTGGGCAGTTCGCCGTGGCGCTCGCGGTAATACTCCGAGAAGCGCCCCAGATGCCCGAAGCCGACCGCCAGCGCGGCGTCGGTCACGCCGTGCGCACCGCTCAAGAGATGATCGCGCGCGCTGTCGAGCCGGAAGGTGCGCAGCGCCGACATCGGCGTCGTGCCGCGGTGCGTGTGAAACAGTCGTGCGAGTTGGCTGGCGCTGACGCCCGCATGGCGGGCGATGTCGGCCGCACAGATCGGGGCGGCCAGGTGTGCATGCATATAGGCCTCTGCCTGCGCCAGGTGACGCGGCACCGCGTGCGCCCCGTCGCGCCAGGTATTCGGTTGGTGCCACAGCAGGTGCAGCACCAGCATCTCCTGCATCCGCAGTGTCCAGGTGTCGGCGGGCGCGCCGCATGACGGGGCGGCCCGTGCCGGGGCGGCCCGCGCCGCGCCCGTCGCGTCCGGGCGGGCAAGCAGCGGCAAGGTATGCAGCAGGCCCGCCATCAAGGCGCGCCACGCGGCGCCGGCCGGCGTATCGAGCGCCAGCGTGGGCGCGAAATCCAGCGGTTGGCGCGCCGCGGCGCCGAAGGCCTGCAGGCCCACCTGCTCGAGCAGGCCGCGCGGAATCTTGAGCATCAGCTGTTCGCAGCCGCTTTCCCAGTGCAGGGCCAGCGGGCGGTCGGGTGCGATCACCGCCGCCCGCCGCGTACAGGTCTCGACCGTATCGGTGCCGCACTGCACGCGGGCCCGTCCGACCAGCGGTATCTGCACCAGCATGAAATCGCGCAGGCGGCCGGGATCGATGCGGACTTCGGGCCCATAGCGCAACGTGCAGATCGTGAGCGCACCCACCTGGGCGCGCGATAGCCGCGCATCCACCGGCCCGGCCTGCCAGGCCAGGTGGTGGTCTTTGAGCGCCTCGGACACCCGGTTGTGCGTCTCGTCGCGCTCGCGCGAGCGGAACACCCGCCGGGCGACCAGCGGGGCCAGTTCACTGCGCGACCATCCTTGCATGCTGTTCTCCCCGGAAGCCCGGACGCGGCAAAGTCGATCGACTGTAGAGCAGGGCCGGCGCGAGCGGAATTAGGTGAATCGCGGATAAGGCTGGCGTAAAACGGATAGAGCGTTGCCCCGGCCCGGCGTATCGTGGGTGTCGAGCCTGAGCCATGAGAGCCGGGCCGCCATTGCGAACTCAAGGGGAACACGCATGAACCTCGGCAATACATCCGTTGGTGCCGCCGGTACGCGCCTGCGCGCGCGGGCCTGGCTGGCGGCGGCTTGCACCGCCGTATGCTGTACCGTCGCCGCCGCGCCGGCCACGGAGGTGAAGGTCGGGCTGGTCACGACACTGTCCGGACCCGGCGCCGCGCTCGGCAACGAAATCCGCGACGGCTTCAATCTGGCGCTGCAACACACAGGCGGCAAGCTCGGCGGCCTGCCGGCACAAGTGCTCGTGGCCGATGACCAGCAAAAGGCCGACGCCGGCCGCCAGGCGGTCGAGCGCCTGCTCAAGCGCGACAAGGTCGACATCATGACGGGCATGGTGTTTTCGAACGTGTTGCTGCCCGTGATGCCGGCCATCCTGCAGGCCGACACGATCTATCTCAGCACCAATACCGGCCCCGAGAATTACGCCGGCGCGGGCTGCCATCCCAACTTCTTCGCGGTGGCCTGGCAGAACGAAGATATCCCCGCGGCCATGGGCAAGTACGCCGCGGACAAGGGCTACAAGCGGGTGGCGCTGATCGCGCCCGACTATCCCGGCGGCCGCGAGTCGCTCAAGGGCTTCAAGCGGCTCTACAAGGGCGGGGTGGCCGAGGAGGTCTACACCCAAATGGGCCAGCTCGACTATGGTGTGGAGATCTCGCAGCTGCGTGCCAGCAAGCCCGACGCCGTGTTCTTCTTTTTGCCCGGCGGCATGGGCGTGAACTTCATCAAGCAGTTCCATAGCGCGGGCCTCACCGGCAGTATCGCGCTGCTTGCGCCGGGTTTCTCGGGCGACCAGGACACCATCGCCGCCGTAGGCGCGCCGATCGAGGGCTTGTTCAACACCGCGCAGTGGGCGTCCGATCTCGATAACGCCGCCAACCAGCGCTTCGTGGCCGACTTCAAGGCGAAATACGGCCGTATGCCGTCGCTGTACGCCTCGCAGGGCTACGACGCCGCGATGCTGCTCGACAGCGCGGTGCGCCACACCAACGGCGATCTTTCCACGCCCGCGCTGCGTGCGGCGCTCAAGCGAGCCGACTTCACGTCGGTGCGTGGCAGCTTCGCCTTCAACCAGAACCAGTATCCGATCCAGGACTACTACCTGCGCCAGGTGGTCAAGCAGCCCGATGGCACGCTGACCAACCGCCGCGTCGCGACCGTGCTCTCGCAATATCAAGATCCGTTCGCCGCGGCCTGCAAGATGCAATGACCCCGGCCGCGTCCGGATGGACGCGGACCGCCCAAGGAGAATCCATGACTTCCACCGTACAGACCCGCAACGTGCGTATCGAGGCGCAGGACGGCGGTACTTTCGACGCCTATCTCGCCGTGCCCGCCTCGGGCAAGGGCCCCGGCCTGGTGCTCTGCCAGGAGATCTTCGGCGTCAACGATTTCATGCGCCGCACCGCGCAGCTGCTGGCCGAAGAGGGCTATGTGGTGATCGTGCCCGACCTGTTCTGGCGTCAGCAGCCCGGCATCCAGCTCACCGATGGTCCGTCCGACATGCCCAAGGCGTTCGCGCTGTATCAGGGCTTTGACGAGAACCTCGGCGTGGCGGACATCGGTGCCACCGTCGCGAAGCTGCGGACGCTGCCCGAATGCGAGGGTGGCGTGGGCGCGCTGGGCTATTGCCTGGGCGGCAAGCTGGCCTACCTGGCGGCCTGCCGCACCGATGTCGAGGTCGCCGTGGGCTACTACGGCGTCGGCATCGAAAACAGCCTCGACGAAATCCAGAACCTGCGGGGCAGCCTGGTACTGCACATCGCCGAACAGGATGGCTTCTGTCCGCCGCCCGCTCGGGCACAGATTCTCGAGGCCCTGTCCGGGCACAAGGGTGTCGAGCTCTACGTGTATCCCGGCGTGGATCATGCGTTTGCACGCACCGGCGGCGATCACTACGACAAGCCCTCGGCGCTGATGGCACACCAGCGCAGCATCGCGGCGCTCAAGCGCGCCATCGGTCCGCACTACGATTTCTCGTCTCTCTGGGACAAGCACTGCGAATACGAATTCGCCACGCGGGATGTGGCGGCCACGATGGCCACGATGGTGGCCGAGCCCTACGTCAATCACATTCCCACCATGACGGGCGGCGTGGGCCACAAGGAGCTTTCGCGCTTCTACCAGCACCACTTCGTCGATAACAATCCGCCCGATACGCGGCTGATCCCGCTGTCGCGCACGGTAGGCGCCACGCAGATCGTGGACGAAATGTTGTTCTGCTTCACGCACACCACCGAGATCGACTGGATGCTGCCCGGCGTGGCGCCCACGGGCAAGCCGGTGGAAGTGCCGCTCATCGCGATCGTGAAATTCCGCGGCGACAAGCTCTATCACGAGCACATCTACTGGGATCAGGCGAGCGTGCTGGTGCAGATCGGCCTGCTCGATTCGAAGGGGCTGCCGGTGGCGGGCGTCGAGACCGCCCGCAAGCTGCTCGATGAAACGCTGCCCTCCAACACGCTGATGGCGCGCTGGCAGGAAAGCGCGCGTCACGGCTGAATTCGATGGGGCGCCGCGTGCGTGCCCCATCCCTGGAGACTCGCGGGGCGCCGGCCGGGGCCCTTGCTGGAGATTGACCATGGCTTATACCGAAGCGCAGTTGGCCGCGCTGGTGCGCGGCGACAGCGTCCATAAGACTGTCTACACCGACCCCGAGATCTATGCCCTGGAGATGCGCCGCATCTATGGCCGCGCGTGGATCTATGTGGGTCACGAGAGCCAGGTGCCTGGCACCGGCGATTACCATACGACGCGGCTGGGCGACCAGGACGTGATGATGGTGCGCGCCGCGGATGGGCGCGTGCACGTGCTCTACAACCGCTGCCCGCACAAGGGCGCCAAGGTCGTGGCCGATGGCGATGGTTGCGCGGGCAAATTCTTCCGTTGTCCGTATCACGCCTGGACCTTCAAGCTCGATGGCTCGCATCTGGGCGTGCCGCTCAAGCAGGGGCTCGAAGGCACCCATTACGACCCGAAGAGCCCCGAGTTCTCGATGCGGCGCGTGGCGCGCGTGCAGAGCTATCGTGGCTTTGTATTTGCGAGCCAAAGCGCCGACGGCCCCGAGCTCGAGGCCTTTCTCGGCGGCGTGCGTTCGTCGATCGATAACCTCTGCGATCGTTCGCCCACGGGCGAGGTCGAGGTGGCGGGCGGCATCTTCCGCGTGATGCAGCGCTCGAACTGGAAGGTGTTCTACGAGAACCTGCACGACACCATGCACGCCCGCGTCACGCACGAGTCGTCGTTTCAGGCGGCGCGCGACGAGGCGCAGGAGCTGGGCGAGATGCCGTTCGAGCTGCACATCATGGACGGCAATGGCGAGCCCTACGAATTCTGGGAGAAGCTGGAGCTGCGCGCCTATCCCAATGGCCACGGCTATATGGAGGGTATCTTCAATCCCGGCGCGGCCGAGCGCGATCCGGTCTCGCGCGCGCACTTCGAGGTACTCACGCAGGCATATGGTGAAGATCGTGCACGCGAGATTCTCGGCATGAACCGCCACAACACCGTGATCTACGGCAGCGGCTCACCCCATACGGTGTTTCAGCAGTTCCGCGTGATCCGACCCGTGGCGGTCGATCGCACCCTGATCGAGATCCAGACCTTCCGCTGCAAGGGCGCGCCCGACAGCGTGTTCCGCCGCGCGATGCTGTACGCCAACGTGATCAACTCGCCGTCGTCCAACGTCATGCCCGACGACATCGAGCTCTACAACCGCTGCCAGGAAGGCAACGCCACCCAGGGCGGGGAGTGGGTCAGCATGCACCGCTATCACGGCACGGATCGCCGCGATGAAGAGGGCCTGGTGTCCACCAACGGCACCAGCGAGCTGCCCATGCGCAATCAATTCCAGGCGTGGCGCGATTACATGACCGAGCCCGTGGCGGTGCCCGTCGCGCTGCCGCAGAAGGAGCAAGCATGCTGCTAGAGATCGATTTCGACGTCGGCACGTCCGACCTGACGCCGGCCCAGGTGCCCGCCGACACCTATCACGCCCTTTGCCAGTTTCTGTACCGCGAGGCCCGCCTGCTCGATACGCGTCAGTACGATGCGTGGCAGTCGCTCTGGACCGACGACGGCATGTACTGGATGCCGCATCACCCCGAGCAGGCCAGTCCGTACGATCACGTGTCGCTATTCTGGGAAGACAAGATGCTGCGCGACGTGCGCATCCGCAGGCTGCTGCATCCTCGCAACTGGTCGCAGCAGCCGCCCACGCGAGGCGCCCGCATCGTCGGCAATGTCACCGTCGACGGCGTCGACTCCGGCGGCAACCTCGTCGTGCGCTCTGCGTTCCAGCTTACGGAGTGGCGCAAGCGCCAGCCGCGCCAGCTCGCGGGGCACTACACCCACAAGCTCGCGGCCGAAGGCGATGGCTGGCGCATCCGCATGAAGCGGGTCGACCTCGTCACCTGCGACGACGTGCACGATGCTTTCGAGGTCTACGTGTGAACGCGCATCCCGACACGGCGGTGCTGGCGCTGCACTACCAGAACGACGTGCTGCATCCGGAGGGCCGCATCCGGCTCGGCGTGGCGGGGGACGACGTGCTGCGCGGCCGGCTGGTGCGCGCGGCCTGGGATCTGCTGGGCGGTGCCCGCGCGCTGGACTTGCCCGTGGTGCACGTGCGCGTGGCGTTCCAGCCGGGCTACGCGGATTTGATCCAGAACTGCACGATTTTTCGCAACGTGGCGGCCAGCGGCGCGGTGATCGACGGCGAGTGGGGCAGTGACTTCTACGCCGGTCTCGCGCCCGACGCGAGCCGCGCGCGCGAGCACGCACTGCGCCACACTCGCATCAGCGCCTTCTACGGCACACGGCTCGACGAGCTGCTGCGCACGCACGGCGTGCGGCGCCTGATCGTGGGCGGCGTAGCCACGCACTCCGTGGTCGAGGGCACGGTGCGCCACGCCTCCGACATGGGTTATGAAGTCATGGTGGCCGAAGATGCCTGTGCGGCCGCCGACCCCGCCGCTCATGCGGCCGCGCTCGCCAGCATGCGGCTGATCGCCCGCGTCGGCACCGTCGCCAGCGCCCTGCAATGGGCCACGCACGCTCTCAAGGAACCCGCATGACCGCAACCCGCAACTCCGGTCCCGATCTCTCGGGCAAGACCGCCATCGTGACCGGCAGCACGCAGGGCCTGGGCGCCGACATCGCGCGCGGCCTGGTCGCCGCCGGCGCCAGCGTGATGCTGGTGGGACGCAACCGCGAGGCGGGCGAAAGCCTGGCGCGCGAGCTGGGCGAGCGGGCCCGCTACAGCGCCACCGATATCGGACACGACGACCAGATCCAGGCCTGTATCGCCAGCACGCGCGAGGCATTCGGGGGGCTCGATATTCTCGTGAACAATGCCTGCCAGTACGCCGACCAGGGCCTGGCATCGAGCCGCGAGCAATGGCATGCCACGCTGGACACCAACCTGATTTCCGCCGCGATGTTCACGCAGTTCGCCGCGCCCGTCCTGCCGCGCGGAGGCGTGGTCATCAACATGGGCAGCACGGGCGGCAAGTTCGGCGCGGCGGGCCGCGCGATCTATCCCGCGTCCAAGGCGGCGCTCTTGCAGATCACGCGCAATTTCGCGGTCGAGCTCGCGCCGGCCGGCATCCGGGTGCTCGCGGTCTCGCCAGCGTGGACATGGTCGCCGTCGGTCGAGGGCCTGGCGCAGGGGGACCGCGCCGTGGCCGACGCCGTGGGCGCGCATTTCCATCCGCTGGGCCGCGTGGGCGGCGGTGAAGAAATCGCCGCGGTGGTGTGCTTCGCGTGTTCGCCGGCGGCATCGTGGATGACCGGGGTGGATCTGCCGGTCGATGGCGGCTTTTCGGTCCTGGGGCCGGACCAAGGAATTTCACCGCGCGCGTGGTTCGCGCGGCTGGCCGACGAGGCGCGCTGACGCACGGCGTGCGAGGGCAGGGGAGGATCACGCCGGACGTGCTGCGCCGGCATGATCGACGCCGGCCCGCCGGGCAGGCGGGCCAGGCGCGCTTAGCGGGTGCCGGCGGCCTTGATGACCAGCTGCCCGTCTTCGAGCATGGCCTTGCCGCCCACCGTGTCTTCGAACACTTCCTGCACCTTGTTGCCGATCTGCAGGTGCACGCCGCCGTGATAGCGGCGCGAGGCGACGATGAACGCCGTCAGGAGCGGCTGCAGGTCTTTTTGCAGGCGCTGTTCGTCGAGTTCGACCTGCGCCAGGTCGCCCGTGATGCGATTGTGCGTGGCGCGGGCGCGGTCGCTCATGCCGTTCACGTTCTTGGCCGGGTTGTTGTGCAAGAAGACGATCAGCTTCTCGAGTTTGCCTTTTTCTTCGGTCAGGCCCGCGCGGCGTGCTTCGAGCGCGGTGCGGCGGGCTTCGGCGTGCGGGTGCAGGCCGACACAGATCTGCGTCGGCACGGCCGCCAGCGAACCCATGCTGCCCGCGCTGACGGATTTGGTGGCATGGGCTTCGCCGCCCACGATCACGCCCATTTGCGAGCCCGGTGCGCCCACCGTGACGCTTTCACCGGCATACACCCGGCTGGCGCGAATCTCGCGCTCGGCGGCGATGTTCTTGTCGGCGTTGACCTGCGCGTTTTCGATGAAGCGCGCCTTGACCGAGCCACCGGCGGTGATCTGCGCGGTGCGGATGCTGGCGCCGGGCGTGGCCGCCGCGCCGCGCGCGTCTTTCACGATCTCGGCCAGGCCGATGATGCCGCCGTTCACGCTGACGTTTCCGCCCGCGTGGACCAGGGCGGCTTCGATGGTGCCGTTGACCACCACGTCGCCCGACACGCGCACCTCCATGCCCGAGGTGATGTCGCCGCGCACGCGCAGCGTGCCGTCGAAGTTGATGTTGCCGGTGTTCAGGTCGACCGCGTCCACTTCGACCAGCGAATTGACCAGCACGCCCTGCGGCACCACCATCGGCGAGCCGGCATTGGCCGCGCGCAGCAGATTGGGGTCTTCTTCGTCGAGCGCGACACCCGTGAGGTTGGGGGCGAACGGCGTGTCGGCCATCTGCGGCGGCTCGACCGCTTCGCCCATGACGTTCAGGCCGGGCTTGCCTTGCACCGGCGGAATCCGGCGCATCAGCGGCGTGCCCGGCGCGACCAGGGTCAGGTTGCCGAGTTCGCGGTAGTCGATGGGCGCGTTCTCGTCGTCTTCCTGTTCGCGGGTCTTGAGCGCGTCGAGCAGGCTTTCGAAGCGTACCGGCGTGCCGGGCGTGAAGGGCGTGCCCTGGGCGACGACGGCGGTGGCGCGCGTACCCAGCGCGAGCGCCTGGCGGATCGAGGCCTCGTGCACGCCGTAGACGATCCCGTGCTCGAGGAGCGCGGCAAGCACCTCGGCCTCGGCGATGACGTGGCCGCCCTTGGCAGGCGTGACCACCATCAGCACCGACATGTGGTCGGGCGAGATTTCGAGTTCGAAGCGACCGTGCTGTACTTCGCCGATCTTGCCCTGCACGGGCTCGGTGGCAGTGCGGCAGGATTCGATGAAGGCGATGGCGCTGAGCTGGTCCAGCACGTCGGCGTTCCAGCCCTGGTCCGCGATAGCTTGCGCCAGTGTCTCGAGCGTCGGGATGGGCACGACATCGCGGTCACCGGGCTCGAATACCGCGGACAGCACATTGGTCGTTTCGTCCAGATCGAGCCGGAACGCAGTATCGACAGGCATTTCTTCCCTCCGGGCACCGCCGTCCTTGCTCCGGAACGGGACGCCTACATATCGTTTTTTATCGGTCGCGCTAGGCAGCCGGGACCACACAGTGTGGCACGCAGTTGCGAGAGTAATAACTCGAAATATCGAGACATATTAAGCGATATTCAACTGTGTGGGCGAACGGATTTGTAAGGGTAGAAGCGGCTATGTCACTGATTTTTGAGAAAAAACAAGTCACGCTGCCGTCTTGCTGAAGGCTCACCCCGGCCAGTGCGGGGATCTGCCCGGCAATCCCGCGCTTCTGCGAGGATTGCGCCACGAACATCGCGGCACTCGTGCGAGGGCCGCGATGTTCACGTTCGTGCGGGAATCAGCCTTTCATGCGGGTAAACACCGACTCCGCGCGATCCAGGGTGGCGTCGATCACGCTGTCGTCGTGTGTGGCCGACACGAACCCGGCCTCGAACGCGGAGGGCGCGAAATGCACGCCGGCATCCAGCATTGCATGGAAGAAGGTCTTGAAGGCCTGTGTGTCGCATGCCGAGACCTGCGCGAAGGTGTTGGGCACCTCGTTGCTGAAGTACAGACCGAACATGCCGCCGATGGCGTCGGCCGAGACGGCCAGGCCGGCGGCGCGGGCGCGTTCCTGCAGGCCGTCGGCCAGGCGCCGCGTCTGGGTGGCGAGGCGATCGTAGAAGCCAGGCTGGCCGATCAGGCGCATCGTGGCCAGACCGGCGGCGACGGCCACCGGGTTACCGGACAGCGTGCCGGCCTGGTACACACCGCCCAGCGGCGCGATGTGTGCCATCAGGTCGGCACGGCCGCCGAAGGCGCCCACCGGCATGCCGCCGCCGATCACTTTGGCCAGCGTCGTCAGGTCGGGCGTGATGCCGGTCAGGCCTTGCACGCCCTGCGGGCCGACACGGAAGCCGGTCATGACCTCGTCGAAGATCAGCACGGCGCCGTGGCGCGTGCACAGCTCACGCAGGCCTTCCAGGAAGCCCGGGGCCGGCTTGATGAGGTTCATGTTGCCTGCCACCGGTTCGACGATCACGCAGGCGATGTCGGTGCCGTGCTCGGCGAAGGCGGTCTGCACGGCGGGCAGGTTGTTGTAGTCGAGCGTGAGCGTGTGCGACACGAATTCGGGCGGCACGCCGGCCGAGCTCGGGTTGCCGAAGGTCAGCAGGCCCGAGCCGGCCTTCACGAGCAGGCTGTCGGAGTGGCCGTGGTAGCAGCCCTCGAATTTCACGATCTTGTTGCGGCCCGTCGCGCCGCGCGCCAGCCGGATCGCGGTCATGGTGGCTTCGGTGCCCGAGCTCACCAGGCGCACCTGCTCGAGCGAGGGCAGGCGCTCGATCAGCAGTTCGGCCAGTTCGATCTCGGCCTCGGTGGGCGCGCCGAACGACAAGCCGTGTACGGCGGCATCCTGGACCGCGCGGACCACCTCGGGATGGGCGTGGCCCAGAATGGCCGGGCCCCACGAGCCCACGTAGTCGATGTACTGGGTGCCTTCGGCGTCCCAGATGTAGGGGCCTTGCGCGCGTGCGATGAAGCGCGGCGTGCCGCCCACCGAGCGGAAGGCGCGCACGGGCGAGTTGACGCCGCCAGGAATGCTGCGGCTGGCACGTTCGAACAGTTCGGCGTTACGGGACATGGTATGCGTCTTGGAGTCAGGGTTGGGGACGGGCCGGGGCGCCCGGCTGCACGCTGGCGCAGGCCGCAGCGCAGGCGCGCGCGGCGGCCCGGATGTCGGGCATCTCGAAGAGCCCGGTGATGACGGCGATGGCATCGGCGCCCGCCTGCGCCACCAGCGGCGCGTTTTGGGCCGTGATGCCGCCGATCGCGACCACGGCGGGCCGCGGCGCGGCGCAGGCATCGGCCAGCGCAGCCGCTTCGGTGAGCAGCGAAAGCGGCGCCTGGGCGGCCTGCGGCTTCGTGGGCGAGGCGAACACCGCGCCGAACGCGATGTAGTCGGCACCCTGGGCAAGCAAGGCACGCGCCCGGTCGAGGTCGTTGTAGCAGGAGACGCCCAGCAGCAGGTCGGGCCCTGCTTCGCGGCGCGCGTCGGCCAGCGCGTCGTCGTCGCGGCCGAGGTGGGCGCCATCGGCACCGACCTCGAGCGCGAGGCGCCAGTCGTCGTTGATCATCAACACGACGCCGAGATCACGGCACAGCGGCACGAGCGCGCGGGCCTGGGCGGCGCGCTCATCGCGGCTGGCGTTTTTGCGGCGCAGTTGCAGCGAGCGCATGCCGCCCTCGGCGGCGTGGCGCACGGCGGTCAGCAGACGGCCGGTGTCGGCCCAGTCGGGCGTGACCCCGTACAGGCCCGCGGGAAAGCGCAGGGGTTTCATTGCAGGGGGGCTCCGGCTTCGGCGAGGCGGCGTGGGACGCGCCGGCCCATGCCGGGCAGGAAACTTGCGGCCAGCACCTGGTCGGCGTGTTGCAGCGCCTGTTCGACAGCCTGTGGCATCTCGAGCCCCTGCGCCAGCAGCGCGGCCGCGGCGGCGGCCGTCACGCCGCCGGTATCGGCATTGCGATCAGGTGCGGCCTGCCACGGCAGGTTGCTGGTCTGGCCACCGGGGCCGACGAGTAGGTTGGTGTAATGGCCAGGACGGGTGGGATGGCCGAGCACGAGCGCCCATTGGGCGCCGCCGGCCAGCAGGGCGTGGCCCGGCGTGGGCGAGCCCGAGGTGTCGATGCTGCCATCGGATTGCCACTGCGCCAGGCGCATGTGCTCGACTACGACCAGATCCGTCTGGGGCAGCACGAGCTCGAACGTGGCCGCGAGCAGGTCGTCGGCGTCGTCCTGTTCGACGGCATCTTCGGGCAGCAATGCGCGCGGGCCGAGGTGCAGGACGAGCGGCACCTGGTTGTAGTCGGCCGCGATCTGGGCCGCGACGCTGGCGCCTTCGGCGGAGTAGAGCCCGCCGACCTTGATCGCCTGCACCTGCATGTCTTCGAGCAGGCAGCGCGCCTGGTCGTCGAGCAGTTCGGGCGAGACGGGATGGATTTCTTCGATGCCGGCGGTATCCTGGACCGTCAGGGCCGTCGCGGCGGCCAGGGCATGACAGCCCAGCCGGGCGCACGTGACGGCGTCGGCTGGCAGCCCGTCGGTGCCAGTGGGATCGAACGGGCCGAATACGAGGACGAGAGGGGGGGCAAGAGGAGCCAATTGAACCTGAACAGCGCGCATCGTGACGGAGAACTTCCCGATTTGCGTTGCATCAGGAAAGAACCCCATCGGGTTTCGGTAAGATATGCCCATTCTAATGGATGCTTTCCGCGAATTGCCCGCTCCCGGGCAGGGCGGCGCGAGGCAAGAGAGAACTATGCGTACTTGGATGTGTCTTATCTGTGGCTGGGTTTACGACGAGGAGGCTGGCTTGCCCGACGAGGGAATCGCTCCCGGCACCCGTTGGGAAGACGTACCGCCGAACTGGGTCTGTCCCGAGTGCGGCGCACGCAAGGAAGATTTCGAACTGATGGAAATCTGAGCCCGTAGCGGCTCAAGGCAGGCCGCCCGCGGGCGGCCTCGTGCCCCCGGCGGGTGCCCGCTCAGATTGCCCTTGCAGGGGTTTGCCATGACCGAACACACTCGCACCGACGCCGACGACGCACCTGCGTTGGCGGCTGATTTTTCCAATCAGTTCCTGCTCGCCATGCCAGGCATGGTCGAGGGTGCCCTGGCGGGTACCGTGATTTTCGTCTGCGAGCACACGCCTCGCGGCGCGCTCGGGCTGGTGATCAACCGGCCCACCGATCTCACGCTGGCGCTGCTGTTCGAGCGTATCGATCTCACGCTCGAGATCGGTCCGGTCGACGATCCCGTGTTTTTCGGCGGCCCGGTGCAGACCGACCGCGGTTTCGTGCTGCACGCGCCGGCCGGCGAGTACACGTCCAGCATTCGCCTGGGCGAGCTCGCGCTCACCACCTCGCGCGATGTGCTGCAGGCCGTGGCCGAAGGAAATGGCCCGAGCCGCATGCTCGTCACGCTGGGCTATGCCGGCTGGGGCGCGGGCCAGCTCGAGAGCGAGATGGCGCAAAACGCCTGGCTCAGCGTCGATGCCGAAGCCCACATCATCTTCGATACGCCCGCCGAAGAGCGCTATCCCGCCGCGCTCAAACTGTTGGGCATCGACCCGGTGATGTTGGCCGGTGAAGCCGGACATGCGTGAGGAAACTCTGCTCGCGTTCGATTTCGGCGAAAAGAAAATCGGCATCGCGATCGGCAACACACTCACGCGGCATGCACGCCCGCTCGAGATCATCGTGTCCGAGCGGCGAGATGCGCGCTTTGGCCGCATCGAACAACTCCTCGCCGAATGGCAACCGCAGCGTGTCATCGTGGGCCTCGCGCTCAATACCGACGGCACGGACCAACCGGCTACCTTGCGGTGCCGGCGGTTCGCCAATCAGCTGCACGGCCGCTTCGGCCTCGATGTCGAGCTGGTCGACGAGCGCGGCTCCAGCATGGAAGCCCAGCGTCTGTTGGGCACGCATGCGGCCGACGATGCGATGGCCGCCGCCGTGATCCTGCAGCGCTACCTCGACGCGCTGCCCACGTTCTGATGTTCAATCCCCAGCTCGACCGGCAAGGCGCGCTCGCGCATCTGCTCACGACCGAAGGCCTGCCCCGCCGCCTGCTCGAACCGCTGCTCGATACGGCGGCCAGGCATGCGGCCGGCGCGTGTGTGCCGTCTCGCGATGCCGCCGATGCGGTCGCGCTGTTGTTCGACGTGCCCGATCCCTTCTGGCGGCAGGCCTGCGAGTCCGCCGCCGAGCGCACCGGCCGCGCCTGCGTCGCGCCCGGCGTGCCGAGTCTGCCGCGGGGCGCCGCACTGCCGCGCTGGCTTGCCGAGCTGCCGTCGCGAGGCGTAAGCACGCTGGTGCTGCGTCATGGCAGCAGCGGCGCCGCGCATCTGGCCGCGCGGCACGCTCCGGCCGGGTTGCGTGTCATCAATGCGGGCGACGGCCTGCATGCCCAGCCGCTGGCCGCGCTGGCCGATCTCCTGGCCATTCGCGATGCGCTGGGCGGTTTTACTGAACTCACCGTGACCCTGCTCGGCGATCTGGTCCATTCGCCGTCCGCGCGCTCGTTGATTCATGCCCTTACTACGCTGGGCGCGCCGCAGTTGCGCGCCGTGGCGCCCGCCGCGCTCCTGCCCGACGGCCTGGCCGAGCTGGGCGTGCATGCGTGGCCCGACCTCGACTCCGGGGTGGAAGGCGCCGATGTGGTGGTGGTGGTGCCGCTCGCTCACGATAGCGTGGCGCAGGGCCGCGTGGCCAGCCCCGCCGGCTATGCCGCGGGTTGGCGTCTCGAGGGTGCCCGCCTCGCGGCAGCACGTGCCGATGCCGTGGTGCTGCACGCCGGCGTGGATGTCGCCGCCGCCATCGAGCTCGACGCGGCCGTCGCGCAACGGGCGCGCGCGCCCATGGCCGCCCGCGCAGCACACGCCCAGGCGGCCGTGGCGGCGGTGCTCGAGCACCTTGGGGGCGTTTGATGCAGGCTCTGCCCAGTGTGCGCATTGATAACGCCCGTCTGCTCGACCCCGCGACCGGCGGGGATGCCACGGGTTCGCTGCATATCGTGGATGGCCGCATCGCGGCGCTCGGCGACTTGCCGCCCGGCCTGGCCGCGCAGCACGTCATCGATGCGCGCGGGAGGGCGCTGCTGCCCGGGTTGATCGATCTTTCCGCGCGCCTGCCTGGCGGCTTGCCTGGCTCGAACGAGGTATTGCGAGCCGCCGCGCGCGGTGGCGTCACGTCGCTCGTCTTGCCGGCATGGCACGGCGATGTCGCATTGGTCGACGCGGCTTCCGTGCGGGCCGCGTGCTCGGCCAGTGCGCCCGGCCAGCCGCGCGTGCTGGCCTGCGGCCTGTTGCACGATGGCGAAACGCGCCGCGCCGATCCCGCCGCATTGGCGGGCGCCGGCGCGCTCGCGGGCGCGCTGGACGCGGCCTTGCCGCGGGACGCGCGCGTGTTGCGCTGGCTCATGCAGGACGCGGCGCAGGCGGGTCTGCCGCTCTGGGTGCGGCCGCACGACCCGCGTTTTGGCACCGGCGTGGTGGCGGCGGGCGCCTACGCCACGCGGCTGGGTCTGCCCGGTGTGCCGCTCGCCGCCGAAACCCAAGCCGTGCAACTGCTGCTGGCACTGCAACGCGAGACCGGCATACGACTGCACCTGGCGCGTCTGTCGAGCGAGGCTGCGGTCGCGCTGGTGCGACAGGGGCGTGCCGAAGGATTGTCCGTCACCTGCGACGTGTCGACCCAGCATCTGCATCTCGCCGAGCTCGATATCGGTTTCTACGATGCCCACTGCCATCTGCGGCCGCCCCTGCGCGGCCAACGCGACCGGGCCGCGCTCGCCGATGGCCTGGCCGATGGCACCATCAGCGCACTTTGCTCCGACCATACCGTGCTGGGTCCCGACGACAAGATCGCGCCCTTCGCCGAAACCGCGCCGGGGGCAGCGGGCGTCGGGCTGTTGTTCTCGCTGGCGTTGAAGTGGGCGCGCGACAGCCGCCTGCCGCTGGCGCGGGCGCTTGCCTGCGTCACGAGCGGTCCCGCTTCCGTCGCGGGTCTGGCAGCGGGGCGCCTGCAGGTCGGCGCGCCCGCTGACCTGTGCCTGGCGGACCTCGATGCGGAGTGGTTCGCGAGCGCGGACGCGCTGGGCCCCCAGAACGCCGTGACGCCGTTCGCGGGTATGATGCTGCCCGGTCGGGTCTGCGCCGTCTGGGTAGGCGGTCACCTGGCTTGGGAGATCCCGTCGTGAAGCTTTTGCGTTTCGTGTTCCGGGTAGCGCTGGTGCTGCCGTGGATCCTGTTCGGTCTGTTCTGCGTGAGCCTGGTCTACCGCATCCTGAACGGCCGGCAGCGCGCCGCGCTCAACCGATTCTGGTCGCGCGTGCTGCTGCGCATGTGCGGCGTGCGCATGACCATCACCGGCGAGCCGCGTCTCACCGGGTCGGTGCTGTGGGTCGCCAACCATGTCTCGTGGATCGACATCTTCGTCGTGAACGCGGTGCGCGCCACCTCGTTCGTGGCCAAGTCCGAGATCCGCGGCTGGCCGGTCATCGGCTGGCTCGCCGCCGGCGCCGGCACGCTCTTCATCGAACGTACCCAGCGCCACGCCGTGCACGCAATGGGCGAATCGATCCAGTCCTGTTTCGATCGGGGCGAGGCCGTCGGTCTGTTCCCCGAAGGCACCACGACCGAAGGCCTGGATCTGCGGCCTTTCCATGCCAGCCTGTTCGAACCGGCGCGCGCGGCCGATGTGGCTGTGCAGCCCGTGGTGCTGCGTTTCATGCATCATGGCCAGCGCAGTGGATTCGCCGCCTTCGTGGGCGAAGAGAGCCTGGTGGCCAATCTCTGGCGCGTGCTGGGCGCGACGGGCGTGGCGGTCGACGTGGCGTTCCTGCCGGTGCTGGCGGCGCATCACACCGATGGCACGCCGTTCACACGCCTGGAGCTGTCGCGCGCCGCGCGCGAAGCCATCCTCGCACGGCTCTGAACACCACGCTCCGGATAATGAAAAACGCGGCCATGAGCCGCGTTTTTCGTGATGCCCACGTAGGCGGCGTCATTCCGATCCGGGCGCCTGCGATTGAGCGCAGCGAATCTGCACCAGCTTGCGGTCGTGCAGGCGCATGCCCGTAAGCGAGCCGCCCCAGACGCAGCCGGTATCGAGGCACAGCAGGTGCGGGCGCACCAGCAGGCCCAGTGTCGACCAATGGCCGAACACGATCGTGACGTTGCGCGTGGCGCGGTTGGGCACGTCGAACCAGGGCACCAGTCCCGGTGGCCAGGCGCCCGGCGCCACCTTGGTGGCGAATTCCATGTGGCCATTGGGCGTGCACAGGCGGATCCGGGTCAGTGCATTGATGATGACGCGCAGGCGCTTGCCGCCCTTGTGATCTTCTTTCCAATTGGCCGGCTCGTTGCCATACATCTTCTGCAGGGCCTTTTGCCAGTTGGGGCCACGCAGCGCGCGCTGAACCTCGTCGGCCAGCTCGAGCACCTTGTCCACATCCCATTTGGCCAGCACGCCCGCGTGCACCATCAGGTGACCGTGTTCGAAATGCGCGAGCGGACGATGCCGCAGCCAGTCGATCAGGTCGGCGGCGTCGGGCGCACGCAGGATATCGTCGAGCGTGTCGGATTTGGACGGCTTGCGCACGCCGGCGGCCGCCGCCAGCAGATGCAGATCGTGGTTACCCAGCACCGACACGGCGCGGTCGCCCAGGCCGATGATGCGGCGCAGGGTGGCGAGCGACTGCGGGCCGCGGTTGACCAGGTCGCCCGCGAACCAGAAGCGCGCGTCAGGGTCGGCGGCCACATCGGGGTGAGCCAGCAATTGATCCAGCGACGCGCAGCAGCCCTGCACATCGCCGATCATCCAGATGCTGCCAGTCATACCGAAACTTTTCTCCAGGGCCAGCGGCGCTCGGCGAGCCGAGAGATCGCATGGCGGTATTCCATCATGGTGAGCGCACCGAGCGCGAGCGTCAGCGCCGCCAGGTTGGGACCCAGCGCCGTGAGCCAGGGCGGCCAGCGGTTGAGCATGCCCACGTTGAGGGCGAGCTGATTGACCATGAAGAAGGCCACGCCCAGCAGAATGCCGATGAACACCTTGGCGCCCACGCCGCCGCGGCGGGTCTGCATGAAACCGATGGGCGCGGCGATCGTGATCATCACCAGCAGCGTGAAGGGGTAGACGAACTTGCGCCACAGCGCCACCACCTGGCGATCGGCCTGGAGCTGGTTGTTGTGGAGGTAATCGATATAGTCGATCAGCGTCACGAGCGACATGCGCTCAGGCGTGAGGACGCGCGCCAGCAGGCGCTCGCCGCTCAGCGTGGTATCGAGCCGCAGCTCGGGCACCTTGACCACGTTGGCGGGCTTGCGCTCGGGCGGCTTGCCGTTGGCCAGCGCTTGCACCGCGTCGTCGTCGATGCGCGTCTCGGTCACGTCGGTGAGGATCAGGTCACCATCCTGGAAGCGGCCGCTGGCGGCCTGCGCCAGTCCCTGCAGTTCCAGGTCGGGCTTGAGCTCGAACAGCATGACGTCCCGGACCTGGCCATCGCCGAGCAGCGTCTTGATATTGATGACGCGCGTGCCGCCGGTGGAGGTGGGCTCCTTGAACCAATAGCCGCTGTTTAGGCGTCCGCCGCCCGCCTTGCCGCGCAGGGTGAGGTCGGCCTCGCCGCTCTTGATCTCGGCGATCGGTGTGACGAATTCGGAAAGCAGGGTGGCGCCGACCATGAGCGGGATCGTGATGAGCCACAGCATGCGCATGAGTCGCATGCCGCTCACGCCCGAGACACGCAGGATCACGAGCTCATTGCGTTGCGCCAATCCGGCCAGGGCCAGGATGGCGCCGATCAGCAGGCCGATGGGCAGCAGGTCGTAGAGGCGCGTCGGCAGGGCGAGGCCCTGCATGTAGAAAAGCGCCCACATGCTGAATTTTTCACCGACGTTGTCGAGATCGTCGACCAGCGCGAAGAACGTGAAAAGGCCCAGCAGGGCCAGAAGGACCACTGCGCAGGAGCGATAGATCTCGCGGGCCAGGTAACGGCGGGCAGTACGCATGAATCGAGGAACCGGTGGGACGCGCTTTCTTGGTGACGCGTAAAACGAGACAGCTTAACAAATAAGGGGCGTGAGCGGCCGTTTGGCGCGTCAGGGAATCTCGACCATGCGCATGCGCCGCTGCAGGGTGGCGGTGCGCGAGTTGAGATAGCCGGTATTGCGGTGGCGATCGTAGTAGCGCGGATTGGGCAGCATGGCCGCCAGCCGGGCCGATTGCGCCGAGCCCAGGCCGGCCGCGCTGGTGCCGTAATAATGTCGCGCGGCCGCTTCGGCGCCGAACACCCCGACGCCCCATTCGGCGACGTTGAGGTAGAGCTCGAGGATCCGCTCCTTGGGCATCACGCGTTCGATCATGTAGGTGACGATGAGCTCCTGGCCTTTGCGCACATAGCTGCGCGAGCTCGACAGGAACAGGTTCTTGGCGAGTTGCTGCGTGATGGTCGAGCCCCCGCGCATGCGCTGGCCGCCGCGCTCTTCCTGGCGCTGGTTGTACTCCCACGCCTTGCGGATGGCGTCCCACTCGACACCATCGTGCTCGGTGAAATTGGCATCCTCGGACGCGATCACGGCCTGCTTCAGTGAGCGGTTGATCTTGTCATAGGGCACCCACGTGTACTTGAGCTCGGCCTTGGGATCGCTTTCGCGCAGACGCGAGAGCTCCTGGCGCATGATGGCTGAGCTGCCGGGGTCGCGATGCGCGTACCAGACCACCATGCAGAAGAGCCAGAGCTGGTACAGGATGAACAGGCAGGCCAGCGCCATGATGATGGCGCCAGACACTTTCAACCAATTCAGTCTGCCGCGGCTGCGCGACGACGAGCGGGCGGCCGCCATCCTGCTCAGGCCTCCTGGGCCAGCAGCTCGGCGCGCAGGCGCGTGAGCACGGGCGCCGGGTCGGGCCGCACGCCATGCCACAGGAAAAAGCTCTCGGCGGCCTGGCCCACCAGCATGCCCAGCCCATCGGCCGTGCGGGCCGCGCCGTCGGCCGTGGCCTGGCGCATGAAAGCGGTGGGGAGCGCGCCGTACATCATGTCGTAGGCGATGGCATCCGAGGCGTAGAGCCCCGGCGGCAGGTCGGGCGCGGTGCCCGCCAGGCCGCTGGCGGTGGCGTTGATGACGACGTTCCAGCCGCCTTCGATGCCGGCCTCGGCCAGCGTGCCCGCGCCGAGGTGGGCCGCGGCCGGGGCGCCGCTGGCGGCCCAGTCGGCGATCAGATCGTGGGCGCGCTCGACCGTGCGATTGACGACACGGATCCGCTCGCAACCCGCCTGCACCAGGGGGTGTAGCACCCCTCGCGCGGCGCCGCCCGCACCCACCAGCAGCACCCGGGCGCCCGCCAGGCGCACGCCCAGCCGGAGCAGGTCACTGACCAGGCCCACGCCGTCGGTATTGCAGCCATGCACTTGTCCGTCGCGCCACCACAGCGTGTTGACCGCGCCAGCCAACCGGGCGCGCTCGCTCAGGCGTGCGGCGGCCAGGGCGTAGGCGTCCTGCTTGAAGGGCACGGTGACATTGAGACCGGCACCACCCTGTGCCACGAACGCCTCGACCGTGGGTACGAAGCCGTCCACCGGGGCCAGCAGGCGGTCGTAGCGCATGGCCACGCCCGTCTGTTCGGCGAACAGGGCATGGATCTGCGGCGAGCGGCTGTGGCTGATGGGATTGCCCACCACGGCGTAGAGCGGAATCGCGGTCTCCTGGGTCATGGGGCGGAAGTTTCCAGTGTGTCGTTGACGAAATGCCAGGTGCGCGTGATCACGAGTTCGTCGGTCTCGCGCGCGAGGTCTGGCGGCAGCGGGGCGAAGGGCGCGGCCATCTGCACGATGCGCCGCGCGGCCTGATTGAGCACGGCGTGTTCCGAGGGCTGGTCGATTTCGAAGCCGGCCAGCGTGCCGTCGGCGCGCACGGTCACCGTGATGCGTAGCGTGCCATAGATTTTGCCGCGGGCCTGTTCCGGGTATTGCTGCGTGCCCACGGTCTCGATGCGGGTGCGCCAGGCGTCGAGGTAGGCCGCGTAGGGCGATGCCTGCGCGGAGGGCGCCACGAAGCTGCGGCGGGGTTGGGCGTTATAGGCCTGCACGCGGGCGGCCAGCGCGGCCACCTGGGCGTTTTGCACCAGGCCGGGCTGATCCTGCGGCGCGTCGCCCGCGACCGACGAATCGGTCCAGGGGTGTACCGCGGTACGCTCGGTGGCGCCGCGCTCGCGCGCCTGCAACTGGGTGAGGAGACGCAGCTGTTCGGCTTCGAGTTGCGCCTGGCGCTGGCGCATGGCTTCGAGCACGATGGTGTCGGGCGAGTCGCCCGTGCGGGGCAGGGGCGTGGTGGCGACACCGCTGGTCGCGTTGCCGCCGCCATCGATATTGGTCTGGGCAAGCACCTGCGCGCGCACCGGCGTGCTGTCGGTATTGGCGTTGACCAGGGTGACCTCGAGACTCGCAGGCACGGACGGGCGCGGCGCGGCGGCGCCGAAGCGCCACGCGAGCAGTCCCGCGTGCACCAGCAGCGAGATGGCGATGCCGACGAGCAGGTAGTGCTGGGCGGGAGCACCCAGCCAATGCCAGAAACGCGCCGGCGGCGAGGATGGGGGATAGGGAGATGGCACGCGACCGATTTTAGCCCGGCCGCGTGCATCGGGTGATGACCGCGTCAGGCCTCGACGGTCCCGATATAGCGGCAATCGAGTTCGAGCGAGAGCTCATCCATGCCCAGGATATCGATCTGCACCGCGGTGCCGCGCTCGAGCTCGGGCAGGCCGCCCACGCGCGTCACGAGCGGGGCGTCCGCCAGGCGTACCAGGTCTTCGCGCAGCACATGGGCGACGCTGCGCGTCACGCCATGCTGCTTGAGCCAACGCAGCACCCAATAGCGCTCCATCGCGCTCTGGAACTCGGCCCAGGCCGTGTACTGCGCATCGAAGGCGCCGATGATGGCGAACAGATCGGCATCCTTAGGCTTGAACGGGGCCACCAACCGCGCCGAAACGCCATGCTCCACGGCCGCGATCAGCTGCCACTGGTTTACGAGGTCGACATAGCGGCGCAGCGGCGAGGTGCTCCAGGCGTACTGCGGCACACCGATGGCTTCATGTGGCAGAGCCTGGGTGCTCATGCGCACGCGACCGGCCTGTTGCGAACGATAGATGCCCGGCACGCCATGCTGGTGCAGCAGGCCGCCCCAGGTGTTGTTGGCCAGGATCATGTACTCGGCCACCATCCGGTCCAGCGGCGCATTGCGCTGGCGCGGCACCAGGCGCACGACGGTGTCGGGATCGTCGGGGTTGCCATCGAGATAGAAGCTGTACTCGACGCGCGAGTTGTTCTCGGGCTTGCCGCGCACCGCCTCGCGCTGGGCGGTCAGGTGCTGGGCCAGGCGCCAGAGCGGACGCAGCCAGTGTCCATACGGCAGCGGCGCGTCGGGGTCGTTGAGCGCGGCCTCCGTGACCTCCGTGTCCAGCATGTTGTGGCGCAGATTCTCGCGCACCACGATGCGCTCCAGGCGTGTGTCGGTGGCGGTGATCTCGCCGGTGGCGAGGTCCGCGGTCACGTAGAGCGACAGCGCCGGCACTTCTCGCCCGGCGTCCAGCGAGAACGCCTGGATCACGCTGTCGGGCTGCATCGGAATCTTGTCGCCCGGCATATAGACGGTGGACAGGCGCGCGCGCGCCAGCTTGTCGAGCTCGCTGTCACGCGTGACCGACAGGCCGGGGGCGGCCACGTGGATGCCGATGCGCACCAGGTCGCCCTCGAGCGGGGTGACCGACAGCGCGTCGTCGATTTCCGTGGTCGTGATGTCGTCGACGGAATAGATCTCGGCATCGGCGAGCGGCAGGTCGCGCCCGATCGGCGGGATCTCCACATCGGGAAAGCCCACGCCGCGCGGGAAATTCACGGCCAGGAAGCGGCGCTTGTGCAGCGCGAGCGGGTGCGGCCAGGCGCCCAGTTCGAGCAGCAGGCGGTCGGGGCTTTTCTGCAGGCGTGCGCAGGCCGCCTCGAGCGCCTTCCATTGCATGGTGTTCTTGTCGGGCCGCACCACCAGGCTCTCGGCCACCTGGGCGATTTCCTCGGGCAAGCGGCCCGCGGCCATGTCGTCGACCCAGGCTTGCTGTTGCTCGGCTTGGCGCTGCTTCTTGTCGAGCGCAGCCAGCGCGGCGGCCAGGATGTCGGGCGGGGCCGGACGGTATTGGCCCCGGCCACGGCGATGGAAATACGCGGGCGCACCGTGCAGGCGCATCAGAATGGCGGCCTGTTCGGTGGGGCTGGGCGCGTGGCCGAAGTAATCGGCCGCCAGCGCAGGCGAGTCGAACTCTTCCTGCGGCGCGCATTCCCACAGGAATTGCAGGTCGATCTCTTCGGCCATGGCCTGAGCCTGGCTCATCAATGCGGCAGGTTCAGGCTTGGCGAACGTGAACAGGGTATTGCTGCGCTTGATCTTGCTGCGCTTGCCCGATTCGGACTCCACCTGCAGGCTGGCGTCGGTCTCCGACAGGATGTTGCCGGCCTTGAAACTGCCGTCGTCTTCGTAAAACACGTACATATTGAGGGGTCCATCGGGCGGGGGCGCCGCTCGCTGTCTTGGGTCGGATCGTTATCTTTGGGGGTTGGCCAGCGCGAAATCAAGCACTTCGTCGATGTGCTCGGCGAAATCCGAAAGGCCGTGATCGCTGCCCTGGATGATGCGTTGGCGGCAGTCCTGGAAACGGTCGCGCATTTCGCGCCAGTCCAGCACTTCATCGCCGGTCGCGGCGACCAGGAAATAGCGTTCGGGACGTGTGAGCGCCGCCACGTCCAGGGCCTTCAGCTCGTCCACATACTCGGGGAGGAACACGAACGGCGCGTCCGAATGATACATGCGGTGCTCGCCCACCTGGGTGGCGAGGTCGCGCGCGGCGTGCACCGCGGGATTCAGCAGGACGGCCTTGCACCCCAGGCGCTCGGCGGCCCAGGTCGCGTAATAGCCGCCCAGCGACGAGCCGATCACGGTCAGATCGCGGGCGTGGCCCTCGGCGCCGAGCAGCTGGTGCGCCAGACTGTCGATCAACTCGGCCGCCCGCGCCGGGCTGGCCGGTAACTGGGGGCTGGCCCAGGCCTGTTCGAGGCCACGGGCCTGCAGAGCCTGGGCCATCAGGCGCGACTTGAAGGAGTCGGGCGAAGAGCGAAAGCCATGCAGATACAGGATGCGGGCGGAGGTCATGGATGTCGGCCGGGCGCGTTCGGGGCGGGGGCAGGGTCAGGTGCCGGCGCGAGCACGCAGGGCGTCGAGCAGCTTGCCATGCACGCCGCCGAACCCGCCGTTGCTCATCACCAGGATGTTGTCGCCCGGCCGAGCCGCCGCAGCCACGGCACGCACCAGTGCGTCCAGGTCGTCATGGCTGCTGGCGCGCTCGCCCAGCGGCGCGAGCACCTGGGCAGGATCCCATCCCAGTGCGTGCTTGCCTTCGTGGGCGCCATAGCAGAAGACCAGATCGGCCTGCGACAGCGCGGCGGGCAGGCGCGCGGCCATGGTGCCGAGCTTCATGGTGTTCGAGCGCGGCTCCAGCACCGCCAGGATGCGGGCGTCGCCCACTTGCCGGCGCAAACCGGCAATCGTGGTGTCGATGGCGGTGGGATGGTGCGCAAAATCGTCATAAACCCGCACGCCTTCCACAGTGCCCCGCAACTCCATGCGGCGCTTCACGCCACCGAAACGGGACAGCGCCTCGATGCCGGCGGCGGCTTCCACGCCCACGTGCTCGGCGGCCGCCAGGGCTGCCAGTGCGTTCATGCGGTTGTGCTCGCCGCTCAACGTCCAGCGCACGGTGCCCGCCGAGGTGCCGGCCCGCCGCACGTCGAAGGCGCCGTCGGCGTCGGGTGGGCCAGCATTCCAGCCCGCATCTGTTCCGAAGTACACCGTTTCCGACCAGCATCCTCGCGCTATGACCCTTTCGAGCGCCGGTGCGCCGCTGGGCAGCACGATGCGGCCTTCGCCGGGGATCGTGCGCACCAGATGGTGAAATTGGGTTTCGATCGCGGCCAGATCCGGAAAGATGTCCGCGTGATCGTATTCAAGATTGTTGAGCACCGCCGTACGCGGGCGGTAATGCACGAACTTGGAGCGCTTGTCGAAAAACGCCGTGTCGTACTCATCGGCCTCGATCACGAACGGACGCACCGCGGGGTCGAAACGCGCGGACACTTTGAGATCATTAGCGACGCCGCCAATCAGAAAGTTGGGATTCAGCCCGGCGTGCTCCAGGATCCAGGCCAGCATCGAACTGGTCGTGGTTTTTCCGTGCGTGCCCGCCACCGCGAGCACATGGCCGCCCGGCAAGACGTTCTCGCCCAGCCATTGCGGTCCGGACATGTAGCGCGCGCCCGAATTCAGGATGGCCTCCATCAGCGGATTGCCCCGGCTCACGACATTGCCGATCACGAAGAGATCGGGCTGGAGCGCGAGCTGGTCGGCGCCGAATCCTTCGATCAGTTCGATGCCCTGTTCGGACAGCTGGGTGCTCATCGGCGGGTATACGCCGGCATCGCAGCCCGTGACTTTGTGCCCGGCCGCGCGCGCGATCAGCGCCAGGCCACCCATGAACGTGCCGCAAATACCAAGAATGTGCAGGTGCATACTGAATCTCCTGGCTGCATTGTAGAGGCATGCGCCGGCCGGGCCGTCCGGACCGGCTGGTGCCCCTTCCCGCGCGGCGCATGCTCCGGGAAGGGCGGGGGCGGGGCTCGGCATGTGCGCCCTGAGCGGCTATGATCGCGGCATGAACCGCCGACTCTTTCTGTCTACCGCCGCTGTCGCCATCGTGGGTGCGGGCGCGGCCACCTATTTCCTGGGCCGCAGAGACGCGGCGCCAGGGACCCCGCCTGCCGAAGGCGCGGGGGCCGCGGCCGGCACCGAAGCCTCCGCCTCGGATCTGCTCGCTCTGTCCTTGCCCGATGTAGCTGGTCAGCCGCAGGCGCTGGCCCAGTGGCGCGGCAAGCCGATGGTGATCAATTTCTGGGCAACCTGGTGCGCACCGTGCGTGCGCGAGATGCCCGAGCTCGAAGCGCTGAGCAAAAAATACCCAGGCGTGCAGCTTGTCGGGATCGGCGTCGATAATGTCGACAACATCCGCAAATTCCAGGACAAAGTGGCTGTCAGCTATCCGTTGCTGGTAATGGGCATGAGCGCCATCGATACCCTGCGCCAGTTGGGTAACCCCTCGGGTGGACTGCCTTTTACGCTTGTTTTGAAAGCAGATGGCAGCATTAGCGAGAAAATCCTGGGCGAAATCGATCCGGCCAAGCTCGACGCCTCGATGGCGCGCCTAGTGGCTTGATTCAATTGGACAAATAACCGAATTTGGCGTAAAAAGTCGCCTTATCGATTGTTTTGCCAGCATATGGCAAGCTCATGGCACAACGCATACTGGTATTGCATGGCCCCAATCTGAATCTGCTCGGGACTCGCGAACCTCATATCTACGGCAGCCTCACGCTGGCGCAGATCAACGAGGGTCTCGAAGCTCTGGCGGCGCAATTGGGCGTGACGCTGGCGGCGTGGCAGAGCAATCACGAAGGGGCGCTGGTGGACCGCATCCAGGCGGCCGCCCAGGACGGCACCGACTTCATCATCATCAACGCGGCGGCCTACACGCATACCAGCGTGGCGATACGCGACGCGTTGGCCGGGGTGGCGATCCCATTTATTGAAGTACATTTGTCCAACCTGTACAAGCGCGAGCCGTTCCGTCATCACTCGTACCTGTCCGACCTGGCCATCGGCCTGATTTCCGGACTTGGCGCCGATGGCTATGAGGCAGCCCTGCGTTACGCGGTGCGGCACTGATACTCACCCGGATCAAGATTCACATCCTAAATATACGGCGCGACCCGCGATCGACACGGGCGCCGTCAACATCAATCGGGAAGCAGCTTCTATGGACCTCCGAAAACTCAAGACCCTGATCGACCTGGTGGCTGAATCGGGCATTGCCGAGCTCGAAATCACCGAAGGCGAAGGCAAGGTTCGCATCGTCAAGTTCTCCCAGGCCCTCCAGCCGGTCGCCTACCAGGCTCCCGAAGCGCCCGCCGTCGTCGCCACGCCCGCAGCCGCACCCGCTGCCGCCGAGCCCGCCGCGCCGGTGATCCAGGGCCATGTCGTCAAGGCCCCGATGGTCGGTACGTTCTATCGTTCGCCCAACCCGGGCGCCGCGCCCTTCATCGAAGTCGGCCAGTCCGTCAAGGAAGGCGATCCGCTGTGCATCATCGAAGCGATGAAGCTGCTCAACGAGATCGAAGCCGACAAGTCGGGTGTGATCAAAGAAATCCTGGTCGAAAACGGCGAGCCCGTCGAGTACGGTCAACCGCTGTTCGTCATTGGCTGATAGCGCAAAATGTTTGAAAAAATCCTGATCGCCAATCGCGGCGAGATCGCTCTGCGCATCCAGCGCGCCTGCCGCGAGCTGGGTATCAAGACCGTGGTGGTTCACTCCGAGGCCGATCGCGACGCCAAGTACGTCCGCCTGGCCGACGAGTCCGTCTGCATCGGGCCGGCGCCGTCGCGTGAGAGCTACCTGAACATGCCGGCCATCATCTCGGCCGCCGAAGTGACGGACTCCGAGGCGATCCACCCGGGTTACGGTTTTCTGTCCGAAAACGCCGACTTCGCCGACCGTGTCGAGAAGAGCGGTTTCGTGTTCATCGGCCCGCGCCCTGACACGATCCGCCTGATGGGCGACAAGGTCAGTGCCAAGCGCGCCATGATCGAGGCCGGTGTGCCGGTGGTGCCGGGTTCGGAGGGCGCGTTGCCCGAAGATCCCCAGGAAGTCGTGCGTATCGCGCGCGAGGTGGGCTACCCGGTCATCATCAAGGCCGCCGGTGGCGGTGGCGGCCGCGGCATGCGCGTGGTCTACACCGAGGCCGCGCTGCTCAACGCCGTCACCATGACGCGTTCGGAAGCGGGCGCCGCGTTCAACAATCCTGAAGTCTATATGGAGAAGTTCCTCGAGAACCCGCGCCATGTGGAGATTCAGGTGCTGGCCGACGGCGGCCGCAACGCGGTCTGGCTCGGTGAGCGCGACTGCTCGATGCAGCGCCGTCACCAGAAGGTCATCGAAGAAGCGCCGGCGCCGGGCATTGCCCGCCGCCTGATCGAGCGTATCGGTGACCGCTGCGCCGACGCCTGCCGCAAGATGGGCTATCGCGGTGCCGGCACGTTCGAGTTCCTGTACGAAAACGGCGAGTTCTATTTCATCGAAATGAACACCCGTATCCAGGTCGAGCACCCGGTTACCGAGCTGATCACCGGCATCGACCTGGTCCAGCAGCAGATCCTGATCGCCGCGGGCGAGAAGTTCACGCTGCGCCAGCGCGATATCCAGTTCAAGGGTCACGCGATCGAATGCCGTATCAACGCCGAAGATCCGTTCCGCTTCGTGCCGAGTCCCGGCCGCATCACCAACTGGCACGTTGCCGGGGGTCCGGGCGTGCGTATTGATTCGCACGTGTTCAACGGCTATTTCGTGCCGCCCAACTACGATTCGATGATCGCCAAGGTCATCACGTATGGCGACACGCGTGATCAGGCGCTGGCGCGCATGCGCACCGCGCTGTCCGAAATGGTCGTCGAGGGAATTCAAACCAACATCCCGCTGCATCGCGAGCTGTTGACGGATGCCCGCTTCATCGAAGGCGGCACCAGCATCCACTACCTCGAACACAAGTTGGCTCAGCGTCCCTGACCAGCCTGAACCGGGGGGCCTCTGGCCCCCCGTTTTTTGCTTCGCTATATTAGGTGGGTCGCCCGCATGGGCGTTCCACTCATGGAATTCATCACATGCGTGAACTCGTCCTCCATTGCCGCGAGGCGCAGGCCGAAGCGCTGTCCGACGCGCTGCTCGAGGCCGGCGTGCTCTCCGTGTCCGTCGAAGACGCCGATTTCGGTACCGAAGAAGAGCGCCCCTTGTTCGGCGAGCCAGGCACCGAGCCCGAAGTGCAGGCCTGGGACCGCAATCGCGTCGTCGCGCTGCTGCCCGATGGCGCCGATCCCGCTCAACTGCTGGCGCAGGCCGCGACCGAAGCTGGCCTGGACCCCGCGCTTTTCGAGGGCTGGACGCTGCGCGACGTGCCCGACGCGGATTGGGTGCGCCTGACGCAATCGCAGTTCGGTCCCATTCAGATTTCCGAACGGCTCTGGATCGTGCCCAGCTGGCATCGAGATGACCCCGGTGTTGCCGAAGCCATCGCCGCGACGCCCGAGGCGTCGATCCATATCGAGCTCGACCCGGGTCTGGCCTTCGGCACGGGCAGCCATCCGACGACGCACCTTTGCCTGGCGTGGCTCGAAGCCGAGCTGCCCCAGGATGCGACCGTGCTCGACTACGGTTGCGGCTCGGGCATTCTGGCCATTGCCGCGCGCAAGCTCGGCGCGGGCGCGACGCTGGCTGTCGACATCGATCCGCAGGCCGTCCAGGCCTCCGAAGACAACGCCCGCACCAATCAGGTCGAACTGAGCGCCATGCTGCCCGAAGGGCTGTCCGATGGCACGTTCGAGGTCGTGGTCGCCAATATTCTTTCGAATCCGCTCAAGGTGCTGGCGCCGATGCTGGCCGGCCGCGTCGCGCCCGGTGGCGCGCTGGTGCTGTCGGGCGTGCTCGAACGTCAGGCCGAAGAAGTGGCCGCCGCGTATGCCCCCTGGATCGACATGTCGGTCTGGCGCGCGCGCGACGGCTGGGTCTGCCTGAGCGGCCGCAAGGCTTGAACACGAGGCGGGGCAGCACATGGCCTTGGTGACACGTTGTCCGCAATGCGGCGCTTCCTTCAAGGTCGTGGCGGACCAATTGCGGATCCGCAACGGGCTGGTGCGCTGCGGCGCCTGCCAGTCGGTCTTCGATGGCCGCGCCTGCCTGGTGCAGCCCGCCGAGCCGGTCGTCCCCACGCTGACCCAGCCGGCGGATGCCGATTCCCGCACGCCCACCGCGCCTTCCTTCGCCCCGGCTGCGGACCCGCAGTCCAGCGCATCCCGGCCAGCCGCTGTCGCGGCGGTCGAACCCGTCTATTCCCATGCGTCCTCGCCTGCCACGCCCGCGCCCCAGCCGCTGCCGGCCGTGCCGCCCGCGGTCCTGCGCGGACGCGCCGATATGCGCCGTGAGCCGGCCGAGACGGACCCGGATGACGAGCTCGACGACGAGGTGGACCACCGCGCCCGCGACGTGGCCGGCTCGCCCACCTCCTCGTCCACACCTTACGTGCCAGCGGCGCCCGTCACCACGGACGCGCGTGCTGGTCGGCCCGGCGCGGAGCGCGAACCCCGGTTGGGCGCCGCCGCTGCCGTACCGCCCTGGGACGATGAACCCACGTTGAGCGACGACGCGCCGGCCGTGATCCGCGGCCCGCGCCGGCCCGGCACCGGGCGCGACGAGCCGCGCCTGGGCGATGCGCCGCGCGAGCCGGGTCTGTCCGGCGATACCGCCCGCCACCCGGTTAGCCGGGTCTACCCCGAACATACCGTCTCCGGCCGCGCCTCAGCCGGCCGCGCCTCAGCCGGCCACGCCGAACCTCACACCGCAGCCGACGACGCGGACCTCGACGACGATCTGGACCCGCACGCGACCGAGCCCGTGCTCGGTGAAGCCCGTACGCGCTATTCGAGCAGCACCGACAGCGGCCGTACGCCGCCCGAGTTCCTCGATGACGATCGTGTGGAGTCGCGCCGCACCGGCCGGCGCGTGTGGAGCCTGCTGTGTCTGCTCGGCGTCATCGCCTTGTTGCTGCAGTTGCTTTACGTCTATCGCACACCGCTCGCGACGAGCGTGCCTGCGTTGCGCCCGGTGCTCGAGCTTGCCTGCAAGCCGCTCGACTGCACGGTGGGCTACGCGCGGCGCATCGAGCGCATCGCCATCTCCGCGTCGTCGCTGCAGCCGCCCAGCGGTGCTGCGGGCGCCTCCGAAGAGGGCCGCAGTCAGTTGGTCTTGAGCGTGACGCTGCGCAATCGATTCGACAAGCCGCAACCGTGGCCCGCGCTCGTGCTGCAGCTCACCGACATGTCGGATACGGTGGTGGCGCGCAAGGTATTGTTGCCGCGTGACTACCTGACGCCGCAACTGGCGGGCGGACCGTTCGCGGCCGCCGGCGAAGCGCAGATCTCGGTGCCCGTGCAGGTCACGGGTCTGCAGGTCAACGGCTATCAGCTCGACAAATTCTTCCCCTGATTTCCACTTAAGGATTCCGCATGACGGCCCCTGTTTTGATTTGCGGTTCGATGGCGTTCGACATGATCGCCGTGTTCGAAGGCCACTTCAAAGAGCACATCCTGCCCAACCGCATTCAGTCGCTGAGCGTGTCGTTCCTGGTGCCGACCATGCGCAAGGAATACGGCGGTTGCGCGGGCAACATCGCCTACAACCTGAAGCTTCTGGGCGGCCAACCCCTGCCGGTGGCCACCGTGGGCGAAGACGCGGGCGAATATTTCGAGCGGCTCGCCGCTCAGAAGATCGACAGCACCTACGTGCGCACGGTGCCGGGCACCCTGACCGCGCAGTGCTTCATCACGACCGACCTCGACGACAACCAGATCGCCGCCTTCCACCCGGGCGCGATGTCGTTCTCGTCGCAAAATGATCTGTCGCAGGCGCAGGCCGAATGGGCCATCGTGGCGCCCGACTCGAAGGAAGGCATGTTCGCGCACGCGCAGGCGCTCAATGCCCGTGGCATTCCGTTCATCTTCGATCTGGGCCAGGCGATGCCGCTGTTCAACAGCGAAGACATCGAACGCATGCTCGGCCTCGCGCAAGCCATGACGGTGAACGACTACGAAGCAGGTGTGGTCGAGGAGCGCACCGGCCGCAGCATGCAAGATATCGCCAAGACCCTGAAGGCCGTCGTCATCACGCGCGGCGCACAAGGCGCGACGCTGATCACCGAAGGCCAGAGCATCGAGATCGAGCCTGTCACGGCCGATGAGGTGGTCGATCCCACGGGTTGCGGTGATGCCCACCGCGGCGGCCTGCTGTACGGCCTGACCTCGGGCTGGAGCTGGGCCGACAGCTGCCGCCTGGGCAACCTGATGGGCGCGATCAAGATCGCCTCGCGCGGTCCGCAGAACCACGCGCCGAGCCGCGCCGATATCGACGCCCGGTTGCACGCCGTGTACGGTCTGCGCCTGGGCTGAGTCCGTTCGCCGCGTGCCTGGCAAGGGCCGGGCACGCGGGCTGCTTACGCTGCGTCGAATCGCATGAGCACGGCGCCGTCATGGGCGGGAACCTCCCGCTCACATACCCCCTCTAACGATCGGATAGCCCCGACAGGGCCGCTACGCCAGGCGCTGTGCGGTGTGGTTACACACTGGTCCACCTTGGTTTCACCCTGTTTCCGGGCAGGGACTTTCCCGCCTTGGACCGGGAGTATCATCCCTTTAGTGTCGTAGTGTTCCGATCGAGGAGTCTTCATGAACAATACCCTTACCCCCTCTGCTTCGGTTCCGCGCGCCGGCCGCTGGCTGGCAGTCGCAGCCGTCGTCACCTCGGTGGCGGTGCTCTCGGGCTGCGCGAATCCCAGCGCATCCGCCAATACCTATTCGTATGGCCAGGCGCAGCGCGAGCAGATCGTGCGTACCGGTACCGTCACGGGCGTGCGTCCGATCACGATCCAGAATGACAAGTCCAGCGGCGGCGGCATGCTCGCCGGTGGTGCGCTGGGTGGCGTCGCCGGCAATGCGATCGGCGGCGGTACGGGCCGTACTATCGCCACCGTCGGTGGTGTGATCCTGGGCGCGCTCGCGGGTAATGCCGTCGAGAACCAGGTTGGCCGCAGCTCGGGCTATGAGATCACGGTGCGCCTGGATAACGGCGAAACCCGCGTCGTGGCTCAAGAAGCCGACGTGCCGGTCAGCGTGGGCCAGCGCGTGCAGGTTGTCAGTGGCGCGGGTCCCACGCGCGTCACGCCGCTCTGATGGCGAGCTGAATCACCGTTTTTTCGGGCATCGCGCGCAGTCGGATGGGCCCCACTGCGGAGTTGGCTGCAAGGCCAGCTCCATGCGAGCAAACCCGCGTCCTTCTGGACGCGGGTTTTTTCATGGCTGGCGTTTGGGCGTCAGAGCGGGCCGATCGCCATCGCGCGATAGCTGAGGTTGGTCACGATCATCATCGAGACTTGCGCGAGGATCAGCACGACGAGCGGCGAGAAATCGATTGCGGTGCGCGGCAGGACGCGGCGTACCGGATCGAGCAGCGGAGCGGTGAGCATCTGCAGCAGGCCCATGATCGGCGAGGCAGGGTTGACCCACGAGAGCACGGCCTGGATCAGCGTGAGCCACACTATCAGGTTGAGCGCCCATTTGAGCACCTGCAGCACGGCCACCAGCAGCAGGGTGGGGAACAGCGCGCCGATCAGCTGCAGCGGCAGCGTGATGAGCAGGCTGAGCACCAGAAAGAGAATGGCTGCGAGCCATGCCGCGAACAGGCTGGCCCACTCGATGCTGTTGCCCGACGGGATCACGCGGCGCAGCGGAAGCACGAGCCAGTTGGTGCCCTGATAGACAGCGCGCGCCAAAGGATTGAAGGGCGGCATGCGCACGGCATGGATCCACGCCCGCAGCACCAGACCGGCGCCAAACAGGGTGAACAGGATATCGATCAGGAAATTCAGGATTTGCGCGAGCATGGACTCTCTACCGGACTGGGCAAGCGCTCATTTTCGCATGCATCAATGCAAAAAGCCGCCTGGCGAAGCCAGGCGGCTGAAGTACAGCTAGCGCGTAGACGCGTCCGTATTACGGACGGCCACCCGTCGGGAAGGGCCACGACGCGGCGGGGTTCAGCGCGGTCTTGGCACCCGGGGCAGCAGCCGTGGAGGGCGGCGTTGCGGGCTTCTTCGGGGCAGCCTTCTTGGCGGCAGGCTTCTTGGCAGCAGCCTTCTTGGCAGCCGGCTTCTTCGCGGCGACAGCCTTCTTGGCAGCAGGCGCCTTCTTGGCAGCAGCAGCCTTCTTGGCCGGAGCCTTCTTGGCAACCGCCTTCTTGGCTACGGCCTTTTTGGCAGGCGCCTTCTTGGCGACGGCTTTCTTGGCAACGGCCTTCTTGGCGACAGCCTTCTTGGCTACGGCCTTCTTGGCAACCGCCTTCTTGGCGACGGCCTTCTTGGCAACAGCCTTCTTGGCTACGGCTTTCTTGGCTGCCGGCTTTTTGGCGGCGACCTTCTTGGCGGCCGGTTTCTTGGCGGCGACCTTCTTGGCTGCCGGCTTCTTCGCGGCGACCTTCTTCACTGCCGGCTTCTTGGCAGCGACCTTCTTCACAGCCACTTTCTTGGCTGCGGCTTTCTTGGCCGGAGCGGCCTTCTTCACCACAGCCTTCTTGGCTGCGGGTTTCTTAACCGCCTTCTTGGCGGCTTTCTTGGCAGTTGCCATGGTCATGCTCCTTAGGTTCAGGGGTCCCAGAACTTAAACCCGTGTCATCACCCGCCAACAAGGCGGACAACACCCGGGCTATTCATCGGCGCATGCCACTGTCCCTGACAGGCGACAGCACTTCAGCTTGCGCTAATGAATTCAGCACAGCCATTTGATATGGCCCTCGCCTTGCGCGAGCCATCTCAAATGGCGACGGTAGGCACATGCCTACCGCTACGTTCTACGTGTCCGAACACTGACCGGGGCATCCCATGCTCGCCGTTCGGCTGGCCAAAGACCAGCGAGCGGCGAGTACAGAGAGGTCTTATTCCCAGCTCAGCGTACCGCCGGTCTGGTATTCGATCACGCGAGTCTCGAAAAAGTTGCGTTCCTTCTTGAGGTCGATCATTTCCGCCATCCACGGGAAGGGATTTTCTTCCTGGGGGAACAGCGGTTCGATGCCGATCTGCTGGCAACGGCGATTGGCGATGAAGCGCAGGTAGGACTTGAACATCGGTGCGTTCAGGCCCAACACGCCGCGCGGCATCGTGTCTTCGGCGTAAGCGTATTCGAGTTCGACCGCTTTTTGGAAGAGTTCGCGAATTTCTTCGCGGAACTCCGGCGTCCAAAGGTGCGGGTTCTCGAGCTTCACGGTGTTGATCAGGTCGATGCCGAAGTTGCAGTGCATGGATTCATCGCGAAGGATGTACATGTACTGTTCCGCGGCGCCGGTCATCTTGTTCTGGCGGCCCAGCGCGAGGATTTGCGTGAAGCCTACATAGAAGAACAGGCCTTCCATCAGGCACGCGAACACGATGAGCGACTTCAGGAGCGTCTGGTCCGCTTCGGGCGTGCCCGTGCGGAATTCCGGATCGGCAATCGCCTCGATGAACGGGATCAGGAACTCGTCCTTGGCGCGGATCGAGGGGACCTCGTTGTAGGCGTTGAAGATCTCGGCTTCGTCCAGGTCGAGACTTTCGACGATGTATTGATAAGCGTGGGTGTGGATCGCTTCCTCGAATGCCTGGCGCAGCAGGAACTGGCGGCATTCGGGCGCCGTGATGTGGCGATAGGTGCCCAGCACGATGTTGTTGGCCGCGAGCGAGTCGGCGGTCACGAAGAAACCCAGGTTGCGCTTGACGATGCGGCGCTCGTCCTCGGTGAGCCCGTTCGGGTTCTTCCAGAGGGCGATGTCGCGCGACATGTTGATTTCTTGCGGCATCCAGTGGTTCGCGCACGTGGCCAGGTATTTTTCCCAGGCCCACTTGTACTTGAACGGAACCAGCTGGTTGACGTCGGTTTCGCCGTTGATGATGCGCTTGTCGGCGACCCGCACGCGGCCGGCCGTGCTGCCGCTGGTCGACAGCGAAGCGGCGTGCGACGGCGAGGACGGGGTCGGCAGCGCCGAATCACCGAACACCCCCGTCGCGGCGCGCACGGTGTTGTCTCCGGACGCGCCGTTACCCGCGCCGGAAGACTCCGGCGATTTCGCGGGTTGCGTGGCGAGGTTGTCGTTGTCCCAATTAAGCATGATCGAATTCTCCGGTGGCGGTTACTGGCAGGCCTCGCACTCTTCGAAGCCGGGATCACCCGGTCGCATGGTGCACGCCGCCCCGACGATTTCGGGTTCAGGCAAAACAGGTGCTGCTGCTGCGGATGCCGCGGTGCTGTGACCGCTGGCGCTGACGGCGTTGAGTTCGCCGCCGCGGCCCGTGGACTTCTCGGCGCTGGTGGCACCCATGGTGCGGAGGTAATAGGTGGTCTTGAGACCACGCTGCCACGCCAGCTTGTAGGTGTCATCGAGCTTCTTGCCCGACGCGCCTGCCATGTAGATGTTCAACGACTGCGCTTGATCGATCCACTTCTGGCGACGCGACGCGCACTCGACCAGCCAGCTCGGCTCGACTTCGAACGCGGTGGCGTAGAGTTCGCGGAGTTCGGAAGGTACGCGATCGATACGGGACAGGCTGCCGTCGAAGTACTTGAGGTCGGCGACCATGACTTCGTCCCAGAGACCGAGTTTCTTCAGGTCACGCACGAGGTAATCGTTAACGACCGTGAACTCGCCGGAGAGATTCGATTTGACGTACAAGTTCTGGAAGGTGGGTTCGATGCACGCAGATACACCAATGATATTGGAAATCGTCGCGGTTGGGGCAATAGCGACACTGTTCGAGTTGCGCATGCCATGTTCTTTGATGCGTGCACGCAACGCATCCCAATCGAGCGTGCTCGACTCATCGACTTCAACGAAGCCACCACGTGCATCACGCAGCATCTTCAACGTGTCTTGCGGCAAGATGCCACGCGACCACAGCGAACCATCGTAGGACTTGTAGCGGCCGCGTTCTTGCGCGAGTTCGCTCGATGCCCAGTACGCGTGATAGCACACGGCTTCCATCGAACGGTCCGCGAATTCGATCGCATCTTGCGATGCGTACGGCACGCGCATCATGTGCAGGCAATCCTGGAAGCCCATGATGCCCATGCCCACCGGGCGATGCAGATCGTTCGAGTTGCGCGCCTTCTCGACGGCGTAGTAGTTGATGTCGATGACGTTGTCGAGCATGCGCATGGCGATGCCGACGGTGCGCTTGATCTTGTCGTGATCGAGTTCGAAACCGCCGTTGGCCGAAGGCTTCATGTGCGCGACCAGGTTCACCGAACCCAGATTGCACACCGCGATTTCCTTCTCGTTGGTGTTCAGCGTGATCTCGGTGCAGAGGTTCGAGCTGTGCACCACGCCCACGTGCTGTTGCGGCGAGCGGATGTTGCACGGATCCTTGAACGTGATCCACGGGTGGCCGGTTTCGAACAGCATCGACAGCATCTTGCGCCACAGCGACAGCGCCGGCATCTTCTTGAAGAGCTTGAGTTCGCCGCTGGCGACGCGGGCTTCGTAGCCGACGTAAGCCGCTTCGAATTCGGCGCCGTACTTGTCGTGCAGGTCGGGGCAGTCGGACGGCGAGAACAGCGTCCACTCACCGCCTTCCATGACGCGCTTCATGAACAGGTCGGGAATCCAGTTCGCCGTGTTCATGTCGTGCGTGCGGCGGCGTTCGTCGCCGGTGTTCTTGCGCAGTTCCAGGAATTCTTCGATGTCCAGGTGCCACGTTTCGAGGTACGTGCAGACCGCACCCTTGCGCTTGCCACCCTGGTTCACCGCCACGGCGGTGTCGTTCACGACCTTCAGGAACGGCACGACGCCCTGGCTTTCGCCATTGGTGCCCTTGATGTGGCTGCGCAGCGCGCGCACGGGGGTCCAGTCGTTGCCCAGGCCGCCGGCGTACTTGGCCAGCAGTGCATTTTCCTTGATGGCGTCGTAGATGCCTTCGAGGTCGTCGGAGACGGTGGTCAGGTAGCACGACGACAGTTGCGAGTGCAGCGTGCCCGAGTTGAACAGCGTCGGGGTCGAGCTCATGAAGTCGAACGACGACAGGATTTCGTAGAACTCGATGGCGCGGGCTTCGCGATCGGCTTCGCGCAGCGCCAGGCCCATGGCCACGCGCATGAAGAACACCTGCGGCAGCTCGATGCGGGTGCCGCGGATGTGCAGGAAGTAGCGGTCGTACAGCGTCTGCAGGCCGAGGTAGCCGAATTGCAGGTCGCGCTCGGCCTTCAGGGCGCCGGCGATGCGGGCCAGGTCGAACTTGGCCAGCTCGGGCGACAGCAGGCCGCCTTCGATGCCGCGGGTGATGAAGGTCGGGAAGTATTCGGCGTAGCGCGTGGCCATATCGGCCTGCGAGACTTCTTCGCCCAGGACTTCGGTGCGCACCGTGTGCAGCAGCAGACGTGCGGTGACCTGGCTGTAGGCGGGGTCTTTTTCGACCAGCGCGCGCGCCGACAGAATGGCCGACTTGAACACTTCGTCGATCGGCACGCCGTCGTACAGGTTCTTGACCGTTTCCTTCAGGATGGTCTCGGTGTCGATGAACTCGGTCAGGCCGACACCCGCGGCTTCGATGGTGGCGCGCAGGGCGGCCAGATCGAGCGGACGGCGGGCGCCGTTGTCGGTGACATACAGCACGTGTTCTTGAGCGGCCGGGGCGGACTTCTCGAGCACCTCGGCGGCCGCGGCGCGCTCTTGCGAGCGCTTTTCGCGGTAGAGCACATAGGCGCGTGCCACGTCGTGTTCGCCCGAGCGCATCAGGGCGAGTTCGACCTGATCCTGCACGTCTTCAATATGGAAGGTGCCGCCGCCGGGGCGGTTGCGCACCAGGGCGTTGACAGCCTGGCTGGTCAGTTGCTCGACGAGTTCGCGCACGCGAGCCGAGGCAGCGCCCTGGCCGCCGTTGACGGCCAGGAAGGCCTTGGTCATGGCGATGGCGATCTTGCCGGGTTCGAAGCCCACCACCGAGCCGTTGCGGCGGATGATGTTGTAGCTGGCGAACTGGCCGGTCGGGGTGCCCGATTGGGCGTCGTTGGATTCGGGCGGCACGGCGGAGGGCCGAGTCACAGAGGCGATCGTAGTCTGCATGGAAGCTCCTGTGGGAATGCGAAAGAATGGGTGAGACATGGCCAGTGCCATGCCAGGGTGCTGATGAATTCGGTATGCGGGGACGTATGCTGGACTGAAAAAGTCCGGCGCGGGGCCGTGGGTCCAGCTAGGAATGACCACTATATGTAGTGTACCACCCCTCGCGCCGCACTAATTCTAGTGAGGGCGGGGGATCGCCACAAGACACACGCATGACGTGGACCCGATATAGTTGTTACCAAGTGTGCGGGGCGCGCCATCACTGGCGCGCCCCGGTTAGTGACCGCTCAGAGTGGCTGTTTATGCGCTTCTGCGCACAGGGATGGCAACAAACCCAGGCGTCTCATAGCTCGTCAGGAGGCGCGCGCACGCTTCTCGATAGCGGGCGATGGCGGCGTCCTTGATGTGACCGTATCCACGGACCGATTCAGCCAGGGCGGCGATTGTAGCCGCTTCGCCGATCTTGTCAGCGCTCAGGCCGTCGAGCAGGCGCTGAACCAATGCGCGGTACTCGGCGATCAGCTGGCGCTCGGTGCGCCGCTCGGCGGTGCGGCCGAAGGGGTCGGCCCAGGTGCCGCGCAGCCGCTTGCCGTGCGCAAGCCAGCGCAGGACCGTGCGGGTGCGCGGACCCAGCGCCATCTTGCGTGGCACGCCGGTGTGGGGATCCTTGCGCGCGAGGAGCGGCGGCGCCATATGGAAGCGCAGCGTGTAGTCGCCCTCGAACTGGGCGTCGAGCTGGGCCTGGAACGCGGGGTCGGAATACAGGCGCGCCACCTCGTATTCGTCTTTGTAGGCCATGAACTTGTAGAGCCCGCGCGCGACGGCCAGGGCAAGGCGGGGGTTGCGCGCCTGGGGCGCCAGTTCGCGCTCACGGGCCGCGACCGCGTCGACCAGCTGCCGGTATGCCCGGGCGTACGCCGCATTCTGGTAGGCGGTCAGGTCGCGTTCGTGGCGCGCCACCACCTGTTCGAAGGTCTCGGGCACCTGTAGTTTGATGACCTGGGCCTTGGGCGCGAGCATGCCGGCCAACGCATCAGGCTCGTGCGCGGCGAGGCGGCCCGCATGGAAGGCGGCCCGGTTGGACGCTACGGCGACGCCGTTGAGCTCGATCGCGCGATCGAGCGCGGCGTGCGAAATGGGCACGTCACCGCGCTGCCAGGCATAGCCCAGCATGAAGATATTGGAGAGGATGCTGTCGCCGAACAGGGCCAGCGCGGCGGCATGGGCGTCGATGGCGGCGGTCTGCTCGCGGCCCGCGGCGTGCTCGATCTTGGCCAGCAGGGCGGGCGCGTTGAGCGGCGCATCCGGGTTGCGCGTGAAATCGGATACCGGCGCGACATAGGTGTTGACCGTGACGCGGGTGCGGCCGTGCGCGAGCGCGCCGAGCGAGTCGGGGGCGGTGGCGGCAAGCGGATCGCACAGGATGGCCGCGTCGGCCTGCTGCCAATCGAGGCGCACCGGACCCGGCGCCGCGTGGGCGGGGGCGAGGCGCAGGTGACTCACCACCGTGCCGCCTTTCTGGGCGAGACCGGTCAGGTCGAGCACACTGGCCGACAGGCCCTGCAGATGCGCGGCCATCGACACGAGCGCGCCGATGGTGATGACGCCGGTGCCGCCCATGCCCGCGACGAGCAGGCGGTAGGGTGCATCGAGTTCGGGCACGTGAGGCAGCGGCAGCGCGGCGATGCGGGCGGCCAGGCGATCCATGTCGGGCTTGGGGGCGGCGCTTTTCTTGAGCGAACCGCCCAGCACCGACACGAAGCTCGGGCAAAAGCCCTCGGCGCACGAAAAATCTTTATTGCAGCTGGACTGGTCGATCGCGCGCTTGCGGCCGTAGGGCGTTTCGAGCGGCACCACCGACAGGCAGTTGGACTGCACGCCGCAGTCGCCGCAGCCTTCGCAGACCGCGGCATTGATCAGCATGCGGCGCGCGGGGTCCGGGAACTGGCCCTTCTTGCGGCGGCGGCGCTTTTCGGCCGCGCAGGTCTGGTCGTGAATCAGCACGGTCACGCCCGGCGTGGCGCGCAGTTCGCGCTGCAGGGCGTCGAGCTCGCGGCGGTGATGCACGGGAACGCCGGCGAGGTCCACGCCGCGGTATTTTTCGGGTTCGTCGCTGGTGACGACGATACGGGCGACGTTTTCGCCCCGCAGTTGCTGGCAGATCTGCGGTACCGAGATCGGACCGTCGACGGGTTGCCCTCCGGTCATGGCGACCGCGTCGTTGAAAAGGATCTTGTAGGTAATGTTGGTGCCCGCCGCCACCGCCTGCCGGATCGCCAGGTAGCCGGAGTGGTAGTAGGTGCCTTCGCCCATGTTCTGGAAGACATGCGGCGTATCGATATAGCGGGACAGGCCGATCCAGTCCACGCCTTCGCCGCCCATCTGGGTGAGGCCGCCGGTATCGCGTTCCATCCAGGCCGCCATGTAGTGGCAACCCACGCCCGAGAGCGCCTGGCTGCCCTTGGGCACTTTGGTGGAGGTGCTGTGCGGACAGCCCGAACAGAAATAGGGGCGGCGGCGCATGCCGTCGGCCTCGTTCGACAGCGGCTGGGGACAGGCAAAGGCATTGCCGCTCACGTCGGTATGCAGGCCCAGCGTGCGGCCCAGCCACGATGCGAGCGGGGCGGCGAGCTGCGACGGGCGCAGTTGGCCGGCCGTGGTGATCAGCATTTCGCCATCCAGGCCGGTCTTGCCGCAGACGGTGGGGCGGTCCGGCAGGTTGAACAGCATGTCCTTGATCTGCGGTTCCATGACGCCGGCTTTTTCTTCGATGACCAGGATGTGCGTCAGGCCGCGGGCGAAGTCGAGCAGGCGTTCGCGGTCCATGGGCCAGACCAGGCCCGGCTTGTAGACGCGCACCGGCGATTGCGCCGCGTGCACGTCGATACCCAGGCGCGAGAGCGCCTCGAGCGTATCGAGCGTGACCTTGCCCGCTGTGACGATGCCGACGCGCGCCTGCGGGGCGGGGGCGATGAGACGGTCCAGGCTGTGTGCACGGGCGAACGCGCGCACGGCGGCCAGGCGGCGGTGCATGCGGGTTTCGATGGCGAGCGACAGGAAGTCGCGTGCGTTGTACTCGCGCTCGGCAGCCTCGCCGTCGTCGGGCATGTCGTAGCGGGCCGGCGGCGCGCTGACGTACGACTGGCCGGTTTCGACGGATTCGGACGTCGCCTTGAGCGCGACCCAGCTGCCGCTGTAACGCGACAGGGCCCAGCCCCACAGCGCGAAGGTTTCGTACTCGTCGATGGAGGCGGGATGCACGATCGGAATCTGCCAGCCGATCAGCGAGGTCTCGCTGGCATGGGGGATCGAGGACGACACGGCGGTGTGATCGTCGCCCACGACCAGCAGCACGCCGCCGTGGCGCGAGGCTCCTGCCGCGTTGCCATGGTGCAGGGCGTCGCCGGCGCGGTCGACGCCCGGGCCCTTGCCGTACCAGAGCGCGAACACCCCGTCGACCTTGCGATCCTCGCGCATGCCGGCCTGCTGCGTGCCCATGACGGCCGTGGCGGCGAGGTCTTCGTTGATGCCGGGCATGAAGGTCACGTCGTGGGCGTCGAGCGCCTTTTGCGCTTTCCACATGGCCATGTCGACGCCGCCCAGCGGCGAGCCGCGATAGCCGGAGACGAAGCCCGCGGTGTTGAGCCCGCGCGCCCGATCGGCGCGGCGTTGCGCCAACACCATGCGCACGATCGCCTGGGTACCGGTGAGAAAGATCCGACCGCCCTCGCGAACGAGGTTGTCGGATAGTTGATAGTCACTGTCGAGGGTAGGCTCGACCGCCGGGGTCCCGTCCATGCTGCGCGCTCCTTGGGCTTTTAGTCATGATAGGTGCGCAAGCCTCGGTGTTTATTGCGTTGTTGGATCGTGGATTCCCTATAATTTGAAATGAACGTTTCGTTCAGGGCGTGTTTGCTGTGCCTGGACGCCGTCGACATATATAAGAGGAGACACCATGGACAAGACCGACCTGGGCATTCTGCGTGCCCTGCAGGATGACGGCCGCGCATCGGCCCAGCAATTATCGGAATCGGTGGGCCTGTCGGCCGCCCCGGTGTGGCGCCGGGTCAAGGCCCTGGAGGCCAACGGCGTGATCCAGGGCTATGGCGCGCAGATCGACCGCAGCAAAGTGGGGCTGGGTGCCTGTATGTTTGTGCAGATCAGCCTCGAACGGCACGCCGCCACCAATGTCGAGAACTTCGAACGCACGGTGCGCGACGCGCCCGAAGTGGTCGACTGCTATGCGGTGACCGGCGATTCGGATTATCTGCTGCGCATCCTGGTCGAGAATACCGATGCGTACGATCGTTTCATGCATCGCTTTTTGTTCAACTTGCCGGGCATCCGCCAGACCCGCACGATCGTCGCGCTGCGCGAGATCAAACACGAAGTGAAACTGCCGCTGTGACGGCGTGTGCAGCACGCGCAAGGTGCGCGTGCTGCTCGAAAAATGCTGTCACCAAACTGACGGGGCCGGTTCGAAAACCGTGTAACCATGCGGGTTCCGAGCCGATTTACAACACTCTGCGCTGCGCCCATGCACTGCCTGCAGAAGCGCATTGATTTGTCTCACGCCGCTATTTAGAGTGCGTGCATGCCGCGTCATGTGCACTCGAAACATGCTGTGCGGCAGATCGTGCAGGGGTGGTCCCGAGGAAGTCATGATTCGTTCGTATCTGTCGTGGACCCGCGCCGTGGGCGCGGGGCTGGTCATTGGTGTGGCGCTGGCAGGCTGCGCCACCAAAAAACAACCCGAGGCCGCGGCGCCCGCCGAGCCGGCGCCTCCCAAGAAGGTCGCGTGTACCCCCGCCGCCGCCAATAGTCCGTTGGTGGGCACCTGGTATTCCGTGTCGCGCCCGCGCGGCTTCGCCGGCGACTTTCAATCGCTTACCGTCCTGTCTGCCGATGGGACGATGAGTTACGAAACGCAGCTCAAGGTGGGCAAGCGCACGCGCCCCGCGCTGCGCGAAACCGGCTGCTGGACGCACGCCAACGGCGTCTACACCTTGCAGACCACGCAGTCGAACGGCGAGCCGGTCGACGCGGATGATCCTATCTACCGCAACGCCTACCGCGTCGAGTCCGTCGATCGCTCCAAGCTGGCGCTGCGCGAGATGAAGTCCAATGGTCAGGCGGTGACCGCCAAGCGCATGCAGACCGGCTACCGCATGCCTTACTGAGGCAGTCGTCAAACGCAGGCGGCAGGTGTAAGGTGGCGGGCTTGTCGTCCGTCCCCTTCCAGTTGCCCCTGCCATGACCCCCGCGTATTCCGAATCGCGCGCCATCGCGCTGCTTGCCCTGGCCGCATTCGTCAGCGCGAGCGCATTCCGCATCTGTGATCCCATGCTGCCGCAGCTGGCGGCCGACTTCGGCACGTCCACCGGTCAGGCGGCGCATGCCGTGACCGCCTTCGCGGTGGCGTACGGCGTGCTGCAGATGTTCTTCGGTCCGGTCGGTGACCGGTTCGGCAAGTACCGCGTGATCTCGATCGCGACCTACGCGTGCGCGCTGGGTAGCCTCGGCGCCGTGTTTGCGCAAAGCCTCGATTGGCTGGTGCTCTGCCGGGCGCTGTCGGGCGCGGCGGGCGCCGGCATCGTGCCGCTGTCGATGGCCTGGATCGGCGACAACGTACCGTATGAGCGGCGCCAGGCCACACTGGCGCGTTTCCTGACGGGCACGATCCTGGGCATGGCCGCGGGCCAGCTCGCGGGTGGCCTGTTTGCCGACACCATCGGCTGGCGCGCCGCATTCGCGACGCTGGTGCTGGGCTATCTGGTGGTGGGCGTGCTGCTCACGCGCGAAGTGGGGCGTCAGCGCGCCGCCGGGATCGCGATCGTGCAGGCACCGGCGGTGCAAGGCTTCGTCGCGCAGGCGCGCACGGTGTTGCAGGTGCGGTGGGCGCGCGTGGTGCTTTTCACGGTCTTCTGCGAAGGCTTGCTGGTGTTCGGCGCCCTGGCCTTCGCGCCGGCGTACCTGCATGACCGCTTCGATATCTCGCTGACCGCCGCGGGCGCACTCGTGGCGGTGTACGCCGTGGGCGGGCTTGCTTACACGGTGGTGGCGGGCCGCCTGGTCAAACGTCTGGGGGAACGCGGCATGGTCGTGGCCGGCGGTCTGGTGCTGGCGATTGCGTTCCTCGCGTACTGGCTCGGGCCCGTCTGGGCCTTCGGCCTGATGGCGAGCGTCCTGGCAGGCTTCGGCTATTACCTGTTGCATGCCACGCTGCAGACCAACGCCACGCAGATGGTGCCGAATGCGCGCGGCACGGCGGTGGCCTGGTTCGCGTCGTGCCTGTTCATGGGCCAGGCGGCGGGTGTGGCGGTGGGCGGTCTGGTGATCGATGCCGCGGGCGCGGGCGTGCTGTTTGCCGCGGCGGCGGCGTTGCTGCCCTTGCTGAGCGCAGGCTTCGCACGGGCGCTGTACCTGCGTCATCGGGCAGCGGTACAGGCAGGCTGAGGGCCGTCCGCGGATCCGGGGCGACGAATGGATTCGCCTCGCGATGCCGGAGCGGCTTTCCGAGGCCGCATCGCAAAAAAGCCAGGGCGCGAGCCCTGGCTTTTTGCATGGCGCCGCGGGCGCCCGGTCGGGCTCAGGCGGGCAGGTTGGCCAGGCGCTCGAGCACCTTGTCCTTGCCCAACAGCGCCAGCACGGCATCGACCGCGGGTGTCTGCGGACGGCCGAACACGGCCACGCGCAGCGGTATCGCCAGCTGCGGCATCTTGATGCCGCGCTCGGCCAGCACCTGCTTGATCAACGCGGATACACCCTCGCGGGTCCAGTCGGCGCCGGCGGCGGCCTGGGCGAATGCCGCCAGGGCTTCGCGCGCGGCGGGCGTCAGGTGCTGAGCGGCAAGCTCGGGGCCTGCCGGCACGAATTCGCCGCAGAACAGCATGGCGTCGTCGGCCAGCTGCTCGAGCGTTTCGGCGCGATCCTTGAGCAGGCCCATGACGGCCGCCAGGTCGGCGGCGGCGGGGTTGCCACCGCGGCGCTCGACGCGCGGCGCGACACGACGGGCCAGTTCGGCGCTGTCCATCTCTTTGATGTAATGCGCGTTGACCCAGTTGAGCTTCTTGGGATCCCATTGCGAAGCGGACTTGGTCAGGTGGTCGGTATCGAACCACTCGACGAGTTGCTCGCGCGAGAACAGCTCGTCGTCGCCGTGGCTCCAGCCCAGGCGCGCCAGATAATTGACCATGGCTTCGGGCAGGTAGCCCTGGGCGTCGTAGTCCATCACATTGACCGCGCCGTGGCGCTTGGACAGCTTCTGGCCATCGGGGCCCAGGATCATGGGCACATGGCCGTACTGCGGCAGCTCGGCGCCCAGCGCCTTGAGGATGTTGATCTGGCGCGGGGTGTTGTTAACGTGGTCATCGCCACGCAGCACGTGGGTAATGCCCATGTCCCAGTCGTCGACCACCACGCAGAAGTTGTAGGTGGGCGTGCCGTCGGGGCGCGCGATGATCAGGTCGTCGAGCTCGGTGTTGTCGAAGCTGATCGTGCCCTTGACCATGTCGTCCCAGCTGGTGGCGCCGGTCTGCGGATTCTTGAAGCGGATCACGGGCTTGCGGTCGGCCGGCACCGGCGGCAGGGTCTTGCCGGGCTCGGGCCGCCAGGTGCCGTCGTAGCGCGGCTTGTCGCCGCGGGCACGCGCGGCTTCGCGCATGGCCTCGACCTCTTCGGGCGAGCTGTAGCAGTGGTAGACGGTGCCCGCCTCCAGCATGCCGGCCAGGACTTCGCGATAGCGATCCATGCGCTTCATCTGATAGAACGGGCCTTCGTCGGGCTGCATGCCGAGCCAGTCCATGCTGTCCAGGATGGCCTGCACCGCGGCGTCCGTCGAGCGCTCGACATCGGTGTCTTCGATGCGCAGCACGAACACGCCCTTGTGATGGCGGGCGAATGCCCACGAGAACAGGGCGGTCCGTGCGCCGCCCAAGTGCAGGAAGCCGGTGGGCGAAGGGGCGAAGCGGGTGCGTACGGGTTTCGTGGCTTGGGAAGTCATAAGCGGACCTTGGCGCGGCGAAGGGCGGCGCGCTCCTTGGAAAATAGCGCGCCGTGGCCGGCGCGCCGTGTCGAGTTATTGTTACGATGAACGCCATTTTAAATGAGTGTCCAGACCGCGATGCTGCGCCATGTCCTCGCCCCGATGTTCGAGCCGCGATCTTTGCTGATCGTGGCCGACCGCAGCCTGCCGGCCGCCTCGGTGTTGCCGGCCGAGCTGCGCGCCCGCACGACCATCGTCGACACCGATTGCGGTGAGGCGCCGCTGCTGCCGGGAGCCTGTGCCGGCCTCGCGCCGGGCGAGCGGCCCGACCTCGCGCTGGTCTGCGTGTCGCCGGCCGTCCTGCCCGAGACGCTGCGCCGCCTCGGTGCGCTCGCCCCGCGTGCGCTGATCCTGTTGCCGCACGAGCTGCCCGATCCCTATCCGCGCGGCACCCAGGCGTTGTGCCGCAGCTGGGCCGAGGCGCATCAGTGCGAGCTGCTCGGGCCGCGCTCGTTCGGGGCGCAGCGCCCGCATGCGGGCCTGAACCTGAGTCAGCATCCCACGCTGGCGCGCGCCGGCCGCGTCGCCCTGGTCGCGCAGTCGCGCTCGATCATGGCCGCCGTCATGGACTGGGCCGAAGATGTGCACATCGGCTTCTCGACCGCGGTGTCGCTGGGCGACGAGGCGGTGGTGGGACTCTCGGAAGTGCTCGATTTCCTGGCTAGCGACCCGCGTACCGACAGCATCGTGCTCTATCTCGAAGACGTGGGCCCGGCGCGCGAGTTCATGAGCGCGCTGCGGGCGGCCGCCAGCGTGAAGCCCGTGATCGTGCTCAAGGCCGGGCGGGCCGACGATGACGGCGCCGATGCGGTGTTCGACGCCGCGCTGCGCCGGGCCGGTGCGGTGCGGGTGCGCTACTTCGTGCAGTTGTTCTCGGCGGTCAAGGTGCTGGGCTACGCTCGCCGGCCACGCGGGCGCCGCGTGGCCTTGCTCTCCAATGGCAGCGGGCCGCCGCAGCTGGCCCTGGACCTGATCGGCCCGGACGCCGCGGTGATGCGCGCCGAGCTCGCGCCGGCTACCCGCCGCGAGCTGGCCGCGATGCTCGAGCCTGATGCCGCGACCGACAACCCGGTCATCACCTATACGCCGCTCAATCCCGAGCGCATGCAGTCCCTCCTCGACAGCCTGCTGGCCGACAATGCGGTCGATGGCGTGTTGGTGCTGCTCGCGCCCGACGCGCTGGCCGACATGCCGGCCGTGGCGCGCCAGCTCGCGCAGATTGCGCCCAAGGCGCGCAAGCCGGTCGTGACCTGCTTCATGGGCGATGCGGGCATGCGGCCGTTGCGCCGCATGCTGGACGATGCCGGCACCCCGGCGTTCCGTACGCCCGAGTCCGCCGCCGATGCCTTCGGTGTGCTGGCCACCCACTTCTACAACCAGCAATTGCTGCTGCAGACGCAGCCGCCCGAACCGCCGAGCCTGGTGCCCGACGTGGCGGCGGCGCGCGACATCATCGTGCAGGCGCGCGCGCAGGGCCTGCGCGAGCTGTCGCCGGGCGATTGCCGCACGTTGCTGGATCTGTTTTACGTACCGCTGCGCGCGGGGCCCCTCAATGTGCGGCCGGTCGAGACCGAGTCGCGCCCGATGGCGATCCGCGTGCGGCGCGATCCCAATTTCGGGCCGGTGATCCGGTTCGGCGCCGGCGGACCCGATGCGATCCTGAGCGCCGACCGCGGCATGGATCTGCCGCCGCTCAACGGCTATCTGGCACGCCAGATGATCGAGCGCAGCCGGCTGTGGCGCAAGGTGCTCGCGCCCCAGGTCAGCAACGCCGCCGCCGACGCGTTGCAGCATGCGCTGGTGCAGGTCTCCGAGCTCGTCTCGGAGTTGCCCGACATCGAATCACTCGACATTGATCCGCTGCACGCGGGCGAAAGCCAGCTGCGTGCGGGCGGCCTGAAAATCACGCTGACCGCCGAGCCCGCCTGCGAGTCGCCGCAGGTAAGCGGCTATCCGCATATGGCGATCCACCCGTATCCTGCGCGGCTGGTGCAGGTGCGCCGCTTCGACGATGGCACGCCGTGGGTGATCCGGCCGATCCGGCCCGAAGACGGCGAGCCGCTGCAGGAATTCATTCGCGGTCTGTCCGAGCGCTCGCGCTACATGCGTTTCGTGTCGATGATGCGCGAGCTCACGCCCAGGATGGTGTCGCGCTATACGCAGGTCGACTACCACCGCGAACTCGCGCTGGTGGCGGCCACGCAGGTGCCCAATCCGGCCAACCGCGGTCATCCGCGCGAGGTGATCATCGGGTTCGCGCATTACCTGCGCAATCCGGACGGCCGCGGCGCCGAATACGCGCTGGTGATCGGCGACGACTGGCAACGCCGCAAGCTGGGCGGGCAGCTGATGTCGGCGCTGATCGATGCCGCGCGCGAGCAGGGTCTGGAATACATCGACGGCCTGGTGCTGTCGACCAACCGCCCCATGCTCACGCTCATGACACGGTTGGGCTTCACGAACGACGCGGACCCCGAAGATCCGACGATGCGCCGCGTGTGGCTGGATCTCGAGCCGCCCGCGGGCGCTGTCGATCCGGCCTGAGCGGCGCGGGTTCGCGTCAGACGGCCGACACCTCACCGCCCGCGCCGCTGCGGGCCGTCAGCACCGGTGGCGTGGTCACGATGGAGTTCAGTGCAGGGTCGGCCGGCTCGAGCGCGCCGATGTCGGGGCGCGGCCGCTGCAGTCCGTCGATGCCGGCGAAGGCCTGTTCCATGCCGTGCGCCGCCGCCAGCACCTCGCGATCACCGCGAAACCGACCGACGATCTGCAATCCGAACGGCATGCCGAGGTGATCGCGGCCGCAAGGCAGCGTCAGCGCCGGATGCGTGGTGAGCGTGATGACGTAGGTCAGGGCCAGCCAGCGGTAGTAGTTTTCCTGGCGCTTGCCATTGATGCTGTCGGCGTAGAGCTGCGTCCACGGAAACGGCGACACGGGCGTGGTCGGCGACAGGATCAGGTCATAGTCGTCATAGGCGCGCTGGAAGCGCTTGATGAGCCGGGTCTGCTCGGCCTGAGCCCAGGCGCAGTCCATGAGGCTCATGGCCGCGCCCATTTCGAAGTTGGCGCGCGGATTCGGGCCCAGGCTGGCGGGATCCTTCTCGTAGGCGTCCCGCATCCCCGCCACGAATGCCTCGGCGCGCAGGATGTCGAAGCACCGGTGCGCATCACCGAAGTCGATGTCGATCGGATCGCACGCGGCAAAGAGATGGCGCATGCCCGCGATCTTGGCACGGAAGGTGGCGCGAATGCCGTCGTCCACATCGCACAGGCCGAAGTCCTCGGTGTAGGCGACACGCAGCCGGCCCAGATCCGCCGTGCCGGGCGTGAGGAATTGCAGGGGGTCGAGCGGGTAGCTGAGCGGATCGCCGGCATCCGGGCCGGCGCTCGCGGCCATCTGCAGGCACGCATCGGCCACCGTGCGGCCCATCGGGCCCACCACCGAAATCGGTGTCCAGCCCAGCGGTTTGCGCACGCTCGGCACCACGCCAGGCGACGGGCGAAAGCCCACCACGCCGCATTTGGCCGCCGGAATGCGCAGCGATCCGCCCGTATCCGAACCCGTGCATACGGGCAGCAGATCGCTGGCCAGGGCCGCCGCGGAGCCGCCGGACGAGCCGCCGGCGTTGAGGTTGGGATTGAAGGGATTACCCGTCGCGCCCCATACGGTGTTGCGCGAATTGGCGCCTGCGCCCATGTCGGGCACGTTGGTTTTGGCCGTGACGATGGCACCGGCCCGGCGCAGGCGCGCGACCAGCGCCACGTCTTCCGTGGGGACATGGTCGCGATAGATCGCCGAGCCGAAGGTGGTGAGCAGGCCCGCGGTCGGCTCGAGGTCCTTCACGCCCAGCGGCAGGCCGTGCAGCAAGCCCAACGCCTCGCCCGCCATCACCGCGCGTTCGGCGGCGCGCGCCTCCTCGCGAGCCCGGTCAAACGCGGTGGCCGTGATGGCATTGATGAACGGATTGACGGCTTCGATGCGCGCGATGCACGCCTCGAGCAATTCCACCGGGGAAAGCTGCCGCGCGCCGATCAGGCGCCGCAGTTCCACGGCCGTCAGAGAAACCAGCGAGTCGTCCAGGCTCATGTCCTGCTTCCTTCAATCGAGTTTGATGTTGGCGCGCTGCGCGAGATCACGCATGATCGGCAGCTCTTTCTGGATGAGCGCCTCGCCTTCGGCCGCGGTGGCGAACGCAGGCTCGAAGCCCTGCGCTTCCAGGCTCTTGCGCACGTCGGCCGATGCCACGGTGGCTTTGAGGGCGGCTTCCAGCTTGGTCTTCACGTCGGCGGGCAGACCGTGCGGAGCGGTCAGCATCAGCCAGGTGTCCATGTTTACCGTGGGGTAGCCTTGTTCGGCGAACGTGGGTACGTCGGGCAGGAAGGCCGAGCGCTGGGGCGCGGACACGGCGATCACGCGCACCTTGTCCTGCTTGCTCTGCGGGAGCGCGGCAGCCACGGTATCGACGGAGAACGGAATTTGTCCGCCGATCAGATCGGTCATCGCCGGAGAGCTGCCCTTGTAGGGCACGTGCGTCATTTTAATGCCGGCGGCGGCGAGGTAGGCCTCGCCCACGAAGTGCGCCGTGGTGCCGGCGCCGAACGAACCATACGCAGGCTGGTCGGTGCCGCGCCCCTTGACGTAGGCCGACAGTTCTTTCAGGTCTTTGACCGGGACCTTGGGATTGGCCAGCAGCGCCAGGCCGGTGCGGGCCACGATGCCGATCGGCTCGAAGCTCTTCACGGGATCGTAGGGCAGCTTGCTCTGGATGGCGGGGTTGACCGTGAACGTCGTGCCCGAGCTCACCAGGAGCGTGTAGCCGTCGGGGGCGGCCTTGGCGACGAAACCCGCGCCGATCGCGGTGCCTGCGCCCGCGCGGTTTTCCACCACGATGGTCTGGCCGAGTTCCTGGCCGAGCTTTTGCGCGACCACACGGCCCAGCACGTCGGTGGCTCCGCCCGGCGGGAATGGCACGACCAGCGTGATGGGCCGGGTGGGATAGGTGTTCTGGGCGCTCGCGGGGGCGGCGGCGGCCAGGGCGCCGGCGAGGGCGGCGCCAAGTGCGATCAGGGCTGTTTTCATCGTCGTGCTCATTAGGGGTGGTGGAGTGGGGGCGCGTCTGTCGGCGCCTGGTTGCCGGCCACGAGGGAATGCCCGCGGCTCAGGAATCGGTCATATTCTTCGGCGGGCACGTACAGGCCGCCGGTGGTCCAGGCCAGGTGAGTGGCGCGGCTCAGGTGCGGCGCCAGCCCTCGGGTTTGCAGCCAGGTCTGGCCGGCGAGGCTGCCCATGACCTGGCGCGGGCCGGAGAAGCCCGCTGCGGCGGACGGTTCGATCCGCAGGCCCATGCTGTCGTGCAGTCGAGCCAGATCTGCGTGCAAGGTGTCGTCCGTAACCGTATAGACGCCCGCCAGCGTGCCGCCCACGGCCTCATAGGCCAGTTCGGAGGCGCGCGGCACGGCCAGGCCGTCGGCATCGGTGAGGTTGTTCAGGCCGATGTCGTACACCGAGGGCGGCACGGGCAGGCCCGGCAATTGGCCCTGGCCGGACATCATGCGCAGCAGGAAGCAGGGTGACTGCACGGGCTCGGCGAAAAAGCAGTGCACGTGCTCGCCGTACAAGAGCGACAGGCCATAGGCGATGCCGCCCGGCGCGCCGCCGACCCCGCAAGGCAGGTAGACGAAAAGCGGATGCTCGGCATCGACCCGGATCCCGGCCTGCGCGATCTGGTCGCGCAGATGCAGCGCCGCGGCGGCGTAGCCCAGAAACAGCGACGATGAGCGCTCGTCATCGACGAAGTAGCCGAATGGGTCGGCCTCGACTTGCCGGCGGCCCGCAGCCACGGCTTTTTCATAATCGCCCTGGTGCTCCACCACTTCGACACCGCGGGCTCGCAGACGCGCTTTCTTCCATGCCTTGGCATCGGCCGACATGTGCACCGCGGCGCGAAAGCCCAGCGCCGACGCGATCACGCCGATCGACAGCCCGAGGTTGCCCGTCGATCCCACCGCGACCTGATAGCGCGCAAAGCACGCGCGGGCTTCGGGGGTGGCGAGCTTGCGGTAATCATCGCCAGGCTGGATCAGGCCCTCTTCGAGCGCCAGGCGTTCGGCGAACTCGAGCACTTCGTGGATACCGCCCCGCGCCTTGATCGAGCCGGCCACGGGCAGCGCGTGATCGGCCTTGATCCACAGCCGGCCCGCGGCGGGCGGCAGATCCAGTGCTGCCTGCATTGCGCTACCGTCGAGCAGCGCGGACTCGATCACGCCCTGCGTGGCTTCCAGCTCGGGGAAGACCTGCGCCAGCAAGGGCGCGAAACGCGTGAAGCGAGCTTGAGCGGCCTGCACGTCGGCCAGGCTGAACGGCGCGGCATCCGCGGACACCGCGCCGGGGCGCGTCCACAGGACCGGCTGCGCGGCGCGCAGCGCCTGTAGCCATTGGGAAGAGAGCAGGGGATAGGACTGAATCATGGGAATGACAAAGCGATGACACCGACAATGGGCACATCCTAGGCGTGCCGCTCGCGTTGCAGCAATATGAATGCTTAGAATGCTTCTTTGCGTTTCCCGCAAACCTCGGGTGAACCCTATGGACCCGCATATCCTCCAAGAAATGGCCATGCGCTACTTCCTCGAAGTGGTGCGTTGCGGCTCGGTCAGCGCGGCGGCCGAGCGGCTGGACGTGGCGCCCTCGGCCGTGAGCCGGCAGATCGCCCGGCTCGAACGCGAGCTGGGCACCCTGCTGTTCGAACGGCGCGCGCGCGGCATGGCGCTCAACGCGGCCGGTGAGCTGTTGGCCGCACATGCGAAGCGCGCGCAGCACGACATCGACCGCGTCACGGGCGAGATCATGAGCCTGCGGGGCCTGCGCCAGGGGCTGGTACGGATCGTATGCACCGAAGGCTTCGCGCACGACTTCGTGCCCGTTGCGATCGCGGCGTTTCGCCAGCGCTACGCCGGCATCCGTTTCACCCTCGACATCTGCTCGCAGCGCGAGGTTCCGCTGCGGGTGCGCGATGGCGCGGCCGACATCGGCATCACGCTCAGCCTCACGTCGCACCGCGATGTGAGAGTGGAGCTGCGCATGCCCGCACCGGTGCGCGCGGTGGTGGCCGCCGATCATCCCCTCGCGCGCCAGTCGGAGTTGTCGCTCGCGCAACTGATGGCTTATCCGCTGGCGTTGCCCGACACCGAATCGACGCTGCGCCAGCTGATCGACATCAGTTGCAGCCGGCAGCAACTGCAATGTGAGCCGGTGTTCTCGAGCCGCAGCGTCGACGCGCTGGTCGCCTTCGCGGGGGCGGGCGGCGGAGTGGCCTTCTGTGGCGAGCTGGCGGTGCGCAACCGCTTGCGTGGCAAACAGGTAGTGGCGGTGCCGCTGCGCGATCGCGAGATGAACGAACGGCATTTCGAGGTGCAGACCCTGGCCGGACGCGTGCTGCCGGAGGCGGCCAAGGCGTTCATCGCGAGCCTGCGCGAGGGGCTGGGGGACGCCGAAGCGGCGGCGTGGGACGCGGCTGACTGAAGGCGCGCCCGGCGAGCGGGCGTGGTGGCTGGCGTGGCGTTTGCACGGCGCCCGTTGCACGGCGCCCGTCTATACCGCGCGCGTCTGCGCGGCGCCGGTCTGCACGCCGCCTCTCTCGAAGTACGACTGGGCGGCGTGATGCACGTGGCGTGACGCCAGCATGCTCGCGAGTTCGGGGTCGCCCGCCTTCACGGCGCCAAGGATGCCCGCATGCTCCTGCCATATTTCGGCGGCGCGCGCGGCGTGATTGCGAGAAAAGAGCAGGGCGGTGCGATCGCGTAGGGAGCGCATCAAATCCTGCAACACCACATTGCTGCTCGCGCCGCCCAGCAGCTCATGAAAGCGCCGGTTCTGCTCGAGCAGCGCCGGCATGTCGTCGCGCTCGATGGCCGCCTGGCCCGCACGGATCGAGCTGTCGAGCGCAGCCATCTGCGGCGCGCTGCGGCGTTCGGCCGCCAGCCGGGCGTTGAGCGCTTCCAGCGTGGCGCGGACCTCCACGATGTCGTGCGCGTGGTCGCGGGAGAGGCTCGTGACCGAGGCGCCACGACGAGGCTCGATGCGCACCAGCCCGGCCGCGGCCAGGGCGCGCAACGCTTCGCGCACCGGAATACGCGACACGCCCATCTCCAGGGCGATATCCCCTTCGACGAGACGCTCTCCTTGTTGATAGTGCCCGGTCAGGATGCGGTGGCGCAGCGTGTCCTGTACCAAGGCGAACAGAGGGGCGTGCTGGCTGCCGAGGGTCATGGGCGGGGCGCGAGGGCGGAGAGAAGGTTTCAACGTATATCGTATTCAATACCTCGTCAACCGGGAAAGTCCTGTCCCTGGGGTTTGTCTTGAGTAAACTATGAAATCTATTAAATAACAATGGATTAGAGAATTTTGTGGGTCTTTTGGACAATCCATTGAACACACGACTTTTTGTCTAGAACGAATATAGTATACGAACTGCCACGCAGTTCGCCGGGAGAGCGGAGGTGGCGTCCGTTGCGACACACAGCCGATCCATTCGGCGTACAGGGGGTAGTTCATGAATCAAGAAGTCGTCATTACCGCGGCGCACTGGATGTATCTGCTCGGTGTGCTGGTCATCGTGGTCACGATGATTTTTCGAGCCAATGTGGTCGTGCCTTCACTGGTGGCCACGATGCTGGTGGGTATGGCTTTCGCCGGCGGCAGCGTGGTGGCCGGCGTCACCGCCGTCTTCAACGCCAGCTTCACGGCGGCCAAGGAGCTCTTCAACATCTTTCTGGTCATCGCATTCATGACCGCGCTGCTCAATTCGCTCAAGACCCTCGGGTCAGATGTGCGCATGGTGCAGCCGTTCCGTGCGGTGATGACCAACGGCCACATCGCGTTCGTGGTGCTGGCGTTGGCCACCTATCTGATCTCGCTGTTCTTCTGGCCGACCCCGGCGGTGCCGCTGGTGGCCGCGATCCTGCTGCCGGCGGCCATCGCGGCGGGCCTTCCGCCCCTGGGCGCGGCGTGTGCGATCGCGATCGCCGGGCAGGGCATGGCCCTCTCGTCCGACTATGTGATCGGCGTGGCGCCCGGCATCAGCGCCAAGGCCGCCAACGTGGCCGTCGCGCTGGTAGCCGAGCGCACGCTGGTGCTCTCGCTGGTGACCGGCCTGCTGGCGCTGTTCCTCGCGTATCTCGGCATGCGGCGCGAGATCGTGGCGCCGTCCGAGACCTTGCTGGCGGCCTGGCAACGCAAGGCCGTGGCGGTGCCCGAGACGGTGGAAGAGGCGGGCACCATGGAAAAAGAAGCCTTGGCCGAAGCGGTGGAGTACGGTCCGGGTCCGGTCGCGGTGCCCGACACGACGTGGTCACGCGTGTTCGCCATCGTCACCCCGCTCGCTTTTCTCTCCATCGTGCTGGTCATGGTGGCGCCGAGGCTGTTTCCCAATATGCCGCCATTGCGTGGCGGCGAGGCGGCGGCGCTGGTGGGCGGCACCGCGGCATTGCTGATGGTGGCCGCCACCGCGGCGGGCGTGGCCGGGCGTGACTTTCTCAACACCGCCGCGGATCACGTGACCGATGGTTTCGTGTTCGCCTTCAAGGCCATGGGGTCCGTGCTGCCGATCGCGGGCTTTTTCTTCCTGGGTGCGCCGGATCAGGCCGCCAACATCCTGGGCGCGGCACCCGGGCAGGCGCCCAACCTGCTGTTCGATCTGCTCGAGGCTTCGCAAGGTTTCATCCCGGACAACGCGTTCGTCGTGGGCTTCGGCGTGTTGCTGGTCGGCATCATCACGGGCATCGATGGCTCGGGCTTCTCGGGGCTGCCGCTCACCGGCGCGCTGTCGGGCGCATTGGGGGCGACCTCGGGCGTGGACGCGGCCACGCTGGCCGCGATCGGGCAGATGGGGGCCGTGTGGACCGGCGGCGGCACACTGGTGGCGTGGTCGTCGCTGATCGCGGTGGCCGGCTTTGCCCGTGTGTCCGTGCTCGATCTGGTGCGGCGGCTCTTCTTGCCGGTCATCATCGGATTGATCACGTCCACGATCGTGGCGATCAGCTTTCTGACCTGACGGCAGGCGGGCGTCGGCTCAGACGCCCAGATAGCGCGCCAGCGCCTCGGGCCGGCTGGTCGAACGCGGCACTCTCGCCGCCTTCGACCAGCCGGCCTTTCTCCATCACCACGCAACGGTCGGTGTGCTCGAGCACCGCGCGAAAATTGCGGTCGACGATCAGGGTCGAGATGCCGGTGGCGCGGATCTGCGCGATGATGCGCCAGATCTCGGCCACCACGAGCGGCGCCAGGCCTTCGGTGGCTTCGTCCAGGACCAGTAGCTCGGGATTGGTCATCAGAGCACGCCCGATGGCGAGCATTTGCTGCTCCCCGCCCGAGAGCTGCTGGCCGCCGTGTTGCAGGCGTTCGGACAGGCGCGGAAACGTGGCGAGGACCCGTGAATAATCCCAACCCGCGCGTGACCCCCGACCGTGGCGCGCGGCCACCAGCAGGTTCTCGCGCACGCTCAGGTTCGGGAAGATGCCGCGCCCCTCGGGCACATAGGCGATGCCGAGTCGTGCGATCGCATGGGGCGGCGCGCGCGTGCAGTCCCGCCCGTCCACATGCACGCTGCCCTGGGTAGGGCGCACCAGACCCAGCAGCGTGCGGATCAGCGTGGTCTTGCCCATGCCATTGCGTCCGATGAGGCCGATCGCTTCGCCGGGCGCGATCTGCAGATCGACGCCGCGCAGCACATGGCTCGCGCCGTAATGAGTATGGAGTTCACGGGTCTGCACCAGGGCGGCGGTCATGCGTGTTCTCCGAGATAGGCGGTCTGCACGTCGGCGTTGGCGCGCACCTCCGCGGGCGTGCCGCTGGCCAGCGTGCTGCCATTCACCATCACCGTGATCGTGTCCGCGACGCGGAACACGGCGTCCATGTCATGCTCCACCAGCAGTATGGCGTGGTCGCGCCGCAATTCGTCCAGCAGCGCCAGAATGCGTTCGGTCTCCTCGGGGCCCATGCCGGCCAGGGGCTCGTCGAGCAGAAGCACGGTCGGTCCGCCGGCCAGGCACATCGCGATCTCGAGCTGGCGCTTGTGCCCATGCGGCAGCGATCCCGCGGCATGGTCGGCCTGGCCCGCGAGCCCTGTGCGAGCCAGCGCGTCATGTGCGCGTTCCGCGCTGGGCGCGCAGGTCTGCGCGTCGGCGAGCCAATGCCAGAATCGCTGATGCCGCGCCTGGGCGGCGAGCCGGCAGTTCTCGTAGACAGAAAGCGTCGGGAAGATCGTGGAGCGCTGATAGGTGCGGCCGAGACCCGCGCGGGCACGGCGCGGTTGCGGCCAGCCGCTCACATCCACATCGGCCAGAGTCACGCGGCCGCTCGTGGGAGCCAGCTCGCCCGACAGGATATTGATCAGCGTGGACTTGCCCGCGCCGTTGGTGCCGATCACCGCATGAACGGCGCCGCGAGCGAGCGTCAGCGACACGGCGTCCACGGCGAGCAATCCGCCGAAGCGGCGCGTGATGGCGTGGGCCGACAGCAGGGCATCAGGCATGGGAGTCTCCGGAGACGGACAGCGGTGACGTCTTGCCGTCGGCGCTGGTGCGCGACGGGATGGGGTCGGCGGGCGGCGCCGGCGGCCGCGCGCGGCGCTGCACGAGTCCGATGAGGCCATCGGGCAGCCAGGCGACCAGCGCAATGATGGCCAGACCCAGCGACAGGTGCCAGTGGCGCGCATAGTCACCGAAGATCTCCTGCGATTGGAACAGCTCCTGGAGCAGCACGAGCGCAGCCGCGCCCAGCACCGCGCCGCCCTGGCGCGACAACCCGCCCAGGATCACCATGAGGAGGACCAGCCCGGATTGCTCCCACGCGAGCAACTCGGGCGTGACGAAGCCGTCTTTCAGCGCATACAGAAAGCCCGCGAGACCGGCCAGCGTGCCGGCCAGCACATAGGCCGCGAGCTTGTAGGGGTAGGTTGAATAGCCGGCGGCGCGCATGCGCTGCTCGTTGGTGCGGATGCCGGCGAGCGCCGCACCGAAGGGCGAGCGGCGAATCAGCGCCAGCATTACCCAGGTGATGCACAGGCAGGCGAGCACGAAAAAGTAGAACGTGGTGCCGTCGGCCAGGTCGAACGGCAGCCAGCCGCCGAGCCACAGCTCGGGCCTGAAATAGAGATAGATACCGTCGCTGCCGCCGCCCAGCTTGGTGTCGTGCATCACGTAGTACGCCATCTGCGCGAAGGCGAGCGTGACCATGATGAAGTAGATGCCGCGCGTGCGCAGCACCAGGGCACCGGTCGCCAGCGCATACAGACCTGTCGCCAACAACGCCGCCGGCAGCAATAGCCAGAGCGATCCTGCTTCGGAGGATGGCGCGAGCAGCGCGGCGGCATACGCGCCCAGGCCGAAGAACGCGGCGTGTCCCAGGCTCACCAGGCCCACCCCGCCCACGAGTAATTGGAGGCTGAGCGCGAAGAGACCATAGATCATGATCTTCATGGCCAGGCCGGTGTAATAGTCGCTGCCCGTGAAGGCGAAGGCGGCCAGCGCCAGCACGGTGGCGAGCGGCAACAGGTGGCGGGAGAGGGTGCGTATCGACATCATCGGCTCCAGCCGTCAACCGTGCTTGAACAGGCCCTCGGGCCGGTACAGCAGGATCGCCGCCATCAACACATAGACCAGCACGCCCGCGGCGGCCGGAAAGAAAACCTGGCCATAGGTCTCGACCGCGGCGACCAGCATGGCGGCGAAGAACGTGCCGCGGATCGATCCGATGCCGCCGATGACCACCACCACGAAGCAAATGATCAACACGCCGTGACCCATGCCGGGATACACCGACGACATCGGCGCGGCCAGCGCACCCGCCAGCGCCGCCAGCGCCACGCCGCCGGCGAACACCCAGCGATAGAGACGATTGATGTCGATGCCCAGCGATCCGATCATCTCGCGGTTGCTTGCCCCGGCGCGCACCATCATGCCCACGCGCGTCCGGGTGATGATCCAGTAGAGCAGGGCGCAGACCGCAAGCGCGGCGCCGGCCACGAAGAGGCGATAGACGGGGTACGTCATCACATCGCCCAGCGGCACGGTGCCCGCCAGCCAGGCCGGCATGGGCACCCCGTGCACGTCGTTGCCCACCAATATGCTGCGCAGCTCTTCGAACACCAGGATCAAGCCGTAGGTCATCAGCACCTGCTGCAGATGGTCGCGCCGATACAGGAACGAGAAGAACAGCGCCTCCAGCACATACCCCAGCAGCACCGCGGCCAGCACGCACACGAGCAGCGTGATGAAGAAGCCGCCGCCCAGCGTGCGCTCGACCAGCGGGCCGAGCGCAAACGCCATGTAGGCACCGATCATGTAGAAGCTGCCATGGGCCAGGTTGATGATGCCCATGATGCCGAAGATCAGCGTCAGCCCGCTCGCGACCAGGAACAGCAGCAGGCCGTATTGCAGGGCGTTGAGCGTGTGGATCAGGAAGATGCCGGGGTCCATGGCGCCGCTCCGTGCCTTACAGCTTGCAGCCGCGCGCGGGGTCCGCGAGCTTCTGCACCGCCACGCGCTGCACCTTGTTCTCCATGCCGTCGACCTTGCGCAGATAGATGTCCTGCACCGGGTTGCCGGCCGGCGAGAGCGTGAAGGCGCCGCGCGGGCTGTCGATCGTGGCCGCGCGCATCGCGTTGCGGAAATCGGCCTTCTTGCCGATGTCGCCCTTCACCGCGCCCAGCCCCGCCTGCATCAGCTGGGCGGCGTCGTAGCCCTGCACGGCGTACACGTCGGGCTGCAGCTTGTAGGCTTTGTCGTAGGCCGCGCGGAAGGCGTTGTCGCGCGGGGTGTTCAGGCCGTCCGCGTAGTGCAGTGTGGTGAGCAGACCCTGGGCCGATGCGCCCTGCGCCTGCAAGGTGCCATCGGTCAGAAAGCCCGAGCCGTACAGCGGAATGGTCTTGCCCAGACCTGCGGCGTGATAGTCCTGCACGAACTTCACCGCGCCGCCGCCCGCGAAGAAGGTGCACACCATGTCGGGCTTGGCTGCGGCGATTTCCGTCAGCACCGATTGGAATTCGACGTTGGGAAACGGCACGGTCAGGTCTTTCACGACCTTGCCGCCGGCCTTCTCGAAACCTTCGCGAAAGCCCTTGACCGCCTCTTCGCCCGCCGCGTACTTCCAGGTCACCGTGATGGCCGTCTTGCGGCCTTCAGCGGCCGCCACCGGGCCCATGGCGTATGCCGGCTGCCAGTTGGTGAACGACGTGCGGAAGATGCCGGGGCCGCACATCGGGCCGGTGATGGCATCGGCGCCGGCATTGGCCACGATGAGCGTGGTGTCGCTGTCTTTGGCGGCTTTGGCGAGGGCCATCGCCACGCCCGAGTGCACCGTGCCGACCACCACGTCCACTTGGTCGCGCTTGATCAGGCGGTTGGCGTTTTCCGACGCCTTGGCGGGATTCGATTCGTCGTCCACCTTGAAGTACTCGACCTCCCGGCCCCCGAGCTTGCCGCCCTGTTCCTGCACATACAGCTTGAAGCCGTTTTCGATGGCGGTGCCGAGCGCCGCGTAGGTGCCGCTGTAAGGCAGCATGAAGCCCACCTTGATTTTGTCGGCGGCGTGGGCGGGAGAGGCGAGCAGCAACAGGGCGCCGGTGCCGGCAAGCAGCGCAGCGCGATTCAGGATCGGGGTCATGGCGGGTGTCTCCTGGGTTGTTATCGGCCGCGGGAAAGGTGGCCGGCGTGTCGGTGAAAGACTTCGGTGGCGAGGGCGGCGCCGTGCCGTGCCGCTACAGCGCCGCTTCTTCGAGCTGGCGCAGGCGGAAGCGCTGGATCTTGCCGGTGGCCGTCTTCGGCAGCTCTTCGGTGAAATTGATCTGGCGCGGATACTTGAACGGCGCGAGATGCTGCTTCACGTATTGCTGCAGGGCCGCGCCGGTGTCCTCGTCGGGCGCATAGCCCGGCCGCAGCACCACGTAGGCCTTGGTTTTCACCAGCCCGTCGTGGTCGGGCACGCCGATCACGGCGGCCTCGAGCACCGCCTCGTGCTGGATCAGCACATTCTCGACCTCGACGGGCGAGACGTATTGGCCGCTCACTTTGATCATGTCGTCGCTGCGGCCGGCATAGGTGTAATAGCCGTCGGCATCGCACACGTATTTGTCGCCGCTCTTGAGCCAGTCGCCCAGAAAGCACTGGCGCGTCTTGTCGCGGTTGTTCCAGTACATCAGTGCCGCGCTCGGCCCCTTGATGTAGAGATCGCCGATGGCGCCGATCGCGACGGGCTGGCCCGCATCGTCGCGCAATTGCACCTCATAGCCCGGCACCGGCTTGCCGGTCGTGCCATAGCGAAACTGGCCGGCCTGGTTCGACAGAAAGATGTGCAGCATTTCGGTCGAGCCGATGCCGTCGAGGATCTGGCAGCCGAAGTGGCGCGTGAAGCGCTCGCCGATGTCGCGCGGCAGCGCTTCGCCGGCCGAGGTACAGACCCGCAGCGCCACCGCGCCGCGTTCGGGCAGATCGGCGGCCGCCAGCATGCTGGCATACAGCGTCGGCACGCCATAGAAGATCGAGGGCCGATGCGTGACGAGACGCTGGAACACGGCCTGCGGCGTGGGGCGTTCGGCCATCAGCACCGTGGTCGCGCCGACCGACAGCGGAAAGGTCAGCCCATTGCCCAGTCCATAGGCGAAGAACAGCTTCGCCGCCGAGAACACCACGTCGTCCTCGCGGATGCCGAGCACCGGCTTGGCGTAGAGTTCGGCGGTATGCCAGAGATTGCCGTGCGTGTGCACCACCCCTTTGGGTTTGCCGGTGGATCCCGACGAGTACAGCCAGAACGCGATCTCGTCGGCCAGCGTGCGGGTGGCCGGTGCGATCGGCGCCTGCGCCAGCAACGCCTCGAAATCCAGATCGCCGGGTTGCCCCGCGGCCGCGGGTTGCGACACGATGGTGTGCTCGATGTCGCCGGGCCCCTGGGCCAGCGCCTGGCGCAAGGTGGGCAGCAGCGCGCCGGATACGATCAGTGCCCGCGCGCGGCAATGCGCCGCGATGTAGGCGTAGTCGTCGGACGTGAGCAGCGTGTTCACGGCCACCGGCACCACCCCGGCATGCAGCGCGCCGAGGAACGCGACCGGCCAGTCGACCGTGTCGTGCATGACGAGCAGCACCCGCTCTTCGCGGCGCAGGCCCAGTTGCCGCAGCGCGCCCGCGAATCGGGCCACGCGTTCGGCCAGTTCGCCGTAGGTGAGCTGACGATGGTCATCGATATAGGCGGTCTTGGCCGCGCGCGGCGCGTTCAGCGCCGCCAGGTAGCTGGCGTAGTTCAGCTCGGTCGGGCAGTCATGCATGGTTGTCTCCTCGAGGGACCGGGTCCGGGCCGTCTGGCGGCTCTGGAGGACTCCGGTTGGCGCGTGTCGAAAGGCGGCCGGGATGCGAAGCGCTCAGGGCGGACGCCGGGTGCGAACGGAGGTCGGCGTCATGGGGGCCTCAGGCGGCGGCGCGGGTGAACTCGATCGCGCCGGCCGGCAGCAGATAGAGCACGAGCGCATGACCTTGGCTCACCGTGGGGGCGTGTGCCGATCCTGGGCCGTAGACCAGCCAGCCGGCGCCATGGCCGTCGAAGCGCGCAGTGGCGTCGAGCGGCATGATGAGATCGATCTCGCCGTTGGGATGGCGGTGGTGCGGGCCGGCCAGGTCGTTCATGTCGACCACGTCGACCGAATAGCCGCCCAGTGCCGCATCCGGCTTGATGACGCGGCCATAGCGAATGCCGCCGCCCTCGTACTTGCACATCCAGCCGGCGGCGATGCCGGCCCGACAGGCCTCGAACAGGCGGGCATACCAATCGCTCTCCGGGCTCAGTTCGCGATTCAGGCGGGCCTGAAGGCTCGCGTCCAGCGGGGCCGGTCCGATCCGGTCGGTGGCTTCCCGGACCAGCGCGTGGAACTGTTCAGGCGTACTCATGGCAGCGTCCTTTACACTAACGACCCCGCCCGATCCGGATGCAAAACAGTGCGTGTTTCTGCCGGAGGGAGCGGGTGTTTTCAGCCGAACTTCATGCAGGTGATGGAAAAATAGTGCTTTAAAAAGCGAGCGTCAAGCACTATAGTTCATGTCACCTTGCGTTTAAGGGTTATTGCGGAGCATCTATCCCATGGAGCAAGCGCTCGAATCTGCGCCGGCCGAACCGCGGCGCGAGGCGTTCCTGATCGCCCTGGGCGAGCGGGTGCGGCGTCTGCGCGCCATCCGCGGCATGACGCGCAAAAGCCTGGCCCAAACCACCGGCGTCTCCGAGCGCCACCTCGCCAATCTCGAGCACGGCGTGGGCAACGCCTCGATCCTCGTGCTCCTGCAGATCGCGCGCGCGTTCAATTGCGCGCTGGCCGAGCTGGTGGGCGACGTCACCACCGAATCCCCCGAGTGGCTGCTGATCCGCGAGTTGCTGAGCGGCCGTAGCGAGTCCGACCTGCAGCGCGCGCGGGAGGTGCTGACGCAGCTCTTCGGCGTGGGCGCGGGTGCCCAGCGCCCCAACCGCTACCAGCGCATCGCCCTGATCGGCCTGCGCGGCGCCGGCAAGTCCACGCTCGGGCAGATGCTGGCCGACGACCTCGGCTATCCGTTCATCGAGCTCAATAAAGAGATCGAACGGGTGGCGGGATGCAGCATTCTCGAGATCCACAATCTGTACGGCCCCAACGCCTACCGCCGCTATGAGCGGCGCGCGCTCGAAGAGGCGGTGCAGATCTATCCCGAAATGGTGCTGGCCACACCGGGCGGGCTGGTGTCGGAGCCGGCCACCCTCAATCTGCTGCTCACGCATTGCTATACGGTGTGGCTGCGCGCCACGCCCGAAGAGCACATGGGGCGTGTCATGGCGCAGGGCGATTTCCGGCCGATGTCGGGCAATAACGAAGCCATGGCCGATCTGAAGCGCATCCTGGCCGGCCGCGAAGCCTTCTACGCCAAGGCGGACCTCACCTGGGTTACCAGCGAGTTGAGCTTGCCCGAAAGCTTCGCCGGGCTGCGCACTCAGGTTCGCAAGGCCTGCGGGCTGCCCCTGTAAAAAACTGCAGTTTTGTGCACGTCGTGCTTGACGTGCCTACTCTCGCGCACTATTCTGCATTTTAATTCATCACATGCAGTATTGTGCCTCTGTGATGAGACCACAGGCACCGAGAGAGGCCGTAGGAGACAAGCATGAGTTCTGTTGCACCTGCAGTGGATTTCCGCACCGATCCCAGCCGCTACCGTCACTGGCAGCTCAGTTGTGAGGGCAGCGTCGCCACCCTGGCGATGGACGTCGCCGAAGATGCGGGCTTGCGCCCCGGCTACAAGCTCAAGCTCAATTCCTACGATCTCGGCGTCGACATCGAACTGCACGATGCCTTGCAGCGCATCCGCTTCGAGCATCCCGAGGTGCGCACGGTGGTCGTCACCAGCATGAAAGACCGCGTGTTCTGTTCGGGCGCCAACATCTTCATGCTGGGGCTGTCATCGCATGCCTGGAAAGTGAACTTCTGCAAGTTCACCAACGAGACGCGCAATGGAATGGAAGACGCCAGCCAGTACAGCGGCCTGAAGTTCGTCGCGGCGCTCAATGGCGCCTGCGCGGGCGGCGGCTACGAGCTGGCGCTCGCCTGCGACGAGATCCTGCTGGTCGATGACCGCTCGTCGGCCGTCGCGCTGCCCGAAGTGCCCCTCTTGGGCGTGCTGCCGGGCACCGGCGGGCTCACCCGCGTGACCGATAAGCGCCGCGTGCGGCACGATCACGCCGACATTTTCTGCACGCTGGTCGAGGGCGTACGAGGCCAGCGTGCCAAGGACTGGCGCCTGGTCGACGACGTCGTCAAGCCGGCGCAATTCCAGGAAGCCGTGCGGTCGCGCGCGCAGGCGCTGGCCGAGGCCAGTGATCGTCCCGGCGGCCGCGGCGTGGCGCTGACGCCGCTCGCCCGCGAGGCTGGTGCCGAGGGGCTGCGCTACTCCCATGTGGAAGTGGCGATCGACCGCGAGGCGCGCCAGGCCACCTGGACGATACGCGCGCCACATGCACCGGTGGCTGGCGAGATCGAGGCCATTCTCGACGCCGGTGCGGATTGGTGGCCGCTGGCGCTGGCGCGCGAGCTCGACGACGCCATTCTCTACATGCGCACCAATGAGCTCGATATCGGCACCTGGGTGCTCAAGACCGAGGGCGATCCCGCCCAGGTGCTGGCCGCCGACGCGGTGCTCGAGCGCCACGCGGGTCACTGGTTCGTGCGCGAGACGACCGGCATGTTGCGCCGCACGCTCGCTCGGCTCGACGTGACCTCCCGCACGTTGTTCGCGTTTATCGAGCCGGGCTCGTGCTTCGTGGGCACGCTGCTCGAGCTGGCCCTGGCCGCCGATCGCATCTACATGCGCGACGACGAAGAGGCCGAGGCCCCCGCCCGCATCGTGCTCGATGAGCGCAACTTCGGCGCCTACCCCATGGTCACCGGCCAAAGCCGGCTGCAGCGCCGATTCTATGAGGAGGCCGCGGCGCTGGAGCCGCTGCGCGCGGCGGCCGGCCGCGAACTCGATGCCCGCGAAGCCCTGGCACTGGGTCTCGTCACCTACGCGCCCGATGAGCTCGATTGGGATGACGAAGTGCGCCTCGCGCTCGAAGAGCGCCGCGCCCTGTCACCCGACGCGCTCACCGGCATGGAAGCCAACCTGCGCTTTGGCGGTAAGGAAAACATGGCGACGCGCATTTTCGGGCGCCTCACCGCGTGGCAGAACTGGATATTCAATCGCCCCAATGCCGTGGGCGAGAAGGGTGCGCTCAAGCTGTATGGCAAGGGCGAGCAGGCGAATTTCGACTGGAACCGGGTCTGAGCGCGGCACGCTCGGCGGCCGGCTTCCCCTATCGGAGAGAGACATGAGCGGCATCAACTACAGCGACAAGATCCCCAACAACGTCAACCTGTCGAGCGACCGCACGCTGCAGCGTGCCCTCGAACACTGGCAGCCCAATTACCTGCAGTGGTGGCGCGACATGGGCCCTGACGGTTCCCATCAGCACGACGTCTATCTGCGCACCGCGGTGAGCGTCGAGCCCGATGGCTGGGCTCACTTCGACCACGTGAAAATGCCCGACTACCGGTGGGGCATCTTCCTCGCGCCGCTCGATGGCCAGCGCAAGATTCACTTCGGCGAGAACATCGGCCGTGACGTCTGGCAGGACGTGCCCGGCGAGCACCGCGCGAACCTGCGCCGCATCATCGTCACGCAGGGCGATACCGAGCCGGCGTCGATCGAACAGCAGCGCCACCTCGGCCTCACCGCGCCGTCGCAGTACGACCTGCGCAACCTGTTCCAGATCAATGTGGAGGAGGGCCGGCATCTCTGGGCCATGGTCTATCTGCTGCACCGTTACTTCGGCCGCGATGGCCGCGAAGAGGCCGATGCGCTCCTGCAGCGCACCTCGGGCGATGCCGACAATCCGCGCATCCTGGGCGCCTTCAACGAGAAGACGCCCGACTGGCTCGCCTTCTACATGTTTACCTATTTCACCGACCGCGACGGCAAGTTCCAGTTGTGCGCGCTGGCCGAGTCCAGCTTCGATCCCCTGGCCCGCACGACCAAGTTCATGCTCACCGAAGAGGCCCATCACATGTTCGTGGGCGAATCGGGCGTCTCGAGGGTGATCCAGCGCACCTGCGAGGTGATGAACCAGCTCAAGACCGATGATCCGGCGGCCATCCGCGCGGCCGGCGTCATCGACCTCGACACCATCCAGCGCTATCTCAATTTCCACTACAGCGTCACCATCGACCTGTTCGGCGCCGACCAGTCGTCCAATGCGGCGATCTTCTACAGCTCGGGTCTGAAGGGCCGCTACGAAGAAGGCAAGCGCGGCGACGATCATCAGCTCAAGAACGACACCTATCGCGTACTGACCGTGACCGACGGCCGGCTGCGCGAGATCGAAGTGCCGATGCTCAACGCGCTCAACGAGGTGCTGCGCGACGACTTCATACGCGATTCGATGGCCGGCGTGGGCCGCTGGAACAAGGTGATCGAGAAGAACGGCATCGGCTTCCGCCTGTCCGTTCCGCATAAAGCCTTCAACCGCCAGATCGGCACGCTGGCGGGCATCCGCGTGTCGCCCGAGGGCGAAGTGTTGACCGAGGCGCAGTGGCAGGCCAATCGCGACAAATGGCTCGCCTCGCCCGAAGACAAGGCCTTCGTGGCCTCGCTGATGGGCCGCGTGGTCGATACCGGCAAGTTCGCCAACTGGATTGCGCCGCCCGTCATGGGCGTGAATCGCCAGCCGGTGAACTTCGAGTACGTGCGCTTCAACTGATCGCGGGTGCCGCCATGAATGCGCCTTTGCCGAGCGAACTCCTGAAGCAGCATCTCATCGATCCCGAGATCTGCATCCGCTGCAATACCTGCGAAGAAACCTGTCCGATCGACGCGATCACGCATGACGGCCGCAACTATGTCGTCAACGCCGAGGTCTGCAATGGCTGCATGGCATGCGTGCCGCCGTGTCCGACCGGATCGATCGACAACTGGCGGCTGGTGGCGCGCGGCGAGGCATACTCACTGGATGAGCAGTTCTCCTGGGACGAACTGCCTGCCGAGAAGCCGGTCCCGGCGGGCGTCGCGGAGCCCGTGGCCTCGCCGGCGGCGGCCGCCGAGGCCGGCGCCGAAGATGTGGGCACGCCCGCCTTGCCGGCATCGGGCGCCCACGTACCGCCGTGGTCCGCGGCGCATCCCTATGTGAACCTCTACACTCACAAGACACCCGTGACGGCCACGGTGGTCGGGAATTATCGCGTCACCGATGCCGACACCGACAGCGATATTCATCACATCGTGCTGGACTTCGGCCAGCGGCCTTTTCCCGTGCTGGAAGGGCAGTCGATCGGCGTGTTGCCGCCGGGCACCGACGCGCAGGGGCGCGCGCATCATGCGAGGCAGTATTCGCTGGCGAGTCCGCGCAACGGCGAACGTCCCGGCTACAACAATCTCTCGATCACCGTGAAGCGCGTGACGGAGACCCATGACGGTGCCGCCGTGCGCGGTGTCTGCTCCAACTATCTCTGCGACCTGGCCAAGGGCGACACGGTCAGCGTGATCGGGCCATTCGGCAATACCTTCCTGATGCCGAACCATCCGCGCGCCAATCTGATGATGATCTGCACCGGCACGGGGGCGGCGCCCATGCGCGCCATGACGGAGAACAGCCGGCGCCGTATCGCCGAGGGCGAACTGGGTGAGCTGATGCTGTTCTTCGGCGCCCGCACCGAGCGCGAGCTGCCGTACTTCGGGCCGCTCATGAAGCTGCCGCGTGACTTCATCGACATCAACCTGGCCCTGTCGCGCGAGCCGGGCCAGCCGCGCCGCTACGTACAGGACGTGATGCGCGAGCGCGCCGCCGATGTCTTGCGGCTGCTCGTGCAGGGCGATACCTATGTGTATGTCTGCGGTCTCAAGGGCATGGAGGCGGGCGTGCTGGCGGCGCTCGCCGACATCGCGGGCGAGGCCGGCCACGATTGGGCCAGCCTGTCCGACACATTGCGCCGCGAGGGGCGCCTGCACCTCGAAACCTACTGAGGCGGCTCAGGCGGTTTTGCGCTGCGCGGCGGCCGGCCGCACGCGGCCGCTGGCCTCGTCCACGCTGAGCACGTCACCGAAGAACAGGATCCAGCCTTGCAGTGCGTGCTCGTGCTCCTGCGGCGTGACGGCGGCCAGCCCGTCGTCGATCATCACCGTACGGAAGTCGCGCATCATCGCGTCGCGCGCCGTCGATTCGCAGCACACGTTGGTGACCGTGCCCGTGATGAACAGCGTGTCGATGCCGCGGCCGCGTAACAGGGGCTCGAGCTCCGAGGATCCGGGCGCGAGCGCGCTATAGAAGCGCTTGGTCACCCGCAGATCGCCGGGCCGGGCATCCATCTCGGGATGCAGCGCGTAGCCCGGCGCGTCACGATTGAGGGTGTCGAGCCTTCGGCGGCTGCGCTCGGGCGTGAGCATCACGCCGTGATGATGCGACCAGAACGTATCGGCGTTGTCCGACGCCGTTTGCACCCAGACCACCGTGCCGCCCGCGTCGCGCAGGCTCGCGCACAATCGGTTGATCGGGGCGATGATGTCGCGCGCGGGGGCGCACTCGCCCTGAAAGCCGGGTTCGGTGAAGTAACGCTGCATATCGATCACCACCACCGCGGTGCGGGCGGCATCGAAGTGATCATACGGATGCAGGCGGCCCTGGCGCGCGATCACGCGGTCCTGTACCCACTGTGGAAATTCCATCGTTGTCTCCCTGTCAGGCGTAGCGCCGCATTACGGCGGCTTCGACGCGGTAGATCACCAGGTACATCAGGCTCGAGATGACCGCGAGCAGCGTGATCGCGGTCATCACGATATTGAGTTTGAAGATCTGGCTGCCGTTCATGATGAGAAAGCCCAGCCCCGAATCGGCTGACTGGAACTCGCCCACGATCACGCCCACCAGCGCCAGGCCGATGTTCATCTTCACGGCCGCGATCAACGTGGGCACGCTGCCCGGCAGCACGACCTTGGTGAGGATCTGCCAGCGCGATGCGCCGAAGGTATGAGCGAGCTTGATCTTGTTGGCGTCGATGCCGCGAAAGCCCGCATACACCACCATGATCGTCACGAACACCGCGATCGCCACCGCCATGCCGTACACAGCGTAATCCGAGCCCAGCCAGAGATAGAAGATCGGTACGAAGGCGATCTTCGGCATGGCGTTGGCCACGACGAGAAACGGATCCAGCACTTTGTAGGCAAAGTCCGACCACCACAGAAGCGCCGCGCAGGCGATGCCCAGCGCCATCGACAGGCCGAAGCCGACCAGGGTGGCCGACAACGTGGTCAGGATGTGGTGAAACAGATTGCCGTTGCGCCAGAGGTCGATGAAGGTGGGCCACAGCGCGCTGGGGTAGCTCGTCAGAAGCGGATTGAGCACATGCATGCGCGGCAGGATTTCCCAGAGGGCAAAGAACAGCACCAGCAGCGCGAGCTGGGCCAGCCGGATCTGCTGTTTGCGGCGCTGGCTGCTGCGCAGATAGGCCTGGTATTGCGGACTGGGCGCGGCGGCGGGGCGCAGCGTGATGGCGGGAGCATTCATGGTCAGCCCTCCACGTGAACGTCCAGCTCCTTCCAGAGCTGGTCGAAATAGGCGTTGAATTCGGGCCGCGTGCGCGCCTGGAACGGCGTCGGACGCGGTTGCGCATAGTTGATGCGGTGTTGGCTCTTGATCCGGCCGGGCCGGCGTGACAGCACGATCACGCGGTCCGTCATCGCGATGGCTTCGCCGATGTCGTGCGTCACCAGCACGACCGTCTTGCCCTCGCGTCGCAGGATGTCGACCACTTCGTCCGAGATCGCGAGGCGGGTCTGCGAATCCAGCGCCGAGAAGGGCTCGTCGAGCAGGATCACGTCGGGTTCGGTCACCAGGGTGCGGGCCAGGGCGGCGCGCTGGCGCATGCCGCCCGACAGCTGGCGCGGCGTGTGCGTGAGAAACGCGCCCAGGCCGCATTTCTCGAGCAGATGTACCGCGCGGGCCTCGCTGCGTGCATCGCGCCGGCCCTGGATCTCGGCCCCGAGCATCACGTTGTCGAGAATGCTGCGCCACTCGAAGAGATAGTCCTGCTGCAGCATGTAGCCGACGCGCGGCGAGGGCTTGGTGACGGGCACCCCGTCGACCAGCACACTGCCCGACGTGGGCGAGATCAGGCCTGCCATGAGAGAGAGCAGCGTGCTCTTGCCGCAGCCGCTCTGGCCGATCAGGCTCACGAATTCGCCCGCGGCCAGTTCGAACGACACGTTGGCCAGCGCCTGCGTCTCGCCCTCGGGCGTGAAGTAGCTGAGGCACACGTCGCGGATCTCGATCTTCGCCGTGGCCGCCGCCGCCTGAGGCGCCAGGGTATGGACCACCGCGCTCATGGCTGCACCTTCTTGGCGAAGTCGGCCACCACCACGTCTTCGTACTTCACGCGGGCGTTGTCCTTCATCACGGCACTCGCGATCAGCATGTCCTGCAGCTGATTCATGGCCTGCGCCGTGACGAGCGGCGTCGTCTTCCAGATCTGGTATTTCTTGTAACGCTCGATCGCGTCGATGATGCCGGCCTGGTCCATGCCCGGAAAGAAGCTCGCGATCTGCGGGGCGAGCGTGGCGGCGGGGGTCGCCTGTACATATTTCTCGGCGCGGGCCACCACGTCGGTCCAGGCCTGGATCACCTTGGGATTGTCGCGAATGTATTTATCGGTGGCGGTGAAGACCGTGTAATCGACCTGGCCCACCTCATGCCCGATCGAGGCCACGATGTGGCCCTTGCCGTTGCGTACCAGCTCCCCGGCCTCGGGCTCCAGGAAAATGCCGTACTCGCCCTGGCCCGCCATCCAGGCGCCGGCCCGCGCGGGGATGCCGATATTGTTGAGCAGCTTCACGTCTTTCTGCGGATCGATGCCGTGCTTGCGCAAGGCCGTTTCGAGAAACACGATCGGATTGGAGCCCGGACGAAAGCCGATGATCTCCTTGCCCTTGAGCATGCTCCAGTCGAACTTGTCGACGGGTTTGCGTGCCAGCAGAAAGAATCCGTCCGTGGCGGTGAGCCCGGCAAAGATGCGCGGCTTGACCGGCGACTCGCTGTTCTGCACGTAGATGGAGGCCTCGGGCCCGATCAGAACAATATCGGCGCTGCCCGACAGCAGCGCAGTCATGCCCTTGTCCGTGCCCTGCGAGGTCTTCATGGCCACATCCAGGCCCGCCTCCTTGAAATAGCCCTGCGACAGCGCGACGTACTTGGGCACGTACAGGATCGAGCGCACGACTTCTTCGTAGCGCACCTTGACCGGTGGGTTCAGCGCTTCCGCGGCCATGACGGCAGGGGCGCAACAGAGCAGGGCGGCGGCGCTCAGCCAGCGGCCAATCGAAGCGGATGGGAAAGTCTTCACGGCGAACTCCGGCGTGCGCGGGTCGAACGCCTGCCCGGCTGCGCCGGCGGTGCGCGGACCGCGGAATCAAGGAAAAGGAGTGAGGCGTCGTACAGCGGTGCAGCGACAGCAGGACCAGCGGCAAAGCGCAAAGACGTCGGCGGCGGCGCGAGCCGGGATGGCCCGCGGGCCCCGCCTGCCCGGCAGCGTCCTGGGGCGGGCGCGAGGCATGGATTGAATACTATATTCAGGAATCGTGGCAAACAAGCCGCGCCGACCTAGCGTTTTCCTGTAGAAATCGCATTTATGGGCATGTGTGGGATACCGTCTTGTATACAAGCCAACGGGATCGGGCAGGCGGCGCTCGCGATGAGCCGCGCCTGGAGCAGCCCACCGCCCAAGCCCCTGCGCATCATCGTCCAGACCCTCCACAAGCCTCGCTGCCGGAGCGAGCGCCCCTCGGGGAAATACGCCGCGAGCGGCCGGGTGCGCGCTGCGCGCCGCCCTCAGCGCATCTGTTCGCGCAGGAAGTCGCCGATCGCGGTGATTTCTTCGAGGCAGACCGAGTGCGGCATGGGGTACGTGTGCCAGCGCACGTCGTAGCCCAGGGCCTCGAGCCGTGCGCGCGAGGCTTCGGCGCGGGCGATGTTGACGACCGGATCGTGCAGGCCGTGGGCCATGAAGATCGGGGTGTCACGGTTGGCATCGTGGCGCTCGGCCTCGGCCAGGTCGATCAGGGGCAAATAGCCCGACAGGGCGATCATGCCGCCCAGCTTTTCGTCCAGGCGCAGCCCCGTGTGCAGGGTCATGGCGCAGCCTTGCGAAAACCCCGCCAGGAAGATGCGCGAAGTGGGAATGCCGCGCGCATTCTCGCGCGCGATGAGCGCCCGCACCGCGGCTTCGGAGGCACGGATGCCGTTGGCATCTTCCTGGCGCACCAGGTCGAGCACCAGGATGTCGTACCACGAGCGCATCGCCATGCCGCCATTGATCGTCACGGGCTGCACCGGTGCGTTCGGGAACACGAAGCGTACGGGCGGCGCGGCGCCCAGCCGCAATTCCGGCACCACCGGCACGAAGTCGTTGGCGTCCGCGCCCAGCCCGTGCAGCCAGATGACGGCATGGGTAGGGTTCGGTCCGGTTTCGAGTTCGATGCAGTCCAGCAGGTCGGCGGTATCGGTCATTGTCGGTGCGGCGTGGGGATCGGGGAGACGGGTCAGGCGAGCAGGGCCTTGAGTGCCTGGAACAGCGCGCGATATTGCTTGCGCTGCGGTTCCTGGCCGGGATTGAGCGCGGCGTTCTGTTGAGATTCTTTGCGCGCGGCGCGGATCACGGCGCGCAACTGCTGCACGTCGGCGCTCGGGTGCGTTTGCAGCAGGGTGGTCAGCGCCTCATCGTCGGCCAGCAGACGGTCGCGCAGGCCTTCGAGCCGGTGCATGGCGGCGGTTTCTTCGCGCGAGCCATTTTCCCAGACATCGAGCTGGTGGCGGATCTCATCGACCGGCGCGATGCGAAGCAGCTTGCCCACGAAGTGGGTCTGGCGCCGCAAGCCTTCGCGGCTGGTGGTGCGCTGGGCCTCGCGAATGGCCTCGTAGAGGCGCTCTTCGAGCGGCAACTGGCGCAGCTGACCCGGCGACAGGTCGATGAGCTGCTTGCCCAGGTCAACCAGGGCGAGCAGGTCGCGTTTGACCTGGGATTTACTGGGGCGGTCGTAGCCGTTGTCGTCGAACTCGGCGTCGTCGCCGGAATCCTGGTGTGGAAAACTCATTGGAACACTGCAAAAAGACGGACTTGGCTATGATAACCGTCTCTGCAAATTGGACAGCAATGGTCACTTCCTCTTCTTCCCTGCCCATCGCCGCGAATCACGCGCGATTTTCCGAACTGGTCGAGAGCGCGCTGGCGCACGCGCGCAAGGCGGGCGCGAGCGATGCCGTGGCCGAAGTGTCCGAAAGCCTGGGGCTGTCCGTGTCGGTGCGCAAAAACGACATCGAAACCGTCGAACAGACGCGCGATCGCTCGCTGGATATAACCGTCTACGCCGGTCAGAGCCGCGGCTCGGCCTCCACGTCCGATTTTTCCGACGACGCCGTGCGTCAGACCGTCGAGGCCGCCTGGCACATCGCGCGCCACACCGCGGCCGACAGCGCCGCCGGCCTGCCCGATGCTGATATGCTGGCCACCGAATTCCCCGACCTGCGCCTGCATCACGGCTGGTCCGTGACCACGGCCGAGGCGGCGGAGCTTGCGCTGCGCGCCGAGCGTGCGGCCCGCGAGGTCGATCCGCGCATTACCAACACCGATGGCGCCAGCGTGGGCACCTACGAAGGCCAGTTCGTGATGGGCAACACCCGCGGCTTCATGGGCGGCTATCCCTATTCGCGCCACAGCCTGTCGGTGGCGCCGATCGCCGGCCGCGCCAACAACATGCAGCGCGACTACTGGTACACATCCGAGCGCGACCCGGCTCGCATGGCCTCGCCCGAGGCCGTGGGCCGCTACGCCGCCGAACGCACGCTGGCCCGCCTGTCGGCGCGCCGCATTCCCACCGGCAAAGTGCCCGTGCTGTTCGAAGCCCCGCTCGCCCTCGGCCTGCTCGGCGCCTTCACCCAGGCGACCAGTGGCGGCGCACTCTATCGCAAGGCCAGTTTCCTGCTCGATTCGCTCGGCAAGCCGATCTTTCCCGATCACATCGACGTGCTCGAAGATCCGCACGTGGCGGGCGCCATGGGAAGCTCGCCCTTCGATGACGAAGGCGTGCGCACGCAGGCGCGCCGGGTGGTCGACGGCGGCACGCTCGAGGGCTACTTCCTGTCCAGCTACACCGCACGCAAGCTCGGCATGCGCACCACCGGCAATGCCGGCGGTTCGCACAATCTCAGCCTCGTATCGCGCAAGACCCGCCGCGGCGACAACTTCGAAGCCATGCTCAAGAAAATGGGCACCGGTCTGCTCGTTACCGAACTGATCGGCCAAGGTGTCAATTACGTCACCGGTGGCTATTCCCGCGGTGCGTTCGGCTACTGGGTCGAAAACGGCAAGATCCAGCACGCCGTCGAAGAAGTCACGATCGCCGGCAATCTGGCCGAGATGTTCAGCCAGATCGTTGCCGTGGGCGCCGACACCATCTCGCGTGGCACCAAGACCTCCGGTTCGATCCTGATCGAGCAGATGTCGGTTGCCGGTGCCTGATGGCATTGCCCGCGGCGGGCACCTTGCTCGGGGTGCCTGAGGCGCGCGGCTGATTCCCACGTCCGCTGCCGGCGTCCGGCACGACGACGGGCTCGCGGCACCAGCGGCCGCAGCCCTCTCCAGCCCAAGTGACCCCGCAGGCCGCATGGCACCTCGATATTCCGCAGCGCAACACAGCCCGGCGCGGCTCGCCAGCCCGGCGCGCGTTCGGCAGCGTGTAATATCGCCCAGTAATTAAAAGTAAACCCATACGTAAACCCCTCGCATTCGTTCCACAGGAGGAGCCGTCACATGCAACGTCGTTCGTTCTTGAAGAAGGCCGGTCTCGGCGCTGTCGCCGGGAGCGCGGCCGTCGCCGCACCCGTTTTCGCCCAGGAAATGCCCGCCCTCAACTGGCGCCTGGCTTCCAGTTTCTCGCGCAGCCTGGACACGCTCTACGGCACTGGCGAAATTTTCTGCAAGTACGTCAGCGAAGCCACGGGCGGCAAGTTCAACATCCGTCAGTTCCCGGGCGGCGAGATCGTTCCCGCGCTGCAGGTGTTCGACGCCGTCTCGAACAACACCATCGAGTGCGGTCACACCGTGTCGTACTACTACTACGGCAAGGATCCCGCGCTGTGCTTCGACTCGGCCGTGCCGTTCGGTCTGAACGCGCGCCAGATGAACGCCTGGATGTTCGACGGCGACGGCATGAAGCTCACCCGTGAGATGTTCAAGCCGCACAAGATCGTCAACCTGCCGATGGGCAACACCGGCGTGCAGATGGGCGGCTGGTACCGCAAGGAAATCAAGACGGTCGAAGACCTCAAGGGTCTGAAGATGCGCACCGCGGGCTTCGCCGGCGAAGTGCTGTCGCGCCTGGGCGTGGTGCCTCAGCAGATCGCCGGTGGCGATATCTACCCCTCGCTCGAGAAGGGCACGCTGGACGCCGTCGAATTCGTGGGTCCGTACGACGACGAGAAGCTCGGCTTCAACAAGGTCGCCAAGTACTACTACTACCCGGGTTGGTGGGAAGGCGGTCCGCAGGTCTCGCTGTACCTGAACGAAGGCGCCTGGGGCGGTCTGCCCAAGAACTACCAGGCCATCGTCGAAGCCGCCAGCCGCGTCGCGCACGTGGCCATGACCTCGCGCTACGACGCCCTGAACGCCGCCGCCCTGCGTCGCCTGATCGCCGGTGGTGCCGAGCTGCGCGCTTTCCCGCGCGCCGTGATGGATGCCTCGTTCGCTGCCGCTGAAACGGTCTATGGCGAGTTCTCCGCCAAGGATCCCAAGTTCAAGGCCATCTACGACAACTACATGGGCTTCCGCGACGAGCTGCTGCCCTGGTTCCGTCTGGCCGAAGGGGCTTACGACCAGTACCTCGGCGTGGCGCTGGCTGCACGCCGCAAGTAAAAGGGGCGCAGCCCCGGTCCGCGGGCATGCGGGCACCAGCGGCGTTGTGGCAAGCCCGCCACGCCCCTGCGGCCGGCGTGCCCCGACAGCAGTACCCGACCCCGGCCTCGCGCCGGGGTTTGCACATTTTTTGAGCAATCATGCTATGATCGTCGGCTTCCCTTAGTTTGACTTCCTACACGGGCGGGTAATAACGCTTAGGCGGGGGCAAAAGTACCGGGCAAGACACACCCTTCTTCAAGAGGGGGCCTTGCCGGATTTGGGAAGACATCCCAGGCAAATGGTTGCCGGGAAAATCTTTACTAGGAACCATCATGAAGACCTTTGTGGCAAAGCCGCACGAAGTCAAGCGTGACTGGTTTGTGATCGACGCCAAGGGCAAGGTCCTCGGTCGTGTGGCCAGCGAAGTCGCACACCGTCTGCGTGGCAAGCACAAACCTGAATTCACGCCGCACGTTGATACCGGCGATTACATCGTCATCATCAACGCATCCGATATCGTCGTTACCGGTACCAAGGCGAAGGACAAGAAGTACTTCCGCCACACGACGTACCCGGGCGGTATCCGCGAAACGAACTTCGAGAAAATGCAAGAGCGTTTTCCCGGTCGTGCGCTCCAGAAGGCCGTCAAGGGCATGCTGCCCAAGGGTCCGCTGGGCTACGCCATGATCAAGAAACTCAAGGTGTACGCCGGTGCCGAGCATCCGCACACCGCCCAGCAGCCGAAGCCGCTGGATTTCTAAGGAAACGCCATGATCGGTAACTGGAACTACGGAACCGGCCGTCGCAAGACCTCGGTGGCTCGTGTTTTCATCAAGAAAGGGACTGGCAAGATCGTCGTCAACGGCAAGCCCGTCGACGAGTTCTTCGCTCGTGAAACCGGCCGCATGGTCGTGCGTCAACCGCTGGAACTCACCGGCCTGACCGAGTCGTTCGACATCAAAGTCAACGTCCACGGCGGCGGCGAAACCGGCCAAGCTGGTGCGATCCGTCACGGTATCACCCGTGCGCTGATCGACTACGACGCGGCGCTCAAGCCCGCGCTGTCGCAAGCCGGCTTCGTGACCCGCGATGCGCGTGAAGTCGAACGTAAGAAGGTCGGCTTCCGCAAGGCACGTCGGCGCAAGCAGTTCAGCAAGCGCTAATGTCCCCCAAAAAGGCCGCGAAAGCGGCCTTTTTGTTTATGGCCCCGCCTTGTGCCCCGGGGAGGGCGCGCCCGCAAGGGCACGGGGCATGCTGGCCGGAAGGCGCGGCGTGGGGGCCCCCGCCCGCCGCCGGGCCGCCCCAAGGCGGGCGCGCCCCCTCGGGGGGCAGCAAGCCGAAGGCGCGGCGTGGGGGCCCCCGCCCGCCGCCGGGCCGCCCCAAGGCGGGCGCGCCCCCTCGGGGGGCAGCAAGCCGAAGGCGCGGCGTGGGGGCACTTTTCACAGCTGCGGGAACCCCGCGGTGCATACGCGGTCGGATACGGATCAGCGACTTAAGGTGGTTACCGCCTCCAGCGTCCGTTTCCTGAGCGATACAATCGTTCTACGTTTCACGGAATCTCACCATGGCCCAAGCTTCGAACTCCCGCATCAAGGTCGGCATCGTCGGCGGCACCGGTTACACCGGCGTCGAGCTGCTGCGCCTGCTGTCGCAACACCCCAATGTGGAATTGACCGCCATCACGTCCCGCAAGGAAGACGGGTTGCCGGTGGCCGACATGTATCCGAACCTGCGCGGCCGCGTGAACCTGGCCTTCTCGGCTCCCGAGAAAGCCACGCTGACCGACTGTGACGTCGTATTCTTCGCCACGCCGCACGGCGTGGCCATGGCCCAGGCCCAGGAGCTCACCGCGGCTGGCACGCGGGTGATCGATCTGGCCGCCGACTTCCGCCTGCAGGACACCGCTGTGTTCCAGCGCTGGTACAAAATGCCGCACAGCTGCCCCGATATCCTGGCGCAGCAGTCCGCTTACGGCCTGGTCGAACTCAACCGCGAGGCGATTTCGCGCGCCAAGGTCATCGGCAACCCCGGGTGCTACCCCACCACGGTGCTGCTCGGCCTCGCGCCGCTCGTCGAGGGCGGCAAGAAGCTCGTCGACACCCAGACCCTGATCGCCGATTGCAAGTCGGGCGTGTCGGGTGCGGGCCGCAAGGCCGAGGTCGGTTCGCTGTTCTCCGAAGCCAGCGATAACTTCAAGGCCTACGGCGTGGCCGGTCACCGCCATCACCCCGAGATCGTCGAGCAGCTCGAAAAGCTGGCCGGCGGCAAGGTGGGGCTGACCTTCGTGCCTCACCTGGTGCCGATGATCCGGGGCATGTTCTCCACGATTTACGCGCGCATCCTGCCCGAGGCCCGCGACACCGACTTCCAGGCGCTTTTCGAAGCTCGTTATGCCGATGAGCGTTTCGTCGACGTGATGCCGGCCGGCAGCCAGCCCGAAACGCGTTCGGTACGTGCCTCGAACAACCTGCGCATCGCGGTGCAGCGTCCCGGCAACGGCGATCAACTCATCGTGCTCGTGGTCCAGGACAACCTGGTCAAGGGCGCGGCCGGTCAGGCCGTGCAAAACATGAACCTGATGTTCGGTCTGTCCGAATCGCTGGGGCTGGACCAGGTTGCCATTCTTCCCTGATGTCGGCCGGCGGGCGGGCCTCCCGGCTCGCCCCAGGCGCTCGCAGCACCATGTCTGAACCCGGAGCTTCTTCTTCCCCCGCGCCGGCCCCTGGCGGGCGGCGTGGGCGCTGGCTGGCGGCGGGGTTGGTTGTCGTGTCGGCGCTGGCCATCGGTGGCATGCTCGGCTACCGCTATGGGGGTGCTCGATCGTTGCCCGAGGGCTCGGTGGTGCTCACACAGTCCCAGTTGGCCGCGCACGACCAGGCGCTCGCCCAACGCGAAACAGAATTGCGTTTCCTGCGCGCCCAGCTCGACACGGCGGATGGCGAAATCGCCGTGGAGCGTGCGGCCCGTCTCGAGCTCGAAACCCAGCTGCGCCAGGCCCAGGCCGATGTCGGCCGCGGACGCGACCAGTTGGCCTTCTACGAACAATTGCTGCCGCCCGGCCCGTCGGGCTCGCTCGATATCCGTGGCGCCGAGTTCGTGCGCGAAGGCGCGGGATTGCGGTACCGGGTGTTGATGATGCGCAGCGGGCGCAGCGATACGCCCTTCGAGGGTGAGCTGCGTTTCGAGGCCGCGGGTCTGCTTGACGGCGCGACCGTCAGTGTGGCGCTGGCACCCCTGCAGGTGGCGGCCAGCGAGAACACCACGGTGCCTTCGGTGCCGGTGAATGGTGGTGCGGCCATCGCACCGCCCGCGGCGTCCGACGGCGCGGCGGCCAAGCCGCCGCCCGACAAAGCCACGGCGGCTGCCGCGGCCGATGCGGCGGCGCCTCTGGCGTCTGCCGCGACCGGTACGGCGCCCGCGGCGACCGTGCCGGCCCTGACGGGCAATGGTCTGTCCCCGGAAGCGGCGGCCGCGGTCGCCAAAGCCTCGGACGGGCCGTTCGACCTGCATTTCGATCAGTATCAACGCAGTCAGGGCGTGTTGGCGGTGCCGCCCGGATTTGTCCCCGAAGCCATTACCGTCAGCGTGCTGGAAAACGGCACCGTACGCGCCACCCGCACCGTCAAGCTCGAATTTTGAATCCGCTTGACGGCTGCGCTATAGTGAATCATCTGCGCGGGGTTTCCCGCCTTCCGTATATGGCCCCGTTGCGGCCAGGAGTGTAATCATGAACGCTGTCACCGAAACCGTCGACCTGCAAGAAGCACCGCCGACGCCGCTGGTCTTTACCGATTCTGCAGCCGCCAAGGTCAAAGACCTGCTGCTCGAAGAAGGCAACCCCGATCTGAAGCTGCGCGTCTTCGTGCAAGGTGGCGGCTGTTCGGGCTTCCAGTACGGCTTCACGTTCGACGAGGTCGTCAACGAAGACGACACCGTGCTCGACAAGGAAGGCGTGCAGCTGCTGGTCGATCCGATGAGCTTCCAGTATCTGGTCGGCGCCGAGATCGACTACAAGGAAGACATCGAAGGCGCGCAGTTCGTGATTCGCAATCCGAACGCCACCACCACCTGCGGTTGCGGTTCGTCGTTCTCCGTCTGAGCGCGTATCGCTCCACGCATAAGGCCTCCCTCGGGAGGCCTTTTTGTATGCGTCTGCATGAGGGTCGGGATGCGGCCTGTCGTGCGTAATGGTCTTGCGGTCCGGGCGGGGTGCTGGCTATGTGGTTGCGTACGCAACCATTTTGCATGCCCGCCTGGGTGGATGTGGCATCGCCCGTGATCAGCGCGGATAGAGCGCGCCGAGTATGCGCGCGGCGCGGGCGCCGGTCACCTCGGGCACGGCGGCGGGCAGCCTGTCGACGTGCATCCGGGCCAACCAGGCGAACGCCATGGCCTCGACCCACTGCGCGGGGACACCGGCCGAGTCGGTGGCGGCCACGGGAAGCCGCAACACCGATGCCAAGTCCTGCATCAGGCCACCGTTGCGTGCGCCGCCGCCACACACGAGCACATCCTGCACCGGCACACCCTGGGCCGCGATGGCATCGGCCACCGTGCGCGCGGTCAGGCGTTGCAGAGTGGCTTGTACATCTTCCGCGCGCAGCGGCGTGCCCCGATAACTGGCCAGCCGGGTTTCGATCCAGCGCAGGCCGAACAGATCGCGGCCGGTGGACTTGGGCGCCGGCAGCTCGAACCAGGGTTCGCTTTCGATGAAGTGCGCGAGCAGCGGCTCGGACGCACGTCCCAGCGCGGCCCAGCGCCCATCGGCGTCGTAGGGCAGACCGGTGTGTTGCAGGCACCAGGCGTCGAGCAGCACGTTGGCCGGTCCGGTGTCGAAGCCGCGCGGGGCGTGGCCCGGCTGGAGCAGGGTGACGTTGGCGATGCCGCCGAGGTTCAGTACCGCGCGCGGGTACGAACTGCCGAACATCGCCGCATGAAAGGGCGGCACCAGCGGTGCGCCCTGGCCACCCGCGGCCACATCGCGGCTGCGGAAGTCGGCCACCACGTCGATGCCGCTCAGTTCCGCGAGCAGGGCGGGTGCGTTGAGCTGGATGGTGTAGCCCAACTCGGGGCGATGCCGCACGGTCTGGCCATGCGCGCCGATCGCCGTGATGTCGGCGGGGGCGAGCGCGGCCGAGAGCAACAGGTCGTGGCACACCTGTGCATAAACGCGCGCGAGTTCGTTGGCGGCCAGGCTGGCCTGGGCGAGCTCGTCCGGGCCGCTGGTGTTAAGTGCCATCAGGGCGTTGCGCAAGGCTTCGCCCAATGGCGCGCTTGCGCTGGCGAGCATCATGGGCGCCGCGGCGCCCGGCGCAGCGGCGCCCGGCGCGCCGCCCTTGGCGGGCTGATCCAGGCGCAGCAGCACGCCGTCGACACCGTCCATGCTGGTGCCGGACATCAGGCCGATGAAAAAACGGCCCGGCAGTTTGCTGCGCGGGCCGTTGGTATGTTTGCTCATGAGCGGGGGCTCAGCGGGCGGCCACGCTGGTCGTGGCTTCGGGAAGCGTGGTCTGGAGCTGGGTCAGCAGCTGGATCTGCTGCTTGTAGGGCTCCACGGCCTTGGCGAAGGCGCGGGCCTCGGAAGGCTCCAGCGTGCGCGCCACCGGCAGATCGACCGACAGCGGATCGATCGGCTGATTGTCGACACGGAACTCGTAGTGCAGGTGCGGGCCGGTGGCCCAGCCGGTGGAGCCGACGTAGCCCACGAGCTCGCCCTGGGCGATCTTGTCGCCCTTCTTCAGGCCCGGCGCGATACGGCTCTGGTGAGCGTAAAGCGTGGAGAACTTGCCATGGTGCTTCACGATCACGACATTGCCGTAGCCGTTTTGCCAGCCGGCGAAGTCGACGGTGCCGTCGGCCGTGCTGTGGATCGGCGTGCCGGTCGGGGCGGCGTAGTCGACGCCCTTGTGGCCGGTCCAGGTGCGATGGATCGGATGCATGCGCATGCCGAAGGTCGAGCTGATCCGGGTGAACTTGAGCGCCGTGCGCAGGAAGGCGCCACGCAGGCTCGTGCCGTCGAAGTCGTAGTACGAGCCCGATTTGTTGTCGGCGCTGAACCAGACGGCGCTGTAGGTCTTGCCGCCATTGATGAACTCGACGGCCAGCAGGCGGCCGGCGCCCGCATAGCGGCCGTCATGCGAACGCGTTTCGTAGACCACGCGGAACTGATCACCCTGGCGAAGATCGCGCAGGAAGTCGATCTTGGCGCTCAGGATGTCGGCCATCTGCAGCGTGATCGAATCCGGAATGCCGGCGGCATCGGTGGCGCCGAACAGCGAGGAGCGGATCGTGCCCACGGCCACGCGGGTCTGGAGCTCGGTGTTTTCGGTGAGTTCTTCGGCCTTGAAGCCCGTGCCGGCCGGCTCGACCTGCAGCATCTTGGTGTAGACCTGGCCGCCGCTCTCGTTGCCGGGGGTGTGGATGTAGCGCAGCCACACCAGCTTGCCTTCGGTGTCGGTGGCGGCCTGCACGGCACGGCCCGGGTACAGCTTGTAGATGCTGCGCGCGCTGGCGTCGTGCGTGAGGAAAGCCTGAAGGCCGTTTTCGCTGATCTCGAGACGCTGCAGCACCGCGGCGAGCGTGTCGCCGGGCCGGATGCGCGTTTCGCTGATGTAGGGGGCGTCGGCGGCCGGCGTTTCGCTGATCTGGACCTGGCTCGATTCGAGCGGCAGTTCGCTGTTGATCAGACGCATCGGCGGCAGGCTGGCGTGATCGGGTTGCTGCACCATGCCGAGGGCGGCGGCGCCAGCAAACAGACCCAGTGCGGAGACGATGAGGGTGCGTCGCACGAGTGCGGCGCCGCGGGAGGAAGGTTCAGCGCGAGAGGCGAACAGGGTGGCAACTTTACGTCGGAAGCTGCTCACCAGGCTGTTGGGGCCACGATTCATCGTGATTCAGACCTTAGGGTGGCGTCGAGTGCAAGTTACGGTTGCACGCGGCCTCCCCCTGACGGCCTGCGGGCCGGAGGCAGGAGTACGCCGCGCGGCGCATCTTGGTACAAACGGCAATAGGTGACAGATGAGCGGCGGGATGGGAGCACCCTGCCGATCCAGACAGCAACGGCCACGAACATGACAGTTGCGTATGATTAGGGCAGTATCCTAGCCGATTCAGCTAGAATTTTCGACTAATTTCCTCACTTTTTACACCTTTTGTGCCGCGCGCCGACCCGGCACAACCGGCTGGAACCATCATGTCGCACCCCGAAGCCCCCATCACTCCCGAAGTCGAAGCCGATCTGCGCGTTGCGCGCCGTGGTTGCGACGAGCTCCTGGTCGAATCCGAGTTTGCCAAGAAGCTCGCCCGCAGCCGCGCGACCGGGGTGCCGCTGCGCATCAAGCTGGGCCTGGACCCGACGGCGCCCGACATTCACCTGGGCCACACCGTGGTGCTCAACAAGATGCGTCAGCTTCAGGATCTGGGTCACGAGGTGATCTTCCTGATCGGCGACTTCACCTCCACCATCGGCGATCCCAGCGGCCGCAACACGACGCGCCCGCCGCTCACCCGCGAGCAGATCGAGCACAACGCCAAGACCTACTACGCCCAGGCCAGCATGGTGCTGGATCCGGCTCGCACCGAAATCCGCTACAACTCGGAGTGGTGCGACCCGTTGGGTGCGCGCGGCATGATCCAGCTGGCCTCGCGTTACACGGTGGCGCGCATGATGGAACGCGAAGACTTCACCAAGCGCTTCAAGGGCGGGGTTTCGATCGCGGTGCACGAATTCCTGTACCCGTTGCTGCAGGGTTACGACTCCGTGGCGCTCAAGTCCGACCTCGAACTCGGGGGTACCGACCAGAAGTTCAACCTGCTGGTCGGCCGTGAACTGCAAAAAGAATACGGTCAGGAGCCGCAGTGCATCCTGACGATGCCGCTGCTCGTGGGTACCGACGGCGTCGAGAAGATGTCGAAATCCAAGGGCAACTACATCGGCATCTCCGAGTCGCCCGATTCGATGTTCGGCAAGCTGATGTCGATCTCCGACACGCTGATGTGGCGCTACTTCGAGCTGCTGTCGTTCCGTTCGCTCGAAGACATCGCCGCCCTGAAGGCCGAGATCGAGGGTGGCCGCAATCCGCGCGATGCCAAGGTGGCGCTGGCGCAGGAGATCATCACCCGCTTCCATTCGGCCGCCGCGGCCGAAGGCGCACTGGCTTCTTTCGAAGCGCGTTTTCGCGATGGCGCGATTCCCGACGATATCCCCGAAGTCAATATCGCGGGCGCGCCCATGGGCATCCTGCGTGTGCTGCGCGAGGCGGGGCTGGTGGCATCGAGTTCCGAAGCCCAGCGCAACGTCGAGCAAGGGGGCGTGCGCGTCAACGGCGATCGGGTCGAAGACAAATCGTTGCAATTGGCCGCCGGCACCTATGTCGTGCAGGTGGGCAAACGCAAGTTCGCGCGTGTTACCTTGGCAGCGTAGGAACTCTTCGCATTTCTCCAGGAGTACGCCATGAAACTTGCGAGCTTGTCTTTCTCCGATAACGAGTCGATTCCCGAGCGCTACGCCTTCGGCAAGATCGATGCGCAATCTCACATCGCCCTGGCCGACAACTACAACCCGCAGTTCTCCTGGGACGATGTTCCTCAGGGCACGCAGTCGTTCGCGCTGATCTGCCACGATCCCGACGTGCCGACCAAGCCCGATGACGTCAACCAGGAGGGCCGCACGGTGCCGGCGACCCTGCCGCGCGCCGACTTCTTCCATTGGGTGCTGATCGATCTGTCGCCGGAGCTGCGCGAGATCGACGAGGGCGCGTTCTCGAGCGGTATCTCGCCGCGCGGCAAGGGCGGCCCGTTGGCCCCGCTGGATGCGCGCCAAGGCCTGAACGACTACACGGGTTGGTTCGCGGCCGACCACGACATGAGTGGCGAGTATTTCGGCTACGACGGCCCGTGCCCGCCCTGGAACGACGAGATCGTGCACCGCTACGTGTTCACGCTTTACGCGCTGGATGTGCCCTCGCTCAAGCTGCAGGGGTCGTTCACGGGTGCCGACGCGCTCAAGGCGATCCAGGGCCATGTCCTGGCGCAGGCGCACCTCACCGGCACCTACACGCTCAACCCGGAACTGGCGCCGCGCCTGATCGGCGCCACCACGGCGTCTTGATGGCCCGAGCGGGGCGCCGATGTGCGCCCCGCGCCTGCGAAGCCGCCAGGCGGCCTCCCGGGCGGGCGCAGCGTGAGCCGTTTTCATGCCTGTCATGAAAAAACTTCTCTTAACGCGCAGATGACGGCGCGTTCGTCGCACAAACGACGATTTTGACCACAGGCGCGGCCTGCGGCACGGGTATACCCGGGCGGCGCGGGGTACACTAGCGCTCATTGTCTTACCACCCGCAATCTTCACCGTTCCAGGAACCCCCCATGTTTGACCGCAAGCTCACCCTCGACAAGGTGGATCCCGACCTCTGGGCCGCGATTCAGAAAGAAGACGTCCGCCAAGAGCAGCACATCGAGCTGATCGCCTCGGAAAACTACGCCAGCCCGGCCGTGATGCAGGCCCAGGGTACGCAGCTCACCAACAAGTACGCCGAAGGTTATCCGGGCAAGCGCTACTACGGTGGTTGCGAGTACGTGGACGTCGTCGAGCAGCTCGCGATCGATCGCCTGAAGGAACTCTTCGGTGCCGAAGCCGCCAACGTGCAGCCGAACTCCGGCTCGCAGGCCAACCAGGGCGTGTACATGGCCGTCCTGAAGCCGGGCGATACCGTGCTGGGCATGAGCCTGGCCGAGGGTGGTCACCTCACGCACGGCGCGTCGGTCAACGCCTCGGGCAAGCTGTACAACTTCCTGCCCTACGGCCTCGACGAAAACGAAGTGCTGAACTACGCCCAGGTCGAGCAACTGGCCAAGGAACACAAGCCCAAGCTGATCGTGGCCGGTGCTTCCGCCTACGCGCTGCATATCGACTTCGAGCGCATGGGCCGCATCGCCCGTGAAAACGGCGCGCTGTTCATGGTCGACATCGCCCATTACGCCGGTCTGGTCGCGGGTGGCCAATACCCGAACCCGGTCCCGCACGCCGACTTCGTCACCTCGACCACGCACAAGTCGCTGCGCGGCCCGCGCGGCGGCGTCATCATGATGAAGGCCGAGTTCGAGAAGGCCGTCAATTCGGCGATCTTCCCGGGCATCCAGGGCGGTCCGCTGATGCACGTCATCGCCGGCAAGGCCGTGGCCTTCAAGGAAGCGCTGTCGCCTGAATTCAAGGACTACGCCGCCCAGGTCGTGAAGAACGCCAAAGTGCTGGCCGACACGCTGGTCAAGCGTGGCCTGCGCATTGTGTCGGGCAAGACCGAGAGCCACGTCATGCTGGTCGATCTTCGTCCCAAGGGCATCACGGGCAAGGAAGCCGAAGCCGTGCTGGGCGAAGCCCACATCACGGTCAACAAGAACGCCATTCCGAACGACCCGGAAAAGCCGTTCGTGACCAGCGGCATCCGCCTGGGTACGCCGGCCATGACCACCCGCGGCTTCAAGGAAGCCGAGGCAGAAGCCACGGCCAACCTGATCGCCGACGTGCTGGACAACCCGCGCGACGAGGCGAACATCGCTGCCGTGCGCGCGCGCGTCAACGAGCTGACCTCGCGTCTGCCGGTCTACAGCAAGTAAGCATCGCCATGGGGGGCAGCCACGGCTCCCCATGTCAGACAGGCCCCGGTACGCCGGGGCCTGTTCGTTTGCCTCATCCATTTTTTTTAAATGGCGCGGGCGCTGCCTTATTACAATGTGCGGATCACAGGTACGGGGGAAAGCTGATGAAGTGTCCATTCTGCGGCAACGCCGATACGCAGGTGGCCGACAGCCGCGTATCGGAAGAGGGTGACACCATACGCCGTCGGCGCCGCTGCCTGTCCTGTGACAAGCGCTTCACCACCTACGAACGCGTCGAGCTGGCCATGCCTTCCGTGGTCAAGCGCGACGGCAATCGCACCGAATACGACGCACGCAAACTGCGCAGCAGCCTCACGCTGGCGCTGCGCAAGCGCCCGGTCAGCACCGAAGAGCTCGACGCCGCGGTCACCCGCATCGAAGAAACCCTGCTCGCCAGCGGCGCGCGCGAAGTGCCGAGCGAGAAGATCGGCGAGCTGGTCATGAACGAACTCAAGCGGCTCGACAAGGTCGCCTACGTGAGATTCGCGTCGGTCTACAAGAGCTTCGAAGACATCGGCGAGTTTGTCGAGGCCATTCGCGAGATGCAAGGCCCCCGGCCGCCGAACAAGCTGCGCAAGGAATAAGCGCTCAATGCCGTACGGGCGGCGCGGTCCGGTCCGCACCGCTGGCCGGAATGGCCGAGGCCGGGGCGTCCTCCGGGCGCTCCTCGTCCGCCCCGGTGGCTCGGCCCGGATCGAGGTCGGCGCGCAGCGCGCCCGGCGGCGTCGATTCGTAGCGCCGCCATACGCGGCGCAGATGGTGCGCGGAGCTGAATCCCGCCTGTTGTGCCACGCGCTCCATGCCATGGCGCGTCTGGCTCAACAGGGTACGCGCCAGCGCCAGCCTGACCCGATACAGATAATCCATGGGCGTGCAGCCTGCGTGCTCGGCAAATAGTCGCGCCAGGTGACGCGCGCTGGTGTGGGCTTGCCGCGCCAGGGTCGTTGCCGTCCAGTCGCCCGCCGGATTGCGCAGCACGGCGTCCTGCACGCGATGCACGCCAGGATGCAGGTGATTGCGATGGTCGAGCCAGGGCGAGATCGCGGGGTCGTCGCCCGCGCGCCGCAAATACACGACCATGTCGCGCGCCACCGCGCTGGCTACCCGCGGGTCCGTCACACGGGCCACCAGATGCAGCGCGAGGTCGATCCCGGCCGTGATGCCGGCGCTGGTCCAGATCGGCCCGTCCTGGACGAAGATACGGTTCTCGAGCACCCGGGCGCGCGGCTCCAGCGCGCTCAGGCTCGCCACACAGCTGTGATGCGTGGTGCAGGCGCGGTCGCGCAGCAACCCGGCGGCCGCAGCCACGAGGGCGCCCGCGCACACGGTGACGAGTTCGAATCCATCCGCCGGCATGCGCACGCGCAGCCAGTCCAGTACGGCGCGCGTGGCGGGCGCCTGCAGATCGTAGGCGCGGTCGATCACGCCGCTCAGCACGACCAGTGCGTTGGCCGGCAACTGCTCGGGCAAGGGTTGCAGACCCGACAGCCGCAGGCCCGGCAGGCCGGTTTCGACCTCGATGACGGGGGCGCAATAATGCACCTCGAAACTGCCGGGCACGAGCTTATTGGCCACGCGCAGCGCTTCAGCGGGCCCGGCGAGGTCGAGCAAAACGATGCCCTCGAGCACGATGAAGACCACCGGCACGGGGGCGGCCATCAGCGGCTCCCGGCCTCGGCGGCCGACATGACGGCAGCAAAGCGCCCTTCGAGTACCAGCGCGGTGTGGTCGCGCAGCTCAGCCGCCGTATAGACTCGGCCATCCCGTGCGGTCATGGGAAAGGTCAGCGTGGCGTCGAGGGCGTAGCGCACCTTGAGCCCCGAATCGCTGGCGTGGCGCGCCGTGGTCTCGCAGCATTGCTCCGTGCGGATGCCGGTGATGATGACCTCCTTGATGCCGGCCTCGGTCAACCACTGGGCCAGGGAGGTGCCCTGGGCGTCGCGAGCGTAGAGCGCGGAATGTACCCGCTTGTGGAACACCGGCGCGTCGGGTACCCGCAACCCGTCGAGGGTGCGCACGTAGCCGCTGGCGGGATCGAACGGGCCGGGCTGGTCGCCGCCTGTCTGCACATGGAAGACCTGCACGATGGCGTGGCCGTGACGCTGGGCGGCATCGATGAGCGACTGGGTGGCGGCGAGGAAGGCCGGGAGCTCGCTGTCGTCCCAATACGGACGTGTGCGGAATGATTCCTGGATGTCGATCAGCAGCAGGGCGGTGGTAGGCATGTGCGGTTCCGAAGAGGGTTTGTGCAGGGAAACTGTGAGCGTGTGGCTGCTATTATGAGCCGCTCAATGCCGGCTGGGCAGGCGGCGGGCGGACTGGCGGCGGAGCAAAACGGACATGCGGGAAAACACGGGTCCGGCACCGTCAGGGCGGAATCAGCATGGCGGGGCCGGCGTCGGCCCACCGGCATACAATCCGTGGGTCATGATCATCGCAACGAACCCCGACGTGGACGTCTCCCGGCCGGAAGACCTGACCCATATGCGCCGCGCGCTCGCGCTGGCGCGCGCCGTGCTCTACACCACGTCGCCCAACCCCAGGGTGGGCTGCGTCATCGTGCGCGACGGGCGGGTGATCGGCGAAGGCGCCACGCAGCCCCCGGGCAGCCCGCATGCCGAAGTGATGGCCTTGCGTGCGGCCGCCGCCGCCGGCGAGACCGTGGCCGGTGCCACCGTCTACGTCACTCTCGAACCGTGCTCGCACCATGGCCGTACGCCGCCCTGCGTCGACGCGCTGGTCGCCGCCGCGCCCGCGCGCGTCGTGATTGCCATGGGCGATCCGAATCCGCGCGTCAATGGCGCAGGCTATGCGCGGCTGCGCGCGGCCGGCATCGAGGTCTGCACGGGCGTGGGCGAAGCCGAGGCGCTCGAGCTCAACGCCGGCTTCGTGGCGCGCATGAGCCGCGGCACGCCCTGGGCCTGGATGAAGATGGCGGCGTCGCTGGATGGCCGCAGCGCGCTGCACAACGGCATTTCGCAATGGATTACCGGTGACGCGGCGCGCGCCGACGGACATCATTGGCGCGCGCGCGCCGATCTGGTGCTTACCGGCATGGGTACCGTCACGAAAGACGATCCCCTGCTCAATGTGCGCGCGGTGCAGACGGCGCGTCCGCCGCGCAAGGCGGTGGTCGATGCCACCCTCGCGATCTCACCCCGGGCGCGGCTCTTCGACGGCACCGAGGTGCTGATTTTCACGGCGAATCCCGCGCCGGGCCGCGAAGCCGCGCTTACCGACCGCAACGCCCGTGTGATCCCGCTGCCCGACGCGCGCGGGGAGCGGGTGGACCTGCAGGCCCTGATGCGTTGGCTGGGCCAGAACGAATTCAACGAGGTGCACGTGGAGGCGGGGGCGGGCCTGTCGGGTGCGCTGCTGACGGCAGGATGCATCGACGAGCTGCTGGTGTACCTGGCCCCGGTGTTGCTGGGCGACGCGGCCGGCATGGTGCGTCTGCCGCTGCTGGAGCACCTCGAGGGCGCGCGCCGCTATGTATTTACCGACATGACCCGCGTGGGCGCCGACGTGCGCCTGCGCGCCACGAGTGATGCGCATTGGCAGGCCCTGCTGGCCAGCGTGCGCGGCGTCGGCCAGGCCGGCGCCCAACCCTGATACGAAGACTAAGGAGCGCGGCTGCGCTCGATGTGACATGGCGCGCGGGCGCCGAAGGAGCAAAGATATGTTTACCGGTCTGGTGGCGGCAGTGGGCCGCATCGTCAAGGTGGAGCCGCTGGCGCAGGGCGACGAGGCGGCCGGCGTGCGTCTCGACATCGAGGCCGAAGGCCTGGGCCTGCACGATGTGAGCATCGGCGATTCGATCGCCGTCGAAGGTGCCTGCATGACCGTGGTGGCGCTGCAGGGCACACAGTTCCAGGTGGATGTGTCGCGCGAGAGCCTGAACCGTACGGTGGGCCTGGCAGCAGTCGGTGAGGTCAACCTCGAGAAGTCACTGCGCATCGGTGACCAGATCGGCGGCCATCTCGTATCGGGGCACGTCGATGGCCTGGGCGAGGTGCTGCGGTTTTCGGATGTGGGCGAGTCGCGTGAACTCGTCATTCGGGTGCCCAAGACCCTGGCCCGGTTTCTTGCCTATAAGGGCTCGATCGTTGTCAATGGCATCAGCCTCACCGTCAACAGCGTGCTCGACGATAGCGATGGCTGCGATATCAGCATCAACATCATCCCGCACACGCAGGAGGTCACGACGCTGCGCAATGTGAAGGCGGGCGACAAGGTCAATCTCGAGGTCGACATGATCGCGCGGTATGTGGAACGCATGCTGTCGGTCAGCGGCGTGGCCTCGGGCGGAGCCGTGGCCGCCTGGCTCTGACGGCTGAGAGGCGGGTGCGGCGGCCGCCAGGCCCCGGCGCCCGCGAGATCGCCGCCTGACGGCGGCTTGCAAAGAATCGCGGCCATCCGGCCGCGATGTCGCATGACGCGGGGCTGCCCGCGACGGAGTATGTGTCATGAGAGGCGAAGCGCTGATCTTCGTGATCGCCAGCCTGGTGCTGCTGACGGCCAGTCGCTTGGCGTTGGCGGCGTGGCAATGGCCCCGCGTGCGGGACGCCGGAGGGTTGTTGCCCCTGCTGAAAGGGGGCGTGCGTATCGACATACACATGATCGGTGTGCTGGCCGCCTGGCCGCTCGTGCTGGGCCCGTGGCTGGGTGAGTATCAGTGGGCGGCCGATATCACCGCCGGCTGGTTCATCCTCTGCTGGATTCTGCTGGCGCTGCTGGAGGTGTCCACGCCGCCGTTCATCCAGGAGTACGACACGCGGCCCAACCGGCTGTTTGTCGAGTACCTCAAGCATCCGCGCGAGGTATCGAACATGGTGTGGCGGGGCTATAAAACCGCGCTCCTGGGCGGCACCGCGGTGCTGGTGCTGGCAAGCGTGGCGGGCTGCGTATTGTTCGTCAATCCCACGGCCGACCCCGCGCTGCTGTGGTGGCAAGAGATTCTGTATAGCCTCGTCATGCTGGCGCTGGTGATTCTGGCGATCCGCGGCACGCTGGGTCATCGGCCCATCAACCCGTCGTCGGTCGCGTATTGTTCCGACGGCATGGTGAACACGCTGGCCCTCAATTCGCTCTACAACGTCGTGTACGCCATCTACAGTATGAAGAACGAGCGTGGCGGCTCGAGCATGTACGGCAAGATGCCGAGCGCCGCGTTCAACGAACTGGTGCTGCAACATGCCGGCTTGCCCTGGCCCCCCGCCGATACGGAGGTGCCCAGCCTGCACCGTCAGGTGCCCGCGCAGCGCGCGGGCCGGCCCAAGAAGCTCGTGATCATTCTCGAAGAGAGCCTGGGCGCGCAATACAGCGCGGCGCTGGGCGGCATGGGGCTCACACCCGAGCTCGACGCACTCATGGATCAGGGCTGGGCGTTTACCCGCGCGTATGCCACCGGCACGCGTTCGGTGCGCGGCCTCGAAGCCGTGACCACCGGCTTTCCACCCACGCCCATGCAGGCAGTGCTGAAGCTGCCCCGCGCCCAGCGCGGCTTTTTCACGCTGGCGGACATGCTGGGGCGCCAGGGCTATCACTCGCGCTTCATCTATGGGGGTGAATCGCACTTCGACAATATGAAGGCCTTTTTCCTGGGCAATGGCTTCGATCGCATCGTCGATCGGCCGGATTTTGTCGATCCCGCCTTCTGCGGTACCTGGGGCGTGAGCGACGAGGACATGTTTGCGAAGCTCGACCGTCTGCTGCGCGAAGATGGCGAAGCCCCCACGTTCACGCTCGCGTTCTCGGTGTCCAACCACACGCCCTGGGAGTATCCGGCGGATCGTATCGTGGTGGACGGCAATCCCGCCACCGAACACAACAGCGTTCGCTACGCCGACTGGGCGCTGGGCCGCTTCTTCGAGCAGGCGCGCGAGGCGCCTTATTGGGAGGACACGGTGTTCCTGGTGGTGGCCGATCATGATTCGCGCGTGTTCGGCGCCACGCTCGTGCCGGTGCGGCATTTCCATATTCCTGCGCTCATTCTCGGCGGCGGGATCGCGCCGCGCCGCGATGACCGGCTTGTCAGTCAGATCGACCTGCCGCCCACGCTGCTCTCGCTTATCGGTGTGGAAGCCGAGCATCCGATGATTGGTCACGATCTTGCGAGCAGTTCGCCTGGGCGCGCGATCATGCAATACGACAACACCTACGGGTATCTGCGCGGCGATGATCTGCTCGTGATGACACCCAATCGCGAGCCGGTGCAGTTCCGTTACGCCGCGCCGGAGCAATACACGCCGGTGGACCTCGACGCCGCGCTCGCGCGCGTGGCTTTGGCGCACGCGTTGTGGCCGGACTGGTGCTATCGCGAAGGCCGCTACCGGCTCACGAGCGCGCCACCCTCCGTTTGAGCGAGCGCGCTCTCATCATCCTGCATGACATCGAACGCGCCGTAAGGCGCGTTCTGCATGATGGATGGCATGCGTGCGGAGAAATCGTGCCGCGCTCTTGTGTACAAGCGAGTGCGCCGGGAACGGCGCGTGCTAGCCAGCGTTCAAGAGAGCGTTGCATCCGTTTCATGTATCAGCGGCACGACCATAGAGCCTGTGCGGCACGGTGAAAACGGTACGCGCCCGAGTGAACGGACTTATGAATAAAGGGTATGTACTCATGGCTGTCAGCACTCGCCCTGTTGCGCTGCCAACACTTTATTTAAGGGTTCCGCCGGTAAATTCGACGTATGCCGGAACTTGTGGCGCATGAATGGGGCCTAATCTCTCAAGGGGTCTTTCATCCCTGTCTATTGTGTGTGGCGAAAGTGCTACGACTACATAATGTGGTGGAGGCTCATTCGCAAGAATGACTAGCTTGGCTGGTATAGGAAGCACACAATGGACTCAACCGTATCCGATTGTGTTGGATACGGCACCCGTAGGAGGGTTGGCCGTGCAAAGCATCCTCGAAGGCTTCAAGTCCCAGTACGCGCGGGAGCAGGAATCAGAACTTTCCCTTGAGGAATTTCTCGACCTGGCCAAGCGTGATCCCATGGTCTATGCCAGCCCTGCCGAGCGCATGCTCGCGGCGATAGGCGAACCAGAACTCATCGACACGCGTAACGATCCGAGGCTCTCGCGATTGTTTTCCAACCGCGTGATACGCCGTTATCCGGCGTTCAAAGAGTTCTACGGCATGGAGGACGTGATCGATCAGATCGTCGCGTTTTTCAAGCATGCCGCACAGGGGCTCGAAGAGCGCAAGCAGATCCTTTATCTGCTGGGGCCCGTGGGGGGTGGTAAGTCCTCCATCGCCGAACGTCTCAAGGTGCTGATGGAGCGCTATCCCATCTACGCACTCAAGGGCTCGCCCGTCAACGAATCGCCGCTCGGCCTGTTCCATCCCGAACGCTTCGGCGACGAGCTCGAACGCGAATACGGCATTCCCAAGCGCTATCTCAGCGGCATCATGTCGCCGTGGGCGGTCAAGCGCCTGAAGGAATTCGACGGCGATCTGTCGAAGTTCCGGGTGGTGCGCCTGAATCCCTCGGTGCTGCGCCAGATCGCGATTGCCAAGACCGAACCGGGCGACGAAAACAACCAGGACATCTCGTCGCTGGTGGGCAAGGTCGATATCCGCAAGCTCGATCGGTACTCGCAAGACGATCCCGACGCCTACAGCTACTCGGGCGGCTTGTGCCTGGCCAACCAGGGGCTGCTCGAGTTCGTCGAGATGTTCAAGGCGCCGATCAAGATGCTGCATCCGCTGCTCACGGCCACCCAGGAAGGCAACTTCAAGGGCACCGAAGGCTTCTCGGCGATCCCGTTCAATGGCGCGATCCTCGCGCACTCGAACGAATCGGAGTGGCAGACCTTCCGCAACAACAAGCACAACGAGGCCTTCCTCGATCGGATTTATATCGTCAAGGTGCCGTACTGCCTGCAGACGTCCGAAGAAGTGAAGATCTACGAGAAGCTGCTGCGTCACAGCTCGCTGGCCAGTTCGCCTTGCGCGCCGGGCACGCTCGACATGATGTCGCAGTTCTCGGTGCTCACGCGGCTGAAGGAGCCCGAGAACTCCAGCGTCTATTCCAAGATGCGGGTCTACGATGGCGAGAGCCTGAAAGACGTCGACCCCAAGGCGAAGGCGCTGCAGGAGTACAAGGATTACGCCGGCACCGATGAGGGCATGAACGGGGTGTCGACGCGCTTCGCGTACAAGATCCTGTCCAGCGTGTTCAACCACGACCAGACCGAGGTCGCGGCCAACCCGGTGCACTTGATGTATGTGCTCGAGCAGCGCATCGCCCGCGAAGACTTCCCCGAAGAAACGCGCCGCCGCTACCTTGATTTCATCAAGGGCTACCTTGCGCCACGCTATGCGGAGTTCATCGGCAAGGAGATCCAGACGGCCTATCTCGAGTCGTACTCCGAGTATGGCCAGAACATCTTCGATCGCTACGTGACCTTCGCCGACTGCTGGATTCAGGACGAGGAGTTCCGCGACCCCGAAACCGGAGAAAGCTTCGACCGCGGCGCGCTCAACGACGAACTCGAGAAGATCGAGAAGCCGGCGGGCATCGCCAATCCGAAGGACTTCCGCAACGAGATCGTCAACTTCGTGCTGCGTGCCCGCGCCAATAACGGCGGCCGCAATCCCAACTGGACCAGCTACGAAAAGCTGCGCGAAGTCATCGAGAAGAAGATGTTCTCGAATACCGAGGACCTGTTGCCGGTGATCTCGTTCAACGCCAAGGCATCGGCGGAGGACAAGAGCAAGCATCAGAGCTTTGTCGATCGCATGGTCGACAAGGGCTACACCGAGAAGCAGGTTCGCCTGTTGTGCGAGTGGTACCTTAGGGTGAGGAAGTCATCCTGAGCGAGGTGAACCATGAATTCGCTCATCGATCGTCGTCTCAATGGCCGCAACAAGAGCGCCGTCAACCGCGAGCGCTTCTTGCGGCGGTACAAGGAACAGATCCGCAAAGCCGTACAGGATCTGGTCCGTGAGCGTTCCATCGCCGACATGGACCAGGGCGGGGAGATCAACCTTCCCGCCCGGGACATCTCGGAGCCGCATTTCCGCCACGGGCAGGGCGGTGACCGCGAAATGGTGCACCCGGGAAACCGGGAGTTCGCCAAGGGCGACACTATCGACCGGCCGCAGGGCGGTGAGGGCGGTGGCGGCTCGGAGCCGGGTGAGGGGGAGTCGGTGGATCAGTTCACCTTCAGCCTCTCCCGCGCCGAGTTCCTGCATCTTTTCTTCGAAGACCTCGAACTGCCGCACCTGGTGCGCACGCAGCTGGGCGACGTGTCCCAGAAGCGCTGGCAGCGCGCGGGCTACACCACCACGGGCTCGCCCAGCACGCTGAGTGTCAACCGCACGCTGCGCGCCTCGCTGTCGCGGCGCGTCGCGCTCGGGTTGCACGCGCGCAGCGAGCTGGAGCAGGCCGAGGCCGAGTTGGCCGACGCCGTCGAGGAGGGCGCCGACGAGGCGCGCCTGCAAGCCTTGCAGCTGAAGGTCGACGAAGCGCGGGGCCGATCCGCCCGCGTGCCGTTCCTCGACGAGATCGATCTGCGTTACCGCAATCGCGTGCCGGTCGCGGTGCCGGTGGCCCGCGCGGTGATGTTCTGCCTGATGGATGTGTCCGGCTCGATGGACGAAGGCAAGAAGGACCTCGCCAAGCGCTTCTTCACGCTGCTGTACCTGTTTCTCTCGCGCAAGTACGAGCATGTCGAAGTGGTGTTCATTCGCCATACGGACAACGCCGAAGAGGTCGACGAACACACCTTCTTCTACGATCCGAAGAGCGGAGGCACCATCGTGTTGTCGGCGCTCGAGCTGATGCATGAGATCGTGCAGGAGCGTTACTCGCCATCGGCGTGGAACGTGTACGCGGCGCAGGCCAGTGACGGCGACTCGTTTGGCGCCGACGCGGGCAAGAGCGCCCGCTTTTTGGCCGAGAACCTGCTGCCGGCCACGCGCTACTTCGCCTACATCGAAGTACCCGACTCGCAGGAAGCCCGCAAGAGCAGCCTCTGGGCCGAGTACGAGCAGGAGACCGCGCCGCACTTCGCGATGCGCCGCATCTGCGAACGGGGTGAGATCTTCCCGGTGTTCCATGACCTGTTCAAGAAGGAGGTCGCATGAACGCCATCGCGGGTTCGCGCGCCGAGCTGGAGGCGGTCGGCCGTGCCCGGCCCATCTCCGAGGGTTCCGAATGGACCTTCGAGCTGATCCAGCAATATGACGAGGTCATCGCCGCCACGGCGAGGGAGTACGGGCTTGACACGTACCCCAACCAGATCGAGGTGATCACTTCCGAGCAGATGCTCGACGCCTATGCGTCGGCGGGCCTGCCCATCGGCTACCCGCACTGGTCGTACGGCAAGGAGTTCATCCGCAACGAGCAGTACTACCGCAAGGGCATGCAGGGGCTCGCCTACGAGATCGTGATCAACTCCAACCCCTGCATCTCGTATCTCATGGAAGAGAACTCCATGGCGATGCAGGCGCTCGTGATCGCGCATGCCTGCTATGGGCACAACTCTTTCTTCAAAAACAACTACCTTTTCCGGCAGTGGACCGACGCCGACGGCGTGCTCGACTATCTCGTGTTCGCGCGCCGCTTCGTGATGGAGTGCGAGGAGCGCCACGGCATCGAAGCGGTCGAGGCCATTCTGGACTCGTGCCACGCGCTGCAGATGCACGGGGTCGACCGCTACAAGCGCCCCACGCCGATCTCGTACCGCGAAGAGGCGCAGCGTCAGGCCGAGCGCGAAGAGCATGCGCGCCGTCAGTTCAACGACCTGTGGCGCACCGTGCCCAAGATGCAGTCCGCGCCCGAAGCCGAGAAGCGCGGCGTCTTCCCGCCTGAGCCCGAAGAGAATCTCCTGTACTTCATCGAGAAGTACTCACCGACGCTCGAGCCCTGGCAGAAGGAGCTGGTGCGCATCGTGCGCAAGGTGGGCCAGTATTTCTACCCGCAGACGCAAACCAAGGTGATGAACGAGGGGTGGGCCACTTTCTGGCATTACACCCTGCTCAACCGCCTGCATCAGCGTGGCCAGGTAAACGACGGCTTCATGATGGAAGTCCTGGCGAGCCACACCAATGTGGTGAGCCAGCGCGGCTTCGATGAGCGCGGCTACGGCGGCATCAACCCGTATGCGCTCGGCTACGCGATGATGACCGACATCCGCCGCATGTGTGAAAACCCCACCGACGAAGACCGCCGCTGGTTCCCCGACATCGTGGGCACCGGCTGGGTCAAGACGCTGGACTTCGCCATGCGCAACTTCAAGGACGAGTCCTTCATCTCGCAATACCTCTCGCCCAAGCTGATTCGCGAGTTCCGCTTTTTTGCCGTGGCCGATCACCAGGCCAATCCCAAGCTCGAGATCGCCGCGATCCACGACGACGAAGGCTACCGCCACGTGCGCCGCCTGCTTGCCGCACAACACAATCGCGACAACCAGGTGCCGGATATCCAGGTAGTGCGTTACTTCCGCGAGTCCGACCGCTCGCTGGTGCTGCGCCACACGCAGAGTCGCGGCCGCCCGCTGGATGGCGGCGAGGCCGACCAGGTGATGAAGCACCTGGGCCGGCTGTGGGGATTCCGCGTGCGCCTGGAAGAGGCCGCGACCGACGGGACCGTGCTGTCGTATCGGCAGATCGAGCCTTGAGGGGCGGCTTGGTACCCAAAGTCTCGGGTGCTGTCGGAGGCGCCGCCCGAGCAATCAGGGTGGAGTCGATGTGGTGGAACCGGGAAGCGCCCGGCAGCGCTTCGGCCCTCGCGGTACGCAACAGAGGGACGCTCGCCTAAGGTGTGGTGGTGCGTCCCTTTTTCGTTCTCGACTCGTTCCCCCGCCACAGGCCCGGCGATTCTGCTAGAATCGCGGATTCGCGTTTTCGGTAGTTCCTTCGCGCCCCTGGTTTCAGCCGGTGCAAGAGCCACGAAGACCGCGATTCCAGATCAGGACAGGTGGCCGAGCGGTTGAAGGCGCACGCCTGGAAAGCGTGTATACGTCAAAAGCGTATCGGGGGTTCGAATCCCCCTCTGTCCGCCAGAATTAGCAGGGCGCAAGCCCTGAACAGAAAACCCCGCAGAGCGCGATGCTCTTGCGGGGTTTTTTGTTTTCCATGGCGTGTTTGCCGCGTCCCGGGCAGTTGCCGCCACAGCGCACCGGCTCGGTGCCGTCGGCAAGGGGGGGCGGCCGTCTGATCGGCGCCGCGCGCGGGCTTGCGCGCAACGAACTGGGGTCTGTGCCATCCTGTTCCTGGGCGCCCGTCCATGGCTGTGAAGGCCGCGACGTTCAAACCCTGGAGATCTCGAGCGCGACGGGCAGCGGGCGTTGTGAGGCCTTGCCCTGCACGCAACCGTGCCGGCTGATGGCGTGCGCGCCATCAGGGGTCTTCTGGTTGGCATAGGGTAGCGTGGCTACGCATCGGGCTCGATCGTGACGAAAATGCCCTGTGCTTCGTTCAGCCTCGGGCTGGCCGGCAGAATCATCATCGACACGTCGTCAGGCAACTTGGGCGCCAGGGCTTTCAGGCGGTCGCTGACGACAGCCTCCAACGAATGGCGGTTCGCATCGGCGGGCACCGCTACGCCGACCGTGACCTTGTTCCAGGCTTCCCAGGCCTGCGGCGCCTGGAGGTAAACCAGGGTCGTCCATTCCGCGGGGTTGATCGTGCTGCCGTCTGCCCGCCTCACCGGTGCATCACTCCAGGCTTCGAGCTTTTCGCGCGTGGCATCGGGAAAGATCCATGAAGGGGGCGTGCCGATTCCCTGGGTGGGCTGTGCGGCGATATTCAGCTTGGAGGCCAGCGCCTCCAATGCCTCATCCGTGGACAGCCTGGCTTGCTTTAGCCGAGCGGGATCGATCGAGAGCCAAAGCTGGATGGGCTCGGGCAGATTGCTCCAGACCTGGGTGATGTAGTGGCTGTCGCCTACGCCACGGCCGATCGTGTCGGCCACCAGTTGTTGCAGCTCGGGCTTGCCGAGACGGGGGCTGGCCACCAGCAGGTAAAGATCCGCACTGGGAACGGCGCCCCACACCAAGGCGGGCGGCTGCTCTGCCGCTGACGACGTGGACTGCGCCGCGCTTGCTGACATGCACACAGAGAAAGACAGTGCGGTGAGCAAACTGAGGCACGCGGGCCGCAAGAGATCAATGCGAGTCATGAGAGGTATCGTTCCTTGGCTACTTGAATGCGGTTAATTCCCGGGTGCGATGGTCTCATATCCGCTTGGCTCGACTCGACTCGGCGCGGCGCGCAAGGAAGTTCGCCGCTGCGCGTGGTGACCCGGAAGCCCTGCCGCGTGTGCTGTCGGGCAGGGTTCTCGTAGCGTAGCGGCGCCGAGTGCTCGGCCACGTCATGAGGGTGGCTCAACACGGCGCGCGTGGCGCACACCTGGCACCAGGGGCCGCGACTCGGATTCATCCGCCGGGCCCAGGCACGGCGAAAGGGCGCTGGCGCAGAAAGCAGGCTGAGGCCAATGAGAAGGTCCGGGTGATAAAGTCTTCGGTCGCCCACTGCCTTACCCCCAGGAGTTTGCCAATGCGCCGTGTCCTCGTTCGCTCCGTGTTTGCTGCCAGTCTCGTTGCTGCCTCTCTCGGCACCGCCCAGGCGGCGCAGCTCAGCGCCGAATGCAAGAGCCCGCAGGGCACGTTTTTCCATGTGCCCACGGGCAAGTCCCAGCCCGTGCAGGAAAAGGCGGGCTACAAGAACAGCACCTGGACGCTGGTGTGGGACAGCGCCCGTCCCGAGCAGGGCACCATCCGCCACACGTCCACCAACGCCGGCGAGCCGTCCGGCGAACAGCTCGCGGACGTTATCGACGCGCGTCCCGCCCTGATCACCTTCCTCGTGCCCGACGGCCCGGAGATCATGGTGTATTCGCTCTATCCGACCAAGGGCCTGCTGTTGGCCTCGCTGCACGGCCCGTCCAACGCGACGGCCGATGCGACCGGCGGTACGTTTACCGCGCGCTGCAAGGTGAGTAATAGCCGGTGAGGCCGCGAGCACCGGTCTTTGCGCGTGTGCACCTCGGTAAAGAAAAACCCCGCAGCGTTGCGCCAGCGGGGTTTTGTTTTGGCGGACGAGACGCCGGTCGACTTTAAAAGCTCCCGAACATCGTTCCCAGCGTGATCACCAGTGCCAGCGCCGGCAGCGGGAGCATGATCGTCACCGCGGCGATGTCGAGATACGACTGGCGGTGATTCAGTTTGCAGATCGCCAAGAGCGTGATGATGGCACCGCAATGGGGCAGGGTGTCCATGCCGCCTGCGGCCATGACGGCCACGCGGTGCAGCAGTTCGGGGCTGATGTTGGCGGCTTCGGCCATGCGGAGGTAGTCGGCGCCCAGGGTCTGCAGGGCGATGCTCAGGCCGCCCGAGGATGAGCCCGTGATGCCGGCGAGCACGTTCATCGCGACGGCTTCCGAGATCAAAGGATTGGTCGGCGAGATGTTCAGCACGGCGTCGCGGATGATGGCGAAGCCTGCGAGGCTCGCGATCACGGCACCGTAGCCGACTTCGGAGGCGGTGTTGAAGAGCGGCAGCATGAAGCCGAACACGCCTTTGTTCACGGTGCCCTTGAGGTCTTCCCATTTGCCCAAGCGCATCAGCACGAGGGTGAGGCAAGCGATGGCCAGCGCAATGATGAGCGACCAGAGGCCGGTGGCCTTCTGCGGATCGACGTTGGCGAAGCGTTCGCCCATGAAGTCGAAGTCCATGCCCGGGAACACGACGTACGTGAACAGCGCGTTCACACCCACCACCAGCAGGAGCGGCAGCAAGGCCAGCGGCACGGGCATCACCGACCAGCGGCCTTGTTCGGCGGGTTGTTCGGGGTTGGCCTGTTCGTCGGCTTCGCCATGTTCGCCGAAGCCTTCGCCAGCCGCGCGGGCTTTGGCAGCGCGGCGTTGCAGCCACCAGAGGCCGCCCGTGAACATGATGATGGCGGCGATCAGGCCCAGGCCGGGTGCCGCGAACACGTTGGTGTTGAAGTAGGGGATGGGGATCGCGTTCTGGATCGAGGGCGTGCCGGGCAGCGCGGTCATCGTGAACGTGAAGGCGCCCAGCGCGATGGTGGCCGGGATCAGGCGCTTGGGCAGGTCGGCGGCCTTGAAGAGGCTGACCGCGACCGGATAGAGCGCGAAGGCCACCACGAACAGCGACACGCCGCCGTAGGTCAGCAGGCCGCAAGCCACGACGACCGACAGGATGGCGCGGCGATGGCCCAGGCTGTTGACGATCCAGCGCGCCAGGGTATTGGCCGCACCCGAGTCGGCCATCAACTGGCCGAACAACGCGCCCAACAGGAAAATCGGCAGGAACTGCAGCACATAACCGCTCAGCGCGGTCATGAAGGTCGAGGTGTAGATGGGAAGCAGAAAACCGCTATCGCCGGAAAGCACCACCGCGATCGCGCCCATGATCGGCGCCAGCAGCAGCACCGTTACGCCGCGATACGCGAAATACATTAATAGCGCCAATGAAATGACGATGGCAAACATACCCATCCTGCGATCCTCCGGTTGACGTTCAAAAGGGAGATGATCGCAGGAAGAGGCGACTATGCGCTACCTCCGGGGATTTGCGTTGAGATTGGTCAATTAATGACCACTGCGGCGCGAGCGACAATTCTGTTCGGCAGGAGCTGAACTGCGCTCGGTGTTTCACCATGGAGACGCCGCGTCACGCCAGATGCAGTGAGCCGCGGTGCCGACGAGGCGAGCGCGGCGACCCGAAAAAGCACGCCGAACACCGGGCCAGGCGCTCGGTAAGATCGGCGTCGCGGGCTCGACGTCCTGTTTCAGGTGCTCCAAGGGTGGGCTGATGGACTTCGGCTCCGGGCGTCCGGCAGTTCACCGTAGGCGTGTGCGCAGGCCGATCCGGGCCGATCGCGCATCGATGCGGCGCCTCGCCTGGAAACCTGCGTTATCGTGATGGCCTGTTTCCTTCAACGCGAGCCGATCATGTCCGCACAACCGTTGCCCCCGCCTCTCGAGGTCCTGCCCCGCGATATCTCCGCTTATCGCAAGGGCAATACCGGTATTGATTATGTCCATCGCTTCGAGTCCGGCAGGCCGGGCCCGCACGTGCTGATCAATGCGCTCACGCACGGCAACGAGATTTGCGGGATGGTGGCGGCCACGCATCTGCTGGATAGCGGCGTGCGGCCGAAGATCGGTACGCTGACGGTGAGTTTTGCGCACGTCGAGGCCTATGAGGCATTCGATGCCGAGCGGCCCTATGAAAACCGGCAGCTGGTGCACAACCTGAATCGCATCTGGACCCGCGAGATGCTCGACGGCACGGAAGACAGCCCCGAGCTGCGCCGTGCGCGCGAGTTGCGGCCGGTGATCGATGCGGCGGACTGTGTGCTCGACATCCATTCGACCAGCGCGCCGGTGCGGCCGTTCTGGGTGTATTACAACTCGCCGCGCAATGCCGCGCTGGCAAGCGCGGTGGGCGCGCCCGACGTGCATCTGCTGATGCCCGACGGCAAAGGGCCGGGGGCGCCGTTGATCGGCTATGGCCGCCATGGCGGTGAAGCGTCGAACAGCCTGGGTTCGCTGGTGGTCGAGTGCGGTCAGCATTTCGCACGATCGGCGGCGGAGTTGGCTACCGACACCACGCTGCGCTTTCTGGCGCACTTCGGCCTGATCGAGGCACAGGAGGCCGCCCGCATCACCCCGCAGCGCTTCCAGTTGCTGCAGGTGCATGTGGTCAAGTCCGAGGATTTCCGCTTCACGCGTCCGCTGATCGGCTTCGAGACCTTCGCCAAGGACGAGCTCATCGCCGTGAATGGCGACGAAGAGATCCGTGCCCTGTGCGACGACTGCACGATCTTCATGCCGGCGCGGGTGCCGATCGTGGGCCGCGAGGCGGTGTACCTGACCGTGCCGGTCTGATCCAGCCACACCCCGCCAGCCGTATCACGCCACCCGAATGCCTGGCGGGAGGTTCGCGCGCACCAGCCTGCCCGCGATGGACTCGCGCATGGGGATGTCCGGGAATGGCTGGCCCGGGCCGAACCACTGCGCGTCGGCGATCTCGTCTTCCTGCACGCGTATGTCGCCGCCCGCGTACTCCGCGGTGAACGCGATCATGAGCGAGTGCGGGAACGGCCAGGACTGGCTGCCGAAGTAGCGCAGGTCACGCACCTTCAGGCCGACCTCTTCTTCGACCTCGCGATGTACCGCGTCTTCGATGCTTTCGCCAGGTTCGACGAAGCCGGCGAGCGCGGTGTAGCGCGCCTGCGCATAGCGGGCGTGGCGGGCGAGCAGCAGTTCGTCGCCCCGTTTGATCAGCACCATCATGGCGGGCGAAATGCGCGGGTACGAATGCAGCCCGCACGACGGGCATTGCAGGCAGAGCTCGTGGCGCGCGTGTTGCATGGGCGTGGCGCAGGCGCCGCAAAATCGATGGGTGCGCACCCATTCGGCGATCTGGTAGGCGCGGCCGGCGAGGGCAAAGCTGTCGCCCAGTTCGGAGAGCAGCGCGCGCAGCTTGCGAAATGCGTAGCCCTCAGGCGCCTCGGCGTCGCGGGCGATGTGCGTGGTGCGCAGGTGCGGGTCGCGGCCGGACCAAATCGTCTGCATGCTGTCGACGCGCACGCCGATCCGTTCACAGGTGGCCGCGTCGGGCAGGTCGATGCCGTCTTCGCGTACCAGCAGCTCATCGCCGCGGAAGATGAAATTCACGACAGGTTCCTCGTTGTTGCGCCGCCTCGAAGGGGCGCTCAGCTTGTGCGGGCTAGTGTATTCCTCGGCGCTGACTCTTGCTCGAACGCCACCCTGGATCCTGAATCCGGCCCGTGTGCTCCGCGGGCGAAATGCGGCGTGCATCCTCGCGACGTATCTCCAGCGCCGCTCGACGCGCAGGGCGCAGCCAGCGCACGTCATGCAGCAAAGCAAACGGCCCGCATTCGCGGGCCGCAGCGCATTCCAGGGAGAGGCCGATGGGCTCTTACTGGATCTTGATGTTCCGCTCCTTCACCAGCACCGCCCATTGCGCGGTTTCCTTGGCGAGGTGGTCACGCAGCTCGGCGGGGCTGCCGCCGATGGGCTCGGCGCCGATCGAGGCCATCGCGTCCTTCACCTTGGGGTCGGACAGTGCCTTGCGCATCGAGGCGTTCAGGCGCTCCACGATCTCGGGCGGGGTGCCGGCGGGCGCGAAGGCCGCGAACCACGGCATCAGCTCGTAGCCGGGCAATCCGGCTTCGGCCACGGTGGGCACGTCGGGCAGGGCGGAAGAGCGCTTGGCGGTGGTGACCGCGAGGGCGCGCAGCTTGCCTGCCTGAATGTGCGGCTTGGCCGAGGTAATGCTGTCGAACATATAGTCGACCTGGCCGCCGAGCAGGTCGGCGATCGCCGGGCCGCTGCCTTTATAGGGCACATGCAGCAGATCGACCTGCGCCAGCGACACGAACAGCTCGCCCGCCAGATGGATCGAGGTGCCCACGCCGGCCGAGGCGTAGGTGTAGTGGCCGGGCTTGGCCTTGGCCTGCGAGATCACGTCCTGCACGCTCTTGGCCGTGGTGCGGTCGGGGTTGGCAACCAGCACGTTGGGCACGACGGCCAAGAGCGAGATCGGCGCGAAGTCCTTCTGTGGGTCGTAGTTCATGTCGCGATAGAGCGCGGGATTCACGGCCATGCCGTTGGCCGCGATCATGATGGTGTAGCCATCCGGCGCTGACCGCGCAACGGTGGCTGCCCCGATGTTGCCGCCTGCGCCCGCGCGGTTTTCCACGATGAACGAGGTGCCGAGTTCGCGGCCCATGGCTTCGCCCAGCGTGCGGGCGATGCTGTCCATGGCGCCGCCCGGCGGGAACGGCACCACCCACTTGACGGGGCGATCGGGGTAGCCGGCGGCGTGTGCGGCCAGCGGCGCGGCGAGCGCGGCGCTGCACAGCGCGAGGCCGGTGGCCAGGCGCGCGAGGGATTGCTTGATCTTCATGGTTTGTCTCCTGTGTTTATTGTGGCCCGCGCCGCGGCGTGCGCGGTGCCACCGTGACCGCTGCGTGGGCGTTCAGTCTTTGCGGCGATAGAACGCCAGTTTGTCTTCGTCCAGCACGATGCCCAGGCCCGGGCCCGGGGGCAGGTGCATTTCGAAATCGGTAAAGGTAGGGGGCGTCGCGACGATGTCGTCTTTCAGCAGAAGCGGGCCGAACAGCTCGGTACCCCAGGCCATCGAGGGCAGGGCGCAGAAAGCATGCGCCGACGCGATGGAGCCGATCGAGCCTTCGAGCATGGTGCCGCCGTAGAGCGCCATGCCGGCGGCATCGCCCACCGCGGCCACCCGAACGACACCGGACAGGCCGCCCGATTTGGCGATCTTCAGCGCCAGCACATCGGCCGCGCCGAGCCGGGCGAGCTCGAGCGCGTCTTCGGGCGTGCACACGGCCTCGTCGGCCATGATGGGCACGACAAAGCGCGCGGCCAGCCTGGCCATGCCGGCACGGTTGTCGCGGGCGATGGGTTGCTCGATCAGGTCGACGCCGGCGTCTTCGAGCTTCGCGATGGCGCCCGCGGCTTCGGCCTCGTTCCAGGCCTGGTTCACGTCGACGGTCACGCGCGCCCGATCGCCCAGCGCGCGCTTGATCTCGGCCACGTGCCGCACATCATCGGCGACCGCGCGGCGGCCGACTTTGAGCTTGAACGTGTTGTGCCGGCGCGCCTCGAGCAGGGCATGGGCTTCGTCGATGTCGCGCGCGGTGTCGCCGCTGGCGAGCGTCCACAGCACGGGCAGCGCGTCACGCACCGCCCCGCCCAACAGCGTACGCACCGGCACGCCGAGACGCTTGCCCTGTGCATCCAGCAACGCCGTCTCGAGGGCGGACTTGGCGCAGCGATTGCCACGCGCGATCTTGTCGAGCCGGCGCATCACGGCGTTGATGTTGGTCGCGTCCTCGCCGATCATTGCCGGCGCCAGGTAGGTATCGATCGCCAGCTTCATGCCCTCTGGGCTTTCTTCGCCGTAGGCCAGGCCGCCGATGGTGGTGGCTTCGCCGACGCCTTCGATGCCGTCGCTGCTGCGCACGCGCACGATCACCATGGTCTGGCGCTGCATCACGGCCATGGCGAGCTGATGCGCACGGATGGTGGGCAGGTCGACCAACAGGGTCTCGACGGAATCTAGGGTGATGGCAGTCATACCTGAAATGATGAAAAGTGGATGGAATCCAGTATCACCACGCACGGCAGGGCCGTCCAAGACTATATTGGTCTCCATCCATACCTATAAGGTATCCATTCATGGAACTTCGGCACCTGCGTTACTTCCAGGCCGTGGCACGCGAAGGCAGCTTTACCCGCGCCGCCGCGACGCTGCACATCGCGCAACCCCCCCTGTCGCGCCAGATCCGCCAGCTCGAAGAGGAGCTGGGTGTGGTGCTGTTCGAGCGTGCGCCGCGCGCGCTGCGGCTGACCGAGGCGGGCCGCTACTTCTATGAGCAGTCTTTGCAGCTCACTGCGCGTCTCGATGACGTGGTGGCCGGCACCCGCAGGCTGGGCGCGCAGGCTACGCGCTGGTTCGGGATCGGCTTCGTGCCCTCGTCGCTGTATGGCTTCGTGCCGGAGTTGATCCGGCAGGTACGGCAGGCCGATGCCCGGGTCGAGGTCGGCCTGACCGAGATGACCTCGCTGCCGCAGATCGAAGCGCTCAAGCGCGGTCACATCGATCTCGGCATCGGCCGCATCGCGTTCGATGACCCCGCCATCGCGCGCCGCGTATTGATGAACGAACCGCTGGTGGCGGCGCTGCCGATGGCGCACCGGCTCGCGGGCCGTGCCCGGATGACGGTCGCCGCGCTCGCTGCCGAGCCTTTCGTGCTCTATCCGGCCCGGCCGCGGCCCAACTACGCCGATCATGTGCTGGGCTTGTTCCGCGAGGCGGGGCACGCGCCGCAGGTGGTGCAGGAAGCCAATGAGCTGCAGACCGCGCTCGGGCTGGTCGCGGCGGGAATCGGCGTGACCGTCGTGCCGGCCTCGGTGCAGCGCGCGCATCGTGACGACGTGCGCTACGTGCCGATTGCCGCCGCGGGGTTTACCTCGCCGGTGATCGTGAGTTATCGCAAGGACGACAGCTCGGCCTTTCTGATGCGTGCGGTGGCCACCGCCGAACGGCTGGCGCGAGGCGAATGACGCTCTGCTAGCATACGTGGCACCCGGCAGGGCGAGCGGATCCGTCTCGCCGCTGTCGCAGCACACAGTCGCGCCGGGAATCCAGAGGTGGCAGGACCGAACGCGGCCAGCGCAGCCGCGCGGGACAACGAAGCGCCGGTGCGCCGGCCAGGCCTTGGGGGTGTGGCATGTCTGCGGTCGACGATGAGTCGGGTAGAAATGTAGTGGCAGTGGGGCTGTGCGTTGTGCTCGCAACGAGCGGCGTGCTGCTGGGCCTGGGAGGGCTCAAGCTGCTCATGCTGGGCGGCTCCCTCTATTTTTTCTGTACGGGCGCGGCCTGTCTGGCCGCGGCCCTGATGCTCTGGTTCGGTCATGCGGGATGCCTCGGCGTTTATGGGGCGATGCTGGCCTGGACGCTCGGTTGGTCGCTTTGGCAAGTCGGCCTGGATTTCTGGGCGCTCGCTGGCCGGCTGGGCCTTCTGTTCGCACTGGGCATGGCGTTCTGGCTGCCGCCGGTCATGCGCTGGCTCGCACCGGCACCCCGTGTCGATCGCGCTGCGCGTCTGGTCACGATGGCGTTCGCGGTGTCGCTGGCGGGCATCGTGGTGGCCGGGGTGCTGCGTGCCAAGCCGCCATACGAGTCCGGTCCGCAAGCGGTGCCGGCTCTCCGCGCGGACCTGGGCACCGCCATGGAGGCGGACACGACATCCGCCTCACCCGACTGGCCCTATTACGGTAACGACGCAGGCGGCACGCATTACACCTCGCTCGCGCAGATCCGGCCCGACAACGTGGCCGGCATGCGCGTCGCCTGGACGTACCGTACCGGTGAATGGCCGGCCGCCGACAACGAGCCGCGTCGGCTCGAGGTCACGCCGCTCAAGGTCGGTGATTCCCTTTATCTCTGTTCTGCGCGCGGCGTGCTCATCGCGCTCGATATCAAGACCGGCCAGGAGCGCTGGCGCCATGATCCGCATGCGGGCCCGGCGAGGTCGGGCGCCGAGGCGCCTGAAGCCTCGGCAGGCGCTGCCGTCGCCTGTCGAGGGGTGGCCTATTACGCGTTGCCCCAGGCTGCGCCCGGCGCCATCTGCGCCACGCGCATCTACGGCGTTACCCCCGATGCGCGTCTGCTGGCTGTGGACGCCCGCAGTGGCGCCGCCTGTCCGGACTTCGGCCGCGCGGGCCAGGTCGACCTGCGCGACGGGGCTGCCTCGCCTCGGGGGTATCACGCAACCTCGGTACCGCAGGTCGTGCGCGGCCGCGTGGTGTTGGGAGGATGGTTGAGCGATGGGCAGTCGGTCGGCGAGCCAGGCGGCCGCCTGCGTGCCTACGACGCGCGTACCGGGGCGCCGGTGTGGTCGGTGGATCCCGACGAGGCGGGACCCGGGCCTCGGCCCTCCGAGCCGAACGCGTGGGCGCCCATCAGCGCCGACGAGGCGCTCGGCATGATCTATGTGCCCACGGGCAATGTGCCCGCGGATGCCGGGTTGCCCCAGGGCGCACAGCCCCGCCGCTATGGTGCCGTGCTGGCGCTGGACGCCGAGAACGGGCAAGCACGCTGGACCTTCCAGACCCAGCGGCACGCATTGTGGGATTACGACGTGGCCTCTCAGCCGGTGCTCACTCACTGGCCTGGCGGGCAGGGGCAGGCGCCCATACCGGCGCTCGTGCAGGTCAGCAAGCGCGGGCAGGTCTTCGTGCTCGACCGGCGCAACGGCGAGCCGCTGCCCGTGCCGCCGCTTCACATGGGCGCGCAGGCAGAGGGGCCGCTACATGAATCCGATATGTGGGGTCTCACACCGTTCGACCAACTCTGGTGCCGGCTCCGTCTGCGCCAGGCCGCGGCCGGGCAGACGTCGCGCGTCAGCGAGGTTCCGCATCTCGATTTGCCCGCTGCGATCGGCGGGGTGAACTGGGGCGGCGTGGCGCTCGACCCGCATCGGGGCGTGATGGTGCTGAACTGGGCGCGCTTGCCGCTCTACGACCCGCCGGCCGGCGCGCTGCCCGCGTCCAGCGCCACCACGCAGGCGGCCGGACCGTTTCTGTCACCCCTGGGGGCGCCCTGCGCGGCGCCGCCCTATGGACATCTGACCGCCGTGGATTTGAGACAGGGGCGTGTGCTGTGGCAGGCGCGCCTGGGGTCGGCTTACGACAGCGTGCCGCTCGGCCTGCGATCTTTCCTGCCGATTCCCCTCGCTACCCGCACCGCGGGGGGCGCCCTGATCACCGGCAGTGGCCTGGTCTTCACCGTGGCGGCGCAAGAGCAGGCCTTGCGTGCCGTGGACCTGCGCACGGGCGACGTGTTGTGGCAGGACAGGCTACCCGCGGGCGGGCAGGCTGCGCCCATGGCTTACCAGGACGCCGAGGGCCGGGCCTACGTGGTGATCGCCGCCGGCGGGCACCCCGCGGCGAAGACGCGCCCCGGCGACTATCTCATCGCCTATGCGTTGCCGTGATTCACACAGCGGACGCCGATACATTCATTTCCACCGGCGGGCAGCATTCTGAAATAAAATTTAACTTATCTGTTTCAGTATTTAACGCTGATGCTGACGGCTGGGGGCTCGCCTCGGCCCGTCGGTGAGATGCGCGCGGGACCGCGCACCGTGTGACCCAGGGGAGGGCATCCATGCAGAACAAACATCCCGGCGCCCAGGAGCAAGCGGATCGGATGGCACTGCCTGCGCCAGCGGCCGCATTGCACGACGAGGCCGACGCGGCCCGCCTGGTGCAAGCGCTTCAGGCGTCCCGATCCGTGGCGATCGGCTTACGCAGCCTGCTCAGCATTCTTCAGGAAGATCTGTCGCGCGAGTTCTATGCGCCGGAGGCGGCGCGGCCCCTCGATGCGTCGCGGGCCGATGCGCTCTTCGAGCTGGCCGGCGTGTCGCTCGACCTGCTTAATGACAAGCTCGAATATGTGGTGGATTCATTGGTGCGGCCGCCGCGGGACGATTGAGCGCCGGCCCTCAGCAACCACAGGAATCGATATAAGCCGCCAGCAGAATTTCGATTTGGCGTTTCTGTTGGGGTTTGAGGCGCGAATAACGAGCGAAATCGATATTGCGAAACGGCCAGCGCGAATCGGCGGCGCTGGACTGCGGATAATGCGGCGTCGGGGCGGGATGGGGCGCACATGCGTCGCCCTCGCTCAACCACACGGGCGACACATTCAAGACTTGCGCCAGTTTCAGCAGGGCGGTGCCCGACGGATGCATCCGCTGGCCGCTCTCGTAATTGCCGATGGCGCTGGGCGTGAGGCCACTGATTTCGGCCAGTTCTTTTTGAGTCCAGCCGCGATGTGCCCTTGCGTCGCGGAGACGATCGCTAAACGTACTCACCCTGATTATGAAACTGTCCGGCCATGTTCGGTTAGTAATTAAAACATATGAAATCTGCCCGAGCCATATCCGAAAACGGCCGCTTTAAAAGGGTTTTCCCGCACGCAGTATGAGTGCGTTTTGATTGATGCTTGATTTAACACGGGAAGATCCTAGGCCGCCTGAATACACGACTGTGTTTTACTCATGAAACACGAACGTGTTCAGTGCGGCGCGCCATGGGGCTGCTTGTTTTGCCGCGACTGTCTGCAGGCGGAGTCGCCATGAGTACGCTTACGCCGTCCGTTTTGCTGTGCGCCGAGGGGCCGGGCCGGCACCGCCTGGGGGCCTGGTTATCCCGGTCGGGCTTCGAGGTCCGAGAATGCGGCGAGGTCGCCGCGCTTTTCCCCCTGCATGCCGCCCATCGTTGCGCCTTCGTGGTGCTGGCGGCGCCGCATGCCGACATCCTGATTGCCGCCGCCCGGCTGCGCACGCTCCATCCGGGGCTGGGCATCGTGGCGATCACGAGGGCGGTTCCGGCGGAGATGCGGGTGCAACTGTTGCTGTGTGGCGTGGACAGCTGCCTGGATCGGGACGCCAGCGAACGCGAGGTCGCCGCGGTGCTCCAGGCGTTGGCGCGACGCTGGAGCAGCCCGCTCGCCGACGCTTTCGGTCGCGCGGTGGCCGGTGCGGTGGGCGCGCACGAGGTCGTACCGGCGGCGGGCCCGCCCGCAGGCGGCAACAGCTGGCGGCTGCAGGACGACGGATGGGTTTTGGTAAGCCCGAACAATTGCCGGCTGGCCTTGAGTGGCAGCGAGCGGGCGCTGGTGGGCGCGCTGATGCAGGCGCCCACGCAGCGCTTGAGCCGCCATCAATTGATGGACGCGGTCGATGTGCGCCCCGGACACAGCGGCACCGCCCGTCTGCGCTATGTCGATGTGCTGGTGTGCCGGTTACGGCGCAAGGCGGCCGGACAGGATCTGCGGCTACCGATCCGCGCCGTGCACGGCTGGGGGTATATGTTCAGCGCGGGGGCATGAACCGCGGCAGCCACCCGGCAGCCACCCGTGCGGCACCCGTTCAGCGGCGCTTGGCCGGCCCGCTATCCGGCTCGAAATCTTCACCCGGTTGCGGCGCGTGCGACGTATCGAGCATGTCGTCCTCGCCCGCGGGCACGCCGGGGTCGCCGGGCTCGTTCATCACCCGGCCTTCGCGAGGCATGCCCGCGACGGTCGGCGACGGCTCGGGCATCGGCATCTTGCCGGTGCCCTTGACCGGATCGGCGGCACGCGGCGCGGCGGGCGCGGCGGCGTCGGGCGGCACATTGGCATGGATGGTCTTCGTCATGTTGCGGCTCCTGGTATTGCGACGCGGCGTAGAGGCAGCGTCCGTCATCTTCATCCTAGGATCCTGCGCGGCGCAGGGCGGTGACGAGGTGTGAAAAGCTGCAAGCCCGCGCGAACACCCGGATGCCCACACTTATAATGGGGACGCCGCTTGAACACTTCCCTCCGTGACCGACACCTTCGAACGCAACGTTACCGCCGAGCTCGTCGCCGTGCTGATCGCCGTGACGGCAGGAGAGCCGCGCGTGCTCACGACGGACGCGGGGCAGGCGCTGCCTGCGGGCCCTTTCGAATTGAGCCACCGGTCGTTGCAGGCCGGCATGCGCGATTGGGTCGAAACCCAGACCCATCATCCGCTTGGTTACGTCGAACAGCTCTACACCTTCGCCGACCGCGATCGCTCCGACGCGGCGGGTGCGCGGGTAATCTCGGTCAGCTATCTCGGCCTCACGCGCGAAGCGGGGGAGACCGGCGTCGCGCACGTGGGCTGGCAGGATTGGTACCGTTACTTTCCGTGGGAAGACCACCGGGCCGGCAGGCCCGCGGTGCTTGCGGATCACATCGAACCCGCGCTGAACACCTGGATCGACCAGGCCGCCGACGCCAGCGCGGCGGCGCAGCGGCGGCAGCGCGTGAACCTGACCTTCGGGCTCCAAGGCGCCGCCTGGAACGAAGACATGCTGTTGCAGCGCTATGAACTGCTGTTCGAGGCAGGTCTGGTGCCTGAGGCGCAGCGCCGTGGCAGCGCCTCGCCCGCCTTGCCGGGGCAGGCCATGCATCACGATCACCGCCGCATCCTCGCCACCGGCATGGCCAGGCTGCGCGCCAAGATCAAATATCGGCCGGTCGTGTTCGAGCTCATGCCGCCTGAATTCACCCTGCTGCAACTGCAGTTGGCGGTCGAGGCGCTGGCGGGCCGCGGTCTGCACAAACAGAACTTCCGCCGCCTCATCGAACAGCAGGATCTGGTCGAAGAAACGGGCGGCATGGCCAGCGGCACGGCCGGACGGCCCGCGAAGCTGTTTCGCTTTCGCCGCGACGTGCTGGCCGAGCGCGCCATCGCGGGCAGCAAGCTGCCGCTCGCGCGTCAGGTCTAGCGTCACCGCGCACCCCATGCCTTGCTGCACTGCGGCTTGACAAGGTTTTATGCTCAGGAATAGCATAATTTTCAACACGGCAAGCCGCCCTTTTTTTACGCTTATAAATACTCAACATGAGCATAAACACCGCAGTGCCCGCTTCGTCCGCCCGCGTCTCGCAGGTGCCGCCTTTGCCCGCTGTCATGCTCGAACCGCTGGTGCGCGCCACGCTGCTCGAAGACCTCGGGCGGGCAGGTGACATCACGACCGACGCCATCGTGCCCGCCGAGTCGCGCGGCCGTACGCGACTCGTGGCCCGGCAGGCGGGCGTGCTGGCCGGGCTGGATCTCGCCCGCCTGGCATTCCGGTTGGTGGATCCCGAAATCGGGTTCCGGGCGCTGCTCGCCGACGGCGCGCGTCTGGAAGCGGGTAGCGAGATCGCCGTGATCGAGGGGCCGGCGCGCGGCATGCTCACCGCGGAGCGTACCGCGCTCAATTTCCTGGGCCATTTGAGCGGCGTGGCAACCGCCACGGCCTCGATCGCCGATGCGATCGCGCAGTACCGCTGCAAGGTCACCTGCACGCGCAAGACGCTGCCGGGCCTGCGTGCCGTGCAGAAGTACGCCGTGCGGCTGGGCGGTGGCAGCAATCACCGCTATGGGCTGGACGACGCGGTGCTGATCAAGGACAACCATGTGGCGCTGGCGGGCGGCGTACGCGAGGCCGTCGAGCGGGCCCGGGCCGCGGTCGGCCATATGGTCAAGATCGAGCTCGAAGTCGACACACTGGCCCAGCTCGACGAGGCGCTGGCGCTGGGCGTGGATGTGGTCCTGCTCGACAACATGGATCCTGCCACCCTGCGTACGGCGGTAGCCATGGTCGATGGCCGGGCCATCACCGAGGCGTCGGGCCGCATCACGCCCGACACGGCGCCGGCCATTGCCGCCACCGGCGTCGACCTGATGGCGGTGGGCTGGCTCACGCACAGCGCGCGCGTGCTCGACATCGGTCTGGACAGCTGAGCGCGGCATCACACTGGACGATGCGGAGTCCGCCGTGCGGCAGCGATGCCGGCACGGGAGCGACCCGCAAGCAGCGATCATGAAAAAGACTTCGATCCTCGCCATGGCCATGCTGGGGCTCGCGCTGGGCGTGGCGGTCTGGAGCGCGCGGGGCGCGGCCACCAGCGCGTCCCGTACCGCCGCCTTTCCCGACCACCCGATCACCATCATCGTGACCTTTCCACCCGGCGGGGGCACCGATCTGCTGGCGCGCAAACTGGGCGCGGCGCTGTCCGATGACATCGGGCAAGCGGTCGTGGTGGAAAACCGCCCCGGCGCCAGCGGCAACATTGGCGCGCGCACCGTCGCACAGTCAGCCCCGGACGGCTACACCCTGTTGATGGTGAACAGTTCTTTTGCCATCACGCCGGGCGTGTTCAGCAAACTGGATTTCTCGCCGGAGCAGGACTTCGCGGCGGTGATCAACGTGGCCTTCGTGCCGTCGGTGATCGTGACCCGTGCCGACAGCGGCATCGCGGGGTTGCCCGCGGTACTCGAGCGCGATCCGTCCGCTCGGGCGCTGCTGTATGCCTCGTGCGGCAACGGCACGCCGCAGCATCTGGCGGGCGAAATGCTGCGTTTGCGCAGCGCCGCGCCGTTGCAGCAGGTGCCCTACAAGGGCTGCGGGCCGGCGCTGACCGACGTGCTGTCGGGCCATGTGCCGCTGGGTATCGTCACGGCCTCGAGCGCGGTGCCGTTCATCGAAAGCGGCCGTCTGCGCGCACTGGCGGTGACCTCGGCTGAGCGGTCGCTGCTCTTGCCGCAGGTGCCGACCGTGGCCGAATACGGCATGGCGGGCTACGAGCTCAATCAGTGGCACGGGCTGCTCGCCCCGGCGGGGACGCCGCCCGAGGTGATCGCCAAATTGAACGCCGCGGTGGCCGCCATCATGGCGCGGCCCGCCATGCGCAACAACCTGCTCGATCTGGGCTTCGCGCCCACCGCCTCGAGCGCGGCCGAATTCGATCGGCTGGTGCATGCCGATATCGCACGCTTCACGGCGCTGACTCGCGAGCTCGGTCTGCGGGTCGATTGATGCGGAGCGGGCCGCCGTCAGCCCGGGCCGCCAACCGCCAGCCAAAAAACGCGGGCCGCCGGATGGCGGCCCGCTGGCCCGGGGGCTCGGACGATGCCCGCGCATGCGGACCGGCCGGTCGACTTCTGTGGCCGGGCTCAGACTGCCGCGGCCTGAGCTTCGAGCGTGGCTTTGAGGTCAGGGGCGAGCTTGAGTTGCCGCGCCAGTTCATCGAGGTAGGCGCGCTCCATAAAGCTTTCTTCATCCACCACGAGGACGCTGGCCAGGTACATCTCGGCCGCCATTTCCGGCGTCTGCGCCGCGCGCGCCACGACCGACGGGTCGACCGGACGCGCCAATTCGGCTTCGAGCCAGCCGCGGTCGGCATCATTGCCCGACAGGCGCGTGAGCTCCTGCTCGAGCAGCTGGCGCTCGTCCGGGCCGATATGACCGTCGGCCTTGGCCGCGCCGATCATGGCGGTGAGGATGGCGCTGGCATGCTGTTCGACCTGCGCCGGCGGCAGACGATCGATCGTCTGCGGTTGCGGCAGGGCGGCCGGCGCGGCAGCGGTGCCTTGCGGAGGCGTGCCGCCCGCCTGGTTGCGCTGCCATTGGTCGTAGGCACGGTAGGCCAACACGCCCACGGCGGCCACGCCGCCGTACATGGCGAGCTTGCCACCCACCTTGCGGGCTTTTTTGCTGCCCATCAACAGGCCGAGTGCGCCGGCGCCCAGTGCGCCGCCACCCAATCCCTTGAGAAAAGACCCCGAACCGCCGCCCTGCGTGGCGGCGTTGGCGCGGCCAGCGGCGCCTTGCACCAGGCTCTGGCCGGACTGCAGTAGTTGATCGAGCAATTGACGAGCGCTCAAGATGCGGCTCCAGTAACAGTGACAACAGGTCAGACTCTGCCGGGCCGCGGAAGTTCAGTGTGCCGTCAGCTTCGGCAAATGGGGACGCCGTGATACAAGACGGTATTCCGGCGAGGCCGGTCTAGCTAAGGAGATTTTCATGACGATCACCCTGCACGCCAATGCCCCGGGCACCTTGCGCTACACGGCGACGGCCGAAGGCCACGCGCTGCCGGTGGCGATGCCCGCGCCGCAGGGCGAGGGACCGGATCCGCATGATTATTTCGACACCGCGCTCGGTGGCTGCAAGGCGCTGACGCTGATGGTCTATGCGCAGCGCAAGCAGATCCCGCTGCAGTCCGTGGACGTGGAAGTGGTGCGGGATGCCAGCGACGAGCGTCGCGGCATTTACCGGCTGACGACGCAGCTGCGCCTGAACGGCGATCTCACCGAGGCGCAGCGCGAGGAACTCTTGGCGGTGTCGGAGAAGTGCCCGATCCACAAGCTCATGACGGCCGCGGATGTGCAGCTGTCGACGATTCTGAAACCCTGATCAGAAACGGGCCGCTGCGCCGGGGCGAGGCGGCGGCGCGAGCCGATGCACGGCATCGAGCACGTCGTTGAGTTCGGCCGGCTTGCGCAGGTGCGCCGCGTGGCCACGGCAAGCGGCCTCGACCTCGTGTTCGGGGCGGCCGCTCAGCACCAGTACCGGCGTTTCGTTGAGGTAGGCGTTGTCGCGCATGGCGGTGATCAGCGCGCCACCGTCCATCCCCGGCATATTGAAGTCGGTGATCACCAGATCGGGCCGCAATTCCAGCATCTGCTGCAGGGCGGTCAGCCCGTCGGTATGGGTGTGAACGTCGTAGCCTTCTTCGGCCAGGAATTCGCTCAACATGTCGACGATCACATGCTGATCGTCGACGACTAGGATTTTCGTCATGATTCGGTCTGCCACGCGCCGCGCGGCATCAGGGGGTTCGAGTCGTCGCGCAGGATGCGCCGGCGGAATCGGGCCGGGAAGAAGCGCCAGCAAGCGCAATGCCTGATGGACGAGACGCTGGCCGCGAACGAAGCCGCGGCTCGCGCGGCCCGCAGGCGACACGGCAGCGGCATGCTAGGCGATGCCGGCAACCTGAGTATGAAGGAATTGTATCGCTTTGATACTCGGGTCGCATTGCGACAGGCTACTTTTCCGGTGACGTAGCGGTAAGAGCCCCCTGCGCCGGATAAGTTCGATGCGACCGGGCAAGGTGCGGCCCAGTCGGTGGCGCGCCGGTGCGGAGCAAGCGCGCCTCGCGAACGAGGCGCCTTCGTCGGACGGCGATCAGCCGCGGGTGCCGGTGCCCGGTACGCGCAGTTGCGAGCCCACCTTCAGGTTGTTGCCCTTCAGGTTGTTCAGTGCGCGCAGCGCATCGACGGTCGTGCCGTAACGCTTGGCCAGCGCGAACAGCGTATCGCCGTTGCCGATCTTGTGCGTGCGCACGTTGGCGCGCGCGTTGTTCGGCCGCGCGGGCGGGGCGGCTTTGGCGCGGCTCGCGGGCGTGCGCGAGGCCGGGGCGGTGTCTTTGTCTTTGCTTACGCCTTCGAGCGAACCCACCGGCGCACCCAGCGAGGCCAGTTGGACGGCGGCGGCGGGCGAACCCGCGGCGCTCGCCGGTACCAGCAGCGTCTGGCCGCTGGCGACCTTCTGCCGCGACGGCACGTCGTTGATGTCGCGCAGGCGCGCCTCGGACACGTTGTAGCGCTTGGCGATCGCGGCATAGCTTTCGCCGCGGCGCGAGGCATAGGTGGTCCAGGTGCTCAGGTCACCCTTGTAGTTGCGCAGGTTGGCGTTGAACGTTTCGACCCGGTCGGCCGGCAGCAGCAGGGTGGGCTGATGCTCGCCACGGATCAGCGGACGATTGAACGAGGGGTTGAGTGCCTTGAATTCGTCGAGCGGCATCTCGGCCAGCTTGGCCGCGACTTCGACGTCGATGTCACTTTTCTTCTGGACCGTGACGAAGTACGGCGCGTTGTCGACCTTGGGCAGCACGACGGCATAGCGCTTGGGGTCGGCAATGATGTTTTTGATGGCCTGCAACTTGGGCACGTAGTTGCGGGTTTCGTCAGGCATCGACAGGCTCAGATAGTCCGTCGGAATGCCGGCGGCCTCGTTTTTGGCCATCGCGCGCTGCACCGAGCCTTCGCCCCAGTTGTACGACGCCAGCGCCAGGTACCAGTCGCCCTGCATCTCGAACAACTTCTCGAGGTAGTCGAGGGCGGCGTAGGTGGAGGCGATCGGATCGCGGCGCTCGTCGCGCCACCAGTCCTGCTTCAGATTGAAGTAGGTGCCCGTCGTGGGGACGAACTGCCACAGGCCCGAGGCTTGCGAGCGCGACAGCGCGGTGGGGTTGTAGGCGCTCTCGACGAACGGCAGCAGGGCCAGCTCGGTGGGCAGGCCGCGGCGGTTGACTTCGTCGACGATGAAATACAGATACTTGCCCGAGCGCTCGGCCATGCGCTGCACGGCTTCAGGGTGCGACGCGTAGTAGTCGGTCCATTGCTGCGACAGTTCGGTGTTCAGATTGGGAACGGCGAAACCGCGGCGGATGCGATCCCAGGCGTCGCTGGGCGGGCTGGTGAGGTCGACGGTACGGGACGTGTCCTTGGCGATGTACCGACTCGAGGATCCTTCGGCCTGGGGCTTTTTCTGCTGGGTTCCGGCACAACCGGCCAGGGCCACGAGGAGGATAGGAAGCAGGAGTCGGATAAAGCTCATTGTCGGATCACTTGAAGTTGTTTTTCCATTCACGCAGCGAGGCGAAAACGTCCACGGGGCTGGACAAAACACGTCCGGCCCAGGCGGCAGCGGCCTTGGCGACACTCACTTCTTGGGTGCGCAGAAACGGATTGGTGGCCCGCTCCTGACCTATCCAGGAAGGCAAGGTTGGGACACCTTCTGCGCGTAATTGCTGGGCCCGCTCATACCACTGTTGCAGGGTGCGGTTGGCCGGTTCAACGGCCAGCGCCCAGCGCAAGTTGGCTAGAGTGTACTCGTGTGCACAGAAAACCGATGTATCTTCCGGTAAAGTCCCCAATTTTCGCAGAGAATCGCTCATCTGGGCCGGCGTGCCTTCGAACAGCCGGCCGCATCCGCCCGCGAACAGCGTGTCCCCACAGAAAAGCACCGGGCGTCCCGCCGCCTCGCCCGTGTAGGCGATGTGGCCGGCGGTATGGCCCGGCACGTCGAGCACGCCAAGCGACAGGCCCACTTCAGGCAGTTCGACCCGGTCGCCTTCGGCCAGTGGCACATCGCAGCGGGGCAGCACCTCGAGCGCCGGTCCGTAGACACGCGCGCCCGTGGCGCCCACCAGCTCCGTCACGCCGCCCACATGGTCGGCATGGTGATGCGTGAGTAGAATGGCGCGCAAAGTCAGGCCTTGCTCGCGCAAGAGACGTTGCACCGGTTCGGCCTGGCCGGGATCGACGACCACCACGGACGTGTCGCGCACGACAGCCCATATATAGTTGTCATTGAAGGCCGGCAAGGGCAGGATGCGGACACCGCCGTCGGCGGCGCCCGTGAAGTCGGGCTGAGCGTGCATAGCGTGAGGATGGGAAATGTGGCTGAGGTAACGTCGCCGATTGTAGAACTCGCGGAATGGTTCGATACCGCGCCGGGGCAATACGCCCTCGCCTGGGAACGCGAGCGATACGACGAACTGGTGGCGGACGTGTTCGGCTACCACGCCTGGCAGGTCGGCCTGCCGGGGCTCGATCTGCTCCGGGCCAATCGTATGCCATTCAAGGGCTGGGTCGGAACCGAGACGGTCGAGGGCGAATGGCAGCAGGCCAGTGTCATCGCCGCGCCGGATGCGCTGCCTTTCGAGTCGCAGAGCGTCGATCTCCTGCTGCTGCCGCACACCTTCGAGTGCACGGAGGCGCCGCACCTGGTCCTGCGTGAAGTCGAGCGCGTGCTGGTCCCCGAAGGCCGTGTCATCGTGTCGGGCTTCAACCCCTGGAGCCTGTGGGGCGCGCGCAATGCCATGCCCGGCATGGAAGCCTGGCTTCCATCCGCGCGCCAGGCGCAGATGTCCGTCCCCCGGCTCAAAGATTGGCTCAAGCTCCTGTCGTTCGATATCGACAGCAGCCATTACGGCTGCTTCGTGCCGGCATGCCGTACCGATCAGTGGCTCAGGCGCTGGAATTTCCTGGAGCGCCAGGGGGCGCGCTGGTGGAAGATGGGCGGTGCCGTGTATGTCGTGTCGGCGGTCAAGCGCGTGGCCGGCATGCGCGTCATCGGCCCGTCCTGGAAGAAGAAGGGCAAGGCGGCCGCGGCCGCCACGGTGGCTGTGAATCGCAGCGCCCACGCAGACGAATAACCCGTGCCGCCCGCTGGCGGCACTTTCCCTGAAGTGACATGCAAGAACAAACGACCTCGCTCGATACCGTGGAAATGTGGACCGATGGCGCCTGCAAGGGCAATCCGGGCCCGGGCGGCTGGGGCGTGCTGATGAAAGCGGGCGGCCACCAGAAAACCATGCATGGGGGTATGGCCAACACCACCAATAACCGTATGGAGCTGCTGGCCGTCATCGAAGGCCTGCGCGCGCTCAAGCGCGCCTGCACGGTGGTGATCCACACGGATTCTCAGTACGTGATGAAGGGCATGACCGAATGGCTGCCCAACTGGAAGCGGCGCGGCTGGATCACGGCTGACAAAAAGCCCGTCAAGAATGCCGAGCTATGGCAGCAGCTCGACGAACAGGTGGCCCGCCACCATGTGTCGTGGCGCTGGGTTCGCGGCCATAACGGCGATCCGGGCAACGAGGCGGCCGACGCGCTCGCCAACCAGGGCGTGGCAAGCGTCGGGCGCGTGTAAAGCGTTTTGCCGGCGGGCTGTCCTGCGGGATTTCCCCAGGCAGGCCGGCTTCGGTGATTGTTCCTGGATGTAAGTCCAGGTGCTAAAGTCCGAGGTTCCCTGATCTCTCAGCTCGCCTTTCCGGACGCGGGCGCTCGTCGTTCGCGCATGAAAAAAGCTGCATTGTTCGCCGTGCTGGCCGTTGGCGTGGCCGTAGGCGCGGGACTCGGTTGGGCCGTGCCGCGCTGGATGGCGCCGGGCGCCGCGCCCGCCGCCGCACCGGCCACCGAGCCCGCCGTGGTCAAGGTCGCGCCCGTCCGGGTGCAGACCACCCAGGTTCAGGAGGTGCCGTTTTCCCGCGGTATCGCCGCCGTCGGCAGCCTGCGCTCCGACGAGTCCGTGATCCTCAGGCCCGAGGTGGCCGGCCGCATTCAGCACATCGACTTTGGCGAAGGCCAGTCCGTGAAGGCGGGCCAGGTGCTGATCCGCCTGGACGACTCGATTCCGCGTGCCGAGCTCCAACAGGCGCAGGCCAATCTTGCGCTGGCGCAGAGCCAATACAAGCGGTCGGTCGATCTCCAGGGGCGTGGTTTCGTCAGCCAGCAGGCCCGCGACGAGGCCAGCAGCACCCTCAAGGTGCAGCAGGCGGCCACCGTGCTGGCCCAGGCCCGGCTCGACAAGATGACCATCCGTGCGCCGTTCGCGGGGATGGTGGGGCTGCGCGACGTGTCGGTCGGCGACTATGTGAGCCAGGGCCAGGATCTGGCGCCGCTCGAAGCCATCGACCCGCTCAAGGTGGATTTCCGGGTGCCCGAGATGTACCTGAGCAAAATCGGCGTGGGCCAGACATTGGCGGTGCGCCTCGATGCGATGCCGGGCCAGGAACGCGAAGGCAAGGTCTACGCTGTGAGCCCGCTGGTCGACGCGGGCGGGCGTTCGATCCTGCTGCGCGCCGCCGTCGCCAACCCCGACCACACGCTGCGCCCCGGCATGTTCGCCCGCGTGCAGCTGCAGTTTGCCCAGGATCGTGCCCTGGTGGTCCCCGAGGCTGCGCTCTCGCCTTCAGGCCAGACGCAATATGTATTTCGCGTACGCGACGGCAAGGCGCAACGGGTGCAGGTAACGGTGGGCGAGCGCCGGGAGGGCCGCGCGGAGCTGCTCACCGGCGTGGCCCCTGGCGACGAGGTCGTGGTGGCGGGCTTTCAGCGCCTGACCGATGGCGCGCCCGTCACCATCGTGGCCGACGCCAGCTGAGCGCCCGATCATGAGGATCTCCGAAATCTGCATCCGCCGGCCGGTATTCGCGTCGGTCCTTTCGCTGATCATCGTACTTATCGGTCTGATCTCGTACTCCCGCCTGACGGTGCGCGAGTATCCGCGGATCGACGAGCCCATCGTGTCCGTCGACACGACCTATAAGGGGGCGTCACCCGAGGTGATCGAGTCGCAGGTCACCAAGCCCCTCGAAGACCAGCTGGCTGGCATCGAAGGGGTGGATGTGATGACCTCGCGCAGCCGATCCGAGCGCAGCCTCATCAACATCAAATTCAACCTGTCACGCGATCCCGACGCGGCGGCCGCCGAGGTGCGCGACAAGGTCTCGCGCGCGCGGCGGTTTTTGCCGGATGAGATCGACGAGCCCATCATCGGCAAAGTCGAGGCGGATTCCCAGCCCATCATCTTCATCGCGGTCGAGTCCGGCAATTACTCGGCGATTCAGACCTCCGATTACATCAACCGCTATATCAAGACCCGGCTCTCGGTGCTGCCGGGGGCGGCCGAAGTGCGGGTGTTCGGCGAGCGTCTGCCCTCGATGCGCATCTATGTCGATCGTGACAAGCTGGCCGCCTACAACCTGACGGTACAGGATGTCGAATCGGCGGTGCGCAGCCAGAACGTCGAGATTCCGGCGGGGCGCATCGAGTCGCGCGCACGCGAATTCTCGGTGGTGTCGTCCACCGATCTGCAGACGCCGCGCCAGTTCGAAAACGTGATTGTGGCCAACGTGAAAGGCTACCCCGTGCGCATCAGCGATGTGGCCACGGTGCAGATCGATGCGGCCAACGACCGGGTGCTGTCGCGCTTCAACGGCAAGCCCGCGATCAATATAGGCATCACGCGCCAGGCCACGGCCAATCCGCTGGAGCTATCCGCGGCCGCCCGCGTCGAGGTCGAGCATCTGAACGAAAGCCTGCCCGCGGGCATGAAGCTCTCGATCGCCTACGACTCGTCGGTGTTCATCGAGCGCTCGATCGACTCGGTGTTCAAGACCATTCTCGAAGCCATCGTGCTCGTGGTGCTGGTGATTTTCTTCTTCCTGCGCAGCGTGCGGGCCAGCCTGATTCCGATCGTGACGATACCGGTATCCCTGATCGGCGCCTGCGGCCTGATGTATCTGTTCGGCTTCTCGATCAACACGCTCACCTTGCTCGCGATGGTGCTGGCCATCGGCCTGGTGGTCGACGACGCGATCGTGGTGCTCGAAAATATCTTCCGCCATATCGAAGAAGGCATGCCGCGCATGCAGGCGGCGATCCAGGGGACGCGCGAGATCGGCTTTGCCGTCGTGGCGATGACCCTGACCCTGGTCACCGTCTACGCGCCGCTCGCCTTTGCCACGGGCCGCACCGGGCGGCTCTTCATCGAGTTTGCCCTGGCGCTGGCCGGCGCGGTGCTGGTGTCCGGCTTCGTCGCGCTGACGCTTACGCCGATGATGTGCGCGGTGCTGCTCAAGCACGAAACCCGTCACGGCCGCCTCTACAACCTGATCGAATCGTGGCTCGAGGGGATGGGCCGCGCCTACCGCCGCAGCCTCGGTGCCGCATTGCGCCACAAGATCGTGGTGATCGTGCTGGGCCTGATCGTGGCGGGCGCCAGCGGGGTGCTGTTCAAGGTGGTCAAGAGCGAGCTCGCGCCCATCGAAGATCGCGGCGTGATCTTCGGTATCGTGAGCGCGCCCGAAGGCGCCACGCTCAACTACACGCTCGACAGCATGCTCGGGATCGAGGGCTTTTATGCCGACATTCCCGAAGCCCTGGCCCGGCAGACGACCGTGGGATTTCCCACCGTGACCGACGGCACGGCGATTCTTCGCCTCAAGCCTTGGGAAGAGCGTGAGCGCCGCCAGCAGGACATCGCGCGCGAGTTGCAGCCCAAGTTCAACTCGCTGCCCGGCGTGCGGGCGTTCCCGACCAATCCGCCTTCGCTGGGCCAGTCGGCCCGCTCCAAGCCGGTCGAGTTCATCATCATGAGCCAGGCCTCGTATCCCGAGCTGGCCAAGCTGGTCGCGACCTTTACCGACGCGTTGCGCGACTATCCCGGCCTGCAGAACATCGACACCGATTTGCGCCTGAACACCCCCGAGCTGCGCGTGCAGGTGGATCGCGACAAAATGGCGGACGTGGGCGCGAATGTCGATGTGGTCGGCCGCACGCTCGAAACCATGCTGGGCGGCCGCCAGGTTACCCGCTACAAAGACCAGGGCGAGCAGTACGACGTGATCGTGCAGGTGCTGCCGCGTGATCGCGCCACGCCGACCGATATTTCGGGCATCTATGTCCGTGCCCGCGACGGCAGCATGGTGCAGCTCGACAACCTGTTGCAGGTCAAGGAGAGCGTGTCGCCGCAATCGCTCAACCACTTCAACCGCCTGCGGGCGGTGAAGGTGGATGCCGCCGTGGCGCCGGGCTATGCATTGGGCGAGGTGCTCGAGCACATGCATCAGGTGGCGCGCGATGTGCTGCCCCGCACGATCGTGACCGACCTCGACGGCCAGTCGCGCGAGTTCCGCGACTCGTCCGGAAGCATCTACGTGATCTTCGCCATGGCGCTGGCCTTCATCTATCTGGTGCTGGCCGCGCAGTTCGAGAGCTGGCGCAACCCGTTCATCATCATGCTGTCGGTGCCACTCTCCATGACGGGCGCGCTACTCGCGCTGTGGGGCACGGGCGGTACGCTGTCGATCTATAGCCAGATCGGGCTGATCACGCTGGTGGGCCTCATCACCAAGCATGGCATCCTGATCGTCGAGTTCGCCAATCAGCTGCGCGAGCAGGGCATGGGCATCGTCGAGGCGGTGACCGAGGCCAGCGTGTTGCGTCTGCGCCCGATTTTGATGACGACGGGCGCCATGGTGCTAGGCACGGTGCCCCTGGCGCTGGCCACCGGCGCGGGTGCCGAATCGCGCCAGCAGATCGGGTGGGTGCTGGTGGGCGGGCTGAGCCTGGGTACACTACTGACTTTGTTCGTGGTGCCGGTCGCCTACACGATGATCGCCACCCGCTCGCCGCACAGGCAGGGCGCACCCGCGTCCGGCACGGGCGCCGAGGCCGATCCGGCCCGGCCCGCGCACGGAGACGACTGAGCGGCGCCGGCCCTTTTTTACCGAGTTAGTCATCGCCATGCGCCAGATCATTTTCGACACTGAAACCACCGGACTGGATCCTGCCCAGGGTCATCGCATCATCGAGATCGGTTGCGTCGAGATCGTCAACCGCATGACGACCGGCAATACGCTCCATCTCTACCTCAATCCGGATCGCGACAGCGATCCCGAAGCACTCGCGGTGCACGGCCTGACCACCGAGTTCCTCGCCGACAAGCCGCGCTTCGCCGAGGTGGCCGATCAGTTCCTGGCCTTCATCGAGGGCGCCGAGCTGATCGCGCACAATGCCTCGTTCGACGTGAAGTTCTTCAATGCCGAACTCGATCGCGTCGGCCGCGGCCCGCTGAACAACTACTGCAGCACGATCACCGACTCGCTCTTGCATGCGCGTTCGCTGTTCCCGGGCAAGCGCAACTCGCTCGACTCGCTGTGCGACCGCTTCGGCATTTCCAACGCCCACCGTACGCTGCACGGCGCCTTGCTCGACTCGCAATTGCTGGGCGAGGTCTGGCTCGCGATGACGCGCGGGCAAGATGCGTTGCTCATCGACGTCGAGGAGGACGCAGGCGGCGTGTCCGCCGGGCAGTCTATCGGCCGGTTCGATGCCTCGGGTCTGCCCGTGATCGTGGCGAGCGCCGAAGAGCTGGCCGAGCACGAGAGCTATCTGCTCGCGCTCGACAAGTCGGTGGGCGGAGCCTGCAACTGGCGCAAATTCGACCCCCTGCCCGAGGCGGCGGAAAGCCAGGCGGCCTGACACCGGTCGGACGAGGGCGCTGCCGGTTCAAAGGAGGCTGGCGGCGTGCTCTCGTTGGTGTGCAGCCCCAAGAAAGCTGAATTTACGCGTTCATCTCGCTCTCTCTTGCACATCTCCAAAAATCCGTGCTATAGTCTTGCTTCTTTACCGGGTGGTTAGCTCAGTGGTAGAGCACTGCCTTCACACGGCAGGGGTCACAAGTTCGAAACTTGTACCACCCACCAGATTCCAGTTTGTGCTCCCGGTAGCGCAAACCCGTAAAAAGCCCCAAGCCTGCGCTTGGGGCTTTTTGCTTTGGAATCCGGTTTGCGGCTGACCGCGCCGCGGGCAGCGACTTGAGTGGCCTGCCAGCCATGTCGTCGCGCGACGGGCCGCCTACCTGTTGCATCGTGCTTCCATCATCCGCGGCCCGCGCCCGAGTGCCGCCCCGGGGAAGGCCGCACCGGCCTTCGCAAAACCACGTCACATCCTGCCAGCAAGTCGTAGCCCTTGGTTGCGGGCTTCTCGTGTATGGTCGTTCTGGCCCCGGATTTGGCCAGTCAGTGCCTGGGATCGTCCTATTTTCAGGTCCCGTTCGCCGCCAGTTTCAGCGTGTCCGGGCCGCACACCGCAAGACCTTTGACCCTGCGCAACGCGCTGGCTGCCGCATGGGCAGCGGGATGTGCTTGCGCAGATAAGATGAATCAACCCGCCCCTGGCGTCTTGCGCCGGACGAGGCCTGCCCGGGAGCGGAATCGCGCCAGGCGTCAGGGGAGGCGCCGGCGCGCACGGGGTCGTGCTCTCGCACGTGGAGATCGAATTGAAGAAGTCGCTGGTAGGGGGAGGGGCCGTCATTCTGGTGGCGGCAGCCGTGGCGCTGGCGTTCTGGGTCAATCGGGATCGTGGCGACGATCTTCCTTCGTGGATCGCCGGGGCCAATGGGCGCCTCGAGGCCACCCGCATCGATATCGCAACAAAATACGCAGGGCGGCTCGAAGCCCTAGAGGCGCGCGAAGGCGACGTCGTCGCGGCCGGCGATGTGATCGGTCGCATGGACAGCACTGAAGTGCGCACCCAGTTGGCGGCGGCACAGGCCGCGCGTGCGCGCGCGGCGTCGGCGGTGGCGCGCGCCACTGCGGAGACCGAGGCTCGCGGCGTACGCGCCAGTCTCGCGCAGATCGAACTCAAACATACGCAGGGATTGCGAGGCGACGATCTGGTGTCGCCGGTCGAGCTCTCCCGTCGGCGCTTGCAGGCGCAGGGCGAGGCGGCCGCGGTGAGCGCCGCCGAGGCGGCCACCGGAGAGGCTCGCGCCGCGCAAGCCGAGGCGCAGGCCCAGATCGCGCGCGTGGAGTCGGTGCTCGCCGATATGGCGCTGCGCGCTCCGGTCGCCGGCCGCATCGAGTACCGCATCGTCGAGACCGGCGCCGTGCTGCCCGCGGGAGGCCGCGTCGCCACCCTGCTCGATACCTCCGATGTGTCGATGACGGTGTTCCTGCCGTCGCGGATATCCGGTCGCCTGAAGCTGGGGCAGGAAGCCCGCATCGTGATGGACGGCATGGACGGCGCGGTATTCCCGGCCACGGTGACCTTCGTCGCGGGCGAAGCCCAGTTCACGCCCAAGTATGTCGAAACCCGCAGCGAGCGCGACAAGCTGATGTATCGCGTGAAGCTGCGCATTCCCGAAGACGTGGCGCGCAAGCACGCGCCGCTGCTCAAGGCAGGCATGACCGGCAATGGCTACGTCAATGTGGATCATGAAGGCGAGTGGCCGCGTCGGCTCGAAACGCGCCTGCCGCAGGAGTAGGGGGTGCGCGCCGACGGCACGGCCGCCATCGAGATCGCCGGGGTCTCGCATCGCTACGGCAAGACGGTCGCGCTCGACGACGTGTCGCTCACGCTGCCGGCGGGGCGCACGATCGGCCTGATCGGGCCCGACGGCGTGGGCAAGTCCACCTTGCTCTCCCTGATCGCCGGGGTGAAGCGCCTGCAGACGGGCCGCGCCGAGGTGCTGGGCGGCGATGTGGCGCGGCGCGCCTTCCGGCGTGACCTGTCCGCGCGGCTGGCCTTCATGCCACAGGGGCTGGGCCGCAATCTCTATCCCACGCTTTCGGTACAAGAAAACGTGGACTTCTTCGCGCGCCTCTACGGCCTGTCGCAGTCGCAGCGCGAAGCGCGTATCGCGAGGCTGTTCCGGGCGACCGGCCTGGCGCCCTTCACGGACCGGCCCGCCGGCAAGCTGTCGGGCGGCATGAAGCAAAAGCTCAGCCTGTGCTGCGCGCTGGTCCACAACCCCGAGCTGCTGGTGCTGGACGAACCCACCACCGGTGTCGACCCGCTGTCGCGGCGGCAGTTCTGGGCGCTCGTGGACGCCTTGCGCGCCGAAATGCCCGGCATGACCGTGATCGTGGCCACTGCCTATATGGAAGAGGCGCAGCGCTTCGACCATCTGGTGGCGCTCGATGCGGGCCGCGTGTTGGTGAGCGATGCCACCCGGGAGGTGATGGCGCGTGCCGGGACCGGCACGTTGGAGGAGGCTTACATCGCGTTGCTGCCGCCGAATCGGCGGGGAGAGGGCGGCGAGCTGGTGATTCCGCCCCAGCCCGCGCCGGACGGTCCGCCGGCCATCGAGGCGCACGACCTCACGCGGCGTTTCGGCGACTTCGTGGCGGTCGATCGCGTGAGCTTTCGCATCGAGCGTGGCGAGATCTTCGGCTTCCTGGGCTCGAACGGCTGCGGCAAGACCACCACCATGAAGATGCTGACCGGCCTGCTCGACGCCTCATCGGGAACGGCCGAGTTGCTCGGGCACCCTATCGATGCAGGCGACATGGCCACCCGCATGCGGGTGGGCTATATGTCGCAATCTTTCTCGCTCTATGAAGAGCTCACCGTGCGCAAGAATCTGGACCTGCATGCGCGGCTCTATCGCATGGAAGGCCGCCGGGCGCGAGCGGCGGTGGCCGACGCGCTCACGCGCTTCGAGCTGGCCGAGGTGGCCGATGCACGCCCGGCGAGTTTGTCGCTGGGCATGCGTCAGCGGCTGCAGCTGGCGGCGGCCTGCCTGCACGAGCCCGAAGTGTTGATCCTCGATGAGCCCACCTCGGGCGTGGATCCGGCGGCACGTGACATGTTCTGGCGGCACCTGATCCGCCTCTCGCGCGAGCAGCGCGTGACCATCTTCGTGTCCACGCACTTCATGAACGAGGCGCAGCGCTGCGACCGGATCTCGTTCATGCACCGCGGCCGCGTGCTCGCCGTGGGCACGCCCGAGGAGCTGCGCGAGCATCAGGGCAGCGATACGCTCGAAGATGCCTTCATCGCCTACCTCGAGCAGGAAGATCCCGAGCAGAAAACCAATACCGCCGCGCCTCACGATGCCGGGCAGCTGGCACAGCAGAACGTGGACGCAGCCGGCCACGGCCCGCGCGCGTGGCTGCGTCGGACATGGGCCTTCGCCCTGCGCGAGGCCATCGAGCTGCTGCGCGACCGCATGCGGCTCGCTTTCGCCATCTTCGGCCCGGTGGTGTTGCTGTGCATCGCCGCCTGGAGCGTGTCGTTCGACGTGGAGAACATCCGGTACGCCGCGCTCGATCGCGACCAGACGCGCGAGAGCCGTGAACTGCTGGAGCACTTTTCCGGATCGCGCTATTTCCGCGAGCAGCCCCCCGTGCACAGTACCGCGGCCATGGAGCAGCGGTTGCGCGCGGCCGATGCCAAGCTGGTGATCGAGATTCCACCCGGCTATGGTCGTGATCTGCTGGCGGGCCGGCAGCCCGAGGTGGGGTTCTATATCGATGGGGCGCAGCCCTTCACCGCCGAGAACATCCGCGGCTACGTGACCGGCATCATGCTGGCCTACGCGCGTGACCGGGTGGCCGAAGATCCCCGTGCGAGCACGGGCTTGCAGCTACCTGCACAGGTGGCGCAGCGCTTTACGTTCAATCAGGAGTTCCGCAGTATCTACGCCATCACCCCGGGCATGCTGATGCTGGCGATGATCCTGATTCCCACGATGCTCACGGCGCTGGGTGTCGTGCGCGAGAAGGAGATGGGGTCGATCACCAATCTGTACGCCTCGCCGGCGAGCGTGGGGCAGTATCTGCTGGGCAAGCAGCTGCCGTACGTGGCGCTGGCGATGTTGAGCTACCTGACCTTGGTGTTCCTGAGCATCGTGTTGCTGGGCGTGCCCTTGCGCGGCTCGTTCCTCAGTCTGTCGTTCGGCGCCTTGCTGTTCGTGCTAGCCGCGACCGCGCTGGGCTTGCTGATGTCGACCTTCGTGCGTTCGCAGGTGGCCGCGATCTTCGGCACCGCCATTCTCTGCCTGATTCCCTCGGTCAACTTTTCCGGCCTGTTGTACCCGGTGTCGACGCTGGCCGGCAGCAGCTATTGGGTGGGCGTGGGCTTCCCGTCATCGTGGTTCCAGCTGATCAGTCTGGGCGGCTTTACCAAGGGCCTGGATTGGCGCAGCTTCGGCACCATGTACGCCGCGCTCGCCGCCTTCGCGCTCGTGTACATCGGCATCGCGCGCCTGCTGCTGCGCAAGCAGGAGGCCTGAGATGGGCCAGTGGCTGCTCAACGTGATCCGGCTCTGCGGCAAAGAGTTCTACAGCCTGGGCCGAGACGTGACGTTGCTGGTGTTGATCGCCTACGCATTCTCGGCGGCCATCTATTCGGTGGCCGAAGGGGTCAAGGCAGAGGTATCCAATGCCTCGGTCGCGATTCTCGACAGTGATCATTCCGAGCTGTCACTGCGGCTGCGCGACGCGATCCAGCCGCCGTATTTCAAGACGCCCGAGGATATCGAACGTGCCGACATCGACGCGGCGCTCGAGCGCGGCCGCTACATCTTCGTGATCGAGTTTCCGCCCCATTTCGAGCGTGATGTGCTCGCGGGCCGCGCGCCCACCGTGCAGGTGTTGATCGATGCCACAGCCATGACGCAGGCGGGCCTGGGGGCGGTTTACCTCGACGAGATTTTCGCGCGCGAAGTGCTGGACTTTCTACGGGTGCGCGGGCTATCGGCACAGCTGCCCGTGGTGCCGGTGAGCCGCACGCTCTTCAATCCCAATGGCCAGTCGGCCTGGTTCACGTCGGTCATGCAGATCGTGACCAACGTGACCGTGCTGGCCATCATCCTGGTGGGGGCGGCCGTGATCCGCGAACGCGAGCATGGCACCATCGAGCATCTGCTCGTGATGCCGGTGCGTGCCAGCGAGATCGCCATGGCCAAGATTCTGGCCAACGGCGCCGTGATCCTGCTGGCCGGCATGCTGTCGCTGCGCTGGGTGGTGCACCTGGGCCTCGACATCCCGCTGGCGGGGTCGCCCTGGCTCTTCATGGCAGGGCTGGCCCTGTATCTGTTCGCGGTCACCGCGCTGGGAATGCTGCTCGCCACCATGGCGCCCACGATGCCGCAGTTCGGCCTGCTGTCGGTGCCGGTCTATGTGGTGGCCTATCTGCTGTCCGGCGCGGCCACGCCGGTCGAAAGCATGCCTGCCCTCATGCAGCAGATCGTGCCCATCCTGCCGACCACGCAATTCGTCCAGATGGCGCAGGCCATCCTTTATCGCGGCGCCGGCTTCGATGTGGTCTGGCCGCAGTTCGCCGCCATCGCCGTGTGTGGCGCCCTGTTTCTCGCGCTGGCGCTGGGACGCTTTCGTTCCATGCTGGCCCGCCAAGGTTGACGCTGATGACTGACTTTCCGTTTGCCGATTTCCGTGCCGTGCGCTGGCGCTTTCTGCCGCTGGTCGTGGTGTGCGCCTTGTCGGCCTGCTCCACCATCGAGGTCGATGTGCCCGCGGCGCGCCGGGCTCCTGCGCAGTTCGATCAGGTGCCTGCCGGTCAGGCGGACGCAGGCATGCTGGACCAGTGGTGGCTGAGCTGGGGCGACCCGGTGCTCACGCAGCTGATCGAACAAGGCCTCGCCGAGAACGCCGACATCCGCATCGCGCAGGCGCGCCTGCAAGAGGCGCGGGGCATGGCGGGCGTGGTCGACTCGGCGCTATATCCCACGCTGGCCGCCAGCGGCATGGCGCAACGCGGCAAGATCGAGGTGCGCGATCCCGCGCCGCTGCCGCAGGACACCAGCATGGTCAAATCCTACCTGGGCGGTTTCACGGCCAGCTGGGAAGTCGATATTTTCGGCGGCCGGAGGAGCGATTCCGCGGCGGCCCAGGCGGCCGCACAGGCCCGGAAACAGGCGCTATATGGTGCGCGCATGACCGTTGCGGGCGATATCGCCCGCAACTATCACGAGGCGCGGGGCCTGGCGCAGCGGCTGGCCGTGCTCGATCGCAGCATCACCGCCACTGAGCGTTTGCAGCGCTACGCCCGTGGCCGCTACGACGCCGGCCAGGCCACGCGCTATGAGCTCGACCGGGCCGTGGCGCAGGCCGATGCGTTGCGCGCGCAACGGCCCGTTCTTACCAGCGAGTACGACATCCGCCTGCGGCGGCTGGCGGTGCTGACGGGGCAGCCGCCGCAGGCGCGCGCGCCTCTGCCGCCGGTGCCCGCCACCGCCGCGCTGCCTACGCCTCCGGCGGGCATGGTGCCGTCAGAGGTATTGGCGCGCCGCCCCGATGTGCGCGGGCAGGCCGATATGGTCAATGCCTACGCGGCCAAGCTGGGCAGTGCCAAGGCCGATCTGCTGCCGCGTTTCTTCCTCAATTTCATGTTGCAGGATGGACGGGTGGACTTCAGCAGCCTCGGTGCCCTGCAAGGTACGGCCGGCCTGCTCGGCGCGGGCGTAACGCTGCCGATCTTTACGGCAGGGCGGATCCGGTCCAATATCGCAGCGTCCGACGCGCGCCTGCAAGAAGCGCTCGCGCGCTACGATCGCAGCATTCTCGATGCCCTCGAAGACGTCGATAATGCCTATGGCATGCGGCATGGCCTGGATCAGCGCGAGCAGCTGCTCCTGACGGCCAGCGAGTCGGCCACGCACAATGCACGTCAGGCGGGCCGTCTTTACGATGCGGGCCGTCAGACCCTGCAGGATGTGCTCGATGCGCAGCTCGATGCGCTCGGGCGCGAAGACGAATTGGCGCAGGTGCGCATGGCGCGGGCCAATGTGACGGTACGGTTGTTCCAGGCGTTGGGAGGCGGCTGGACGGCTGATGCCCCTGATGCGGCGCCGGCTCGAATACGGGACGCGGCGGCGCCGATTACTAGCGGAGAATAACGAGATGCATCCGAACACCAATACCATGCTGATCATCGTGTGCGTTGCCGTCGCCATGATGCTGGGGGGCTTCGGCCTGCGCGACCGCAACCTCGGTCTGCTGCTCATGGCCGTGGGCCTCATCGTCGCTGTCGCCACCGTGGCGTACAAAGCCTACATCACGTTCAGCTCGTTCTATTGAGCCGCTGAACCGCGGCGCGCGGCGTCAGTCGAGCGCCCGTGACATATACACCGCGCCGTCGCCGTACTGCGCCAGCTTGGCGCGCAACGCGCCGGACTCCGCTTCGGGCCGATAGCCGCGGCGCTGCCAGTACGTCACCGCGGGGGCGAGCGACACCAGCGCCGCCCGGCGCAACCCCGCCTCGCGCGCGCCCGTGGCGCTGTCTTCCAGCAGCGCGGCCGCCACCCCCAGGCCCTGCGCTTGCGGCGCCACCGCGCAGTCGTGCACGAACCAGGTGGTCGCAGGCGACGGGAGCGCGGCAAGCGTCTGGTTCAGCGTGGCCGGCAGACCGGTATCCCAGGGATAGGCGATCAGATAGCCGACCAGCGCACCGTCGCGCTCCGCCACGCGGCAGGTCTGGGGCGCGAGCGCCAGGCGGTTGGCAAAGAAGGCCGCCTCCTCGAGCAGGTCGGCGGGGTAGACGGCAGCCTGTATCTCCAACACGGCGTGAATATCGCCGGCCAGCATGGCACGGATCCGGTAGGGCGCGAACATAGATAGCAGGGCTCCAGGAAAGCGCCGAATTTTAGCGGGCTGTCAGGTAACGGCCGGGGCCGGCGAAGTTTCAGGAGGCGCGCGCGGTTTGATGAAAATTCAACGCGGGCCCTCTCATACTTCGCCACAGTTCTTCCCCAGGCATGCCCATCATGCAGCACGATCCCCATATTCCTTCCCCCATTTCCCTGGCCCGCGCGCCACGTATCGCCGCCATCGAGGGCGCGCATCCCTCCGGGCCGCGCGTGAAGGCGCGGCTCAGCGTGGTGGTGCCCTGCCTGAACGAGTCGCGCAACCTGCGCGTATTGCTGCCCGCTTTGCGCACGCGCCTCGACGGCCTGTGCCAGGAGTGGGAAGTGATCGTGGTCGACGACGGCAGCACCGACGCCACGCAGCAGCTCATGCAGGAATGGACGCAGGCGGACGGCTACCGTTATCTGCAGTTGTCGCGCAACTTCGGCAAGGAGGCCGCGCTGAGCGCCGGCCTGGAGGCGGCGGATGGCGATGCCGTGATCTGCCTCGACGCCGACATGCAGCATCCCGTCGCGCTGGTGGACGACATGGTGCGGCGCTGGCGTGCGGGCGCCGATATGGTCTACGCCGTGCGGACGAGCCGCGAAGATGAAAGCTGGTTCAAAAGGGCCGGAACCCGGCTGTTTTACCGGATGCTCAGCGGTGCGCGGCATCCCGACGTGCCGGCGGGCGCGGGTGACTTCCGCTTGATGGATCGCCGGGTGGTCGAGGCGCTGGTGGCCTTGCCCGAGCGCACCCGCTTCATGAAAGGCCTGTACGCCTGGGTCGGCTTTCAATCCGAGGCCTTGCCCTACACGCCCGCGCCGCGCGCGCATGGCCAGAGTCATTACCGGCCGCTGCGCTTGATTGGGCTCGCGTTAGACGGACTCACGGCATTCACCACCTGGCCGCTGCGCGCGGTGAGCCTGGTCGGCCTGGCATTCGCGGCTGTGGCCATCGCCTACGCCGCCTGGCTGGTGCTGGACTATGTGCACAGCGGCAACGCCGTCTCCGGCTGGACCACCATCGTCACCGCGTTGTTCTTCTTCGCTGGCATCAACCTGATTTCGCTGGGCGTGGTGGGCGAGTACGTGTCGCGCATCTTCGACGAAGTGAAGGGACGCCCCTTGTACGTGACGCGGCAGCGCCGCGGCCGCGCCAAGCGCGCCAGCCGGATGTCGGCGCGATGAGCACGCTGGCGTTGCACCCCGCGCGAGCCCGGCCGCGCGAGCTTCCGGGCTGGGCCGTCCTCGGGCTGGCCTGGCTCTGGCTGGTCTTGCTCAGCGGCGCGCGTCTTCTCACTTTGCCCGACGAGGGGCGCTACGTGGGCGTGGCCTGGGAAATGCTGCGCAGCCATTCGTGGCTGGTGCCGCGCCTCGATGGGATGCCGTATTTCCACAAGCCGCCGCTCTTCTATTGGCTCACACAGGGCAGCCTGGCCCTGTTCGGCCTGCATGAGTGGGCGGCGCGCTTGCCCTCGCTCTTGAGTGCGTGGGCGATGAGCGCGGGCGTGTATGGTTTCGTGCGCAACTATCGGGGCGCGCGCGCTGCCGCGATGGCCGTGCTCGTGTTGGTTAGCTTGCCGCTCTTCTACGGCGGCGCCCAATTCGCCAACCTCGACATGCTGGTGGCGAGCCTCATCGGACTGACCGTGTTGGCCGGTGCTCATGCGGTTCTGCTCACAACGCAAGGCGCCGATGCCCGGGCGGCGGCGCTGGCGGCGGCCGCGCTCGCCGCGCTGGCCGTATTGGCCAAGGGCCTGATCGGCGTGGTGTTGCCGGGCGCAATCCTGGCCTTGTGGCTGCTGCTGCGCCGCGACGTGCGGGGGCTGCGTGCGCTGCTTTGGTGGCCGGCGGTGCTGGTGTTCGCGGCGGTGGCGTTGCCGTGGTTCCTCGCCATGCAACTGCGCTATCCGGATTTCTTCCACTACTTCTTCATTTACCAGCAGTTCGAGCGCTTTGCGGCAGCGGGCTTCAACAACGTGCAGCCGATGTGGTTTTACCTGCCGGTGCTCGCGGGTCTGGCCCTGCCCTGGTCGCTTTGGGCGGGCGGCATGTTGCGCCGGGCGTTCTGGCGCGAGACGGACGGGGCGCGGCTGCGTGCGCTATATCTCGTCTGGACGGCCGTCGTGCTGGTGTTCTTCTCGATCCCTCAGTCGAAGCTGGTGGGCTACGTGCTGCCGGCGCTGGCGCCGCTCGCGCTGCTGCTGACCGAAGTGATCGAGGCCGCCGGCGGCCAGGCCGTGCCGCGGGTGCGCCGTCTCATCCTCGCGTCGGCGCTGGGCGCCGCCGCGATCTGCGTGATTGCGGTGGGCGTGGCGGCATCGAACCCACGTGACAGCCTGGCCGATATGGCGCGCGAGGTCCGTGCCGAGTTCACGCCTGGCGACACGCACGTGGTTCTGCACAGTTTTCCGTTCGATCTGGGTTTCTATACCGGCGCCGTGCAGCCGCCCTGGGTCGTGGAGGACTGGAACAGCCCGGAGATCGTGCGGCGCGACAACTGGCGCAAAGAGCTGTACGACGCCGCGCGCTTCGAGCCGGAGGCCGGGGGGCGCACACTGATCGACGCCTCGGAACTCACACGCCGTCTGTGCGCGGCGCCAGCAGGGCAGCGGTTCTGGATCTGGGGGCGTGACACCGACCAGACCGCTTACGCGGTATTGCGCGGCCTGTCGCCCGCGGCGGCGCAAGAGCGGCGTCAGGTGTGGCGGGTGGAGACGGGGCCGGCGTTCAGCGCGGCGGTGTGTGGGCAAACGCCCACAGACGGCTCGCCACGAAAGTGAGGAAGGCCAGCACGATCAGGATGAGCGCCAGGAGCAGGTCGTAGCGCAACGGTGTGACATGCAGCAGCCATGCATATGACAGTTCGTTGACGACGAACCCGGTGGCTGAAATCAAGAAGAAACGACGCGCTGCTATGGTCCAGTCACGGGCCAGGTGGCGGAAAGTAAGACGGTAATGTCCAGTGAACGACACCACGAAGGCGATCAGCCAGCCCACGAAGTTGGCGAGCAGGGGCGGCGCGCCCGCACCTTCGACGCAGGCCACGGCGATGAGCCAGTGGGTGGCGGCGGCGGCACAGCCCACGAACACGAACCAGCCAATCTGGCGCAGCAAGACACGCATGGTGATGTGATGGATATCCAGTCGGACACGGAATGCTACGGACGGCGGATCGCCGTATGCGGCGATGATTTTGGCATGGATGCCGCGATCGATGACGCTTTGTTCGCGCTGATCGATCAGGGCCGCCTGAGTGCCGTCAGCTGCCTGACGCAGGGCCGCTCGTTTGCCGCCAGCGCGGGCGCGCTCGCGCACCGCGACGCCGACGTCGGCCTGCATCTGAACCTGACCGAGTCGCTCAATGGCGACGTCATGCCGGCCTTGCCCGCGTTGATCATGGATGCCTGGCGCGGCCGCCTCGACGCGCGTTGGATCGAAGGGCAGATCGCCCGCCAGCTCGACGCCTTCGAAGATCGTTTCGGCCGCGCGCCGGACCATGTCGACGGCCATCAACATGTGCATCAACTGCGGGGCGTGCTGCAACCGCTGCTGCGGCAACTGCGTCAACGCTACGGGGCGCACCGGCCGTGGCTGCGCAACACCGCGCCCGGTCTGCTCGCCGGACTGCCGCTCGGCGCGGGCCTGAAGGCGCGCTTCATCGCTCAGCTGGGCGCTCGCGACCTGCGCGCCGCCGCGCAGGCCGAAGGGTGGCGCATTAACCAGCATTTTCTCGGTGTGTATGGCTTTGATGCCGGGGCGCGCGGTTATGCGGCGCTCGTGCATCAATGGCTCTTCAATGCGGCCGACGGTGACCTGCTGATGTGTCATCCCGCGCTGCCGGGCCTGCGGTCAACGGCGCATGCGGCGCAGCGTGCGGCCGAGTTCCAGGTGCTGGGTGATGCCGCGCTGGGCGTCTGGATGGCGGCCAACGGGATCTCGGTGCAGCGCTACTCCCGGATGGGTGCGCTGCGGCCGGTGGCGGAATCGGTTACCGTTGCGGCTGTCGCGCCCGCCGGAAGATTCCGGCACCTCGTCAGCCGTACATGATTCACCCCTCCGATCCCGCTCCCTCTCCTGTCAGCCAGCCCCCCCGCAAATCCCTCAAAGAGCGCTTCCTGCACGCGTTTTTCTTCGAGGTGATCGCCATCGGCCTGAGCGCGCCCGTCGCGGCCTGGGCCATGGACAAGCCGGTTTTCGACATGGGCGTGCTCACCGCGGTGATCGCCTTGATCGCGCTCTTCTGGAACATGGTCTACAACGCGGGTTTCGAGCGGCTCGAGCGCCGTTTCCGTCTCGCGCGCACGCTCGCCGTGCGAGTGCTGCACGCATGCGGCTTCGAGGTGGGGCTCGTGCTGATCGTCGTGCCACTGGCCGCGTGGTGGCTTGCCATCGGCTGGTGGGCCGCCTTCATGCTCGATCTGGGCTTCCTGATGTTCTATCTGCCCTATGCCTTCTTCTACAACCTCGCTTACGACAAGCTGCGCGCGCGGTGGTGGGGCCGCGCCCCGGCGTTGCAGCAGGCCTGAACAACCGGCCTGAGCGCGTTCAACCCTTGCCCGCCGCGCTGGCAGCGGGAGCCGAGCGCCATGCCCGGCTGGCGTCCTCCACAAATCCCCGCACCGCATTCTCGTACTGGGCGCCACTGCGCACGGCGCCCGAGTGCGATACGCCTTCGATCTTCACCAGCCGGCGCAGGCCCGGTTCGACCATGACGGCGGCGGCATAGAGCTCGTCGCTCATCGTGTGGGGTACGACGCGGTCCGCGGTGCCATGCACCAGCAGCAGCGGCGTGGTCAGGGTGGCCAGCTTGCCCAACGAATCGAATGGCTGCGTGACCAACAGGCTCGCGCCCGGAATGCTGCCGTATTTCATGGTGGCCATCATGGCGGCCACGCTGGTGAAGCTCGACTCCACGATAAGACCCGCGAAGTCGGGCAGGTCGGGGCGGTGGGCGAGATCGATGGCGATGGCGCCGCCCAGGCTGTGACCGTAGACGAAGCGCCGCGCGGGATCGGGCTGGCGCCGCGCCAGCTCGCGCAGGGCCACGGCCGAATCCTGGAACGCCGACTCTTCGGAAGGCAGGCGGGGGCTCGAGTCGCCGAAGCCACGATAGTCGATGGCCAGTACCGAATATCCCATTCGGGTCCAGCCTTCCATGCGGAAGGCGCTGCCGTTCAGATTCCAGCGGGCGCCGTGCAGATACAGCACGGTGGGCGCGTCGGGCAGCGGACTCTGCCAATACCAGGCGCGGATGGCTTCGCCGTCGGCCACGGGCAGGTCGAAGACCTCGGTGCCGCTGGGCGGCTCGCGCCACCAGCGCTGCTGGTCATGCTCGGGAGCGAAGATCGCACTGCGCTGCCAGGCGTCGAGTTCGGAGCATCCTACGACGCCCGCGGCGATCATCAGGCCGGCGCCAGCGAGGCGACGGGTGGTTCGGTTCAAAAATGCCATGCTGCGTCAGACCGGCGCGAAACGTTTCAGGTTCCCTAAGGCTAACCCAGGCACCCGGCCGGTCGAACGTCAGTTTTATGGGGCCGGATTCACTAGGGTGTGCCGGCCGCGGCGTCCCGCGCGGGCAGGTTCCGAAAGGATGCCGCCTCGCGATCAGGCGCCGAGCAGCTCGTGCGCCACCGGATAGAGCGACGCGACCAGCAGCAGCGCCATCGCCCAATTGAACGCCCGCACGGCACCGGGCCGATGCAACAGGCGGCGCAGTGCCACGCCGAACACCACCCACACCCCGATGCTCGGCAGGTTGACGATGCCGCACACCACGGCCGCAATCATCAGGTTCGTGAAAAAGCCCTGCTGCGGCGTGTAGGTCGCGATCACCCCGATCGCCATGACCCAGGCCTTGGGATTGATCCACTGAAACAGCGCCGCCTGCATGAACGTGAACGGCTTGCCGCGCTGGGCGCCGTCTTCCATCGGACCGGATCGCGCGATGCGCCAGGCCAGGTAGAGCAGGTACAGCGCGCCGCCATATTTGAGCGCGGTATAGAGCCACGGCGCCCGGGTGAAAAGCGCGCCCAGGCCCAGCCCCACCACCACCATCAGCAGCACGAACCCCAGCGATACGCCCAGCATGTGCGGGATGCTGCGGCGAAAGCCGAAGGTCAGGCCGGACGAGGCCAGCATGACATTGTTGGGGCCGGGCGTGATCGAGGCCACCAGCGCGAAGGCGGCGAGAGGGCCCAGCAGGGGCAAGGACAGCATCGGGATCGAATCGAACATGATCACCTCAGCGCCGTGCCACGAGCGCCCGGCGTCCGCCCGCGATCACCGCAATGACCGCAATGGCGAAGACGAAGGTTTCGGCCGGTACCGCCTCGTCGAAGAACAGGGCGGCCGCGAGCACGGTCAGGAACGGCTGCAGCAATTGCACTTGGCCGACGCGGGCGATACCGCCGATGGCCAGCCCGCGATACCAGGCGAAGAACCCCAGGAACATCGAGCCCAGCGCCAGGTAGGCGAAGGCGCCCAGGGTGTCCGTGCCGGGCAGGGGAGTGCGAGCGGCCATCCAGAAGACCGGTCCGGCCAACAACGGCGCGCTCACGGCGAGGGCCCAGCAGATGGTGCGCCAGCCGCCCAGCGTGCGCGCGGCGCGCGCGCCCTCCGCGTAGCCCATGCCGCCCAGTATCACGGCCAGCAACAGCCAGCCGTCGCCCAGCTGGAAGGCGCCGCCGCCCTGGCGCAGGGCATAGACCACGACCAGCACCGCGCCCAACAGGGCCCACAGCCAGAAGCCACGCGACGGCCGTTCGCCGCTGCGCCAGGCGGCGAAGACCGCGGTCGAGAGTGGCAGCAGGCCGTTGAACACGGCGCCATGCGACGACGACACGCTGGTCATGGCCAGCGTCGACGCCAGCGGCCAGCCGACCACGATACCCGCCGCGGCGAGCAACACGCCGGACCATTCCGCGCCCCGTGGGGCGCGACTGCGCGTGAGCACCAGCAGCAACACGGCGGGCAGCGCGGCGGCCAAGGCCCGGCCCAGGCCCACGAGCAGCGGCGACATCTCCATGACGGCCAGACGGGTCATGGGCAAGGTGAGCGAGAAGACGAGCACTCCCAGGAGCCCGTAGGCATAGCCTTCCCAGCGAGGCGGGTCGGCAGGGGAAAGCGTGGACGTGGCGTAAGTAGCGGATCGCATGAAAGTACCGGAGAAAATCGGCCGGCCCTTGCCAGCCTCGACGCTGCCTGTCACTCTACGCACAGTTGGCGGTACAGTACCGATACACTTTATCGGTTCAGTTGAAGACTGGCCCGGTCCGTTTACCAATACAGTTGTCATGCTCAGCCCCTCCGAAACCCTGTCGCCCGAAACCTGGCAGCCCGTACGCGAAGCCGACCAGACCCTCGTTGCCCAATTGGCCGATGATCTGGCTCGTCGCATCGATGAGCAGGGCTTGCGGCCCGGCACTCGTCTGCCATCGATTCGCCGCATGGCCGAGCAGGCCCAGGTCAGCCGCTTCACCGTCGTCGAGGCCTATGACAGGCTGGTCGCGCGTGGCCTGGTGCAGTCCCGCCGCGGCGCGGGCTTCTTCGTGCGGGCCCGCGGCGGCCAGCTGGCGGCCGCGCCCGCGCCCGCCGCCGCCGATATGTCGCCGCCGGCCCGCGTCGATGTCATCTGGCTGTTGCGCAACATGTTCCGCGACAGCGCGCCGGGTGCGCCGGGTGGTGCGGGCCTGCTGCCCTCCGAGTGGCTCGATCCCGAGCTCGTGGCGGGCGCCATCCGTGCGGTGGGACGATCGGCCCGCGGCAATCTGCTGTCGTATGGGCGGCCGCAGGGCTATGCGCCGCTGCGCCAGCAACTGGCTGCAATGCTGCAGGGCGAGGGCGTGCCGGCGCATCCCGAACACAATCTCCTGACCGTCAACGGCGTCACGCACGGCCTGGATTTGATCGCGCGCCACCTCGTGCGCCCCGGCGACACCGTCCTGGTCGAAGACCCGGCCTGGTTCGTGATCTTCGGCCGGCTGTCGGCCTTCGGCGCGCGCGTCATCGGGGTGCCGCGCGGCCCCGATGGGCCCGACCTGGCGCTGCTCGACCGCATGGCGGCCGAGCACAAGCCACGTCTGTTCATCATCAATGCCGCCGTCCACAATCCCACCGGCCACACGCTGTCGGCCGGCGCCGCCTACGACATTCTCCGGCTGGCCGAGCGGCACGATTTCATGGTTGTCGAAGACGACACCTATGCGGAGCTGCATCCCGGCGGCGCCATGAAGCTCGCGGCGCTGGATCGCCTGCGCCGCGTGATCCTGGTGGGCGGATTCTCCAAGACGCTGGCGGCCAGTCTGCGCGTGGGCTATGTGGCCGCGCATGCCGATATCCTCGAGCAGCTCACACATCTCAAGATGCTGGCCGGCCTGACCTCGCCCGAGCTCGGCGAGCGGGTGGTGCATCGTGTGCTGGTCGAAGGCCAGTATCGGCGCCATGTGGAACGGGTGCGGGCGCGGGTGGACGACGCCCGACGGCGGTGCAGCCGGGCGCTGGCCGACCTCGGCATGACCGTACCGTTCGAGGCGCAGGCCGGCATGTTCGTGTGGGCGGATTGTGGCCGCGACTCCGAGGCGGTCGCGCGCGCCGCCGCCGATCGCGGCATGCTGCTCGCACCCGGCACGCTGTTTTCGCCGAGTCAGGCGCCCTCGACCATGCTGCGTTTCTCGGTGCCGATGATCGAAAATCCCAAGTCGTTCGAGATGTTGGCCGAGTTGATGCGCGGCGACGGCGGCACGGGGGTGTCGGGGCGCGGCACGAACTGAATATACTTCGAGGGTTGCGCGCCACTCCGGCGCCCGCTCGAAGGAAAAGCCATGTCCGCTCCCATCCGACCTCTCACCGAAAACTTCGCCGTCGCGCCGCAGCTCGGTCCCGACGATATGGCCGATGTGGCCGCGGCGGGCTACAAGAGCGTCATCATCAATCGCCCCGATTTCGAGGGTGGCCCCGATCAGCCCACCGCCGCCGACGTCACGCGTGCCGCACAGGCCGCGGGTCTGCAGATCGAGTATCAGCCCGTGATCGGCAGCGCCATGACCGCCGCCGACGTCGCCCGCTTCGCGGAGCTGCTCAAGACGCTGCCCGGCCCCGTGCTGGCCTATTGCCGTACCGGCACGCGCTGCACGAATCTGTTCGTCGCCGCTCAACAGCAGGGTTGATACCCATCAACTCCCCTACCTTGGTACAGCTTGCCGGGCCCGCTTTTTCCGGTAGCATGTCACTTCCAACCAGACAGGAGCTGGCAGCATCATGTTCAAGAAGATCCTGATTCCGACCGACGGTTCCCCGCTCTCCGCGCAGGCCGCCAACGCAGGCATCACGTTCGCGCGCTCGGTGGGCGCCGAGGTGGTCGCGCTGTACGTCACGCAACCCTTCGCCGCCACGATCGGCTTCGACGGCATGGCCGCCGCCTATGCCATCACCGACGAAGACTACGAAAAGGCCTCGTCCGAGCAGGCCGACAAGTATCTCAAGCAGATCGTCGATCGTGCCGCGACTGCCGGCGTGACCTGCGAATCGCGTGCTGTCTCCAATTTCAACGTCGCCGATGGCATCGTCCAGGCCGCCTCCGAAGCCGGCTGCGATCTGGTCTTCATCGGCAGCCACGGCCGCAGCGGCCTCTCGCGCCTGCTGCTGGGCAGCGTCACGGCCAAGGTGCTGTCGCTGGCCACGACCGCCGTGCTGGTCTACCGCGTCAAGGAAGACAAGAAGTAAGTCCCGGCCCAGCCGGAGCCGCGCACGGGCATCCGTGCGCAGGTCGCCTTGCAGCCCCCGCCGCGCTCACGCGCCGCGGGGGTTTGTTTTTTCGTGGCCATCCCCATCTTCACAGCCTGCGCTGCAAGACCACCGTCTAAACCAAGGTTTTATGGCGCCCGTCAGGGCTCCGTACTATGCTTGATCAGCAGGCGCAACGGCGGGTGCGACGGCCAGAAGCCGGCGCAACCTCCCTCAATGCCACGACAACCCAGAGGCCACCATGACTCGCAGGACGCCCATCGAGCTCTATCGCAACATCGGTATCAGTGCCCACATCGACGCGGGCAAGACGACCACCACCGAGCGCATCCTTTTCTACACCGGCATCACCCATAAGCTGGGTGAGGTGCACGAAGGCGCGGCCACGATGGACTGGATGGAGCAGGAGCAGGAGCGCGGCATCACCATCACGTCGGCCGCCACCACGGCGTTCTGGCGCGGCATGGCGGGCAACTATCCCGAGCACCGCATCAACATCATCGACACCCCGGGTCACGTCGACTTCACGATCGAAGTCGAGCGCTCGATGCGCGTGCTCGATGGCGCCGTCATGGTCTACGACTCGGTCGGCGGCGTGCAGCCCCAATCCGAAACCGTCTGGCGCCAGGCCAACAAGTACGGCGTGCCGCGTATCGCGTTCGTCAACAAGATGGATCGCGTCGGGGCCGACTTCCTGCGGGTGCAGCGCCAGATCGTCGAGCGCCTCAAGGGCGACGCCGTGCCGGTGCAATTGCCCGTGGGCGCCGAAGACCATTTCGAAGGCGTGATCGACCTCATCAAGATGAAAGCCATCATCTGGGACGAGGCGAGCCAGGGCACGCGCTTCGAGTATCGCGACATCCCCGTCGAGCTGCTGCCGCAGGCCGAGCAATGGCGCGAGAAAATGGTCGAGAAGGCCGCGGAGGCCAACGAGACGCTGCTCGAAAAATACCTGTCCGGCGAGGCGCTTAGCGAAGACGAGATCAAGGCCGGCCTGCGTGCGCGCACGGTCGCCAACGAGATCGTGCCCATGCTGTGCGGCAGCGCCTTCAAGAACAAAGGCGTGCAGGCCATGCTCGATGCCGTGATCGATTTCCTGCCTTCGCCGGTCGACGTGCCGGCCATCAAGGGCCACGACGACCACGACAAGGAGCTCGAGCGCCATCCGGCCGACAACGAGCCGTTCTCGGCGCTCGCCTTCAAGATCATGACCGACCCGTTCGTGGGTCAGCTGGTGTTCTTCCGCGTTTACTCAGGCGTGGTGAAGTCGGGCGACTCCGTGCTCAATCCGCTCAAGGGCAAGAAAGAGCGCCTGGGCCGCATCCTGCAGATGCACGCCAACGAGCGGCGCGAGATCAGCGAGGTCTATGCGGGCGATATCGCCGCGGCGGTGGGTCTGAAGGACGTCACGACCGGCGACACGCTCTCCGATCCGCAGAAGATCATCATTCTCGAACGCATGACCTTCCCCGAGCCGGTGATCTCGCAGGCCGTCGAGCCCAAGACCAAGGTCGACCAGGAGAAGATGAGCACCGCGCTCAATCGCCTGGCGCAAGAGGATCCGTCGTTCCGTGTCCGCACCGACGAAGAGTCCGGTCAGACCATCATCTCGGGCATGGGCGAGTTGCACCTCGAGATCCTGGTCGATCGCATGAAGCGCGAGTTCGGCGTCGAAGCCACCGTCGGCAAGCCGCAGGTGGCCTACCGCGAGACCATCCGCAAGAAGGTCGACGACGTCGAAGGCAAGTTCGTCAAGCAATCGGGCGGCCGCGGCCAGTACGGCCACGTTGTACTGACGCTCGAGCCCAATGAGGCGGGCGGCGGCTATCAGTTCGTCGACTCGATCAAGGGCGGCGTGGTGCCGCGCGAGTTCATCCCGGCCGTCGACAAGGGCATCCAGGAAACGCTCAATTCCGGCGTGCTGGCGGGCTACCCCGTCGTCGACGTGAAGGCCACGCTTACCTTCGGCTCGTACCACGACGTCGATTCCAACGAAAACGCCTTCCGCATGGCGGGCTCGATGGCATTCAAGGAAGGCATGCGCCGCGCCAACCCGGTGCTGCTCGAGCCCATGATGCAGGTCGAGGTCGAAACACCCGAAGACTTCACCGGCAACGTCATGGGCGACCTGTCATCGCGCCGGGGCATCGTGCAGGGCATGGACGACATCGCGGGCGGCGGCGGCAAGCTCGTGCGCGCCGAGGTGCCGCTGGCCGAGATGTTCGGCTACTCCACCTCGCTGCGGTCACTGACTCAGGGCCGTGCCACGTACTCGATGGAGTTCAAGCACTACGCCGAGGCGCCGCGCCAGGTCGCCGAACAGGTGATGGCGGCACGCGGCACGAAGGGCTGAGCGAGCGCGTTTCAGGCAGCCGCGGCTGCCTCGATCTGGCCGCGTGGGCGCTTGCGCCCCGCGGCCAGTTTCACGCCGGCCAGGATCAAACCGAAGCCCAGCGCGTGATAGGCCTGGAGCTGCTCACCCAGAAACGGCCACGCCAGCACGGCCGCATAGGCCGGCACCAGAAACATCGACAGACCGGCCGTGGCCGGACCGGTGCGGCGCACCAGTTTGCCGTACACCACGTAAGCGCCCAGACTCGGCACCAAGGCCAGGAAGAGCAGCGTGCCGTACAGGCGCGGATCACCGAAAGGCACCGCCGCGCCCGTGCTCGCCAGCGCTTCCACCAGCGCGAACGGCGCGAGCGCCACGACACCACCCGCCATCATGGCGGCGAGCCGCAGGCTGTCGGGCATGGCGGGCACGCGGGCCCGCTTGAGCAACACGGTATAGCCGGCCCACCCGGTGGCGGCGAACAGCACCCAGAGGTCTCCGGCACCGAACGCGAGTGACTGCAACACGGCGGCGTCGCCGCGGGTCAATACGGCGAGCACGCCGCCCAGCGCCAGGAGCAGGCCGGCGGCGCGCGCCGGGGCCAGGGGCTGGCGCCACAGCAGCGTTTCAAGCAAGACGACCAGCAGCGGGCTGCACGAAAAGATCAGGGCAATGTTGGTGGCGCTGGTCGACTGCGCGCCGATGTACTGCGGCGCGACCGCCACGCCCATGCCCAGCAGCGCCAGAGGGAGCAGCGACGGCCAGGCCTCGCGCAAAAGGTGGCCGTGCCGGCGCAGCGCGGGCCACACGAACGGTATCAACAGCACCAAGGCGGTCAGCCATCGTCCGCAGGCCAGAAACACGGGTGGCAGGCCGATCTCGTGCGCCCAGCGCGCGGCCACCATGTTCGAGGCGAACAAGGCCGGAGCGGTGACGAGCATCAGCAGGGTGATGAGGGGGGCGCCAGCGCGGTGGCCGGGCGAGGAAGAAAGAGGGGATGCAGCGTGAGACATGAAACAGCCCGCGCGGATCACGCGCGTCAGATGCCGGAACGCCGGCGCAACGGGCTCGCGGGGGTGTTGCGAGGGGCGCCGGGCAGTGCGGGCCGGGTGTGGACCGCATGAAGACAGTCTACTGGGCTGGTCTCGAAATGTGCTTCTGATTCCTCTCGCTAAAGCCATCGAGAGAAGAAGATTTCGCTGTATATTCGCCAATCAGAAAAAGATAATTTTTGGATGATTCATGGGCGCTCGTCTGGACGATACCGATCGCAAGATTCTCCGCGCGCTGCACGCCGACGGCCGGCTTACCAACATCAAGCTGGCGGAGCAGGTCGGCCTGTCACCCACGCCTTGCTGGAACCGCGTGCGTGCATTGGAAGAGGCGGGCGTGATCGAGGGCTACACGGCCCTGCTCAATCAAAAGGCGTTGGGTTTGCCCGATACGGTGATGATCGAAGTGACGCTCGAGCATCATGACGACGACACGCTGGAGCGTTTCGGTGCGCAGATCGCCGAGCTGCCCGAAGTGGTGGAGGCCTTCTTGGTCACCGGCGACTACGACTACCTGATCAAGGTCGCGGTGGCCGGCACCGAGGGCTACGAACAATTCCTGCGCAAGCGGCTCTACAAGCTGCCCGGCGTGCGGCACAGCCGTTCGACGTTCGTCTTGCGGCGCCTGAAGCAGACGGCGTCGGTCGCGCCCTGATCAGCGCGGGGGCGGTCCCGCTTCGGCGATGACGCGCTTCTCGCTGCTGGAGGCGATGTGCTTTTCCCAGCGATGGATCACCGCCAGCACGAAAAGCGCGATGAGCGTGCTCACGACGGCGGTGGCCTCGCGGCCCATGCCCGCCGCCACGCCCACCGCGGCCGTGAGCCAGATGCTGGCGGAGGTGGTCAAGCCGTGAATCTCGCGTTCGCCCGAGAGCTTGATGATGGCGCCCGCGCCCAGGAAACCGATGCCGGCGATCACGCCCTGCAACACGCGGCTCAGGTCGGCGACCTCCATGCCGTTTTGCACGGGCACGAGCACGAACAGCGCCGCGCCCAGGGCCACCAGCATATGGGTCCGCAGGCCGGCCGGCTTGCCGCTGCGTTCTCGTTCATAACCGATCAGCCCACCCAGAATGGTGGCGACCAGCAGGCGCAGAATCACGCGTGTCGCCTCGCCCACATCGGGGATGTCGGCAAACTCGCCGCGCACGGTAAACCAGATTTCCTGCCACACGGATTCCATCGAGCGCTCCAGCAGATCCGCGCCCTGCGCGGACACTTCGTTTCAGGTTGATTCGAGCATAACCGTAGTCATGCGGCGCGGCTATCATAGGCCGACAGCGCAGACCGCCCTTGCGGGCATCGTACGGACCCACGGAGTTTTCCTGATGATGGATTACCTGCTTTCGCTCGCTCAATCTCCTGCCGCCTGGGCCGCTCTGGCCACACTGATCGCCATGGAAGTCGTGCTCGGCATCGACAACCTGATCTTCATTTCCATCCTCACCAACAAGCTTCCGCCCGAACAGCGCAGCCGCGGACGCCGCATCGGCATTGGCGCGGCACTGATCCTGCGTCTGGCGCTCCTGGGCACGGTGGCGTTCATCGTGCGGCTCAATACGCCGGTGTTCGAGCTGTTCGGCCAGGGCTTTTCGTGGCGCGACATCATCCTGATCGCGGGCGGGCTGTTCCTGGTCTGGAAGGCCACGCGCGAGATCCATCATCACGTTGATCCGACGCCCAGCGGTGACGTCTACGACAGCTCGCGCCAGACCATCGGCTTCGGCGCCGCGATCGGGCAGATCCTGCTGCTGGATCTGGTGTTTTCGGTCGACAGCATCATCACGGCGGTGGGCATGACGCCGCACATTCCGATCATGGTGATCGCCGTGGTCGTGGCGGTAACCGTCATGCTGGTGGCCGCCGATCCGCTCGCGCAGTTCATCGAGCGCAATCCCACCATCGTGATGCTCGCGCTCGCGTTCCTGCTGATGATCGGCATGGTGCTGGTCGCCGAAGGCTGCGGCGCGCATGTGCCCAAGGGCTACATCTATGCCGCGATGGCATTCTCGGCGCTGGTGGAGGGGCTCAACATGATGGCGCGCCGTGCGCGCCAGCGCCGCGGGGGCGCTGCCCACTGACGCTTACGCGCCTCAGGCGCCCAGGAAGTCCAGGATCGCCTGGTTGAAGGCGCGGGGGTTACCGAGGTTCATGCCATGCGATGACCCGGTGATGGCCACGCGCTGCGCCTGCGGCATCAAGGCCTGCAGCCGTTCGATGAAGGCGGGATAAGGCGGCGGGCTCAGTGCGCCGCCGATCAGCAGCGTGGGCAGGCCGAGCGCCGCCAGGGCGTCGAGGTCCAGCGGCGCGGGGGGCTCCACCGCCTGGCCCAGCAGGGTGGCGGCATTGTCGCGCACCATCTCCTTGAACCACGGCACCATGCGGCGCCACGTGTCCGGCCCTGTCACGGTATCGATGAAGAGCGCCAGGCCGGCGTCCGTGTCGCCCTCGCGAATGTGCTGGAGCGCGCGCTGACGAAAGTCTCCGCGGTCGTCTTCGCCCGGCAACGACAATCCCGGGTCGGCCAGGATCAGGCTGCGCACGAGGTCGGGCCGCGCGAGCGCCACATCGATGGCGATGCGGCCGCCGCGCGAATGCCCCACCAGGTGCGCGGGCTCACCGGCCACCGATTCAATGAGGGCAATCACATCGGCCGTGTGTTGCGCGATCGAGAAGTCCTCGCCCTGGCCATCCCATTGTTCGGGCCAGTAGTGCCGCAGCGATGGCGCCAGTACGCGGAACTGCCGTCCGAGCGGTGCGAGCTGAGGCTTCCAGTAGCGGCAATCGCACAAGGATCCGTGGATCAACACCATGGGCGCGCCCGGGGCGGGGCCCACGGATTCGGTATAGGTGAGCAGATAGCCGTCGAGCGAGACGGTCTGGAGGTCGAGTTGAGGTTCGGAACGCATGGGTCGGTCTTGCCAGCAAGCCTGGGATTCTAGCGCCGCGATACACTTTCCGCAGTTATCAGGTCCCGAGGAGACGATTGCAATGGATGTGCCCGATCTGGAAGCCCTGCCCGAGTCGGCCCGCCGCGTGGCGCGCCTGTTGAACGAGCTCGGCCACGACCGGCCGGTGGTGATGCTGCCCCAGACCGGCAAGACGTCTGCCGAGGCGGCTGCCGGCCTGGGTTGCGAAGTGGCGCAGATCGCCAAATCGATCATCTTCCGGCGCCTTTCCGATAATGCGCCCGTGCTCGTCGTGGCCAGCGGGATCAACCGCGTCGACGAAACCAAGGTCGCCGCCCTCGTGGGCGCGCTGGGCAAGGCGGATGCGCGCTTCGTGCGCGAGGCCACCGGGTATGCCATCGGCGGCGTGTGTCCGATCGGGCATGCGGTCAAGCCCGTGATGCTGCTCGATGCCGATCTGTTCCGCTACGACAGCCTGTGGGCGGCCGCGGGTCATCCCAACGCGGTGTTCAACCTCACGCCTGGGCAGCTCGCTCGCATGACCGGCGCATCCCAAGCCGACGTCGCTCAACGCGCCTGACTCGCGATGCGCCAGCTCAGTGCAGCCCGGCGCTGAGACCATCGACCAGCACGTGCGGCCGGCCCGTCGAGCAGCGCTCCACGCGTGCCGCGATGCCAAACACATCGGTCAGCCCCGCGGGTGTGATCACCTCGAGGGGCGTACCGCTGGCATGCAGTGCGCCGGCGCGGATCATCCAGGCATGGTCCGCGTGCTGCAGGGCGGCGTTGAGGTCATGCAGCGCGGCCACCGTGATGAGCCCGTGGTCGCGCGTTTCCTGGCGCAGCAGGGTCATCACGTGAAACTGATAGTTCGGATCGAGCGCCGAGAGAGGTTCGTCCAGCAAGAGCACGCGCGGACGGCGGATGAGGGCTTGCGCCAGTCCGACCAATTGCTTCTGCCCGCCCGACAATTCATCCAGAAAGCGCAGGGCCAGAGGCGCGATGCCCAGCCTTTCCAGCAGCGCCGTGATGGCGCTCAGCGCAGGCGGGCCGCCCGCCGGCGGATGAGCACGAGCCGCGGCCAGCACCGATTCGATGACGCGCAGATGCACGTCGGCGGGCAGACCCTGAGGCAAATACACCAATCGCTGCGAACGCGTGCCGGCATCCAGCCGGCTGAGGTCCTGCTCTCCCAGCAGCACCGCGCCCTCGCGTGGCGGAATCAGGCCTGCCATGGCCTTGAGCAACGTGGATTTGCCGCTGCCATTGGGGCCGAGCAGGGCCGTGAGCGAGCCGGGTGCCAGAGGGCCCGCGTCCAGTCCCGCGATGACGTCCGCGCGGCCATAGCCGGCGGTAAGCCCGCGCAGACGCAGCGTCTGGTTCATAGGTAAGCCTGCCGGCGCAGCAGCACCGCCATGAAAAAGGGCACGCCGACGAGCGCGGTCAGAATGCCCACGGGCACGATCACGCCGTCCAGCAGGTTCTTCGACAGGACCGACGCCGCGGACAGGATCAAGGCGCCCGTCAACGCGCTGCCCGGCAGAAAGTAGCGATGGTCTTCGCCGAACAGCCGGCGTGCGATGTGCGGCGCCACCAGACCGATGAAACCGATCGTGCCGACAAAGGCCACGGCCAGGCCGGAAAGCACGCTTACCCGAGCAATGGCGCCAAGCCGGACGCGGCGCACATCCACGCCGAAGCTGGCCGCACGTTCTTCACCGAGGCGCAGCGCCGTCAGGCGCCAGGCCTGCGAGGCCGCGAGCGGCAGCGCCACCGCGAGTGCCAGCGCCATCAAGGCGACGGTGCCCCAACTGGCCCGCGTCATGCTGCCCAGCGTCCAGAACACCAGGTTCTGCAAGGCCTGGGCGCTGGCGACAAACTGGATCAGTGAGGTGAGGGCGTTGAAGCTGAAGACGAGCGCCACGCCAAATAGCACGATGGCCGCGGTGCCGATGCCGCGACGCCGCGCCACGGCGTCGAGCAGCAGCCCGCACAGAGCCGCGAAGACAAAGGCGTTCACCGGTACCAGCCAATCCAGGGGGAGCCCCGGCACGCCGGTCTGCAGCACGATCGCGAGTGAGGCGCCCAGCGCGGCAGCCGACGACACACCGAGCGTGTACGGACTGGCGAGCGGATTGTTCAGAATGGTCTGCATCTCCGCCCCGGCCAGACCGAGCGCCGCGCCCACGAGGGCGGCCATCGCGGCCTGCGGCAAACGGATATCCCAGAGAATCACGCGCGTGCTGGCGTCGGCCGCGTCGGGCGAGAGCAGGGCGGTGAGCAGATCGGATAGGGTGAGGCCGGAGGGCCCCAACAGGATGTCGGCGGCCAGGCAAGCCAGCGCGATACCCAGCAGCACGAGGGCGTGCAGCCGGCGCCGGCCGGCGAGGCCGCGATAGGCGGCGGCCGTTTGGTCGGCCGCCGTCGGCTCGTCGGCGCGCGCCGGCGGAACTGGCATTACTGCAGCAGTTGCAGGCGGCTCTTGGCCGTGTTGGCGGCCGGCGCGGTTGGGTAGTCGCGCACAATGCGTTGCAACGTGGTCTTGGCGCCCGCGCGGTTGTTCATTTCGATCTGGCTGCCGGCGATCACGAGCAGCGCGTCGGGCGCGCGCGGATTGTCGGGCGAGTTCTGGATCAGGGTGTTGAGCTGCTCGATCGCACCCTTGAAGTCCTTCATGGCGTAGCGGCTGCTACCCAGGTAGAACTGCGCGGTCGGTGCCAGGGGGCTATTGGGGTAGAGCGCGACGAACGCGGCGAGCGATTCGGCGGCATCCTTGTATTGGGCTTTGCGGAACAGGTCGATCGCGCCGTCATAGGCGGCCTGTTCTTGCGGATCGGCGGCATTCACGCCCGGCGGGTTGCCGGCGTGTTGCTGCTGGCCCTGCGCGCCGCCCGAGTTGGGCTGCTGGCGCGAAACGAGTTCGAGCTGGTCGCGCAGTTGCGCGATTTCCTGCTGCAGCGATTGGATCTGGTCGGCCAGTTGCAGGCGCGCGCGCTGATTTTGTTCGTTCTGTTGCTGCACTTGTTGGCGCAGCTCGAGGATGGCCCGGCGGGCTTCATCGTCGGCGAAGGCATGGGCGGGGGCCGCCAGGCCGGCACAAGCAAGGCTTGCGCTCAGGACCAGGGATCGCAGGGACAGGACTCGATCTCGCATAAAAATTCCAGGTCTTGAAAAGCAAAACGCCGGGACGGCCGGTTGACCGTCCCGACGCAGGGTGGGGCACTTAAAGTCGCGAGGACTTAGCGCTGATACGAGATATCAGCGCGGCGGTTTTCCGCGAAATCAGCTTCAGACGTACCGCTCGCCTTGGGCTTTTCCTTGCCGAAGGAGATCGTTTCGATCTGGTTGTCGGTTACGCCGAGCAGCGTCATCATGCGGCGGACAGCATCGGCACGACGCTGGCCCAGGGCCAGGTTGTATTCCGCGCCACCGCGCTCGTCGGTGTTGCCTTCGATCTTGATGCGCTGTTGCGGATGCGAAGCCAGGTAACGGGCGTGGGTTTCGACCAGGCCGCGGTATTGGTCCGACACCGTGTAGCTGTCGAAGTCAAAGTACACCGAGCGCTGTTGCGCCAGGATGCTTTGGGGGTTGAAGGGATCCAGGATCTGGCCGGAGGCCGACGAGCCCTGGCCGGAGCCGCTGCCCTGACCAGCTTTATCGTCGAGAGGGACGGAGCTGCAAGCGGCCAGCGTGGCAGCAAGAGCAGCGATGGTCAGGCTTTTGGCAATGCGCGACTTCATGATAGTTCCTTTGCAAAGAGAGTCACACGTGTTATCGGGTAAATGGGCCCCACGTTGGTTCACGTATTTCCCCATTCAGGACTGACAGAGTCTGCCGCACGCGGCCATCGCTCGAGACTCCGGCAAGAACGCTACGTCCATTTTGGATGGTGGCGTAGAGGACCTGCATTCCATTCGGGGCGAAACTCGGCGACTGATCGTCACGACCATCGGTCAGCAGGGTTTCGGTCCCGGAGGACAGGTTCAGCGAGGCGATCCGAAACGCGCCGTCTCGTCTTGCAACGTACAGCAGCGTCGATCCATCGGGGGAAATTCGGGGTGAAATGTTGTAACCACCGTTAAATGTGAGGCGGCGTGCGTCGCCACCATCCAGGCCGGTCTGATAGATTTGCGGCCCGCCACTGCGGTCACTGGTAAAGATAATGGAACGGCCGTCGGGCGTAAAGTTCGGCTCGGTGTCAATCCCGGGAGAACGTGTAATACGGCGCATATTCGAGCCGCCGCCGGCATTGACGATGTAAATTTGCGACAGCCCGTCACGCGTCAGGGCCACGGCGAGCTGGCTGCCGTCGGGCGACCACGCGGGCGCGCTGTTGTTGCCCTTGAAGTTGGCGACCGGCACGCGCGCGCTGGTGGCGAGCGTATGCGAGTACACCACCGGCTTGCCCGACTCGAAGCTCACGTAGGCGAGCTTGCTGCCATCAGGCGACCAGGACGGCGAAATGATGGGTTCGCGCGAACGCAGCGCGACCTGAGGATTCTGGCCGTCGGCGTCTGCCACCTGCAGTTCGTAGGTGCTGCCTTGCTTGAGCACATACGCGATGCGGGTCGAGAACACACCACGCACGCCGGTGATCTTTTCGTAGATGCGGTCGGCGATCTGGTGCGCCACGCGGCGCAGCTCTTGCTCGGTGCCCGAGAAGGCGACACCGTCGAGCTGGCCCTTCTTGACCGTATCGCCCAGGCGATAGCGGACATCGTAGCGGCCATCGGCCGTGCGCGTGATCGTGCCATAGGCGATGAAGTCAGCGCCACGGCCACGCCAGTCGTCGTAGGCGATCTGCGAGTCGACATTCAGGCCGGCGCCGGCGGCGTTGATCAGGCGGAACTGGCCCGTGCGGGTCAGGTCGGCGCGAATCACTTCTGCCAGTGCGCGTCCACGGGTGTCATCGCCGGCGAAGTCGGCGATGGCTACGGGGTATTGAGTGGCTCCGGTGCCGGAAATGTCCACGCGCAATTGAGCGTGGGCCGGATGCCAGGCCAGCATGGCGGCGACAAGCAGCACCAATGCGAGGCCATACGATCGCAAGATCCCCGGCAGGGTGCGTCGGGATGCGGGTGTCATGGTCGGCGATCTCCTGTCAATCATACATACGGTATACAACGTCGATGATGGGCTCGTAGCGGCCCGTCGAAGGCTTGGGGAACGGATTGCATCGGCGGATGCCGGTCTCGACCGCGCGGTCGAATCCGGTATTGCCCGATGAGGACGTGAGCGTCACGCCCTTTACCGATCCATCATTACTCAACTGTACCCGGTATTGGGCGGTCGGATTGGAGGATCCGGCACGCGGCGGGGTCGGATACGCGACACCGGGCTGCACGCAAGCGCGCACCTTGGCACCGTAGCCGTCGTCGCGGCCACCGCCTGCCTGGTTGCGATCCGCCGTGCCACCCGGAATACCGGCGGCGCCGAGCGCGTCGTTGCGGAACGCATCGCGTAGCGCCTTGTCGGCAGCAGCCTTCTTGGCGGCTTCTTCCTTGGCCTTTTTCTCGGCGGCGGCTTTTTCGGCCGCGGCCTTCTCGGCGGCTGCCTTCTTGGCAGCCTCTTCCTTGACCTTCTTCTCGGCGGCCGCTTTCTCGGCAGCGGCCTTTTCGGCGGCTTCCTTCTTGGCGGCTTCTTCCTTCGCCTTCTGTTCAGCAGCGGCCTTCTCGGCGGCGTCCTTCTTGGCCTGTTCTTCCTTGGCCTTCTTCTCGGCCGCGGCTTTCTCTGCGGCCGCCTTTTCGGCAGCCGCCTTCTCGGCGGCCTTGCGCTCTTGTTCGATGCGCTGCTTTTCTTTCAGCTCGGCGGCCTTGCGCTCTTCCTCGAGACGTTGCTTTTCCTTGGCGGCCTCGGCGGCTTCGCGCGCCTTCTCCTCTTCCTCGCGCTTCTTGCGTTGCGCTTCGAGGGCGATCTCGGGGTCCGGCGTTTCCTTGGGCTGCTGCGTCTGCTGCGGCGGCGGGGGAGGCGGCGGAGGGGGAGGCGGCGGCGGGGGCGCGGGATCCGGCTCGGGCGTGGGCTCCGGCGTCGGTTCCGGCTTGGGCTCGGGTTCGGGCGCTTCCTTGGGCGGCGGGGGCGACACCGGCGAATTGCCGTCCGCCCACAGCTCGACCTGCACCGGGCCCGGATTCTCCGAACGCCAGTTCACGCCGAAAATCAGCGCGATCAGGAGCAATACGTGCACCCCCACCGCGAGGCCGAGGGCCTTGCGGTTGTCCTGCTTCTCGGGCGTGGCAGGGGCGGTGTCGTCGTGCTTGAAAAGAGGTGGCGTCATGAGCGTCGCAAAGGCTGGCGCGGCGGCCGATTAACGTTTCGGGGCGGGTTTCGCCTGGCTTTGGGCTGCGCCGCCCTGATCGACGAGCAGGCCCAGCTTGGTAATGCCGCTGGAACGCAGTTCGTCCATGACCTTGACCACCTGTTCGTAGGGCACCTTGCCGTCGGCGGCGATCACCACCGGGGTGTCCGCGGTAATGCGCGACTGCACTTCCGAGATCAGTGCCGTGGAGGCGATTTCGGTCGGCGTGGCGCCCGGTTCGCGCATGCGCACCGAGAGCTTGCCGGCCTCGTCGATCTGGACCTCGAGCGGCGTGGCGGGCACGTCGGAGGCCTGGCCCACCGACGGCAGCTGGATGAGGCCCGGGGTGATCAGCGGTGCGGTCACCATGAAGATCACGAGCAGGACAAGCATCACGTCGATGTAGGGAACGACATTGATATCAGCCTTCATGCGGCGGCTCGAACGGCCGCCCGAGCGTACCGAGGGCATCAGCGCACCTGCCGTTGCAGAATATTCAGGAATTCGTCGACGAAACTATCGAAGCGGATCGACAGCCGGTCGATGTCGTTGGTGAAGCGGTTGTATGCCACCACCGCGGGGATCGCGGCGAACAGGCCGATGGCGGTCGCGATCAGCGCCTCGGCGATCCCGGGGGCGACCGAAGCCAGCGTGGCCTGCTGCATGTTCGACAGGCCGATGAAGGCGTGCATGATGCCCCACACCGTGCCGAGCAGGCCGATGTACGGGCTGACCGAACCGGCCGAGGCCAGGAAGTTCAGGTGCGACTCGAGCGAGTCCATCTCGCGCTGGTAGGCGGCGCGCATCGCGCGGCGCGGGCCGTCGAGCATGTCGCCGGCGCCACCGCCGCGGCGGGCTTTCAGGAATTCGGTCATGCCGGCATCGAAGATGCGGGCGAGGGCGCCCTGCTCATCGCGCCGCGAGGCGACCGCCTGCTGCAGCATGGCCAGATCGCCGCCCGACCAGAAGTCGTCTTCGAAACGGCGCGTCTGCTGATGCGCACGCTTGATGGCCATGCGCTTGGCAAAGATATAGGTCCAGGACAGGATGGAAATGCCCAGGAGCATCAACATGATGAGCTGTACCGGCACGCTTGCGTGCGAGATCAGCGAAAGCAACGACATGTCGTTGGTGACTTGCATGGTTATCCCTGAAGAAATTCCAGTTTTGCACGTAGCGCGGGCGGCAACTCGGCCGGGCGCATGCGAGCCGAGTCGACGCAACACACTTGGATTTGCCCTTCGGCCAGCAGTTCCCCGTCTCTCGAGGCGCGCTGCGCGAAGTGTATCGAAGCTCGGCCCAAACGTGTAACACGACTGGTGATTGTCAGTAAGTCATCAAGACGGGCGGGCTTGCGGTACGCCATGTCCAGGCTCGCCACCACGAACAGCCGCCCTTCGTCGCGCGCCAGGGTGGATTGGTCCACGCCGAGCTCGCGCAGCCATTCGGTGCGCGCGCGTTCGAAGAACTTCAGGTAGTTGGCGTAGAACACCACCCCGCCGGCGTCGGTGTCTTCGTAGTAGACACGGATGCGCAGGGTGGATTCGGCGGGCGTCGAAGAACTCACGATGATGAAGACGGCGTAGTAACCCGGGCCAGAGTGGCCCGGGGGCGCAGTCTACAGCGTTTCGAGCTTGTCCAGTACAGTTTGCAGCGCGCTTTCTGCAGGAATCTTCGCGGCCTCGCTTTCGCGCCGTGCCTGCACCTCGATCACACCGTCGTTCAGGCCGCGTTCGCCTACGGTTACGCGGAGCGGAACCCCGATCAGCTCCCATTCCGCGAACATCACACCCGGGCGCGCGTCGCGGTCGTCGAGGATGACGTCCACGCCCTGCGCCTTGAGGGCCTCGTACAGCTCGGTGGCCTTGTTACGAACAGTTTCGCTTTTGCCCCAGCCCACGGGGCAGATCACCACTTCGAACGGGGCGATCGCGCGCGGCCAGATGATGCCGCGGGCGTCATGATTCTGCTCGATGGCAGCGCCCACGATGCGGGTCACGCCGATGCCGTAGCAACCCATCTGCATGATGGCCGGCTTGCCGGTCTCGTCCAGGAAGGTTGCCTTGAGCGCTTGCGAATACTTGGTGCCCAGGAAGAACACGTGGCCCACTTCGATACCACGCTGGATGGCGAGGTGGCCCTTGCCGTCGGGCGAGGGATCGCCTTCCACGACGTTGCGCAGATCCGTCACCGTTTCGGCTTCGGGCAGGTCGCGGCCCCAGTTCACGCCGCGGATATGGAAGTCTTCACGGTTGGCGCCGCAGACGAAATCGGCCATGTTGGCCACGGTGCGATCGACCACCAGGCGTACGGGGCGCACGGTGTTCAGGGGGCCGAGATAGCCCGGCTTGCACCCGAAGTGCTCGACGATCTCGGCTTCGGTGGCGAAGCGATAACCCGCCAGGCCCGGGACCTTGGACGCCTTGATCTCGTTGAGCTCATGGTCGCCACGCAGCAGCAGCAGCCACACCTGCACCGGCTTGCCTTCCTCTTCGGTGGCCAGCACGATCGATTTGACCGTTTGGGCGAGCGGCATGCCCAGGAGCTTGGCCACATCCTCGCACTTGGCGGCGCCCGGGGTGGGCACCTCGGCCAGCGGCTCGCCGGGGGCGGCCCGCTGCGGCAGCAGGTTGGGCGCTTCGGCCAGCTCGATGTTGGCGGCGTAGTCGGACTCGGGGTTGTAGACGATCAGGTCTTCGCCGGTGTCGGCGATCACCTGGAATTCATGGCTGCGCGTGCCGCCGATCGAGCCGGTATCCGCCGCCACGGCGCGGAATTCCAGGCCGAGACGGTTGAAGATCCGCATGTACGCGTCGTACATGATGTCGTAGCTGCGCTGCGCGCCCGCCTCGTCGCGATCGAACGAGTAGGCGTCTTTCATGGTGAATTCGCGGCCGCGCATCAGGCCGAAGCGGGGGCGCCGCTCGTCCCGGAATTTGGTCTGGATGTGATAGAAGTTGATCGGGAGCTGGCGATAGCTCTGGATCTCGTTGCGCGCGATGTCGGTGATCACTTCTTCCGAGGTCGGCTGCAACACGAAGTCGCGCTGGTGACGATCCTTGATGCGCAGCAGCTCGGCGCCGTATTGCTCCCAGCGGCCCGACTCCATCCAAAGCTCGGCCGGCTGCACCACCGGCATCAGCAATTCGATCGCGCCGGCGTCGTTCATCTCCGAGCGTACGATGTGCTCGATCTTGCGGATTACCTTCAGGCCCAGGGGCATGTAGGAGTAAATCCCGCCCGCCAGCTTGCGGATCATGCCCGCGCGGGTCATCAGCTGATGACTGGCGACTTCCGCCTCGGCGGGGGCTTCTTTGAGGGTGTTGAGATGGTAGTTGGATGCGCGCATGTTTAAAGGTGGCAGCAGATACGTATAATCAACTGTAATTGTATTGAATTCGGTGGGGGTGGCCCATGCTTGACCGCGAAGGCTACCGCCCCAATGTCGGCATCATTCTCGTCAATGGCAAAAACGAGGTCTTTTGGGGCAAGCGAATCCGGGAACATGCCTGGCAATTCCCACAGGGCGGCATCAAGTACGGCGAAAGCCCGGTGCAAGCCATGTATCGCGAACTCCATGAAGAGGTGGGCCTGAAGCCCGAGCATGTCCGCATTTTGGGGCGTACACGTGATTGGCTACGTTACAACGTGCCGGATCACTTCGTCCGGCGTGAGTGGCGCGGCCACTATAAAGGACAAAAACAGATTTGGTTCCTGTTGCGGCTGGTTGGCCGTGACAGCGATGTGTGCTTGCGCTCGACGCAGCATCCGGAGTTCGATGCCTGGCGCTGGAGCCAGTATTGGGTGCCTCTCGATGCCGTGATCGAGTTCAAGCGCGAGGTTTATACCCAGGCATTGAACGAGTTGGCTGCCATTCTTTTCCGCCGCCATCACGAGACCCGTTACCTGCGCCAGCGTGTGCATGGGCCGCGGACCTCTCCGGACAACCAGCCAGCTGAAACGGACGGTCATGCGCATATTGCTGGTTGAAGATGAACGCGACATGGCGTCGTGGTTGATGCGTGCGCTCGCGCAAAGCGGGTTCCTGCCCGACCACGCGCCCGACGCGCGCACGGCCGAAGGCTTGATGGCGGGCAATGAATACGACGCGATCGTCATGGATCTGCGCCTGCCCGATAAACACGGGTTGGTGCTGTTGCGCGAGATGCGGAACCGCGACGACCGCACCCCGGTGCTGCTCCTCACGGCGCAGGGCGCCCTGCAGGACCGCGTGCGCGGTCTCAATCTCGGCGCCGACGATTTCCTGACCAAGCCTTTCGCGCTCGAAGAGCTCGAGGCGCGCCTCACCGCCCTGGTGCGGCGCAGCCGTGGCCGTCAGCATCCGCGCCTGCAGTGCGGTTCGCTATCCTACGACGGCGAGAGCCGGGCGTTCACGCTCGACGGCTCCTTGCTTTTCCTGACGCCGCGCGAGCATGCGGCGCTGGCGGCGCTACTCACGCGCAGCGGCTATCCCGTCGACAAGACACAGCTTTTCGGCAAGGTCTTCACGCACGACAGTGAGGCCAACCCCGATGCGATCGAGGTGGTCCTGCACCGCCTGCGCAAGAAGCTCGCGGGCAGCGACGTGCGCATCGTGACGGTGCGCGGGCTGGGCTACATGCTGGAAAGCGTGGTCAGTGAGCCCGCCAAGGAAGAGTAGCCCCGAGCCCGGGAGCGAATCCGGCGACGCCGGCCCGGACACGCTCGGGTCGGCGCTCGCGCGCCGCTGGCGCATGCCGCTGGTCGGCATCCGCGCGCTGCTGATCTCGCTGCTGCTGCCGGGTGTCGTCATGCTGCTCGTCATCGACAGCTGGAACGACTACCGCACGCTCTCCACGATTACCAACGAGGCGTACGACTCCGCCTTGCTGGAGCCCGCGCGCGTGTTGGAGAGCAGTCTTGAATTCACCCCCGATGGCGCCTTGCAGGTGGCCACGCCGCTCTATGCCCAGGTGATGCTGGAGTCGCGCGCGGGGCTGCGCAAGTATTACCGCATCGAAGAAATCGATCCGCCCTGGCCCGAGGGCAGCCAGACCGGGCCCGCCGCCGAAGGCCGCTCGCTTGCCGGCATGCCCGAGATGCCCCGGCCACCGACCTGGCCGGTCGGCAACGGCAACCCGATCTTCTACGACGCGGTCTATCGCAACGATCCGGTGCGCGCGGTTGCCGTGCTGCGCGATCTCTATTACCGCGGCACGCATCGGCAGGTGCTGGTGGTGGTCGCCGAAAGCATCGGCAAGCGGGTCGCCGCTGAAGCCAGCGCGCAGCGCCAGGAAGTGCTGCGCGATGCCCGCATGCTCGCGCTCGTGGCGCTGCTCGTGTGGTGGGGGGTGAACTGGGCCCTGCGTCCGCTGGTGCGCCTGCGCAACGATATCCGCTCGCGCTCGCCCGACGACCTCACCCCGCTGGATGCCGCCCGGGTGCCGAGCGAGGTCGCGCCGCTCGTCGAGGCGGTCAATCACCATATCGCGCGCCATCGCCGGGTGATCGACGAGCAATCGCAATTCCTGGCCGATGCGTCGCATCAGCTGCGCACGCCACTGGCCATCATGCTGACGCAGGCGCAGTATGCGCTGCGCGAGCGTGATCCCACGCGCGCCCAGGAGGGCCTGCGCGCCATCGTCGACCAGCTCGGCCGTACGCGGCGCCTCACCGAACAACTGCTTTCGCTTGCGCATGCGAGCCAGGCCGATCCCACGCCACACCAAGAGCTCGATTTCAACGAGCTTGCGCGCAACGTCGTGCTGCAATATCTGCCGCTCGCTCACGAGAAGCGGCAGGATCTGGGTTGGGTCGATGTGCGTGGCGACGACGCCGGTCCCGACACCGATGGCGACGCGATCGTGCCGGTGCTCGGCAGCGAGGCGGAGTTGCACGAGGTGATGTCCAACCTCGTGCACAACGCCATCAATTACGCGCCCGTGGGCGCTCGTATCACGGTCTCGGTGGTGCGCGACGCCGACCGCGCCGAGTTCGTCGTGTCCGATGATGGCCCCGGCATCGCGCCGGTATTGCGCAGCCGCGCATTCGCGCGTTTCGATCGCATCGACGCCGAGCGCGGCAGCAGCACCTCGGGTTCCGGTCTGGGTCTGGCCATCGCCCGCGCCTTCGCGCGCCGCAACGATGGCGACATCGAATTGCGCGATGGCGAGCCCAACAACCAGGGCGGCACCGGTCTGGCCGCGGTGTTCTGGATCCCCTTGCTCAGTGATAACCCTGGGATTCAGGAGCCCGACAGCGCAAAGAAAGCTGTTTAGCAGCTTCGCTTCGTATTCTCCTCGCCTGTCCCTGCAATGGGACGACGGCATCCGCATTCCGGGGTGCCGTACTACGAACCGCGCATCCGCGCGCGAGGAGCAAGTGTGGAGCTTTCAAGCTACAAGAAGGACTACTACGGGGGCGCGCTGATGGTGTTGATCGGCGCCTCGTCCGTGTATGCCGGCACCGACTACCACCTGGGCACGCTGTCGCATATGGGGCCGGGATTCTTCCCCGCCGCCATCGGCACGCTGCTGGCGCTGGTCGGTTTGATGATCGCCGCGTCGGCGCGCTCGCGCGGCAACGAAGACGTCGTGAGCGAGAAGGGCCTGCCCGTCGAAGGCGGGCATGGTCATGCGTTCCCTGATCTGCGCGGCGGCGCCTGCATTCTGCTGGGAATCCTGGCGTTCCTGTTGCTGGGTGAGTGGGGCGGCCTGCTGCCCGCGACCTTCGCCATCGTGTTCATCTCCGCCCTCGGCGATCGCACCAACACACTCAAGCAGGCCCTGTTGCTGGCCTCGTCCATGTGCGTGATCGCCATCATCGTGTTCTGGTGGGCGCTGCAATTGCAGCTGCCGCTCTTTCGCTGGGGTTGACGCATCATGATCGCTCAATCATTGCAAGACCTCTGGTACGGCTTCGGTGTTGCCTTTCAATGGCACAACCTGATGTGGTCGTTCTTCGGCGTGCTGGTGGGTAACCTCATCGGTGTGCTGCCCGGCATGGGCGCCTTGTCGGCCATCTCGATCCTGCTTCCGCTCACTTACGTGATGCAGCCGGTGCCCGCGATCCTGATGCTCGCCGGTATCTTCTACGGCTCGCAATATGGCGGCGCGATCGGTGCGATTCTGCTGAATCTGCCCTCGCACCCGCCGCACGCCGTGACCTGCCTGGATGGCTATCCACTCACCAAACAGGGCAGGGGAGGAACGGCGCTCGGCATCACGATGATCTGCTCGTTCTTCGCGGCTTCGGTAGGCATCATCGTCATGATCTTCGCCTCGCCGTTGCTGGTGGAGATCGCCTTCAAGTTCGGTCCGACCGAAATCTTCTCGATCATGCTGCTGGGTCTGCTGGCCGGTGCGACCATGTCGCGCGGTTCGCCGCTCAAGGGCGTGGCCATGACGCTGTTCGGCCTGTTGTGCGGCGTGGTCGGTACCGATGTGAATACCGGCACGATCCGCTTTTCCTTCGGCTTGATCGACTTGTCCGACGGGCTCGAACTGGTCGCGATCTCGATGGGTCTGTTCGGCGTGGCCGACTTCCTGATGAGCGTCAATCGCATGGCCACCATCAGCACGGGCGCGAAGCTGCGCGTGCGCGACATGCGCCCGAGCCGCCAGGAAATGAAGGAAGCCTTCATGCCGATGGTGCGTGGCACGCTGGTCGGTACGGTGTTCGGCGCGATGCCCGGTACGGGCCCCACGATCACCACCTTCATCGCCTACGCACTCGAACGCAAGGTCTCCCGAACGCCCGAGAAGTTCGGCACCGGGATGATCGCGGGCGTGGCCTCGCCGGAAGCGTCGTCGCACTCCAAGACGCAGGTCGATTTCATTCCGACCATGAGTCTGGGTATTCCCGGCGACGCGGTCATGGCGCTGATCCTCGGTGCACTCTTGATTCAGGGCATCCAGCCGGGTCCGCAGCTCATCACGGAGCACCCGGACATTTTCTGGGGCTTGATCGCGAGCTTCTGGGTGGGCAACGTCCTGCTCATGGTGCTCAACGTGCCGCTTATCGGTGTGTGGGTCAAACTGCTGCAGGTGCCTTATCGCTTCCTGTTCCCGTCGGCACTGTTCTTCATTGCGGTGGGGGTGTTCAGTACGCAAAACAGCCTGTTCCAGATCTGGGAGGTGCTGGCGTTCGGCGTCATCGGCGCACTGCTCATGTTCCTGGATTTCTCGGTCGCGCCGATTCTGCTCGGCTTCGTCCTGGGGCCCATGGTCGAGGAGAACTTCCGCCGCGCCTTGCTGCTGTCGCGAGGCAACATGAGCGTGTTCATCGAGCGTCCGATTAGTGCCTGGTTCATCGCGGCCAGCGCGCTGCTGATCCTCGCGCAGGTCTGGGCTTTCATGCGGCGTAATCGCAAGAAAGCGCCGGTGCCCGCGAAGGCCGGGGCCTGAGGTCGCAGGCGCGAGTGCAAGTGCAAAGGCCAGCTCATTAGAGCTGGCCTTTTTTTATCATCAACGCGAAATAGGCTTCATGCCCAGTTGCTGATACCGGGGTGGCAGTCGTTCGAACAGGAAGTCCACGAAGGTGCGCACGGCGGGAATCATGCCGCGGCGCGAGGGGTAAATGCAGTGCACGATGCCTTCGGGGGACTGCCAGTCGGGCAATACCGTGACGAGCTCGCCGCGGCGGATCTCGGCCTGGGTCGCGATCGAGGGCAGCAGCGCGATGCCGCGTCCGCGCACGGCGGCCTCCGTGAGCACGATGAAGTCGTTGCAGCAGAGTTGCGGCTGCAACGCCACCTCGACCGATTCGCCCCGGCCATTGCGCAGGGCCCAGCGCACCTCGCTCTGCGGGTCATCGAAACTGAGCGTGGCATGGCCGCTCAGGTCGTGCGGCGTATCCGGGCTGCCATGGCGCTGCAGGTAGGCGGGGCTGGCCACCAGGGTGCCGCTCGCCACGCCGAGCTGGCGCACGACCAGCTCGGCATCCGTGTCCAGCCGCGTGCGCACGCGCAAGGCAAGATCCACCCCTTCGTTGATGAGGTCGACGCGCCGGTTGGTGACCATCAGCTGCACCGAGACGGCGGGCCAGGCGTCCATGAATTCGGGCAGCAGCGGCGCGAGCAGTTGCTGTGCGATCGAGACCGGGCAGCTCACCACCACCGGCCCGGCAGGCTCGGTCTGGAGCTGACGCATTGCTTCTTCGGCCGCCCGCGCGGATACCGCCATCTCGCGGCAGTAATGCAGGTAACGCTCGCCCGCCGTGGTGAGCCGCAGGCGGCGGGTCGTGCGCTGCAGCAACCGCACGCCCAGGCGTTCTTCCAGTTGCGAGATGCGCCGCGACAGACGCGATTTGGGGATGTCCAGCGCGCGGGCCGCTGCGCTGAAGCCGCCCTGATCCACCACCTGAGCGAAGTAGAAGAGATCGTTGAGGTCGTGCATCTCTATTGTTCTACCTATAGAACTTTTAGTTCATGTTAACCGGGTTTATGGTTCCAATGAAGCGTTCTACAGTGTCGACATGGTTAGCGCGGCGAGACGCCGCCACTACGGAGATTCCCACATGAAAACCCTCGTCGTCCTTTCCTCGATCCTTGGTGATCGTTCCCACTCACGCCAGCTGGCCGATCACCTGATCGCCCGCACCAAGGCGGCCGATCCCGCCGGTACGATCACCGTCAGGGACCTGGCGCTCGATCCGGTCCCGTACTTCGATGGCGATACCGTCGGCGCGCTGTTTACGCCGGTCGAATCGCGTACACCTGCCCAACAGGAGATCGTCGCCCTGAGCGATGCGCTGATCGCCGAGTTGCAGGCCGCCGATCGTGTCGTATTCGCGCTGCCGGTCTACAACTTCAATATGCCGGCCCAATTCAAGAGCTATCTCGACTATCTTGCGCGTGCCGGCATCACGTTCCGTTATACGCCCGAAGGCGTGCCCGAAGGCCTCGTAAAGGGTAAGCAAGTGCTGGTGCTGATCGCGCGTGGCGGCAAGGCCGAAGGTACGCCCGCGGACACGATGACGCCGTACCTCACGCAGATGTTTGCCTTCCTCGGGATGACGGACGTGACCTACGTCGCCGCCGAAGGCATGGCAATGGGCGAGCTCGCGGCCGCGGAAGGCGTGGCGCTGGCGCGCCGGCGCATCGACGAGTTGGTCTCGCCGCCTGACATCGCGCTGGCGGCCTGAGTTCGTCCTGCGTAAAGCGGTAAAAAAGCCCGGCCGGGAGTGATCCCGGCCGGGCTTTTCTGCGGATGCGGATGCGATCAGAGCGCCTGCATTTCCGTATTGGCGTTGCGGTTGGGCGTGACCGCAGGCGCCGGTGCGGGTGCGGCTTCAGCAGCCGGGCTGGCCGCGGGCTGCGCTGCCGCGGCTCCCGCCACCGGGACTTCCACGTGCGGCAGGTTCAGCGTCTTGCTCGTCATGCCGCGGATCTCGTTGGTCCGCGCGGGGCTGTCATTGAGCTTCTGGCCGTACGAAGGCACGATTTCCTTCAAGCGGTCTTTCCAGCCAGATTCCATCTGCTGCGGGAAGGCACGCGCAAGCAGGTTCAGCATGATGGGCGGCGAGGTGGATGCACCGGGCGAGGCGCCCAGCAGGGCCGCGATGGTGTTCTCCTTGTCGGTCACGATTTCCGTCCCGAACTGCAGGATCGCGCCCTTCTCGGGGTCGCGCTTGATGACCTGCACGCGTTCGCCCGCCGTGACGAGGCGCCAGTCTTCACGCTTCGCTTCCGGGAAGTACTTGAGCAGTTGCTCGTGGCGGTCTTCGTCGGTCAGCATCGCCTGGTTGATCAGGTACTTCACCAGATCCAGGTTCTCCATGCCCACGCCCACCATGCTGGTGAGGTTGTTGTGCGTCACCGACGAGAACAGATCGAACGGCGAACCTTCCTTCAGGAAGCGGGTGGTGTAGAGCGCGAAGGGCCCGAACAGCACGACCGGCTTGCCATCGAGCTTGCGGGCGTCCAGATGAGGCACGGACATCGGCGGCGAGTCGGTGTCCGCCATGCCGTAGGCCTTCACACCATGACGGCCGGCGATTCCCGGCGCATCGAACGCCAGAAACTGACCGCCCACCGGAAAGCCTGCGTAGTTCTTGGATTCGGGGATGCCGGAGAGCTGCAGCAGCTTGAGCGATGCCCCGCCCGCGCCGATGAACACGAAACGCGACTTCACCGTGCGTTCCTGGCCGCTCTTCAGATCCTTGACCGTCACGTTCCAGGTCTTGTCGTCGTTTTGGCGCAGGGCCGTCACTTCGTGCTGCAGACGCAGCTGGAAGTTGGGATTGCGCTGCAGGCCTTGCGTGAGCTGGTTCGTGATGACGCCGAAGTTCACGTCGGTGCCCAGCGGCATGTAGGTCGCGGCCACCTTCTGCTTGGGATCGCGGCCTTCCATGAGGAGCGGCGCCCACTTGCGGATCTGTTCGGGATCGGTGGTGAACTCCATGCCATAGAAGAGCGGGTTTTTCACCAGCGCTTCCTGGCGCTTGCGCAGGTACTCGATCCGGTCATCGCCCCACACGAAGCTCATGTGGCCCGTGGCGTTGATGAAGTCGGATGGCGTGCCCAGTCGGCCGGCCTTGACCTGGTGCGCCCAGAATTGGCGCGACACCTCGAACTGTTCGGCGATGGCGACGGCGCGCTTGGTCTCGATCGAACCGTCTGGAAGCTCGGGGGTGTAATTGAGTTCGGCGAAGCCTGAGTGGCCCGTGCCGGCATTGTTCCAGCCGTTCGAGCTCTCCAGCGCCACGCCATCCAGGCGCTCGAACAGTTCGATGCGCCAGTTCGGCTCCAGTTCTTGGAGGTAAGTGGCAAGCGTCACGCTCATGACGCCGCCGCCGACGAGCACGGCATCGACCGGTTTGTCATTCTCGGCTGCGGGCACCGAGCGCTGATGCAGCGGCCAGTACAGGAACAGCACCAGGGCGACGATCGCCAGTGCAGCCAGGCTGCCCACGATCTTGAGGAACTTTTTCATGGGTTGAGTACCTTCTGTTTGGGGGGTTGTGTATTTTTTTAATGGTGGAACATCGAGCAAAGAGAGCGGGTGGAACAACCTCCATTGAATGCATAAGGGCGTGTCCGCGCAGGCCATGGGGCCGGCGCGAACGATGCGCTTCGGGCCGGCAGCGGCGCTGCAGGCCGGGACCTGTCGTTGACGGATATCGATGCCGGGCGGATGGCCGACATGCCGCACCATGCTGCTTCCAGCATGTTGCCGATGACGCGATGAGTGCCGTCCTGGCGTGAGCCGGACGGATGCCTCAGGGGTCTTGGGTCAACAGGCGTCGAGAGTCATGGCGGTTTTTCAAGTCGGCCTGGCAAATGACGGATTCCGTGGGGCGTCATGGACCATGACACGGAAGACGTCTTTATTGCCGGGCTCGGACCTTTGCTGGGCGGTATGAGCCCTCCGGGCCAGACGGAAGGAAACGGCTCGCTTCGCCGCGCGGGCGAGGCAGAGCCGTAGACCTGGACCGGGCTGCCCTGGACGGCCGCCGGGGAGGCTGGCCGTGCAACAGATGCGAATGATTATCGCATAAGAGGGCAAGGGGGCTGTCCAGCCCCCGGACGAACGGGGTTCAGTCGCGCAGGCGCTTGATGAGGCTGGACGTGTCCCAGCGCCCGCCGCCGAGCTTCTGCACATCGCCGTAGAACTGGTCGACGAGTGCCGTCAGCGGCACGCGCGCGCCGTTGTTGCGCGCCTCTGCCAGCACCAGGCCCAGGTCTTTGCGCATCCAATCCACGGCAAAGCCGAAGTCGAACTTGTCGTCGACCATCGTGCTGCCGCGGTTCTCCATTTGCCAGCTTTGCGCGGCACCCTTGCTGATCACGTCGAGAACGAGCTTCATGTCGAGCCCGGCCTGCTGTCCGAACGCCACGGCTTCGGACAGACCCTGGACGATGCCGGCGATGCAGATCTGGTTGACCATCTTGGCCAGTTGACCCGCGCCGGGCGCGCCCACCAGCGTGACCGCGCGGCCGAAGGCCTGTGCCACGGGCTTGATGGTGTCGAACACCTCGGCTTCGCCACCACACATCACGGTGAGCACGCCATTGACGGCGCCGGCCTGGCCGCCCGACACGGGGGCGTCGATAAACTGCAGGCCGAGATCCCGGGCCTTCGCATACAGCTCGCGGGCCACGTCGGCGGAAGCGGTCGTGTGGTCGACGAAGATGGCGCCCGGCTTCATGCCAGCGAAAGCGCCTGCCTCGCCCAGCACCACGCTGCGCAGATCGTCGTCGTTGCCCACGCAGGCAAACACGATGTCGGCATCGGCCGCGGCTTCGCGCGGCGTGGCCGCACTGTTGCCGCCGAACTCGGCAACCCAGGCCTGCGCCTTGGCCGGCGAACGGTTGTAGACCGTCACGGTGTGGCCGGCTCGCGCCAGATGGCCAGCCATGGGCAGACCCATGACGCCCATGCCCAGGAAAGCGACGCGGCGGGGCGTCACGTTGTCGTAGCTCTTGGTACCGATGCTTGCCATGCGGAGGACTCCGGTGAAGGGTGCGAAACAGGCGACTACCTTACCGCAATCGATAGTCCGCCGCCCGGGATTTTGAGCGGACGGCAGGGGCCTTTCTTTCTGTGTGCGCAGCGCCGACGCAAAGAAAAACCGGCCCCGCGAACGGGGCCGGTTGTCGGGAGCGCAAGGCCGGGCGATGCCGGCCTCGGGCTCACTCTTCTTCGACGAAGGTTTCCTGGCGCTTCTTGCGGATCGCGGGGAGGGCGACCAGCACGATCAGGAACAGTGCCACGGCCAGCAGCGATGCCGACAGCGGACGCGTCACGAAGGTACCGAAGTCGCCACGCGACAGCAGCAGGGCGCGACGGAAGTTTTCTTCCATCATGGGGCCCAGCACCAGACCCAGCAGCAGCGGTGCGCCTTCGCACTTCAGCTTCGACCACACATAACCCACCACGCCGAAGGCAGCGGTCATGAACACGTCGAAGGTGTTGTAGTTGAGCGAATACACACCGATCGTGCAGAACACCAGGATCGCCGGGAACAGGATGCGGTAAGGCACCTTGAGCAGCTTGACCCACAGGCCGATCAGCGGCAGGTTCAGCACCACCAGCATCAGGTTACCGATCCACATCGAGGCGATCAGACCCCAGAACAGTTCCGGGTGGCTGGTCATCACCTGCGGGCCGGGCTGAATGTTGTGGATGGTCATCGCACCCACCATCAGCGCCATCACGGCGTTACCCGGGATACCCAGGGTCAGCAGCGGGATGAACGAGGTCTGGGCTGCGGCGTTGTTCGCCGATTCCGGACCCGCCAGGCCGGCCGGGTGGCCCTTGCCGAAGCGCTCGGGGTTCTTCGAGATCTTCTTCTCGAGGGTGTACGACGCGAACGACGACAGCACGGCGCCACCGCCCGGCAGGATGCCCAGGGCCGAACCCAGAGCCGTACCACGCAGCACGGCGGGGGCGGCTTCCTTGAATTCCTGCTTGTTGGGATACAGCGAGCCGATCTTGTCGGTGATGTCGACGCGGTTTTCCTTCTGCTCGAGGTTGGTCATGATTTCGGCGAAGCCGAACACGCCCATGGCCACGATGGCGAAGTCGATACCGTCTTGCAGTTCGGGGATGCCGAAGTCGAAGCGGGCAACGCCCGAGTTCACGTCGGTACCCACCATGCCCAGCAGCAGACCCAGGATGATCATGGCGATCGCCTTGGGCAGCGAGCCCGAGGCCAGCACCACGGCGCCCACCAGGCCCAGCACCATCAGCGAGAAGTATTCGGCGGGGCCGAACTTGAACGCCAGTTGAGCCAGTTCCGGGGCAACCCAGGCCAGCAGCAGCGTGGCCACGCAGCCTGCGAAGAACGAACCCAGCGCCGCGATAGCCAGTGCCGCACCGGCGCGGCCGTTGCGGGCCATCTGGTGGCCGTCCAGCACGGTCACCACCGCGGATGTTTCACCGGGTAGCGCCACCAGAATGGCCGTCGTCGAACCGCCGTATTGCGCGCCGTAATAGATACCGGCAAGCATGATCAGGCCGGCCACCGGGGGCAGCACGTACGTGATCGGCAGCAGCATGGCGATGGTCGGCACGGGGCCGATGCCGGGGAGCACGCCGATCAGCGTGCCCAGCACGCAGCCCAGCAGGGCGTATGCAAGGTTCTCCGGCGTGAATGCCACGCCGAAGCCCATCATGAGGTTGTCAAACAATTCCATGTGGCTCTCCTTAATTGCCCAAGAACGACGGCCACAGCGGGAAGATCAAGCCCAGGCCCTTGATGAAGGCCAGGTACGAGAACACCACCAGGAAGATGCCGTTGGCAACGGCCACTTTGAGGCTGAACTCATGGCTGGCCAGGCTGCTGACCACCACCAGAACAAACACCGAAATGTAGATGCCGAGGGGTTTGAGGATCACCGCGTACAGAACGACGGAGCCCACCACGAGGAAGACGATGCGCCAGTCGAAACGATCCACATGCGTTTCAGTGGCTCGCTTGGCCAGGGAGCCGATCAGAACGATCGCACCCAGCAATGCCAGGACAAGTCCCAGCCAGAAGGGAAAGTATCCCGGGCCCATGCGGGCGGCAGTACCCATTTGGTAGCTGCTTGCCTGCCAGGCGAATCCCAGTCCAAGGGCGATGAACATCACCCCCGACCAGAAGTCCTGCCGATTGCGTAGCTGCATGATTGGTTGGCTCCTGTTTTACAGCATGTAGATAAGGCTCAAGCCCGGGCGAGTGTGTTGGTCTCGGACGACGGGCGCAAAAAAGGCACTTGAGGGTGCCATTTGTTGTTTTTGAAAGCTCTGAACGCCTCTTTTGAAAGCGGAAAAGGCTTTTTTGAAGGCCGAATACTAATTGAGGGCAAGCGCAAAACAAACCCTGGAGCCAGCGCCTAAGCTCGGGGTTTTCCCTAGAAATTCGCCTGTATAGGGGATCATCCTGCCCTGAGATGTAACGCGGAGGGCGGATTGAAGGTGTTTTGAAAGCAGAATGAAAGCTTTAAGAAAGGATGGTGAAAGTGGGCCGTTGCAGCCCGAGGACATCCCGCTTTCACGAGGGGCGTGAAAGCCATCTGGCAATTCGCTTTCAGGTTCTACCGAATATTGCCGTGTTTCTCAGCTTGCGTGAAGAGGCCCGGACGCGTTCCGGATGGTTTACGATAGCGCCCATGTTGCATGACCTCGACCAACTCGCCGCCCGTATCGGGCAAATGGTGCAGCGCACCCGGCAGCTTCATGCCGAACGCGATGCGTTGCGTATCCGCTTGAATGAGAGCGAAGCCGAGCACCGCGCGCTGCAAGCGCGCTATGCCGAACGCGAAGCCGAACTTCTCGCTCTGTCGTCGCGTGCGCGCGAACACGACTCCGCCGCCGATCTGCTGCGTGCCGAAGCGCAACGCGCTGAAGCGGCGCTGCGTGAAGAGCTGGCCCGTGAATCCGCCGACCGGCACGCGCTCGAAGCCCGTGCCTCCGCGCGCGAAGCCGAGCTGCAAGGCAATCTCTTCGCTCGCGATAATGATCTTCAGCGTCTGCGCCTGGCCGCCTCGTCGGCGCGCGAGCGCATCGATGCCGTGCTGGCCCGCCTGCCTGGCGCCGCCGCCGAGGAGCAGCACTGATGGAACGTCTCGATATCAGCCTGCTGGGCCGGGATTACTCGCTCGCTTGTTCCGCCGAAGAAAAGCCGGTTCTGCTGGCCGCCGTGCGTCACGTGGATCAACTGATGCAGCGCATCCAGGGCACGGGCAAGGTTTCCAGCAACGAACGCATCGCGGTGATGACCGCCCTGCAGATCGCGGGCGAGCTCCTCGCCATGAAGGCGCCGGATGGTCCGCTCGGGGGTTTGGCGGTCGGCGACTTCAAGCGTAGAATTGAGGAAATGAACACGATGCTCGACGATGCCTTGTCGGGCCAGGAAAAGCTGATCTGACCGGTCGCTTCTCCGTCGGATTCAGGGCGCGGCGCGCAGTTCGGGTTCCAGACTTGACTGCAAACTTCGCTCCGGTTGCCTGAGGCCCGCCTCAGGCAACACCCGCAGACTTCCTCGGCAAGAAGCCTGCTCTGGCGCTACCGCTCAGGCGGCCCAGGGTTTCTTGCCTTCCCGGTTGTCCCTGCGGTGCTCGTGACTTGGCCATACATTCTCTGAACCTATGTCTTATGGCATATTGGTTGCGGGAGTGTAGAGCTGGCGTGATTGTCTCTCGTAGACGAACCCAAGGCTCTACGGAACGCGACCACCTTGAACCTCAGGGTTCGAGATGCCGGCCTAGACGGCACCCGCGGGGCATCTATCCCGCGGGCCTGCTCCCATGCAGGTCTGCGGTCCCCGATGAGCGTCCTGCGCAGTCTTTCGCTGCTGCGACAGGCGCCTGCGTCGGCCCAAATTCCTTTCAGTCCCTTTCCGAACCTCGTGCTCGCGAGGCTTCTGGTTGTGTGCGCATACGCGCGCTTACACCTCATTTCACTGTCGCGCGCGCGTGCAAGCCAGACCTGATAGCGTTCTGCTTGCGTGCGGGTGCCGGTTGCCCGCCGCCGCGTTCCAGGCTACGCCCACGCGCATCGTCCGGCTGTTTATCAGAAAAGGTTGTTGCGATGACCCATTACTCGCGTTCCGCTCGTCCATCCGCTCCGGTGCTGACGCGCCTGACCGCCGCCTGCTGCGCTGCACTCGCCTTCGCCTGCGTTCCGGCTGCCCACGCACAGGCCCCCGCTGCGGCGCCCGCTGAGGCGCAGACCTCCCCGGCCACCAATCGTTCACCCGAGCTTAATCTGCAAGCCGGCGCGTCGACCGAGGTCGCCCAGGACACCGTGCGCATTACCCTCGCGGTCGAACTCGAGGCGGCGGATCAGTCCGCCGCCGGCAAACGCCTGTCGGCCGCGCTCGACGATGTCGTGAAGCGCGCCAAAGACACCAAGGGTGTCGAAGTCCGTTCTGGGGGCTACAACGTCTGGCCCAACTCGAGCAGCAAGGGCAAGATCACCAACTGGCGTGGCCAGGGTCAGGTGATCCTCGAGTCCAAGGATTTCGATGCGGCGTCGGATCTGGCCGCCAAGCTCGGCGACAAGACCGCGATTGCCAATATCCAGTTCTTGCTCTCGCGCGAAGCGCGCGAGGCCGAAGAGCGCAAGCTCCTCACTCAGGCGGCCAATGCTTTCCGTGAGCGTGCCTTGGCGGCCGCGAATGCCTTCGGTTTTTCGGGCTATCGCATTGCCAAGCTGGACCTGAGTGGCGGCGGCGAGGTGTCGATGCCGCGCCAGATGGGTGCGCAGATGATGATGAAAGACAGCGCAGCGGCCGCCGGCGTCCCGCTGGAAGCCGGCGAGGTCACGGTCAGTGTGACGGTGAGTGGGACGATCGCTTTGCAGTAACCGCGAACAGCACGGCGCCGGCGATGAACATGGGCAGGGACAGCCACTGTCCCATGCTCATGCCGCCGGCGAGCAGTCCCAGGAAGTTATCCGGCTCGCGCGTGAACTCCACCAGGAAGCGGAATCCGCCATAGCCCATCAGGAAAAGTGCGCTGACCTGGCCGGTCGGGCGCGGTTTGCTCGAGAACCACCACAGGATCACGAACAGCACGAGGCCTTCGAGGCCCAGCTCGTAAAGCTGGGAAGGGTGGCGCGCCAGGCCATCGCCGGAGCCCGGGAACACCATGGCCCAGGGCACGTCGGTGGGGCGGCCCCACAGTTCACCATTGATGAAGTTGCCGAGCCGGCCCGCACCCAGACCCAGCGGGATCAGGGGGGCGATGAAGTCAGCCACCGTGAAAAACGAGGTCTTGTGCTTGCGTGCGAACAGCAGCATCACCACGATCACGCCGAGCAGGCCGCCATGGAACGCCATGCCGCCCTGCCAAAGGTAGAAGATCTCGATCGGGTTGCTCAGGTAGTAGCCCGGCTTGTAGAACAGCACATATCCCAGACGGCCGCCAACGACGACACCGAGCACGCTATAGAAGATCAGGTCTTCGAGCCCGCGTGCGGTCATCATGCCGCCCTTGCCCTGCGCGATGCGATAGCGGCCAAGGCCATAGACCAACGCGAACGCCAGCAGATACATCAGGCCATACCAATGGATCGCGAGCGGTCCGATCTGTATGGCGACGGGGTCGAATTGGGGGTACTGAAGCATGTTGCGCCCGGCAGAGGAAGATGGTCGATAATAACCGGCGAATGATTCGATTGCGCGCGGGCTCTCCGTGCGCAGCTCCGGTCCAGGAGACAAGACCATGCCGAACAACGAACGTTCCCGCCACATCACGGAAGGCGTCGCGCGCGCGCCCAACCGGGCCATGTATTACGGCCTTGGCTATCGCGAATCCGATTTCGCGAACCCGATGATCGGGGTGGCCAACGGCCATTCCACCATCACGCCCTGTAATAGCGGATTGCAGCGGCTGGCCGACGCAGCGATCGATGCAGTGCGCGCCGCTCAGGCCAATCCCCAGGTTTTCGGCACGCCCACCATCTCGGACGGCATGTCGATGGGTACCGAAGGCATGAAGTATTCGTTGGTGTCGCGCGAGGTGATCGCCGACTGCATCGAAACGGCGGTGCAAGGTCAATGGATGGACGGTGTCGTCGTCATCGGGGGATGCGACAAGAACATGCCCGGGGGCATGATCGCGCTTGCCCGCAGCAACGTCCCGGGAATCTACGTCTATGGCGGCACGATCAAACCGGGCCGTCACAAGGGCCAGGACCTCACCATCGTGTCGGTGTTCGAGGCGGTGGGCGAATACACTATGGGCCGCATGGACGAAGCCGAGTTCAAGCAGATCGAGCAATGCGCGATTCCGGGCTCGGGCTCATGTGGCGGGATGTACACCGCCAACACGATGAGCTCGGCCTTCGAGGCGATGGGCATGAGCCTGCCGTATTCGAGCACCATGGCCAACGAAGACGAAGAAAAGGTCGCTTCGGCGGCCGAATCGGCTCGCGTGCTGGTCGATGCGGTACGGGCGGGGCGCAAGCCGCGGGACATCATCACCCGTGAATCCATCGAGAACGCCGTGGCGGTCATCATGGCCACCGGGGGCTCCACCAACGCCGTGCTGCATTTCCTCGCGATCGCGCATGCCGCCGAGGTCCCCTGGACCATCGACGATTTCGAACGCATGCGGCGCAAGGTGCCGGTGATCTGTGATCTCAAGCCGTCCGGCCGTTATGTGGCCACCGACCTGCATCGCGCGGGCGGTATCCCGCAGGTAATGAAGCTCTTGCTCAATGCCGGTCTGCTGCATGGTGAGTGCATGACCATCTCCGGTCAGACGATAGCCGAGGTGCTCGCCGATATTCCCGACCAACCCGACTCCGCTCAGGATGTGATTCACCCGATCGATAAGGCGCTTTATGCGGAAGGCCATCTCGCCATCCTCAAAGGCAATCTGTCGCCCGAGGGCTGCGTCGCCAAGATCACGGGCCTGAAGAATCCCGTCATCACCGGTCCGGCGCGCGTATTCGATTCCGAAGACGCGGCGATGACCGCGATCATGGCCCGCGACATCAAGCATGGCGACGTGGTGGTGATTCGCTACGAAGGTCCGAAAGGCGGGCCCGGTATGCGCGAAATGCTCGCGCCCACATCGGCCTTGATCGGTCAGGGCCTGGGGGAGACGGTCGGACTCATCACAGACGGTCGCTTCTCTGGAGGTACCTGGGGCATGGTGGTGGGACATGTCGCGCCCGAGGCTTACGTGGGCGGCCCGATCGCCCTGATTCGCGAAGGCGATTCGGTTACCATCGATGCCCATCGGCTGCTCTTGCAGCTGAACATCAGCGACGAGGAAATGGCGGCTCGTCGCCGCGACTGGACGCAGCCCAGTCCGCGCTATACCCGAGGTGTGCTGGCCAAGTTCGGTCATCTCGCCAGCTCCGCCAGTCGTGGGGCAGTTACCGATGCATTTGAATCGTAGTTTGGGGGCGCTGGTGGCGAGTCTTGTATTCGCAGCCAGCGCTCAGGCGCAGACCACCGGCCTGGACCTGGCCAAGAGCAAAGCCTGTATGGCCTGTCATCAGGTCGAGAGTAAACGGGTAGGCCCGCCGCTCAAGAGCGTGGCCGAGCGTTACGCCGGCAAGGCCGAGTCCGTGGATTACCTGGCCAACAAAATTCGTCACGGCGGCCGTGGTGCCTGGGGCGCCGTGCCGATGCCGGCGCAATCGCAAGTCAGCGCCGATGAGGCGCATCAATTGGCGGAGTGGATCCTGACGCTGTCGCCCGCCAAGCCCTGATAGAGAGAGGAATCATCATGTCGCAATCGACGGAAGTCGCAGTATTGGGCGGTGGCTGCTTCTGGTGTGTAGAAGCCGTGTTCAAAGATCTGCGTGGCGTGGTCAGTGTGTTGCCAGGCTACGCAGGTGGCCATGTCGACAATCCCACCTACGAGCAGGTGTGCAACAAGGACACCGGCCATATCGAAGTGGCGCGCGTCGAGTTCGACCCGACCGAACTGAGTTTCAGCGACCTGCTGCGCGTGTTCTTCGCCACGCACGATCCCACCACGCCGGGACGCCAGGGCAACGATGTCGGCCCGCAATATGAATCGGCCATTTTCTGGCAAGACGAGACGCAGCGCGATCAGGCGCAGGCCATCATCGACGAGGTCAATGAGGCTCATATTTACGACGCGCCCATTGTCACCAAGCTTCTGCCGCCGGCGCATTTCTGGCAGGCCGAGGATTACCATCGCGACTACTTTGCGCTGCATCCGGATCAGGGCTACTGCCAATTCGTGATCGCACCCAAGGTCGCCAAGTTCCGCAAACAGTTTCACGACCGCCTGTCGCGCTGAAGGGCGTCCGGCTCAGGTGGCAAACCTGGGGGCGAGCTCAGGCCAGCGGCGAATGATCTCATCCGCCTGCCGACAAGCCTGTCAGCATATGAAAAAGCCCGCGGCAGGTGCCGCGGGCTTTTTTCATGGCCGGCCGAGGGGCGCTCAGTCGACTGTCTTGAGCACGCCGCGGCGCATCTGGTCGAGCTCGATGGATTCGAACAGGGCCTTGAAGTTGCCTTCGCCGAAACCTTCATTGCCCTTGCGCTGGATGATTTCGAAAAAGATCGGGCCGATCTGGTTCTCGGTGAAAATCTGCAGCAGGAGTCCGCCGCCGGGGGCGCCGTCGAGCAGAATGCGGTTTTTCTGCAGCCGGGCGACGTCCTCGCCGTGTTGCGGCAGTCGGCGGTCGAGCAGTTCGTAATAGGTTTCCGGCGTATCCAGGAACACCACGCCCGTCTTGCGCAGCGCTTCGATCGTGGCGTAGATATCGTCGGTTGCCATGGCGATGTGCTGGATACCCTCGCCGCGGTACAGGTCCAGATACTCCTGGATCTGACCTTTCTCTTCCGTACCCTCTTCATTGATCGGAATGCGGATGTTGCCGCACGGCGAGGTCATGGCCTTGGACTTCACGCCCGTCACCTTGCCCTCGATATCGAAGTAACGCACCTCGCGGAAATTGAACAGGCGCTCGTAGAACTCCGCCCACTCCGCCATGCGGCCCTTGTGCACGTTATGCGTCAGATGATCCACCAGCGTGAGCCCGGCGCCGACGTGGTTCAAGTCTTCCTGGGCATTGGCGGGATCCAGCGGCTCGAAGTCCACGTCGTAGATGCTGATGTCACCGATACCACCGTGGCCTGTCTTCCCGCGCCAACGGTCAACGAGGTAGATCAGCGAATCGCCGATCCCCTTGATCGCGGGGATGTTCAATTCCATCGGGCCGCTGTGCGAATCAAAGCCCCAGGCGCCCAGCTCGAGCGCACGCTTGTAGGCGGCAGCGGCATCATCGACACGGAAGCCGATCGCACAGATCGAGGGACCATGCAGGCGCGCGAAACGCTGGGCGAAGGAATCCGGTTCGGCATTGATCAGGAAGTTGACGCCGCCCTGGCGGTACAGGGTCACATCCTTGTGGCGGTGCTTGGCGATGGCCTTGAACCCCAGCAGCTCGAAGACCTTGCGCAGCGCGGCGGGATCGGGGGCGGTGTATTCGATGAATTCGAAACCCGAGGTACCCATGGGATTGTCCCAGGGCTGGAATTGGCTGCTCATGCTGCCTCCCTTGTTGTGTTGTGTGGTGCTCGAAATGTCAGAGCGAACGCAAATTGTAGGCAGTCAGGTCGGGCAGATGATTGCAAAGATGCCCCATTTCAACCTGATGTCGGCAATATAATTGCTGGAATAAATCAAATTGGAGCGGGCAATGCTTGAAATTGATCTGGACCGGACAGATCGGCGCATTCTGGCGGAATTGCAGCGCGATGGCAGGCTCAGCAATCAGGAGCTGGCCGAACGCGTGTCGCTGTCGCCCAGCCCCTGCCTGCGCCGAGTACGCAGGCTCGAAGAGCAAGGATTCATCAAACGCTATGTGGCGCTGGTCGATGCCGAACGCGTCGGCCTGGGCCTGCTGGCCTACGTCACGATCAAGCTCAACAAGCATGTCGGCGGCAGCCATGCCCCCATGAGCGACTTCGCCCGCGATGTGCAGCTTTGGCCCGAAGTCGTGGAGTGCTACGCGATGTCGGGCGATATGGACTACCTCCTGCGCATCCAGGTGCGCGACCTGGCGCATTTCTCGCGCTTTGCGATGGACACCCTTATGCAGCACCCGGCCGTGGTCGACATGAAGTCCTTTTTCGCCCTGCAGCAGATCAAAGAGACGACTGAGCTCCGGGTCTGAGTTGGGGGCGCGGACGCGCAAGAGGTTGGGCAAGGCTGAGGCGCGGCAGCCCCGGGGGTGTCACCCCGAGGAAGGTGGGATGACTGGCCCTCCGCCATGCCTAACTGCCCCGGCGTCATACCTATACAGACGCGGGGCTGCACCGATCTTGGCCCGTGGTTCCTGGCCATGCCGATTTCTGCCATCCCGATACGGCTCCGGCCGTGCCGGCCTTTCGCCATTCTCATATGGGCAACGGCCGCAGGGGCCTCCGCGAACTCGCAGCGTTGCTGCCGTGCCGATCTTCGGCATCTCGTAGACACTTGGGCGATGCCGGACTCCGGTCGACCCTGATAGGTGTGTTGGCCGTGCCGGCTTCTGTCTCCCTGTAAACGCGCCGGCGATGCCGCCTCCCGGTCAGTCCATACAGACGCTGGCCGTGAGCTTTTTCACCCTGTAAAGGTGTCGGCGGTGCCGATCCGTGCCCGGGCCGGTGCCGGAGGCACCCGAGCCATCGCCCGCGGTACCTCGGCTCCGTTGATTGATAAGGGCTATCTCGCCACCCTGATGCCCCCATGCCCGACCCGACTGCGCCGACTTTCGCCGATCCTATATAAGTACCTGCGATGCCGATCCGCGGTATCGCTATATAGACTTGGATTCTGCCGACGCACTGTCACCTCCATGTGCGGCCGACTGTGCCAGCTCCTGACATCCCTATAAAAGTTATTGGCGGTGCCGGACTCCTGGGCAGGTGAGGGCGGTATCGACGGCGTGGTAATCCTCGTGCTGGCGTCGACCGCGCCGACTTTCGCCGCCCGTATATTGGTTCCTGCACTGGGGATCCATGACATCGCTATATAGAGGGGGCCGTGCCGACCTCCCTCTATCGCCCATATAAGTATCGGCATTGTCGACCTCGCCTGTCACTATATAGAGGAGGGCGATATGAACCTCCGGCGTCCCCTTACAGGGGCAAACCGGGCGGGCGGCCGCCCTTCCTTATATAGGTGCGGACCGGGCGGATGCCCACCATTCCTTATAGATGTCCCGACCGGGGCGGACACCCACCATTCTTTATATATGTGCCGGCGATGCTGATCGCCGGTATCGACACAAGATGCGGGCGGTACCAACCTCCTGGCATCGCCCCGAAAAAATTTCGGGCACCAAAACGGCCCATCCGGCGCTGTCGGCACGGGCGGTTGGTGTGTACAAGTTTGCCCCGTCTCCCAGGCAAGCTATTGATAGCTAAGAGATTTGTCCCCGTTTGGCGGGCGGCTAGCGTCCGTGTTGCGCAACCCATGGGCTCCCGGAGGGCCAAAAACTTTACGGATTTCTCGTGACC
>JBIUPE010000001.1:0-1455287 GCA_044626655.1 Pseudomonadota bacterium AL_CKDN230030165-1A_HGKHYDSX7 | reverse complement strand
CACCGCGCGCACCGACATCACCAACGTGGCCGGCCTCATCAAGGGCGACAACGTCTCGCTCGCGGCGGGCCGCGATGTGAACCTGCAAGCCACCACACAATCGTTCCAGGCACGCGACGCCCTGCGCGGCATGAGGGGCACCGTGGTCGACGGCGTCGCCCGCCTCGACACGAAGAATCTCGAGGTCCAGGCCGGTCGCGACATCAACGCGCAAACCGCCGTGATCTACGCGGAAGAAGACGCGCGCCTGCAGGCCGGCCGCGACATCAACCTCACGACCACGCAAACGGCGTATGCCGAGGATTACTACCGCAAGAAGAAGAACAGCGCCAATCTCGACGTGACGTCGGAGATTGGGTCGCGGTTCTCGGCGGGGGGTGATTTCACGATGATCGCCGGGCGCGATGTGAATGCGCGTGCGGCGGATGTGGCGGCGGAGGGCCGTCTGTCGGTCGGTGCGGGGCGCGACATCAACCTCGAGGCCGGTCAGAAGACCACCCACACCTACGTCGAGACCTACTTCAAGAAGAAGGGCTTCATGTCCAGCCGCAGCCGCCATACGCGCGAGCAGTCGGACTGGACAGACTCGCTGTCCACCACGTTCACGGGCGACATGCTCGTCATGATGGCCGGCCAGGATGTGAACATCACCGGCTCGAACGCGGCCGCGCAGAACGACATGATCGTTTCCGCCGACCGCAACGTGAACATCGTCACCGCGCAAAACAGCTCGAAGGATCAGTACTACGAGAAGACGAAGAAGTCCGGCTTCGGCGGCATGGGTGGCCTGAGCTACGGCAGCAGGCAGACCACGCGCACCGTGGATACCCAACGTGGCCTGAACACCGGCAGCACGCTCGGCAGCGTCGAAGGCGATGTGCTGATCAACGCGGGCAGCTCTCTTCGGGTCATGGGCAGCGACATCATCGCGCGCCAGGGGGATGTATCGCTGGTTGCGCGGGACGTGACCATCGGCTCGGTCGACAACACCATGCGTCAACGCGAGGTGTACGAGACCAAGCAGTCGGGGTTCACGCTGACAGCGAGCAATCCGATCATCGACGCGGCCAAGACCGGCGTGCGCATGGCGGAGGCAGCCGGGAAGTCGGACAACCCCGTGATGGCGGGGCTGGCGGGGGTGACGACCGGGTTGGCGGCGAGCAATGCGTATGACGAGGTGATGGCTGCGCCGGGCGCTGCCACGGCGGCGGCTGACGCAAAGAACAAGTACGCTGCCGACGCAGCGAAGGCCGCAGGTCAGCCAGCTCCCACGTCAGGTCCTACGGGCGACGGTGCCGTCTCCGCCATCGACAAGGCAGGCGGCGGCAGCATCAAGATCAGCTACGGCAGCAGCAAGAGCAAGACGACCACGGATCGCTCGTCGGTTACGTCTGCCGGCTCCACCGTCACGGCCGGCAATGACCTGACCATCATCGCCCGTGGCGCAGGCAGCGACTCCGACATCACGGTGACGGGCTCGACGCTAGCCGCCGGCAACAACGCGGTGCTCAAGGCCGATGGCGACATCCTGCTGCAGGCTGCCAGGAACCTCTACGAAGAGAAGACCCGCAGCAAGAGCTCGGGCGGCAGCATCGGCGTTGGCCTGAGTAGCGGCCAACAGAACGGCATCTCCATCGAAGCGGGCATGAACATGTCCAGCAGCAAGGAGGATGGAAAGGACAAGAACTGGACCAACAGCAACATTGTTGCTGGCAACATCCTGGCCATCGAGTCCGGCGGCAACACGACGTTCAGTGGCGCCGCGGGCAGAGCCGATCAGATCATCGCATCGGTCGGCGGCAATCTGCTGCTCGAAAGTCTGCAAGACTCCAGCCGATTCAAGTCCTCGCAGACCAACGCGGGTTTCTCGGTCTCGCTCTGCGTTCCGCCCATCTGCTACGGCTCGAGCTCCGGCTCGCTCACCGTCGGCGCGGGCTACATGAAGAGCAACTTCGACTCGGTCACCCAGCAGGCGGGCCTGTGGGCCGGCGACGGCGGCTTCCAGATCGACGTCAAGGGCAACACTTCGCTCGTCGGCGCCGTGATCGGCAGCAGCGAAAAAGCCGTCGCAGACCGCCTGAACCAGCTCGCCACCGGCACGCTCAGCACCCAGGACATCAAGAACGAGGCCGAATACAAGGCCGCGCAGGTGTCGCTGGGCATGAGCCCGTCGCTGGGCAAGACCACCCTCAGCCCACCGGGCGTGGCGGCTGCTTTCGATAACTCGAAGTCGACCACCGAAAGCGCGATTAGCGGCGGGACCATCATCATTCGCGACGCCACCGCACAGCAAGACCTGACCGGCATGACCGTGTCGGAGACCATCGCCAACCTGAATCGCGATACCAGCGACACGCTGAATGCGCTGAAGCCGATCTTTGATAAGGAGAAGATCGAGGCGGGGATGGAGATTGCGCTGGAGTTGCAGAAGCAGTCAGGAACATTCCTGTCGAATCGGTCTGCAGAGATCGATGCCCTCAAAACCAAGGCAAATGACGAAAAGGCGTCGGAAAGTGAGCGACGTGAAGCTGCTGCGGCTGCCAAAGCGCTTGAGAGCAAATGGGGGTATGGAGGGGATTACCGGCGCTTCTTGAACGCCGTGACAGCGGGAGCCAGTGGCAATGTTGTTGGTAGCACAGGCCAATTCGTTCAGGGTGCCGTCGCTAACTACTTACAAGCGCTGGGTGCAGGCGAGATCAAGGAAATAACCGAGGCACTGGGAGATGGTGCCGATGCCGCCGCTGCGCGAGCCGCGTTGCACGGCATTCTCGCATGCGGAACCGCTGCTGTCGGAGCGGGGAACTGCTCGTCTGCAGCAATGGGAGCGGCGTCGGCATCGCTTATGGCGGCTCTTTTGGAAGCCGCCGCAGGCCCCGCGCAGACAGCGCGAGAAAAGGATTCGAGGCTCAACCTCATTGTCAGTCTCGTCGCGGGTGCAAGTGCTGGGCTGTCCTGGGAGGTGGCAAGCAGCACCAATGCTGCGGTAACCGAACTGGCCAATAACGCACTATTTCTGAGTGAGCTGAAGCAGTACGGTGCCGAGGCTAGCGGTTGCCGACAGCTCGGCAACTGCGACGAGGTGCAGCAGAGGTTCCGTGATCTGTCGATCCGCAATCAGGAGGCAATCGTCAGCCTGTGCGTGCAAGATGCGAATCAGTGTTGGCAGACGTACGGCGAGCTCGCAGAGAATTTTGAGGAGTTTAGAAAGGTATTCGCCGAACTCAGCGCTACAGATATGCCGAGTGGGCTAATGCTCGATCTGGCCATCCACTTCTTGCGGCAAAAAGACGCGGTTAATGCCGTCACAAGTACTGAATGGGCAAAGCGTCTGCAGGCTGCGGGGGCTTCGCAGTATTGGGCTGAACTGGCTGTCACCACTGCGGGAGCGATGTCTACAGGATGGGCGCTCCGAAAAGTGGCGCAGGGAGCGGCTTCGACGGATTTGGCCCCTGCAACGGGTATTATCGCTTCCCGGGTTAATGTGCGAACGGGCGATGCTAACGTCAGCAGCAGCGGGCTAGAGTACGCGTGGAAAAAACACGGTGGCAATTGGGGCCCGAATAAGTCTGCTTTTACGGTGTCTAAGGATGAGCTTAAGGCTATTCTCCAGAGTCCGACGGTGGTTAAGACTCCTGCGTTTGCATCGCCCTCGGGAAATTTTATTCGCACTGTTGATCTCGGGCGGCCTATTGGGATTGATGCAAAAGATGGCGGGCGCCCTACGAACTTTATGACTGTGATTACAGATTCGAAGGGTAATTTGATGAATACCTTTCCTGGAAAAACTTTCTGATGAAATATTATTTGATGATATGGGATGTTAAATTGGCTTCCCGTGGATATGATGGTTGTATTTTTAAAATTGATATTCCCGTGCCCGTGGCGAAATTTTTTTTCGAATTAAACGCCCTAGAATACCCAGTCCTCTCTAGCCTGAGCTTTGATGACTACGACCTATTCTCTGGTCCGGAGATTGACGGGCTGGTAGACGAGCTGCTCTCTACAGTCAGATTAAACCCGCTGGTCTCGGAAACGGTGAGTTCAATGGTGAATCTTATTGCTAACGCGAAGTCTTTAGAAAAGCACGTATTGTTCGATCCTTTTAGGGTAGGTTAGTTGTTGCAATAGTACGTGGCTGATCTGGTCGAGAAGAGGCGAGAACCTGGAGTGGAGGTGCACGCGTGCAGCCTCATCGTGACCAATCACGTGCACCTTTTGCTTGACGCCTTCGGAGCCGACCGCAGTATCAAAGCTGATGGAAGAGGTCTCACGGCGCGCGACGCGGCGGTGGAGTGTTCGGACCGGCGGCTCGGGTACGCTCTGGGAGAGCCGTTATAAATCTAGCGTCGTCCAAAGTGAGCTCTACCTGTTGGCATGCATACGCTACATCGAACTGAATCCGATAAGGGCGGCGATGGTCTCGACGGCTGAGGACTATTGTTGGTCGAGCTACCGTGCGCGAATGGGAACGTCCAGCGTAGGGCTGTTGAGCTTTCGCCCGGTTTACCTTGCGCTCGGTCAAGATCACGCCGAGCGCTGGCGCCTTTATCGCGAGTACATCGCTTCCCGTTTATGTGGAGCCACAGATCGGATACGCGCCTCAACTAAATCAGGGCAGCCGCTAGCAAGCGAAAGCCGCGCCAAGCAAATCGAGGGCGCCTTGGGTCGATAGTGCTCACTGGCAAGAAGGGGCGGCCTTTAATAGGTAGTCTGATACCTTAACTTGAGATTGACATGGAAGTGATCTTCTTTTGGAATGGCGAAGGCGATACTCGCGAGCCGGGCTGCGTGTCGAGTATGCTAAGTCAAAGCGAAATTGACTTCCTGGCATGCTTGCTCACCGATCATGGCGGCCAAAATTATCGAAATACAATCGGTTGGCTCGACGAGGGTTTGTCCAGAGTCACGGCGGTCAGGTCTGGAGTTGTTAAAAGCTCAGATTGGAGCCGTGACAGCTGGGGCGTGAGCCTCGAGGGTAAGGTGGCGAAGATATATTCGCTGTACGACGAGGAGTGTTATTTGGCGCTAGCTATTCAGGAATTTGAGAGGATTTTGTTGGGTTGGAGGGATTTTATTTCCTGGCAAAATGTAGAGTCGCCATGACCCTGGCATGTGAGAGAGTAATGGACGAAGTGCTGAGGGCCTCCCAGGTCGATCAGCCGTAGTCCTCATTGGGTAGGCAACGACTGTCAAAAGGAGTTCTGGTGTGGCTCAACTAATATTTGAGCATGTGGGCGATGTGAATTTCGAATACCCGTACTTGTGCGTGCGCTTGGATGTGCTAGGTGATCCGTTTATGGAGATCTCGGTTACTCATGACAAGAGAATTCAGTACGTGTTGTACCCCGGCGGAGACCTGGTACCTCTTAGTGCGGATGATGTTCGACTGATATTGAAGACCGGTGAAGCCTTCTTGCCCAAGGCGCTCGAGATTGCTGACTCGCAATAATGGGCGGCAAGTGCCGGAACTCTGTTTTTCGTCATACAAGGGCCGGCGGATCCGATGGCCACTGGGGATAAACATCTGGCGCCGCGAATCGCCAAGGGATGCGAGGAGTTGCGTACCAGCCGAGTTTGCCCCTGACCCAGGCAATCTGGCAGACTGCAAATCAGAACATCCCGCTCAGCGCCCGACCCTAGCATTTCATGCACACCAATCCCAATCTCCTGACCGATACCATCATCCTCGGTGACGAATACGACGACGCGCTGCGCGCCGCACTCTGGCGGGTCCTGCTCGATATGGACATCGAGCTCATTGATCGGACGTGGGGCGTGGGCGGTTCGCAGGAGGTGGAGACCGCGCGGATCCGGATAGGGGAGGATCTGCTGACCGTTGAGTCAGAGACCTATATGGGGCTTAGCCTTCAAGGGCCGAAGCCCGTCATCGAGCGCATCGCGGTCGCGGTACAAGCGCTGTTGGTCGACACTCAGTCCTCACGCAAGAATGCCACTGGCACGTGAGCCGTGAGCCACACGCCATTCTCTGCCTGAAAGAACTTGAACCCCTGCGCCTGCATGCGCAGCGCTTCCACCGTCAGCACCACCGGTTTGCCATAGCGGCTGCCGACCGCCGTGGCCGTGTCGATGTTGTGCGACAAGTGCACGTGGTGGCGTGATCCCGGGATCAGGCCCTGCCGCAGGATCGACTCCAGAAAACGCGTGGCCGTGCCGTGAAAGAGCACGTCGGGCGGCGCTTTTTCCACGTGACTCAGATTGACGCTGTCAGTCGTATGGCCCTGTACGGCGCGGATACGCCGGCCGTCCGCGGAGAGGCTGAAGCGTTTCTTGTCGTTGGTGTCGACCACCGCATGGATCAGGGGAAGATCCAATCGGCGGCCTTCGCGAGCCGCGCCGGCGATCAGCGCATCGATTTCCGCCCAGCCTTCGCTGTCGAGCGCCAGGCCGATGGCATCGGGTTGGTGCCGCAGCACGAGGCTCAGGAACTTGCTGGTGTCTTTCAGACGCTTCGGGTCCATGTCGTCGCTTCAGCGGAGGAAGTTGCGATAGTCTGCGCCAAGGCGCTGCCGTTGTCTCAAGTGCATCCGCTGGTCGAGGGCAACCGCTCGCATCGCGTCACCACCGAATCCGACGTCGCCGACGAGCATCTGGATGTCCGGATGGAAGCAGGCAAGAACTATTACGTGCGCCAGATCATTCGTATGGGCCCGTTGCGCCGCGGTGCACGCCTGAGCAGGTCGCCGAGCCCGAAGGCCAGCGCGCGGTGTCCAAGCCCCAGGTCACGCGGGCGCTCGACAACGAAAGCGACCCGTAGGTCATAAGAAAAAGCGCCTCCCCACATCACGCGGGCGGCGCCTCAAGATAAAAAAATGCCCGGGGAATCGGCAGAAAACCCGGGCAAAGAGCCAATCTATTCGGTGTCGCTCAGTCGACGTCGACGAACGCCTCTTCGCGTTTCTTGCGCAGGGCGGGCAGGGCCACCAGCACCAGAAGCACCGCGGCAGCCGCCAGCAGCGAGGCCGAGAGCGGGCGCGTGACGAAGGTCGTGAAGTCGCCGCGGGACAGCAGCAGGGCACGGCGGAAGTTTTCTTCCATCATGGGGCCGAGCACCAGGCCCAGCAGCAGCGGTGCGCCTTCGCAACGCAGCTTGCTCCAGATGTAGCCGATGATGCCGAAGATCGCGAACATGAAGACGTCGAAGACGTTGTAGTTCAGCGAATACACCCCGATCGTGCAGAACACCAGGATCGCCGGGAACAGCATGCGATAAGGCACGCGCAGCAGTTTGACCCAGATGCCGATGAGCGGCAGGTTCAGCACCACGAGCATCAGGTTGCCGATCCACATCGAGGCGATGAGGCCCCAGAAGAGCTCGGGATGGCTCGTCATCACCTGCGGACCCGGCTGGATGTTGTGGATCGTCATCGCGCCGACCATCAGCGCCATCACGGCGTTGCCGGGGATGCCGAGCGTGAGCAGCGGGATGAACGAAGTCTGCGCGCCGGCGTTGTTGGCCGACTCGGGACCGGCGAGACCGGCCGGGTGACCCTTGCCGAAGCGCTCGGGGTTCTTCGAGATCTTCTTCTCGAGCGTGTACGACGCGAACGCCGACAACACCGAACCGCCGCCCGGCAGGATGCCGAGGATCGAGCCCAGCGCGGTGCCACGCAGCACGGCAGGGGCCGCCTCACGGAACTCCTGGCGGCTCGGGTAGAGCGAGCCTACCTTGTCCTGGATCTCGACGCGTTGTTCTTTCAGCTCGAGGTTGGCCATGATCTCGGACAGGCCGAACACGCCCATGGCGACGATGGCGAAGTCGATGCCATCTTGCAGCTCGGGGATGCTGAAGTCGTAGCGCGCCACGCCCGAGTTCACGTCGGTGCCCACCATGCCGAGCAGGAGGCCCAGCAAGATCATGCAGATCGCCTTGGGCAGCGAGCCCGAGGCCAGCACGACGGCGCCGATCAGGCCCAGGGCCATCAGCGAGAAGTACTCGGCGGGGCCGAACGCGAAAGCCACATTGGCCAGCGGCGGTGCGAAGGCGGCCAGCAGCAGGGTGGCGACGCTGCCCGCGAAGAACGAGCCGATGGCCGCCAGCGACAGCGCCGCACCGGCTCGGCCGTTGCGGGCCATCTGGTGGCCGTCGAGCACGGTGACGACGGCGGACGTCTCACCGGGCAAGTTCACCAGAATGGCCGTGGTCGAGCCGCCGTACTGCGTGCCGTAGTAAATGCCGGCGAGCATGATGAGGCCGGCCGTGGGCGGCAACACGTAGGTGATGGGCAGCAGCATCGCGATCGTGGGCACGGGGCCCAGACCGGGCAGCACGCCGACGAGCGTGCCGAGCAGGCAGCCGATGAACGCGTAGAGCATGTTCTCGGGGGTGAACGCCACCGAGAAGCCCAACATCAGATTGTCAATCAGTTCCATGTGGGTGCTCCTCAGTTGCCCAGAAAGCTCGGCCAGAGCGGAAAGATCAGGCCCAGGCCGCGGATGAAGGCCACATAGGAGAACAGCACCAGGAAGAGGCCATTGGCGACGGCGACCTTCCAGTTGAACTCATGGCTGGCGAAGCTGCTGACGATCACCAGCAGGAAGAGCGAGAGATAGAGGCCGAGCGGGCGCAGTGCAAAGCCGTACAGCACGACCGAGCCCACCACCAGCGCGACGATGCGGAAATCAAAGCGTGAAACGTGGGTTTCGGTGGCGCGTTTGTTGAGGGCGCCCAGCATCACGATGGCGCCCATGAGCGCGAGAACGATGCCGAGCCAGAATGGGAAGTAGCCGGGGCCCATGCGGGCAGCGGTGCCCATGCTGTATTGCGTGGCCTGGACCGCGAAGCCCGCGCCCAAGCCGATGAACATCACCCCAGACCAAAAGTCTTGTCTGTTTCTTACCAACGTCGTGTCTCCAAGTTCTGGCGCGCCCAAATAAAAAAACCGGGGCAGCCCCGGCGGGAACGCACTCTGATCTCTCAAGCACCTTTCATGAAGAAAGCGTAATGAAAGCAAATCGAAAGCAGACGGAATGGTACCGGTATCGGAATTTCCTGGAAACCCGTAATTACGATAAATTTTTCCGGGATTTCCCCTAGTCCAGAGAATGAACGCTCAGGCGTGTCCGTTTCGCATGCGCGAATTGCTTACGGCGTGAAAGCTGAATGACAGGTGGATGCCGCAGAGTGAGCGAGGGGAGCGGGGCGCGGCTCAGGCAAGCGGTGTGCCCGACACAGGGATCGCCAGCGGCAGGCGTTTGGGGGAGGGGTTGGCTGATGTCGCCCGTCTGGCGGCAGGGGCCGCCTGACGGGGAGAGCGGGCGGCCGGAAGACACGGATGCGCGATGCTTCTGCCCGGGCGAAAGTGCGGGGCGCCTGACGGGCCCCGCAACATTGCCAAATTCAGGGGTGATGCGGTGCTCAGCGCACCATGCACGGCCGCTTGCGGTCGAAGGTCCAGCCCGGAATCAAATATTGCATGGCCATGGCGTCATCGCGCGCGCCCAGGCCGTGTTGCAGGTAGAGCTGGTGTGCACGCTCGACCGCCTCCATGTCCAGCTCGATGCCGAGGCCTCCCGTTTGCGGCAGCTCGATATAGCCATTGCGGATCTGCAGCGGGTTGCGCGTGAGGTACTGGCCGTCTTGCCAGATCCAGTGCGTGTCGATCGCGGTGACGCGGCCGGGCGCCGCCGCACCCACGTGAGTGAACATGGCGAGCGAGACGTCGAAGTGGTTGTTGGAGTGCGAGCCCCACGTCAGGCCAAAGGCCTGGCAGGTCTGTGCCACGCGCACCGAGCCCTGCATGGTCCAGAAGTGCGGGTCGGCCAGCGGGATGTCCACCGACTGCAGCGACAGCGTGTGCGCCATCTCGCGCCAATCGGTGGCCACCATATTGGTGGCGGTGGGCAGGCCGGTCGCGCGGCGGAACTCGGCCATCACTTCGCGACCGGAGAATACGCCTTCGGACCCGCAAGGATCTTCGGCATAGGCCAGCACGCCGTGCAGGTCGCGGCACAGGCGCACCGCTTCGTCGAGCAGCCAGCCGCCGTTCGGATCGAGCGTGATGCGCGCCTTCGGAAAGCGCTCGTGCAGGGCACGGATCGCCTCGACCTCGGCATCGCCACTGAGTGCGCCGCCCTTGAGCTTGAAATCTTCGAAGCCATAACGCTGATAGGCTGCTTCGGCCAGCTTCACGATGGCTTCAGGCGTGAGCGCCTTTTCGTGGCGCAGGCGCAGCCAATCATCGGCTTCGTCGGGGGCACTGGCGTAGGGCAGGGGGGTGGCATTGCGGTCGCCCACATAAAACAGATAACCCAGCATTTGCACCGAGGTGCGCTGCACGCCTTCGCCCAGCAGTGCAGCCACGGGCACACCCAGATGCTTGCCGAGGAGGTCGAGCAAGGCCGATTCGGCGGCGGTGACTGCATGGATCGCCACGCGCAGGTCGAAGGTCTGTTGACCGCGGCCGGCGCTGTCGCGGCTGGCAAAAGCCTGGCGCATGCGGTTGAGCGTCTGGTTGTATTGGCCGATGGAGCTGCCCACGATGAACTCGCGCGCGTCTTCGAGCGTGGCGCGGATTTTCTCGCCGCCCGGCACTTCACCCACGCCGGTATTGCCGGCACTGTCGGTCAAGACGATCAGGTTGCGCGTGAAGTAGGGGGCATGCGCGCCGCTCAGGTTGAGCAGCATGGAATCCTGGCCGGCGACGGGAATCACGCGCATTTGCGTGACGGTGGGCGTGGAAGAGGGGCTTTGCGAGGTGTGGGACATGATGGGCTGCTTCTACAAGTTGGGCCCGGCCGCGCCAAGCGCGAACCGGGCAATGCTTCGGTATGGATTTACTGCACGGTGATGCCGCCGGCTTCGATCACCTGCTTCCAGCGTGCGCTTTCCTTCTTCTGAAACTCGGTGAAGGCGTCGGGCGAATTGGCCACGACTTCGAGACCCACGTCGGTGAAGGGCTTGCTCACGGCCGGATCCTTGATGGCGGCGGTGAGGGCCTGCGAGAGCTTGTCGCGCACGTCGGCCGGCAAGCCCTTGGGTGCGACGACGGCTTGCCAGGCATACACCTCGAGACCAGGCACGGACGCTTCGGCAAAGGTGGGCACGTCGGGCAGCACGGGCGAACGCTTGTTGCCCGTGACTGCGATGGCCTTGAGCTTGCCTGCCTTGATATGCGGCAGCACGGCGTTCACGTTCTGGAACGACATGTCGACCTGATTGCCCAGCAGATCCGAGATCGCGGGCGCGCCGCCCTTGTACGGAATATGCAGGCCCTTGGTGCCGGTCTTTTGCCAGAACAGTTCGGCAGTCAGGTGATCCGAAGAGCCTGCGCCGGAGGTGGCAAAGCTGATTTCGCCCGGCTTGGATTTGAGCAGCGCCAGCACGTCCTGCACCGAATTGATCTGCGGCGCGAGCTTGGGGTTCACAACCAACACGTTCGGCGTCTGCACCGCCACCGTCAGATAGGTGAAGTCCTTGGCGGGATCGTACGGGATGCCTTTCATCAGATGCGGCGCGACCACCAGCGGGGCGAGCGAGGTCACCATCAGCGTGTAACCGTCGGGCGCGGCGCGCGCGGCCTGGGCCGCACCGATGGTGCCGGTCGCGCCGGCTTTGTTCTCGACCACGAATGACTGCTTGAGCGATTCACCCAGCTTGTTGGCCACGGAGCGGGCAACCGAGTCGGTGGCGCCGCCGGGCGGGAAGGGCACGATCATCGTCACGGGCTTGTCGGGCCAGGCGGCCTGGACCGAGCTGGCGGCCACGAGCAGGCCCAGGCCTGCCATCCACCGGCGTGCAGTGATGTTCATTCTTTGTCTCCTCGTTGGGTTGGTCTATGCCCTGTTCGGTAAAGTTAACGTTACCATCTTGATTGTTAACGTTAACAACAGGATTTTGATAGCATAGGTTCAGGCGAACGCGCGTCGCTACCCCGTATAAACCCTAGGGCATCCGCCGCGCCACCCGATGCCACAGCAGGTAGGCTGTGGCCCTTATTCGTTTTCCTTCGAGCCCACCCCGCATGTCATCCGCCTCCAAACCTCGCGCTCGTCGCGCCGACAAGGCCGGCGTCACCGTCCGCGAAGTGGCGCAGGCGGCAGGCGTGTCGATGATCACGGTCTCGCGCGTGATCAATACGCCGCAACAGGTATCGCCGGCCACGCTCGAGAAGGTGAACGCCGCCATTGCGCAGCTCGGCTACGTGCCCAACCTGATGGCAGGCGGGCTGCGTCTTTCGCGCAGCAATCTCGTGATGGTGCTGGTTCCGTCGCTCGCCGGGCCGCTGTTCGGCGGCATGCTGACCGCGCTCACGCATTCGCTCGAGGCCAAGGGTTATCAATTGATGGTGGGGCAGAGCGGTTACGACGCCCCGCGTGAAGACGCATTGCTGCGCGCGATCATCGGCCGGCGGCCAGACGGCATCGTGCTTACCGGCGTGATGCATTCCGCGCAGGGCAGGGCGCTGCTGCAGGCCTCGGGCATTCCGATCGTCGAGACCTGGGACACCACGCCTACTCCCATCGATATGTTGCTCAGCCTGTCGCACGCCGACATCGGGGCGGCCGTGAGCCGTTATCTGCACGCGGCCGGCAAGACACGTCATGCCGTGCTGAGCGGGGGCGACGAGCGCGCCCGTCTTCGCGCGCAGAGTTTTGTGCGCACGGCGGCCGAGCTCGGCCTGGCCGAGCCGCCCGTGCATTACGTGCCGCCGGCCACCACGCATGCGCAAGGCCGCGAAGGGCTGCGTGCCTTGCAGTCGCAGGGCAACCCGATCGACGCGGTGTTCTGTAGTTCCGACCTGATGGCCGCGGGTGTGATCACCGAAGCGATCGCGCAGGGCCTGTCGGTGCCGGGCGATCTGGCGGTGGTGGGCTTTGGCGACATGGAGTTCGCGGCATCGATGCAGCCGGCGATCACGTCGGTCCATGTAGACGGCGCGGCCATCGGAGCCCAGGCCGCGGAGATGATCGCCGCGCGCGCCAATGGTGACGGCCCGCACAACGATGTCATCGAGATTGCCTTTCACATCGAGGCCCGCGACAGCGCATGAGCCGCGCGGTCATGCAAACGTGAGCATTCGCCCGAACGCGGCCGACGCCTCGTCCCCACTCGGCTGAGCACAGCGAGGTCGTGGGCGGTTCGCAAAAAAAAACACGGCGCCCCGAGGGGCGCCGTGTGCTTTCTGCCTGCCCCCGACCCGGGAGACTTCGGGCGGGGCAGGGCGAGAAACCGGGATTAGCTGTGGTAAGCGGATTCGCCGTGGCTCGTGACGTCCAGGCCTTCGCGCTCCTGGTCTTCCGGCACACGCAGGCCGAAGAGCATGTCAGCGATCTTGTAGGCAATCCAGGCCACGATGCCCGACCACACGATGGTCAGCAGCACGCCTTCGAGTTGCACCCAGACTTGGCCCAGGATCAGGCCGGCGCTGTCCAGGCCCGGGCCGCCCAGTGCCTTGGCGTTGAAGACACCCGTCAGGAGTGCGCCGATGATGCCGCCCACGCCGTGCACGCCGAACACATCGAGTGCATCGTCGGCCTTGAGCAGGCGCTTCAGACCATTCACGCCCCACACGCAGATCGCGCCAGCGGCGATACCGATCAGCAGCGCGCCCACCGGACCCACCAGGCCAGCGGCCGGGGTGATGCCGACCAGGCCGGCGATGGCGCCGGAGGCGGCACCCAGCATCGAGGGCTTGCCCTTGATCGACCACTCGGTGAAGATCCAGGCCAGCACGGCACCCGCGGTGGCGACCATCGTGTTGAAGAAGGCCAGGGTGGCGCCTTCATTGGCTGCCAGGGCAGAGCCCGCATTGAAGCCGAACCAGCCCACCCACAGCAGCATGGCGCCGATATAGGTCATGGGCAGGTTGTGCGGCTGCATCGCTTCGCGGCCGTAGCCCACGCGCTTGCCGATCACGTAGGCACCCACCAGACCCGCCACGCCAGCGTTGATGTGCACCACGGTGCCGCCGGCGAAGTCCAGCGCGCCACGGGCATTGAGCAGACCCGGCGCGGTTTCGGAGGCGAACCACACCATGTGCGCGATGGGGATGTAGGCAAACGTGAACCAGATCAGCGTGAACACCAGCACGGCAGAGAAGCGCGCGCGCTCGGCGAAGCTGCCCACGATCAGCGCGCAGGTGATGCCTGCGAACGTGGCCTGGAACGAAGCGAACAGCAGCTCGGGCAACGTGCCGGACAGCGCATAGGTGCCGTCCGCCGGATTGAATATGCCTGAGAAGAAGGTACGGCTGAATCCACCGAAGAAAGCGTTGCCTTCGGTGAAGGCCAACGAGTAGCCGTAGACAAACCACAGCACGACGGCCAATGCGAACGTGCAGAGCACCTGCATCAGTACCGACAGCACGTTCTTGCTGCGCACCAGGCCGCCGTAGAACAGGGCCAGGCCCGGCACGGCCATCATGAGCACGAGCAGGGTCGAGACCAGCAACCAGGAGATATCCGCTTTATCCATTTTTCATGGCTCCAAAGAGTCTTGCTTATCGTTATTACAGTGCTGCTTCGCCCGACTCGCCGGTCCGGATACGGATGACCTGTTCCAGCGGGGCGGTAAAGATCTTGCCGTCACCGATCTTGCCGGTACGGGCCGCTTGTTCGATGGCTTCGATGACCTGGTCGACCAGGTGGTCGGGCACGGCGGCCTCGACACGCAGCTTGGGCAGGAAGTCGACGGCGTATTCGGCACCCCGGTACAGCTCGGTATGACCTTTCTGGCGGCCGAAGCCTTTAACTTCAGTGACCGTCAGCCCCTGGACGCCGATCCCGGACAGAGCCACCCGCACTTCGTCGAGCTTGAATGGCTTGATGATGGCGATGACGAGTTTCATGGCTTTTCCTCTCATGGTTTGCACGTTGGCATGGGCTATCAAGCAACATCCATGCCAACTTTCGCTGACCGGGCGGTCAGGGACGGGTGTGAGGAAGGAGGCACGCTTTGCGCGCACGCAGCGCCAAAACGGGGCATAACGCGGGGCGGGTATGCATCAACATGGTGCATGTTCCCGTCGCGCCGACGGGCTGCAACCGAATGTGTGATGCGTCTCGAGTTTGTAGCAAATTGCGTATCCGAGGCTTCCCCATCGTCGCTCGTCATCCCGCGCGCGCGGCTCCGCACGGCGTCCGACTTTAGGGCGTAGACCCTTGATTTTTTGGGTCGGGCTGACGGCCCGGATGCCTCGGCTTGCGCCGCGCCATACCTCGTTTCGTCATCGTTATCGCGAGGCCGCTGAAACGCGGGTTTACACGTATGCGCTTGTTGGTGTGCGTCGGCTGGGGAAGAATCGAGTCGTTGCTGGTGCGTTGCGCTGGCAACAGCCCGTCGGATGTCGCGGCAATCGATATCCGGCAGGTTATGGGGGTGCGCCTTGACGGCAGCTTCCTGGAGTCGCCTCCCGGCGATTCTGTTTTTCTCCTGTGCTTTGAAAAGCGGCGCCGATATCGGCCCGCTTTTTTTTTGCCAGCGGCTGGCACTCTCGCGGAGAGGGTCGGTGCGGCGCCGGGTTTCGAGGCTTTGCGCGTCGTGATCGTCGGCGGGCCTGCAGGGACGCGCGCGAGGCTCTACACTGGCACTGTTGTCATTCACACGAAGGCGAGCGCAATCATGAACCGCACCCAACAATGGATGGAAGAGTTCCAGAAGAACATCTCCGACCTCATCGCCCGCAGCCCCGCGGCCGACCTCGAGCGCAACATGCGCTCCATGATGACTCAGGGTTTCGCCAAGCTCGATCTGATCACGCGCGAAGAGTTCGACGTGCAGACCGACCTTTTGGCGCGCGCCCGTACCCGCGTCGATCAACTCGCAGCCCAGGTCCAGGCCCTCGAAGCCCGCCTGGACGCGTTCGAGCGCAGCCGTAGCGCATCGCCCGCAAGCGAAGCGTAAAACGCTATGGTGTCGCCACGCAGGCAGCGGCCCGGTGTCGGGCCGCTGTTGGCGATAAACATTGATCTTCACGCGGCGGGCGCTCTCGTCTCGTCGCCCAGGTGTGATCAAACCGGCGCTGCGTGGGCACGACCTTCGCGGGCGCATTGCATACTGCCACTCCCCTGACTGCCGGAGTGGCCATGACCTTGGCCGTGTTTGCCAGCCGCGCGCTGGCCGGACTCGATACCCCCGTGGTGCGGGTCGAGGTGCATGTGGCCGGCGGCCTGCCGGCTTTCACGGTCGTCGGTCTCGCCGACACCGAGGTACGCGAGAGCCGCGAGCGCGTGCGCGCGGCGATTCTCAATAGCGGATTCGATTTCCCTCACGGCCGCGTCACGGTGAATCTCTCGCCGGGCGATTTGCGCAAGGCGTCGGCACGCTTCGATCTGGCGATCGCGCTGGGGGTGCTGCAAGCCTCGGGCCAACTGGTGCTGTCCGACACGCAAGCGCGCGCGTTGCCGAATATGGTGCTGGCGGGCGAGCTGTCGCTTACCGGAGCTTTGGTGGCCGTGGCGCAACCGTTGGCCCTGGCGCTGGGCGTGGCACGTCAGCAACCCGATGCCACGCTGGTATTGCCGGCCTCGTGCGCCGCCTTCGCGGCCTGGGTGCCCGGACTGCAGGTGCTGGCCGCGCGCACCTTGGGTGAGGTGGCGGCCTGGCTGGCGGGGCAGGGCGCGCTGGCGCAGCCCCCCAGCGCAGCGCCACCGGCCGCGCCCGCGTGGCCATGTTTATCCGATGTCCGGGGCCAGGCGCAGGGTCGGCGTGTGCTCGAGGTCGCCGCGGCAGGCAGTCACAGTCTGCTGCTGACCGGCCCGCCCGGGGCCGGCAAGAGCATGCTGGCTCAGCGCCTGCCCGGCTTGCTGCCCCCCTTGCGCCGCACAGCGGCCTTGCAAGTGGCGGCCATCGCCGACCTGGCGGGCCAGACCGTGCATTTCGGGCGCCTGCCTTGGCGTGCGCCGCATCATTCGGCGAGCGCGGCCGCGCTGGCGGGCGGGGGCGGACGGCCGCGCCCCGGCGAAGTCACGCTGGCGCACCACGGAGTCTTGTTTCTCGACGAACTGCCAGAGTTCAGCCGCCAGGCGCTCGAGACCTTGCGTGAGCCCCTGGAGAACGGCGAGGTCATGGTGGCCCGTGCCCTGCACAGGGTGAGCTACCCCGCGCGGTTCTTGCTCGTGGCCGCCATGAATCCCTGCCCTTGCGGCTGGCGCGGTCATCCCACCCGGCAATGCCGCTGTACACCCGAGCAGGTCGCGCGTTATGTGGGGCGAGTGTCCGGACCGTTGCTGGACCGCATCGATCTGCATGTGCAGCTGCCGCCCGTGGCACCGGCGCGTCTCGAAGACGGGCCGGGCGAAACTTCGCAGGCGGTGCGCGCGCGGGTACGGCGTTGCCGCCGGCGGCAGCGCTTGCGGCAGGGCTGTGCCAACGGCCAGTTGCCCGTGAATGACCTGGCGGGCGTGTGTGGACTCGACGGCACATCGCAGGCCTGGCTGGCGCGGGCGCTCGAGCGTGCGGGCGCGTCCGCCCGGGGTGCTCACCGGTTGCTGCGGGTTGCCCGTACACTGGCTGACCTGGAGGGCGCGTCGCACGTCGGGGTACCGCATCTGGCCGAGGCGCTGCAGTACCGGCAGGCAGGGGCGGGACGTTGAACGGGCATCTCTGGCCCCAATAAATATGGGATTTTGCCCGGGTAGGACGCGCCGCCGTTGTCGTTCCTTGACACGGGCGTGTCAGGCGACTCGACAAGCGCGACAAAATCACCATATAATCAAAGGCTTTCCGGCATTCTCTGTCGGGAAAATTAGAAGTGGCGCGGGTCTACAAGTTTTGGTTTCTCCTTCTTGGGCGGATCAAGCACCTGTTGCCACAATCAATCAACAAAGCCTTTTAGGAATCATCATGCCCAAGATGAAGACCAAGAAAAGCGCTGCCAAGCGCTTTCAGGTTCGCGGCAGCGGATCCATCAAGCGCGGTCAGGCGTTCAAGCGTCACATCCTGACCAAGAAGACCACGAAGAACAAGCGCCAGCTGCGCGGTTCGGCTGCGGTCCACGAAACCAACGTCGCTTCCGTGAAAGCGATGATGCCTTTCGCTTGATAAGGGAGATCTGATATGCCTCGCGTCAAACGCGGCGTTACCGCCCGTGCCCGTCACAAAAAAGTCCTGACCGCCGCCAAGGGTTACCGCGGCCGTCGTGGCAACGTCTTCCGCATCGCCAAGCAAGCGGTGATGCGCGCCGGTCAATACGCCTATCGTGACCGCCGCAACAAGAAGCGTACGTTCCGCGCTCTGTGGATCACCCGTATCAACGCCGCTGTGCGTGAACAGGGTCTGTCGTACAGCGTGTTCATCGCCGGTCTGAAGAAGGCTGCGATCGAACTCGACCGCAAGGTGCTGGCCGATCTGGCCGTGCGCGACAAGGCTGGCTTTGCCGCCATCGTGCAACAAGCCAAGGCGGCCTTGGCTGCCTGATCGCGTCCACATACATCGCGGATCGCTGCAAACGGGGCTGTAATGGCCCCGTTTGCGTTTTCAAGGCTCACATTTCATGACTCTACTGGCTGACGACCTGGTTTCCCAGGCGCAAGAACGATTCGCCGCCGCCACCGATGCGGCCTCGCTGGAAAACGCGAAAGCGCTATTCCTGGGCAAGGACGGTGCGCTCACCGTGCAGCTCAAGGCGCTGGGCAAGCTCGATCCCGAAGCCAAGCGCGAGGCCGGCGCCCGAATCAACAAGGCCAAACAACAGATCGAAGAGCTGCTCAATGCTCGCCGTGCCCAGATGGCGCAGGCTGAGCTCGACGCACGCCTCGCATCCGAAACCATCGATGTCACGTTGCCCGGCCGCGGCCGTGTGGCGGGTGGCATCCATCCGGTCATCCGTACCTGGGAACGCGTCGAAGCCATCTTCCGCTCGATCGGTTTCGATGTGGCCGACGGCCCCGAAGTCGAAAACGACTGGACCAACTTCACGGCGCTGAACAACCCGCTGGATCACCCGGCGCGTTCCATGCAAGACACCTTCTACGTCGACATGAACGACGCCGATGGTCTGCCGCTGCTGCTGCGCACGCACACCAGCCCGATGCAGGTGCGCTACGCCCGCATGCACAAGCCGCCGATCAAGGTGATTGCCCCGGGCCGGACCTATCGCGTCGACAGCGACGCCACGCACTCCCCGATGTTCCATCAGGTCGAGGGGCTGTGGATCGCCGAAGACATCTCGTTTGCCGACCTGAAGGGCGTCTATACCGACTTTCTGCGTTGCTTCTTCGAAAGCGACGATCTCGTCGTGCGCTTCCGTCCGTCGTTCTTCCCGTTCACCGAGCCCTCGGCTGAAATCGACATGATGTTCACCTCGGGTCCCAACCGTGGCCGCTGGCTGGAAATCTCCGGCTCGGGCCAGGTGCATCCGCAGGTGGTGCGCAACTTCGGGCTCGACCCCGAGCGTTACATCGGCTTCGCGTTCGGCTCCGGCCTCGAGCGCCTGACGATGCTGCGCTACGGCGTGAACGACCTGCGCCAGTTCTACGAAGGCGATTTGCGCTTCCTGCGCCAGTTCAACGAATAAAGACGGCTGATCATGCAATTTCCTGAATCCTGGCTGCGCACGCTCGTCAATCCGGCGATCGCAACCGATGAACTCGCGCACCAGCTCACGATGGCCGGGCTGGAAGTCGAAGAAACTCTCTCCGCCGCGCCGCCGTTCTCCGGCGTGGTGGTCGCGCGCATCGCCGAGATCGCGCCTCATCCCGACGCCGACAAGTTGCGCGTGTGCAAGGTCGATGATGGCTCGGGCGAACTGCTGCAGATCGTGTGCGGCGCGCCCAACGCCGCGGCCGGCATCACGGTGCCGCTCGCCCGCGTGGGCGCCGAGCTGCCTGGTGGCATGAAGATCGGCGTGGCCAAGATGCGCGGCGTGCAGTCGTCGGGCATGCTGTGCTCGGCGCGCGAACTGGGCCTGTCGCAAGACCACGGCGGTCTGCTCGAGCTCGCCGGCGACCTCAAGCCCGGTACCGATATCCGCGCCGCGCTGTCGCTCGACGACACGCTGTTCGTGCTCAAGCTCACGCCTAACCGCGCCGACTGCCTGTCGATCCTCGGTGTGGCGCGCGAGGTGTCCGCGCTGACTGGCGCCGCGCTCACGCTGCCCGCGTTCGAGCCCGTGCCCGTCACCCTGGATGACCGCCTGCCTGTCAGCATCGAAGCCGCCGACCTGTGCGGCCGCTTCGCTGGCCGCGTCATCCGTGGTGTGAACGCCCGTGCCGCCACGCCCGATTGGATGCGTGAGCGCCTCGAGCGGTCAGGTCAGCGTTCGGTGTCGGCGCTGGTCGACATCTCCAATTACGTGATGCTCGAGCTGGGCCGTCCGTCGCATGTGTTCGACCTGGACAAGATCCAGGGCGACATCAACGTGCGCTGGGCTCGCGCGGGTGAGTCGCTCGAATTGCTCAACGGCCAGACCGTCACGCTCGACCCCAAGGTCGGCGTGGTCACCGCGGGCGAGCAGGTCGAAAGCCTGGCCGGCATCATGGGTGGCGAAGCCACCGCGGTCACGCTCGACACGCAAAACATCTATCTCGAAGCCGCGTTCTGGTGGCCCGAGGCCATCGCGGGCCGCGCGCGCCGCTACAAGTTCAGCTCCGAAGCGAGCCATCGCTTCGAGCGCGGCGTGGATTTCGACAACATCGTCGAGCACATCGAACGCATCACGCGCCTGATCGTCGACATCTGCGGCGGCCAGGTCGGCCCCGTCGATGACCAGGTAGCACGCCTGCCCGAGCGTGCGCCTGTGCGCCTGCGCCTGGCGCGCTGCCATCGCGTGCTGGGCGTGCCGGTCACGGCCGCCGAGGTGGCCGACATCTTCACGCGCCTGGGTCTGCCCCATACCCACGAAGGCGACGACTTCGTCGTCACGCCGCCGTCGTACCGCTTCGATATCGAGATCGAAGAAGACCTGATCGAAGAAGTGGCTCGTGTCTATGGTTTCGAGCGCATTCCGAGCGTGCCGCCGGTGGCGCGCGCCAAGATGCACGCCACGCCCGAAGTGCAGCATGGCCCGCACGCGCTGCGCCGTGCCACGGCCGCGCGTGACTATCAAGAGGTCGTGAACTACAGCTTCGTCGAGGCCGACTGGGAACGCGACTACGCCGATAACACCAACCCGGTGCGCCTGCTCAATCCCATCGCCAGCCATCTGTCGGTGATGCGCTCGAGCCTGATCGCGGGTCTGGTCGCCATCGTGCGCCATAACGCCAACCGCAAGCAGTCGCGCGTGCGCCTGTTCGAGCTGGGCCGCGTGTTCCTGCGCGATGCAGGGCTGGCCGACGGCCCGCTCGAAGTCGCCGGTGTGCGCCAGCCGATCAAGCTCGCCGGCGTGGCCTGGGGCCCCGCCAGCGAAGAGCAGTGGGGCGAGCCCACGCGTCAGGTCGATTTCTTCGACGTGAAGCTCGACGTCGTGGCGCTGTTCGGTGTGCGCGGCCCCGAGCTGCGCTTCACCGCCGATCGTCATCCCGCATTGCATCCCGGCCGCAGCGCCCGCATCGAGCTCGACGGCAAGGTCGTGGGCTGGATCGGCGAGCTGCACCCGCAATGGGCGCGTCAGGCCGACCTGGCGCATGCGCCGGTCGTGTTCGAACTCGACGCCGACGCGCTCGCCGCGGGCCGTCTGCCGCGCGTGGCCGAGCTGTCGCGTCAGCCGATGGTGGTGCGCGATCTGGCTCTGTGGGTCGACGAGGGCGTGCAGGTCCAGGCCATGCTCGACACCGTGACGGCCACCGTGGCCGCGGATCCGCAGTTGGCGGTCGTGCAGGATGCGCGTCTGTTCGACGTGTGGCGCGACAAGCCGCGCGACGGCCAGCCCGTCACCGAGAAGAGCCTGGCGTTCCGTTTCTGGCTGCAGGACACTGCGGTAACATTGGACGAAGCCCGCGTGGCCGACTGCCTGGCCCGCCTCAAAGACGCGCTGGTCGCCGCACACGGCGCACGTCAACGGGTGTGATCATGGGGAACGCTATGCTTGCCGAGCCGCGCACGCTCACCAAGGCCGAACTCGCCGAACTTCTGTTCGAGCGGGTCGGTCTGAACAAACGCGAAGCCAAGGATATCGTCGATACCTTTTTCGAAGAGATCCGCGAAGCCCTGGCCCGTGGCGATGCTGTGAAGCTCTCGGGCTTCGGCAATTTCCAGGTGCGCGACAAGCCGCCGCGTCCCGGGCGCAATCCCAAGACCGGCGAAACGATCCCCATCGCGGCGCGACGCGTGGTGACCTTCCATGCCAGCCAGAAGCTCAAAAGCGTGGTCGAGAATACGCCGCCGTCCGACCCTCTCATTAACCCCGCGGAGTGATACGCTTTGTCGGCAATTGTTATCGGTCCTCGAAGCGTTGCGGCATAAAATCCATCTATGACTCGTCCCGAATCCACTGTCACGCTACCGCCCATTCCCGCCAAGCGCTATTTCACCATCGGTGAAGTGAGCGACCTGTGCGGAGTGAAGCCCCATGTCCTGCGGTACTGGGAACAGGAGTTCACGCAGCTCAAGCCGGTTAAGCGTCGTGGCAATCGGCGCTATTACCAGCACCATGAAGTCCTGTTGATCCGCCGCATCCGTTCCTTGCTTTATGAGCAAGGTTTCACGATCAGTGGCGCCCGCAATCGCTTGGGCGATGCGCGCGACGTGCCGCACGATGCCGACGCCGCTGTTCGCCTTAGCGCAGCCGAACTGCAATCGCTGCGCAACGAGCTGGGCGACATCTCGGCGTCGCTGGCGGAAGCGCTGGGCACCTCGGGCACCAAGCCTGCGAGCCAGGCGGCGTGAGGCAGATCTCGCGAAAGTGTCGGTTCTGATCGGTCTCTCGCGAGCGCATGCAAAAGCAAAGGCACCTTCGGGTGCCTTTGCTTTGGTGGCGGCGAAGGAGGGCGAGGGCTCTCTTGGTTCGCTGGCGTCGGCGGTTCAACCTTGATCTGCAATCGTTTGACCGTGCAACGCCGATCTATGTAGCGGGCGTATCGCGCGATCTTCGATTCGCTGTCGATCGATCTTCGTGCTTCGATCCGCGCTCTTACGAGGTCGATCTCGCACCCTTCCGATCCGAGGTAGCTCGGGCTCCCGCGGGGCTCGCTTCGCCGGCCTCGGCTTCCCATCGGACCCCGTGTGTCATCAGCGTGAAAAAAAGTCGCCGATGGCCCGCACGCGCCTTTTTTATGCGGTATTATTCCGGCCCGGTCGTAGCTCAGCGACGCGGCACGAAGAGCAGGTCATCGCAAGATTTCCGCTTCTGTTCCGCTCAGTTCGTTTGCACAATCCGGCATGCGCGTGGCATGCAAGACGTTCCCCAAACGCCGAGTCTGCCACCCGCCGTCAACGTGATCCCGCTTTTGCGTGGCTTGCAAAGATAGATGCCTGGATTTGCGCAAATTGATTTAGTTCTGATATACTTTCGGTCTTCGGGGCGTAGCGCAGCCTGGTAGCGCACTTGCATGGGGTGCAAGGGGTCGCGAGTTCGAATCCCGCCGTCCCGACCAAAAAGAAAGGCCGTCAGTGAGAAATCACTGACGGCCTTTGTCGTTGGTGGTGTGGAGTCTGCGTCGCACCCTTAACGCGGGCGCGGATTCGGTCCGACGACACGGTGTCTGCAGCTGGCGTCCCGTCGTGCATCAACGTACTCGATGGGCTGTCCCTGTTCCGTTATCGGATGCGGTGTCATGCTATGGCCAGATCCCATCGCCGCGCTTATCGATCTTAATGCAGCCCAGGACCAGCGGCATGGACGTGCTGTTCGAACCGTGCACCTTGAGGCTGCGGGGGCTGCCGGAACGCGCGCGATCCGTCGTCGAAGGCTTGGTTGGTGTCGAGGGGTCAGGCGCTTGTACCGATCGGTGCCCAGGCCCGCGCCGATCGTGGTCAGTCGGAGGACTTCGGCGCCTTGCTGATCATGTTGATACTGCCTGCACAGCATGGTGCGGGAGGAGGGCCAGCGAACCTTGCCGTTCGACCTCGACTGCGCTATTCAGGATGCGGGCAGCCAGCTCGGTCCGGGCCACGACACCGTGGTTCGGCTGACGCGCATGTATCACAACCTGCTGCGCCGGTGGGCGACGCCGTAGGGCTTTGCCGGTACGTGCTCGAGTGTTGCAGAGCTGGTCAGCTCGTGCGGGCGCGCTAGGTCAGGGGAAGCACCTTCCAATGGGCGTACTCGCCGAAATTGGCGCGGCAGAACGGGCATGTTTCGCTTAGAAGAGGGATGACCTTCTCGCAATTCGGACATCGGCCCTTCGGGGCCTCCTGAAAGGCCAGTTCTTCCATGCGTGCAAGCGCCTTTTGTTCGGCGTAGGGATCTGGCCAAACGGCGGGAGATAGGACGCGAGACTTATAAATGTCCGCATCTTCGGCTGCGATGGCGCCCGCAGCCACTTGGTCAGAAATGAGCTGGACCCGTGCATTAGCCCATTGAGCGTTCATGCGCCTCAGATGCACAAAAACTCCCGAAAGGTAAATGCGCAAGGCGCCTGGCTCCATCAGACCGTAGTGCACATGCAGCTCACCGAAGTTGGTGGTGATGGTGAGGAACGTATGGGTCGTCTTCTTTGTTGTGAGTGCATTGAGCACGCCGGCGATGGCCATCCCCTGCAGCGCTCCTTCAACGCCAAAGCCTCCGCCCACAAAGCCTCCGCCATTGACCGTCGTTCCCGGGCCGGCTATCTCAATATCCAACACTTCCACGAGTGAAAATTTGGCGATTTGCTGCCCGCTCGTGCATATGACGTCGGCGCCGAGAAAGCCGATAGTGACAGGTGTCCCGGTGTCGAACGGAAAGCCACTGGCACCAAGTACCGTGCAATCTTTCAGGGCAATGAGCGATTCGGAGTTGGGATTGGTCATGACGAGCTCGCGTAAAGAAGTGTCGACTATAAATGGTCGCTGTCGAGGTGCGGGCAAAAGCGGAATTTGAATCGGCATTCCGTTTACGCGCGCCCACTCTCGATGAGAAAGAGCAACAGTGTTCGTTCTCGGAGCGCGTGCTCAATACTTGTCCGATATCAACACTATCCTTCAACTGCAGCGGTACGCTGTGTCTGCGTCGTCGTGCGACTACCGGGTCATGGCTGGAACATCGAGCGATGCGCGCCGCGCGCGGGGTGCGCGCGGCTTACCGAATTCGAAGGAGTGTTCCGTGGTACTGGCCAAACATGCTGCATTGATCGCACTGACCCTGCTGGCCTCGCCGGCGTTTGCCGATGAGTGCGCGGTCGAGATCTCGTCCAACGACCAGATGCAATACAACACCAAGGCCATTCAAGTGCCGAAGTCGTGCAAGACGTTCTCGGTGACGCTGGCGCACGCCGGCAAGCTGCCGGTGAACGTGATGGGCCACAACTGGGTGCTGTCGAGCACCGCCGATATGCAGGGCGTGATCGCCGATGCGATGGCGGCGGGGGCGGCCAAGGGTTACTTCAAGGACGGCGACACGCGCGTGATCGCGCATACCAAGATGCTGGGTGGCGGCGAGAAGGATACCGCCACGTTCGACGTGGCGAAGCTCGCGGCCGGCCAGAAGTACAGCTTCTATTGCACGTTCCCCGGCCACTCGGCCCTGATGAAGGGCGAGCTCACGCTCGCGCCCTGATCGCCGCGTTCCACCTGGCACTGACCAGGTTTGCCACCGCCGTCAGGCCGGCGCAATGAACCGCGGGGCATGCAAGTTCGCTTGCATGCCCCGCGGTTTTTTCTTGGCTGGGCGAGCGCGAAATCGTCTGGCTCAAGCGCACCACGGTATGGGGGTGCGGGCGAGGGCAGGACCTCACCTGTTGCGCGCAAGCAGCGCGCACAAGCGGCTTTGCATTCTAATTAATAGTATTTCTTATTCGCATTGGTTAGACTGCTGGGCATCTTGCAATCTCCCGACTCCCTATCTCTCCCCGCGGTCGAGCAGCTGTATCGCCATCATCATGGCTGGCTGCAAGGCTGGCTCCATCGCAAGCTGGGCAACAGCGGCGATGCGGCCGATCTGGCGCAGGACACGTTCATGCGGCTGATGGCCGCGCGCCGGCCACCCGTGCTGCGGGAGGAGCCCCGCGCGTTGATTACGCATATCGCCAAGGGGCTGTTGGTCGATCATTGGCGCCGCCGCGCGGTGCAGCAGGCCTATCTGGATGCCATCGCGCATCTTCCGGAGCCGCAGGTGCCGTCTCCGGAGACGGGCCTCATGATCATGCAGACGCTGGTGGCGATCGACGCCATGTTGCAGCGCCTGCCCGCGGTCACGCGCGATATGTTCCTGCTGGCTCAGCTCGATGGGCTGACCCTGCAACAGATCTCCGAGCAAACCGGCAAGCCGGTGATCACGGTGCGGCGCCATCTGCAGAAGGCACTCGTGGCCTGCATGTCCGTGGACGCATGAGCGCGATGCCCCCGGCCCGTGCGGGCGAGACCGTTGTGACGACCGGGCCGAGCGATATGCTGCTCGAAGAGGCGGCCGACTGGGTGATCCGCTTGCGCTACGAGCCTGCCGATGCGATCACACGCCGTGCCTTCGAGCGTTGGCTCGCTCAGGGTGAGGCGCATGCGCAGGCGTGGGCGCGCGCGGAGCAGGTGCTCGGGGCGTTCGAAGGCTTGCCCGCAGGCATCGGGCGCGATGTGTTGCGGGCGACGCGCAAACGGCAAGGGCGTCGTGCCGTGCTGCGCGCCGTCTTGGGCCTCGGCGTAGCCGTTCCAGTTGGCTGGATGGTGTGGCGCGAAACACCCGCTTGGCGCGCGGATCTGCGCACGGCTGCCGGCGAGCAGCTGACACGTACGCTCGACGACGGCACGCGGCTGGTCTTGAACAGTGGCAGTGCCGTCGACCTGCATTACGGTGCCGCCGAGCGCCGGTTGGTGCTGGTGGCCGGCGAGGTGCTGGTGACCACGGGTCACGAAACGCCGTCCGCGCACCGGCCCTTCGTAGTGCAGACGCCGCAGGGCGAGGTGCAGGCATTGGGCACGCGTTTCTCGGTACGTTTGGTCGAGGATCGCACCGAGGTCATGGTTTTCGAGCATGCCGTGCTGGCCCGCCCGGGGCACGCTGCTGCCGTTCGCATCGATGCCGGACAGCGGGCTAGTTTCACGCGCGGGCAGGCCGGTGCACTTGAGCCGGTGGACGAAAGCGCTGCGCTCTGGGAGCAGGGCATGTGGGTGGTGCGCGATCAGCGCCTCGCCGATGTGGTGGCGGAGCTGGCGCGCCATCGCCCGGGCGTCTTGCGGTGTGCGCCCGAGGTGGCCGATCTGCGGGTGTCGGGCGCATTGTCGCTGCGCGATACCGACGCGGCGCTGCGCGTCTTGGCCGAACGCTTGCCGATCACGGTGCAGCGCATGACGCGTTACTGGGTATCCGTGGGGCCGGCGGGGGCCTGAGCGGCCACGCGACAATATTTTTGCATCGAGGTGATCACTTTTTCGTTGTCGTGCGGAGTAGGAAGTGAAACCGCATCGAGGGGATGCGGACGCATCTTGCTTGACGACGAAAGGATGAAAGAGTGATGGCACGTGTACGCGCAGCGCGGGGCAGGGGATCCCGCAAGGCAATGATCTGGTCGGCGCTATGGTGCACGGCCTTGGCGAGCGCGTCGGCCGGTGCGCAAACCGCCTCGCCGGCTCCGGCTTCACAGGTTCGCAATGTCACGATCGGCGCAGGTTCGCTCGATACGGTGCTGGCGCGCTATGCCGCCGCGGCAGGCGTACAGATTGTCTATGACCCCGCCTGGCTGGCGGGTCGCCAGAGCCCCGGGATCTCGGGGGCGATGAGCGTGCAGCAGGGCTTTGATCGGCTGCTGGCGGGTTCGGGCTACCGCGCCGTGCCGAGCGGCGCGGGCACCTATTCTCTGCAGGCCGCGGGTGGGGTCACGCAGCTGGAAGCGGTGACCGTGACGGGCGTCAGCGAGCGGGCCACGAGCGAAGGCACCGATTCGTACACCAGCAATGCGGTCACCCTGGGCAAGGGGACGCAGACGCTCAAAGACATTCCGCAGTCGGTATCGGTGGTGACGCGCCAGCAGCTCGACGACCAGAACCTGAACAGCCTTTCGGATGCGATGCGCAATGTGACGGGCATCACGGTCGAGACGCTCTCGAGCGGCGGCGATATTTCGGGTTTCATTTCGCGCGGCTACTCCCTCGATTCGATCCAGGTCGACGGCATGCGCACGCCCGCGGGGGCGGGCAATTTGTCGGCGGGTTTCGACCTCGCCATCTACGATCGCATCGAGGTGCTGCGCGGCCCCTCGGGGCTGTATCAGGGCACCGGCGAACCGGGCGGCAGCGTGAACCTCGTGCGCAAACGGCCCTTGCAGGAATTTGCCTTCGGCGCCCAGGCCAGCGTGGGGTCGTGGGATTACTACCGCGCCGTGGCTGATCTGAGCACGCCGTTCGACAGCGAAGGCAAGGTGCGCGGGCGGTTCATCGCCGCCTACGAAGATCGCGGTTCGTTCGTGGATCGCGTGAGTTCGGAGCGGCCCACGCTCTACGGCATTATCGAGGCGGACCTGACGCCTCACACCACCTTGGCCGCGGGGATCACGCATCAGCGCTCGCGCAGCTCGCCTGCGTTCGGCTTGCCCGCCTATGCCGACGGCACGCTGCTCGACGTGCGCCGCGGCACCAATCTCAGTGCGGCCTGGAATCGCATCGAAGAAGAAACCACGGAGCTTTTCGCCGATGTCGAGCACCGGCTCGAAGGCGGTGGCAGCGTGAAGGCGAGCGTGTTCCATCGCGACACCGATACCCCGACGCGCCTGACCACCTGGCCCAATCGTGCCGTGGACCCGATCACGGGCGACACCAATCTGATCGCGTGGTCGTACCGCAATCACTGGAAAACCACCGGCGCGGACGCGAACCTGAACCTGCCGATCGAGGCGTTCGGGCGCGAGCACAGCCTGCTGGTGGGCGCGGACTACAGCTATACGCGCAAGCAGTTCAGCTATGGCGGCGGCACCGTGTTCCCGACCAACCTCTACGCGCCCGTCATCGATATGACGCGTCCGGAGATGGAACACGTCAATGGCAACGACGGCCGCACCAGCGAGTTCGGCCTCTATACCCGCGCCAACTTCCAGGCGACCGATCACCTGAAAATCATCGCAGGCGCGCGGCTGGCGTGGTGGAAGAACGACGCGCGCAACGCCAATCAGTACTTTGGCGACTTCAGCCAGACCGAGACCCGTATCGCCGCGCGCACCACGCCGTACGCCGGGCTGGTGTACGACCTGACGCCGCAGTTGTCGGCCTATGCGAGCTACACCAGCATCTTCCAGCCGCAGACGGACATCGACGCCCAGGGCAACACCCTGGCGCCGCGCGTGGGCCGCCAGATCGAGACCGGGCTGAAAGGCGCGTTCATGGATGGCCGCCTCAATGCGCATGCCGCGTTGTTCCAGATCGTGGACCGCAATCGCGCGATGAGCGACATCGATAACCCGATGTACTCGGTGGCGGCGGGTAAGGTACGCAGCCAGGGCTTCGAGACGGAAATCAGCGGCTCGCCGTTGCCGAATTGGGACATCGTGGCGGGCTATGCCTACACGCAGACCAAATACCTCGAGGCGGCCGAGGGTACGGAAGGACTGTCGTACAGCACCATCACGCCGCGCCACGCCATCAACCTCTGGACACGCTATCGCTTCACCCGGCCCGCGCTTCAGGGCTTCAGCGTGGGGACGGGCGTGCGCTGGAACAGCGGCAATTACCTGCAGAGCGGCAACGTGCGATGGGATCAGGGCAGCTACGCCCTCGTGTCTGCCCAGATCGGCTATCGCTACAGCCGCCATCTCGAAGGCACGCTCACGGTCGATAACCTCTTTGACCGCAAGTATTACGAGAAGCTCGGCGGCGCATCGCGGCAGAACTACTACGGCCAGCCGCGCAGCGTGATGCTGACCTTGCGCTATCAGTACTGAGGCAGCGCACGGCAGGCCGGCCGTGTGATGCTCGCCCGGGCACGGTACCGCCTTACAGGATGCGGCGATGCCTGGAGGGCGGTGTGAGGCAGGCGAGGCAGGACGGTGGGCTCGTGCCCGCATCCAGGGCAGGCCAAGCGGAGTGTCCGCGAAGGAACCGATGGGGTGGAGGAGGGACGGTCGGCAGCCCGAGAACGTCCGATAATTCGCCGCCTGCCTCCCTCTCCCTTCCTGGCGCGAACCCTCATTCCGTCCTTCCATTCATCAAATTCGTTACAAGATTCTTGAAGAATCTCGATTTTTATTTAGAATGATAGCCAATCTCATTTGCACTGATTGGGTCTATTGTGCCGTCATCGCTTGCTGCCCCGGACGCCGTCCGCGATCTCTATACCGAACACCAGGGTTGGCTGCACGGCTGGCTGCGCCGCAAGCTCGATAGCACCTTCGACGCCGCCGACCTGGTGCAGGACACCTTTGTGCGCGTGTTGCGGCACCGGCGCGAGCTGGCAGCGGTGCGCGAGCCGCGGGCGTATCTCGTCACCATCGCGGGCCGGCTGGTCATCAATCTGTACCGCCGTCGTTCGCTGGAACGTGCCTTCGAAGAGGCGCTGGCGTCGATGCCGGAACCCACGGCGCCGTCGCCCGAGCAGCAACTGTTGATTCTGGAGGCGCTGGACGAGATCGATTGCCTGCTGGCCGCCATGCCGGCCGCCGTGCGCGAGGCGTTTTTGCTCGCGCAGGTCGATCAGATGCCCTATGCCGAGATCGCCGAGCGCATGCAGGTGTCGGTGCGCACCGTGCAGCGGCACATCGTGCGTGCCTACGAACAAATCATCCTGGCAGCGCCATGACGCCGGCATCCGACAGCGCCATGGGCGCGGATCCCATCGACCGGCGCATTGCCCGGGAAGCCGCCCTGTGGCTGATGCGCTTGGGCGAGGGTGCCCACGATGCCGACACGCATGCCGAGTGCGCGCGTTGGCGCGCCCGCAGCCAGATGCACGAGCATGCCTGGCAGCGTGCGCAGCGCATCAACACATTGTTTGGGCAGCTCCCCGCCGAGCTGGCCCGGGGGGCGCTGGCGCGTCCGGACATGAGCCGCCGCAAGGCCCTGAAGACCATGGCCGTGCTGATCGCGGCCGGGCCGCTCGGCTGGGCCGGGTGGCGGTCCGCGCGTGAGCAGGGCTGGCTCGCCGAATACCGCACCGCGGCGGGCGAGCGCCGGGCCATCACGCTTGCCGACGGCACGCGTGTGCACCTGAACACCGGCACCGCCGTCGACGTGTCTTACGGCGATCCCGTGCTGGGCGGTGACACGCTCGTGCACCTGCGCGCGGGCGAAATCTACGTCGAGGCGGCAGCGCCTTGCGCCGTCCGCACAAGGCAGGGCAGCGTGCGCGCGCGACATGCGCATTTCAGCGTGCGTCAATCCGACACGCAGTGTCTGGTCGATGTGACGCAGGGTGAGATCAGCGTGCAACCGGCCCTGGCCGACATGGCGGGAGTGGCGCCACATCGCATGGTGGCGCCCGCGCGCGCGCGGCTCGACGCGGCGGGGCTGCATGACCTGCCTGCGGGGGCGCCGAACGCATTGCCCGATTGGATGCGCGGCGTGCTCCATGCACGCGATATGCGGCTGGATGCGTTTGTCACCGAGCTCGCACGCTATCGCCAGGGTGTGTTGCGCTGTGATCCCGATGTGGCCGCGCTGCGTCTGTCGGGCACCTTCCAGCTCGAGAACATCGACGGCATCCTGCGTGCGCTGCCGGCGCTGCTGCCGGTACAGGTGCGCACGCGCACGGCGTATTGGGTCGTGGTGGGGCCGCGAGAGCAGTCGGCTTGAGGCCGGACGCAGGCCTTCGCGGCCGCTGTTACAAAAAAATGGAGCAAACGCTGTCCGGTTTGTCGTCGTCGGGGGTCAAGGGAAGCAGTGGCACTCAGTTGCCGGCTTCACTTTGAACGGAACGACCTTCATGGCTCACGCACGTATTCCCGTCTCTCCCGGCGCGCGCCGCGCGCTGCCCCAGGCACTGGGCGCCGCCTTGTGCGCGGTGGCGCTTGCCGCGCCGTTGCTGGTGTTCGGCACGCCGGCCGCGGCGCAATCCGGTACCGCCTCGGCCGCCAGCCGCAGCTTCCAGATTCCGGCGGGCGATCTCGCTGAAGCGCTCGCCCGCTTTGCGGACACGGCTGGAGTGACCGTGCTGTATCAGCCGGAAAGCGTGGCCGGGCGCCGTAGCGCGGGCCTGTCGGGCAGCTACGAGGTGGCCGAGGGATTGCGCCGCCTGTTGGCGGGCAACAGCCTGGCGGCGCGGCCTCAGGGCGATGGCACGTTTGTGGTCCAACCGCAGGACGCCGTGACGCAGCTCGCGCCCGTCATGGTGGAGGGCGCCACGCCGCGCGTCGAACCGGCGTGGGTGAGCACCACTACGCGCCGCCAGCTCGACGCCGTGCAGGCACGCAGCTGGAGCGATGTGGGCAAGCGCCTGGATCCGGGCGTCTCGTTCAATCGCCAGAACAACAGCATCAACATCCGCGGTCTGGATGAGAATCGCGTGGTCACGCGCATCGACGGGATCCGTGTGCCGTTTCTGGACGATGGCGCGCGCGGCGTGAAGGGCGGGCTGGACACGATCGACTTCAATTCGCTCTCGCGCCTGGACATCGTGCGCGGCGCCGATTCGGCGAGCGCCGGCTCGGGTGCGCTGGGCGGCGCGGCCAACCTGAGTACGCTGGAGCCCGGTGATTTGCTGAGCGGCGACCGTACGTTTGGGGCGCTCACCAAGACCGACTACGACAGTGCCGACAGCAGCTGGGGCGCGAACGCCGCGCTCGCTGGCCGAGTGCAGGAAAACACGTCTTGGCTGTTGCAGGCCGGCATGCGCCGCGGCCATGCGCTCGACAATCGAGGGGACCGGGGGGGCTACGGCGGTGCGCGCAGCGAGCCCACGCCAGAGAATTATCTCCAGCAAAACTTCCTCTTGAAGCTGCAGCAGAAGGTCGACGGCGGCCACAAGTTCGGCATCACCGGCGAGTACTTCAAGCGCCACGCCGACCTGGACAGCATGTGGGAGCAGGGCCCGGGCACGAGCTACCTGATCGGCCAGAACAGCACCATCAAGACCACCAAGCGCGAGCGCGTGTCGGCCGATTACTCGTACATCGCGCCGTCGTCGGGCGGGCTCGTCGATCGTGCCACCGCTGTCGTGTATTGGCAGCGCATGACGCTCGAGAACTCGTTGGAAGGCGTGCGCGGTGTGGATGCCCGCGCGTCCATCATTCCGCGCGATCCCTTCCGCTATGGCTTTCCGTCGGGTGACTACGGCCGCGGCAACTCGATTCAAGAGTCGCTCTTTGGTGTGAGTGGCGAGGCCCAGCGCCGGTTCGACGGCGCCGTGTCGCAGCTCTGGACCGTCGGCGCCGAATGGGTCGGCAATCGTACGCAGCAATACTCGGGCGGGTACGACAACTGCCCCACGATCGCGCCCGGCCTGCCCGCGCCTTTCGGACCGCGCGCCTGCGACATGCTCCACACCAACCAGGCCGACATGCCGCGGGTCAAGGGCAGCCAATTTGCCTTGTGGGTGCAGGATGAGTTCGGCTTTGCCGACGGGCGCTATACGCTGACGCCCGCGCTGCGCTACGACCACTACGAGCAGAAGCCGCAGAACACCGAGGCCTACGGCAACAACAGCAATTCGGGTGGTGGCCTGCCGCCGTCGTCGTCGGGCGGCCGTTTCTCGCCCAAGTTGCTGGGTTCGTGGAAGGCCGCGGAAAACGTGACGCTCTACGCCCAATACGGCTATGCCTATCGCGCGCCCTCGGCCAGCGAGCTCTACACCAACTATGGCGGCGCGGGCACGTATCTGCGCGTGGGCAATCCCTACCTGAAACCCGAGACCAGCAAGGGCTGGGAACTGGGCGGCAAGTTCGGCGACGATACGCTGGGCGGCTCGCTTTCGTTCTTCGATAACCGCTATCAGAACTTCATCGATAAGCAGGTGCCGCTCAATCCGAGTTCGCCGCAATGGCAGCCCGGCTGGGGTTCGTACCCGCTCGGCGTGACCGGTGCCGTGAATCGCGCGCGTGTCCGCATCTATGGCGCCGAAGCCGCCGGACAATGGCGGTTCGCGCCCGGCTGGCGCACGTGGGGTTCCGTGGCCTGGGCCGTGGGCAAGGACCAGGCCACCGGCCAGTATCTGAACTCGGTGCCGTCGGTGAAAGGCATCATCGGCTTGGGGTACGAGCGCGAGCAGTGGGGCGTGGACGCCATGCTGACCGCGGCCGCCAGCCGCAGCAAGGTCCAATACGACGGCAATTCGGCCGCCGCGCCCAACGCCGACTTCCAGGCACCGGGTTATGGCATTGTCGATCTGTCCGGCTACTGGCGCCCGGCCGCCGTGAAGGGCGTGCAAGTGCAGCTTGGCGTCTATAACCTGTTCGACAAGAAGTACTGGGAGGCGATCAACGTGCCGACGGCGGGTGCCGTGGCGATTCCGCGTCCGGTGGACTGGTACACCGAACCGGGCCGCAGCGTGCGTCTGTCGCTCACCTATCAATACTGAGGCCCGAGGCCGCCCGCGGCGGCCGGAGGTGTCCGGCCGCCGCATCAACGAGGAGTGTAGTGATGACCGATTTGAGTTTCGAAGCGCGCGCCGAGGCGTTGCGTGGCCGCGCGGCAGAACTGGCCGAGCGCGAGCCCAAGATGCGTGCGCGCAATCAGGCGCAGGCGCTGGGTGTGAGCGAGGCCGAGCTGGTGGCCGCGGGCTGTGGCGGGGCCGACGTCACGCCGCTGGGCGGCGAGATGCAGGCCCTCTTTCGCGATATCGGCACGCTGGGCGAGGTGATGGCGCTCACGCGCAACGACGCCTGCGTGCACGAGCGACACGGCCGTTACGAGAACATCAACGCCACCGGCATGGTCGGCATCGTGCTGGGGCCCGACATCGATCTGCGCGTGTTCTTCGAATGCTGGCAGAGCGCATGGGCCGTGCATCAGGATGGGCGCCACAGCATTCAGTTCTTCGACCGCGCCGGCGTGGCTGTACACAAGGTCTATCGCACTGAAGAGAGCGATGGTACCGCGTGGGATGCCTTCGTACAGCGGCACACCGTGGCGCCCGTCTGGCCCGCGCCGCAGGCCATCGCGCCCACCGACGAGCAGACCGATGTGGCCGATGCCGCAGCGTTCCGCGATGCCTGGCTCGCCATGACCGACACGCATCATTTCTTTCCGCTGCTGCGCAAGCACAAGGTGTCGCGCCTGGGTGCCCTGCGTGCCGCCGGCCCCGATCTGGCGCAACAGGTGCCTACCGACGTCGCCGAGCGCATGCTGACGCAGGCCGCCGAAGACCTGCTCTCGATCATGTGCTTCGTGGGCAATCGCGGCATGATCCAGATCCATACCGGTACGGTGAACAACCTGCGCCGCACGGGCCCCTGGTTCAATGTGCTCGATCCGCGCTTCAACCTCCATCTGGATACCACTGCGATCGACCAGGCCTGGATCGTGAACAAGCCCACCGCCGACGGCTGGGTCACTTCGATCGAGTGCTACGCCTCCAACGGTGATTTGATCGTGCAGTTCTTCGGTGAACGCAAGCCGGGCCAGCCGGAGCTCACCGCGTGGCGCGCCTTGCTCGCGGGCTATTGCGCGGAGCCGCTGGCCGCATGAAGCGTTCTCTTGCAGCAGTGCTGTGGCTGACGGCGCTTTTGCCGCTCGCCACGGCGGCGGCCGCGGGGCCGCAGCGGGTGATCACCCTCGGTGGCAGCGTGACCGAAATCGTGTTCGCGTTGGGGCAGGGCGATCGTGTTGTGGCCGACGACCAGTCGAGCCTCTATCCCGAGGCGGCCACGCGTTTGCCGCGGGTGGGCTATTACCGTGCGGTGCCGGTGGAGGGCGTGCTGGCACTGGCGCCCGATCTGGTGCTCGCGTCCGAGCAGGCGGGTCCGCCCGCCGCACTCGCGCGTCTGCAGTCGGTCGGGATCAAGGTCACCACAGTGTCCGACGCTGCGTCGGTGCAGTCGCTCTACGACCGGATTGCACAGGTGGCGCAGGCGCTCGGCGTGCCCGAGCGCGGCGACCGCCTGGCCGGGGAAGTGCGCGAGGCGCTGGCCGCCGTCGCGGCCTTGCCCGCTTCGCAGCGCAGCACCGTGTTGATCACCAACCGCGCTGGCACGCCTCAGGCCGCCGGCGCGGGCACCGCGGCCGATCTGGTGATGCGCCTGGCCGGCCTGCGCAACGCGCTGTCCGACCAACAGGGGTACAAGCCGCTCAACGCCGAAGCCCTGGCCGCACTCGCGCCCGAGGTGATCGTGGTGACGGCGGCATCGGTGGAGGGCAAAGGGGGCGTGGCACAGGTACAGCGCTGGCCCGGGGTGGCTGCGACGCCCGCGGCGCGCCGCGGTTGCATCGTGGTGATGGATGACCTGCTCGCGCTCGGCGCGGGCCCGCGCCTGCCGGTGGCGTTGCGCACCCTCAAGGAGACCGCTTGTGTCGCGAGCGCTGGCTGAGCCCGCGCCGCGTGCAGTACGGTGTCCGCGCCAGGTCGGGGTGATGCTCGGCCTGGCCGCGATTTTGGTTGTGGTGGCGCTGGTGGCGGCGGCCACGGGGGCGGTGCAGATCCCGCTGTCCGCGATTCCGCGCGTGCTGTGGGCGCCCGCGGACGCGCAGGACCAGCTCTGGCGCAATGTCCTGCTCGAGCTGCGATTGCCGCGCGTGCTGTTCGCCATGGTGGCGGGCTGCGCGCTCGCCGTCAGTGGCGCGGCCATGCAGGCACTGTTTCGCAATCCGCTGGCCGAGCCTGGTTTGGTCGGGATCTCGGCGGGCGGCACGTTGGGTGCGGTGGCGGCGATCGTCTTGGGCGCCGGCGGCTTTGCCTTGATCGCGCCGAGTGCGTTCGTGGGCAGTCTCGTGGCCACGGCGTGCGCGTATGTGCTGGGCAGGCGCGTACCGGGCGTCGCGGGGCTGCTGCTCGCGGGGATTGCGATCAACGCGGTGACGGGCAGCCTCATCGGGCTGCTGACTTTCTTCGCCACCGACACGCAGTTGCGTGACCTCACGTTCTGGAACATGGGCAGTCTGGCCGGCGCGCGCTGGTCTTTGCTGGCCTTTCTATTGCCCTGGACGCTGGCTGGATCGTGGTGGCTGTGCCGTCAGTGGCGCGTGATGAATGCCTTGTTGTTGGGGGAGCGCGAAGCCGCGCACCTCGGCTATGCCTTGCGCGCCGTGCGGGTGCGGCTGGTCGTGATGACGGCGCTGCTGGTGGGGCCGCTGGTCGCCGCCACGGGGGGGATCGGATTTGTGGGACTGGTCGTGCCGCATCTGGTGCGTTTGACGCTGGGAGCGGACCACCGCTGGCTCTTGCCGGCATCGATGCTGGGTGGTGGCCTGGCGCTGGTACTGGCTGATCTGCTCGCCCGCATCGCCGTGGTGCCGGCGGAGCTGCCGATCGGGCTGGTGACGGCGCTGGTGGGCGGGCCTTTCTTCTTGTGGTTGCTGGCGCGTGGAGGGCGATTCTGATGTTGCAGGCCGAACGATTGACGCTCACGCGTGGTGGCCGCCAGGTGCTCACGGAGGTGTCGCTGAAGGTGTCTCCCGGCCGTCTGGTGGGTCTGCTCGGCGCCAATGGCGCGGGCAAATCCACGCTGTTGGCCGCGTTGGCCGGCGAGCTGAAAGTCCAGGCGGGCGCGGTGCATTGCAACGGCGAGGCTTTGCCCGGGCTTTCGCCCACCGCGCAGGCGCGCCGGCGCGCGGTGTTGCCGCAACAGCCTGGCCTGAGCTTCGATCTCGGGGTGGACGACGTGGTGGCGATGGGCGCCTATCCTTTTCCGGAGCTCAGCCCGGCGCAGGTGCGCCGGGCTTCGGAAGCGGCGCTAGCCCTCGCGGGCGTGGCGCAGTTGGCCGGCCGGCGTTATCTGGCGTTGTCCGGAGGTGAGCAGCAGCGCGTGCAATTCGCTCGCGTGCTGCTTCAGTGCCGTGCCGCGCCGGGCCCACGCTATCTGTTGCTAGACGAGCCTACGGCGAGCCTGGACCCGCGCCATCAGCTCGACCTGCTGGGCGTGGCGCGTGAGTTGGCGCACGCCGGTGATACGGGGGTGCTGGTGATCCTGCACGATCTGAACCTGGCCGCACGCTGGTGCGACGAGCTCGTGCTGCTGGCCGATGGCAGGGTGGCCGCTGCGGGCGCGCCCGCCGAAGTGCTCACAGCTGCGCATTTGCACGCCGCCTACGGGGTCCAGGCCGAGATCTTGCCGCACCCGCATGCGCCGGACCGCCCGTTGGTGCTGGTGCATTGATGTGGTGCACGAGCGCGGCGTTTTGCCGGCCGCCCCGAAGGTCGGTCCCCTCGGGGCCAAGCACGCGGCTTCATGAAACGCAGCGCCGAAGCGATTCCCGCCCGCATTTAGTACAGTAGCGGCTGTCCCAGTCGTTTCCGGTTTTCATCATGAGCGCTCCCCTCGTTTCCATCGCGTCCGACATTCGCTGCGCCAACGATCTTCCGTTCGTGCTCTTCGGCGGTATCAACGTGCTCGAGTCCAAAGACCTGGCCCTGCGCGCGTGCGAGGAATATCAGCGTGTCACGCGCAAGCTGAATATTCCATACGTCTTCAAAGCCTCCTTCGACAAGGCCAATCGGTCTTCGATTCACTCGTACCGCGGCCCGGGGCTCGAAGAAGGCCTGCGCATTTTCGAGGCGGTCAAAGAGAACTTCGGGGTGCCGGTGATTACCGATGTGCACGAGCCCTGGCAAGCCGCCACCGTGGCCGAAGTGGTCGATGTACTGCAACTGCCCGCATTCCTGGCACGCCAGACCGATCTGGTCGTGGCGCTGGCCAAAACGGGCCGCATCGTCAACATCAAGAAGCCGCAGTTTCTCAGTCCGACACAGGTCGGCAATATCGTCGAGAAATTCGTCGAGGCCGGTAACGACAAACTGATTCTGTGCGAACGCGGCAGCAATTTCGGCTACGACAATCTGGTGGTCGACACCCTCGGTTTCGGCGTCATGAAGAAAACCTGCGGTAACCGGCCGGTGATTTTCGACGTGACCCACGCCTTGCAGCAGCGCTCGCCGCTGGACACCGCCTCGGGCGGTCGGCGCGAGCAGGTGGCCGAGTTGGCGCGTGCCGGCATGGCGGTGGGTCTGGCCGGGTTGTTTCTCGAGGCGCACCCGGATCCCAGCCAGGCCAAATGCGATGGGCCGAGCGCCTTGCCGCTCGACAAGCTCGAGCCCTTCCTGACCCAGCTCAAGGCGCTCGACGACCTGGTGAAGTCCTTTCCGGCGCTCGACATTCAGCCCTGATACACGCAGTGCCCGACACGCGGTGTCGCGCCGGAAATACATTCCGGCGCGACACCGCGTTTTTATTTATGGCGCCGGACACGCCGCGGCGAACGCCTTCTGCCTTGATAGAAAAGGCTTTTATTGCGCATTATTTCAGTTCGGGGGAAATTAGGGTATCAAGTTGCCGCTATTTGCGTTTCACGAGAATGACGCTTTCTCTACATTGATTATTCCGCCGGTCGCAGCGTGGCGATCGGTATTAATCCAATATGGCGAGAATCATTCCATGCGCAAGAATCTGCCGATTACGGATCAGGAGTTCGTGCTGCAGGACGACCAATACCTGATCTCCAAGACAGACTTGAAGGGTCGCATTACCTATTGCAATCCGGCTTTCGTGGCGATCAGCGGCTTTACCCGTGAAGAATTGCTGGGGCAACCGCACAATATCGTGCGGCACCCCGATATGCCCCCCGCGGTGTTCGAAGACATGTGGGACACCCTGGCCGCCGGCAAACCCTGGCTGGCGGTGGTGAAGAATCGGCATAAGTCAGGTGGCTATTACTGGGTACTGGCCAACGCCACGCCCGTGATTGAAAACGGCGAGGTGACGGGTTATGCCTCCGTGCGGGTCAAAGCCAGCGCCGAACAGATCCATGCGGCCGCCGCCTTCTATGAGGCGGTCGCCGACGGCAATCTGGGTGGCTACGCCTTGAAGCACGGACGGCGGGTGCCCGCCGGATGGCGCCGCGCGGTGCGCGCCCTCGGCATGCCGTTTCGGGGCGGCTTGCGGCCGGCCATGCTGCGTGTGGCGGCCGGTGCGGCGGCCCTGGGCGCGATTCCCACCTGGCTCGCGGCGCGCGCCGCGCCTGCCGAACAGTTGTCGTGGTACTGGGGCGGCTACGCCTTCGCCGTGCTGGCGGTGCTGTGGGCGACCCAACGCGTGGCGGGCAGTTTCAGCCGCCAACTGGTGAACGCCGAGGAGGCGGCGCGCCAGATCGCGGCCGGCAACCTCGTGAACGAAGTGAGTACCGATGCGCGAGGAGAGCTGCGCAATCTGTATTTCTATCTCGACATCATGCGCAAGAGCCTGATCGGGATATCCACCGAGGTGATCGGCAAGACCAGCGATCACGTACGTACCATCTCCAAGCTGCATACCGACAGCCAGGGTCTTGCCGACCGCACGGAAGCGCAGGCGGGCTCGCTGCAGGACACGGCTGCCAGCGTGGAGCAACTCGCCGCCACCGTGGCGCGCAATGCGGAAAGCGCGCGCAGCGCGGCCGCGCTCACGCAGGAAAGCCGCGTGGTGGTGGGGCAGGGCGGGCAGATCGTCAGCCAACTCGTCTCGACCATGCATGGCATCGATGAGAGTTCGCGCAAGATTTCCGACATCGTGTCGGTGATCGAGGGGATTGCGTTCCAGACCAACATCCTGGCCTTGAACGCCGCTGTCGAGGCCGCGCGGGCGGGCGATCAGGGCAAGGGTTTCGCCGTGGTGGCTGGCGAAGTGCGCAGTCTCGCGCAGCGCACGACGCAGGCCGCCAAGGAAGTCAAGACGCTGATCGAAGAGTCCGTGGGCCGCATGTCGGCAGGCTCGAATCAGGCCAGTCAGGCCGGCGCCACCATGCAGGAGATCCTGCAATCGGTGGAGCGAGTGAGCGTGCTGATGGAAGAAATCTCGACCGCTTCGCAAGAGCAGGCGCAAGGCGTGGACCGCATCAGCTCGGCCGTGAATGAAATGGACGGCGTGGTGCAGCAGAACGTCTCGCTCGTGGGCGAACTCTCGCATGTGGCGGAGCATCTGGGCGAAGAGTCGGCGGCGCTGGCACAAGCGATCGGCGTGTTTCGTACGCCGGCAAGCCGCGCCGCACCCGACGCGGTGCAGTTGCGCACCGAGGCGCGCGCCGCGCGTTTGGGGCACGGCGGCGGGCACGCGCAGCGCCTGGCGCTGGCGTCGCCGCGCGACGAATAAGGGGTGGCAGGACGAACCGGGTCTAGAATGATCCGGTTCTGTTCATGCGGGGCAACCATTGTGGCCATTCCGTATCTGCGTACGCTCACCGCCTTACAGCGCAGTCCCGAGGCGAACCGGCATCTTGCCTACATTCTCAGCCTGGTGGCAGGCGCGGTGAATGCCGGCGGCTTCCTGGCCGTGCAGCAATACACCTCACACATGTCGGGCATCGTCTCGAGCATGGCCGACTATCTGGCGTTGGGCGGGCTGGTGGTGGTGCTGCAGGGGGGAGCTGCCTTGATGTCGTTCGTGGCAGGCGCGGCCACGTCCGCCTTTCTGATCAACCTGGGCAAGCGCGCGCATCTGGCGAGTGGCTATGCCTTGCCGCTCGCCTTCGAGGCCGCGCTGTTGCTGGCGTTCGGATTGCTCGGCGCCAACCTCGAACAACATCGCTGGTTGTACGTGCCGGTCACGGTGATGCTGCTGTGTTTCATCATGGGCCTGCAGAACGCGATGATCACCAAGGTCTCGCGCGCCGAGATCCGCACCACGCACATTACGGGCATGGTCACGGACATTGGTATCGAGCTAGGCAAGCTCTGCTACTGGAACGCGGCCCGCATCGACGACCCGGCGCTGCATGTGCGCGCCGACCGGGCGAAGCTGCGCGTGCTGGTCACGCTGGTGCTGCTCTTCTTCGGTGGCGGCGTGGCGGGCGCGTACGCGTTCGCGCACTTCGGCTTTGGAGCGACTCTGCCGCTGGCGGCCTTGCTCGCGCTGCTGGCAGCGGTGCCGATGGTGGACGACGTCCGGCATTGGCGGCTGCGCCACTGAACGGCGCCTGCCGGCTCCCGGCAGCGCGCCGCGCCCGTCAGGGCATATACCGCAACCGACACTCGCGCAGGACCGCGCGATCCGTGATTCAGTGTTCGCCCGGCCAGAGCTCGCCCGGATGACTCACTTCGATCAAGCCGCCGGACAAGTCCTGCAGCAGCGGCGCGGGCACCGCGTGAGCCAGCCCGCTGCGCACGTAGGCGTGGCGGCCGTCATCGTCGAGGGCCACGAAGCCGAAGCGTTGCATCGCGGCGTAGACGAGATGACGCAAGGGATCGGCGAGGTCGGCGTCTTCGAAGCCGATCGCGTCCACCGAGATGTCATCGCTGCTGTCGATCCAGGCCAGGCGCGCCGGTTGGCCGTCGGTGAAGGTTACCTCGAAGCGCTCATCGATATGCGTGATCTCGCCATAGGGCGAAAACAGGGCAAGCACGTCGGCCAGCGGCGCCGGCGGGGCGGCGGGAAAGTGTTCGAGAAAGACGTTGGTCGACATGGCGGCCCCGGCACATAGGAAACCCCGGATTTTCGCATAGGGCGCTCAAGGCTTCCTGTCGCGCCAGCGGTCCGTTTGCGCCGCCGTGCCCGCGAACGTTATCCTTGCGCCTCGCCGCCGCGGCAGGCCGCGGCCGTCGTACCGGCCCCTGCGCCGAGGCGGCGGCACGCCCGCGGCCCCGCCGCCTGTTTTTTTGTTGCCGCCTCATGATCTCTCTGCTCCGCGCCTCTTGGCGCGCCGCCTTGCTCAAGCCCCTGCCGCTGTCCGCCTACGATTACCCCACGCACTGGTCAGTGCTGGCGGTGATGCTGGTCGGCCTTGCCTCGGGGGCGCAGATCAGTCTGGGCACGGTGTTCGCGCCGCAGGACGCTGGCGTCGCCCAGATGTTGATGCCCCGATTCATGGCAACCGAAATGGCGGGCGCATGGGGAGCGATGCTGGCCGTCTGGCTGGTGACCTTCGGCTGGTTGCGGGTGAGCGAGCGCTGGGACGGCGAGGGCAGTCTGTTCAACCTCATCATCGCGTGCTGGTTCGTGCTCGATATGGTCGTGGTCGTGCTCTCGGCGCTGGGTCTGCCCAACGCATTTCTCATCGCCGTGTTGCTGTATTCGCCTTGGGTGCTGGCAACGGCGCTCAGCACGGCCATGCCCGGCGTGCGGCGGGCAGTGGCAGCGGCCTGGAGCTATTTCGCGCTGGTGCCGGCATTCACGATTTCGATGCTCGCGCACGGGGCCGTGGCGAGCAAGGTTTTCGCCACCGGCCAATGATCGCTCACTGACCTGGCGCGTTCCCGCCGGCCTCGCCGGGCACCGGGCGATTCGGGAACACGTTGAGCGACAGAATTTCGTCGGGATAGGTCGTCATGAGCAGGCTGACCATGCGCCCGTGAAGCAGCCCGAACAACTGCCAGCTCAGGCGCTCGCTGCCTGGCAGCAGGTCGAGCAACAGCAGTTGACCGGTGCGCACCGTGCCGACGAAATAGGCGCGTTTGTCGTACTCGCCGGTCTTGGGGGCGTAGAAAACCTTGGTCGAGCGTTCGGTGTCGTCTTTCTTCCAGGTGCCTTCTCCCGCCACCGATCCATCGTTGATGCGTTTGAGACCATCACGCAGGTGCTGCCAGAGGGCTTTGGCATCGGCGGTATGGACGACTATCGTCATTGCGTATTCTCCGTGGCGGTTCTGAACAGGTCGTTGATCTCGTTATACATGACCGCGCCGCGCACCAGCGGCTCTGCCCGGCCGTCGGCCAGGAAGCCCGATACCAGCGCACTGGCATGGCTCCAAAGCGTCTGGGGCACCAGCGATCCCATGCTCACGCGGCGCACGCCGAAGTCTCCGAGTTCGCCCACCGGCGGCAAACCCTGTGCCACCGCGAGCGCGAGGGCGAGCGGCGTGCCGGCGGCGATGTCGCGCATCTCGAAGGTATTGGTCAGGCCCAGCACGAACAGGCCGTCGGCGCCGGCGGCCTCGTATTGGGCGGCACGGCGCAGGACCTCCGCCACGCGCTCTCCGGGCGGGACCAGGTCGCGGGCATAGACGTCGGTGCGGGCGTTGATGAACAGCGGGACGCCGCGCGCTAGCCCCGCGTGGCGGGCCGCTTCGATCTTGCGGGCCAGCAGATCGGGCTCGCTGGTGCCGTCCTGGATGTTGATGCCGATGGCACCCAGGTCGATAAAGCGCGCTACCGCTTCACCGACCTCTTCGGGGGTGCGCGAATAGCCGCTTTCGATATCGACCGACAGGGGAATGCGGATCACGCGGGCGATCAGCGCCACCTGCGCCAGATACAGATGCTGCGGCACGGTATTGCCGTCGGGATAGCCGAGCGACCACGCCACCGCGGCGCTACTGGTGGCGACGGCCTGCGCGCCGAGATTCTCGATCTGGACGGCGCTGCCCGCGTCCCAGACGTTCGGCAGGCGCAGGGGCTGGGCCTGTTGGTGCAACTTGCGAAAGACGGCGGCTTGCAGACTGGCGGACATGATGGGCTCCGAATGGGCTCCAGAGGGGCTTCGAAGGGGCCTGCCGGGTGCTGCCTGAGGGCGGCCCTGCTGAGGGTGCGCCTAGTGTATGGCCGCCGCGTCCTCCGCGGTGGGCGCACATTCCGTCCGATTACGTCCGAGCTGTTTCGCGCGATAGAGTGCGGCATCCGCGCAACGCAATGCCTGTCCCTGACACTCGGGCGAGCCGTCGCAATAGGCTACGCCGATCGACACGGTGACCTGGCCGGCGCCGGGGGCATGCGTGGCGACCGCCTTGCGCAGCCGCTCCGCGAGATGACAGGCCTCGGTTTGACCGGTGTCGGGCAACAGAATCAGGAATTCTTCGCCGCCGGTCCGACAGCAGATGTCGCCTCCGCGCACCTCCTGCGTCATGATGCGGGAAATCCGGCGCAGCACCTCGTCTCCCTCGGCGTGGCCCAGCGTATCGTTGATGCGCTTGAAGCAATCGGTGTCGATGGCCAGCACGGAAAAGGCGCGCCGTTCGGACTGCCATTGCTTGAGGCGGGCCTGCAGGCCGCGGCGGTTGAGCAGCCCCGTGAGCGGGTCGGTCAGCGTGACCTGGTTCAACGAGCCGATACGTTCGTGCAAGACGGTCAGCGCGGTGAGGGCGGCGCGGCGCAACTGGTGCACCTCGAAGTACCACGCGCGCACGCCCTTGACCTGTTTGGGTACGTCCGGCGCTTCGGCGGCCTGTACGGCGTAGGCCAGGTCCCGCAGGGGCTTGGAGATCAGATACGACAGCCACCCGATCAGGCCGAGCGCGACCAGCGTAAGAGGCAGCAGGTAGACCGTCATGCGGCCCATGATCGATCCCATCGACGACAGTGCCGCGTCGACCGGCCGCTGCGACACCACGCCCCAGCCCGAAGCGCCCACCGGCGCATAGCCCGCCAACATCGGCACGCCGCGGCTATTGATCACGTTCTGGGCGCCGGACTCGCCACGCAGCACCGCGTCGATGGCCAGGTTGCCGCCCACGACCTCGCCGATGCGATCCCGCTGGGCGTGATAGAGGATACGGCGCTCCTGGTCCACGACGTAGAGGTATGAGCCGTCGCGGTAATAGTGCACGCCGAGCAGGGTCTGCAGCGCGCTGTTCTGCTGCAGATAGATCGTGCCGGCCACATAGCCCTGGTAGGCGCCGTCGCTGCCGCGGATCGGGTAGCTGATGTGAATCATCAGGTTGCCCGCGGCCGAGATGTAAGGCTTGCTGATCAGGGGCGCCTGCGAGTCGAGGGCGCCGCGCGACCCGATGGTGTCGAGCACGGTGCCCACCAGGCGCTGGCCGATGCTCTCGGGCATGGCGGCGCGCACCCGGCCGTCGGCATCGACGACCACGGTGGAATTGAAGCTTTGCTGGGCATCGCGCAGACGGCTCACTTCGTTGTAGAGCCGGTCTTCGTGACCGATCTGGTCCGCGAGCAAACCCGCACTGTAGGCGAGCCGCTGCTGCGCGGTGGTGAGGAATTGATGGGTGTTGTCCGCGAGCTTGGCCGCGTAACTGCGGTTCGCTTCGAGGGTGGCATCGAGGACGACGTCACGCTGGAGACGGTACGAAGCCTGCAGGCCATTGGCCAGGGTCAGGAGTGCGCTGCCGACGGCCAGGGCCAGGATCAGGCGCAACAGGTCCACACGAAACAGCGACTTCAGGCGCATGGGTACGCGTCCTCGCTACGATGTTTGGGGAGTGTGTTTCATGATAGGGCATTCGCGCGCCCCTTGAGCGTTTTTTGAGGCCCCAGGGGGGAAGGGGCCTTCGGGAAGATGCCGCGCTCTATCGCGCGGGCAGCTCCGGCTTGAAGCTCAACATGCGCTCCGCCTTGTGGTCCAGGAAGGCCTTGAACGCGGCGGCGTTCTTGGGCGCGGCCGTCCCCAGCACGATCACGTAGGCCACATTGGCGCCGCGCCGCATCACGGCGACCACGCCGCTGGGATGAGTCTGTCGCTCGCCCTGCGCCGCCGACCAGGCGGTGACCTCTTCCTGCCAGCCTTTGAGCCCGTCGAGCGGTGCGAGTGCGAGCGCCTGTTTGATGGCATCGCCTCTCAGGTCCGTGGCGGTCTGGCGGAACACGGCGCGCGCCTGCTTGGCGTCGCGACTGACGATCACGCCGGATACCAGGATGAGCCCGCCCGCGTTCTGGTACGCATAGGTCAAGGTGTAGGGCCAGCCTTCAGGCGGCCAGTTTTCGTGCACATCGTTGACAGACACTTTGCCGGCTTCGAGCGCCGGCAGCGCCTCTTTGTTGTCCGCCGTCAGGTAGGCCGCCGCATCTCGCGCGTTGACCAGCACGTCGGCCGACGCATTGGTCGCGTTGAACTGCGCGGCGTGGGCGAGGCCCGCGCCTGCGAGCAGGACGGCGCCCGCCCATCGAGCGATACCGCGGGCGGCTGGGGCACTGAAAAAGTGGGGCATGGAAAACGACAAGGGTAGATCAAGGGGCCAGCCGGCATTGTGCCCGTGCCGGCCCCCCGCCTTCAAATCGCAGTGGGGACGGCGCTGCCGGACCATTGCGCCGCGAACCGGGCGCGGAAGTCCTGCATCCATGCGAGTCGTTCTTCGCCGAGCGCGCGGCCGGCTGCGGTACGCATCGTGGCGGGCAGGGTGGCGAGCTTGACTTCGATGTGGTCGAGCGTATAGCGGCTGTCGTCCAGGGGGCGATCGTGTGCGAGTGGGTCATCGGGGTGGGCGATCGCCCGCCCCAGGCTCGCGCCGACGTGCAGCATGCGTGCCAGGCCGACGGGGCCCAGCGCGTCCAGACGGTCGGCATCCTGCACGATGCTGGCTTCGATGGTGCGGGGAGCGATCCCGGCGGAGTGGCTGTGCGCCTCGATGGCATGGGCCACCGCCTCGAGCCGGTCCGGCGGAAAGCCCGCGTCGGCGAGGGCGGCGCAGGCTTTGCGCGCGGCCAGTGTGGACGCCTGGGCGCGCTGCGGATGGTTTTTGGGCAGGTTGACCAGATCGTGCAGATAGGCAGCCGCCATCACCACCAGAGCGTCAGCCTCGGCATGTCCCTGCAACAACTCGCGGGCAGTACCCCACACCCGGCGCAGGTGCGTCAGATCGTGGGCCGCGTCGCCGTCGGGATCGGCGGTGGCGATGGCGATAAATCGAGGTTCCCAGAGATCGGGAGACGATGAGGGCGCAAAGGACACGCAAAACTCCGGCAAACGGGCGGGAAAGAATCGGGCGGGAAAGCTTAACGCCTGGCGCCAGCGGGTGCAAAAGGGGCGAGAAAAAAGGGGCGAGATGCGCCGGCCCTCTTGCAGGGTGGTCGCCGGACCCGCGGCCGGGCAGCCGGCGGGCATACCGGAGCCGGACGCAACGCGACGGCACAAAAAGGAACGCCGGCGCGATGCGCCGGCGTTGGACTGCCCCGGGTGTGTTGCGATACCCGGTTAGTGCACGGGCGTGCAGCGGCGCGGGCCGCGCACAGGTATACAGCGGACCTGATACGCGGCCGGGCGTGCAGCGGCCCGGTCATGCGCCGGATCCTGACGGCTGATCCGGATGAGGCGCCGGGTGTGTTGCGAGACCCGGTTCGTGCACCGGGCCATCATCTGCCCGGTCATGCGCCGGGCCTGACCGCTGCCCGGGTGATGCGCCAGGCATGCTTGCCGCCTGGATGCTGCGCCGGGTTCTTACTGCAACCCGGGTCATGCCCTGGACCGTACGGCGTCCAGGTCTTGCCTTTGACTTACTTGGCGACGGGCGGGTAGTCCAGTTCGCCGAAGGTGTAGGTGCCATCGGCCTTCGCCTGGGCCAGCTCGGCACGCACTTGATCGCGGCTCAGCGCGGCGGTCGAGGTGGCTTGCACGGGCGGATAGTCGTTTTCACCGAAGGTATAGGTACCGTTGGCCTTGGCTTGCGCCAGGTCGGCCTGGACTTGGGCACGGGTGGCGCCGTTGGCGTCAACTTGACCGTACACGCCCTGGAAGGGCACGTTGTTCGGTTCGATATTCTGCGAAGCCAGGGCGCCGGTGCTCATCACGGCCATCGATAGGAAAAGGGCGCTGGTAAGGGTCTTCATGGTGCATTCCTCCGTTCACTTGGATCTGGGATCCGGACACGGCGGGTTATTCCGTCGTCGTTCGTGTTGTGTTTCCCAATGAACGAATTGTGCACGCGCAATGACTAGGGATAAACCCTGTATATCTGAAAAGATTATTCCACTGGACGATGTAATCATCACGAAAAGTCATTTGCGATCATTGTATGGGAAGATCGTATCTTGATGTGACAATCGTGTGAACCGTCTTGATTGATTCGGCCTCTAAACCGGGACGCGTCGCAAGGCGCGCTATCCTGAGTACTGCCTGCCATCGCCCGGTAAGCTCGTAGCGGGTCCCTCTGGCGAGAGCAGGCGGACTAGGCCAACTGCAAGGAGAACACCATGACAATCAACGATGTCCCGCGCGTCCGACGTGCGCGCGCCGTCCGCGCAGCGCAAGTCTGGTTCACCGCTGCCGCGTTGACCTGCGGCGCCGCCTGGGCCGACGGCCTGGCGGCATCCGACCGGGATTTCATCGAACGTGTCGCCCGTGGCGGCCAGGCGGAACTGGCTGGCAGCGCACTGGCACAGCGCCGCAGTGCGGACCCGGATGTAAAGGCGTACGCCGAGCAAGTGCATGAAACGCAATCCCGCGTACTACAGTCGTTGACGCAATTGGGACAGGCAAAAGGCATGACCGTTCCGGACTCCCCGTCTTTTGTAGGCCGGGGCAAGCTGGCGGCGTTGGTGAGCGAGGAGGGGGCGGCATTCGATCGGGCCTACGCCGCGCGTTTCGGCGTCGCTGCGCATCGGGATGCGCTGGTGCTGTTTCAGCAGGCCGCGCACCAGACGCAGGATCCGGAGGTGCGCGCCTATGTGGAGGAGCGCCTGCCGGCGCTGCAAAAGCAATTGGATCTGGCGCGTACCCTGCAGGACAAGGTCGACCTCAAGCCTTGATGGCGGTGATGCCGCGCATGCGCTGCACGCGACCGTCGCCGCGGCCTGCCCGGGACCCCACGGCGCCCGCAGGGGGATTCCGGATGCGCGGCGAGGGTTCCCGCTAGAATGCAGCCTTGCCCTCACTCGCCACACAGGAGGTCCGCGATGCCCATCACAACCAACAATCGTGCCACGGTGCTTGCGCCGTTGCCGCAACCGGCTCGCCCACGTCCTCCGCTGATGCCGCGCATGACCCACCGGTTGCGCTGAGTCAGCCGGGCCAAGGCGGCGGAACCGGACGTGGCGTGCATGCCGGCCCTCGGCGGTGCGCCGAGGCGGGCGTAGGGGGGCGCTCAGCCGCGCGGCGCGAGCGACGGGCTGCCGGCGGTTTCCAGGTAGGCGTTGATTGCCAGCGTCACCTGGGCCAGCGTAGAGCCCGTGAGGGGTTGGCCATCGGCGCCCACCATCAGGCCTTCCGTGGCATGCATGAACGAGGCCAGGAACTGCTCGCGCTGTTCCGCGGGTTGCGCGGTGATAAGACTCTGCAAGACGGCTTCGGCGACGGCCTGCTTGGCCGCGACGCTCTGTATGGCCTGCGCCAGCGCGATGAGAATTTCCTGATTTTCCATGGTGATGTCGTGCCCGAGGGGCGCGTGATGAACAAAACCCCGAGTGTACGGGCAAGGCCGCCTGCCGCGCAGGCGCCGCGTACGCCGGGTCGGGGCGAGGGCCCCGCAACACCGCGAGGCTCGGCCTCGCGCAACGGAGCGTGCCGCGGATCGCGCGGCCAGATGTGATATGGCGAGTAAACCTTCTTTGTTTCGTGGCCAGGTCTTCAAGGAAGTCCTGGGATTCACCTTCAAGCACTGGGTGCGGCAGCCGCTGCGTATCCTGGTGATCGCGTTCCTGGCGCTGGCGGCCGCTGCCGCCGATATTGCGACGCCGCTCTTCGCCGGCCGGCTGGTCGACGCGGTGGCATCCGGGGTGGCGTCCGATGAACTAGCCTGGCAGGCCGCCATTACGGCATTCGTGACGCTCGCCGCGCTGGGCCTGACCGGCACCTTGCTGCGACAAGGCGTGTATATGAACATCATCCGGCTCACGCTCAAGATGATGAGTGACATCGCCACCCATGCGTTCTACCGCGTGCAACGCTTTTCGAGCGACTGGCATGCCAATAGTTTCGCGGGATCCACCGTGCGCAAGATCACGCGCGGCATGTGGTCGCTCGACTTGCTCAACGACACGCTGCTCATCGCCTTGCTGCCTTCGGTGGCGATGCTGGTGGGCGCCACCGTCATGCTGGGCCTGCATTGGCCCATCATGGGCCTTGTGGTGGGCGTGGGTTCGGTGATCTATGTGTCGGTCACGGTGGCGCTCTCCCTGGGCTTTGTCGCGCCGGCCGCGCGTCTGGCCAACTCATGGGACACCCGCATGGGCGGTGCGCTGGCCGATGCGATCAGCTGCAACGCCGTGGTCAAGGCGTTCGGCGCCGAAGACCGCGAGCAGGCCCGCCTGGGCCGGGTCATCCTCAAATGGCGTTCGCGCACGCAGCGCACCTGGGTACGCGGCACGCTCAACGGTGGCGTTCAGGGCCTGATGCTGGTGCTGATGCAGGTGGGCATGCTGGGCGCCGCGCTGTATCTGTGGGCCACCCGGCAGGCGAGCGTGGGCGACATCACGTTCGCACTCACCATGTTCTTCGTGCTCGAAGGCTATCTGCGCGATGTGGGCATGCACATCCGCAACCTGCAACGCTCGGTCAACGATATGGAAGAGCTCGTGGCGATGGAGCGCCAGCCGCTGGGCGTGGAAGACATACCCAAGGCTCCGGCGATTCGTATCGGCGCGGGCGAAATCCGTTTCGAGAACGTGACGTTCCGCTATGGTCCGCGCAGTACACCGCTCTACGAGAATTTCTCGATGCGCATCGCGCCTGGTGAGCGCGTGGGTCTGGTGGGCCACTCGGGCTCGGGCAAGACGACCTTCGTGAAGCTGATCCAGCGCCTCTACGATATCAACGCCGGCCATATCCTGATCGATGGGCAGGACATCGCGCGCGTGAGCCAGGCATCGCTGCGCAGCCAGATCGCGATCGTGCAGCAAGAGCCCGTGCTGTTTCATCGTACGCTGGCCGAAAACATCGCCTATGCGCGGCCTGGTGCGACCCGTGCCGAGATCGAGGCCGCCGCGGCGCTGGCCAGCGCCCATGATTTCATCATGCGTCTGCCCAAGGGCTACGATACCCTGGTGGGCGAGCGCGGCATCAAGCTGTCGGGCGGCGAGCGCCAGCGCGTGGTGATCGCGCGCGCGTTCCTGGCCGATGCGCCGATCCTGATCCTGGACGAAGCCACTTCCAGCCTCGACAGCGAAAGCGAGATGCTGATCCAGCAGGCCATGGAGCGCCTCATGGTGGGCCGCACCACGCTCGTGATCGCGCACCGCCTGTCGACGGTGCGGGCGCTCGACCGCCTGCTCGTCATGGAGCGCGGCCGTGTGATCGAGGAGGGCACGCACGCCGAACTGGTGCGTCGCGACCAGGGGCTGTATCGGCGCCTGTTCGAGCGCCAGGCGCTGGAGCTCACGCGTGGCCTGGAGCTTGCCGGCGACGAGGGCGAAGACGATAGGCCACAGGCCTCGGAAGGCCCGGCGCCATGGAATACGGTGTATTGAGGCGCTGAGCCTCGCATCGGGTTCTTGCTTGTCCGGGACCGGGCCCTGCGCTATGTTGGGTGCAGCTCAGGCCACGGAGATCTTTGTATGAACGTGCCATCGCGCAAGCCCTCAGCGCCGCATGACCGGACCCAGCCACGGTCCGCCTCGCCGCACAAGCCCTCGCGGGGGCCGGGATGCCACGCGCCGCCCGGCCGCGGCACGCGCGGCGGTGAGCGATCCGGCGAGACGAGCGAGCGTGCCGAGCCCGAGCGTGCGAGCGCCTCGGGCTCGCACAAACACGGGCACATCTTCGATCGCTTCGCCCGGACCGTCACGCGCTGGACGGGTTCGTCTGTCGCATTCAGCCTGGCGCTGGCCGCCATCGTGGTCTGGTGCGTGACCGGGCCCGTGTTCGATTTTTCCGAGACCTGGCAACTGGTCGTCAATACCGGCACCACGATCATCACCTTCCTGATGGTGTTTTTGATCCAGCAAAGCCAGAACAAGGACAGCCAGGCGGTGCATCTCAAGCTGGACGAGCTGCTGCTCGCCATGCGCGGCGCCGATGACCGCCTGGTCGACGCCGAGGATCTGGACGAGGACGAGCTGCGCCGCCTCGCAGAGCATTACACCCGGCTTGCCCGGCATGTCCAGGGCAGGATCGCGCGCATCGACACGCCGGATGATGATCGGCCCGCCGACTGAGGCCGCGCGTCAGGACAGCGGGACGGCGGTGGTGTACAGCACCTGCTTGAGCGCGAAGCTCGACCGGATGCTCGCCACGCCCGGGATGCGCGTGATGTGCTCGACGATCAGGCGTTCGAGGGCGTCGACATCAGGGACCAGCGCGCGCACCAGGTAATCGGCATCGCCCGACATCAAGTAGCACTCCATGATCTCGGGGAGCACCGCGATCTCGCGCTCGAACACGTCCAGTGCGGCCTTGCGCTGCTTGTCGAGCGAGATCGAGATGAACACATTGACCTTCAGGCCGAGCTTGCGCGCGTTGAGCAATGTGACGCGGCGATCGATCAGCCCATCGGTCTCGAGCTTGCGCACCCGGGCGAGGCAGGGCGAGGGCGACAGGTTGACGCGCTGGGCGAGCTCGACATTGGTGAGCCGGGCGTCACGCTGAAGTTCGTTCAGGATACGGATGTCAGTCGCATCCAGGGAGATGTCCAGCATGATATGCCTCAAATTATAGAAATACAGTTCTGTAATGCTGCTGCGGTTCGGTTGGGCAGTGTATTGCAGTGACCTCTGCGGCGCTACCCCCGATAGACTTTCTCCCGTTGCAGGGGCCTCCGCCGGGGGCCCGCGAGAGTTCGGTAGTCAAAGATGGCGCAGCAGGGAATGTGGGGCAGGTTCGGTCCGCTGGCAGGGGCAGTGGCGATCTGGGGCGGCAATTGGCCGGTCATGAAGCTCGGGCTCGGGCATATGAGCCCGCTTTGGCTCGCCGCAAGCCGATTCGCGTCGGCGGCCCTGTTGAGTGTGGTGGTGCTGGCCCTGTTGGGGCGCCTGCGCCGGCCCACGCGCGCCGAATGGCCGCTGGTGGCAGGCGTGGGGCTGCTGCAGATGGGCGCCTTCACCGCCTTGGCGCTCTGGGCGCTTCAATACGTGCCACCGGGCCGCGCGTCGATCATCGCCTACGCCACGTCGATCTGGGTCATTCCGCTCTCGTCATTACTGTTGCGCGAGCGGCTCAACGCCACGCAATGGCTCGCCACGCTACTGAGCTACGCCGGTATCGGCGCCATCGTGGCGCCCGCGTTTTCGCCCTGGCAGCCGCAGACCATCATCGGTCTGGTCATGCTGTTGGGCGCCTCATTCGCGTGGGCGTGCAACATCATCCAGCTGCGTGCCCAACGCCACGTGCGTCTCGGCGCCGAGATGATCCCCTGGCAGGCGACCGTGGCGGCGCTGCCGCTGCTGGCGCTTGCCTGGCTCCACGACGGCGCGCCGGTCTTCCTCGCCGATACGGCAGTGTGGCCGTTGATTGCCTACACCGGACCGCTCGCCACCGCGTTGACCTTCATCGTCGTGCTCGGCATGACCCAGCGCATGCCGCCGGTGGCCACTTCGATCGCCATGCTGTGCGTGCCGCTCATTGGTCTGCTGGTGTCCGCTGTCGTGTTCCAGGAGCGTCTCTCGGCGGATCTGATGACGGGTCTTGCCCTCATCGGCGCCAGTGTCCTGGTGTCGGCGGTCGGCCATCGCCTGCCGACCTGGGGACGTGGGGTGGCGCGCGGCGCCGCTTAAGGTCAAGGCAAGGGAGGCGTACGGCGGCCAGGCACCCCTGGAACGATCTCATGTTGTGGCACGGCGCCCCCGCGCTGTCGGCTCGCCCGGAGGGCAGGCACGAGACTTGCGGATAGGGGCAGCAATCATTGCAGCGTCCATGTCGTGTCGCTGCCGTGGTCCGATACAAGCACCTTGATAAGGTGGTTGTGTATACAACAACCAAGGAGAGTTCCATGTTGGATCAATTTCCCGGTTTGCGCCGTGGTGGTCTTGCTGCGGCAACGGTGGCCCTTGCAGGGCTGGTGTTCACGGGCTGCACGACCACCTCTCCGCAGAGCACCGCGTCGTCGACCAGCCAACGCCAGGAGATCAATTCCGGCGCCGATGCCACGCTGAGCAAGCTGTATCAGACCTCGCCCCAGGCGAAGGATCTGGTCCAGAAGGCCAAGGGCGTGCTGATCTTCCCGTCGGTGCTCAGCGCGAGCTTCGTGGTCGGCGCCCAGCACGGCAAGGGTGTGCTGCGCGTGAACGGCGCCAATGCCGGGTACTACAGCACCACCGCCGGTTCGGTGGGCTTCCAGGCCGGCGCGCAGTCGAAGGCCGTTGTCCTGCTCTTCATGACGCAAGAGTCGCTGGACAAGTTCCGCAACAGCAATGGCTGGACCGCCGGTGCTGACGCTTCGGTCGCCGTCGCCAATATCGGCGCGAACGGTCGTATCGATACCAACACCGCCCAGCAGCCCATCGTCGGCTTCGTGATGAACAACACCGGCCTGATGGCGGGTGTGTCGCTCGAAGGCGCGAAGATCAACAAGCTGGATCTCTGATCCGCCTGATCGCAGCAACCAGCGGGGCGCACGCGCGCCCCGCGCAATGCTTCCCCTGTGGAGGCGTCAAGGAGTCGCAATATGTCGATTGATCGTGCAGCAGGAAAAGTGAAGGACCTGGTCGGACGTGGCGAAGAGGCGCTTGGTGATGCGTTCTCGGACCCCGAGGCCCGACTGCGCGGCGTCGCGCGCCAGGTCGAAGGCAAAGTGCAATATGCCGTCGGCCATGCTGCCGAAGGCCTGGATACGTTCGCGGACAGCGTCAGCACGCTGGTTCGCCGTCATCCGGTCGGCGCGGTGGTCGCGGTGGGCGTGCTCGCCTATCTGATCGGCCGGGTGCGCAGCGGATTCAGCCGCGACTGAGCGCCGCCGTCTCTCGAGACAGGCATAGACAAGCCCGCCTCACGAAGGCGGGTTTTTCTTGGCGCTGTTCGTCGACGGTCCCGTTCCGCGAGCAGGGAAGAGGCCCGCAGGCAGTTGCGCGCGCAACGGTCGGGCGGAATAGGGCGTGGCCGAATGAATCGGGGTCCGGCCGCACTGCGGCAGGACCCCGAAATTCATTCGAAACTCTGTACGAGCAGCAGGCTCACGGGAAGAATCAGCAAGAAGGCGAATGTGGATCCGCCCAATGCTGCCGAGACGCGCGCCGATCGCTCGGCTCCCGCGAATCGGAAGGTTGCCACCAACAGGGCCAGAATGGCCAGGATCACCAACAACGAACAGACTGCTACATAGGTCATGTTGCCTCCGTCCTTACCCCACCAGGGGAAAGTCAGTGCCGCGTGCGCGATGCGCCGGGGCTTGGTCTTGTTCCAGTGCGGAATCGATGCCTGATGCTCGTGCTGCTGTCGAGACCAATCTACGCCGGTTTGGACGAATTGCTGTCGGGGTTTTCCTGGGGCCTGGCACGGGGCGTGCGGACGATAGCGAAGCAGCTGCCGATTCGCGCTGCCCTGCAACACGCCCGCGGCGAGAGACAAGCATTCGAATTACGCGCGCATTCGTAGGGCGGCTTGTGCAGCGCGACAGAGACAGCCCTGCAACGGCTTGTCACAGCTTGGTGGGGATCCCGCGTGTGGAAAGCCGGCAACAGCAGGGGTTTCCCGTCGCGCGTTTGAAGGATGGCGAGGTGGCAGGGGTTTGTGCCACAGTGAAGCGACGATGTAACGGGCGATTAAGAAGCCGGCGTGACGTGCCGTAGAACAGGCAAGGAAGTCAGTGAACGTCGGATCGGTCTGCGGAGTGGGATCGCGCAATGAAGAGCGCCCCAGCTCGCGGATGAGTCTGGGGCGCTCTTGCCGGCCTACGCACGCATTGGGTGTCAGTGGGCCCGGCAAGTCCAATTTATTGCTGTCGCGTACGGGCTGCAAGCAGAAAATTGTTTCAGCCGATCACGGGCGGCCGAAGGGGCGCATGGTATGGTCTACGCTTTCATCCCTAGGTACGAGCGTTCATGGCAAGCCCCCGCATGCAGCAAGGAGAATTGGCCTACTGGCTTCAGGTCGTGGCCGAGCAAGAGCAGGGGAAAGGCCTGGAAGCCACCGTGCCCGAGCAGTTTGTCGCAGCGTTGACCACGCTGCGATGCGTTACGCAGTCCGAGGATGGCCGGCTGGTGTTGACGGAGAAAGGCAAGCTGGCATTGCATATGGAAGGACCGGGTGCGATACACCGCTGACGTTGCAACGCCAAACACACTGTTGCGGTAGTCGCGCCAATATCGGTTGAACTTGCAGGCATTGGGACAGTCCAAGTAGTAAATGGCGGTGCAAGCCGGCCGCCGACATGCAGGTCATCCGATCTGTGTGCTGCAGTAAATCGACTGGGAGGACGCCATGCAGCATCGTGACCAGGAAGTACTGATCGACGTATCCACGGCAGCCATGGATACCGGCGGATACGGGGTCTTGCTTACCGTGACCGCCGAAGGCGGTACCGAAGTCGACGCGGCCTTTTCTTATCTGGGCGCCTGCGATTCGCTCGACGAGGCACGCAATCGCGCCGAAGCTTTCGCGCAGGATTGGTTGCGCGAAAACATTTATCGCTGATCTTCAGCCTCTCCGTGGATGCCGCGCCTGGCGCGGCATCCCGTCCGGCCCTCGCGGCCAGCTCACCCCCACCCCCTGTTTCCCACACGTTTCGCCGGTTCTGGCGGCGTCGTGTTCGCGCGCGCCGAGTCCGAACTGCGGTATCGTGCCGGGTGCGTGCATTCACGGGGGGTCACCGCGATGCCGCTTTTCGGTTCTGGTGTCATCGCCCGTATGTCTCTCGCCTCGCCTTCCCCTTCTTCAACCAGCGCACTTACGACGCTGATCGCGGCCTTGCGTCAGCATTACGCCGGCATCGTGCTGCCGCCATGGCGTGCGCAGGGCTGGAACGCCGCGTTGAATCTGGCGCATGAGTCGCTCGATGGGCACAGCGCTCAGCCCTTGCCTGACATCCGTTATCGCGCGATGGCGTGTGCACGGCAGTTGTACGTGCACGCAACCGACCCGAGTGCCGATGCCGGCCGTCATGCGGGCGTGCTGTTCGAGTCGCTGCAAAAGCACTTCATCAATCGGGACCATGGCGGCTGGTACTACAGCGTGGACGCCGCCGGGGCGCCGCTGGACACGGCTCAGGACCTCTATACCCATGCCTTCGTCGTGTTCGCGTGCGCGGCGTGGGCCGCGCGCAGCCAGAGCGTCGCAGCGCGCAAGCTGATGGTCGCGACGGCCGAGCGCATCGAATCGCAGTTCCGGCGCGCTGACGGCCACTACGTGGCTGCGCTCGACGGCGATTGGGGCAAGGTGCTGCGCGGGCCCGCGCAAAATCCCGTGATGCACCTTACCGAAGCCTATCTGGCCGCGGCCGCGGTGGCGGAGCCCGCGCGATTCGCTCTGCAATTGCGCCGCATCGCTCAGGACGTGGCCGACTTATATCTGCACGGGCCCACGCTGTGCATCGCCGAGGCGCCGGTAGGTACGCCGGGCAATCGGATCGAACCCGGGCATCAGTTCGAGTGGTACGCGCTCGTCACCGGTTCGCCCGAGGTATTCAGTGGCCTCGAGCTCGAGGCCGCCACCGTGCGAGGAGCGGCCTGGGCTCGCTTGCACGGCGTGCGCGACGACACGGCCGCGGTGGTGGCGGCGCTCGACCTGGACGGTGGCATCGCGGATCCCGTGGAGCGGATCTGGGCCCAGACCGAGTACACGCGCTATCTGGCGCTGCTGGGTGAACACGAGGCCCTGGCGCGACAGCTCGATGCCTTGCGCCGCCGCTTCCTGCATGAGCGAGGTTGGCATGAGTGCCTGAACCCCGATGGCGCGGTCGTGCGGGCCGATATGCCGGCCACCACGCCCTACCATCTTGCGACGGGGTATGCCGCCTTGCCGCTGGCCGTGTAGCGTGACGCGGGCCCCGACAACTTTGAAACGTCACTTGATGTGAACGCGCGGTCGCTGTGAGCCGTGCAAGCGCGGGCACGGGCCGGCTTCCGCGACTGTGCCTTACGGCGCGCGCTCGGGCGCACCTTGCCTGGGCGTCGGCGTGATGCCGTACATATCAGAATGTGGCTAAATTGACGTATGAAGTTACTTTCATAGTCGTAAAACGTTACCGCAACACGCGGATCGGACTGAATCCCTTACAATTTGCGAGTTATTGTGAAGGGAGTAAGCCATGAGCGTGATGTGTCCTGCGTGCCAGGCGATTTACCCTGGACAGGCGGGGGTGCAGCCGCACCACCGGATGGGGCACCAGGGATTCACGAGTCCCACCCAAAAAGGCCGAGAAGAAAATCGGGAAGATCACTTCCGCTGCATCGAGTGCGGCGCCAAGTGGCTGCGTGAAACCGACAAGTGGGGCGTGGACCTCGGATTCCGGCTGGCGCCCTGACAAGCCTGATGCGAAGGCGGCTTGCGTGTTTGGCCTCCGTCGCATCCGGCTTGCCCGGTAGCCCGGTTTGCCCGGCCATTTCAACCGCGTGATGGACACGTCGACGACGTGAGCCGCACGCGGTTTTTGCTTTGCGCGCGGTCACGGGGCGGAGCGACGCTTCCCGGTGCGGCTGCTCTGCGCTTAAGTTTCCGTTTTTTGCGGCCGTTAACCCAGAATTACGGCATTGCCGGGCATCAAGTTGGCGGAGAGGCGTGATGGCGGAGAAGGTAATCAAGGGGTTTGCGCTGGTCGCATATGCATCCCAACCGGAGCATGGGATACCGCCGCGCGCCTTCATCGAGAGCCGGCGCCTTCCTCCCAAGGTCGATCCCAAGGCCGCGCAGGCTGCCGACGCCGCGGCCAGCGATGCCGAGTCCGAGGAAGAGGCCGCCGCGCCCGAGCCCGAAGCACCCCAGGTGTTCGAGATCTTCATTTCGCGGCGCTTTCGCAGCACCGTTGAAGCCATGTCGGCCGCGCGCAATGCGCTGGACCGCGTGCGTACGGTCGACGAAGACGGGGTACCCGATCCGCTGCCGGAGTGATGGCCGTCTCGAGCATCACTCGATCACTTGCAGCACACACGTCACGCAGGCGATATCCCGCCGTCACGCGGGTGGCCCTCGGCGCACCTGCCTGGCCACTTCGCGTAGCATGAGCGGCGTTGCACACGATGATGCGGTCGCTCAGACGCCTCAAGGTGCGGAATCGCGGGCCCGCAGCGGGTCGTTGGAGCGCTGCATGGATCGACACGTATGGTGACGCTGGTATTGCTGCCCGGCATGGACGGCACGGGGCGACTGTTCGCGCCGCTCGTCGAGGCGATCGGCGGCGCGCTCGCGACGGTCATCGTGCGGTATCCCGTGGAAGGCGAGCAAACCTACGCTCGGCTCACCGACCTCGCGGCGCAGGCGCTGCCGTCTGATGGGCCGCTCCTGGTGTTGGGCGAATCATTTTCCGGTCCGATCGCGGTCTCGCTTGCCGCCCGGTATCCCTCCCGCATTGCCGGACTCGCATTGTGCTGCACGTTCGTGTCGAACCCGCGTCCCGCGGCGGGTGCATTGATGACGCTCGCCGGGCGCATTCCTCTGCCGCCGCCGCGTTTCATTGCCTTCCATGCGCTGCTGGGCGAGTTCCAGACGCCAGCGCTGCGCGCTGGGTTGCAGGACGCTTTGGCTGAGGTGCCCGCCGCGGTACTTGGCAAGCGGCTGCGTGAGGTGGCGCGGGTGGACGTGAGTGCCGATCTGCGCCGCCTGGCGGTGCCGGTGTTATACCTGCGGGCCGAGCAGGACCGGGTGGTACCGCCGGCCGCGGCGCGGCGGGTGCAGGCGGCCTGTCCCGACACCCGCATCGTGGATGTGCGTGGACCGCATTGCCTGTTGCAAGCCGCGCCGGAGGTCACGGCGCGCGAGCTGATCGCGTTCGCCCGCGGCCTGTCGCGCTCCGGCTGATCACGCCGGGCGCCGGCTTGGACCGCGCTTGAATCGAACGCCTGGGGCTCAGGCCGAGGGCAGGGGCTGGATCTTGCCGGCCGGCAGCCAGTAGACGGCGTCTTCGCGCTCTTCGACCTGTAGCGGCGTGAGGCGGCTGCCGCGGCAGGCGCCGCCCGCGCACAGGCCCGTGTCGGGATGGTAGGTCGCGCCATGCCGCGCGCACATGATCAGATCGCCGGCGCGCGTGAAAAAGCTGTTTTCCCAGTCCATCTCGACCCCCACATGTGTGCAGCGGTTGAGGTAGCCGTAGGCACGATCCTGGTAGCGCACGAAGAAAACCGTGGTTTCGTGGGTGCCGTCGGTGACGGGGACCTTCACGCCGAGCCCGCCGTTGACGAGTTCGGAGGCGGCACAGACGCGGACGGCGGGAGTATCGGACATGGCGGACAGGGTGATGAGGCTGTAGGCAAAGGCGCCTGGGACAGGGGGCAGTGTACTGTGTGCCGGATTCAGCGAGGCGTGTCGGGGCCGGGCGCCACGCTCGGCGCGGCGCCGGGTTGTGCTGGATCGGTAATGTCCGGCTCGGGCGCGTCGGCCGATGATCCTGCCGTGTCGCTCACGCCGGCCTCGGCCTGACGTGCGCTCTCCTGTTGGCGTGACCACATGCCGGCGTAGACGCCGCCGGCGGCGAGGAGTTCATGATGCCTGCCGCGTTCGAGGATCTTGCCGCCACCCAGCACCAGGATCTCGTCGGCATAGGCGATGGTGGACAGCCGGTGCGCGATGATCAGCGTGCTGCGGCCGGTGCTGACCTCGCGCAGGTTGGCCTGGATCTCGCGTTCGGTGTGCGTGTCGAGTGCGCTCGTGGCCTCGTCGAAGAGGAAGATGCACGGGTCCTTGAGCATGGTGCGGGCGATGGCCACGCGCTGCTTTTCGCCGCCCGAGAGCTTCAGGCCTCGTTCGCCGACCACCGTGTCGTAGCCCTCGGGCATGCCCATGATGTGGTCATGGATGTGAGCGAGACGCGCAGCCTGCTCGACCTCGGCCTGGCTCGCGCCGGGCCGGCCATAGGCGATGTTGTAGCGGATGGTGTCGTTGAACAGCACCGTGTCCTGCGGCACCACGCCGATGGCGGCGCGCAGGCTGGACTGCGTGACCTGCCGCACATCCTGGCCGTCGACGAGAATGGCGCCGCCATCGGGATCGTAGAAGCGGAACATGAGGCGCGCCAGCGTGGACTTGCCCGCGCCGGAGGTGCCCACCACCGCGGCCGTCTTGCCCGCCTCGATGGTGAAGCTCACGCCTTGCAGAATGGGGCGGCGCGGATCGTAGCCGAACGACACGTCGCGGAACTCGATGCGGCCGCCGCGCGTGACGAGCGCCGGCGCACCGGCGGCGTCGGCCACTTCGCGGTCCTGGCCCAGCAGCTCAAACATGCGCTCCATATCGATGAGCGCCTGCTTGATCTCACGGTAGATGAATCCGAAGAACGACAAGGGATCGTAGAGCTGCAGCAGATACGTGTTGACCAGCACGAAATCGCCCAGCGTGTAGCGGCCGTCGGCGATGCCTTGCGCCGCCATCCACATCACCAGCGTGAGGCCCACGGCGATGATGACGGCCTGACCGATGTTCAGGATCGACAGGCTTACCTGGCTGCGCACCGCGGCCCGTTCGTAATCGCGCAGTGAAGCGTCGTAGCGGCGCGCCTCGTGCTCTTCGTTGCCGAAGTACTTCACCGTCTCGTAGTTCAGCAGGCTTTCGATGGCCTTGGTGTTGGCTTGAGCGTCGGTCTCGTTCATCGCGCGACGAAACTTCGCGCGCCACTCGGTGACCACCAGCGTGTAGGCGAGGTAGAGCGTGACGGTCGACCCCGTGGCCAGGGCCAGCCAGCCGTCGAACAGCTTCCAGAGGATCACGCAGACCAGGCCGATCTCGAAGAACGTGGGCAGCACGTTGAAGAGCAGGAACGTGAGCAGGGTCTGAATGCCTTTGGTGCCGCGTTCGATCGCCCGGGTGAGTCCGCCCGTCTGGCGCGCCAGATGAAAACGCAGCGCGAGTGCGTGCAGATGGCGAAAGATCTGCAGGCCCACGGCGCGGATGGCATGCTGCGCCACCCGGGCGAAGACGGCGTCGCGCAGCTCGGAGAACAGCAGCGACAGCACCCGCGCCGCGCCGTAGGCGAGGATGAGGCCCAGAGGCACGGTGACCGCGCCGGGGGCGCCCGCGCTCAGCGCATCGATGGCCGACTTGTACAGGATCGGCGTATAGACCAGCGCTGCCTTCGCGATCAGCAGGCTCAGTACCGCCAGCACCACCCGCAGCTTGAGGCCGGTCTCGCCCTTGGGCCACAGATACGGCATCAGGGTGCGGAAGGTGGCGAGGTTACTGCGGGGCGTGGGCGTTTCGGGAGACGACATGAGGCGTGCGAGAGGACCGGCGCGGGCGCGTCCGGTTGGCAGAAGGGGGGATTTCGGGCCATTATCCCGCACGGCGCTATCATCAAGGGCAATTCCCCCAGGCCGCGCAGGGCGCATCGCGGCGGGGCGGCTCCGGATCCGTCTTGGCCGGGGCCGGCATTGCGTCTATCTGAATCGGGAGGTGGTATGACGAAGGTCCCCGCAATCACGTTGAACGACGGCAACAAGATGCCGCAGCTGGGTCTGGGTGTATGGCAGGTACCCAACGAGCAGGCATCGGCGGCCGTCAAGACCGCGCTGGATGCCGGCTACCGTTCGGTAGACACCGCCGCGATCTACGGCAACGAGGCGGGCGTGGGCGAAGGCCTGCGCGCGGGCGGCCTGGGCCGGCGCGAGCTCTTCGTGACCACCAAACTGTGGAATGACAAGCACGACTACGACGCTGCACAGCGCGCCATGGACGAGAGCCTGCAGAAGCTCGGGCTGGCCTACGTCGATCTGTACCTGATCCATTGGCCCGTGGCGGGCAGCGACAAATTCCTCGATGCGTGGCGTGCCATGGTCGAGATGAAGGAAGACGGCCGCGCGCGTTCGATCGGCGTGTCCAACTTCACGCGCGAGAATCTCGAGCTGTTGATCGACCAGACCGGCGTGGTGCCGGCGGTGAACCAGATCGAACTGCACCCTGGCTTCGCGCAGCGCGAACTGCGTGCCTACCATGCGGAGCAAGGCATCGCGACCGAATCCTGGAGCCCGCTCGGCCAGGGCGAGGCGCTGCATGACAAGGTCATCGCCGGCATCGCCCAGCGCCTGGGCAAGACGCCCGCGCAGGTCATCCTGCGCTGGCATCTGCAGAGCGGACTCATCGTGATTCCGAAGTCCGTGACGCCCGCGCGCATCGCGGCCAACATCGACGTGTTCGGCTTCGAACTGACCGCCGACGACATGGCCGCGATCGACGCTATTCCCGAGGGCGGCCGGCTGGGTCCGGACCCCGCGCGCTTCAAGGGCTGATTTCTTTCCATTTGGCCGCGCCCACCGGCGCGGCGCTTTCGAGAGCCACCATGCAATACGTGAATCTGGGCAGTACCGGTCTGAAGGTGTCGCGCCTGTGCCTGGGCTGCATGACTTATGGCGAGCCGCTGCGAGGCAAGCATCCCTGGACCATCGGCGAGGCCGCGAGCCGGCCGTTCTTGAAGCAGGCGCTGGATGCCGGCATCAACTTCTTCGACACCGCCAACAGCTACTCCGACGGCACCAGCGAAGAGTTCGTCGGTCGCGCGCTCAATGAGTACGTGAAGCGCGACGACGTGGTGATCGCGACCAAGGTGTACTTTCCGATGCACGAGGGTCCCAATGGCGGCGGTCTGTCGCGCAAGGCCATCATGCGCGAGGTCGACGCCAGCCTGCGCCGGCTCGGCACCGACTATATCGATCTCTACCAGATCCATCGCTGGGATTACGATACGCCGATCGAAGAAACGCTCGAGGCGCTGCACGATGTGGTGCGTGCGGGCAAGGCGCGATATATCGGCGCCTCGTCGATGCATGCCTGGCAGTTCGCGCGGGCGCTGTATCTGGCCGACCGCCACGGCTGGACGCGCTTCGTGACCATGCAGCCGCACTACAACCTGCTGTACCGCGAAGAAGAGCGGGAGATGCTGAAGCTTTGCGCCGCCGAAGGCATCGGCGTGTTGCCGTGGAGCCCGCTGGCGCGTGGCCGTCTTACGCGGGATGCCTCGGAATCGAGCGATCGCGCTCGTAGCGACGAGGTGTTCAAGCGGCTCTACAGCGCCACCGAAGCCGCCGACGCCCGGGTGATCGACGCGGTAGGTGAAGTGGCGCGGGAACGCGGCGTGCCGCGTGCTCAGGTCGCGATGGCGTGGCTGCTGGCGCAGCCCACCATCACCGCGCCCATCATCGGCGCGAGCCGGCCGGGGCACATCGAGGATGCGGTCGCTTCCTTGTCGCTCAAACTCAGCGAGGAAGAGATCGGGCGACTCGAGCGCGACTACGTGCCACACGAAGTGGCTGGCTTCAATTGAGCCGGCATGTCCCAAGCAAAACGGCCCCGCGGGGCCGTTTTGTTTTGGTGGTGAAAGCCCTCTGGAAGGCGATGCCGCCGATCAGCGTGGCTGGCGCGGAATGATCCAGAAGCGCGCCATCACGATCAGCAGCCAGGTGAGCGAGGCCCAGGAGGCCCAGTGCCATACGCCGGTGCCCAGCAGCGCGGCCAGCAGGCCGAACGTGCTCAGGATGCCCAACAGGATCGGCATGCCCCAGACAAACAGAAAACGTTGGCGCGGGGTCATGCGGGCGTCCTTTGCGGCTCGGCCGCTTGTTGATGCTTGCGGATCAGTTCGGCCACGCGGGCCTCGGTGGCCTTGCGGCGGGCGAGCCAGAGATAGAGGCCGCTGACCAGCACGACGATGGTGATCAGGTCGAGAAGGGCCCAGATGATCTTCAGCGGCAAGCCGGCGTAGTCACCGAAGTGCAGTGGCCGCGAGAGCTCGAGCGCGGTCAGGTACCACGGCATATGCGCCACCTTGACGAGATCGCCCGAGACGGCGTCCACGAGCACGGGCGTGTTCATCTTGGAAGTGAGCGGCGTGTCGCCACGGAGCCAGACGATGAAGTGATGCGGGCTGCCGAAGGCATTGCCGGGGTAGGCGATGGTGGTGAGCTTGCTGCCGGGCACGGCGGCAAGCGCCGTGTCGGCGACCCGCTGCGGCGCCGCCACCTGGGTCGGCACAGGCTTGCCCTGGAAGGGCGCGACCAGCGCGGTGAGCTCATTGGCCTGCCACATGCGAAAGAGCGGCGTGGACAGCTCGTTGATGACGCCGGTGACCCCGACCACGAAGGCCCAGACCAGTGTCACGATGCCCAGCATATTGTGCAGGTCGAGCCACTTCAGCCGCGTGGAGCGCGATGCGCGGACGGTGCCGAACTCGAGCTTCTTCATGAAGGGGCCGTACAGCACGACGCCGGAGACGATGGCGATGCAGAACAGCAGGCCCATGAAGCCGAGGAAGAGTTCACCCGGCAGGCCGGCGAACAGGTCCACGTGCAGGGCGAGCATGATGCCCATGAACGAAAATTTGTCGTCCGCGTAGAGCGGGCCGTCGTGCAGCACCTCGGCCGTCCGGGTATCGACGCGCACGGCGTGGCCCTTGGCGACCCCTTCGCCGGGCGTGGGCGTCATGCCGACATACGCCTGGGGCTCCTCGGCATCGAGAAACAGGTAGTCCACCACTTCGTTCGGATAGAGCGCGCGGGCGGTGGCTTCGACTTTGTCGAGACTGGCGAGCGGGGTGTCGGCCGGCATCTCGACGATCGGCTTGCCCTCGTCGAGCCAATGCTCGATCTCGTGATGAAAGATCAGCGGCAGCCCGGTGAGGCAGATGATGAGGAGGAAGAGGGTACAGACGAGGCTGGTCCATTTATGGACCACGTACCAGGTTTTGATGCGGGCGGCGTTTGTCATGGGAAGCGAGCGGACCGGCAGACGTGTTTCGGTCGGGAATAATAGTTATTCTCAGGATTCTAGTGCATCCCGGGTGGCCTTCAGCGATTCGCCTGATGGCGCGCGTGGCGTTACCATGGAACGCGGACGCGCCCAGGCCTTTTTGTGGCGCGCATGCCGCAAATCCTCCGTTGTCCCGGCCGCATGCCGGCCTTTTCCGTCATGACCGACGTCCTGCAGACCCCGGCCGCACCGGCCCCTTCCGACCCTCTTTCCGACGCCGCATCCTGCCCCCTCGTGCAGCGGGTGCCGCCCAATACCGATGGGCGGGATTTTGCCGTGGGCGACATTCATGGTCATTTCTCGCGGCTGCGCACGGCGCTGGACCGCATGGGCTTCGACCCGGCGTGCGACCGGCTGTTTTCGGTGGGTGACCTGGTCGACCGCGGTCCCGAGAACGAGGCCTCCCTGGCGTGGCTGGACGAGCCCTGGTTCCATGCGGTGCAGGGGAATCACGAGGATTATGCGATCCGGCATGTGCGCACCGGCCGGGTCGACCAGGAGAGCTGGCGCCGGTACGGCGGCGGCTGGTTCATCGATCTGCCCCCCGCGCGGCAGCGCGAGTTGGCGGCCCGTTACGAGCGGCTGCCCGTCGTGATCGAAGTGCCCACCCCGATGGGCGTGGTGGCGGTGTTGCACGCCGACAGCCCCGTCAGCCACTGGGAAAACCTGCCGGGCCGTTTTCTTACCCGCAAGCGGCGCACGCGCGCCACCTGCCAGTGGTCGCGTGAACGCCTGGCCTTGCGCGACAGCAGCGGGGTGGCGGGCGTGCGGGCCGTGGTGGCCGGCCATACTCCCGTGGCCGAGCCTCTGGCGCTGGGGAATGTCTATCACATCGATACCGAGGGCTGGCAGCCGCACGGCTACTTCACGTTGCTCGATCTGCAGGCCCTGTCGGCCTGGCCGCGCCCCGTGGTGCACGGTTAACGCCCGCCCGCCGCCTTCGCCACGGGTGCGGGACGGCCGATCGGCCTGGGCGCGAGGTGTCAGAAAAAATGCCCGCCGGGCGTGAGCCGGGCGGGCATTTCTTTGCGCGAAGCGGAAATCAGAGCGGACGGGCCGTCAGCCCGCCGCTGGGTGCGACAGGCACCGTGGACACGGGGGAGGCCTGCGCCGCGGGGCCCTCGGCGTGCGGCACGGGGATCGCGGGGAATGCCGCCGGCGCGCCGCCCGTGGGGTTGCCCCCCATGGGCGTGGCACCCACCGGGCCCCCGCCATTGGGCGCTTCGCCCGTGCCCGGCACGCTCATGGGCTGCGGCGGCTGTCCCGCGCCCGGGGGCGCGGGCGGCTGACCCGGCAGCGGATTCACGCGCGTCGGCGCGTTGTCGCTCGGCCGCATGTTGTTCAGGAAGTCGGTGAGCTGGTCGCCCGAGGAGAGGTCGAGCGCCGCCACGGCCTGTCCTGGCGGGAATTCCGAGAAATACAGGTCGCCATTGGCCGCGATGAGGCCCTGCGGGCGGGGCGGAGGCGGGGTCTGCGGCTTGTCTTTCAGGTAGGGCTGGGCGAAATCCAGCCAGGCCGAGAGCGCCAGGCCGCTGCCGAATTCGTTGCTGCCCAGCGGCCGCGGACGATCGAAGCCCATCCAGACGGTGGTGACCATGTGCTGGTTGAAGCCGGAGAACCACACGTCGACCGCGTCGTTGGTGGTGCCGGTCTTGCCGCCGATATCCGTGCGCTTGAGGGTGCGCGAGGCGCGCGCGCCGGTGCCTTTGGTGGTGGCGTCGCGCAGGATGTCGTTCATCAGCCACGCCGTGCGCGGGTCGATTGCGCGGTGCGCTTCGTCGCCGGCCTTGGCGGGCTCGGCCTGCATCAGCACCTTGCCCGAGCTGTCGGTCACCGTATTGATGAGGTAGGGCGTGACACGGAAGCCGCCGTTGGCGAACACGCCATAGGCATTGGCCACCTGCAGCGGCGTGGCCGCACCCGCGCCCAGGGCCATCGGCAGCACGGCCGGCCAACGGTCTTTCTCGAAGCCGAAGCGCGTCAGGTAATCCTGGCCGTACTGCGGCGTGATGGCCTGCAGGATCCGGATCGACACCATGTTCTTCGAGCGGTACAGGCCCTCGCGCAGCGTCAGCATGGGCTCGTACTGATTACCGTCGTTCTTGGGCGTCCAGTCGCGCGAGCCGGTCTGCGCGGCCGTCAGCATGAAGGGCTGGTCGGATATCTGCGTGCCCGGCGTCAGGCCGCGTTCCAGCGCGGCGGCGTAGACGAAAGGTTTGATGTTGGAGCCGGGCTGGCGCCAGGCCTGCGTGACGCGGTTGAACGAACCGCGGTAGAAGTCGAAGCCGCCGATCATGGCGCGGATGCCTCCGTCTTGCGGATCGAGCGTGATCAGCGCGGCCTGCAGCGCCGGCATGTTGATCACTTCCCAGGTGTCGCCGGTCTTGTGGACGTAGACCACCGAGCCGCGCCGGATGCGCAGGTCGTCCTTGGCATTGGCGGCGAGCGCGCGGGCCACAACGGCCAGCGCCTTCTTGTCGTCGATCGTGAGGATCTCGCGCGCGCTGCGCGCCACCTTGATCTCGGTGGGGCTGGCCGAGAGCACGACGCCGGAATAGAGCTCGCCGCTGTCGGGCGCCTTGTCCTGCACGCTGTCGATGATTTCGTCGAAGGCCTGAGGATCGTTTTCCACGCCGTCGGGCAGGTCGATTTGATCTTCCGGGCCGGGGTAGGCGGCGCGGCGCGTGTAGGCGAGCACGTTGTCGCGCACCGCGACGTAGGCGTCCTGCTGGGCCTTGGAGTCGATGGTGGTGTAGACGTTGATGCCGCGCGTGTAGGCCTCTTCCTGGAACACGCCGTACATAAGCTGGCGCACCAGCTCGGCGGGGTACTCGCCGTGCACGGCGAAGCCGCGGGCGGGGCCCCCTTCGGAGCCGCGCACCGAGATCTGCTCTTCGCGTGCGGCCTGTGCCTGTTCGGCCGTGATGTAGCCCAGCGCCTGCATGCGATTGATCACGTAGTGCTGCCGCGTCTGGGCGCGGCCGAAGTTCGTGATCGGGTTCGAGCGCGACGGCGCCTTCGGGATGCCGGCCAGCATGGCGGCCTCGGCGGGTGTGACTTCCGAGAGCGGCTTGCCGAAGTAGGTGCGGGACGCCGCCGCAAAACCGTAGGCGCGATGCCCCAGATAGATCTGGTTCATATAGAGCTCGAGGATCTGGTCCTTGGTGAGCTCCGATTCGATCTTGAAGGTCAGCAGCAGTTCGTAGAACTTGCGCGAATAGGTCTTCTCCGACGACAGGTAGAAGTTGCGCGCCACCTGCATGGTGATGGTGCTGCCGCCCTGAGCCTTGGCCATGCTCACCAGATTGGCGAGTACGGCGCGCGTCATGCCCGCCCAATCGACGCCGTTATGGTGATAGAACCCGTCATCCTCGGCGGCGAGCACGGCCTGCTTCATCACGTCGGGGATCTCGTCGGCGCGCAGCACGTTGCGGTGCTCTTCGCCGAACTCACCGATCAGCACCTTGTCTGCCGTGTAGATGCGCAACGGCACCCGCGGCCGGTAATCGGTCATGGCATGCAGCTCGGGCAGGCTGGGCCAGGCCAGTGCCAGGGCCAGCCCGATGGCGATCGCGCCACACAGGCCCAGGCCGGCAGCCGCCACGGCGGCGCGGATGGCCCACTGCTTGATGCGGGCGCGCGACCAGGCGCGGCCCGCGCTGTTGGGAGAATGCTCAGGGTTTTTCATCGGAGCCGATTCTAGGACAGAACCGCATAGACCGTTGGTCGGGGTTGAAGGTTTCAGTAACCAAACATGCCCGGCGTGACGGTGGAGAAATACAGGGACGTGACGAGGGGCGGGAGCGCATGCGGAACGGGGCCGTGGCAGGAGTCTTCGCCGCGGCCTGTGCGCAAAAAATGATCACGGGCCGGACGCAGAACGTCCGGCCCGTGGACAACTTGCCGCCAGGGTCAAGGCTTCAAGTGCGTGGTCAGGAACTTCTCCATGGCCTCGTAGAACTCGAATTTGTTTTCGTCGTTGTGAAAGCCGTGGCCTTCGTTGTCTTTGACCATGTATTCGACTTCGACGCCGCGCTTCTTCAGGGCCTCGACGACCTGGTCGCTCTCGGCCTTGTTGACGCGGGGATCCTTGGCACCCTGGGCGATGAAGAGGGGCGTGGTGATGCGGTCGACGTGCAGCGCGGGCGAGGTCGCGGTCAGGCGCTCACGATCCCGCTCGGGGTCGCCCACCATGTCCTGCATCTTCTCGAGCATGGGCTTCCAGTAGGGCGGAATGGTCTGCATGAACGTGAAGAGGTTCGACACGCCCACGTAGTCGACCGCGGCTGCGTAGAGGTCGGGCGTGAAGGTCACGCCCGCCAGCGTGGCGTAGCCGCCGTAGCTCGCGCCATAGATGCCGATGCGCTTCGGGTCGGCGATGCCCTGGTCGATCAGCCATTTGACGCCGTCGGTGATGTCGTCCTGCATGGCGAGACCCCACTGGCCGAAGCTGGCTTCCCAGAACTTGCGGCCATACCCCGTGGAGCCGCGGAAATTCATTTGCAGCACGCAGAAGCCGCGGTTGGCCAGGAACTGCACCTCGGGGTTGTAGCCCCAGCCGTCGCGCGCCCAGGGGCCGCCGTGCGGATTGACGATGCAAGGCAGGTTGCGCGGGTCGCGGCCCACCGGCAGCGTGAGATAGCCGTGGATCGTCAGGCCATCGCGCGAGGTATAGCTGATGGGCTTGACCGGCGCCATGTCGGCTTCGGGAATGGCCGGGTTGATGTCGGCCAGCTTGGTCAGCGTGTCGGTGGCCGCGCTGTACAGGTAGCGCGAGCCGGGCGTGCGGTCGTTGTAGGCGGCGACGATGAAGGTGTCTTCTTCGCGGTTCCAGCCTTGCAGGGCGAAGTCGTAGCCGGCCAGGTGCGCCTGCAGCTTGCGGTAAAGGGCTTCGGTCTGTTCGTCGAAGAAGCGGTACTGCGGCTTGTGGGTCTGGTAGGCGGCGAGCGTGAGCACCTTGCGCTTGCGCGAATAGCCGGCCGCATCGAGGTCGACCTCTTCGGGCACGAAAATCAGCTCTTCGGTGTCGGGTTTGGCGGGGTCGAGCACGACCAGGCCGAGCTTGTCGCGGCCGCGGTTCGAGAGCGCGTACATCTTGCGGTCGTCGAACGTGAAAAACATCGGGCTCACGCTGCTGCGATAGTCGGTGGTGACCAGTGGGCGGAACGGCGCGGCCTCGTCATCGCGATAGAGCAGGGTGGTGTTCAGGCCGTCGCTCGTGATGGCGGCGCGGACCTTGCCCGCGTGATCGGTCTGCCAGCCGACGATGTTGCCGGGATTCTGGGCCACCAGCACGGCAGCGCCGGTGCGCACATTGACGCGATACACATCGAAGACCTCGGGGTCGCGATGGTTATGGCCGATCAGCACATGGTCCGGATCGTCGGGCAGGTCGTCTTCGATGCCGGCGCGTACCCCGTCATAGGGGGTGAGATCGGTCACCTGGCCGGTCTTGGTGTTGACCGCGACCACGTGAAAGTTTTCGTCGCCGCCGAAGTCCTTCTGGTAGAGCACGACATCGGAGCCCTTCCAGAAGTAGTTGCTGATGTCGCGCGCGCTTTCGCTGGTGAGCTTGCGGGCCTCGCCCTGGGGCTTGCCGTCGACCAGGGGCTGGACGTAGATGTTCATGCGCGGCGGGCTGCCGTCGACGCTGACCGGCTGCATGAACCCGAGCGTGCGGCCGTCGTCGGCCAGGCGGAACGCGCCACGCTCGGGATTGCGGAAGAAGTCTTTCAGGGGATAGGCGCGCGGCGGCTGGGCGGCCGCACCGGCGGCCGCGCCGATCAGGCTGGCGGCAAGCAAGGTGCGCTTCATGAAATTGAGCAAGAGAGCCTCCGGTAGATGCGATGACGGCCACGCGCGGCGAATGCCGGGGCCGTCACGAGGCCGGCGCGAGGGGTGCGCCGAGCGTGACCGATCATGCCACAGCGCCGACGGCGGTGTCGAACCGCGCAAGATGCGGGATAATCGCGGCCAAGCACTATGGAGGAATCATGCTCAAAGCGATTGCGGCCGCGCTCACGCTCGGCGCCGGCCTGGCCGGATGCGCCGTCGGCACGGCACCCGGCGCGGGTGCCGTCAACGGCGATTACAAGGTCAATGTGTATTACCTCGACGCCTATCGCGCGGCGATCGCGCAGTCCGAGCGATGCCTGCTCGGCCAGGGCGGCTATCGCCTGGTGAACGAGGTGGACGAAGGGCAGCGCAAGGCGAGCGTACGCGTCCTCGCGCCGTTCAGCGACAGCGAAATGGCCAGCGTGACCATCGCGGGCGCCGACACCAAGAGTTCGGACGTGCGTATCACGATGTGGGGCAAGAGCATCTGGAACAGCGACGCCCTGCGCGCGATGCACGAGGCGGTGGTCTATGGCCTGCCATCGTGCGTCGCTTTCATGCCGGGCGATCCCCAGCCCTCCGAAGAGGTCTGGCGTCTGCGCCAGCGCTGAGGTCAGTCGCTGCCGGGCCGGCGGCGCACCACCTTGAAGGTGGCGCTGGCCTTGCACACCAGCTCGCCCGAGGCGTCGCGGATCTCGCCTTCGCAAAAGGCGATCGACATGCCGCGGCGCAGGCAGCGCGCCTCGACGACGAGGTCGGTGCGGCCGGGCGACAAAAAGCTCGTGGTCATGTCGATGGTGGCCATGCCCACATCGGTCTCGTGGCCGCGGGCGGCCGCGCTCAGACAGAAGTCCAGCACGCTCATCAGCGTCCCGCCATGGATATCGCCACGGCTGTTGGTCAGGTCGGCGCGCCACGGCAGGCGGCAGCGCGCGATGCCGTCACCGGCCTGCTCGGGCACCAGTCCCAGCAGCGTCATGAAAGGGATTTCGAGGCCGAAGTAGCTGGCCGGGGCGGAAGTCTCGGGGGTGTTGTTATCGGTCATCGCAAAACGCGGCGCGGGCGCGCACGCGGATCGGTTGCTGCAAAGCAGCGACTGTAGCGCAGATAGCCGGGGGTGACAGCGCGGGTGTCCGGTCACCGGCCGCCCCGTCGATCGGCCCCGCGCCGGGCATAAAGCGGCGGGGCGCGGCATAATAGCGATACCGTATATATATCCAGTAGTTTTGGGCGCCACGGCGCCCGGCCCGCCCGCTTCCCATGTCTCATCCCACCCGCAAGATCGTGCACATCGACATGGACGCCTTCTATGCGTCGGTCGAGCAGCGCGACCAGCCCGAACTGCGTGGCCAGCCCGTCATCGTGGCCTGGACGGGGAATCGCTCGGTGGTGTGCGCGGCCTCGTACGAGGCGCGCAAGTTCGGGGTGCATTCGGCGATGGCGGTGGCGCGGGCCCAGCGCTTGTGTCCGCAAGCGGTCTACGTGCCGCCGGATTTCGCCCGCTACAAGGCCGTATCGGCGCAGGTGCGCGAAATCTTTGCCCGCCACACCGATTTGATCGAACCGCTTTCGCTCGACGAGGCCTATCTCGATGTCACGCATAACAAGCTCGGTCTGCCTTCCGCGACCGAGGTGGCCGAGATCATCCGGCGCCAGATCCGTGAAGAAACGCGGCTGACCGCGTCGGCGGGGGTGGCGCCCAACAAGTTTCTCGCCAAGATCGCCTCCGACTGGAACAAGCCCGATGGTCTGTGCGTGATTCGTCCGGCCCAGGTGCTCGGGTTTCTGCAGGCGCTGCCCGTGCGCAAGGTGCCGGGCGTGGGAAAGGTGATGCAGGGCAAACTGGAAGAGCTTGGCATCGCCACGGTGGGCGACCTCGCGCGCCATCCCCGCGCTGCGCTGGAGCAGCGTTTCGGGCGTTATGGCGTACGGTTGCATGAGCTGTCGCAGGGTATCGACGAACGCGAAGTGCAGCCCGACCAGCCGCTGCAACAGGTGTCTGCCGAAACCACCTTCGACACGGATCTGCGGATCGGTGAACTCGATGCGGCGTTGGAACGCCTGTCGGGCAAGGTCTGGGACCAGGCGCTGCGCAAGGCTCGCATCGGTCGTACCGTGGTGCTCAAGCTCAAGACCGACCGCTTCCGTATCCTCACGCGCAGCCAGACACTGCCGATGCCGCCCGCCACCGCGGCGCAACTGGCCCAGGTGGCGCGGCATCTGTGCGAACGGGTCGAGCTGCCGGCGCATACGCGCTATCGGCTGGTGGGGGTCGGAATGAGCAACTTCGCGGATCCCGAGGTGCTGACGGTGCAGCCGGATCTCTTCGGCGGCGTGTTCTGAAGCATCGGGCTGCGGGGCGGACGGATCTCGGCGTGACGCGCCGCTGTGGGAGGAGGGCGCGCGGCCGCCGCGGGCGGGCGGCCGGACGATCGTGGCGTTGCGATCCGTGACCCGGATCGCTCCACGCCCAGCGATCAGAGGCGGGACTTCACCTGGCCCGACAGTTGCGACATATCGGCACGGCCGGCCAGCTTCTGCTTCAGGATTGCCATGACCTTGCCCATCGCGGGGGCGCCGGTCACGCCCTGAGCGGCCACCTCGGCCACCGCGGCGTCGATCGTTGCCGCCACTTCCTCGGCGCTCGCGGCCTGAGGCATGAATTCCTGCAGCACGACCACTTCGGCCTTTTCCTGCTCGGCGGTCTCGGTACGCCCGGCCTGCTCGAACGCGGCGATGGATTCGCGGCGCTGCTTCACCTGCTTTTCGATGATGGCGGTGATCTCGGCATCGTCGAGCTCACGCCGGTCGTCCACTTCTTTCTGCTTCACGGCGGCGAGCAGGAAACGCAGGGTGGCGAGCCGGGCGCTGTCCTTGGCGCGCATCGCGTCTTTCATGGCGTTGGACAGGCGGGTCTTGAGCGATTCGGTGCTCATGGCAAATCCTAATAAGTGACAACTAAAGCCGGTGTTTTAACCGGCCCATACCCACACTCGCAAGTCGCCATCCGGAACACGCGAATTTAAAAGATGTAGAATAAATACATCTTAAACACCGGGTGTGGCCCGGCCAGGAGTCGATGCATGTTGAGCGAAACCATCCGCGCGCAGGTCAAAGCGACCGCACCCGTTCTGCAGGCCTATGGCGAGGCGCTCACGCGCCATTTCTATGCGCGGATGTTCCGCGGCAACCCGGAACTGTTGCAGGTGTTCAATCAAGGCCACCAACAGGGCGGACGTCAGCAGCAGGCGCTGGCCGGCGCGCTTGCGGCCTACGCGGTGCATATCGACGATCCTTCAGTGCTCGGCCCCGTGATCGAGCGCGTGACGCACAAGCACGTGAGCCTGGGCATCCGGCCCGAGCACTACGCGATCGTTGGCAAGCATCTGCTGGCCTCGATCGGCGAAGTGTTGGGCGACGCCGCCACCGATGAACTGATCGCCGCCTGGGCGGCCGCCTATCAGCAGCTGGCCGACGCGCTGATCGCGCAGGAGGCAGCGCTCTATACGGCCGCGGCCACGCAGCCGGGCGGCTGGAGCGGCTGGCGCGGTTTCAAGGTGGTGGGCAAGGTGCCCGAGAGCAGCGAGATCACGTCGTTTTACCTGGCGCCCGCCGACGGCGGCGAGGTGCCCGATTTCAAGCCGGGCCAGTACATCTCGGTGCGCGTGTTCGTGCCGTCGCTGGGCATGATGCAGCCGCGCCAGTACAGCCTGTCGGATGCCGCGGGCCAGGGCCGTCTGCGCATCTCTGTCAAGCGTGAGCGCGGCGTGGCCACCAGCCCCGACGGCATGGTCTCCACGCTGCTGCACGAGCGCTTCAACGAGGGCGATGTGCTGGACGTGGCGCCGCCGCAAGGGGACTTCGTGCTCGACGAGTCGCGCGACACCCCGGTCGTACTGATTAGCGGCGGCGTGGGTATCACCCCGATGCTGTCCATGGCCAAGACGCTGGCCGCGCGCGGCGCTGGCCGCGAGGTGCGCTTCGTGCATGGCTGTCGCGATGCCGCGTGCCATGCCATGCGCGACGAGGTGGATGCGCTGGTCGCGGGCAGCCCCACGATGCGCAAATGGATTCATTACGAGACCGTCGGCGCGGCGGATCGACAGGGCGTGCACTACGACCGCGAGGGCCGCATCGACCTGGCCGCCCTGAAAGAGGAGGTGGTCCTGCCGGAAGCGGACTACTACTTGTGCGGGCCGCTGGCGTTCATGCAGGCGCAGCACGCCTCGCTGCTGGCGCTGGGCGTGGCGCCGGCGCGCATCCATGCCGAGGTGTTCGGCACGGGCGGCACGGGACTCTAAGCCAGCGGGTGGGCGCGGTGTATGCTTGCCGCTGCCCGCCCGGCACGGATTTTCGACCATGCAACTCAACCGCTTCACCGACTTCGGCCTGCGCGTCATGATGTACCTGACGCAATGCCGCGACCGCGCCCAGCCCGTGACGATTCCCGAGATCGCCGAACGCTTCGGCATCTCGCGCAACCATCTCGTGAAGGTGGTGCATTTCCTGTCGCAGCAGGGCTTGGTGGCCGCGACCCGCGGCAAGGGCGGCGGGCTGGCGCTGGCGCGCCCGGCCGAGAGCTACCGGGTCGGCGAGCTGGTGCGGCTGCTCGAGCACCAGGGCAATCTGGTCGAATGCGCCGACCCACCCTGTGCGCTCCATGGCGCCTGCCGGCTGGCGGGCGTGCTGCACGACGCCTTGCGCACCTTCTACGCCGAGCTCGACCGGCACACGCTGGCCGAGCTGGTGCGCCAGCCCACCGGCGCCGCCATCATCCGGCTGCACGGGCGGGCGGCCTAGGCTGCTGATGTCTTGCCCGAAGCGGGCCCATAGACCGAAGTTATGGCTGCTGCGGCGCTGGCTATTTGCGCGCGAGGCCGGGCCACCGACAGAATGGGTGATTGTCCTGGCAGGGAAGGTCTATGCGTGTCTGTGTTGTAGGTGCGGGTGTTGTCGGTGTCACCTCGGCGTATTTCCTCGCCCGTGAAGGGCACGAGGTGGTGCTGGTGGACAGCCGGCCCTCTCCGGCCGAGGTGTCCAGTTTCGCCAACGGCGGGCAGCTCAGTTATAGCTATGTGGCGCCGCTGGCCGGGCCGGGTGTGCTGCCCAGCGTGCCGGGCTGGCTGCTGCGCAGCGATTCGCCCTTGCGCTTTCGCCCGCGGCTCGATCTGCACCAGTGGCGCTGGTGCCTGCAGTTTGCGCTCGCGTGCCGCGCCTCGGTGGCGCAGCGCTCCACGGCCGAGTTGCAGCGGCTGTCGTACTTGAGCCGCGATGTGATGAATCGCTTGCTCGAGCAGGAGCCGCTGGCCTTCGGCCACTTGCGCAACGGCAAGCTGATCGCCTATCGCAGTCCCGAGCTGCTCGACAAGGCGCGCAAGCTTGTGGCCTATCAGGCCGGGCTCGGTGCCGAGCAGCGGGTGCTCGATGCGCGCGAAACGCTGGCGCTCGAGCCGGCGCTGGCGGGCATGGGCACGAGCTTGGCGGGCGCCATCTATACCCCCAGTGAAGAGGCGGGCGACTGCCGCCAGTTCACGCAGGCGCTGTTCGATCGGCTGGGTGCGCTCGACCGGGTGGAATGCCGCATGTCCACGCAGGTGATGGGCCTGCGTACCAATGGCCCCGTCGTCACGGGTGTGCGCACCGATGCGGGCGACATCGGTGCCGATGCTGTCGTGCTCGCCACTGGCGTGGGCTCTCGGGCCTTGCTGCGGCCGCTCGGCCACGACGTGCCCATCTATCCGCTCAAGGGCTATAGCCTGAGCGTGCCGCTGGCCGATGACGACGACAGCGCGCCCCGTATCAGCGTGACCGACTACGAGCGCCGCATCGTGTATGCCCGCGTAGGGCGGGTGCTGCGCATCGCGGCCATGGTCGACATCGGCAGCCGCGATACCGGCATTGATCCGAACCGCGTGGCGCTGCTCAAGCGTCAGGTGCTCGAGGTCTTTCCGCATCTGGATCTGTCCGACGCCCAGCCCTGGGCCGGCTTGCGGCCCGCCACGCCCACCGGCAAGCCACTCATCGGCCCCGTGCGCGGCGTGGATAATCTGTGGCTCAACATCGGCCAGGGCGCGCTCGGCTTCACGCTGGCCTGCGGCAGCGCGGCACTGCTGACCACGCGCATGAGCGGTGTCGAGCCGCCGATCGACGACACGCCGTTTCGGCCTTAAAGCCCGCGCGCGGCGATGATGCGCGCGAGCCTCAGGCTATGCGGGGATCATCGGCGCACGTCGCGCATGCGTGTCCGCGGCGTGCGCCGGGATGAACGCGGCGGCGTTGCTTCCGGGGCAGGGCGGATCTCGCGTGCCGCCTGGCTCAATGGAAATTGCGGCTGCGTGCGGGCAGGCCGGCGTCGTCGAGCTCGCGCAGCAGCGGGCTCATGTCGACCAGCCGGCGCGCGACCAGATGGCGTACCCCATCGATGCTTTGCCACACGCCGTACACGCCCAGCAGCACCGATTCGAGCAGCTCGCGCCGCTGCGATTCGATGAGCTCGGGCCGCACCACCACATTGACCGGTCCCGTTTCGTCTTCGAGGGTGACGAAGATGGTGCCTTTGGCGGTCTGGGGCCGTTGCCGCACGGTGACGATGCCGCAGGCGCGGGCCAGACGGCGGTTGGGATAGGTGTTGAGGGTTTGCGAGGTCTCGAAACGGCGCGCCGCCAGGTGCGTGCGCAGCAAGGCGAGGGGATGGCGGCGCAGGCTCAGGCCGGTGCTGAGGTAGTCGGCCGAAATGCCCTGGCCTTCGGAGGGCGCGGCGAGATCGGCCGCCTGGACTTCTTCGATCGGCGCATCGCGCAGCAGATCGCGGTCGGCCACGCCGGCGGCCGCCTCCCAGCTGGCCTGGCGCCGGTGCCCCGCGAGTGCGGCCAAGGCATCGGCGGCGGCCAGTGCATCGAGTTCGTGGCGGCCCAGCCCGGCGCGGCGCGCCAGATCGGCGGTGTTGGCAAAGGGCCGCTGCGCGCGCGCCTGTGCGATGGCGCGCGCGCTGTCTTCTGACAGGCCTTTGATCTGATTGAGGCCCAGGCGCACGGCGGGACGGGGTGTGTCCGCGCGGGGTTCGAGCGCGGCTTCCCATCCGCTGTGCATGATGTCGACGGGCAACACGCGCACGTGGTGGCGCCGTGCATCCTGCACCAGCTGGGCAGGGGCATAAAACCCCATCGGCTGAGAATTGAGCAGGGCCGCGAGAAAGGCCTCGGGTTCGTGGCACTTGAGCCAGGAGCTGGCGTAGGCCAGGAGCGCGAAGCTCGCCGCGTGGCTCTCGGGAAACCCGTACTCGCCGAAGCCCTCCACCTGTCGGAACAAGGCCTCGGCGAACTCCAGGCTGTAGCCGTGTGCGAGCAGGCCGCCCACCAGTTTGGCGCGAAACTTGTCCACGCCACCCTTGCGGCGCCACGCCGCCATCGAGCGGCGCAACTGGTCGGCCTCGCCAGGCGTGAAGCCGGCCGCGACCACCGCGATCTGCATCACTTGCTCCTGGAAAATCGGCACGCCCATCGTGCGCTGGAGCACGGCCTCGACCGCGGGCCCCGGATAGGTGGCGGGCTCCTTCTTTTGGCGGCGGCGCAGATAGGGATGCACCATGCCGCCCTGGATCGGGCCGGGCCGCACGATGGCCACCTGCACCACCAGGTCGTAGTATTCGCGCGGCCGCAGGCGCGGCAGCATGCTCATCTGCGCGCGCGACTCGATCTGGAACACGCCCACCGTGTCGGCGTCACAGATCATGTCGTAGGTGGCCGTGTCGTCTTGGGGGATCTGATGCAGCGCGAGCGGTTCGCCGCGGCGCGCGCCGGCCAGCTCGAGTGCGCGGCGCAGCACCGAGAGCATGCCGAGGGCGAGGACGTCGACCTTGAGCAGGCCGAGCGCGTCGAGGTCGTCCTTGTCCCATTGCACGACGCTGCGATCGGCCATGGCGGCGTTTTCGATGGGCACGAGTCGCGAGAGCAGGCCGCGCGACATCACGAAGCCGCCCGGGTGCTGCGACAGATGCCGCGGAAAGCCCATCAGCGTTTCGGACAGGATGGCCCATTGGCGCGCCACGCGCGAGGTGGGGTCGAGCCCGCAGTTGCCGAGCGTGCGCAGCATGGCCTTCTTGCCGTCCCACCATTGATGGGCGCGCGCGACCGCGTCGATGATGGCGGGATCGATGCCCAGTGCCCGTCCGGTGTCGCGCAGCACGCTGCGCGGCCGATAGGAAATCACGACGGCGGTGAGCGCGGCACGGCGGCGGCCATATTTGCCGTAAATGTATTGGATGATCTCTTCGCGCCGCTGATGTTCGAAGTCGACGTCGATATCGGGCGGCTCGTTGCGCTCTTTGCTGATGAAGCGCTCGAAAAGCGCGTTGCCGTTGGCGGGGTTCACGGCCGTGATGCCCAGGCAGTAGCAGACCGCCGAGTTGGCGGCCGATCCGCGGCCCTGGCACAGGATGCCCAGCCGGCGCGCCTCGCGCACCAGGTCATGCACCGTGAGGAAATAGGCCTCGTAGCCCAGGTCGGCAATGAGTTCGAGTTCTTTTTCGACCTGCGCCTCGACGATCGGCGGTATGCCGTCCGGATAGCGCTCACGCGCGCCTTCGTAGGCGGCGCGGCGCAGGTAGCTGGTGGGGGTTTCGCCCGGCGGCACGATCTCGTCGGGGTATTCGTAGCGCAGCTCTTTCAGGGAGAACGTGCAACGCCGCGCGATCTCGAGCGTCTGGGCGAGCGCGGCGGGCGGGTACAGCCCTGCCAGCCGCAGGCGCGAGCGCAGATGCCGCTCGGCATTGGCCGCGAGCGCGTAGCCGCACTGGGATACCGGCAGGCCGATGCGGATGGCGGTGAGCGTATCGTGCAGCGGCTTGCGCGAGCGGACATGCATCTGCACCTGGCCCACCGCCACCTGCGGCAGCCCCGCCGCCTGCGCGGCGGCGTCCAGCGCGGCACGATGCAGGTCGTCGCGCGAGCGATGCAAGAGCGTGAGCCCCACCCAGGCGCGTTGCGGACACACGCGGGCCAGCCAGCGCGCCTGCGCCACGATCTGCGCGGTGTCCAGACCATAAGTGGGCGTGAGAATGGCCAGGCAGCCCGGCATGCCGCGCAAATGCGCGAGCGATTCGGCCGGAGCGGCGAGGTCGTCGGCGCGCAGGTGGTAGCTGCCCTTGACCGCGCGGGAGCGTCCCAGCGTAATGAACTCGGTGAGATTGCCGTACCCCTCGCGATCCTGGGCCAGCAGCGTGAGCTCGATGGGCGGGCCAGGTTCGTCGTGCAGCACGAAGCGGCTGCCCACGATCAGGGGCAGCCCGAGCTTTTCGGCCTCGACATGCGCGCGCACCACGCCGGCCACGCTGCACTCGTCGGTGAGGGCGAGCGCGGCATAGCCCTGGCGATGCGCGCGTTCGGCCAGCTCTTCGGGATGCGAGGCGCCCTGCAGAAAAGAGAAGTTCGACTGGCAGTCGAGTTCGGCATAGCCGGGCAGGCCCGCGCCGGTATCGGCGGGCAGGTGCGGCGCAGGGGAGGGGGCACGAGGCGGCTGCACGGTCATCAGGCGTAGCGTCCGTGCAGAAACCAGCGCGCGGTCTCGCCCCCGCGTTCGCGATAGAGCCAGTAGCGGGCGCCCGCGGCATCTTCGGCCACGAAGTAGTCGCGCTGTGTGTTGATCGCATCCCACCAACCGCTTTCGATGCGCTCCGGCCCCCGCGTGAGACGCAGCGGCTGGCCCTGGTAGACCGGACGATGCGCGCGCAGCTCGAGCGCCTGCGCGGGCTCGATCAGCCAGAAGGGCCGCTCGAGGGCGGGCGGCAGCACGGGCGGGCGGCCCCCGGCGGCTTCCAGGGCTACCCAGCGGTTGGCCACCTCGGGCCGGTGGTCGGCCAGGGGCGCGGGCCGGCGTACCTGTTCGGGGCCGAGCCGCGCGCACAGCAGGTCGAGCAGGCGTGCATGATCGGCGGCATTGCCGCCCGGTTCAGGAAAAAGCGTGGTGCTGGCCGCGGGCATGTCGACCGTGAGCGGCGCGGCCAATGTGACCGCGATCACGGGGGCGGCCAGCTCGAGCCGCGACAGGCGCTCGCGCAACAGGCCGCGCAGGTGAGCGCTCTGCCACACGGGCTCGGCCATCGCGAGGTGCAATGACGAGGGATCGCGGGCATGCCGGCCCCGTTCGTGTTCGAGGGTGAGCGTGATGGCGCGCACGGCGAGACGCTGCGCGCCGAGCCAGCCGCTCAATTGTTCGGTCAGGCGGCCGCTCACGTGCAGCAGCGCCTCGGCATGCTCCACGTAGTCCATCAGCTCGGTGCGCGCTTCGAAACGCGCGGGTGGCGTGAGCCAGGCATGGACTTCGGCGGTGTCGCCATAGGCGGCATCGAGCGCGCGCAGCAGGCCCGGATCACTGCGCCGCTGCAGGCCAGCGCGGGGTAGCCGCCGAAGATCGGCCAGGCGTTTGCAGCCCAGGCCCTGGAGCCAGGCCAGGCGGGGCTGGGCTTCGGGCAGCAGCACCAGGGGCAGCGCATCGAGCCGGCGCGCGAGCGCGGGTTCGCGCAACACCCGGCGCCGCCCGGGGCTGCGTGCCAGCAACCAGGCGCCGCGCGCGGTCGGGGCCAGTGCGATGCCGGCGTGCAGGTCCAGGGCCGCGAGCGTGTCGCGCACCCGCCGGTACAAGGCGCGAGGGCCACCAAACACCATCAGGCTCGCGCCTACGTCGAGCAACAGGCTGTCGCCGTCCGGCACGGCCAGTTGCGGCGTGTATTGCAGCAAGGACAGCGCCGCCGCCTGCTGTGTGCGAGCCTCGGCCGCGGGATCACGTTCGAGCAGGAGCGCCTCGGGGCACAACGCCAGCGCACCGGCGCGGCGCATGCCAGGGCGCAGGCCTGCCGCACGCGCCGCCGGAGTGAGGGCGATCACGCGCTCCTGTTCGAGCACGGCGCACACCAGCTCGGGATGCTCAGACCAATGCGGTCGTGCGGCGTCCAGCGGCAGGCGAGGCAGGAAGACGGAGATCCAGAGGCGCATGGGGCAAGGGGGAATGCAGGGGCTGTGCCGGCACGGCGGGCAGCAGGCGGCCGGTGTTTTCTTCGAAGGGTAGATAGAGGGTGACGTCGCACACCGGACCCCGGCGCTTGAGCACCTGGACGTTCAGGCCGGCCGCGGCCGGCGCCAGGGCGAGCCGCAACGGGGCCGGCGATGCGTGTTGGGCGGCATTGGCGGGCCGCAAGGCAAAGAACAGCGTGTCGCTCCCTTGCGCGGCCAGATGCAGCCGGCGCAGCGACTCGGGGCGGGCTTGCGGCAACCAGCACAGCAATGCCGCGCAACTGCCGTGCTTGAGTACCTGGTCGGCCGCCCATAGCGTGTCGCGCGGCGACGCGGGCGTGAGCCAGAGCAGACGCTGGGGATCCAATCCCCAATGCATCCAGGTCGTGATGTGCGGCGTGCAGGGCGGTTGCAGCAGCACGATATCGCGATGGGCGGGCAGGGTGGTCAGGGCCGGACGCAACAGGCTCAGCTCGCCGCAGCCAGGGTGAGGCGTCAACAGCTCGGTGAGGCTGCCTTGGGGCCAGCCCTCGTCCGGCAACAACGCCGAGAGCGCGGCATGCCCGGTGGGCACGGCGCGCGCACTGCCGCGCGCCAATTGGGTGGCGCGCCAGAGGGCGGGGTGGATGAGTTCGGGCGAGGGCATGACCGGCGGGCGGGTCGCGCGCGGCGATCCATGGCATCAAAACAGGACTGTATAAATATACAGTAAAAAGGAGTGATGGATTCACCTGCGACGCCCACCCTTGAAAGCCGGCCCGCCGCCCGCACACGTATAGAATGTTTTCGTGGGCCGCCCGCCGGCCATTCCTGGATCTCGCATCATGTCTTCCCCTCGCACCCTCGAATTTCTGCCCCCTTCCGAAGAGGCCGTCAAACAGCTGTTCGTGCTGTTGCATGGCGTGGGTGGGGCGCCCGAGGGGCTCGAGGGGCTCGCGCAGGCCATCCGGCGCGCGTTTCCTGCTTCCGCGGTACTGATTCCCGAGGGGTTCGCGCCGTTCGAGGGCGGCGGAGCGGGGCGCCAGTGGTTCTCGGTGCAGGGTGTCACGGACGACAATCGCCCCGCACGCGTGGCGCAGGCGCTGCCCGCCCTGGTGCAGTACATCCAGCAGGCGCAGACGCGGTTCAAGCTGCTGCCACCCGCCACTGCGCTCGCGGGCTTCTCGCAAGGCGCCATCATGGCGCTGGAGGCAGTGCAGGCGCATGAAGCGCTGGCGGGCCGCGTGCTGGCGTTTTCAGGGCGCTATGCCGAGCTGCCCAAGGTGCCGCCGCCGTACACCACCATCCACCTGCTGCATGGCGCCGCCGATCGGGTGATGCCGGTCCAGCTGGCGCAGGCGGCGCAACAGCGCCTGGACGAGCTGCACGGCGATGCCACCATCGACATCGCGAGCACGGTGGGCCACGAATTGCATCCGGCGCTTATCGACCGCGCGATCCAGCGCCTGCAGACCTGCGTGCCCTTGCGCAGCTGGGAGGCGGCGCTCGGCCTGGACCAGTCGCCGCCCGCTGGCACGAGCGTGCACTGAAGCGGATTTTTCTCGAATCCGGCGGCCGCATCCAGGACGCCTGGAATCACCATCCAGAGGGCAGCCATCCATCCATCGGTCGGCACGGGCGTGTCCCGAGCGGTAAAAAATACAACCAACCGTGCAGGAATATCGCTCATGGCGCGGGCGCAAGAGCAAAAGAAGCCGCGATATCGCGATCGTGTGACGTCAAAAAGCGGCATTGCGCCGCTTTTTTACTGCCACCCCGCCTTGCCCTTGCGGCTCAGCCCTTGGACGCCACCAGGGTGCCGCCGTTGAGCATGTCTTCGTCGAGATAGCCGCGGGCGCCCAGATAGCGCTTGGACCAATACGTGTTGTCGAGGCGGTCGACCCGCACCTTCGCCCCGCGCGAAGGCGCGTGTACGAACTGGCCCTGGCCGATGTAAATACCGACGTGCGAGGTCACGCCGCGGCCGCGCGTGGCGAAGAACACCAGGTCGCCGGGCTTGAGGCGGGTACGGGCGACATTCTTGCCTGCGCTGCGCTGGGCACGCGACGTGCGGGGCATGTCCATGCCAGCGATCTCGCGATACACGAACAGCACCAGGCCGCTGCAGTCGAAACCGTCGAGCGGATCATCGCCGCCCCACGAATAGGGCGTGCCGATGGCTTGCAGACCGGCCTGCACGACGCGGTCGCGCAACGTGGGAACGGTGGGTTCGTTGGCGAGCGCCAGACCATTGAGGTTGGAGCGGGCCGTGGGGTGCAGCGAGGCCTGGGCCGCGCCACTGAAAGTGGTCAAACAAAGCGCCAGAAGCGGGGCGCTGATCAAAGCAGACAACACAGAGGATTGTCGGCGGACTTCTCGCGTGGGTGGAGTCATTAGCGACACTTCAAAAATCGGAGTGGGCGTGATGGCTGCAACGTGCTAGCCGGCGGCAGGGCGCATTCTGTCATCGAAGCGCCGTCCGATTGTAATGCAATAGTATTTCATTACATTTGCAATGAAATGCCGCATCGATGTACACGAATGTACGCGGTGTGGCGCGGGCCATGCGGCATAATCGCTGCACCGGCGCCGCGTCGGCGTCGGCCATGGACCGGAACATGACCGCAGCCTCCCTGTACAGCCCCGACCCGATCCCCTTCGAGCCCTTCGACGACGCCGAACGCGCGGTGGAGCGCCTGCTCGAGATCTACGCCCGCAACACCGGCTTCCTGCGCGATGCCTTCCAGGAAGTCCTGCAAGGCAAAGACCTGCGGGCCCGGGTGCGCGCCTATTACCCCGCCGTCCGCGTGGGTGTCGATACCTACGATCCCATCGATACCCGGCTCTCTTATGGCCATGTGGCCGAGCCGGGCAGCTACCAGACCACCATCACCCAGCCGCTGCTGTTTCGCGACTACTTGATCGAGCAACTCGGTCAGCTGCTGCAGAATCATCGCGTGCCGATCGAAGTGGGCGAATCCGACATGCCGATTCCGCTGCACTTCGCGTTTCCCGATGGCGCGTATGTCGAGGGCGAACATCTCGAGAGCCTGAGACGGCCCTTGCGGGATCTGTTCGACGTGCCCGATCTGGCCGTCACCGACGATGCCATCGTGAACGGCTCCTGGAAGGGCCGCGAAGGCGAGCCTCGGCCGCTGGCGCCGTTCACGGCGACCCGCGTGGATTATTCGCTGCATCGCCTGCAGCACTACACGTCCACGGCGCCCTCGCATTTCCAGAATTTCGTGTTGTTCACGAACTATCAGTTCTACGTCGATGAATTCTGCGTGCGCGCCCGGGCGCTCATGGCCGAGGGCGGCGGCGACTACGACGCGTTGGTCGAACCGGGCAATCGCATCACGCGCCGCGGCGAAAACGCGCCGAACGAGGCCTCCTCCGTGCGGTTGCCGCAAATGCCCGCCTATCACCTGGTCCGGCCCAATCATTCCGGCATCACGCTGGTCAATATCGGCGTCGGGCCCTCGAACGCCAAGACCATCACCGATCACATCGCCGTGCTGCGCCCGCACGCGTGGCTGATGTTGGGCCATTGCGCCGGCCTGCGCGATTCGCAGCGCCTGGGCGATTACGTGCTGGCGCACGGTTATGTGCGCGACGATCACGTGCTCGACGCCGACTTGCCGACCTGGGTGCCCGTGCCCCCGCTGGCCGAAGTCCAGGTGGCGCTGGAGCAGGCGGTCGAAGAGGTTGCGGGCCTGTCGGGCTGGGACCTCAAACGCATCATGCGCACCGGTACCGTCGCCACCATCGACAACCGCAACTGGGAGCTGCGCGACCAGGGCGAGCTGGTGCAGCGCTTCGCCCAGTCGCGTGCGATCGCGCTCGACATGGAGTCGGCCACCATCGCGGCCAATGGTTTTCGCTTCCGCGTTCCGTACGGCACGCTGCTGTGCGTGTCCGACAAGCCCCTGCACGGCGAGCTCAAGCTGCCCGGCATGGCGAGCGCCTTCTACCGCCGTCAGGTCAACCAGCATCTGGAGATCGGTATCCGCGCGCTCGAGCTCTTGCGCGACATGGCTCCCGAGCGCCTGCATTCCCGCAAGCTGCGCACGTTCACTGAAACGGCGTTTCAGTAAGCGGGAATCCTGGCCGGCCGCCCCGTGTGGCCGCCCGGAATCCCGCGCCGGGGCGGCCGACCGCACCATGCCGGTGCCGGCGTCCGTCCGCCCGTGCTTGTCGGCCGCCTCCGGGCGGTTTTTTTCTTGCCTCATCGTGTCCACGCTCGGCAGTCCGCCGCACAACGCGTTAAGCTGGGCGTGCGCTCGCAGGGGTCACGCCGGTCCGGCCCGCGGCGCCGAGTGCAGGACAGCCACATGGTGGCAAGGACACAGGGAGACCGGGAGTGATGCAGGAACACGATGGCAATCGCGGGCTGCCCGACGCGGTCGGGCTGAAGGCCATGCTCGAGCCTGCCGGACGGGATGCCGCGCTTCGGGCGCAGTTTCGCCCGGTGCTCCAGCCCATGCTGGCGCTGGAGTCGGGCCGTTGCGTGGGCGCCGAGGTGCTGATGCGCTGGCGTCTGGATGACGGTACCGAAGTGCCTCCCGAACGTTTCATCCCGATCGCGCGCGAGCTCGGCTGCCTGCCTGTCCTGAGCCGGCAGGTGTTCGTCGACGCGGCCACGGCGCTGGCCGCCGTCGGTCTGCCCGACGGATTTCATGTGTCGTTCAATGTGCCCGCGGGGTATTTGCTCGACGACCGGTTCGACGCCCATCTGGCCGAGCTCGATCAGATCCTTCCGCCGCAGGCCGACATCTGGATCGAGCTCACCGAGGATGAGGCATTGCCGGATAGCGAGGCTGCGCTGACCCGGCTCGCCAGCGTGCGGCATGGCCGCGTGAAGATCGGGGTCGATGACTTCGGCACGGGTTTCAATGGTGTCGACACCGTGGCGCGTGTCCAGCCCGATTTTCTCAAGCTCGATCAATCCCTCACCGCTGCGCTCGGTACGCCCGAAGAGAACCGCGTGCTGATCGACGTGGCGCGCTATGCGGGCGCCTATCAGGGTGTGCGGGTCGTGGCTGAGGGCATCGAAAACGCCATGCAGGTCGTGCGCCTGCGCGAACTCGGCATTCAGGGCGGCCAGGGCTTTTTCTTCGATCAGCCCATGTCGCTCGAGGCCTTCGCCGTCTGGCTGCCGCAAGCCGAGCTGCGCGCCGGCTCAGCGGCGGGCTGAGCGGCACGCGGGTGCAGGCGCCGCGGGCTGCCCGCAGGGCTGCGCCCGTCGTGCGATAGAGGCGAGGCGCGCGCCTCGGCCTCCCATCCGGATTCTTACTGATCAGCTGCCTGCAGGCGCTTGCGCGTGCGCAACTCTTCGCGCGCGACAATGCCCGCGCCCACCAGCACCATCAGGGCCAACGCAAACCAGGTGATGGCGTAACCGAGGTGATGGTTGGCAAAGCTCAATACGGTAAGGCCGCCGACCGGGGCCGTTTCGGGGTCGCGGGCCGTGCTGGCGCCGGCGTCGATGAAGTAGGGGGCCAGCAAGGCGGGATCGATTCCGCGGCGTGCGGCGATCGCGGGCAGGTCGCGCGAATACCAGCGGTCGGCCTGGGCGTCGTTTTCGCGCAGGAATCCGCCGGGACCTTCGCCCATACGCAGCAGCCCTTCGACCTTCACGGGTTCGCTCGAGCCGGACTCCGGGGCGCGCTTGCGCCAGCCCGGCAGCACGAAGCCGCGGTTCACCATGAAGAGCGAGCCGTCGGCCTGTTGCAGCGGCGTCATGACCCAATAGCCGCTGCCCAATTCGGTGGCGGCCTGCACCAGCGTTTGAAGATCATGACGCAGCACGCCCTCGGCTTGCACATGGCGGTATTCCGCATTGGCATTGTCCAGGCTGGCCCACTCCGCGCGCGGCGGGGCCGCCACGGCCGGTGCGTGCACGCGGCTCTCGACCTGTTCGATCAGGTTTTCTTTCCAGGCCAGGCGTTGCACCTGCCACTTGCCCAGCGTGCACAGCACGGCGAACAGGAAGGCGGCGATCAAGGCCAGGATCACGAGGGTCAGCGTGCCGCGGGGACGGCGCGGCGGTTCATCGGCGGCGGGGCGGGGCGGGAGGGAGTCCGGTCGGGTCAAGATATCTGCTGCTCGAAATAAGGCGGGGCCCGTTGCCGGGCCCCTCTGCGCGACGCCTTCAAGCCACGACGGCTACGGCATGTTGCGCATGTCGTGCGGGGCCATCGGCATCATGTTGCTGTTGAGGTGATACATGATCCAGATCGAACCCGAGAGGGTGATCACGACCAGCACCAGCGTGAAAATCAGTGCCAGCATACTCCAACCACTCTCCGACTTCGTGTCCATGTGCAGGAAGTACACCAGGTGCACCACGATCTGCACGGCCGCGAAGGCGAGGATGATGAGGGCCGTGGTGCGCGAACTCTCGAAGACCTGATTCATCACGAGCCAGAACGGGATCGCGGTGAGAATCACGGCGAGCACGAAGCCCGTCATGTAGCTCTTGAAGCTGCCGTGGCTGGCGCCGCCGTCGTCGTCGTGGTCGTCATGGCCGTGGCCGCCGCCCTGGCCGTGTCCGCTGCCGCCGTGAGGCGTCACGTGGCGCGGGTCGGGGCTCGACTCCAGATTGCCCATGTGGTCGCTGCGGGTGGTGCTCATGGCAGGACTCCCATCAAATACACGAAGGTGAAGACGCCCACCCAGATCAGGTCCAGGAAGTGCCAGAACATCGACAGGCACATGAGCCGCCGCCGGTTTTCGAGGATCAGGCCGTGGCGCTGCAGCTGCAGCATCAGCACGACCAGCCAGATGATGCCGAAGGTCACGTGCAGCCCGTGCGTGCCGACCAGCGCGAAGAACGAGGACAGGAAGGCGCTGCGCTGCGGGCCCGCGCCCAGATGGATCAGGTGCTGGAACTCATAGATCTCGACACACAGAAAAGCCAGCCCGAAGAGCCCTGTCACGGCAAGCCAGGCTTGCGTGGCACCCAGCCGGCGCCGCCGCATCTCGAGCATGGCAAAGCCGTACGTGATCGACGACAGCAACAGCAGGGCCGTGTTGAGCGCAACCAACTCCAGATCGAAAAGATCGGCGCCGGAGGGCCCGGCCGCATAGTTGCGCCCCAGCACCCCGTACGTCGCGAACAGGCACGCGAAGATGAGGCAATCGCTCATCAGGTAAACCCAGAACCCGAGCAGCGTGCCGTTCTTGGGGTGGTGTTCTTCGGGAATGTAGAAGAGCGGCCGGTCCGCCGGCGCGCCCGAGGGAGTAAGGTGAGCCGCGGTATCAGACATGGTTGGCCATCAGCAAAGTGCGATCGGCTTCGCAACGGGCCACTTCATTGGCCGGCACGTAGTAATCGCGTTTGTAGTTGAAGGTGTGGACAATCGATACCAGCACCAGGGCCACGAAGGTGAGCACCACGGCCGGCCACATGTGCCAGATCAACGTGAACCCGAGCAGGGTCGAGAGCCCGGCCAGCACGATGCCGGCCCAGGTGTTCTTGGGCATGTGGATGGGAATGAAGCCCGACTGCGGGCGTTCGTAGCCGTACTGCTTCATCTGCCACCAGGCGTCCAGGTCGTGCACGCGCGGCGTGAAGGCGAAGTTGTATTGCGGCGGGGGCGACGAGGTGGACCATTCCAGCGTGCGGCCATCCCAGGGATCCCCGGTGGTGTCGCGCAGCTGCGCGCGCCTGCGAAAGCTCACCACCAGCTGGATCAGGAAGCTGGCGATGCCCATGGCGATCAGGATTGCGCCAAAGGCCGCGATCTGGAACCAGATCTGCAACGACATATCTTCGAAGTGGTTGACCCGGCGCGTCACGCCCATCAGGCCCAGCACGTAGAGCGGCATGAAGGCGACATAAAAGCCCACCAGCCAGAACCAGAACGAACACTTGCCCCAGAAAGGATCGAGCCGGTAGCCGAAGGCTTTGGGGAACCAGTAAGTGATGCCGGCCATCAGGCCGAACAGCACACCGCCGATGATCACGTTATGGAAGTGGGCGATCAGGAACAGGCTGTTGTGCAGCACGAAATCGGCGGGCGGCACCGCGAGCAGCACACCGGTCATGCCGCCGATCACGAAGGTCACGATGAAGCCCAGCGTCCAGAGCATCGGCACTTCGAAGCGGATGCGGCCGCGGTACATGGTGAAGAGCCAGTTGAAGATCTTGGCCCCGGTCGGGATCGAGATGATCATCGTGGTGATCCCGAAGAACGAATTCACGCTCGCCCCGGATCCCATCGTGAAGAAGTGGTGCAGCCACACCAGGTACGACAGCACCGTGATCACCACCGTGGCGTACACCATCGACGCGTAGCCGAAGAGCCGCTTGCGGCAATAGGTGGAGACCACCTCCGAGAAAATGCCGAAGGCGGGGAGGATCAGGATGTACACCTCGGGGTGGCCCCAGATCCAGATCAGGTTCACGTACATCATGGCGTTGCCGCCGAAGTCCGCCGTGAAGAAATTCGTGCCGACGTAGCGGTCCATGGTGAGGAGCGCCAGCACCGCCGTGAGCACCGGGAAGGCCGCCACGATAAGGATGTTGGTGCACAGCGAGGTCCAGGTGAACACCGGCATGCGCATGAGCGACATCCCGGGCGCGCGCATTTTCACGATGGTCACGAGCAGGTTCACCCCCGATAACAAGGTGCCCACCCCCGCCACCTGCAGGGCCCATATGTAGTAGTCGACCCCCACGTCGGGACTATGCAATATGCCTGACAGCGGGGGATACGCGAGCCAGCCGGTCCGGGCGAACTCGCCCACGAAGAGCGAGGCCATCACAAGCATCGCACCGCCCGCCGTCATCCAGAAACTGAAGTTGTTGAGAAACGGAAAGGCCACGTCGCGCGCACCGATCTGCAGCGGCACGATGTAATTCATCAGGCCCGTGACCAGCGGCATGGCCACGAAGAAAATCATGATCACGCCGTGCGCGGTGAAGATCTGGTCGTAATGGTGGGGCGGCAGATAGCCCATGTTGTCGCCAAACGCCACAGCCTGCTGCGCGCGCATCATCAACGCATCGGCAAAGCCGCGCAGCAGCATCACCAGGCCCAGGATCACATACATGATCCCGATTTTCTTGTGATCGATACTGGTGAACCACTCGCGCCAGAGATAGCCCCATTTGCCGTAATAGGTGATGGCACCGAGCACCGCGCCGCCACCCAGCACCACGGCGGCGAAGGTCGCGATCAGAATGGGTTCATGGTAGGGAATCGCTTCCCAGGTGAGCCGTCCGAAGATCAGCGTGGTGATGTCTGATGATTCTGGCATCTCGATTCCCGGCTAATGAATCCGGTCGGGGAGGGCGCCGACCGGCAGTACTTGCTTGGCGCGTGCATCAAGCGCCGTGCCCGCCCGGACACGGCGCCTGCGATCAGAGCGGAATGCGTGCGGACTCGTTTGCCGCCGTACACATCGCGCCCACGTACTGGCGCAGGGGGCCCTCGGTAAGGCCGAGGCGTTCGCGCAGCGCGGGATCGATGGACGTGACGTTGAGTGCGCCCGGGATGCCCAGGCCGCCCTGGGCGTCGATCGCCATGGCGTCTTTCATGCACATGCGATTGGGCTCGACGCAGCGGTTGACGATGGCGTCGAAGAGACCGGGCGCCACGCTGGCGTAGCGGGCCACGGGATTACGTTCGCTGGGCTGCTCGAGCTTGAGGAAGGTCTCGCGCGAGAGGGCCGAGCCGTCTTTTTTGGCCTGCGCGATCCATGCGTCGAAGCCCGCCTGGTCCATGCCATGGAAGCGGAAACGCATGCCGGAGAAGCCTTCGCCACTGTAATTGGCGGACAGCCCGTCGTAGTCGCCGGGACGGTTGATCACGGCGTGCAGGGTCGTCTGCATGCCCGGCATGGCGTAGATCATGCCGGCCAGCGCGGGTACGAAGAACGTGTTCATCACCGTGGACGACGTGATCTGGAACTCGATCGGGCGATCCACCGGCGCCGCCATTTCATTGACCGTGGCCACGCCCTGCTCGGGATAGACGAAGAGCCATTTCCAATCGAGCGCGACCACCTGTACCACCAGGGGTTTGGTGCCTGCCGGAACTTCGCGGCCCTCGGCGACGCGGGTGAGCGGACGATAGGGATCGAGTTGGTGCGTGCTGACCCAGGTGATGGCGCCCAGTGCGATGATGATGAGCAGGGGGATCGACCAGATCAGCAGCTCCAGCATGGTGGAGTGGTTCCAGTCGGGTTCGTAGCGGGCTTCGGCATTGGTCTCGCGGTAGCGCCATGCGAACACGAAGGTCAGCACGATCACCGGCACGATCACCAGCAGCATCAGACCCGTCGAGATCAGGATCAGATTGCGCTGCTGCCAGGCGATATCTCCCGACGGCGCCATCAGCACGGTGTTGCAACCGGCAAGCATGGGGATGCAGGCCAGCAGCGCTGCTCCGCGGAGTCTTTGGAATAACGGCATTGCCATACCCCGAAACGTAACCGTGGGAAGAGTCTCAACCCTACGCTGGAAGGTTGGAAAAATCCAGGGCCAAAAGAGGAAAAATGCGGTGACGGATCGCACCGGGTGTTGCGCGCACAACGTCTTCGCGGCGCAGCCCATAGCAAGTGGAATGCCTGAAAAACCGGTCGTGGCGCATGCGCCGCGTGGCGCGCGTGGCCTCTTCCGGTCAGGCGCGGAACGTGCGACCATGGCCGTGCAACTGTGATGCAGGATCGTAGACCCGGGCAGACAGCGCGCTCTCGCGCCGCGGCCGGCCTCTTTCAGCGAGTGCGCATATGTCGACCACCACGCAGTATCCCGGCTCTCTCCCTCCCAAGCCCGGCCAGACGGATCAGCCGGGGTCTCTCCCGCCGGGTTCGGTTCCCACGCTCGGCGCCAGCCACACGCAGGTGGCACCCAGCGAGATCGCGGTCGGCGTCGTGATCGGCCGCACCTCCGAGTACTTCGATTTCTTCGTGTTCGGCATCGCGTGCGTGATGGTGTTTCCGCGCGTGTTCTTTCCATTCGAGGCGCCTCTCGAAGGCACCTTGTGGGCCTTCGCGGTATTCGCGCTGGCCTTTGTCGTGCGGCCCGTGGGCACGGCGATATCGATGGCCATCCAGCGGCGCTGGGGGCGCGGCATCAAGCTCACGGCGGCCTTGTTTCTGCTGGGCACCGCCACAGTCGGCATCGCGTTCCTGCCCAGCTACGACTCCATCGGCATGTACGCCATCGCTCTGCTCGCGGTGTTTCGCGCGCTGCAGGGCATGGCGCTGGGCGGTTCATGGGACGGCCTGCCATCACTGCTCGCGCTGAATGCTCCGCAGCAACGCCGCGGCTGGTATGCGATGGTGGGCCAGCTCGGTGCGCCGATCGGTTTCATGATCGCCAGCGCGCTCTTCCTGTATCTGCATCTCACCCTGACCGACGAAGACTTCATCGATTGGGGCTGGCGCTATCCGTTCTTCGTGGCCTTCGCGATCAACGTGGTGGCGCTGTTCGCGCGACTGCGGCTGGTGGTCACGCAGGAGTACACCGAGCTGCTCGAAGAGGGCGAGCTGGAGCCGATCGCCACGAGCGAGATCGTGCGCGAGCAGGGCTACAACATGTTCATCGGCGCCTTTGCCGCGTTGGCGAGCTATGCGCTCTTCCACCTCGTGACCGTATTTCCGCTGTCGTGGATCGTGGTGAGCCAGACGCAACCGGTGGCCGATGTGCTCGTGGTGCAGATCGTGGGCGCGCTGGTGGGCATCGTCGGCACGATCTTCTCCGGCGTGATCGCCGATCGTATCGGCCGGCGCAACACGCTCGGTGCACTCGCCGTGCTGATCGGCATCTTCGCGCTCTTCGCGCCGTGGCTGCTGGGCGGCGGACCGTACGCGCAAGATGCGTTCATCCTGATTGGCTTCGCGCTGCTGGGTGTGTCGTATGGTCAGGCAGCCGGTACGGTCACCTCCAACTTCACGCGGCGCTATCGCTATACCGGCGCGGCGCTCACGACCGACATGGCGTGGCTGATCGGCGCGGCCTTCGCGCCCGTGGTCGCGCTGGGCCTGTCCGATCGCTTCGGTCTCGCCGCGGTGAGCGTATATCTGCTCTCGGGTGTGGTGTGCACGCTGCTGGCGCTGCGCATCAACAAGCTGCTGGAGTCGCGTGACTAGAAGGGTGTGTGGGGGAGTTGCCCCCACGCCGCGCCTTCGGCTTGCTGCCCCCCGAGGGGGCGGTCCTGCCTTGGGGCGGCCCGGCGGCAGGACGGAGCCCCCACGCTGCGCCTTCGGCTTGCTGCACTCTCAAGGGGGCAGCACGTAAAAAAAGGCCGTCATCGGTAAGGATGACGGCCTTTGTTTTTGGCGCGCGTGCGCTTATTCGAGGTTTTGCGCCTGTTCGCGCATCTGCTCGATGAGCAGCTTCAGGTCCATGGCGGCGCGCGTGACTTCCATGCTGCCGGCCTTGGAGCCCAACGTGTTGGCTTCGCGGTTCATTTCCTGGAACAGGAAGTCCAGGCGCTTGCCGGCGCTGCCGCCTTGTTTGCCGCCGGCCTTGCCCGTCTTGCCACCGCCTTCGGTGAGCAGGTGGCGCAGTTCTTCGAGGTGCGAGCGCAGGCGCGACAGTTCTTCGGCCACGTCGATACGCAGCGCGAAGAGGTTGGCCTCCTGCGAGAGGCGCTCGGAGAGTTCGGCACCCGAGATGTGCGTGAAGCCGCCGGGGAACGCGTTCTCGATGGTCTCGCGCAGCTTGGTGGCGAGCTTGTCGCGATGATCGGCGAGCAACTGGGGCAGGTGGGTCTCGACCTGGTCGACGATGGCGGCCACGCCATCGGCACAGTCGCGCATCATGCCGGCCAGACGTTCGCCCTCGCGCACGCGGCCTTCCTGCAGCTGCGCGAGTGCCTGTTGGCCCGCCTGCACACATGCGGCGCCCCAGATTTGAGGATCGAGCGCGTCGTTGGTGCGCTGGCCGGGCCAGTTGAAGAGCTCGACCAGACGCGGCGCGCTGGTTTCGGGCAGGATCTGGCGCGCGGCCTGCAACTGGTCAGCCAGGCGGGCGAGCCATTCGGGATCGAGCTGCGTGACTTCGGTGCTGCTGGCGCGCGTGAACGAGGCGCGCACTTCGACCTTGCCGCGCGCCAGATTGGCGGTGAGCAGCTCGCGCAGCGGCGTTTCGGCGTGGCGCAGTTCGTCGGGCAGTCGGAAATAGAGATCGAGAAAGCGGCTATTGACGCTGCGAAGTTCGAGCGCGAGCGTGCCTTGTTCGAGGTCGACGCGGGCATTGCCGAACGCGGTCATGCTGCGGATCATGGTGCGATATCCTGAAGAGGGCGCGAGGCCGATGGCCTCGTGCACGGGGTAAGACGGAGGTGGACAGGGTGTCGCGCGGTCTGCTTGCCGGGCGAGCCGCGCCCACGGCGGCAGGATAACCGATGCGCGCGGCCGCTGTGGCCATCGAACCCGTACAATTCGGCTCTTCTTTCGATCATCTCCTGGAGCTCTCCGTGAACGCCACCACTACTCCCCGCCCCAGCGGACGCGCCGTCGACGAGCTGCGCCCGTTCTCGCTCACGCGCGGTTTCACCCGATACGCGGAGGGTTCGGTGCTGGTGCGTGCCGGTGATACCCACGTGCTGTGCACGGCCAGCGTGCTCGACAAGGTGCCGCCCTTCATGAAAGGGCGCGGCGAAGGCTGGGTCACGGCCGAATACGGCATGCTGCCGCGCGCCACCCACACTCGCGGCGATCGCGAGGCGGCACGGGGCAAGCAAAGCGGCCGCACGCAGGAAATCCAGCGCCTGATCGGCCGCAGCCTGCGCGCGGTCTTCGATCTGTCGGCATTGGGCGAGCGCACGCTGCATCTGGACTGCGACGTGATCCAGGCCGACGGCGGTACCCGCTGCGCCAGCATCACGGGCGCCTGGGTTGCCGCGAGCGACGCCATCAATCTTCTCCTCGAGCGCGGCGACCTCGAGCGCAACCCGATCCGCGACGCGGTGGCGGCGGTCTCGGTGGGCCTGGTCGATGGTCGCCCGGTGCTCGACCTGGACTATCAGGAAGACTCGGCCTGCGACGCCGATGTCAACGTGATCATGACGGGCGCGGGCGCTTTCGTCGAAGTGCAGGGCACGGGCGAAGGCGCGACCTTCACGCGCGCCGAACTCGACACCATGCTGGGCCTGGCCGAGACCGGCATCGCCCGTCTGGTGGCGGAGCAGCGCGCCGCGCTGGCGGGCTAAGCCTCTCGCGCCATGCAAAAAAGGCGGGTCCGCTTCATGGCGGAGCCGCCTTTTTCTATTCTTGTCGCAGGGCCGCGCCAAGACAAAGGTACCCCACGCAGGCCGCAGGCGCGGCGTGGGGGCCTTTCTCTCTCAGGCCGGCAGCAAGCGGCCCACGCGCGGCAGTTCGGCCAGGCGCCAGACCTGATCGATGAGCGCGCGCATCTCGGCCTCGGTGGCGGCGCCCGCATAGGTGCCCAGGCGCAGCGCCTTGTCTTCAATCTCGCCGCGCGAGAGCGTGTTGCCCGGATCGCCCTTGGGCTCGTCGACACGCGCCGACAGCACGCGGCCGTCGGTGGTGCGCACCGACACCTTGCCGATCCAGCGCTGCGGATAGGCGCCATCGACTTCGGCGTCGAACGACATGCGCACGCGTTCGCGCAGGCGCGCCACCTCGGCGTCATGCAGCGCGGCGTCGAACTCGGCCAGCCCGGCACGGCCTTCGCGGGCGATCAGGGCCAGCACGGTGCCCATCGAGAATTTGGACTGATGCACGGTGGTGGGATTCACGACCGGGCCGAGCACATCGATCGCACCCTGGTGCACCTGGGCATCGACCTCCGCGAGGTCATCGGCCTTCAGGCCATGCTCGCGCATCAGCGCCAGCAAGGCGTCGGCCGCCGGATGGGTGTGACGGCACGAGGCGTGAAACTTGAACGAGGTTTCGCCCAGGGCCCAGCGATCGCCCAGGCGATCGGTCAGGCGCGAGAGATCGGCGTCGGTCGACATGCCGGCCGCCATGCCTTGCTTGCCCTCGAGAATGCGCTGTGCCCCCGTGAACCCATCCTGCGCGAGATAGGCCGCGGTCAGGCCGTCGGCGGCCGCTTTGGCCGTGTGCAGTTGCTTGGAATCGGCCGCGTCGCGCAGGAACTCCCACAGGCCCGCGGCCTGGGTACCCGCCGAGCCGAGCGCGTGCAGCATGCGGGAGGGGTCGAGCCCGAGCAGACGTCCCACCGCTACGGCGGCGGCGAGTGTGCCCACCGTGCCCGTGGTGTGGAAGATCTTGTAGTGCGAGCGCCCCAGATACTCACCCGCGCGGATGCCGACTTCGTAGCCGGCCACGGCGGCCGTGAGCAGGTCACGGCCGCTCGCGCCCAGCGCCTGCGCCACCGCGAGCGCAGGCGGAAACACCACTGCGGCCGGATGGAACACGGAGCCGTTGTGGACGTCGTCCTGCTCGACCACATGGGCCGCGGCCGCATTGACCATGGCGGCGAAGAGCGGGGTGGTGCCGCGCCGGTCGATCAGCACTTCGGCGGGGCCCTGTGCGGGCCCCATCGCGCTCGCGTAGCGGCCGATGGTTTGCACGGCGCGCGCACCCGCACCGGCGAGGATGGAGCCCAGCGTATCGAGCAGCAGGTCTTCGGCGCGTCGCACAACCGCGTCGGGGATGTCGCTGAATTGGAGGGTGCTGGCGAACTCGGCGAGCGTGGCCGAAGGGTGGGCATCGGGCAGGGAGCGAGGCAGGGCAGACATGGCGGTCCCGGGAAGAATGAGGTCAGAAGGAGCGGGGCAGGCCCAGCACATGCTCGGCCACGTAGGAGAGGATGAGGTTGGTGGAGATCGGCGCCACCTGATAGAGCCGCGTCTCGCGGAACTTGCGCTCGACGTCGTACTCGTTCGCGAAGCCGAACCCGCCATGGAACTGCAGGCAGGCGTTGGCCGCTTCCCACGAGGCGTCGGCCGCCAGCAGCTTGGCCATGTTGGCCTGCGCCCCGCAGGGCTGGTGCGCGTCGAACCGGCGCGCGGCCTCGTAGCGCATCAGGCTGGCCGCTTCGACATTGATGTGGGCGCGCGCGATCGGAAATTGCACGCCCTGGTTTTGCCCGATGGGGCGGCCGAACACCACGCGTTCTTTGGCATAGGCCGTGACCTTGTCGATGAACCAATAGCCATCGCCGATGCATTCCGCCGCGATCAGCGTGCGTTCCGCATTCAGGCCGTCGAGGATGTACTTGAATCCCTTGCCTTCCTCACCGATCAGGTTCTCGGCCGGAATCTCGAGATTGTCGAAGAACAGCTCGTTGGTTTCATGGTTGACCATGTTCGGGATCGGCCGTACCTCCATGCCGTGGCCGATGGCCTGGTGCAGGTCGACCAGAAAAATCGACATGCCTTCGGATTTGCGCGTGACCGCCTCGAGCGGCGTGGTGCGCGCCAGCAGAATCATCAGGTCCGAATGCTGTACCCGCGAGATCCAGACCTTTTGGCCATTGATCACGTAGCGGTCGCCCTTGCGCACGGCAGTGGTCTTGATGCGGGTGGTGTCCGTGCCCGTGGTGGGTTCGGTCACGCCCATGGATTGCAGGCGCAATTCGCCGCTGGCGATACGCGGCAGGTAAGCGCGCTTTTGTTCGTCGCTGCCATGACGCAGCAACGTGCCCATGTTGTACATCTGGCCGTGGCAGGCGCCGGAGTTGCCGCCGGCGCGGTTGATTTCTTCCATGATGACCGATGCTTCGGTCAGGCCCAGGCCCGAGCCGCCGTATTCCTGCGGGATCAGTGCGGCGAGCCAGCCGGCCTCGGTCAGCGCGCGTACGAACGCCTCGGGATAGCCGCGTGCCTCGTCGATCTCGCGGAAGTATTCGGCCGGAAACTGGGCGCACAGGTCTCGCACGGCCTCGCGGATATCTTGAAAATCGGTGTGGGTGTCAACCATGGATGCGTTGTCTCGAACTCTGGGGATGCCGGTCGGGCAGGGTCAGTCCGCACTTTGCCGGATGCGATCCGGGCTGCCAATTTATGATTGCTTAATACGGGGTTTTCCAATCCCGAAGGTTTAGGGGGACGAATGGCTACACACTTTGACCTGACCGATCTGCAGCTGATGGTGCATATCGGCGATTGGCACAGCCTGACGCGCGGCGCGGAGAAGTCGCATCTCTCGCTGCCCGCGGCGAGCACCCGGGTCAAGAATCTCGAAGAGCACTTCGGCACGCAGTTGCTTTACCGCACCAGCCAGGGCGTGACGATGACGCCGTCGGGCGAGGCGCTGACCCGCCATGCGCGCACGGTGATGCAGCAGATCGAGCAACTGCGCGGCGACATGCAGGAGTTCGCGCGCGGCGTGAAAGGCCATGTGCGCGTGTTGGCCAACACCACCGCCATCACCGAATTCATGCCGGGCGTGCTGGCGCGCTATCTTGCGAGTCATCCCGATGTGAATGTCGAACTGCGCGAGCGCCTGAGCTATCTCATCGTGCGGGCCGTGGCCGATGGCTCGGCCGACCTCGGCATCGTGGCGGGCTGTGGTCCGGATCCCAAGCTCCAGTTCATCCCCTATCGCAGTGACCGGCTGGTACTGGTGACCGCCGCGCGCCATGCGCTCGCCACCGAAAGCGCCGTGCCGTTTGCCGATTCACTGGCCTACGACTACGTGGGCTTGTCGGAATGGAGCGCGATCCATCCGTTTCTGGTGCAGGCGGCCGCGGCGCTGGGCCGCACGTTCCGCTTCCGGGTGGAAGTGGGAAATTTCGAGGCGGCATGCCGCATGATCGAGAGCGGCGTCGGGATCGGCGTGATCCCGGAGTCGGTGGCCCTGCGTTACGCCCGCGTGCTCGATATCGCGCTGGTGCCGCTCACCGATGCGTGGAGCCTGCGCAAACTGCACATCGTGGTGCGCGACCTGGACGCGCTGCCGACGTTCGCGCGCGAGCTGGTGCAAACGCTGATCGACGATATTCCCGCCGACGAGCGCCAGCCGCAGGTGTGAGGTGAGCGGGGAGGGCGAGTACGCACGCGGGCGCCGGGCAGTCCTGGATCGGCGCCGGCCGCGGTTCGGCGCGTTCAAGCCTGGCCGGCTTCGTGACAGCCGATGGGCGCCTGGCGGACGGCTTGACCTCGATTCGGCCGTCAATTCCCTTTATTGCATTTCTTTGCCGCGTGATAGGCGGCTGTAAAGAAACTGCCAACTCCCTGTCTCATACTTCGTTACCGATTGTGGCGGCAGATTTCCATGCCGCTTCCTGCCCGCCGCGTCCGGCCGGGCATGCTCGTAACGGACCACACATGCGCAAAAATCTACGCGTCGCGACGGCGCTGTCCGCGACCCTGCTCCTCTTCGTCCTGATTTTCTCGCTGGCAGCAGCCGGCGCCATCGCGGTCCTCCAGGAAAGCCGGGGCCATGTCGAGGCCTTGGGCCGCGGCAGCATCGAGCGCGCCGGCGACCTCAATGACACCAGCAGCTGGCTGTTCCGAGCCCGCGCCTTGCTCACCGACGCCAAGACGGCGATGGAGGGCGGCATGGAGGAACAACGCGACGAGTTTCTGGGGATGGTCGACAAGCTGCTCGCGAGCGCGGCCCAAAGCCAGCAACGCCTGGCGGCCAACCCGGAGACCGGCGCCGAGGGCGCGCCCTTGTTCGACGCCATGCTCAAGGCCTATGCCGGACTGGCCGATCAGGCGCTCGTGCCGATGCGCGACGCGATCTCGAAGTGGAACGGCATCGAGGCCAATCGCCTCAACGACAAGGTGTTGCCGCAGGCGGTGCAGGGGTACGTGAAAGCCGTGGACGCGTTTCAGGCACACGCCCGCGAACAGGGCCGCGCGGCGGTGGTGGATGCCGGCACGCGCCTGAACCACGCCATCATTGCCGCGCTCGCGCTCGTGGTCTTCGTGGCCCTGGCCGCGCTGATCATCCGCCTGGCTTTCCGCCGCGCCGTGTTGCGGCCCTTGAGCGAGGCCGGCCGCCATTTCGATCACATTGCCGATGGCGATCTCACCGGCACGATCCAGCGCCGGGGTGAGAACGAGATCGGGGTGTTGTTCCTGGCCATGCGGCGCATGCAGGCCGGGCTGTCCAAGGCCGTGCATGCGGTGCGGCATGGCGTGGAAGAGATTCACGGCGGCGCGGGCGAGATCGCCGCGGGCGGCTCGGAAATGGCGATGCGTACCTCGCGCCAGGCGGCGTCGCTGCAGGAAGCCGCCGCCAGCATGACGCAGCTCGCGCAGAATGTGCACGCCACGGCGAGCAACGCCGAGCAGGCCCGCGAACAGGCACGCGAAGCCACGGAACTGGCCCGTACGGGCGGACGTTCGGTGCACGAAGCCGTAGACACCATGGGCGGCATCGCGGCCTCGGCGCGCCGTATCGGTGAGATCGTGGGCGTGGTCGACAGCATCGCGTTCCAGACCAATATCCTGGCCCTGAACGCCGCGGTGGAAGCCGCACGCGCGGGCGAGCAGGGCAAAGGCTTTGCGGTGGTGGCGGCCGAAGTGCGCTCGCTGGCCCAGCGCAGCGCGCAGGCCGCACGCGAGATCAAGGTGTTGATCGACGAGTCGGGCGCGCGCGTCGAGGCGGGCGTGCGGCAGGTGGGCCAGGCGGGCCAGACCATCGACGACGTCGTGCAGGCCGTGGAACGGGTGACCGTGATCGTGGAAGAGATTTCGCATGCGGCCGGTGAGCAGGCCGGCGGCATCGCGGCGATCAATAACGCCGTGTCGGACGTGGACCGCGCCACGCAGGAGAACGCCGCCATGGCCGAAGAGACCGCTGCCGCGGCCGCGGCGCTGGAGGGCCAGGCCCAGGCGCTGCGCCAGGCCGTTGCCGTGTTCCGCCTGCTGTCCGAATCGGGCGAAGCCGAGCCCACGGGTGAGGTCATCGCCATGCGGCCCGCATTGCGGGCGGTACGAGAGGAGCCGGCTCAACCTGCGATGACGATGCTGGACTTCGAGCCCCCGGTACGCCGGGCGGCCTGAGCCTGCTTTACTTGCCGCGCACCTGATCGATCAGGCGCCGGTCGCGCTTGGTGGGGCGGCCCGCGGCAATGCCGAGGGCTGGCTCGGGAGCCAGGCGGCGCATCTCGGCGGCGCGCTCGCGCGCCGTGCGGCTCGCTTCCGTTTCTTCGTAAAGCAGGCGCGCCGCGGGCGCGGGGCCGCGCACGGCGCTCAACGCCACTACGCGCACTTCGATGGCGGGATCGTCCTTGCGGATCGTGATCAGGTCATCGGGCGCGACTTCGCGGGCAGGCTTGGCCGGCTGACCATTGACCTGCACGCGGCCTTTGCCGATTTCGGTGCTCGCGAGGCTGCGCGTTTTGTAGAAGCGCGCGGCCCAGAGCCATTTGTCGAGTCGAATCTTGTCCATGGATGCAGATGCCGGCGCGTGGGATACGCGCGATGTGCCTATGATAGCCCCTGGAATCAGGGCGGCTGGCCGGGCGCCGCGAGCGACAGGCGGCGCGCATCAGCGCGGCGCGCGCCGGGCCGTCACCGCCGGCCAGAGGATGCGTCACACGCGCGTGGCAATATGGTGAAGTCATACAGGGGCGCCAGGCGCCGGAGGGCATATGGAATTGCTGGAAAGGTTCACCGCCATCGCGCGGGACGCGGGCTTTGAGTTGCCGGCGCCGCTTGCGCAGTGGTATCGCACGAATAGCGCCGGCAGCCCGTCCGGCCAGGCCATGGGCGGCGTGTATGACCTGGAGTGGCTCACGCCCGAGGCCAGCGAGCGCGAGATCGACGAATGGCTCAATCCGGAGGCGCAACACGGCATCCGGTTCTTTCCCTTCGCACAGTCGGGTGGAGGCGATCTCTACTGCCTGGTGCGCCTGGCCGATGGCCGCGAGGGCGTGACCTGCATCTGGCACGACGACGAGCACAGCCAGCTCGAGTATGCGAGTTTCGCGGATTTCGTCGCGGCCTCGTATCTGCAGTCGTACGCCGACCTGTCCCATCTGGGCGATGACGAGAACGAGATCGCCGACACGATCCGTGCGGGCCTTGCCTGCAGCACGCCGGCGCTACCGCCCGCGCATGCCGAGGCTTTGCTGGTGCCCGCGCAGAATGCCGTCGTCTTGCGCGAGTACCAGTCCGGTCCGCGCGCCAGGCCGATCCGGGTGCCGGCCCTGCTGGCCCAGGAGGACGCCGAGGCGCGGGCGGCCTCTTTCACCGTCAAGGCGCCGGTGGTGTTCGCCGTCGTGCCCTCCTGGGAGGTCGGGGCCTAGACCCGCTCGGCGGCCCAGCTCTGGCGCAGATAGTTCTCCACCACCAGCGAATGGTCGCCGTGCTTGACCTTGTGCTTGACCTGCGCGGCGGCCGACGCGATGTCTTCGGGCCGCACCCGCACGCCGCTGGCGGCCAGCTGCGAGGGGTTCACGATCAGCGCGCCGATGCCCAGGGTCACGAACGGAAAGAAGCGCAGCACACCGTAGCGGTCTTCGGCATGGATGCCGCCTTCGCTGCGGCCCTGTTCGTCGTAGAGATCGAGCGCCAGCAGATTGAACTGCGCGATGACGGCTTCGGTGCGGCTGCGCCAGTCGTCGCTGCGCATGGCGAACACGAAGTCGTCGCCGCCCACGTGGCCGACGAAGTCGCGCTGCGCATCGCAATGGCGCTTGATGGCCTCGGCGCACAACAGAATCATGTCGTCGCCGCGCCAGTAGCCGTATACGTCGTTGAAGGGCTTGAAGTTGTTCAGATCGGCGTAGCAGATCACGAATTCCCCCGGCTCTTCCAGCAGATGCGCGATGTGCTGGCTGATGGGAATGTTGCCGGGCAGGGAGGTGAGCGGGTTGGCGTAGCGCGCGGCCTCCAGACGGATCTCGGTCACCGAGCGCACCAGCGCTTCGCCGGTGCCCAGGCCGTCGTAGCGACCTTCGCTGGTCACGATGAAGCCGTCGGCCAGATAGCGCTGGTCATCCGATGTGAGCACATGGCTCAGTTGATCGATCGACGTTGCCACGTCGATCAACACCGGGTCCGGGTTCATGAAGGTGCTGCACGAGTTGCGGCCGAACAGGTCGCGGGTGTAGCGCTGCGAATAGTGCTCGAGAAAATCGCGGCGGTTGATGATGCCCACCGGCCGGTTATCGCCGTCGAGGACCGCCACGGCATGCAGGCCGCGCTGCTCCTGGAACAGGCGGTGCACGTCGTCGTTGCTGTGTTTGCTCAGCAGCACCGGGCGCGCTTGCACACGCAAGGCAGAGGCGGTGCGCCCGGAGCCCAGGGTGGAGGCGCGAGGCCGCCCGGCGGCGCGCGGCAGGCTCGACATCGTCTGCTCCAATGCGTCGGGCAGGCGGGGCAGGGGCTGCGCTTCGGGCCGGCCCAGATGCCAACCCTGCGCATAGCGGATGCCGAGCTCGCTGATGGCCGCGAGGTCTTCGTGACACTCCACACCCTCGGCCACCACCGCCGTATTCATGTGCTGGGCCACCGCCAACATGGCGCGCACGAGCTGCATGCGCCGTTCGTCGCGGGCGATGTCCTTGAAGAAATAACGGTCGATCTTGACGAGATCGGGCCGGATTTCGGCCCAGAGCTGCAGCGTGGCGTGGCCGACGCCATAGTCATCGAGGGCGAGCCGCATCCCGTGTCCGCGCAGCGTATCGAGTGCCTTCGTGAGCAAGGGCAGGTCGCCCTTCGCGGGATCGTGCTCGGTGAGCTCGATCACAATCTTGGTCGGGTCGATCCGGCAGCCTTGCAGCAGCTGCTCGGGCAGGGCTTCGCGCCATTGTGTCCAGTAGTGGCACAGCGCAGAGCCTGAGAGGTTCAGGAAAATCTTGCCATGCGCGCCGGTCTCGGTGAATTGGACGAGGCCGGTGCGAAACGCCTGCCATTCGAGCTGCGTCTGCAGCTGTTGGCGATGCGCGGCGGCAAACAGGGCATCCGGCATATGCAGCGGGCAATCGTGCGGGCCGCGGATCAGGCTCTCGTGGCCGTAGATGCGGCCGCTGGCCAGGTCGACCACGGGCTGGAAGCGCGGCGCCAGCAATTCCTGCTGGAGGATGGATTCAAGCGAAAGGTCCGCGGCCCTGATGGCCCGGGCTTGGAGGGAATTCATTTGACGTTTGAGGGCGGCGCCACGAGGGGTGGCCAAGCCCTCACTATGCCGCGCGTTTATGTCCCGAATGTTGCAAATTGTCATGTTTGCGGAATGGCGACATTCCGGCTGAGCATGAGGGGGCGCGGCCGCGCGGGCACACGGCCTCCGTCATGCAGACGTCTAGCGCCGACCCTGACCGGTGGCAGGGTCGGGCGCCGGCCGGGGAGGGGCGCGCTCTTTATAATGCCGGGATGTCTACCGAAACCTCATCCGGCGCTCCGCGCCGCGTCGTGCTCGCCTCGAACAACGCCGGCAAGCTGCGTGAATTTTCCGCCCTGTTTGCGCCGCTGGGCATCGAACTGATTCCTCAGGCCGAGCTCGGCGTGTCCGAAGCCGAAGAGCCGCACGTTACCTTTGTCGAAAACGCGCTCGCCAAGGCCCGTCACGCCAGTGCCGCCACCGGCTTGCCCGCGCTGGCCGACGATTCCGGCCTTTGCGTGGCCGCCCTGGGCGGCGCGCCCGGCGTGTATTCGGCCCGCTATGCCCAGATGCACGGCGGCCCGCGCGAAGACCGCGCCAATAACGCGTTGCTGGTACGCAACCTGGCAGACCAGGCTGATCGACACGCCTGGTACGTGGCGGTGCTGGTCATGGTGCAGAGCGCCAACGACCCCTGTCCGCTTATCGGTGAAGGACATTGGCACGGCGAGATCGCCGCCGAACCGCGTGGCGAGCACGGCTTCGGCTACGACCCGCACTTCTTCCTGCCCACGCTGGGCAAGACGGCGGCCGAGCTCGATCCGGCCGAGAAAAACCGCGTCAGCCATCGCGCGATGGCATTGGCCCAACTGCTGGAGAAGCTGCGCGCCCGCTGAGGCGGCACGCCGCCCGTCATCGCATGGCCATTACCATCCCCATTCTTTCGGCCGGCGCGGTTCCCGCGCGTGCGCCGGTCGTACTGCCCGCCGGGGCCACGCTCACCAGCCTGCCGCCCCTGTCGGTCTATGTGCACGTGCCGTGGTGCGTACGCAAATGCCCTTACTGTGATTTCAATTCGCACGCGACCGCGGGCGGCGAGGAGATCCCGGAACGCGCCTACCTCGACGCCTTGCGCGCCGACCTCGAGCAGGCCATCCCGTCGATCTGGGGGCGCCAGGTCGTGTCGGTGTTCATCGGCGGCGGCACGCCCAGCCTGCTGTCGCCCGAAGGGCTCGACGAGCTGCTTGCGATGCTGCGCGCCTGTCTGAACGTGCTGCCCGACGCCGAGATCACCATGGAGGCCAACCCGGGCACGGCCGAGGCCGGGCGTTTCAAGGCCTATGCCGCGAGCGGCGTGAGCCGGGTGTCGCTGGGCATCCAGAGTTTCGACGACGCGCAGCTCAAGAAGCTCGGCCGGATCCACGACGCCGCCCAGGCGCGCGCGGCCATCGAGATGGCGCAAGCGGCGTTCGGTCGGGTCAACCTGGACATGATGTTCGCGCTGCCGGGCCAGGATCTGGCGGCCTGCGAAGCGGATCTGCGTCAGGCGCTGTCGTTTGGCACGGAGCATCTCTCGCTCTATCACCTGACCCTCGAACCCAATACGGTCTTCGCGAAGTACCCGCCCGAGGTGCCCGACGACGACACCAGCGCGGCCATGCAGGATCTGGTCGAAGACACTCTGGCCGATGCCGGGCTGGCCCGCTACGAAGTCTCGGCCTATGCCCGGCCGGGAGCGCGTTGCCGCCATAACGTCAATTATTGGGAGTTCGGCGATTACCTCGGGCTGGGACCGGGTGCCCACGGCAAATTGTCATTTCACGACCGTATCGTCCGTGAGGCACGGATGAAGAACCCGGAATCGTGGATGGAGCGGGTGGCCCGGCGCGACGGCAGCCATATCGCCGAGACCCGGCTCGTGGGCCCGGATGCGCTGCCGTTCGAGTACATGCTCAACGTACTGCGCCTGAAAGAGGGCGTGGCGGCCACGGCCTTCGAAGAACGCACCGGTATGTCGCTCGCCACGATTGCGCACCAATTGGAGGCGGCCACCCGGCGCGGCCTGCTCGATGCCGACCCGACCCGGCTCAAGGCCAGTGCCCTGGGATGGCGCTTCCTCAATGATCTGCAGGAAATCTTCCTGTAATTGATCGGCACCAAACTGGGGCAGTCATGCCCCACGTTTTGCACCATTACGGTGCTACCATTTTCCAAATACGTGCATGGCCCCCGGGGGTTCCCCCGGGGAAAACCTGGCACGCATATTGCTTCCTTGTTTTATGCCGGTCGGGCGACATAGCCCTCGACGCTTTTTCTAATGGAGATGACATGGCAAGCCCCAAAGACGTTCTCAAGCAGATCGCCGATAACGAAGTCAAGTTCGTAGATTTCCGCTTCACCGACACGCAAGGCCGTGAGCACCACGTCTCCGTGCCGACTTCGGCGGTCGATGAGGACAAGCTGGAAAGCGGTCAAGCTTTCGACGGCTCCTCGATCCCGGGCTGGAAGGGCATCGAAGCTTCCGACATGCTGCTCATCCCCGACCTGACCACCGCCAACATGGATCCGTTCCGCGAAGAGCCGACGCTGATCCTGTCGTGCGACGTGGTCGAACCGTCGGACCTGAAGGGCTATGACCGCGACCCGCGTTCGCTGGCCAAGCGCGCCGAAGCCTACCTGAAGTCCTCCGGCCTGGGCGACACCGCCTACTTCGGTCCGGAACCCGAATTCTTCGTGTTCGACGGCGTGACGTGGAACACCGACATGTCGGGCACCTTCGTGAAGATCAAGTCCGAAGAAGCCCCGTGGTCGACCGGTCTGGAATTCGAAGGCGGCAACATGGGCCACCGTCCGGGCGTGAAGGGCGGCTACTTCCCCGTGCCCCCGGTCGATTCGTTCCAGGACATGCGTTCGGAAATGTGCCTGCTGCTCGAGCAGATGGGCGTGCCGGTCGAAGTGCACCACCACGAAGTGGCCGCACCGGGCCAGCTCGAAATCGGTACCAAGTTCAGCACGCTGGTTCAGCGCGCCGACTGGAACCAGATCATGAAGTACGTGATCCACAACGTCGCGCATGCCTATGGCAAGACCGCCACGTTCATGCCGAAGCCCGTCGTGGGCGACAACGGCTCGGGCATGCACGTGCACCAGTCGATCTGGAAGGACGGCCAGAACCTGTTCGCGGGCAACGGCTACGCCGGCCTGTCGGAATTCGCGCTGTACTACATCGGCGGCATCATCAAGCACGCTCGCGCGCTGAACGCCATCACGAACCCAGGTACCAACTCGTACAAGCGTCTGGTTCCGCACTTCGAAGCCCCGGTGAAGCTGGCCTACTCGGCCCGCAACCGTTCGGCCTCGATCCGCATTCCGTACGTGGGCAACCCCAAGGCGCGCCGTATCGAAACGCGCTTCCCGGATCCCCTGGCCAACCCGTACCTGGCTTTCTCGGCCCTGATGATGGCGGGTCTGGACGGCGTGCAGAACAAGATCCACCCGGGCGATCCGGCCGACAAGAACCTGTACGACCTGCCGCCGGAAGAGGATGCAAAGATCCCGACCGTCTGCGCGTCGCTGGAAGAAGCGCTGGCCGCGCTCGACAAGGACCGCGAGTTCCTGACCCGCGGTGGCGTGTTCAGCAACGAAATGCTGGACGCCTACATCGAGCTCAAGATGCTCGAAGTGACGCGTCTGCGCATGACCACGCACCCGGTCGAGTTCGACATGTACTACAGCCTGTGATCTTCCGCGGCTTGATGGGGGTCTAGGCCCCTTCCAGGGGCGGGCCAAGCGGTAGCTGGCCCGCCGACTGACCCGCCCCGGAGCCCCGAATGATGAACGTAGATGCCTTTGATTTTCTCGCCACGTCCGTTTTCCTGCTGAACGAGCGCGGCCACATCGAATACGCCAACGCTGCCTCCGAAGACCTCTTCGGGCGCTCCCGCAAGCAATTGCGCGGCGCCTCGGCGGCCACGCTGTTCGACCATCCCGAAGATCTGCAGACGTCCATCGATGGCGCGGTGGCAGGCAAGTTTGCCGACGTGCGCCAGTTGTCGTCTTTCCGCCGCGGCTCCGAGTCCGCGGAAGTCACGGTCACCACCGTGGCGCTGACCGGCCAGTCATGGCCCGTCCTGATCGAAACCCGCGAGATCGAGCAGCGTGTGCTGGCCGACCGCAATCATCGCCTGGTCGACGAGATCGAGTCGCACCGCGAGCTGCTGCGCAATCTTGCGCACGAAGTCAAGAATCCCCTGGGTGGGCTGCGGGGCGCCGCGCAATTGCTCGAAGCCGAGCTGCCGAGCGCGGAGCTGGCCGAGTACACGCAGGTGATCATTTCCGAAGCCGACCGCCTGCAGGCGCTGGTGGACCGCCTGAGCGGCCCGCAACGTGTGCCGCTCAATACGCGGCCGGTCAATATCCACGAGATCTGCGAGCGTGTCTGCGCGCTGATCCAGGCCGAGTTCCGCGACAGCGTGACGCTGGTGCGCGATTACGACGCCTCGGTGCCCGACATCCCGGGTGATGCCGCGCGCCTGATGCAGGCGGTGCTCAACGTGGCGCGCAACGCCGCGCAAGAGCTCAATCTGCAAAAGGGCAGCGATGTGCCGCCGGGCCAGATCGTGCTGCGTACCCGCGTGGCGCGGCAGGTGATGCTGGCGCATCGCCACCACCGCCTCGCGCTCGTGCTGTCCATCATCGACAACGGTCCGGGCGTGCCCGAGCACATCCGCGACCGCATCTTTCATCCCCTGGTGACCGCCCGTGCCGGCGGCACCGGCCTGGGCCTGAGCCTGTCCCAGGATTTCGTGCAACAGCACGGAGGCATCATCGAATTCGAATCCCGTCCCCGGCATACCGAGTTCCGTCTGGTCCTTCCGATGGAGTCTTCATTGTGACGAAACCCGTTTGGATCGTCGACGACGATCAGGCCATCCGCTGGGTGCTCGAGAAAGCGCTGGCCCGCGCCGGCATCGCCACCCGCAGCTTCCCCCAGGCGCCCGATGTGCTGGATGCGCTCGCGCATGACATGCCCTCGGTGCTGGTATCCGATATCCGCATGCCCGGCGGCAACGGCCTCGAGCTGCTGCGCCAGATCAAGGAGCGCCACGCCGGCCTGCCGGTCATCGTGATGACGGCATTCGCCGACCTCGACAGCACCGTCTCGGCATTTCAGGGCGGCGCGTTCGATTACCTGGCCAAGCCGTTCGACGTGAACGAAGCCGTCGCGCTCATTCAGCGCGCCATGCAGGAGTCCGAGCCTGAGTTGGCACAAGGCGAAGGCAGCGCCGAGGCCGCGCAGAACAACGAGCGCTGGATGATGACGCAGTCGGCGTCCACCGCCATGCAGGAGGTCTTCCGCGCGATCGGCCGTCTGGCGCAGTCCAAGGTCACCGTGCTGATCACGGGCGAGTCCGGTACCGGCAAAGAGCTGGTGGCGCGCGCACTGCACGGTCATGGCGCACGCGCGTCGGGTCCGTTCGTGGCGCTCAACGCCGCCGCCATTCCGCGCGATCTGCTCGAGGCAGAGCTGTTCGGTCATGAGCGCGGCGCCTTCACGGGCGCCAACACGCTGCGCCGTGGCCGCTTTGAAGAAGCGCATGGCGGCACGCTCTTTCTCGACGAGATCGGCGACATGCCGATCGAACTGCAGACCCGCCTGCTGCGCGTATTGGCCGAAGGCAGTTTCTATCGTGTCGGCGGCGCCCAGCCGGTGCGGGTGGACGTGCGCATCGTCGCGGCGACACACCAGCCGCTCGAGCAGCGCGTGGAGCAGGGCCTGTTCCGCGAGGACTTGTTCCATCGCCTGAACGTGATCCGCCTGCGCCTGCCGCCGCTGCGCGAGCGCATCGAAGACATCCCCGCGCTGGCCAATCATTTCCTGGCCGCGAGCGCGCGTTCGCTCGGCGTGCCGGTCAAGCGCCTCACGCCCGAGGCCGTGTCGGTACTGACCAAGTTCGACTTCCCGGGCAACGTGCGCCAGCTCGAGAATTTCTGTCACTGGCTGACCGTCATGGCGCCGGGCCAGACCATCGACCGCAACGACCTGCCGCCCGAGATTCGCGCGGTGGAGCATCAGTCGCATGTGATCAATGCCAACCCGGCGCGCCCGCTGGCCTCGTCGGAGTCCGGCCATGGCGCATCCCTGTCGGCACCGGCCTCCAGCAACTATGGCGGCGGATCGGCATCGGCCAGCGCCTATGCGGGCGCCGATGAGGTGCCCCGCAACTGGCAGGACGCCCTGTTGCGCGACGCGCAGTACCGTCTCGAACGCGGCGAGCCCGCCGTCATGGCCACGCTCACGCGCCAGTTCGAGAAGATTCTGCTGCAAAGCGCGCTGGACGCCAGCCGCGGCCGCCGCGTCGAAGCTGCCTCCCGGCTCGGCATCGGCCGCAACACGATCACGCGCAAACTGCGTGAATTGGGTATTGCCGACGAATAGATCAAGGCAGCCAACCCAAGGGGAAAGGGGAGAGCGCAAAGCGCCGCCCGGAACGATCCCCCCGGCGCCGGGCGCCGGGGGGATTTTTCTTGGCTGATCGGTACGGGCTTGATGGGGACGACGCGCAACGCGTTGGGGGCTATCCCTTTCTGCTGCGCACTCAGGCAGCGCGGCGAGCTGATTCGCTGTTGCTGCGTTTGCCGGGCGCTGCCGTGCTGCGCGATTGAATCGCGTGCCGTCACGATGCGTGAGAGAGGCCCGTGCTCGTGCGTGAGCATTTCCCGACCCAGCCTCTCACACGTCGTTTCAACCTGACAAGAGTGTGCGCGCGGGGGCGGTTTACGCTCGGGCCCGAGCCGGCGCAACGCCGGGAGTTGCATGGAGATCGACGCGCATGGCCAAGGCCAAGAAAAAACTGCTGCCCAAGAATTTCGCCGAATTGCTCGAGGCGGGCGATCACGAGGCGATCAAGGCCGTCTTCGAGACCTGCGGCGTGGACGCACGCGGGGGCTACACCAAGCAGACGGCGCTGGCTTTCAATGAATTTCCGGATGAGCTGGTGCGCTGGCTGGTGGAGCAGGGCGCGGATATCGACGCGGCCGACAGTTATGGCGAGACGCCGTTGTACTCGCGTGCCGGCCATTGGCAGGGGCGCATCGATGTATTGCTGGACCTCGGCGCGGACGTGAGTGCGGGAGAGGGCGCGCGGGGTACGCCCTTGCAGGCAGCTGCGGGCCTGGGTCACGCGGCCAATGCGCGGTTGCTGCTGGCCCGTGGCGCCAAGGTGGACGCGCTGAATGCGCAGCGCTTCACGCCGCTCGAGTACGCGCTGCAGCGTTGCAGCAATACGCAGCTGTGCGGGGTGGCGGAGGTGGCCGAGGTGCTGCTCGCGGCCGGCGCCGCGCGCACGCCGCGCATGACCGACTTCGTGACGCGTCTGGGCGAAAACTTCGAGTTTCATCGCGCCAACTTCGATCCCGAATCGGTGGACGAGACCAGCGCCGCGCTGGATCGGCTTTATGCACTCTTCGACGTGCCGCCCGTGCCGCGCCGCGTGCTGCATGATGGCAAGACGCCCATCGTGGCACCGGCCGGGAAGTGGGAGGACCAGCATCAGGCATTGTGGGAGCAGTTGGTACCCTCCAGCGGCGCCGCGGCCACGGTGCAGGGCGAGGTGATCCGGGTGACGGGCAAGATCCATCGCGAGCTTTACGCTAATGGCGGCGTGAACTGGGGCGCGGATTTCCGCGCGATGGCGGACGCGCTGCTCGCGCATCTGGCGTCGGGTGCAGCGCTGCCGGCGGCGCAGCTCGATGAGGCGCAGACGCTTGTCGCCGAGGTCAAGCGCAAGGACGGCGACACCTTCCGCTTGTGCGAGCTTGCGGTGATTTGGGTGGGACTCAACCCCAAGCCGGTCGCTCTGCCTCCGCCGGCTTACAAGCGCTGAGCGTGTACATGGCGCGTGATCGGATCAGTCGCGCATGGGATAGACATGCCTCGGGGCCCTCGCCGGGACAGGTCAGCAGGCCGCCCGTACCCGCGTCACATCGGCGTGGCGCACGGCGGCTTGGTTGCTACGGCAGCCTGACGTAATCCGGATAGCGCTGGCAAATCTCCTCGACCTGGCTCAACGTGCCTGACAGATGCTCGCGCAGCGCCTGTTGTGCGCCGGTGGCATCGTGGGCGGCGATGCGGTCGAGGATGCGCTGGTGGTCATCGAGGATGCGTTCGGCCTTGCCGGATTCGGGCAGGTGCAGGCGGCGCAGGCGGTCGACGTGGCCGCTGTAGCGTTGCTCCAGATCCCAGAGTCCGGCCACGCCCGCGGCTTCGTGCATGTCGCGATGGAAGGCCTGATCGGCCGCAATGAAGCGCGGGTAATCATCCGCGCGGCGCGCGGCCTGCTGCGCGTCGATATGCCATTGCAGACGCGCGATCAGCGCCGGGTCGTCGCGCTGGGCCAGCAAATTGACGATCTCGAGTTCGAGCGAGCGGCGCAGGAAATGCGCCTGGCGCGCCGCCGCCACGTCGATGCGGCTGACGACGGTGGTGTGCTGCGGAAAGATGTCGACCAGCCCGGCCTCGGACAGGCGCATGAGCGCGTCGCGTATGGGCGTTTGCGACAGGCCGAAAGCCTCGGCGAGCTCGGGCCGGGCCAGCACCGTACCCGGTTTGAGCTCGAGCGACACGATCAGATCGCGCAGCTTTTCGAAAACCTGCGGCGCTGCGTGGCGCGAGCGGTCGAGGTTGAGCACGGGCAGGGCGTCGGCGAGGTTCATGGTGCGAAAGAGTGCGGTAGCCAGGGGTGAAGCCACAGGGTGTTGCACGGCCTCGGGGCGGGTTGCCGGAGGGGCCGCAAGGAGGCGCCGTCCTAGGGATTTTACGGGCCGGCGCTGCGTTGACATACTAATATATTAGTGTTTCAATCTTCTGCATAGCCGGTGCAATCCCGGACCAGACCGGCGCACCCGGCCCCATGGAGACAGCAATGAAGCGGAGTTACGAGAGCCTGCGCAGCGCGCGCTGGATGGCCAAGGACGACCTGCGTTCGTTTGGCCATCGTTCACGCATGATGCAGATGGGTTATGCGCCCGAAGACTGGGTCGACCGGCCGATGATCGCGATCATCAACACCTGGTCCGACCTCAATCCCTGTCACAGCCACTTCAAGCAACGCGTCGATGACGTGAAGCGTGGCGTGTTCCAGGCGGGCGGCTTTCCGGTGGAGCTGCCGGCGATCTCGGTGTCGGAGTCGTTCGTCAAGCCCACCACCATGCTCTACCGCAACTTCCTCGCGATGGAAACCGAGGAGCTGCTGCGCAGCCACCCGGTGGATGGCGCGGTGTTGATGGGCGGCTGCGACAAGACCACGCCCGGTCTCATCATGGGCGCCATCAGCGCCAATCTGCCCTGTGTTTATGTGCCCGCCGGCCCGATGCTGCGCGGTAACTGGAAAGGCAAGATCCTCGGCTCGGGATCGGACGCCTGGAAGCTCTGGGACGAGCGCCGGGCCGGCAACATCAGCAAGGCCGAATGGACCGAGGTCGAGGGCGGCATCGCGCGCAGCTACGGCACCTGCATGACCATGGGCACGGCCAGCACGATGACCGCCATCGCCGAAGCCATCGGCATGACCTTGCCGGGTGCATCGTCGATTCCGGCGGCCGACGTGAACCACATGCGCATGTCGGCCGAATGCGGCCGCCGCGCGGTCGAGATGGTCTGGGAAGACCTCACGCCGCAAAAAATCCTCACCACGGCCTCGTTCAAGAACGCGATCAACGTGGCCATGGCCATGGGCTGCTCGACCAATGCCATCGTGCACTTGGTGGCCATGTCGCGCCGCGCCGGCTGCCAAGTCACGCTCGACGATTTCGACGCGGCCAGCCGCAAGGTGCCGGTGATCGCCAACATCCGTCCGAGCGGCGACACCTACCTGATGGAAGACTTTTATTACGCCGGTGGCATCACGGCGCTGATGGAGCGGCTGGGCGATCACCTGGACCGCAGCCCGCTCACCGTGACCGGCAAGTCGATCGGCGAGAACATCGCCGGCTCGCAGGTCTACAACGATGACGTGATCCGTCCGCTGGACAACGCGATCTACGACGAGGGCGCGCTGGCGGTCCTGCGCGGCAATATCGCGCCCGATGGCTGCGTGATCAAACCTAGCGCCTGCGCGCCGCAGTTCCTGCAGCACACGGGCCCCGCGCTGGTGTTCGATGACTACCCCAGCATGAAGGCCGCGGTCGACGACGAGAACCTCGACGTCACTGCCGACCACATCATGATCCTGCGCAATGCGGGCCCGCAGGGTGGCCCCGGCATGCCGGAATGGGGCATGCTGCCCATCCCGACCAAGCTCGTGAAGCAGGGCGTGCGCGACATGCTGCGTCTGTCGGATGCGCGCATGAGCGGCACCAGCTATGGCGCCTGCATCCTGCACGCCTCGCCCGAATCCTATATCGGCGGACCCCTGGCCCTGGTGCGTACGGGTGATCTGATCACCGTGGATGTGCCTGCCCGCACGATCCACATGAACGTCAGCGACGAAGAGCTCGCGGCACGGCGCGCGGCCTGGACGCCGCCGCCCAAGCGCTACGAGCGTGGCTATGGCTGGATGTACTCGCAACATATCCTGCAGGCCAACGACGGCTGCGACTTCGACTTCCTCGAAACCGATTTCGGCGCGCCCGTGCCGGAACCCGACATCTTCTGATCCCCGCGGGGGCCGGTGCATTGGCCCGGCCCCCGCGACGCATTCAGCGGCAGCTGCCGCACGCCGCACCGTGGCGCACAGGCACCGACGCGCCTCGCATCGCCCCATTTCACCGGAGACTCGCCTTGTCCAAGCTCAACCCCGACACCCGCAAGCGCCTCTTGGGCGTGAGCACCGCCACGCTGTGCACCGCGCTTTTCAAGCGCGGCCTGCGCAACCAGTTCATCCAGGACGTGCATCCGCTCAATCCCAACCAGCCCAATATGGTCGGTGAGGCTTTCACGCTGCGCTACATTCCGGCGCGCGAAGACCTGAACTCGATCAAGGTGTTCGAAGACCGCAGCCACCCGCAGCGCCTCGCCGTCGAAACCTGCCCCGAAGGCGCGGTCATGGTGATCGACAGTCGCAAGGATGCGCGCGCGGCTTCCGCGGGCTCGATTCTCGTCACTCGCCTCATGAAGCGCGGCGTGGTCGGCGTGATCACCGACGGTGGCTTTCGTGATTCGCCCGAGATTGCCGAGCTAGGCATCGCGGCCTATCACCAGCGCCCGTCAGCGCCCACCAACCTCACGCTGCATCAGGCGCTCGACATCAATGTGCCGATCGGCTGCGGCGACGTGGCCGTGTTTCCCGGTGACGTGATGGTGGGCGACCGCGAAGGCGTGGTCGTGATCCCGGCGCACCTGGCCGATGAGATCGCGGCCGAAGCCGTCGAGATGACCGCGTTCGAAGATTTCGTGACCGAAGAAGTGCAGGGCGGTGCGTCCATCCTGGGCCTGTACCCGCCCACCGAGCCGGGCACCCGCGAGCGTTTCGCGGCCTGGCGCCAGCAGAAGGGCCGCTAGCGCGAGGCGTCATATACGCCGGCGGCAGTGCGCTGGCGTCATCGGAGGCAGGAGGGCAACCATAAGCCCGCCGCCTCCACGTCGTCCGGCGTTCCGTCGCGGGCGCCGGGCTCATCGATAAGGCAGGAGACAAGCATGAACCCGTTACGCAACCCGGTTGCGCGCGCAGCCCTGGCCGTTGTGGCGGCCAGCGCCGCCATGGCCTTCGGCGCCGCCCACGCGGCCGACTGGCCCAAGCAGAAGCCGATTTCCTACGTGGTGCCGTTCACGGTGGGCGGCTCGACCGATGTGGTGGGCCGCGTGATCGCGCAAAAGCTCGGCGAGCGCCTGGGCCAGAGCGTGGTGGTCGAGAACAAGCCCGGCGCGGCCGGCGGCATTGGCGCCACCTATGTAGCCAAGGCCACGCCCGACGGCTACACGCTGTTCGGCGGCACGATCAGCACGCACGCGATCAATGCGAGCCTGTACAAGAGCCTCAAGTACGACCCCGTGAAGGACTTCGAGCCCGTTTCTCTGGTGGCCACACTGCCCAACGTGCTGCTGGTGGATCCCAATCTCAATGTGAATTCGGTGCAGGACTTGATCGCGCTGCTCAAGCGGGATCCCACCAAACGCACCTTTGCCTCGTCCGGCGCGGGCACGTCCACCCATCTGACGGGCGAACTGTTCGCCCGCACCATCGGGGTTCCGCTCACCCACGTGCCGTACAAGGGCACGCCGCCCGCCATGATCGACGTGTCCTCGGGCGCGGTGACTTTTATGTTCGACCAGATGACCGCCGCGCTGCCGCTCTTGCAGCAGGGCAAGCTCAAGCTGCTGGCCGTGACCACGCCGAACCGCATCGCGCTGTCGCCCGAGACGCCCACGATGGCCGAGGCCGGCGTGCAGGGCTTCTCGGTGGCATCGTGGCAAGCCGTGTATGCGCCCAAGGGCACGCCCAAGCCCATCGTGGACCGGCTGTCCAAGGAGATCGCCGCGATCCTGAAGGAGCCGGATGTGCAGGAGCGCCTGGGCAAGACCATGGGCATGGAGCTCGTGGGCAGCACGCCCGAGCAATTGCGCGAGCTGATGGCGACTGAAATCCCGCGCTGGGCCAAGGTCGTGCAGGAGTCGGGCGCAAGCGTGGACTGATCCGCCTCGCCCGGCCTTTCGAACCGGTCCTCAGGGACCGGTTTTTCATTGCGCGCGCAACGATGTGGGTGTCAGGCCTATGCCGCGCGCACGCCCAGCAGCGACTCGCAGAGCCGCGGCGATTGCAGCCGCTCGAGCCACCATTTGAGTGCCTGGCCGGCTGCCTCGGGCCGCCAGGCATAGACAACGTGTTCGGTGAGCGGGATCACATCGGACGTGGGGCACACGACCAGCCGGCCCTGCGTGATGTAGGGCGCGGCCAGGGTCAGCGGCAGGTGGCCGCAGCCCAGGCCGCGCATCTGCGCCTCGATCTTCGCTTCCATCGTGGGCATCACGATCATGGCCTGGTTTTGCAGCACGCCACGCGTGCGCGGCGGCAGGTTGCGCGAGGTGTCGGCGACCACGATCACGCAATGTGCGGCGATGTCCTGCGGCGTGAGGGGGCGGTCGAGACGGGCCAGCGGATGATGCGGCGCCACACAGAAGCCGAACTGCGTATCGCCCATGGGTTGGCTGCGATAGGCCCCCGCGGGCGCGGCGGCCGCGTCCGCACCGATCACGAGATCGGCCCGGTTGGACATGAGTGCGTCCCAATTGCCGCTCAAGACCTCGGTGGAGAAGCGCAGTGTGGTCGCGCTTGCCACCGACTCGAATTCCCGCATCAGGTCGTATAAGGGCTCCAGCGGGAGTACGGCGCTCACGGCGATGCGCAGTTCCACCTCCCAGCCCGTGGCCACGCGCTTGACGCGGCAGGCCAGGTCATCCAGCGACTGCAGCACCACGCGGCCATCGTCCAGAAGGGTCCGGCCGGCCTCGGTGAGTCGCGCCTTGTGGCCGGATCGGTCGAACAGCAGCACGTCGAGTCCGTCCTCCAGCTTGCGCACCGCGTAGGTCACGGCGGACGGGACTTTGCCGAGTTCGCGTGCCGCCCGGGCAAAGCTGCCATGCCGGGCGATGGCATCGACCATGGCCAGCAGCTCGGGCGTGATGGCGGTGATGTCGGGCGCGCCTGATGCGGGGCGGGGTGGGGTATTCATAGGGAGATGGACTGGATCATTCAATTAATTTGAATGATCTCATCAAAACCATGCCACCTCAAGGTCGGGGCGGACGCGCAGAATGTGATTCATCCGGTGAACGACACCGGAGCGCCAGACGGAATAGGCCGTAACGGCGTCCGAGATTAGATCGTTCACCAAATCGAAACCAGGAGTACACCATGATCACCCTTCGCCCCGCTGCCGATCGAGGACACGCCAACCATGGCTGGCTGGATTCTTGGCACACGTTTTCTTTCGCCAACTACTACGATCCCGAGCACATGGGTTTTGGCCCGCTTCGCGTGATCAATGACGACCGCATCGCGGCCGGCCGCGGCTTCGGCACGCACGGTCACCGCGACATGGAAATCATCACCTATGTGCTGGACGGCGCGGTGGCGCACAAGGACAGCATGGGCACCGGTTCGACCGTGCGTCCGGGTGATGTGCAGCGCATGAGCGCCGGCCGCGGCGTGCTGCACTCGGAGTTCAACCCGCAGCCCGACGCTGGCACGCACATGCTGCAGATCTGGATCCAGCCGGACGTGACGGGCATCGAACCCGAATACGATCAAAAGTCGTACTCGGCCGATGACAAGCGCGGCAAGCTGGTCCAGGTGATTTCGCCGGACGGCGCCGACGGCTCGATGCGCATTCACCAGGACGCGCGTCTGTACGCCGGCCTGTTCGACGGCGCGGAAACCGCCGAACTGCCGCTGGCGGCGGGCCGCAAGGCCTGGGTGCACCTGGCCCGCGGTAACGTGACCGTCAATGGTCAGGTGCTGCAAGCCGGTGACGCCGTGGCGCTCGATGGCGAAGCCAGCGTGCGCATCGAGCACGGCGACGCCGCCGAAGTGCTGGTGTTCGACTTGCCGTAAAGTGGGATGCGCGGCGCGTGCCGGCCATAGGTCGGGCGCGCCGCGCCGAGTCCCGCGCCGGCCTACTGGCCGCCTCCGCTTTGCTTGTCCGGGCGCCTTGCCCATCCCATTCTTACCTTCGACTCAGGTGCCTCATGTCCGATCTGTCTCATTCCGAACCCTCCAGCGCCGTCGATACGGTCGTCGTGCCCCGTACCAGCGATCTGGGCGATTTCGAGGTGAAGCGCGCGTTGCCGTCGGCGCAGCGCCGTTCGGTGGGCGCATTCGTGTTTCTCGATGAAATGGGCCCGGCGCTGTTCCCGGCCAATACCGGGATGGACGTGCGGCCGCACCCGCACATCGGCCTGGAAACCGTCACCTACCTCTACGAGGGCGGCATCATGCACCGCGACAGCGCGGGCCACACGCAGCTGATCTCGCCGGGAGAGGTGAACTGGATGACCGCCGGTCGCGGCATCGTGCACTCCGAGCGTTCGTCGGAAGAGGCGCGCAAGGGCCCGCAGCGGCTCTACGGCCTGCAGACGTGGGTCGCGCTGCCGCGCCAGCACGAAGAGACCGATCCGGGCTTCACGCACTACGGCCTGGATGCGCAGCCGATCGTGGAAGGCGAGGGCGTGCGCACGCAGGTGGTGGCCGGTACGTTGTTCGGCAAGACCTCTTCGGTGAAGACGCTGTCGCCGCTTTTTTACGGTGACGTGCAGATGCGCGCCGGCTCGCAAGTGCAGCTGGACGCCGAGTACGAAGAGCGCGCCGCCTACCTGGTGCAAGGCACGATCGAGGTCGATGGGCTGGTGTTCGAGCCGGGCCGTCTGGTGGTGTTCAAGCCGGGCTGTCCGGTGACCGTGAAGGCGCTGACCGAAGCGCGCTTCGCGGTGCTGGGCGGCGAGCCGCTCGATGGTCCGCGCTTTATCTGGTGGAACTTCGTCTCGAGCAGCAAGGACCGCATCGAGCAGGCCAAGGACGATTGGTCGCGTGATCGCTTCAATCAGGTGGTGCCGGGCGACGAAAGCGAGTTCATCCCGCTGCCGCCGCCGCGCGTTTGAGTTGTGATGAATGAGCAAAGGGCACGCTGTTGCGTGCCCTTTGTGTTGCCCGCTGCCGCGCGGGATGGTGTCGGGGGGACGGTCTGTGCCGCCCGGCCGTCCGACCGCATTTCAACGGCGGCATCTCGCTGGTTGGGCGTCAGCGGCCCCACCTCACCGGCCGCACCTCAGCGGCCCCGCGCGTACGCTTGTTCGCGTTGTTCGGCGAGGGCTTCGCGGCGGATGAAGTCGCGCACGAAATCGCTGGCGGGCTGGTGGCGCAGGTTGTAGGGCGTGTCCCACTGCGCGATCTCGCCCTTGGCCATGATGCCGATGCGGTCGGCGATGGCGAACGCTTCGGCCTGGTTGTGGGTGACCAGGATCGCCGTATGCCCGGTCGTCTTGAGAATGTCGCGCACCTCGAAGGCGAGGCGTTCGCGCGTGTCCACGTCGAGATTCGAGAAGGGCTCGTCGAGCAGCAGCAGTTCGGGCGAGGGCGCCAGGGCGCGCGCCAGGGCGACCCGCTGTTGCTGGCCACCCGAGATCTCGTGCGGATAGCTGTCCGCGACATGGCCCAGACCCACCAGCTCGAGCATTTCGTTGACGCGCGCGGTGCGCGCGGCGCGCTCCAGCTTGCGCAGGCCGAAGGCCACGTTCTCGCTCACGCTCAGATGCGGAAACAGTGCGTAGTCCTGGAACATCATGCCGACGTTGCGGCGCTCGGGGGCCACTTGCTCGGTGGCCGAGGACAGCACGCGCCCGCCCAGCGAGATATGGCCGGCGCGCACCGGCTCGAAGCCGGCGATGCTGCGCAGCACGGTGGTCTTGCCGCAGCCGGACTCGCCAAGCAGGCAACCGATGTGGCCGGCGGGCAGGCCCAGGCTCAGGTCGCGCACGATGGTCTTCAGGCCGGCGGGCGTGTCGTAGCCCAGTGCGATGTTCGAAATTTCTAGCAGGTCGGACGACATCTTAATGTCCCATCTTCAGGTTCGTGCGCGCCAGCAGGATCACGGGCAGTAGCCCGGCCAGCACGATGGCCAGCGCGGCGACCGCGCCTTCTTCGTAGGTGCCGCGCGCGGCTTCGGCATAGAGCCAGGTGGCCAGCGTGTCGAAGTTCATCGGCCGCAATAACAGGGTGGCGGGCAGTTCTTTCATGGTGTCCACGAACACCAGCAGGGCGGCCGCGGCCAATGCGGGGCGCAGGAGCGGCAGGTGCACGCGGCGCAGCGTACCCGCCGGCGTCTCGCCCAGCAGGCGCGAGGCCTGCTCGAGCGAGGCCGGAATGCGTGCCAGGCCGGCCTCGATGCCGCCCGTGGAGATCGCCAGAAAGCGGATCGTATAGGCGCAGACCAGCGCACCCATGCTGCCCATCAGCAGCATGCCTTCGAATCCGAACAGGCCGCCGGCGGCGCGGTCGATCCAGGTGAACGGGGTGAGCAGGCCGATGGCGAGCACCGTGCCCGGCACCGCATAACCCAGGCTGGCGACGCGGGCGCACATGCGGCCCGGATTGAAGCGCGCGCTCTCGCGCAGCGTGCGGCCGGCCCAGGCCACGATCAGGCCGCAAACCAGGGTGATCACGGTGGCGGCCGTGGCGATGATCAGGGTGTTCTGCAGGCCGGTGAGCAACTGGCCCGAGACCCCGCCCACCAGATGCAGGCGCTTGTAGGTTTCCCAGACCAGATAGGCGGCCGGCGCCACGAAGCCCAGCACCACCGGAATCCAGCCCAGCACGATGGCGAACAGGGCGTGGATGCCATGCAGGCGGCGTGGCTGCATCGGGCGCATGCGTTGCGTATTGGCGTAGCGCTGGCGCTTACGGCCCTGGCGCTCGAGCAGGATCAGTGCGACCACGAACAGCAGCATGGTGAGCGCGATCTGGGCCGCGCCCGCGAGATCGGAGCGCGTGACCCAGGTGGTGTAGACCGACACCGTGAGGGTCTGTACGCCCAGGAATTCGGATGCGCCGATGTCATTGAGGGTTTCGAGCAAGGCCAGGCTCACGCCCACGGCAATGGCCGGGCGCGCGAGCGGCAGCGCCACGCGCACGAACACGCCGACGCGGCCGGCCCCCAGGCTGCGTGCCGCCTCGAGCAGGCTGGCGGCCTGCGTCATAAACATCACGCGCGTGCTCAGGTACACGTAGGGGTAGAGCACGAAGCCCAGCACGAAGATGGCGCCCCAGATCGAGCGCAGGTCGGGCAGGCGGAATTGGCGCGGGCTGTCGTAGCCCAGCAAGGTGCGGATCGCGCCCTGGATCGGGCCGATCGGATGCAGCAGATCGAGGTAGGCGAACGCGATGATGTAGGTGGGGACCGCCAACGGCAGCAAAAGGGCCCACGTCAGCATCCGGCGGGTGGGAAACTCATAGGCCGTGACCAGCCAGGCGGCGCCCGTGCCCAGCAGCGTGACCAGCACACCCACGCCGGCCAGCAGCATCGCGGTATTGGCGAGCGCCTGCGGCAGCACGTACTGCGCGAGGTGTTGCCAGTGGGCGAGGTCGGCGTCGGCCGCCCACCACACGAGGGCGGCGATGGGGGCGGCGACGGCCAGCGCGATCAGCAGGGCGCCGATGAGCCAGCCCGCGCCCCGCTCGGAACGGCGCGGCCACCAGCGGACGGGAGCGGGCGTCCTCGCGGTCGATTCGATATGCATGCTTCTTCAGGTAGGGAAAGCACAAAAGCGGCACGAGGCCGCTTTGCCGATCTGCAGTGCATGACGCGCCTCGCGCAGGGCGGGGCGCGTCACCGGGATCAGTTGTCGAATCCCACCTTGTCGACCAGCTCGCTGGCCTGCTTGCGGTGCTTGGCGATCTCGGCGACCGGCAGTTGGTCGACCTTCAGCGGGCCGAAGCTTTGCACCACGGCGTCGAGCTTCACGCCCTGGCGCACGGGGTACTCGTAGTTGGCCTGGGCATACAGGGTCTGGGCCGGCTCGGACACGAGGTATTCGAGCAGCTTGACGGCGTTGGCCTTGTGCGGGGCGTGGGCGGCCACGGCGGCGCCACTCACGTTGACGTGGGTGCCCTGGCTCTTGTCATTGGCGAAGGTCGGGCGGATCACCTTGATGGCATCGCCCCACTTGCGTGCGTCGGTGCCCGGCTCGGCGTTCTTCATGTGACCGACGTAGTAGGCGTTGGCCAGACCGATGTCGCAGATGCCGCCGAGGATGTCGCGGGCCACGTCACGATCGCCACCAGCGGCCTTGCGGGCCAGGTTGGCCTTCACGCCGCGCAGCCACTTCTCGGTGGCTTCGGCGCCGTCGTGCGCGATCATCGCGGCGATCATGGCGGTGTTGTAGGGGTGCTGGCCCGAGCGGATGCAGACCTTGCCCTTCCACTTGGGATCGGCCAGCTCTTCGTAGTTGAACTTCTCGAGCTTCAGGTCTTTTTCGACGTACAGGACGCGGTCACGCAGCGACAGGGCGTACCACTTGCCGTCGGCGCCGCGCAGATTGGCGGGGATCACCGAGTTCAGCGTGTCCGACTTGACCGCCTGGGTCACGCCACCGTCGACCAGGTCGATCAGGTTGCCGATGTCCACGGTCATGAGCACGTCGGCGGGCGACTTGGCGCCTTCGGCCTTGACGCGCTCGAGCAGGCCGTCTTTCACGAACACGGTGTTGACCTTGATGCCGGTGTCCTTCGTAAAGGCGTCCAGCAGCGGCTGGATCAGCTTGGGTTCACGAGTGGTGTAGAGGCTCACTTCCTCGGCAGCGTGGGCCGTCTGCGCGATACCGATGGTGGCGCCGGCGAGGGCCAGTGCTGCCATCAAGGGACGCAGCGAAAGGGACGAGGATCGCTTGGTCGACATGTGAGTCTCTCCTGTGCTCGCCAGCGCGCTTCGCGCTAACGAAAATGATTATCAACTGAGAGCCGGACAATACCAGAAAACGCTGATTTCATTCAACTTCCTGACAGGTGAATCGGCCTGCCGGGCGGCTCTTGGCCGAGTGCAGGCGTGGCACGACGAGGGTCGGATAGTCACCTTCCGGCTGCCCGGCCTGGCCCACCGGGTAGCCAACTTTCACGCATGTTTTCCGGGCTTGACCCAGCGCAAACGCTATAAGGGTATTACTGATTAATGAGAGCAATTCTTAGATAGATCGAGTAGAATCGGGATAACCCTAGGCCTGCGGGCCGGGCGGCATCGGCAACGCCGAACCCCCTCCGGCCCTCGCGCCGCAACCCCTCGAATACGACATGGCAGCTTTCAACACCGAGCGCGTGCTCAGCGTGCGCCACTGGAACGACACTCTCTTTTCCTTCACCTGCACGCGCGACGCCGCGCTGCGCTTTCACAACGGTCACTTCGTCATGATCGGCCTGGAAGTCGAAGGCAAGCCGCTGATGCGTGCCTACAGCATCGCCAGCGCCAACTACGAAGAAAACCTCGAATTCTTCAGCATCAAGGTCCAGGACGGTCCGCTTACCTCGCGTCTGCAGCACCTGAAAGAGGGCGACACGATCCTGGTGAGCCGCAAGCCCGTCGGTACCCTGGTGGCCGACGATCTGCGTCCCGGCAAGAATCTGTACCTCTTCGGCACCGGCACCGGCCTCGCGCCCTTCATGAGCATCATCAAGGATCCGGAGATCTATGATCGCTACGAGAAGGTCGTGCTGCTGCACGGCGTGCGCTGGGTGAGCGAGCTGGCCTACGCCGATTTCATCGAGCGCGAGCTGCCGCAAAACGAATTCTTCGGCGATGTCGTGCGCGACAAGCTGATCTATTACCCCACCGTCACGCGCGAGCCGTTCCGCAACCAGGGTCGGATCACCGATCTGGTCGAAAACGGCAAGCTGTTCGAGGATATCGGCCTGCCGCCGCTCGACCCTGCTGTCGATCGCGCCATGATCTGCGGCAGCCCGCACATGCTGGCCGACATCCGTGACATGCTCGACAAGCGTGGCTTCGAAGTCTCGCCCGGCGTGGGCGAGCCCGGTGACTACGTGTTCGAGCGCGCCTTCGTCGAGAAGTAATCGGCCCCGCGCGCCACGAAAAAGCGACCTGTTCTCACAGGTCGCTTTTTTTTGCGGCTGCCGTCCGGGTGGCCGACGTGCATTGCCGGCGGGCGGTGGTCGAGCGGCCGCCGGGCGGGCTGCGCCATGGCCGCGCGAGCGGTGGCGCAGCGCCTCTTCTGACGGCGTTTACTCGGGCTGGATGCCAGCCTTCTTGATGATGCCGCCCCACTTGCCCGATTCCTCTTTCTGGAACTTGGCGAGTTCTTCGGGGGTGGATGTGGCGACGTCGGTACCGGTCGAGGCGTAGAACTGCTTGGCCGCGTTGCTTTCGGTGGCCTTGACCATCAGCTCGTGCAGGCGCTTGACCACCGGCGCGGGCGTACCGGCCGGCGCGTAGGCGGCGAACCAATAACCCATCTCGTAACCCGGCACGCCGGCCTCGGCGATGGTGGGCACGTCGGGTGCCAGCGGGCTACGCTTGGTGCCGGTGACGCCCAGGGCGCGCAGCTTGCCGCTCTTGACCTGCGGCAGACCGGTTGCGGTATCGGTGATCATCATGTCGATCTGGCCGCCCAGCAGGTCGGTGACCGCCAGCGGATTGCTCTTGTACGGTACGTGCAGCAGTTGCACACCGGCCATCTGCTGCAGCAGTTCGCCCGCGATGCGGCTGCTCGAGCTGCCGCTGCCGAAGCTCAGCTTGCCCGGGTTGGCGCGTGCCTGCTCCAGGAATTGCTCCACCGTGGTGGCCTTGGAATTCGGATTCACCACCATGATCTGGCCGCCCTTGCCGAGCAGCGTGATCGGCGAGTAGTCCTTCACGGGATCGTACGAGAGCGATTTATAGAGGTGCTCGTTGGCCGCGTGCGTGGTGTTGGTCGTGATCAGTACCGTGTAGCCGTCGGGTTGGGCACGCGAGACGTATTGCGCGCCGATCATGGCGCTGGCGCCGGGCTTGTTTTCGATGACGACCGGCGTGCCGGTCTGTTCGGTGATGCCCTGGGCGATGGCGCGGCCGATCTGATCGGTAGCGCTGCCGGGCGCGAAGGGCACGACCAGCGTGACCGGCTTGGACGGGAACGCGTCGGCCGCGAGCGCGGGGGCGGCGAAGCCGGCGCTGCAGGCCAGTGCCAGGGTGGTGAGCTTGCCGAGCAAAAGGTGTCGCATGGGTTGGTGTCTCCTGTGTGTTGTTATAGGACGTGATGACCGTCAGGCAGATGCCGGCGGGTCGGGGGGCAGGGCCGGGATGTCGGGCAACCGTGCCGCCAGGTCGGCGGACACGGAAACCGGCATATCCAGCAGGTGGAAAGACAGGCTTTTGCCGTGGGCATCGAGATTTAGGGCGTCGTTCACACCGCCATCGAGCACGCCTTCGAGCACGAAGTTCATCGCTTCCAGGCCGGGCAGGTCGTAGCGCGTCACGCGAGCCGGTTCGCGATTGGCGAACCATTGCGCCACGCGTGCCTCGGTGACCTCGGTGCGGATCACGGCATAGCAGGCGGCGTCCCACGCGATCAGGCTGATGTTGGAGGTATTGCCCTTGTCCCCCGTGCGGCTGTGCGCCAGGCGATAAAGAGGCACGGTGAGGGTGCGGTCAGTCATGGGAGTCCTCCAGCCAACGCCAGCCCGACAACACGGCTTCGCGTGGAATAGTGCACGACATCATGTTCAGGCGCGGACGCAGGCTGGTGCGCACGCCGCTACCGCCGGCCGGGCCGCAGGTATAGAGCGCGGTCACTTCGCGCAGCACGCGTTCGGCGACACGACGGTCGGCATGCTCGCCCGCCACGCGCAGGCGCACGTCGCGGCGCTGCCGGTCGGGCTCCTGGGCCAGGCCGCGTCCGGCATCGTCGCCCAGAATGCTGAGGGCGCCGATCAGGTCGAAGCGTAGGGGCAGGGCGGCGCCGATGCGGCGGCCCACCATGTCGGCGGCGAGGCGGGCGCGGGCTTCGGCCTGCACGCCGGCGTACGAGATTTCGGCTTCGGCCAGCCAGCCACCGTGATAGCAGACGTTGACCTTGAGTTCGGCGGGCCGGGCGTGGCCGGTGATGCCATGCACGGCGATGCGCTCGGGGCCCAGGGTCTCGACGCGTGCGCCGCTCAGGTCGGCGGTCACGTCGGGTGTGAGGTAGCGCGCGGGGTCGTGGACTTCGTAAAGCAGTTGTTCTTTGAGCGTGAGCGCATCGAGGCGGCCGCCCGTGGCATCGGCCTTGCCGATCACGAAGCTGCCGTCGGCATGGATTTCCGCGATCGGGAAGCCCGCGTCGTGCAGGTCGGGTACGTCTTTCAGGCCCGGGACGGCGAAGTAGCCGCCGGTGACCTGCGTGCCGCACTCGAGCATATGGCCGGCCATGGTGGCGCGGCCGAGTTCGGGCCACGCGTCGGCGGGCCAGTCGTAGTGCGCCAGGGCGGGGCCCAGCGTCAGCGAGGGGTCGGCGACCCGGCCGGCCACCACGATCTGGGCGCCCGCGCGCAGGGCCTGCGCGATCTCGGCGGCGCCGAGGTAGGCATTGGCGCTGACAACCTCGACCTCGTCCAGGCGCGGGCCCAGGCGTTCGCGCAGCAGGGCCCGCTGGTCCGGGCTGTCGAGCTGGTCGCCATGGATGACGGCAATACGTGGCACCGCAAGGCCTTGCTGACGGGCCAGTTCGGCAATGCGGCGGGCCGCGGCGGGCGGGTTGGCCGCGCCGAAGTTGCTCACGATGCGGATGCCGTGCCGCAGGCAGTCGGCCAGCACGGGCGCGATCAGTTCATCGAGCAGAGGTTCGTAGCCGGCTTCGGGGTTCTGCCCGCGCGCCAGTTGGGCGAGCGCGAGCGTGCGCTCGGCCAGGGTTTCGAAGATCAGGGTGCCGCCGCCTCGGGCGATCAGGGTGCGCACGACAGCGGGGGCGCCGTCGGTGCGATCTCCCGAGAAGCCGGTGGCGCAGCCGACCAAGCAGATGGAGTCGGGCATGAAGCGTGTCTCTTCCAGTGTTGCGGTGGCGGCGCGCGTCGTGGCGCGCCTTTCTGTTTGCACTATAGGCAGGGGCACATCATGCGTAAAATAGAAAGATAAGATGGATTAATCCAAATCATCTATGAATGGCCCGACGATGAATCTCTCCGCCCGGCAGCTGCGCGCCTTCGTCGCGCTCGTCGAAGAACGCCATTTCACCCGCGCCGCCCAGCGCTGCCATCTCACCCAGCCGGCCTTCTCGGCGCTCATTCGCACGCTCGAAGAGGCGGCCGGCGTGCGGCTGTTCGATCGCAACACGCGGCGCGTCGAGCTCACGGCCGAGGCGCGCGTGCTCGAGGTCTCGGCGCGCCGCCTGCTCGCCGACATGGAACTGGCGATGGAGGACCTGCGCGATCACGCGGCGCGCCGGCGCGGGCGCGTGGCGGTGGCCGCCTTGCCCTCGCTCGCCGCGGGCTGGCTGCCACCCCTGCTGGCGCGCTTTCATGCCGAGTATCCCGGTATCGAGCTGCAGCTGCGCGACGCGCTGCTCGACCCCTGTCTCGATATGGTGAGCCAGGGCGAGGTGGACTTCGCGGTGGCCTCGCGGCGCGCCGACATGTCGGGCCTGGAGAGTGCCTTCCTGCACGCCGACCGCTTTCATCTGGTGTGCCGCGCCGACCATCCCCTGGCCGAACAAAGCGCGGTGCGCCTGCGCGACGTGTTGCGCTGGCCCTGGATCGCGCTCGCTCGCAACAGCAGCGTGCGCAAGCACCTGGACCAGGCGCTGGGTGAAACGGCGCCGCCGCCCTTGCTCGAAGTGGAGCATCTGGCCACGGTGACGGGCCTGGTGCACGCGGGGGTGGGCGTGAGCCTGGTGCCGGCGATGACGCTGTTTCACTTTCAGCGGCCAGGGTTGGTGATCCGGCCGCTGGCGGGGCGCGCGCTCACCCGACCCCTGTATCTCGTGCGCCGCAAAGGGCGCTCGTTGTCGGTGGCGGCGCAAGGTTTGCACGACCTGCTCATCACCCATCCGATGTCACAGGACGCCGATGCGGACGGCCGGTGACACGCGCCGTGCATGTCATGTGGTCATAATGGACGGTTCGAGGCCTCGATGCGGGGCTTTCGCAAACGTCTATTGCTGTTTAAACTTCGATAGTCATCCTTTTTGCCCACGCAGGAGTGTCCCATGAGCAAGCAGATCATCCACACCGACGCCGCACCCGCCGCCGTCGGCCCCTACTCGCAAGCCGTGGCCACCACCGGAACCAAGACGGTGTATCTGTCGGGCCAGATCGGTCTGGAGCCCGGTACCGGTGACCTGGTCTCCGAGAACTTCGACGCGCAAGTGCGCCAGGCCTTCGCCAACATGGAAGCGGTGGTCAAGGAAGCGGGCGGTACGCTCGAAAACATCGTCAAGCTCACGCTGTTTCTCACCGATCTGAGCAAGTTCACCGCCGCCAACGCGATCATGGCCGAATTGATCCCGCAACCGTTCCCGGCACGCTCCACGATCGGCGTGGCCAGCCTGCCCAAGGGTGCGCAGTTCGAGGTCGAGGCGATCCTGGTCCTGTAAGCCGCGCGCTCGCGCCGCACGTCATACGGTCCAGCAGCTCCCATGCCGGCGACCCTCAAGTCCCGCAGAACCGCAGGCGCCACGCCGGCGCCCATGCCCGAGGGCGCGCCGCCATCCGCCGCGCCCGATGCGGCTTTGGCTGGCGCACCGCCGTCCGCCGAGGCAGCTTCCCGCGGCAAGCGGGGCGCTGCCAAATCTCGCGCGGCCGCAGGCGGCGCGGGTGAGTCCGGCGCCGCGCCGGCGGCGCAGCCCGCGCGCAAGCTCACCGATGTCGAGCGCAAGCTGCGCAATCTCGGCCTGCTCACGCCCGACGATTTCGTGCTGCATCTGCCGCTGCGCTACGAAGACGAAACGAGCGTGGTGCCGATCGGCTCGGTGCGTCCGGGCCTCTCCGCCCAGGTGGAAGGCGAAATTCGCGGCACTGAAGTGCAATATCGCCCGCGCAAGCAGCTCAAGGCCGTGATCTTCGATGACACCGGCGAACTGCAACTGCGCTGGCTCAATTTCTATCCCAGTCAACAAAAGCAGCTCACATCGGGCCGGCGCCTTCGGGCGCGCGGCGAGATCCGGGGCGGGCTGTTCGGCCGCGAGATGGTCCATCCGCGCATGAGCCAGGCCGACACGTCGCTGCCGGACGCCTTGACGCCGGTATATCCCAGCACCGACGGCCTGCCGCAGCCCACGCTGCGCAAGGCGGTGCGCGAGGCGCTCGCCAGCGCGGACCTGAGCGACACGCTGCCGGCCGCGCTGTTGCGCAAGCTCGATCTGATGGCCTTCGAGCCCGCGGTGCGGCTGCTGCACGCGCCGCCGCCCGGCATCGCCGAAGATGATCTGATGGAGCGCGCGCACCCGGCCTGGCGCCGGATCAAGTTCGATGAGTTGCTCGCGCAACAATTGTCGCTGGCGGCCGCGCGGGCAGCGCGCCGTGAAAAGCGCGCGCATCCCATGCCCGCCGAAGCGCCGGGCGAGGGGTTGACCGCGCGTCTGCATCAGACCTTGCCCTTCAAGCTCACCGGCGCGCAGCAGCGCGTGGTGGGCGAGATCGCGGCCGACATGGCGCAGCCGTTTCCGATGCACCGTCTGCTGCAGGGCGACGTGGGCAGCGGCAAGACGGTGGTGGCTGCGCTGGCCGCGGCGCAGGCGATCTCGCGCGGCTTTCAGGTGGCGCTCATGGCGCCCACCGAGATCCTCGCCGAACAGCACTACCGCAAGCTCTGTGCATGGCTCGAGCCCCTGGGTGTGAAGCTCGCCTGGATGAGCGGCAGCCTCACGCCCAAGCTGCGCCGCGAAGGCGCGGCGGCCGCGGCGGACGGCTCGGTGCAACTCGTGGTGGGTACGCAGGCGCTGATCCAGGACCACGTGAGTTTTCACCGGTTGGGGCTGTCCATCGTCGACGAACAGCATCGTTTCGGCGTGGGGCAGCGTCTGGCGCTCACCCGCAAGGGCGAAGGCGAGGGCGATGCCGGCCTCATCGTGCCGCACCAGCTCAACATGAGCGCCACGCCCATTCCGCGCACGCTCGCCATGACCTTTTTCGCCGACCTCGATGTGTCGGTGATCGACGAGCTGCCGCCGGGCCGCAAGCCCGTGCTGACCAAACTGCTGTCCGATGCCCGCCGTGAAGAGGTGCTGGCGCGCATCGGGCAGGCCGCGCGCCAGGGGCGCCAGGCGTACTGGGTCTGTCCGCTGGTGGAAGAGAGCGAGGCCTTGCAATTGCAGACGGCCGTCGATACCTATCAGACCATGCAGGAAGAGCTGCCCGACCTGCGCGTGGGCCTGGTGCACGGCAAACTGCCGCAGGCCGAAAAGGCCGCGGTGATGCAGGCGTTCCGCGCGGGCGAGATCGATCTGCTGGTGGCCACGACGGTGATCGAGGTCGGCGTGGATGTGCCCAACGCCTCGCTGATGGTGATCGAGCACGCCGAACGCTTCGGTCTGGCGCAACTGCATCAGTTGCGCGGCCGGGTGGGGCGGGGCGAGGCCGAGTCGGTCTGTGTGCTGCTCTACCAGACGCCGCTGTCGCAGGTCGCGCGCGAACGCCTGCGGGCGATGTTCGAGACCGGCGACGGCTTCGAGATCGCACGCCGCGATCTGGAGCAGCGCGGACCAGGCGAGTTCCTCGGCACGCGCCAGTCGGGCATGGCGCTGTTGCGCTTTGCCGATCTGGAGCGCGACGTGGCATTGGCCGAGCAGGCGCGCGACACGGCGGTATGGTTGCGCCGGGCCGAGCCCGAGGCCGTGGCGGCGCATCTGGCGCGCTGGATGCGCGGCCGCGAGGATTTCCTGCGTACATGACATCATCTTTCGGGCAAAATCAGGTGCGCGCCCTCGCGCGCGCCGAATTCGAGGAGCAGGTCGCATGACCCTGACCGAACTCAAGTACATCGTGGCCGTGGCGCGCGAGCGCCATTTCGGCCGCGCCGCCGAAGCCTGTTTCGTGAGCCAGCCCACGCTCTCCGTGGCGATCCGCAAGCTCGAAGACGAGCTCGGCGTCACGCTCTTCGAGCGCGGCGGGGCGGAGGTCGGCGTCACGCCGATCGGCCAGCGCATCGTGGCTCAGGCTCAGAAGGTGCTCGAAGAGAGCGCCAGCATCAAGGAGATTGCGCGGCAGGGGCATGATCCGCTCGCGGGGCCGCTGCGCGTCGGCGTGATCCATACGATCGGCCCGTATCTGCTGCCGCGCCTGGTGCCGCTGCAGATCGAGCGTACGCCGCAGATGCCGCTGCTGCTCCAGGAGAATTTCACCGTCCGGCTCGTCGAGCTGCTGCGCCAGGGCGAGATCGATTGCGCCATCATGGCGTTGCCGCTGCCCGAGGCCGGCCTGGTCATGCAGCCGCTGTACGACGAGCCGTTCGTCGTGGCCGTGCCCCACGAGCATCCCTGGGCCGACCGCGAATCGATCGACGCGCAGGATCTCAAGCAGCAGACCATGCTGCTGCTGGGCAGCGGCCACTGCTTCCGTGACCAGGTGCTCGAGGTCTGTCCGGAGCTCTCGCGTTTCTCGGCGTCCAGCGATGGCATCCAGCGCACCTTCGAAGGGTCGTCGCTCGAGACCATCCGCCACATGGTGGCGGCCGGCATCGGCGTGACCGTGCTGCCGGTCACCGCGGTGCCCGAGCATCCGGCGAGCAAGAGCCTGCTGCGCTACATCCCGTTTACCGGCATGCCGCCGGAACGGCGCGTGGTGCTGGCCTGGCGCCGCAGCTTTCCGCGCCTGGCCGCGATCGAGGCGCTGGCGCAGGCCGTCTACGCCTGCGACCTGCCCAACGTGCAGATGCTGAGCGAAGAGGCTGCCTCGCAGCAAAGCGCGGCCGCGTGATTTCTCGTGCCGGCCCGCGCTGCGTGGCGTTTGATACCGCGCAAGGCGAGCCGGCCCTGCTTTGCCGTGCACCACGATATGGCGTGATGCGCGGTGTATTCTTGATCATGTATCCCTCAGAAGGAGCAAGACATGTCCAAATCGTCCAAGAAATCGACCGCCACTTCGGGCGCCCTGAGCATCAACATCGGCATTTCCGACAAAGACCGCGCGGCGGTCGCCGGTGAGCTCGCCAAGCTGCTGGCCGACTCGTACTCGCTCTACCTGATGACGCACAACTTCCACTGGAACGTCACGGGTCCGCTCTTCAACACGCTGCACAACATGTTCATGACGCAGTACACCGAAGAGTGGGGCGCCCTCGACGCCATCGCCGAGCGTATCCGCGCACTGGGTCACTACGCCCCGGGCACGTACCGTGAGTTCGGCAAGCTGACCTCGATCTCCGAGCCCGAGACGGTGCCCGAAGCGCTCGAGATGGTGCGTCTGCTGGTCAAGGGCAACGAAGCCGTGGCCAAGACGGCCCGTGCCGCGTTCGAGAAGGCCGATGCCGCCAACGATCAGCCGACGGCCGACCTGCTCACCCAGCGCCTGGACGTGCACGAAAAGAACGCGTGGATGCTGCGCAGCCTGCTGCAGTGATCGCGGGGGCGAGGCCGGTGCCCCGCGGGTGCCGTCGCTGCTCCAAGACAATCGCCCCACCGAGGTGGGGCGATTTTTTTTTGGCTGCGCACCGTGCCGCGAGAGGGTGGGCGCGCCCACCTCTCGCGCGATGGCGTCAGGCGGGTGCGCCTTCGAGGAAGCGGTTCAGAATGCGGCGGCTTTCGGTGAGATTGCCGTTGCGCAGATTCTGCATCACGAGCTCGATGTTGGCATCGCGGTCCAGCGGGCTGGACTCGATCACGCGGCGTGCGCTCTCAGCCAGATCGGCCGGGTTGGCAGCCGTCTGCTCGCGCTGGCTCTGGAACTCGCGGCGGTGCGCGTCGTTGAGCGAACGCTGCAGCGAAGAGAGGCCAGGATACTCGGCGTCGATGCGCTTGATGGCTTCGAGCTCCTGCTCCGCGTCGCGCAGATTGCCTTCGGTGAGGTGCTTGCGCACCGCACGCGCCAGGGCGCGCAGGTTGCGGTCGATCAGATCGTTGGCTTGGCTGGCCGGCACGGCGCCGCTTTGCGCCAGTCGGCGGTAGACGTCGGCGGCTTGCGTGTGGGCCTCGAGCTGGCTCAGGCGGCCTGCTGCCAGCAGCACGGTCTCTTGTTCCGCGGGCAGATCGCTGTTGGCCAGACGCTGCCAGCACTGGATCGCCGCGGCGCGATGCCCCGCGGTCTGCAGTCCCTTGGCGGCACGCTGCACATAGCGCGGATCCACGGCCTTGATACCCGCCAGTTGGCCGAGCAGGGCGATCGCCTGCTCGCTCTGCTGGTAGTCGGCCACGGTTTCGAACGCCTTGAGCAGGCGGCGGTAGGCCTGGTTGATCTCGTCGTTGAATTCGACCAGGCGATCGCCTGCCAGCGTGAGCAGCGCGTAGAACGCACCCGGGGTGGGCAGGGCGGCGCCGGCGCGGCCGGTGTGGCGCACCTCCCGCGAGGCACGCTTGAGCACGAGTTCGCGGGCGGTTTCGAGCGAGCCCGTATCCACGGCATTCGTCGCGGCCAGTGCATTGATCATGCTGGCCGCCTCTTCCAGCGCCGTCGAGCCGCGCACGGCGTGGCGCAGGGCGCGATCCGGTGTCTGCTTGGCGCAGATCAGGAAGGCACGTTCGGCCTCCTTGTTCTGGCCGAGGCGGGCGTGAATGCGGCCCAGGAGCAGCGCGGTCTTTTCGTCGGCCTCTTTCTCGAGCGAGGCGCTGGCCCATTCGAGCGCCCGCGGCACGTCCTGCAGCGAGAGCGCGGCTTCGGCCGCCTGACGCAGGATGTAGCCGTTGCAATTGGCCTCGATGGCGAGCGCGGCGCTCCATGCGTCGAGCACGTCGTCGGTCTGGTCGAGCGCGGTCACGGCACGGGCGCGCAGCACATAGGCCGCCGAGATGGTGGACTTCAGGTCGATGGCGCGATTGGCGTACAGCAGCGCGCGATCCCATTCCTGCGCCTGGGCGGTTTCCTTGGCGCGCTCGATGCACTGTTTCCAGTTCAGGCCTTCTTCACCCGCGGGCAGCGCCGCGAGCTCTTGTACGCCCAACAGCTTGTCGGCGATCTCTTTGCCCACCAGACGCGCGAAGGCCGGGGTGTAGTGCGCGGTATCACGGCCATCGTCGGGCATGCCGCGCTCCTGGCCGTAGGCCGCGAGCAGCGCGCCCGGATCCACCAGCGTAATGCCCGCACGCGAGGCGGCGCGCGACACACGCTCGACCATCTTGGCGCGATCGGCGATGAGCTGGTTCTGCGCATTCATCGCATTGCAGTGCGTGACCAGCACGAAGTGATGGCCCAGCATCTGTACGACTTGCTTGAGGTCGGCTTCGATCTCGGCGGCGGTCTGCGTACGCAGCACCGTTTCGCGCAGCACGTCTTGAACGTTGGCCGGCACGCGGGAGAACGAGGGCGTGGCTTGCAGCGCGGCCAGGCGCGCCGGGATGTCGTCGGCGCCGGGATGATCGAAGAAGATCTTGCGCAGCTCGGGGCAGAACGACAGCGCTTCCTTGAAGCGCACGAGCTGCAACTGCACGTCACGGAATTCGAGCACCTTGATGGAGCTGATCTCCACCACGTGGCGGTCTTCTTTGGGCACGTCATCGCGGGAACGCAGCGGGTTGGACGCGCGGTAAGGCTGGTCGGACAGGAATTTCCAGGCGGCCTCGGGAATCGTCAGTTCACCGCGCATGTAGCGGATCGCCTGGATCGTTTCCTTGGTGTTGTGCGTGTAGCCATACAGCAGCCGGTTATCCAGCACGAAGTTGCGCTGGGCCTGGACTTTGGTCATGGGGCCCGCAACGCGGCAGGAACCGATCGTAGAGATAATCACTGGTCGATACTCCGTCTAGTACAACAAGGAGGGAAAGATACTGGAACGTGCGCGCCGGTCCTGCTGCGGGCCGTGTGATTACGTAACGGGGTTTAGGCCGTCACGCCACACGAACGGTCGGTGGCGCAAACACAGGCGTAGGGCACTGTTGCATCTGCGCGCATGGCGGCTACGTTCCTCGAAAACTTCACGACGCGCGCTTCAGATGCAGCAGGCGCGGTTCAGCGCGCCGAGCCGGATCTCGCGGCTCGGGCTGCGCGGATTGCAGCAGCATCGCTGCCAATCCTTCTTCATAGTCCTGCCACGGCGCACGGCGCGGCACGCTTTCGCGCGCACGCTTGCCCATCGCGGTCAATGCGTCGGGCGCCTGCAGTACCTCGATGATCTGCGTGGCGGTGTCGTGCGAAGGCGCCGCCATATCGATGCACAGGCCGTTGTCGCCCGCATCGACAAGATGCGTGTAGGCCGCGCTCGGGCCGACCGCCGGGCAAATACCCAGCGCCATGCATTCGAGCAGGTTGGCGAGCGAGGGCACGATGGCCGCTTCGGCGCGCGTGGCCTGATACGGGAACAGGGCCACCTCCACACGCCGTAACAGCAGCTCGCGCGATACGGCATCGGTGAGGTCGGGCGCAAAGATCACCTGGTCTTCGTGCAAGCCGATGGCCACCGCATGGCTGCGCATCGCGGCGGCCGTCTTGCCGCCGGACAGCACGAGCAGCACGGCATCGGTCTGCCGCAACGAAATTTCGGCATACAGATCGACGACGGCGCGAGCGATCAGGGCAGGCGGTTCGTCTTCGGTGAGCGCGATCACGCGTTTGCCTTCGAGCTGGCGTAAGGTGGACGAGAGCTGCATGTCCGCCGGACCGTCGTCGCGGCCGCGCAGATTGGCTGCCGGCAGAGGCAGCGGCGGGACGATGGTGCAGTTGCGCGGGGTGCCGATCAGCGTCTGCACCGGTTCGTGCAGCGCGGTGCTGCCCAACGCCAGCATGTCGGTCTGGCGCAGCGCACGGCGCAACAGGCGCAAGTCCACATGCGCACGCTGCGAGAGCGTGTGGTTGGCGGCCGTCTTCTGAAAGTAGCGCATGCCATTGAGCACGAGGCCGCTGGGCACGCGCAGCTTGCGCGCGGCGGCGTGGGCCCCGAGCGCGCAATGCGCGTCATCCCATGCCAGCACGGCGCGGGGACGCTGGCGCACTGTCGCCGCGAGGATGGCTTCGGAGAGCAGGTCAGCGAGTGCGTCCGCTGGCTGCGTGTCGAGGGCCGGTTGCGGTGCAGCCTTGTAGGCAATGCCATCGAGCTGCAGTTCGGCGCGCGCGAGGTTGGGATCGTTGTCGTCGGATTCCACCGGCGCCAGGCTGATCACCAGCACGTCGCCGAATCGCGCCTTCAGGCTCGTGGCGTAACGATGCAGGGCGTTGTCGCCGGCGCCGCGGCCGTGCAGGATCGAACGCTGGGTCAGCACGACCAGCGGACCGTCGCCGTGCAGATCGAAGCGTTGGCCGTCCGGCTGCAGGTCGTCGTCGTTCCATTCGAGAATGCGCTGCGACTGACGGATGCGGTCGCTGCGGAGTTGCTCCGTGGCGTTGAGCCGCACGCCGCTACCGAGCGCCGCCTGCAGCAGGCGCGCCGACGCGGTCACGATGCCGGCGTCGTAGAGGCTGTAGGCCAGTTGGCGGGCGTGAGGCGCACCGGGGTCCAGCGTGGCGAGCTGTTCGGCGATCTGCTCGGCGATCTCGGGATAACTGGTACGAGCCCAACGCGCGATTTCGCACAACACCTTGGAGCGCACGTCGTTAGGCCAGGTCTGACGCGCGCACCACAGGATGACCTCGGGGCTGCGCACGCGCTTGACGTAGTCGAGCGCCTCCTTGATGGCATTGGCCGTCTCGGCGGGCAGGGCGGCCGCGCCCTTGCGTGCCTGCGGAGTCTGGCGCAACTCGCGTTTGTGCTCGCGCGAGAGCCGGGCGAGCTGATACGGCAGCATTACATACGCGCCGAGCGAGTTGGCGCGCGTGACGGCCTCGCCGAATTGCCAGGTGAGTGTGCGGCGTTGCTTGGCAAGTTGCTGGTTCGACTCACGCAGCAGCGCCTTGACGCTGGCGAGATCCTTTTCGGCCTGCACGCGCGCCGCGCGTTCCTGCTCGAGCCGGGCGTGCGCGTTCTGCGCTTCCTGCAGCAGGTCGTGCAGCCGTTCGTGATCGGCGGAGGCGTTGCTGCGACCTGCCTCGCTCAGGGGCATCACGCGTGCGGTGTTGCGATTGTCCATGGTCGGATTCGTTCTCAAGAGTGGGGCAGGGGTCAGCGCGCGGCGCTGGCGGCGCGCTGCTGGGCGAACTGTGCGTGGCGGCGGACCCAGTCTTCGCGGTAGCGGATCCGCGCGCGGCGGCCCTGATCGGAATGCAGGCCGGTGTCGCCGCGCTGGGTCAGGGAATCACCGTGGTGCAGGGCGATGGTCTGCACGGTGGCGTCGCGCACGACGCCATGTCGGCCCATATAAAGCTGCATGCGGTGTTCGAACTCCTCGTCTGCCCCGTAACGGACCTCTTCGAAGCCGCCCGTGACCGCCACGGCGGACCGGCGCAGCATGATCGAAGAGGGGTTATGGCGGATCAGCGGATAAATGCGGGGCGCGACCGGCACGCCTTGCGTGGTGATGCGAAGCAGACGGCTCACGACCGCACCCGCCCCAGAGGCGAGCAGGCGAGCCGCCTGCTGTTCGAGGCGCAGCGGCAGCATTATGTCGTCGGCGTCCAGAAAGGTAATAAGGTCACCTTTGGCCAGGCGCATACCCATATTGCGTGCTGCATAAACACCGCTGTTTTCCATCCTGGCGGTATTTATACGCGGATTCTCCTCTGCCATTTCCTGCATATGTAGGAATGTGTTATCGGTCGAGCCGTCATCAATCGCAATGATTTCGACGTTGCCGTAACTCTGCTGCAGCACGGAGCGCAGGGCGAGGCGAATATGGGGCGCGGCATTATAAGCACAAATAATGACGCTGATCAGGGGGGCGGGCCGGCACGAAATCGGTGCATTGCCCGGAGCGGCCACGAGAAAATCGTCGATTTTCATGGGCGCGCCGCGCTGAGGTAACTCGATGCGCTGATCTGTCAGCACATGCATTAAATGTTTGCGAGCGCGGCGATTATCTCCCTGTCGAGTGTGCAGCGCAGCAAACATTGCATGCAAATTAAGCGAATTCCTCATATTTGCGGACATTTGCATACGAAGGGCCAGCCACCGGGCGCGGTCGAGGTCGCCCGCCGCCAGGGCGGCGGCCAGCGCCAGCTCGCGTTCCGCGGGCCGCAGCCAGTCTGGCGCCCGGCGGGGTGCCAGGCGAGCCAGCGCAAGTGCGTACTGGCGGCGTTCGTGATCCGATACCTTGCCGCGATAGGCGCGGGCCGATTCCGCCGCCACGGATGGATCCCATTCGAGCGCGGCGCGCGCGCGGGCGAGGGATTTTTCCGAGACGCCCGTCTCAGTATTGCGAGAGGTATCAAACAGGCCGATCCGGTTAAGCAGGACAGGGTCGTTCGGGCCTTGTTGGTAGACCCGATGGGCGCATTCACCCCAGGTCTGCTCATGTACTCGTTTTTGATAAAGATTTAACAGAGTTGTTCTCAGCATCTGCCTCAGGCGCTCCCTGGCGGTGGGCCGCGCAGCCCCGCCGCCTGTCAAAACCATGCGTGAACCCTCTGTAATTGAAGGGTTGCGGCATTAATTATAGGCGCAGGCGTACACGATAAATGCGACCGAAAAACCCGACCCATGCTTGGTGTTGATTTGATATAAGTTGAAATGTCCGCCCCTGGGGCCGCCGATATGATGCCCTCCAGTTCCACAAGGCCGGATTAATAAACGGCGGTGGAATTTATTTTTTCCTTAGTCCAATAATTGATTTGGACCGGCCTGAATGTCATGAGGCCGGTCGCGGGAGCGGCGAATGAAGCGACACGGAGCGGCAGCTTGAGCGCGCAGGTGCTGACGCATGCGCTGGGCGTGCAGGCCCGGGTGGTGATGTCTCTGATCTACCGGGAAACCCGGGTGCGTTTCGGTGGTACGCGGCTGGGCTACCTGTGGGCCCTGATCGAGCCGATCCTGCACGTGGCGGTGCTCTCGACCATCTATGTGGTGTGGGGTCGGCAGGCGCCGATCGGCAATCTGCAGATGTTCTTCATCACCGGCATCATGCCGTTCTTCCTCTTCAGCCACACCTCTTCGCGCCTGGCGCGTTCGATTTCCTCGAACGTGCAGCTGCTGCGCCTGCCGCCCGTGACGAACATGGACATCGTGTTCGCCAAGGCCATCCTGCAGGGTCTCACCTGGGTCGCCGTGTTCGTGATCCTGCTGTTCCTGCTGATGCTGGCCGACAAGATGATCGTGCCGGAAAACATCGAGACCTGCGCGGCGGCCGCGTTTTTCACCTTCCTGCTGGGCTTCGGCGTCGGGCTGATCAACGCCGTGCTGAACATGCTGTTCAAGTCCTGGGAGCACTTCTACAGCGCCGTGACGCGTCCGCTCTATTTGCTGTCGGGCGTGTTCTATCTGGTGGATTCGCTGCCGGACCAGGCGCGCCGAGTGCTCGTCTACAACCCGCTCGTGCACTCGATCGAGTGGTTCCGCGTCGGCTACTTCGCGAACTTCAGTTCGCTCACGCTGGACCGGGCCTATCTGATCCAGTGGGCCATCGGTAGCGTGGTGATCGGCCTGTGCCTGGAGCGCGCGATGCGCCGCCGGCTGCATACCCGCTGAGGACGCCATGGACAAGAAAATCGTGGTGTCGCTGCGCGATGTGCGCAAAGGCTTTCGCTCGAAGAAAGGGACGCGCCATGTGCTGGATGGCGTGAGCTTCGATTTCGCCGCGGGTGAGAACGTGGCGATTTTCGGCGCCAACGGCAGCGGCAAGTCGACGCTCGTGCGCATGATCAGCGGCATGGAACTGCCCGACTCGGGCCGGATCCATCGCCATGCGGTGATCTCCTATCCGCTCGCCTTCGCCGGTGCGATCAGCTCCAACATGACCGGGCGCGACAACGTGCGTTTCGTCGCCCGTGTTTACGGCTGCGACGTGGGCGAGGTGGAGCGCTTCGTGTACGAGTTCTCCGAGCTGGGCCGTGCCTACGATCTGCCGGTGGCCACCTATGCCAACAGCATGCGGGCCCGGCTCTCCTACGGCATCTCGATGGCGCTCGTCTGCGACGTGTACGTGGTCGACGAGATGCTCGCCGTAGGCGACATGGCCTTCAAACGCAAATGCCTGGAGGTATTTGCCGAGCGCACGCGCGGCGCCACGATCCTGATGGCCTCCAGCGCCACCACCACCGTGCGGCGCTTCTGCACCCATGCGGTGATCCTGCGCGACGGCCGGTTGGTGGACTTCGGTCTGCTGCCCGAGGTGGCCGAGCGCTTCACGCAGGAGGGTGCGCCGGTCGTCAAGGCCGAGCCGCTGCCCGATGACGTGACGCAGGAAGAACCGCAGTCCTGAACCCCTTTTTTGAACAAAGACGACGATTGCTTATGACGAGTCCGGAGAGTACCTACACGGGGCCGCGCCTGCCTGGCGGACGCCCGCGGCAGAAGACGCACTGGTTGCGATGGTCGGCCATTCTGCTGATCGGCGTGCCGGGCGTGCTGCTGGCCCTGTATCTGACCTTCATCGCCCACGATCAGTTCGTGTCGGAGGCGCGGTTCGGCCTGCGTGCCGGCGCGCAGACCCAATCGACGGCCGCGAGCCGCGACGGGCGCGCGACGCTCGGTGGCAGCGAGATGACGGCAGAGTTGTTCGTGGATTCGTTCGCGGTGGTCGATTACGTCAAGTCACGCCAGATCGTGCGCGAGCTCGACAAGCAGTTGAACTTGCGGGATATGTGGTCCAAGCCCACGATCGATCTCTGGTACCGCATCTCCAGCGATGACACCGACGAGGCGCTGTGGCGGCAATGGAAGCGCATGGTGGACATCGAGTTCGACATGTCGACCGGTGCCATCATCCTGCGCGTGCGGGCCTTCACGCCCGAAGAGTCGCTGCGTCTCGCCCAGGCCATTCTGACGGCAAGCGAGAAACTGGTGAATCAGATGTCGGTGAAGGCGCGCGAAGACAGCGTGCGCTTCGCCCAGGGTGAAGTGCAGACGGCGGAGAAGCGCCTGGTGGCCGCGCGTATCGAAGTGCAGGACCTGCGTGCCCGCACCGGCGTGCTGGATCCGGTGAAGGAAGCCGAAGCCAATCTGCAGATCGCGGCAAAGGTGCGCGCCGACATCGCCACGGCCGCGGCCGAGCTCGACGCCATGCGTGCGGGCGGACTGCGCAGCGGCCCGGCCTATGAACGGGTGCAGGCGCGACTGCAGGCGCTGCAACGCCAGCTCAAGGAACTCAACGACCACCAGATCAGCGTGGCGCGAGGCTCGACGGCCGGCCAGGAGAAGGGCTCGCTGTCGGCCGTGCTGCGCGAGTATGAGGCGGCCGAAACCGAGCGCCAGTTCGCCGAGGTGTATTACACCGGCGCGCTCAAGGCGCTCGAGGAAGCCCGCGGCCTGGCCGCGCGCCAGATGCTCTACACGGTGGTGGCGTCGCAACCCACGCTGGCCGACGAATCCCAGTATCCGCGCCGCCTGATCGATACGGCGCTGGGCGTGCTGGGCCTGTTCATCCTGTGGATCGTGGCGGTGCTGGTGGTGTACGCGATCAAGGACCACGCCTGAGCCCGGCGGGCGCGGGCAGATAGCCGAAAGCGAGATCTCCATGTTTTCCTTTCTCTCACGTATCCGCAGGCCGCGCCGCGCCGAGCCCAACGACGGGCCTGCCGGCGGCCGCCCGAGCACCCTGGCCGTGGTCGACATGCTGACGGCCGCGGCCACCGCGGAACCGCAGGCCGAGGAGCCTTCGCGCGATACCTTGCTGGAGGCGCGCAAGCTGCTCGAGAAGTATGTGGCGGCGGGCGATCCGCAGGCTGCGGTGCCCGCGCTGCTGGAGTATGTGCGCCGCTATCCCGAGACCGAGCTGTTCCAGGTGCTGGTGGCGCGCAGCCTCGAGGCCGCGCACAAACCCGATGAAAGCCTGGTCGTGTGGCGCAGCATCCACCAGCGCTTCCCGGATTCTTCCGACGCGTTCATCCTGATGCTGCGTGGCGTGAAGCGCCAGCTGGGCGTGGAGGCGGCTCGCGGCGAGCTGGAGTTGTACTTCTCGGGCGGCAGCAAAAGCGCGCGCGACATTCTGCTCGAGGCCAAGAGCTGGGACGAAATCGGCAATTCGGAAGAGGCGGATCGCTGTTTCGCGCGCCTGGTCGGAGAACATCCCGAGTTCGAAAATGGGTATGTGGGCTGGGCTCAATCGCTGGTGCGCCGCGGGGCGCTCTGGCGCGCCCGCGCCATGTTGCGCTCGGGCGCGGCGACGCTGGGCGATGCCGGACGCAAGGTCGCGCGCCGCCTGGGCGAACTCGACAACGATATCGCCGCCTTGCGCCAGCTGGGCGTGGAGGGCGAGGGCCGCGACGTACCGGTGAGCATCCTGGTGCTGGAACGTCTCTTCCAGGAGATCGGCAAGCGCCGCAACGCCGAGTACGACGCGGGCCCGGAGTCATTCGTGGGTACCGTGCTCATGATCAATGGGTCGCTGGGCGCCGGCGGCGCCGAACGCCAATTCGTCAATACGGCCGTGGCCCTGCAGACGGCGATCCAGTCGGGTCAGTCGGTGGCGGGCTATGGCGTGGTGGGCCCGGTGCAGGTGGTGTGCCGGTCGCTGCGCAGCCGCGAGGGCGCGGACTTCTTCGCCGCGACCCTGCGCGAGAACGGCATTCCCGTGTCCGTCTACTCGGACATGCAGGCGTGGGGCGGCTGCGAGTATTCGTCGCTGCTGGCGCCTTACCGCGAGTACCTGCGCTTCTTGCCGAAGCAGATCGTCGAGGGAACCACCAAGCTCACCGATGTGATGAGCTCGTCCGTGCCGCAGGTGGTGCATATCTGGCAGGACGGCTCGATCTTCGCCACGGCGCTGGCGGCGCTGTTGGCAGGCGTACCGCGCATCGTGCTGTCGGTGCGCACCATGCCGCCGGTCGATCGTCCCGACCGCTACCGCGTCGAGTACGACACGATCTACTCGGAATTGCTGAAGATGCGCGGGGTCGTGCTGAGTTCCAACTCCCAGTTCGCGGCGCATCGCTATGCCGAATGGCTCAAGGTCGACGCTCGCCGCATTCCGGTGGTCTACAACGGCCTGGCGCCTCTCAAGCCCGCCAGCGATGAGAAGGCGGTTGCCATGATGGCCGAGTTCGGTGCCCGTACCGCCGAGCAGACGTTCACCGTCGGCACGGTGATGCGCGTCGACGACAACAAGCGGCCGTTCTTGTGGGTGGAGGCCGCGCAGAAATTCGCCGCCACGCATCCGCACGCGCGATTCATCATGGTGGGCGGCGGCCCGCTGCTCGAGCCGGTCAAAGAGTTCGCGCAGCGTATCGGCATGGCCGATCGGATCCTCTTCACGGGATTGTCCAAGCGGGTCGGCTACTGGTTGACGCAGTTCGACGCATTCCTGCTGCTCTCGCGCTTCGAAGGCCTGCCGAATGTGCTCATCGAGGCGCAGTTCTCGGGCGTGCCGGTCGTGACCACGCTGGCGGGCGGGGCCGGCGAGGCCGTGCAGGAAGGCGTGACCGGGCTCACGCTGCCGGCCGACACCGTCACGGCCGATGACGTGGCGCAGGCCCTCACGCGCATCCACGAGATGCGCCAGGCCGATGCGCGCATCGCCGACCACGCCCGTCAGTGGGCCACCGCGCGCTTCTCGCTGTCGCAGATGATCGCGTCCACCGTGCGTTGCTACCAGAACCCTTGAGGAACTCGCCGATGATTCAAGCCGTCCAGGCGCCCCTGCATCCCGCTTGCGCCGCCGATTCCGCCGCGTTGAACCTGTTCGTGCTCGGCAGCTGCCGCGTGCATCGTCCGGTCAAGCTGCTGCAGGAAAACGGAAGCGCCCGGCTGCACACCTCCGGCGTCAGCGGCTACATCCACAGCACCCGCGAGGCCGCGCAGCGCGTACGCTGGCTGGCCGAGCGTACGGGGTTGGACCGGCAACTGCTGCCGTTCCTGTTTCCCGCGGCACGGGTGCCGATCGTGACGCCTGCGCTGGCCGACGAGCTGCGCACCGCCGATCTGCTGGTGGTGGAAGCGGCCGCCGAGCGCAGCGTGAGCGTGGATGGCGTGTTTCTGCAAAAGAATCTCGTCGTGCGCCACCTGGTGCGTGAGCTCGGCGACGAAGGCATGGCCTGGTGGCGTTCGCTGGTGCGCAATGGCCGGGTGCTGCCCGAGGCGTATGACGCCGTACGGCCGGTATTCGAGCAGGTGATCGACGACGCGCTCAAGCCAGCGGGTGATCGCGTGCTGCGCAATGCGGTCTGCGCCGAAGACACGGAGGCCGACGTGCGCGCCGACCTGCACTATCTGGCGCGCGTGGCCGACAAGCCGCTGCTCGCGGTGACGCACGTCGATGTGACGCGCCCGGATGGCCGCCGCATGGTGTCGCGCACCCGGCATGTGGAGCGGGTCAAGACCGCAGCGGCAGGCCTGCCGGGCGTCGAGGTCATGGATCCGCTCGAGATCGCGCAAGGGTGGGACGAGGCGTCCTTGCTCGACGAGGAAGGCGCCGACGTCAATCACTATTCCCCACGTTTCGAGGCTGTGCTGGCCGAACACATGCTGGGCCGCGTGCGTGCGCAACTGCGCCGCTCGGGTCCGGCTCGCGCCGCGCGCCATTCCTTTTCTTTACCGGAGTAACAAGACGGGCATGAATAAGAACCTATTTCGACTGCTATCGGTGCTGGCCGTACTGGCGCTTTCCGGCTGCGGCGTGTTGTCCGGCTCGGGGCCCACGAAAGGCGCGATTCTCGATGGCGCCAAACCGTCGGGCGACGCCCAGGCCGCGTACGAGGTGGTGGATGTACGAGCCGACACCATTGCGCCGTATGTGCTGGTGCGGCATGACGCCGAGGCCGAGGGCGCGACGAGCGACGGCTACGTGGGCAACATGACCGTCATGCCCGGCGACGTGTTGCGCGTACTGGTCGCCGACAGCATGGAAGGTGGGCTGTTTGCGCCGCTGGCCAACGGGGGCACGGTATTCGAGTCCGTGCGCGTCGATGCGTCGGGCTCGATCTCGCTGCCTTATGTCGGCCGCCTGAAGGTCCAGGGCAAGTCGCTGGCGGCCATTGAACAGCAGGTGCGTGGCGCGCTGCGCGCAAGCGCCGCGGTACAGCCGCAAGTGATGGTGGACCTGGCCGATGATCGCTCCAATTCGGTGCTGGTGGCGGGTGCCGTGCCGCGCCCTGGCCGCTTTGGCGGCAACAAGGGGCCGCTCACGGCGCTGGACGCGATCACCCAGGCCGGCGGCTCCACGCTGCCGCCGTACCAGGCCGACGTGGTCATCCGCAGCGGCAAGAAGGTCAAGCGCATTCCGTACCAGCAGCTGCTCAACGGCCGCAACGTGGCGGTCGAGCCGCGTTCCGAGGTCGTGGTCGAGCCCAACCTCAAGCGCTTCGTGGCGATGGGCGCCCTGACCAAGCCGGGCCTGCACGAGCTGCCGTCCAAGCAGACCAATCTGCTCGATGCGCTCGGCGTGGCGGGCGGGCTGAACGACCGGGCCGCCGACGCGACCGGCGTGTTCGTGTTCCGCCTCGAGGGGCGCAACGCCAGCGGTACGCCGCATCCCACCGTGTTCCGCCTGAACATGCGCAATCCCGAGTCGATGTTCCTGGCCAAGCAGTTCGAGCTGATGCCGGAAGACGTGGTCTATGTGAGCAACGCGCCGATGTACGAGTGGGAAAAGATCATCACTCCGATCGTCCAGGTTCTGATCGTCGGCCAACGGGTCGGCTCCAACTGATTTTTTTGTAGAAGGTGTTTCATGTCGCAATTGCTTAAATCCTTGGACCAAATCAAGCTCGCCGTCGTCGGCCTGGGCTATGTGGGCCTGCCCCTGGCCGTCGAGTTCGGCAAGAAGCGCGAGGTTATCGGCTTCGACATCAATGAGCGCCGCGTCGATGCGCTGCGCAAGGGTCACGATCACACGCTCGAGGTGGACGACGCGGAGCTGGCCAGCGCCAAACAGCTGAGCTACACCACCGACAAGGAAACCCTCGGTCGCGCCAACGTCTTCATCGTGACGGTCCCCACGCCGATCGACGAGTATCGTCAGCCCGACCTCACCCCGCTGGTCAAGGCCAGCGAGACCATCGGCGCCGTGCTCAAGCGCGGCGACATCGTGATCTACGAATCGACCGTTTACCCGGGCGCCACCGAAGAAGATTGCGTGCCGGTGCTCGAGCGTGTGTCGGGCCTGAAGTTCAACGAAGACTTCTACGCCGGTTATAGCCCCGAGCGCATCAACCCGGGTGACAAGGCGCACCGCGTCAGCACCATCAAGAAGGTGACCTCGGGCTCGACGCCCGAAGTGGCCGAGCTGGTCGACCAGCTGTACAAGCAGATCATCGTGGCCGGCACGCACAAGGCCCCCACGATCCGCGTGGCCGAAGCCGCCAAGGTGATCGAGAACACGCAGCGCGACGTGAACATCGCCCTGATCAACGAGCTGGCCCTGATCTTCAACAAGATGGGCATCGACACCGAAGCCGTGCTGCAGGCCGCGGGCACCAAGTGGAACTTCCTGCCGTTTCGCCCCGGTCTGGTGGGCGGCCACTGCATCGGCGTGGATCCGTACTACCTCACGCACAAGGCGCAGGCCATTGGTTACCACCCCGAGATCATCCTCGCGGGCCGCCGGCTGAACGATTCGATGGGCGGCTATGTGGTGTCGCAGCTGGTGAAAGCCATGACCAAGCAGCGCATCTACGTCGAAGGCGCGCGGGTGCTGGTGATGGGCCTGACGTTCAAGGAAAACTGCCCCGATCTGCGCAACACGCGCATCGTGGACATCGTGAAAGAGCTGGGTGAGTACAACGTCGCCGTCGACGTGTACGACCCGTGGGTCGAGAAGGAAGAGGCCGAGCATGAGTACGGCATCACCCCGATCGAGAGCCCCGAGGCCGGCAAATACGACGCCGTGATCCTGGCCGTGTCGCACGACGAGTTCGTGAAGATGGGAGCCGCCGAGATCCGCAAGCTGGGCAAGGCCAAGCACATCCTGTACGACCTCAAGTACGTCCTGCCGGCCGACGCTGCCGACATCCGTCTGTAAGCGGGAGGGGACGACATGAACGTACGCTTCGACAATCGCTTCGACACCCTGTGCGCGCAACTGCGCGCCGCGCCCGCCAAGTGGCTGGTGACCGGCTGCGCCGGCTTCATCGGCTCCAATTTGCTGGAGGCCTTGCTCAAGCTGGACCAGACCGTGATCGGACTGGATAACTTCGCGACCGGCCATCAGCGCAACCTCGACGAGGTGCGGGAGCTGGTGACGCCCGAGCAGTGGGCACGCTTTTCGTTCATCGAAGGCGACATCCGCGACCTGGACACCTGCAAACGCGCCGTCGAGGGCGTGGATCGCGTGCTGCACCAGGCCGCGTTGGGTTCGGTGCCGCGCTCGCTGGCCGATCCCATCACCAGCAATGAAGTCAACATCAGCGGTTTCCTGAATATGCTGGTTGCCGCGCGTGACGCCAAGGTCAAGTCCTTCGTCTATGCCGCGTCGAGCTCTACCTACGGCGATCATCGCGCCCTGCCCAAGGTCGAAGAGAATATCGGCAAGCCGCTCTCGCCGTACGCCGTCACGAAGTATGTGAACGAGCTGTACGCCGATGTCTTCGCACGCTCCTACGGATTCAACACGGTGGGTTTGCGCTACTTCAATGTGTTCGGCCGTCGCCAGGATCCGAACGGTGCCTATGCCGCCGTGATCCCGAAATGGACCGCCGCCATGATCCAGAACGAGACTTTGGTCATCAATGGCGATGGCGAGACCAGCCGCGATTTCTGCTATGTCGACAATGCGGTGCAGGCCAACCTGCTGGCGTCGCTGGCCGACGAGAAGAGCGTGAACCAGGTCTACAACGTCGCCTTCGGCGGGCGCACGACGCTGAACCAGTTGTTCGGCTTTTTGCGTGAGAGCCTGGGCAAGCAGGGCGTGCGCTACGAGAAGGATGCCGAGCACGCCGAGTTCCGCAAGGGCGACGTGCGTCATTCGCAGGCCGACATTGGCCGCGCCCGCCGTCATCTGGGCTATCAGCCGCGCTTCGACATCCTCCTGGGTGTCGATGCGGCCATGCCCTGGTACGTCCGGTTCCTGCGATGATCGAAATCCACTCCAGCGGTATTGCGCGAATTCCGCTCCTGGCCGAGTTGCTGGGTGCGGCGATCACGCGTTATCGGCCCTGGCGGCCGGCCGCGCGCCGCCGCCTGCAGGCGGTGGCGGGGTGGGGTGCCAAGCCGAGCGCGCAAGGTGCGCGTCGGCGCGCGCAGCGCCTGGGTTTGCCGTATCTGGCTCTCGAAGACGGTTTTCTCCGTTCGTTCGGCACCGGGCAGGGCAGCCCGACCTTGTCGCTGGTGGTGGATCGCCTGGGCATCTATTACGACGCGACCCGGCCGTCGGAACTCGAGGTGATGCTGCAGAGCGACACCGATCTGCTGGCGGATCTCGACGATGCCGTGCCCGACGCGATGACGCGGGTACGTGCGCATCGGCTCTCGAAATACAACCACACGCCGTTCGAGCAACCGCTGCTGGCGCCGGCCCAGGGGCGCAAGCGTGTCCTGGTGGTCGACCAGACCCACGGCGACATGAGTGTGACGCTCGGCCTGGCCGACGCGGATACCTTCCAGCGTATGCTGCAAGCCGCGCGCGCCGAGCATCCCGGGGCGCTGATCCACGTGAAGACCCACCCCGAGGTCGTGGCCGGCACCAAGGCGGGCTACCTGGGCGAGGCGATCGCGGATCCCGACGTCGTGCTGCTCGATACCGACATGAACGCGATCGGCCTGCTCGAGCAGATGGATCATGTCTATGTCGTGACATCGCAGATGGGCTTCGAGGCGCTGCTGGCGGGCAAGCCGGTGACGTGCTTCGGCATGCCCTGGTATGCCGGCTGGGGCCTCACCGACGACCGCCAGCGCTGCTCGCGCCGCACCCGCTCGCGCACGCTCGAGGAGCTGTTCGCGGCGGCCTATTTCCACTACACGCGCTACATCGATCCGCTCTCGCACGGGCGCGGCACGATTTTCGACGTGATCGATTGGTTGGTGCGCCAGCGCGCGATGGCGCGCCGCATGCCGGTCCGCACGATTCTGGTCGGCACCCGGCGCTGGAAGACGGCGCATCTCTCGCCGATCCTGTCGCCGTTTCAAGGTGGCGTGGTGAGCGCCGAGAATGCGGCGCAGGCGGCCGCGTTGCAGCCGGAGCCTGGCGAGGCGCTGGCGTTCTGGGGGGCTGAGCCTCCCGGCGGCCTGACCGAGCTGGCCGAGCGCACCGGCGCCTCGCTCGTCGCCATCGAAGACGGTTTCATGCGGTCGGTGGGGCTGGGCTCGGATCTGATCAAGCCGATGAGCCTGGCGCTGGACGGCAGTGGCATCTACTTCGATCCGCGCCGCGAGTCGGACCTGGAGCGCGAGCTCAATCACGGCCAGTTCAGCGTGGGCGACCGCGCGGCCGCGCAACGGATCCGCGCCTTTATCGTGGCGCACGGCATCACCAAGTACAACGTGGCGCAGCCCGAGCCGGCGGGTTGGGACACGCAGGGCCGGGAAGTGGTGTTGGTGCCGGGGCAGGTCGAGGACGATGCCTCGGTGCGCTTCGGCTGCGAGCGCTTGCGCACCAACCTGGCTCTGCTGGCCGAAGCCCGGTTGGCCCATCCCGACGCGTACATCGTCTACAAGCCGCATCCCGACGTGCTGAGCCGCAACCGGCGCGGCCGGGTGGCACAGGCGCAGGCGCTGGAGTACGCGGATCACATCGAGCGGGATCTGTCGGTGGTGAGCTGCATCGAAGCCTGCGATGTGGTGCACACGATGACCTCGCTCTCGGGTTTCGACGCGCTCTTGCGCGGCAAGCGCGTGGTGGTCTACGGCCAGCCTTTCTACGCCGGTTGGGGGCTGACCGAAGACCGCGGCCGCATCGTGCGCCGGCACCGCCGGCTCACGCTCGATGAACTGGTCGCGGGCACGCTGCTGCGTTACCCGCTCTATTGGGACTGGGAGCTGCGCGGATACACGACCTGCGAGGCGGTGTTGACCCGCATCATGCAGACGCGTGAGCGTCTGCAGGCGCAGGGTCGCCTCGCCTCCCTGCGCGCGGGCTACGCGCGCAGGCAGGTGCGCAAGCTCCAGGCTGTCTGGCAGGCGCGCCTGGCGTACCGGGGCTGAGCGATGCACGCGAGTTATCTGTTTCTCCAGGGCGTGTGCTCGCCGTTCTTCGCCTGCCTCGCGTTGGCGCTGCGCCAGGCCGGCCACGCCGTGACCAAGATCAATTTCACGGTCGGTGACCAGGTCTATTGGCGGGGCGGCGGCGCCGTCTCGTATCGCGGCCACGCCGACGAGAGCGGCGCGTTCGTCGACCAGCACCTGGTGCAGCGCGGGGTGACCGACGTGGTGTTGTTCGGCGATCGCCGCCCGGTGCATCGTCAGGCGGTGGCGCATGCCCGGGCCCGCGGGGTGCGCGTGCATGTGTTCGAAGAGGGGTATTTCCGGCCGCATTGGGTCACGCTGGAGCGCGGCGGCGTCAATGCCCATTCGCCGTTACCGCGGGATCCGCGCTGGTATCTCGACGCCGCGCCGCGCGTGGGCGAGGAAGCGGCGCACACGTTCAAGGCGCCGTTCTGGCTGCGGGCCTGGCACGACGTGGCCTATCACAGCTGCAGCGCCTGGAATCCTGTGTTCTACCCCAAGTACCGCACGCACGCGCCCTATGGCGCCGCGCGCGAGTACGCCGCCTACGTGCGGCGTGCGGTCACGTTGCGGCGCCAGGTCGCCGACGATGCGCGCACGGTCAACGCCCTGGCGAGCGAGTCTCGGCCGTATTTCATGCTCCCGCTGCAACTCGAGAGCGATGCCCAGATCCGCGACCATTCGCGCTATGGCTCCATGCGCGAGCTGGTGAGCGAAGTGATGACCTCCTTTGGCCGGCATGCGCGGCCGGACGCCTTGTTGGTGGTGAAGAATCATCCGCTCGATCCCGGTTTCGCGAATCACGGGGCCATGGTGTCGGCGCTCGCCCGCCAGCATGGCCTGGCGCAGCGCGTGCATTACCTTGAGTCCGGCCATCTGCCCACCTTGTTGCGCCACGCCCGCGGCGTGGTCACGGTCAACAGCACCGTCGGTACCGCGGCGCTCGACCACGGTTGCCCGACGCTGGCCCTGGCCAGCCCGATCTATGCACTGCCCGGGCTGACCTGGCAGCATGGGCTGGACACCTTCTGGCGCGACGCCAGTCCGCCCGACAACCTGCTGTATCAGGCGTTTCGCCGCATCGTGATCCATGCCAGCCAGGTGAACGGCGGCTTCTACAGCGCCGAGGGAATCCGGCTGGCGGTGCGTAACGCAGTGGCGCGCATGACGCAGGCGCGTTCGCCCCTGGAGGCGTTGCTATGAAGCGCCCGGGTTCCGTCCTGATCACGGGCGCCACCGGCGGCATCGGCGCCGCCCTGGCACTGGCTTATGCCGGGCCCGCCACGACGCTGATCCTGCAGGGCCGGCGCGAAGACCGTCTGGCCGAGTTGGCCACGCAATGCCAGGCCCGCGGCGCACGCGTCAGCACCGAGGTGCTCGACGTGCGCGACACGGCTGCGCTCGACGCCTGGCTCGCGGCCGTGTGCGCGACCGGTGTGCCGGATCTGGTGATCGTGAATGCCGGCGTCAACATCCACGCGCGCGCCAATGGCATGGGCGAGGACCGTGACGAGTCGCGCATGCTGATCGACGTGAACGTGAGGGCTGCGATGGCCACCGTGCAGGGTGTGCTGCCCGGCATGCGCGAGCGCCGCTCGGGGCAGATCGCGCTCATCAGCTCGCTGGCGGCCTGGCGCGGGCTGCCCGAGACGCCCAGCTACAGTGCCAGCAAGGCCGCACTGAAAGCCTACGGCGAGGCGCTGCGCGACGGACTGGCGGGGTATGGCGTGCGCGTGAATGTCGTGATGCCGGGCTATGTTGAATCACCGATGTGCGAAGCGATGCCCGGGCCCAAGCCCTTCCTCTGGCAACCCGCCCGCGCGGCCGAGCGCATCCGCCGCGGGTTGGCGGCCAATCGCGCGCGTATCAGCTTTCCGTTTCCCCTGAATCTCGGGTGCTGGCTGCTTGCCGGCATCCATCCCGCCGTGTCGGGTTTCATTCTGCGCAGGCTGGGCTATCGTGACTGAGTTTTGGCAATTCCCTGGAGCGTGGCCGTCGCCCGCGTGGTGGCAGTCGCATCACGTTCTGGCGCTGCCCTGGGCCTCCGGGCTCGTGCTGAGCTTTCTGATCGAGGCTGCGCTCAAGCCCCGGCCACGGGCACCGTGGCGCCGGCCGCTCTCAGCGCTGTGCCTGCACGTGGGGCTGTGGACGGTGTTGTTCGCGCTCGAGCTCACGCTGTTCCGCCGGCCGTGGTTCGCCACGGCCAATCTGGTGGTAGTGCAGGGCGTGCTCGTGGTCGTAAGCAATGCGAAGTACCGTTCGCTGCGCGAGCCCTTCGTCACAGCCGACTTTGAATACTTCATCGATGCGCTGCGGCATCCGCGGCTGTATTTGCCGTTTCTGGGCTGGGCAGGGGTCGTCGTGCCTCTGGCGGCCTATGCGGGCTGCCTGTGGGTGGCCCTGCGTTTCGAGCCGGCCTATGGCGCGGCCTGGACCGACTGGCTGGGCGCCGTGGCGGTGGTGTTGGCCGCGGGCGCCGCGCTTGCGCTTCTGGCCGCCCGGGGGCTGCCTCGCGCTTCGTTTCGGGCGGCCAGCGACCTGCGCCGCCTGGGCATGGCGGCGGTGCTCTGGACCTACGGCAGGGCGGAGCGACGGGCCCCGCCCAAGCCGCTGGCCGGCTTTCCGTTCGTGAATCTGCGGCCCCGGCCCGCCGCGGCGCTGCCGCACCTGGTGTCGGTGCAGAGCGAATCGTTCTTCGATCCGCGGGGCCGCTATCCCATGGTGCGACCGGAGGTGCTGGCGCACTGGGACGGATTGCGTGCCCAGGCCGAGTCCAGCGGCCGCTTGCGCGTGGCGGCCTGGGGCGCGAATACGGTGCGTTCGGAGTTCGGTTTCCTGGCGGGCGTATCGGCCGAGGAACTGGGGGTGCATCGCTATAACCCGTACCGGCGTCTCTGCACCCGGCCCGTGCCCACACTCGCCTCGCATCTGCGGCAGTGGGGCTACCGCACGGTCTGCGTGCATCCGTATCACGGCGGATTCTACCGCCGCGACCGCGTGTTGCCCCGTCTTGGCTTCGACGCCTTCACCGACATCGCCGCGTTCGACCCGGCGGACCGGGTAGGCGCCTACGTGGGCGATGTGCCGGTGGCCGAACATGTAGCCGCGCTGCTGCGCGAGGCGAGCGACCAGCCCCTGTATGTGCACGTCATCACGATGGAAAACCACGGCCCGCTGCACTGGGAAACGTTGGACCCCGCCGAAGTGGCCGAGTTGATCCGTGGCGAGCTGCCGGCCGGTTGTGACGAATTGGGCGCCTACGTGCGGCACCTGCGCAATGCGGATCGGATGTTCCAGACGCTGGCCGACACGATGCGCTCGCTCGACCGGCCCGCCACGCTCTGCGTGTACGGCGATCATGTGCCCATTATGGAAAAGGTCTACGGCGCGCTGGGCGAGCCCGACGGCCTGACCGACTATCTGGTGTGGAACGCCCGTTCGCAGGGCGCGCGTGCCGTGCGCGAGCTCGCCGTGCACGATCTTGCGCAGACCTTTCTGGCGGCGGCGGGACTGTACCGCGGCGGAGCGCGCGTAGCGGCCTGAGCGCTCGCGGCTCGCTGCCCCCGTGCTGTTCTGGTTCAGACGAAAAAAGCCCGGCGCGTAGCCGGGCTTTTGCCATGCGCGTGACGCGCGGCTCACAGGCGCCGGATCTCCTGCGCCGTGAGCTGTACGGCATCGCGGATATCGCTTTCGCTGTGTTCGCTGCAGATGAAGAAGCGCAGCCGTGCGGATTGCTCGGGCACCGCCGGGTGCAGGATCGGCTGGACGTTGAGCCCACGGCCGAACAGCGCGGCGGAGAGCTTGGCGGCCTTGATCGAGTTGCCGATGATGGCCGGGATCACCGCCAGGCCCGTGCTGGTGCCGGTGTCGATGCCTTCGGCCCGGGCCTGCGCCAGGAATTCCTGGCCGCGCTGTTGCAGCGCGCGGACGCGATCGGGCACCTCGTGCAGACGCTGCAGGGCCGCCAGCGATGCGCCCGCCACCGGCGGCGGCATGCCCACGCTGTACAGAAAGCCCGGCGCGAGAAACTTGAGGTGTTCGACCAGGGCCGTCTCGCCGGCGATGTAGCCGCCGCAGCCCGCCAGGGTCTTGCTCAGCGTGCCCATCCAGATGTCCACGTCATCGCCCGCCAGCCCGAAATGCTCGCGGATGCCGTGACCGCGGGCGCCCATCACACCCAGCGAGTGGGCTTCGTCCACCATCAGGAAGCACTGGTGGCGCCGCTTGAGCTCGACGAACGCGGGGAGATCCGGGTAGTCGCCATCCATGCTGTAGATGCCTTCCAGCACGATCAGCACGCGCTCGAACTGCCGCCGCTCGCGGGTCAGCAGCGCGTCCAGCGCGGCGGCATCGTTGTGCGGGAAGGATAGGCGCCGAGCCCCCGCCAGCTGGATACCCTGCAGCACGCTGTTATGGATCAGCTCGTCGTGCAGGATCAGGTCGCTGGGGCCGAACAAATGGCCGATGGTCGACACATTGGTCGCATGGCCGCTGACGAACGTGATGGCGTCATCCACGTCGTAGAGCGCCGCGAGCGCCTGCTCCAGTTCGCGGTGGATGGGCCGCTCGCCCGAGACCAGGCGGCTGGCCGATACCGAGGTGCCGTAGCGATCGATGGCGGCTTTCGCCGCCTCGGCGACAGCGGGGTCGCCCGAGAGGCCCAGATAGTTGTAGCTCGAAAAGTTCAGATAGCGCTCGCCGCCGATCCGCGTGCTCGCCGCGGCCGAGCCTTCGTGCACCTTGAAGAACGGGTTGGCCACGCCCAGCCGCGCGGCACCGTCGTTGATGATGCGCAATTGCTGATAGGCGGGGTGCTGGTCGAAGCGGCAATGCGCGTCCGGCACCGGCGCGCTGGCGCGGGCGGCTGCTCCGACGGCGGGTACCGGTGCCGCGGCGCGGTTCAGGCGCCGTTCCAGCGCGTGACGGATCAGCTTGTCTTTCAAGCTGTCGCCGGGGGCTTTGGCAGGTTTGAGGGTAGGAGCCATGGATGTTGGAGTCCTCAGCGGATCATGCGGGGCGCGCCGGCCTCGGCGCGCTGCTCGATGTGCGAGGCGAAGTCGGCGATGGCCTCCATCGGCACGTCGACGGCATGCTGGGCCACGACCTGCTCGATCTGGCTCGAGATGGCCGGCGCCTGTCCGGCGCCCGGCTCATCGCCACGCAACAGGACCACCAGGCGGCGTGCCAGCTTGTCGATGGTGGCGCTCTCGGAGAGGGCCATCACGGGCAGACGCTGGCCGAAACGCTGCTCCAGCGCCACGACCAATTCCACACCCATCAAAGAATCGAGCCCCATGTCGTAGACGGATCGCAACGCGTCGATGCGCTCCGGCGCCACGCGCAGGATCTCGCCCACTTCGCGCTTGACCATGTCGACCACGCGGTCGTGCAGCGCCTCGTCGTCCAGCGTATCGAGCAGGTGCGCGATATCGTCGCCCGCATCGCCATCGGCGCCACCGCCGGCACGGGCCAGTTCGGCAAAGCGCGGCCCACCCGCTGCCGGCAAGAAGCGCGCGAGCGGCTGCCAATCGAGTTCCAGCACGCCCAGGCCGCTCGCGTCATGGGCCAGCATCTCGCCCAGCGCGTGCAGGGCGAGCGCGGCGGGTAGCGGCCGCCCACCCATTCGGCTGGCCAGCGCATCCTTGATCTGGGTGTTGCGGGCCAGGTAGCCCGCATCGTCGATCGCGCCCCAGCAAACGGCGGTGGCCGCCTGGCCGCGGGCGATGCGCTGGCGCACGAAGGCTTCCAGCCAGGCATTCGCGGCCACATAGTTGCCCTGGCCGGGGTTGCCGAATTGCGTCGTCGCCGACGAGAAGCAAACGAACAGGTCGAGGGAATCCTCTCGCGTCAGGGCATCGAGGTGCAGCGCGCCAAGCAGCTTGGGCGCGAGGACGCGCTCGACGCGCGGGGCATCGAGGCTGCGCGCCAGGCCGTCGTCCAGCACCATGGCGGCGTGCACCACGCCACGCAGCGGGGGCAGGGTGGCACGCGCTTCGTCGAGCAGCGCGGCGAGGGCCGTGACATCGGTGACGTCGCAGGCGCGCGCCAGTACGTTCACGCCCTGTTCGCGCAGCGCGGCCAGCGCCGCCAGGGCCTCGGCGTCGGCCGGGCCGCTGCGGCTGCACAGCACGAGATGGCGGGCCCCGCGCTCAGCCAGCCACTGCGCGGTGCGCAGGCCGAAGCCGCGCAGCCCGCCAGTCACGAGATAGCTGGCCTGGGCGCTGGCGCGCCAGGCAGGCGTGTCGCCGTCCACGGTCACGCTGGCGGGCAGGCCGCCGTCATAGGTCACCACGATCTTGCCGATCTGGCGCGCCTGCTGCATGTGGCGGAACGCGTCGACCAGGTCGCCCGCCTCGAAGCTGCGATAAGGTAGCGGGCGCAACGTGCCCGACTCGAACAGGGCCATCATCTCGCCGAAGAGGCGGCGGGTGAGGGCGGGCCGCTCGCGCATCAGCTGATCGGCGTCGATCCCGAAATAGCTGATGTTGTTGCGGAACGGGCGCAGGCCGATACGGGTGTTCTCGTAGAAGTCGCGCTTGCCGAGCTCGAGGAAGCGGCCAAACGGCTTGAGCACGGCAAAGTTGCGGTTGATCGCTTCTCCGGCGAGCGAGTTGAGGACCACGTCGACCCCTTCGCCGCCGGTGGCCGCGAGGATCTCGTCGGCATAGCTCAGCGCGCGCGAATCGTAGATGTGCCGCACCCCCAGCAGGCGCAGGAAGTCCCGCTTCTCGGGCGTGCCGGCCGTGGCGTGCACCTCGGCGCCGAGTGCCTGGGCATACTGGATCGCGGCGATACCCACGCCACCGGCCGCGCCGTGAATCAGGATGCGCTCACCGGCCTCGAGCCGTGCCAGATGATTCAGCGCGTAGTAGACCGTGAAGAAGGTGCTCGGAATGGTGGCCGCCGCGGCGGCGCTAAGGCCGCGCGGAATGTGCGCGATCGCATCGCCGGTGGTGAGCACGCGGTTGCTGAAGCTGGCCGGGCCGAAGCCTACGACGCGGTCGCCGGGCCGGTAGTCCTGCACCTCGCTGCCCACACGGCGCACGACGCCGGCAAACTCCAGGCCGAGCGTAGGTCCCGCGAAGCCTTGTTCGATCGCCTCGTCGGACAGCATGCCCAGGGCGTACATCACATCGCGGAAGTTCAGGCCGGTGGCCTGCACGTCGACCTCGATCTGACGTGCCGCGGGCGGCTGCGCCGCCACGCTTTCCCACCGCAGATTGCGCAACTGGCCCGGGAACGAGAGCCCCAGGCGGACCACGGTATCGCCAGGGTCTTGCACCGGTGCGTGCGGCGCGTCGATCTGCCGCAGCCTCACCGCGTGGCGGGCGCCGGTCACGCTCAGCACGATTTCGGTTTCGTCGTCGGGGGTGAGCAACTCGCGCAAGAGCGCATCCCAGTCGGTGCCGGCCTCGTGGCCGGGCAGGTCGATCTGGCGCACGGCGTAGTTGGCGGCTTCGTTTTGCAGCGTGCGCCCGAAGCCCCACAGCGCGGCGTCGTCGCCCTGTCCCTCGGCGCCGGTCAGGTGTTGCGCAGCGTCGCGGGTCAGGAGCGTGACTGTGATCGGTGCAGGCAGCGATTCGCAGGCTTGCGCGACCAGGGCCGCGAGCGTGACGCGGCGCGTCTGGCGCGCGAGACGCGCTTGCGGGTCTGCGTCGGCCAGCGTCAGGCCGTCGGCGTGGATCACGCCGGACAGGCCTCCCGCCGTGTCCCGCGCCATGGCGAGGCTGGCAGCCACCGCCGGGGCATCCGCGGTGACGTCGCGTACCAGAATCGCCTGGTCGCCGCAGCCATGCAGGCGTGCCTGCAACTGCTCCGCCCAGTCGGCCGACGCATGATCGGCCAGGATGAGCCAGGCATGCCGTGCGCGCGCCGCGGCATCGGCTGCGGACGGGGCGGCGGGCTGAGCCTGGGCCCACAGCAGGTAGGGGCCCGCCAGCACGGCGTCTTCCTCGTCCTGTGCACGTGCCAGCGGTATCAGCTCGGCCGCCGCCAGCGCGGCGCGCCAGTGGGCGGCAGGCTGCAAGGCCGGCACCGAGCCGCCCTCGACGGACTCGGCCCACCAGTCGGCGCGTGCGCCGAACACCAGATCGAGCCAGCCATCGGGGTGGTTGCCGGTCAAGGCGAGAAGACCGTGCGGCGCGATCGCGGCGCGGCCTGCCGCAAAGGCGGCCTGGCTTTGCGACAGCGTGTGGCAGGCGGTATGCACAATGACCAGATCGAAGGTCCCGTCGGGCAGGGGATCGCCCGCGGGCTGGATGCGGGCACCGGGCCAGTCTTCGAGAACGCTGGCGGCCGCGTCCTGGGCGTCGGGATGCAACGCCAGATAAAGGTAGTCGGCCCGGTCGAAGTCGAGCGCCGCGCAGCAGGCGGCGCCCAGATCGGGTCCGCCTCCGCCGATCTCCAGCACACGCAGGCGGGCGCCGGCGGGCAGGCGATCCTGGGCGGTGGCAATGGCGCTCGCCACGGTGTGTTGCCAGTGCAACTGCCCGGCACGTCCGAGGATGGTCGATTGGGCCTGGCCGGGCGTGAGGCCGCCGTGCAGGTCGGCGGGCGATTCCTCGCCGCGCAGCAGGCCCGGCAGGGCCATGCCGGTGCGCGAGCATGCCTGCATCAGAGCGAATTCGTCCGGATAGTCATGCGAGAGCAGGTTCCAGATGTCTGCGGCCGAGGGGCTCGACTCGTCGGTTTGATCCGCCACGAAGCGCCAGCCCGCCGGTGTCGGCGCGAGCCAGCCGGCGGTGGTGCCCTGGCGCAGCAGATGATCGAAGAGCGGAGCGATATCGCGCGCCTGCTCGCGCAGGCGGGTCACCGTGGCCGCGGGCAGCAGGCCGTCGTCATCGGCCAGGGCGCGCAGCGCCTCCAGGCCGAATTGCTCGCTCAGGGTGTAGAGCAGCGGCTCGACTTCATCGGCATAGTGAAAAAGGCGCTCGCGTGCCGGTGCCGGGGTCTGTACCAGCCGATCGAGCACGGCCTGGGAAAAGGGCTGCACCGGCGCACTCGCACGCGGATGCGGGGCCGCGACCGCGACATCCGCCAGGTAATGGAGGGCAGGCGTGCCTTGGCCCCCGAGCCGCACGCTGCGAAAGCGTGCCTGCCGTACCGCGGCGACCACTTGGCCTTCGGCGTCGTACAGGTCGAACTCGGCCGTGAGCGAATGAGGGTTGCGGCGCAGCAGGCGGGCGCGGACCCAGCGCACGGCACCGGCGCCACGGCGCACCGTGATGCGACCCATGCGCGCGGGCACGAAGGTCATGCCGGCGTAACGGTGCGCATGCTCGCGCATCAACATGATGATGAGCTGGAAGGTGCAGTCCAGCGAGCCAGGATGCAGCAGCAGGTCCTGCCACACCGCATCCTCGGCGGGCACGTCCAGTTCAGCCAGCACCGTATCGGGATCGGTCAGCCAGCCCTGGCGCACCAGGCTGAAATGCGGGCCATAGGCGAGGCCGGCCGCGCGGGTCAGTTGCGCGTGCAACACATGATCGAAATCGGCGGCGCGCGCCGGCACCGCCGGCGCAGTCTGCACGAGGTGGGGCGGCGCCGAACCGGTCAGCACGCGGGCGGTCGCGTGCAAGGTCCAGGCGGCATCGCTGCCCGCGGCGCGGGCGCTGATGCGCACGCTCGTGTCGGCGCTGTCGAGTTCGGTGCGCACACGCTGGGCCTGCTCGCCGTCGAGCAGCAGCGGTACGCGGATTTCCAGGTCTTCGATGTCGAGCACGACGGCGTCGGGCGTGTGCTGGGCAGCCGCGCCCAGCGCGAGCTCGGCGAAGCCGGTCCCCGGAAACACGATGGCCTCGCCCACCACGTGGTCGGCCAATGGGGCGTGGCGCTCGGCGTCCAGGCGGTTTTCCCACGTCCCGGGGTGCTGCGGCAAGGCGTACCCCAGCAGCGGGTGCAGGTCGGGGCGGCCGAGCAGGCTGGCGCTCTCCGGGGTCTCGTCGTGCCAATGGCGTTCGCGTTGCCAGGGATAGGCGGGCAGGGCGAGCGCGATGCCGGCGCGTGGCAGCAGGGCGTCCCAGCGCGGCGTGGCGCCCGCTACGATGGCCTGGGCGGCCGCATCCAGGATACGGGCCGGATCATCCTCGCCGCGGGCTGCCGTCGTCAGGGCGCGACCGGTGAGATCGGCCGCTTTCAACGCGTCGTTGAGATACCCGCGCAGCACCGGGTGCGGGCCGATCTCTAGGTACAGCACGTCGCCGCGGGCCGTCAGGGTCTCGAGGGCCTGCTCGAAACGCACGGGCTGGCGCACGTTGTCCCACCAGTATTGCGCGCCCAGTTCGGTGCCCGTCAGCGCGGTGCCGGTCACCGTAGAGATCATGGGCACGGCCACCGGCTGCGGCGTCAGGCCGCCGAGCGATTCGCGCAGCCCGCTCTCGATGCTGTCCATGGCCGTGCTGTGAAAGGCGTAATCCAGGTCCAGGCGGCGCTGGAACTGGCGCTGCGCCTTCAGTTGCCCTTCGATGACGGCCAGGGCGCGCGGATCCCCGGCGAGGGTGGCGCCGCGCACGCTGTTGTAGCCGGCCACGCAGACATCCCGGCCGAGTCCCGCCGCGTCGATGAGGGCCTGCGCGGCGGTGCCGCTCACGCCGACGGCCGTCATGGCGCCCACGCCCCGCGTGGTGCCTTGCAGACGGCTGCGATGGTAGATCACGTGCACGGCATCGCGCAGCGTGAGCGCGCCGCTGGCCCAGGCCGCGGCGACTTCGCCCACGCTGTGGCCGAGCACCGCGCCGGGGTGCAGTCCGCGCTCGGCGAGCAGATGCGTGATGCCGACCTGCAAAGCAAAGAGCGCGGGCTGGGCGTACTCGGTGGCGTCGTAGCGGTTGGGCGCATCCTGGCGCCGCAGTTCATCGGCCAGCCGGTAACCCGCCAGCGGCTCGAAATGGTGGTCGATGGCATCGACTGCTTCGGCGAACACGGGGTGCGTCATCAGACGTCGTCCCATGCCCATCCACTGCGAGCCATTGCCCGAGTAGGCGTACACCACGCGGCTCGCGCCGGGCAGAGCGGTACCGTGCGCCACGGTGTGTCGCGGCGCTTGTCCGGCCGCATGCTGCTCCAGCGTCTGGGCCACGGCGTGGGCATCCCGGCCGAACACGAGCGCACGGCTCGCGTGCCATTCGCGCCGCCGGCAACTCTGCCAGGCGATGTCATACAGGCGATCCGGTTGCGCTCGCAACTGCGCGGCGAGGTCTCGGGCCGCCTGCTGCTGCGCGGCTTCGGTGCGGCCGCTCACGAACACGGGGACCTCGCGCGCCGGCGGCGCTACCGTGCTGGCCGTCGCGCTCGCCGTGGCGAGTGCGGGCGCGCTTTGCAGGATCACGTGCGCGTTGGCGCCGCCAAAGCCGAACGAGTTCACGCCGATCGTGAGCGTGCCCTCGGCCGGCAGCGGCAGATTGCGGGTGACGATGTCGATGTTCCAGCCGCTGCAGTCGATATTGGGATTGATCTCCCGCACGCCGATGGTGGCGGGCACTTCGCGATGGCGCAGCGCATGCAAGGCCTTCACGAGTCCGGCCACGCCGGAGGCGGCTTCGAGGTGGCCGAGGTTGCTCTTGACCGAGCCGATCGGTAGCGGCTTGCCCTGTGGACGGCGGGCGCCCAGTGCCATGCCGATGGCTCGGGTCTCGATCGGATCTCCCACGCGCGTACCGGTACCATGGGCTTCCAGATAGTCCAGGTCCACGGGGTCGATACCCGCGCGGCCATAGGCCTGTTCGAGCAACTGGGCCTGGGCCTGCGCGCTGGGTACGGTCAGGCCGGATTTACGGCCGTCGGTATTGACCGCGCTGCCGGCCACGATGCCGATGATGGGATCTCCATCGGCCAGCGCCTGCTCATAGTCCTTCAGGACGAACAGACCGCCGCCTTCGGAACGCACGTAGCCGTCACCCGATGCGTCGAACACGCTGCAGCGGCCGCGCGGCGACAACATCGATGCCTTGGAAAAGGTGATGAAGCCGTAGGGATGCAGATGCAGGCTCACGCCGCCGGCGATCGCATGGCTGCACTCGCCGCTCGCGATGGCCCGCACGGCCTGGTGAAAGGCGACGAGCGCGGACGAGCAGGCCGTGTCCACCGCCATACTGGGACCGCGCAGATCGAATACGTACGAGAGGCGATTGGCCGCGATGCTGCTGGTGTTGCCGGTGGCGACCGTGCTGTCGAGCAGATCGAGGTCATGCGCCATGCGGTACGCGTAGTCCGCGGTCGAGATACCGATGTAGACGCCGCAATCGCTGCCGCGCAGGCGGTGGGGCGGGATCGCCGCGTCTTCCAGGGCTTCCCAGCACAGCTCGAGCAGAAGGCGCTGCTGCGGATCCATGACAGCGGCTTCGCGTGGGGAAATACCGAAGAAGTCGGCGTCGAAGCCGGAAATATCGCCGAGCGTGCCAGCGCTGCGCGTGTAGGCCGTGCCGGGATTTTGCTTGGACGGGTGGAAATAACGGTCGGGAGACCAGCGCCCGGGGTCGATTTCCGTTACCAGATCCTTGCCGGCCAGCAGGTCCGCCCAGTATTCGGCGGTGGTGGTGCTGGGAAAACGGAACGACATGCCCACGACGGCGACGCGCTTTGCCATTTAACTTCCTTTAGCAATAGCTGAGGGCAGCGTCGCCGGGTGAGGGCGTCGGAATGAGTTGCAGCGCCAGCGAAATCGGGTGCCGGCAGGCACTGCGCGACCTGTTCGGCCCCTGTCCGGATCAGTCGACGCTGCGATTATTTGTATATAGAGCCTGCGTGACCGGCGCCGGACGGCCGGCATGCGGATTCACGGAGTGAGATTCTAGGGAGGGCGCCGGGGCAGAGTATGTCAAGACCCGACAGTATTAATGGCAAAGTTGCCAATAATTAATGGCTGCCCGGGAGTCGGTGCGTGGCACAGGAGGGAGGGTGAGCAAATGCTGCGATGCAACAGCGAACGACTGCTTACATCGCCGTCGACCGATTTACATGGCCCTTACAGGTGGTCTCGACATCATTCGGAAACATTATCGGGCCGGTGGCACCTATATATGTATCGATCCGCCGACGGCCTGCAAGTTCCCCTTGCTTAAAACGGCGCTTTAATCGCCAATTAATATTCCGCAGTTAAGGAAGCGCACCGCTCCGGGTGGCGCAACACTCGAATAGAAAATGCCGCCCTCGAGGCGGCAAATAACCCGCATCGCGGCGGCGGGCCTCAGGTATTCGAAAATCGGGTGCCAGGGCCCAGCGGGCCGAGCGGCACCGGCGGTATTTTCTCGGGCGGCGGCGACACACGCCAGCTGGCCCGGCGCCGCAACGCGCCCAGCAGTTTCAAGCCTTGCGGCCACTGGCCCAGGCCGCTATCGGCATTAATGTGGCCGGCTCGTTCGAGGACCACGAGGCGGCTGCCCCAGTCCTGGGCGAATTGATGCGCACGTTCGAGTCGACAATACGGATCGTCGTCGCTCGCGACCACCACGCTCTGGAACGGCAGCGGCTGGCGCGGAACGGGTCCGAAAGACTGCAGGCAGGCCGGCGCATGAGGCCGTTCCACGTCGGCGGGCGCTACCAGTAGCGCGCCCGCCACCTTGCCGCGCAGCGGCACCGGCAGGCTGGCGCTGATGAGGCAGCCGAGGCTGTGGGCGATCAACAGGACGGGGCTGGTCGACTGGTCCACCGCGGCCGACAGGGTCGCGAGCCACTCGGCGCGCTCGGGGTTCTCCCAGTCGCGCTGGCGCAAGCGCCGGGCGTTGGGCAGCAGTTGCTCCCAGAGGGTTTGCCAGTGGCCGGGACCGGAATCCTTCCAGCCAGGAACGAGGATGGGCTGAAGTCTCATGGACAGAATGATGCAATCGGCGCTTAAGAACGCAAACGAATAAATAGGCGATTGCATATGTCGCACGCGGTATATGGACCGCGTCCGCCCAGTGGCCGGTCCGGGAGGGCTTTCGTGTATGCTTCCCACGCCAAAGGACGGGATCAGGAGGCCGGCGAAAGCGGGTGTCCCGTCGGTAAGATCAACGACTACAAGCCTTTGAAGGAGCAAGCCCATGAAAAAATCGATTCGTCTGTCCCCGCTGTTCGCCGCGCTCGGCGCCGCCGCCAGCCTGACGTTCGCCGCGGGCGCGCACGCCGAGACGATCAAGATCGGCGTGGTCGGGCCCACCACGGGGCCGGTCACGCAATATGGCGAGATGGTGCGCGAAGGCGTGAACACCGCCATCGAGCGCATCAACGCCGCGGGCGGTGTCGATGGCAAGCAGCTCGAGGCCGTGGTGATCGACGACGCGTGCGAACCCAAGCAGGGTCCGGTCGCCGCCAACCGCGTGGTGAATAGCAAGATCGGTTTCGTGGTGGGTCATGTGTGTTCGGGCGCTACCATCGCCGCCACCGAGATCTATAACAACGAAGGTGTCGTCATGGTCACGCCTTCGGCCACCTCGCCGGCCGTGACCGACGGCAAGAACTACGAGTTCATTTTCCGCACCATCGGCCGCGACGACCAGCAGGGCCCGGCCGCCGCCAAGTTCGTGCTCGATAAGATCAAGCCCAAGACCGTTGCCGTGCTGCACGACAAGCAGTCGTATGGCCAGGGCATCGCCACCGCCGTGAAAGACACGCTCGAGAAGGCCGGCGTCAAGATCGCGGTGTTCGAAGGCATCAACGCGGGCGACAGCGATTTCTCGGCCGTCATCACCAAGCTCAAAAGCAACGGGGTCGACTTCGTCTACTACGGTGGCTACCACCCCGAGATGGGTCTGCTGCTGCGCCAGGCCGCCGAGCAGGGCGTGAAGGCCCGTTTCATGGGTCCCGAGGGTGTGGGCAATCCCGACATCAACGCGATCGCCGGTGATGCCGCCGAAGGCATGCTGCTGACCCTGCCGGCCGACTTCACCCAGAATGCCGCCAATGCCGACATCGTGAAGGCGTTCAAGGACAAGAAGCGCAACCCCAACGGCGCCTTCCAGCTCACCGCCTATGCCGCCACGCAGGTCATCGCCGATGGCATCAAGGGCGCGGGCAGCACGGATCCGGGCAAGGTGGCGCAGTACATGCACGCCAATAGCTTCAACACGCCGATCGGCAAGACCGCCTGGAACAAACAGGGCGATCTGACCGACTTCGAATTCCAGGTGTTCACCTGGCACAAAGACGGCAGCAAGTCGGCCTTCAAGTAAGCCGATACGCACCACGCGCGCTCCATGAGCCGCACCAGCCGGGCCGAGATATCATCGCGCCCGGCTTTTTCTTTTTTGTCGCAGGGCCGCCCCAAGACAAAAAGGCCCCCTCTGGGGGCAGCAAGCCGAAGGCGCGGCGTGGGGGTTTTTCTCTTGGGCGGCTCGCCGGACGCGCGAAGGAGATCGCATGACCAAAGCGCTCATCGTCGAAGACGACGTGAAGCTCTCGCGCCTGATCGCGCAATTCCTGGAAAGCCACGGATTCGAGGTCGCGCAGGCCTGGCGCGGCGATCAGGCCGCGGCCGTGTTCCAGCAGGCGCAGCCCGATGTGGTGGTGCTGGACCTGATGCTGCCCGGGCGCGACGGGCTGCAGGTCTGCCGCGACCTGCGCGCCGTGAGCGCGGTGCCGATCCTGATGCTGACCGCGCGTGAAGACGACCTCGACCAGATCCTGGGCCTGGAGTCGGGCGCCGACGACTACGTCATCAAGCCCGTTGAGCCCCGTGTGTTGCTGGCGCGGCTGCGGGCGCTGTTGCGACGCCAGAGTGCCACGCCGGAGACCCGTACGCGTCTGTCCTTCGGCAAGCTGGTGGTCGATCGGTCGGCACGCACGGTGTATCTGGGCGAGACCGCGCTCGATCTCACCACCATGGAGTTCGAGATGTTGTGGGCGCTGGCCAGCCGCGCGGGTCAGGTGCTGACACGCGACGACCTGCTCAACGCCGTGCGCGGCATCGAATTCAATGGCCTGGACCGCAGCGTCGACGTGTGCGTGAGCAAGCTGCGGCGCAAGCTCGACGACGACCCTCGCGATCCGGTGCGCATCAAGACCGTGTGGGGCAAAGGCTATCTGTTCTCGCTGCTCGACGGGGAGGCCGGCCTTGCTTAAGTTTCTGTTGCGCCTATTCCTGGTGCTGGTGCTGGGTGTCATCGTGTCGACCCAGATCGTGAACCGGGGCGCCGATTATCTCTTCGAGTCGGTCACGGCCGATTATTCCTACGACGCCGTGCGCGGTCAGGTGTACGCCTTGCGTCAGGCGCTGGATCCCGTGGCGCCCGCCGACCGCGAGCGCTATCTCGATACGGCGCTGCGGCCGCATTACGGCCTGGCCCTGAGCCTGCGCGATGACGGCGCGCTCGCGCTGAGCGCGGCAGAACGCCGCCAGCTGGCGGCCGGCCGCTTCATCATGCGCGACGAATATCGCACCTTCATCGCACCCCTGGCCGGGACGCCGGCGCAGTGGCTCGAGATCCGCCTGCCGCCCGATCCGCCCGTGGTGGGATGGATTTTTGTGGTGGCTTATGTGATGGCGATCGTGCTGTTGGGCACGATCTTGCTGGTGCTCTGGGCGCTGCCGATGTGGCGCGACCTGGACGCTCTGCGGCAGGCTTCACTACGCATGGCGCAAGGCGAGCTGGATGTGCGCGCGCGCATCTCGCGCTTCTCGGCGTTGCGCCATGTGAGCGGCGCGTTCAACCACATGGCCGAGCGCATCGCTGCGCTGGTCGACAACCAGCGCAGCCTGACGCACGCGGTGTCGCATGAGCTGCGCACGCCGGTGGCGCGGCTCACGTTCGAGCTCGATATGCTGCGCGGCGAATCCCGGCCCGAGCGCCGCGCCGCACTGATCGAGGACATGCAGAACGACGTGGCCGAGCTCGATGCGATGGTGGCGGAGCTGCTGGTCTACGCCCGGCTGGAGCGGCCGCAGGACGGTTGCGCCGAGCTGCAGGACGTGGACGTGCGCGATTGGCTGGGCGAGGCCTGCGCGCAGCTCCAGCGCGATGCCAAGCGCCGCGGCGTGACCTTGCACGCCGATCCCGGCGGCCCGCCCCGCGTGCGGCTGGAGCCACGCGACATGACGCGGGCGCTGGGCAATCTGCTGCGCAATGCCTTGCGGCATGCGCGCGCCCAGGTAACGGTGGCGCTCGCGCAAGACGGGCAGGGCGCCTATGTGCTGACCGTGGACGACGATGGCGCGGGTATCGCGCCCGCGGATCGGCAGCGCCTCTTCGAGCCCTTCATCCGGCTCGACGAGAGCCGGGATCGCGAAACGGGCGGCGTGGGCCTCGGCCTGGCGATCGTGGCGCGGGTGGCCACCTGCCACCAGGGCAGCGTGCATGTGGAAGACAGCCCGCTGGGCGGCGCGCGTTTCGTGCTGCGCTGGCCCGGCGCTGTCACCTTGGCGGGCACGAGCTGACACGCCTAGGCGCGCCAGCCCGGCGTGCATGAGCGGCGAAAAACTCGGTGTGTCGTCCGGCGGCCGGATATGAAAAAAGGGCGTCCGATATCGATCGGACGCCCTTTGTCATTACGCCTGTAGAAGGATCAGAGGCCTTCGACGCGGCGGCCGGTGTCGGCCTCGAACCAGTGCAGCGCGTGGCGGCCGTCCGAGCCGATGTTCATCGTGTCGCCCACCTTGGCCGGCGATTCGTTGAGCTGGCGTGTGGTGCAGCGCACGACGAGCATGGTGGGGCCGCAGCGGCCGTGCACCAGTTGCTCGGAACCCAAGGTCTCGACCATTTCGATCTCGACCGGCACGCCCGGCGCGTTCAGCAGCATGTGCTCGGGGCGCATGCCCATCACGACCTTGCGGCCGCGTACCTGGTTGGGCACCTGCAGCGGCGAGACGTCGAGCGCACGGCCTTCGGCCGTTTGCACCGTACCGTCGCCCGCCACGACCACGTCGATCAGGTTCATCGGGGGCGAGCCGATGAAGCCGGCCACGAACGTCGAGGCGGGCTTCTCGAACACTTCCATCGGGGTGCCGATCTGCTCCGGCACGCCCTGGTACATCACGACCATGCGGTGCGCCAGCGTCATGGCCTCGACTTGATCGTGCGTGACATACAGGCTGGTGGTGTTCAGGCGGCGGTGCAGCTTCAGGATCTCGAGGCGCATGGCCACGCGCAGCTTGGCGTCGAGGTTGGAGAGCGGCTCGTCGAACAGAAAGACCTTGGGCTCGCGCACGATGGCACGGCCCATGGCGACGCGCTGGCGCTGACCACCCGACAGGGCGCGCGGGCGGCGATCGAGCAGCTTGCCCAGCTCGAGGATCTGCGCCGCGGCTTCGACGCGCTTGCGGATCTCTTCCTTCGAGAATTTGCGGATCTTCAGGCCGTAGGCCATGTTGTCGTACACGCTCATGTGCGGGTAGAGCGCGTAGTTCTGGAACACCATGGCGATGTCGCGCTCGGCCGGCTCGAGGGTGTTGACGACGTTGTCGTCGATCACGATTTCGCCGCTCGTCACGGACTCGAGGCCCGCGACCATGCGCATCAGGGTGGATTTACCGCAGCCCGACGGACCGACGATGACGATGAATTCGCCATCCTTGATGTCCATGTCGATGCCGTGGATCACCGGCACGTTGCCGGCATAGGTCTTTTTTACGTTGCGAAAGCTCAGGGTAGCCATGTGTTTATTCGTCTGCGTAATCTTGTTCGGAGGGGCTGCTGGCGCCATCTCTGCCGGGCTGCTCCGAGGAAAGCACTTCCTCGAGGCGCCACAAGCCGAAGGCGCGGCGTGGGCGCCTTATTTCTCGGTGTCTACCAGGCCCTTGACGAACCATTTCTGCATCAGGATCACGACCAGCGCGGGCGGGATCATGGCCAGGATGGCGGTCGCCATGGTGATGTTCCATTCAGTGACGCTGTCGCCGCCGCTGATCATGCGCTTGATGCCGATGACCACCGGGTACATGTCTTCCTGGGTCGTGATGAGCAGGGGCCACAGGTACTGGTTCCAGCCATAGATGAACTGGATCACGAACAACGCCGCGATGCTGGTCTTGGACAGCGGCAGCAGCACGTCGCGGAAAAAGCGCATCGGACCCGCGCCGTCGATGCGCGAGGCTTCGACCAGCTCATCGGGCACCGACAGGAAGAACTGCCGGAACAGGAAGGTGGCCGTGGCCGAGGCGATCAGCGGCAGCGTGAGACCGGCGTAGCTGTTGAGCATGCCCAGGTCGGCGACGACCTTGTAGGTGGGGGCGATGCGCACTTCGACGGGCAGCATGAGCGTGACGAAGATCATCCAGAAAAAGAACATGCGGCCGGGGAAGCGGAAGTACACCACCGCGAAGGCCGAGAGCAGCGAGATCAGGATCTTGCCCAGCGAAATCGCGAGGGCCATGATCAGGCTCACATACATCATGCGCGCCACCGGCGTGCCCGACGAACCGCCGCCGGAGCCGGCGAACAACGCCTGCATGTAGTTGTCGACAAAGTGCTTGCCGGGGATCAGCGACATCGGCGCGGAGGCGACTTCCTGCGCGGTCTGGGTCGATGCGACAAACGTGACGTAAATCGGAAAGGCGACCAGCGCTACCCCGCAAAGCAGGATGACGTGGGCCAGAATGTCCAGCCAGGGACGGCGTTCTACCATGATTCGATACCTGTTCTGTCTTGTATCAGTACTGCACTTTGCGGTCGATGTAGCGGAACTGGATCACCGTGAGTGCCACCACGATGAACATCAGCACCACCGACTGCGCGGCCGAGGAGCCCAGATCCAGGCCGCGGAAGCCGTCGCTGTACACCTTGTAGACCAGGATGGACGTGGAGGTGCCGGGGCCGCCCTGCGTCGTGGTGTCGACCACGGCGAAGGTATCGAAGAACGCGTAGATCACGTTCACTACCAGCAGGAAGAAGGTCGTGGGCGAGAGCAGCGGGAACACGATGGTCCAGAAGCGGCGCGCCGGCGATGCGCCGTCGATGGCGGCCGCTTCGATCAGCGAACGCGGGATCGACTGCAGGCCGGCCAGGAAAAACAGGAAGTTGTACGAGATCTGCTTCCAGACGGCGGCGATCAGCACCAGTGTGAGCGCCTGGTTGCCGTTCAGGCGCGGGTTCCAGGGCACGCCCATGCCGTTCAGCGCCACGGCCAGGATGCCGACCGACGGCGAAAACAGGAACAACCACAGCACGCCCACCACGGCGGGGGCCACGGCGTACGGCCAGATCAGCAAGGTCTTGTAGAGCCCGGCGCCGCGGATCACACGGTCGGCCATCACGGCCAGCAGCAGCGATACGGCCAGGCCCACGAAGGCCACGAGCACGGAGAAGATCGCGGTAACACGGAAGGAGTCGAGATAGCTGTCCTGGGAGAACAGCTCGGCGAAGTTCGCCAGACCGACGAATTCGGAGGACAGGCCGAACGCATCTTCGATGCGCATGGACTGCCACATGGCCTGACCGGCAGGCAGGAAGAAAAACACCACCGTGATGATCAGCTGCGGAGCGAGCAGCAGATAGGGCAGTGTCTTGTGGCCGAAAACTACACGTTTTTCCATGGGGCGGATGCCTAGGAGGATTCAATGAAAGCGATGCACGAAGCAGCGCCGGTACCGCGCCGGCGGAACCCCGCGGCGCCGGGCTGGAATGAAACATTCCCGCCCTACGACGTGTGCGCCCTGGCAGGGCGCACAACGAAAAAGTCCGCAGCATGCCGCCTCGCCCCCGGCGTGCGGGCCGGGCAGGGCGGGCGCAGCATCTGCGGCTGCATCATAAACGGCTGGCCCGTCGCGCCGGGTTTGCGGCGGCGACGGGCCAGTGGCCGGGCGAACCCGGCCCAGGGCATCAAGCCTTACTTGACGCTCTTTTCGAACTTCTCGAGGAGTTCGTTGCCGCGCTTCACCACGCTGGCCAGACCTTCCTTGGGGTTGGTCTTGCCCGAGACGATACGCTCGATCTCGGCATCCTCGATCTCACGGATCTGCGGCAGGTAACCCAGGCGCAGGCCACGCGATTGCGCGGTGGTCTCGACGTTGAGCTGCTTCACGCCCACTTCGGTGCCGGGGTTCTTGTCGTAGAAGCCTTGCTTCTTGGTCAGCTCGTAGGCAGCCACGGTGACTGGCACGTAACCGGTCTGCTGGTGCCAGCGGGCCGCGACTTCGGGGGTGGCCAGGAACTTGAAGAACTTGGTCACGCCCTTGTAGACCTCGGGCTTCTTGTTGGCGAAGACCCACAGCGAAGCGCCACCGATGATGGTGTTCTGCGGTGCGCCCTGCACGTCGGCGTAGTAGGGCACGGTGGACGTGCCGAACTCGAACTTGGCGTTCTTCGCGATATTGGCGCGCAGACCGCTCGAGCCGGTGATCATCGCGCACTTGCCGCTGATGAACAGCGAGTTGGGCTCGTCGCCACGGCCGCCGTACATGAAGATGCCTTCCTTGCCCATCTTGGCGAGGTTTTCGAGGTGGCGCACATGCAGCGGGGTGTCGATGGCCAGACGCGCGTCGAGGCCGCCGAAGCCGTTGTCCTTGGTGGCGTACGGCACGTTGTGCCAGGCCGAGAAGGTCTCGAGCTGGGTCCAGGACGGCCACGAGGTGGTGTAGCCGCACTCTTGGCCGGCGGCCTTGAGCTTGGCGCCGGCGGCAGCCAGCTCTTCCCAGGTCTTGGGCGGCGTTTCGGGATCGAGGCCCGCCTTCTTGAAGGCGTCCTTGTTGTAGTAGAAGACCACGGTCGAGCTGTTGAACGGCATCGACACGAGCTTGCCTTCGGGCGACGAGTAATAACCCGCCACGGCGCCGATGAAGCCCTTGGGATCGATCGGATCGCCGACCTCTTCGGACATCTGCTGGACCGGTTTGATGGCGCCCTTGGCGTACATCATGGTCGCGGTGCCGACTTCGAACACCTGGAGGATGTCGGGGGCATTGCCGGCGCGGAACGCGGCGATGCCGGCGTTCATCGACTCACCGTAGTTGCCCTTGTAGACAGCCTTGACCTGGTAGTCGGGGTTGGCCTTGTTGAATTCTTCGACCAGGCCGTTGACGCGGTCGCCCAGCGCGCCTTCCATCGAGTGCCAGAACTGGATTTCGGTGGCGGCGTGCGCCGAAGCACCCGCGAAGGCCGCCATCAGGGCGGCGAAAGTGAGTGCGAGACGTTGGGGTCGCATGAGATGTTCCTCCGGTTTGAGCGACCGCGCTACCCGGATCCGGATCGCGCGAAGCGTTACACCTTATGAATTGTTTGTGACAAAGGCGTGACTTTAAACGATGCCGTGGCCCTGTCAAATGCGTTAAAGCAAAAACTGCCCCCACGCTGCACCTTCGGCTTGCTGCCCCCCGAGGGGGGCGCTTTTTGTCTTGGGGCGGCCCGGCGACAAAAAAATACCCCCACGCTGCGCCTTCGGCTTGCTGCCCCCCGAGGGGGCGTTTTTTGTCTTGGGGCGGCCCGGCGACAAAAAAATGCCCCCACGCTGCGCCTTCGGCTTGCTGCCCCCGAGGGGGCGTTTTTGTCTTGGGGCGGCCCTACGACAAAAAACCGTCCCCGAATCGGCGAGCCCATTCTGCGCCCGGTGCCGGCGGTTTACAATCCTGCCCCATGGAAAATCAACTCTCTATCGCCTTTATCGGCGGCGGCAACATGGCCGCGGCGCTGGCCAGTGGCCTGGCCGGCAAGGTCTGCCCGGCGGGGAACATCCACGTCATCGACATCAATACCGAGGCTCACGCGGCCTGGCAGGCGCGGGGCATGACCACCGCCACCGCGGGGGACGAGACCCTCGCGCGGGCGCGCGTGTGGATTTATGCGGTCAAGCCGCAGAACATGCGCGACGTCGTCGCGACCACGCGCCAATGGCTCAGCGACGACACGCTGGTCATCAGCGTGGCCGCCGGCCTGCGCGCCGACACGATGGCCGAGTGGCTGGGCACCCCGGACCAGCCCTGGCAGCGCCTGGTACGCTGCATGCCCAACACGCCCGCGCTGGTGGGCGCCGGCATGACCGGCCTGGCCGCGCTCGACGGCGTGGATGCCGCCGACCGTGAGCTCGCCGCGCGCCTGCTCGGATCGGTGGGCGAGGTCGTGTGGGTGGCGGACGATGCGGCGCTCGATGCGGTCACGGCGCTGTCGGGCAGCGGTCCGGCCTATGTGTTCCTCTTTCTCGAGGCGCTGATCGAGGCGGGCCAGTCGCTGGGTCTGAGCGCCGAGCAGGCTCGCCAGCTCGCCTTGGGCACGTTCGCCGGTGCGACGCGCCTGGCGGCCGAGTCGTCGGATCCCCCAGGGGTGCTGCGCGAGCGCGTCACGTCCAAGGGCGGCACCACCGCCGCGGCGCTGGGTGTGTTCAATGACGCCGACTTGCGCGGCCTGGTGGGCCGCGCGCTCGAAGCCGCCGCGAACCGCTCGCGCGAGTTGGCGCAGGAGTTCGGCAAGTGACAATGGCCGTATCGGCCGGGCAGGGGCGTTTCGAGCCGCTGCGTCCGGCCCAGTTCGCCATCGCCGTGCTGTGCATGTGCGCGGTGGTGGTGGGGTCCAACATCCTGGTCCAGGTGCCGCTCAATGATTGGCTGACCTGGGGCGGGCTGTCGTATCCGGTGGCGTTTCTGGTCACCGATGTGTTGAATCGCCGTTTCGGTCCGGCGGCTGCCCGCCGCGTGGTGTGGTTTGGCTTTGCCGCCGCCTTGCTGGTATCGGTTTGGGTGGCCTCGCCGCGTATCGCGTTGGCCTCGGGGCTGGCCTATCTGTGCGCCCAATTGATCGACATCCAGGTGTTCGACCGCCTGCGCGATCAGCGCTGGTGGCGCGCGCCGTTGCTGTCGGGCGTGCTGGGCGCGATATTCGATACCGCCATTTTCTTTTCGGTGGCCTTTGCCGCCAGCGGGGCGCCGTGGGTGACCTGGATGCTGGGCGACCTGGCGATCAAGCTCGCGGTGAATATCAGCATGCTGGCGCCGTTCCGTGCGCTCATGTGGAATCTCGCCCGGCCGGGCGGGGTGCCGCAGGCCCGCTGAACGACATCGGGGCGCCGCAAGGCGCCCCGTTTATTTTTACGGCGGGGCGAGCGTCACTGCGGTCTTATATTTTCCTAAAACACCAGACTTACACGACGATTACGCCCGTTAATTTTCGGTATCCGTCACGTTTTTTCTCTCATATGAAAATATTGGGGAATACACGCAGTGACAGGCTTTAGGCTTGCTTTCAGAATACCGCCGACATTGGTTTTTCGCCCAAGAAGCCGGTAATGCAGGCGCCTCTGGCACGGGTTTTATCGGCCCGTTCTTCCGGTCAATGCAAAGCCGCAGCAAACCAACCCTCTAAGCCGGGAGAATTCCGCATGAAGTTGTCGCAACGCTTTACTCCGCTTGCATTTGCGATCGGTGCGTTGGCACTGGCAGGTGCCGCCCACGCCGCCGATACCATCAAGATCGGTATTCCCCAGCCCATGACCGGCCCGAACACCCAATACGGTGATCAGATCCAGGCCGGCGCCCTCACTGCCATCGAGACCATCAACGCCAAGGGCGGCGTCAAGGGCAAGAAGCTCGAGGCCATCCTGATCGACGACGGTTGCGAACCCAAGCAGGCCGTGCCCGCCGCCAACCGCGTGGTCAACTCGGGCGCCAAGTTCGCCGTCGCGCACGCCTGCTCGGGCGTGACCGTGGCCGCCGTGAACGTCTACGAACAGGAAGGCATCGTCGGCATCACCCCGGGTGCCACCTCGCCGCTGGTGACCGACACGATCAAGCCGCACTTCTTCTTCCGCACGATCGGCCGCGACGACCAGCAGGGCCCGTTCGCCGCCCGCTACATCGCCAACACGATCAAGCCGAAGAAGGTCGCCGTTCTGCACGACAAGCAGACCTACGGCTCGGGCGTGGCCACCCAGGTGAAAAACACCCTCGAAAGCGAGAAGGTCAACATCGTCCTGTTCGAAGGCATCAACGTCGGCGACAGCGATTACTCGGCCGTCATTACCAAGCTGAAGTCGGCGGGTGTGGATTTCGTATACTTCGGCGGCTATCACCCCGAGCTGGGTCTGTTGCTGCGCCAATCGCGCGAGCAAGGCCTGAACGTGCAGTTCATGGGCCCCGAAGGCACGGCCAACCAGGATCTGGTGGCGATCGCCGGTCCGGCCATCGATGGCCTGCTGGTTACGCTGCCGTCCGATTTCACCAAGCTCCCCGGTAACGAGGGCGTGGTGAAGGCCTTCAAGGACGCCAAGCGCGATCCCGATGGCGCGTTCCAGATGCCGGCTTACGCCGCGGTGCAGCTCATCGCCGAAAGCATCAACGCGGTCGGCGAAGATCCCGCCAAGGTGGCCGACCACCTGCACAAGAACACCTTCAATACCGCCATCGGCAAGGTCGAGTACGATGCCAAGGGCGATCTGAAGGACTTTGAATTTGCCGTCTTCAAGTGGGACAAGGCCGGCAAGAAGACCCAGCTGTAATCACGCGCCGCCGGCAGTATTGCCGGCGTGCCGCATACGCCCAGGTTTCCGGCTCCGGGTCGTCCTACCGGAGCCGGTTCCGTTTGGAGCATGACTCAATATGTCCGATCTACTCCCACAACTCACCCAGCAGTTCTTCAACGGACTGTCTCTGGGTGCCATCTATGCGTTGATCGCCATTGGCTACACAATGGTCTACGGCATCATCGGCATGATCAATTTCGCGCACGGCGAGATTTACATGATCGGGGCCTACGTGGGCCTGGTCACCCTGACGGCGATCGGCACCAACAGCGGCTTGCCGCTGCCTTTCGTGATTGCCGCGATGCTGGTCGTCGCGATCGTGGTCACGAGCATCTACGGCTTCTCGATCGAACGGGTCGCGTACCGGCCGGTGCGCACGAGCCCGCGCCTGGTGGCGCTGATCTCGGCCATCGGCATGTCGATCTTCCTGCAGAACTGGGTGGCCCTGGGGCAGGGCGCCCGTGACATGGCCGTGCCGTCGCTCGTCTCCGGTGCCATGCAGTTCCACATGGGCACCGACTTCGACGTCACCATTCCGTATTCGCGCGTCATGATCATCGTGGTCACGGTGCTGCTGATGATCGCGCTCACGCTGTTCATCAAGTATTCGCGCATGGGCCGTGCCTCGCGTGCCTGCTCGCAGGACATGCACATGGCCAACCTGCTGGGCATCGATACCAACAAGGTGATCTCGTTCACCTTCATCCTCGGCGCGGCGCTCGCGGCCGTGGGCGGGGTGCTGATCGCCATCACGGTGGGCAAGCTCAATCCGTTCATCGGCTTCATCGCCGGCATCAAGGCCTTCACGGCCGCGGTGCTGGGCGGCATCGGCAGCATCCCTGGCGCGATGCTGGGCGGCGTGCTGCTGGGCCTGGCCGAGACCTTTGCGGCGGCCTATATCTCGTCGCAGTACAAGGACATTGTGGCGTTCGGTCTGCTGGTGCTGATCCTGCTGTTCCGTCCCACCGGGCTGCTCGGTAAACCTGAGGTAGAGAAAGTCTGATGGCCAACAACGCTCTCAAGAATGCGACGATCGCGGCCGTCCTGACCGCCTTCATCGTCACGCCCATCTTCGGGCTGCAGCTGGTCCGGCAAGGCGCGCGCACCCTGATGGAGCCGCGCTGGGACCTGGTCGCGATCGCCGTGATCGGCGTGTTCGTGTTCCAGTTGCTGCGTCCGTGGCTGGCCAAACCGTTCCGCGCGCTCAAGACCAGCCTGCCGGTCCTGCCGGCCGCGCCCACCAAGGGGCGCAAATGGTTCTTCCTGCTGATCGTGGCCGCGGCCATGATCTGGCCGTTCTTCGCGGGACGCAGCAACGTCGACATCGCCACGCTCGTGCTGATCTACGTGATGCTCGGGCTCGGCCTGAACATCGTGGTGGGTTTCGCGGGCCTGCTCGACCTGGGCTTCGTGGGCTTCTACGCGGTGGGTGCTTATACCTACGCGTTGCTGTATCACTGGGGCGGCTGGAGCTTCTGGGAAGCGCTGCCGTTCGCGGGGGCGATGGCCGCGCTGTTCGGCTTTCTGCTGGGCTTTCCGGTCTTGCGCCTGCGCGGCGACTATCTCGCCATCGTGACACTGGGTTTCGGTGAAATCATTCGCCTGCTGCTCATCAACCTGAATACGGTCACGGGCGGCCCCGACGGCATCTCCGGCATTCCCAAGCCCACGATCTTCGGCCTGGAGCTCACGCGCCGCGCGAGCACCGAGGGGGCGGAGACCTTCCATCAGTTCTTCGGGCTGACCTTCCAGAACAACCACATGGTGATCTACCTGTACCTGATGGCGCTGTTGCTCGCGCTCATCACGTTGTTCGTGTCGACACGGCTCATCCGCATGCCCGTGGGACGCGCCTGGGAAGCACTGCGCGAAGACGAGATCGCCTGCCGCTCGCTGGGGCTCAATCCCACCCGCATCAAGCTCTCGGCCTTCACGCTGGGCGCGATGTTCGCGGGCTTTGGGGGCGCATTCTTCGCCGCCCGCCAGGGCATGGTCAACCCCGAATCCTTCGGCTTCATCGAGTCGGCGCTGATCCTCGCGATCGTGGTGCTGGGCGGCATGGGCTCGCAGGTCGGTGTGATCCTCGCCGCGATCCTGCTGACCGTGCTGCCCGAGCTGGCGCGCGAGTTCGCCGAGTATCGCATGTTGATGTTCGGTCTGTTGATGGTGTTGATGATGATGTGGCGTCCGCAAGGCCTGCTGCCCATGAAGCGTCCGCACGTGGAGCTGCGCAAATGAGCCAAGCCTTGTTGAAAGTATCCGGCCTGACCATGCGTTTCGGCGGCCTGCTCGCCGTGGACAGCGTGGCCTTCGACGTCCAGCGCGACGAGGTGTTCGCCATCATCGGCCCCAACGGCGCCGGCAAGACCACGGTGTTCAATTGCGTGGGCGGTTTCTACAAGCCCACCGCGGGGGAGATCACGATGGATGGCAAATCCATCGTCGGCCTGCCCAGCCACAAGGTGGCGCGCCACGGGTTGGTGCGCACCTTCCAGAACGTGCGGCTGTTCAAGCAGCTCACCGTGCTCGAGAACCTGCTCGTGGCCCAGCATACGCAGGTGGAATCGCGCCTGCTGCCGGGGCTGCTCAAGCTGCGCGGCTACCGCCAGGCCGAGGCCGACGCGCTCGACCGTGCGGCCGAGTGGCTGGATTTCATGGGGCTGCGCGAGTTTGCCAACCGCGAGGCGGGCAACCTGGCGTATGGCCATCAGCGCCGTCTCGAGATCGCGCGCTGCATGATCACCAAACCGCGCCTGCTCATGCTCGACGAGCCGGCGGCTGGTCTGAATCCCCAGGAAAAACGCGATCTGCAGGCCCTCATCGATCAGCTGCGCCGCGAATTCGGCGTGGCGGTGCTGCTCATCGAGCACGACATGAGCCTCATCATGGGCATCTCCGACCGCATCCTGGTCATGGAGCACGGCAAGCCCATCACCACCGGCACCCCCGATGCCGTGCGCAACGACCCGCGCGTCATCAAGGCGTACCTGGGGGAAGAATAAATGCTGAAGCTCGACAACATCCATACCTACTACGGCGCCATCCAGGCGCTCGACGGCGTCTCGGTCGAGGTCAACCAGGGCGAGATCGTCACGCTCATCGGTGCCAACGGCGCCGGCAAGACCACCTTGCTCATGACCGTGTGCGGCAATCCGCGCGCACGCTCGGGCACGATCTCGTTCGAGGGCCGCGATATCACCCAGGCCGATACGCACGAGATCATGCGCGCCGGCATCGCGATCTCGCCGGAAGGGCGGCGCGTGTTCAAGGACCTCACCGTCGCCGAGAACCTGATGATGGGCGGGTTTTTCTCCACCCGTGATCAGATCAACGACGGTCTCGAGCACGTCTACAAGCTGTTTCCGCGCTTGAAAGAACGCGCCTCGCAGCGGGCCGGCACGATGTCGGGCGGTGAGCAGCAGATGCTGGCCATTGGCCGGGCGCTGATGTCGCGTCCGCGCCTGCTGCTGCTCGACGAGCCCACGCTCGGCCTGGCGCCGCTGATCATTGCGCAGATCTTCGAGATCATCCGCACGATTCGCGAAGAGGGCGTCACGGTGTTCCTGGTGGAGCAAAACGCCAACAAGGCGCTGCAGGTGGCCGACCGGGGCTATGTGCTCGAAAACGGCCGTGTCGTGCTCGAAGACACCGGCGCCAATCTGCTGGTGAACGACCAGGTTCGCAAAGCCTACCTGGGCGGTTGATCCGCCGGCGCTACCGATTGATCTGCCCCGGAGGAGACTCCGGGGCAGTTTTTTATGGGCGGCGTCGTCAGGCGATGGGTGCCGACGCGGCTCCTTGGAGCCGCTGGGGCGTGTGGGGACGGCGGATGACGCCCGCCGAGCGACGCGCGCAGCGGGCCGGGGCAGCCAGTGCCCCGCGCCGACCCGCTGTTGGAGCCAGGCAGGGAGCGCGACCCGGTCTGTGTAGACATCGCTGTCATGTGTGCAACCGGAGCCGATCGTGACGGGCAGGCGGAATCGGCCCGTCGCGCGCCCGTTCCGCCATTCTGAGACGCCTATCTCACGCATTCTGACGTCAAGTGCATGCAATTGCATGTATCTAAACGTACTTTCGACGAAATATTTAAGTTTTCTTAGTAGACGTCGTAGTCGATAAGTGCGCTGCGGCAGGAATGTCTCTGGCCGCCCCGCACTTTTGACCGAGGACTGCATGACCGTTGCATCGACTGGCCGCGCCTGGAGCGTGGCGACCCGTCTTTCCCTGATGGTGCTCTGCTTGGTAACCATCGTTTTTGTGGGCTTTACCTGGGCGCTCTACCGCGGCATGGTCGCCAGCGTGGAGCGCGAGGCGACCGAACGCATGCGCGTCGAGGCGCAGGGCATCGCCGCCATGGTGCGCATGTATAGCGCGACCGTGCAGGCCGAAGCCGACCGTTTCACGAACGTGTTCGAGGCCGATCTGGCCCGGCCTTATCGCCTGACACCCGGCGAGCGCGTGGCCGTCGGGGACCGCCAGACCCCCACGCTGCGCGCGGGCGAGGTGGTGCTGAACCAGAACATCGCGCTCCCCGACAGCTTCACAGAACGCACGCATGGCGTCGCCACCATCTTCGCCAAGGACGGCGATGATTTCGTGCGCATCACGACCTCGGTGAAGGATGCGACGGGCAAGCGCGTCATGGGAACGCTGCTCGCGCGTGACAGCGCTGCCTACGCCAAGGTGAGCAAGGGCGAGACCTACTCGGGTCCCGCCACGCTGTTCGGCACCTTCTACATGACCACGTACCGCCCGATCAAGGACGCCGCGGGCGCTGTGGTGGGCGTGCTGTTCGTGGGGGTGGACATCAGCGCCACCACGACTGCGCTCAAGCAGGATGTGGCCCGCCGCAAGGTCGCGCAGACGGGGGACTATCGCGTGGTGTCGGGCGCGCAGGGACCGGCGCACGGCCAGTATCTGGTGCCCGAGAATCTGGTGCAGAAGAGTGCCCTGTCCGGCCCGGATGCCCTCGTTGACGACGCGGGCACGGCACTGGTGCCCGGCATGCTGAGCGCGCGCGACGGCACGTTCACGACCGGTCTGCGCGGTGAGCCGCGCATCATTGCGCACGCCTACATGCCCGAGTGGCAGTGGCTGGTGGTGGGGCAGGCCAGCGTGGCCGAGCTGACGGCGGACGTCCGGCGCGCCCGGCTGGTCTATGTGGGGGCGGCGCTGGTGGCGATTGCCGGCCTGACCTTGCTGCTTTTCTTCATGATCCGGCGCACCGTGGGCCGGCGCCTGAATGCCGCGATGGCCGTGGCCGAGAAGCTGGCGCAGGGTGACCTGCGCGCGCGCGCCGACATCGGGCGGCCCGACGAAATTGGGCGCCTCACAGCGGCGGTCAACGGCATCGGCGACGGCCTGATCGCGATCGTCCACCGCGTGCGTGCCGCCAGCACCACGATGGGCGTGCAGACCCAGGAGATCGCCAATGCGAGCGCGGACATGTCGAGCCAGAGCGAAAGCCAGGCCGCCAACGTCGAGGAAACGGTGGCCAGTCTGGAGCAGTTGACGGCGACGGTGGCGCAGAACGCCAGCAATTCGGATCAGGTGGACGAGCAAGTCCGGCATGCCGCGCGCGCCGCCGACGAGGGCGCCGTGGTGGTCGATACGCTGGTGCAGGCGATGGACGGGGTGCGGGGCGCGGCCGACAAGATGTCGGAGATCATCGCCGTGATTCACAGCATCGCATTCCAGACCAACATCCTGGCGCTGAACGCGGCGGTCGAAGCCGCCCGGGCGGGCGAAGAGGGGCGCGGTTTCGCCGTGGTGGCGTCGGAGGTGCGCCAGCTCGCGCAGCGCAGCGGCGACGCGGCCAAGGTGATCGAGGGCCTCATCCACACGGCGCTCGAGCAGGTCGCGGCGGGCCATCGCCATGCGGGCGAAACCCGCCAGGCGATCGCGGGCATCGCGGGGCAGGTGCGCGAAGTCGCCGTGCTGGTCAATGACATTTCCACCGCCGGCCGCGAGCAGTCGGCCGGCATCGCGCAAATCAACTCGGCGGTGGCGCACATCGGCGACATGACGCAACGCAACGCGGCCCTGGCCGACGAGGCGGCGCGCATCGCCAGCAGCCTGGCCGATTTGGCCGGCCAGCTGGACGAGTCGGTGGGCGTGTTCCAGACCTGACGGTGCGAGGCCAGGGCCGGCACCCCTGCGCGGGAGCCGGTCCGCACAAAAAAAACGGGGCGACGATCGCGCAGTGCGGTCATCGCCCCGTTTTGCGTGAATGCGCGGTTCAGGCGGCCTGGCGCTGTGCCGCGCGCACGCGGTCGTAGTAGCTGATGGCGGCCAGCGCCAGCGCGTCGATCGAGTCCGTGAGCGGCACGCCCAGGCCCGGGCGCAGCGCGTGGGGCACGGCCAGCGGCAGCTCGGTGCAGCCCAGCACGACCGCATCGGCGCCGCGCGCCTTCAGGCGCGTGATGCATTCGGCGGCAGGGGCGTAGGCGTCTTCCAGGCGATTGCCCTTGACCGCGGCGATCGAGGCGGCGCACAGCGATTGCACTTCGTCCTCGGTCGGCACGATGCACTCGTAGCCGTGCTTTTCGAGCGTTTGCTGGTAGAGACCCAGCGCGAGCGTGGCGGGCGTGCCCATCAGGCCGATCCGGCCGGTCGGGATGCCCTGGCGGCGCAGGTCTTCGGCCACGGCCTCGATGATGTGCAGCACCGGGCACTGCGCGGCCTCGGCGATCTGCTCGTACCAGAGATGCGCGGTGTTGCACGGGATCGCGATGAGCTGCGAGCAGGCATCGTTCAGAAAGCGCACGCGTTCGAGCATGTGCGGCAACGGGTCCTCGCCGCCGGCGAGCCGCGCGGTGCTGCGGTCCGGAATGCGGGGATCGTTCAGGAGCAGGGTGGGGATGTGCTGCTGGTCGACGCTGGCGGGCGTGAGCGCGGCCAGCCTGAGGGCGAAGGCGGCGCCGGCCATGGGGCCCATGCCACCGAGCACGCCCAGAAAACAAGATTGCTTCGGGTGATTCATCCTACGACTTCCGTACCGGCGCCGCGGGCAGGCTTGAGCACCTGGCCCGGCAACGCGCCACTGGGCTGCTGGCCGTTCCAGACCAGTTCGCCGTTGACCCAGACTGCCTCGATGCCCTGGCTCTGCTGCACGGGGGCGGCGAAGGTGGCCAGGTCGGTGACGGTCTCGGGATCGAGCAAAACGACGTCGGCATGATACTCCTTTCGCAGCAGGCCTCGTTTCTCGAGCCCGTACTGCTCGGCGGCCAGGCCGGTCATGCGGTGGATGGCGGCAGGCAGGCTCAGCACCTTTTCTTCGCGCACCAGGCGGCGCAACACATGGGTGAACGTGCCCCACTGGCGGGGGTGCGGATGCGGATCGAAGGGCAGGCCGTCGGAGCCCACCATCGTGAGCGGGTGCTCGAAGATCCGCGTCACATCTTGCGGATCCATCAGAAAGTAGATCGCGCCGGCCGGCTTGAGCCGGGCCAGCATGGCTTCGTCGTCCAGCCCGAGTTCGGCCTGCACGTCGCTGTAGTCGCGTCCGGTGGCCTCGGGGTAGCCCTGAGACCAGGTGATCATCGTGCGGCTGGCCAGCCGCATGCGGTCCAGCCGCAGCATGGTCGAGGTGGCCGGATAGGGATGGCAGTCGAGGCAGACCGGCTGCGATTGGGCGGCGCGCGAGATCAGGTCCAGCGTTTCGCGGCTGCGGCCGTGGTTGCGCTCGCCCGCCAGTTTGTGATGCGAGAAGACCACGCGTGCGCCGGTGGCGCGGCCGATCTGTAGCGCCTCTTCCATGGCGGGCACGATGGCGTCGGCCTCGTCGCGCAAGTGTGTGGCGTAGATCGCGGCGCGCCCGGCGAGCGGGGCGCACACGTCGAGCAGCTCGTCGGTGGGCGCGGCGCTGGCCGGCGGATAGAAGGTGCCGGTGGAAATGCCGAAAGCGCCGGCGTCCATGGCTTCGTCGAGCAGGGCGGCCATGGCGCTGCGTTCGGCGGGCGTGGCGGCGCGGCTCGTATCTTCCATCACCGCGACCCGCAGCGTGGTGTGGCCCACCAGCGGGATCACGTTGGTGGCGGCGGGCTGCTCGGCCAGGCGCGCCAGCCAGGCGGCGAAGGTGTCGAAGCCGAACAGCGCCGGCGGGCCCAGCAGGTCGAGCGGCTGGGGGAGCTCGGCGCGCGCCGACAAGGGGGCCAGGCTGATGCCGCAGTTGCCGGTCACGACCGTGGTGATGCCCTGCGACACCTTGGGCCGCATGTCGCGATGGGCCAGCAGATAGCCGTCGTCGTGCGTGTGCGAGTCGATGAAGCCGGGGGCCAGCACCTTGCCGCCCGCGTCGATGCAGGGCACGCCTGCGGGCAGATCGAACTGGCCCACGGCCGCGATGGTCTGGCCTAGGATGGCGAGATGACCCGGGACGGCGGGCGCGCCGGTGCCGTCGACGATGAGCGCGTTGGTGATGATGAAATCGGCTTGCATGGGCAGGGTGCGGCGTGGGGTGAGACGGGAAAAACGGCGCGCGCGGCCGACGCCGCGCGCGATGTCAGGCTCAGTCGAGTTTCTCGATGCCGGCCGTGTCGATGATCTGCTTCCACTTGGCCGTCTCGGCGTCGATCAGCTTCTGGAAATCAGCGGGCGATCCGCCGGCGGGTTCGGCGCCCAGGCCGGCCAGTCCGGTTTTCACTTCGGGCACGGTCAGCGCCTTGACCAGCGCCGCGTTGAGCTGCTCGACCACGGCGGGGGGCGTGCCCTTGGGGGCGACCACGCCGCCCCAGGCGACCGTTTCGTAGCCCTTCAGGCCGCTCTCGTCGAGCGTGGGCACTTCGGGCAGCAGCGGCAGGCGCTTGAGGCTGCTCACGCCCAGGGCGCGCACCTTGTTGCTCTTGATGAGCGGCACGGCTTCCGACGAATTCACGAAGATGAAGTCCAGGCGACCGCCCAGCAGATCCTGCAACGCGGCGGGGCCGCCGTTGTACGGGATGAACATGACGTCGATCTTGGCCATGCTCTTGAAAAGCTCGCCGCCCATGTGGCCGGTGGTACCCACGCCCGAAGCGCCGTACGACAGCTTGCCCGGCGTGGCCTTGGCGCGGTCGATCAGGTCCTGCACCGACTTCACGGGCGATTCGGCCGGCACGATGAGCACGTTGTAGAGGTCGAACAGATGTGCGACGGGTGTCAGGTCCTGATCGACGTCGTAGGGCAGCTTCTTGAAGAGCGAGCGGTTCACCGCCAGCGTGTTGATGTTGCCGTAGCCGATCGTGTAGCCGTCGGCGGCCGCGCGCTTGATGAGCGAGATGCCGATGTTGCCGGCGGCGCCGGGGCGATTCTCGACCACGACGGTCGCGCCGGTGTCCTTGGCGACCTGCGTGGTGACGAGGCGCGACAGCACGTCGGGCGAGCCGCCCGCGGCCGAGGGCACGACGAAAGTGATGGGTTTTTCCGGGAAGGCGGCCGTGGCGCTGCCCGTGAAGAGAGAGGCGGCCAGGGCGGCAATGCCCAGGCTGCGGTGAACGATGCGATGCATGGTGATTTCCCCTGTTGTGATGTGATACTGCGCTGGGCAGGTTATCACCGGGGTTGCGCGAGTCCCTTATCGAAAAATGGCACAAACCTATAATTCGCCGTTATTGCTCCAGACCGATTTTCCGGGCATTGCCCGCGCCGTGATGCGCGGTGCGAAGCCCACAGCACAGAGGATGCGCCGCCATGCCCGATGACGATTTCGCCGACGACGCCGGACCAGGCCCCTCGGGCAGCCGGCCGCTGAACCTGCGCCAGATCGAAGTGTTTCGCGCCATCATGATGGCCGGCTCCATCAGCGGTGCCGGCCGCATGCTGCACGTGTCGCAACCAGCGGTGAGCCGGGTGCTCGCGCTTACCGAATCGCGGCTGGGTTATGCGCTCTTCGAGCGCGGCCGCAGCCGGCTGGTGCCCACGCCCGAGGCGCGGCGCCTGTATGGCGAAGTCGAGCAGGTTTACGGCGGCATCCAGCGCGTCAACGACCTCGCCGCCGCGCTGGGCCAGGACGGGGCCGGAATGCTGCGGGTGGTCTCGAGCGCGAGCTTCGGCCAACGGCTCGTGCCGCAGGCGTTGCAGCGCATGCGTCAGCGCAACGAGCGCAGCCGCGTCGATTACCGCAGCGTCACCTTCGACGAGCTGGCGGGCTATTTTCTGACGGGGCGCGCCGATGTGGGGCTATCGATGTCGCCGCCCGAGCATCCGAACCTGAGTTCGACGCTCGTGGGCGAGGTGCCGGTGGTGTGCCTGATGCCGCGTGGCCATGAGCTGGCCGGGCACGAGGTGGTGCACGCCGCGGATTTTTCGTCCGCGCAATGGATCGGCTATCCGCCCGACACGCCGCTGGGACGGGCGCTGGCCCCGTTCTTCGGTGGCGCGCCGGCCTGTCCGGCAGCGGTGGAGGTGCACTCGCCGGTGACGGCGTGCGCTTTCGTGCTGCAGGGCCTGGGGCCGGCGCTGGTGGATCGGTGGTGCGTGACGCCGGAACTCGCGGGTCATGTGGAGATCCGGCCGATCGAGCCGGCCGTGAATGCGCCCATCTGGGCCACCCATACCAATCTGGCGCCGCTCCCGCTCCTGGGCCGGCGCTTTCTGGCCGCGGTGGGCCAGGTGCTGGAGAGCCGGGCCTGAGGCGGATCCGCGGGCCAGGGCGGGCGGACCGCCCGGCCACGTCGCTGTCCTCAGGCCGGCAATGGGGATTCAGCCCTCGCGCGGATCGAGTTCTTCGTAGTGACGGAAGATGCCGTTGCCAAAGGGCAGGCGCCGGTCGCTCTGGAAGTAATCCCGCAGCTCGGGCAGGGTCGTCACGCGCTGATGCAGCGCCATCAGGCGCGGATACTGGTGCGCAATGGTGAGCATCCGGCGCGGAAACGCAAAGCGCAGGCCGTCGATAAGGAAGAAGAGCGACAGGTCCGCATAGGTCCAGCGCCCGCCGGTGAGCCAGCCGTCGGGCTGGACCAGGCTTTCGAAATAGCCGAGAAACTTGGGCATGCGATGGGTGCGGAAATCCTCCGCGCGGCGCATCGCCTCGTCTTTCTGATCCTCGTAATACATCCCGGCCGCGATGGGGTGATGCACGTCATGCACCTCGGCCACCATGTCCGCGATGGTGAGCTGGATCTGGTTGACCCACAGCCTTCCTTCGGTGTCCGCGGGGGCGAGGCCGTGCTTTTCGCCGAGATACAGCAGGATGTTGGCCGCCTGGCCCAGCGTCATGCCATCGGCCACGAGATAAGGCGGCGCGAACGGCGGGCGCGGGCGCGCGCGCTGCAAATCCTCCACCAGGCTGGCGGAGTCGCCGTCGTGATTCGTGCCGTCGTCTTCGCGGGCTCGGTCGCGATACGGAATGCCGGCGGCTTCGAGCGCGAGTCGCACGAATTCACCGCGGCCGGGAATGCCGTCCCAATACCAAAGGTCGTAGGTCATGGCGGGTCTCCGGAAGAGGGGAAAGGAGGCGGGCAGCATGCGCCATGCCCGGCTATTGAATTTTGTCGCTGGGCCATAACGCCACGCTATTGACGCGGTGCCGCTGGCGGGCCGCAGCGGCAGCACTGGCGCGGCTTTCGGCCTTGCGGCGCCTCGGCGTACGTCCGCCACTCGACGGCTATGCCCGGGCGGCGACTCACGGCATGCTTACGCTTTTGCGGCGGGCGCGGGGCTGGCGAGGGCGCCAGCCGGCGCTGCCGATCAAGGACAGAACATGAGCGAGACGGGGAGCAACAAACGAAGGATCGGCTTGGCGGTGGCGCAGATGGGGCCGGTGCATCTGGCCGATACGCGCGAGCGCGTGGTGGGGCGGCTGGTCGAGATGCTGCGCGAAGCCCATGGCCGTGGCGCCGAGCTCGTGGTGTTTCCCGAGCTCGCCCTCACGACCTTCTTTCCGCGCTATTGGATGAGCGACGAGGAGGCGCAGCAGCGCTTTTTCGAGGCCACCATGCCCAATCCGCTGGTGCAGCCGCTGTTCGACGAGGCGCGCAAGCTGGGCGTGGGGTTCTATCTGGGTTACGCCGAACTCACGTCCGGAGGCGTGCCTTTCAACACGGCGATCCTGGTCGACAAGACCGGCACGATCGTGGGCAAGTATCGCAAGATCCATCTGCCGGGGCATGACGACCACAAGCCCGATGCGCCGTTCCAGCATCTGGAGAAGAAGTTCTTCAATGTGGGCGATGAGCCGTTCGGTGTGTGGGACGCGCTCGGCGCCCGCATCGGTATGTGCCTGTGCAACGATCGCCGCTGGCCCGAGACCTGGCGCATGATGTCACTGCAGAGCGCCGAGCTGGTGGTGCTGGGCTACAACACGCCGTCGCACAACATCCATTGGCCCGAGCCCGTGCATCTGCGCATGCATCACCACCTGATCACGCTGCAGGCCAGTGCGTATCAGAACTGCGTGTGGGCCGCCGCGGCGGCCAAGTGCGGGTCGGAGGACGGGCATCACATGATCGGCGGCTCCGTGATCGTGGCCCCCACCGGCGAGATCGCGGCCCAGACCGTCACCGAAGACGACGAAGTGATCGCCGTGAACGTGGACCTGGATCTTGCCGAGACCTTCCGCCGCAACGTGTTCGATTTCGCGCGCCATCGCCGCCCCGAGCACTACTCGCTCATCACCGAGCGCGTAGGCCCCGGCGCGCCGCTGCCCCGCAAGCCGGTCTGAAGGACCCGAAGGCGGGCGGCCGACCGCAATCCCATTCGGCTCCCCTCCAGCCGTTGCGCGCCTGCCCGCGGCACATGGCGCGATGAACGACAAGGGCGGCCCTCGGGCCGCCCTTGTCGTCTCTGCGCCGCGCGATCGCCGCGCACCGCATCGGGTCAGGCTTACTGCAGGTCTTCGGCCTTGAGCGCGGCCTGGACCTTCGGGTCGGCTTGCATGCGCTCGAAGAAAGCGGCGAGATGGCGTTGGCCGCTCAGGTCGATCTCTTTCGCGTGCGCCCAGCGCAGCACCACATACAGATAGGCATCGGCGATCGTGGGCTTGGCGCCGGTCAGGTAGGCTCGGCCGCCCAACTGCGTGTCGACGATGCCGAAGAGCTTGCGCAGTTGCGTGGCGGCGGAGGCGCGCAGTTCGTTTTGCGCGGCCTCTTCGCTCACGAAACGCTGCGGGCCGAAGACCAGCGAGAAGGTTTTGTGCACGTCGGAGTTCAGGAAGCCCAGCCAGCGGCGCACGTCGGCCCGGCCGCGTGCCGAGCCATCGCCCAGCAGCTGCGGCGCGGCTTGCTCAGCGATGTACTCGAGGATCGCGACGTTCTGCGTGAGCGTGAGGTCGCCGTCGGTGAGCGTAGGCACGGCGCCCAGCGGGTTCAGCGCGAGATAGGGCGGCTCTTTGATCTCTTCGCGCGACACGCGCTGCGTGTCATAGGGCTTGCCGGCCCACTCGAGCACGATGTGACCCGCGAGCGAGCAGGCGCCAGGCATGTAGTACAGTTTCATTGAACGTGGTCTCCAAGAGGCCGGGCGGCCTTGCCGTCCGGGCATCGCGTTATGGTACGCCAATCGGACGGCGGCCTCGTGCCGATCGTGGTCCCGCGGTTTTTTCGCATCGGCCCGGCCTGCGCATCGTGTCATCTGCGCATTGCAGCATGCTTCTGCCGGGGCTTTTCTTCCGTACGCCAACCACCTTTCGCGGGGAGGTCTTCAATGACGTTTTACGGTACACCTGCCGTCGTTTCTCACAGCGCCGCTCGTTCGAGCGCGCGCGCCGCTTCTTTCATGTCCGACACGGATCCGCGCCGCGCCCGAGGGCGCCTGCTGCTCGCTGCATGCGCAGCCGCGGTGGCCATGGCCTGCGCCGCGTTTGTGCCGGCCCAGGCCATGGAAAGCCTTGCACCGCAGTCCGTGCAAGCCCAGGTGACCGAGGTGGCGCGCGGCCTCGAGCATCCCTGGGGCCTGGCATTCCTGCCCGACGGCAGCATGTTGATCACCGAGCGGCCCGGCCGCCTGCGCCTGCTCGACAAGAGCGGACGCCTCTCGGCACCGCTGTCGGGCGTGCCCACCGTCGAGGCCGACGGCCAGGGCGGCTTGCTGGATGTAGTGCTCTCGCCCGGCTTCGCGCAAGACCGGCGCGTGTACCTGTCGTACGCCGAGGCGGGCGGCGGCAAGGCCGGTACCGCGGTCGGCTATGGCCGGCTCGCCACCGACAATCGCTCGCTCACCGACTTCAAGGTGATCTTCCGCCAGGAGCCCAAGCTCTCGACCGGCAATCACTTCGGCTCGCGCCTGGTGTTCGACGAGAAGGGCTATCTCTTCATCGCGCTGGGCGAGAACAATCAGCGCCCCACGGCACAGGATCTCGACAAGCTGCAGGGCAAGGTGGTGCGCCTCACCGCCGAGGGCCGCGTGCCGCAGGACAATCCGTTCGTGGGCCGCGCCGGCGCTCGCCCGGAAATCTGGTCTTACGGCCACCGCAATTCGCAAGGCATGGCGCTCAACCCCTGGACCGGGGTGCTCTGGGAGCACGAGCACGGCCCGCGCGGCGGCGACGAGATCAATTTGATCGAGCGAGGCGCCAATTATGGCTGGCCGATCGCCACCCATGGCATCAACTACTCGGGCCTGCGCATTCCCGAAGCCAAGGGCACCTCGATGGAAGGCGCGGTCGACCCGTATTACTGGTGGAAGAAGTCACCGGGCGTGAGCGGCATGGCCTTCTACACCGACGACCGCTATCCCGCCTGGAAGCGTTCGCTGTTCATCGGCGCGTTGGCCGAGGAGGATCTGATCCGTCTGCAACTCGACGGCGACAAGATCGTGCGCGAGGAGCGTCTGCTGGGCAAGCACCAGGCCCGCGTGCGCGACGTGCGCCAGGGGCCGGACGGCGCGATCTATGTGCTGACCGACATGCCCGAAGGCGCCTTGCTGCGGGTCACGCCGGCAGACTGAGCCTCGCGCCGCGCCGGCTTGGGGAGTAGCGACGGCGCGGCCCCTTGCCGGTATAAGCCTCGGGCCGGGTCGATCCCGGCCCGATCTTTTTGCGGAGATAGCCGGGCCGATTCCGGGCCCGGCTCCGTCACTTGGGTGCGCGTCCTTCGGCGGCCGCGGCGCCAATATCCCAATACAGTCCGGTCATGCCGAGCAGAGCCTCGCGCAGGAGCTCGGGCGGCAGGTGTTCGTTGGGCGCATGCTGCGAGCAGCCCGGGTAGGAGTGCGGCACCCACACGGTTCGCAGGCCCAAGACCTCGGTAAAAATATCGTTGGGAAGCGAGCCGCCCAGGTTGGGCAGGATGGCCGGCTTCTTGCCGGTGGTGCGCGCCAGCGAGTCCACCGTGAAGCGCACCCAGGCATCGTCGGGATCGATGCGGGTGGCGTTGAACATGGTCTCGCGCGTGGTGCTGATCTGCACCATCGGATAGCCCTGGCGGTCGAGGTGGCGACGCAGCGCCGGCAGCAGGTCATCGGGGTCCACGCCGACCACGAAGCGCAGCTGACAGCGGGCCCAGGCGCGCGGCGGGATCGCATTCACGGGCGTGTCGGGGTTGCCGGTCTTGTAGGCCAGCACCTCGAACGAGCACCAGCCGAACACGCGTTCGGCCGGCGACAGGCCGGGCTCGCCCCACCAGGGTTCGATCTCGGGGCCGTCGCTGCCGCCATCCACTTCGCAGTCCGCCAGCGCGCGCCGCACCGAGTCGGGCAATTCGCGCGGCACCCATTCGGGAATACGGATCTGCCCGGTGGGCGAGACGAGGCTCGCGATCGCGTGCGCCAGCTGGATGCCCGGATTGGAAATCAGGCCGCCCCAGTTGCCCGAGTGATGGCCGCCCGCGCGGGCCTCGATCGTGAGGTCGAAATTCAGGCTGCCGCGTGCCCCCAGGAACACCGTGGGCCGGGTGGGCGCCAGCCGCGGGCCGTCGGAGGCGATCAGCAGGTCGGCGCGCAACGCCTCGCGCTCGGCCTCGCAGAGCTCGCGCAAGCCGGGCGAACCGGTTTCCTCGCCCATCTCGATCAGATATTTGGCGTTGAAGCCCAGTTTGCCGCGCGTCTTCTGCACCAGCCGCATCGCTTCCATGTTGATGCTGTGCTGACCCTTGTTGTCCGCAATACCCCGGCCATACCAGCGGCCGTCACGCTCCTGCATCTGCCACGGCGACAAGCCCTCGTGCCATTCGGGTTCGAGCCCGCGGATCACATCCCCATGGCCGTAGCCGAGCACGGTCGGCAATGCCGGATCTTCGATGCGCTCGGCCAGCATGAAGGGTGCACGCGCCTTGGGATGCGTGAGCGTGCGGCAGCGAAAACCCATCTCTTCGAAGGCGGGTTTCATTTCTTCGTCGAGATAGCGCGCCAGGTCGGCGCCGCGATCGGGGTTCTGGCTTTCGGTAGGAATGGCGATGCGGCGCGCCAGCAGGCGGCCGAAGTCGCCCGAATCGAAGCGGGCGGCGGCGTGTTCGAGGGCGAGGTCACGGCTCATGACAGGGAGACTCCGGAAGATGAGGCGGGATGAAGATGGCAGGCGACCTGGACCGCGCCGACCTGCCGCAGGGGCGGGCGCTCGCTGCCACACTGGGGCATCGCGTGCTGGCAGCGCGGATGGAAGGGGCAGCCCGAAGGCGGATTGACGGGGTCGGGAAACGACAGGCCCAGGCCCATGTCGGGAATGCCCAGGCCCGGCTCGGGGGTGAGCACCGATGCGAGCAGCGCCTGGGTGTACGGATGCAGGGGGCGGGCATACAGCTCGGCCGTGGGCGCGGACTCGACCACCCGACCCAGGTACATCACGGCCACGTGCGTGGCGATGTGCTCCACCACGGCGAGGTTGTGGCTGATGAACACATACGTCAGATTGAAGTCGCGGCGCAGCTCCATCAGCAGATTCATGATCTGCGCCTGCACCGACACGTCGAGCGCGGAGGTCGGCTCGTCGCAGATCACGAGTTCGGGCTTCATGACGAGCGCGCGCGCAATCGCCACGCGCTGGCGCTGTCCGCCCGAGAGTTGATTGGGGGTGTTCTGCGCGAGCCGCGGCGGCAACCCCACGCGCTCGAGCATCTCGATCGCCTTGGTCTGGCGCGGGTTCGCGATGCCGTGCACTTCGAGCGGCAAGGACACGATCGAGGCGATGCTGCGGCGCGGATTGAGCGAAGAGTACGGATCCTGGAAGATCGGCTGCACGCGGCGAGCCATCGCGCGGCGATCCAGGGACGTGATGTTGTGGCCGTCCAGTTCGATGTCGCCGGCCGAGGGCGGCGTCAGGCCGAGCAGCAGCCGGGCGAGCGTGGACTTGCCGCAGCCCGATTCGCCGACGATGCCGAGCACCGAGCCGCGCTCGACGTCGAGGTCGACGCCATTGACCGCATGGAGCGTGCGGCGCGGCTTGAACATGCCGCCGCCGATCTGGAAGCTGCGCTGCACCTGTCGGGTGCGCAGCAGGGGGGCGTGGGGGGTCGTCATGCGGCGGCTCCCAGGTCGGTATGGATGCAGCGCCATTGCTGGCCGCGATCGTTGGCGTGCACGGGCACGGCAGAGCGGCACGCGGCTTCGGCATAGCGGCAGCGATCGGCGAAGGCGCAGCCCGCGATCTCGCCCACGAGCGACGGTACGACGCCGGGAATGGTCCCGAGCTCGCTGCCCGGGGTGTTGCGCCCCGGTACCGGAATACAGTCGAGCAGGCCGCGCGTGTAGGGATGACGCGGCGTGGCGAAGAGCTCCTGCACCGGCGCCGCCTCCACCACCTGCCCGGCATACATCACCGCGACGTGATGCGCGATGCGGGCCACCACGCCGAGATCGTGGGTGATGAGCACCATGGCGATCCCGAGTTCGGCCTGCAGATCGGCCAGCAGGCGCAGGATCTGCGCCTGGATGGTCACGTCGAGCGCGGTGCTGGGCTCATCGGCAATCAGCACCTCGGGGCCGCACATGAGCGCCATCGCGATCATGACGCGCTGGCGCAGCCCGCCCGACAACTGGTGCGGATACTGGCCGAGCCGTTCACCGGCCGAGGCGATGCCCACCTTGTGGAGCAGCTCGGCGGCACGTTCGCGCGCCTGGGCGCCGCTGGCTTTGCGATGGTGGATGTAATGCTCGGTGAGCTGGGTGCCGATCGTGTAGGCGGGATTGAGCGCCGTCATGGGCTCCTGGAAGATCATCGCCATCTTGTCGCCGCGCAAGGCGTTGGCGCGGCGCCGGCTGGCGTGGGCCAGGTCTTCGCCCATGACCGCCAGCCGGCGCGCGCGCCGTTGCGCCGAGCGCGGCAGCAGGCCCATGATGGCGAGCGACGTCATCGACTTGCCGCAGCCCGATTCCCCCACCAGGCACAGCGTCTCGCCGCGCTTGACCTGAAACGAGACGTCGCGCACCGCGTGCAGCGTGCCGCCCGCCGTGTCGATGTCGACCGACAGGCCTTCGATTTCCAATGCGTGTTCGTGCGCCATCTCAGCTCCTTTCCTGCGGCGTCAGCAGTTGATGCAGGCCGTCGCCGGCGAGGTTGATCGCGAAGATGAGCACCGCCAGCGCGGTGCCCGGAATGGCGATGAGCCAGAACGAGAAGAACATGTATGCCTTGGCCTCGGAGATCATGAGGCCCCACGACGGCAGCGGCGGCTGCACGCCCAGGCCCAGGAACGACAGCGAGGCTTCGAGCAGGATCGCGCTCGCGGCTTCGAGGGTGGCGATCACGATCAGGTGCGGCACCACGTTGGGCAGCACTTCGCCGCGGATGATGCGCCAGGTCGACGCCCCGGCGGCCTGCGCCGCCGCGACGTACTCGAGTGAGCGCACCTGCTGCGTGGCGCTGCGCATCACGACGGCGTAGCGGTCCCACTTGAGCAGGCCCAGCACCAGGATCACCACCCACAGCGAGCCGCCCACCAGCGCCACGGTGGCCAGCGCCACCAGGATCACCGGCAGCGACAGGCGCGTCGTGATGAGAAAGGACACGACCAGATCGACCTTGCCGCCGAAGTAGCCGGCCGCCATGCCCATGGTGGTGCCGATGAGGCCCGAGAGCAGCGCCACGCTCACGCCGATCAGCAGCGAGATGCGGGCGCCATACATCAGGCGCGACAGATAATCGCGGCCGAGCTGGTCCGTGCCGAGCGGATGCAGCCAGGTACCTTTTTCGTACCAGACGGGCGGGGCGGTGCGGTAGGCCAGGTCCTGAAAGTAGGGGTCGTGCGGGGCGAGCCAGGGGGCGAACAAGGCCACGAGCACGATGAGGGCGAGCAGGCCGCCGCCCACCACCAGGGCCATGTTGCGCTTGAGGGCGCCGCGGCGCTTGCGTTGGGGCGGCGCCGCGGCGGGGCTGAGCTGCGGCGCGGCCGGGCCCTGGGTGGGCGGCGCCGAGGCGAGGGTGCGGATATCCATGATGGGTTCCTCAGGCGGCGCGGATGCGTGGGTCGAGCCAGGCGTTGGCCACGTCGGCGGCCAGCGTGAGCAGGACGTAGAGCACCGACAGCAGCAGCACGATCAGCTGCATCACCGGGAAGTCTTTGTAGGTGATGCTTTGGTAGGCGAGATAGCCCAGGCCATCCAGCGCGAAGATGGTTTCCACCACGACCGAGCCGCCCAGCAGATAGCCCAGTTGCACGGCGGCCAGTGCCACCACGGGCACGATGGCGTTGCGCAGCGCATGCTTGAAGATCACCGTGCCGGCCGGCAAACCCTTGGCGCGTGCCGTGCGGATGTAATCGGCGCCCAGCACCTCGATCATGCCGGCGCGGATCAAACGCATGAAGGCTGGCGCCACGTAGTAGCCCAGCGCGATCGAGGGCATCACGAAGTGCTGCCAGGTGCCGCTGCCCGACACCGGCAGGATGCGCAGCGTGAGCGAGAACAGCATGATGAGGATGAGGGCGAAGAAGAAGTTCGGCAGTGCCTGCCCCAGCACCGCGATGGCCAGACAGAGCCTGTCGATGAAACTGCCCTTGTAGAGCGCGGCCAGCACGCCGAGCGGGATCGAGATCAACAGAGCCACGGCGAGTGCGCCCATGCCGAGCATCAGGGTGGTCTGCAGCTTGCCCCAGATCAGCGGGCCGGCGGGGGTCTTGAAGTACACCGACATGCCGAAATCGCCCCGCACGACGTGCCAGAGCCAATCGGCATACTGCACCACCAGCGGGCGGTCGAGCCCGTAGGCCTTGCGCACCGCATCGATATCGGCCTGCCGCGCGCCTTCGCCGGCCAGGGCCAGCGCCGGATCGCCCGACAGATGCAACAGCAGAAACGCCAGCACGGACACCGTCAGTGCAACGAGCACCGCCAGGCCCAGGCGTCTGAGCGTATAACCCAACATAGACATCTACCTCTTGCTTGCATGGCGACAGACCCGGCGCAGGGGCGCGCCGGGCCGCTCGTGCTTACTTCCAGCTCATGTCCCAGAAGCGGATCAGCTCGTCGGAGTAGGGCTTGATTTGCAGGTCTTTGTTGGCGACGTAATACGCGGGCAGCGTCCAGAGCGGCACCGCGTAGGCCTTGTCGGCGATGATGCCCAGCGCCTCTTTGTAGGCCGCGGCGCGGGCGCCGGGTTCGATGGTCTGGTCGCCCTTGTCGAGCAGCTCCTTGACCTTGGGGTCGCGTGTGATGTCGTCGTTACCGAAGCCGAAGTACACCGGCGTGGAGGCCGACACGTCGTTCACCAGATTGGATGCCCAGGTTTGGTGAGTGAGCGAGGCCTTGCCGCCGCGGATCATGTCGCGCATGGCGGCATATTGCAGGAAGCTCAGGCGCGGGCGGATCCCCACCGCCTGGAGGTAGTTGATGATGGCTTCGGTCTGGTTGCGCTCGCGGTAGGCGACGAGGTCGAGCTCGAAGCCGTTGGGGTAGCCCGCCTCGGCGAGCAGCTTCTTGGCGAGCGCGGGGTCGTACTTGTAGGCGTGCACGTCCTGCGTGCAAGCCACCTGCGAGGGCGTGCACACGGCGTTCAGGATCGAGCCGCCTTCGCCCACGATGTTCTTCAGGATGGCCTGGCGATCGATCGCATGGTTGATGGCCTTGCGCACGCGTTCGTCTTTCAGCGGCGCGGCCGGCGTGTTGTCGAGGATGTTCATCTGCATGAACACGATGCGCATGGTCTCGCCGTTGATCACCTGCAGCGAGGGCACGCTCTTCAATTGCTCGGCCTGGTCTTTGGGCACGCTCATGATCAGGTCTTCGCCGCCCGAGATCACCTCGGCCATCTGGGTCTGCCGATCCGGGATGAAGCGGATCACGACCTTGCCCACCTTGGGCTGGGCTTTCGGCGAATCCTTGAAGTAGTCGGCGTTGCGCTCGAGCGTGATGGACTTGCCGGGCTGGTAATCCACCACCTTGTAGGGGCCGCTACCCACCGGCTTGGCGTTCATGCCCTGCGGGCCGACCTCCTGGTAATACTTGGCGGGATGGATCGCCACCGTGGTCGACAGATATTCCTTGGCGGCCGGGAAGGGCTTCTTGGTGGTGAGCCGCACGTGGTACTTGTCGATCTTCTCGACCTTGTCGATCCACGCCACGTTCTGCTGCGTCACGGCCTTGTTCTTCGGATCGGCCACGAAGTTCAGCGTGTACACGACCGAGTCGGCGTCGAACTCTTCGCCGTTGTGGAATTTCACGCCCTGGCGCAGTTCGAACTCGAGCGTCTTGTCATCGACCTGCTTCCAGCTTTTGGCGAGCTGGCCCTTGTACTCGTTCGTGACGGGGTCACGGTAGAGCAGGGTGTCCCAGACGTTGGCGGCGATGATCACGCCGATCCGCACATTGTTGTAGTAAGGGTCGACGCTTTCGGGTGCCTGGTCGTAGGCCATCCGTACGGTGTCGTCTTTCTTGGCGGCGTGCGCCGGCACGGCAAAGGCGATGCCGAGCGCGAGCGCCCCGGCGGTCAAGCGCAGCCGCTGGACGCGGCCCGAAAAGAAGTGGGCGGGCGAAAGTGCCATGTCGTGATTCCCCTGTTCCTGCCTCTGGACGAGGCCTGTATGGTTGGACGAGATGCTGCCGGGTGCTGCGTCGAACTGCACTGCTGATATCTGTCGTCTCCGTGGCCGGCGTGGGCCGCCGGTCCGTTGGAATGGGTACTGCGCCCGGGCCGCCTAGCCGCTCTCGGGGGCGGCGACGCCGTGGCTGGCGAGCGCGCGCAGGGCGGCGTCGCATTTGCGTTGCAGATGGCCGCGCAGGATGGCGGCCAGCCGCTCGCCATCGCGCGCGCCCAGGGCATCGGCCATCTCTACGTGTTCGCGCATCGCCTGATCCCACTTCGCCGGATCTTCGTTGGAGGCGAAGCGCAAATGCTGGATGCGCGCGTTCTGCGTGTCGTAGACCTGGTTGAGCAAGGTGTTGTGCGCGGCCTTGCTCAGGCATTCGTGGATGGCGTGATTGAGCCGGTAGTAGGTGGGCAGATCACGGCGCGCATGGCTGGCCTGCATCTCGAACGTGAGCGCCCGGATCTCGGCGATCTCGGCGTCGGTGGCGCGTTCGCAGGCGTAGCGGCTCGCCATGGCTTCCAGCCCGCCGATCACCTCGAAGGCTTCGCGGATGCGGGTCTCGGACATGGCGACGACCTGGGCACCACGCTTGGGCTCCAGTTCGATCAACCCTTCGGCGGCGAGCAGACGGAAGGCCTCGCGCAAGGGCGTGCGCGACACGCCCAGCAGCTCGCAGAGGTAGCGTTCGTTCAGGCGGGCACCGGGTTGGAACTGCCCCTGGACGATGCGCTCGCGCAGGGTGCCGGCCACGGTGGCGGGCAACGTGGCGGCGGTGCGCGCCGGCGGGGAGGCCATGCCGCGCGCCGAGGGCGCAATGCCATCGCCCGCGTCATCATCGGACGGGGGGTAGGGCGGGTGCGCGCTCAGTTCCAGGGTGGAATCACTGCTCATTGGTATACCAACTCGGCCGGTGAATAGCGGCCACTATAGACCCGCTCGGCCGATTTGCTGCATGCGTGAATACCCTGCATTCCAAGCGTGAAAACAATGGGATAGAGTGGCTGCGGACGACATGCCGATGTCGCTGTGGCACACCCGCGTTCATGCGCGGCGTGGGCCACTTGCCGCCCAATTCGCTCGTGCCGTGCTTTGGTATACCACTCTGACCATGAGGCCACGCATGCTTTCCCTGAACCGCCATCCCTCCGGCCGACACTTCTTGCAGATACCCGGCCCGACCAACGTGCCCGACCGCGTCTTGCGCGCGATCGATCAGCCGACCATCGATCACCGCGGGCCCGAATTTGGCGAGCTTGGCCGCGCCGTGCTCACCGGCATGCAGGCGGTGTTCCAGACGAGCGGTCCCGTGATCATCTATCCGGCCTCGGGCACGGGTGCATGGGAAGCGGCGCTGGTGAACACGCTCTCGCCCGGCGACCACGTGTTGATGGCCGAGACCGGGCACTTCGCCAGTCTCTGGCGGCGGCTGGCCGATCGTCTCGGCCTGCGCGTGACCTTCCTGCCCGGCGATTGGCGCCATGGCGTGGACGCCGCCGCCATCGAGGCGGCGTTGCGCGCGGATGGCGGCCAGGATATTGCCGCAGTCTGCGTGGTGCATAACGAAACCTCCACCGGCGTCACCAGCGATATTCCCGCCGTGCGTGCGGCGCTGGACCGGGCCGGCCACGGTGCGCTGCTGATGGTCGACACGATTTCCTCGCTCGGTTCGATTGACTATCGCCACGAGGAATGGGGCGTGGACGTGAGCGTGTCGGGCTCGCAGAAAGGCCTGATGCTGCCCCCGGGCCTGTCGTTCAACGCGGTGAGCGAGCGGGCGCTGGCGCGCGCCGAGACGGCACGACTGCCGCGTGCCTATTGGGATTGGCGCGACATGCTGGGCGTGAACGGCAAAGGCTATTTCCCCTACACGCCCGCCACCAATCTGCTGTACGGCTTGCACGAGGCCATCGAGATGCTGCGTGCGGAAGGCCTGCCAGCCGTGTTCGCGCGCCATCGCCGCCATGCCGAAGCCACCCGCGCGGCGGTGCAGGCCTGGGGCCTCGAGATCCTGTGCCAGGATCCCGATCTTCATAGTCCCGCGCTCACCGCCGTGCTGATGCCCGAGGGGCACAGCGCCGATGCGCTGCGCAAGGCCGTGCTCGAACGCTTCGACATGTCGCTGGGCCAGGGGCTGGGCAAGCTTACCGACCGAATTTTCCGCATCGGCCATCTCGGCCATTTCAATGACCTGACACTGTGCGGCACGCTGGCCGGTGTCGAGATGGGCCTGGCCGTGGCAGGGGTGCCGCACCGGGCCGGCGGGGTCGACGCCGCCATGCAGCGGCTCGCGCAAGGGCCCGCCGTCTGAACCTCACGACTCACCTAAAGGAAGCGAGATGAACCCATTGATGAAGGACGCGATCCAGTTCGCGACCGAACACGAATCCACCTGGGACCGCAGCGTCAAGGGCAACTGGGGCGTGCACCAGAACGACCCGCCGCCCTATAACCGGCTCTACGGTCCGGTGCACGACCGCGGTCCGAATACCGGCGTGGTGGTGGTCGACGGCAAGACGGTGGCGTCCTGGGGCGAGCCGGAGCGTGCCGACCTGACCTTCAGCGTGGCCAAGATGTATCTCGCGCTGTTGGCGGGCGTGGCGCATGACCGCGGCCTGCTGCCGGACGTGAACGAGCGCGTCGGCGCGCGCGTGCCGGGCATCGGTTTCGACGAGGGCCAGAATGCAGAGATCACCTGGCGCCAGCTGCTGCAGCAAACCAGCGAATGGGAAGGCGAGCGTTTCGGTCTGCCCGACCAGGTCGATCGTTACCGCGCGGTCACGTTCGGCGTGCCGCCCAACGGCAAGAAAGGCGATCCCCGCCCGTTGCAAAAGCCCGGCACCTACTGGGAATACAACGACGTGCGGATCAATCAGTTGTCGTATGCGCTGCTGCATCTGTTCCGCAAGCCGCTGCCCGAGGTGTTCCGCGAGGCCATCACCCGGCCCGTGGGCGCGAGCGAGAATTGGCAATGGGTGGGCTATGACACGGCGTGGGTCGAGATCGACGGCAAGCGCATGCAGTCGGTGCCGGGCGGCACCCATTGGGGCGGCGGCATGTCGATCAGCGCGCAGGACCAGGCGCTGATCGGCCAGATGCTGCTCGATGAGGGACAGGCCAATGGCAAGCAGGTGCTCTCGCGCGAATGGCTGCGCGCCATGCGCGAGCCGGTCGACATCGCGCCGTACTACGGCTATCTGATCTGGCTCAACCACGAGCGCAAGATGTTCCCGAGCCTGCCGGCCTCGAGCTTCTTCGGCGTGGGCGCGGGCAGCTCGTTTACCTGGGTCGAGCCCGAGCGCCGCATGGTGGCGATCGTGCGCTGGCTAGATTCGGCGCATGCCGATGCGCTCTTCGGCAAGATCCTGGCCGCGGTGGACGCGGAGCAGCAGGGCTGAGGGATTGTGCGGGCGTGGCGCGGCGGCGTGGGGTGCCCGGGCCGGCGCTCGCGCGCTATAGTGGCCGGGTGACATCCCACCCCGACCCGTAGCGCGCGCCGGCAGCTTCGCGCCGTGCAGGGAGCGCATCATGCAACCATCCCGCGATACCACGTCCCAGGGCGCCGCCGAGTCCGGTTCGTTCGAGCTCATCGGCTCGCGCGGCTGTGGCTCGGCCATCGTCGAGGCCGCACTGCGACTCACCGGCCTGCCGTTTCATCTCACCGATCTGCCTTATCTCAAGCCCGGTCCCGGGCGTGACCGCCTGTTGCGGCTCAATGTGAGCGGCCAGGTGCCCACGCTGGTGCTGCCCTGCGGCGGCATCATGACCGAGAGCGCGGCCATGATTTTGCATTTGCACGATCTTGCGCCGCACGCCGGGTTGGTGCCACCGCCCGGCACGCCGGAGCGCTGGCGTTTCTGGAACCTGCTCGAACGCCTGATCGGCTCGGTCTATCCCACGTTTACCTACGGCGACGATCCGGCCAAATGGGCCGGGCCGGGCGCGGCCGCGGAGCTCATGCGCGTGAAAGTGCACGACCGCCGCGCCGAGCTCTGGCAGGAGATCGAGCGCGAGATCGGAGCGCCGCACGCGCTCGGCGCCCACTTTTCGGCGCTGGATCTCTATGTGGCCGTGATGACGCGCTGGCGGCCCGGGCCGGGCTGGTTCCGCGGCACCTGCCCGAAGCTCGCCGCCGTGGCGGAGACGGCGGCGCTCGAACCGCAGCTGGCGGCCGTGCTCGACCGCCATTTCGATCCGCCGCTCGAGTAGCGACGAGTGCCGCGGCCCGTGTGTGCCCGCCGGCGGTGTCGGGGGGCACACACGGCAACGAAGGGGGCGCGCCGATTGCCTTGTGGCCGGCCGGTCAGGGCACGTGCACGATCGCGCCGTGACTCAGGCGCGCTTGCGCCGGCGCCGCTCGCCGCGCGTCTCGCGCAGCGCGATGTAGAGCCCGCTGCCCGCGATGAACGCCGCGCCCACATAGGCTTGCAGATCGGGTTGTTCGTTCCAGATGATCCAGCCCAGCAGCGTGGCCCAGATCAGACCGGTGTAATCGAACGGGGCGACCACCGACGCGGGCCCGATCCGGAAGCCCTGCGTGATGAGGGTGAGGCCGAGCGTGGAGAACAGCGCCACGCCCGCGAAGTAGGGCAGATGCTCGGCCGCCGGCGTGTTCCAGAACCACGGCACCGCGACCGCACTGCACACCAGCTGCCCGGCCACGATGTAGAACATGGTCGTGAGCATGCTCTCACCACGTCCGATCGCACGTGCGGTGATCATCATCACCGCGTAGAGCAGCGCCGTGACAAGCGGCCAGAGCGCCGCGATCTGGAAACCGCCCGAGCCCGGCCGCACGATGACCAGCACACCTGCGAACCCCGCGCCCACCGCGAGCCAGCGCGCACCGTCGACTTTTTCTTTCAGGAGCAGCACGGACAGCGCGGTGACGAACAGCGGCGCGGCAAACGCGATCGCGGTGTTCTCGGCGAGCGGCAGGTGCGTCAGCCCGATATAGAAACAGGTGGCCGACACGATGTTGATGGCGCCGCGCAGCAGATGGATGAGCGGATATTGCGTGCGCAGACTACGGCGTCCGCCCAGCGTCGCCACCACGGCAAGGACCACCGGCAGCGCGATCAGCGCACGCATGAACAGAATCTGGATCGGCGAATAATGGTCGCCCAGCCATTTGGCCTGGGCGTCACTCAGGGTCAGACAGAAAATGCCTCCCATGACGCAGGCAATGCCGGCGAAGGGAGAAGGGGTGCGGACTGCGGAATCCATGAATGCGATCCAGGCGGGTGATATCGCGCGTCGGGTGGCAGGACGCGCCATTGTGAGAGCAGGGTGGATGGCTACGGAAGCGGCCATGCCACCAAGGGGCGCGGCGGGCCGCCGCGCCACCCCGGCAAGGGTCAGGCCGGCGCGCGCCAGGCGGCCCAGGCGACCAGTGCCCACGCGGCCAGGAAGGCGGTGCCGCCGATCGGCGTGATCACGCCGAGGATCCTGGTGCCGGTCAGCGTGAGCGCGTAGAGGCTGCCGGAAAACAGCACGATGCCGATGAACATCAGCCAGCCGGCGGCGCTGAGCTGCGGCGAGGCGAAGCGCGCGCCCAGGAACGCGATGACGAAGAGGCCGAGCGCGTGGATCAGGTGATAGAGCACGCCAGTCTGCCAGACGGCCAGCATGTCGGGGGTGATCATGCGCTTGAGCCCGTGCGCGCCGAAGGCCCCTGCGCCCACGGCCACGATCATGTTGATGGCGGCGAGGATGGTCAGGTGGCGGTCGGTCATGGTGGCTCCGGAGCAGGCGGGATTGAAGTGCGCCTATGATAGCGCGCCGCTTCGGGTTTGCCCTGAGTATCGCTGGCGTGGCCGCGCGAGTTGATCTACGATCCGCGCCTCGGGCCCGGCATTCGTCTGGGGCCGCCACGCGCCGGAATCGTTCGCCCTTCATGTCCCCCACGCTCACCACGCAGCGCCTCTCGCTGCGGCCCTGGCGCGATGCCGATCTGCCGGCGTTCGCCGAGCTCAACGCCGATCCGCGCGTGATGGCGCATTTTCCGAACACGCTCGACCGCGCCGCCAGCGATGCGCTCGCCGCGCGCATCCGCGCGGCGATGGCCGAGCAGGGCTATGGCCTTTGGGCGGTGGAGGTGCGGGGCGGTGCACCGTTCATCGGATTCGTGGGTCTCGCCCGGCCACGCTTCGACGCCCCGTTCACACCCTGCGTCGAGATCGGGTGGCGATTGGCGCAGCCATTCTGGGGCCACGGGTTTGCGAGCGAGGCCGCACGGGCCGCGCTGGGCTACGGTTTTCAAGAGGTCGGGCTCGAAGAGATCGTGTCGTTCACGGCGCTGTGCAATGTGCGGTCACAGGGCGTGATGCAGCGCATCGGCATGCGGCGCGACACGGCCGGCGATTTCCTGCATCCGCAGCTGCCCGCCGACCACGTGCTCGCCCTGCATGTGCTCTACCGGATCGCCGCCCGCGGCTTGTCCTTGCCGGTGGCAAGGGAATAGGGCGGCGCCGGCGCGGCTCGGGCACAATGCGGGATTGCCCTGCATCCGCCGGGGCGCATGTCCGTGGATTCGTCATGTCCCTTTCGTATCGCCGTCAGTTTCTGCGCAGCGCCGCGGCGCTTGTCCTGGCCGCCGCGGCCGCCACGCCCGTGATGGCGGCCGATGCCGGCGCCAAAAAGCCGCTCACCATCGGTGTGATTCCCAGCGTGGCCAACGAGGCCACCGAGATCGCGATCGCCCAGGCGGCCAAAGAGGGCCTGCAGGTGAAGCTGGTCGAGTTCAACGACTGGGTGCTGCCCAACATCGCGGTGGCCGACGGCTCGATCGATGCCAACTTCTTCCAGCACGAGCCTTTCCTGGCGCTGTTCAACCAGCGCCGCGGCACCTCGCTCGCGCCCATCGCCTATGGTTACTCGACCACGATCGGCCTGTTCAGCAAAAAGCTGAAGAAGGGTGACGAGATTCCGCAGGGCGCCACCATCGCCGTGCCCAATGATCCGGTCAATACGGGACGCGCCTTGCTGCTGCTGCAGCGCATCGGCCTGATCGGCCTGAAACCGGGCGTGGGCCATCAGGCCCGCATCGACGACATCACCGAGAATCCGCGCAAGATCAAGCTGGTGCAGATCGAGGGCTCGCAATCGGCGCGCACGTTCGATGACGTGACCGCGTCGGTCACGTACACGACCTTCGCCAAGCATGCCGGCATCGACGAAAAAGACGGTCTGGCGTTCGACAACAAGGATCCCGAGGCGGTGCGCCGCTATGCGATCCGCTGGGTCACCACGCCGCAGAAGGCCCAGGATCCGCGTCTATTGCGCTTCATCGAGATCTACCAGCAGTCGCCCGAGGTCAAGAGCACGCTGCGCCGCCTGTACGGCGAGCTGATCGACTTCCCGTGGTGAGGACGGCTGCCCGGGCAGCCGCGTTCGGGTCCCGAGCCCCACGCCTGCCCGGCGGCCTCTTGTAAGGCCGCGGCAGCCACGCTTGCGACGCTGAGCCCTAGCGCGCCGGGCCCATCGGCCGCAGCAAGCCGCGGTCGATGTCGGCGCACGACAGCACACCCAGCATGGCCATGTTGCGGTCGATCTCTTCCCGCAACAGCCTGATGCCGTGTGCCACCCCGGCCTCGCCGCCCACGGCGGCGGCGTAATTCATCGGCCGGCCCACGAACACGAAACGCGCGCCCAGCGCCAGCGCCTTGAGCACGTCGCTGCCGCGGCGGATGCCGCTGTCCATCATCACCACCATGTTGCCCGCTTCGTGGGCCACATCGGGCAGCACGCGCAAGGGCGATACCGTGCCGTCGAGCTGCCGGCCGCCGTGGTTCGACACGATGATGCCGTCCACGCCATGGCGCCGGGCGAGCGCGGCGTCGGCCGGATTCATGATGCCCTTGATCACCAACTGGCCTTTCCAGGCGGCGCGGATGCGCGCCACATGCGCCCAGTTCAGGTGGTCGCGCGCGCTGAAATCCCGCAATACGTTGGCCGACAGAATCGGCGCCCCGCGCGTGGCAAACGAGTTTTCGAAATGCGGCATGCCATGGCGGGCGAGCGTACGCAGAAACGTACCGGCCAGCCAGCGCGGATGCGTGAGGCCGTCCCAGGCGAGGCGCAGGCTCGGCCGCAACGGCGTCGAGAAGCCCGTGCGGACGTTGTTCTCGCGGTTGGCGGAGACCGGGATGTCCACGGTCAGCACCAGGGTTTCGTAGCCGGCGCGCGCCACGCGCTCGACGAGTGCATCGATGCGCGCGGGGTCCCCCGGCAGGTAGGCCTGGAACCACGTGCCCGGCGCCGCCTTGTGAACGTCTTCGAGGGGGATGAGCGACGATCCGCTCATGATGGCCGCCACGCCGGCCTCGTGCGCGGCACGGGCCAGCACCACGTCGCCGCGATAGGCCGAGAGGGCGCTGATACCCATGGGCGCCAGGCCGAAGGGAGCGGCATAACGCCGGCCGAACAAATCGACCGAGGTATCGCGTACCGACACGTCGACGAGCACGCGGGGCATGAAGCCGTACTCGGCGAAAGCAGCGCGGTTGTCGTCGCGGCTGTGGTTGTTTTCCGCGGCGCCCGCCACATAGCCGAAGATCGGACGCGGCAGGCGGCGGCGGGCGGCGGGCTCGAAGTCGTCCAGACAGAGGATGCGTCGCAGCGCGCGTGGCACGGGGCCGACAGCGGCGGCCGGCTGCAAGGGCGCGGCCGGCACGGCCAACGCGGGTGGGGGTGCCGAACCGGCCGGAGCCGTGCCGGGTCGGATGGGCGAGACCGGTGCGGCGGCCGTGGCGGGCGTCGCGGACAGGGCCGCGGGCGTGGTCAGGGGGGACATCGGGCAGAGCTCCGCGCAATAGAATCGATGCGGGTGACCGACGGGCCACCCGTTTTCGAAATCTACCGGCTGGAGCTTATTCTGCGATAGCGAATAAAGAAGAAGATCTTTATTCGCTATTACTCAATATGTGGCCGCGCGGCCCGGCCCGGCCGAGCCCGCCGTGGGTGCCGCGCCCGAATCGCGTGCGCCTTACAGGGCCGGCAGCGTATCCAGTCCATGGGACGGGACCTGGTCCGCGGGCTGAGCGAGGGTCTCGCCCATGCGGATCGGACCGCGTACCGAGGGAGTGTCGAGCCAGCGTATGCGATCGCGACCAAACAGCACGATGACGGTGGAACCCAGGAGAAAGCGGCCCATTTCAGCGCCTTTGGCGAGATGGATGGGCGCGCGCGCCGCATCGTCGTAGCGGGTCGTGCGGACCTGACGCTTGTGCGGCGTGACGAGGCCCGCCCAAACCGTTTCGACCGAAGCCACGATCATGGCGCCGACCAGGACCAGCGCCATCGGGCCGTGTTCGGTGTCGAAAATGCACACCACGCGCTCATTGCGTGCGAAAAGGGCGGGCACATGGCCGGCCGTGAGCGGATTCACCGAGAACAACCGGCCCGGTACATGAATCATCTCGCGCAGCGTGCCGGCGACGGGCATGTGGACGCGGTGGTAATCGCGCGGCGAGAGATAGATGGTGGCGAAATCGCCGCCCATGAAGGGTTCGGCGCGCGCGGCATCGCCGCCGAGCAACTCGTTGAGTCCGTAGCTGTGGCCCTTGGCCTGGAAGATCCGACCGTGCTCGATCGGTCCGAGTTGGCTGATGGCGCCATCGGCGGGCGAGAGCACCGCACCCGGTGCCTGGTCGAGCGGACGGGCGTCGGGCTTAAGCGCGCGGGTGAAAAACTCGTTGAACGACCCGTAGGCCAGCGGATCCTCGACCAGCGCCTCGCGCATGTCGACCTGGTAGCGCTTCACGAAGCGCGAAATCATCCAGTTTTTGATTTCCGGCGCCCGGCAATCCGCGAAGCGGCCCATGACGCGCGACACGAGATGGTGGGGCGCCGCGTATTGGCTGGCGAGAAAGAGTTGTTCTTTTAATGTCATAGGTGGCGGGCAGGCGGGGCACGGCCGGCGCGCACGACGATCGTGCACACGGCGGCGCGCCCTCGGATGGGTCGCAACGCGGGAGTGTAACTGCTTATCGTGCCCCCGCCCTACGTCTGATGTAAGCGCGTGTGCGCTGGCGGGCAGTGCGTCAGAGGGCGGGGGGGGCTGAGGCGTCGTCCGCGACCGCCGCCGCGCGTGCCAGGGCGGCTTCGCGAGCCTGCGCCAGGGTTTCGACGGTCGTGCCCGGCGGCACCTTGGTGAGGCGATCACGCTGGATGCGGATGACGCTGAAACGCGCGCTGCGGGCGGCCGCATTCTGTAGCAGCACGGACAGAACGGCCCCTTTGTCCTGGATCCAGGTGGTCTTGCCGCGCAGCAGTTTGAACGCCGAATCGGCGGTGCCCAGCTTGTAGTTCATGCCGTTGATCGCCGTGCTGTTCTTGCCGTTGAACTTGGCGGCCTCGAGATCCGTGATGGCTGCAGCGTCCAGATTGCTCACGTCGTGTTCGACGCGATAGACGAACTTGATCCCGCTGGCGGGGTCCTTGACCACGATGAGCTTGTCGGCACCGGAAATGTCGGAAAACATGCCGATCACTTCGGACTCGACCAGTTGGTTACCCCGCTGTTCTTCGGTGTAAAGGTAGATCGTGGGATAGGAGGACGGAGTCTGCTGCATGCCGGGTGGGGATCGTGCGATTCGTGGGACGCACGCATTCTACCGTGTCGCGGCGCGGTTTGAAATACTTGGTAATGAAACGCGAAAAACCGGGAAAAAGACGAGATTGGTGTCTTATTTCCCGGCTTCCGCTGTCATATTGCAGCAGTGCGAGCAGCTTCGTCAGGCTGCTGTCAGGCAGCGCGGCGCGCCTGCGCGTCGGCGCGGATGGCCGACAGGGTCTGGCCGGGGGCGATCCCGTCCGCGTCGTACCGGATTTCGAGCAGTGCCGGCAGGTTTTCGCGTTCGGCGAAGGCCAGCGCCCGCTCGAAGGCCGGACCGAAATCGGCCGTGCGTTCGACCGCCTCGCCGTGGCCGCCATAGCTCTTGATCAGCTGCGTGAAATCCGGATTCTGGAAGGTCAGTGCGATCGTGCGGGCCGGGAACTCCCGCTCCTGGTGCGCGCGGATCGTGCCCCACATGCCGTTGTTGAACACCAGGACGACGATGCCCAGCCGGTATTGCAGTGCCACGCCGAGCTCCTGCAGGTTCATCTGGAAGCAGCCGTCGCCCGCGTAGCAGACCGCCGCCCGGTCGGGATGCTCCAGCTTGGCGGAGATCGCGGCCGGCAGGCCATAGCCCATCGAGCCCACCGTGGGCGCGAGACTGGTGCCCAGGCCGGCAAAGCGGCGGTAGCGGTGCGGATAGAGCGCGTAGTTGCCGGCGCCCACGGTAATGCAGGCGTTCTGAGGCAGATGGGCGTCCACATACGAGGCGGCCTCGTCCAGACAGAGCGGTCCGGGTGAAGGCAGCGGCCGCAGGCTCTCCTCATAGTCGCGCCGCGCCTGGATCACCGCGTCGCCGCGCGCTCGCGCGTGGCCGGGCGCGAGCTGAGCGGCGGCGGCCGCGAAGCTCACCACGTCGGCCACGATGCCCTGCGTAGGCGCGAACACGCGGCCCAGTTCGTTGGCATCGGGGTAGACATGGATCAGTTGCTGGCGCGGCCGCGGGCTTTCGATCAGGGTGTAGCCCTCGGTGGTGGCTTCGCCCATGCGGGTGCCGACCGCGAGCACCAGATCGGCGTCGAGGATGCGTTCGCGCAGCGCCGGGGTCATGGCCCAGCCCACGTGGCCGGCCGCGTTCGGATGGCGCTGGTCAAAGCACTCGAGACGGCGCCAGGCGGTGCCCACCGGCAGCTCGAAGCGCTTGGCGAAGCCCGCGATCTGGTCGATCGCATTCGGCGTCCAGCCGCTGCCGCCCACCAGCAGGAAGGGGCGCTCGGCCTGATCGAGCAGGCTCACCATGCGCGCCAGATCGGCGGCTCCCGGGTGGCTGTGCGTGCGCTGGTAGCGCGGCAGGTCGGCCACGGTGGCGCGGCCCCACAGCGTGTCTTCGGGCAGCGCCAGCACGACCGGGCCCGGACGGCCGCTCGTGGCGACCGCATAGGCGCGGGCGATGAACTCGGGGATGCGGTCGGTACGATCGATCTGCGCCACCCACTTGGCCATCTGGCCGAACATGCGGCGGTAGTCGATCTCCTGGAAGGCCTCGCGCTCGATGAAGTCGTTGCCGACCTGGCCCACGAACAGAATCATGGGCGTGGAGTCCTGGAACGCGGTGTGTACGCCGATGCTGGCGTTGGTGGCGCCCGGGCCGCGTGTCACGAAGCAGATGCCGGGTTCGCCGGTCAGCTTGCCATAGGCCTCGGCCATGTAGGCGGCGCCGCTTTCCTGGCGGCACACGATCGGTTCGATGGCGCCCACGTGCTCGTTGAGGGCATCAATGCAGGGCAGATAGCTTTCGCCCGGAATCATGAAGATGCGGCGCGCGCCATGAATGCGCAGCTGCTGCATGAGGATCTGGCCGCCGTTGCGTTCGGCCAGGGTCGGAGTGGCGGTCATGCGGCGTCTCCCTTGGGGGTGCGGACGGGCGCGTGCGCCGTCCATTGTTCGAATGCCGCGTGGCGCGCCAGCAGGCGCCGCGCGGTGTTGTAGACGGGCGGATCGATGGGCGCGGCGCCGGGTGCGGCGGGTGTGTCGCCGCGGCGTTCGGCCTCGTAGCGCGCCACCGTCTCGTTGGCGCGCGTCACCTCGTCGGGTGCCGGCGTGAAGACGGCGTGGATCGTCGCGATCTGGCCGGCGAACGTGGCGCACTTGGACTTCAGGCCCAGGCGCCGCGCCCAGCGCAGGTCGGCCTCGAGCGCGGCCGTATCGCGGAAATTGAACGGGCAGTCGATGGGTACGCAATCGGCCGCCACGCAATCCACCAGAAAGCGCGCGCGCAGCGCATGCAGCTCGATGCCGTCGGGCGCGCGCTCCGCGCCGAGATTGGCGCTCAGGTCTTCGGCCGCCAGCAGGCACGAGGACACACGCGGGCTCGCGCTCAGGATGGCGAGCGCGCGCACCACGCCCAGCGCCGACTCCAGTGTGGGCACGATCTCGGTGCTGCCCAGGGGCAGGCCGAGCGCCGTTTCGTGCGCCGTGATGGCGCGATCGAGTGCGGCGATCTGCTCGGCGCTCTCGGCGTGCGGCAGAAACACGGCGTCCGGCGCGCCGGGCATGACGCCAGCCAGGTCTTCCAGCCCGCAGTCTTCGAGTTTATTGATGCGGGTGGCGGCCACCACGCCCTGGGCGCGGCATTCGTCGAAGAGCTGCACGATGCGCTCGCGCGCCGCCGGGCGGTCGGCGGGCGCGGTGAACTCTTCGAGGTCGGCCACCAGGGCATCGGGGCGGGCGGCGAGCGCAGCGTGCTGCGCCGGTGTGTCCAGGCCCGGCACGAACATCCAGCTGCGGCGCAGCGCGGGAGGGCGGCGGGCGCTCATTGCACGTGCCTCGGCAGGAACAGCACCAGTTCGGGCACGAAGGTGAGCAGCAGCATGACCGCGGTCATGGCGAGCATCATCCACGTGAGCGGGCGCAGGGTCTGCATCATATTGATGCCCCCGATCTTGCACGCCGCCATCAGGTCCACCCCCACCGGCGGCGTGTTGGCGCCGATGGCCATGTTGATCGACAGCAGGATGCCGAAGTGCACGGGGTCGATGTTGTAGTGCGCGAGCACCGGCATCACCACGGGCGCCACGATGATGATCACCGGAATGGCTTCCATGAACGTGCCCAGCAGCAGCAGCACCACCGTCAGCACCAACAACACGGCCGTCTTGCTGTCGGTCCAGTTGACCAGCAGGCTCGACAGGGCCTGCGGCACCTGTTCGGCCACCAGCACCCAGGCGAAGAGGCCGGAGGCGCCGATGATGAGCAGGATGGAGGCGCTGCCTTCCCCGGTCGATTTGAGGCTCTCCCAGATCGAACGCAGGCTGAGCGTGCGATACCAGAAGAAGCCGATCAGCAGGGCGTAGACAATCGCGCTCGAGGCGGCCTCGGTGGCGGTGAAGATGCCGAAACGGATGCCGCCGATGATGAGCACCGGCACCATCAGCGCGGGCAGGGCGTCGATCGAGGCGGCGCGCAGTTCTTTCCAGGAGAACGGTTGGCCCCCCGACCAGTTATGCTTGCGCGACTGCCAGATCGCTACGGCGATGAGCGACGCGCCCAGCAGAATGCCCGGGATGATCCCAGCCAGGAACAGCTTGCCCACCGAGGTATCGGTGATGGTGCCGTACACGATCAGCACAATGCTGGGCGGGATGATGGTGGACGTGGCGCCGGCACTCCCGACGAGGGCGCACGAAAAGCCCTTGTCGTAACCGGCGCGTGCCATGGCGGGCAGCAGCAGGCTGCCGATCGCGACCACATCGGCCACGCCGGAGCCCGAGAGGGCGCCGAACATCAGGCAGGCCAGCACGGCAACGACCGCGAGGCCGCCCTTGATGTCGCCCACGATGGCGGCGCACAGCCGCACGATGCGTTGCGTCAGGCCGGCGCCGTTCATGAGCTGCGCGGCCAGGATGAAGAGGGGGATGGCGAGCAGCGTGAAGCTGTCCAGGCCCACCACGTATTGCTGGGCCGCGACCATCATGGGCGCGGCGTCGTAGATCGCCAGGTAGGCCAGGCAGGACAGCACCAGACCGAAGGCGATGGGCATATCGATCAACACGGTGATCGTGAATACGCCCATCAGGAAAAGGGCACCCGAAGACATCGATTAATCCTTTGCGGCGCTCGGCTCGAACAGTTGGGCCACGTGCACGATGGCCGTGAGGACGCAGGCGAACGGCAGGGCCAGGTAGACGGTGCCGGCCGATACGTTCAGCGCGGGCAGGGTCTGGTCCATGGTGAGCTCGGCGAGCTGCCAGCCGGCATAGCCCAGGGCGAGCAGGCCGATGATGATGAGGACGTGGTTGGCGCGTTCCATGAAAGCGAGCACGCGGGCGTTACGCACGAAGAACGGCAGCAGGCCGGCCATCAGGTGCGAGCGCTCGAAGCTGCAGACCACGCCGCCGATGAAGGCGGACCACACCAGCACGAGCCGCGGCAGTTCCTCGGCCCAGTGCGGTGTGGTGTGCGTGACGAAGCGCGCAAAAACCACGTAGGTGATCAGGATCGCCAGCAAGGCCACCGCCAGGGCGGCGAAGGCCTTGCTGATGCCCGACAGAATGGCGGACACGCGGCTGAGCATTATTTGGCCTCGCGGTACTTCTGGACCAGGGCCATCAGGTCGGCGCCGTAGACGGGCTCGTAGGTCTTCCAGACCGGCGCCACGGCGGCGGCGAAGGCGGTCTTGTCGACGTTATTGACCTGCATGCCCTTGGCCTTGAGCTGATCGACGAACTGCTGATCGCCTTCGGTGATCATCTTGCGCTGTTCGTCGCGCCACTTGTCGGCGGCCGCCTGCACGATCTTGCGGTCTTCGGGCGACAGCTTGTTCCAGACGGGCTTGGAGATGATCAGGCTGGCCGGACCCCAGACGTGGCCCGTGAGCGACAGATACTTCTGCACTTCGAAGAACGAGGAGGTGTAGATGATGGAGAGCGGGTTCTCCTGGGCATCGAACACCTTTTGCTGCAGAGCGGAGTAGAGCTCGCCGAAAGCCAGCGGCGCGGGATTGGCGCCCAGGGCCGTGAACGTGTCCAGGCGCATCTTGTCCGGCGTGACGCGGGTCTTCAGGCCGGCGAGGTCGGCGGGCTTGTTGACCGGGCCGCGATTGTTGGTCACATGACGAAAGCCGTTCTCCCACCAGGAGATGACCATCAGATTTTTCTTTTCGGCCAGCTTGGCGAGCGCCTGACCGAGTTCACCGTCGTAGGCCTTGTAGGCCTGGGCCGACGAAGTCCAGGTGTAGGGCAGCTCCACCACGCCGAACTTGGGTTCGATCGGCTGCAGCGAGCCCGAGCCGATGATGGCGGCGCCCTGGCTGCCGATCTGCAGGCCCTCGAGCATGGTCTTTTCGTTGCCGAGCTGGCCGCTCGGGAACAGGATGAAGTTCACGCGGCCCGCGGTCTTTTCCTTGACCTCGGCGGCGAAGCCTTCGGCGGCCTTGTTCCAGCTGTGGCTGGGCGAGAGCACGTGTCCCAGCTTGATGTCGAGCGCATGGGCGGCGGGCGCCAGCGCGAGCGTGAAGCCCGCGGCGGTGAGCAGGCGGGTAAGCGTACGGTTGAGCTGCATTGTTTTCCCCTTGGGCAACTGTTCGTGCCTGTCTTGCACCGAGTCCGTCGGTGTCACGGCACGCCGAAACCGCGGCATGAACGGGCCCTGGCCGGGCGCGCGGGGCGCCAGCCTGAAGGCATGGAAATAGGGAGGCCGGCCCGGGCCGGGTCAGCGGGGCATCAGGGGCTCATCGGATGCCACCGCTGCCGAAGTCTTCGCGCAGACGCGCCATGATGCCGACGAGGTGGTCGTGCATCGCATGGCGCGCGCGGATGGGATCGCGGTCGGTGATGGCCGCGAGGATGCGTTCGTGTTCTTTCCGGGCCTCGACCCAGACGTTGGTCGTGACGAAGTGTTCTTCGAGTCGGTGGAACACCGGGCTCGTCGACGACAACTGCCAGATATGCGAGATGGCCGCGGCGAGGGCGGCATTGCCGCAGCCGTTGGCGATGGCGCTGTGAAAGGCGCGGTCATGCTCGGCCGGCCCGTCGGTGAGCGACATCGCTTCGTGCGCGGCGCGGATCGCGGCGATCTGCGCGGGCGAGGCCTTCTGGGCGGCCAGCGCGGCGCATTCCGGTTCCATGAGCAGGCGGGTCTCGAGAAGGTCGAACGGGCCGATGTCGGTGGGCTCGGCCCCGCCTGCGGAAGCGGCCGGCAGCGCCGACGCGCCATATTGGCCGTCATCGCGCGGGGCGCACACGAACACGCCGGTGCCCACCCGTACCTCGACATAGCCTTCGATTTCGAGCGCGATGAGCGCTTCGCGCACGGAAGCACGGCTCACTTGCAGCTGTTCGGCCAGCTCGCGCTCGGCCGGCAGGCGCCCGCCCGATGGAAAGTCGCCGGCGCGGATGCGGCCGGCAATCTGGTCCGCGATCATGCGGTACAGACGGGTGGAGGCGACTGCCTGGAAAGCGGCCATGCAAAGTCCTGTAAACGCTGTCTGGTGATCTGGTGGTTCAGTGGTCAGGCCACTGGTCGGACTATACCGGAGGCCTGGCGCGCCCGGAATGGGTGGCGAGCGCAGAAAGCGGTTTTCCAGGGAAAACCATTAGCGCACGAAGGGGAGCGGTGCGTTCGAGCGCGGCCCTGGCCTGGGGGCATTTAGCGAAACACGGCGATGACCGGAAGCGGCTCGGGCCCGGTGATTTCCCGTCTGCGCGTCCGGCACACGCGGCCGTGGCTAACGAGGGAGGCTACCAGTCCCTGGGCACGATACTTGCTGAGGCCGCGACCAGAATTGAATTCTCAACATCTGTTACAGGAGCGGCGGTTCGAATTTGTCCCGGTCCGCATGGGCCGAACGCCGCCAAACATGACAATTTATCGCCATAGAACGGAACAAACGGTGATCCAGCCGTGCGATATGCAACAAAACCGGTATAGTCCCGGGACCTCTCTCACCGTTTCTTACGATAAGTGGAGAGGTCATTCCTACATTTCTACGAATAACGCCACTGTGGGCGCGGATCTGCCGTGCCTGCGCCGGGAATCCTGACGCATGCCCCAGACCAACTCGATCTCCGCCAACAGCTATTCGTTTCCCCGCAGTCTGCTTCTCGGTTTCATCACCGCCGCCCTGGCCACCCTGGTCATCGCGTTCGTCAATGTGCGCTCGGCCGAAACCCGGGTGCAGGCGGTCGAGGCGATGGATCGGAGTACCGAGGCGCTGCGCCAGCTCAGCCTGTTCAATTCGGCCGTGAAGGATGCCGAACTGGGACAGCGCGGCTATTTGCTCACCGGTGATATCACGTATCTGCAGCCTTATCTGCGGTCGTTGAGCCTGATCGAGTCGCGCCTGGCGGTGGTCAAAGAGGCCGCCTCGGGCAACTCCGAGCAGCGCCGCATCGTCAACGATATCGAGGGCATCACGCGCCAGAAGCTGGTCGAGCTGCAAAACACGATCGATCTGCGCCGTGCCGGCAACGTGGAAGCCGCCATGGCCGTGGTTCGCACCGATGCCGGCAAAGAGGCGATGGATCGTCTGCGCGACCAGGTGGCCGATCTGTACACGCGGCTGATGCGTGACGTGGAAGAGCGGCGCGAGTCCTGGGCCGACGCGGCCACTATGTCCGCCTATTACTCCTGGGGCGGGTCGCTGGTGCTGCTCGTGCTGATCCTGGCGTCGGCCGGCATGACCATTCGCGAGCACCGTACCAAGTCGCGCCAGCAGTGGGTGCAGGCAGGCCTGTCGGGCCTGAGCCTGAAGCTGCAGGGCGACCACCGGCTCGAGGAGATCGGCCAACGGACGCTGGAATTCCTCGCCGACTACGTGAAAGCGGACGTGGGCGCGGGCTATGTGGTGGAGCGCGTGGGCGGCGAGTTGCAGCTCTTCGGCGGCTACGGACTGGCGCGCGAGCGGCTCGAGACCAAGGTGCAACCGGGCGAAGGCCTGGCCGGCCAGGCGGTGAGCTCGCGCAAGCTACTGCATGTGCGCAACGTGCCGGCGGGCCATCTGCCGGTGTCGTCGGCCACGGGCCGCTCCAACCCGGCCGAGCTGGTGCTGGCGCCCGCCATGCAGAACGGCCGCGTGTACGCGGTGATCGAGCTGGGCTTCAATCATCCGGTGGGCGAAGCCGAGCGCGAACTGCTGCAGGGCGCGTCCGAGTCGCTGGCCGTGGCCATCCGCGCGGGCATCGACCGCAGCCGTCTCGAGGCGCTGCTCGAAGAAACCCAACGCCAGTCCGAAGAGCTGCAAACGCAGCAGGAAGAGCTGCGGGTGAGCAACGAAGAGCTCGAGCAGCAGAGCCGCATCCTGCAGGAGTCGCAGGCCCGGATGGAGCTGCAGCAGACCGAGCTGGAGCAGACCAACGCCAACCTCGAAGAGCAGACCCAGCAGCTCGAGCATCAGCGCGAGCAGTTGCTGCGCGCGCAGAGCGCCCTGACCGATAAGGCGCGCGAGCTGGAGCAGGCCAGCCATTACAAGAGCGAGTTCCTGGCCAATATGAGCCACGAACTGCGTACGCCGCTGAATTCCACTCTGATTCTGGCCAAGCTGCTGGGCGACAACCGCACCGGCAACCTCAGCCCCGAGCAGGTGAAATATGCGCAGACCATCCATGCCGCCGGCACCGATCTGCTCATGCTCATCAACGACATCCTGGACCTGGCCAAGATCGAGTCCGGTCAGGCCACGGTGTCGGTGGAGCCGGTGGTGATCGAGCAGGCGATGCAGCGGATCATCGACCCGCTGCGTCCGCTTGCCGAAGAAAAGGGCGTGGCCCTGACGCTGGAGATCGATCCGGGTGTGCCGGCGCGCATGGAAACGGATGCCGGGCGGCTCGGACAGGTGATCAAGAACCTGCTCTCGAACGCGCTCAAGTTCACCGAGCAGGGCTCGGTGGCCCTGCGCGTGACGCGCACGCCCCAAGGCATGTTGTCGTTCGCCGTGCACGACACCGGCATCGGCATCCCGCAGGATCAGCAGCAACTGATTTTCGAAGCGTTCCGCCAGGCCGACGGCAGCACCCACCGCAAATACGGCGGTACGGGGTTGGGTCTGTCGATCTCGCGTGACCTGGCCACCCTGCTGGGTGGCAGTATTTCGGTGTCGAGCGCGCCCGGCCAGGGCAGCGTGTTCACACTCGTGCTGCCGGTGAGCATCGAGGGCGGCACCGAGGTACGACCGAGCGCGCAGGCGAATTCGGAGTTCCGTTCCGCGCGGCCGGCCAGCCAGCCGGCGTCGCCCGCGTCCGACGCGGCACGGACGTCCGCGCCGGCTCCCGCCGCACCGCCTGCCCAGAGTGAGGCCGCGGCACAGGCGCCCGTCGCGCCGCCGCCGGGGGGGCGCCGCATCCTGGTGATCGAGGACGACAAGCGCTTTGCCGGCATCCTGGCCGATCTGGCCGTGGAGATGGATTTCCACTGCCATCTGGCGCATACCGCCGCCGAGGGCCTGGCCTACGCCGAGAAGTACCGTCCGAACGCGATCGTGCTGGACATCAACCTGCCCGACTTCTCGGGCCTGGGCGTGCTCGACCAACTCAAGCGCAACCCCTACACGCGCCACATCCCGGTGCATGTCGTGTCGGTGGCCGATTACACGCAGGAGGCCATGGGCCGCGGCGCGGTCGGCTATGCGCTCAAGCCGGTCAAGCGCGATGAGCTGGTGCTGGCCCTGCAGCGTCTGGAGGCCAAGTTCACGCAGGATCTGCGCCGCGTGTTGATCGTCGAGGACGACGACCGCCAACGCGAGAGCGTGCGCGAGCTGCTGGCCCGCAACGACGTCGAAATCGTTTGCGCCGATACGGCCGCCGCCGCGCTGGAGTTGCTGCGCGGCGCCACGTTCGACTGCGTGGTCATGGACCTGAACCTGCCCGACATCAGTGGCTATGAGCTGCTGCAACAGATGACCGAGCAGGAAGGCGTGTCGTTCCCGCCGGTGATTGTCTACACCGGCCGCGCGCTCTCGCGCGACGAAGAGCAAGAACTGCGCCGCTTCTCGCGCTCCATCATCATCAAGGATGCCCGCTCGCCCGAGCGCCTGCTCGACGAGGTGACCTTGTTCCTGCATCAGGTCGAGGCGGAGCTTCCGCCCGAACAGCGCCAGATGCTCGAGCTCGCCCGCAGCCGCGATACGGCGCTCGAAGGCCGCACCGTGCTGATCGTGGAAGACGACGTGCGCAACGTGTTCGCGCTGTCGAGCATCCTCGAGCCCACCGGTATGCAGGTGGAAATCGCGCGCAACGGTCGCGAGGCGCTCGAGGCTTTGGCACGCGCCGGCACGGCGGGCCATCCGGCCGTCGATCTGGTCCTGATGGACATCATGATGCCGGAGATGGATGGCTATACCGCGATGCGCGAGATCCGCAACCGGCCCGAATGGCGCCGCCTGCCCATCATCGCGCTCACGGCCAAGGCCATGAAGGACGACCAGGAGAAATGCCTGGCGGCGGGTGCGAATGACTACATCGCCAAGCCGCTCGACGTGGAAAAACTCCTGTCGCTCGTACGCGTGTGGATGCCCAAGTAGGCGTTATGCCTGCATTGACGACGTCGAAGTAGATCATGTCCCAGCCCGCCAAGATCCGTACCGCCGATATCGAGCAGCGTCTGCTGATCGATGCCATTTTTCATCGGTACCACTACGATTTCCGTGGTTATGCGCAGGCCTCGCTCAAGCGGCGCCTGCAGACCGCGTTGAGTCAGTTCGGCTGCAAGACCTTGTCGCAGTTGCAGGACCGGGTGCTGCACGAGCCCTCGGTCTTCACGGCGCTGCTCCAGTACCTGACGGTGCAGGTCAGCGATATGTTCCGCGATCCGAGCTACTTCCTGTCGTTGCGCCAGGAGGTGATCCCGATCCTGCGTACCTACCCGTCGATCAAGGTCTGGGTGGCGGGCTGCAGTGCGGGCGAAGAGGTCTACTCGCTTGCGATTCTGTTGCACGAGGAAGGCCTGCTGGATCGCACGCTGATCTATGCCACCGACATCAATCCGCACGCCTTGCGCGCCGCGGAGCAGGGCGTGTTCGACCTGGATCGCGCGGCCGCCTTCACCGAGAACCACGCGCGTGCCGGCGGCCGCAGCTCGCTGTCGGATTACTACACGGCCCGCTATGGCCGGGTGATGTTCGACAAGGGCCTGCGCGAGCACATGGTGTTCTCGGATCACAGTCTGGCTACCGACAGCGTGTTCGCCGAGATGCATCTGATCTCGTGCCGCAACGTGCTGATCTATTTCGAGCGTGAGCTGCAGGATCGCGCGCTGGGCCTGTTCCACGATGCGCTGTGCCATCGCGGCTTTCTGGGCCTGGGGGCCAAGGAGTCGTTGCGCTTCTCAGGCCAGGCCGACGCCTTCGATGATTTCGTGCTCGAAGACCGCATCTACCGCAAGAAGGCGGGCCGCTGATGCAGCGCACCGACACGCTCGGCACCCACGCCCACGATGCCATCGTGGTGGGCGGGTCGTCGGGCGCGATCGACGCCTTGATGGACATCCTGCCGGTCTTGCCGGCGGGGCTTCGGGCCGCCGTACTGGTGGTGCTGCATCTGCCGCGTCATCGCCGCAGCCTGCTGGTCGAGATCTTCGGTCAGCGTTGCACCTTGCCTGCCGTCGAAGCCGAAGATCAGATGCCGATCGAGCCGGGTCATGTGTATTTCGCGGCCCCTGATTACCACCTGCTGGTCGATGCGGGCCCGCGCCTGTCGCTCTCCATCGACCCGCCTGTTCATTTCTCACGGCCGTCGATCGACGTGCTGTTCGAGACGGCCGCCGAGTGCTATGGCGAGCGTCTGATCGGCATCCTGTTGTCCGGCGCCAATGAAGACGGCGCCCGCGGCCTCGCCGCCATCGGCGCAGCCGGTGGTCTGACCGTGGTGCAGACGCCCGGAAGTGCCTCGATGCCCGCCATGCCCGACGCCGCGCTGGCGCGCCTGCGGGCCGACCACGTCCTGCCTCCGCCCGACATCGCCACGCTGCTCGCGCAACGCCACGCGCAGCGTTTGCTGTGAACCCACGCTTTACCGGAACCATGATCTCTTCGCCCGACACGCTCACCGACGACCGCATCAAGTGCCTGCTGGTCGACGACGTCCCGGAAAACCTGGTCGCGCTGCAGGCCTTGCTGGAGAACGACCGCGTTCAGGTGCTGAAAGCGCAGTCGGGCTCCGAGGCGCTGGAGCTGCTGCTCAACCATGGCGACGTGGCGCTCGCGCTGCTCGATGTGCAGATGCCCGAGATGAACGGCTTCGAACTCGCCGAGCTCATTCGGGGCAGCGAGCGCACCCGGCATATTCCGCTCATCTTCATGACGGCCGGTTCGCGCGAGCACAACTGGCAGTTCCGCGGCTACGAGACCGGCGCGGTCGATTTTCTGTACAAGCCCATCGACCCGTACATGTTGAGCACCAAGGCCAATGTGTTCTTCGAGCTGCACGAGCGCAAGCGCGCCCTGGCACAGCAGCTGCGCGAGCGCACCGAGGCGCTGCGGGTCAATGAGATGTTCATGGCCGTGCTGAGCCACGACCTGCGCACGCCGCTGCAGTCCATCACGATCGCGGCCACGCTGCTGCAACGCCAGGTCGACCCGGCCCGCGTGAGCAGCATCGCGGGGCGCATGCTCCAGAGCAGCGAGCGCATGGCGCGCATGATCGAAGACCTGCTCGACGTGACCCGTATCCGCCAGACGGGCGGACTTACGGTCACGCCCACGCGCTTGAGCATGCAGACGCTGGTGCAGCGCACGCTCGATGAAGTCCAGACCAGCCACCCGGATCGGCTGATCGAATCGCATCTCGACGGCAATCCGCTCGGCTCGTGGGATGGCGAGCGCATGTGCCAGGTGCTGGCCAACCTGGTGGGCAACGCGATCCACCACGGCGATCCGGCCGTGCCGATCCGCGTGCAGATCGATGGCGGCGCGCTAGACCGGGTCACCGTCACGGTGAGCAACGGCGGAACCATCCCGCCCGATCTGCTGCCGCATCTGTTCAACCCGTTCCGTGGCGGCGAGCGCCGCCCGGGCGAGCATCAAGGGCTGGGACTGGGCCTGTTCATCGCGCAGCAGATCGTGATCACGCACGGCGGCTGCATCGAGGCCGGCTCGCGCGACGGGATCACGTCGTTCCGGGTGGAGCTGCCGCGCGAGGTCGCGCCGGGCACGCGCAAGGCGGTACTGTAGGCGGTTCGTCAGGCGGCTCGGGCGCGGGGCCTGCGCCCGGCTCAGGGGCGGCGTGCGATGGGTATCGTGCCCGCGGGTGGCACGCCACGGGGCGGTCCGGCCTCTTTCGGGGGCAGGCAGTGACCGCCGTGCTCAGCACGTGCGAATACGGCGGGCGCGCAGCGGCTCGGCCTGGCCGCTTTCGGCCGCGAGCACATGGTAGAAAAACGCGAGGTTATCCTCGGCGCCGTTGGCCAGCTGGCTGTACGCCTTGGCGATGGGGCTGATCCAGGTGCCGCCCGGCATCTGCAGCACCAGCGGCACGCCGCCGCTGGCCTCGCCCTTGCCCAGCGGCGAGGTCGAAGCGTGGGCCCAGCGCGCATGCAGATGGCGCACGATCACTTCACCGGCATAACAGCCGAACAAAAACACCGTATTGCGCACCGCCGCGGCACTATTGCCGCTCGCATGAAAATCCTGGATCAAGCCGTCGATCACGCGCAGCGATGCCGGCGAGAAATCCAGGGTGACGCCTTCGATGTTCCGGACCACATTGACCACCACGCCCGCGAGATCGGGTGCGTGTTCGGGAGTGGGCGGATAGGGCAGTTTGAGTTCCATGCCGGGCCTGCGTAGAGATGCCGCGTGGGCGGCGGGTGTTCGGAAGCGGTGATCGCGCCGTGTCAGCGCGACACGCCGCCTGCGCGGTTGCCGTTCCGGCTCCCGGGCCCGGGAGACCGGATGAGAGGAGGAGGCTTTGCGTCAGGCGCGGCGTGCCGGTGCGCACGGTAACACAGCCTGATCTTATCGCCTGGCGGCCGCGGCGTGGCAGGCGGCCGGTATTGCTGGCGATGATACGCCCGGTCGATGGCACGCCGTGTCCGCGGCGGGCGGGGGACAGCTCGCACCCCGCCAGGCCCGGGCCGTCCGCCGGGCGCCCTTGACGCGCCCGGCGCGGGATCTCAGCGCGCCCGCCGCTCCAGCCCCGCCGCGATCCCGCCCAGGATCATCAGCGTGCCCCAGCCCAGCGAGGCGTCCCAGGGTTCGCCCAACACCACGCAGGCGAAGGCCAGGCCGAACACCGGTACACCCAGCAAGGACAGCGATACGACGGATGCTGGCAGGTGGCGGTTCACGGTGTTCATGGCCCAATACGCCAGCACATTGCCGATCAGGCTGCCGTAGGCAAGCAGGCCGACGATCTCGGCGGTGAAGGTAACCTGGAGCGGGCCCTCGAAGATCAGCGCAAGCAGGCCTTGCAATGCGGTCGCCAGCAGCAGTTGCCACGGCAGCATCTGCCACGGCGCGGCCGGGCCGCGCCAGCGCCGCACGCAGACGATGCACAGGGCCCAGCACAGGGCGGCGAGCAGGATCAGCGCGTGGCCGCGCAGGATGTCGGGGTCGTGCCAGGCGATGGCGGACGGGCGCAGCAGGATCGCCAGCCCGCCCAGCCCCGCGAGCAGCCCGAGCAGGCGGCGGCCATGCAGGCGCTCACCGAGAAATACGTGCGCCAGCGGCAGCACCCAGAGGGGCGTGGTGTAGGCCAGCACGACGGAGCGGCCGGCGGGCAGCGACTGCAGCCCGAAACTCGAGAGGGCGGAGAAGGCAACCATATGCAGAAGGCCCACGGCAAACAGCACAGGCAGATCGGCGCGGGTGGGCATCACCAGCGCGCGCCGCCCCAGCGCCCAGAGCCACACGAGCGCACAGGCGGGCACGGAGCGCAGCACGGTGATCCACAGTGGCGGGATGTCCTGGAGCAACACCTTGTTGGCACTCCAGTTGATGCCCCAGGCGGCGATCACGATGGCCAGGAGCGCCGGGTAACGCAGGGCGGCGTAGGGCGAGGACGGCAGGGCGAGGGCGTTCATGGCGGGCGTGGAGAGAGGGCCGGGACGATGTCATCCTAGGGCTATCCGCGAGGCGCCAGTAGCGATGATTCTCTACACTGGCTGTCAATAAAATCGACAGGTGCAGGCCATGTCCGAACAGCTTCCCTTGCATGCGATGCGCATGTTCGCCGCCACGGCGTCGGCGGGCAGCGTCAGTGCCGCCGCGCGCCGGCTGCATGTCACGCACAGCGCGGTGAGCCACCAGATCAAGCAGCTGGAAGGCTGGCTGGGGTGTGAGCTGTTTGAACGGCACGCGGCCGGCGTGCGGGTCACCCCCGCGGGGCGAGAGCTGCATATGGCGTGCGAGCGGGCCTTCGAGGATCTGGCGCGGGTGTGCGGCGGGCTGCGGCGGCCGCAGGCGGCGCCGCGGGTCACGCTCGGATGCCCGGGCAGCTTTCTGCAGCAGTGGGTGATCCCTCGCCTGGGCGAGGTGGAGGCGGCGCTGGATGGCACGGCGCTCGCGTTGCAGCCCGGGGTGTCGGTGGCGGGATTGCACGATGGCAGCGTCGACGCGCTGGTAGTATGCGGCCGCGAACGTCCGCCGGAGGGCATCGTGGAGCTCTGCCGGCAGCCCAACTATATCGGGCCCGTGTGCGCGCCCGCGCTGGCGGCGGCATTCCAGCATGAGGCGGCGGCACCGCGCCAGACCTTGCTCGGCACGCGCTCGTACGCGGCCGCCTGGGAGCGCTGGGCGCAGGCGCGCGGTCTGCCTGCGCGCGCTTGGCAGACCCGATCGTTCGACCAGATGGCGCACATGATCCAGGCCGCGGTGGCCGGGCTGGGCGTGGCGGTGGCGCCGGCCACGCTGGTCCAGGCCGAGCTTGCAGATGGCCGTCTGGTCGCGCCGGTGGGATTTGTGGCGGCCGGCGACAACAACATGTTGTGGGCCGCGCGCGAGCGTGCTGATGACGCGGCCGTGCGGGCGCTGGCGCGGTGGTATGACGCCGCACTGGCCCGGATCGCGCCGCCGGCCCCTGTCTGAAGGCGCCGGCGGCGCGTCCCCTTCGTTCAACGCGCCAGCATCATCGCGAAGTAGCCGAACACGGTCAGCAGCACGCCCGACACCGCATACCCCACCGGGAAGCTCAGCCACGGCACGCTCGAGCCCACTTCCTTGGCCGCCTCGCGCGCCGGACCCGAGTGGCTGCGCGCCCCGGCGGTGGCACCCATCAGCAGGGCCGGGTTGATCTTCATGATGTGAAAGCCGATGGCCCACACGATGATGGGCGGAATGGTCGAGGCCAGAAACCCCACCACGAAGATCTTGAGCGCGATCATGCCGGTGAGCTGGCTTAGCAGCTCGGCGCCCGCGTTGATGCCCACGATCGCCACAAAGCCGATCAGCCCGAGGTCTTCGAGGATATTGCGCGCCGCGTTCGGTGTGTTGCCGAAGAAGCGCAGCCGCGACGACAACGACGACACGATGATGCCCGAGAGCAGCAGGCCGCCCGCGTTGCCCAGGCCCACCATCGCGCCGAAGGCCGGGAACTCGATCAGCCCGATCAGGAAACCCAGGATCATGCCCGCCGACAGCGTGAGCAGGTCGGTGGCCGTGCTGTGCCGCGCGATCACCCCGAACATCGTTCCCGCCTTGTCGACCGCGGGCTTCAGGCCCGTGACAAACAGCACGTCGCGCTTGTGCAGCGTGGTTTCCAGGCCGATGGGCAGGGGCACGCCGCCGCGTTCGATGCGCTGCAGCTGGATCTGGCCGGCCAGCGGGCCGTTGCGGAAATTCTTGAGCGGCACGTTGATTACCGCCTTGTTCGTGACAAGAATCTCGGCCTGATCGAGCGGGATGTTCAGCGCGCGGGCCTCGGGCACCTCGGGGCCGACCACGCCCATGTTGGCCGTCATCGATTCAAGCCGGCCGCCCAGCGCGATGATGTCGCCCTGTTGCAGCACGAGTGTTTCGTCCGCACCCAGCAACGTGTCGCCGCGCTCGACATTGACCACCTGGTACTCCGGGAAGCGCGCCCGGAATTCCTTGATGGTCTTGCCCGCGGTGTCCGGATTGGCGACGCGATAAGCCCGCACGTCGAACGGATGAAAGGCGGTCAGCCCGGCATCGTCCACATTGGGCACCCCGTGCGATTTCTCGAACTCAATGGCCGCCTTGCGCGCGTCCACGCCCCAGATGCGCGGCAGGTATTTGCAGAGCAGGATGATGCCGACGGTGCCCCAGATATAGGTGATGCCGTAGGAGAGTGCGATCATCGCGTCGACCTGCTCGCGGGTCATGCCCTGCTGCAGCGCCAGTGCACCGGAGCTGATCGCCTGCTCCGCGGACCCGATCGCGGCCGACATGGTCTGCGAGCCGGCCAGCATGCCGCCGGCCGCGCCTTGCGGCAGGCCGAAGAAGCCCGCACCCCAGACAATGATGCCCAGGCCCAGCACGGGCGCGATCACCGCCAGGATCACGTAGTTGATGGAGTCCTTGTTGAGCGCGTTGAGAAACGATGGCCCCACGCGCAAGCCCACGCCGTACATGAAGAGGTAGTAGAGCAGAGACTTGGCGAAGTCATCGAGGTGGAATTTCACGCCATAGGTCGAGCCCACGGTGGCCAGCAGGCATCCCACGATGATGGCCGCCGCCACCGATCCGAGGCCATAGCCCTTGAATGAAAACTTGCCTACCCAGACCGACAGGCCGATGGTGAAGAAGAGCAGGATGTAGGGGTTGTTCCCCAGGAATTGCATGAACGCCGTCATGGAAACTCCCTGTGTCGAGGGTCGGGTGGCCGTGTCCGCGCTGTGGCCTTCTTACGAAGGGAACGGCGCGGACGCGGCGAGGAGGAAACGCCCCGTGGCCGTTTCCTCGCTGATGCCGCACGCCGATGTCGTGCGCGGCAGGCTCAGCACTTGGCCGGGCTGGTCTTGAGCTCGTCGTGGTGACCATGCAGCTCGGGCGGCGTGGCCGAGCCCCCGTGCTGCTCGAGATAATGGCAGGCCTTGATGATGTCGTTGGCCAGCAGCATCGACACGTTGTAGTTGATGTGCGGGCGCAGTACCACGCGCAGGCTGCGCACTTCTTCGGCGTCGGGCGGCATGCTGTAGGCCGAGATCACCCAGCCCTTCTCGCGCACCTTGGCCGACACATCGAACTCGTTGAATTTCTTGTACTTGTCGTGCAGGGTCACGGCGACCACGGGGATGCGTTGCGTGTCGTTCATGATGGTGAAGTAGCCGCTGTCCACCAGCTTCTGGCGCAACGCCACCGCGTTGTCGAGGGTGCGCTGCATGACGCGCTTGAATCCATCGAAGCCCAGCCGCAGGAACTGGTAGTACTGCACCGCCACCTGGAACGAATTGCGGCTGAAGTTAAGCGTGGCCGTGGGCATCTCGCCGCCCAGATAATTCACGTAGAACACCAGGTCTTCATTGAAAATCTTGCGCTCGCGGAACACCACCCAGCCCAGCCCCGGTGGCGTGAGGCCGTATTTGTGGCCGGATGCATTGATCGACATCACGCGCGGCAGGCGGAAGTCCCACTTGTAGTCGGGGTACAGGAACGGATTGACGAAGCCGCCCGAGGCGCCGTCGATATGCATCGGAATCGAGATGCCGGTGCGGGCCTCGTAGGCGTCGAGCCAATCATGAATGCCCTGGATATCGTCGTCTTCGCCCGTGAAGGTCTGGCCGGCGATCGCCACCACGGCGATGGTGTTCTCGTCGACGTATTCGTCGAGCTGCTCGGCGGTGAGCGTGTACTGGCCAGGCTTGAGCGGGACGATGCGTGGCTCCACGTCGAAGTAACGCAGGAATTTCTTCCAGACGATCTGCACGTTGCCGCCCGTCACCATATTGGGCCGCGTCGCATCCTTGCCCGCTTTTTCGCGTGCCTGGCGCCAGTTCCATTTGTGGGCGAGGCCGGCCAGCATGCAGGCTTCCGACGAGCCTACGGTGGCGGTGCCGTAGGGCTCCACGCTCTTCGGGCCATTCCACAGCTCGTGCAGCCAGCGCACCATGCGCTGCTCCATGGCGAAGAGCTGCGGATACATGTCGTGGTCGATGTAGTTCTTGAACATGTTCTGGTGCGCCACCGTTTGCGCCTCCGGCTCGGCGAAGGTGGTCACGAACGACGACATGTTCAGCATCGGGTTCGTGTCGGTCCATTCATCGCTCAGCACCAGTGCCTGCGCGGCCCGCGCGCTGATGCCGTTACGCGGGAATTCGTTCTCCGGCACGGTGATGTTGAATTGGTCATAGGGCGTCTGGAGCTGGACATCGTGCGGCTGGCTCATGCTGGCTTCTCCAAAAGGACATGCTTGCGATGGCAATGAGCGCGCGCTAGCGCGCTGCCACGAACGGATGCGCGGGCGGCAGCCGCCGCGCACGTAGAGGCGGCGCCCGGGGTGACGGGCGCCAACGCGAACAGGCGATCAGCGGGGTGGCGAGACGGGCGTGCGAAGGCGTGCGCGCCGGGCGCGGCGATGGGCACAAGGGGCGAAGGAAGCGAAACGCAACAGATTGCAGGCCATTTTGGTACTCACATAAAAACCGAAGGATTTATGTAATCCGCCCACCGTGTTGAACGGGGCGGACAAACCGACCAACCTGAACATCTGGACGCGGGAGAGGCGTCGTTTTGCGAGTGCGGCGCACAGAGAGTCGAGCGCCGGAGACTGGAAGCCGATCATGCATGATGTTCGAAAAATCGGCAATAGTTCAGCGCAAAAATGCGAGCTTGCTCCCTCCCGTGCCAGCCGCGTGGGGGAAGGGGGCGGATGGGAGCGCAGGCGGAACCACGGTGGGCCACAGGTGCGGCGGCGCGTGGTCCCGGGGCGCTCAGGCGCCCGCGGGGCGGGGCGTGGATGTCGGGCCGGCGTCCGGGCCGGGCGGCGGCGAGTCGGTGAGTGGGCTGCCCGTATGGGTGGGGATCGAACCCCCATCGGCGTCCACGGGGATCGGCGTAGCGTGCAGACCGGCCTGCGGCATGGCGGCCAGCGCGAGGTAGCTCACGCCGTGTGTCACGCGCGGCGGTTGCGGCCCGGTATGGAAGGCCTGCGCCGCGTCGAGCACCATGCGGTCGGCGAGCGTCATGCGGTCGTTCATGCGCAGGTACTGAATCCAGGAGCCGATCACGAACACCTCGCGCCAGACCCCGGGCTGTTCGAGGTCGCGGAACAGCTGCCATTGGTCGGCGCCATTGCGCAGCCGCATCAGGCGCAGCGACCGCGACGCCGCCACGAAGCCCGGGGCTCGGCCGGGTTCGACCAGGTACTCGATCGTGAGCAGCACCGCACCGTGGTGCGGGTCGAAGTCGGCCGGGGCGTCGGGGCGGGTGGAGGGCAGGGTGGCGAGCGTGCGCGCGTCGGCCTGGTCGGGCAGGCGCGAGCGGTACAGCAGCAGCACGGTAATCAGGAGCGCGATGCCGGCTGCGCCCATGGCGCCTTGCACGCCCATCGTGCCGGCGAAGTGGCCCCACGCAAACGAGCCGAGTGCCAGCCCGCCAAAGATGGCCGTCTGGTACAGCGCCAGGGCGCGCGCCTTGACCCAGTCGGGCACCAGCAGCTGCACCGTGGTGTTGTAGGTGGCGAGCACGGCGATCCAGCAGGCGCCACTGGCCAGCAGGGCCGGGAAGACCAGCCCCAGGTTGTCGGTCAGGCCCATGAGCATCAGGCACAGGGCGAAGAGCCCAGCCGCCCCGCTCACCAGGCGCGACACGCCCACCCGCCGCTGCACCCGGCCGATCAGCACGCTGCCGCTGATGGCGCCCACGCCCAGCGCGCCCAGCATGTAGCCGTACAAGGAGGCGCTGCCGTCGGGATGCGCATGGGCCAGCAAGGGCAGCAAGGCCCAGAGCGCGCTGGCCGAGATGCCGAACATGAAGGCCCGCATCATCACGAGCCGGGTGACGGTCGAGAATTCGGTGAAACGCAGCGCGGCCACCACCCCTTCGACGATGCGTTCGGGCGGCAGCGACCGGCGCGGCAGTTCACGGCGCCAGCGCCAGATCGCCCAGATCAGTGCCGCATAGCAAATGCAGTTGAAGAGAAACACCCACGGGGCACCCAGGGTGCCCAGCATCACGCCGCCCAGCGCCGGGCCCAGTGCGCGCGCTACGTTGTAGTTCACGCTGTTGAGCAGGACCGCGCGTCCCACGAACGATTTGGGCACTTGTTCGCCCACGGCCGCCTGCCAGGCCGGCGTAACCACCGCACCCCCGATCGAGACGATGAAGGTGGCCACGATCAGGGTCACGGGCTCGAGCCGGCCGAGGAACGCCAGCACCGTGATGGACAAGCCGATCACCAGCTCCACGCTCATGCCCAGCAGCATGATGCGGCGCCGGTCGTAGTTGTCGGCCAGCACCCCGGTCACGATCGAGAGCACCACGAGCGGCACCGCGGCCGCGACCTGGATCATGGCCACCAGCACGGCGCTGGTGTCGGGGGCATCGGTGATGACCCAGGCGGCCGCCACCGACTGAGCCCAGACGCCGAAGTTGGCGAAGAGATTGGCGATCCAGATCATCCGGAAGGCGGCGAATTGGAATGGCCCCATCACGCCACCCGGATCGGTGCCGCCCGAGGACGTGCTGCCGGGCGGCATGTCGGTCGGCGGTACGCCACCGGCCGCCGCCGCACCCGACGCACTGGTGCCCGACGCACCGGCGTCCGACGCATCGGCGCCCGACGCACCGGCGCCCGACCGAATTGCCGAACCGCTGGCTGCCTCCTGCGCGCTACCCGGGGATCGCGCCGCCGTGCCGGCCTGAGGATCGGGCGTAGCCGGGGCGTTGGGGACAGGAGCGACGGGAGGTGCGACGGGCGCTTGCAGCATGGCGGCACGGAGCGGGACTGGGGGAGACCCTTACCTTGTTCCGCGTCGGGCGGCCTGTCAAGCCGCCGCTGTGTGGTCGCCCAAGCTTTCACCGGGGCGAGGCCGGATGGCAGAAATCGCGGTGATACGCACCATTGTGGTGCGAAATGAGGGACGCTTTCGGACGTCCCACCCTCTGAAGTCAGCTAGAATTCAGAAAATTGTAAGAAAGGCGATTGAAAGCGGATTAAAGCCGTTTGCCAGGCGTCTACGACTATATGACCGCGCCCCAGACCGAATTCTCCGTGTCCGCCCAGTTGCCCGCCTTGCGGGCCTATGCGCGCACGCTGACCCGCAATCCGCACGATGCCGATGACCTCGTGCAGGAGGCGCTCGCTCGGGCCTACGAGCGCCGCCATACCTGGCGCGCCGAGGGCAACGGTAATCCGCGCGCCTGGCTGATGTCGATCCTGCACAACGTGTTCGTGAGCGAGTGGCGGCGTGCCCGCACCGCGGCCGCGCATGTCGAGTCCTGGGGCGGCGACGAGTGCGAGAGTGCCGCCGTGGCCGCGCCGCAAGAGCATCACGTGCGCCTGCAACAGATCCGCCGCGCGTTCGACCAGCTGCCGCTGGACCAGCGCGAGGCCCTGCATCTGGTCACGCTCGAAGGCCTGTCCTATCAGGAAGCGGCCCGCGTGCTGGATGTACCGGTCGGCACGCTGATGTCGCGCCTGGGCCGGGCACGTGCCGCCCTGCGCGAGTTCGAGGCCACGGGCCAGACTGCCCGCCGCCTGCGTGTCGTGGGAGGGACCGATGTCTGAAACCTTGCCGATCACCGATCTCGATCTCGACGCCTATGTCGACGATCAGCTCGACCCCATGCGCCGTATCGAGGTCGAGGAATTTCTGTCGCACAACCCCGAAGAGGCCATGCGCGTGATGGCCGACCTGCGCGTGCGTGATGCCCTGCGTTGCGCGCTGCCCCCACCCGCCGACACGCCGATGCGTTGCGAGCGCACCGCGCTCGACCTGCAACAGGGTCTGGATCGCCTGGCCTGGGTGGAGCGGCTGCGCTACATCGCCGTGGCCGCCATCCTGCTCGCGATCGGCTGGGCCGGGCACATGGCTTACGGCGCCTGGCATCCCGACATGCGTTTCGCCGTCGCCCAGAACGTGCCCACCTTCGTCGAAGACGCGCTGATCGCCCACCGCACCGCCCAGATGCGCGCCACCATGCATTCGCAGCCGCGCATCACCTATCTGGATGCCGACGAGATCCTGCGCACCACGGGGATCCGTCTGCCGGCGCTGCCGCATGACTGGCAGGTGCGGGATGTGCAGGTTTTCCCGTCGCGCAGCGGCCCCGGCGTGGAAGTCGCGCTCGAGGCCGGCGGCCTGGGCGTGCTGTCGATTTTCGCCGGCAAGGCGGCCGATGGCCGCGCCGACCAGCCGCCCGTCGTGTCGCAGGTGACGGAGGCCGGGGTGGCCGGCGTCGCCTATTGGCAGCAGGGCGAGTGGGCCTATGCCCTCACCACCGATCAACCTCAGACCGATCTTGCGCAGGTCGCCGGGCAGCTGTCGCTCGCCCTGGTGCGGCCGATGTAGGCGACCCCGCCCGCTGCCCCACCGGGGTTGAAACGCGCGTCCCGCGGGGCGGCCCTCCACGGGGCGGCCCTGTGCAAGGCGTGCCGGGTTTTTGTTTTTGTTCTCTGTTCACAGGAGTTTTCACGTGCTTGAGTTTTTGCAAACGCTCAGTTGGGCGGCTGTTTTTCAGATCATCCTGATCGATATCCTGCTGGGCGGCGACAACGCGGTCGTGATCGCGCTGGCCTGCCGCAACCTCGAACCCAAGCAACGCATGAAGGGGATCCTGTGGGGCACCGCCGGCGCCATCGGCCTGCGCGTGCTGCTGATCGGTTTCGCTCTTACGCTGCTCACCATTCCGTTCCTGAAGATCGTGGGCGCCGTGCTGCTCCTGTGGGTCGGCGTCAAGCTGCTGATCCCCGAGGGTGATGCGCATAGCAACATCAAGGGCGGCACGTCCGTGCTGGCCGCGGTCAAGACCATCATCGTGGCCGACTTCGTGATGAGCCTGGACAACGTGATCGCCATTGCCGGCGCCGCCCAAGGCGCCGACGAAGCCCACCAGCTCGGCCTGGTGATCTTCGGTCTGGTCGTGAGCGTGCCCATCATCATCTGGGGCAGCACCATCGTGCTGAAGCTGATCGACCGCTTCCCGATGGTCGTGACGATCGGCGCCGGCCTGCTGGGCTGGATCGCTGGCGGCATGCTGGTCACCGACGTGGTCATCACCAACCGCTTCGGCGAGATCCCGACCATGGCCAAGATCGCTGCCGAAGTGGCTGGCGTGATCATCGTGATCGGTCTGGGCAAGTGGTTTGCCTCGCGCAAGCTGGCGCGTCAGGCACAGGCCGTGCCGGCTCGCGAAGGCGCCTGATGATCTGATGTCCGCCCCGGTGTCATGCCGGGGTGGGCGGATCGACAACGAAGAGAGGCGGTGCGCGATGCACCGCCTCTTTTTTTGCGTGTCGCGAAGGGCGGCTTCAGCCGCCTGCTGCGGGCAGCCAGGCGAGCAGGGCGCGTTCGAGCTCGCGCACACGGCGGGCGAGCCGCAACACCGATCGTGCACTGTCGGTGCCCAGACCGCGTGCCTGGATGTGCGCTTCGAGTTCGGTGGCCTGGTGCGCCACACGCTGCGCACCGACGATCATGCAGCCGCCCCGGATGCGATGCGCGCGAGCGGCGACCGCCGCGGGGTTGCCGCTGGCATGTGCCGCCAGCAAGGCGCGCACATCGTCGTGATTGGTCTGGATCAGGCGGGTGGCCAGCGTGCGTGTGAAGGCCGCGTCGTACGGACTCAGCGCCAGCAGCTGGGCGGGGTCGAAAACCGGGAGAGACGCGCGCTTGGCGGCCATGGGTCAGTGGATCCCGTTGCGCTGCGCGAACTCGCGAAGCTCGAAAGTGGTGTGCGCATTGACCTTGGCCAGGAGCCGCGCCTTGTACGTGCTGATGGTTTTGTTGCTCAGGCAGAGCGCGTCGGCGATTGCCTTGTTCGAGGCACCCCGCGCGAGTTGCTTGAGCACGGCCAGCTCCCGGTTGGACAGCGTGGCCAGGAGGCCGGCCTCGTCCGGTGTCGGGTCGATGTTTGCCGCTGACAAGGCTTGCGCCGGAAACAGGCAGTAGCCGCCGAGCACGGCCTGGGCTGCACCGATCAGGTCGCGCGCGTCGGCCTCTTTGGAGACAAAGCCGTGGGCACCTGCCTGGAGGCAGCGGCGCGCGTAGGTGGCGGCCGGCATCGAGGTCAGGACCAGAATGCGCGGCGTGGGGCCCTGGGCATGCAGGCGTGCGATCACCTCGAGCCCGTCCAGACCGGGCAGGCCCAGGTCAAGGATGAGCAGATCGGGCGACAGGTCGCGCGCCAGTCGCAGGCCGTGGGCGCCCTCGGCCGCTTCACCGACGATGAGATAGCCCTCGCGGGCGAGCAGGGCGCCCACCGCGTAACGCGTGACGGGGTGGTCATCGATGATCAGGAGCTTGGGCATGCGGGGGGGAAAGGGGGCGATTCGGACGGGCCGGCGCGCGAGGCGCGGGAAGGGCGCCACGATAGCCGGGCGCGTGGCATGCGGCGAGAAGTGTTAAATCGGCAGCTGACCTTCAGCCGGCATGCAAAACGGGCCGCCAGCGCCTGGGGCGCCGGCGGCCCGCGTCCCGATCAGGTCCAGGCGGCCATGGGGTTGAAGAGCCAGGACTCGTAGTCGGCGCTGGACATCGGCCGGGCGTACCAATAACCCTGGCCGAGCGCGCAGCGCATGTCGAGCAGCGCATGGCGTTGCTCCGCGGTCTCGATCCCTTCTGCCACCACGTCGATGCCCAGGCTTTCCGCCAGCGACAGGGTGGCGGCGATCACGCTCTCGCTGCGCGAGTCACCGGGCAGGCGGCGCACGAACGAGGCGTCGATCTTCAGTTGATTGAACGGCAGGTTGCACAGCCGCTCCATCGAGGAGAAGCCGGTGCCGAAATCATCGATCGCGACCGTGCAGCCCAACAGGCGCAGCCGCACCAGCGTCTCCAGCGTGGTGGCCTGCGCGGCCAGGAGGCCGGTTTCGGTCACTTCGATGGTGAGCGCTGTGGCCGGCAGGGCATGGCGCAACAGCGACGCCTCGAGCGTGGGCAGCAGCGTGGTGGAGGCGAGCTGGCTCGTCTCGACGTTGATCGCCAGGCTGGCCGGGCGGCCCTTCATGACCGCGCGTGCCGCCAGCGCCATCGCGGACTCGCTGAGCGCCCAGGTCAGGCGGTCGAGCTCGTCGCACTCCTTGACCTGGTTGAGGAACACGCCGGGTCCGAGGATGCCGTGTTCGGGGTGGTTCCAGCGTGCCAGCACTTCGGCGCCCGCGGGCTGGAGCGTGCGGATGTCGAATTTGGGCTGAAAGTACGGGATGAACTCGCCGCGCTCCAGGCCGGCGTGGATGTCGGCGGCCGTGGGGGTGAAGAGCGGAGCGGCGGGCGCTTGCCCGGCCGGCTGCTCGGCGTCGGATTCGTAGCGGCGCAGCAGCGTTTCGAGGCGGGTGAGCTTGAGCGGCTTGCCCAGGTCGCCCAGCACCCGAATGCCGAACAGGCTGGCCATGTGCAGCACGGCGGCTGTCAGGTCGCTGCTCACGTCGCTGCTCAGGATCACCGATTTGACCAGACCGCGCTTGCTGGATTCGCGCAGGAAGGCGGTGCCGTCCATGCCGGGCAGCTTGATGTCGCAGATGACGATGTCGACCGGGCCGTGCTCGGCCAGGCGGGCGAGCGCCTGTTCACCTTCGGTGGCCTGGATGATGCGCGAGTGTCCGAGCGTTTCGAGGGCGCGCACCATGACCAGCCGCTGCACGGGATGGTCTTCGAGTACGAGGATGGCGGGCCGGTTCATGGTTTGTCGTCGAATGCGAGCCGATGGCCGCGAAACGCGGGCCAGCGGCTGGATCGGGCCTGAGCCAGGGCGGAGATGGAGCTGGAATGGCGCGGCGCCTGGCTGGGCGCGGCTTTCGCCAGATTTATATCCGGTCGGGCGCGAATTTCCAAGCGGGCGAACCAATCGAAAATGAGGGATTGGATTCGCTCACGCAGACGGGCCAGGAACGTACAGAGGAATTTCGCCAATCCCAGCGACCCGGGGGCCGCCGCGATGGCATGCACCGCAGTCAAATTAAGCGCAACTATTTTCATGTCGGGATCTGCGCGCGAGGCTGGCGTGTGGTTTCAGGACAGCGCGTGGCGTGCCAGGGCGACCGCGGGCGGGCGCGGGACTGAAAGACGGCCGAATGCCGCAGGCCGCATGACCGGTTTCCCGGCCGCACGGGGCAACGCATACCTTCTCACAACGCTTTCCTCGCAACTACACAGGGCGGGGCGCCAGAGAGCCTGGCGTCCCGGGTCAACGGATGGGGCAGGCCCGGCCCGCCCGCGCGGCCCGGGCCGCGGAGCGGGGGGCGGCAGGCGCGGTATATCGATATGACGATAATCGGGCGACCCCGGACGAGAATGACTGCCGTGGTTTGGCATACTGTCAGGGTCGCACCGCCGGACAAGCGCTGGCCTGAATATAAGGGCCAGGCTTTCCGATTAATGCGTGAATAAGAGCCATTTTTCCGGGGTCATTCCACTTTTTTTATCGAATAGCTCTGGTTTCGGCGGTTTTTTCACCCGAATTCCTCTCACTTCAGCCTCCCGATATGTCAGCGAACCTCTCCGATGGCGCCGCCGCGCCGGCCCCGCGCCTGGACCGCCTGCGCGATTTCATTTCCGACCTGTCGGATCTGCTTGCGGGCGGCGCCAGCCGCGATGCCGCGCTGACCCAGGGCGCGGCGCTGCTGCGCGACCTGGTGCGCCACGACGACTGGCTGCCCGCCGCCTATGCGCAGCCCCAGCCCGAGCGTTACGCCCAGTATCTGCTGTACGCCGATCCGGGCGGGCGGTTCTCCGTGGTGAGTTTTGTCTGGGGGCCGGGGCAGGCCACGCCGATTCATGATCACACCGTCTGGGGCCTGATCGGCATGCTGCGCGGCGCCGAACGGTCGCAACGCTATGTCCGTGACGCGCGGGGCCAATGGACCGAAGAGGGCGCCGCCCTCGTGCTCGCGCCGGGTCAGGTCGAGGCCGTCTGGCCGCCCACGCACGACGTGCACCGCGTGAGCAACGTGCATGACGACCAGGTATCGATCAGCATCCACGTGTACGGGGCCGATATCGGCAGCATCCGCCGGTCTGTCTATACCGAGGCGGGTGAGGTCAAGCCTTTCATCTCGGGCTACAACGATGCGCCGTTGCCGAATCTCTGGGGCGCCGCGCAGCCCGGCGCGTTTCCCTTGCGTGCCACCCAGGCCGTGCGCGCCGATCTGATCGCGGGCCGCGAGGTGGCACTGCTCGACGTGCGCGAAGAGGCGCCGTTCGCGGTCTCGCATCCCCTGTTCGCGGCCAATCTGCCGTACTCGCAGATCGAACTGCAGGCCTGGCGCCGTATTCCGCGCCTGGACACGCCCGTGGTGGTTTACGACAACGGCGAAGGGCTGGCGCGGCGCGCCGCGCGCCGCCTGCGCGAGTTGGGCTATACCGAGGTCAGCCTGCTGGCGGGCGGCCTGTCCGGGTGGGAGGCGGACGGCGGCGAGCTGTTCTGCGACGTCAACGTGCCGAGCAAGTCGTTCGGCGAGCTGGTCGAGGCCCACCGGCACACGCCCTCGCTGCCCGCGCCCGAGGTGCACGCCTTGCTCGAGCGCGGCGCCGACGTGGTCGTGGTGGATGCGCGGCGCTACGACGAATATCACACGATGAATATCCCCGGCAGCACCAGCGTGCCCGGCGCGGAACTCGTGCTGCGCGTGCGCGAGCTGGCGCCGGACCCCGCGACCACGGTGATCGTGAACTGCGCGGGGCGCACCCGCAGCATCATCGGCACCCAGTCCCTCGTGAATGCCGGCCTGCCCAATCCGGTGTTCGCCCTGCGTAACGGCACGATCGGCTGGACGCTGGCGGGGCTCACGCTCGAGCATGGCCAGTCGCGCCGCCATCCCCCGGAGGTCGATGCGGGTCATCGCAACACCGCGCGGCTGCGCGCGCGCGAAGTGGCGGATCGTGCCGGCGTGAAGCGCGTGTCGTGGGCGGAGCTCGATGGCCTGCGTGATCCCGCCCGCGGCCTGTATATGCTCGACGTGCGCCAGCCCGAACTCTTCGAGGCGGGCCATTTGCCCGGATTTTCCAACGCACCGGGCGGACAGCTCGTGCAGGAAACCGATCACGTCGTGCCGGTGCGCGGTGCCCGCATCGTGCTGGCCGACGGGGTCGATGAAGACGCGGGTGTGCGCGCCGACATGACGGCGTCGTGGCTGGCCCAGATGGGGTGGGACGTCTATGTGCTCGACGCGGCCGACGTGCAGCGTGCCGGCGTCGTCCTCGAGACGGGGATGCCGGCCCCCGCGCTGCCGACCGAGCCGGACGGCGCTGCGCGCGCCCGCATCGCGCCGGCGCAGCTGCGCGACTGGCTGGCCCAGCCCGGTACGGTGCTGCTCGATCTCGCGCCCAGTCAGGCGTACCGCAAAGGCCATATCCCGCAGGCCGAGTTCGCCTTGCGTTCGGGATTCGATGCGCTGGCGCCCGGGCTGGGACAAGCCGCGCGCGTAGTGCTGAGTTCGGGCGACGGTCGGCTGGCGGCCTATGCCTGGGCAGACCTGCAGGCCGCGCTGGCCCGCCATGCGATCGCGGTGCCGGTATGGATCCTCGATGGGGGTAACGATGCCTGGGTGGCGCAGGGCGACGCGCTGGTGAGCGAACCGCAGGTCTGGCGCTCGGCGCCCGATGATCGATATCGCCGTCCGTACGAAGGCACCGACAATCCGGTCGAAGCCATGCAGGGCTACCTCGATTGGGAATATGGGCTGGTCGACCAGCTCGCGCGCGACGCCACGCACGGATTCCGGGTGGTCTGAGCGAGGGCAGACGGTCCCGCCCCGCTCGGGCGGTGACCGCTTCCTCGACATGGCGCCGCGCGCGTGGCCGGCAGCGAGAGACAGCAGCCGGGGCGGGCGCCGACCGCGCGGCGCGCGCCCCGCTTAGCGTGCGAGCGGCGGCTGTGCCTCGGCCGGCTCGGGCTGGCGCGCGGCGGACGTGCTGCCGTGCGCCGGCCCCGGGGCGGGTTCGCAATCGCCGTCGAGCGCGCAGCGCAGCGCATCCTCGACCCGGTCCAGCAACACGAAGCGCAGCTTGGCACGCGCTTCGGCCGGCACGTCGTCCAGATCCTTGGCGTTGCGCCGCGGCAGCATCACCGTGGTGATGCCGGCCCGCAATGCGGCCAGGGTCTTCTCCTTCACGCCACCGATTGGCAGGACGAGGCCGCGCAGACTGACTTCACCGGTCATGGCCACGTTGGCGCTGACCGCCCGATCCGACAGCAGCGAGGCCAGCGCCACGAACATTGCCACCCCGGCGCTCGGACCGTCCTTGGGCGTCGCACCGGCGGGCACATGGATGTGCACGTCGATCTTGTCCATCGCGTCGCCGCTCCACGTCTTGGCCAGAGTGAGCGCGGCCTGGGCGGACTCCTTCATGACGTCGCCCAATTGCCCGGTCAGAATCAGCCTGCCGTTGCCCGGCGTCTTGCTGGCCTCGATGAAGAGAATATCGCCGCCCACCGGTGTCCAGGCCAGGCCCGTGGCCACGCCCGGCACCGCGGTCCGCAAGGCGACCTCGTTCTCGAAGCGTTGCGGACCCAGGATGGCCGGCAGGTCGGGCGCATCGATCGTGACCGCGGTGGCCTTGCCTTCGGCAATCTCCACCGCCGCGTGACGCAGCACCGCGCCCAGCTCGCGCTCCAGATTGCGCACGCCGGCCTCGCGGGTGTAGTCGCCCACGATGCCCGCCAGGGCGGCCTCGGTGACCGTGGCTTGGTCCGGCTGCAGGCCGTTGGCTTCGCGCTGGCGCGCCACCAGATAGCGGCGCGCGATCTGGATCTTTTCTTCTTCGGTGTAGCCCGGCAGTTGAATGATCTCCATCCGATCGCGCAACGGGCCCGGAATGGTGTCGAGCGCGTTGGCCGTGCAGATGAACATCACCTGCGACAGGTCGTAGTCGACGCCGAGATAGTTATCGCGGAACTTGTGGTTCTGCTCCGGATCGAGCACCTCCAGCAGTGCGCTGCCCGGGTCGCCATGAAAGCCGCCCGCGCCGAGCTTGTCGATTTCGTCGAGCATCAGCACCACGTTGCGCGTGCCGGCGCGGCGCATCGCCTGGATGATGTTGCCGGGCAGGGCGCCCAGATAGGTGCGGCGGTGCCCGCGGATCTCGGCCTCGTCGTGCACGCCGCCCAAGGCCACGCGCTGGAACTCACGCCCGGTTGCGCGCGCAATCGATTGGCCCAGCGAGGTCTTGCCGACTCCCGGCGGGCCCGCGAAGCACAGGATCGGGCTGCGGCCCGACGGATTGAGCTTGCGCACCGCCAGATACTCCACGATGCGGCGCTTGATCTTGTCCAGGCCGAAGTGGTCTTCGTCCAGCACGCTGCGCGCTTGTGCCAGGTCGATGGCGGCCTGGGGCGCGGGCTTCCAGGGTACCTCGGTCAGCCACTCCAGATAGGTGCGCAGCATCGCGTATTCGCCGCTGGTGTCGCCCATGCGTTGCAGCCGCGCGAGCTCCTTGCGCGTGTGCTTGAGCACGTCGTCGGGCATGCCAGCCTTGTCGATGCTTTCCTGGAGCTGTTCGAGTTCGGCGCTATTGTCGCCGGCGTCGCCGAGCTCCTTCTGGATCTGGCGCAGTTGCTCGCGCAGCACGGTTTCGCGCTGGCGTTCATCGAACTGGGCCCGCGTGCGCTCGCCGATCTCCTTGGACAGGCGCAGCACCTCGAGCCGCGCGCCCAGCTGCGTGATGACTTTGTCGAGGCGGCGCGCCAGATCGAAGGTCTCGAGAATGTCTTGCTTGATGTCGGACTTGACGTCGATCAGGTTGGTGACCATGTCGGACAGCAGCGCGGGCGACTCGATGCCTTGCACCACGGCCGCGAGCTCGTCGGGCACGTTGGGCAACAGCGCGATGGCGTCGGCCGCCTGGCGCTTGAGCTGCAGGAAGCGCGCCTCGATCTCGCTGTCGGTGGCGGCCGCGGGCTCGATGAGCACGACGCGCGCCACCATGAACGGCCAGCCTTCCAGGAACTCGAGCACGCGAAAACGCGCCTGCCCTTGCACGAGCAGGTGGTGCGCGCCGTCCTGGCCCGTGATGTAGCGGGCGATCGGGCCTTCGGTGCCGACCCAATAAAGGTCGTCGGGTGCCACCTCGTCTTTCTGGGGATCGCGTTGCAGCAGGAAGCCGACCGGGCGCTCGGCCTTCACGGCTTCCTGGGCCGCGGCCACGGAGATGCCGCGGCTGACAGTGACGGGCGACAGCACGCCGGGAAACAGGACGGCGTCACGCAGTGGAATGATGATGCGGGCATCGTCGGGCAGGGTACGCAGGTCCGTCATGGGGCCTCCCTCAATTTGTTCAGGGTAAGGATCAGGCAGCCGTCCCGCAGCTGCGGGGTGACTGGCTCGAGCGCATGCAGCGAGAGCCCGATGCGGCGCGTGAAGCGGCCATACGGAATCTCCAGACGATGGATGCGTGAGCGGTAGGCGGCCGGGAAGGGCCGCAGGCCGGAAATGGTGATGCCGTCGGGATCGAACCGGACGACGATGTTGTCGGTCGAGACGCCCGGTACGGCCAGGATGACCGTGATGTCGGTGTCGGTCTCGATGATGTCGACCGCTGGTTCCCAGCAGTGCGCATCTTCCGTGCAACGAAGCAGTTGCCGTTGCATCCGCTCCGCATGCTGGAGCAACGCCAGTGCATCGCCCCAGACCCAGGTAGAAAAATCGCGCGATCTCATGAACTCGCCCTCGTGACCATGGGTGGTAAATGGTGGTGTGGCCACCGATTTCAAGCGCGGTGGGCCCGCATCCGCCATGCCTGATGCCTTCGCCGCCGGCGCGCCCGCCGCGCTCGGGCCGGTTGCGGCTCGGCTGCGCGCGGGCGCTGCCATGGACCTGCAAGATTTTTCAGGTAATATTCAGAGTCCTGTAAGAAAGAGAGTACTGCGGGAATCCGTCCATTCCCAGGTCGGCGCGGCGCGAAGCGCGGTGCGGCCCGGGCAGGTCCTGTCAGGCGCGGCGCCATCATGGCGCGCGCCTTGCCAGCCAAAGCCGCCATCCTCATGATGGCGGTTTCGCCTCCAGAAGGCGCGGCCTGATCCAGACGGTAAACCGCCTTTATGAAAGACGAGCCTCCTAGTAGGGTCGGCGCCGTGATCACCACGCCGCCGGCCGACCCGATCCTTCCGTGCGCAGCGTCCGCTGCGCCATCCGCCCACGTCTCGCGCCGCCTTCGCGGCCGCGATCTCGCACGTCGGCCTGCTCTGGCCACCGGTCGCGCCTGGCGCGCGGCCGTGCCGAGATTTCCTACGCCTGTCTGCCATGCCGCGCTGCGCGCGCGCCGTGGCATCCCGCTTTGCTTCCCCTGTCTATGCGCCGAGCGCACGCCCATCGTGGCGTGTGCCGCGTTTTCCTGCTTCTTGTTCCTGAGGACCTCAGATGATATTTGACTGGATGGCCGACCCCACTGCGTGGTTGGGCCTGGCGACACTGATCGTGCTGGAGATCGTGCTTGGCATCGATAACCTGGTGTTCATCGCGATCCTGGCCGACAAGCTGCCTCCGCATCAGCGCAATCAGGCCCGCTTGGTGGGTCTGTCGCTCGCGCTCATCATGCGCCTGGGCCTGCTGGCCAGTATCGCGTGGGTGGTGACGCTCACCCAGCCCCTCTTCACGGTGTTCGGCGCCGAGATCTCCGGCCGCGACCTGATCCTGATCCTGGGCGGTATGTTCCTGCTGTTCAAGGGCACGATGGAGCTGCACGAGCGCGTCGAAGGACGCGCGCATGGCGCCGGCGGCAAGCGCACGCAGCACGCCGTGTTCTGGCAGGTGATTCTGCAGATTGTCGTGCTGGACGCGGTGTTCTCGCTCGACTCCGTGATCACCGCCGTGGGTATGGTGCAGGAACTGAGCATCATGATGACGGCCGTGATCGTGGCCATGATCGTGATGATGCTGGCCAGCCGTCCGCTGATGTCCTTCGTGGGCCGTCACCCGACCGTGGTGATCCTGTGTCTGGGTCTGTTGCTGATGATCGGCTTCAGCCTGGTCGCCGAAGGCCTGGGTTTCGACATCCCGAAGGGTTACCTGTACGCCGCCATCGGCTTCTCGATCCTGATCGAGCTGTTCAACCAGCTGGCCCGCCGCAACACCACGCGTGACGTGCACGGCCTGGGCCGCCGCGAACGCACGGCGCGCGCCGTGCTGCGTCTGCTGCGTGCCGACCGTCATGATGGCGACGCGCACGGCGCACCCGAACCCGCGCATGCGGGTGACCCGGACTCGGAAGAGCCCGCGTTCGCACCGGAAGAGAGCTCGATGATCGAGCGCGTGCTGTCCATGGGCAGCCGCGATATGCGCGCCATCATGGTGCCGCGTGGCGAGATGATCTGGCTGGACGTCAAGGACAGCGCCGACGTGGTGCTGGAGAAGTTCGCGCGCGGCCATTCGCGTCTGCCGCTGTGCAATGGCGATCCGTCCAACGTGATCGGCGTGTTGCACTTCAAGGACGTGATGGAGCCGCTGCGCGCGCCGGGCCCCGTTGACCTGATCGAATTGGCTCACGAGCCGCACTACGTGGCCGAGACCATGCCGGTGCTCAAGCTGGTGGAAGCCATGCGCGAGTCGCGCGAGCACTTGCTGATCGTGGTCGACGAGCACGGCGTGTGCGAAGGCCTCGTGACGCCGATGGATCTGCTGACGGCCGTGGCGGGCGACCTGCCCGACCACGCCGACGACGCCGCGCCGGGTGCGGCGCGCATGGCCGATGGCGCCTGGGTGTTCGACGGCCGCCTGGAAACCACCGAGGTCGCCCGCATGCTCGAAGCCTATGAGCTCGCCAGCGACTATCCCGACGATGCGACGCTGGCGGGCTGCCTGCTGCGCGCATCGGGCACCTTGCCCGCCGTGGGTACGGTGGTGTCGTGGCGCGACTGGCGCTTCGAGGTCATGCGCGTGGAAGGCCGCCGCATCGCGCAGGTGCGCGCGGTGCACATGGTGCCGCAGGAAGCCGACGAGGTCTGATCGCCGCGCCTGACGGCGCGCGACAAAAAAAGGCCGCGGGATTGCTCCCGCGGCCTTTTTTTGTCGCCGGGCCGCCCCAAGACAAAAAGCGCCCCCTCGGGGGGCAGCAAGCCGAAGGCGCGGCGTGGGGGCATTTTTTGTCGCCGGGCCGCCCCAAGACAAAAAGCGCCCCCTCGGGGGGCAGCAAGCCGAAGGCGCGGCGTGGGGGCATTTTTTGTCGCCGGGCCGCCCCAAGACAAAAAGCGCCCCCCCCGGGGGGGCAGCAAGCCGAAGGCGCGGCGTGGGGGTTTTTTTTTCGGCAGGTCGGGTTCAGCGCTGCCCGTCGTGCACCTTGACGGCTTCCTTGGTCAGGCCGCCCAGCCGCGAGTGCACACGGCCGCCCGTGCCCATCACGAGGGCGAAGAGGATTTCGCGCGGGCGCGGTGCGTCCTGGATGCCGATCTCGATGCTGTTGAAATGGCTGCGCACGTAGGAGGCGTGGATGTAGTGCACCGGCACCATGACGCGATAGCCGGCGCTCGCGACGGCTTTCACGGCCGGGACCATGGCTTTCGGCTCGCCCAGCACGCTGCGCATGGCCCAGCCACCAGCCTCGTGCCACACGGCGCCGTGCTCCATCTCGCCGTCGATGCCCACGATCGCCGCCTTGCTGTAGACCTCGACGCGGTCTTTGCCGCCCAGCGTCTCGACGAGTTCGGTGGCGAGCTCGGTGCCCAGGGTACGCAACTCCGCCATGAAGGGCATCAGGTCGGGCTCGTAATGGCCGGCATAAGGATTACGGATCACGGCGCACGCCGCCGCCAGCACCAGCGGCTGGTCCGGCGCGGGTCCGTTCTCGTGGTACGTGGTTTCTTTCAACAGCGCGCGTTTGCGGATCTCGATCAAAGACATGCGGATTTCCTTGGTAGGTCAGTGAGAGCGTTCATTGCGGCGGGATGCCGGTTTCCTTGACGATGGCGGCCCACTTATCGATCTCGCTCGAGATGTAGGCGCCGAACTGCACGGGATCTTGTTGCAGGGGCGACAGGCCCTGGCGCGCATAGGTTTCCTGGAGCTCGGGGCGGGCGAGCGCCTGCGTGAGGGAGCGCGACAGACGCTGCGTGAGATCGGCAGGCAGATGAGCCGGCCCCATCAGGCCGAACCACACCGTCAGGTCGAAGCCCGGCGCGCCGGTCTCGTTCAGCGTGGGGACGTCCGGGGTGAGCGCAAAACGCTCGGGCGTGCTCACCCCATACACCTTCACCTTGCCCGCGCGCGCCTGCTGCAGGCCGTTGGCCAGGTCGGTGAAGGTCAAGTCCACCGTGCCGCCGATGACGTCGGTGAGGGCCTGCGGTCCGCCGCGATACGGCACGGGCGTAACGTTGATGCCGCCCATGCTGGCGAGCTTGGCGCCGAACACCTGCGCGCTGCCCGAGCCATAGGCATAGGTCAGCTTGCCGGGATTTTTCTTGCCGTAGGCGTAGATGTCCGCGACCGTCTTGCCCGGCATGTCGTGCGAACCCACCAGCAGATACGGTGTTTCGGCGATGGCGCCGATGGCGGTAAGGTCGCGAGCCGGGTGGTAGGGCAGGTCCTTGAAGAGGCTCACGCCGCTCGCGGCGGTGGATACCCCCACGATGACCAGCGTGTAGCCGTCCGGCTTGGCCCGCGCGACGTCGTGGGTGCCGATGATGCCGTTCGCGCCGGGCTTGTTCTCCACCACGATGGGCTGGCCCAGGTCGTCGGCCATGTCCTTGGCGAGCGCGCGCGCCACGACGTCGGTGATGCTGCCGGGCGGGAAGGGCACGACCAGGCGGATCGGGCGGTCGGGATAGGCGGCCAGCGCGCTGCTGGTGGCCAGGACGCAGGCGGCGCCCGCCAGGGCGAGGCGGCGAAAGAAAAGCTGCATGGTTGTCTCCTGTTGTTGGTGTCGGCGGCGCCGTCGCGCGGCGTCGTCCGTCGTGCATGCGCGTGGGTCAGGCGGGGGCGTGTTCGCCGGCCCGTTCGCGCAGATAGCGGTAGATCTCGGTGTTGTCGGCAGTGGCGGGCAATTGTTCGCGCGCCTCGCGCCACAGGCGCGTGCACAGCGCCAATTGCTCGGCCTGCACGCCCGTGAGGGCCTGCAGGCTGTCGGCGGTGCCGAGATCCTTGGCCATGAGGCCGAGGGCGAAGCCGCCGTTGAACGTCCCGGGCACGATGAACTGACGCAGTTTGGTTTCGGTGGCCACGTTGCGTCCGCTCGACGCGTTCAGCACCTCGGTGAAGATGCCGAGGTCCAGCTCCATGCGGTCGGCGATGAGCAAGGCCTCCGAGGCCGCCAGCAGGCCGGCGGCATAGACGTAGTTGTTCAACGCCTTCATGGCATGGGCCGACCCCACCGCGCCGGTGTGGATGATGGTCGTGCCCATGTGCGCGAGCACGGGCCTGACGCGCTCGAGATCGGGCGCTGCCGCGCCCACCATGATCGCGAGCGTGCCAGTCGCGGCCTTCGCCACCGCGCCGGACACCGGCGCGTCGATCAGGCCGATTCCGCGCTCCGCCAGGGCGGCGGCCAGCTGCCGCGTATCGGCCGGGTTGGAGGAGCCCATGTCCACGATGGTGGCGCCGCGCACGAGGCGTCCGGCCAGTCCGTCCGGGCCCGCGATGACCGCATTGGTGATCGTGCTGTTGGGCAGCATCGTGATCACGAGTTCGCGGTCGGCCAGCGCGGCAAGGTCGTCGGCTCGGCGCAGCGAGCGTTGCCAGGCCGGATGGCGAGCCAGGCGTTCGAACGGCGCCTCGGCGCGGTCGTGCGCGAGGATGTCCAGCCCCTCGGCCCGGGCCAGGTTTTCCAGCATGGGCAGGCCCATCATGCCCAGGCCCACGAATCCCAGTTTCAGCGTCATGCAAATCCCTTATCGAAGCATCTTCGGATCGGCGTCAAGACCAAGCACGCCCGCCGAAAATCCTACCGAAAGCCTGAGGATTTGCCTTATACGCAGTTGGACCCGGGGTATAACATTCGATTATCGGTATTGCACCGAAACACCGGGAACAGGAGGCCGGGCGCTCGACGACACGAGGCCTCCCGGGGCTTTAACACAGGGGAAGAGATGCGATTCAAGCTGCGCCAGATGGAGGTGTTCCGCGCGGTGATGCTCACGGGCTCGATGAACGGCGCGGCCAAGCTGCTGTTCGTCTCCCAGCCGGCGGTGAGCCGCCTGATTGCGCACACCGAGCAATCGCTGGGGCTCGCGCTGTTCGAGCGCGACCGCGGCAAGCTCACGCCGACCGCCGAGGCGTTGCGGCTGTTCGAAGAGGTCGGGCCTTTGTTCGACGAGGCCGTGCGCATCGACGAGCTCGCGCGCGATCTGGCGTTGCGGCCGGAGGGCGCGCTGGCGCTGTGTTCGAGTCCGAGCCTGGCGCTGAACTTCGTGCCGACGGTGGTCGCACGTTTTCTCGCCCAGTATCCCAACGTACGCCTGAAGTATCACACCACCTTGCTGTCCGACATGGCGCACGAGCTGCTGGGCCGCAAGGCCGAGCTTGCGGTGTCGGTGCTGCCGATCGATCACCCCAACCTGGTCGTGGAGCCGTTCGCGACGGGCCACATGGTCTGCATCATGCCCACCGGGCACGCACTGACGGCACGCCGGGCGGTCAGCCTCGCCGAACTCGCGGCCTATCCGCTGGTGCTCTACAGCCGCTCCATTCCGTTCGGCCAACTGGTGGCCGCCGCGTTCCAGCGGGCCGATGTGAGCTGGCACGCGACCGTCGACATCGTGCGCGCCGAGCTCGCCTGCGCGCTGGTACGGGCCGGCGTGGGCGTGGCGATCGTGGATGAGTTTTCGGTGCAGCAGGCGGGCTGGCCCGGCATCGAGGTCAGGCCGCTGGTGGAGTCGATCCCGTTGCAGCTAAGCCTGGTGCGCTCCGGCTTCGAGCGCCCGAGCCGCCATGTGCAGCGCTTCATGCGGCTCTTGAAAGACTACGCGCGGGCCCGGGCGTCGGGCGGGGTGCACTGAGGGGCAGGCCCCGGGTTGCGTGCGCGACGGCGGGCGGCGCCCGGGGGCACCGCGGCCGACGCAAGATCAGCGCACGAAGCGCAACGCGATGTCGCCCAGCTCGCCGAAGCCCACGCGGATGGCGCGGTTGGCGGGGACGTCGATGTAGCCGGCATAGGAACCGGTGATCACGTGCTGGCCGGCACGCAGGCCCAGGCCCTGGGCGCGCAGGAATTCCGCGAGCCAGTACAGGCCCGCGCGCGGTTCGCCGTTGGGATGCACGCCGTCGTGGTCCTCCTGCAGCGTGTCGTCCACATGCACCGTGATCGGCAGTTGCGCGGGGGCGGCACTGTGGATCTCGGGGCCGAGCACGAGGCCCTGGTTGAACATGTGGTCGGCGAGCAGCTCCGGCAGGCTGGCGTGCTGCGGCGCGCTGTAGCGGCAGCCCAGCACTTCGAGCGCGAGCCGGGTGCGGCCGACGGCGGCGTCGACCTCGGCGGCGGTATAGGGTGCGGCACGCGCGGGAAGATCGCGCGCGAGCTCGAAGGCGATCTCGGGCTCGATGCGCACGATGGCATCGGCAGCCGGCGCGCTGCCGTGTTCTCCAAGGTGAACCGCGGGCGCGTAGATCGGTGCGACCGCGATCTTTTCAGGCGTGGGCACGGCGCTTTTCCAGGCGGCGATCGGCGCGCCCTGGGCGTTTTGCAGCTCAGCGGTGCGCATCTGTACTGCGAAAGCCTGTCCCAGCGTGGCGGGGCGGCAGTGATCGGGCAGGCGCGGACCCGGCTCGCCGCGTTGACGCGCGGCGAGCAGATAGCGCGCGGCCTCGTCGCAGCCGGGATAGGGTTCGATACGGACTTCCATGATGCAGACTCCAACGTGCAACGGCCTGGCGGCGCTCCATCGATGCGTGAGGCCGGGCCGGCGGGAGCCATAGTGTATGTAAAGTCGAAAGGGCTCGTGTTCAGCCGAACGCAAGGTTTGGCGCATGCAGGCGGGCGTGGCGACGCACGCGATCAGGCCGCGTCGCGTGCAAGCGCCATGCCTGGCGCGGCTTCGCGCACGATGGTTGTCGCGCGGCGCGCGCCCCGCTAAGCTGTAAAAAAAATAGGGGAGGCTGCCATTTGCCGGCGCAAGCGTGCCGGCCGTTGCCGTAAGGAGACAGGCATGCCTTTGAAGGTGTTGGATGGGCGTTGCGCGATCGTGACCGGCGCATCGTCGGGGATCGGTCAGGCGGTCGCCGTGGCGCTGGCGCAGGCCGGCGCGCGCGTGGCGATCAATCACAGCAGCGGCGGCGAGTCCGCCGCGCGGGCGCAGAAGGTCGTCGATGAGATCGTGCGCGACGGCGGCACCGCCATGGCCGTGCAGGCCGATGTCAGCCGCGAAGATGAAGTCACGCAGCTCTATGCGCAAACCGAGGCGGCCTACGGTCCGCTCGATATCCTGGTCAACAATGCCGGGATCGAGCAGCCGGCGCCCATCGAGCAGATGACGCTCGATCAATGGCGCCGCGTGATCGATGTGAATCTCACGGGGCAGTTCCTGTGCGCACGCGAGGCGGCCCGCCGCTTCCTGGCGCGCGAGGCGCCTGCGGGCGAGCGGCGCGCGCGGGGCACGATGATTTTCATGAGCTCGGTGCACGAGGTGATTCCGTGGGCCTTCCAGGCCAACTATGCGGCCTCGAAAGGCGGCATCAACCTGTTGATGCGATCGCTCGCGCAAGAGCTTGCGCCACGCCGCATTCGCGTCAACAGCATCGCGCCCGGCGCGATTCGCACCCCCATCAATCGCGAGGCCTGGGACACGCCCGAGGCCATGGCCGATCTGCTCAAGCTGATTCCCTATGGCCGCATCGGCGAGCCCGATGACATCGGCCGCGCGGCCGTGTGGCTGGCAAGCGATGATTCCGATTACGTGACCGGCACCACCTTGTTCGTCGATGGGGGCATGACCTTATATCCCGAGTTCCGGGGGGCGGGCTGATGCACAGCGCCACCCAATACCCCAAGCCGATCGAGGATTACGGGCTGATCGGCAACATGCTGTCGGCGGCGCTGGTGGCGCGCGATGGCTCCATCGACTGGCTTTGCCTGCCGCACTTCGATTCGCCGGCCTGCTTTGCCGCGCTGCTCGGTGATGCCTCGCATGGGCGCTGGCGCCTGAGCGGTACGGATCCGGATGCGCGCATTACGCGCCGTTATGTGCCCGACACCGCGGTGCTCGAGACGCGCATCGAGACGAGCACCGGCACGGTTCTCGTGCACGACTTCATGCCGCTTTCCGAAGACGAGGAAAAGGTGGATGTGGTGCGCGTGGTGCGGGGCTTGCACGGCACCGTGGACATGAGCATGGAGCTCGTGTTGCGGTTCAATTATGGCCAGGCCGTGCCGTGGGTACGGCGGCGCGATTACGGCTTGAGCGCGATCGCCGGGCCGGATGCGGTGGAGCTGCATACGCCGGTGGCGCTTGAAGGGCACGACATGGTCAGCACCGCCGACTTTACGGTGCGGCAAGGTCAGGTCGTGCCGTTCACGCTGTCCTACCATCGATCGCACAAGACGCCGCATTTCGTGGCCGACCGCCTGGAAAGCCTGGAGCGCACGATCAGCTGGTGGCAACAGTGGGCGCACCGCTGCCATTGGGAAGGCCCGGACGGCCCGCGCCGCCAGGCCGTGGTGCGTTCGCTCATCACGCTGAAGCTCCTGACCTTTTCGCCGACGGGCGGCATCGTGGCCGCGCCTACCACTTCGTTGCCCGAGCAACTGGGCGGTGAGCGCAACTGGGATTACCGGTATTGCTGGCTCCGCGATTCGGCGCTCACGCTGTACGCGTTGCTCAACGCCGGCTATCGCGAAGAGGCGGAGGCCTGGCGTCAATGGCTGCTGCGGGCCACGGCCGGCCATCCCGACCAGCTGCACATCATGTATGGCATTGCGGGCGAGCGCTGGCTGCCTGAACACGACGTACCCTGGCTGCCTGGCTATGCCGGGAGCCAGCCGGTACGCGTCGGCAACGGCGCGTTCGGCCAGATCCAGCTCGATGTGTACGGCGAGCTGATTGAAACGCTGCATGCGGCGCGGGCAGCGGGCCTGGCGCCGATGGCGGAGGCCTGGCGCCTGCAGAACGTGTTCCTCAAGCCTCTGGAGGAGATCTGGAACTCGCTGGACCACGGCATCTGGGAGGTGCGCGGCCCCAAGCAGGCGTTCACGCACTCGCGGCTGATGTGCTGGGTGGCGTTCGACCGCGCGATCAAGTCATGCGAGCAGTTCGGGCTGGCCGGACCGCTCGATCGCTGGCGTGCGCTGCGCGAGCGTATTCGCGACGACATTCTCACGCATGGCTACGATGCCGCGCGCAACACCTTCGTGCAGTACTACGGCGGAACGGCGCTCGACGCCAGCCTGCTCTTGATTCCGCAGGTGGGATTCCTGCCGCCGGATGATGAGCGGGTACACGGCACGATTCGCGCCATCGAAGCGGAGCTGCTGCAGGGAGGTTTGCTGCGCCGCTACAGCATGGCCAAGACCGATGATGGGCTCGAGGGCGAGGAGGGTGCGTTTCTCGCATGCAGCTTCTGGCTTGCCGATGCCTATGCCATGCAGGGACGGCTGGACGAGGCCAATCGGCTCTTCGAAAACCTGCTCGCACTGCGCAACGATCTGGGCCTGCTTGCCGAAGAGTACGACGTGGTGCACGGGCGGCTGGTGGGCAATTTCCCGCAGGGCTTCTCGCACATCGGGCTGGTCAACACCGCCTATAACCTCAACCAGGCTGAAGGTCCGGCCAAGCAGCGCGCCAGCCGGGAGGCCCCCCAGGACTGAGCGGGATCAGTGGAAACGCCAGCGGGCCGCGCTCTCCGGGGCGCGGCCTTCCGCCGCGGCCTTGGCGCGCGCAGCTTCCACGCGCTCGTGCATCTCGGCAAGGAACGGCTCGATCCGAAAGGAGATGCCGAGGTCTTCGGCCAGACGCACCACGCGCGCGGCCGAGCCGATGCTGTTGCCATCGCACAGGCGTTCCACGCGTTCGCGCAGTTCCGTGTCGCCTGCGGTCATCGAGAGGAGTTTGCGGACGTTCTCTCTGCTCATGTCGTTTCCTGGTTACGGGTGAAAACGGCGGGGTGAAAGCGGCATTGCCACGCGCGAGCTCCGGCAAGACGGGGCGCGCGCAGGCTGGCGGGGCGAGCAGGGCTCGGGAGTCCAGACCAGGGCCGGGATAAAGCTTACCCGCAACGCTGCGGCAGGGACGTGAAAACAGAGCCCAAAAATAGGGCTTTTTGTGGCGCGGGCGGCACACTGCGCGCTGCTGCGTTCGAGCGACTCGGCGGTCGAAAACATGGTTGCGCGCGCAAACAGCGCGAACCTGTCGAGATCCGGCGCTAACTTGCGCAAAATCTGTGTCAAGGGGGCGCGAAAGGGCGGGGCGAGGCGCGCGGACGGGTGGGCTGCGCCAGATGTGCGGGGGTAAGCACGAGGACTGGTATGATGCTGGATGGATATCCAGTTCACGGGCTGACGGTCTTCTGCCGCTGCCCCGCCTCCTGGGCCCGCCTCGCATGTTCGCCCCGCACCGTTACTACTATCTGCACAACTTCCAGCAGGCGCTGGATTGGCTGACCGCACGCTACGACGATCTGTTCGCGCCGGCCGAGCGCGCGTTCGTGCATGATTTCGGCCGTTTGCCGCAGGGCTCGCGCGCGCTCGCCGTGCGGCTTCTGATGCGCACGCGCCGGGTCTACCGCGCCGAGTGCCTGTCGTACGAAGAGATCGGCTGTATTCCCACCGCCGCGGCGCCGCTCCTGGCCCTGGGCTGGTTGCGCGCCGATCCCGAACTCGACTGGGCCGAGTGGGCCGCGCTGCACACGAAAGACGAGCTCGCGCGGCGCTATCCACAAGCGGGCGCAAGGGCCTCGTGGCGCAAGGCGGAGTTGCTCGCGGCCCTGCGCGAGCATCTGGGCGGCGCCGATGTCCGCACCTGCGGCGCGTGGGGCGCGGACCCCGGCGAAGCCATCTGGTCTGTCGAGATCGTGGCGCTGGCCGAGCGTTTGCGCCTGATGTTCTTCGGCAATCTGCACCAGAGCTGGTCGGAATTCGTGCTCGCCGATCTGGGCATTTTTCAGTACGAGCCGGTGGCGCTGGATGCCAGTACGCGCGCTTTTCCGCATGCGGGCGCGATTGACACGTACCTGGCCTTGCACGCCGTGCGCGAACGCCTGGACGATTTCACGGCCGACGACGCGCCGGCCCTGCATGCGGAGATCGAGGCTTGCTCGAGCGAGGTGCCGTGGCTCGCCCGCCGTCAAGCCAAGGTGTGGTTCCGTCTGGGGCAGGCGTGCGAACGCGCGGGGGCCTGGTCTCATGCCGAGACCGCCTACCGCGCCTCGCGTCATCCGGGCGCACGACAGCGCCTGATCCGTGTGATCGAACGCCAGGCGCGCCACGCCGAGGCACATGCACTCGCCTGCGAGACACTCGCCGCGCCGGGCAGCGAGGCCGAGCGGCAACTGGTGGCGCGCATGCTGCCGCGGCTGGCGCGCCAGGCCGGCCTGCCGGTGCCCGCCCGCGCGCGCGGCGCCACGATGGCGCCCTTCGAACTGGTGCTGCCGCGGCCGGATCCGCCGCGGCGCGTCGAGTTCGTCGTGCGCGATCATCTTGCCGCGGACGAAGCACCCGCCTATTACGTCGAAAACGGCCTGATCAATTCGCTCTTCGGTCTGCTGTGCTGGCGCGCGATCTTCGAGCCGGTATCCGGCGCGTTCTTCCATCCTTTTCAACGCGGCCCGGCCGATCTCCATGATGCGGATTTCCGCGCGCGGCGCGCGGCGGCCTTCGAGGCGTGCCTGGGCGCCCTGGAAAACGGCACGCATCGCGAACGCATCCTTGCGTGCTACGAAGAGAAAGCGGGCGTGCAATCGCCGTTCGTGTTCTGGGGCATGCTGAGCCGCGACCTGCTCGAGGCGGCGCTCGATTGCATCGCGCCCGAGCATCTGGCGCTATGGTTCGCGCGCCTGCTCGATGACATCGAAACCAACCGCTCGGGCTTGCCGGACCTGGTGCGCTTCTGGCCCGCCGAAGCGCGTTACGAACTGATCGAAGTGAAAGGGCCCGGCGATCGGCTGCAGGACAACCAAGTGCGCTGGCTGACGTATGCGGCGCGTCATGGGCTGCCGGTGCGGGTCTGTCATGTGCGCTGGGACGACGCGGCGCCGGACACCATCCTGGCCACAGCGGCGATGCCCCTCGCCGTGGCGGCTACTGCGGGCTCCCCGGCCGCGGCGCTCCCGGAGGCCGCATGAACCTCGACGTGGCGGTCCGTACGCTGTGCGATTTCACCGCACGTGCGGGCGATCTGGATTCGCGCTTCACGCCCGCGCCCACGGCCCTCGAAGGCATGGCGGGCCACGCGGTCATCGCCGCACGGCGCGGATCGGCGTTCGAACATGAAGTCCGGCTCAGCGCCAGCCATGGCGGACTGACCGTGCGCGGGCGCGCCGATGGCTTCGATGCCGCGGCCGTCCGCGTCGAAGAAGTCAAGACCTATCGCGGCGACCTGGCCAGTCTGCGTGCCAATCAGCGCGCGCTGCATCGCGCACAGGCGCGCGTCTATGGCCACATGCTGTGCGAGACGCGCGGCCTGGAACGGATCACGGTCGCGGTGGTGTATTTCAATCTCGACACCGAGCTCGAAACCGCCGAAACCGAGACGCTCACGGCGACCGAGTTGCAGGCGGTGTTCGCCGATCTTTGCACCCGCTACGCCGATTGGGCCGCGCGCGAACGGGCGCATCGCCTTGCCCGTGACGCGGCGTTCGAAAGCCTGGCCTTTCCGTATGGCGCGATGCGCGCGGGCCAGCGTCAGCTCGCCGTGTCGGTCTATCGCGCCGCGCGCGATGGCCATCCGGTGATGGCGCAGGCGCCCACCGGCGTGGGCAAAACATTGGGCACCTTGTTTCCCTTGCTCAAGGCCTGCGCGGCCCAGGGGCTGGACAAGGTGTTCTTCCTGTCGGCCAAGGGGCCCGGGCATGCGCTCGCGCTCGACGCCTTGGCGCAGTTGCGCGCGGGGCGCAAGGCCCCGTTGCCGCTGCGGGTGGTCGAACTGGTCGCGCGCGACAAGGCCTGTGTGCACCCCGACCGCGCCTGCCATGGCGAAGCGTGCCCCCGCGCGCGTGGCTTTTACGATCGGCTGCCGGGCGCGCGGGCGCAGGCGCTGGCCGCACCCGACGCCTCGCTGGACCGCGCCGCGGTGCGCGCGGCCGCCGACTCGCACGAGGTCTGCCCTTACTACCTTGCACAAGAGCTCGCGCGCTGGGCCGATGTGGTGGTGGGCGACTACAACTACTGGTTCGATTCGAGCGCCATGTTGTACGCGCTCACGCAGGTACATCAATGGCGCGTGGCGGTGGCGGTCGACGAAGCGCACAACCTGCTCGAGCGGGCCCGCCGCATGTACAGCGCTTCGCTCTCGATGGGCGCGGTGCGGGCCGCCCGCGGCCTTGCGCCAGCGGCGCTGCGCAAGCCGCTCGATGGACTCTTGCGCTCGTGGCGCGCCGTGCTCAAGAAGCAGGAGGGCGACTATGCCGCGCACGACATGGTGCCCGGCAATCTGCGCGAAGCCGTGCAGCGCGCGGCCACCGCTTTCGCGGAACACTACGCAAGCGGCCCGGCCGCGCCCGATGATCCGCTCTTGGGCCTGTATTTCGCGCTGCTGCAGTTCGGCCGGCTGGCAGAGAGTTTCGGCAGCCATGCGCTGTTCGACATCACGCGCCACACCCGCGGGATGGAGCAGGGCAAGCCCGATTCGGATGCCTGCATCCGCAACGTGGTGCCCGCGCCGTACCTCGCGGCCCGCCATGCCGCGGCACGCAGCACGGTACTGTTCTCGGGCACCTTCAGTCCGGCTGGCTTCTACCTCGATACCCTGGGCCTGCCGCCGAGCACCACGTGGCTGGATGTCGAGGCGCCATTTTCCGCCGAGCAGTTGCGCGTGCGCGTGGTGGGCGACGTGTCCACACGCTGGCGCGACCGCGCCGGTTCGCTCGAGCCGATCGCGGATCTCATCGCGGCGCAATACGCCGAGCAGCCGGGCAATTACCTCGGCTTTCTCAGCAGCTTCGACTATCTGGCGCAAGTAACGGCGCTGATGCGCCGGCGTCATCCGCAGGTACCGGTGTGGGAGCAGTCTCCCGGCATGGACGAGACGGCCCGCGCCGGATTCCTGGCGCGCTTCACCGAATCGGGCCGGGGCGTGGGTTTCGCGGTGCTGGGCGGCGCCTTCGCGGAAGGGGTCGATCTGCCGGGGCGCCGGCTCATCGGCGCCTTTGTCGCCACGCTGGGCTTGCCGCAGGTCAATCCCGTGAACGAGCAGATCCTGGCGACGATGCGTGCGCGCTTCGGCGACGAGCTCGCCTACGATTACACCTATCTGTATCCCGGCCTGCAAAAGGTCGTGCAGGCGGCGGGCCGGGTGATCCGCAGCGAGACCGATACCGGCACGGTGCATCTCATCGACGATCGCTTCCGGCGCCAGAAGGTGCGCGCGCTCTTGCCCGGCTGGTGGCACGTGACGGAGATGCGGGCGCGCTAGACCGTGGTCCAGTCGCCGCGCAACTCGCTGTCGATCAGGATTTGCAGCAGTGTCTCGGCGGGCCGGCTTAGGTGCGGCGCACCCACGGCCACGTAATCCACATCGGGCAAGGCGGGCAGGGCGGCGGCATTCACCGGCGGCGCGAGCCCGCGGCCGCTCATGAATTGCGGCCTCACCGTCAGCCCCAATCCGCCGCGCGCGGCCGCGCTGCTGCCCGCCAGCGAGCTGCTGGTACAGACGATGCGCCAGCTCGCGCCCGCCACGGCCAGCGCATCGAGCACCACCGCGCGCGTGATGCTGGGCTCGGCCGCCAACACCAAAGGCAGCGGCTGGCGCAGATCGACTTCGGTGCCGGCGCGGGCGATCCATTGCAAATGGCTGGTGAAGAGCCGGGTTCCGCGCGCCTCGCCCTTGCGCCGCTTGCAGACGAGCAGGTCGATCGCGCCGCTGTCGAGCAGCTCGTGCAGGCGGCCGGTCATGGCGATGGTGATCTGCAGCTCCACGTCGGGATGGGCATTGCGGAACGCCGCGAGGATGCTGGGCAGCGGGCCCAGCGCGATGTCGTCCGAGCACCCGAGCCGCACTCGGCCCCGCAGCCGCGGCGAGCGGAACTGCGATTCGGCGTGGGCCATGGCTTCGAGAATGTGGCGGGCATGCGCCAGCATGGCTTCGCCGTCGGAGGTGAGGGCCACGGAGTGGGTGTCACGCGTAAGAAGGCGGCGGCCCACGGTTTCTTCGAGGCGGCGGATGTGCTCGCTGACGGTGGACTGGGTCAGCCCGAGCTCGCGCCCGGCCTGCGAAAAGCCGTGGGCGGATGCGACCGTGGCAAAGGTGTGGAGCCAGACGGGATTGAGCATGTCGGCGGCGCGCTGCCCATCGGAAAAATCGATGACAGTGAGCGCGCTAAGTGGGGTTCACGATAGGCAGCAGCTTACTAGAATGCTTTCATCGTGTCCCAGCCCCCGCGGGCGCGCCCCGGAAATCGCGTTATCCGGATGCGGCGCCGCCCTCCTGAAGGCTGGCGGCACCTTCCGCAAAGCCTTGAAAGAAAAGCCGTTTCCCATGCCGAAGTCATCCGCCCACACCGCCATGCTATGGACCGTAGCCGGCGGTTTTTTCATGCAGGCGCTCGATACCACGATCGTCAACACCGCCTTGCCCTCGATCGCCCGCAGCCTCGGTGTGTCGGCCCTCGAGATGCATCCCGTGATCGTGGCCTACACGCTGACGATGGCGCTGCTCACGCCGGCCTCGGGCTGGTTGTCCGATCGTTTCGGCTCGCGCCGCGTCTACTTCGTGTCCATCCTGCTGTTCGTGCTCGGGTCGGTCTGCTGTGCGGCCGCGCAGTCGCTGCCGCAGCTGGTGGCGGCGCGCGTGGTGCAAGGCGTGGGTGGCGCGATGCTGCTGCCTGTGGGCCGGCTCGCGGTGTTGCGCACGGTTCGGGGCGAGGCCTATGTGGCCGCGCTCGCGATGATCTCGATTGCCGGGCAGGTCGGGCCGATTCTGGGGCCGACCCTGGGCGGCTGGTTCGTGCAATCGATGACCTGGCATGCCATCTTCCTGATCAACGTGCCGGTCGGCATCCTGGGCCTGGTCGGCGTCTGGAAGTACATGCCGGACGACAGCCTGCCCGAAGCGCCGCGCTTTGACTGGGTGGGCGGTGGCCTGCTGTCGCTGTGCATGGTGTCGTTCTCCCTGGCGCTCGAGAGTCCGGCGCAGTCGAATCGCCTGCTGGTGTCCGCAACGCTCGTCGCCATCAGCGTGCTCGCGGTGTGCGCCTATGTGGCGCATGCCCGGCGGCGGCCCGATCCGCTCTTTCGCCTGAGCCTTTTCCAGACGCCGAACTTCAGTGTGGGCCTGCTCGGCAACCTGGTCTGCCGCGTGGGGTCGAGCGCGGTGCCTTTCCTGTTGCCGCTCTTGATGCAGCTGCAATTGGGCTACAGCCCGCTGCATTCAGGCCTGATGCTGCTGCCTGCGGCGATTGCGGGCACCTTCGCCAAGGGCTGGATCGCGCCGCTGCTGCGCCGCCATGGCTATAGCGCATTCCTGGTCTGGAATACCGTGATCGTGGGCGCGTCGATCGTGGCCTTTGCCACGTTCTCGGCCGTCACGCCGTTGTGGATCGAGATCGTCGTGATGTGCGTGTTCGGCGCCAGCAACTCGATGCAGTTCGCGGCAATGAACGGCGTCACGCTCAAAGAGCTGTCGCCGCGCGATGCGGGCAGCGGCAACAGCCTGTTCTCGATGGTGCAGATGCTGGCCATGGGCCTGGGCGTATCCATCGGCGGCGGGCTGGTGTCATTGTTCGCCGCGGGCGGTGACGCGGGCCACGCCTTCCGCATCGCCTTCGTGGTGGTGGGCCTGGTCACGCTGGCCTCGGCGCTCGTGTTCCGGCGCATCGACGTGCCCGCCGCGCCGCAGCCGCAGGCGGCGTGAGTGCGGGCCGCCGAATTCGGGGCTGCCGTTGCAGGCGGCTGAACGCGGCGACTGCCGCGCGATGGGGCAGGCACCGCGCCTCGGCTTCCTAGCCGCTCAAAGCAGGTCGGCGGGCAGGTCGACGTCACGCAGCACGCCAGGGTCGTCCACCTCGATGGCGTGCGGCGGATGGCGCGCCAGGACGGCGCGCGCGCCGGTATCGCCGGTCAGCGCGGCGAGCTCCGGCCAGAGCGACCGGGCGAAGCGCACGGGATGGCCGCGGCGCCCGGCGTGGCTCGGCGCGACAACGGGGTGAGCGCGGTCGGCGCCCGCCACGGCATGCAGTGTCTGCCGTGATATCCAGGGCATGTCCGCCAGCGCGACCAGGGCGTGGGTCGCCCGCGGCGCGCGAACCTGGAGCCACGCAGCCGCGGCAGCCAAGGTGGCACCCATGCCCGCGTCGACCGCGGGCGCCGCGATCACGGTGCAGCCCACGTCTGTCAATTGGCAAGACAGCAGCGCGTCGTCGGCGGCGACCATCGCCAGCACCGCGCCCGTGGCGTCCCGCAGATGAAGGGCGCTTTGAACGGCGACCGTTTGCCCGGTGGGCAGGAGCGCCTGCAGTTTGTGGGTCGTGCCGCCCGCCTGGCGAAAGCGCGAGCCCGCGCCAGCGGCAAGCAGTATGCCAACACAGGTCGAGAGGTCTGGGGTATACACGGGGTTTGGACGCGTCGCGTGCGGGGTAGGAGGGTGGAGTGCCTCAGTATAGTGAGGCGCCCGCCCGCTGGCCCGCCGTGCCCGGCACCGCGCTCCTCGCGTTCCGCGCCCCGGGTCTCGTTTCCGGCGGTACGGTTCGGGCGCGCGGCTTGCTAGCGCCGTGTTCCATCTGTCTTTGGCACGTTTCTTCGTTTCGTTGATCGCTTATGAATGCTCTGGATCTCGATGTATTGCGCCACGCCCGTGACTGGCTCGCCGCCGGCCATGCCGTGCATCTGCTCACTGTTGCACAGACCTGGGGCTCCGCCCCGCGGCAGGCCGGCGCCACCTTGGTGGTGCGCGACGACGGCGTGGCCTGTGGTTCCGTGTCGGGCGGGTGCATCGAGGATGACGTGATGCAGCGCGCCCGTGAAGGCCGCTTGCCGGCAGCGCCGGAGCGCCTCACCTATGGCGTGACCAGTGACGAAGCCGCGCAATTCGGCTTGCCCTGTGGCGGCACGCTGCGGCTGGTGGTCGAGCCGCTCACGGACGGGGCGTGGATCGAGCACGTCCTCGCGGAGGTGGCCGCGCATCGCCTGGTGCGGCGCACGCTGGACCTGCGCACCGGCGCCATGACGCTTGCGCCGGCAGAGCCCATCGATGGGCCTGATTTCGACGGCACGGTGCTGCGCGCGGTGTACGGCCCGCGCTGGCGCCTGCTCATCGTCGGCGCCAATGCCACGGCCCAGGTGCTTGCGCCGTTGGCCGCCACACTGGATTTCGACGTGCTGGTCTGCGATCCGCGGCCGGAGGCGCGCACGGTCTGGCATTGCGATGCCGCCCGCTATGTCGAGGGCATGCCCGACGACGCGGTGCTTGCGATCGGTACGGACGCGCGCACGGCGATCGTCGCGGTCACGCATGACCCCAAGCTCGACGACATGGCGCTCATGGAGGCGCTGCGCTCACCGGCGTTCTACGTGGGCGCGCTGGGCTCGCGCGGCAACCAGGCCAAGCGCCGCGAACGCCTGCGCCAGCTCGATCTCACCGAGCCGCAGATCGCGCGCCTGCATGGCCCGGTCGGTCTGGATATCGCGAGCCGCACCCCGGCCGAAATCGCGGTGGCGATCGCGGCCGAACTGATCTGGGTGCGCAATACGCTGGGCGCGGAACGCCTGGCCGCGGCGGGCGCACAGGGTCGGGAGGTCAGCGCGGCGGAGCGCAAACCCGCAAGCTGAACCGGATGGTGTCGAACGGATGAGGCTTGCGGCGGGCGCTGGCGGGTGCGCCGCCGGCCCCGGGCGGGGGTGGGATGGGCGTGAGTATGGCGGTCGGTATACTGCCGCCATATATCGCGCCCATCGTTCCGATGCCCCCATTCCCGCAGGCACAGGCTCATCGTGAAAGACCCGAAGCAACCCTATCAATTCTCGGAGCAGGTCGGCCATCTGCTTCGCCGCGCCTATCAGCGCCACGTCGCGCTGTTCCAGCAGACCATTCCCGACTCCCAGCTTACGGCGGCGCAGTTTGTCGTGCTGTGCGCCGTGCGCGATCAGGGCGCCTGCTCGCTTATCGAGATCGTGAAACACACGGCCATCGATCAGGCCACCGTGCGGGGCGTGATCGATCGCCTCAAGACGCGCGAGCTCATCACCGTGTCGCATGATCCCGCGGATCGTCGCAAGGTCCTGGTGTCATTGACCGATGCGGGCGCGGCCCTCGTCGGCGAAATGGTGCCGTTTGCGCGCGACATCACCGAAGCGACCTTCGGCGAGTTAAATCCCGCGGAGCGCGTGGCCGTGGTCTACCTGCTGCGCAAAATGTGTGAGTTCGACGACGATAGTCCCGAGCCGTCTACGGGAAAGTCCTAGGTCAATTCAAGTGATGACGCTCGATATATCGACGTGCGCCACAAGGGCGGAGCGTCGCTGATTCGAGTGGGTGCGCGCCCTTGTGGTGCTTCGGATGGTGCGTTAATGCACTGATTTTGTGACGTTATTGGGGTATTCCCGCAGGATTTGGGTATATCCATTTTTAGATTGTGGTTATACCGTGCGGGTGTGCGGTTTGCGTGCAGAATTCGAGTGTGTACGCTTTAAAAAGAAAACAGGCCCGACGAGGCTTGGCGAGGTTCCACGAATTCGCATGGCAGGACTCACCCGCAGTGACCATCATCGACTATGCAAGGGGAAAACATGAACGGTCGCATTCGTTATACCCAGTGGCTAGGCGCGGCTTGCGCAGCGCTGGTTTCGGCCTCGGTCTGGGCGCAGGGCACTATCAAGATCGGCGAGATCAATAGCTACAAGGCGCAGCCCGCGTTTCTCGAGCCGTATAAAAAGGGCATGCAGCTCGCCCTGGATGAGGTCAACGCGGCTGGCGGTATCAACGGCAAAAAGCTCGAGCTCGTGATCCGCGACGACAACGCCAATCCCGGCGACGCCGTACGCGCGGCCGAGGAGCTGATCTCGCGCGAGCGCGTCGATATGCTGACGGGCTCATTCCTGTCGCACATCGGTCTGGCGCTCACCGACTACGCCAAGCAGAAGAAGGTGTTCTTCCTGGCGAGCGAGCCGCTCACCGACAAGATTGTCTGGCAGGACGGCAACCGCTACACGTATCGCCTGCGTACCTCGACCTATATGCAGGTGGCCATGCTGGTGCCCGAGGCGGTCAAGCTCAACAAGAAGCGCTGGGCCATCGTCTACCCCAACTACGAGTACGGCCAGTCGGCGGTCTCGACCTTCAAGACGTTGATGAAGGCCGCCCAACCCGACGTCGAGTTCGTGACCGAGCAGGCCGCGCCGCTGGGCAAGGTCGATGCCGGCAGCGTGGTGCAGGCGCTGGCCGATTCCAAGCCCGACGCCATCTTCAATGTGCTGTTCGCCGCCGACGTGACCAAGTTCGTGCGCGAGGGCAATACCCGCGGGCTCTTCAAGAACACGCCGGTCGTGAGCGTGCTGACCGGCGAGCCGGAGTATCTCGACACCTTCCGCGATGAGACCCCCGAGGGCTGGATCGTCACGGGCTACCCGTGGCAGTTCATCGATACGCCGGAACATCAGGCCTTCCTGAAGGCCTACCAGGGCAAGTTCAACGACTATCCGCGTCTGGGCTCCGTGGTGGGATACAGCGCGATCAAGTCGCTCGCCGAAGGCATCAAGAAGGCTGGCTCGACCGATACCGAGGCCATGATCAAGGCTTTCTCGGGGCTCAAGCTCACGATCCCGTTCGGCGATATCGAGTACCGCGCGATCGACAACCAGTCGACCATGGGTGCCTACGTCGGCAAGCTGGGCTCCAAGGATGGCAAGGGCATCATGACCGACATCCGCTACGTGGATGGCGCGAAGGCCCAGCCCAGCGACGACGAAGTCCGCAAGCTGCGCCGCGCGCAGTGAGTCTGGCCGGCCCGCGACGCGGGCCGGATCTGCTGCTTGCATGAGCCGCGGTAGACCGCGGGCATGGTGGCGCGGCCGGTACGATCCGGCCGCGGCGCGCGTTCATCACAGGTGTCGGTGTCATGGATCTCACAGGTTTTCTGGCGCAGTTGCTCAACGGCCTGGCCGAGGCGTCATCGCTGTTTCTGGTCGCGGCGGGGCTCTCGCTGATCTTCGGTGTGACGCGTATCGTCAACTTCGCCCACGGGTCGCTCTACATGCTGGGCGTCTATGTGGCGTATTCGGTGGTCGAACGCGTGGGGGGAACCGCACTCGGTTTCTGGTTCGGGCTGATGGCGTCGGCGCTGGCCGTGGGCGCGATTGGTGCGGCCATCGAGGTGGTGCTCTTGCGGCGCATCTACAAGGCGCCGGAGCTGTTCCAGCTCCTGGCCACCTTCGCGCTGGTGCTGGTCATCAACGACGCGGCGCTCTGGATCTGGGGCGCCGAGGATCTGCTCGGGCGCCGCGCGCCGGGGCTCACGGGCGCCATCAGCCTGTTCGGCCGGCAGTACCCGGTCTACAACCTCGTGCTGATCGTGATCGGCCCGGTGGTGCTGGGGCTGCTCTGGCTCATGCTCACCCGGACGCGCTGGGGCACGCTCGTGCGCGCCGCCACGCAAGACCGCGAGATGCTGGGCGCGCTGGGCGTGAACCAGGCCTGGCTCTTCACCGGCGTGTTCGCGCTGGGGGCGATGCTGGCTGGCCTGGGCGGGGCGCTGCAGTTGCCGCGCGAACCGGCCAGTCTCGGGCTCGATCTGCGGGTCATCGGTGACGCCTTCGTGATCGTGGTGGTGGGCGGCATGGGCTCGATTCCCGGCGCCTACGTGGCGGCCCTGATCGTGGCCGAGATCAAGGCGCTATGCATCTTCATCGGCACGGTGTCGATCTTCGGCATCACCATTTCCTTCTCCAAGCTCACGCTGGTGGTCGAGTTCCTGTTCATGGCGCTGGTGCTGGTCTTCCGGCCGTGGGGATTGTTCGGCCGCCCGCAAGGCGCGAGCCGCAATTCCGCGCCGGTCGAGGCACCCTTGCGGCCGGCCGGGCGCGGTTTGCGCGGCTGGGCACTCGCGCTGCTGGTGGCGCTGGCGGTGCTGCCGCTGCTCGATCACGTACTGCCCTATGCGGTGGTGCTCACGCAGGACATCCTGATCGCCGTGCTATTCGCGGTGAGCCTGCATTTCCTGATGGGGCCGGGCGGCATGCATTCATTCGGACATGCCGCGTATTTCGGGCTGGGGGCCTACGGCGCGGCGCTACTGCTGAAGGCCGCCTCCCTGCCGATGGAGGCGGCGCTGCTGTTCGCGCCGCTCGCCGCCGGCGTGGGGGCGCTGATATTCGGCTGGTTCTGCGTGCGCCTCTCGGGCGTGTACCTGGCGATGCTCACGCTCGCGTTCTCGCAGATCGTATGGTCGGTCGTGTTCCAGTGGGATGACTTCACGGGCGGCTCCAACGGCATCATCGGGATCTGGCCGGCCGAGTGGCTGTCCGGGCCCGCCTTCTATTACGCGGCGCTGGTGTTGGTGGCACTGGCCGTCGTGGCGATACGGCGCGTGCTGTTCTCGCCGTTCGGCTATGCCTTGCGCGCCGGCCGCGATTCGGCGTTGCGGGCGGATGCCATCGGCATCGACGTCAAGCGGGTGCAGTGGATGGCGTTCGTGATCTCGGGGCTTTTCGCCGGTCTCGCGGGCGCGTTGTTCGTCTTCTCGAAGGGCAGCATCTCGCCCGATGCGATGGCGGTCAGCAAGTCCGTCGATGGCCTGGTGATGGTGCTGCTGGGCGGTATCCAGACCCTGGTCGGGCCGATCGTGGGCGCGGCGACCTTCAATCTGCTGCAAGACTATGTGATGCGTGCCACGGAATACTGGCGCGCGCTTTTCGGCGGCGTGATTCTGTTGCTGGTGCTGGTGTTCCCGCAAGGGATCGCGGGCTTCTGCCGCCAGGTGGCGCAGGCGTGGGGCGCGCGCCGTGCCGCGCACAGTGACTCGGGCAAGGGCAAGGGCGGCGCGTTCGTCGGCGGTCCGCGGGAGAAGCAGGCATGAGTCTTTTGCAAGTCAGGAATCTGAGCAAGGCCTTCGGCGGCGTGAAGGCCGTGGACGACATCAGCTTCGATCTGGCCGCTGGCGAGCTGCTGGCGCTGATCGGGCCGAACGGTGCGGGAAAATCGACCACGTTCAACATGGTGGGCGGGCAGTTGCCGGCCACGGCCGGTTCGGTGCGGCTGGGCGGGCATGAGCTGGTCGGCATGAAACCTCGCGATATCTGGCGGCTGGGCGTGGGCCGCACCTTCCAGATCGCGGCCACCTTCGCCTCGCTCACCGTGGCCGAGAATGTCCAGATGGCGCTGCTATCGCACCATCGCCGTGTCTTTTCGATCGGCAGCAACGCGGGGCGTCAGTATCGCGACGAGGCGCTCGATCTGCTCGAGCAGGTGGGCATGCGCGACCAGGCCGAGCGGCCCTGCAGCGAGCTGGCTTATGGCGATGTCAAGCGCGTGGAGCTGGCGATGGGCCTGGCCAACGATCCGAAGCTGCTGCTGATGGACGAGCCCACGGCCGGCATGGCACCCAAAGAACGCAACGAGCTGATGGCGCTGACCAAGCAACTCGTGATCGATCGCGGCATGGCCGTGCTGTTCACGGAACACAGCATGGACGTGGTGTTTGCCTATGCCGACCGCATGATCGTGCTGGCGCGCGGGCGCCTGATCGCCGAAGGCGGCGCGCAGGAGATCCGCAATCATCCCAAGGTGCAGGAAGTGTATTTCGGCACCGGCAAGACCTTCGAGAAGACCCCTGCAGGAGCCGCCGCATGAGCGCCGTTGCCGAGTCCCCGCAAGCCGCCGCCGTGTCGACACCCGTCGTATCGACGCCCGCCGCTCCCTTGTTGTCCGTCCGCGGCCTGAATGCCTGGTACGGGGCGGCGCATATTCTCTTCGACGTCGATCTGGACGTGCGCCGCGGCGAGGTCGTGGCGCTCATGGGCCGCAACGGCGCGGGCAAGTCCACCTCGTTCAAGGCCATCATGGGCCTGCTGGCGCGCCGTCGGGGCGAGGTCACGTTCATGGGTCGCGACATCGCGGGCATGCAACCCTACGAGATCGCGCGGCTGGGCCTGGGCTTCGTGCCCGAAGACCGGCGCATCTTCACCGATCTGAGCGTCACCGAGAACCTCGAGGTGGGGCGGCAGCCGCCTCGCACCTGGCCCGATGGCTCGCCCGCGCGGCATTGGCAGCCCGAGGCGCTCTACACGCTGTTTCCGAACCTGGGCGCGATGCAGGACCGCCCGGGCGGGCAGATGAGCGGCGGCGAGCAGCAGATGCTGACCGTGGCGCGTACCCTGATGGGCAACCCGTTTCTCGTGCTGCTCGACGAGCCCTCCGAAGGCGTGGCGCCGGTGATCGTGGAGCAGATGGCGCAGATGATTCTCGAGCTCAAGGCGCAGGGAGCGAGCATCCTGCTCTCCGAGCAGAATGTGCATTTCGCCGAGCTCGTGTCCGACCGCGTCTATGTGCTCGAGAAAGGCCAGATCCGGTACACCGGCTCGATGGCCGAGCAGGCCGAGAACGAGCAGGTAAGGCGCGCCTACCTCACCGTCTGAGGTTACGATGGTCTGCAGTCGCGGGCGGCCTGCCCGCACCTTGGCACGGCATGCGGGCGCGGTGTCCGCATGCATTCCTCGTGGAGACCGACCATGGAAACCCTGTCGCTGCATCGCGGCCGTCTGATTGACCACATCCAGCTCGTCGTACGCGATCTTGCAGCCAGCCGGACGTTCTACGAAGCCGTCTTTCAGGCGCTCGGCGTGCCGTGGGGCGGCGACGGCGATGATTATTTCTGGATCGATGAGTTATTCGTGTCCAGCGCCGACAGCCAGGCCGCCTGCGGCCAGCTCACTGGCCGCCACCATTTGGCCTTCCAGGCGCGCGACGAAGCCATGGTGCAGGCCTTTTACAAGGCGGCGCTTGCCGCGGGTGGCAAAGACAACGGCGCGCCGGGCGAACGACCCTATCACCCGGGGTATTACGGCGCGTTCGTGATCGATCCCGACGGCAACAATATCGAGGCTGTTTATCACGGGCCGGCGCGCCGCAGCGCGGATTCCGTCGAGGTCACGTTCGACGCCTGAGCGGGCGAGGCGTGTTGCGCGGCGCGCAGGCGCCGGCTGGTTTCCGCTACCCCTTCCCAGGCCGGTGCCTCGGGGGCGTGGCGGGCGCGCAGATAGCCGACGAGATCGGCCACTTGCGCATCGTCCAGGCTGTCGCGAAACCCCGGCATATAACCCAGCGCGGCGTCGGCCGGCGCGGCGATGCCGTGCAGGATCACTTGCACCAGATTGTCGGGGCGGGCGCTATGCAGATTCGTGTTCAGGGTGAGCGAAGGGCGGGCGCCGAAGAGCGCGGGCGCGTCGCGGGTTTCGTGGCAGACCGCGCACGCGCCCTGGTAGAGGCGTTCGCCATTGGCCGGAAACACGCGCGCATCGGCGGCGCTTTCGCGTTCGAGGCGCGTGATCTGTTGCGCCGGCTGGGCGGCTTGTGCCGCGGGCGTCTGCATCGAGGCCAGGTAAACCGACATCGCGCGTATGTCACTGTCGGGTAGCGCAGCAAGGCCGTGGATCACGGGCGCCATCGGACCGGCGGCAACCCCATGCTCGGCCGAGGCCCCGGTGCGCAGGTAGGCATAGAGCGATTGTTCATTCCAGGGGATCGGCGACCGTGACAGCGCATTGAGCGCCGGCGCTTCCCAGCCTTCCGCCTCGCCGCCCGAGAGGTAGGCGGTGCCGGTGCGCTCCGCGCCCAGTGCATTGCGCGGCGTATGGCAGGCACCGCAATGGCCCGCGCCCTGCACCAGATACGCGCCCCGGTTCCATTGGAGGGTTTGCGTGGGGTCGGGCTGGTACACCCCGGCATCGTGATACAGGGCATTCCAGCCCGCCATCAACGGACGCAGATTGTAGGGAAACGCCAGTTCGGTGCGCGGGGGTTCGTGCGCAACCGCGGGGCGGGACATCAGATAGGCATAGAGGGCCTGCATGTCGCCCTCGGTGAGGCGGGCGAACGAGGTATACGGAAACGCCGGGTAGAGCTGGCGGCCATCGCGATGCACGCCGTGACGCATTGCCCGGTCGAAGGCCGCGTACGACCACGCGCCGATGCCGGTCTCGCGGTCGGGCGTGATGTTGGTGGTGTAGATCGTGCCGAACGGGGTGTCGAGCGCGAGTCCGCCTGTGTTGGGCTGACCCCCGGGCGCCGTGTGGCACACGATGCAGTCGCCCGCGGCCGCGACGAGGCGGCCGCGCTCGATGGCGGCTGCCGAATAGACCGATAGATCGGGAGTGTCGGCGGGCGCGATGGCAGGCTTCCAGGGCCATGCGGCGGCCACCAGGCCGCAGGCGGCCGCGGCGATGCCGCCCAGCCAGGCCGCGCTGGCGCGGCGGGCCCCTCGCAGGGCGCCGGCCCCGGCTGGTGCGCTCAGCTGGGCGCGGGCGGCGGGGGCATTGAAGGGCGGCTCGCGCAGGCGTACGCCCGTGGCGGCATAGACCGCATTGGCCACGGCCGCCGCGGCCGGCAGCGCGGCGGCGTCGGACCACCGCAGGCCGCGCGGCGCATCGAGTGCATCGGTGCCGCTGACGAGATCGATACGCGGCGAGGCGAGGGCGCGGGTATCGGGGGGGATCGAGGTGTCCGGGCTGGCGCCCTCGGGCAGGTCGAATTCCCCGGGAGCGCGCAGCAGGCGTTGTGCTTGATCCTGGATGTCGCTCGTGACGCGTTCGGTGGCGACGGCCGGTGCGTGCAGCGTGTCGGTGTCGTGGCCGACGACCACCCGCGTGAGCGCTACCGCTCCATCAACGGGATCGACGCTCACATCGGCGACCCAGGCGGCCCAGTTGCGCGTGGGCGGCTCGGTGCTGTCGTCGATGACGCTGGCATACGCAAAACCGCGCCCCTGGCGCAGGCCGGGTGCGGCCGGCAACGCCCCGCTGTCTTGCCAGCCCGCGCGTTCGGCGACGTTGCGGATGAGGGCGGCGCCGCGGGCATCGTCGAGTTGCGTGAGGCGCCACGCCACGGGATCGGCGCGGTGCGCGACAGCCGCTTCATCCTGCAGGGATTCCTGCGCGAATATTTGCGCCGCCCGGAGGGCGGCCGGGGCATCGGGCAGGCTGGCGAGCGGCACGGGCTGCGCCAGGGGCGCGGCGACGCCGCCGCGATAGGGGGGCGCGTCGGCCGTTGGGGCGGCCGCGATATCGTGGGCAAGCAGGCGCGCCAGCGAGGGCCGCGAGCTTGCCGCGCCATCGGTGTGCAGTGTTAGCGGCCCCGGGGCTTCTTCGGTGCCGCAGGCGAGTCTCGCTGTGACGCCCACGGTGGACGCGTGCGGCAACCACAGATCCGCACCGTCCACGCGCACCGGCCGTTGCGCATGCAACGACAGCAGGGCGGCCAGGGTGGCGGCATCGAGGGCGGTGGCATCATGCCTGGCGGTATCGGGCGCTGCCCCGTTGGGCAGCAGCCGCAGGCTGGCCGCGGGCCGATCGAGCAGAACCATCAGCTCGGACCGCAGGCGGTCGGCGGGGCAGGCGGACCAGACCGTAAGGCCCTCGGGGCCCGGGCAGGCAATGGCCCAGGCGGGCATTTGTGCCGAGCTGTCGAGCGGCCAGCGGTAATGCGCCTCGGCCAGCACGGTCGGCGCTGCGGGGGCGCCGGCCTGGTCCGGCCGGCGCGGATTCGCGGTGTCCGGCGTGCGCCACGGCACGGCCAGGCGGGCGGCAGCGTCGCGCGCCCATTCGGGGCGGGTCGCGATCACGGCGACCAGATTGTGCTGCTGTACGACCTGCAGCACGCCCGGCAGACCGCGCAGCGCGCTGGTGTCCAGGCCGCTGGCGCGCGGGCCGGTATAGCGGCTGCCATCCCAGGTGGGGTGCGGCGGCAACAGCAGCACGCCGTGTGCGAGCGCCTGCCCTTCGGGCGGCGTGAGGTCGGAAGTGGGCAGGACGCGCAGGCTCATGCGGACACCTTCCCGCCGTCTTCGGCCCAGTAGCGCACGGCCAGATGCGCGGCCTGCAGGATCTCGATGTGCGTGCCGCAACGGCACAGGTTGTGCTTCAGTTCGTGGCGGATATCGGCGTCCGTGGGACTCGGGTTGCGCAGCAGCAGCGCATGGATCGTCATGATCATGCCGTTCAGGCAGTAGCCGCATTGCGCGGCCTGGGCATCGATGAACGCGCGTTGCACGGGCCCCGGCTTGCCGGGCGAGCCCAGCCCCTCGAGCGTCGTGACGGCGCGGCGGCGCACCGCCGCCACCGGGATCACGCAACTGCGCGCCGCGACCCCGTCGATCAAGACGGTACAGGCTCCGCATTCGCCCAGGCCGCAACCGAACTTGGGCCCGTTCAGGCACAGATCGTTGCGCAGCACATAAAGCAACGGTGTGTCCGGCGTCGCCTCGGTCGTGCAGGCGGCGGCGTTGATGGCAAGATCCAGGGCGGGGGTGGGATCAGTCACGGAGTCGGAGGCGGGCAGCTCGAGAAACCGGCGCCGGGCACGGGCGCCGCCGGAAATTATCCGGGCTGACGGGCGCGCGGCCACAGGGGTTAGCCCTGGGATCGCCGCGGCCCGGCGGCCCGGGCACTCATGCCGCGGCGCGTTTGCCCTCTGCGAGCGGCACGTCGAACACGTCGTAACCGAAGCACCAATCGGGATTCTCGTTGGTGCGCAGCCAGGTGTTGTTGTGCGACACGAGTTGCACCCGGCTGGCGCGTTCCGCGCGGTTGTCTTCGTAGAGCCGGAACGCGGCCGCGTGGTCGTCCAGCCCGGTTTGCTCGAAGATCCGCGTCAGCATGGCGGCGTCCTCGATCGCCATCGCCGCGCCTTGTGCCATGTGCGGTTTCATGGGGTGGCAGGCATCACCCAGCAGCACGATGCGGCCTCGGCTCCAGAGCGGCAGGGGGTCGCGTTCGAGGAGCGGCCACTTCGAGACCTCGGGGGTGGCTTCGATCAGTGCCTGCACGGTGGGATGCCAGCCGGCGAACGCCTCGCGCATCTCGGCCTGGCTGCTCGGCACCCAGCTCTTGCTCATGTCCCACTGGTCTTCCGGCACGCCGGTGACGTAATAGATCTCGTCGCGCTTGCTCGTGACGAAATACACCATCATGTGCCGATCGTCGGACCACCATTTCACGCACATGTCGAAGGGCAGGGTGCCGCTGTCGATCGGGGTGGGAAACACCGCGCGATGCGCCACATAGCCGGTGTACTTGGGCAGCTCCGCGCCCAACAGATGTTCGCGCAAGCGCGAATTGACGCCATCGGCGCCGATCACGATGTCGGCTTCGTCGGTGCTGCCATCGGCGAAGCTCAGACGCACGTGCTCGCCGGTGTCCTCGACCTGCGTGAGGCGCTTGCCGAACTGCAGCACGCCGGGCGGCAGGGCGGCGGTCATGAGGGCATGGAAGTCCCCGCGGTGCACGGTGAGGTAGCTGGCGCCGTAGTGGGACACGGCATAGTCGCCCAGTGGAATTCGGGCGAGCTCTTCGCCGGTTTGCCAGTCGCGGCTGTACCAGGCGTCGGGATGCGAGCCCTGGCGGTTCAGCTCGTCTTCGATGCCGATGCGCCGCATGATCTTCATGACGTTCGGGCCGAGGTGGATCCCCGCGCCCAGGCGCGAGAAGCCCGGCGCCTGCTCGTAGAGCCGGACATTGAAACCGGCGCGCGCCATGAGCGCCGCACCCGCGGTGCCGCCGAGCCCGGCGCCGACGATAGCGATTCTGGGTTTGCCTTGCACGTTGATTCTCCTGATGGGGCGGTTCCGCGGTGGATCGCGCTCATGGGAGAAAAAGTGTACACGCTCAAATATTGTCGGTAAACAAGCTTTGCTTGCGCACTGCAATATGCCCGTTATCGGTGCCTGAGATGCACAAATAAAGTGCTATATATCCAGGGTTTACCCTAGATATGAATGACGGTATCAGGCCTGGTCACGGACGGCTTGCGTCATCGTGGCCTAGCTGCAAGAATAGAGCGTATACGTTGAATAGTGGGCAACGCGTATCGCGTGGCCCGATCCGTTCCTGTTGCGTACCCTCTCGAGGAGCAGTGGCCTTGAACCGACCCTTCCGCATCGGCCAGATCGTGCCGAGTTCCAACACCACCATGGAAACCGAGATCCCGGCGATGCTCAACGCGCGCCTGCAGATCCGGCCTGAACGTTTCACGTTCCATTCGAGCCGCATGCGCATGAAGAAGGTCGTCAAGGAAGAGCTTGCCGCCATGGATGCCGAGTCGGACCGCTGCGCCGTCGAGCTGAGCGACGCACGGGTCGACGTGCTCGGGTATGCCTGCCTGGTGGCCATCATGGCCATGGGGAACGGCTACCATCGGGTATCCGAGAAGCGCCTGCAGGCGCACACGGCGGCCAATGGCGCGGATGCACCGGTCATCACGAGCGCCGGCGCGCTGGTGGATGCGCTCAAGGTGATGGGCGCGCGTCGGGTCGCCGTGGTCGCGCCCTACATGCAGCCGCTTACCGAGCTGGTGGTGGACTACATCCGCAACGAAGGTTACGAGGTGGTCGACTATCGCGCTCTCGAGATCCCCGACAATCTGGAGGTGGGCCGCCATGACCCCGCCCGGCTGCCCGCGATCGTCGCGCAGATGAACCTGGCCGACGCCGACGTGATCGTGCTGTCGGCTTGCGTACAGATGCCGTCGCTACCCGCGATCGCGCAGGTGGAAGCCATGACCGGCAAGCCCGTGATCACCGCCGCGGCCGCCACCACCTATGCCATCCTGAAGTCGCTGCGGCTCGATCCGGTGGTGCCGGGCGCCGGTGCGCTGCTGTCCGGCGCCTACTGAGGAGAGCGCGATGAGCACCTTTCTGTACGGCGGCAATGTGCACGCCAACGGTATCCGGCAGCATTACCTGCGTTATGGCGGCGACCCGCAGGGACGCGATCCCGTCATCATCGTGCCGGGCATCACCAGCCCCGCGATCACCTGGGGCTTCGTGGCGGAGCGTTTCGGCCGGGTCTTCGATACCTACGTGCTCGATGTGCGCGGGCGCGGGCTGTCCCAGGCGGGCGCGGATCTGGATTACGGGCTCGACGCGCAAGCCGCCGACCTGATCGCGTTCGCGCAAGCCTTGGGGCTCGCGCGCTATAGCGTGGTGGGCCATTCGATGGGCGCACGCATCGGGATCCGGGCGGCGCGCCAGCAGCCGGAGGGCCTGGCACGTCTCGTCATGGTGGATCCCCCGGTGTCCGGGCCGGGGCGGCGGGCCTATCCCGCCAAACTGCCCTGGTATGTGGACTCGATGGCGGCCGCGCGCCGTGGCATGTCGGCCGACGACATGCTCGCTTTCTGCCCGAGCTGGACGCTCGAGCAGCGGCAGCTGCGCGCGGAATGGCTGCACACCTGCGACGAGCGCGCCATTCTGCAGAGTTTCGACGAGTTCCACACCACCGATGTGCATGCCGATCTGCCCGAGGTCCGGGTGCCGCGCCTGCTGATCACGGCCGAGCGCGGCGATGTCGTGCTCGATGACGACGTGGCCGAGATCCAGCGCCTGGCGCCGGGCACCTTGCACGCGCGGGTACCGGCCGCGGGCCACATGATCCCCTGGGACAACGAGTCCGGTTTTTATGCCGCCTTCGGCGACTTTCTGGGCGCATGCCTGCCCGCCTGAACGAGGAGACCGCGATGCCGGTAAGCGATTTCGAAATGGTGCGGGCCTGGCAGGAGGTGCTGCGCCTGTCGCGCCTTGCGGCCGGGCAGACGGTGACGATCCTCACCAGCGCCGCCACCCATCCGCAAACACTTTCCACTGCGCTGATCGCCACGCAATCGATGGGGGCGATCGTGAACCGCCTGGATCTGCCGCCCGTCAATGGCGAGAAGGCGCTGTCGCGTGATGCGCTGGCCTATCTGGGCACGACGCCCCTCACGGGTAACAAGGCCGCGATCGCCGCGCTCAAGGAAAGTGATCTGGTGCTGGATCTGATGACGCTGCTGTTCTCGCCGGAGCAGCACGAGATACTGCAGACCGGCACCAAGATCCTGTTGGCCGTGGAGCCGCCCGAGGTGCTCGCGCGGATGATCCCCACCGAGGCCGATCGTGAGCGCGTCAAGGCCGCCGCCGCCCGCATCACGGCCGCGCGCGAGATGCACGTGACCTCGCCGGGCGGCACCGATCTGCGCTGCCCGATGGGCGAGTTTCCGGCGATCAGCGAGTATGGCTTCGTGGACGAGCCCGGCCGCTGGGATCACTGGCCCAGTGGTTTTGCGCTGACCTGGCCGAACGAGGGTGGGGCACGGGGCACCATCGTGATCGACGCGGGCGACATCCTCTTGCCGCAGAAAAGTTACGTGTCGCAGCCCATCGTGCTCACCGTCGAGAACGGCTACGCCACCCGCATCGAGGGCGGTGTCGATGCGGAGCTGTTGAGGGAGTATGTGGCGTCGTTCCACGATCCCGAGGCCTATGCGATCTCGCACATCGGCTGGGGCCTGCAGCCGCGCGCGCACTGGACCACGCTGGGCCTGTACGACCGCGAAGCCACCATCGGCATGGATGCTCGCGCGTTCGAGGGCAACTTCCTGTTCTCGCTCGGGCCCAACAATGAGGCGGGCGGGGATCGCACCACGGCCTGCCATATCGACATCCCGCTGCGCCGCTGCACCGTGCGGCTCGACGGTACGGAAGTCGTGCGCGACGGCAAAGTATTGGATTGATCTATTCTGACAACCTGCCGGCGCAGACCGGCTCACGGGGAAAACCATGAATCCACCTGCCAGCGACCTCGAGTCGTATGCCCGCCAGGGCTTTGGCACCGACCTGCCGCTCGTGGCGCCGTATGGACTGCTGATCGTGGACTTCGTCAACGGCTTCGCCGATCCGGCGCAGTTCGGCGGCGGCAACATTCCCGATGCGATTGCGCGCACCGAGGGTTTGCTTGCCCATGCGCGGCGCGCCGGCTGGGCGGTGGCGCACAGCCGCATCGTGTATGCCGATGACGATGCCGACGGCAATATCTTCAGCCTCAAGGTGCCGGGCATGCTCACGCTCAAGGAGCACAGCCCGGCGAGCGCCATCGTGCCGCAACTCGCGCCGCGCCAGGGCGAGTACGTGGTGCGCAAGAGCACGCCATCGGCGTTCTACGGCACCATGCTCGCGGCCTGGCTGGCGCAACGCGGCGTGGCAACGCTTTTGGTGGCCGGATGTACGACCAGCGGTTGCGTGCGCGCGAGCGTGGTCGACGCGATGTCGGCCGGCTTCAGGCCGCTCGTGGTGAGCGATTGCGTGGGCGATCGCGCAATCGGTCCGCACGACGCCAATCTCTTCGACATGCGGCAGAAGTACGCCGCTGTCATGCCGCTAGCCGACGCGCTGGCGGCTGTGGCAGGCTGAGCGGACGCCGCGATGGACCGGAGCGTGTATCCGCCGCCCGGCGTTCCATGCGTGCAGGACCCGGCAAGGCCGGGCGGCCTGCCCGCGCCGCGCGCGCTGCATGCGGCGTTGCTCGCCGCCTCGGATGCCTTGCTGGTGCTGCGTGATCCCGCGCCAAGTGTGCGGCCGGCGCCCGGCCAGCCGGGCGCGGCGTCGGATTACGTGCCGTCCACTCCCGATATCTTCGTGGCGGTCTGTGCCGACGGGCGGGTACTGGCCTTCAATGGCCACGTCGACCTGGGCACCGGCATTCGCACCGCACTGGCTCAATTGGTCGCCGAGGAGCTGGACGTGGCATTCGAACGGGTCGAGATGGTGCTCGGCCACACCGATGCCGCGCCCAATCAAGGGCCCACGATCGCCAGCGCCAGCATCCAGATTTCGGCGGTGCCGCTGCGGCGCGCGGCGGCGCAGGCCCGCGCCTGGCTCGTCGCCCGCGCGGCCGAGCAGTTGGGCGTGGCGGCCGCCACGCTGCGCATCGACGACGGCGTGCTGCAACACGCCGCCGGCGCCACGACCGACTATTGGCAGGTGTTGCGCAGCGGCGGGGCGCACTTGCGCGTAGCCGCGGCGGACATCGAGGTGCCTCTCAAGCCCGCCCGCGAACATCGGGTGGTGGGCCGGGCCGTTGCCCGCGTCGACATCCCGTCCAAGGCGACCGGCGCGCTCAGTTTCGTGCACGATGTCCGCGTGCCCGGCATGCGCCATGGCCGGGTACTCCGGCCGCCCTATGCGGGCCGGGATGCCGGCGCCTTCGTGGGCAAAAGCCTTGTGCACGTCGATGAGGCCTCGGTCGCGCATCTGCCTAGCCACGTGCAGGTGGTGGTGCAGGGCGATTTCGTGGGGGTGGTGGCGGATCGCGAAGAGCAGGCCGTGCGCGCGGCACGGGCGCTGCGTGTGCAATGGGCACCGGTGCCGCCCGCGCCGGCGCTGGACGATCTGGCCACGGCGCTGCGTGCGATTCCGGCCGTGCACCGTCCGCTGCGCGAGGAAGGCGACGTGGACGCGGTGCTCGAGGCCGCCGCCGGGGAGCCGGCGCGCACGCTGGCCGCGGAGTATGTCTGGCCATATCAGATGCATGCCTCGATCGGACCTTCGTGCGCGGTGGCGCGCTGGGACGACGGCCGCCTGACCGTCTGGTCCGGTACGCAGAATCCCCACATGCTGCGCGTCGACCTGGACCGCCTGCTCGGGATCGGCGAAGACCATATCGAAATCGTGCGCCTGGAGGCGGCCGGATGCTACGGCCGCAATTGCGCCGACGACGTAGGCGCGGACGCGGCGCTCCTCGCTCGCGCCGTGGGGGCACCCGTGCGCGTGCAGCTCTCGCGCGAACAGGAGCACGTATGGGAGCCGAAGGGCGCCGCGCAGCTGATGCAGGTGCGCGGCGCGATCGATACCGACGGCCGCCTGGCCGCTTACGACTTCGACACACGCTATCCCTCGAACGACGCGCCCTTGCTCGCGTTGCTCTTGACCGGCGCCGTCGACGCGACGCCGCGCACGCTCGAAATGGGCGACCGCACGGCCGTCCCGCCGTATCGCTATCCGGCGCTACGTGTGGGATGTCACGATGTGCCGGCGATCGTGCGTTCGGCCTGGCTGCGCGGTGTGTCGGCATTGCCCAATTCGTTCGCGCACGATTGCTTCATCGACGAGCTGGCCGAGCGTGCGCAGGCCGATCCGCTGCAATATCGCATTGAACATCTTGACGACAGCCGCGCGCGAGATCTGTTGGTCGCGGTGGGCGCACGCGCCGGTTGGCATGGCCGGGCAGGCTCGCGCGGGGCGCCCGGCGCTGACGGCTGCCTGCGCGGGCGTGGCGTGGCCTACGCGCGGTATGTCCATAGCCGCTTTCCGGGCTTCGGCGCGGCGTGGTCGGCCTGGGTGGTGGACCTTGCGCTCGATCCCGTGCAGGGCCGGGTGCGCATCGAGCGCGTGGTTGTGGGGCAGGACACCGGCATGATGGTCAATCCCGACGGGGTGCGCCACCAGATCCATGGCAACGTGCTGCAGACCATCAGCCGCGTGCTCAAGGAGCGTGTGCAGTTCGACGGGCAGGGCGTGCGCAGCCGCGAGTGGGGCGCCTATCCCATCCTGGATTTCACCGAGGTGCCGCCCATCGAGGTGGTGTTGATGCCGCGCCAGGACGAGCCGCCGATGGGCGGCGGGGAGTCGGCGTCGGTGCCCGGCGCCGCGGCCGTGGCCAATGCCTTGTTCGACGCCACCGGTCTGCGCTGGCGCGCGCCGCCCTTCACGCCGGAGGTGCTGCGCGCCGGGGTGGCCGGGAAACCTTGACCGCGCGTGGGGGGCGGGCGCCGGGGCTGGCTTATGATCCGGGCAGCGCCGCCGTCCGCGTCGTGCCACTTCCGGAGCTTTTCACCTCATGTCCGTCGATCTTTCCGCCTTCCAGCAAGTCCGTATCGAACTCAAGCGCCCGCTCCTGATGTTGGTGGGCAGCCAGGGCATGCTGGCCTGCGGCTATCTCAATCCGGCCACCTTCGAAAAGACGGGCGAGGCCATCGCCATCGTGTCGGGCGTGTCGTCATTCGAGGACATGCGGGGAACGGCCATTTCGGCCGTGTCGCCGGCGGCGGCGGCGCTGGGCGTCGTCCCGGGCATGACCGGCGAAGAAGCGCTGGCGCGCTTCATCTGAGCGCGCCAGCGGGCCAGGCCGGCGCTGCCAGCCGGGCTGCTCGGCCCTGCCGTCGCGCTGGTCCGGACCTGACTGCTTACTTGCCGCCGACCTTGCTCTGCAATGCCTGGGCGAGCGTCAGATGTTCCTTGAGGGCGGGCAGCACCTTTGCGGCGAAGGCCTTCACCTCGGGGTCCTTGGCTTCTTCGCTGGCCTTGCGGAACAGCGTGACGGCCTCTTCGTGGGCGGTCACGGCGATCATCTCGGCATAGCGCTTGTCGAAACCATCGTCGCTCATGTCCAGCGTCTTGAGCTTGGCCTGCTGCATGAGCGAGGGGCCCGTCGGCGCTTCGTAGCCCTTCCTGCCGGCCAGCGCCGCGAGCTCGGCGCCCACCTTGCCGTGGTCATCCAACATCTTCTGCGCGAACGTCTTCACGTCGGCATTGGACGACTTGGCGAGCGCCAATTTGCTGCCCTCGATCTCGAAATGGCCCGACTGCGCTGCGTTTTCCAGGAAGTCTTTGTCGGCGCCGGCGAGTTGCCCCATGGCTTTATCGTGCGCGGCGCTCGCGGCTCCCGTGCCGCTCGCGGCGGGCTGGGCTTGCGACTGTGCGTAGACCTGGGCACCCAGGGCCAGGGCCGCACTGGCCGAGGCGCTCAGCGCCAGAATGCGCAGATTCGCGAAACGTCGGTAGGAACGGGTCATGAACGGATCTCCAAAATGGGCCTTGAGATGGGGGGCGCGATGACGCGGAATGCGGGCCTACAGCAACCGCCATGCCTGGGCACGGAAGTTGCTAGATAGCCGTGTCGGCGCCCCGGGTCGGGATTCGCTGCCGATCGCCACGAGTCGTCGCGTTCGTCGCCGTGGCGTTCCCATGAACGCTTCAGGAGTTTTTCGATGTCCACGGATCGTTCCAACGCGGCCCCCGCCGCAAACTCGTCCTTGGCCCTGCCGCCAGTGCGCAAGGCGGTGTTTCCGGTAGCCGGGTTGGGCACGCGGTTCCTGCCTGCCACCAAAGCCATGCCCAAAGAGATGCTGCCTGTCGTCGACAAGCCGCTGATCCAGTACGCGGTGGAGGAGGCGGTGGCAGCTGGCATCACGGAAATCATCTTCGTTACCGGCCGCAACAAGCGCGCCATCGAAGATCACTTCGACCGGGTGCCCGAACTCGAGCTCACGCTCGAGTCCAAGAACAAAACGGAGTTGCTCGAAGCGGTGCGCAATGTGCTGCCCGACCATGTGAATTGCATCTACACGCGTCAGTCCGCACCGTTGGGACTGGGCCACGCCGTGCTGTGCGCCGAATCCATCGTGGGCAATGAGCCGTTCGCGGTCTTGCTGGCCGACGATCTGATCGACGCGGACACGCCGGTGACCGCGCAGATGGTGGAAGTGGCGCGCCGCCATGGCGGCAGCGTGCTGGCGGTGCAACCCGTGCGCCCCGAGCACACCGACCGCTACGGCATCGTGTCGGGCCAGATGCGCGACGACCGCTTGATGGACGTGAGCGGCATCGTCGAGAAGCCCAAGCCGAGTGAGGCGCCGTCGCGCCTGGGCGTGGTGGGCCGCTATGTGCTCGAGCCGCAGATCTTCAAGTATCTGCGCCGGACCCAGGCCGGTGTCGGCGGCGAGATCCAGCTGACCGACGCCATCGCGGCCATGATGCGTGACCGTTCCGTCTTCGGCTATCAGTATGAAGGCGAGCGCTACGACTGCGGCAGCAAGGCGGGCTTCTACCGCGCCAATGTCGAGCTGGGCCGCAAGTATCACAGTCTGGATACGATGGAAGAGTGACCCATCGCCCGCCAGGGCGACTTCAGGTGATTCTTGTCGGGGCCGGTCACACCGGCCCCGTGTCATTGGCGCGCCGTCCTGCGCGCGCCGGGGGCATGGCGCCGTCCGGCCGCCGAGACACGGCCGAGAATCCGGTCCGGCGCGCCGATGGATGCGCGCGCAACGATCCGTCGGCATCCCCGCCGTGCATGCCCGTAAAGGACTCCGTCAGTTTCCCGCGCGCATAATCCTCCGGGCTTTCCATCCAGGAAAGCGGCAGCCTGCAGGCGGCGCGGCGTGATCGCGCGGCGGCAGGCCGCATGTGTTGTCACCCGCTCGGCGTTCGTGTTTCCGGCATTGCACGTCTCGTGATGGGGGGGCGACAACCAGGAATACTCACGGAGGAGTCACATGACACAAGACACGCAGCCGCGCAGACGCTTCCTGCAACAGGCCGTGGCGCTGGTGCCCGCCACCACCCTTGCGGGCGGCATGGTGGTCTCGCAAACGGCCTGTAGCAGTGATACCGCGCCGCGCCAGGCGCAGGCCAAGCCCTACCAGCCCACCTACTTCAACGCGGAAGAATGGGCGTTCATCAATGCGGCCGTCGATCATCTGATTCCCGCGGATGACCTCGGTCCGGGTGCTGTCGCGGCGGGCGTGCCGGAGTTCATCGACCGCCAGATGGAAGACCCCTACGGCCATGGCAAGCTCTGGTACATGCAGGGGCCGTTCAACACGGAACAACCTCCCGAGATGGGCTATCAGCTCGAGCAGACGCCGCGCGACATCTATCGCAACGGCATCGCCAGCCTCAACGCCTGGAGCCGTGACAAGCACGGCAAGGTCTATGCCGAGCTCGAGGCTGGCGTGCAGGCGCAGATCCTGCACGATCTGCAGGGCAACAAGATCAAGCTCGACAAGGTCCCTGCCACCACCTTCTTCAGCACGCTGCTGGGCAATACCAAAGAGGGCTTTTTCGCCGATCCGATGTACGGCGGCAACAAGCACATGGTGGGCTGGAAGCTCGTGGGCTTTCCGGGTGCGCGGGGCGATTTCATGGACTGGACGGACCAGCCCAACGTCAAGTATCCGTACGGCCCCGTGTCCATTTCCGGCGAGAAGGGTTGAGCCATGGCGATCAAGAAAGAAAAAGTCGATGTGGTGCTGGTCGGATTCGGCTGGACCGGCGCGATCCTGGGCCAGGAGCTCACCGACGCGGGCATGCACGTGCTGGCGCTCGAGCGCGGCGCCATGCAAGACACACCCACCGATGCCGAGTACCCCAAGGTGCTCGACGAGCTCGCGTACTCGGTGCGTGGCAAGCTCTACCAGGACCTTTCCAAAGAGACCGTGACGATACGACACGGCGTCAACGACGTCGCCGTGCCGTATCGGCAGCATGGTTCCTTCCTGTTGGGCAACGGCGTGGGCGGGGCGGGCTTCCACTGGAACGGCATGCACTACCGCGTGCTGCCAGAAGAGCTCGAGCTGCGCACGCGCTACGAGACGCGCTACGGCAAGAAGTTCATCCCCGAAGGCATGACGATCCAGGATTTCGGCGTCACGTACGACGAGCTGGAACCTCACTTCACCCACTTCGAGTATGTCTGCGGCACCTCGGGCAAGGCGGGCAATCTCAACGGCAAGATCGTGGAGGGCGGCAATCCGCACGAGGGCGCGCGCAGCAAGGAGTATCCGCTCGCGCCGCTGGCCAATACGCTGGGCGCGCAGCTCTTCGAGAAGGCCGCTCGCGAGGTGGGCTTCAATCCGTACCCGGCACCGGCGGCGAATGCCTCCGGTCCGTATACCAATCCGTATGGCGTGCGCCTGGGGCCCTGTAATTTTTGCGGCTTCTGCGAAAACTACGGCTGCTACATGTATTCGAAGGCCTCGCCGCAGACCACCATCCTGCCGGTGCTGCTCAAGAAGCCCAATTTCGAACTCCGTACGCGCTCGCACGTGATCAAGGTCAACCTCGATTCCACCGGCAAGAAGGCCGTGGGCGTGACCTATATCGACGAGCAGGGCCAGGAGATCGATCAGCCGGCGGACCTCGTCATCCTCACCGCCTACCAGATGCACAACGTGCGGCTGCTGCTGCTCTCGGGCATCGGCAAGCCCTACGATCCGCAGACGGGCGAAGGCACCGTCGGCAAGAACTACGCCTACCAGATGAACGGCGCGGTCAATGTGCTGCTGCCCAAAGGCACGCAGCTCAACCCCTTTGTGGGGACGGGCGCGGGCGGCGTTTCGATGGACGACCTCAACGGCGACCAGTTCGACCACGGCCCGCTGGGCTTCGTCGGCGGCGCCAGCATCCGGCATGTGCGCTATGGTGGACGGCCCATCAAGCAGACCCCCACCACGCCTGGCACGCCCAGCTGGGGCTCGGCCTGGAAGGCCAATGTGCAGGACACGTACCAGCGCTACATGACCATCGGCATTTCGGGCTCGGTGATGTCGTACCGCGACGCGTATCTGTCGCTGGACCCCACCTACAAGGATGCCTACGGCCAGCCGCTGCTGCGCATGACATTCGACTGGCATGACAACGAGTTCGACATGCTGGACTACATGGGCAAGCGCATGGAAGAGGTGGGCAAAGCCATCAAGCACGAGAAGGTGTATGTGGCGACCCGCAAGAAGGGCGCGCACTACGACACCCGCCTGTATCAGAGCACCCACAACACCGGCGGCGCGATCATGGGCACGAACCCGCGCGAGAGCGTCGTCAACAAGTATCTGCAGAGCTGGGATGTGCCCAACGTGTTCGTGATGGGCGCCTGCGTGTTCCCGCAGAACATGGGCTACAACCCCACCGGACTGGTGGGCGCGCTGGCGTACTGGTCGGCCAAGGCCATCCGCGAGCAATATCTGAAGAACCCCGGCCCGCTGGTCCAGGCTTGATGAGGAGGCGCACCATGATCAAACACACCCTCATCGCCCTGGCCTGCGCGGCCGCGAGCCTGCCCGCCTGGGCCGCGTCGGGCGCCGACGCAGCGGCGCCCGACGCGGCGCTCATCAAGCGTGGCGAGTATCTGTCTCGTGCCGGCGATTGCGTGGCCTGTCACACGGTGAAGGGCGGCAAGCCCTATGCCGGTGGCCTGGGCCTGGATTCACCGCTGGGCATGATCTATTCGACCAACATCACGCCGGACAAGGACACCGGCATCGGCCAGTACACGCTCGAAGACTTCGATCGTGCCGTGCGTCACGGGGTCGCCAAGGACGGGCATACGCTGTATCCGGCCATGCCCTATACCTCGTATGCCAAGGTGTCGCCCGACGACGTGAAGGCGCTGTATGCGTACTTCATGCAGGGCGTGGCGCCGGTGCGCCAGGAAAACCGCGATACCGACATCGTCTGGCCGCTGTCGATGCGCTGGCCACTGGCGATGTGGCGCTGGATCTACGCGCCCGATGTCGCCGAAGGCAGCCCGCAGGCGGATCCGGTGCCGGCCTCGGCATCGCCCGGCGACCAGGCCGTGATGCTGCGGGGCAAGTACCTGATCGAAGGCTTGGGGCATTGTGGCGCCTGCCATACACCGCGCGGCGTGGGCCTGCAGGAGAAGGCACTCACGGATGCCGACGGCACGGCGTTCCTGTCGGGCGGCGTGATCGAGGGCTGGCTCGCGAAGAACCTGCGTGGCGACATGAAGGACGGTCTGGGCAGCTGGTCGCAGGATGACATCGTGGCCTTTCTCAAGACGGGCCGCAATGCGCACTCCGCGGCGTTTGGCGGCATGGCGCAGGTAGTGGCCGACAGCACGCAGCATCTGAGCGATGAAGACCTCAACGCGATGGCGGCCTATCTCAAGAGCCTTAAACCGGTCGACGCCAAGGCGAGCCAAAAGCTGAGCTATGACGACAAGGCCGCGCAGGCGCTGCGCACGGGCGGTGACACCAGCAATGGCGCCATGCAGTTCCTCAACAACTGCGCCGCCTGCCACCGCAGCACCGGCAAGGGCTATGCCGAGACGTTCCCGCAGCTTGCGTTGAGTTCGACCGTGAATTCCAGCGATCCCACGTCGCTGATCCACATCGTGCTCAAGGGCGGCCAGATGCCGGCCACGCAAGCCGCGCCGACGGCCTATGGCATGCCCGGTTTCGACTGGCGCCTGAATGATGCGGAAGTGGCCGAGGTGGTCACCTTCGTGCGCAGCAGCTGGGGCAACCAGGCCGCGCCCGTCAAGGCGTCGGATGTGGCGAAGGTGCGCAAGGAAGTCGGCGCCAAGCCGGGCCCGGTGCGCTGAACCGGTACGCGCTATCGGAGGACGCGAGCGGCGGGGCGGGCTACGACCCGGCCGGCTGCTCGCGCGGCGCCTGGGCTTTCAGCGCCTCCAGCGCTTCCAGTTCCTTCAGGCGGGCGATGGCCATCTTGTAGCCCTGGTCGGCGGCGGCCTGGTGCCATCGCAGCGCCTCTTTCATGTCCACATGTTCGAGCGTGAGTGCGTGCAGAAACTGCGCGCCGGGGTCACCGCGCCGGGCCGCGGCGGCCATGCCCTGGATGGCGATGGCATCTTTCTGCGGCGAATCGCCCATCACGTGCATATTTGGGGCCAGCCCTCCTGCGAGGTCGCGCAACAGCGGCGGCATCGACGCGAAGTGGTGGCGCCAGAAGAGCGCCGTCAGCACGGTGAACAGAAGCAGCGCGATAAGCGAGAGAGTCAGGTTCTTGGGGGACATGGAGCCTTCAGCGTATTCAGGCTGGGTTCAGCCGGGCGCCAGAATATATCAGAGGCTTTTGGCAGTCCGTCGCAAGGCGCGGGGCGAGCCGGCGCGCAGGTCCGCCCCGCGTAGACCGCGCCCTCAGTGCGCGACGTGGACGCAGCCCCCGGCGCTGGCCCGGTCGCGCGGCCAGCCGATCACGATGACCACGAGTGCCGCGGCCAGTAGCACCAGCAGTACGGGCGGAAAGGCCGCCACCCCGTACTGATTCAATACCAGCCCGCCGATCAGGCCGCCGCCTGCGATGGCGCTGTTCCACGAGGTGACCAGCATCGATTGCGCCACATCCGCATGCTCACCGGCGGCAAGTGCCAGCGCGGTCTGCAGCAGCGTCGCTACGCCGCCGAACGCCAGACCCCACACCGCCACCGACACGTAGATCACCGCGGGATCCCGTCCAGCCATGCCGAGGGCGAGCGTGGCCGCCGCGAAGAGCAAGGTGCTGACGAGCGTCAGGGCGCGCAGACGGCCGTCGATCCAGGTGCCCACGATCCAGATGCTCGCGAGCGATGCGAGCCCGAACACGAGCAGGATGCGGTCGGTATGTCCGGGCATACCCGCGTTCGCGAGGAAGGGGGCGATGTAGGTGTAGAGGATGTTGTGCGCCAGCACGTACGCCAGCACTGTGAAGAGCACGGGCCGCACGGCGGGCAGGCGCAACACCGATCGTAACGACGCGCGGGCGCCTCGGGTCTGGCCCGGGAAATCCGGCACGCTCACGCGCACCCAGACGATCAACGCCAGTGCCACCGCGCTCATGATCGCGAAGCAACCCCGCCAGCCGATCAGTGTGCCGAGCCACGCGCCTGCGGGCACGCCGAGGGACAGGGCGAGCGGCGTGCCCACCATGGCAACCGCGATGGCGCGGCCTTTGAGATGCGGCGCCACCATGCGGGCCGCATAACCGGCGAGCAGAGCCCATAGCAAGCCGGCGGCCACGCCCGCGACGAAGCGCGCCACCATCGTGAGTCCGTACCAGGGCGACACCGTCGTGATCCCGTTGGCGATGGCGAAGCCGGCCAGCGCGGCCAGCAACAGGCCGCGGCGGCGCAACCCCTGCGTCATGGCGGTGAGCGGAATCGCGGTAGCGAGCGAGCCGACGGCATAGATCGTGACCGTCTGTCCGGCCATGGCTTCCGAGACGCCGAGACCCGCGGCCATCTGCGGCAGGAGCCCGGCGGGGAGGGCTTCGGTGAGGATGGTGACGAAGGCGCCCATCGCCATGGCGAGCAAGGCGCCCCACGGCAGGCGGTTTGCGGGGTGTGCGCTCATGAGCGGGCCTCGCGCGGGCCGCGGACGGGCCTGTTGGCGGCCGGGAAAAGTGAAGGGTGATGCATGGTGTTGCCTCGTTCGGCGTATCAGGACCGTCACGATAGAGAGCCACGGATTAAAGAAAAAGTAGGGTACAGTTCCTCGTTGTGCGGACACATATGTCCGCAATGGAGGCGGATCATCGACAGCTTGAATGGCTTCATGGTGTTCGTGCAGGTGGCCGAGGCGCGCAGCTTCGTGGGGGCGGGCCGGGCGCTGGGCGTGTCGGCGTCAGCCGTCGGCAAGAGCGTGGCCCGGCTCGAAGAGAAGCTCGGTGTGCGGCTCTTTCATCGCAGTACGCGCAGCGTGAGCCTCACGGCCGAGGGCACGCTGTTTCTCGAACGCAGCCGGCGCATCCTGGCCGAGATCGAGGCCGCCGAGCACGAGCTGTCGCAGCGCGCCGCGGCTCCGCGCGGCCGGCTGCGGGTGAGCCTGCCGCTGGTCAGCTCGCTGGTGCTGCCGGTGCTGGGCGATTTCATGCGGACCTATCCCGAGATCGAGCTCGACCTCGACTTCACCGACCGTATCGTGGATGTGATCGACGAAGGCTTCGATGCCGTCGTGCGCGCCGGCCATCCCAGCGATTCGCGCCTGTCGGCGCGCAAGCTGGGCGAATACCGATCGGTGCTGGTGGCCTCGCCCGATTATCTGGAACGCCGCGGCATGCCGCGCACGCCCGCCGATCTGGCCGACCACAGCTGCCTGCAGTTCCGCTATTCCACGAGCGGCAAGCTGGAACCCTGGCCCACGGTCGGCACCGCCGCCGGCACCGAACTCACCTTGCCCACCACCATGATCGCCAACAACCTGGAGACCCGCGTGTGTTTCGCACAGCGCGGCCTGGGTATCGCGTTTCTGCCGGATTTCTCGGTGGCGCATCTGCTGGCCGACGGCAAGCTGCGCGCGGTGCTGCCTGATGCGGTGAGCTGGACCGGTGTGTTCTATGTGTTGTGGCCGGCCAGCAAGCACCCGTCGCCCAAGGTGCGGGCGCTGGTCGACCACCTGTGCGCGCATGTCTTTCCGGCGGAGCGTGGCGGCGTGCCGCCGCCGCGTTGCTTCTGATGCGTGGCGGGCTCAGCGGCGGGTGGCGCGCCAGCAGATGAGGGAGCCGGCCGTGACCATGATCACGCCCTGCCAGAAGCCGAGCGTGGGTTGCGTGCGCAACCAGGCGCTCGCCAGCAGGACCGACAACACCGGCGTGAAGTAGGAGCCGGCGGCCATCACCGCGATATTGCCGTGTTGCACGCCGTGGTTCCAGCAGCTGTAGCCCGTGGCGGTGAGCAGGCTGAGCAGGCCGACTTCGGCAAGCGCGCCCGGCGTGAAGTGCAGCGCGGGCTCCGCGCTCAGGCCATACTTGATCCACAGCACGAGGGCGGCACCCCAGAGGAACACCGGCACGCCGTTCTGGCCGCGGCCATATCGGCGGGTGAGCACGGAATAGCATGCCCACAATCCTGCAGCGATGAAGGCCAAGGTGTAGGCCACCGGGTTGTCCTGCAGATTGGCGACGAAACGCGTGATCGAGGCGGAGCCGTCGCCGTTGAGCACCCACACGATGCCCGCCAGCGAGAGCAGGGCGCCCGGCCAGATCCAGGCGCTCGCCCGCGCCTGGCGGCACACGACCGCGAGCACGAGGGTGAGGCACGGCCACAGGTAGTTGATCATGCCCAGTTCGAGCGACTGCGCACGCGTATGGGCATAGCCGATCGAGAGGGCGAGGCAGGCTTCGTACGCCACGAACAAGGCGCCGCCGCCCACCAGATAGATCGGATGAAAGTCGCGGACGCGCGGCCAGCCGCGCGCGAGGGTCACGAGCAAGGCGCTGGTGGTGAACAGCAGCGCGCCGCCGCCGGCAGGACCCAGGGCCTCGGTGACGCTGCGCATGAGCCCGACCATCGCGCTCCAGCACAGCACGGCACACAGTCCGATCAGTGTGGCGCGGCGGACGGCGGCATCGGGCGGGGTGGTCAGGGTGTGTTGCGTCACGGCGGGGGTACGGCAAAAGACGGGTGGAGCGTGGGCCGCCATCGTACCGCAGCCGGCGGGGCCGTGCCGCGGCGTCAGTGCCGCGTGGCGACGCCCTGCGTGACGACGCCCGGCGTAGCGACGTCCGGCGTAGCGACGCCCGGCGTGGATACGTCCGGCGTGGATACGTCCGGCGTGGATACGCCGGGCGTGACGACACCCTGCGCGTTCCCCGTCTCATCGAACACACCTGCCATTACCGCCGTCTGCCAGTCGAAGTACGGGTTGAAAGTGAGGCGCGCATGCACCTTGCCGGCCTCGCGGTAGCCCCAATCCGAGTACCAGACCGGCCCGCCTTGCAGGCAGGACTCGGTCTGCGGCGCTTCCTGGCCGTTCCAGCAGATCCGCAGGCTGCCCGCCTCGCCATACAGCGGGTTGGCGGGTGAAAACAGCATGCCCATGTGCGAAAACTGGCTGATTTGTTGCGCGGGCAAGCGATCCGGTCGCACGAGCACCCGGCCGGTGTCGGCCAGACCCGCCGGCGTGTCGCCATACCAGACAAGGCGGCTTGCCGGGTGCAGGAAGCGGCGCTGGAACACATCGAGCAGATAGGGCGTATCGAGCACCGAATCGTGCTGCGCCAGCACCATGAAGACGGGCCGCTCGTACGGCCGGTCATCGATCAAGCGGCGCGCTGCCCGGCTCGTGAGATAAAACTGGCCGAAGGCGTTCGTGGGCGCGGTGAGATAGCGCACGCCGTTCTGCATGGGCCGGTGCCCATCGGGCGCGAGCAGCCACGGCCGTATCCACGTGACCCAGGGCGCCAGCCAGTCGAGCGCGCTGGAAGATTTGAATCCGGGTGAGAACAGCACCAGGCCGGCGACGGCGGGGTTCTCGTAGGCGTACTCGAGCGCCAGGTTGGCGCCTGTCGAAAAGCCACCGAGATATACCGTATCGACGTCGCGTTGCAAGGCGACGGCCTGGGCGCGAACGACCGCGCGCCATTGCTCGGCGGTCACGTCCAGCAGGGCCTCCGGACGAGTGCCATGGCCCGGCAGAAGCACGGTGCGCACCAGGAACCCCTGCTGCGCCAGCGTGCGGGCCACGTCGGTGAACGACCAGGGCGAATCGCCCAGGCCGTGGATCAGCAGGATGCCTTTGGTGGGACGGGCTCGGTCGATGACGCCATTCGGCCCCTCCACACCGTCCGGGCGCCATTCCTGCGGGCTGTTCCAGGCCACTTCCTGCGCGGGCGTGCGGGTTTGGAACGCGCGGTGTTCGATCAACTCGACCTGGGTGGCGCGTTGATATTCGGGGAACGAGGGCGGGTCAGCCTCGGAGGGAGGCGTACGCGGGGCCGAGCAGGCGCACAGCGCGAGGCAGAGAAGAGCGGCCGCGCCGATACGGCTCCAGCGGAACAACGAGAAGGAAGGGCGAGACGGACGCGTCATGCGTAGGCAAGGTGAGCGGCGCCGGGTCGCACCGCCGCACGATAGTGCCATCGTCAGCGCGGCGGCGTCCAGATCCGGCGATCAGATCGCCATCGATGGGACGCCGCCGTGGCATCACACTTCCTTGAGCATCACGTCGGCCGTGCGCAAGGAGACGGCAGCGCCCGTGAGCGTGGGGTTGACGCAACCCATGGCAGGCATGACGTTGGTGCCGACCATGAACAGGTTGGGGTGGTCGTGCGAGCGGCCGTCGCGATCCACCACGGAATCGCGCCGGTCCGCGCCCATGATGGTGGTGCCCATGATGTGCTGGCGATCCTGATGGTTGGTGTCCATCTTCAGGATGTCGGCATTGATGAGCTGCGCCATCCGCTTGAGATCCTTGACGGCGAAATCGCGGCCGGCGTTCCAGTAGTCGTTCACGCTGTAGTAGATATCGGGCAGCGGAATGCCCAGCGCGTCGACCTTGGTTTTGCTCGGCGTCACGCGGTTCTGCGGCAGGGGCTCGGTCTCGAAGTCCACGGCGAAGTTGAGCGAGCGGGCCGAGATGCGGCGGATCTCGGCGTCGAGCTGCGAGCCGAAGATGCCCTTGTTCATCAGGTCGTTGGCGATCGACGAGGTCGGCACGGTGTTGCGCAGCTTGGTCTTGTAGCTCGGGATGTCCTTGCGGAACTCGCCGTCGCGCCAGTTCATGTAGACCAGTAGTTCGGTGGGGCCCTGGCCCGGCCACATGTCTTCGCTCGCCATCACGTTCATGGCGATGCCGGTGTGGCCCATCAGGTTGCGGCCCACCTGGTCGGAGCTGTTGGCGATGCCGTTCGGGTACTTTTCGGTGGCGGAGATCAGCAGCAGCTTCGGGCTCTCGATACCGTAGGCGGCCAGCACGAAGTAGCGTCCGGTCATGCGGTGCGAGGTGCCGTCGGGCTTCTTGTAGTGCACGGCCACGATCTTGCCCTGGTCGTTGGCCTCGATACGGTAGACCACCGAGTTGTCGAGCACGCGCGCACCGTGGCGTTCGGCATCGTCGACGTGGCGCGTGCCATCGTACTTGGCGCCGCTGGGACAGACCGGATTGCAGTTGTTGTTGCCCGAGCAAAGCGGACGGTCCTTGTACTCGCGCGTGGCGCGGCCGTTCGGCTCGTAGATGGGGTTGTAGCCGCCCACCGACAGCTGTTCGGCCAGGCGGCGCATGAAGTACGGCACCTCCAGGCCCGGCATCGGGAAGGGCTTGGAGCGCGGCGGGAACTGATGCGGCAGACCCTGGCCACTTTCGTCCTGGCCGTCCATGCCCGACACGCCCAGCTCGGCCTCGGCCTCGTTGTACCAGGGCTCGAGCTCTTCGTAGGTCATGGGCCAGTCGCGGCCACGGCCGTACAGGCTCTGCGTCTTGAAATCGTTGGGGATCATGCGCCAGAGCGCCGAGCCGAAGTGCCAGGTGGTGCCGCCGACCACGCGCAGGTACTTGGTGGGATACTTGACCGGGCCCACCTGCTGCAGATAGTCGCCGTAGGTCGACGGGATGTGCGGCGGGTTGGGGAAAGGCGAACCCGCGCCCTGCAGCTTGATGTTGGTGAGCGAAAGCTTGACCGGCGCGTTGCGGAATCGCTCGACGATCTCGGGGCGCGTGACGCGCGGGCCGGCTTCCAGAATCGTGACGGACTTGCCGGCGCGGGCCAGGCGCGAGGCGACCAGCGCGCCCATCACGCCGGAACCGATGATCACTACGTCGCTATCGTATTCCATTATTTTTCAACCTTGATATTGCTGTCCGCGGGCTTGGGACCCCAGGTGTTGAAGCCGCGGCCGTACGTCGGCACGACCAGCACGTCACGCGTGGGGTCGTACATCAGCGCCTCTTCGTAGGCGAACAATTCCGCCTCGGCGTCGTCGCCGACCACGCCCAGATACAGGGCGCGCACGATCTCCTTGGCGTCGTGATCCAGCTTGGGATCCACATCCTTGAGCGCCAGGTAATCGTCCATGTGCTTGAGCTGCTTCTGCTCGATGAGGGCGTTCACGCCGCTTGCGACCGCATCGATGTTCGGCATGCGCTTGGCGAGCGCGTCGTGGCAGCGCGCGGCCATCACAGCGCTGATTTCCTTGCCGGTGAGGAACACGGAGGCGCGCTGGAAGGCCTGCAGCGCGGGCGAGAGGGCGGCGGGCGCCGCGGCGCTCTCCAGCGCGGCGCCTTCCTGTACCGCGGCGAGCGCGCGGCGGATGGGCAGCGGCGCGAGCGCGGCACCCAGCACGCTCCAGGCCAGCGCACCCTTGACCAGCGTGCGACGGGCCGGGTTATCGAGCGCCGGCGCGGGGAACGGAGAAACGGGATTCGGGGTTTTCATGATCAGGCCTTCTTTGCGCGGCGGCGCGCCACCAGGAACACAATCGCGATCAGCAGCAGGACGGCGACCACGCCGCCCACGGGCAGGGCGATGCGGGTGAAGCGGATGAGGGCAGGCTCGGGGCCGCCGTTGCGGGCCAGCTCGACGTCTTGCGGCGTGATGCGCTGCCCAGCTTGGCCGTAGTGCGCGAGCACGTAATTGCTCACGTCGGCGATCTGTTCGTCCGACAGGCGCTCCGTGTACGAGGCCTGAGGACCGAAGCCGGGCATGGAGATGTCTTCCTGGCCGTCGATCTTGCGGTGCACGCCATAGAGGATGGTGGCGATCAGGTTCGACGCGTCCGGTGCGCCGGTGGCCGTGTTGTGAAACAGCGAGGGATACGACGCGGTGCCTTCACCGCGCGCCCCGTGGCAGGTCGCGCAGGTGGCGGAATACACGCGCCAGCCCGGATCCATGTCGCGCACGCGCTTGCCTCGCTCTTTGGCTTCGCTGTCATCCGGACCGCCGAAAGCGTAGCGCGGCTTGGTCTCGCCGCTGGCGATCGGGGTGGTCTGCTTCAGGTAGGCGACGATGGCATGCAGATCGGGCTCGGTCAGGTGCTGCAGGCTGTGCTCGATCGCTTCGGCCATGGGGCCGGCGGCCTGCGCCTTGCCCGCCACGTGGCCGGTGCGCAGATAGGCATACAACTCGGCGTCGCTCCAGCCGCCGATGCCCGACACCGGATCGGAGGTGATGTTGGGGGCGAACCAGGCGCCGAGCTGGCCGCCCGACAGGGCCTTGCTGCCATCTTCGGCCAACAGGAAGTCACGCGGCGTGTGGCAGGCGGCGCAGTGCGCCAGCGTGTTCACGAGATAGTCGCCGCGGTTGATCTCGGCCGACTTCGAGGGATCGGCCTTGAACGGACCCGACGGACGATTGATCGCATTCCACACCACCATCGATTCGCGCACGCTGAACGGGAACGGCAGGGCGGTCTTGGGCGTGGGCGTGTCGACCGGCTGCACTTCCTTCATGAAGAAGGTGTAGAGCGCTTCGACGTCGGCGTCCGTCATCGTGGCATAGGCCGTGTACGGCATGGCCGGGTAGAGATGGTGGCCGTCCCGGGCCACGCCTTCGCGCACGGCGCGCGTGAACTCGGCGAGCGAGTATTCGCCGATACCGAATTCACGCGAGGGCGTGATGTTGGTGGACCAGATCTTGCCCATCGGTGATTCGATGGCATAGCCGCCCGCATAGGGCTTGCCGCCCGGCACGGTATGACAGGCCACGCAGTCGGAAGCGATGGATAGATATTGGCCGGTGGTGGGCGCGCGGGCCGATGAGGCCCCCGTAGAGGCGTCCGCGGCCTGGGTTTGGGAGGCACCCGCGAACGCGAGCATCAGACAGGACGTCTGGAACAGTCGCCGTAGCATTGTGGACATGACAGGGATCGAGCTGAGTGATGAATGGCAGAGAGGGAGCCGCAAGCAAGCCGCGACTTCATGTATGGCGTGAAGCGTATGGGGTCGTGCCGATCATCGAAATCGGCAGATGGTGTCGGTCCCTAATACTTTCGTTTATGTTGCACAACGAAACTGACAGCCGCGTAAACGGCGCAATGTTTTTTGCGCGCAAATCCCGAATTGTGGGAAACGATTGCGTGCGCAACTAGTTTTTGAAAGCAGGTGGAAAGGTTCGGGCCGAAATCGTGCGAGTGATGCTTCTCGCGCACCTGCCCGGCGCGTGAGCGCGCCGGGCAGCGTTACAGCAGTCCGGCGGTCAGCGCCTTGAGCGTGGCGGCGGCGCGCGTCGTGCACTCGAGCTTGCGGAAAATGCTCTCGACGTGCGTGCGCACGGTGCTCGGGCTGATGTCGAGCGTGCGTGCGGCCTCCTTGTTGCTCGCGCCCAGGCTGATCTCACGCAAAACGTCGAGCTCGCGCTGCGACAGGGCATGCGCGAGCCGGCGTGCGGCTTGCGGTTCGCCGCTATGCGTGGCGATGGCGGCTTGCACCACGTCGGGGTCGTGCTGGCCCGCGGCGGCGGCGTCGCGCAGGATCGCGGCGGCCGCGTGCGCGGTATGGGCCGGGCGCCACGGCCGCGCCTCAACCAGCGCCTGCAGGGCCACGCACGTGGAGAGTACGCGCTGCGCCGGGCTCAGCGCGGCGCCCGAGCTGCCGCGGTAGTAGCCGCTGCCATCGAGACGCTCGTAGGCGTGCGAGGCGAGCTCCGCCGCCTCGGCCAGGCCCTGGATCTGGCGCGCCGCGCGTGCAGTCCAGTAGGGCATCAGCCGCACCTGCTCCCACTGATCGGCGGTGAGCTTGCCCGGGGTGTTCCAGAGATGGTTGGGCGTGGCGGCCCGGCCGATCCCGTGCACCAGCGCGGCCGCCTGCAACTGCGCCTGCACGGCGGGCTCGAGGCCCAGACGCTCGGCGCAGCCCACGGCCAGGGTGGCGACCCGCCGCGAGTAGCCGGCAAGCCAGGGCAGCTTGAGCTCGGTTACGTCCGCGAGCAGGGTGAGGGCGGCGGGCGGAGCCCCGTCCTGGTCCGCCAGGTTCCAGTCGTTGCAGACCGGCGGCGTTGCTTCGAGCTCGTCGAGCCAGGCCGGGCCGTATTCGAGTGCCAGGGAGACCACCGAGCTCGGGTACTTCGCGTCGGCCTGGGATTTCAGGTAATCCCGCGCACGTTCCAGGCCGTGGGCGCGGGTGAGAATCTCGAGGTCGCTGGCCGCGTTCACGCAATAGACCGCGTGCGGAATGGCCGTGCCAGCCACGCCTTGCGGCGAGCCCGTGCCGTCATGGCGCTCGAAGGCATGGCGCAAGCCAGTCACCACGGGCGTGGGCATGCCCAGATTGACGGCCACGTCGCCCGAAATCTCGCAGTGGATGACGGCCAGCGGCACGATGAGCGACTGGGTGCGTGCGTCGAGCGGGGGCAGGGTCTGCGCCATCATGGCTTCGCGCGAGGCGATGTCGTCACCCAGCAGCTCGGCAAACCCGCTGGCGTTGGCCGTGCAGCCCGACCAGCGCAGCAACGCCACCGCCCGCGCATGATTCTGCGCAGCCAGATCGCCGCCCGCCGCGCGCGCCAGCCAGCCGGCCAGGCAGGCGGTGCGGCGCGAGTGGTCGGTCGCGCGGCCCATGCTCAGGTCGCCGACGAAAGCCAGGGCGAGGATGGCATCGGTGAGGGCGAGGGTGCTGGGGGGAATCATGGGGCGGCGAGGGGCTGCGGGGGGGCGAGGCGGGGCGCATCGGTCAATCATCCGATACCGGCTTTCGGGGGCTCGCCACACACTGGAGCCCAGCAAGCACGAACCGTGACTTGACCTCGATACCCCCAAGGAGATTACTTATGAAACGCCATCTTATCGCAGCCTCTTTTATCGCCGCCGGACTGTTGGGCGGCCTGGCTCAACCCGCTTTTGCGCAGGCCTCGGGCGCCGCCGCCCGTGCGTCCGTCGTGATCGTCCATGGCGCCTTTGCCGACGGCTCGGACTGGGCCAAGGTAGTGGCGCGCCTGCAGGCCAAGGGCGTGCAGGTGACCGCCGTGCAGAACCCGCTCGAATCGCTGGCGGGCGACGTGGCGGCCGCCAATCGGGCGATCGACAACCAGCCCGGCAAGGTCGTGCTCGTGGGCCACTCGTGGGGTGGCACCGTGATCACCGAAGCCGGCAAGCACGACAAGGTGGCGAACCTGGTGTACGTGGCGGCGTTCGCACCCGACGCGGGCCAGTCGGTGGCCAGTGTCACGAAGGGCCAGCCCGCGGCCCCTGGCAATGACAGCATCGGTGCCGACAGCCATGGTTGGCTGAGCCTCTCGCCGGCCGGCCTGGCCCGCGACTTCGCGCAGGATGTGCCTGCCGAGCAGGCGCGCGTGATGGCGGCCACCCAGGGCCCGATCAAGGCCACGGCCTTCGGCGAGCCCGTCAGCACGGCAGCCTGGAAGACCAAGCCCTCGTGGTTCATCGTGGCCAATCAGGACCGCATGATCCTGCCCGCGCTTCAGCGCAGCATGGCCCAGCAGATCGGCGCCAAGGTCACGGAGGTGTCGGCCAGCCACGTGCCGCAGCAATCGCGCCCGGATGAGGTGGCCAAGGTGATCCTGGATGCGGTCGCGAGCGTGAAGTAAGCGGCTTGCCCGTGCGCAATCGATCGACACCGGCGGCGGCCGGTGTCGAACCTTGCGCGGGGGCGTGTCGGGTCAGGCGGCTGGGCCCCGTGCGCGGCCGGCGCGCTGGGCATATTTCGTCGTGAACGTCATGGCCCCGTAGAGCGCGGCGATCGTCACGCCGATCGCGATCGCGTGAGGCAGGTCCGGCCGGTAGACCAGCAACAGGTCGGCCAGCACCATGAGCGCGAAGGCGCCCGCCCAGACCGCGGTGATGACGTAATTGGTTCTGATGAAGCCGGGCTGGCGCCAGACGTCGGGCGCGGTCTGCTCGCGGGCGTATTGCAAAGTGAAGGGCTGGCGGACCGCCATCGAGATCAGCACGATCAGAAGGAGTCCGGCATCCACGCGCAGTCGCACAGCGGCAATGGGCCAGGTGTCGGCCCCCGCGACCCGCGCATAGGCGGCCAGGGCCGCGAACAGCACGAACGTCCCGGCCTCGAGGATCTTGATCTTGCGGTCCCGGCTGAGCGCATCGCGCAGCAACAAGAGCGCGGACACCAGCGCGCCGGCGATCAGGCCGGGGCCGACGCCCAACAGGCGTTCGACGATGACGAACGCGATGAACGGCGAGAAGGCAATCAGTATGGACATGGAGTAGCTCCCCCGGGCTATGTCAGGACGCGGCCTCGTCGTACGGTGTCCAGCTGCCGTGCAGGCCGCCCGGCACCCGCCTCGGCAGGCGGACGGTCGCGAGCGGCCCCTGGCCGAGATCGCGCGCGTCGAGAATCAGAAACTGGCCCTGGGGGCTGCCTTCGATGTGGGTGAAGACCATCAGAAAGCCATCGTCTTCGGCCTGGCCCGTGGGGTCCGCGACAAAGACGGGCTCGCCCGCGGTGACGCCCGCGGGAAGCGTGAAGACCTGTTTCGCGCCGGTATCCAGGTCGTAGCGGGCCAGCGCCTCGAATGCACCCGCTTGCGGTACTTCACCCGCCCGCGGCTGACGCAGCCCGACATAACCGTAGCGAGCGCGCTGGCCCAGAAGGGCCTCGTTGATACGACCGAACTCACAGGCCTGATCATCGAGCGGTTCATCACGCCAGGCGCCCGAGCGTGCGTCGATCACGATCCGATGCAAGGCGAGCCGCCTGTCGGATGCCCCGGGGCCATAGCCCGCATACCACGGCAACGTGACGTCGATGCGGCCATCCTCCTCGAAGGCGTTGAGCGTGTGCCAATGAAAAAAGGCCGGCCCGTCGACCCAACGCACGTCCTGCGCGCTGCGTGCCTCGCGCGGGATCAGGGCGAGCCGGGCGCCTCGCTCGGGCGACCACCGCATGGGCGCGGCAGGATTGTCCAGGTCGAAAACCAACGGGCAGACGAAAGCGAGGACGTGCCGGGTCGTGATCGCGATGTCATGGATCATCGCGGACCAGGGCGAGGGGATGGGCACGCAACGATCCACGGTGCCCTCGGGCGTGATGCGGACATAGTGCAGCGAGCCGGTGCGCAAGTTGTACGTGACCGAGAGAAGCTCGCCCGTGCGCGGGTCGAGCTTGGGGTGCGCGGACATGGCTGCCGGCAGCCGGCCGTCCCCGTCGTAGCAGCCTCGTGTGTTCAGCTGTGCGTCGATCTCGTAGGGCAGGCCGCCTTCATACAGCGCCAGGAAGCGGCCCGCGTGATGGATGACGTGCGTGTTGGCCAGATTGGCGTGCGGCGGCGGCGCGAAGCCGGCGTTGTACAGGCGGTGTCCGGCCGCGGCTTCTTCATTGAACTCTTGCGTCCGGACCCAGCGGTTGCGGTAGCGCGCTCGGCCTGCGTCGAGATAGACCGCGTGGATCATGCCCGTGCCGTCGAAAGGGTAGGTGTAGCCCGGGCCCGGCGCGAAGCGCGGATTCGGGCCGTTGCGCATGAAAACGCCGTGCAGGGCGGGCGGGATGGCGCCCTCGATGTCGAGAGCCGGGTCGTCCCGCTCGTCGAAGACGGGCGCGAGGGCGCGCGATAGCGCGGGAAGGTCGCTTTGCCAGGTCTGCACCGGATCGTCGCCTCGATGGGGTGGAAGTCTGTGGGTTCGCAGGCGCTGCGTGCCCGCGCCGGGCAGATCAGGCGCGTGGCAGGCGGGGTCTGAACGATTTAACTGCGGCCCGGTGAATGCGTCCAGTCCCTCGTGCGGACCTTGAGCGAGGAACGCTCGGCTCCAAGGTCCGGGGGCGGTGTTGCCCTTGGGGTGGCCGCACGATCACGCCTCACAAGCTTCGGTCGAGGCCGGGCTCGACGGGCGTGGCGGTGGCTTGCCCGTCGTCATCCAGCAGCCGGGCCGCGCGCGACGCCGCCATGGCGCCCGCGCGGTGGTAGCCGACCACGCTGGTGACGCTGGCGTGGCCGGTCATGGCCATCACGTCCGCGATCGGCACGCCCGCGCGGCCCGCCTCGGTCACGAAACCCGACCGCAGGCTGTGGGCCGCGTAGTCGCCTTCGAGTCCGGCCTGCGCGCAACGCGCCTGCACGATGCGGCGCACGGCCTCCGCCGACAGTGGGCCGCCGACGTGTCCGCCTTTCAATACCCGCCGAAATATCGCGCCCTCGGTCAGGCCGGCCGCCGCCACCCAGGCATCGAGCGCGCGCGCGGCGCGGCCGATCACCGGTTTGAGCGCATCGGCGCGCGCCTGTCCGCCCTGGTTGGTCTTGCTGTGGTTCAGTTGAAACTGCCAGCCGTCGCTCGTGCGGGTGGTGTTGGTGAACGTGGCGCGCACCACTTCCGACCGGCGGCGGCCGCCGCTGGCCCAGGCGAAGAGCAGCAGGGCGCGGTCGCGCAATCCAATCAACGAGTCGTCGCAGGTGGCCAACAGGCGTTCGAAGGGCTCGCGCGTGAGCGCCTCCTTGCGTGCCGGCTGGACCCCGCGGCGCGCATAGGCGTTGCGGGCGCGGGTCATCAGGATCTGGACGGCGCGGTCACGGCAGGGATTGGCAAGCGCCCGGGCCTCGTGCGCCTCGGACAGCACCGCGAGCCGGTGGCGTACCGTGGCCAGGCTCAGCGGGCCTATGCGGCGCTTGACGCGTTGCGCCACGAGCGCCGCATCGATCTCGGCGGGTAGCTCATGCACCGGCCCATCGGCGCCCGCGTGCTCCAGATGGTCTGCCACGAAGCGCAGCACGACCGCCGCGGCCACGGGTAGCGCCAGGGGCGTGCCGATGCGCAGCGAATGCCACGCGGCCCAATACTGAATCGCGCCGCGATAGGCCGACGCCGTGTTCTCGGACGCGCCTTCGCGCAGCAATGCGCGCACGCCGGGCGTCGCCGCCGCGAGGGTGGCGTATGCCGCTTGTTCATTTTCGGCGCGGCCTGGGACGGCGGCAGTCGCTTCCGGCGCGGGAGCGAACGCATTCGGGCTGGTCTCGGCGGGGAGGGTGTCGGCTGGCGCAGGATCGGCGGACGTGACGGCAGCGGGCGCGGCGTCGGTGGGCATGGCGTCGGTGGGCATGGCGCCGCGCTGTTCCCGGGCTATAGCCATGCCTTTCTCCATCGGCCAAGCGTCCAGATCACGATTTTCATCGACGGAACCAGGTTTTTTGATCATAATGTATTAAATAATATGTGCTACGTAGTAAATAATACGTATCAAACAGATAAGCGCGGATAACCTTCAATTATCCGCCCTTATTTTGGATCGGCAAGCGAACCTTTGTCGTCTCGATGGCGCCCCTGATTTCCAAAGAGGCCCGCAGCGCATTCGATGCGAGGTGCGCATCGCCTTCATGCCGCAATTCGGCGTTTTGGCGCGGACGGGATGGCGGTAGGCTTCGGCTTCGATTGCCGCGCTTTCTACAGGGATTTTTCATGGCTTCAGGCGTGCAGGAACAAGAGGTATGGCAGGCGGCCGATGCGCTGCTGATGGAGGGCGAGCAGCCCACGATCGAGCGCGTGCGGCTGAAGCTGGGCCGCGGCTCGCCCAATACCGTGGGCCCGATGCTCAAGACCTGGTTTCGCAACCTGGGTGCGCGGCTGGCCGGGCAGCAGCAGCAATTCGATGCGCCCGAACCGGTGGTGCAGGCCGTGACCCAGGTCTGGGCGATGGCGCTCGAGACCGCGCAGTCGCACTGGGCGCAGACCATGGCCGAGGAGCGGCTGGCCTTGGTGCAGGCGCGCTCGGCGCTGGATGAGCGCGAGCACGAATTGCTGCAAGAGCGCCTCACGCTACAGGCGCGTGCCGAAGAGCTGCAGGCCCGTGCGCGCGACGCGCTCGCTCTTACGCAGGCGGCGGACGCCCGGCTCGCGGAGGCGCAATCGCAGTTGCGCGACGCGCTAACCCAGGCTCGCATCGAGCGGACCGAGCTCACGAAGGCGCAGCAGGCGCTCGAGGCAGAGCGCAAGGCGCTGGCCGACCAGATGCACGAACAGGCCACGTCCCATGCGCAGGCCCTGGCCGCCGAGCAGGAGCGTCACGCCGCCCACGAACGCCGCTGGCTGGTCGACCTGGATGCGCAGCGCCAGGCGGCGCGCAAGGCGCAGGAAGAGATCGAGGCGGTCCGCGCGGAGCAGGTCGCGACCCGCAACGCGTTGTCCGAGGCCTTGGCCGAGGTCCGGCGCGTGGAGGGGGCGCTCACCCAGGCGCAGGGCGCCGCACGCAGCACGCTGCGCGAGCAACAGTTGGAATGGCAGGCGGAGCGCGCTTCGTTGCAGGCACAACTGGCTGCCAGCCAGGGGCTCGCGGATCGGGTCGAGGGTCAGGCGCAGCGCGACATCGCCGCGGCGTCGACGCTACAGGCCATGACGCAGGCCCGCGTCGATGATCTCGGCGCGCAAGTGTCGCAGTTGCAGGCCCAGCTGGCCGGCCGCGACCGTCAGATCGAGCAGCTCCTCGGCACGAAGGCGCCCGATGAGGGGGCCGATAAGACGACGTCGGGGGAAGGGTTGGAAGCGGCGGCGGGAGCTGCCGCTGAACCCGCAGCGGCTGGCAAGGGCGTCAAGAGGCGTGGGGGCCGATAGGATGATGCCGTGGAAGCGGCGGCGGGAGCCGTCGCTGAGCTCGCGGCGACCGGCAAGGCTGCCAAGAGACGAGGGGCCCATAAGACGATGCCGTGGAAGCGGCGACGGGAGCTGTCGCTGAACTCGCGGCGGCTGGAAAGGCTGCCGCGAGATGAGGGAGCCGATAAGACGACGGGGGAAGTGGGAAGCGGCGACGAGAGCCGCCGCTGCCCCCGCCAGCGGCTGGCAAGGCTGCCAGGACGGCCCTTAAAGTGAAGAAGTCACTTTAGATATCCAGCATTAAATAACGACGCCAACTCATTGATTAGTATTAGGTTTACGTCGCTCAAGCGTGCTGATCAGTACGGCGGCCACGATCATTGCGCCGCCGGTCAGGCCCCACAGGCCCAGGCGTTCGCCCGCGAGGGCGCCGACCGCGGCGGCCCAGACCGGCTCCATCGCGTAGATCAGGGTGGCCCGGGTCGCGTTGACATAGCGCTGTGCCCAGTTCATGCAGAACTGGATCAGAGCAGACGCCGCGGCCAGGCCGAGCACGCTGGCGATCAGCCCAGGCGTGAACTCCGGTTGGCGCTCGCCCAGCACGAGCGCCGTGGCCAGCGCCACCACGCCGACGGTGAGCAACTGGATGAACGCCACCCGGCGCGGATCGCATTGCTGGCTGAAGTGCCCGATCATCAGGATTTCGGCCGCGATCGCCACGGCGCCCAGTACCGTATAAAACTCCCCGGCGGAAAGCGTGAATACGAGCGTGCCCGGATTGGTCAGCAGCACCATGCCGGCGAAAGCCATCACGATGCCCGCGCCGGCCGCCAGGCTCGGCGCCTTGCGCAGCAATACCCACGTGAGCAGCGGCACGAGCGGCACGTAGAGCGCCGTCAGGAAGGCGGACTTGCTGCTGTCGATCGTCTGCAGTCCGACCGTCTGCAGGGAGTAACCGAAGAACAGGCCGAGGCCGATCAACAGGCCCGCGCGCCATTCGGCGCCCGTAATGCCTCTGAGCTTGCCCCGCAACACCACGGCCAGGATCAGCGCGGCAATCAAAAAGCGCGCGCCGACCAAGGTGTAGGGCCCGATCCATTGCAGGGCCTGGTGCACCGCGAGGAACGTAACGCCCCAGATCATGGTGATACCGGTGAGCACGAGTTGCGGCCACAAGGTGCCAGGATCGCGCGAGGCGACGGGGGAGGAAGGCGAAGTGGCGGGCTGCACGGGAGGCTGCTGCGGGGAGGGGACCGGAGACGGCGAAGGCGGCATTCTCGCAGTATCCGGAAAGAAACGCACCAACTTGGGGCGTGCCGGCGCTGGATATCCGCTGCGACGCGCGCGGCACCTCGGGTGGAGGCCGGTAAGAGGCATCGGACGCGCCCCGGTGCGCATGGCGCAAAAGCTGCGTGCATCGGGATGGCGCATGGGCCGTGTGGGCGCGTGCCGGAGCCGGCGCCCGGCGCTACGCCGATCCGGCAGGGGCAAGGGCGGGCCGTGCACCGCGACGGCATGTCGCGCTGCAAGGACTGCCTATGCCGGCATGCGCGCCGCCCCGCCGAGACGGCGACACTTCATTCAACACGTTTAAAGTGAAATATAGATACGCCCTTTAATTGATTGAATTAGAAGGAATAAATCCGCCTTGGCTGCGAAACTCAGCGACTGACCAGGAACTGAACAATGGGGGCCGGGTCACTCATCAGGTAGGGTATGGCTCTGTATCGTCGGCATGCTCGCCCACCGAGAGCCGTTTCCGCCCGGCGCACGCCGCCGCTTTTCATCCCCGATCTGGAGTTGCCATGAAGCTGTCCCTGCCTGTTCGTGCCTTGTTTGGCTCGGCCATCGGCGCGTTGGCGCTGAGCGCCGCCCCCGCGTTCGCCGCGCCCGTGACCTTTGACATCGATCCGTCGCACACCTATCCGAGCTTCGAGGCCGATCACATGGGCGGCCTGTCGACCTGGCGCGGCAAATTCAACCGCAGTAGCGGCGTGATCGTGCTGGACCGCGCGGCCAAGACCGGCACCATCGATGTCACGGTCGACATCAAGTCGGTGGATTTCGGCCATGACGAGATGAACAAGCACGCAGTCGCGCCCGACATCTTCGACGCGGCGAAGTACCCCACGGCCACCTTCAAGGGCACCTTCACCAAATTCGATGGCGACAAGCCGGAAGAGGCCACTGGCGATCTGACCCTGCGGGGCGTGACCCGCCAGGTCAAGCTCGACATCGACGACTTCAAGTGCATGGAGCACTTTCAGGAAAAGCGCGAGGTGTGTGGCGCCGATGTGTCCACCGAGTTCAAGCGCAATGACTTTGGCTTGAACTTCGGCTTGGACATGGGCTTCAAGCCCGAGGTGGAGCTCAAGATCCAGGTCGAGGCGCTGCGCCGCCCTTGATCCGGTCGTGCGGGCGCGCTGCCTTGAGTGCGCGCTCGCGTCTTTCTCCTCTTACCCCGGCGGGGTTCAGCCCCTCCGAGATCCCACGGCACGGGGCGCCGCGTGAGAACGGCGGCCCGGGTGTGCCTCTCGTACCCCGTTTCTCGCCGGTCAGCGCTTTTGCGTTGCCTCACGCCTGCCGCATCTGTGTTCCGCGTGCGCCGAGCGCCCCATATCCGTTGCCAGCAGCCCGTTTGCCAGTGTCGATATAATCCCGGATTCGGCGCGCCCCGTGCCGGCCGATGTGCCTCGTTGCGCGCATCGCCTCCGGCCCATGGCGGGCGCCGCCCCGGTTTCTCCTCTCTCTGCGTGCTACGCGCGCTGGCAACATGAAAAAACTGACTGCACTTCTGATGGTGTCCGCTTCGGCCTTGCTCGTGGCCTGCGGCCAAGGTGACAATGCGCCCGCGCCGGCCGCGGCCGCCGCCAAGAAGATCGTGGTGGGCCTGGACGACAACTTCCCGCCGATGGGTTTCCGCGACGAGAAGAACCAGCTCGTGGGCTTTGACATCGACATGGCGCGCGAAGCGGGCAAGCGCATGGGCCTGGACATGGAGTTCAAGCCGATCGACTGGAACGCCAAGGAAGCCGAGCTCAACGGCAAGCGCGTCGATATGCTCTGGAACGGCCTCACCATCACCGAAGAGCGCAAGAAGAACATCGGCTTCACCGCGCCTTACATGGAAAACCACCAGATCATTCTGGTGGCGAACGCATCGCCCATCAAGACCAAGGCCGATCTGGCTGGCCGCGTGGTCGGCGCGCAGGATGGCAGCTCGGCCGTCGACGCGATCAAGAAGGATGCGCCCGTGGCCGCCAGCATCAAGGAGCTCAAGCTCTTCGGCGATAACGTGACCGCGCTGATGGATCTGACGGTCGGTCGTCTCGACGCCGTCGTGGTGGACGAAGTGGTGGGCCGCTACCTGGCGGCCAAGCGCGCCGGCGAGTACCGCGTGCTCGACGAGAACTTCGGTACCGAAGACTACGGCGTGGGCCTGCGCAAGGAAGACACCGAGCTGCTCAAGAAGCTCGACGACACCCTGGTCGCCATGAAGAAGGACGGCACCTCGGCCAAGATCGCCACCCAGTGGTTCGGCGCCGATATCATCAAATAATGACGACGCCCGCCGGGGCCTGCGCCTGAGCGCGGATCCCGGCGGCCGGAACGCCCGTTCCGGCGCTGGGCGCACCGATCCATGGATTACGTACTCTCCCTACTGGGGCCGATGGCGCAGGGCGCGCAGGTCACCCTGTCGCTCTTCTTCATCACCCTGGTGCTGGCTGTCCCGCTCGGCCTGGCCCTTGCCCTGGTGCGCATCTCGCGCTGGCGCGTGGCCAGCCAGGCGGTCAATGGCTATATCTGGCTGATGCGCGGCACGCCGCTGATGCTGCAGCTGCTGTTCATCTATTACGCCTTGCCGTTCGTGCCGGTGATCGGCATACGCCTGCCGGATTTCCCCGCCGCGATCGTCGCGTTCGCGCTGAATTACGCCGCGTATTTCGCCGAGATCTTCCGTGCCGGCATTCAGTCGGTGGACCGGGGGCAGTACGAGGGCAGCAAGGTGCTGGGCATGACCTACCTGCAGACCCTGCGCCGCATCGTGTTGCCGCAGATGGTGCAGCGGGTCCTGCCGCCCATGAGCAACGAGACCATCACGCTGGTGAAGGACACCTCGATCATCTACGTGCTGGCGCTCAACGACATCCTGCGCACCGCGCGCGGCATGGTGCAGCGCGATTTCTCGACCACGCCATTCCTGGTGGCGGCTGCCTTCTACCTGCTCATGACGCTGGTGCTGACCTGGTTCTTCCAGCGCATGGAAAAACGCTATGCCAAATACGATCAATGAGCCCGCGCGCGATGAAGCGCGCAAAGTGATGATCGAAGCCCGCCACATCGTCAAGTCGTTTGGCGAGAACCGCGTCCTCGACGACGTGTCGCTCACGCTGGGCCGCGGCGAGGTGGTGGCGGTGATCGGGCCCTCGGGCTCGGGCAAGAGCACCTTTCTGCGCTGCCTGAATCACCTCGAGATCATCGACGGGGGCAGTCTGCACATCGAGGGCGACCTGCTGGCCGAGGCCGTGCCCGGTGAGCCCAGCCGCTATGTGGCCGACGCCGAGGTGCGCCGCCTGTGCCGGCGCATGGGCATGGTGTTCCAGTCGTTCAACCTGTTCCCGCACATGACGGTGCTGCAGAACGTGATCGAGGCGCCCATGACCGTCAAGGGCATGAAGCGCGACATTATCGTGCCGCGGGCCGAAGAGCTGTTGCGCAAGGTGGGGCTGCTCAACAAGCGCGACAACTACCCTAACCGTCTGTCGGGCGGACAGAAGCAGCGCGTGGCGATCGCCCGGGCGCTCGCCATGGAACCGGACATCATGCTGTTCGACGAGCCGACCTCGGCGCTCGACCCCGAGCTCACCGTCGAGGTGCTGCGCACCATGCGCCAGCTGGCCGACGAACACATGACCATGCTGGTCGTGACGCACGAGATGGGCTTCGCCCGCGAAGTCGCGCATCGCGTGATCTTCATGGATCAGGGCAAGATCGTCGAAGAGGCCCCGGCCGACACGTTCTTCAATACCCCGCAGCACGCCCGCACGCGCGCGTTCCTGGGGCAGATGCTGTAGAAGGCGCGCATCCCGGGCCAGCGGGGAAGGGGAGCCTTAAGGGCGGCGGGAGGGACCGAATATTCGGATCGGGCGACGGGCAAGCTTGGTTTTGAAGTCTTGTCTGCTGTCGCAGATGATGTGGATATAAACGGTATCTCCCAGCACTTCGTAGATGACGCGGTTCTTTGCCGCGACGATTTCAAGGAAATGGGTGGCGGGCAGTTCGGAGGGCGCATGGCCCGATTGAGGAAACTGCTCAAGATTAAGGATTGCCTTCCTGATCTTGGCATAGCAGTCCAGCCAGACCGCCTGTGAGAAATGCTTTCTGATGTAGCGGCGAATCTCGTGGAGATCATCTGCGGCCGATTGCAGGAAGACAACCTTGTGCTTCATTCGATGTCTTCTTTGTCCATCGCGTCAATTTGAGCGAAGACGTCGGCAGCGGGAACAACCCGCTCCTCTTCGATCTCTCGGCGTCCATGTGCCAGAAGCTGCAGGAGAGCGATGGTTTGCTCTTGCTCCTCGTAGCTCAGCACATCCATGACAACGAGCTTGGCTTCGCCATTTTGCGTGATCAGCATCGGCTCACGGCTTTCCGAGATGTCCTTCACGATCTCTGCGGCATGGCTCTTCAAGTAGCTGATAGGCTTGACCTGGGTGGAATACTTCACGGGAATCTCCCTGGCGGACGGGTAAGACCAATTATAGTTCGAATTCAGTCTTCCTCCCATTGAGGTCGTCCGTCTTCGTGCCGCTCAGAGGCAAGCCGTGCAAAGGCAACCGCACCCCTGTGTTGCTTGGGCAAGTCATGCGGCGACACCTCGCCCCTGTACAATACGATTAATTCTAGACAAATCGTATAGTCATGAAAAAAGCCAAGCCGCCCGCAGCTAGCGAGCAGGACTCGCTCATCGAACAGGTCAAGCACATCGCCCAGGGCCTGGGCGAGACCTTCGCGCCCTTCTGCGAGGTGGTGGTGCACGACCTGCGCACGCCGGACAACGCGATACTCGCGATTCACAACAATCTGTCGGGCCGCGCGGTGGGCGACCCCACCACCGAGCTCGGCCTGGCGCGCATCGCGGACGATGATTACCCGCAGGTGCTGACCAACTACGCCAATCAATTCGCCGACGGGCGGCGGGCCAAGAGCACCTCGGTGGGCATCAAGGATGCCGAGGGCCACTATGTGGCCGCGCTCTGCCTGAATGTCGACGTCACGGTATTGCGCACGCTGCAGAGCATGCTCGATCTCTTTTGCGGCACGGGCCCGGCGGCCGTGCGCGAAACGCTGGATCCGGTGGGTGCCGAGGGCATCCGCGAGCGCATCGATCAGTTTGCCGCCGCGCTCGCCACCCCGGCCCAGTCGCTCAAGGCCGACCAGCGCCGCGCCTTGCTGCAGGAGCTCAAGGCGGGCGGCTTCCTGGAAGTGCGCAAGGCCATGGATGTGATCGCCGGCCACCTTGGTGTGTCGCGCGCAACGGTGTACAACGATGCCAAATAATCAAGATGATCTGCTTCTGCTCGACCACGCCGACGTGGCGCGGCTGCTGCAGCCCGAGATGGTGAGCGAGGCGGTGCGCCACGCGTTTGCGCTGCATGCCGCGCGCGAAGGCAGGGTGTTTCCGGTGATCCGCGAGGCGCTCTCCACCGGTGGTGTCTTCGGCATCAAGGCGGGCGACGTGCCGGGCGAAGCGCTGCTGGGTTTCAAGGCCGCGGGTTTCTGGCCGGCCAACCGCGCGCGCGGCGGCGAGCCGCATCAGGCCACCGTGTTGCTGGTGGATCCCGCCACGGGTCGGCCGCGTTGCCTGGCAGACGGCAACCTCATCACGACCGAGCGCACTGGCGCCGCGGGCGCGTTGGGTCTGTCGGTGCTGGCGCGGCCCGACAGCCGGAGCCTGTGCGTGTTCGGCACCGGCGTGCAGGCTCGCGTACAGATCAAGCACTCGCTGCGCGTGTTGCCGCAGATCGAGCGGGTCACCTACCTTAGCTCCCAGGGTGAGCCGGTGCCGGCGTTCGAGTCGGTGGTGTCGGCGATGGGTGTGGCCGTGCAGCACGCGACCGACGCCAATCTCGCCGTCGCGAGTGCCGACGTGGTCATCACCGCGACGCCGGGCCGCCAGATCCTATTCGATGCGGCGGCCGTCAGGCCTGGCACGCATGTGAACGCAGTCGGTGCCGATACGCGCGGCAAACGTGAGCTGCCCGAAGGATTGCTCGCGACGGCCACGCTCGTGGTCGATGATCTGGCGCAGGCACGATCGCTGGGCGAGACACAATGGGCGCCGTCGCTGTCGGCGGTGGAACTCGGTGATCTGCTTACCGGGGGCGTGGCCTACACCCGGCGCGACCCGGAGATCACCGTGTTCGATCTCACCGGCCTGGCCCTGCAAGACCTTACCGTGGGTCAGGCGCTGCTGCGCGAAGCGACGGCGCAGGGTGTGGGCACGCGCGTGCCCTGGCACTGGTAGCGGGCAGAGCGGGTGGGGCACGATGGCGGCGGCGAAGGCTCGACCGGCGCCACGCCGCTGCACCCATCGCGGCGCTTCACGCGCGCGCATGTCCGCCGTCGGGCGGGGAACAGGTAAATCGCGGGGCACCATCGCGGCGTTTTTTTGAGCGGTAGCCGCGCCGGGCATCAGTACCGCCACCTGGTGTTGACGGCCTCGCGAGCCATGAAAAAAGCGCCCGGGCCGTGCGGCTGCGGGCGCTTTCATAAAGGGAGTTCCAGCCTCAGGCGGCTGCGCCCACCAGCTCGGCATAGCGAGCCAGATCGACGTTGCCGCCGCTCACGATCACGCCCACGCGCTTGCCGCGCCACTGATCCGCCACATTCTGCAGGCCGGCCAGGCCCAGGCAGCCGGTGGGTTCGACCACCTGCTTCATGCGCGAGCCGAAGAAGCGCATGGCCTCGACGAGCTGCGCGTCGGTGCCGGTCAGGATGTCGGTCACGTCGCGCTGGATGATCGCGAAGGTGAGCTTGCCCAGGTACTGGGTCTGCGCGCCGTCGGCCAGCGTGACCGGCGTATCGATGCGCACGATGCTGCCTTGGCGCAGCGATTGCTGGCCGTCATTGCCGGCTTCGGGCTCCACGCCATACACCTGGCAGGCCGGCGCCAGCGCCTTGGCCGACAGAAGCGACCCGGACAAGAGGCCGCCACCGCCCAGCGGCATGAACAGGGCGTCGAGAGCGCCGACTTCTTCGAACAACTCCTTGGCCGACGTGCCCTGGCCCGCGATCACATCCGCATGATCGTAGGGCGGAATCAGCGTCAGACCGCCTTCCTCGGCCAGCTTCCGGCCGATGGCTTCGCGATCTTCTTTGTAGCGGTCATAGCTGACCACCTTGGCACCGTACCCCCGCGTGGCCGCGACCTTCATTGCGGGTGCGTCGTCCGGCATGATGATCGTGGCCGGGATGCCCAGAATGCGGGCGGCCAGCGCCACGCCCTGCGCATGGTTGCCCGACGAGAACGCCACCACGCCTGCGCGGCGCTGGTCGGCGCTGAACTGCGCGAGTGCGTTGTACGCCCCGCGAAACTTGAACGCACCCATGCGCTGCAGGCTTTCGAACTTGAAGAACACCTCGGCGCCGAGCTGCTCATTGATGGTGCGGGAGGTCAGCACCGGCGTGTGGTGGGCGACGCCGGCCAGGCGGGCGGCGGCGGCTTCGACATCGGCGTACGTGGGCAAGGCGGGTTGCGTCATGGTGGCTGCGGGGTGGGGCGGTTGGCGGGAAACGCTTCGGAAGAGCTACCCGCGGCAGGATCGTCGCCGGTGGGCTACTCTGTGAGACTATCAATCTAATTATAGACAGATAATCCAGAGGTCTGCGTGTGAGTATGGGCGCTGCTGAGCCGACGATATCGGGCCATGCCGCTCGCAAGGCCATCCCCTGGGACGCCGTCGGGATTATTCAGCCGATTGAGGCCGGATGATGTGGCCTACCATTCGGTACCCGTCGCCAGCGCATGTCGACCCCGGCGCGGGGAGGTTCAGGATGATCTTGATTCCAGGGAGAGTAACTCGAATGACGCAGAAGTCTCGCGTGCCTGACGAATTCGCAGCGTGGCGCCGTGCGGGTGCGTTCACGCGCTGGTTCACGTGGGCAGTGCCGCCGCTGGCAGCGGTTGGCACCCCCGGGCGGGTCGCCAGAGGCGGTGGATTGCGCCGCCTGCGCCGCGCTGCCGCGGTGCTTGTCGCGGGCCTCGTCTTGCCCATGACGATCCACGCCCAAAGCGGCCAGGCGATGCGGGGCGATCAGCCGCGCATCACGGCGGCGGATCTCTACTATCACGAGCCGCCGGCGGGCGGCATCGCCGCGACGGCGCTGGACCGCCTCGCGCGCGACCTGTCGCGCCAGCCGGAGGTGATGCAGCAGGTGCGAGACATGGACCGCGGCGCGCGGCTCACCTTCTTCACCGAGGCGCGTGCCGATGGGAGGCGCCGTCTGCCCACGGCCACGCTGGAGGCGGCGCAGCCGTCGATCCTATTGCTGCTGCAGCGCGCCACCACGCTCGAGTGCTACGGCGTGGTGATGGCGCGGTTCCTGGACGAGACGCAGCGGGTGCGCTGGAACCTGGCCGTGATCGACCATGAGCCCGAGCTTGCCGGACCGTGGCGTGAGCATGAATTCGACAGCGTGATGGCCCATGTGCGGGCGTGGCCGAAGAACGAGGTCGACCCGGCCGAGAAGGAGCAGGCCTGGACGCGGCTCATCGATGGCATGCCGCCCGCCGAGCGCGACGAGGTCAAGCGCGTGATGGCCATGACGGAGACCGGGCCCGACGAGGCGGCCACGATGTGCAATCTGGCGCGCACGCTGCAGGCGGCGCTGCTCAAGGCGCCCGTGGAAGACCGCAGGCTGCTGATCCTGCCGCCGCGGCGCTGAGTGCCTGCGCGGACGTGGCGCGTGCCGCGGCCAATCCGCAACCGTTCAGAACGGATCCGCGCCCCGCGGATCGCCCGCTTCGAACACATAGCCGATCTGGTCGGCGACCTCGCGCAGGATGCCCTGTGCGAGGTTGAATGCCGTATTGGCCGCGGGCACGCCGGCGTAGATGGCGTTTTGCAGCAGCACCTCTTTGAGCTCGGCCGGGGTGAGGCGCGAGTCGTCGGTGGCGGTGAGCGCCGCGCGCACGTGCAGCTCGAATTCTTCCCAACGGGCGAGCGATAGCGTGACCGCCAGCACCATCATGCGGCGCGACTTGCGCGGCAGGCCGTCGCGGCTCCAGATGTCGTGCCAGGCATAGCGGGTGATGAGGTTCTGGTATTCGGCGGTGAAGTTGGTGGCGCGCGAAAGCGAGCGCTCGACCCACTCATCGCCCAGCACGGCGCGGCGATTGGCCAGGCCTTTGTCGAAATCGTCTTGACGGCTCATCGTGTGTCCTGTCGGTTGAGCATGCAATGAAGAGGATTATGCCCGCCGTGCGCGTCGCGGGCGGGCTCGGGCAGCACGGCCGAGTGGCTGTGCCGGCCGCGGCCATCGGAGAAGGGTGCCGGCCCATGCAAAAACGCCGGCCCCCGTGAGCGGGCCGGCGTTTTGTGCACGACGGTGTCTGATCCGTGGCGGCTCCCGCCGGGCGAGAAGCGCCGGACCCGGTGGGTTCGGAATCAGTTCACGTTGATGTTGTTGGCCTTGACCACTTCGCCCCAACGCACCTGCTCGTCATTGACGAACTTGGTGAAGTCGGCCGAGCTGCTGCCCACGGCGGTCAGACCCAGCTTGCCCAGCTTTTCGCGGGTTTCGGGGCGAGCCAGCGTCTTCTGGATCAGGTCTTGCATCTGCGCCACGACTTCGGGCGGGGTGCCGGCCGGCAGGAAGAAGCCGTTCCATTCCACCACGTCGAAGTTCTTGATGCCGGCTTCGGCCACGGTGGGCACGTTCGGCAATTCGGGCATGCGCTTGGACGAGGACACGGCCAGGGCCTTGAGCTTGCCGGTCGTGACGTAGTTCAGGCTGGAGGCCGCGTTGGCAAAGTAGACGTCGACCTGACCGCCCATCACGTCCACGATGGCGGGGGCGCCGCCCTTGTAGGGCACGTGCACTGCTTCGATCTGGGCGTCCTTCTTCAGCAGCTCACCGGCCATCTGGGCCAGGCTGCCCGGGCCGTACGAGGCGTACGTGTAGCGGCTCGGATTGGCCTTGGCGGCCTGGATGAAGTCGGGCAGGCTGTTGAAGGCCGAGCCGGGGGCGGCAACCAGGATGTTCGGCACGCTGATGGCCTGCGACACGGGGATGAAATCCTTCTTCGCGTCGTAGGGCAGCTTGCGCAGCACCGGGTTGATCGAGAAGGCCGAGGCGTCGTAGAGCACCGTGTAGCCGTCGCCCTTGGCGCGGGCCACATAGGCGGCGCCGATCGAGCCGCTTGCGCCGCCCTTGTTTTCGATGACCACGCTCTGGCCCGACACTTCGGACATGCCTTGCGCGATGATGCGCGCGGCGTTGTCGGCACCACCGCCGGCGGCGTAGGGCACGACCACGGTGATGGGCTGGTTCGGGAAGTCAGCGGCGTGGGCACCCAGCGCGGCGAAGCCGAAGGTGGCGGCCAGCGCGGCGCGGATCAGGGTCGATTTTGTTTTCATGTCTACTCTCTTGCTCCCGTGCGGGGGGGGTTGGAACTCATTGGAATAATCGTGCTTCGCACGACCGCCTGGGTCTGGCCGCGAGGGCCAGGGCAATCAGACTGTCGCGATGGGGTTGACCGGCGCGCCGACCAGACCGGGCACATACATGGGCGCCGCGGTCAGGAAGAAGGCATGCCGACCGTGCTGGCGCAGCCAATGCGCCAACGGGGTCAGGTGCCAGAGCTCGCCCAGCGGCAAGCCCAGCTTGAACAGACATTGCTCGTGCAAGGGCAGGAGCGCGCCGCGGTCGGCGGCGAGGCTGTGATTGCGCAGCTCGACTGCATGGTTGTCGGCCGCGATCGCCGCGATGCGGCTTTCCTTGATCCATGCCAGCAGTGCGGCATCGTCGCCATCGAGCGTGCAGCAGCTCGTCTTGAGCCGGTGCTGCTCGTCGTCGGCCAGTGTGAGGGCGAGGTCGGCCAGGCCGGTGTGCAGACAGAGCACATCGCCCGGGCGTACGGTCACGCCGTCGGCCTGCATCACGGCTTGCAGATCCGCGAGGCCGATCTTGCGCTGCGCATCGCCAAAGTGCGCGCGCAGGTCCACCAGCACGCCGCGGCCCTGAATGCCATGGCGCGCCATGGGCGCGATCGACAAATCACGCGTGCCGGTAAAGCCTTCGCCGCCGGGCTCGCTCACGGTGAAGCCGTTATAGCCGGTGGGGGCGGGTTGCCCCGTGCCGTGCGCGTCGTAGAGCGAGCCGACGTGGCCGAGCGCATCCCATTGGGTGGAGTACTGCGGCGACAGCGTGATGCTGTCGTCGCTGATCACGTCGGTCGCGCCCGGCACGTCGTTGGCGAGCGGATAGCGGTAGACCGGCACGCCGTTTTTCTCGGCGGGGCGGATAACCGGACCCTTGCGGCGCGGGTTGAGCACCGGTGCGCGCGGCACCGTCAGCGGCAGGCTCAGTGAAAAAGACAGGCCCGTGCGCACTTCGGCGATGGCGGCCAGGCGCGTGGCCTGGTCCAGGTGATTCAGCGTACCCAGTTGATCATCGGGTCCGAAATCGCCCCAGTTCGAGCCTTCGGGGCGCTGGGTGTAGCGTGGCGTCTGGCTCATGGCCTGATCGTCTCCTGGCGCCGATTGGCCCGGCGCCGTCTGTTGTTCGTAGCCAGCCGCGTCTTGGCGCGGCCGGTGTCTCGTGCGAGCGGCGTCTAGCGCACCGCGTCGCGGATCATCAATGCATCGATCTCGATCGGGGCATAGCCCAGGTCGGCCAGGATGGCGCGGCTGTGTTCACCCAGGCTCGGTGCGCCCTGGCGTGCCGGCGCGGTCGTGTCGTGCACCTTGCCGTCGGGAGCGAAATGGGCCCATTGCGCCAGGCCGAGATACTCGCCCGCCTGCGCGTTGTGCAGCGACTGCATAAAGCCCATGGCCTGGACCTGCGGGTGATCGAACATGTCTTCGACACGATTGACCACCGCGCACGGCACGCTCTGGCCGAACAGCTCGGCCCACTCGGTGGCCGGCTTGCGGGCCAGCGCTACACGCACCAGCGGGATCAGCACATCGGCCTGAGCCGCGCGTTTCTTGACGGTATCGTAGTCAGGATGCTCGGCCAAGGCTTCGAGGCCGAGATGGCCGCACAGCGAACGCCAGAAGTGCGGCGTGTTGGCCGAGATGTACAGATGGCCTTCTTGCGTGGGATGAATGCCGGTAATGCCGCCCGAGCGCATGTCGCGCTCGAGCTTGCGCGGTTCGCCTTCGGCCCACACCAGGCGCGCGGACTGCATCGCGAGCGCGCTGCCGAGCAGCGACACTTCGATGGCCTGGCCGCGGCCGGTCTTCTCGCGCTGATAGAGTGCGGCGGCCACGCTGTTCGAGATCAGCGCGGCGCCGTAGTAGTCGACCACCGAGCCGTACAGGATTTCGGGCGGGCCGTCGGCCTTGCCTTGCGACGCGCACATACCGGTCATCGACTGCAGCACCTGGTCGTAGCCGGCGTGGCCCGCCATCGGACCGGCCATGCCGTAGCCCGTCATGGCGCAGTACACCAGGCGCGGATTGATCGCCGACAGCGTGGCGAAATCGATGCGCAGGCGCTCGGGCACGCCGGGGCGGAAGTTGTGCACCAGCACATCGGCCTCGCGCACCAGGCGCACCAGCACGTCGTAGCCGGCCTCGTCCTTCAGGTTCAGACACAGCCCGCGCTTGTTGCGGTTGATGCCCAGAAAGGCGCGGCTCTCGGTCGGCAGGGTCGACGGATACTTGCGCAGGTTGTCGCCCTCGGGCGGCTCGATCTTGATGACTTCGGCGCCCATGTCGCCCAGCAGCGCGCAGCCATAGGGGCCGGCGATGTAGGCGCTCAGGTCCAGGACTTTGATGCCGTCCAGGGGCAGGGGAGAGGCGAGGGTAGCGTCAGGCAGTTGCGTCATGCGGGATCAACTCGGTCTTGCGGAAATCGGGGCGGAGAGAGGGCGTCGGCCGGTCAGGCCGGGCCGGCCGCCAGCAGCACGTCTTGCGCACGGCGCACGAAGGGGGCGTCGATCATGCGGCCATCCAGTACGAAGGCGCCCACGCCGGCGTGCGCTTCGCTCGCGGCCACCACCCGGCGGGCTTCCTCGATCTCGTCGGCCGAGAAGCTGAAAGCCTCGTTCGCGATCGCGATCTGGCTCGGGTGGATGCATGATTTGCCCAGGAACCCGATCGAGCGTGCGAGCTGCGCTTCGGCACGAAAGCCTTCCGTGTCCTTCACGCGGGCATAGGCGGCGTCGAGCGCGAACTTGCCCGATGCGCCAGCGGCCAGGCGCACCGCCAGCAGGATGGGGCGCAGGATGTCCATGTCGTAGCGGGCGATGCCCAGCGGCTCGAAGAGGTCGGCCAGACCCAGCTGCAGGCCGCAGACGCGCTCGTGCGCGGCGGCCAGCTCGGCGGCGCGGGCCAGGCCCTGCGGCGTCTCGACGTTCACCAGAAAGCGGCCGGTAAAGCCCGCCGCGCTGGCGCGCGAGACGGCGTCGCGCACGGAGGCGGCGCTTTCCGTCTTGGGCACGTTGAGAATATCGAAGGGCACCTGGCCGAGCTCGGCCAGATCGTCGTGGTAATACGGGGTGTCGGAGGCATTGATGCGGACGATAATTTTCTTGGCATGCTGGCCGGGGGCCTGCGCGCGCAGCCAAGCGGCGAGCGTGGCGCGCGCCTCGGCCTTGCGCTCGGGGGCGACGGCGTCTTCGAGATCGAAGGAAATCGCGTCGGCAGCGCTGGCCATGGCCTTATCGAAGAGTTCCGGACGCGATGCCGGAACAAACAGCTTGCTTTTCATAGTCGTCTCCTGGGCCGGATTGTGGCGCGCGGGATGCGGACCGTGGGCGAGCTGGGTTACGATCAAACGATAGAATCTCTATCATTATGAACACCGACTTTCTTCAAACGCTGGTTGCCGTGGCCCGCCATGGTTCGATGGCCGAGGCCGCGCGCCGGCTCGGCCTCACGCATGGCGCGGTGGCTCAACAGATCCGCGCCCTCGAGCAGGAGCTGGGCGCGCCGCTGGTGGCCCGCGCCGGCCGCACGGTGCACCTCACGGCCAAGGCCAGCGAGCTTTTGGCACCCGTGCAGGAAGTGTTGGCCAGTCTCGAGCAGATCCGTTATCTGGCCCGTTCGGGCGAAGTGATGGGCGAGCTCAGGCTGGGCGCGGGCAACACCGCGCTCAACTCCGTCGTGCCGGCCATCCTGGAGCGGCTGGTGGCGCGCCATCCCCTGGTGAACGTGGCGCTCACGCCAGGACATTCGGCGCGCTTCTATCCGGCGGTGGAGGCGGGTGAGCTCGATGCGGCCATCGCGCTCGAAGCGCCGTATCCGATCGCCAAGAGTCTCGGTTGGCAGCTGCTGCGCGAAGAGCCCTATGTGCTTGCCGTGGCCCCTCGCCTGGCCGGCCGCGATCCGCATGCCTTGCTGGCCAGCGAGCCCTTCATCCGCTATCAGCGCAATGATTGGGGCGGACGCCATGTGGACGACTACCTGCGGCGCGTGGGCATCGTGCCGCGCGACCGGTTCGAACTCAACGCGATCGAGGCGATCGCCGTGATGGTGAGCCGGGATCTGGGCGTGGCCATCCTGCCCCTGTCCACGAACGACGCGATCCAGCGGCTGGGGTTGGCGGTGATTGCGCTGCCCGCGCCTTGCGAGCCGCGGCGTTTCGGATTGATATGGCCGCGCGGATCGTCGCGGGTGTCATTGATCCAGGCGTTTCGCGAGACCGCGATGGAGGAATACGGCAAGTTGCCGCCGCCCTCGCTGTGACGCAGGGCGACGCGGCCGCAGCGGCGCTCAACCCAGCAGCAGCGAGACGCCGATCACGATCATGACGAGCGCGACCAGGCCGTCGAGCACGCGCCAGGCGCCGGGCCTGGCGAACCAGGGGCGCAGCAGCCGCGCGCCGTAGCCCAGCGCAAAGAAAAACAGAAACGACGCGCCAGCCGCGCCGATCCCGAAGGCACGGCGATGGCCGTCGTACTGGCTGGCGATGCTGCCGAGCAGCACGACGGTGTCCAGATACACGTGCGGATTGAGCCAGGTGAGCGCCAGGCAGGTGAGCAGCGTGGCGCGCAGGCTGGCATTGCCGCGCTCGGCCGGGCGCAACGCGTCGTGAGCCCGCAGCGCCTGCCGCAGGTTGCGCGCCGCGTAGACGAACAGGAACAGCGCGCCGCCATAGCGCATCACGGGCTCGATCCAGGGCCATCGTGTCGAGAGCACGCCGAAGCCCGAGACGCCCAGGCCGATCAGCGCGGCATCCGATACCGCGCAGGTGATGCAGACGGCGAATACATGTTCGCGCCGCAGGCCCTGCCGCAGCACGAAGGCGTTCTGTGCGCCGATGGCGAGGATGAGGCTCAGGCTCAAAAGAAAGCCGGCGATGAGGGCGGGGGCGGCACCGGGTTCGAAGAAAGGCATGACGGATGCGACGGCGATGACGGGGACGAGAGGGCGCATAGCCTACCCTTGCCGGTGCGCGGGGGAAACCGCGTTTCGCTAATGCGGCATTAGGAAGGCGGGCCATCCCACGAACGGAGGAGACCGTCGCAAGCGCCAGGGGCAGGCCGCAAGCCGGCCCTGGCGCGGCTCGCTTTACAAGCTGTTGCGTCCGTCGCAGTATGGGTGCCTTTCCGAGACGCGCGGGGCGGATGTTCATGGACTTGCAGGTCGATGCGGTGCAGGGCGCGGCGAGCATGCCGGCGCGGGTGGATGTGGTGGTGATCGGGGGCGGCATCATCGGTGTGAGCACGGCGCTCGCGCTGGCCCGGCGAGGCCATTCGGTGGCGGTGTGCGAGAAGGGCGAGGTGGCGCTGGAGCAGTCGAGCCGCAACTGGGGCTGGGTGCGCACCACGCGGCGCGATATGCGCGAATACGCCCTGGCCGTGGAAAGCCTGCGCCTGTGGCGCACGATCGACCGCGATCTCGGCATCGACACCGGCTTTCGCGAGTGCGGCATTCTCTATGCCGCCGACGATGCTGCACGCCAGCAGGAGCTCGAAACCTGGATCTCGCGGGTGCGCGCCGAGTTCGGCGCCGTGCCGACGCATGTCCTGAGCGGCGCCGAGGTGGATGCGCGCGTGCCCGGCGCCTCGCGCCGTTTTGCCGGTGGCATCCACACCCCCACCGATGGCTGCGCCGAACCGCAACGCGCCGTGCCGGCCATGGCGCGAGCGCTGGCCGCCTTGCCGGGCGCGCAGGTGCTCACGCGCTGCGCCGTGCGCGGCGTCGACATGCAGGGCGGGCGGGTCGCGGGCGTCGTGACCGAGCGCGGCCGTATTGCCTGCGGCGCGGTGGTCGTAGCGGGCGGCGCCTGGTCGCGTTACTTCTGCAAGAGTCTGGGCATCGATCTGCCGCAGTTGCTGACCCGGGGCTCGGTGCTGCACACCCAGCCGCTGGCGGGCGGCCCGGACGGCTGCGTCAGCACGCACGGGGTGGCGCTACGCAAGCGCGCCGATGGCGGATACACCCTGGCCTGGGGGATGCGCACCTACGCCGAGATCACGCCCGATTGCTTCACGCAATTTTTGCGCTTCGTGCCCGCGTTGCGCAGTACGTGGGGCAGTCTGCAGTTGGCCGTCGGGCGGCGCTTTCTGGACGAATGGCGTCGGCCGCGCCGCTGGGATCTCGACGCACCCACGGTATTCGAGGCCGTCCGCACCCTGGATCCGCAAGCCTTGCCCGGATACGTCGCGCCTCCGCTGGCCAACTTCAGGAAGTTGCTGCCGCAACTATCGGACGCGCGTATTGCCACCCAATGGGGCGGCTATATGGACGTGACCCCGGACGCCATCCCGGTGATCGGCCCGGCGGCCAGCGTGCCCGGTCTGTTCATCGCCACCGGGTTCTCCGGACACGGTTTCGGCATCGGGCCGGCAGCCGGCCATCTCATGGCTGATCTGGTGGCGAACGACACGCCGTTGGTCGACCCCCGCGCATTCCGCCTGGAGCGCTTCGCCGACGGCACCCCGATCCGGGTCGATGCCGGGTTCTGATCCGTCGCAGCCGCCCCGTCGCGGCGGCGTCGTGTCCGTCATCAAACGGGGCCGGGTCCGGAAATTGCTGCACCACGGCAGACATTTGCGTTGGAGCCAGCATGAACGAGGTCACGCTGTATTCGCTCTTCGAGGGAAGGCACCCCTGGATCGCCGCCGCGGTAGTGGCGTTGATTGCCTCGGCCGCCGCCCTGGTGGCGCATCGGGTGCTGGCGATGATCCTGACCCGGGTCACCCGCCGCCGGCGACTGCTCGCTTCGATGGTTCGCTATACCTACACGCCCGGGCGCTGGGTGCTGCTCGCGCTGGTACTTTCCGTGGCTGCCGCGGCGGCGCCGGACGACCTGCCGGGCATCGTGCCGATGCGCGAGGCGCTGCGCCTCGCGTTCATCGCAGTGACCACATGGCTGGTGGTGCGGGCCTGCACCGGGCTCGGGGAAGGCATCGTGGCGCTCAATCCGGCCGACGTGGCCGACAACCTGGGGGCGCGCCGCATCCAGACCCAGACCCGCGTGCTGATGCGCGTGGTCAATCTGGCGGTGGTGATGGTGGGCCTGGCCGCCATGTTGATGACGTTTCCGGCGGTACGCCAGATCGGCGCGAGCCTGATGGCCTCGGCCGGCTTGATGGGCCTGGTGGCCGGTTTCGCGGCGCGCCCGGTCCTGGGCAACCTGATCGCCGGTCTGCAGATCGCGCTCACCCAGCCGATTTGCCTGGATGATGTGCTGATCGTGCAGGGCGAATGGGGCAGGGTGGAAGAGATCACGGGCACCTATGTGGTGGTACGGATTTGGGACGAGCGGCGCCTGATCGTGCCCTTGCAGTGGTTCATCGAGAATCCGTTTCAGAACTGGACCCGGCGCTCGGCGCAGATCATCGGCACGGTATTCCTGTGGTCCGACTACCGCCTGCCGCTCGCGCCGGTACGCGAGGAGCTCGAGCGTCTGGTGCGCGAGGCGCCCGAATGGGACGAGCGCGTCTGCGTCTTGCAGGTCACCGAAGCAGGCGACCGTGCGATGCAGTTGCGTGCACTGGTCAGTGCGCGCGATTCCGGCCAGGCGTGGGACCTGCGCTGCAAGGTGCGGGAAGGACTGCTCAATTTCATCCAGCGCCATCATCCCGAGTGCCTGCCGCGCGTGCGCGCCGAGCTCGGCACCGAACCGAGCAAGCCCGGCGCGCGGGCTGACGATGCCGCGCAGGGGCTGACCAGCCCGACGCCCTGATCGACGCGGCGCGCGTGCGGCGCGACCCCCGCGGCGGGCTATCATTGCCCGCGACGCGGCGCCACGATCCGCGCATCGAACAAAACAGGGGTATCGACGTCATGAAGGGCTCGCGCAACTCGTTGATCACGCTGCGGATTTTCCTGGCGGCGGCGCGCACCTTGAATTTCAGCCGCAGCGCCGAGAGTCTGCATTTGACGCAGAGCGCCGTCAGCAAACACATCGGCGCGCTCGAGGCGCGTCTGGGGGTTGCCCTGTTCAAGCGCCTGCCCAACGGGCTGCGCCTGACTCACGCGGGGGCGCTGTACCACGAGCGCATCAGCGCCGCCGTCCGGCTGATCGACGAGGCCGACGCGCTGGTGGCGCATCCGATGAGCCGGGTGGCGCTCAATATCGCGGTGTCGCCGTCGTTCGCACAGTTCTGCCTGATTCCGGGCCTGTCCGAGTTCTTCGAGCAGCATCCCGAGGTGCGCGTAAACATCCGGCCGCGGCTGCTTTATGGCCGCGATCAGGGCGAGCGCTTCGATGCCGAAATCCAGCTCCATTCGGGTCATGTGGCGGGCATGTCGGCCCATTACCTGTGCGGACGGGAGATGACGTTGGTGGCCGCGCCGCGGCTATTGGCGCGCCATCCGGTGCGGCAGGTCGAAGACCTGGACGGCGTGCCCTTGCTCAAACGCGCGCAACGCGGCTACAGCTGGGACGAGTGGCGCGCGGAGGTTGCTCCGCTATGGTCCGGTCCCGCCGCGACGGCACCCGAATACGAAGGCTTTTCCGTGCTGATGCCCGCGGTATTGAATGGGCTGGGGGTCGCCATCGTGCCGCTCTGCATGGTCCTCGAAGCCTTGCGCGAGGGCGCGCTCGTGCGTCCGCTCGGCGAGACGGTGGAGAGCCGCCACGGCTATTTCCTGATGCAGCCGCGGCCTAACGTGGGCGGGGCCTATGCCGACGCGTTCTGCGACTGGGTGACGCAGCGCGCCCAGACGCTCAACGAGGCCGTGCGCACCTATATCGCGCAGGCTGATTCCCCGGCGCGCTGAGGGCGCTCGGCATTTCCGCCGCCCTGTAGCGGCGCGGCGCGTTCAAGAGGGCTGGCGCCACGCCTTGCGCTCATGCCGATATTCCAATTCGGAATGGCGCATGCGAAAACTTCCTTTGCCGGGCGGGGGCCGTCTTGCCAGAATGGTCGCACCTAGTTACGAATTGATCGGCCCTCTCATGCATAAGCTCAAGACCTCGCTCTCCACGCGCCTGCTGCCGGCGCTGTTTCCCCTGATGCTCGCCGCCGCGGCGCCGGCCCAGGCCGCCTGGCCCGACAAGCCGATCCGCGTCATCGTGCCGTACGCGGCCGGTGGCAGCTCCGACGTGCTGGCCCGAGGCATCAGCGATCAACTGGCCAAGGAGCTAGGTCAGCCGGTGGTGGTGGAGAACCGGGCCGGTGCCGGCTCGATGATCGGGACGGCCTACGTCGCGAACGAAGCGCCCGACGGCTATACGCTGCTGCTGGCCGACGTGCCGTTCACGATCGTGCCGGCGCTGTACGCCGACCGCGTGAAGTACGACGCCCGCAAGGACTTCGCGCCGATTTCGCTGATCGGCGTGTCGCCCATGTACCTATTCGTGAATCCGGCGTTCGAGGCCAAGACCGTGCCGGCGCTCGTGGCCGCCGCCAAGGACAAGCCCGCCACCATCTCGATCGGCTCGGGCGGCAATGGCTCGCTCACCCATCTGATGGCCGAGCTGTTCATGCAGAACACGGCCACCAAGCTCGTGCACATTCCGTACAAGGGCGCCTCTGCCTCGGTGAACGACCTGGCGGGCGGGCAGATTCAGGTCAGCTTCACGACCATGCCGACTGCCGCCGCGCTGTTCCAGGGCGGCAAGATCACGCCGATCGCGGTGTCTTCGCCCGAGCGCATGAAAGACACGCCGAACGTGCCGACCTTCCAGGAACTGGGTGTGCCGAACATGACGGTGCAGACCTGGTGGGGCCTGATGGCGCCCGCCGGCACCCCGGCCGACGTGCAGGCCAAGCTCGAAGGCGCGATGAAGACCGTGATGCAGGCGGGCGCCGTGCAACAGCGCCTGGTGAGCGTGGGCGTCAGCGCGCCCGCCGACACCAGCTCGGCCGCGCTCAAGGGCCTGCTGGCCGAAGACTTCACCCGCTGGGAAAACGTGGTCAAGCGCGCCGACATCAAGTTCGAGTGACGCGATGCGTTTCTGCGTGGCCTGGCATCGTGGAGTTACCCCGCCGGTTTGACCCTGCGCCAGACACGCTTTTTTATACCCGCGCCGTGGCTTGCCACGGTGCCTGAGTGACGACAAGACGGGCGCCCCACGGAGCGCCCGTCATCCATCAAGAGACAAGATCATGCAAGCCTGGCTGGAAGCCGCTGCCGCCGACGCGGCACTGATGAACGATTTCGAGACCATCTGCGCCTTTGGCGGACGGATGTCCGGCAGCGGCCAGGACGACGCCGCGATGGCGTGGGCGCTCGCCCGCCTGCGGCCTATCGCGCCGCAGGTCAGCCATGTACACGTGCCGTACGACGGCTGGCGTTGCCTCGAGGCCACGCTCACGCTGGGCGGCACGGCGCTGCCCGTGCGCGCCTTGCTGCGATCGCAGAGCACGCCGGAAGAAGGCCTGGAAGCCGATGTGATCGACCTGGGCCGGGGCCGGCCGGACGACTTCGCCCGCGTGGGCGATGCGGTGCGCGGCAAGATCGCTCTGGTGCGCCACGAGTTTCCGTTCACCGGCGACCATGTGCATCGCCGCCGCAAGTACGACGCGGCGGTGCAGGCGGGCGCCGTCGGCTTTCTGATTGCCAATAACGTGCCGGGGCAGGGCGTGCTGTCGGGTTCATCGGGCCGCGCGCGCGGCACGGTCGGCATCCCGGCGGCCTATACCGACCACGAGAGCGCACAACGCTTGTCGGCCGCGTGTGCGCAGGGCCAGGCTCGCGTGCGGCTGGTGCTGCGCGGCGAAGAGCTGCCCGAGGCGCAGGCGAGCGTGGGCATTGCCGAGATCCCCGGCGGCCGCGACGGTGTGATCGTGATCAGCGCGCACATGGACGGCCATGACCTGGGTACCAGCGCGCTGGACAACGCCACGGGCGTGGCGACGGCACTGGCCGCGGCGCGGGCGCTCGCCGAGCGCGTGGGTCCGAACACGCCGAGCCTGCGGATCTGCTTTTTCTGCGCGGAAGAGTGGGCTTTGACCGGCTCGGCACGCTACCTCGCCGACATGGATCCCGCCGAGCGCGAGCGGATCAAGTTCGACATCAACCTGGACACGGTAGCGGGCGACATGTCGCTCACGGCGCTGATCAGCGACTTTCCGATGCTCGAGCGCGTGGTCTCGAAGGCGGGCGCCGCGGCCGGCGTGCCGGTGGGCACGTGGCTGCCGCTCATGCCGAATTCCGATCACGCCAATTTCGCGCGCCACGGCATTCCGGCGCTGCGGCTCACGGCCGGCTTCGGCAAGCCCGAGTCGCGCGTGAACCGCATCCTGTCGGCGGGCGATGTGCCCGGCATCATCGAAGAGCGCGAACTGCGCCAGGCCGTGGCGGTGACCTGCGCGATCGCCGAAGTGGCGCTCGGCATGAGCGACGCCGAACTGGCGGGACTGGCGGCGCGCTGATCAGGCCGCCCGTGGCGGGCTGGCGCTCGAGCCGTCAGAGCTGCACCAGCCAGCGTTCGACCTGGCCGCGGCCGCGCAAGGCGGCCAGCCAGGCGGGCGGCAGGGCGGCTTCGCCGTAGGCCAGGCCCGCCAGGCCGCCGGCGATGGCCGCGGTGGTATCGGTGTCGTTGCCCAAGGCCACGGCCCGCTTCATGCAGGCCTCGTAGGTGTCGGTGGAAAGCAGGCAATGGATGGCCGACCAGAAGCTGTCGACCACATAGCCCGAACCCTGCGGCGCGACATAGCGGCCGTCCAGCACCACTTTCAACTCGATCTCTTCGGTCGTGCCGCCGCAACGGGCGAGCAGCTCGTCTTCGGCGGCCCGCACCGCGTCGGCAGGCGCCAGGCCATCCAGCAGATGCATGGCGGTCAGCGCGTAGAGCGCGCAGGTCAGCAGCGAGCGCGCATGGCCGTGCGTGACCAGGCTCTGGCGGCGCGCCAGGCTCACGGCCTCGTCGTGCGAGGTGGCGACGAGCACGGCGGGCAGGCAGCGCATCAGCGAACCGTTGCCGTTGTCGCGCTCGCCGGCCGGCCCGGCCATGGGTGCGGCGGTGCCTTCGGCCAGGGCGTCGAGCGCGGCGCGCGTCTGGATGCCCACATCGAACACGACGCCGTCGGGTGTGTAGGCGCCCTGGCGATACCAGGCGAGCAGATTGGAGGCGAAATGGGCGAGGTCGAGCTTGTGGTCCTGCAGCAGGGCGTCGAGCAGGGCCAGCGCCTGCGCGCCATCGTCGCTCCAGGTGCCCGGCGGCACGCGGGCATGGGCCCGGGCGAACCCCTTGGGCGGCGTCATGTCGATGTGCTCGGGCGCGGGGATGGCCGCGGCATCATGGAATTCGTACGGCACGCCCAGCGCGTCGCCCACCAGCAGGCCTAGCAGGCCGCCACGCAGGCGGTCTCGACGGGAAAGTTGGGTCATTCGGTGTACTCGGTGTTCGTGTTGCCGGAAAGCCGGGGCGCGCGGTTGCGCAGCTTCGTCTTCCGATCCGGGACCCGGCGCGGCGCAAAGAGCGTGCGGCGGGAACGGCGTTTGCTTGGGTCTCGCGCGCCATCGTGTGTGCGCCGAGCCCGGGGCATTGTGCGCGACCCCGGCGCGCTTGTCGAATCGGCATGATGGTGCACACCCAACGCCCGATCTCCCGCGCCGCGCGAGCGGAGTATGCTAGCGGCCGACCATGCCTGACCTGCAAAACTTCATCCAGACGGTGCTCGACACCACCGCCCAGCATCCCAACTGGGCGGCGTGCATCATTCTTCTGCTCGCCTTTGGCGAATCCCTCGCGTTCCTCTCGCTGCTGCTGCCGGCCACGGTGATCCTGTTCGGACTGGGGGGACTCATCGGCGAGAGCGGGCTGGCCTTCTGGCCCTTGTGGGCGGCGGCTGCCCTCGGCGCCTACCTGGGCGACTGGGTGTCGTACGCGATCGGGCGCCGCTATCAATATCGCGCGCTCACCGTCTGGCCGCTCTCGCGCCACCCCGACATGGCCGAGCGCGGCCACGCCTTCTTTGGCAAATGGGGCGCCTGGGGCATCTTCATCGGCCGCTTCTTCGGCCCGCTGCGCGCGGTCGTGCCGCTGGTGGCCGGCATCTGCGCCATGCCGCTGCGCCCCTTCCAGATCGCCAACGCGGCGTCCGCCATGGTCTGGGCGTTCGGCATGCTGGCGCCCGGGGCGCTGGGGCTGCCGAGTCTGCGGGAGTGGGCGGGCTTTTAAGCCAGCGCGGATGCCGTGCGATCCCGGTTTTTGGGGTTGGCGAGGAAGCGCACAGGAGTGGGCGCCTTCCACACCGGGGGAAGAGGCCGCTCGGCAGTAGATGAACTGAACGCGCTGTTTTGGCGCTGCGACGTGGAAATCCCGAGGACCGATTCGTCACGCTGTGGTGCAATACCGGCATCGACCCGATCCCCCATGTTCCGAAGATATCCGCATGAACGCCGATACCACGCCAGGTGCCGCGACCGCGGGCGGCCTGGTCAGCCGCGCACGCCGTGAGTTGTCCCGAGACGGTCACCCCGACGCGGCATTCTTCGCCGCGGTGCTGGGCAAAAGCCTGGCTTTGGGCGACCTCGCCCGGACCGGCTTGGCGAGCGCCCAGTTGCTCGACGTGCTGGCCGCCGTGTTTCCGGACGCGAACGACAGCGGCGACCCCACGCTCGGCGAACTCCGACAGCAGATCGCGCGCTGCGTCGATGATGCGCGGCCAACGCCGGTGCACCAGGCCTTCATGGCACAGACACAAGCGCTTCTCGACGCCTACAGCGCGCCTCATGCCACGACGCCCTGGGTCACGCGCATTCTGATTCACGCCTGTCTGCGCACCGACCATCTCTGGCGCGATCTCGGGCTGGCGGGGCGGGAGGACGTGACGGCTTTGCTGCGGCGGCACTATCCCGGCTTGCCCGAACGCAATGTGCAAAACCTGCGCTGGAAGAAGTTTCTGGCCTATGCCGCCCGCGAACGGGCAGGGCTCGCGCCGCAGGCCGCGCCGGGCTGCGCCGGGTGCGAGGAAGAGGCCATGTGCTATCCCGCCGAGGCGGCGCGGACGAAGATACCCATCGATGTCATCCGCACACGCTAAGCTCGCGCGCATGGTCCGCACCGGGCGGGCCGCGACGTGACCCGACATGACCCGACCTGACCGCCGCGTGCAGCCTCCCACCCGTATGTCTTCGGAGCCACCGGCCGCGGTGCCCTGGCGCGAGGCCTTCTGGTTCTGGCTGCGCTTGGGCTTCATCAGCTTTGGCGGGCCGGCGGGCCAGATCGCCATCATGCATACGGAGCTGGTCGAGCGCCGGCGCTGGATTAGTGAGCGGCGGTTCCTGCACGCGCTCAATTACTGCATGCTGCTGCCGGGCCCGGAGGCACAGCAGCTCGCCACCTATCTCGGCTGGCTCATGCACCGCACCTGGGGCGGTGTCGTGGCCGGCGCGCTGTTCGTGCTGCCTTCGCTATTTATCCTGATTGGGTTGTCATGGGCATATCTGGCGCATGGCGACGTCCCGTGGGCGGCCGGCATTTTCTATGGCATCAAGCCCGCCGTGGTGGCGATCGTGCTGCACGCGGCGTGGCGCATCGGCGGGCGCACCTTGCGCAATCCCACCCTCTGGGCCATCGCGGCGGCGGCATTTCTGGCGATCTTCGCGCTAGGAACGCCGTTTCCGCTCATCGTGACACTCGCGGCGCTGGCGGGGTATCTGGGCGGGCGATGGCGCCCGGATCTGTTCGCGGCACAGGGTGCCCACAAGCCAGGGCGCGCGGGGTACGGCCCGGCGCTGATCGATGACGACACGCCCACGCCGGCCCATGCTCGCTTCCGTTGGACGGCGTTGCTGCGCGTGGCGCTCTCCGGCCTGTTGCTATGGGGCGTGAGCCTCGCCGCGCTGGCGGCTGCCTTTGGGTGGACGCACGGCTACGTGCACATGGCCACTTTTTTCACCAAAGCGGCGTTGCTCACCTTCGGTGGGGCGTACGCCGTGTTGCCGTATCTGTACCAGGGCGCGGTCGATCATTACGGCTGGCTCAGCGCCACCCAGATGATGGACGGCCTCGCGTTGGGTGAGACCACCCCCGGGCCGCTGATCATGGTGGTGGCCTTCGTCGGCTTCGTGGGCGGCTACGGCCAGCAACTCCTGGGCGAGGCGGGTCCCTTCATGGCGGGCACGGTCGGGGCGGTGGTTGTCACCTGGTACACCTTTTTGCCGTCGTTTCTGTTCATTCTGGCGGGCGGCCCGCTGGTCGAGGCGACCAAGCACGACTTCAAGCTCTCGGCCGCGCTCACCGCCATCACCGCGGCGGTGGTCGGGGTGATCGTCAACCTGGCCGTGTTCTTCGGCTACCACGCGTTGTGGCCCGAGGGATGGGCGGGCGGTCCGGACCTCGCCGCGGCAGCCATTGCATTTGCCGCGTTCGTGGCGTTGGTGTGGGGCAGGCGGGGGGTGATCGAGGTGATCGCGGTGTGCGCTGCGGCGGGGGTTGCATTGCGGTTGCTGGCCTGAGCGCTGCTGGCGTACGGTCTTCGTGTCGTGCGCAAAGAAGGTTCGAGGGCCGCGATGCCGTCCGAATCAGGCGGTTCCCCTATCGCCTACACTCATCGCGTCCCCCTGCAGGAATCTCCATGTCGTCGATCACGTATTCGGTGCCCCAGCCTGGCCGCGATGAGCGGTGGGGCATCATCCACAGCCGGCAGGCGCAGGCATTCCTGAGTGCGGGCGAGCAGGTGGTGCATTACGACGCGCCGCCGGATGCCGCGACGTTGGCGCGGATCCGATCGGCGCATCTCTGGGCGCCCTATGGCGATGCGTTGACTGAAGTCCCCGCGCTGATTGCGACCTTGCCCTCGCTGGTATCGCTGTCGATCGGGCCGGGCGCCATCGACCCGGCGCTCATCGGCCGGCTACGGGCCGACATGTTTCCGCCGTCGTTGCGCCATCTGATGCTCACGCCCGGGCAGGGCAATCACACCTGGAAAGGCGGCCCGATGCCGCGGCTCGAGTCGCTCTTCGTGGATCGGCCGTTGCGCTTCGAACCTGAAGATTTCTCCGGGCTCGCATCACTATCCGTGGTGCCGGACAATCGCGGCGCGGCGCTGGAGCGCGCCCTGCAACTGCCGTTGCGCGAGCTGGACCTGCTCAACGTACCCTTCGACGAGACGCTGTTCGGCCGCGTGGCCACGCTGCCGCTGGAGGCGTTCGGCCTGGTGGGCGGGCGTACCTTGAAGACGCTCGACGGGATCGAGGCGCTGCCGCAACTGCGCGCGCTGCGCATCAAGAACCAGAATGCGCTGCAGTCGATCGGCGCACTACGAGGACTGCCGCAACTCGCGCGGCTCGACATCCAGTACTGCAAGCACATCACCGACGTCGCGGTACTCGACGAACTCGCGGATCTGCAGCGCCTCACGCTGGTGGGCTGCGGCAAGCTCGGCCTGGGTGAGCTGCACGCGCGGCTGGAAGCCCGCGTGCCACAGACCAATATCGCCGCAACGACCTGAGCCGTGCTGGAGGGAGACTTTTTGTCTTGGGGCGGCCCGGCGATAGAAGATGCCCCCACGCTACGCCGTCGGCTTGCTGCCCCCCGGGGGGGGGGCGCTTTTGTCTTGGGGCGGCCCTACGATAGAAAATGCCCCCACGCTGCGCCTTCGGCTTGCTGCCCCCCCGAGGGGGCGCTTTTGTCTTGGGGCGGCCCTACGATAGAAAATGCCCCCACGCTGCGCCTTCGGCTTGCTGCCCCCCGAGGGGGCGCTTTTATCTTGGGGCGGCCCTACGATAGAAAATGCCCCCACGCTGCGCCTTCGGCTTGCTGCCCCCCGAGGGGGCGCTTTTGTCTTGGGGCGGCCCTGCGACAAAAAAGGCCCCGCGGACAATGCCGGCGGGGCCCTGGTGCCAGTCAGGCGCTGCGCGATCAGTCGCGGCGGCTGGTGACTTCCACGAGGTGGTAGCCGAACTGGGTCTTGACCGGGCCTTGCACTTCGTTGACCGGGGCGCTGAAGACCACGGTGTCGAATTCCTTGACCATCTGGCCGGGGCCGAACGAGCCCAGGTCACCGCCATTGCGGCCCGACGGGCAGGACGAGTTTTCCTTGGCGACCTGAGCGAAGTCGGCGCCGTTGGCGATGGCTTCCTTCAGTTCGTTGGCCTTGGCTTCGGTCGAAACCAGGATGTGGCGGGCGGTAGCTTGTGCCATGGTTCTTGCTCCTGAAAAAGGTGCCGGGATGATACTGCACTTCGGGCGGCGGTCCGCGGGGCAGGGGCCCTCGGGCGGACTGGCCGCGGCCGTGCCTCGGCAGGCGTTCGAGACGGCCAGCCGGCCGTCCCCGTCTGTCGAGTTTACGTCTTTATGCCGGCTCGGGCGGCGGCAGGAAAGGCAGCCTGCCCCTGAGCGCACCGGTATAGAAATCCAGGATCTCGCCCGTGTGCGTCAACACCTGGTCGCCGAACCAGTCGGACGCGAGTCGGGCGGGCGGCCCGCGGTGGCGCTCGATGGCGCAATCGACAACGCCCGTGGCCGCCGACAGGACCAGGTCTTCTCCCCACGATGATCGTGGCGTCGCTCCGAGGCTGACGCAGAGATGGCTGCCCGACTCGTTGAAATAGATCTCGGTGGCGTGGAATGCGCCGATCTCTCCCAGGTTGGCGGACCAGACCTGCACACCGTCCCGGTCGAAACATAGCAGATGCTGGTTGGCGCACCCGACATACACAAAGGCCCCATCACGCGAGAAGCGCAGCCGTTTGATCTTGTCGCCCGCCTTGAAGACCTGCTTCTGAACCTCGCCCGTGGCGCAGTCGATGCGCAGTACCGCGTCCTTCGCGCGGTCGTCGGGTGCCCAGAGCCGCCCTCCGATCGGGTCGATGTCGCCAAAGCGCGCGTCGGCATCTCGGCTTAGCGGTGCGCTGTGTTCGCCCGTCTCGAGGTCGATCACGACCGGCTTGCCCTTGCCGTTGAACACGCTGGCGAGGGCGAAGCGGCCACCGGGGTCGAGGCGGGTCCAGAACGATAGGTACTTGTCTGTCTGCTGCAGCAGGGCGCCATCGGCCACTACGCTGATGCGCGAACGCCGGGCGTTGCGCACGGTGATCCAGTCGCTCGAGCGCAGGGCCATGCGTCGCTCGTCGCGGGACACATGATCGATGACGTCGTCGGGCTGGGCGCCGGCGACGAGCGTCAGCGCACCGGTCGCGGGGTCGTACTGGCTCAGGCCGGCCAGCCCGGCCTGCCTGGCAAGAATGTCCTTGCCATCGAAAAACACCAGCCCTCGGGCGATATCCACATACATCGTCTTCCATCCTGTGTGTTGCGGCGCCGGCGTCGCGAGGGCGTGAGGATACCTCTTGTTGTAAGCAGGTCGAGCAGCGCGTAGCCGATGCCGTGCGCCAATGCGGGCAGGTCGGCGGGCATGCACGCATCGCGCAGCGCGTGCTAGGCTCGCTGCATCACTCCATGCAGGAAGCCTTACCCCGTGTCCGATCTCGATCGCCGCGACGCCGTCGCGCCCGCTGTTGCACTCCCATCCTCTTTTCCGCGCCGCCGATTGATGCTGGGCGCCGCGGCGCTTGGCGTGTCCGGCCTGCTGGCCGGCTGCGCGGCGCCCGCGCGTTCGGGCAGGGGGAATGCGCCCCGGCAGGCCACGCCCAACGCGCTGAGCGGGCCCGCGGGTGCGCCGGTGCCGGCGCTCAGGCCCGGCGCGCGCATCGCGATCGTGGCGCCCGCGTCGGGCTCGCCGGTGGCGGCCGACGAGGCCGTGCAATGGCTGCTCGATCGCGGCTACGAGCCCGTGCCGATGCCGGCCACGCGCATGCGCATGGAGGCGCCCTACGATTTTCTGGGTGGCCCCGACGAGGCCCGGCTCGACGACCTGCACGACGCGTTTCGCGCGCCCGACATCGGAGCGGTCTGGTGCCTGCAGGGCGGCTTCGGCTCGTGGCGGTTGCTGGCGGGCCTGGACGGTGCACTGATCGCCGCGAATCCCAAGCCCTTCATCGGCTACAGCGACATCACCGCCTTGCACCTTGCGATGCAGGCGCGGGCGGGCTTCGTGACCTTCCATGGGCCCATGCTGGCGCAGGATCTGCTGGCGGGCAAGGCCGAGCCGACCGAGTCGCTTGCCTTCGCCATGCTCACCGGCGCGGTGGGCGCGGGCGGCTGGATCGTGCCGCCGCCCGAGTTCGCCCCGCGCGCGCTGGCTCCGGGCCGCGCCACCGGCCGCCTGGTCGGAGGCAACCTGGCGCTCATCAGCGCACTCATGGGCACACCTTATGAGATCGACACGCGCGACGCGATTCTTTTTATCGAAGACGTGAACGAACATCCGGCGCGTATCGACCGCATGCTGGCGCAGCTGCGTGCGGCCGGAAAACTCGACGGGGTGAAGGGCGTGCTGCTGGGCAACTTCACGCGCCTGGGGTTGGGGATGCCGGATGAGGCGGCGCAGGCCCTGATCGAGCCGCTTCTCATGGCGAATCTACGCGACTTGCGTGTGCCGGTGCTGGGCGCCTGGCCGAGTGGCCATGGCGATCCCAACCTGATCCTGCCGCTGGGCGCCCGTGTCACCCTCGACACCGCCCAGGGCGGACTGCAGCTGGAACAGGCGGTGGTGCGCTGACGCCACTGCGCCAGCGTGTTACTCGTCGCAGATCTGGTAGCCGCTCGACTCGGCGTTCACCCCGGTCTTGATCCAGTAAAACACCTGGCCGCCTTCCGGCAGGTCGGCCTGGCACAGTGCGCGCACGTTGCCATCACCCTTGGGCGCCTTGGCGGCGCACGACGCGCGCCAGGTGACGAGGCGCTCGATCGTGTTGGTCTTGAGCTCCGGAAACGCGAAGTAGGTCTTCGCGAACGCCTGGGCGAGCTCGGGGCAATCGAGGTCGTTGTCGGCGCGAACCGTGCCTGTCGCGGTGGCCAGGGCCAGGGCGAGGAGGGCGGTGACGGCGCCTGGGCGCGAAGCAGGAAAGCGGAACATGGACGGACTCCGGTGTGTGAGGTCAGGCAGCCGTGATCAGTGAAGCGGGCGGGGGGGGCGAGCCGGTACAGGCGAGCAGTGTGGCCGAACTATCGAAAAATGGCGCATGCGTCAGCGCTGAACCCCTTGCGGGCTGCGGCGCTGACGCATGGCGGCGTCAGCCGCCGTTTTCGCCGGGCTCTTCGATCTGCTCGGCGTCCAGCGGATAGTCGAACGTGACCTCGTTGGCGTACACCGGCGCTTCCAGCGCGGGATCGGTCAGCACGGCGATCATGCGATAGTGGCCAGGGGCCAATGCGGGCAGGAAGGTGGCCGGAATGCCGTTGTTGTCGATGACATAGCGGCGGCTGCCGTCGGGCGCGGGGAACCACTGCACGGCGTTGTCGTCCCAGGTGGCGCTGGGCTTGTAGCGCTTGCCGCCGGTGGCGCGGCCGCCGGCACGGGCCGGCTTGTCGTCGCCCTGCGGGCCCAGCGTGACCGGCTCGCGCTCATAGAGCGTGTGCACGGTGCGGTTGCCCTTTGCGTCGATGAACAGCAACCGGATCTGCGGCGCCTGCAACGCCACGGGCGCCTTGCCGGGATTGTCGACGGTGAGCGTGAAGGTCGTGCGCAGTTCGTCGCCCGGCTTGCCGAAGTAGTCGAACACCGACAGCGACAGCGCTTGCGGCGTCTTGGCGGGGCCGGCGTAGGCGTACTTGTCGAACAGCATATCGTCGTAGCGGACCCACTTCTGCTGATCGCCCGCGCCTGCCTGCGAGCCGCGATAGCCGAGCTTGATCCAGCCGGGGCGCCCGTCGAGGATCCGGACGAGGTCGCCGCGCACCACGAATTGGCCGCTGCGCCGTGTGGGATCGGGCGCATCGTAGAGGTCCAGCCGTTCGACCAGGACTTCGCCCTTGGGGCCGAGCGCCAGGTCGGGGCTGTCGAGCACGATCTCGGCCACTGTGCCGTCGTCATTGAAGCGCGTGATCACATCGGTCGTTTCCATGCCGTCCAGCCGGACTGGTATCTGCCATTGCAGGGCGCGCACGGTGCCGTCGGGGGCAAAGCTGTAGCGCTCGATGCCGTAAGCGCCGGCGCCGTAGCGGCAGCTGCCGTAGAACTCGCGTTCGTCGGGGTCTTCGGGCAGCGAAAGCGAAACGAAGCCGCGGCAGGGGCTCGCGTCGCCGCCGGGGTGTTTGAGTTCGATGAAATCACGTGTTTCGGGCCGATAACGGAACAGCCGGGTGATGACGTTCTGCGAGCCGCCGGACTGGCCGATGAAGAAGTCGCCATAGCCGTCGCGATCGAGGTCGGGGCTGTCGAAGATATCGATCTCTTCGTCGCTGAGCACGCCGAGCACCTGCGCCGCCTGATCTCCCGCGACCACGCTTATGCGCTGCTCTCCCCGGGCGTTGTTCAACGGCTCGGCGTACACGAAGGCACGCAGATTGGCGTCGATGAGGTAGTCGGCGATGAGCTTGGGCTCTGCGGCGGCCGGCGCGTTCAGCGCGGCACTGGCCAGCATCGCGGCCACGGCCATCGCCGCGGCGGTCCGCACCCGGGCCAGGGGGCCGCGCGCCGGCGCAGGCCGGGTCATGTTGTACGCTGTGGGCAGTGCAGTGTGCTGCTGGGGCATGCGCCCGCTCCTCGGAATGGGGCTCGCCCGCTGGGCCGGCAGCGGCCCGGACACGCTTGCGGCCCGGCTGAAGTTGGGCGAGATTATAGGCAGATCGACACCACGACAGGGAGCAAGGCATGAATCCTCTACGCATGACGAACCCCCGCCTGCGCACGAGCGCGGGCGCCGCCCTGATCACCCTGGCCGCGCTGGCGGGCTTTGCGGCGCCGGCATCGGCGCACCATGGCTGGTCATGGGCCGAGTCCGAGCAGATCGAGCTGCGCGGCACGGTCGAAAAAGTGCAGGTCGCGCCGCCCCATCCCTGGCTCGATGTGCGCACCGACGACGGCACCTGGCGCGTCGAGCTGGGCAATCCCACCCAGACCCGTGAAGCCGGCTTCGTCGAAGGCTCGGCCAAGCCCGGCGACACCATCCGCGCCACCGGCAACCGTGATCAGGACAAGGCCAACAAACGCATGAAGGCCGTGCAGATCGAGGTGGGCGGCAAAACCTACGATATCTACCCGAGCCGCATCAAGCGCTGAGCATGGCGCTGCTCGAATGGTTGGCGGCGGCCCCGCCGGGCGCCTGGCTGCGCGCCTGGGGGTCGCTCTACATCGTGGTGAACGCGGCGCACATCGTCGCGATAGGGTTGCTGATCGGCGCGATCGTGCCGCTGGACTTGCGCATCCTCGGGGTGTTGCCGCCCGGGCCGCTCACGATCCTCGCCCCCATTCTCGCCCGCGGCGCCGCGGTCGGCCTGGCGCTGGCCGTATTCACCGGCGTCTGGCTGTTCATGGTGCAACCCGTGGAGTACGCCGACAATCGGGCCTTTCTGATCAAGGTGGGTCTGCTTGCGCTCGCCACGCTCAACGCGCTATGGGCGCGGCGCGGCAGGCCCTGGGCGGACACGGTGGCGCAAGGCCGCGCCACGCCGGCCCTGCGCGTGCATGCGGGCGTGTCGTTGCTGCTCTGGCTGGGCTGTGTGCTCGCGGGCCGCTGGATCGGCTTCATTTGAGTCGCGCTTCGATACAGCGGTAACGCCTCGCGGGATGACAGATGCCACCGGGCTGCGGATAATCGCGGGCGGTATCTCCCGGCAAGCCGCGCCGGCGAATGGGCGAGCGCGCCCCGGGAGACGTCTGCTACCCCACAGGAGCTTGCCCGGCATGCCTTCGTTGCGCTTGCAACCACCCCCGCGATTATTGACGCATGTGCTCGACGCTCGCGCGCGGCGCGGATGTCGCCAGTTCGGTTTTGGCACGTTGCTGGCCGCCGCCGCCGCGGGCTTGCGTACCGTCTTCATGGCCGGGCTCCTGGCGCTTGCGGTGTTGGTGGCGTCGGCGCCGGCACGGGCCGACGGCTTCGATCGCCAGGCGAGCACCCAGCGCTACCTCCAATGGCTCAATGATTTCGAGCGTGATTTCCGCCGCCTGCGCAGTGTGCCGCAGGCCACGACGGCGGACGTGGAGCGCATTTTTGCCGAAACGCTGGTGCCGGGCTCGCGCGCCGTGGTGCTGGTGCGCGAGCTCAACGCGCTGCGCCAGAAGGATCTCTCGAATCGCTCGGGCGGGCTCTTGATCGCGCTGATGCGCGGCGCGGTGGTGGCGGGCGACGGCGGTCTTTACACCGATACCCCGCCTGATCTCGAGCCCAAGAGGCTACGCGTCTGGTACCTGCACGTGGCGGGGGGCGAACAGCTCGAGCGCTATTTCGCGGATCCCGAGGTGTTCAAACCGTACCGGCTCCCCGAGAACGGGGTGTTCGAGCGCGATGTCTATCCTTTCCTGCTGTTCGAGGACGGGCCGCGATTGCGGCTGGGCGCCGTGCCGCGCGAGTTCTGGAACATCCTGCGCTTCCTGGAAAACCTGCCTTATGCATAGCGCATTCTTGCGGGGCGCGGCCCCGCTGGCCTTCAGCCTGGGGACTGCCGCGCTCTTGGCGATCTGCGGCCCTGTGCAGGCGGGCACGCCCGCGGCATGCCCGGCCCTGACGACGCCTTTCGACACGGCCCTGACGGGTGAAGGCACGCGGCTGCAGTCCATTCGCGAAACACTCGACGGCGGGGCCGTACTGCTGGGTCATCGCGGCGAGCGCGTGCCAACGCCGCTGGCGCTGTTCGTGTTGTCCGATCCGGATCCGGAGCCGCGCTTCTGGCCCGATGCGGTGGACTGGTCGCCCTATACATTGGCCGACGGGACCGAGGCCAATATCGTGTTCGAACGCGATGCCGCGGGCGCCATCTGCCGCATCCTTCAGTCCGTGCCGATGCCCGGCGAGCGCGCCGAGGTGGGGGGCTATCGCCTTGCCTACGACGCGCAGGGCCGGCTGTCGGGCTACGTACAGTACACGACGGGCCGTTGGAAACCCGCAGGCGTGGAGCGTCAGGCCTGCGTGGATCGCAACCAGGCGGGCGCCATCACCGCCCTGCACGAGACGGGCTGCGTGGTGCCCGCCGGGCAGGCCGCGGCCGCGAAACCCGCGCAAAGCGTGTATTTCGTGCGCGATGCGCAAGGCCGCATCCTGCGCCGCATCGATCTGCGCGCGGGCGTCGAGGGCGCGGAAGTACACCGATATGGTGCGAATGGCAGTGTAGTGCGCCTGCGCGCCCGCCCCACCTTCGACAACACGCTGCTGGCCTACGCGGAGTCGGCGTCGTCCAAAGAGCGGCTCTGGGTCTTGCAGACGGGCGCGGTACCGCCCTTGAATATCGAGATCGGCGATCAACCTTGGCGGGTGGTGCGCATTCCGGCGGATGTGCTGGCCTTGCCGGACGAAGCGTCGTGGGATCCCAATACCCACACGCTGCTCTTCGAAGGCAAGACCAATGCGGAGGGCGAGCTCGTGCTGAGCGCGCCACAGCAGGCGCAATTGCGCGAGGCGCTGCGCCAGACGCCGGGGCAGATCATGGTCTACACCAATCCCATGACGCGCTTTCAGGTGGTGCAGGCGCTCGCGGCCGACACCTGGCGTGCCTGCGTGGACCCCGCGCAGACACGGGCGGACGCCTGCGACTGACGCAGGCGAGGGTGCCGCCTGGCGCACGGCCGGGCATGCAGTAGGACGCAAGAGGAGGGTGTTCTGGCGGCGTGCGCCTGGCCACCGACCTGGAACGGGCGCGGCCGCCGCCGCCGCCGACGTGGCCGCGGCTGCGTCATCTGCTGACGTGAAGCTGAACGAAAAGTTATCAAGATATGACGACAAAGTCGTTCGTGCGAGGCGGGCGGCTGGCTATCTTTGCTTCCTCGCGGGCGTGCAGGTGCAGCCTGCGCACACGGAGGAATTCCCATGTCATTGCGACGACTCTTTGCCCGCATCGGGCTGGTCCTGGCCGCCTCGCTGGGCGGGCCGGCGCTGGCGCAGCACGCCGACTTCCTGGTCTCGACCGACTGGCTCGAGAAAAATCTCGACAATCCCAAGGTGCGGGTCGTCGAGGTCAGCGTGAATCCCGGCCTGTTCGAGCGCGGCCATATCCGCGGTGCGGCCAATTTCAGTTGGCATACCGATCTGGTGGACGTGGTGTCGCGCGACATCGCGTCGCCCGCGCAATTCCAGGCGCTCATCGCCCGTGCCGGGATCAATCAGGACAGCACCGTCGTGCTCTACGGCGACAACAACAATTGGTTCGCCGCCTGGGGCGCCTGGGTCTTCGACATCTACGGCGTGCCCAATGTGAAGCTGCTCGACGGCGGCCGCAAGAAGTGGGAGGCCGAAGGCCGTCCCGTCAGCAACCGCGCCACCGTGCACACGGCGGGCAACGCCAAGATCAAGACCGCCGACGCCTCGCTGCGTGCGCGCCTGCCCGACGTGCTGGCCGTGGCCCGCAAGGAAACGCAGGCCGTGCTGGTGGATATCCGCTCGGCCGACGAATACCAGGGCAAGGTCTTCGCGCCGTCGGGGGTGCAGGAATTGGCGGTGCGTGCCGGCCATGTGCCCGGCGCGGTCAACGTGCCGTGGGGCAAGCTGGTGGCCGAAGACGGCACCTTCAAATCGGCCGAAGAGCTCAAGGCCATCTACCAGGCCGTGGGCGTGGACGGCAGCAAGCCGGTGATCACGTACTGCCGCATCGGCGAGCGCTCCAGCCACAGCTGGTTCGCGCTGCGCAAGCTGCTGGGCTATGACGTGCGCAACTACGACGGCTCGTGGACCGAGTACGGCAACAGCGTAGGGGCGCCGATCAATAACCCGGCCGGCACCGTCTGGGGCAAGACCTGATCGTGACACTGGCGACCGACACTGTATCGGCTGCGGCGGGCGGCCCCGCGGCGGGCGACCGCGTCGCGACCGGTGCTGCCGCAGCGTCGGCTGCCGCAGCACCAGCTGCCGCAGCATCGGCTGCCGCAGCTTCCGCGGCGCAACGTGTGGCGGCCGCGGCCGTGGCCGCCAGCCTCCTGGCCGGCGCCTGGACCTTGTCCGGGCAGCCCGCCGGCCGCGACCTCGCGTTTTCTCTTTTGTTGGGCCTCGCCTTCGGGGTGGTGCTCCAGCGTTCGCGTTTCTGCTTTTATTGCATCACGCGGGATTTCATCGAACGGCGTGAGACGGACGGGCTCTACGCCATCCTGGTGGCCCTGGCCGCCGGCACGCTGGGCTACCTGGCGCTGTTCGGCGCCATGTTGCCCGTGCCCGATACGGGCCGCCTGCCGCCGGGCGCGCACATCGGGCCGATCAGCATTGCGCTGGTCGCGGGCGCGGCGGTGTTCGGCGTGGGCATGACCGTGTCGGGCTCCTGCATCAGTGCGCACTTCTATCGGCTGGGCGAAGGCCACTGGCCGTCGTTGTTCGCGCTGGCGGGCGCGGCGGTGGGCTTCGTGCTGGGATTCCTGAGCTGGAATCCGCTCTATCTGGGTCTGATCCAGGCCGCGCCGGTCGTGTGGCTGCCCCAACATCTGGGCTATGGCGGCACGGCGGTGGTGCAGCTGGCACTGTTGGGGGCCTTGGCCGCGTGGCTGTGGCGCGTGCGTCAGCGCCCGGTGCAATCGTCCGCGACCGAAGTGAACACGCAGGCGCACAGGGGCGCCCATGCCTTCTCCCCGCAGCCCGTCCGGCTCTGGTCCTTGCTCAGCGAGCGCCGCTGGCCGCCGGTCGCGGCCGGTCTGCTGGTGGGCTTTATCGGTATGCTGGCTTATCTGCGTGTCGCGCCGCTGGGTGTGACGGCGGAGTTGGGCAGCCTGGCGCGCACCGGGGCCCAGTCTGCGGGCTGGCTGCCGGATCGTCTGCAAGGGCTGGATGGCTTTGCAGGCTGCGCCACGGTCGTGAAGGCCGCGCTGCTGTCGAACAACGGCGTCTTCGTGCTGGGCCTGGTCGGCGGCGCGTGGGCGGCCGCGCTCAACGCGGGCGCATTCAAGGTCGCGCGTGCGAGTGCCGGCAAGCTCGTGCGGCAGTTCGCGGGTGGCGTCTTGATGGGGTGGGGCGGGATGACGGCGCTCGGCTGCACCGTGGGCACGCTGCTGTCGGGCATCTCGGCAGGTGCGGCCTCGGGCTGGGTGTTTGCCGTGGCCTGCGTGCTGGCCATCGCGGGCAGTCTGCGTGTGGCGGCGATGCTGCGCGCAACACGCGCGCGGCAGGCCTGAACGCGCGAGAGGCGCGGCTGAGCCCACGCGATCGCCGCGCTCAGCCGCACCTCTCGCGCTTCAGAACCGGTGCCGCAGGCCCACCGCGTACTGCGTCTGGCGCCAGCCGGAGTCGTCCCAGGCGCCGCGCAGCTGGCCGAGGATCGCATACACATTGGTGCGCGCCGACAGGTCGTGCGAGTAGCCGATCGAAGGGATGTGCTGCGTGTGCGTGGCGCCCTGGCGGCGCAGCGCAGCGCCATCGCCCGGCCGGCTCACCTGCCACGAGGCCATGATCGTGCCCGAGCCCACGCGCCAACCCAGGCCGGCGAGCATGCCGTGCACCGTGCTGCCCGGAAAGTAAGGCGTCTGGCCAGGGGACGGCACGGCCGGAATGGTCGATCCATTGCGCATGTGCGAATACGCGAGATACATCGTGGCGGGGCCGTGCGTGTGGCGCGCGGCCAGCGTTACGGCCCACGGCTGGGCGGCATCGCCGGCCGCCGCCATCGCGCGGCCTTCATTCGTGTTCGCGGCCCAGCGGGTGCCTTCATACGTGATGGCCAACGCAGTCGAACCGGTCTCGTACGCGAGTGCCGCACTGTTCAGGCGATTGTTGTCGTTCGTGGCGAAGCCGCCGCCCGGGCCCGTGGCAAAACTGTGGTCCAGCGCAAAGCGCCAGCCGCCCCAGAGCGGCGCGCGCCACGACAGGCTGTTGTCGGAGCGATTGGCATTGAACGGCAGGAGCGCCGTCTGCGCACCCAGATTGAGATACGAGGCCAGAAACGGATCGAACTCGGCGAGCAGTTCCGATGACATCGAGGTCTGCCGGCCGGCGCGCAATTCGCCCCAGGCGCCGCCGATACCGATCCAGGCCGCGCGTCCGAACAGGCGTGCGCCTTGGGCGCTGCGGCCGCTGTTGGCCAGCACGCCGCTCTCGAGCTGAAAGCGCGTGTACATCCCGCCACCCAGATCTTCGCGGCCGCGCAGGCCCCAGCGCGATCCGGATTGCATGCCGGTCTGCATGCCGTGTGAGCTGCCGAGATCGGTGTCGTCGATGCCGGCGAGGCCCAGGTCGACCACGCCGTACAGCACCACCGAGGCGTTGGCCGTGGTGGGCGGCCCGGCCTGGGCGTCGGCGCGGGGTGTCGGCGCCAGCGCGGCAACGGCGCAGAATGCCAGCCCCGGACCGTTCAGCCCAAGACGCTTACGTCCCGGGCCGGACATCCGGAGGCTGCTCAGCCCGAGGCCATTCAGCCCGAGGCCATTGACCCGAAGCGCGGCCAGATGGAACGCACGCGGCGAGCGCGTACGGCGCGTGTGCATCACAGGTACTTCAGCCAGGCGATGTCGCGGCGGCGAGCTTTCAGACGGCCGAAGGCGCGCACGGGCAAATACAGCGCCACCGCCAGCAGCACCGTCATCAACCACAACGTCGACACGTCATCTACGCCGAAATACTGGCCATGGGTGGTGCCCCAGATTGCCACCGCGGCCAGGTAAAACACCTTGAGCACGTAGAGATGCAGGACGTAGAAGAAGAGCGGGGCGGCACCGTAGACACACAAGGCGCGCACGCTGGGGCGGTCGCCCAGGCGCTCGAGCCAGGCCAGCAGCAGCAGGCCCAGGCCGAGGGTCAGGAGCAGGAAGAACAGCGACGGCGGATACTTGGTGATGTTCACGAAGCTCATCAGCGTACGCATCCCGTCGTCCTGCACGCTCCAGCCCTGGGCCTGACCATAGGTATTGAACGCGCGCAGCACCACGAAGAGGGCGATCGCGCCCACACCCGCGCCGCACAACCACCGCCGGCGCGTCGCCGGGGCGATCTCGCGGCGGAACCACGGCCCGCAGGCGTAACCCAGCGCGATCACGCCGATCCACGGCAGCACGGGGTAGGAGGTGCGCAGGCGCAGCGTCGCGCTCACCTCCAGCCAGCCGCGATCATGCAGGATGGCCCAGATGACAAAGCCGGGCTCGCCGGGCGCCACATGGATGGCATCGAGCAGGTTATGACCCGCGACCAGCGCCACGCCCACGATGATGAGCCACAGGCGCGGCAGGTGCACGAGCAGTGCGAGTGCCAGCATCGACAGGCCGATCGCCCAGATCACCTGCAGATAGATCACCTGGGGCGGAAACTGGAAGGTCCACGCGAAGTTGATGAGCGTGAATTCCAGCGCCACGAGAAACAGCCCGCGTTTGGCCAGGAAGGCGCTGGTGGCCTGCAGGCTGCCGGCCTTCTGGCCGTATAGCCATGCCGACAGGCCCGTGAGAAACACGAACACCGGCGCGCAGATATGCGCGATCAGGCGCGAGAAGAAGAGCTCGGGCGGCGTGTCGGTCACGTTCATCGGATCGCCCACCTGCGCGTGCAGATAGATGGTTTCGCGAACGTGGTCGAGCAGCATGATAAGCATGACCAGGCCGCGCAGGGCATCGATCGAAAGCAGCCGGGTGGAGGCGGGAGAGGGCGGGGCGGAAATTGGAATACCGGTCATACAGGGTGCAGCGAAAGGCCGGAAAGGCAAGATGAACAGAATGCGGCGCACGCAGGCCAACCAGAGCAGGGTGCCGGCGCCGCGCAGGGCGAGCGGGACGGGTCGAGGTGCTGGGACGGAATGACCCGTGCCGAAGGGCTGCGAGTGTAATGTAATAACATATCATCAGCAAGCTGGCTGTCAGGATCGGGTGCCACGACCGGGGCATAATGCCGGGCTCGACTTCCGGCCGCTCCTCATGCCCTCGCTGCAACTCTTCCTGTTGTTCCTCGCCGCCGACATGGCACTCAAGCTCACCCCGGGGCCGGACATGGCGCTCACGCTGACGCGCGGGATGACGCAGGGATTTCGCACGGCGTGGTTCAGCGTGCTGGGCTCGTTTTCCGCCGGTATCGTGCAGATCCCGCTGGTCGTGCTGGGCCTGGCCGCGGTGTTCAAGCAGTCGCCGGAACTCTTCATGGCCGTGAAGCTGGCGGGCGCGTGCTACCTGGTGTACCTGGGCGTGAAAGCGCTGCTGCGCAGCCGCCGCGGCGGTACGCTGGCCGCCAGCAACGCACGCGGCGAGGGGCGCGATGCCTACGTGCAGGGCTTCATGACCAACCTGCTCAATCCCAAGGTCTTCATTTTCCTCATCGCATTCCTGCCGCAGTTCACCGACCCCGCGCAGGGGCCGGTGTGGCTGCAGATGTTGGCCCTCGCGGTGTTCTCCAAGTGCATGGGCCTGGCCACCGGCGCGGGCTTTGCCTATGGTGCGTCGCGCATTCGGGGCTGGCTCACGCGCAACCCGTGGTTTCTGCGGGCGCAGGAAGGGGTGCTGGGCGCGACCATGATCGCGATCGCCGGCTACCTCGTGTTCAGCCGCGGCGAGCCCGCGCGCTGACCCCACGCCGGCGCGTGCGCCGGACCGTTCCGCAGCACTGAACGCAATCACCGACGTTCGCGCGGGGTGATGCACCGGGCACCACCCAGGCCCCGACGGGCGTGGGCGAGTTCCGCTTCGGTGGGCGGGCCAGAATGGTTGCGTGCGCAAACATGGCGCATCGCTGCCTTACACAGACACAGGTTCTCGACGCATTCGATTTTGGGCGCCGCCGTCACGCGGTTGTAGCAGTCGCTCCCTAGACTGTGCGCTCCGATTGAATCCCAAAGAGGACACAACCTGTGAAAACCTTGATCCGCACCGCGGCGGCACGCGCTTGCCTGCCCGCTCTCCTGCTGCCGGCCTGCGCCGTGTACGCAGCCCCGTCCACCAGCACCGTTCAGCTCTACGGCCTGATCGATGTGGGCGTCCAGACCCTCACCAACGGACCCAACGGCCGTAGCAAGACGGGCATGTCGTCGGGCAACATGAATGGCTCGCGTTGGGGCCTGCGCGGCACCGAAGACCTGGGCGATGGCCTGAAGGCCGTGTTCGCGCTGGAATCCGGCTTCGATGTCGGTAACGGCAACACCTTGCAGGGTGGCCGCCTGTTCGGCCGTCAGGCGTATGTGGGCCTGTCGGACCGCAGCCTGGGCACGCTCACGCTGGGCCGGCACAACACGCTGATGATCGACTGGATGAGCAAGTTCAATCCGTTCGAAAACGCCAACTACGGCGGCAAGCGTATCGATCCGGCGTTCTCCGACCGCATGGACAACTCGATCAAGTACACCAACAAGTTCGGCCCCGTGTCGGTGGGCGCGTACTACAGCTTTGGCTGGAACAACGAGCAGAACTGGGCTGACAGCAAGACCGGCCGCATGATCGGCGGCGGGCTGCGCTATCAGAGCGGCGGCTGGGATGCCGCCGTGCTGTATCACTCCAAGCGTGCCGATGCGCCCCGTGCGCCGGCCAACAGCGACAACCGCGAAGACCGCGTGCTCGCCGCGCTGGCCTACGATTTCGACGGCGTGAAGCTGTATGGCGGCTACCGCTGGCTCGAGCAGAAACTCACGCAGCGCGACTACACCAGCCGTCTGTACTGGGTAGGCGCGGCCTGGCAGGCCACGCCGGCCACGCGCCTGTCGGCGGCGGTCTATCACATGGATGGCACCACCTGCGACAACATGAACGTCTCGGTATGCCCGGCGGTCCAGGGCGCGGGCGGCGATCAGAAGCCGACGCTGCTGGTGCTGGGTAGCGAATACGACCTGTCCAAGCGCACCACGCTTTACGCGCTGGGCTCGTATGCGCTCAACGACAACGGCTCGTCGGTCAGCGTCATCGGCGGCCGCTACGGCGTGAACGTCGAGCCGGGCAGCAACCAGCTCGGCGTGGCCGTCGGCATGCGCCATCGCTTCTGATGGTGGCGGCGCCCACCCGCAAGAGCGGCGCCGACGTGGTGGTGCGTGGCGTACGCCACGCCTACCACGGGCACACGGTGCTGGCCGGTGTGGATCTCGAGGTGCCGGCCGGCACGGTGCTCGCATTGCTGGGGCCTTCGGGCTGCGGCAAGAGCACCTTGCTCAAGGCGCTCGCGGGCCTGCTGCGGCCTGACACCGGCGCGATCACTTTCGGCGCGCGCACGGTGTGCGCACCCGGCGCCTTCGTGGCGCCGGAAGGGCGCGACCTGGGCATGGTGTTCCAGGACTACGCGCTCTGGCCACACATGAGCGTGGCGCAGAACGTGGCCTTTCCGCTCGCCATGCGGCGCGTGCCGCGCGGCGAACGCGAAGCCCGCGTGGCGGACGCGCTGGCGCTCGTCGGCCTGGCCGGCATGGGCGTGCGCCGGCCCGCCCAGCTGTCGGGCGGGCAGCAACAACGCGTGGCGCTGGCGCGCGCGATCGTGGCCCAGCCCTCGCTGCTGCTCTTCGACGAACCGCTCTCCAATCTCGACCGCGACCTGCGCGAATCGCTGTGCACCGAAATCGGTGCGCTCTTGCGCAGGCTCGGCACGACCGCCGTCTATGTGACCCATGACCACGACGAAGCCTATGCGCTGGCCCACCAGGTGGCGCGCATGGAGGCAGGGCGTGTGACGGCTGTCATAAATACTTAAAGGATTGTTCATAAAATGGTCGCCCCTTTTTCCTCCCGGACGATGATTCGTCTTCTTATGGCACTTTCCCTCGGCGCCGCAGGCGCAAGCCACGCGGATACCCCCGCCCGGGCCCTGACGGTGTACACCGCCGGTCCCGGTACCCTGATCAAGCAGCTCGCCGAGGGCTATACCACACAGACCGGCGTGCGCGTCGACGTCTTCCAGGCCACCACCGGCAAGGTGATGGCCCGCCTCGAGGCCGAGGCCGCCAACCCGCGTGCCGACGTGCTGATCTCCGCTTCGTGGGACACCGCGCTCGACATGGACAAGCGTGGCCTCCTGCTGCCGCACGAGAGTGCCAACGCGGCCCATGTGCCGGAGCGCCTGCGTACCGCCACCTATGTGGCGCAGGGCGTGTCGGCGCTGGGTATCGTCTGGAACGGCGCCACCGGTACGCCCGCACCCACCGACTGGGCCGATCTGGCCAAGCCCGCCTACAAACAACAGGTGACCATGCCCGATCCGGCGCTCTCCGGCGCCACGATCGATCTGCTGCTCGGCCTGCAGAACGCGCAGGGCGAGGGCGCCTGGAAGCTGCTCGAGCAACTGCGCGACAACGGCATGACCGTGTCGGGCCCCAACGCACAGGCTCTCACGCCCGTGCTGCAAGGCGCGCGCGCGGCCGTTTTCGGCGGCGTCGATTACGTGGCCTACACGAGCATCCAGAAGGGCGAGAGCATCCAGGTCATCTTCCCGCAAAGCGGCACCGTGATCGCACCGCGGCCGATGATGATCCTGAAGTCGACGCGTTCGCCCGACCAGGCGCGCGCCTTCATCGACTACGTGCTGTCCGAGGCTGGCCAGTCGGCCGTGGCGAACGCGTGGCTGATCCCCGCGCGCGAAGACGTGGCCGCCCGCCGTCCGCACATGCGCGACCTCAAGGTGCTCGAAGCCGATAGCGGCACGGCGCAAGGGGGCCGCGAGCAGGCTTTGGCGCGCTTCGCCAAGTTGTTCGGCCAGCACTGAGCGCGCCCGCGCAAACGCCATGAAAAGCGTTTCTCTGTTGGCGGCTGCCGTGGCAGCCGCCCTGGTCGTGCTCGTCGCGCTGCCGATCGGCTTCGTGGGACTGCAGGCGGTATTTCCGTATCTCGGCGAGGGATCGCTGCGCGAGCCGTTCGGCGCGTGGGGCCAGGCCCTGGGTGACCCGGCGCTGTTCGATCTGCTGGGCCAGACGCTCGGGCTCGGCCTGGGCGTGGCCGCGGTGGCCGCCGCGATCGGGCTGCCGCTGGGCACGCTGCGCGGCCTGTGCCGCCTGCCCGGCGCGCGCTTCTGGGACCTGATGTTCCTCTTGCCGTTCCTGTTGCCGCCGTACATCGCGGCGCTGTCCTGGACCATGGCCCTGCAGCCGCGCGGCTACCTCGCGCAGCTCACGGGCGTGGATCTGGGTGCGGTGCTGCACTCGCGCGGCGGTGTCATCCTCATCATGGGGTTGAGCACGTTCCCGGTGGTGTACTTCGCGGTATCGCGCAGCATGGCGGCCACGGGGGCGCGGCTGGCACAGGTGGCCCGGGTGTGCGGGGCCAGTGCGCGCACGGCCTTCCTGCGCGTGACCCTGCCGCTGGCCTTGCCCGCGATCGCGGCGAGTCTGTTGCTTGCGTTCACCCTGGCCATCGAAGAGTACGGGGTGCCGGCGGCGCTGGGCGCGCAGGCCGGCGTGTCGGTGCTCACCACCGCGATCGAACGGCGCCTGGCCGACTGGCCCATCGACCTTTCCGGCGCGGCACTGCTGTCGCTCGTGCTGGTGGCGCTCGCACTCACCGCGTTCACCGTGCAGCGTGCCGTGCTGGCGGGCCGCAACTTCGACACGACCAACGGCAAACCGGTGCCGCTCGCGCACGCCGAACTCGGAGTGTGGCGCTGGCCGGTACTGGCGCTGTTCGCGGTGGTGGCCGGGGCGGCCGCGGTCGCGCCCTTGGCGGCGATGGCGACCAGCGCGCTGCAACGCACGCTCTCGGGTGGCCTGGCGCTGAGTAACTTCACCCTGGCCAACTTCGCCAGCCTGTTCGGCAGCGATGCGCAGGCCTATGAGGCGCTGGGCACCAGCCTGGCGTTGGCGGCCGGCGCTGCGCTGTTGACCGGCACGATGGGCTTTCTGGCGGCTTGGCTGGTGGCGGGGCGCCACGTGCGCGGCGCCGCCGTCATCGACGGGTTGGCCTTGCTGCCGGCGGCCTTGCCCGGCGTGGTCGTGGGGGTGGGGCTGATCCTGGCCTGGAACCAACCCTTCTGGCCGGCCACGCCGTACGGCAGCTGGTTCATCCTGTTGTGCTCCTACAGCTGCCTGTTGTTGCCGTATCCGATGCGTTATGCCTCGGCGGCATTGGCGCAGCTCGGGCCCACGCTCGAGGCCAGCGCGCGGGTGCACGGCGCCGGCGTGCTGCGTGCGCTCTGGCACGTGACGCTGCCGCTCACGGCGCCCAGCGTCGTGGCCGCCATGATGATGGTGTTCGCGGTGGCCTCGCGCGAGCTCGTCACCTCGCTGCTGCTCGCACCGGCGGGCTTGCAGACGGTGTCGATCTACGTGTGGCGCCAGTTCGAGCAGGGCTCGGTGGGCAACGGCATGGCGATGGCCACGCTGGCGGTGCTGCTGAGCCTGAGCCTGATGCTGGCCGGGCTGAAGTTGCAGGCGCGCAGTACCACGCAGGTCTGATTGAGGCAAAAAGAAGGCCCACGCGGCGTGACGCCGCGCGGGCCTTTGTTCGCGTGCGCGCCGCCGAGGCGGCGCAACGCGCGCAGCCGCCTACTTGAGCAGATTGGCCGCGCGCGGGTCTTTCTTGCCCAGGCGGGCCAGCAAGTGATCCACCTCTTCGCGGGCCTGCGCCGACATCGGGCTGGCCGGCTTGCGCTGCGCCGCCGAGCTCAGGATGCCGCGGCGCATCAGCACGTATTTGCGTACCGCCAGGCCCACGCCCGGCTGTTGTTCGTAGCGCAGCAGCGGCAGGTGCGCGTCGAACAGATCGTGCGCGGCCTCGCGGTCGCCTTCGGCATTCAGCCGTACGACGTCGCACAGCATGTCGGGGAAGCAATAGCCGGTGTTGGCGCCGTCGGCCCCGCGCTCCATTTCGTAGTCCAGGAACAGGCCGTTGTTGCCGCACAGGATCGAGATGTGGCGCATCTTGCCGTCGCGCTCGAAGCCGCGCAGCGTGGAGATCTTCTCGAGGCCCGGCCAATCTTCATGCTTGAGCATCACGCACGACGGCAGCTCGTCGACGATACGCTTGATGACGGCCGGGCTCATCTGCACCGAGAACGTGAGCGGATAATCCTGCAGCACGAAAGGCACGTCGGCGCCGATGGCCTCGACGGCCTGGCGATAGTAGTTGACGATCTGATCGTCGGTGCGCAGGGTGTTGGGCGGGGCGATCATCACGCCGGCGGCGCCGCGCGCCATCACTTCATGGGTGAGGGAGCGCATGGCCGCGAAGCCCGGCGCCGACACACCCACGATCACGGGCAGCTCGCCGGCACGACCGATCACCTGGCTGGCAACTGAAAGCGATTCGGCGTGCTCGAGCTTTTGTGCTTCGCCGAGCTGGCCCAGCACCGTGAGACCGGTGGAGCCGCAGGCGTGATAGAAGTCCATCATGCGGTCGATCGACGCGGTGTCGATGCGGCCGTCGTCGAAGAACGGCGTGGGTGCGATGGGATAGACGCCCTTGGCGTCGGCGGTGAGAGGCATGTCGAGTTCCTCGCTGGCGGGTGATGATGCCGGGTCGCGCCGGCATCAAGATTCAGGGTAGGGGGTGCGCCGTGGCGGCGCAATGGCGGGTCCGGCCGGGGTGATGTGTCGGCGCCGGACCCCGGGGATCAGATGCTCTGGATGAAACCGCCATCCACGCGCAGGGTCGAACCGGTCAGATAGCTGGCCTGCTGGCTGGCAAGGAAAGCGACCACGCTGCCATATTCTTCCGGCTTGCCGTAGCGGCCCACCGGAATGCTGGCCGTGCTCTCGGCCGAGACCGATTCCACGCTGCGGTTCTCACGCTTGGCGCGGGCTTCGTCGAGAAACTGGATGCGGTCGGTGGCGATGCGGCCCGGCAGCACGATGTTGACGGTCACACCATCCTTGCCGACTTCGCGTGCCAGGGTCTTGGACCAGCCCACGATGGCAAGACGCAGCGAGTTCGAAATGCCGAGGTTCGGGATCGGCGCGATCACGCCCGACGAGGTGCTCGTGATGATGCGGCCCCAGCCGCGCTCGCGCATGCCGGGCAATACACGGTCGGTGATGGCGTAGACCGGCAGCACCATGCTGTCGAAGAACTTGCGCCAAGTGTCGGCGGGCTGGCCCGAGGCCGGGGTGGGCGGCGGGCCGCCCGTGTTGTTGACCAGGATATCGACCGGGCCGAGCTCGGCTTCGATGCGGCCGATGTGCCCGTCGATGGCGCCCAGGTCCGCGAGGTCCCAGGGCAGTGCGAGCGCCTTGCCGCCCGCCGCCTGAACTGCCTGCGCCGTGCGCGCCGCCGCTTCCGGGTCGATGTCGGCGACGGCGATCCTCGCGCCTTCGGCCGCCAGTGCCGTGGCGATGGCGCTGCCCAGTCCGCCGCCCGCGCCCAATACCAGGGCTACCTTGTCTTTGATTCCGAGATCCATGCTGCTGCTCCAGAGGGCGGGGCGCCGCGCGCCCCGCAAGGGTAGGCCCGCATCGTCTGCACGAATCCGCAGAATATGGGCCGCACGCTATTCGGCGACCAATGATGCATCAGGGCCTTGATGTACGTTATTCTGCGGCGTCGCGCGATGTGCGGCAAACGAGTCTTTTTCGGTATTTTCAAGAGTAAATGGAATGAATCCGCGCAAGCTCACCCCTTCGATGTCATTGCTGCTGGCGTTCGAGGCCGCCGCGCGTCATCAGAGTTTCACCCGTGCGGCCCAGGAGCTGTCGACCACGCAGAGCGCCATCAGCAAGCAGGTGCAGGCGCTCGAGGCGCTGATCGACGTGGAGCTCTTCATCCGCACCGGCCGCCGCATCGAGCTGACCGAGGTGGGCGCCATGTATCAGCGCGAGCTCGCGCATCAGCTGGCCGGCATCCGCAACGCCACGCTGCAGGCGATCGCGTTTCGCCACGGCGCGGGCGCGCTGCATCTGGCGGTATTGCCCATCTTCGGCACCAAGTGGCTGTTGCCGCGGTTGAGCGATTTCTACACGCGCCACGGTCAGGTCCAGGTGCACATTCACTCCAAGGTCGGCCAGATCGATCTGGAGCGTTCGGGCATGGACGCCTACATCGCGGTGGGCGACGGGCTCTGGCCCGGCTGCCGTGCGCATTTGCTGATGGAAGAACGCCTCGTGCCCATCATCAGTCCGGCCTTGCGCGCCGGCGCGGCCCTGGACGAGCCGCGCGACCTGGCGCGGCATCTGCTGCTGCGCGTGAAGGCCCGCCCCGAGAACTGGGCCCGCTGGTTCGCCGCGCGCGGTATCGCGGCCAACCGTCTGCGCTCCGGGCCCGACTTCGAGCTCACCTCCCATCTTATCCAGGCCGTCGTCGCGGGCATCGGCATCGGCCTGGTGCCGCGGGCCTTTATCGAAGACGAGCTGCGCGCGGGCACGGTCGAGATCGCGATGGCGGGCGAGATGCCCGATCCCTTGGGCTACTACCTGGTGTACCGCGAAGATCGCGCCAACTACCCGCCGCTCGCGCAGTTTCGGGAGTGGATCGCGGCGCAGGGCGCTGCCACCGATGATGCTGGCGGCGGCGCGGCCGGACATTCGGCCGCGAAGGCGGTCTGACACCCTGCGGCCTCATTTCATGTGGGCCGCGCCCCGCGCCGCAGTGCGGCCAATCCCTTGCGGGCCAGCGTCTGCAGCTCCTGCGCCGACAGCGTGTGCTCGGTGCTGTCGAGCAGGCGTTCGAGTGCGAAGTCGATGAAGAGGCGGACGCGGCGCGGCATGTTGCTGCGGTTGGCGTACCAAAGGTAGAGCCCGCGGCGGTCGCTCACCCAGTCGGTGAACAGCGGGATGAGCTCGCCGGCGCGCAGGCGCGGGGCGGCGTTGATGCTGTCGATCTGGCCGATGCCGAAGCCCGCCAGCACCGCCTCCATCTCGGTCTCGGGTTCGTTGGCGCTGAAGACCGGCGCCATCGTGCGCTGCACCGTCATGCCGTCGATCTTGAATTCCCAAGGCAGTACGCGCCCCGTACTCGGGCTGCGGTAGCCGGTGCAGCGGTGCGCGGCGAGCGCCTCGAGGTCGGCGGGGAGGCCGGCTTCCCGCAGATAGGCGGGCGGGGCGCACGTGACGTCCTGGATCGGAAATAACCGTCGCGTTATCACCTGCGCTTCGGGCGGCCCCCCCGCGCGAAAGCCCACATCGATGCGGTCGATCACCTGATCCGAAAATTTCTCGTCCAGCACCAGATCCACCTCGATGCGCGGATAGCGCTCGCGAAACTTCTGCAACAGTGGGAGCAGGATGCGCCGCCCGACCGGCGTGGCGGCGCTGATGCGGATGAGCCCGTGCTCTTCGCCACTGGCCTGGCGCGCGCCGCTCAGCACGCGCTGCAGGGCATCCAGGCGCGGCCGCACCGAATCGAGAAAGCGCTGGCCGTCTTCGGTGAGCGTGTTGCTGCGGGTGGTGCGATGGAACAGCCGCATGCCCAGATGCTGTTCGAGCTGGCGCACGCTCTTGCTGACGGCTTGCGCGCTCAGGCCCAGCGCCTGGGCGACCTGATTGAAACTGCCGAGCTCCGACACCCTGACGAAGATCTCGATTGCGCGCAGTTCATTCATGTCTTGTGGCAACTTAAAGTTGAGAATGAAACATCATAGTGCCAACTACTGGATTGGATTCAGCCTGCGTAAAGTTCGCTCCTTCGAAGTTCATCCGAGCTTCGGCCTTCGAACAGGAGCACGACATGACGCAGCAACAGCAATCGCAAGAACAGAATCTGGCCGGCCGTGTGGCCGTGGTGGTAGGCGCCTCCAGCGGGATCGGCCTGGCGAGCGCGCAGGCGCTGGCGGCGCGCGGCGCGCGGGTGGCTCTGCTGGCGCGCCGCACCGACCGGCTGGAGGCAGCGGTCGCGCAGATCCGTGCAGCGGATGGCGAGGCGATGGCGCTGTCCACCGACGTCACGGACCAGGCCTCGGTGGACGCGGCCGCCCTCGCCGTGGCACAGGCGTGGGGCCGCGCTGACCTCGTCTTCAACAACGCAGGGGTGATGCTGCCCGGCGCGATCGAAGAGCGCAAACTCGCGGAGTGGGAGCAGCAGATCGACCTCAACGTTACCGGCGTGATGCGGGTGATCCACGCCTTCGTGCCGCAACTGGCCCGGGCCGCGGCCGAAGGCGGGCCGGCCGATCTGATCAACACCTCATCGATTTGCGCCCAGGCGCTGTTTCCGTATTTCGCGACCTACAGCGCCACCAAGGCCTACGTGAGCCACCTGTCGCGCCACCTGCGCATCGAGCTGGGTCCGAAGAACATTCGTGTCGCCATGATCGAGCCCGGCATCGTCGCCACCGAGCTGCAGAGCCACGTCACGTTCCAGGGCACCAAGGACTGGCTGGCCGCGGCCGAATCGCAGATCGAGTTCCTGCACCCCGAGGACGTGGCCGAGGTCGTGACCTTCCTGGCCGGCCTGCCCAAGCGCGTCAACCTGCAGCAGGTGGTGGTGATGCCGACGCAGCAGGGGCAGTGAGCCGACGAGAGGGCCCGAGTAGCGTTAGAGGCCGCTTTGATCCAGCGACACGTCCCGCAGCCTGGCGGCGCGCCCTCGCTTCCCAGGGACACCCCCCAAGTCGGCGTGGGTTGATAGCCCAACGCCGATTGCATACCATGTCAGTGGGTCTGATCCGGGGCATCACTATGCGACCGTCACAAGTGCTGGAAATGAAGCGCGGCAAGGTACGCGAAGTGGTGGCGCGTTTTCGCACGGCCAATCCGCGTGTTTTTGGATCGGTGCTGCATGGCACGGATCAAGAGGGGAGCGATCTCGACCTGCTGGTCGACGCACTGCCTGGCGCGACGCTGCTCGACCTGGGGGATTTGCAGGATGAATTGCGCACCCTGCTGGGTGTCGATGTCGATCTCCTGACTCCCGGGGATTTGCCGGTCAAATTCAGGGCTGAAGTGCTGGCCGAGGCGCAGCCCGTATGAGCGGATACCGCCTGCTCGACTACCTGGATCATATCCAGCAGGCCGCGACGGAGGCCCGCGGCTTTGTGGATGGCTGGGACAAGCAGCGGTTTCTCGACGACCGACGTACGCAGCAGGCCGTCATCATGAGTCTGCTCATCATTGGTGAAGCGGCGACAAAGGTCATGGATCAACGCCGAGTTCGCTACCCAACATCCTGAAGTCCCGTGGCGCAGTATGCGCAATATGCGAAATCGCATGGCACACGGCTACTTCGATACGGACCTCGGTGTCGTCTGGGAAACCACGCAACAGTGGCTCCCTGAGCTGTTGAGCCAACTGCCTGCCGTGCGCCAGGCAGCATCTCTCGGTTGAGCAAGCTCGCGGCAGGGCGTACCGCGGGCAAGGGTGGCTCAGCGCGCGCCGGCGGCGAGCAGGAGCGCGGCGCTGGCTTCCTGGCCACGTTGGCGGGCATGGGCCAACGCCGTCACGCCGTCGCCATCGGGCAGGTTCACGTCGGCGCCGTGCGCGATCAGCAGCTTGATGATGGCTTGGTGGGCGGGGCCGCCGTCGCTCAGCAGCACGGCTTCGAGCAGGCCGGTCCAGCCCAGGCGATTGACGTGATCGGGATCGACGCCAGCCTCGAGCAGCACACGTACCGTGTCGACGTGGCCGCGTTCGCAGGCCGGGATCAGCGCGGTGCCGCCATAGCGGTTGGTGCTCTTGAGGTCGGCACCGTGATCCAGCGTGGCGCGCAGGATGGCGAGTTCGCCGCGGGCGCCCGCGAGCAGATAGGCGCTGTCCTGCATGCCGTTCTTCAGATTGACGTCGGCGCCGGCGGCGATCAGCGCGAGCGCGGCGTCGGTATGCCCTTGTGCGGTGGCCAGCAACAGCGGGGTGTTGCCGCCGCCGTCGCGCGGATCGGCCGGTGTGCCGCCCTCGAGCAAGGCGCGGATGCGGGCGGTGTCGCCGGCCTGGGCCGCGGCGAGCAAGGCGGCGGGATCACCGCCGGACGCGGCCACCGCCGAGTGGCTGACCGCGCCCAGCGCGAAGGACATCAACAGCATGCGGATCAGGGGCAGGGCGGGCACGGCATCTCCAGGAGGCGGGCCGCCGCGGTCGGACGGCCTTTGACTGCACTGTAGCAGCGTCGCAGGCGACCCGGGCCGCGCTGCGGCATCAGCCGCCATAGGCAGCGCACATGGAGGGCGCCCCCTCGCGTCGAGCACGTGGCCCGCACACAGAGGCCGCCACCCGTCGCATCGAGCACGCGATCACCGCTGAAGCCGCAACCGCTAGATGCGCCGGCTGCGACTCCCGCGCGGTAGCGGGCAGCCCACGATCACGACGCTTGCTGTTCCACGTTCGCGCCGTAGAGCTCCTCCACGGGCACCGCGCGCCGGGAGCTGTTGGCGGCCGATCCTTCGGCGGACCAGAGGAACGGATAGAAGGAAAACGCCTCATCCGGGCCGAGCGCCGCCACATCCGCTTCCCAGCCCGTCCAGCGCAGGTCGGCGTAGAAGTCGGCGAGTCGTCCGCTGAGGGACCATTGCAGGAAATCGGTGTAGCCCACGTCGAGGCTTTCCCAGGTGAGCGTGTCGGGCGCGCAATAGTGCAGCGAGCCCGGCTCGCCGCCGAACGCGCCGCCATCGAGCGCGAAGAAACCGCCGGCGGCATCATCGGCCACCAGCAAAAAGCCGTTGGCCCGGCCATGATTCCAGCGCAGCAGATCACGGGGCAGACGCGGGTGGCCCGAGCCGAGCACGCGCAGCCAGCCGTGGTCGATCAGCAGTCCGCCGGTGCCGTGCGCGATCGCGCCCAGCGGCGAACGCGTACTGACCTGCAGGCCCAGCAGCACTTCGTCGGCCTGCGGCCCGGCGGGCAGGAACTCGCAGGAAACGGTGGCGTCGGCCGCCCATTGCTGGACCAGGGGCAGGGCGGGATCGTCGGTGTTGATCAGTTCAGTCAGCGTTTTCATGGTGGCCATGATACCTACCCCCGTCAGGCGGTGCCGGTCTCGAGCCACGTTTCGAGAGCGCTGGCGCTCATCGGGTGCGCGAACAGGAAGCCTTGCGCCTCGTTGCAGCCGCAATCGCGCAGGAAGTCGCGCTGCGCGAGAGACTCGACGCCTTCGCCCACCACGCGATAGCCCAGGCGTTGCGCCATCTGCACGATAGTGCGCACGACGGTGCGATGCGTCTCGGAGTTCTCCACGTCCTCGATCAGCGTGCGGTCCACCTTGACCGAGGTGGCCGGGAAGCGCAGCAGGTAGGTCCAGTTGCTGTAGCCGGTGCCGAAGTCGTCGATCGCCACTGAAAGGCCCGCGCCCTGCGCGTGTTGCACCGTGCGCAGCGCGGCGCGCTCGTCCTGGATCCACGCGCTTTCGGTGAACTCCAGTTCGAGGCGTTGTGGCTCCACATCCGCTTCGTGCAGCAGCCCCATGATGTCCGCGACCAGCGTGGTGTCTTCGAGGTCACGCGCGGAGATGTTGACGGCCAGGTTGAGCGGGACGCCGGTTTCGCGCCACGTGGCCAGCTGTGTGACCGCGGCGCGCAGCACCCAGCGCGTGATGTCGCTCATCAAGGCCGTGTTCTCGGCCAATGGCAGGAATTCGGACGGGCTGACGCAGCCCAGCTCGGGATGGTTCCAGCGCAGCAAGGCCTCGACGGATTCGCAGCGGCCGGTATCCAGCGTGAGCTTGGGCTGGAATGCGAGCGAGAAATTGGCGCAGTCGGACACCTCGGCCGAGAGCGCGGCCAGGAGCGCCTGTGCGCGTTGTTGCGCCTGGTCCACCTCGGGGCGGAAATAGGCGAGCCCCAGGTTGTGCTGGCGCGCGTCTTCCGCGGCGCTGACCGCGAGGCGGATCCAGTCGCCGTAATCGATGCCCGGCGCCAGGGGCAGCACGCCCAGGCCCAGCCCCGTGCGCACGGGGATCGCATTGCAAACAATCGGAGCGTGAAAAGCCTGCTGCAGATCGGCCGCCACGCGCTGGACATCCACCCCGCCGCCCTCGACCACCAGAAACGAAAAGCGCGTGGGGCTGATCTTGTAAAGCACACAATCGGCGGGCACGGCGGCGCGCATGCGATCGCGTACGTCTGCCATCAACTGATTGAAGAAGGGATAGCCGAGGGTGCGGATGAACGCATTGGCCAGATCGATGGGCAGCAGGTCGGCCGTGACGACCTCGAGCGGCCGACCTTCGGCGAGCAACAGCGCGACGTCCTGCTCCAGCCGCAGGCGATTGAAAAGCCCCGTGGGTTCGTCGATATAGCGGGTGTGGCGGATCGTCATCAAACGCGCGAGCGCCAGACGCGCGAAGTGCGCCAGCATGTCGCGGTCGCGCACGGACATCGGCGGCCGCGCGACGCGGTCGATCACGCACAAGGTGCCCAGCGCGAAACCGTCTTTGGTGATGATGGGCGCGCCCGCGTAGTAGCAGGCCTGCAGCTCGCCGGTGACGGAGGCGGTGCGGGCGAAGCGGGGATCGGTCCGGGCGTCGCACACCTCGAGCACGCCGTCGCCGGCGATGGTGTGGGCACCGAACGCATCGTCACGCGGCGTTTCCGCGACTGTGGTGCCGACCCGCGCCTTGAACCACTGGCGTTGGTGGTCGATGATGGAGAGCAGGGCGACGGGCGCATCGAACATGCGCGCGGCGAGCGCAACGATCTCGGAGAGCACTTCATCATGTTCGCCGTCGAGGTCGAACAGATCGAGGCAGGCTTGGCGTTCCGCTTCGTTGGCCGGGTGCGGAGGCGCCGGCGTGATACTCATGAATACAGCCTGCAAGCGTTGAATCGGCGCGCCCGTGGGCGCGTTTGCCTCAGGTTATCGCCTCGCCCCGCGTTACGTCACGCGCGCTCGCAGTTTCTGTGACCAAATGTGGCCTTGCTGCAACGCAAGGCGAGACTGCTAGAAGTCGTACAGACGCGCAGCATTGTCGACCAGGATCGCCTGCTTTTCAGGCTCGCTCACCCAGGCGCAGAAAGCCGAGAGTTGCTCGCCGTCGTCGATGGGATGCAGCGGCTCGCTCTCGTCACGCGTGCGTGGCACGCCGGGCCAGGCGCCGGAATGCGGCCAGTCGGTGCCCCACAGCATGCGGTCCAGCCGCGTATCGATAAGGGCGCGCGCGATCTCGCGTGCTTCGACCGGCGGGCGGCCGTCCTGCCACTCCGTGAGGCGATAGGGCGCCGAGAGTTTCACGTACACATTGCCCGCGGCCACAGTCTCGAGCAGCGCATCGAAGCCGGACTGACCGGTGCCGGCCACGGCGCTTGCCAGCGCGAAGTGATCGATCACGACGGGCACGGGGCAGTCGCGCAGGGCGGACGCGAGCGCACTGACGACCGGCAGCGTGGTGTAGATCTGCACATGCCAACCGAGCTCGGCCACCTGTTCAGCGGTGCGCCTGAGTTCGGCGCGCGCGATGGCGGGGTCTTGCTGGCCGAAGGACTGCAGGTTGACGCGCGCCCCCCGCACGCCTGCCGCGTGCAATGCATGGAGGTCAGCGCGCGAGATGTCGGGCGCCAGCACCGCGACGCCGCGCGAGGCATGGCCGGCGGCATTCAGCGTGGCAAGCGCATCCGTCATGCAGCGATTATCGGTACCTTGCGGGCTGGCCTGCACCACCACCGCGCGATCCACGCCAAGCGCCGCGTGCAGCGCGAGCAGATCATCGGTCGAGGCAAGCCCCGGCATGAAGACGCGGTTCTCGGCCAGCGGATAGCGGTCGAAGGGGCCGAAGATGTGCACATGGCAATCACATGTCCCCCGAGGGATCGTGCCCGCGACCGGGCTGTGACGCACACCCAGCACGATGCGTGGGTCATTGGAAGAGGCAGGCAAATGACGGCTCATGGAATGCTCGGGCAAGGTGTGGCGTCGCTCATGGGTTCTGCTTGATCCCGGCGGTCTGGATCAGCCGCACCCATTTCTCGCGATCGGCCTGGTAGTAGCGGGTGAAGGCGGCCGGGCTGTCGTCCGAGAGCGCATAGCCCTGGGCTTCGAGTTTTTCGCGCACATCGGGCAGGCGCAGCACGCGGCGTACTTCGGCGTTCAGCGCGTTGACGACATCGGGCGGCGTGGCGGCCGGCGCGAGCAGGCCCAGCCAGGTCGCGACCTCGTAATCCTTCAGGCCCGCTTCGGCCGTCGTGGGCAGTTGCGGCGCGAAGGCGACGCGCTCTTTGCTGGTAACGGCCAGGGCGCGCAGGCGCTGATCCTTCATATAGGGCAGAGCCGTCGAGGCATTGGCGAACATGAAAGGCAGCCGCTCCGCCAGCATCTCGGTGATGCAGGCCTGCTCGCCGGCGAACGGGATGCTGTGCAGCTCGATGCCCGCCGTCTGCGCGAACAGCACGGCCGCCATATACGGAGAGGTGCCGATGCCGCCGGAGCAGAAATCGATCTGGCCCGGCGCTGCCTTGGCCTGCGCGATCAGCTCCTGCACGGAATTGGCGCGCAGCTTCGGGCCCGCCAACAGCACCTGGGGTGCGCTGCCGACCAGCGCCACCCCCGTGAAGTCCTTGAGCGGGTCGAAGGTCGTGACGTTTTGCAGCGTGGGCGCGACGGCAACGGTGGTCTGGCTTGCGAGCAGCAGGGTGTTGCCATCGGGCCGTGCGCGGGCCACATAGGCGGCCGCGATCATGGACGCGGCGCCGTTCTTGTTCTCGACCATCACGGCGCGGCCGTTCACCTGCATGTGCTGAGCCACGATGCGGGCCACGGTGTCCGGCGCCCCCCCGGGTGGCGCGCCCACGACGATGCGGATCGTGCCGCCGGCGGACGTGTTGTCGCTCAGGGCGGGCGCCCCCAGACCCAGCAGCGCGCTGCCGAGCAACGGTGCGAGCAGTCGGGCGAGCCGGCGGCGTGTGTGAACACCAGGTTTTTGTTTCATCGTGGTCTCCTCGCTTTGTCAGCGTGCGCGGCATCGAGGCCGCACCGGTCGTTGTGATCTGCGCAAAGTGTCGGATATCCGCCTTGATATGGTCAAATATATATATCGAGTCAGTTCATACATTTATATGTATGAATAGCGAGGGTCGAATGAACAAACGCGAGATGGCGCTCTTCGAGGCGGTGGGACGGACCGGATCGGTCACGCTCGCGGCCGCTGCCACCGGTATGTCGCAGCCTGCGGCGAGCGCGATGTTGAAGGCATTGGAGGACAAGCTGGGCTTCGCGCTCTTCAGCCGAGAGAAGCGCCGGCTGGCGCTGACGGCGGAGGCGCGCATGCTGCTGCCGGAGATCGTGCATGCGCTCGCGGCCATGGACAATGCCGAGCGCGTGGCGGCCAGTATGAGGGGCGGCGCGCACGCGCGCCTCGATATCGGTGCCGTGGCTGCCGTGGGCGCGAGCATCCTGCCCGGTGCGATGGCCTGGCTACAGGCGCACGAGCCGGGCGTGCGGGTGAGCGTGCGCACGGACATGACGCTGGGCGTGGCCGGTCTGGCGGCCGACCAGCGCATCGATATCGGCATCGTGATCGGCTCGGCAGCGTTGCCCAACGTGGGCCAGCGCACGCTGGCGCGCCTGAGCCTGCAGGCCGTGATGCCGGCCGGGCATGCGTTGGCGCGCCACCCGCGTCTTGCGCTCGCCGATCTGGCGGACACGCCTTATATCTCGCTCAGCCGCCACTTGCAGGTAGGCGCGCTCACGGCACGGCAGTTCGAGCAGGAGCGCCTGCCGTTTCTGCCCGTGATCGAGGTGAATCAGTATTCGGCGGCCTGCGCGTTTGCCGAACGCGGTCTGGGAGTGGCCATCCTGGACAGCATGAGCGGCCTGTATGCGCGGCGGCACGGGCTGAGCGTGATCCCCGTCGACGTGGAAGGCGGGCTCGACCTGGACATCGTATGGCCGCTCAACCGGGGCCTCGGACGCGTGGCCCGCCAGCTCGAGGCAGGCCTGGTGCACGAGCTGGCGCAGACGGTTTAGTCCGGCCGCGGGCGTCGGCATCCGGCGCAGGACAGCCGGTCGAGCCCGCGTAGCCAGGTAAGCGATGACGGTCGGCAGCGGCTGATCGGCGAGGCAGCAGTCGGACAAGCCGATATCAATCTTCTTCCAGCGTGGACGCTGCGCCGGATCTCGTTTCGTCCGCGCGGATCACACTGAATTCGCCGTTCGACTCGATGTAGGCGCGATGCACCATGTCGAGGGTGGCGATGCCTTTGAGGCGTAGCTGCTCCATCAGCTCGCCGCGGCTCACGTGCTCGCGCCGCAGCCCGCCCACATCGATGCGCCCGTCGCGTACCAGGCAAACCCGGCTCGGCTCGAGCAGCCGGCGCAGGAGGGGAATTCGGTAGGTGAGCCGGTCCAGCACGAAGCTCCAGCCCACGATGGTGGTCACGACGATGATGCCGTCGCCGAGCGAGTCGGAATCGCCCGACATCGCGTTGCCCGCGGCGTCCGCCACCAGCACCAGGACCAGCAGGTCGGCCGTCCCCAATGAGCCCAGGTCGCGCCGGCCGGAAATCCGTAGCAGCAGGAACAACACCCAATAGATGGTGGTGCCGCGCAGCATCATCTCGCCCACGCCCGCCTGCAACGCGAAAATCTCTCCCAGCGAACTCATCAGCGTCTCCCTGGCGGGACACGGCGGTCCGACGCCGGCGCGCCCGCGACGGGCAGGGGGAAGCAAGACATGTGCCTGTTGCCCAAGCGGCGCGTTCCACAGGCGGGTTCGGCAGGGCGCCCCACCGGCGCATTGACGCAGGCGCGCGCCTCGCAACAAGTAGGCCGGTCTAAGGCGTTTGGATAGCGTGTGCAGCGCCGCAAGAAGGTGCCGGCGCCAACGGCTGGAACGCGGCCACGTAGCGGTGCAGCACCGCGCGGGCATGCGGGGTGTCGGCCGCGGCATCCATCATGGCCTGCGGGTCCAGCCCCTCGCTGGCCAGTTGCCCGGCCCGGCGGGCAATGCAGGCGCGCAGCACATCCGGTGTGAACTCGGGATGAAACTGCGTGGATACGGCGCGCGGGCCATAGCGCACGATTTGATGCGCATCGTGGTCGGACGAGGCCAGCACCGTGGCGCCCTCGGGCAGCCTGAGCACGCTCTGCTCATGCGTGAGATGCGCTTTGAAGTGCGTCGGCAGACCCGCCAGCAGCGGGTCGGCGTGCGCGGCCTCGTGCAGACGCACGTCGTGGCAGCCGAGCTCGCGGCCGCGCGGATGGTAGTCCACGACACCGCCCAGCGCGTGCGCCATCAGCTGGTGGCCGTAGCACACGCCGAGCAGCGGCGCGCCCGCCGCCATAGCGTCGCGTATCCATTGCGCCGTGGTCTCGCTCCAGGGTAGGCGGTCGGTCACCATCGCCCACGAGCCCGTGATGACGGCGGGGCAGGCGGGATCCGGAGGCGGGAGTGCGTCGCCCTCGAACACGCGCACGACCCGCACGTCGGCAGGCGAGACGGGCGAGGGCGCCTGCGCCAGCGCGCGGCGAAACCAATCGGGGATGTCATCGCAGGCATCGCGAATGACGGCGGGCGCACTGCCGGCCTGGATGATGAGCACGAAATGTCCTTGAGGAGTGTCTGAACGGCGAGGCGCACTATAGCGAAAAAGCCGGGACCGGCAATGCGCGGTCCCGGCTTCGGGCGTGGGGGGCTGCGAAGGTGATCATGCGGGCGGGTGGCGAACCCCGGTCCACAGGGGCGGTCATCCTGGCCTCGCGTCGCCCGACTTCAGCGAGCGACCTTGCCCGGACCCTTGTAGCGCTCGAGCCAGTGCGCGTAAGGCGGCGGCAGGATCCAGTCGGGGCGGTCGACCTTGAGCTCTTGCGCCAGGCGGTAGGTGTAGTGCGGGTTGGCGAGATGGGCGCGGCCGATCATGACCAGATCCAGTTGCTCCTGCGCGACCACGCGCTCGGCATCGGCGGTGGCATCCATGCCCCAGGCAGACGCCACCGGCAGACCGGCTTCGCGGCGCACGCGCTGCGCGATCGGCGCGAGGAATGCCGGGCCCCACGGGATCTTGGTGTCGGGGATGTTGAAGTTCACGCTCACGCTCAGCAGGTCGAGCCCGCCGTCGCGCATGCGGCGCGTGAGTTCGATCGACTCGGACAGCGTGTCTTCGTCACGGCCGTCGTATTCGATCACGCCGAAGCGTGCGGTCAAGGGCAGATTTTCGGGCCAGACCTCGCGCACCGCGGCGAGCGTCTCGAGCAGGAAGCGCGCGCGGTTGTCGAAGCTGCCGCCATATTGGTCGTCACGCTGATTGCTGTGCGCCGAGAAGAAGCTCTGCGCCAGATAGCCATGGGCGAAGTGCAGCTCCAGCCATTCGAAACCGGCATCGCGGGCGCGGCGCGCCGCGGTGGCGAAGTCGGCCTTGGTCTGTTCGATGTCGGCCAGCGTCATGGCACGCGGCATCTTGGCCAGGCCCGGGCCGTAGGCGATGGCCGACGGCGCCACCGTCTGCCAGGCACGCGGATCGGTGTCGGGAATGTGGTCGTCGCCTTCCCAGGGGCGGTTCGCGCTGGCCTTGCGGCCCGCGTGCGCGATCTGGATGCCGGGTACCGCGCCGGCGGCCTTGATGCCGGCGGCGATGCGGGCGAGGCCTTCGGCCTGGGTGTCGTTCCAGATGCCGGTGCAGTTCGGCGTGATGCGGCCTTCGGGGGCGACGGCCGTCGCTTCCACGATGACCAGGCCGGCGCCGCCACGGGCGATGGCCGGGTAATGCACCTGATGCCAGTCATTGGTCACGCCGTCGATGGCGGAGTATTGGCACATGGGCGGGACGGCGATGCGATTGCGCAGCGTCACGTCCTTGAGGGTGAACGGGGTGAAGAGGGCGGGAGCAGACATCCAGGAATCTCGTTGCGGCAAAAAGGGGACGCCGCGGCGCGCGCACCCGGCCGTGTCGCCAGGTCCTGCCACGCAAGCGGCCAGTGCACGCAGTCTAGGCCGCCACAGGGTATATTTGAACTAATGGAAGCTTATAGAATTGATAAAAATCACTTATGTTGAACACCCAGTGGTTGATGACCTTTCGCACGGTCGCTGAAACCGGCGGCTTTACGCGCGCCGCCGAGCGGCTCGACCTGACCCAGGCCGCCGTCAGCCAGCACATTCGCCACCTTGAGTGCGAACTCGGCCCCTTGCTGATACGCCGCACGCGTCGTATCGAGCTCACGCCCGCCGGCCAGGCGCTCTTGCAGTACTGCAGCGAGCTCGAGCAGGCCGATCGCCGTTTGCACGGGCGGCTCGCGGATGCCGATGCCTGCCGGGGCGAGGTCAGCCTGATCACGCCGGGCAGTATCGGGCTCGCGCTCTATCCCTTGTTGCTCGATTTTCAGCAGTCGCGCCCGGGGATCGTGGTGCGCCATCGTTTCGCGCCGGATCCCGAAGCGCTCGAGGGCGTGCTCGACAAGCAGTACGAGCTGGGTCTGGTCACGCTCAAGCCCGACGACCCTCGCATCGTGGCGCAGCGATTCATCGACGAGCCGCTGGAGCTGGTCGCGCCGGCCGGGCGTTGCCCCAAATCCTGGGACGATCTGCTGGCCTTGGGTTTCATCGATCATCCCGATGGCCAGGCAATGGCCACGCGCCTGCTGGCGCGGCGCTTTCCGGGCAACCCGGGCATGCATGGCATGCCGGTGAATGGCTACAGCAACCAGGTGGCACTGCTGCTCGAGCCCGTGGCCCGAGGCCTGGGCTTCACCGTGATCCCGCGCCACGCGCGGCAGTGCTACGCCCATCAAGAGGCGCTGGACGTTTCGGATTGCGGCAAGCCGGTGGCCGACACGCTATGGTGGATTCACCGCGCCGAGTGGCCCATGTCGGTACGGGCGCGGCACGTGATCGAATATCTGCAGGAGCGCATGCTGGCACCGCAAGGAATGGCGCAAGCCGCCTGAGGCAGGCGAGACGCGCTGGAACACCCGCGGCGGGGCTTCAGGCCGCGGCGCGCGGGCCGCACGAACGTCGTCTGCTCGTGTCCGGCCCGACGCCGGCTTGCGGCACCGCCCGCGCCGCAAGCCGCTGGCGTCGTCTCAGAGCAGAAAGGGCAGGCTCACCACCGACGAGCTTGCGCCCACGACGCCGAGCGCGACCGTGTCGCGCCGTTGGCAACCCTCGCGTCGCGAGCTCCAGGCCGCATAGAAGCTGGCAAGCCCCACGAGGGCGAGGGCGATACCGAATCCAAACATGATGACGTTCTCCATGCCCGCGCCACGCGAACGGCGGCGCCGGGGTTGAGAATGGACTGCGGCTTTCAATTCAGGTTCCCGTCAGCTAAAAATAATTCTGACGGTGATGGCAGCGATTCGCGTGGTGACGAATCTGTCCCTTTGACCTTGCCACGCGGTAGACTGCCGACGCACAGAAGCCATCTTTCCGCCAGAGGGAGCATTGCCTAGCATGGACCACGCGAAGTCGACGATTGCCGATTGGAGTGTGCCGGTTGCGACCGGCCTGGTGTTTGCCTATCTGGGCTACTGGCCGGTGCAGGTGTTGGTGGGCTTCAACTCGCCCGTGGCGGCCGTGATCACGGTGGGCCTGACGGCAGCGCTCGTCTGGATGCTCGCGCGCCGCGTGGCGCCCGGCCGCCGGGTGGGCTGGGCCCTGGTGGTCGTGGGGCTCACGGTCGCGGCCTATCTGCTGTCGGCGCTGGCCCCGGCGCTGGTCCAGGATAGCCCGCTGCCGCGTGACGAACGGGCGGCGCTCGGTTTCTTCATGATCATCTTCGGTATCCCGGGCAGCCTGATCTCGCTGGTACTGATCACCGTAGGCGTCGTGAAGCTGCGGCGCGGGCGGGTAATGGGCAGCTGACCCGGACGTTGCGCCGCGGGGCCGGCGCGTCATCGGGTCGGGGGGCTCGGCGCGAGGCGCGGCCGCGCCTGAAAATGCCACAATGGCGGCCCGCGTGGCTGCCGGAGAGGCGAGCATGAACTTCAAAAGTCTTGAAGTCTTTTACTGGGTGGTGAATCTCGCCAGCTTCAACAAAGCGGCGGCGAAGCTGCACACCACGCAGCCTGCCGTCTCGCAACGTATCGCCACGCTGGAGAGCGAACTCGGCATCCGCGCGCTGGACAGGAGTTCGCGCTCGGTCAAGCTCACCGCGAAGGGCCGGGTTCTCTACGACTACGCCGAACGGTTCATGGCGCTGCACGCGGAAATGATGCGCAAGGTGGCCGAAGAGCAGGCCGTCAGCGGCGTGATAAGGCTGGGTGTCGCGGAGACCATCGTCCATACCTGGCTGGTCGAGTTTCTCGAACAGGCCCAGCAGCAGTATCCCAACCTCATCATCGATATCGTGGTCGACATCACGCCGACGCTGCGCGAGGCCGTGCGCACGGGCGAGCTGGACATGGCGTTTTTGCTCGGGCCCCAGGCGGACGGGGATCTGGTCGAGACGGCCCTGTGCAGCTATGAGCTGAACTTCCTGGCCGCACCCAAGCTCAAGCTCGGTAAAGAACCGCTGTCCAACGAAGACGTGGTGGCGCATCCGCTCATCACGTTTCCCAAGCGCACGTACCCCTATACCTACCTCCACCAGGAGCTCACGACGCCCGATCGCGGCGCGCCGCGCATATTCACCAACTGGTCGCTATCGACCATCGTGCGCATGGCAGAAGATGGCTTCGGCGTGTGCGTCGTGCCGCGTCTCGCCGTGCTTAAGGAAGTGGAGCAGGGCCGGCTCAAGGTGCGCCAGACGCAGATGCAATTGCGCGACCTCAGTTTTGCGGTGGCCTATGCGCGGGGCAGCGACGAGCCCGCCAAACAGGCCCTCGCTACGCTGGCGCAAACGATCGCCAAGGCATCGACGGCCGGACGCCGGCGGCGGCGGCGGGCACCGGCGCAGTCCTGACGCGGGCGAGCGCAGCCCGGACTAGGGCTTTCCCCGATTGCTCATCGTTAAGGGCGAAAGGCGGCACCACGTCGCCCAGCGGGACGCGCTCAACAATAAGAAAATCTAATCGATATCGATCCGAATTCGGGATTGGAGGTTATTGAACGTCCACGCTGTAATGGCTGCGCAATGTCGCATCAAGCCAGGAGCTTCCGTGAACGCACCGTCCCGTCCCACCCCCTCTTTCGCCGTCGGTCTTGGCGATATCCAGCAGGCGCATGAGCGCATCCGCAAACATATCGTGCGCACGCCGCTGCTGGAGAGCGCAACCTTGAACGACCTGGTCGGCGCGCGCGTTCTCGTCAAGGCGGAGTGCCTGCAACATGCGGGCGCCTTCAAGTATCGCGGCGCCTGCAACCGGCTGCTGCAACTCGACGAAGCGCAACGGCGTGCCGGCGTGGTCGCGTTCTCGTCGGGCAATCACGCGCTGGCCACGTCCGCGGTCGCGCGCAAGCTGGGTATCCCGGCGAGCATCATCATGCCGGCCGACGCCCCGCGCGCCAAGATCGAAGGCGCTCGCGCCAACGGCGCCGAGGTCGTGTTGTACGACCGCCAGAAAGACGATCGCGAAGCCATCGGCGCCGAGATCGCCGGCCGCACGGGCGCGGTCATCGTGCCGCCTTATGACGATCCGCACATCATGGCCGGGCAGGGCACGGTGGGCCTGGAGATCATCGAACAAGCCAAAGAGGCCGGTGCCCGTATCGATGCCGTGATCGCCGCCTGCAGTGGCGGCGGGCTGGTCGCCGGCGTCGCGCTGGCGGTGACGAGCCTGGAACCTGGCGTGGCCGTATACGCGGGCGAGCCGGCAGGCTTCGATGAACTGGCGCGTTCGCTGGCATCGGGGCAGCCCGAAAGCAATGCCCCCGGTGCGCACTCCATCTGCGACGCGTTGCAGGTGGTGCGGCCCGGCAAGCTCACGTTTCCGGTCAACCAGCATTTGCTCGCGGGCAGCCTCGTCGTCAGCGACGACGAGACCCGGCGCGCCATGAAAGTGGCTTATCAGCATCTGCGTCTGGTGGTGGAGCCGGGCGGCGCCGTCCCCCTGGCCGCACTGCTCGCGGGCTGCGTCGACGCGCGCGGCAAGACCATCGTGCTTGTGCTCTCTGGGGGCAATGTCGACCCCGCGGTCTACATCGACGCGCTCAACGCCTGATTTCCCAACCTCTTCTTCTTTCCCATCATGCTGAATCGAGATTCCAATACCTATCGGCGCGTTGCGCGCACGATCGATGACTTCATGCGCCTGGACTACACCGGCGTGGGCCTGATCGGCAACCTGAGCGATGCCCTGCAAAAGCGGCAGCCCGGGCCGGTCTGCATGGGCGCGGCGGAGCGCCTGGTGCAGGCCACGCAAGAGCGCCCGGGCCCGATTCTGATCGCCACCGGTTTTCCGGAAGGGGGCGGCGCGCCCGAGACCGACGGCCCGATCGGCGCGGCGTTGCTGGCGCGCGCGTTCTTCCTGGGCTTGCGCCGCGAGACGGTGATCGTCATCGACGAAGACTGGGAAGAAATGATGATCGCCACGCTGCGTGGCGCCGGGCTCGCGCCCATGCCGTTTCCGGCCGATGGTGTGATCCGGCCCGTGGAGTTCCTGCGTCCGGTCTACATCCGCACGGTGCCCAAGGACGATCGCGGCGCCCATGCGATCTGCGACGAGCTGCTGGCAGTGACGCAGCCTAGCGCCGCCATCGCCATCGAGCGGCCCGGACGCAATGCGCTGGGCTTGTATCACGGCCTGGGCGGGCGGCCGCTCGATGGCCTGGTCGCCAATCTCGATTATCTGTTCGAACGGGTGAAGGAAGCGGCGATCCCCTTCATCGGTATCGGTGACGGCGGCAACGAACTCGGCATGGGCGTGATCGCCGAAGACCTGCCGACGTTCTCGCCCAAGGCGCGCGACACGGGCACGCCCGGACGCGGCGGCGTGGCGGCGGTGACGGCGGCGGACTGGCTCGTGGTCGCGAATGTGTCGAACTTCGGCGCGACCGGCGTGGTCGCGGCGCTGGCCGCGCTGCTCGAGAACCCGGTGGTGTTCCACACGCCCGAGCTCGAGACCCGCAGCACGGAGCTGTGCGTGTCGCACGGGGGCGTGGACGGGATGTTCATGGCGCCCGAGCCTGCCCATGACGGCATCGCCATGGACGAGTACGCCGGTATGGTGCGGGCGCTACGCGGCAGTGTCATGCGCGCGTTGGGCCACTCGGTCAATTGGCAGGGTCAACAAGGCGACTGGAGGCAGCTCAAATGAGCACGAATACCTTCAGCGCTCGGCTGCGCGCCCTCGGCCTGGATCTGCCCGGCATCAATCCGCCTCGCGGCAGTTATGTGCCTTCGGTGCGGGTCGGCGATCTGCTGTTCATCGCGGGGCAGGCGCCGCGGCTCGACGGCGTGCTGCAGTTCGAGGGGCGCGTGGGGCGCGATCTGGATGTCGAGGCGGGCCAGCGCGCGGCGCGGCTGTGCGGGCTCAATGTGCTGGCGCACCTGGCGCAAGCCTGCGACGACGACATCGACCGGGTCGCGGGCTTCGTGCGCATCGCCGGCGTGGTGAATTGCGCGGAAGACTTCAAGGCGCATGCGCAAGTGCTCGATGGCGCTTCGAACCTGTTCGCCGAAGTATTGGGCGAGCGCGGGCGCCACGTGCGCATCGCCACCGGTGCCTCGTCCTTGCCCTCGGGCATGGCGGTCGAGGTCGAAGCCATCGTGCAACTCAAGACGTGAGGCGGTGGGCCGGCCATGCCGGCCCTCGCACGACGACATAACACCCAAGGGGAAATTCCATGCAAGTCACACTCGACACGCCCGCGCAGGCCGGGGATCCGACGGACCGCAACGCCGTGTATCGCAAAATCGCGTTGCACATCATGCCGTTCCTGATGCTGTGCTATGTGGCGGCGTACCTGGATCGCATCAATATCGGCTTTGCCAAGCTGCATATGCTCAATGATCTGGGCTTCAGCGACGCGGTGTACGGGCTCGGTGCCGGCCTGTTCTTTATCGGCTACCTGATTTTCGAGGTGCCGAGCAATCTGTTGATGATGCGGATCGGCGCCAAGAAAACCATCTCGCGCATCATGATTCTGTGGGGCCTGATCTCCGCCGGCTTCGCGTTTGTCGAGACGCCGACTCAGTTTTACGTGCTGCGTTTTCTGCTCGGCGCGGCCGAGGCCGGTTTCTACCCCGGCGTGATCTTGTACCTGACGTATTGGTTTCCGGCGAACAAGCGCGCCAAGATGGTGGCCTTGTTCGTGGGCGCGGTTCCGCTTTCGGGCATGATCGGCGCGCCGCTGTCCGGCGCCATCATCGAATGGGGCCATGGGGCGCACTCGCTGGCTGGCTGGCAATGGATGTTCATCATCGAAGCCGTGCCCTCGCTGTTGCTCGGTCTGTTGTGCCTGAAATACCTGGCCGACAGTCCCGCCGTGGCGAGCTGGCTGAACCCCGCGGAGCGCGAATTGGTCGAGCGCGAGCTGCAGGCCGAGCGGGATCTCACGCGTCACGACAAGTCCACGGGGTCGCTCAAGGCCACGCTGCAGGACCGCCGTGTCTGGAAAATGACCTCCATCTGCTTTTGCTCGGCGATCTGCTCCTACGGCGTGTCGTTCTGGCTGCCCACGCTGGTGCAGCAGCTCAATGTGGGCGATGTGATGCATGTCGGCCTGTATACGGCCGTGCCGTTCACTGCCGCCTTCGTGGTGATGTACCTGATCGGCCGCAGCTCGGATCGCATGCGTGAACGCCGCTGGCATCTGGTGGGTCCGTTCGCCTGCGTCTGCCTGGGGCTGGCTGGCAGCGTCTATTTTCACGGATCGATGGGGCTTGCGCTGCTGTCCCTGACCGTGGCGGCCGTCGGCGCGTACAGCACGACCTCCATGCTGTTCACTATCCCGGGGCTCTTCCTGTCGGGCGTCGGGATGGCCGCAGGTGTCGCCCTGATCAACTGCTTTGGCGGCCTGGGTGGTTTCGTCAGCCCGTATGTCGTCGGAGTCGTGAAGGACATGACCGGCAGCACGGACAATGGCGTGCTCTTCATTGCCTGCGTGGCGATCGTGGGTGCGGCGCTGACCCTGACACTGCCGAAGAAACTGGTGAATCGCTGAGGCAGGGCCTGGGCATCTCGGTGTCAGGCGGGGCGTTCGTCCTCGCCTGCCACGGGGGCCCACCCCTGGCGCAACGTCGTGGCAAAGCCGCCCGTGACCCTCGAATAGGGGCGGGCGCTCGTCGTGACGCGCGGCCGGGCGCTCCAGGCGATCGGCACGCCGGCGGCTTCGAGGCGGTCGACCAGGGCCTGGTCTTCGCTGCACGCCAGGGCTTCAAAGCCGCCGATCGCGCGGTAGGCCGTGGCGCTGATCCCGAGATTCGCGCCATGCACATGGCGATGGCCGTCCTGATCCTGGTACTCGGCATGGAAGGCGGCCCGGGCCCGGTCGGCCAGCATGCCGTGACTGCTCCAGTCGTCGACGGCGACCGTGCCGCAGACGACGTCGGCGTTCAGGGCAAGTTGGTCCACCAGCCAGCGTTCTGACACCACGGTGTCCGCGTCGGTGAACGCCAGCCAGCGGGCGCCGTCGGCCAACAGGTGCGCCGCGCCATCGGCGCGCGCCAGGCCGACGTTGCGGTGCTGGGTGGGCAGGGCGGTGACCGGCCACTTCGCCACGCATGCCGCCGTGCCATCGGTGCAGGCATCGAGCACCACGACGACCCGGACCCGCTCGCCGTCCAGCGCAGGGTGATGGACGGCGCGCCATACGGACGCGAGACAGGCGCCGATGTCGGCCTCTTCGTTGTGCGCCGGAATACACACCCCGATCACGACGCGCTCCCGGGTGATGCACGCCAGACATCCAGCCGGAAGTCGTCTTCGTCGTGGGCAATCAGATGCCGCAGGCCGGGCAGGGCGCCCACGCGGCGGTGTAGCGTGTCGGTGTCTTGCATACGGTCGTGGAAGGGTCGTTTGTAATGGCAGAGCACCCAATCGCCACCGGTGGCGAGCGAGGCCCGGCAATGATTCAGAAACGCGCTCAGGTCCGAATCCGGGAAGTAATAGGCGAGTTCCGATACGACGATCAGGTCGACCGTCGTGCCGGCGGGCAGGGGCCAGGCGCCGGGAAGCTGTGCTTCGTGCACCTCGGCGTGGCCCAGGCCGGCCGCCTCGAGCACGCCGCGGCAGCGCGCTACGGCAGTGGGGGCACTGTCGACGGCGAGCAGGCGATCGCAGCGTTGCGCGAGCTCGCGCGTGGTGACGCCTGCGCCGCAGCCGAGCTCGAGCACACGGCCATAATGTTGAAGCGGCAGGCTTGCCATCAGCACGGCGCGCTTGCGGCATTCGTACCAGGCGCTAGCCACCCGCCAGGGATCTTCATCGGCGCGGTAAAGGGCCTCGAAGTCGGTCATTGGAAGAACACCTCGAAGGGGCGGTGGAAGCGGGCCAGCGCGAAGGGCGGCAGGATGGGCGGTCGTCCCGTGGACGCGTCCGCCGCAAGCTGGCTGGTGTAGCAACGCATCGCGCGTGCCTTCGCGGCGCGGTCGGCGGCATCGAGCGCAACGCGCACGGTGCGGTCCAGCGGAAACGGCTCATCCGCGGGGTCGGCCCAATGCCAACCCCAGATGGGCGCTTCGAGCAGGCGACAGGCCCTGCGCGCGGCAACCTCGGCGGCGGCGCGGCCGACGGCTTCGTGATCGGGATGGCCATCCAGGCGCCAGGGCGCGACGAGCGTATCGCCGCGATCGACGACCCGAGACAAGGCCTCGGCGAGCGCGGCCTCGCGCGCACTGACGCCCCCGTCCGGTATGGCGAGCCGCACGCGGCTCGCGAACACGCCGAGGGTGGCCAACGCCGCGCTGCTCTCGTCGGCGCGCGCCTGTCGCAGTCGTTCGGGCGGCCACAATGCCGAGCCAGGGTGACTTGCCTCACCGTCGGTGATCGCCCAGACGCGTACCGCCACGCCCAGCCGTGCCGCGCGACGCATCAGACCGGCGCAGCAAAGCACCTCGTCATCGGGATGCGGCGCAAGTACATGCAGCGTGTCACTTCCCGACAGCAGATCGGCCGGATCGGCGTCGGAGAGCGCGTGGCGCTCAAGCCAGTCCGCCCAGGCCGCTTCGCTGGTACCTTCGCCGGCGATATGCCGGGGATTCGCTAGAGCTGCCACGGTGACGATCCGGCCGGGCGCAGCAGTTCCTGCGCATGCGTGGCGAGGTCGCGTTCGGCGTGACTTTGCCGCACGAACACCGGCAGATCGGCCACGCGCCGTGCAAAGGCGGCGTCCTTGCAAAAGGGGCCGGCGCCGAGCGCACGGGCGGCGTGCCATTGCACTTTGTCGACGACCGCTTCGACCGCCAGCCGCGCACGGCGCACCGAGCGCGTGCAGCTGTCGTGCGGATGCGCATCGATATCGGCCGCGGCGGCACGCAGGGCATTGGCGCCCTGGGCCAGCGCCACATCGATGGCGCCCAGGTGGGCGAGGGCATGCGGATCCTCGCCGCGCTGACGCGCCGCCGCGAGCACCGGATCGGCGATGGCGCTGGCCGCGCCATACCAGCAGGCCGCGATGCCCGCGGCGCCATGCATGAAACCGGGCCGGTCGACGTAGGCGCCGGGGCTGCCGACCGCGCGAGCGGTGGCGTTGTCGAAGACCACGTCGACACTTTCGGTGGCCGACATGCCGACGGCATGCCAGCCTTGATCGGTAATGCGCACACCCGGCTGGCTCATGCTGACGGCCGCCAGACGGGGATGTTCACCGTCCCACACACTCACAAGCGCATGACTGACACGGCGCGCACCGGAGCACCATGCTTTGGTGCCCTGCAGATTCAGCAGCGTGCCGTCGCCCGTGGGCGTGGCACGCACGCGATGCGTAGGCGGCTCGGCGCACCAGACGGCCCAGAATCCGTCGGGCGCGTCTCCGCCTTCCAGTTCATGCAGGATCGCGAGCGCGTCGGTATGACTTTCGTAGAGCTTGGCCAGGCTCAGATCGTGGCGCGCCACGGTGGCCAGGATTTGCCAGCGCAAGAGCGTGGCGCCGGCACCGGGCAGCGGCAGGGTGTCAAAACCCTCGGCACGCAGCGCGAGCAGGGCTTCGTCCAGGGCATCTGGGCAGACATAAGCGTCGAGCAGGATGTCCAGCCGCGCGGCGTCGAGCGCGCACGCGTGTGCAGAAGTGTCACTCATGGTGTGGGCAGGACAGGCAAAAATTCGGGCGAGGGGCGAACAAAAGGGGTGACCACGGGCAGGCCGCGATCACCCCGGAATCGGCCAGGCGGCTCGCTATCCACCTGGCCGATCCGTCAGACAAAGGCGCGCCCGGGGGGCGGAGCAGCGCCCTCGTCTCAACCTCAGGTCGAGGCCTTGTAGCGGTCACGCAGATCACGGATCTGGTCGTGATTGCGCAGCACGCCCTGGTATTGGCGCTCGACGATCACGCGCACGTCTTCCGGCAGCGTTTCCTTCAGGGCCTTGGTGTACTCGGCCTTGGCGACGTCTTCGCCGCGCTCGCATTCTTCGAGGATCGCGACGTCCGTACGGCCCGCCACGGCGGCCTTCAGGTTGACCCAGCCGCGGTGCACGGCACCGGCCACGGTACCGCTGTCTTCGGGCTTGCCGCCCAGGCGCGTCACCACGGTCTGCAGTTCGGCGGCTCCGGAGGCGCAGTCACGGGCGCGGGCCGAAAACAGAGCTTGCAGCTCGGGATTCTTGGTATCGCCGGCAGCTGCTTCGAATCCCTTCTCGCCGTTCTTCGAGACCTCGATCAGGTCGTTCAGCACATCGATGACTTTGTCAGCCATGGTTCATCTCCTTGTAGGGTCCAGCAAGTAGTCCAAGCGCCACTTGTCAGGGAGATCGTTAGCACGTGGCGTGCCTGACCCCTCTGCCGGCGCCGGCGGCGCCTCGGCGCTGGCGGCAAACCCGGGTACCATGGCCGTTTCGCCCCGGGCCCGCGCGGCAGCCGCCGTGTGCCAGCCCGGGCTCACGCAGAGGAGAATCGACAATGGATTTCGGAATCGCCGGAAAGTGGGCGCTGGTATGTGGCGCGAGTAAAGGCCTGGGGTATGGCTGCGCCGAAGCGCTGGTGCAGGCCGGCGTGAATGTCGTCATCAACGCGCGCGATCCCGCCGTGCTCGCCCAAGCCCGTGAGCGGCTCGAGACCCTGGGCCGCGAAGGCGGCAAGCCCGTGCAAGTGCTGGCCGCGGCGGCCGACATCACCACGCCCGAAGGCCGCGCCACCGTGTTCGAGGTGGCGGGGGGACCGGGTCTGGATTTCGATATCGTCGTCACCAATGCGGGCGGCCCGCCCCCGGGTGATTTCCGCGAGTGGGACCGCGACGCCTGGGTCAAGGCCGTGGACGCAAACATGTTGACGCCGATCGAGCTGATCAAGGCAACGGTCGATCGCATGGCGGCACGCGGCTATGGCCGTATCGTCAACATCACGTCGAGCTCGGTGAAGTCGCCGATCAATATCCTGGGGCTGTCCAACGGCGCACGCAGCGGCCTGACGGGCTTCGTGGCGGGTCTGGCCCGCACCGACATCGCCGCCAAGGGGGTCACCATCAACAACATCCTGCCGGGCAAATTCGACACCGACCGCCTGGCCTCCTCGCGCGCCTTCGCGGCCAAGAAGTCGGGCAAGAGCGAAGAGCAGGTCGCCACCGAACAGAAGCAGGACATCCCGGCGCGCCGTTTCGGCACGCCGGCGGAGTTCGGTGCGCTGTGCGCGTTCCTGTGCAGCAAGCAGGCGGCCTACATCACGGGCCAGAATCTGCTGATCGACGGCGGGATGTACCCCGGCACGTACTGATCGCAGCGCCGCGCGCCCGGCGCGCGGCCGCGTTCACCCGCAGTAGGGAGCCGGGGCGGCATCTCCGCCATGCCGGAATGAAAACGGGCTGACCTTGCGTCAGCCCGTTGGCCATCGCCTCAGTGCGCGCGGGGGCGCGGTTCGAGGCGTTCACCGGTCTGTGGAATGCCTTTGCGGCGCTCCAGCGTCACGGCCCACAGCCACAGCGGCATGCTGGCAATCGCCAGCAGACTGCCGACCCAGCCCGTCGAGGTCCAGCCGAAGCCCGCGGCAATCGCCAGACCCCCGAGGAACGGGCCCAGCGCGTTGGCGAAGTTGAACGCCGAATGATTGAGCGCGGCCGCCAGGCCTTGCGCGTCACCGGCCACGTCCATGAGGCGCGTCTGCAATACGGTGCCGAGCGCGCCGCCCACGCCCACCAGGAACACGTTGAGCGAGATGAGCCAGATGTTGTCGGCCATGAGCGGGAAGAGCGCCAGCACGACCGCGGACCACAGCAGCAGGAGCCCGGCCGTGCGCATCACCGCACGATCCGCGAAGATCGGCACGATCATGTTGCCCACCGTGAGCCCCACGCCGAAGACGCTCAGGACGAGCGGCACGGTCGCCGGCGACACTTGCGTGACGGCGGTAAGGGTATCGGCGAGATAGGTGTAGATCGAGAACAGCCCGCCGAAGCCGACCGCGCCGATCGCCAGCGTGATCCAGACCTGGCCGCGGCGCAGGGCGCTCAGCTCGCGCAGCGGGCTCGCATGCGGGTCGGCCGGCGAATCAGGAGCGTACAGGCGCACGCTGATCATCGTCAGCACCGCGAGCAACGACACCAGGCCGAAGCTCCAGCGCCATCCGATCACCTGGCCCAGCCAGTTGGCCATGGGCACGCCCACGATCGTGGCGACGGTCAGGCCCAGGAATACGCGGCCCACCGCCATGGTGCGGCGGTTGGCTGGCACCAGCGAACTCGCCACCAGCGACGCGATGCCGAAATAGGCGCCGTGCGGCAAGCCGCTCAGGAAGCGGAAGAACAGCATCCAGTGATAGTTCGGCGCGATCGCGCTCAGGCCGTTGCCCAGCGCGAACAGCGCCATCAGGGCAATCAGCAGGCGGCGGCGCGGCATGCGCGCGCCGAGCACCGCCAGCACCGGCGCACCCACGACCACGCCGAGCGCGTAGGCGCTGATCACATGGCCGGCCGTCGGCGCGTCGATGCCCAGGGATTGGGCGAAGTAGGGCAGCAGGCTCATCGTGGCGAACTCGGTGGTTCCGATCGCGAAGCTACCGACGGCAAGCGCAAGCAGCACCAGGCCGGGCCGGTGCTGATAAGAAGAGGTGTACGACATGGGAATCTGGGGGTGAACAACGGGATGCTGCGGTGCAACAGCGCCATTGTACGCAGGGCAAGCTGTCAACGGGATGACGAGCACCGGCCATGGTGACGGATCACAACCGTATACTGCGCGTTCCTATGTGCCTCTCGGGAGCCCCCTCGCATGCCCTACACGCCCGGTGATATCTACGTCACGTTCAACCGCCGCCTGCAGGCCTATACCGCCTCGCAGATCACGCATGTAAAGGGCGACGGCGCGAATGCCGAGATCGCCGTGTTGACCCTGGACTGGGTGGGCGACGAGATGCCCGGGGAGGCCGACATCGCCGCCATGCGCCCGGCGCACTTCGATTTCTACTTCTGGCGCGACCGCGTGGATCATATGTGGATCCGCGGGCCGGTCCCCGCCCACGCCCTGCTTGCGGGCTGGCGCGAACCCCTCGTGACAGAAGAGTCACGCTCGTACTCGGGCGGTTGGTCCAGTGGCGACATGCATTACAACCAGCGCCGCTGGGACGCGATCGACGCCGGCGTCCGCGCGCGTTTCAAGGCGGCCGCCCACGCGGATTCGCCCGATCACACGGTGGTGCTGGAGCAGCCGGGCCGCACGATCACGCGCGCCATGCGCGGCCTGGACAGCGAGGCGCTGCTGGCCGCGCCCTCGCTCGCGACCTTCGACGACATGCCCTTGTTGATCAAGCTGCAGGTGAACACCGCCGTGCCCGGGCTGATGGAATGGATGCGCACCAAGCCGATTCTCAGCGAACTGGACTACGCCAGCCTGGGCGAGCGGGTCGTCGATCTGCGCGGCACGTCGTTCGGGCGGGTCGCGATCGACGTCACCGGCGTGCGCGAACTGTATCTGAACGACGGGCTGAATACCTTGTCGCTGCGCGGTGAGGTGGATCCCGATTTCGTCGTGCACGCCGAGGCCGACGGCGTGTGGTTGCGCCTGGAACGTGAAAACGCGATCTGGTCCGGTGCCGGGCTGACCCGGCTGGGCTCCGTCTCGCTGCGCGGCATGAAGACCCTGGACTGCGCCGAGGTGGCGCGCGTCTTTCCGCACCTGCACTCGCTATATATATGGGGCGCGCCCGGCGTGGCGACCGGCATCGAGCATCTGGCGGCCTTGCGCGAGCTGGAGATGATCCTGATCAATGATGTGTTTCCGCCTGCCGAGAGCCGGCTGCCCGGGCCGGATGCCTGGCCCAAGCTGCAATCGCTCTGGCTCACGAGCATGCCCGCCGAGACCCTTGCGCAGGCCAAAAAGGATTACAAGAAAGCCGCCGCGGGCGGGCTGGACCTGGATCTCAGCAAGCCGCGCAAGCCCGAATGGCTTGCCGCGAACCTGGACAATCCGTTTCGCGAATGGGACGGCAGCGAACACATCACCGCCGCCCAGGCCAAGAAAGCCGCCGCGCTCTACCGCAAGACCCGCGCGGATGCGCTGAAGGCCGCCGCCAGCCACGCCAACGATCAGGACGCGTTGATGGCCGCCATGTCAGACATCGTGCGCGCCTATACCGAAGCCTTCAACGCCCTCGACCGGCGCACCGGCTTCATCGAGACGGTGGAGCGCGATCAGATCTATGTGGCGTTGATGGGCATCCTGGACGCCGCCGAGATCAAGCTGGCCGAGTCGGGGGAGGGCGCCGCCACGCTGGACCGCGACGCGCTCGATCGCGCGGTGGATGAGGTGCGGGACTTTTAAGCGTTACGCGCTCAATTCAAGTCCGTGACGCGTCATCACCGCCTTGAGTTTGCCGAGGTCGGGCGGGCCTCCTGCGCCCAGTACATCAGCGACCTCGCGAAAGTAGTCCGGCCCGATGTTGGCCGGCGAGAACACCACCAACGCGCGGGCGGGTACCTCGCCCGGATTCGAGAAGTGGTGCACGCTGCCGCGCGGAGAAAAACAGTGGTCGCCCGCCGTCAGTACACGCACGCAATCATCCACGCGATAGGTCAACGACCCCTCGAGGATATGGATGGTTTCATCGACATCCGTATGACGATGCGGTGGAGGTACCTTGGCCTGCGGCTGAACCACCATCTCGGCCATCGCCATGTGGCCCGTGGTGTCGCGGCCATCAACCAGGAATCGCATCGACAGCGAGCCGATGGTGATGAGTTCGTCGGGGGTACGGTCCATGAAAGGCTCCCTGGTTCATGGTAAAGTGACTTTACCGAGCACTTTATCGACATGAAGACACAACGTCAACCTTCCTCTATGCGACGCTTTGCCGGCGATCCCGATCCGAACGACCCGCTCATCGGCGCACGTCTGCGCTTTTGCCTCACATACGTCGAGCGGCGCCTATGCGAGGCGCTGTCCGCGGCGGGCTTTGCCGATATTCAAGTGGCCCATTTCAAGGTCTTCCGCTTTCCGCCCCCGGAGAACGAGCGTCCCATCGACCTCGCGCAACGAGCCGGCATGTCCAAGCAGGCCATGAACTATCTGCTGTTGCAGCTCGAAGATGCTGGCTATCTCGTACGTCACAGCGTGGACGGAGCGGCGGCGCGCGTGGTGTCGCTGACGGAGAAGGGCTGGCGGGTGGCCGAGTTGCAACGTGCCACCGTGCATGCCATCGAGCGCGAGTGGGAAGCGCGTTTAGGAGCAGAGCGGTTCGAGACGTTCTACGGTGCGCTGAAGGAACTGTCAGAACTGACGTGAGATGTTGCGCCTGCATCGCGGGTTCGATGCGGGCGCAGGCCCCTTAATCGCTGCCCGCGTGTGAGGCGTCCACGCAGCACGCGGGATGCGGCCCCGGCGCGATCCCGCGCCGAGGCGTGCGTGTGTCGGTCAATCAGAAGCGCCAGCGCACGTTCACCTGGGCGCCGTGTTCGCGACTGTCCTTGGCGAGTTGGCCGGTGTAGCTCACGCCCAGGGTGGTGGCCCGGCCCACGGCGAGGTCGGCGCCGAGTTCGAGCACGGCTGCATCGCGCGCGATCGGTGCGCCGGCCACCGTGAAGGCCTGGCTGCCCTCGAACGCCAGGCGCGAGGTCGGCGTGACGTCGCCAAACAAGTGACGCCAACCGACCATGGCCCGCAACTGGCCCGCCAGCGTACCCACGTCGACGTCTTGCGTGCCGCGCAGGCCGAGGGTGGTGGTGGTTTGCGTGGTGCTCGTCGAGCGGCCGGACAGCGCGGCCACGCCTCCCGATTCCGAGAACGAGCGGTTGCGCAGGTCGCTCCATGCGACGCCCACGAACGGCTCGAGCGTGGCGCGCGCGGTGGCGTTCCAGCGATAGCCCAGTTCCGTGAACAACTGCGTGGTGCTCGCGCCGTAGTCGGCTTCGAGCTTGTTCGCCTGGCTGAGCGCGGTGCGCTCGGTCGAGATGTCGTGCCAGGTGTAGCCCGCGCCCAGCATCAGCTTCCAGGCGCCCGGGCCGGCGTCGAACGAGCGGCCACCGTACAGCAGCGCGGTGTAGCTCGAGACGTCAGCGCGCGAGGCGCGGTCGCGCGTGTCGATGCGGCTGTCGGCGTAGCCGAGGGCCGCGCCGACGCGCCAACCCGCGCCCACCGCCTGGTCCGCGCCCACGAACACGCCACCTGTGTGTTCGCGGGTGCTCGCGGTGTTGCCGGTGCCGTCCTGCGTGCGCCAATTGCCGAAGATCTCCACCCAGGCGGGCTGGGCGTTCGAGGCGGGCAGGGCGCTGGCCGACGGTGCGGTATCCGAGATGCCAGCCGCCGCGGTGGGTGCACCCGGACGCAGGCCGGCGTCGAGGTTGGCGCGCAATTTGTTGAACGTCAGCGTGCGCGGTTGTGCCGCGCTCTGCGACAGCGAACCGGCTACGCCGGCGTGCGCTTCGCCCGACAGGCTGTCGAATACCGCCGGCGGTTGACCTTCAGGCAGTGTCAGCACGAACTCGTGCAGGGCGTTGCTGTCCGGCAGCGTGGCGAGCGCGCGTGCCACCGCGCGCTGATTGCCGCTTTGCGCCAGATCGGCGAACTCGATGGGTCGGGTCGCAGGCGGAGCGGGGGGCACGCCCGGATCGACCGGCACCCCGGGATTGACCGGCACCCCCGGGTCGACCGGAACCTCCGGATCGACCGGAACGCCCGGATCGACCGGCACAACCTTGCGTTCCAGCGATAGCGTGACGCTGTGCGTGTCGTAGCTCAGCGTGGGGTCGAGGTAGGCGAAGTTCGAGCGCGCCGACCGGAAGGTGCCGGCCAACGTGCCCGAGGTGAGAATCGTGTAGGTGCGGCGCGTGGTGAAGCCGCCGTCGGCGCCCACGTGCACGACGGAACCGTCGAGCGCGGTATGGCCGGTCACGTCGATGCGGTCGCTATCGCTGGAGCCGGGATCCGCCTCGACCTCGTAGACCGAGGTGGGAGAGAAGGTCAGGTCGCCCGCGATCGTGAGGGTGCCGATGCTATTGCCCGGGGCGATGCGCGCGCCGTCGCGCAGGTAGGTGGTACCCACGGTGCCGGAGCCGCCCAGCGTGGCGCCGCTATTCACCGTGACCGGGCCGCCCAGTCGTCCGTTGCCGCCGGCCGTGCCCACGATCAGGCGTCCCGCCTGGACGTCCGTGGGGCCGGTGAACGCACTGCTGTCGGCGCCAAGGGTCAGCGTGCCCGTGCCCAGCTTGGTCAGGCTGCCCGCGCCGCTGATCTGGCCGGCGTAGGTGGCGGCGGCGGGCTGCACGAAATGCAGGCCCGCGACCGCGTCGATCCGGGTGTCACCCTGGTAATTGGCCGCGTCGACGGACAATATCCCTTGCGTGAGGTCCCAGTTGCCCGACGAGGTGCCGGTGAGCGTGAGGATCGAGCCGCCGGTTTTCTGCAGCGTGCCCGTGCTGGTGATGTTGCCCGCGAAGGTGCCGGGCGTAGCCTGCTCGAACACCACGGTGCCCGCATTGGTCAGGTTGCCCCGAATGGAACTGGCGTCACCGATCAGGGTGCCGTCGTTGACGAACGTGTTGCCGTAGGCCTGCGTGCCCGACAGGCGCAGGGTACCCGCCCCCGACTTGACCAGGTCGCCGGTGCCGTTGAGCGTCTGCGTGATCGTGAAGGTGTTGGCGGCGTCGGCGATATTGAGGCCGCCGCCGCCGGTGCTCCACTCGATGGTACGGGCAGTGTCGTTGAACGTATTGCCGGTAATCTCGAGCGTGCCCCCCTGAAAGCGCAGTGCCGCCGTCGGATCGCCCAGGCTCGCGTCGCGCGCCACGGACAGCGTGCCGTCGGACAGCACCGTCTTGCCCGCATAGGTATTCGTGCCGGTCAGCGTCAACGTGCCGGCCTCGGTCTTGTTGATACCACCCAGGCCCGAGATGACGGTGTCGATCGTGGCGCTCTCGCCATGCAGCACGCGAATCTCGCTGCCGGTGCTCTTGGTCTCGAGGGTGCCGGTGCCGCTCAGCGTATAGCCGCTGGTGACGAATTGCAGGCCGGCGAAGGACTGCGTGCCGGTGACCGCGATCGCGCCGCCGCCGCCCGCGGTGGTGAAGGCCGCGTGGCCGCCCTGCCAATCGATCGGAATGGTGCCGCCGTCGTTGAACCAGTTGGTGCTGGTGGCATCCCAGGTCGGGCCGCCTGCCCACTGTTGCAGCGTTTCGCTGCCGGCCACGCCGATGCGCAGGTCGACGGCGTTCGGCACGTCGTAGACCAGGCTGACAGGGCCCGACAGGCCCGTGGCCACGTTGCCGATCTGCAGGGTGCCGGTGCGCGTGCCGTCGTATCGCAGCACGCGGTAGTAGCCCACCCCGGTGTGATTCGCAGGATTCAGCAGGTCGAAGTTGCCATTGAGCGTCAGATCGCCGCCGACGACGGTGTAGGCGTTGCCGAGATCCTGCCGCAGCAGGGTCGGGGTGCTGCCGAGGGTATAGGCGAGGGTCGAGCCGCTGTCCAGCGACAGGTCGTTGGTCACGCTGATACCGGAGGCGGTGCCGAGATGCAGGGTTGCGCCGGCTTCGATAATGGCGCTGCCGACGTTGCCGTTGCCCGTGAGTTGGCTGCCCGCCTGCATCCGGACGGTGCCGGTCGTGCCGCCGACCACGCTGAGCTCGCCGCCCGTCACGCGGATCTGGCCGGTGTGACTGTTGGAGTTTCCGCTCAGGGTAAATCTGCCTGTGCCCGTCTTGACCAGCTCGCCAGCACCGCTGAGCGAGCCGGCGAAGCCTGTGTCGGTGTTGCTGCTGCCGAAGGTGAGCTGACCGATATTCCGGATGCCGCCAGAACCGGTGAGGCTCGCCACCGTCTGCGTCGAGCCATTCATGTCGAGCGTTCCGCTGATCCCGACACTGAACAGGCCGGTACCCAGCACGTTGTCGGCGCCGGTGGTCAGGATGCCGCTGCTCACGACGGTCCCGCCGGAGTGCGTATTCGCGCCGGTCAAGCGTACCTCGCCCGACGTCGTGATCCCCCCCGTCCCGCTGATGACGCCGTCGAACGTCGATGCGGTGCTTCCGCCGAACATGAGGTTATTGGCACCCAGGATGACGCGGGAACCACTGACGCCGGACAGGGTGTTGATCAGGCGCGAGGCCGTTGCGCCGCTCATGTCCAGCGTGCTGGTCACGTCGTTCAGTGCAACAGCCGTGTTCATATACAGCCCGCCGATGCCCGTGAGCGCAACGGTGCCGGCGTCCACGGTCAGTCCGCCGATCTGGTTCGATCCCGCGAGGGTCAGCGTGCCTGCGCCGCGCTTGACCAGCGCGCCGGTGCCCGTCGAGTTGCCACCAAAGGTGGAGGCCCCGGTCTGGTTGACGATCAGGTCGTTGGCGCCCAGCGCCAAGGCGCTGTTGGTACCGCCCGACAGCGCGCCAATTTCCCGGGCACCGTTGGCGCCGCTGATATCCAGGACCGAGGCGGGGCCGCTGAGCGTGACCTGTTGCGCGGTGGGCAGTGCGCCCGCGCCGAGCAACGCAATCGTGCCAGCCCAGATAACGGTGCCGCCGGTGTAGTTTTGCGCGTCGGAGAGGGTCAGCTTACCGGTGCCCATCTTGCTCACGGTACCGGTTGTCGCGATCGTGCCGCCAAAGACGGTGTCGCCGGTGGAGTATAGAGAGAGCGCATGCGTGCCGGCATTCAGGCGGGATCCGACCACGCCGGACAGGTCGTACAGCGTGGATACGCCGGTGGCCTGGGACAGGTCCAGGGTGGCCGTGCCCCCCGTGAGGGACACCGGTGCGGTACCGCTCAACCTGCCCGCGCCCGTCACGTGCAGCGTGCCGCGATCGACGGCGATGCCGCCCGATGCATTCACGTTGCCCGTCAACGTCACATCCTCGAGGCCGGACTTGCGCAGGTTGCCCGCGCCCGTGATCGGACCGGACAGCGTCAGCGCGCTGCCGCCATCGATGTCCAGTACGCCGCCCGGGTTCAGCAAGACCGAATTGGTCGGGTTCAGATCGAATAGCGTGCGCAGCGACGAATTGCCGCTGACGCGCAGCGTCCCCGTGCCCAGCGCCTGGTTGTTGCCGATATGGATCGTGCCGCCATTAAGCAGCGTGCCGCCGGTGTAGCTATTGGCGACGTTCAGGATCAGCGGGTGGCCCCCCGTCTTGGTGAGTTGCCCGGAGCCGGTAATGTCGCGGCTGGAGGAGAACGTGCCGTTCCCGATGGTAAGGCCGGCCGTCCCCAGCGTGATGCTTTGGTCGATGGTGATCGGGACGGCAGGCGTGGAACTGGCCAGTGTGCCGCCTTCGCCGCGCAAGGTCGCCCCTGGCACGCCTAGCGAGAGCGTGTTCTCGATGACAGCCGTGCCTCGCAGCGTCGTGTCCGTCGACGAGCTCCCCCCGGTGATCGTCCAGACGCCGCTGTCGACGATCAGCGTGTTGAAGTTTTGGTAGTTCTGAAGTGCGATGGTGCCCGCATCCGGGGTGCCTTTGCTCAGCTCGAGGGTGTTGTTGCCGAGCTCGCCGCCATCCACGATGCCAGCCGCCGCAAAATCGATCCGCGCCGAGCTTGTACCCAGAAAGGTGGTGTAAGCCGAGGCGGTGCCGGCGCCGCGCAGCACGCTGGACCCCGTTTTGGCGATAAAACGATTCCCGCCGCTGCGGCCGAGCGAGACGCTGCCTGTGATGGTGCCGGCGTTGGTAAACGTGTTGCCCGGCGCGGACCCGCCGAGGCCGATGCGGCCGGTAATGCTGCCGTCGTTGGTCATCAGCACTTGCGCGCCGCCGGGGGCGGCGACCGCGATGGCGTCTTCGTTGGCGATGCCGGTGATGCCACCCCTGGCCTTGGCGCTGATGGTGCCGCCGTTGTATATCGTGGTGCGTCCCGCGTTGCCCGATCGTTGGTTATGCACGATGAGGGCCGCGGTGGAAGGCGAGGTCGCGCTGGTGAAGGCGCTGGAAATCGACCCCCCCGCGTAGTTCATGATGCTCTTGGTGCTGGCCGTCTCGCTGATCATGCTGATGCCGGAAACGCCCGCACCCGCTGAAATGGGCGCGAAAACCTGCGGATCGATCGTGCCGTAGTTGGTGAGCGAAGTCCGCGAGCCCCGAAGGTTGATCGGGCCCGCGGTTCCGAAGGCGTTCGCACCCATCGAGACGTTCGTGTCGACCCTCACGCTCATGTCGTCGGCACCGCTGTCGTAATTAGGCTGCGCCTGATCGCTTACGATACACTGGACATCCGTCCCCGTTTCTACGCATGCCGCCCATGCTGGCGCGCCTGTCACCGCGGCAATGGCTGCGCAGAGGCTGGTCAAGGCGAAGTGCTTGACCTCACGCGAGGTCGAGCGGGGGGAGACGGGATGCATGCTTCAGACTCCAAGGGGCGGTGAGCGAGGTTCACCAGCAAGGCAGACGGGGCAAGGCAGCTGCGCGGGGGGAATGCACCAACGCAGAGCAAAATGACGGCGATATTACGGTAAGTAACCCGAGTATGGGGATGGTTCCGAAAAACGGGTATGCGTTTCAGCAAACGGGTGTCGTAAAAAGGGAGCGGATTTCTCTCAGAAAGGGGGCGTATCAAGGGTGGGGATTCTTCGAGCGAGTGCGGTCTTTGTCATGGGCGGCAGGACGAAGGTGTCGCCAGCCGTCGCGGGATATCGGGCCGAGCGCGCCTGGCCTCGGGCTCTCAGCGTCGATGGTTTGAGCGGTCGCCCGCGCACCGTCCCGCGCATGCCGTCCAGCCTCACCTACGGTTGCAACCTGGATCAGTCACATCGTAGAAAATGGGGGCACATAACTCCGAGGACGACATCGATGCCTGCTTCGCACGACCGACACCTCGGGCGCCTGTCCTGGGCCCATGGCGTTGCCCTTGCCCTGGCGCTCGGGGCAGGCGGATCCGTCATGGCCGAGCGGCAGCAGGAAAAATCCGCTACCGCCGTCTCGCCGGGCGGTAACGCGGCGCGCTCGGGCGCGACGTCAGACGCGGTCATTCGGCGCTATCTGGAGGCGCAGGGGGGCGAGGAGAAGACCTCCGCCACGATCGCGCTGAACCAACACTTGCGCACAGCGCCTTCCTTCCAGCCCCGGCCTCCCGGCGGACTGACACTGGAACCGGATTTGATACAGGCGCTGGCGGCAGACGTGGCTGGCGCCGTGCCGGACGGGCGCCGGTATGCCCTGATCGGCATCATCATCCTGCTCGACGCCCCCGGCCGGGCTCGAATGGCGGACGCCGCGCTGGACGGCCTGCGCCGGGCCGAAACGGAGTCGGACCGGGCGTTCTCCCGCACGGCGTTGTCGGCGGCGACCCGCAAGACCCCGGACATCCTCATGTCCGCGATCCGGGACGCGAGCGACGAGCGCCTGCTAGGCGACCTCGCCGAAACCGCGCGAGGGGTGGCGATACCCGACGACGTACGCCGCAAACTCGACACCACGAGCGCCGCCTCGGCCTCGCTCGCCATCCAGGTCCAGATTGCCCAGACCCTGGGCGCGGGTGCGTCCGGCTATGACGAGGTCGTGAACAAGGTGATCGCCGAGCTCGAACGGGCGTCATCGGACAAGGAGCGAGAGCGCCTCATGGTGACGCTCAGCCGGTTTCCGCAGCGGGGCGACGTCGTGAGGCCGGTGATGATGAAGGCCGTGGGGGCGTCGCAGTCGCCGTCGCGCGTTGCATGGCGCGCCATCGCGCAAACGGGTCCGGAGGGGATCCGGTTCCTCGCGGCCTCGATCAAGCAAGCGCGGGACACGGCGACCCTCGTCGATCAGACGGTCATGATGTCCTCCGTCGCCGCCGAAACCTGGCCCTTGCCCGCCGATGTCATCCAGGAGGTCATCGAAGCGTCGGCCGCGGCCTGGCTGCGCAGCGACGACCCGCTGCTGCGCTCGACGGTGAGCTGGGTGCTGGTGCGAGCAGGGTCTGCCGCTGTCGCACCGGTGAGAGCCGCGTTGGCGGGGGCGAGGCCGAGCGAGGCTCGGAGTGAGCTGGCGGATGTGTTGAGCCAGATCGGTGGCTGAATGGGTTGCACGCTTGTCGCGCCGTAGCGCGGCGCGGTTCAGGGCAGGCGAATTCGTTCGCCAATTCTTGGAATCGCACCAACGATCGCCCGACGTCGGCCCGGGCCCTCAGGCGGCTCGCACAGACCGACGCAAATCTCCATTGCTTCGGCACTGGACGAATCTACAACGCCACATGTTCGATGCGGTTTCTGCCGTGGTCCTTCGCTAGATATAGCTGCTGATCCACGGCTTTGATGAAAGCAGGGCGCTCCACATCGGCGTCCGGGACCACCGTACCCGCCCCGATACTCACCGTGACCCGCCGGTCGTGGGGTGACAGGGCGTGCACAATCGCTTTCTTTTCGAGCAGGCGCTGGCAGCGTTCCGCAACCTTCAAGGCCATCGCGGCGTCGGCCTCCGGCAGGAGCACCACGAACTCTTCACCGCCGTAGCGGGCCACCAGGTCGCGCGGGCCGTCCAGCGCGAGGCTCAGGGTCTGTGCAATCTCGATCAGGCAGTTGTCGCCCTGCGCGTGACCATACAAGTCGTTGTATTGCTTGAAGAAATCCACGTCGAACATCAGTATGGACAGGGGCCGGCGCTCGGTGCTTGCACGCGCCCATTCCAGCTCGAAACTACTGTCGAAGCGGCGCCGGTTGGCGATATTGGTGAGCCCGTCCTTAAACGACAGCACCTCCAGTTCTTTTTGCAGGCTGAGCAGCTTTTCTTCGGTCTTCTTGCGTTCGGTGATGTCGAACATGAAGCCGATCAGCGCCTCCACCTCTCCGGCATCGTTGCGCACGACATGGACCACGTCGCGAATCCAGACGTAGCCGTTGTCTTTGGTGAGCGCCCGATAGTCCGCCTCGTGGTCGACGCCCGCACGGGATTGGCTGACGCAGAAGTTGACGACGTATTCGCGGTCTTCGGGGTGCATGCGCATCGCCCAGTCCTCGACAGTCGCCCAGCTCTCCGTGCTCCAGCCGAGCAGGGCTTCGATCTGCGGCCCGATGTAAGCGAACTTCATGGTGGCCCAATCGAGTTTCCAGGGGATCGCCTTGGTCGACTCCAACAGGGTGCGGTATACCGCGTGGTCTTCAAAAAGGGGAGTTGCGTCAGCCACGGCCAGTCTCTCTCGATCGCTATCAGCGCGCCACGGTCGCCGGATGGCGTTGATCGTGGGCATTCGCTGAGGGAAGACATTCTGACGGTGGCGGGCGCGCCGCACCATCACGGCAAACCCGAGGCTCTGAGCCTTAAGATTCGCTTCATCCTGTCGCGTATAGTCCAGGCATGCGCATCCTACTGGCCGAAGACGACGTTTCCCTGGGCGAATCGATTGAGTCGTGGCTCGCGCTCGACGGTTATGTGGTGGACCGGGTCACGCGCGGCGACCTGGCGCAGACTGCACTGGCTACCCACGATTATCAATGTGTATTGCTCGACCGCGGCTTGCCCGGCCTGACGGGCGATGCGTTGTTGCGTGCCTTGCGCACGCGCCGCGATACGGTGCCGGTGATCATGATCACCGCCCGGGACGCGGTGCGGGATCGGATCGAGGGCCTGGATCTGGGCGCCGACGATTATCTGGTCAAGCCCTTCGATCTCGAAGAACTGTCGGCCCGCATCCGGGCCGCGGTGCGCCGGCATGATGGCCGGCCGGATGCCGCACTGGTACACGGCGAGCTGGCGCTGGACGAGGCGGCCAAGCAGGTCCGGTTTCAGGGGCAGCCCGTGGATCTGACGGCGCACGAGTTCGCGGTGTTGCACGCATTGATGCGGCGGCCGGGTCATGTGGTGTCGCGCGATCAGCTCGAGCAAGCCCTGTATGGCTGGGGCGACGAGGTGGAGAGCAACACCATCGAGGTCCATATCTATAACCTGCGGCGCAAGCTGTCGGCGGATGTGATCAAGACGATCCGGCGCCAGGGTTACCGGCTGGCGGACTGAGATGGACTGGGTTCGACGTCTTCTCGCGCGGGCCAAGGCGCTGCGTTGGCCGCGCCGGGCCAATGGCGAAGGTGCGGGCGACGCGAGCATCACCGGCGCTCCCGCCATCGCCAACGGCTATTCGATCCGCCGCCGCTTGATCTCGACCACGCTCGGGTCCAGCATCATCGTGGGCCTGGTCAGCACGGTGATCGTGCTGGCCATCGCCTGGAAGGAAGTGAACGACGCGTTCGACGATACGCTGGAGGAGGGCGCGCGGCTGGTGCTGGTGTTGGGCGAGGGCACGGGCAGTGCGCTGCCCGCGCGCGATCGTGACGACACCGGGCCGCAGCTGCGGTTGGACTATCAGATCGTGTCGCCCGAAGGCGAGGTCCTGCGGCGGGGCGAAGACGCGCCCAAGAAGCCTTTCGTGGATCCGGACCGGCGCGACAAGCGCTTTTATGAGGTGCGGGCCGAAGGCGAGGATTGGCGCGTGTATGTGCGGCGCCACGAGAAGCTCGGATTCTCGGTGCAGATCGGCCAGGAGCTGGACGACCGCACCGACCTGATCCTGGACATGCTGGAGTCGCTGGCGTGGCCACTGGTAGGGTTGTGGCTGTTGCTCGGCCTGGTGAACTGGTGGCTGATCCGGCGGCTGCTCGCACCGCTGGAGCGGATGACGCGGGGGCTGGCGGCGAAATCGTCGGCCGATCTGACGCCGCTGTCGTACGACGGCCGCGCCAACGAGGTCCGGGCCATCGTCAGTGCGCTGAATCAGTTGTTCGCGCGGCTGTCGGGTGCACTGGAGAGCGAGCGGCGCTTCACGGCGGATGCGGCGCATGAGCTGCGTACGCCGCTGGCCGCGCTCGCGTCGCGCATCCAGCTGATGCAGCGCAGCCTGCCGGCGGATGCGCCGCCCGCCGAGGTCAATCAATTGCGGCGCCTGCGCGACGATGTGAATCGCAGCACGGCGCTCGTCGAGAATCTGTTGCAGCTGGCGCGGCTGGATCCGCAGTCGGCGGACATGCTGCCGGTGGCGCCCGTGGACGTGCGGGCGCTGCTGGACGAGGTGGTCAAGCTGTGCGCGCCGGCCGCGGCGGCCCGGCACGTGACGGTGAGCATGGATTGCCGGGTGGCGAGCCTGCAGGGCAATCAAGAGGCACTGTGCACCGCGCTGCGCAATCTGCTGCACAACGCCATCGTGTATGGTCGGGAGGGCGGCAATGTCGAAATCAGCGCCGTGACGCGCGGCAATCAGGTCGAACTGAGCGTGCGCGACGACGGCGAGGGCGTCGCGCCCGAAGACAGGGAACGGCTGTCGCAACGCTTCTTCCGCGTGCTGGGCACGCAGGTGCAGGGTAGCGGCCTCGGACTGTCCATCGCGGCGCGTGTGGCGCAGCTGCATGGCGGTGCGCTGGGGTTCGGCGCCGGGCTGGATGGCCGCGGACTGGGCGCGGTGCTGGCGCTTCCGCTGCGGCGCTGATCCGCGCTGCACCGGTTCTCGCACCCGCTCCGATGCTTGCGCGGACAACAAAATCCGCCGGCTCAGATTCCCTTAATCTTCGGCAGGTCAAATGGGGCTGTGTTCAACAATTTAGTGCGCGATGAGCGCAAGGAGCCACACCATGTCTCACTCCACGACTCGCAAGACTTTCACCCGCACGCTGTTGGCCAGCGCCGCCGTCGCTGGTGCGCTTATCGTTGGCGGCGTCCACGCCCAGGGTTACACCGGGCCCAGCTCGGCGCCTGCCACGGCGCAGCAGGGTTACGCGGGCCCGAGCTCGATCCCGGTCATGTCCGTGAAGGAAGTGCTGGAAAAGGGCCGTGATGACCAGCATGCGATCCTGCGTGGCCGCATCGTGTCGCACGACGGTGATGACCACTACACGTTCGACGATGGCACCGGCAAGATCCGCGTGGACATCGATGACGACAAATTCCCGGCCGGCGTCAAGATCGACGACAAAACGCAGGTCGAGCTGCACGGCGAGATCGATGTCGAGCGCAAGGGCACCGAGTTCGACGTGGATAAGATCCGCGTGATGTAAGCCGTGCTTTGAGCGCGATGCAGGCGGCCTCCCGGCGACGGGCGGCCGCTTTTTCATTGATGGCGACGTTGCCCGCCCCGCCGCGGTCGGCTCAGCCCAGCAATCGCTGCGCGGCCGCCACGCCCCACCAGGCGGCTTCTTCGAACACCGAGTATCCCGACAGGTCGGCATGCGCGAACAGCACTGTGCCGTCGGCCTGGCGCAGCGCGGCCAGGCCGGGATTCGAGAGATAGCCCGGCACCGGGACCGCCATCGCATGGCCGCGTGCCGTAATTTCGAGCGATTCGACCTCGCGCCACAGATCATCGCCGTAGGCGGTGAGGAGATCGACGGCGGCGGCCTCGCGCAGCTCGGCGGGGTCGGCGTCCAGCAGCCATTGCCGCGCCTGCGTGGGCCCGAGGCGCGACAAGGCCTGGTAGGCCGTGAACACGGTGCGCGGCGACGGCGCCACCCTCAGCAGCTGATGCGTCGACACGACATAGCCCAGCGCCTGACCGCGATACACCACGTTGTCCCAGGCGAGCGATTCGCCTGGCTGCTCCACCGGATAGCCCTTCATGATGAAGTTGGACACGAGCCAGGCCGCGTGGGGGCTGGCATGCGCGCCGGCGTCGTAACCCCATTCGCGCAGGTCGGGAAACACACGCGCGGCGACGCCCAGCGGCATCGCGGACACGACGCGCCGGGCCGTGATCTCGCTCGCGCCCGCCGCGCCGATGCAATGCACGCTCGCCCCTTGCGGCGTGACATGTACCCGTGCGGCCAGACCGTCGATCAGCCAGTCGGTATGGCCGAGGCGCGCGGTGATCGCGTCGCGCATCTGGTGCACCAGGGGCCCGAGCCCGCCGGGCCAGGTCAGCACGGCGCCGCCCGCGGCATTGGCGGCGTGGCCGTCGCGACTGGCGAAATAATGCAGGCCGGCCCAGGCCGAGACCGTGTCCGTGCCCGCGCCGTAGTCGTCGCGGCAACAGTAGTCCAGGTACCAGCGCAGGGCCGGCGAGCGGTAGCCTTCGCGATCGAGCCAGTCATCGAAGCGCAGCCTGTCGAGCGCGCGCCACGCAGGATCGGTTGAGGACGCAACCAAGGGCACCGCGAATAGCCGCCGGCCGTCGCTGCCGTGCGCGGTGCGCAGGCGCTCGACCAGCGCCTCGAAACGTCGGTGCTGGGCCAGGTCCTCGGGCGGCAGGCCGGTCATGGGCAACAGCGCGTCTTCCCAGCGGCCCTCGCGCAGCAGGCGCTCTTGCGGAGAGTGGACCAGCACGCGCTCGTCGTAATAGGGGGCTGCTGACTCGGCATCGCGTTCGATGAGCTTGAAGTCGGCCAGCATCTCGCGCACATGGCCGGACTCGCGCGAGGGCAGCGGCAGGTAGTGGGCGCCGCGGGGGTAGGCGAGACCGTTGCGTTCTCCGGCGTTGGCATTGCCGCCGAATTCCGGCCCGGCTACCACCACGAAATCGCGCCGGCCTTCGCGCGCCAGCTTCCAGGCGCAGGCAAGTCCGGCAACGCCGGCGCCCAGGATGGCGATGCCCGTGTCGCGCGTGCCGCGGGTGGCGGGCAATGACGCGCCATCGCGCAGGGCGTGGCCGGCTTCCATGCCCGGGTAACGCAGCTCGGGCCGGGCCGGCACCACACGGCGCTGGTGCCAGCCCAGTGCGCCGCCCAGGCCGATGGTGGCCGTCCACGCCGCACCGAGCAATAACGTGCGGCGCTGCATCAGCGAATGACCTTGCGCCAGTCTTCGTCGAAGTAGCGCACGAGCGATTGCTCGTTCAGCCGGTTGGGCGGCATGGCAAGCCGGGGCATGTCGCCCGGAAAGTGGAACAGTTCACGCGTGGTGGTGGGGTCGAGGTAGCGCGTGGCGACCGGCAGGCGCTCGGGCACCCTGTAGTCGTCACGCTTGCCGGCCAGGATGAAGCCCCAGTCGCCGAACGAAGGCACGTAGGCGTGGTAGGGCCAGGTGTGCAGGCCGGCTTCCTTCAAGGTCGCGTCGATGCTCCAGAACGAGCGCGGCGCGAAGTAGGGCGAGGTGGACTGCACCACCAAATAACCCTTTTCGGCCAGGTGCCGGGTCATGAGGTGGTACACCGGCACCGAGTACAGCCGGCCCAGGCCGAAGTTCGACGGATCGGGGAAATCGACCACGATGAAGTCGTAGATGTCGTTGTGTTCTTCGAGCCAGCGGCCCGCGTCGGTGTTGATCACCGTCACGCGCGGGTCCTTCAGCGCGCCCTGGTTGAGCGCCACCAGCGGCTCCGAGCGTGAGAACAAGCCGGTCATGGCGGGGTCGAGGTCGACCAGCGTGACGTGTTCGATGCCGGGGTACTTGAGCACCTCGCGCAGCGCCAGCCCGTCGCCGCCGCCCAGTACCAGCACCCGGCGCGCCCAGGGCAGGGCGGCCAGCCCGGGGTGCACGAGCGACTCGTGATACCGGTGTTCGTCTCGAGACGAAAACTGCAGGTTGCCGTTGATATACAGGCGCATGTCGTCGTGCCAGCGCGTGACCACCAGCCGCTGGTAGGGCGTGGTCTCGGCGTGGATCACGTCATCGCCGTACAGGCCTTTCTCGGCCCAGGTGGTCATGTGGCCTGAATACAGCAGGCCGAGGCCAAGCAAGCCCAGCACGATGCTGGCCCGTAACGCGCGCGTGCCCGGGCGGCGCACCTCGTTGCGGAACAGCCAGGTGGTCCACAGCGCCACACCGGCGTTGAGCATGCCGAACAGGAACGAGGTGCGCAGCAGCCCCAGGCGGGGCGCGAGCAGCAGCGGAAACACCAGCGAGACGGCCAGCGCCCCGAGATAATCGAAGGTGAGCACGCGGCTGACGATGTCGCGGAACTCGGCCTTGCGCTGGTTGAATACCCGCATCACGAGCGGGATCTCCATGCCCACCATCAGGCCGATAAGGAACACGCCGGCATAGAGCGCGGTGCGAAACGGCGCGGCCATCCAGGCGTAGACGATGAAGAGCGCCGCCGCCGAGACGCCGCCGATCAGCGCCACCAGCAGCTCCACGTCGATGAAGCGCTCGAGTACCTGATCCTCGGGAATATACTTGGACAGCCAGGAGCCCACGCCCATGGCAAACAGATAACAGCCGATGACCGACGAAAACTGCAGGATCGAATCGCCCAGCAGATAACTTGCCAGCGCGCTGCTGACCAGTTCGTAGCCCAGGCCGCACGAGGCGACGATCAGTACCGAAAGAATAAGGACGCGGTCGCGCATGAGGGTGTCCGTGACAAGTGGCCGCAGTATATCCAACGAGGCGATATACTTCGGCCACTCTTTGGGGAGAACTATGCATCCTGCATTGGCATACCTGCTCTACATCGTGACCGGCCTGCTCATGCTGGGCGTCTTCAGCGTCATCTATACGGCGGTGACACGACATAAAGAGTTCGACCTCATCCGCGAGGGCAACCTCGCCGCGGCCATGTCGTTCGGCGGCGCGTTGATCGGCTTCAGCTTCACGGTAGGCGTCGGCATCGCGGTGCACGCCACCTTCACGATGTTCCTGGTCTGGGGCGTGGCCGCCATGGCCGTGCAGATCGTGGTCTATGCGGGCCTGAGCTTTTTCGTGCGCGGCATGAACCAGGCCATCGAAGAAAACAATCTCGCCATGGGCGCGCTGCTGGGCGCCATCTCGCTGGCCGCCGGCGTGGTCAATGCGGGCTGCCTGACCTGAACCGCTTAACTCGAGCGCAACACGCAGGAGAATCGACATGAGCCTGGGCTCTTTCATTCGCAAGCAATTTATCGACATCCTCCAATGGAATGAGGATCGCGAGGGCGTACTCGCCTGGCGCCATCCCATGGAGGATTTCGAAATCCAGTACGGCGCGAGCCTTACCGTGCGCGAATCGCAGATGGCGGTGTTCGTGAACGAAGGCAAGGTGGCCGACGTGTTCGGCCCCGGCATGTACAAGCTCACCACCCAGACGCTGCCAGTGCTCACGTACCTGAAGAACTGGGACAAGCTGTTCGAGTCGCCCTTCAAGTCGGACGTCATCTTCTTCAGCACTCGCCTGCAGCTGGGCCGGCGCTGGGGCACCGCGCAACCGATCACGGTCCGTGACGCCGAGTTCGGCATGGTGCGCGTGCGCGCCTTCGGCGTGTATTCGTATCAGATCACCGATCCGGGCCTGTTCTACCGCGAAATCAGCGGTACGCGCGACGTCTACACCGTGGACGATCTCGAGGCGCAGCTGCGCAACATGGTGGTCGCCGCCATGACCACGGCGCTGGGCAGTTCGGGCGTGCCGTTCATCGACATGGCCGCCAATCAAGGCCAGATGTCCGAGCGCATCGCGGCGTCGCTCGCGCCGCTCTTCGAGCGCTACGGCGTCAAGCTCGATAATTTCACCGTCGAAAACGTCTCCCTGCCCGAGGAACTGCAGAAGGCGCTGGACACGCGGATCTCGGTCGGCATGTCCGGCGATCTCGGCAAGCTCACGCAGTATCAGACCGCCACGTCGATCCCGCTCGCCGCGCAGAACGAAGGCGGGATTGCCGGCATCGGGGCCGGTCTGGCCGCGGGCGCGGCGCTGGGGCACACCATGGCCCAGGGCCTGGGGCAGGTCGTAGCGCCGGCAACGATGCCGGCCAATCCCGTGGCGGCACCAGCCGCGGCAGGTGCGGCCGGTGCCGCCGCGGGAGCGGCCGTGCAGCCCGATCCGGTGCAGCGCCTGCAGCAACTCAAGGCGCTGGCCGATCAAAATCTGATCACGGCGGCCGAATACGACGCGGCCAAGGCCGAAATCCTCAAGAAACTCACGAGCTGAGGCGGCGGAAAATCCGATGCAGCAGGTTCTGTGTCCGCAGTGTGGCGCGCCGGTCAGCTTTTTGTCGGCCGCGTCGGTCATGGCCGTATGCGGGGCATGCCGCAGCACGCTGCTCAAAGACGCCGACAGCGTCCGGCGCATCGGCGAAGTCGGCGAGGTGCTCGAAGACTACAGTCCGCTGTGCATCGGCGCGGCAGGCTCGTTCGAGCGGCGCCGTTTTACGGTCGTGGGCCGCATTCAGCTGCGTTATGACGCCGGCTTCTGGAACGAGTGGTACCTCTGGTTCGACGATGGCAGCGATGGCTGGCTATCCGATGCCAGCGGTCAGTACGCGATCACCCATCAACGCCGGGCCCAGATCCGCCAGCGCGTGCCCGCATTCGAGTCGATCAAGCCGGGGTCGGAATTCAAACTGGACGGCCAGCGTTTCGTGGCGGCCGATATCCGGACGTGCAACGCGACCTCCGCCGAAGGCGAGCTGCCGTTCGCCTTCGAGGGCGGGTGGCAAGCCAAGGTGGCCGACTTCCGCAGCATCGATGCCTTCCTGACCCTGGATTATTCCGATGGGCCAGAGGCGCTGATCTACGTGGGCAAGGCCTACGACCTCAAGCTGATGGATCGCGCCACGCTCAAGACGCGCGATCAGGTGCTGGAGCGCGCGGGCCGTGTGCAAGGCGCCGTCACGGCGCTGGCCTGCCCGAACTGCGGCGGGTCGATCAGCATCGTGGCCGCGATGGCGACCCAGGTGGTGTGCCCAAGCTGCGGATCCACGGTGGATTGCGCGGGCGACACGGCCTTCGTGATCGAGCAGAAGAAGCGGGTCGATCGCATCGAGGCCACGCTCAAGTTGGGCCAGAAGGCCACCATCAATGGGGCGGGCTACACCCTCATCGGCATGCTCAAGTGCACCGATCCCGACCCCGAGGATGGGTCGACCTGGGTCGAGTATCTGCTGTATTCGGTCGAAGCCGGCTTTCTGTGGCTGGTCGAGTCCGACGAGGGCTGGGACCGCGTGCGCGTGTGCGATACCTGGCCGGCGCACGCCGGCAAGCACATGCGCTACAACAACGTGATCTACGGCAAGCGCTGGGACTACATCTCGCGCGTGGATGTGGCGCTGGGCGCGTTCAACTGGCGTGTGAAGGTAGGCGACCGAACCCTGATCACCGATTATCAGTCGAGCAAGGGCGCCGGCCTTTCCAGCGAGCTGGCGGACAACGAGCTGGGCTGGTCGGCGAGCCAGCGTGTGAGCGGCGCCGATCTCGCGAAGTGGTTCGACCAGCCCGAGCTGGCCAAGGCGGCCGCCAGCAAGTCCAAGAGCAAGTGGAGCTATTCTTCGCTGGCCTTGCTCGCGTCGATCTTTCTGGTGCTGTCCAACAATAACGGCACGGGCAGCGCCATCGCCGGCTTGTTCTTCTTGTGGGCGCCGGCGCTCATCGCCGAAAAATTGAGCGGAGCCGGAGACTGACATGGGACGCTTCTTCTATACCGTCTATGCGGTCATCGTCATCATCATCTCGAACGGCGTGGGCTCCTCGGGCGGCGGCAGCACCTGGGGTACGAGCTCCATTCACTCCGGCTGGTCCTCGAGCGGATCGCACAAATGAGCTCACAACCCGAGGTCCGGGCGACCGCCCGTCACCCCACCCGTGGCCATCACTTGCTGGCCGATCTCGACGGCATCGCGCCGGCCAAGCTCGCGGATGCCGCGCAGCTCGAAGCCGTGCTCATCGCCGCCGCACGCGCCGCGGGGGCACATGTGCTGGGTGCGCATTTCCATCGTTTCGACGACGGCACGCCGGCCAACGCAGGCGCGGGCGTGACCGGCGTGGTGATCCTGAGCGAATCCCACATCAGCATCCACACCTGGCCCGAGGTGGGTTATGCGGCGCTGGATGTTTTCATGTGCGGCGCGGCCGACCCGCGCCTGGCGCTCGCGCATGTGCGCGAGGCGCTCGCCGTGGGCGATGCGCGCGTGACGCTCGTCGAACGCGGTTGAGCCGCCCCACGGGGCAGTGCTTCGTCATGCCTGGTAATAAATGGATGCGCTCGTACGCCTGACGGGGGCAAGGCGCGCGGTATTCTTCCGTCCCTGTTCAGACTTCCGCACGGTGCGCGGCCGAGTGCCGCCACGTACGTCCCATGGCGTCCAAGTCCACCACCATCAATACCGTCACGCTGACGTGCTCGGCCTGCGGCAGCAGCGCGTTCACCAAGATCGGGCTCAACGAGTACCGCTGCAATCACTGCCAGGCGACGACGCTGGTCGAAGACGATGTGGCGCAGCGCCTCGAGAAAATCCTGCGCGGCATGCAGCAACCCGCGCAGCCGCAACGACCGCACCCCGCCGTCCTGCTGACGATCGCGCTGGTCGTGGCGGCAATCTTCCTCGTCCCCGTGCTGATCGGCTTGATGGGGCGCGATGTCGTGCCCGAGCCGCCGCCGCTCGAGACCGGCATCGATGCGAGCCTCGTGCGGCTGAGCGATGCGCAGGAGGTCAAGATCAATGGCCGCGGGCATTTGCTGCTCACGGTGCGCAACGAGGCCGGGCAGAAGATCGACGCCCCGCGGGTGACAGCCACATTTCGCCAGGGCGAGCTCACGCTGGGTTCGCGCTCCGATTCGCCGCTGGCGCGCACCTTGCAACATGGCGAGTATTCGCCCGTGTTGATCGCGCTGCCGTCGGATCCGTACGACGCGTACACGCTGTCGGTGGGCGAGCCGCGCGCCGCCCGAGGCAAGCAGATCGACGTGCAGACCAGCAAAGTGCAATTGGTGCGCAACGACGGCAACACGCGATTGGTCGGGCTCGTCACCAACCGCTCCAGCGGCGTGGCCGGTTCCATCCAGATCAGCGTGATGCTGTACGACGAGGATGGCCGCGTGATCGGCGCGGGTAGCGGTTATGCCACCGCCAACCAACTGGCCCCGCAGGCCAGCACGCCTTTCGATGTGCGTTGCGACATCTATCGCGAGGCGCGCATCGCCTACTACGACTATATGGTGCAGAGTGAAAACTGAGCGCCGCGCCGCCAAGCCCGCCGTGCGCGTGATCGCGGGCATTCTCGGTCTGGCCTTGCTGGGAGGCGGGGCGTACGCCTGGTGGCGCATGCAGACGCCTGCGCCCGCCGCGGAGCCCACCCCCGTGGCGGCCGCGGCCGACGCAGAACCGGCAGGCCCCCGGACGCGCATCGTGCGCGTGGAGCCCGCCAACGTGCGTGTGGTCGAGGATTTGCGTCTCACGACCGCCGAGCTGCTCGATGACAACTTCGCGCTGTTCGACAACAGCCAGCTCGTGCTCACCGAGCCGCGCCGCGTCGAGGACGAGATCGGCCGGGCGCGGCTGTTTGCCGAGGTGGTCAATCGCAGCGATCAATACATCGCCGTGTCGCCGAAGTTGAGCGTGGCCGTGTACGACGGGGCGGAACCGTTGAACCTGCGCCTGGAAACCGCCTTGCCCGCGCAGCTGTATCCGGGTGAGCGTATTCCGGTGCAGTTTGTCGGCCGCGACTTCGCGCGCTTCACGGAGATCAAGACTGACTGGAAGCCCGCGCGGCGGGCGCCGTTGCCGGGCACCCGGCCGGCACTCGAGGTGAGCGTGGACAAGACCGAAGCCGGCATCGGCACGGGCACGCTGAACTTTACTTATCGCTATCGCTACAAGTACGTGACCGTGCAGGGCAGGGTGCGCAATACCGGCGAGGCCACGGTCGAGCAGGTGCGGATCTGGCTCGCGCTCTATGACGCGCAGGACAGGCTGACCGGCACCCGGTCTGACACGCTGCGCCTGCCGCGTCTGGCGCCTGGCGAGAGCGCGCCGTTCGAATACGACGTGAAGCAGCTGGGCGCCAATTTCACGCGGGTCGAGCTGCTGTACGACGTGTCGGCGCGATAGGGCCCGGCAGGCCGCCTACTGATTGGCCGCGGTTTCGACCACATCCACGATCTCGGCCACGCTGATCGTGAAGATGCCGGCCTTGCCCGCGTCGAAGGCCTCCTTCCAGACCTCGTAGCCCTCGCGATAATCGGCCAGGATCTCGCGCTGGCCGACCAGCGTGGTCAGGCTTTTCTGCAGCGTTTCTTCGGATACCGGAAAGTGGGGCAGCTCGTGCGTCACGCCGCCGGGCGCATGGGGATTCTTCAGCGTGACGTCGAGCACGCTGATGTGGATCATCTTGCCGAGCTTGTCGTGCGGCTCGATCAGATTGATGAGCACGCGCGAGGCGTCTTCGCCCGGACGCGTGCGGTATTGCCAGAGCTGGCCGGCCTCATAGGATCCGGCGGCGAGGCCGGGGGTGGCGGTGATCGAAGTCATGAGCAGCAGGCTCCCGGTGAGACGTTGGAACAAATTCATGGCAAGGCGGCGGGCACACGCTGACCGCGCTTGAGGGTGTTGAGCGCCACGCGGGTGCGAAAGCGCCGGATGTTGGCATTGTGCGCGACCAGCTGTTGCATCAGCGTGTCGTAGTGCTCGACGTCGCGCGCGGTCACGACCAGCACATAATCCCCGTCGCCGGTCACGTACCAGGCTTCCTGGATCGCGGGCTCGGCCTCGATCCATTGCTTGAACGCGGCCATCAATTCGGGGCGTTCGCGTTCGAGCTCCACGTCGACAATGAGCGTGAGGGGCCGCCCCAGCGCGCGCGCGTCGACCTGCGCCACCGTCGCGGTGATCACGCCATCCAATCTGAGCCGCACGATACGGCGTTGAACCGCCGAGGCCGAAAGGCCGACCTCGGCGCCGATGCGTTCGGCGGGCAGCAGCGCGTCTTGCTGGAGCAGGTCGAGAATGCGGCGGTCGAAGTCGTCGAGGGTCATGGCGAAAGGGGGTGAGAGGAGGGCCGCGCTGACGGGATGATTTGCGCGGCTGATCTGCATGTGCATCGCTCAATGCGCGGCTTGGCCGCACGAGGCGACAGTAGCATGGAAGCCCGCCCGGCACCGCCGGATCAGCCACGCTACGGAGACCGCATGTCCGCCGTTCTGTCCCACGCTTCTGCCTCATCCTCACCCCGATCAGCGGCGTCCGAGGCGCCGCCGCGCGCCGGCTACAGGCTGCTGTACCAGACCCACTCTCCCTATGCCCGCAAGGTGTTGGTCGCGGCGCATGAACTCGGTCTCGCGGATCGCATCGAGGTGGTGCACCACGAAACCAGCCCGACGCGGCGCAATCCCGAAGTGCATGCGCGCAATCCCCTTGGCAAAGTGCCGGTGCTGCTTGGTCCGGATGATCTCGTGCTGTACGACTCCAGCGTGATCTGCGAGTACCTGGACGGCCTGCATGACGGGCCGCCGCTGATTCCCGCGTCCGGCGCGGCGCGCTGGCGTGCGCTGCGCTTGCAGGCCCTGGCGCAGGGCATGGCGGATGCCGGCATCGCGGTGCGCTGGGAGCAGGAGCGGCGGCCCGAGGCGCTGCGCTGGGACGTGATGCGCGAGGCGCAACGCGAGAAGATCGCGCAGGCTTGCGATGCCGCCGACCGCGAGGTGCGCGTGCAGGCGCGGCCCGATATCGGCGACGTGGCGCTCGCCGCATCGATCAGCTGGTTGCTGTTTCGCGAAGTATTGGACTGCCTGGCGCGCAGGCCTGCGCTGGCCGAGTGGTACGCATGGATGGCGCAGCGCCCAGGCATGCTCGCAACGCCGCTGGAAGGGCAGACTCACGACTAGCCTCGGAAGGCGACGCCGCGTGTGGGTCACCCGCTTGCTCAGGGCCGCCCGATGATGCGAATGTGCAATGCCAGGCATGAGCCACGACGCAAAACGGCCCGCCGTAGCGGGCCGTCCGGGCAAACCCTGGGCGTGCGGGCCGAAGCCTTCACGCACCGGGCAGCGCGTTATGCGTAGTGCACCACGCTGCGGATCGACTTGCCGTCATGCATCAAGTCGAACGCCTCGTTGATCTTTTCGAGATCCATCGTGTGCGTGACGAAGGGCTCGAGCTCGATCTTGCCCGACATGGCGTCTTCGACCATGCCCGGCAACTGGCTGCGGCCCTTGACGCCGCCGAAGGCGGTGCCGAGCCAGCGGCGGCCCGTGACGAGCTGGAACGGACGGGTGGAGATCTCCTGGCCCGCGCCGGCCACGCCGATCACGACCGATTGGCCCCAGCCGCGGTGCGCGCATTCGAGGGCGGCACGCATGACGTTCACGTTGCCGATGCACTCGAAGGAGTGGTCCACGCCCCAGTCGGTCATCTCGACGATCACTTGCTGGATGGGCTTGTCGTAATCCTTGGGGTTGAGGCAGTCGGTGGCGCCGAAGATCTTGGCCAGACCGAACTTGTCGGGGTTGGTGTCGACGGCGATGATGCGGCCGGCCTTGGCCTGGCGCGCCCCCTGGATCACGGCCAGGCCGATGCCGCCCAGGCCGAAGACGGCGACCGAGTCGCCTTCCTGGACCTTGGCGGTGTTGTGCACGGCGCCGATGCCGGTGGTCACGCCGCAGCCCAGCAGGCACACATGTTCGGGATTGGCATCCGGGTTGATCTTGGCGAGCGAGACCTCGGCCACCACGGTGTACTCGCTGAACGTCGAGCAGCCCATGTAGTGATAGATGGGTTGGCCGTTGTACGAGAAGCGGGTGGTGCCATCGGGCATCACGCCCTTGCCCTGGGTGGCGCGCACGGCCACGCACAGGTTGGTCTTGCCCGACTTGCAGAACAGGCACTCGCCGCATTCGGCGGTGTAGAGCGGAATCACGTGGTCGCCGGGGCGCACGCTGGTCACGCCTTCGCCGACTTCCACGACGATGCCGGCGCCTTCATGGCCGAGCACGACCGGGAACAGGCCTTCGGGATCTTCGCCCGACAGCGTGAAGGCGTCGGTATGGCAGACACCGGTGTGCGTGATCTTGATCAGGACCTCGCCTTTGCGGGGCGGTTCGACGTCGATCTCGACGATCTGCAGGGGCTGGCCTGCGGCAAAAGCGACTGCGGCGCGGGATTTCATGAGTGGAGCTCCGTAAAGATGGCCCAGGCTACCAGAGAGGCGGCCGGGGCGCGGTCGTTCATTTGAGATAGGCGCGGACCAGGCCGAGCAGATCCTGCACACGCTCGTCGTGCTGAGCCTGCGAGACAGCCGGACTGCCGAGGTCTTCGCGGATGTGCGACTCGAGCACCTCCGACATCAGCCCGTTGATTGCGCCGCGGATGGCCGCGATCTGCTGCAGGACCGGGCCGCAATCGGCACCGGCCTCGAGCGCGCGCTCCAGCGCATCGCACTGGCCGCGAACGCGGCGCACGCGGGTCAGGACGCGTTTTTTCTCTTCGGGTGAGTGGGGCATGACGTGACGCTCGGGAGTTCTTGCATACAGGGGGGGAGTATACCTGATCCGCGCGGCGCACTCTGCGCGGTGGCGTGCCGGGTACACGCGTCGCCCATGAAATTCGCGGATGAGGCCGCCATCGAGCTTATCGCGGGCAAAGGCGGCGATGTATTGAAGTGGCCCACAGCAAGGATCAGAACGCGTTCTACATCCAGTTGGGCAGCGCCTGGCGTTGGCCGGATGTCGGGCGTTGGCGCTCACGGGCCGCAGGCGTAGATCATGAACTGCCTGAACGCCTCCGCGGGTCGGCCGAGCGCGGCCCGCGGATGCCAGATGAGGCCCATTTCCATGGGCGGCACCGTGTCCGCCACGGGCAGCGCCTCGATCTTGCGGCCCTCGAGCGACCACGGGCGATAGACCATGTCCGACAGGATGGTCACGCCAAAACCATGCGCCACCAGGCCGCGCAGCGCCTCCATGGAGCGCGTCCGAAAGGCGATGTCCGGCCGTGCGCCGTGGGCCTGCCAGTAGGCGAGCGTCGAGCGCTCGCCTTCGTCCACGTCGAGCAGGATGTACGGATGCTGTGCGACGTCGGCCAGGGTGGGGGCGGCGAGTGATGCCAGCGGATGATCGGTGGCCGTCCAGAGCTGGCGGCGCGAGCGCACCAGCACCTGGTGGCCGAAGCGCTCCCGCTGGGTTGTGTTCGAAAGGAGGGCGAGCCCCAGCTCCATGTCGCCGCTCGCCACCGCCTGCTCGATCTCGGGGCGGTCCATATCCACCAGGTCCAGTACGACCTCGGGATAGCGGCGCCGGAACCGCGCCAGCAGCTCCGGCAGGAAATAGCCCAGCACGGTGTAGGAGGCCGCGATCCTGACCGAACCGCGCAGCGCGTGACGCTGGAACCCGGGTTCGCGCAGGGCATCGTCGAGCGTGTCGAGCACCTCGCGGGCGCGCTGATGGAACTGATGCCCCTCGGGGGTGAGGGTGACGCCGTGCGGATGCCGGTCGAACAGCCGCACGCCGAGCTGCCCTTCGAGGGCGAGCACGGCATTGGTGATGGCCGACTGCGATACATGCTCGTCGGCGGCGGCCATCGACAGGCGGCCCGCGCGGGCGGCGGCGGCAAAGTAGCGCAACTGGCGCAGGGTGACGTCTTTGCTCATGCGTTTTTCGGATACCTGGCAGCAGAAAATGTGAATATACGATAGCACCGCGGCTTCCTACACTGCCTCGAAATAGATCGGCAACGAGGAGACAAACCATGGATATGCCGCGATTTTCCGAGCTGGACGCCGCTCAAGCGCCCGCCGACCGTCTCTACCTGAGTGGCACGCAGGCGCTGGTGCGCCTGCCGATGCTGCAGAAGCAGCGCGACCTGGCCGCCGGGCTGAACACGGCGGGCTATATCTCGGGCTACAGGGGCTCGCCCCTGGGCGGACTCGACATGGCGCTCTGGAAATCCAAGGCCGACCTGGCCGCGCACGATGTGGTGTTCCAACCGGGCCTGAACGAAGACCTCGCCGCCACCGCCGTGTGGGGCACCCAGCAGGTCAACCTGTTTCCGGGTGGCACCCGCGATGGCGTATTCGGCATGTGGTATGGCAAGGGGCCGGGCGTGGACCGGTCGATCGACGTGCTCAAGCATGCCAATTCGGCCGGCTCGGCCGCGCACGGTGGCGTGCTGCTCCTGGCTGGCGACGACCACGCGGCCAAATCCTCGTCGGTCGCGCACCAGTCCGAGCATGTACTCATCGCTGCCGGTATTCCGGTGCTGTATCCGGCCAACGTGCAGGAGTATCTGGACTACGGCCTGCACGGCTGGGCGATGAGCCGCTACACCGGCCTGTGGGTCGCGATGAAGTGCGTGACCGACGTGGTCGAGTCCAGCGCCTCGGTGTCGGTGTCGCCCGGCCGGGTGCCGATCGTGCTGCCCGAAGACGCCTTGCCCGAGGGCGGCCTGAACATCCGCTGGCCCGACTCGCCGCTCGCGCAGGAGGCGCGGCTGCTCGATCACAAGTGGTATGCCGCGCTGGCCTATGTGCGTGCCAACCGGCTCAATCGCATCGAGATCGACAGCCCGCGCGCGCGCTTCGGCATCATGACCGCGGGCAAGGCCTATCTGGATGTGCGTCAGGCGCTGCTCGATCTCGGGCTCGACGACGATGCCTGTCGCGCCATCGGCCTGCGCCTGATGAAGGTGGGCTGTATCTGGCCGCTTGATGCGCAGGATGCGCGCGCCTTCGCCACCGGCCTCGACGAAATCCTGGTGGTCGAAGAGAAGCGCCAGATCCTCGAATATGCGCTGAAAGAAGAGCTCTACAACTGGCGCGACGACGTCCGCCCCCGGGTCTACGGCAAGTTCGACGAGCGTGACCATGGCGGCGGAGAGTGGTCCACGCCGCGGGGCGACTGGCTTTTGCCCGGTCGGTACGAACTCTCGCCGGCCTTGATCGCCCGCGCCATCGCGGCCCGCCTGGACAAGGCCGAGCTACCGCCGGAGCTGCGCGCCCGCGTTGCCGCCCGCCTCGCCGTGATCGACGCCAAGGAGCGCGAGGCCCGGCGGCCCCAACTCATCGAAGAGCGTAAGCCCTGGTTCTGTTCGGGCTGCCCGCACAACACCTCCACCCGCGTGCCTGAGGGCTCGCGCGCCGTGGCGGGCATCGGTTGCCATTACATGGCCATGTGGATGGACCGCAATACCGATACCTTCAGCCAGATGGGCGGGGAAGGCGTGGCGTGGCTGGGGCAAAAGGATTTCACGGCGGAGCCGCACATCTTCGCCAACCTGGGCGATGGCACGTATTTTCACTCCGGCATCCTGGCCATTCGCGCCGCGGTGGCCGCGCGCGCTCGCATCACCTACAAGATCCTCTACAACGACGCGGTCGCGATGACCGGCGGGCAGCCGGTCGACGGCACGCTCACGGTGCCGCAGATCGCCGCTCAGACGCTCGCCGAAGGGGTGGCGCGGGTGGTCGTGGTGACGGACGAACCCGAGAAATATCAGGCCGGCTCGTTGCCGGCAGCCGTGACCGTGTATCCGCGCCAGGAGCTAGACGCGGTGCAACGCACGCTGCGCGACCTCGAAGGCACCACGGTACTCATCTACGACCAGACCTGCGCCACCGAAAAGCGTCGCCGGCGCAAGCGCGGCACCTACCCGGATCCCGCCCGCCGCGCCTTCATCAACGAAGCCGTGTGCGAGGGCTGCGGCGACTGCTCGAGCCAGTCGAACTGCCTGTCGGTGGAGCCGATCGACACGCCGCTCGGTGTGAAGCGGCGCATCAATCAGTCGTCCTGCAACAAGGATTTCTCCTGCGTCGAGGGCTTCTGCCCGAGTTTTGTCATGGCCGAGGGCGCGACGCCCCGCAAACCCGATGCGGTCCCGCAGGCCGCGCGGCTCGGCGAACCGCCCCTTGCCGAGCCCGCACGCATCCCCGCGGGGCAGGGCTACCGGATCGTGGTGGCAGGCGTGGGCGGCACCGGCGTGGTCACGATCGGCGCGCTGCTGGGCGCGGCCGCGCATGCCGAAGGCAAGGGCGTGACGGCGCTGGACATGGCAGGCCTGGCGCAGAAGGGCGGCGCCGTGCTGAGCCATGTGCAGATCGCGCAGCGTCCGGAGGATCTGCACGCCACCCGCGTGGCGCTGGGCGAGGCAGACCTCGTGATCGGTTGCGACGCGTTGGTCGCGGCCTCGCCGGAGGTGCTGTCGCGCATTCGCCCAGAGGGCGCGCGGGCGGTCGTCAATCGCACGGCGGCGCCGACGGCAGCGTTCCTGTCCAACCCGGATTGGCGTTTTCCGGGGGCGGGCGCTGAGCAGGCGCTGGCCCTGGCCACCGCCGGCCAGTGTGAGTGGCTCGACGCCGGCGGCCTTGCCGAAGCCTTGTTGGGCGACGCGATTTTCGCCAACCCGATGCTGCTCGGCTATGCGTGGCAGCGCGGCGCGCTGCCGTTGGCGCTCGAGAGCCTGCGGGAGGCGGTGCGGCGTAGCGGCGTGTCGGTCGAGAAGAATCTGGCGGCGCTCGAGTTGGGCCGCCACGCTGCGCATCATGGCGTGGAGGCGCTGTTGCCGCGCCGGGAGACCGTGGTCGCCATGCCGGAAAGCCTCGATGCCCTGGTGCGCCGCCATGCCGACCATCTGCGCGACTATCAGAATGAAGCATTGGCCACGCGCTATCTCGATGCCGTCCAGGCGCTGCGCACGCGCGAGGCCTCGCTCTCCGTGGCGGGCCTGCCGCTGGCTCGGATCGTGGCCGTGCAACTGGCCCGGCTGCTGGCCTACAAAGACGAATACGAGGTGGCGCGGCTGCACCTGCTTCCGGATTTCACGGCACGGCTGCGCGCGCAGTTTGCCGGCGAGCCGGGCAAGGACTACCAGGTGCGCTATTACCTCGCCCCGCCGGTGCTGGGTCTGCGCGATGCACAGGGCAAGCCCCGCAAACGGGCGTTCGGCCCGTGGGTGAAATGGGTGTTCCGCGCGCTCGCGCCGCTCAAGCGGCTGCGCGGCACGGCGCTCGACCCGTTCGGGCATACGGCGGAGCGGCGCATGGAGCGGGCGCTGGCCGCGGGCTATCTCGCGCTCGTGGATGAGTTTGCGGGTACGCTGACGGCGGCCAATCATGCGCAGGCGCTGGAACTGGCGCGCCAGGCAGAAGACATCCGTGGGTATGGGCACGTCAAAGCGCGCAATGTGGAGCGCGTTCAGGCGCGGCGGGACGCGTTGCTGGCCGCCTATCGGGGCGCGGCGCCCGCCCGCCTGGCAGCGTGAGCCGGGGCGGGGCTGTAGTACGCTCTGCCCATGGAAAACCTGCTTCGCCGCCTCGATTTCACGACGCTGCGCCTGTTCGTGGCGGTATGCCAGGAGAACAGCATCGCGCGCGCTGCCGAGCGTGAGTTCATCGCGCCTTCGGCGGTGAGCCGGCGCCTAGCCGAGATGGAAGCGCTGGTGGGCCTGCCCTTGATGCGGCGCCATGCCCGCGGCGTGACGGTGACGCCGGCGGGGCAAACGGTGCTGCAGCACGCGCAGCGCATCATCGGCAACGTCGAGGCGATGGGCGCCGAGCTTTCGCGCATGTATAGCGGCGTGCAGGGTCATGTGCGCGTGGTCGCCAATCTGTCGGCCATCGTGCAGTTTTTGCCGGAGGATATCGCGGCGTTCCAGCGGCTCTTTCCGGACGTGGATATCGACATCGAGGAGCAACATAGCCCTGATGTGCTGCGCCTGGTGCGCGAGCGCTCGGCCGACTTCGGCATCTGCAATCGCATCGCGGGCACGCAGGCGCTGCACCTCACTCCATACCGGCGCGATCGCCTCGCCGTGATGCTGCCCGCCGGGCATCCGCGCGCCGGCCAGCGCCAGTTTCATTTCGAAGAGCTGGTCGGCGAGACCTTCGTGGGTCTGCGCGAGAACAGCGCGCTGACCCAGCTGCTGGCCGCCCATGCCGAAGGCCTGGAGACGCGTCTGGCCGTGAAGATCCGCGTGGCGAGCCTGGATGCGCTGTGCCGTATGACCCATGCCGGCCTGGGCATCGCGATCATGCCGCAGCAGGTGGCCGAGCTCTATGTGCAGGCGCTGGACGTGGCGGTGCGGCCGCTGGCGGACGCCTGGGCGCAGCGCGAGATCTGCATCGTGTCCGCGCCCGAGGCACAGCTCTCGGCGAGTGCGGCGGCGCTGGTGCGGTTTCTGGCGCAGGAGGGGTAGAACCCGGCGGCGTCCGCCCGTTGCCGCTCGCGGCGGGGGGCGATCCGGGCCGCCGTGTCCCCGCCATCTCGTTTGGCGATGGCCGCCATGCCCAGACGGTACTTCGGCCCCGTGGCGGCCCTCCTTATAGTCAAGGCGCGTTCTACGCCGAGGCGGAGCAACAGACTCCGTTCAGACATGAGGAGACACCATGAAGATCACGCAATCCCTGGCCGCGTGTGCGCTGGGCGCAGCCACACTGCTGGCCGTTGCCGCGCCGGCCGCGGCCGCCGGCTACCCCGACCATCCGATCCGGCTCATCGTGCCGACGTCGCCGGGCTCGACCGCCGATGTCGTCGCCCGCGTCGTGGCCGACAAGCTCGGCCAGGTGCTGGCCCAGCCGCTCATCGTCGAGAACCTCGCGGGGGCGGCCGGTATTCCGGGCACCCGTCAGCTCGTCTCCGCCAAGCCCGACGGCTACACCCTGGCGATGGTCTCCTCCAACCATGCCATCAACCCCAGCCTCTACAAGAGCATGCCGTACGACACGGTGCGCGATATCACGCCGTTGGCCGTCATCGGCACCACGCCGCTGGTGGTCGTGGTGGCCGAAAATTCGCCATATCGGGACATCAAGGCGCTGCTCGCGGCCGCCCGCGCCCAGCCCGGCCGGATCAACTACGGCTCGTCGGGCACCGGCAGCGTGCTGCACCTGGCCGGCGAGTTGCTCAAGTCCAAGGCGGGGGTGGATATGGTCCACATCCCGTATCGCGGCGGCAATGCGTTGATCACGGACGTGATGTCGGGTCAGATCCAGACGGCCTTTCTGGCCGTACCGTCGGTACTGGCCCAGATCCAGGCCGGCAAACTGCGCGCGCTGGCGGTGAGCACCCCTGATCGCCTGGCCGTGTTGCCCGACGTGCCCACGCTCGCCGAATCGGGCGTGAAGGACTACGCCTACGACGCCTGGATCTCGCTGATCGGCCCCGCCGGCATGCCGCCCGAACGCGTGCAGACACTGCAAGCCGCCGCGCAGCGGGCCATGGCCGACGCGCAACTGCGCAAGACGCTCGATCCGCAAGGATTCGTGTCGCTGGGCGGTGACAGCGCGCAGGCCGCGCGCCTGCTCAAAGACGAAATCTCCAAAACGCAGAGCCTGGTCAGTGCGGCCGGCCTTAAACCAGAATGAACGTTCGCATGTCCGAGTCTTTCTTGAAGGGCGCGCCGCCGCGCCTGCTGTTCCTGTCCGACGACGCCGATCGCGTGCGCGCGCAACTGGCCGGCGCACGCCTGTCGCCAGCCCGGGCGGCACCCCTGCGCGACGATGTCTCCACCGACGAGATCACGCCGGTGCCCATCCTCACGCACTTCGACGACAAGCTCGGGCGCTATCCGTACACCGGGTTCGTGGCGGGTGGCGAGCGCCCGGTCGGCACCGGCGATCTGCTGGCGTCAAAGGTCAACGTGGTGGTGGCGGGCAAGCGCTATGGCAAGGGCTCGTCGCGCGAACACAGCCCGATGGCCGAGAAATTGGCCGGCGTGAGGCTGGTGATCGCGGAAAGCTTTGAACGCATCTATCGGCAGAACGCCGACAACATCGGTTTATTCACCAGCACCGATGTCAGCCTGATCGAGCGCCTGCAGCGCGGCGACATCATCACGGTCGATGAGCTGGTCGCGGGCCGCGATGCGTTGGCAGCCGCCATATTGCGCGCCGGCGGGCTGTTGGCTTTCGGGCAGGCGCACTTGCGTGAGCGCGCGGCCGCACCCGCGGGGGAGCCCGCCGGCCCGCTCACGCTCTTCGAGAAGATCGTGCGCCGTCACGTCATGCAGACGCCCGTTACCCCGCCGAATCCGCGCCAAGGGGAGGGCGTATTTTTGCGTTCGGATTGGCGTTTCATCCACGAGTACTACACCGGCATGGCCGCGCACATGCTGCACGCGCGCTTCGGCAAGCCGCTCGCGCTGATCGATGCCGAGCGCATCGTGGTGTTCGAGGACCACACGTCATATGTGGAAGAGAGCCCGAATCACGTGCGCGGCGGCATCGTGCCCAACGTGCGCGCCATGTGCCAGGCGCAGCGCGATTTCGTGGCCGCCTATGGCCTGCGCCAGCACCGCACGCTGACCGACGCCGAGGCCCTGACCGAAGGCGTGGGCAATGCCGCCGGCATTTCGCATGCCATGATGGCCGAGCATTACGCCTTGCCCGGCCAGGTCGTGGTGGGCACCGATTCCCACACGCCGCACAGCGGCGCGCTGGGTTGCGTGGCTTTCGGTGTCGGCACCACCGACATGGCCAATGCCTTCGTCACGGGCGCGGTGCGTCTCACCTTGCCCGCCAGTCTGCGCATCGAGCTCGATGGGGGGCTCGCGCCGGGCGTCACCGCCAAGGACATCGTGCTGCACCTGTTGGCGCTGCCCGAGATCCGGGCCGGTGCGGGCGTGGGCAAGGTGTTCGAGTTCACCGGCTCCGCGGTGGCAGCGCTGTCGATCGACGAGCGTGCCACGCTCACGAATATGGTGGCCGAGCTCGGCGGGCTCACGGGTATCGTCGCCCCGGACGCGGAAACCCGGCGCTTCCTGCGCGAACGCCGCGGGGTCGAGTTCGACATCGAGCCGTGGATGCACAGCGACCCCGGCGCGAACTACGCCGCGATCCTGCGGGTCGACTGCGCGACCCTCACGCCCTGGGTCGCCGCGCCTGGCGATCCCGGTAACGGTACGCCGCTGGGTTCATTGCACGAACGTCCGCGCATCGACATCGCCTATGGCGGTTCGTGTACCGCTGGCAAGCGCGAAGATTTCGACCATTACCACGCGGTGCTCGCCTGGGCGCTGGCGCGCGGGCATGGCCTGGCGCCGGGCGTATCGCTTTACCTGCAGTACGGCACCACCGCCGTGCGCGACTATTGCATCGACCGCGGCTACGACAAGACCTTCGCCGCCATGGGCGCGCGTATCCTGCAGCCCTCGTGCGGTGCCTGTGCCAATTGCGGACCGGGTTCATCGACCGACGCAGGACAGGTCACGGTGAGCGCCATCAATCGCAACTTCCCGGGACGCTCCGGCCCCGGCGCGGTCTGGCTCGCCAGTCCTCCGACCGTCATGGCCAGCGCGTTGGCAGGGGAGTTGGTGTCGTTCGATGAGCTGCGCGAGCGGATGGGGTAGTTTGCGATAGTTGCTGACAGGGCAATGGCCATCCGTGCACGTCAGGGGTGGCAGCCGACAGAGCGGGACCGCTCAATGGGCGCGCAGACCCTGATGGCGTCATGCCGCGGCCGGGATTTGGCGGTCCTTTTACACGCCGGTGTTCAGCAGCTTAAATTCTGTAGCATTTTATTGGGGACGGCTTACAGGTCAAAACGCATAATCCCGGGCGCTACATGCTTAGGATGTTTATTTTGAAGTTGAAAGCTGCTTTCCTCATTGCCTCGCTCGCCGCCGCTATGGCTGTGGCGCCCGCTCACGCGCAGGGCCCTCGATCCGTCGACGCCCGCACCTTCGATGTCGCCGGTGTGAAAACCGGCATGGACTTTGACGAAGCCCTTGCCGCCACCGCCAAGCATTTCCAGGTGGCGAAGAAAGACATTCGCATCGGCTACGCCACGCTCGATCCGGTGTCCAACACCAAGCGACCGATGAACTTCAGTTTCAAGCAGGATGGCGTGGAACTGCTGGTGCATTTCGAGCCGCGCGTGCCCGTGGACAAGCAACGCCCGCTGGCCGTGTCGCAGATCCGCTATGAAATGCCCTGGACGCCCGCCAACAAAAGCGCCATGGCCGAGGCCGTGGTCGCCAAGTACGGCCGCCAGTCGAACTACCCGAACGATCTGAATCTCGAGTGGTGCCAGAAGCCGAGCTCGAATCCGGGCATGGGCTGCTCTCCTGACCTGAGTCAGGCGGTGCTGAAGTACAGCGGCGTGAGCATTCAGCTCAACGATCCCGCGTGGATGAACGCGCGGATCGCCTACATGGATCAAACCAAGAGCCGCAAGCCGAGCTTCTGATGTCGTCATGACCGGCGCGGTTCGGGGCCGCTTTCGCGGCCGAGCGAGCCGCGCCGATGACGGAATGGGCATATTGCGAGTATGGTGAGGGCCGAGGCTTTGATTGCCCGGCATGTCGGCCGGGGCTGCCTGCGGAATATGCACACCATGAAGACTCATCCACCTGCACTGCGTCTTTTCCTTGTCGCGATCGCGTGCGCATCGATCACGGCTTGCGCGGCTCAGCGTCCGCGCCAATCCTCCAGCGTGGACTACCGCAGTCCGTCGCCCTCGGCGCAGCAGCGCTCGCCGGAGTCGTCGGGTCAGCGCCTGACCATCCAGTCCGGCGAAGGCGAAAAACTGAATCTCCCCTGGTTCATCCAGGACACCCAGGACTGGGTCAACAGTCACTGACCCGCCAGCCGCTCACTCAACGACGACCTCACACGCTCAACGATGAAGAGACTCCTGATCGGATTGTTGCCCTGCATGCTGCTTACGGCGTGCCTGAACACCAACAAGCAGGTCAAGCTGGTGCCATCCCCCGACGGGCAATATCACGCCCAGATCCGCGAATGCCAGGTGCGCGGGTCGCTGACACCTGAAACCCGATTCGAAGTGATCGTCACGCGCTCCGACGCGGACGAGCAGTGCTACTCCGCGATGCCACCGGTGCTCTTCATGTTCCTGAGTCCCCGGCCGGTCGAGAAGCTACAGCTCGACTGGGTCTCGAATATCGAGTTGCGCGTGCGGCATGCGGACCCCTCGTATTGGCCGCCGTCGGTACAGACGGACCGCAAGGGTCCCATCAAAGTCACGTTCGAACCCGCTCGTTAGGCCATCCTGTCAAGAAACGCGCTGATCCATGGATATCCTTTCCCAGCTACTGACCCTCAGCGGCATCATTCTTCTGGCCTGCATCAGCCCGGGCCCGGATTTCGTGGCAGTCACATCGCACGCGCTGAATGAGCGGCGCTCGGGGGTGTTCGTCGGGCTGGGTATCGCGTGCGCGGTGGTCCTTTGGGCGAGCCTGGCGATACTCGGCTTCGGATTGCTGATTAAAGAAGTGTTCTGGCTGTACGACACCCTCCGCCTCGCAGGCGCGGCCTATCTGATGTATCTGGGCGTGCGAATGCTGGTCGGCGCGTTCAGGGCGGCAGGCGCCGAGCCGCGGCTGGCTGGTGCGCCGCGTATCGGCGCGATGCAGGCGTGGCAGCAGGGATTCATGGTCGGCATCACGAATCCGAAGACGGCCACGTTTTTCGCCACCTTGTTCGTGACGGTGTTGCCGGTCGACGCGCCCGCCTGGGTCTATGCGAGCGTGGTCGGGTTGGCGGGGCTGATTACCGCCGCCTGGCTGTCGGTGCTGGCCGTCTTTTTTTCGGCGGGGCGCGTCAGGGCCGTTTATGGCCGCCTCAGCCGGTGGGTCGACGCGCTGATGGGCGCGGCGCTGGTGGCCTTGGGTATTCGCCTGGCCAGCAGCCGCTGAGCCCGCGTCGCCGCGAGGCGCCGCAGGCTCACGCCGCGATATCGCGGCCTTGCCTCAAAACGTGCCGCGCACCGTCAGGGTGGCGCTGCGGGGTTCGCCGTAGAAGCTGCCCCAGCCCGGCGCGCCGATGGTCTGGTAGTAGGTCTTGTCGAACAAATTGTTCACGTTGAGCGCCGCCGACCAGTTCTTGTTGATCTGATAGCCGACGCGCGCGTTCCAGACCGCGTAGGGCGCTTGCGACACGCGCACCGAGCGCGTTTCGGTGTAGCTGCCGGTCTGGTAGTTCACGCCGCCGCCCAGCGTCCAGGCCGACCATTCTCCCGGCAAGCGGTAATCCGACCAGAGACGGAAGATGTGCTTGGGCGTCATCGTGCGGCCGAAGTTGGTGCTCGAGACTTCGGTGTCGTTCAGGAACTTGAGCGTGTTGAACGTATACCCGGCAAACAGCTGCCAGCCGCGCGCGATTTCGCCGCTGATTTCGGCGTCGAAGCCCTGGCTTCGGACCTTGCCGCTGGAGACGTAGCAGATGTCGCCGACGGTGCACGTGCTGGTCAGGTCTTGCTGGGCACGATTCTTCTGATCGATGCGAAAGACGGCAAACGAGGTGTTGACCCGGCCATCGAGGAGCTCACCCTTGATGCCCGCCTCATAGTTCTTGCCCACGATGGGGTCGAGCAATTGCCCCGAGGCATCGAGCGAGTTTTGCGGCTCGAAGATCTCGGCGAAGCTTACGTAACCCGACCATTGCGGGTTGAAGGCGTAGATCAGCCCGCCGTAGGGGGTGACGACGCCGTTTTCCTTGTAGGGGTCGGTGTACGGGGCGCCGCCATCGCGATAGCGGCCGGTGTTCTCGTACCAGCTGACACGGGCGCCGGCTACCAGGGTCAGCGGATCGGCGAGGCTGAAGCGGCCCACGCCGTATACTCCGGTCTGCTTCATCTTGATGATGGTGGCGGCACCGCGATAAGCGTTTTCGCGCAGCCAGTCATCCGAGGGTTCGGGCACGTGCTGGTCGGGATCCCGGACATTCACGGCACGGTTAAGCCGGGCCGTGGCGAAATCATTTTTGCTGGTCAGTTCGTTGATGCTCGCCCCGACGCTGATCGAGTGTTTGCGGCCCAGCGCTTCGAAGGCACCGTCCACGTCGAGGTTCAGTGCTTTGTTGTGGGTCGAAAAATCGAAGATGCCCGCATACATCGTCGGGCCCAGCCGCGTGACCGGATCGACCGCGCCTTCGGTGAAGGCGTATTTCGAGTCGTTCGATTCCTGCGTGGAGGTGCCGGTGAGGCGCATCGACCAATCGTCGTTGAAACGATGCGCCAGTTCGGCAAAGGCGGTCGTCTGCTTGCCGTTCCAGCGGTTCCAATCCTGCGAGAGCGAGGTCGAGCGCTTCAGGCCGATGTCCTCGCCATTGCTGTAGTGCGGCAGCCCGTGGAAGAAGGGCGTGGAACGCAGGTCTTCGTAGCTCACGCCACCGGTGAGGGTGGTCGCGGGGCCCAGGTCGTAGCTCAGCACGCCGTACAGCACGCCGTTGCGGCTCTTGGCGCCGTCGTAGAAGTAGTCTCGGTCGTTGTAGCTCACCACGCCACGGCCCCGCAGCGACCCGGACTCGTTCAATGGGCCGGTCGCATCGATATCGGTGCGATAGTTGTTCCAGGAGCCGCCGCTCGTCATCACTTCAAGCTGGTTCTCGGCGAGCGGGCGTTTGCGCACCAGATTCACCGCCGCGCTCGGCGAGCCGGCGCCTTGCAGCAGGCCGGTGGCGCCGCGAATGATCTCGACGCGGTCCAGGATGACGGTGCTGCTGGTGAAGCTGTTGGCCTGGGGATAGTAGAAAGCGCGGTTCACGCCGTCGAACTGGTAGCTATCGACGCGAAAACCTCGCGAGAAAACATAGTTTCCGCCCATCGGGCTCTTGTACAGCGTCATGCCGGTGCTGTTGGCCAGCACGTCGTCCAGCGAGTTGGCGTTTTGATCGTCCATGCGCTGGCGCGTGACGACGGTCACCGATTGCGGAATCTCCTTCAGCGTCTGCTGGCCCTTGCCGATCGTCACGACATTGCTCGTGTAGCTGCCCGAGCCCTCGGTCACGGCCTGATCCAGGCGGCCCGTCACCGTCACGGCTGGCAGCGTCGAGGCGTCAGGTTGCGGCACGCGGCGCAGATGGTAACCCTCGCCATTGCCGTTGACGACCGCCTGCAGCCCCGTACCCGCCAGCAGCTGCGCCAGCCCTTGTTCCGCCGTGTAGCGGCCCGAGAGACCCTGGGTCCGCACGCCGCGCGTCAGCCCGGGCGATGCCGCCACGGTGACTTTGGCGGCCACACCGAACTGGCCGAGCGCCTCGTCCAGCGGCGCGGGCGGGATCGCGAAGGAGATGTCTTTGGCGGCGCTGGCCTGGGCCCACGCCGGGGCCGTCGCGGCGAACGGGACGGCCGCTGCCAACGCCAGCTGAATGGCGAGGCGCAATGGCGCGGGGCGGGCTCGCGGCGTTTTGCGCGCGGCGAGCGGGGAAGGGGAGCGGCGTGCTGCCATGACTGGGAGTTCCTGGTTCGTCGAAGGGAATGGCCAGACCGCGGGCGCCTCGCTGTCTGTCTCCATGTCTAACGAACCAATTTCGTGAATCTTCGCCGTCGTTACAATTTTCTGGCGATTTGACCCTTCTCGACACTGACCCAATAGCGCGTGCGGTAGCGCAGCGTCAGGTCCAGTACGCCGGCGAGCACCTCGAGCGCCTTGTCGGTGTCGTCGATCCGGAAGGCGCCCGTGACGAGGAGCCCGGCGACATCGTCGTCGCAACGAACGACACCGGTGCGATACCGGGCCAGTTCGGAGAGGAAGTGATCGAGACGCATGCGATTGGCCACCAGCATGCCGGCCTTCCAGGCCGGCTCGGTGCCTTCCGCGGGTGAGGCGGGCGAGAGGCTGCGGCTGTCGAACTCCGCCTGTTCGCCCGCATGCACGACACGAAACGCCTGCGAGCGTGCCGCGGGCTCGATGCGCACCGCCCCTTCGAACACACTCACACGCGTGGCGCCGCGCGCGTCGTCGAGTTGCCGCACCACGAAGCGCGTGCCCAGCGGTGTCAGCACGCCGTTGGGGGTCTTGACACTGAATGGACGGCCGGCCGGATCGGCAGCCGTGGCAATCAGCACCTCGCCACCCCGCAGGTCGATGCGGCGCTGCTGGTCGTTGTAGCGCAGCGCCACCGCGGAGCCGGTGTTCAGGGTGAGCAGGGTGCCGTCGGGCAGCGTGATCGTGCGCTGCTCGCCGGTCGCGGTGCGATAGACGGTGGCGCCATCCCACCATCCTTCACGCATGCCCGCCCAGGCAAAGGTGCCCACGCCCAGGCCGCCGGCCATCCACTTCAGGGCGTGGCGCCGGCTGCGCCGTTCGCAGTAACGCAGGATGGTCTGGCTCGCGGTGGTGTCGGACACCTTGCCGGTGGCCAATCCGCCCACCTCCTGCCCGATGCCATTGAGGCGCTGCCACGCGAGCTCATGGCGCGCATCGGCCTGGCGCCAGGCGGTACAGGCGGCCTGCGTTGCCGCATCCGGGGCATCTCCGGTGCGCATCATCCAGTGGGCCGCCTGCCGAATGATGTCGGGATGCAGCCGGTCAGCGGGGCCGGCGCTCACGCGTACAACACCGCGTAGCAGTGCTCCCAGGCCTTGACGATGTCCCGCTGTACGGCGGCGACCGAGATATCGAGCTGTTGCGCGATGTCGCGATAGGGCAGACCTTCGACCTGCGCCAGTACGAAGACGCGGCGCGCGCGTAGGGGCAGTTGCTCCAGCATCCGGCAAACGGCGTTCAGCGCCTCCAGGACGAGCGCATGCGCTTCCGGACTGGGTTCGACGGCTTCGCAGCGCGCGGCCAATGTCTCCAGGTAGGCCTGTTCGACGGCGCGTCGGCGCGATTGATCGATCAGCAGGTGCTTGGCCACCGTCGTGAGAAAGCCGCGCGGCTCGATGAATGCGGCGCGCGACTCGCTGCGCATGACGCGTTCGAACGTGTCGTGCGCGAGGTCGGCGGCATTTTCCGTGTTGCCGGCGAGGCGGCGGCGCAGCATCTGTACCAGCCAGCCGTGATGCTCGCGGTACAGGCTGACGAAATCGTCGGAAGACGGAAATTCGGCGGGGCGCAAAAGAGGCTTCCGTTCAAACGCTAATGGGAATGATTGCTAATTGTACAGAATCCAGAGCCGCGCGGTGGGGAAGGCTTTGAAGGGTGAGTGGGGTAGCCGGGGGCATGACGGGACGGTTCCTGAACAAAGTTAAGGATCCGTCATCGTTATTTGTTGTTACTTGAGTTACGATACGTCTCGTATATTTCCGCATCCTCCCAGACCGCCCTGGGTCATCGAACCTCTCTCCCGGCTCATCTCATGAACACGTTTTATCGTTGCATCTGGAATCGTGCCCTCGGCACATGGGTCGCTGCGCCCGAGACCGCGCGCACACAGGGGGGCATGAGCCGCGGGTCGGGCATCGTGTCTGGGGGTTTCCATCCACGCGACGGCGGCGCCATCGCCCGCCGGGCGGGCATCGCTGCGGTACTCGCCGCCGCGGGGTTGATGTCGAGCCTGCCGCAGACGGCCCAAGCCGCCTGCACCGCCTTCCAACCCAACAACACGACCACGTGCGATGGCACGATCACGACCGGCGTGGCGAGCGCTGTCAATAACCTGACCGTCAACCTGGTCTTCGGTACTGAGGTCTACGCGGGGCCGGGGGCCACTTCCGTCGTTAGGCTGACAGGCAACAACAATGCCTTTTCGAATGCGGGGTGGATTCAGACGGTTCCGGGAGACAATGCGCTCGGTATGGTGACTTCCGGGGTGACCATCGGTAACTCCAACAACAGCACTGTGGTCATGTCTAACAGTGGGGCCATTTACGGTACCTCCCAGTACCCGGGCACCAACTTACCGGACGTGACCGGTGCCGCGTTGGTCATCCGCAATGGCGCGGCGGGCACGACGACCGTAACCAATTCCGGGACCCTCGCGACGACGCCGAGGGCGGGCCAGACCTTTCCCGCCGAAAACGCGGCGGCGGTGGCCCTGGCCGGCGCCGGCCAGAAAATCATGACCAATACTGGCACGATCCTGGGGCGGGTGGCGCTCCAGGCGTCCGCCTTGGGCAATACCTTCACAAACGCGGGCACCATCTCGGGCAGCGTGTCCCTGGGGAGTGGCAACAACACCTTCAATGCCGTCACCGGCAGCGAGGTCCTCAGGGGGGCAGGCAACGCAAACGTGACCACGGTCCTCGGCGAAGCGTTTTCGTTTGCGGCGGCCGGTAGGGTCGAGGCGGGAAGTGGTGGCAACAACACGCTGTCGCTGCAGAACGCAGTCGGTGGCGGGGATAGCGGCGTGGCCGGTTCCGGCACCATCGATGGCGCCAGGTTCCTGAACTTCAATCATTTGGTTGTGAGAGGTGGTACCTGGACCGTCCAGGGCCCGTTGCTCACCGGTGCCACGACGAGCGTGACGCTGGCGGGCGGGGTGTTGTCCGTGGACAGTCCGCTCGCGCTGGGTACGGTTGCGATCAATGCCAATGGCGGCAATCTGCGCGCCGGCGGCTCCGGCGTCGGTCTGACGAACGACATCGTGGTGGGTGCGCAAGGGCTGACGCTCTCGGGCGACCGCACGCTCGCGCTGCATGGCGTGGTGTCCGGTGGCGGCAGATTGACAAAGGTAGGAAATTCCGTCGCCAGCCTGAACGGCGTGAACACCTACACGGGCGGCACTGAACTGTCGGGCGGTGGCCTGATGCTGGGCAATGCGTCGGCGCTCGGTACCGGCGGTCTGCGGGTGCTGGGCAGCGGCTCCCTGGAGACCGCCGCCACGATGACGCTGGATACGAACATCCAGCTGGATGGCACCCTCGTGGTCACCGCCAACGACTTCGACGTCACGCTCGCGGGCGCGATCACGGGGCTGGGGGTGGGCAATTTGACCAAGGAAGGTTCCGGTACCGTGGTGCTGACCCACGACAATACGTACAACGGCTTCACGGAGATCCTTGGTGGCACGTTGCGGGTGGGCAACGGTGCGACGTCCGGCACGCTGGGTTTCGGTGACGTCATGAACGACGGCACGCTGATCCTCGATCGTAGCGACAGCGTCGTTCTGAATCAGGGGATCTTCGGCAGTGGTGCAGTGGTGCTGGCGGGTTCGGGCACGACGACACTCACGCGCCAAAACGGCTATACCGGCGGCACGGACCTGCGCCGGGGCAAGCTGGTGGTGTCCGCCGACAGAAACCTTGGGAATTCCGCGAGCACGCTCACGCTGAACGGCGGCACGCTCGCCACGACGGCCAGCTTCGACACCACGCGCAGCGTCGTGCTTGCCCAAGACAGCACGATCGACGTGGCTGACGAAACGCGGTTCGGCCTGGGCGGGCTGCTGTCGGGCAACGGCGCATTGAGCAAGCAGGGCGCGGGCACGCTGGTGGTATCGGGCGACGGTAGCGCCTATGGCGGCGCGCTGCAGATCGCCGCGGGCGGCGTGGAAGTGGCCGCCGGCGGCAAGCTGGGCGGCACGCTGACCTTCGCCAGCGGCACGGCGCTGCGCGGTGGCGGTGAGATCGGCAGTGTCACGCTGCAAAGCGGCGCGCTGCTCGCACCCGGGCAAGCCACGAGCTCGCTTAAGGTCAATGGGGATCTGACGTTCAAGCCCGGCGCCACCTATGAAGTCGTGGCCGACCCGGCATCATCCGACAGTTCGCGCGTCGATGTCAGCGGCAACGCCAACCTCGCGGGTGCCGTGATCCATGTCGGCCCCGAGGACGGCTTCGCGACCAAGCGCCGATACACGATCCTGAACGCCGGCGCCGTGAACGGAAAGTTCGATAGCGTGGCGTCCAACTATGCCTTCCTCACGCCAACCCTCGAATATGGCGCCCAGGCGGTCACCTTGCAGCTCGAGCGCAAACAGGTGGGTGGGGGCAACGGCACCCCTGGGACGCCCGGCACCCCCGGCACGCCCGGAACGCCCGGAACCCCTGCTACCCCCGGTGTGCCCGGTACGCCTGGCACACCCAATACGCCTAGCACACCCGACACGTCCGCCACGCCCGGCACGCCGGCAGGATCGTCGGAACCGCCGACGCGGCCCATCGAGTTCGCCGATGCCGCCCAGACCGGCAACCAGCGCGCCGTGGCTGCCGCGCTGGAAAGCCTGCCGGCCGGCAGCGCGCTGCATGAATACATCCTGACGCTTCCCGAAGGCACGCCAGCCGCGGTGTTCAACAGCCTCTCGGGCGAGGCCCATGCCAGCGTCACATCGAACCTGATGGGCGGCACGCAGACGGCGCGCACGCTGCCGCTGTCGCGCCTGCGCGCCAATCTTGGTGCGGGTATGCGGCCGGGTGCACCGACCGCGCAAGCGGGCGGCCCGCTGCCTGCGTCCGCGCTGCCGTCCTCGAATGCGCAGCCCGCCTGGGCCGAGGTGGTCGGCAATTGGCAGACGCAGAAGGGCGACGCGAATACGGCCAAGGTGCGTCAGCACACCGGCGGCGTTTTCGTGGGGGCCGATCATGCGATCGGCGATGGCTGGCGTCTGGGCGGCGCACTCGGCTACACCGATACCAAGGTGAATGTGTCCGATCGCAGCTCGCAGGCCGACATCTCGGCTTACAGCGCCACGATCTACGGCGGCAAGTCGTTCGCGGCCGGCCCCGGCAAGCTCAACCTCTTGGCCGGTACGGCGTACACCTGGCATGACGTCAGCACCGAGCGCTACGCGCAGGTGTCGGGTGCGCGCGAGAAGCTCACCGCGGATTACGGCGCCAGCACGACTCAGCTGTTCACCGAGCTCGGGTACGCTTTGCCGCTGTCGGATCGTGCCCAGATCGAACCCTTCGTGGGGCTGGCCTGGAGCGACCTGCGCACGCGTGGTTTCTCCGAGTCTGGCGGTTCGGCCGCGCTGCGCGGCCAAAACGGCAGCGACAAGCAGACCAGCACCACCTTGGGTTTGCGTGCGCAGACCGACTTCCGGGTGGGGTCCACCGAAGCCCGCCTGATGGGCACGCTGGGGTGGCGTCATGCGTTTGGGTCGGTGCAGTCCGAAACCACGATGGCCTTCGACGGCGGGCAGACGTTCACTGTGGCCGGCACGCCGATCGCGCGCAACGCGGCGCTGGCAGAACTGGGTGCGGAACTGGCCGTGTCGCGTGATGCCACGCTCGGCCTGCATTACAGCGGCCAGTATGGCGGCGGCAATCGCGAGCACGCCGGCACGGTCAACGTGCGCTGGCGTTATTGAGGCGAGCGGCGGGACCGGGCGCATGCCCGGTCCGGCTGAGCGTCAGCGCGAGAGCGCCCGCACCCGCGCATTGCCCAGCGCCGCCACCGCTGCCACACGCGGCAGGTCGGCGCCGGACTCGGCGCGCGCCACGGCGGCCTGGATGCGGCGTTCGATGCGAGTATTGAAGCCGGCGGCCAGGTCCTCCCGCACCGCGAACACCCCCGTCGTGGCGTCGTAAAGCAGGTCGGGCGTGACGCCGGTCTGCTCGATCGGCGTGCCGGTGGGGCGCAGCATGCGCGCGCTGGTCAGCAACATGCCGCTTTCATCGCGAGGCAGCGGCAGCACGGTCTGGATCGTGCCCGCGCCGGTGGTCCGGGCGCCGATCAGCAGCGCGCGGCCGTGATCCTGAAGGGCGGCGGCCACCAGCTCCGCGCCCGCGCCGGTGCGGCCATCCACCAGCACGCTGATCTGCACGCCAGGCAGGATGTCGCCATCGCGAGCGGTGAGGCGGCGTTCGTTCAAGGGCGAGCGGCCCCGCAGGGTCGCGATCACGGTGCCCGGCGGCAGCAGCAGGCTGCCGAGGTGTTCGGCCACATCGAGCAAACCGCCGGCATTGCCCCGCAGGTCCAGCACCAAGCCTTGAATCGGGGCGCCGGCCTGTTCCGTGGCCGCTTCGAGCGCGGCGCGGAAATCGGCGCTCGTGGTGGTGTTGAACGCCGTGATCCGCACGATCGCGACACGGGCTTCGGTATCCCAGGTCAGCGCAGGCGGGGCGGGCACAGGCGCGCGCTCGGGATTCATTGCCATCGGCTCGGACCGGCCGGGTCGTTGCACCTGCAACTGGGTGCGGGTACCGAGCTCACCCCGCAGCAATGTGACGGCTTGTGGCAGGTGCATGCCTTCCGTCGCTTGGCCATCCACGGTCGTGATCACGTCACCCGCGCGCAGGCCCGCTGCTTCGGCGGGGCCGCCCGGCAGTGCGCGCACCACGGTGAGGCGGCCTTGCTCCATCTTGAGCTCGAGCCCGATCGAGGCGGGGGGCGGCTTGAACTCCACCGGGGCCACGAACCGGCTGTGCGCGTCCAGGCCGGTGAGCATCGCATTGAGCGCGGTAGTGACGGCCGCATTGCGCTCGGCGTCCGGAAAGCGCATGAGCTCTTCAGTGAGAATGCGAACTTGCGGCGTGACACCGGCCGCCTTGTCCTGGGCGCGGATGGCCTGGTCCAGTGCGTTGCTGTGCGACGCGCCCGCGGCATGCGCCAGGGGCGCCAGTCCGCGCAGGGCCGAGATCACGACCTGGCGCGAGTCGACAGGGTCGACATAGTGGGCCTGGATCTGCACGACGGCTGCGGTCAGCTTGCCTTCGATGTCGTCGCGCGGTCCGGCGAGGGGCGCGCCGGAAAACGTCAGGGCAAGCAGGAAGGCCAGGGCTCGTTTACGCATGAGAGGCGAGGGTTGGGGTGAGAGAGGGCAGGAGAGCGCGGGGCTTGGGGCGTCCGCCCGATGATCACGCCGGACGGCCCAGGGCCGCCAGCGTGTCGATGAGGGCGTGCTCGGCCTGCGCCGACAAGCGAAAGCCGTTCGGGCCCTGCACGATATCGCCTGCGGCCACCCGCGCGTTCCACCAGTCACGCACGAAGTCCTGCGCGTAGCCGCCAGTGCGCAGCCCGAACGGCGCCTTCACCAGGTTGAAGACGATCATCAGCTCGAAGCTGGGCACGTCGTAGGTCTCCGAACCCCGCGGCCGCGCAGCGAACGCCTCGAAGGAGTCGGGTGTGGCAAGTCGCGTGTACAACCAGAACATCAGGTCGTACATCAAGTGCGAGTCCGGGTCGGCATGCAACGAGAAATGGCCCTTGGCCTCGACGATGCGGCGCGCCAGCGCGCGCAAGGCCCGCTCGCCCTCAGGCAGGCGCTCGCCGGCCGCGGCCAGCGCATGGATCACGATGGGCGAGAGCGACCCTTGCTCCGTCATCTCGATCGCCTGCGCCCGCTCTGCCTCGCTGTCGTCGAATTCTTCTTCGCCCACCAGACCATGGATGAACGCGGCGAAGTCGGGCGCGACGACGGTGATCCGATAATCGTCTTCCTGATCCACATGCACCACGCGGGGCTCGCCCTGCGGGCCGCACTCGCGGTAATCCAGCATGACGACGTCGTGGCCGGCGCTCGGGCAGGTGGCGATCACCACCCCGATATCCGGATAGCCCCATTCGCGCATCATGAAGGGAGATCCCAGTTCGCCGCACAGCGAATAGTGGGCGTCGCGCCCGATAGCGTAGAGCCCCGTGATGGCGATGTGGTCTTCGGCCCAGCTCGTGGGCTCGTCCATCGGATGGCAGTTGCGCGCCACCACGCCGCCGTTCTGCCGGCGGGCCAGTTCCAGGTAGGCGAGGGGCAGGCGATAGCCCAGTTCGGCCTCGATTGCCGCGACCTGCGCCGCGTTGGGCGAGGGCTCGATGTAATTCTGGCGTGAATACTCGTGGTCTTCCCAGAAGCCGTCGAAATCGAAGTCGGCGAATGCCTCGGCGGGCGCGGGTGAGATGACCATGAAGAATCCTGTCTAAAACGGTGCGGGCGCGCGGCTGCAAGCAGGCGGGGATGCCCGGCTACCGCGCGCAAGATGCAGGATGGTATCGCGGGCGTTCGGCTGGCTGTATTGCTGAAAGTTAGCGGCCCCTGCGCAACACCTGGCGCCTCACTGCGATGTTGCGAACAATTCTTGGTATCATCTCCGCCGTGTCGACCGCCCGTTCCGTCCAGGCCAGCGGTCTTTGTGTGTCTTCGCGCCGCCGTCCGCGGCGTTCCCCGCATGTCCATTCCGCCTCAACCCCTCCAGCAGTTTTGCCAAAACCACTACGACTGGCTCTGCCAGTGGTGGCGGCGCCAGCTCGGGCAGGGTGACGAGGCCTCCGACTTTGCGCACGACACCTTCATCCGCGTGCTGGGCAAGCCCGACGAGGTGCGCTCGCTGCGTCAACCCCGGGCCTACCTCACGACCATCGCGCGCGGTCTGCTCAACGACCACTGGCGCCGCCGCTCGCTCGAGCGCGCGTGGTTGGAAGCGGTGGCCGCGATGCCTCCCGAACTCGACGTGTCGCCCGAGCGATTGCTCATCGTGCAGCAGACCCTGCAACAGCTCGACCGCCTGCTGGCCGATCTTGCTCCGCGAGCGCGTGAGGTGTTCGTGTTGTCGCAGCTCGAAGGGCTGACGTACGTGGAGATCGCGGCACGCACCGGCTTGAGTGATCGCACGGTGAAACGCTACATGGCTCAGGGGTTCGAGATCTGCCTCGGCCTCATGGAGCATTGAGCGCGATGGCTGCCGCCGATTCCAAGCCGCTCGATGCGGCCGTCATACGCGAAGCCGCGCGCTGGCTGGTGCGGCTGCATTCGGGCGAGGCCGACCCGGACGATCATGCCGCCTTCGAACGCTGGCGCCATGGCCACCCCGAGCGCGAGCTCGCCTGGCAACGCGCGCAACGTCTCACACAACAATTCGGCGCGGTGCCCGCAGCGTTGGGTGTGCCTTTGCTGACGCGCACGCCGCGGGTGAACCGGCGCGCGGTATTGCGCACGCTGGCCGTGCTCGGCCTGACGGCGCCCGCCGCCGCCTGGCTCGCGCATCGGCTGGGCTCGCATCCCGGCACTTATCAGACCGCGGTCGGGCAGGACCAGCACCTGGTGCTCGCCGACGGCAGCCAGGTGCATCTGAACACCGACACCAACCTGGCAGTCCGTTATTCCGATGACGCGCGCCTGCTGCATCTGCGCGGCGGTGAAGTTTATGTACGCACCGCGGCCGACAAAGCGGGCCGGGCGCGGCCCTTCATCGTGGAGACGCCGCAAGGCCGGATGCGGGCGCTCGGTACCCGCTTCGTGGTGCGGCAATGGGACGACGGCGAACCGCTGACCGAGCTGCGCGTGGTGGAGCACCGCGTCGAGGTGCGGCTCGCGGCGGGCGAAGGCACGCGGATCGTGGCCGCGGGCGACTCACTGCGTTTTACCCGCAACGCCTTTCTGGCGAGCGGGCCGACCGGCGATCCGACGGCCGGCGAACCGGCGGCCGCCGCGGGCGCGCCGGGCTGGACGCGCGGCGTCATCGAGGCGGACAACATGCGGCTGGATGCGCTGTTGGCCGAGGTCTCGCGCTATCGCCATGGCGTCGTACGCTGCGATCCCGCGGTCGCGGGGCGGCGGGTCTCGGGCGTGTTTCGCCTGGACGATACCGATGCGCTGCTGAACGTGGTGGCCAGCACGCTGGATCTCAAGGTGGTGGCCCGCACCTCGTATTGGGTCACGTTGATGCCCTGAGGCCGCGCATGCGGAACCCCCGGCGGCGCAGTTTCAAATAATTACACTGTGGGATGTCCGCGCCTGTCCCTTTTGCTTCGGCTCGTCCGGCATACCGCCTATCGACGACCTGAAAGGGATGTGACTCCGTGGCACCTCAACACAAGACCCGCTTCCTGCGCCTGGCCGGGCTGACCCTGACCCTGGCCGCCGCCTTCGCGCCGCTGCCCGCGGCTGCCCAGCCGGCGCCCGGCGCCGCCACGCACGACTACCGCATCCCGGCGGGGCCGCTCGACCAGGCGCTCTCGGCCTTCGCCAAGGCGGGCGGCTTCACCGTGTCGTTCCGTCCCGAAGATACCCGTCAACTGACGACGAGCGGGCTCGATGGCCGTTACGACGCCCAGGCGGGTCTGGCAAAGCTGCTGGCGGGCACGGGCCTGATCGCGGTGCCGCAAGGGGGGCAGGGCTATGTCGTGCGCGGGGCCTCGGTCGGGAAGCCGGCACCGGCCGCGGCCAGCCCCGGCGACAGCGCCAATACGCTCGAGTCGATTCAAGTCAGCGGCGATTGGCTGGGTACGGGCCTCGAGAACAGCGTGCAGACCTTCGGCGGCGCGCGCACGCTGCTCAAGCGCGAGGACATCCAAAACAGCGGCGCCGCGAGTGTGGCGGACGCGCTGCGCCGGGTGCCGGGCGTGCAGATCAGCGGCAGCACCAGCGCGAGCGGCAGCTCGGTGGGCCTGCACTTGGGGATCCGCGGGCTGAACCCCCGCAACTCGTTTCGCACCACCATGCTGATCGACGGTATTCCGATGGCCATGGCGCCCTACGGCCAGCCGAACCTCGTGATGTCGCCCACCAGCCTGGGCAATATCGAGGCGATCGACGTGGTGCGCGGTGGCGGCGCGGTGCGCTATGGCCCGCAGAACGTGGGCGGCGTGATCAACTTCAAGACGCGCGCGATCCCCAACACGAGCGATCTCAGCGCCGACGCTTTAGCGCGCTATAACGTGTTCAGCGAGGGCGGTACCAACACTCAATACACGGCGTTCATGGGCACGCAGTTCGACAACTGCCTGGGCGTGGCGCTGATGTATTCGGGCATGAACGGCGAACAATGGCGCGAGTCCAGCCACGACCGCTACAACGATATCGCCCTCAAATGGCGCTACGAGCTCACGCCGACCTCGGAGATCTACGGCAAGTTTTCGCACTACGACGTCAAGTCGATGACGCCCGGCGGCCTGACCGTGGCGCAGTACGAAGACGACCCGTTCCAAAACACGCATCCCACCGATTACTGGAAAGGCGAGCGCGATCAGGTCGACCTCGGCTATCTCAATTCGATCTCCGACACGCAGGAGTTCGAGGCGCGCGTCTACCACTACGACAGCTCGCGCCAGAGCTCGCTCATCAACCCGGCTGCGGGGCGCAACGACTATCAGCCGCGCAACAACCAGGTGCTGGGCATCGAGCCGCGCTACACGCAGCGGATCTCCTGGGGCCCCACGACGCACGACGTCACCGTGGGCTACCGGTATATCCGCGAAACCGGCCAGGACCGCCGCTATTCCACCTCGCTCGCGTCCGGGCAGCGCGTGGGTACCACGCAGGTGTTCGACAACGAGACCGAGGCGCACTCGATCTATCTCGATGACCGCATCGCCATCGGCCAGTGGCGCGTGACCCCGGGCGTGCGTTACGAGCACATCCGCAGCCATCGCAATCCCAGCGGCACGGCCAATGACACGCCTTTCGACGTGCGCAACAGCCGCGGGCTGCCGTCGCTGAACATCGCCTATTTGGTCGATGACGCGCTCACGCTCTATACCAACTACAGCACGTCGTTCGGCGCGGTGCAGTACACGCAGCTGAACTCGATGTCGGCGAGCAACCCGCTGAGCCCGGAGGTCGCCAAGACCATCGAGGCGGGCCTCCGCTACTCGGGTGAGCAGACCCACACCGAGTTCACCGTGTTCAACCTGAAGTTCGATAACCAGATCCTGTCGATTCCCGGCACCAACCCCGCGGTGTTCCGCAACCTCGGTGCCACGGACCACAACGGCGTCGAGTTCGCGATCGACTACGACTTCGACAAGTCCGGTCCGCTCGCCGGCCTGAATGTCTACGCGAACTACACCTATGTGCGGGCGATCCAGAAGTCGGGCGACTTCGTGGGCAACGACGTGCCGTTCTATTCGCGCCAGACCGGCACCCTGGGCGGCCGCTATTCGCGCAAGCACTGGACCTTCAATCTGTACACCACGGCGCAGAGCGGGCAGTACGCCGACACGGCGAACACCCGCGACGAGAATGCCAGCGCCAGCAATGGGCGCGTGCCAGGCTTCAGCGTCTGGAATACGCAGCTCGCGTACAAGCTGCCGCAGTGGAAGGGGAGCGAAGTGGCGCTGGGCGTGAACAACCTGTTCGATCGCCGCTATTACACGCGTAACGTCGACACCAACGGGGGCCGCATGGTGGGCGCGCCGCGCATGGTCTACGTGCAGGCCCGCCTGGCGTATTGATGCCGCGGCGTCTCTGGCTGGTCTGCCACCGCTGGATCGCGCTGACGCTCGGCGCAATCCTGGTTCTGTCGGGCGTCACCGGCGCGTTGCTGGTGGTCGCGCGACCGCTGGACCGGCTGCTGCATGCGGACGATTTCGTGGCGGCTTCGGCACGAACCCCCACGGCATCGGCCGGCGCGGCAATGGCCGCCACGGCATCGGCCGCCGCGGCAATGGCCGCCACCGCATCGGGAACCGGCGCGCCCGCCACAGGCCGGGACGTGAGTCCGCTCGGTCAAGCACGGCCCGCCACGCTGGAGTCGCTGCGCCAGCAACTGGCCGCCGAGTTCGGCGCCGCGGCCTCATTCACATTTCGCCCGCCGCGCGTGGCTGGCGAAACGATGCAGGTGCGCGTGCGCGCGCCGGCACGCGAGGGGCCCGAGACGCGCGCCGCCTGGCACGGTACGGTGTTCCTGGATCCGGCCAGCGGCCGGGAGCAGGGCCGGCGGGACGAGGGCGAAGGCCTGGTCGCCATCGCCTACGACCTGCATAGCGCGCTCATGCTCGGGCAAACCGGCAAAGCCGTGCTGGCCATCGCGGCGGGCGCGTATCTTGTCTTGATGGTCAGCGGCCTGATCCTGTGGTGGCCGCGCAGATGGCCGCCATCGCTGCGCATGGTGTTCGACAAAGGCACGCTGCGCGCCCTGTTCGATGTACATCGGCAGGGCGGGGCGATCCTGGCGCTGTTGCTCGCCGTCTGCATGGCCACGGGCGCGTATCTGGCGTGGCGGCCCATCGGCACCTGGATCACAGCCGCGAGCGGGCAGGCGAGGGTGGTGGCGCCGACTTTGCCCGCCTTGCCAGCCGCAGCCGCGCGGCCGCCCACGCTGGACGCGTTCGCGGCCGCGGCGCAGGCGGCGTTTCCCGACGGTACGATCGGTTATCTCCTGTACACCCCGCGCCTGGACCGGCCTATGGCCGTGCGCATGCGCCTGCCCGACGACCCGCATCCCAACGGCCGCTCCACCGTCTTGCTCGATCCGCGCACCGGACGCGTGTTGGCGGCCCAACGCTGGAGCGAGCTCGATCCCGGCACCCGTATCAACTCGGTGGTGTATCCGCTGCACACCGGCGAACTGGGCGGTGTGGCGGGCGAGATCCTCGTCGGGATGCTCGGCCTCGGATTGAGCGTCTTGGGCGTGAGCGGGATCTGGCTGTGGTGGCGGCGCAGGGCGGCGCAACGGCGCTAGCCTGCGCCACAGCGGATATCTCCGGCGCTGTCAGGTTTCAGATACAAGGGAACGAAGTCATCCCTCTCCGCCTGGCACCGGTGGGTGGCCGCCTCCGGCAGGCACGGAGTGCGTAGAATGCGCGAGCCGTCATTGCCATCCAGATCCCGGAATCTACGCCCATGAAACCGTCCTCTCGCCACCCACTCGGCCACGCGGCGCCGGCCGCTGACGCGGCAACGGGCGTCTTCGACCTGAGCCGCCTGTCCTGGGACGATCTGCGGATCATCAAGGTGCTCAGCGAGTCGGGCAACCGCGCCAGCGCGGCGGACAAGCTGGGTCTCAACGTGTCCACCGTATCGCGCCGGATCGCCCAGGTCGAGCAGACGCTGGGCGTCACGATCTTCACGCGCCGCCGCTCGGGCTACGTGCTCACCGCCGAAGGTGAGGAGCTGCGCGCGCTGAGCGATCGCGTCGAGCTGGACATCGTGAGCGTGGCCCGGCGTGTCGGCCGCGCGTCCCAGGAACCCGTCGGGAATCTGCGCATCACGACCAGCGACTCACTGCTGCTGTACTTCCTCGCGCCCATCATTGCCGCTTTCAAGAAGCGCCACGCGGCGATACGGGTCGAGGTGCTGGTCGGCAACGACACCTTGAATCTGGCGCGCGACGAGTCCGATGTCGCCCTGCGCGCCACGAAGAAGCCGCTCGAGACGCTGGTGGGGCGGCGCCTTGCCACGATTGCCTGGGCACCCTATGGCCGCCGGACCGACTTTCCCCACAAGACGCCGTCGGGAGACCGGCTCTACGAGCAGGTCTGGGTGTCGTACGCGGGCCAGCTCGCCGGCCTGAGTGCGACGGCGTATGTCGACACACGCGTCGCGCCGCAGCACATCCTGTTTCGGGCGGATTCCGTCGCGGCCATCTGCACGGCGATCTCGGCAGGCATGGGCATCGGGTTCCTGCCGTGCATGCTCGGGGACATCACGCCGGGCCTGATCCGGGTGGGGCCCGTCGTGCCAGCGCTCGATGACGAGCTCTGGCTGCTGACCCATCCGGATATCCGGGTATCGCCGCGGGTGCAGACCTTCATGCAATTCTGCGCGGACGCCGTGCGCGACCAGAAGCCGCTCATCGAAGGGCAGTCGCCCGCGGCCGAGGCCTGAACGCTCACGCCTTGAAGCTGGGGCCGAGAATGGCTTTGCAGGCCACCTCGATCAGCTGCACCGGCATGGCCAGGCGCGACACGCCGATCAGATTACTCGCGCATTGCGGCCGCTCGGTGCCGTAAGCCTCTTTACGCACCTTGCCCGCGGCGGCAAACGCGCTGTCCACGTCCAGCACGTAGACGGTTTCTTCGACCACGTTATCGAGCGTGGCACCGAACTGCGCGAGCACCTTGGACAGATTCTCGTAGGTCTTGCGCATTTGCGCTTCCATGGTGGAGAAATCGCTCGGGCGGCCGTCGCTGCCCAGCGGCGCGGGCGCCACGAAGTTGCCGGCGTCATCGTGGCTGAGCTGACCGGAGACGTAGATCTCGTTGCCGACACGGACGGCCTGCGCATAACCGTAGGCGTCCTCCCAGGCTACGTTCAAATAGGCGGTCTGCTTGCTGATCGGGTGCGCGGTGCTCGTCATGTCGGTTCCTTGGGTGGTGCCGCCGCGAGGGAGGGCGGCGTGCAGCTGGAGTACCGACACGTTATCAAGCCGCCCACGCGGCAAGGGCGCGATTTTGCGCTCGGGAGGATGCAAAAATGCGCGCTCGCGGTGCGCGCTGGGCGAGCCAGCGCAGCGATCTGACTAAAACCAGGGCCGCGGTGCTCCCAAAGGGCCTGGCAAAAAGCGCCGTAGATACCGCCGGGCTCGTCGGATCAGGCCGGCCCGAGGGCCCAGCCGCCGGCGTGCGGCGAGCTCTGTATCACGCGCGCCACCTGCATGGCGAAGGTGCGCATCTGCCGGTTGCTGGGGCGGTCGCGGCGCCAGATGGCCGCGAGCGGCGAAGGTTTGACCGGGGGCAGGACGGGCAGCACATGCAGCTCGCCACGCGCCTGCCAGACACGGGCCACGCTGCCTGGCAGGAGCCAGAGATCCTGGCCCGCACGCATCATCTCGCGGCCGAACTCCAGCGACAGCGCGCCGACCATACGCGGGATCGGTAAACCCAGTTGGCGCAAGGCGAACTCGAGCTCGCCACGAATGCGGCTGGCGGGCAGCGCGGCGATCCACGGATGCCGCAGGTAATCGGCGAGCGTGGCGTCCGGCTGCGCGACGAGCGGGTGCGTGGGCGCGCAGGTCAGCACCACGGCGTCCTGGATCAAGGTGACCGAGCGGTAGATCTGCGGATTCACTGTGGAGGCGAAACGGCTGATCAGGATGTCGAGCGAACCGGCGTCCAGGTCTTCGATGAGCCGTTCGTGCGTGCCCACCTCCACCGAGAGCATGATGCGCGGATGCTCTTCGCGAAAGCGCAACGCCGCCTCGGCCACCGGCCAGCCCGAGAAGAGGGTGAAGCAGCCCACCGTGAGGCTGCCGGCCTCACCGCGCACGAGCGCGGCCAGATCGACCTCGGCCTTGCGGTAGCCACTGAGCAGCTGGCGCGCATGCCGGCACAGGGCATCGCCCAGCGGCGTGCAGGTGGTGCCCTTGGCCGTGCGTTCGAACAGGCGCGCGCCCACCAGATCCTCGATCTCGGCCACCGCTCGCGACAGCGATGACTGCGTACAGTGCAGTTGCGTGGCCGCCTTCGAGAGATTCCCCAGGTCGCCGATGGCGAGCACGATCTCGAGGTGGCGGGTACGGAGTTTTCCTTTGAAGGGCGTCATGGGCATCCGGAAGGTGGCCGTTGATTATTCACGCCCGATCCGCCGGGGGCAACGGCACGAAAACCCGCAGGCCCTACTGCAGGCGGATGCCGAGCGACTTGATCAGGGGCTCCATCTCGGCCCGATCGGTGGCGATGGTCTGCGCAAGGTCTTCCGCGGTGCCGCCGATGGGGATCATGCCCAATGTCTCCATTTGCGCTTTCATGGCCGGATCGGCGAGCGCCCGCGCCACCGCCTGCTGAATCAGCTGGGCGCGCTCGGGCGGCACGCCGGTGGGTGCCATCAGGCCGATCCAGGGCTGGGGCGCGTAGCCGGGCAGGCCTGATTCGGCCAGGGTGGGCGTGCCGGGCAGGCCACCGAATCGTTGCGGGCTGGTGATCGCGAGCGCGCGGACTTTCCCGCCGTCGATCAAGCCCTTGGCGCTCGAAAACGCGTCGAGCGCGACATCGATCTGGCCGCCCACGAGATCCGTCTGCGTCTTGCCCGACGAAGAGGAGGGCACGTATAGCGCCTTGATGCCCGCGCGTTGCGCGGTCTGCTCCCAGACCAGGTGAAACGCCGTGCCGATCGAGAACGAACCCATGGTCAGGTTGCGCTGCTTGCTGGCGGCCACGAAATCCTCCCAGGTGCGCAGCGGACTGTCGGCCGCCACGATGAAGAGAAAGGGCGTGCGGGCCACGAGGGCGATGGGCTGTAGATCCTTCTGCGGGTCGAAGGGCAGCTTGTCGACCGCAAAAGGCAGGATGGTGACGGTAGAGGCGACCACCATGCCGAGCGTGTGGCCGTCCGCTGGGGCCTTGAGCAGGGCGCCGGTGCTGATGATCCCGGAGCCGCCGGGGCGGTTCTCCACGACCACCGGCTGATTCCATTGCTGGCTCAGCTTGGCCGCCAGCACTCGCAGCATCACGTCCACGGGCCCGCCCGGCGGGTTGGAGACGATGATGTGTACGGGCTTGTCCGGAAAGGCCGCCAGCGCGGAGGCCGTGGTGCCGAGCAGCACACTGGCCAGTGCCGCGCGCATGAGTCGTTTGATCATGGTGTTCCCCTTGTACGTTGCGTGTTGCTGTTGTTAGTTGGAAGGCAGGATCTGTTCGTGCGGCGCCGCGGGCCAATCGGGCGCGTCGCCCCGGACAAAGGCCAGCCAGGCCCGCTGTGTCTGCCGAACCAGCGCGCGCGCTTCGGCCGGTTCGAGGCCGGTCAGCATGGGCGCCTCGGTATAGGCCTCGAGCGTGCCGAACACGAAGGGCAGGTCGATGCAGTGACAGGCGCCAAAGCGCTCGGTCGGCGCGACGTCGAAACGTGCCAGCCAGGCCTGGCGTCCCATCGCCTTCGCGCGCGCCACCCAGGCGCGCGCCGGTGCGCCGAAGATCGATTCGCCCAGGGCCTGGCCCGCTGCGTCACGAGCCATGCCCGGAAACGCGGCCATTTCGTCGCGGGTGTAGCTCACCAGCACGTCGGCACGGCCGGCGGCCGACGTCAGCGCGCTTTCCACGTCGTGGCTCAGCACCTCACCGTCGGCCACCGGACCGAAAAGCGAGCGGTGAGCGCCTTCCGCTTCAAGTGCGGCGAGTACGCCGGCGTCTTGTTGCGCGTGCAACAAGCTATCCACCGGCACTGCGCGCAGGTCGTCGAGACTGCCGGCGCCGCAGGCGCGCATCACGGCCTGCGCGATGGCCTCGGCTTGCGAGGCCGTGCGAAAGCCCCGGCCCAGGGCGGCGCTCTGGAGAATCGCGCGCTTGAAACGCGGCTTGCGCGTGAGCATGGCGCAGAGGGAGGACGCGCCGGCAGACTGGCCCATCATGGTGATCCGCTCCGGATCTCCACCGAACGCGCCGATGTTCGCAATGACCCAGTCGAGCGCCGCTTCCTGGTCCAGCAGGCCCACGTTGGCCGTCTGGCCGGGCAGGCAAAGCCAGCCTAGCGCGGCCAGCCGGTAGTTCACGCCCACCACGACCACGTCGCCCGCCGCGGCAAGCGGCGCGCCGTCATACCAGGGCAGGGCGCCGCCGCCGCTCTGCCAGGCGCCGCCATGCAGCCACACCACCACGGGCCGGCGCGCGGCGTCCGGCGCGGGGGTCCAGACGGTCAGGTGCAGGCAGTCTTCCGACTGCGCGGCGTCGAAGTCGCCCATCGCGTCGCGCAGCCGCGAAGGCCGCTGCGGCGCGACGGGCCCGGGCCGGGTGGCGTCCAGCGTGCCTTGCCATGACGCGGGTTGCGGTGGTGCCCAGCGCAGCGGCCCGACGGGCGCCGCCGCGTAGGGAAGGGCGCTGAAGCGGCAGACGCCGCCGTGCCGCTGGCCGTGTATTACGCCCGCGCTGACGCGGGCCGTGCAGGATTCGATCATTCAGTCTTCCCCTGGAAGGCGGCATCGTGGCCGCCGTGTCCCATGGTAGGAGTCAATGATCGGATTCAGTCATGCGGGTTTCGAACCGAGCCATGCACAAACGGAATGGCTCGCGGTGGCGTGGAAGACTACGCTGGCGCCGCCAGGGTCTTGGCATGCTTCAGAATGAACTCGCCGCGCTCTGCCACGCAACGCGACGGGTCGCGCGTGAGGCGCTGAGCGAAATCTCTCAGTGTCGCGGGATCCAGCGTCTCCATCTCGACCACAAGCGCCTGCGCGGCAACACGGCGAACATGGAAGGAGCGATCCGCCACGGCCGCTTCGAACGACGCCAGGAACGCAGGCGTTTGTGTAAGAGGGCGTTCGCCGACCACCGGCACGACCCGCGCCACGACATAGCGGAGATCCTTCCACTCCCTGGCGCGTCCTTCGAGCCAGCGCGCACGTCCCGCCAATAGCGAGCGGCAGGCGACCGAGCGCACCGCCGGCTGGACGGCGTGAGCCGCCAGGCGCGGGAGGTGGAGGTCGAGCCCGGGCGAGCGCAGGCATTGCGACAGCACCGTGGCCGCGGGCCCGTGCCTGGCCGCCAACAGGCGGTTCACCAGGGCCGCGCTCACCGCGTCGATCTCGGTCAGAGAGGCCACGATGGTGCGTTCGGGCGCCTGCATGCGGCCCCACGTCGTCCAGACAGGCAGGATCGCGGACAGTACATCGACGACATATTGTGGATCCGACGCGCGGGCCAGCGGGAGCAACACCTCGCGCGCGGCGGCACGCACCTGCGGCACCCAGTCGTTCAGACGGCGCAGCGCGAGCGCAAAGAAGAAGCGATTGGGCGCAGGGCCGCGCAGTGCACGTAACGCCCGCTCGCGGGCATACCCATCGCCGCTGGCCAAATCGATCCAGGGCGGCAGCGCCACCGGCGCTTCCAGCCGCCGCGACGTCAGAAAAGGCAGTCCGGCGAGCCACCGATCACGCCACGTCGGACGCACTGCCTGCTCGCGTTGATATTGAGCAAACCAATGGGCGTGCCGAAAGCGCGCTTCCCAATCTGGCAATCGAGCCAGGTCCAGCGGAGCGGTGAGGTCAAGCAACTCTGCGAATGCCGCCTCAGCATGCGGCCGCTGGGTCAGGCGAGTGACGATGGCGCACAAGCCCTCGTCGAAGGCAGTGCGCATCATGGATGGTTCGGGAGCGGCTGGCCGCGTCGAATCGGTCGGGGGGCCGGTCATTCTATCTGTAGTGATGCTCAACAGCGTGCTGCCGCACGTCTGTCACTCACTTTACATAATATACATTATGCGTGTTTTAGATCGGCCCATCAGGCGGAGCGTCGGCAGCTTCCACCGGCAACGGTCAGAACGGGATCGCTAACCGTGGTTAGGCAAACCCAGGATCTCAGATGTCGGCGCGCGTCTTCAGGAACTCGAGATACTTCGGCTCTTCATCCTCGAAGATCTCGGCGCCCGCGCCCATGTATGCGCGCATCAGCTCGTCGGCCGCGGTATCGAGTTGGCCGACGTCGAAGGCCAGCTGGCCCAGGCGCAGGTGGATGAAGGGATTGCCCATGCCGCCCGGGCACTGCAGGGCCAGGCCGAAGGTTTCGGCGGCGGCGGTTTCGTCGCCGGCCATGAAGCAGGTGTCACCGATGGCGACGAGGATCCAGGTGGCGGCCTCCCAACGCTGCTTGGGTTCCGGCAGGAGGTCCCAGGCTTCGTCGTAGGCGTCGAGCGCATCGTCCAGCTCCCCGGCTTCGACAAAGGCGTCGCCCGCGGCGCAAAGGGTCTTGATCTGTTCGTGGAGGGCGTCGTCGAGCTGCATCGAGGTAATCACTTGGGAATTCGGGAATTGCCGACAGTGTAGCGGTGAACGACTCGGTCGCACGGATCCGCTATCGGCAGTCCGCGGGCCGACAGCGCTGACGCCTTGAACCAGGGTCGGGAGGCGCCGGGCCGGTATCGGCGCTCTCGCGGCAGGCCCGCCCGGGAGGAGATGTGCTGTCGGCGGACGCGCGGCACTGGAGCGGAATGGAACGAAACCGCCCTCCCCGTTACTCACCTGGGAATCGTCCATTGAAAGCCAAAGGCGCCGTGGTCGCGGCGCCCTCGCCCGGAGCTTCACCGCATGCCTTTCCCACGCCCGGCTCCCGCCCGCCTGTCCGCTACGCCGTTCGCCCTGAGCGCCCTCTTCGCTGCGATCTCGGCCCTGGCGTGGGCGCCTGCGCAGGCAGCGTGTGTGCAGACTGGTACCACCGTGAACTGCACCGGCCCGGCGGACCCCGCGTTTCCCTACTTCGAGACCTCGGCCAGCAGCCTAGTGATCAGCGTCGCGACGGACGGCGTGCTGGCCTCGCCGGTCTCGGGCGGAAACAGTGCGTTACGGGCGACCGGTGACAACAACATCCTCCTCAATCTGGGCGTTATCGATCCCCAGGCGCTCACCGCCCAATCCGCGGGGCACCTGGGCGTTTTCATGGGCAGCGCGGCGCCGAGCAACCAGATCGTCACTAATGAGGGCAAAATCTTCGGCGCCTATGCGGGCGAGCAAAGCCTGGACGGCATGGCCTTGGTGGTCCAGAACGGCATGGGCGGCAGGACGGTTATCGAGAACGCGGTCGGGGCGCAGATTTCGGGCAAGCCCGCGTCTGGCCTGCCCAATGCGGTGCCCGCCGACGCCCTCGCGGTGGCGGCATTCGGCGGGACGCAGGTCACGCTGACGAACCGGGGCACCATTACCGGACGCATTGCCCTGTCCGGCCCGGGCGGCAGTACTTTCAACAACCTGGGAAGTGTCGTCGGCAGCGTCCACTTCGGTGCGACCGGCGGCAACACCTTCGTGGCCAACACGGATTCGTCGCTGGCCAATGGCGGTGGCTCCGCGGCGGCGGCGGCGCTGCCTTATGGTGGTTCGACGCTCCATTTCGCCCAGACCGGCATTGTCGACGGCGGGACCGGGGGTGGCAACACGTTGAGACTGTTGCAGGGCGTGGCTGCCAACGGCACGATCGAGGTCGACAAGTACCTGAATTTCTCCCGGATGAACATCCAGGGCGGCACCTGGACCCTGTCGGGCAATACCTCGGCCGTCGACACGACGCTGTTCAGCGGCGCCACCGCCCGAATCGCCACGAGCGCCTCGCTGAGTACCGGCACCGTCACATCGCTAGGCGGCACGATCGAAAGTACGCTGCCTAACTCCACGATGCCATTCACCCGAGCGCTGAATCTCGCAAGCGGCACGACTACCTTCGGCGCGGGCGACATCTCGGTCTTCAACACCACCATCATGGGTTTGGGCACGCTGCGCAAGACGGGTGCGGGCATGCTGTTTCTCTCATCGCCGCATACGTACGCCGGCGGAACCGTGCTGTCTGATGGCGGCATCAGTGTGTCGGACCCCGGGGCCCTGGGCAGCGGATCCTTGAGCGTGGAAGGAAGTTCCCGATTACGCGTAGGGTCGGGCACCAACCTCGGCACGCCGATCAGCCTCAACAGCAACGCCTCGCTCACGCTCGTGAATGACACCTCTTACACGCTCAGCGGCGTGATCTCCGGTGCGGGCAATCTCATCAAGCAAGGCGCGGGCACGGCGACGTTGACGGGCGACAATACCTACTCAGGGACAACGACCGTGGCTGGCGGCGCGTTGGCGCTCGATGGCCTGGGCACGTTGTCGCCTTCGAGCGACGTCGCCCTCTTGGACGCGGCAGGCCGCTTCGACATCAGTAGCGCTTCAGGGGGCCGCACGATCCGGGGCTTGAGCGGTGTCGCCGGATCGCAAGTCATGCTGGGTGCGAACACGCTCAGCTTTGGCGGTGACGGGGCGCTGACGCGTTTCGACGGCGAGTTCACCGGGGCAGGCAGCATCGTCAAACAAGGCGCCTCGACCGTCGAGCTGTCAGGCGTGAACCAATATAGCGGCGGTACGACGGTTGCCGGTGGGACGCTTTCTCTGACGGGGGCCGGGCGGCTGCCGCTCGCCGGGGCGGTGAGTCTCGTCAACCCGGGTTCCACGCTGGACATCAGCGGGGCTGACGGCCCCCGCCAGTTCGCAACGTTCTCCGGCCAATCCGGTACACGCATTGTGCTGGGCGATACACAGCTCGTCATCGGTAGCGGCGCGAGCTCTAACGTCGATAGCGTGATCAGTGGCGACGGCAGCCTCGTGACGAACGGGCTCGTGACACTGGGCGGCCTCAACACCTACCAGGGCGGCACCCGGGTTGCGACAGGCTTGTTGTCCGCGACCGCCTCCCAGGCGATCGGCACAGGCGTGCTCGACGTCGCATCCAGCGGCATCTTCGACATGGGCAGCACCACCCAGACCGTCGCAAACATGATGGGCGCGGGCGACATCGTCAACGGCGGTCAGCTCAACGTGGGTTCGAACAACGCGTCGGCCACCTATACAGGCCGGATCCTGGGTTCGGGCGTACTCGTCAAAACCGGGACGGGACAGCTCACGCTTGGCGGCACCACCACGTCGAACGCTGCGGGCGTGGTGATCGATGCGGGAGAGGTGCGCGTCACCGGGCGCCAGGATGCCCATTTTCGGGTCAATGCCACGGGTAGCCTTGCCGGTACGGGCCGCGTCGGCAGCGTCTCGGTGGACGCGGGCGGAAAACTGCTCGCCGAGGGCATGGAGATCGCGGGCAATCTGACCTTGAACACCGGCTCGCGCTATGTGTATTCGCTGGGCGCCCCTGCCCAAACCCGCCCCGGTCTGGACGGCGTGACGCGAACCACCGTGGGCGGCGATGTGCTGCTCAATGGCACGCTCGATCTCCTGGATCCCAACGGCCAGGCGGGCGTGGGGTATTACCGCCTGCTGAGCTATAGCGGCGCGCGTTCGAACGGGGGGTTTCAGGCGGGCAATTATGCGGCCAGCCTCACGGGCCAGCCGATCACCCTGACATACGACCTGGCTGGGCATGTAGACCTGCGCATCGGCGCGACGGGCAGCGATCTGCTTCAGACGTGGCAAGGCGGTAACGGCAGCTGGGATGCGAGCGCGGCCCATTGGCTCAATGACGGTGGCACCTTGAGTGCGGCCTGGGCTGGCAATCACGCCGTGTTCAATACGGCCGGCGGCAACAGCGTGACGATCGCCGGCAACCAGCAGTTCGCCGGCCTGCAGTTCGTGAGCGACGGCAACAGCCTCATGGGCGGGTCCCTACAGACGGCGGCGGCCGGCAGCGAGATCCGCGTCCTGGATGGCGCCACCGCGACGATCAACACACCGATCAGCGGCTCGGCCGGCATCGAAAAAACCCAGGGCGGCACCCTTATCCTGCGCGGCACAAACACCTTTGGCGGTGAAACCCTGCTCAGCGGCGGCGTGCTCGACGTGGAGCGCCGCGAGAACCTGGGCGGAATCGGCACCCGGCTGCGTTTCAACGGCGGCACCCTGCGTATTGCCGGCACGGCCATGCCCACGCTTACTGCCGGGATCGATTGGAGCGCCAACGGTGGCGGCTTCGACATCGTGGAGTCCGGCCACACGTTTCTCATGGATCAGCAGCTGGTCGGCGGGGATCTGTACAAGTACGGTGCCGGCGCGCTCCAGCTGACCGGTACGCAGCAATTCCGGGATACCTACGTCAACGCCGGCACCTTGATCGGCGATGCGGGCTCCATCCGCGGCAATCTGCACAACCTCGCCACCGTGGAATTCGACGTGGCCGGATCCCAGACCTTCGCGGGTGACATCGCCGGTAATGGATCTCTGATCAAGCGCGGCTCGGGCACCTTGACCTTGGGCGGCGCGAGCGTGGGCCGCTGGAACGTACAGCGAGGCGTGCTGGCGGCGGAGGCGGCAGGCTTTTCGGGCAATACCTCGATCGGCGCGGCGGGTGCGCTCCGCCTGAACGCGGCGTCTCCGGCGACCTATGCCGACGTGTTCAGCGGCACGGGGTCCCTGAGCAAAACCGGCGCGTCGACGCTCACGCTCACCGGGGATAGCCGCGCGTTCAGCGGCACCACCCGTGTCGAAGCCGGCACCTTGGTCGTGGGCGCGGGCGGTTCGGGCGCATTGGGCGGCATACTCAACGTGGGCACGGGCGCCGTACTGTCCGGATCCGGCTCGGTCGGCTCCACCTCCCTTAGTCCGGGCGCGCGCGTCGCGCCGGGCAACGGCGTCGGCACGCTCACGGTCAACGGAGACCTCACCTTCTCCCCCGGCACGGTTTACGAAGTCGAAGCCGACCCCAACTCGGGGGCAAGCGACCGCATCGACGTGACGGGCCACGCCACGCTGGCGGGATCGGTCGTGCACGTCGGGCCGGACGCCGGGTTCAATACGCGACGTACCTATACGATCCTCACGGCAGGCATGCGCTCGGGCATGTTCGATTCGATCAAGTCCGACTTTGCATTTTTGAGCACCGAACTCGTCTATGAGCCCAATGCGGTCACGCTGACGCTGCAACGCACAGCCGTGCCGGTCGACCCCGTGGAACCGCCTTCGCCGCCCCAACCGCCCCAGCCGCCCGAGCCGCCCGAGCCCCCTGCGCCGTCTGAACCGTCTGAGCCGGGCGCCCCGCCTGCCCCGCCTGCCCCGCCTGCCCCGCCTGCGCCCGGCGCCGGCCCGACGCGCCCCATCATGTTCGAAGATGCGGCACGCACCGGCAACCAGCGAGCGGTGGCACGAGCGCTGGAAACACTGCCCGCGGATAACGCCCTGCATGAATTCGTGCTGACGCTGCCCAACGGCGCGCCGCCAGCGGTGTTCAACAGCCTGTCGGGCGAAGCGCACGCCGGCGTGGCTGGGTCGCTCGCGCTAGGCGCTGCGCAAACGCGCAACCTGCCGCTGGCACGCTTGCGCGGCAATCTCAATGCGGGCATGAGCGCGGGCAGCCCGACAGCGGCTGCCGGCATGTCCGACCTCGCGCCCTCGGCGAGCGCCCTGCCCGCCTCCGCCGCGCAGCCGGCCTGGGCCGAGCTCATCGGCAACTGGCGCACGCAGGACGGCAACGGCAACGCGGCCAGCGTGCGCGAGCACACGGGCGGCGTGTTCGTGGGGGCCGACCAGGCCATCGGCGCCGGCTGGCGCCTGGGTGCTGCGTTCGGCTACACGGACAGCAAGATCAAGGTGCGCGATCGCGCCTCGCAGGCCGATGTGTCGAGCTATAGCGCGCTGATCTACGGCGGCCGCGCCTTCGAGGCGGGCCCCGGCGCCTGGAACCTGATGCTGGGTGGCGGCTATACCTGGCACGATGTGTCGACCCGCCGCAATACATTGAGCCAGGACGCCGAGCTCACGGCCGACTATGGCGCGAGCACGGCGCAGCTCTTCACCGAGCTGGGGTATCGCTGGCGCGTGAACGCGCGCGCCACGCTCGAACCTTTCGCCGGCGTCGCGTGGAGCGACTTGCGCACGCGCTCGTTCTCCGAGTCGGGCGGCCCGGCGGCGCTCTCCGGCCAGTCCACAAGCAACACCCAGACCACCACGACCCTGGGCCTGCGTGGCACGCAGGGATTCGAGGCGGGTGGCATGGCCGGGCAAGTGCGCGCCACGGTGGGCTGGCGGCATGCGTTCGGCGACCTTAGTCCCTCGTCGCGGCTGGCCTTCGACGGCAGCCAGACCTTCACCGTGGCGGGTGCACCGATCGCGCGTGACGCCGCGCTGCTCGAACTCGGCGCCGATCTGGCCGTGGGCCGCAACACGACGCTGGGCGTGAGCTATTCCGGACAGATGGGCAAAGACAGCCGCGAGCACGGTGCCCAGGTGAACCTGCGCTGGCGCTTCTGAGGCGGGCCGGCCCTACGGTCGGTGGCGGGGCTGAGAGGGTCGGGCGCGATACTTGCTCTATGCGATTTTGCCGGCGCCCCGCACGACCCGCGCGAGGGTGATACCGGCACATATTCGGCACCGTACGTGCCGTTTCCGCAGGGAGAGACCATCATGAATAAAAGCGCCACCCGTTCCTCGATTGCCATGCGCCGCTGCGCCCTTGCCCTGGCGCTGGCCGTCGGCCTGCCTGCCGGCGCTGCCCTGGCCCAAGGCGCTCCGCAGTCCGTCACCGCCCAGCGTGTGGACGTGGTCCAGCTGGCGACCGGCTACCGTGCCTCCAAGCTCATCGGCGCCGACGTCTTCAATAGCGACAAGGACAAGGTCGGTACGGTGGACGATGTGATCGTCAGCACCGATCAACAGCCCTACGCCATTGTGTCGGTGGGCGGCTTTCTCGGCATGGGCACGCGCCTCGTGGCCGTGCCCTTCAAGCAACTGAAGGTGGCCGACAAGCGCCTGCACATGGACGGCGCCACCAAGGACAGTCTCAAGGCCCTGGCGGAATTCCGCTACGCCAAGGACTGACCTCAGCGCACGGGCGGGCGCGTGGCGCCCGCCTAGCTGTCGTCGTGATCGAGCTGTAGCAGGTGATTCGTCAGGTTGACCTTGGCGCGCAGGTAGCCCAGATTGTGTTTGTTGGCATGCACGCGCGTCTGCCGGCACGCCGCGACCTCGATGCCCAGGCATTCGAGCTGCTGCTTCTTATCGGGATTGTTGGTGAGCAACTCGATGCGCGCGACGCCCAGCGCGCGCAGCATTTGCGCGGCGGCCGTGTAATCGCGATCGTCCTGCCCGTGGCCCAGCTCCACATTGGCGGCGTAGGTGTCCAGGCCCTGCTCCTGCAGCCGATAGGCGTCCAGCTTGGGATAGAGCCCGATCCCACGGCCCTCCTGGCGCAGATAAAGCAAATAACCGCCCTCCTCCTTCAGCACGCGCAAGGCCTCCTGCAACTGCGGCCCGCAATCGCAACGCAAGGATCCGAACACGTCACCGGTCAGGCATTCCGAATGCATGCGCACCAGGGGCAGCGCGGCGGGCGCGCCAAACTGCAGCGCCATATGTTCTTTGCCGTCGATCAGGCCATGGAAACTATGCGCCAGCGCGTGCGCTTCGGTCCCGTCGGCCAGGCGCACAGGCAGTTGCACCGTTGCACGGACGGAAACAGCGGGCTGCGGCGCAGCGTCTCGGGGAGGCAGGACGGAATTCACGGCAAACAACAACTCGGTAAGAAGGACACGGGATCAGGGCGGCCAAGTGCGAAATCCTTCGCGATCGGGGCCCGCCTATCGCCTGGTCGGGCGGCCGCGGCCCTCCAGGGCGCCGCGGCGAGCCGACAGCGTAACGCATGACGCCGTCGGGCGCTCGGAACCCGGTCAGGACGTGGGGGCATCGGCGATGAGCGGTGGTCCAACCGGCCGGGAGCGCCCCAAGGATTTCGCTACGCGTCGGGCACGGGGATGCGCGTTTCGGCCTTGACCTCGCGCAACGCCAGGCTCGACTGAATCGATGCGATGCCCGGCTGACGCCGCAATACCTCTTCGACAAAGCGGCCGTAGCTCTCCAGGTCGGTGGCCAGCACGGTCAACACGTAATCCGCTTCGCCTGTCACCTTGTGGCAACTCAACACCTGCGGCAGCTCGCGGATCACGCGTTCGAAGCGGTCGGGCGCATCGCCGGAATGATCGCCGAAGCGTACCTGCGCATAGGCCAGGACATCGAAGCCCAGCTTGCGGCGGTCCAGATTGGCTTGGTAGTCGCGGATGACCCCCGTGTCTTCCAACCGTTTGCGCCGGCGCCAGCACGGCGTGACGGTGAGTGACAACTGCTCGGCCAGCGCCGAGCTCGAGAGCGAGCCGTCCTGTTGCAGGCGGCGCAACATGGCGCGGTCCACGTCGTCGATCTCTTCTTGCGCAAGCTTTTTGCTCATGAGGCGCCAATCTCCAGCGTTTCTTTCGATAAATCGCGCAATCCAGAAAATATAGCAAAGTAATTTCGGCGCGAATGCGCGAAGATTCTGCGCTTCCATTCGCTCGCGCCGCGGGCGAAACGCGCCCTCTTTCTGACCACGCCCTCCCATGCAGACCGTCTTCAGCCCGCACCACCGCTTGCACCACGGATCCGAACTCAAAGACGGGGGCATCAAGCCCTCGTTCGAATCGCCCGATCGTGCGGATCACATCCTCGCGCGCGTGCGCAGCAGCGGGCTGGGCGAGGTGGTCTCGGAACGGTCATTCGATCCATCGTGTTACGTGGCGGCGCATAGCGAGCGCTATGTCGCATTCCTGCAAAGCGCCTGGGCGGAATGGGCGGCCACCGGTCGCCGTCACGACGCGCTGCCGCTGATCTGGCCGGTGCGCGACCTGGCCATCCAGGACGAGCCGGGCTTCATCGACGGCAAGCTGGGCTTTTATGCGATGGACGCCGGCGCGCCCATCACGGCGGGGACCTGGGCGGCCGTCAGCGCCAGCGCCAATGTCGCCCTGACCGCGACCGAGCTGGTCCTGGCGGGCGCGGCGGGTGCCTTCGGCTTGTGCCGCCCGCCCGGCCATCACGCCGCCCGCGAATACATGGGCGGCTATTGCTACCTGAACAACGCGGCGATCGCCGCCGAGCATGCGTTGCGTCAGGGCGCCCGGCGCGTGGCGGTACTCGACGTGGACTTCCACCATGGCAACGGCACGCAGAATATTTTCTACGACCGTGCCGACGTGCTGTTCGTGTCTCTGCACGGCGATCCCCATCTTTGCTACCCATACTTCTCGGGCTACCGCGGGGAAACCGGCGCGGGCGCGGGGGCGGGCTACACCGCCAACTACCCGCTGCCTCAGGGCACGGCCTGGGACGGCTACCGCGAGGCGTTGCAACACGCGCTCACGCGCATCGCGGCGCATCAGCCGGAGGTCTTGGTGGTGTCGTTGGGCGTGGATACCTTCGAGGGCGATCCGATCAGCCACTTCCGCCTGACCAACAGCGACTTTCATCGGCTGGGACGCATGATCGCGACGCTGGGCCTGCCGACCGTGTTCGTGATGGAAGGCGGCTACATGGTCGACGACATCGGGGTGAACGTGGTGAACACGCTCATGAGCTTCTCAGGCGGATGAGCCCCGCTCGTACACCCCCTGCTCCCCTCTCGCGCGCTGCCCGCCAAGGTAGGCCGCGACCCGCTCTTCGAAGCGCGGTTCGATGACCGCGCCCACATTGCATCGGGACCACGGCGAGCGCGCGTTCGAGTCCACGCTGAACACGCGGCCGGGGGCCATCATCACTTTCTCTTCCATCAAGCCCTGGGCCAAAGCGAGCGAGTCGTCCTGGCCCGGAAAACGGCACCACAGGTAGAGCGAGCTGGCCGGACGCGTGAATACCTCGGCGCCCAGACCATCGAGCACGTCCAGGGCCTGCGCCGTGGCGAGCTCGAGGCGGTGGCGCAGCCGCACGAGATGGCGCGCGTAATGACCCTCGCGCAGCATGACATCCACCATGCGCTCGCTGTACTCCGAGCTGCTCACGTGCACCAGCGCCTTGAGGTCGGCCAGATCGCTTGCGAGTGCGCTGCCGCAGGCGATGAACCCCACCCGCAGCGCCGCGGAAAACGATTTCGAGAAACTGCCGAGGTAGATCACCCGCTCGAGCTGGTCGAGCGCGGCCAGGCGCACGGCCGCGGTCGGTTTGAAGTCGGCCAGCGGATCGTTCTCGACGATGATGAGGTTGTGCCGTTCGGCCAACTGCAGCAGCTTGTAGGCCTTGGCCGGCGCGAGATCGGAGCCGGTGGGGTTGTGGGCGATGGACTGCGTGAAGAATAGTCGTGGCTTGTGCCGCTGCAGGCTCGCCTCCAGGGCCGACATATCGGGGCCATCGGCCAGCCGTGGCACGCCCACCATGCGTACGCCCGCGAGCTTGAGCTTGCCGAACAAGGGGTAGTAGCCGGGGTCGTCGACCAGCGCGACCGCGCCGGGCTGCAGGAAATAGCGGATGACCAGATCCATCGCCTCGTTGGCGCCATGCGTGAGCACGAACTGCCCGGGCGCGGCGCCGATCCCGATATCGCCCAGCTTGCGCACCAGGCTGTCTCGCAGCGGCCGGTAGCCAAACCGGCTGCCGTAGCGAAACAAGGCGCCCAGGCCGGTGCGCGTGACGCGCTGCTGGTAGCGGTCCATGCGCATGTCGGCCAACCACTCCACCGGCGGGAAACCATCTCCCGCCGCGACGGCATCGGGTTGTGTGCGCAACTGCTCGCGCATCAGCCACACGATGTCCATGGCGCGGCTGAGCTGCCCCGCTTCTTCGTCCTGCCCTTTACGCGCATGGGCATCCTGGGCCACGTAAAAGCCCGAGCCGCGGCGCGGCACGACGAGCCCGCGCGCCACCAGGATCTCGAAGGCCACCACGACCGTGTTCTTGGCGTAGCGGTGCAATTGCGCCAACTCGCGCAGCGACGGCAGCTTGTCGCCGGGCCGGTACACGCCCTCGGCAATCTGCTCGCCGATCAGTTTTGCCAAGCCTTCGGCGATAGGCGCGGGGCGCCGCGGCCGGCCGCCGGCAGGATCTACGGGAGCTGTCATGGTGGGATGATTGGTGCAGTGCAGCGGTACTGTTTGCGCAAACTGTACCTCTCTCGATTGGTACAGTCTACCTAGAATCAGCCCCACGATACCCACAAGGAGACATAAGGCCGTGGCTGATTCCCGCCTCCCCAACTTCCGTTCCCTCACGCCCGCCGAGCGCCTGTCCGCTCTCGCCGCCAAGCTGGGCTTGAAAGATGACGAGCAAGCCCTGCTGGCCCGCCCGGGTGCCCTCGACCTCACGCGTGCCGACGGCATGATCGAAAACGTGATCGGCACGTTCGAGCTGCCGCTGGGCGTGGCCGGCAACTTCCAGATCAATGGCCGCGACGTGCTCGTGCCCATGGCGGTCGAAGAGCCCTCGGTCGTGGCCGCCGCCTCGTACATGGCCAAGCTGGCGCGCGCGTGCGGCGGCTTCGAGACCTCCAGCACCCGGCCGCTGATGCGGGCGCAGGTGCAGGTGCTGGGCCTGGGCGATCCGCAGGGCGCGCGCCTGGCGCTGCTGCGCGAGCGCGAGCGCATCCTGACCCTGGCGAACAGTCGCGACAAGGTACTGATCCAGTTGGGCGGGGGCTGCCAGGACATCGAGGTGCAGGTGTTTCCGGACACGCCGCGCGGGCCGATGCTGGTGATGCATCTGATCGTGGACGTGCGCGACGCCATGGGGGCCAACACGGTGAACACCATGGCCGAGGCCGTCGCGCCCCTGGTCGAAGAGATCACCGGCGGCCGCGTTCGGCTGCGTATCCTGTCGAACCTGGCCGACCTGCGCCTCTCGCGCGCTCGCGTTCGCCTGACACCGCAGGTGCTCGACACGCCGGAGCGCAGCGGCGCCGAGATCATCGAAGGCGTGCTTGATGCCTACGCGTTCGCCGCCGTCGACCCTTATCGGGCCGCCACGCACAACAAAGGGATCATGAATGGCATCGACCCCGTGATCGTGGCCACGGGTAACGACTGGCGCGCCATCGAAGCCGGTGCGCATGCTTATGCCAGCCGCCACGGCCGCTACACCTCGCTCACCCATTGGGAGAAAGACACCACGGGCGCGCTGGTCGGCACGCTCGAGATGCCGATGCCGGTTGGGCTGGTGGGCGGCGCCACCAAGACCCATCCGCTGGCGCGGCTGGCGTTGCGCATGATGGAGGTGGCATCGGCTCAGGAACTGGGCGAAGTGGCGGTGGCGGTCGGCCTGGCGCAGAATCTGGGCGCCCTGCGCGCGCTCGCCACCGAGGGCATCCAGCGCGGCCATATGGCCTTGCACGCCCGCAACATCGCCCTGACCGCCGGTGCGACCGGCGCGGAGGTCGACACGGTGGCGCGGCGCTTGGCCGAAGAACACGATGTGCGCACCGACCGTGCGCTCGAATTGCTCGAGGAACTGCGCCAGACCGCTTAGCAGCACGACCGGGCGGTGCGCCTCGTGCGCCCGCCCATCCCGCGACGCCTCGCAGAAGGCGTCCGAACCGAGAGGAGACCAAGCATGAAGCAAGATAACGAGGCGTCCGAGTGGAGCCTGGCCGAAGTCTGGAACGACACGGTGGACCTGCGCCAGCTGGCGTGGGCCATCGTGATCGGCGTGGGCATCAGCGTGACCGCGTTCTTTCTGGCGAGCCGCTGGCTGCGGTCGGTGGTGGCCACGCCCGAGCTCGCGCATGCCTACGCCATGTTGGCGGGGCTGGGCGGCTGCGTGCTGGCCGGCGTGATCTGCGCCAAACGCTTCCCGCCCAAGCGCATCGTCAATGAAGAAAGCGCCGCGAACGATCCCGCCTGGCGTGCCGAGGTGCTGGCCGAGCTGGCGGCCCAACCCGGCGGCCTGGGCCGCGCCTCTGACCTGCCGCCCGCCACCGTGCAGGAGTTGCGCGAGCTGGGACTCTACGAACTGTTTGCCGAGGAGCCTGTCACGGCCGGCCCCGACACGGCGCGCCCTGCCGCCGATACCGCCCGCGGCGCGCGCCAGGAGGCCCTGACATGAGCGATCCGGCCTTCATCGACACCTTTCTCGTCGCGCTCGCGATGGGCCTGATCGGCGCGGTGGTGTTCGCGGCGATCGGCCTGGTGAGCGGTACCGACGAGACCACCACCCTCGCCCCGTTGACCTTGCTGGTCGTGCTGTTGGGCGTGCCGCCAGCCGGCGTCTTCACGTTCTTTCTGGCGGGTGCGGTCGCCAAGCACATGACCCACGCCGTGCCGACCGCCCTGCTCGGCATCCCGGGCGACACCCTCGCCACGCCGCTGCTGCAGGACGCCAACACGCTGCGCCGCCTGGGCGTGCCCCACATCGCGCTACGCAAGATGGTGTCGGGCGGTATCGTGGCGGCCTTTGTCGCCGTTCCGCTCGCCGTGCTGTTCGCCGTGTTGCTTGCCCCGTTCGGCAGCGTGATCACGCAGACGGCGCCCTGGATCTTCCTGGCGGCCGCCCTGTTGATCGCCTACTTCTCGGCAGGCCGCTGGGCCGCGGTGGCCCTGCTCGTTCCCTTCGTGGTCGTGATCGTGGCTTTGCAAAGCCTGACCGCCAAGTACGGCGTGAAGCTCAGCATCAGCTATTTTCTCGGCATCGCCATCGGACCGCTGATCGCCGATCTGTTCTCGGTGAGTTCGCCCCAGGGCCGCGACAAGATGCGCCGCGACAAGGTCCGCACCTTCTCGCTCGCGCCCGATGTCAAAGGCTGGTCGGGGTACTTTCCGAATCCGCTCAAAGTGATGGACGCCGTGCAGACGCGCTGGACGCTCACCACCGCGGCGATCTCGAGCGCCACCTTCGTCTTCAGTCCGGTCGCGATGACCGTGGTGCTCGGCGAGCTCGTGGGCTCGCGGATCAAGCACGCCTACCATCGGCTCACCACCGTGCTGAGCGCGCGCAACGGCGTCACCGAAGCGACCTACGTGGCCGAGGCGCTGATTCCGCTTATCGCGTTCGGCCTGCCGCTCAGCCCCGTGGCCGCGGGTCCCGCCGCGCCGCTCTTCAACGCCCCGCCACGCTTCACGGTGGATGCGGCCACGGGACAGACGCATAACCTGCACAATCTGCTGAGCCACTGGGAGTTTCTGGGCTACGGCATGATGGCGGTGATCCTGGCCGCCATCGTGTCCTACCCCTTCGCCATGAACTTCGCGCGGCGCGCGGCGCTCTTCGTGTCGCGCCGTGTCAGCCACGAGGCGATCATCGCGACCTTCGTCGGTCTGATCATCGTGATCAGCGTCTGGGAGGGGCAGTTGCTCGGGCTCTTGGTGATCCTCACCATGGGGCTTTTCGGCGGCTTGCTGTCACGCCGCTTCGGCTTTAACACCGGTGTGCAGTTCATGGGCTACTACACCGCGGTGCTCACCGTACCGGCCCTGGTCAAGCTGATCGCCTGACGCCGCGGCCGCCCGGTGATCGCGCCTGGCTGCCCCGGCGCCATCACCGGGCGAAGTCATGTCCGCAGCCACGAACGGATCCGCCCTCGCGGGTCCGTTTTTTTGCGCGCCCCGTGCGGCCTTGGTCGGCAGACGCCTCTTTCGGGGGCTCAAACGCCGTCGTCGAGGCAGCCCATGCGGCGCAGCTCCGCGATGGCGCCCGCGTAATCATCGCGGCGGCTCTTGGGCGCCGCGAGCGGCACGACCATCAGCATGGCCTGGTTGTCCGATTCCGCGAAGGAGCCGATCACCGACCAGGCGATCGGAAACGCCGCCGCGAAACCCGCGTCGAACGCGTGCATCCCGGGAAAGCGCGATTTATGCAGCACGACCTGCGTGCTCGGATCGCGGCGCACGAGATGCAAGGGCACGCCCTCGCACCGCAGCGCAAGAAAGCGCGCCTCGCTGATGTCGAGTGCCCAGTCGGTCTCGCGATAGAAGAGGTCGCGGGCCATTTCGAATCCGGCGAGCATGCGCTCATCGGTGCAGAAGGCATGCGGCGGGGCGTTGATGTTGAGCGTGCCGATCTTTCCCGCCAAACGCACATGCCGGAAAGTGCAGGCCCACACCAGCAGAATAGGATTGGTGGCGAGATCCTCGATCCGCACATCTTCAAAGACGGTCGGGCCGATTTCGCAGTGGGTCGCACGGCAGCCTGATATCTCTACGTTATGCACGCGAGACATACGCGCCGGGTTTTTCACGAGCGACAAGGCACAGTTATCGAAACTGCAACTTTTGAAACGGATGTCCTCAAATATTGCATTACCGCGATCCTGCGACATTCGAAAATCTTGCCCGATTATGGTTTTCATCGAATTCTTCTAACGAAAGCGTAAGCCCGTGCGAACGCGCCGAGGGCCTCTGTCTTCACAGCCGCGTGGCGGCGCAACACACGCCACGGCGCGGTGCGCGCGGGCACGGCCGCTCATCACGCCCGGGCCGAGACCCAGGCTCCACAAGGCTTTGCGCCCCATTGGGCCGTGCAACGCGATAGGCGAGACATGCGCCGACGTACGCGGGTTCCGGTGCGCGGAATGCGCGCTGCCAGGGCGCGTTGCGCTGCGATCCGATGTGGGCGAACCGACGGGCGCGTGCGCACTGGGACACGTGTCTCGCACAACATGTTGCAACGCTTGCGGATACCGATGGCAATCATGCGTTTGGCTCATTGTTGTGAATCGGATGCAGCCCATAAGGACTAGCCGTTTTAACCGCAGCGCGGCATGCGCGACCGGCCTATCATGTGACAGACTGAAAATCAGGTGTTCGAAAATGTGAATATCAAGGATGCCAGACGATGTTACGTGCCAGTGCCCATCGCCACCACGTACTGTTGGTCGATGACAATCCCGACGAATTGAGGCTCCTCATCGAACTGCTGCGTGGCGCGAACTTTCGCATCGCCCTGGCATTCGACGGCACCCAAGGATACAAGCGCGCCGCGGCGATCTCGCCGGACCTGATCCTCATGGATTTGCGCATGCCGCAGACCGACGGCTTTGCCGCGTGCCGGCTGTTGCAGCATGACCCGGTGACGGCCAATATCCCCATCATCTTTCTGTCGGCAAGCCGCAGTCTCGATGAACGCCTCAATGGCTTGCAGAACGGCGGCGTCGACTTCATCCAGAAGCCCTTCGCTCCCTCGGAAGTGCTCGCGCGTATTCAGATTCACCTCAAACGCGCTGCGCAGCGGCGCGACCATGCGGCGCAACAGCCCTCTGCCAAGCCCCGCCTGAGCGCCGAACAAGTCATCGTGAACGCCGCGACGAGCTACCTCGCGCAATGCCTGGCGTCACCGCCCACGCTGGCCGAGCTGGCGCGCAAGGTGGGCACCTACGAGAAAAAGCTGTCGCTGGCCTTTCGGCGGCAGTTGGGCAAGACGGTATTCGAACACTTGCGCGATGCGCGGCTCGATCGCGCGCAGCAATTGCTGTCCGATACTCGCCTGAGCGTCACCGACATCGCCGCCGAGACCGGATTCTCGAACGCCGCGAATTTTGCCACGGCGTTTCGCAAGAAGGCCGGGATCACGCCCACCGAGTTTCGTGCAGGACTCTCTGGCGAGTCGCCGGGCGGTGACGCGGGCGAATATGACGGCCACGGACGCAGCCATGGACATGACGGCCACGGCAATGGACGCGACGCCGCCGAACCCTGCACGACCGATCTTCCGCACACGAGCTAGACCATGCCGCACAATGCCTTGGCCGCCGAGGCGGCATTGCATGCTCCTTCCGCGCTGATGGCCCTGCGCGTGGTGGCGTATGTGCCCGCGCCGGTGCTGGCGGAGGTGGAGGCCTTGCCGCTGATGGTTCAAGGCGCGTTCAGCGGCGCGTTCGCTGCCCTGGCCTGCGGGGCCTGCGTCAGCTTTGCGAACTCACGCGCCTGGCCCTTCGCGTGGCTGGCGGTGGCGGCGCTGGCGGCCGCGCTGTTCCAGTTTTCGATGGCCAATGACAACGTTGCCGAGCTCTGGCCCGTCTTCGATTCGCTGGCACCGTACGTCGAGCCCGCCGCGGGGGTGCTCGTAGTGTTGAGCCTCGTGGGACTCTTCTGCAGTCTGTCGGGCCGCCGCATTTGCCGGGTCCCGGTCCTGCCGCAGCTCGCGCTCGCGACCCTGGCGCTGGTGGCCATGAACGTGTCCGCATGGTGGCTGTCCGATGAGCTGGGCCAATGCGGCCTGCTCGCGACGATCGCGGCGTGCGTGTGCTTTCTGGTGCTGTTCGTGCGGCAACGCAGCCGCAGCAACGTGGCCGGCCTCATGAGCGCCACCGCCGTGGCGGCGCTCGTCAATCTCCTGCCGCGGCTGGATGCCCGGATGCTGGTCGGCTATGACGCGAATCTGTGGTTTTTGGGCGATACGCTCGAAGCACGCCTGCTCAGCGCGGTGGTCAATCTCACCATCCTCACGCTGTGGTTCCGCCGCCTGGGCACGGCCAGTGCGCTGGCGCCGCAACGCATCGCGCCTGGCACCTCGGCCCGCCCTGCGCTGGGCACGGCCCCGTCCGCCGCAATGTCGCCCAACGCAACGGCGCCCGACGCATCGGCGCCCGACGCAGCGACGCCGGACTCCGAAGACATTCTCAAGCGCCAGAAGATCGAGACGCTGAGCTATGTGGGGCATGATCTGCGTGCCCCGCTCGCCACGATCCAGGGCTATGTACGGCTGCTGCGCGAGAGCGCGAACCCGCCCAAATCGGAGCATCTCGACGCCATCGAGCGCTCGGTGGCGTTCCAGCTCAGCCTGATCGAGGATGTCCTCGATTACGCCAAGGCGGAGCTCGAGCCCCTGCACCTGGTACCGGTGCCCACGCGCCTGACCGAGCTGCTCGACGAGGTGGTGCCCTATGCCAGCATGTTGGCCACCGCCACGGGCAATCGCTTTTGCTTTCGGCCCCCGCCGGTATTGCCCACCAGTGTCGCGCTCGACGGACATCGGTTGCAGCAGGTGCTGCTGAATCTGCTCTCGAATGCCGCGAAGTTCACGCCGCATGGCACCATCATCCTGCGGCTGCAGGCCAGCCCGCTCGCAGAGCGCGGTGCTTGGCAGCTGTGCTTCGGCGTGGAGGACGATGGCATCGGCATGGCACCGGAGCTGCAGGACCGTATCTTCGACGCCTTCCTGCAGCTCGAGCGCTCGCGCAGCGGCGTGGGACTGGGTTTGTTCATCGCGCAGCGCATCGTCGAGAACATGGGTGGCAGCCTGCAGGTACACAGCGCGCCCGGCAGCGGCAGCACCTTCTCGTTCGCCATCGATGTGGACGAGATCGATGGTGCGCCGGTGGTCGCCTCGGCCCACCCGAGCGACGAAACGGTGGTAACGGCACCCTTCCCCTTCGCCCCGCCACCGGACGCGCCGCCCTCCCCGGCGCGGCTCGAGCTGGCCATGCTCGCGCGCGACGGGTTGTTGAGCGACATCGAAGATTGGCTGCCGCGCACGGTGCAGGCGCACCCGGGCTTCGACGCGTTCTACGACGAGGTGCGCAAGGCAGTGGGCTCATTGGACCTACAGCGGCTCGAAACCCTGGCGCTGCACGGCGTCATGCCGGGCTGACATCTTCCGGCCCCCGGCGCCTGGCCCTCGTCCTGTGACACCTGCCTGACCCGCTCGTGTGCCCCATGCCTCGCGTGCCCGCCGCGCTATCACCCCTGCCTCATATCGTTCAATCTTCAAGGACCGCGGCGTCGACGGGGCGGCGTGCGTATCCGCAGGGAGAGCCCGCCGACAAAAACTTCGCTCGGGCAAAGTATTTTTCCCGCCATGAAAACGGGGGCGCAGGCCCCGGACGCAACACTCGCAGCGTGGCGCGTTGTCATGCCATGACGCTGGCGTTGCGGTGCAGCAGGTTCGCGACGTCTTGAAGTTCTTTTATCAGGCCCGTAGGGAAACCATGAAAGACATTCACCCGCGACATGAACCCTTTTTCTCGTTGACGAACCAGGACGTGCTGCTCACGCCAGGCGGATTGCGCGCCCTGCTGCCCGGCACGGTGCACGAGACGGATTCCGCCAGCCAACCCATCGACGACGCGGCCGCCCAGGATATGCTGGCCCGCATTCGCCAACTCGAATCGCAGAACCGCCGGTTGCGCCACCTGAGCATCACCGACGAACTCACCTGCGCATTCAACCGCCGCCATTTCTCGACAAGCTACGCTCAACTCGTGCACCTGAGCGGCACCCCCACCGCGCGCGCCGAGGCCATCGCGCTCTGCCTGTTCGACATCGATTACTTCAAGACCTACAACGACACCTTCGGCCATCCGCGCGGCGACATGGCGCTGCAAACGGTGAGTCATGCGGTCGCGAACATGCTGCGTTGCGGATCCGACCGGCTGTTCCGGTTCGGCGGCGACGAGTTCGGGGTGCTGTTCCGGGCGCCCAGCGCCGAGGATGCGCTCGAGCGAGCGCGCGGCTTCCAGACGGCGATCGACGCGTTGCGTATCGCCCATCCCGGCGGGCAACACCAGTTGCTGACGGCGAGCTTCGGCCTGGCATGGCACGCCGCGCCCGCCGCCCACGGCGTGGACGCGAAGCAGATCTATTCGGCTGCTGACGCCGTACTCTACGCAGCGAAGCAGGAAGGACGCAATCGTGTGCGGTTGCAGGTCATGTCGGGGCGTGCGGCTGACGCGCCGGTCTGGGATACCGCCAGCCGCGCCATCGGCTAGCCGGGCCGGCCTCGGCGAGGGCCGCCCGGCACGCTGGCGTCGCCGGCGGGCGGTGACATCCCGGCGCGTGATGCGACGTTGACAACCATGAACGACGGCCCATGCACTTCGACTTCGATAATGGCACCTTCGGCCACTTGCGCCACGCGCCCCAGGCTCCTGCTGTCGTCCACGCGGACGGCGCGCTCAGCTGGCAGGCCTTGCACGCCCAGACGCGCGGCTGGATTCATCGCGCATTGACGGCCGGCGCCCGCACCGATCAGGCACTCGTCATCCTGGGCCACAACGAGCCCACGATCGTGACGGCGATGTTGGGTTGCCTGGTGCTCGGCGTGCCGTACGTGCCGGCCGACAGCCGCGACAGCGTCGACCGAATCCGGCGCATCGTGGACCATTCCTGCGCATCGCTCATCTACGACACGGCTACCGACCGTTTCATCGTCGGGCCCGCGGGGGCCCGGCCGCTCGCCGAGACCAAGCTCGCGTGCATCATGTTCTCGCCCTCCGGAGGCCCGGAGCCCCTGGGCGCGCAGATTGGCCGCGAGAGCATCGCGGCCCAGGCGAAATGGCTGCGCCGCCAGGCGCGCCTGGGTCCCACGCCGGTGTTCATGGGCCCGGCGTCGTTCATGTGCGGACGTTCTATCCTGGATTTGCTCGGGCCGATGGCGACCGGCGGCACCCTGGTGCTCAGGCCGGCCGTGGACGAGCCGCAGAGCGGCTCCTTTGCCCGGCATCTGGCCGTGCACCAGGTCAGCGTGCTGGTGGCCAAGCCCTCGTTTCTGCGTCAGCAGCTCAAGGACCCTATCTTCGGCGGACACCACCTGCCGGCGCTGCACACCATGATCCTGGGCGCCGAGCCCATCACGCCGCCGCATTTCATGGCGTTGCGCCAGCGTTTCCCTGGCGTGCGCATCGTGCGCAACTATGACCGCGTCGAAGTGACCGGCGCGGCGACGTGGAGCGAGATCGATGCCTCGATGCACGATCCGCTGGCCAACACCTACACGCTCGGACACGCCCGCTCCTGCGGTGAAGTGTTCCTGCGCAACGGCGAGATCTGCGTGGCCGGTCCTACCGTGATGCGCGGCTATATCAATGCGCCGGAGGTCAACCGCGTGCGGATGTTCCAGCACCGCGGCCGTCCCGCCTACCGCACGGGGCATTGGGGCATGATCGATGAGCGCGGCCTGGTGTTCTGGCAGGCGCAGTCCTCGAGCAGCCCCGAAGACCTGTAGGGGGAAGCCCCACGCCGCGCCTTCGGCTTGCTGCCCCCCGAGGGGGCTCGCCCACCTTGGGGCGGCCCGGCGGTGGGCGGGCGTTCTTTTCCTGGGCGTCGCGCGCCCGGAGTCCACCGCACGATAGCCACTCAGGCGGCGTCGGCGACCACGGTCAGGCGCGGCACGGGGTGTTCGACCGCCACGATGCGGCCTTGGCCGTCGAAGTGCACCGTCGCGCTGCGCGCGTCCTGCAGCCGCACCAGCCGAGCCGGCTCGTCGCAGAAGCTGCGCACGTGGCGCAGGTCGCTGTGGGCACCGCGGTGCCGGCGCCGCTCCAGCCCGCCGTACTTGGCGCGGTTGTAGCGGGCCCAGCAAACCAGGATCGATGCCATCAGCATCGAGACCGCCAGATAGACCAGCAGCGTGTCCAGCGAAGGCAACAGGCGCAGAAGCGGCGAGACGCCCAGCGAGCGGGTTTGCAGCACCGCGACGACGCCGGCGCCGATGAGATAGAAGAAACCGGCCCAGGCAAGCGCCGTCAGCAACACGTCGATGGATTGGCCGAGCGGAGTACGTCGAGTACGCAGAATCATGGTGTGGGCGCCTTGATGCCGCGGTCCGGGCTCACCCAGCGCGCACGGCGCCGCCGGACCATCAGCATGACTTTGGGGAAACTGACCAGGGTGGTGAAGAGACTGATCATCCAGTAGGCGAACGGATACCAGATGACCCAGAAGAGCGAGCGCGCGAGCCCCCGCTCGTAGCGCCGGTCCACCAGCACGCTGATGCCGAACTGCATCAGGCAGACGATGGCCAGCACCATGCCGGTGAACGCCGGCGGAATGAAATTCGCCACATGCAGCGCGGGCGGCATGGGAATGATCAGGCCGAGCAGGCCCAGCACCGTGAAGATGGCGAAGGCGAAGGCCCAGATCGTGGAGAGGCAGAACTCGGCCATCATCACCCACATGCGCCGGTACTCCCAACGCCAGATCCCGGTCATGTTCTTCAGGAACACCTCCGCCCCGCCCTGCGCCCAGCGCAGCCGCTGCTTCCAGAGCCCGCGCAGCGTCTCCGGCATCAGGATCCAGCACAGGCCGCGCGGCTCGTAGAACACCGACCAGTGGTCGCGCTGCAGCTTCCAGCTGATGTCGATGTCCTCGGTGATCATGTCCAGGCTCCAGTAGCCCACCCGGTCCAGCGCGGTACGGCGAAACGCCGCCACCACGCCGGACACGGTGAACACTTGCCCGTAGACCCGCTGCGTGCGTTTGATGAGCCCGATGATCGAGGAGAATTCGCCCACCTGAATCCGGCCGACCAGCGTGGAGCGCGTCCTTACGCGCGGGTTGCCCGTGACGGCACCCACGCGCGGATGCAGCACCAGCGGGCGCACGAGATGCACGACTGCGTCGGGATCGAGGATGGCATCGCCATCGATGCACACCAGGTACTCGCTGTGCGCGGCCAGCGCGCCGATGCGCAGCGCCATGGCCTTGCCCTGGTTGGCGGCAAGATGGATGACGCGCAGCCGGTCATCCTCGAGCACCAGCTCGTCCAGGATCGCCCCGGTGTCGTCGCTCGAGCCATCGTTGATCGCGATGACCTCGATGTGCGGATAGCGCTGCGCCAGCGCGGCGCGCAGCGTGTCGCGCGCGTGATCGGATTCGTTGAAACACGGCACCAGGATGGAGACGAGCGGCTCTCCCGGGAGCACGGGCGGCGGCGTATCCGGCCCGATGCGCCAATGCCGTTCCCACTGAAACCAGAAATACAGCCCGCCCGTCATCCAGATCACCGACATCAGCATCGGGTAGAAAAACACGAAGTCGAGCAGCACCTCGCTGGTGAGCAGCAGCATCAGCCCCAAGGGCAGACCGGTCACGAGGCACAGGGTGGCGAAGGCAATCAGGCGTTGGATCATCGCACGGGATACCAGGAGTCGGAGATGGCCGGGCGGATCGTTTCCAGCGCCGGGTGATCCTGCAGGAAGTCGTCAGGGTAGTAGCCGAAGTTGCGCGCACCGCGCAGCTGCAGGCGCTGCATCCAGCCCGCGATCACGGCGGCATCGATCTCGCCGTCGCCCTCTCGGCGCCAATCGCGCGTCTGCAGCTCGAACACGGTGCGGTCCAGTCCGCCCGGCCGCTTGGCCACCACGTCCACCATACGATCGAGCCAGGCGTTCTCCTGACCCTCGGGCACGTTTTCCATGTAGGGCATGGCCATGGGCGCGGTCCAGTCGTAGGCGCCCAGGAAATCGTCGAGGTTCTGGGCGAACCAGGCCTCGCTCTCGGGCTCGAGCACCGGCGGCGCGTAGATATTGCGGGCCGTCTTGATGCGCGGGCCGCGGATCGCCTTGACCTCGGCGGCGAGCGCCAAGGTGAAATCCACCAGCGTGCGGCTCTTGAGGCGTGTCCAGCGCTGCATCGCGTCCGGGTCTGCGCGGATCTCGCGGATGCTGCCCGGCAGGCCGGCCGCGGTATAGGCGGCGAGCGCCGGCGCGCTCGCGTCCTCGAAGTCACTCAGCAGCGCGTCGTCGTGAAACAGCACACCGTCGAAGATGGCCTGGCGCGACAGGTCCTGGTAGATCTCGGTGATGCGCCGGCGCGACTCCGCGTCGAAAGGAGACAGCCGCACGTACTGCTCGCTGTCCACCGCCACATCGCCGGTCTGCGGATTCCAGCGCTGCACCCGCGGCAAGGCCGGGTCGAGATCGAACGACAGCACCGGCAGCCAGGCATAGATCTGCACGTTGGCGCGGTTGCGCAACTGCCACGCCACGCGGCTGAACAAGTCGGCACGCACCGGCAGCCAGCGGTTCGGGAAATACAGCTCGCGGGCGAGTCCGTCCGCTTGCGGGTCGGCGAAGGCCTGCAGGAAGACGGTGTTGATCTGCATATCGACGATGCGTTGCACCAACTCGCCCAGGTTGCGGTCGGTCTGCTCGGGATCCGGGTCGTACACATAGTCGATATCGACGTGGGCCACCCGCATCAGCGGCCGCGCCTCCGTGCCCACCACGGAGTTTGCGAACATCTTGGTGGGCGGGTCGCTGGAGATCAGCAGCCGTGGCGTGGACATCAGGCTCTCGACCTTGGCGGTGCCGTCCTCGAGCGTCATGCCCATGACGTAGCCGTGCTGCCCGGCGATGCCCAGCGCCGTACCGCTTTCCGCGCCATAAGGCCACACCCAGGCGCGCGGCCGCTTGCCCGTGGCCTGTTCGATCTTGCGTGAGATCGCGGCGATGTCGCGTGTCATACGGGCCTGGTGCGCGGCCTCGGTCTCGTAGGTGCCGCTGGCGCGGTCGTAGGCGCGCACGGCCGCGGCCGGCTGGCTGTTGCCCTGCGGGTTGGCCAGCATCCCGTAATGCAGGTTGTCGGTATGGGCCGCCACCTCCACCAGGCCCGAGCGCGACAGCTCGCCCACTTCGCTCCAGTTCAGGAAGCGCTCGCGCTCGACCTTCTCGCCGCCGAAGTCCACCGGCTGGTCCGCCGGCGTATCCACCCACTTGCCCACCGGCGCCACGACCGCGGGCCAGTTGAAGGCGCGCAGGATGGGCAAGACACGCGTGAGCGTGCTGCGGTAGCCGTCATCGAAGGTCAGCAGTACCGCCTTCTTCGGCAATTCGGGGCCGCCCTGGTTGGCAGTGATGATCTGTTCGATCGACACCGGCTGGTAGCCGTTCTCGCGCAGCCAGGTGAACTGCCGCACCAGACGATCGGTGCGCACGCTCAGGAAGCGCTGGTCGGGGTCATCATCCTCGACGTCGTGATAGCCCAGTACCACGAACTGGTTCTTGGGCCAGGGCTCGTCCGCGTGGCCGCGTTGCCGCTCGGCGGGCGGCACGAAAACCGGAACATCCTTGGCGCAGGCGCTCAGCACGCAGGCGGCGAAGAACAAGGCCAATGCTCGCAGGAAAGAGAGGCGCATGGTCGGCTTCTAGAATCGGAAGGTCATGTCGAGGACGAGGCGCAGTTCGCGCTCCCGGTCGCCGTCGTAGGGTCGGCTGATGGCCGTGGCGGTCGCACCGATGGCGAAGGCGTCGTTGGCCTGCCAGCGCTGCCCGTAGCTCAACGTCAGGATGCCGCCCGTGCCATAGTCGCGCTGGCTGTACAGGCCCGCGCCCACCGCCGCCGTCTGCGTCCAGACGGACTCGTAGCGCCGGCTCAGCATGTGCGTCACCTGCACGCTCGGAAGCACGGTGAGATCGGCGCGGGGATTGAAGTACGGCGTGTCGCGCAAGGTATTGCGCGAGGCGAACACATCCAGGTTCAGATCCGCGGTGAGCGTGGGCGCGGTGTACAGGCGCTCACGGCCTTGCACGCCCAGGGTGTAGCGGTTGTTGCCGTCGCTGAAGCGCGCGGGCGACGCGAGAAACGTCCACTCTCTCCGCTCGTCGGCACGCCAGCGCACGAAGGCGGCCGCGCTGTTTGACGACACGTCGTTGGTGAGCGCACGCAGCGGCGTGGCACGCGAACGCCAGTCCAGGCTCGCGCCGACCTGCCAAGAGTCGTCCAGGTCCAGCGCGCCGGTCAGGCGCAGCCCGGGCTTGGTGCCAAAACCATAGTTGTTGGCCGACACCTCGCCTTCGACCGTCACGTCGCGCACGCGCCATTGCAGGCCCGTGCGTGCCCAGCGGTAGCGGCCTTTTCCTTCTTCGAACTTGCCGGTGGCGTACCCCAGCCCGGCGAAGACGCGCCAGTCATCGGAGATCGGTGGCGAGTACAGCACCGTCTCGACCGCGGTTTCGCCATCGCCCGCCACCGCGCTGTCATTGGCCAGGCCACGGGTGGCCGTGACCTGCAGTTCGGATTTGTGGTGCAGCGCCACGGCGCGCGCGAGCTGCCGCGCCGACAGGTCTTCCGGATACCGCGTGATCACATCCTCTGCGAGCAGGTCGGCCTGACGCCATTCCTGCAGCGACAGTGCCGTGTAGCCCTGCCCCACCTCCACGGCGAGGCTGCGTGGCGAGAGCGTCTCGGCCATCTTGAGTTCGCGTTCGGCCTCGCGCGGCCGCTCGCGGGCCAGCAGCACGTCGGCCCGCCCCGCGCGCAAGCCCGAGTTGTAGGGCGCCTCGCGCACGAAATCATCGAAGCGCGCTTGCGCTCCTCTCGTGTCGCCCGCCAGCAATCGGGCCTGCGCGGCGGCACGGCTCGCCTCCAGGTGGAGATCGTTCGGCATCCGCATTTCCTGGCCCTTGTAATAGAGCCAGGGATCGAAGTTGTCCTGCACCGCGTCGATCGAGGCCACGGCCTCGGTCGCGCGTTCGTTTTCCGACAAGGCATAGAACAGACCGGTGTGCGTGACGAGGCGGTCCGTCGCCTCGTCGCTGGCTGCGGTGGGGTGCGTGGCCGTCGCCTGGAATAGAGCCTGCGCGCGGTCCGGCTGGCGCAGGTACAGATAGGCGTTGGCCACGTCGTTGTTGACGTAGCGCGGCACATTGACGCCCTGCGCCTGCAGGGCCTCGTATTCGGCGACCACCTCGCGCATGTGGCCACGCACGTACAGCGCGTGCAGCCGGTCGATGCGCGCACGCAGCACGTCGCCCGCGGCTTCCGGCCCGAGCGGCGTCCATTCATTGATCTGCGCGTCGAGCCGCGCGATGGCGCGATCGGCCACGATATGCCGCTCGGTTTCGTTGCGTGCCGGCAGACCTGCCATGCGCACGAGCTCCGCGGCCTCGTCGCCCTCGAGGCGGCGCAACTGGGCCGCGGTCAGCAAGCCGGGGTCCGCGCGTGCCACGCGCAATGCCGCGCCCGGCAGCCCGGCGCGCTGCAGCGCAAAGACGTAGGCGCGCTTGACGTCGTTGCGGCCCGGCGTGAGCTGGTAGGCGCGGTCCGCTTCCTCCAGCGCCGCGTACGGCAACTGGGCCCGCGCATAGCCATAGCTAAGTGCCAGGCGCCGATCCGGATTGCGCGGGGCGGCCGCCACCAGGCGCTGGCCCAGGCTGATCGCGTCGGCCACCTGGCCGGCATCGGCCAGCACCATGGTTTCGCCGAGCACGAACGTGTCGTCGTGCGGAAACGGCACGGCGCCCTTGCGATAGACGCCCAGCGCCTGATTCCAGCGTTTTTCGTCGCGATAAGCCCGTGCCACCACGGCCAGTGCTTCGGCGGGCAAAGGAATGGCGACGCCCAGGGACTCATACACTTCGATGACTTCGGCGCTGCGGCCCGCACGCCCCGCGATCACGATCAGATCGATGATGGCGCGCTTGTCGTTCGGATCGAAGCTCACGCGCTGGCGCAGCATCACCAGTGCCGGTCCGTAACTGCCTTCACGCGCGCCGATGATGAGCGCGTCGTACTCCTCGTCGACCGGCGCGGCCGCCGCCGGCAAGCCTGCGAGTGCGCTCGCGATGGCCAGGGGCAGCACCACGGCCAGCGGCCGTCTTGCAGAGAAGGGAAAACCTGCCGATCGTCGAGCCATACCGTTTCTGCGCCGTCTGCGTTGGAGGGGGAAGGAATCGAACGTGGCGCAAGTATGGGGAGGCCGGATCGGCGCAACCTTTGACCGCCCGCCAAAACACATTGCGCGGCAGGAAAATCTGCGGTCCCGAGGGGAGATGTCTGGTTGCACTGCAAAATGAAATGCCGTTGCGTGCGCCGCCATGGTGCACGGCATGCGGCTTGCGCCGCCTGCGCATGCAGCGACTTGGCTGTGCACGCAGGAGAGCGACGATGAATGAGCAAACCCGAGCCGATGCCTCGAATGGCGATGTGACGCCCGAGCGCAAGCGCGAACTGCTGGATCAGGGCAACGCGCAGCCCAAGGCGCCCGAACCGGCGCAGCGCGATCAGGTGGACGTGGCAAACGATGTGCAAGAGGGCCTCGCCGACGCCAACGAGCGCCCTTCCCCCACGAGTACCGAAGACGAGAATCGCGCCACGCGTTCGAACGGCGGCAGCGGCAGCACGGACGCGCGCACCGATACGTTCAAGCCCGCGGACGACACGCCTTCGGTGCTGCCGAAGGAAAGCGGCCCGCGAGAGTGAGATCCAGACACACAGGTAAATATTGCCCGCGGCAGGCATCGACTACCCGTCGAGCGTGAACCGCCTGCGAATCAGGTGTCAGGTGGGCTTGAACACCATCAGCGCGAAGATCGCAGGAAGGCCGCCAGCGCCGGGAGCCCCAACACGAACCAGATCTTGAAGTAGCGATGGAATGCGGGGCTGAGCGGACTCCCGGCCGCTGCGCTGGTGGCGGCTTCGTCGCGCATCAGGATCTGCAGCCGCACGACCGGCAGCCAGCATGCGATCGCCACCACGTACAGCAGCGCCGACCACTTCAGCCACGGCGTGGTCCATGGCAATTGCATGAGATGAACCAGGTACCACCCTGTGATGGGCTGCAGCAGCGCAGTGGTTGCCGTGAAAATCCAGTCGGCCCTCACCACGTGGCGCGCCACGCTCGCGATCACGCGGACGTCGCCCTGAAGTACCACGCACAACAGATAGAAAGCCGAGCCTACACCCGTACCGAACAGCACGGTAGACGACAGGATATGCACCAGCTTGAACAGGAAGTAATCCATCAGCGCCTCGCGGGTTTGCCGCCCTCGTGCAGATAGAGCAGCCACAAGGCGGCCAGCATGGGCAGGTTCTTGGAAATGGGTCCGAAGGGATGCAGCCATTGCTCGGGCAGTGACCACGAGATGATCAGGGTGTAGCCACCGATCAACGCCATCTGCGCCAGCCAGAGCCAACGGGCGTGCACGCCGCGCCAGGTCAGGGTGAGTACGCCGAAGAGCAGATCGAGGAGCGCCGCGCCATACAGGGCCAGCGGCGCCAGCGCGGCGCTCAGTCCTACGCGTTGCAGCATCGCCAGGCTGTCCTCGACCGGATAAAGCCCCAGCGACACCACGGCCGTCCAGATCCACACCACGGCCACACTCAACTTGAGCAGCGGTACGAAGTGACCCAGCACGGCCGCCGAGAACCGGGCGTCGCGCGAACGCGCGGGAATAAAAGTGGCGGGATCACGCGGCTCGCGGGCCAGCAGCCGGGCCAGGGCACGCGGATCGCCGGTATTGCCACGCGCCAGCATATCCACGGCGTCGCGGGTCACCAGTCCGCCTGTCAGCGGCGCGGCGAGCCCTGCCGCGCCCCGGGCCACGCCCGATGGCAAGGGCACGATCCACGCCCTGCCCTGCACCCCCAGTTGCTCACGCAACGACTGCAAGTACGCGCGCAGGCTGAGCGGGCGTGGCCCACAGAACGCCAGCGTCACGACCCGCTCGCAGGGCGCGTGCAGGAGCGCCGCCACGCCGTCCACCACGTCGTCGATATGCACGGGCTGGATGCGTTGGCGGCCCCCTTCGGGCAACACCAGCATGGGAAGGATGGCCAGCTTCTCGAACCACGCGGCACTGGCGCCGCCCGGGCCGTACACCAGCGACGGTTGCACGATGAAGGCCGGACGTGCGCTCGTGCGCAATGCATCGTCGGCCGCGCGCTTGCTGCGATGGAACCTCGAACGTGCCTGGGCATCGGCGCCCAGTGCGGAGATCTGGATCACCCGGGCGCCCTGGCGTGCCGCAGCGGCAAAAAGTGCGCGTGGCACTCGCGCATGCAGCGTTTCGAACGCGTGCGCACTGCCCTGGAAAATCCCCACCGTATTGATGACGGCGTCCACGCCTTCCAGCAGGTCCTCCCAATGGGCGGGAGACACCATGCGCGAATACTCGGCGGGAACGAACTTTGCTCGCCCGACGGCGCTGCCTGACGGCGGCCGGCGTACCGGGCAGACCAGCTCGTGGCCCTGCCCCGTCAACGCGGCGACCAAGTGGCCGCCGATGAAGCCCTGCCCGCCCGTCACCAGAATCTTCATATCGCAGCTCCCTTGTGCGTTCGCCTGGCCGGCACGGCCTGTGCGGATCACAGTGACCCCTGCAGCCGGCGAGCAACCGCCATACCTGCAACCGACCCGGAGGAAACATGTCGAAGTGGAATTCAGCCGTGCGCGAAGGCCTGCGCAGCGGGACTGCCGCCAGCGTGCTGTCGACCGCGGTACTCATGGCCGCGGGGCGCCGCTACAGCGACAGCGCCTACGCCCCGACCAACGCGACCAGCCAGTGGCTGTGGGGCCGGCCCGCCTTGCGCGCCGATGGGCCCTCGCTGCGGCACACGGTAGCCGGCTATGGGGTCCACCATGGCGCGTCGCTGTTCTGGGCCACGCTGCATGCGCGCGTCACGCAGGACCTCCCGCGGGCCAACACGCCGGGCGGCGCCATGGTGGGCGGGCTGGCCACGGCGGCGATCGCCTGTTTCGCAGACTACGTGCTCACACCCAAGCGGTTTACTCCCGGGTTCGAACACCGTCTTCCGCGCACCGCCCTCTTCTGTGCCTATCTGGCGTTCGGCGCGGGCATCGGCCTCGCCTCATTGTTCTGGCGGCGACGCCAGACCCGATCCAAGGAGTCATCATGAGTGATAAGCCCCCCGGCCGAATCAGCGGCCAGCCCGATCCGAACGCCGGCGCACTGCGCCCGAGCGGACGCGCCGACGCGCCCGTCACGGCGGACATTGATCATCCGCCCTCGGTGCAGGACCCCGACGGCACGGGCTTTGACCGTGCCGAAGCCGTGGAGGAGCGGGAGGCCCGCGACGGCACCCTGCCCGGCGCGCCGAACTCGAACAACAATGCCGCGCTGCGGCGCCCCAGTGGCACGCCCGTACGCGACAAGGAGGATGGGCAGCCTTGACTCGAAACAGTTAAATGGCGTCGGCCCCGCGCACGGAATGCTCCTCGTTGCGTGGCGGCCGACGGGCGAGAACACGGCGACGCGCCCGCCCCGCCCGCCGGATTTAACGCGCTTCGAAATCCCCCGCCCCGAGTTCGATGCGGCCGTCCGCGGGCACCCATTGCGTGCGCTTTCCCGCAGCGCGGAGCTCGTCGGCGCCGGCTTCAAAGGCCCTCAGCAGTGCCGCGGCGCTGCCATCTTCGGCGCCGAAATGGCCCCTGAGCACGTCGCCGGATATCTCGAATTCACGTTCGACGCCGGCCGTCTCCAGGCGAAACACCACGTTGTCTTCTTCAACATGCGCATGCGTGTCTTTGGTGAACTTGCTCATCATCTACCTCCTGAGTTGGGCGGCATCACGCCGCAACCGCCGTTCCCGAGTGAACTTTGACGTGCGAGCCGCGCAGCCATCGCGCAACGTGAGCACGCGGCGCGCGGGACGCGTTGGAGCTGTGAGCGCGGCCGAGTTTCAGTTCTTCGGCACGCAAGGCAGGTATGGCGGTTGCTGGCTGCCGGCCTCTCTCCCACCTGCACCGCTTTTGAGTGATGCCACCATGACCTCGTCTCACGTCTGGCCCGCCGCGGCGGCTTTGCATGACCCACGCCTGCGCCGTGCCGGCGGCCTTCTCGGCTTCGCGATGGGCGGCTTTTTCGACGGCATTCTGCTGCATCAGATTCTGCAGTGGCATCACCTGCTCTCGGGCGTCAGCGCAGGCATGTTCTCCAGCCTGCGGTTTCAGATCACGATGGACGGGATCTTTCATGCGCTGATGTATGTCATCGCGGCGCTAGGTCTTTGGCAACTGCACCGCGCGCGCATGGCGGGCACCCCGACCGGGACGCCCTGGCCGGCGTTCTGGATCGGCTTTGGCGCGTGGCACGTGATCGATGCGCTGGTGTCACACTGGATCACCGGAATTCACCGGGTGCGCATGGACAGCGACGTGCCGCTCGCGTGGGACCTGCTGTGGCTAGTGGTGTTCGGCCTCGCACCGATCTGGCTGGGCTGGCGCCTGGCGCGCCGTTCGCGCGGAGGCCCTCCCGGGGGGAGCGCATCGGATGGCAACGGCGGCCTGGACGCGCGCGCAGGCACAACGCCCCGGCCGTTCTCTTCATCGGGCGGGGCAGCACGTGCGGACGGCGGGCCGCGCATGACGTTCATGCCGCTCGAGATGCTGCCGCTGCGGCCCGTGCCGCCGCCTTTGGGCCGGCGCTCGATCGCCATCGTGATGCTCGCCCTGCTGACCCTGGCCGCAGCCGGCCTCAATCTGTTCCCCCCGCGTCAGGACCTCGACACGACGGTCGTCACGTTGCGGCCCGGCCAGGGCCCCGCGGCGCTCATCGCGCGGCTGCCCGAAGGGGACGGCCGCGTGTTGTGGTCGGACCCCGCGGGCGAGGTCTGGGTACTGACCGGCCTGGGGCTGGCGGATCGTCTCTCGCTATACGGTGCGGGTGCGCTCTACGTGAGCGGCGCGACCTTGCCGGGCGGATGCAGTCGCTGGCTGTCGGCCGACGTGGCCAGCGGCAAGGCGCGATCGACACGTGCGCCCGCCTGATGCGGGCGCACGGTGCCGCCGGGCACGCCGATTGCTCGCCGGGTGCGGCCCACACCCGCAGGAGTTCGACCATGCCCGTGACCTCATCCGACCGACCCGCCCGCGCCAAGCCGCAACCCATGCTCGACGCCGGCGACCCAACCCGCGAGATCGACCAAGCCGATCCGCACGCGCATGTCGACGGCGCCTGCGTACGCTTCACCCTGTTCGAGCGCGGCGCGCCCCTGCGCGTCGCAGTGTCGAACAAAGCGATGGTCGAGGGGCTGGGCGCCGAGCCCAACGAAGCCAGTCTGCTGCAGGCGTATCGCGAGCACTACGTCCGCTTGCACGCGATTGCCGCCGAGATGACGCCCAGCACGCTCGATGGCGGGGTGCTGCTGACGGACGCGGCGCTCGCACAGCACCGTCGCGCGTAGTCCGCCCCGCCGGCGCTACGAGCCGCCGAACGACCTGAACCTGTTGCGAGTGGCCCGCCGGTGAACCCGGCGGGTTTTTTTCCACGTCTGCGGCTCGAAGGTGTCCGCGGCGACCGCCATGTGGGTACGACGCGCGGCGGCCCCGGGATCTCGACTCCATGGGGAGTGTCACCCGGGGCCGCCGCGCGGCAAGCTCACCCGCATCATCCGGCGGCGCCCGACTTCGGACGCCCCGGAATGCGCCAAGTTTTACTTGGCTTTGCCAGCGTTTGCCGCCTCGGCATTGGCTTGCGACAGCGCCAGCATGCTGAGCTTTTCGTCGGTCGCCTTTTCTTCCGCGAGGGTTTCCTTCAGCAGCTTCAGCGCTTCGGTTTCACCCAACTGCTTGGCAAAGGTGCACAGCGTGCCGTAGCTGGCGATTTCGTAGTGCTCCACCTTCTGGGCGGCCGCGATCAGGGCGGCATCCAGCACCGGGCCCTTCTCGACTTCTTCGAGGATTTCCTTGGCCTCTTCGACCAGGCCCTCCATCGCCATGCACTTCACGCGCTTGAGGCGCAGATCGCTGCCCTCGACCATTTTGTCGATGCGCTCGATCTGCCCACGGGTCTCTTCCAGATGCAGCGTGAAGGCTTCGGCGAGCTTTTCGTCCGTGGCGGCACGCGCCATCTTGGGCAAGGCGCGCGTCAACTGCTTCTCGGCACTGTAGATGTCCGAGAGCTCGTGGATGAACAGGTCTTGCAGGGTTTTTGCAGCCATGACTGATCTCCTGAGTGAGAGGTAAAAATCGACGTGCCGCCGATGCAGTTGTTCACGCAACCACCGTGCCCGGAAACAACTGTGCGAGATCACTGAGGCTGGCCGCAGGAAGGCGGCAGGCGTAGACTTTCGCCTTCGCTGCTGTCTTCGATGTTGCACTCATGAATCCCCCCTTGGCGTCTTCCGCCGCGCCCTCGCCGCCGCGCGTGCCTTTTCGCGCGAGTTTTCTGTTGGGGATCGCCCAGATCCTGATCTGGGGCGGATCGTTCTTCCTCCTCTCCGTGCTGGCAGACCCGATCCACCGCGACACCGGCTGGTCGATGACCTGGATATACGGCGCACTCACGGTGAGCGTATTGATCTCCGGCTTACTGTCGCCGCGCGCGAACGTGTTCATCGCGCGCCGCCAGGGACGGCGTGTGTTGATCGGGTCGTGCTGGATCGCGGCCGCCGGCCTTGTCGTCGTCGGGGCCGCCCCGAACCTCGCGGTGTTCATCGCCGGCTGGTGCCTGATCGGCGCGGGCATGGCGGGCGGGCTCTACGATCCGCTCTTCGCCACCCTGGGTATTCAATATGGGCAGCGCGCGCGGCCCGTGATCAACGCGGTGACCCTCATCGCCGGATTTGCCACCACGGTGGTATGGCCCATCCTCGCCTGGATGATCGAACCCTTGGGATGGCGAGGCACCTGCTTCGTCTACGCGGCGGTACTGGCGTTGTGTGCCACTCCGCTTTATCTCAAAGGCCTTCGGCCCGACACCGGCCGCGATGCGGCCGCCTCGGACAAGGCCCCCTCGCAGCAGGCTGGCACCCCGGCCGGGCCCGGGTTGCCACGCAATACCTATCTGCTGCTGTCATGGGTCTTCTCGATCGCGGCGATTCTCATGACCGCGGTGTCGGTCCAGATCATCGTGCTCCTGCAAGGCGCCGGCCACTCGCTCGCGTCGGCCATCGCGCTGGGCGCCCTCATCGGCCCGAGCATGGTCGCGATGCGCGTCATCACCTTTTCGATCAAGAGCCTGCACCCGATCTGGATGGCGGTGATCTCCGCCGCCTTCGTGGCGCTCGGCCTGACGCTGATCCTCGTCCATCCGCAGGCAGCCGCGATCGGCATCGTCTGCTATGGCATCGGCAACGGCCTGCGCGCCCTGGTGCGCGGCACCCTGCCCCTGTCCTTGCTGCCCGCCTCCGCCCTCGCGCCGGTCATGGGCCGCCTCGCACGCTCATCGCTGCTGTGCCAGGCATTGACTCCGCTGGCCTGCGGCCTGCTGATCACGCACGCGGGTAGCCAAGGCACGCTCATCGTGCTGACGGCCTTGGCCGTGGTGAACCTCGGCCTCACATGGTGGCTGCGGGCGCGCGTCGGGAAGTAAGCTGGGACGACAGCAAGCGCGCGAAGCGCGCGCCGCGTAGAGCCCCGCCCGCCGCCGGGCCGCCCCAAGGCGGGCGAGCCCCTCAGAGGGCAGCAAGCGCGCGACGCGTGCGCAGCGTGGGGCCGCGCCCGCCGCCGGGCCGCCCCAAGGCGGGCGAGCCCCTCAGAGGGCAGCAAGCGCGCGAAGCGTGCGCAGCGTGGGGGCCGCGCCCGCCGCCGGGCCGCCCCAAGGCGGGCGAGCCCCCTCGGGGGGCAGCAAGCGCGCGACGCGTGCGCAGCGTGGGGGCCGCGCCCGCCGCCGGGCCGCCCCAAGGCGGGCGAGCCCCCTCGGGGGGCAGCAAGCGCGCGACGCGTGCGCAGCGTGGGGGCCAACACAACACTAGCCATTCTCATTACCCCTGCTGCGATCAGGGCTATACCCCTACGCCGCCAAAGGCCATTGCGCGCGGAGCGTGAGACACGTCTGATAACATGATTCGTCCGGGCGCTCCCGGGCCCCCGCGCCCAGGCCGCGCCATCCCGATTTCTCTAGCGTAAGACCCCGATGGTCGCCTCCGATACCCTTCTCAAAGCCCTGCAAGCCTGTGTCGATCCCAATACCGGCAAAGATTTCGTCACGACCCGCGCCATCAAGAACCTGGACATCAGCGGCGACGGCGACGTGTCGTTCGATGTCGAACTCGGTTATCCGGCCAAGAGCCAGATCCCGGCGCTGCGCCGCGCGCTGATCGGTGCGGCCAAAACCGTCGCGGGCGTGCAGAACGTGTCGGTCAACGTGCAGAGCGTGATCACGAGCCACTCCGTGCAGCGCGGCGTGGCGCTCCTGCCCAATATCAAGAACGTCATCGCGGTTGCATCCGGCAAGGGTGGCGTCGGCAAGAGCACGACCGCCGTCAACCTGGCGCTGGCGCTCGCCGCCGAGGGCGCCCGCGTCGGCATTCTCGATGCCGACATCTACGGCCCCAGCCTCTCCCTCATGATGGGGATCGAAGGCCGGCCGCAGAGCGAAGACGGCGACACGATGGAGCCGCTCGAAAACTACGGCGTGCAAGTCATGTCGATCGGCTTCCTGGTGGATGCCGACGAAGCCATGATCTGGCGCGGTCCGATGGCCGTGCAGGCGCTCGAGCAGTTGCTGCGCCAGACCAACTGGAAGAATCTCGATTACCTGATCATCGACATGCCCCCGGGCACCGGCGACATCCACCTGACGCTGAGTCAGAAGGTGCCGCTCACCGGTGCCGTGGTCGTGACCACGCCGCAGGACATCGCGCTGCTCGACGCGCGCAAGGGCGTGAAGATGTTCGAGAAGGTCGGCGTGCCGGTGCTCGGCGTGGTCGAGAACATGGCCGTGCACGTCTGTACGCAATGTGGCCACGTCGAACACATCTTCGGCGAAGGCGGCGGCAAGAAGATGGCGGCCGACTACGGTCTGGCCTACCTGGGCGCCCTGCCGCTCGATATCGATATCCGCATGCAGGCCGATAGCGGCCGTCCTTCGGTCGTGTCCGACCCCGACGGCGAGGTCGCCGGCCTGTACAAATCGCTCGCCCGCCAGGTGGCGGTGTCCGTGTCCGACATGGGCAAGGACTACTCTTCGGCGTTTTCGTCGATCGCGATCAAGCGCGCGTGAGCCCCGCCATGCAGACGCCCGGTCCCACCCCCCCGCCCGATGTGCCGATCACGCTCGACGTGGCCGTGCTGATGCGCAAGGAGCGCATTACCGGTGCGATGGCGCGCTGGCAGGAATGGCGCTGGGTGCTGGAGGACGTGGTCGTCGACGAAGGCGGCTTCGGCGTGCAACCGCGCCTGCTCTATCACGATGACAATCAGCAGCGCTGGTTGCACCCCGGCTACACGGTGCGGCTCTTCAAGGACGACGCCGAAGGCTATCTGCTGAACGCCGACGCGCCCGCACCCTGCTGGTTCGTGCTGTGGCGCATGGAAGAAGAAGCCTCGATCGCCGACGAGCCGCTCGCGCGGCCCGAGATCGTCACGCTGAGCTACCACGACGCCGGCCGTTGGCTCGACGCCCAGGAAACGGTGGAGCAGATCCCGGCGCCTGAGCCCATCGTGGCCTGGCTGCGCGCCTTTATCGCTCAGCATTATGTGCCGGAGCCCAAGCGCCGGCGCCGTCCCGCCAGCTTCCAATCGCTGCAGGACCGCTTCGGCAATCCGGCCTCGGTCAGCACGATCAAGAAGTTCGGCGGCGGCCAGGGCCAATCATGAGCGATACCCCGCCTTCCGGATTCCTGCAGCGCTGGTCGCGCCGCAAGATCGAGGCGCGCCAGGAAGCCGCGCGTCCCGATGCGGACGTGGCTGCCACAGACGTGGCGCCACAATCGGCCGATGGCAATGCGGTGGCCGCCAATGCGGTGGCCGCCAGCGCGGTGGCCGCCAATGCGGTGGCCGCCACGGCGGTGCCCGGCTCGTCCACGCCCTCCCCCGCCGCGCCGCCCGACGCGCGGGAGGCATTGCATGCCCCCGCCGGCGACACAGACGCGCCGGCTCTGCCCACCCTCGACGACGTGCGGGCACTGACGGCCGACTCCGACTACAGCGCCTTCGTCGCGCGCGAGGTCAGCCCCGAGGTCAAGAACGCCGCGTTGAAGAAGCTGTTCACCGATCCGCACTACAACGTGATGGACGGGCTGGACATCTATATCGATGACTACTCGCAGCAGGCGCCGCTGCCGGAGTCGATGCTGCGTAAAATGGCGGTGTCGAAGGTCTTCGGATTCTTCGAAGACGAGGCGCGCTGCGCCGCGGATGCCCTGCTGAACGAGCCCGCCTCCGACGGCGCCAGGCCAAACGCGAGCGCGCTGCCCGCGACCGGCGATGTGTCGCTTCCGACAGCCGTCGGCACGCCCGCTCAGGCCGATGCCGAACCCCACACACGAGCGGGCAAAGACCCGCAAGACTGCGACCCGGCCGCCGCCGAGGTCCAGGAAACCAAGCACTGACGAGCCGTACCATGACGACATTGATCTGCGACTGCAATCGCACGATGCCGCTCGCGCCCGAGGCGCTGGGCCAGGCGTTGGGCGAAACGCTCACGCGCCATTCCACCTTGTGCCGCCGCGAAGCGGGTGCCTTCCAGCAGGCCGTGCGCGGCGATACCGATGTGGTCGTGGCCTGTACCCAGGAAAAGCGCCTGTTCGGCGAGCTGGGCGCGGCCACCGAAGGCGCTGTCGCGCCGGTCAAGTTCGTGAACATCCGCGAGACCGGTGGCTGGAGCCGCGACGCCGACCAAGCGATGCCCAAACTGGCGGCCCTGCTGGCCGCGGCGCATCTGCCTGAGCCCGATCCCGTGGCGGTGGTGAGCTACAAGAGCGCGGGCCGGCTGCTGATCGTCGGCCCTCTGGACCAGGCAGAACAGGCCGGCGCACTGCTCGATGACGTGCTCAACGTCACCCTCTTCTCGCAAGGCCCGGGGCAACGTGGCGGCGCACAGAACCGCCGTTTTCCTACGCTCGCCGGCCGGCTTACCGGCACCACCGGCTGGCTCGGCGCGTTCGAGGTGCAGTGGACGCAAGACAATCCGATCGACCTCGATCTGTGCACACGCTGCAATGCCTGCGTCACCGCCTGTACCGAGGGCGCGATCGGGCTGGATTACCAGGTCGACCGCGCCAAATGCGGCAATCACCGCGATTGCGCGGCATCCTGTACGGTGGCGGGCGCGATTGACTTCAGCCGCTCGCCCGAGACCTACGCCGAGACCTTCGACCTGATCCTGGACCTGGGCACGCAGCCGCTCTTCACGCAGCATGCGACGCCGCAAGGTTATTTCCGCTGGGACGGCGTGAATCCGGGCGTGCTCATGCGCCTGCGCGACATGGTCGGCGAGTTCGAAAAGCCCAAGTTCTTCGACTACAAGCAAAAGCTCTGCGCGCACAGCCGCAACGCGACGGTCGGCTGCAATGCCTGTGTCGAGATCTGCTCGGCCCAGGCCATCTCGAGCGATGTGCGCAACCAGCAGATCAAGGTCAACCCCAATCTTTGCGTGGGCTGTGGCGCCTGTACGACCGTGTGCCCCACGGGCGCGCTTACCTACAGCTATCCACGCAATCCCGACCAGGGCGCACGCCTGCGCACCCTGCTCTCGACCTACACCAAGGCGGGTGGCCGCGATGCGGTCCTGCTGCTGCACAGCCAGGAGCAGGGTCAGGCGCTGATCGATGAGCTCGGCCGCCAGGCCCAGCTCAAGCGCGCCCATGGCGTGCCGGCCAACGTGATTCCCGTCGCGCTCTGGCACACCGCCAGCCTGGGCGCCGATCTGTGGCTGTCGGCCGTCGCCTACGGCGCCACGCAGGTCGTGGTGCTCACCACCGACGAAGAAGCGCCGCAGTACCTGGCCGGCCTGGACGCGCAGCTCGACATCGCCCAGACGCTGCTCAACGGCCTGGGCTACACCGGCCGTCATCTGCACCTGCGCCGTGCCACCGACGCCGCCAGCCTCGATGCTCAGTTGCAGGCCCTCGTGGCCGACGTGCCGCTCGCGCCGCGCGTGGCAGCCCGTCACGCGCTCGCGCCGGAGAAACGCAGCACGCTGGAGCTCGCGTTCGAGCATCTCATTGCCCAGGCGCCGTCCGCCCTGCCGGAGGCGATCGCGCTTCCGGCCGGCGTGCCGGGCCAGGGGTCGCCGCTGGGTGGCGTACGCGTCAACCGCGACACCTGCACGCTCTGCATGAGCTGTGTCAGCGCGTGCCCGTCGGGCGCGTTGCTCGACAATCCGCAGTCGCCGCAGTTGCGCTTCCTCGAGAAGAACTGCGTGCAGTGCGGGCTGTGCACGACCACCTGCCCGGAATCGGCCATCGAGCTCGTGCCGCGTCTCTTGCTCACGCCGCAGCGCAAGGAGGCGGTCGTCGTGAATGAGACTCAGCCATTCCATTGTGTGCGCTGCAGCAAGCCTTTCGGCACCGCCAAGGCGATCGACGCGATGGTGGGCCGCCTGGCCGGCCACGCGATGTTCCAGGGTGCTGCCCTGGAACGCCTGAAGATGTGCGGCGATTGCCGCGTCATCGATATGTACTCGTCCGAGAACGAAACCAAGATCACCCAACTATGAGCGCTTCCGTTTCCCTCGCCGACCTCTCTCCCGCCGGTTTCGACGAAGAAGTCGCGCGCGCCGAAATCTACGGGCTGCTGGCACAGCTGTATTACGCCCCGCCCTCGCCCGAGCTGCTGGCCGCCCTGCGCGGCGCGGCGCGCGAGGCGCCCATGGCGGGCGGCTTTCTCGAAGCGCCGTGGCAGGCGCTGCTCGAGCAGGCCGAGGCAGGCAGCGATGCGGGCATTGCCACCGAGTACGAGGCGCTGTTTGGCGGTGTCGGCAAACCCGAGATCTATCTTTTCGGTTCGCATTACCTCACGGGCTTCCTTAACGAAAAGCCCTTGGTCGGCCTGCGCGACGACCTGGCCGCGCTCGGCCTGGCGCGCGACCCGGCCATGCCCGAGACCGAAGATCACATCGCCTATCTGTGCGAAGTGATGCGCTACCTGATCGCGGGCGACGATGCCGCGGTGGCGAATCTGACCCAGCAGCGCAGCTTCTTCGCGGCCCATATTCAGCCCTGGACGGGCGACATGGCGGACGTGATCATCGCGCACCCGGGCGCCCGGTTCTATGGTGCCGTCGCGGCGTTCACGCAAGCATTCGTTACCGTCGAGGCCCAAGGCTTCGACATGCTCGGCTGAGCGCGCGAGCCCCGCAACAGCTCGCTTTCTCTCTTAAACATCGCGCCGATTGCTGCGCTGCAACTCGCTCCCGTGAATAGGGACGGTTGCTGCACTCTTTCTTGGCGAGGTACATTATGCAAAGTTTTTCATACCTAGCTGCCCAGGAGACGACCATGTCCGATCACCCCATCGACCGCACACGCCGCAAATTCTTTGCCGGTTCGGCCGCCGTCGGCGCCGCCGCCGTGGGTGCCGTCGTCTTGCCGGGCGTGCAGACCGCGCCCGCCACGCCCCAAGCCCAGCCCGCTCCCGAGCGTGGCGGCGGCTATCGCGTGAGCGAGCACGTCAAGCGCTACTACAAGACCACTCTCGTTTAATTCGCGGAGCGAGACTATGCTGCTCACCAAAAAAACCGGTGGCGCCGTCGACGGCGCCGCCGATTCGAATTTCATCCGCAGCCTGCGCCGCGGCATGTCGCAGGCCCTGCCCACGATGGACCGGCGCACGTTCCTGCGCCGCTCGGGCCTGGGCGTGGGGGCCGGCCTCGCCGCGACCCAGCTCGCGCTGGTCAAGCGTGCCGAAGCCGCCGATGGCAAGGTCGCCGTGGGCAACACCAAGCTCACCGTGCGCCGCACGGTCTGTAGTCACTGTTCGGTCGGCTGCGCCGTCGACGCCGTCGTCGAGAACGGCGTCTGGGTGCGCCAGGAGCCCGTGTTCGATTCGCCGATCAACCTCGGCGCCCACTGCGCCAAGGGCGCAGCGTTGCGCGAACACGGCCATGGCGAGCACCGCCTGCGCTATCCGATGAAGCTGGTCAACGGCAAGTACCAGCGCATCAGCTGGGACACCGCGCTGCAGGAAATCACCGATCGCATGATCGCCCTGCGCAAGGAAAGCGGCCCCGACTCCGTGTACTTCATCGGCTCGTCCAAGCACAACAACGAACAGGCGTACCTGATGCGCAAGTTCGTGAGCTACTGGGGCAGCAACAACTGCGACCACCAGGCGCGCATCTGCCACTCCACTACCGTTGCCGGCGTAGCCAACACGTGGGGCTACGGCGCCATGACCAATTCGTACAACGACATGCAGAACGCCAAGGTGGCGCTGTATATCGGTTCGAATGCGGCCGAGGCCCACCCCGTGTCGATGTTGCACCTGCTGCACGCCAAGGAAACCGGCTGCAAGGTCATCGTGGTCGACCCGCGCTTCACGCGTACCGCCGCCAAGGCCGACAAGTACGTGCGCATCCGGTCGGGCACCGACATCCCGTTCCTGTTCGGCGTGCTGTATCACATCTTCAAGAATGGCTGGGAAGACAAGGCCTATCTGCAGGCTCGCGTCTACGGTATGGAAGACGTCAAGGCCGAAGTGCTGGCCAAGTGGACGCCCGAGAAGGTCGAAGAGGCCTGTGGCGTGGACGAAGCCACCGTCTTCAATGTGGCCAAGACGCTCAACGACAACCGTCCCGGCACGATCGTGTGGTGCATGGGCCAGACCCAGCACACGATCGGCAACGCCATCGTGCGTGCCTCCTGTATCCTGCAGCTCGCGCTCGGCAACGTCGGGCGTTCGGGCGGAGGCACCAACATTTTCCGCGGCCACGACAACGTCCAGGGCGCGACCGACGTCGGCCCCAATCCCGACTCGCTGCCGGGCTACTACGGCCTGGCCGAAGGCTCCTGGCGCCATTTCGCGCGCGCCTGGGGTGTGGACTACGACTGGATCAAGAGCCGCTACGCCTCCCCCGCCATGATGACCAAGCCGGGCATCACGGTGTCGCGCTGGATCGACGGCGTGCTCGAGAATCCCGATCTCATCGACCAGGAAACCAACCTGCGCGCGGTGTTCTATTGGGGGCATGCGCCCAACTCCCAGACCCGCGGTCTGGAGATGAAGCGCGCGATGGACAAGCTCGACCTGCTGGTCGTGGTGGACCCCTACCCGTCCGCCACCGCCGCGATGGCGGCGATGCCGGGCAAGCCCGAAGAGCTCAATCCCAACCGCGCGGTGTACCTGTTGCCGGCCGCCACGCAGTTCGAGACGCGTGGCTCCTGTACGGCCTCGAACCGCTCGCTCCAATGGCGCGAGCAGGTCATCGAGCCCCTCTGGGAAAGCCGTACCGATCACATGATCATGTACCAGATGGCCGAGAAGCTGGGCTTCGGCAAAGAGCTGGTCAAGAACTACAAGATGGAGAAGGCCAAGGGCGGCATGGAAGAGCCCTCCATCGAAGACATCCTGCGTGAGATCAACGCCTGTGTCTGGACCATCGGCTACACGGGCCAGAGCCCGGAGCGCCTGAAGGCCCACATGCGCAACATGCATGTGTTCGACGTGAAGACCCTGCGCGCCAAGGGCGGCAAGGATCCCGAGACCGGCTACGACCTCACGGGCGACTATTTCGGCCTGCCCTGGCCGTGCTGGGGCAACCCGTCGCTCAAGCACCCGGGCACCGCCAATCTCTACGACACGAGCCTGCACGTCATGGACGGCGGCGGCAACTTCCGCGCCAACTTCGGTGTCGAGCGCAACGGCGTGAGCCTGCTCGCCGAAGACGGTTCGCACTCCAAGGGGGCCGACCTGACGACGGGCTACCCCGAGTTCGACCACGTGCTGCTCAAGAAGCTGGGCTGGTGGGACGACCTCACCGCCGAAGAGAAGAAGGCGGCCGAAGGCAAGAACTGGAAGACCGACTCGTCGGGCGGCATCATCCGCGTGGTGATGAAAGAGCACGGCTGCCATCCGTTCGGCAATGCCAAGGCCCGCGCCGTGGTCTGGAACTTCCCGGATCCGATTCCGCAGCACCGCGAGCCGATCTACGGCACGCGTCCGGATCTGGTCGAGAAGTACCCGGCGCAAAGCGACATCAAGACCTTCTGGCGCCTGCCGACCGTCTACACCTCGCTGCAGAAGAAGAACGTCGCCGACAAGATGTACGAGAAGTTCCCGATCATCCTCACGTCCGGCCGTCTGGTCGAGTACGAAGGCGGTGGCGAGGAAACCCGCTCGAACCCCTGGCTGGCCGAACTGCAGCAAGAGATGTTCGTCGAAATCAATCCGAAGGCGGCCGCCGACCGCGGCATCCGCAACGGCGATCGTTGCTGGGTGCACACGCCGACCGGCGCGCGCCTGAATGTGCAGGCGCTCGTGACCGAGCGCGTGGGCGTCGATACCGCTTTCATGCCGTTCCACTTCTCGGGCCATTGGCAGGGCAAGGACATGCTTGCCCATTATCCCGAGGGCGCGGCCCCGATCGTGCGGGGTGAAGCCATCAATACCGGCACCACCTATGGCTACGACTCGGTGACCATGATGCAAGAAACCAAGACCACCATCTGCAACATCGAAAGAGCTTAAGGAGAGCACAATGGCTCGCATGAAATTTGTCTGTGATGCAGAACGGTGTATCGAGTGCAATAGCTGCGTCACCGCCTGCAAGAACGAACACGAAGTGCCGTGGGGCGTGAACCGCCGCCGCGTGGTCACGCTCAATGACGGCGTGCCCGGCGAGAAGTCCATCTCGGTGGCCTGCATGCACTGCAGCGACGCGCCCTGTATGGCCGTGTGCCCCGTGAACTGCTTCTACCGCACCGACGAAGGCGTGGTCCTGCACAACAAGGACACCTGTATCGGCTGTGGCTACTGCTCGTACGCCTGTCCGTTCGGCGCCCCGCAGTTCCCCTCGCAGGGCAACTTCGGCGTGCGCGGCAAGATGGACAAGTGCACGTTCTGCGCCGGCGGCCCCGAGGCCCACGGCAGCGCCGAAGAATTCGAGAAGTACGGCCGCAACCGCCTCGCCGAAGGCAAGCTGCCCGCCTGTGCCGAGATGTGCTCGACCAAGGCGCTGCTGGCCGGCGACGGCGATGTCGTGGCCGACATCTTCCGCACCCGCGTGCAGCATCGTGGCAAGGGCGCCGAAGTCTGGGGCTGGGGCACCGCCTACGGCTCGCAACAGGCTGGCCAGCCGCCGCAGCAAGCCACCGACGCAAAGGCCAAGCCATGATCGCGCGCCTCGTCCTTCTCGCGGGGGTCCTGGCGCTCACGGCCTGCACCGAGCAGCCTCAGAAGATGCAGCACACCGATGCGGGCGGCAAGCCGCTGTACGACGGTACGGGCAGCAACTTCATGGCGTCGGGCTGGAAGCCGGGCGACAAGAACAGTTGGCAGCAAGAGCTGAAGACCCGCGCCCAGCGCGGCCAGAACGAATACACGAAAGTGTATTGACCGGGAGTTCGCCATGATACGGTCACTCTTCGCAGCACTGGTGATCAGCACCGCGGCCCTCGCGCCCGCGGCGGCCCAGAATGCCTCGCCCCCGCCGGGCGGCGGCCTGGGCCACATCCAGAGCGCCAACATCTTCGAGGTCAAGCCCGACGCCAATGAGCTGCCCGGCTACGCCGAGCAGACCAACGCCGAGCGCGCCAAAGTCCAGCCGGGCAATAACGCGCCGTTCTGGCGTCAGGTCAACTCGGGCGAGCCGGGCTACTCGAGCCTGCCCAAGAGCCAGGCGCCCGAGGCCGGCATCCTGATCCAGCGCTTCGTGCAGTATCCGGGCTCGGACTACACCACGGCGGGTGAAGCCTGGCGCCAGGTGCGCAACCACTGGATCATCCCATACGGCGGCGGCCTGCTGCTGATCGCGCTCGTCGCGATCCTGCTGTTCTATTTCGGCAAGGGTTCGATCAAGCTGCACGACAAGCCCACCGGCCGACGCATCGAGCGTTTCACGTATTTCGAGCGTGCCGCGCACTGGGTGAATGCGGCCGCGTTCGTGATTCTGGCGCTGTCGGGCATCGTGATGGCGTTCGGCAAGTTCTTCCTGTTGCCGATCATGGGCAGTGCCCTCTTCGGCTGGATGACCTGGGTGCTGAAGACGGCGCACAACTTCGTCGGGCCGGTGTTCGCCGTCTCGCTCGCGGTGGTGCTGATCACGTTCTTCAAGGACAACATTCCGCGCCGCTACGACCTGCTCTGGCTCAAGAAGGGCGGCGGTCTGATGACCGGCGACCACGTGCCCTCGCATCGCTTCAACGCGGGCGAGAAGATCATGTTCTGGGGCGGCATGTTGTTCCTGGGCCTGATTGCCGTGTTCTCGGGTCTCTTCCTCGACATGGTCGTGCCGGGCCTGAGCTATACCCGCGGCAACATGCAGATCGCGCACATGATCCACGGCGTGTCGGTGCTGTTGATGACCTGCATGATCATGGGCCATATCTATCTGGGCACCATCGGCATGCAGGGCGCCTTCAAGGCCATGAAGACCGGCTATGTCGACGAGACCTGGGCGCGTGAACACCACGAGTACTGGTACGACGACATCAAGGCCGGCAAGATTCCGGCCCAGCGCACCCCCGATAAAGATGCCAAGACCAGCCCGACGCGGCCGGCCGGCGCCTGATGCAGAACCAGGAGTCAGCATGAAGAAGATCATCGCAATGCTTTTCGTGATGGCCGCGGCGCCGGCATTCGCCAAGCTGCCGCCCCCCACGCCCGAGGCCAAGGCCCGCGCCGACGAAGCCTCGGCCAAGGCGGCCTGGGCCGCCAAGGTCGATGCGTACCAGCTGTGCGAAGCGCAGGATCGCGTGGCCACGGTGTATTTCGAGCAGGCCAAGGCCAACGGCAAGACCCCGCGTCCGCCCGTGGCCACCGCCGACTGCCAGGACCCCGGCCCCTTCGCCTACGTGAAGCCCGAGGAAAAGCCGCTCGAAGCCGGTGGCGCGCATTCGCCGGCAGGCAATGCCACCCAACCGCCCAACAATGCCACGCCGCAGTCTCAGCCGCAGTCCGAGCAGAAGCCCGAAGCGCAGACCAAGTGATGGCAGTGTTGCCGTATCGGGATGCCGATGCGGGCCGCAACTGAAACAAGCCCGGCACGCCGGGCTTGTTTCAGTTGGGCGTACGCCTGTATGCGAGCGATGACACAAGCGGCATGACGCCAGGCCGGGCGTCGGCATGGCGCAGCCGGAGGGGCCGTTGCGCCATGCGGCCGCGGATCCGGTCGCTCGTCAGGCGGCTCCACCGGCCGCTTTTCTGCCCGGCTTGTCGGCTTTGTCGGGAAAGTCCCACCAGGGCAGCATGCGGCTCAAGGAGAGCACTTCGCCGCTGCGCACCGGCGTGTATCCGGGCATGCGGGCCAGGCGCGCCTGCCAGGCGTCGCCCTGCAGCAGCGCAAGCAGTGCCTGCGTGGCGGGCAGCTCCAGCGTGGATTTCAAACACACGAGGAAATAGTTTTCGCTGATGAGCGGCACGAAATCGAGCCGCTCGTGCTCTGCCGCGGACGCGATGCCCAGGCCCGCGTCGGCGCTGCCCGACGCCACCGCATGCGCCACCGCCTTGTGCGACGGTTCGGTGCGCGTATAGCCCGAGATCGCTGTGCCGTCGATGCCGGCCTCTTCGAGCAGCTCGTCGAACAGCACGCGCGTGCCCGTGCCGAGCCCGCGGTTGACGTAGCGCACGCCGGGTTGCAACAGGTCTTGCAACGTGCGCAGCCCGCGCGGGTTGCCGCGCGGCACGATCAGGCCCTGCTGGCGCTGGGCGAAGCCGATGATCTTGTGCTGGCCGGGTTGCAGCAGCGGCTTATAGGCCCGCTCGCTGCGCGATCCCGGTACGGGCTGCTGCCGCGTATGAAAGCCCGCCATCACGCAGCGGCCCTCGTTGAGCGCGCTGATGGCGTCCAGACTGCCCACGTACGAGACGTCGAGGTGCAGCTTGGCCATGTCCACCGCGTGCTCCTGCAGCGCGGCCAGCGCGTCGTCGTGACTCGCATAAAGAGGCACCACATGCGCCGCGTTGTCGAAGGCCACGGCGAACGTACGCTCGAGCTCGGCATGCAAAGCGCTGATCTGCGGCGCGAGCCGCGCCTGCGCCTGGCGCTCGGCCCACAGCAGCTTCTCGCCGAACTCGTTCAGGCGAGCCGGCTGGCCCTTGTCCCAGACGATCAGGGTGCGCCCGAGGATCTGTTCCCAGCGCTTCAGCTCGCCCCAGACATGGCGATACGACATCCCCATGGCCTTGGCCGCGGACGAGATGGACCCATGCTCGCGCACCGCGACCAGCAGGTCCATCAGCGCGTTGCGGATCAGGGCCGGCCGCACGTCGTCGGCGCCCAGCAGATAGTTCAGTTCGATTCGATGCACGGCGGCGAGTATGCCTGAATGTCCGCCAGGGTGTGAGCCCCCACGCTGCGCCTTCGGCTTGCTGCCCCCCGAGGGGGCGCTTTTTCCTTGGGGCGGCCCGGCGGAAAAAGGTGCCCCCACGCTGCGCCCGCGGCTTGCTGGCCCGAGGACGCGCGCTCACCGTGGGGCGGGCCGGCGACCGCTCGGCAAGCGTAGCGCCAATCCGCAGCGCTTGCTATGCAAATCACTTCATATGGCCGCGCGAGTAACCATGCGATACCCTCGCGCGTACTGGCAAACCCCTATGAATACATTTTCCGAGAGCATCCTCACCGCGGTCCGGCTCATCACGAGTTTCGATCCGCTGCTGTTGTCCATCGTGGGCCGTTCGCTCGCCGTGAGCGTGACCGCCTGTGCGCTCGCCTGTGCGCTGGGCATGGTGGCGGGCGCCTGGCTGGGCGTGGCGCGGTTTCGCGGGCAATCCATCGTCCACACCCTGCTGAACACCTCGCTCGCCCTGCCCTCCGTGGTGGTGGGCCTGATCGTGTATTTGCTGCTATCGCATTCCGGCCCGCTCGGCTTTCTCGGCTGGCTGTTCTCGTTCAAGGCCATGGTGCTGGCGCAGACCATCCTGGTATTGCCTTTCGTGACCGCGCTGGTGCGCCAGACGGTGGGCGATGCCGAGGCCGGTCACGGCGAACAGCTGCGGTCCCTGGGGGCCGGCGCCTTTGCGCGCAGCCTGCTGCTGCTCTGGGACGAGCGCTTCGCGCTGATCACGATCGTGATCGCCGCCTTCGGCCGTGCGGTCTCGGAGGTCGGCGCGGTGATGGTCGTGGGTGGCAACATCGACGGCTATACGCGTGTCATGACCACGGCGATCGCGCTCGAGACCAGCAAGGGTGACCTGCCCATGGCCATGGCGCTGGGCATCGTGCTGCTGGCCGTGGTGCTGCTGCTCAACGTGTTGGGCGCACAGGTGCGGCGCTGGCGCGAGCGCCGCGACGCGGGCATGCGCGGGATCGCCACGCTGGCCCCGGAGGCGCCATGACGGTGCTCTTCGAACTCGAGGCCGCCCAAGTGCGCTACGGCGCGGTGCAGGCCTTGCGCGGGGTGGACCTCACCGTGCGCGCCGGCGAACGGATCGCGCTGGTCGGCGCCAACGGCAGCGGCAAGAGCACCTTGCTGCGTGTGCTCAACGGACTGGCCCGGCCCAGCGCCGGCGCGGTGCGATGCCTGCCGGCCGCGCGCCAGGCCATGGTGTTCCAGCACCCTTATATGCTGCGCACCTCGGTGCTCAACAACGTGCGGCTCGGGCTCTGGCTGCGCGGCACGCCCTGGCGCGCCACGCGTGAGCGCGCCGGCCAGGCGCTCGAACGCGTCGAACTTGCGGAGCTCGCCGGGCGCAACGCACGCGGCCTGTCGGGTGGCCAGAAGCAACGGCTCGCGCTCGCACGCGCCTGGGCGCTGGCGCCCGATGCCCTGCTGCTCGACGAACCCACCGCCAGTCTCGACCCCCACTCCAAACGCGAGGTCGAGCGCCTGATGCAGGACTTCGGCGCCGGCGCGCAAACGCGCGCCACCATGATTTTCGCCAGCCACAACCTCGGCCAGGTCCAGCGCCTGGCCGACCGCGTCGTGTACCTGGACGGCGGCCGCATCCTGGCCGACCTGTCCGTGCATGATTTTTTCAACGGTCCACTACCCGAGACCGCCAGCCTGTTCCTCAAGGGAGAACGCATCTTATGACTCTGCACAAGACCCTGCGCCGCGGCGCCGCCCTCACCTGTCTGGCCGCCCTGCTGGGCCTGGCTTCGACCGCACGCGCCGAGACCATCACGATGGCGTCCACCACCTCGACGGAGCAGTCCGGCCTGTTCTCGCACCTGCTGCCCGCCTTCAAGAAAGACAGCGGCATCGACGTCAAGGTCGTGGCGCAAGGCACCGGCCAGGCGCTGGATACGGCGCGCCGTGGCGACGCCGACGTCGTCTTCGTGCACGACCAGGCGGCGGAAGAGAAGTTCGTGTCCGAGGGCTTTGCGCAGAAGCGCTACCCGGTCATGTACAACGACTTCGTGCTGATCGGCCCGGGCAAGGATCCCGCCAAGGCGCAAGGCACCGATATCGTGGCGGCACTCAACAAGCTGGCCTCGGCCAACGCGCCCTTCATCTCGCGTGGCGACAAGAGCGGCACGCACGCCGCCGAGCTGCGCTACTGGAAGCAGGCCGGCGTGGAGAACAAGGGTTCGGGCTACAAAGAATGCGGCTGCGGCATGGGCCCGGCGCTGAACATGGCCTCGTCGACCAACGCCTACGTGCTGTCCGACCGCGGCACCTGGCTCAGCTTCAAGAATCCGGGCGACCTGAAGGTGCTGGTCGAGGGCGACAAGCGCCTCTTCAACCAGTACGGCGTGATGGTGGTCGACCCCGCCAAGCACGCGCACGTGAAGTCGGCGGCCGCGCAGAAGTTCGTGGACTGGGTCACGTCCAAGGCGGGCCAGGACACGATCGCCAGCTACAAGATCAACGGCCAGCAGCTGTTCTTCCCGAACGCCCAGCAGTGATGCCGATTGCCGGGCGGCATTCCGTCCGCCCGGCAATCGAGGCCGCCGGGGATCCGGCCGCCGGGGATCCGGCCGCCGGGGACCCTTCCGCCAGGGATCGGACGCCCGGGATCGGGCCGCGAGGCCCGTGTAGGCACGGCTGTCGGCGAACCTACGGTCAACCGGCATCGGCGTAACCGGCGGCAGTCCTCTGGTGGGCTATACGGCCGGGCTCGTCGGCGCCTCTCTCGGCATTTTCAGCCGGGCCGCGTTACCTGCGTGAGCGGCCAGGCATGGGCCTGCACCAGGTCCGCAATCCCCGCGTAATCATTCAGGCTCACCCACGGCAGCGCGCAGCCGGCAGGTGGCGCGACATCGCTCGCGATCGCGCCGATGCTGGGATCGTCGGGATATAGCCAGGACTTGCCGTTGGCCTCGCGATGCACCTCGATCTTGATGTGCGGGTTGCGTTTGAAGCCCTCGATGAGGACCAGATCGACCGGGCTCATGTGGGCCAGCAATTCGGGCAGCTCGGGCTCGGGCGCGCCGTTGAGTTCATGCATCAAGGCCCAGCGCGAGGCCGAGGCGATCAGGACCTCGCTCGCACCCGCCTCGCGGTGACGGTACGAATCCTTGCCTGGCACATCGATATCGAAGGTATGGTGGGCGTGCTTGAGGGTGGAGACGGTCAGCCCACGCGCCTTCAGCACCGGAATCAGGCCGGTCAGCAGCTGGGTCTTGCCCGCGCCGCTCCAGCCGGCAAAGCCGATCACTCGGGTCATCAGCGCGCCACCTTACAGCAGACCATCGAACGGCAACACATCCACCAGCTCGCCGGCCTCGATATTGCCCTTGTCGTGCCCGAGCACGAGCAGACCGTTGGCCTGGCTCATGCTGCGCAAGATCCCCGATCCTTGCGAACCGGTGACCGAGACATGCCAGTTGCCGTCGTCGGCGCGCGACACGATCGCACGCTGGAACTCGGTGCGGCCCGGCTTCTTGCGGATCGGCTTGGGCGACACGCAGCGCAGCAGCGGCAGCACCTGCGGGGTGGCGCCGCTCATGGCAAGCAGCGCATCGCGCACCAGCGCATAGAAAGTGACCATCACGGCGACCGGGTTGCCCGGCAGGCCGAACAGGATCGCCTCGCCGATGCGGCCGATGGCCATCGGCCGTCCGGGGCGCATCGCGATCTTCCAGAACAGCACATCGCCCAGGTCCGCCATGACCTTCTTGGTGTAATCGGCTTCGCCCACGCTCACGCCACCCGAGGTGATGACCACGTCGGCGTCCGCGGCGGCGCGGCCGAACGCCTCGCGCAGCGCGGCTTCGTCATCGTGCACCACGCCCATGTCGATCACGTCGACGCCCAGGCGTTGCAGCATGCACCACAGCGTGTAGCGGTTGCTGTCGTACACGCAGCCTTCATCGAGCGTCTCGCCGATCGAGCGCAGCTCGCTGCCGGTGGAGAAAAACGCCACGCGCAGACGGCGGCGCACCGGCACCTCGCCCTGGCCGAGCGAGGCCAGCATGCCGATGTCGGCCGGGCGCAGCACGCGGCCCGCCGACAGCGCGGGCTCGCCGCGCGCGAGATCTTCGCCTGCGAGGCGGCGGTTGTCGCCCGCCCGCAATACCCCCGCCGGAATAGCGATGGCGCCGTCCTGCTGACGCACGAATTCCTGCGGAATCACAGTATCCAGGCCCGCCGGCATGACCGCGCCGGTCATGATGCGCACACACTGACCCGGCTGGACCGTGCCCTGGAAGGCTTCGCCGGCCAGCCCGCTACCCACCACTTGCAGTACGGTGTCGCCGTCGGCGCGCAGATCGGTGCCGTACAGCGCGTAACCGTCCATCGCGGAGTTGTCATGCGCGGGCACATCGATGCCCGACACGATGTCGCGCGCCAGCACGCGCCCGAGCGCGCTGCGCAACGGCACGCTCTCGGTGGTCTGCAGGCGCGGCACCAGGCGGTCGATGAACTCGCGCGCCTGGTCGATCGGCAGCGCGTCGGGATCGTAGCCGTTCACACAGGACGCGATGGCGGCAAGACTGGGGGGAAGCGTGGTACTCATGATTGGAGCTGATGCAATTCGGTGAGGGTGTTGGCCCCCGTGAAGGCGCGCACGTCGTCGAACATGACCTGGACGCAGGCGTGGCTGTCGACCCAGCGCTCGACCTTGCCCTGTCCGCTGTGCAGGAACACGAGTAGGCTGTCGAGCATCGACGCGCGCATCAGGCAGAACACGGGCTGGGTGCGCACGCCGTCGCCATCGGGCGTGACGACCATCGCGATCTCGGCGCCGGCCTCGTCCAGCGCCGCGGCCAGGCGCTCGACCAGGTCCAGCGGAAACAGCGGCGTATCGCAGGGCACGGTGACCAGATACTCGGTCTCGCAGCGCTCCAGGCCCGCCGCAACACCCGCCAGCGGCCCGGCGAAATCGGCGGTGGCATCGGGCCAGACCGGCACGCCCATCGATTCATAGGCGCCCAGGTTGCGATTGGCGTTGATCATGATGGCGCCCACCTGCGGCCCGAGCCGGAGCAACGCATGCATGGCCATGGGGATGCCCTGGAAATTCTGCAGGCCCTTGTCGACATTGCCCATGCGGCTGCCGCGGCCCCCTGCCAGGATCAGGCCAGTGATTTCGTTCTTGTCTATCATCGGATCGGGTTCTGGCTGGCGCGCACGCGCGCGCGGTGATGGGGGAAGTATACCGGGTACCCCTGCCCGCCCCGCCCGCGCCGGTCAGAGGCGCAGCCAGCCGCGCCGCGCCGCTTGATGCAGCGCAAGCCCCACCACAAAGCCCGCTGCCACGTTCCAGATACAGACGGCCGCACAGGCCAGCACCACGACGCGCTGCGGCCGCTCGACCGGCAACGGACCCGTGCCCACGGCGAGCTGCAGGCCGGTCACGAAGAGCAGCACGCCGAGCACCGCGGGCGGAAAGAGCGCGAACAGGGTCACCACCGCGCTGCTGAAGAAGAGCGCCAGCGCGAGCAGGATTGCGCCGAGAATCACCACCGATCCGCCCGTGCGTGCGCCGAAGGCCACGTGGCCGGCCATGCCGCCCGCGCCATGGCACATCGGCACGCCACCCGCCGCACCCGAGAACAGGTTCATGAGGCCGGTGGACACCGACATGCGTCCCGCAGACACGGGGCGCGACGGAAAGAGGCGATTGTTTTCCTGCGTGATCGCCAGGATGGCGTTGCCCAGCGTGAGCGGGATCTGCGGCAGCGCCAGCAGCACCACGCCCACGAACACCTGATTCCAGCTCATCGTGGTGAGCTCGAACGTGGGCAGGCGAAAGGCAATGGGCGCGGCCGCCAACTGGCCGAGCAATTCGGGCTGACGCCAGGCGCCCACCGCCGCGCCGAACACGAGCACCGCGAACATGGCCGGGATGCGCCGATTGCCGATCAGGGCCAGCGTGAGTGCCGCGGCCAGCACGGCCATCAGTAGATCGCCCTGCATCATCTTGAGACCCTGGAGCATGAACCCCACGCCCAGGCCCAGCAGGATCGCGGCCACCACGGCCGGCGGTACCCAGCGCGCCACATGGCGCATGGCCCCGCTCGCCCCGAGCACCAGCCAGGTAAGTCCCGTGGCCAGTGCGGCGACATGCACGGCGCCGGGCGTGACCACGGCCGTCTGCACCGCCTGGATCGAGGCCACCGCGCCGATTGCCTTCATCGGCTGCACGGGGATCGGGGTGCGATACACCAGGCCGCACACGAGCATGGCCACGCCGAAGGCGAACAGGACACCGAACGGGTCCATGCCGAGCACGCCGATGTAGGCGGCCACGAATGGAATCAAGGTGCCGAGATCGCCGAACGCGCCGGCCCACTCCATGCGATCGTAGCGATTGCGCGGCGGGCGGTTGAGCGTCGGGTCGCCGGCGCCAGGCTCGTGCGAGCCGGCGCCGCCGTTGCCGGGATCGGCCATGGTCGTGTCCAGGAATAAGGCCGCGCCGGTACAGCGGCGGCCAGGCAGAGCGCATTGTAGAAGACTGGGCCCGACATGACGCACAGGTAGAATCGGGCGGCGTCAGACATCTCAGAGAAGCATCATGAGCGACACGTTCACCCCCGAGGAACTGCACACGTTGCGCGAGCACGGCATCGTGATCCACGCCGACCGCATGCTGTATGGCGTGCAGCCGCCCTTGCCCCAGGCCCGGATCGACGAGATCGAAGCCTTGTGCGCGGCGCCCCTGCCCCCTGCGCTCATCGCGCTGTGGCGCAAGACAGCCGGCGGCGAGCTGGCCTACGACTTGCGCGCCACGATGGACGGCAATGACGAGGCTCTGAGCTGGTCGGAGCTGTTCTACGACGGCAGCGAGCACTACCGCGATCTGCAGGGCTGGATCGAGCACGAGCAGGAGTGTGCCGAAGAAGCCGCCGAAGAGAGCGGCACCGAATGGGACGGCAAGCTGCGCTACCTGCCGATCGGCGGCTTCGAGTACTGCGACCGCATCTATGTGGTGGTCGCGCCCGGCCCGCACTACGGCAGCGTGGTTGCCTGGAAGCGTGGCCTGCCGGGCTGGACCCACACGCTGCAGCAGGATGCCATCGTCACGTTCGCCGACGATCTGGACGGCGCCTTCGCTGCCCTGAACCTGGAATCCGACCCCGAGACCGATCTGGATAGCCCGGGCGTGTTCCTGCTCGAGTATCTGGACGAGCGCGTCGAGTCGGCTGGCCTGCCGCGACCGTTGGCCGACAAGCTAGGCGCCTTCTATCGTGCGGCCATGCTCGATTGGCGCGGCCCCCTGGCCGACGGCAGCTTGCTGCGCGAGCCTCGCCTGGCCTCGCTGGCACTGGCACATGCCGTGGCCGAGAACGACGCAGGGCTCGTGCGACACCTCGCCCTGCTGGGCATGCGTTTCGACGCGCCGTTGCGCGGCAGTGCCACGCCGGTCGACGTGGCCTTGATGGGCCATGCGGACGAGGCCGCACGCGCCCTGATCGAAGCCGGCGCACCCGTGCCGGCCGACGCGCTGAACCACATCGACAAACAGCCGGACCCGGGGCTGGTCGCGCTGCTGCTGGATCGCGGCGCCACCGCCTGCGGCCTGAGCATGGCCAAGTGCGTGGCCTGCGGCAGCCCCGAAGCGGCGCGCCTCGTGGCGCAGGCCGCGGGCCCGGGCATTACGGCGTCGTTCGAGGAAGCCCGCGCGTCGCTGGCTGCCGACTACAAGGAAAGCCTGCGCCGCGTACGCACCGGTAAACTCAGTCACTACCTGGGCGAAGCCGGTTTGGCCGAGCGCCTGGAAAACCTGAAGGCGTTCACGGCATGACCTTCCGCATCTTCCCTGCCCTCGCCCTGTGCGTCTGCGCCATGAGCGCTCAAGCGGCCCCTTCGTTCGATTGCGCCAAAGCCAGGAGCGCCGTCGAGAAGGCCATCTGCGCTGATCCCGCCCTGGCCACGGCCGACACCAACATCGCCCGCCTCTACGGCGACGCCCGCAAGGCCTTCGACGACGCCACCGCAAAAGCCTTGACCGCCGACCAGCGCTATTTCGTGGGCGTGCGCGACGAGGCCTATGCCCGACCCTTCAACAAGGAAACCGGCGCCGAAGAGCTTGCCGAGCAGATGCGCTGGCGCGAAGCCTTCTTTCATGCGCTCGACCGCGCGCCGCGCAAGGACCAGGCCGGCATCTGGGCCAATCTGCCGGGCTTGGTCACGATCAAGCAGAATGCCGATGGCACCTGGCTGCACGAAGCGTCGGCGGCCCAGCCGCACAATGCGCGCTGGCTCTGCCAGACCAAGGGCCCGCTGCGCGCCGAAGGCGATACGCTGGTATTCAAGGATCCCGAAAACGATGGCTGGGTCCTGACCTTCAAACGCGTGGGCGCGGCGCTGGTCGTCGAAGAAACCAATTCAGGTCCGGACAGCTACGGCCCGCCCTATTGCGGCCACAACGGCCGCCTGGCCGGCACGTACTTTCCGGTGAAGTAGCCGACCGGATGCCCTGCGCCGGTTGGATCGGCATGCGCAGAAGTTATTTGGCCCCGGGTGACGGGCCCGCCATACTGGCGGGTTCGGAACACCGGCCTGGTGTCCCCCCTTTGCAGCAGGATTCACGATGAGCGACACAGCCCCGGCCCATCCGGGTTCCTCCCCTCCGGCCCCCGTTCAGTCCCTCGCCCCTGAGGTGCAGGCCGCGCAGGCACAGGCGCGCGAGGCAGGCGTCGGCACGCCCAACGTGCTGACCACGCCCATCGCCGCGGTGCGCGAACAGGCGCGGGCCTATCAAAAGTGGCTGACCGAGCCGGCGCCGCCCGTGGCCCGTGTGGTCGAGCATCGGCTCGATCACCTGCCCATGCCGGCCGTCCTGCGTCTTTATTACCCGGAGGGCGTGACCGCGCCCGCCGAGGGCCTGCCGCTCTATCTGCATCTGCATGGCGGCGGATTCGCCAGCGGCGACCTCGACACGCTGGATCGCTGGAAACGCGAGATCGCCGCGCAGGCGGGCATCGTGACCGCCGGCCTGTCGTACGCGCTGTCGCCCGAGGCCCGTTACCCCACCGCCCTGGATCAGGTGGTGGGCGCCGTGCGCTGGCTGCACGAGCATGCCGGCACCTTGGGCCTGGACGCCAGCCGTCTGGCCCTGGGTGGCGAGTCCGCGGGTGGCAACCTGACGCTGGCCGCGCTGGTGCGGCTGCGCGATGCCGGCCAGCCGCTGATTCGTACGGCCGCCGTGATCTACGGCATGCTGTCGGCGCGCCGCGATACCCACGCCCAGCGCGAGCTCGGCGATGGCCGCTTCGGGCTGTCGACCGACAAGCTGGACTGGTTCTGGCGCCAGTACGTCAGCGACGAAGCCCAGCTGCGGGATCCAGGCGTGGCGCCGCTCTATGCCGACATCGATGATCTGCCGCCGCTCGCGCTACTGGCGGCCGAGCTCGATCCCCTGCTCGACGACACGCTGGACCTGGCCGAACGGCTCGAGGACGGCGGCGCGACCCCGTGGGTCAAGGTCTATCCGGGCGTGACGCATAGCTTCATCGGCATGACGCGCATCCTGCCGCAGGCCCGCGAGGCACGCGACGACCTGGTGGCGCACCTGCGCAGGCATCTGGCCTGAGGGATCGCGCGGCATCGCACCTCGTTGCCGCGCGGGGCGGCCGGCAGCCTGCTCAGACAGCGTCGCCAGTGCAAAAAAAAACAGGGCGCCGAGGCGCCCTGTTTTCATACGTGCCGAGTCGCTCAGCTCGCCACGGGCTTCTTGCCGTGCGACACGCTGGGCGTATCGCGGAACAGCGACATATGCGTGTGCGTGGCGACCCAGGGATCGCCCACCTTTTCGCGGGCGAACGACACCGTCGCGCGGCCCAGACGGTCGAACTCCTTGCCATCCGGGTGGTAGCCGATCGAATCCCACACGGCCGCGCCCACGGCGAACAGACGGTCGGGCGACACGAAGGTCTGCACGTCGTCCAGGCGCCACAGGAACTTGTCGATCGAGTACCAGACGTTGCGCCACTGGTTCTTTTCGGCGTGATCGCGGCCGTACACGAAGTCGGTGTAGGTGCCGAACGCAACGAAGTCTTCGGCGAACAGATGGCGCGCGGCCGCGTAATCGACGGCCTGCACGTGGTCGGACAGTTCTTTGAACCAGGCGCGGACGGCCGCGCTATCGGCGGCGTCGACGGGGGCCAGGGCTTTTACGGTCATGGAAGGTTCTCCGTTGGGGTTTGAACGCGGGTTTGAATGAGATTAAAGGGCCGAGATCGGCCGTCTGCAAGGCGGAACGCGTCGAGGCATGGGCCCGGACCCCGCTACCGCCCCACGTCTAGCCGGGCGGCGCCGCCACGCCGGGATACCAGCACGCGACCTGATGGCCAGGCGCCAGCTCTGCCAGCGGTGGCGCCTCGTCAGAGCATCGCTGCGTGGCGAACGGACAGCGCGGGTGGTAGCGGCAGCCGGTGGGCGGCGACATGGGACTGGGCGGCTCGCCCAAAGCCACCGGAAACGAGCGGCGCGCGCTCGCGCCGCGCTCGGGCTCGGGCACCGCGGCCAACAGGCCTCGGGTATACGGATGCTGGGCCCGCTCGTAGACGTCGTCCCGCGTGCCGGTTTCCACCACCTGCCCCGCGTACATGATGGCGATCCGGTGCGAGACGTGCCGCACCACCGCCAGGTCATGCGCGATGAGCAGGAATGACAGGCCCAGCTCCTGCTGCAGGTCCTGGAACAGATTGATGATCTGCGCCCGCACCGACACATCGAGCGCCGAGACGGGTTCGTCGGCCACGATCAGCTCGGGCTGGATTGCGAGCGCACGGGCGATGCCGATACGCTGGCGTTGTCCGCCCGAGAACGCATGCGGGTAGCGCTCGGCGCTATCGGCCGGCAGGCCGACCTGCGCAATCAGCGCCGCGACGCGGGCCTCGAGCGCCGCCCGGCCCTCGCGCCAGCCATGCACGATCAGCGGCTCGGCGATCGCATCGAACACCGTATGCCGCGGATTGAGGCTGGTCGAGGGATCCTGGAACACCAGCTGCATGTGCCGCCGGAGCTCGCGCAGCTGCGCCGTGCCGGCATGCGTGATGTCGGTACCGTCGAAACGGATCGTGCCCGAGGTGAGCGGCGTGCGCCGCAACACGGCGCGGCCGAGCGTGGTCTTGCCCGAACCGGACTCGCCGACGAGACCCAGGGTCTCGCCCCGGCCCAGCGTCAGCGACACGCCGTCCACGGCGCGGGCCAGCACGGGCTTGCCGAACCAGCCCGCCGACCGCACGGGGTAATGCACACGCAAGTCATCGACCTGCAGCAGAGGAGTAAGCGCGCTCATGCTTCGTCTTTCCAGGCCGGAGTCCAGGGGCGTACGCAGGCCGCAAGCCGGCCGGGTGCGACCTCGCCAAGCGGCGGGCGTTGCGCGCAGGCGGCGTCGGCCGCGGGACAGCGTGGCGCGAAATCGCACCACGGGCGCCGCTGGCGCAGATCGGGCGGCGTGCCCTCGATCGCGGTCATGCGGTGGCGGTTGTCGGTCAGGCGGGGCGTCGCACGCAGCAGCCCGGCGGTATAAGGATGCGCCGGCGCGTCGAACAGCGCGTCCGCGCCGGCGACCTCGACCAGCCGGCCGGCGTACATCACCGCGACGCGATCGGCAACCTGTGCCACCACGCCCAGATCGTGCGTCACCAGCAGCAGCGCGAGGCCCAGGCGCGACTTCAATTCGGCGAGCAAGGCCAGGATCTGCGCCTGGATCGTCACGTCGAGTGCCGTCGTGGGTTCGTCCGCGATCAGCACGGCCGGATCACAGGCCAGCGCGATCGCGATCAGGATGCGCTGGCGTTGCCCGCCCGAGAATTCGTGCGGCAGGCGATCGAGGCGTTCGGCCGGCTTGGGGATGCCGACCTGCGTGAGCAACTCCACGATCCGGGCTTTCCGTGCCGCGGCATCGAGCGGGGTATGGCGCACCAGCACCTCGTCGATCTGTGTGCCGATCGTGAGCAAGGGGTTCAGCGCGCTCATCGGGTCCTGGAACACCATCGCGATACGCTTGCCGCGCAGGTCTTCAAGCACGCCGGCCGGCGCCGACAGCAGGTCTTGTCCTTCGAACAGCACCTGTCCGCCCGCGACGCGGCCGGGCAAGGTCAAGAGACCCATCAGCGCGAGCGCACAGGCGCTCTTGCCCGAGCCGCTCTCACCGACCAGGGCCAGGGTCTCGCCGGCGCGCAAGTCGAACGACACCGCGTCCACGGCCTGCACGCTGCCGTGGCGCGTCAGGAACTCGACGCTCAACTCGCGTACGCTCAGGAGCGGCGGCGTGTTCGCCGCCTGGAAAGAAGGCGATGGCGCGGTCATGGGCGCTCCTTGGCCAGCAGCTTGCGCGCGAATTCCTTTTCGCGCTCGCGCGGGTCCAGCGCCAGGCGCAGCCGGCTGGCGGCGAGGTTCACCCCCAGCACGGTCAGGGCGATCGACAGCCCCGGGAACGTGGCCAGCCACCACGCGCTGGTGAGGTAGTTGCGGCCGTTCGCCACGTCCAGGCCCCAGGATACGCCCGGAGGCTGAACGCCCACGCCCAGGAACGACAGCGCGGCCTCGGCGAGCACCACCCGCGCGAACTCCAGCACCATCAGCGTGATGAGGGGCGCCGCGAGGTTGGGCAGCACATGGCGCAGCAGAATGCGCGCCGGCCGTGCGCCTGCCATCTCGGCGCTTTCGATGTACGGCAGTTGGCGCACCGACAGCACGACGCTGCGCATCTGGCGCGCATAGACCATCCAGCCGTTGAGCGCCAGCGCGAGAATCACCGTGCCGGGCCCCGGGCCCAGGATCACGAGGATCACCAGCGACAGCAGCAAGCCCGGGAACGCCACGTGAACGTCGACCCAGCGCATGAGCACCGTGTCGACGCGCCCGCCCGCAAAGCCGGCCACCAGGCCGACCAGCACGCCGAAGCTCGCCGAGATCGCCACGACCGCCGCGCCGATCAGGATCGACAGGCGTGCGCCGTGCAACACGCGGCTCAACACATCGCGGCCGAGGTTATCGGTGCCCAGCAGATTGGCCAACGTGCCTCGCTCCTCCCAGACGGGGGGACGCAAGCGCGCCGAGAGCTTGATCGCGGCAGGATCGTACGGTGCGAGCCAGGGCAGCAGGACCGCGACCGCGGCCAGCGCGAGCAACAGTATCGCGGCAAGCGCCCAGCCGCGCTGCCGGTCGGACAAGCCGCTCCAGCCCCGCACGCGCGGCGTGATGGCGCCCGCCGGCGTCTCCCAGGGATACGCGCTCATACCGCGATCCTCCGGTCGAGCAGCCGGTAGACGATATCGAGGCAGAAATTGATGATCACGATCAGAAAGGCAATGAAGAACACGACCGCCTGCAGCAGCACCAGGTCCTGGCGCTCGATGGCCTGCACGGCCGTCTGGCCCAGCCCGGGCCAGGCAAACACGGTTTCGACCACCACGGTATGGCCGGCCAGCATGGCCGCGAACTCCCAGCCCAGCAGCGCCACGGTCGGCACCGCGGCATTGCGCAGCGCGTGCACGAGCACGATGCGGCGCCCGCGCAGGCCTTTGGCCCGCGCCGTGCGGATATAAAGCGAGTTGAGCTCATCGATCAGCGCCGAGCGCAGCATCATCGCGATGCGCCCCAGCGCCGGCAACGCGAGCGTCAGGATGGGCAGCACGGCGCTGCCCGGCGCGTCCGCGCCCGACGAGGGCAACCAGTTGAGTGTCACGGCGAACAGCAGGATGAGCAGCAGGCCCAGCCAGAACTGCGGCAGCGACAGGCCGCTCAGGCTCAGCACCACCGAGATCCGGTCGGCCCACTGGCCCGGCCGCAGCGCTGCCACGATACCCAGCGGCACGCCAACCAGCATGGCCAGCCCCAGCGCGCCGGCGCACAGCGTGAGCGTGCCTGGCAGGCGCTCGAGCACGATGTCCATGGCCGGCCGCTGCTGCCAGGTCGAATTGCCGAAGTCGAGCGAGGCGATGTCACGCACGTAGTGCATGTACTGCTGCCAGATGGGGCCGTCCATGCCGAGCGCCTGCGCCAGCACCGCCCGGTCTTGCGCCGAGGCGTCGACCGGCAGCATGGCCTGAACGGGATCGCCGATCAGCCGCGTGACGATGAACACGATGGTAGTCACGCCGACCACCACCAGCAGGCCCTGCATCAGGCGTGCGAACAGAAAGCGCGGCAGGCCGCGCCCGCCACGATCAGTCGGTGACACGGAAGTCCTTGAGCGGAATCAGGCCATCGACGCGCGGCGCGAAGTCCACGCGCTTGGACAGGCCGAAGATCTCGCCGCCCTCGAGCAGGAACACCAGATAGGCCTGGTCGCGGCCGATTTTCAATGCCTGGCTGTAGAGCGCCTGGCGCTTGGCCGGGTCGGCTTCCTGGCGTGCCTTGTCGATCAGGGCCTTGAGCTCGGCGTTGTCATTGGCGGCGGCCACGCCGCCCTCCGCGTAATAGGCGCTGAGCGTGCGGTCGGCATCCAGCAGCTGATTGGAGTGGCTGCTGCTGATCTGGGCTTCGGTGGGCACGCGATTCTTGTTGAGCGCGTCCAGATACTCGGCCCAGGCCAGCACGCGGAAATTCACCTTCAGGCCGGCAGCCTCCCAATACGCGGCGATGGTCTCGGCCAACTCCTTGTCCTTGAGCCAGCGGCCCGACGGCGCATAGAGGTCGATCGTCTTGCCATGCGCGCCCGCCGCCTTCAGCAGCTCGGTGGCGCGCTTCGGGTCGTAGGGATAGGGCTCGATCGCGGCGTCATAGCCGAACCAGCCCGGCGCCAGCAGCTGGCCACGCGACACGGCGGCATAGCCGCCGTAGAGATCCTTGGCCAGCGCTTCCTTGTCGACGGCGTAGTTCAGTGCCTGGCGCACGCGCACGTCGGCGGTCAGGCCTTTGAGCGCGTTCAGCGAAACGAAGGGCAGATCGGTACCCTGCAGCGTGACGGCCTTGGCGACGCGCTTGGTGTCTTCCGGCAGCACGTTGGTGATGAAATCGAAGTCGCCGGCGCGCAGGCCCGACAGGCGCGTGCCCGGCTCGGCCACGAAGCGGTACGTGGCGCGGTCGACATTGCCCACCGCCGCGGGATTCCAGTAATTGGGGTTCTTGCTCAGGACGATGCGATTGCCCTTGGACCATTCGGTCAGCACATACGGGCCGCTGCCCACGGGCTTCTGGCCCAGGCTGCCGTCGGCGGCCGCGCCCGGTGACACGATGGTCAGCCAGGACAGGCGTGCGGGCAAGGCGGGATCGGCGCCGTTGGTATGCACGCGCACGGTCGTTGCGTCCACGGCTTCGGCCTGCTTGATGCCCAGGAAGAACGGCCGCTGGCGCGAGGCGGTCTTGGGGTCGACGATGCGGTTGATGCTGGCGGCCACGGCAGCCGCGTCCAGCGGCTTGCCGTCGCTGAACTTCAGGTTCGGACGCAGCGTGACTTCCCAGGTGGCGGCATCGATGGCGCGCGGCAGTGCGGTGGCCAGATGCGGCACCAGCTCGCCTTTCGGCGTGCGGGTGAGCAGCGTTTCGAAGATATTGCGGGACACAGCACGCTCCGAACCATCCTGCGCGGTCTGCGGGTCGAGCGTGGACGGCTCGGTGCCCAGCGCGAGGGTGATGTCGGCGGCCTGGACGGCACCGGCGTGGACGGCTCCCAGAATGGAAGCGGACAGGACCAGATATTGTGTAAAGCGCATGCGCACTCCCGGCTGCCGGACATACGCGTCTCGCGCGTTCATGTCGGTGTCGTTAATAAGGAGAACGCAGTTTGCCGCGAGAAATCAGAACGTGCCGTTCTATAGATATGTCACGGAAATACTTGACGAAGGCCGACCCGCGCGGCTGTATGCAGGCTGAACCGTCCAGCGCAGCGCCAGGCTGCGCGCGGTTCGTGCGCCGCGCGGGGGTGTCGCGCCCCGCCGGACAGACGCGAAAAGGCCGGCATCACGCGCCGGCCTTTTCAGATGCCCCTGCCCGCGTCCGGAATCAGGGAGACCAGAGCGCCGGCGCGTCCCACGCACGATGGGCGACCACCGGCCCCGTGTATCGCTCCACCTGCACCAGCGCCGTCTGCGCACTCGGCCCCTGTGTCAGGCGCGAGGTGCCCACGTCGGCAGTGAGTGTATTGGGATTGCCGTGGCGGTCCAGATCGCCATCGGGATCCGACCAGGCGCCCGTGGCCATGATGACCACCCCGCGCAAGAGGCCGGTATCGAGCACCGCGCCGGCCAGGCAGGCGCCACGCGCGTTGTAGAGGCGCACCACATCGCCGGCGCGGATGCCGCGCTCGGCGGCGTCGTCGGGGTTGAGCGCCACCGGCTCATGGCCGGCAACCTTGCTCGCGCGCGAGAGTGACGCGGGGTCCAGTTGGCTGTGCAACCGGGTGCGAGGCTGATTGGTGAGCAGATGCAGCGGCCACTCGCGCGCCGCCGGTGCGCCCAGCCACTCCGTGGGCGCGAGCCACGCCGGGTGACCCGGGCAATCGTCGTAGCCGAACCCCGCGATCACCTCGGAATAGAGTTCGATGCGGCCCGACGGCGTGCGCAGCCGATGCGCCACCGGATCCTGGCGGAAGTTTTCGTACAGCACATAGGGGCGCTCGGGTGGCGGCACTTCGGCGTAGCCCTGCGCCCAGAATGCTTCGAAGGGTGGCAGGGTCACGCCGCGCTCGGCGCAGCCGCCGCGCATGCCTTCGTACACATGACGGCACCAGCCATCGATGTCACGCCCCGCGGTATAGGCCTCGTGAAAACCGGCACGCCGCGCCAGCTCCGCAAAAATATCGAAGTCGTTGCGCGCCTCGCCTTGCGGGGCGATGGCGGGATGCATGGCGAACACATAGGGATCGCGCGATGAGCCGCCCACGTCGGCACGCTCGAGCGGCGTGGTGACGGGCAGCACGATGTCGGCGCGGCGTGCCAGCGGCGTCCACCACGATTCGTGCACGATCACGGTGTCGGGTTTGCGCCAGGCCGCACGCAGGCGGTTCTGGTCCTGGTGGTGATGGAAGGGATTGCCGCCCGCCCAGTAAATCAGCTTCACGTCGGGATAAACGTGGCGCTCGCCATTGAACTCGTACTCGGCGCCCGGCGCGAGCAGCATGTCGGTGATGCGCGCCACCGGAATGGCGAGCTGCGCCGGATTGCGCGGCACCGGCACTTCCGGCCCCGGCACGAGGCGGCGCGGCTGCCCCACCCCGTTGAGCGAGGCGTGCCCGAAGGCGAAACCGCCTCCTGGCAAGCCGATCTGGCCCACCAGCGCGGCCAGCGCGATCATGGCCCAGTACGGCTGCTCGCCATATTGGGCCCGTTGCAGAGACCAGGCCGCCGTCAGCAGGCTGCGCTGGCCCGCCACGTCGCGCGCCAGCGCCACGATCGTGTCCGCCGGCACGCCGGTGATGGCCGCGGCCCAGGCCGCGTCCTTCACCTGGCCGTCGGTCTCGCCGCGCAGGTAGGCGGCCCAGCGCTCGAAGCCCGTGCAATGCGTGGCCACGAACGCCTCATCGTGCAGGCCCTCCGCGATCAGCGTATGCGCCATGGCCAACATCAGCGCCGTGTCGGTATTGGGCCGGATCGCGATCCAGTCGGCATTGCTGCCCTCGGGAATGTCGGCGCGTGTGGGCGTGACCGCCACCAGCCGGATGCCGCGCGCCTGCGCCTCGTGCAGCCAGCCCGAGAGATTGTGCAGGCCGGAGCCGCCCGAGGTGACCTGGCTGTTCTTGACCGGGATGCCGCCGAACGCCACGATCACGCGGGTATTGCCCAGCACGCTGTCCCAGTCGGTGACATCGCCGCTGACCGGGCTGGTGCCTCCGATCACATGCGGCAGCAGGAACTGCGCCGCGCCCCAGCTGTAATTGCCGATCTGATCAACGCAGCCGCCGCCCAGGAACAGGAATCGCCGGATCAGGCTGCGCGCATGATGCACGCGGCCCGCGGACGACCAGCCGTAGGAGCCGCCAAAGATGCCCGCCGGGCCATGGGCGCCGCGCACGCGGGCCAGCTCATCGGCAACCAGGGACAGGGCGCGATCCCACGACACCTCGACGTACTCGTCGTCTTCGCGGTCACCATTACCCTCGAGCCAGCCCTTGCGCACCGCCGGGCGCTGGATGCGCAGCGGCGAGTGCACCATCTCGGGAATCGACGCCAGCATCGCAGAGGGCTCCGGGTCGGGCCCGAAAGGCTCGCAGGCGACCAGGCGGCCGTTCTCGGTGACGGCGGTGAAGGCGCCCCAGTGCGCGAGCGAGGGACTGCGTAGACGTGACATGACGGCGAAACGGAAAGCGGAAGGGTCAGAGCGCAGTGCGGTCCTGGACCAGACGCACCCAGAAGGCGGCGCCATGGCCGATGGCCTGATCGTTGAAATCGTACTGCGGCGTGTGCAGGCCCGAAGACGGGCCATTGCCGAAGAACAGGAACGCGCCGGGCTTTTCCTGAAGCATAAAGGAAAAGTCCTCGCCGCCCATGACGGGTTTCATGGCGGGCTCGACCTGATCGTGCCCCACCAGCGCGCGGGCGATCCGCACGGCGTGAGCCGTTTGCTCGGGATGATTCAGCGTGACGGGGTAGTCGCGCAGGTAATCCAGCCGGGCCGTGGCGCCATACGTGCTGGCGATGCCCTCGATCACCTGGGCCATGCGGGTCTGCACCAGATCCTGGATCTTGGGATTGAAGGTGCGCACGGTACCGCGCAACTGCGCGCGCTGCGGGATGACGTTGTCGGTCTCGCCCGCGTGGAACATGGTGACGGACACCACCGCGCTCTCGTGCGGATGCACATTGCGCGACACGATGGTCTGTAGTGCATTGACGATCTGGGTGCCGACGATGAGTGTGTCCACCCCTTCCTGCGGACGCGACGCGTGGCTGCCGCGGCCCTCGATCTCGATGGTGAAGCGGTCAGAGGCCGAGGTGACCGGGCCGACACGAAAGCGCGATCGGTGCCCTTGGCGCGGCCGCTTTCGTGGGCATGTTGTGCGTAGACCATTGTGGACATGCGTACGCTCCTCCTGCCAGACCGTGCGACGCAGTTGGTACTGTGGAGCGGGCTGGCCTGGAGTGCCTCCCCATATGGCTGGTCGACGCCGGCTGACGCCCTGCAGGTAGCCGCCTTGGGCTATGGCTCCGTCTGGCTGGTTAACAAGGCCCACCCAACGAAGCCAGAACGGTGCAGCGATCGGGCTAGGTGATGCCAAGCTACTCGCCGGCATCGGCGCGTGGACCGGGCTCTCGGGCCTGGGGGCCACAGTAGTTGTGGCAAGCGTCCCGCTGTTACCGATCGCTATCGCCAACAGACAGGCCATCCGCCTGAGCCGGGAGGATCTGTCTATAGAGCTACCCCGCGCCCCGCTCGGCCCGTCTTCGTCCCTGGGGGGTGCGATCGCAAGCCTGCAGCTAGTCGCCTTTTAACTCGCGTGCCCCGGTGAAGGCACCACGACGGCTTGAGACGAGGAATATCGATAACGCTGGCCACAAGCAAAAAAAAGCGCCCGCTAGGGCGCCCCTTCCGTGGCTGATCGCTATTGCCCGATCTTTCCGCGCACAGCCGAAACTGCCGCGCCCAGAACAGCGCCGATGACGGTGCGAAGCATCCAGACGGGCGTCAGCACGCGCAACTCGAGCTGACGGCGGCGGTCTCCCCTCTGCACGGCAGCCACGAATTCCGATTGAAACCCAGCGAGTTCCTCTTTCAACTCCCGGTCTCGGAATCGAGGCGTCACGATGCGAGCCAGCAGGCCATGGATCCTGCTGCCAGGCAGTCGCTCGATGGCGACCTTGCGGCTGTCCACGGCGCCGCGAAGCCCAGCGCGAATTGCGGCGTCGATATGCACGGAGCTTTTACGCACGACGACGCGATCCGATTTAAGGATGTACCACTGCTGTACTTCCGTCAGGCCCGCCTTCCCGCTGGCCTGAAGATGATCTACGGAAGACGCCACCAGGTGCTCAAGCAGCTGCTTCCGTTCCTCGGTTGTGGATGTGCGGTCAGGAAACCTCACGTTGAGGTGCGCATCCGGGTACTCACCGAGAACCTGGGTGGACGAACTTTTTTTACGGTCTTTCATGTGGCCATTGCCTCATTAAAAGCTCGCGCATAGGACTGCTCTGCAGCCTGTTGAGCGCGAAACTGCCGCACGCCGGTTGCCGTAATTTTGTAGAGCCGCCGCGGAGTGGGCAGGTCACTGTCCGTCTCCAAACGCGATTCAACAAAACCCTTGTCAATCAGACGGCCGAGATAGACATAGATAGAGCCGCGCTTGACTCCCTTGTCCTTGTCGACCATCTGCAGCCCGTACAGCTCGGAACCGGCGGCGGCAACTAGCTGTTGAAGGATGGCTGCTTCCACCTTCGTCAGATTCACAGACACAGTAATCACTCCCAGAAATTCCGTGCGCGCCATGAGCGACACGCCCAGTTCCTGACGAATCCCCCAATCGGGGGGTGTTCGCCTACGAATCCCCCAATCCGGGGTTGTTCGCTACTCAAGTTTCCCTCACCCGCTGCAGGCCAATCTGACCAAAAGACATACAGCGGATAGCCATAATCCTATGATAAGTCTTTAAGACTGTCAACTACTACATTAAGACCTGGGTTAGCGCGTTAAGATAGCGACTATTCGCGATAATTTCCTGCTGCCGACCTCACTGAGTCCCCGGCCCGCGTAGCGGGCTCTCACTGAGGAGGGTTGCAGCCTTGAAGGCCGATGCGCCTACGGCGCCCGGCAAGCGGCAGCGCGCAGCGCCGGCAGGCGCGAAGGCGTGAGCCGACCGCAGGGAGGGAAGGATGGAAGCCCCCCGTAGGGGCGAGACTGGCCGGGGTTTGGCCAGCCTCGATGCGCAGCACGAGAGCCCGGCCCGAAGGTACACGCCAAGGGGTTACGATGGTACGCTCCCAGCACCGAATCCATCATAAAAGGGAAAGGCATGGCAGAAAAAAACGCCGCAACGAGCAAAGAGGAAAGAGTAGTTGCAGAATTTATTCGGTTAACCGACGATTTAGCCGCAAAGCGAGCCGAGAAAATCGGCGACGCCGCAATAGCGCTGGGGAACATGCGACGCGATGATTTCAACGCCGATACTTTCCGGGACAACTTTAAGAAAGCAGAACGATCCCGAGCGCTAAGCGCCGCAGCTATGAGCGCGTTCCTTGGCCTGGGTAGCACCTCCCTCGCAGCAGCTGCGCTTGCCTACGCCCTCATGGATTTGACCGAAGGAGAATTGGGTGATGAGAATGCAATCCTCGCGCGTGCGAAACCCATTCTCGACAGCCTTCAGGCGGGCGATGAACTGGGTAAGTCGAATAAAGTTTCTCCGAAGCCAAAGTGACCTTGCCTAGAGCTAATACCAGAGGCTTTGGCGTACCATTCGGATTCACGTTGAAACCGATTAGATAATGCCTAAGACCTACATCCAGCTGCAGAACGAACTGGAAGCGCGCATCGCGCGACTAAACAAGCGACAGGAAGCCCTTCGCGAGAAGGAGCGCGCTCGCGCTGTTCCCGAGATCGTGAAGAGAATGCAGGCGCTCGGTATCACGCTCGAGGATTTGAGCAATATTAGCCCGCGGGAAGCGTCGGGCTGAGTGCCGTGACGGCGCGGCGGCGGCAGCCGCCATGGAGGGGGGCCCCTCCGTGGCGGCCAGCACGGCTCCGCTATCGAGACCCACAAAAACGGACGCGCTTGGTCGGGCTATGTGCCTCGACCGGCCTGGCTTCGCGAGCTGGAGGCTCGCGGCGCAATCGTTGATCGGGCGTGCGTCGGCTAGCCGGCTCCAACCTCTTTGCCGCCGCCAACGGCAACCCTTTAAACACGCAGAGGCCGAAGCGATCCACTTCGCTATGCGCGGTCGTAAAGCCACTTCGCAGAAGACACCATGTCAAATCCTACGCAACACATCAGCTTTGTATTCAACTCTGGTCACGGCAGAGCTCAGTATCACTGACACAGGCGGCGTCATCGCGATGGTCTTTACGGCCAAACCACGCTTTTCCGATTCGGAATTTGTGAGGGGGCCCCGAAGAGGCCTTTTGGAGCGCCCTTCGTGTCGCAGACGAGCACGCCAACGCAAAAGGTGACAACATCGTAAGGGTGGAACTGGAGGGCGAGGCCGTCGTGATTCGTGACGATATCGGCGGAATGGCGGGAGACTTACCCGTCCAGATTCGCTAGGTGAGGCGTCCGGGCGAACAGGGTCGACGGGGGGCGATGGGCTCGTCAAAAAAGCTGCCTTTTTTTTGCCTTTTGGAAAGTGTTCGAGTCTGGCATGCTGCACCGCACCATCCAAAGACAACGAGAGCGATGAATGATGAATTAGGTGTAGCACGGCGAGCACTTGCTGGGGGTTCTATGTACGCTAAAGGCCTGGGAGAGCAGTGACGGCGTTGGCAGACATATCAATTCGACGCCCCTCGAGCGCGTCAACATCATTGTTTCGGCGGCCAGGATCGCCAACTAGCAGGGCGTCTCGGACAGCTTCTGGCGCGACTTTGAAGCGCGTTTTGTTTCGGAGGATCTCTACAAGATTCTCGCTTTCAATCCCCACTTCCCGCCGGCGGTCCGCGGCGTGTTGGCATCAGCAATCACTGGCACTTCACTCCAGACAGCCTTAGATATTGCCATCGATTTCGCCAAGGCGTAGTTGCGCAAATAGTCAGCGGTTGGCAGCGTCCCGCGCGGGCGCGATCGCAATGGACACGGCCTTCACGGCGTGGGCGACTACGTGCTGACGGCGCAAATATCACGTTGTCAAGAAAAGAAATTTCCGCGAGCGCCTTCTGCTTCTTCCACTTGCTTCGCCATGTCTACGCCGGAAATTCGCCTCACGGCGGAGGCCGCGACAAACTGGGCATCCAAAGCCAAGGCGATGATCTCCCGTCGGTTCAGGGGTGTTGTCGTGTAGCGGCCACCAACATATTCAGGAAATTTGGCAACTGCGGACAAGAGAAATGGGTCATCGCGATGGGTGCAATCTTCAGCCATTCTCTCAGCCAGTTTGCTCAAATTATGGCCAAATAGTTTTGGATTCTTCAAATCCTTTTCCGCTAGGCCGAGATGCAGCAGCGTGCCTTTGATAGCCAGCTCAACTGTTAAACAGACAGATTGCAAAATGGGGCTGTCAATCTTGCCGGACTGCGAAAGATGGTTGGCAACTACTTCAAGATGCCCTGCACCAAGACCCCATTTGACGTAAGCGTTGTCGCTGTTTTCTTTTGTTCGGTTGTCAACACCGTACACAAGGTCGCACATGTCAGCAAATGCAAACGCCGATCGAGCTAGGATCTCACTGTCGCCTCGACACCAGGCGATCCAATTCTCATCACTCGAAAATCCCAATCCCCTAGCGACGGTGATTTGGTTCCTGCCGAAACTTACGCCCACCCTTACCTTCTTGACGCGATCCACGGAAGAGACCAGGCCGGTCCCCATGCCGGGCCAAGTGAATGCGACTTCGGGAATCAGCCGCTCATATGCCCGTATGATTTCCATTACCTGGGGATCGCCCCCTACTCCGAGAACAAACTGGTAGCCCAGAATCTCCACCGCTGCCCTGAATGGGCGAGCATGGAATGGGATATTTTCCTCTGCAAAGCGTTCGTCCAACCGAAGAATATCGTCGTCTGTAAAGTTCGCCATCCAACTCCCTCATTTATCAAAAAATCCGCGTTCAAAAATATGGTCAGCTTCTACCAAGATACAGCCGCGCGAGTAGTCAGCGGTCGGCAGCATCCAACTCGCGTGCTAGATCGACGAAATCTGCACGCCAGTAGCGCATCGTGGTACGAGGATCTTTGTGCCGAGCAGTTCCGCTGCAGCGCGTAGGTTCTTTGTCCGATACACCACTTCCTTTGCTCGAGTGTGACTTAACCAATGGGTCGACGCATTTCGCAGCCGCTGTGCATCGGCAACTTGGCCAGAGCTCTCGGCGGTCGAGGGCAAACACGACCCACTCGATCAGTTCCGCGGCGAGCGACTTGTGGTCGGCCGAAACCCGACTTGCGCGATTCCGAGTCTGCCCGAGGCTTGGGTCGACCGCCAGGTGCTTGGCCTCCACCCAAAACTCGAAAAGCTCGCCCACGATCCCGCATGCCTGATTTACCGTCGCCGGCGCAAGGGGGCCGCGAAACGGCGTCCAACCAGTCTGGCCAGGCCGTGATCCAGGGACGGCCAAATACTGCCTTGCCTCGGTAGCAAGGAATTCTCGATACCTGCTAAAGCTGTCGAAGCGCCACCGCGAAGGCGGCTCGGCTGCGAAAGTCTCCACGTACCAGCGAAGTCGGCGGACCTCGAGCTCGTATGCCCGCAGGGTATTAGCCGATTTGCCGCGTTGGCGCAGCTCCTCCAGCCAAACGGCAGCGGCCTCCCAATCGTTGCCAACAGGGCCTAGCGTGCTGCCCGGGATGGCCCCGATCGGAGCGACGTCGGCTCTCCCGGCATCCGTCGGGGAACTTATGTTGATCGCTCTTGACCGTGGCGCGCAGCGCTGAGGGCTTGCCGCAGAGAATGAATCGTGACGTCTGCCTGCTGGCTCTCCCGCTCCAGGGCGGATATCTGCGCCTGGGCATTGCGCACCTGCTCGCGAAAGCGTTCGGCCTCCTCCCTGCCCTCCTTGCGCGCTTGGTCAACACGGAGCATGTTCTGTCGATTCTCCGCCGCCGCCCTATCAGTGACCACCTGCAACGCTTGCACGAGCTTCTCCACGGTATCTTGAAGATTGTCGCGGCTTTGCTTCGTGCCCAAAAGTTCTCCCTCGAACCCCGCAAGTTGTCGTAGGGCTTCGTCACGATTCTGCAGAGCATCGCTAGCGCGGCGCTCCGCGCTCGCGGCGGCCCTGCCCGAGGCTAGCGCTGCTGTTGGCGAGCCGCCTCGCCGGGCACGCGGGACTGAAGTGGTAGGGAAAAGCGTCTTCACGAGCGCTTGCCACCTCTAGCTGGATACCAGCTTCTCCCCCGTTCCCGTCCATGCGGTGACGGACGATCCGCAGACCTGTCGCCAGCGAGGCTGCAGGGCCTATTGCATTGAACCGACAGCCCCGCTGCTCCTAGGCACGGCCCCTCGATGTTGCTCACCAACTGGGGGCGCGCTCGGACAGCCGGGACATGCCAGACGTGACCATGCCTGGGTTGCGCAGGGTAGAGAAGCACTGTATATTCAATAGCGTCCAATGGACGCCTCCAAAGGTCGCCCGCATAGACCGGGCCAGGAGATCAGAACAACGCGAGGAATCAGCTATGAAATACACCCCCACATTGTCCGACGAGGAAAGCCCCCATCCGGAAGAGATCAAACAACTTCGTGTGAAAACACGTCGCACGCAACAGCAGGTGGCCCAGATTCTCGACGTTGCCCTACGCCACGTCCAGCGTTGGGAAACCGGTGAGCGCACGATGCCGCCCGCCACCTGGCGGTTCTTGAAGATGTGCGGGCATCGCCGGCCGGCGGATTTTGAGGTCCCCGAGAACGGCTCCACGCGGTGGTGGGATCAGGCCCGGGATACGCAGCGAACGACCATCGAGCGGAACGACTTCGTCTACCTGCAGCCGGTTGTCGGTCCCCTGATTCAGGCCCGCGTCTGGTTGGACCGCGTGAATGACGGCCTGATCGACGAAGAGCATTACGGCGCCTTCGTGTTTGGCTTCCCCGGCCATCCCGAAGCTGGCCAGGAATTTGGCGGGTTCTACGTGGGCGAAAGCATCACCTTCGCTGCCCGGAACGTGGTCCACCTGGAACAGCGCATGTCGAGTATTGCCCCGATGGCCATCGAAACGGCGCAATTGCAGGGCGCTTGATCTGATAATGCCAAGCTCAAATGCGACGTTGCGTTCCAGCTGGCATTATCAGGGATGACCTGTGCCCCAGTCTAGACCGCCCGCAGGCGGCCCACGGAGCGCTCAGCCGGGATGGCCACGAAGCCGTTCGTAAAGCTTAAGAAGCAGCTCTGCCGTCACGACTTGCTGGCCTGCAATGGCGTCTTCCCACGCTGCATAAATCAGGTGTCGAATTCTGTAGAGCTCGTCTGAAGGAAACTTGCTCTGCGCTGCAGCAGCAGCCCTGCGCCGTACCTCGATACCTGCCTCACGTACGCCTTGCACGGCGAAATGGTCGAGAGGATCTTGGGCGGGGGGAGAGTCTCCCTCGATCTCCCAAATTCCATCAGGGAGCTGCCGATAGAGGACATTCTTTTCATTGTTACTGATTGGAATACTCACGAGCGTACCGTCCTTACCGTCCGAGACCACCTCGGGCTTCGATGGGCCATACCCCTTAAATTTGCCAGCTCGGATATCTGCAAGAATTTTGTTCAACTGCTGTGCTGAGAACGGCATAGTCATTCATTCCTGGAATTTAGGAAATGACATAATATGATACAAATACTGTACATGTGAAGCCAACTCTTCGAAAACTGAACTGTCAGCGGCGGAATGAACTGCAGCTAGTCGAGCACAGTTAAAACGAACTACAATTTGCCCCCGCCCGCAGGAGTAAGCGATGCCCCGTACCGTAGTAGCCCTTCTCGTCGCCGCCGGCCTCCTGCTAGGCTGCGGCCAATCAGAAGCAGACCTCCGCGCCGAAGCCGATAAAGAAGCTACTAAAGGCGAGTTCGTCAAAAGTAAATCGACTACGTGGTGAGAGCCCGCCACGGTCGCCAGCCCCAGGCAGGTTTGAAGAGCGGGTGGTCGCAACCGCCCGCCGCGAGTGCTTAACGCGACATCGATCTCTGCTGTCGCTGACCCCTCCCTTTGGTTTGTTCGCGGTCTTCCTCGCCACGATCACTTCGTCCACGAGTCGCCGCCTCCCGCTCTTCCCTGTTGTCTAAGCGCTCACCAACGTCCGACACGCGCGGCGCCAAGCGTCTCGCTTGCTCGGAATAACGAACGGGCCTTTTGCAATGCCCGTCCTCCTCTTGAATCGTCTGTTTCTCCGCCTGAATCGCCTTGGCTATAGCAAGAGATTCTGTCCGGCGGACAACGCCAGCGCGTCGCGATCGCCCGCGCCCTCGCCATGCGGCCGCGCCTCCTGATCTGCGACGAGCCGACCTCCGCGCTCGACGTCTCCGTGCAGGCGCAGATTCTCAACCTGTTGCAAGACCTGCAACAGGACCTCGGCCTCGCCCTGCTGCTCATCAGCCATAACCTCGGCGTGATCGGCCACATGGCTACACGCATCTACGTGCTGCAGCACGGCAAACTGGTCGAATCCGGCGCCACCGCCGATGTCTTCAACGCCCCCGCGCATCCCTACACGCAGCGGCTGCTGGACTCGGTCCTCGAGGTAGGCACGGTGGCGTGACGCCGCACGGGCTCGACACACGCTGAGCGCGCCTCACACCAGATCTTCGGACCCGATCACGTGCACGCCCGGCCGCGCGGCGATGGCAGCCTCCAGTAGCGCCGCGGCAATCCGATCGGCGGGGTTGATGCGGTAACGCCTGGGCAGCAGCGGGCCCAGCAGCCCCAGGACCGCCAGGCCCAGCCGCTCGCCCGTGCGCGACTCCTGGCGGTCGCCGCCGATCAGGCCGGGGCGCACATAGGTGAGCGACCGCAATCCGACGCGCGCGAGATCCTGTTCGAGCTCGCCCTTCACCCGGTTATAGAAAAAGCGGGAATCCGAATCCGCGCCCATGGCCGAGTTGAGCGCATAGGTGGGCGCACCGGCATCGTGCGCCCGCCGCGCCACCTCGAGCGCGTAATCATGGTCGACTCGTCGAAACGCCGCCTGCGACCCGGCCTTCTTGATCGTTGTGCCCAGCGTGCAGATCACGGCGTCGGCACGCCACCAGGGCGCGTCCGCGGGCAGGCGGTCGTAATCGATGCGCGGGGCATCGAGCTTCGGATGCGCCGGCAATCCCCTGCGCACGGGCGCGACCACCGCGTCGACGCGCGCATCGGCAAGCGCGAGGCGCAGCACGTGGCTGCCGACCAGGCCCGTCGCCCCCACCAGCAAGAGTTTCATCTTCAGCCCTCCGGAACATTCACGCACGGCATCGCGGCAAGCGATCACGCGGCATTACCCGCAAGCCGGCACCATCAGCACCGGTATTGTCTCCCACACGACCGCGAGCCCGGACAGGAGTGACAGCGCGCCGGTCAGCCACAGCAAAAAGCCGCCGCTGCCCTCGTGGTGGCCGCGCGTCCATGCCCGATACCAGACCAGCGCGATCGCCGCCAGCGTCAGCACACTGACCGCCACGATGAACCAGGAGGAGGCAGGCAGGCCGAGCCAGGGCGTCTGCCATTGGCCCCTGGCGCAGCCCAGCGCGTTGATGACGTACACCGCCAGGAAATGCACGAACCATAAGGTGGGCGCCGCCAGCATGGCCACGGTGGCTCGAGTGGAGGACATCGCCATGTCAGGCCACCCACCGCGCGAAGCCGTGCACCAGCACGAGCGCCAGCACGGCCTGGGCCGCGCTGTAGCCGGCATAGAGCCGCAGGCTGTCGAGACTGGCACGTCGCTCGGCGGTGAGCCTGCCGGCCCAGGACCGTGCCACGGTAAAGGCGCCCATCATCGCGGTGATGCCCGCGAACACCGCTTGCACGCCGGCCAGCGCATACACGGCGGCCGCATAGGCGGAATCCTGCGGACGCAGGCCCTCGCGCCAATGGCCGTCGACTTCGACCGCGGCCGACCACCCCAGGCACAGGGCCGCCAGCGGCACGCCGACCCGCACGCCGGTCTGTACCCCGCGCCGCAGCCGGGCCCCGGCCCACTCGAGCAACGCGCAGCAGGCCAGCGCCAGGCCACCGGCCAGCCACGGTCGCCAGCCGCCCGGCAGGCGGGCCAGATCCGCCCAGCCCGGCGGCGACGTGGTCCAGAGAAAGAGATAGGTGAAGATCAAGGCGCCGAAGATGCTGGCGCACACGACCAGCAGCATCACCATGGCCCACCAGGCGTGCGAGCGCGGCCCCGTGCACGACACGGGCAGGAACAGCCCGCCGCCCACGTCCACCACCCGCCCGTCCGGCCCGGGTTCGGCACGCCAGATCCAGGCCCAGATCATCACGATCGCCAACAGGCCGAACAGCGCCGCCGGCACGATCAGTTTGAAGGTCAGCAGCAGGAAGAAGCCTGCCGTGCCGATGGCGGCCAGCATCGGCTTCCAACCCGGACCGGGCAATTCGAGCACGTACTCGGGCCGGGCATCCACGGCGCTGGTCACCAGCGTGGAGCGCCTGCCCGTGGGGGCCCCCGGCAGGTAATAGCGCCCCGCCTCCACCTCTTCGGCCAGGCCGGGCTGATCCCAGAGCGGCTCGCGGCTGCGGATCACGGGCACGCTGCGCAGGCCGTATTGACCATTGGGCAGCCACTCGAGCGTGCCCGCACCCCAGACATTGCCGGCGTTATCGTCGACCGACGGACGGAAGTTGCGCGCAAGATCGACCAGGAACACCAGCACGCCCGCAGCGATCAACACCGCACCCGCGGTCGACACCAGGTTGAGCTCCGTCCAGCCCTGGCTCTCTGCGTAGGTGTAGACACGGCGCGGCATGCCGGCCAGCCCCGTGAAGTGCATCGGGAAGAAACTCACGTTGAAACCGATGAACATGAGCCAGAAGGCCCAGCGGCCCATGCGCTCGGACAAGGCCCGGCGGCTCACGAACGGCGTCCAGTAATAGAACGCGGCGAACAGCGGTAGCACCATGCCGCCGAACAGCACGTAATGCAGATGCGCCACCACGAAATAGCTGTCGTGCGCCTGCAGGTCGAAGGGAATGACGGCGACCATCACGCCGGTCAGCCCGCCCATGACGAACACGAAGAAGAAACCCAGGATGAACAGCATGGGCGTCTTGATCGGGCGTAGCCGGGTGGCGGCCGCCAGGGTCGCGATCCAGGCGAACACCTGGATCGCCGTGGGCACCGCCACCGCCATGCTGGCCGCGGACGCGAAGCTGAGCGAGAGCGCTGGAATCCCGGTGGCGAACATATGGTGCACCCAGAGACCGAAGCTCACGAAACCGGTGCCCACCACCGCCATCACCACCAGCCGGTAGCCGACCAGCGGCACGCCCGCCAGCGCGGGGATCATCATCGACACCATGCCCGCGGCCGGCAGAAAGATGATGTAGACCTCGGGATGGCCGAAGAACCAGAACAAGTGCTGCCACAACAAGGGATCGCCGCCCTTCTCCACCATGAAGAACGGCATGCCGAAGGCGCGCTCCATCTCCAGCAGCAAGGTGGCCACGATCACCGCCGGAAAGGCCACCAGCACCATGCCGCAGAACACCAGCATGACCCAGGCGTAGATCGGCATCTTCTCCAGCGTCATGCCGGGCGCGCGCGTACGCAGGATGCCGACCGCCAGCTCGATCGCCCCGGCAATGGCCGAGATTTCGATGAAACCGATGCCCAGGAGCCAGAGGTCGGCGTTGACGGCGGGTGAGTAAGTCGAGCTGGTGAGCGGCGGATACATGAACCAGCCACCATCCGGGGCAAGCCCGACGAACAGGCTGCAGAAGAACACCAGGCCGCCGATCGCGTAAGCCCAATACGCGTAGGCCGAGAGGCGCGGAAACGGCAGATCGCGGGCGCCGAGCATGTTGGGCAGCAGCAGCACGGCCACGGCCTCGACCGCAGGCACCGCGAACAGGAACATCATCACCGTGCCATGCATGGTGAATAGCTGGTTGTAGAGCTCATGGCCGATCAGGCCGCTGTCGGGCAGCGCCAACTGCGCCCGCATCAGCAGCGCGAGGATGCCCGCCAGGATGAAGAACAACAGCGCGGTCCCGATGTACAGAAGGCCGATGGTCGTGTTGTTGACGTCTGAGAACAGCCGCCAGCCCTGCGGCCGCGCCCATACCCGGGCGAGCTGCTCGTATTCTCCGTCGGGCCGGGGTGCCGGATCAGGCAGCTGGCCGGACACGGCGTCTGCGGTGCGATGCTGGGTGTTAGAGATCACTCGAGACTGTCCAGGTAGGCGGCCAGGGCGCGCAGCTCCGTGCCGCTGAGGGTGTCGAAGGACGGCATGGCATTGCCGGGCTTGAGCTGCTGGCTCGCGGCGATCCAGCCCGCGAGCGTGCCGACGTTGTTGGGCAGCAGGCCCGCGCCAAGCGTGCGGCGCTGGGCCAGATGGGTCAGATCGGGGCCCGAGGTGCCCGCAGCGGCCGTGCCGCGCACGGTATGGCATTCGGCGCACGAAACCATGAAGCGGTCGCGGCCCTGGCGCAGCATCGCCGTATCGGGTTCGCGCGCGGGCCGCTGTTGCGCGGCGAGCCATGCCTCGAACGCGGTCGTCTCGAGCGCATGCACTTCGAGGCGCATGCGAGCGTGCTGCGCCCCGCAATACTCGGCGCACTGACCCTGGTAGACCCCGGGCGCGTCGGCACGCAAGCGCAGACGGTTCTCGTGCCCCGGCACCATGTCGCGCTTGCCACCCAGGCTGGGCACCCAGAAACTATGGATCACGTCGGCTGCTTTCAGGGTGAACACGACCGGCACGCCTGCCGGAATGCGGATGTCGTTGGCGGTCTCGAACAGCAGCCGTCCTTCGGCATCGTGATAGCGGACCCGCCACCACCACATCTCGCCCGTGACCTCCACGTACAGCGTGTCGTCCGCGCCCGGCTCATGCAGGTCGGGGCCGAGCGTATAGACCAGCAGCGCCGTCAGGACCACGGTGGGAAACAGTACCCCCGCGCCCACGATCACCACGCGACGGCCAATCCGGCGCCGCACCCCCGCGGGCCCCCAGATCGCCAGGACCAGCAATACGGCCACCAGCAAGAAAATCAGCGTGGCACCGATGGTCATGACCCAGGCCATCTCGGCGATGCGGGCGGCGGCCTCGCCCCGGGGGGCGAGCGCGGACTGGTCGTTGGCCCAGGGGTCGTTGGCCCACGCAGTGGCGGGCATGATGGCCAGCCAGGGACAGGAACGCGCGAGGGGCGGGGCGATAGTCGATTCTCCTTCGGCATGCGGCTTGCTGGCGGGGGCCAGAGAGGTTGGCGCTCATCAGCATGTGGCGTACCAGCCTTACCCGCCCAGGCCCGCAGGGCCGCGGCTTCCTGTCCACCCGCGCCACGCCTCAAAGGATTTCGCCTCGTGCTTGCCCGTCCTCGCTCCGGCGGCCCCCCGGCTGCGTGCAATGCTTTGCCATCCACGCGTTTCAGCGTGCTGCCGGCGTTGCTGCTGGCCCTGGCCGGCTGCGGGGATCCGGCCGCGCCCCTGGCCCCGAAGCCGTCGGCCGACGCCCTGCCCGGCGCCGATGCGACCCGCGGCCGCGCGCGCGTGGCCGAGCTGGGCTGTGCCGCCTGTCATAGCGTGCCGGGCCTGCGTGCCCCGACGGCGCAAGTCGGCCCGCCGCTGGAAGGCCTGGCGCGCCGTGCCTATATTGGCGGCAAGCTGCCGAACACGCCCGATAACCTGGTGCGCTGGCTGATCGATCCGCCCGCCATCGACCCGCGGACCGCGATGCCGTCGCACGGCCTGGACCGGCGCGATGCTGCCGACATTGCCGCCTACCTGCTCGCGCAGGACTGAGCCGGCCATGAACAAGACCTTGCGCATCGTTCTCCTGACTCTCGCCACCGGCGGCGTGCTGGCCGCCGCGGGCGGTGCCGCGGCCATCTATCTGGGTGTATACGACATCAGCGCCACCCGCCAGCACACCGGGCCCGTCTATCAGCTGCTGGACGTGGCCCTGAGGCGCGCCGTCGCCGTGCGTGCGGCCGACATCGACGCGCCAGCGCTGGACGATGCCGGCCGGGTTCAACGCGGCCTGGCGCTCTATCAGCAACACTGTGTGCAATGCCATGGCGCGCCCGGCGTCGCGCCCCAGCCCTTCGCGCTCGGGCTGAATCCCGCGCCGGCCGCGCTGGCCAAGACGCCGCGTACGTGGCCCGCGCCGGAAATGTTCTGGGTGATCCGGCACGGCATCAAGATGACGGGCATGCCCGCCTGGCAATACCGCCTGTCGGACGAGCAGATCTGGGATGTGGTGGCGTTCATGCGCACCCTGCCCGAGCTCTCCCCCGCCGACTACCGCCGCCTGAGCCGCGATGCCGCGCCCGTCGCCGTCACCGACCGCCCCGCCCGCCGGCCGCCCGACCTGCGCGCGGGGCGAGACGCCATGCATCAGTATCTCTGCGCGACCTGCCACGCAATCCCCGGGGTGGTGGGCGCGCAGCACGAGGTGGGCCCGTCGCTCGCCGGAATGGCCAAGCGGCCACTGATTGCCGGAAGTCTGCCGAATACTCCCGAGACGATGGCGGCATGGCTGCGCGATCCGGGACGCCATGCGCCGGGCACCGCCATGCCGGATCTGGACGTGTCGGAACAGGATGCCCGGGACATGGCTGCCTTTCTGGCCACGCTGGATAAAGAATGAGCGCCGTCCGCCGACATGACTTGATACCTAATGTCGAAGGCGGTTTCTGAGACCTATTCAGGGATACCGGTAGGGTTCTATGATTCGGCAGCCGCGCCGCTATCACCGCCCCTTACCCACCCTGCTGCATCAAGGAGTCGTACGTGCCCGATACCCTTACCGTCGCCGAAGCTGGCGCGGATCCCCGGGCCTTTCTGGCGGGGGGCGGCGAGGCCGGCGCCCTGCTGCGGGCGCACGACTGGCGCGGTACGTCCCTGGGCGAGCCGGCCGGCTGGCCGCAAAGCCTCAAGACCGCGGTGCGCATCATGCTCACCTCGCGCCAACCGATCTACATCGCGTGGGGCACGGACTTCCATTTTCTATACAACGATCCGTACCAGTCGATACTCGGCGCGCGCCATCCCGCGGCCATGGCGCAGCCGACCCGTGAGGTCTGGCACGAGATCTGGCATTACATGGAGCCCTTGCTCCATACGGCGGTGACCCGGGCGGAAGGCACGTACGAGGAAGAAAAGCTGCTCATCATGGAGCGCAACGGCTATCCCGAGGAAACGTATTACACGTTTTCCTTCACGCCGCTGCCGAACGACGACGGCTCGATCGGGGGCATCATCTGCGCCAATAGCGACGACACCCGCCGGGTCGTGGGAGACCGCCAGCTCAAGCTGTTGCGCGAACTCGCCACCGTGATGCCCCAGGCAGCGGATTGGCGCGATGCCTGCCGCCTGAGTGGCGAGGCATTCTCCGTCAACCCGCAGGACATTGTGTTCGGCCTGATCTACGCGATCGAGCCGCAGGGCAGCGAGGCGGAACTCACCGCGGTGTGCGGCGCGCAACCCGCGTCGGCGCTCGCCCCGGCCCGCCTCGCGCTCGCCGAAGCGGCCTGGCCCTGCGCCGAGGCGCTGCGGCGGGGCCAGCCCATTCTGGTCGACGAATTGGATACGCGCTTTCCCGGCGCCCTGCCCGACAACATCTGGCAGCGCCCGCCCAAGCAGGCCGCGCTCCTGCCGATTCCGGCCAGCGGAGACGACGATCCCGCGTTCGTGCTGGTCGTGGGCCTGAACCCGCTGCGGCTCTACACGCCGGAGTACGCCCACTTTCTGGACCTGGCCGCCGCCCAGATCGGCGCTTCGCTGCGTTATGCGCGCGCCTATGAACAGGAGCGCCGCCGCTCAGAGGCGCTGGCCGAGATCGACCGCGCCAAAACCCAGTTCTTCTCCAATATCAGCCACGAATTCCGCACGCCGCTCACGTTGATGCTGGCGCCCCTCGAAGACTTGCTGAGCGAAGCCGAGCTCGATCCCACGCGGCTGGCGCCCGTGGAGCTGGCGCACCGCAACGGGCTGCGCCTGCTCAAGCTTGTCAACACGCTGCTCGATTTTTCGCGTATCGAAGCCGGACGGGTGCAGCTCGATCTGCAGCCGACCGACATTTCCGCGGTGACCGCCGATCTGGCCGCGCTGTTCCGCTCCACCATGGAGAAGGCCGGTCTGACGTTCGAGATCGATTGTCCGCCACTGCCGCGCGCCGTGATGCTCGACCGCGAAATGTGGGAGAAGGTCATCCTCAACCTGCTCTCCAACGCGTACAAGTTCACGTACGACGGCGGCGTACGGGTATCGGTGCGCCCGAGCCCGAGCGGCCAGCATGCCGTGGTGGAGATCAGCGATACCGGCCTGGGCATCGCCGCGGACGAAGTCCCGCGCATCTTCGACCGTTTTCACCGCGTGGCCGGTGCGCAGGGGCGCAGCATCGAAGGCAGCGGCATCGGGCTGGCGCTGGTGCAGGAGTTCGTGCGCCTCAATGGTGGCGACGTACATGTCCGAAGCGATATCGGCGCCGGCACCACCATGTCGCTGCACATGCCGCTCGGCCCGGTTCTACCCGCTCCCGACACGTCCGCGCGCGGCGCCCCGGCACTGGCGCGCGCCTACCTCGACACGCCCGCCGTCGCCGATCTGATGCCGGCTCGGGCGAGCGAGCCCGCGCAGACCGGCCGCGTGCTGGTGGTGGACGACAACGACGACATGCGCGCCTATATCGGCCGCATCCTGAACGCCTCGGGCTATGAGGTGGATAGCGCGCCCGATGGCGTGGCTGCCCTCGCGCAGGCGCGCCGCCAGCGTCCTGACCTGATCTTGTCGGATGTCATGATGCCGCGGCTCGATGGCTTCGGGCTGTTGTCGGCCTTGCGGGCGGACCCCACCCTGAACACCGTGCCGGTGCTGCTCGTGTCCGCGCGCGCCGGTGAAGAGGCTTCGGTCGAAGGCCTGCGCGCCGGCGCCGATGATTATCTCGTCAAGCCATTCTCCGCGCGCGAGTTGCTGGCGCGCGTGAGCGGCAATCTACGCCTGACCCGTCTGCGCCAGGAGTCGGCCCGCCGGCTCGCCGACGAGGCGCGCACCCTCGAGGTGCTTAATCACGTGGGCGCCGTGGTGGCCGCCGAGCTCGACATGACCCGCGCGGTGGAAGCGGTGGTCAGCGCGGCCACCGAACTCACCGGCGCGGCCCTGGGACTGCTCACTTACCCCGGGGCACCCGACGCCGCGTCGTCCCAGCCGCGCCTCGCCATCGCTGGCGACCATAGCCTGCTCGGGCACACCTGCGCCGAGCGCCTGCCTGCCTGGCCCACCGGGATCGGCGTGCTGCGTCACGACGACCTGGCTGCCGCGCACGTGATGCTGCCCGGGCTCGCGCTCACGCCTCGCAGCTATCTGTCCGCCCCGGTGCGGGGACGCGACGGCAGTCTGATGGGGCATCTCTATCTCGTCCACGCCGGCCCGCAGGCGTTCGACGAACGGGCCGAGCGGCTCGTGATCGGCATCGTGGCCCAGGCCGCGATCGGTATCGACAACGCCATGCTGTACCAGGCGGCGCAGCGGGAGATCGCCGAGCGCGCCCGCGCGCAGGCGGCCTTGCGCGAACTCAACAACAGTCTCGAGCGCCGCATCGCCGACGCGCTCTCCGAGCGCGACCGCCTTTGGGAGCACAGCGACGATCTGCTGGTGATCTGCGACGGCGACGGTCGTCTCGCTCGCCTGAGTCCGTCGTGGACGCAACGGCTGGGCCACGCTGAAACAGCGCTGACGGAGCAGCGCTACGGCAGCCTCGTGCATCCCGACGACGAGCCGGGCGCGCAGGCCGTGTTTGCCGCGTTGCGGGCGGGCGCCGGCAGCCAGCACGCCGAGCATCGGCTGCGCACCGCGCAAGGCGAATGGCGCTGGGTGGCCTGGACCTGGTCGTTCGACGCCACCGCCGACAGCATCCATGGCGTGGGCCGCGACATTACCGCCGACAAGGCCGCCGCCGAGGCGCTGCGCGAGGCCGAAGAGGCCCTGCGCATGTCGCAGAAGATGGAGGCCGTGGGGCAACTGACCGGCGGTGTCGCGCACGATTTCAATAACCTGCTGCAGGTCATCGGCGGCAATCTGCAGCTGCTGCAGCGCGACCTGGCCGACAATCCCCGCGGCCAGCAACGTGCCCGCAATGCGCTGGCCGGTGTCGAGCGCGGTGCCAAGCTCGCGTCGCAGCTCCTCGCCTTTGGCCGACGCCAGCCACTGGCCCCTAAGGTCATCAATCTGGCACGTTTCCTGCGCGACTTCGAAGACATGCTGCGCCGCGCCGTCGGTGACGGCGTGGAGGTGGATCTGCGGATTCCCGCGGACCTCTGGCACACCCTCGCCGACCCGCACCAGGTCGAGAATGCGCTGCTCAACCTCGCCATCAACGCGCGCGACGCAATGCAGGGCCACGGATCCCTCGTCGTGGAGGCAGGCAACGTCACCCTGCCGCCACGCAACCACGAAGGCGCCTTGCGTCCCGGCCAGTACGTCACGCTGACCCTCATCGATACCGGTTGCGGTATCGACAAAGCGCTTCTGGAACGGGTGTTCGAGCCGTTCTACACCACCAAACCGGAGGGCCAGGGCACCGGGCTGGGTCTGAGCATGGTGTACGGCTTCGTCAAGCAGACGGGCGGCCACGTGCAGCTGGATAGCGAGCCCGGTCGCGGCACGACCGTCAAGCTCTACCTGCCGCGCGTGGAGCAACCCGAAACCCCTACCCATGCGCCCCTGCCCGCCGACACCCAAGGCGGCAACGAAACCGTGCTCGTGGTCGAGGATGACGACGCCGTGCGCGCCACCGTGGTCGATCTCTTCACCGGTCTGGGCTATCGCGTGCGGGAAGCGCGCGACGCACAAAGCGCGCACGCCATCTTCGAGGCAGGCACCCCGATCGACCTGCTCTTCACCGATGTGGTCATGCCCGGCCCGTTGCGCAGCCCGGAGCTGGCGCGCCTGGCGCGAGCGAAACAGCCGGACCTGGCCGTACTCTTCACCTCGGGCTACGCGGCCGACACCATCGTGCATGGCGGCCGGCTCGATGACGGCATCGATCTGCTGTCCAAGCCCTATACCGCCGCTGCGCTCGCGCAGCGGGTGCGGCAAGTCCTGGATGCGCGGGGCGTCATCAAGGCGGTGGCGCGCGCCGATGCACCGCCAGCCGATGCCGCGGCAGCCGATGCTGCGGCAGCCGATGCCGCGGCAGCCGATGCTGCGGCAGCCGACGCTGCGGCAGCCGACGCTGGTTCCGGAGATGCGCCCGCTACCGCGGCACCGTCGGCCGGCGCGCCCCTCGCCGCCTCCGAGGATGCCGCGCCGAATCCGGTCCGCGATCTGCGTGTGCTGGTGCTGGATGCCGACGAGAATGCGCGCGCGCACGCTTGCGCGGCGATCAACGGGCAGGACGGCGATGCCTATGGCGCCGCGAGTGTGGCCGAGGCCTACGCGCTGCTCGACCGGCACGCCTTCCAGGTGCTGGTCACCGATCCGGCACTTACGGAGGGATCGGGACTGGAGGTGGCGGCGGCGGCCCGGATGCTGAACCCGACGCTGGCCGTGATCGTGGCGTCGCACGAGGACCAGCGCGACCCGCTACGCGTCTATCCGCAATTGCGCGGCGCACGCGAGCTGCGCAAGCCCTACACACCGGCGCAGTTGCTCGACGCCCTGCAGCCGCAGTCAGCGCCGGCGAAGGCTTGAGGCCGCCATCGCGCGCGAGACCGGAACCGGTCTCGGCCCGCGCCCGCTCCCGCGGGCGGCCGAGACCGGCGGCTATTCGAAGGCTTTCAGCGCGGTCGTGAGCGACTGCGGGCTGTAGTCGTCCCAGGGCGTATCGCCCACATCGAGCCGCTCGTGGATATTGCGCACGGTCCATTGATCGCCGCGCTTGACCGCCTTCAGCTCGTCCCAGGCCAGCGGCACGGACACGCCCAGCCCTGGTCGCGCTCGCGCCGACCAGGCGGCCACCGTGGTCGCGCCGAAGCCATTGCGCAGATAGTCCACGAAAATCTTGCCCACCCGGTTGCGCGGGCCGCTCTTGGCCACGAATCGCTGTGGCACGGTCTGGGCCAGATGCCGCACGATGGCTTGCGCGCAGCGCTTGACGGTGTCCCAGTCGTGCTGACGCCGCAACGGCACCACCACATGCAGGCCCTTGCCACCGCTGGTCTTGAGCCAGGCCGTCAGGTCCAGCTCCTGCAGCAGCGTGCGCACCAGTTGCGCGCCCTCTACGACGGCGTTCCATTGCACGCCTTCGCCCGGGTCCAGGTCGAACACCATGCGGTCGGGTTTGTCGATCGCATCTTTGTGCGCGTTCCACGTATGGAACTCCACCACATTCATCTGCACGGCCGACATCAGCGCGGTGTCGCTCGGCACCTCGAGCAAAGGGGGATGATCGGGATCGAGTTCCTGCGGCAGCGTCCGCACGCCGGGCATGGCGTGCTCCAGATGCTTTTGGAAGAACATCGCCGCGCCGATGCCGGCGGGCGCTCGCAGGAAAGACGTCGGGCGTCCGGACAGGTGCGGCAGGATCTGCGGCGCGACGAGCGCGTAATAGCGGGCCAGATCAAGTTTGGTCGCGCCCGACTGCTCGTCGATGACGCGATCCGGGCTGGTCAGCCGGCCCGGCCTGGCGCGGGCACCGATGTCGTTTTGCGCCGCCTTCGCGCGGGCGTTGCCCTTCTTCGTCGGGGCTCGGATCTCGCTGCCGGTCTGGCGATCGGACGCGGCATCCGTGTCCGGGACGGCCGCTGCGCGGCCCTTGGGGCCGGCTCCGGCCTTGCCCCGGCCCGATCGCGCCTTGGCCGTGCCAGTGTCCGCATCGGCATCCGCCGGCCCCGCCCCGCGCTCGGGCGTCTCGCGCACGATGGCCGAGGCGGGCTTGTCTTCGCGCAGGCCGCGGTAGACCGCGTGGCGCACGTGGCCCGCGCCGGTCCATTCGCCAAACGACACCTCGGCCACCAGACGCGGCTCCACCCAGTGCACCTTGCGGCCCGGCTTGGCGCCGGGGGCGAGCGGACTATCGGCGCGCTCGATCTTGCGCAGGCGCGCCACCAGATCCTCGAGCATGCGGTCGTCGAAGCCTGTGCCGACGTTGCCCGCGTGCCGCAGCGCGCCTTCCTGGTCGTGCACGGCGAGCACCAGGGCACCGAGCCCGACGCGCGAGCCCTGCGGCTCGGTGTAACCGGCGATCACGAACTCCTGGCGTCTCGCACACTTCAGCTTGATCCAGGTATCACTGCGCCGCGTCACATAGGGCGCATCGCGGCGTTTCGCGATGATGCCTTCCAGGCCCAGCTTGCAGGCCGAGGCCACCAGATCCGACACGGGTTTATCGAAGGCGGCGGAAAAGCGCAGCGGGTCTTCGCCGCGCGCGATCACCTGCTCGAGGATCTCGCGCCGGCGCCAGAGCGGCTCCTCGCGCAGATCGCGGCCGGTCACATACGGCAGATCGAATGCATAGAAGAGAATGCGCTCGGCGCGCTCCTGGTCGAAGGCATTCTGCAGCGCCTGAAAACTCGGATTGCCGTCATCGGCCATCACCACGATCTCGCCGTCGATCCAGGCGTTCTCCACCGGCAGCGCGGAAATCGCCCGGGCCAGCTGCGGCATCTGTGCGGTCCAGTCGTGGCCATTACGGGTAAACAGCCGTGCCTCTCCCCGATCGAGACGGGCGACGACGCGATAGCCGTCGAACTTCAATTCATGGATCCACTCGCCGGGCGCGTGGGGGGGGCGTTCGACGAGCGTGGCCAGTTGCGGGCGCAAGGTCTCGGGCAGCGGGGCCGCGCGGCCTGGCAAATCGGTGCCGCTGGCGGCCCCATCCGCGGAAGCGTGGTCCGCAGGCGTTTCGCCGTCGGCCTTATCGCGGCCAGACCGAGAATCCGCGGGCACACGCGCCTGGGTCGCGGCCCGCGCGGGTGCCGTCTTGGCGGCTGCGCGGCCCGCGCCCTTGGCGCCCCGCTTCGTCGAAGTGGCATCACGCCGCTCGCCGCGTAACGGCACCACGCTATCCGGGTACTCGTCGACCAGGCTGAACTCGCTTTCGGGCTTGGCGAGCGCGTCTTTCTCCTTGATGAGCAACCAGGGCACCTGCTTTTCGCCCTTGCCTTTCATGCGCACCAGGGCCCAGCGGCCGTGCAGCTTGGCGCCATGCAGCTCGAACTTCAGGTGGCCGTCGCGGTAGCCCTTGCTCGGGTCGGACAGGGGCTGCCACACCCCTTCATCCCAGATGATGACCTTCCCCGCGCCATACTGCCCCTTGGGAATCTCGCCTTCGAACTGGTTGTAGGCGATCGGATGATCCTCGACCTGCACGGCCATCCGCTTGACGGTCGGATCGTAGGTCGGTCCCTTGGGCACCGCCCAGCTCTTCATCGCGCCATCGAGCTCGAGGCGGAAGTCGTAATGCAGCCGGCTCGCCCAATGCTTCTGCACCACGAAAGCGAGCGCGTCCGGGTTGGCCTCGCCCCCTTCGGCGGGCTCCGAGGTCAGCGTGAAATTGCGCTTCTCGCGATAAGTCTTGAGCGTGTCGGCCATGATCAGGCCGCCTTGCGCGTCGAGCGCGCGTCACCATTGCGGCTCGCGCTCTTGCCGGTGCGCGCGCTCTTGGCCGCAGGCTTGGCGGCGGTCTTCCTGGCGGACTTGCTCGCTGTCTTGGTGGTCTTGCTGGCGGAGGTCTTGGATGCCGTCTTTTTGGCGGAAGCGGTCTTGGCGGCCGCCTTCTTCGCCGTCGTCTTCTTGCCCGCGTTACCGGATTTGCTGGCGGACTCGCCCGATGCCTTGTCGGCCTGCTTGCGCACCGGCGTGACGGTGGCGCCGCCCGCCCCTTCCTTCTTGCCGCCACCGCTGCGCGCTTTCAGGCTGCGCTGCAGCAACTCGGTCAGATCGATGACGTTGTCGCCAGCGCTGGGCGCCTCTTCCTCGGGCTCCCATACGGTTTCGCCCTCTCCCGCCTTGGCCTTCTTCTCCACCAGACTCATGATCGCGTCCTTGAACTCGTCCTTGAACTCGTCGGGATCCCAGGGCGCGCTCATGTCCTCGACCAGCATCTTGGCCATCTTGAGTTCGCTCGCGCTGGGCGACGCGGCCTTGCCGCTCGGCAAATCCAGTTCGTCCACGGACTTGACCTCGTCGCCCCAACGCATCAGGTCGAGCACCAGTGCATCGCCGGAGGGAATGAGCGCCGCCAGATGCTGCTTGGTCTGGATCACCACGCGCGCGATCCCGATCTTGCCGGTCTTGGCGAGGGTGTCGCGCAACAGGGCATAGACTTTGTGCCCTTTGTTGATGGGCGCGAGGTAGTACGGCCGCTCGAGGTATAGAAACGGGACGTCGGCGGCGTCGACGAAACGGTCGATCTCGATGGTCTGTGTCGTACGCGGATAGGCCTGATTGATCTCTTCGGGCGAGATCACGACATACTTGCCGTCTTCATACTGCACGCCCTTCACGATGAAATCGCGGTCGATCTCGCGGCCCGTGCGCTTGTTGATGCGCTTGTAGCCCACCGGGTCCATGGTGCGCTTGTCGAGCCAATCGAAGTCCACGCCGGACTCCGTGGTGGCCGTGTGCAAGCCCACCGGAATATGCACCAGGCCAAAGGAAATGGCCCCTTTCCAGATCGTTCGAGTGGATGCCATGATGTCTCCTGCGCTGAGCGTTCGGGCGCGCCTCACGCCCGGTTCGACCCGATCGCGCAGCAAGCCTCATACCCGACGGAGTTTCCCCATGATCGTCGAAGTTTTTCAACATCCCGATGGACAGTGGTCGTTCCGCAGCATTGCGCTGCTGGGCGTCCAGGAAGATCGCGGCCGCTACCAGGATGCCGCCCAGGCCGAAGCCGCCGCGCGTATCGCCTACCCCGATGTGTCGGTGGATACCGTCGCGCCGGAAGACGACACGGCACGCCGGCCGCCGCCCGGCTGACGGCGGGCCACGACGGCCCGCGAGCATGGCGGCGCCGGCTACAACTCGCGCGCCGCGGCCTGGCGCAAGGCCACGCACAGCGCCTCGCCTGCCGGGCTCATGGCGCGGTCGCGCGGCCACACGAGGGTGAGCGCCGGATCCTCCAAGGCCAGCAGATGGCGCGTCTGCAGCCCCAGGCGCTGCGCGTGCAGCGCGCCCAGGCTTTCGACGATGGCGGCGCCCAGCCCCTCGGCCGCCAGTGCGCAGGCCGCCGATGATTGCGCCACCTCGATGAGCGGCCGATACGGCAGGTCACGCGCCTCGAGCGCCTGCCGAGTGGCGCGCCCGGCAGGCAGCGCCGTCGCCAGCACGATGGGCCCATCGTCGGCCACGCCGGCAAGCGTGAGACGGCGCCGCGCCGCATAAGGATGATCCGGCCGGAACACCGCATGCAGGGCGAGCGCGGCCAGGCGTTCGCCCGCCACGCGCTCGGTGTCCGCATGCGAACCCACCATGATGCCGAGATCGATACGATGATCGGCGGCCATATCGATGATCTCGAGCGCGGTGCCCGCGCGCACGGTCACCGCCACGGCGGGATGCGCGCGCCGCATCGCCGCGAGCGCGGGCGGCAGCAGGCTGGTGGCCGCGATCGCCACCGCGCCCACCGCGAGCCGCGCCTGCGCGCCATGACGGATATCGCTGGCCAGCCGGTCCACCGACTCCATGCCGGCCAGCGCATTGAGTACCTCGGGAATCAGCGCCCGCCCCTGGCTCGTGAGCTGCAGCCGGCGGTGTTCGCGGCTGAACAGGGCAAAGCCCAGCCGGGTATCGAGGTCGCGCAGCAAGGCGCTGGCCGCAGGCTGCGTCATGCCGATCGCAGCGGATGCGGCAGTCACGGTGCCGTGTTGGTACATGGCGCGCAGCAGGGTGAGCTCGCGGCGATTCAGCATACGAATTATGTATGGAGTCAGTCGAGTTATCTATTTGACCATATGAAAGCACGGACACCACAATGCCCTCCAGTTCCACCCTATCGCCCCCACGATGTCCGCCAATACCATCACGTCCGTCACCTGCATTCCGATGCGCCTGCCGTTTCACCACTGGAGCCCCGCCCCGCTGTTCGCCGGACGTCCGCGTGACAAGCTCGACAGCGCGCTGGTGCGCGTACAGACCGAGGACGGCACCGTCGCCTGGGGCGAGTCGTATTGCGTGGAGCCGCGCGCGCTGCCGGCCATCTTCGAGACGCTGATCGCCCCCCTGACCTGCGGCAAGAATGCCGACGACGACACGCTGCTGCCCACGATGCAACGGGTGCTGCACAATCTCGGCCGCTCGGGTCCGGTGGTGCATGCGCTGGCGGGCCTGGACATCGCGCTCTGGGATCTGCGCGCCAAGCGCGCCGGCGTACCGCTATATGCGCTGCTCGGCGGGAAACGCCGCGACAGCGTGCGCGTCTACGCCTCGCTGCTGCAGTACTACGGCAACGCCGAGCGCCTGCAGGCAGTGACCTCGCAGGCGCTCGCCGAGGGGTACGAGGAAATCAAACTGCATGAGCGCACCGCCAGCGCCCTGGCCGCCACGCGCGCGGCCACCGGCCCGGGCGTGCCCATCATGGTCGACACCAACTGCGCCTGGCTGCCCGGCCAGGCCGAAGACGAGATCGCCGCGATGCGCGCGCACGATCCCTTCTGGATCGAAGAGCCGCTCTGGCCGCCGGAAGACGCCGAGGCGCTGGCCCGGCTCAAGGCCACTTGCGGCGTGCCGGTCGCGGTGGGCGAGAACGCCAGCAGCGCCTATGCGTTGCGCCGCATGATCGAAACCGAGGCCACCGACTATGTGCAGCCCAGCGTCATCAAACTCGGCCTGACGGCCGCGTGGGAACTGTCCCGCGCCTGCGAAGGCACGCGGGTCGTGTGCGCGCCGCAGGTGGCGTTCTTCGGGCCGGGATTCCTCGCGAGCCTGCACCTGATCGCCGCGCAGCAGCAAGAGGTGTCGCTCGAGCGCCTGTATGTCGAACTCGCACACGTGCCTTATGGCACTACCGTGCCGATCGAGCGCGGCCGCCTGGCGATACCGGACGCGCCGGGGCTTGGCGCGGATCCCGAGATCGCGCTGGCCGAAGGCCGCTACAGCCACTGATAGGTATCGTGCCGGCGCCAGCGCCGCGCCCCTGATAACAACACATAGGAGACAACCATGAGACACCCCCGCCGCCGCTTTCTCTTCCGTTCCACCGCGCTGGCCGCGGCTGCGTTCGCCGCCCCCTGGGCCTTGCCCGCCCGCGCCTCCGGCTATCCCGACAAGACCGTACGCCTCATCGTGCCGTACCCGCCCGGTGCCGCCACCGACACGCTGGGCCGCATGGCCGGCCAAGCCTGGGCCGAAGCACTCGGGCAGACCTTCGTGGTCGAAAACCGCGGCGGCGGCGGCACCACGATCGGCACCCGGGCCGTGGGTGCGGCAGCCGCCGACGGCTACACGCTCGGCATCGTGGACTCCACCTTCACGATCAATCCGGGCCTGCTCGGCAGCAAACTGCAGTACGACACGCTCAAGGATTTCGCGCCGATCTCGCTGATGGCGACCGCGCCCTTCGTGATGGTGGTGCATCCGTCGGTCAAGGCCAATACCCTCGCCGAGTTCATCGCGCTCGCCCGGGCCCAGCCCGGCTCGCTCTCTTATGGCTCGGCGGGCGTGGGCAGTGCGCCCCATCTCGCCGGCGAACAGCTGCGCCAGCAGGCCGGCATCAATATCCTGCATGTGCCCTATCGCGGCGGCGGCACCGTATTCACCGACCTGCTGGGCGGCCAGGTGCAATTCGCCTTCGGCACCGTGCCCACGCTCACGGAGCACATCAAGGGCGGCAAGCTGCGGGCGCTGGCCGTGACCGGCGCGCAGCGTGCGGCGCAGTTGCCCGACGTGCCGACCTTCACGGAAGCGGGCATGGCGGGCGTCGATATCTCGCCGCTCTTCGGCCTGATCGCGCCGGCGGGCGTGCCCGCACCGGTGATCGAGCGCCTGTCCACCACGCTCGCCAAGTCGGTGCGTGAAGGTGCCTTGCGCGACAAGCTCGCGGGGCTGGGGTTCACGCCGGTGGGCAGCACCCCGGCCGAATTCGAGGCGCGCATCCGGGCCGATGTGGCCAAATGGACCGACGTGATCCAGCGCGGTGGCATCAAGGCGGAATGAGTGGAATCGGGGGTTCTGCCCCCGCTTAATCACCAGAACGCATATGGATACAAGGGATCGGTCGTTCGTTCCCGCCCGGCAGAGGCCTAGGATAGACGCCTGCTTCACTCGCCGCTGGAAACCGTCTTGTCCCGCCTCTCTCCCCACGATCCCGCCAAGCTGGATCCCGCCACCGCCGCCCTCCTCGATCAACTGCTCACCGATTACGGTCCGTACGCGAACATGCTCAATGCATTCGCGCCGCGGCCGCCGGCCCTGAAGCACCTGTTCTCGTATCTGGTGCAATCGCGCAAGGACGGCCTGATCAAGCCCCGGCATCTCGAGATCGCGCTGCTGACGGCCTCCATGGCCCACGCCTGCCACTACTGCGTGGCGCTGCACGAGCCCAAGCTGGCCTCGCACGGCATCTCGCAGGAAGCGATCGACCACCTGCTCGACCCCGACGTGCCCGGCCTGGACGAGCACGACCTGGTCGTGCGCGACTACGCGGTGCTGGTCACGCTCACCCCGAATCACGTCACGGATGCCTTCTACGCCCGGCTGCAACGCTTCTACAGCGAAGAGCAGATCGTCGAGCTGACCATCCGCATCGCGCTGTGCAGCTTCTTCAAGCGCTTCAACGAAGCGCTCGGCGTGGCCGCGGAAGATGTGGTGGCCTTCGAGCTCGAACACGGCGCGCATTGAGCGAATCGAGATGTCCGCTGTTGCTTCCCCGGCGCCCAAGCTCGAGATCCGCCATCTCTCCAAGCAGTTCCACACAGACAAGGGTACGGTCAACGTGCTCGACGACATCAGCCTGAACGCCGCGGCCGGCGAGTTCGTGAGCATCATCGGCCCTTCGGGCTGCGGCAAGTCGACGCTGTTCAACATCCTGACCGGCCTGCTGGAACACGATTCGGGCAGCATCCTGCTCGATGGCCAGGCGATGCCGAACCTGCGGGGCCGCGTGGGCTACATGCTGCAGCGCGACCTGCTGATGCCCTGGCGCACGGTACTCGACAACGTGCTGGTCGGGCTGGAGTTGCGCGGCACGCCGCGCGCCGAATCGGTCGAGCTGGCCCGCGAGTACCTGCACACCTTCGGCCTGCTGCCCTTCCAGGACAGCTATCCGAAGGCCTTGTCGGGCGGCATGCGCCAGCGTGCCGCGCTCGCCCGCACGCTGCTTCCCGATCCCGACATCCTGTTGCTCGACGAGCCGTTCTCGGCGCTCGACTACCAGACCCGGCTGTTCCTCGAAGGCATGCTGGCCGACACGGTGTCGCAAAAGGGCAAGACGGTGATTCTCGTCACGCACGACATCGACGAGGCGATCGCGCTGTCCGAACGCATCTTCGTGCTGAGCGCGCGCCCGGGCCGCCTCAAGAGCGAACACCGGATCGAGCTCGACACCCGGTCGCCGCTCGAGGCGCGCCACGACAGCCGCTTCTCCGCCTATTTCGACCTGCTCTGCCAGGAACTCGACATCCAGACCGCTCACGCATGACCCAGTCTTCTTCCACCGCCATCGCCGCGGCCGCAGCGCCGTCGGCCGCACGCCCCGCATCCCGTCCTCGCCGGTTGCCGCCGGTGTGGTTCGCCCAGCTCTTCATCGTGGTGCTGATCTTCTCGGCCTGGGAAATCGCCGTGCGGCAGGGCGCCGTTTCCGGCTTTCTGTTCGGTTCGCCGGCCGGAACGTTCGAAGCGGGCTGGCGCATGATCCAGTCCGGCGAGCTCTGGGTGCACGCCAACTACACGCTGTGGGCCTCGGCCGCGGGCTTCGTGATCGGCACCATCGTCGGCACGATTCCGGGCCTGGCGCTTTGGTACTCGCCCTATGGCGCCAAGGTCGTCGAACCCTTTCTGGTGGCGATCAACAGCGTGCCCAAGATCGCATTCGCGCCGCTCGTGATCCTGTGGTTCGGTACGGGGGTGATCTCCAAGGTCGCGCTCTCGATCTCGCTCACCGCCATCGTGGCGCTGCTGGCCGCCTTCCAGGCCGCGAAGGACGCCGACCCCGACATCCAGCGCATGCTCGTCTCGTTGGGTGCGACCAAGCGCCAGATCTTCACCAAGGTGGTGGTGCCGTCGGCCACGCCCTACATCATCAGCACCTTCCGCATCAACATCGGCTTCGCGCTGGTGGGCACCGTGGTCGGTGAATTCATTTCCTCGAAATACGGCCTCGGCCATGTGATTTTCGTGGCCTCGTCGCTCTATGACCTCAATACGGTCTGGGTCGGCATCTTCTCCCTGATGGCGCTGGGCTTCGTGCTCTACGCCGGCGTGGACATCGCCGAAAAGCGGCTGCTGCGCTGGAAAGACCAGACCTACGCCACCAACTTCAAACTCTGATCGTCATCATGACTCGCAAAACCACCCTGCGCCTGGCCGCCGCCGCCGCGTGCCTGCTCAGCGCCTCCGCCTGGGCCAACGACAAAGCCGTCGTCTCCGCCGCCTTCAAGTCGGTGTTCTATCTGCCGGTGTACTTCGCCGAAGAGCATGGCTACTTCAAGGACGAAGGCCTGGACGTGCGGATCGACGTGGCCTCCTCGTCGACCAACGCGCTGGCCGCCGTCATTTCCAAGAGCGCCGACTTTTCGCTGCACGGCCCGGAATGGACCGCGATCTCGTTCGGCCGCGGCGCCCCGGTCAAGGTCGTGGGCGGCACGCTCAATCGCTTGGGCGTGTGGCTGACCTGCAAATCCTCGTTCGCGTTCGACGGCTTCAAGAGCCTGAAGGGCGCCAAGATCTCCACGGGCGCCATGCCCACCACCAGCACCTCGGCGTTCATCAAGCTGCTCAAGAGCGCCGGCCTGGACCCGAAACGCGACGTGGACCTGCTCGAAGTGCCGCTGGGCAACGAAGTCGGTCCGCTGAGCTCCGGCCAGGCCGATTGCGCCGTGCTGTACGAACCGGGCGCCTCGCAGGCCGAAGCGCAAGGCTATAAGGTCGTGTCTGCCTTCTCGCGCGAGATCGGGCCCTACACGTTCTCGGCCATTTCCACTCGTCAGGACATCGATCCCGCCATCTCGCGCAAGTTCGTCTCCGGCATCGACCGCGCCCTCAAGGCGATTCACAAGAATCCCGACGAAGCGGTCAAAAGCGGCCTGAAGCTCTTCCCCAACCTCGACCCCGCCGTGGTGCGTGCGTCGGTGCAGCGCCTGATCAACGATGGCGTGTTCGCGGAGTCCGTCGCACTGCCCCAACAGTCGCTCACCGATGCGCTGCAAACGCAGATCGATCTGGGCAACCTGAAGCAGATCCCGCAGGACGCGAAGTGGCTGGACCTGGGCTGGTCCAACGAGATCGCCGGCAAGACGTACTGATCGTTCCGGTTGCGCCCACGGCAGGCAGTTTGCGCGAGCAAACTGCCTGTTTCTTTTTCTTGCACGTGCGCTCGGGGCCCTTGGCTACCATACGCAGCGATTCGACACCGCCCGGAGAAATGCGATGCCCCTCGAAACGCTGTCCAATGCCCGAGCGCATGAGCCGCATGGGATATCCGCGCGCGTGTCGCGGGCCGGCACGTTCGCTGCCGCCATTGCGTCTGTCCTGAGGCCGCGCACCCTGCTGGTGGCAGGCCTGCTGGCCGCGTGCGGCGCGGCGCACGCCACCCAGCAGCCGGCACCCTCGCGCATCTACACCTTCCAGGGTGTGGTGCCCGCCAAGGATGCCGCCGAATGCCTGGTGCGCGAGCTGCCCGGCGAGTACCGCATGAAGCAGGTCGCGCCGGGCCACTACCGCGTGTCGCGCGTGCCGTCGCCGGCCGTGACCCTGCAGGAGTGGGAAGTGATCGATGCCAAGGAAGGCGCGCTGCTCAAGTATCCCGCCACGGTCAAGGACACGCAGACGGAAGAGATCGCCATCGTCTGCGCCACGCCGGGCGCGGGCTGACCCCGCCGGCGCCGCCTGCGGGCACCTCCTGACGGGCCGCCCGTCGCCCCGGCCGCGCCCTCGAACGAGCGTTTGACGCGCGAGGCGGATGCCCGGCGCCCTGCCCCTCGAATACCCATTCGGATCGACATCGCATGTCTTCACTCAAGCTTGCCGCGGGCGTCATGGCGGCCTTCGCCGTCATTTTCGCGCTCAGCGGTTTTTACATGACGGGCACGAACGCGCCGCTGTTTGTCGCCGGCATGGCGCTCGCGGGCGCTTTGTTCGGCGGCATTGCCGCGCCGGAAATTTCACCCCGCAGCTTTCGGCGCCCAGCCTGGTGGCAAGTCGGCTTCGCCACCCTGGGCTGCCTGCTCGTGGCCGCCCTGCTGGGCGCGGGCGTCGAAGGCTACGGTCTGGCCATCGTGCTCGGCATCCTGATGGGCTGGCTGGCACCGGTGTGGGTGCGGCATGTGACGGTGCCCTGAGGCCGGGCTTTCGGCGTGTGGCGGCATTCGACGCACTGTGCACGTCTGGCGGCAACGGGCAGCGTCTTCAGTTCTCGATCCGCACCGGCTGCTGCACCTGCATGCGCTTTTGATCCGGCGCGCACTGGATACGGTCGTGCATGCCCAGGGCGTAGCGGTCGATCGCGGCATTGCCTGACGAGCGTGCGATCCTGGGCGGCTGCTCGAGCAGGCCCGGGTTCAGGTTCAGTTGCACGATAGCGGTGCCGCCGTCGTCTATGCCTCGGGGCACGCGACGGTCCATCGGCAGGATGCAATTCACGCCGACATCCGCGCCACTGAGTGCGCGTGCCCGTCCTGACGAGGCGCTTTTTTGCAGCGATGCCCAGCGCTTGGCAAGCCAGTCTGGCGGCGTATTCGCGCCCTGCTCACGATCGGCCTCGATGCGCTGCCACAGGAGACGGTCGGTCAAGGACGCGGTGTTCAGACGCGCGCCGATATCCGCGGGCGGTTGATACTGCTCGATCAGGGCGAGGGCCTCGTCGTAGCGGTCGCTGCTCTGGTAGAGCTCGAGCAGCTGGCTGTTGGCTGCTTTGTACGCCGAATCGGACATCGCGGCGGGCGGATAGGCGAGCGCACTTTCGAAAGACGCCATCGCGGCATCCGGATCGCCGCCATGACGCTGCGCCGTGCCGAGAGCCACATAGGCTTGCGCCACCTCGGCCACGTCGATCGGCTCGCGCTTGAGCGCCTGCGCGAGCAGCCACTGCTTGCCACCGACGCTGCGCTGCCACATTCCCTGCCCGCCACCGGCAGGCGCATTGAAGACGCTCGAGGCGGCCGTGGCCGTGCCGCCGGCGAGCACGGCGCAAAGCACGACGAGGCAGCGCACGGCACGCGATGTCATGACTCGGCGCTACGCGTCAAAACTCTTCGAGAAAGCGCATGCGGAAGCGCTTGCCCTTGATGCTGGCGTTGGAGATGCGCGAGAAGGCCTGCTTGGCGATCTTGCGGTCGAGCGCGACGTAGGCGTTGTACTCGGTAATGTTGATCTTGCCCACCTGTTCGAACACCAGACCGCCGTCGCCCGTGAGCGCACCGAGCAGGTCGCCGGGACGCAGCTTGTCTTTCTTGCCACCCTGGATGCAGAGCGTGATCATCGGTGCGCGCAGCGGCCGGTCGGACTTGGGGCGCAGCGCATTGATGTCGGCCCACTTGAGCGGCGCACCCTGATACTGCTCGATCAGATTGGCCCAGCGCATTTCTTCGGGCGAGCACAGGCTGAGCGCCAGGCCCTTCTGGTCGCCGCGGCCGCTGCGGCCGATGCGATGCACGTGGACTTCGGTGTCTTTGGTGACGTCGACGTTGATCACCGCGCCGAGGTTCTGGATATCCAGACCCCGCGCGGCCACATCGGTCGCCACCAGCACGGCGCAGCTCTGGTTGGCGAACTGGATCAGGATCTCGTCGCGTTCGCGCTGCTCCAGGTCGCCGTTGAGCGCCTGGGCGCTGATGCCCTCGGCCTGCAGACGCTCGACCAGGTCGTGGCTGCGGATCTTGGTGTTGCAGAACGCCAGGGTCGAAACCGGGCGGAAGTGCGCAAGCAGCTTGACGACCGCTCCCAGGCGCTCGTCGTCGGCAATCTCGTAGAAGTACTGCTCGATGCGGCTGGCATCGTGCTGCGCCTCGACCTTGACCTCGGCCGGGTTGCGCAGAAATCGCGCGCTGAGCTTGCGGATATTGTCGGGATAGGTGGCCGAGAACAGCAGCGTCTGGCGCTTGACCGGGCAATGCGAGGCAATGGCGACGATGTCGTCGTAAAAGCCCATGTCGACCATGCGATCGGCCTCGTCGAGCACCAGCGTGGTGATGCCGGCGAGGTCGAGGCTGCCGCGCTCGAGGTGGTCCTGGATGCGGCCCGGCGTACCGACGACGAGATGCGCGCCGCGTGCGAGCGACTCCGCCTGCGGGCGCGCGGCCGCGCCGCCCACCAGCGTAAGGATCTTCACGTTGGGGATCAGGCGCGCCAGGCGCCGCAGCTCCTGCGCGACCTGGTCGGCGAGCTCACGGGTCGGGCATACCAGCAGCGCCTGCGGTGTGAGCCGGTTCACGTCGAGCTTCTGCAGCACGCCCAGGCCGAAAGCCGCCGTTTTGCCGCTGCCCGTCTTGGCCTGCGCGATCAGATCGCGGCCTTCGAGGATGAGCGGCAGGCTCTGCGCCTGGATCGGGGTCATCTGCTCGAAACCCAGGCCCTGCAGGTTTTCGAGCAAGGCGGAGTGAAGCGGCAGAGAGGAAAAAGAAGTGGTGGTCACGGCAAGGCGGTCGCAAAAAGCGCGAAAAGGCTGAGTTGACCGACAGTGTATGCGTTTGTGGTGGCCGATGTGGCGACACGGGCAGGCGCACGGCCCTCGCCGGCCGCACTCTGCTGCACGTGCGCGCGGCGACTCACGATCCGGCACGCGCCCGCCACGCGCCGCGCGGGGTCGTCCGGACGGGTCTCGCCTTCCCGTGGCGGCTCGAGACCACGTGCAGGCTGCGGGGCCGCCCTGCCTCGAGCGTCCGCGCGGCGCCTCTTACGCAGCGCTCTCCGGCTATCAGGGTTCTTCATATGTAAACAATTGCCGCCTTCTCCCGTCATTAAGCTGGAAGCCTCGTGAGGGAGAGCGGTATGTGCGACGACACGGGTGACGCGATCAGCGCCTGTGCCAGGGACTGGGTGTTCAACCGGCTCGGTCCGAACTATCGGAACGATTGGCCGCTGCCCGCCGCGCTCGTGTCGTGGTTGAGCCAGGATCCGCGCCATTTCGACGCCTTTTTGCATGCGCGCCGGCTCTGGTTGCTGGGGCAACTGCTCAAGCCGGCGCTGGCCGAAACCTGCCGCGGCGCGGCCAGCCTGCCGGAGAATCCGCATTGAACCCGTCCTGGGCTTTGCCTGGGAGCCTCGCCCATTCTCGCCTGTGAGCGGCGATTGAGCTTCCCTTCCCCCTCTCATGGCGCCCTGTGTGGCGAGTCGTCGCCCGGCGATCCGTCGCCCGGCGAGTCGTCGCCCGGCGATCCGTCGCCCGGTGAATCGCCGCCCGGCGCGCCGCCGGTCTTCGCCCGCCTGGACCGCCTGTTCCAGGGCCAGCTCACCGAGTGCGCCGGCACGCTGGTGCTGGGTGAACCGCCGCCCGGCGCCGTGCCGCTGGCGCACTTGCTGGGCGACCCCAACGTATTACATGACGTGCTGACGCGCAATCATGTCCATCTCGAGGCCTATGGCAGCGATCTCCGGGCCTCGGCCTCGATGTGGCACATGCGCTATATGTGGATCGTGCTGCCCTACACCATGGCCGCCCTGACCTTGCTGCGGCACGCGCTGCCCGTCCATCCGTCGCGGATGTGGCTGGAGCTGGATGCCGGCGCCCAGCCGTTGCGCCTGCACGTGACCGAGCCGGGCGAACCGGCGCCGGACGACGACGCGCAAAAGCGCTATGACGGGCTGGTGCACACCCACCTGGGGCCCATGGTTGAGGCGTTTCACGCGGTGGCAAAGCTGTCGCCCCGCATTGCGTGGGTGAATGTGGCGCGCCACGTACAGGCGGTATTGGATGCCGCTGCCCGGCACCCCGAGTTTGCACAGCGCGCTGCGTCGGATCGCCAGGCCCTGCTGGATACGCCCGCCTGGCAGCCCCCCGATGGTGCGGCGTTCGACAATCCGCTCTACCAGCCGCCTCGTATCGTCCGCCTGCCGGCCACGCCCAGCGAGCCGGCGCGGTCGATCGAGGTGCACCGCGCCTGCTGCCTCTTCTACAAGCTGCGCAAGCCGCGCTTCTGCGGCGGTTGCCCGCTCAAGCCGGAGAACCTGCCGCCACGGCGTCCTCGGGCACCGTAGCCGGGGCCGCGGGTGTCTTGTCGCGCACGCGGTGGGTGCCGCGCAAGGGCGACACGTCTTCGGCGCGGATCTTGCCCTCTTCGAGGCGTACCACCCGATCGCCCATACCGAAGTAGCGGTCATCGTGCGAGATCACGAGCACGGCCTTGCCCTGGGCGCGCAGTTCGGGCAGCACCTCTTGGTAGAACACGCGCTTGAACACGGGGTCCTGGTCGGCCGCCCATTCGTCGAACACCACGATCGGCCGGTCCTCGAGATAAGTGGCCACCAGCGCCAGGCGCTTGCGCTGCCCCTGCGAGAGCTCGCGGGTGCTGAATGCCCCGTCGCGCAGCTTGACCTTGTGGTGCAGGTGCAGGCGCTCGAGATAGCGGTTGCCCGCATCGTCACTGCCCTGCCCGGGCGCCTCGAGCAACTGATCGAACAAATGGAAGTCCGAGAATATGGTGGAGAAGAGCTGGCGATAGCGGTCGCGCGTGGCGTCGGTCACGGGCTGGCCGTCGAGGAGCAGCTCGCCGCCGTCCTGCGGATACAGGCCGACCAACAGCTTGGCGAGCGTGGTCTTGCCGCTGCCGTTGCCACCCACCAGGAACACGATCTCGCCGGGGAGCAGCGTGAAGTCGATCGGGCCCAGCTCGAAGAATTCGTCGCTCTGCTCGTGGTAGTAGCGATGTTTGACGCCGCGCAGATCAATCCGGGCGAATGAAGCGGGAGCGGTCTCGGTGGCCGGGGTCTCGCTGGCGGCCATGCCCAGCGTGAGCTCGTCGATGCGCTTGGAGGCCACGCGGGCCACGTTCGCCTCGGGCAGCGAGTTGAGCAGCGCCTGCAGCGGCGACAGCATATAGACGAAGATCAGCGCGAAGCCGGTGATGACGCGGGTCTGGTTGGGCACGTCGGCCGCCAGCACGAAAAGCACCAGGCCGATGAAGGCGTACACCAGGAAGTTGCCCCACCCAACGGCCGCTTCGAAGATCGACATGCCCAGCAGGCGTTGGCGGCTGACCTCCTTGATCGAACCGCCCAGCACATCGGCCGCGAAGCGCTCGCGCTTGCGGCGGTTTTGCCGCAGCTCCTTGGCGCCGTCGGTCAGCGAGCGGAAGTACCCGAACAGGCGGTCCTGCTGCTCCGAAGCGCGCTGCAGGTAATGGATCGCCTTGGCATAGGCGTAGCAGTAGCCGATCGAGCCGCACAGGATCACCACTCCGCCCGCCAGGAACACATACCAGGAGAGGCTCGCCAGGTACACCATGCAGCCGACCACGATCACGCCGTTCGTCAGCACGCCCGGCAGGCTGACGAAGAACTGCGCGACATGGGTGGCATGATCCGCAAGCGCCGACTGCACGCTGCCCGCGCCCAGGCGCTCGAGATGGCGGAAAGGCGCGTCCATGACGCGCTCGGCCACCCGGGCCCGCAGGTCACCCGCGGCTTTCTGGCGCAGCACCTGGAACAGGATGTTGGCGGTGATGCTGAATACCAGCACGCTCACCACCACGAAGGCGAAGCGCCAGGCCAGCTCGCCGCGCTCGGCGGGCGCGGCCGTGATGGCCGTGTTGATCAGCGTGACCAGCCAGACCGAGCACAGTCCGGACAGGACGCTGGCGACCGCCGCCGCCGCCACCAGGCCGCGCGAGCGCTTGATCAGGTAAGAAAGCATGTAAAGCCCTCGTGCGGGAGTGTCCCTGAACTAGACGTTCGGGAGCGCCGGATGTTTAGCGCGGCGCGATGCATCCGTGTAGCGCCGCGCACGCGCCAGGAACGACGCCCCGTCAGGGCGCCAGCGTACGCACCGACACCTGGGCCGCTTTCAGCTCCTCGGGCGTCCAGGGCGCGCGCTGCCATTGTTTCTCGGCATAACGCCGGATGGGCTCGGCGCCGAGGCCGCCGCGCCAGGCCGTCTCGCGCTCGCCGCTGGCCAGGAGCGTGCGCGCCTGGACACCGTCCTTGCCGAAGCTCACGAGCTGCAGATAGGTGTTGGCGTGCGCACGGCCGTCCATCACGCCGCCCGGCACCGCCGGGCACGCGATCGTGAAATAGCCGCTGCCGCAGCCGCCGTAGAGTGCAATCGGACCCGCTGCGGCGTTGACGCGCAGCCGCTCGCCCACGCTCGCATCCAGCGCCACGCCCTGCGACGCGAGGCGCGTCGTGGCCGCCATCAGGGCCGCGCGTGCCTGTGCCGGCAGCGGCCGGATCGCATTGGGTGTGTCCAGCGGCCGGGCGGGGTCGAATGGCTTGCCATACAACTTGCCGCTCTTGGCGGCCGGGCTGTCCTGCATGGCCTGCCAGAAGGCGCTCCAGAGCCAGGCGCCGCGATCATCGGCACCCGCCGAGCCCGCCCAGCGGTTGAGTACGCCGCAGGCTTGTTTCACGCTGGCATCGGGCTGGCCGCAGGCGGCATGCAACAACGCAGGCTTGAAGGTCTGTGCCGCATAGTCGCGCGAGGCCAGCGTCTCGCGCTCGAGAAACGCGATCAGACGGGGCGTGTCGCCCCCCGCCTGCGCCAGCGCCTCGCGCGCAATGGCGTGGCCGTGCCGCGCCCGCAGCGAGAGCCGCTGGCGCTCGCCACCCAGTACGGCGTCGTAGCCCTCCAGAGGCTGTGCCGGGCTGGCGAGCCAATAGCTGTCGTTCATGTTGGCGACATAATCCGTGCGGAACCGGGCCGGCAGGCGATCGGCGGGCATCTGCCCGGGGATCGGCGTGCTGGCATCCACCGTCCAGTTGCACGCGGACCGGCTGCCATCGAGCATCGGAATGGCCCGGTCCCACTGGGCGACCATCGGGGTAAAGGGCGTGGCGCAAAGCCGCCGCAGCGCGTCCGGGGCGTTCGGGACCGCGCCCACGTCGCCGTACCAGGCACGCGGATCATCGCGGCCGATGGCCGCCGTGTTCACCCACGGCATCGCGAGCTCGCGCCGGGTGATCGCCACGAAGTCGTCCAGCGAGCGCGCCTGCGCCCACGCGAGATAGGTGGAGAAGATGCGATCGTTGGTCTCGTTGATGTCGCGCAGCGCGACGGCGCCCTTGGCCGTCCAGCCGAGCGGCTGGGCGCGCGCGCTCAGGTCGACGATCGGGCCATACTCGCTGCGATATACCGTCCGTCGCACCGTGCTCGTCTTGCCATCCGCGCTGCGCACCGGTACCTCGATCACCTGCGCGCGGATCGGCCGCGCCTGGCCATCGACGAGGTAGCGCAGCGGATCCGCGGGATCGAGTTGCAGGGCGAACAGCCCGAAACGCCGCGCGGCCGACACCGTGTGCGACCACGCCACCTTGTCCGTGTAGCCGATCATCGGCAGCGGCACGCCCACGAAGCCCACACCCGCGACATCGAGCTTGCCGTCGACGGTCAGGTGCATCTGATAGAAGCGGTCGGGGCCGCCCCAGAACCAGTGCGGATTACCGAACAGCACCGGGGCACGGGCGTTGCCCTCGCCCGCGCCGAACGCCAGCACATTGCTGCCCAGGCCCGCTACGCCGCCCACATGCCAGGCATCCGCAATGGGTGCCAGGGGCTCTGCGGCCTGCGCCGACCGCTTCGGCCCAGGCGGCGCGGCGCGCACGATCTCCGGAATGAAGCGCGCGTAGCCGCCCGCCAGCGCGGGCGCCTGGATACGCCGAAAGACATCGTCCGCCGTGATCGGGCGCACCCACTCCTTGCGCAGGCAGGCCGGCTCGCCGGCCGCGGCGGGACGCGCTCGCGCCTCGGCCAGGTAGCGGTTGTACCCGACCGCAAAGCCCTCGGCCATCTCCTTGAGTTCGGTGAGCTGCGCGGCCTTGAAACGGGCGAGCGCGGGCTCGTCCAGAAAGGCGCGGAAGAAGACGTCGAGCTCGAGATTGGTGCCGCCGGTGTAGGTGGCGTTGTAGTCGGGCTTGCCTTGGGGGCCGAAGGCCAGCGAACGCCCACCGGCGAAGGTCAGATAGGCATCGGCAAGGGTACAGAGCGCGTCCTCGGCTTGCGCGTAGCCTACGCCCAACCCGGCACCACGCATGTCGGCCGCCTGAATATGGGGGGTGCCATCGGCCAGCCGCCGCAAGGTCACGGATTCGTCGGCGCAGGCCGGCGCCGCGGACAGTACCGCGATCGCGGCGAGGGTCATCGGCGCTGCGGCCGCACGCCAGTTCGAATGCTTCATCGGGTTCCTGCGTCGATCGTCAAGGGAAACGGCGGGCGTCTCTTCGGTAGACGCCCGAGCCGCACGGATGTTTAGGCGCTCGCATCATGCCATCGCGCCTAAACAAACCCGGGCGCACGCCGTCTAGCTTACCGAACGTCCTCGCGCCGCGGCGATCTTTGCCTTGCGGCCATGCCTGGGGCAGCGGCCTGCCTGCCCATCCGATTCGATGTTCCCTCGGGAGTACCGCCATGTCTGCCATCGGTCTATCCGCACCGCCCGCGTCCGCGTCGTCCACCCCTCGCCTGCCCTGGCCCCGCGGCCAAGATCCGCTCCTGAAACCCTACACGCTGCAATCCAACGCCCTGCTCGAGCAGCAGAGCGCCCGCGAGTCGAACGCGCGCAGCTATCCGCGCCGGCTGCCCCTGGCCCTGCGTCGTGCCTACGGGGTGTACGTGGAAGACGTCGACGGCCGCATCTTCATCGACTGCCTGGCGGGCGCCGGCACGTTGGCCCTGGGCCACAATCATCCGGTGGTCATCGACGCGATCCAGGCCGTGCTGGCCGACGGGCTGCCGCTGCACACCCTCGATCTGACGACGCCGGTAAAAGAAGCCTTCGTCGACACGGTGTATGGGCTCCTGCCCGAAGGACTGGCCGGCAATGCCCGCATCCAGTTTTGCGGCCCGACCGGCGCCGACGCGGTCGAAGCCGCGGTCAAGCTCGCGCGTATTGCCACGGGCCGGCGCATGGTGCTGGCATTTCAGGGCGCCTATCACGGCATGACCCAGAGCACGCTGGATATGATGGGCAGCCTGGGCGCGAAAACGGCCGTGGGCGGCAACAACGCAGGCGTCCAGTTCCTGCCGTATCCCTACGAGTACCGCAGCCCCTTCGGCGCCGACGCCGCGACCACGGTCTCGCACAGCCTCAACCTGGTCGATACCGTCCTGAGCGATCCCGAAGGCGGCGTGCCCGCCCCGGCGGCACTCATCGCCGAACTGATCCAGGGCGAAGGCGGCGTGATCCCGGCGGCCGACGACTGGGTGCGTGGCGTGCGCCGCCTGACCGAACAACACGGCGTGCCGTTCATCGTGGACGAGGTCCAGACGGGTTTCGGCCGTACCGGCCGCATGTTCGCGTTCGAGCACGCCGGCATCGTGCCCGACGTGCTGGTGCTTTCCAAAGCCATCGGCGGCGGCCTGCCCTTGTCGGTCGTCGTCTACAAGGGCGACCTCGATCTCTGGCAGCCCGGCGCGCATGCCGGCACGTTCCGCGGCAATCAGCTCGCGATGGCGGCCGGTACCGCCACCCTGCGTCACATCCAGGCCGAGGGTCTCGTCGAGCACGCGGCCACCGTGGGCCGGCCTCTGCGCGATCAACTGCGCGAGCTGCAACTGCGGCACCCCGTGATCGGCGATGTGCGCGGCCGCGGCCTCATGGCCGGCATCGAGCTGATCGATCCGGCGGTGTCGCCCAACGCGCTGGGCCACCGGGCCGCCGCGCGCGACACCGCCTCGCGCGTGCAACAGGCCTGCCTGCGGCGCGGGCTGATCCTCGAGTTGGGCGGACGCCATTCGAGCGTGCTGCGCCTGCTGCCACCGCTCATCATCACGGCCGAGGAAATCGATCGCGTCGTCGCGATCCTGGATGCGGCGCTGGGAGAAACGGCAGAGTGATAACCGCGGGTGGCGGGTGTCGCGCCGCGGCGCCGGATGGGACGAGAACACGCGATGCCGCCCCGAGTGCGGGCTTCGTTGCGTGGCTCGGACCGCCCGGCTCGGGGGCATGCCATGGCGACGACGAGGTCGAGTACCGCTCGTGCGGCGCAGGTTCGACTCGGACATTTGCGCGCATCCAACACCCGAATTCACCCCTATTGATTGATATTCATTCTTAGTTGATACTGCGTCGCGATACGCAAAATTGCGTTTTGTTGCGAGTGCAAGCAATCCGTACGCGGCCCTGCCGTGAGGCGCGCTGCCCCGCCGGGGACAGTGCCGTACCCGCGCTCGGTCCAGGCGCTGCTGACGGAAAGAAGAACAAACAAGGTTGCTCGTTTATGCATGGAAACCCCTTGCGCCGCGTCGCCGCGGCACCGGGGGTTGCGCTTGCCTGGGGGATCATGGACCGGGCTTTCGGACGGTCCTGCCAGCGAGTGCGATTGACGGTTTTCCCGAGATTCTTTCTCCAAACAGTCGGTTTTCCCTACATAACATCGGAGCACTTCATGTCATTCCCCACTCGCCAACGCAAGCTCGTGCTTGCCTTGTCCGCCGCCCTCGGCGTGCCGGCCGCCTGGGCGCCCGCCGCGCTCGCGCAGAGCGCCAGCGGCAACACGGCCGTGCAGCAGTTGCCCACCGTTACGGTGACCGGCAACACCGCCGTCAAGCCGGACGACATGCCGCCGGTCTATGCGGGCGGCCAGGTGGCCCGCGGCGCGCGTCTGGGCATGTTGGGTAACGTTGACATGATGAGCACGCCTTTCAGCGTGACCTCCTACACCTCCGAACTGATCCAGAACCAGCAGGCCACGACGCTGGCCGACGTCCTGGACAACGATCCGGGCGTGGCAGCCGGCGGCCCGTGGTTCTTCGACAACTTCTTCATCCGCGGCTTCGAAGTCAACCGCGCCGACATCGGTTTCAATGGTCTGTACGGCATCGCCAACTCCGAAGGCGTGCAGCTCGAAGGCATCGAGCGCGTCGAGGTGCTCAAGGGCCCCAGCACACTGCTCAACGGCAGCTCGCCGCGCGGCACCGCCGGCGGCGCCATCAACCTGGTGCCCAAGCGCGCCGACGACGCGCCGCTCACCCGCCTGAGCACCGGCTTCGTCGGCGACGGCAACCTGGGCGCCAGCGTCGACATTTCCCGCCGTTTCGGCCAGGACAATGCCTTCGGCATCCGCCTCAACGCCTCGCACCGCGATGGCGACACCTCGGTCGATCACGAAAAAGTGAAGGCATCCAACGTGACGTTGGGCCTGGACTACCGCGCCGAGCGCCTGCGTGCCAGCGCCGACTTCGGCGCCAGCAACCAGAAGATCAACGGCGCGCGCAACAACTACTTCGTGTACACGCCTTACGTGCCCGAAGCGCCGCGCGGCGACATCAACCCTTACCCCTCGTGGTCGTATCAGGATCGCGACTACGCCTTCGGCATGGTGCGCGCCGAGTACGATCTCACGAGCTTCTGGAGTATCGGCGGCGCGTTCGGCATGGCCGAGACCACCCGCAAGGCCAATAGCCCGTGGGGCGAGATCGGCGATCTGAACGGCGACATCGATTACTACGCCTTCGGCCTGAACGAGCGCAACAAGACCCGCAGCGGCGAACTCAACACGCGCCTGCGCTTTGACACCGGTCCGATCAAGCACACGACCGTGCTGGCCGTGACGGACTACAACCTCAAGACCACGGGCTACGTGCCCTCGTCGTCGTGGATGGCACAGAGCAATCTGTACGATCCCGCGGATCTGCCCAATCCGCACGACCCTGATCTGGACGGCCCTCGTGTGCGCAATTCGGACATGACGCTGCGCAGCTACGCGATCACCGATACCTTGTCCATGATGGACGAGCGCGTATTGCTTACGCTGGGCCTGCGTCACCAGAAGATCGACGTCAATGCCTATAACCGCACGACGGGCGCCTGGCAGTCGAATTACCAGCGCAGCAAGAACACGCCTGCCGTCGGCCTGGTGATCAAGCCCGTCGAGAATCTCTCGCTCTACGCCAACTACGTCGAGGCGCTGCAACAAGGGCAAGTGGCGCCCGATCGCGCCGTGAACGCAGGCGAGGTGTTCGATCCCTTCGTCTCCAAGCAGTGGGAACTGGGCGCGAAGATGGATTGGGGCACGTTCTCCACCACGCTGAGCACGTTCGAGATCAAGCGCCCGAGCGGCTATGTGGATAGCGACAACTACTACCGCCTGGCGGGTGAACAACGCAATCGCGGTGTGGAGCTCTCCACCTTCGGTGAGGCCGCTCGCGGGCTGCGCATCCTGGGCGGCGTGTCGTGGACGCAGGCTATCCTGACCAAGACCGCCAATGGCGAGTTCGACGGAAACCGCGCCGGCGTCGTGCCGAAGTGGTCGGTCAAGCTGGGCGCCGAGTACGACATCGCGCAGGTTCCCGGCCTGACCGCCACCGCCCGCATGATCTACACCTCGTCGATCCCGTTCGACGCCGCCAACACGGCGACGGTGCCGTCGTGGACCCGCTTTGACGTGGGCGCGCGCTACGCCACCAAGATCGCGGCCCACCCGGTCGTGTTCCGCGCCACGGTCGAGAACGTGTTCAACCGCCGCTACTGGGATTCGTCGCCGGGCTATCAGTATCTGAATAGTGCCGCGCCTCGTACCTACATGTTGTCGGCCAGCATCGACTTCTGATGATCGAGGCAGTGCCCACTCGGCTTCGGCGCCTCGCCGAGCGCCAGACGTGGGTCTGGGTGCATCGCTACGCCGGTCTGCTCACCGCTGTCTTTCTGACGGTGGCCGGGCTGACCGGCAGCATTCTCGCTTTCGGCCACGATATCGATGCGTGGCTCAATCCCAAGTTCTACCAGGCGCGCTCTACCCTCCCCGCACTGGGCTACGACGCGCTGGCCGCCCGCATCGAGGCCTCCGATCCTGCGCTGCAGATCGAGTACCTGAGCTACGACGGCGTGGCCGGCCACACCGCGCAGGCGTATGTGTATGCCCGGCCCGGCCATCCGCCGCTCGGCTATGACCACATCTTCGTGGATCCGGGGACAGGCGAGGTGCAGGGCAAGCGCTCGCGCCAGGGCTGTTGCCTGCAGGCCGAAACCTTCGTGCCGTTCATGTTGCAGATCCATCACAGCCTTTATTTGCCGGGCCTGTGGGGTTGGTGGTTCATGGGCGGCATCGCACTGATCTGGCTGGTCGACAGTGTTGTCGGCTTTTATCTGACGCTGCCGCGCAGCGCGCCGCGCCTGGCCAAATGGAAGCCGGCCTGGCTGATCAAGCGTGGCGGCGGTGCCTATCGGCTCAATCTGGACCTGCATCGCGCCTTTGGCCTGTGGCTCTGGATCGCGCTCATCCTGCTGGCCTTGAGCAGCGCCTATCTGAATCTGCGCCAGGAGCTGTTTCGCCCGCTTCTCACGGCGGTGTCTACGCTCACGCCCTTTCCGCAGGCGCAGACACCGGCAGAAGCGCGCGATCCCGCGCGCGTCGTCGGCTTCGATGTCATCCGCAGCCGCGCGAATGCCTACGCCCAGGCGCAAGGCTGGCCCGAGCGCGTGAGCGGTATCAGCCACTTCAACGACATCGGGCTGTACCTGGCACTGCTCTGGCCATCGCACCACGATCGCGGCACGGGATTGGGTACGCCCATCCTGTATTACGACGCCCACAGCGGCGAGCTTGTCGGGCGCACGGTGCCCGGCGAGGGCACCGCGGCGGACGTGTTCACGCAACTGCAGTTTCCCCTGCACAGCGGCCAGGTCGGCGGGCTATTCGGCCGCATCGTCGTCTGTATTCTGGGTCTGGTGGTCGCATTGCTGAGCGTGACAGGCGTGGTGATCTGGTGGAAGAAGCACCAGTCGCGCGCGCTGGCCGACCGTCGCGCGGCGCGCGGCTGAGCGGCGTGCTTCGCCGGCACGGGCCCTACCGCGCCCGGCCGGCAAAACATTCTGCTTTCCGCGCAGGCGCGGGCGCATCGGCCCGGATCAGGCCGTGCTCTCCTCCTGTTTCATTGCGTGGCCGGGCACCGTGGACAGCGCGACGCCGAGTGCCGCGATCACGCCAGGCGCCCGTGGAATGTCGGCGTGCGGCACATCGGCTTCGTACTCTTGCAACGCGCATGCGGCCATCTGCGCGCGCAGGGCCGCGCGGTCGGCCTCGGGCCGGTCACTCACCCACCAGCAATGCACGGGTGCCGACAGCCGGCTCGGGAGGGTTTCCGTGACGGCGGCGGCCCGTCCCAGTGCGCGTCCTGCGATGAACATGCGTGCGATCTCGTCCGGACCCGCGCCGGCGTAACGGCCGGCGGGCATGCCCAGCTGCTCACGCACCCGGCCGAGTGCCACACGCACCGCCGCCTCGTCCCGATCCGCGTCACCCGACTCCTCGGGCAGCACGCCGATGCGAGGCGCGCCGGCATACAGCAGGCCGAGGGCGTCATTGAAGGCTTCCGTCCACGACGCTTGCGCGATCACGTCGACACCCGGCACCGCCGGATCGAGCAGGCCCAACCATTCGACCACCTCGCCACGGCCTTCCAGCCGAGCCGCGACGAGGCCGGCCAGCGCGCCGCCCAGCGACCACCCGGCCAGCCGGTACGGGCCCTGCGGCTGGTCCGCCTGAATGATCGCCGTATAGTCGTCGGCGATCTGCGCCAGGCTCGCGTCCTGATGCCTGACATCCCGCAGCGTGCGGCAAACCAGGCCCTTGACGGTAACGCGTCCGTTGAGCGCCTGCGCCAGGGGCAGGTAGTCCATCACCGTACCCATCGCGGCGTGCACCACGTAGAGCGCCCCGCCCGGGACCGGCCGGTTCAACGTCACCAGCGGCGAGCGTGTGCGTGCCGCCAGCTCGGCCAGCGTCGGCGTATGCATCAGATCCTGCAGCGACAGGCCCGCATCCGCGCCCAGCCGCTCGCGGGCCAATGCCAGCACCCGCATCGCCGCCAGCGAATGGCCACCCAGCTCGAAGAAGTTGTCGTGCCGGCCGATCTGCGCCACCCCGAGCACCTCGCGCCAGAGGGCGGCCAGCTCGTTTTCACGCGCGCCTTGCGGCGCGTCGAGCTCGTCGCGCGGCGCGGGGGGCAGCGGTTCCGGCAGCGCCTTGCGGTCGATCTTGCCGTTGGGCGTCAGCGGCAGGCGGGGCAGCACGACCACCACGCCCGGCACCATCTGCGCCGGCAAAGCATCGGCCAGACGCTGCCGCAGCTCACGCGCATCCAATGCCGCGCCCGGCGTGGCCACCACATACCCGATCAAGCGTTGGGCGCCGCCCTCCCCGCGCGCCACGACGACCGACTCGGCCACGCCGGGCAGCGCCGCGAGCGCGGCCTCCACCTCGCCCGCCTCGATGCGAAAGCCTCGTACCTTGAGCTGCTGGTCCGCTCGGCCGAGATAGTCGAGCTCTCCGGTGGCGCGGCGCCGCACCAGGTCACCGGTGCGATATAAACGGCCGCCCGCGCAGAACGGGTCTGCCACGAAGCGCTCGGCGCTCAACCCGGCACGGCGCCAGTAACCGCGCGCCAGGCCCGCTCCGCCGATGTACAACTCGCCGACGGCGCCGGGCCAGACCGGCCGTAGCGCACCGTCGAGTACTCGCAATGCCGTAGCGTCCAGCGGTTCGCCGAGCGCGGGCGTTCCCGCGTCCACCCGCGACGCGGCCGACCAGATCGTGGTCTCGGTGGGCCCGTAGAGGTTGGTGAGCGCGAGGCCGCGCTCCCGCAGGGCGGCCGAGAGATCCAGCGGCAGCGCCTCGCCGCCGCAATAGGCCTTGAACGCGGGCCGTCCCGCCTCGGCCCCGCCCACCTGCGGTTGCCAGCCCCCCGCGAGCAGCGCGCGCCACCCCGCCGGCGTGGCCTGGAACGCCGTCGCCCCGGCATCGTGCAGCAACGCTGCGAGCGCCGCGCCGTCACGTGCCGTGGCCTCGTTCGCCATCACGCAGTGCCCGCCCGTGACCAGGGGCAGATAGAGTTCGAGGGCCGCGATATCGAAGGACAGCGAGGTCGCCGCGACCAGCACATCGTCCGGCCCAAGCCCCGTGATCCGCCGCATCGCCGTGAGGAAATTCGCGAGCGCGCCGTGCGAGATCATCACGCCTTTGGGCCGCCCGGTGGATCCTGAGGTGTAGATCAGATAGGCCAGGTCTTGCTTGTGCAGGGGCACCACCGGCGCCGAGGCCGGCATGCCGGCCAGGTCCAGGTGGTCGATCTCCAGGACGGGCAGATCCGGCACGGACGGCAGGCGGCCGGCCACGGCCCCATCCGTGAGCAGCAGGATCGCGCCGCAGTCCTCCAGCGTGTCGCGCACCCGCTGCGCCGGGTAGTCCGGGTCGACCGGCACGTAGGCCGCCCCGGCCTTGAGCACGGCCAGCAAGGCCATCACCATGCGCGCGCCACGCGCCATCGCGATCGCGACATGATGGCCCGGCGCGACACCGCGCTGGCGCAGAAGATGGGCCAGGCGACTCGATTCGGCATCGAGCTGTGCATACGTCAACGATCCCGTCACGTCGGACACCGCGGGCGCGTCCGGCCGGGCTTGCGCCATCGCCTGCACCTGCCGCGGCAAGGGCTGTGCCGCGGCGTCAGGGTGCGATGCCACCTCCCACGATGCCGGCGCCTGGACCTCATCGGCATCCAGGAGCGGCAGCTCGCCCACACTGCGCTCGGGATGGGCGCACAGGATGCGCAACAGGCCGCGCAAGCGTGCCGCGTACGCGGTCGCCTGTGCCGGGTCGACCCGGCCGGTATCGTAGGCCAGCATCAGGCCCGGCGTGCCGGCAGAATCGGCTTGCGTGGCCACGTGCAGCACCAGCGGATAGCGCGTGACATCCGGGCACTGAACCGTCCCGCCCACAGCGGTATCGCTATTCACCAGCGCAGCATCCTCGCAGCGCACGATCGTATCGAAGAGCGGCCTGGCGGCGTCTCCCGCCCAATGCTGGATGGCATGCAGAGGCGCATGCGCATGAGCGCGCGTCGCATCCGTCTGTGCCTGCAGGCCCTGCAGCCATGCGTCGACGCGCTGCGCCGCGACGATAGGTACGCAGACCGGCAGCGGCTCGCCGCTGGCCGTCCTCACCGAGCCGAACACCGCCCGCGGCTGATGGCTCTGCACCGCCAGCCAGAGCCCCCACGCTCCCTGCACGAGCGTGTCGGGCGTGATCGCCAGGCGCCGCGCCAGAACCGCGAGCGCGGCCTGTTCGGCGTCGTCCAGGCGCACGGGCATGACAGCGGTTTGCGCATCCGCCCGCCCGGCGGCGGCGGTCGATCCGCTGGCGCCCGCCACCACATAGGCAGGATCATCCGCCTGCGCGAGCAGATGCTGCCAGTAGCTGCGTGTGCCGTCGATCCCTTCCTGGACCGGCGTGTCGGCGTTCGCGCGCAACAGCCCGTTCAACGCCGACTGCACGTAGTCCCCCACTCGCGCGGCATCGATCCCGGGCGCGGCCAGCACCACCAGGCGGAAGCCCTCGCCCAGGTCGTCCACCGACAGGGTAAGCGGGTAGTTGGTCCGCTCGCGGCCGCCGATCGTACGCACGCCGTCCCAACCGGACGCCTGTTCTTCGCCGGACGCGCTGTAGCGATAATTGAGCAGTGTGGAGAACAGCGGCGTGCCCGCCGGTACGCCGCTTTCGCGCAGGGCCAGTTGCAAGGTGGCGTGCTCATGGCCGAGCAGGTCCATCAACGCGCCCTGCGCCTGCTTCAGCGCCGTGGCGAGCGTCTCGCCATGCAGGCGCAGCCGGATCGGCAAGGTGTTGATGAACATGCCCACGGCGCGCTCCACATCGGCACCACCGCGCATGCGGCCGAACAGCAAGGTGCCGAAGACCACGTCGTCACGGCCCGTGGTCAGCGCCAGTACCTGTGCCCACGCCAGGTGGAACACCGCCGACGGGCTGACCCCATGACGGCGCGCCAGGGAACGCAGCGCCAGGCTCAGACCGGGGTCGACCGGTGCAATCCATTCGATGGCGTCGGCGCCATCGCCCTGCACATCGATCCGGCCGAATGGCGCGGTCGGGGCGTCCACGTCGGCCAGCATGCGAGCGAAGAAACGCCGATGCTCGTCCACGGGTACGCCCAGCCGCGCCTGGCCCACGAACGCACGGAACGGCACGGGGTCCGGCAGCGTGTCGCGCTTGCCTTGCAGGATAGCCGCCACCTCACCACTGATGAGTTCGAGCGTGGTGTGATCCATGATCAGGTGATGGCACGGCAGTTGCAGCAGCCAGCGGCCCTGCGCCGGATCGTGCAGCGCCAGCGCCCGGATCATCGGCGCATGGCGCGCGTCGATCCGGTACTCGGGCGTGTGCACCAGGGCGTTGAGGTGGGCCGCAGCGTCCAATGAACCGGCCTCATCTTCCGGTGGCGTGATCCATTCCAGCGTGACGCGCGCAGCGCGCAGCACCACCTGCACGGGCTCGGGCAGCCCTTCCCACAGAATCGCCGTGCGCAGCAAGTCGTGGCGAGCGATCACCTCCTGCAGCGCCTCGATGAAGTCCGTCAGGCGGTGCTTGTCATCGAACGCCATCAGATACGGCAGCAGATAGGGATCGCGCGCCGTCTCGAGCAGATGATGGAACAGGATCCCCTCCTGCAGGGGCGCGAGCGGGTAGATATCTTCGATATTGGCCGCGCCGCCCGGGATGGCGGCCTCGATGGTACGCAGCTGCGGCGCATCGAGGCTCACCAGGGTCACCATCGCCGGCTCGATCCGCGTGCAGCCGGCGGGGATACCGTTCGGCGGCACCTCGGCCGCGCCCGCGGCCTGCGCGGTGGCATTCTGCCGTTGCACCTCCCGGGCAAAATCGGCCAGCCCCGGATGTTCGAAGATCGCCCGCGCCGGCATCGGCCAGCCGTGGCGGCGCAGGCGTTCCATCAGCTGGATCGCCATCAGCGAATGCCCGCCCAGCTCGAAGAAGTTGTCGTTGCGCCCCACTTGGGCCACGGACAGCACGGCCTGCCATATCTGCGCGACGGTGGTTTCCGTATCGCCGCGCGGCGGCTCATGCGCACGGCCCGACGCCGCGGGATCCGGGTCCGGCAGCTTGCGCCGGTCGACCTTGCCGTTCGGGTTCAGGGGCAGCTGCGGCAGGAACACCCAGAACGACGGAACCATGTATTCCGGCAGGCGGCCCTTCAGGTGTTCGCGCAAGGTGTCGCGCAACGCCGCCTGCGCGCCTTCGTCGGCAGCTACCGCCGCCTCCTTCGGCACCACATAGGCCACCAGACGCCGCTCACCCTGCGTGTCCTGATGCACCGCGACCACGGCGGCCGCGACTGCCTCGTGGCGCACCAGTTGTGCCTCGATCTCGCCCAGCTCCAGGCGCTGGCCACGGATCTTCACCTGCTGATCCGAGCGGCCCAGGTACTCGAGCGCGCCGTCGGCACGCCAGCGCGCCAGGTCACCCGTTCGATAGAGCCGCGCACCCGGCACGCCGGACAGGCCATCGGGCACGAAGCGTTCGGCCGTCAGACCCGAGCGCGCCAGGTAGCCCCGGCCCACGCCCACGCCCGCCACGTACAGCTCGCCGACCACCCCGGCCGGCAGCGGCTCGAGGTTGTCGTCCAGCACGTACAGGCGCGTATTGTCGGTGGGCCGTCCGATCGGCAGCAGATGGCCGTCCAGCGCATCCGCGCCATCGACCCGGTGCAGCGCGACGTCGTCGGCGCATTCCGCCGGACCGTAGGCGTTGACCAGCGGCACCGAAGGGTAGCGCTCGAACCACGCACGCGCCAGGGCGGCCGTGGAGGCTTCGCCGGTCGGCAGCAGCCAGCGCAGCTTGGGCAGCGGCACAGGGTCGTTGGCCAGCATGGCCTGGATCATCGAGGGCACGCTCTGCAGCACGGTCACGCCCTGGCCTCGCACGCACACCAGCAGCGCGCGGGGATCGCGCGCCACCTCGTCGGGCACGATTTCCACCGTGGCCCCGCACAACAGGCCCGCGAGCAGTTGCCACACCGATACGTCGAAGCTCACCGACGCCGTCTGCGCGATCACGTCGTCGGGGCCCAAGCCCAGGAACGGCACCTTGCTCAGCTGGTTGTTCAGCATGCCCTGCTGCGTGACCACCACGCCCTTGGGCTCGCCCGTCGAACCCGAGGTGTAGATCACGTATGCCGCCTGGTCGGCCCGCGACGGCAATGGCGCGGCCTGGTCCGTGCGGGCCGAGGCAATCAGATGCTCGTAGACCAGAAGCGTGGGCGGGCGCGCCATGATGGAGAGCACGCCCTCCAGATCCGCCACGGCCGCCGCCGGTGCCACGACCACGGCCGCCCCGCTGGCCGACAGCATGCTGGCGAGCCGTTGCTGCGGATGCCGCCGGTCGAGCGCCAAATAGGCTCCACCGGCGCGGAAGGTGCCCAGAATCAGCGTCAGCAGATCCAGGCCCCGTTCGGCATAGAGCGCGACGATATCGCCCGGACTCACGCCCTGCTCGGTCAAGGCCACGCCCAGCCGGGTGGATAGCCGGCCCAGCTCGGCGTAGCGCAGCGTGCGGCCATCGCAACGCGCCGCCACGCGCGAGCCGTGCCGTTGCACCTGCGCATCGAACAGCGCGGCATAGCCGGCGTTGCCGCCTACCGGTTGCGCCGGACCCGCCGCCAGCGATCGCAGCTGCGCGCGATCCTCATCGAGCAAGGGGCTCAGCTGATGCAGCCGGGTGTCGGGGCCGGCGATGATCTGCAGCAACACCTGGCGGAAGCCCGCCAGCAGGCGTTCGGCGTCGATCGCGTCGAACAGCCACGCGTCGTACGACAGTTGCAGCGTCATGGTGCGCCCGGGCACCACCACCATCGTGAGCGGATAGTTGGTATGCGTGCGGCCGCCCTCGGCCGCGATCGAGAAGCCCACCGCCTTGCTCGTGAGCGTGTCGTCCACCGGCGCGTTTTCGAACACGAAAATGCTGTCGAACAGGCTGCGCCCGCGCGGCACCTCCGAGAGCGCCTGGATATCCACCAACGGCAGATGCTCGTGCTGCCGCATCTCCAGATTGAGCGCCATCAGTTCCTGCAACCACGAGGCGACAGAGGTATCGGGCAGCGGCAGGCCTACACGCAGCGGGATCGTATTGATGAAAAGACCGACGGTTTCCTGGATCCCGGCCAACTCCACGGGCCGCCCCGCCACGGTCACGCCGAACAGCACTTCCGGGGCCTGCGCGAGACGACCCAGCAGCACGGCCCACGCGGCTTGCGTGATCGTATTCACCGTCACCTGCTGGCGCTGGGCGTAGCGTTGCAAGGCAGCGACCGTATCCTCGGGCAGCACCGAGTAGGCGTCGCCCACCGTTGCCACCTCGGGCACCCCGGCCCGCCGCTTCATGTACGGCAAGAGCGTGGCCGTGTCGAAGCCGGCCAGGCTGTCGCGCCAATACTGCCGCGACTTGGCTTCATCCTGCGTCTGCAGCCATGCGATGAAGTCACGGTAGGGCCGCGGGCTCGCCAGGTTGGGCGGGGGCCCGCCGCGCTCGGCCTCGTAATAGGCGAAGAAGTCGCGCAGCAAGAGCGACCGGCACCAGGCGTCCATCAGGATGTGATGGAAGCTCTGGACCACGTAGTAGCTCGCGTCCGCGATCTGGATCAGCCGCACCCGCATGAGCGCCGGACGATCCATGGCGAAGCCACTCGAGAGCTCGTCGCCCAGCGACGCGCGCAGGCGCGCCTCCTGCTCTTCGGGCGGCAGTCCGCGCCAGTCGGCGTATTCCACCACGGATGGCACCTCGCGCCGCACGACCTGCAGCGGCGATTCTTCCGAGCGCCAGACAAAGCCCGTACGCAGGATTTCGTAGCGATCCACCACTCGCTGCCATGCGCGCTCGAAGGCCTCGTGATCCACCGCCGAGTCGAAGCGGTAGCGGTCCTGCATCAAATACATGCCCGATCCCGGATTGACCAGGGTATGCAGCAACAGGCCCTGCTGCATCGGCGCGAGCGGGTACACGTCTTCGATGTTGCCCGTGGGCACGCCCAGGTCGTCGAGCTTCTCCTGCGTGAGCGCCGCCAGCGGGAAATCCGAGGGCGTCACGCCCACCGCGCCGTCCGCGCAGTGCTCGATCAGCGCTTCGAGCTCCTCCAGATAGCGGTCGGCGAGATCCTGGATGACGTCTTCGTCATGGATCTCCGGGCTGTAGCTGAACGCGATGTGCAGCGCGCCACGCAGCATGTGCGCGTTGACGGTGAGCCAGGTGCGGCGCGCACTGTCCGGCGCCCGCTCCTGCCCGGTGCTCTCGCGCGCCAGGCGCCAGCCCGAATCCGCCTCCAGCGCCTGGTCGAACTGGCCCAGATAGTTGAAGGTGACTTGCGGATAGGCGCCCTCGCCAAGCACCTTGCCGGCGGCGTTCAGGTGGCGCAGCAGACCATAGCCGAGGCCCTTGCCCGGTACGGCGCGCAACTGCTCCTTGATCGCCTTGATGCTGGCGCCCGGATCCGCGCCGCCCGGGGCGAGGCGCACCGGGTACAACGCGGTGAACCAGCCCACCGTACGCGACAGGTCCAGCTCCGGCGCGATCTCTTCGCGGCCATGGCCTTCGAGCTCGACCAGCACGCTGTCACGCTCATCCCAGGCGCAAAGCGTGCGCGCCAGCGCGGTCAACAGGATGTCGTTGATCTGCGTGCGATAGGCCTGCGGCACGTCGACAAGCAGTTGCTCGGTACGATCCTCGTCGAGGGTAAGCGCGATGCTGCGGCTATCACCCTCCCGGTTGGCGCCCTGCGCGTTGCCGGGCAGGCTGGGCTCGTCGGTGTTCACCACACTGCGCCAGTACGGCAGTTCGGGCGCCAGCTCCGCGGCACGACGCTCGAGCGCGCCCTGCCACGTCCGCCACGAGGTCGGCACAGGAGCCAGTTCCAACGCTTTCCCGTCGCGCAGCTGGCGATAGGCCGTCTGCAAATCATCGAGCAGGATCCGCCACGACACGCCGTCCACCACGAGATGGTGCGCCATCAGCAACAGCTTGCCGGCCTTGCCCTTGCCCATCTGGAACCACACCGCCTTGAAGGCCCGGTCAGGCCCCAGCCCCCGTTGCGCCGCGTCTGCCGCCTCGCGCAGCGCGGCCGAGCCGGTGCTGCCCGCCAGGTCGATGCGCTCGAACACGGCGCTTGCATCGTCCGCGCCCGGCTCCTGGCGCCACTGTCCCTCCACCTGTGTGAAGCGCAGCCGCAGGGCCTCGTGGTGCGACACCACGGCCTGCACCGCCTGCTGCAACCTCGCCGGATCCACCACTTCGGTGGCCGTGAGCAGCACGGATTGATTCCAGTGCCAGGGCTCGGCGAACGACTGTTCGAAGAACCATTGCTGCACCGGCGTGAGGCCGAACGGGCCTCGGGCCGCAGGTTGCGAGGCCCCTGCTGCCGCGGTGTTGGCCGCCGACCCCGCGATCGGCTCGGCCACCGCGGCGACCGCCGCCACCGTCTGCAACTCCATCAACTGCCTGGGCATCAATTTCCAGCCTCGTTTGCGCGAGCGCGCGATGATCTGCAGGGCCAGGATCGAGTCCCCGCCCAGTTCGAAGAAGTTGTCGTGCCGGCCCACGCGCTCCAGGCGCAGCGTCTGCGCCCACACCTCGGCCAGCGCCACCTCCGCCTCGCCCTGCGGCACCTCGAAGGCCTCGCCCGCGGGCTGTGCCCCGGCCTGCGGCGCGGGTAGCGCCTTGCGGTCGAGCTTGCCGTTGGCAGTGAGCGGCAGCGCCTCCAGCGCCACGATGGCGTTGGGCACCATGTAGTCGGGCAGGCGCTCGGCCAGTTGCGCGCGCAACGCGGCCGTGTCGAGGGCGGTCCCGCTCTGCGGCACCACGTAGGCGTAGAGCTGGGTACGGCCCTCTTCTTCTTCGCGAGCGATGACCTCGGCTTGCGCGACGTGCGGCAAGCTGCGCAGCGTCTGCGCCACCTCGGAGAGCTCCACTCGATAGCCACGCACCTTGACCTGATCGTCGCCACGGCCCAGGAACACGAGGCTGCCATCGGCCAAGCGACGCACTCGGTCCCCCGTGCGGTACAGCCGCCCGCCCGGCGTGAACGGATCGGCCACGAAGCGCTCGGCCGTCTGCGCCGATCGGCCCTGATAGCCCCGCGCGAGCGCGGCGCCACCGATGTAGAGCTCGCCGATCGCGCCAGCGGGCACGGGTTGCAGCCACGCGTCCAGCACGTAGGCGGCTGTGCCCGGCAGCGGCGCGCCCACCGGCAAGGTCGGCGCGCTCCGATCGGCCGCTTTGGCCTCCTGGGTCAGCACACCCACCGTGGTCTCGGTCGGGCCATAGTGGTTCATCACCCGCGTGGCGGGGTTCAGCTCGGCGATGCGATCGAGCAGCGGCCAGCGCGTGGCCTCGCCGCCCAGCACCAGCCGGTGCGCCGGCAGCGCGCCTGCCGGGTCGGCGGCGCTCAGCAGCGCCTGCAGATGGCTGGGCACGATCTTGAGCACGTCGATGCGCTCATCGCGCATGATCTGCGCGAACTGATCCGGATCGAAGGCGCGGTTGGCCGAGATCATGTGCAGCGCACGGCCGGAGCACAGCGCGCCGAACAGCATTGTGTGACCCAGGTCGGCCGCCACGGTCGAGACCATCGCCAGGTTACGGGCCGCTTCCGGCAGGTCCATGCGCGCGAGCGCGCCGTCGACGTAATTGGCGAGCGCGCCATGGCTCACCACCACGCCCTTGGGCTGGCCGGTCGAGCCGGAGGTGTAGATCAGATAGGCGGCCTGGCCGCGGTGCGCCTCCTGCGCCGGTACCGGCGCCGTTGCGCGCGCATCGAGCTCGATCTCCAGCACCGGCACGCCGGCGTCCCACGCCAGTGCCTCGGCACTCACCACGCAGCGCGCCTGGCTGTCGCGCAGCACGTAGGCCAGGCGTTCGGCCGGCAGCGCCGGGTCCAGCGGCACGTATACGCCACCGGCCTTGAGCACGCCCAGCAGGCCCACGGCCAGCGCGGCCGAGCGTGGCGCATGCACGCCCACGCGCGTCTCGGCGCCCACGCCGGCGGCGCGCAGCCGTGCGGCCAGCGCATCGCTGGCCGCGTCTAGCGCGGCAAAGCTCAGGCGCTCGGCTTCGTCTGCCACCGCCAGTGCCTCGCCCTGCGCGGCCACCGCGGACGTCCATCGCGCCAGCACCGTCGGCGCGGCATCCGCGGTGGATCCGCGTATGCCGGGCGCGGCATCCGGTGCAAGCGCCAGCACGTCACCCAGGCGCGCCTCCTCGCGCGATGACGTGTCCGCCAGCGCGGCCAGCAGTTGCTCGAACAAGGCCGCGCAACGCGAGACGGTCTCGGTCGGAATCTGCGCCGGGTCGTGCAGGAAGTCGAGCCGCAGGCCTTGCTGCTCCTGCACGCGCAACGTCAGCGGATAGTGATTGGTGCTGTCGCTCTGCACCTTGCCGAAGCGCAAGTTCGCGCCCGAGTCCTTCAGGGCCTCATCCACCGGGAAGTTTTCGAACACGATGAGCGTGTCGAACAGCCCGCCCGTGCCTGCCTGGCTCCAGCGCTGGATCTGATAGAGCGGCGTGTGTTCATGCTCGCGGGTGGCCGTGCTCTGCGCCTGCAGTGCCGCCAGCCACGCGTCGACAGGCTGTGCGGGATGTACCGGTACGCGCACCGGCAAGGTGTTGATGAAGAGGCCCAGCGCCTGTTCGATGCCGGGCAGCTCCGCGGGACGGCCGGCGGTCGTCGCACCGAAGCACACGGCATCGGCACCGGTGTAGCGCTGCAACAGCAGGGCCCACGCGCCCTGGATCAGGGTGTTGAGCGTGACCCGGCGCGCGCGGGCGAACGAGGCCAGCGCCTGCGTGCTCGCCTCGGAGAGACGATGCACGTGCTCCACATAGCGTCCGCTACCCGCGCCGAGCGTGAGCGCCTCGCCGATGTGGCTGCCGGTGTCCGCGGGCGGCAGCAGCCCCTGCCAGTAAGCCTGGGCCGCCGCCTCGTCGCGCGTCTGCAGCCATGCGATGTAGTCACGGTACTGCGCCGCGCCAGCCAGCGCGGGCGTCGCGCCGCAGGCCGCATAACGGCGCAGCACCTCGCCCAGCAACCGCGAACTGCTCCAGCCGTCGAGCAGCAGATGATGCGTCGTCCAGATCAGATGATGGCGCTGCGCGCCGGTCCGGATCAGGGTCAGCCGGAAGAGTGGCGGGTGAGCCAGGTCGAACCCACGGGCGCGATCCTCCCGCGCGTAGGCGTCAAGTGCGCCGGACAGTTCGCCGGCGGGACGGCCGTCGGCGCCCTCCTCGCGCCAATCCCGTTCGTCCAACGGCAGGCTCACCGACCGGGCGACCCACTGCAGCGGCGTCTCACCCTGCACGATTGCCGTACGCAGGATGTCGTGCCGCGCGAGCGTGGCCTCCCATGCCTGCCGGAAGCGCTGCGGATCGAGGCCCTCGATGTCGAGCCGGAACTGATTGATATAGGCTCCGGCCGCCGTGTCGTACACGCTGTGGAACAGCATGCCCTGCTGCATCGGCGCGAGCGGATACAGATCCTGCAAGGCGGCCGGATCGACAGGCAGCGTATCCAGCTGCGCCTGGGCGAGGCCGGCCAGCGGCACGTCGCTCGGCGTCACGCCCTGCGGGCCGGCGGCGCAATGCGCCAGCACCTCGCCCAGCGCGGCGCGATAGGCCGCCGTGAAGGCGTCCATGTCCTCGGCCGTGTAGCGGCGGCGGTCATACTCGAGCGCCAGCGTCAGGCGGCCGTCGTACACCGAGCCGTTGACCACCAACTCGTGCATGAGCGGCGAACCCGGGTCGCGGGTGGCCCCCGCCGGCTCCTGCGCCGGCCGCCAGGCGGCATCGGTGCCGAAGCTGCCATCGAAACGGCCCAGATAATTGAACTGGATCGCGGGACGCGGCAAGGCCCGCAGCGCGGCCTGCTCGGACTCGCTGCCAAAGCGCGCCAGCACGCCATAGGCCAGGCCACGCGCCGGCAACGCGCGCAGGCCCTCCTTGACGCGCCGGATCGCATCGGCGAGCTTGCCGCGCGCATCGAGCCGCACGGGGTAGGCAGAGGTAAACCAACCCACGGTGCGCGACACATCGAGATCGTCGATCAGGTCTTCGCGGCCATGCCCTTCCAGCTCGACGAACGCCTGCGCATCGCCACGCCATGCTTGCAGGGCCCGCGCCAACGCGGTCAGCAGCAGATCATTGACCTGCGTGCGATAGGCGGCGAGCGCATCCCGCAGCAAGGCTTCGGTCTGGGCCGCATCGAAGACGACGGTGGCACGTGCCACGTCGGCCTGCGTGCCGCCGGGCCGCGTACCGCTGGCATCGGACACACCTGCGCAGACCTCCTGCCACCCTGCCAAGGTGTTCGCGTACGCGGGCGCGCGTTCGCGCAAGGCCAATGCCCAGTCCTTGTAGCTGGCCGTCTTGGCCGGCAAGGTCATCGCCTCGCCCGCGCCCGCTTGCTCCACCGCCACCCGGAGGTCGTCCAGCAGCACACGCCACGACACGCCGTCCACCACCAGGTGATGCACGGCGATCAGCAGGCGTTGTGTCTGATCGGGCAGATCGGCCAGCACCACGCGGATCACCGGACCCTGCGCCAGATCCAGGCTGCACTGCGCACGGTCGCACAGCGCGGCCAGCTCGGCGGGATCCGCCAGCGTCTCATGCCACAGCACCGCGGCCGCCTGATCGGGGGCACCGTAATGTTGACGAACCAACCCGTCCGCCTCCTCCGTGTAACGCAGCCGCAGCGCATCATGGTGGTCCAGCACCGCCTGCAGGGCAAGCGACACCGCGCCGGCGTCGAGCGCGCGCAGCGGTTGCAGCAGCACGGCCTGATTCCAGTGATGGCGATGCGGCATCGCCTGCTCGAAGAACGCCGCCTGGATCGGCAGCAACGGCACTTCGCCCTGGGTCTGGGACACCCGCGCCGCCGCGCCTTCCGCCACGGCGTGCGCGGCGAGCTGCGCCACGGTTTGCCGCTCGAACATCTGGCGTGGCGTGACGCGCCAGCCCGCAGCCCGCAGGCGTGTCACGATCTGCAGGCTCAGGATCGAGTCCCCGCCGAGCTCGAAGAAGTTGTCGTCGCGGCCTACCCGCGCCACGCCCAGCACCTCGGCCCAGATCGCGGCCAGCACGGTCTCGACCTCGCCTTCGGGCTCGGCATAGGCTTGTTCGCCCTGCGTCGTGATCGCCGGCAGAGCCTTGCGATCGATCTTGCCATTGGCGTTCAGCGGCAGAGACGGCAAGGCCTGGAACAGCGCCGGCACCATGTAATCCGGCAGAGAGACCGCCAGCGCGGCCTTCAGGCCCGCGACGTCGGCCGTCTCCGGCGCCACGTAGGCCACCAGACGCTGGCCGCCCGCGCCCTGCGGCGCGGCGACCACCACCGCCTGCGCCACCCCGGGCTGCGCCAGCAGCGCCGCCTCGATCTCGCCCAGCTCGATGCGCAAGCCCCGGATCTTGACCTGGTGATCCAGGCGGCCGAGGTACTCGAGTACGCCGTCGTCGCGCCAGCGCACCAGGTCGCCGGTGCGATACAGGCGAGCGCCCGTGGCGAAAGGATCGGCCACGAAGCGATCGGCGGTGAGCGCGGCACGATGGAGGTAGCCGCGTGCCAGGCCCACGCCGCCGAGATAGAGCTCGCCGGACACGCCTTGCGGCGCCTCGTTCAGGTCGGCGTCCAGTACGCGCACCACCGTATTCCAGATCGGCGCACCGATCGGGATCGGGCTGCCGCCCTCATCGACGCAAGTCCAGTGCGTGACGTCGATGGCGGCCTCCGTGGGCCCGTAGAGGTTGTGCAACACCGCCTGAGGCAGTTGCGTCCGCAATTCGGCATACGCCTGCGACGGCAACGCTTCGCCGCTGCACAGGACGCGCCGCACGGTATCGCAGCCCTGCCCCGCGCGGTCGGCCAGGAAGGCCTGCAGCATCGAGGGCACGAAGTGCAGCGTCGTGACGCCCGCCGTCCGGATCACCTCGTTCAAGGCACGCGGATCCCGGTGCGCACCGGGTGCTGCCACGACCAGCTTGGCCCCCTCCATCAGGGGCCAGAAGAACTCCCACACGGATACGTCGAAGCTGAACGGCGTTTTCTGCAGCACCACGTCCTGCGGCGTCAGGCCGTATTCCGCCTGCATCCACGCCAAACGGTTCAGGAGCGACCCATGCCGGTTGGCCGCACCCTTGGGGCGGCCGGTGGAACCCGAGGTATAGATCACGTACGCAAGATGCTCGGCATGGAGCGCCACCCGGGGCGCAGATACCGGTTGCGACGACACATCCAGGACGGACAGATCCAGGGGCTGCACGCCGCCAGGCAAGGCCAGCGACTCGAGCACGACGCCGGTCGAGACCACACGCTCGACGCGGCTGTCATCCAACATATAGGCCACGCGCTCTGCGGGCAGCTCCGGATCGATCGGCACGTAGGCGCCGCCGGCCTTCATCACCGCCAACAGGCTCACCACCAGCTCGATCGAGCGCGGCAGTGCCACACCGACCGTCACATCCGGGCCCACGCCCTGCGCGATCAACGCATGGGCCAACTGATTGGCACGGGCGTCGAGTTCGCCATAGCTGAGCGTCACCCCTTCGAACACGAGTGCCACCGCGTCCGGCTGTGCCGCCGCGCGCGCCGCGATGCGCGCGGGCACCAGGGCACCCTCTTGCGCACGCGCCGGGCCCGCGCTCCAGGCCGCGAGGCGTGCCGTTTCGTCCGCGCCCAAGGCGAGCGGTGCGGTGGCCAAGGAATGCGCCGGTGCGGCGGGTTCCGCCAACAGCCCATGCAACGCCGACTGCAAATAGCCGGCGACGCGCGCCGGCGCAATGCCGTCTTCCGCGAGCAACACGAGGCGGAATCCGTCTCCCTGGTCGTCGACCGAGAGCGTGAGCGGATAGTTGGTGCGCTCACGGCCTCCCAATGCCTTCACCCCCTCGAGCGCATCCGCGGTCTGCGACGGCCCGCTGTAGCGGAAGTTGAGCAGCGTGGAAAACAGCGGCGTACCGGCGGCCACACCGCTTTCGCGCTGCGCCAGCTGCAGCGTCGCGTGCTCGTGCGCGAGCAGACCCATCAGGCCCGCCTGCACCTGTTTCAGAGCACTGGCCACATCGTGCCCGCGCAGCGTCACCCGCAGCGGCAGCGTATTGATGAACATGCCCACCGCGCGGTCCACGCCGGCACCGCCGCGCATGCGGCCAAACAGCAAGGTGCCGAACACCACGTCATCGCGTCCGATGGTGCGGGCCAGCACCCGCGCCCACGCCAGATGGAACACGGCAGACGGACTTACGCCGTGGCGGCGCGCCAGCGCACGCAAGCCTTGCGCGGTGTCCGCATCGAGCGTCTGCACGAACTCCTGCGTGCGCATGCCGTCGACCCGCACATCCAGCCGGCCGAACGGCGCGGTCGGTTCGTCCACCTCCGCCAGCATGCTGGCGAAGAAGCGCCGATGTTCATCGGCCGGCACGCCCAGGCGCGCCTGTCCGACGAACGCGCGGAACGGTACCGGCGCCGGCAGGGCATCGCGCTGGCCCTGGAGAATCAGGCCCACTTCGCCGCTGATGAGTTCGAGTGTGGTGTGGTCCATGATGAGGTGATGGCACGGGAGCTGCAGCAGCCAGCGGTCTTGGGCCGCATCGTGCAGCGCGAGCGCGCGGATCATCGGCGCCTGGCGGGCGTCGATACGATGGGCTGCGGTATGCACCCGTCCGTTGAGATACCCGGCGGCGTCCTCGCCAGCAGCCGGTGGGTCCACCCATTCGAGCGTCACCGTGGCGTGGCGCAGCACGACCTGCACCGGTTCGGGCAGGCCTTCCCATAGCACCGCCGTGCGCAGCAGGTCATGACGACTCACCACTTCCTGCAGCGCCGCCATGAAGCCGTGCAGACGCGCCTCGCTGTCGAACGCGATCAGGTAGGGCAGCAAGTAGGGATCGGGGCCCTCCTGCAGCAGATGGTGGAACAGGATCCCCTCTTGCAGCGGTGCGAGCGGATAGATGTCCTGAATATTGCCCGCGCCACCGGGCACCGCGGCCTCGATCACGCGCAATTGCGCGGGCTCGAGCGCGATCAACGTCACCATCGCCGGCTCGAGCTGCGCGCAGTCCGTCGGGATACCGTTGGCGGGAATCCGCAGCTCGGGCTCGGCGCCGCCCTGCTGGCGTGCGACCTCCCGGGCGAAATCCAGCAGGCGCGGATGCTCGAAGATCGCCCGGGCCGGCATGGGCCAGCCCTGGCGGCGCAGCCGCTCCATCAACTGGATCGCCATCAAGGAATGGCCGCCCAGCTCGAAGAAGTGGTCCTGCCGGCCGACGCGCGGCACGTGCAGCACCTCGGTCCAGATCCGGGCGACCGTGGTCTCGACCTCGCCCGCCGGCGCCTCGTAGGCGGCCTGCGCCTGCGCTGCGTCCACGCCTGGCAGCTTGCGGCGGTCGACCTTGCCGTTGGGATTGAGCGGCAGCTGCGGCAGGAACACCCAGAACGAGGGCACCATGTATTCCGGCAGGCGGCCCTTCAGGTGTTCGCGCAAGGTGTCGCGCAACGCCGCCTGCGCAGCCTCGTCGGCGGCTATGGCCGCCTCCTTCGGCACCACATAGGCCACAAGGCGGCGCTCACCCTGCGTGTCCTGATGCACCGCGACCACGGCCGCGGCGACCGCCTCGTGACGCACCAGTTGCGCCTCGATCTCGCCCAGCTCCAGGCGCTGGCCACGAATCTTCACCTGCTGATCCGAGCGGCCCAGGTACTCGAGCGCGCCGTCGGCACGCCAGCGTGCCAGATCACCGGTGCGATACAGCCGCGCACCCGGCACGCCCGACAGGCCATCGGGCACGAAGCGTTCGGCGGTCAGGCCCGAGCGCGCCAGGTAGCCCCGGCCCACGCCCACGCCCGCCACGTACAGCTCGCCGACCACCCCGGCCGGCAGCGGCTCGAGGTTGTCGTCCAGCACGTACAGCCGGGTGTTGTCGGTGGGCCGGCCGATCGGCAGCAGATGGCCGTCCAGCGCATCCACGCCATCCACCCGGTGCAGCGCCACGTCGTCGGCGCACTCCGCCGGGCCATAGGCGTTGACCAGCGGCACCGAGGGGTAGCGCTCGAACCACGCCCGCGCCAGGGCCGCCGTAGACGCTTCGCCGGTCGGCAGCAGCCAGCGCAGCTTGGGCAGGGGCACGGGGTCGTTGGCCAGCATGGCTTGGATCATCGAGGGCACGCTCTGCAGCACGGTCACGCCCTCGCTTCGCACGCACGCCAGCAGCGCACGCGGATCGCGCGCCACCTCGTCGGGCACGATCTCCACCGTGGCCCCGCACAAGAGGCCCGCGAGCAGTTGCCACACTGATACGTCGAAGCTCACCGACGCCGTCTGCGCGATCACATCCTCCGGACCGAGGCCCAGGAACGGCACCTTGCTCAGCTGGTTGTTCAGCATGCCCTGCTGCGTGACCACCACGCCCTTGGGCTCGCCCGTCGAACCCGAGGTGTAGATCACGTATGCCGCCTGGTCAGGATGCGACGGCACGTCGTCGGGCTTCGCTCCCGCCGGTTGCGCCCGCAACAGCACGTCCACGCTGAGTAGTCCAGGCGCGGCGCCCAGCGGTGCGACAACCCGTTGTGCATCCGGCAGCAGCACGTCATCCGTCAGTAGAACCCGCGCGCCGCTGGCTTCGACGAGCGCGGCCAGGCGCGTGTCCGGCTGGCGGCGGTCGAGCGCCAGATAGGCTGCGCCCGCCTCGAACGCGCCCAGAATGCCGGTCAGCAGACCGATGCCCCGATCCGCGTAGAGCGCGACGACGTCGCCGGGTTTCACCCCCGCCGCCTGCAAGCTCGATGCGACACGCGCGCTGGCGTCGGCCAGCGCCGCATAGGTAACGCTAGCCGAGCCGCAACGCGCGGCGATCCGGCCCGCGTTGACGGACGACGACGTCTTGAACAGCGCGGCATACCCCTGCTCGAAGGGATACGGCGCCCGCGTGCCCTGCGCCTGCACGATCTGCGCGTCGCGCAATGCAGGTGTCATGGCGGGCACCGCCTGCACGTCTCGTGCAGGATCCCGCACAAGCTCCAGCAGCACATGACGCAGGCACGCCAGCAAGGCCGCCACGTCCGAGGGAGCGAACAGGCGCGCGTCATACGAAAGCTGCAGCACCAGCTCCGCGCCCGGCACGATCACGACCGTGATCGGATAGTTGGTATGCGTGCGGTTGCCCTTGAAACTCACCTTCAGGTCGGTGGCGCGTGTGGCCACGTCCGCGTCGACGGGCGCATTCTCGAACACGAAGATGCTGTCGAACAGGCTGCCGCCGCGCGGGGTATCGGCCAGTGCCTGAATCTCCACCAGCGGCACGTGCTCGTACTGCCGCATCTCCAGATTCTGGGCAAACAGCGCACGCAGCCATGCGCCCACCGGCTGCCCGCCCGCCGGCACGCTCGTGCGCAGCGGGATCGTGTTGATGAACAGCCCTACCGTTTCCTGGATGCCGGTAAGCTCGAGCGGACGCCCGGCCACCGTGACCCCGAATAGCACCTCGCGGGTCCGGCCCAGCCGCGCCAGCAGCAGCGTCCATGCCGCCTGCACCACGGTATTCACCGTCACCTGTTCTTGCTGCGCCACGCGCTGGATCGCCGCACTTTCGGCTTCCGACAGGCGCTCGATGCAGTCGCCCACGCGCGCCAGGTCCGCACCCGCGGCGGCCTGCCGCTGATAAGGCAGCGCGGTGACGGTATCGAAACCGGCCAGCGTGTCCTGCCAATACTGCCGCGCGCGCACCGTGTCCTGCCCCTGCAGCCACGCGATGAAGTCGCGATAGGGCCGCGCCTGCGGCACATCGGCCGCCTTGCGGCCGCACTCGCGTTCGTAATGGGCGAAGAAGTCGCGCAGCAACAACGACCGGCACCAGGCGTCCATCAGGATGTGGTGGAAGCTCTGCACCACATAGAAGGTTTCCGGGCCGGCCTGGATGAGGCGCAAGCGCATGAGCGGCGGGGCCGTCAGGTCGAAGCCCTCGGCCCGCTCGTCGGCGAGCAGCGTCTGGATGCGCGTCTCGATCTCGTCCTCGGCCACGCCTTGCCAGTCGAGCACCTGCACAGGCGATGGCACCTTGCGGTAGACGATCTGCATCGGCTCCGCTTCGCTATGCCAGTCAAAGCCCGTGCGCAGCACTTCGTGGCGCGCCACGACCTTGTCCCACGCGCGGCGGAACGCGGCCGTATCGATCGGCGCGTCGAAGCGGTAGCGGTCCTGCATCAGGTACATGCCGGAGCCGGCATTGATGAGCGTATGCAGCAGCAGGCCCTGCTGCATGGGCGCGAGCGGATAGATATCCTGTACCGACGAGCGCTGCCACGCCAGGGCGTCGATGCGCGCCTGGGTCACGTTGGCCAACGGGAAGTCGGACGGCGTCGCGCCCCGCACACCGCTTGCGCAGTGTTCGATCAGACCTTCGAGCGTCTCGCGCAGGGTCTGCGCGAGCGCTTCGATCACGCCGCGCTCATGGATGGCGCGGCTGTAGGTCCAGTGCAGTTGCAGCTCACCGCGGCGAATGCTCGCCCCGATGTCGAGCCAGGTGCGACGGGCGCTCCCGGGCGCGCGCTGCGCCGCCACCGCCTCGCGGGCCAGGCGCCATGTGGCGCCGGCGTCCGCGGCCTGGCCGTCGAGCTGGCCCAGATAATTGAAGGTCACTTGCGGGTAAGCACCCTCTCGCAGCACTGCACCGGCCTCGCCGAGATAGCGCAGCACGCCGTATCCCACGCCCTTCTCGGGAATCGCGCGCAGCTGCTCCTTCACGGCCTTCAGACTGGCACCCAGTTCCTTGCCGGCCGGCGCGAGCCGGACCGGGAACAGCGTGGTGAACCAGCCCACGCTGCGGCTCGTATCGAGCGCCTGGCTCAGCTCTTCACGGCCGTGCCCTTCGAGTTCGACCAGCACGCTGTCGCGGCCTGTCCAGCCGCACAGCGTGATGGCGACCGCGGCGAGCAGGACGTCGTTGATCTGCGTGCGGTAGGCCTGTGGCACTTCCGTGAGCAGCTGCTCGGTGCGCTGCTCGTCCAGGCTGACCGTCACGATCTCCGCATCGGCCACGGTGTTGCTGCCGGCGGCGTTCCCGGGCAGATCCGGTTCCGCCTCGCCCACGACGGCGCGCCAATACGGCAGTTGCGCGCGCAACGCCTCGGTGCCCGCATGGTCCGCCAGCGCGGCCTGCCATTGACGTGCGCCCGCCGTCGCGGGCGGCAGCTCCACCGCCGGGCCGTCCTGCAGTTGCCGGTAGGCGGCCTGCAGGTCCTCGACCAGGATGCGCCACGACACCGCGTCGACCACCAAATGATGGGCGGCAAGCAGCAACCGTGATCCGCGCCCTTCGCCACCGTCGATCCACAACGCCCGGAACAGGCGCTCGGCCGACAGCGTCTGCTGGAATTCGGATACCAGGCGATCGATGGCCGCCGCGGGCCGGTCATCCTCGTCGATCGCCTCCTGGCTCAACCATCCTCCTTCCTGCATCGGCGCGATATCCTGGCGCCACTGTCCCTCCACCTGCGTGAAGCGCAGCCGCAGGGCCTCGTGGTGCGACACCACGGCCTGCACCGCCTGCTGCAACCTCGCCGGATCCACCACTTCGGTGGCCGTGAGCAGCACCGATTGGTTCCAGTGCCAGGGGTCGGCGAACGACTGTTCGAAGAACCAATGCTGCACGGGCGTGAGGCCGAAGGGGCCTTGCGCCGCAGACTCGATCTTCGCGCCTGCCGTGCTGCCGGTCGCCGACCCCGCGATCGGCTCGGCCACCGCGGCGACCGCCGCCACCGTCTGCAACTCCATCAACTGCCTGGGCATCAATTTCCAGCCTCGTTTGCGCGAGCGCGCGATGATCTGCAGGGCCAGGATCGAGTCCCCGCCCAATTCGAAGAAGTTGTCGTGCCGGCCCACGCGCTCCAGGCGCAGCGTCTGCGCCCACACCTCGGCCAGCGCCACCTCCGCCTCGCCCCGCGGCGCCTCGAAGGCCTCGCCTGCGGGCTGTGCCCCGGCCTGCGGCGCGGGCAGCGCCTTGCGGTCGAGTTTGCCGTTGGCAGTGAGCGGCAGCGCCTCCAGCGTCACGATGGCGTTGGGCACCATGTAGTCGGGCAGGCGCTCGGTCAGTTGCGCGCGCAACGCGGCCGCGTCGAGCACCGCGCCCGCCTGGGGCACCACGTAGGCGTACAACTGCGTGCGACCCTCCTCTTCCTCGCGAGCGATGACCTCGGCTTGCGCGATTCCGTCCAGGCCGCGCAGCGTCTGCGCCACCTCGGACAACTCCACCCGGTATCCGCGCACCTTGACCTGATCGTCGCCGCGGCCCAGGAACACCAGACTGCCGTCGGCCAAACGACGCACTCGGTCGCCCGTGCGGTACAGCCGCCCGCCCGGCGTGAACGGATCGGCCACGAAGCGCTCGGCCGTCTGCGCCGATCGGCCCTGATAGCCCCGCGCGAGCGCGGCGCCACCGATGTAGAGCTCGCCGATCGCGCCAGAGGGCACGGGTTGCAGCCACGCGTCCAGCACGTAGGCGGCCGTACCCGGCAGCGGCGCGCCCACGGGCAGCGTCGGCGCAGACCGGTCGGCTGTCGCCGCCTCCTGCGTCAACACACCCACCGTGGTCTCGGTCGGGCCGTAGTGGTTCATGACCCGCGTGGCGGGGTTGAGCTCGGCGATGCGATCGAGCAGCGGCCAGCGCGTGGCCTCGCCGCCCAGCACCAGCCGGTGCGCGGGCAGCGCGCCTGCCGGGTCGGCGGCGCTCAGCAGCGCCTGCAGATGGCTGGGCACGATCTTGAGCACATCGATGCTCTCATCGCGCATGATCTGCGCGAACTGATCCGGATCGAAGGCGCGGTTGGCCGAGATCATGTGCAGCGCACGGCCCGAGCACAGCGCGCCGAACAGCATCGTGTGACCCAGGTCGGCCGCCACGGTCGAGACCATCGCCAGGTTACGGGCCGCTTCCGGCAGATCCATGCGCGCGAGCGCGCCATCGATGTAATTGGCGAGCGCGCCATGGCTCACCACCACGCCCTTGGGCTGGCCGGTCGAGCCGGAGGTGTAGATCAGATAAGCGGCCTGGCCGGGGTGCGCCTCATGCGCCGTTACCGGCGCGGTTGCGCGCGCATCGATCTCGATCTCCAGCACCGGCACGCCGGCGTCCCACGCCAGCGCCTCGGCGCTCACCACGCAGCGTGCCTCGCTGTCCTGCAGCACATAGGCCAGGCGTTCGGCCGGCAGCGCCGGGTCCAGCGGCACGTACACGCCACCAGCCTTGAGCACGCCCAACAGGCCCACGGCCAGCGCCGCCGAGCGTGGCGCATGCACGCCCACGCGCGTCTCGGCGCCCACGCCGGCGGCGCGCAGCCGTTCGGCCAGCGCATCGCTGGCCGCGTCCAGCGCGGCAAAGGTCAGGCGCGCGGCTTCGTCGGCCACGGCTAATGCCTCCCCCTGCGCAGACACCGCGGCCTTCCAGCGCGCCAGCACCAATGGCGCATGCGGCGCCACAGGCCGATCCGGCACGGCGTCCGCATCGTGCCACGGCAGGCCGGCCACGATCCGGTCATCGCCAAGCGCGAGGGCCTGCGTCAAGGCCTGCAGCATCGCATCGAACTGCGCCGCGATGCCCCGCACCGACGCCTCGCTCACGCGCGCATCGTCATGCAGATAATCCAGGCCCAGCCGCTGCCCGGTGCGTACCCGCAGCGTGAGCGGATAGTGATTGCCGTAATCCGTATCCACCGCGCCGAACTGCAGGCCGGCGGGCGACGCCTGGCCCAACAGTTCGTCCACGGGGTAGTTTTCGAACACCACGATGGTGTCGAACAGGCCCTGGCCCGACGCGCCCGCGTCACGCTGGATCGCCGCCAGCGACGCGTACTCGAACTCGCGGCTCGCCACGCTTTGCCCCTGCAGCGACTGCACCCATGCCACCAAGGGCTGATCCGGGCGCACCGCGGCCACGACGGGCACGGTGTTGATGAAGAGCCCCACGGTCTGATCGACACGGGGCAGCTGGGCAGGCCGCCCTGCCGTCGTGGCGCCGAACACCACCGGCACGCGCCCGACCAGGGATTGCAGAACCAGTGCCCATGCGGCCTGCACGACACTGTTGACCGTCACCCGCGCCTTGCGCGCCGCCCGGGCGAGCTGCCGGGTCCGCGTGGCGTCCATCTCCCGGGTGTGGCGGCGGTATACGCCCTGCGTGCCGTCGACGCCCAGATGCGCCGGCAGGCGCGTCGGTTCGTCGAGCACCGCCAGCAGGCCACGCCAATAGGTGCTTGCCGCGCCGGCATCCTGCTGGTCGAGCCAGGCAATGTAGTCGCGGTAGTGGCCGGCCACGGCGAGCTGCGGCTCGCCCGCGTAGTCGCGCAGCATTTCCCCGAGCAGCATCGAGGTCGACCAACCGTCGACGAGTAGATGATGGTAGGTCCAGATGAAGTGATGGCTGCCGTCCGCCCTGGCCACCAGCGTCATGCGCATCAGCGGCGGCCAGGCGAGATCGAACGGCTCGGCGGCGTCCGCTTGCGCCAGCGCGTCCAGGTCCGCAGCGCTGTCGCTGCGTTCGCGCCAGTCATGCACCGTCAAGGGCACGTCGACGGCGCGCGCCACCCATTGCAGATTGCGCTCGCCCACCAGGAAACCGGTGCGCAAGGCGGCGTGGCGCGCCAGCACCGTAGCCCACGCGGCACGCAAGCGCGCCGGATCCACGCCCGCGATGTCCACGCGCAGCTGATTGACATAGGCGCCCGCCTGCGCGTCCTGCACCGAGTGGAACAACATCCCTTCCTGGATCGGCGAAAGCGGATACAGGTCTTCGAGCGCACGCGCATCCAGGGCAAGCTGGGACAACGCGTCGTCCGTCAGTCCGGCCAGCGGGAAATCGCTGGGCGTCACGCCGGCGGCACCGCTGGTGCAATGGGCGATGAGCGCACGCAGCTCGGCGCCGACCGCTTCGGCCAACGCGGCCATGGCCTGCGCCTGATGGCGCTGGCGGCTATAGATGACATCGAGCTGCAGACGGCCCGCCAGCACCCGCGCCTCGACGATCACGGCATGCGTGCGCGCCGAAGCGGGATCCCGCGCCTCACCCGCGGGCTCCGGCGCGAGGCGCCACTCGCCATCGCGGCCGGCGTCGACCTGGCCAAGATAATTGAAGAGATAGGCGGGCCTGGGCACTGCAGCCAGCGCCTCGCGCTGCGCCGCCGTCCCGAATCGGGCCAGCAGCCCGAAGCCCGCGCCCTGCGCCGGTACGCCTCTCAGGGCTTCCTTCACCCGCTTGAGCGCCTCGTCGGGCGCCCCGCTCGCATCCAGCGCCACAGGATAAATCGAGGTGAACCAACCCACCGTGCGCGACACGTCGAGCCCGGCGGCGTGATCCCGGCCATGCGCTTCGACGTCGATCAGCACGCGCGGCTCGCCGTTCCACGCGGACACCGCCCGCGCCACCGCGGTCAGCAGCATATCGTTGACCTGCGTGCGATACGCCGCCGGCGCCTGTTTCAGCAGCGCCTCGGTCTGTCTCGCATCCAGCGTGAGGCTGACGCGCGCCTCATCGGCCACGGTATCGGCGGGGACCGGCGCGACTCCTTCCGGGACCGTGTCGACAAGGCCTTGCCAGTACGCCAGCGCCTGCGCGTGGCCGGCAGCCGTCTCGCGCAGCGCCAGCGCCCAATCCTTCACGCTGGCCGTCCTGGCCGGCAGCGTGATGGGCGCACCCTGCTTGGCCGCGTCGTACGCCTGCCGCAGATCTTCGAGCAGTACACGCCACGACACGCCGTCGATCACCAGGTGATGCGCTGCGACCAGCAAGCGCTGGCTCCCATCGGCGAGGTCCGCCAACAGCACACGCACCAACGGGCCGTGCGCCAGATCCAGACTGCGCTGTGCCTCCTCGCACGCAGCCGTCAACGCCTCGGCATTCGCCACCTGGCGCCGCCACAGCACCTCGGCGTCGTCGTGCCGGGATCCATATACCTGCACGACGCTGCCATCGGACTGCGTCACATACCGCAGGCGCAGGGCATCGTGATGCGCCAGAACGGCCTGCAACGCCGCGCCGAGCGCGCCGGCGTCCAGCCGCTCGCGCGGCTGCAACAGCACCGCCTGGTTCCAGTGGCCGCGATTCGGCACGTCGAGCGCGAAGAACCCGGCCTGGATTGGCAGCAACGGCACCTCGCCGTCGACTTGCGACGCCGCCAGCTCGGCCGCGGCCGGCACCACACCGGTGGCCAGCTGCGCCACGGTCTGGCTTTCGAACATCTGGCGCGGCGTGATACGCCAGCCCGCGGCACGCATGCGCGCCACGATCTGCAGGCTGAGAATGGAATCCCCGCCCAACTCGAAGAAGTTGTCATCGCGCCCCACGCGCTCGGCGCCCAGCACGTCGGCCCAGATCCGGGCCAGCAGCGCCTCCCGCTCGCCGCGGGGCGCCGTATACGCGTTCGACTCCGCGGCCGTAATCGCGGGCAGCGCCTTGCGGTCGATCTTGCCGTTGGCGTTCAGCGGCAAGGCGGGCAAGGCCTGGAACAACGCAGGCACCATGTAATCGGGCAGCGATACCGCCAGGGCCTCCTTCAGGCGCGCGCCATCGGCGCTCTCGGGCGCCACGTAAGCCACCAATCGCTGCCCGCCCGACGGCTGCGCGGCCGCCACCACGACCGCCTGGGTCACGCCCGGTTGCGCGAGCAGCGCCGCCTCGATCTCGCCCAGCTCGATACGCAGCCCGCGGATCTTGACCTGATGGTCCAGCCGGCCGAGATACTCCAGCACGCCGTCGTCGCGCCAGCGCACCAGGTCGCCCGTGCGATACAGGCGAGCGCCCGCCTCGACGGGGTCCGCCACGAAACGGTCCGCGGTGAGCGCCGCGCGATGCAGATAGCCACGGGCCAGGCCCACACCGCCCAGATACAGCTCGCCGGCGATCCCTTGCGGCACGAGGTTCAGGTCCGCGTCGAGCACACGCACCGCCGTATTCCAGATGGGCTTGCCGATCGGTACCTGGCTGCGGCCCTCTTCCACGCATGTCCAGTGCGTGACGTCGATCGCCGCCTCCGTGGGGCCGTAAAGGTTGTAGAGCGCCGCATCGGGCAGTTGCGCCCGCAACGCTGCCTGCACCGGCGCGGGCAGCGCTTCACCGCTGCACAGCACGCGCCGCACGGTATCGCAGCCCTGCCCCGCACCGTCCGCCAGGAACGCCTGCAGCATCGAAGGCACGAAGTGCAGCGTGGTCACGCCGTGCGTGCGGATCGTCGCCTTCAGGGCGTCGGGGTCCCGATGGGCACCCGGCGCCGCCACCACCAACGTCGCGCCCTCCATCAGCGGCCAGAAAAACTCCCACACCGACACGTCGAAGCTGGATGGCGTCTTTTGCAAGACCACGTCTTGCGGCGTCAGGCCATACTCCCCCTGCATCCACGCCAGGCGGTTGGCCAGCGCGCCGTGGCGGTTGGCCGCGCCCTTGGGCCGTCCCGTCGAGCCGGAGGTATAGATCACATAAGCCAGGTGCTCGGCATGGAGCGCCACCACGGGCTCGGACGCGGACTGCGACGAGACGTCCAGCGCCGCGAGGTCCAGGCTCTGCACCCGCGCCGGCAGCGCCAGGGTGTCCAGCACCACACCCGTCGAGATCACGCGCGCGACGCGGCTGTCGTCCAGCATGTACGTCACGCGCTCCGCCGGCAGCTCCGGATCGATCGGCACATAGGCGCCGCCCGCCTTCATCACCGCCAGCAGGCTGACCACCATCTCCACCGAGCGCGGCAGCGCAACGCCGACGATCGCGTCGGGCCCCACGCCTTCGGCCCGCAGTGCATGGGCCAGCCGATTGGCTCGCGCGTTCAGTTCGCCGTAGCTGAGGGCCTCGCCCTCGAAAACGAGCGCGACCGCATCCGGCTGCGCCGCCGCGCGCGCCGCGATGCGCTGCGGTACGAGCGCGAGGCCGGGCGCGACCTGCGCCCCTTCGCTCCAATCGCGCACCCGCGGCAGCGTGCTGCGGTCTTCCAGGGCCACCGAACCCAGCACGGCCTCGGCGTCGGCGGCCAGGGCGGCGATTTGTTGCTCGAGCGCGCGCAACAGGAACGCCGCCGCGGCGTCATCGATCTCGGCACGATCGTGGCGCAGCAAGAGTTCGAGTCCCCTGTCGTTCTGCGCCACCACCAGTGTGGCGGCGTAGTTGGTTTCCTCTCGGCCATCCAGACCCGAGAACTGCAGGCCCAACTCCGCGGCGTCGCGCAGCACGCCATCGACCGGGTAGTTCTCGAACACCACGATCGTGTCGAATGGGCTTTGGGCCGTCTGGCCGCTCAGCCGCTGGATCTCCTGCAATGCCAGCGCCTCGTGCTCGCGGCCGGCCAGATTGCGGGTCTGTAGCGCCCGCAGCCACGCGCCGACGGGTTCCGCGGCGGGCATCTCGACAACGACGGGCAGCGTATTGATGAATACCCCCACCACCTGCTGCGCCTGCGGCAAGGTGTCGGGGCGTCCGGCCACGGTGGCGCCGAAGCACACCTGATCGCGGCCCAGGCACCGGCCGAGCACGCGCGCCCACGCGCCTTGCACCAGGGTGTTGATCGTGATGTGCTGGCTGCTCGCCCACTGTGCGAGACCTTGCAGCGGCTGCGCGGCGATCCCGCCGCGTGCCTCGCCTTGCCCTGCGTCGCGTCCGCGGCCGGGCAAGGATGGGGCCAGACGGGTGGGCTCGTCCAGGCGTGCCAGCTCTGCCTGCCAATGGCGGCGCGCCGGTTGCTGGTCTTGATGCGCCAGCCACGCCACGTAGTCCCGATACTGCCCCGGCGGCGCCAGCACCGGCGCGCCACCATATTGTTTCAGCACCTCGCCCAGCAACTGGGCCGCGCTCCAGCCATCCATCAGCAGGTGGTGGTGCGTCCAGATGAAGTGATGAGCGCCGTCGGGCCGCGCCACCAGCGCAAAGCGCATGAGGGGCGGACGCGCGAGATCGAAGCCTTGCGCCAGGTCTGCGCGCGCAATGGCGTCGAGCGCCGCCGTGAGGTCGGTGCTGCCGCTGGCATCATGGTGTTTGAACGGCGCACCCACGGTGCGCGCCACCCATTGGAGCGGCGCACCGGTCTCGATAAAACCCGTGCGCAGGGCATCATGGCGCGCCAAAGCCGCCTGCCAGGCCTGTTCGAAGCGCGCCGGCTCCAAACCCGCGATGTCCACCCGCAACTGATTCAGGTACGCGGCGCTGCCCGCGTCGAACGTGCTGTGGAACAGCATGCCCGCCTGCAAAGGCGACAAGGGATACAGATCCTGCACCTCGCCCAGCGCCAGGTCCAGGCCATCGATGGCGGCCTGCGAAAGCCCCGCGAGCGGGAAGTCGCTGGGCGTGGCGCCCAGCGCCCCGCCGGCGCAATGATCGATGAGGGCCGTCAATTCGTCCTGCAATGCGTGCGCCAGGCGCGCGATCGAGGCCGCGTCGTGGCGGGCCGCGCTGTAGCTCACACCCAGGCTGAGCTGCCCGGCCAGCACCTGCCCGTTGATCGCGATCTCGTGCGTGAGCACGGCGTCCGGGTCCTGGCTCGCCCCGACGGACTCGGCGGCGGGCAGCCATTGCGTGCCCGCCTGGAAGCTCGTGTCGAACTGCCCCAGATAGTTGAACAGCACGAGCGGCCGCGGCAAGGCGGCCAGCGCGGCGCGCTGCGCGTCGGTGCCGAGATGGCGCAGCATGCCGTAGCCCGCGCCGCCGTGCGGTACGGCGCGCAGGGTCTCCTTCACGCGCTTGATCGCGGCGCCGGGGTCACCGCCGCCGTCGAGCCGCACCGGATGGACCGCCGTGAACCAGCCCACCGTGCGCGAGACGTCGGGGCCGTCGGGCAAGGCATCACGGCCGTGCCCCTCGAGGTCGATCCACGCCTCGCGAACACCGCTCCAGGCCGCCAGCGCCCGGGCGAGCGCGGTCAGCAGCACATCATTGACCTGGGTGCGGTACGCCGCCGGCACCGCCTTCAGGAGGGCCGCCGTCTGCGCGGCATCGAGCGTGACGGTGTGCACCGCCGCCTGCCCGACCGTGCGCGCGCCGCCAGGATCCGCGCACGGCAGGCTGGGCGCGACAATGGGCGCCGCGCGGCGCCAGTACTCCAGTTCGTCGGAAAGCGAAGGCACGCGCGCCTGCAGGGCCAGCGTCCAGTCCTTGTAGCTCGCGGTCCGAGACGGCAGCACCGGGTCGCGGTGCGCCCGGGTCTGCTCATAGGCGGTCTGCAGATCCTCGAGCAGGATACGCCACGACACCCCATCCACCGCCAGGTGATGGATGACCAGCAACACGCGCCAGCCCGCCGGGCCCAGGTCGATCACCGCCACACGAAGCAGCGGCCCGGCCGCGATGTCGAGGCTGCGCTGCACCTCCTCGGTCACCGCGGCAAGCGAGGCCGGGTCGGCGCTACGGCGCCAGACCAGTTCATCGGCCGACGGCGCCTCGCCATAGGCCAGCCGTACCGCGCCCGCCGCATCGAACTCGCAACGCAGGCGCAGGGCATCGTGATGCGACACCAGCGCGGCGACCGCGCGCGTGAGCGCGGGCACGTCGACGGCCTCGCGCGGACGCAGCATCACGGCCTGGTTCCAATGCGAGGCGACCGGCACGGCCTGCTCGAAGAACGCGGACTGAATGGGCGCCAATGGCACCTCGCCCTCGGTCTGGCTCACCGATTGCGTCGTGTCCAGCGCCTGTGCCTCCAATGCCAGCCGTGCGATCGTCTGGCACTCGAAGAGCTGCTTGGGCGCGACGCGCCACCCTGCCTTGCGGATGCGCGCCACGATCTGCAGGCCCAGGATCGAATCCCCGCCCAGCTCGAAGAAGTTGTCGTCGCGTCCTACCTCGGCCACGCCGAGGACATCGCGCCAGATCGCGCACAGGGCCTCCTCCTGGGGCGTCTGCGGCGGCGCATACGTGCGCACGCGCAGCGACTCCGGATCGGGCAGCGCCTGGCGGTCCACCTTGCCGTTCGGCGTATGCGGCAGTTGGGGCAACGCCACCAGCACCGCGGGCACCATGTAGGCGGGCAGATCGCGCGCCAGCGCCTGGCGCGCCTGTTGCTCGGCCTCGGCTGTCCACGCCGGACTGACATACGCGATCAAACGGCCCTCGCGCGCCACGGCCACGACGTCGGCGACACCCGGTTGCGCCCGCAACAAGGCCTCGATCTCGCCCAGCTCGATACGATGGCCACGGATCTTGACCTGGTGGTCGATGCGGCCCAGGTATTCCAATGCGCCATCCCGGCGCAGCCGCGCCAGGTCGCCGGTGCGGTACAGCCGTTGCCCCGGCACGAACGGGTCGGCCACGAAGCGCTCGGCGCTCAGGGCCGCCCTGCCCAGATACCCCCGCGCGATGCCCGCGCCACCGATATACAACTCGCCTGCCACGCCGGCGGGGCAAGGCGACAGCCCTTCGTCCAGCACCACGCTCGTCGTCGCGCCCACGGGGCGGCCAATGGGCACGCGCGCGCCGTCCGCGCCGGTGATGCGCCACGCATGCGACCACACCGTGCCCTCGGTCGGCCCATATTCATTGACCAGCGCCACGCCGGCCATGCCGGCCTCGTGCGCGGCCACGACGTCGGGGTGGCAGGCCTCGCCCGCCACGATCACGCAGCGCAGCGGCCCTGCCGCCAGGCTGTCGATCAACTGGCGGTAGAACGACGGCAGCGCGAGCATGTGCGACACGCCTGCCTCCCGCGCCAAGGCCGCGATGGCGACCGGATCCTGATGCGCGTCCTCGGTAGGAATGCACAGCAGCCCGCCTTGCGACAGCGTCCAGTAAATGCCCGCGACCGAGCTGTCGAACGAGAACGACGACAGCAGCAAATAGGCAAGCACCGGCTCGGCGGCATAGAAATCATGCCGTGCCAGCGTGGAGGCCACGGCGTTTGCATGACTGATCTGCACGCCCTTGGGCTTGCCGGTGGATCCGGAGGTGTAGATGACATACGCCAGGCTGTGCGGCGCGACCGGCACCGGTTCTAGCGCCGGACCGTCTTGATCATCCCAGGCCACGATCCGCACGGCAGCTTCGCCGAGCGCGGCGCGCGCGTCCGGGTCCGCCACGACGACGCCGATGCCCGCGTCTTCCAGCACATGCCGCACGCGCGCCGCCGGATAGGCCGGATCGATCGGCACATAGGCCGCGCCCGTCTTGAGCACCGCGAGCATGGCGACCACGCTCTGGGCCGAGCGCCCGCTCAACACGCCCACGATGCGCTCGGGGCCCGCGCCCGCGTCGGCGAGGCGGCGCGCCAGGCGGCCGGCCCGCGCGTCGAGTTCGCCATAGTTCAGCACCTCATCGCCGCAACGCACGGCCGGCGCCAGCGGCGCCCGCCGCGCCTGGGCCTGCACGAGCTCATGCAGTGCCACGACCGGGGCGGACGTGCGGACCTTGCCGATCCCGCCCACCCACAACACCTCGGCCTGCGCCTGCTCGCCCAGCAGCGGGAGCGTGGCCCAGGGCCGCTCGCTGCCGCTTTCGGCGAGCCAGTGGGCGAATTGCGCGTGCCAGGCGGCCAGCACCTCCGCGTCGAACGCGCCGTTGCTTTGCCAGACCAGCGTGGCGCCGTCTGCCGCGGCATGGACCTCGCAGCGCAGGCGCGCCGCGCCGCCCTCGGTGTGCAACGCCAGCACCTGCCAGCCTTCGGGAAGCCGCGCGAGTGGCACATACTCGAAATCCAGGCCATTCTGCACGCGGTGCTCACGCGCCAGCGCATCGGCATGGGCCGCGGGGTCGAAGCACTCATGCCAGGCATCGGCCTCACGCAGTTGCGTCTGCAACGACTGCGCGAGCGCGGACGCGTCGACGCCATCCGGCAAGGCCGCGGTCCAGGGCAGACCCGCCGCGAAGTTGCCCAGCGCGCCGTCCAGCTCTTCCTGCCGCTCGCCACGCCACCAGGTCAGCGGCACATCGCTGGCCGCGCCGACCCGCGAGACAAACGCGATCCACCCCGACAAGGCCGCGAGCTCCAGCGGCACGCCCGCGCGCTGGCTCAGCGCACGCAGCGCCTGCGCCTGCACCGCCGTCAGCGGCCGCGCGACGGACGCGGCGGCGCCCGACTGCTCGAATGGCAGGCGCACCGCATCATCTTCCTGCGCGGCGATGCGCCGCCAATACGCCTGCCCCTCCTGCCCCGCCTCGCTTGCGAGCAACTCCTCCTGCCATGCCGCGTAGTCCGCGTACTGCAGGACGTCGTCGTCCGCGGCGCTGACCCCGAGCGCGGCCACGACCATCGACGCGAGGTCCTGCAGGCCCCGCAAATCCAGGGATGCGCGTGGCACGGCCAGCGCCAGGCGCACGCCGGCCTCGCCGTCATCGCACCAGGCCGCGCCGACCACGGCACCGGCAAACGGGTCCAGCAAGGCGCCTGCCGCCTGCATCAGCGCGGCATCGTCCCCGCTCGCCTCGGCCGCCCAGCCCACCGGCAAGGCGGACCACAGCTGCTGCACGGGGTAGACCGTGCCGGGCACCGCACGGTAGCGGGTGCGCAGGATCTCGTGCTGCGCCACCAGGGCCTCGAGTGCCCGCGCGCAGGCGTCGCGCGGCACGCCGGCCGGCCCCCGAACGACCACGGCGACCCAGGCCTGCAAGGCGCCACGGGCGGCGATGCCGCGTTGCTGCAGGGACAGGCGGAACTCTTCGGGCTTGGCGACGGAAACGGTCATGCGGCTTCTCCAACATCCAGGTCTTGGGCACGGCAGGCGTGGGCCATGGCGACGAGTACGCGCCGGGGTCCGGTATAGGGACTGCGTCCATGCAGGCACAGCAGGTTGTCGACCATCAGCACGTCGCCGCGCTGCCAGGCGAACTTGACCATCACATCCAGGTACAGCCCCTGCAGATGACGGATCACATCGGCTTCGATCGGCGCGCCATCGCCATAAAAGGTGTTCTGCGGCAGGTCTTCGGGGCCGAACTCGCTTCGCAATTGCTCGCGTGCGGAGGCAGGCAGGCTGAGCTCATGGAAGAAGGTGCCGTGGTTGCACCACACGGATTCGCCTGTCTTGGGGTGGCGCATGAGGGCCGGGCCGATCTGGCGCGTGCGCAGCCGATCCCCGTCGCGCCACTCGGGTGCGATACCGACGGTGCGGCAATAGGCTTCGACCTCGGCGCGCTCGGTGGTCTGGAACACGGTCTGCCACGGCAGCCCGAAGCCTTCGCCGAAGTTGCGCACGTACATGATCTTGCGGCGCGCCAGCGTGTCTCTCACCTCGGGATCGATGCGTCTGAGCAGCAGCCGCGTGCTGCCGATCGGCGTCTCGCCTTCGGTCTGCGCGGCGATATCGCAGTAGAAAAAGAGATGCAGCGGCAGCACGGGCGAATAGGAGTGCTCGTTGTGCGGAAAGATGCTTTCCTGCGCCGGATAGTCCGTGGACGTATAAACGTTGAGGTCTTTCTGGATCTGCGTACGGGGCGAGGCGCGGAACTTGTATTCGAGCGCGCCGCCCGAGACGCCATCGATGTAGGCATTGAAGTCCTCCGGCGAGGCCACCGGAAAGCCGCGGAACAGGATCGCGCCGTGCTCCACCAGGCGCTGGTGGATGAGCGCCTGGTTGTCGCGCGCCCATTGGGCCAGGTTCACGCCGGGCATGGCCGGCTGCGCGAGCGCCGGCAATGCGGCCCCGTCGAACAATGAAGACCAGCGCACCAGGTCGGCGCCGTCGCCGCTGACCGCCTGGCGGCGTGCCGAGCGCAGGCCCGGGCGCGATTGCAGGATGCTCATGTCGTGTTCCTTGTGATGACGTTCAGGCGGCTTCGCCGGTCTGGGACCGGGCCCGGCGCCGCTTCAATCCATCGCGCAGCGCGCCCAGCTGGGCCTCGCGCGCGCCTTCCGTCTCTTGCCGTGCCTGATCGCGCGCCTGCCTTGCGGCGTCGCGCAGGGCCGCGAGCGGGACGTTGCCCGGGGCGGCCAGGGCCAGGATGACCGCTTCGATCTCCGCGGCGAGGCTGTCCATCGACCGCTTGCTGAACCGCTCCGCGTCGTACAGCAGGACTGCCTCGATGCCATTGGCCCCCGCGAGATAGCTCACGATCAGGTCGAGTTCCGCCTCGTCGCCATGCACCGCCAGCGGCTCGACCTCGAGCGCAGCGCCGGGGATACGCGGGAGTCCGTCCTGATGAATCACCTTCACCTGGAAGAGCGGCGCGCGGCCCCCGCGCGTCTGCGAGCCCAATGCGGCCACCAGCCGATCGAACGGCAAGTCCTGCCGGCTCGCGGCGTCCAGCACGGTGCCGCGGACCTGTGCCAGCAGCGCCGCGCTGTGCGGCACATCGGCGCAGTCGAAGGGCAAGGCAAGCTGGTTGACGAAGAACCCGACCATGTCCTGCGTGCCCGGCGTTTCACGATTGGCGACATCCGTGCCGAGATAGAAGCGCGGCTGTCCGCTACGCTCGGCCAGGGCGAAGGCCGTGGCGGCGAGCAGGAGCATGTACGGCGTGGCGCGCGCCTGGCGCGCACGTGCGGCCACGTCACGGGCATGCGACTCGCCGAGCCGGAACGAGGCGACGGCCAGCGGATAGCGCCGTTGTGCCGGCACCGCCAGGTCGGCGGGCAACGCCAGCGGCGCCACGCCCGTCAGGCGCTCGCGCCAGGCGTCGGCCTGCCGCCGGGCTTCGCCCTGGTCCAGCCAGTCCCGATGCGCGGCGGCGTAATCCAGGTACCGCGGCCGCGACGCGGCGGCGCCCTGCTCATCGGCGCCCGACGCATCGGCGCTCGACCCGTCATACAACGCCAGAAAGTCGCGCAGCAGGATCTTGCTGCTCCACCCGTCGGCGATGATGTGGTGCATCACCACCACCATCAGACTCGTGCGCGCGTCGATACGTGCGACACCCACCCGCCACAGCGGTCCGTCGAGCAGGTCGAACGGTTTGGCCGCGAGCCCGCGCGCGGCCGCTTGCCACGACGCCGGGTCGGCCTGCGCCTGCAGCGGCTGCCAGGCCGGCGCCGGCGAGCCGATCTCGCGCACCTCCTGCCACGGCCGGCCATCGTCCTCGCCAAACACCGTGCGCAGCGCATCGTGCCTGTCCGCCAGCCCCTGCAACGCGCGCTGCAGCGCCGCGCCGTCGCACTCACCGTGCAGCAGGAATGCCGCGGGGATGTTCATCGCGCTGCCCTCGGGCGCGAGCTTCCACAGGAACCACAGGCGTTGCTGCGCATACGACAACACGCCACGCCGCGCCGTGCCCACCGGCACGCTCGTCATACGCCCCGGGCGCGGTGGCGCGGCGGCAAGCCACGCGGCCAGATTGGCAAGACGCGGATGCGCGAACACCTGCTCGAGCTGCATATCGCGGGCCAGGGCCGTGCGCACCGCCGCCACGATGCGCGTCGCCAGCAGTGAATGACCACCCAGCTCGAAGAAATCATCGTCGCGGCCGACCTGGGCGACCCCTAGTATGTCGGCCCAGATCCGCGCCAGCGCGGTTTCCACCGGGCCTTGCGGCGCCGCGGCGCCATGCGCTGCCTCCACGCGGATCGAGGGCAAGGCTTTGCGATCGATCTTGCCATTGGCATTGAGCGGCAATGCCGGCAGCGCCTGGAACAGCGCGGGCACCATGTAATCCGGCAGCGAACGCGCGAGCGCCGTCTTCAGCAGGGACACGTCCACCTCCGCGGGCGCCACGTAGGCCACGAGGCGCGGCCCGGCCGCCACCGCATCGGCTACCACGACGGCCTGCATCACGTCCGGCTGCTTGAGCAACACCGCTTCGATCTCGCCCAGCTCGATCCGCAGACCGCGGATCTTTACCTGGTGGTCGAGACGGCCCAGATACTCCAGGGCGCCATCCGCGCGCCAGCGCACCAGATCCCCGGTGCGATAGAGCCGGCCGCCGGCATGCGAAGGATCCGCGACGAAGCGCTCCGCGCTCAGGCCGGGGCGATGCAGATAACCGCGCGCCAGGCCCGCTCCGCCCAGGTACAACTCGCCCGGCACGCCCAGTGGCGCCTCATTGAGGTCGGCGTCCAGCACCCGGCACGTCGTGTTCCAGATCGGACGGCCAATCGGCACCTGTGTCTGACCGTCATCCACGCACGTCCAGTGCGTCACGTCGATGGCGGCTTCGGTGGGTCCATAGAGGTTGAATAGTTGCGCGCGCGGCAGTTGCCCCCACAAGTCGGCTTGCGCCTGCGCCGGCAGCGCCTCGCCGCTGCAGATCACCCGCCGGACGGTGTCGCAGCCCTGCCCCGCGCCCTCGGCGAGAAACGCCTGCAGCATCGACGGGACGAAATGCAGCGTGGTGACCCCATGGGCGCGGATCGTCTCGGCCAGCCTGCGCGGCTCGCGATGGGCCCCTGGCGCGGCCAGCGCCAGCGTGGCACCCTCGATCAACGGCCAGAAAAACTCCCACACCGATACGTCGAAGCCGAACGGGGTTTTCTGCAGCACGACGTCGTCCGTGCCCAGTCCGTACGCCGCCTGCATCCAATCCAGCCGGTTGGCGAGCGCGCCATGGCGATTCGCCGCGCCTTTCGGCCGCCCGGTCGAGCCCGAGGTATAGATCACGTAAGCCAGATGTTCGGGATGCACCGTCACCTCGGGCTCCGAGACCGGCTGGTCCGAGACATCGGTCGCGTCCAGCTCCACGAGCTGCACGGCATCGGACAGCATCAGGCGACCGCGCACCTCGGTGGTCGTGATCAGGCGGGCCACACGGCTGTCTTCGAGCATGTAGGCCACGCGCTCGGCGGGCAGTTCCGGATCGATCGGTATGTACGCGGCGCCGGCCTTCATCACCGCCAGCAGGCTCACCACCAACTCGACCGAGCGCGGCAGGGCCACGCCCACCATCGACTCCGGCCGCACGCCCTGGGCGATGAGCGCATGGGCCAGTCTGTTGGCGCGGGCGTTCAACTCGCGATAGCTGAGCGACACCTCTTCGAAGACCAGCGCGGTGGCATCGCCCAACGCGGCCGCGCGCGCCGCGATGCGCTGCGGCACCAGGCGGGCTGCCTGCGCGCGGGCCTCGCCCTCGCTTAAGCGGGATAGCGTGTCGCGCTCGGCCGTGCCGGGCAACACAACGTCGCGCACCGAGGTGGCAGCGCCGCTCGCGAACGCCTCGAGCAGCGCGAGATAGTGGCCGGCAAGCCGTGCGATCGTCGGTGCCGAGAACAGCGAATCCGCATGAATCAGGCGCAGGCCGAGCGCACCGCTCGCGTCTTCGCGCGTCTCCACCGTCAATTCGAACTGCGCCGTCGCGGCCGGCACGGCCACCGGCGTGGCACGCAGTCCGGTGCGGGCCTCGAAGGGCCGCAGGTCCTCTTGCAGATGGTTGTACAGAACCTGGAAGAGCGGCGTGTGCATCAGGCTGCGCGGCGGATTGAGTTCCTGCACCAGGGCGTCGAACGGCAAATCCTGGTGCGCCTGCGCACCGATGGCCGCGGCGCGCACCGCGCCCAGCACCTCGGCGAGCGAGGTCCGGCCTTCGATCGTGGCATCGATCACAACCGTGTTGACGAACATCCCCACGAGCGCATCGGTGCCGGATTGCCGCCCCGCGACCGGCATGCCGACGCGCACCTCACGCAGGCCGGTGTACCGATGCAGCAGTACGTGCAGCGCCGCCAGCAGGATCATGGGCAGCGTAGCGTCGTGCCGCGCCGCCCGGGCTCGCAGCTGCGCCACGAGCGCAGCCGGAATCTCCTGCTCCCGTGCGGCGGGCGCATAGCCGGCCACCGCCAGGCGCGGCGCATCCGCCGGCAAGCTCAGCACGGGATGATCGTTGCCGAGCCGGCGGCGCCAATAAGCGATCTGATCGGCACGCCGCGCGGCGTCGAACGCCTGCTGCTGCCAGCACACGTAATCGCGGTACTGCAGTCTCGGCGCCACACCGAGACAATCGGCTGCCCGCGGTGCGCCCTCGCCTGCGCCCTGCGCGTAAGCCGTGCCGAGTTCGTCGAGCACCACCCCCACGCTGTGCGCGTCGGCAACGAGGTGATGCAGCACCAGCACGATGCGCCAGGCCTGCGGCCCCAGTCGTGCCACGCCCAATCGGACAAGCGGCGCCCGGCCCAGGTCGAAAGGCTGGAGATTGAGCGCCGCCAACTGCGCCTGCGCGCGTTCCCGGGCCGTCGCATCCATGGCATCGGGCACGACCGTCACCAGCGTATCGACATGCACGGCGCCGGCGTGCATCACCTCGGCCCAGGGCGTCCCTTGTTCGTCCGCCACGAATGCCGTACGCAGCGACTCGTGCCGCCCAATCACCATGGCGAGCCCGGCGCGCAACGCCGCCACATCCAGTTCGCCCTGGATGTCGAGACCCTGCGCCACGTGATACGCCGTGCTGTCGGGTTGCAAGGCCTGCAGAAACCACAGCCGCTCCTGGGCCGCCGACAGCGGATGGCGCATGCCGGCCCCTGCGAGCCCGGGGCGCAATACCGGGCCCCGCGGCGCGCGCGGCGTCGCCAGTATCTCCCGCAGCCGGGCCGCGCACTCGCGCAAGCGCGGTGCCTCGAACAACACCGCCAACGGAAACACGACATCCCAGCGTGCCTCGATCAGGCCGGCGGCCCGCACCGCGGTGAGCGAGCTGCCGCCTGCGGCAAAGAAATGCGTGTCGGCCGATACGGGCGGTTCAATACCCGCCTCGGACCAGCAAGCAGCCAACGCCGCCTCGAGCTCGTCCAGGGGGTCGGCAGCGGCACCGTGTTCACCGGGCTCCCCCACGACGAAGCGGCCGTGCGCCCACGCCGCATAGGCGTCCAGCGTGCGTGCGTGCCAGCCCTGCCGGCATGCCTGGCGCTGCAGCTTGCCGCTGGACGTCTTCGGCAGCGCGCCAGGGTTGAGCAGCACCACCACGGCCGGCGGCGCGCTGATGGCCTCGCTGACGGCCTCGGCGATGGCTCGCGCCAGCCGCCCCGCAGGCCAGTCCTTGCGCACACCGCGCGATATCTCGGCCGCCACGCCGACGGCCTCGCCATCGGGTCCGTCGACCAGAAACGCCGCCACCCGCCCCTTGCGCACGGCCGGCACAGCCTGTTCCACCGCCTGCTCGATGTCCTGCGGATAGAGATTGTGGCCGCGCAGGATGATCAGGTCCTTGATGCGGCCCGTCACATACAGCTCACCCTGGTCCACGAAGCCCAGGTCACCGGTGCGCAGCCAGCGCCGGCCCTCGTGCATGACGAATGCCTGTGCGCTTGCCTGCGGATTGTTCCAATACCCCGTAGCCACGCTGGGCCCGCTGAACCAGATCTCTCCCACGCGGCCATCGCCGAGCGCGCCGCCTTGCGCGGGATCCGCGATTCGCACGCTGTGCTGCGCCGGGGCGATGCCGCAGGCGACCAGACTGCGGCCCTGCACGTCGTGCACCGCCTCGCCCTGCTCCAGCGCGCCGGCCGCGAAGCCGCGGGCGCGCATGCCCGCGCCGCGGTGCCCGCCGGTCGCCATCAGCGTGGCCTCGGCCAGGCCGAAGCAGGCATACACTGCCGCCGGATCGAACCCGGCCGGGGCGAAACGCTGCGCGAAGGCCGCCATCGTATCGCTGCGCACCGGCTCGGCGCCCGTGTAGGCCACGCGCCACGACGACAGGTCGAGCCCGGCGAGCTGGCTGTCTTTCGCGCGTTCCAGGCACAGGCGATACGCGAAATCCGGGCCCCCGCTGATCGTGCCGCGATGGCGCGAGATCAGCTCGAGCCATCGGGTGGGCCGCTCAAGGAAGTATCGCGGCGAGGTCAGCACCAGCCCGATGCCCCGATGCAGGGGCTGCAACAGGCCGCCGATCAACCCCATGTCGTGATAGAGCGGCGACCAGCATACGAACTTGTCATCCGGGCCGATGGCCATGCGCTCTTCGATCGCGCGTTCGTTGGCCATCAGATTGCCGTGCGACACCATCACGCCCTTGGGCGCCGAGGTCGAGCCCGAGGTGTACTGCAGGAAGGCGACGTCGGTGGCGGCAGGCACATGACGGCGCCACGCCCCTGCAAGCCGCACGTCCACCGCGTCCGCCTCCAGCAATCGCGCCGCGCCGAACGCACCGCTCTCGCGCACGCCCTGCGCCACCGTACGCAGGCAGATCACCACGCTGGCGCCCGCGTCGGTGGCGATCCCCACCAGGCGCGCCAGATGCTGCGGCCGGGTCGACTCGGGCGGAAACACCGGCACGGCGATCACGCCCGCATGAAAGCACGCCAGCATCGACACCGCGTAATGGTCGTCGTTTTCCAGCATCACCAGCGCCCGCTCGCCGGGCGCGGCCATCTGCTGCAACGCGGCCGCCATCGCCAGCACGCGCTCGGCGAATTGACCGTAGGTATGTTGCGTCTCGCGCGAGCGGTCTTCGGCATCACCTGCGACCACGAGCCAGACCTCGTCGGCCCGGTCCCGCGCCAGTTGCTCCAGATGCTCAACGAAATTGGATGCCGCGCCCACGACAGGACGCGGCAGGGTCGTCATGCCTGCCATCATGTACCCCCTAGCGGGAAGCGGATCAGAATCGGCCGAGGTTGCCGTGAGGTTCGGCCATGGCCACCACCACCTTGCGCGGCCCCTTGAACGGCGTGCGGGCATGCGCGACCAGCATGTTGTCCAGCATCATCACGTCGCCCGATTGCCAGGGGAACGACACGGTTTCGGCGTCGAGCGCGGCGCGCACCTCGTCGAATATCGCGTCGCTGATCGTGGCGCCGTCCGCATAGAAGGTATTGCGCGGCACGTTGTCGATGCCGTAGAGCTCCTCGAGCACTTCGCGCTCTTCCGGCGAACGGGCCGAGATGTGGAACAGGTGCGCCTGGTTGAACCAGACCGCCTCGCCCGTGACAGGATGTGTTTCGACCGCCTGGCACAGCTGCGTGGTGCGCAGGCCGTCGTCGTCTTTCCATTCCCACGTGATGCCAGAGCGCGCGCAGAACGCCTCGACGGACGCCCGATCCTCGGTGTTGAACACCTTCTGCCACGGCACGTCCATCTCGCCGAAGTTGCGCACGTACAGAATGCCGGGGCGGAAGCGCTCGACCAGCGCCGCGGGCAGGCGCCGGTACACGGCGCGGCTGTCCGCGATCGGCGTCTCGCCGCCCGACGGCGCGGCCGTCACGCAATGGAACCAGATCCGCATGGGCCATTCGCGGGTATAAGCCTGCTCGTTGTGCAGGGGAATGTGTTGATGGGCGGGGTATTCGGTGGAGGTATAGATGCCCGCGCCCGCCGACGATTCCACGGCGCTGCGCGGCGTGGAGGCGAATTCGTACTTCAGCAGCGGATGGCCAAAGGAAGCCGCGAACTGCTGGAACGCATCCACGTCGGGCACGCTGAAGTCCCGCAGCAGCACGCCTCCTACCTGGGCGAGCGCATCGTCGATCGCGCCGCGCAGCTCGGCCGAGGCCTCGCGCAGGTCCTGCCCCGTGCGCGACGGGGTGATGAGCACCGGCAGCTCCGACCCTTCGGGTGCCTGACGTTCGAACCGGATCATCGTCTCGTTCATATCGCGTCCTTGCTCCGCCACGCCACGGCCGCCGCGTATCCCGCCGGCGCGCCGATGGCCATTACCTTGAAGCCGGCCCACGCGGCACGGGCACTGCGCACTTGCAGGCCGCCGCTCGGGTCCGGATGTATCCCCACCGTGCGCAAGTGCACCGACACGCCCACGCCGATCGCCTTGAGCACCGCTTCCTTCTCGACCCAGCGGGCATAGAACGCCGCCTGCCGGTCCGCGAGCCCCTCGAACTCGCGCTGTTCATCGTCGGTCAGCGCCAGTGCCGCCATCCCCGCCACATCGAGCTCCGGGACGCAGGCCTCCACGTCGACCCCGACCTCCACGACGTCTGCCGGATCCGCGATGGCCACCAGTGCCAGCCGGCCCGCGTGCGCCACGTTGAAGCACGCCCGCACCGCTCCGGCCAGCTGCGGCTTGCCATGCAGACCCGCCACGATCGGCACCGCCTCCGGCCTGCAATCCAGGCACCGCGCCAGCAGGCGCCTCAATCCGGCGCGAGTCTGCACATAACGGCGCCGGTCGGCCTCTCGCCGGAATTGCGCGGCGCGCTCGCGCTCGCCGCACGCCAGCGTGCTCCAGTCGGCGGCGTGATCGGCATCCAGGTCCAGCGTCCAGCCGTGCAGGGCCAGCCCGGTGGGCAGGCGCTCAGGCAAAGACGGCCAGGCCATGGTTCGCCTGCGCCAGCGATTGCCGCAGCCGCCGCTGCAGCGTCTCCAGCATCTCGGCCTCGCACTCACGAAAATAGAAATGACCGCCGTCGAACCAGTCCAGCGTGAAGCCGTTCGCCGCTTCGTCGCGCCACGCCTCGATACGCGTGACGCCGATGTCGTCATCACGCCCGGCCAGCACGTGCAGCGGCATGGTCAGGCCCTGCGCGGTGCTCGTGCTGTCGTAGCTCTCGCACAGCCGGTAGTCCGCCCCCAGCGTGTCCAGGGTGATCCGGATCAGCTCCGGATCATCGAAGACCGCATCGGGCGTACCGCCCTGGCGGCGCAGATCGGCCAGCAAGGCCGCGTCGTCACCCTTGGCCGGATAGCCCTCGTCACGGCGCCGCGATGGCGCCGGACTCGCCGACGCCACGAGCGCCACGGCGGGTGCCAGCCCCTGCCTTTGCCGCTCTCGCGCCATGCCATAGGCCAGCAGGCCGCCCAGGCTATGACCGAACAACACGTGGGGGCCCTCCATGCGCGGCGCGTGCAGCGCGCACAGATGGGCGACCAGCGTGTCGAAGTCTTCGATGCAGGGCTCGGCCATGCGCAAACCGCGCCCCGGCAGTTCCACCGGTTCGACCTGGATCCAGGCCGGCAAAAGCCGGCGCCAGCGCAGGTACATGGTGGCGCTCGCCCCGGCGCAGGGCAGGCACAACAAGGTGACGGCGGGCGCCATCGCCTGCCTCAGTCGGCCGCGGCTTCGGCGGCGGTGTGCTGGCCTGGCTGCCCCGCCCCCTCCTGTTGCGCCATCCAATCGCGCAGCGACTTGGGCCGCATGTCGGTCCACGTCTTCTCGACATACGCAAGCACGGCGGGCTTGTCGCCCTTCACGCCATCGACGGCGCGCCAGCCCTCGGGCACGGCCTTCCAATGCGGCCAGATGGAATATTGTTCTTCATCGTTGACCAACACGATGAACGTCTCGTCTTCCCGATCAAAGCAGCTCGCGGACATAAGCAACCCCTCGCATCATTGGCAGTCGGATGAATGCGGATCGGGCGCGTCGGCGCTCGTCCCGCTTACCGTCGATATGACGGGCGGGGCCGGGCTTTGTTTAGTGGAATCGGGCGGAACACCTGTGACGCGGCCGCTCCGCCGCCGGGCCGCGGTGCACTCGGTAGCCAGGGAGGTAGCAGCCAGCGCGCCACGACGCCGGGCGCGCTGGCCGGGAGAGTCGGTGCCTGGCCGGCGCCGACGCTTCGGCGCGTGGGGTCAGCGCATCTGCCGGATGCATAAGACCGCAAGCATAGGGCCGGATGCAACGAGCCTGATGCAAAGCGCCAGGACTTAGCGCTGGCGCGTCGGGCTAACGGCTCTCGTCGCTGGAATCGGGCGCGCCGGGAATCGGCACGTCGTGCGCTGGCGGCACCAGGCCGGCGAGCAACCAGAGCCTACAGGCCTTCTGGTAGGCCTGGCGATGCGCGGCATCGGCCGCGAGCCACCGCGCGAGTTCTTCGAGCGCGGCGTCTTCGGCTTCCCCCTCCTGTGGCCGGCGGCTGGCCCAGGACCAGGCCAGGTCCCACACGGCATCGTCGGCCGGCCCGGATGGATTCATATCGTTATGCATGACAGACCTTCACGTGCGACAGCGGCGCCTGGCCGTTGCCCACGGACGCGAGCGTGCGTAGATGACCAGGTTATGTCGGTAAATTATCAGACCTGGTTATCTTATAACCCGCACGCAAGCCCGCACCACCACGCAGATCAATCTCCGTCGAGAAAATGACGGCAACGTTTGAGCGCCGCATCTGCATCCTTGATCATGAAATTGACCATCGTGGCCGAGCATCCCAGCCGGCGGCCCACTTCCCGCTGCGTGAGCCCGCTCAGGCGGGTGAGCTCGAACGCCTGGCGCGTGCGCGCCGGCAGCGTGTCCAGCACGCGGTCGATCTCGACCAGCGCATTGCGCGTATCGAGCAGGCGGCCCACGCTGCCTTCGGTCGGCACCGCCACGCTGTCGAGATCATCCACGAACGTGCGATAGGCGCTCTCCACCGCATTGTGGCGATAGCTGTCGAGCGCGAGATTGCGCACCACCTGGTAGCAGTAACTCAGCGGTTGCTTGATTTCTCGAACGTCCGCCGCGTTGATGACCTTGAGATAGGCATCCTGGACCACCTCTTCGGCATGTTCCGCATTCTGGACAATGCTCCTCGCCACGTGCTTCAGTTTCGCGCGATGGAGCGTGAACACCTCCTCCAGCTCGCCACGCAACGATTGACTCGGCATGAATCTAGACTCCTGGTAGATCAGAAGCAGACAGCCCCTATGCGCGATCGGAAACGTGCGCACGGCGGGGTCGGTGACGTGGATTGAAAAGGCCGCTCGCGGCGGCCCTGACGGTGGCGTTCGTGGCGCCATCGTTGCATGTCATCGGGGCAGAAATCCCGGCAGCAAGGTGCCGGACGCCGATGCTAATGCAACCCGTTCTCTTTTCGTGATCTTAGCAAAAATTCGATTAATCGCATCGTAGGAAATTGTTCCCGCCGCTTGCCCGGGCGCCGCGCTGAACGCACGAATTCAGGTGTGACCCGCAGCGCGCAAGGCTGAGCGCTCGATGCTCCGCTTGGCCCGTGACCAGCCGATGTCACGTCCGATAACGATAAAAATGATTTGCATTCAGATAGAATGCCCGACTCAGCAACTGTTCAGGAGTCATTCATGTCCCGGTCGTCCACGGGCCGACAGCTGCTGCACAGGTATCGCTGGCTCGGCCTGCTCCTTGCCCTCGTCGGCGCATGGGTGGTCTGGCGCGCCTACGCGCCCGCACCCCGCGCGCCCGTGCAGGACCGCAACAGCAAACCGCCCGCCGTGACGGTCGCCACCGCTCGCGTGGACGCCCTGCACTACGACGTCCACGCGCTCGGTACCGTCACCCCGCTCACCCGTGTGCTGATCCGGCCGCAGGTCGATGGGCACCTCGAGCGCCTGCACTTCGCCGAAGGCCAGGACGTCGAGGCGGGCCAACTGTTGGCCGAGATCGATGCCCGGCCCTTCACGATGGCGCTCGCCGCGGCCCAGGGTCAACTCGCTCGCACCGAGGCCCTCTGGCGCAATGCGCAGGCCGACCTCGCGCGTTACGAGCGCCTGGGCCGTGCCGACTCGGTGGCCGCGAGCCAGCTCGACGGGGCACGCGCGCAAGAGCGCGGTCTGGCTGCTCAGTACCAGCGCGATACGGCGGGCGTGGCCGAAGCCCGGCGCCAACTCGCACTGACCCGCATCGTCGCACCCTCGGCCGGGCGGCTGGGGCTGCGTGAAATCGATGCGGGCAATCACGTGCGCGCCGCCGATACGACAGGACTGGTCACGTTGGTGCAGACCCATCCGATCTCGGTGGTGTTCTCCGTGCCGGCCGCCACCCTGCCCCTGCTGACCGAGGCGCTGGGTGCGCGCGCCGACGGGCTGCGCGTGCAGGCCTGGAATGCCGATGACCGCGTGCTGCTCGCCGAGGGCGAGCTGCACGCGCAGGACAATCGCATCGAGACCGGCCGCGGCAGCCTGAAGCTGCGTGCCCTGTTCGACAACGCGACCGAATCGCTCTACCCCAATCAGTTCGTCAATGTGCGCCTGGTGCTGTTGCGCGAGGCCGAGGCCCTGATGGTGCCGGCGGCCGCCGTGCAATACGCCGCCGATGGACCTTTCGTATATGTCATCGGCGAAGGCGACCGCGCCGAGCGCCGCGCACTGGTGCTGGGCGATTCGAGGCCCGGCGAGGTCGCGGTGCGCGAGGGCCTGACCGCGGGCGAACGCATCGTCGTCGAAGGCGTGGACCGCGTGCGTGTGGATCGTGAAGTGACCATCGTGCCCGCGCAAGGATAAGACCGTGGATCTCTCCAAACCCTTCGTGCTGCGCCCGGTCGCGACCAGCTTCCTGATGATCGCGCTGCTGCTCTCCGGCATCCTGGCCTGGCGGATGCTGCCCGTGGCCGCGCTGCCGCAGGTGGATTACCCCGTGATCCAGGTCACCACTCACTATCCCGGCGCGAGCCCGCAGGTCATGGCGCGCGCCGTGACCGCACCGCTCGAACGCCGGTTCGGCCAGATTCCCGGCCTGCGCCAGATGTCGTCGTCGAGCGGCGCATCGGTATCGGTGATCACGCTGCAGTTCGCCCTGGATGTGCCCCTGGGCGTGGCCGAGCAGGAGGTGCAGGCGGCAATCAGCGCCAGCGGCAGCCTGCTCCCCAACGATCTGCCCGCGCCGCCCGTCTACCGCAAGGTCAACCCGGGCGATACGCCCATCCTGACGCTCGCCATCACGTCGGCCACGCTACCCCTGCCGCAGGTGCATGATCTGGTCGACACCCGCATGGCCCAGCGCCTGGCCCAACTATCCGGTGTGGGCATGGTCAGCCTGGCCGGCGGCCAGCGCCCGGCCGTACGTGTGCAGGTCAATCCGATGGCGCTGGCCGCCCGCGGCCTGACGCTCGACGACGTGCAGGAAGCCATCAGCAATGCCAACTCGAACCAGCCCAAGGGCAGCTTCGACGGCCCTGTGCGCTCGGTGATCATGGACGTGAACGACCAGCTGCAAAGCGCCGAGGAGTACCGCCAGCTGATCGTGGCGTGGCGCAATGAAGCGCCGGTGCGGCTGGGTGACGTCGCCACGGTGCGCCAGGGTGCCGAAGACCGTTACCTCGCCGCCTGGGTGGACCGCCAGCCCGCCGTGCTGGTCAACATCCAGCGCCAGCCCGGCGCCAATGTGATCGCCGTGGCCGACCAGGTCAAGGCGCTGCTGCCGCAGCTCACCGCCGGCATGCCGGCGTCGGTCGAGGTGCGCCTGCTCACCGACCGCACCGAGAGCATCCGTGCCTCGGTACGCGGCGTGCAGCGTGAACTGGTGTTCGCCGTGGGGCTGGTGGTGCTGGTCACCTTCCTGTTTCTGCGCAATCTGCCGGCCACGCTGATCCCGAGTCTGGCCGTGCCGCTTTCCTTGATCGGCACCTTCGGCGTCATGCACCTGGCGGGGTTTTCGTCCAACAACCTCACGCTGATGGCGCTGACGGTAGGCGCCGGCTTCGTGGTGGACGACGCTATCGTCATGCTCGAGAACATCGCGCGCTACCGTGAACAGGGCCTCACCCGGATGGCGGCCGCGCTCAAAGGCGCGCGCCAGATCGGCTTCACGCTGGTCTCCCTCACACTCTCGCTGATCGCCGTGCTGATTCCGCTGCTCTTCATGGAAGACGTGATCGGACGCCTGTTCCGGGAGTTTGCGGTCACGCTCGCGGTCGCCATCCTGATCTCCTTGGGCGTATCCCTCACGCTCACCCCGATGATGTGCGCGCGCCTGCTGCCCGCGCACGCGCAGGCTCCCTCGGGCTTCATGGTGCGCCTGCAGGCGCAGTACGCGCGCTGGCTCGACGTGACCCTGCGCCACCAGCGCGCCACGCTGGCCGTGATGCTGATCACGGTCTGCCTGACCGGTGTGCTCTACGCCCTGATTCCCAAGGGATTCTTCCCGGCTCAGGATAACGGCGTGCTGCAAGGCGTGACCCAGGCGCCGCAAAGCGTGTCCTACGGCGACATGGCGCGTCGCCAGCAGGCCCTCGCCGACACCTTGTTGCAGGATCCCGATGTCGTCAGCCTGTCGTCCTTCATCGGCGTCGACGGTACCAACACCAGCCTGAACACCGGCCGCCTGCTGATCAATCTGGCGCCCTGGAGCGAGCGCAGCGCGCCGCTCGCCGAAATCACGGCGCGCCTCGAAGCACGCGCCCGCGCGGCGGGTGGCCTGTCGCTGTTCCTCCAGCCGGTGCAGGAGCTCAACCTCGAGGATCGCGTGGGCGGCGGCCAGTATCAGTTCATCCTGACCTCGCCCGACGCCGCGCTGCTGGCCGCCAACACCCGCGCGCTCGCGGATCGCCTGGCGGATTCCCCGGCCCTGGCCGATGTCGTCACCGACCTGGGCCAGCACGCGCGCCAGGCCTATCTGGACATCTCGCGCGACACCGCGGCGCGCTACGGCCTCACGATGTCCGACGTGGCACAGGCGCTCTACAGCGCCTTCGGCCAGCGCCAGATCACCACGCTGTTCACGCAATCGAACCAATATCGCGTGGTGCTCGAGGTCGACAACGGCCTGGCCGATGGTCCGCGGGCACTCGACCGCATCTATCTGCGCAGCGACACCGACCAGCCCGTGCCGCTGTCTTCGCTCGTCACCGTGAGCGAGCGCACCGCGCCCACCACCATCAATCACGTGGGGCAGTTCCCGGCGGCCAATCTCTCGTTCAATCTGCCCCCGGGCGGCTCGCTCGGCGCGGCCGTCGCGGCCATCGAAGCCGCGCGCGCCGAGATCGGGATGCCGGCCTCGGTGGAGTTGCGGCTGCAGGGCGCGGCGGCGGCCTTCGAGGCATCGTTGTCCAACACGCTCTGGCTCATGCTCGCCGCCATTATCACGATGTACCTGGTGCTGGGCATCCTGTATGAGAGCGCCATCCACCCGATCACCATTCTGTCGACCCTGCCCTCGGCCGCGGTGGGCGCCCTGCTCGCGCTGATGCTCACCGGCCGGCCGCTGGACCTGATCGCGGTGATCGGCATCGTTCTGCTCATCGGCCTGGTCAAGAAAAACGGCATCATGATGGTCGACTTCGCCCTCGAGGCGGAGCGCACCCGCGGGCTGGCGCCGCTTTCGGCCATCCGCGAGGCGGCCCTGCTGCGCCTGCGCCCGATCCTGATGACGACGCTCGCGGCGCTGTTCGGCGCGGTGCCGCTCATGCTGGCCACCGGTTCGGGCGCCGAGCTGCGCCAGCCGCTGGGCTGGGTGATGGTGGGCGGCCTGCTGGTGAGCCAGGTGCTCACGCTTTTCACCACACCGGCCGTATACCTGTTCTTCCATCGCCTCGGCCAGCGCGGTGATTCGGCCCGTGCGCTGCAGGCCGACGGGACGCGCCCGTGATCCGCGCGCTGGTCCGGCGTCCGATCGCCTGCATTCTGCTGGCGGTGGCCCTGGTGCTGGTCGGGCTGGCCGCCTGGCGCCTGTTGCCGGTGGCGCCCCTGCCGCAAGTGGACTTCCCGACCATCGAAGTGCGGGCGCAGCTGCCGGGCGCCAGCCCCGAGAGCATGGCGGCCACGGTCGCCGCGCCGCTCGAACGCGCGCTCGGCAGCATCGCCGGCGTCACCACGATGACCTCGTCGAGCAGCCCCGGATCGTCGCGCGTGCTGCTGCAGTTCGACCTGGACCGCGACATCGACGCGGCCGCGCGCGACGTGCAGGCCGCCATTAACGTGGCGACCGGTGAGTTGCCGGCAGGCATGCCGTCCAGCCCCAGCTACCGCAAGCTCAACCCGTCGCAGACGCCCATCATGGCGATCGCGCTGAGTTCGCCCACGCGCAAACCCGGCGAGCTCTACGACATGGCGGCCAGCGTGCTGTCGCAGCGCATCGCCCAGGTGTCAGGCGTGGGCGAAGTCACCCTGGGCGGCAGCGCCCTGCCCGCCGTGCGGGTGCAGGTCAACCCCAACATGCTGGCGCACTACGGCGTGGCCCTCGACGACGTGCGCAATGCCGTCGTCGACGCGGCGCCGTTGCTGCCACAAGGCCAGATCGACACCGGCCAGCAGCGTTGGGCCATCGGCGGCGCGGCCCAGCCGCGCACCGTGCCGGAGTTCGAGTCCTTGGTGATACGCCACCAGGACGGCGCGGTCACGCGGCTGTCGCAGGTCGCGCGGGTGAGTGAGTCGGTCGAAAACCGCTATAGCAGCGGCTTTCACAACGAGAACCCCGCGGTGGTCATGACGATCAGCCGCCAGATCGGCGCCAACATGCTGGAGACGATCGACGCGATCCATACGCTGCTGCCGACGCTGCATGCGCTGGTACCCGCCGATGTTTCACTCACCGTGGTGCTGGACCGCTCTCCCGGCATCCGCGCCACCCTGCACGAAGCGCACCTCACGCTGGGGCTGGCCACCCTGCTCGTGGTGGCAGTGGTCTGGGCGTTCCTGCGCGATGCGCGCGCGGCCGCCATTCCCAGCGTCGCGATCCCGGTGAGCCTCATCGCCACCTTCGCGGTCATGCATCTGTTGGGTTTCTCGCTAAACAATCTTTCTCTCATGGCGCTGATCGTGGCTACCGGCCTCGTGGTCGACGACGCCATCGTGGTCCTGGAAAACATCAAGCGCCACCTCGACGGCGGGCTGTCTCCCCGCCGCGCGGCCTTGCGCGGGGTGCGCGAGGTCGGCTTCACCCTGGGCGCCATGACGCTCGCCCTGACGGTCGTGTTCGCCTCGATCCTCTTCATGGGCGGCCTGGTCGAACGTCTGTTCCGCGAGTTCTCCATTACCCTGGTCGCGGCCATTGTCATCTCGCTCGTGGTCTCCGTGGCGATCATTCCGGGCCTGTGCGCCCGCTGGCTGCGCCCGGCCCCGTCGGGCGCGCACGCCGCGGCGGGCACCAACCGCTTCAACGCCTGGCTTCTGCGCGGCTACGACAAGAGCCTGTCGCGCGTGCTGGCGCATCCGTTGCTGGTGCTGGGCGCGCTGGCGCTGGCGATCGCCCTGAACGTTTTCCTCTATGTGCAGGCACCAAAGGGATTCCTGCCCAAACAGGACACGGGCCAGTTGCGTGGCTTCGTGCGCGGCGATGACGGTTTTTCGTTCCAGGTGATGCAGCCCAAGATCGAGACCTATCGCCAGATGGTCATGCAGCATCCCGACATCGGCGATGTGATCGGCTACAGCGGCGGCGTCATGGGCATCAGCAATTCGCTGTTCCTCATTCGCCTGAAACCCGCGGCCGAGCGCACCGAGAGTGCGCCGGCCATCATCGACTGGATGCGGCAGAACGCGCCACCCGTCGCCGGCGGCATGTTCTTCATCGAAGCCGACCAGGACCTGCGCATGCCGGGCGGATTCGACACCTCCGGTGATCACGAGCTCGCCATCCTCGCCAACGATGTCGATTCGCTCCAGGTGTGGGCCAAGCGCATCGGCGACGCCATGCAAGACATGCCCGAGCTGGCGAGCGTGGATACCGTGGGCGAGGCAGGTACGCTGCAAGTGCAGGTCGAGATCGACCGCGAAGCGGCGCGCAGGCTGGGCGTGGACATGGACACGATCGCCAATGTGCTGAGCAACTCATTCTCGCAGCGCCAGGTCGCCACGCTGTACGACCCGATGAACCAGTATCGGGTCGTGCTGGAGCTCGACCCGCGCTACACGCAGGACGCGGCGGTGCTCGATCGCGTGCACGTGCTGGCCGAGGACGGCAGCCGGGTGCCGCTCGCCGCCTTCACGACCTATCACTACCGCATGGTGAAGGACTGGATTTTTCATGACGGCCTCTTCCCGGCCACCGGCATCGGCTTCTCCCTGGCGCCGGGCGTGTCGCTCGAGCAAGGGCTGGCCGCGATCGATCGGGGCGTGGCGCAGTTGATGGTGCCTTCCGACGTCCAGACCCGCCTGGGCGGTGGCGCGAGCACCTTCCAGAAATCGTTGCAGGACCAGCCTTGGCTGATCGCGGCGGTGCTGCTCGCCATCTATCTGGTGCTGGGCATGTTGTACGAGAGCCCCCTGCATCCGCTCACGATCCTGTCCACCCTGCCCTCGGCCAGCCTCGGCGCGCTGCTGGCGCTGCGCCTGGCCGGCCTGGAGTTCACCCTGATCGCGCTGCTGGGGCTGTTCCTGCTGGTGGGCGTGATCATGAAGAATGCGATCCTGATGATCGACGTGGCGATCCAGCTCGAACGCCGCACCGGCCTGCCACCGATCAAGGCAATCCATCAGGCCGCGCTCCAGCGCCTGCGCCCGATCGTCATGACCAACCTCGCCGGCCTGGTGGGCGCGCTGCCGCTCGTCATGGGCCTGGGCGAAGGCTCGGAGATGCGTCGTCCGCTGGGCGTGGTGATCGTGGGCGGCCTGCTGGTCGGCCAGATCATCACGCTCTACAGCACCCCGGTGGTGTATCTGGCGCTGGACCGCCTGCGGCTGCGCTGGCACGCCCGCCGCGAACGCCGGGCGGCGCACGACGCGCCATAGCGGCGCCGGCCGTGCACCTCGCCCGGCTGCGGTGCGTGGTGAGGCTGGTGTTCAGGCGCCGAGCGGCTCGCGCGCGCGCAGCCGTTCCACCGCCATATCGACGAAGGCCCGCACCTTGGCGGGGGCCTGCCGCCCTTCGGTGTAAAGCACATGGATCGGCAGGGCCGGCTCTTCGTGTTCGGCCAGCACGATCTGGAGCCTGCCATCGCGCAAGGCCGGCTCGATCTGATAGTGCAGCACGCGCGTGAGCGCGAGCCCGGCGATCGCCGTGGCGATGGCCGCGTCGTTGGTGTTGGATTGCAGCCAGCTGTGGATCGTGACGCGCTGCTCGTTGGCGAAACGCCACTCCGGCGACACCCAGGCTCCGGTCGAACTCGTCACCCGGTGCTGGCGCAGATCGGCCGGCGTGGCGGGCACGCCATGCTCGCGAAAATACGCCGGCGAGCCGCAGACCACGCGCCGCACCGTGCCCACCGGCATGGCCGAGAAGCCCGAATCCTGCAGCCGTCCGATGCGGATCGCCACGTCGATGCCCTCTTCGATCAGGTTCACCGGGCGGTCTACGAAGAGCACGCGTCCGTTCACGGTCGGGTGGGTCTTGAGAAACTCGTGCAGGAGCGGCAGCACGTACATATGGCCGAACATCACGGGCGCGGTGACCGATAGCGTGCCCGAGGGTGCGGCATAGGAGCCGGCCGCGGCCGCCTCGGCCTCGTCGATATCGGCCAGGATGCGCTTGCAGTCGTCGACATAGCGCCGCCCCGGTTCGGTCAGCTTGACCGAACGCGTAGTGCGCACGAACAGCCGGGCGCCGATCAGGTCTTCGAGAGCGGCGATTGCGCGCGTGACGGCGGGCGCACTCATGTGCAGCTGCCGCGCGGCCGCCGCGAAGCTTTCCGTTTCCGCCACCTTGACGAAGATCCGCATTGCCTGCCAGCGATCCACCGTGCGCCTCCCCCGTTCCGAATGAGGCTCCATGATACGGGTATCGGTGGCGGCCGGCGCAGCGGCGGCCGGCGGTCCGGCGGCCGGGATTCTGGTAGCGCGAGCGCTGGCGGCCTCTGCCACAGCGGTCTCAGAGCGCGAGGTGCACGCGTTGCACACCCCCGTCCTGCTGCGCAGGCACCGCGCAACAGATCAGCACTTCGTTGTCGGCCACCGCCGCCGTGGGCTCCTTGATGTAGGTGACGGCGCCCTCGATCAATCGCGTGCGGCAGGTGCCGCAGCTCCCCGAACGACAGCTGAACTCAGGCGACAAGCCCCGCGCCTCGGCCAATTCCAGCAAGGTACCCGACTCGGGCGTCCAGCGCGCCTCTTTCAAGGACTCGAGAAACGCCACCGGCACCGGCTGGGTGGCGGGCGCCGCACGCACGGGTGCCGCCGCCGCGCCCGGGTCGAGGCTGCGCACCAGGCCGGACGGCCCGAACGCCTCGGCGTGGATGCGCCCGTCGGCGATGCCGAAACCGCGCAGTCCGTCATAGAGCGACTGGGTGAATCCCGACGGCCCGCAGAGATAGAAATCGTAGTCGTTGAAGGCCAGGAAGCGCGTCAGCAAACCCGTGTCGACGCGACCGGCGGCATCGTAGTCGCGGCCCGCCTCGGCACCCGTGGTGTCGCTCAGCACGCGCACCAGCCTGACCGCGCCCTTCGCCGCCGCCACCAGCTCGGCCAGCTCGGCGTCGAACGGCCGTTCGGCCAGCGACCGCGCAGCCTGGATCAGCACGGTCGGGCGCACGCGCTGCTTGCGCAGCCCCTCGTAGACGATGTGCCGAAGCATGGCCAGCATCGGCGTAATGCCCACGCCCCCCGCCAGCAACACCACCGGCCGCGGCTCGCGCGCGTCGACCGTGAACCCGCCTGCCGGCGCACGCGCTTCGATTACATCGCCCACCCGCACGTGGTCGTGCAGGTGGCGCGACACGGCGCCCTCGCGTTTCACACTGATGCGATACGCGCCGTCCGATGGCGCCAGCGACAGCGTGTAGGTGCGGATGAGCGGCGTCTCGGCGCCGGGCGGCGTCACCCGGATCGGCAGATGCTGGCCCGCTTCGTGCGGCAGCAGGGCTAGCCCGTCGGCGGGCGCCAGGTAGAAAGAGCGGATCGAGGCGCTCTCCTCCACGATGCGGGTGACGACCAGCGGGCGCCAGCGCGTGGCCAGCTCGCTCGTCTGCAGCCGGCTTGCCGCCTGCGACCAATCGCCGGTCATCAGCACATTGGGCGACCAGCCCTCGGCCTGGAACGTCCAGCGCAACGCCAGCGCCGCGTTGCGCCGCACGATGCGGCGCGGCCGGAAGGTCCACAGCCGCTCGGCGCCCTGGAACGCCGCGATCTCGGGCGACTCGAGGATCACCTCGGCATCGCCCGTCATTTGCAGCACGTCACCCCGCTCGTAGTCCACGAACAGCAATCCGGCCTTGCCGTTGAGAATGAAGTTGCCGAGCGTCGAGAAGAACAGATTGCCGTCGAAGTCCGGGATCGTCAGCGTGCCGTCTTCGTCCACCCGCACGAAACCGGCTTTGCCACCGCGATGCGACACATCCACCTGGCGGCCCGCTTCGCGGTCTGCGTACGAGGCCACATGAAATGCGTCCGCCCCTTCGATCATGGCGCGCGCGGCCTCATCGAGCTGCGGCAATTCCTCGAGCGGCGCCGTGTACGGCTCGGCCGGATCGCGCGCAAAACTGAAGTCGCGCAGCTGGATGTAGCGCGGGCAATTGCCGAAGCTCTGGTCCACCGTGACCCGCAGGCCCGCCGCGGCCTGCGTCACGACCCCGTTCATGCGGTTGCGCCGGCGGGTATGCATTTCGATGCCGAGCAGCCCGATCGGATCGCCATCGCGCAATCCCGCGCTGGCAGGATCGCGGGCGTCGGGATGCGCGCCGATATCCAGGATGGTGGGGCTGGGCGAGGTCATGAAGCCGGGCTGGCCGGCCAGGATCGTGGCCCAGGCATCGTCATGGTCGTCCACGCTGCCCAGCACGATGAACGGCAGTTGCGCGTAAAACTCGCGATGCTGGTCGGGCATGTAGTCGCGAATCACGCGCTGGCCCACGGCCCGCATGCGGTCCACCACGCCCACCTGTTCCTGGATGAAGAGCTCGCCCGCATGCCACGTGGGCTGCGCTGCCTGGGTCTGTGCCATTTCAGTGTCCTCGACTTGAGCCGCGATGTCGCCCGCGCGGCATGGGCGCACCCCGTGGGGCGTCAGGCGTTCAGACCGGCCGCGGTTTCGGGGATGGCGACGAAGCCCGGCAGCGCCTCGATCCGGCGCAGCAGCGCGTTCACCTGGGGGTAGCCGGAGATATCGACGTTGCCCTCCGGTGCACGCGCCACGTAGCTATAGATGGCGACGTCGGCGATCGTGGGCGCATCGCCCACCAGCCACGCGCGCCCGGCCAGATGGCTTTCGAGGCGGCCCAGGATGAGGTGCGCACGGGCAATCACTTCTTCGGGATTGAACTTGGCGCCGAATACGGTCACGAGGCGCGCGGCGGCGGGACCATAGGCGATCTCGCCAGCCGCGACGGACAGCCAGCGTTGCACGGCGGCAGCGCCCCGGGCATCTTCCGGCAGCCAATCGGTGCGGCCGGTCTTTTTGGCCAGGTAGACGAGGATGGCGTTCGAATCGGCAACCACGACGCCATCGTCCTCGAGCACCGGCACCTGGCCGAACGGATTGAGCGCGAGGAACTCGGGCGTTTTGTTGTCGCCGGCGGCGATGTCGACCTCGACCAGTTCATGCGGCAGGCCGAGCAGCGAAATCAGGAGGCGGGCACGATGGGCGTGGCCGGACAGCGAGACGTGATACAGCTTCATGAGGATTCTCCGGTGAAGGTACGCGCTGTGTGCCGTACCGTTACGCCAGATTAATTAAGTATCCCCAACAGCAGAATCCGTCTATTTCACATCTCTTAATTGCGTCCAGAGAAACAATGCCCTAGTCGCGTCCGGCTTCAGTGTGCGGTGGGCACCTGAAAGTACGCCGCAGACACCGCCAGCATGCGCTCGACGGCCAGGGCGGCGGCAGCGCGGCTGTTGTCGGCGCGCCCGGCATTCACCGGGGTGGCGGGCGGTTGGTAGCGGCCCAGCGCGGCAATGGCGCGGACCGACAAGGCATACGACGTATCGAACATGATGGCCCTCCCGGGCGACAGGCGTGCAATGTGGGGAGCTGCGGCCATGGCCGTAACCCGATGGCGCCCGGCGCAAACGGCCGGGGCGGCCCGTTGGGGCACCGGCCCGGCGCGCAACGCTGGCCGGGTCATCCCCTGGCATGCAGATTACGCGCGCAGGCCTCGCGCACGAACGATTGATCCGAAATAACGCCATAACCGGGCGGGCCGACCTGCGCGGCCCGACCTGGGCAGCCCGACCTGGGCGGCCCGACCTCGTCCCGACAGGCGGGCGCGAGCTCGGTCCCTCGCTGGCCCGCACCTCCCCCTCACCAGCGCGGACGCCACGCCGCGCCCGCGCCCAGGAGGCACGCGGCCGCGAGCAGCCACGGCCACACGGTGGGCAGCACGGGCGCGGGCGCCGCAGGACGGGGCTCGAGTGCATAGCCCGTCACCGGCGTCAGCGCCCCTTGCGTGGCGGCGGGCGGTGCCGGCTCGGTCGGCGTCGCCGAATCGGCGGCACGCGGCCGCGCCGCCGAGGGCTCGGCAGGCGCGGACGTCAGCGACGGTGCGGTCCCGTCGGCCGTCGTTACAGCGGCCGGCGTCACGGCGGCCGTCGCCACGGGCGCGGTTCCGGCGAGAACCTGCGCGGCGCAACCCGGCAAGACGCAGTCGGCGCCGTGCCGCGCCCGGCTCTCGGCCAGCGCGGCCTCGAGTTGTCGCCGCTCGCCGGCCGCGGCCTGCCATACGCCGCGGTCGACCGCCTCGATCAGACTCTCGATCAAATGCTGGCGCGCATGTGGATTGTGCTGCTCGAAGTAGTCATCCAGGCCCATCCCCAGCGCATCGTCCACGTACACCGCCTTGACCTGCGCCCAATCGGCATCCGTCACGAGCTCGGGCGTCGAGACGTCCCAGAGCAGCAGATGCGCCGGCAGGTCGGCCATATAGCGCGCCCCGTTGTAGCCACTCTCTTGCATCGCGCGTAACCATGCCGGATTGAAATAGCGCGATTGCAGCTCCCGGCCAAAGGTGCGCGCGAGCGGCTCCATGCGCGCCGCGCCCGCGCGCGTGTCTTTCAGATCCGCCACGTAATGGCTCACCGTCACACCCGTGTGGCTGCGCACCGCCATGCCGAGTCCGCCGAGGTAGGCGGCCGGCATGCTGGTGTCGAGCAGACCATAGGCGTTGGAGCTGCGACTGAACACGGCGGCCTGCACGCCATCCATCTGCGCGATAAAGCCTTCGGCGTCGGCCGCGCCGGCGTCGGTCTCGCCGTAGGCATGTCCCAGCCGGTCGGTGTAGAGCTGGGTCAGCCGGGCCTCGTCCCAGCCCGCCTTGATGCCGAATTGCGTCGAAGGAGAATATGCACCGGGCGCGGTCGAATAGATCCGGCGGTCGGCACGCGCGCGGGCCTCGCCGCTCGGTACGCCGGCGTCCGCGAGGCGTGCCATCACCGTCAGGCTGCTCGCACGCACGGCGTTGTCGGCTTCATCCGCCGCCGCGGCCAGGCGCACGGCCTTGGACAGCATCGCGATCTTGTCGCCGAAGTGATCCCTATACGTGCCGGAGGTGGTCACGAGCACATCGACGCGCGGGCGGCCCAGCGACGCCCGATCGTCCAGCACCACGTCCACCACCTCGCCGCGCGGGTTCCATACTGGACGCGCGCCCAGCAGACGCAGGATCTGCGCCTCGATCGCGCCGTGGTTCTGCGCCGATTCCACCGACCACAACACGAAGGCCACCTTGCGCGGCGTCGCGCCGTCATGGTTGCGCTGGTAGTCGGCGACCAGTTCGTCGGCCAGCCGCGCGCCGGTCTGCCACGCCTCGCGCGTGGGCAAGGTGCGGGTGGCGAAGGTGTAGGGATTACGGCCGGCGGGCAAGGCGTCGGGGTTGCGCACGGCGTCGGCCATCGGGCCAGGTTCCACGTAGCCCCCCGAAAGCGCCGCCAGCAACGCATCGGTCTCGCGCCCGGCGGCCGCGATGCGCGCCGCGAAGTCGCGCGTCCGCGCGGCGGCCTCGGCGGTCATTGCACTGCTATCCGCGCGCAGACGGCCTGCGGCGGCCATGTCCTTTTCGGTAAGGTCCACATTCGATACGGCCGCCGCGGCACCGGCCGCCGTGCCGCCGAGCACCGCGCGCACGGACGCGAGCGTGGGCGGCGCGTCGAACTCGCCAGCGAGCATCGCGTGCACCATGCGCGCCGTGGAATCGGCATCGGGCGCCTGGCCCAGCACATGTCCGCCGAGCGGAATCACGGCGGCCGCCACCTCGTCCAGATAGCGTCCGAGCGCGGCATCCAGGTCATCCCACGAGGCCTGCATCACGTCCAGATCCAGGGCGCGCGCGTGTTCCGCGGCCAGGGCCCGCACCGCCTGCCGATCCGCCTGCGCACCGCTGCGCCCCGCCTCCGCCAGGCGATCGCGCAGCACGACGAGATCCGGTGGCAGCTCGCCCTGCGCCATGGCCGGCATGAAACCCGTCGTGACCGCATTGGCGCGGCGCTTGTTGCCTACGCCTCCGTTGGACTGCAACGGCGTGGGCTGGATGTGCGGCAGCGTCCCCATCAGCCGCCCGATCCAGTCGTCCCGCCACGGCCCCTGCTGCTTGCCGGGCATCAACGAGAGTTGCGTGAACAAGGGCACATAGGCGTCGGCCTGCTCACCGTGCGCCATCCACAGATAGAACGCGATGTACTGGTGATGCGGCGGCAGCGCCCCGGTCGAGGCCAGCGCGCCGGTGTCCTGCAGATAACCCCACACCGGATGCGGCGCCAGCACCACCTTGCCGAAGCGCAACACCGGAATCACGATCTCGGGCTCACCCGCCGCGGTCTCGTGCACCATCAGCCGCCCCGGTGGCGGTCCCCAGCGCGTCTCGGTGGCCCGGCGCAGCGCCTCGGGCAAAGCGTGGTACCAGCCGAGATACCGGGAGCGCGGTATCGTGACCGCCCCGCCCGCCGCGATCCGGCGCGACAGCTCGTCCCGGGCGCGGCGCGCCTGCGAAGCGCGGGCCTCGCTCGTGGCGCTGGCGTCCTGCGCCGCCCCCTCGCTTGCCGCATCCCACAGCCCCGCACTCACGTTGCCGCCATCGCGCGCCATGCGCGCGGCGAGCGCCTTCGCATCGGGCAAGGGATCCGGGCCCAGGTCGTAGCCCTCGGCCCGCAGCCGCGGCAGCAGCGCGGCCAGACTGGCCTGGGCATCGAGATAACTGTCGGGATCGCTACCCACGTCGGCCTGGTCGGCGGCTTCGCTGTGATAAGCGATCACGATGCGCTTGTCCGCATTGGGCAGGCGATGCAGCCGGGTCCAGGCCAGGGCGCGCTCGACGCGCCACTGCACCTGCTCGGCGATCGGCTCGTGTATTACCGCGCCGTCCGCCGCCACGCGCCGCGCCCCGACCATCATCGGCTCGATCACGCCGTTCGCCTCGCTCAGCGCAAGCTGGCCGCTGCGGTCGGGCGCGAAGCCGCCGAGATCGGCACGCCATTGCGCGGCGTCGCGGGTGTAGTCGGTGGTGCAACCCAGCACCGCGACATCCAGCGCTCGTGCCTCGGCCACGCCGGCGCGATGGTCGGTGTAGTCGATCTGGCTCGCGCACAGGATCAACGTATCCACGCTCGCCTTGCCATTCGCCCCGCGCAGAAGCCGCAACGAATCATGGCTGTCACTGCGCCACAACGGCACGGGCAAGCCGCCCTGGCGCTCGGTCTCGCGGATCAGCGCATCGATCACCGCCGCATTCTGCGTGAGCGCGAGGCTGCGATAGAACACGATGCCGACACGCGGGCGCGTGGCGGCACCGGGCAGGCGTTGCGTTACCCACGCGAGATATTGCTCGAGGGTGGCAAAGCCCTGCGGATGATCGGGGTGGTAGAACGCGCGCTCCGCGTACAACACCGGTGCCTGCACGGGGCGCGCGAGCCCCAGGAGGCGCGCGCCGAGGTAGTCGAAGAGCCGGGCGTAGTTGTCCGCCGTGCCATTGCGCCAATAGTCGTTCGCCTGCGGCACGGCCGCCTCGGGCACATTTCCCTGCACCCATTGCGCGCCATTGAGCACCAGCACGCGGGTACGACGCGCGGCCGCATCGATACGGCCGCGATATTGCGCGAGCCGGGGGCCCACGCCCTCGATGAGCACCAGATCGTAGGCCGCCAGGTCGACCTCGTCGATACCAGGAAGCTGGCCGCCACCCAGCCCGTAGAGATCGATGTCGAACGCGCCGGCCTGACGCGCGATCGCGGCCCGCATCGTGGTGGGCTGTTGCGCCAGCTCGATGGAGATTACCGCGATACGTGGCCGGGCCGCCTGGCGTGCCCCGGCATCGTCTGCGCCCGCGGCATGCGGAACGGCCGTTCTCGCCTCGGTCGAGACCGGCGCGTTCGCCCCGGCCGGCGTGGCGGCATTGCCCTCGGCCGCGGCAGCCATAGCCGGCGCCAACATCGTCAGCGCCAAAGCCAGCGCCGCGCCCCCGCGAAGCAGCCACGCCGCCCCTCGCGCCGGCGTCTCTCGTTCTGTCTGGATACGTTTCACCGCGCCTTGCCTTCCTGTTCCGGGACATACACCACCTGGCCATCGGGCAGACGATAGGCCGTCCCCAGCCGCTCGCCCTCGCCCGACAGCTGGCGATCGCTCACGCGCTCGACTTTCACCTGCTGCTTTTCCTTGCTCACGATCTCGAGTTCGCCGCTCGCCGTGCGCCGCATCAGCGTCCAGGAGGCGTCTTCGCTCAGCAGATCGGTCGAGCCCAGCACGGAGAACAGCGCCAGCGCCATCGCCACGATGAACGCCAGGCTTGCGTCGAACAGATTGGCCACGCCGGCGAGGGGATCATCGTGATGCGCGCCCTCGCCGCGCGAACGCGCATAGCGCAAACGCTGTCTCACGCTCCACCCTCCACTGCCGGCCCGCGCGACTCCAGTGCCCGCAGGGTGCGTTCGGCATGCAGGCGCAGCGCGTCAAGGTCCGCGCGCTGCCAGCCCTCGCGCACCATCGCGATCAGATGGGCCACGACCCCGATCGCGATCCCCACGATGGTGGCCGAGAATGCCACGACCATGTGTTCGGCCAGGGCCGGCAGATCGCCGCGTGCGAGGCCGTTCAGCGCAGCCGCCATCGGGATCAGCGTGCCCATCAGCCCGAGCGACGGCCCCGCCCTGACCGCGAAGCGCACCGCGTTCAGGCTGCGCAGGCCCGCATGCTCGGCCTGCGCCAGCACCTGTTCGATCCGGATGTCGGCGTCCGCTTGAGGACTGTTGGCGACGGCATCGATGCGCCCGGCGTACCGGAGCAAGGCCGGCCGTTGGCCGCGCCAACGCCCCCAGGCGCTGCGCGCGAACATCCCCAGCGCCACCAGCGCCCAGACCACCAGCGCCACGAGCAGGCCCAGCACGGGCAGGAACAGGAGCTGCGCGACCTGCTCCAGAATGAGTTTCGGATCCATCATCACAGCGCTCGCGTGTAACGCAGGTAGTACGCCCGGCCCGGCATGATGTAGTCGGCCTTCTCGTAATAGTCGCGGTCGAACAGGTTGGACACATCGAAGCGCAGGGTGTCCTTCGGCGTAACCTTCCAGCGCGCGCTCAGGTCGAACACGGTGAAGGGCTCGTTCTCGAACAAGCCGCCGCGCCCGCCGGTATAGATGCTGCGCTGGCTGTTGTCGGTGTCGTAACGGGTGTCGACGTGGCGCGCCGTCAGCGTCGCCGACAGCGCATTGCCGTCGCTCACCGTCAGCGACAGATTGCCCTTCCATTTGGCCACGTTGCGGATCGGCGTCGACCCGCTTGCGTCGAAGTCCTCGGCCTGCAGCAGACGGGTGAGGCTGCCCGAGAATCCGATGCGGCCGGACGGCAGGCCGAACCAATGACCGGCGTCGTAGGCGAGCCGGGCCTCGATCCCGCGCATGCGCGAGTTGTTGGCGTTTTCATAGCTGCTCACGCGCTCGGCGGCCGTGTTGCTCACGATCACGGAGCGGATCCGATCGCGAATCCGCGAATCGAAGTACGTCAGGTCGGCATCGATGCGGGAATCGGCATAACCCACCCCGACGTCCCAGCTGCGATTGCGCTCCGGTTTAAGCCCGGGGTTGCCGGTAGTGACACGCCGCTGTGCGCCCGCGAATTCCACGTTCTCGCCCGCCAGCTCGCTGCCTTGCGGGGGTGCGAACGCCGTGCCGGCCGAGCCGTGCACGCGCCAGCTTTCGGTGAGCTTGTAGACCACCCCGCCGCGCGGATTGAAGCTCGTGAAGTCCGAGCCGCCCGGGCTGTACGAAGACTTGTACGGCGTGGCTAGGGTGCTGGAGCGGATCCAGTCATAGCGGCCGCCCAGCGTCACGATCAGCCGGTCGTCGAGCCAGCGGCTGCCCCACTCGGCGAAGAGGCCGTTGCTGTCGCGGCGCTCGTTCGGGCTGAACGGCGCCAGGCGGCCCCCACGCGCGTTGTACGAGAACCGATCCGCCTCCACCCGCTGCCAGTCGGCGCCGTAGGTCAGCGTCATGGTGTCGTTGAAGGCCCACACATCCTGCAGCTGAAAGCCCAGATAACGCGACTCCGTACGGCTGGATCGGTGGCGATCGGCCGTGGCCGGCACGGTGATGTAGTTGTAATTCTCGCGCGAGGCATAGGCCACGGCGGTGATCAAGTGGTCCTGCGGCGTGAGCGTGAAGCGCAGGTCGCCGCCCAGCCGGTCGGTCTCGTTGGCCGAGGCGTTCGGCGGATCGAAGCTAAGCGGCCCCGGCGCGTTGTTGCGCAAATCGGCCCAGTCCAGCGTCGCATCCACCCGCACGGCCGCGGTCAGGTCGGAGCCCACGCGCAGCTTGCCGGAGGTGCGGCGGAAATCGCTGTTGGGCCGCGTATCGCCCGCCCCGGTCTTGAAGTCCCCGTTCTGGTTCACATAGCCCAGCGCCAGATCGAAGTCGCTGCGTTCCCCCAGCGATCCGCCCAAGGCGATGTCCGTCATGCGGGTGTCGAACGAGCCATAGCCCACCCCGATCGATCCGCCGATGGGACCGGTCGAACGTTTCGTGATGATGTTCACCACGCCGCCCATCGCCGAGGCACCGTACAGCGACGACGCCGGGCCCTTCAAGACCTCCACGCGCTCGATGCTCTCGGGTGACAGCGTGGTGAAGCTGGTCGATCCCGACGGCCGGCCATCGATCAGGACCAGCGTGCGCGGGTTGATCGTGAACTCGAAATTGGGCCGCATGCCACGCAAACCGATACCCGCCAGGCCATTGGGATACTGGATGACATCGACGCTGGCGTTCTTCTTCAGTTGGTCGATGAAGCTGGTGGCCACGCTTTCCTGCAAGACCTTGCCCTCCACGACCTCCATGGATGAGGGCACGTCATCGAGCCGCTGCGCATTGCGCGTGGCCGTGACCACCACCGGGTTCAGCTCCACCGCCGCTCCCGCCGCGCTGCTCGCCGCCGGGCTCGTCGCCGCAGCCGGCTGCGCCTGCGCGCCGAATCCCGCGCACAGCGCGGCGCCTAAGGTTCCGTATGCGCCATAGGCGCGAAGCGCGCCGATCTTGCCTCTGGCTCCCCGCGCCCTCGCGGCGCCGGAAACACCCATGGCGCCCGCCCGCGCACCCGCCAGACGGTGCGCGTATCGATCCTGCTCTTTCATCTTGCTGCTCTCTTGCCCCTGTTGTAATTATGTAATGATATAACATATCACTAATAGCACGGACCCCGACGCCGATCCGCGCCTGCGACACGCCCGGGCGCCGCGGCGCTACCCGCCGAACATGATGGGAATCACCATGATGCTCACCCCCAGCGTCATCAGCATCAGTGGCGTGCCCACCTTCAGATAGTCCACGAAGCGGAATCCTCCGGCCACGCTCACCAGCGCGTTGGAGGGCGTGGACACGGGCGACATGAACGCGGCCGAACACGCGATCGCAACCGCCATGACATAGGGATGCGGGTCGGCGTGCAGCGCCTCGGCCAGCCCGATCGCCACCGGCCCCATGAGCACCGCCGTCGCCGTGCCGGAGACCACCGTGCCGAGCGCGATCGTGGCGGCGAACAGTAGCGCGAGCTGACCGCGCACGCCCCACCCTCCCGACCACGCCAGTAGCTGTTGCGCCGCGAGATCGACACCGCCGGTATGTTCGAGTGCGATGGCGAACGGCAGCATGCCGATGATGAGGATCAGCGCGCGCCAGTTGATGGCGCGATAGGCGATATCGAGCGTGATGCACCCGAACAGTCCCATCAGCAGGCACCCGATCAGGCCCGCGATCACGTTCGGCACCCAGCCCGTGAGCATGAGCGCGACCGTGCATACCAATGCCAGCAAGGCCGCGGGCGCACGCCCCGGCACCGCGACGACCGCGTCCGTCTCCACGGGCAATGCCAGGCTGATCACATCGTGCTCCACCGACTGGAGCGCGAAGATGCCCTTCCACGGTCCGACGACGAGCGCCGTGTCGCCAGCGCGCAGCGAGAGCCGATGCACGGCCTGCTGCGATGCGCCGTTGCGCCAGACACCGACCACGAACAGGCCATGGCGGCGCAGCAGCGGCGAGGCGCGGACGGACGCGCCGACCAGCCGGGAATCCGGCGGGATGATCACTTCGGCCATGCCGACGTCGCGCGACTGGTCGGAGAAATACGCGCCGTTCATCGGCAGGATGCGCAAGCCGTGCTGCCGGCAGTATTCGCCGATCGGAAATGACGCGTCGTCGACGTCCAGCAGCAGCACGTCCCCCGTCTCGAGCACCCCGTCATCGGTGGCCTCGAGCACCGCCCGCCCGAAACGCGCATGACGCTCGATGGCGATCACGCAGGCTTGCGCACCGAGCGCTTCATGGCAGCGCGCCAACCGCACGCCGGCCAGGTCCGAACCCGCATCGATATGCAGGCGGTACGCCCTGTCATGCAAGGCATACTTGTCGACCCAGCCCGCGAGGCTCGGACGCCGTGATTGCGGCGCGCGCGGCGAATCGGCCGGCAGCCCGCGCCGCGCCGCCAGCAGATAGGGAATGGCCACGGCCGCCACGAGCAACCCGATCGGGGTGAATGCGAAAAAGCCGAAGCCCTCGTGGCCGGCATAGATGAGCGCGCTGTTGAGCACCAGGTTCGACGTCGTCGCCACCAGGGTCATCATGCCGCTGATCGCGGCGGCAGCCCCCATCGGATAAAGCACCTGGCGACTCGATATGGCCGTACGCTGGGCGATCCGCAGGATGATCGGGATGAAGATTGCGACGACCGCGGTGGAACTCATCACGGAGCCCATCGCGGCGACCGCGCCCATGACGAGCACGATGAGCCGCTGCTCGTTTGTGCCCCCTTTGTGCAGCAGCCAATCGCCCACGGCCTGCGCGACGCCCGTACGCACCAGCCCTTCTCCGATCACGAACAGGCAGGCGATGAGAATGAGATTCGGATTGGCAAACCCCTCGATGGCCTCTCGATACGAGATCGTGCCGCTCAACGGCAGCACCACGATCACGATGAGCGCGACCGCATCCGGACGCGGCCGGCCGATCACGAACAGCAGCACCGCGACGCCGAGGATGCCCAGCACGACGGCGAGATCGGGGTTCATCCTGGCGGTCCGATTCAGCGCAGCACGATCGCGCCCGTGACCAGCGCCCACATGCCATAAGCGCAACCGGCCGCCACGGCCGCGAAGATGGGCCACTCCCAGGCCTGAAACACGGTTGCCGCCTGCTCGCGTCTCACCCGCAGAAACAGTAGCGTGCCCGGGGCGTAGACCAGCGTGGACAGCGCGAAGTATTGCAACCCGCCGGCGTAGATCATGCCGGCCGCATAGACGCAGGCGATACAACCGAGCGTGATTTCATAGCGGCTGCGCCGGCTTCCGCGCGCTGCCGCCTGCCGATCGCGCCAGGCCACGAGCAGCCCGAAGCCGGCGACGAAGAGATACGGCATGAGACTCATCGAACTGGCCATGTTCTTGATCAGCACGAAGGTATCGTCGGTGAACAGCGTTCCGATCAGGAATGCCTGCACGATGCCGTTGCTGAGCCACAATGCGGCGGCCGGCACGCCATGGCGGTTCTGCCGTCCCAGGATGGCCGGCATGGTGTCCGCCTTGGCGGCCGCGTGCAGCACCTCGGCCGCCAACAAAATCCACGAGAGATACGCGCCGCCCACCGAGATCATCAGCCCGATGCTGACCATCACGCTTCCCCAGGGGCCGACCACCTCGCGCAACACGCCGGCCATGGAGGGGTTGCGCAACGCCGCCAGTTCGGCCCGTGGCAGGATGCCGTACGACAGCAGCGTGACCGCCACCAGCAGGCCCAGCACCAGCAGGAAGCCGATGATCGTGGCGGCGGCCACGTCTTCCCGCCGCTTGGCGTATCGCGAATAGACGCTGGCCCCTTCCACGCCCAGGAACACGAACACGGTCACCAGCATGGTGCCGCGCACCTGCTCCAGCAGGCTGCCGTTGACCGAGGCCCCCTCGCGGATGTTGTCGATCAGCACATCCAGGTCCAGCGCCACCAGCACGCACACCACGAAGAACAGAATCGGCACGACCTTGGCGATCGTCACCGCCACGTTCATGCCCGCCGCCTGCTTGATGCCTCGGAGAATGGCGAAGTGCACGCTCCACAGGAGCACGGACGAGATCAGCACGGCAGGAATCGTGTCGCCATCGCCGAACACCGGAAACACCGCGCCCAGCGTCGCCTTGAACACCACGAAATAGCTGACGTTGCCCAGGCAGGCCGCCGTCCAGTAGCCCAGCGCCGCCAGGAAACCGATGTAGCGGCCGAAGCCCGCCTTGGCGTAGGCGAAGATACCGGCATCCAGGTCGGGACGCCGGCGCGCCAGATACTGGAACACCAAAGCCAGTGTCAGCATGCCGGAGCCGGAGATGACCCACGCGAGCAGGCCGCCCACCGGCCCCGTATAGCGCGCGAACACGCCGGGCAGCGAGAAAATCCCGGCGCCCACCATGGACCCCACCACCATGGCGACGAGCGCCAGGCGGGACAGCTTGGCGGTGTCGTTGTTCATCTGCGGCTCCCTGGCGCGATGGCGGTTGGCGGCTCAGGTCACGCGGGATCGCGGATGATCGGGCAGGTCATGCAATGACCGCCGCCGCGGCCGCGCCCCAGCTCCGCGCCCACGATGGATACGACCTCGATCCCTGCCTTGCGCAGCAGCGTGTTGGTGTAGACGTTGCGGTCGTAGGCCATGACCACCCCCGGCGACAGGCACACCAGATTGGCGCCGCTGTCCCATTGCGTGCGTTCGCGCAGATAGGCATTCCCGCCGGTCTGGACGACGCGCATCTTCTTCACGCCCAGCGCCTCGCCGATCACTTCCACGAGCGAGCCCTTGTCCTTGTGCAGCTCGAGCGAGCCGGGCCGGGCCCCGGGCCGGTAGGAAAACGCCTGGATCTTGTCCACGATGTCCGGATAGATGAGCAGGCAGTCGCGATCGGCGAAGGTGAGCACGGTGTCCAGATGCATGGCCGCGCGCAGCTTGGGCATGGCCGCCACGATCACCCGTTCGGCGGCATCCCGCTCGAACAAGGCCGCGGCCAGCTGGCTGATCGCCTGCCGCGACGTGCGCTCGCTCATGCCGATCATCACCGTCCGGTTGCCGATCGGCATCACATCGCCGCCTTCGAGGGTCGACAGACCATGATCGTGCGTCGGGTCGCCCCACCATACGTTCACGCGGCCCGCGAAGTCCGGGTGAAAGCGATAGATCGCGGTGGTGAGGATGGTCTCTTCGTGGCGCGCCGGCCAATACAGCGGATTGAGCGTGACGCCGCCGTAAATCCAGCAGGTGGTGTCGCGCGTGTAGAGCGTATTGGGCAGCGGCGGCAACAAGTACTCGGTGACACCGGCCGCCTCCTTGATCAAGGCCAGTTGCTCGCCGCCGATGTCCTCGGGAAACTCTTCCGTGGAGAGGCCGCCGATCAGCGTCTCGGCCAGCTTGCGCGGCGGCAGCGATTCCAGATAGCCGCGTATCTCGTCGAGCAGGCCCAGGCCGAGCTGATCCGGAATCACCTGATTGTCGAGGATCCACTTGCGCGCCTCGGGCACGGCCACGGTCTCGGTGAGCAGATTGTGCATCTCCACGACATCCACGCCGCGATCGCGCATCTTGTTCATGAAATCGAAGTGATCGCGCTTGGCGTTGTCGACCCACAGCACGTCGTCGAACAACAAGGCATCGCAATTCGACGGCGTCAGCCGTTCATGTGCCCTGCCCGGTGCGCACACCATGACCTTGCGCAGCACGCCCACTTCGGAATGCACGCCAAATTCTTGAGTATCCGACATGACCTTCTCCTAGAAGGGTTAAATGACGATCCAGCCGCTGACCAGGCCGATGATGGCCGCCCCGCAACCGATCGCGGCGATCACGAAGACCACCAGTTCCACCTGCGTGAACAAGCGCCGGCCCTGCTCGCGGCGGGCCCAGTAGTAAAGAATCGAGCCGGGCGCATACAGCAGCGCCGCCAGCAGCACGTACTTCAGCCCGCCGGCATAGACCATGAATGCGGTGTAGAGCGCCGCGATGCCGGCCAGGACCAGATCGCGCGTGCGCGCCGGATCGCCCTCGTAGGTTTCGCCCCGGCGGGCCAGCATGAAGCCGAATGCCGCCACCAGGAAATACGGGATCAGCGACATGGCGCTGGTCAGGTTGAGCATCAGCGAGAACGCGTCCGTGGACCAGTACGTACTGATGACGAAGAGCTGCACGATGATGTTCGTCAACCAGAGCGCGGTCGCGGGCACGCCGTTCTTGTTCTCCCGCGCGAACGCGCGCGGCATGTCCTGATTCTTGGAGGCGGCGAACAGCACCTCGGCGCAGATCAGCGACCACGCCAGATAGGCGCCCAGCACCGACACCACCAGCCCCACGCTCACGAACACCGCACCCCAGGAGCCGACCACCGAGGCGAGCACCCCCGCCATTGACGGCTGACGCAGCCCCGCGATCTCGCCCTGCGGCAGAACGGCATAGGGAAGCAACGTGACCAGCACCATCAGACACAAGGCCGTGACGAAGCCGATCAGCGTGGCCACCCCGACGTGCGAGCGCTTGGCCGCGAAGCGCGAATACACGCTGGCGCCCTCGATCCCCAGGAACACGAACACGGTGACCAGCATGGTGCGCCGCACCTGCTCGAACACACTCGCGCCGCTGCCGTCGCCCCACAGGTTCACGCGAAACAGGTCCACCTTGAACGCGATGATGAGCACCACGATGAACACCAGGATCGGGATGATCTTGGCGACCGTGACCACCGCGTTGATGAATGCGGCCTGCTGTACCCCCCGCAGGATCAGGAAGTGAAACAGCCAGATCCCCGCGGAGGCCGTCAGGATGGCGATCAGCGTGTTGCCATCGCCGAACACCGGGAAGAACGCGCCGAGCGTGGATTTGATGAGCACCCAGTACGACACGTTGCCGATGCAGCTGCCGATCCAGTAGCCGAAGGCCGACAGGAAGCCGAGGTAGTCGCCGAAGCCCGCCTTGGCATAGGCGAAAACGCCCGCGTCCAGATCGGGCTTGCGTTGCGCCAGCGTCTGGAACACCCGGGCCAGGGTATACATCCCGGCGCCCGCGATCGTCCAGGCGATGATCGCCCCGATGATCCCCGTCGCGCCGCCGAACGTGCGCGGCAGCGAAAAAATCCCCGCCCCGATCATCGAACCGACGACCATGCCGGTGAGGGCGAGCAACCCGAGCTTCTTGTCAGCACTGCTGTTCATGATTCATCTCCGGTATGGCGGTAGGCCGCGCAAGGACGCGATCGGTCCGGCGGGAGCGTCCGCCGTCGGTGGCCGGACGCGGCGGGCGGCCTGCTCGCGCTCCAGCATGAGGTGGCGGCGATCAACATCGGAACGCCGATGAACGTGCCCGGGATCCCCCAGACCAGGCCCCAGAAAAACACCGCGAGCATCACCAGCAGCGGCGACAGGGAAAATGCATTGCCCGCCAGCCTGGGCTCGAGGTAGCAGCCGTACACCACCTGAATCACGTTCAGGATGAGAAAGACCGCGAGCGCCCCTTGCAGCGATTCGAACTGCACGAACGCGAAGAAGGACGGAAACAGGGTGGCGAGCAGCGGCCCCAAAAACGGGATGTAGTTCAGCAGGAAGGCCAGGCCGCCCCAGGCCGTGGCCAGCTCGAGGCCCGCGTAGATGGCGAAGAGCCAGACCGACACGCCGGTCAGCACGCTCGCGATCGTACGAATCAGCATGTAGCGGCGCAGCTTGCGCGCCACGTCGGACGCCACGGCGATCCAGTGATCGGCGCGCGGCAGCAAGCGCCGCATGCGCGCCTGCGCGTCGTTGAGCTCGTAGACACCGAGCGTGATGAACAGAAACGACAGGAACACCAGGCCCGCGATACTGTTGAGCCGCAGCAAGACTTCCTGGATGGCGCGAAGCAGCAGCGACGCGTTGAAATGGTCGACGAACAGCGTCATCATGAGCGCCGCGCGCGGATGCAGCGCGGCCGTCTCCACGCTGAACAGACGCTGCAGCCTTGCGGCGTTGGCCATCGTCCATTGCGCCACCAGCGTGAAGCCCCACGCCGCCAGCGACAGGAACAGCAGCACCGCGGCGAGCGTCAGCATCAGCGTCAGCGTGGCCGCCAGCACCCCGCCCAGCCGCGGCCGCAACGCCGCCTGCAACGGCGCCACCAGCGCGAGGATGAAGATGGCGAAGGCCAGGGGCACGAATACCGGGCTTGCCAGGTAAAGCAGCCCGAGCGTCAGCAGCATGGCTATCCATTGCCCCGCGGCGCTCGACAAGGCAGGCCGCCCGCGGCCCGAACGGAGTGCGCGCCTCGTCATCGCGGGATCACCTCGTCCACCCGCTTGATCAGATAGCCATAGAACGGGTTCGAGGTCAGCCGGGCCAGCGTATCCATGCCGCTCACGAAGGCGCCCACTTCGCCGCGGATCGAGAGCGCGCCCAGGCTGATGCCATATTCCTCGATGTTGTCGGGATGCTGGCCGTACAGGGTGTCGTTGCTGGGAAACGGCAGCGCCACGTGCGAGAGCGAATAAATCTCGCGCGGGTAGCGCAGCCCGATCGGGCGCTCGCTCACGCGGGTGTCGCCGGCCTCGCTGATGCGCTCCACCATGTCGCTGGAATCGGCCGACGCGTTGGTGACGATCGTGAGGCGGTAGTTGCGCTGCTCGCCCGGCAAGCTCCCGGACATCGACCACTCCACGCCGCGGCGGAACAGCGGCCCCAGCTTGGTGGCGCGGTTCAGATCAAAGAGCACCAGATCGCTGCCATTGGGCGGCAATCGGCCGTAGAGGGCATTGACGAGCGCGCGCGTGCTGACGGTGAAGTCCAGCACCGAGTGAAACGTGAGGATGGGCGGCAACGCCCCGAGCGAGCCCTGCCGTTGACGCCGCGCGATGGTGTCCTGCAACACGCGGGTCAGCTCATAAGACTGGCGTGCGGCGTTGACCGGGAACGAGTTGTACTTGAACGGGTTGAACTCCGGCACGATGTTCAACCAGGCCGCCTTGGCGAATGCCGGCAGGATCGCGGGCAGCCCCGCAAGCCCGGCGAATCGGGCGAACTGCGTGATACCGATCATCGGAGAGATCAGGATCAACCGGTCGGGGCGCGCCCGCTCGGCATCATCGAGCGCTTCCATTGCATACATCAGCGCCAGCGCCCCGCCATTGGAAAACCCGACCATGTGCAGCGGCAAGGGCGCCGGAACGAGACGGCGCGCCTCGCGCACCGCCAGGCGCGTGGCCGCCAGCCAATCCTCCCAACCGGAGTCGGTCAGGGCCGCCGGCACGGTGCCGTGCCCGGGCAGCCGGATCGCCACCACCACATAGCCCGCCGCCCGGTAGTGCACGGCCAGATGACGCAGGCTGTACGGCGAATCGGTGAGCCCGTGCAAAAGCACCACGGCGCCGGCGGGCGTACCATCGGGCGACAACACGTACGAGCGATTCCAGTCGTGCGCGAAGTGCGCGGGGTGCACCGCCGCGCCGCTGAAATAGCGGTTGCTGTCGACGCGATCTTCCGGCTCGAGGCGGTCGGTGACGTGTTCGCGCACCTGGTCGAAAATCTTCTGCTCGCGCTCGAGATAGTCCTGCCAGGTGCTGTTGGCGAGCGCCTCCCGGTCGAGTTCTTCCGGCACATAGGTGTGCCACACCGCGAGCGGCGGGCTCTGCTGGATGTCGTAGAGCCGCAGGCCGATCACGGTGATCAGACAGACCAGCACCACGAGCAGCGACAGGCGCAGCAGGCGGCGGACACGCGGCCAGATCGCGCGGCGGGTCATGGCGCCCCGCTCCGTGCCTGCGCCGACGCGGCGTCATCGAGGCCCCCGCCCAGCGCCACATACAGCGACACCCCGTTCTGCAGCGCGGCCGCGCGTAGCGTAAGCAGCTGTAGTTCGGCGCTGAAGAGGTTGCGCCGTGCATCCACCACCTCCAGGTAGATCGAGATGCCGTTCTGATAGCGCAGCTCCGCGGTCTCGGCCAGGCGCGCCTGTGCCTGGATCGCCGTCTCCTGCACCGTGAGTTGCTCCTGCAGGTGCCGGCGGCGGCTCAGGCCGCTCGCGACTTCGCTGAACGCGGTCTGGACCGTTTTCTCGTAGAGCGCGACCCGCTCCTCGCGCTGCGCGAGCGAGAGGTCGACCGCCGCGCGCCGCTGGCCGAAGTCGAACAAGGGCAGCGCCGCGCCAGCGCCGAATGTCCACACTTCGTTCGGCCCTTCGAAGAGGCCGGAGAGTTCGCCCGAGGCATAGCCGAACGATCCCGTCAGTGCGATGCGCGGAAACAGCGCCGCGCGCGCGACGCCGATATTGGCGTTGGCGGCAGCGAGCGCGGCTTCGGCCTGGCGCACATCGGGCCTAAGCAACAGCACTTCCGACGGTACGCCCGCCACCAGCCCGTCGAACTGACCGGCCGCGCCGATCGGCTGAGACGGTGCCATCCGCAAGTCGGGGCGCGTGCCGACCAGCACCCAGAGCCGGTTCCAGCTATCGGCGGTGGTGCGCCGCAACTCGGCGAGCTGTCCTTCGGCCTGCGTCAACAGGATCGCCGCCTGCTCGAAGTCGACGGAGGACGTGACGCCGGCGTCCAGACGATCCCGGGCGACGGAAACGGCGTAGCGCCGGGATTGCACCGTGCGCTGCGCCAGCGCGATGCCCTCCTCGCCTGCGCGCGCATCGTAGTAGGTGGCCGCCACGTTGGCGATGAGGCTGAGGCGAAACGCCCGCTGGCCTTCGACCGTCGCGAAATACTGCTGGAGTGCGGCCGCGCTCAGGTTGCGCATCCGGCCCCACAGGTCCAGCTCGAATGCGCTGACACCGATCTGCGCACTGAATTGATTGAACTCGATCGTGCGCGAACTCCCCGCGAGCGCCGGATCCAGGCTGGACAGCGGCGCCTGGCTGCGGCTGGCGTTCAGGCCGGCATCCACGCGCGGCAATTGGTTGGCGCGCTCGATCCGGTAAAAGGCGCGTGCCTGCTCGATGCGGGCCGCGGCGGCGGCCAGGTCGCGATTATGGACGAGCGCCTCCCCGATCAAGAGCCGCAACTGTGGATCGCCGAAGAACTGCGTCCAGCCGACCTCGCGGGCACTCATCCCGCCCGCACCGACATCGTCGGGAAAGAACGCGGGCAGCGCCACCGTCGGCGCGGGCTCGCGCGGCGCGAAGTTGCAGCCGCTCATCGACGCGAGCGCCAGGACCAGGGGCGGCAGCCATGGCAGGCGTGTCATGGCGCCTCCCTGGAGGCCGCACCCGCCGTGCGGCGCCCGCCCAGCCACTGGCGCGCCGCCACGTAGAACAAGGGGGTGAAGAACACGCCGAAGACGGTCGCGGTGATCATGCTGCCCATCACGCTCGTGCCGACCGCCTGCCGGCTCGCGGCACCCGCGCCCGAGGCGAACACCAGCGGAAGCATGCCCAGCACGAAGGTGATGCTGGTCATGATGATGGGCCGCAGGCGCTGGCGCGCCGCGTCGAGCACCGCGGCCTCGCGCGGCCGCCCGGCCTGCTCTTCCTTGAGCGCGAACTCGACGATCAGAATGCCGTTCTTGGCCGCCAGACCGATGATGGTGACCAGGCCGATATTGAAGTAGATGTCGGCCGACATGCCGCGCGCCAGCGTGAACGCCGCCGCGCCCAGCACCCCGAACGGCAGGACCAGCAGCACGGAGATCGGCACCGACCAGCTCTCGTAAAGCGCGGAAAGCAGCAGGAACACCACAATGAGCGAGAGCGCGAGCAGCAAGGCAACCTGGTTGCCCGCCTGCTGCTCCTCGAAGGCCGTGCCTGTCCACTCGAACGTCATCCCCGCCGGGAGCACCGACCCGGCGATGTCCTCCATGGCATTGAGCGCATTACCGCTCGACTGCCCAGGCGCGCCCTGCCCCGACAAGGTGATCGCCGGAAAGCCGTTGTAGCGCTCCAGCTGCTGCGGCCCGCTGATCCACCGGCTGCGCGCAAAGGCCGACAGCGGCACGAGCTCGCCCCGGTCGTTCTGCACCTGCAGGTCCAGCACATCCTGCGGGCTCATGCGCTGCCCCGCGTCGGCCTGCATGAACACCCGCAACACGCTGCCGTCGTGCAGGAAGTCGTTGACATAGTTCGCACCGAAGGACAGCGCGAGCGCCTGATTCACTTGCCCCACCTGGACCCCGAGCGCGCGGGCATGGATGCGGTCGACCTCGACATAGAGCTGGGGCGCGGGCGGCATGCCGTCCAGCCGGACGCCGGCCAGGACCGGGCTTGCGGCGGCAGCGGCCATCATCGCGCCGGCCACCGCCGAGAGCCCCTGCCCGCCCTGGCCTGTCCGATCCTGGATCTTGATCGAGAAGCCCGCCGCGTTGCCCAGCGAGGGGATGGGCGGCGGGTTGAGCGCGAAGATGAGCGCCTCTGGAATGGTGAAAAATGCCGCGTTGTTCCTGGCGACCAGCGCATCCACCGACACGTCGCGCTCGGCCCAGGGATGCAGATCGACGAAAGACAGCGCGGCCGTCTGGCCCTGGCCGAAGAAGCTGAATCCCACCACGGATGCCACGTTGCGCACCTCGGGCTGGCGCCGCAGCATCGCTTCGGCCTGGGTCACCGCGGCTTGCGTGCGCTCGACCGTCGCGCCGGGCGCACCGGTATACGACACGAAGAAGTAGCCTTGATCCTCGCCCGGCAGATAGCCGCCAGGGATACGCGAAAACACCAGGATCGTCAGTCCGCAGACCGCCACGAAGACGAGCAGCCATCGCACGGGGTACTTGAGCATGCGCGCCAGCGCGCTGGCATAGCGCGCCGTCAACGTGTCGAAGCCGTGATTGAAGCGATCGAATACCCAGTACTTGCCGCGCGCGAATCGACCGGTCGTGCGCAGCGGCGCGGGCTTGAACAAGGTGGCGCACAAGGCGGCGCCCAGCGACAGCGCCAGCACCGTGGATATCACGATGGACACCGCCAGCGTGATCGAGAACTGGCGGTAGATGGCGCCGCTGGAGCCCGGGAACATGGCCATCGGCACGAACACCGCAACCAGCACGAGCGTGCTGGCCACCACCGGCCCCCACACCTGCCCGACCGCCTTGCGCGTAGCGGCGGGCGCATCGAGCTTTTCGTCGTTCATGATCCGCGACACGTTCTCGGACACCACGATCGCGTCGTCATTGAGAATGCCGATCGCGACCACCATGCCGAACAGCGACAGCAGATTGATCGAGGCGCCGAACAGGTACAGGCCCGCGCAGGTGCCGATCAGCGCCACCGGCACGATGATGGTGGGCACCAGGGTCGCGCGCCAGCTCTGCAGAAACAAGAACACCATCACGGTGACCAACAACAGCGCCTCGACCATCGTGCCGACCACCGAACGCACCGAGGTCACGATGAACGGCGTGGTGTCGAAGGGTACGGTCCAGCTCACCGCCTCGGGAAACACCGGCTCCAGCTCCGTCATGCGCGCGCGCACGCCCTGCGCCACGGCCAGCGCATTCGCATCGTTGGCGAGCTGGACGGCGATCCCCGCGGCCGGCCGGCCATTCACACTGAGCCGGAAGCCGTAGTTTTCATTGCCCAGCTCGACGCGCGCCACGTCGCCCACCGTCACGGTCGATCCGTCGGGATTCACGCGCAGAATGATGCGGCGGAACTCCGCGGGCGTGGATAGCCGGCTTTGCGTGATGATGGGCGCATTGAACTCCACTCCCTCGGCCAGCGGCTGGTCTCCCAACGCCCCACTGGCCGTCTGCGTGTTCTGCTCCTGCACCGCCCGCATTACGTCGCCGCCGCTCAGGCGAAAGCTCTCCAGCTTGCGCTGATCGAGCCAGATGCGCATGGCATAAGACGAGCCGAACAGCTGCACGTCGCCCACGCCGGGGATGCGGCGCAGCTCGTCGAGCACGTTGTTCGACGCGAAGTTGCCCATCTGCACGGCACTGACATCGTCGCTGCTCGACTCCAGCGCGATCAGCATCAGGAAGCCGCTCGACGCCTTGGTGACCGTAATGCCGAGCTGCCTGACCTCGGCGGGCAAACGCGGCTCGACGCGGCTAAGGCGGTCCTGCACCTGGCCCCGCGCCGTGTCCAGGTCGGCGCCGGGCCGCAGGGTCACGGTGATCTGCGCGGTGCCATTGGCGCGGCTGACCGAGGACAGATACAACAGGTCGTCCAGGCCGTTCATCTCCGACTCGATCACCGAGGTGACCGTGCGGTCGATGGTAGTGGTGTCCGCGCCGCGGTAGGTGGCGTTCACCGTGATCGAGGGCGGCGCGATGTTGGGATATTGCTCCACGGGCAGGAGCCACAATGCGATGCCGCCAAAGAGCAGGATGAAGAGCGCGACCACCCACGCGAACACCGGCCGATCGGCGAAGAACGCATTCATCGCGGCGCCCCCGCGCCGGCGCCGGCCTGCTGCACGCGCTGGCCCGGCCTGACCTTGTGCCAGCCCTCCACGATAATGCGCTCGCCGGCGTTCAGCCCGTCACGGATCTCCCAGCGTCCGTCGAGCTGCGCGCCAACCGTCACGCGCCGCGGTTGCGCCACATCATCCGGGCCGACCACGTACAGCGAGGCGTTCTCGGCGTTGAGCTGGACCGCGGCGAGGGGTACCCAAAGCGTGTTGGCGCGCTCTCCGACTTGCATGCGTGCCGTGACGAATTGCCCCGGCAACAGCACCCGGTCGGCGTTCTCGAAGCGCGCCCGTACCGTCTGGGCACCGGTCCCCGGGTCCACCGTCAGATCGGCGAAGTCCACATATCCCACCTCGTCGTAGGGGCGGCCGTTGGCCAGCGTGAGCTGCACCGGAAAGCGATTGCCGTCATTGACGCGCAAACCACCGCCCTGCACTTCGTCGGTCAGGTCCAGGATGGCGGTATTCGATTTGGGGAAGGTCGCGCTGATGGGAGACAGCTGATTGACCTGCGCGAGCAGCGTGGCGGCGCCCGCGCTGACCAGCGCACCTTCGCTCACCAGCGCGCGGCCCACCCGGCCCGCGATCGGCGCACGCACGACGCAGCGCTCCAGCCGCAAGGTGGCCAGGGTGACCGCCGCCTGCGCGTCGGTCACACCCGCCTGCGCCTGGCCCAGCGCCGCGACGGCGGCCTCGAACTCCTGCGCGCTCACCGCCTGGCGCTTCACGAGGGGACGAAAGCGGTTCACCACCGACTGCGCATTCTGCTGCACGGCCTGTGCGCGTTGCAGCATCGCGCGCGCCTGTGCCAATTGCGCGCGATAGTCGCTGTCGTCGATCTGGAACAGCGGCGCGCCCTCCTCCACGTCGCTGCCCTCCGTGTAGAGCAGCTTTTGCACGATGCCGTCGACGCGAGCGCGCACCTCCGCGCTACGGATGGGCACGATGCGGCCCGGTAGATCGATATCCACGCTGGCGGACTCGGCCTCGACGGTTGTGAGCGCAACGAAAGCGGGCGGCGGTCCGGCACCCGCCTCCGGCTGGCGGTCACCACACCCGACTAGCGCCACCACGAGCAGCGACGCGATACCCCGCAGGAACCTGAACTCGCCCTCCAGATGCATCACTTCCCACTCCCATAGGGCAGGTTGATCGACAGTGCTGAATGGCCGGCGCGTCGCGCGGCGGCTTGGGGTCTTGTGTCAGAAAGCCCATTTGCCGAACACGAACAGCACGTTGCCCGTGCCCTCCTTGCCCGGAATGTAGGTGGCGAACAGCATGGCGTCGCGATACCCCGCCGACACGAGCGGCAGCACGCCAGGAAAAGGGATGTAGCTCATGATGTCTTCGCGCGCGGTCAGAAACGCGGTGTATCCCGCGCCGAGGCGCCAGTTCGGCGAAATGCGCGCGATCTTCAGGAAGCCATAGCCCGCGGTCGGCTGCACGCGGCGATGGGAATCCAGAAACGCCATGGCGTAGAGGCCCTGCCAGTCGCCGTCTTCGTCGAAGATGCTGCGGCCGTAGCCACCGCCCAGCGCCGCCTCGTTGAACTCACGAATCTTGCTCGCGCTGTACATCGAGCGGTTATGCCAGGCCCAGCCGGTCACATAGAGATCGTGGTTGCCCGTGGACCAGATCTGGTCCACGCGATTGCAGGCACGCTGCATCCAGCCGATCGACACGTCGCATGCGGACGCGCCCGCTGGCACCAGCAAGCAAAACCAAAGCACGAAAACCGCCGTCGACCGCTGCACAGGCATTCTCGAAGGGCTCCGAGATCTGATGCATTGAGGGGACTTGCTGGGCGTGCACCGCGCGAGGCGCGGTTACTGGGAGAGGCGCGGTTTCTGCACAGAAAGCAGAAATTCGCAGAAGTGCGAGCAAGCGTACTCGTGGTCGTCAACGAGCACAAGAGAATTGAAATCGCTACGCATTCGATTCGCACAGCCGTGTCGCGGACGACGCCCTCCCTGCGCGCCCGCGCCACCGCCGATTTCAGAGCGGCAGCCCTCGACAAGACGCGCTTCGCCGACGCGGCGCGGAACGTATTTTCCGGAAACACTTGGAGCCATATGCATACGATACGAGCACGATGCGCCACACGCGGGGCGCGCTACGTGGGATGGTTCCCCCTACACTCGGAAATCCCCCTGTCGATGTCGCCACTCGGAGCCCTCGGATGCCTACCCGCCGCCATGTTCTCGCCGGATTGACCGCCCTCGCCTCCGGGCTCGCCCTGCCCGGCTTGCCGCTGCGTGCCGCCTGGGCACAGTCCGGCGGCCAGCCACTCCAGACCCGTGCGATTCCTGCCAGCGGCCAGCGTGTACCGGTGATTGGCATGGGCACGGCCGACAGCTTCAACGTGGGCCGCGACGACAAGGAACGCGAGCCCTTGCGCGAGGTGCTGAGGCGCTTCTTCGCGGCGGGCGCCACCTTGATCGATACCGCACCGAGCTACGGCGAGGCCGAGGCCGTACTCGGCGACCTGCTCGCGGAGCTGGGCCTGCGCAAGCAGGCGTTTCTCGCGACCAAGATCGGCACCTCGGGCCGCGACGCCGGACTGGAACAGTTTCAGCGTTCGCTCTCCTTGCTCAAGACAGACAAGGTCGAGCTGCTACAGGTGCACAATCTGCGCGACTGGAAAACCCAGACCGCGCTGATCAAAGAACTCAAGGCGCAGGGTAAGACGTGCTACACCGGCGTCACGCATTACCTCGAAAGCGGCCACGACGAACTCGCGGACGTGGTGCGGCAGGTGAGGCCCGACTTCCTCCAGGTGAATTATTCGGTGAACGCGCGCGGCGCCGAGAAGACGCTGTTTCCGCTCGCGCAGGAGCTGGGCGTAGCGGTGCTCGTGAACCGATCGTTCGACGATGGCCGGCTGTTCGGGCGCGTCAAAGACAAGCCGTTGCCGCCGTGGGCTGCGCAGGCCGGCATTACCTCCTGGGCCCAGGCCTTCCTGCGCTTCTCGCTCAGCCACCCCGCGGTGACCGCCGTGATCCCCGCCACCAGCCGGCCGGACCGCCAGTCCGACAATCTGCGGGCCGGCCATGGCGAGCCCCTGACCGTGGAGCAGCGTCAGTCCCTCATCGATCAGATCGGCTGAGGGCGGCAGGATGACTCCCACACCGGTGCACGCCGAAAGCACCCTGCCGCAGCGCCTGCGGCGTCTCTTCAATTTGCAACCGGGCGAAGCCGGCGTGGTCGCGGGCGGCCTGGCCATGTTCTTCCTGCTTTTCACGGGCTACTTCATGCTCCGGCCCGTCCGAGAGGTAATGGGCATCGCGGGTGGCGTGAACAATCTGCAGTGGCTCTTCACGGCCACCTTCGTGGCCACGCTGCTGGTGCTGCCGCTCTTCGGCTGGCTGGCATCGCGCATCGGCCGTCAGCGCATCGTGCCCTGGGTCTACGGTTTCTTTGTGCTGAATCTGTTGGGCTTCGCGCTCGCGCTGTCGGCCGATCCCGAGGATGTATGGGTCGGGCGCGTGTTCTATGTCTGGCTCTCGGTGTTCAACCTGCTCAGCATTTCGCTCGCGTGGAGTGTGCTTGCCGATGTGTTCACCAGCCGCCAGGCCAAGCGCCTCTTCGCCCTGATGGCGGGCGGCGCGAGCCTGGGCGGCCTGACGGGCCCCTTGCTCGGCACGTTGCTGGTTGCCCCGTTGGGACACGCGGGCTTGCTGGTGCTGTCGGCGCTGATGCTCGCGGCCAGCATGCTCGCCGCCATCGGCCTGCTGCGCTGGCGGGCCCGTCATCCACTCGCACCCGACGACGCCGCCCAACGCGCAAAGCCGCTGGGGGGCAATCCGCTGGCCGGCGCCACGGCGGTATTCCGCTCGCCCTATCTGATGGGCATCGCGCTCTTCGTGATCCTGCTCGCGAGTGCCAATACCTTTCTGTACTTCGAACAAGCACGCATCGTGGCCGAGCACTTTCCGGATCGCACGCGCCAGACCCAGATCTTCGGCATGCTCGACACGCTCGTGCAAGCGCTCGCGATCCTGACCCAGGTGTTCCTCACCGGCCGCATCGCGCAGAAAATGGGCGTGGGCGTGTTGCTGACCGCCGTCCCCGTGGTGGTGGCGCTCGGCTTCCTGGCGCTGGCATTCTCACCGGTCTTCGCGGTGTTCGCGGTCGTCATGGTGGTGCGCCGCGCGGGCGAATATGCCCTGGTGCGCCCGGGGCGGGAGATGCTGTTCACCGTGATTCCGGCCGAGCAGAAGTACAAAGCCAAGAACTTCATCGATACGGCGGTGTACCGGGGCGGCGACGCGATCAGTGGCTGGGTCAAGCGCGGCCTGGACCTGCTCGGCGATCACCCTTCGCTCGCCATGTTCATCGGCGCCGCGCTCGCGCTGGGCTGGGCCGCCACCGGCATGTCGCTCGGCCGCGCGCAGCGGCGGCGCGAGGCCACCGAGGAGGCAGCGCGGCCATCCGATTTGTCATCATAGCTCGGCGCGCCTAGACTCCCCGCATCGCCATCCCGCATTCGCGCCGGCCCGCCGGCGCGACGGGGCATCACGGCGCCCCAAGGAGACACCCCATGAGTTGGTCCGCCCAGAGATATTCCGCCTTCGAAGCCGAGCGCACGCGCCCCGTGCGCGACCTCGTCGCCGCCATTCCCACGCCTGACGCGCAAGTGCGCCGAGCCGTCGACCTCGGCTGTGGCCCGGGTAACTCCACCGAGGTCCTGGCCCAGCGTTACCCGCAGGCCGAGGTCACCGGCATGGACAGCTCGCAGGATATGGTGGATGCAGCGCGCAAGCGCCTGCCCAGCACGGCCTTCGCCCTGGCCGACATCGAGACCTGGCAGGCCGACGCGCCCTACGATGTGATCCTCGCCAATGCCTCGCTGCAATGGGTGCCCGATCACGCCGCCCTCTATCCCCGCCTGCTGCAATCGCTCACACCGGGGGGTTCGCTTGCCGTCCAGACGCCCGACAACCTCGACGAGCCGGCGCACCGCGTCGCCCGTGAACTGGCGGCCAACCCGCGCTGGGCCGAGCGTGTCGGGCACGCCACTCATCCCGATCGCCACGCCGGCGAGTGGTATTACGAGCAGCTCTATCGGCACTGTGCGCGCGTGGATGTCTGGCGCACCACCTACACGCACGCGCTGGCGGGCGGCACCCAGGCGGTCGTCGACTGGTTCACCGCCTCGGCGCTGCGACCGTTCCTCGGGCCGCTCGACGAGGCAGGCCGCACGGCATTCCTAAAGGATTATCACGACGCGATCAACGGCGCCTACACCACGCTGGCCGACGGCACCGTGCTTCTGCCGTTCCCGCGTCTGTTCGTCGTGGCGACCCGCTGAACGAGCCTCCGCGGCCACTTCCGGTATCAATCGTCACGAATTGCCGCATCTGCCCGCGGGGACTGCGGTCCAATGCGGGTCGAATCGACAGCGGGGAGAGACAGGAATGCCGATCGACATGGCGGATATCGAGGCAGGTGTGATGGGCGTGCTGCGGTCCGCGCCGGCCTTCGCGGGCTGGAAGAAAAAGGGCAAGCGCGTGCTGTGGCGCGCGCTCGACGACGGTCTGCACCAGGCCGTCGAGCTGGTCCGCTACAAGGCGGCATTCGAAAACCGCCAACTGATATCGATCGGTGTTCTGGTGTCGTTTCCGTACGAACGCGACTGGCCCGTGTATGTACCCGAAGAGGTATGGCAGAAGGGCCGCCTGTATCGGCGTGCCTATCTGGTACCCGGCGGGCCGGCGATCGAGCATCCGCGCGGCGACAGCGGCCACATTCTCGCCTTCACGAATCCCGATGAATTTCACGGCTGGCTCGGCTCCTTGCCAGCGGACATCGACGCCCACCTGGCGCCTTGGCTGGATCGATACGCCACGCTGCAAGACGCCTGGTACGACTATGAGGTGCCACGCTGGCGCCTCGAAAAAGCAGGTCTGGTGCCGCCGCTGCCGCGCTGAAGGCCGTGGACGCCCGGTCGACGACGGCATCGACCCGGCGTCCGCGTGCACGGCGCCGGCCTATTCGCCGAGGAACTCCGACACGGCCTCCAGGCCCTCGATATGATCCGCCACCACCTTGGCGATGAAGGCCATCGGCACCGAGAGCAGCGTGCCCCATACGCCCCAAAGCCAGGTGAACAGAAGCAGCAGCATGAACACCGCCACGGCGTTCATGCGCGCGATGCGCCCCGACATCCAGGTCGTGACCACGATGCCGATCAGCACGGCGATGGCCACGGAGGCGCCCGCGACGGCCAGCGCCGGCCCGATCTCGCCGAATTGCAACAAGGCCGCCACCCCGGTGCCCAGGGCAGTCACCAGCGGACCGAAGTACGGAATGATGTGCAGGGCCCCCGCCGCAACCGCCCAGGTCGCGGCGTTTTCCAGGCCCAGCAGGCGGAACGCGATCCACGACAGCAGCGCCAGGGCCACGTTGGTCACGAGCATCATGAACATGTACATGTGGATCGAGCTGTTGATCTGATCCAGCATGTGCACGCTGATCTTCTTCTCCGACAGCGTCTTGCCGGCCACCTTCACGAACTTGCGTTTGAAGGCATTGCCCGAGAGCAGCAGGAAGAACACCAGAAAGAATCCCATGGTGGCCTGACCGACGAACGCCGCCAGCCCCTTGGAGCCCCATAGCAGTACTTGGTTGATGGCGGGGTCGGCCTTGGCGACCACTACCGGCTTGCCCTTATCGGCGCCGGAATCTTCGAGCAGGCTCAACGCCGTTCTGAGGCGTTCGAACACCGATCCGTCGCCGCTGGCGAAACTGCCGAAGGTGCGGGAGATCTTGCGCGAGATCTCGGGCAAGGCGTGCACGATGTCCGCCACCTGATCGCTGGTGGCGTAGATCACACCGATCAACGCCATCGTGATCGCAGTCATCACGAGCACCACCGCCACCACGCGCGTCATGCGTGCCCGCACGAGCAAGGTCACGGCGGGATCCAGCGCATAGGCAATGACGATCGCCATCACCACGGGCACGATGAACTCCTGCGCGGCTTTCAGGCTGAAGAGCACCGCGATGACGGTCAGCGTCGTCAGACAGGCGCCGCGCGCCCACACGTGCGGTACCGGGGGTTTAGGCTCCGGGATGAGCCCCGCCTCCTGTACCGTGACCTTCTTCTCTTCTTCGTGCTCCGGCTTCGACTTCGGGTCGGGCTTGTCGGTATCCAAGGTGGTATGCATGGCTGGTTACGGCTCGACGGCCGCTCTCCGGGTAGCCCCGGCGCTACGTCCACTGAAATGACCCCTGGCTGCGCCCGCCGCCTCTCGCCGGCCCCGCGGGACAGCCGTTCTCGTCGCGATTTTCATGTCTCCCCTTCATGATTGCTGGGGATCGCCTGAGCAACCGGCGTGCCTGAGCTCCCATTGGGGTGCCGCGCCAACAGCCGCACGCCCGCGGCAGGGATGCGCAACGAACCCACCGGGAACGCCGGGCTTGAGGCGGGGCACAACGGGCGCCGCTATCATCGGGGTTCTATGAATGCTGCCCCGGAGCCCGTCAACGATGTCAGAGACGCCCTTGCTACGGTTCTTCGTCACCTATGGCAGGGTCGGCACGTCCCTCGTGGGCGCGGTCTTGCGGCGCTATGCCGAGCCGACTCGCCACTATCACAACGTGGATCATTTGGCCCGCATCGTGGCGGCTGCCGGCGCCCACCGCCTCATACTTACCCACGCCCAGGCATTGGCGGTGCTCTATCACGACGCGATTTACCGGGCGGGCGCGCCGAGCGGCGATAACGAGCAGCGCTCCGCCGACCTGCTACGGCAGGAGTTGGTCGGCATCGCCGGCCCGGACGTGATCGATGAAGCGGCCCGCATCATCCTCGATACCCGCGACCATCTGCCCACCGGCGCCTCATCGGCCCTGGTGCTGGACCTGGATCTGCTGGGGCTGGCCGGCACCCCGGCCGAGGTCAGCCGCGACAGTGAACTCGTGTATCTCGAGAATGCCCACCTGGTCTCAGGCTGGGAAGACTACGTGACCCGCCGCGCGCGCTTCATGTCGAACCTGCTGCAGCGGCCACGCATTCTGCATAGCGCGGCGCTCGAGCACTACGAGGCAAGATTGCGGGCCAATCTGCAGGCGGTGGTCGATGCCGAGGCCGCGCGCAAGGGATAGCGCGGGACGTGATGGCGCTGACAGCGATCCGCCCGCGTTGGGCCGAGCACCGCCTGACAGACATCCCTGCCCTACTTGCTCACGTACATCCGCGTCTTCTCGTCGAAGACATAGGTCTGGGCATCGGCCGCGCCGAGCGCGCGGGTCTTGCCCGGGCCTTCGATCGTGGTGCCGCTGGCCTTGACCTGGATTTGCGGCAGACCGCCCTGGCCGGGCACGAAGCTCAGTTCGCCCTTGCTGCTGGCGCACGGCATGACCGCGCCACCATCGCAGGCCGCCGCGTTGTCTTCGCCCGTCTGGATAGCGCCGGTATAGGCCCAGAGCCATTCGCGCAGTGCGAATTCCTTCTTCAGCGTGAAGAGGAACGTGGCATAACCGTCGATGGTGATCCCGTTCTCGAACGTGCGGGTCGGCACCGCCAGCACCATGCGATTGTCCTGGGTGTGAAACTCCAGCGCCTTGCGGGTGGTATCCACTTCCGGCGGCTTCTCGCGCCCGCCGAACCGGCCCGTCTTGCGTTCGACGGCGTAGAAGCTATACGCGGGCGTCTTGCCCGGGTGCGTCCGTTCGAATGTCGCCTGGGCAATTTTTACTTGCACGTCGGGCGCGGCGATGTCTTCGCCCTTGCGCGCTTCGGCGTCACGCGTATTCCACACGAAGCCCGTGAAGAAATGGCGTCCCGCCACGTCGAACTCGTGGCCGTACCAATACGTGGAGATCACGCCGTCCTCGAGCTCCACGGATTCCGCGTTGTCATCCTTCTCGGGAATATTGTGGATGGCGGTAAACACCGCCCCCGGCGGCAGCTTCTGCGCCTGCGCGGAGAGCGGCGCGAAGGATGCGAGGCTGGCCACGGCAACCATCCATCCCGCAATCAGGGTGGAGCAGCGTGCATGGACGCGCGAATCTGCGTTCAGAGTGAGTTTCATCGAATAAGCTCGTGAGCGAGCCCGTCTGGAGTGATCGAATCGGAGCAGCCACGTCCAGCGACGCGCGCCATGGACCAAGGCTGCCAAGCTAAAGCGCCTTCACGGTTCCGCGCCCCGCGTCGGCATCGGCGTGTTTATCGCGCGGCGCCAGGATATGGCAGCGATACCCCTGTGGCAATACGAGGGGACGGATCAAGCGTTAGGGATTGTTGCTCCGCGGGAGCACTTGTTACGGCATGCGCGAACGCGCATGGCACGCAACGGCGACCGCGGCACGAGCCGGCACCCGAGAATTCGCCCTACGCCTGCCTGCGCCGCCTTGCACCGCCCTTCGGTATCATTGCGTGGGGCATCCAGATTGCCGCGCTCATCGATTGCTTGTCGCGCCAATGGACGCACTCACTCGGCGGGTTCGAACGAACATGGCACGTACGGCGTGGCGCCACATGCGTGCGTTAAGCTTGCGTCCCTCCTTATTCCGACAACGCTCGGGCACGCGGCACTCGGTTCGTGCTCGCCCGCCGGCGTGCCCTTATTCAAACTCACTATGTCCGATAAGCCCATACTCGAAGCCATGTGGTCCATCCTGGGCCCGGTCGATATCAAAGAATTCGAAGTCGTCGCCGGCGCCGCCGAAGCCGAACGCTTCGATGCGTATGAAGCGAAGCTAGGCTTCACCCTGCCCGACGAATTCCGGGAGCTGTCCTTGTCCAAATTGGGCGGCGTATACGTGACCGCACGCGAAGAACTCTGGCCCGAGGCCAAACTCTATGACGTCGGCCCCGCCTGGACCTTCTGGCGTGGCGTGATGGTGTTCGGACTTGCGCCGGACGTACCCGACTGGCTCGATCTGGACGTCATGCTCGATCGCGTACGCGAGCAAGAGATCACCGACTTCGCGCCGGTGCTCAAGGTCGAAGGCGATTCGAGCTTGTATGGTTACCGGCCCGACCACACGATTGCCGTATTCGACGGCTACGATCTGGAAGCCGACGAAGCGCCCTCCTTCCGCGCGCTTTATCAGCGCGAGATCGACGCGTTGCTCGAGCGGCTCGCCGACATGAAAGCCTTGCAGGAAAAGCGAGCGCGCAAATAAGGCGCGGGCGGCCGTGCGACCGCGGCGGGACTGCGCGTCAACGCCCGCCGCCGCGCAGCAAGGGATAGGGATCCACTGGCTTGCCGTCTACGTACACCTGCAGGTGCAGATGCGGGTCGTCGTCGTCGGCATTCAGCCCGGTGTTGCCGACATAACCCAGCAGGTCGCCGGCCTTCACCACCTGGCTGTTGCGGATATCGGCAAAGGCATCCATGCGCGAATAATGAATCGTCATCCCACCCGGACCGCTAAGCATCAGCCCGTTGCCGAGTTTTTCGTTGAACATCACGAAGCTCAGTACGCCATCGGTCACCGCCGTCACCGGCGTACCGCGGCCCGCATAGATGTTCACGCCATAGGCGCCCTGGTCGGCAGGATTGGCCGACTCCCGTGCATCCACCACGCGGCGCAATGTCACGCCTTCAACCGGAATCGGCAGTGAACGAGGCGTGTCGCCCGCCCGCAGGCTTTGGCGCTTCATCGGCCCTTCGAGCACGAAGAATGCCTTCTGCCCTATCCATATCGCAATCGCGATGAACAACACGGGCCCCGCGAGCCGGCGCAGCCAGGGCAATACGCGCAGGAGTCGGGCACGCGATGAGTTCGTCATTCGTAGGCGTTGCGGGTTGCGTTGGGGCCCAGATGGTATCAAGTCGGCGCGCGATGACGCCGCAAGCATGATGCCAACGAGCCGTCAGCGCCGGGACTCCAGCCGGCTCACGTTGCCGTACGCGTCGGTCATGCACAGCCACTGCTGCCCCTTCAGGCTGAGAAACACCTCGCGTCCGCCCGGGATCGCCGCGGAACTCACCGGCAGCACGAACACCGGATTGACGGACTGCTTGAGTGCCAGGGCACTTTTGCAGGCGGCGATGGCCGCCTCGGGCGCGGCCCCCGGCGCCGGCGCCGGACTGCCGCCGGACGCCGCGCGCGGCGCGCCCGTTTGTGCGCATGCACCCAGTGCCAGACAACCTACGACAGACACGATCACCGTTTTCATACCTGCTCCTGATAGCTGGCCTCTCGATTGGCCATTGAACGATGCGCCACGACCTTGTTACGTCCGCCGCGCTTGGCGTCGTACAGGACTTCGTCGGCAGCTCGCAGAACGTCCTCCGGACGCACGCCCTCTCCCGCGCAAGCCGCGGCGCCAATCGATACGGTGATCGGCGGCGCGCCCTCGCCTACGGGCTCAGCCTCGACCGCGGCGCGGATACGCTGCGCGATCGCGAGGGCGTCGTACAGGCCGGTGCGCGGCAGCACTATCACGAATTCCTCTCCGCCAGAGCGAAACGGCAGGTCGTGAGGCCGCAAGGCGGAACTCACGACCCGCCCAAAGCCCGCAAGCACGACATCGCCGACATCGTGCCCCCATCGGTCATTCACCTGCTTGAAGTGATCGATGTCGAGCGCCAGCACCGTATAGTGCTGCGACAACAACGCAGGCTGCAACAGCGCATGGCTCAACGCCCGCTTGTTGCCCAGACCTGTCAGATGATCTGTGAGACGCTCGCTATCCAGATGCTCGATCTCACGCCCCAGATCTTCGAGCCGTTCGGAGACCGCGGTTTTCAGGCGCTGCGTGTTGCCGAAAGAGATCAAGCCGCTGGCGATCGCCAGACCCAGAATCAGCAGCAGCAATCGAATGGATTTGCGGCCCAAAATTGTCCTTTCAGGAGGGTCAGACAGGCGGTGGAATACCGAGACAGGTTACCCTAGGCGCCGCCGCCTCTTCATGACGGGCCGCAATAACGGAGGGCTTGGCGGCGACCCCTCAGTCCGGTGGGGATACGGCTATTTTCCTCACGACGACGCAGGGCCGACGCCGACGGCGGTGCGCGGCGCCTTACTCGATGATCGGCACCTGCGGCGCTGCCTCGCGGGGCAGATGCCCGGTCAGGCGTGGATCGACCTGTAGCTCCACCCGTACCGCATAGGGCGTGAAGCCCGCTTTCGTGTAGAAACGCAAGGCGCCGGGATGATCATAGGTGCAGGTGTGCACCCACATGCGCTGGATGGGCCTGGCCCACGCCAGCGCGATGGCACGCTGCATCAACGCCCGCCCCAGACCCTTGCCGGTGCATGCCGGCGTCAGCCCGAGGAATGTCAGTTCGCACTCGCCCGCCTGGCGAAAGTCGAGCTCGAGAATGCCGACATCCTCGTCAGCCGTGCGCACGATGTGGATCTCGACCTCCGGGCTGGCCAGAATCGCCGCCAGCTCGTCGTCGCTCATGAAGAGCCGTGAGAACCACAGCCAATCGGCACCGACCTTGCGAAACAACGCGCGGTAGGCGTCGATCCCGATCTGCGCCACCGGGGCGAGCGTATAGCCCTCGGGAAGCGTGGTGTCCGCCGCGGCCGGCGGCGAGCGCATGTCGAGGTCGGTGACGATGCTGGCGATGTGGCCGCGCGGGACGTCGGTATAGCCTAACGGAAGGGAACAAGAGCCTGCGGTCATGGTGCGGAACGGCATCGGAATGGCGACGGGTAGCACTATGCCAGCATTGCCTCGATGCGTCTCGCTGCCCTCCCCGCGCCGGCGCACGAGGCCGCGCGGCGCGACGCGCCACGCGGCCCTTCCTCAGTTCGGCTTCAGCCCGATCTCGCTCACCACCTGCCCCAGCCGCGTGTAATCCGCACGTGCACGCTCCAGCGCTTCGGCCGGCGTGTTGCCCACGATCACCCAGCCCAGCTCTTTGAGCTTGCGCTGCGTATCCGGCTCCTTGAGGCTCGCCGCCAGCGCCGCCTGTACCTTGTCGATCACCGCGGGCGGCGTGCCCTTGGGCGCCGCGAGGCCGAACCAGCCTGCCGGCACCAGCCCGGTGATGCCGAGCTCCCTGGCGGTCGGCACCTGCGGATAGCCTTCGAAGCGATAGTCGCTCGTCACGAACAAAGCCGTGGTCTTCCCGGTCGTCACGTACGGGATCTGCGAGGCCGCGTTGTCCATCATCGAGTCCACATGGCCGCCCAGGATGTCGTTGACGGCGGGCGCGGCACCCTTGTAGCCGACGATACTCAGGTTGACGTCCGCCGATTTGGCGAAGGCCGCCTGCGTGAGATGCGCCTGCGTGCCCAGGCCCGCATTCGCCGAGCTCAGGCCGCCTGGCGTCTTGGTGCTGCGCGCCTTGAAGGCGGCATAGTCTTGCGCCGGATAGTCCTTGCCGACCACGAAGACGAACGGCACCTCCACCGCGATGGACACCTGCGCCAGGTCTTCGACAGGGTTGTAGCGCAGCTTGTAGATGTGCGGATTGACCGCGATGGTGCCGCTCGCGCTGAGCAAGAGCGTGTAGCCATCGGCTGCGGCGCGCACGACGTGTTCGGTCGCGATCGAACCGCCCGCGCCCGGCTTGCTGTCCACGATCACCGGCTGCCCCAGGCGCTTGGACATCGCATCCGCGAGCAATCGCGTGAGGGTGTCCGAGGCGGATCCCGGTGCGTACGGGTACACGATGGTGATGGCCTTGGCCGGATAGGCATCGGCGGCGTGTGCCGGTGCAAAGGCGGCCCCGAGTGCCAGTGCGGCAATGCCTGTGCGGATACGGTTCATGGTTTTTCCCCCTGTGATCGGGCTGTGTGAATGATCTTTTGAATGACCGGAATGGCGAGCGCGGCATACCAGCTCAGCTCCGGCAGCATGTCGTCCCGATACCAGCCGGCCTCATGCAGCAGGTTCAGCGACGCGATGGTCTGCCCGTCCCAACGCACCGGTACATTGACCGCGCTCTCGCAGCCCAACGACGCGATGAGCGCGTGATCGAAGAAGGCGCGCTCGCAGTCCTTGCGATCCTTGCAGATCCGGGCCTCGCCCCGCTCGACAACGCTCGCATGGAACACGCTGGTGGTGTCGATCGGCTTGGCGCCGCCCGTGGGATAGGCCTCGGGACGGCTCGAGAAATAGCGGCGGCTCAGGCCTGCCTCGCGATCCAGCACCAGCACCGTGAAGAGCCGGTAGCCGATGCGCTCCGACAAGGCGCCTGCCAGCGCACGCAGGCCGTGCTCGGGCTGCTCACCGCGTGCGAGCGCTTGCGCCACCTGACTCAACGGCAGCGCCTGCGGCATGAACTCATGGGTACGCGTCACGGCCTTTCCTCGGTCATTGTTCAAGGGCATTCTGACCGTCAATGCCCATAGACGGCTAATGAATAAACCTGAGATATCCATTACCATTTCTGCATGGATGCCGCCCCCACCGATCTCGCCTGGACCCGCCGCCTCAAGCTCAGACACCTGCAGGTGCTGACGGCGTTGGAGAGCGCGGGCAGCGTGACGGCGGCGGCCAAGGGCATGCACATGACCCAGCCCGCGCTCTCGCACTGGCTGAGCGACATGGAAGACCTCGTCGGCACGCCGCTGTTCCTGCGCGGCCGCACGCTCGAGCTCACCGAGGCCGGCCGTACGCTCTGGCGCTACGCCTGCCGCGTGCTGGGCGACACGGCGCGCACCGGTGAGGAGATCGAAGCCGTCAAGGGTGGCGTGGCCGGCCATCTGCACATCGGCACCATCCTGTCGGCGGCGCCCGTGTTGCTGCCACGCGCGATCGCGGCGTTGCACCAGCGCTCGCCCAACGTGCAGATCGAGCTCGTCGAAGGGCTGCTCGAGCCGCTCATCGAGCGCGTGGAGCGGCGCGAGATCGACCTCATCATCGGGCCGCTCGACGTGCGTGCCAGCCGCTCGGGCCTGTGCACCGAGTGGTTGATGACCGATACCTTCAGCGTGGTGGCACGGCGCGGCCATCCGCTGGCCGAGCTGGCGGCGCCGCGCTGGGAAGATTCGCACGGCTACCCGTGGATCCTGCCTCCCCCCGGCACCCTGTCGCGCGTGCGCCTCGATCAAGCGGTCGTGGATGCCGGCATGCCGCCGCCCAAGCCCGCCGTCGAGACCAGTTCGCTCGTGGCGCTGCTCTCGATGCTGCAGGACCGCGATTACATCGCCACGCTGGCCAGCTCGGTCGCGCACATGTACGAACAGCTCAACCTGATCCGCATCGTGCGCGTGCCTTCGCGGCTCGAGTTCGGCCCGATCGGCATGCTGTGGGCGGCCGACTCGCCCAGCATCGTGCTGCCGGCCCTGCGCGAAACCCTGCGCGAAGAGGCGCGAAGCCTCGTCGATCCCGGCACGGCCGACCCGTCGTCTACTTGACCGTCGCGTACTCGAGCGTCTTGGGCGTGTGCGTCAGCACGCGCGGCGTATCGCCCACCACGACCGTGTCGTCCAGGCGGAAGCCGCCGATGCCGTAGGCATAGATGCCCGGCTCGGCCGAGTACACCTCGTTGTCCAGGAGCGGACGCTGGCTGAACGCCATGTCTTCCGGATACTCGTGGTGAATGATGCCCACGGCGTGGCCGGTGCGATGGCGGATGAAATCGGCGTAGCCGGCGCGCTCGATCTCGGCCTGCGCCGCCGCGTCGATGGCACACACCGGATTGCCCGTGCGCGCCGCCGCGATAGCGGCCTCGTTGGCCGCCTTGGCCGCCGACCACAGCCGCGTCTGCTCCGCCGACGGCGTGCCGCAGAACCACGTGCGTTCGTTTTCGATCGTGAGGCCGTTCAAGCGCGGGATCACGATGTTGACCAGCACATCGCCCTCTTTGATGCGCGCTCCGCATGATGCGCCATCGCCGTGCGGCGACGCCGAGGCGGGGCCACTCAGCGTCCAACAGCGGATCACCTCGAAATGCTCGCCCGGAAAGCGCTCCGCGGCCTCCTGCACGAAGAGCGAGGCCATCGCGAAATCGAGCTCCTGCACCAGCCGGCCAGGACGGATATTCTCCCGGTAGCGGTCCTGAATCCAGTCGGAGATCGACGCCACGGCCGCCATCACGCCGAGCTCTTCCTCATGTTTTTGCCAACGCAACGAGCGGCACTCGGGCGTCGCGGCGCGCAGCACCACCTCGGGCAGGATGCGGGCCACCTGCGCTAGCACGGGGCTGCCGCCCTCGACCGCGATGCGCGAGCGCGCCAGGCCGGCGGTTTTCAGGCGCGCGGCCAGCACCTCGGGCAACTGCGTGATCAAGGGCAAGCGGTTCGTGACGCGCGGATGCTCCGCGTAGTAACTGATGTCGGTGATCCAGACCTTGCCCTGCTCCTGCGAGAACTGCATGTGATGCGTGGAGAGCTCGTTCATCACCAGAAACGGTGTGCCATTGCGCGGCACCACCGCGAAGATCGGGCGCTCCCAGGGCAGCACGTCGGTGTGAAAGTTGGTGGCGAACTGAAAGAAGTCGGCCGACGTGAAGATGATGGCGTCCACCGCCAGCTCGTCCATCAGCGCCGTCATCTTGTCGAACCGGTACTGCCAGACGGCCTTGGTAAGTTTGGGCATTGCGTATCCTCTTTGGGGTGATCAATCGTTGCTCAGGCCCAGTTGCCGAATCAGCGGCCCCCAGGTCGCGCTATCGCGTTGGGTCCACTCGGCCACGGCCTCGGGTGCCGACGGCAGCGGTTCGAGCTGCAGCTCCTGCAGCCGTGCCTTGACCGCCGGGTCGTCGAAGAAACGGCGCGTCTCGGCATTGAGCCGATCGATCGCCGCGCGCGGCGTGCCCTTGGGCGCCACCAGCGCATACCAGCCCGGCAGCGGAAAGTCCTCCAGCCCCAGCTCGGCCAGGGTCGGCACATCGGGGACGCTGGCCGCGCGCTGCGTACCCACGACCGCCAGCGGCACCACCTTGCCGGCCCTGGCCTGCGCGGCCGCGGTGTTCAGCACATCGGCCATGACCTCGGTCTGGCCCGCCACCACGCTGGTCAGGCCCGCCGCCGCGCCGTTGTAGGGCACGTGCGTGAGCTTCATGTTCTTGCGCTGCGCCAGCATCTCCACGACCAGATGCGTGGAGTTGCCCTTGCCGGCCGAGGCGAAGTTCAGCGACTCCGGTTGCGCCTGGGCGCGGGCGACCAGCGCATCGAGATCGCGGATGCCGGTGTTGGTGCTGGTGATCAGCAGGAACGGCGTGTTCACCAGCAGGCTGATGCCGTCGAAATCGCGGGCCGGCTGATAGGCCAGGTCCTTGTACATGTGCGGATTGAACGCGAGATACGAAATCCCGCTGACCAGCACGGTGTACCCATCGGCGGGCTGCTTGGCCACGTAGCTCGAGGCCAGGATCCCATTGGCGCCCGGCCGGTTCTCGACCACGACCGGGGTCTTCAGTTGCCGCGACAGGTAGTCGGCCCACAGCCGTCCGATCACGTCGGTGCCGCCGCCGGCCGCCTGGGGCACCACCAGCTTGATCGGCTTGTCGGGATAGCCCGCGGCCGCGGCATGCCCACAGGCGACCAGCAATGCGAGTGCGGCGGCACGGCCCGCACGCGGCCATAGCGTCTTCAACATCTTGTTCCCCTTGAATCATCGAATACGCCGTCGAGCGACGGCGGCGCCTGAATGGCTGTCCGTTGATTATGGAGAGACGAGGCATGAGCGCCCAATGAATAAACCTGAGGCAGCCATTAGCGTTTTTGCATACCCCTCGAAGGGTCGCGCAGGCGGCCGGGCGGGCGTACGGGCGCGGGTATCCCGTGCGATCGCCCGTATCCACGAAGCAAAGCGGCGACTCCGACCTCCACGATCACGCCCGTCAGATGCCAAGATGAAACATCCATAGACCATCCACTTGGATGGTACTAATATGCACGCATGCCTCCTCGCACCCCCACCCTCGCCGCCGCGCCCAAGCCCCCAGACGAAAAAATCACGATCAACCTCGGTTTTGTCGACCTGGGCCAGATCGATCTGCTCGTCCAGGAGGGCTTCTACGCGAACCGCACCGACCTGATCCGCACAGCCATTCGCAATCAGCTGGCCCTGCACAGCGACGCCGTCCGTCAGGTCGTCACCCGCAAGACGCTCGTGCTCGGCATCCAGCATTACACGGCGCAGGACCTGCTGGCCGTGCAGGCTGCGGGCGAAATGCTGCAGATCCGCGTGCTGGGGCTGGCGACGATCGCGGCCGACGTGACGCCCGAGCTGGCGCTCGCCACCATCGAATCCTTGACGGTCCTGGGCGCGCTACATGCGAGCCCCGCCGTCAAAACCGCCTTGCGCCAGCGCATCGGCTGACGCTTTCTTTGCCGTAAAGGGAATGCCATGCACCCCGAGTTCCTGCAGTTCATGAACCACGCCACCCGCCTCACGCAGGCGGGCGACCTGACCGCGGCCACCGCCGCGATCCAATCGGCGCTACGCGGCGTCACCGCCCCCCGGGCCGCTTCCACCCCCTCGCCGGGAGACGATGCCGATGTGATCGATGTCGAGGCTCGCGAAGTGCCCGAGGCCGGCGCGCACGCCACGGGCGTCGCCAAGGCCCCGCACCCGGCTGCCGCGGCGCCCCGTGATCAGCCAGGCCAGGGCGACGTCGTCCTAACGGGCGCATTCCGCAACGCCTCCGGCCAACGCGCCTATCGGCTCTACGTGCCGCCCGGAGCGGGCGATCAGCCTCGGCCCCTGGTCGTCATGCTGCATGGCTGCACTCAGGATGCCGACGATTTCGCGGCCGGCACCGCCATGGACGAGGCGGCGCGGGCACAGGGTTTCTATGTGCTCTATCCGATTCAGCCACGGGAACAGAATCCGCAGAAATGCTGGAACTGGTTCAAGCACAACCACCAGCAGCAGGGCCGCGGCGAGCCCTCGATCCTGGCGGGCATGACCCGCTCCGTGATCGAGGCCCACACCATCGATACGCGGCGTGTCTATGTCGCGGGCCTGTCGGCCGGCGGCGCGATGGCCGCGATCCTGGCCGATACCTACCCCGAGTTGTATGCCGCGGCAGGCGTGCACTCGGGGCTCGCGCCGGGTGCCGCTTCCGATCTGCCGTCGGCCCTGGCCGCGATGAAGGGCAAGGGCCGTTCGAGTTCGAACACCGCGCAGCGCGGCAACGGTGTCCCGCTGATCGTGTTCCATGGCGATCGCGACGCGACGGTGCACCCCGTCAATGCGCAGGCGGTGGCCACGGCCAGTGCCGGTGCGTCCGCTCAGATCGAAACACGGCCGGTACCCGGCGCCGTTGGCAAACGTCGCAGTACGCGCCACGTCTATCGCAACGCCGCGGGCGGTGTCATCGCCGAACGCTGGGAGATCCAGGGCGCGGGCCACGCCTGGGCCGGCGGTTCGAAGCGTGGCTCCTATACGGACCCGGACGGCCCGGACGCAAGCGCGGAAATGCTGCGCTTCTTCTTCGAGCACACTCGGGATGGCCAACGCTGAGCGTCAAGGGGCGGACGTCGAGCCGCCCCCGAGTTGACGCAGCGCGCCGACCTCCACCTCGCGCGCGCCGCAGGCCGCCACGAACGCCGGATCGTGGCTCGCGAACAGCACGACACGATCCTCGCCCCAGAGCGCGAACACCTCGGCTAGCACGTCGCGCGCGGCCATGTCGAGGCCATTGGTCGGGCCGTCCGCGATCACGACGGCCGGGTGGCCCAGATTGGCCGCGGTGAGGAACACCTTGCGCCGCGACCCCGTGGACATCTGCTCGAAGCGCTTGTCCAGGTGTGGCGTCACGCCCAGGTCCTCGGCAATCGCCAGCGTGGCGTCATCCAGCGCCACGCCCTTGTCCGCGGCCACCTGCGCCAGCAGTTCGCGCCCGGTCATCGCCGGATACAGCAGACAGTTGTCGGGCACATACGCCAGCCGTGCCTTGGCCGCCTGCGGTGCGCTGCCCATCGAATGCCCATCGATGCGTACCTCGCCGCCCTCCGCTGCCAGCACGCCGGCCACGATGGCGAGCAAGGTGGACTTGCCGGTGCTGTCTTCTTCGCACAGGGCGATGCACCCCGGCGCGAAAGTCTGCGTCAGGCCGTCGAAGACGAGATAGTCGCCGTAGCGCTTGGTGAGCTTGTCGATGCGTAGCATGGGTGCGTCTGCGTGAATATTGGTTGCGTCAATTCTTGCACAGGGGCACCTCTCGATCGAGGCGCACCCTGGCATCTCGAGAGGGATGCCGAGCCGGCCCCGGCATCAGAGCCCCCCCTTCACGGCGTGAGCAACAGCACGATGGCGTGCAGGGCGACACCGATCAGACCCCCTACCAGCGTGCCATTGAAGCGGATGTATTGCAGGTCGCGGCCCACGCTCAGTTCGAGCTCTTCGACCAGATGACGCTCGTCCCAGGTCTTGACGGTGCGCGCGATGTGCTGCGTGACGCCGCTGCGCAGCCTGCCGGTGAGGCGGCGGGCCGCGCCCATGAGATGCGCGTTGAGCGCGTCGCGCAAGCCCGGATCCTGCGCCAGCCGGCCGGAAAGATTGCGCAGCGCCGACTCCAGGTGCGTGGCCATCGCCGAGTTCTCATCGCTGAGGTCGCGGCGCAGCGCGTCGTGAATATCACCCCACAGGGTCTGCACGTAGTCCTGCACCTTGGGATGCTCGATCGCCTGCTGCTTGAGCTTCTGCACCTGGGCCGCGAGCGCGGGATCGTCGCGCAGACGCTCGATGTAGTCGAGTACCCAGGTTTCGTAGTTGCGCCGCACCGGATGGTCGGGCGCGGCGAGCACCTCGCGCAATTCGTCGACCATGGCTTGAGCAAGTCGCTCGGCCAGGTTATCGGCCATCTCGTCGAGGTCGGCCACGTAGTCGAGCGCCTTGATGGTGCGCGGCCATTCCTTGCGGGCGAACTTCACGAGCAGTGCCGAGGCACGGTCGCGCACGTCGGCTTCGCCCAGGTAATTGCCCAGCCGCGCAAGCGCGGCGTCCAGCAGCTCCTGGTGCCGGCCGTCACGCGTGAGGAGCGTGAGCACGTCGCCGGCCGTGCGGGCCGCGTCCCAACGCTGCACCGTATCGACCACGAAGCGCTGGATCGCGCCGCGCACCGCGCGCTCGTCGAGCAGGTCCAGCATCTGCAAGGCGATCTTGCGCGCGCCCTGCGCCAGCGCGCGGGTCTGGGCGGGCTTGGACAGCCAGCGCGCCAGCCGTGTGGCGGGATCGAAGGTGCGCAGTTTTTCGAGCAGCGTGTCCGGATCGAGAAAGTGGTCCCGAACGAAGATCGCCAGGTTGTCGGCGATGCGCTCTTTGTTGGAAGGGATGATCGCCGTGTGCGGGATCGGCAGGCCCATCGGACGCTTGAAGAGCGCCACGACGGCGAACCAATCGGCCAGGGCGCCGACCGTGGCCGCTTCGCAGAACGCCCTTACCCAGGCCCACGCGCCCTGCCCGCCCATGACATGGCTTGCGATGAAGCCGGCCAGCATGGCGAGCAACAGCACCAGTGCCCAGGCTTTCATGCGGCGCAGCTGACGGCGGCGCAGTTCGGCGAGGGGCAACGTGGGATCGGCGTAGGGCATGGCGCGGGCAAGAGTGGCTCGTTACCCGAGCATACCAAGCCCGGCGCGGCTTACGTCACCGGGCCCGGGTTGAAGAGCGCGAGCGCATTGTGCAGCTTGAGCTTCTCGGCGCAGGTCTGGCGTTCGCCGCTCGCCACCGACAGCAGCAAGTTGAAGAGCTCCCAACCCACATCCTCGATGGTGGCCTCACCGGTCGCGATGCGGCCGGCGTTCACGTCCATCAGATCGTGCCAGCGGCGCGCGAGGTCGCTGCGGGTCGCCACCTTCACGACCGGCACCTGCGCCAGGCCATACGGCGTGCCGCGTCCGGTGGTGAAGACGTGCAGGTTCATGCCGGCGGCCATCTGCAGCGTGCCGCAGATGAAGTCGCTGGCGGGCGTGGCGCAGAACACCAGGCCGCGCGTGCTCAGGCGCTCGCCGGGCGACAGCACGGCCGAGATGGCCGACGAGCCGGACTTCACGATCGAGCCCATCGCCTTCTCGACGATATTGGACAGGCCGCCCTTCTTGTTGCCGGGCGAGGTATTGGCGCTGCGATCGGCCATGCCGCGCTCGAGATACTTGTCGTACCAATCCATCTCGCGGATGAGCGCCTGCGCCACCTCCGGGGTGGCGGCGCGCGCGGTGAGCTGGTCGATGCCGTCGCGCACCTCGGTGTTCTCGGAGAACATCACGGTGCCGCCGGCGCGCACGATCAGGTCGGCCGCGAATCCCACTGCCGGATTGGCGGTGAGACCCGAGAAGGCATCGCTGCCGCCGCACTGCACGCCCACCACCAGATCCGATACCGGACAGGGCTCGCGGCGGCGTGCATTCAGGCGCTGCAGATGGCGCTCGGCGGTCTGCATGATGGCATCGATCATCGCGCCGAAACCGACGTGCACGTCGTCTTGCAGGCACACCGTGTCGACAGGCTCCTGCCAGGGATTGGCATCCTGCTGGGCGATCGGAATCGTGGTCGGCCGGCCTGCCACCGGCATCAGGCGCTCGGGCTGCAGCTTCTCGCAGCCCAGGCTCACCATCATGGGCTCGCCGCCGAAATTGGGATTGCGCGCGATGTTGCGCAGCGTACGCACCGGCACCGCGGCGCCCGGCGCGTCGATCGCCACGCCACAGCCATACGTGTGCTCGATGCCGACCACGTCATCGACGTTGGGATAGCGCGGCAGCAGCTCGTCCTTGATGCGGCGCACCGCATGTTCGACCACGCCCTGCACACACTGCACCGTGGTGGAGATCGCGAGAATGTTGCGCGTGCCGACGGTGCCATCGGCATTGCGGTAGCCCATGAAGGTATAGCCCTCGAGCGGCGTCGTGTCCGGCGCGGGGCGCGTGGCGATCGGCAGGTCGTCGAGCGTGCGCGCCGACGGCATGGTCGTGACGCGCTCGTTGATCCAGCTGCCACGCGCGAGCGGCTTGGCCGCATAGCCCACGGTCACGTTGTAGCGCACCACCGGCTCGCCCTCGGCCAGGTCGGTCAGCGCCACCTTATGGCCCTGCGGCACGCCTTCGACCAGGGTCAGTCCACAGGGGAATACCGTGCCGGCCGGCAGGCCGCCGTCGTTCGCCACGATGGCGACGTTGTCGTTGGGATGGACCTTGATGTACAGGGGGGCAAGGCGGGGGGAATCAAGCTGGACTTCGGTGGCGGCGGGCATGGCGGGTGTCTCGATCGTGTCGTCTGGGTGCGCTCGAACCGGGTCTGCCCCGGATCGGCACGGTCTTACTGACAAGCGGGCCGATGACGCCCGACTTGTAATACAAGTGTCGAATTTTTTTGCCTGCTTGTAAAGCGAGCATTGCGCCGGCCTGTGGGAGCGGCGAGGTGCCGCGAGACGGCGTGGCACCGCGGCAACAACGCAGCACGGGCCGCGGGCGGCCTAGGGCGCGCCGCCGCCCGCGGCGAAACGCAAGAGATAGCCGTCGGGATCCTGCACCAGAAACTCCCGGCAGACCGACCAGCCCTCGCCCACGCGGTAGCGCTTTTCCTCGACAGGGCGGAACAGCGGCCAGCCTGCCTCGGCGAGCGCGCCGGTGATCGGCTCCAGCCGGTCTACCGTCATCTGAAAATTGATGCCCCTGCCGAAGGGGCGCTCAAGCGGACCCGTGTCCCATTCGTGATTGAGCTGGCACAGCATGACCTGGATCGGCCCGCGCTCGAGATAGGCGAAACCGGCCTCCCGGCGGGCGTACGCGATGTCGAATCCCAGGCATCCGCACCAGAACGCCAGGCTTGCCTCGAGGTCGGTCACATCGAGCTCGGGCACCATGGCGGCAAAGCCGCCTGTGGGTCGGCGGCCTTCCGACTCCGCACTATTTCGTTGTTCCTGATCCAGCGCTGATGACATGTCTTCTCCATTGTTTTGTTCGCGTGGCGGCATTATCGCCGCGCGGACCGCGCCAATCCGGTGCGCGGCGAGGGCCTGTAGCGGTTCAAACCTCAACAATCGGCACGGCGTCAAGGCGCACTTTCCCCAAAGACGCGCAATACCAACGCGCAAGGTCGAGAACTGCGCAATATTTGCTCGCCAGCAGCGAGCACCAGGGCTAGCATGATGCCCTTCCCCCTCCCCACCTTCCCGAACCCGGAGCGCTCGTTCCATGTCGACCCGCTTACAGATCGCGCATGCCGGCGCGGTATTTGCCGCTGACACCGCCGGGGAAGGCACACCCGTCCTCTTCCTGCATGCCAATGTGTGCGACAGCCGCATGTGGCGCGAGCAGGTCGATGCGGTAGGCGAGGCCTTCCACGCCATCGCCTACGATCGGCGCGGGTTCGGGCAGACGCGCGCCGTGCCCGAAGATCATTCCAACGTGTCGGACCTGTTTGCCGTGCTGGACGCCGTGGCGCCCGACCGCCAGGCCGTGCTGGTGGGATGTTCCGCGGGCGGCCGCATTGTGATCGACGCCGCGCTGCGTCATCCCGAACGCGTCAGTGCCCTGGTGCTCGTATCTCCGGGCGTGGCGGGCGCACCGGCGCCGGCCTACCCGGCCGCCGCCCTGCCCTTGCTCGCGAATCTGCAGCAGGCGGAAGCCCGCGGTGACATCGACAAGATCAACACGATCAAGGCGCGCCTGTGGCTCGACGGCCCTCTGCAGCCTGAAGGCCGGATCGGCGGCACCACGCGTTCGCTATTTCTGGATATGAACCAGCGCGTACTGCTCGCGCCGCCCACCGGCACCGATCTCGACATGGACCGCGCCTGGCCGCGCCTGGCCGAGATCAGCGTGCCCACGTTGTTGCTGTGGGGCGAGTACGATTTTCCGCACATCCAGGAGCGTTGCCGCCGCATGGTGCAGTCACTGCCGGCCGTCCAGGGCCACGCGCTGCGCGGCGTCGCGCACCTGCCGAGCCTGGAGCAGCCGGGCGAGGTCAACGCCCTGATCCTGGATTTCCTGTCCAGCGTCGGCTGAGCCCGAGCCGGCTGCGCACGTTTCAGTTGGTGCGCTCAGGCAGCAGACGATCCAGCCGCAGCCGGTCGCGCGCGTCGGTGAGGCGTCGCATCGCCAGCCATGCCGCGCCCATCGCGGCCAGGCCGCTGGCACCACAAAGCAGAAACATCAACAGGATCTGGTACTTAGCGGCCTCGACCGGGTCCATGCCGGCGATGATCTGGCCCGTCATGATGCCCGGCAAGGTGATGATCCCCGCGGCCGCCATCTGGTTCACGCTGGGCACGATGCCCCGCCGCACCGACGCGCGCACGAGCGGCGCGAACGCCTGCCTTGCCGACGCGCCGAGCGCCAATTGCGCTTCGATCGCGCCGCGCTCACGACGGATGCCGGACAGCATACCGTCCAGCGCCAGGCTCGCCGCATTGAGCACGCTGCCCAGCACGATGCCGACCAGCGCGATGGTGTAGCGCGGGTCGTACCAGGGGTCGGGCCGCAAGGTGGTGTGCAGAATGAACATCGCGGTCAGCAAGGTCGTGCATGCCACCGTGATCGCGCCGACCCAGCCGTTGCCTCGCCCCCGTAGGCGTTCGGCCGGCCGCGCCGCCACCTCACGCGCGGCCAGGCCCATCATGACGACCAGCACCAGTGCGGTCAGCCAGGGCGCGCCATGGGCGAACACCACGCGCAGGATGTGCCCCACGAGCAGCAGTTGCACGACGGTGCGCACCGCCGCCCAGAGCACCTGGCGTTCCAGCCCCATGCGCAGCGCCAGCGAGATCAGCGCCGACACCACCACCAGACTGGCCGCGATCACCAGATCGCCCGCGCTCAGTTCGATCACGCCCATGCCGCCGCTCCTGCGCCGGGCGCGGTGACCTCTCGCGGATCGAGCGCCATCAACCGCCCCGCCTCCATATGAAAACACCGAGCCGCCAGACGCCGTGCCTGCGCGTCGTTGTGGGTGACGAGCACCAGGCCGGCACCGCGCGCAAGCGCGGCACGCAACACGTCTTCGACGCGTGTGATCGATTGCACATCGAGTGCCGCGGTAGGTTCGTCGAGCAGCAGCACCGCGGGCTCGAGCAACAGCGCGCGCGCCAGACCCAGGCGCTGACGCTCACCCGTGGAGCACTCGTGCACTTGCGCGTCGAGCTTGGCGGCGTCCAAGCCCAGCCGATCCAGCATCTCGCGGGCGGCGACGTGGTCAGGAAAATGCGCCCCGACGTGCTCATGCCACCACCCCGCCTCGGCCTGGCAATACACCACCTGCCGGCGCCATTGCGGCGCCTGCATGCTCGAGCGCGCCAGACCATCGAGTAAAGCCTCGCCGCTGCCTGGATCCAGATCGGCGATCTGGCGCAACAGCACCGACTTGCCCGCGCCGGAAGGGCCGAGGATGGCAATGCACTCGCCAGCGGCGAGGTCGAACGACACAGGAGACAGCCGGTCGCAGGCAAGGTCCCTCAAAGAAAGACGAGGCCGGGACGCAGGCTGGCCCACTAAGGGTGGTAAGGCTTGATGTGGCATGGCGAAAGTATCGCCCAAGCCGGTGGCAGCGTAGGGAGGCTCCCCTCACCACCCATAAAACCGCGGCCAGATTTCCACGGTGCTGTCGTCCACCGCGGCGTACTCCGGGAATTGCGCGCCGGTGGCGCAGGCGTGGTTGGGCAGGAGGCGCAGGCGCATGCCCACCGGGAAGCGCTCGGTGACGTCGCCGGGCACCGTGTCTTGCAGCGGCGCGAGGATGCCGTGCTCCTGGTTGGCCTGCGTCATGAGCCAGCCTGCCATCGGTGCGCCGTCGAGCGTGCATGGCAGGCCATAGCCGAAGTCCTGCCCTTGTTTGGAGGTACCGCGGTCGCGGCTCATGGCCATCCAGCCTGCGTCGACCACGACCCAGCCTTTGTCGGGCTGATGGCCGATCACAGTGGTCAGCACGCTGAGCGCAATATCGCTTTGAGCGCAGACCCCGACGTTATGCATCACCAGGTCGAAAAACGCGTACACACCGGCGCGCACTTCGGTCACGCCGTCGAGCGCGCGGGCGGCCAGCGCGGTCGGCGTGGAACCCACGCTCACGTTCGGACATGCGATGCCGGCCTCGCGCAGGCGGTCTGCGGCGCGCACGCAGCCGGCACGCTCCACCTCCGCGAGCGCCGCGAGGGCGTCGGGCGTGTTCAGCTCATAGCTGCTGCCGGCATGCGTCAGTACCCCGTCGACGAGCCCCGCCGTATCCAGCACACGCGCCACGTCGAGCAGCTCCGCCTGCTCGGGCGTGATGCCGGAGCGGTGGCCGTCGGTATCGATCTCGATCCACGTCGGCAGCGCGAGACCCGATTCACGGCACGCCGCCACGATGGCTTCGGCACCCGCCACGTTGTCGACGATGATCTTGAGATCGCAGCCGGCGCGCTTGAGCGCCAGCGCACGGGGCAGCTTGGACGGCGCCATGCTGACCGCGTACAGGATGTCGGTGATGCCGGCCGCGTGGAACTGTTCGGCCTCTTTGAGCGTGGACACCGTGATGCCCGGCGCGCCGGCCGCGATCTGCGCCTGCACGACCTCCAGGCATTTGGTGGTTTTCACGTGCGGGCGCAGCGCCACGCCCAACGCGTTCATGTGATCCTGCATGCGCGCGATGTTGGCGGCGAGGCGCGCGCGATCGACGACGGCCGCGGGCGTGTCGAGATCGGCGTAGAGGTCCTGGGCGGTGGCGGTCATGAGCATATCCGGTCAACGCGCCGCCCGGCGGGCGGCACTACATCGACCCATATTCTACGAACGCAGGGAGGCTCGCCCGTCTCGGTCTCGCTAATCGTTAGATGTAGCCAAACTGAATCTTGCGCGCGTCCGGGCCAGGAAGTTCTCCACCGCCGATATGCGCCCGGTGGTGAAGGACGTGCCGGACGTCTCGAAGATCGATGCGGGTCAGTTCGAGCGGGTGCCAGAAGGGGCAGCGCTCACCTGACGGCTCACCCCTGCGGCGCTCGCGCTTCCGCCCCGCTTACGCTTACGCCGCCGGCTGGCGACGCGCGACCCACTCCGCCAGACCGATGCCGCCGAGACGGGCGGGCCCGGTCGGCACGAGCGACTCCTGCTCGACCACACCGCCGAAGTAGCGAGCCTGCGCATCGCGCTCAACGCGGCGGGCGTCGCCCGCCAGGGCCAGGTAACGCGCCACGATCTCGTCGAACGGCGCGCGCTCGGGGCCGGCGATTTCGGTGGTGCCGTTCAACGGCGCCCCTTGGGCCACCTCGGCCACCGCCGCCGCCACATCGTCGGCCGCGATCGGCTGGAACAAACCGCCCGCCAGCCGGACCACGCCGTCCGAGGTCGTGGCATCCGCGATGCCGCCCAGGAACTCGAGAAACTGCGTGGCGCGCACGATGCTGTACGGAACCGGCCCGGCCTTGATCAGCGTCTCCTGGGCAACCTTGGCGGCGAAATAACCGTTGCCCGGCATGCGGTCGGTCCCGACGATGGACAGGATCACGTGATGGCCCACGCCCGCCCTCGCCTCGGCGGCGAGCAGATTGTGCGTGGAAGTCTCGAAGAAGGCCTTGACCGCCTGCGGCTCGAACGACGGCGAGTTCGAGACGTCGATCACCACATCCGCCCCGGCCAGCGCCGCATCGAGCCCTTCACCGGTCAGCGTGTTCACGCCCGTGTTGGGCGAGGCCGCCGCGGCGTCGTGACCGGCCGCTCGCAGCAATGCCACCACCTTGGAACCGATCAACCCCGTCCCCCCGACCACGACCACTTTCTTTGCTTTCATGATGTTCTCTCCGGACCTGACCGCGAGCCTGGCGGCCGTTTGTGTAGGAGGGCCGCTTCAGGGCCCGTTTGCCTGCCCCGGCCTGCGTGCGTGTCACGGTCTGCCAGGGCATGGGCGTACTGTAGCGATGCCATGTCCTGCCAGCCAGAGCCAAGAAATGCCCAATCAACTGGGACATGATGCCGACCCATCGTTTACAGTGCAGCACGCACTCTCTCGTCACGATCGATGCCAGCCACCCTTTATCTCGTCACCCCGAAGCTCCGTCTTGCCGACCCGGCACGTGTGGCCGCGCTGGCCGACTGGCTTGGCGCGCCCCTGCCGCGCGGATACGCCCGCCATGTCACCGAACTCGGCTCGGGCCTCTACGACGGACGGCTGATCGCAGCACTGCCGGACGAGATCATGGCCACGACCCAGGACGAGCAGGCGTTCATCCGCGAGTGGTTCGACGAGCTATGGGAAGAGGCGGACGACCTGACCCTGGACGAGGCCGCGCGCGCCGTCCCGTTTGCCCACACCATCGATGGCGACAAGATCTTCTACAGCGTGGCGCGCGCGGCGCTGTTCGTGCTGCCTCGCCACGACGATCGCGTGTATTGGATGCCTCAGGCATTCGACGATCCGCTCGCCTGGGGGCCGCACGCGCCCCCCGCCCCTTCCTCCGCGTGGCGCAGCTTCGATTCGGGGCTGGACCGGGCGACGATCGAGCTCTTCACGGCACAATCCCTCGCGCTGGCGGACATCATCGCGTGCGTGGACCGCCACGTCACGGCTGCGCATCGGCACGACGCCCCTTGGGGCACCCTGCTTTACGTACCCGCCTTGCACGGGCGCATTCAGCTCACCCAGGCACCGGGCGATGCGCGCGTGGGCATGCGGATCGACCACGACATCACGCTCGAATCGCTCGCTTGTGCGCTGCAGGCCGACCTCGAGGAAATGGGTTTCTTCCAGACGAACTGAGCGGGCCGCGGCTCGGCAAGCACAATCCTTTGGCCCGCACCGAAGCACCGGCCCGCCTGGGCCGCTGCCCTCACGGCGCGATGAGCGCGCTCAGCTCCACTTCGGCCCAGCAGCCCGCCGGCAGGCTCGTGACGCCCACGGCGCTGCGCGCCGGGCGTGCCAGGTCGGGGAACGCCACATCGATCACGTGCGACGCACCGTCGAGCACCGCGCTATGCGCGTCGAACCCTGGCTCGCACGCCACATAGCCGCGCAGTTGCGTGATGGCACGGACCCGTCCCAGGTCGCCCCCGCAGGCAGCCTTGAGCGCGGCCAGTCCTGCCAGCGCCGCACGGCCGCAGGCAGCTTGGGCCGGTTCCAAGGCGTCGCCGGGCCGCGACCGCCCCTGCAAGGGCCGGCCATCCTCGCGGCTTGCCTGACCGCTGATCGATACGAACACGATATCGGCCGCGGCATAAGCATGGAAAGGCGCGTACATGCCGCGCGGCGTGGGCGGCGCCGGCAAGAACAAGCCGGCCTCCGCCAGCCGGGCCTCCACTGCCGCCTGGTGCGTCACGTCAGCCACCGCGTCTCCCCGCTCAGCCAGCAACCGGGCGCATCAGCGCGGCGACGCAACCGGATCGCCGAGGGCGAGCCCATCGCACGCCCCTGATAGACCGTGCAGATCTGGTCAGCGGGGATTTCCCCCACGCTGTCCAGATATCCCCACAGGGCGGCCGCGGCGATGCCGGTCGCGGCGTCTTCGGGGTACCCGGACGCCTTGGGAAACTGGCGCGCGAACACGCCGTCGGCGGACACCGCGTAGGGATACAGGCCGGTGGAGTCGATGCGCTCGCATAACGCGCGCATGGCGCCAAAGTCGGGCGTCAACGCGTCCAGGGACGCCGCATCCGGCATCCGGATCAGGGTCTTGACCCGGCTGGTGCTGGCATTGATGGCCTGCACGCGCCCGTCGATCCGCAGCACCTCCGCGATTGCCTCGCATTGCGCCGACGACAGCGCCTGCAGGCTGACCGCCGGCTGCGAGATCCAGCCCCAGCCGCGCGCATCGTCCCACTCGGCGTCGACACTGCCGCTGTGCGTCTGCACGCGGGTACCGGGCGTGTTCCAGAGCCCCCACTGCCGCAGTGCCCATAGCGTGCCCACCGTCGCGTGGCCGCACATTTCCATCTCGTGGCCGGGCACGAAGAAGCGCAGCCGGCAGAGATACTCGGACGCATCGGGCGGCAGGACGAACGCCGATTCATGGCCATGATGCGCCGCCAGGGCCTGCATGTCCGCGTCGCTCATTCCCCGCGCGTCCAGCACGAGCGGCACGGGATTGCCACCTGCTGCCGGTGCGGACGGATCGACAAACACGCGCAGCAGCGCGGCGTGGCCCGCCGGCGGTTGCGCGGGCAGACTCAAGGATGACTCAGTCAAATTGCACTCCGTTTTGCTTGATGAGCTCGCCCCAGAAGGCGAGGTCTTTGCTGACGCTGTCCGCCAGTGCGGCGGCCGTGTCGGGCCGGACATCGACGCCCTTCGCCGCCAGATCCGCCGCGACGGCGGGGTCACGCAGCGCCGCATTGAGCGCGCCATTCATCCTGGCTACGATGTCGGCGGGTGTGTCTTTCGGAAAAGCGAGGCCGTACCAGAGCAGCTGGTTGTAGGCTGGCTTGCCCTGTGCGGCGAATGTCGGCACACCGGGAAGAATGGGCGTGGGCGCCGTGGTGGCCACGGCGACCAGCTTGCCGCTCTGGACGAACGGTGCCAGGCCCACCGGGTTGTCGAACATCACATCGACCTGCCCCCCGATGAGATCCGTGTAAGCCGGTGCCGCACCGCGATAAGGAATATGGGTGAGGTCGAGCTTTTCGTCCTTCTTGAAGAGGTCGCCGAGCAGATGCGACAAGGTGCCCGCCCCCACCGACGCGAACGTCCCCTGCCCGCGCGATTTCAGCGCCGCGACCAGGGTCGGCAAGGTACCGGCCTTCAGCGCCGGGTTCGCGGCGAGCACATACGGCGAGGTGCCGATGAACCCGACATAGGCGAAATCCTGTGCCGGCCGATAAGCCAGAGACTTGTAGAGATTGGCCGCCAGCGCCGTCGTGCTGGTGGTGACGGCCAGCGCCGTATAACCATCGGGCTTGGCGCGTGCCGCCTGGCCCGATCCGACGGTGCCGCCCGCGCCGCCGGCGTTCTGGATGACGACGGTCTGCCCCAGTTGCTTGCTGAGCGCGGGTTGCAGGGTGCGAACCACCAGATCCGTCCCTCCGCCGGCCGGAAACGGCACGATCAGCGTAACAGGCCGGTCCGGCCAGGTGGCGTCGGCGAAACTCGCTGCCGGCACGGCCGCCAGCGCCAGGCCCTGCAGCAGAGCCAATGATAGTGTGCGCATCATGCACATCCCCTTGTCGTGGTTTAGTGGGGCTATCGTAGGGACGGCGCGATGCGCGGGCGATCCGCCGCGCGACAGGGCCCGATCCAAAACGCGACACCGGCCCGCCATCGTTGCACAAACGCGCATGTGCGCCGATACTCGCTGCAAGACCACCCTCCACCAGGGCGGGCGCCGCCGCGCCCGGCCCGGGCATCACCGCCATGACGTGCCGCGTTCCGCTCTCATCGAAGTTGGATCTGATCGCCCAGACGGGCTTTGCGCTCGCCGCCAGCCGTCAGCCGCGCTACACATTTCATTGGCATGAACACGACTGCGCCATGCTGCTCTGGCCGCGAGCGGGCGTGCTCGACACCGCCTGGCGGGAAGGCGAGGCCCTGCGGCAACGCGGCCCGCTGGTACGCGGCCAAGCGCTGTTATTGCCATCCCATTGCGAACACAGCACGCGCGCGCAAAGCGTGACCCAGCAGCATGGCGAGCTGTATCTTGCGCCCGAGCTGCTGCGCGCCTGCAGCGCGCGCGGCATCCTGCAGCTCGACGGCGCCGCGCAGGCCATGCTCGATGCCTTGTGGAAGCCCGCGCTGTCGTCGCGCGCCGTCCCCGCGCTGGTCGCCGCGCTGATCGCGCAACTCGACAGCAGCCGGCCAGCCGAGATACCTCGCGCGGCCCCCGATGATCCGGCGCGCCGCTGGGTCGGCAGCCTGCGCCGGCAGCTCCAGGAAGGAACGCCGCCGCCCTCCGTCGCCGAGGCTGCGAGCGCCCTCGGCGTGTCAGTGCGCACGCTGCAGCGGGCCTGCCTCGACGCCTACGGGGTGACGCCTGTCACGCTGCGGCGCACGCTGGTGGCGCAGGCCGCCCGCGAGCGACTGGCCCTGGGCGAAGGCATGGCGCGCGTAAGCACCGAACTCGGCTTCTCGAGCAGCGGACACCTGGGGCGCCTGCTGCGCGCGGTCGCCGCGGGCGATGGCTTGCGAGGCGAATCCGATCTCGACACCGATCCTGCCTGATCGAAGGATCCCGCTTGCGGCGTCAGGTTGGCCAGCGGCACCCAGCCCGCGTCCCCTGACGCTTCGCGTTCGCACCACGCCCAGCCATTGAGCTCGCGCCGCCCCAGCAGTATGTCACCGGGATCGACGTCGAGCTCGCGTGCGCTGTAGGCCTGGACCGCGCGCGCCGCGCCATCGGGCAGATGTTCGATGAGCTGAGCCGGGACCCAACCGCCCGCATGGCCGGCCACGGTGCAGAAATACCAGTCGTCCCAGCCTTCCGGGCCTTCATAGCGTTCGCCGACCACGAGCGCCGCGTGGCGCTCGAAGCGGATCGGATCTGGATACTCACTGCGATGCGGGGTGTGAACGCGATACGTCGTCATGCCTTCCTGCCGTCAAGGTTGAAAGATGTCTTCGATACGCAGCGCGAAGACACGCGCGATCACGAAGGCGAGCGGCAAGCTGGGATCGTAGCGGCCGTTCTCGATGGCGTTCACCGTCTGGCGCGAGACGGCGAGCGCCTCGGCCAGTTGCGCCTGGCTCCAGCCGCGCTCGAGGCGCAGACTCTTGACGCGATTGTTCATCGGTAGCGCCGCTGGGCGATGATCAACCCCACGCCCCACAGCGACGCCATGATGGGCCACACCGCGAAAGCACGCAGCTGCGGCAGCCCCGCTCCCTCGGCGAAGCCCCAGCCGAACGTAATCAAGGCGGTGCCGAGAAAAGAGATCGCGATCGCGTCGAGCTGAATGCGGCGCTGCAATTCATCCATTTGCCACAGGGCCCGCATGATGGCCCACGCGGCCGCGAGTGCACCGATCATGGGCAGCAGATTGATCGCAATCTTGAGACCGCCCGAGGGATCGATCGCGGCCTCGACAAGATTGGCCCCGATCAACAACACGACGTAAAACGCGAGCGCGGCGCAAAGCTCAAGGGCATATCGCTTTTGTTTGAACACGAGAAACTTCCGTTAAAGATGATGTAAAGGAAGTTTGACATCTCGCCCCGCGCGATGTCAAGCGTGCTTTACATGCGTAAGGAAGCGGGACACGTACCGACGACATCGAAGAAGCGGCGCGGCGGGTCTACGCGCCGGGCCGCGCCGGGCTCACGTCCAACGGCCGGGCTCAGTTGCCCTGCGCACCCTGTCTGAGCTGCTGCGTGGCACGCTCGGCGTTGCCGACCGCGTCGCGCGCCTCGCGCTGCGCGTCGGCGAGCTGCCCCGGCGCAAGCGTATTGGCCCCGTCATAGCCGCCCTGCGCACGCTCACCGAAGCCGTTCGAGCCGAACCACCGGGATAGCGCGAGAACCACCGTCACGATAATGAGCAGGATCAGCAATGGCCGCATGAAGTCCTCGTCAGGGTGAGACGCCACCCGTGCCGGGGTGGCAGGATGATGGTCGCCGAAACCGCCGCCAAAGAGGTCCTGCCGGGGCGAACCGCGCAGTGCCCTCTTCTGGCGAACCGGCAGGTCCGAGCAGCACGTCGCATACCTGGCCCCGGCATCGGCACCATGCGCGGCCGAGCACCACGGCATGCCCTGCCGGCCTGGCCGCCGCCGTCGCCGCGGCCCTATCGGACCCGCTGCCTAGGGCGCGCTCGACGCCACGCGCCAGGGCGCGCCGCCCTTGAAGCCGGCCTGCAAGTGCGCCATGAAGTCCCGGGTGCGCCGCGGCAGGCCCGCACGATCATGTGTAAGCGCGACCACATTCGCGTCCGGCGCCTTCCAGCCCGGCAGCAGGCGCACGAGCCGGCCCGCACGCAGGTCATCGGCCACATCCCATTCCGAGCGCAGGATGACGCCCCTGCCCTCCACCGCCCACTGACGGATCACGTCGCCGTCGTTGCATGACAGCGGCGCGGGCACCCGAACGCTGCGGGTGGTGCGGCCCTTGGCGAAGCTCCAGAGCGAGACGTCTTCGTTGTTCTCGCGCAGCACGATGCACGGCATGCCGGCCAGGTCTTCGGGCGTCTGGGGCGTGCCGAACCGGCGCAGTACCGCGGGCGCGGCCACCAGCAGGCGGGCGTTGGGCGCAATCGCGTGACCAATGAGGTTGGAGGCAGGCAGCGCACCGATATGCACGATGACATCATGACGCTCCGCCGCCACCGCGAGCGGCTCGTCGGACAGCGTAAGCGCGACCTCGATGCGCGGATTCAGGCGCTGAAAATCGGCGGCCAGTGGCGCGACGTAGCGCCGCCCAAAACCCAGCGGCGCGCACACGCTCAGCCGGCCAAGCAGCCCGGCCTGGCTGGCCTGCACCTCTTGCATGAGCTCGTCGAGCTGATGCACCAGGGCCTCGCCGCGGCGGCAGAGCAGCGCCCCCTCATCGGTGAAACGCAGCCGCCGGGCGCTGCGATCCACCAGCCGGGCGCCTACCCGAGCCTCCAGCTGTTGCAAGCGCTGCGACACGGCCGACGGCGTGACGCCAAGCGCCCGGGCGGCCGCGAGCAGGCTGCCGCCCGCCTGGATCGTGAGCAGAAAACGAATGTCGGAAGTGTCGGTCACGAAGCGGCCCTGAATGCTGGATGCAGGAAAACTTAATGGTAGCGGGGCTCGACCATGCCTCACAAGGCGTCCACATAGTGCCGTGCCCACGCGCACCGCCTGCCGCGGCCACGACGCCCTGGCGGTCCGCGATCCTGGAGCGCCAAACAAAAACCCCCGGCGTCCGGTCATACCGGAGGCGCGGGGGTCTCTGGCGCTCACGCCGCGCGGGTGCGCGGCTCGCTCGATCAGCCCATGTTGGCGATCTTCACGTCCGGATCCACGTCGGCGTCGTAGTCCACGCCGTCGATACCGAAGCCGAACAGGCGCAGGAACTCCGCCTTGTAGCCCGCGAAGTCGGTGAGCTGGTAGATGTTGTCGTCCTGTACCTGGTTCCAGAGGGCGGTGACCGTGCCCTGCACCTCGGGCTCGAGTTCCTTGAGGTCGGCGCGCAGGCGGCCCACGTCGTCCTGGATCGGCTTGTCGGTGTACAGGCCCTGGCGGAACAAGGTGTCGAGCTGCTCGATGCAGCCTTCGTGCGTGCCCTTCTCCTTCATGACCTTGAAGAGCAGCGACAGGTAGAGCGGCATCACCGGGATGGCCGAGCTGGCCTGAGTAACCACGGCTTTCAGCACGGCCACGCGTGCATCGCCGCCGGTCGCGGCCAGCTTGGCACGGATGCCCAGCACCTTGTCGTCGAGGTCTTTCTTGGCGGCGCCGATCGTGCCGTTCCAGTAGATGTCTTGCGTGATCGTGTCGCCCAGATACGTGAAGGCCGTGGTCTTGGCGCCCGGGGCCAGCACGCCGGCCTCGGCCAACGCGTCGATCCACATCTGCCAGTCTTCGCCGCCCATCACCGCGACAGTGTTGTCGATCTCTTCCTGGGTGGCCGGCGGCAGCACGGTTTCCTTGATGATTTCCTTGTCGGTATCCAGGCCGCGCATCTTCAGCTCTTTGCCGATCGGCTTGAGCGTGGAATTGAAGACCTCACCCGTCTTGGGGTGCTTGCGGCGGGGCGACGCCAGGCTGTAGACCACCAGGTCGACCTGACCCAGGTCCGCCTTGATCGCCTCGATCGTGCGTGCCTTGATCTCGTCGGAGAAGGCGTCGCCGTTGATGCTCTTGGCGTAGAGGCCGGCGGCTTCGGCCTGGTCATGGAAGGCGGCGCTGTTGTACCAGCCGGCGGTACCGGCCTTGCCTGCCTCGCCTTCGCGCTCGAAAAACACCCCCAGCGTGGCGGCGCCGCTGCCGAAGGCCGCGGTAATGCGTGCTGCCAGGCCATAGCCCGTGGAGGCGCCGATCACCAGCACCTTCTTCGGACCATTGGCGATCGGCCCCTGGGCCTTCACATACTCGATCTGTTCGCGCACATTGGCGGCACAGCCGGTCGGGTGGGTCGTCACGCAAATAAAGCCGCGCACGCGGGGTTTGATGATCATGGCGTCGTCTCGAATTCGGAATAGGATTGCCCCGCGGCTGCCCTCGGGCGCGGCGGATGGCGGAGTGCGGGGATTGTATAGGAAGTAAGGTCGGCGTCCCTCGTGGGGACGCATGCACCGGCCTGTCGCCACCCCCGCGAACCGGCGCATTCCAGCGACATTCCGCAACCAAAATCCTGGCTCGGTCCCACGCCGGCAGGCGTATGATTTTTCGAGGCGACGCTACCGCGAGCGCATGCCGCGCCCCGGGGCCGGTCTGCCCTCTCCGATTCGCGTATCCCCTGCGCCCCCGCGCGCGATGAGGTGTCGCATCATGGATCAGCTTCGTCATGCCCGCGACGGGCCGTGCCGCCGCGGGCTCGGGCTCAGCCCCGCCTCACCGGCGGGTGACGACGATCTCCAGGTATTCGCTGGGCAGGACCACGCTACCGTCGGTGGCGCGGTTGAAGCGTTCGATCTGCGCCTTCACGTCCGACGCCAGCGCCGCCTGCCCTTCCGCGGGCAGGGCCGCGAACGCCTTGAGCATCGGGCCATAGTACGACTTGAATACCTCGAGGAAGTGCTCGGCCGAGCGATAACGGAACACGAAATGGCGCGGTTCGGTGTGAATGGACGAGGCTTGCGCCTCGAACATCTCGCTGATGCGGCCGCGTGTGCCCCACAACGCGGGGGAACGCACGCCGGCGGGTGGCGGCACGTGCTTGCCGATGGTCTTGAAGATCTGCCCTACGAAGCCTTCCGGCGTCCAGTTCGCCAGGCCGATCTTGCCGCCCGGCCGGCACACGCGCAGCAACTCCGCGGCCGCCTTGTCCTGGTCGGCCGTGAACATGACACCGAAGGTCGACATCACGACATCGAAGCGCGCGTCGGCAAACGGCAAGGCTTCGGCATCGGCCTCCTGGAAAGCAATCTCGAGCCGTTCGGCAGCGGCGCGCTCCCTGCCGCGGCTCAAGAGCGCGGGCACATAGTCGGTGGACACGACCTCGCACCAGCGGCGGGCAGCCGCGAGCGACGCGTTACCGTTACCCGCGGCCACGTCCAGCACCTTCTGGCCTGCGCGCACATCGAGGGATTCGCACAGCTGCTCGCCCACGATCTGCAGCGTGGTGCCGACCACGGCGTAGTCGCCGGACGACCAGGTGGCCTGCTGGCGGGTTTTCAGGGCAGCCAGGTCCGGATGCGCGGCATCACCGGCTTGGACAGGTGCGACGGGGGATGTAGACATGGACGTTCTCCGAGGAAGCGGGTTGCCGGCGGCGGCCAGAACGGCCGCCCTGCCGGGAAACGGGTGCTGGCGTGGCGTTTGCATGTCCGCACCGGCGTTTCCAGCACCCACGATAGGGATGGCGCGTGGAGGCCAGCGTGGTAGCGCGCGTGGAATATGCGGTGGAATCCGCCGAGCCCGGCGCCCGTTCCGGGCCGCTGCGGCTCTGTCTGCTGGGCGCCTTCACGCTGCGCCGTGGGGACGCGCCCCTGCCCCTGCCCGCCTCGCGCAAGTTGCGCGCGCTCATCGCTTACCTGGCGCTCGCGCCGCAGGCCCGGTTGCGCGCGCACCTGTGCGAGCTGCTGTGGGAGGTTCCGAACGATCCGCGGGGCGAGCTGCGCTGGTGCCTGAGCAAGGCGCGGCGGCTGTTGGATGAGCCCTGTCGGCGCCGGGTCATCACCGAGCACGACACCGTGCGGCTGGACCTGAACGGTTGCGCCGTCGACGTGCACGAGGTGGCCAAGGGAATGCAGGAGGGCATTGAACGGCTGAGCGTGGACCGCCTGCGCGACCTGCTTGCCCTGTTCGCGGGGGATTTCCTGCAAGGATTGGAGATCGGCCGCAGCCCCTTCTTCACCAACTGGCTGACGGCCCAGCGGCGGCGGCTGCGTGCATGCCAGGCCGCGTTGCTCGAGCAACAGGTCAGGCGCCTGCCCGTGGGCGCCGATGACGCTTTCTCAGCCCTCGATGCCTGGTTGCATCTGGCACCGTTCGACCCGCAGGCGCACACGCTGATGCTGAACGCGCTCGCGTCCCGCCAGCGCTGGCGCGAAGGCGAGGAACACCTCGCCGCCGCGGCCGGGGCGTTCCAGGCGGAGGGTCTCGACTGCCGTCCGCTGCGAGATGTCTGGCGGACGCTGCGAACACCAGCCGCACGCGAGGTACCGACAAAGGCAGTGGCAGCGGCCGCCGGCCCCCCGTGCCCCCCGCCGCCCTCGATGGCGCGCGGCGCACGGGCCTCGATCGCCGTCATGCCCTTCGCCCCCGGCGCGCGATCCGACGCGGGCCGCGCGCGCACCCGTGGCGGCCTTGCGGACGGGCTGGCGCACGACATCATCGCCCGTCTGGCGAAGCTGCGCAGTCTGTTCGTGATCGCCCAGGGAACGGTGTTTGCGCTCGATCAGCGCGACGTCGGCCCCGAGGAGGCGGGCCGCAGGTTGAATGTCGATTATGTGGTCAGCGGCACGCTGCGCTACGAGGGCGAACGGCTCATCGTCGAGGTGGAACTGGTGCAAGCGCGTACGGCGCGTATCGTCTGGATAGAGGCGTTCGAGCATCAGCGGGCCGATGCCCTGGTGGCGCTCGACGACATCGGCAACCGGATCGTCGCCTCGGTCGAGATCGAGATCGAAGCCGCCGAGCGCAACCAGGCCATCCTGAAGCCGCCCGCCTCGCTGGACGCCTGGGAGGCGCACCATCGCGGCCTCTGGCACATGTACCGCTTCAACCAAGCCGATAACCTGCAGGCGCGACACTACTTCGAGATGTCACGTCGCCTCGATCCGACGTTCTCGCGAGCGTACGCGGGGCTGTCGTTCACCCATTGGCAGGATGCCTTCCAGCGCTGGGCCGAACCCTCCACCGCCGCCGACCTCGCGTTCGAGACCGCGGGGCAAAGCCTGATCGTGGACGACCGCGACCCGGCGGCCCACTGGGCCATGGGCCGCGCCTTGTGGCTGCGCGGTTCGGCCGAGCAGTCACTGGCGGCGCTGCGCAGCGCGGTGACCCTGAGTCCGAACTTCGCGCTGGGGCACTATGCGCTGGGCTTTGTCCATTGCCAGACGGGTGACGCGCAGGTCGCGATCGAGGCCGCGGATCATTCGCGCGACCTGAGCCCCTACGACCCGCTGCTGTTCGGCATGCTCGCCGTGCGGGCGCTGGCGCTCCTGCGATTGGGACGCACGGACGAGGCGGCCGACTGGGCGCTCAAAGCAGCCGCCCGCCCCAACGCCCATGTTCACATCCTGGCCATCGCGGCCCACTGCCTGGCGATGGCCGGCCGGCCGGATGAAGCGCGTCGCTTCCGGGACGCGATCCGCGCGGTGCAGCCCGCCTACCGCGCCCAGGACCTTTTGTCGGCGTTCCGACTCGATGAGGACACGCAGGCCGCGTTTCGTGCCGCCGGCAAGCGGCTGGGGCTCGAATGAACGCGGGGCGGCACCGCCCGAGGGCGCTGAGCGCCGCTGCGCGCGCCTCAACCCGGGCCACTCGCCCGCTCAGGACGACGGCGTTGCCGCGGTCTTCGGCTGCAGCGCCAAAGCCTGCCTGCGAAAGCGCCCGGCGGCGAGGTGGTAGAACGCGTGGGGCGAGAACTGCCGGGAGACGACGGAAGCCGTCAACGACGCCACGAGCAGCCAGAACAGCATGGGCTGGCTGCCAGTCATTTCCATGACCACCACGCTCGCCGTCAGCGGCGCCTGCGTGGCCGCCGCCAAAAACGCGGCCATCGACAGCAGGACCAGCACCCGCGGGTCCACTGCTGCGCCCGTCAGTTGCCACAGGTGCTCACCGATACCGGCCCCGGCCGTGAGTGCCGGGGTGAAGATCCCGCCCGGGATGCCGGCCCAGTACGAGGCCACGGTAGCGGCGATCTTGGCCAGGCCGAAGCCCGCCGGCGCCGGGTTTTCGCCCGACAAGGAACCCGCGGCCACGCCGTAGCCGGTGCCGTACACGGCCCCGGCCGTCAGCAACCCCAGCAGCGCAACTGCCAGACCCAGGACGAACGCCGTCATGATGGGATGGGCGTGGATGCGCTCGCGCCAGCGCAAGGGCGCGATACCCGCGGCGCCCTTGCCGAGGAGCCAGGCGAAGAGCCCGCCGAACGCGCCGTTGATGACACCTACGGCAAGCACCCATAGCAGCATGCTGTCGGTGAACGACTTGCCGCCGAATACGCCGAAGTAGGGATTGTTGCCGGCCAGGGCAACGACCAGGAAACCGGACGCCAGAACGCCGATCAGCACCAGACGCTGCCAGCGCAGCACCGTCCCACGGCCCAGCTCCTCGATGGCGAAGATCACGCCGGCGAGCGGCGCGTTGAATGCCGCGGCAAGGCCGCCTGCCGCACCGGCCGCGATCAGTTCGTTGGCATGAAAGCCGCGCAGCTTCACGCCCTGACGCTTCCAGAATTCGCCCCACGCCAGCATCACGGCCGCCCCGACCTGCACCGACGGGCCTTCGCGTCCGATCGAGGCGCCGGCAAGCATCCCGCCAAAGGCCAGCGGGATCTTCCAGAGTGTCTGACGCAGCGAGACGAGGCTGTGCTGGCCGGCCCCGGGTGGCAGCGACAAGGCCGCGATCACCTGCGGAATGCCGCTGCCCGCCGCATTGGGTGCAAAGCGCAATGTGAGCCAGCGCAGGCCGGCGAGCGAAAAGGGCAACACGATCAACGCCGTCCAGCCCGCGTGCTCCACCCAGCGCGCGTTCCACTCCAGCGCGAGATCGGCGAGCCACGCGAAGCCCAGCGAGACCACGGCCACGAGCGCGGCGCCGCCCAGCAGCACGGTCATCTGTACGCTTTTACGCGACAGACGTCCCAGATGCCGCGCCTTGCGGCGCGCCAGAAAACGCAAATGGATAAGCAGGCGGCTGAAGGTGCTGCGCGAGGACATGGGCGGAGGGCAGATGAGAGGGCTGCTCAAAAAAGTACCACGATCCGCCTGACATCCCGCCCACAGGGTACGCCGCATCGTGCCTCGAGGGCGCTGCCCTTCCCCATTCGACACGACCCATCTACGCGCCGCTTTTACCTATTTGCCCGAGCCGCTCGAGCGCCCAATCGATGAATACTCGGGCCCGTTTGTTCTGCTTGGCCGCGGCCGGGTAGACGAGTGACACGGGCACCGAGGCAGTCTGCCAGCCGGCAAGCACCCGCACTAGACGTCCCTGTGCGAGAGGCTCCCGGATGGCTAGGCCGTATGCCTGACCGATGCCCAGGCCGGCCAACAGCATGCTGACCTGCCCCGTGCTGTCGTTCGACAGGAGGCGCATCGTGTCGATTCGACGGATCTCGTCACCCTGTCTGAACACGAGCGGTACGGGCTCGCCGGTCCGTGCCGAAAAGTAGCCCACCAGATCGTGGTCGGCCGCCAGCGCCTGGGGCGTTTCCGGGCTGCCCCTGCGCGCAAGATAGTCAGGGCTGGCGCAGGTCACGAGGGTGTCTTCGAACAGAACCCGCGCGATGAACGATGCGTCCGGCAGCTCGCCGACGCGAATCACGCAATCGGCCGCCTCCTCGATCAGGCTGATGGGCCGGTCACCGACCCCCACGAGCAACTGAATGTCGGGATACAGCGCGCGAAACTCGCCCAATATCGGAATCAGCACCGCGTTGGCCAGCGATGACGGTACGTCGATCCGGAGCCGGCCGCGCAGACTGGAACCCCGGGCTCCGAGTTCGGCGTCGATGCTGCCCAGACGAGCCAGCAGCTCGGTGACATCGCGGTAGTACTCCGCGCCTTCCTTGGTCAGTTGCGACACCCGCGTCGACCGGCCGATGAGCGGCACGCCAAGGTGCCGCTCCAATTGCGCGAGCAACTTGCTTGCGCTCGACTTCGGCATGCCGACCTGCGCGGCGCCGCGAGAGAGCGAGCCAGTTTCGACAATGCGCACGAACAATTTTAGGGCGGCGATCTGATCCATGACGTGATCGTAACCGCGCCCACATTGTTTCTCTACAGAAACTTTAAATTCACATTTATGGGCTGGCGCACTCGTATCTCACCCCCCAGAATGTTCTTACACAGAAACAAAGGATCGCCTCATGAGTAGCCACCCTGACATGGCAAAGCGCCTCGACCAACGTTACGGCGCGCAACCCAAGCCGCATGATCTGCGCTGGAATGACACCATCGATACGTTGTTGGCGCACCGATCGGTGCGCGCCTATCTCCCCGACGCCTTGCCCGACGGGACGGTCGAGACCCTGGTCGCAGCGGCGCAGTCCGCGTCGACATCGTCGAACCTGCATCAGTGGAGCGTAGTCAGCGTGACGGACAGGGAACTGCGCAAGCGCATCGCCGCGGCATCGCGTACCGGCCTGGAAGACAATCTCTACGTTGAGCAGGCGCCTGTCTTCCTGCTCTGGGTCGCCGACCTCTCTCGCAACCATGCCTTGGCACTCGACGCGGGCGCCGAGCCTGTCGTGCACACCTATCTGGACGCTTTCGTGATGGCGACCATCGACGCCGCGCTGGCCGCGCAGAACGCCGTCATCGCCGCCTAGTCGCTCGGGCTGGGCATCTGCTACATCGGTGCGATGCGCAACAATGCGCGCGTCATCGCCGAGCTCATCGGCCTGCCTGCACATAGCTACGTCACGTTCGGCCTGGTGGTCGGAATCCCGGATCCCGCGGTCGTCACGAGCGTGCGGCCCCGCCCCGTTCAGGACGTCATCCTGCACGAGAACCGCTATGACATCGCGCGTGGGCTGGCCCAGCTGGAACACTATGAACCGGCGTTCGAGGCATTCCGTTCCGAACAGCGAATGAAGCCGAAGACCTGGAAAGACGCGGCTCTCGCCGCAGCGACCAGCACAGCCTATATGGGCGGCCGGGAGCATCTGCGCGCCATGGTCGAGGATGCAGGAATGGGACTGCGATGAAACACATCGGGACGCTGCGGCCCGGCTGGGCGCCTGAGGGCGCCGCGCGCGCAAACGTCGAATGATTCGCCGCGCCGGGATCGCCCAGGGATCGCGGCGGACGACGTGGCGCGGTAGATATCGGTGCCCGCGTGAGATGCGCCCCCACGCAGACCGCTACCCCTGGATACGTTCCGTCAGGCCCACCTGCTGATACGATGCGTTCCTGTTGCTGCCGTCGCATTGCCATGGCGCCCTTCTTTGCATTCAGGTGTTGGCCATGAACACGTTCTTCAACCTCTATCTCCTGCCCCTCGTGGCATTTGCGCTGTTGGGCGTGATCTGGCGCATGCGCCGCGCGGCGCAGGCAGGCGATGCCCGCGGGACGGCCAATGGCGCCAGCGTCGCGGCCGATGCGCCCGCGCTCGCCCTGCGCGACATTCTGATGGGTGGCACGCTCTATCTCATGCTGGGTCCGCTGGCCGCGCTGGTGGCGCTGGCCGCCGGCGTGGCCATCGGCACCTTCAACGCCGATGCGTTCACGCGCATCCTGGTGGCCGGCGTGCAGACCGCCTATCTGTTCGGCGCGATGCCCGCCCTGTGCACGGGCTTGCTGGCGGGCGCGCTGCGCACCTCGCACTGGTCCTGGGGCCGCTTCCTGATCACCGCAACCGCGGGCACGGTAGGCAGCATGGTGCTCTACCTCGGCAACTTTCACGGCCGCTGGCCCGGCGATCCGGTGGGCCCCGCGTTTTTGCTCGTGGGCCTGCCCGCACTCGTGGGCACGGCGATCATGACGGCGGTGTTCTACAGCCGGCCCTGGCGCATGCGCCGCCGCGGCTGAACGACGCGCCGGCTCGCCCTCACTGCGGCTTGCGCACCGTATCGCCCTTGTCGGCCTGGCGCGCGCGCTCTTCGTAGCCGCGATCCCGCAAAGTCAGCATGCTGCCGGTGGCGGTAAGTACCGCGCCACCGGACTTCGCGCACCCCATCTCGCCAGGGTGTGCGCACCACGCATAGGCCTGAGCGCCGGTGCCCGTCTTGCCACTTGTGGGCTCGCCGTACCGGGCCACGGCCGCGTCGCGCACCGACTGGCTCACTTCCGGGCTCTCGCCCTTGCGCTCGTAGGTGATCTGCGTGACGGCCGTCGGACGCTCGGGGTCGTGCGGCATGCGCGACACCACCGACACCCGCAGCGTTTCGGTCCGGCTCGCGTAGCTGAACGACATGGGCATGGACGCGCCCGTGGACCCTTTATCCGCAGGCAGCTTGTCCGGCTTGATCTGGTCGGGCTGCACCTGGAAATGTGCCGCCGCGGCGCGAATGGCCTCGAGATGGCTCATGCCCAGCTTGACGCCGCCGATCGCCACATCCGATACGTCGACGGGTTTGCCCGCGGCGGTCACGGCGGCGCTCCCCAGCAGCGCTGCCAAGGCAAGGCTCTTTGCCCACGCCCTCGCGCGGGTCACCGGCCGCGCGAGGCGCCCGCACGGGCCGCCCGCTGCCGCCTTGCCCGTAGCGCCGCCCTGGCCGCCGTTTCTTTCGGTGCTTGCCCGCATCGCATGTCCTCCTGTGTGCATTCTGAGCAGGGTCCAGGCCGGGCCCGGCAAGGCCTCGGCGCGCATCCGGACGAAAGGCCGGACCCGGCGTCGAGGCAGCACGTTCCGTGCCGGGCACGCCGCGCGCTCGGCGTGGCGGCAATGCAAAGGGCCATCCGCGGGATGGCCCTTTGCATCATTGCGAGTCCGGTGCGCCGGGGCGAGCCTCGCACGGCCGCCGCGATGGCTCAGCGCACGGACCGGTACGTGTCCCGTCGCGTCGGATGGGTCAGCACGAGCTGCCAGAGCTGGCCCTCGCGCGAACGGAAGAAGCCCGCACAACACAGCAGGTAGTACTTCCACATGCGGTAGAAACGCTGGTCGTAGCGCTGGCCGAGCTCGGGCCAGGCGGCGTCGAAATTCTGCCACCAGGCCATCAGGGTGCGGTCGTAGTCCTGGCCGAAGTTATGCCAGTCTTCGATGATGAAGCGGCCTTCGATCGGCTGGGCGATCTGTTCGGGCGACGGCAGCTTGCCGTTCGGAAACACGTACTTATCGATCCAGGGATCCGTGCTGGTGGTGGTGGTCGCCAGGCCGATGCTGTGCAGAAGAAACATGCCCTCGGGCTTGAGCAGCCGCTTCACCGTGTCGAAGTACGTGATGTAGTTCTTCGGGCCGACGTGCTCGAACATGCCCACGGACACGATCTTGTCGAACGTGCCCTGCAGATCGCGGTAATCCTGCAGCAACAGTTGCACCGGCAAGCCCTGCACCCGCTGCTGCGCCAAGGCAAGCTGCTCCTTGGACACGGTGACACCGGTGACGTGCACGCCATAGCGCTCGGCGGCGAACTTGGCCAGGCCGCCCCAACCGCAACCGATGTCGAGCAGGGTCTCGCCTTCTTTGAGCTGGAGCTTGCGGCAGATCAGGTCGAGCTTGTCGATCTGCGCCTGTTCGAGAGAGTCGGCGGTGGCCCAGTAGCCGCATGAGTAGATCATGCGGGAGTCGAGCATGGCCTCGAAGACATCGTTGCCGGCATCGTAGTGCCGCTCGCCGACTTCGAAGGCGCGTCCTTTGGATTGCAGATTGAAGAGCTTGTGCCGCAGCCCTTCGGCCATCAGGCGAAGCTTGGAGAGGCCCACCGCGGCGTCTTCGAGGTGCGCGCTCATGAGCTTGGTGAACAACTCATCGAGCTGATCGCACTCCCATTCGCCGTCCATGTACGACTCGCCGAAACCCAGCGACCAACTGGAGAACACGCGGCTGTAAACGTGCGGATCATGGATGCGGATGTCCCAGGGGCGGTTGCCGTTGATCTGCACATCGGCCAGGGCAAGCAGATCGACCAGGACTTCCGGCGGCGCGTTGCTCTGCGTGGCCGGCGGCTGAGGTTGCGGGGGCAAATCAAGGAAATCTTCTCTTTGCTGCATACAGACTCCATCATCGTTTGCACTCGATGCCTGCGCATCATGACTCACGGCGGATAACTATTGCTTGAAAGAGTGCTGACTCTCCAATGAATTGAATCGATCATGTCGATAGCACCGGGCAATCTTAACGCAAGGAAACGGCCGGTGGCACACGCAGCAAGGCCGGGACCCGACAGCCGGGAAAAACCGTTGCGCCAAGGCAGACATCGGCCAAAAAAGGGGTTGACCGCGCCCGCCCCGCGCCCGGCCGTTGTGCCGTGCGGCGGCTAGGCCGGGGTGCTGGCGCGGGCGATGCCGGCCGACTCCGAGGCCGGCCCCAGAACCACCCGGAAAGCCGCCCCCGCGCCCGGCTCGGACGCCAGGCTCACCCGCCAGCCCTGGTGCTCGCAGATGCGCGCCACCAGCGACAGGCCCAGGCCGAGATTGTGGCTCTCGCCACCGCGCTCGCCGGCGCCGCGTACGAACGGGGCGAATACGCTGGCCTGGCGGTCGGCCGGAATGCCCGGTCCGTCATCGCTCACCTCGACCTCGGGCGGGCTGCCGGGCGCGGCTTCGCCCCGTACGGCCAGGGTCACGGTGGCGCCTGGCCCCGCATATTGAAGGGCGTTCTGGATCAGGTTGCCCAGCACCGCCCTGAGGAGCGGCACGGGGTAGTACGGCGTGAGCGGGCCCTCGGTGAGCAGCCGCAGCGTCATGCCCCGACGCTCGGCCAGCGGGCCATAAACGGCCGCCTGGTCACGCGCCACGACCTGCGCACTGGCCTGCTCGAACGAATTCTGCGCACTATCGCGCCCGCGGGCCAACATCAGATAGACATCGAGCCGCTGGCGCATGTCCAGGGCCGCGCGCTCGATGCGGGCAAGCGCGGTGAGATCGGCGTGGCCGAGCGCGGGATCGTCGCGCAGCAGCTCGCACGAACTCGTGATCGCCATCAGTGGCGTGCGCAGCTCATGCCCCACATCCGCCGTGAAGAGGCGTTCGCGCTCGAGCGCCTGCTCGAGCTGGTTGTAGGTGGCGTCGAAGGCGGCGGCGAGCGCCCCGATTTCATTGGCCGGATAGTCCTGCGCGAGCCGCGTGCGCGGCGGCTGGCCGGGCCGCCCCTGCACCTGCCGCGCCAGCCGGGCAAGCGGCGCGACGACGCGGCGGATCATGAGCGCGCCCAGGCCGAAGGCCACCAGCAGGCCGCCCGCCATGCCCCCCACCGCGATCCAGTGCGAGCCGCGCTGGCTGCGCTCGTAGTCGGTGTAGTCGCGCAGCAGCATATAACGGTCGCCGCCGTCATCGTCGACCATGGCGTGCCACACCCGGCCATCGTGGTCGACCTTGTGAAACCCGGGCGGCAGCCCGCGCAACCAGGCGGGAAACGCCTCGCTGCCCGCGGCGCCATGGAAAAAGCGGTTGGGTCGGCCGGGATCCTGCCCGGCCAGGTATTCGGTGCGCACGCGCTGCACCGCCATCCCCATATCGATGCGCTGCAGGTGGGCCTCGAGCCCGGTGACCGTGAAGATCGATACGGTGGTGAGCAGCCCGCCTACCAGCAGCGCCAGCAGTACGTAGGTCAGCACCAGATTGCGCGCGAGACCGCGCCGCAGGCTAGAGAGTGGCATCGCGCAGCTGGTAGCCGATGCCGCGCACGGTGTGCACCAGGGGCACCGCCTCGTCCTTGTCGACGGCGTGCCGGATCTGATGGATGTGCGTGCGCAGGCTGTCGCTGTCGGGCGGCGAGTCCCGCCACAGGGCCTCTTCGAGCCGGCTGCGGTGCACGACCGCGGGGCTTGCCTGCATCAGCATCGTGAGGATGCGCAGGGGCGCGGGCGCGAGCCGGATGCGCCGGCCGTTGCGCGACACCTCGAGCGTAGCGGTATCGCAGCGCAGGTCGGCCACTTGCAGCACGGTGGCCGCGACGCGGCCCTGGCTGCGCTGCAACAGCGCATGGATACGGGCGGCGAGCTCGGCGAGCGCATAAGGCTTGACCAGGTAATCATCCGCACCGGCGTCGAAGCCTTCGAGGCGGTGATCCAGCGTGTCGCGGGCCGTCACCATGATCACGGGCGTGGCGCAGCGAGCCTCGGTACGCAGGCGCCGGCACAGGTCGTAGCCGTCCATGCGCGGCAGCATCAGGTCCAGCACGATGAGATCGAACTCGCCCGTGGCGGCCAGCGCGTAGCCCTGGCGGCCGTCTTCGGCGCAATCCACGATGTAGCCCCGCCGGCCCAGAAAGGCCGTCACATTGGACAGGATGGAAGGATCGTCTTCGATGACCAGGATGCGCATGCGGACAACGCCGCTCGCGGGCGGCAAAGAGGAATGGACCGGATTGTAGGGCCGCCGGTCTTAACGTTGCGTTGACATTAACCCACGCACACTCTCGTTTCAATAAGAACCATTCGCGTTTCCTGGGTAATCGGGCGCGCGTCTGACCAGCGGCCAAACCGCTTACCGAAACGAGATCAAGATGTTCCAGCTTCGCCCGCGCGCCTTTCTCCACGCTTTGCTGCGACCCCGTGCCGTTTTGGCCGCTGCCCTGGCGCTCGGCGCCTCGATGCCCGGCCTGGCCGCGGCCCGGCAGGTCACGGACCTGGCCGGACGCCAGGTCGAGGTGCCGGATCATCCGAAGCGCATCCTGCTGGGCGAGGGACGCTTCGTGTTCGCGATGGCGCTGCTCGATCGTGCCGACCCCACCGCGCGGGTGGTGGGCTGGCAGGGCGAGCTCAAGCAGCAGGACCCCTACGCGTGGACGCAGCTCACAAGCACCTATCCGCGCGCCGCCAAGGTACCGCTGATCGGCAAGAGCTCCGAAGACAGCGTCAGTCCGGAGCGTATCGTCGATCTGCAGCCCGATGTGGCCATCTTCGGGCTGGCGGGACACGGGCCGGGCAAGAACAGCCCGATGGTCGCCGCGCTCCAGGCGGCCGGCATTCCGGTCGTGTTCATCGACTTTCGTCAGCACCCGGTGCAGAACACCGCCGCCAGCATGAAGATCCTGGGCGCCGCGGTGGATCGGCAGGCAGAAGCGCAGGCCTATGTGGATTTCTATGAGCCGCGCCTCAAGCGCGTGCAGGACATGGTAGCGGCCGTCCCCGAGGGCAAGCGCCCGCGCGTGTTCGTGGAGCTGCTGGCCGGCGTGTGGCCGTCTTGCTGCCACACCACAGGCCGCGGCAGCCTGGGCGAAATGGTCGAGACCGCGGGCGGCGTCAACATCGCGCAGGGCGTGGTACCGGGCGCCATCGGCGACGTGAGCCTCGAGTATCTGATCACGCATCAGCCGGATGTGTATGTGGCGACCGGCAGCCGCAGCGAACCCGGCCGTCCGGGCCTGCTCGCCGGACCCGGCGTGGCGCCTGCCACCTCGCGCGACAGCCTGGCGGTGCTCACGGCGCGCACGGGCATCGAGGGCCTGTCCGCGGTGCAGGCCGGCCGCGCCCATGGCCTCTGGCACGCGTACTACAACTCGCCCTACAACATCCTCGCCATTGAGGCGCTGGCGCGCTGGTTCCATCCGCAAGAAGCGGCCGCCCGCGGCATCGATCCCGATGCGGACCTGCGCACGCTGTACAAGGACTTCCTCACCGCCCCCGCCGACGGCACCTACTGGACCACGCTGGCCGCGCCGCGCTGAGCATGGGCATGACGCATACCGCCGCCCTGCCCGCGCCGGCGCAGGAGATCGCGCGCACCCACCTGCGCATGCAGCGCCGGCGCCGTATCTGGCTCGCCGCGTTCGCCGCCGCGCTCGTCCTGTGCCTGTTGACCGACATCGCCTGCGGTCCCGCCGGGCTGAGCGCGGCAGACCTGCTACGCACGCTGATGCATCCGGACGCCGCCACCCCCGGCATGCGCGTGATCGTGTGGGATTTCCGCCTGCCGTACGCGCTGATGGCGGTGCTGGTGGGCGCGGCGCTCGGTTGGGGCGGCGCGGAGATGCAAACGCTGCTCAACAATCCGCTCGCCAGCCCTTTCACGCTGGGCGTCTCGGCGGCGGCGGCCTTCGGCGCGGCCGCTGCCATCACGCTCAACTTCACCCTGCCCGGCCTGCCGCCGGCCTGGACGGTCACTCTGTGCGCGTTCGTCAGCGCGCTGCTGTCGGTGGCGCTGCTCGAGCGCGTGGCGCGCTGGCGCGGCGGCTCGACGCTGGGCGTGGTGCTGTTCGGCATCGCGCTCGTGTATTCGTTCCAGGCGCTCATCATGCTGCTGCAGTTCGTGGCATCCGAAGAGGCGCTGCAGGGCATCGTGTTCTGGACCATGGGCAACCTCGGGCGCGCCAGCTGGGGCAGCGTGGCGGCGCTGGCCGTGGCGCTCGCCTTCGTGCTGCCGTGGTCGATGCGCGACGCCTGGCAACTCACGGCGGTGCGGCTGGGCGAGGAACGTGCGGCCAGCCTGGGCGTGGATCTGAAGCGCCTGCGGATGGTCAGTCTGTTGCGGGTGAGCGCGCTCACGGCGCTGGCCGTGTCCATCGTGGGCACGATCGGCTTCGTCGGACTGGTGGCACCCCACATCGCCCGCCTGCTGCTGGGCGAAGACCATCGCTTCTACCTGCCGGGCAGCACGCTGGCCGGCGCCCTGATTCTCTCGGGCGCATCCATCGCGTCCAAGACACTGCTGCCGGGTGCGTTGATCCCTGTCGGGATCGTGACTTCGCTCGTCGGCATCCCTTTCTTTCTGGCCATCGTGGTGCGCACGCTGCGCAAGCAGTGAGCCGCCGGCCTGTGCCTTTCCCTCTCATCATGGAATCTGCAATGACGTCTCGCCTTGCCCTGCTCGCCCTGCCCTTTCTGTTCGCCGCCGCGGCCCAGGCCCACGATCACGCGCCTGCCGCCGCTACGCCGGCAGTCCAGGCCACGCCGCAGGGTTGCACCATCGACGTGCAAGGTCAGCCGGGCAAGAAGTTCGAACCCGGTCACATCGTGGTGCCCGCCACCTGCACCGAATTCACGGTGCGCCTGGTCCATACGGGCAAGAACAGCAAGGAAAAGGCCGGGCACAACTGGGTGCTGACCAAGACCGCCGATATCGATCAGGTCATGCTCGACGGCATGCGCGCCGGCCCGCAGGACGACTGGCTCGTGCCCAACGACGCCCGCGTCCTCGCCAAGACGCCGATGCTGGGCGGCGGCGAAACGGCCACGGTGACTTTCCCGGTGAGCCGTCTGGCGGCCGGCGAGTCGTACACGTTCTACTGCTCGTTCCCCGCGCACGCCGAGATGATGCGTGGCACCCTGGCGCTGGCTCGCTGATTGCCATGAATACGAGCGCGTCCAGCGGACTGTCCCTCGTGGACCTGCATGCGGGATACGGCCGGCGCGAGGTCCTGCACGGGATCGACGCCACCGGGCTGGCGGCAGGCTCGGTCACGGCGCTCATCGGACCCAACGGCAGCGGCAAATCCACCTTGTTGCGCGCCATGGCGGGCTTGGTGCCATTGAGCGCGGGATCGGTGTGGCTGGGTGATCTGCGGCTGGACCGGCTGCGGCCGGCCGAGCGCGCGCGACACGCGATGTACATGCCGCAGGCCTTGCCCGCCGGCGTGCACATGACGGTGCTCGAATCGGTGCTCGCCGCGGGAGCGGCGGCTGGTGGGGCGGGCGCATCGGACGGCAGCGATGCGGACGGCATGTTGCGCGAGGCGATCGCGCTGCTGGGCCGCCTGGGAATCGCCGGCCTGGCCAACCGAACGCTCGCCGAGCTGTCGGGCGGTCAGCGCCAGATGACGGGGCTGGCGCAGGCGCTCATCCGATCGCCCCGGCTCCTGTTGCTGGACGAGCCGCTCTCCGCGCTGGACCTGAATTATCAGTTTCATGTGATGCGGCTGCTGGCGCGCGAGACGCGCGAGCGCGGCATGGTGACCGTGATCGTGCTGCACGACCTCGGCATGGCGTTGAACCATACCGATCATGCGCTGCTGCTGCAGGCGGGCAAGCTGCTCGCCCGCGGCGCGCCGCAAGAAGTGATCGTGCCCGCGCGGCTGCGCGAGGCCTATGGCGTGGAGGCGCGTATTCTCAGCGACGGCGAGGCGCGTCACGTCCATGTGGAAGGCCTGGTGGCCCAGCCCGCGTAGACAGCGACGCCTGGCGCCTTCTCGAGGCGCATCCGCCCGAGCGCCCGCCGTCACAGCGTCTCGCACGCGGGCGGAACATCGATCAGCGATGGGCGGGCTGCCACAAGCCCCTGCGCTGCAGTTCCGCGCCCGCGCCCTCGGCGAACCAGTACGCCTCCTCGACGTGCGGCTGGCCCGACAGGATGAAATGGGTGAGACCGAGCGCGTGATACTCGGCGATGCGATCGGCCACCTGCGCATGGCTGCCGACCAGCGCCGTGCCGGCTCCACCCCGCACCAGCCCGTAGCCCGCCCAGAGATTGGGCGCCACTTCGAGCGCGCGGGCATCGCGTCCGGCCTGCCAGCCGGACACCAGCGCCGTCATGCGCTGCTGGCCCACCGACTCCGTACGTGAGAACAGCGATTGCGCCTGCTCGACCCGTTGCGGATCGATCCCGGCCAGCAAGCGGCCCGCCTCGGCCCAGGCCTCTTCCTCGGTATCGCGGCTGATCACATGCAGGCGGATACCGAAGGCCGGCTCCCGCCCGTGCTCGCGCGCCAAGGCGCGCACCCGCGTGACGCGCTCGGCGATCTGCGCGGGGGGCTCGCCCCAGGCCAGGTACACATCGGCGTAGCGCGCCGCGACCTGCTCGGCGGCCGGGCTGGCGCCGCCGAAGAACACCGGCGGCGCGCCCGCGGGCGCGGGGTCGAGATGCGCGGCTTCGATGCGATAGTGCTCACCCTGATAGTCGAGCAGCTCGCCGGTACCGGCACGCTCGCCCAATCCGCGGAACACCGACAGGAACTCGCCGGTCCGCGCGTAGCGCTGGCCATGATCGGCGTGATCGCCGAAGCGGCGCTGCTCGACCGGGTCGCCGCCCGTGACGATGTTGATCAGCAGCCGCCCGTCCGTCAGCCGTTGGTAGGTCGCGGCCTGGTGCGCCGCCAGCGTGGGGGAAAGAAAGCCCGGCCGAAACGCGACTAGGAACTTCAGCCGATCCACGTGCTGCGACAACGCCGCTGTGGCGATCCAGGCGTCTTCGCACCAGGTGCCCGTGGGCGTGAGCACGGCCTCGAAACCGAGGTTCTCGGCAGCCTGCGCCACCTGCTTGAGATAGGCCAGCGTGGGCCGGCGGAACGCGCCCGCCGTGCCCGCGATGCGATGCGAGTCGTCGCCCGACCCCGTAATGCCGCGGCTGTCGCCGTTGGTCGGCAGGTACCAATGCAGGTGCAGACTCATGCCGCGGCCTCCGATGTCGGTTGTGTGTGCAAGGAACGAAAGCGCGCGCCCGGGTGATCGTCGCGCAGCCGCTGCTGGCCGGCGCCCTGCAAACGCTCACGCAGCGTCAGGGGCCGTTCGGGTCTGGGCGCGAGCCGGCCGCGGCGGCGCAGCTCCGGCACGATATGCGTCACGAAGTCTTCGAAGCTGCCCGGGCTCACCGCGTAGGCGATGTTGAAGCCGTCCACGCCGGCCTCCTTGGCGTAGCGCTCGAGCGCGTCGGCCACCTGGACGGGGTCGCCCACCAGCGTGGGGTGCAGCCCGCCGATGCCGATATAGCGCGCCACATCGCCCACCGTCCAGCGGCGATCCGCGTCGATGCGTGTGAAGCTGCGCAATGCCGAACGGCCGGCGTTGGTCTCGATGTATTCGAGGGGTTGATCGCGGTCGAAGCGCGACCAGTCGACCCCGGTCCAGGCCGAGAACAGCGCCAAGGCAGCCTCCTCGTCGGTGTAGCGCAGAAAATCTTCATGCTTGGCGCGCGCGGCGTCGGCGGTGGCTGCCGTCACGACGGTCACCGCCGTGATGAAGCGGATGGCGTCGGGTGCGCGGCCGAGCGCCACCGCGCGGGCCCGGATCTGCGCCACGCTCTCACGGATGTCGGCAGGCCGTGCACCGCCCAGGAACACGACCTCGGCATTGCGCGCGGCAAACTCGCGGCCTCGCGGCGAGGTGCCCGCCTGGAAAATGACCGGCGTGCGCTGCACGCTGGGTTGGCTCAGATGCGCGCCGGGCACGTCGAAGTAGGTGCCCGCATGCCCGATCGGATGCACGCGTGAGGGATCCACATGAACGCCGCCGGCGCGATCCTGCACCAGCGCGCCGTCTTCCCACGAGCCTTCCCAAAGCTTGTAGGTCACGTCCAGAAACTCCTGGGCACGGTCATAGCGCTCGTCGTGATCCATCTGCCGCGCCAGGCCCAGATTGCGCGCGGCCGAGTCCAGCACGGACGTGACCACGTTCCAGGCCACGCGGCCCCGGCTCAGATGGTCGAGCGTCGTGAACTTGCGCGCCAGCAGATAGGGATGCTCGTACGTGGTAGACACCGTCACGCCGACGCTCAGGTCGCGCGTGGCCGCGGCCAGTGCCGATACCAGCAACAAGGGATCGTTGACCGGCGTCTGCGCCGCGGTGCGCAGGGCCGTATCGGCATTGCCGCCGTACACGTCGAGCTGGCCCAGCGCGTCGGCGATGAACAACGAATCGAAACCGGCCTCATCCAGCAGACGCGCGATATGGATCCAGTAATCGAGGTTCACATACTCGGTGGCCCGATCGGCGGGATGACGCCACAGGCCCGCCGACACATGGCCCACCACGTTCATGATGAAGCCGTTGAGAATCAAGGGAGATGCGGACATAAGGTGCTCCCTTTCAGGCGGCGCGCGCGCCGACGGTCCAGTAGAACGACGGCCCGGTGCCGTTGATCGCGTGGTCCCCCAGCAAGCGCGCCTTGTAAGGCGTGGGATTGTGCGACGCCAGGGTACGGGCGTTGCGCCAGTGGCGGTCGAGACCGCGCGACTCCAGGAGCGCGGAGGCGCCGCCCACGTCAAACAAGCGGGTGCCGGCGGCCAACACGCTATCGATCAGACCGACCTGCGCCTGCGCCGTTTCGAGCTCGGCCTGCACCAGCAGGTCCGGCGGCAGACGGCCCTCACGCTGGCGCACCCGGTCGGCGGCGCCCAGTGTGCGCGCCACGGCGCGTACGGCAGCCGTCGCCGTGAACGCGGTGGCCGACAACTGACCCACCACCTGCTGCACCAGCGGATCTTCGGCGGGCACCTGGCCCGCCCCGTGGCTGAAGGTCCGCTTGCGCGGCCGCACAAAGGCCGCGGTCTCGCGCACGATGGCGCGCGCGATGCCGGCCAGGGTGGCGAGATGCGTGAGCTGGAACACCGCGGTCATGGGCGTGGGCCCCTGGCGCGAGTACGAGAGAATGTGCGCGGGATCCACCGCGACGGCATCGAAGCGCGTCGTACCCGAAGCGCTCAGGCGCTGGCCGAAGCCGGTCCAGTCGTCCTCGCGCGTCACGCCAGCCGCCGTAGCGGGCACCAGCACGAACGTCTGATGGCCCTCCGGCGCCGGCTCCCGGCCCTCGCGCCGCGCGCTGACCTGAATCCAGTCGGCGTAGAGCGTGCCCGTGCTGTAGAACTTCTCGCCGGTCAGGCGCCAGCCTTCGGGCGTCTCGCGCAGCACGGTATCGAGCTTGCCCAGCGCATGGTCACCGCGCTCCGTGGTGGCGTTACCGAAGATGGCGCCATCGGCAATTCGGCGCAGCCAGGGTTCATGCAAGGCCGGATCGACTTCGGCGTACAGGCGCTCGATGAAGCCGAAGTGCGAGCGCAGTGCCTGCGGAATGTTCGAATCGGCTTCGCCGAGTTCGATCAGCAGGTCGTAGTGCTGCTCGACCGAGGCGCCCAGGCCACCGAATTCGCGGGGCACGCGCAGGGCGCCGAAGCCGGCCTCGGCCAGCCAGCGCACCGGTTCATGGGCGAGCTCGCGATCGAAATCGCGCTGCGCGGCGCCTTCGGCGATACGGGCGAAAACCGGGCGGAAGCGCTCGGCCAGCTCCTGATCGGTGGGAGCATCATGAGACATGGGAAATCCTGTAGAAAGTATTGAGAAATCGGCCGTACTCACGCCTGGGCCCAGGGCCGCAGGCGGCGCGCCGGGTGGCGGTCAGGCAAGGTCGGCGCGTCGCCGAACAGCTTCTCGCGCAGGGTGCCGTCGCGGTACTGCGACTGGATCAGGCCACGTTTGCGCAAGATGGGCACCACCTCGTCGGCGAACACGTCGAACCAGTCCGGCAAGGTCACCGGAATCAGGTTGAAGCCATCGACGCCGGCGCGCACCCATTCGCCGATGGTGTCGGCGATTTGCTCCGGCGTGCCGGGCGCCGCCTTGTTGAGGCGCTGACGCAACACATCGCCAAAGCGCGCCTGCTTGTTCGGCTCGGCATCGATCACGGCACGAATGCCGCCCTGTACGTATTCGGACTTGACGTCGGCCAGCGGCGTGTCGGGATCGATGACCGACAGGTCGAAGCCGATGCTGCCCGACGCATGGGCCAGGTAGCCCGGCTCGCTGCGCCAGTGCAGGAACTCTTCATAGCGCACGCGCGCCTCGGCCTCGGTGCTGCCGATAATGGGATGCAGGCCCACCACATACTTGAGATCGCCCGCCCGGCGTCCCGCCGCCGCCAGCCGCGCGTCGAGATCCGCGATATCGGCGGCGGCCGAGGCCGGCGTGATCGCGGGCAGAAAGGTCATTTCGGCGTGGCGCGCGGCAAACGCGCGGCCGGCGCCCGAGGCCCCCGCCTGCGCCAGCAACGGCGTGCGCTGCGGCGAGGGCTGCGGCATGTGCGGTCCTTCGACGCGATAGCGCTTGCCTTCATGGTGGATCGGATGGATACGCGCCGGGTCGGCGTAGACCCCGCTTTCGAGGTCGGCCACCACGGCGTCGTCCTGCCAGCTCGCCTCCCACAGCTTGTAGACGACCTCGGTGTACTCCTCGGCCCAGGCGTAGCGATCATCGTGCCCATCCAGGCGCGGCTGGCCGAAGTTGCGGGCGGCGTTGTCCAGGTAGCTGGTCACGATGTTCCAGCCCACCCTGCCCTCGCTCAGGTGATCGAGCGTGGAGAGCTTGCGCGCGAAGTTGAACGGGTGATCCTGGAGGATCGAGCTCGTGACGATGAAGCCCAAGTGCTCGGTCGCGTAGGCCAGCGCGGACACCAGGCTCGCCGGATCGTTGGCCGGGAACTGCATGCCTTCGCGCGCGGCGGTATCCCAGCTCTGGCGGTACACGTCGTAGACCCCGATCGTATCGGCGAAGAAGATCGTGTCCAGGCCCGCACGCTCGGCGGTACGGGCCAGCCTGACCCACGGCGCGAAGCGGGAGAAATTGCGTTGCGCGGCGGCCTCCTGGCGCCGCCATTGGCCATGGGCCTGATGCGACAGGGTGAACTGCGTGAATGCGTTGTAGATGATTTTCTTGTGGGCCATGGTCGAGAGGCGGGATCAGGCAGCCGCGCGTTCGGGCAGCGGGGAGATGAGCGGCGAGCGGCCTCGCGCGGCGCCGAGCCGCGTGGCCCCGGCCACCGGCAGCACCGCGTCGAGCAGGCGGCGCGTGGCCGGATGGCGGCCCGGATCACGCAGGGCGTCGCGGTCGAACACCTCGACAATCCGGCCCTGCTCCATCACGGCGATCCGATCGCACAGCGATTCGATGACGGCCAGGTCGTGGCCGATGAAAAGATAGGTCAGCGACAGCGCCTGCCGCAGTTCGCGCAGAAGGTCCAGCACCTGCGCCTGGATCGACACATCCAGCGCCGAGGTGGGCTCGTCCAGGATGACGAAGGCCGGCCGCGGCGCGAGCGCACGCGCGATGCCGATGCGCTGACGCTGCCCGCCGGAGAACTCGTGGGGATAGCGCTGCAGATGCTGCGCGCCCAGCCCGACGCGTTCGAGCGCATCGACCGCCAGGCCACGCGCCTGCGCCACCGTGCTCGCCGCGCCGAGACGCAGCAGCGGCGCGATGAGTTGGGCACCGATCGTACGGCGCGGATTGAGCGACGCGCCGCCATCCTGGAACACGATCTGAACCTGCCGGCGCAGGGGTGCGAGGGCCGCGCCGTGCAACGCGGTCACGTCCTGTCCCGCCACGCGCACGATGCCGCTGGACGGCTCGATCAGCCGTGCCGCGACCCGCGCCAGGGTCGACTTGCCCGACCCCGATTCGCCGATGAGACCGAGGATCTCGCCACGCCGGATCGCCAGGTCTACCGGCGCGAGCGCCTGCACCGTGCGCGCGGCGCCGAACCAGCGGCGCCCCAGCGTGTACTGACGCGACACCTGCTCCAGGCTTACCAGCGGTGCACCCCGTGCACCGATCTGCGCGGATGCGGCGGCCTCGATCGACGCCGCGGCCACAGACGCCGGCTGAGCGGCGGCCGGCGCTCGCGCCACACGTCTCGGCACGGCACTCACCAGCTTCACCGTGTACGGATGCACCGGCGAAGACAACAATGACGCGGTACGCCCGGACTCCACGATCTCGCCGGCGCGCATCACCGCGACGCGGTCGGCCAATGCGGCGACCACGCCGAAGTCGTGCGTGATCAGCAGAATCGACGTTCCCTCGCGGGCGTTGATATCGGCCAGCAGCTCCAGGATTTCTTTCTGGATCGTGGGGTCGAGCGCGGTGGTGGGCTCGTCGGCGATCAGGAGCCGCGGCCGGCCCAGCATGGCCAGCGCGATCATCACGCGCTGCCGCATGCCGCCCGACAGCTCGTGCGGATAGGCCTGCAGCACGCGCTCCGGATCGCGGATGCGTACCCGCTCGAGCCAGCCCTGCGCCGCGGCGCATGCCGCTTGGCCCCGCAAGCCCTGGCGATAGCGCAGCGACTCGCACAGTTGGTCGCCGATGCGGAACGACGGGTCCAGCGAGGCCAGCGAATTCTGGAAGATGATGCCGATGCCGTGCCCGCGCACCTGGTTGTAGCCGGCCTCGCCGCGGCCGAGCAAAGGCTCGCCCTCGAACCGTACCGAGCCGCTCACCGACACGCCCCGCTGCGGCAGCAGGCCCAGCACGGCCGCGGCGGTCACGCTCTTGCCGGAGCCCGATTCGCCGACCAGCGCCAGCACCTCACCGGGCTCGATGGCCAGGTCCACGCCGCGCACGGCTGGCTGCACCTCGCCCGAAGGCGCGGTGAAATCCACCCGCAGGGCATCGATACGCAGAATGCTCATGAGGATCTCCTAATCGCGCGGGTCGAGCACGTCGCGCAGGCCGTTGCCCAGCCAATTGAACGAAAGCGCCACCACCACGATCACGAGCGCGGGCAGCGTCGCCACGTGCGCGGCACCCAGCACCAGGACCTGCGCGCCTTCGGCAACCATGCGACCCCAATCGGCGTGAGGCGGCTGCGTGCCCAGGCCCAGGAAGGACAGCCCGGCCTGGAACACGATCATGCCGCCCACCAAGGTGGTGCCGTAGACCACCGCGGCGCTCACGACATTGGGCAGGATCTCCCGCAGCAGCAGATCGGCCGGCGTCGCGCCGCAGGCCCGCGCGGCCTCGACATAGTCCTTGTCGCGTTCGGCTCGCACCCCCGCATACACCACCCGCGTGAGGTACGGCGTCGCCGAAAAGATGATTGTCAGGCCGACGGCCCAGCCGCCGGGCCCGAGCGCCGTGGCCAATCCGATGGCCAGCAGCACCATCGGAAACGCGAACAGCACGTCGATCACGCGCATGATGAGCGCCGACCAGCGATTGCGGTAATAGCCGGCCAGCAGCCCGCCCGCCAGCGCGAGCAGCACGGAAATCGCCACCGGCACGATGGACGACAGCAACGCCGGCCGTCCGCCCCACAGCAGTCGGCTGAAGATGTCACGGCCCTGGGCATCCAGACCCAGCCAGTGTCCCTCGGTACCGGGTCCCGCGTTGCGCAGCATCGGCGTGGCCGCGTTGGGATCGTAGGGTGCGACCCAGGGCGCGGCCAGACTCGCCGCCAGGGCCGCGAGAATGATGACGAGGCCCACGAGCGCGAGGCGGTTGGCCGCGAGCCGGCGCCAGGCGCGGCGGCCGGCACCATGCGCAGGGCCGGGAATGGCAGCAATCAGGGAGGGATCGAGCGTGCTCATGCGGAGGCTGCCGTGGCGCCACGCAGGCGCGGATTGAGAAGATCGAGCACGATGTCGGTCGCGAGATTGACCACGATGAAGCAGCCCGTCACCAGCATCACACCGGCCTGGATCATCGGATAGTCGCGTCCGGCGGCGGCGTTGTAGAGCTGGGTGCCGATCCCGGGCCAGTTGAAGACGTTCTCGACGAACACCACGCCCGACAAGAGATATCCGATCTGCAGGCCCGTGATGTTCACGACCGGCGGCAGCAGATTGCGCCCCAGATGCCGGCGCAGGATCACGCCACGCGGCAAGCCTTGCGCGCGCAGCGTGCGCACGTAGTCGGACCCCATGATTTCGATCACCTGTGCACGTACCAGCTGCGCGAGGATCAGCATCGAGATGATCGCCGCCGCGATGGCCGGCAGGATCAAATGACGCAGCAGGTCCACGAGGCCGTGGTCGCCGCGCAGGTCATACATGCCGGATACCGGCAACCAGCGCAACTGAACACCGAAGATCCAGATCAGGAGCAGACCCGACCAGAACACCGGAAAATTGTGGCCGATCTGGATCACGAACATTGTGGCGTGATCGAGCAGGCTGCCGCGCTTCAGGCCACTGGTCACGCCGACCAGCACGCCGCCCGCCACGCACACGAGCACGGCGGCGCCAGTGAGGATCAGCGTGTTGCCAAAGCTGCGACCGAGCACGTCGAATACCGGGGTGCGCAGCACCAGTGACGTGCCCCAGTCACCCGCGGCCAGATGCTGCAGCCAGCGCACGTATTGGACCCAGACAGGCTGGTCCAGTCCGTACTCGCGGCGGATCGCATCGATGGATTCCTGCGGCAGCGTGCTGGCCAGCGCGTTGGTAATGGGGTCTCCCCCGCCCGCATGCGAGATGAAGAACACCAGCACCGAGATCACGAAGAACAGTGGCACGGCCTGCAGCAGGCGCGAGAGGATGGCGCGCGTCATGGCTTGATCCACACCTTGGTGAGATCGTAGAAGTTCTGGGCAGGGACATTGAAGCCCTGCACATTCGGCGCCGAGGCGAAGTGGTTGCGGAACGTCACCAGAGGCAGGAACGCCACATCGCGCTGCGCCACCGCGTTGGCTGCTTTCCACGCGGCAATGGCCTGTGCCTCGTCGGTTTGCGCGGCGGCCCGGGCGATGGCCGGCCCGAGCTCGGGATCGACGACCTTTTCGCCACCGCCGCGCGTGACGACGTACGCGTCGTAGGCCAGCTTGAGCCAGTACGGCGTGACGAACCCCCACTCCATCGTGAAGAGGCCGGTGTCCGGCGAGAGGTTGGCCAGCTTGCTCGTGTAGGTCAGCCACTCCTGCGACACCACGTCGACGCGGATGCCGACCTTGCCGAGGTCGCGCTGGATCCACTCCACCGCCGGCTGGTTGGCCACGTCGGTGATGATGGTGAAACGCACCTCGCCCTCTTTATAGCCGGCCTCTTTCAGCAGCGTGCGGGCGCGCTCGGGATCGTAGGCCACGTCCTTCTGGGTCGGGTCGTAGGCGGTGCTGCCGATATTGAGGATGTTGCGCGAGGCGAGCGCGCGGCCCTTGAAGATCGTGCGAGCCAGCCCATCTCGATCGATCGCGGCGGCGATCGCCTCGCGCACCGCACGCTTGCTGACGAACGCGTTGCGGAAGTTCCAGCTCAGGAACAACTGGCCCGCGGTCGTGCTGTCGTGCACGGTGTAGCGCGCCTTCTCCAGCGCATCGGCCGCATCCGGCGGCACGCGCGTCAGGATGTCGATCTCGCCCGAGCGCAGCGCGGCCAGGCGCGTGGCGTCATCGGGGATCGGGCGGAAGATGATGCGATCGAGCGGCGCCTTGCCGCCCCACCAGGCATCGTTGCGCACCAGCACCGTCTTCTCGCCGTGCACCCGCTCCACGAACTTGAACGGACCCGTGCCGGTGGGGTTGAGCGCCAGACCGTCCTGGCCATGTTTCTTGAGCGCCGCCGGACTGAAGATGCCGGACACATAGTTGCCTTGCGGCAGCAGGCGCGGGAAGTCGATGAACGGTTCCTTGAACACGTACTGCACGGTGTGCTCGTCCACGACCTTCACCGCGTCCAGCTTGCCGTACACGGGTTTCATGGTGGCGGCAGCGCGCGCGTCGTAGAACTCGAACCCCGGATCGGTGAAACGGCGCACGTTGAAGCGCACAGCCTCCGCGTTGAAGTCGGTGCCATCGTGGAACTTGACGCCGCGGCGCAGCGCGAACGTGAAGGTGCGGGCGTCCGGGCTCACCTCCCAGCGTTCGGCCAGTGCCGGCACGAGCGGCGGTGGCCCGTCTTTGGCGGGATGGCTCAGGTCTTCGGCGATCAGCGACTCATAGATGTGCTTGTCGACCCGATAGGTCTCCCAGGAATACTGCCGATTGGGGTCGTAGACCGTGGGTTCCTGATATTGCCCGATGATGAGGGTACCGCCCGCCTTGGGCGTGGCGGCGGCCTGAGCCTGCGCCCTGGCGCCCAGCGCGAGCCCCGCGGTCGCGAGCGTCGCCACCAGCAGCCCCGTCACCACCCGGCGCGTACGCCGCCCACTTCCGCTCTGCGAAACCGTCTTGTCCTGCCCGTGCTGCACTGCTGCCCCCATGAGGCTCGCTCCTGACCAAAGAATCAGGCTGCATCGTAGGGAGCGGCTCCGGTTGCGCGAACAACCAATTGCGCACGTCGATATACGGCGCCCGCTTAAGCACATACGGTAATAAGGACAGATAGGCGGCCATGCTGTCCAGGGCCATGCCGTAAGCCGCAGACCCTGATTCTGTGGGCTGCTCACGTAAGCAGGTCACCAGCGCGAATATCCATAGCAGATATTCTTCGTTCGTCCTCGTCCTGCGCCTCCCTAGAATCCTTGGGTAAGCCGATATGTACGCATCGGTGAGCCGCTCAGACTCTCCACAGAGGCCGCGATGGACACCTCCCGACTCCCCGTGAACGACGACGCCGCACAGAGCAGCGGTGACGATGCCTATCAGCGCATCCGGCGCGACGTGATCTCGTGCCGGCTTGCACCGGGCGCCATCGTGACCGAGCCCGCGCTCATGGCGAGCTACGACATCCGCAAGACGAGCTGCCGCATCGCGCTCACGCGCCTGGCACAGGAAGGATTCGTGCGCTCGCGGCCGCGCAAGGGCTATCAGATCGCACCGATCACGCTGCGCGACGTCGAGGAAGTCTTCACGCTGCGTGCGCAGCTCGAGCCGCTCGCCGCACGCCTGGCCGTGGGCCGCGTCGACCTGGGCCTGCTGCGCGAGCTCGAAGCGGCCTGCCGCGTGCAGCATCCGGTACTGCACCTGAACGACCAGATCGACGTCTTCATGGACGCCAACAAGGCCTTCCACCTCGCCATCGCGGCGGCCTGCGGCAACGAACGCCTGCACCGGACCCTGGCCGGCCTCATGGACGAGATGTCGCGCGTGGTGGCGCTGGGATTCGGCGTGCAGAAGACCAAGCCCGAGATCAAACACGACCACAACGCCATGATCGCCGCGTTCGAAGAAGGCGACGGCCGCCGCGCGGAGCTGATCGCGCGCCGCCATATCGAGACCTTCCAAGCCATGACGCTGGAGAAGCTGTATGCCAGCCTCGCCGAGACGGGCGCCGCGATTCCCGTGACGGGTCCGGGGAGCTGGCGATGACCGTGGGCATACCATCCGCCGTCTCGCGCCCGCCACGGTCGTCCACGCCCGCACTGCGCGTCGCCGGTCTGTCCAAGCATTTCGGCGCCCTCGAGGTGCTGCGCGACATTGCGTTCGACGTGGACCAGGGCGAGATCGTCGCGCTGCTCGGCGCCTCGGGCTGCGGCAAGAGCACGCTGCTGGACCTGATCGCTGGCCTGCAATCGCCGGGCACGGGGCACATCACACTGGCCGGCGAGCCCGCCGCGCAGTTCCACCGTCATGGCCGGCTGGGCTACCTGTTCCAGGAAGACCGCCTGCTGCCGTGGCGCACCGTGCGCGACAACGTGGCGCTCGGCCTCGAGACCGACGCGCTGTCGCGACAGGAGCGGCGGCAGCGCGCCGACGCCGCGCTCGAGCGCGTGGGGCTCGCGGGCTTCGGCGACGCCTGGCCGCACGCGCTCTCGGGTGGCATGCGCAGCCGCGCCGCGCTCGCGCGCACGCTTGTGATCGGCCCCGATCTCCTTCTGATGGACGAGCCTTTCTCCAAGCTCGATCCGCAGACCCGCACGCAGATGCACGAAGAACTGATGCGCATCCAGTCGGACAGCGGCAACACCATTCTGTTCGTGACGCACGATGTGGAAGAGGCCGTGGTGCTGGCCGACCGCGTCGTGCTGCTCGAGCCGCGCCCCGGGCGCATCCGCGAGATCGTGCCTATCGCGCTGCCCCGGCCGCGGACTCCGACCGATCCCGACGTCACTGAAACCACGCGCCGCCTGCGCCTGAAAGTCCAGCAATGAGCCGTGTCCTCGCCTCCCCCTCCGCGCCCGCTGCGGCGCGCACGCCCTCCCCGTGGATCGGTCTCGTGCTCACGCGCGTGCTGCTGGCAGCGGCCTTCCTGGCGCTGTGGAGCTTCGCGGCGGCGCGCATGCCGAGTTTCGTGCTGCCGGGCCCCGTCAAGGTCTGGCACGCACTGGTTTCCCTCACCCAGACGCCGAGCTTCGCGCACGACGTCGGGATGACCACCTATCGTGTCGCGGTGGGCTTCGTGCTGGCCGCGCTGGTCGGCACGCCGCTGGGCCTGGCCCTGGGATCGAGCCGAGCGCTGGCCCGCGTATTCGAGCCGCTGCTGGCCGTGATGAACACCGTGTCATCGGCCATCTGGGCGGTCTTCGCCATCATCTGGTTCGGCATCTCCAACGCCACCACGATCTTCGTGGTGTTCATGACCGCGATGCCGCTCATCCTCACCAATGTGTGGCAGGGCGCCCGCAACGTCGACAAGCAGTGGATCGACCTGGCCCGCAGCCTGCGCTTCTCGCGCACGCGGATCCTGTTGCGTATCCACCTGCCTTCCATCCTGCCGTACTTCTTCTCGGGTGCCCGGCTGGCATTCGGCTTTGGCTGGCGCGTGTCGCTGGTGGCCGAAACGCTGGGCTCCTCCGACGGGATCGGCTACCGCTTGCGCCAGGCCGCCGACCTGGTGCAGACCGACCAGGTCTTCGCCTGGACGCTGCTGCTGGTCGCGCTGATGCTGGCGCTGGAAGGCGGCATCCTCAAACCGCTGGAACGCCACCTGTTCCGCTGGAAACCTCTCTGAAGCCACGGAGTCTTCTCATGCAATTGCCCACTTTTCTGCGTACCGCCGCGGCCGCCCTCGCCTTCGCCGGCGCCCTGGGGGCCACCTCCGCCCACGCCGCCGACAAGGTCCGCATCGGCTACTGGAGCAGCGGCGTCAGCCTGGGCTACGGCTCGGTGCTCGAAGCCACCGACTTTCTCAAGCAACAAGGCCTGGAGGTCCAGTTCGTGCGCTTTCCGGACGTGAACGCGCCGCTGCGCGCGCTCGCCTCCGACTCGATCGACCTGGCCTTCGGCGCGCCGGCCGCGGGCGTGTTCAGCAGCGCCGCCGAAGGCGTACCGATCAAGGTGTTCGCGGCCACGCAGCCGGCCGATGTGCAGTTCGTGGTACCCGAAGGTTCGCCGATCACGAGCCTGGACCAGTTCCGCGGCAAGAAGATCGGGATGTCGCCCGCCGGCAGCTCCGTGGCCGTGATCGCAGGCGCGGTGCTGGCCGGCAACCACAAGATCGGTCCGAATGACTTCTCGCTGGTCGGTGGCAACGAATCGCGCCTCGCGCAATTCCTGGCCCAGAAACAAGTGGACGGCGCGGCCTTGCGTTCGGTCACCGTGGCGCAGCTCAAGGAGCTCAAGGTTACGCGCCTGGGCTCGTTCGCGCAGGAATGGCAACGCCTGACCGGCTCGGACTCGGTGCCCTACATCGGCATCGGCGCGGTGCGTTCGGAGTTCGTGGCGGCGCATCCCGAGGTCGTCGCGCGCGTCATCGCCGGCCTGCGCAACACCCTGGCCTGGGGCGACAAGCACCGCGACGACGTGGTGGCCATCCTGCAGAAGTCGGCCAACCTTCCCGAAGAAGACGCGCGCATCTACGCCGCCCAATGGAACGACATGAATCGCGTGGCGTTCGAAGCCGCCGACCTCGCCACGCTCAAGCGTCAGCACGAGGTGTTCGCCGCGGGCGGCCTCATCAAGGGCGAGCTGCCCGCCGACCTGTTCGTGACCGGCCCGTACGAAGCGGCCAAGAAACTCAAGTAAGCCTGCGCCGCCGCCCGCGCATGGCGGGTGGCGCGCCCCGCTCCCTTCTCCCTCGACATCAAGGAATCCCACGATGAGCCAGACCATGAAAGCCCTGCTGCTGTCCGAACACGGCGGCCTCGACCGCCTGCAGGTCGTTACCGACAAGCCGGTGCCCGCCGCCACGGAGGGCCATGTCGTCATCCGCGTGCGCGCCTCGTCCTTCAACTACCACGATGTGTTCACCGTGCAGGGCATGCCCGGCATCAAGGTGCCGCTGCCCGTGGTGATCGGGCTGGACCTCGCAGGCGAAGTGAGCGAGGTGGGCCCGGGCGTCACGGGCTGGAAGGCCGGCGACCGCGTGCTGGTCAATCCGCTGAATCGGGCTCGCGGCCTGATGGGCGAGATGCTCGACGGCGGCATGGCGCAGTACTGCCTCGTGTCGCAGGAGCAACTGATCGCCCTGCCCGACGCCGTGAGCTTCGACGCGGCCGCGGCGCTGCCGGTGGCCTATGGCACCGCGCACCGCATGCTGATCACGCACCAGACCGTGCGCGCGGGTGACCGCGTGCTGATCCTGGGCGCGAGCGGCGGCGTGGGCACCGCCAGCGTGATCCTCGCCAAGCTGCTCGGCGCCGAGGTGATCGCCTGCGCCGGTAGCGACGCCAAGGGCGAAGCCCTCAAGGCGCTGGGCGCCGATCACGTCATCAACTACCGCGAGACCGACTTTTCGAAGTGGGCGATCGCGCAATACGGCAAGCCGCAGCGCCGCACGAACGAAGGTGGCGTGGACGTGGTCGTGAACTTCACCGGCGGCGACACCTGGGTGCCCTCGCTCAAATGCCTCAAGCGCGGCGGCACCCTGCTGGTGTGCGGCGCCACCGCGGGCCACGACCCCAAGGAAGACCTGCGCTACGTGTGGAGCTTCGAGCTCAACATCAAGGGTTCGAACAGCTTCTACGACGACAACCTCAAGGCCCTGCTGGACCTGGTGGCGGAAGGCCGCATCGATCCGCTGATCGATCGCCGCCTGCCGCTGGAGCAGGCCGCGGAAGGCCTGGCCCTGATCCGCGACCGCGAAGTGCTGGGCAAGGTCATCGTCAATCCCTGAACCCGCCTACCCCCCCAAACCCTGACCCGCATCGGAACCGAATCATGAGTGATACCCCGACCCTGCCGACCCCGGCCGACATCCAGGCCCGCCTGCTGCGCGGCCCTTACCATCAATGGCTTGGCCTCGAAGTCCAGGCCGTGCGCGAAGGCGAGATCGAACTCACCGCACGCTGGCGCGAAGAGTGGGTGGTGAACGCGGAGAAGCGCTACACCCACGGCGGCATCCTGGCCGCGCTCGTCGACCTTACCGCCGACTGGGCGCTCGTTTCGCAGACCGGCCGCGGCGTGCCCACGATCGACCTGCGTGTCGACTATCACCGTCCCGCGGGCCCCGGCGACCTGCGTGCCCATGGCAAGGTCATCAAGTTCGGCGGCCAGGTGTCGGTGGCCGAAGCCCAGATCTTCGACGCGGATGGCAAGCTCGTGGCCAGCGGCCGCGGCGTGTACGCCACGCCGCGCGCGTAATCGGGAGCCGGCATGCCCGCCCTCGATTTCGCCGCGGCAGACATCCGCAACCTGGGCGCCCTCGCCGGCGCGCCCGGCCAGGCCGATGACGACGCCATCGCGCTGATCGGCCTGGACGCCAGCGGTGCGGCCGTGGCGGTGCGCCATGGTGAGTTCGCCGCGCAGGCCGAGGGCGTGGCACAGGGCCTGCGCTCGCGCGGTTACGCGCCGGGCGAGCGCATCGCGGTGCTCGCCGCGAATTCCACCCGCTATCTCGCCACGCTGTGCGGCATCATGCGTGCCGGGCTGATCGCGGTGCCCGTCAACTTCAAGTTTCCGCCCGCGCTCATTGCCTATGTGATCGCCGACAGCGGCGCGCGGCTGGTCTTTCACGACGGCGCGCGTGCCGGCGCGGTGCCCGCGGGCGTCGCGGCCCAGCCGCTCGACGACGCGAGCTGGGATGCGTTTCTCGCGCCCGGCTCCGAGGCGCCGTGGGAACCCGGTCCCGATGACGTGGCGCTGATGCTCTACACATCGGGCTCCACCGGCAAACCCAAGGGCGTGCGGCTATCCCACGCCGGTCAGCTCTGGACGGTGCGCACGCGCCAGGCGGCCACGCCGCTCGCGCGCGAACGCACCCTCATCGCCGCGCCGCTCTATCACATGAATGCGCTGGCGCTGGCGTTCCTGGTGCTGGGCTGCCGCGCCACCGCGGTGCTGCTGCCGCAGTTCGATGCGCGCCTCTATATAGAGGCCATCGAACGCTGGCAAGCCACGTGGCTGACCGCCGTGCCGCCCATGATCGCCATGATGCTGCGCGAGCACGCCTTGCTCGCGGCCACCGATCTGTCGTCCGTGCACGCGATCCGCATGGGGTCGGCGCCGGTGAGCGCCAGCCTGCTGGCGCAAATCCGGGCGCTGTTTCCGAATGCCCGCGTCATCAACGCCTACGGCACGACCGAGGGCGGACCGGTGGTGTTCGGCCCGCATCCCCAGGGCCTGCCGACGCCGCCGCTGGCCGTCGGCTATCCGCATCCGGACGTGGACATCCGGCTCGCGCGCGGGCCCGACGATGCGCCGGACACCGGGATCCTGGAGCTGCGCAGTCCGGGCCTGATGCTGGGTTATCACGCTCGCCCCGACCTGCCTTCGCCGATCTCGGCCGACGGCTATTACCGCACAGGCGACGTGTTCACGCGCGACGCCAACGGCTTTTATACGTTCGTGGGCCGCCGCGACGACATGTTCGTCTGTGGCGGCGAGAACATCTATCCCGGCGAAGTCGAACGCATGCTCGAGGCCCACCCCGACGTGCAGCAGGCCTGCGTGGTGCCGGTGGACGACGACATCAAGGGCGCCAAGCCCGTCGCCTACATCGTGCCACGCGCCGGCGCCACGCCCGACGCCGAGACCATCAAGCAGTACGCGCTGGCCCACGCCCCGGCCTATCAGCATCCCCGCCATGTCTGGTTCCTGCCCGCATTGCCGCTGGCCGGTACCAACAAGATCGATCGCACCGCGCTGCTGCGCGACGCCGCGGCGCGCGTGCATGCCGCCGCATCGACCTGAACATCCAAAACGACACGACAGACACAGGAGTCTTCCATGCGCCATTCCCCACAACGCTACACCCGCCTGGCCCTGACGCTGGCGCTTGCCTTTGCCGGCGCGGCTCATGCCGCCGACGAGTTCACCGTGGCACTCGCCATCCCGCCCGCCGTGCACGATGGCGCGCCCTACGCCGCCGCCGAAGCGCTGGGTTTCTTCAAGGAAGAGAACCTGGACGTGAAGACCATCGTGTTCCAGGGTGCGGGCGCGCTGCTGCCGCAAGTCGCCAACAAGCGGGTCACCGTCGGCTATCCGACGTCCGAGCCCGTGATCTCCAGCACTTTCGGCGGCAAGGATCCCCTGCCGCTCAAGTATTTCTATAACGGCGTGCCGGCCACCACCATGGAATTCGCCGTGCTGGCCGACGGGCCCATCAAGACGCTGGCCGACCTCAAGGGCAAGAAGATCGGCGTGGGCGCGCTGACCTGGGGCACCATTCCGGGCGGCCGCGCCGCATTGCGCACGGCCGGCCTCACGCCGGGCAAGGACGTGGATTTCGTCGCCGTCGGCGCATTGGCCGCCGGCTTCCAGGCCCTGCGCAATCATCAGGTCGACGCCCTGAACTTCAACAGCAGCTGGAACGACATGCTGGAGATGTCGGGCACCCAGATCCGGCGCGTGGCCTATCCTGCCGTGTTTGGCGAGACCGCCGGCAACGGCTTCATCGCGCACGTCGACACCCTGCGCGACAATCCGCAACTGCTCGAGCGCTTCGCACGGGCCTACACCAAGGGCCAGCTGGCTTGCGAAGCCAACCCGACCTTCTGCGTGCATGCGTTCTGGAAGGCCAATCCCCAGGCCAAGCCCGAGGGTGACGAGGCCCGCGCCCTGCAGGATGCCACCACCCTGCTGTCACGCCGCCTGCAGCGCGTGCTGCACACGCCGTCCGGCGAAGCGCGCGTCCCGGGCCAGTACGATCTGGCTGCCATCCGCGCCGGCATCAAGGCGATGGCCGACGCGGGCGAATATCCCAGCGCCGACGTGCCCGTGGAGAAACTTTTCACCAACGACTTGCTGCCGCGCATCAATGATTTCGACGCGAACGCCGTGCGCGCCAAGGCAAAGGCCCAGCCATGAGCCAGGATGTCCTGACCCACACCCTGTCGCCCGCTCGGGGCACGCCGACCCTGCGGGTGGAGCCCGCCGACGCGCGGGTCGACGTGCCCCGCCGCATCGTTGCCCGGGGCGTCGCCCCAGGCCGCGTGCGGCTGCGGTCGCGATTGCAGCATCCGGATGGCAGCGTCTGGCAGGCCGAAGCCGAGTTCGACGTGGTCGCGGACGGCGTGCTGGATCTGGACACGCAGGCGCCGGTGTCGGGCGACTGGGACACCGCCGGGGCCATGGCCGTGGTGTGGGCGCTGCGCCGAATCGAGGCGCCGAGCACACCGCAACTGAGCGACGAGACCCGGCCTCTCACGGTCGAGCTCACGCTGCAATGGCCGGGCGCCTCGTTGCAGGCGCAACTGGTGCAACGCTTCGAGGCCGAAGGCGTCAGCCGCCGGGAACTCGACGGCCCGTTGTCCGGCACTCGCTACACGCCTGCCGGCCCGGGTCCGCATCCGGTCATCGTGGTGTTCAACGGCTCGGGCGGCGGCGTGGCACGCCAGCGTGCCGCGCTGTACGCCGCCCACGGCTACGAGGCCGTGGCCCTCGGCTACTTCAAGTCGCCCGGCCGGCCCGACCACATCTCCGACACGCCGCTGGAGTACTTCGAATCCGCGCTGCGCTGGGTGCACGCCGAGCTCCAGCCCGCGCGCGGCTTTGTAGCGCTGACGGGCCAGTCGCGCGGCGGCGAGCTCTCGCTGCTGCTGGGCGCGCGCTTTCCCGACCTGGTAAGCGCCGTGATCGCCTACGTGCCGAGCTCGGTCGTGCATGGCACGCTGCGGGCGGGCCGCGCCGGTCAGCCGCCGGGCGAACCCGCCTGGACCTGGCGGGGCAAGCCGCTGGCCAGCGTCTGGGACAACAACCCGCTCGCCGACTGGACCGCCTTCGAGGCGCGCGATGCCGGGACGGCGCCCGTGCGTCAGGCGCCCTCTTTCGTGAGCGCGCAACGCGACGCGGCCAGTGTCGCGGCGGCACGCATTCCGGTCGAGCGGATCGCCGGGCCCGTCATGCTGATTTCCGGCACCGATGATGGCTTCTGGCCGTCGGCCGCCTATGCCGACGAGGTCGCCCAGACCCTCTATCGACATGAACACGCCTGGCCGATCGAACACGTGCGCTGCGAAGGCGCGGGTCACGCCATCGGCATTCCCAACCTGCCCACCACCTTGATCGCCAAGCCGCATCCGGTGGCCGGGGTGGTGCTCGACGGCGGTGGCACCGCGCGCATCAATGCCGAAGCCAACCGGGCGTCGTGGGCCGCGGTCCAGCGCTTTCTGCGCGAGGCGAGCGCATGACGCAGGACCTGAACCTGAACGGTGTTCGGCTGAGCTACCCCACACGCCGCGGCGAAATCGAGGCGCTCGGCCCCATCGACCTGACGTTGTCCCAGGGCGAATTCGTGGCGGTGCTCGGCCCCTCGGGCTGCGGCAAGTCCACGCTCGCCAAGCTCGCCGCCGGCCTGCTCGCGCCCACGGCGGGCACGCTCACGCTTGCCGGCGAAGAGATCGTCGGCCCCAGCCGCCGTACCGGCATGGTGTTCCAGAAGCCCAATCTGCTGCCGTGGCGCACCGTCGCGCAAAACGTGATGCTTCCCGCGGCCACGCTGGGCCTGGACCCGCTTGCGGCGCGCGAGCGCGCCCAGGCTTTGCTGGCCCTGGTGGGCCTGGATCGCTACGCCGCGAACTACCCGCATGAACTGTCGGGTGGTATGCAACAGCGCGTCGGCATTGCCCGCATGCTGCTCGCCGACCCCGAGCTGCTGCTGATGGACGAGCCCTTCGCCGCGCTCGATGCCCTCACGCGGGAAGCGCTGACCCTGGAGCTCCAGCGCATCTGGAGCCAGCAGCGCAAGTCCGTGCTGTTCATCACGCACAGCATCCCCGAAGCCGTGTTCCTGGCGGACCGCATCATCGTGCTGTCACCTCGGCCCGGCCGGATCGTGGAAGACTTCCGGCCCGATCTCGCCCGCCCGCGCACGCCAGACACCCTGGGCCAGGCCGATTTCAATGCGGCTTGCCATCACCTGCGACGCCACTTCACGAACCATGTCTGACCTATCCCGCCCCGTTAGCAAACCGGCGCGCCCGCGCGCGCCTTCCCGCCCGCTCCTGCCTGCCCCGGTCTACCCCCTGATCAGCCTGGCCGTGCTCATCGGTCTCTGGCAGGCGTCCATCGTGCTGTTCGAGATTCCCGATTACCTGCTGCCCCGCCCCGGTGCGGTCTTCGACGCGCTGGTTCAGGGTTTTGCGTCGGGCTCGCTCTGGCCACACATCGGCGCCACGCTCGCCGAAGCCCTGACGGGCTACGGCCTGGGCTGCGGCCTGGCGATCATCTTCGGCGCACTGCTGGCCGAATCGCGCACCTTCGAACGCTTCTGCTACCCGGTCTTTCTGGGTCTGCAAGCCATGCCCAAGGTCGCGCTCGGCCCCATCATCCTGGTCTGGTTCGGCTTCGGCATGGCCTCCAAGGTGGTGCTGGTGGCCCTGGTGTGCTTCTTCCCCTTGTTCGTCAACACGGTCAACGGCATCAAGCGCACCGACCCCGAGCTGCTGGATGCCTGCCGGGCGTTCTGCGCCAGCCGAACCTACCTGCTGCTGCACGTGAAGCTGCCGGCGGCGGCGGGCGACATCTTCTCGGGCCTGCAGATCGGTGTGTCGCTGGCGCTGATCGGCGCGGTCGTCGGTGAGTTCCTGTCCGCGCAGCGCGGCCTGGGCTACCTGATCGCCTCGGCGTCGGTCAGCATGAGCCTCGCCACGATGTTCGCCGGGGTGGCCCTGCTCGCGGTGATCGGCCTCACCGGATCCTTGCTGATGCGCCGCCTGCACCGGCGCGTGGTGTTCTGGGAAGGCGCGGCGCGCGGCGAGCGCTCGTAGCCGGCGTCATCGACCGCGCCCGGGCGCGGCCCGGGGCTGCGCTATACCGCCAGACGCAGATGGCGGATCTGGATCACGGGCGGTGGTGGCGGTGGCGCGGCGGGCGCGCGCTTGAAGATCACGTCCAGCACGCGCGATTCGATCCGCGCGAATTCCGGGTGCCCCCGCGACCGCGGCCGCGCGAGGGCTACGCGCTCGTCGAACACGACCTTGCCATCGTCGATCACCAGGATGCGGTCGGCCAGCGCCACCGCTTCGGCCACATCATGCGTGACCAGCACCGCGGTAAAGCCGTCGCGCTGCCACAGCCCTTCGATGAGCTGCTGCATCTCGATGCGCGTGAGCGCATCCAGCGCGCCCAACGGCTCGTCCAGCAGCAGCAGGCCCGGGCGGTGCACCAAGGCGCGCGCCAGCGCCACGCGCTGACGCTGCCCCCCGGAGAGCGCCGCGGGCCATTCATCAGCACGGCTGGCCAGCCCCACCTCGCGCAGCACGTCGCGCGCATGCGGCGCGCGCCACGCCGGCAAGCCGAGCGCGACGTTGGCCAGTACCGAACGCCAAGGCAGCAGACGAGCCTCCTGGAACATCAGCCGCACGCGCGGATCGGCCCCCGCCACCGGCACACCGTCGAGCCGAAGGGCCCCGGCCGCGTCGGCGGGCTCGAGCCCGGCCACCAACCGCAACAGCGTGCTCTTGCCGCAACCGCTGCGCCCGACCACCGCCACGAACTCGCCGGCCTGCACCGACAGCGTGATGTCGTCGAGCACCCCGCGCGCACCGTAATGCTTGGACAGGCGTGCAAGCTGCACCGACACCGGCGGAGGTGCATCGCGTGTGCCGCGCCCCTGCGGCTCGTCGCGACGGCGCGCCTCCCCCTCTTCCAGATACCGCATGAGCTCGAACTCGTTGGGATTGAGGAACATGATGGCGCTCCGCGGAAAGCCCGGCCGCGCGCTCAGCGCGAGGCCTCCAGGCGTTGCTGATAGTCGGTTTTCACGAAGCCGGCGAACGACTTCTCGGTGACCTCGAGGAACTCGCGCGACTGATAGGCCGCGGCGATGTCGCGCACGAACGGCTTGTCCTTATCGGCGGTGCGTACGGCCACCAGATTCTGGTAGGTCGGCGTGGTCTTCTCGAGCGCGAGCGCCGACGTCAGCTTCAGGCCGGACGCGATCGCGAAATTGCCGTTCACGAAGGAATAGTCGGTGTCATCGAGCGAACGCGGCAGTTGCGCGGCCTCGAGGGGCACGATCTTGATCTTCTTGGGATTCTCGATCACGTCTTTCTCGGAGGCGGTCAAGGGATCGTAGCCCGGCTTGAGCTTGACCCATTTGAGCTCTTCGAGCACGACCAGGGCACGGGCCTGATTGGTCGGGTCGTTGGGCACGGCGACCGAGATGCCATCAGGCGCGGCGTCCACGCTCTGGTACTTTTTGCTGTAGATCGCGATCGGCGCCGTCGGCACCTTGACCAGCTCGGTGAGCTGGAGATTGTTCTTGGCCGAGAAGTTTTTCAGATACACGATGTGCTGGAAGGCATTCGCGTCGAGCGCGCCCTGCGCCAGCGCGAAGTTCGGCTGCACATAGTCATTGAACTCGACGATGCGCACCTTGTAGCCCTGCTTTTCCAGGATGGGCTTGATGCCCAGTTTGATCTGGTCGCTGTAGGGGCCGGCGGTGGCGCCGAAGACGATCTCTTTCTTGTCCGGGTCCGCTGCCACGGCGTAGCCGGTGAATCCCGCGGCCAACAGCAGCGTCATGGCCAGCTTGCTTGCGTATGTCATGCGTTTTCCTCGATGTGCCTTGCCGTGGGGATGAAAGGTTGCACCGGCGCGTTCAGCGCTTGTCGATGCGGCGGGCCACGGTCGTACCCGCGAACTGAATGATCTGCACCAGCACGACCAGGATGGCGACAGTCAGCACCATCACGTCGGTCTGAAAGCGGTAGTAGCCGTAGCGGATGGCCAGGTCGCCGATGCCGCCACCGCCCACCACCCCGGCCACCGCCGAATACGACAGGAAGCTGACGGCCAGCACGGTGAGCGCCAGCACCAGCCCCGAGCGCGCTTCGACCAGCAACACGCGACGCACGATCTGCAATTCCGAGGCGCCGGCGGCATGCGCCGCCTCAATCACGCCGCGCGGCACCTCGCGCAGGCATTGCTCCACCAGACGGGCGAAGTACGGGATCGCCGCGAACGACAGCGGCACCGCGGCCGCCACCGGGCCGATCGACGTACCCGCGATCACCCGGGTGAAGGGCACCAGCGCCACCAGAAGAATGATGAAAGGAAACGAGCGCACCGTATTCACCGTCCAGCTCAGCACCCCGTGCAGCACGGGTCGATCGAGCGACTGTCCCGGGCCGGTGAGGAACGCCAGGATGCCCAATGGTCCGCCCAGCAGAATGGAGGCCGCCAGCGCGATGGCCAGCATCAGGAAGGTCTGGCCGACAGCCACCGTGAGTTCGGGCCAGAGTTCGACGAAGGTATTCCACATATCAGGCCACCGCCTCGTAGGGATTGTCCGCCTCGCGCAGGAGCTCGCGCCCGAGCGAGGAATGCAGCGCCACGTTGCGCCCGGTGATCTCGGCCTGCTCGACCACGCGGCCGTCTTCGAGCACCGCCACATGGCGGCACAGCGCCCGAACCACGGCGAGCTCGTGCGTCACGATCACGATGGTCACGCCCAGGCGCTGGTTGATGTCACGCAGCGTGGCGAGCAGCGCTCGCGTCGTTTCGGTGTCGAGCGCCGAGGTGGGCTCGTCGCACAACAACACTGACGGCTCGCTCGCCAGGGCCCGCGCGATCGCCACACGCTGCTTCTGCCCGCCCGAGAGCTGCGCGGGATGGCTGGCGATTTTGTCCGTGAGGCCTACGACCTCGAGGCATGTCTGGACCCGCTCGCGCAGCGCCGCGCGGCTGATGCCGCCGTGCACGCGCAACGGAAAAGCCACGTTCTCGAACACGTTCTCGTTCTGCAGCAGGTTGAACTGCTGGAAGATCATGCCGATACGCTGGCGTGCCGCGCGCAGGTCACGCCTGGACAGGCGTGTGAGCTCGGCCCCGTCGACATGGACGCTGCCGTGGTCGGGGCGTTCCAGCAGATTGATCAGCCGCAGCAGCGTCGACTTGCCGGCGCCGCTCTTGCCGATCAGGCCGAACGTGTCGCCCGCGCGGATCGACAAGGACACACCGCGCACCGCATCGTGGCGCGTGCCTTTGATCTGAAACGACTTGCTGACGCCGTCGAGCCGGATCAGCGGCGCCGGCACCGCTGTCACGCCGGCGGCTGGAGGAGAATGGGCGGTCATGGAGGGCCTGTTGTGTGTGAATCAGCTGTAAGGGCCCGGCACGGGCAGGCTGCCGTCCAGGGCATGGCGTCCGAGATCGCGCACCTTGTAGATCACGGGGTCATGCAGCGTGTGCACGCGCGCGTTGCGCCAGAATCGGTCGTAGCCATAGCGTGCCGAGGTGGAGCGCGCACCCGTCACCTCGAAGAGCTCGGTGCCGATGGCGAGCGCGGCGCGATGCGCCCACACCTTGGCCTCGGCGCCGGCGATGGCGAGCTCGCCGCGCACGCTGGCCGTGACGGCGTCGCCCTGTGCGAAGGCATCGTCCAGCCGCTCGGCCGCCACGTCGGCCAGCGCTTCGGCGGCGCGCACGCGCAACCGGAACTCGCCCAGGCGCTCCTGCACATAGGGATCGTCGGCCTGGCGCGCGACGCCGCTGTCGTGCCACGCGCGCGCCTCTTCACGCACGAAGCGCACCGCCTCGGCGCTGGCGCCGCGCGCCAGGCCCAAGTAGAGGTTGGTCATGATGAGCTGCGCCACCTGCGAGCGCACGGTGGCGCGCGGCGTGGGCGGCACGTCGGGCCATTGCAGCACCTGGATCGGTTCGAGCTGCAGGGCATCGAAGCGCACCGTGCCGCTGTCCGTCTGGCGCTGGCCGAAGGCGTCCCAGTCACCTTCGACCGTGATCGCGCGATCGTCCGTCGGCACGGCCGCGATGAGTGCTTGGCCGCTGGGCTCGTGCCAGGCCGATATCGTGAGCAGGTCCGAGCCTACCGAGCCGGACGCGAAGCTCTTGGTACCCGAGACGATGAAGCCCTGGCCCTGCCGGCGAGCCACCGCGCGCCGGTCCAGCGGATTGAGCGCATTGCCCCAGAACAGCGATCGCGCCACGGTGGGCCGCAGAAAATAGTCGTGCTGGGCCGGCGTGCCGTAGAGCAGAACACCCGCCACTTGCAGATGATGAAAACCGAACAGATGCGCCAGCGCGCTGTCGGCCTCGGCAAGGCGCCGTACGGCACGCAGCACCACCGACCACGGTGCGCCGGCGCCGCCCTGCTCGCGCGGCACCGAGAGCGTCAGCAGGCCGCTGGCGCGAATGCGCTCGCGCTCTTGGCGCGCGTGGCCACCGGCCTGGTCCCGCGCCACGGCCGTCGCGGCCAGCGCCTGGGCCAGCGTCTCGACCGTGGCGGCCACATCGGGCACGCGCCCGACATCCCGCGCACCGGTCATGGTGTCGAACTCGATTTTTTCCATGTAGAGGGACTCGGTCAGTGTCATGGCAATGGGGTCCAGGGCGTGAGCGGAGCCGGCCGGCGCATACGGTGGCCTCAGGCCGCCTGATAGGCCGGATTCCAGCGCAGCAGCCGCCGCTCCAGACCGCGCGCCACCAGGTCCGCCCCCTTGCCGAGCAAGGCGTAGAGCACGATGCCCAGCAGCACGATGTCGGTCTGCAGGAACTCGCGGGCGTTCATCGTCATGTAGCCGATGCCCGAGCGCGCGGAGATCGTCTCCGTCACGATGAGGATCACCCACACGAGGCCGAGCGAAAACCGCAGGCCCACGAGGATCGAGGGCAACGCGCCCGGCAGGATGACCTGCCGGAACAGCGCCCAGCGATGCAGGCCGTAGGAGCGCCCCATTTCGATAAGCGCCGGATCCACCGCGCGCAATCCATGCAGAGTGTTGAGGTACATCGGGAAGAACACGCCGAGCGCAAGCAGCACCAGCTTGGCGCTCTCGTCGATGCCGAACCACAGGATCACCAGCGGGATCAGGGCCAGCACCGGAATGTTGCGCAGCATCTGCAGCGTGGTGTCGAGCAGCGTTTCGGCGGTGCGCGACAGGCCGTTGAGCAGGCCCAGCGCCAGACCTGCGCCCGCGCCGACCGCCAGCCCCGCCAGCGCGCGCGCGGCGCTCACGCGCACGTGCTCCCAAAGCTCGCCCGAGCGGGCGAGCGTCCATGCGGCTTCGAGCACCGCGCCGGGCGCGGGCAAGATGCGCGACGACAGCCAGCCCAGACGCGCAGCCACTTCCCACACCACCACGATGCCCAGCGGTACCAGCCAGGGCAAGGCGGCGCGCCACGGTCGATCGGCTCGGGTCGCAAGCGCCATGGCCGTGCCCCTCAGCCCGCCGCCCGGCGCGGCACGGTTTCCGTGCCCATCACCTCGCCGAACGGCCCGGTCAGGACTCCACGCGCTTCCTGCTGCCGGCCTTTACCCGGCAAGAGCGGAAACACCAGCTCGGCGAAACGGTACGACTCTTCCAGATGCGGATAGCCCGAGAAAATGAATGTCTCGATGCCCAGGTCGGCATATTCCTGGATGCGCGCGGCGACGGTCTGGGGATCGCCCACCAGTGCCGTGCCGGCGCCGCCACGCACCAGCCCCACGCCCGCCCACAGATTGGGCGACACCTCGAGATGCGAGCGGCCGCCCTTGCCATCATCGAGCCGGCCGCCATGCAATGCGGCCATGCGCCGCTGGCCTTCGGAGTCCATCTTGCCAAAGGCCTGCTGCGCGGCCTGCACGGTGCCCTCGTCGAGATGGCTGATCAGTTCGTCGGCGGCGGCCCAGGCGGCCTCCTCGGTCTCGCGCACGATCACATGCAGACGGATGCCGAAGCGCAGCGTGCGACCATGGCGCGCGGCACGCGCACGGATGTCGGCAATCTTGGCGGCCACCGCGGCGGGCGGCTCGCCCCAGGTCAGGTAGACGTCGAGCTGTCGGGCCGCGAGCTCGTGCGCCGCTTCCGACGAACCGCCGAAGTACAGCGGCGGATACGGCCGCTGCACCGGCGGGTACAGCACCTTGCCGTCGCGAGCGGTGAGCTGCTCGCCCTGGTACGTGTAGCCCACGCTGTCGTGACTCGCCGACAGGATGCCGCGCCAGATCTTCAGGTAGTCGTCCGTGATGGCGTAGCGTTCGTCATGGCTGGCGAAGATGCCATCGCCCTCGAGCTCGGCGGCGTCGCCGCCCGTCACCACGTTCACGAGCAGGCGCCCGCCCGACAAGCGATCGAAGGTCGCCGCCATGCGCGCGGCGAACTGCGGCGAGCTCACGCCCGGCCGGATCGCCACCAGGAACTTGAGTTGGCGCGTGGCGCCGATCAGACTCGACGCCACCACCCACGCGTCTTCGCAGGAACGGCCGGTGGGCAGCAGCACCCCGTCGTAGCCCAGCGTATCGGCGGCGGTCGCCACCTGGCGGAAATAGTCGTAGCTGGCCTCACGGGCCCCGGTGCGGGTGCCCAGGTAGCGCGAGTCGCCATGCGTGGGAATGAACCAGAACACATCCATATCGAACCGGCCGCCTATTTCAGCGTCGCGGGCGCTGCATCGAGCACCTTGACGGGTTTGGGAATGAGCTTGAGCGCATGGAACGCGTCGGCCACTTGTTGCTGCTCCGCCAGCACCTCGCGCGTGATGGGTACGATGCCGTAAGCCAGACGGCTGGCGGCCAGCTCGACCACCGGGCGCGGCAGGCCGAGCACCGGTTCGAGCAGGGCCACGGCTTCGGCCTGGTGATCGCGCGCCCACGCGTCGCCCTTGCGGATCTCGTCGATGACCGCATCGATCACCGCCGGGTACTTCTCCTGGAACGGCCGCGCCGCCAGGAAGAATTGATAGTTCTTCACCACGCCCGTGCCGTCGGCGAGCACGCGCGCGCCGAGTTGACGCTCCGCGGCCGCCTGGAACGGATCCCAGATCACCCAGGCGTCGACCGAGCCGCGCTCGAACGCCGCACGGGCATCCGAGGGCGTGAGATAGGCGACGTCGATGTCCTGGTAGGCCACGCCCGCCTGCTCGAGCAGCTTGACCAGCAGGTAATGCACGTTCGACCCCTTGTTGAGCGCCACGCGCTTGCCCTTGAGATCGGCCACGCGCTGGATCGGCGAGTCCTTGGGCACGAGCAGCGCTTCGCTGGTGGGCGCCGCCGGCTCATTGGCCACATACACGAGCGCCGCGCCCGCGGCCTGCGCGAAGATCGGCGGCGCCTCGCCCACGGTTCCGAAGTCGATGGCGCCGACATTGAGCCCCTCGAGCAGTTGCGGGCCGGCCGGAAACTCCGTCCAGCGGACCTTGATGCCCTGCTCGGCCAGGCGCTTGTCCAGCGTGCCCAGCGCCTTCACGATGGTGAGCGTGCCGTACTTCTGGAAGCCGATGCGCAGCTCGCGCGGCGCCTCTTGCGCCTGCACGGCGCCCGCGCCCGTCAGCCCCAGGCTGAAGATCAACGCACATTGCTGGAGCCAGGCCAGCCGGGAGCCCCTTCGAACGCGACCTTCCATATCCCACTCTCCTGTGATGACGCGGCACGCGCCGCTCAAACGCTGAATCGGGCCTGCAATGCCAATTGGCCAAGATCGACGGCCGGCGCATGCGGGCGCACGTGTTCCGCCAGCCGATCCACCCCCTCTTCGAGGCGCAGCCGCACGAGCTCGTCGATGCGCGCGTGGCCGTCTTCGTCGAAGGTCACTTCCTTGTCCGTGGCATAAACCCCGGCCAGGATGTGCCTGGCGCCCAGCGCCGACAGCACCGGCTTGAGGCTGTATTCGAGCGCAAGCAAGTGCGCGGGGCTGCCGCCAGTGGCCAGCGGCAGCACCACCTTGCCGATCAACGCCTTCTCGTCGAGCAAATCCAGCACCGCCTTGAGTCCGCCGGCGAACGAGGCCTTGTAGACCGGCGTGGCAATGAGCACGGCGCTGGCCGCGTGCACTCGTGCCCGCAGTGCGGCGGCCGCGGCGCCGGCGTAGCGCCCTTCGATCAAATCCTCGGCCGGAATGTCATGCAGGCCGAGTTCGTGTGTCCTGAATCCCAGCCCCTCGAGGCGGCGTGATGCGTGGCGCAGCAGCGCCGACGAGCGGGAGCGTTGCGACGGGCTGCCCGCCAGAGTCAATATCGTCATGTCCGGTCTGCGTCCTGTCCTCAGAACGCCGGTACCAGCGAGCCCTTGAACTCGTTCTGGATGAAGGTGCGCACTTCAGGCGATTGATACGCGGCCACCAGCTTCTTGACCCAGGGTTGGTCCTGGTCCTGGCGCCGCACGGCGATGAGGTTGGCGTAGGGGCCGTCGGGGGCTTCGCGGCCGATGGCGTCGCGGGCGGGCACGAGGCCGGCCTGCTCGGCGTAGTCGTTGTTGATCGAGGCGGCCGTCAGGTCGTCGAGCGAACGCGGCAGTTGCGCTGCATCCAGCGCCACGAGCTTGAGCTTGCGCGGGTTCTCCACCACGTCGAGCGGCGTGGCGGTGTTCTTCTGCACGGCCTCGGGCTTGAGCGTGATCAGCTTGTACGACTGCAGCAGCAACAAGGCACGGTTGCCGTTGGACGGATCATTCTGGATCCCGACCGTGGCACCCTCGGGCAGCGCGTCCAGCGCCTTCACCTTGCGCGAATAGAAGCCCAGCGGCGCGGTGACCGTCAGGCCCACCGGCACGATGTCGAATCCGCGCGCCTTGATCTGGTTGTCGAGAAACGGCTTGTGCTGAAACGCGTTGGCGTCCAGGTCGCCGTTGTTGAGCGCGGCGTTGGGCAGCTGATAGTCGTTGAACTTGATCAGCTTGATTTCCAGGCCATCGCGCGCAGCGACCTGCTTGACCACGTCGAAGATCTTTTCGGCCGAACCGACCGAGATACCGACCGTGATGGTGGTCTTGCCGTCTTTGGTCTGCGCCGCCAGCGCCGCCGGGCCCGCGAACGCGGCCATCGTCAGCAGCGCGGTGCCAGCCAGGGCCTGGCGCCAGGCCAGCTTCAGAAATCCGCGTCGAACCTGCATGAATCGTTCCTTGAGTGAAGAATGGAGCGATTCTGTCAGGCGGTCCGAAGCCCGAAAAATACTTGATCCGCATGACGATATGCGGACCGTGATGCGCCGCGGCACGGGCGCGGACGCTGGGAAGATCAGAGCAACGGACTGAGCAGCTCAGAGGCACGCGACCGATCAAGCCAGTGAGGTAGTCCGATATTTTCGTTTCGATAATTGCGATTTTCAGGGAATCGATCTAGCCTGCAATCTATGGCCTCCCGCAAATCTGCCTCCTCCCGCCCCGCGCCGTCTGCCGACAAAAGCGGTCAGCCGGCCGGCGCATACGCCACGCTGCCCGTGGTCTCGCTGGAGACCGCCGTCCTCGCGCTCATGGAAGACCCACTGCCGGCCTATGGCCAGCGCCCGCGCAACCAGGCCGCGGCTGCCGTTCCCAACACGGTCCGCGAGGACAATGCCCCCCTTCACGAACGCACCGTGCGTCTGCGGCAGCCAGGGGGCAAAGACCGGCGTTTCAGCCTCAAGGCGATGACGGCCCCCGACGATGCCAGGGCGGTGATCTTCGAGCTGCGCCCCTTGTCCGATCGCCCCTTGCCATCCGAGCGTCCGCGCCTGCTCTCGACACAGCAAGCGGCTGATTACCTCAACGTCAGCCGCCCCTACATCGTCAAGCTGGTGGAGCGAGGTGCTTTCAAGGGCGTGCAGCGCACGGCCGCCAATCATCGGCGTATTCCTGCCGCAGAAGTCGAGAAGATGGCTGTTGCGATGCGTGATTCACGCAGCAAGGCATTGCGAGACTTCGACAAGCTCGCCGCCAGCACCCACGCCCACGACCTCGAGGCAGCGCTCACCTCGTCGGGTCGACGCTGGACCCGGAAATCCTGATGACCCCGCCGGCGCGCAATGCGCCGCCGTACGTGCTGATGCCCGACGAGCGGCCGGTCGTGTTTCTCGATGCCAATGTGCTATTGCCCACGCATCTGCGCGCTGTTTTCCTGGACCTCGCACACGCCGGGCTGTTACGCGTCCACTGGGGAATCCGAGTTCTCGAAGAACTGCGCAAGAACCTCGAACAGCGATTCGGCCTGAGCGCGGCGCACGCCGACAAGCTGTTGCGTTGCCTTGCCGATGCCTTTCCTGATGCCTTGATCGCGCACGGCCCCGCCGTCGAGCGCAGGCTCATCAAAGCAGCGATCGTCGACGCGAAGGACTGCCACGTGGCAGCAGGCGCGTTGCAGCTGAGCAGATCAATGGGTCACGCACAGCGCGTGGTCTTGGTCACGCAAAACATCAAAGATCTGCCGCCCCATGCGTTCGCCGGAACGGCCGTTCACAGTATGCGACCGGACACCTTTCTCGTTGCGATGCTGAAAGCGCGCCCGGTCGCCGGCAGCGTTTTGAGCGACATGATCAAGCGATTCACGAAACCGCCGCTCGACCAATCGGCCTTCCTCACTGTGCTGGACAACGCGAGATGCAGGCGCTTCGCTGAAGCGCTTGCGAGCGCGTGGGGATACACCGGGGCACCGTGATCCCCCGCCGTCGAGCTGGCCTCGCCTTCAGCCGGCCTGTTTGCGCCAGGCGGTGTAGGTGAGATCGGGGGTGTCCGATGCCACCAGCACATTGCGCTCGACGTCGATCATGGCGTAGCCCTGGGCGGCGGCCACGTGGGCCACGCCGCGGGCGAGCGACTGCAGGGCCTCGCCCTCGCCTTGCACCGCGAGTACCAAGGCGCCTTCGTCGGCACGCACCTCGATCGACAGGCCGGGCATCTCGATGTGGGCCGTTTCGGCGAGCGTGTCCGTGTCGTCTTCGTCGAGGTCGATCTCGCCTTCCGCGGATTCGGCGGTGTCGTCCCAGTCGAGGGACGGGAACAGCGCCTCCGCCAGATCGGCATAGTCGTCGACGCTGGCGTCGAGGTCTTCTTGCAGAGTGGCAAGCGATTTGGGCGGGTACAGCGTTTTGACCAGCACGAATTCCTGGCTCATGGGCGATGCTCCGAAACGGTTGATGATGCCTGCGCATCCGGTGACGGGAGCATAACCCGGCCGTCGCTGGCGAGATGCAGCTTATGGCGGACGGCTAGTCGCGCACGGCCAGTGGCGCACGGCGAGTGGACTGCGGCTTGCGAGCCAAGGCCGACGCACGGTGGCTGGCCGGCTGCGACCGGCAAGGTGCGGCCGGCAAGGTGCGGCCAGACGGCTGAGCCGGCCTCAGGCGCCTCCCTGCCCCCGGGCGTCGAACGCGGCGCGCGAGCGCTCGATGGTGTCGAGGTTTTCCTGGGCCCACACCCAGACCCCGCAGAAGGCCTCGCCCAGTCCGAGCCCGAGGTCGGTGAGCTGGTACTCGACTTTCGGCGGCACCACCGGATAGACCGTGCGCTGCACCAGCCCCTCGCGCTCCATGTCGCGCAGGGTTTGCGTCAGCATCTTTTGGCTGATCCCGCCCACCTGCCGTGCCAGCTGCGTGAAGCGCAACGCGCCGTGCTCGGCCAATACCTCGAGGATGATCATGGTCCACTTGTCGGCGACGCGTGCGATCACGGCGTTGACCAGCGTCTGCACGCGCGGATCCGGCTTGTGCGCCTGGGCGAGTTTGTGCTGCACCTCGAGGTGCCGGGCTGCGTCGATCGACATTTCCGTGCCTCCATCCCTGGGCGACAGCCGCCCAACATTGGCGTATTCCCTGGGCACACGCCGGGAAAACCGCTTTACTCTCTTTCTGGTAAGTATAGTACTTAAAGGTGCCTACTTCCCAATGGAGAGTGTCGATCCTAAGCTGGCGGCCATCGTGCAACTACCCCCGGTTACCGGGTCCGCCCATGCCCACTCCTCCCTCGTCTCAAGCGTCCCGTCGCCCTCGCCTGCTCGAGCGTGTACTCGCCATCGAACCGCCCGAGCGCATTGCCGTCGGCGCCGGCATGGCCATGTTCTTCCTGCTGTTCACGGCCTACTTCATGCTCCGCCCGGTGCGTGAAACCATGGGGGTCGCGGCCGGCGTGAACAATCTGCAGTGGCTGTTCTCGGCCACGTTCGTCGCGACTCTCGCCGTGCTGCCGGTGTTCGGCTGGCTCGCCGGCAAAGTGCCACGCCGGACCTTGCTGCCCTGGCTGTATGGCGCCTGCGCGCTGATGCTGGCCGGCTTCGCCGCGCTGTTCACGGTGGCGCCTGAGTCACTGTGGACCATGCGCGCGTTCTACATCTGGCTGTCGGTGTTCAATCTGCTGGCGATTTCGCTGGCCTGGAGCGTGCTGGCCGACGTGCTCGCCGCCGACCAGGCCAAGCGTACGTTCGCGCTCATTGCGGCCGGCGCAAGCGTGGGCGGCCTTGCCGGGCCCATCCTCGGCACCTTGCTGGTCGGCCCCCTCGGACACGCGGGCCTGCTGCTCCTCTCGGGCCTCATGCTGGGGGCCAGCGCCACCTGCGCGATGGCGCTGCATCGTTGGCGCGATGCCCATCCGCTACCCGCCCTGCCCGACGGCACGCCCGCTCCCGAAACGGCGCGCCGTGCCCGGCCCCTCGGCGGCAATCCCTTCGCCGGCGCCACCCTTACCCTGCGCTTGCCGTATCTACTGGGGATCACCGCCTTCGTGCTGCTGCTCGCCAGCGTGAACACCTTCCTGTACTTCGAACAGGCCCGGCTGGTGGCCGAGCACTTCCCGGATCGCACCACGCAGACGCAGGTGTTCGGCACGATCGACGCCGTGGTGCAGGCGCTCTCTCTGCTGGTACAAGCCCTCATCACCGGCCGCCTGGCTCGGCGGATGGGGATCGGCGTGTTGCTGGCGTCGGTGCCGCTGGTGATGGCGCTCGGCATGCTGGCGCTGGCGGTGGCACCGCTGTTCGCGATCTTCGTGGCCGTGATGGTGGTGCGCCGGGTGGGCGAGTACGCGCTGGTCCGGCCGGGCCGCGAGATGCTCTACACCGTGGTGCCCGCCGAGCAGAAGTACAAGGCCAAGAACTTCATCGACACGGTCGTGTACCGCGCTGGCGACGCGTTGAGCGGCTGGCTGAAGCGCGCGATCGATGTGCTGAGCGAAAGCCCCGCCGTGGCGATGTTCGTGGGCGCGCTGCTGGCGCTGGCCTGGGGCTGCTGCGGGCTGTTTCTGGGCCGTCGCGAACGCGCGCTCGAATCAGCACGGCCCCCCACCTGACCCCGACGCACCTTGCCCTGACGCATTTCACCCTCGTTCACCCTGCCCTCATTGCGTCGCGCTCGCCGTGCGGCGCCGTTCATCTCTGCCCCCTGGAGGCTTGCATGTCATTCAATCCGACGCTTCTTTTCCCCACCTCGCGCCCAGAGACCTGGACCGGCCGCCTGGCGGCGCTGCCACGCGGCATGCTCGCCGCCGCCACGCTGCTGGCCGCCAGCCTGTTCGGCGCCGAGGCCAGCGGCGCGGCGCCGGCGCGTGGCGACGCTTCGTCGGCCGCGGCATCCGGTAGCGCGGCGCTGCGCCCGAGCGGAAACACGATCCTCATCACCGGCGGCGGCTCGGGCATTGGGCGCGAGCTGGCGCAACGGTTCCAGGCCCTGGGCAACACGGTGATCATCACCGGGCGCCGTCTCGAACCGCTGCGCGAAACCATCGGCGATCGTCCCGGCATGGTGGCGCTCACGCTCGACCTCGATGATCCCCAGGCCATCGACGCCTTCGCGCGCCGCGTCGTGGCCGATCATCCCGCGCTCAACGTGCTGATCAATAACGCCGGGATCATGCGCTTCGAAGACGTCGGCAGCCACCATGATCTGCGCGATGCCCAGGCCCAGATCACGACCAATCTGCTCGGGCCGATCCGCATGAACAATGCATTGGTCGAACACCTGAAAACGCGTCCGGGCGCCGCCGTGGTGAATGTTTCGTCGGGCCTGGCCTTCGTGCCGCGGGCAGACGCGGCGGTCTACAGCGCCACCAAGGCCGCCGTCCACTCCTACACACAATCGTTGCGCCAGCAACTGCAAGGCCGGGTGCAGGTGATCGAACTGATCCCGCCCGCCGTGCAGACCGAACTCACCCCGGGCCAGTCGGTACGTGAAGGGTACCTGCCGCTGGACGCCTTCATGGACGAGGTGATGGCGCTGTTCCAGCAACAGCCCGTACCCGACGAGATCGTCGTGCAGCGCGCCGGGTTCCAGCGCTATGCCGAGCGCGAAAACCGCCACGCCGAGGCATTTGCCCGGATCAACGCGGCCGCGCCCCGCTAAGCCAGGGCGCCACGGCGTAAGACCCGAGCCGAATGGCACACGCAACGTCACAAACGGCAATTTACGCTCGGCGCTGCCTGCTGATCGGGCCCGGGCGCAGCGAGAACACCTGATGTAAAAACCCCCGAAGGCCGGATCGATATCCAGCTTTCGGGGGTCTGGTCATTGCGAAGCGCTTGAGCAGGCTGGCGATACGGCGGGTAAGCGGGGGTTCTGCCACCGCGCCCACGGGCGGATCGCCCCGCGCCCGTCAGCCCTTGATGAACGCCAGCAGATCGGCGTTGATTACCTCGGCGTGCGTGGTCAGCATGCCGTGCGGATAGCCTGCGTAGACCTTGAGCGTGCCGTTCTTCAGCAGCTTGACGGCCAGGCGCGAAGCGGCGTCGATTGGCACGACCTGGTCATCGTCGCCGTGCAGCACCAGCGTGGGCACCTCGATGGCCTTGAGGTCTTCGGTCTGGTCGGTCTCGGAGAAAGCCTTGATGCCTTCGTAGTGCGCCTTGGCGCTGCCGTTCATGCCCTGGCGCCACCAGTTCTGGATCACCGGCTCGATGACCTTGGCACCCGGACGGTTGAAACCGTAGAACGGGCCCGCGGCCACTTCGTGGAAGAAGTCGGCGCGGTTCGCGGCCAATGCCGCGCGGAAACCGTCGAATACTTCCAGCGGCGTGCCGTCGGGATTGTTCTCGGTCTTGAGCATGAGCGGGGGCACCGCGCTCACCAGCACCGCCTTGGCCACGCGGCCCTGCGGCTGGCCGTACTTGGCCACGTAACGCGCCACTTCGCCGCCGCCGGTCGAATGACCGATGTGCACGGCGTTGCGCAGATCCAGATGCTCGGCCACGGCGGCCGCGTCGGCGGCATAGTGATCCATATCGTGGCCCTCACTCACCTGCGCCGAGCGGCCATGGCCGCGGCGGTCATGCGCCACGACACGAAAACCCTGGTTCACGAAGAAAAGCATCTGAGCATCCCAGTCGTCGCTCGACAGCGGCCAACCGTGATGGAACACAATGGGTTGGGCCGACTTGGGACCCCAGTCTTTGAAGAAAATCTCGACGCCGTCTTTCGTGGTGATCGTGCTCATGGTCGTGTTGCTCCGGGTGTGAGTTGAAGAGGACCGCAAGACAAGATTAGGGAAACTGGCGCCGTGGCGAAATCCTACAGTGGGGTCGGAGCGCCATACCAACGTATGTATAGCAGCGTGGCGGTAGCGTGTCATGCATGCGACGGTGAAACACCGCGCAAACAATAAGCGCGCACCGCAACCGCATGTAGCCCGCACGCCGCGCCCGGCATGCCGGGGCTGAGCACAGGGTCGACGGGCGCACGTGGGCCCTACCGGGGCGGGGTCAGTCCAATGCGTCGGCCAGGCAACGCGCCATGATGCCGCCGTCGACCGGCTTTTCGAGCCAGGCGCGCGCGCCCGCGGCAAGCATGCGGGTGCGGATCGCGTCGGTGGAAAACGCGGTCATGAAAATCATCGGAAAAGACCGCCCGGCCGCGATCAGGGCCGCCTGCAGCTCTTCGCCGGTCATGGGCGACATCTGGATGTCGGAGACCAGGCAATCGGGATCCCCATCGCCCAGGGCGGCCAGAAACGCGGGGGCCGAATCGTAGGCGCGAACGCCGTAGCCAAGCGAACGGACCAGACTGGACAGCGAGGTACGGACCCCATCGTCATCATCGACGATCGCTATCGTGGGAACGTGATTCATATACGAAAATCCTTCGGGCCGCGGTCAGCACGAGCGTGCATCGAAACGCGGCAGTCTCCGTTATGAACCTTATTGGCACTAAGGAAAATCATACGGAGGTTTGCCACCCGCCTTGTCAGGTGCGTGAAATGCCCAGCGCGTGGGCTTGGCGCACCAGATCCGCCAACGATCGAACACCCATCTTGCGCATCACGTTGCCCCGGTGGATCTTCACCGTGATCTCGCTCAGCCCGATCAATCCGGCCACCTGCTTGTTCATGAGCCCCGACACCACATGCGCCATGACCTCGCGTTCGCGCGCGGTGAGCGTCTCGTAGGCCGCCTTCAGGCCGAGCAAGGCCGCGGACTCGGCGCGCCGCTCCGTATCGCGCTCGATGGCGGTCGTGACCGCGTCCAGCATGTCCTGTTCACGAAACGGCTTGGCCAGGAAATCGACGGCCCCGGCTTTCATCGCCTTCACGGTCATGGGAATGTCGCCGTGGCCCGTCATGAAGACGATGGGCAAGTCCATGCCGTGGGCAGCCAGCTGCGCCTGGAAATCCAGTCCGCTGATGCCGGGCAGCCGGACATCGAGCACGATGCATCCCGGCGTGTCGGGCATGCGGGACTGCAGCAGCTCGGCAGGCGCGGCGTGCAGTTGCGTGCGCAACCCCACCGAACGAAACAGGCTGTCGAGCGATTCGCGCACCGCGGCCTCGTCGTCGACGATGATCACGAGCGGCTCGCGTGCGGGCGCCGCCTGGCTCGCCGGCGCCGATGAAAACGAACGGTTCATGCTTGAGCTCCTGCGCGCGCCACGGCGAGCGTTAGATGAAAGACTGCCCCCGGGCCGGCATCCGCCGCGAGCGTGAGCGTGCCGCCATGCGCCTGCACCGTCGTGCGGCAGATGGCCAGGCCCATGCCCATGCCCGTGGGTTTGGTCGTGAAGAAGGGATCGAACAAGCGCTCACGGTCGGCGGCCGCGATGCCGGGGCCGCTATCGCGCAGCACGATGGCGACGGTGTCGGCATCGCGCAGCCCGGCGCTGACCGACAGCGTGCGCGGGCCGGGTTGGCCCGCCATCGCCTGGCTCGCGTTGACCATCAGGTTCACCATGACCTGCTGCAACTGGATGCGATCGCCGAGAATCTCGGGCAGCCCCGCCGCGATGTCCAGGCGCAATTCCACCCGCTCGCGCGAGAGCTCGTGCGCCACCAGGCGGGCGGCCTCTTCAATGGTCACGGCGGGCGCGAGGCGATCGTGCTGCACCGGCGCCTTGCGCAGGAAGGCCTGCACACGCTTGACGATCTCGGAGGCGCGGCGCGCCTCGGCGCCGATGCGCGCCAGCGCGGTCTCCACCTCATGCAGGTCGGGCGGATCCCGGCGCAGCCAGCGCATGCCGGCGTCGCTGCTGGTGGCCACCGCCATCAGGGGCTGGTTGACCTCGTGGGCGATCGAGGCGGTGAGCTCGCCCAGCGTCGCCACGCGCGCCGCGTGGGCGATGTCGGCCTGCGCCTGCAGCAGCGCATCGTGCGCCTGCTTGCGCTCCGTGTTGTCCACCACGAACACCAGCACGCAGCCCTGGGGATCGTCCGCGGCCGGATACGTAATGGTGAAAAGCACCGGCACCAGGCTGCCATCCGCGCGCATCATGTCCGTCTCGCCTTCGTGGAACGGCTCGCCGCGCGCGAAGGCGACCAGCGCGTCGGCGAACGTGCGGTCGCCCGGGCTCAGCACGTCGTCGACGCTATCGGGCGCGCTGTGTTCCTCGCGTCCGATCATGGCTTCGAAAGCCGGATTGACGTCATCGATGCGCACGCATCGGCGGATCCGCTGCACGTCTTCGGGATGAAGCGCGAAGTGCCGCGCCAGGGCGTCGGCATCGGGCGCGAGCCGGGCCAGTTCGGCGGGCACCGCGGCCCAGTCTTCCTGGACCACGCCGATGCGGCTTGCATCGAACATGCGCCGATAGCGCCGCTCGCTGGCCACCAGCGCCGCATGTGCCGCCTCCCGATCGGTCACGTCGGTATGCGTTTCCATCACGGCCAGCGGCCGTCCGCGGATGTCGTGCTGCACGACCCAGCGGCTCGCCAGCGACAGCATCGCACCCGAGCGCGTCACCTGGCGCAAGGTACCGTCCCAGCGGCCCGTCTGCATGAGCTCGACCTCGATGGCGGCGCGCTGCTCCGCGTAGCGCGTCTGGAGCAGTTCGTCGGCCACCTTGCCGATCGCCTCGCGCGCCGGCCAGCCGTAGACATCTTCGGCCGTGCGGTTCCAGAACGTGATCACGCCATGGCGGTCTCGCACAAAGATCATGTCGTGCGACAGATCGAGCAAGCGTGCCTGGGCGGCAAGACGGCGGGTGGCCCGCTGGTTCTGCAGCGCCAGCACGCCCGCGATCGCGATGGCGGCAAGGCTGACGAAGCCGCGCACGGTCGGCGCGCCGGCGTGATGCAGACCATGCGAATCCACATAGGCCACCAGCGTGAGCGCCAGCGTGCCCAGCGTGGCGATCCAGATGTCGCGCCGGTAGCCGGTCCGGGCGGCCATCAGCACCACCAGCACATACAGCACCGCGACCGCGCCTTCGACGGTCGTGAAGGTGTCGACGACGAAAATGCCCAGCGCCAGGAGCGCGGCCCCGACGCGCCAGGCGACGGGTGGCGCGCCGGGCTCGGCGCTGTCGGTGGCGAGTGCACCGAGAATCGGTGTCGGGCGTGATGCCCGCACAGGCGGCGTGGACAAGAAGGCACCTCCGTGAGGCGGGCCGCCGTGACGGGCCCGGGCGCGCTCATTATCAGCCATCGGCACAGGCCGCGCACTCGCACCCGAGCATACGGTGGCCTAAACCAAAGTATGAGTGCGAAAAACGATGAGCCGATTCATGCGGCGGGCCGGCGCCGATATTCTGTTTTCCATCGGACGACGCCACAACGCCGCCCGGTCCGGCCGGCGCGGCATCCGCGGCGCCCGCCACCTCTCATCCACCCGCATGGAGCTTGTCATGACCGACCTCACGCTTCCCGCCAGCCTGCGCGCCCCGCTGCGCACCCCGACCGACCTGGGCGCCGACGCCTCGACCGATATCGCGGCCGCCCTCACCACCTTGCTGGCCGATGTGTTCGCGCTGTATCTGAAGACCAAGAACTTCCACTGGCACATGTCGGGCCCGCACTTCCGCGACTACCACCTGCTGCTCGACGAACAGGGCGACGAGATCTACGCCACCACGGATGCGATCGCCGAACGCGCACGCAAGGTCGGCGGCACCACGCTGCGCTCCATCGGCCATATTCACCGCATCCAGCGCCTGCTCGACAACGACGCCGAGTATGTCACCCCGCAGGACATGCTGGCCGAGCTCGCCGACGATAACCGCCAGCTCACCGGCTTCCTGCGTGCCACCCATGCGGTGTGCGACGCCCACAACGACGTCGCCACGGCCAGCCTGATCGAAAACTGGATCGACGAGGCCGAGCGCCGCAGCTGGTTCCTGTTCGAGTCGACCCGCGCACCGCGCTGAGTCCGTCCGCACCCATTGGAGTCCGTCATGTCGCATGTGCAACCCGGCACGGCCCTGCCCGCGGGCACCGCCGCGCCCCCTTTCACGCTGCCGGCCACGCCCGATCAACGGGTGTCGCTGGATGAGCTGCTCGGCCGCCCGCTGATTCTGGCCTTCTACCCGGCCGACTGGAGCCCCGTATGCGGCGACCAGATGGCCTTCTACAACGAAGTGTTGCCGGAGTTCCATCGGGCCGGCGCCCAGCTCGTGGGCATTTCGGTGGATGGCGTGTGGTGCCACGCCGCGTTTTCCGCCGACCGGCATTTGCACTTTCCGCTGCTGGCCGACTTCGAGCCCAAGGGCGCCGTGGCGCGCAGCTATGGCGTGTATCGCGAGGCCGATGGCATCTGCGAGCGGGCGCTGTTCGTGATCGATGCACACGGCGTGATCCGGTGGAGTTACGTGTCGCCGCTCGGGATCAACCCGGGCGCCGACGGGATCTTCGAGGCGTTGGACGCGCTGGGCGTTGCCCGCCCGGCGCCCGGCCTCCCCGCCCAGACGCCGCTCGCCGCCCTCGGCGCCGCGCGTCCAAAATCTGTTTCCGGAGTCCAGCCATGAGCCGTCTAATCTATCCCGTCGATGCCCAGGACCACGCGCAAGGGCCGGCAGGTGCGCCCGTCACGCTGGTGGAATATGGCGATTACGAGTGCCCGTACTGCGGCCAGGCCTATCCGATCATCAAGGAGGTCCAACGCGCACTCGGGGATCAGCTGCGCTTCGTGTTCCGCAACTTTCCGATTTCCGAGCTGCATCCGCAGGCGGTCATGGCGGCCGAATTCGCCGAGGCCGCGGCCGGCGAGGGCAAGTTCTGGGAAGCGCACGACATGCTGTATGAGCATCAGCAGGCCTTGCGCCTGCCCGACCTGCTCGCCTACGGCCGCACCCTCGGTCTATCGCCGGCCACCCTCGATGAGGCGTTCGCAGGAACGCACGATGCGCGGATCCAGCGCGACTTCCAGGGCGGGATCCGCAGCGGCGTCAACGGCACGCCCACGCTTTTCGTCAACGGCACGCGCTACGACGGCGAGCGCGATGCCGCCACGCTCATCGGCGTCCTCGGCGCGCTGGCTCGCGGCGGCTGAAGCCGCGCCGGGTCCGGCGCGTTTCGCGTCAGAGTTTGGCCACCGACACCTCCGTCGCCTTCACGAAGGCCAGTACTTCGGTGCCGACCTGCAGGTCCAGCTCCTTGACCGAGCGCGTCGTGATGACCGAGGTCACGATACCGGCGGGCGTATCGATGTCCACTTCGGACACGACGGAGCCCAGCACGATCTCGCGGATCTTGCCGCGGAACTGGTTGCGGGCGTTGATGGATTGAATGGCCATGCATGACTCCTGTAGCGGATGAGCGTGTGGTGAAGTGCATGCCCTGCGCCGGATTGGCACAGGGCGGGATGATCGGTGCGAGGGCGTGGTTGCGCGGGTCTCGTCCACCCGGCCTGCCGGCCGCCGCGTGCCGCCCGGATCAGACGGCAGTGCAGGCAGGACGGCGCAGGCACGCGTCGCCCCCGGAAAGCGTGGCGTTGCACGTATCGGTGGCCGAACGCGGGCGTTCGCCGCGAGGCCGCACGCGGGTGGCCGCCCCGCGGCCAACCAGGGCACGGTCCCCCAAGGCCGCCCCCGGGCTGCCGCGCCCCGGACTAGCGCGCCCCGGACTTCCCACCGCAAACGGCACCGCGGCCCAGCACGACACCGGCTGGCGGGCCCACTTGACCCATTCGCGGCGTTTCAGGCGGCGCAACCGCCGCCGCAAGGCGGCCCACAGGCCGACGGCGCGCGTCGTCAACGCGGCTTGCGCGCGTGGCGCTGTCATGGGGCGGCCCCGATCAGGCGGATGTCTTGCGCGCCCGCGCGCTCGAGCTGGGCCACCAGGCCCAGCTCCCAGTCCAGATAGGCCTGGAAGCCCGCGTTGCGCGCCGCGATGTCATCGAGGTGGTAGGGACTGATGTCCTGGTCGTCGTCGCCCGTCAACACGCCGGCGGGCCCCGTGTCCAGCGGCAGGCCCTGCGCCTGCCAGGCGCGGGTGCCTCCGGCCAGCGCGTAAAGGGTCGGCGCGCTGTCATCGCGCCGCAACCGCCATTGCAGCTCCGCCGCGACCAGCTGCGCGAGCACACCATCCTCGGACACGATAACCACGCGGCGCGCGGCCTGCTCCGTCAGCAAGGCCGGCAGGCGGTCGGGCGCCGCAAAGCGCGCGCCCCGCACATGACCGCGCTCATAGAGCTGGCGGCGGTCCACGTCGTAGACCTGTGTATCGCCGGCATCCTGCCAGACGTGCAGCACCTGAGGGCGCACCGTGGGCGCGGCCTCACGATGACGCAATACCCGCACGCGCTCGGCGCCGGTCTCGAGCGCCACCGGCACGGCCGGCTTGCCCGCTGCAGCCGCGGCCGGTGCGAGCGGTGCCGCATAAAGATAGACCTCGACCGCGCCCAACTGCTTGAGCCAGGCCGCGGTGGTCAATGCCCGCACGCCGTCGTGATCTGCCAGCACCACGCGCGAACGGCGCGTACCGACATACTCGTCGGTGGCTTGCACGAGCTGGCCGCCCGGCGCCCAGCGCCAGCCCGGCAGATGGCCGGCTTCATATTCCTCGCGGGTCCGGACGTCGAAACGGTACAGACTGCGCTCGCCCGCCGCCGCCTCGGCCTCGAAAGCGGCAAGACGGGTGGCGTCGATGGTCTCCACCCCCGCCCGCACAGCCACGGCGCGGGCGCGCTCGCGCGCCTGAGCCAGGTGCTCCGGCGCGGGTTCGGGCAAGGCAGCGTGGCGGCCATAGGCCAGCTCGCGTCCCGACAGCAGCCATTCCATCGTGCCGTTCTTCAGCGACGCGACCTGGTTGGGAATGCCCGCATCGATCAGCGTCTGTGCGCCCACGATCGAGCGCGTACGCCCGGCGCAATTCACCACCACGAAGGTGTCGGGATCCGGCGCCAGCTCGCCGATGCGATAGACCAGTTCGGCGCCCGGCAGGCTGTGCGAAAACGGCAGTGTGAAATTGTGGAATTCTTCCGTGGTGCGGCTGTCGACCACGACGATGTTCTCGCCGGCCGAGACCCGAGCCGCCAGTTCGTCCACGTCGATCCAGGGCGTGTGCTTCTCGTGTTCGATCACTTCGCCAAAAGCCTTGCTGGGCACATTCGTACCCCAGAACACTTCGCGGCCGGCGGCTTCCCAGGCGCGCGTCCCGCCCGCCAGCACGGCCACGTCCGTGTAGCCCAGACGGGTCAGCTTGCCGGCCGCCTCGTGGGCGATCGTTTCGTCTTCGTCGACCAGCACGATCCGGGTGCCGCGCCGCGGCACCAGGCGATCGATGCGTTGCTCCAGGCGCCACAGCGGTGCGTTGGCCGCCTCCAGGATATGGCGTTCGGCGTAGCGGCCGGCTTCCCGCACGTCCAGCAGCGCGATCTCGCCCGTGGCACGCAACGCGCGCTCGAGCTCGGCCGCGTCCACCCGCGCATGAAAGATGGCCGCCGGGGGACCGAACGTACGCGAGGCGCCCCCCGCCGTGCTGTCGAACACCACGCGGCCCGGCAGGCGGTCGAGCGCCAGACCGTAGAAATGCAGGTGCGCGCCCGCGGCATCCCCGATCAGTTCGATGGTGTGCACGTCGTCGGGCTGCAGCACGATGGAGGCGCCCGCGCCCACGTCCACACGCCTTATGTGCGTCAGCGCTTCCTCTCCGGGAACCGCGCCCGGAGCGCGAGCGTAGACCTCGTTGCGCTCGTCGCCCCGCACGCCGGCGATGATGGCCCAGGTGGTATGGTCGTGCGGCGGTTGCGCCTTGCCGGCTTCGCCCAGCGATAGATACAGGGCGTAGGCCCCGTCGGTGTCTTCGGCCAGACGGTAGATCGAGGCGGGACGGCCCGGTTGCAGCGCGAACGCGTCGGCCGCAAACAGCTCGGCGCGCGCGGCCAGGCCACGCAACAGGGCGGCTGCCGCATCCAGCTGTGCCGGCGTGGCCCGCGCCGGGTCGGGCAACACGGCGCGCACATCGGCAATGAATGCGGCGACGGCGCGCGAACGCGTGGTCTGGACAGAAAGCTCGGCGGTGGGCGGCAACGTAGTCATGGCGGTTCCGTGGTGTCGTCGGGGTCCGGGGCGCGATGCCCGGCCAGGATGACGCCAGACTACGGCCCCGTGGCGCGCGCCCGCAACGCAGAAAACCGAGTATCCATATGCGCGTGGGCCAGGCGCCGCGGCGCATAAGGACATACGAAAAACGTCGTTCCGCGCGCCCCCTCGGGCTCCCTAGCATCGTGGCCTTCAGCTCCTCGACGCCGTGCACCGCACGGCTTCGTTCGACTCATCCGCCACAGGGCCCGTCCCCATGTCCGCTCAATCATCCGCGCCCGCCGCGCGGCGCGCCGCCGTCAGGGTGGCCGTCGACGTCGGCGGCACCTTTACCGATATCGTGCTGGAGCAAGGCGAATTGCGCCGCTCCGTCAAGCTACTGACCACGCCCGCCGCGCCGGAACAGGCCGTGCTGGCCGGAATCGGCGAGCTGCTCCAGGCCGCCGGTCTGGGCTGGCCCGCCGTCGACCGCCTCGTGCTCGGCACCACGCTCGCCACCAACGCGCTGATCGAGCGCAAAGGCGCCCGCACCGCCCTCATCACCACGGCCGGCTTTCGCGACCTGGTCGAGATCGGTCTCGAAGACCGCTACGCCCAATACGATATTTTTCTCGACAAGCCGCAACCGCTGGTGCCGCGCGACTGGCGCCATGGCGTGACCGAACGCGTCGATGCCCAAGGCCAGGTACTGGCACCGCTGGACGAGAGCGAGGTCCGGGCCCTGGCGCGCCGGCTGCTCGCCGACGGCATCGAAAGCGTGGCGGTCTGCCTGCTGCACAGCTATGCGTACCCGGCGCACGAGCGCCGCGTCCGCGAGCTGCTGCGCGAGGAAGCCCCGGATCTGTGGATCTCCCTCTCCTCCGATGTCTGCGCCGAGATCCGCGAATACCCCCGCCTGTCCACCGTGTGCGCCAACGCCTATGTACAGCCGCAGGTGTCGGGTTATCTGCGCCGATTCCAGGACGCCGCGCGTGAGCGCGGCCTGCGTGCCGAGCCCTTCCTGATGACCTCGGGCGGTGCCATCGCCACGCTGCAGACGGGCGTGGAGGAGCCGGTTCGCCTCGTGGAATCGGGACCGGCGGGCGGCGCGATCCTGGCCCAGCACATCGCGGAGCAGGTCGGCGCGGCGCGTGCCCTGTCCTTCGATATGGGCGGCACCACCGCCAAGATCTGCTACATCGACGACTATCAGCCGCAGATCAGCCGCAGCTTCGAATTCGGCCGCATGCATCGGCATCTGAAGGGCTCGGGCCTGCCCATCCGCATCCCCGTGATCGAGATGATCGAGATCGGTGCGGGCGGTGGCTCCATCGCCCGCATCAACCACCTGGGCGTGATCCAGGTCGGCCCGGACAGCGCCGGCTCCACGCCCGGACCGGCCGCCTATGGCCTGGGCGGCCAGCACGCCACCGTGACCGACGCGCACGCGGTACTTGGCACCATCACACCCGAGCGTTTCGCGGTGGGCAAAGTCACGCTGGATCCCGACCTCGCACGCCTCGCCGTCCAGGCGCACCTGGCCCGGCCCGGCAAGCTCACCGACCCGGAAGCGGCCCACGCCGTGCTCGAGGTCGTGACCGAAAACATGGCCAATGCGGCACGTGTGCACGCCTCCGAGCTGGGCAAGTCCGCCGAGGAGCACACCCTGATCGCCTTCGGCGGCGCCGCCCCGTTGCATGCCGCCCTGCTCGCCCGCAAGCTCGGTATCGCGACCGTGATCGTGCCGCAATCGGCCGGCGTGGGTTCCGCCGTCGGCTTTCTGTGGGCGCCGATCGCATATCAGGCGGTACGCAGCCTGCACCAGCGGCTCGATCGCATCGATCTCGCGCAGGCCGGCGCGCTGCTCGACACGCTGGCCGACCAGGTGCAGAGCGTGGTGCGGCGCGCTGCTCCCGACGAGCCGATCACGCTCAAGCGCCAGGTCTATATGCGCTACGCCGGCCAGGGTCATGAGATCGCCATCGATCTGCCGCCCGGGCCGTTCGACGCCAGCGCGGTGCGTGTACTCGATCAACACTTCGCCCAGCGCTATGCCCAGATCTACGGGCGCAGCCTGCCGCATGTCGCGGCCGAGACCGTGAGCTGGTCGGTCGCGGCGCAAGCCGGCACGCGCCGCGTGATCGCCGCCGACGTGATCGACGCGGCCGGCCGCCAGCCCGCCTCGCCCACGGGCCAGCGCACCCTCTATGACTTCGAGGGCGCACGCTGGCGCGACGTGCCGGTCTACGAGCGCGAGGCGCTCGCCCCGGGCCAGATCGTCGCGGGCCCGGCCCTGGTCGTCGAGGATGAAACCACGACCCACGTGCCCGACGGCTTCGTCGCCCACCGCAGCCCGCAAGGATCCCTGGTGCTGCACGATCAACAGCGCGTGCCCGCCACGCCTTCCACCGCCCTGGAGACCACGGCATGAGCGCCACTTCCTCCGCCGCCGGCGCGGCCAACCAGGCCCGCGCCGCCTCCGCGCTTTCGCGCATCCGCCATCAACTGGCCTGGAACCGCCTGCTCTCCGTCGTCGAAGAGCAGGCACAGGTCCTGATCCGCTCCGCCTTCGGTACCGCCACGCGAGAGGCGGGCGACCTGTCGGCCGGCGTGTTTCTGCCGGACGGCCGCATGATCGCCCAGGCGGTCACCGGCACGCCCGGCCACGTCAATGCCATGGCCGAGTCGGTCAAGCACTTCCTCGATGTGTTTCCCGCCGAGTCGCTGCAGGACGGTGACGTGCTGCTCACCAACGACCCCTGGAAAGGCACTGGCCACCTGTTCGATATGACGATGGTCTCGCCGGTGTTTCATGACGGGCGTCTGGTCGCGCTATTCGCCTCCACGCTGCACGTCATCGACATCGGCGGCATCGGCAGCAGTGCCGACGGCCTGGAGGTCTATCACGAGGGTTTGTTCCTGCCGATCCTCAAACTCTTCCATGCCCACAAGCCCGACCCCGGCGTGCTGGCCATCATCCGCGCCAATGTGCGCGAGCCCGAGCAGGTGGAAGGCGATCTCTATGCGCTGGTGGCCTGCAATGAGGTGGGCGGTCGTCGGCTCAAGGATCTGCTGCGCGAGTTCCACCTCGACGACCTGAACGCCCTGGGCAACACGATCATCGAACAGTCGCGGTTGGCGATGCTGCATGCGATCGCCGCATGGCCGCAGGGCAGCTGGACCAACCGGCTGACCATCGACGGCTACGACGCGCCGATCGAACTCGCCGCCCGCGTCACCGTCGAGCCCGGCCGCATCCTGGTCGACTTCGATGGCAGCTCACCCCAAGTGGCGCGCGGCATCAATGTGGTCAAGGCCTACACGGATGCCTACACCTCGTTCGGCATCCGCTGCCTGATCGGCGCGGACGTGCCGAACAATGCCGGCTCGCTGTCGGTCGTGCAGGTCAGCGCGCCCGAGGGCTCGATCCTGAACGCGCGTTTCCCCGCCGCGGTCACGGCGCGCCACATCATTGGCCAGATGCTGCCCGATGTGGTCTTCGGCGCGCTGCGCCAGGCCCGGCCCGACCAGGTGCCCGCGGAAGGCAGCTCCTCGCTCTGGAATCTGCACCTGGTGGGCGGCGAGCCGCTGGCCGGCGCCAGCGCCGAACAGAACGCCGCGCTCATTGCAGGCCGGCGCTTCAATGCCGTGAGCTTTTCCACGGGCGGCACGGGTGCACGGCCCGGCAAGGATGGACTTTCGGTCACCTCGTATCCGAGCGGCGTGCGCAACGTGTCGATCGAGATCCTCGAGGCGGCCAACCCGCTGGTGTTCGAACGCAAGGAGTATCGCGCCGACTCCGGTGGCGCGGGCGCTCAGCGCGGCGGCCTGGGCCAGACCATCGCCGTGCGTCACGCGGATCCTGGTGCCGCGATGATTCTTGCCGCCGCGTTCGATCGTGTCGTCCATCCCGCGCGCGGTGCGCTCGGCGGCCACGATGGCGCTCCCGGCCAGCTGGCCTTGCGCTCGGGCACGACGCTGCGCGCCAAGGGCCGCCAGCTGATCCCCGCGGGTGACACGCTGGTCGTGCATACGCCAGGCGGCGGCGGACTCGGCGATCCCGCCCGCCGGGATCCGGCCGCGCTACAGACGGACCTGCGCCTGGGCCTGGTCACGGCCCACCCGGTCGGCGCTGCCTCCGAAAACCGTTGAGCGCACAACAAACCTGATACGCGCGGCGTGCGCCCTCGAGGCCGCGCGCCGCCCACTCCTCCGATCCCGCAGACCTTCAAACCGCTCACCATGGCACTGAACCGCCGTACCCTTTTGCAAGCCGCACTCCTCGCGGCGCTCTTCTCGCCGCTGGCCCTGCCCGGCGAGGCACTGGCGCAGGCCGCCGCCAAGCCCCAGGGCGGCACGCTTACCTTGCTGCTGCCTTCGGAGCCGACCGCGCTGGTCACCGTCGGCAACGTCGCCACGCCGATCCTGAGCGTAAGCGCGAAGGTTACCGAAGGTTTGCTCAAGTACGACTACGACCTTACCCCCCAACCGCAACTCGCCACCGCCTGGACTATCAGCCCGGATGGCACCGTGTACACCTTCACCCTGCGCCAGGGCGTGAAGTGGCACGACGGCAAGCCCTTCACGGCCGCCGATGTGGCGTATTCGCTCAACCTGCTGAAGAAGATCCATCCACGCGGGCGCAACACCTTCGCCAACGTCACGGCCATCGATACGCCCGACGACCACACGGTCGTGCTGCGCCTCTCCAAGCCGGCGCCGTACCTGATCCGCGCCTTCGTCGCGACCGAAACCCCGATCGTGCCCAAGCATGTGTACGAAGGCACCGATCCTCTCACCCATCCCGCGACGGCCGCGCCGATCGGCACGGGGCCGTTCAAGTTCAAGGAGTGGGTGCGCGGCAGCCATATCGTGTACGAGCGCAACCCCGACTATTGGGACAAGCCCAAGCCCTATGTGGATAGGCTGATCGTGCGCATCGTGGCCGACCCGGCCGCCGCCGCCATCGCCTTCGAAACCGGCACGGTGGATCTGGGCTATCGCACGCCGGTGCCGCTGGCCGATCTAGAGCGCCTGCGCAAAGTGCCGACGCTGCGCTTCGAGACCAAGGGCAACAGCTACTCGTTCAACGTGACGCGGCTCGAGTTCAACCTCGACAATCCCTACTTCAAGAACGAGAAGGTGCGGCAGGCCGTCGCGCACGCGATCGACCGCAACGTGATCCTGAAGGTGGTGAACTACGGCGTGGGCCAGGTGGCCTACTCGCCCATCGCGCCCGGCCTCAAGCAATACAACGACCCGGCGCCCACGCCGTATCCTTATGACCTCAAGCGCGCCAATGCCCTGCTCGACGAGGCCGGCTATCCGCGCGGCGCGAACAACGTGCGCTTCGCGGTGCCGCTCGATTTCAATCCGATCGGCGCGGACGGCGCCCGACTGGCCGACTACCTGCGCACCACGCTGGCGCGTGTCGGCATTTCGGTCAACGTACGCGCGCAGGACGCCTCGGCCTTCATCAAGCGCGTCTACACCGATCGCGACTTCGCCTTCACCACCAACGGCGCGAGCAACCTGTTCGACCCGACGGTGGGCGTGCAGCGCCTGTATTGGTCGAAGAACTACATCAAGGGCGTGCCGTTCTCGAATGGCACCCACTACAACAACCCCAAGGTCGATGAGCTGCTCGAGGCCGCCGCCGTGGAGAACGATCCGGCGCGCCGGGTGGCGCTCTTCAAGGAATTCCAGCAGATCGTCGCGCGCGAGGTGCCCGACCTGAATCTCTATCAACCGGAGTTCATCACCATCGCCAACCAGCGTGTGCACGATCACTCGCTCACGGCCGATGGCGTGGAATCGAACCTGGCGGACGTTTATCTGGATCCACCCGCCAAGCGCTGACGCTTTGAAAGCGCGACGCCGGGCCGCGGCCGTTCCCGCCCGGGGACGGCGCAGCCTTTGACATCGGCATGACAGGCATCGTGGGCCGGGCATGCGGCCAAACCCAGGCCCGCCCCGCCCGGGCACGGCGCTTGCGCAACGGGCGCGCACACAGCGCACTCGGAGATCCTCATGGCGCCTTCCCGGCTCGACATCCGCACCGGCCAGTACACGGGCAAACTCACGCGGGAGGTGTTCCGCGAACGCTTCCTGCAGCGCTTTCACGATCCCGCGTTTCGTGTGGAGCAGGCGGCACTCGACCGGCTGGAGCAGATCGCCTGGGACGCCTACGCCGACAGCCGCAAGGCGCCGATCACGGTGAAGGCCGGCCCGGGCTACGCCGACCCCGACTACGACCTGTCGGCCGACTGGAAAACCGCCCATGATGCGCTGGCCCGCGCCGCCGAGCGGCAGCGCGACCCGGCCACGCCGTCACGCGTCCTGGTGATCATCGGTAGCGCGCGCAACGATGGCACCTGTCCGGGCGAGGTCTCGAAGAGCTGGCGGCTCGCGCGTCTGGCGGCGCACGAGTTCGAGGCGGCGGGAATCGAGCACGAGACCCTGGATCTCAGCCGGACAGTGTCCGAGTACCAATACCAGATTCACCCCTGCAAGGGTTGTGCATCGACCACCATGCCGCTGTGCCACTGGCCCTGTAGCTGCTATCCCCATCACTCACTGGGCCAGGTCAACGATGCGATGAACGGCATCTACGAACAGTGGGTATCGGCGCACGGCGTCATCCTGATCGCACCCACGTACTGGTATCAATCGCCCAGCCCGCTCAAGCTCATGATCGATCGCCTGGTCTGCGCCGATGGCGGCAATCCCGATCCGACCTCCACGGCGGGCAAGGACGTGATGAAGGCCAAGCGGCTGGAGGTGGACGGCTGGGACTATCCCAAGCATCTGGCGGGCCGCGCCTATGGCGTGGTGGTGCATGGCGACGTGGCCGGTATCGAGTCGCAGCGCCGTGCGCTATCGGACTGGCTGGACTGGATGGGTCTGGTCGCGGCGGGCGTCTACGCGAAGCTGGACCGCTACATCGGCTACTACCAGCCGTATGCCACCAGCCACGCCGACCTCGACGAAGACCATGCCGTGCAGGAAGAGGTGCGCAATGTGGCCCGGGCCGTGGCGGCCGCGGTGCCACGGCTGCGATCGGGCGAGCTAACGCCGCCGGATGCGGGGCTCAAGCAGCCGCGGCCGAAGTAAGCCGCGTATCGGCCCCAACTCGGGGGCCGCAAACCGCACCCGTTGCGGGAGCGTGTCCACTACGATGGGCTTGCGGATAGACCAGCGCGGCACAGAGCCTGCCGCCGCGCTGCCTACTCCGCGATCTCTTCGCCGCGCAACGCCGCTTCCACGATGCCCTGCGTGAGCGTGGGCACGAACAGCTCGATGAAGTGATAGGCGTAGCCGCGCAGCCAGGCGCCGCGGCGCACGGCCAGCCGGGTCAGGTTGATCTCGAACAGGTGTCGCGCGTCGATGGCCGTCAGGCGGGTATCACGGTCTGCGTCCCACGCCACCGATGCCACGATGCCCACGCCCATTTCCAATTCGACATAGGTCTTGATCACATCGGCGTCCATGGCCGTCATGACGATGTCGGGCGTGATGCCGGCGCGCGCAAAGGCCTCGTCGATATGGGCACGTCCGGTATACCCATGGCCGTACGTGATGATGGGATAGGCGGCGAGCTGCGACAGCGTGGGCGCGACCGTGTCCGCCAGCGGATGATGCGGCGGCACGATGATGCTGTGGGTCCAGCGGTAGCACGGCAGGTTCACGAGGCCGGAGTAGTCGGCCACGGCTTCGGTGGCCACGCCGATATCCGCCTCGCCTTCGAGCAGCATCTCCGAGACCTGCTTTGGCGAACCCTGATGCAGGTGCAACACCACCTCGGGATAGCGCGCGCGAAACTCCTTGATGACCGGGGGCAGCGCATAGCGCGCCTGCGAGTGCGTGGCCGCGATCGACAACACGCCCGTGGTGGCGCCGGCATACTCGGCGCCGGCATGGCGGATGTTGTCGGCGGCCTGCAGGATCTGCTCCACCAGCGGCAGGATCAGCTCGCCCGGCGGCGTGAGGCCGATGAGTCGCTTGCCCGAGCGGATGAAGATATCGACGCCCACCTCTTCCTCGAGTTCGCGGATCTGGCGGCTCACGCCCGGCTGCGAGGTGTGCAGGCTCTCCGAGACATCGGTGAGGTTGAAATCGCGGCGCACCGCTTCGCGCACGGAGCGCAGTTGCTGGAAGTTCATGGGGAGTTCCGTCTGTATGGGCGGCCGGTCTCAGCCCAGCAGCGCGAGTTGATTGCCGCTGGGATCCTTGACATACATGACGCGTTCGGTCGCGTCGGGCACCGAACAGACGGGATGGTGGCCGGCGGCCTGCAGCCGCTCGCGCACTTGCTCGAAGGCATCGGTACGCAAAGCCAGATAGTCGGCTTTCACGCCGGCGGCGAGGCTCGCCACGGGCGAGAGCGACAGCGTGGCGTTGCCCAGCGCGAACGTCAGGCGTGCATCGCCCGCGCCGGCCACCTCGCGCAAGCCGAGGATGTGGCGATAGAACTCGCGGATGGCGCCTGCCTGGCGCGCCACAAACGAGAGTTGTACGGATTCGATGGACAAAATGGAGGACATGCCTGGATTCCTGCTGCTGAACCAGGCACATGATAGGCACGCAGGCCCATGAAAAACAAAGAGGATGTAATCGGGTCTACATGAGCGCGAGACTTAAGGACGTGGCCGTCTAACCATATAGCCGGAGGTAGGCTGGCGCAGGGCCGATCGGCCGCCGCCCCAGCCCCGTGAAAACCCGCCAGCGCGAGGCATCAAGCGCTCAGCCGCAGGCGCTCGCGCACCGCCGTGAATGCCCGATCGAGATCGGCGATGAGGTCGGCCGGATGCTCGAGACCGATATGCAGCCGTACCGCGCTGCGCCCGCCGGGCCAGCCCGTATGCTCGCCCAGCCGCTCAGGTGCCGCCTCGAGCGCCAGGCTCTCATAGCCGCCCCACGAGGCACCGATCGAGAAGTACTGCAGCGCGTCGACAAACGCGCCGGCCGCGCGCGGGTCGATCTGTGCGAAGGCGAAGGTCAGCAGGCCATTGGCGCCGCTGAAGTCACGCCGCCATAGCGCATGGCCGGGATCCTGCGGCAGCGGCGGATAGTAGACGTGCACGACGTCGGGATGCTGCGCCAGGTATTGGGCGACCTCCGTGGCGTTGGCCTGGTGGCGCGCCAGGCGCACGTCCAGCGTGCGGATGCCGCGCAAGGTCAGATAGGCGTCGTCGGGCCCCACGGCCAGGCCCAGTGCGTCATGGGTGGCCGCGATGCGATCGAACAACTCGGCGCTGTCGGTGGTCACCGATCCCATCATCACGTCGGAATGACCCGCGAGATACTTGGTGGCGGCCTGGATCGAGATATGAGCGCCCAACGCGAGCGGCTGATGGTAGAGCCCGGCGCCCCAGGTGTTGTCGATGGCCACGATCACATCGCGCTCCCGCGCCTGCGCGGCCAATCGAGGCAGGTCCAGCACTTCATAGAGCAGCGAGCCCGGCGATTCGAGATACAGCAGGCGAGTACGGGGCCGCAGCAGCGCTTCGAGCTCATCGCGGCCCGGCGTGAAGTACTCCACCGTGATGCCCTGCTGCGCCAGCAGCACGCGATCGACCTTGCGCACCGGCGCGTACACGCTGTCGCTCACCAGGACGTGGTCACCGGGCTTGAGCAATGCGAGAAACACCAGCGTGATGGCCGACAGGCCCGAAGGCGCCAGCAGCGTGCGGTAGCCCCCTTCCAGCGTGGTGATGGCCTCTTCCAGCGCGGCGTGGGTGTCGAGCCCGTGGCGGCCATACGTCGCCACGCGCTCGCCCGCCCCGCGTTGCGCCTGCAACCGGTGCTGGGCCGCGCTGTCGGCAAAGCGCACGGTACTCGTGCGCACGATCGGCACGTTGACCGGTCCCGAGCCGTCTTTCAATGCCGGGGCGCCGGCATGGATGAGTCGCGTACGCAGATCGGCGCGCGCCGGAATATCGTGATCGCGGCTCATGTCCTTACCTCCACGCTCGGCGTCATCTGACTGGCGTTGTAGTTGATGATTTCGCCCGTTTCGGGCCGGATGCCGATACGGCCCGAGAGCGTCTCGAGCGGCCGGCCATACAAATGAAAGTGCAGCGTGGGCGCCCCGTCGAACACATGAATGCTGTGGATGTCGTCGGCCAGGAACGCGATCGCCTGGCCGGGCTGCACCACCACCTCACGAACTTGCTCGATCGCGGCACGATCCGGCCGGGCGCCGTCGTCGGTGCGGCGGTACACCCGATTGAGTTCCGCGCCCGACAGCGCCACGATGACGGCCCAGGTGGTGTGGTTGTGCGGCACCGTGGTCTTGCCCGGATTGATGGCGTTCAGATACAGCGCCACATCCTCGTCACCGTCATCCGGATTCAGGCGGTAACGCGTGGACGACTCACTCGCGTCCGGCCCGGGTGCCGGGAATTCGCCGGCCGGGAACAGGTGGCGTTCGGCCGCCAGGTCTTCGAGCCGCTGTGATACCTGGGCCAGCGTGGCGCGGTTGAGGGGTTCGCCCGCCACCGCCTGGGCGGCGAGAATCAGGCGGATATCGTTCAGCGCGGCATCCACGCTGGCGCGCCGCGGTGTACGGGCGACGGCGGCCGTCGTGGCCGGCCGCACGGCCGGGGCCGCCTGGGCGGCGGTTGCGGAAAGGGTCATTGCGGGCTCCTCAGGGGTACGCACGGCGGACGAACCGCGGCGTGATGGCGGGTTCAGGGGTATCGGGCATGGCGGCGGTGGGACGGCGCATGGGAGGTCTACACCGCCAGATGCCGCGGGTTGAAATCGAGCAGGCGGGCAAAGGGATCGGGCCGGCGGCGTGGCGTGGCGGCGCCGCTCGCGCGCTGCAAAAAGGCGCGGGTGCGCTCGCTGCGAGGCTCGCCGAACAACTGCCCGGGCGGCCCGGACTCGACGATGCGGCCCGCCTCGGTGAAGTACACGGTGTCGCTCACTTCCTCCGCAAAGCGCATCTCGTGCGTGACCAGCACGCAGGTCAGTCCGTCGTCGACCAGATCGCGGATCACGGTGAGCACCTCGCCCACCATTTCCGGGTCGAGCGCCGACGTCACTTCGTCGAACAGGATGAGTTCGGGGGCCAGCGCCAGCGCACGGGCAATGGCCACGCGCTGCTGTTGTCCGCCGGAGAGTTCGCCGGGATAGGCATCGGCCTTGTGTTCCATGCGCACGCGAGCCAGCAGCTCGCGGGCACGCGCCTGGGCCTGGGCGCGCGGCACGCCGCCCACCTTGATCGGCGCGGCGACCAGGTTCTCGAGCACGCTCATGTGCGGAAACAGGTTGTACTGCTGGAACACGAAGCCCACGCGCTTGCGCAACGCGATCAGCTCACGTTCGCGGCGCAGCGACTGCACGTCCACCCCGCCCACCCGGATCTCCCCCTGTTGCGGGCGCAACAGGCCGGTAATGCAACGCAGGATGGTCGATTTGCCCGAGCCCGACGGCCCGATGATCGAGACGGCCTCGCCCTGGCGCACGGTAATGTCGATGCCGTTGAGCACGGGGGTATCGCCGAAGGCGAGATGGACGTCAGCCAGCCGGACCAGCGTATCAGTGTCGGGCATGGCGCCGCTCCAGATGGCGCGTGAAGCGCGCGATGGGATAGCAGTAGGAGAAGAACAGCGCCAACAGCGTGAAGTAAATGAGGATCGTGAAATCGGTACGGTTGACCGTGTTGCTGGCGACGGTGGCGGTATCGACCAGGTCGTGCACCCCCACCAGCGAGGCCAGCGCTGTGCTCATCGTGATGCTCGCGTAGAGGTTCATCCAGGGCGGCAGCATCCGGCGCAGGCACTGGGGCAGGATCACCATCCGGAAGATCTGCGTACGCGCGAAGCCCAGCGAATGCGCGGCCTCCCACTGTGCCGCCGGAATCGACTGCACCGCGCCGCGAAAGATCTCCGCCACATTGGCCGATGCAGGCAGTGCGAGGCCGATCACCACTTTGATCCAGTCCGGGAACGGCAGCACCCAGCGCGCCACCGACACCTCGAACGGAAACACATAGGTCGTGAAGTACACGAGCACGAGAATGGGCGCGTTGCGGAACACCAGCACATAGGCCCGCGTCAGCGCCCGCAACGGCGCCAGCGGTGACAGCGAGATCGCACCGACCACCAGCCCCAGCAGCGTGCCGAGCGCCATGGCCAGCAGGCTGATCTGCACGTTCATGCCGAGCCCGCGCAACAGCGCGGTCCACCAGTACCAGAGCCGCTCCACCGCGGCCGGGGTGGTGCCCGAGGCGGCCCACCAGGCCGACAGCAATGCCATCAGCAGCAATGTGATCACCCACGGATCGGCCAGGAAGCCGCGCAGCGCGCTGGCCGCCTTGCCGAGGCCGCCCCAGCGCGGCAGGGACAGGGTCGCGTCATTGGCCATAGCCGGGCATCCTCAAGCGGCCTTCCAGCCAGCGTCCCGCCGCGCTGACCAGCCAGGTCAGAAGGCCGAAATAGAGCAGGATGAGTAACAGCAGCTCCAGCACGTTGTCGCGCTGGGACCAGATCATGATCGACTCGTAGGTGACGTCGCCGACCGCGATGGCCGACGCGATGGCCGTCATCTTCACCAGATCGACCAGATTATTGACGAGCGCCGGGAGCGCGAAGCGCAGCGCAAGCGGCAATTGCACCCGCCACAGAATCTCGCCGCGCGAGAAGGCCAGCGAGCGCGCAGCCTCGAGGGTCACCGCCGGCACGGCCTCGATGCCGGCGCGCAGCGCCTCTGCGTGGAACACCGCCTTGTGCAGCGCCACCACCAGCACGACCCACATGAAGGGCGTGATCGGGTTGCCGCCCTCGAGCTTCTGGGCGATAAGCATGTTGAGCACGAGAAACGCGCAATACAGCTGCACCAGCGTGGGCGTATTGCGGGTCACTTCGACAAAAGCGGTGAGCGGGCGCGCGAGCCAGCGGCGCCCGCTTGTCAGGCCTGCCGCGATCAGCACGCCGAACAACAGACTGGCCGGAATCGCCGCCACGCAGAGTTGCAGCGTCACCCACAGACCGCGCACGAAGGCCGCGCGCTCGCCCGCATCGAGCACGAACGCATAGTTCAACCCCAACGGACGGGTGAAGGCCACCCAGCCTTCGAGCACGGATTGCGTCATGCCGCCTCCCTCAGCCGCCTTTCACGGCCTGGTTGTGCAGCTCCTGCAGATAGGGCTGCGGCGGCGTGATGCCCAGGCGCTTTTCGGTCTCGATCAGCCAGCCCGTGCGATGCCATTCGCGGATCACCTTGTCGACCGCGGCGATGGTGTCGGCCTCGCCCTTGCGGGTCCAGACGACCGAGTTGGCGGGCAGGATCTCCGTCGTGATCGGCGCATGGAAGTCCGCCCATTCCGGGTTGTTCTTGAGCAACGGGTGGATCAGGGTCGAGTCGTGCACCGCCGCCACGCACAGACCGCCCTTGAGCGCGAGCAGCGAATCCGAGGAGGTCTTGTAGCCCTTCACGTCCGCGCCATACTCCCCGGCGAGCGGCTTGGCGAAGCTCGAGCCCTGCGACACGCATACCGGCTTGCCGCGCAGGTCTTCCCAGGTCTTCACGCCGCTGTTCTTGCGCGTGGCGGCGGCACCGCCCACGCGATAGAACGGCGTCGGCGCATAGCCCAGGATCTCGGCGCGCTCGGGGTTGAGCTCCATCGAGGCAATCAGCAGGTCGACCTTGCCGGAGATCAGGAACTGCACGCGCGTGGGCGTCTGTACCTGCACCAGCTCGACCGGCACGCCCAGGCCCTCGCCCAGCTTGCGCGCGAGCTCCGGATTCCAGCCCACCAGTTGCTGGGTGGACGGATCCAGCGATCCAAACACGCCGCCATTGGCGAGCACGCCGATCGTGACCTTGCCGCGCTCGCGGATCTTGTCTTGCGTGGCATCGGCGTGCGCCAGGCCCATGCTCACCAGCAGCCCGAGCGCGGCGCCCGCGCGCAACGCAACGCGGCGTGCCTGGCGATGCAGGCGATGGGGAGCCGAGCGGCGGCCAAATTCTTGTCGTGCCATGAGTACATCACCTCGAAGGTCGATTGGGGCAAATCGGAAAGTGCGCCCATCGTGCGGGCCGCGAGCCGGCGCGACAAAGAACGCTTTCAACTATGGATATGAGCGTGGCCGGCGAGGCGGGGCCGCCCAGGCGGGGCCGGGCGAAGTGGGACCGCCCGACCGCAGCGCCTTCTACGCCCCCCACCCGCGTTCCGACTTTGCATATGCGCTTTGCTTCGTAGCTGCCGCCACCGCGCCCTTCTACGATCGGGCATCTCCTGTTTCCGCTGTCCGCCTGGCCCGATGTCCGACTCCTCTCTTTCCGCTCGCCCCTCGCGCCTGCCCGCGCTGGCTCGCGCGGCCGGCCGCGCCGTGCTGCATGCGCTGCCTACGGTGGCGGGCGTGATCCTGCTCAGCTTCTTCCTGATGCAGGCGATTCCCGGCGACGCCGCCGACGTCATCGCCGCCGAGTCGGGCTCGGCCACGGCCGACAGCATGGCGGCCACCCGCAAGCACTTCGGGCTCGATCTGCCGATGCTGCAGCAGCTGGGCAACTACCTGCATCACCTCGCACGGTTCGACCTGGGCCTGTCCCCCCGCTACAACACGCCCGTGGTGGACCTGATCGCCAGCCGCCTCGGCAACACGGCGCTGCTGATGAGCACGGCGCTGGGCACCGCGCTGCTTGCCGGTCTGGTGCTGGGCACGGTGATGGCCTCATTCGTAGGCCGCTGGCCCGACCGGCTCCTGTCGCTCGCCGCCTTGTTGCTTTACTCGACGCCGGGTTTCTGGCTCGGCCTGATGGCGATCATTCTGTTGTCCGTGCAACTGGGCTGGTTGCCGCCGGGCGGTGTCGGCACGCTGGGCGGCGACGCCCGGGGTCTGGCGCACGTGCTGGACGTGGCGCGCCACCTGGTCCTGCCGACGCTGGCGCTGGCGGGCTTCTACGTGGCGATCTTCGCGCGGCTGACCCGCGCCTCGATGCTGGAGGTCAGCCGCCAGGACTTCGTGCGTACCGCGCGCGCCAAGGGCGTGGCGCCCCTGCCCGTCACCCTGCGGCACATCCTGCGCAATGCGCTCATGCCGGTGCTGACGGTCGCGGGCCTGAACTTCGGCACGCTGCTGGGCGGGGCCGTCGTGGTCGAGACGGTATTCAGCTGGCCCGGCCTGGGCCGTCTTGCCTACGAGTCGGTGATGGCGCGCGACTACGTGGTGCTGATGGGCATCCTGATCCTCTCTTCGCTGCTGGTGATCATCGCGAACATCGTGGTGGACCTGGCCCAGACCGCGCTCGACCCCCGCGTGCGGGCGCGCTGACGCGCGGCCTCGCCTCTCCTGGATACGCATGAGCACCACCGCCCTGCCCCCTCCCGCCGCCTGGCGCGCCACCGCGCTCGGCCGCTTCCTCGCCAATCCCGCCGCACTCGCCGGGCTTCTGCTGCTCGCCCTGGTGGCGGGCGCTGCCTTGACGGCACCCTGGGTATTTCCGAACGACCCGCTCGACATGGTGAGCACGCCGCTCGCCTGGCCCGGCGACGATCCCGCCTATCCGCTGGGCACCGACACCATGGGCCGGGACGTGGCGGCCGGCCTCGCGCATGGCGCGCGCGTGTCGCTGCTGGTGGGCCTCGCTGCCGCGGCGCTGTCGCTGACCATCGGCGTGTCGGTCGGCGCGGCTGCCGGCTATTTCGGCGGCTGGGCCGACCGCATCCTCGTGCGCATCACCGAGCTGTTCCAGACCATCCCGGCGTTCCTGCTCGTGATCGTGATCGTGGCGATCGCCCAGCCGTCCGTCGCGGTGATCGCGTTGGCGATCGGCGTGTCGTCCTGGCCGGTCGTCGCGCGGCTGGTCCGGGCGGAGTTCCGTTCGCTGGTCCACGCCGAGTTCGTGTTGGCGGCGCGCGGCCAGGGCTATGGCCATCTGCGCATCGTGTTCGCCGAAATCCTGCCCAACGCCCTGCCGCCCATCATCGTGACCACCTCGGTTCTGGTGGCCAACGCCATCCTGATGGAGTCGGCGCTGTCGTTCATGAGCCTGGGCGACCCCAACGTCGTGTCGTGGGGCAGCATGATCGGCGACGCGCGCGAGATGCTGCGCACGGCCTGGTACCTCGCCGCCCTGCCCGGCCTGTCCATCGTGGCGACCGTGCTCGCCCTCAATCTGCTCGGCGACGCGGCCAACGACGCTTTCAATCCCAGGCTGTCGCGCTGATGCCCGGCGTTCCGGAGTCCTCTTTCGCAATGACCGTTTCCCCTCCGCTTCTCGATGTCGCCGATCTGCACGTGCGTTTCGCCACGCCCGGCGGCGTCCATCACGCCGTGCGCGGTCTGGACCTGAGGCTGGCCGCGGGCCAGACGCTGGCACTGGTCGGCGAGTCGGGTTGCGGCAAGTCCACCACCGCGCTGGCCCTGTTGCGACTGCTTGCACCGGGCGCGGCCGTGTCGGGATCCATCCGCCTCGACGGCCGGGATCTGCACGAGCTGCCCGAGCCCGCGTTCCGCCGGCTGCGCGGCCGCGACATCGCGATGATTTTCCAGGAGCCGATGACCTCGCTGAACCCGGTGCACCCCATCGGCAGCCAGATCGCCGAAGCCATCCGCTGCCACGAAGACCTCGACCGCGCCGCGCTCGACGCGCGCGTGCTCGAGTTGCTCGAGCGCGTGCGCATCCCGCGCGCGGGGCAGCGGCTGCACGACTATCCCCACCAACTCTCGGGTGGCCAGCGCCAGCGCGTGATGATCGCCATGGCGATCGCGTGCCGGCCGCGCCTGCTGGTGGCCGACGAGCCCACCACCGCGCTCGACGTGACCGTGCAGGCGCAGATCCTGGCGCTGCTCGACGAACTGCGCCACGACCTGGGAATGGGCCTGCTCCTCATCACACACGACCTGGGCGTGGTGCGCGAGCGTGCCGATCAGGTCATTGTGATGCACGACGGCGTGGCGGTCGAACGGGCGCCCGTGCAGCGGCTGTACAGCGCCCCCACGCACGCTTACACACGCGGACTGTTGGCCGCCTCGCTGCACACGCGAGTGGATGCCCGCGCGCGCAACGAACGCTTGCCCGAGATCCGCGTGCAACGCGATGCCGATGGCACCCCGCGGCAGTTCGACGTGGTGCAGCCGCCAGCCAAGGCATCCGCGGCCATCGCCCCGGCCAGCGCGCCGCTGCTCTGCGTGCGCGGTCTGCAGACCCGTTACGACGGACGCAGCGGTCCGGTCATGGCCGTCGACGGCGTCGACCTGGAGCTGTGGCCCGGCGAAACGCTGGGTCTCGTGGGCGAATCCGGTTGCGGCAAATCCACCCTGTCGCGCACGCTGCTGCGCCTGACGCCGGCGCACGCCGGCCAGGCCTTGATCGAACGGACCGACCTGCTGCGGCTGCGCGAGCGCGAACTCAAGCCCTGGCGCCGCCAGGTGCAGATGGTGTTCCAGGATCCCTACGCCTCGCTCAATCCGCGTCATAACGTCGGCACGATACTCGGCGCCGTCCAGAAAGCGCATGGCATTCGCGACCGCCACGAGCGCGCGGCACGCACCGAGCAGATCCTGCGCCAGGTGGGCCTGCCCGCCGACGCGGCGCGCCGCTATCCGAATCAGTTCTCGGGCGGGCAGCGCCAACGCATCGGCATCGCGCGCGCCCTGATCGCGCGGCCGCGGCTGCTGGTGCTGGACGAACCCGTTTCGGCGCTGGATGTCTCGGTACAGGCGCAGATCCTCAACCTGCTGTCGGATCTGAAGGCCGAATTGGGCTTGAGCTACCTCTTCATCTCGCACGACCTGTCGGTGGTGCGCTACTTCTGCGATCGCGTCATGGTGATGCAGGCCGGGCGGATCGTCGACCAGGGGACGCCCGATGCGCTCTGGCGCGACCCCCGCCATCCGTACACGCGCGAGCTGCTCGCGGCGATGCCCGGCGTGGAAGACGAGGCGCCGCGGCGGCGGCGGGCCTAGCCCGCGGGCTGCCGCCGCATCGCGCTACCGGTGCGGACGCTGATTCGCCCTGGCCTGTGCACGCCGGCGCTTGGCCCACAGCCACACGCCCGTCACGCTCAGCAGCACCGTCACGACGCCGACCAAGGCGACCGCCAGGCGCAGCGGCCAGCCCCACATCGCGGCCATGTGCAGGCTGCTGAGCCAGTGTTTGACGGTGTCGCCCATCGCGCGTCCCCGTGGCAGGAAGCTGCCGACCTCCTCGCCCGTGTCGGCGCGGAAGTAGACCGAAGTCGCGCCACTGCGCTCGCGCAGATCTCGGGAGCTGACCACGGTGTAGCGATATAGATTGCGCCGCGCGTCGAGTGCGAGCCAGTGCTCACGGAGCACGGTAAAGCGCTCGCGCCGTGCCAGATCGGCCATCAGGCGGCGGCCGACAGTGCGCGCCGCCACGGCGTCCAGCGGCTCGCCGGTAAGCGCAGCGGCGGATGTCGCCGCCGCCTGCCGCCGTGGATCCTCCTGGTACGGCAGCACCTGCCGCATGACCGGGTCGTACACCGCGGGCAGGCTCAGCGCCACGCTGCTCCAGGCCATCGCCGTCAGTGCGCCCCATAGCCAGAGTCCCCCCGCGCGGTGCAGATCGAAGTTCCGCTTATGCGCGCCCGCCCGCAGGCGCAATTGCCAGGCGGGCCGCCACCGCCGCCACCATCCAGGCGCGCCGGGGCGTGCCGAAGTCCGCGCGGGCAGGGTCAACCAGGCCCCGACGAAGCCGTCCAGCGTCCAGAGCAAAGCCACCACGCCCAGCAGCAGCTCGCCCACGCCTTCCACCATCAAGGCCGCATGGACGCGATGCAGCACCGGCATCAGATTGCGCAGGCCTTCGCGCGGAGCGCCCCAGCGCCGGTCTCCGCGGACCTCGCCGGAATAGGGGTCGACGAACACCTCGTGCAAGACGACGCCGCCCTGGCTCGTCCTGGCCCACACAGGATAGGCCAAGGTGCCTTCGGCGGGCACCGACAGCGGCGTGGCAGGCAGCAGCGCCTGCGGCCAAGCCTGCCGCACGCGTTCGCGCAACACCATCGCATCGAGCGGCGCCGCACCGGGCGCCGGCGCCGCGGCATCATGCAGCAACGGCGCGGTGGCGCGGTCGAGGTCGTCATACCAGGCTAGCGGAATACCCGTCAGCCCGACGACCACGAGGAAACCGGCCAGGACGAGGCCGGTCCAGCGATGCAGGCGCACCAGGGCGCCGCGCACGGGGTTCACCAGCGGTAGCTCACTGTTCCGATGATGCGGCGAGGCTCACCGTAATCGCACATGCCGTTGTAGCAAGTCGACGGAATGTAGGTCTTGTCGGTGAGGTTGGTGACGTTCAGGGCGTAGGTCCACGGCCCGGTCTCGTAGCTCACCCGCGCATCCACCAGGGTGTAGCCCGCGCCACCCAGCCAGTCGCGCGAGGGCCGATCCGGGCGCGCGGACACGTAGCGCAGGCCCGCGCCGGCCTTCAGCCCCTGCAGCACCCACTTCGACAGGTTCACATCGGCCCACAGCGAAGCCACATGACGCGGCGTGTTGAAGCGCTCGCCCTCCTCGCCCGGCAGATTGCTCTTCATCACCTTCGCGTTGGTGTAGGTATAGGCCGCGATCACGTCGATCTGCGGCGTGACCCGGGCGCGCGCCTCGAGTTCGAGACCGCGCGAGCGCACCTTGCCGGTCTGCACCGAGAAGCTCGAATCGAACGGATCCGGTGTCAGCACGTTCTTGCGCTTGAGGTCGAACAGCGCCGCACTCAGCATCATGTCTTCACCGGCCGGCTGGTAGCGCAGCCCGATCTCGTACTGCGTGCCGCGGCTGGGCTCGAAGCTGCCTTCATTGCGATCGCGCCCGCTGGTAGGCTCGAACGACTGGCTGAAACTCGCATACGGCGCGAGGCCGTTATCCGCCAGGTACACCACGCCCGCACGCCCCGTGAACGCCGAGTCGCGATCCTGCGTGTCGCTGCCCGGCGCATGCAACGCGCGGTTCTCGGCGCGCGCCCGGTCGTACCGGCCCCCCAACAGCACCACCACCTTGTCAGCGATCTTGAGCTGGTCCTGCACATACAGCCCCAGGCGATGCTCGGTCAGGCGGCGCTGCTGCCACGGCAGCGCCACCACTTCAGGTTGATAGACGGGGTTGTAGACATCGATGGCCGGCAGCGCGCCGCGCAGCCGATCGCTGTTGTAGGTGGAGCGTGTGTAGTCGAAACCTGCCAGAACGGTATGCGCCACGGGGCCGGTCTGGAATTTTTTCTCGAGGTTGGTGTCGGTGGTCTGTACCGTGGTGCGATCGTCGAAGCCGCGCGCCTGACGCGCCACCCGGCGCTGCGTGGCACGATCCACGTCGCCGCTGAGCAGCACGTAACGCATGGTCAGGTCGGCATCGTAGTAGCGCATCGACTGGCGGAACTTCAGCGTGTCGTCGAACGCATGCTCGATCAGCAGCGCGGCCGAGGTCGACTCCACATCGAACGTGTTGTGGCTCGGCTCGCCCAAAAAGCGTCGGCGCGGAATCTCACCATTGGGGTTGGTCCAGAGCGAACCCGTCACCGGTACCGCCGGCGGATAGAGCGTATCGCTGCGCTGGTAGTTCGCCAGCAAGGTTACCGAAGTGGCGGCAGAGGGGCGCCACGTGAGCGCGGGTGCGAAGTAGCTGCGGTTGTCCTTGCTATGGTCGAGGAACTGCTTGCTCTCGCGAAACAGACCCGTCACGCGATACGACCACTCCCCCGCCTCGTCGATCGGACCGCCGATATCGGCCGAGATCTGGCGCCGGTCGAAGCTGCCGGCGTCCAGGTTGATCTCGCCCATCGCCTCGGAGGGCGGCCGCTTGGTCACCGTGTTGATGATGCCGCCTGGCGCGGCGGCGCCGTACAGGACCGACGAGGGCCCGCGCAGCACCTCGATGCGCTCCAGCCCGTACGGCTCCTGCTTGCCGTTGTACTGGTTGATCATGTAGCGCATGCCGTCACGGTAGTAGCTGCCGGTCTGCGGGTTGGCCTCGAAGCCCCGGATGCTCATGGTGTCTTCGAACATCGAATTCACGGCCACGACGCCCGTCATGACGCCCGGCGTGTACCCCAGCGCCTCCTGCAGCGTCTGCGGCTTCTGATCGTTCATCTGCGCGGCGCTCACCACCGATATGGATTGCGGCGTCTCGATGATGGGTGTGTCGGTCTTGGTCCCCGTGGCGCTGCGGGTGGCCGCCACGCCGAACACGGGGCCATCCGGCCGCTCGTGATAGCCGGTCACGCCGATGGGTGCGAGCTCGACGATGTCTTGCCGCGCCTGGCGCAGCACGTAGCCGCCGTCGGGCAGGCGGTCTGCCTGCAGGCCGGTCCCGGCCAGCAGCGCCGTGAGACCGGCCTGGGGCGAATAGCTGCCGCGTACGCCGGGGCTCTGGCGCCCGTTGGTCAGGTCGCCGTGGCTGCTCACGAACAGGCCCGCTTCCGCGGAGTATCGGTTCAGCACCTGCGCGAGCGGGCCGGCCGGAATATCGAACTGCCGCACCTGCGCGGCGCCCGCCGGCTGGGCTTGCGCCGCCACCGGCCAGGCGCACAGGGTCAGGCTGGCCGCAAGGGTCAGCGCCGCGCACCGGCCCGGCTGCGAAAGAGATATCGGAGAAAAACGAGAAAAATTGAGCATGCCACGCGTCCGCTACAGGGTGTTGAGTGCCTATAGGCCGGATGAGCGGCGGAAAAGCGGCAAACGATTTTGTAACAACGGGGGGATCACGACCGATGCAGGCGCGTCCACCACGGCAGGGGCTGACTGATGCGCAGTGACAGCCCTTCGGCCAGCATGCGCAGCGCGCGGTCGGGATCACGCAGGGGAAAGGTGCCCGTCACGGGAATCGACGCGAGGGCATCTTCGCAGCCCAGATAACCGCGCCGGTAGCGCCCCAGCTCGGCCAGGACCTGCGCAAGCGGCGCGTCCTCGACCTGCAGCAGGCCATGAACCCAGTTCTGATCTTGCGCCGTGGCCGCCACAGGCACGGCCGTGCCCTGCCCGCCGCCCCGCACGCGCATGCCGGCATCGACGCGGTAGCCGGCGGGCGCGCCGCCGGCGAAGTGAGCCTGCACGGCCCCTTCGAACACCGCCAGCGTAGTCTCGCCGTCCAGGCTGCGCACATTGAACCGCGTGCCCAGCGCGCGCAAGCGTCCTTCGGCGGTGTCCACCACGAAGGCACGCGAGGCGTCATGCGCGGTCGCGATCATGATTTCACCGCGCAGCAACACCAGGCGGCGCAGTGTCCCGGAGTAGTCGACGCGCAGCGCCGTATCGGTGTTGAGCCGAACGCGGGTGCCATCGGCCAGGGCGACATCCTGCGTGCCGCCGACGGGCGTGCTCAGGTCCGAGCGCCAGGCCGCCAGGGTGCGGCGGCCGACCGGCGTGCCCGCGGCACCCCAAAGCAAGGCCCCGCCCGCCCCCGCGAACAACGCCAGGGACAGCAGGCGGCGGCGCTCGCGCCGTCCCCTGGCCGCCGCTTCGAGGCCCGCCAGGCTGGCCTCGCGGCTCAGCGGCTGCGCAGCCAGCGAGTCGAAGCCCGCACTGATCGCCTCCACCCGTTGCCATGCCGTGCGGTGAGCGGGATCGTCATCGAGCCAGGCCCGCCAGTCGGCACGCTCTCGTTCGCTCGGCGCGTCCGAGCTGAGCACGGCGTACCAGTGCGCGGCGGCTTCGAGGACGCGGTTTTCGGCGGCGGCACTCGCGCGCATCAGCCCTGCTCCTCTGCCGCGGCCGCGGGCCGGGCCGCCGGTGCGTCCCGCAGGAAGCACAGCATGGCGCGCGCGATGTCGCCGCGGATGGTGCGCTCGGATACGTTCAGCTCAGCCGCGATGGCGGCGTGGGTCATATCGTGCAGCTTGTGCATCAGGAACGCCGCGCGGGCGCGCGCGCCCAGACGCTGCAAGGCTCGGTCGATTTCCACCAACGCCTGCATTGCCTGCAACTGCACCTCGGGCGAGGGATGGGTCTCTTCCGGACGCGCGGCCAGCGTCTCGGCCCAGGCCTGCTCGATGTCGCGCCTGCGCCAGAAATCCACGAGCAGCCCGCGGGCGATCGTGCTCAGGAAGGCGCGCGGCTCACGCACGTCGAACACCGGCTGGCGCCGGGCCAGCAAGGTGAGAAACGTGTCATGGGTGAGGTCGGCAGCCTGGTGATGGTCGTGCAGCCGCCGGTTGAGCCAGCCCTGCAGCCAGCCGCCATGGGCGCTGTAGAGAGCCGAAACCGTTGCGCCGGCTGCGTGCTCGCGGTCCGGCACGGTAGGCACTCTTGTTGATAATGATATTTATTATTGCATAAGCCGGCGCTGGCGGGGGCGCCGGCATCGATCATCAGCCGTCGCCTTGCCCTCTCGCCGCACCCGGCGGCGCGAGCCAGGCACGAAACATGCCGCAGGCGCCTGGCAGCGCCGTCCTCCCACGCCGGCGCTGCGCCATCCATCGCCCGCTGCGGTATGCTCACCGCAGCACGAGGCGCTCGCGCCACGATCGACGATGCGTTTTTCAAAAGATGGGGGTCGGAGCTGAAATGACAGAAGAGAGTCTGCGCGATCGCCGCATATTGATCGTCGAAGATGAGTACATGATCGCCGAGTTCCTGCAATACGAGCTCGAAGATGCCGGCGCCATCGTGGCCGGCATGATCGGCAACGTCGACGAGGGCCTGCAGCGGCTGCGCGATGACCCCGCCCTGGACGCTGCCATCCTCGATGTGAACCTGGGCGGCCAGGCGGTATTTCCGCTGGCCGACGCGCTCAGCGAGCGCGGTGTGCCGTTCGTGTTCACCACCGGCTACGACGGCTCGTCGATCCCGCCTCGTTTCGCCCACGTCGAGCGCTACGTCAAGCCGTACAACACCGCCGCCATGCTGGGCGGCATCGCGCGCATCATCAGCGCTGCCCCCTGACGCCGCGGGTCAGCGCGCCTCGGCGCCCTCCGCCAGCGTGTTGGACACGGGTAACGAAATCAGGCAACGCACGCCATCCTCACCGAGCGTGAACGTGGTGTGCGCGTTCAACTGATACGGCAAAGCGCGCTCGACCAGCTCCCTGCCCTGGCCCGAGCCGCGCGGCGCGATATCCGCTGCGGGCATCACCACTCCGGTCTCGTGCCAATCGATGTGCAGCCAGGGCTTGCCTTGCTCGCCATGCGGTTCGAAGCGCCAGGTCACGGCCAGCCGTCCGCGTGGCTGTCCCAGCGCCCCATACTTCACGGCATTGGTGGCGAGCTCGTGAATCGCCATCGCCAGCATCTGCACCGTCGAGGACCGCAGCCGCACGCCGGCCGGACCCTCGAGCCGCACGCGCTCCGAACGCCCCTCGATGGCAGAAAACTCCTCGTGGATCAGCTCATCGAAAGCCACCCGGTCATGGTCGTTCAGGCGTGACAGCAGCCCCTGCACCCGCCCCAGGGCATCGAGGCGGTCGCCGAAACGGCGCCTGAAGTCGCGCAAGTCCACGCTCGAGCGCACCGTCTTGTCGGCCATCGACCGCACGACCGCGAGCAGATTGCGCGTGCGATGCTGCAATTCCGCCACCAGCACCCGCTGGCGATCTTCGAGATCGCGCCGCTCGGTCGTCTCGACCGTGGCGCCGATCATGCGCACCGGCCGACGCGCCACGTCATAGAAGAAACGGCCCCGGCCGTACAACCAATGCACCGATCCATCGCCATGGATCACGCGAAACTCCTGCACATAGTCGCCGTGCGAACCCATCGCGTTGCGCAGCGCGGCCTCCGCCGCACCCCGGTCATCGGGATGGATGGGCGTCATCCATGCCTCATAGCTCGGCACGACTTCGCCCGGCGCATAGCCTTCCATGCGATGCAGCTGGTCAGACCAGTGCATCTCCCCGGTCAGGAGATTCCAGTCCCAGAGCCCCAGTTGGCCGACCTCGACCGCGCCGCGCAGACGCTCTTCGCTCTCGCGCAAGGCGCTCTCGGCGCGCGCGCGCTCCACGGCGGCCCAGGTGCGCTCGGCCACCTCTTCGAGCAGCGTCACGTCGCCCTCACTCCAGTCTCGCGGCGCATCCTGATGCACGCCCAGGAACGCGACGAGCCGCCCTTCTTTCACGAGCGGCACCTTGATGAGCGCGGCCACCCCGATGCGCAAGTAGGCCGGCAGATCCAGTGGCGACAGGACCTCCCACTGCTCCACATTGCGCACGGCCAAGGTGCTCCCGTTGCCCAGAGCGGCGCACGGCCCGAGCCCGAACTCATCGAGCCGGAATTGCGTGGGAATCGCGCTCGCCAGATCGCCGCGATACTCGGCGTTCACGGTCACCGACCCCGCCGGGTCCACCTCGGCGTAAAACGCCCGGTCCACGCCGAGATATTCGCCGAGCTGGCGTGCGGCCTCGCGCTGGATCGACTGCGGCGACGCCAGCGGGCGCAGCGCATCCGCCAGCTTGAGCTGCATGCGCTGGCGCTCCTCCCGTTCGTGCAGCGCCTGCTGCAGCCGCTTTTGCTCGGTCACGTCGAGGTGGGCACCCACCAGACGCACCGCCTGGCCGTGCGCATCGCGCTCGATGTCCGCGCGTGCGTGGATCCAGCGCGTCTCGCCGTCGGATGGACGGATGATGCGGTATTCGTTGTCGTAACTCGTCGCGTTGCCGGAGAGCGCATCGAGAAGAATCCGTTGTGCCCGCAACCGGTCGTCGGGATGCAGGCGTGCCAGCCATTGCTCGTGCGACTCTTCGATCGAATGAGGAGGCAGCCCGTGCAGCCGCAGATACTCGGGCGAGCGCCAGCTGCGCATGCCGCCCGCCACGTCGATATCCACACCTCCGACCTCGCCGATGCGCTGCACCCGGGCGAGATCCGCCTCGCGCTCACGCAGCCGGGCCTCGGCCTGCTTGCGCTCGTCGATATCGAGGTTCATGCCCAGCCACTTCAGGATCGTGCCGTTGGCGGCGCGCACCGGCGCCACGCGCACATTGGTCCACCGATAGGCCGCGCTGCCCGCATGCCACAGGCGGAACTCGGCGTCCAGACTCGTTCCATGGGCCAGCGCCTCGCGCCAGGCGCCGTCGGCCAGCGCACGGTCTTCGGGATGGATCGCAATGAGGCCGCCGTTGTTGAGCCATTGATCGAGCGTCTGGCCCGTGTACCGCCGCCAGGTAGGGCTGTCGGCCACGATCCGGCCCAGGTGATCGGTCTCCCAGATGGCCTGCGCGATACCCTCGATCAGGCCGATGTAACGGTCTTCACTGTCCTGCAGCGCGTGCTCGGCGAGCTCGAGCTCGTCCTGCGCGCGACGCAGCTGAATGCTGACGCTCGCGTCGGCCGCCTCGTCCGGATTCATCAACAGGCGCGCGATCTCGCGGTGACGGCCCAGAAATGCCACCATGTCGGGCTCGATCTCGAGCTCCGGATGCGTCTCGCTCCAGTGATGCGCAGCCCGGATGAACGCCAGCAGCGTGTTCAACGGCTCGAAATGCGCGTCTCCGACCAACTGTCGCACGGCGGCACAGGCGCGCCGTCCGTGTTCGGGCGCTAGAAACACCAAAGTCAGCGCGTCGTAGAGCTGCGTATCCAGGTGCGATCCGGGCTCGGGCAGCGGACCGGGTACGGCGCAAGCCTCCAGGGCCAGCAGTGAACGCTCCGCCGCGGAGGCGTCCGGCACGGGCCGGCGCAGTAGCCACATAATGGCTTCGAGGCTTTGCGGCCGAGCCTGGGGGTCGCCCGCGGCATGGCCCAGGCCCGCCAGATAGCCCGTGTGACGCACCACGCAATACCGCGTGCGGCAAAACCGGGAGAGGTATACGAACAGCCGCTCCTTGAATACGGCAGGCAGCGGATTGTCGATGTAGGCCGATCGGGCAAAGGACCACAGCGGGTGGACGCGATCGTAAGCACCGGGAAATGCGCGAAAGAAGTTGGGCAGCACGCCGAAATGCCGGCGCACCTCTTCATGGAACTGCTCTTCTTGCGAGGGATCTACACTTGCGGCCATCGGATTCCGTCTCGACCTCGGTCAGCGTGCCCGGACTCGATCCGCAAGTCCGTGAGAAGCACGTTTCCCTGATTCTAGATGGAACGCCGCGACGCGGTGATGGCGAAAATCCGGCCGAACCGCCTCGGGAGGCCCGCAACAGGCGCGAGCCGGCGTTCATGGACAGCCAAAGCCCCGCATAAAACGTGCCGCCGACGGGCGATCAGCGGGCGCGCCGCGCCGGCACCAGCGGCGTGACGGCCAGGCGCCGGGCGTTCGCCGTGGCCTTGGCGTGTATGGGCGCCAGCCCCTTGCCGAGGACGCCCAGGCCGGCCTGCTGCCACTGACGGGCAAACTGGCCCGCGGAGCGCGCTCCCAGCCAGGGTGCGAAGCAGGCCGTCCACCACTGCAGGGCGAGCGTCTGGCTGCTCACCGCGCTGGCCCACGCCATGGCCTGCCAGGCCTGCGCGAAGGCGCCGACCTTCTCCATTCCCATCAGGGTGAACTCTTTACGATCGCGGGCCGACCAGGGATGACCCGCCAGCGCCAGGCGGGTCAGGCGATGCGCCATGACCTGCGGCGTGGCGAGTGCCAGCTCCGTGGTATGGCGAGAAACGGAGGCGGCGCTGCCGCGGCGACGGGATGCCATGTCTACACTCCTCGAACAACGCCGCCCCCGGCCGAGCCGGCCGTCGGGTCGCTTGCGTTTCACGGGGCAGCGCAAGCGCCATGCCGGCGTCGGGCTGGGGCGCCCGGCGCCGCCGGACAAAATGGGTGCGGGCGCGCCATGACGATGCATGAGCGCGCCCGCGGGCGGCAAACGTTGTGAACCGGAACCGGGTCCGGTCACAGGCAAGACATCACATGAACCGGGTCGACCTCACGGAGCCATGAAGGCAGGTCATTTCAGGGCGACGCCGGCGCTGGCCAGGACGCGGCGGTAAGTGGCGATGTCCTCGGCCACGGTGCGATCGACATCCTGAGGCGGCGTGGCCGCGAGCGTGAAACCCAGGTTCTCCAGCAATGTGGCGGTCTCGGGTTCACGCAGGACGGCAACGACGTCCCGGTTGATACGGTCGATCACCGGACGCGGGGTGCCGGCCGGGGCCGACAGACCCTGCCAGCTCTCGACCTCATAGTCGGGCAAGCCGGCCTCCTGCAGCGTGGGCACGTCGGGCAGCGCCTTGGAACGGTAAGTCGTGGTGACGGCGAGTGCGACCAGCTTGCCGGTGCGCACGTTCTCCGTCGCGGCCGCCAGCGTGATCAACATGGCGTCGACGTGCCCGCCCAGCAGATCTAGAGAGGCCGGCCCGCCTCCGGGATACGGAATCTGGTTGGTCTTGGCGCCAATGCGCTCGTTCAGCAGTTCCACCGCCAGATGCTGCAGACTGCCGGTACCGCCCGGCAGCGCCAGCGTGACTTCGCCCGGGCGCTTGCGCACCAGTTCGGCGAACTCCTGGAAGGTCTTCACGCCCAGCCCCGGGCGCACGACCAACAGTTGTGGATTCGTGACGGCCTTGGTCACGCCCGCCAGGTCACGTTGCGGATCGTAGGCGCGGCTGCTCTGCAGCGCATTGAGCGACAGCGAATCGCCGCTCAACAACAGCGTGTAGCCATCCGGTTTGGCATGCGCGACCGCCGCGTTGCCGATCGCGCTGCTCGCGCCCGGCTGGTTCTCCACCACCACGCTTTGCTGCCACTTCTCGCCGAGCCGCAGCGCAATCGTGCGGGCCAGCTTGTCGGCGCTACCGCCCGCCGACACGGGTACGATGATTTTCACCGGGCGATTCGGGAAACGCGCCGCCTCCTCGCTTGCCACGGGCGCGGCGCCCGAACCCGACCACAGGGTCAACCCGGCCGCTACGGCCAACACGACGCCCAGGCCGCTTCTCAAGAATGTCTTGCGGTTCATGCTGCTGCTCCTGCTTCAGGCAAATTCGGGTTGAGGCTGGGGTGGAGAGACGGCCGCGGGCGTCCGGTAGGCCTCGAACGGCGTGCCGGCCACGGCCACCGACTCGCGGCCGTCCACGCCCACGGGCACGTCCCCCGCCAGCGTGATGCGATAGAGCACGCGTTCGACATCGAGAAAGGCAAAGTCGCCGGGGCCTTGATGCGCGGTGGCGCGGTTATCCCAGAAGGCGATGCTGCCGGGCGCCCAGCGAAACCGCGCGGTGTATTCCGGTAGCGTGATGGCCTCGAAGAACAAGTCCAGCAGATGCCGCGACTCGCCTTCCGACAAGCCCAGGATGCGGCGCGTGAAGCCGGGGTTCACGAAGAGCGCGCGCTCGCCGGTGTCGGGCAACACCCGCACCACGGGGTGGTCGGTGACGCGCGGGTCCGCGCGCACGCGCTGGGCGTACACCGTCTGGTTGTCGAAGTCGCCGTTGTAGCCGCCGAACTGATGGCGCGCCCACAGCCCATCGGCAAGCGCCTGAAGCGCTGGCGAGAGATGCTGGTACGCGGCGACGAGATTGGTGAAGACGGTGTCGCCCCCATAGGCAGGCACCTGATCGCCCGCGCGCAGGATGGACCCCGCCGGCGGATTCAGGACACCGGTCACGTCGGTATGCCAGCGCTCGCCGCGCCGGCCGCTGGTCGAGGCCGACGAAATGGTGCGGATCTGCGGGTAGCCCGAGGGCGGGTTGGCGTCGTACGGATGCGCGCTGGTCGGCTGGCCGAAATAGCTGGCGAACGCCAGATGCTGCGCATGATCGATGTGCTGATCGCGAAAGAACACCACCTTCCAGCGCGCCAGCGCGGCCCGGATCCCGCGCACCGTAGCCGGCGCCAGCGGCTGGCGCAGGTCCACCCCGTGGATTTCCGCACCGGTGAACACCGACAGCGGCCGGATATCCAGCCCGGCCGCATCGCCGCCGTGAATCTCTTTGCTCATGCCCGCACCTCGATGGCGAGTTGTCATGCGGGCAGGATAGGATCGCGCCGCATGCGCCACGAAATACCGATGCGCAATGTCCTCATGCAAAACCGCGTGCGAACCGCGCACAGCCAGCATTCATGCGGCACAATGCCGCATCCTCGAAAACCGGATATTCATATGCAGCCCACGTCCCTGCCGTCCGCCACACGTGACTTCCTCGCGCTCGACGCGCTCGAGACCCGCGATCTGATGGCGATCCTGGAAGGCGCGCAGGATATGGCGCGTTGGTGGCAGGCCCGGCGCGTGCCTCAGGTGCTGGCCGGGCGGCGCGTGGCCCTTCCCGCGGCAGGCAACTGGCGCCAGAACACCGCGCTCGAGGTGGGCGTACAAGCGATGGGTGGCACATGCGCCCCCGTCCCCGCCGACTGGAGCGACGCACCTCAGGCCGAAGACGCGGGCGCCACGCTGGGCGCGTGGTTCGACATCATCGTGACCGGCGCGCAGCAGCTGCCCACCTTGCATGCCCTTGCCGCCGCGGCGCCCTGCCCGGTCATCAATGCCGGCACGTGGCGCAACCAGCCGCTATCCGTCCTGGGCGATCTGGCCTGGCATTTGCACCGCAATGGCCGGCTCGACGGCATCAAGGTCTGCGCCGTCATGCCCGACTGCGCCCGCCTGCAATCCTGGATCGAGGCCGCCGCGCTGCTGCCCGTCACCGTGGTGCAGGTCTACGCCAGCCCCTGGCTGGCGCTTCGGCCGGCGGGCACCGCCCCGCGCTTTGGCGCCAGCACCGACATGGGCGAGCTCCACGATGCCGACCTGATCGTGACGGCACCCGCGCCGCGTGATGCCGCCGCGCCTTTGCTGGCGCCCTTCCGGCTCAATGGCGCGCTGCTCGACAGTCTGCGTCCGGACGTGGATGTCATCGCGGTGCCCGACACCACGCCCGACACCTGCGATGCCGACACCTGGCGCCACCCGGCCTGCACCGGCCCGCAGGCGCGCGCCTACGCCCTGCATGCGCAGAACGCCTTGCTCGAATGGGCGGTGGGCGGCCTCTGAAACGACGACGGGCCGCGCGAGCGGCCCGTTGTGGATGCCGGCGAAGCGCCGACGGCATGACTCAATCCTCGTGGGTCTCGTGCACGCCCGAGGCACCCTGCTTCCAGTAGCTCGACGCGCGCACACGCTTTTTATCCATGCCGTGCTGCTCGACCAGCACGCGGCGCACCTCGCGCGCGGCCGATGATTCGGCCGCTGCCCACGCATAGCCTTCGCCCGCGGGCAAGGTCAGGCCCGCCACCGCATCCGCCAGCCCCGAGCGGGCGGCGCCATCGCGATGCATCCACACGATGCGGGTCGCGGCCCGACTGGCAAGTGCCAGCACGCCGCGCGCGTCGATGACCTCGATCACCACGATCGCCTGCGTCGTGGCGGGCAATTCCTCGAGGCGGCGCGCGATCGCCGGCAGCGCGCTGTCATCCCCCACCAGCAGATGCCAATCGAAGCCCGTCGGCACGACGAAGGAACCGCGCGGCCCGCCGATGGCGAGGGTGTCACCGGGACGCGCCTGCGCGGCCCAGGTCGTGGCGGGACCACTCGCGTGCACCACGAAATCGATGTCGAGTTCACGCCGCGCGGCATCGTGGCGGCGCGGCGTGTAATCGCGCATCACCGGCTTGGGACCATCGGGTGGAAAGGCCAGGCCCTGTTCGCTCATCGTGGGCAGGACGGCGGGCTGCCCGGGCTCGGGCAGGAACAGCTTGACGTGGTCGTCGAAGGAGGCAGACACGAAGTCGGCGAGATCCTCGCCGGTGAGCGTGACGCGCACCATGTGCGGCGTGAGGGGCTGGACGCGCTGCACCGTGAGCTGGCGCAGCTTGAGCGGGTGCCGCACGCGTTCGACGGTGAGGTCGGCGGGCTTGGCGGGAGTCGGTTGAGTCATGAATGTGATTCCGTAAGGCTGAGGGCCCGCGCGGCGGGCCAGGTACAGGCGCGGCGGGACGCCATCATTCGGCCTCGTCGGTGCCGGGCGCCTCGATGGCGCGTGTGGCGCGGGCCAGGATGGCCGCGATGCGGCGCTGCTCGGGCGCGGCGGCGCCCCCGCGCAATAGCAGCACCTCGCGCAGCGCCACGTGCGCGGCCACGAACTCCGGCGTCCAGCCGGTCTGCCGGTCGGCGCCATCGGCGTCGAGCTCGGGCTCACCGGCTTCCATCGCGCGCCGGATCCAGGCCATCTTGCGGCCCACATGCGCCAGCTTGGCCAGCAAGAGTGTCACCCGCGCTTCGTGTGCCTCGAGGTGCATCTGGCCTTGAGGCGTGAGTGCATAGCGTTTGCGGCTGCCCTCGGTCTGCGCCGTGGCATAGCCGGCCTCTTCGAGCCAGGTCAAGGTGGGGTAGATCATGCCGGGGCTCGGCGTGTAGTAGCCCTGGCTGCGCTCGCCCAGCGCTTTGATGAGTTCGTAGCCGTGGCTGGCGCCCTCACGCAGCAGCGCGAGCACCATGAGTTGCAGATCTTCGGACGAAAACTTTCGCCCGCGAGTCCAGCCCTCATCTCCGTCGCCACCGCGTCCCCCGCCATGCCGCCCACCGCCCGGACGCCCCGCGCCGGGGTGCCCCGCGCCGGGGTGCCCCGCGCCGGGATGCCCCGCGCGACCCCCCGGGCCGGCCAGAGCAACCGGTATCGGCGCGCGGGAATTCAACCCACCGGAGCCGAAACGGCCACGCCCGCCGGCCGGCACCCGGGTGCAACGCATGGCGGCACGCGGGGCCGGGCGCGGCGGGCGCCGGGCATGTAGAAAGGATGCAGCGTGAACGGGCATGACGAACCTATGTCTTACGATATAGATCGTACGATATATCTTAAGATATACGTTCGTCAAACCGCGGGGTGTGGGTCACTGCGGACCGCGCTCTGGAGTATCCAGAGACCTCGACTGCTCACAAGACGGGGACGGGCCTCGTCATAGCAGGCCGAAGCGGGGTTCGCCCGTGATGGGGTGGACGTCGAGCACCCCGGATAGAACCAGCCTGGCATGGTTCATCGCTTCGTCCTCGGAGTCGAAGACGACATTGCGCGGCAAAGGCCACACGCTGGGCATGCCCTTGGACTGCGGCTTTTCCACGCAGAGTTCAATCGCGTACCGGCCCTTGGGCGTACGCACCACCTTGCAATGCACCCGAAACGGGCCGAAATCACGCCAAACGCTCTTGCTCATAGGCTACCCCTCTCATGTGCGTGCGCGAGCGGGCGCGGCGGCCCGTCGCGGCGTTATTGGGAAACGGTGTCGAGGCCAGGCTATAGCCGGCCCATGAGGACCAGAATGAGCAGTACGACCACCACGACGCCCAGCAGACCGCTCGGGCCATAGCCCCAGCCGCTGCTATAAGGCCAGCTCGGCAGTGCCCCGATGAGGAGCAGGATCAACACGATCAAAAGTATGGTGCCCATTAGGATCTCCTTGTCCGTTATCAGTAACGGGCCGCGCCGCCCAGACCCTGGGACAGGCGCGGCCCCTCGGGTTAGCGATCAGCGTTGCTGATTGCCCTTGCCCGAGTCTTGTTGCCCACTCTTATTGCCGCCGGCAGGATTGCCGGGTTGCTGCGGCGCGTTCTTGTCACGCATGTTTTCCTGGGCCTGCTGACGCTGGCCGGGGTTTTGCGGTTTCTGCTGGTCGGGCTGACGCTGCTGACTCATGGTGTGTCTCCTGAGTGTTGACAGGCGGTACTTTCCGCCGAAGACCCATTCGCAAGTGTCGTGCCCGGTTGCGGTTTCCGCGTGTCGGGGCCCTCGTCATGGGCGGCACGGCTCTTGCAGCGCCTGTCGCGTGTCGATTTCAAGCCGAATTCATGACCGCACCGCAGCGCAAATCCTCTCCTTCCAACGTCCTGTCGGGCCGGCACGTCACGCCTGCCCGCGCCACGCAGGGTCCAGCGCCGCGACGTCACGGTGCCGCCACGCTCTGCCTGGTTGCCGTCGCCCTGCTTGCCGCACTGGCCGCGCTGGCGCGCTGGCTGGGCGGGCTGGGACACTGAGTGAACGCCGGCAAGGGCCCAAAACAAAGGCCGGCATTTGCCGGCCTTGTCGCGGACGGGCGGAGCGGCCCGCCTTTCGACATGCGTGGGGTCATTGCACCTTTTGCGGCGTTTCGGGCTCGCCCGGGGGCAGATCGACTTCGGGCTCGTCGGTATCGGGGTCGACGGGCAAGTCGCCAGGGGGCGAACCCGGCGGGATGGGATCGGGACGCGGCGGCACGTGCATGCGCAGGGTGTGCGGCGCGAGGCTGTCGTTGGGCAGAATCAGATGAAGCATATCGGTCTCCTGGGACGCGGCGCACAGTGCGGTCGCGCCAGCAGCTTCGCAAGCGGCATGCCCGCCCCGTGCAGCGGCCGCCAGGCATGACGCTTGCTCTGGCTGCCGTCTCGCACTCTGGAGCCCGCCGCATGACCGCACCCCCACGGGAGTCACCGACCCCATCGACCCCGGCCACCGGTGCCGCCCACGCACCGCGCGCCGAAGGCGTGATCAAGGTCCTGACTGTCAACACGCACAAGGGATTCACGCAGTTCAACCGGCGCTTCATGCTGCACGAACTGCGCGAGGCCCTGCGGCAGGCCGCACCCGATGTCGTGTTCCTGCAGGAGGTGCTGGGCGAGCATCAGCGTCATGCCGCGCGCCACACGGACTGGCCCACGACCTCGCAGTACGAATTCCTGGCGGACAGTCTGTGGCGTGATTTTGCGTACGGGCGCAACGCCGTTTATCCGCACGGCCACCACGGCAATGCCGTGCTCTCCAAATTTCCGATCATGCGTTACGACAATCACGATGTGAGCGAAGGCCCGCACGAGGCCCGCGGCCTGTTGCACTGCGTGCTGGCCGCCGGCGCCAACGGCGCGCCCGTGCATACCGTGTGTGTGCACCTGGGGTTGCGCGAATGGCAGCGCAAGCGCCAGATGGCACGGCTGTGCGGCCTGATGTCGGAGCTGCCCGAGGACGAGCCGGTACTCGTGGCGGGTGATTTCAACGACTGGCGCTTGCGCGCCGAGAGCGTCATGCGCCGCATTGGCGCCGCCGAGGTGTATGCCACGCGCTATGGCCGGCCGGCGCGCACATTCCCGGCCCGCTGGCCGCTGCTGCGCCTGGACCGCATTTATGTGCGTAACGTACGCAGTTGGCGCGCCCTGCCCCTCGCTTCACGCCCGTGGTCACAGCTCTCGGACCACGTGCCGCTCGCCGCGGAGATCTCGCTATGATGAATCTGCCCTGGCGTGACGGCAACACGTTCAAGCTGCTTATCAATGGCGGCGAATATTTCCCGGCCGTGATCGAGGCCATCGGCCAGGCGCGCACCGAGGTCCTGGTCGAAACCTTCATCCTGTTCGACGACCCGGTGGGCCAGGCCCTGCGCGAAGCGCTCATTGCCGCCGCCAAGCGTGGCGTGTCGGTGGACCTCACGGTGGATGGCTATGGCTCCGATGAGCTCACCGAGCCCTTCATCAAAGGGTTGACCGAAGCCGGTGTCCGGCTGCACGTGTTCGATCCGCGGCCGCGCATTCTCGGCATGCGCACGAATGTGTTTCGGCGCATGCATCGCAAGATCGTGGCGGTGGACGAGACGGTGGCCTTCATCGGCGGCATCAATTTTTCCGAAGACCACCTGATCGAGTCGGGTCCGGAGGCCAAGCAGGACTACGCGGTGCGCATCGACGGCCCGCTGGCGCTGGATCTGGCCAACTACGCGCGCGCGGCGCTGGGCCCGCGGCAACGCCGCCGCTGGCGCCGGCGTGCCGCCGCCCAGGCGGCTCCCGGCGCGAACGGCGTCGGACGCCTGGTGGTGCGCGATAACGATGCCCATCGCACCGACATCGAGCGTTACTACCGCGCCGGCATCCGCTCGGCGCGCGAAGACATTCTCATCGCCAACGCGTACTTCTTTCCGGGCTTCAATCTGCTGCGCGATCTCGTCAAGGCAGCGCGCCGGGGCGTGCGCGTGCGATTGATCCTGCAGGGCGAGCCCGACATGCCGGTCGCGAAATACGCAGCCAGCATGCTGTATGACTACCTCGCTCGCTCGGGCGTGCAGATCTACGAATATTGTGAACGGCCACTGCACGGCAAGGTCGCTTGCGTCGATGGCGCCTGGAGCACGATCGGCTCGAGCAATCTGGACCCCTTCAGCCTGGCGCTCAATCTCGAGGCCAACGTGGTCGTGCACGATACCGGCCTCAATCAGGCCTTGCGCACCAGCCTGGAAGCGCTGATCGCCGACCACTGCAAGCTGGCCCCGCGGCCGTCGCAGTCGGCCCGGCGCCTGCGCCGCCTGTGGTTCGGCGTGGTGATCTATCACTTCCTGCGCCGCTTCCCGGCCTGGGCAGGCAGCCTGCCCGCCCACAAGCCGCGGCTGAAGACGTTGGGCCAACAGGCCGAGGCCCTGCCGGGCGCCGACACCCTCGACAACGCCACCCCTCGCACCCATTCGGAGGCGTCATGAGCGCTCGCTTCCGTGTTCGGAGTCCGTCATGAGACACCTGCGTACGCACACCCTGCATCGCCTGCGGCGGCGCTGGTCCGGCCACTGGCCCCTCATCAAACGCGTTCTTATCGTGCTGGTGCTGCTGGTCGTGGGCGGACTCATCTTCCATGTCGCACGCAGCATCGACTGGCCACAGGTCTGGCGCGCGATGCGAGACATTCCGGCCCGCAACATCTCGATCGCCTGCGGGCTGGTGGTGGCGGGCTACCTCGCGTATGCGAGCCTGGACCTCCTCGCCAAGCGCTATACGCGACACAAGCTACCCTCGCTGCAAGTCGCCGGCGTGGCGCTGGTGAGCTACGCGATGAACCTCAATCTCGGCGTGCTGGTCGGCGGGCTGGGTATGCGGCTGCGCCTCTATGCCAAGCTCGGGGTGCGCAAATCGGTGGCGACGCGCGTGGCCTTGTTCTCGGCGGCCACCAACTGGATCGGCTACGCGTTCGTGGGAGGCGCCGTCTTTGCCAGCGGCGCGGTGCCGGTGCCCGCGGATTGGGAGATCGGCCGCGGCGTGTTGCGCATCATCGGCGTCGTGATTCTGATCCTGGGCGTGGTCTACATCAGCTGCTGCGCCATGGCACGCCAGCGCAACTACCATCTGTTCGGCCAGCATCTCGTGCTGCCGGGCGGGCGCATGGCGGTCGCGCAGACGCTGCTCGCCGCGCTCTCGTGGACCATCATGGGCACCATCATGTGGGTGCTGATGCAGGGCAAGGCCGACTATGCCGCCGTGCTGGGTGTGCTGCTGTGCACGAGTTTCGCCGCGCTGGTGACCCGCATCCCTGGCGGGCTCGGCACGACCGAAGCCATCTTCATGGCGGCATTCGCGGGGCAGCTGCCCGGCTACCAGGTGCTGGGCGCCGCCCTCACCTATCGTGCGCTGTACGCGGTCGTCCCGCTGGGCGTGGCCGTCCTGGCGTACGCCATCATCGAAACCCGGCTCGCCTGGCGCGCCCGCCACGGGGCGCATGTGTAGCCCCCACGCCGCACTCGCTACGCTCGCTTGCTGCCCCCCGAGGGGGCTCTCCCACCTTGGGGCGGCCCGGCGGTGGGAGGGCTTCTCACCGCACCCGCGACGCTCGCTTCCCTTCCCCCGGGGGCTATCCACGCGGGCAAAAAAATCGCGGGACAACCGGTGGATCCGGTGTCCCGCGATTCTTTTCTACCTGCCGAAACTCACGCGTGCGCTTCCGCGGCCCGATGCCAGGTTTGCGACAGGCCCTCGTGCAACGCATGCGCGAGCTGGGCCAGGCCACTGTGGAGGTCGCCTTCGATATGCACGCGTACGCACGGGCGGCCACGCGACCGCAGCTCCTCGAAGTCGCCTTGGGCCTGCGCCGCCTGGATCACGCCGAAGTCCAGACCCTGGCGCTCGATGACCTCGGGCTTGGCATCGGCCGTGATGAGCATGAACACGCCGCCGGCAGGCCCGCCCTTGTGCAGCTGGCCACTCGAGTGCAGGTAGCGCGGACCGAAGCCCCCGACGGTGGCGCAGCCGCTCGCGTCACGCAGCAGGCGGCGCACCTGTTCGAGGCGAGCTTCGTTTGCACGGCTGCGCGCGATGTAGGCGAGCACCGCGCCGTATCCCCTGCCGCGCAGCCCCACGAAGTGATGGGCCATCAACTCGGCGGCGGACTCCGCGCCGGTAGGCATGCCATAGAAGCGCAATTGGCCTTCACGCAGCATGGGCTCGGCGGCCGGCAACGCGCCGTCCTTGCGCCAGGCTTCGGTGAGCGCGCGGGCACGTTGCTTGGCGGCTTCCACGTCGGGTTGGTCGAACGGATTCACGCCCAGGATCGCGCCGGCAATGGCCGTGGCCACTTCCCAGCGCAGAAACTCCTGGCCCAGACGCATCGGATCGGCCAATTCGAACAACACCACCGGATGACCCGCCTCGGCGAGACGGATCGCGCGAGCGCGCACTGCCAACCCCGCCTCGCCCGGCTCGATCAATGCGATAAAGAGACGATCCTCGCCGTAATCCTCGGGCTCGCCCGCCGGCTCGCGATCCACGGGGATCACACCCCGGCCATATTTACCGGTGGACTCCGCCAACAGTTGCTCCAGCCAGGCGCCGAACGGCGCGAGGCCGGGCGTCGCGAGAATGGTGGCCTTGTCCCGGCCGCACAAGGCTGCTTCGCCGATCAATGCGCCCAGAAACAGGCCCGGGTTGGTTTCGGGGTCGCGCAACGCGCAGGCGCGCAGCATCGGGCGAGCCGCCTTCAGGAATTCGGCCGGGTCATGACCCAGCAGCGCCAGGGTCACGAGCCCGAAGGGCGTAAGGACGGAATTGCGTCCTCCCACCGTGGGTTCGCCCTGGAAGACGGCGGCATAGCCGCTCTCGCGGGCATGCGTCTCGAGCGGCGTGTCGGGGTCGGTGATCGCGATGAAGCGCTTGCTCGCCTCGGCCTCACCAATTTCCTCACACAGGCGCTCATGGAAGTAGTCGGCCAGCATGCGCGATTCGATGGTCGTACCGGATTTGCTGGCCACGATGAAGAGCGTGCAGCGCAGGTCGATGCGTTGCGCCACGGTACGGATCTGGGCGCTGTCGGTGGAGTCCAGCACGTGCACGCGCACTCCCTTGGCCGCCTTGCCAAGGATGTCGACCAGCACCTCGGCACCGAGGCTCGCGCCGCCCATGCCGAGCAACACCGCGTCGGTGGCGCCCTGGCAGCAAAGCGCCGCGCAGCGCTCGGCGAGTTCGCGCGTCAGCCGCTGCGGCTGGCGCAGCGAGGTCAGCCAGCCCAGCCAGTTGCCTTCGTCCGCGCCGGTCCAGAGCGTGGCGTCGGCGCGCCACAGGCGCTCGGTCCAGTGGGCCCGCCGGGCCATGGCCAGACGCTGCGTCAGAGCCATGCGTAAGGGCGTGGGCAAGCTATAGGCAAAACGATTCAGCGTATCGGCACCGCGGGCAGGTTCATGCACCCGCAACACCGGTGCGCCCGCCACACGGGCGGGGCCGCGCGAGTCGATGGAGGAAATCAGCGTGAGAGTCATGATGCGACGGCTCATGGGCCGCAGGGTGGTGCCCGTAACCGGGCGATACGACACTTACAGCAAGCGATGTGCCTGACGCTGCGACGCAACACGGCGTCCCCCTCCCCGGGTCACCCCCCGCCCCCAATCCAGGCCCGACGCCCTCGCCGCGCATGGGTACGGCGCTTGCTCAACGCACGGCATGACGACGCCTATTCGCCCCTCCAGCTACGTCCCTGCGGCGCGCCGCGGTGTGGTCGTACCCTACCCCCGCGCCCAGGCGCCCAGCGAACACGAGCTCGCCTCGCAAGACCAGCTCGCCCGCCGCATTGCGGCATTGCTCGATCTCGACCCGGAGCCCGCCTACCGGCCTGCCCTGCGGCCGCGCTACGGTTCGGTCTATTACGTGCCGGCCCGCACGATCATCGGGCGCGCCCGCGCGAGCACGCTTGGCATCGACAGCGAGACCGACCTGTATGGCGGCGTGGTACCCCATGCCTACGTCGCCACCAAGTCGATCACGCACCCTCTCATCAACGCACGCGCGCGCGCCCCGTCGAGCTGGTCGCGCCGGCTGGGCGAGATGCTCGAGGGCGTAACGCTCGCGGGCTATACCGCCTTCAGCCTGGCCGATGCCCAGCGCGCGGGCGTCGCGCTGTTGGAGCGCGGGCCTATTCGCGTCAAGCAGGTAGACGCGAACGCGGGCCGAGGCCAGGAAGTGGTGACCAACGCCACCGAGCTCGAGGCCGCGCTCGGGCGCCTGCAGGAGCCGGTCGTGCGCAGCCTCGGCCTGGTGCTCGAAGAAAATCTCGCGGCGCTCGAAACCTACAGCGTGGGCACCTTGCGCATCGGCACGCTGGACGCCGCCTATGTCGGTACGCAGTCGCTCACGCCCGACAACCGGGGCGAACAGGTCTATGGCGGTTCGCGGCTGCGTGTGGTGCGCGGGGGCTGGGATGCCCTGCTCGCGCAAACCACGCACCCCGACGAGCGCCTCGCCGTCGAGCAGGCGCGCGTGTATGACAGCGCCGTGCAGACCTGTTATCCCGCCTTGCTGGCCTCGCGCCGCAACTACGACGTCGCGATCGGCGTGGACGAGGCCGGCGACAAACGGGCCGGTGTACTGGAGCAATCATGGCGCGCGGGCGGCGCGAGCATCGCGGAGATCGCGGCGCTCGAAGCCTTCGCGGACGATCCGTCTTTGCAGACCGTACAGTCGTATACGCAGGAGCGCTATGGGCAGCCGCAGGTACAACCGCCGCGCGGCCACCTCACCTTCCATGCCTATGACAGCACGGTCGGCTTCATTTCCAAGTCGGGCGGCCTCGCCCAGCGCCAGGCCGACGCACAGGAGCCTCGTCATGGCGCCCAATAACAATACGATCGGCAATCCGACCGAGATCGAGGTCGAGGGCGCGCCCCCGTTGGCCGGCACCTTCCTGACGCCCCAGACCAAGGTGCCGGGCGTCCTGTTCATCCATGGTTGGGGCGGGAGCCAGGCGTTCGACCTGACGCGGGCCCGCGGCATCGCCGCGCTCGGCTGCGTCTGCCTCACCTTCGATCTGCGCGGCCATGCCGCCACCGAGGCGCAGCGCCGCGAGGTGTCGCGCGAGCAAAATTTGCACGATGTGCTCGCCGCCTATGATCGGCTCGCCGCGCATCCCTACCTGGACACCACCGAGATCGCCGTGGTGGGCAGCAGCTATGGCGGCTATCTCGCGACCATTCTGACCACGCTGCGCCGGGTACGCTGGCTGGCCCTGCATGTGCCCGCGCTCTACCGCGATGAAGAATGGGACCGTCCCAAGGTCGACCTCGACCGCGATGTGTTGCGCGAGTACCGCCAGCGCGACCTCGGCCCGGCCGACAACCGCGCGCTGGCCGCCTGCGCCGACTTCCCCGGCGATGTGCTGTTGGTGGAGGCCGAGCACGACACCTACATTCCGCATTCCACGATCATGAATTACCGGTCGTCCTTTCGCCGGGCCCACTCGATGACCCACCGCATCATCGATGGCGCAGACCATGCGCTGTCCGACAAGACGGCGCAACGCGCCTATACGTCGGTGCTGGTGAACTGGGTGACCGAGATGGTGACCGGGGCTCGCCTGAGCGAGCCGCGGCCTCTTCCCTGACGGCTGGGCGCACCCACCATGGATACCGAAATCGAACAACTCGCCCGCTTCATGCGCGAGCACGACCTGACCCTCGCGACGGCGGAGTCCTGCACGGGCGGGCTGATCGCCGCCACGCTGGCCGACGTGCCCGGCGCGGGCTCCCTGCTCGATTGCGCCTACATCACCTACACCGTACAGGCCAAGCAGCGCGAACTCGGGCTCAGCGCGACGACGCTGCAGCGGCACAACCTGACGAGTGAAGCCGTGGCAAGGGCCATGGCGCTCGGCGCGGCGCGTCGAAGCCCAGCCCGTATCGTGATCTCGAACACCGGCGTCGCCGACGACACGGATCCCGACATCGAAGCAGGCACGCAATGCTACGCCTGGGTGATCAAGGCCGGCGCAGCCGACGCCACGCCCGCGGTCTATACGGAAACCCGGGTGTTCTCGGGTGGCCGCAACACGATCCGGCGCGCGAGTGCCACCTACGCGCTCTTGCAGATACCGCGCCATGTTCAGGATTTTCTCGGCGGCGGCGCGAAGGCGCGCGCCGGCACCGACGCCGGCCGCCCCTGACGGCCACCCCCACGTCAACCAAGGAGACGCCTCATGAATCAACGCAGCGATTCCCAACCCAAGAATGACGCCGATCAACCGCAGACAGACGACACCGACCGCACGGAACAGCAAAGCCACGGCAGCGAACAGAATCGCAGCAAGAAAGATGGCCACACGAGCCAGATCGGCACCGGCGGCGACCAGCAAAGCAGCCGCAATCGCGGCGGCGGTGCTCGCCGTCCCTGAGCATGGACTCATCCCCTGAGACACGCCTGTCGAGCCACTCAGGCCGTCTCGATCAGGGCTCACACCAAAGAACAATGACCGCCCGGTCGCCCGGGCGGTCATTTTTTCATGCGTGCGCCCGAACGGCGCTTTGCCGGCAGCTCGGCGTCAGCCGCGCGACTCCCGCAGCAGCTCGAGGAAGGCGCGGTTGAACGCCGGAATGTCATCCGGCTTGCGGCTGGAGACGAGCTTGCCATCCTGCACGACCTCCTCGTCGCGCCATTCGGCACCGGCGTTGCGCAAATCGTCGGCGAGCGACGGCCAGCTCGTGAGCTGACGCCCGCGCACCACACCCGCCGAAATCAGCAGCCAGGCGCCGTGGCAAATCACCGCGACCGGTTTGTCGGCCTCGACCATGGCACGGGCAAAGGCCTGCGCCTTCGGATGCATGCGGATTTCGTCGGCATTCACCACGCCGCCGGGCAACAGCAGTGCGTCGAATTCCGCCGCGTCGGCTTCCGCCTGCGTGAACGTGAGGTCGACGTCGAAACGGTCGCCCGGTTTGTCGTGGTGCATGCCCAGGATCGGATCCGTCTTGGCGGAGATGAGGATGGTGCGCGCGCCTTCGGCCCGCAGCGCGTCGCGCGGCTCGGTGAGTTCGACCTGCTCGAAACCGTCGACCGCCAGAATCGCCACGTTCAGATCTTTCAGTGTTGCTGCCATGCTTGCTCCTTGTCGATTCGTCCGGCCAGGTGCGCCGGACCCGCGGGCGACGCAGCAACCCGCATGCCCACTCGGGCATGGCGCTTGCTTGACGGGCGTCATGAACGCGCCCGAGCTCCTGCCCCTGCCCGCCGCCGCGGGCCTGGTCTACGCCGACGATAGCCGCCCCGGCTACCGTCGCCGGCGCGTCAACGCCAAGACCTTTCACTATCTGGACACGCGCGGCAAGCGCATCACCGATACGGCGGTGCTCGATCGCATTCGCATGCTCGCGATCCCGCCGGCGTATACCGATGTGTGGATTTGCCCGGATCCCCAAGGACATATCCAGGCCACGGGCCGCGATGCACGCGGCCGCAAGCAATATCGCTATCACCCCGAGTGGACCACGGTGCGGGACGCACAGAAGTACGGCCAGCTCGCCGCCTTCGGGCTATGCCTGCCGCGCATACGCTCGCGCATCGAACGCGATATGGCATTGCCCGGCCTGCCGCGCGACAAGGTGGCCGCCACGCTCGTGCGCCTGCTCGAACTCACCCGCATCCGCGTCGGCTCGCGCGAATATGCGCGCACGAATAAGTCCTTCGGACTCACGACGCTGACGCGGCGCCACGCCCAAGTGGCCGGTGATCGCATCCGCCTGCGCTTTGTCGGCAAGAGCGGCGTGCCGCATGACGTGACGGTGGCAGACCGCCGTATCGCGAGGTTGGTGCGGCGGTGCCTGGATCTGCCCGGGCAGCAGCTGTTCCACTACATCGACGAGGACGGCGAGCCGCGCGCCGTCGATTCGGATCTGGTCAACGAGTATCTGCGTGAGGCGAGCGGCGCGGATTTCACCGCGAAGCACTATCGCACCTGGGCCGGCACGCTCTACGCCTATGCGTCGCTGCGCGCGTGCTGCGTGCCGGCGGAGGCCGATAGCGATGTGCCGGTGGCGGCGACCCGCAAGCAGCTTACCGATGTGATCAAGCGCGTGGCGCAGCGCCTGGCGAATACGCCCGCCGTCTGCCGCGCGTGCTACATCCACCCCGCCGTCATGGAAGCCTATCTGGCGGGCACGCTGGCGCCCGAAACGCGCGCGCCCGACACGCCGCGCGGTCTCGCCGCGGAAGAGCGTCGCCTGCTTGCATTCCTGCAAGCGCTGCCGGAACCGGAGGCGACATGTCCACGCGAAAAAAAGTCGTAGCGCATGCCGCCCTGCCGGCGGTCGTCACGTCAGAAGATCGACGAGCGGGCGTTCTTGGCGTAGGGCTGGGGATCGACGGGGTCTGCCCAATTGGACTCGGTCTGCGTGTCTTCGGCGGGCTTGCTGCTGTCGCCCGCTTCGTCGACGGCGCGTTTGGCGACCGGCGGGGGCATGCGCGGAACATCGACGGGTCCGCGCGGCGGCAGGACCTTGGCATTGATGCTGACGCCCTGATCGTCGGGCGCCGAGACCGGCGCGGCGGCGTGGGTGGCTTTGCCCGTGGGTTTCGCGTTGGATGTCATGACATTCTCCTTGGGGGTAGATACATGCAATACGGCCATGCGATGCGGCCGGTACAGGTTCGCGCGCCGCGGTATACACCGCCACGAGCAATTCCCGTACCCTGGTTTGTTTGTACAGGATCAGGGGCAGGCGCGCCAGTTGCTGAACAAAGCCTTACCGCCGCGGCCCAATGGGATCGCGTCGGGGATTACGGGTTAACCACGAGCCAAGAGGAGCGGCCAGCGTGAGAGAGACCAAACCCCTACGAGTACAGGCCTGCCGCGATCGCGGTCAGGCGCGCCCGGGCCCCATCGAGGTGTCGCCATGAGCCCTTCCCGATTTTCCGCCGCGCTGCAGGCGCGCCTCGCCCGCGTCACGGTGCTCGCCCGGTTCGCGGCGGGCCGACTCGGGCAATACGCCGAGTTGCTGCATATCGAAATGGCGATGTATCGCCAGTCGTTGGTGCGCTCGCTGATCGCATTGGTCGCGCTGGTGCTCACCGGCATGGGCGCGGCCGCGTTTATTTCCATTGCGGTCCTGGTGCACTATTGGGACACGCCCTGGCGCCGCACCGCGGGCTGGGCCATTGCGGGCGTGTGGTTCGCGATCGCGCTGATCAGCTTCCTGGTGGTGCGCCGCGGCGTGCCCGACGGCCTGCCGTTCCAGAGCGTGGGCGAACAGATGCGCCTTGACGCCGATGCGCTGCGCGACGCCATGCAAAGCCCCGCCACGCCGGTCACGGCCGTTCGCGGCCCCGCCCCCTCGGAACATCCTCGCCGGAGCCAGCCATGAGCCAGATCGACCTCGCCGCGGAGCGCGCCCAGTTGCTCGCCCGCATGGAAGAACAGCGCCGTCAGCTGGCCGAACAGCCTGACCGCATGCCCGGTCCGTCCACGCCCGACAGCACCTTGCAGGTCGGACGCACCGCACGTGCCCTTGTCGTGGGCCTGGTCGCCGTGAGCGGCTGGCCCCGTTTTCTCAAGATGCCCGCCCGCGCCGCCACCTCGGTGTGGCTGCGTGACCGGATCGCCGGACTGGTACGATCGGGTGTCACTTTTCCCCGGCAGAAACTCAGGAGAGAAACCATGGAATCCACGTCGACCCCGCCCATCGGCACGCCGCTGAATGCCACGGGCGCCGAGGCTACCCGTTCGCGCCGTGGCGGCGCGCGCCAGTTGCTCGAGGATCTCGACACCACGCTGCGCGAATCGGGTCATGAAGACATCGAAGTGCTCAAGACGCGCCTGCGTGCGCAACTCGAAGACGCCCGCGAGGCGCTCAACGAGGCCGGTGGCAGCGCCAACGAAATCGTGCGTGCCTCCGTCGATTGCACCGAAGAATATGTGCGTACCCACCCGTGGCAAGCCGTGGGCTGGGCCGCGAGCGCCGCTTTTCTGCTCGGCGTCATCGTCGGACGGCGCTAAGCGTCGCGCGCGCGTCGCGCACCCAAGACAGAACGGCCGGAGGCGATGGTGCCTCCGGCCGTTTTCTTATGCGGTGTCAAGCCGACACTGTGTGGGGGGTGTCGTACCGTACGGGCGCTGTCTATGCGCGGTCTTTCCCAAACGGGTGCAGCCGGGCGCGTGCCGAGGTTGCCGCCGCCCGCCCCCGCTCACTCCCTCACCACAGATTCGTGAAGGCCTTGCCCATTTCCTTCACAGCCCCGGTGAAGCCTTCGGACGCGCCTTCGGCCGACACGCCCACGGCGCGGGCGAAGCCGCCCGCGACGCGCTGCGGCAGGCTTTGCTGCAAGGCGAACTTGGGATCGTCCAGGCTGCCCTTCACCGTGAAGTCGAAGCGCACCGTGTCGTTGCGATCCGCCATGGCGCTCAGCACGGCCTGGCGCGGCAAGGCGAAGATGCTGCCTTCGTCGCCGAAGCGCACTTTGGTCAGCGCGAGGGTGCCGTTGGCCTGCAATGCGTGGTTTCGCACATCGGTGCGCATATCCAGGTCGATGAGCCCGCCGGTGATGGGCGCGCTTTGCGAGAGCTGCAGATACGGCGCCACCTGCGCGGCCGGCATGTGCCGCACGGCCAGCCGCAGATCCGCGTCCTGACCCTTGCCACGTACCCAGCCCACCAGCGCCGCCATGCCACGCTGACCCTCCGGGCCCGCCGCGGTCACGCCTTCGAAGCGCACGTCCATTCGTTCGTCGCCGGCAGGCACCGCCAGCGGCGTCAGCTCGATACGCGCCTGCTCGAAAACCATTTCATGGCCGTTCTTGGACACGGTCTGGTCGCGATAGCGCATCACGCCGTCGGTCAGCACGACACGGCCGGCCCACGCGGGCCGCGGCTGGCCGTCCTCGCCTCGGGCGATTGCCAGCGCGCGTGCCAGCGACGGCGCCACGTGCAGGGTGCCCTCCCCGTCGCGCAGCACCTCCATGTCGTAGCCGCGCACGAGCACCCGCTCGAACACCGCCTGGTGAGTCAGGAACTCGCGCCAGCGCGGCACCAGCACCACCCGTTCGGCCCGGGTGGGCGCCTGGCCGGCCGTGCCGGGCAGCACCACGTCGGTCAACACGATTTCGTGCGGACGTACGCGAATGTCCCCCACCTGGCCCCGCGGGCCCACGATGCTGTCCACGCGCAGTTCCACCACGCGCACAACCAGGAACGCCAGGATGCCGGCCACGGCCAGCATCAATAGCGTCGTGGCCGTCAGCGCGGACAGAATGCGGCAGAGCACAGGGTATTGGCTGATGCCGCAGCCGCGGGCGGCACGGCGGTCGGCGGTTCCGCGCAGTTCGCGGTCGGGAGTCATGGCGTCCATGTCAGGCATCCTCAAGGGTCGAGGGAACGGGGCAGCGGTGGGAGTCGCGGGGTGGGTTTGAACCTGACTTCGGCCTGACCACGCGGCGAATGTGGCGCTCTAAGAGCAACTGGCGTGCCCGGGCCACGGCATGGGCCTTGCGGCCCGGGCGGGCCGTGACGGCCTGGGACCCGACGGCCGTCAACTTGCATCCCCTACCCTGACCCAAGGAGACCGCCCCATGGCAAAGCCTACCGATGACCAGCACCGCGACCAGGCCGACACGACCGCCGGCCGCCAGCGCGCACTGCAAGATCAACAGGACGAGCGTGACGCCGCCCGCGGCGGCAAGGGCGACGCTGACGCCAGCCCCGCGCAGGCCGGCTCGCGCAAGCAGCCCGAGACCCCGCTACCTGAGCAGCATCTGGAGAAGCCCGGCAACGAACACGATCTGGCGCTCGCGCCACGCTTCGAGGCGCCGCATTACCAAGGCAGCGGCAAGCTCGAAGGCATGAGTGCGCTGATCACGGGCGCCGACTCGGGCATCGGCCGTGCGGTCGCCGTGCTCTATGCCCGAGAAGGTGCCGACGTGGCGATCGCCTACCTCGACGAGCACGAGGACGCCAAAGAGACGGCCCGCCACGTCGAAGCCGAAGGCCGCCGCGCGATCCTCATCCCGGGAGACGTGCGCGATCCCAAGTTTGCTGAGAAAGCCGTCGGCGAGACGCTGCAGGCGTTCGGGCGGCTGGACATTCTGGTGAACAACGCGGCCTTCCAGGAGCACGCCGAGTCCCTGCTCGAGCTGAGTGACGCCCGCATCGACGAAACCTTGCGTACCAATATCTACGGCTACATGCAGATGGCGCGCGCGGCCTTGCCGCACTTGAAGGAAGGGGCATCCATCATCAACACGGGATCGGTAACCGGCCTGCGCGGCAGCGCGCAGCTGATCGACTACTCCACGACCAAAGGGGCCATCCACGCCTTCACCCGCGCGCTCGCGGCAAACCTCGCCAAACAGGGGATCCGTGTCAACGCCGTGGCGCCGGGCCCGGTGTGGACACCGCTCAATCCCGCGGATCGCCCTGCCGAAGAGGTGGCCGAGTTCGGCAAGGCGACGGACCTGGGACGGCCCGCCCAGCCCGAAGAGATCGCACCCGCCTATGTCTTTCTGGCGGCGCCCTGCTGCGCGAGCTATATCACCGGCATCGTGTTGCCGATCACGGGCAGCGCGGGTGACTGACCGGTCCTGCGCAAAAAAAGGGCGCCCTGGCTGGCCAGGGCGCCCTTTTTACGAGCCTGCGGTACACGTCGCCGGCCAGGCGCATTACTTCTGTGGCGCGCCCCCGCCCGGCCCCGCGGTCCCGGCGGCGGGCGCGGTGCGTGAGGCGGGAGACACGGCGGGCGCTTCGCCGGGCGGCGTGGGCGCAACCGTGTCGGCGGCGGGTGTGCGCACGGGAGCCTGCAAGGCTTGTGCGCGCGTGCGCTGCTCGGCCAGTTGGGCCGCGGCACGTTTGGCCACATCGCGGATGGCGGGGTCCGCCCCGCTCTTGGTCGCCGCCTCGTACGCCGGCAAGGCCTCGCCCAGCGGGCCCGCCACCGCATCACCGAGATAGCGCTGGTCGAAGGCCGCGCCCCGCGCCTCCTTCAAGTCGTTCAACAAACCGGCATAGGCGCCGGTGGGCGCCGGGGCCGTCTTACCGATATAGGGTTGCCAGGCCTGCAGGGTTTCGCGATGTTGCGCCTGCATCTGGCGCGCGAAAGCCTGCACATCGCCGGCCGCCGCGCGCGACTGCGCCAACTCGGCCGCTTCGATCTGGAACTGGGAAAGCGCCACGGCACGCGCGATGAACTGCCCGTCGTCGGCATTGGGCGCGGCGGCACGGCACACTGAGCCGATCAGAATGGCAGCGGCGAATAGAGGGAGACGCCAGGCAGTCATGGAAAGCTCCTTGTCGGCACGCTCGCCGGGCCCGCGCGTGAGGGATCCGGTCGAGTAAGCGTGTCGGGTTCGCGGTCTGGCGCCACGAGCGGATCGAAGTCGACCCAGCGGCCATCGCGCCACCGGCCTTGCGCACGCTCGATATCCTGGCCGCCCGCGCCACGCAGGATACGCACGGCGTCGGGTTCCTGTTGCGGCGTGACGTGCAGGGCCAGCAGCACCCCTGCGGGCCGGACCTCGGGGTGGCCCGCCTCATCCAGCGGCGCGCCCGGCGCGCCGCGGCGCTTCTTGCGGCCGATGATCCACATTGCGCCACCCAGCGCGCCCAGGTAGCCACCGACGCCGGCGCCGGCCACGATGGCGACGATCGAGCCGCTCAGCTGCACACCCACCACGCCGCCGATCACCGCGAGCACGAGGCCCAGAACGGCAGCCCCGGCGATGGCACCATACTGCGCGCCTGCCGCGTCGGGATCGGCCGTGCGGTCGCCACCCAGGGGATGGCGCGCATGGCCACCGGGTGTATTCACATAAAAGGTGTGCACGTCATCCTCGCCATAACCGGCCGCGAACAACTGCCGCGCGGCGAGCTCGGCCTGGTCAAAGGTCTGGAAGCGTGCTGCGACGATCAAGGACATGACAGCCTCCTGGTATGCGCGGCCGGTGCCTGCCGATGGATACCACTGCACCGCGCGCCTGGGCAGCAAGCGACATGCCCATGGATGGGCCGCCGCGGGGTCAGGTGCGGCCGGCCAGGTACGGCTGGCGAGGTGCGGCCGGCTAGGTGCGGCTGGCGAGGTGCGGCCGGCGAGGTGCGGCTCCACCTAGCCCGGCGCGGCCTGGCGCAGCCCGGCCTGGCGCGGCCCGGCCCCACCCGCAGGGAGATTTTCGATGCGCCAGAAGCGCTCGGGCTGGGCACTCGCGCCCCCCTGCTCACTGGCATCGAGCCCGCGCAACTGGCTGGCGCACTCGGCGAGCGCGCGCCGCTTGAGGTCGAAATCCTGTCCGCCGCAGGTCGTCGGCGTGGCGCTCACGCGACGCTGCTGCAGCATGGCGAGCCGCGCCTGCACCCGACCTGGCTCGTCACGGTGTATCAGTTCTTCGTAGGCCAACCATTGAACGCCGGTGAAGAGCGGCATCACGGCCAACACCGCATCACCCACATCACCCTGGTCGGCGTGCGCCAGCCCCAGCGGCAGCAGAACCAGTTGCGGCCGCAACATGGCCAGTGCCGCGGCCAATGCACCCCGCAGGCGCGGTACCGCCCCCACACCGCCATAACGTGGGTCCAGCAAATCCAGCGCGCGTCCTTGCATGTGCAAATGTGCCATGGCCCGCCCGTCCTCCGCGCGGCGGACCGCCATCGCCTGCTGCGGATCCATAAACCCGCAGCGGCCATCCCAGTCCGTGGGCGGGGTGCCCGCCGGCGGTACGGCGCTATATACCGTGAGTATCGTGGCGCCGGGGAAGCCCGAAAGCGCGGCACCGCAGCTGAAGAGCGCGTCGTCGTAATGGGGCGAGATGACCACCACACCGCGGAATTCCAGCACGATCGGCTCCTTCGTTCGCCCAGTTGCCGTCATGGCGCAACTATCGTGCCGCACCCGCCACGAACGGCGCGACGTCCGTCCACCCACGCGCGGCGCGCCCAATCCTGCGCGCTAGGCCGTCTCGCGCACTGCCCGGGTACGGCACTTGCTGGGAGGCCCATGGCCTCCCAACGTACAGGCCCCCATTTACCCCTTGCAGGAGCTGCCCATGCCTGATCTCGATACCATCCCCGACCCCCGCCCGGGCCTGGGTCCGAGCGACTCGTCCGACTCCGCCAGCGATCTTCCCCGCAACGAGGCGGACACCGACAGCGATTCCCAGGGAACGGGAGAGCGCGAGTCCGTGCGTCCCTTCGACAAGGACGACGACGGCGCCGACATCGGCCCCGATGAAGTGGTCGACGAAAGCGAAGCCGGCGTCTCCCATGCCCAGCCCGATCCCGTGCGCAATGGCCGACCGGACTGACGGGCCCGGCCATGAACCGTAGCGCTGAAACTCTTACCGACAACCGCGCCGACGAACTGCCACGCTGGGTCCGGCGCCAGGAGGACACCCGCCTGGGCCTGCGCGATTGGCTCGCCTTGACGGTGCTCGTCTGCGCCGGGCTGAACGCCGGCCTCATCGCCGCCGTCAACCTGGATCTTATGCAGGTGCTGTTGTCTCCCTGGCCCTGGGCCCCGCGGGTCGCGCAAGCGGTGGTCGGCCTGGCGGCGCTTCATGCCGTGGTGCTGCTGGCCGGCTGGGTCCGCGAGCCTGGCCAGGACCGGCCGCGCTGAGCCCTCCCCTTTACGCCCGCACGTCTTGCACGCGAACGGCGCAGCTACGCATGGCAAAAGGCGCCGCCCTCACGGGCGGCGCCTTTTATCGCGGGGCCGGCACCTTTGCCGGGTGGCCCCTCACCAATAAGGAGGTTGGTTGTAGTACGCGTGCACATCGCTTGCCCAGCGCTCGTCGGCCATGCGGGGCCAGTTATGTTTGTCGAACCCCTCGGCCTGCTTGAGTTGATCCCTGGGTACATCGAGCACGAAGCATTTGCGATCCGTGTCGAGCGTGAGCGCTGCCCACGGTATGGCGTAGAGTTTGTCGCCCATACCCATCACGCCCCCGCGCGCCAGCACCGCGTAGGCGATACGGCCCCGCGGCACATCCAGCATGATGGTCTCCACGGTGCCGAGCTTCTCGCCCGCCGGGTTGTAGACCTCGTTGCCCGCGAGGGTCTCGGCGGCCATGATCTCCGGACCCGGACCCTTGGGATCGCGCTTCGGTCCACCCACGATATTCGTCGATTCCACACTCATTTGGGGTCTCCTGTTCGGCCGGGGCCAGGCACCGCCCGGTCCCCCACCATTCAGCGGCTACGAGCCGCGACCTTGATCCGGTTGTCCACGTCGGAGACGCCGGCGCAGGCATCGACGCAATCTTCTACCTGGTGCTTGGCGCGGCGGTCCGCAACGGTGCCCTGCAGGGTGACCGTGCCCTCGCTGACGTCGACCGACACGTCGCTCACGTCCAGGCCGCTGCGTGACAGCCGCTCACATACGATTTCGCGCACACGCTCGTCGGAGCGCACATAGCCCTTCGGATCCACATACGTCGGCTGATCGCGCCAGGCGCGAGACTGCGCCTCACGCCATTGGTCTCGCTCGTCCCACTCACGATCTTCGCCTCGACCGCCCTGCCAGCCGGTGCCACGCAGATCACGCTCGTGCGGTGCGTCGCGGCCTGGCTGGCGGCCCCAGGGGTCGCGTGCCTCGCGATAGAACGCAAGATCCTCGCTCTCCGTCATCTGCTGCCGCTGATACGAGGGGTTCTCGTGCGAGAAGCCACCATAGCTGCTCTGGCCCGGGTCGGCGCTGCGGCTGCGCACCGGCTCGTCGCGCCGGGCAGCGCGCGTGCCCGGTGCCCAACCATCGTGATGGGCGGCGCGGGCCGGCTCGGGGTCCTCGGCGGCATCGCCGCCAGGCTCACGCGGGCCGGGATAGCGCCCCCCCTCTTCGTACTGAGGGCCGGCGCGGTTCGGCTTGCCGCCTACGTTGTCCGCGGGCCGCTCGCCAGGCGGACGACCGTAATCGGGCTCGTCGGCCCCGAACTGCCCGCTCTGGCGCGTCTCGTGCTCCTGAGCGCGCCGCGCGCGGGCGTCCTGGCCGGTGGCGCCGGGATCGGGATGCCAGCCGGGTTCGTCCCGGGCGCCGGCCCGCTGCTGCTCGGGCGGCGTGTCGTCCTTGCTGCGCGGATCTCGTTCCTGAGGGGTGCTGCGGTCTTTGTCATGGCGCATGATCTGCCTCCTAATACGAACCCGCCACGACTCGGAAAAGCGCCGGGGCGCACGGCGGCGGGTGACCCTGAAACGACGCAAGGCTCGTGCCGGGTTACATCATCCGGCGGATCGTTCCGGCCACCCGCGACGTATCCGGGCCCCGGCACGCCAAAGAAAAACCCCACCGTGCAATACGGTGGGGTTCGGCCTGCTGCCCCCGCGAGCGAAAGCGCGGCGCGGGCATGGCTTAGCGGCGCCAGCTGTCCGAGGACATCAGGCACGCACCGATCACGGCGCCCAGCACGGCAGCCACGCCGATGGTCTTCCAGGCGTTGTCATGGACGTACCCGTCGGTCGCGTGCGACCAGCGGCGCGCGCGGTCGACGGCGGCGCGTTCCCAGGGGCCCACATGCTCGCGGGCGGACTCGAGTTGATGCTTGAGACGATCGCGGGCGGATTCGATCTCGGCACCGCCGTACGTCGCCGTGCTGCGCAACAGCGCTTCAGTGCCCGAGATCAGCTCGCTGAGGCTCTGCTTGACCTGGCTCTTGGCTCCGGCGATATCGCGTTGGTGGCGTGTCGTCATGACGTCTCCTTGAAAAAAATGAAGCATGGCGCGCCCTGCGGCGCACCCCGAGAGGATCGCTTAGCAAGTGGCGTGCCCATGCCTCATCCGTCCGGATGTGAACGTCGTTTAGGCCTCTCACCGCGGCCTTCGCACAAGGTCGAAGGGGCTTACGGACCCGGGTCGGGGGTCAGGTGCCGGCCAGCGCGTCACCTTGCGCGGCGGGCGGATCGCCGCGCGTGACGCGCACGGCCTGGAACGCATGCGCGATCGCACCCGCGAATGCCTCGTCGTACCACGGGTTCGCGCCGCATACGGCAACCACGAGGCCGTCGACCACCACGCTGCCCCACGCGTGCGCCTGCCCCTCCGGCAACAGATACGGCGCCAGCGTGGCCGCGTCGCGTCCCGACAGGCCGGTCTGATAACTGAGCTGCGCGCGCGTGCGCGCCTGGTCCGCATAGTGGCCTGCCGAGCCGGCCTGGTCGCCCACGCTCAACTCGTAAAGCACGGCGCGCTCGAACGGATCGCGCCGAGGATCGGCGGCGGGGTCCAGCACGACGACGTGCAGCCCGTCCTCGCCGCCCACTGCCTCGTCGGCCAGCGCGCGTTCGATCATCGGCATCACCAAGGTCACGGCTTGCGCCGCGGCACCGATGTCGCCCGGAGCGGCAGGCAGGGTGGATGCCGCTCGCGCCGGGGCGGCGTCGCTCGCCCCAGCGTCGATTCCCGGCCGCGGCCTCGCCGCGCCACGGCCGGCCACGCGCGCGGCCGGCGCGCAACCCGGCATCCGCATCGGCGCCCGCTCCGGTTGGGCGCGGCCGCGCATCTCGGCTTCCAGTTTCATCACTTGCATTGTCGATGGCTCCTGCTTGGGTGATGACGTGCTTGGTGCACGTCTTACAAATCGTTCCGGTCGGATCCGGGCGTCTGCTGCGGATCCAGACCCGGCAAGGGATTGCTCAGGCTGTCGGGCGGATAGTTGCCATGCGGTTTGCTGCGTTCCGCCTCGCCCTCTCCCCGCGCCTTGTCGGCTTCGGTCGGTTTCCCGGATGCGGGTTTGTCGCTGTGTTTTTCCGATTGCGGTTTGGCTTTGCTCATGATCGCTCCAGTTGCTCTGTCGGGCGGCGCGTCAGCCGGCCCACCATTGGGACAGCGTCGCGCGCAGCGCGTCGCGGCCGCTGGCATCTTCTTTGCGCAAGGCCTGCAGGTAGGCCTTGACCTGCTTGAACGGCACGTGCGGCGGAATGGGCGGCATCTCGGGATCGGTGACCGCTTCGATCAGCACGGGCTTGTCCGCGGCGAAGGCCTGCTCTATCGCGGCCGCACAATCGTCGCCCCGCTCGATACGCACCCCCTCGAGACCGAGCAGACGGGCGTAGTCGGCATACCGGAACTCCGGCAGCCACTGCGAATCAGGGAAGCGGGGATCGCCGCCCATCACACGCTGCTCCCAGGTCACGAGATTCAGGTCGCCGTTGTTCAGCACCAGAATCACCAGACGCGGGTCGGCCCAGTCGCGCCAGCGGTGCGAAATGGTGATGAGTTCGTTGATGCCGAGCATCTGCATGGCGCCGTCGCCCACCAGCGCCACCACGGGCCGATCGGGATGCGCGAGCTTGGCGGCCACCGCATAGGGCACGGCGCAGCCCATCGTGGCCAGGCCGCCCGACACCGAGCCCATCATGCCCTCGCGCAGGGCAATGTCACGCGCGTACCAGTTGGCCGCGGAGCCCGAGTCGCAAGTGACGATCGTGCGATCCGGCAGGCGCTTGGAGAGCTCCAGAAACGGCCGCTGCGGATTCATGCGCTTGCCTTCGTCCATCGCGCGTGCCGTCACGGTCTTCTGCCAGCGCTCATTCATGCGCGCCACCTGCTCCATCCAGCGCTTGCGTGCCGGCGGCATCTCCGCGTCGAGCATCGGCAAAAGTGCCTGGAGCGTGCCGCGGGCATCGCCCACGAGGCCGAGCTCGACCGGATAGCGCAACGAGATCTTGCGGCCGTCGCGGTCGATCTGGACCGCGCGCGCCCGGCCCGGCTCGGGCAGGAATTCGGAGTAAGGGAACGAGGTGCCCACCATCAGCAGCGTGTCGCACTCGTTCATCATCTGCCAACTGGGCTGCGTGCCCAACTGGCCGATGGCGCCGGTCACGTAGGGCAGATCATCGGGCACCACCGCCTTGCCCAACAACGCCTTGGCCACGCCCGCGCCCAGCCGCTCGGCCACGGCGCGCACTTCGGCGCCGGCCTCCAACGCGCCCGCACCCACCAGCAGCGCTACGCGCTCCCCTCGGTTGAGGATCGCGGCCGCGTTGCGCAGGGCCGCCTCATTGGGCACCGATGCATGCGAGGTGATGCCGATGCCGGTATGCAACATGCCGTGCGCGCGCGGCGGCTCGGCGACCGCGGGCAGGTCCTGCACATCATTGGGAAAGATCACGCACGTGACGGCGCGCCGCTCCAGCGCGATACGCAAGGCTCGGTCCACCAGATGGCGGGCCTGCTCGGCGCTCGCCGCGACCTGCACGAAATCGTGGGCCACGTCCTTGAACAGGCTGACCAGATCGACTTCCTGCTGGTAATCGCCGCCCAACGCGCTGCGCGCCTGCTGCCCGACCAGGGCGACCACCGGCTGATGGTCGAGCTTGGCATCGTAAAGACCGTTGAGCAGGTGAATCGCTCCGGGGCCCGAGGTCGCGAGACATACGCCGACCTGGCCGGTAAATTTGGCATGGGCGCAGGCCATGAAGGCCGCCCCCTCTTCGTGCCGCGCCTGCACGAACTCCAGCGGCGCCTCGGTCCGGCCGAAGGCACCGATCAGACCGTTGATGCCGTCGCCGGGATAGCCGAAAACGCGGCGGATCCCCCATTCGGACAGACGGGTAAGAACGAAGTCGGAGACAGTCTGCATGCGGTGCTCCCATGGGCTGACACGATGGAAAGCTCATGCTTGCAGCAACCCCTGTTCCTGCCCGCCCGCCACGCCAAAGCGGCGGTCGGGCGCCGGCCCCCGTGCCGCCCCCTTTCGCGGTACGGGGGCCAGCACACGGGGCCAGGACGAAAAACGGCCGGCGGGGGCAGTGCCCGCGCCGGCCGTCAGGATCCTGGAGACAGTCAGGTCGCTTCGTGCGCGCCCGCTGCGTCCTTGTCCTGCGGGATCAGATAGCCATCGCGCTCGTACTCTTCGAGACGGTTATAAAGCGTCTTGGCGCTGATGCCCAGCATCGCGGCGGTCTGCTTCTTCACCCCCCCGCAACGCGCCAGCGTGGCGAGGATCAGGCGGCGATCGGCCTCGGCCAGCGTGGCGCCCACCTTCAGGCTCACGCGCGAAGCATCATCGGCCCGGCTGGTCTTGGGCGAGGTCTGCGGCAGCAGCGACTCGTCGGTGATGTCGTCGGACTCGGCCAGGATGTAGGCACGACGCACGAAGTTCTTCAGCTCGCGGACGTTGCCCGGCCAGCCATGCGCCATGATGGCCGCGCGCGCGGCGTCCGTGAAACGCTTCTGCGTGCCGTTGTCCTTGTTCTGCGCATCCAGGAAACGTTCGCACAGGAACAGGATGTCGTCGCCACGATCGCGCAGCGCGGGCAGCTCGAGCGGAAAGACGCTCAAGCGGTAATACAGATCTTCGCGCAGGCGGCCCTGGGCCACGGCCTGGTCCGGGCTGCGGTTGGTGGCCGCCACGATGCGCACATCGCAGGCGATCTCGCGATTGGTGCCGACACGCATGAAATGGCCGGTCTCGAGCACGCGCAGCAGCTTGACCTGCAGGTCAAGCGGCATCTCGGTGACTTCATCGAGAAACAGCGTGCCGCCATCCGCGCGCTCGAAATAGCCTTTGTGCTGACGGTCGGCGCCCGTGAAGCTGCCCTTCTCGTGACCGAACAGCTCGCTTTCGATCAGGTTGGGCGAAATCGCACCACAGTTCACGGCCACGAAGGGGCGCTGGCGCCGCGGGCTGAGGTCGTGAATCGCATGGGCCGCGAGTTCTTTACCGGTGCCGCTCTCGCCGATCAACAGCGTGGAGACATCGGTGGGCGCGACCCGCGCCAGTTGTTCGTAGACGCGCTGCATCACTTCGGAGCGGCCGAGCATCTGGCCAAAACGGCCATCCTCGGAAAACGGCTGATCGGAGGGCGTGCTGTCGGCGGTGCCGGCAACGCGGTCCATGATCTGCTGCAGGCGTTCCATGCTGATCGGCTTGACCAGGTAATCGGTCGCGCCCAGGCGCAAGGCCTCGACCGCGCTATCCATGCTGCCATGGCCGGTAATCACCACCACTTCAGCATTGCCGATCGGGACGCGGCGGAAGATATCCATGCCGTTGCCTTCCGGCAGGCGCACGTCCGCCAGGACCAGGTCGGGCAGCTTGCGTTCCCATTGCAGCACCGCATCGCGCACGGAACCCGCCATGGCGACGGTAAAGCCGCTCTCGCGGCCGATCTCGGCCAGGGTTTCGCGAATGGCATCATCATCATCGACGACGAGCAGGTGTGGCATGAAAGCTTTCCTTCTGGCTTATATATGTAGTGTCGTGACCGCTACGCGGTGTCGGCGCGATAGCACCATTCCCCGTCCAGACACGCGCTGGGGCGTCATGTGCCCCGCACGATCATCGCATCCGGACCCGCACCCTTGAGCATAGCGTGGTCATTCGAAGAAGTGCGAGCAGCGTGGGGCGGATACGTAAACATTCGATACGGACGCGCGCCGGATGATACGGGTATTTGCATCTGGTCGCATTTACCTCCCCGCTTCGATGGCCTCCCGCTATCATGTGCACTCCGTCATTGCAAAGGTATATGCATGCCCGCCCGCAGCACCACGCCCCCGTCCTCCAGCCGGAAAGCGCCCGACCTGGAAATACTGGGTATCAGCGATGTCATGCGCCAGCTCACGCGCCAGATCGACCGTGCCGCTGCCACCGACGCCTCGGTGTTCATCGTCGGGGAGAGCGGCGCAGGCAAGGAGCTGGTCGCGCGTGCGATCCATGCCGGCAGCCCTCGCGCCGACCGTCCTTTCGTGGCCGTCAATTGCGGCGCCATCAGCCGCAGCCTCGCGCACGCGGTGCTGTTCGGCCACGAGAAAGGCAGCTTCACGGGCGCGCTGGCGCAAAACGCCGGTTATTTCGAGCATGCCAGCGGCGGCACCCTCTTCCTCGACGAAGTCACGGAAATGTCGACGGATATGCAGGTGCATTTTTTGCGCGTACTCGAAACCGGCACCTATCAACGGGTGGGCGGTACTGACTTGCTGCGCGCCAATGTGCGGCTGATCTGCGCGAGCAACCGCGATCCCCTGGAGGCCGTGGCACAGGGCCGTCTGCGCGAGGATTTCCTGCATCGGCTGCTGGTCGTGCCCCTGCGCGTGCCGCCCCTGCGCGAGCGTCTCGAAGACATTCCGGTGTTGGCGCAGCGCATGCTCGACGACCTCAACAAGAGCCATCGCAGCGACAAACGCTTCGCGCCCGCCATGATCGAGGCGCTGCAGCGCTACGACTGGCCCGGTAACGTACGCGAACTCAAAAACATCGTGCAACGTGCCTACATCATGGCGGACGCCGAGATCGGCGACGCCCTGGCGCCCAAGCCACGCGCGATGCCGGCCACCTCCGGTGACGAGGACCAGCTCGACATCGCCGTCGGCACCAATCTGGCTGACGCGCAGCGCCGCGTAATTCTTGCCACGCTGGCGCAGTGCGACGACGACAAGCAGCGCGCCGCCCAGGCCCTGGGTATCAGCGTCAAGACCCTTTACAACCGCCTCGCTGCCTACGACATCCCTTCTGACGAGTGAGGCGAGTCACTGCGGTTCCGTTACACGGGACTGTAAGGGATCGGTTACATACGCGCCGCAGGCCGGCCCGTCCCCGGTTTTTAGAGCCGAGCCAGGTGCCCGGCGAGTCGCCTCAGGCTGGGCGCCCCCGGCTGGACGCCGCCGGCTAGGTGCCCGGTTAGGCGCCGCCCTCGAGGGCAACGGGCTACGCGCCTCGGGCGCTGCGCCCAAAGCTCTGTGCCCCGGCATCCGTGTCCCGGGCGATGCGCCCCAGGCCATGCGCCGCAGGCTATGCGCCCCGGGCTATGCGCCCCAGGCTACGCGCCCCGGGCACGCCACATGCGCAATTCTTACCGCCATTCGGTAAGGCTGGCGCATCTCCGCCTCTTCGACCCTCGGGCCCACTCGCCCCCGCCCCTATGACGCGCCATGAAAAACCAGGGATTACCCTAGGTTGGCATGGATTTTGCATCCATATCTCCCGTATACCCCGCCGGCAGCTGCCGGTGTATTACCCCAGGAGATATGAGTGAGTTACGCCGCCCAGGAATTGCGTTTGCGCCAGCAGACCACGCTGGCCCCCCGTCTGCAGCAATCGGTAAAGCTGCTGCAGATGTCGGCTCTGGAGTTCACCACGGCCGTTCAGCATGCGTTGGCAACCAATCCTTTTCTTGAGGACACGAGCGACGACATGCCGGCCGACCCCATGGTAGCGGGCATGCCGGTCACGGTAGGCGCCGCCAACGGTGCGTCGGAGTCGATGAACGACGTGGCACCCGCGGCTCCCGATGCGGGTGATGGGGCCGAAGGGGGGCCGAGCGAGGCCGCCGCGTCTTCCGAGGCCGACTATGCGCCCGACTATGCCAGCGAGTTTCCCGGCGAATATTCCGGCGACTACCCGACGAGCCACGGCAGTGGCGCGCAGGGCAACGACCTCGCCCATTGGGTGGCCCACAGCCCCTCGCTGTGCGACCGCCTGCTGCGCGAGCTCGGCACCTACACCCTGAACGAGCGCGACCGCGCACTCGCCGCCTTCATCATCGATGCGCTCGATTCCGATGGCTACTTGCGCACGCCCCTCTGCGAACTCGCCGGCGACGCCGGCTTCGAGCCGGCCCCCGACGAAGGCGAGTGGCTGGCGGCGCTCAAGCTCGTGCAGAGCATGGATATCCCCGGCCTGGCCGCGCGCGACCTGCGCGAATGCCTGCTGCTGCAACTGCGCGGCCGCACCGACGCCGGCCAGGCACTGGCCCAGACCATCGTCGAACACCATCTCGAGCGCCTGGGCCGCAACGATATGAACGGCCTGCAGAAACTGATCGGCTGCGACGCCGAGGCGTTGCAGGCCGCTTGCGCGCTCATCCGCGGCCTGGACCCGAAGCCGGGCCGCCGCTACGACAACCAGGCGCCGGCGTACGTGGTGCCTGACGTGTTCGTGAGCAAATACCAGTCGCGCTGGCGTGTGGTGCCCAATCGCAACGCGATGCCGCGCGCCCGCCTCTACCAGACCTACGCGGATCTATTCCGCCGCGCGCGCGTGGACAATCGCAGCCCGATGGCACAGGAACTGCAGGAAGCGCGCTGGCTGGTGCGCAACGTGGAACAACGCTACACGACCATTCAGCGGGTGGCCGAAGCGATCGTCAAACGCCAGCAACGCTTCTTCGAATATGGCGAGGTCGCCTTGCGCCCTCTCATGCTGCGTGAAGTGGCCGACGATCTCGACATGCATGAGTCCACCGTTTCGCGCGCGACGGCCAACAAATATATGGTCACGCCGCGCGGCGTGTTCGAGTTCCGCCACTTTTTCTCGCGCGAACTTGCCACCGAATCGGGCGGATCCTGCTCGTCGGCGGCCGTGCGGGCATTGATCCGCGAACTGATCGACGCCGAGGATCCCGCCGAGCCGCTCTCCGATGTGACGCTGACCGAGCGCCTGGCGGCCAACGGCATCGTGGTGGCCCGCCGCACGGTCACGAAATACCGCGGTCAGATGCGCGTGGCTCCCGCCGAGCTGCGCCGCCACTAGAATCTCCGGAGCACCCCCCTTATCGCCCGGCCTTGCGCCGGGCTTTTTTCATTGCTGCCGGCGGCGCAAGCGCATGCCCTCGCCCAGCAGGAACGTCAGACCCAAAAAAAACTGCCCGCGCAACCAACCGGTTGCGCGGGCAACTTTTTTACCGACGTCTGGATCAGCGCGAACCGCCGGTGTTGGGGTATCCCGGAGGAGGCGCGGCACCCTGGCTGGGCGTGCGCGGCACGTTGTCGTTGGCTTCACGCGGCGCATTGGGCAGATCGTTCTTGCGCGTCTGCGGTGCGTTGCCGTCCATCGACTTGGATTTGTCCAGATTGGGCGGGTTCGTGCCTTGCGGCGTACCCGGCACCGGCGCGGCCGGCGTCTGGCCTTCCGGCACCGGACGGTTCGGCGGCGTAGCCGTGCCGTCATTGGGCGAAACCGAGGGCGTGGCCGGGTAGCTGTTCTGCGCGTGCGCAGCGCCAAGCGGCGAAAGAACCGCACCCATCAGGACGAGGGCGCACAGCGGGGCTCTGGCTTTCATGGGGTGACTCCTGGTTGGTTGAACTGAACCCCTGCCTTCGCAAGGCGCGTGCCCGTGGGGCTGATGTTGCACCGCCGCGCGCCGGGCACGGCCCTTGCTACATGACGGGATGCCAGGGGAAGACGGGTCGCATATCGCAGACCTGCCCCGCCCACACAGGAGCAAGCATGGCAACCAGCAGAATTCTCATTGTGGCGTCCGAGGCTTACCCGTTGGCCAAGAGCGGCGGACTGGGGGATGCGGTGACCGGTATGGCGCGCGCCCTCGATGCCGGCGGAGCGCATGTCACCGTCCTCATGCCGGGGTATCGCGGCACTCGCGACCAGCTGTCGCGCGTGCGGGAAGTGGCCGAACTGCGCGGCCTGCCGGGAGGCCCCGCCCGGCTGATCGGCGGGACGTGCCCGCAGGCCGGGTTCAACGTGCTGCTGCTCGAGAATGACGACCTCTATGATCGTTCCGGCCTCTATGCCGACGAGAAAGGCGACTACCCCGACAACGCGCTGCGCTTTGCCGCGTTGGCGCACGCCGCTGCCCGCATTGCCCAGGGCCAGCCTGGCGTGCCGCGGCCCGATGTCGTGCACGCGCACGACTGGCACGCCGCCCTCGCGCCCGCTTTGATGCGCGCCCGTGGCTGCACCACCAAGAGCGTACTTACGATTCACAACCTCGCTTTCCAGGGCCAATTCCCGACGGAACTCGCGAACGTGCTCGCCATTCCGGCGGACATGCTCGGCGAGCAAGGCATCGAAGCCTGGGGCAAGCTCAACTTCATGAAAGCCGGCTTGCGCTATGCCGATGTGATCACCACGGTGAGCCACACCTACTCCCGCGAGATCCTGACGCCGGCGTTTGGCTGCGGCCTCGAAGGCCTGCTGCGCCAGCGCGTCGCCGACCTCGTCCCGATCGCCAACGGCATCGACGACACGCTGTGGAATCCCGCCAATGACCGGCACCTCGGCGTGTACCGCTACAGCGCCCGCGACGCCCGCAACAAGGCGCACTGCAAGGCTGCCCTGCAACAGGAACTGGGCCTGCCCGTGAAGCCGGACGCCACGCTGATCGCGATGGGCAGCCGCCTCACCGGCCAGAAGATGGCCGATGTCGCCGCCCGCGTGCTGCCGCGCATTTTGCAGGCGCACGACGATGTGCAGGTGTTCATCCTGGGCCAGGGCGAACGTCACCTCGAGGAAGCCATGCGCGACATGGCGCGCGCGTGGCCCGACCGTTGCGCCGTGCGCATCGGCTACGACGAAGCGACCGCCCATCATCTGCATGCCGGCGCCGACATTCTCTTGCACGGCAGCCGTTTCGAGCCCTTCGGCCTGACGCCGCTGTATGCCATGCGCTATGGCACCTTGCCTATCGGTTCGCGCGTAGGCGGCATGGCCGACACGATCCATGATCCGGGTCCGCGTGCCCCCATCGCCGCGATGCGTACGGCCAATGGGCTGCTGTTCGACGGAGAAGGCGACGAAGACATGCTGTCGGCCATCGGCCGCGCGCTGCACCTGCGCCGCCAGGAGCCGATCTGGCAAGCCATGCAACGCAACGCCATGACCGCCGATTTTGGCTGGGAAAGCGCCGTGCAGCCCTATCTGCAGCTGTTCGACAGCCTCACCAGCGCCACGGGTGCATCGGCTCAACCTCAGCGCGCTCGTCGTGTGTCGGCCTGGCCGTACACGGTGCAGCGTCCCGCTCAACCTGGCACGCCGCCGCCCGCGCCTGCCGCGCTGTAAGGAGGCGCGATGGCGCGCCCTGCTCAACGTCCCCGCCAGGAGCCCGCCGGCTCCTGGCGCGTTGTACTGGCCGATGGCCCCGCTCCCGACGCGTCGCTGCTCGGGCAGTGGCGCGCCGCGGGTTTCAATGCGGTGTTGCTTGCCGCTCCCGGCAGCCGCGATCCGCTCAATGGCGCCTGGCTGGACCCCGACCGCCAGCCCGATGGCGGCACGACCGCCGCGGCGATCGGCGCGTGGGTTGGCGCCTGCCATGAGCACAAGCTGGCGCTCTGGCTCGATCTGGATCTCACGCGGGTCAGCTTGCGCGGCGCCTATGCCCGGGCACATGCCGACGCCTATGTGCAGGTTGGCGAGCAGAGCGCGCGAGATCCCCGCCTGCCGGGCGAGGCGCGTGACGTGGCGCTGCTGGCCGGGTCGCGGATGGCGCCCGCGGCCGTGGCGGATTGGCGCGGACGTCTTTCACAATGGCTCGCCGCCGGCGTGGACGGCGTGCGCTTCCAACGTCCGGAACGTGTCGATGCGGCCGATTGGCAAGAACTCTTCTCGGCCTTGCGCCAAGGCCGGCCCGAGGTGGTGCTGCAGGCACAAGGCGCCGGCCTGACGCCAGGCCAGCTCGAGCGCCTGCAGGGCGCGGGCTTTGACCTGGTGCACGGCTCCTTGCCGTGGTGGAACTACCGCGCCGACTGGCTGGCCGAAGAGCATGCGCGTCTGAGCGCGCTCGCCCCCGTCGCCCTCATGCCGGCCATACCGTCCGAGCCCGATACCGCGGGGTCGGCCACAGGCGCGGCACCGTGGCGCCGTGCGCTATGGACGGCAGCCTACGCGGGCGATGCCTGGGTCTATCCGCAGTCGGCACAGGCCCCTGCCGCGTTGCTGAAAGAAGTGAATCAATGGCTGAGCCAGCCGCGCCAGCGTGCGCCGCTGCGCTTGGCCGCCGGGCTCGACGGACGCGCGACCCTGTTGGCGCGCGGACGCGACGTGCTGGCCATCAATCCCCGTGACGACGCCCCCGCCCTGCCCGATCTGGACCTCCTGGCGGGCACGCTGCAACCCGGACGCATCGAGCGCGTCGGCGCGCCTGGGCAATCCTGGCGCGAAGCGTCGGTGGCCCCGGGCGACTGCCTCCGGCTTCGCCTGGATCCGCTGCCACCGGTCGGACCGGCAGTGTCGGGCGGCGCGCGCGCCGCGTCCGAAGCGCCGCGCATCGTCATCGAAACCATCACGCCTTCCGTCGAGAATGGCCGTTATGCCGCCAAGTGCGTAGTACATGACGCGGTGTCCGTCGAAGCGGACATCTTCATGGACGGCCACGACGTGCTTGCCGCCGAAGTGCTCTGGCGCGCTGTGGATGACACCACCTGGCAGCGCGTGTCGCTCGCGGCCGGCCCCAACGACCGCTGGCGCGCGGCGTTCCGGCCCGAACGCATCGGCGCCCATGAATTCGTGGTGCATGCCTGGCGCGATGGCTGGGCGACCTACACGCACGAACTGTCGGCCAAACACCGCGCCGGCGTGCCGGTGGCATTGGAGGTGATCGAGGGGCTGGCGTTGCTGCGCGCCGCCGCCACGCGCCCCGAAGCTGCCGACTACCCGGTACTGCAGACCACGCTCGCGCGCTTTGCCGCGGTGCCGGCGCAGCCGCGCGAGGCCATGGCACAGAGCGAGCAGTGGCTGGACACCGCGGGCATCGAAGCCCTGTTGAGCGCCGAACTCAGCGCTGCGATGGCGGCAGTCCAGGCCCGCGCCTTTGCGACCAGTGCCGGCCCCTGGCCGCTGTGGGTCGACCGCGCCGCGGCGCGCCACGCCAACTGGTACGAACTCTTCCCACGCTCGCAAGGGGCCGAACCCGGCCAGCACGGCACGCTGCGCGACGTGATCGCCCGCCTGCCCGCGGTGCGAGCCATGGGCTTCGACGTGCTGTACTTCCCGCCGATCCACCCCATCGGCACGCGCAATCGCAAGGGCCGCAACAACAGCCTGCGCGCGGGCCCCGACGATGTGGGCAGCCCGTATGCGATCGGTGGCGAGGCCGGCGGTCACGACGCCATCGAGCCCGCGCTCGGCACCCTCGACGATTTCCTCGCCCTGGTGAAGGCCGCCGCGGCACACGATCTCGAGCTCGCACTGGATTTCGCGATTCAGTGCTCGCCGGATCATCCGTGGCTGCGCGACCACCCGGACTGGTTTTCCTGGCGTGCCGATGGTTCGATGCGTCACGCCGAGAATCCGCCCAAGAAGTACGAGGACATCGTCAACGTCAACTTCTATGGCGGTGCCCGGCAGGCGCGTCGCATGGCCCTGTGGCGTGCGCTGCGCGACGTCGTGCTGTTCTGGGTCGAGCATGGCGTGCGCACGTTCCGCGTCGACAATCCGCATACCAAGCCACTGCCGTTCTGGGAATGGCTTATCGCCGAAGTGCATGCGCAGGCGCCCGACGCGATCTTTTTGTCGGAGGCCTTCACGCGGCCAAAGATGATGCGCCGGCTGGCCAAGGTGGGCTTCACGCAGTCGTACACCTACTTCACGTGGCGCAACCACCGCGGCGAACTCGACGCCTACTTCGACGAGCTGTCGAATACGCCCGCCGCGCAGTACTTCCGGCCGCACTTCTTCGTGAACACGCCGGATATCAATCCCTATTTCCTGCAGACCTCGGGCCGGCCCGGGTTCCTGATCCGCGCTGCGCTGGCCTGCACGGGTTCGGGGTTGTGGGGCATGTATAGCGGCTTCGAAATCTGCGAGAGCGCGCCCTTGCCCGGCAAGGAAGAGTATCTGGACTCGGAGAAGTACGAGCTGCGCTGGCGCGACTGGAATGCGCCCGGCCACATCCGCCGCGAGATCACCCGGCTCAATGAAATCCGCCGAGCCAACGCCGCGCTGCAGAGCCACACCGGCTATGTCCGTCTGCCCTGCGACAACGAACACGTGCTCGCGTTCTGCCGCCACACCCCGCGGCGCGGCAACGTGGTGCTCGTCGCCATCAATCTGGACCCCCATCAATCCCGGCAGGCCAGCATCACGCTGCCGCTGGATCTCTACGGGCTGCCCGAGCATGCCGCGCTCGTGGCCCACGATCAAGTCGAGGACGTGCGGCATCGCTGGACCGGCCCGCAGGTCACCCTGCGGCTGGACCCCGCCCAACCCTACGGCATCTGGCGCCTGTCGGCGCAGGACTAAGGAAGGCAGCAGACATGGATACACCCGGCGCGAACCCCGCTCAGCAGGACGATGGCCTCTGGTACAAGGACGCCATCATCTACCAACTGCATGTGAAGTCGTTCTTCGACGCCAACAATGACGGCGTAGGCGACTTCGCCGGCCTGCTGTCCAAGCTGGACTACATCGCCGAGTTGGGCGTGAACACGCTCTGGCTCCTGCCGTTCTATCCCTCGCCGCGCCGCGACGATGGCTACGACATCGCGGATTACCGCGGGGTGCATCCGGATTACGGCAGCGTGGCCGATGTGCGCCGCCTCATCCGCGCCGCGCATGCGCGCGGCCTGCGCGTCATCACGGAGCTGGTGGTGAACCACACCTCCGATCAACATCCCTGGTTCCAGCGTGCGCGCCGCGCCCGGCCCGGTTCGGCCGCGCGCAACTTCTATGTCTGGTCGGACGATGACAAGGCCTACGCCGGCACACGCATCATCTTCGTGGACACCGAGAAATCGAACTGGACCTGGGATCCGGTCGCGGGCGCCTATTTCTGGCACCGCTTCTACTCCCATCAGCCCGACCTCAACTACGACAACCCGCAGGTGCTGCGCGAGATTCTCGCCGTGATGCGGCATTGGCTGGACATGGGCGTGGACGGTCTGCGCCTGGACGCCGTGCCCTACCTGGTCGAACGCGAAGGTACCAACAACGAGAACCTCCCCGAGACGCATGATGTGCTGCGCCAGATCCGCGCCGTGATCGACGCCGAGTATCCCGGTCGCATGCTGCTCGCCGAGGCCAACCAGTGGCCCGAAGACGCGCAGGAGTATTTCGGCAAGGGCGACGAATGCCATATGTCGTTCCACTTCCCGCTGATGCCGCGCATGTACATGGCCATCGCCCAGGAAGACCGCCTGCCCATCACGGACATCATCCGCCAGACGCCGGATATTCCCGAGACGTGCCAATGGGCGATCTTCCTGCGCAACCACGATGAGCTGACGCTCGAAATGGTGACCAGCCGCGAGCGCGACTACCTCTGGAGCGTATACGCCGCGGAGCCGCGCGCGCGCATCAATCTGGGTATCCGCCGGCGCCTGGCGCCGCTGCTCGAACGCGACCGCCGCCGTGTCGAGCTGATGAACAGCCTGTTGTTTTCGATGCCGGGCACACCGGTGCTGTATTACGGCGACGAGCTGGGCATGGGCGACAACGTGCATCTGGGAGATCGTGACGGCGTGCGCACCCCGATGCAATGGTCGCCCGACCGCAACGGCGGCTTTTCCCGTGCCGATCCGGAGCGTCTGCCGCTGCCCGTCATCATGGGCCCGCTCTACGGCTACGAGGCCATCAACGTCGAAGCGCAGCAGCGCGATCCGCACTCGCTCCTGAACTGGACGCGGCGGCTGCTGGCGCAACGCCGCCAGACCCATGCCTTCGGCCGGGGCTCGCTGCGCTTTCTCTACCCCGGCAACCGCAAGGTGCTGGCCTATCTGCGCACCTGGCAGGACACCACCATTCTCTGCGTGGCCAATCTGTCGGCGGCGGCGCAGCCGGTGGAACTGCACCTGCAGGACTACAACGGCCGCGTGCCGGTCGAGATGCTGGGCAAGACGCCGTTCCCCGGTATCGGCGAACTGCCCTACCTGCTGACCTTGCCCCCCTACGGCTTCTATTGGCTCGACCTGAGTGCCGACGTGGCGCCGCCCGGATGGCATGCGAGCATGCCCGAAGCCATGCCCGACCAGCTCACGCTGGTGCTGCGCGGCAAACGCCGCGGCGGGCTGGCATTTACCGATACCTCGCAGCCCTTGCTCGAACGCGAGGTGCTGCCCGCCTATCTGGCGCGCCAACGCTGGTATCCGGCCGATACGGCGCCCGCGCGGGCTCAGGTGGTCAGCATCACCACGCTGCCTGTGGCCTCGTCCGAACTCGAGTGCTACCTCACCGAGCTCGATACGGGCGCGGCACCGACCCGGATGCAAGCCCCGTTGGGCTTGTGCTTCGCCGACGCGCCGGTGCCCTACCCCATCGCCCGCGCACGCCGCGTGGCCGAGGTCGGCACGATGACCGACGCGATGCTCTTACCCGAGTTCGTGCGCTCGCTGGTGGCGCAGTTCGCGCAACAGGGCCGCCTGCCGAGCATCGATGCCAACGGCGCGCCCGATGGCGAAGTCAGTTTCGAGGCCGAAGCCGGCCTGCCCGACTTCGGCGACGGCGAAATCGAATTGCGCTGGCTGTCGGCCGAGCAATCGAACACGTCCGTCGTGATCGGCGAGCGGGCGGTCTTCAAGCTCATGCGCACCGTGGCGCCCGGCGCCTCGCCCGAAGTCGAGATGAGCCGCTACCTCACCCGCGGCGGCTACCGCCATACGCCGGGTCTGCTGGGAGAAATGGTGCGCATCGACGCGCAAGGCGAACGCCGCACGCTGGGCGTGATGCATGAATATGTGGTGAACGAGGGCGACGCGTGGCGCTGGACCCTCGACACGGTCAAGCGCCATCTCGACGGCGCCCTGCTCACCGGCACCTCGGTCGAAGACTTCGAAGCCAACCTCGAAGGTTTCGAGGTGATGGTCGGCACGATGGGGCAGCGCCTGGCCGAGCTGCATGCCCTGCTCGCGCAGCCCACCGATGACCCGGCCTTCGCGCCGCAGGCGGCCACCGAGCAGGACGGCGAAGCCGCCGCCACGCGCGCCGTGGCGCAACTCGATGCGGCGCTGGCCGCGCTCACGGCCATGCAGGCGCGGCTGGAACCCGGTTCGCGCGCTTGCGCCGCCTGGCTTGCCGAGCATCGTGACCGGCTCGCCGCATTGATCCAGCGCCTCGCCGGCGATCTCACCGGCACGGTGCTCTCGCGTGTGCATGGCGACCTGCACCTGGGCCAGATTCTCGTGGCCCAGACGGACGCCTATCTCATCGATTTTGAAGGCGAGCCCATCCACGGGCTCGAGCAGCGCCGCGCGCTGGCCAGCCCGATGAAGGACGTGGCGGGCATGCTGCGCTCGTTCGATTACGCCACGGCCACCCTGCAACGCGACGAGGCCGCCGGTGCCGCGCCGCTGGACGCCAACGCGCCGCCGGCCGGCGCCACCGGACAGCCGCAGGAACAACGCGATCACCTGCTCGGTCGTGTGCGGGCCCGCGCGGCACAGGCGTTTCTCGATGGCTACGCCGCGGGTGGCCAGACGGTATCCGAGCCGCTGCTGCTGCTCGCGCAGCTTGAAAAGGCCGCTTATGAGATCTGCTACGAGGCAGCGCACCGTCCCGACTGGATCTCCATTCCCCTGCACGCATTGGCCGAACAGGCGCGCGCCTGCCTGATCGACGCCGCCCTCGACAAGGACCCCGAGTGATCTCTTCCCGCCGTACCTCCGTCTCCGATCAGGATCTCGCCGCGCTGGTGGCGGGCCGCCACGCCGACCCCTACGCGGTGCTGGGCCCGCATGCCGGCGAGGTACGCGCCCTCTTGCCTGGCGCGATCTCGGTCGACGCGCTCGCCCCCGACGGCGCGCGTGTGCCGCTGGCGGAAGGCGCGGCCGGCGTCTTCAGCGCGCCCGTGGCGTTCGCCCGCGCGGGCGACCCCGGCTCATACCGGCTCGCCATCACCTGGCCCGGCACGGGCGGGCGCGAGACCGAGGTCGAGACCGCTGATCCCTACGCGTTCGGCCCGCTGCTGGACGACGACACCGTGCATGCGCTCGCGCAGGGCTCGTGGTGGCATACGGGACAGGTGTTGGGTGCGACCGCCATGGAAATGCACGGCATACGCGGCGTGCGATTCGCGGTATGGGCGCCGAATGCGGATCGCGTGGCCGTGGTGGGTGATTTCAATGGCTGGGACACCCGCCGCCACGCCATGCGGCTGCGCCATGCCGCCGGCGTCTGGGAAATCTTCGTGCCCGTCATCGGGCCGGGCGAGCGCTACAAATACGCCATCACCACGCGCGCCGGCCAGACACTGATGAAGGCCGACCCCTGCGCGCGCCAGACCGAGCTGCCGCCTGCCACCGCCTCGGTGGTGGCCGAGCCCCCCGCGCACGAATGGACGGACCAGGCGTGGATGGACCGTCGCGCTGCCGCGCAATCGCCTCAGGCGCCGATGTCGATCTACGAGCTGCAACCCACCTCCTGGCTGCCTGCCCCCGGAACGTCCGAGACCGGCAGCGTGTGGGCGCGCCTGGCAGACCGCTTGCCCGACTATGTCCAGTCGCTGGGTTTCACGCACATCGAACTCATGCCGATCATGGAGCATCCCTTCGGCGGTTCGTGGGGCTACCAGCCCCTCTCGATGTTCGCCCCCAGCGCCCGCTATGGCACGCCCGACGAATTCGCGCGCTTTGTCGATCGCTGCCACGAAGCTGGCATCGGCGTGATTCTGGACTGGGTGCCCGCGCACTTCCCCGACGATGCCCATGGGCTGGGCCGCTTCGACGGCACGGCGCTCTATGAGTACGAGGACCCCCGCGAAGGCTACCACCCCGACTGGCACACGCTGGTCTACAACCTCGGCCGGACCGAGGTGCGGGCCTTCATGATCGCGAGCGCCATGCACTGGCTGCAGCAGTTCCACATCGACGGGCTGCGCGTCGACGCGGTGGCCTCGATGCTGTATCGCGATTACAGCCGCAAGCCCGGAGAATGGATTCCGAACGTACATGGCGGCCGCGAGAACCTCGAATCCGTAGCCTTCCTCCAGAGCCTGAACGAGACACTGCGCGAGCACTGCCCCGGTGCCATCTCGGTCGCCGAGGAGTCCACCGCGTGGCCCGGCGTGACGGCGCCGGTCGCACAGGGAGGGCTGGGCTTTCACTACAAGTGGAATATGGGCTGGATGCACGACACGCTGCGCTACATGGCGCACGACCCGGTGCATCGCAAGCATCACCACCACGACATGACCTTCGGCATGGTCTACGCGTACTCCGAGCATTTCGTGCTGCCCCTCTCCCACGACGAAGTGGTGCACGGCAAAGGCTCGCTCGCGCGCAAGATGCCGGGCGATGACGCGACGCGCATGGCGAATCTGCGCGCGTACTTCGGCTACATGTGGGCGCACCCTGGCAAGAAGCTGCTGTTCATGGGCGGCGAGCTCGGCCAGTTCGAGGAATGGAATCACGACGCTCCGCTTCCGTGGCATCTGCTCGACCACGCGCCGCACCGCGGCATGCAGCGGCTGGTGGGCGATCTGAACCGCCTCTACCGAGACCTGCCCGCGCTGTCCGCACGCGATTGCGAGCCGGCCGGCTTCGCCTGGGCGATCGGTGACGACGCCGATAACAGCGTGGTCGCCATGCTGCGCACCGACGGCCACGACTGGGTGCTGGCGGTGAGCAATCTCACGCCGGTGACCCGCCGCGAATACCGCATCGGCGTGCCTCGTGCGGGCCGCTGGACCGAATGCCTGAACACTGACGCGAGTGTCTATGGCGGCCATGGGGAAGGTAATGGCGGCGCCGCGCAGAGCGCCGACACGCCCGCCCATGGTCACGCGCAATCGCTTTCCCTCACCCTTCCCGGCCTCTCCACGATCTATCTGTCGTTCAAGGAATGACCCCCATGGATTATCTCGGTCTGCCCCGCCTGCTGCCAGGCCGTCCCTACCCGCTCGGCGCCACCAGCGACGGCCTGGGCGTGAATTTCGCCGTGTTCTCCGCCAACGCGACGCGCATCGAACTCTGCATATTCGACGCGCGCGGCCGCAAGGAACTCAAGCGCTTCACCCTGCCTGAATGCACCGATGAGGTCTGGCACGGCTATCTGCCCGACGCCCAGCCCGGCCTGCTTTACGGCTACCGTGCCTACGGCCCGTACGATCCTCGCAATGGCCATCGTTTCAACCCGCACAAACTGCTGCTCGACCCCTATGCGCGGCAACTGTCCGCACCGCTGCAATGGTCCGATGCGCTCTTCGGCTATCGCCTGAATCACGCCCGCGCCGATCTGAGCATGGACCGCCGCGACAGCGCGCCCGCCATGCCCAAGGCCGTGGTCACGGAAGACGGCGTGTTCAACTGGGGCGATACGCGTCCGCCGCGCACGAACTGGAACGACACCGTGGTGTATGAAGCGCACGTGCGTGGCGTCTCGATGCAGCGCGACGACCTGCGCCAGCCGCTGCGCGGCACCGCCACCGCCCTGGGCGATCCGCGCTTCATCGATCACCTGCACCGCATCGGCGCGACCGCGATCGAGCTGCTGCCCGTCCATGCCTTCCTGCAAGAGCGCTTTCTGACCGAGCGCGGGCTGCGCAATTACTGGGGCTACAGCACCCTGTCGTTCTTCGCGCCCGAGCCGGCCTACGTGTCGCAACAGGGTCCGAACGAGCTGCGCCAGGCGATCCGCCGGCTGCACGCGGCCGGTATCGAAGTCATTCTCGATGTGGTCTACAACCACACCTGCGAAGGCAGTGAACTCGGGCCCACGCTCTCCTGGCGCGGCCTGGACAACGCCAGCTACTACCGCCTCATGCCGGGCGACGAGCGCTACTACATCAACGACACCGGCGTGGGGAACACCGTCAACGTCTCGCATCCGCGCGTGCTGCAGATGATCACGGATTCGCTGCGCTACTGGGTCCAGTCATACCAGGTCGACGGCTTCCGCTTCGACCTGGGCGCGACGCTCGGGCGTGAAGGCACCGGCTTCGATCCGGGGTCGGGCTTCTTCGACGCGGTGCTGCAAGACCCCGTGCTCAATGGCGTCAAGCTCATTTCCGAACCCTGGGACATCGGCCCCGACGGCTACCAGCTCGGCAATCATCCGCCGCGCTTCGCCGAATGGAACGATCGCTTCCGCGACGGCGTCCGGCGTTACTGGCGCGGCGACCCCGGCCAGCGCGGCGACCTTGCCGCGCGGCTGGTGGGTTCGCGCGACGTGTTCGATCGCCGTCATCGCCGGCCGTGGTCCAGCGTGAACTTCGTGGCCGCGCATGACGGATTCACCACCGCCGACATCGTGAGCTACAACGAACGCCACAACGAGGCCAATGGCGAAGAAGGCCGCGACGGCCACAGCGAGAACTACAGCCGCAACTGGGGCGAAGAAGGCCCCACCGACAATGCCGATGTGCTGGCCACGCGGGCTCGCGTGCAACGTGCGCTGCTGTCCAGCGTGCTGCTGGCCGACGGTACGCCGATGCTGCTGGCGGGCGATGAGTTCGGCAACAGCCAGGAAGGCAACAACAACGCCTACTGCCAGGACAACCCGCTGTCCTGGCTGGACTGGAACCAGGCGGCATCGCCCGAGGGCCGCGCGCTCACGGCTTATGTGGGACGCGTCGCCGCGCTGCGCCGCGAGCATCCCAGCCTGCGAGCCGCGCGCTATGGCAACGCCGATGAAGTGCTGCATCCGGGCGTGAACGCCGTGACCTGGTTCGATGCGGGCGGCAAGCACATGGATCAGCCCGCCTGGGAACAGGCCGAAGACCGCGTGCTGCAACTGCGCCGGGCGTTCCGCTGCGCAGATGGGTCCGTGGATGTGACGCTGCTCATCATGAATGCCGGCGACGACGACGCCCAGGTCACGCTGCCCGAGCCCCATCTGGACTGGCAAGCCGCGCTCGACAGTGCCGATCCAGACGCCGCGGTCGCCGCGCATGGTGATGCCGGCATCACCGTGGGTGCGCACGCCCTGCGTGTGTTGTGCGTGAGACTGCCGGCTCCCGCCGATGCCCCGCAGGCCCGCAACGAAGAAGGTACCGGCGCATCGCAACAGGGGTCGCCGGACGGCACGCAGACCGGCGAGGACGCCTCGCAAGCGGATGCCGATGCACAGGCAGAACCCCAGCCGGACGATCAGGCACCCGCTCAATCCGACTCGCAGGTGTCGCCATGATTCAGGCCCGTCTTCCCGCCTTCGGCGCCTGGGTGCTCCCCGACGGCCGTACCCGGTTTCGTCTGTGGGCGCCGAGCGCGCCACCCGGCCTTGCCCTCGAGATCGACGGCCGTGCACCCATTCCGCTGGTGCCCGACGTCGACGGATTTGCCGAGACCGTTGTCGACTGCGGCCCGGGCGCGCGCTACCGCTATCGCATCGACGACGACACGCTCGTCCCGGACCCCGCCTCGCGGCTGCAGGATGGCGACGTACATGACCCCAGCGTGGTCGTCGCGCCCGATAGCTACGACTGGCAGCACACGGAGTGGCGCGGGCGCCCCTGGCACGAATCCGTGATCTACGAAGTGCATCCCGGCCTCGCGGGTGGCTATGCCGGCCTGGCCGCGCGCCTTCCCGCACTGGCCGCGCTCGGCATCACCGTGCTCGAGCTGATGCCGATCGCCGACTTCCCGGGCCCGCGCAACTGGGGCTACGACGGCGTACTGCCGTATGCGCCCGATACCGCGTATGGCACGCCGGACGAACTGAAGGCGCTGATCGATACCGCGCACGGGCTGGGCGTCTCGGTCATGCTCGACGTGGTCTACAACCACTTCGGCCCGGACGGCAACTATCTGCCCTTGTACGCCGGCCCGTTTTTCACGGCCGACGCTTCCACGCCCTGGGGCTCGGCCATCGATTTCAGCCAGACGGCGGTACGGCAGTTCTTCGCCGAGAGCGCCCTGCACTGGCTGAAGGAATATCGCTTCGACGGCTTGCGGCTGGACGCCGTGCATGCCATCGCGTGCGATGCGTGGCTCGAGGAGCTCGCCGCCACCTTGCGTGCCGAGGTCGGAGACGGCCGCCACCTGCATCTCGTGCTGGAGAACGACGACAACCGCGCCCATCTGCTGCACGATGCCTACGATGCGCAATGGAACGATGACGGGCACCACGTGCTGCACCGGCTGTTGACCGGAGAATCCGCGGGCTACTACGGTGACTACGACGAGGAGCCGGCCGCGCTGCTGGCCCGCTGCCTGCGCGAAGGCTTTGTCTACCAGGGCCAGGCATCGGCGCACCGCGGCGGCGTGGCGCGCGGCGAACCCAGCGGCTCGTTGCCGCCCACCGCGTTCGTTCTGTTTCTGCAGAATCATGATCAGACCGGCAACCGCGCGCTGGGCGAGCGCCTGCAGGCCCTGGTCAAAGATCCCGAGTGTCTGCGCGCAGCCGTGGCGCTGCAACTGCTTGCGCCGCAGATCCCGCTGCTGTTCATGGGGGAGGAAACCGGATCGCAGGTGCCGTTCCAGTACTTCACCAGCCATCCGGACCCGGCGCTGGCCCAGGCCGTGCGCGAGGGCCGACAGCGCGAGTTTGCGAGCTTTCTGCGCGATCACGATAGCGCGACGCTGCCCGATCCCAACGCGGCCTCCACCTTCCTGGCGTGCCAGGCGGATCTGCTGCCCGCACCCGGCGAAGCCGTTCCCGACGCCCGCGCCACCGCCTGGGTCGAGCTCTACACGATGCTGCTGCAGCGCCGCGCGGAGTGGATCGTCCCGCGCCTGACCGGCACCCGCGCCGTCGACGCCCAGCCCCTCGGGCCGGCCGCCGTGTACGCCAACTGGCGGCTGGGTGACGGCAGCACGCTGCTGTTGCTCACCAATCTGGGCGAGGCCGAGGCGGTGCTGCCGCCCACCTTGCGCCAGCAGGTCGCGGACGCCGGACTCGGCGCGCGGTTCGAAAGCCGCGACGGTGCGCTCGACGCCCTGGCCGATGGCGTGCTCGGCCCCGCTTGCACCATCGCGCTCCTCACCGCGCCTGACGAGGCCGCATGAACCACCGCGCCGACCCTCTCCTGAGCGAACTGGCCGAAGCGGCCGGCCTCGCGCAACATTGGACCGATGCCCAGGGCCGTGGCCAGCAGGTCGGTCCCGACACGCTGCGTACGGTGCTGGACGCGCTGGGCCTGCCCGCCGCGAATCTCGAGCAGGCCCGCGAGAGCCTGTCGGCGTTGCGCGCGCAACAAGAAACGGCCCCCGCGCTACTGGTCGCCGATGCCGGCTCGGCCTGCCCGATCGCCGGGCTGCCCGGCTCGGCCAGCGGCCCGTACGAAATCCAGCTCGATAACGGTTCGGTCGCGCAAGGCGTGCTGCAGCTCGACACGCAAGGCCGTCCCTGCATCGTGGCGCCTCAGCGCCCCGGTTATCACCAGTTGGTCATCGGCTCGCACAGCGTGCGGCTGGCCGTGGCCCCCGCCACACCCACGGCGCTGCCCGCGCAGTCCTGGGGCGTGGCCGCGCAGGTCTATGGCCTGCGTTGCGCCGACCCGGCACGGCCCTCCAGCCGCGCCGGCCATGGCGATTTCGCCGCCTTGCGCGAGCTCGCACAAGCCGCCGCCGCGCAGGGCGCGCAGGCGGTGGCCATCAGCCCCGTTCATGCGCTCTATGCCGCACACCCCGCGCACGACAGCCCGTATTCGCCGTCGAGCCGGCTGTTCTTCAACCCGCTGTATGCGGACGCGGCGGCCGTGCTCGGCAGCGCGATGGTCGAGCGCGCATGGCAGGCCCTGCCCGACAGCGAGCGCGCGCTCGCGGCGCAACTCGACGCCCGCGCCGAGATCGACTGGCCGCGCGCGGCGCGCGTGCGCTTCGCGCTGCTGCGCCAGCTGCATCGCGATTTCGCCAAGGCACCCGCCGTTCTCAAGCGGCGCTATGCGGGCTTTCGCACAGCGGGTGGCCAGGCGCTGCGCGATCATGCGGTGTTCGAGGCCTTGCACGCTGAGCACACGACCGCTGTCGGCAGCGTGGCTCAGGCGCATTGGCAGCATTGGGCCGAGCCGCTGCGCGACGCCCGCTCCAGCGCCGTCGCGGCCTACGCGCTGCGCCACGAAGACGATGTCGACTTTCACTGCTTCGCGCAATGGCTGACCTCCTCGAGCCTGAGCGAGACTCAGCTGGCCGCCCGCCGCGCGGGCATGCGCGTGGGCCTCATCACGGATCTGGCCGTGGGTGCCGATCCGCGCGGCAGCCAGACCTGGAGCCGTCCGGGCGACTTTCTTGCGCAGCTCTCCATCGGCGCGCCGCCCGACATCTACAACCCCCTGGGCCAGGCCTGGGGGCTTTCCGCCTACTCGCCCACCGCGCTGCAGGCCCAGGGCTACCAGCCGTTCATCGATCTGCTGCGGGCCAGTCTCAAGCCGGCCGGTGGCGTGCGTATCGATCACATTCTCGGCCTCGCGCGCCTCTGGCTGGTGCCGGGCAATATGCCCGCCGAAGGCGTGTATCTGCGCTATCCGCTCGCCGATATGCTGCGCCTGGTCGCGCTCGAAGCGTGGCGGCACGAGGCCGTGGCGATCGGTGAGGATCTGGGCACGGTGCCCGAAGGTATGGGCGAAGCCCTGGAAGCCGCTGGCGTGGCCGGCATGAGTGTGCTGTGGTTCGAGCGAGGCGAGGCTGCCGCAGGCGCCGCGCCGTTCCTGCCCAGCCAGGAATGGTCGGACCGCAAAGTGGCGCTGACCAGTACGCATGACCTGCCGACCGTACGCGGCTGGTGGCGCGAACGCGACATCGATTGGCGCGTGGAACTGAACCAGCTCGGCCCCGACGAGACCGAAGCGGGCCTGCGCGCGGCCCGCGCGGCGGATCGCGAAGCGCTCTGGCGCACGCTGGCGCCCACCTCGAGTCGGCCCGCGCCTGCCGCGGCTCCGTTGGCCCGTGTCCTGGACCATGTCGCACGCACACCGGCACCGTTGATGATCGCCACGCTGGAGGATCTCTGCGCCGCCACCGAACAACCCAACCTGCCGGGTACCGTCAGCGGCCACCCCAACTGGCGCCGCCGTCTGCCCGCGCGGCTGCCGCCCCCCTTCGAGCGAGCGGCCGTACAGCGCCGCGCTGCCCTGGTGGGCCAGGCACGGCCCGGCCCCACCTCTTCCGAAAGTGAATCCCGATGAGCACCCCGAGCGCCACCGCCCGCCTGCAGCTGCATGCAGGTTTTACCCTGGATCAGGCTCGCGAACAGGTGCCCTACTACGCGGCGCTGGGCGTAAGCCATTTGTACCTGTCGCCGATCACGCAGGCACGTGAGGGCTCGACGCACGGCTACGACGTCGTGGATCACACCGTTGTGAGCCCGCATCTGGGCGGCATCGCCGCCCTGCGCCGCCTGGCCGAGACCGGCCGCGCCCATGGGCTGGGCCTCATCATCGACATCGTGCCCAACCATATGGCGGCGCATCCGAGCAACGCCTGGTGGTGCGACGTGCTGCGCCACGGCGTGGCGAGCCACCATGCCCGTTGGTTCGACATCGACTGGCATGCGCAGGATCCCGCGCTGCGCGGCAAGGTGCTCTTGCCCATCCTCGGCAAGCCCTACGGGCAATCGCTGGAGGACGGTGATGTGCGGCTCGTCTTCGACACCAGCGCCGCACGCTATGCCGTCGCGGCCGGTGGCACGCATCTGCCCGTGGCCGAAGGATCCTTCGCCGCGGATGCCATGCCCGACGTCACGCTGGCCGCCCACGCGCCCGACGACGCCGCGGGCCGGGCGCGCCTGCACGAGTTGCTCGAGGCGCAGCACTACCGCCTGGCCTGGTGGCGCTGCGCGCCCGATCAGATCAACTGGCGCCGATTCTTCGAGATCAGTGAACTGGTGGGCGTGCGGGTCGAGGAGCAAGAGGTGTTCGACGCCGTGCACGCCCTCGTGCTCCGCCTGTACGGCGCGGGTCTCATCGATGGCGTGCGGGTCGACCATATCGACGGGCTCGCCCAGCCCGGCGCTTACGCACGGCGCCTGCGCACGGCGCTGCGTGACGCGGGTGCCCACCGGCAAGCCCAGGGACTGAGCGCCGAGCCCTATATCGTTGTCGAGAAAATCCTGGCCGCCGGCGAGCCGCTGCCTGCCAGCTGGCAGGTGCAAGGCACGACCGGCTACGACTTCATGGACCAGGTGTCGGCGGTGCTGCACCTGCCGCACGCCCAGGCGCCGTTCGAGACGCTGTGGCAAGCGCTCGCCGATGACGCGCGCCCCGTGCAGGACCAGTGGCTTGCCGCGCGTGACCGCATGCTGCGCCGCCATTTCGTCGCGGAGCGGCGGGCGCTCACCCGCGTGCTCGCCGAAATCGCGCAGAGCGACAGTGCCACGCGCGACTGGACCGAGGCCGCGATCGGCCGCGCGCTGTACCTGCTGCTGCGCCACTTTCCGCGCTATCGCAGCTATGCCGGCGAACACGGCCGCAGCCCCGCGGATCAACAGGCCTGCGACGTGGCCTTGCAGGCCGCGCTGGCCGAGTCCGCCGGTGATCCGGCCCAGCAGGAACTGCTCGCCCAGATCGACCAATGGCTCTCGGGCGGCGCCCCCGCCGGCAAAGCCACCCCTGGCCAACGCGCGCATGCCGAGACGCTGGCGCGCTGGCGCGCGCAAGCCGTGCAACGTTTCGAACAACTCACGCCGCCCTTGGCCGCCAAATCGCTCGAGGACACGTTGTTCTATCGCTATGCGCCGCTGCTCTCGCGCAACGAAGTGGGCTCGGAGCCCTCGCATTTCGCCTTGCCGGTGGCCGCGTTCCACGAGGCGTGTACGGTACGCGCCAGCCACCACCCGCAAGCGATGCTGGCCACCGCCACGCACGACCACAAGCGGGGCGAAGATGTACGCATGCGCCTCGCGGTGCTCACCGAAGATCCGGCGCGCTGGGTCCGGTGGGCGCAGGATTGGGTCGCGGATGCGGGCGCGGCCACGCGGGTGCATCCCGCCGACCGCTACCAGCTCGCACAGACCCTGGTGGGCGCCTGGCCCGGTGGCCTGCGTGCGGACGATGCCGACGGCGTGACCGCATGGCGCGAGCGCCTGGAGCAGTGGTGGATGAAGTCGCTGCGCGAGGCCAAAGAGCGCACCAGCTGGACCGATCCCGATGCCGACTACGAAGCCGACTGCACAGGGCTGCTCCATGCGCTGGCCCCGGGCGCACCGCTCGCGCCTCTGATGGAACGCGCCGCGGCGCTGGCCGGCGAACTCACGCCCGCCGGCCGCATCAACAGCCTGGCGCAGACGGTATTGCGGCTGACCACGCCGGGCGTACCCGACCTGTACCAGGGCACTGACTTGTGGGACTACAGCCTGGTCGACCCCGACAACCGGCGCCCCGTCGACTTCGCGGCGCGCGCCGCGCTGCTGTCGCGACCGATGCCGTCGGGAGCCCCGCAGGCGCAGGAGTGGGAAGATGGCAGCGTGAAGCAGCACGTGATCCGGGCCGCGCTCTCGAGCCGCCAGGCGTGGCCCGCACTTTATGCGCAAGGCGATTACACCCCGGTCGCGGCCACCGGTCCCGGTGCGGAACATCTCATCGCATTCCTGCGCGCCCATGGCGGGCGTTGGCTGCTCGTGGTCGTGCCGCGAGGCTGCGCCACCCGTCTGGCCTCGCCCGGCACGGCCGACACGGCGCAATGGCTGCGCGACACGCGGCTCGACCTGCCGGCGGACCTAGCGGGTATCAGCTGGACGGATGCGCTGACCGAAGGGGCGACGGCCGCGCAGCCTGCCGCCCAGGGGGAACCGGATACGCTGACGTTGGCGCAGCTTTGGCGCCGGCTGCCCGTGGCGGTGCTGCACGGCACCTGAGCGCGATCGCGCTCAGGTGGGTCAGAGCGTTTCGGCTGCGCCGGATCCGGGTGCCGCGGCTCGCGCCGAGGCGCCCGTTTCCGTCAGCTGGCGCATCTGCTGCTGGCGCAGCACGCGGCTCACGCGCTGCGTCAGTTCCTCCATGTGGAAAGGCTTCACGATGAGTTCCATGCCCTCGTCGAGAAAACCTTTGCCGCGCGCCGCATTCTCGGCATAGCCGGTCATGAGAATGATCTTCACATGCGGATGCGTGATGCGCGCCGCGTCGGCCAGCTGGCGCCCATTGAGCCCCGGCAGCCCCACATCGGTGAGCAGCACATCCACGCGCGGCGCATTGCACACCATATTGCGCCCCGCGTCGCCGTCGGCCGCCGTGATCACGCGGACCTGCAGCTGCTCCAGGCTCGCGCGCACCATCTCGCGCACGCCGGCATCGTCTTCCACGAGCGCCACGACGGCCTGCGGATCGCCCACCGGCCCGACGCTCGCATCGAACACATCGGGCGGCACCTCGGTCACGACGCCGTCGTAGCGAGGCAGGAAAATCGTGACCGTCGTGCCTTGCCCCGGCGCACTCTGGATGGTGGCCACGCCGCCTGCCTGCTGCGCGAAGCCATAAATCATCGACAGCCCGAGGCCCGTGCCCTCGCCTAGCGGCTTGGTCGTGAAGAAGGGGTCGAAGGCCTGCGCCACCACGTCGGGCGACATGCCGATGCCGGTATCGATCACCGACAAGGCCACATATTCGCCGGGGACCAACTCCGGAAACTGCCGCGTCACGGCGAGGTCGAGCCGGCGATTCTCCGCCCGGATGCGTAGCGTGCCGCCTTCGGGCATCGCATCGCGGCCGTTGATGACGAGATTGAGCAGCGCGTTTTCGAGCTGGTTGCCGTCGCAACGCACCCCCGCCAGATCCTCGGCGAAGTCCAGCATCAGCGTGACGTGCTCGCCGATATAGCGCCGGAACAAGTCTTCCATCGACGTCAGCACGCGGGCCGGCGACAGGGGCTTGGGATCGATAGGCTGACGCCGCGAGAACGTGAGCAAGCGCTGCGTGAGCCGTGCTGCGCGCTCGGTCGACTCCATCGCGGTATTGATGAAGCGCTCGACCTCGTCGACCTTGCCCGAGGCGAGCTTGCGGCGGATCAGGTAGAGGGCGCCCGAGATCCCCTGAAGCATGTTGTTGAAGTCATGCGCGATGCCACCGGTGAGCCGCCCCACCGCTTCCATCTTCTGCGCCTGGCGCAGGGCATCGGCGGTCTGAGCCAGCGCCTCGGCCTGAGCCTTCATTTCGGTGTCGTCGCGTCCGGCCAGATAGAGCATGCCCTGCGTCTGCGCCATGCTCCAGGTGATCCAGCTGTAGCTGCCATTGCGGTTGAGCAGCCGGCTCTCGAGGTGGCGAGCGCCCAGCTGGCCGGGCTGCGGCGGACGGAATGCGTTCAGGGTGTCGGCCAGGTCTTCGGCGTGCACCAGCTCGGCGAGCGGCATCGACAGGAACTGATCCGGGCTCCAGCCAAGAATCGAGCGCACCGCCGGATTCACGCTGATGAAGCGGCCTTCGGCATTGACCACGGCCAGCAGCTCGGGCGAGAGGCGCCAGATGCGGTCGCGTTCCGCGATCGCGAACTCCACGCGCTGCTCCAGCATCTTGGAGTAGCCGGCGCGCTCGATGGCGTCGCACACGCGCTCGGCCACCTCTTCGATGAAGGCAATATCGTTGCCCTTGATGCGTCCGCCGGCGCTGGGCCGCACGTACAGCGCGCCGCCCATGCGGCCCCAGCGGCGCATCGGCACGGCCAGCGCGCTCGGATGCGCGGTTCCCGTGGCGGTCGTGAGGAAAGGCGCGAGGTAAGCGGTCTTGCCGCTACGCACGGCATCGCGAAACTCGCCGCTCAACTGGTTGGCCAGGGCATCCGGATCGAGCTCGTCTTCGCCATGCGCAAACCAGCAGGTCGAGAGCGTCACACGATCATCGGCCTCGACGTCGACCACAGCGGAGACGCCCAGGCCCAGATGCCGTCCGAGCGCCTCGCAGGCGGTCGTTTCGATCTCATGCTGGCCCGGCTGATTGCGCAGCGTGTCGCCCAGCGTGAGCAAGAAGCTCTTGCGGTGCTGCCCTTCCCAAAGCTCGGCTTCGGCCGCCTTGCGGGCCGACACATCGAGGAACAACGCGGTGAGCTGATCGTGACCTTCGCGTCGTGCGCGCGCCTCGTACCAGCCTTCGCGCGGCCCCGGCACGGCGATCTCGAACTGCGCCGGCTCGCCCGTCTCGACCACATTGACGAAGGTCTGCATGATCTGGTCGGGCACCCGCGGGAACATCTCGCGCAGGGTGCGCCCCAGCGTATCCCCCGCGCGCAGGCCGCTCTGGCGTTCGAGCGCGGGATTCACCTCCAGAAAGCGGAAATCCGTGATGCGTCCGTTGCGGTCGCGGATCGCCTCGCTCAGGAAGAAGCCCTCCTGCATGCGCTCGAAGATGCCACGCCAGCGCTCGCTGCTGCGGCGCAGTGCGCGATCGCTCATGTAGCGCTCGATCACCAGGGCCGCGGTGCGGGTGACCAGCGCGATGGCGTCGATGTCCTGGGCCGACGGCGTGTGCGGCGTCAGGTAGTAATTCGAGAACACGCCCAGCACGCGGCCATCGGTCGCGCGGATCGGCGTGGACCAGCACGCGCGCAGGCCGTGCGCCAGCGCCTCGTCGCGCCAGGCGGTCCAGTTGGGATGCAGCGCGATGTCGTCGACGTAGACCGGCGCACAGAAATAGGCGGCCGCGCCCCATGACGCCACGGTGGGTCCGATCGGCGCCTGTTCGATGGTGTCCAGATACGCCTGCGGCAGGCTGGGGGCCACCACGTCGATCAGGTGCTCGCCGGTGTCATCCAGGAACGCAATGGCCGTGCGCAACGGGATGCTGGATTGCGCCTCGACCGCGTGCAGCACATGCGCCAGCACGTCGGAGAGCGGCACACCCGCGGCAATCCGCTGCAGCATGACGCGCTCGTCTTCGAGGCGCGCCAGGGTATCGGTCCATGGATTGCTGACCTGGTCGCCCTTGCTCAGCATGCTCGCCCTCCCGGGCCTACACCCATCCCGCCCATCGGCCTCCCCAAAACAGTGCTTCGTGTCCAATGCCGACTGTATTGCGGATGGCGCCTCGCGCCAAGTCCCGGCCGGCCCGCGGGCGCCAGCAAACCTTGTGCCACGGCCAGGCCCCGGGCGCGCCGGGCTGCCGGCGTCGGGCCGCCGGGCCGCAGCGGCAAGGGTGTCAGGCAACGGCTTGCCGCCCGCGCCTGCGTCCGGATGCTGTGGAGACAGTCATGCACCGCCGTGGCGGCGTCAGTGGCGACCCGCGCGGCGGCGAAGAGGGAGCGACCGGCGGTCGCTCGAAGAGAGCGGGACATGGGGCGGGAGAAACAGTGACCGGACCCCGCATGGTAACCGAGGGGGGATGACCGCCCCCGCTGGACCCGGCCGGTCGCGCCCGGCGCCGCGGGCCCCCGCCCTCCGTACCGTCAGCGCGCGGGCGCGCCCAGCACCTCGCACAGCAGACGGACATGCGCGTCGCGGCGCTCGATCCAGCCCGCCGCGCTGCCGGGCGCCTCGGTCAGGGTCAGCACGATGCCATGCACCAGCGGCGAGAGGGCGAGCCAGGGTTGCTCGATCAGCACGGTGTCCGCGCACAGCCCGCGTTCGCGCGCACGGCGCAGCATCTCGCTCACCGCGCGCAGATGCTGCGCGACGGCCTCTTCACGCCAGCGCTGCACCAGCTCGGGCACGCGCTGGCTTTCGGTCAGCAGCAGGCGCAGCACGCGCACCCGGTCCGGCTGACCCACCCACTCATAGACTTGCGCCAGGAAACGCTCGATCAGCGTGCGCAGATCGGGTGCGAGATCCACCAGTGCCGCCGCATCGAGCGGCATCGGCGCGAGGCCGCGCTCCAGCAGCGCCTCGAAGACGCGCTCTTTGCTGCGGAAATGCGCATACAGGCCCCCTTTTGACAACCCTGCACGGCGCGCGATGTCGTCCATGCGGGTTTCGGCATAGCCGCCCTCGGCGAATTGCACCAGCGCGGCATCCAGGATCTGGTGCATGCGCAGGGCGGGCGGAAGCCGGCGACGGGCCGGCGCAATGCCGGAGGGGGCCGAAACGGGGGCGTGGCGAGTGTCCATGAGGGGCGGCGGGCAGCCGGAATCTGCTGTGATGCGCCATTGAAATCCGACCGCCCGGTCGATTCATTGATCTGAATCAAACGCGCCGCAAGCAATGTGCCAAAAGCACCGTATGCCCGGCCTAAAGCAGCGCCTGCCGGCCCTGCAAGAGATCGCGACATGCCGATACACACTATTTGATCGTGCGCAAGGCTCAGACGGTCTACTTTGCTATCCTGACCTTGCGGGTTACGAGCGGGGAGGCAGGCGCACGGGGCGCTTGCCGGCGACCCCGCCGCATACTAAGGAAGAGACCATCATGCTCAAAATCCTGGTTCCCATCGACGGTTCCGAGTGCTCCCTGCGCGCGCTCGACAACGCCATCGCCATGGCCAAGGACAGCGCCAGCGCCGAGCTCTACCTGCTCAACGTCCAGGTGCCGATCGTGTCCGGCCACGCCAAGATGTTCTTGCGCAACAACGAGATCGATGAGTACTACGCCGCCGAAGCCAAGACCGCGCTCGAAGAAGCCATCAAGCGCGCCGAAGCCAGCGGCGTCTCGTACAAGTCGGAGATGCGCAGCGGCCAGCTCGGCGAAGCCATCGCCGCCGCCGCGAAGGAACACGGCTGCGACCGCATCGTAATGGGTACGCGCGGCCTGGGCGCCGTCGCGGGCCTGGTGCTCGGCTCCGTGGCACGCAAGGTCATCCACGTGGCCGAGGTGCCGGTCACCCTCATCAAATAACCGGCATCGCGCATCGGTCACGATGCGCAACGCCCCGGCACGCGCGGGATCGGCGCGGCCGGGGCTTTTGTTTGAGTGCCGCACGGCCCGCATGCCGAACGCCGGGAGCGTGCTCAGGTTCGGGCGGCGCGCGTGTCTGGCACCCGCGCTGCAAAGAGCCGGTCTGCCCGGCGGTCTCGCCGCCGACAAAGCCTGTCTACGCGGCCTCGGTCTTGCGCCGCGCCGACATCACCAGCCAGCGGCCGTGCAGCGCCTGGTCGCGCGCGGCCTGGGTCCAGTAATCACGTTCGTAATCCGTGGCGGCGCGGCGTCGGCGCCCGGACAAATACATCTTGGCGGGCAATGCCAACAGGCGTTCGCGCGCGCGCCGGGGCTTGGGCTCGTTCACTTCGTGCAGCTGGATGTCTTCGAGGCCCACGCTCTCGAAGAACAAGTGCAACTGCGGGAACGACAGCGGAAAATACGGGATGTAGTCGCCGCGGGACAGACCCACCGACGGCCGGAAACCCGAATGATATCCACGCAGGAAATACTGCAAGCGCGACGTCAGATGCCATGTATTGGGTGTGGTGATGATGACCCTGCCACCCGGCCTCACCGCGCGCGAGAAGCCATCGAGCAGCAAGCCCGGATTGCGCACCAAGTGCAGCGCCTCGCCGCAGACGATCGCGTCGTAGGCCTGGCAATCGGGAGGCAGGGGCATTTCCAGATCGTGTTCGCGCGCGCTCGCATAGCCGTCCTCGGCCTGCGGAAACTCCCACAGGCCCAACCCGTCGAGGTGCACCGGGCGCCCCTGCTGCTTGAGCGCCTGGCCCAGCCAGCCCTGGCCGCAGGGCGCATCGAGCACCCGCTGCGCGCCCATTTCACCCAGGATGGACAACACGGTCGCGTGGTACGGCTTGATCTTGTGGCGACCACCGGAATCATGATGGGTCGAGGCAAACGAGGATGAAGACGAAAACGACATCGGGGCTGCAGGCTCTCGGATAACGGAACAGGGGACGCGCTGTCTGGCCGGGGCGGATATGCGCCAGCCGACGCGCGGCCACATGGTGCCCCAAGACCTATCGCGCCCGCCACCCCTGGCCGGCGATCTGCTTACCATTCGAGCGTAATCCCTAACATTTGCATCACGGGGTGCCGAGTCCTTTCCCCCCGCGCCTGGCACACAGTCCGCCGCGCCTGGGGGATGGGCAAAGTCGCGCGGCTCATGATTTACTCGACGCTCGATCACCCTGCGCGGTTAACGCCCGGAAAGACCATGTCCCCTCGCCCCGCCCCCGCCGACGCGCCGTCCAACCCCGCTCGCGCCCGTCTGCTGCGCGCCGGACTCGCCGCATGCGCCATGGCCGGCGCGGGTGTGCGGCCCCTCCAGGCTCAGGCGACGGCGCCCGTGCTGGGGCGGCGCCAGATCCCCTCCAGCGGCGCCCTGCTGCCTGTCATCGGCTGCGGCACCTACATCGGCTTCGACGTGGGGGCTGGCGAGGCCGCCCGAACCGAGCTCGATGGCGTTGTCCGCGCGCTCGTCGACGGCGGCGGCTCGGTGCTGGACAGCTCGCCCATGTATGGCCGCGCCGAAGACGTCACCGGCGAGATCGTCCAGCGTCTGGGCCTGCGCGAGCGCACGTTTCTGGCCACCAAGGTCTGGACCAGCGGCCGCGCGGCCGGCATTGCCCAGATGGAAGACTCGTTCCGGCTGCTGCGTACCGATCATATCGACCTGATGCAGATCCACAACCTGCTGGACTGGCGCACCCATATGCCGCAACTGCGTCAGTGGCAGGCCGACGGCCGCATCCGCTACCTCGGTATCACGCACTACACCGCCAGCGCCTACGACCAGGTCGAGGCCGTACTGCGCCAGGAAAAGCTCGATTTTCTGCAGATCAATTACGCCGCAGACGACACGGCAGCGGCGCGCCGCATCCTTCCGCTCGCCGCGGAACGCGGCGTGGCCGTCATCATCAATCGTCCCTTCGGCGGCGGCGGCCTGCTGCGCCGACTGGCCGACCGGCCCTTGCCGGGCTGGGCCAACGAGATCGGCGCAGGCTCATGGGCGCAGGTACTTCTGAAATTTGTGCTGTCCCAACCCGCCGTGACCTGCGCCATTCCGGGCACCGCGCGTGTGCGTCACATGCGGGACAACCTGGCGGCGGGCACCGGCCAGATCCCCGAACCCGGCTGGTGGAACGACAAGCTCGACGCACTCCGATAAGCCTCTTCAGGTATGACTGTTCCACTTGCGCGCAATTTGCAATAATGAGCCGCTTTTTGCGGAACTTTCCGACACAGGGCCGGCTCTGATCTCGCGCTCATGCGCCAGACACGTCGCGTCTCGCGTCAGATCTCTAACACTTTTACTAGCCGAGTTCCTACCATGATTAAATCCGACGACACTGGCAAGCTGATCCTGCGCCTCGCCCTGGGTATCCTCATCCTGCTGCACGGCCTGTCCAAATTGGGCGGCGGCGTGGGCGGCATTGCCGGCATGCTCTCGCAGCACGGCCTGCCCGGCTTCCTGGCCTACGGCGCCTATGTGGGCGAAATCGTGGGTCCGCTGCTCATCATCCTGGGCATCTACACCCGCCTGGGCGCGCTCATCATCGCCGTCAATATGGTGGTCGCGATCCTGCTGGCGCACAGCCACCAGATCGCCGCGATCAACGCCCAGACGGGCGGCTGGCAGATCGAGCTGCAGGGCATGTTCCTGTTCACCGCGCTTGCCTTGATGTTCATGGGCGCGGGCCGTTTCAGCCTCGCCGGTTCCGGCGGCCGCTGGAACTGATTTCGGCTTCAAGAAATGGCCGGCACTTCAGGGTGCCGGCCTTTTTTTTGCCTGGCTTTCGGGCGTAAGTCGCCGCTTCCCCGCTGCCTGCCCGGCGCCCCCCCCGAATGGCTGCAACAATTGTCAACGCCGGTCACCGATTAAAGGTGTTTCTCATCCATTACATCGATGCACGTCGCGATCGCACGGTGGCTTAATGGAAGCATCCAGACTCGGCAGCGCCTGCCGGCGCGCCACCCGGACCCGCATCATGAAGATCCCTCGCCTGTCCCTGCCCGCGCTGCCGCGCCGCGCCACCCGGTTCGTCCTGCCTCTTGCCCTGCCGCTTGTGGTGGCCTGTGCGCAAGCCCAGGTCGCCGACCCCGCGTATGCACCCGGCTACGATCCCGCTTACGACGCCGCCTATGGCGCCGCACAAGGCGTGGATCCGGCATCGGCCAATCTGGCGCCGGTCTCCGTGTCCCAAGAGGCGCCGCCCCCCTTGCCCGCCTACCAGCAGCCCGCCGTACCCGGTGACGGCTATATCTGGGTGCCTGGCTACTGGGCCCGCAATGCCATCGGCTTCTATTGGGTGCCCGGTGCCTGGGTGATCGCGCCCTACCCCGGCGCGCTCTGGACGCCGGGTTATTGGGCGTTCGACATCAGCTACTACCGCTGGAATCCAGGCTATTGGGGGCCTCACGTAGGCTTCTATGGCGGGATCAACTACGGCTACGGGTACCTGGGATTCGGCTACGTCGGAGGCTACTGGAACGCCAACCGCTTCTACTACAACCGCGCCATCACCACGGTGAACATCACCCGCGTGAAGTATGTGTACGATCGTCGTATCGACGTGCACGACTACGACCGTGGCCGCATCAGCTATCACGGCGGTCCGCGTGGCATCCAGCGCGGCCCGAGCCCGCAGGAGCTCGCCGCTCGCAACGAGCGCCACCGCCCGCCCACGCAGGCCCAATTCGATCACGCGCGCTGGGCTGGCAACGATCGTGCCCAACACTACGGTCACGGCAATGGCCCTGGCCGCACCGTCGACGACCGGCCTATCGGCGGCCCCCGCGATGGCCGGCGCTGGGACGACGACCGGCCCGGCCGCGGCAACGTCGCGCAGGGCGGCAACCCCGGACAGTCGTGGGGCACGCGTCCGAATCCGCAGCGTCCCGACCGCGACAACCTCACGCCCAACCCGAATCGCCCGGACAACGGCCAACTCCGGCCCAATCCCAATCGTCCGGACGGCGGCCAGCTCACGCCGCGACCGCAACCGCCGCTGCCCGGCGGGCACCCCGGGTTCTCGCGCCCCACGCCCTCGCCTTCGCCCGCGCGGCCTGACACGGGCCGCCCGCCCGAAAGCCGTCCGGGCCAGGGCAGACCCGACGCCGGTCGCCCTGACGCGGGCCGCCCTAACGCGGGCCGCCCCGATAACGGGCAGCGTCCCAATGCGGATCGGCCTTCGCCCGGCCGGCCCGACGGCGGTCAATTGAGCAACGGCGCGGGCGTCGGACGTCCGCAGGGCGACCGCCCGTCACAACGCGAAAGCCGCCCGCCGCCACAACGCGATGCGCGGCCGCAAGGCAACAACATGGGCCAGCAGCCACCGCAACAGCGCGGCCCGGACCGCGCGGGGCCACGCGGCAATGAGGGGGGCGGGCGCGGTGGTGGCGGTGGTGGCGGTGGTGGCGAACGGGGAGGCGGTGGTGACCGCGGCGGCGGCCCTCGCTCCGACCGGGGCTGAAGCCATGCCAGCGCTGAGTGTCCCCCGGGCGCGGCGAAGGATTCTTGAACACCGCCGCCAGCGCTACCGCTGAACGATAACCATCGCCCACGCGTGCCCGCGGCGGACAGAACACAGAAGCACGCTCCGAACGCTTTGCGCCACGCATCCGCATCACCCACGAAAAAACGGCATCGAATGAATCCGATGCCGTTTTCTCTTTGGTTGCGTGCGCAACCACCCGCGTCATGAAGCGCGCGAGCGGCGCCGGCACGAGGGCCTGCCCGAGCGCTTGCCGATCGTCAGCGCTGGCGGGCCGCCCTGCACCCCCGCCGATTACTTATTGCCGAAATCGCGCTTGAGGGCCGCGAGATCGTCGTTGTAGTTGCGGCGGGCTTCGGCCTCGCAACCCTTGCGCTCGGCGGCGGCGAGCGTGCGGCACTGCTTGCGCGACTCGTCGTAGCCGTTGACGGCTTCCTTGCGTGCGGTTTCATAGCGCTGCTTCGCCGTCACGTCCTCGCGGTGCCATTGCGGCGGATCGCCGGGCAAGGCCACGGGCGCGGGCGCCGGGGCTCCCATCGGCGCGGCGGCACCGGCCGGGGGCGGCGGCGGGGGCTGGTATCCCGGGCGCGGGGGCGGCGGAGCCTGATACCCCGGCTGCGGTGCCGGCGGGGCGCTCTGATAGCCCGGCTGAGGCGCGGCGGGCGCATTCTGGTAGCCGGGTTGCGGAGCCGGCGTCTGATAGCCAGGCTGCGGCGCCGGGGGCGTCTGGTAGGTCTGCGTGGGCGTGCCGGCGCCTTGCGACGGCGGCTGCCAGCCTTGAGCCTGTACGGCGCTCGCGCCGAACACCATCGCCGCGGTCAGGCTTGCGGCCAGCAGCGGGCGAGACAACGTACGGGAGAGCGGACGGACACGCGATTTTTCGATCTGATTCATGACATCCTCCTTGCCGTGATGACGCGGTTTAGACCCCCTCAGCGTCCCCGATCGCCGCGCACCGGTCAACGGGCTCACGTAAACGAATGTGTACGGGATTCGTGCGTGACTGGACCGGAGAAACATCTGTCTATAAATTAACGCAAGGCCTGCGAGGATTGCGACAGAAACCCCTGCCGCACAGGCCTCCCAGGAGTCTTTCATGTCCGTATTCTCTTTCGGCGCACAGCGCGGCGTACACCTGTTGCGTGGCGTGGCACTGAGCGCCGCGCTGACCGCGCTCACGGTGTCGGGCGTGGCACACGCCGAGCTGCCCGCAGGCGCCAAGGCCCCCACGTTTTCCACCGAAGCCGCCCTGGCGGGCAAGCAGTTTCGCTACGAGCTGAGCCAGGCGCTGCGCGACGGCCCCGTGGTGCTTTACTTCTACCCCGCCGCCTTTACCCAAGGCTGCTCGCTCGAAGCCCGCGCCTTTGCCGAGGCCATCGATCAGTACAAGGCGCTGGGCGCCAGCGTCGTAGGCGTCTCGGGCGACGATATCCAGACCCTGCAGAAATTCTCGGTCAGCGAATGCGGTGGAAAATTTCCGGTCGCGGCGGGCACCCCCGACATCATCAAGGCATACGAAGTCACCTCGAGCCGTGATCCGGCGCGCTCCAAGCGCACGTCGTACGTCATCTCGCCCAAGGGCGAGATCGTCTACAGCCACACCGACTCCAACTTCGAGCATCACGTGACCAACACGCTCAAGGCCCTGCAGGACTGGAAGGCCAAATCGTCCTCGTGAGCCCCGGCGCCGGCTTTCCGGCCACGCCGGCGCAGACTGGTTGCAGCCGCAACGGGTTTACGGGGTGCCCACCTACCCGCATCTCGTCAACAAAATGGCCCCGTTCGCACGGGGCCATTCGATTCGGCGGATCGCTCGCCGCAGGCGCTTCGCCCGCGGCCTAGCGTTCATTCAGGGCAGAATTTCCTGCACCCGCTCCGCCGGACGGCACAGGCGCGCGCCACGTTCGGTGACCACGAACGGCCGATTGATGAGGATGGGATTCTCCACCATCGCGTCGAGCAGCGCTTCATCGTCCACTCCCGGCTCGCCCAGGCCCAGCACCTCGTAGAGCGACTCTTTGGTGCGTACGGCTTCGCGTACCGTCAAACCCGACTGCTGAATCAACCCGGCCAGCGTCGGCCGCGAGGGCGGCGTCTCGAGGTATTCGATGATGGTGGGCTCGATCCCGGCGTCGCGCAGGGCCGCGAGCACGTTGCGCGACGTACTGCAACGCGGATTGTGATAGATGGTGGCGGACATGAGTGCTCCTCAGAATTGCGCGGCGCGGACAAGGCGCGCGCCGCGGCGGCTTGCTGATACAAGCGCCAGTCTACCCCGCCAGCGAGCTGCCCGCTCCTGCGCGATCTCAGTTGAACGGCCACACGGTCGGATGCGTGCCGGGGGGCACCGAAGGCCGCGTCCAGCGCGCGGGCGTGGCCGAAAACTGCGCGGCGTGACGCACGGCACGCAAGGACCCGAAACCCGAAGATTCCGTGTCGAGCAGGCCTTCGATGTCCGGCAGCGGACATGCCAGGCCATCGGCCACCCGGCCCAGACCGCGCAGCCACGCAGCGGTCCGCGCAAGCGAAACGCGCACGTGCCAGCTACCGCCTTCCGTGCTCTGGCGCGCCAACGCGGCCAAGGCACCGAACGCCATGAGGTAGCCGCTCGCATGATCCAGAATCTGCACCGGCAGGGGCTTGGGCTGAGGCTGTCCGGCCGCCTGCGCCTCGGCATGGTTGAACCCGGTGGCCGTCTGCACGAGCGAATCGAATCCGCGTCGTCCGGACCACGGTCCCTGACTGCCATAGGCCGACAAGGACACATAGACCACGCCCGGACGGATGCGAGCCACTTCTTCCGGGCCGAAGCCCAGCGCGGCCATGCCGCCGGGACGATAGCCCTGCACGAAGACGTGGGCGCTGCGCAGCAGATTGCCCAGCGCGATGCGGCCATCGGCCGTCTCGAGATCGGCATGCACGGAAAGCTTGCCGCGGCTCGTATCGATGATGTTGTCGATATTGGGCAGATGCGGCGAATTCACCAGCATCACGTCCGCGCCGTAGGCGGCCAGCGCGCGGCCGCAAACGGGCCCCGCGATGATGCGGGTCAGGTCGAGCACGCGGATGTCCTGCAGCGGGCGCGCCTCGTGGCCGTACTTCGGCAAGGGCCGCGGGTCGGCATCACCGATGCGTTCGATGGCCACCAGCGGCTCGGAGGCCAGCGCGAGCGACTGGGGATGCGCGTCCCATTCGTCGAACGTGCGCATCGCCGCCACCGCGAGCCCCGCGTCGGCGGCCACTTGTTCAAAATCGAAAGCGCGCCAGCGCGTGAGCGCCTGCTCGACCGCGGCACGATTGGAACCATCACCAGGCGCACAGCCCAGAAGCGCCAGCGCCCCGTCGCGATGATGCGCGAAATTGGCATGAATCCGCACCCAGCCGCCGTCACCACAGGGGTACACGCCCGTGATCGGGTCCCATATGTTGGGTGCAACGCCGTTGATCGTGAAATGGCTGCGGCACTCCTGCGCCGCATGCAGCATGTCGAGCGAGACGGTCTGGCGGGGCTTGCCGCGCAGATGCCAGATCTCGGCGGCAGCCAGGGCCGCGGCGGCGATGCTGGCCTGGGCCGCCGTGCCGACCGCAAACGACGAGGGCAACACGGGCTCCGTGCCGCGTAGCACCACGTGCTCCAGCGACTCGTCGGGGAGATCGGCGCCACGCCAGATGTTTTGCAGGGCGTTCATTGCCGTCTTGCCTGTCGAATTGGTTTTCGCCTGCCCTCGCGAAAAGGGGGAGCGCAAATCCATCAAATGTCCCATAGCCGTCGTTCCACGCGTCGTTCTCACTTTTTCCAGCACCTGGATTACAGAACTCCCGGTCGCTAGCCGTCAAGAAACCCGCCGCGCCACGGTGTTTCACGGTTTGACGCCGAAGGTCGCCCCCACAGCCCGCGCCAATTCTGGCGCACAGGCCCGCGAGCCAAGGCTGGCGCGGCATTGCGCCGGGCCCCGCTGGCACGGCGCGGGAGGTTGCAGAGATGCTACGGCTCGTGCTTTGGTCACAACTTCACTCAGCTTGTACACCAAAGCCGGCCAGCCGCCCGCGTGCCGCTCCCCGATCATGCGCCGCACCATTTCTCGCGCCTTAGGCCGCGCCCTGCACGTAGAATGCCAACTCGCCGCGCATGCCGGACCGGCCTCCCTGCCTTCCCGGACATGACGCGTGGGCACGTTCATCGCACCGAATCGATTCCATGACGCATACCCTGGCCTGGCTGCGCACCGACCTGCGCCTGCATGACAACCCCGCCCTCGCGGCTGCCGCCAAAGCAGGCACGGTCACGGCACTCTTCATGCCGGCGCCCGCCCAGTGGCAGTCGCACGGCGATGCCGCGGTCAAGGTCGACTTCTGGTTGCGCAATTTGCAGGCGCTGCAGGCCAGCCTGGCCGAACGTAATATCGCGCTCGCGCTGCTGCCCGTAGCAACCTGGCGTGACGCGCCCGCGGCGCTCGCGCGCTGGTGCCGCGACCATCGCATCGAGGCGGTCCATGCCAACGCCGAATGGGGCATCAACGAGCAACGCCGCGATACGGCCGTGGCCGAAGCCCTGGCCGACGACGGCATCACCTTCACGCTCCACCACGGGGGCACCCTGCTGGTGCCGGGCACCGTGCTGACCGGCAAGGGCGATACCTACAAAGTCTTCACGCCGTATGCAAAGTCGTGCCGCGCGCGCCTGCAGGGGGCCCTGCCGCAAGCGATACGCGCGCCGCGTGCACAAGACGAGCCCGGCATGAAGAGCGACCCGCTACCGGCGCGCTTCGAGGGTTACGACACGCCTGACGACGCGCTGCGTACGCAGTGGCCGGCCGGTGAGAACGCCGCGCACGAACGCCTGCGCGCCTTTCTGGATGGCGAGATCGGCGGCTATCACGAGGCCCGCGATTTTCCCGCGCAACGCGGCACCAGCATGCTTTCGCCCTACCTCGCGGCAGGCGTGCTGTCGCCAGCGCAATGCCTGCGCGCCGCGCTATCGGCCAATCAAGGCGAACTCGACAGCGGCGGCCTGGGGCCGCGCACCTGGATCACCGAGCTGCTCTGGCGCGAGTTCTACCAGCATCTGCTGGCGGCCTCGCCCGGATTGTCGATGCACCAGCCGATGCGCCCCGAAACCGTTTACCTGCAATGGCGCGATGCGCCCGACGACCTCGCCGCCTGGCGGAACGGCCGCACCGGTATTCCGATCGTGGACGCCGCCCAGCGTCAGTTGCTCGCGACCGGCTGGATGCACAATCGCCTGCGCATGGTCACGGCCATGTTTCTCACGAAGAACCTGCTGATCGACTGGCGTCAGGGCGAAGCGTGGTTCATGGCGCATCTGATCGACGGCGAACTCGCGGCGAACAACGGCGGTTGGCAATGGAGCGCATCCACGGGCGCCGACGCCGCCCCCTACTTCCGCGTCTTCAATCCGGTATCGCAGTCGCGCAAATTCGACCCCCAGGGCGTTTTCCTGCGCCGCTGGCTGCCCGAACTCGCCAGCCTCGACAATGACAGCCTGCACGAGCCCAGCGCGGCGCAGCGCCGCGCCACGGGCTATCCCGAGGCCATCGTCGATCTCAAGAGCAGCCGCCAGCGCGCTATCGAGGCGTTTGCCACCCTGCCGCGCGAGCTGCCCACCTGACTGCCGGCAGCCCGCCGCAAGCAGGTCGCCACGGATTATCAGGCATGCGTTCTCGCGCGGGGCCGTTCTCTCTTGCGTGCAGCCCGTGCCGCAACCGTTGTGGCGCGCCCCAGGAACCGCGCCGGCTCAGGGGCCGGAGGGCCCCGCGGCCGCCTTGTCGAGCCGGCGTAGAAACACGCCGATCTCTTTCTCGACCTGCTTGTCGCCGCGTTCACGCGCGCACGCCACGCCCTGCTCCCATGCCGCACGCGCGCCCGCCACGTCATCCTGCGCCAGCAGGGCGCGGCCCAGCCATTTCCAGGCGACCGAGTAGCTGGTATCGAAGGCCAGCGCGGCACGCAGATGCGTGACAGCCTCGGCATATTGCTCCTGCTCGGCATAGGTTTTGCCGAGCGTGAAACGCAACAACATGTTGTCCTGACCCCGCGCCAACATCGCGCTCAGGCGCTCGATCATGTCCGCCATATTCGTGTTTTCTCCGTGCAGGCCGCGCGCCCGTGCACAGCCGATCACGCCATGATAGGCGGCGCGGCCCTTCAGACAGGGAAAAACCATGTGTGTCGGAGCGTTTCCCGACACGCAAATCGCGGAATTCTTCGGCGATAGTGCAGTCCAGAACCACAGTCGTCCCTGGAAATCGCTCGTGCTCCACCGCTCTCCCGATCTGTTCAAGCGCGCCGCCGCGCTGCTCCTTCTTGCCGCCACCCTCATGCATGGCGCCGTGCAGGCGGCGGAATCGGCCACGCCCGCCGACCTGGCTGCGCGCGTCGATCGCCTGACCTGGGGCAGCACACCGGCCGAGCTCGAGCGTGCGCAGCAGATGGGCTGGCCCGCGTGGCGAGACGCGCAACTGGCGCCCACCGCCAAGCCCGCCCTGCCCCCCGCCGTGGCCGAACAGATCGCGGCCATGCCGATCAGCCAGGTGGACGCACGGCAGGCGGTGCTGACGCAACGCGCCCGCAATGCCAAAGTGCAGGAAATACAGGACCCGAAAGAGAAGCTCGCGGCACGCCGAGAAAATCGTAACTATGGCCGCGAGCGGGCGGCGCAGACACAGGCCCGCGCGGTCTGGCTGGCGCTCTACTCGCCCAATCAGTTGCAGGAGCAACTGACCTGGTTCTGGATGAACCACTTCAGCGTGTACGCGGGCAAGGCCAACGTGGGCACCGTGCTTGCCGATTACGAAGACCGCACGATCCGCGCGCATGCGCTGGGCAAGTTTCGCGATCTGCTGCGCGCCACCGCGATGTCGCCGGCCATGCTGATCTACCTCGACAACATCCGCAACACCGAGGGCGGCATCAACGAGAACTACGCCCGCGAACTGCTGGAGCTGCACACCCTCGGCGTGCATGGCGGATATAGCCAGAAGGACGTGCAGGAGCTGGCGCGCATCCTGACCGGCGTGGGCCTGAACCAGACGGGCGAGCCGTTGAAGGTACGCGCGGCGTTGCGTGACCAAGTGGTGGAAGACGGCCTCTTCGCCTTCAATCCTCAGCGCCATGACGCAGGCGACAAAGTGCTGCTGGGCAAGACCATTCAGGGCGGCGGATGGCCCGAAGTCGAAGCCGCCCTGGATCTGCTGGCCCGTCATCCCGCGACGGCGCGTCATGTGAGCACCAAGCTGGCGGTGTATTTCGTCTCCGACACCCCGCCCAAGGCGCTCATCGATGCCATGGTGCAGACCTGGCAGCGCACCGACGGCGACATCGCTCAAGTGCTGCGGACCCTGATCGATTCCGATGCATTTACGGCGTCGCTCAAGGCCGGCAAATTCAAGGATCCCACGCACTACATGATGTCCGCTGTGCGTCTGGCCTACGCGGGCCGCGAGCCGATCCGCAATCCCGAAGCCGTGGTGGCCTGGCTCGATCGCATGGGCCAGCCGCTCTTCGAGCGCCTCACGCCGGACGGCTGGCCGCTGATGCAGACCGATTGGTCCGGCTCGGGCCAGATGACCACGCGCTTCGAGGCTGCCCGCGCTGTCGCCGCGGTCCCGGCCACCTTCTATCAACGCAAGGGCGAACCCAAACCCGAGCTCGCGCCGCTGCCGCGCCTGGCCCAGGCCTACGGCAAGGACGTCGGGCCCTTCACACATTGGTCGCCGGCCTCGCGCCAGGCCATCAACGACACCCGCAATCTACGCGACGCCAACACGTATGTGCTGGCCGCGCCGGAGTTCATGCGCCGCTAGGCGCGCCGCTCCCCGCGCGCCGCTGGCCGCGCCGCCGGCCACGCGTGGGGTGCCGCGCAAGGGCTCGATGGGCCCGTGACCGCCACCGGAGAGAGAATCCATGTATCGCCGCGACCTGCTCAAATGGGCACTTGCCCTTCCCCTGACCTGGCATGCCACGCGTCTCCTGGCCGCCCCCGCTACCGATCAGCGACTGCTCGTCGTGTTCATGCGCGGTGCCTATGACGCCGCCAATCTGCTGGTGCCCGTAAAAAGCGACTTTTATTACGAGTCGCGTCCCACGATCGCCATTCCGCCACCGGGCGAGGCGAACGGCGCGATTGCGCTGGCCGATGGCTGGGGACTGCATCCGGCGCTGGAGCAAAGCTTGCTTCCTCTATATCGCGACAAGTCGCTGGCCTTCGTGCCCTTTGCCGGTACCGACGACACAAGCCGCAGTCACTTCGAAACGCAGAATCGTATCGAGCTGGGGCGCGGCGCCAGCGCGAGCGGCGCGGCCAATTCGGGCTTTCTGAACCGGCTGGTCACCGAGCTGGGCGGATCGATGCCCGCCGCCGCATTCACCGAAGACGTGCCGCAGATCTTTCGCGGCAGCGCACGGGTGCCCAACATCGATCTGGGCGGCGCGGGCCGCAAATCCCGTCTCGACGACGATCGCAATCGCGCGATCGCGCAGATGTACCAGGGCACCGATCTCGACGCCGCCGTGCGCGAAGGCATGCAGGTGATGGGCGACACGCGCCAGGCACTGGCCAAGGAGCTCGCCGAGGCCAACGGCAAATCGGTGTCGACGGAAAAGCTCGAACAGGAGGCGCGCCGTATCGGCCGCTTCATGGCGGAGCGCTACAACGTCGGCTTCGTCGACGTCGGTGGCTGGGACACCCATGTGGGCCAGGGCGGTGCACAAGGCGTGCTGGCCACCAAACTCGGGCAGCTGGGCCGTGCACTCGTCGCCTACGCCGATGCGATGGGCCCGGCCTGGAAGCAGACCACGGTGGTCGTGATCAGCGAGTTCGGCCGCACGTTCCGCGAAAACGGCAACAAGGGTACGGACCACGGCCACGGCAGCGTGTATTGGGTGCTGGGCGGCAACGTCCGCGGCGGCCGCCTCGCGGGCCGTCAGGTCGAGGTCAGCCAGAAGACGCTGCACCAGGACCGCGATTATCCCGTGCTCAACGACTATCGGGCGCTGTTCGGCGGACTCTTCGGCCGGCTCTACGACCTGACGCCCGACCGCATCGCCCGCATCTTTCCGGGCGTGCAGCCGCTGGACCTGCAACTGGTGTGACATCCGGCCGCTCCCCGAAGCCGGGGCGCCGGCGCTACACTGGCGGCCGAACCCGTCCGAACCCAGGCGGGGCATGCCGCGTCGGGTGCCCCGCTCTTACGCTGGAGGCACCATGACCACACTCTATGAATTCACCGCACGCGATCTCGCCGGGCAGGATGTCGGGCTCGATCGCTGGCGCGGCCAGGTCGTGCTGGTGGTCAACGTGGCCTCGCAATGCGGCTTCACGCCGCAATACAGCGGCCTGGAAGATCTGTACCGGGGATTTCAGGATCGCGGCTTTGCTGTGCTGGGTTTTCCCTGCAACCAATTCGGCCACCAGGAGCCCGGCGACGAAGGCGCGATCCGCCAGTTCTGCGAAACGCAATACGGCATCAGCTTCCCGCTGTTCGCCAAAATCGACGTCAACGGCGCCGATGCCCATCCGCTGTACCGCTGGCTCAAAGAACAGAAGCCGGGCTTGCTCGGCACCGAAGGCATCAAATGGAACTTCACGAAGTTCCTGATCGGCCGTGATGGCCAAGTGCTCAAGCGCTACGCCCCCACCGATACGCCGGCCTCGCTCAAATCGGACATCGAAGCCGCCCTGGCCACACCGCTGCCTGAGTAATCCTTCAAGCCCGAGGCGCCGCCCGGCGCCTCATTGGCTGTCCGGCGAATGCAGGCGTTCCGGCCGCGCATAGCTGTCGTATTGGTGGCGCAGCACATGCCGGATCCGATCACTCGCCGTCCGCGTCTCTTCGCACTCGACGGCGGTCTCATCGGTCGCCCTCGCCACGAACGATTCGACGCGTTCGGTGATCACCAGGGCATTCCAGCCGTCGGGCTGGCGCGGCCCGACCGCCAGCGTCATGCGTCGTTGCTCGCTCTTGCCATTGCAGCGCGTATCCCACTCGCCGCCGTTGCGCTCCATGAGCGTGCCATCGAGGATCTGCTCCACCTTGTCGTCATTGAGCACGAACAAACGCAGGCTGACGTCGCTGTAGGGATAGACCGACGACGGCCCCTGCCGCCCGATGCGCACGCCGAACGCCCGCACGCCATCGCGCACCTGGTAGGCCGCGGTATCGATCGACACACCCGTGATCTTGACCGCGTCATTGGCCATCAGATAAGGCACGAGGTAGCGGGCACGCACATCCAGCGTGTCGCGCGCAAGCACCAGCACCTCGAGCGAGCCGTCGTGCGCGTCAGGGTCGCCGAAGTCCGCCACGATGGGCACGGCGGCGAGCAACAGATCCGGATGCGCGGGCCACACCTTGCACACGAGCGCGAGCGGATCGTTGCGATCCAGCACGATCATGGAACCCGCCGGCATCTCCGCCCTGCCTTCGACGGGATCCTCGGCCTCCGGATACGCCGAACGCACCAGCGCTTCGGCCTGGTCACAACCGGCCGTCTGCGCCGCCACGCCCGCGCAAGCCGAGCTCAGCAGCAACGCAGCCAATGCACGCACACATGAGTTCATGATGATTCGGCACTCGGGCCGCAGACAGGACTGCGCGCATTGTGCCCGAGGCCCTGCGCCACCTGGGTAAAAAAAGTAACCGGATGGCGCGCGCTAACGCTGCGGACTAGCGCAGCGGCGGCAGCCGCCGGGCGATGGGCGATGTCTTCACGATCGCGGTATTGGTCTCGGCGAACTCGGTCACACGCTCCAGAATGGCATCGAGTTCGCTGATGGAACGCAGCACGAGCCGCGCGATGAAGCAGTCGTCGCCCGTGACCTTGTCGCACTCGATGAAGGACTCGATCTCGGTGATGAGCCGTTCGACCCGCTGCAATTGACCGGGCAAGGGGCGGATGCGCACGATGGCCGTGAGGCTGTAGCCCAGGGCCACCGGATCGATATCGACGGTGTAGCGGCGTATCACGCCACTCTCTTCAAGGCGGCGCAAGCGGTCCGCCACGCTCGGCGCGGACATCCCGACCTGGCGCGCAAGATCGGCCACCGAGGTGCGGGCATGGCCGGTCAGGGCCTGCACGAGACGGCGATCGACACCATCCAGGACGTGATTTTCGTTTTCAAGGTCGGCTGGCATTAAATAACTCCAAAACCAAGGCAAAGGCGTTCTATTCAGTGCTGATTATGCCTGCTCCGTTGGGCGTTCGACTGGGATAATTTTTTCCATCAAATCCCTCTCTGGAGCCGCGCCATGCGCCTCTTCTCCTCCCCCTCCTTGTCTCCCGCGGGCCAGCCCGCGTCGCCCGTGTCCGCCCCCGTCACCGATCGCGGCGGCCTGTGGCAGATGGCCGCCGCCATGATGCTGTCCGGCACGATCGGGCTGTTCGTGCTGGAATCCGGCCAGAGCCCCTGGAATGTGGTCTGGCTGCGCTGTGTCTTCGGCGCGCTGGGTCTCGCCCTCTATTGCGGGCGCGCCGGCCTGCTGCGCGATACCGGCTTCACGCGCCGCACCCTGCTGCTGGCACTGGCTGCCGGCGCCGCCCTGGTGCTCAATTGGGTGCTGCTCTTCTCCGCCTACCGTCACGCGTCGATTTCGCTCGCCACTGCGGTTTACAACGTCCAGCCCTTTCTGCTGATCGGCCTGGGCGCCCTGGTGCTGGGCGAGCGCCCCGGCTACAAGCGCGTCGGCTGGAGCGTGCTGGCCTTTGCCGGCGTGCTGCTGGTGTTGCCCTGGGACGGCACGCCGGACGAACGCCACGAGCTGCTACTGGGCACCCTTTACGGTCTGGGCGCGGCGCTGCTGTATGCGTTCACGGCGCTCATGGTCAAGCAACTGCGCGGCATCCGCCCGCAACTGCTGGCCCTGGTGCAGGTCACGCTGGGCGCCGTCGCGCTCGCTCCCTTCGTCGATATCAGCGCCCTCCCCACCACGGCCGGCCCCTGGAGCTACCTCGTCACGCTCGGCCTGATGCACACCACGCTCATGTACATCCTGATGTATGGCGCGATCCAGAAGCTGCCGACCACCTCGGTGGCCGCGCTCTCCTTCATCTACCCCGCCGTCGCGATCCTGGTGGACTTCCTGGCGTTCGGGCAGCGCCTGGATCTGCAGCAATGGCTGGGCGTAGCCGCGATCTTCGCCGCGGTCGCGGGCGTGACGCTCGCCTCCCGGACCCCGTCCCCCTCCCCCGCCGCGGCAGCCACCCGGCCCTGCCCGCGCTGAAGCTGGCCGCGCCGCTCGCAGGCCCGGGGCGGCGCGGCTATGATGGCCGGCATGAGCCAAGCCGACCTGCTGTTTCGCCGCGCCACGCGCGCCGATCTCCCCGCCATCATCGCCATGCTGGCCGACGATAGCCTGGGCCAGACCCGCGAGGATCCGAGCATGCCGCCCAATGCGGCCTACGAGCGCGCCTTCGGCGCCATCGACGCCGATCCCAACCAGTTGCTGGCCGTGGCCGAGCGCGGCGGCCAGGTGATCGGCTGCCTGCAGCTGAGCTTCATCCCCGGACTGTCCCGCCTGGGCCTGTGGCGCGGTCTTATCGAAAGCGTACGCGTGGCCGCCAGCGAACGCGGTGCGGGCACTGGCCGCGCCCTCTTCGAATGGGCGATCGCGCAGTGCCGCGAACGCGGCTGCGGCCTGGTGCAGCTCACGACCGACAAGCGCCGCACCGATGCGCAGCGCTTCTACGTCTCGCTGGGCTTTATCGCCACCCATGAAGGCATGAAGCTGGAACTGTAGAATCCGCCTGACGGCCGCGGCGCACGCGCGCGGCCCCCTCTCTCGGCGCCGCTCGCGGCGTGCAGCAACAGGAGTCCGTGCCATGCATGGCGAATACAAGGTCCCCGGCGGCAAGCTGGTGGTGGTGGATCTGGCGGTGGCCGATGGCCGCCTCGCCGACGTCCGGATCTCGGGCGATTTCTTTCTCGAGCCGCCCGAGGCGATCGATTCGATCAACCGCGGCCTGACCGGCCTGCCGGCGCAGGCCACCGAAGCCGAGATCGCCCAGGCCGTCACGCGCGCCCTGCCCGCCGATGCCGAGCTATTCGGCTTCTCGGCCGAGGCGGTGGCCGTGGTCGTGCGGAGGGCGCTTGCATGAGCCAAACCGCCTGGAACGACTACGACTGGCAGCTGATCCACCCGGGTCCGCTCGAGCCGATGCTGCACATGGCGCTGGATGCCGTGATTACCGACGAAGTGGGCGCCGGCCTGCGCCCGCCCACGCTGCGCATCTGGGAATGGGCGGCTCCCGCGGTCGTGATCGGCCGCTTCCAGTCGCTCAAGAACGAGGTCGACCCCGACGGCGCGCGCCGCCACGGCGTCGAAGTGGTGCGACGCGTGAGCGGCGGTGGCGCGATGTTCGTGGAGCCCGGCAACACCATTACCTATTCGCTCTCGGTGCCCGAGGCGCTGGTGCAGGGCATGAGCTTCCAGGCATCCTACGAGTTTCTCGATAGCTGGGTGATCAAGGCGCTGCACGAACTCGGCATCAAGGCCTGGTACCAGCCGCTCAACGACATCACCTCCGACGGCGGCAAAATCGGCGGCGCCGCGCAGGCGCGGCGCTCCAAGGCGGTGCTGCACCACGTCACGATGTCGTACGACATTGACGCCGACAAGATGGTCGAAGTGCTGCGCATCGGCCGCGAAAAGCTGTCCGACAAGGGCACCACCAGCGCCAAGAAACGCGTCGATCCGCTGCGCAGCCAGACCGGTCTCGCGCGCGACGTCATCATCGAACGCATGCTGCAGACGTTCAGCAGCATGTGCCACCTCACGCCGGCCACGCTGTCCGAAGAAACGCTGGCCAAGGCCGAGCAGCAGGTGCGGGAGAAGTTCGCCACCGAGGCCTGGGTCGGCCTGGTCCCCTGAACTTCCCGCCGCCCGCGGAGTCTGTCCCAGGGCGCGCGCTTTGATGCGGGCGCCCTGTTATCTGTCGCAAGGAGTCGTCGTTACATGCCCGGCACGCTTACCCTGACCTCGTGGCGCACGCTCGCCGCCGCCACCGCGCTCGCCGCCCTCGCCGGCTGCGCCAGCTCGCCCCCGGCCGACATCAGCCTGCCGCCCGGCGGCGCGCAGGCCGCTACGGCCAACCCGGCGCTGCCCGCCGGCGGCCGCGCGGTGCAGGTCGGCAATCTGCGCACCGAGCGCATCGAATGGAAGGGCGTCAAGCCCGAGTGCAGCGGCGAATGCCCGCGCATCGAGATCGACAGCGTCGCGTTTCCCGATATTCCGCAACTGACGAAGCTGGTCGACCGCGTACTCGCCAGCCTTACCGGCGTGGACGAAAACCTGCGCGGCCAGTACGACTCGCTCTCCACCTTCGTGCAGTATTTCTGGCGCAACGCGCAGGGCCGCGACACCACCTACTTCAAGGCCCAGGTGCGCGACGTGCAGGCCGGCGTGATTGCCGTCGAGCTGCACACCGCCCAGTACTTCACCGGCGCCGCCCATGGCATCCCGGCCACGGTCTTCATCAACTGGCAGGTCGCCACCAACAGCGTGGTTCCGCTCGACGCCCTGTTCATCCCCGGCCGCAAGCCCGAGTTCGAAGCCCTGCAGAAGAACGCCCACCAGCGCTGGCTCGGCACCAACGAAGACGCCCAACGCGACCGCGCCGCCTACGACCGCATGTGGCCGTTCCAGCCGAGCGAAAACTACGCGCTCACCGAGAAAGGCATGATCATCAAGTACGACGCCTACTCGATCGCCCCCTACTCCCACGGCGAACCCGAACTGCTGATCCCCTACGACCAGCTGCGCGGCGTGCTGAAGCCGGAGTTCCTGCCGCGGGGTTGATCCTCGCGGCCCACGCAAAAAGCCCGCGGCGAGCCGCGGGCTTTTTGCTGTCTCCTGCCAGTGACGGGCGCCTCGCGGCGCCCGCTCCGACCTTGTGTATCAGGGGTACAGACCGCGCACCTGGCGCGCCTGCAGGATGCGGGTGCACGCCACCACGAACGCAGCGGTGCGCAGCGTGATGTTGTGTTCGCGGGCGACCTGGGCGACCGACGAATAGGCTTCGCGCATCAGGCGCTCGAGGCGCTGGTTGATCTCGTCTTCGCTCCAGAAGAACATCGAGAAATCCTGCACCCATTCGAAGTAGCTGACGGTCACGCCGCCGGCGTTGGCCAGCACGTCGGGCACGACGTACACGCCGTTTTCGCGCAGGATGTCATCTGCCTCGGGGGTCGTCGGGCCGTTGGCGCCTTCGACCAGGATCTTGGCACGCACCTGCGAGGCGTTGTGCTTGGTGATCTGACCTTCGAGCGCGGCCGGGATCAGGAACTCGGTTTCGAGGTGCCAGAAGGTTTCGGCATCGATCGCCTCGGCTTCGGCAAAGCCGCCCACACCACCGGTGCGCGACACGTGGGCGAGCAGACGATGCACGTCCAGGCCGTTGGTGTTGTGCACGGTGCCGGTGTGATCCTGCGCCGCGATGACCTTGGCGCCGGCTTCATGGAACAGGCGGGCGGCGGTGCCGCCCACGTTGCCGAAGCCCTGCACGACGACACGCGCGCCCTCGACGGGCACGCCCTGATCACGCGCGGCTTCGCACGCCACCACGAACACGCCGCGGCCGGTCGCTTCGACGCGGCCCAGGCTGCCGCCCAGCGCGATCGGCTTGCCGGTGACGACCCCGGTCGCCGTGGCGCCTTCGTTCATCGAGTACGTGTCCATCATCCAGGCCATGGTCTGGGCGTTGGTGTTCACGTCGGGCGCGGGAATGTCTTTCGACGGTCCGATGATCACGCCGATTTCCGAGGTATAGCGGCGGGTGACGCGCTCGAGCTCGGATTGGGAGAGGTTGCGCGGGTCGAGCCGCACGCCGCCCTTGGCGCCGCCGTACGGCAGATTGACCGCCGCGTTCTTGATCGACATCCAGGCCGCCAGTGCCATCACTTCGGAGAGCGTGACATCCTGGTGGAAACGCACACCGCCCTTGCCGGGGCCGCGGGAGGTGTTGTGCTGAACGCGGTAGCCTTCGTAGTGCGCGATCGTGCCGTTATCGAGCTCGATGGGCACATCGACGATCAGCGCGCGCTTGGGCCGCTTGAGGGTTTCGACCCAGCGGGCCAGCGATCCCAGATACGGCGTGACGCGATCCACCTGCTGCAGGTAGATGCCCCAGGGGCCGAGATGCTGAGGGTCCAGATACGAAGGCAGGGGATGGGCGGGTTGTTGCGACATTTTGAGCGACGCTCCTCACTGAATTTGCGCCATTTTACGGACAAAAGTAGTGCGTCCCCTATTAATATAAAAATATATTTAATAGGGACGCATTGATGATCACTCCGTCCGGCGGGTGGTAGCGAAGGCTTGCTACCCGCCCCTCCCCGTCTGTTCGGCGCCTGCATCGGACGCCGCCTCGATCGCTCATGCTACGACGGCATTCGCCGCCGCGTCCAGACCCGCGCTCAGGCCGCCACGCGATTCTTCCCGCCCCGCTTGGCGGCATAGAGATGCGTGTCGGCGCGCCGGTACAGCGTCTCCCAGGGCTCGCCGGCATCGGCGATCGCCACGCCCGCGCTCAGTGTGACGGGCGCGCTCCCGTCGGGCGTGCGCACCTGCCGTGCCACCGCCTCGCGCAAGCGCTCGGCGCGCACCCAGGCGTCTTGCGCGCCCGCCCCGGCCAACAGCACCGCGAACTCTTCGCCACCGATCCGCCCGAGCAGGTCGCCCGGTTGCACGGCCTGCCGCAGCGCGCGGGCCACGTCCTTGAGCACCGCATCCCCGCCGTCATGGCCGTAGACGTCGTTGATGCGCTTGAAATCGTCCACGTCGCACAGCACCAGGGCAGACGTGCGGGGCGAGGACACGCTGGCGCGCACCGGCGCCAGGCGCGCGTCGAACCCCCGCCGATTGAAGAGGCCGGTCAGCCAATCCGTATCGCCTTCGCGGCGGGCGTCGTCCAGCGCATCCGCGGCGACCGCCGCCAACAATGCGATGGCCAGGCTGACGCTGAACACCGCCAGCGACAGTTGTGTGAGTTGCCAGAAGCGGGAGTCGGCGAAGGCGAGCGCACCTTCGGGCGCGCGGCGGCCAAGGCTGAGCAGCGTGCGCGGCAGGAAATGCAGCCCGAAGATCAGCACGATCAGGAACAGCGCGCGATCGATCCTGCGGCGGCTTCCCGCACCGCGCATGCGCAACGCGGTCAGGCAGAACAGCGCCCCCAATGCGCCGTTGAGCAAGTACACCCGGGCGAGCAGGTTGCGGTCGATGTAGAAGAAGTACCCGAGGGCGCCCACCAGCGCGCCACAGAAGAGCCCGTAGATCCACCAGGGCAGCGGACGGCCGGCCCGCAACAACAGACTCTGGGCGACCAGGCTGGCGGCCAGCGCGTACAAGGTCCCCGACACGATGGCGTTCAGACCCGTATCGCGCGGAATGTAGAGCACCTGAGTGGCGGCGCCGAGCGCGAACAGCAGGCAGGCGCTCGCCAGATGCAGCAGATAGGCGCGGCGCCGAAACCCATACCAAATGCCGAAGAACGCCAGACCGAACACCACGAGAAGCGCGGGCGCGATCAAGGAAAGCGTGACACGGACTTCGGCACCGATCATGGGTACGTGCGAACGCGCCGCTCGCGAGCGGCGCCGTGAAGGTCGGAAAGCGGCCCGCGCGGCGACTTACCGGTCCGCTCACCTGGCGTAGCCGGGATCGGGCCGCGCGTGCCGATCGGATCAGTCGTAACGATTGAGATTCACGCCCTGCACGCCCTGCACGCCCGAGCCCGAGCCGCTCGCGGCCGGCGCGGGGGGAGCCGCCGGGGCGGGCGATGCCACACCAGGCATGGGCGCTGCAGGCAGCGACGGCGCCGACGGCGCGGTGGGTGCCGCGGGCGCCGAGGGCAGGCTCGCCCCCGCGCCGCGTTGGGCGTCACGTTCTTTCCAGGTCTTGTCGGCGATGCGCTTGAGCTCCTCCGAAAGGCTCTCGGACTTGCCCGCCAGCGCCCAGTCGGCAGCCGACCGGCCCTGCTGGTCGGTGGTGGTCGGGTCGGCACCCGCGTCCAGCAGCAGCTGCACCATGTCGCGATTACCGGAAAGCGCGGCCATCATGAGCGGCGTGCGGCCCTCGCCGGACGGCGCGTTCACCATGGCCTTGTGGCGCAGCAGCATGCGGGCGGTATCGACATTGCCCTTGGACGCGGCGTAGGCGAGCGGCGTCCAGCCCAGGCGGTTGACCTGCGCACCGCGTGCGATCAGCGCCTCGGCGCGCGCGGTGTCACCGGCGATGGCCAGGTACATCAACGGCGTCTCGCCGGCCGGGTTCTCGATATTGAGATCGGTACGCGGATCGGCCGCCAGCACGTCGAATACGCCCCATGCGCCTTCGGCGACGGCCCGCATGATCGCGGGCTGGCCGGTCTGATGACGGGTATTGGGATCGGCGCCCTGCGCGAGCAGCTTCTTGAGATCGTCCGCGCGATCGTTCGTCACGTACACCCACCAGTTGCTCATATCGGCAGCCGCGTGGGCAGCGGACGGCGTAACGGCCAGCATCGTGCCCGGCGCGGCGAGCGCCAGCATCAGCGGCAAGGCCGCCAGCCAGGTACGGCCGCGGCGGCCCGGACGGCGTGAATCGGCATTGCGATTGTGCTTGCTCATGCTCCCTCCTCGTGGGGCGCGATCGTTGCGCCCGCAGCCATCATGATTCGGCACCGGCCCGCGGCCGGCCTATCAACGTTCGATCTTGCGGAACAGATTGAAGAAGTTCTCGGTGGATGCCTGCGCCACCTCGGCCACCGGAATGCCCTTCAGGTCGGCGATCTTTTCGGCCACGTGGATCACTTTGGCCGGATCGTTGAGCTTGCCACGGTACGGCACGGGCGCCAGATACGGCGAATCGGTTTCGATCAGCAGGCGATCGAGCGGCATGTTGGCCGCGACCTCGTGCACCACGGCTGCATTCTTGAAGGTGACGATACCCGACAGCGAAATATGGAAGTTCAGGTCCATCGCAGCCTGCGCGATCTCCCAGGACTCGGTGAAACAGTGCATCACGCCGCCCACTTCACCGGCGCCCTCTTCCTTCAGGATCTTGACCGTGTCGGCCGCCGACGAGCGAGTGTGGATGATGAGCGGCAACCCGGTCTCGCGCGCGGCGCGGATGTGGCGGCGAAAGCGCTCGCGCTGCCAGTCCAGCGGCTCGCTCAGGCGGTAGTAATCGAGCCCCGTCTCGCCGATCGCCACCACCTTCGGATGTTGCGCCAGGCGCACCAGTTCCTCGGGCTCGGGATCGGGCGTGTCTTCGTAATCGGGGTGCACCCCCACCGACGCCCACAGATTGCGATGCGGCGCGACGAGCTCGATCAGGCCGGGCCACTCGGGCATGTTCACGCTCACCACGAGCGCGTGCGTGACCTGATTGGCGCGCATGCGGTCGAGCACGCCGGGCAGATCGCCAGCGAGCTCGGGAAAATTGATATGACAGTGCGAATCGACGTACATGGACTTCAACGGAAATCGGCCCGGAACGCGCCCGGGCCGTGGGTCTCTAACCCTGGCAGGATAGCACCACGCGCTGCAGCGTCGCGTGGGCGAAAAGCTTGGCATTGAGCGGGTGCGAGGCCAGGCCGCGCTGCTTGGTGAGCCAGCGGGCACTATCGGCCACCTGCGCCGCGCGCACGCGTTTGCCGATCGCGCCGACGTCATCGGCGAGGGCCGGGAAGTAACGCACCGGCGCGCCGCTCGCGGCCAGCATGAGATCGGTATAGAAGCGCTGCAGTGCGTCGAGCCAATCGGCCGCCGGCAACTTTTCGATGGCGTCGGCCAGCGTGCCGATATCCGGCTGGCGGCCGGCAGCCAACGGCTCGGTGAGCTGGGTGAGCCAGGCCGGCACGGGGCTGTCGCCCTGCTGCGCCAGGCGCAGCGCGCCCAGCGGCGCACCGCCCGCGGCGGCGAGCCAGCCCTCGGCCGGGCGTACGCCTTGCTCGCGCAACCACGCCAGCGCCACGTCGGGGGCAGGCGCGGCCAGCGGCAGGCGCCGGCACCGTGATACCAGCGTCGGCAGCAGCCGGTCGGGCGCCTCGATCACCAGCAAAAAGACCGTGTTGGGCGGCGGCTCTTCCAATACCTTGAGCAAGGCATTGGCCGAGATGATGTTCAGCGCCTGGGCCGGATAGAGCAGCGCGACGCGATAGCCCCCGCGGTGGGTCGCGGTGTTGAACCACGATTCGAGCGAGCGGATCTGGTCGATGCGGATTTCTTTGGACGGGGCGCGCTTGCTCGCGCTGGCCGGCGCCGCGTCGGCGCCCTCCTCGCTCTCGGCGGCGGCATCCGCCCCCTCCTCGACCGCCACGGCTTCGGGCCGGATGCGGCGCAGGTCGGGATGGTTGCCACTCTTGACCCACCCACAGGCAATACAGGCGCCGCAGGCCAGTCCGTCGCGCGGCGATTCGCACAGCAGGCTGGCCGCCGCCGCCGCGGCGAAATCGAGCTTGCCGATACCCGCCGCGCCGTGGATCAGCCAGGCGTGCGCGAAGCGCTCACGATCGCCGAGCCAGGCCCGGGCGGTGGCCTCGTGCCACGGGAGAAATTGCGCCAGGCTCATGCCGCGGGCACCGCGGGCACGCCCGCCTCACGTACGAACGCCTCGACATCGACCGCCAGCGCGGCGCGTACCGCTTCGAGCGACTGGCTCGCATCGATCACGCGAATACGGCCCGCGTCGGCCGCCGCCCGTGCCTGATAGGCCGCGCGGGTGCGTTCGAAAAAGGCCTGCTGCTCGCGCTCGAAGCGATCCGGAGTCCGGGCAGCGCTCATGCGGGCGCGCGCCACCTCGAGCGGCACATCGAACAGCCAGGTGCGGTCCGGCGCCAGCGGCGGCTGCATCCATTGCTCGAGCATGGCGATGCGTGCGGCGCCCAGCTCGCGGCCGCCGCCCTGGTAGGCGTAGGTCGCGTCGGTAAAGCGATCGCACACCACCCACGCACCACGCTCCAAAGCCGGGGCGATCACCTGGCGCAGATGCTCGGTGCGGGCGGCGAACATGAGCAAGGTCTCGGTATCCAGGCCCATGGCTTCGTTGAGCACCAGCTCACGCAGCTTTTCGCCCAGGGGCGTGCCGCCGGGCTCGCGCGTGGACACGACCTCCAGGCCACGCGCGCGCAGGGTGTCGACCAGCCACGCGATGTGTGTGCTCTTGCCGGCGCCATCGACGCCTTCGAGCGTGATGAAGCGTCCTCGTTGGGTCATTGATTCTGCCCTTGTCCCAGGATGTAGCGGGCCACGTTGCGGTTGTGCTCGGCCAGACTCACCGAGAACTCGCTGGTGCCGTTGCCGCGCGACACGAAAAAGATGAATTTGTGCTTCTCGGGCTGCACGGCGGCCAACAGCGCGGCGCGGCCCGACGCCGCGATCGGGGTAGGCGGCAGGCCCGGCCGCGTGTAGGTATTCCAGGGCGTGTCGGTCTGCAAATCGCGCTTGCGGATCCGGCCCTGGTAGGCCTCGCCCATGCCGTAGATCACGGTGGGATCGGTCTGCAGCAGCATGCCCAGGCGCAACCGGTTGGCGAACACCCCCGAGACACGCGCGCGCTCGGGGCCGTGGCCGGTTTCCTTTTCCACGATGGACGCCATGATAAGCGCCTCGTAAGGCGTCGCCAGCGGCAGATCGGGCGCGCGCTGGGCCCAGATGTCGGCCAGCACGCGCTGACCCTCCTGGTAGGCGCGGCGCAGGATGTCGTAGTCGGTGCTGCCCGGCGTGAACACGTAGGTGTCCGGGAAGAACAGGCCCTCGGGGTGCTTGACCTCGGAGCCCAGGCGCTCCATGAGCGCTTCGTCGCTCACGCCTTCGAGGGTCTGTTTGATATCAGGGTGCGCGGCCAGCGCGGCCCGGATCTGGCGGAAATTCCAGCCTTCGAGCAGCGTGAGCTGACGTTGCGACATATCGCCGCGCGCCATGCGCTGCAGCAGCAGCCACGGCGTATCGCCATTGATGGCCTGGTAGCCGCCGGCCTTGATGAGCTTGTCCTGTTCGGACAGGCGCGCCATCCAGACGAAGCCCGGCTCCCAGACCGGCACACCCGCGGCGTTCAGGGTACGGGCGATCACGCGCGGACTGGCGCCTGGATCGACCACGAAATCGACGCGGTCGTTGGCCAGGTGCAGGGGCCGGTGCATCCAATACCAGGCCCCGCCTGCGGCGATGGCGCCCGCCAAAATGGCCAGCAACAGCGTCAGCAGAACGAAAAAGCGGAAGCGTTTCATCATAAGTGAGCGAGAGTGTAATGGATCGCGCGCGACGCCGCCGTGTCATCCGTCCCTGTTGATGGCACGGGCTTGCAGCACCACACCCGCGGCGGCGGGTATCATGAACAGCAGTCGCAACCACTCTGGGGCGCGGGTCACGCCGGCGCCTTCGTCCATGCACGCATTCTTCGATTCGATTCCCGCCGCGCGCGAAGGTTCGCCCACCTGCGCGCCCCTCGCCGGCTTGCGCGTCATCACTGCCGCCGGCAGCGACGCCCTCACCTTCCTGCACGGCCAGGTCACGCAAGACATCACGGGTCTGAAGCCCGACGCCGCCGCGCTGGCCGGCTATTGCACCGCAAAGGGTCGGCTGCTCGCCACGATGGTGGCCTGGCGCGCCGTCCAGACCGACAATCCCGAGGGTCCCCAGCTCCACGCCCTGGTACGCGACGACCTCGCCGACGCCTTCATCAAGCGCCTGGGCATGTTCGTGCTGCGCGCCAAGGCAAAGCTGTCGAACGCCGACCTGTACGCCAGCGGCATCACCGCCGCGCCGGCCCAGGTCGAGGCGCTGGCCGCCGCCGCGGGCGGCGATCTGCCGCACGTGCCCTGGCAGCGTGCCGAGCTGCCCAGCGGCACCTGGATCGGCGCGCCTTCGGCGGATACCCAGCGCCGCTGGTGGTGGATCGCCGATGCCGCCCAGCTCGAGCACCACGGCGCGGCCCTGGCCGCGCTGCTCGGCCGCACGGACGAAGACAGCTGGCGGGCGGCCGACCTCGCGGCCGGCCTGCCCTGGATCGCCCAGTCCACGCAGGATGTGTTCATTCCGCAGACGGTCAATCTGGATCTGATCGGCGGGGTGAACTTCCGCAAGGGCTGCTACCCCGGCCAGGAAGTCGTGGCCCGCAGCCATTACCGTGGCACGGTCAAACGCCGCATGGCCTATGGCACCGTGGCCGACAGCAGCCCGGTGGCCGGCGGCACCGACGTCTACGATGCCACCCAGCCCAACGAGCCTTGCGGCCGCGTCGTCGACGCGGCGGCGCTGGGCCAGCATGTCGCGGTGTTGTTCGAAACCACGCTCGCCAGCCTGCCGGCCGGCGCCCTGCATCTTGGCGCCCCCGACGGCCCCGCCATCACCGTGGCCGCGCTGCCCTATCCCATCGAGCCTGAAGCGTCCTGATGTGCCGAGGGGCGCCCCTGGCCGGGCGCCCCTGGCCGGGCACCCCTGACCATGTTTGCCGCGCTACACCGACACGTCGAAGAGCGCGCCCACGCCGGCGGTCAGCGCGATCGCCAGTGCACCCAGCACGGTCACCCGCACGGCCGCGCGCCCCATGGGCGCGCCGCCGGTCCGCGCCGCGATGGCGCCCAGGGCACCCAAGCCAGCCACCGATCCCACCATCACCACCGGGATCAGATGCGTGAGCGGTGCCACCGCCGACAGCAATAGCGGCAATGCCGCCCCCGAGGCGAACGAGCACGCCGAGGCCACGGCAGCCTGTATCGGGCGCGCGCGGTTGTGCGCCGAAATACCGAGCTCGTCACGCGCGTGCGCACCGAGCGCGTCGTGAGCGGTGAGTTGCCGCGCTACCGTACGCGCCACCTCCGGTGCCACCCCTCGCTTCATATAAATGAGCGCGAGCTCGTCGAGCTCCTCGCTGGAATTCGTTTTGAGCGCCGCGCTTTCGATGCGCAGGTCCGCCTCTTCGATGTCGAGCTGCGATTGCACCGACACATATTCGCCGGCAGCCATCGACAGCGCGCCGGCCACCAGGGCGGCCACTCCGGCGGTGAGAATGGCCTCATGGCTGGCCTGGGCGGCGGCCACGCCCGCGATCAGACTGGCGGTGGACACGATGCCATCGTTGGCACCCAGCACGGCGGCGCGCAGCCAGCCGGCGCGATTGATACGGTGATGATCGGGTGGCGGCATGCGCGGCCCCTTCAGGCAGCCACGGCGGCTGCGTCCGAAGTATAAGAGCGCCCCCGGGCGCTGCGCCACGCTCAGCGCGGGGTCACGCGCACCGTCGTCAACAGGCCGACCAGGCACAGAGTGGACTCGTCGCCATGCCATGCGTGCATTTCGACCTGACAGACCTGCAGGCGCTTGCCCGCCTTGAGCACGCGGCCTTGCGCCACGAAGCGCTCGCCGCCCGCCGGTGCGAGGAAGTTCATCTTGAACTCCGAGCTCAATACATCCTCACCCGGCGCGAAGAGGCTGTAGGCCGCGTAGCCGCCTGCGCTGTCCGCGATGGTGGTCGAGATGCCCGCGTGCAGATAGCCATTCTGCTGGCAGAGGTCGGCACGGTAAGGCAGCTCGATCGTGACCTGCCCGGGTGCCACCTCCCCGAGCCGCGCGCCGATCAGATGCATGATGCTCTGCCGATCGAAGCTGGCCTGTACGCGCGCGCGGATCTCCGCCTGGGATGCAGTGGAAGTCATGGAAGCCCGTGTGATGGGAGTGGAGCAACACATGCCGGGCATCCCGGCGATGACAACACCACGGCCCTGCAACGCAGCGCCGTGGTGGGCGGACTTATCGCGAGCCGTCGTCGGCGTAGAGATTGACGATGCTGGAGAAATCGAGGCGGCCACTGCCACCCTTGCTGTGCAGCGCATAGAGATTGCGCGCCAGCTCGCCCAGCGGGATCGAGGCACGGCTGTCGAGCGCGGCTTCGGCCGCCAGCCCAAGGTCCTTGAGCATCAGATCCACCCCGAAGCCGCCCGCATAGCCCTTGGACGCGGGCGCATGCTCCATCACCCCCGGCCACGGGTTGTAGAGCTCGGTGGCCCAATTACGGCCGGAACTCTTGGCGATGATGTCCGACAACACTTTCGGGTCCAGGCCATTGGCCACGCCCAGCGCCAGCGCCTCGGACGTGCCCGCCATCAGGATGCCGAGCAGCATGTTGTTGCAGATCTTCGCCACCTGCCCGGCGCCGGCCTCGCCGGCATGGAAAATGTTCTTGCCCATGTTTTCGAGCACCGGACGCGCCCGCGCGAGGGCCGATTCGGGGCCGCCCACGATGAAGGTCAGCGTGCCGGCGGCCGCCCCGCCCGTGCCGCCGGAGACCGGCGCATCGATCATCGGGATACCGCGCGCCTGCGCGGCCGCCGCCACCTTGCGGGCAGCGTCGGGAGCGATCGTGCTGCAGTCGATGACCAGCGTGCCCGTGGCGATCTTGCCGAGCAGGTCCTGCTCGAGGTAGAGGCCTTCCACATGACGGCTGGCCGGCAGCATGGTGATCACGACCTCGACGCCTGCCACGGCGGCGTCGGCGGACGCGGCGGCGCGCGCGCCGGCATCGGTCAGCGTCTTGACCGCGGCGGGCACCAGGTCGAACACCGTCACTGCGTGCCCGGCCTTCAGCAGGTTCAAGGCCATCGGCGCCCCCATGTTGCCCAGCCCGATGAATGCAATACTGCTCATGATGCTCGTCTCCAAGTGGTGCGCCGGCACGGATGCGCCGCGCTTGTTATGTGTTGTTGGGTGTGGCGGGTGCGTGCGCGTCAGCCGAGCTCGGCACGGCCGAGGTCTTCGAGCGGATGCTCGGTGCCTTCGGGCCAGGGCTCTTCGAAGAACTGCTGCACCCACGCATCCGTGGCGTCTTCCAGCGTGGCGGGATGCCAACGCGGCCGCTTGTCCTTGTCGATCAGTAGCGCGCGGATGCCCTCCTGGAAATCGCCGTAGGCCGTCGCCGCAAGCGCCGCCACGTACTCCGCGCGGAATACATCTTCGAGCGAGCGCAGCCGCAGACGGCTTTGCAGGGCGAACGCCAGGCGCGCCGAGCCGGGCGAACCGGCCAGCATGGTCTGCGCCGCACGCGCCAGCCACGGATCGGCATGATCCTTGAGCTCGGCGATCTCTTCGTAGACTTCTTCGAGCCGGTTGCTGCCGGCCACGCTATTGACCAGGAAGGAGTTGTGACGCAGCGGACCCGGCTCCAGCGGCGCCGACGGCTCATGCGCCAGCAGCACCTGGCGCAGCAGGCCGTCGTTGATCGAGCGCGGCGCCAGATTGCCCGTGCCCGGGCCGCCCGGCTGGGCCGCCCAGGGCTCATGCAGCAAGGCCTCGTTGAAGTCGTCCCAGCGCGCGGTATCGAGGCGGAAATCAGCCATGCCCGCAAAGAACGCATCCGAGCCATTGAGGTTGGCACCCGTCAGGGCCAGGAACAGGCCCGTGCGCCCGGGCATGCGATTGAGCAGCCAGCTGCCGCCCACATCCGGAAACAGGCCGATCGTGATCTCGGGCATGGCCATGCGCGTGGTCTCGCTCACCACGCGATGGCTCGCGCCCATCATCAGCCCCATGCCGCCGCCCATCACGATGCCACTGCCCCAGCACAGCACGGGCTTGGGAAAAGCGTGGATGCGATAGTCGAGGCGGTATTCGTGTTCGAAGAACCGGCGGGCGTAGGTATTGGCCCAGGGCCCCTGGCCCTGGTGCTCTTTCATGCTGCGATACAGCCCCTGCAGATCGCCGCCGGCGCAGAAGGCGCGATCCCCCGCGCCCTGCAGAATCACCAGCGCCACGGCCGGATCCGTTGCCCAACGCTGCAGGCGCTCATCGAGCAGGTCGACCATCTCGAGCGACAGGCCATTGAGCGTCTGGGGGGCATTGAGGGTGGCCACGCCGATCCGCGAGCCGTTATCGGCGATCCGTTCTTCGAACAACACAGGGGAAGTCATCTTATATCCGCTCCTTTCTCCAACAACTGACGCGCAACGATCACTCGCATGATCTCGTTGGTGCCCTCGAGTATCTGATGGACACGAGTATCGCGCACAAGGCGCTCCAGCGGGTAGTCCCGCAAATACCCATAGCCGCCGTGGATCTGTTGCGCGTCGAGGCAGATCTGGAATCCCATGTCGGTGGCAAAGCGCTTGGCCATCGCGCAGTAGGTGCCCGCGTCGGGCGAACCGGCGTCGAGCTTGCAGGCCGCAAGCCGCACCATCTGGCGTGCCGCCACGAGATGCGTGGCCATGTCGGCCAGCTTGAACTGCAGCGCCTGGAACTCCGAGAGCTTGCGATTGAACTGGCGCCGCTCGTCCATGTAGCGGCGCGCCGCATCCAGCGCGCCCTGCGCCGCGCCCACCGAGCAGGTTCCGATATTGATCCGCCCGCCATCCAGGCCCTTCATGGCGAACTTGAAGCCCTCGCCTTCCTGCCCGAGCAGATGGTCGGCGGGTACGCGCACATTCTCGAACGTGATGGGCCGGGTGGACTGGCTGTTCCAGCCCATCTTTTCTTCCTTGCGGCCGTAGGTGATACCTGCGCTGTCGGCCGGCACCGCGAAGGCGCTGATGCCACCCGCGCCCGCACCGCCGGTGCGCGCCATCACGAGCAACAGATCGGTATCGCCGCCCCCCGAGATGAAGGCCTTGGAGCCGTTCAGCACATAGCCGTCGCCATCGCGCTCGGCGCGGGTCGCGAGCGAACCGGCGTCCGAGCCGGCGCCGGGCTCGGTCAGGCAGTACGAGGCGAGCTTTTCGCCGCATGCCAGTTGGGGCCCCCACTGCTCGCGCACCTGCGGCGTGGCCCACTCACCGATCATCCAGGTGACCATGTTGTGGATAGTGAGGAACGCCGTTGTCGACGGATCCACCGCCGCCATCTCTTCGAACACCAGCGTGGCGTCGAGCCGGGGCAAGCCCAGCCCGCCGATCTCTTCGCTGGCGTAGATGGCGCAGAACCCCAGCGCGCCGGCGCGGGCGAATGCCTCACGCGGAAAAATGCCCTCGGCATCCCAGCGCGCCGCATGCGGCGCCAGCTCGCCCTGCGCGTAGTCGCGCGCGGCCTGGGCGAACGCCCGTTGTTCTTCGGTGAGTTCGAGATCCAAAGCCCGTCTCCTGATTATTGTCGGTATGGTCTTATCGGATTGCTGCGGTCTCGTGAACCGTCGCATGCCCATTCTGGCATGACGTTGACGTAAACGTAAGACCGCAACGCCGATGTTACGGCGTGCGCCGACGGGCGGCTGTCTCGCGCAAGACAATCCGGCGCCCTGCCAGACGCTTCCAGGGGCGTTCCAGGGCGAACAATAATCAGGGACGAATAGACCGGGACGCGTCCGCTACAGCAGCCCGGCCGGCCGCGTGCGGCCACCCTGGGCAGCCGCCTTGGCCCGGCGATGAGCGTCGCGGCGGCGGCGCGATTCCTTGGGATCGAAGCTCAGGGCGCGGTACACCTCGACGCGATCGCCATCGGCAAGCACGGTCTCGGGACCGCGAAGCTGCCCCAGCACCCCCACGCCATGCGCCAGCGGGTCGACCGCAGGAAATGCCTGTGCGAAGCCGCTCTCGGCAAGGGCCCGCGCCAGGGTGGCGCCGGCGGGCAGGCTGAGCGTGCGCGACCAGACATCGTGCCCGCGCGCATAGCAGACGGTCACGGAGATGTGGCCGGACTCACTCGCCATACACCTGCCCTGCGCGTTTGGTGAACGACTCGATGAAGCTGCTGGCGATCCGGTTGAACACGGGACCCACCACCATCTCGAGCGCGCGGTTCGAAAACGCATACTCCATGGTGAACAGCACCTTGCAGGCATCTTCGGCGAGCGGCTGGAATTCCCAGTGCCCCACCAGCATCGAGAACGGCCCGTCGACGAGCTCGAGATCGATGCGACGCGGGAAGTCGTGGGTGTTGCGCGTGGTAAAACGCTGCTTCAGCCCGGCGAAACTGATCGTCACCGAGGCCTGCATGCCGTGTTCATCTCGCGACTGAATCTCGGCGCCCCCACACCAGGGCATGAATTCCGGGTATTTATCGACATCGGCCACCAGCTGAAACATCTGGGCGTCGCTGTAGGGCACGAGGACGGAACGTTGGACTTTGTGCATCGGCTATCGCAAATGGCTAGAATGGCAAGATTTTACCGGTATCGCGCGCCCCATTCATTGCGTCTATGAGCATCATCGAAAACCGCAAGGCCACGCACGACTATTTCATCGAAGATCGCTTTGAGGCCGGCCTGGTCCTGGAAGGCTGGGAGGTCAAGGCGATCCGCGAAGGACGCGTGCAGCTCAAGGAGAGCTACGTCATCGTACGCGATGGCGAGTTGTACCTGCTGGGCATGCACGTCAGCCCGCTGCCCACGGCCTCAACCCATATACATCCCGACGCCGTGCGCACGCGCAAGTTGCTGCTGCACAGCGAAGAAATCAGCAAGCTGATCGGCAAGGTCGAACAGCGAGGCTTTACGCTGGTCCCGCTCAATCTGCACTACAAGAACGGCCGGATCAAGCTGGACTTCGCGCTCGGCCGCGGCAAAAAGCTGTACGACAAGCGCGACACCGCTCGCGAAAAAGATTGGCAGCGTGAGCGTGAGCGCGTCATGAAGCACGACACGCGCAGCAAGCCGCGCGACTGATCGTTGGCGCCCTGCCCCTGCCTGAATACGCCATGCAGGGGCACCGCCGCCGTGCCCGCCCACGGCCTCTACACGGGCACGCTGGTATCCACCACCACCCGATTGCGCCCCGCCTGCTTGGCCGCATACAGCGCGCGGTCGGCACGCTCGATCACGTCCGGCAGGGTCTGGTCGTCGTCCCAGCGCGCAATGCCCGCACTGAAGGTGTACGTCACCAGGTGCTCGCCGTGCCTGCACGGAACCGCTGCCACGGCGGCGAGCAGCCGCTCGGCCGCCAGCCGCGCATCCTGCAACGATGTGCTTGGCATGGCCACCACGAACTCTTCTCCGCCCAGCCGTCCCAGCACATCGCTTGCCCGCAGCGCCGTCGCGGCCAGCGTGCCGAAATGACGTAACACCGCGTCGCCGCCCGCGTGGCCACAGCTGTCGTTGATGCGCTTGAAATGATCGATGTCCAGGATCAGCACGGCAACCGACGCCCGCCCGCGGCGCGACTGCGCCCCCAGGCGCTGCACCTCGCCCCACCACGCCTTGCGCGACAGCACACCGGTCAGAAAGTCGATGTTGGCCTCACGCTCGCGCTCGGCCAGCATGCGGTCGTGGATCATCAGGATGAAGCCCAGCGTGAGGCTGGGCATCACGAGCACGCCCAGCGACAGGAACAGCACGTTCCAGAAGGTGGGCGACATCATCACCACCGACGGCTCCAGGTCCGCCCCATACACCACGATGCGCACGGCGTGGCCGATCACCGCCGTCACCATGAGCGCGATCGTGAAGACCTCGCTGTAGCGCCAGCCGCGCTTGCGCTCGAGTGACCAGATCTGAAAGCCGAGCGAGGCCAGGATCACCAGGTGCAGGCCCGACGCGGCCACGATGCGCACCGCCAGATTCCAATGCACATAGGTAAAGAAAAACAGCGTGCCCATCAGCAACGCGAGGCCCAGCGCCAGCCGGCGCCACGGCACCTCGAGCCCCAGAAACTGCCGGAAGCCCGCATAGAAAAGGCAGATGCCGCCACTCATGAGCAGGTTGGCCACCATGATGGACAGCCACCAGCCGCCCTCATGCGTCTGGGCCGTGAACGCGACCAGCGCCACGATGGTCAGCACATTCGACCACAAAGCGGCCCGGATGCCGGCAATACCGCTGCGCGCCAGCGACCCCAGCACGCAGAGCGCGATGAAGGCCGCGAGCGCGGTGATAAGGAGCAGATTGACCGGTGCCAGCATGGCGTGATGACGCACACGGCGCCGTCGCCCTCAGGGCGGCGGCGCCGTGTGCGCGCAGGAAGGGATCAGGGCGTGCGGGTGGATTTGACGATCGACATGGCCGACGCCACGAGACCGCTCATGTCGGAGAGCGTCGACGGCACGATGAGGGTATTGCCTTCCTTGGCCACCTTGGCGAAGGCGTCGACATACTGCTCGGCCACCTTGAGGTTGACGGCTTCCATGCCGCCCGGCAGCTTGACCGCTTCGCCGACCTGCGCAATGGCGCGCGCGTTGGCTTCGGCGATCGCCACCACCGCGGCGGCTTCACCCTGGGCCTTGTTGATCTGCGCCTGCTTCTCACCTTCGGAGCGGGCAATCGCGGCTTCGCGTTCGCCCGTCGCGATGTTGATCTGCTCCTGGCGGCGGCCTTCGGATGCGGCGATCAGCGCGCGTTTTTCGCGTTCAGCGGTGATCTGCGCCTGCATCGCGCGCAGGATCTCGTTGGGCGGCGTCAGATCCTTGATCTCGTAGCGCAGGACCTTCACGCCCCAGTTGAGCGCGGCCTCGTCGAGCGAGGCAACAATGGTGCTGTTGATGAACTCGCGCTCTTCGAAGGTGCGGTCGAGTTCGAGCTTGCCGATCACCGAGCGCAGCGTGGTCTGCGACAGCTGAGTGATGGCGAGAATGTAGTTCGACGAGCCGTACGAGGCGCGCATCGGGTCGGTGACCTGAAAATACAGCACACCGTCGACCTGCAGCTGCGTGTTGTCACGCGTGATGCAGACCTGGCTCGGCACGTCGAGCGGGATTTCCTTGAGCGAGTGCTTGTAGGCCACGCGTTCGATGAACGGGATCACGAAACCCGCACCGGGCGACAGCACACGATCGAACTTGCCCAGACGCTCGACGACCCACGCATGCTGTTGCGGCACGATGGCGATGGCCTTGACGATGATGATCAAGGCCAGGAGCAGAACCACAAGCAAGACGATGGTAGAGATATCCAGCATTTTCACTCCAGAAGAAGTGCGCGGGCCCGCTGCCCGCGCATGAGTCTCAGTGCGCCGAGGGCGCGTCGTTGCGCGGCGTGAGTACCAGTACGGAGCCGCGCACCGCGCTGATGCGATGCGCGCCGTTGACGCGCGGCGCGCCTTCGGCAAGCCGCGCCTGCCAATGCGCACCGCGGTACCAGACGCGCGCACTGCCGTCGGCCGACCAGCTCTGAACGTCGACCGGCTGCCCGATGTCGAGGTTGACGTCGGCATTACCCTCGGCGTCGATCTCGCGCTTCTTGAGCACGCCCGCACGGCGCAGCACCAGCAGGCCCACGAGGGAGACCCCCGCGCACACGAGGATCTGCCACTGCAGATCGAAACCGCCCCAGGCCGCCAGACCGCCCGCGAGCATGCCCAATGCCACCAGGAGCAGATAGAAAGTGCCGGAACTGAGCTCGCCGATAAGGGCAAGCGCTGCCATGCCGAACCAGAACCACATGCTGACGACCCCCTATGTACAGACCTCGGTCTTTAACGAATTGTACGGGCTTTCGTGACCGCAGCCGACGACGACGCCCCGGAGCGGTATCATGCGGAGTCCCCGCGCGCCGCGCGGATCTTTCCCTGCGTTTCGATCACCGCCATGAGCTCCGTTCCTGCCCTGCCCGTCCTGATCCTGCACACCGGCGACCCCGAGCCCGGCCTGGCCAGCCAATATGGGAGTTACGGCGAGATGCTGCGCCTGGCGGCGGGCCTCTCGGCCGAAGACATCGAGATCGTGCGAGTGTGGGAAGGCGCGCGCCCGCGCGCGCCCGAGCAGTATCGCGCCGCGCTCCTCACCGGTTCGCCGGCCATGGTCACCGACCTCGAGCCCTGGAGCGAAACCTGTGCCGAATGGCTGCGCGAGGCGGCCCGCGCCGACCTGCCGATGTTCGGGATCTGCTATGGGCACCAGCTGCTCGCGCATGCGCTGGGCGGCGAGGTCGGCTACAACCCTGCCGGCCGCGAACTGGGCACGATGCCTATCGATCTCGCCCACGACGCCGGCGCGGACCTGCTGCTGGCCGGCCTGCCCGACCGCTTCGACGCGCAGATGATGCATGCCCAGACGGTGCTGCGCCTGCCCGAGGGAGCCGTGTCGCTCGCCCGTTCGGCACTCGATCCGCATCAGATCCTGCGCTACGGGCCGCGCATCTACAGCACGCAGTTCCATCCCGAGTTCAAGCCCGCATTCGTCGCGCATCACATCGAGCATTACGCCGAGCCGTACGGGCGCGAAGGCCTCGATACCGCCGCGCTGCATCGCGGCGTGACCGACACGCCGCAGGCCGCCACCCTGGTGCGCCGCTTCCTGGCGCTTCACGCCACCCGCCAGGACGACGCCATCGCGGCCTGAGCGTACCGGGGCAAGATACCGCCGGACGACCCGTCGGCCCGCGGTGCCATCGATAAAAAAGCCTTGCCGGCAGATGCCGGCAAGGCTTTTTCGTATCCGCGGCGCGGTGTAACCCGCGCTGCCGATTACTTGGCCAGACGCTGCCAGGCATCGACCACGGTGTCCGGGTTGAGCGACATCGACAGAATGCCCTCGTCCTTCAGCCACTGGGCGAAGTCGGGATGGTCGCTGGGGCCCTGGCCGCAGATACCGACGTACTTGTTCGCCGACAGGCAAGCCTGGATCGCACGGCGCAGCATGAACTTGACGGCCTCGTCGCGCTCGTCGAAGTCGGCGGCCAGCAGCTCCATACCGGAGTCACGGTCCAGACCCAAGGTCAGCTGGGTCATGTCGTTCGAGCCGATCGAGAAGCCGTCGAAATGCTCCAGGAACTGTTCGGCCAGGATGGCGTTGGACGGCACTTCGCACATCATGATGAGCTTCAGGCCGTTCTCGCCGCGCTTCAGACCGTGCTTGGCGAGCAGATCCACCACGCGCTTGGCCTGGCCCACGGTACGCACGAAGGGCACCATGATCTCGACGTTGGTCAGACCCATTTCATCGCGAACCTTCTTCAGCGCTTCGCATTCCATGCGGAAGCACTCGGCGAAGTCTTCGGCGATGTAGCGCGACGCACCACGGAAGCCCAGCATGGGGTTCTCTTCCTCGGGCTCGTAGCGCGAACCGCCAACCAGCTTGCGGTACTCGTTCGACTTGAAGTCGGACATGCGCACGATCACCGACTTGGGGTAGAACGCGGCGCCGATGGTGGCGACACCTTCGGCCAGTTTCTCGACGAAGAAGGCGCGCGGGCTGGCGTAGCCACGTGCCGCCGACTCGACAGCCTTCTTGAGCTCGCCGTCCACATTCGGGTAGTCGAGCACGGCCTTCGGGTGGATGCCGATGTTGTTGTTGATGATGAATTCGAGGCGGGCGAGGCCCACGCCGGAGTTCGGGATCTGTGCGAAATCGAAGGCGAGCTGCGGGTTGCCGACGTTCATCATGATCTTGACGTCGATGTCGGGCATTGCGCCGCGGCGCACTTCCTCGACTTCCGTTTCGATCAGACCGTCGTAGATGCGGCCTTCGTCGCCCTCGGCGCACGACACGGTGACCGCCTGGCCTTCCTTCAGCACATCGGTGGCCTCGCCGCAGCCGACCACGGCGGGAATACCGAGTTCACGCGCGATGATGGCCGCGTGGCAGGTACGGCCGCCACGGTTGGTGACGATGGCCGAGGCGCGCTTCATCACCGGCTCCCAGTTGGGATCGGTCATGTCGGTGACCAGCACGTCGCCGGGCTGGACCTTGTCCATCTCGGACACGTCGGCCACGATGCGCACCGGGCCGGAGCCGATCTTCTGGCCGATCGCACGGCCGGTGATCAGCACCTGGCCGGTGGCCTTCAGGCGGTAGCGCAGTTGCACGTCGTTGGCGCCCTGCTGCGACTTCACCGTTTCGGGGCGAGCCTGCAGGATGTAGATCTTGCCATCCACGCCATCACGGCCCCACTCGACGTCCATCGGACGCTTGTAGTGCTGCTCGATGATCACGGCGTAGCGCGCGAGTTCGGCGACTTCGTCATCGGTGAGGGAGTAGCGGTTGCGCTCGGACACGGGCACGTCGACGGTACGCACGGCGCGGCCTTCGGTGCGCTCGGGATCGAACTCCATCTTGATGAGCTTGGAGCCGATGCGGCGGCTGACGATCGGGTAGTGACCGTTGGCGAGCGACGGCTTGAACACGTAGAACTCGTCGGGGTTCACGGCGCCCTGCACCACGGTCTCGCCCAGGCCATACGACGAGGTGATGAACACGACGTCCTGGAAACCCGACTCGGTGTCGATGGTGAACATCACGCCGGCGCTGCCCTTGTCGGAACGCACCATGCGCTGGATGCCGGCCGACAGCGCGACATCGGCGTGCGCGTAGCCTTTGTGCACGCGATAGGAGATCGCGCGGTCGTTGTAGAGCGACGCGAACACGTGGCGGATCTTGTCGAGCACGTCGTCGATACCGACCACGTTCAGGAAGGTCTCCTGCTGGCCGGCGAACGAGGCGTCGGGCAGGTCTTCGGCGGTGGCGGACGAACGCACGGCGAACGAACCCTTGCCGTCGGCATCGAGCGCGGCAAAGGCGGTGCGGATGGCAGCTTCGAACTCGGCCGAGAACGGCGCGTCGACCAGCCATTGGCGGATCTCGGCACCGGCCGAGGCCAGTTCGCGTACGTCTTCGGGGTTGAGGGTGGAGAGACGATCGGCGATGCGCTTATCCAGGCCGCTATCCTTGAGGAAGTCGCGGAACGCATCGGCAGTGGTTGCGAAACCACCGGGCACGCGCACACCGGCGCTTGCCAATTGACTGATCATTTCACCCAGTGATGCGTTCTTGCCTCCTACCGAGTCCACATCCGTCATGCGGAGCTGCTCGAACGAAACGACGTACGACATTAAAGTCACCTTTTACAATGGAAAGAAAGCGAGTTTGGTAAGTGCAGCGATAACGCGGATTCGACCGCTTCGACTGCGCTGACCAAACTGGCCTTGGACCGCCCTTGGGGTGACTCTTACAGGGGAGGAATTGTACCCGCTCGGGTAGACCCGAACCCTGATCTGGTTGGAATTTTTTACATATGACGCAAACGCCCATCGAACGCACCGTCTACATCGTTTCGGACAGCACCGGCATCACCGCTGAGACCTTCAGCCACTCGGTACTTTCCCAGTTCGATCAGGTGCAATTCAAGCCAGTCCGCCTGCCCTACATCGACACCCTCGACAAGGCCAACGAGATTGCCGCCCGCATCGACCGAAACGCCCAGGAAACCGGCGTGCCGCCGATCGTTTTCAGCACCTTGGTCAACCCGGAGATCCTGGCCCGCGTCCGGCAGGCCAACGGCGTGTTCCTCGACCTGTTCGGCACCTTCGTGAGCCACATCGAACAGGCGCTGGGTCTGAAATCCAGCCACTCGATCGGACGCTCGCACATGGCCGCGAACTCCGAGAAATACCGTAACCGGATCGACGCCATCAACTTCAGCCTGGCCCACGATGACGGCCAGTTCGTGAACCAGCTCGATCAGGCCGACGTGATCCTGGTCGGCGTGTCGCGCTGCGGCAAGACGCCAACGAGCCTTTACCTGGCGATGCAATACGCGATCAAGGCGGCCAATTTCCCGCTCACGCCCGACGACTTCGAGCGCGGCACGCTGCCCAAGACCATCGCCCCGCACCGCGCCAAGTTGTTCGGCCTGTCGATCCAGCCCGAACGCCTCGCGGAGGTCCGCAACGAGCGGCGCCCCAACAGCGCCTACGCGCAGCTCGAACAATGCCGCTACGAAGTGGCGGAAGCCGAGCGCATGATGCGCCGCGAAGGTATCTCGTGGCTCTCGAGCACGACCAAATCGATCGAAGAGATCGCTACCACCGTGCTGCAGGAAGTCGGCCTGGGCCGTTGAACGGGATCGGCGCGCCACCCTGGGGCGCCGCCCCGCTTTTTACTGCCGCATTTCAACGGGCAGCACGACGGGGGTTTTAAGGGACGCGTAGGCTTGCTCGTGCGGAAGGTAAAAGCCCACGAGCTTGCCGCGCGCGCTCACCAGCCACGCTTCGACCTGCCGGCTGCCCTGCAGCGTGAAAGTCCGGCCGATCGGGCGATAGACGTCGCCCTGCACCGTGGCGCCCACGCGGCGCCATTGCGATCCGGCGGCCAGTGTCTGTACCGCGCCGCCCGATAACGCCGCCACCACCTCGCGCGACAACGCAATCTGTGCGCGCGAATCCGCATCCGCCACGGGAATCAGCTTGGCGCGCTGCGTATCAAGTGAAATGCAGCCAGTGATTGCCACGCCGCTGGCCAACACCAGCAACAGACGACCGAAGAAAACGGAAGAACGACGCATGGCAGTCTCTCGGGGACGGAACATCGGGAGTATAGGGGTTCGGCAGCCGTCACGGAACGTCAGAACGGCGACGCATGTCAGCGCCGCCCGCTGGACGCTCGCTCAGCCCGCCAGGCGCTGGCGCCGCTGCTCGAACAGACAGATGGCGGCTGCCGCACCGACGTTCAGCGACTCGACCGCTTCGGCGTCGTGCGGGATATAAACCTTGAGACCGGCACGCGCCAGCAGCGAGGCCGACACGCCCTGCCCTTCGTGACCGAACACCCAGGCGCAGGCGGGGGGAAGCGGTGCACGGTACAGGCTCTGGCCGCCTTCGAGGGCGGTCACCACCAGCGGCGCGGCCAGGCGATCCAGCACGGCGTCCAGATCCAGGTGTTCGTGGATCTGCAAGGCAAAATGCGCGCCCTGGCCACTGCGCAGGACCTTGGGCGACCAGGCGGCCGCGCAGCCCGTGGCGAGCAGCACACGCCGGATGCCGGCGGCGGCGCAGGTGCGCAGCAGCGTGCCGACATTTCCCGGATCCTGGATACGATCGAGCAGGACGCAGTCCCCCTCGATACGCGCCGGCAACTCAGGCACCGGCGGATCGACCACGAACATGACGCCCTGCTCCGCCTCCACGGTGGCCACCGCGTGCAGCAGCCGGGTGTCCAGCGCCAGGCAACGCTCAGGGGGCACGGCTCGCGCCAGGGCCGCCAGCGCGGGCTGGTCGAGCCGCGCCACGTCGAAAACGGCCTGACGCGGCACCCCGCCCTGCGCCAGCCAGGCTTCGGCCAAATGCACGCCATCGAGAATCGCGGGCGCGCCGCGCTTGCCGGCGCCCTGCGCCAACTTGGCGAGCGCCTTCACAGCGGGGTTGTCACGCGACGTGATGTGTTTCATACGGACAGCGCAGCCGACTCGCCGGACACGATGGTCACCACGGGTGCGCCGGGAATCAGGCAGGCCTTGATCGGCGCAAAGCTGCGCCGGTGCTCGGGGCACGGCCCGTGCTCGCGCAGGCGTTCGAGATGCAGCGCCGTGCCATAGCCCTTGTGCTGATCGAACGCGTATTGCGGATACTGCAGATGCAGGCGCAGGAGATCGGCGTCACGCGCGGTCTTGGCGAGGATCGAGGCCGCCGAAATGGCCGGCACGAGCGCATCACCCTTGACGACGGTCTGGATGGCGCAGCGCAGGCGCGGTGACTGGTTGCCGTCGACCATGGCGAGCTCGGGCGCATGCGCCAGGCCTTGCACCGCGCGCTCCATGGCCAGCATCGTCGCCCGCAAGATGTTCATCGTGTCGATCTCGGTCACGGTGGCGCTGGCGATGCACCAGGCGTGCGCGTGAGTCTGGATTTGCGCCGCGAGAGCCTCGCGCCGCGCGGCGTTCAACACTTTCGAATCGGCCAGTCCGTCGATCGGACGGTCGGGGTCCAGAATCACCGCGGCGGCGTAGACGGCGCCCGCGAGCGGGCCACGGCCCGCTTCGTCGACCCCGGCTATCGCACGCGGCGCGAACACGGGCGCGCCAAACATATCCCCCTGCACGGTGACTTCAACGCGCGCCATGGGCGACCTCCAGGATGGCCTGGGCGGCGAGCGCCGGCGTGTCGCGCAGAAGCTCCTGGTGCATGGCGGTAAAGCGCGCCTCGACCCGGTTGCGGTTGGCGTCGTCGGTCAGTGCCATCCACGTCGCGTCGGCCAATGCCTGCGGCGTGGCGTCGTCCTGCAAGACTTCAGGCACGGCGAAGTCGCGCAGCAGCACATTGGGCAACCCGACCCACGGCAGATACGGACGCTGCTGCCCCGACTTCCAGGCCATGATGCGCCGCATCCACGGCGACAACACATAGGAAATGACCATGGGCCGCTTGTACAGCGCGGTCTCGAGCGTGGCGGTACCACTGGCCACGAGCACGGCGGTACTGGCCTCCATGACGCTCCAGGCCACGGGCGCGCCTCCCCCGCCCTGGCCGTCGGCCAGGTCATCCGCCGTCACCACGCGCAGGTTCTTCACGGGATGCTGCGCAAGAATGGCCTCGAACTCGGCGCGGCGCTGCGCGTTGACCATAGGCACCACGCACTGCAAGGCCGGATCGCGGGCCTGCAGAAGGCGGGCCGCCTCCAGGAAGCGCGGCGCCAGCAGCCGGATCTCCGACGAGCGGCTGCCTGGCAGGATCGCGAGAATTGTGGCGTCGGCATCGAGTCCGAGCCGGCGGCGCGCGGCCGCGCGGTCGGGCTCCATCGGGATGGCGCCCGCAAGCGGGTGCCCGACGTACGTGACCGGAATGCCTTCCTTGCGATAAATCTCTTCCTCGAAAGGAAAGAGCACCAGCATGTGCGACACCGAGGCCCGGATCTTGTGGATGCGCTCATAGCGCCAAGCCCAGATCGACGGACCCACGAAGTGCACCGTGGGGGTACCGGCCTCGCGCAGTTGCTGCTCGAGTCGGAGGTTGAAATCGGGCGCGTCGATGCCCACGAACACCGACGGCGGCTCGGCCAGCCAGCGCTTCTTCACGTTGCCGTAGATCGACAGCAGGCTCGGGATGCGCTTGAGTGCGTCGACGTAGCCGAACACCGTGAGCGCATGCATGGGATGCCAGGCCTCGAAACCGCGTGCCAGCATCTGCGGACCGCCGATGCCTGCGCAATGCACATCGGGGGCTTGCGCATGCAGGCCCCCGATGATCCGACCCGCCAGCAGATCGCCCGAAGGCTCGCCGGCCACCATGCCGATGCGCACGCTCATGGCCGGATGATGCCCCGGCTGGACGAGTCGAGAAAGTCGAGCAGCGTCTGCAGCTGCTCGGCCACCTCGGGCTCGGCTTCCTGGCGCGCACGCAGTTCGGCGCGGGCGAGGTCGAGCGAAAGGCCGCGGCGATAGATGATCTTGTAGGCATCGCGCAATGCCGAGATCTGGGCCGGCGTGAAACCGCGGCGCTTCAGGCCTTCGGTGTTGATGCCCACCGGGCGGCAGGGATTGCCCGCGCCCAGCACGAACGGCGGTGTGTCCTGCATGAGAGAGCTGTTGCCGCCCGTCATGCTGTGTGCGCCGATCTTGGAGAACTGATGCACGCCGGTCAGGCCGCCCACGATCGCCCAGTCGCCCACATGCACGTGACCGCCGAGCTGCACCGAATTGGCCAGGATGGTGTTGTTGCCGATATGGCAGTCGTGCGCGATGTGCACGTAAGCCATGATCCAGTTGTCGTCACCGACCGTGGTCAGCCCACCGTCCTGCACCGTACCGGTATTGAACGTGGCGAACTCGCGCACCGTGTTGCGGTCGCCGATCACGAGCCGCGTGGGCTCGCCCGCGTATTTCTTGTCTTGCGGCATGCCGCCGATCGAGCAGAACCGATAAAAGCGGTTGTCGCTGCCGATGGTGGTCACGCCGTCGATCACGCAGTGGGGACCGATCTCGGTGCCCGCACCAATCGTGACATCGGGCCCCACCACCGCGTAGGCGCCGATGACGGCCGTGCTATCGATTCGCGCGGCGGGATCGACCACCGCGGTGGGATGGATGTTTCCTGACATTTACTCTTCCAGGCTACGGATCGCGCACATCAGCTTGGCTTCCGCCACGAGCTGGCCATCGACCAATGCACGGCCCTGGTACTTGCAGATCGCGCGCGAGAGGCGCTCGGCTTCGACTTCGATGCGCAGCTGATCGCCGGGCACCACCGGGCGGCGGAAACGCGCGCCGTCGACACCCACCAGATAATACGCGGTCTTGGCACCGTCGCATTTCAGGCCGCCATTTTCGTCGGTGAACGAGAACAGCGCCGAGGCCTGCGCCATCGCTTCGATGATGAGCACGCCGGGCATCACGGGGTGATGGGGGAAATGGCCTTCGAAGAACGGTTCGTTGATCGACACGTTCTTGAGCGCCACGATGGATTTGCCGGGCACCATTTCGAGCACGCGGTCGATAAGCAGCATCGGGTAGCGATGCGGCAGACGTTCCATTATCCCCTTGATGTCGAGTTCCATTTTCTTTCCTGCGATATGAGTAAAGTTGCAGCGCGAGGCGCCAGACGCACGCCTTCGCGGCCCGGATGGGCCGCGGACGCACTTCCGGCGCCTCGCGCCTTATTCCTGTTCCAGCGTCCGCACGCGGCGGCGCAGTTTCGACAGCTGTTGTATCACGGCGGCGTTGCGCTGCCACTCGCCGTGGTCGGCGTAGGGGTAGACGCCGGTGTAGCGGCCGGGCTTGCTGATGTTCGAGGTCACCGCCGTGCCACCCGAGATGTGCACGTCGTCGGCCAGCACAAGGTGACCCGACAGCATCGCCGCGCCGCCGATCGTGCAGCGTTCGCCAATACTCGTGGAGCCGGCCACGCCCACGCACGCGGCAATCGCCGTGTGCGCGCCGATTCGCACGTTGTGCCCGATCATGATCTGGTTGTCGAGCTTGACCCCGTCGGCAATGACGGTGTCGTCGAGCGCGCCGCGGTCGATCGTGGTGTTGGCGCCGATCTCGACGTCGTTACCCACGCTTACCGCGCCGAGCTGAGGGATCTTGCCCCAGGCGCCCTTGCCCAGCGTGGGATCCGGCGCGAAGCCGAAACCATCGGCGCCAAGCACGGCACCGCTGTGCAGGATGCAGCGCTCACCCACGCGCACGCCCTCGTAGAGCGTGACACGCGGGTGCAGCACCGTATCGGCGCCAATCTGTGCGCCCCGGCCGATGACACAGCCCGGACCGATGCGGGCATCGCGACCGATGCGGACACCGGCTTCGATTACGCATTGAGCGGCGACGCTGGCGCCCGGCTCGATCACGGCATCGGACGCCACGACCGCGCTGGCATGGACGCCCGGCGGCACCGGCGGACGACGCGCCGCGTCGAACCACTGGGCCAGGCGAGCGTACAGCAGATAGGGATGTTTGCAGATCACCCGGATGAACGCCGTCTGGCCCTCTTCGTTGAGGGCCGCGGCGACATCGGGAGAAACGATCACCGCGCCGGCGCGCGTGGCGGCCAGCTGGCTTTGATAGCGCGGGTTGGACAGGAAGCTGATTTCCTGCCGACCCGCACCGGACAGCGTGCCCAGGCCCAGGATCTGAGGGAGATCACCGGGCTGGGAGGCATCGAGCTGCCAGTCCAGCCCTTGGGTGTTGGCCCCGGCGAGCAAGGCATCCAGCTTGGGCGCCCGGGCGATATCCAGCAGAACCGGCATGGGCGATTAGCGGCCCAGGCTCTGGATGACCTTGTCGGTGATGTCGACACGCGGATTGACGGTGACGGCATCCTGGACGATCAGGTCGTAGTTTTCCTGCTCGGCGATGCGCTTGATGGCATCGTTGGCCTTGGTGACGATGCCCGAGAATTCTTCGTTGCGGCGACGGTTGAAGTCTTCCTGGAATTCACGGCGCTTACGCTGCAGGTCCATGTCGAGGTTCGACAGTTCACGCTGGCGCTTGACGCGGTCGGACTCGGACAGCACGGGGGCGTCCTTGTCGAAACGCTCGGCCTGGCTGCGCAGCTTCGAGGTCAGGCTGTCGAGCTCGTCGCTGCGGCGCTTGAATTCGGATTCGATCTTGCTTTGGGCGGCCTTGGCCGGGCCCGATTCACGCAGGATCCGCTCCGTGTTCACAAAGCCGATCTTCGTGGCTTGCGCTTGCGCATGCGCCGTCGAGACGACAGCCGCTTGACCGAGCACCAGCGCACCCATCAGCGCCAGCGAGGTGCCAAGCTTGCGACCGGCGCGCGTACCGGCGACGGCGGCGCGCATGGAACCCGAGTTGTTGAGTGCGAAATCAGACATCATGAAAATCTCACCTTCGAATGAGGTAAAGCAAAACAATATTGTGCCACTAAACCTGGATAGAGCCAGTCCAGGGCTCAAATCCCGATGTTTCAGGCGTAACCAATCCAGGCTGAGCGGCGCACCGTAGCGCGCCGCTGCCCGTCAGATCAGAAGCCGGTACCGATCTGGAACTGGAAGGCCTGGGTGTCGTCGCCCGGCTTGGAATTGAGCGGACGGGCATACGACAGCTGCAGCGGGCCGAGCGGCGACTGCCACGACAGGCCGACACCGGCCGAGTAGCGCCAGCCGCAAGGATCTTCGACCTCGGAGTTGTTCTTGCCGGCCGTGCACGCCATGCCGCTGCCCGCCGAAACCTGGCCGGCGTCGGCGAAGACGAACCAGCGCAACGTACGGTCTTTCGAGGCGCCGGGGAACGGCAGGTAGAGCTGGGCGTTGGCCACGATACGACGCGAACCGCCGAGGTAATCGCCGGTGAGCGAGTCGCGCGGACCGAGCGAGGCGCCCTCGTAGCCGCGCACGGTACCGATACCGCCACCGTAGACGTTCTTGATGACCGGGTAGTCGAGGCTGCCGTAGCTGCGGCCGTAATCGATCATGCCGTTGAGCGCGAGCGTGTAGGCGCGACCCAGCGGGAGGTAGTACTGCTGCTGCGCGGTGAGCAGGTAGTACTTCAGGTCCATGGTCGAGAGATCGCCCTTCAGGCGCGTGTACGAACCCTTGGTCGGAGCCAGCGCGCTGTCACGGGTGTCCTTGGACCAGCCCGTGTTGAAGATGAACGCGTTGGTCGAATCGCCGTACTGGTCGACGAAGTTGCGATACGCGAGCGGCGAGTTGTTGTACAGATCGATCTGGTTGCGCTCGAACGTGCCGCCCAGGAAGATCCGGTCGTACTCGGAGATGGGCACGCCGAAGTTCATGCCCAGGCCCATGGCCTTGACGCGGTAATCGCCGTCGTTGTTGTTCCAGGGCTCGGTCACGCGGTAGTACGCCGACGTGGTGCGGCTGATGCCGTCCGTCGTGAAGTACGGATCGGTGTGCGAGAGCACCACGGCGCGGTTGGTCTTGCTGGTATTGAGCTGCAGCGTCAGGTTGGTGCCGCTGCCGAAGACGTTGTCTTCGCTGATACCGGCCGACAGGATCGCCTTTTCGGAGGAGCCATAGCCCACACCCAGGTTGATCATGCCGGTGGGCTTTTCTTTCACGTCGACGTTGACGTCGACCTGGTCGGGCGAACCCGGCACCGGATCGGTCTTGACGTTGACCTCGTTGAAGTAACCCAGGCGGTCGACGCGATCGCGCGACACCTTGATGTCGCCGGCGTCGTACCAGGCGGCTTCCTGCTGGCGCACTTCACGGCGCACGACTTCGTCGCGCGTGCGGGTGTTGCCGCCGATCTGGATGCGGCGCACGTACACGCGGCGGCTCGGGTCGACGTAGAACGTGACGTCGGCTTCGTGCTTGGCGCGATCGAGTTGCGGGTTGGGGTTGACGTTGGCAAACGCGTAACCGAGCTCGCCCAGGTAGTCGGTGATGGCCTTGGCGGAGTTGTTGGCCTTGGCGGCCGAGAACGTCTCGCCAGTCTTGAGCTCGACCAGTTTGTTGATCTCGCTGTCCAGACCCAGCAGATTGCCGGCCATCTTGATGCTGCGCACCTTGTAGGGCTCGCCTTCATGCACCGTGACGGTAATGTAGATGTCTTTGCGATCGGGCGAAATCGTGACCTGGGGCGGCTCGACGGTGAACTCGAGGTAACCCTGGTCGAGGTAGAACGAACGCAGGCGCTCGATATCGCCTTCGAGCTTTTCGCGCGAGTACTTGTCGGTGTTGGTGTACCAGGTGAGCCAGCCCGGCGTGGAGAGGTCGAACTGATCCATCAGCTCGCTCTCGGAGAAGGCCTTGTTGCCGACCACGCGGATCTCGCGAATCTTGGCGACTTCGCCTTCGAACACGTCGAAGCTCACGCCCACGCGGTTGCGCGGCAGCGGCGTGACGGTCGCGGTGACTTCCACGCCGTACTTGCCCTTGCCCAGATACTGTTCCTTGAGTTCGTATTCGGCGCGCTCGAGCATCGACTGATCGAAGATGCGGCCTTCGCCGAAGCCGACCTGCGCCAGCGACTTGGTGATGTTCTTGGAATCGAACTCACGCATGCCGTTGAAGCTGATCGAAGCGATCGTGGGGCGTTCCTGGACGACCACGACCACGACGTTGTTGTCGGTCTGGATCTGGACGTCGCTGAAGAAGCCCGTGCCGTAAAGACGGCGCACCGCCTCCGTGGCGTCCTGCTCGGTGAACTTCTCGCCCACTTTCACGGGCAGATAACCGAAGACGGTACCGGCATCGGTACGTTGAATGCCTTCGACGCGGATATCGCGCACGACGAAGGGGTCGAAGGCATGGGCAAGCGCCGGCAAGAGCAGAGCGGCAAGCAAGCTCGGCAGTTTGGCCTTCTTGAAGAGACCCTTTTCTTGCATATCGCTCCTGGAATTCATCATCCGGCGAAAAAACATCCTTGGCTTTCCTCGGTCGTGCAAATGGCGGGGGATTTTATTCGATTCGCGTCTAAGTGAATAGCCGCGCAAAGTCGTTGAAAAGGGCGAGGCCCATCAGGCAGGCCAGCAAACCGACGCCGGCACGTTGGCCGATGTCGATCCACCGATCAGGCACGGGGCGCCCTCTCACGATTTCGACGAGATAGTACAGCAGATGCCCCCCATCCAGCATGGGAATGGGAAGCAGATTCAGGACGCCCAGGCTGATGCTGATCAGGGCGAGGTAGGCGATATAGGCTTCGAGGCCGATGCGCGCGGTCTGGCCGGCATAGTCGGCGATCGTGACGGGGCCGCTCACGTTGCGCCAGGACACGTCGCCCGTGACCATGCGGCCCATCATGCGCAGAGACAGCCACGCAGTGTCCCAGGTGCGTTCGGCGCCGCGCGCGATGCTCTCGAAAAAGCCGTAGCGCTGCGTGACCATGGGCACATCGCCGCCCAGCTGCACGCCGATGCGGCCGATCTGCTTGCCCTGCACCTGCTCGGCGCGCGGCACGATCTGGAGCGACACCTGGGCGCCGTCGCGCACCACGGTGATCGGCATGGCTTGATCCGGATGCTGCTGGATGAGCGCCACGAGGGCGCCCGCGTCGAGCCTTTCGGCGTCGCCGGCGCGCACGATGAGGTCACCCGCGCGCAGGCCGGCGGCCTCCCCTGCCCCGCCCGCGATCACCTCGCGCACGATGGGTTTGGCTTGGGCCAGGCGCAACCCGAGCGCGACGAGCGGATCGCCGTCGGCCGGATCCATGCGGTTGCCGGCGGGTGCGGTCAGGCGCAGCTCGCGCTCGCGGCCGGCGTCGTCGCGCACGCGCACGTCGGTGCTGCCGCCGGACGACAGCAGGTCGAGCAGGCGCCAGCGCGCGTCGGACCAGGACTCGATCTGCTGGCCGCCGACGGACTGGATGCGATCGCCGGCGGCAAAGCCGGCCTGAGCGGCCGGCGTGTCGGCCACCGGGGCGCCCACGATGGCCGCGGGCACCTGGGTGCCGACCATGTTCAGGCCGGCGTACAACGCCACGGCCAGGATCAGGTTGAAGATGGGTCCGGCCGCGACGATGGCGATGCGGCGGCCGACCGGCTGTGCATTGAAGCTGCGCTTGACCTCGGCCAGCGGTGCACCAGGCGGGGGATCGTCCTGCATCTTGACGTAGCCGCCCAGCGGGATGGCCGACAGCGCCCATTCGGTCCCGTTGCGGTCATAGCGGCGCAGCAGCACCCGGCCGAAGCCCAGCGAGAAGCGCAATACGCGCACGCCGCAAAGGCGCGCCACCCAGTAATGCCCCAGCTCATGGAAGGTGATCAGGGTGCCCAGCGCGACCACGAAGGCCAGCAAGGTGAAAATCATGGTGCGAAAGCCTACTCAGATGCCGGCGCGCGCCTGCCGGGAGGGCCAGGTTACGCGTGCCGCGAGCCGATCGCATGCGGGGTGAGCGTGCGCCGGGTACCGTGTTTCGGGGAGCGAGGCAGAGGGGCGGGACGGACAGGCCAGGCGCATATCGTTGCGCGGCAGGCCGTGCGCCACACCGGGCCGCGCTTGCCTGGCCGACGTGGGGCGGCACCGGGCACGCAAAGCGTGCCGGCGGCTGCTCAGGCGGTGCCCAGATCGCCGGCGAAACGGCGAACGGCCACGTCCAGTGCAAGCACGTCGTCCAAGCCGGCGAGCGTAACAGATGACAGCCCCGCCTGCCACTCCAGCGCGGCGGAGATCACGCGCGGAATCCAGGTATAGGGCAAACGCCCTTCCAGAAACGCGGCCACCGCGACCTCGTTGGCCGCGTTGAGCGTAATGCAGGCGGCCTGCCCGGCCCGCAGCGCCTGGAAGGAGAGGTCCAGACACGGAAAACGCGCGAAATCGGGCTTTTCGAAATCGAGGCGGCCGAAGCGGGTGAGGTCGAGCGGACTGACCCCGCTTTCGAGGCGCTCGGGAAAACCGAGCCCATATGAAATAGGGGTACGCATGTCGGGCTGGCCGAGCTGGGCGAGGACCGAGCCGTCGTCGTACTCGACCATCGAATGCACCACGCTCTGCGGATGGATCACCACCTCGATCCTGTCGGCCGGCATGGCGAACAGCCAGTGCGCCTCGATCACCTCCAGGCCCTTGTTGAGCATGGTGGCGGAGTCGACCGAGATCTTGCGGCCCATGCTCCAGTTGGGATGGGCACAGGCCTGCTCGGGCGTGACGTTTTCCAGGTCGGCCGGATCATGACGGCGGAAGGGCCCGCCCGACGCGGTCAGGATGAGCTTGCGCACACCGCGCGCGGGCGCCTCGGGCGCACCGGCCCGCCCGCCGTGCGGCAGGCACTGAAAAATCGCATTGTGTTCGCTGTCGATGGGCAACAGCTCGGCGCCCGCGTCGCGCACGGCCGCCATGAACAAGGCACCCGCGGCCACCAAGGCTTCTTTGTTGGCCAACAGCACGCGCTTGCCGGCCCGTGCGGCGGCCAGCGCCGCGGGCAACCCCGCCGCGCCGACGATCGCCGCCATGACGGTCGTGCATTCAGGCGCCGCCGCCACCTCGGCCAAGGCTTCGCTCCCCACGCGAACGTCGGGCTGGCGCGCCGCGGCCGGCCAGGCTGCCAGGAACCGCGCGCGCGCATCCTCGGACGGCACGACCACCACGGCCGCGCGGGTCGCCAAAGCCTGTTCGGCCAGGCGCTCCATGCGGCTGTAGGCCGACAGCGCGTAGACGCCGAGGCGCTCGGGATGGCGCACGATGACGTCGAGGGTACTTTCGCCGATCGAGCCCGTGGAGCCCAGCACGGCGATGCGTTGAAAACCGGTCAAAACAAGACTCCAGTCAAGAGCAGCGCAATCGGTGCCACCGGCAGGATGGCGTCGATACGGTCATAGACCCCGCCGTGCCCGGGCAGCAGCGCGCTCGAATCCTTGACGCCCGCACGACGCTTGAGCAGCGACTCGAACAGGTCACCCACGATCGACACGACCCCCAGGATCACGCCGGCAGGCACCGCGAGCAGCCACGAGCCGCGGGCGAAGAGATCGGCCGCGTAGGTGCCCTGATACTGGCCGGAGACGATGATCCAGAGGACCGCCCCACCGACCCCGGCGACGGCGCCCGCGATGGTCTTGCCCGGGCTTACCTTGGGCGCGAGCTTGCGCTTGCCGAAAGCCCGGCCGGCAAAATAGGCCGCGATGTCGGCGATCCAGACCAGCGCCAGTAGCGAAATCACATAAAGACCGCCGCGCGCCATAAACCACAGCGAGAGTACGGACCAGGCGGCCAACACCGCCAGCACCGAAAAAACCGACCAGCCCAGGCTGGCGGGCGGCGCATCGGAGCGCCCCCGATAGACGGCCGTCCAGGCGCCGACCAGCCAGACCAATGCCACGATCGGCACCAGCCCCTGCAGCAGCCAGACCGCCACCTGGGCGCCAGCGGGCGCCCCGCCGAGCCAGATATGCGTGAGTCCCAGCATGACGCCGAACATCACGACGGACACGCCCACGGCGATCGCCTTGCTGGGCGGTTGCGGCAGCGTCAGGCGCAGCCACTCCCAGTTGGCGCAGGCGGCGCCGAGCGCGAGCAGCGCCACGAACCACCACGGATTCGGCGCGGCGAGCGCGCCGGCCAGGATAGCGAGAAGAACGATGGCGGTGACGATACGCTGGCCGAGCATGGGGCGGACTCCGATGAACGAGGTTTAACGCTTGGCGTCGCGCAACTGCGCGCTGGTGCGGCCGAATCGGCGTTCGCGGGTGCGATACCACTCGAACGCGGCATCGAGCGCCTCGGCGTCGATGTCGGGCCAGTACTTATCGGTGAAGAACAGCTCGGTGTAGCTGAGCTGCCAGATGAGGAAGTTGGAGATGCGCTGCTCACCGCCGGTGCGGATGAACAGGTCGGGTTCGGGCGCCCATGCCATCGAGAGGTGCTGCGAGAGCGCACCCTCATCGATCGCGTCGGGATCGGCGGCGAGCTCGGGCCGGGCCTTGAGCATGGCGCGGGTGGCCTGCAGGATGTCCCAGCGCCCGCCATAGTTGGCGGCGACCGTCAGGTGCAGCCGGTCATTGCCCGCGGTGCGATCCTGCGCTTGCGCGATCAGTTCGCGCAGACGCGGTTCGAAGGGCGAGAGATCCCCCACGACGTGCAGGCGCACGCCCTGCTCCTGCAGCTTGTCGACCTCGCGCTCGAGCGCCTGCACGAACAGACGCATCAACAGCGAGACCTCGTCGGCCGGCCGGCGCCAGTTCTCGGAGCTGAAGGCGAACAGCGTGAGGTAGCGCACCCCGCGGCGGCCGCAGGCTTCGACGGCACGCCGCACCGCCTGCACGCCTTTGGCATGGCCCGCCGTGCGCGGCAAGTGCCGGCGCGTGGCCCAGCGCCCGTTGCCGTCCATGATGATGGCAACGTGTTGCGGTACGGCCTCGGTATCGGGAATCGCCTGGGTGGAACTGATGACCATGGATGAAAGCCTAGCGGTATGACGAACGCTGGCGCTCGGGAGAAGGCCTGCAAAAAAACTGCGCCGTCCCGGTGTCGCGCACCGCCGGGCCTGGCGGCAGCGCGGCGGTGACGGCGCCTGGGCAGCAATCACGGCGCCCACCTGGCCAAGACCAGGCGGCGCGCCAAGCCGCAATTATACGGTCATGATTTCCGCTTCTTTGGTCGTCACCAACTTGTCGATGTCGGCCACGAAACGATCGGTCAGCTTCTGCACGTCGTCCTGGGCACGACGCTCGTCGTCTTCGGAGATGGTCTTGTCCTTGACCAGCTTCTTGAGCGTTTCGTTGGCTTCACGGCGCAGATTGCGCACGGCGATCTTGGCGTCTTCGCCTTCGCTCTTGACGACCTTGGTGAGGTCGCGGCGGCGCTCTTCGGTCAGGGCGGGCATCGGCACGCGGATGGTCTCGCCCATCGAGATGGGATTCAGGCCCAGATCCGATTCGCGGATTGCCTTCTCGATGGGGCCGGCCATCTGCTTCTCGTAGGGCTGCACGCTGATCGTGCGGGCATCGACGAGGTTGACGTTGGCGACCTGACCCACCGGAACCGGCGAGCCGTAGTAATCGACCTGAACGTGATCCAGGATGCCGGTGTGAGCACGGCCGGTGCGGATCTTGGACAGGTTGGTCTTGAGCGTGTCCAAGGACTTGGTCATCCTGCTCTCGGCGGATTTGCGGGTTTCTGCAACGCTCATGGCTATTTCCTTTTTCTCAAACGTGTACCAACGTGCCTTCGTCTTCGCCGCCGACCACGCGCTTGAGCGCGCCCGACTTGTTGATCGAAAACACTTTGATGGGCAGCTTCTGGTCGCGGCACAGCGCAAAGGCCGTGGCGTCCATCACTTCGAGACGGCGCACGATGGCTTCGTCGAAACTGATGCGCGCATAACGCGTGGCGGTCGGATCCTTGTTGGGATCCGCGCTGTAGATGCCGTCGACCTTGGTGGCCTTGAGCACGATCTCGGCACCGATTTCGGCGCCACGCAAGGCGGCGGCGGTATCGGTGGTGAAGAACGGATTACCCGTGCCCGCGGCGAAAATCACGACCTTGCCCTCTTCGAGGTAACGCAGGGTCTTGGGACGAATGTAGGGTTCGACGACTTGGTCGATATTCAGGGCCGACTGCACGCGGGTATCCACACCCTTGTGCTTGAGCGCGTCTTGCAGGGCAAGCGCGTTCATGATGGTGGCCATCATGCCCATGTAATCGGCGGTGGCGCGGTCCATGCCCTGCGCACCGGGCGCGACGCCACGGAAGATGTTGCCTCCGCCGATGACAATGGCCAGCTCGACGCCCATGGCGGCGACCTCGGCGATTTCATCGGTCATGCGGACGATGGTGGAGCGATTGATGCCGAAAGCATCGTCGCCCATCAGCGCCTCGCCGGAAAGTTTGAGAAGAACCCGTTTATATGATCTGCTGCTCATAGGTGATATCCCGAGGAACGATCCGACGAAAGTGTAAGACAAGAAATAGGCCGGTCACAGGGGTTTCAGGCAACCCTGCGCCGGCCCGTCATCACGATAACGCTTTATGCGCGGCCAGCGGCGGCAGCGGCAACTTCAGCGGCGAAATCAGTGGTCTTCTTCTCGATGCCTTCACCAACGACGTACAGCACGAATTGCTTGATCGACGCGCTCTTTTCCTTGAGCATCTGTTCGACCGTCAGCTTGTCGTTCTTGACGAAGGGCTGCGACAGCAGGGTCACTTCCTTCAGGAACTTCTGCACCGAACCTTCGACCATCTTGGCGACGATGTCGGCCGGCTTGCCCGATTCGGCAGCCTTCTGTTCGGCAACCGAACGCTCGGTGGCGATGTCGGCGGCGCTCACGCCCGACGCGTCCAGAGCCTTGGGCTTGGTCGCGGCGATGTGCATGGCCAGATCCTTGCCCACTTCTTCGGCGCCGGCGAACTCGACCAGCACGCCGATACGGCCGCCGTGCACGTACGAAGCCAGCGCGTCGGGGGTCTGGATACGCTGGAAGCGGCGGATCGAGATGTTTTCACCAATCTTGCCGACCAGAGCGGTACGGGTCGTTTCGACGGTGCCTTCACCGAAGGGCAGCTCGGACAGCGCGGCGACGTCGGCCGGGTTCTTCGAGGCGACCAGTTCGGCCAGGGCATTGACGTAGGCGACGAAGTCGGGGTTCTTGGCGACGAAGTCGGTTTCGCAGTTGACTTCGATCACGGCACCTTGCTTGCCATCGGCAGCAATGAACAGACCGATCAGGCCTTCGGCGGTCACGCGGGCAGCGGCCTTGCTGGCCTTGTTGCCCAGCTTGACGCGCAGGATTTCCTCGGCACGATCCAGATCGCCTTCGGCTTCCGTCAGAGCCTTCTTGCACTCCATCATGGGTGCGTCGGTCTTTTCGCGCAGTTCCTTGACCAGGGCAGCGGTAATTTCAGCCATGTTAGCTCCAGTTTCGCTTATGACATGCCCCGACAGGGCCGGGGCAATGATATGAATTCAGTGTGACACCCGGGCGATGCGCTGGCGCGGACGGCCCGCTGGGGTCGTCGCCGCGTCAGGCCATGAGGCCACGGGCTGCGGGCCGCGAGCTGCGCGCGTACGCCCGACTTGGGGATGGGCGCGGCGCGGCGGCTCGAGGCCGGCGCGCGCCGCGCAGCCTGGCTTTAGGCCTGGCCGTCTTGCACTTCGACGAACTCTTCCTGACCTTCGCCGATCTCTTCGACCAGACCGTTCAGGTTTTGTTCGCGGCCTTCCAGCACGGCGTCGGCGATGCCCTTGGCGTACAGAGCGATGGCGCGAGCCGAGTCGTCGTTGCCGGGGATCACGTAGTCGACGCCGTCGGGCGAGTGGTTGGTATCAACCACGGCCACGACCGGGATGCCCAGGGTGCGGGCTTCGGCCACGGCGATCTTGTGGTAACCCACGTCGATCACGAACAGGGCGTCGGGCAGACCGTTCATGTCCTTGATGCCGCCGATCGACTTGTTCAGCTTGTCGAGTTCGCGTTGGAACAGCAGGCCTTCCTTCTTGATCAGACGCTCCATGCCGCCTTCGGCGACAACGGCTTCCATATCCTTCAGGCGCTTGATCGAGCTCTTGACCGTCTTGAAGTTGGTCAGCATGCCGCCGAGCCAGCGGGCGTCGACGTAGGGCATGCCGCAGCGGGCGGCTTCGGCGGCGACCAGTTCACGAGCGGCGCGCTTGGTGCCGACGAACAGGATCGAGCCACCGCGGGCGGCCAGTTGCTTCACGAACTTGGTCGCGTCTTGGTATTGGGCAACCGTCTTTTCGAGGTTGATGATGTGAATCTTGTTGCGCTGGCCGAAGATGTACTGCGACATCTTGGGGTTCCAGTAACGGGTCTGGTGACCGAAGTGGACGCCGGCTTCCAGCATTTCACGCATGAGGGACATAATGACTCCAAGGGTTGGGTCTTGCATTACGCCTGCATCGAATTCATCGACACCCTGGGTGGCATAACGCGCGATTGCCGCGGCGGGAACACCCCGCGCGGGGTACTGCAATACAGAAATCAAGCCAGCCGACACGACCGAAGCCGTGATGAACCCAGACGACCGGCAAGGCACGCGGCCTGCCGATGTGCGTCGGCGCTCTTCGAGCTACTGCGTGATTCGATCTACCGTTTTGTTGGCGGCGGAATCTGGCTGCATGAATCAGGTTCCGGGGCATTTCATCAAACCGGACACAAGTGATAGACACCTGCCTCCGACGAGAAATTAACCGGACGCCCACACCGCGCCTGCACCGCCGCTCAAAAACGTGGATCGAGCCACTCGGCAAGCACCTGCGCACCGCCCGCCGCCAGCGTCTGCTCGGATGAACCACCCTCGCCTCGCATCGCGACGGACCGCTAGCATCGATGATGCCGCCTGTCCCGATTTCCGTGCCCGGTCTTGCGACCAGACCTTGCCCCTGGACCCGCTGCGATCGGCTCGATGATCCCGGTGCCATGCCTGAAACGCCGCACACCCTGCCCGGGTTGGCCTGCACTGCCCTGCACACGTACGTCCCTTCGCGACGCAGCGGCTGGTGGCGCTGGCTTACCCGGCAAGCTGCAAAGCCTGCCACGCACAGCCCCGAAATCCGGGCGTGATATGCACACGGTTTTCAAGGCAAGCCTATAATTCTACTATTTTTCGACCAGGATACTCAAGCAGATACATGGGCATTGTTACCGACCCCGCCGATCTGGCCAAAATGCGCGCCGCCTGTCAGGACGCGGCCCGGATTCTCGACTACCTCGCCCCCCACGTGAAGCCGGGCGTCACCACGGCCGCGCTGGACAAGCTCGCGCTCGAGTACCTCACCGACGAACTCAAGGTGAAGTCGGCCACGGTAGGCTACGCCCCGCCCGGGTACCCGCCCTTTCCGGGCGCGATCTGTACCTCGGTGAACCATCAGGTCTGCCATGGCATTCCGGGCGACAAGGTGCTGAAAAACGGGGACGCGCTCAACATCGACGTCACCATCATCAAGGACGGCTGGTTCGGCGACACCAGCCGCATGTATCTCGCCGGTGAGCCGTCGATCCTGGCGCGCCGCCTCACCGACATCACGTTCGACTGCATGTGGAAGGGCATCGCCGCCGTGCGCAACGGCGCCACGCTGGGCGACATCGGGCATGCCATCCAGAAATACGCCGAAGCGCAGGGCTTTTCGGTGGTGCGCGAATTCTGCGGCCACGGCATCGGCCAGCGGTTCCATGAGGATCCGCAGGTACTGCACTATGGCAAGCCCGGCACCGGCCCGACGCTCGAGACCGGCATGTTGTTCACGGTCGAGCCCATGATCAACGCCGGCCGCCGCGAAATCCGCCAACTGGCCGACGGCTGGACGGTCGTGACCCGCGATCATAGCCTCTCGGCGCAATGGGAACATACCATCTGCGTGACCGAGACCGGCTGCGAAGTGCTCACCGTGTCGCCGGGCATGCCCGCCGCACCGGACTTCGTGCCCGCCACGGTCGTGATTCCCCAGGTCTGACCCCCTTCCATTCTCCAGGCTCGCCTGCATGACCTCGCTCGATCTCGCCCCCCTCAAAGCACGCATGCAGGCCGCCCGGGAGGCGGCGATCGCCCAGTTCCGGGCCCATCATCGGCCCGACACGCTGCTCCATGAACTGCGCCGCATCGTCGACCAGGCCCTGCGCGAGCTGATCAAGCTGACGCCGCTGCCGGCCGGCGCCACGCTGGCGGCCGTTGGCGGCTATGGGCGCGGCGAACTCTATCCGCACTCCGATGTGGACCTGCTGATCCTGCTGCCCCAGGAGCCGGGCCCCGCCGACGAAAGCGCGATCGAGGCGCTCGTCGCGTCGCTCTGGGATCTGGGCCTGGAGCCCGGACACAGCGTGCGCACGCTCGAAGACTGCGAGAACGAAGCCCAGGCCGACATCACCGTCGAAACGGCGCTGCTGGAGTCGCGCTGGCTCGCGGGCAGCCGCTCGCTCATGAAGCGCTTCGAGACCGCCACGCGGGCCCGCCTGGACGCGGCCGCCTTCTTTCGGGCCAAGCGTGTCGAGATGCAGCAGCGTCATGCGCGCTACCAGGACACGCCCTACGCGCTGGAGCCCAATTGCAAGGAATCGCCCGGTGGCCTGCGCGACCTGCAGGTGATCCTGTGGATGGCGCGCGCCGCCGGCTTCGGCCAGGCCTGGCGCGAGGTCGCGCAGGCGGGACTGCTCACGGCATCGGAAGCACGCGACCTGCGCCGTGCCGAGCAGGCGTTCAAGCGCCTGCGGATCGAATTGCATCTGCTGACCGGCCGCCGCGAGGACCGCGTGCTGTTCGACCTGCAACCCGGGCTCGCCGAGGTGTATGGCATCACGTCCACGGCCACGCGGCGCGCCAGCGAGCTGTTGATGCAGCGCTATTACTGGGCGGCCCGCCTCGTGACGCAGCTCAATGCGATCCTGGTGCAGAACATCGAGGAGCGGCTGTTTCCGCGCCCCGAGAGCGATGCCCGCGCGATCGACGAGGATTTCCGCAAGCTGCACGAGCGCCTGGACATCATTCGCGAGGATTGCTTCGAACGTAATCCGACGCTTCTGCTGCGCGCGTTCCTGGTCATGCAGCAGCATCCGGACCTGACCGGCATGTCGGCCCGCACCTTGCGCGCCATCTGGCATTCGCGCCATCGCATCGACGCGCAGTTCCGCCGCAATCCGGTCAACCGCAAGTTGTTCCTGCAGATTCTGCAGCAGCCGCGCGGCGTGGTGCACGAGATTCGCCGCATGACGATGCTCAATGTGCTGCCGCGCTACCTGCCGGTGTTCCGCCGCATCGTGGGGCAGATGCAGCATGATCTGTTCCATGTGTACACAGTCGACCAGCACACGCTGGCGGTGATCCGCAACCTGCGGCGCTTCACGATGCCCGAGCACGCGCAGGAATATCCGCTGGCCAGTCAGCTCATGACCGACCTCGACCGCCACTGGCTGCTGTACGTGGCAGCGCTCTTTCATGACATCGCCAAGGGGCGCGGTGGCGATCACTCGGAGCTGGGTGCGCGCGAGGTGCGCCGCTTCGCCCAGGAACACGGCCTGGACGCCGCCGACGGCGAACTGGTGGAGTTTCTGGTGCGCCAGCATCTGCTGATGTCCAACGTGGCACAGAAACGCGACATCTCCGACCCCGAGGTGGTCAACGAGTTCGCGCGCAAGGTGGGCGACGAGCGGCATCTCACCGCGCTCTATCTGCTCACCGTGGCCGACATCCGCGGCACCAGCCCCAAGGTCTGGAACGCCTGGAAAGGCAAGCTGCTCGAAGACCTGTATCGCCTGACCCGGGCGGCGCTGGGCGGCACGCACGACGCCAGCACCGTGCTGACCGAGCGCAAGGAAGAGGCGGCGCGACTCACGCGCCTGGCCGGCCTGCGCGACGACGCGCGCGAGGCCTTCTGGAAGCAACTCGATGTAGCGTATTTCCTGCGCCACGACGCATCCGAGATCGCCTGGCACACCCGCCATCTCTACTATCAGGTGGAGCCGGCCGAGCCGGTCGTGCGCGTGCGGCCCACCGAAGAAGGCGGTGGCCTGCAGGTGATGGTGTACACGCGCGACGCACCCGATCTTTTCATGACGACCTGCGGATATTTCGACGGCAAGGCGATGTCGATCCAGGACGCCCGCATCCACACCACCCGGCACGGCTGGGCGCTCGACAGCTTCATCGTGCTGCCATCCGACGGCAGCGCCGACCTGCGGGCCCAGGCCACGCTGGTCGAACACGAGCTCGGCGAACGCCTGCGCGCCGCCCGCCAGGGCGAACGCGCCCCCGCACGCACAGGGCACTACCGCAGCCGCCAGTCGCGCCTGTCGCGCGTGTTCCCCGTGATGCCCCAGGCCGAGCTACATCCCGACGAACGCAGCCAATCGTGGCGGCTTTCCGTGACCGCCACCGACCGGCCCGGCCTGCTGTACGCGCTGGCGCGGGTGTTCGCCGACAGCGGCGTGGATCTCATCATGGCCAAGGTGATGACGCTTGGCGACCGCGTGGAAGACGTGTTCATCATCTCGGGCGCATCGCTGGAGCGGCCACGCAGCCAGATGCAGTTCGAGCGCAGCGTGCTCGAAGCGCTGGCGGGCGACGAGCCGCAGCAGAAGGTCGCTTAAGACCGGCGCCGGGCGGCATTGCGGCCCGGCCCTCCCCTGCGGGCTTGGGCGCCGGGAGCCCGCGCGCTTACAATCGCGTTTTCATATCGGGCGCAGCTCACCTCCATGGCGATCGACGAATACTTGCTGGTCTTCGGCCGCAGTTTTTTCTTTGCGCTGGCCACCCTGCTGCCCTTCCTGAACCCGCCCGCAATCGCGCCCATCTTCTGGAGCCTCACGGAGGGCGCATCCGCCTCCACGCGGACGGCGCTTGCCAAGCGCGTGTCGATCAACGTGGCGCTGATGCTCACCGTGGCCATGCTGGCGGGCCATATCGTCCTGAGCTTTTTTGGCATTTCGCTCGCGATCGTGCGCGTGGCGGGTGGCATCCTCGTGATGTACAACGCGTGGCTGCTGGTCAACTCGCCTGACGCCGGCACCAGCCGCGTGGCACGGATGGCCGAATCGTTTACGCCCGAGATGGCGCAGGCCCGCGCTTTCTACCCGCTCACCTTTCCGATCAGTTGCGGGCCCGGATCGATCGCCGCCGCCCTGACGGTCGGCGCTTCCCTGCGTGACCAGACAGATCAGCTCGCGAGCGTGGTGCGGCTGGCGGGCTCGCTGCCCGGCGTCGCCGTCGTGTCGTTCGTGCTCTATGTCTGCCTGCGCTTCGCCGTGCAACTGCTGCACCGCCTGGGCGAAAACGGCACCGCCGTATTCATGCGGTTGTCCGCCTTCATCATGCTGTGCCTGGGCGTACAGATTTTCTGGGACGGCGCCCGCGAGTTGCTTCTCGCCCTTTTCGCGCAGGCGCTGCAACTAATGCCGCATCCGCCGGCCTAAGATTGCGGCGGCCTGCGCCCGCGCCGATTTTCGACCTCATCACTCTCATCCGCTTCGGCTAGTCTGGAATCACCATGTATCCGCAACGCAAACGCCTGCTTCTCCTGATCGCGCTGCTGTGCTTCGGCGCCTTGGGCGTCGCCCTCATTTCCCAGCATCTGTTCGAGATGCCGCCTTGCGCCTGGTGCGTGATGCAGCGCCTGATCTATCTGGTCATCGGTGTGGCCGCCCTGGTGACGGCCTACGCGGGCCCGCTCGCCTCGCGCATCGGGGCCCTGCTCGCCGCCCTGCTCGCCATCGCCGGCGTGGTGGCCGCCTGGTACCAGTACACGGTGGCCTCGAAGATGCTGTCGTGCGATCAGACGTTCGCCGACCGCTTCATGAGCGGCACCGGCCTGGATGGCGCGATTCCCTCGGTGTTCGGCATCTACGCCACCTGCATGGACGCCGCCGTGCCGCTCCTGGGCATCGAATACGCGCTCTGGAGCCTGGGCCTCTTCGTGGTGGTGGGCGTGATCGCGCTACGCGCGGCGTTCGCCGGCCGGCGCGGCGCCTGACCCGGCCACGCACCGCCCCAGAAAAAAGAGCCCGGCGCCATGTGAAGGCGCCGGGCTCTTTTACATGGGCGGCGCAGCGCGCCGCCAGCTGCGACTAACTCAGTTGTCGTTGGCGGCGTAGCCCATGTTGAACTGCAAACCACCGGCGGCCTCGTCGTCGGCGCTGGTCTCGCGCGACTGACCCAGGCGCGCCAGGTACTCGGGCGTGATGTCACCCGTGATGTACTCGCCGTCGAAACACGAGGCTTCGAAGCGAGTGATCGACGGATTGATGTCGCGCACGGCCTGCTGCATGTCGGCCAGATCCTGGTAGACCAGGGAATCCGCGCCGATCGCGCGGGCGATCTCTTCGTCGCTGCGGCCCGTGGCGATCAGCTCCTTCTGGGTCGGCATGTCGATGCCGTACACGTTGGGGAAGCGGACCGGAGGCGCGGCCGATGCAAAGTACACCTTGTTGGCGCCCGCTGCGCGTGCCATGTCGACGATCTCGCGCGAGGTGGTGCCGCGCACGATGGAATCGTCGACCAGCAGCACGTTCTTGCCCTTGAACTCCTGGCCGATCGCGTTGAGCTTCTGGCGCACGGATTTACGGCGCACGGCCTGGCCCGGCATGATGAAGGTGCGGCCGACGTAGCGGTTCTTGATCAGGCCTTCGCGGTAATCGAGGTTGAGGCGTGAGGCCAGCTGCATGGCGGCCGGACGCGACGAATCGGGAATCGGCATGACCACGTCGATGTCGCCGATGCGCATATTGCGCGCGACCTTGTCGGCCAGGTACTCGCCCATGCGCAGGCGAGCGTCGTAGACCGACACGCCGTCGATCAGCGAGTCGGGGCGCGCGAAGTACACGTATTCGAAGATGCAGGGCACGAGGCGCGCGTCTTCGGCGCACTGACGGCTCACGAGGCGGCCGTCGAGATCGACGAACACGGCCTCGCCGGGCAGCACATCGCGCACGAAGGCGAAGCCGCTGCCCTCGAGGGCGACGGATTCGGAGGCGACCATCCACTCTACGCCCTCATCGGTCTCCTGGCGGCCGATGCACAGCGGGCGAATGCCGTAGGGGTCGCGGAATGCCAGCATGCCGTAGCCCGAGATCTGCGACACCACGGCGTAGGCGCCACGCACGCGCTTGTGCACCTGCGCCACCGCGCGGAACATCGCATCTTCATCGAGCGACACGCCATTGGCGGCAAGCTGCAGCTCGTGCGCGAGCACGTTGAGCAGCACTTCGGAGTCGGAGTTGGTGTTGATGTGGCGGCGGTCGACGCGGTAGAGCGCTTCGCGCAGCTCGCGCCAGTTGGTCAGGTTGCCGTTATGGGCAAACGTGATGCCGAACGGCGCGTTCACATAGAAGGGCTGCGCCTCTTCTTCGCTGGAACTCGAACCCGCCGTGGGGTAACGCACCTGGCCCACGCCGCTCTGACCCGGCAGGGCGCGCATGTTGCGCGTGCGGAACACGTCGCGCACAAGGCCGTGCGCCTTGTACATGTTGAAGTGATTGCCGTGGGACGTGGCGATGCCTGCGGCGTCCTGGCCCCGGTGCTGCAACAACAGCAGGCTGTCATACAGCAGCTGGTTAACCGGCCCGCGCCCGATAACCCCGACGATTCCACACATGGTGAGTTCCTGTAGATGTAAAACGAGTGAAGCAGTAGTGAATCAATAAGGGCGCATCAATACGGCACCCAGGTCCCGAGGGACTCAGGCAACATCGATTTGACCTTCAAGACGGCCTGCGTGGCCGAATGCGAAAACATGGCGTCCTGCCACCAGGGTTCTTGCGGCAGCGGGGTGTAACCCGCCAGGCCGACCAGCACCAGGACGATCAACAGGCCGCGCGCCAGACCGAACATTCCGCCCAGGCCGTGATCGGCCGGCGACAGGCCGGTGGTGCGGATCAGCGCGCCCAGGGTCATGTTGACCAGCCCCACGCCCAGCAAAACGATGATGAAGACGGCCGCATAGGCCACGCCCATGCGCAGGACCGTGGTTTCGATATAGGGTTCGAGCCAGCCATAGACCGTCGGGCCCCACCAGATCGCCGCCACGAACGCGAGTACGTACGCAATCAGCGACAGCAGCTCTTTGAGCAGGCCGCGCACCAGACCGAGCACGGCCGAGACCGCAAGGATCGCCAGAACGACGAAATCGAAACCGGTCACTGTGCGGCGATGAAACCGTTGTCGTAGCCCAGCGTGCGCAGACGCGCCTGGGCAGCCTGGGCCGCCTCGCGCGAGGGGAACGGCCCCACGCGCAGCCGGTATTGCTGCTTGCCATTGATGCTCGCCTGTTCGACGAATGCGTTGGTGACGCCGGCCTGATGCAGCTTGCCGCGACGGGCATTGGCATCGGCCTGCGTGGTATAGGAGGCGACCTGCAGCACGAAGTTCCCGGAAGCGGCCGGCTTGGCGGTGCTCGGTGCGGCCGGGGCCGGCGCCGCGCGGCCTTCGAGCAGGGCCAGGGCACGCGCGCCATCATCGGAACGGGGCGTCTCGGGCTTCTCGGCGGGCCTGGGCGCGGGCTTGGTTTCGGGCGGCTTGGGCGGCGGGGTCGTGGCGGCGACGGGCGGCGGCGTGACGGGCTGGACCGCGGGCGGCGTAGCGCCGGCCTGCGGACCCGGCTGGCCAGGCGTGACGGCGGGAGCCTGCGCCTGCCCGGCGGGCGGCTGGGCGCCGCTCAGGTCGGGCGGCACGGCGGGCTCGCTGCCGCCGGCGGGAGCGCTGCCCGCTGCGGCGCCGTTTTGTGCGACCGTGGCTTGCGGTTCGGACACCGGCGGCTGATACGGCGTGCCGCGGTCGGGTATGCGGATCGGGATGTCGTCGGAGACCGGGACCGGTTCGGAGTCGAGGATCATGGGCAACACGATCACGGCGGCGAGCACCAGCGCGATCGCGCCGGCCAGACGCCGGCGCGCACGTGCGCGCAGTTCGGCCGCCTGGGCCTCACTCGACACCATCGGACGGGACCGGGTGGAGGACGCCTCGGAGGCAGAATCTTTGCGACTGAACAAACCCATGGAACTCAATCCCCAGCGGATGAAACGAGCCAGGCCGCGGAGAGCGCGGACCGGCCTGCATGCCGGTTGCGCCTCGCCGCTCGCCCTGGCCGGCGGGTCATGCCTTGCGGCCTAGCGCCTGCAGCACCGCGGCTACGGTCAGAAATGATCCGAATACGACGATTCTATCATTCTCCCCTGCCTTTTCGCGGGCCGCGGCATAGGCGGCGGCCGGGTCGGCGAACGCGGCGACGGTCGGTCCCTCGGCGCCCGCGGCGAGCTGCGCGAGCTGTGCTCCGACCTGCTCGGCCAGGCCCTCGCCCGAATTGCCGCGCGGGCCGGGCAGGCCTGCGCAATACCAGTGATCGATACGGCTGCCGAGCTTGGCGACCACGCCGGCGAGATCTTTGTCGTTGAGCATGCCGAACACGGCATGCGTGTACGGATGAAATCCCATGTTGTCGAGGTTCTGGGCCAGCACCGCGGCGGCGTGCGGGTTGTGCGCGACGTCGAGGATGACGGCCGGCTGCCCCGGCAGGATCTGGAAGCGACCCGGCAACGACGCCTGCAGCAGCCCCAGGCGTACGGCCTGCTGCGGCACCGGCAGGCGGTTGCGCACGGACTCGAGCGCGGCGAGCGCGGCCGAGGCGTTGAGCAACTGGTTGGCGCCGCGCAGGGCCGGATAAGCCAGCGACGGACGCCGCACCGAGCGGCCCCCGTAGGCCCACTGCTGGCGGTCGCCGGAATAATTGAAGTCGCGCCCGAAGAGCCAGGCGTCGGCACCGATGTCGGCGATGTGGTCGAGCAGGCTTTGCGGCGGCACGGGGTCACTACAGATCGCGGGGCGATCCGCACGATAGATGTGCGCCTTTTCGAAGCCGATCTTCTCGCGCGTGTCGCCCAGCCAGTCGGTGTGATCGATGTCGACACTCGTGACGATGGCGCAATCCGCATCGACGATGTTGACGGCATCGAGCCGCCCGCCGAGGCCCACCTCGAGCACCACGGCGTCGAGGCGAGACAGCGAGAAAAGGCGCAGGATGGCCAGCGTGGTGAACTCGAAGTAGGTGAGGCTCGTCTCGCCTCGCACCGCCTCGACGGCCGCGAACTGCTCGACCAGCGCCGCATCGGTGGCGATCTCGCCATTGACGCGCGCGCGCTCATTGAAATCGATCAGGTGCGGCGAGGTGTACAGGCCGACCTTATAGCCCGCGGCCAGCAGAATGGCCTCGAGCATGGCGCAGGTGGAACCCTTGCCATTGGTGCCGCCCACCACGAACTTGACCGCATCCAGCCGGAGATCCAGGCGTTGCGCGACTTCCTTGACGCGATCCAGGCCGAGATCGATTGCCTTGGCGTGGAGGGATTCCAGGTACTGCAACCAGTCGGACAGGCCGGACGTGGCATCGGGGCGGGCAACGGACATGGCGGAGTGCTTAATGGAGAACGGCGGGATTTTAACAGCCGCCCCTGGTGTTTACCCCGATCGCCCCTGGGAGACCGGGGATATCCGGATGGCTCAAGGCTTGCCATCATTTTTCCTGTATGTGAATATGATTTCACACACAAAAATATTCCGGAGACACGCATGCGCAGCAAACCGAACTGGCTCGTCCGCCCCAGCGAAGTGACGGGCTATCACCCCGCCAACCACACGGGCACCCTCAACCGCCGCCTGATCAGCCCGGAAACGGTGGGCTCGCGTCACGTCGAGGTGCTGCTCGGCGAGATCGAGCGCGGCCAGGGCGCGCTGCCCCACGCCCACCCCGGCATCGAGCAGGTCTGTTATCTGCTCGAGGGCACGGCGCGCGCGCAGGTGGGCGACGAAAGTGCTGACATGGTGGCGGGCGATTGCTGCTATTTCCCGGCCGACATTCCCCACGTATTTACCGTGACGAGCGACACGCCGGCGAAGCTGCTCGTGATCTACACCCCACCCTACGAAGAGTCGCCCGATCGCGTGATTCGCTAAGGCCGCGGGGACATCCGGCCGCCCGAGGCCGGGCAGGATCGGCACCGAACCGCGCCCCCTTCCTTCCCGCCCCGGGGGCCGTCGCCGCGGCGGCCCGAGGGTTTCCGCAGCACCCGCAAGAACGCGCGCGGCCCACGCCGCCCGCGCCATACCTATACCTATATAGACATCCACCAGGAGACACTCATGACACTGCATCGCTACGCGCGCGCCGCGACCGCCGCTCTTCTCGCGGCCGGCTCGGCCTGGGCCCTGCCCGCCGCGCACGCCGCTTCGGACACGTATCCCGACAAACCCATCTCGCTGGTCGTGCCCTTCCCGGCCGGCTCCGGCACCGACGCGGTCGGCCGGCTCTTCGCCAACGAGTTGTCGCAACGGTTGGGCCAGCAGATCGTGGTCGAGAACAAACCGGGCGCCAACGCGACCATCGCCGCCAATTACGTGGCACGCGCCAAACCGGATGGCTACACGCTGTTCGTCACGACCAATACCTCGCACTCGGCCGCCCCGTGGTTGATGAAGAATGTGCCCTACGATCCGGTCAAGGATTTCTCGCCGGTGGCGCGCGGCGGCAACCTGCCGTTCATCCTGGTCGTGAACCCCAAGCTGCCGTACAAGACGGTGAGCGACCTGGTGGCGGCGGCCAAGGCTTCGCCCGGACGCATCACCTATGCCAGCGGCAACAGCACCGGCATTGTGGCGGGCGCCACCCTGGCGCGCCGCGCAGGTGTCGACCTATTGCATGTGCCGTACAAAGGCACCCCCCAGGCGATGACGGATCTGATCGGCGGGCAGGTCGACTTCATGTTCACCGACCTCGCGTCCGGCCTGCCCTTCGTGCAATCGGGTCAGGTACGCGCCCTCGCCGTGTCGACCGCCGCACGCAGCGCGATCGTGCCGGACCTGCCCTCCATGAAAGAAGCCGGCGTGCCAGACTTCGATCTCAACTCCTGGAACGGCTTCTTCGGTCCGGCAGGCCTGCCGCCGGAAGTCGTGACCCGGCTCAACGCCGCCATCAACCAGATCGTCGCCGACCCCGCGATCAAGAAACGGCTCGCGGACCTGGGCTTTGATGCCTTCAGCGGCACACCGCAGGATTTCGGCCAGTTCGTGGCCAGCGAACGCGACCTCTGGGGCCGGCTCATCCGCGACGCCAACATCCAGCCACAATGACAGACGCCTCCCTCCCCTCTTCCGCCCCCGCCGCCGGCCCGCTGGCCGGCGTGCGCATCCTCGATCTGAGCTCCGTGGTGATGGGGCCCTACGCGACCCAGATCCTGGGCGACCTGGGCGCCGACATCATCAAGGTGGAGTCGCCCACGGGCGACAACATGCGTGCCGTGGGCCCCATGCGCAATCCGGGCATGGGGCATCTGCATCTGCACCTGAACCGCAACAAGCGTTCGGTCGTGCTCGACCTCAAGACCGAAGCGGGCCGCCGCGCCTGCCTCACGCTTGCCGAAGGCTGCGACGCGATGCTCTACAACATCCGGCCGCAGGCCATGGCAAGGCTGGGCCTGTCGTATGAAGCGGTGGCGGCCCACAATCCGCGCATCGTGCACGTGGGCGCCTACGGCTTCTCGGAAGCCGGGCCCTACGCCGGCCGGCCTGCCTACGACGACCTGATCCAGGGCCAGGCGGCGATCGCCGATCTGGCGGCACGCCAGAGTGGCGACGTGCCGCGCTACGCGCCGCTGACGCTGGCCGATCGCAGCGTCGGCTTGCAGGTGGCCGTGGCGCTGCTGGCCGCGGTCATCCATGCGCGCGCCTGCGGCCGAGGCCAGGCCGTTGAAATCCCGATGTTCGAAGGCATGGCGCACATGGTGCTGGGCGACCACCTGGGCGGTCACAGCTTCGAGCCGCCGCTGGGGCCGCCGGGCTATGCGCGGCTGCTCGCGCCGCATCGCCGCCCCTACGCCACGGCCGATGGCTACATCTGCCTGCTCATTTACAACGACAAGCACTGGCGCAATTTCTTCAGCCTGATCGAACGGCCGGATCTGCACGCGGATCCGCGCTTTTGCAGTCATACGGCGCGGGCGCAGCACATCGACGAGGTGTATGCGTTCGTGGCCGAGGTCATGCTCACGCGTGACAGCACCACCTGGCTCGCGCTGCTGGGCGAGGCCGACATTCCGGCATCCCGCCTGTATGGCATCGACGACCTGATTGACGATCCGCACCTGCACGCGACCGGCCTGGTCCGCGAAGTCGACCACCCCACCGAAGGCCGCCTGCGCACGACCGGCCCGCTGGGCCGCTACAGCGCCACGCCCACCGGCCTGCGCCGCCCGGCGCCGCGCCTGGGCGAGCACACCGAAGAGGTCTTGCGTGAAGCGGGCCTGGCCGAGGCCGACATCGCCGCGCTGCGCGCCCCCCAACCCTGAAGGACAACGACCGATGGATTTCGAATTCAGCCCGGACCAGCTCGCGCTGCGCGATGCGGTCAACCGGGTATGCGCGCAGTTTCCCGATGATTACTGGCTCGAGCGCGACCGCGACGGCGGCTTTCCACATGATTTCCATGGGGCGCTGGCGCGCGACGGCTGGCTGGGCATCGCCATGCCCGCCGAGCATGGCGGCGCCGGACTCGGCATGACCGAAGCGGCGTTGATGATGCAGACCATCGCGGCATCGGGCGCCGGCTTCGCGGGTGCCTCCGCCGTCCACATGAACATCTTCGGGCTCAACCCGGTGGTGGTATTCGGTAATGACGCCCAGCGCGGGCGCTGGCTCGAACCCCTGATCGCCGGACGCGAGAAGGCGTGCTTCGCCGTGACCGAGCCCGACGCCGGGCTGGACACCACGCACCTGAAAACCCGTGCCGAGCGCGACGGCGACCACTACGTGGTGCATGGCCGCAAGATCTGGATCTCGACGGCGCAGGTCGCGCACAAGATGCTGCTGTTGGCCCGGACCACGCCGCTCGCGGACGTGGCCAAGCCGACCCAGGGCCTGTCGCTCTTCTACACCGACCTGGATCGCGAGCGGGTCGAGGTGCGCGAGATCGAGAAGATGGGCCGCAAGGCGGTGGACTCCAACATGCTGTTCATCGACGGGCTGCGCGTTCCGGTGCAGGACCGGGTGGGCGAAGAAGGCCGCGGCTTCGAATACATCCTGCATGGTCTCAATCCGGAACGCATCCTGATCGCGGCCGAGGCCGTGGGTATCGGCCAGGCTGCGCTGGCGCGCGCCGTGCAATATGCCGGAGAGCGGGTGGTATTCGGCCGCCCCATCGGCCAGAACCAGGGCATTCAGCATCCGCTGGCCCAGGCGTGGATGCAATTGGAGGCCGCCAATCTGATGGTGTTCAAGGCGGCCAGCCTGTATGACGCCGGCCTGCCCTGCGGGCCCTACGCCAACACCGCCAAATACCTGGCCGCCGAGGCGGGTCACAACGCCTGCCAGACCGCCGTGTTGACGTTGGGCGGCATGGGCTATGCCAAGGAGTATCACGTGGAGCGCCTGCTGCGCGAGAGCTACATCCCGCGCATCGCGCCGGTGAGCCCGCAGCTCATCATGTGCTTCATTGCCGAAAAGGTGCTGAGCTTGCCCCGCTCTTACTGAGGCGAACGCCCGCTGCGGGGCCGGCGAGCTTGCCGACGGCCAGGCAGGTCCTGCCGCCGGCTCAGTGGTCCTGCTCGAGCGCGGTGCAGGCCGCCCGCAGGATGCTGGCATAGGCCGCCTGATTGGGCTCGATCCGGTAGATCGGCCCGCCCACCGAGATCGCATACACCTCGCCCGAGAGCCGCAGCGGCCAGGCGATGGCGCCGACGTCGGCGATCGACTCCCCCATATTCGAATACCAGCCGCGCTCGCGCGACTGGGTCAGGTCGGCCTCGACCAGGGCGGGCGTGGTCAGGGTGAGCGCGTTGTAGCGGGTGAGCGGCGTGCGCGCAAGCAGCGCGGCGCACTCCTCGGCCGGCAATTGGGAGATGAGCGCCTTGCCCAGCGAATTGGCATGGATCGGCTTGAACTCGCCCGCCACCGGCGCGTAGCGGATCGTGTGCGGCGAATCCAGCACATCAAGATAAACGACCCGATGGTCGGCATCGAGCTTGGCGAACACGATGGTCTCGCGGGTCGCCTCGCGCAACTCGATCAGGCTCGGATAGACGCGGTCCAGGACCGGATCGGCGCGGGCGATGCGCTGCGCCATGGCGAGCAGGCGACCGGTCGGGTAATAGCCCTGGCGACGGCCGGTCTCGTAGAGGTAACCCTGGGCCGCCAGGGTCCGAATGAGCGCCAGGCAACTCGACACCGGAACATCCAGCAGCCGGGCCAGCTCCGTCAATGACAACGCCCGCTTCTCGCGGGCGTAGGTCTCGATGATTTCGATCACGCGCAGGGCGGTTTTTACACTCATCGTCAGGCGGTAATGAGGATCGGATAGGGGGATTGGCGGGGGGCCGGATCGGCTGTCGGGACCACCCGGAGCACCGGTCGAATCGGGGTCGAATCGATGAATTAAACCCCTTTGTGGCCCTAAAGTTCGGTTTAAGGTTGCCGTTATGGTAGCTGAGAAACACCCTTAAAAACCGTTGCGTCCCCGAAGACGCCGATATCTCCAGCCGGGAGTGATCATGGCCGTAAGTCCTATCAGCACCGCTACGCAAATCCTGCCGTCCGCCACCCCTGCTCCGCAGCCGGTCGACGCCGCAGCCGTGTCCCAGGCAGTCCCTCCCGCTGGTCAGGGTCAGGGTGCCAGAAATGACACCCAATCCGACGCCAATCAATCCGGCAGCAAGCTGCCGATGGAAAAAGCGTTGGACGATATCAACAACCAACTGCGCGCCTGGTCGACCGAACTTCAGTTCGAAATCGATCCCGACGTGCACGCCGTCGTCGTGTCCGTCCTGGACTCGGAGAGTGGCGAAGTCTTGCGAACAATCCCCTCGGAAACCGTGCTGCGCATCGCGAAAATGATCGTGAAGATGCAGGGCAACGCCGTGGAAACCACCGCCTGAATTTGCATCACGTGCCGGTGAAAGACCTGACTGGCACCAAAAACCTCGAAGTAGCCCGACCTTATGCCCTTGCCCGGTCAATAGGCGGCATCAATTTTTGACAGAATCGCATTGCTAGGAAGGAGTATCACATGGCCGGAACCATCACGTCCCTGGGCTCGTCGGGTTTCCCCTTACAGGAAACCCTCGATAAGCTGCAGAAGGCTGAAGAACAGCGCTTGACGCTGATCTCGAACCAGCAGTCGAGTTACCAGACCAAAATCTCGGCCTACAGCAAGCTGCAAAGCTCGATCGAAGCGGTCCAGAAAGCCGCCGCCGCGATCGGCACTGACGCCCTGAATGCCGTGAAATCGACCGTGAGCGACGATAAGTCGATCACGGTGCGTACGGCTGCCGGCGCGGTTCCTGGCTCCTACAACATCAAGGTCGAGAGCCTTGCCACCGCGCAGACCCTGCAGTCGTCGGCCTTCGCCAGCCGTACCGACAAGGTCGGCACGGGCGGCACGATCGAGCTCAAGCTCGGCGATGGCTCGACCAAGAAGCTGGAGTTGGGCACTGATACGTCCCTGAACGGCATCGTCTCGGCCATCAACAAGTCGGACGAGCTGGGCCTGAGCGCCACGGTCATCAATGATGGCAATGGCAACAACTTCCTGATGATCACCAGCAAGACCGAAGGCACCGATGCCGCGGTCGCGCAACTGAAGGTCACCGGTAACGACGACCTGGCCGCCAAGCTGAACTTCGATAGCGCTGACCTGGCGAATTCCAAGCTGACGGTGCAAACCGCCGCCGCCAACGCCAAGCTCGAGATCAACGGCGTGCCGGTGACGAGCCAGACCAACACCGTCGACAAGGTCGTCGACAACGTCACCTTTGTGCTGAACAAGGTGCCCGAGGCCGACGTGAAGGTCACCGTGACGGCCGACAACAGCGCCGCCGCCAGCGCCGTGGACGCCTTCGTAAAGGCCTACAACGCGTTGCAGACCACGATTTCGGACCTGACCAAGTTCGACGTGGGCTCGGAAACGCAGAGCGCCCTGACCGGCGACGGCACGACGCGTTCGATCCAGAACAGCATGGCCGGCGCACTGCGCGTGGTGGCCGGTGAAGGCACGTTGCGCACGTTGAGCGCGATCGGTCTGACGACCGATGTGAAGACGGGCCAGATCACGGTCGACAAGACCAAGCTGGACAAAGCGCTGTCGGAGAACCCCGCCGACGTGCGCCGCATCCTGGCCGGCCCCGAAGGCCTGACCGAGAAAATGAAGGGCGTGACCGAGACCATCCTGGGCTCGAACGGCTCGATCAAGACCCGCACGAACGGCCTGCAGGAAACGATCGACACCTTGAAGAAGCGCTATGACGCGACCAAGGCCTCGATCGCGCTGACCATGGAAGGCTATCGCGCCCAGTTCGTCAAACTGGACGCGATGGTCGTGCAGATGAATGGCACCAGCACCTACCTGCAGCAGCAGTTTGCCAACATGACGAAGTCCAACAATTAACTTTCATCAATGACATACGCCGCACGCCGCCCTACCGGATCCTCTTCCGTCCGTTCGTACAGCGATATCGGCCTGGAAACCCAGGTCATGAGCGCCCCTCCGGAGCGCCTCATTACGCTGCTGTACAACGGGGCGCGCGCGGCGATCGCGCAGGCCCGCATCCATATGGAAGCGGGCCGAACGGCCGAACGTGGCCAGGCCATCTCGAAGGCCGTGCGCATCGTGGACGAAGGCCTCAAGCTGGGCCTGAATATGGAGGCCGGCGGTGAAATCGCCGCCAACCTCTCCCAGCTCTACGATTTCATCATCCGTACCCTGCTCAAAGCCAATCTGCATTCGGACGCCGAACAGCTCGATGTCGCCGACCGCTTGCTGACCGATCTCGCGCAGGCCTGGCAAACCGCCAATGACCAGCCTGCTGGCAACGCGCCCGCGTAATCGCGAGCGTCATCTACACCGCCACGGCGCGATACGCGCGAGACATTTATGACGGCCCTAACGCAGCAAGCTCCGGTAATCGAGCTATACCAGCACATCGCCACCGTGACCGGCGACATGCTGGCGGCGGCCCAGGACGGGGATTGGACCCGTGTCCTCGGCCTCGGTCACATGTACATCGACCTGGTCGAACGCCTGCGGCTCATCGAGCCGCGCCAACCGCTCGACGATTCGAGCCGGGCGCTCAAGCACGACCTGCTGGTCCGCATTCTCGAGAACGACGCCGCGGTGCGCGAACTCGCCATGCCGCAGCTGTCGCGCCTGGGTGATATGCTCGGCCGCATGAAACGTCAGCAATCCCTGCTCGCCACCTACGGCGCCAAGGCGACCGGCACATGAGCGTCGGCCCGCCCGCGCTAGGCAATGTCCTGGTTCAGCGCCTGGATGCCGTTCTCGGCACCAGCATGGCGGCGCACGCCAACCTGATTCCGGGCGCCCGTCCGGGCACGGTCCCCCAGCCTGGTGAAAGCGTACGCCCCGGCCAGGATGGCCGCCGCGGGCTGGACCAGCTCGGCGGCAAGGGCGGCCAGACCGCCGTTCTCGATGCCAAGACCGCCGCCGCGCTGGCGCTGGCCGCACGCGGCACGGTCACACGCAATGACACGACCTCGTCGGCGCCCACGACGCTGGGTTCGACCGCGCGCACCATCCTTGCGCTGCTGGCGAGCTTTCCCGATCAGGCACCCCCGATCCAGGGCCGTGCGCCGCTCTTCACACCCCAGCCCCAACCCCAGGCCACGGGCGGCGGCGCAACGGTTCAACCGCAGGCTCAACCGCAGTTCCAACCGCAGGCCCAGGCCCAGGCCCAGGCCCAGGCGCCGGCCCAACCGGCCACGCCCGCGGGTCAGCCCGCGCCTGCCGCGCAGGCCCCCGCCCCGGCCAGCACGGCCGCGGCGAGCGCGGCCGTGTTGCGGGGCACGCCGTTACCCGCAGGTGCGGCACCCGCCCACGGCGCGCAGAGCGCCGGACCGGTCCACGCGCCGCACAGTGCCGTTTCGCCCGCGCAACTGGCCCAGACCCTGCGCCAGACGCTGGCCACCAGCGGCATCTTCTACGAATCGCACCTGACCGAGATGGTGTTCGGCAAGCGCACGCCCGCCGAATTGCGCAGTGAGCCGCAGGCCAGCCTGCCGCAGGCGCGCGACGTGGCGCAGAGCGCCGAAGGCCAGAAGGCCACGCAAGCGGCCCAGGCCGCGCGCAGCGCCACGCCGCTGCCGCCTGGCGCGCCCGACCTGCCCGATACGACGCAATCGCTGCTGCCGCAGAATTCCGGCCTCAATCCCGACACCACCGCCCTGGTCCGTCAGCAGCTCGAAGCGCTGGCCAACCAGATGGTGAGCTGGCGCGGTGAGGCCTGGCCGGGTACGCCCATGGAATGGGAAGTGAAGCGCGATCCCTACGGCGAAGACCAGCCGGGCGATCCCGAGGGTCATTGGTCGACCCGCCTGACGCTCGAATTGCCCCGCCTGGGCCAGGTCGAGGCACGCATTTCGCTGGCGGGCACGCAGCTCGTCCTCAACATCGTGGCGCCGAACGGCGCCGTCGAACTGAATCAGCAATCCGAACAACTGCGTCAGCGGCTGGGCACGGCGGGCATCACGCTGTCGAATCTGTCGATCGACGCGATGCCGCCGCAGCTCATCATGCCGCCGGGCCTGTACCCGTTCTCGCCGCCGTTCCCGTTCTGATTTCCGCACCGTCATGATCCGCTACGCAGGCCCGCCGGCCGAGCCCTCCCCTCCTGGCCCGAACGACGGCCGCAACGCCGCCGTCGCGCTGTCCTACGACGAAGGCGACGATGCCCCGCGCGTGGTCGCCAAGGGCTACGGCCAGCTGGCCGAGACCATCGTGCGCAATGCGCAGGAACACGGTCTGTATGTGCACGAATCGCCGGAGCTGGTCGGCCTGCTGATGCAGGTCAACCTCGATTCGCATATCCCCCCGCAGCTCTACACGGCCGTGGCCGAACTGCTGGCCTGGCTCTATCGCCTCGAGGCCCGCGAGGTTCCCGCCCTGCCCGTGCCGCCCGCACGGAATCCCTGAGTCCGCCGCCCGCATGGCCATCCTGACACAGCCGCCCGCGCCGCTGGTGTACTACACCGAGTTGCTGCGCCGCGCCGACGAGATCCGTACGGCGCTGGGCGACCTCATGCACCCCGAGACCGTGGCCCACGCGTGCGACGGCCAGGGCAATGAGTGGCCCGTGCTGGTGCTGGGGACCGACTGGCAGACGAAATTGCTGTTCTGGCGGCCGCTCAACTTGGCCGAAGTCGAAACCGCGGCCGGTGGACGCGCCCTGATCGGCGGCACGCAGGCCGTCGAGCTGCGTGCGTCGCGGCCGGACGGCTGCCGGGTGCAGCTGCACCTGGGGCGGCCCCATGTCGTGCGCTTTGGCGACGACAGCGTGACGATGATTTCGGAGTTTCCCGCGGAACTGCGGATAGACACGCCTTACGTGGCCGGCAACTGAGCGATACCGGCCCTGCCCGCGCACCTTGCGCACGCGAGGGACAACACGCCGGCCCGGGCCGGCGCTTGCGTCAGATCGACATCGACGAGATTTCTTTGTAGGCCGCGACGAGGCGGTTACGGACCTGCAGCGTGGTCTGGAAACCCAGGCTGGATTTCTGCAGATCGATCATGACGTCGTTGAGCGAGACGTTCGGCGCGCCCAGCTCGAACGCCTTGACCTGCGCCGTGGCCGCATTCTGGGCGGCCGAGACGCGCTTGACGGAGCGGGCGAGTTCGTCGGCGAAGCTGACCGCGCGGGTCGCGTCTCCCGCTTTCGGGCTCAGATCGGAAGCCGACACGCCGCCGCTCTGCGCGGCGCGCACCACGGCGCGCATCTGCGAGAGCATGTTTTCGATGCCGGACAGGCCAGAAACTGCCATTGTCACAATCCTTTCTGGGAATCAGGGTGAGTCTGGACGTAAGCGTACCGGCCTCGGCGCGGCTTCATAAAGCCTATAAACCGCCATTTATCCCGCCTGTTCATCCCTTGCCGAGGCCGGACCCCGGCGGCTCGGCACATAGGGGACAAATAACCCCGAAAACCCCCCGTTTTCATCGATTGGGATTGCGCGCCCCCCCGCCATAATCCAGCCTCCCCTAGCCGAAGCACGTTGCATGTGTAACTTGCCCTTTCCCATGTCGTCTGTATACCTGGACCGCGCTCGCGGGAGCCGCCGATGAATCAGCAGGCTACCCTGAGCTCCTCGCTCTTGGCCAAATTTCCCGCGCTCGAGAAGGTTCGTGCGCTCCCCAAACCTATGCTGCTCGGCATCGCGGCCGCGCTCGTCGCCGTGATTGTCGCGCTGACGATGTGGAGCCGCGAACCGGACTACAAGGTCCTGTTCTCCAATCTCGATGACCGCGATGGCGGCTCCATCGTGACCGCGCTCGGCCAGATGAACGTGCCCTATCGCTTCAGCGAAAACGGCACCGCCCTCCTGGTGCCGGCCAACCGGGTCTACGACACGCGCATGCAGCTTGCGGGCCAGGGCCTGCCGCGCGGCGGCTCGGTCGGCTTCGAGCTGATGGACAACACCCGCTTCGGCGCCAGCCAGTTTGCCGAGCAGATCAACTACCAGCGCGGCCTCGAAGGCGAACTGGCGCGTTCGATCGAAGCCATGCACACGGTGCAAAGCGCGCGTGTGCATTTGGCCATGCCGCGCCAGTCGCTCTTCGTGCGTGACCGCCAGCCGCCCACGGCGTCGGTGTTGATCAACGTCCACCCCGGCCGCAGCCTGAGCGACTCGCAAGTCTCCTCGATCTCCTGGCTGGTGGCCTCGAGCGTGCCCGAGCTGACCGCCGAGAACGTCTCCATCGTTGACCAGAACGGCCGCCTGCTCTCCTCGCCCACCGGCGAAGGTCGCGGCATGGACGCCGACCAGACGCGCTACATCCGCGACGTCGAGCAGCGCACGGTCGAACGCATCCTGACCATCCTGAATCCGCTGGTGGGCCCGGGCAACGTCCATGCCCAGGCCAGCGCCGAGGTGGATTTCGCGCGCCGCGAAGAGACCTCCGAGGTCTACCGCCCGAACCAGGATCCGAACCAGGCCGCGGTCCGCAGCAAGCAGACCAGCGATTCGCATCAGACCGGCGGCGCCGCCGCGATCGGTGTGCCGGGCGCGCTGTCGAACCAGCCCCCCGCCGCCACGCAGGCGCCGATCGTCAACCCGCCCGCCCAGAACCCCCAGAATCCGCAGAATCCGCAGCAGCAGCAACAGCAGCAGAACGCGCAGGGTCAGACCACGGGCACCAACGGCAACGCTGCCGCCCAGGCCGCCCCGGTGAATGACCGCCGCGACGCCACGATCAACTACGAAGTCGACCGTACGATCAGCCACACCAAGCAGTCGGTGGGTCAGGTCAAGCGTCTGTCGGTTGCCGTGGTCGTGAACTACATGACGGACAAGGACGGCGAGCCGCAGGCGCTGCCGGAAGAGGAACTGACCAAGCTGACCAACCTGGTTCGCGAAGCCATGGGCTACTCCGAAGCCCGCGGCGACACGCTGAACGTGGTCAACAGCCAGTTCAACGATCAACCGCCGACGCTGCCGATCTGGCGCGATCCGGAAATGATCGCCCTGTTCAAGACGATCCTTGCATGGCTGATCGGTGCCGTGGTCCTGCTGTGGCTGTATCGCAAGATCCGCCCGGCCGTCACCGACTACTTCTACCCGCAGGTCGACCCCGAGGAAGAAGAGCAGCGCCGTGTCGACGCCGAGCGCGAAGCCATCGCCGCGGCCCGCGCCAAGGAAGTGGACCGTTACGAAGACAACCTGCAACGCGCTCGCGATATGGCCACCAAGGATCCGCGCGCCGTTGCCATGGTTCTGCGTGCATGGATGACCAAAGATGAAAAATGACGCCTCCAAGCCGCTCGACGGCATGACCCGTAGCGCGGTGCTCCTCATGTCGCTGGGCGAGGACGCCGCCGCCGAGGTCTTCAAGTATCTGACCGCGCGCGAAGTGCAGCAGGTCGGTGGCGCGATGGCCGGCCTGAAGCAGGTCACCCGCGGCGACGTCGCGGTGGTGCTGGAAGAGTTCCGCCAGGAAGCCGACCAATTCATGGCCGTCACGCTGGGTTCGGACGACTATATCCGCACCGTGCTGACCAAGGCGCTGGGCAGCGACCGCGCCGCGGGCCTGATCGAAGACATTCTGGAAGCCGGCGAAGGCGGCAGCGGCATCGATGCACTGAACTGGCTCGATGCGCACACCGTGGCCGAACTCATCGGCGACGAACACCCGCAGATCATCGCCACCATCCTGGTGCACCTGGAGCGCGACCGCGCGGCCGGCGTGCTGGCGATGCTGACCGAACGTCTGCGCAACGACGTGATGCTGCGTATCGCCACCTTCGGCGGCGTGCAGCCGGCTGCCCTCTCCGAGCTGACCGAGGTGCTGAATTCCGTGCTGGCCGGCCAGGGCGCCAAGCGCAGCAAGATGGGCGGCGTGCGCACCGCGGCCGAGATCCTGAACATGATGAACTCGACCCAGGAAGAAGCCGTGGTCGAGAGCCTGCGCGAACGCGACGCCGACCTGGCGCAAAAGATCATCGACGAGATGTTCGTGTTCGACAACCTCATCGACGTCGAGGATCGCGGCATCCAGCTCATCCTCAAGGAAATCGACAACGACACCCTCATGGTCGCGCTCAAGGGCGCCCCCGAGGAGCTGCGCAACAAGTTCCTGCGCAACATGTCGAGCCGTGCCGCCGAGATGCTGCGCGAGGACCTGGAGACCCAGGGCCCCATCCGCATGTCGAAGGTGGAAGGCGAGCAGAAGAAGATCCTGCAGATCGCCCGCCGCCTGGCCGAGAGCGGCCAGATCACGCTGGGCACCCAAGGGGACGACGCGTATGTCTGATACGCCCGTGCTCGACACGAAGCCGATGCCCCGCGGCGCCGCCTGGCGCCGCTGGCAGATGCTGTCGTTCGACGAGCCGGTGGCCGAGCCCGAACCCGCCCCTGCCCCGCCGGTGGACCCCGGTCCGAGCCCGCAGGAGCTGCGCAAGCGCTGGCGCAACGAAGCCCGCGCCGAAGGTCTGGTGCAGGGCCGCGAACAGGGCCGAGCCGAAGGCCATCAGGAAGGTCTGGCACAAGGCCAGGAAGAAGGCCGCACCGCCGGTCACGCCGAGGGCTATGCCCAGGGCCTGGCCGAAGGCCGCCAGCAGGGCCTCGAAGAAGCCCAGCGTCTGCGCGCCCTGGTGCAAGCCAGCGCCAGCTCTTTTGCCGAAGTCGAAGCCCGCATGGGCCAGAGCCTGCTCACCCTGGCGCTGGACATCGCCGGGCAGATCCTGCGCACCACGCTGGCCGAACAGCCGGAATCGATGCTGCCCGCCATCCGCGAAGTGCTGCACCTGAATCCGACCAACGGCGGTGTGATGCGCCTGTGGGTACACCCCGACGATCTCGAACTGATCCGTCTGCATCTGGACGACGAACTGCGCGACGGCAATTGGCGCGTGCTTGCCGACGAATCCATCACGCGCGGCGGTTGCCGTGCTGAAACGCCCTACGGTGACATCGACGCCACGCTGCAGACGCGCTGGCGCCGGGTCGCCGCCTCGATCGGCCGCAGCGCGGCCTGGGAGGAAGGCGCGTGAGCCAGGCTGCCGCCGCTCCGGTCACCGAGACGGCCGTGCCCGTCATCGACCGCTGGGAGACCCAACTCCAGATCGGATCGATCCGCGCGGCCTCGACCGAGCCGCTGCTGGCCAGCGGTCGCATCACACGCGCCACCGGCCTCGTGCTGCACGCGACCGGCCTGCGCCTGCCGGTCGGCGCCGCCTGCCGTATCGAGATCGCCCGCGGCCACGACCACTGGGCCGATGCCGAAGTGGTGGGTTTCGATGGCCACACGCTTTATTTGATGCCGCAGGCCGATATTTCCGGCCTGCCCCCGGGCGCGCGCGTCGTGCCCGCCGAGCCCGCCGTGCAACGCGCCGTGCCGCTGCCGCGCAAAGCCGAACTGAATGGCAACGCCAAACCTCAGCTGGGCCGCCACCTGCCGGTCGGCAACGCCATGCTGGGCCGCGTGGTCGATGGCGCGGGCCGCCCGCTGGACGGACTGGGCCCGCTCACCTCGACCGAAGCCGCGCCCCTGTCGGCGCAACCGATCAATCCGCTGTCCCGCGCACCGATCGACTCGGTCCTGGACGTGGGCGTGCGCGCCATCAACGGCATGCTGACCGTCGGCCGTGGCCAGCGCATGGGCTTGTTCGCCGGTTCCGGCGTGGGTAAGTCGGTACTGCTCGGCATGATGGCCCGCTACACCCGCGCCGACGTGATCGTCGTGGGCCTGATCGGCGAACGCGGCCGCGAAGTGAAGGAATTCATCGAGCACAACCTCGGCCCCGAAGGCCTGGCGCGCTCGGTCGTGGTCGCCGCGCCGGCCGACGTGTCGGCGCTGCTGCGCCTGCAAGGCGCCGCCTACGCCACCCGCCTGGCCGAGCATTTCCGCGACCAGGGCCTGGACGTGCTGCTGATCATGGATTCGCTGACCCGCTACGCCATGGCGCAGCGCGAGATCGCGCTGGCCATCGGCGAACCGCCTGCCACCAAGGGTTATCCGCCGTCGGTGTTCGCCAAGCTGCCCGCGCTCGTGGAGCGTACCGGCATGGGCGCGCCCGGCCCCAACGGCAAGGCCGGCTCCATCACCGCCTTCTATACGGTGCTGGCCGAAGGCGATGACCAGCAGGATCCGATCGCCGACTCGGCGCGTGCGATTCTGGACGGCCACATCGTGCTGTCCCGCACCCTGGCCGAGCAAGGCCACTATCCCGCGATCGACATCGAAGCCTCGATCTCGCGCGCGATGACCTCGCTGATCACGCCCGAACAGTTCGGGCTGGTCCGCCGCTTCAAACAAGTGCTGTCGCGCTATCAGCGCAACCGCGACCTGATCTCCGTGGGCGCGTATGTCGCCGGCGCGGATCCGCAGCTCGACGATGCCATTGCGCGCTACCCGCGCCTGGAAGCCTTCCTGCAGCAGAACATCGAGGAGAACGTCGGCTACGACGACGCCATCCTTCAGTTGAGCGCCACCTTCGAGACGAGGAACGCCTATGCCTAGCCAACTTCCCCTGGACCTGCTGATCGGGCTGGCTAAGGACGCGACCGATGATGCGGCACGCGCGCTGGGCAAGATCAGCGCCGAGCGCAACAACGCCGAACGCCAGCTGCAGATGCTTCACGACTACCGTGGCGACTATCTCGAGCGGCTGTCGCAAGCCATGCAAAGTGGCATGTCGGCTTCCGACTGCCACAACTACCAGCGCTTCATCGGCACGCTCGACGACGCGATCAGCCAGCAGATGAATGTGCTCAAAGACATGGAGCAACAGTTGCTGGCCAGCCGCCTCGCGTGGCAGACCGAGAAACGCAAGCTCAGCTCATTCGACACGCTCGCCCAGCGCCGCGAACAAGCGCGCCAGGTGGTCGAGAACCGCCGCGAACAGCGTGTCACCGACGAATTCTCTGCTCGCCTGGTCCAGCACCGCGCGGGCATGCACTGATATACCGGATACCCGAAGGAACGCCGCCATGACGACCTCCGCCCTCCCCCTGCCCGCGCTGGCCATCGCGCCGGTCCAGGCGCCCGCGCCGGCACCGGCACCGGCCCCGTCGGCCGCGGAAAAGAGCGGTCCGAGCTTCTCGCAAGTGCTCGCGCGCCAGAAAGACAGCGGCGCCGACACCGCCGGCAAGGACAAGCCCCAGACCAACGGCAAGAGCACGACGCCGCCGCCCGCCAGTCAGGAAGACGCGGCCAAGCCAGCCGAAGGCACGGAGCCCGCCGCCCGGGCCGACGCCCCCGCCACCACCGACGCCGCCGGCGATAACGCCGCGCAAGGCGAGGCGCAAACCCAGGCCCAGGCCGAGCTCGCTGCCCAGGCCGCCCTGCTCGCCCAGCTCGTGAACCAGGCGCCCGTGCCGGTGACCGCGCCGGCTCAGCAGGCCGAAGCGGCGCCTGCCGCCGCCCTTTCGCTGCCGCAACAAGCGTTGCAGATCGCCGCCGGCGTGGCCGACGTACAGGCGCGCGTGGCCGCCGCGAATGCGCCAGCACTGCCCGCCGCGGTGGCGACGGCGAATGCGCCGGCGCTGCCCGCCACGGTGGCCGCCCCCGTGGAAAGCGACGCACCCGCCCAGCCGGTGCTGGCAACGCTCACCGCCGTGGCCGCCGAAACCGAACTGCCCGCCGCCGCGCCGCAGCCGCGCCCCGCCCAGCTGGCGGACATCGCGCTGCCGCGCGCTGCCGCGCCCGCGCAGCCGGCCCCGGTCCAGCCCGAGTTGCTCCCCGCCGCGCAACCCGTCGCCCCCGAGCAGCCTGTGCTGCAGAACACCCCCGACGCGCCGCCGGCCCACGTTGCCGATCTCGCCAACGCGCTCCAGGCTGCCGTGCAGCAGCAATCGCACGCCGCCATCGCCCGTCCTGCCGTGCCCACGCCCGCCGCCGTCGATCCGATGGCCGTGTCGCTGAGCGTGAACACGCCGGTCGGCGCCACGCAATGGGGCCAGGATCTCGGCCGTCAGTTGATCAGCATCACCCAGGCCGCCGGCCGCGTGCCGCAAACCGCCGACCTGCGACTCGATCCGCCCGACCTGGGTCCGCTGCGCGTGACCATCAGCGTGAGCGATGGCGTGGCGACCGCGAGCTTCGTGTCGGCCCATGCGGCCGTGCGCAACGCGGTCGAATCCTCGCTGGCCCAGCTGCAGCAGGCGCTGGCCCAGTCGGGCATCTCGCTCGGCCAGACCAGCGTGAGCGACCAGGGCAGCCAGCAGGCGTTCGATATGCAAGGTCAGGGTCAGGGTCAGCGTCAAGGCGGTCAGCAGCAGGCCGGCAATCAAGCCGACGGCACCGCCACGACGGTGGAAGTCGCGTTGCCCACGCGCAACAGCAATGCTTTGGTCGACACGTTCGCCTGAAGCCGCAGCGCAACGCAGCAATAGCCTGAGATACCCCGCTTTCGCCCTGTTTATCGGCTGCAAGGCAAGCGGGCAATTCCGGCAGAATGCTTGAATTCCATACGAACCTTTTTATTCAGCCGCAACCACGCATCGAATCAGAGATGGCCACTTCAAAAACCGCTCCCATGCCGTCGCGCAGCACCTTGCCCAAGGGCAAAGGCGGCGCGGGCGCCCTTCTTCGCCCCCTTCTGGCGCTGTTGGTATTGCTGATCGTGGCGGGCGCCAGCGTGGCCGTAACGTGGTACCTGACCACCCGCAACATCCAGCAGAACGCCGCTCAGGTGCAGCTGGGCGTGGGCCAGGGCGGCGTCGCCGGCGCACCCGGTACGCCGGGCGCCCCGGGTACACCGGTACAAGCCACGTTCGTACCCCCGCCCACCACGCCGCCGGTCGTGCCGGCGCCGATCTTCATCCCGCTGGAAGCCTTCACGGTCACGCTGCAAAGCCCCGAGACCGAGCGCATCCTGCACGTGGGCCTGACCCTGCGCGTGAGCGACGACCAGACCCGCCAGCGCATCGAAAAGTACATGCCTGAAGTGCGCAGCCGCATTCTCATGACGCTGTCGGCGCAATCGCCCCAGGCCGTGCAGACCGCACAAGGCAAGAACGACCTGGCCGCGGCCATCGCCCAGACCGTCAATCGTCCCTTCTCTCCCCTGCCTGATGGGCAGTACGTCACCGACGTGTTGTTCACGGCGTTCGTGGTGCAATAAGCATGGCCTACGAGGCATTTCTTTCGCAGGATGAGGTCGATGCGCTGCTGGCTGGCGTCACCGGCGAGAGCGATGAGAGTAAATCCACCGCCAGCGTTCCGGATGGCACGCGGCCGTACGATCTCAGTTCGCCGGACCGCGTGGTGCGCCGGCGGATGCAGACGCTGGAGCTGATCAACGAGCGTTTTGCCCGCAACATGCGGCACGTGCTGTTGAACTTCATGCGCCGCAATGCCGACATCACGGTCGGATCGATCCGCATCATCAAGTACGCCGATTTCGAGCGCAACCTGCCGGTGCCGTCGAATCTGAACATGATTCAGATGAAGCCGCTGCGGGGCACGGCGCTGTTCACCTACGACCCGAACCTGGTGTTCCTGGTGATCGATAGCCTGTTCGGCGGTGATGGACGCTACCACACCCGTGTGGAAGGCCGCGACTTCACCACGACCGAGCAGCGCATCATCCGCCGCCTCCTGAACCTGACCCTCGAGAGCTACGGCAAATCCTGGGATCCGGTGTACCCGATCGAGTTCGAGTATGTGCGCTCCGAGATGCACACCAAGTTCGCCAGCATCACCGGCGACAACGAGGTCGTGGTGGTTTCGTCGTTCCATATCGAGTTCGGTGCGACCGGCGGCGACCTGAACATCTGCCTGCCCTACTCGATGATCGAGCCGGTGCGCGACCTGCTCACGCGGCCGCTGCAGGACACCGCGCTCGAAGAAGTCGATCAGCGCTGGTCGCATCAGCTCTCGCGCCAGGTGCGCAGCGCCGACGTGGACCTGATCGCCGAGTTCGCGCGCGTGCCATCGAGCATCGGCGAACTGATGCGCCTGAAGGTCGGCGACATCCTGCCGGTCGAAGTGCCAGACAACATCACCGCCCACGTGGACGGCGTGCCCATCATGGAATGTGGCTACGGCGTGCATAACGGGCAGTACGCCCTGCGCGTGCAGAACATGCTCAATTACGAAGAATCCGATCTCAACGAGGCCCCCGACCATGACTGATACGAACGAGCGGCCCGACCCGACCGGTACCGGCACGCCCGCCTCCGCGGCCGATGACTGGGCCGACGCGCTCGCCGAACAATCCCGCACGCCGCCGACCCAGGCCGACGGCCTGAAGCAGGAAGACGACTGGGCCAGCGCCATGGCCGAACAGGGCGCGGTGCCCGAAGCCGCCGCCCCTGCCGCCGCCGCGCCCGCCCCGGCCAAGCCGGCGGCGCAGCCCGCCGCGCAGTCGGTGTTCAAGCCGCTGGCCAGCAAGGAAACCGTGAGCGGCGCCGATATCGACCTGATCATGGACGTGCCCGTCCAGCTGACGGTCGAGCTCGGCCGCACGCGCCTGACCATCAAGAACCTGCTGCAGCTCGGCCAGGGTTCGGTGGTCGAGCTCGACGGCCTGGCCGGCGAACCGATGGACATTTTCGTCAACGGCTATCTGATCGCCCAGGGCGAAGTGGTGGTGGTGGAAGACAAGTACGGCATCCGCCTGACCGACATCATCACCCCGTCCGAACGCATCAACCGCCTGAACAACCGGCGCTGAGCATGGAAGACGGTGCCGTCATGCGTGTGATCGTGGGCCTCGTGCTGGTCGTGGCCGCGATCCTGCTCATGGGCTGGTTGGCGCGCCGCGCCGGACTGGTCCAGCGCGGTGGCGGCAATCTGCTGCGCCAGGTCGCGAGCATGCCCGTGGCGCCGCGCCAGAGTGTCGTGGTGATCGAAGTGGAGAACACCTGGCTGGTGCTGGGTGTTTCGCCCAACCAGATCACCACCCTGCATACCCTGCCGGCGGGCGAAGCGCCCGCCGCGCAACCCCTCGCTGGCGCGACCGCCGGCGCGTTCGCCCAGAAACTCGGCCAGGCGCTCAAGCGGCGCTGACCCAAGTCGGCCGCCATGTTTTCGTTTCGCCCCTCCGCTCGCCGTTCATCCATGACTGTCTCTTCCGGATCCACGCATTCGCGCCGTCTCGGCGCCTGGCTGGCCGCACGGCCCGGCCTGCGGGGCGCGCTCGGCCTGGGCGCGCTGCTGGCGCTGGCCGGCTGGCCCGCGGGCGTGATCGCGCAGGCCACCCTGCCCGCCCTCACCACGACGCCGGGCCCGGGCGGTTCGGAGACGTACTCGCTCAGCATGCAGACGCTGCTGCTGATGACGTCGCTGTCGTTCCTGCCGGCCGCGCTGCTGATGATGACGGGCTTCACCCGCATCATCATCGTGCTGGGCCTGCTGCGCAGCGCGATGGGCACGGCCATGTCGCCGCCCAACCACGTATTGGTGGGCCTGGCGCTGTTCCTGACGTTCTATACGATGTCGCCGGTGTTCGACAGGATCTACACGGAAGCCTATCAGCCGCTTTCGGCCGGCAGCATCACCTTCGAGACCGCGGTGGAGCGCGCCGCGGCGCCGATGCATACCTTCATGCTGCACCAGACCCGCGAGAATGATCTGACGCTGTTCGCCAACATGGCGAACCTGCCCGCGATCGAAGATCCCTCGCAGGTGCCGATGCGCGTGCTGATCCCGGCCTTCATCACCAGCGAACTCAAGACGGCGTTCCAGATCGGCTTCACGATCTTCATCCCGTTCCTGATCATCGACCTGGTCGTGGCCAGCGTGCTGATGGCCCTGGGTATGATGATGGTGCCCCCGGTCACCGTCTCGCTGCCTTTCAAGCTGATGCTCTTCGTGCTGGCTGACGGCTGGCACCTCTTGCTGGGCTCGCTCGCCCAGAGTTTCTACCAATAGCCCGCCGGGTGATGCCATGACCGCCGAAGCCGTAATGACCCTGATCTACCAGGCGATGAAAGTCGCGCTGGCCATGGCCGCGCCGCTGCTGCTCATCATGCTGGTCGTGGGTCTGGTCATCAGCATCTTCCAGGCCGCCACCCAGATCAACGAAATGACGCTGTCGTTCATCCCCAAGCTCCTGGCGATGTGCGGCGTTCTCGTGCTGCTCGGCCCCTGGCTCATCGGCCTCATGGTCGACTACATCCGCCAGTTGATCGGGGGGATCCCGATGCTGGTCTCCTGATCCGGCGGGCGGGGCTGTGTTCCAGTTCACCGACGCACAGCTCAACTTCTGGCTGTCGCAGTTTGTGTGGCCGTTCATCCGCATCCTGGCGGTGATCGGGGCCTCGCCGTTCTTCTCCGAATCCTCCGTTCCGTTCAAGGTCAAGATCGGCCTGAGCTTCGCGATCACCGTGGCGCTGGCGCCCACGCTGGGTCCGTTCCCCACCATTCCGCCCGGCTCCTGGGAAGGCCTGATGGTGCTGGTGCAGCAGGTGCTGATCGGCCTGGCCATGGCGCTGGTGATCCGGATCGTGTTCGCGGCGGTGCAGACGGCGGGCGAATACATCGGCCTGCAGATGGGTCTTTCGTTCGCGTCGTTCTTCGACCCCGGCACGGGCGCCAATACCGCGGTGCTTGCGCGCTTCCTGAACGTCATGGCGCTGCTGGTCTTCATGGCGCTGGACGGGCACCTGCTGATGCTGGCCGGTCTTGTCAAGAGCTTCGAGCTATTGCCGATCCAGGTCATGTCGCTCGATCGCAACGGCTGGGGCATTCTGACCGAATGGGGCGCCACGGTGTTCGTCTCGGGGCTGTTGTTTTCGCTGCCGCTGGTGTGCGCATTGCTCACCATCAACCTCGCGATGGGCATCCTGAACCGCGCGGCGCAGCAACTCACCGTGTTCGCGGTCGGCTTCCCGATCATGCTGACCGTGGGCCTGATCCTGTTGACCGTCAGCCTGCCGCACTCCCTGCCCTTCCTCGAGAATCTGTTCGAGCGGGGCTTTCTCACCATGAGCGACGTGTTGAACGGGCTGGCGGGCCGCTAGGGGATCCCCGGAGAGCCGCCGGCTCGCCGCCTTCTTGCGCGCGGGTCAACCCGCCCACCTACCGGCATGATCGCCGCGCGCCGGCCTCGTGCAAGAGGCCGGCGCCGTCCCGCCTAGACGCGCTCCTCGCCCAACCGGAACACCCGCACGGTCTCTCGCAGCGCCATGGATTGCGCGCCCAGTTGCTGCACGGTCGCGCCCAGCTGTTGCACCAGGCCGGAGTTCTGCTGGGTCATGCCATCCATTTCGGCCACGGCCTGTTCGACCTGCTCGATGCCGCTTGCCTGCTGGCTCGAGGCCACCGAGATCTCGCCGATGATGTCGGTCACGCGGCGCACGGCGTCTTCGATATCGTGCATGGTGACACCGGCCGCCTCGGCCTGCGCCGAACCCTCGCTCACGCGCTGCACCGAATCCTCGATGAGATCCTTGATCTCGCGCGCGGCCTGGGCGCTCTTCTGCGCGAGGCTGCGCACCTCGCCCGCCACCACGGCGAAGCCCTTGCCGGTTTCGCCAGCGCGGGCGGCCTCGACCGCGGCGTTCAGCGCCAGGATGTTGGTCTGGAAGGCAATTCCTTCGATGATCGTCACGATCTCCGCGATCTTGCGCGAGCTGCCCGAGATGCCATGCATGGTGTGCACCACCTGATCCACGGCCGCGCCACCCTTGCGCGCCACTTCCATGCTGCTGGCGGCCAGTTCATTGGCCTGGCGCGCGTGGTCGGCGTTCTGCCGCACGGTCGAGGTGAGCTCCTGCATGCTGGCCGCCGTGCTTTGCAACGACGCGCCCTGGTCCTCGGTACGGGCCGAAAGCTCCTGATTGCCGCGAGCGATACCCAGCGCCGCATGCGAGGTGCCCTCGATGCCGCGATGGACGTCGCTGGCAATGCCGATGAGGCTCTTGCGCATCACGTCCAGCGAGAACGCCAGATTGCCCACCTCGCCTTCCTCGTCTGCGTAGACCTGCGAAGTGAGGTTGCCGGCGGCCACCTGCCGCGCCATGTCGGCCGCGTCGCGCATCGGCGAGAGCACCGCGCGCGTGAGCCAGGTGCCCATGGCCGTGATCAGGCCTACGCCCGCTGCCACGCCGGCCACGCCCAGCGACGCCTGCGCGGTCGACAGCGTGCTCCAGCGCTCGGCGAGCATCCAGCCTGCCGTGGCGCCGAACAGGGCCGCCGACACCAGCGTGAAGCGGAACAGCTGGGGCCGCACACCTGGCTTGAACGGGAAAGCCAGCACGCGCAGCCCGCGGCGCCAGCCGGTGCGCACCGCGCGCCCGCCTTCGATGCGCCAGCCGCGCGCCGTGCCCTCGCGCATCTGAGCATAGAGCGCCGAGGCCTGCTCGATCTGCTCGTCACTGGGCTTGACGCGCACCGACGAGTACGCCGTGACCACGCCGTTCTCGAAGATCGGGGTGGCGTTGGCCAGCACCCAGTAATAGCCGCCGTCCTTGCGGCGGTTCTTGACCACGCCGAGCCAGGATTCGCCGGCCTGCAGCGTGCGCCAGAGATCCTCATAGGCCTCGGGCGGCATATCGGGGTGACGCACGATGTTGTGCGCCTTGCCGATCAGTTCGTCGCGATCGAATCCGCTGACCTCGACGAAGGCAGGATTGGCATAGGTGATGCGGCCCTTGGTGTCCGTACGCGAAATCAGATACTGATCATCGCGCAGCCGGGTCTCGACATCGTAAACGGGTGAATTGACGCGCACTCCTGTCTCCTTGAATGACGCAGCACAGCTTGTAATGGGATACGCCGCACCACGTGCGGCACGTGGCGCGGCGTCTCGGGTACGTAGCCCGAACAGCTTGTAGAGGGGGAAAGGCCTCGAGGCCATCCGGTCTGCGGATGGCCTCACCCGCGGCACTCTGCCGCGGGCAGATCAGGCTCAGGTCTGGGCGACCATCGGTGCGTTGTAGCCGCCTGCCAATTGCTGGGCGGACACGTCGATGACCTCGCCTGCATTGATCTTGAAGACCGAGACCGCTTCGGCCAGGCGCTCGGCCTGATCCTGCAGCGAGCCCGCGGCGGCCGCGGCTTCTTCGACCAGTGCCGCGTTCTGCTGCGTCACTTCGTCCATCTGCGCCACGGCGCGATTGACCTGGTCGATACCGCTGGACTGCTCCTCGGACGCCGCCGAGATCTCGCCCATGATGTCGGTCACGCGCTTCACCGAGGCCACGATCTCTTGCATCGTGTTTCCGGCGCGCTCGACCTGTTGCGAACCCGTGCCGACCTTCGACACCGAGTCTTCGATCAACACCTTGATCTCCTTGGCGGCCTGGGCGCTGCGCTGGGCCAGCGAGCGAACCTCGCCCGCCACCACCGCGAAGCCCTTGCCCTGCTCGCCGGCACGCGCGGCTTCCACCGCGGCGTTCAGCGCCAGAATGTTCGTCTGGAACGCAATGCCGTCGATCACCGACACGATCTCGCTGATCTTGCGCGAGCTGCCCGAGATGGCTTCCATGGTGTGCACCACTTCCGACACTGCCGAACCGCCACGCTCGGCCACGTCCGACGCGCTCGCGGCCAGCTGGTTGGCCTGGCGCGCGTTGTCGGCGTTCTGCTTCACGGTCGAGGCCAGCTCTTCCATCGAAGCGGCGGTCTCTTCGAGCGAAGCGGCCTGTTGCTCGGTACGCGACGACAGATCGGTGTTGCCCGCGGAGATTTCCTGGGCGCCCACATTGATCTCGTCCACGCCGCGGCGCACTTGCGACACCGTGCGCGTCAGGCTTTCCTGCATGCGCTTGAGCGCGGCGAACAGCTGGCCGATCTCGTTGCTGTTGCGCACGTCCACACGCTGGGTCAGGTCGCCCGCTGCGATGCGGTCGAAATGCTGGCCGGCTTCGATCAACGGACGCACGACGAGGCGGCCGAACACCATGCGCGCCACGATCATGAGGATCAGGGCCAGCACGACGGCGGCAGCCACGGCGATCAGCGCGCGGTCGAAGTTGGTACGCGCGGAATCGATCGTCGCCTGCTGCTCGGCCTCGATGTACTTCGAGAATTCGCCGATGGCGTCGATGAACGCGGCGCTACGCGGGGTGCCGTATTCATTGTTGACCATGTAGAACGTCGAATAGTCTTCACTGCGCAGCGCTTCGACCATCGTGTCCACGCCATCGTCGATGTACGAGCGATAGCGGCGGACCAGGTTCATCGAGAGTTGGCGACCCTTGTCGTCTTCCAGCATGTTCTTCTGGAAGTCGGCGAAACGGGCGCGCACGCCGGTCAGCAAATCGGTGGCTTCCTTCAGCGTCTTGGTGGCGGCGGCGCCGGAATTCTCACCCGACCCCCAACCCGACTCCTGCAGGTGACGCGCGGCCACCATCAGGGCCACGCGTGCGCGCAGCATGTCGCTGTTGATGATTTCCACTTCCTTGGCGCGGCCGGTCAGGTCATTGACCCGTTGCACCGACTCGTAGTTCTGCTGCAGGAAGAAAGCCGCCATCACGCCGACAGCGGCGATCAACACGGCGAAGAAGCTCATTACCCACAACAGCAGCGTGCCGACATGCGCATTGCGCAAGGAAAAGGAGCGCTTTTGTTTCTGCTTGGGTGCGCGGGCGCGTTTTTTAGACTTGCTTGTCTTTGCGCCTGATTCGAAACTCGTTTCCATATTTCCCCGTCCTTCAGGATATTCCAACTCTAGTGAGACATGCCCTCAGGAAAGGTGCGGCCTTCCTGGTGGCTTCTGGCACCGACCGGCGTTGCGGACAACCCGCTGTGCCGGCCTTCGCGCATCATGTAGCGCGGGTACGGTAGCGATACCCGGTCATCGGGTCCGCGCGGGTGGCGGAACCGTAATCGTGATGACCTCGACTTCCGGCTGCGCCGTCTGCTCGATCACGATCGGTGCAGGCGGTTGAGGACCCAGCAATTTCTGCCGCTCCCAGGGCTCGAGCAGGATGTTGGTGCTGTCGACCAGACGCACCAATCGGCCGTCGGGACCGAACTCCAGCCACGCTTCCTTGCGGCTGTACAAACCATCGGTCACGAACGTGATCTTGTGTTGCCACAGCACCAGGGCACTGCCGTCGCGCCGGGCGTACACCGTGGCAGGCTGCGCGTTCAGCGCGCGGGTCGCTTCGGGCAAGGTGGTCTGGCCGGGTGTCAGCGTGGACAGCTTGCCGGGGTCGAAGTTGTGACCGGTTGCCGCGCAACCGGCCAGCAGCCCGATCGCCACAGTCCAGGACAACAAATGCTTTACGACTCGCATGACACTCCATCCGGCCCGAAGGCCAAAACCTTGATCAACCGGCGGCACGTGCCGCCGGCACTCAGAAAGACTCCCAGTCGTCATCCGCGGGCGCGCGGCGCGATGGCGCGTGCGACCCGTTGAGACCGTTCGGCTTGACCGGGGGAACCGCTGCGCGCGGTGCCGCCGCGGCACGGGACGTTCGGGAGGCCGTTGCCGCGCGCGGCGTGCGCTCGGGTGCGACCGGCTTAGGTGCGGCCGGCTTAGGTGCGACCGGCTTGGGTGCGGCCGGCTCGGATGCGCCCGGTTTCGCGGCGGCCGGGCGCGCACGCGCCGGGCTCACGGGCGCGACCGGCGTGACCGTGCGCGCCACCGTCGGACGGGCAGCAGCGGCAGGCGCGGGCGTCGCGGCGGCCGGGGCTTCCGGCGTCTCGGCCGGACTGTCGTCGTCCTGCTCCGTCACGGGCGGCTCGGCATCGACCTGTGCCGGACGGGAGGCCGCCAAGCGCGGCGTGCGGCTGGCCGGCTGCGAGCGGGCGGACGCCGCAGCCTGCATGCGCACCGGTGCGGCCTGCGGCGCCAGATGGCGCGCCGGCACCTCGATCACTTCCCCGGCATGGATCTTGAACACCGAGACCGCTTCGGCCAGACGCTCGGCCTGCTCCTGCAACGAGCCGGCCGCGGCCGCGGCTTCTTCGACCAGTGCCGCGTTCTGCTGCGTCACCTCGTCCATCTGCGCCACGGCGCGATTGACCTGATCGATACCGCCGGACTGTTCGTCCGAGGCCGCCGAGATCTCGCCCATGATGTCCGTCACGCGTTTCACCGAGGCCACGATCTCTTGCATCGTGGCACCGGCGCGCTCGACCTGCTGCGACCCCGTGCCGACCTTGGCCACGGAATCTTCGATCAGGTGCTTGATTTCCTTGGCGGCCTGGGCGCTGCGCTGGGCCAGCGAACGCACTTCGCCCGCCACCACCGCAAAGCCCTTGCCCTGCTCGCCGGCACGCGCCGCTTCCACCGCGGCGTTCAGCGCCAGGATGTTGGTCTGGAACGCGATGCCATCGATCACCGACACGATCTCGCTGATCTTGCGCGAGCTGGCCGAGATGCCTTCCATGGTGTGCACCACTTCCGACACCGCCGCGCCGCCGCGCTCGGCCACGTCCGACGCGCTCGCGGCCAGCTGATTGGCCTGGCGTGCGTTGTCGGCGTTCTGCTTCACGGTCGAGGCGAGCTCCTCCATCGAGGCGGCCGTCTCTTCGAGCGAAGCCGCCTGTTGCTCCGTGCGCGACGACAGATCGGTGTTGCCGGCGGAAATCTCGCGCGAGCCCACGTTGATCTCGTCCACGCCGCGGCGTACCTGCGACACCGTGCGCGTGAGGCTCTCCTGCATGCGCTTGAGCGCGGCCATCAACTGTCCGACCTCGTTGCGGCCATGGACGTCGACACGCTGCGTCAGGTCACCGGCGGCGATGCGTTCGAACTGCTCGCCGGCACGTGTGAGCGGCCGCACCACGGCGCGCGTCATGAAGAGATAGGCCAACACCACCACGAGCAGGATCAGCGCCACGAATACGCCGTACACGACCATCATGATGTTGGACGTACGCCGATAATCACCCAGCGTGAGATCGCTCATCGTCTCGATATTGGCGGAAAACTCCGTAAGCTTTGCCGCGAAGGCGCCGCTGGCTGCGCCGGCACGATTGTTCTTGAGGTCGAGATAGGTCTTCTCGTCGTTTCGATCGAGCGCCGACATCATCTCGTCAAGTGCCGAGGCGAAACTCTTGAACGCGCCGACGACTTCGGTCTCGTTCTTGCGGCCGAGTTCGGTTCGCTTGGGAATGCGCGAGAACACCTCGATCTTCTTATTGGCGTCGGCATGCAGCTCACGCACGATGCGCGTGTTCTCGGCCGCGCCCTTGGCATCGCCCGCGCGCATCTGGCCCGCGGCGATGTCCGCGCGGATCGTGGCGCGCAGCATCTGCGCATACGTGTCTTTCAGCAGCGTGTTCTGTTGCACGCTCAAGCTGTCGATCGTGTCCAGAGCGGCATTGGCCTGACGCGTTGCGTTCAGGCTCAAGCCGATGGAAGCCAGCGCACAGAGCGCCAACACGAGCAAAGCCAGGAGAAGCCCGGTGCGGATCTTCAGATTGGCCAACATGGTTGCAGTTCTCGCAATTGCTTACGTCACAGCCGGAATGCCCGGCCCGCATGCTGCAACGAGTTCGCAGCCCTCCTGCCGCAAACCCGCCCACCACCAAACGTGTACTGCTACTGCCTTGCTACGACTTCAGAACGATTCCCAATCGTCGTCCGCTGCGACGCTCTTGCGCGTGCTGGCGGGCGGCATGGGCGGTGTGGCCGGGGCCGCACCGGTACGGCGTGCACTGCGGCGCGCCGCGCCGGCGCTGGCCGCGGCGGGCTGGCTCGCGGCCGCGCTCGCCGGCTTGCGTGCCGGGGTCGCCAGACGCGGCGGCGCAAGCTTGGGCGCCTTCTCGCTGGCGGCGTGAGCCTGTGCCTGTGCTTGCGGGGCCGGCTGCACCGGCGCCGGGGCGGCCGGCGCGGCAACACGTGCCGCCGGGGCTGCGTGAGCCGCCAGCTGGCGCGCCGGCACGTCGATCACTTCTCCGGCATTGATCTTGAACACCGAGACCGCTTCGGCCAGGCGTTGGGCCTGCTCCTGCAGCGAGCCGGCCGCGGCCGCGGCTTCTTCGACCAGTGCCGCGTTCTGCTGCGTCACTTCGTCCATCTGCGCCACGGCGCGATTGACCTGATCGATGCCGGTGGACTGCTCCTCGGACGCCGCCGAGATCTCGCCCATGATGTCCGTCACGCGCTTCACCGAAGCCACGATCTCTTGCATCGTGGCGCCGGCGCGCTCGACCTGCTGGGAACCCGTGCCGACCTTGGCCACGGAATCCTCGATGAGGTGCTTGATTTCCTTCGCGGCCTGGGCGCTGCGCTGGGCCAGCGAGCGAACTTCGCCCGCCACCACCGCAAAGCCCTTGCCCTGCTCGCCGGCACGCGCGGCTTCCACCGCGGCATTCAGCGCCAGGATGTTCGTCTGGAATGCGATGCCGTCGATCACCGACACGATCTCGCTGATCTTGCGCGAGCTGCCCGAGATGGCTTCCATGGTGTGCACCACTTCCGACACCGCCGAACCGCCACGCTCCGCCACATCCGACGCGCTCGCGGCCAGCTGGTTGGCCTGGCGCGCGTTATCGGCGTTCTGCTTCACGGTCGATGCGAGCTGTTCCATCGAGGCCGCCGTCTCTTCGAGCGAGGCCGCCTGTTGCTCGGTGCGCGACGACAGATCGGTGTTGCCGGCGGAAATCTCGCGCGAGCCCACGTTGATCTCGTCCACGCCACGGCGCACTTGCGACACCGTGCGCGTCAGGCTCTCCTGCATGCGCTTGAGCGAAGCGAAGAGCTGGCCGATCTCGTTCGAGCTGTTGACGTCGACGCGGCTGGTCAGGTCGCCACCGGCGATCCGATCGAAGTGGGCGCCGGCCTCGCGCAGCGGACGCAGCACGTTGCGGCCCACGAAGAGGCCCCCGCCCACGCACAGCAGCACGGCGAGCGTCACCAGGACCGCGGTGACAATGTTGGCGCGGCTATGTGCGGCCATGCCCTCGACGACGTACTGATCGGTGATCTGGTCGATGTAGGCCAGAAAGTCGTTCAGTGTGCTGTTGAACTTGCTATTGGCCTGTTGCGCGGCAGGATTGGCCTGGATGTACTCGCCGATGGCCTGATTGCGCATCAACGTCATCTGGCGATCCGCCACCGATTGATATTCCTTGAATGCGGCCTCCACCGGAGCCGCACGTTGCTGCAGATCGCTGGATTTGGGCGTCTTCAGGAACTGCTCGAAACGCGCACGCGCCTGGTTATTGAGCTCGATCGCACGCTGCGTGGACTGCTCGGATTCCTTGATCCGGCCTTCCTGCAGATCGATCATCGCGGTGTTCATCATCAACCGCGCACGCAACAGCAGGTTCGCCGACGAGTAGGCGGTGATCGCCTGGTCGGTGAACACGTCATTGACCTGATTCAACTTCTCATTGCTGGCGTTCAGGCTGAGCCATGCGACGCCGTTGGAAACCAGCATGGCCAGGAAGAAGCTTCCGAGCACGATGGCCATGCAAGTGCGTACCTTCAAATTCGCAAACATGATTTTCCGTTTATCTATCGGACACGCGCTCCCCGAAGGGAGCGCGCGTGGGGTGCCTGTACCGCCGTATTTACGTTAACGGCCGCGTGAAAACAGGCTGGATCCTTCGATGCGCGAGAACGCCGACGATGCGGCATCCAGCGCGACCTTGCGCAACAGCAGTTCGGTGGTGGCTTCGTAGATGTTCACGTCTTCCAGACCCGACAGCTGAGCCGTATAGGACAGCGTACGGGCGTCGCCCGTCGCATCCAATGCGTCCAGTTCATTCATGCGGGCGCCCACGGACGCGCGCACGGTCAGGACGTTGTCCAGGCTGAGCGTGAGTTGCTTGTTGGTCGTGGCGATCTGGTTCACGAGCTTGCTCGTGGCCACCGGGTCTCCTTGCGAGGGGTTCTTCAATGCGGTGATCAGATCGTTCATCGAAGCGAACATGTCCATGTTCGTGCCGTTGGGCGGCTCGACCGTGAAGGCATCGCCGAACTCGGGCTCGCCGCTGATCCGGAACGACACGCTGTCGAACGCGATCGTGTCCCCGTCGACGTAAGGCACGTCGGTGGGCAGGGTGGCATCGGGCGGCGTGCTGATCACGGAATACACCATGTTGCCCGCGCCATCGTCGCCGAACTCGATCGAGTACGACTTGGCCGGATCGACCGGACCATTGATCGAGACCGCACTGAACTGGCCGGTGCCGGCGTTCGCCGGATCCGCCTTGGTGATGTAGGCGCGCGTGCCCGACGACACGCTCGCGAAGATATCGGAGCCGATATCGCTCGAGGCGAGCTGACGGCTCTGATCGACCTGGATCGTGCGTTGGCCGGTGTCACCCTGATACGTGACATTGCCCGCGGCGTCCTTGGTGTAGGGCTGCGTCTGGCCTTGATAGCCCGAGAACAGGTATTGCCCGTTACCGTCGGTCGAGTTGGCCAGACCCATGATCTGGTCGCGCGAGCTTTCCAGGGCGCTCACGAGCGCCTGGCGGTCGGCATCGCTCATGGTGCCGTTACCGGCTTCCACGACGCGCTTGAGCACATCCTGCAGCGTGGTCACGACCGAGGTGAGCGCGTTGTCTTCCATACCCAGCGACTGGCGCGCGGTGGCGCGGTTGCCGTCGTAGGTCTTGTTCATGGCCGCCGTCTGCGACACGTTCACGGCCAGCGAGGCCGCGAGCGGATCGTCGGCGGGCGTCAGCACGCGCTTGCCGCTGGAGAGTTGCTCCTGCAGGCGCGACAGGGCCGCTTCCTGATTGAGAATGCCATTCAGGCCAGTCTGGTAAATCAGCGAGGTGCTCAGACGCATCGTCGAACTCCGAATCAGGGTGCCGTCGGTGACGGCGCAATTCAAAAATAGTTATCAGCGAATGCCCAGCAGCGTATCGAACAGCACGCTGGCCACGTCCAGAATCTTGGCGCTGGCCTGGTACTGCTCCTGATACACCGACAGGTTGACGTATTCTTCGTTGAGGTTGACCCCCGACACCGACAGATGCGCCGCGTTCTGCTGCTTGATCAGGTTGTTCGACGCCGTCACCGAGGACTTCAGGCTCTGCGTGTCCACGCCCACGGTGTTCACGAGCTGCGAGAACTGTTCGTTCAGGCTCATCGTGCCGTTGCCGAGCACCTTGGCCGTCTGGAGCTTGGCCAGCTCGAGGCCGTTGTTGCCGTTGGCGCTACCGCCCGTGGCATCGGCAAGGGCCAGCTTGGTCGGGTCGCTGATCAGCGCCGTCAGGTCACGGGCCGCGTTGCGGGTGGCTTGCAGCGTCCAGGACTCGCCCGCCACCGCCGTGCCGGTGCCCGTTAGGGTCAAGCCGTCGAACTCGAGCGTGTCGGGCGGCGTGCCGGTGGCCGTGAGGTCCATCACGACGCCGTCCGACAGGCGGGTCACGCGATAGTCATCGCCACCCACTGCTTCGATGCGATAGGCGCTGGCGCGGATCTGGTTGGCATCGGTGAAGGCCGATTGCCATTCGGCATTCGAGGTGTTGTTGGTATTGCGGATCGCGGCCGGGGCGGTCAGGCCGAACAAGTCTTCGCCCGGATCGCCATTCAGATCCACGCCGAGCGCGTGCTGCTCGTTCAATGCCATGGCCAGGCCGATGGCGAGCTGGCCGAGCTGGTCCTGGACCGAGTCCAGGGACTGCTGGCGGAACTGCAGCAGGCCGCCGAGCTTGCCGCCGGAGATCTTGTTGTCCTGCATCTCGACGGCGATCGTGGTGCCCGTGCCCGAGGGCAGCGAATAGGCTACGGCGATACGGCGCGGATCGGCCTCGGAGGCCACGGCCTGCAGCGGATACACGGTCTTGCCCGACAGCAGCGTCTGGCCGCTGGAGAGCGAAATATTGAGCGACTCGCCCTGCTCGTAGGTACGGATGCCCACCAGCTGGTTCAGCTCGGCGACGGCCTGGTCGCGCTGGTCCAGCAGGTCGTTCGGCGCGTGCCCGGTCTTGCCGCTGGCGATCACGATCTGCTCGTTGAGCTCGTTGATACGGCCGAGATAGCTGTTCACCTGCTCGACCGTGGTCGAGATCTGGGTGTTCAGGCCCTGACGCTGGTTTTCGAGCTGCTGGTACGAGGTATTGATCTGCGTGACCAGCGTGTTCATCTTGCCCAGCAGATCCTGGCGCACGGCGGGGTCGGCAGGCTTACTGGCCACGTTGTTCAGGCCCGTGAAGAAGCCCGACAGCGCGGGGGTGATGCCCACGGTGCGATCGGCGAACAGATTGTTGATCGCCGACATCTGGTCGTACTGGGTGCTCAGCTGGGCACCGCTGCCCTGCGCACCGACCAGTTGCTGGTACAGAAAGCTGTCGTACTGACGCTTGACGGTGTCGACCTGCACACCGCGGCCGAAAAAGCCCTGGCCGGTGGCGGTCGCGCCGGCGGTCGAGGTGACCACGCGCTGACGGCTGTAACCGACCGTGGTCGCGTTATTGATATTGTGGCTCGTCGTCTCCAGGCCCGCCTGGGAGGAGTTCAGCCCCGTCATCGCCAAGTTGTACAGATTCATGCTGCAAAGCCCCGTAGTGACCGATCACCGGTACAGATACCCGCTTAACGGCAGATATTCACAGAAATTTAGAGACCGCCCGAAAAATCCGCGCTGGCGACCGACAAGCGCATCTGACTCATGATGTTGATGAGTTTGTCGGCGTAGCGGGGGTCGGTGGCATAGCCCGCATCCTGGATGCGGCGGGCGGCGTCGACTTCGTTGCGTGCCTGCGTCACGGCTTCGTAACGCGGGCTGTTGCCGATCAGGCGGGCGTAATCGGAGAACGACTCTTCATACGAACCGTAGGCCCGGAAGGGTTGCGTCACTTTTTGTGCCTTGCCATCGACGTATTCGGTGGTCAGGACATGGACGACCTTGCCCTTCCAGCTGGCGCCGGCCTTGATGCCGAACAGGTTGTAGCTGGTGCTGCCGTCCGGGTGCTTGATCTCGCGCTTGCCCCAGCCCGATTCCAGGGCCGCCTGGCCCAGGATCAGGCGTGCCGGCACGCCGCTCTGGTCGGCGGCCGCATTGGCGGCGCGCGACATCTTGGAGACGAATGCCACCACGTGTTCGGGCGCGCCCTCGGCCACGGCCAGCGCGCGATCGCTCGCACGGTTGTGGCGCAGCACGTCGAGCAGCGCGGCCACGCTGCGCTCCGGCACGGTGCCCGCCTCGCCCAGCACGTAGTCGCCACGCAGATCGCGCCGCACCACCGTGTTGCTGGTCGAGCCGGCACCGCCGATCGCGTTCTCCGGATCCGCGGATGCGCCCTGCCCCTGTTGCATCTGCGCCAGCAGCGCCTGCGCCAGACCGATGCCCGGCGTGGCGAGCGACAAGGCCATCTGCTCGTCCATCATCCCCTGCACCATCTGCGTCTGCTGCGAGTCGAACAGCCCTTCCTTGGGCGTCGCCTCGCGCATGCGCTTGAGCATCATTTGCAGGAAAAGCGCTTCGAACTGGCGCGCCACCGCCTTTTGCTGGGCAGGATCGGCAGGCGCGTCGGCGGCCTGCCGCTTCATGTCGGCCAGGCGCCCCATGTCGAAAATCGACTCCTGGGAGGCCGGGCGCGGAGTGTATGAAACGAAAGACATGGCGTCAGATGATCTCGAGCTCGGCACGCAGCGCGCCGGCCGTCTTCATGGCCTGCAGAATGGCAAGCAGGTCCTGCGGCGTCGCGCCCAGGGCGTTCAGGCCCTTGACCACATCGGCCAGGTTGGCGCTGGTGGTCACGCGCTGCAGCGAACCGCCTTCCTGGCGCAGCTCGATCTGGGTATTGGGCGCGACCACGGTCTGACCCTGCGTGAACGGCGTGTCGGGCTGGAAGACCTGGTTCTGCTGATTGATCACCACCGACAGATTGCCGTGCGCCACGGCAGCCTCTTCGATCATCACGGTACGGTTCATCACCACGGAACCCGTGCGGGCATTGATGATGACCTTGGCCATCGCGGGAGCACGCTGCACCTGCATGTTCTCGACGCGGGCCAGGAAGCCGGGCATCTGGACCGGATCGAGCGGGCCGCGCAGCGCGACCACGCGCCCGTCCATCACGGTCGCCGTGCCTTGCCCCATCTGGCGGTTGATCGCCTGGGCCACGTTCTGCGTGGTGCCGAAATCGGTGTCCATCATCTCGAGATAGACCATGCCGTCTTCGGCAAACGTAGTGGCGACGGGGCGCTCGATGATGGCGCCGGCACTGATCCGGCCGCCGTTGAGCTGGTTGATCTGAACGCTGGAGCCGCCGGCGGACGCGCCCGCGCCGCCGACCAGGATATTGCCCTGGGCGATGGCATAGGTCTGGCCGTCCGCGCCCTTGAGCGGCGTCATGAGCAGCGTGCCGCCGCGCAGGCTCTTGGCGTTACCCATCGAGGAGACGACCACGTCCATGGTCTGGCCGGGCCGCGCGAACGCGGGCAAGGTGGCCGTCACCATGGCCGCGGCCACGTTCTTGAGCTGCATGTTGCTGCCGGGCGGCACGGTGATCCCGAGCTGCGACAGCATGTTGGTCAGGCTTTGTTGCGTGAACGGCGTCTGGCGCACCTGGTCGCCGCTGCCGTCCAGGCCGACCACCAGGCCGTAGCCGATCAGCTGGTTGCCGCGCACGCCCTGGAAGGTCGCGAGGTCCTTGATGCGCTCGGCGTGGGCCGCGCCCATCGCCAGGCTGCCCACCAGGCAGACCCGCGCCGTCAGGCGCAACACGGAAAGAAGCGTGGTGCGAAGTGTCATGGGATCAGAACGGCGAAGCCATCAGGAAGAAACGTTGCAGCCAGCCCATGGTCTGTACTTCGTCCATGACGCCCTTGCTGCGGTATTCGATGCGCGCGTCGGCCACACGGGTCGACGAGACGCTGTTGGTGCCCGTGATCGAGCGCGGATCGACCACGCCCGAGATGCGCACGTATTCGCTGCCGCGGTTGATCGCGATCTGCTTTTCGCCGGCGATCTGCAGGTTGCCGTTGGGCAACACGCCCATCACCGTCGTGGTGATGGTGCCGGTGAACGTATTGTTGGCGCTGCTGCCGCCACGGCCGTTCGCGGTGTTCTCGCTGGTAATGTCGGTGTTCAGCTTGTCGTTGATAACCCCGTCCATGAAGCGCGGCGCCGCGGCGATGCCCAACGTCGTGGCACCGGTGCGGCTGGTGTTGGTCGCCACGTTCTTGGCCGCATTGGTGCGCTCTTCGACGATGATGGTCACGATATCGCCCACGTTGCGCGGCCGGCGGTCCTCGAAGAGAGGATAGTTGCCGTAGGCAGTGGGTTGATAGATCGAACCATTCGGGCGCAGCCCCGCGGGCGCCGGCGCCGGCGGCGGCGCCGTCGTGGGTCCGAGCACGATGGGCTCGGGCGGGATCATGGCACAACCGGTCAGGGCGCACAGCGCCAGACCGGTCAATACACGCAGAACACGAGTCAGCATCACAGTTGCGTCAGGCGAGCCAGCATTTCATCCGAAGTCTTGACGGCCTTGCTGTTCATTTCGTAGGCGCGTTGCGTGGTGATCATGTTCACCAGCTCTTCGGCCACGTTGACGTTGGACGTCTCGACATAGTTTTGCAGCACTTGGCCTGCGCCATCCAGACCCGGCTGGAGCAGGTTGGCCGGACCCGACGAATCGGTCTCGAGATACAGGTTTTCACCCACGCTCTGCAGACCGGTCGGGTTGATGAAGGTGGCGAGCTGAAGCTGGCCGACCTGCACGTTGGTGCCGGCGGCGCCCGGCTGGGTGATCGACACCGTGCCGTCCTTGCCGATCGTCAGCGACAGCGCGTTGTCGGGAATATTGATCGGCGGCTGGATCACGTAGCCGCTCACCGTGGTGAGCTGGCCGTTCTGGTCGACCTGCAGCGCGCCATCACGCGTGTAGGCCTGCGTGCCATCGGGCAGCTCGACCTGCAGAAAGCCCCGGCCCATGATGGCGACATCCATCTCGGCGCCGGTGTTGTTCATGTTGCCCTGCGTGTGGATCCGCTCGGTGGCGGCAACGCGCGCACCGGTACCCAGTTGCAGGCCCGAGGGGAGCTGGTTGGCATCGCCCACCTGGGCGCCCGGCTGGCGCAGGGTCTGATACATCAGATCCTGGAACACGGCACGGCCGCGCTTGAAGCCGTTGGTCTGGACGTTGGCCAGGTTATTGGAAATAACGTCCATCGAGGTCTGTTGACCCTCGAGGCCCGTCTTGGAAATCCACAGCGAACGCATCATGATGAGAACTCCTGGCGCGCCGCGGCGGCGCGCACCTTGCTAAGCGATTTGAAAAGGTCAGCTGGTCGCCGACAGAATGCTGTTGGCGCGTTCCGCGTTGCGGTTGGCTTCCGTGATGACCTGCATCTGCATTTCGTAGCGGCGTGCGTTGTCGATCATGCCGACCATCGCACCGGCGGCGCTCACGTTGCTGTTTTCCAGCACGCCCGACAACACGCGCAGCGCCGGATCCGCGGGCAGCGGGCCCGCCGGCTGGCCATTGGCCTGCGCGGTGAGGCGGAACAGGCCGTCATCGCCGCGCACCAGCTGCTGCTCAGGCGGGTTGACGAGCTTGATCCGGCCCAGGTTCAGGATGTTGTTAGGCGGATCGCCCGCGCCGATACCCGTGATCGTGCCGTCCGACGCAATCGTCAGCGAGGCCTGATCCGGGATATCGATGATGCCGTTCTGATCCGACAGCACGGGCACGCCGTTGGCCGTCTGCAGCACGCCATTGATGCCGACCGTCAGGTTGCCGGCACGGGTGTAGGCCTCGCCTTGCGGCGTCTGGATCGCCAGCCAGCCCTGCCCCGCCAGCGCGACGTCGAGGTCGCGGCCGGTGGTCTGCACGTCGCCCAGCGTGAATTTCGAACCCGGCGTGGTCGCCACGGTCGAGACCCGCGTGGGCAGCGAGGTGCCGTCGGTCATGGGGACCGAACGCAGCATCGAGATCTGCTCGCGGAATCCCGGCGTGTTGACGTTCGCCAGGTTGTTGCTGATCGCGGCTTGATGCTCCGTAATCCGCGTGGCGCCGTTCATGGCGGTAAAGACAATGCGATCCATGGCGTGCTTCCGTTACCGTCGCTTAGCGCATGTTCATCAAGACTTGCATGACTTCGTCCTGCGTCTTGATGGTCTGGGCGTTGGCCTGGTAGGTGCGCTGGGCAATGATCATGTTGACCAGTTCTTTGCTCATGTCGACGTTTGAGGCTTCGAGCGCCTGGCCGGCCAGCGTAGCCAGGCCGTTGGTGCCCGGCTGGCCGAGCACGGCCTGGCCGGATTCGGCGGTTTCGGCCCAGGCGTTGTTGCCCACGGGCTGCAGGCCCTGCACGTTGTTGAAGTTGGCCAGCGCGATCGTGCCGATGACCTGCGATTCGCCGTTGGTGTACTTGGCTTCGAGGCTGCCGTCCTTGCCGATCGTGATGCCCGAGAACTCACCGCTGGCGTAGCCGGTCTGGGTCATCTTCGGGTTGAAGTCGCTGCCGAACTGCGTGGTACCGGCATAGTTCAGCGTGATCGCCAGCGGCGCGGCCGGCGACGTGACACCGCCCGGGGTCGCGTAGTTGATCGTCATGTCGGCGGGCGTCGTGCCGGTCATCACGCCGGCGCTGCTGAACGTGAAGGTGGCGTTGGCGGCGGCGCCGGCACCCACGGTCATGGGCTGTCCGTCCAGTTGGTAGTACACGTCGTACACGCTTTCACCGGCAACGGCGGCGCGCTTCACGAAGTACTGCGTCATCTGGTGCGAATTGCCCAGCGAGTCGTACACCGTGTACGGCACGGAGGTCGTGTAGGTGGAATCGTCGGCCGCGTTGAACACCGGCGCGGCGGGGATCACCGGCGCGTTGGCGTCCAGGTTGGTCTGGACGGTCATGGCGTCGGTGGCGCGCGGGGCGATGTTGCCCTGCGGCAGCGTCAGGCCCACGGGGGCCGCGCCCACACCACCCGGCGGGTAGCCGGTCAGCTGGAAGCCTTGTGCATTCACGATGCGGAAGTCGCGATCGATGCCGAATTCGCCGTTACGCGAATAGAACACGGCACCGCTCGGATCGAGCAGGCGGAAGAAGCCCTTGGCGCCGTCGATGGCGATGTCGTATTCGCCGCCCGTGGTCGAGATGTTGCCGACCGTGAAGCGCTGGTTGATGGCCGAGACTTTCACGCCCAGACCGACGCGCGAGCTGGCGTAGACGTCCGCGAACGAGGCCGAGCCCGACTTGAAGCCGACGGTGCCCGAGTTGGCGATGTTGTTGCCAATGACGTCGAGGTTTTGCGAGGCGGCATTCAAGCCGCTCAATCCTTGTCCGAAACCCATGATTTATCCTGTAGCTCTCAAAGTTGTAGAAAGCGCCGCACCAAAACGCGGCATGTCTTGCCTGTCGTTTCAGGTGCCCAAAATCTTGCGAATGTCCAGCATGCTGACCTGGCCATTCAGGCCCAGATCGAGACGCAGACCTTCGGTCGAGTACGCAACGCTCTTGACTTCGCCGTAGGTCAACGCCTCGGCCTTGACGGTCTTGCCATCGGCATCCAGCGCCGACACATTCACGGTGTACTTGCCGTCGGCCAGCGGTGCGCCGCCGTCGTTCATGCCATCCCACGAATAGGTATAGACGCCGGCTTCCATCGCACCCAGTTCCACGGTGCGCACCACGGCGCCCGCGCCATCGAGAATCTTGACGGTGACGTTGGCGGCGCCCGCCTGCAGGTCCAGACCATACGGCGTGGCTTCGCGCTGCGTGCTGTCGACCGGGTTGGTGCCCAGGGCGATCTTCGAGCCCGGCACCATGACGCCCTTGCCGATCAGCGCGGCGGCGCTCATCGATTGCGACACATCGATCTGGCCGCTGATGGCCAGCATCGTGTTGCGCAGGTTGTTGATGCCTTCCACCGTGGAAATCTGCGCGAGCTGCGAGGTGAGCTCGGCGTTCTCCATGGGATTCAGCGGATCCTGGTTCTTCAATTGCGTCACCAGCAGCGTCAGGAACTGATCCTGGATGCTCTGGGCCGCACCGGAGCTGCCCGCGCCGAGCTTGGCCAGCGCGGCGCCGGTAGTGGTGGTGTTGGAATCGACCGTGGTCATCGTGTGCTCCCGGCTCAGTTCTGACCAATGGTCAGGGTCTTGGCCATCAGTTGCTTGGCGGTATTCAGCACTTCGACGTTGGCCTGATAGGAACGCGAAGCGGCAATCATGTTGACCGTCTCGGCCACGGGGTCGACGTTGGGCATTTGCACATAGCCGTCCTGGTTGGCCATCGGGTGATTGGGGTCATAGACCAGCTTGAACGGCGACTGGTCCTGGACCACGCCGGCGACCTTCACGCCACCGATCTCTTCGCCGAAGCGTTGGCCGGCGGGCGGATTCACCTGGAACACGACCTGGCGGGCGCGATAAGGCAGGCCATCGGGACCGGAGAGGCTGTCCGCGTTGGCCATGTTGCTGGCCGACACGTTCATGCGCTGCGATTGCGCCGAAAGCGCGGAACCGGCGATATCGAAAATGCTCAACAAAGACATACGGGCAAGCTCCCTCTAAGCCACACGGCGGACCGGCGGCACTTATTCCGAAATGGCAGACTGCAGCGAGCGGATGCGGCCGCTCAGCACTTGCAGCGTGCTCTGGTAATGCAAGGTGTTCTCGGCGAACCGGACGCGCTCGTTGTCCATGTCCACGGTGTTTCCATCCAGGCTGGCCTGGTACGGCAGGCGGAACTGCAGCTCGGTGGCACCGGCGGGCGACTGGGCCTGCGCGGGAATGTGACGCGCCGAGGTCAGTGCCAGGCTGGTGTCGGGCAGACGCATGTTGCGGTTGTCCAGCGCGCCTTCCATCGCCGCCTTGAAATCGAAGTCACGCGCTTTGTAGTTAGGCGTGTCGGCATTGGCAATATTCGACGACAGCACTTCCTGGCGTTGCGCGCGCAGGGAGATCGCCTGTTGGAAGAAGCGAAAATCCTGGTTGAGCCGGTCTAGCATGGGTGCCCTTGTTGCCTGAGAGTTGATCCAGTCGCGCTCCGTACGGGGACGCCTCACTGAGAGGCATCAGACCCGCGCGGCGCCCGGCCAGACGAGGCCAGGGCTTTTTTACGCATGACGGCATCTTAGGGGCCGGGCCGGCAACACAATCAGGTAAATAACCCAATAATTCCAACGCAATTCCAATCTTGCGAAGGCAGGCACACTTCTACAATCATGTTCCATGAACACCGCCCTGCCTTCCCGACCGCGCCCCTCGTTGGCCCGCCGCGCCGCCTTCGCCCTCTGGGCCGGCGCGCTCGCAGCCTGCGCGGCGCCTGTGATGGCGCAGGGCACAACGGCGCACCAGGATGCCGAGGCGGTGGCGCAGGTCGCGCGCGGCTTTCTTCTCGGGCAGCTTGCCGATCTGGGTGGCGCACCCACCATCACGCTCGATCCGGTCAAAACCGAGCGCCTGGCCCCCTGCGACAGCCTCGTCCCGTTCCTGCCCTCGGGCATGCGGGTGCGCGCCCGCATGACGGTCACCGTGCGCTGCAATGCCCCCCAGACCTGGACCACCTATGTCCAGGCGACCGTGAGCGTCCCCGGCGAATACTTCGTGGCGGCGCGCCAGATCGGCGCCGGCGCCGCCATCCACCCCGACGATGTCACGACGCGTGAAGCCGACCTGGTCTCGCTGCCGCACGGCGCGATCACCGATATCAACGCGATCATCGGCATGCAGGCCACCCGGCGCATCGGCGCCGGCCAAGCCATTCGGGGCAATTCCCTGCGCAGCGCTGCCTCGGTCAGCCGCGGTCAGGTCGTCCGCATCACGGCACGGGGCGCCGGCTTCGTCATCTCCAGCGAAGGCCAGGCGCTCGATGACGCCGCGCCCGGCGCGATGGTCCAGGTGCGCACCACATCGGGGCAAATTGTGAGCGGCGTGGTCAGAAGCGCCGGCATGGTGGAAGTCCAGCTCTGAAATGTGTTACATATGACACATCACCTTTACCGGCCCGGGCTAAAGTTCCCCATTTCCGTGTCGTTACAGAGGCATAACCCGGCAGCGCCGCCCATGCACCGCGACGCACGACCTGCCCAGTGGAGAACAAATTGAAGATCAGCCCGTCCGCTACCCGCGCCGTTACCCCCAACACCGTCAGCCGCAATGAGTCCGGGCTGGCGCAGGCCTATGGCTCGGGCAAGGAAGGCAGCGCAGGCAGCTCCCAGGTCGCGCTGAGCAGCGCATCGCGCCAGCTGCTGGCCCTGCAGGACGGCAGCAACGACATCAATGTCGAGCGTGTCGCCGCGATCCGCGCCGCCATCGCCTCCGGCCAACTCACGATCGACCCCACCCGCATCGCCGACAGCCTGATTGCCAGCGCCAAGGAATTGCTCAAGTAATCCGTCCCGCGCCCACGCGCCCGACCCATGAACTACGCTGATCAGCTCAAGACCTGTCTCGAACGCGAAACCGCCCTGGTGGTTGAATTCCTGTCCGCCCTCGACACGGAAGCCGAAGCACTGGTCGACCGCAAGGCCCACGAGGCCCTGCATCTGGCCACGCAACAAAAAGAAGGCCTGGCCGAGAAGCTCGTGCTCCTGAGCCAGCAGCGCGACGCCCTGCTCCTGGCCCTGGGCCTGAGCACCGGCCATGGCGGCACCGAAGCCGCGGTCGCCATGCACCCCGAGCTGAGCCCGATCTGGGAATCGCTGCAGGTCCATGCGCAAGAGGCGCGCGACCGGAACGCCCGCAATGGCGCGCTGATCGAAGTGAACCTGCGCTCGACCACCCAATCGCTCGAGATGCTGCGCCAGCTCGGCGGCTCCAACAGCACGACCTACGATGCCCAGGGCCGCGGCAAGCGCGCCGGCTACGGCACCTCCTCGGGCGGCGCCCGCAGCATCGTCGCGACCTGATTCACTGGAATCCGGCGCGCGGCTAGCGGCACACCAGGCAAAAGGCCACATGTTTCCATGTGGCCTTTTTGTTGGCGACAACGACCTCTGCCGCCCTCAGTCCACCATCTCGAGCATCGCGAACATCTTGAGCAAGGCCACGGGCAGCAGCTTGCCCGGCAGTTTGCGCTCGTCCGGACTCACCAGCCCCGCCAAGGGGCCCCGCACCATCTGGGCCGACTCGGTATGCGCGAGCTGCCAGCAGGCGGCGGCGACCTGTCCCGCGAGCAAGGCCTGGGCCGCCAGGCCGTCGGCCGTATGCACGGCCGGCAGCGCCGACCAGGCATGCGGCAGATAGCGGAACGCGGCCTTGGCCTGTTCCTGCTGAACCAGCCAGCGGGCGATCGTGGCCGCGTCGGCCTGCCCGGTGCTCAGGTTGGTCAACCCGTAATACTGCGACAGGACCTTGCCGCTGCGCATGTCGACGATGCGCGCGCAGATCATGCGCAGGCGGCCACCCTCTTTGCCGCGCTGCGACAAGCCGATCTCGGTGCCGCAGGCCCACAATGCGTTCTCGGGTTGCCCCGGGACCGGGCCGGCCGGCAGATAACCCAGCTGGCGCGAAATCGCGTGCAGCGTGGTCGGGCAGTCTTCATGCAGGATACGCAGCGCACCCGGGCTGCGGGCGAGCCACAGATGCCCTTCGGCGCTCAACGCGAGCGACAGTGCCGTCGTGCCCATATCGAAGAGGTGCACGTGCGGCAGATTGCCCAGCGCCTGCGCCAGGTATTCGGCACGCGACAGCAGCGCGTCGGCCGCATTGACCGGCAACACCGCCGAACCCGGCACATGGGTCGCCAGCGCGCCGTGCGGCAGCATCAGCTGCTGCACCGGTGCGGCGAGCGCCGCGCCACGGTCGCTCATGAGGAACGTGGCATGCGCCACGCCGCCCGGCAGACCGTTGCCTTTGAGCGTGGCCTTGCCGTGCAGCGCGAGTACGTAGCGCTGGCAGGTGGCCGGGAATTCGCGCCGGACCATCGCGAGCATGGCTTCGCTCTGGGCGCGCTGCCGCGCGTCGGTATCGTCGGTCGCCGCCGTGCCGTCGTCGGCCGCGCCGCTGCGCACGCGCCAGGCGGCCCGGGCATGCGCGCAGGCCGGATCGGCCGCGAGCCAGCCCAACGCCTGCTCGAGCTCGCCGTCGGGCTCTCCCGCGCTGACGGGCCGGCGCATGGCGGCGGCCAACAGGCGGCGGCGCGCCAGCGGATCGCGCTCGGACTGCGTGCTGCTGGCATTCCACAACGCAGCCAGATCGGCCTCGCTGGGCGCGTACAGCGCGCGGGTCTTGTTCAGCGTGGCCAGGGCCGCATCGACGAGCGTGCTGCGGTCGGCCAGGTCCAGGTGCTCGGGCACGCGCTGGCCCTGCGAAACGTAGTGGATCGGCAGGCGATGACGAATCGCGGTATCGAGCGCCGGCGCCAGGCGCGAGGCTTCGTCGAGCTTGGTGATGATGCAGCCGACCACGTCCTCGCCCACGCCGTTGCGATAGGCATGCGCGACTTCGTCCAGCGTATCGCCCTGACTGGCCGCGTTGAGCACCAGCAGGCGGCGCACCGGCTGGCCCGCGTTGGTCAGCAGCGCCGCCTGCTCGGCCACGTTGCGATCCCGCTGGCTGATGCCGGTGGTGTCGATCAGGATGATCTTGCGATTGCCCAGTCGCGCCAGCGTGCTACGCAGCTCGGCCGCGTCGCGGACCGAATCGGCCGGCACGCCCATGAGGCGGCCATAGATCTGGAGCTGTTCGAGCGCGCCGATCCGGAAGTTGTCGGTGGTGAGCATGGCGACCTGGTCACGGCCTTCGCGGGCGACGCAACGCGCCGCCAGCTTGGCGAGCGTGGTGGTCTTGCCCACACCGGTCGGGCCCACCAGCGCATACACACCGCCACCCGAGAAGAAATCTTCTTCGGCACGCAACACGGGCAAATGGGTGACCAGCTCGTTGCGGGCCCAGGCCATGGCCTGGCGCGCATCCAGGTGCTCGGGCAGGCGCTCGAGCAAGGCGCGCACCAGCGGCATCGAAAAGCCCGCCTCGAGCAGGGTGCGGAAGAGCCCGGCATTGACCGGCTCGCGCGTCTGCGCGCGATTGCCCCACAGCATGCCGTCCATGCGCGACTCGAGCGCGCCGCGCAGCGCGTCGATCGCGGCCTGCACGCTGGGCTCGGCGCCCAGCGCGGCGTGCATCGGCAGGCCCGGCAGGCCCGCGTTGCCCGGTATGGGCGCGTCGGGACGACGCGCCATCGACGCGGCGGACGCCACGGGCAGCGGCGCATCGACCGAGTCCAGATCTTCGACATCCTCGACATCGCGCGCCGCGGCGCGCGGCGTTTCATGCAATCCCCGCTGCGCGGGCTCGGCGTCGACGACAGCACGTGCCACCGGGGCGATGCCCGCGTCGAACCCGTCATCGAGGTCCGCGCCGTCAGCGACAGCGCCATGGCCGGCATCCGCCGGCGGACGCGCGATGGCATCGGCCGCCCGCGGCTCTTGCATCGGGGCGGGACGCGGCGCGGGCGCCTGAACAGGGGCTTCGGCCACGGGCGCCGCGGGCTCGTCGAGCTCGGGCGCACTTGCAGACGTGGATTCGTAGGTGGCGCCGTAGGTCGCCGCCATGGCGCTCACCGAGGTGCGCGCCGACATGGGCAGGTGGGCCGCGCCGGGCCCGGCGCCAAACCGCGCGGCGGGCGCGGGCACCGGCACTGGCACAGGCATCGGCGACGCCGCGGCGTAGGCGGCGGCATGACCATAAGCCGGCGCGGCGGGACGAGGCGCGGGCACAGGCACGGATTGGGGCGCGGTCGCGGCTTCCCGGTATGCGGGCGCGGCGGGCGGCTGCAAGGGTGCCGCCGCGGGGCGCGCGCCGCCGCGGGAGGTCTCGGGCGCGGCATCGTGGAGGGCATCTTCGACATCCGACTCCACGGTCGCGATGATCTCGATACCCCCATCGACACGACGGTTCGACACGATCAGGGCATCTTCGCCCAGCGCATCGCGCACCATGCGCAGCACATCACGGGTGTTGGGTCCGACAAACCGGCTCAGTTTCATTCGCCATTACCTCCGATCAGCGCGGTCACGCGGACCACGCGCTCATCGGGAATTTCTGCATTGGAAAGCACGCCCAGCTGCGGCAGGTGATGCCGCAGGAAGCGCGAAAGCGGGGCACGCAGGGGCGGCGACACGAGCAGCACGGGTGCGTTGCCCTGCGACTCCTGGCGCTGCAGCGCCTGTTCGGTCTCGCGCAGCAGCGTTTCCGCCAGGCCGGGCTCCAGGCCGCCGCTGGTCATCATGGCCTGTGACAACACGCGCTCCAGGCGCACGTCCAGACCGATCACGCGCAACTCGCCCTCACCCGGGAACCATTGCTGCGTGATGGCACGGCCGAGCGAACGGCGCGTGAGCGCGATGAGCTCCTGCACATCGGGTTGGCCACCGCTGTTGGCGGCCAGTGCGGTGAGACGCGGGGCGTGTTCGGACAGCGTATCGATGATGGTGCGCATGTCGCGGATCGGAACTTCCTCGGACAGCAGGCCTTGCAGGACCTTCTGCAGCGAGGTGAGCGACAGCGTCTTGGGCACGAGATCTTCGACCAGCTTGGGCGAATCGCGGCCCACGCGGTCCAGCAGCTGCTGCACTTCCTGGCGGCCCAGCAGATTGGCGCCGTGGCGGTGCATCAGGTGATTGAGGTGGGTCGCCACCACGGTGCTGGCGTCCACCACCGTGTAGCCCGCCACCTGGGCCTGGTCGCGCTGGCCGTTGTCGATCCAGAGCGCGGGCAAACCGAAGGCCGGGTCGGTCGTGGGCGAGCCCTTGACCTGGATCGTGACACCGCCCGGGTCGATGGCCAGCCATTGGCCGGGCATCGCCACGCCATGGCCGATCTCCACGCCCGACAGCAGGATGCGGTAATCATTGGGCTTGAGCTCGAGGTTGTCGCGGATATGCACGACGGGCGGCAGGAAGCCCACGTCTTGCGCGAACTTCTTGCGCAGGCTGCGGATGCGATGCAGCAGCTCGCCGTTCTGGGCGTGGTCCACCAGCGGGATCAGCCGGTAGCCCACTTCCAGCCCGAGCTGATCCACCATCGACACGTCTTCCCAACTGGCCTCGGCCGCGGCTGCCTGTGCCTGTTGCTGCGCCTCGGCCTTGGGCTCGGCCGACTCGGCCTCCGCCTGCGCGCGGCGCTTGATCATCATGTACCCACCACCGCCCAGCATCGCGGCCAGCGTCAGGAAGGCCAGGTGCGGCATGTTGGGGATCAGGCCCATGATGCCGACGATCGCGGCCGTGAGGAACAGCACATTGGGATTCGAGAACAGCTGGCCCAGGATCTGCTGGCCAACGTCCTGGTCGGTCGACACGCGCGACACGACCACACCGGCAGCGGTGGAGATCACCAGCGCGGGAATCTGCGCGACCAGGCCGTCACCGATGGTGAGCAGCGTGTAGACGCGACCGGCATCGCCCATCGACATGTCGTGCTGCGCCACGCCCACGATCAGGCCACCGATGACGTTGATGACCATGATCAGCAGGCCGGCGACGGCGTCACCGCGCACGAACTTGCTGGCGCCGTCCATCGAGCCGTAGAAGTCCGATTCCTGCGCCACTTCGGCGCGGCGGCGGCGGGCTTCCTCTTCGCCGATCAGGCCGGCGTTCAGGTCGGCGTCGATCGCCATCTGCTTGCCGGGCATCGCGTCCAGCGAGAAGCGCGCGCCGACTTCCGCGATACGGCCGGCACCCTTCGTGATCACGATGAAGTTGATGATGGTCAGGATCACGAAAATGATGATACCGACCGCGAAGTTCCCACCGACCAGGAAGTGGCCGAACGCTTCGATCACCTTGCCTGCTGCGTCCGGGCCCTGGTGGCCGTTGAGCAGCACGACGCGGGTCGAGGCCACGTTCAGCGACAGGCGCAGCAGCGTGGCGAACAGCAAGACCGACGGGAACGCGGCGAAGTCCAGCGGCTTCTTGGTGAACATCGCCACCAACAGAATCATGATGGACAGCGCGATGTTGAACGTGAACAGCAAATCCAGCAGGAACGTGGGCAGCGGCAGCACCATCATGCCCAGCACCATCACGATCAGGATGGGTCCGGCCAGGAGGCGCGCATTGGCCAGTCCTTGGGATTTAAAGAGCGTGAGAAATCCGCCCATCGATCAAGCTCCTTGTGCGGTACGAGCGAGTGGGTCCAGTTCGGCCGGCACGGCCAGGGCGCCCGGCGCCTCCGGATGCGTGCCCCAGCCGGCGCGCCAGCTGCGCAACTGGAAAACCCACGCCAGCACTTCGGCTACCGCGGTGTAAAGTGCCGAGGGGATTTCCTGTCCCAGCTCGACGTGTTGATGCAAGGCACGCGCCAAGGGCGGCGCCTCCAGCATGGGAATACGGTGTTCGGCGCCGATTTCGCGGATCTTGGCCGCGATGAGGCCGGTGCCCTTGGCCACCACGCGCGGCGCGGCCAGTTCTTTTTCGTTGTAGACCAGCGCCACTGCGTAGTGCGTCGGGTTCGTCACGATCACGTCCGCCTTGGGCACTTCCGACATCATGCGGCGGCGCGCCGCGGCACGCTGCTGCTGGCGGATGCGCGCCTTCACGTGCGGATCGCCTTCCGACTCTTTGTGTTCCTGCCTGACGTCTTCCTTCGACATCCGCAGCTTTTTCAGGTGCGAAAAGATCTGCCAGGGCACGTCGATCAGCACAATCACGAACAGCGACGAAATGATCACCGCGCAGCAGATCGCGACCAGCTTGAGCGCGGTCACCAGCGCCGCCGACGGTGCCACATGCATCAGGCTCATCATCTGCGGCTGGTAATGCCAGATCACCCAGGCTGCCGCGCCACCCACGAGCAGCGCCTTGCCCATCGCCTTGACCAGTTCGACCAGCGTCTGCGACGAAAACATGCGCTTGATGCCGGACAGCGGATTGAGCTTGCTGGCTTTGAACTCCAGCGGCTTGGTCGAGAACACCAGTCCGCCCAGCGCCACGCTGGCCAGCACGGCCGTGACGGCGAGCGCACCGAACACCGGCAGCAGCACGAGCAGCGCCTGCCCGAAGCCGTCGACCGCCAGGTTGACCATCACGGTCGTGTCGCGCGCGATGCGCTGGTCGAACGCCAGGCCGCCCTGCATCACGCCCGACAGGCCGCGATACAGCATTCCGCCCGTCATCCACAGGGCGGCCGCGCCCACGGCGAGCAGCAGAAACGTGCCCAGCTCGCGCGAACGCGCGATCTGCCCCTCCTCGCGCGCCTTTTCCAGGCGCCGAGGTGAGGCAGATTCTGTTTTTTCGAGGTCGCTTTCTTCGGCCATCAGCAGCGGTAGGTTCGCGGTTCACAATCTGGAGGTTGTGAGCCGCCCGCCGAGATTCTAGGCGCAGCCGCCTGGCCGCGATCACCCAAGAAAAGGGGGGAAATCGGCGTTATTCCGATCCCCTCGCCCGCCCGCGCCGTCAGGCCCTGGCGCGGCCCCTGCCGGCCCCGGGCCCGCGGGGCTGCCCGGTAGTCCCGGCACAAACGTAACCGTCACAGCGGACTGCCTCCCGCCCGGGTGCAAACGCCGTCCCAAAGCGGCCGCTGACGTGCCGCGCCGACCGTCGCGCCGCCGGCCTTGCGGGGCGGCGGAACCCGCCCGCCGTACGCGCCAGCCGCGGGCCTCAGGCGGGTACCCAGGCCGGCGCCGCGCTCGCCGCGCCCGACTCCACCACCTCGCGAAAGCGCGCGAAATCCAGCCCGATCCGCACGGCGCCCCAATGCTCCGGGCCCAGGTACAGCGGCATCGACACATCGTTGACGATCTCGCCCGTGTCGCGCGGGTAGGTCTGGAACAACAGACTGCCGGTATTGGCGGCCAGCCGCGCGCCTACCGGATCGCTGAAGATGCGCTTGTTGCGCGAGCGCGCCGTGTCCACGGCAGGATCGCCACAAGGCGGATGGGAGTAGCGGCTGTTATGCGCGGGGGCATAGCCGCGCGCGTCCACGATCAGCGCGTAGCTGCCCCCCGGGATGGCGTCCAGCACGCGATCGAGCAAGCGGGTGAGCGCCGCGTCGATGACCTGATCGTAGGAGGTATGAAAGCGCGGCGGATCGCTGGCGGCGATGCGACGATAATCGCGGTCGAACACGTCGAGCCCGCGCGCCCGCGCCGCGCTCAGCAGCGCGGCCGCCTCGTCGCGAAACGCTAGCACGGCCTCGTTGAGCAGATCGAACGCGGTATTGCCGGTGCGCATGCCGGCCAGGACCTCCTGCACGCCCTCCGTCTGGTTGCGGATCCGGTCGACCTCACCCGAGATGGCCGCGACGCGCGCCTGCACATCGCTTGCCAGCGCCGCCACCCGGGCCACTTCGGCGCTCATGGCCTGGTTGGTCTGGTCGACCTCGTCGATCGCCCCGACCACCTCGGTGACCTGGCGGTTCATGCCATCGAAATCACGCACGAAACCATCGAAGTCGCGGCGGGTACCGGCCAGGCGGCCGTCGCAGACCTCGACATCGGCGGCCAGCGTGCCGGTGCGCCCCTCGGTGGTTTCCACCAGTTCGAGCATCTCGCCCGTGTGACGGCCGATCTCGCCGGTGGCCGCGTTCACGCGCTCGGCCAGGCGCCCGACTTCGGTGGCCACCACGGCAAAACCGCGCCCCGCGTCGCCCGCTCGCGCCGCTTCCACGCCCGCGTTCAACGCCAGCAGTTGCGTCTGCAGCGCGATGTCTTTGATGAGCCGGCTGATGTCGCTGACCGAGCGCGCCCGTTCGGTCAGCTGCGCGACGGTCGCGCCGAACTCGGCCATATGCGCGCTCATGCGCTCGATGCGTTCGTGCACCTCTTGCAGCGCCGCCTGGGCCTGGCGCGCGGTATGCAGGTTGTCGCCACAGACCTGGGCGATCTCGCGCGCATGGCTCGATGTGGTGGCCGAGAGCCCGGCGATCTGGCTGGAGCTCGCGGCCAGCGCCTCGGCCGCGCCCGCCTGCTCGCGCGTGAGTCCGGCGCACTGGCCGGCCTGGAACTGCGTGCGCGCGGTATTGAGCGCGATGTCGATGCTGGCTTGCCGCACCGTGATGATGCGGGTGCGGATCTGACCCAGAAAACGGTATAGCGGCCACGACGCGGGACTCAGCGACCAGGCGCGTTGCGCCAGGGTGGCCTGACCGCGATTGAGACGGCGCAGCAAACGCCAGAGACCGCCTACGCGGACGGTGCGACTAGCCATGACTCCTCCCTGTGCCCTGCCCCGCCGGCTCTGTCGGACGACTGGGGCGCCCGCCCCGCGGGGGCCGGCGGCATTCGTAATGCTGCGTCTGTTATTTGTTTTTTTGTTACAGCAAGTCTAGCCGTGCGCCCACGGTCTGGCTCTTAGGGAAAGTACGTCCCGCCGGACACGCGGCGTCAGGACGAAAAAGCGCGCGCCGGACCGCGGGACAACGGTCAGGCGCGCGCTTTGCAACGCAGAGGTTCGATCAGAAGCCCAGGCTGGCCAGCAGATCGTCGACCTGGTCCTGGCTGGTCACCACATCGGCCTTGCCGGTGGGATTGACCTGCGGACCGTTCAACAGGCTGTTGGCCTCGTCACGGCGCTCTTGCGGCACGCTATCGAGCAGCACCTGCAGCAGTTCACGCTCGATCGCGCCGACCACGTCCATCATGCGCATGATGACCTGACCGGTGAGATCCTGGAAATCCTGAGCCATCACGATTTCCATGAGCTTGTTCTGCGTGAACTGCGCGTGCTCGGGCACCTCGCCCAGGAAGGCGCGCGTGTCCTGCACCAGGCTGCGCGCCTCGGGCACGTCCAGCGGCTGGTCATACCACTGTTGCCAGCGGGTATCGAGCTCGCGCGCCGTGCGCGACATGCCGTCTTGCACGGGGCCGGCTGCTTCCGTGGCGTTGAGCACGCGGTTGGCCGCCTGCTCCGTCATCTGCGCGACATAGCGCAGCCGGTCGCGTGCATCCGGAATCGCCTGAGCGGCATCCTTGATGGCCTGATCGAGGCCGAGTTCGCGCATGCTGTCGCGCAGCATCCGCGTGAGCGAGGCGATCCGATGGATCAGATCGCCCGATTCGGCCTGAGTACCTGTACCGGTGTCCGTCGCGTTCATGATGCCTTACCTCAGCCGCCGATTTTCTCGAAGATCTTGTTGAGCTTTTCTTCCAGCGTCGCCGCCGTGAAAGGCTTCACCACATAGCCGTTGGCGCCAGCCTGAGCCGCCGCGACGATGTTTTCCTTCTTGGCTTCGGCCGTCACCATCAGCACGGGCAGCGAGGCCAGGCTGGGCTCGGCACGGATCTGCTTGAGCATTTCCAGGCCGTCGAGGTTGGGCATGTTCCAGTCGGACACGACGAACTGGAAGCCGCCGTTGCGCAGCTTGTCCAGGCCCATCTGGCCGTCTTCCGCCTCATCGACGTTCTCGAAACCCAGCTCCTTGAGCAGGTTGCGGATGATACGGCGCATCGTGGGGAAGTCATCCACCACGAGAATCTTGAGTCCCTTGTCTACCATCTAACACTCCAAAAAAATTCGCTCAAAGCCGTGGTCGCGGTGCGCCACGGTCAGACGCGGTGGCCTCGATCGCCCACACGCAACAGGATCCGTTCACTCATATCGCCGAGCGACACCACTTCGTCGGCGGCGCCGATCGCAATGGCTTCGCGCGGCATGCCGAACACCACGCAGCTGGCTTCGTCCTGGGCCAGCGTGTGGGCGCCGGCACGACGCATGGCCAGCATGCCCGCGGCGCCGTCCTTGCCCATGCCGGTCAGGATGACGCCGATGGCGTTGCGGCCGGCGGCCACGGCCGCCGAATTGAAAAGCACATCGACCGAAGGACGGTGGCGGTTGACCGGGTCACCCGTCTCCAGCTCGATCACGTAGTTTGCACCACTGCGGCCCAGCTTCATATGCTGTTCGCCACCGGGCGCGAGGTACACGTGGCCGGGCAGCACCCGTTCACCATGGACGGCTTCACGCACCGTCACCGCGCACAACGCATCCAGGCGCTGGGCGAACGATCGCGTGAAGCCCGCGGGCATATGCTGCGTGATCAGGATGGCCGGGCTGTCGGGCGGCAGTGGCTGCAACACCTCGCGGATGGCCTCGGTCCCGCCCGTGGACGAGCCGATGATGACCAGCTTCTCCGAGCTGGCGAAGGGGCTGCGCAGACGCACCGGCGCGGGGGTGCCGGCGGCGGCCGGTGCCGGGGCACGCAGGCGGGCGCGCGAGGCCGCGCGGATCTTGTCGGCGATCAGTTCCGAATAATCGAGCAGGCCATCGCGGATGCCCAGCTTGGGCTTGGTCACGAAATCGATCGCGCCCAGCTCGAGCGCGCGCAGGGTGATCTCGCCACCCCGTTCGGTCAGCGACGACACCATCACGACCGGCATCGGACGCAGGCGCATCAGTTTCTCGAGAAAATCGAGGCCGTCCATGCGCGGCATTTCGACGTCCAGCGTCAGCACGTCCGGATTGTGCTGTTTGATCAGTTCGCGCGCGACCAGCGGATCGGGCGCGGTCGCCACGACTTCCATGTCGGCATGGCTGTTGATGATCTCGGTCATCAGGCCCCGCACCAGGGCGGAATCATCAACGCAAAGTACTCTGATTTTCTTCATGGTCTAGGCCCCTTCATCCGGGCCGCTTCCTGACGTTGGTCGTTCAATCCTGGCTCACGCACTCATACACGGTCTGGCCGCGCAGGCGGAAATCCTGGCTGATGTACGTGAAATTCTCCGAGTGACCGGCAAACAGCAGGCCGCCGGGCTTGAGCAGCGGAACGAAGCGCCGCAGGATCTTGGCCTGCGTCGGCTTGTCGAAATAGATCATCACGTTGCGGCAGAAGATCGCATCGAACTTCTCGCTCACGGGCCACGAGGGTGCCAGCAGGTTCAGCGTCTCGAACTGCACCATCTGCGCGATCTCGGGCCGCACCTTCACCTGGCCTTCGTTATCGGCACGGCCGCGCAGGAAGAAGCGCTTGAGCCGCGCCTCGTCCATCTTGGCCACGCGGTCCCAGGTGTACACGCCGGCACGCGCCTTGTTCAGGCAGTTGGTATCGATATCGGTCGAGTAGACCTTGCTGTTGCTCGCGCGGCCACCCAGGGCTTCGGTCAGCGTGATCGCGATGGAGTACGGCTCTTCGCCCGTGGACGCCGCGCAGCACCAGACCGACACGGGTCCGCCCCGTGTCTTGGCGAAATCCGCCAGGATCGGGAAGTGATGCGACTCGCGAAAGAACGCGGTCAGGTTGGTCGTGAGCGCGTTGACGAAGTCTTCCCACTCGGCGGCTGAGGGCTGGTTCTCGAGCTCGTCGAGATAACTGCTGAAGTCCATCTTGCCCAGCGCGCGCAGGCGCCGCGCGAGGCGGCTGTACACCATTTCACGCTTGTGTGCGCCCAGCGAAATACCGGCGCGCGCATAGATCATGCTACGCACCCGGGAGAAGTCCGCGTCGCGGAATTCAAACTGGCGCTCCGCCGAAAATGACGGGGTGGTGTTCAACATGCCTTCCTCAATGCTCCAACGCCAGGTGGCCGGCGTCATGACGCCGCGCACCCAGGCGCTCCAGCGACGCGTCGATGACTTCGCCGCCGTTGATCTTGAATACGGCCACCGCTTCGGCCAGGCGCTCGGCCTGCTCCTGCAGCGAGCCGGCCGCGGCCGCGGCTTCTTCCACCAGCGCCGCGTTCTGCTGCGTCACTTCGTCCATCTGCGTGACCGCGCGATTGACCTGGTCGATGCCGCTGGACTGCTCTTCGGACGCCGCCGAGATCTCGCCCATGATGTCGGTCACGCGCTTCACCGACGCCACGATCTCTTGCATCGTGTCGCCCGCGCGCTCGACCTGCTGCGACCCCGTGCCGACCTTGGCCACGGAATCTTCGATCAGGTGCTTGATTTCCTTGGCGGCCTGGGCGCTGCGCTGGGCCAGCGAACGCACTTCGCCCGCCACCACCGCAAAGCCCTTGCCCTGCTCGCCGGCACGCGCCGCTTCCACCGCGGCGTTCAGCGCCAGGATGTTGGTCTGGAACGCGATGCCATCGATCACCGACACGATCTCGCTGATCTTGCGCGAGCTGGCCGAGATGCCTTCCATGGTGTGCACCACTTCCGACACGGCCGCACCGCCGCGCTCGGCCACGTCCGACGCGCTCGCGGCCAGCTGATTGGCCTGGCGTGCGTTGTCGGCGTTCTGCTTCACCGTCGAGGCGAGCTGCTCCATCGAGGCGGCCGTCTCTTCGAGCGAAGACGCCTGCTGCTCGGTGCGCGACGACAGATCGGTGTTGCCGGCGGCGATTTCATGAGCGCCCACGTTGATCTCTTCGACGCCACGGCGCACCGACGAAACGGTACGCGTCAGGCTTTCCTGCATGCGCTTGAGCGCGGCGAAGAGCTGGCCGATTTCGTTGGTGTTGCGCACATCCACGCGTGCCGTCAGGTCACCCGCCGCGATGCGGTCAAAGTACGAGCCGGCTTCTTTCAACGGCGCCAGCACGCGGCGGCGCAGGAAGACGTAGGTCATGAACACCAGCAGCGAGGCGACCACGCCGCCCAGGGCGACGGCGGCGAGCACGAAGGTGTAGCGCTTCTCGGCCACGTCATAGGCCTCTTGCACCAGGCCACCACGCCACGCGTCGAACGCATCGATCGAGCGCGCGAACCGCGCTTCGAGTGCATCCTGCACCATCTGCACGTGCGACTGATAGCCCGACATGTCGGCCTTCTCGAGCGAGGCGATGAGCGGATTGAGACCCTGCGTGACCAGAGCGCCGAACGACTCCTCCATTTCCTTCAGGGAGGCGGCGGCGCTGTCCGGTTTGGGCAGGCTCTTGTAGTAATCGAATTCAGTCTGCGCGCGGGCCAGGGCGGCCTTGGAGCGCTGCAGGAGGCCGGCGGCCTCGGTGGCCAGGCCCTGCTGAACCAGCATCGGCTGGCCGATGGAACGCACGATGTCGGCATATTGCGCGGTTGCCGCGCGGCCCATCGCATTGAGCGTGTCCTTGTACGACGCGACGACGCGACCCATGGAGTCTGCCAGGTCCTGCGTCTGCTTGACCTCGACCAGCGTGCCATTGGAGACGCGCAACGACAGCACACCCAGTGCGGCGCCCAGGACCAGCATGAAAGAGAAGAACGCCAACACGGCCAGCAGGCTGCTGCGGATGGTCAGATTCGCCAAGAACTTGCGCATAACGTACGGGTCTCCCCTGCGATGATTGCCACGCCTGCAATACGGCGGGCGGCGAAAGTCTTCCGCCGCCCGGCTCGGTCCTCTCGTTTCCCGGGATCAGGAAGCGACGCGTTCGACCAGCTCCATTTCGTCGCTGGTCATCAGCTTCTCGATATCCACCAGAATGAGCATGCGCTCGTCCACGGTGCCCAGGCCGGTCAGGTATTCCGTCGACAGCGTGGCACCGAATTCCGGCGCCGGACGGATCTGGCCGGCGTTGAGCATCAGGACGTCGGACACGCCGTCGACCACGATGCCCACCACGCGGTGGTCCAGGTTCAGAATGATGACAACGGTCTGCTCGTTGTATTCGACGCTGCCCAAGTTGAACTTGATGCGCAGATCGATGATCGGCACGATGATGCCGCGCAGGTTCGTCACGCCCTTGATGAACGTGGGAACGTTGGCGATACGCGTGACCGCGTCGGCGTCGTAGCCGCGGATCTCCTGCACCTTCAGAATGTCGATACCGTATTCTTCCGAACCCAGGGTGAAGACCAGGAATTCGTTGCCCACATCTTCAACGCGGGCGTTTTGCGCTTGCGGCTTGGCTGCCATGGTAGTGCTCTCCGTCAATTCAGAATGGCTTCGGGCTGCGACCAACGCTCACGGTTGGCACGCGCAAGCGCGAATACGTCGACGATCAGTGCAACACTGCCGTCGCCGAGAATGGTCGCGGCGGAAATGCCCGGGACCTTGCGATAGTTGGATTCGAGGTTCTTTACCACCACCTGGTGCTGGCCGACCAGATGGTCCACCAGCAGCGCGAAGCGGCGATCTTCGGCCTGCATGATCACGGCGATGGCTTGCGTCGGGTCGGTCTGCGCCTCATTCACCGAGAACACCCGATGCATCTCCACGAGCGGCAGGTACTCGCCGCGCACGTGCATCACGCGCTCGTTGCCCGCCACCGAGTAGATCTGGTCTTCGGTCGGCTGGAGCGATTCCGTCACATGGTTAAGCGGCAGGATGAAGGTCTCTTCGCCCACGCGCACCGACATGCCATCCAGGATCGCCAGCGTCAGCGGCAGCACGATGCGCGTCGTGGTGCCCTGCCCCGGGACGCTCGAAAGCTGGACGTGGCCGCCCATGTCCTGGATGTTGCGCCGTACCACGTCCATGCCCACGCCTCGTCCCGAGATGTCGGTGACCTGCTCGGCCGTCGAGAAGCCCGGCGCGAAAATCAGCTGCCAGATTTCTTCGTCGGGCGAGTTCTCGTTCACCGACAGACCCTGCGTCTGGGCCTTCTTCAGGATGCGGTCGCGGTTCAGACCACCACCGTCATCGCTCACTTCGATCACGATGTTGCCGCCATTGTGCTGAGCGGACAGCACCAACTGGCCCACCGGCTCCTTGCCGGCCGCGACACGCTTCTCGGGCGTCTCGATACCGTGATCCAGGCTGTTGCGCACCAGGTGCGTCAGCGGATCGATGATGCGTTCGATCAGGCTCTTGTCGAGCTCGGTCGCGCGGCCGTAGGTCTGCAGTTCGATCTGTTTGCCCATCTTGCCGGCGATGTCGCGCACCACGCGCGGGAAGCGCGAGAACACGTAATCCATCGGCATCATGCGGATCGACATCACGGCTTCCTGCAGGTCGCGCGCATTGCGCTCGAGCTGTTCCATGCCGTTGAGCAGGCGATCGTGCAGGACCGGGTCCAGCGTGGATGCGGTCTGGGCCAGCATGGCTTGCGTGATCACCAGCTCGCCCACCAGGTTGATGATCTGGTCGACCTTTTCCACGCCCACCCGGATCGAGGTCGATTCGGTGTTGGCATGGGCCGGCGCCGCGGCGCGCGCGGCGGGTGCGGCGGCCGCGGCCGGGGCTGCCGCAGGCGCGGGAGCCGCTGCGGCAGGCGCCGCCGGGGCCGGCGCCGCCGCGGGTGCGGCGGCCGGGGCGGCAAAACCCGCCGCGGCAGCCTCGAACTGCTCGACCACGTCGGCGGTCGCGGCAGCGGGCTTGCCCGGCGCGGCTTCGCGGCGGATATCGAGTTGATCGGCATCGACGATGAAGCAGCACACGGCTTCGATATCGTCTTGCGCGCAGGTCGTATCGACCCAGACGGTCAGGGCCTCGGGCGTGCGCTCATGATGATGCACGGTGCCCAGGTTGCCCATTTCTTCGAGCAGCGACTGCGCATCCTTGTCGGACACCTTGCGGAACTGCACGCGGAACGGCAAGGCCGATCCCGCGGCGGCAGGTGCGCCGGGCGCTTGCTCAGCGGCCGCAACGGGAGCGGGCGCTACGGGAGCGGGTGCCGGTGCGGGCGCAGGCGCGGCGGCAACGGGCGCGGGAGCGGGAGCGGCGGCCGGGGCGGCCGGAGCAGCGGCTTCGCCTTTGCCTTCCAGCGCGAGCTGCCGCAACACCGCGCAGATGCGTTCGAACACGGCCTGGTCGGGCTCTTCGGAGGCCCGATAGGCATCCAACTGGCTTTTGAGCACGTCTTTCGTTTCCAGAAAAGTATCAACCATATCGGCGCGCAGTTTCATTTCGCCGCGACGGATGGCGTCCAGCAGGTTTTCGAGCAAATGCGTGGTTTCGGCCAGCTTTTGGAAGCAGCCGAACGTGGCCGCGCCACCCTTGATGGAGTGCGCGGCGCGGAAGATGGCGTTGAGCTGTTCGATGTCGGGTTGGCCGACGTCGAGCTCGAGCAGCAACTGCTCCATCTGCGCGAGCAATTCGTCCGCTTCGTCGAAGAACGTTTCGTAGAACTGACTGAGGTCCAGACCTGAACTCATGATGAGCCGTTTGCCTTCCTATAGAACACGCCGAAGCGTGTTGACACTAAACCGGCGGCTGCTCATCGAGCAGCTCGGCGGCCAAATCCACCAGAGTTTCGGGGTCGACCGGCTTGTTGAGCCAGCCGCAGACCCCCAGATCGCGGGCAGCCGTCTTGCTGTCCACGTCATCCTCGGTAGTCAGTACCAATACCGGAACATCGAAATAGCGCTCCTGCTCGCGCAGGCCACGGATCAGATCCAGGCCGCCCATCACAGGCATGTTCCAGTCGCTCACGACCAGATGGATGTCGTGCTGACCGGCCAATTCGAGCGCTTCCTGCCCGTTGCCGGCCGTCACGACCTCCCATCCTGCGCCGGCCAATGCGGCCCGCACGATCATGCGCATCGTTGCGGAATCATCCGCGACCAATATCTTTGCGGTCATGCTCCTGTTCACTCCTACCGGGCAGAGGTATTGGAGACGGTCACCGTCACGGCCGCGGCGGCGGCAGCCGGAGCTGCCGGGGTGGCGGGCGCCACGGGTGCAGCCGGCGCAGCCGATGCTCCCGGGGCCCCCGCCGGCGGCGTGGCCGGCGTGATGACCGGGATCACGATGCCGGAGGCAGGCGCCGCGGCGGCTGCCGCCTCGCGTTCCTGCACTGCCTGCATCACGCCCTGGGCATCGCGCGCGCTCACTTCCGCGGCTGCCGCGTTCTCGTCTTCGATACGCTTCTGCGTTTTCTCGTTCAGCACTACCAAGCTGATACGCCGGTTAACGGCAGCATATGGATCATCTTTAACGAGACTCATGCTCGAAGACAAACCCTGGATGCGCAGCACCTTGGTTTCATTCATGCCGCCGGCCACCAATTCCTGGCGCGACGAGTTGGCGCGATCCGCGGACAACTCCCAATTGCTGTAGGCGCGCTCGCCGCGCGCGTACTGCGACGCGTCAGTGTGGCCGGAGATGCTGATCTTGTTGGGCAGCTCATTGAGCGTGGGGCCCAGCTCGCGCAGGATGTCGCGCATGTACGGGCGCACTTCGGCGCTGCCGGTCGCAAACATGGGGCGGTTCTGGCTGTCGATGATCTGGATGCGCAACCCTTCGGTCGTCATGTCGATCAGCAGCTGCGGCTTGAAGTTCTTCAGGACCGGGCTGGTCTCGATCAGGCTATCGAGCCGCTGCTTCAACCGCTCAAGGCGGTGGCGGTCACGGCGCTCCGAGTCCGGAATGTTCTGCGATTGCACGCGGTTGCCGTTGGAGCGACGCGTGTCGCCCTGGTCGCGCAGAGGATCGGAGCCGCCCCCCGGGATCGCGCTGGTCTCGGCCGAGCTGCTGGGGCCGCCCGCGATCGCGACGCTCAGCGGCATGCGGAAGTATTCCGCAATACCCTTGAGCTCTTCGCGCGGCACGATGCTGATCAGCCACATGACCAGGAAGAACGCCATCATCGCCGTGATGAAGTCGGCGTAGGCGATCTTCCAGCTGCCCCCGTGGTGGCCGCCCTTGCCGCCCGACTTCTTGCGGCGGACCACCACACGGTGGTTGTTGACCGTGCTCATCTGACGGACTCCCGATCAGGCGCGGCCGGGGGCCGAGCTGCTCTTTGCCTGGCGAACGTGCTCTTCGAGCTCGCCGAACGACGGGCGTACCGCCGAGAACAGCACCTTGCGGCCGAATTCCACGGCCAGCTGCGGCGGGTAGCCGTTCATGCTGGCCAGCAGCGTGACTTTGATGCACTCCAGCACTTTGACGGACTCGGCCGCCTGGCCTTCGACGCGCGACGCGAACGGCGCCACGAAACCGTAGGCAAGCAGAATCCCGAGGAACGTGCCCACCATGGCCTTGGAGATGAGGTCACCGAGAATGGCCGGGGGTTGATCCACGGCGGCCAGCGCCTTGATCACGCCCAGCACCGCGGCCACGATACCGAAGGCAGGCAGGCCGTCGGCCATCTGCTGCAGCGCGTGCGTGGGCACTTCGCGCTCGTGGCGGAAGGTTTCGATTTCTTCGTCCATGAGCGTTTCGATTTCGAACGAGCTCATGTTGCCGCTGATCATGATGCGCAGGTAGTCGGTGATGAACTCCATGAGCTTCGGATCTTTCATGATCCGCGGATACTCATTGAACACCGGGCTGGACTGCGGATCCTCGATGTGGGATTCGATGGCCATCAGGCCTTCGCGGCGCGCCTTGTTCAGCAGGACATACAGGAGCGCCATCAGCTCCATGTAGAGATCCTTGCTGTACGGCCCCGATTTGAAGGCGCGAGGAATTGCACCCTTCACGAGTTTGAGCGTCTTGCGGCTGTTACCGGCCAGGAAAGCGCCCAACGCGCCACCGCCGATGAGGGTCAGCTCGAACGGCTGGTAGAGTGCACCGAGGTGCCCACCCAAGCCGATGAAGCTGCCGATCACCGCGATGATCACCACTGCATAACCGATAACAATCAACACATCAGGCCTCTGCCAACGTAGTCTAAAACTGGCGACAATGATCCCCCGAGGAACCCGTCGCAAAAACGCGGGTTACGGGGGGTTTTTCGGGGCTTTTGGCGTGTTTGGGCTTCCCTGGGGGATCAGGAAGCCTGTTCGGCGCGTGCCGGCGCTCCTGCGCTGGCCCGCGCACGAGCCGCCGCGCGCGTCTTGCCGGCACGGGGAGGCGGACGGCAGATTGCGCACACGAAGTCGGTCTGCGGATCGTGGGCGTGGGCGATGAAATGCCCACCGCACTGCCGGCACGACGACAGTTGCAACATGCCGCTATCAAAGAAGCGCACCAGCATCCAGGCCCGCGTGAAGCTCAGCACCGGCTCGGCGCCCGCCGGCTGGGTGGCGTCGGCGTGAGCGTGCTCGAGATACAGTCGGTAGGCGTCGATCACGGCGCGCACGCCCTTGCTCGAGGTGCGCGTATTGAGAAACGAGTAGACGTTGTAGAACAACGACGAGTGAATGTTCGGCAGCCAGGTCATGAACCAGTCCACCGAGAAAGGCAACATGCCTTTGGGTGGCGAGCAGCCCCGGATTTCGCGATACAGGCGCGCAAGCCGGTCATGGCTGAGGCTGGTTTCGGCTTCGAGTACTTGAAGCCGTGCCCCGAGTGTGATCATTGCACTGGCCAACAGAATCTCGTCGGCTTCCTGTGAAACGCTTTTTACTGGCATACCGCCTTCCTGCTGAGTGAGCGGTTGGTCAGGCCAACTCTTCGACTGGCTGTTTCGCCAGCAGAATCGTGGCGTGCGCTTGTTGCAGGGCGCCGCCCAGCACATCCTGGGTCAGGGCCGACAACAGGCTGTAGTCGTCGAAGCGGAAACGGCACAGCAGCGAGCTCGAGCTGGCAAGCTTGACGAGTTGTGCGGGCGAGAGGCGCATCAGAATGTCCGCGACCTCATTGCTGAAACCCAGGCGAAACATGGATGCCGCGTAATCGTCTCTCAGCATGCGTTGGGCCAACAGCAAATACGAGAGATTGACTTCACGTATATCGGCGAGCAAGGAACTATCGGCGGTTTTCACTTTGGTACTCCGTTGACTATGTCTAGCCGGGGTGATGAAGTCCAGATCCGCGCCCCCGAGAAATCTCACGCAGACCTGTTTTCGTCTTAATGCGAAATGTATCATTTGATCGCAATTTGCATGCAATTTAACATGCACACTGTCATTTTCTATGACTTTTATGACGAAACATTGATTTTTTTCAGAATTTCTTCGAGCTTGACAGTTACTCGTTACATCTCTTGCAGCGTGAAAATCGCAAATGCGCAAATAAACGCGCAAAAAGTTGCGTTCTTCATAGAATGAAACAGCGCCATTTGTCGACAATCTACGGGTAAGCAGGCGATAGACCTCAGTCATCCGGCCACCCGCGCCGGCCACCCTCTTATGTCGCAACGATGCAACACCCATCTCACAACGAGATGTGAGACACCTGCAGACTGAACCTGAATGCCCAACGCAGAAGACAGCTTGGTCCAATACGCGCCGCTGGTTCGCAAACTGGCGCTGCAGTTGCTGGCCCGCTTGCCGGCCAGCGTGCAATTGGACGACCTCATCCAGGCCGGCATGATCGGCCTGCTCGATGCCGTGCGGCGCTATCAGGAGAGCCCCGACGCGCAGTTCGAGACCTATGCCACCTCGCGCATACGTGGCGCCATGCTCGACGAGTTGCGCAGCCAGGACTGGCTGCCGCGCAGCGTGCGCAGCAAGAGCCGCAAGATCGAGAACGCCATCCAGCGCAAGGAGCAGCAGCTCATGCGCTCCCCCACCGAAGCCGAAATCGCGCAGGAGCTCGGCGTGCCGCTGGACGAATACCAGAGCATGCTGACCGACGCGCAGGGCCTGCAGATCGTGCATTACGAAGGGATGGGTGGCGATGACGCGGGCGATCTGGATTGGAGCGAAGGCGCCGCCAGCGAAAGCGGTGGCAACCCGCTGAATGCCCTGTTGGCCACGGATCTGCGCGCCGCGCTGATCCAGGCCATCGACAAGCTGCCCGACCGTGAGAAGCTGTTGCTCTCCCTCTATTACGAGCAGGGGCTGAATCTCAAGGAAATCGGTGCGGTGCTCAACGTGACGGAAGCACGCGTGTGCCAGTTGCGCACGCAGGCCACCGCCCGGCTGCGCTCCTCGCTGAGCGAGCAGGCCTGGGGCGAACTGCCCGAGCACGGCCTGTTGTCGCAAGTCATCTGAGCGCCCGCGCGTGTGAGTGCGGCGCACTGACGCACGCCAGCGCGTCTCTCGCCGATGCAACAACTCGCCGAAATGATTGCATAACTTCGCGCGCGCAACGCGTAACTCACCCCTTACAAACACATGTTTTCGGGGCATGAACGCGCCGCGCTTCGTTACGTCCGAGGGCATAACGGCCGGAAATCTACGGGAAACCCCTGAGTCCAGGCCCGAAGCGCGCGGGTGGATGTATCGGAGCGCAACGGCTGGGGCGGGCGAATGTATCCGTTGACGACACCTTTTGCGGGCCTTGGCATTGCTGAATGTTACGGCGCCGGCGGGGTGTGCTGCCCAGCTACCCTCTTTGCGCCCTGCCATCTTTCGAACCCCCGCCCATCCGTCGTGGGCCACCAGGACGTCCAGGAAGACAGGGCTACCCAAGATCCGAGTTCATGATCGCGACCAGGATCGCCCCGCCTCGAAGTCCCATCCCATCGATCATGTTCTGCGCAAGGTAGCGTTCGAATATCCATCGACGTCCGGCGCGCCTTCGAATCGCTGCTCGTTGCGGTACCCCCGCCGCCAAAGCATCGCGGGCCGCCACCACTCTAATAAGACAGTGGCGCCCATCTCCCCTTTTTCTCCCAGCCGTAATAAGCACAGCACGAAAAAAAATATGTAACAGGGAACGAAAGCCCTAAAGAATTGTTTGGCCCCGACGTTATCCAGGCAGCGGGACACTGATCGGAGCTGTAAAGACTCTGACAGCCACTGCAACTGTTGGGCGGCTCGGCTGCCCAGTTTGAAGATGCCTTTCTCTCTTGGGAGCTATTCATGGCTGCTGTTATCAATACCAACTACTTGTCGCTCGTTGCTCAGAACAACCTGAACAAGTCCCAATCGGCTCTGGGTTCCGCCATCGAGCGCCTGTCGTCGGGTCTGCGCATCAACAGCGCCAAAGACGACGCCGCTGGCCAAGCCATCGCCAACCGCTTCACCGCCAACGTCAAGGGTCTGACCCAAGCCGCTCGTAACGCCAACGACGGTATCTCGATCGCTCAAACGACCGAAGGCGCCCTGAACGAAATCAACAACAACCTGCAGCGCGTTCGCGAACTGACCGTTCAAGCCACCAACGGCACGAACTCGGCTTCGGACCTCGAATCGATCCAGGCTGAAATCACCCAGCGTCTGGGCGAAATCACCCGCGTGTCGGAACAGACCCAATTCAACGGCGTCAAGGTTCTGGCTGACGAGCAATCGCTGACGATCCAAGTCGGCGCGAACGACAACGAAGTCATCAAGATCGATCTGAAGCAAATCAATGCTCAGACGCTCGGCCTGGGCAACCTGGACGTCACGAACGCCACGTTCGACACCAAGAAGCTGGCTGCTACCCCCGTCACGACCGTGACCCCGGCTGGCACGACCTCCTCGGTCGCCCTGAACGCCGTCGACACCAACACGGCTGGCCCGTGGGATGTGTATGTGGACGACGCTGATCCCGAGAAGCTCTACGTCTCGAACGACGGCTCGGCCTTCTACGAAGTCACCGGCTACGACAACGCCACCGGCGAACTGCAATTCGATTCGACCACGACCGTTGCCGCTACCGCTACCCAAGCTACGGCTGGCCAACAGATCGCTGTCGGCAGCGGCGTGACCGTCAACGCTGACGACGTTCGCTTCGAAGATGCCAACACGGGCGCTGCTCCGGAAGTCTACCTGGACTCGTCGGGCAACTTCTTCGTGTCGACCGATGGCGGCTCGACCGGCTGGGCTGGCACGTTCGCCACCGACGGCACGGTTGAGTACGACACCTCGGCTGCCGCGACCAACCTGGCTTCCGATGCAACCGCCGTTGTTGGCGATTACGAAATCCCCTCGACCGTGCCGGCCGTGACGGCTGACCTGTCGGGCCTGAGCGCCACGCAAGTCGGTTCGAACCCGCAAGTCTTCGCCAACAGCGATGGCGGCTACGTCGTCAAGGGCAAGGCTGACGGCGCCGACGTGTACTACAAGGCACAAATCGCCACCGACGGTAAGGTCACGCTGGGCGACAAGCTCAACGCCGATCCCCTGGCCTCGATCGACAACGCTCTGGCCAGCGTCGATGCACTGCGTAGCGACCTGGGCGCGATCCAGAACCGCTTCGAGTCGACCATCACGAACCTGAACAACACGGTGAACAACCTGTCCGCCGCCCGTTCGCGTATCGAAGATGCCGACTACGCTGTCGAAGTGTCGAACATGACCAAGGCTCAGATCCTGCAACAAGCTGGTACCTCGGTGCTGGCGCAGGCCAACCAAGTGCCGCAAACGGTCCTGTCGCTGCTGCGTTAATCGTAGCCGCGTCACGCAGGGGAGGCTCGCCTTCCCTCGCGTAGATCGAGAACCGCCCCAGGGGAAACCCTGGGGCGGTTTTTTTTTCCGTCGTACGGTTCGAACCCGCGTCCGCGCCGCCTCGCCCCTCCCGCCTCCATGACCGCCTGCCGGCGCAATCCGTGAGCGCACCAATATAGGCATTGTTTGCGGGATTATTTGGCCTAATGCCAGGGGATGCCGCTTCGTAGAATGCCCTCCATCACTAATGGAGCCGCTTTCGCGACCCTCATCACCATGCTCAACACGGCCCCCCAGAGTCCGAACGCCATCGCAAGCGCCAAGCGGCTCGACTACACGCTTTCGCCTGGCCATCTGCGCGCCAGTGCCCATCTCTATGGCATCGCCACGACGCCGCTCGATACGGCGCGCGTCCTCGAGATCGGCTGCGCCGCCGCGGAAAACCTGCTGCCGCTCGCACAGGCCTACCCGCGGGCGACCGTGCAGGGCGTGGACACCAACCCGGAAGCCATCGAACGCGGCCGCCGTCACGCCGAGCTCCTGGGCCTGGAAAATCTGTCGCTGCAGGCGCTGCAGTTCGAGGAGCTGCTGGACTGGCAGACCGGCGTGGGCCCGTTTGATTACATCCTGGTGCGCGGCCTCTTCAGCGCCTTGGCCAATGATGCCCAGACCGCACTCCTGATGTGGTGCCGCAGCGTGCTGGCGCCGACGGGCGTCGTGTTCGTGGACTACGCCACCAATCCCGGCGCGAAAGCGGCCGAGATCGTGCGCGACGCGATCATGCTGCATGCCCACGACGCCACCACCGAAGACGAGGTCAAGGCCAGCGCTCGCGCCGCCCTGACCCTCTTCCAGAGCGGCCTGTCGGGCTCCAATCCGCTCGGTCCGGCGCTCGACCAGAGTTCCAAGGCCTTCGCCAGCGAACTGGCCGACGACGCCGGCGCACCCTCGCCCTATCTCCTGGGCAGCAACGCCTGCTATCTCGTCGAATTCACGGATCGCGCGCAGCAAGCCGGCCTCGCCTACGTGGGCGACGGACTCCCGCTCACCGAGCTGCCGCAGCATTACGGCCAGAACGTGGCCTTGTCGCAAAGCCTGATGGCGCTGGGCCGCCCCAAGGTGATGCGCCAGCAGTATCTCGATTTCGCGATCGGCCGCGCCCAACGCCGCAGCCTGCTCGTGCATGAAGACCGCACGGCCGAGATCCAGGGCAAGCCCGACGTCGAACGCCTGCGCGAGCTGCGCTGGGCCACCGGCCTGATGCGCGCCAGCGTGAATTACAACGTCAAAGGCGTGATGTACCTCGGCAACGCCGGACAGGTGCTCAATACGAGCGATACGCTCACGATCGCGCTGGTGGACACGCTCGCTCACACCTGGCCCGCCAGCGTGTCGTACGAGGCGCTGGCCCGCGCGCTGGAGCACGGCCTGGCCGATCATCCGGGTGCATATAGCCAGGAAGCGCTGGACAAGACGCTGCAAAGCCTGCTGTTCCAGAACCTGCTCTACTACGCGCTCGAGGCCGGCCCTTACGACCAGCCCGACGACGCGCCGGTCGAGCTGCTGGGCGGCGTTTGCCACAACTTCTCGGCACTGACCCACAACGTCATCACCCAGTTCAACCTGTGGCACGAGACGTTGGCGTGGAACCCGTCCAACGTCGAGAAAAAGATCATCAAGCAGATCGCCACCGGCACCCCGCTGGGCGCGATCTCCGACGAGCTCTGGGAGCTCAACGGCAAGACCGACAAGACCCAGGGCGTGACATTCGCCGGCGCGGCCGCGACCGCTCTGGCGAGCCTGAAACGCTATGGCGGCCTGCGCTCGGGCAACGGCACCTGGCTCGCACTATTGCGCAACGGTCTGTCGGAAGCGGATCACGCCGGCCCGTTCTGGCACCACTACATCGACGCGCTCACGCGCCATGCGCTCAACCACGGCTATGAGTTCGTGACCGAGCCCGCCACGACCGGCACCACCTCCGCCGCCCTGGCCACCGCCACCCGCAAGCTGGCGGACCAGGCCAACAGCGAAGGCTATGCCAGCGCCATTGCCGACACCCGCAAGCTGCTCGCCAAGCATCCCAACCACTATCAGGGTTGGGAAATCCTGGTCTACAGCCTGTGCCGCTCGGGTTATATCGAAGAGGCCCTGAAGGCCGCCCTGCGCCTGCTGGATCTGGCGCCGATGCGCCAACTCTCCTATGCGCGCCTGGGCGAGTGCCTGACCACGGCCGGACGCATCATCGAAGCCATGGCCGCCGGCCGGCGCTGCCTCGAGCTCGATCCGACCAATGCCGTGAGCCACCTGACGCTGGGTGACGCGCTCGCCGCCGCCGGCCGCTACTCCGAAGCCGAGCAGTCCTGCCGGCGCGCGCTCGAGATCAAGCCCACGCTGCAGGCGGCCCGCACCAATCTGGTCAACATCCTCGCGCAGCGCGGCGATGCCGTGGCGGCCGAACAGGCTGCCAAAGACGGTCTCGCGGTGTTTCCGAAGCTGGCCACCCTGCACAACAACCGCCTGTTCGCCGCCAACTACGCGCCCGAGAAATCGGCCGAAGAGATCTTCGAGGCCTATCGCGAGTTTGAGAAGGAACTGTGCGAACCGCTCTACTCGCAATGGCGCCCCTTCCGCAACACGCGCACCCCCGGCCGCAAGCTGAAGGTGGGCTACGTCTCGCCCGACTTCCGCCTGCACTCGGGCAATGAGTTCGTCGAGCCGCTGCTCTCGAACCATGACCGCACGCAGTTCGAGCTCTACGCCTATGCCGAGCTCAAGGCCGAAGACGCGGTCACGCGCCGCTTCAGGGGCTATTTCGACCACTGGGTCAGCATCCGCGGCGTCGGCGCCGAGGCCCTGACCGAGCAGATCCGCAAGGACGGCATCGATATCCTGATCGATCTGGCCGGCCACACCGGCCACAACCGCCTGAGCGTGTTTGCCCGCAAACCGGCGCCGGTCTCGATCACGTGGCTGGGCTTCGGCTACACCACGGGTATCAAGGCCATCGACTACATCCTCACCGATGGCGTGATGGCCCCGGCCGGCAGCGAGCACCTCTTTGCCGAACGCCCCTGGCGCCTGGAGCACGGCAGCCTGGTCTACCAGGCCAAGCCGGGCATGGGTCATGTCAGCGAGCTGCCCGCGCTGACGCGTGAGCGCATCACGCTGGGCTCGCTGAGCCGCTCGATCCGGATCAACGCGCGCACGGTGCGCGTCTGGTCGGAAATCATGCGCCGCATTCCGAATGCCCAGCTCGTGCTCGACAGCGGCAGCTTCGGCGAACCGCAGTTGCAGCAGGACATGGCCGCACGCTTTATGGCCCAGGGTATCGCCGGCGATCGCCTGCTGATCGGCAAGAACAGCCCGCCCTGGAACGTGCTGCGCAAGATGGACATCGGCCTGGACTGCTTCCCGCACAACTCGGGCGTCACGCTGGTGGAAACGCTGTACATGGGCGTGCCCTACGTCACGCTGGCCGACCGCCCGAGCGTGGGCCGCATCGGCAGCTCGCTGCTGCACAGCGCCGGCCACCCCGAGTGGGTCGCCAATACCGAGGAAGAGTACATCCAGAAGGTGGTGGCCCTCGCCAGCGACCTTCCGGCCCTGGCCGAAATCCGCGGCAAGCTGCGCGGTGAGCTCGAAGCCAGCCCCTTGATGGACGGTGCGGGCTTCACCCGCCGCGTCGAGGCGGCCTTCCAAGACATGTTCAAGACCTGGTGCGAGTCATCCCAATGAAGGCAGTCATTCTCGCGGGCGGCCTCGGCACCCGCATCTCCGAAGAAACCCACATGCGTCCCAAGCCGATGATCGAGATCGGCGGGCGGCCCATTCTGTGGCACATCATGAAGATCTATTCGCACTATGGTGTGAACGACTTCATCATCTGCTGCGGCTACAAGGGCTACATGATCAAGGAGTACTTCGCGAACTACTTCCTGCACATGTCCGACGTCACGTTCGACATGGCGCGCAACCAGATGGAAGTGCACCAGCAGAAGGCGGAGCCTTGGCGCGTCACGCTGGTCGATACCGGCGAGAACACCATGACCGGCGGCCGCCTGAAGCGCGTGGCGCCCTACCTGAAAGACGAAGAGGCCTTCTGCTTCACCTACGGTGACGGCGTAGCCGACGTGGACATCGGCAAGCTGATCGCGTTTCACCGCGACCACGGCAAGTCGGCCACCGTCACGGCCGTGCAGCCCCCGGGCCGCTATGGCGCGCTGCGCATGGAAGGCTCGCGCGTGGCCGGCTTCACCGAGAAGCCGCGCGGCGACGGCGGCCTCATCAACGGCGGCTTCTTCGTGCTCTCGCCCAGCGTGCTGCCGCTCATCGACGATGACAGCACTGCCTGGGAATCCGCGCCGCTCGAGCGCCTGAGCCGCGACGGCGAACTGCAGGCCTTCGAACACCTGGGCTTCTGGCAGCCCATGGATACGCTGCGCGAGAAGAACCTGCTCGAATCCCTGTGGAGCAGCGACACCGCCCCCTGGAAAGTCTGGTGATGCTGCCTGTTCCCGGCTTCTGGCGCGGCAAGCGCGTCCTCGTCACCGGGCATACCGGCTTCAAGGGCGCCTGGCTCGCCTTCTGGCTGGCGCGCCTGGGCGCGCAAGTCACGGGCATCGCGCTCCCGCCCAACACCCGGCCGTCGCTCTATGACGCGCTGGCGCTCGAGGGCGAGATCGACGCGCATGTCTGCGATATCCGTGATCGCGACGAGCTCACGCGCCGGGTGCGTGCCGCCCGTCCCGAGATCGTGCTGCACCTGGCGGCCCAGCCGCTGGTGCGTGCCAGCTACCGCGAGCCGGTCGAAACTTTCTCCGCCAATGTGATGGGCACGGTGCATCTGCTCGAGGCCCTGCGCGGCCTGGACAGCGTGCGCTCGGTCGTCTCGATCACGACGGACAAGGTCTATCGCAACCAGGAATGGCACTACCCCTACCGCGAAACGGACGCTCTCGGCGGCCACGACCCCTACAGCGCCAGCAAGGCGGCCTGCGAGATCGCGATCGCCTGCTACCGCGACGCCTTCCTGTCGAGCCAGGGCGTGGCCCTGGCCAGCGCCCGTGCCGGCAATGTGATCGGCGGTGGCGACTGGTCGGAAGACCGGCTCATTCCCGATGCCGTGCGCGCCTGGGCGACCGGGGCGACCCTCGAGATTCGACGTCCCGACGCAGTACGGCCGTGGCAGCACGTGCTGGAGCCCCTCGCCGGCTACCTGCGCCTGGCTCATGCGCTCTGGGACACCCCCGCGCTGGCGGGCGCGTACAACTTCGGCCCCGATGCCGCAGGCGCCGTGCCCGTGCGCGACGTCATCGAGATCGCCCGCGCCGCCTACGGCCGCGGCGAGGTGCGCTACGGCACGGAGATCACGGGTCCGCACGAGGCGGGCCTGCTCATGCTGGACACCTCTGCCACCCGGGCCGCGCTCGGTTGCGCGCCGCGCTGGTCGCTGGCCGACGCCGTGGGCCACACCATGCGCTGGTATCGCCAGCAGGCCGATGGCGCCAGCGCTCGAGCCCTGTGCGAAGCCGACCTGGCCGCCTTCGAGGCACGCCCATGAAACTGGTGTTCGGCGACACCCCGCTCGCGGGACTGCGCACGCTGGAGCGGCCGCGCGCGGGTGACTCGCGCGGCTTCTTCGCGCGTCTGTTCAATGCCGCCGAACTGCGCGAGGCCGGCTGGCCCGGCCCGATCGAGCAGGTGAATCACAGCTATACCGCGCAACGGGGCACCGTGCGCGGCATGCACTATCAGCATCACCCCGAGGCCGACACCAAGCTGGTGCAATGTGTGCGCGGCGAAGTGTGGGATGTGGCCGTAGATCTGCGCCGCGGCTCGCCCACCTTCCTGCAATGGCACGCCCAGCGCCTGTCGGCCGAGAATCGCCGCGGCCTGCTCATCCCGGCGGGCTTTGCCCACGGGTTTCAGACGCTCACCGACGACGTCGAACTGGTGTATTGCCACGCCGCTCCGTATGCCCCCGCATACGAAGGCGCGCTGCACCATCTCGACGCCCGTCTGGCCATCGCCTGGCCCCTGCCCGTCACGGAAGTCTCCGTGCGGGATCAGGGCCACGCTTTCCTCGACTCCGGTTTCCAAGGATTGGATCCATGAAGTGCCGCCATTGCAGCGCCGAGCTGCGCCTGCCCTTTCTCGACCTGGGCCACGCTCCGCCTTCCAATGCCTACCTCAAGCCCGACGACCTGAACCGGCCCGAGACCACGTTCCCGCTGCGCCTGCTGGTCTGCGAGCAATGCTGGTTGGTGCAAACCGACGACTACGCGGGTCGCGAGGCGCTCTTCACCGAGGAATACGCCTACTTCAGCTCCTTTTCACAGTCCTGGCTCGCGCATTCGCGCAACTACGTCGAGAAGATGACCGACCGCTTCGGTCTGGGTGAAGCCAGCATGGTGGTCGAAGTCGCGGCCAATGACGGCTATCTGTTGCAGTACGTACAGGCGGCCGGCATCCCTTGCTATGGCATCGAGCCCACCGCCAGCACGGCCGCCGCCGCGCGCAAGCTGGGCCTCGAGATCGTCGAACGCTTTTTCGGCGAAACGCTGGGCAACGAGCTCTCCGCCCGTGGCCGCGCCGCCGACCTGATCGCCGCCAACAACGTGCTCGCGCACGTGCCGGACATCAACGATTTCGTGATCGGCTTTCGCCAATTGCTCAAGCCCACCGGCGTCGCGACATTCGAGTTCCCGCATCTGCTGCGCATGGTGGCCGAAAGCCAGTTCGACACGGCCTATCACGAGCACTATTCATATCTGTCGCTCACGGCGGTGCGCAGCATCTTTGCCGCCAACGGTCTGACGGTGTTCGACGTGGAGCAGATCCCGACCCACGGCGGCAGCCTGCGGGTCTACGCCCAGCGCACCGACACCGGTCCGCACCCGGTGGCCCCGTCGGTGCAGCGCCTGCTCGGCCAGGAAGATGAAAGCGGCTTGCGTACGCCCGCGTTCTACACCGGTTTCCAGAAGCAGGCCGAGACCGTCAAGAACGGCCTGCTGGCCTTCCTGCTGCAGGCCCGCGCAGAAGGCAAGCGCGTGGGTGCCTATGGCGCCGCCGCCAAGGGCAATACGCTGCTGAACTATGCCGGCGTGCGCCCCGACCTGCTCCCTTACGTGGTCGACCTCAACCCCGCCAAGCAGAATCACTATCTGCCCGGCAGCCACATCCCGGTGGTGGACGAGGCCACGCTGAGAAGCGACCGGCCCGACTACATCGTGATCCTGCCCTGGAACCTGAAGAACGAGATCTCGGCCCAGCTGGCTTACTCGCGCGAATGGGGCGCACGCATGGTGACGGCCGTGCCGCACCTGGCGATCGTCCCCGCCTGAGTCCCATCGCGATGAGCAAGCCTTTCACCGTCCTGGGCGCGTCCGGCTTTGTCGGGCGGCACCTGGTCGCGCATCTGCGCAGCCAGGGCCACGACTGCCACGCCTACGGCCGCGAGCCGCGTTCGCAGTACGCCCGGCCGCTGGGCCATGTGATCTATGCGATCGGGCTGACCTCGGACTTCCGCGAGCGTCCGCTCGAGACGGTCGAGGCCCATGTCTGCGTGTTGCGCGAGCTGTTGGCAGAAGGCGGCTTCGAGAGCCTGACGTATCTGTCGAGCACGCGTGTCTATGCAGGCGCCAGCGCCACCACCGAAGACACGCGACTGGGCGTGAACCCGAACGACCCGAGCGACCTCTACAACCTCTCCAAGCTCACCGGCGAGGCGCTCTGCCTGCACGCCGGCGCGGGGCGGGCCAAGGTCGTGCGCCTGTCCAATGTGGTCGGGCTGCGCGACACCCCCGACAGCTTCATCGACCAATTGCTCGAAGAAGGCTGGCCCGAGGGCCGGCTCGAACTGCAGACCGCGCTCGATTCGCGCAAAGACTACATTCATATCGATGACGCCGTGGCCCAGATCACGGCGGTCGCACAATCGCCCGCCACGGGCATTTACAACGTGGCGGGCGGTGCCGGCATCGAGAACCGCGAGATCGCCGAGCTGCTCACGCGGCAGTTCGGATGGTCCGTCACGGTCCGCGACCAGGCCCCGTCCTGGCGCTTTCCCGATATCGACATCCGCAATACGGCGGCGTTGACGGGCCTCGCGGCCCGGCCATTCGCCGAGTACTTTCCGACCTTTCTCAATCAGTATCGACAGCACAGGGGATCCTAGATGTCCTACCTCGAAACGACGCCCGACGGGCACCCCGACTACCGCAAGGAAAAGCAGGCCCGCATCGAAGGCTACGCTTCCGACGACGAATTCCGCGCGCTCTCCAACGCCTGGCGCACCATGGCGCTCGAGCGCAAGTACATGAACAACTTCTCGTGGCTCGGCCGTCCGCTGATCCAGCTGCCGCAGGACGCGATGGCGATGCAGGAGCTGATCTGGGCGGTCAAGCCCGACCTGGTCATCGAGACCGGTATCGCGCACGGCGGCTCGCTGATCCTGTCGGCCTCGATGCTGGAGCTGGTGGGCCACGGCCATGTCGTGGGCGTGGACATCGAGATTCGTCAGCACAACCGCGACGCCATCGAAAGCCACCCCCTCGCCAAGCGCATTTCGCTCATCGAAGGCTCCAGCATCGACGCCCAGGTCATCGACCAGGTGCGTGCGCACGCCGAAGGCAAGAAGAAGATCCTGGTGTGCCTGGATTCGAACCACACCCACGAACACGTGCTGGCCGAGCTCGAAGCCTACGCGCCGCTGGTCAGCCCGGGCAGCTACTGCGTGGTGTTCGACACCTTCGTGGAAGACATGCCGGCCGACTACGTCTGGCAGGATCGCGGTTGGGGCAAGGGCAACAACCCCAAGACCGCCGTGTGGGAATACCTCAAGTCGCATCCCGAGTTCGAAATCGACCGTTCCGTCGAAGACCGCCTGCTCGTGACCTCGGCGCCCGACGGTTTCCTGCGCCGCAAGGCCTGATCGAGCGGACCGTGCCATGATCGAACTTCACCCTGCCGCCCGTGTGTCCGGACTGGCCGATATCGAGGACTCCACCCGCGGGACCCGTATCGTGATCGAGTCGGGCGCCGTGATCGACGCCTTCGTCAAGATCAAGCCCGCGGGCGGCAGCGGCGATGTGATCATCGGCCAGAACAGCGTGATCAACTCGGGCTGCGTCCTCTATACCGGCAACGGCATCACGATCGGCCGCGGCGTGGCCGTGGCCGCCAACTGCACGTTCGCCCCCACCAATCACGAGTTCAAGAACCGCAACGTCCCGATCCGCGAGCAGGGCTTCCGGCCAAGCAAGGGCGGGATCGTCATCGAAGACGACGTCTGGATCGGCGCGAACTGCGTGCTGCTCGATGGAGCGATCCTGCGCCAGGGTTGCGTGATCGGCGCGGGCTCCATCGTGCGCGGCGAAGTGCCCGCCTATTCGATCCAGGGCGGCAATCCGCTCGTTTTGCTGGGCTGGCGCGGCGAAAGCGGCGTATAGTCACGACGACGTCATCACGCCCGACTACATTTTCTCGAATCGTACCGTGCCGCCGCCACTGGCGAGCGCCTCACCAAGGAACCGCCATGGATGACATGTCCGTCAGCAACGCCGTCAACACCGCCCTCGCCATGCGCGACGTGAACACCGTCCAGGAAGTCCAGGTCGCCCTGCTGAAGAAAGTGCTCGCCTCGCAGGCCGACACCATGGCGACCCTGATGCAGTCGCTGCCCACCGCCGTCGACAGCAACCTCGGTTCGCGCATCAACACCCACGCGTAAACGCACGCGCGTTTGCACGGATCCCCCGGCGGCAGCCGGATGGATCGCAGAGCCGCCTTGGGGCGGCTTTTTGCTGCGCGGCTGGCGCGCCGGCCCGAGCGCGTCGGGCAACCCGCCACGCACGCGGCCTCGCACCAACGACAAGGCCGCCCGAAGGCGGCCTTGTCGTATTCCGACGCCCGTTGCGGCGCGTCTTACTTCTTGCGCATCGGCGGCAGGTCCGTGCACACGCCTTCGGCGACTTCGGCGGCCATGCCGACGGATTCGCCCAGGGTCGGGTGCGGGTGGATGGTCTTGGCGATATCCACCACATCGGCGCCCATCTCGATCGCCAGGGCGACCTCGCTGATCAGATCGCCCGCGTGCGTGCCGACGATGCCGCCACCCAGGATGCGGTGCGTCTCGCCGTCGAACAGCAGCTTGGTGAAGCCTTCGTCGCGGCCGTTGGCGATCGCGCGGCCCGAAGCGGCCCACGGGAACACGCCCTTCTCGACCTTGATGCCCTGCTTCTTGGCTTCGTCTTCGGTCAGGCCGACCCACGCCACTTCCGGATCGGTGTAGGCCACCGACGGAATCACGCGCGCGTCGAAGAAGGCCTTTTCGCCAGCGGCAGCCTCGGCGGCCACGTGGCCCTCGTGCACGGCCTTGTGCGCCAGCATGGGCTGGCCCACGATGTCGCCGATCGCGAAGATGTGCGGCACGTTGGTGCGCATCTGGCGATCGACTTCGATGAAGCCGCGATCGGTCACGGCGATGCCGGCGCGATCGGCGCCGATCTTCTTGCCGTTGGGGCTGCGGCCCACGGCCTGGAGCACCAGGTCGTAGCGCTGCGGTTCCTTGGGCGCACCTTCACCCTCGAAGCTCACGTAGATACCGTCCTTGCGGGCTTCGGCACCGACGGTCTTGGTCTTCAACATGATGTTGTCGAAGCGCGGGGCATTCATCTTCTGCCACACCTTGACCAGGTCGCGGTCGGCGCCCTGCATCAGGCCGTCGAGCATTTCCACCACGTCCAGGCGTGCGCCCAGCGTGGAGTACACCGTGCCCATTTCCAGGCCGATGATCCCGCCGCCGATGATGAGCATCTTCTTGGGGATCTCGCGCAGCAGAAGCGCGCCGGTCGAGTCGACGATGCGTTCATCGTCGGGCAGGAACGGCAGCTTCACCGACTGGCTGCCCGCGGCGATGATCGCGTTCTTGAACTTGAGCGTCTGGGTCTTGCCGTCGGCGCCCTTCACCGTGAGGTGATAGGGGTCGGCGAACTCGCCCACGCCCGTCACGACCGTGACCTTGCGGGCCTTGGCCATGCCGGCCAGGCCGCCGGTGAGCTTGGCCACCACGCTGTCCTTGTAGCCGCGCAGCTTGTCCAGATCGATCTTGGGCTCGCCGAAGCTGATGCCGTGCGCGGCCAGCGCGCGCGCCTCGTCGATGATCGCGGCGTTGTGCAGCAGCGCCTTGGACGGAATGCAGCCCACGTTCAGGCACACGCCGCCCAGGGTGGCATAGCGTTCGACCAGCACGGTCTTCAGGCCCAGGTCGGCAGCCCGGAAAGCAGCCGAATAGCCGCCGGGGCCGGCGCCCAGCACCAGCACGTCGTATTCGCCGTCGGCCGAACCGCTAAAGGACGCCGCCTGCGGCGCGTCGGCCCGGGCCGCCGCCTTGGGAGCCTCGGCGCTCTTGGCTTCGGCCTTGGGCGCTTCCTTGGGGGTTTCCTTGGCCGCGGGCTTGGCATCGGCACCGGCCTCGGCAGCCTCGACCTCGAGGATCACGCTGCCCTCGGCGACCTTGTCGCCGACCTTGACCTTGACCGACTTCACCACGCCGCCGGCCGAGGCCGGGATCTCCATCGAGGCCTTGTCGGACTCGACGGTGATCAGGCTTTGTTCAGCCTTGACGGTGTCACCCACGGCGACCAGCACCTCGATGACTTCGACTTCCTTGAAGTCACCGATGTCGGGAACCTTGATTTCAGTGATGTTGCTCATCGTGTCTCCCGGTGCTTACAGCGCGATGCGGCGGAAGTCGGCCAGCAGCTGACCGAGATACGCATTGAAGCGCGCGGCGGACGCGCCGTCGATCACGCGGTGATCGTACGACAGCGACAGCGGCAGGGTCAGGCGCGGCTGGAACTGCTTGCCGTCCCAGACCGGCTGGTGCGACGAACGCGACAGGCCGAGGATCGCGACTTCGGGCGCGTTGATGATAGGCGTGAAGTGCGTGCCGCCGATGCCGCCCAGGGACGAGATCGAGAAGCAGCCGCCCTGCATGTCGGCCGGCGAAATCTTGCCGTCACGCGCCTTCTTGGCAAGCTCGGCGGTTTCCTTGGCCAGTTCGACGATGCCCTTCTTGTCGGCATCGCGCACCACCGGCACCACCAGCCCGTTGGGCGTGTCGGCCGCGAAACCGATGTGGTAGTACTGCTTGAGCACCAACGTGTCGCCGTCGAGCGAGGCGTTGAACTCGGGGAACTTCTTCAAGGCGGCCACGACGGCCTTGATGACGAAAGCGAGCATCGTGACCTTGATGCCGGCCTTTTCGTTTTCCTTGTTCAGTTGCACGCGCAACGCTTCGAGGTCGGTGATGTCGGCCACGTCGTTGTTGGTGACGTGCGGGATCATGACCCAGTTGCGATGCAGGTTCGCACCCGAGATCTTTTTGATGCGCGAGAGCGGCTTGGCTTCGATCGGACCGAACTTGGTGAAGTCGATCTTCGGCCACGGCAAGAGGCCCAGCGCGGCGCCATCGGCCGAGCCGGACGCGGGCGCGGCGGCGCCCGCACCGCCCGCGAGCGCCTGCTTCACGAAACCGCGCACGTCGTCGGCCGTGATGCGGCCCTTCTGGCCGGAGCCGGACACCTTGCTCAGGTTCACGCCGAGCTCACGGGCGAACTTGCGCACCGAGGGCGAAGCGTGCGGCAGTTGGCCGGGCTTCAGGTTGGCGTCTTCGAGCGCGGCGGTGGGCGACGGGCGAGCGTCGCTCTTCGCTTCCACGCGCGGCGCTTCAGCCGCGGCCTGCTTGGGTGCGTCGGCTTTCGCTTCGGCCTTGGCTTCGGCCTTGGGCGCTTCCTGCTTGGCCGGGGCGGCACCGCCCTCGACCACCACGATCACGCTGCCCTTGGCGACCTTGTCGCCCACCTTGACCTTGATGTCCTTGACCACGCCACCGGCCGAAGCCGGGATTTCCATCGAGGCCTTGTCGGACTCGACGGTGATCAGGCTCTGTTCGGCCTTGATGGTGTCGCCCACGGCAACCATGACCTCGATGACTTCGACTTCCTTGAAGTCGCCGATATCGGGCACGGTGATCTCGGCCGGACCCGACGAAGCCGGCGCGGCTTCCGCAGGGGCTTCCTGCTTGGGCGCGGCCTTGGCCTCTTCCTTGGGCGCTGCCTTGGCCGCTTCCTTGGGTTCTTCCTTGGGCGCCTCGGCTTGGGCCTCGCCCGCCTCGATCTCGAGGATGACGGTGTTTTCAGCGACCTTGTCGCCCACCTTGACCTTGACCGACTTCACCACGCCGCCCGCCGACGCCGGGATCTCCATCGAGGCCTTGTCGGACTCGACGGTGATCAGGCTCTGCTCGGCCTTGATGGTATCGCCTTCGGCCACCAGCACCTCGATGACTTCGACTTCCTTGAAGTCGCCAATGTCGGGGACCTTGATTTCCACGATGTTGCTCATGTCTGTCTACCCTCAGGCGTATTGCGGGTTGGCTTTGTTCGGATCGATGCCGTACTTCTTGATAGCTTCGGCGACCTTGGCGGCCGGCACCTTGCCTTCATCGGCCAGCGCCTTCAGCGCGGCCACGACGACGAAGCGGCGGTCCACTTCGAAGTGCTCGCGCAGCTTCGAGCGGAAATCCGAGCGGCCGAAGCCGTCGGTGCCCAGCACTCGGTATTCGCGGCCCTTCGGCACGAACGGACGGATCTGGTCGGCGAACAGCTTCATGTAGTCGGTCGAGGCGATGATCGGGCCTTCGCTCTTGGCGAGCTGCTCGGTCACGTAGGCCACTTGCGGCTTCTTGGCCTCGGGGTTGAGCAGGTTGTGACGCTCGGCATCCAGGCCGTTGCGGCGCAGCTCGGTGAAGCTGGTCACGCTCCAGACGTCGGACGCCACGCCCCAGTCGGCGTCGAGCATGTCTTGCGCGGCCATGACTTCGCGCAGGATCGTGCCCGAGCCCATCAGTTGCACGCGCTGCTTGCCCTTGCCGGCCGACTTCAGCTTGTACATGCCCTTGATGATGCCTTCTTCGTCGCCGGTATTCAGGCCCGGCTGAGCGTAGTTTTCATTCATCAGGGTCAGGTAGTAATACACGTTCTCCTGGTCTTCGACCATGCGCTTCATGCCGTGCTGGATGATGACAGCCAGCTCGTGCGCGAACGTCGGGTCGTACGACACGCAGTTCGGGATGGTCGAGGCCAGGATGTGGCTGTGACCGTCTTCGTGCTGCAGGCCTTCGCCGTTGAGCGTGGTGCGCCCGGCGGTGCCGCCCAGCAGGAAGCCGCGCGCCTGCATGTCGCCGGCCGCCCAGGCCAGATCGCCAATGCGCTGGAACCCGAACATCGAGTAGTAGATGTAGAACGGGACCATGATGCGGTTGTTCGTCGAGTACGACGTGGCCGCGGCGATCCACGAGCTCATGGCGCCCGCTTCGTTGATGCCTTCCTGCAGGAGCTGACCGTCGGCCGACTCCTTGTAGTACATGACCTGGTCCTTGTCGACCGGGGTGTACTTCTGACCTTCGGGGGCATAGATGCCGATCTGGCGGAACAGGCCTTCCATACCGAACGTACGCGATTCGTCGGCCAGGATCGGCACCACGCGCGGACCGAGGTCCTTGTCGCGCAGGATCTGGTTGAGCACGCGCACGAAGGCTTGCGTGGTCGAGATCTCACGGCCTTCGGCGGTGGGCTCCAGCGTGGCCTTGAAGGCTTCCAGCGCGGGCACCTTGAGCTTCTCGTCGGCCTTCGCGCGGCGCTTGGGCAGGTAACCGCCCAGGGCCTTGCGGCGCTCATGCAGGTACTTCATCTCGGCGGAATCTTCGGCCGGCTTGAAGTACGGCAGCTTTTCGAGCTGGTCGTCGGGGATCGGGATGCCGAAGCGATCGCGGAATTCGCGGATCGAATCGAGCTCCAGCTTCTTCTGCTGGTGAGTCGGGTTCTTGGCCTGGCCCACGTGGCCCATGCCGTAGCCCTTGATGGTCTTGGCCAGGATCACCGTCGGTTGGCCCGAGGTGTTGGCGGCTGCGTCGAACGCGGCGTACACCTTGTGGGGATCGTGACCGCCACGATTCAGGCGCCAGATGTCTTCGTCGCTCATGCGCGAGACGGCCTCGAGCAGCTTGGGGTGCTTGCCGAAGAAGTGTTCGCGCACGAACTTGCCGTCATTGGCCTTGTACGCCTGGTACTCGCCGTCGACGGTCTCTTCCATGATCTTGCGCAGGATGCCTTCCTTGTCGTGCGCAAGGAGGGGATCCCAGTAACCGCCCCAGATCAGCTTGATGACATTCCAGCCCGAACCGCGGAAGTCGCCTTCGAGTTCCTGGATGATCTTGCCGTTGCCGCGCACCGGACCGTCCAGGCGCTGCAGGTTGCAGTTGATGACGAAGATCAGGTTGTCGAGCTTCTCACGCGCCGCCAGCGCGATGGCGCCCAGCGATTCGGGTTCGTCCATTTCGCCGTCGCCGCAGAAGACCCAGACCTTGCGCTTGCTGGTGTCGGCGATGCCGCGGGCGTGCAGGTACTTCAGGAAGCGGGCCTGATAAATGGCCATCAAGGGGCCGAGACCCATCGACACCGTCGGGAACTGCCAGAAGTCCGGCATCAGCTTGGGGTGCGGATACGACGACAGGCCCTTGCCATCCACTTCCTGGCGGAAGTGGTTGAGCTGCTCTTCGGTCAGGCGGCCTTCGAGGTAGGCGCGGCCATACATGCCGGGCGAGGTGTGGCCCTGGAAGTAGACCAGGTCGCCACCGTGATCTTCGGTCTCGGCATGCCAGAAGTGGTTCTGACCGCAGCCGATCATGGTCGCCAGCGAGGCGAACGAGGCGATGTGGCCGCCGAGGTCGCCGCCATCGGGCGGGTTGTGCTTGTTGGCCTTGACCACCATGGCCATGGCGTTCCAGCGCACGTACGAACGGATGCGCGACTCGAGCTCGAGGTTGCCCGGGTGGGCGGGCTCGAGGCCGGCGGGGATCGTGTTGACGTAGGCGGTGTTGGCCGAATACGGAATGTGCGCACCGGAGCGGCGAGCCTCATCGATCAGGCGCTCGAGCAGGTAGTGGGCACGTTGCGGGCCCTCGCGATCGAGGACTGCCGCCAAGGCTTCCAGCCACTCCTGAGTCTCTTGGGAGTCTTCGTCGTTGGCAGCCAGAAGGCCGCCGGCCTGGTCGATAGAGGACATCGTGTGTCTCCTGATGGGGTTTTCGGTACCACACCCCGGCTTGTGAGGTAGCGGGGTTGATATGCGGGCGCGGTCCGGCGATGCCTGCTCCCCTGCGGTGGCGGCTCTGACGGACTGCTGAAGCCCGCATTCTAAGAAACAAGATTCGCCCGCCGCAAGCGATATTTCATGTTGCGATACGGCATTTCATAATATGAAAATACCGCCATTAGAGGCGATCTGACCGGCAGAATGCCGTGTATTGCCCGTGAACCGGAGGCTAACGTGCGCGAGCGCGCAGCGGGAACGATCCCTAACCGTGCCACAAGCGGCCCCATCCTGCCAAGCGCGGCCAGGTTACAACCCGTCCAGGCTCCAGGCGTGGCGCGGGTTTCCGGGCGATGCCCGGCGCGTCGGCCCGCCGGGCTCCCTGAATATTGCAGCGCACCATCGATAGTTGGCGAGCCGCCCGCCGACTGACGGGTCGCCGGGCGCGCACCCTCGGCAGACCGCCCTGCCCCGCGCCGCCGCAATTCCGGCGTCGCCGCCGCGGCTTTGCCCGTAAAATAGGCGGTCTAACGGCCCGAAGTCCATGTCCAGCCCGCACAAGTCCAACATTCCGAACTCGTTTCACGACCACGCCCGCCTGCGCCGGCGTGGGCTGTACTGGGTGACCCCGGCGCTCGTGCTCATCCTCTATATATGTGTGATGGGCATGTTCTTCTGGCTGCAGCGCATCCACGATGACAGCGTGATGTTCGTCACGATCGATCAGGAGCTGCGCCAGCAACGCCTGATCTGGGTCGTGCTCGCGCTCTCCTGCGTGATCATCATCAGCCTGTTGATGCTGTGGCGCTATACCCGCTTCCGCTCCGAGGCCGAAGCCGCGCTGATCGCCGAAACCGGTTTCCGGCGCGCCATGGAAAACTCCATGTCCACCGGCATGCGCGTGCTCGACATGGAAGGCCGCATCGCCTACGTCAATCCGGCCTTCTGTCGCATGATCGGCTGGAACGAAGCCGATCTGATCGGCCGCAGCCCGCCGTTTCCCTACTGGGTGCCCGGCCGCCACGAGCAGCACCAGCACACGCTCGATGTGCTCATGTCCGGCAAGACCCCCTCCAGCGGCCTGGAGGTCGAAGCGCAGCGCCGTGACGGCTCGCGCTTCACGGCCCGCATGTACGTGTCGCCGCTGCTCGATCCCAACGGCAACCAGATCGGCTGGATGACCTCCATGACCGACATCACCGAGCCCAAGCGCATTCGCGAGGCCCTCACCGCCGCGCACGAACGCTTCATGACCGTGCTCGAAGGCCTGGACGACGCGATTTCGGTCACCGCCGACACCCACGATGGCCTCGAGCTGCTGTTCGCCAACCGCACCTACCGCCGCGTGTTCGGCGCGCAGACGGGCGGCCACGACGAGCTCCTGGCCGGGCGCCGTGGGCGCTTCACCGACGAATCCGTCGAAGTCTTCGCCCCCTCGGTGCAGCGCTGGTTCGAGGTGCACCACCGCATGCTGGCCTGGACCGACGGCCGCCGCGTGCGCATGCAGGTGGCGCGCGACATCACCGAACGCCGCAGCCACGAAGAGGCCTCGCGCGTCCAGCAAGAGAAGATCCAGCTCACCAGCCGCCTCACCACCATGGGCGAGATGGCGTCCTCGCTCGCCCACGAGCTCAACCAGCCGCTGACCGCCATCGCCAACTACAGCATGGGTGCGGTGGCGCTGGTCAAGGCCGGCCACACCAGCCCCAACATGCTGTTGCCCGCCCTCGAGAAGGCCGCGTCGCAGGCCGAGCGCGCGGGCAAGATCATCAGCCGCATCCGCGAATTCGTGAAGCGCAGCGAGCCGCGCCGCCAGCGCGTGGCCATCGGCCGCATCGTCGAGAACGCCATCGGCTTCGCCGAAATCGACGCGCGCAAGCGCCGCATCCGCATCGACAGCTTCGTGCCGTCCAACGCGCCGGATGTGCTGGCCGATCCGATCCTGATCGAGCAGGTGCTGCTCAATCTGCTCAAGAATGGCCTCGAGGCCATGGAAAAGAGCGAGTCCGACGAGCTCAAGGTCGCGGTGATTCCGCACGAACAGCAGATCGAGGTCGCCGTGGTCGACCGTGGCCATGGCCTGGCCGAGCCCGAACGCCTGTTCGAACCGTTCTTCAGTACCAAGTCCCAGGGTCTGGGCATGGGGCTGAATATTTGCCGTACCATTATCGAGTCTCACCATGGGCGCCTGTGGGCCGACCCGAACCCCGCCGGCGGTACTATCTTCCGCTTTACCCTGCCCTGCGCCGCGCCCCAGGCCAATGCGCAGAATGATCAGTCCGAGGAGTTGCACGCATGAACACCCCCCACCTGTCGAGCACGGTATTCATTGTCGATGACGACGAAGCCGTGCGTGATTCGTTGCGCTGGTTGCTCGAGGCCAATGGCTATCGCGTGCGGGCGTTCGCGAGCGGCGAATCCTTCCTCGACGAGTACGATGCCTCGCAGATCGGCGTGCTGATCGCCGACGTGCGCATGCCGGGCATGAGCGGCCTCGAACTGCAGGAGCAGCTGATCGCGCGCAACGCGCCGCTGCCCATCGTGTTCATCACGGGCCACGGCGACGTGCCCATGGCAGTGTCCACCATGAAGAAGGGAGCGATCGACTTCCTCGAGAAGCCCTTCAACGAATCCGACTTGCGCGAGATCGTGGCGCGCATGCTCGAGCAGGCCGTGCAGCGCGTGAGCAAGCACCAGGCCCAGAAAGACCACGAAGCCATGCTGGCACGCCTGACCGCGCGCGAGCAGCAGGTGCTGGAGCGCATCGTCGCCGGCCGCTTGAACAAGCAGATCGCCGACGACCTGGGCATCAGCATCAAGACCGTCGAGGCGCACCGCGCCAACATCATGGAAAAACTCGAAGTGACCACCGTAGCAGATCTGATGAAGGTCGCTCTGGCCAAGCCGGAGACCCAGGCATGACCCAGGCAGTGAATCTCGCGGCCGCCCTGGAGGCCTCGCAACAATGACCGCACGCATCATCGATGGCGCCGCCCTGTCGCAGCGCATCCGTACCGAAGTCGCCGACCGCGTCGCCGCCCTGGCCGCGCGCGGCCACCGCCCCGGCCTGGCCGTGGTGCTTGTGGGCGAAGACCCCGCCTCGCAGGTCTACGTGCGCAACAAGGTCGCCGCCTGCGAAAAGGCCGGCCTGCATTCGGTCAAGGAACAGTATCCCGCCGACATGAGCGAGGCCGAGCTGCTCGCACGCATCGACACGCTGAACCGCGACCCCGCCATTCACGGCATCCTGGTCCAGCTGCCGCTGCCCAAGCACATCGACGCCCACAAGGTGATCGAAGCCATCGCCGCCGAAAAGGACGTCGACGGTTTCCATATCAGCAACGCCGGCCTGCTCATGACCGGCCAGCCGCTGTTCCGTCCGTGCACGCCCTACGGCGTCATGAAGATGCTCGAATCCGAAGGCACGGTGCTGCGCGGCGCCGAGGCCGTGGTGGTGGGTGCGAGCAACATCGTCGGCAAACCGATGGCCATGCTGCTGTTGGCGGCCGGCGCCACGGTCACGCTGTGCAACTCCAAGACGCGTGATCTCGGTGCCCAGACGCGCCGCGCCGACGTACTCGTGGTGGCCACCGGCCGTGCCGGCATGGTGACCGGCGACATGATCAAGCCGGGCGCCGTCGTGATCGACGTGGGCATCAACCGCGGCGCCGACGGCAAGCTCTGCGGCGATGTGGATTTCGCCACCGCCAAAGAGGTGGCCGGCGCGATCTCGCCCGTGCCGGGCGGTGTGGGCCCCATGACCATCGCCATGCTGCTGGTCAACACGGTCGAGGCCGCCGAACGCGCGGCGGGTGCCGTTGCTGGCTCGGCTGCCTGATCCCGCCCCGGGCGCCGCCGCGCTCGGCGGCGCCGCGGCCGGCCGCGCTTCGGCCGGCTGCACTTCAGCCAATCGCAATTCGGCCGGCCGCGCCTCAGTCGACCGCACCTCAGCCGGTCGCACCCTGACCCAAGGCCCGCGCGCCTTGTTTTCTCCTTGCTCGCCCTCATCTGATCTGCAAGCCTGCCTGCTTGCGGGTCTCTTATTGTTTTCTGGAATCGCGCGATGACCAATCCCCTGCTCGCACCCGTGGCCGACCTGGTCGACTATGCCGCCGTCAAACCCGCGCACATCGTGCCGGCGATCGAAGAACTGCTCGTGCTGGCGCGCAAGGCCGTCGACCACGCGGCCGATCCGGCGCTCGAGGCGAGCTGGGCCGCCGTCGTCGAGCCGCTCGACAGCGCGTCCGAGCGCCTGTGGCGCGCCTGGTCGGTCGCGGGCCATCTGAATGCCGTGGTCAATACCCCCGAGCTGCGCGAGGCCTACAACGCCGCCCTGCCGCTCGTCACGGAATTCTCGACGTGGGTGGGCTTGCACGAAGGCCTGTACCGCCAATATCAGCGCCTGGCCGCCGCGCCCGATTTCGCCGATTGGGATCCGGTGCGCCGCCGCGTGATCGAGCTGGCCTTGCGCGACTTCCGCCTGAGCGGGGTGGAGCTTGTCGGCCCGGCGCGTGCGCGCTATGCCGAGATCTCCGATCGCGAGGCGCAGGTCTCGCAGAAGTTCTCCGAGAACGTGCTCGATTCCATCGATGCGTGGTCGATCGTGATCGAAGACGAAAAGCGCCTGGAAGGCATTCCGGCCGACGTCGTCGAGACGGCTCGCCAGGCCGCGGCCGAAGACGGCAAGCCGGGCTACAAGTTCACGCTCAAGATGCCGAGCTATCTGCCGGTGATGCAATACGCCCGGGATCGCAGCCTGCGCGAAACGCTGTACCGCGCCTACGGCACCGTGGCGTCCGAACACGGCGCGAGCGAGCTCGACAACTCGCCGCTCATCGAGGAGTTGCTGGCGCTGCGCGCCGAAGAAGCCACGCTGCTGTCGTATGCCAACTTCGCCGAGCTGCGCCTGCAGACCCGTATGGCGAGCAACGCCGCCGAAGTCACCGGCTTTCTACGCGACCTCGCCGCACGCGCGAAACCCTACGCGCAACGCGACCTGAACGAACTGCGGGAGTTTGCCGCCCGCGAACTCGGCCTCGACACGCTGGAGCCCTGGGACGTAGGCTTTGCCTCCGAGCGCCTGCGCGAATCGCGCTACGCGTATTCCGAAGACGAGATCAAGCAATACTTCACGGAGCCGCGCGTGCTCGCCGGCCTCTTCGAGGTGGTCGAATCGCTGTTCGACGTGCGCCTGCACGAAGTGCCGGTGTCGTCGTGGCACGGTGACGTGCGCGGCGTGCAGGTGCAGGCGCCCGACGGCCGACTGATCGGCCATCTGTATCTCGACCTGTATGCGCGTGCCGGCAAGCAGAGCGGCGCCTGGGTCGACAGCGAGCGCAGCCGCCGCAAGACGGCCAAGGGCCTGCAGACGCCGGTGGTCTACCTGACCTGCAATTTCTCGCGCCCGGCGGGCGGCAAGGCGGCGCTGCTGACGCACGACGACGTCATTACGCTGTTCCACGAGTCGGGCCATGCACTGCATGCTCTGCTCTCCGAAGTCGACGAACCCGGTGTGGCCGCCTTCTCGAGCGTCGAATGGGACGCCATCGAACTGCCGTCGCAGTTCATGGAGAACTTCTGCTGGGAATGGGCCGTCGTGCAAAAGCTCTCGGCCCACGTCGATACCGGCGCGGCGTTGCCGCGCGCGCTCTACGACCGCCTCGTTGCCGCGCGCAACTACCAGAGCGGGATGCAGGCCGTGCGCCAGATCGAGTTCGCGCTCTTCGACATGCTGATGCACGATCGCGCGCAAGGCATGCCGATCGCCGACGTGCTCGCGCTGCTGCAAGAAGTGCGCGCGGAAGTCGCCGTGCTGTTCCCGCCGGCCTGGCACCGCCTGCCGCATGCCTTCTCGCACCTGTTCGCCGGCGGCTACGGCGCGGGTTACTACAGCTACAAGTGGGCCGAAGTGCTGTCCGCGGACGCCTACGAGGCTTTCGAAGAGGCCGCCCGGGCGTCCGGTGCCGAGGCCGGCACGCTGGACACCGCCACCGGCCTGCGCTTTCGCAAGGAAGTGCTGGCGGTGGGCGGCGCCCGTCCCGCGGCCGACTCGTTCGCCGCGTTCCGCGGCCGCGCCCCCCGCATGGACGCCCTGCTGCGCCACAGCGGCATGAGCGGGTCGCAGCCGGGCTGACGCGGCGGGCCAAGGGGCCCGATGTACTGCCCAAGGGCCGGCCCCTGTGAACTTACCCCCGAAAGCTGGACGTGGATCCAGGTTTCGGAGGTTTTTACATGGCGGCGCGGCGCGCTTGGCATGCGCCTCGTCCGGCACGCACTTCTCCGCCACGCTTGCTCCAGCGCAAGCCCGCGCCGGGGAACCCGCCGCGCCGCGAAACCAGGGTTGTTAGAATCGGACAGCTGTCTCCCTTCACCGCGTTGCGCACCGTCGAGCCGATTTCATGTCCCTCGTGCCTGTCCCGCTGGTCCGTCCGTTTCCCTCCTCTCCCGCGCGCCGGCGCCTGCTGCTCGGCATCGCGGCGCTCGGTGCGACCGGCGTGCTGGCGGCATGCAGCGAGCGCTCGGCGGACTGGTCGCTCTACAACGTGCGCGGCCATCTCCCCGACCTCAAGTTCTCATTGCAGGCGGCCAATGGCCAGACCGTGACGGCCGAGGCGCTCGAGGGCAAGACCGTACTGCTCTTCTTCGGCTATGCGAGCTGTCCCGATGTCTGTCCCACGACGATGGCGCAGCTCACTGCCGTGCTCGCGGAATTGGGCGAGGCGGCGCGCGACGTGCGCATCGTGTTCGTGAGTGTCGATCCCCACCGCGACACGCCCGAGATCCTGCAGGCCTACGTCAACGCGTTCAATCCCAACACGCTCGGGCTGACCGGCAACGAACGGCAGGTCGCCGACCTGGCCCGGCGCTACCGCGTGGCCTACCAGATCGAAAAGCCCAAGCCGGGCGACGACGCCGACACCTACGATGTCACGCACAGCCGCGGCGTCTATATCTTCGACAACCGCGGCCGCGCCCGCCTGCTCGCCTCGGATACCGACACCGTGGCGGCGATGGTCAAAGATTTGCGGCAATTGCTCGCGCAGACTGCCTGACCTGTTGTCTCGGGCACGCCACGTGCGGAGGGACGGCACCAGTTGTTACAACTGCCGTCACAAGGGGCTGAGTATCATGAGCTCACCCCTTCCCACCGCACCAGGAGGTCGCATGAGCATCATCATCATGATCATCGTCGGGTTTATCGTGGGCTTGATCGCCCGCGCCATCATGCCGGGAGACCAGAGCATGGGCATCATCATGACCACGATCCTCGGGATCGTCGGCGCGGTGGTTGCCGGGTTCCTGGGCCAGTCGCTCGGCTGGTATCAGCCTGGCGAGCCGGCGGGCTGGATCGCCTCGGTCGTGGGCGCGATCATCGTGCTGTTCGTGGTGGGCATGGTCACCCGCAAGCGCGCCTGACCTCGTCTCGCTTCGTACTAAGGCCCCGCGGTTTTCCGCGGGGCTTTTTCATTGCTGCGGCGATCTTGCGGATGCCGTCGGCGGCCCACACGATGCCGGCGTTGCTGCAAAGCGGCATGCCTCAAATGTATGCGGGAACGGGGCTTGCGGAGGAAAGCCTGCGGCATCCGCACGCACCCCATAGGAGATACGCCATGCATCTGAACCTCAATCGCAAACTGGCCATCGCCGCCCTCGCGGGCTTCGCGTTCACCGGCGCCGCCATGGCGCAAAGCGCCACCCCGGCCAGCCCGTCCAAGACGCCCAACGACTCGACCGCGGCACAGCCGAATCGTCCGCTGCCGGCCGGTCAGCAGGCTCCTGCCCCGGGCGAACCGTCCAAGACGACGACCACGCCCTCGCACGGCGGCACGATGTCGCACGACAAGGACAAGCGCATGGACCACAACAACAAGCGCATGGACGGCACCAGCTCGACGTCGCCGGCCCCCAACGCCAGCGCGCCGCGTGACGTGAATCCGAACTCGCCGGGCAAGAACTACCCGAACACCGGCGGCAAGTAATCGGTTCGGCTGATCCGGCCGCGCTCCTCGGGGCCGGGTCGGACGTGGGGCGTGTTCCATCACGGAACACGCCCCTTTGTTCGTCATGCTTCCTGGTGATCAGCAGCGCTACCGTCAATCAGCCGCGCTACCTGCCATCGGTACGAGCCGCCGCTTTTTCCGCGTATCAGGCATATTTTCCGGTCAGGCCGCCGTCCACCACGAGCTCGGTGCCGGTGATGTACGAGGCCTCGTCGGACGCCAGAAACGCCACGGCATTCGCCACTTCCCAGGGCGTGCCCATGCGGCCCATCGGCACCTGACGGTCACGCGCCGCTTTTGCCGCCGCCAGATCATCGGGATCGAACATGCGTGCCACGTTCGCCGCCACGCGCGGCGTGTCGATAAGTCCCGGAATCACGGTGTTCACGCGTATCCCGTCGCCGGCATACTGCTGCGCGGCCATCCGCGCGAAGTGAATCACCGCGGCCTTGCTCACGCTATAGGCCAGATGCGGATAGCCGGTATAGCGGATGCCCGCAATCGATGACACGGTGACGATGGCGCCCCCGCCCTGCGCGCGCATCGGCGGCACGACCAGCCGCGTAGCGATCAACAGGCTGCTCACATTCACGCGCTGGATGCGCTCCCAGTCCTCCAGCGAAATATCTTCCGGGCCGCCCACTTTGCCGATGCCGGCATTGGCCTGCCAGATGTCGATACGGCCGTACTGCGCAAGTGCCGTATTGACGGCCGCCTCCATCGCATCGGGATCGGCGACGTCCGCACGCACCGGCAAAGCGCGACCGCCAGCCGCTTCGACCTCGTGCGCCGCGTCTTCGGCGGCGGCCAGATCGGCGTCGAACGCGACCACCGCCGCGCCCTGGCGCGCGAGCGTCACGCAGCTGGCCTTGCCGATGCTCCATCCGGCCGCGGAGGCCCCCGCGCCGGCCACGACCGCGATCTTGCCGGCCAGGCGATTATCGGTGGCCGCCGTCATGCCGCGTTCCCCAGGCCGACGGTCATGCCGCCGCACACATAAAGCACCTGCCCGGTCGTGAAGCCGGCACGGCTGTCGAGGAAACCCGCGACGGCGTGGGCCACCTCCGCTGGCGTGCCCATGCGGCGCACAGGAATGGTGTCGAGGATCTGGCGCGTCTGCGGTGCGCCGGGCGGATTGACACGGTCGAACAGCTCGGTGGCGATCGGGCCCGGGCCGATGGCGTTCACCGTGATGCCATCGGCCGCGGTTTCGAGCGCCCAGGTGCGGGTCAGTCCCAGCAGGCCCGCCTTGGTCGCGGCGTACGCGCTGCGCCGCGTCTTGCCCAGCGCGGCGCGGCTGGCGATGTTGACCACACGGCCAAAGCGCGCCTCGCGCATGCCGGGCAGCAGGCCCTGTAGAAGCAATAGCGGCGCGGTCAGGTTAAGGGCACTTACCGCCGCGAGGTCTTCCGGTGACGTGTCCTCGAGCGTCGCAGGCTTCACGATGCCCGCATTGTTCACCAGACGCAGCACGCGGCCTTGCGCCGCCACGGTTCGCACGGCGTCCCGCAGGGCCTGGGCATCGGTCAGGTCGACCGCGACATGCGTTTCGCCGGGCAGCAAGGTGTCGGGAGCGCGCAGATCCAGGTTGATCACGGCATAGCCGTCTTCGATCAGGCGCGCCGCGACCGCACGGCCGATGCCCTGGCTTGCGCCGGTGACGAGCACGTCGGACTTCATTCGCCCTCTCCTTGCGCCTGATGCGTACGGCCTTTGCCCACGTAGGGAATCGCGTGATCGATGGTCTCCCAGATAAAGCGTCCCGAGGGATCCGATTGCTCTTCAGCCACATGCGACACCAGGCCGGCGGCGCGCGAGATCACCGCGAAGCCGCGCATCAGATCGGTAGGCACACCGATCTCGCTCAGCAAGGCGGCCACCGCCCCGGTCGCATTGATCGTGATGTGCTTGCCGTAGGTGGCATCGACGGCGTCGGCGAGCAGACGCAGCGCGCGCAGTGATTCGCCGCCCAGCTCGGAGCGCGACTCACCCAGGGCGATGAGCTTGAGGGCCCGTGGGTCATCGGGCTTGTGCAGATGGTGGCCGAAGCCCGGCAAGGCGCGCCGATTGGCGCGGTAATCCTGCGCGATCGCGTGCGCTTCGGCCGCGGGATCACCGGCCTGGCGGATACGGTCGAGCAGGCGCGAGCAGTTCTCCATCGTGCCGACGAACTGGCTGCCCACGGCCATGAGCCCGGACGCCACAGCGCCCTGCAGGTTTTCGGGTGCACTCATGTAGACCACGCGCGTCGCGATGGCGCTGGGCGTGAGTCCGTGCTCCATCAGCGTGACCAGCACGGCGTCCACGATGTGGATGTCGACCGGACGCGCCTCGCGGCCCAGGATCTGCATGATCATGACCTCGGTGAAGCTCTTCTTGCCGATCAGATCTTGCACCAGATCCACGTCGCGATAGGACATGCCGGTGAGGTGGTGCGCGCACAGGCGCGTTTCGGGTGTCTTCATGACGTCTCCTCGCGGGCCGCGTCGCGCACGGCGTTCTTGAGTACCTTGCCGACGCTGGAACGCGGCAAACTCTCGTGGACATGGATATGCTTGGGGGTGGCCACCGGGCCGAGCAAGGCGCGCACATGCGCCTTGAGCGACTCGGCATCGGCCCGCGCCTCGGGCAGGAACTGCACGGCGGCATGCACGGCCTCACCCCACTTGTCGTCGGGCAATCCGAACACCGAGCATTCGTACACGGCCGGATGCGAGGACAGCGCGTTCTCGACATCCACCGGATAGACGTTGAAGCCCCCCGTGATGATCACGTCGCGCAGCCGATCTTTCAGGAACAAATAGCCGCTCGCATCGAGCAGGCCGGTGTCGCCCGTGCGCAGCCAGCCATCGACCAGGGTCTCGGCCGTCTTCTCCGGCAGGCGCCAGTAGCCCGTCATCACCAGATCGCCGCGCACCGCCACCTCGCCGATCTCGCCACGCGGCAACTCGGCGCCGTCCGGCCCGAGGATCGCGACCTCCGACAGCCACGTGAGCCGCCCCACCGAACCGCGCCAGGCATCGATCTCCAGCTCGGCCGGCCGCAGCGCGGTCACGATTTGCGGCGCCTCGGTCTGCCCGTAGGTGGTGCCGAGCACCGGCCCGAAGAAGGCGCGCGCCCGATCTATTTTTTCGACCGGCATCGGCGCGCCGCCGTAGATCAGGTTGCGCAACCGTGGGAAGTCCGCGCGGGACACGCCAGGCTGCGCCATGATCATGTAGATCAGCGTGGGCGGCATGAAGCTCAAGGTGCCGCCGCGTTCGCGGAAGGCCTCGGTGACCGCGGCCGGCCCCGCGCCGTCGAGCAGCAACAGGCTGCCGCCCTGCGCCAGCACCGGCACCACGTAAGTCCCGGTGCCGTGCGTGATCGGCGCCGCCACCACGTAGCGATCGTCCGGCGTCAGCGACCAGGTGGCGATCTGGTTCATGATGCCGGTGTTCCAGGCGCGATACGGTTGCATCACGCCCTTGGGCAGGCCAGTCGTGCCGCCCGTGAACTTGATTGCCTGGATCGCATCCCGAGGCAGCGTGTGGCGCAATGGTGTCCGGCCCTCGAACCGCGCGAGCAGGTCAGGCAGCGCCGAGGCGCCGGGAGACGGCACTGATGCCGACGCTGGCGCCCCGGTTGCGCCCGCGTCCAGCACCACCCGATGGCCGCCCTCCGGGGGCAGCAAAGGTTGACCCAAGGCATCGGCCATCACGATGCTGGGCGTGGTGGCGTCGAGGATGCGGCCAAGTTCGGACACGGTGCTGCGGTAGTTCAGCGGCACCCAGATCTTGCCGCTGGCCAACACAGCCAGGAACGCCAGCACGTGCTCGGCGGAGTTGCCCGCGCAGATGGCCACACGGCTCTGGGGCTCGGGATCCAGATCCTGCAAGGCGGCGGCCAGCGCCCGGACATCGGCCGCCAGCCGTGCATAGCGCACCTGCCCCGCGGGACCGTCGAGCGCCACCCGCTCGGGATGGCGTTCGGCGGCCCGGTAAAAGAAATCGATCGGGTACACCCTTAAACTCCTTGGACTAGTTGGCCTTGAGGTTGGCGCGCTTGACCACCTCGCCCCACTTGTCGATCTCGCTCGAGATCTTGGTGGTGAACGTGGCAGGCGTATTCGGCTGCACCGGCAGATAGAAACCGCCCTGCTTGTACGAGGCCTGCAGCGCCGGGCTCGCGAGCGCGTCGTTGAGTGCTTTGTTGAGCCGATCGATCACCGGCTGCGGCGTCCCCTTCGGCGCCACCAGACCGAACCACGACTCGACGTCGAAGCCCTCCAGGCCCGATTCGGCAAGTGTGGGCACATCGGGCGTGGCGGGCAGTCGTTCGGGCGAGGTCACGCCGATGGCGCGCAGCTTGCCCGCCTGCACATGAGGTAATGACGACGGCAGGTTATCGAACATCGAATCCACCTGGCCGCCCAGCAGGTCCGCAACAGCCGGCCCGCTGCCGCGATAAGGCACGTGCAGGATGTCGGTGCCCGTGCGCATCTTGAAGAGCTCGCACGAGAGGTGGATCGACGAGCCGCTGCCCGACGAGGCGCAGGTCAGCTTGCCCGGATGCGCTTTGGCATACGCGATGTACTCCTGCACGCTCTTGATGGGCACCTTGGGGTTCACCACCAGAATGTTCGGAATAGTGGCGATCATGCCGACCGGGGCGAAATCCTTCACGAAGTCGTAGTTGAGCTGGCTGTAGAGCGTGCGATTGATCGTATTGGCGATCGAACCGACATAAAGCGTGTAGCCGTCCGGGGCGGCGCGCGCCACGATTTCGGCGCCGATGTTGCTGTTGGCTCCGGTCTTGTTCTCCACCACGAAAGTCTGGCCCAGTGACTCGGACAGCGATTTGGCCATGAGCCGGGCCACGATATCGGTGGCGCCGCCCGCGGCGTACCCCACGACCAGCGTCACCGGCCGTTCGGGATAGGGTTTGGCGGCGGTGGCGGGTGCCCCGACGAGCAAGGCGGCACTCAGCGCCGCCGCGACGGATCCGATCCGTCGAGTCCATGCGTTCATTGTCTGTCTCCGTCCTATTTGTCTAATATTTGGACAGCTCTTCGTCTGCCCGGTCCCATATTGGGCTGGCATGGCGAGACCGACAATCACGTTTGTCCAAAAAATGAACAACCCTGATTCCGAGGCTTCCGGCCCCCGCATCCTGCGGCGCGGCCTGCGTATCCTGGGCGTGCTGCGCCAGGCGGGCGCCGCGGGCCTGCACGTGGTCGACATCGCGCGGGAGGCTGGCATGCAGCGCTCCACGGTCTACCGGTATCTCGATGTCCTCGCCGATGAGGGCTACGCGGTCCGCGACGAGGGCGCCCCACGCTGGCGCGTCGCCGAAGACGGCGTTGCACCCGCCGCCGATCCGCATGCCGATGCGCTGCGGCATCTGCGTCCGGTGCTGCGTGATATCAGCGACGTGACCGGCGACTCCGCCTTCCTGATCTGCCGCGCGGCCAATGATTCGCTGTGCCTGCATCGCGAGGTGGGCAATTACCCGGTGCAGGTGCTCGCGGTCACGATAGGCCATCGCCAGCCGCTGGGCGTGGGCGCCGCCGGGCTGGCCCTGTTGGCGGCGCTACCGGAAGACGAAACCGAACAGATCGTGGCGCAGAACGAGCGTGCCTTGCGGGCGTATGGCGGGATGACCGCCGAACAGATGCGGCGTCTGGTGCAGAACACGCGTCACCGCGGATGGTCCGTGGTGGGCAATGCCGCCGTACCTGGCGTGCTGGGCGTGGGCGTGCCGGTGCTGGACGCCGCCGGCTATCCGCGGCTCGCGGTGAGCGTGTCGAGCCTCATCGGCCGCATGCAGGCGCAGCGCCAGCGCACTATCGCGGAACTGATCCGCTCGCGGCTGGCCCGCGCACAGTCCGCGCGCTAGCGTCTTGCTGCCCTGCGACAAAAAAAGAAGGCCCCCACGCTGCGCCTTCGGCTTGCTGCCCCCCTGGGGGCTTTTCTGTCTTGGGGCGGCCCTGCGACAAAAATGGCCCCCACGCTGCGCCTTCGGCTTGCTGCCCCCCTAGGGGGCTTTTTTGTCTTGGGGCGGCCCTGCGACAAAAAAAAGGCCCCGCGGTACATGACCGCGGGGCCTTTTTGCTGCCTGACGCGACGGGATTAGCGCGACGGTGCCGCTGTCGGCGTGGCGGGCGCCGAGGCGCCCTCGCCCGTCACGGTCTGTTCGGTCCAACCGCCACCGAGCGCCTTGTACAGGTTGACCAGGTTGGTCAGGCGCGCCAGACGCGTCTCCACCAGGGCCTGCTGCGACGAATACAGCGATCGCTGCGAGTCGAGCACGCTCAGGTAGTTGTCGATGCCTTCGCGAAAGCGCTGGTCCGACACGGTGTAGGCACGCTGGCTGGCGTCGACGAGCAGCCGCTGCGCGCGAATCTGCTCTTCGAGCGTGGCGCGGCCGGCCAGGCCGTCCGCGACCTCACGAAAGCCCGCCTGGATGGCCTGTTCGTATTGCGCGACCTCGATGCGCTGGCGCAGTTTGGACACATCGAGCGCCGCGACCAGCGAGCCGCCCGCGAACAGCGGCATCGAGATCTGGGGCATGAAGCTCCAGGCGCCGCTGCCGGCGTCGAAGAGGCCGCCCAGACTATTGCTGGCCGTACCCGCCGATCCGGTGAGCGTAATGGTCGGGAAGAACGCGGCACGCGCGGCGCCGATATTGGCGTTCGCGCCGCGCAGCGTGTGTTCGGCCGCGCGGATGTCGGGACGCCGCTCGATCAGGTCCGAAGGCAAGCCCGCGGGCAGGTCGGCGATCAGCACACGATCCGGCAGCTGGGTGGCCGCATCGAGCTCGGCCTGCAACGGTGCCGGCAAGGATTGCCCCACCAGCAGTACCAGCGCATTCTTGTCCTGGGCCGCCTGGCGGGCGTACTGCGACAGGTTGCGCTCGGCCGTACGCAGCGACACCTCGGCCTGGCTGAGGTCCAGCTCGGTCGCCACGCCGAGGTCGTAGCTCTGCTTGGTGAGGTCGTACGAGTTCTGCTGGGCCGCGAGCGTGTCGCGCGTCAGCTTGAGCAGCTCCTGATCGGCACGCAGCGTGAAATAGGCAATGGCCGTCTCGGCGATCAGCGAGAGCTGCGCCGCGTTGCGCGTTTCCTCTTGAGCGAAGTAGGTTTGCAAGGCCTGCTCGGAAAGGCTGCGGATGCGGCCGAACAGGTCGAGCTCCCAGGCGGAGGTCGACGCACCGACCTGATAGCTGCGCGAGATCGCGGACTCGCCCGTCGTCGTGAGCGAGCCGGGCGTGCGCTGGATCGTGCCGGTGCCGCCCACGCCCACGCCGGGCAGGAGATCGGCGCGCTGGATGCGGTACTGCGCACGGGCCACTTCGACGTTGAGCGCGGCCACGCGCAGATCGCGGTTATTGGCCAGGCTCAGCGTGATGAGCTGCTGCAGGAGCGGATCGTTGAAGAAATCGCGCCAGCCCAGATCGGCCGCCGACAGCGCGTTGGGATCGCCGGGCTGGCCGTAAGCCGGGCCGGTGGGATAGGCGGCGTCGATGGGCGCGGCCGGGCGCTCGTAGGTCGGGGCCAGCGAGCAGCCGGCCAGCGCGCCCGCCAGCGAAAGCGACAGCAAGGTTCTCATGAGTGTCATTGCGGCTTGCCTCCGTGAGAGGCATCCGATTCGGCCGCCAGCGCGGCGTCGTGGGCTTCTTCTTCGGCGCGCAGCTCACTCTGGCGGCGCACCTTGAACAGGCGCAGGACGATCACGAAGAAAGCCGGAACAAAGAAGATGGCAAGGAAGGTGCCCGACAGCATGCCGCCGATCACGCCCGTACCGATGGCATGGCGGCCGCCCGAGCCTGCGCCCGTGGAAATCGCCAGCGGAACCACGCCCAGAATGAAGGCGAGCGAGGTCATGAGAATCGGCCGCAGGCGCTGACGCGCGGCGTGCACGGCGGACTCCACCAGACTGGCGCCGGACTCATAGTGCTCTTTGGCGAACTCGACAATCAGGATGGCGTTTTTGGCCGCCAGCCCGATTGTGGTGAGCAACCCCACCTGGAAGAACACGTCGTTGGACAAGCCGCGGCCCAGGGTGGCGGCGAGCGCCCCCAGGACCCCGAGCGGCACGACCAGCATCACCGAGGTCGGGATGCTCCAACTCTCGTAGAGCGCGGCCAGGCACAGGAACACCACGATCAAGGAGATCGCGTAGAGCGCCGGCGCCTGCGCGCCCGACAAGCGTTCTTCGAACGACAGGCCGGTCCAGTCATAGCCGATGCCGGTAGGCAGGCTATTGGCGATGCGCTCCATCTCGGCCATCGCGTCGCCCGAGCTGTAGCCCGGCGCCGCCTGGCCCTGGATGTTGAACGAGGGCACGCCGTTGTAGCGATTGAGCTTCTGCGGGCCGTAGGTCCACTCGGCCGACGAGAAGGCCGAGAACGGCACCATGTCGCCCGAGCTATTGCGCACATACCACTTGTCGAGGTCTTCGGGCAGCATGCGCGCCGAGGCCTCGCCCTGCACGAACACTTTCTTCACACGACCACGGTCGATGAAGTCGTTGACATACGACGAACCCCACGCGGTGGCCAGCGTGCTGTTGATGTCGGCGATCGACACGCCCAGCGCGCGCGCTTTTTCACGGTCGATGTCGAGCTCGTACTGCGGCGCGTCTTCGATGCCGTTGGGGCGCACGGCCGCCAGAATCGGGCTCTTGCGTGCCTCGCCGAGCAACTGATTGCGTGCGGCCAGCAGCTTGTCATGCCCCAGGCCGGCGCGATCGACAAGCTGGAAGTCGAAGCCCGATGCGTTACCCAGTTCCATCACGGAGGGCGGTGCGAACACGGCCACCTGCGCATCGCGGATGTTCTGTGCGAAGTAGCCGTTGGCGCGTTGCGCGACCGCGGCGGCGCGCAGGTCGTCGCCCCCGCGATCGCCCCAGTCGCGCAGCTTCACGAACAGGATGGCGGCATTCTGGCCGCGGCCCCCGAACGAGAAGCCCGACACGGCGAACACCGACGTGACGGCGTCCTTCTCGTTTTCGAGCAGGTACTTGACGGCCTTGTCGATGCTTTCGCGGGTGCGCTCGGCGGTGGAGCCCGCCGGAGCCTGCACTTGCGCGAACAGAATGCCCTGGTCTTCTTCGGGCAGGAACGCCGTCGGAATGCGCGTGAACATCCAGACCATCGCGACCAACAGCGCGAGATAGATCACCATGAGCCGCTTGGTGCGGTTCATGCTGCGCGAAACGGTGTTCGCGTAGCGATCGCTCGAGCGGTCGAACATGCGGTTGAACCAGCCGAAAAAGCCCTTCTTCGTGCCGTGATGGCCCTTCGGGATCGGCTTGAGCAAGGTCGCGCAGAGGGCCGGCGTGAACACAATGGCGACCACCACGGACAGCACCATGGAGGAAACGATCGTGATCGAGAACTGGCGATAGATCACGCCGGTGGAGCCGCCGAAGAACGCCATCGGCACGAACACCGCCGAGAGCACCATCGCGATGCCGATCAGGGCGCCCGTGATCTGCCCCATGGATTTGCGGGTGGCCGCCTTGGGGCTGAGCCCCTCTTCCGCCATCACGCGTTCGACGTTCTCGACCACCACGATGGCATCGTCCACCAGCAGGCCGATCGCCAGCACCATGCCGAACATGGTGAGCGTGTTGATCGAATAACCGAACGCCGCCAGCACACCGAAGGTGCCGAGCAGCACCACCGGCACCGCGAGCGTCGGAATCAGGGTAGCCCGGAAGTTCTGCAGGAACAGATACATCACCAGGAACACGAGCAGCACGGCCTCAAAGAGCGTGTGCACCACGCTCTCGATCGACAGGCTCACGAACGGCGTGGTGTCGTACGGATAGACGACTTCCATGCCGGGCGGGAAGAACGGCTTCAGGCTGTTGATCGTGTCGCGCACGGCTTGTGCCGTGTCCAGCGCATTGGCGCCGGCGGCCAGCTTGATGGCCAGACCCGCGGCCGGCTTGCCGTTGTAGTTACTGTCGATAGCGTAGCTTTGGGCGCCGAGTTCGATGCGCGCCACGTCGCGCAGGCGCACCTGCGAGCCATCGGCGTTGACCTTGAGCAGGATCGCGCCGAAGTCTTCGGGCGTCTGCAAACGCGACGGACCGATCACGGTGGCGTTGAGCTGCTGCCCGCGAGCGGCCGGCAGGCCGCCCAGCTGACCGGCAGAGACCTGCACGTTCTGCTCGCGGATCGCCGCGGTCACGTCGGAAGACGTGACGCTGTAGTTCACCAGCTTCGAGGGATCGAGCCAGATCCGCATCGCATAGGACGCCCCGAAGAGCTGGAAGTCACCCACACCCTTGGTGCGGCTGATCGGATCCTGCACGTAGGAAGCGACGTAATCGGCCAGGTCATTGCGGTCGAGCGAGCCGTCGGTCGCCACGAAGCCCGCCACGATCAGGAAGTTCTTGGTGGCCTTGGTGACGCGAATACCCTGCTGCTGCACCTCTTGCGGCAGCAGCGGCTGCGCGACGGACAGCTTGTTCTGCACCTGCACCTGCGCCGTGTCGGGATTGGTGCCCTGGGCGAAGGTCAGCGTGATGCTCATGCTGCCGTCGGAATTGCTCTCCGACGAGATGTATTGCAGGTTGTCGATGCCGTTCATCTGCTGCTCGATCACCTGCACCACCGTGTCCTGCACCGTCTGCGCGGAAGCGCCCGGGTAGGTCACGTTGATGGCGATCGAGGGCGGCGCGATGTTCGGGTATTGCGCGACCGGCAAGCTCAGGATGGACAGCGCACCGGCCAACATCAGCACGATGGCGATCACCCAGGCAAATACCGGCCTGTCGATAAAAAACTTTGCCATGCCAGGATTTCCTTACTTTGCCGCTGCGTTGGGCGCTGCCTGGCCGCTCGCGGCGGCGTTGCCCTCGGCCGGAGCCTGGGCATTCGCGGGGGCGGCGGCTGGCTGGACTTCGGTCGCGGTCACTTCGATGCCGGGGCGTGCCGACTGCAGGCCCTCGACGATCACGCGGTCGCCTGCCTTCAGGCCGCCGGTGACAAGCCACTTGTCGCCGATGGCGCGATCCGCGGTGAGTTCACGCAGCTCGACCTTGTTTTCGGCGTTCACCACCAGTGCCGTCGGCAACCCTCGCTGGCTGCGCGTCACCCCGCGTTGCGGCACGAGCAGGCCCTCACTGGCCACGCCCTGTGCGAGACGGGCACGCACGAACATGCCCGGCAGCAGCTGGCGATCGGGATTCGGAAACTCGGCGCGCAGCGTCACCGAGCCGGTGCCGGGATCGACCGTGACTTCCGAGAACTGCAACTTGCCTTCTTGCGCGTACTGCGTGCCGTCTTCCAGCGTGAGGGTCACGCGGGCTTCCTGGCCGTTGGCGCCCTGCTGCAGCAGCCCGCTGGACATCGCGCTCTTCAGGCGCAGCAATTGCACGCTGGACTGCGTCACATCGACGTAGATCGGATCGAGCTGCTGGACCTGGGCGATAGCGTCGGTCTGGTTGGCCGTGACCAGCGCGCCTTCGGTCACCGCCGAACGGCCGATGATGCCGTCGATCGGCGACAGCACCTTGGTATAGACGAGATTGATGCGGGCCGTCTCGAGCGCCGCCTTGGCGGACAGCACGTCGGCATTGGCCTGATCGCGCGTGGCCACGGCATCGTCATAAGTCTGGCGGCTGACGGCACGGCTCTCGGTCAGCGGCTTGTAGCGCTGGACCAGCAGATTGGCCGTACGAAGCTGGGCCTGGACGCGGGCGAGCGCGGCCTTGCGGCTATCGAATTCGGCTTGATAGAGCGACGGATCGATTTGATAAAGCTGCTGGCCCGCGCGCACTTCGCCCCCTTCGGTAAAGAGACGCTTCTGCACGATGCCACTGACCTGCGGCCGGACTTCGGCATTGCGATAGGCGGAGGTGCGGCCGGGCAATTCGGTGGTGAGCGAGACCGGCTGGGTCTTGAGGGTGACGACGCTGACCTGCGGCTTGCCCGCCGCGGGAGGCGCTTCTTGCTTGCCGCAAGCGGCCAAAGCCAAGGCCAGCGCGGTTGCCGACAGCGCGAGCGCGCCGCGACGGACCAGATTCTTCTTTTTCATTCCGTGCATATCCCGAACAAAATTTTGACCCCCACGCCGCGCCTTCGGCTTGCTGCCCCCCGAGGGGGCTGTCTTGCCTTGGGGGCGGCCCGGCGGCAATACATGCCCCCACGCTGCGCCTTCGGCTTGCTGCCCCCCGAGGGGGCTGTCTTGCCTTGGGGCGGCCCGGCGGCAAGACGCCTCTTCTTTTCAACTTCTTCGAGCGATAAGACGGGCATCTTTGCTGCATTGCAAAACGCCACATTGTCCGTTATCCCGCCCGGGAAACAAAGCGTGCTTAAGCGAAAACATCATTCCAAATATGGGACAATAATCCGGGCCGCGCGCCACAATAATGCAATCCTTGCAACGCGCCGCCCCATCCCGCCACCGCCATGAACAACCGCCTGCAAGGCATGGAACTGTTTGTCGAGGTCGCCAAGACCCGCAACTTCAGCCGTGCCGCCGAAAATCTGGGGATTCCCAAATCCACGCTATCTCGCCAGGTGGCCGAGCTCGAGCGCTCCGTCGGTCTGCAACTGCTCGCCCGCACCACGCGCAAGGTCGAGCTCACCGCGGCAGGCCAGCTCTACTTCGAACGCTGCGAGCGCATCGTCGCCGAGGCGCAGGTCGTGCACGAAGAGCTGCAGAACCTGGTCGAGACACCCTCGGGGCCCCTGCGTGTGAATATGCCCGCCGACTTCGGCACCGACTTCATGGCCGAAGCCTTCGTGGCGTTTTCGCAGAAGTACCCCGACGTGACGTTCTACCTGGACCAGGCCAGCCCGGAACACGCCAACCGCGTGTTCCAGACCTGCGACGTCTCGGTCGAGATCGGGGAGCTGCCCGACTCGAGCCAGATCGCACGCCCATTGGGCATGTTGCCGGCCTACCTATATGCCTCGCCCGATTACCTGGCGCGCCACGGCGAACCGCGCCACCCCAGTGACCTGACCCGGCATGAATGCCTGGAGTTTCGAGCCGGACGCGGCGGGCGCGTCACGCGCTGGCCCTTGCACAACGGCGAGCGCCACATCGAGATCACGCCCGGCCACCGCTATTCGGTCAACAGCATCTCGATGCTGCGCAGCCTGACCAACCTGGGCGCCGGCATCGCTATCCTGGCGCCGGTGCGGGCCGTCAGGGCAGACCTCGAAAGCAGCCAGCTCAAACGCATCCTGCCTGACTGGCACGCCGGGCCGTTCCCGGTCTATGCCGTCACCGACACCCGCCTGCTGCCCGCCAAGACGCGGATCTTCATCGAATTCCTGATGGAACGCCTGCGGCTCGCGCCGCTGGGCAAGGATAGCGCCAGCCTCTTTCCCTAGACGCTGGGGCGAAACCGACTGAAATGATTGTGTGGCCGGGGGCCGCGGCGAACGCGCCGCGCCGCCTCAGAAGCGCTCGTCTTCGCGCAGGTAGCGCCACTGCCCTTGCGGCAGGTCGGCCAGATTGACGCGGCCGATGCGCACGCGCTTGAGCCCCACGACGCGCAGGCCGACGAGTTCGCACATGCGGCGAATCTGGCGCTTCTTGCCTTCGCGCAGCACGAAGCGCAACTGATCTTCGTTTTGCCACGACACCTGGGCCGGACGCAGCGCCCGGCCGTCGAGCGACAGGCCGTGATTGAGCAGGGCCAGGCCGCGGTCGTTCAGGTTGCCCTGCACCCGCACCAGGTATTCCTTGTCGACCTCGGATTCTTCGCCAATGAGCTGGCGCGCCACGCGGCCGTCCTGCGTGAGAACGAGCAGGCCCTGCGAATCGATATCCAGCCGCCCCGCCACCGCCAGGCCGCGCAGCTGGCTGCGGTCAAAACGCAGCGGCGAGCGGTCGCCCGACCAATGGTTGCGCGCCTCGACCAGCGCGACGGCGGGCGTGTAGCCGTCTTCGGCCTGGCCGGACACATAGCCGATCGGCTTGTTGATGAGGATGGTGACGCGCGCCGTCTGCTGCGCGCGCGCGGCGCGCTCGAGCGTGATGACCTGGTTGGGAAAGGCCTTGGCGCCGAGTTCGGACACGACTTCGCCGTCGACCCGCACCCAGCCGCGTTCGATATAGCTGTCGGCCTCGCGGCGCGAACAGAGCCCCCGCTCGGACATGAGCTTGGAGATACGTACTTTTTCCATGGGCGCTATTGTAAGCGCGCCGGACGCGGCGCCGACGCAGGCCGTGCGGGCGCGTCGCAGGCCGGCAGCCCGCGGACTCGGCAAGCGCCCTCTTGCGTGGGTGCCGGCCGCTCGCCCGGCGAAGGCTGACATCAGACTTGGCATAATACGCAGCCATGACGCTCCCGCTGCACAACTCTCCTCCGCTGGCCGACGGCTGGCTCCGTCACTGCCCCCCCGTATGCGATGCGCTGATGCGCCACTGGCTGATGCGCCCGGGCGCGCTCACGGCGGGCCTGCGCCAGGTGGGCCAGGTGCGGCTGCGGGTGACGGATGAATACGCGCAAGGCGCCCTGCCCGACGAGGCCCGCGCCATGCACATTGCCCCGGGCACCCCGGTATGGGTGCGCGAGGTCCTGATGTCGGTGGATGGGGTCGACAGCGTGCCGGCGCGCAGCCTGGCGCCGCTCACCGCGTCGCACGGCGCCTGGCAGGGCATGCGGCGGCTGTCGACGCGGCCGCTGGCCGATATGCTCTATCACGACCGTACCGTCACGCGCTCACCGTTCGCGGTGCGTCGCCTCGCGGCACCGGTGCCTTTTTTCCAGCGCCTGCAGAGCGTGCTCGATGCGCAGCACGGCGAGCACGCCGCCCGGCATCTGTGGGCGCGCCGCTCGGTGTTCTGGCGCGCCGGCCAGCCCCTGTTGGTGGCCGAATGCTTCCTGCCCGGCTTCTGGCCGGTGGCGGCCGCCAACAATCCCTTTCCGCCGCTCAAGCGCCACGTGATCCGCCGCGGCTAGCCGCGAGCGTTACCCGGAAAACGCCCCGGAGTCCGGATGCCGGCGGGCCGCCGAGAGACGCCACCGCGATACGCCACGACGCCAGCCACGATGGATGGCCCCGCCGGGGCCCAAGCGCGATCCGGGGCGTCAGCGCCAGATCTCGGGCTCGATCGTGACCTGACCCAGCGCGCCCGACAGATACAGCACACCGTCCGAGATGTTGGCGTGCAGTTGCATCGAGCGCTCGGTCAGCGCGGCCAGGGCGTTGGTCTGGCCTGAGGGCAGATTGATCACCCGCAGATTGCGCGCGCGGTCGACCTTGTTGCGGATGCCGTCCCACCAGATCTGCGACGCATGACCGCCGTAGCAATAGATGACGACCGATTCGGCCCGGCCACAGGCGCGCAGCACGCGGCGCTCTTCGGGCTGGCCGACCTCGATCCATTGCTCGATGGCGCCGGTGAGGTCTTTGCGCCAGAGATCGGGCTCGTCGGTATCGCTCAGGCCCTTGGTAAAAGCCAGTTCGTCATGCGCGTTCAGGGCATAGGCCGCCACCCGCACCATCATGCGTTCGTCCGTTTCCGAGGGATGGCGGGCGATCGTGAGCTGATGGCTGCCGTAGTAATTGCGATCGGTATCGGCGACGTGCAGGTCGGCCTTGTAAATGGTGGCGCGCAGGGCCATGGGACAGAACTTCCGCGAAAGACGAAACAGGGCGGCAGTGTAACGCGAGCCGCCGCGTTACACTGCCGCCACGCGCTTCGGCAGCCTCCCCGGAGAGCACCGCGAGCCGCGTCCGCCACCCTGCCCCGGGCGCCTCTTATGTCGGATCCGACGCCATGACCACCACCACCGCCCTCATCGCCTTCGCGCTCGCCGCGGGCGTTCTCACGATCACGCCCGGGCTGGACACGGCGCTCGTGTTGCGCACCAGCGCCATCGAAGGCGCGCGCCGCGCCCTCATGGCGGGCCTGGGCATTTGTGCCGGCTGCCTCGTGTGGGGCGCCGGCGCTGCGCTGGGCCTGGGCTCGCTGCTCGCGATGTCCACCCTCGCCTACGACGTCCTGCGTATCGGGGCCGCGATCTACCTTTGCTATCTGGGCGTGCGCATGCTGTGGCGCACCCGGCATCCGGCGCGCACCGACGCGATGCCGACGCCTGCTGCGGGCACTCCCGCGGCGCTCGCCCACGACACCACGGCCATGGACTGGTTCCTGCGCGGCTGCCTGACCAACGTGCTCAATCCCAAGGTCGGCGTGTTCTACATCACCTTCCTGCCCCAGTTCATTCCGCAAGGTGCCAACGTGCTGCAGTTCAGCCTGCTCCTGGCGGTGCTGCACGCCGCGATGGGCGTGCTGTGGTTCGCCTTGCTCGTCGCGGCCACGCGGCCCGTGGCGGGATGGCTCGCGCGCCCTGCCGTGGCGCGGGGCCTCGATCGCATGACGGGCGGCATCTTCATCGCCTTCGGCCTGCGGCTCGCCCTCGAACGGCGCTGACGCCCGCCAGTGGTACAACGGCATGAGGCTGTCCTGATGGAGACCCTCATGCTGCAGACCCTGGAAGTCGAATGGCGCGACGACGTCGCGCGTGTCTGGCTCGCCCGCCCCGAGTTGCGTAACGCGCTCGATCCGCGCCTCATTGCCGAGCTCACCGAAACCTTCATGGATCTCTCGCAGGACAGCGCCGTGCGTGCTGTCGTGCTGGGCGGCCGCGGCAAGGCCTTCTGCGCCGGGGCCGACCTGAACTGGATGCGGGCCAGCGCGCAGGCCGGCGAGGCCGAGAATCGCGACGACGCGCTCACGCTCGCCACGCTGCTGCAGACCATCGCCACCTGCCCCAAGCCCACCATCGCGCGCATCCACGGACCATGCATGGCGGGCGGGATGGGCCTGGCCGCGGCCTGCGACATCGCGATCGGCACCCCCGCGGCCCGGTTCGCCTTGAGCGAAGTCCGGCTGGGCCTGATCCCCGCCATGATCTCGCCTTACGTGTTGCGTGCGATCGGCGCGCGGGCGGCCAGCCGGTATTTTCTGACGGCCGAGGTGTTCGATAGCGAGACGGCGCGCCGCATCGGCCTCTTGCACGATTGGTGCGACGAAGACCAGCTCGACGTACGCATCGCGCATCTGCTCGCGCATTTCATGCAGGCCTCGCCCGACGCGCTGGCGCAGACCAAGGCGCTGATCCGTGACGTGGCGGGCCGGCCCCTGGCGCCCGAGCTCCTCGAAGACACGGCGGCGCGCATCGCCCGCCAGCGCGCCAGCCCGGACGGGCGCGAAGGCATGGCGGCCTTCCTGGAAAAACGGCGCCCGTCGTGGGCGCCGCAACAGGATGGATGAATCCTGAATCGGTACGAGCCTGCTTGCCATCACCGGCAGGCAGGCTTGGGAGCCTGGGCCTCATTGCGTGTGCTCGTCGAGCACCAGGTGGGCCAGACCGCGCTCGGTGGCGACACCGATCTTGCGGCCGATGGGCAGCGTGGCCTTGGTGTCGATATGGCCATACGGCAGGCCCGTGATCACGGGCACCTTGACCTCGCGGCGCAGCCACTTCACGACCTCGGGCATGTCGTAGCCCTGATCATGCGGCGCCAGCCGGTACTCGCTGAAGTGACCGAGCACGATGGCTTTCTGGCGCGCCAGCACGCCCGCCTGGTGCAGCTGGATCAGCATGCGTTCGACGCGGTAGGGATGCTCCGCCACGTCTTCGAGGAACAGAATGCCGCCGCGCACGCGCGGGAAATACGGCGTACCCAGGAGTGCCACCAGGGTGGCAAGATTACCGCCCCAGAGCACGCCGCGCGCATCCACCGGATCCGCGTCACGCGTCTCGAAGCTCAGGATCTCGAGTTCGCCGCGCATCAGCTCGCCGAACAGCGCGAGGGTGAGCTCGTCGGTCTTTTTCAGGCCATAGTCGCGCACGGCGGTCACGCCGGAATAGCTTTCGGCGCCGGTCTGCGCCAGCAAGGCCAGATTGAACGCCGTGAAGTCGCTCATGCCGACGAAGCGCTTGCCGCTGTCGGCCATCGCTTTCCAGTCGATCGCGGGCAGCAGTCGCGTGAGGCCATAGCCCCCACGCGTGGCCATCACGATGGGATGCTTTTGCTTGATGGCGCGCGCCAGGCCGGCCAGGCGCTGCTTGTCGGTGCCGGCAAAACGCTGGTGCTGCGCCAGTGCCGCGCGATCGACCGCCGTCTTGAAGCCCTCTGCCGCCAGGCGCTCGCGCGCCAGGTCGAGCTCGGCCGCATCGCGCACCGCCGACGAAGGCGAGACGAGGTAGATGCCGCCAGCGGCGGCGTGGTCGTGTGCGCACTCGGGACCGCAGGCGTGGTCGTGATCATGCGCATCGCCGTGCCCATGATCATGGTCATGGTCGTCGGCAGGGGCGTGCTCGTGGCGGGTGGCCGGCTGCGCGGATGCGGCGGCCTTGCTGGAGCGTTTGGATTTCTGGGTCATGCGCGGGGTTCCCGGGATGCTTTCTGGCGGCGTTGGCGGAAAAAATCGCGCAGCAGCTCGCCGCACGGTTCCGCCAGCACGCCGCCCACAATGGAGGTGTGATGGTTCAGTTGAGCGACCGCGCCGACGTCGAGCACGCTGCCACAGGCGCCGGTCTTGGGATCGTGCGCGCCAAAGACGATGCGATCGAGGCGCGCGTGGAGCATGGCGCCGATGCACATCACGCAGGGTTCGAGCGTGACGTAAAGCGTGAGGCCGGGCAGGCGGTAATTGGCCTGCCTCGCCGCGGCGGCACGCAGCGCCACCACTTCGGCGTGCGCGGTGGGGTCGTGATCGGTGATAGTGCGATTGAAGCCGGTGCCCAGCACTTGGCCGCTGGCGTCGACCACCAGCGCGCCCACCGGCACTTCACCCAAGGCCGCCGCCTCGTGGGCCAGTTGCAGCGCCTGCACCATGAAGGCGGCGTCGCGCGCCGCCTGTGACGCGTCGACACCTTGCAGCTCGGGCTGCGCGCAGGCGGCGGGGAGCAGGTCCGACTCAGCCACCGTAGGCCCTCGATTTTAGCGAGAGGTTGCCCGCCAGGCCCGTAAGCGCGGCTTCGAGCAATTGGTAGAGTTCGGCCTCTTCGTCATAGCGGGCGAAATTGAGGTTCGAGACCCGGCCCTGCTCCACGAAACCCCAGGCCCGGCTGCGCTTGTCGCGGTGCTTCGGATCCCACACGCCGAAGGCATAGCCGTTGGCGCGCTTGATCAGCGAAAAGCACGGGATGTCGGTGTAGCCATCGCCTACGAACACCATCTGGTCGAACGGCACACGCAGGTGCTCCTGGGGCACCTTGCGATTGACCTCGAACGGCTTGTTGCGGAACTCCGGCCCGACCAGGCCTTTCTGGATATGGAACAGATAACGGGTCTTGTCGGTAAAGCTCACGATACGGCGTGGGAACGTGATCCCGCCATCGGCGCCATAGACGAATTCGGAAGCCCAGATATCGGTGAACTCGTCGGCGATCGGCGTCGAGCGCACGATGTCGCCGATGCCGCTCGAGATCAGATAGAACTCGAGCTGCACCCGCGGATGGCTTGCGCGCACCGCGGCGCGCAAGCGCGAAAACAGCGTAGTCACGCCTTCATGCAAAGGCAGCCGCTGGCCCCAGGCCTGCAGGCGCTCGCGAGTGATCGGGCCGAATCCGCCGCGCTGGCTGAGCTCGATCATTTTGTAGAGATAGGCCGGCACCGGGTCCCAGTCGTCGCGCGTGAGTAGCGGATCGACCTCGTCTTTCCAGAAGGACGCCGTATCGACGCCGATACTGTCGAGAAAGCCGGTGGTGCTGTCCGGCGCGAGCGTATCGTCGAAATCGAATACCAGGGCGATGACGTCGGACATGGGCAAGCGCGGCGCGGGCCGCGGAAAATCGGATCAGGCGTCATTTTGCCTGATTGCGTCCCGCGGCGCTGCGAGGCGCCCCCAAAGAAAACGGGTGGAGCGCGGCGAGCCGCGTTCCACCCGTTGGCCGAGACGCTGGCGCGGGAATACCGTTCAGCGCACCGGCATCGGCCCGGAAGCCGGCGGCGCCGCCGGGACCGGCACGGCGGGCGAGGCCGGGGTACCGGGCGTTGCGGCCGGCACCGGAATCACCGTTTCGCGCAGCATGCCACCGCCCTTCACGCTACCTTGCGTGGACGTCGGCGCATTCATCTGGGTAATGCAGTCCTGGCGCTGACCGGCCGGCAGATTATCGCAGCGGCGCGTCTGGTTGGTTTCGTAGGCAGGCTCGTTGAGCGTGCCGCGGCCCGACTCCTGGCGGGCGGCGCCGGCCTCGCGCAGGCAGGTGGCGCGATCCTGGCCGCTGGTGCCGCTGTTGCAGCGGGCGACTTCGCGGTCGTAGGCGCTTTGCGCCGGACGCGGAGCGGCATTGGCGCTCGGATCGGCAGCCTGGGCCGGCTGGATCATCCAGGTGGACGCCATGGCCAGCGCAATCGCGCCGCCGGTGGTGCCCAGAATCGTGTACAGGCTGCTACGCATCGTGAACGGCTCCATGGTTCTCTCCTCTTGTGGCAGGGGTGACTGCCGCTTAGCAAGTTCCGATCCCGGCCCGCGGCGCGGCCCCGGACGCAGCCCTTGCCGATCAAGATACGAAAAAGAGACCCGCCTGTGGGCGAGCAAATTGTTACAGCCTTGAGGAGTGGTAAAGCCGCCACAGAAGCGAAGCCCGGCGGACTCGGTGCGGCCGGGCAGGTGCGGCCGGTCAGGTGCGGTGGGCGAGGTGCGGCCGGCGAAGTACGGCCGGCCCCGCCCCACCAGCCGCGCCTCGCGGCGCCCGTCAGGGCTCTTGATGCGGTTCGTTCGGGCCGATCTCGGCCGATCGGTTGCGGTAGACAGCCGCGCGCATCAGCAGCATGCCCGTCACCGGGGACGTCAGGATCAGCAGAATCACGATCACGACTTCATGGAAAACGGCGCGCGACGACAGGTACGAGAACACCAGCGCGGAGGCGCCCAGCACAAAGCAGGCGCCCAGCGTGTTGCCCAGCGTGGGCGCGTGGATACGGGCGTAGAAATGGCCGAACCGCAACAGTCCGACCGCTCCCGTCAGGGCCAGGATGCCGCCCATGATGAGAAACAGGCTGGCCGGGATGGCGATCCACCAGGGGATTTCGGCTCCGATCATGGCTCGATCACCTCCCCACGCAACAGGAACTTGGCCAGCGCGGTCGAGCCGACGAAGCCGAACAGCGCGATCAGCAGCGCGATGTCGAAATACACCCCGGTACCGGAACGGATGCCGAACACCAGCATGATCAACATGCCCTGGATATACATGGCATCCAGGCCGAGCACCCGGTCCTGGGCGGTCGGACCCCGCACCACGCGCAGCGCCGCGCAGCCCATGGCAACGGCAAAGCACAGCAGCGCGAACGAGGCGGACCAGAAAAGCAAGACGTCCATTATTCGAATACCTCCTTGAGCGTGCGTTCGTAGCGGTTCTTGACCAGATCGATCCACTCCTGCTCGTTCTGCAGGTCGAGCACGTGCAGGGTCATGTCGCCCCCTTCGGCGATGTCGACCAGCACGGTGCCGGGGGTGTAGGTCAGGATGCACGCCAGGAACGCCAGGCCGTGCGGGTCACGCATATCGAGCGGAATGGTGATGAAGCCCGGCGCCATCTCGGCGCGCGGCACCCAGATGAGTTTGGCCACGGACCAGTTCGAATGCACGATGTCGACCACGACCTTGCAGAACAGGCCGGGCAACAGCCAGAAGCGGCGCGGCTTGGCGCGCAGCGGCCGCAGCCGGCTCGATGCCCAGCCCAGCCACAGCGCGAGCGCCAGGCCCAGCAGCATCTGCCCCGCCGAGGCCGATTCGTTGAGCAGCAGCCACAGCACGAACATGCACAGCGGCAGCAACATCTTCATGAAGGAGTCGCGCATCAATTCACTCCTTCGAGAGGACGCACGGGCAGCTTGGACAGCACGGCGTCGATGTAGTGGGTGGGTTGATCCAGCGATTGCGCGGCCTGATCCAGATAGGCGGAGATCGGTCCGGCGCCCGCGGCCAGCGCCACGCACAGCAGGATCAGCACGCCCACCGGGCCGGCCTCCAGCACGCGCAGGCGCGGCGTGCTGCGGTCGTCCGAGGCCCAGAACACGCGGATCCCGGTGCGCGACAGCGCGATCAGACCGGCCAGGCCCGACAGCAGCACGGCCGCCACCAGCAGCCAGGCATCCATCGACGGCACCGCCGCGGAGTCGGCCGCCGTCACGGCCGCCGACAGCAGCGAGAACTTCGCCACGAAGCCCGAGAGCGGCGGCAGGCCGGTCACCAACAGCGTGCAGGACACGAAGGCCAATCCGAGGAATGCCATCGCGGCCGGAATCGCCACACCCACCACGTCATCGGAATGGTTGGGGGTGGAAGGATCGTCGAGATCGAAGACGTCCATCGTGATGGCGAGCACGTTGGCGCCGAAGGTGCGCGTACGCTCGATCAGCTCGATCAGCAGGAACAGCGCGCCCGTGGCGAGTACCGAGCTCACCAGATAGAACAGCGCGGGCCCCGTGAGCGTGACGCCCGGCATCCCCAGCGCGGTCAGGAGCGTGCCCGCGGACACGATCACGCAATAGCCGGCGAGCTTCTCCAGCCCCTGGGTGGAGAGCAGGCCGATACCGCCGAACAGCAGCGTGGCCAGGCCCACCGCGAACATCCAGTCCAGGCTGAAGGCCGACGGCGCGCCCGTGGGCAACAGCAGCGAGCCGATGCGCAGGAGCGAGTAGATGCCGACCTTGGTCATGATGGAGAACATCGCGGCCACCGGCGCACACGCCGAACCATAGCCGCGCACGAGCCAGAAGTTCAGCGGCCAGGCGCCGGCCTTGACCAGGAACGCCACGCCCAGGATGGCGCAACCCGCTTCGAACATGCTGCGGTCGTTGCCCGCCAGCGTGCCGGCGCGCACGGCCAGATCGGCCATGTTGAGCGTGCCGGTCACGCCGTAGATGAGCGCGATGCTGATCAGCAGCAGGAACGAGGCCACCAGGTTCACGGCGATGTATTGCAGGCCCGCGCTCACACGCGCCACGCCCGAGCCATGCAGCATCAGGCCGTACGAAGCCGCGAGCAGCACCTCGAAGAACACGAACAGGTTGAACAGGTCGCCGGTCAGGAAGGCGCCGTTCAGACCCATGAGCAGGAACTGGAACAGCGAATGGAAATGCACCCCGGCGCGATCCCAGCGCGACAGCGAGTAGATCAGCGTGGCCAGGCCCAGCACGCCCGTCAGCGTGAGCATCACCGCCGCGAGGCGGTCGACCACCAGCACGATGCCGAACGGCGCGGGCCAGTCGCCCGGCAGATAGACGCCGATGCCATCGGGCCAGGCGCCCAGCGCACCGCCCGCCATCGCCAGCAGCGCGATCGCGCTTGCCAGCTGAATCAGCGTGGACACCACCGCGATGCCGGCGCGGACACGGCGACGCGTGTCGGCCAGCAGCAGCATGATCGCGCCCGCGATCAGCGGGACGGCAATGGGGTAGATGGGAAGATGTTGCTGCCAATCAATCAAGATTCAGGCTCCCGGCCGTCGACGTGGTCGGTGCCCGTCAGCCCGCGCGAAGCGAGCAGCACCACGAGAAACAATGCGGTCGTTGCGAAACCGATCACGATGGCCGTCAGCACCAGGGCCTGCGGCAACGGATCGGCGTAGAGGCTGGGATCAGCCGGCACGCCATTTTCGAGCACGGGCGGGCGGCCCACCGTGAGCCGGCCCATGCTGAAAATGAAGAGATTGACCGCGTAAGAGAGCAACGACAGCCCCATGATCACCTGGAAGGTACGGGGCCGCAGCAGCAGCCACACCCCGGATCCGGTCAGGACGCCGATCGCCAGCGCATATATCCATTCCATGTTCAAGCTCCTTCGGGCTGGGGCGCCGCGCCACCCGCGGCCGGCGGCTGCGCGGCAGCCTCTTCTTCGGCCTCGGCCTCGGCGGCCGCGCGGCGTTGCGCCCGCATCGATTGGTGAGCCAGCGCCACCAGCACCAACACGGTCGCGCCCACCACCAGCATGTACACACCCAGGTCGAACAGCAGCACGCTCGAGAGATGCAGGTGGCCGACCAGCGGCACGTGCACGTCCCAGGCCAGCGCCGACAGGAAGGGCCGCATGGCGAACCACGACGACATCGCCGCGATCCCCGCTGCCGCCAGCCCCAGGCCGACCCAGTGCTGCGGGTTCAGGCGGCTGCGCGACTCGACCCAATACACCCCGCCCACCATGTATTGCAGGATGATCGAGGTGGCCATGACCAGGCCGCCGACAAAGCCGCCGCCCGGCAGGTTGTGACCGCGCAGCAGCAAATAGACCGACACCAGCACCGCCACCGGCAAGAGCATGCGCACCAGCACGGCGGGCACGCGCATCTGGCCTTCGGGCAGCGGCGCCTTGATATCGGGCGGCTGCAGCGCGGCGCGGCCATCCTGCTCGCGCTGCTGGCGCGGCAGCTCCACGCTCTCCTGGGCCGGGCGGAACCGGCGCAGCAGCGCGTAGACCGTCAGTGCGACGATGCCCAGCACGGTAATCTCGCCCAGCGTGTCGAAGCCGCGGAAGTCCACCAGGATCACGTTGACCACGTTGGTCCCCCCGCCCTCGGGCAGAGCCTGCTCCAGGAAGAACGACGAAATCGTGTCGCCCACCGGGCGGGTCAGCATGGCGTAGGTGATGGCCGTGAGGCTGACGCCGGCCACGCCGGCGACCAGCAGGTCGCGCAGGCGCCGGGCGCGCGCCTTCAGGCCCGGGCGGTCGTCGTCGGTGCCGGCCAGCATGCGGCGCGGCAGCCAGCGCAGGCCGAGCAGCAGCAGCACCACGGTTACCACCTCGACCGCCAACTGAGTGAGGGCCAGGTCAGGCGCCGAGAACCAGACGAAGGTCAGGCAGGTCATGAGACCCGCACCGCCCGAGAGCGTGAGCGCGGCCAGCCGGTGATATTTGGCCTGGTAGGCCGCACCCAGGGCGCAGCCGCCACCCACGAGCCACAGGATCAGGAATACCGGATCGGCGGGCGTGCGCGGGCCGTCACCCGAAAGCCAGCCGCCCACCCGCAACGGCAGCCACGCCACCAGCAACGTGCCGATCACGATCACCAGCATCTGCACCTGCAAGCGCGAGGAAGCCAGCACGCGGACCGCGCGGCTCGCCAGGACGGAGGCGGAATCGACCAGATACTCGAAGCTGCGACGGCCGTCGAAGCGATAGATGAACGGCACGCGGCCCGGATGATTGCGCTGGTGCGCGCGCAGCACCAGATAGAGGGCGATGCCCACCATCAGCGCCACGAAGCTCATCGCCAGCGGCAGATTGAAACCGTGCCACACGGCCAGGCTGTACTCCGGCATGCGCTCGCCCAGGATGCTTTGCGCGGCCAGATGCAGGAACGGCCCGACGGTAAGCCCCGGGATGATGCCCACGATCAGGCAGATCATGACCAGCAGCGCGCTGGGGAACAGCATCCAGCGGGGCGGCTCGTGCGGCGCGCGCGGCAGGTCTTCGGCCGGCGGGCCGAAGAAGACCTGCAGAATGAAACGCAGCGAGTAGGTCACCGAGAACGCGCCGGCGACAGTGGCCAGCAGCGGCAAGCCGATCTCGAGCGCGGGATCGCCCGAGATGAATGTGGTCTCCGCGAAAAACATCTCCTTGGAGATGAACCCATTCATCAGTGGCACGCCCGCCATCGACGCGGCCGCCACCATGGCCAGCGTGGCCGTGATGGGCATGGCGCGATACAGGCCGGAGAGGCGCGTCATGTCGCGCGTGCCTGTCTCGTGGTCCACGATGCCGGCCGCCATGAAGAGCGAGGCCTTGAAGGTGGCATGGTTGACCATGTGGAAGATCGCGGCCACCAGGCCCAGCGTGCTGTTCAGGCCCAGCAGCAGCGTGATGAGGCCCAAGTGGCTGATCGTGGAATACGCCAGCACGCCCTTCATGTCGCGCTGGAAGATGGCCGCATAGGCGCCCAGTACCAGCGTGATAGCGCCCGCGCCCCCGATGACCCAGAACCATTCTTCGGTACCCGCGAGCACCGGCCAGAAGCGCGCCAGCAGGAACACCCCCGCCTTCACCATCGTGGCCGAGTGCAGATACGCCGAGACGGGTGTGGGGGCCGCCATGGCATTGGGCAGCCAGAATTGGAACGGGAACTGCGCGCTCTTGGTCAGCGCACCGAGGGCGACCAGGGCGAGCACGGCCGGATACCAGGGGTCGGCACGCACCAGATCACCCGAAGCCAGCACGCGGTCCATGTCGTAGCTGCCGACGATATGGCCGAGGATCAGCACGCCGGCCAGCAGGCAGAGGCCGCCCGCGCCGGTGATGGTGAGCGCCATCCGGGCGCCGCGGCGGGCATCCGCACGGTGATGCCAGTACGCGATCAGCATGAACGAGGCCAGGCTCGTCATTTCCCAGAACATCACCAGCTGGATCAGGTTGCCCGAGAGCACCACGCCCAGCATCGCCGCCATGAAGGCCTGGAAGAAAGAGAAGAAACGGGGGACGGGATCCTCGGGCGACATGTAGTAGCGCGCATACAGCACCACCAGCGTCCCCATGAGCGACACGATCAGCGAGAACAACCAGGCATAGCCGTCCATGCGCAGGGAGAACTGCAGCCCGAGCGCGGGTGCCCATTCGAAGTTCGCGCGCACCACCTCGCCAGCCGCGATCTGGGGATACAGGCTGGCCACCAGGACGGTACAGACCAGCGCCGTGATGCCGGCCAGCCAGGATTCCGCGTTGCGGGCGTTGGTTGGCAGCAAAGCGGCGCACAGACTGCCGATGAACGGCAGAGCGAGGATAAGAATCAGCGACATGGCGCTCCGGGGAAGATCCGGCTCCAGACGGCGTGGCGTGCACCGCGAGAGCATGAAGCCAGGGATGGCAGTCGGTAAATCCCTGGCTCGAGACCACGCAACCGCCTACCGCCGGCCCCTGGAAGAGGCAGGCGCCGCCGGCGGCCGGGCCGCTGCGACGACAGGATACGACAAGGGTTTCGGCGGAAAGCGCCAGGAATTCTTACGTGAAAAATATCAGATTCTTGTAAGTTGTGCACGGATAGCAGCCAATCGCTGCGGGATGCGTACCGATTCCCGCAAGAATCGAATAAGGGAATGACAGTTGATTGACAGCCCATTTTGGCGTTCCCAAGGCGTCAAATTCGCTCAACGTCGCTTTATTTCGCCTACCTGACAAAAAGCTGGCGGCGTGGGCACGCCAAACGGCTCTGGGCGCCGCTTAAATAGCGGTGACGGAAAAGGGCGCATTTGGCGGCTTAATCGGGCTTTCGAATGGCGGCCGTCGAAGTCCCCGGAGCCTGAAACGGCAAGCGGGGAGGCCGCGCTGGCCTCCCTAGCCGCCCGGCAGGGGGCCGGTCGATCGGCTGCCTCAGTATCGCGCCGCCACCCGGCGGGGTCCATCCCGCCCTTTTTTGCTGCGCTGCGGGTAGATACCCATATCGTAGAGACGGCTTTTTCGCTGCAATGGCGCTCCCGCGACCCGCGGATCCGCGCCCCCCCGCGACCCGGCGGGCGCACCAACCCACGGCCAGCCGGCAGACAGACCGGACCCGTACCGAGGAGAGATGTCGTATGAAGTTGCCCAAGCTCAAGTTGCTGCTCGGCGCAGTCCTGGCGAGCACCTGCGTGATGGCCGGCGCCCAGGCCAAGTATCCCGACCGCCCGATCCGCCTCATCGTGCCCTTCGCGGCGGGCGGCACCACGGACATCGTGGCCCGCATCGTCGCCGAAGGCCTGGGCCGTGAGTTGGGCCAGGCGGTGGTGGTCGAGAATCGCGGCGGCGGCGGGGGCGCGATCGGCGCCGAGGCGCTGGCACGGGCCAGCAACGACGGTTACACCCTGGGCATGGCCACGGTCAGCACCATGGCGACCAATCCCGCCACCAATCCGGCCACGCCGTACAACCCGCTCAAGGACTTCACGCCCATCATCAATCTGGTGAATGTGCCGAACGTCCTGACGGTGAACCCGAAGGTGCCGGCCGAAAACCTGCAGGCCTTCATCGCCCTGCTCAAGGCCAACCCGGGCAAGTACAGCTACGCGTCCGCCGGCACCGGCGGCATCTCGCACCTGGACGGCGAACTGTTCAAGTCACTCACCGGCACGGACATGATCCACGTGCCCTACCGCGGGTCGGGCCCGGGGCTGAACGACACGATCGCAGGTCAGGTGAGCGCCCAGTTCGACAACCTGCCCTCGTCGATGCCGCACATCCAGGCGGGCAAGTTGCGCGCGCTGGCGGTCGCCTCTACCGAACGCGTGAAGGGCGTGGACGCCCCGACGTTCGCCGAGGCCGGCCTGCCCGCGATGAACAACATGGCCTGGTACGGTCTGGTGGCGCCCGCCGGTGTGGCGCCCGAGGTCGTGGCACGCGTGCACGAAGCGGCGGTCAAGGCACTCAAGGATCCCAAGACGGCCCAACGCCTGATCGACGGCGGTTCGTTCATCGACGGCGGCAGCTCGCAGGACTACGCGGCGCTCATCAAGCGCGAGCTCGAACTGCGCCAGAAGATCGCGCGCGAGCAGAACATCAAGCTGACGCAGTAAATGGCGCGGGCCGCGCTGGCGGCCCCTGCCCTTCCCTTCGACGGCGGTACGCCCCTGGGGCGTACCGCCGTTTTCTTATGGCCTTCAGGGTAGCTGGCGCTGCGGCACGCCCATGTCTTCCCAGGCCCTGCCGTGGCAGGTGAAGAGCAACACCTGGTGGCGCGTGGCCACGTCGAAGAGCACGCGCTTCATCAGGTCTCGGCGCGCATCGTCGGCATGCACCAGCGCATCGTCGAGCACCAGCAGCGTGGGCCGCCCGGCTTCTTGCAACAGATCGGCATAGGCAAAGCGCGCGAGCAGGCCCAGTTGCTCTCGCGTACCGAAGCTCAGGCTGGCCAGGTCTTCGTCCAGGCCGCGGCTGAGCGCAACCGGCTGCAATTGCGCGTCGAAGGCGATCCGCGCCCCCGGAAGCAAGAGATCCAGATAGCGCTCCAGGCGCTGGGAAAGCGGCGCCAGCAGGCGCTGCGTCGTTTGCTGACGCGCCGATTGCAACAGGTTCGCCAGCAGGTCGAGCGCCTGGGCGCGTTCGCGCAGCTCGTCGCGCCGCCGCGTCCAGCGCTCGCGCTCTGCGCGCGTAAGCGCGAGCTGTTCGCCCATGCCCTGCGCATTGGCCTGCTGCAGCCGGCCCTGCAACTGCAGGAGCTCGGCCTGACGATCGGCGTGCTGGCGCCGCGCCACTTCCGCCGAGCGGGTAAAGCGCGCCAGGTCCTGCTCGGCCAGCTCCGGCCGTTCGGCTTCCAGGGCCTGTGCCTGTTGCGCATGATCGCGGGCCAGCGCCTCCTGCGCGGTGCGCGCGGCCAGCCAGGCCTCGCCACGCGCGGCACGGCGAGCGCTTTCCTCGGGCGCATCGAACGCCGCGCGGCGCGTGCGCAGGTCCTCACCCAGGACCTGCGCACGGGCGGCAGCCGTGTCGTGCGCGGCTTGCGCCTGGCGTGATTGCTGAGCCAAGTGTTGGTAGCGCTCTTGCGCCTGTGCCAGGGTCGCCATGCCGGCCCGCGCCGCGGGCAGGCCCCCCGACTGCTGCGCCTGCAACGCAGCCAGCCGCTCCTGGTCGCGCGCCAAGGTCTGCTGCCGGCCCTGCAGTTCGCGCCGCAATGCCTCCAGACCCTGCGGCGCGTGAATGACCAGCGCCTTCTGCGCATCGCTCATGTCGCGCTCGGCCGCGGTGCGCCGCAGCCAGGCTTCTTCGGCCTGCGCCAGCGAGGCCACGTTCAACTCGTGCAGCAACTGCTGTTGCATGCCCTGCGCTTGCACCAGATCACTGGCGAGCGCCTGCAAATCGCGACCGCCCGGCTCGATGCGCAGCCAGCCCACTCCCGGGATGTCGACCCGCGCGGCCGCGGTGAGCAGCCTGTCGCCCTCCCCCGCCAACGGCTCCCCTTCGATCTGAATTCCCGGCACCGACAAACTGAAACTGAGTCGGGTGGCCACCGCCTTTTGTTGCACGCGCAACCGATCGAGCTCCTGCTCGGCGCGGCGTAACGCCTGCAACCGCGGCGCCTCGAAGCGGGCCTCGCGTTCGCAGGCATTGCGCGCGGCCTCGGCGGCGGTCTGCGCGGCCTCGGCCTGGCTCACCGCCTGGCGCAAGCGCGCGATATCCGCATCGGCGTCGCGCACGCGCGCGCTCAACGACGCGAGCTCCTGGGCGGCCGCCTCGGCCGCCGCCTGGGCGGCATGATGCTCCCGGGCCTGGGCCAGATCTTGCTCGGCCTGCGCCAGCGCGGCGCTTGCGGCCTGCGCCCGCTCTGCCTGTTCCTGTGCCTGATGCTGCTCGCGGGCCAGCGTCTCGGCCAACGCGGTCAGTGCCTGCGCATCATCCTGGTCGCGCTGCACCTGAGCACGCGTGAGGGCGGCGGTTTCGCCCGCGCGTTGCGCATCGCCCTGCAAGCGCGCCACCTGTTCACGCAGGCGGGCCAGCGCCTGCAACCGCTCGCGTGCCTGAACCGCCTGCGCTTCGTGGCGTTGCCAGGGGGCCTCGCGTTCGTCGCGCTCATGCTCGCCGCGCAGCCGCGCCAGCCGATCCACATCGGCTTCGAGCGCCGTGAGCGCGCGCACCTGTTCGTCTTCTTGTTGCGCGAGCCGCGCGAGCTCGGCCTCGGCGTCGCGATAGGCGGCGCGCGGTTTACCTCGCGCGTCCAGCAACTCAGCCCGGTCGGCCTGCACCTGCTCATAGAGCCGGTCGCCATCCTGGCTGGCGAGTTCGCCGCTGATGCCGGTGAGCGCGTCGCGCAGATAGGTATCGGCATGGCCCGCCGGGCCGGCAAGGAGCTGCCCTTCGCCCTGCTCTATCCAGAGCAAGCCCGGGATACCGGCGTGTTCGGGTTTGCTCAATCCTTTTTTGGGTAGATCGAAGCCCAGCAGCGTCGCCAAGACCTGCTCGGCCTCTTCGCCCTCATAGCGCTCGCGGCCGCCATCGACCAGCAGCTCGCAGCGGGCCTTGGACAGGAAATGCTTGCGCAGCAGGTAATCGTGGCCGTCGTGCTCGAAGGCGACCTCGACGGACGGACGCGCACCCGTCACCCCACGCGGCGCCAGGTGGGTGACGGTGGACGTGCCGTAGCGCTCCAGAAACGCCGCCCGCAGCGCCGCCGCGTAGGTGCTCTTGCCCGCCTCGTTGGCGCCGACGATGATGTTGAGCCCGGGGTCGAGGTCGCCGAGTTCGGCCGCACCGCGAAACTTGCGGAACTCGGCCAGTGCGATGCGCGAGACCTTCATGCGGCCTCCTGCGCCAGGCGGCGTTGATACTGCAGCAATAGCCGCAGGGCGGTACGTGCCACAGCGGCGTCGGGCTCCTTCGCTGCGCTATCGGCTTGCGCCTGCAGGGTTTGCAGGCGTTCAGCCACCTCGGCTACATATCCGTCGAGCTGCAGGGCCGCCAGGTCTGCTTCGGCAGGCGCGATGGTCAGCGCGGCGGTCTCTACGCCGAGGCTGCGGACGCGCGCCGAGGCCTGTCCCACCGCCTGCTGCAGCGTCTCCCAATCGGCAAGCGTCACGCTGCCACTGGCTTCGAGCCGCAACACGTCGTCGGCGCCAAGTTGCGCCAGCCGTGTGCACAGCGATTCCAGGTCGCTCGCCAATGCGAGCCGCGTCTGCCACAGCTGCCAGCGATAGCGGCCCACCGCGACACGCTCGACCTGCGGCGTCTGCCCCGGCGCACCGATGCGCACGTCCAGCAGATGACCCGGCTCGTTGCCCCGAAAGCGGTCTTGCTCCGGCGTGCCGGCATACCAGGTGCGCGCATCGATCTCGAGACAACCGTGCCAGTCGCCCAGCGCCAGGTAATCCAGGCGCGCACGCGCGGCACGGTCGGGCGCGATCGGATTGGCGGCATCGGCCGATTCGGGCAGTCGGCCGCTGACGCTGCCATGCGCCAGGCCCACCCGCGGCAAGCCCTCCGGCGTATCCAGGTGATCGAACGCCGCGCTCACGTCGTCGTAGGTGTGGCGCTGCGTGAGCGGCGCGGCAAGCACGCTGAACGTGTCGAGCAACACGGCTTGCGTGTGGAGGGGAATATGCACATTGGCCGGCACACAGCCCAGCTGACGCGCCCGCGACCACACGCTGTCGGCCAGCGCCGCATCATGGTTGCCGGCGATCATGACCCACGGGCCATCGAAGGCGGCGAGCGCGTCGAAGAGGCGCCGGATGGTCCGGTCGGAGACGGCCTGCGTGTCGAAGACGTCGCCCGCGACCAACACGGCATCGACCCGGCGCTCGCGCGCGAGCGCCGCGATACGCGCCACGGTTTCGATGCGCGCTTCGGCCAGCACGGCGGCGTCGTCGGACTCGAACTGTCCGTAGACCCGGCCGATTTGCCAATCGGCGGTATGAAGAAAATGAGCCAAGTCGGACCTCTGGAGAACCCGGTTTTCCGCGATTGTGGCATAGGCCCCGAGACGGCTCATCGTCGCCGCCCCTGCCCGGACCGGTGCCAGCACGACACGACCGGAACGGGCGCGCCCCAATGAAACAACGCCCGCGGCCAAACGGCGGCGGGCGTTGTGCGATGCTGACGCGGTCAGGCCGGGCCGGCCACCATGGCGCGCGGCGCGGCGCGTTCCTTGCCGTAGCGCGAGAGCGCGAGGTCTTCGGCGCGGATGCCGGGTTGGCGTCCCATCACCAGGTCGGCGGTGAGCTTGCCCGACCCGCACGACATGGTCCAGCCCAGCGTGCCGTGACCCGTATTGAGGAACAGGTTGTCGTAGCGCGTGGCGCCCACGATCGGCGTGCTGTCCGGCGTCATGGGCCGCAGCCCGGTCCAGAATTCGGCGCGGGCCACGTCGCCCGAATCGGGATACAGATCATTGACCACCAACTCCAGCGTGGCGCGGCGAGCAGGCTTCAGGCGCAGATCGAACCCGGAGATCTCGGCCATGCCGCCCACGCGGATGCGTTGGTCGAAGCGCGTGACCGCCACCTTGTAGGTCTCATCGAGCACGGTGGAAACCGGGGCGGCCGATTCATCCGTGAGCGGAATCGTGAGCGAATAGCCCTTGACCGGATACACCGGCAGATCCAGGCCGAGCGGCTCGAGGAATCCGCGGCTGTAGCTGCCGAAGGCCGTGACGTAGCAATCGGCCGTGAGCACTTCGTCGTTGGCCAGGCGCACGCCAGTGATGCGGTTTTTCTGGCGAACCAAACCCTTGACCGGCGTGTTGAAGCGGAATTGCACCCCCAGCGAGCGCGCGATGTCGGCCAGCGCGAGCGTGAAGCGCCGGCAATCGCCGGTTTCGTCGTTGGGCAGGCGCAGGCCGCCGGCCAGCTTGTGCAGCGAGCGCGCCAAGGCAGGCTCGGCCACGGGCAAGCGGTTGGCGTCGAGCAACTCGTAAGGCACGCCCACCTCTTCGAGCACGGCGATATCGCGGCGGGCCGCTTCCATCTGCTTCTCGGTACGGAACAGCTGCAGCGTGCCCTGGGTACGCTGCTCATACTGGATGCCCGTGTCGGTGCGCAGGCTGCGCAGGCAATCACGGCTGTACTCGGCCAGGCGCAGCATGCGCTCTTTGTTGACCGAATAGCGGTCGGCGGAGCAATTGGCCAGCATCGCGGCGAGCCAGCGCCACTGGAACAACGTGCCGTCGGGGCGCAACGCGAGCGGCGCATGTTTCTGGAACAGCCACTTGAAGGCCTTCGTCGGAATGCCAGGCGCGGCCCACGGGGTGGAGTAGCCCGGCGACACCTGGCCGGCGTTGGCATAGCTGGTCTCGTCGGCCGGCCCGCCCTGGCGGTCGATGACCGTGACGCTCGCCCCCTGGCGAGCCAGATAGTAGGCGGTGGTAATACCGATGACGCCGCTGCCCAGGACGATGACGTGCATGAGAGGTCTCGCTCGTGATTACGTTTACGTGAATTCTTGTAGTCTAGGAGTCATAAGCCAGTGAAAACCACTAAAATGATCCCATACAACCAGATTTAATCCTGCGAACCCCCGCTTTTCTGCCCGTCCAAAGTGAAATGCGCGACCTCGACCGTACCGACCGCAAAATCCTCGATATCCTGCAGCGCGAAGGCCGGATTTCGATCACCGAATTGGCCGATCAGGTGAGCCTGTCGGCCACGCCCTGCTCCGAGCGCGTCAAGCGCCTCGAACGCGAGGGGGTGATCACCGGCTATCACGCGCGCATCAACCCGGCAGCTCTGGGCAAGACCCTCCTGGTTTTTCTGGAAATCCGGCTTTCGGCCAAGTCGGGCGACGTGTTCGACAAGGTCAAGCAAGAGCTGATGTACGTGCCCGAGGTGATGGAATGCCATTTGGTCTCGGGCGATTTCGACTATCTCGTCAAGGCGCGGCTGTCGGAGATGAACGAATATCGGCGCCTGCTGGGCGAGATCCTCAAGCGCCTGCCGGCCTCGGCCGAATCGCACAGCTACGTGGTGATGGAAGAAATCAAGGAATCGCTCTATCTACCGACGGACCGCTGAAACCGTCCAGCCGCACCGGCTCGGCGCCCTCGCGCCAGGGGTCGGTCTTGCGCAGCGCCGCCACGAACAGCGGTGCCTGCGTGAGTGTGTCCAGCCAGGCGCGCGCAGCGGACCAGGGCTGAGCGTCGAACCAGGCTGGGTCGGTATGGGCGTACTGCCGCACGAACGGCATCACGGCGAAGTCGGCGAGCCGGGCACGCGTACCGCCCAGCCAGGGGGCCACGCGCAGCGCGGCATCGAGCGCGCGAACGAAGCCCGCCGCGTGCTGCCGGTGGGTCATCGCGTCGGCACCCGGGTAGCGTCCGGCATACTTGTAGCGGTCGAGGTGATATTTGAAGTCGCCGTCGCACCGCGTGATCCAGGCCATTCCGGGGCCTGGCAGCGCAGCTTCATCCGGCGCCACGGGCTCGGCCGGGTCCGCGGCGAGCCAGCTTTCGGGGTCATGGCGTGCGAGCGTCCAGTGCATGATGTCCAGGCTCTGTTTCAGTACCTGGCCGTCCGGCAGCACGAGCACGGGAACCGTCCCCTTGGGCGACGCGGCCAGCAGCGCGGACGGCTTGTCCCGCAGCACCACCTCACGCAGCTCGCAGGCCTCGCCCGCCATCAACAGCGCCATGCGCGCCCGCATGGCATAGGGACAACGGCGGAACGAATACAGGATAGGCAGCACGTATAACCTCTAGAACAACATCGCAGCCGCGCTGCGGATTACAGACTGCCGAAGGCGCGGCGTTGGCATCCTTTTTATCGCAGAGCTGCCCCCATGCAAAAACGGCCCTGCGGAGGCAGCAAGCCGAAGGCGCGGCGTGGGGGCATTTTTGTCGAAGGGCCGCCCCGAGACAAAAACGCACCCTCGGGGGGCAGCAAGCCGGAGGCGCGGCGTGGGGGCATTTTTTGTCGAAGGGCCGCCCCAAGACAAAAAGCGCCCCCTCGGGGGGCAGCAAGCCGAAGGCGCGGCGTGGGGGCATTTTTTGTCGAAGGGCCGCCCCGAGACAAAAACGCCCCCTCGGGGGGCAGCAAGCCGAAGGCGCGGCGTGGGGGCATTCCCTGTACCATTCTGCCCTGTCCGACCTCGCCGCGCTCGCGCGGCCCGGCCGCCGCTTCCCGCGCGCGGCCCTGGAGCCCGATTCATGTCCAAACTGATGTCCAAGCTTTCCCGTTATTTTTTTCGTGGCCTGATCACGGTCCTGCCGATCGCGCTCACACTTTATCTGCTGTTCATCTTTCTGGCCTGGACCGAGTCGTTCGCCCTGGCGTTTCTGCGCCCGTTCATCGGCAATTTCTACTTTCCCGGCCTGGGCCTGATGCTGGGTATCCTGGCCATTCTCGCCATCGGCTACCTGGTCTCGCTCGAGCGCGTGCAGCGCTTCATGACCTTTCTGGAAATGCCGTTCACCAATCTGCCGGTGATCAAGAGCATCTACTCCTCGCTCAAGAGCTTTGCCGACTACTTCACGCCGTCCGCCAAGACCACCAACCAGCAGGTCGTGGTGCTGCGCCTGCCGAACCAGCCGCTCGAAGTGGTGGGCCTGATCACCCGCCGGGGCGGCGAAGGCCTGCCCGAGGGGTTTCTGCCCGGCGAGCGCGTGGCCGTCTACCTGCCCATGGGCTACATGATCGGCGGCTACACGGTGTTCGTGCCCCAGGAATGGGTGACGCCGATCCAGATGTCGGTCGAAGAAGCCATGCGCTCGTCGCTGATTGCGTGGATGGCGCGCGCGGAGGCACAAGGCCCCGCGTCCGCCGAGGCGGCCCAGAACATGCAAAAAGAGATCAATGCGCACGCCCGCCCGCCGGCACCGCCGGCCCGGCCCGCGCAGACACCTGGCGCAGCGACGCCCGGCGTGGCGACGCCCGGCGTGGATACGTCCGGCGTGGCAACGTCCGGCACCACGCCGCCCCGAGACCCCGCCGGAGGCGAGCCGCCGCGTCAGCCCTGACCCCGTTAAAAACAGACGGAAGCCGGGGCAGTTTGTCATCACAGGCTTGCCCCAGTTGCACCGCAGCAACGCATTGGCAATGATAGCGATGGGCGCACGATGCCCACGCTCCCGGTCAGGCGCCGGCACCTGAGGGGGCGAGACTCGCCCCCTGCCGGCTCGATGCCCGGCAGCCAGCCGGGCCCTGGAGTCGTTTCCAATGTCGTCCCTTCTTCTTTCCATGCCCGAGCGCGCCGATCATGGCGGCATCCGCATCGACAGCCCGGATGCGGCAAGCGCCGCAGTGGCCCTGCAGCAAGCCGGGCAGTTCGTGCGCGCCCTCGACCTCGCCGCATGGGTGAGCGTCACCTCGCAGGACGGCGCTCCCGGCGTAAGCATCCAGGCCATGCCCGCCTTTGCCGCGCGGTATTTGCCGGAGGGCGACACGACCGGCCTTGCCGAGGCGCTCAAGCTGCGGACCGACACGGTCGAAGCCGACCTCGACCGCGAGATCGTGCTCGCCATGCTGGCCTGCCCGGTCGCCTTCGTGTTTCCCGACGTGGCCGAGCTGGAATCGGCCGTACGCATCAAGCGCTACACCGTGCAGGCCGCAAGCAAGACCGCGTTGGCCTTCGATACCGAGCAGGCCGAACGCCCCGCCGATTATTGGACCTACGACGAGGCCCGGGGTTTCACCATCCTCCCCGGCCAGTCGCTCATCGAGGGGCTGCGCCGCGCGACTCAACCCGAGGCCTCCGGCGAGCTCTATTCCTTTTCGTGCTACCGCGCCACCGAGTACGTCACCGTGCTCGGCATCGCGCAAGAACTCGAGACCGCCAACCCCGAAATGGCACGCCGGCTGCAGCGCCAATGGGAAACGCGCGCCGTGATGTCCGGCCGTTTCCACGACGCCTTCCTGCGTGAATACGGCTCGCTCGACCAGCCCCTGCCGCCGCGCTTCTACGTGCCGGGCGACCGGCTCTGGTTCCGCAACCCCGACGAGCACTCCTCCAATGTCGAAGGCTACGAAGGATCCTGGGTTTTCTACCTGGGAAATGGCTTGTTCAACAACTTCTGGAAACGCGACAAGCCGTTCACCTTCACCGGCAAGTGCGTCGAGCTCTACCACTGGCGCCATGGCGCACAGCGCGATGCCCAGGGCAAGCTCTTCATCAACGAAGACATCGTCGAAGCCCGCGTCGCCGAAACCCTCGCCGACCCCGACGCGACCGCGCGCATTCTCGAGCGCATGGCCCGCATCCGCGATCCGCAGGGCGTCTACGCCGAGGGCGGCTGCATCGACGCCACCCGCGAATGCGCCCGCTGGGTTCGCCCGGGTCACGCCGACGTCACCCTGCCGGAATACCCCACGCCGGGTTCGGCGGATTAACGGGCTTGAAAGGCCGGGCTGGCCGCATTGCCTAACCCTTACTGGCTTTGGGCGGCGTGACCCGCCCGCGGCCAGATAATGCACGTTCATCCCTGTCCTTGCCGCGTCGCGCCTGCGACGCGCACGTCGTTCAACGACTGACGACCAATCGCACGGACTTACCGATGCGCCCCGTCATCTCGACCAACGCGTCGAGCGTGAATTTTGCCGTTTTTCGATTCACAACGTCCGACACCCTGGGGCGCGACACCATCAAAATCTCGGCGGCATCGGCCTGCTTCAAGTGGTGTTGCTCGATCCACGCAGCCAACTTCTTCATCAGTTCTTCTTTGAGCTGCCTGGTGTCGTTGATCTGTTTCTGTGAAGCCAGATACAAGCGCCTGGCCTCTTCCGGCGGGAATCCAAGGTCCAGGAACACGTTCGCGCCCGCCTTGGTGACGTGACGAATCTCGGTATCAATCTTCATGGCCTGACCTTTCTTACGTTGGCGAGAGCGCGATACCGCGCTTGGGCGATTTGCTTGTCGTGCAAACTCGTCGTCGGCGTCTTTTTCTGGAAACAGTGCAGCACGTAAACCGCCTCCTCGAACTTGGCGACATACATCACACGAAATGCACCTGCGGGCTCCCGGATGCGAATCTCACGCGTACCGGGACCCACCTCATCGAACGGCTTCCAATCGTCCGGCTCGAGGCCCGCCTGAACACGGCTGAGCTGAAACCCTGCCGAGCGACGCGACTCGGCAGGGAAATCCAGAAGGTCCGCATAGGCAGACCCTACCCAGCAGATCGCTTTATCCATGGCGCACTGTGTATAAAATTTTATACCGAACGCCTGGGCTTGGCATAGCCGGGTTCGCGGGAGTCGGACGTATCCGATCTACCGCGTGGCGAACGGCGAGAGCCGCACGGCGACTGACACGACATGACGAGTCACGCGTTCTTATCGGCCTCGGGCGCGGGTTGAAACCTTAAAGCATCAACCACGCTCGGTCGTGCCGACCGAGATCATTCGGTCACCCGCCTCGGCCGGTGCGCAGATCTGCCGGCCGATATCGCCTGTACGCTTGGCGTGAGAACCCGCACGCCAAAGCCCCCCGAACGCAACAAAAACGGCCCCAAGCTGCGCCTTCGGCTTGCTTCGGGGCACCCTGTTTGTTGAGACCAGCAATAAAAAAAACCGCCGCGTCAGACGCGGCGGTCCACTTCACGTCCGGACGGCACTCCTCTTGCCCAGGAGCTCCCTCGCCGTCCGGCACGGCAGTGATCAGCGAACCTTGCCTTCCTTCCAGGCCTGCAGAAGCTTGTCGTACGGAATCGTCTCGCCCTTGGGCTTCTCGTTGGCGAGCTTCTTCCAGGGGGCGTGCTGGTCCGACAGCCATTTGCTCGGGTCGCTCCTGGCATTGAGCTTGGGCGCGCACTGCGCCATGCCAGCCCGTTCCAGACGCGCCATGACTTGATCCATCTCGGTGGCGAGCGTGTCCATGGCCTGCTGCGGCGTCTTCTCGCCCGTCACGGCGGTGGCCACGTTCTTCCACCACAGTTGTGCCAGCTTGGGATAGTCGGGCACGTTATTGCCGGTGGGCGTCCAGGCCACGCGCGCCGGACTGCGATAGAACTCGATCAAGCCGCCATAGTTATCGGCATTCTTCGTGAAGAATTCGCTGTTGATGTCGCTATCCCGGATGAAAGTCAGGCCCGTGATGGACTTCTTCAGCGACACGGTCTTGGAGGTCACGAACTGCGCATACAGCCATGCGGCCGCGAGCCGGTTGGGATCGGTGGACTTGAAGAAGGTCCACGAGCCCACGTCCTGGTAGCCGTTCTGCATGCCCTCCTTCCAATAAGGCCCATAGGGCGACGGCGCCATGCGCCACTTCGGCGTGCCGTCGGGATTGACCACCGGCAGGCCCTTCTTGGTCATATCGGCCGTGAACGCCGTGTACCAGAAGATCTGCTGCGCGATCTGCCCTTGCGCCGGCACCGGACCCGACTCGGAGAAGGTCATGCCCATGGCCTGCGCCGGGGCGTATTTCTTCATCCAGTCGATGTACTTGGTGAGCGCATAGACCGCCGCCGGGCTATTAGTGGCGCCGCCGCGGGCCACCGACGCGCCCACCGGCGTGCACTTGTCGTCGGCCACGCGGATGCCCCATTCGTCGACCGGCATGCCATTGGGCAGACCCTTGTCGGCGGCGCCCGCCATCGACAGCCACGCATCGGTGAAGCGCCACCCCAGCGACGGGTCTTTCTTGCCATAGTCCATGTGGCCATAGACCTTCTTGCCGTCGAGCTCTTTCACGTCGTTGGTGAAGAAATCGGCGATGTCTTCGTAGGCCGACCAATTGGTGGGCACGCCCAGGTCATAGCCATACTTCGCCTTGAACTTGTCTTGCAGATCCTTGCGGGCAAACCAATCGGCACGAAACCAGTACACGTTGGCGAACTGCTGGTCGGGCAGTTGATAGAGCTTGCCGTCGGGGGCAGTGGTGAACTTGGTGCCGATGAAATCCTTCAGATCCAGTTCGGGATTGGTCCATTCCTTGCCCGCCCCGGCCATGTAGTCAGACAAGGGCAGGATCGCGCCATAGCGGTAGTGCGTGCCGATCAGATCCGAATCGGAGATCCAGCCGTCGTAGATCGACTTGCCCGACTGCATCGAGGTCTGCAGCTTCTCGACCACGTCGCCTTCCTGGATCAGGTCATGCGTGACCTTGATGCCCGTGATTTCGGTGAAGGCGCGCGCCAGCGTCTTGGACTCGTACTCGTGCGTGGTGATCGTCTCCGACACCACGCTGATTTCGTTCACCCCCTTGGCCTTGAGCTTGGCGGCGGCCTCGATGAACCACTTCATCTCGGCCAGTTGCTTGTCCTTGGAGAGGCTGGAGGGCTGGAACTCGCTGTCCACCCACTTCTGCGCCTCGGGCTCGCCGGCCCAGGCGGCCGAGGAACCAATGATCGCGATCGCGGCCACCATGGCGCGCACGCGGAACTGCATGACCCGCACTTTCATGACTGTCTCCTCGTTGGGCTTTCCCGTGTTGTGCTGCCGGACGCGGGCCGGGAAGGCGGGGCCGTGGTCCTGGTAATCCTCACTGCCGGCGGCAGCGGGCGAAGCCGTGGCCTCATCCCTTGCGCATCACCACCGCCAGCACCAGCATCGAAATCGCGAACCCGATCCACAGCGTGGGCGGCTCATCGAGTGAAAACCACGTCATGAACCGCTCACCCAGCCCCACATAGGCCAGGTTGATCCACGCGGCCACCATCAGACCGATGAAGAGCCGGTCGCCGCGCGTGGTGGCGATCGGCAGGAATCCCTTGCGCAGGCGCGTGGGCGATTTCAGCTCCCACACGGTCATGCCGGCCAGCATCAGCACCACGCTGGAAAAAAAGATCGCCACCGGCAGCGTCCAGACCATCCAGTCGAACATGGCGTAGCTCCTAGACCCGGCCCATCGCGAACCCCTTCGCGATGTAATGCCGCACGAACCAGATCACAATCGCACCCGGCACGATGGTGAGCACACCGGCCGCGGCGAGCACGCCCCAGTCCATGCCTGAGGCCGAGACCGTACGCGTCATGGTGGCGACGATGGGCTTGGCGTTCACCGACGTCAGGGTGCGCGCGAGCAACAGCTCCACCCAGCTGAACATGAAGCAGAAGAACGCGGCCACCCCCACGCCCGCCTTGATGAGTGGCAGGAAGATCGTGAGAAAGAAGCGCGGGAACGAATAGCCATCCACATAGGCCGTCTCGTCGATCTCGCGCGGCACGCCCGACATGAAGCCCTCGAGAATCCACACTGCGAGCGGTACGTTGAACACGAGATGCGCGAGCGCCACCGCGAGGTGGGTGTCCATGAGGCCGACCGACGTGTAGAGCTGGAAGAACGGCAGCAAGAATACGGCGGGCGGCGTCATGCGATTGGTGAGCAGCCAGAAGAACACGTGCTTGTCGCCGATGAAGCGATAACGCGAGAACGCGTAGGCCGCGGGCAGCGCCACGGCCAGTGAGATGACCGTATTGATCAGCACGTAGATCAGTGAATTGATGTAGCCCGAATACCAAGCCCGATCGGTGAAAATGGTGCGGTAGTGTTCCAGGGTGAATTCACGCGGAAACAGCGTGAGCTCACCCACGATCTCGGTATTCGTCTTGAACGACATGTTCAGCATCCAATAGAGCGGCAGGATGGCGAACAGCAGATACAGCAACAGGAATACCGGCCGCCAGGCCGAGCGCGATTCAGACATGATCGGCCTCCGAGCTCGTACCCGCGCGCTGCATCCAGTTGTAGAGGATGAAGCACAGCAGCAGGATGATGAGGAAGTAGATGATCGAGAAGGCGGCCGCCGGCCCGAGGTCGAATTGCCCCACGGCCTTTTGCGTGAGGTACTGCGACAGGAACGTGGTGGCGTTGCCCGGCCCGCCGCCCGTGAGCACGAAGGGCTCGGTGTAGATCATGAAGCTGTCCATGAAGCGCAACAGCACCGCGATCATCAGCACGCCGCGCAGCTTGGGCAGCTGGATATAGCGGAACACCGCGAAACGGCTGGCGCCGTCGATGCGCGCCGCCTGGTAATAGGCATCGGGAATCGCACGCAGGCCGGCATAGCAGAGCAGCGCCACGAGTGGCGTCCAGTGCCATACATCCATCACCAGCACCGTGAGCCAGGCGTCCAACGCATTGCCGGTGTAGTTGTAGTCCAGGCCCAGCGCGGCCAGGGTCGCACCGAGCAGGCCGATGTCGGTACGGCCGAACACCTGCCAGATGGTGCCGACCACATTCCAGGGGATCAGCAGCGAGAGCGCGATGATCACCAATACCGCCGACGCCCGCCAGCCCTGGGCCGGCATCGCCAGCGCGAGCAGGATACCCAGCGGAATCTCGATCGCCAGCACGGCCAGCGAGAAGCCGATCTGGCGCCACAGCGCGCCGTGCAACTCCTCGTCCTGCAAGGCGGCCGCGTACCACTCGGTGCCCACGAACACCCGCCGGTCGGGCGAAATAATGTCCTGCACCGAGTAGTTCACGATGGTCATGAGCGGCAGAATGGCCGAGAAGGCCACGCACAGCACCACCGGAAGCACCAGGAACCACGCGCGATGGTCTAGGGGTTTCATCGGATCAGCTCCTCGTTGCGGTAGAAGCAGGTGTGGTGATTGATCACGGCGAGCCAGACGGTCTGGCCGACCGCCGGCAGCCCGGGCTCGAGCGGTACGCGTGCACGCAGCGTCGTCCCCTCGAACTCCCCGGTAAGCAAGCCGTAGGTGCCCACGTCCTGCACCCGCGCCAGCCGCACCGGCACGGCGCCCGGCGTGCCGGGCGCCACCTGGCGCAGATAGTCAGGCCGCACACCCAGCGTGACCGGGCCCTCAGCTTCCAGCCGCAGCGCCTGCGCGGCGGTCAGACCATCGAGCCGATACTCGCCGACTTGCAGCGTGCCGTCCTGCCACACGGCCGACAGGAAATTCATGCCCGGCGAGCCGATGAAATGCCCGACGAAGGTATGCGCCGGGCGCTCGAACAGATCGTCGGCGGTGCCGACCTGCACCGCCTTGCCGCGCGACATCACCACCACCTGATCGGCGAAGGTGAGCGCCTCGGTCTGGTCGTGGGTCACGTAGATCAGCGTCAGCCGCAGCTCATGGTGAATCTCCTTGAGCTTGCGCCGTAGTTCCCATTTGAGATGCGGGTCGATCACCGTGAGTGGCTCGTCGAACAGCACTGCCGACACGTCGTCGCGCACCAGGCCGCGGCCCAGCGAGATCTTCTGCTTGGCGTCGGCCGTGAGGTTGCTGGCGCGCCGGTTCAGCACACCCGAGAGCTCGAGCATCTCGGCGATGCGCCCCACCCGTTCGCGCACCTGCGCCGCAGGCACGCCGCGGTTGCGCAGCGGAAACGCCAGATTCTCGGCCACCGTCATGGTGTCGTACACCACCGGAAACTGAAACACCTGCGCGATGTTGCGCTCTTGCGGCGAGAGCGCGGTCACGTCGCGCCCGTCGAACATCACTTTGCCGCGCGAGGGCCGCAGCAGCCCGGACACGCAATTGAGCAAGGTCGTTTTGCCGCAACCCGACGGGCCCAGCAAGGCATAGGCGCCGCCGTCTTCGAACGTGAATCGCAGCGGCAGCAGCGCGTAGTCTTCGTCGCGCTCGGGATGGGGTACGTAGGCGTGCGCCAGGTCGAGATCGATGCGAGCCATCAGCGCACCTCCGCACGGGTGGGAGGCGCGGCCAACAAGCCGCCGGCCGCATCGAAGGCATACGTATCGGCCGGATCCACATGCAAGGTCAGGGGCGCCTGCAGCGCATGGCGGTGCACGCCGGCCAACTGCGCCACGATGGGGCCCGCCGCGGTCTCCACATGCAGAAACGTATCCGACCCCGATATCTCGGCCAGGGCCACGGTACCCGGCAGGGCCACGTCGCCGGCGCGCGGCGTCAGCCTGAAGGCCCCGGCGCGGATGCCGGCCGTCACGGTTCGGCTGGCCGTGCCCGACGTGGTGTCGGGTAGCGCCCGCGGCAGGACCAGCCCGCCCGGCAGACGCAGCCCGCCGGCCTCGCGCTCGGCCACGAACAGATTCATGGGCGGATCGCTGAACGCCCGCGCCACGCGCAACGACGCGGGCCGGTGAAACACCTCCGCCGTCGGGCCGTACTGCAGCAGTTCGCCGGCGTCCAGCACGGCCGTGTGGCCACCGAGCAACAAGGCCTCGGCGGGCTCGGTCGTGGCGTAGACCACCGTGGAGCGCCCTTCGGCAAACAGGCCGGCCAGCTCGTCGCGCAAAGATTCGCGCAGCTTGTAATCCAGGTTCACCAGCGGCTCATCGAGCAGCACCAGCGGCGCCTGCTTGACCAGCGCCCGTGCCAGGGCCACCCGCTGCTGCTGTCCGCCCGAGAGCTCGGCCGGCAGGCGCTCCAGCAGATGATCGATGCGCAGGCGGGCGGCCATGGCCCGCACGGCGGCGTCAATATCGGCGCGTTTGCCGCCCCGCAATCGCAGCGGCGAAGCGATGTTGTCGGCGACGGTGAGCGAGGGATAGTTGATGAACTGCTGGTACACCATCGCGACGTTGCGCTGGCGTACCGGCATGCCGGTGACGTCCTGGCCGTCGACACGGACGTGGCCCGCGCTGGGCCGGTCGAGCCCGGCCATCACCCGCATGAGGGTGGTCTTGCCGGCCAGGGTTGCGCCCAGCAGTACGGTCATGGCGCCAGGCACGGGGGCCAGGCTCATGGGATACAGGTGGACCTGTGACCCGGCATGCACTTCGATGCCATCCAACACCAGCTCCATCCGGCCTCCTCCAGCCTTAGGCGATGCTGCGACTTCAGGGTGCTGCGTGCGCTTTCTTTTGTTTGTTTGCGTTTTACAGAAGAAACGAACCAAAAACAATCCCGCACTGCGTCATCATTTTTCGGTTTTGTTGTTTTATGATGCAACCATGACACTCAATCCACGACAAAGCGCCCTCGTCGAACTGGTCCGAAGCCATGGCTCGGCCTCGATCGAGGCCCTGGCTCGCCATTTCGACGTCACGCTGCAGACCGTGCGGCGCGACGTCAACCTGCTCGCCGAGGCGGGTATGTTGGCGCGTTTTCATGGTGGCGTCCGCATCGAGGCGTCCACCATCGAGAATATCGCGTATCGCAAGCGCCAGGGGCTCCATGCCGACGGCAAGCGGCGCATCGCCGAAGCCGTGGCCCGCGCCGTGCCCGATGGGTGTTCGCTTCTGATCAATATCGGCACCACCACCGAAGCGATCGCGCGCGCCCTGCTGCGCCACCGCGGCCTGCGCGTAATCACGAACAACCTGCACGTGGCCGACATCCTGTCCGATAACCCCGACTGCGAGGTGATCATCGCCGGTGGCGTGGTGCGCCCCCGCGACCGCGGCATCACCGGCGAAGCCACGATCGATTTCATCCGCCAGTTCAAGGTCGATATCGGCTTGATCGGCATCTCGGGGATCGAGGCCGACGGCACGCTGCGTGACTACGACTTTCGCGAGGTCCGCGTGGCCCGCAGCATCATCGAGCAATCGCGCGAAGTCTGGCTGGCGGCCGACAGCAGCAAGTTCCAGCGCCAGGCCATGGTCGAACTCGCCCACATCTCCGAGATCGACCGCTTCTTTACCGACGCCCGCCCGCACGCGCAGCTCGCGCAGGCCCTGAGCGAGGCCGGGGTGCGCTGCGAGATCTCCGACGCCGGTACCGGCGAGGAAGCCCTGCACGCCACCGACGACTTCAATGACACACCTTGAGCCGGCCACACCTGCCGTCCCATCCATACTCCGCACGCCCATCACAATGACCGAACACGCCTCTCCCGCCCTGCCCGACCGCTCGGCCCTGCTCGACACCCTGCGCCAGCCCCAGACCTGGGATGTGATCGTGATCGGCGGTGGCGCCACCGGCCTGGGCACCGCGGTCGACGCGGCCGCGCGCGGCCTGCGCACGCTGCTGGTCGAAGGCGCCGACTTCGCCAAGGGCACCTCGAGCCGCGCGACCAAGCTCGTGCACGGTGGCGTGCGCTATCTCGCGCAGGGCAACATCAGCCTGGTGCGCGAAGCGCTGCACGAGCGCGGCCTGCTGGCGCGCAACGCCCCGCACCTGGCCTGGCCGCTCGGCTTCGTGGTGCCCGCCTACACCTTGCTGGATCAGCCCTTCTACGGCATCGGTCTGAAGGTCTATGACATGCTGGCCGGCAAGCTCAATCTTGCCTCCAGCCGCTGGCTCTCGCGCGCCGACACCATCGCGCACGCGGCCACCGTCGCGCCCGAGGTGAACGGCAAGCGTCTGCGCGGCGGTGTGTTGTATTACGACGGCCAGTTCGACGACGCGCGCCTGGCGGTGGCACTGATGCGCACGCTATTTGACCAGGGCGGCACCGCGATCAATTACGTGCGCGCAGAAGGCCTCACCCGCACAGGCGACAAGATCGACGGCGTGACCCTGCGCGACGATATCGGCGGCGGCCAATACACCGTCCAGGGCAAGTGCATCATCAACGCCACGGGCGTGTGGGTGGATGCCGTGCGCCGCATGGATGATCCCCAGGCCCAGACCATGGTCGCGCCCAGCCAGGGCACGCACCTCACGCTGCCGCGCGAGTTCCTGCCGGGCGACGATGCCATCCTGATTCCCAAGACCGACGACGGCCGCGTGCTGTTCGTGGTGCCCTGGAACGGCCACACCATCGTCGGCACCACCGACAGCCCGCGCTCGGATCTGCCGCTCGAGCCCAAGGCCGATGAACGCGAGATCGATTTCATCCTCGAAACCGCGGGCCGTTACCTGACCCGCAAACCCACCCGCGCCGACGTCACCAGCATCTGGGCCGGCTTGCGTCCGCTGGTGAAGGCCACCGGCGACGCCGCCACCAAATCCCTGTCGCGCGAGCACACGATCCTGGTGTCGGCGTCGGGCCTGGTCACGGTCACAGGCGGCAAGTGGACCACCTACCGCCGCATGGCGCAGGACGTGATCGACACTGCGATCGAAAAACAGTTGTTGCCGCAACGACCGTGTGCGACGACCGCCCTGCCGCTGCACGGCGCGCCGCGCCCGGGCACGGCACTGCCGGCCGCCCAGGGCACGCCCGACAGCTACTACGGCACGGATCTGGCGGCGCTGCGCGCACTGCCGGGCGCCGACCGCATGCTGGTCAAGGCCAGCGGCCTGACCGAAGCGCATGTGCGCTATGCCGCGCGCGCCGAACTCGCACGCACGGTCGAAGACGTGCTGGCGCGCCGCAATCGCGCGCTGTTCCTGGATGCCGCGGCGGCCGAAGCCGCCGCGCCCGAGGTGGCGCGCTTGCTCGCGGAAGAACTGGGTCACGACGCCGTCTGGCAGCAAGCCCAGCAAACGGCCTTTGCGGCGGTCGCGGCAGGCTACCGCCTGCACTGACGCGGCCCCGCCGCGCTCGCGCCTCAGTGCGCCAGCGCGGCGATCAACGCGCGGGCCGCCGCTTCCGACGAAGCCGGATTCTGCCCGGTGATGAGCAGGCCATCACTGGCGACATGCACGGCCCAGTCGGGTCCGCGTGTGTAGTGTCCGCCCAGGCGCTTGAGTTCGTCTTCCACCAGGAACGGCACCACCTTTTCGAGCTGCACCGCCCGTTCCTCGGTATCCGAAAAGCCCGTCACATGCCGCCCCGCCACCAGCGGGCGGCCGTCGGCGGCTTTCGCATGCCGCAACACGCCGGGGGCATGGCAGACGGCGGCCACGGGCTTGCCCGCCGCGAGGAGCGTTTCGATGAGCGAGATCGAGCGACGGTCTTCCGCGAGGTCCCAGAGCGGACCATGGCCGCCGGGGTAGAACACGGCGTCGTGATCCGCGGCGTCGATCTGCGCCAGCGGCACGGTGGCGGCCAGATGCGCCTGCGCCTCGGGGTCGGCATCGAAGCGGCGCGTGGCCTCGGTCTGCGCATCCGGATCACTGCTCTTGGGATCGAGCGGAGGCTGGCCGCCCGCGGGCGAGGCCAGCACCAGCTCGGCCCCCGCGTCCTTGAAGACGTAATACGGCGCGGCGAATTCCTCGAGCCAGAAACCGGTCTTGCGGCCCGTGTCGCCCAACTGGTCGTGCGAGGTCAGCACCATCAGGATCTTCATCATGCACTCCCTTCGTCCGTGCCGACGCGCACGATGCGCTTGCCGGCGTTTTCTCCCCGCAACAGGCCGATCAGCCCCTGCGGCGCAGCCTGCAACCCTTCGACCACGTCTTCGCGGTACTTGATGTGGCCCTGCTCGATCCACCCCGCCATCTCGCGCCGGAACGCGTCGAAGCCATCGGGATAGTCCTGCATGATGATGAAGCCCTGCACGCGCAGCCGCTTGGTCAGAATGGTGCGGGTCAGCAGCGGCAACCGGTCGGGGCCATCGGGCAGCGACGTGGCGTTATAGGCCGAGATCAACCCGCACACCGGAATGCGCGCACGCGTATTGAGCCGCGGCAGCACGGCATCGAAGGTCTTGCCGCCGACGTTCTCGAAATACACGTCGATGCCCTTGGGCGTGACCTCGGCGAGCGCCCCCGCCAGGTCGGGGCCGCGGTGATCGACGCAGGCATCCATGCCCAGCACTTCGACAGCGTAGCGGCACTTGTCGGCGCCACCCGCCACGCCCACGACGCGGCAGCCCTTCAAGCGCGCGACCTGCGCCACCACCGATCCCACGGCGCCGGTGGCCGCGCCGACCACCACCGTCTCGCCCGGCTGCGGCCGGCCGATGTCGAGCAGCCCCTGATAGCCGGTATAGCCGGGCATGCCCAGCACACCCAGCGCATACGACGGGTGCTCGGGCGCCGCGCCCAGTGCCAGCAGCCCGGTGCCGTCCGACAGGCTGTAGTCCTGCCAGCCGGCATAGGAAAGCACCCAGTCGCCCACCTGATACTCGGGATGGTGGCTCGCCACCACGCGGCTGACGGTGCCGCCGACCATCACCTCACCGAGCGCGACGGGATTGGCATAGGAAGCGGCGTCGCTCATGCGGCCGCGCATGTAGGGGTCGAGCGAGAGATACACGGTGCGCAGCAGCACCTGTCCGGCGCCCGGGCTGGGCACGGCCTCGGTCTCCAGGCGGAAATCATCAGGAACGGGCTCGCCCTCGGGGCGCCGTGCGAGCACAACACGGCGGTTGATCGTGGCGGTTTGGGATGTCGTCATCGGATACAGCCTCCTCGCGCAATGCGCATGGTGGACGCGGCCCCGCCTGGCCGGCAGACACACCGGCCGGGCAATCTGGCCGCGCCCGTTCCCTCTCTTTTACACCATGCCCCTTGCCCGGCCCTACGCATGCGGCGGCGTATCATGGAGCCCCATTCGATCGCCTCTTTTGCCTCTGCCTCGGCGGCCGTGCGCCGCACCTCCGATGATGGACATCTTTCAGCAACTGCAAGACCTGCTCGACGAGCAGGGCGCCACGTACCAGCTCCTGCGCCATGCGGCGGAGGGACGCTCCGTCGAAGTGGCCGCGATCCGCGGCACGCAGGTAAGCCAGGGCGCCAAGGCCCTCGTATGCCGCGTGAAGATGAGCTCCACGGTGCGCCAGCACGTACTGGCCGTGTTTCCGGCCGATGGTCAGGCCGATCTCGACGCGATCGCCGCCGCGGCGGGCGGCAAAAAGGCATCGCTGGCCACGCGCGATCTGGCGCGCGAACTCACCGGTTGCGAGATCGGCGCGATTCCGCCCTTTTCGTTCAACCCCGACCTGATGCTGCTGGTGGATCCCAGCCTCGAGCATCGGCATGAGCAGATCGTTTTCAATGCCGGCCGGCTCGATGCCTCGATCCTGATGCGCGCCGACGACTATTTCCGCATCGCGCGCCCCAGGGTCGCCACTTTGGTGCGCCCGGCGGATGCACGGCCCGACCCGGCCGGTCCGGCCACGTCCGCGCACGCCAGCGCCGCCGACCCCGCCTAGGATCCGCCACATGTGCCTCGCCGTCCTCGCCTTGCACCATGTGCCCGGCATGCCCGTGCTCATTGCCGCCAACCGCGACGAATTCCACGCCCGGCCCACCGAGCCCATCCACGCCTGGCCCGGACAGCCCACGCTGTATGCCGGGCGCGACTTGCAGGCCGGTGGCAGCTGGATGGGCACGAACGCGCACGGCCGCTACGCGCTCGTCACGAACTACCGCGAGGTCGGACGTCAGCTGGCGGACGCGGTGTCGCGCGGCGAGCTGGTCGAGGCGTTCCTGCGGGGCAACGACAGCCCGGCCGACTATGTGGCGCGTGTCGCCCGCGAAGGCGAACGCTACAACGGGTTCAACCTGATCGTGGGCGACCTGCGCACGGCCTGGTACTGCAGCAACCGTGATCCCGGCTCGCCCCGTCGCCTCGCGCCCGGCGTCTATGCGGTCTCCAACGCCTTGCTCGACACGCCATGGCCGAAGCTGGTGCGTCTGAAGGCGGCTTTCACCCACGTGCTGGAGCACGCCGGCGCCGCATTCACCCAGCAGATTCCCGCGCTGTATGCCGCGCTGGACGACCGCACGCCGGCCGACGATGCGGACCTGCCACGCACCGGTTTGCCGCTGGACCGTGAGCGCCTGCTCGGCAGCCCCTTTATCGTCAGCCCGGACTACGGCACCCGCAGTTCCACCTTGCTCGCGTGGCATGCCGACGGACGCGGCGAGCTGCACGAACGCACGTTCGACCCCGACGCCCGCATCCGCCGCGAGACCGACCTGGATTTCCGGCTCGGCCCGGGCTGAAACCTCTGCCGGATTTGTTCACAACCGGCAACGAACTTGCATGGCCGCTCATGGTCGAATCAGACATTCCGGCATGAAGCGCCCGGGCGCACGACCTGCCTCGGGAGCCCCCGCCGGAACCGACCGATAGGAGTGTCCGCCATGAAGAAAAACCACGAACGTTCGATGATTGCCGCCGCGATGATCGCCGGCACCCTGGCCTTCTCCGGCCTCGCCCACGCCCAGGAAACCCTGCCCGTGCTGCCCCAGGCGCAAACGCAGGGCTCCGTGCAGTTCGTCTCGGGGGGGATCGGCGAAGGCCAGTCGCAAGCACTGCAGAAGGCTTCGTCGCAGTACCGTCTCGCCCTGACCTTCGCTCAACGCGGCGATGGCGGCCGCGGCGTCTACCTGGCCGACGTGCCGGTACAGATCACCGACGCCAAGGGCGCCACGGTGCTCAACACCACGTCCCAGGGCCCCTACCTGCTCGCCAACCTGCCCGCCGGTGAATACACCGTGAAGGCCAGCTCCGGCGGTGTCGAAAAGACGCAGAAGGTCAAGGTCGGCCAGAGCGGCACCACCCGAGCCAGTTTCGAATGGCCGCTCAGCAAGTAACACCGCGCCAGTTCACGCGTCGAGCTGTGCTCGGCGCGAATTGACCCCTCTTGGTTGCGAGCGCAACCATAAGGTGAGGTCCATTACGACACAGGCCGGCGCTTTGCCGGCCTGCCGTTTCGACCCTGGCCGCTTGAGCGGGCTCAGCGGCCAGCGAAGAGGATCACCACGTTGAGCACAAGGCCCGTCGCCCAGATGAGCGAGCGCAGCGTGCCATAGCCGCCCACGTAGAGCGCGATGTAGACGACGCGGGTCAGCAGCCATGCGCCCATCAGCACGGCGAGGTGGCGCGGATCGGCATGCGTGTGGAGTGCGTAGAGCACGGCTGCGAAGAAGAAGGGCAGCGCTTCGAAACTGTTGTTCTGCGCCGCATGGGCGCGAGCGCGCCAGCCTTCCTGTCTAGCCAGCCACTCGCGTGGCGCGTTGTTGTCGAAACGCTTGCCGCCGCCCTTCGCCAGGCCTGCCGCCACCACCGGCAGCAAGGCAGCCACCACCATCAACCATGCGATCACGTGCATCCTCGTCTCCTGCTCCGGCGCGGATGCCGGGCGCCACATGATTGCGCGCCCGGCAGAGGGCGTCAATCGCGGCGGCGTACGGGACGACCGCCGCACCACGCAGGGCGATTGCCGGGGCGGCTCGGCTTCGGCCCGCCGAGCCGCGCGTCACCTTCGGCCGGCCGCCTCGTGACGGCGCACGACGCCTGCTCCGAAACGCGCCCTGGCATACACTGCGCGCACCTGCGCCCTCCCCGCCGCCTCGCGCCATGCCTCTCTACGCCCCCTGGCTGATCCTGATCCCCGCTTATCTGCTGCTATGGCCGCCCGCGACACGCCGTCTTGCGCTGGCGGGCATTGCCGCCGGCCTGGCCCTGGCAGCGGAAAACGGGCAGATCGACGCGCGTGCGCTGGGCACCCTCGCCCTGCTCGGCGCGTCCGCGTGGGCGGTGTCACGCAGCAAGGCGCGGCGCCTGGCAAGCGCTGCCGGTGACGCTAAGGGTGCGGCCTTGGCACCCCATGCCGCCTGGCTCGTGCCAGCCGGTCATGCGGTATTCGTGCTGACCGCGATCGGACTGGCGCTGCACTTGCTGCCGGGCTTTCACAACACCCGTGTCATCGACGCCGTCCGACTCGATCCGCAGGCCGTGCCATTCACTCTTTATCTGAATTTCGACAAACCGCTCATCGCCGCCTGGATCATGGTGGTGCTGGCGCCGCCGTGCCTGGGCAAAAGCGCGGGCGCCACGATGCGCGCGGCGCTGGCTGCCGCGGCCCTCGCCTGCGCGCTGTGCCTCGGGCTGGCCTGGCTACTGGATTACACGCACTGGGCACCCCATTGGCCGCCTGAAGGCGCAATCTGGCTGCTGAACAACGCCGTGTTGGTCACGCTGGCGGAAGAGGCGTTCTTTCGTGGCTACGTGCAGCAACGACTGACGCGCAAGTTCGGCGCGGCGGCGGCATGCATCATCGCGGCTTTGCTGTTTGGATTGGCGCACTGGGCGGGCGGGCCGGCCATGATCACGCTCGCCACGATGGCGGGTCTCTGCTACGGCTGGGCCTACCGGCAAGGCGGCCTGGCGGCGGCGGTGCTGGCGCATCTGGCGCTGAACACCGCACACTTCGGCTTGTTTGTGTATCCGGCGCTGGCCGGCTGAGGACCACCACGCCGCCTGGTGCCGCCCAGCGTGGCCGGGCGTGGCTTGCGCAAAGCGGTTGGCCTGGCGCGTCAGTCGTCGCGCACGCGGCCCCGCATGCGCTTCACATCGCCGTGCTGCACCTTGCGCTGCACGCGCCGCTGCTGCGAGGCGCGCGTGGGACGCGTCGCCTTGCGCGCCCGCTCTTCGTGCAGCGCCTTGCGCAACAGCACGAGCAAGCGCTCGACGGCGTCGGCGCGGTTTTTTTCCTGGCTGCGAAATGCCTGGGCCTTGATCACCACGACCCCGTCTTTCGTGACGCGATGATCGTCGAGCGCCATGACCTTGTCCTGCACCTCGGGCGGCAAGGCGCTCGCGCGCAGGTCGAGCCGCAGGTGCACCGCGCTGGAGACCTTGTTCACGTTCTGGCCGCCCGCGCCCTGGGCCCGGATCATGCCGAAGACCAGATCGCGCGGATCCAGGTAGAAAGCGTCCTTGATATGCAACATAGGGCGTGAGTCTACCCCCTTCTCGGGCCTTGTGCGCCACCGCCCGCGCCCTGGCGCCACGCATGCCGGCGCGGTGCCGGTAAAATGCCGGATTGTTCTTCACCTCCGGCCTGTCCGCCCGGAGGAGCCCGCATGACTTACTCCGCCAAAGAAATCTTCAAAACGCTGCAGGGCGAAGGCGCCCAGGCCGGCCGCGCCGCCGTGTTCTGCCGCTTCGCCGGTTGCAATCTCTGGAGCGGCCGCGAAAGCGACCGGGCCACCGCCGTCTGTACCTTCTGCGATACCGACTTCGTCGGCACCGATGGCGTGGGCGGCGGCAAGTTCGCGTCCGCCCAGGCCCTGGCCGATACGCTCTCCCGCACCTGGGGTCCCGAGCGCGCCGGCCGCTATGTCGTCTTCACGGGCGGCGAGCCGCTGTTGCAGCTCGACACCGCCCTGATCGACGCCGTGCATGCCGAAGGCTTCACGATCGCCATCGAGACCAACGGCACGGTCGAGCCGCCCCCGGGCATCGATTGGATCTGTGTCAGCCCCAAGGGCAGCTCGACCATCGTGGTGCGCAAGGGCAACGAGCTCAAGCTCATCTATCCCCAGCGCGAAGCCCCTCCCGAACGCTATGCCGATCTCGAGTTCGAGCATTTCTTCCTGCAGCCCATGGACAGTCCGCAGCGGCTGGCCCATACCGAGGCCGCGGTGCAGTACTGCATGCAACATCCGCAATGGCGGCTGAGTGTGCAAACCCACAAATACATAGGCATTCCATGAACGTCCGCATGCGCACGGCGAGGTACCCGTCGTGATTTCCGTTACCCGCAGGCTCGAATTCGACGCCGGCCACCGCATTCCCGACCATCGCAGCCAGTGCCGCAATCTGCACGGCCACCGCTATGTGCTCGAGCTCACCCTCACCGGCGACATCGTGCAGGCACCCGGCGAGTCCGACAACGGCATGCTGATGGACTTCTCCGAGATCAAATCCATCGCCAAGACCCACGTCGTGGATGTGTGGGATCACGCCTTCCTCGTGTTCGAGGGCGATACCGCCGTACGCGCGTTTCTCGAGACGCTGCCGGGCCACAAGACCGTGGTGCTCGATCGTATTCCCACGGCCGAAAATCTGGCCACCATCATCTTCGGCATCCTCGCGCCGCACTATCACGGCCATTACGGCGCCGACTTGCGGCTCACGCGCGTGCGCCTCTACGAAACGCCCAACTGCTGGGCCGACTGCACGGCCTGACCTGGCCCCGCCCCTGAGCGAGCGCGTCGACCGGCGCGCCCGCTCCCCTCGCAGCGCCCCCACCGCTTTGCCCCCAGCCACCGCCTGCGTCGCCCGGCGCTGACGCCTGCCGTCGGCCCCGGCGCGGATCCGGCCCATGCATTCGTCATGGCGGCTGGCCCGCGCTTGCTCCGCCCCCCGTTTTTGGCGGAATGCCCCGGCCTCTCACCATTAGGCACAATCGATCAGAATTATTGCGCTTTCCTATTTATTAGCTTCCTACTAAATAGGATACAATGCACCTCATGAACACGCCTTCCGACGCCCGCCTCATGGCCATGACCGCCAACCTCATGGTGCTTTCGCGCGCCTATCGCGGCGCGGCCGACAAGGCACTGGCCGATTTCGGCATGTCGCAAGCCACGGCCTGGCCGGTCATCCTCACGGGCCGGCTCGGCGATGGCGTGCGTCAGGGCGTACTGGCCGAGGCGCTGGGCGTCGAAGGGCCTTCCCTGGTGCGCGTGCTCGACCAACTGGTTGCGGCCGGCATGATCGAGCGCCGCGAAGACGCGCAGGATCGCCGCGCCAAGACCATTCATCTCACCGATGCCGGCCAGGTGCTGCGGGAGCGCATCGAAGGTGTGCTTATCCAGTTGCGCAGGCAACTGTTCGACGGCGTGAGCGATGCCGACCTGGATGTCTGCCTGCGCGTGTTCGATACGCTCAAGACCTCGCTGGGCCGTCAGTCGGCCGCCTCCATGGAGGATTACCGGCCATGACGCTGCCCAACGCCGAGGAATCGCTCTTTTCGATCAAGTGTTATCTGGGCGCCATGTTGGCGCTTTATGTTTCGTACACCATCGGATTGCCACGCCCCTTCTGGGCCGTTACGACCGCCTACGTGGTGTCGCAACCCTGGTCGGGCGCAGTGCGCTCCAAGGCCGTCTATCGCCTGGGTGGCACTTTCTTCGGTTCCGCCATGACGGTGTACTGCGTGCCGCGGCTCGCCAACTACCCTGTGCTGATGACGCTCGCCATGGTGTTGTGGGTCGGCCTCTGCCTCTATATCGCGGTACTCGACCGGACCCCGCGTTCGTATCTCTTCATGCTGGCCGGCTACACGGCCGCCATGATCGGTTTTCCCAGCGTGACCGACCCGGCCACGGTGTTCGATACGGCGCTCGCGCGCGTCGAAGAAATCAGCCTCGGCATCCTGTGCGCCACCCTTGCCCATAGCCTGATCCTTCCGCGTGGCATCGCCGCGCCGCTGATGGGCCGACTCGACGCCACGGTGCGCGATGCGCGCAGCTGGATCCAGGACGTGCTCAACCGCCGAGACGAAGCGCGCCATGCGCGGGACCGCCGCGTCCTGGCAAACGACATCACGCAATTGCGTCTGCTTTCCACCCACGTGCCGTTCGACACCGGCAACATCCGCTGGACGGCCGATGCGCTACGCGCCATGCAAGACCACATCGCCGCGCTCACGCCGGCCGTATCGGCCGTCGAAGACCGGCTGCAGGCCCTGTCCGCGGCGGGCCGCGAGCTGCCGGCGCCGGTGGCCAGGGTGCTCGACGACATCTCGGTCTGGATGGACGGCTCCAGGACCGCCACGCGCGATGAGGCCGTCAAACTGCGCGCCGCGCTCACCCGGCTCGAGCCCACGATCGACGCGCGCGCCAGCTGGCAGGACGCGCTCCTCACCAGCCTGCTCGTGCGCCTGCGCGAACTGGTCGACACCTACGACGCCTGCCTCGCGCTGCGCCTGGACATCCGGGACGGCCTGCACGGCGTGCCGCACCTGTCATCCCGACCGCGCCGCCTCACGCGCGGGCAAGCCTTGCATCGTGATCACGGCATGGCGTTGCTGTCGGCGCTCGCGGCGGGCGTGGCGATTTCCATCTGCTGCCTGTTCTGGATCGGCACGGCCTGGACCAATGGCGCCACTGCCGCCATGATGGCCGCGATCTTCAGCTGCTTTTTTGCCGCGCAGGACAATCCCGTGCCCGGCATCATGCAATTCCTGACCTACACGATCTATTCGATTCCCCTGTCGGCGCTCTACCTGCTGGGCATCATGCCCGCGGTGCATTCGTTCGAAATGTTGGCCCTCACGCTGTTCCCGGTCGCGTTCTTGACCGGGGTCTACATCATGCGCCCGGCCACCACCGGCAAAGCCATGGCGGTCTTCTTCGGCCTGACCGGCACGCTGGCGCTGCACGATACCAACACCGCCGATCTCGTATCGTTCGCAGACACGGTCGTGGCCCAGTGCATCGGCGTCGCCATGGCCGCCCTGATCGCCGCGCTGTTCCGCAGCGTGAGCGCCGAAGCCAGCGCACGCCGCATCCAGGCCGCCAACTGGCGCGAACTCATTGCGCTGGCGGGTAGCCGGCGCGTGCCGGGCCGCCAGGCCTACGCCACCCGCATGCTCGACCGCATCGGTCTGCTGCAGCCGCGCCTGGCGCTGAGCCAACGCGCCGACGATCAGCTGGCCGACGACGCGCTCAAGGATCTGCGCGTGGGCAAGGACATCGCGGAACTGCAACGCGCACGCCGGCACCTCCCCGTTGCCGACGTGGCGATTCAGCCGGTGCTGAGCGGCCTTGGCGACTTCTTCCGCGATCGCACCGCGGGACGGCGCGGCCCGCGCACGCCCGAGTTGCTCGATCGCATCGACCGGGCGCTGGCCAGCGTGTGCGCCAGCGCCGACAGCGCGAGCGGTCCGCGCGAACGCGCCGTGGTGGCCCTCGTGGGCATCCGGCGCGCCCTATTCCCCGACGCCGGCGACTACCGTGCGCCACGCGTCGACTCCGCAGGCTATGCATCATGATCGGCGAATTCAATTTCTACGGCGTTTTCTTTCCGTGGCTGCTGGTGCTGGCCGTGCCCACCCTGGCCGTGGCCTGGATGACACGGCGCGTCCTGGCGCGCGTCGGCTTCTATCGGCTGGTCTGGCATCCGGCGCTCTTCGACCTGGCCTTGTTCGTGGTGCTGCTGTACGGCGCCAGCCTGATTTCCCCTTATTTTTTCCAGAGATAGCAGTATGAAACTCCCCACCATGCTTCGCCCCGCTGCGCTTGGCCGCTATGCCGTGACGGCGCTCGTCGTGGCTGCCGCCGCGTACGCCGGCTGGCAGCTCTGGGTGCACTATGAAGTCGAACCCTGGACCCGCGACGGCCGCGTCAAGGCCAACGTGGTGCAGGTGGCACCCGATGTGTCCGGCCTCGTGACCCAGGTGCCCGTGCGCGACAACCAGGACGTCAAGGCTGGCGACGTGCTCTTCGAGATCGACCGCGCCCGCTTCGCGCTCGCGCTGGATCAGGCCGACGCCGCCGTGCGCGCCCAGCAGGTCGCCCACGACCAGGCCGCGCGCGACGTCAAACGCAACCGCTCGCTCGGACAACTCGTGTCGGCCGAGACGGTCGAGCAGAGCCAGACGCGTCTGCAGCAGACCGACGCCGCGCTCGCCCAGGCCAAAGTTCAGCTCGATGTGGCCAAGCTCAATCTCGAGCGCAGCCGCGTGATCGCGGCGGTCGACGGCCGCGTCACGAACCTCGATCTGCGGGTGGGCTCGTACGCCACCGCGGGCCATCCGGTGATGGCGCTGGTCGACGCCCATTCGTTCTACATCGAAGGCTATTTCGAAGAGACCAAGCTGGTCCGCATCAAGGAAGGCGACGCCGCGCTCGTCACGCTGATGGGCGACGACCGCCAGATCCGCGGCCACGTCGAAAGTATTGCTCTGGGCATCGCCGATCGTGACCGCAGCACCAGCGCCAACCTGCTGCCCAACGTCAATCCCACCTTCAACTGGGTCCGCCTGGCGCAACGCATCCCGGTGCGGGTCAAGATCGACAGCATTCCCGAGGGCGTGCGCCTGGTCGCGGGCCAGACGGCAACCGTGGCGATCGAGAACGCCACGGCCGCGCCAGCCGCCTCGACCGCCCGCGCGCCGCGGCCCGCCAGCGCCGGCTGATCATCGCGCTCCCCCTTTTACCGTTTGCCTACAGAAGTCCTGCCATGAAAACCCGCCTCCTCCTGCCGCTAGCCCTCGCGCTCGCGCTGGCCGGCTGCTCCGCCGTCGGCCCCGACTATCACGTGCCCGCGGAGGCTGTGGTCAAGCGCGATGCGGCCCAGGCGCCCTTCACGCAGGCCGAGGGGCTGGTCAGCCTGGCACCCTTGCCGGCGCACTGGTGGCGGCTCTATCAAGACCCCACGCTCGACCGCCTGATCGAACAAGCCCTCGCGGCCAACACCGATCTGCGCGTGGCGGCCGCCAACCTGGAGCGCGCCCAGGCCGTCACCCGCGAAGCGCAGGCCGGCCAGGAGCCCACGTTAGGGGTCAATGCCTCACCGACCTTCGGCCATAGTTCCGGCATACAACAGTTGCAGCCCGACACGCGTCCGCAGGATCGCTGGTCGTACTCGAGTGGAGTCAGCATTGCCTATCAGGTGGACCTGTTCGGTCAGATCCGGCGCGCCATCGAGGCCGCGCAGGGTGACGAAGCCGCCGCACAGGCCGCCTACGACAGCGCGCGCGTGACGCTGGTCGCCGAAACCACGCGGGCCTACGCCGAGATGTGCGCGGCAGGCATGCAACTCGCCTCGGCGCAGCAGTCGGTCAAGGTGCAACGCGACTCGCTGCAGGCCGTCGAACGCCTGCAGCATGCGGGCCGCGGCACGGCGCTCGATGTCTCGCGCGCCCGGGGGCAGCTGGAGCAACTGCAGGCCAATCTCCCGCCCTTCCAGGCGCAGCAACGCATCGCGCTCTACCAGCTCGGCGCGCTCACCGGCCGCGCGCCGGCCGAGCTTCCCGCCACGTTGCTGGAATGTGCCCGGCCACCGCGCCTGACCCAGACCATTCCGGTGGGCGATGGCGCCGCCCTGCTGCGCCGCCGGCCCGACATCCGTCAGGCCGAGCGCTCGCTGGCCGCCGCCACGGCGCGTATCGGCGTGGCCACCGCCGATCTCTATCCCAAGATCTCGCTGGGCTTGTCCGGCGCCTCCGGCGGGCCCGCCAGCATGCTGGGCGACCGCGGCACGTTCAGTTGGAGCATCGGACCGCTGATCAGCTGGACGCTGCCCAACACCGGCGCTGCCCAGGCTCGCATCGCCGAGGCCGAAGCCTCGACCAAAGCGGCGCTCGCGCGCTTCGACGGCACCGTTCTCAATGCCTTGCGCGAAACCGAGAGCGCACTGGTGAGCTATGCGCGCCAGCTCGATCGCGACGCCGCCCTGACCGCGGCACGCGACCAGAGCCGCCTCGCGGCGCAACAGGCGCGCCAGCTCTTTACGCTGGGCAAGACCGACTACCTCACGGTGCTCGATGCCGAGCGCACGCTGGCCGCCAACGAAAGCGCGCTGGCCGCCTCGCAGGCGCAACTCTCGTCGGATCAGGTCGCTGTGTTCCTGGCGCTGGGCGGCGGCTGGGAAGACACGGACGCTCAGGCCGCGGTGCCCGCCACCTCGGACACCGCGCCTGCCCCCATTCACTGATGTCAACGGGCGGCGGTGATCAGCCACCCGTCTTCATGACGCGGGACGCAGCCCCTCGCACAGCGAACGGATGCCGGCAAGGTCGCCCAGGCGCGCCAATCGGCAAATCTGCTCGCCCACCTCCTTGAGCGCCGGATCTCGCGCCTGCGCCGAACGCGCCCAGTCCATCAGGTCGGAGATGGCGCCGCTGTCGAGCAGTGTGCGCACTTGCTGCAGGTCGGTATCGGACAGCCGGGGCGCAACCGCCTGCGGCGCGGCAGGCGGCGCGGCCTCGTTCATGGGCAGCCGCAACAGTCTGCCCAGGACGTGGCGAAGCTCCACCAGGCTGATGGGTTTGAGCAGGCTCGCGTCATAACCTTCACCCCCGCCGACACGTGTGTCATGCGGCGTTGCCGACACCGCCACCACGGGCACCTCTGGCCACCGTGCGCGCACCGCCGCCAGCACCACCGAGCCATCCGCACCTTCCATGCGATGGTCGGTCAGGATCAGATCCGGAGGCTGGGCTTCCGTCTCCTGGACGCGCGCCACCATGCCCAGGCCATCGGCCTCGCTCTCGACCTGGAAGCCCAGGCTGGTCAGCTCCTCGACCAGGAACTCGCGTATTTCCGGTGTGTCCTCGGCCAGCCACAACTGCTTGCCGTGACCGTCGAGGCCCGGCAGCACATGCGCCGCCGCCCCGAGATAATGATGAGAGACACGGGATTCGTCCAACACGCTCACGGGCAGGGTCACATGCACCGTCGTCCCCGCGCCCACGCGGCTCTCCACACGGACGCGGCCGTCCATGCGCTCGATCCAGTGTTGGACGATGGCCAGGCCCAGCCCCACGCCCGGCTGGCTGTCCGCGGCCGCCAGCCGCTGAAACGGCTCGAAGATGCGCTGCAGGTCGTCGGGCGCTATACCGCATCCCGTATCGCGTACGGACAACATCAGATGCCCTGACACGCCGCCCGCCGCAGCGGTATCGCTCGGCAGGTTCACGTAGTCCGCCGTCAGGGTCAGGACGCCGTCGTGGGTGAACTTGGCGGCGTTATCGATCAGGTTGGAAAGCACCTGCCGTACCCGCTTGCCATCGATATCCAGCACGGCGGGCACCGTGTCCGACACGCTCGCCTCGAACCGGTTGCCGTTGCGCGCGGCGATCGGCCCCGCCTCTTTGGCGATCACATCCAGCAGCGCATGCACATACTCGGGCGCCAGCCTCAGTGCTTGCCCGCCCGCGCCGGCGGCGTAGTCGATCAGATCATTGACCATGCCGAGCATGTGGTCGGCGCTGCGGCGGATGATGGTGCCGCGCGGCGCGTCGTCGCGACCCCCGGCCTGGATCAGATCGGCGAAGCCGATGATGGCGGTCAGCGGCGTGCGCAGATCATGGCTGATACGTGCCAAAAAGTCCTGGCGCACGCGCCCGGCCTCATCGGCGCGCATCAGCGCTGCCTGCAGGGCTTGCGTACGTTCGGTGACGGCCTGGTCGAGCCGCTGATGCTCGCGTTCGCGCGCCTGCGTCAGCGCATCCTGCGCAGCCAGTCTCTCCTGGCGGTGCTGGCGTGCCCGGCCATGCAGCAGCACACCCAGCATGAGGGAGATCGCCATCAAGTCCCAGGCGATCTCCGGCCCACCGCCCCAGCTGCCGGGCAACAGCCCGTGGATGAAGGCGAGCCGTATCACCAGGCACACCAGATAGACCGCGAAGGACAGCAGGAACACGCGCGCATTCGCATGACCGCGCCGCCATCCGTCTGCCATGGACACCAGCCACACAAGCGCCCACAGCAACACCAGCCCGATCATCGCTTGAGCGCTGACGCGATAATCACCCAGCGCGGCCCAGACGCAGCCAGCCAGCCCGCACAGCGTCAACGCGTGATACACCCAGCGCCACAGCCGCACGCGATGCAGGTCAGCGAAGCGCATCGCCATGAAGCCGAAAAGCGTGGTGGCCAGGGTTGCGAGCACGGTAGGCGCGCGCAACACCAGCTCGCCGCCGCCGGTCAGCACATAGCGATAGAGCAGCCCGTGGAACGCAAGGCTATAGAGAATCTCGGCCAGAATAGCCGCGGCCAGCAGCAGGAAAACCGGATCGCGCTGCGACACCCCCAGCACCGCGGTATAGATGCCCACCATGGCCAGTGCGCCGATCAGCAGGGCCATGACCAGCGTACCCCGCTGCTCCACACTCACGAACGCCGCCGGGGTCCAGAGCCTGGGCTCCATGTTGATGGCCGAGCGGCTCTGCACGCGCACCAACACGGTGATTCGCTCTCCCGGCGCCAGCAGCAGCGGCAGGACAGAAACGGTGGCGGGCACCTCGCGTAGCGAAAGCGCTTCGCGGTTGCCCGCCCGCAGCGTCTTGAAAGGCTGCTGCTGCTCGTCCGAAAAGAGATAGAACCGCACGTCTTCCAGGCGCGGCACGCCGAGGGAAAACCAACGCTCCTGGATGTCTGGCGTGGGATTGATCACCTCCAGTCGCAACCAGAAGGCGGAGGCGGAATAGCCGCGGTTCAGCCACGCCGCCGACACGGGCTGCGAGGCGGCGTGCAACATCTCGGCGGGATCCCCGTGTCCGCTGCGATCCTCCACGCCGCGCAGCAGGCCATCAAGGCGCAGGCTGCCACTGACCGCGCTCAAATCCAGGGCGGTCGGCTCCGGTTGGGCGCGCGCCGGCATGAAGGCGCTGAAGAGACACAGCAGAAACAGAAGAGACAAGAACCACGACCGCGGCCAGGCGAATCCCGTCACGCGGCGATCAGACATGCGGATCGGACTCCTGGCGCAGGGCCGTGGGCGGCATGCCGAATCGCTCGCGAAACGCCGTCGAGAAATTGCCGCGGTTGCCGTAACCCACCGCCTGCGAGATCGCCTGGATATCCAGGCCGGTTTCGCATAAGAGCCGGCGGGCTTCGCGCATGCGCTCTTCGCGCAGGAACTCGAAGACCGTGGTGCCCGCGCAGCGGCGAAACGCCTGGTTCAAACGCCGCGCGTTCGTGCCCAAGGCCTGCGCCAGCGGCATCAGCTCCGGGGTGTGATCGAGGCGCTCGCGCAAAAGCTTGCGCGCGGCCCGGAACAACACGCCGTCGAGCGACGCACCGGCCGCGGCGGGAGAGGTCCCCGCCTCGGGCGGCGGCTCCGCGGGCGCGACCGGCGCCACGCGCAGATGGATCAGGAGGCGCAGACGCACCTCTTCAAAATCGAACGGCTTGGTGACGTAATCCACCGCGCCCGCCGACAGTCCCGCGACCCGCTCGGCCGGCAAAACCGCCGCCGTCAGGAAGATGATGGGGATACCCCGCGTGGCCCGATCGGCCTTCAACAGGCGGCAGGCCGCGAGCCCGTCGCAAACGGGCATCGTCACATCCATGAGGATGATGTCGGGCTGCACCAGCTGCGCCTTGCGATAGCCGTCGTTGCCGTCCTCGGCCACATAGACCCGGCACGCCTGGCTGGTCAGGAAGTCCACCAGCAGCATGCGGTCTTCGGGGCGATCCTCGACGACGAGCACGCGCAGGCCGGCGAGCTGGCCGGGCGCCAGGGGATCGTGGGCGTCATTCATGCCGCGCATTCTTCCACGCCGGCCCGCGGCCGGGCGGCTCGCCGTGTGCGACGTATCGGCCGGCGCACGAATATTTTTCCTGGCGGCAAACGTGTCCTGCATTCCAGCAAACCTCGGCGGTCGAAACTCAATCTGGCGATGATAACGTTTGTTACAGCACGCCAACAACGGTCGTTGCCCCGTCCGACGGCCACGCCGGCCGGCGCTGCGCCCCGGGGCGTTTCCTGACCCGTAGACAAGCCGGCCAGATTTTCTGGCGGGCGCACAAGCATGACTTCACTTCTTCAAGCGCCCCGCCGGGGCGTTTCCACCCTCGGCTGGGACCTGGTGTATGCCGTGGAGATCGGGCCGCTCAACGCACGCATCGCCGCCAGCCACCCGTTGCCACGCCGATTCGCCTCGGCCTACGGTGAGGAAATCGCCGTGGAAGGGACGCTCGGGACATGGCAGATCGTGCCTGGGGGCTCGGGCCATCGGGTCTTCCTGCAGATCCCGATCCTCAACGCGAGCATGCGGCATGCTGATCGTCTGCAGACCTTCCAGGGCTCGGTGACCGTGTCTTTCGATATGGAGTATCTCCGCCGCGCGGACGGCCACGCGCTGCGACTCAGGCACGGGGGGACCGGACGAGCGCCGTCGTTTCGCATCGAATCGACAGAACTGGGCGCACTCTGCGGGCTGATGGGGCGTTCGATGGTCGAGTCGTCGCTGCAGGAATGGCTCGCCACGCACGAAGAGGCGTTCGAGCAGGTGTTTGCCATCATCGAAACCGAAACAAGGCAAGCCGGGCAGGCGCATGCCTGGCTGCGTCCTACGACTATCAGTTACGCCTATACGGACCGGCCCACGCGTGGCGACGGCGTGCTCGCCCTGCTCGCCATGACGAATGGCCGTCCCGGCAACCTGCTTGCTCAACGGGTCATGGCCAGCGTCATCGCCGACAAACAACCCGCGGCAATGCTCATTTCCGCTCACCTGCTGCTCGACTGCCTGATCCGCCCTGCCCTGGCGCTGGCCTTTCCCGGCACAGAGGCGGATCAGTTCGAGTTCGTGGGCGAATTTCCGATGCTTCAGCTCAAAACGCCGTGCGCGTTGCAGTTCGATCACGACACCAAGCTGCCGGACGCCCCGCTGCTGCAGTCGCTCACGATTTCCTTGAGCGGCAGTCAGTTGGTGTGCGAGAGCGAATCCTCCGTGAGCGACGGCACGACCACCGAGCACCAGCGCATTCTCAGCCGTCAGGTCTTGCGCTCGCAACGCGATACCGACGGAGGACACCGCATCGCTTTCGCTCAGGACGGCGATGCGGAAGTGCACCGCTGGAGCACCGTCAGTCCCACCCTGCAGGCCCGGAACGCGGGATGGTTGCCGGCAGTGGACACTGTCGTCGAGTTGCTGGCACGTGCCCCCGCGATCCTGACCGACCTCGCGATGGCCGCATTGACCTGCGAAGCCACGCCCAGCGCCACCCTCGTCGGGGCCATGGCCGCCCCTGGGCCCGCCCGGCAGGCCGACCTGCTGGCGCGTGAGGTGTGCCAACCCTTTGCCTGGCACGAGGCCATGGCATTCTCATTGAAGTCGGTCGACCTGGTGGAAAGTCTGCGTTTCTCGGGCTCGCCCTGGCCCGAGCCGACCCCAGCCTGAAGGCACGGTCAACGAGGGGGCCAGCTACGGGCGGTTAGCGACGGGCGGTCAGCCACGGGCGGTTAGCCGCGGGCGGCTAGCCGCGCCCCACGTACGGCATGTTGGTCGCCATGATCGTCATGAACTGCACATTGGCATCGAGCGGCAGCTTCGCCATGGCCACGACGGCGTGCGCCACGTGCGCCACATCCATGCGCGGTTCGACCGAGGTCGTGCCATTGGCCTGCAGCACGCCCTTGGCCATGCGTTCGGTCATGTCGGTGGCGGCATTGCCGATATCGATCTGGCCGCAAGCGATGTCGTACTGGCGGCAATCGAGCGAGATCGACTTGGTCAGACCGGTCACCGCGTGCTTGGTGGCGGTATAGGCAATCGAATACGGCCGCGGCGCGTGCGCCGAGATCGAACCGTTGTTGATGATGCGCCCGCCGCGCGGATTCTGGGCCTTCATGAGTCGGATCGCGGCCTGAGCGCAGAAGAACATGCCGTTCAGGTTGGTATCGACCACCTCGCGCCAGGTCTCCACCGGCAGCTCTTCGATCGGCACTGCCGGCGCACCGCGCCCGGCATTGTTGAAGAGCACATCCAGACGGCCATATTCGCGCTGCGTGGCTTCGAACAGCTCGCGCACCGATTCTTCGCGCGTGACGTCGGTGGGCACCACCAGGGCGCGCACGCCGTCTTCGCCGGCCGCGATGCGGGTCTGGTCGAGCGGCTCGCGACGGCGTCCGGCCAGCACCACCCGATATCCCTGGGCCAGGAATTCGAGCGCGACGGCGCGGCCGATGCCGGTCCCCGCGCCAGTGACCAGGGCGACCCGGGCAACCGGGATCTCGGGCGTTTCAGACGTTTGGGAATTCACGAATCGCTCCAGCGGTAGATTTGTAACCGCGCCATCCTACCCCAAAGCCCGAGCGCGCATTGCAAGCGCCGGTGACGATTTCGCTCCAGCCTTACCGTCGTTGTCACGAGCCCTCGTGGCGAACGGATCACCGGTCATGTTCGGGCCGTCTTCGGTGACGCCCGGTCCCGCGGCGTGAGGTCCGTCACGCCCTGTTTCCGCATCATGTCCCGCCAAGTCACAGCCCGCGACGCCAGGCGCGGCGACGGCGGCTACCGGACCCTCAACGAGGTCCGCCGCGCCGAAACATCGGCCGATTTGCTATGCTTCGCCTCTCGATCCGCGTGTTTCCCGCCCCATGTCCGCTCACTCCGGCAATGTTTTCATGGTCGTCGCCCCCAGTGGCGCCGGCAAATCCAGCCTGGTTCGCGCCCTGCTCGACCGCGACCCGTCCATCGTGCTCTCGATTTCCTGCACCACGCGCGCCCCGCGGCCGGGCGAAGAAGACGGCCGTGAATATCGCTTCGTGACGCCCGAGGCATTCAACGATATGCGCGATGGTCAGCAGCTGCTCGAATGGGCTGAAGTGCACGGCAACTTCTACGGCACGCCGCGCGACCGCATCGACGCAGCCACCAAGGCCGGCCAGGATGTGCTGCTCGAAATCGATTGGCAGGGCGCGCGCCAGGTGCGCCAGCGCTACCCCGATGCCATCGGCATCTTCATCCTGCCGCCCTCGATCGAAGAGCTCGAATCGCGCCTGAAGGCACGGGGCCAGGATGCACCGCAGGTGATCGCGCGCCGGCTGCTCGCGGCAGGGGGCGAAATCGCGCACGCGCCTGAATGCGAATATGTTATTATTAATCAAGAATTTAGCGTAGCCCTCGCGGAGCTGAACCAGATTGTCAGCGCCGCTCGGCTACGTTTTTCGTCTCAGGCCGTCCGAAATTCCCAGTTGTTCGCGCAACTCGGCATCCCGGCCGCCCACTGAAACGATCCCCTATCACCCGTCAGCATCAGGTATTTCTCCATGGCCCGTATCACTGTCGAAGACTGTCTGAATCAGATCCCCAATCGTTTCAAGCTCACGCTGGCCGCCACGTACCGCGCCCGCGAGCTGGCTCAGGGCCACGCCCCGCGCCTGGACAGCAAGGACAAGCCCACGGTGACCGCTCTGCGCGAAATCGCTTCCGGCCTGACCGGCCTGGAAATGCTGCGTAAAGTCCCGACCTGATCACGGCCGGGGAGGCGGCAGGCATGGCTTTTCCCGGACTGAAGTACGCATCTTCAGGACTGCTCGCGGCGCTGCGCGCCGGCTCCCGGCTGGGCCGGCGCAGCCCGAAGAAAAACGCAGCCCTGCCGCAGGCGCAGGCGGCTGAAGAGGCCGCCCAGGCCGCCGCGCTGCCGGTCGCCTCGCTCGCTCCCCTCACCGAGATCATCAGCACCTACCTCGATCCCAAAGAGGTCGAACGGGTGCGCGAGGCGTATCGCTTCGCCGATCAGGCCCACCTGGGCCAGTTCCGCGCCAGCGGCGCGCCTTACATCTCCCATCCGATCGCCGTCACCGAGATCTGTGCGGGCTGGAAACTCGACGCCAACGCGTTGTCGGCCGCCCTGATGCACGACGTGATCGAAGACCAGGGCGTCACCAAGCAGGAGCTGGCCGAGCGCTTCAGCCCAGAGGTGGCCGAACTGGTCGATGGCCTGTCCAAGCTCGACCGCCTCGACTTCGCCACCAAGGCCGAGCAGCAGGCCGAGAGCTTTCGCAAGATGCTGCTGGCGATGGCGCGCGATGTGCGCGTCATCCTCATCAAGCTGGCTGACCGCCTGCACAACATGCGCACGCTGGACGCGGTCAATCCCGAGAAGCGCCGCCGCATCGCGCGCGAGACGCTCGAGATCTACGCGCCCATCGCGCATCGCCTCGGCCTGAACCTGCTGTTCCGCGAATTGCAAGACCTCTGCTTCGCGGCGATGTACCCCAATCGCTACCAGGTGCTGTACAAGGCCGTGCTGGCCGCGCGCGGCAACCGCCGCGAAGTCATCAGCAAGATCGAGGACGCCGTGCGCGCCGCCCTGCCCGCCGCCGGCATCGAAGCCGAGGTCACGGGCCGCGAGAAGACGCTGTTCGGCATCTACCGCAAGATGGCCGACCAGAAAAAGACCTTCTCCGAGGTCCTGGACATCTACGGTTTCCGCGTGATCGTGCACACGCTGCCCGAGTGCTATCTGGCGCTGGGCACGCTGCATCAGCTGTACCGGCCGGTGCCGGGCAAGTTCAAGGATTACATCGCCATACCGAAGGTGAACGGCTACCAGTCGCTGCACACCACGCTGGTCGGCCCCTATGGCACGCCGGTGGAATTCCAGTTCCGCACGCGCGATATGCACCATATCGCCGAAGAAGGCGTGGCCTCGCACTGGCTCTACAAAGAAGCCGACCTCACGCTCAACGAGCTGCAGAAGCGCACGCACCAATGGCTGCAATCGTTGCTCGACATCCAGAGCCAGACGGGCGACTCGGGAGAATTCCTCGAGCACGTCAAGGTCGATCTGTTCCCCGACGCCGTGTACGTGTTCACGCCGCGCGGCAAGATCATTTCGCTGCCCCGCGGCGCCACGCCGGTCGACTTCGCCTACGCGATCCACACCGACATCGGCAACCAGGCCGTCGCGGCGAAGATCAACAACGAGTTCGTGCCGCTGCGCACCGAGCTCAACAGCGGCGATGCGGTCGAGATCATCACCTCGCCCGCATCGCGGCCCAATGCGCAGTGGCTCAATTACGTGCGCACCGGGCGCGCGCGCTCCGAGATCCGGCATTACCTGCGCACGGTCAAGTACGAAGAATCGGTCGCCTTCGGCGAACGCCTGCTCACGCAGGCCCTGCAAGAGCTGCACCTGCCGCTCGCGCCGGCTGACGATCCGATGTGGGAAAAACTGGCGCGCAGCAGTGGCGCCTCGTCGCGCGACGAAATCCTGGCCGACATCGGCCTGGGCAAGCGTCTCGCCGCCGTCGTGGCGCGCCGCTTCGCGCCCGAGCACCCGCTCGTGGCCACTACCGCGGCAGCCGTGGACGAAATCACCTCGGCGCGCAGTGCGCCGATCCTGATCCAGGGCAACGAAGGCCAGGCGGTGCAGCTCGCGCCCTGCTGCGGCCCGCTGCCGGGCGATCCCATCATCGCCGGCATGCGTCTGGGTCACGGCCTGGTCGTGCACATCGCCGACTGCCCCGTGGCCGCGCGCCAACGCACACGCGAACCCGAACGCTGGGTCACGGTAGCGTGGGACAGCCATACCGCCAAGCACCTGGCCACACGCCTGGATATCGTCACGCGCAACGAGCGCGGCGTGCTGGGCAGGCTCGCCGCCGAAGTCACGGCGGCCGATGCCAACATCGTGCACGTCACCATGCACGACGATGCGGTCTCCACGGTGTCGCTGCACCTGACCGTTCAGGTCGACAGCCGCAAGCACCTCGCGCAGGTCATCCGCGCGATCCGGCACGTGCCGCAGGTGCAGAAGATCGTGCGCGTGAAAGGCTGAGCGGGACACCCGCCCGCCCTTCACGCCACGGGATCAGGGCTTCTTGCCGAACCACTTCGTGTAGATCGCGTCGTACTGCCCGTTAGCCTTGAGCGTGGCCAAGGCTTTGTTGACCTCGGGCACGAGCGCGCTGCCCTTCGGGAACGCGATGCCGTAGAGATCATCCCCCTTGAGGATGCCCGCCACTTTCAAGCGCCCCTTGCCCGCCGTGTTGGCGTAGTACTGCACGTTCGGCGTGTCGTGCACCGCCGCGTCGACCCGCCCCGTGGCCAGTTCGACGAACGCATTGTCGATGTTGGGAAATGGCTTGAGCTGTGCCTTTGGCGCTTGCACGCGCAGGTAGTCGACCGTGGCGGTGCCGCTCTTGACGGCGACCGACTTGCCCGCCAGATCGGCGGCTGTGGTGATGTCGGTGTTTTTCTCGCCGACCAGAATCGCCAGCCCGCTTTCGTAGTAGGGATCGGAGAAATCGATGACCTTCCTGCGGTCGTCGCGGATCGTGATGCCAGCCAGCGCCACGTCGATGTGCTTGGCCTGCAAGCCGGGAATAATGCCGTTGAAATCCATCGGCCGCAGTTTGTACGTGAGCTTGAGCTCCTTGGCGATGGCTTCCCAGAGATCGATATCGAAGCCGGTGTAGGTACTGCCCTGCTTGAACTCGAACGGCACGAAGGACGTATCGGTGGCGACCACCAACGCGCGCTCCTGAGCCTGCGCGGCGGACATCACGCCCGCCACGGAAGTCGACAAACCCAGCAACAACGCAGCAACACCACGCTTGAACATGGAAAGTCTCCTCTTCTGGTCTCTTCCGCAACCCCGCGCCTGCGGCACCTGCATGCATTGCCTGGTCTCGCCCGGGGCCAAGGGCTGCGTCGATCTTAGCGCAGCTTGAGGCGCCCGGTTGGCATAGTCGACAGCCCGAGGCGGCGCCCCCTAGAATGGGCTGAACAACCCGGAGGTTCGCCATGCCCTTCAAGCCTGTCTCCATCCGTGGTTCCCGCCGTGAGATCGGCCTGGCGCTGGGCAAGCTTGCGCGGCCGATCATGGAACCGTATCTCGACCAGAGCCGCACCTGGCTGGCGCTGCGCCCATGGCGCGGCCACGCCTATCTGGCGAGCCTGGCCGAGACGGCACGCCTGCGTGTGCCCGAAGTCTGGACCGAGCTGGAGGGGATGGCCGAAGGCCTGCGCATGCCGTTCGACGACGTACTGCTATGGCATTGCCGCGGCGACCTGCTCCACAAGACCAGCGACGGCTGCACCTCGGTCGCCATGCGCGATGCGGGCGGCACTCGCTGGATCGCACACAACGAAGATGGCGATCCGTGGCTGTACGGCCGCTGCCACCTGGTCGATGTACAGCCCGACGACGCGCCTGGCTACGTCAGCTTCTACTATCCCGGCTCACTGCCCGGCCACGCCTTCGCCGCCAATCGCGCCGGCCTCGTTCAGACCGTCAACAATCTGCGTATCCGGCAACGCCATGCCGGCGTGCCGCGCATGCTGCTCGCCCGCGCGGTACTCGATTGCACCACCCTGCCGGACGCCATTGCCTTGCTGCGCGACACCCCGCGCGCAGGCGGTTTTCACCATCTGCTGGGCTCGGCCCACGACCAGCGGCTCTACAGCGTGGAAGCGGCCCCCGCGGCCTGTTCGGTGCTGGAGATCGGCCGGGGCTACGTCCATGCCAATCACCTGGTGCACGCCGGCAGCACGCGGCAGGCGCAAGTCGTGACCGACTCTTCGCGCGTGCGCCACGACAAGGCCGAGCGCGCGCTCGACACCTGGGGCGGCAACGCCAAGCCGAGCGACCTCATCGCGTTGCTACACGATGACAGCGGCGCGCTGCCGATCCTGCGCCGCGCCGCCGATGATCCGGACGACGAAAACACACTGGCCACCGCCTGCTTTCGCATGGACGGTGGCCAGGTGACGCTGGCGGTGCACGACCGCCAGCCATTACCGGTGCAGACGATCGTGCTGTAGGCAGCGGCCTATGCGGCCCAGCCTGCGCGGCGCGGCCCGACCTACGCGGCCCGACCGAAGCCGCCGCCGCCGGGGGTTTCGACCACGAACACGTCGCCCGCCTTCAGCTGCGCGCTGTCTTGCGGCCCGAGCTCCTGCACGGAGCCATCGGCGCGCTCGACATAGTTGCGACCCATTTGCGCGGGCTCGCCACCCGCCAGGCCGAACGGCGCATAACGTCGATTGTTCGACAGGATGGCCGCCGTCATGTCTTCCAGGAAGCGCACGCGGCGCACGCCGCCATCGCCGCCCGGATAGCGGCCGCGGCCGCCCGAGCCGTGGCGGATCTCGTACGACTCGAGACGCACCGGGAAACGCAGCTCCAGCACCTCGGGATCGGTGAGACGAGAGTTCGTCATGTGCGCCTGCACCACCGAGGTCCCGGCAAAACCGGGATCTTCGGCACCCGTGGCATCGATGCGCACCGGACCCGCGCCGGTGCCACCGGAGATGGTCTCGTAGTACTGATAGCGCGCGTTGCCGAAGGTGAAGTTGTTCATGGTGCCCTGGCTGGCCGCCAGCACGCCCAGCGCGCCGTACAACGCATTGACCACGCACATCGAGGTCTCGACGTTGCCCGCCACCACCGAGGCCGGCGGATTGGGGCGCAGCATCGAGCCGGCCGGGATCACGATCTCCAGCGGCTTGAGGCAACCGGCGTTGAGCGGGATGTCGTCGTCGACCAGCGTACGGAACACATACAGCACCGCGGCCACGGCAATGGCGCCCGGGGCGTTGAAGTTGTTCTCGAGCTGGGGCGACGTGCCGGTGAAGTCGACCACGGCCGTACGTGCCGTGGTGTCCACCTTGACGTTGACCTTGATCACCGCGCCGTTATCCAGCGGGTACTCGTAGCTGCCATCCTTCAGCACCGAAATCACGCGGCGCACGGCCTCCTCGGCGTTGTCCTGCACGTGGCCCATATAGGCCCGCACGACGTCCAGACCGAAGTGATCGCACATGCGCAATAGCTCTTGCACGCCCTTCTCATTGGCCGCGATCTGCGCGTGCAGGTCGGCGATGTTCTGATCGGGGTTGCGCGCGGGCCAGCGGCCGGAGGCCAGGATCGCCCGTGCCTCGGCATCGCGGAACTCACCGTTCTTCACCAGCTGGAAGTTGGTGAACAGCACGCCCTCGTCCTCGACGGTACGCGAATCGGGCGGCATGGAGCCCGGCGTCGTGCCGCCGATATCGGCATGATGGCCACGCGAGCCCACGAAGAACAGGATTTCCTTGCCGGCGCGATCGAACACCGGCGTGATGACGGTGACATCGGGCAGGTGGGTGCCGCCGTGGTAGGGATCGTTCACCACGTAGGCGTCGCCGGGATGCATCGCGCCGGCGTTGGCGTTCATCACGGTCTTGATGGACTCGCCCATCGAGCCCAGGTGCACCGGCATGTGCGGCGCATTGGCGATCAGGTTGCCCTCGGCGTCGAAGATCGCGCACGAGAAGTCCAGGCGCTCCTTGATGTTGACCGAGTAAGCGGTGTTCTGCAGCCGATAGCCCATTTGCTCGGCGATGGACATGAAGAGGTTGTTGAACACCTCCAGCATGACCGGATCGGCCTGCGTGCCCACCGCGCGGCGCTGCACGCGCGCCTCCACCCGCTTGAGCACCAGATGGTCGAGCGCCGTCACCTCGGCCTGCCAGCCCGGCTCGACCACGGTGGTCTGGTTGGGCTCGGAGATGATGGCCGGACCTGCCATGATGTCGCCCGGCACCAGGTCTTCGCGCACATACAGCGGCGTGTCGCGCCAGGCGCCCGCGCTGTACATTTGGACCTGACCGCGTGCGGCGAGCGGCGTCGACCGGCTGCGCTCGACCGGCGCCTCGGTGGCCTGCTCGCCCCCGCCCGTGGCCTCGACCGAGATGGTCTCGACCACCAGCTCGCGATTCGGCATCAGGAACGAGTAGCGCTGGCGATAGGCGGCTTCAAACGCGGCGCGCATCTCGTCGAGCGGGCCGAACGTGACGTCCAGCGCCGTGTCGGTGCCGCGATACTTCACATGCAGGCGGCGCACGACGCGAATGTCCTGGTCGGCCACATGCTGGCGGCGCAGCTCGCCTTCGGCCAGATCGGCCAGTTCCTGCAGGCCCGCCTCGAGCTCCTCGAGCAACTCGGCGGCCAGCACTTTCTCGACCGTCTTCTGGCGCATATCGGTCTGATCGGCCAGGCCCATGCCATAGGCTGACAACACGCCGCCCAGCGGGTGGGCGAACACCGTGGTCATGCCCAACGCGTCGGCCACCAGGCAGGCATGCTGCCCGCCGGCACCGCCGAAGGTGGTGAGCGCGTACTCCGTCACATCGTGGCCGCGCTGCACCGAGATGCGCTTGATCGCTTCGGCCATGTTGCCCACGGCGATTTCCAGGAAGCCCTCGGCCAGTTGCTCGGGCGTCATGGCGCGGCCGGTGGCCTCGCGCACCTCGCCGGCCATGGCTTGGAACTGGCGCGCCACCGCGTCGCGATCGAGCGCTTCGTCGGCGCCCGGGCCGAATACACGCGGGAAATAATCGGGCTGGATCTTGCCCAGCAGCACGTTGCAGTCGGTGACCGCGAGCGGACCGCCCCGGCGATAGCAGGCCGGGCCGGGATTGGCACCCGCCGAATCGGGCCCGACGCGCAGCCGCGCGCCGTCAAAGTGCAGGATCGACCCGCCACCCGCGGCGACCGTGTGAATGCTCATCATCGGCGCGCGCATGCGCACGCCGGCCACCTGCGTTTCAAACTCCCGCTCGAATTCGCCGGCATAGTGCGACACGTCGGTGGACGTGCCACCCATGTCGAAGCCGATCACGCGCTCGAAGCCCGCCAGTTCGCTGGTGCGCACCATGCCCACGATGCCGCCCGCCGGGCCGGACAGGATGGCGTCCTTGCCGCGAAAGCGATGCGCATCGGTCAGTCCGCCGTTCGATTGCATGAACATCAGGCGGATACCCGGCAGCTCGCCCGCCACCTGGTCCACGTAGCGCTTGAGGATGGGCGACAGATACGCATCGACCACCGTCGTGTCGCCACGCGACACGAACTTGATCAACGGGCTCGCCTCGTGCGAGACGGACACCTGCGTGAAGCCGATCTCGCGCGCGATCGCGGCGGCGGCCTGCTCGTGCTCGGGCGATTGCCAGGCGTGCATGAACACAATGGCCATGGCGCGCACACCCTCGTCGTACGCAGCCTGCATGGCGGCGCGCAGTGCGTCCGGGGCCAGCGGTGCGACCACCGCGCCGTCGGCGCCCACGCGCTCGTCGGCCTCGATCACGCGCTCGTACAGCAGCTCGGGCAGCTGCACATTGCGCTCGAAAAGACGCGGGCGATTTTGGTAGGCGATGCGCAGCGCATCGCGGAAACCACGGGTCGTGACGAGAACCGTGCGTTCGCCCTTGCGCTCGAGCAGCGCATTGGTGGCGACGGTCGTGCCCATCTTCACGCACTCGACCTGATCCGCGGGCACGGGCTCGCCGGGCGCGATGCCCAGCAACTTGCGGATGCCAGCGACGGCCGCATCGCGATATTGCTCGGGATTCTCCGACAGCATCTTCGCCGTCGTCATGCTGCCATCGGGGCGGCGCGCCACGATATCCGTGAACGTACCGCCACGGTCAACCCAGAATTGCCACTTCATAACACCCTCGGAATGGTGGAATAGCGCAGCCTTGCTGCATGCGCGGCCGCCGATACGGCAGCCACAGAATTCTTCAGAGCGATGTCGCGGCGCGCGCGGCCTGGTCATAAAGACCGGAAAGCGCGCGCAGCGCGTGGGCGAGCTGGCGTGTGAACTCCAGTCCGCCGCCCGCGCCCGCTTCCATGCCGTCGATCAGGCACTGCTCGCGGATCGCCGCGTAACGCTCGATATAGGCCGCGCCCTCGGGCGTGACGCTGTAGAACACTTCTTTGCCGCTGCGCTCGCCGCGCACCACGCCCTGGCGCTCGAGCTTCTTGAGCGCGTAGTTGACGATATGGGTGTCTTCGACATTGAGCGTGAAGCAGATGTCGGCCAGCTTCTTGGGACGCTCGCGGTGATAGACGTGGTGCATCACCATCACGTCGGTGGGCGTGAGGTCGGGCAGGCCAGCCGCCGCCATGCACCGCACGGTCCAGCGATCGAAGGCATGGCTCGCAATCATGAGGCCGAACTCCACCTCGGACAGATCGGGCGACCGGCCGCTGGCCAGATGGGCCGAAGACGCGATCAGATTGGTTTTCACGCTGAGATTCCCCCTGCACGGCTGGCCTCGCCAACCTATCGATGGCGAAATACTAATAATTTATCAACGTTTCATCAACAAAATAACGGGGTGATTGATGCCAATCCACTAGTGGTTTTCCCTTGGGCTCTGGCGCACCCGGCTCCCTCGACCAGCGCTCTCGGCATCAAATCGTTTGCGTACGAACTGGCATCGCGAGATGCCCGATTCGGTGCGTCGCGGCAGCACTGCTTCGGCACGTGTGGCGCGTGCGCACCACATCGGTTTGCATGCGTGCCTGAACGTTTGACGCCTGAAGCATCGATGCGCGCGCAACGTTAGGACTTACCCGCAAAACCGCGTTTTTTCAGCGCTGTCACGCCCGGCCTCAACATAGAATTGCAGCGTTTTCGACGGCGCGCGCAGGTTTGGCGCCCGGCTCCTCTTCTGGTTAAACAAACCGCCACCGCGCCGGCTCGCGCGCGAAGCGGTTATCTAGTCTCAGCACGAAGGATCCACCCCATGTTTAAACGCATTGCATTGCTCGCCGGCAGCATCGGCCTGGCCTTTTCCGCCGGCGCCATCGCCCAGACCAAATGGGATCTGCCCTCGGCCTATCCCGCCAGCAACCTGCACGTCGAGAATCTGACGCAGTTCGTCAAGGAGGTCGATGAACTCTCCGGTGGCAAGCTCAAGATCCAACTGCACAACAATGCATCGCTGTACAAGGCGCCGGAAATCAAGCGCGCGGTCCAGGGCAACCAGGCCCAAATCGGTGAGATCCTGCTGACCAACTTCGCCAACGAAGCGCCCATCTACGAACTCGACGGCCTGCCCTTCCTGGCCACCGGTTACGACGCGTCGTTCAAGCTCTATCAGGCGCAGAAGCCTTTCCTCGAGAAGAAGCTCGAATCCCAGGGCATGATGCTGCTGTACGCGGTGGCGTGGCCGCCCCAGGGCATCTTCGCCAACAAGGACATCAAGAGCACCGCCGATATGAAGGGTCTGAAGTGGCGCGCGTACAGCCCCGTCACGGCCAAGATCGCCGAGCTCGTCGGCGCGCAGCCCGTCACCGTGCAGCAGGCCGAGCTGTCACAGGCCATGGCCACCGGCGTGATCGACTCCTATATGTCGTCGGGCTCGACCGGCTACGACACCAAGACCTTCGAGTACATCAAGAAGTTCTACGACACCCAGGCCTGGCTGCCGAAGAACGCGATCCTGGTCAACAAGAAGGCCTTCGACGCGCTTGATCCGGCAACGCAGGCCGCCCTCAAGAAGGCCGGTGCGCAAGCGGAAGAGCGCGGCTGGAAGAGCTCGCGCGAGAAGAACGAGTGGTACAAGGAACAGCTCAAGGCCAACGGCATGGAAATCATCCAGCCCACCGCCGAGCTCAAGCAGGGTCTGACCGAAGTCGGCAAGCGCATGCTCGACGACTGGCTCAAGAAGGCCGGTTCCGAGGGTGAGCAAATCATCGCGGCGTACAAGAAACAGTAATCATGCGCCGCTTTCTCGATACGCTGTACGGTGCCGCCGGCCTGCTGGCCGGCTTTTGCACCATCGGTGTGCTGGTGTCGGTACTGGCGGCCATCCTGGCCCGCCAGTTCGACTGGAACCTTCCGGGCACGGACGCCTACGCCGGCTATTTCATGGCCGCCGCGGGCTTCCTGTCCCTGGCCAGCACGTTCAAGCATGGCGAGCACATCCGCGTCACGCTGTTGCTCAACTCGCTCAAGCCCGCCGCGAGCCGCGGCCTGGACATCTTCGCGCTCGGCGCCGGCGTGCTCCTGGCGGCCGCATTCGCTTTCTTCAGCATAAAGCTCACGTTGGATTCACACACGTTCAACGACGTGTCCACCTCCAACGACGCCACGCCCCTCTGGATCCCGCAACTGAGCATGGCCGTCGGCACCGTGCTGTTCTTCATTGCGCTGGTCGACGAACTGGTCCGCCGCATCCGCGGTCACGCCGCAGCCTCCTCGCAGCACACCTATGAGTGAAATCTTCGTCATCACGATGCTGGTCGTCTCGATCTTCGCGCTGCTTGGTTGCGGCGTGTGGGTCGGGCTGACCCTCGCCGGCACCGCCTGGATCGGCATGGAGCTCTTCTCCAGCCGCCCCGCGGGCGATGCCATGGCCGTCACGATCTGGGGCGCCTCGTCGTCCTGGACCCTCACCGCCCTGCCACTGTTTCTGTGGATGGGCGAAATCCTCTTCCGTACCCGGCTCTCCGAGGACCTGTTCCGCGGTCTTGCGCCGTGGCTCAACCGCCTGCCCGGGCGTCTGTTGCACACCAACGTGATCGGCTGCGCGATCTTCGCGGCCGTATCCGGTTCGTCGGCGGCCACGGTTGCCACGGTGGGCAAGATGACCATTCCGGAGCTCACGCGCCGCGGTTATCCTGAGTCCAAGATCCTGGGCACCTTGTCGGGCGCCGGCACGCTGGGCCTGCTCATCCCTCCCTCGATCATCATGATCGTCTACGGGGTGGCGGCCGACGTGTCGATCGCACGGCTCTTCATCGCCGGCATCGTGCCGGGCATCGTGCTTGCACTGCTGTTCATGGGCTACATCGCCTGGTGGGCGCTGCGCAATCCGGAACAAGTGCCCGCCGCCGATCCCGGCATGAGCCTGGGCCAGAAGCTCAAGCAATCGCGCCACCTCATCCCGGTGATGCTGCTGATCGGTGCCGTGCTCGGCTCGATTTATGCCGGCGTGGCCACCGCCACCGAGGCGGCCGGCGTGGGCGTGGTCGGCGCCTTGCTGCTGTCCGGCCTGCAAGGCTCGCTCTCGCGCAGCACCTTCATGCAGTCGCTGCTGGGCGCCACCCGGCTGTACTGCATGATCGCGCTGATCCTGGCGGGTGCGCAGTTCCTCACGCTGGCGATGGGCTATATCGGCCTGCCGCGCGCACTCGCGGAATGGATCGGCGGGCTGGGCCTGTCGCAGTTCGGCCTGATCATGGCGCTGATGGTGTTTTTCATCATCCTGGGTTGCTTCCTCGATGGCATCTCCATCGTGGTGCTGACCATGGGTGTGCTGCTGCCCACCGTGCAGAGTGCCGGCATCGACCTGATCTGGTTCGGCATCTTCGTCGTGTTCGTGGTCGAAATGGCGCAGATCACCCCGCCCGTGGGCTTCAACCTGTTCGTGCTCTCGGGCATGACGGGCCGCGAGCTGCCCTATGTCGCGAAGGTGTCGCTGCCGATGTTCTTCCTGATGATCGTGGCGGTGCTGTTGCTCTACTTCATCCCGGGCATCGCCACCTGGCTGCCCACAAAAATGACACTCTGAGCCGCCTGAAGACGAGCCCCCTGAACCGATCCGGTCAGGGGGCTTTTTCTTTGCGCTGCGGTATTACCTTGCCCGGTACCGTGCCCTCGCCCCGCGGGATCGTGTCAACGCAACGCCACCACCAGGTAGTCGACGAAAGCCCGAACCCGCGGCGAGAGATGACGCGACTTCGGATACACGATGAAGAGCTCGTCCGGCGAGGGTTCGATGCTGTCCAGCAGCGTGACCAGGCGCCCCTCGGCCAGATCCTCCTGCACGTAATAGTCGTGGATCTGCGCGATGCCGAATCCGGCGCGCGCCGCCGCGAGCAGCGCGTGGCTGTCGTTCATGCGCATCGTGCCCACCGGTGCATGCGCGACTGGCTCCCCACCCCGCCGAAAGCGCCAGCGGCGCGGCCGGCCGGTCTCGTGATAGGTGAGCGCCAGACAGTTGTGCGACGCGAGGTCGTCCAGGGTGGCGGGCCTGCCCTGCCTTGCCACGTAGGCAGGCGCGGCCACCAGCCGCCGCCGCACCTGGCGCAGCGGCCGCGCGATCAGGCTCGAATCCTGCAACGGCCCGAAACGCACCGCGACGTCCACGCCCTCCTCCACCAGGTCGACCTGCCGATCCGTGATCCCGACATCCACCTCCACCTTGGGATATTTGGCCTGGAATGCGCCGAGCGCCGGCACCACGCAGGTGCGGCCGAACGAGGAAGGCAGGCTAAGGCGCAGCAGGCCGGCAGGCTTGCGCCGCGCGCGCGTGAGCACCTGCGTGGCGTCTTCGAGGTCGGCCAGCACCTGGCGGCAACGGTGGTAGAACGCCTCGCCATCGAGCGTGAGACTGACGCTGCGGGTGGTACGCAAAAGCAACGCGGTGCCCAGTTGCGCCTCCAGTCGCTTGAGTGCATTGCTCGCACCCGCCTGGGTGATGTCGAGCGCCTCCGCAGCGCGCACGAAGCTGCGCAGTTCGGCCACCTTCACGAAGATGCGCAGCGTACGTAGGTCGAGGTCCATGCCAGCTCCATTCATCACGGCCAGTGATGAGTGATATTACGCCAGGGCGGATGACCATCGGCGCGCCGGCCGCTAGCATCGAGCGATGGATAACGAGACCTCCAATGCATCATGACCGATACCATCACTGCCTCCCTCGCCGACGTCCTCAGCGACGCGCTCGCCGGCGCGCGCGATGACGGCAGCGCCCGCAGGGCGAGCCGCGCGCTGTCCGAGCCGGGCCCGCACTTCGAGCACCGCATGCAGGGTGAGCCGGGCCAGCGCCTGCACTATGTGATCGGTGGCCAGGGCGAGCCGCTGTTGCTCGTACCCGGTTGGCCACAGACCTGGTACGCCTGGCGCAAGACCATGCGAGCACTGGCGCGGCACTACACCGTGGTGGCGATCGATCCGCCGGGCCTGGGCGACTCCGACCGGCCGCCAGGCGGGTACGACACCGATGCCGTGGCCGAACGCCTGCACGCGTTCACGCGATCGCTGGGCTGGGACCGCTTTCACTACGTCGGCCACGACGTCGGCGTGTGGATCGGCTATGCCTACGCGAGCCGCTACGGCCGGTATCTGGACAAGCTCGCGCTGATCGACGCCACGATACCCGGCATCGCGCCGAAAGAGGCCTATGCCTTCGAGCCGCAGCGCATCAGCAAGAACTGGCACTTCTATTTCTTTGCCATGCCCGATCTCGCCGAAGCCCTGTTGACGGGCCGCGAGCGTGAGTTTCTGGGGTGGTTGTTCCAATCCAAGAGCGCGGGCGTGCAGTGGATCGAGCCGCACGCCCTCGATGAATACGCGCGCTGCTACGGCGGCCTGGGCGGCTGGCGCGCGGGTGCGAGCTACTACCGCGCTTTGTTCCAGGACATGGAGCAGAACCAGGCGCATGCCCGCGAGCGCCTCACGATGCCGGTGCTGGCCATGGGTGGCGAGGCGGCGCTGGGGGGCATGATGGAAACCATGCTGCGCCGCGTAGCCGACAACGTGACGGGCGTGATCGCGCCTTGCGGGCACTACGTGCCGGAGGAGGCGCCGGAGTTCCTGGTGGCGCAGTTGCGCGCGTTTTTGGGGTAACACGAAGCGCCCGGGCCCGGACCGTGCGAAGTCAAAAAAAACCCGCCGGAATCGCTTCCGGCGGGCGTCACGTATCAAGCGCGCTTACCGCGCCCCCGGGGCTCAGCCCTGGGCGGCCAGCAGCGCCTCGATGGCCAGCCCGATCTCGAGCACGCGGCGGTCGGCGCCGTTGAGCGCCGACACCATCAGGCCCACCGGCGCGGTGCCGGGCGCGTGGCACGGCAGCGACAGCGAGCAGCCATCCAGGAAGTTGATGAAGGTGGGATTGCGCAGGATGAGCAGGTTGGTGCTGCCGAACTGCTCGTCGCTGGCCACGAGCGGTGCGATCTCGGGGGCCACCACGGGCACCGTCGGCATCAGCAGCGCGTCGTAGCCGGCCATGCGCGCCGCCACGCCGGCGATCCAGCGCTTGCGTGCCGCCAGCAGATCGATGAAATCGGCCGCCGACATCTCTTTGCCGCGCAGGATGCGCGTACGCACACGCGGATCGTACTTGTCACCGGCGCGCTCGAGCAGGTCGCGATGCCAGGCCCAGGCTTCCGAAGCCGTGAAGCCGCCCTTGCTGTTGATCTCGGCCAGCTTGGCGAATTCGGGCACCTCGATCTCGTCGATCTGGACGCCGGCGGCGACCAGGCGCGTGACGGCGGCATCGAAGGTGGCCTTGACGTGGTCGTCCATGCCGTCGAGCACGATCGTCACGGGCAAGGCCAGGCGCAGGCCGCGCAGGCGGGCCGCCTGCGGCAGATCGGCGGGATCGTCACCGGCCAGGATGGCGTCGAGCAGCGCGCAGTCGCTCACGCTGGCGGCCAGCGGGCCGATGGAATCCAGGTTGACCGACAGCGGCAGCACGCCTTCCATCGAGACACGCTGGGCGCTGGGCTTGAAACCCGTGAGGCCGCACAGCGCCGAAGGGATGCGCACCGAACCGCCGGTATCCGAACCGATGCCGGCCAGGGCCATGCCGTCGGTGACGGAGATCGCGGCGCCCGAGGACGAACCGCCCGAGATACGGCCCGTGTCGCGATCCCAGGGATTGCGCGGCGTGCCGTAGTGCGGGTTCAGGCCCAGCCCCGAGTATGCGAACTCGCTCATGTTGGTACGGCCCACGAGCACCGCACCCGCGGCGCGCAAGCGCTCCACCACCACCGCATCGCGTTCGGCGGCGGGGGCACCCTTGCGCGCCACCGAACCGGCCAGCGTGGTGCCGCCGGTCACGTCGAACAGGTCCTTGATCGAAATGGGCAGACCTTCGATCGGCGAACGGGCAAGCCCGGCCGCGCGCAGCGTGTCGCTGGCGCGCGCCGCGGCGCGAGCCTGCTCGGCGTAAAGCTGCGTGAAGACGCGGGCGCCCTCGCCGGCCGGATCCGCGGCACGCGCAAGCGCGGCCTCGGTCAGTTCGGCGGAGGTAGTGCGGCCCGCTTGCAGGGCGCGCTGGGAGTCGATGAGCGTGGGATACATGGTGGCGGTAGCCGCTTGCGCGGCAAGCTGGATGATCGGCGTCGGGAAGGCGTGAAAGGCTGTCCGGATCAGGCCACGACGGGCAGCGTCGTCACATCATAACGATGGCGCAGCGTACGGCCCAGACGCGGGTCGTGCAACTCCATGATGAAGGTGGTCGACGGACGGATGCCGCCGATCGCAGCCACCGTGCCGCAGGTCATGCCGGTGCCTTCGGCCAGGCCGGCGTCGCCCGCGTAGCCGCGGATCAGGTCGAGCGGGTTCTGCAGGCTGGCGAGCGTGCCGTCCTGATACAGCACTTCCTTGCCGCCTTCGACGATGTAGGCGCGCAGCACCAGCTCGTCCCAGTGGCCGGCCACCTCGGCGTGACGCCAGGCTTCGCGCGCCACCGGCTTCACGCAGGTCTGCTTCGAGAAGGCGACGCTCACGGCTTCGAGCTTGCGGTCGGTGTGGTCGGAGGCCAGGCTGACGTACAGCTCGCTGCCAAACTTGAACACGAAGGTCTCGGCTTCGCCCGACGACTCTTCGCCCAGCGCCTGGACCTGGGCGGCCTGCGTCAGCTGGTTCTCGGCGATGCGGTAGTAGAGCGGCACGGTGCTGGGACGGGGCACGCCCAGCGCAGCCAGTTCTTCGATGTGGTGTTCGATGGCGTCGCGGTCACGGCCGGCCCAGCCAGCCACCACGAGTTGGTCGAAATCGATGTCGATCGTGCGGGCGTCGGCGCCCTGGACCTGGAAACTCGCTTTCATATTGCACCTGCACAGCGTGAGAGGCGCGCCGGCGGCACGCCCGGGGGGATCTGGAAAGGACACCGCATGCACGGCATCCGCGGGAAACGAAGCGCCGCTCGCGCGGCGCCGGAAGATGGGGCGCCACCCATGCGGCGCCCCAGGCATATCAACCGAACACTTGCGGCAGCCAGAGGGCCAGGCCGGGGAAGAAGGCCAGCAGCGCCAGCATCAAGAACATCGCGGCCACGAACGGCAGCGCGCCATTGATGACGGCCGTCATGGAACCGCTCTTGCGCAGGCTCTGCACGACGAACAGGTTCAGGCCCACGGGCGGGGTGATCAGCGCGGCCTCGACCAGCACGATGATGAGGATGCCGAGCCAGATCGGGTCATAACCCAGGCCGATCATGATGGGCGCCACGATGGGAATCGTGGTGATCATCATCGACAGGGTTTCCATGAAGCAACCCAGCACGAGGTAGAACACGATGATGATGAGCAGCATCATGCCGGGCGACAGACCCAGGTTCGTGATCGATTGCGTCAGCGCATCCGTCACACCCGTGGCCGACAGAACGAAGTTCAGGAAGCCCGCGGCCAGCACGATCAGCATGATCATGGCGGTCGAGCGCATCGTGCCTTCGATAGCTTCGCGCAGCATGGTCCAGGTCAGACGGCGGAACCAGGCGGCCAGGATCAACGCGCCCAGCACGCCCAGCGCGGCAGCCTCGGTCGGCGTGGCCAGACCCGCGTAAATCGATCCGACGACCAGCAGGAAAATCCCGAGCGGCGGGCCGAGGTGAATCAGACTCGCGAGACGTTCGCCCCAGCTGGCCTGGATCTTCTTGCCGCCCCACGACGGCTTGAACACGCAGGCTACAACCACGGTCAGCATGAATAGCGCCGCCATGAGGAAGCCCGGGATGATGCCGGCCAGATAGAGCTTGGGCACCGACGAGTTAGTCAGAACGCCATAGATCACCAGATTGATCGACGGCGGGATCAGAATACCGAGCGTCCCACCCGCGGCCAGGCTGCCCAGGAAGAGCGGCTCGTTGTAGCCGTACTTCTTGATCTGCGGAATGGCGACCGTACCTACGGTGGCGGCGGTCGCCACCGACGAGCCCGAGGTCGCCGAGAACAGCGTCGACGCGCCGATGTTGGCGTGCATCAGGCCGCCCGGCAGCCACGAAAGCCACAGGGCCATCGCGCTGTACATCTTCTCGGCGAAGCCTGCGCGCAGCAGCACCTCTCCCAGCAGGATGAACAGCGGGATCGCTACCAGCAGGAACTCGTTGTTGGTGCTCCAGGCCAGCTCGCCCATGGCGCGCGTGAGCGGCAGCATGGAAAACATCGGGTCCAGGATCAGCCCGAGCACGCCCAGGGCAGCGCCTACGGGAATGGAGATCCCGATCAGCACCAAGAGCAGAATAAGTGTGGTCGCGATCATGCCTGGCCTCCCTTGACCATACGCTCACCGGCGGCCGCTTCTTCCTCGGCCTCTTCCTGCGCCGAGCGCACGCCGCAGATTTGCTTGACCAGTTCAATATCTCCCGTGACGAGCGCGGCGCTGGCGCGCAGCAGCATCAGGGCAACGGTGATACACATCCAGAACAGGCCGAGCAACCACAGACCCTGAGGCAGCCAGAGCGGCGTGGCCAGCGGCGTATTCGCCGTGGCCTTTTGCTGCCACGAAGTCTGGACCACGTCGAATGCGTAATACGACAGGGTCACCATGAAGACGGCCAGCGCCACCATCGCAACCCAATCCAGCACGGCCGACACCCGTACCGGCAAATACTGATACACGACGTCGACGCGTACGTTGGCGCGCTGCAGCGTGGCGAAGGCCAGCGCCCACGACGTGCTGATGGCGAACGCGTAGCTCGACAGTTCGTCCGCGCCCCCCATTGTGATGCCGGCGAACTTGCGCGCCAGCACATCGAACGAAATGAGCAAAACACTGGCGATGGTGAGGGCCCCGCCGACCCATACCGCCACGCGTGAAAGCCCTTCGGCACGCCGCAACAGCGCACCCAACAAGGCGAATTTTTCTTTCTGATTCATGATTTTTCCTTCAGGGAGGAACGTCGCCCGCAAACCGCAGCGCGGCGTTGCGGGCGACGCGCGCGCCGGTTCGCACCGGCGCGCATCCACCTAGGATCAAGCGGATTACTTCTTGGCCTGCAGACCGATCTTGGTGCCGATCGTCTCGTTGAAGTCCTTCACGCATTGCGCCGAGCAACGGGCGGCCCACTTGGGCAGCACGGCATCGTTCAGGACCTTCTTGAGCAGCGCGCGGTCGGCATCGGTGGGTTGCACCAGGACCATCTTGCCCTTGACGGCCTGCGTGCAGGCGGCAGCGCCGGTGTTGCAGTCATAGCCTTCCTGGGTCTGGCGCGCGGCCGCTTCCCAGATCTGGTCGACCAGGCCCTTCACCTGGGCTTGCAGGAACGTGCGCACCTTAGGATCGAGCTTGTCCCAGGCTTTCTGATTCACGGCGTGGATCTGCTGGTTCCAGTTGATCGGCAGCGCGTACAGGTGGGTCGACACTTCGTACCACTTGGCCGAATAACCCGACAGCGAACCGGTGATGGCGCAGTCCACCACCTTGTTCTGCAGGGCCGGCACAACCTCGCCGAACGCCATGGTCACGCTCGTGCCACCCAGGGCCTCGACGAACTCGGCGGTCGTGCGGCTGCTGGTACGGACCTTCTTGCCCTTGATATCGGCCAGGCCGGTGATCGTGGCGTTGCAGAACAGCACCTGGGCCGGGTAGGTCGAGATGCCGAGCAGCTTGACATTGGCGCCTTCGCCATACAGACGGGCATAGACCGGCTCGAACGCGTCGGTGACCTCGCGCGCGGTCTTGACGTCGGGCGCGAGACCGGCCAGATCGATGGCCTCGTTGATGGGATTGTCGCTGGCGAAGTACGAAAGCGTGGCGGTGCCGAATTCGATCACGCCTTGCGACATCAGGCGCATCAGTTCAGGACCCTTCAGGCCCATTTCATTGAAGCCCTTGATCTCGGCGGTCACCTGACCCTTCGATTGTTCCGGGATGGTCTTGGTCCAGAACGGCTTTTCGTAATCGTTGTAGGCCGTCAGGTTCGACAGGCCACCCACGATCTTGAGCTGGGTCTTGGGCAGATCCTGCGCCTGGGCGGCGCTTGCGGCGCCGATGGCCAGCGCGGCCGCGATCAGAACGTGCTTCATGTGAACTTCTCCTTGCAAGCGGGATTTCGAATGGGCGCCGGACCCCGCTGCCCGTGGCGCCGTGGATGATCTTGCTTGGAGGGAATGCCGCGTGTACGCGGACTCTAGGCTTCCCCGTGCCCCCGCCGGCATCTCTGCCGACCCTATTTCGCGGCCATTGCACCGCAGCCCCCGCGCGAGGGCCAATCATTAGTTTGGAGGTGGAGGTATAAATTCTTCTTAAGGGTCGCCCCGCAAGCATCGCCTCATTGCCCGCAGCGCCAATGCTGGCGCGGGTTTGGGCGAAATAAGCGAGATTGCGGGACGGGTCGCGCGAGGGATGCGGTCGCCCCCCCTGCACGGGAAATCCCTAGGTGGCCGAGGGGTCCACCGAGCCGCCATGACGGGCCGCCACGGCCTGGGCCATCTGCGCCACGGCACGCGCGGCATGGCTGTCGGGCCCCTGCATCCAGGTGGCCGTGAACGACAGGCCGGGCAAGGGATCGGCCTGCACGTCGAGCACGCAGAGCTCGCCGCGCGCCAGTTCCTTGTCGAGGAAGATCGGCGCGATCACGCTCGACCCCATGCCATCGGCCGCCATGCGCACCACCATCGACAGCGAGGCACTGCCGTACATGCGCGGCGCCTTCACGCCCGCGCGCATGAGCATGTCGCGCACCATCCGATACGGTTCGCTCGCCGAGGGATAGGTGATGATGGGATGGCGACCCATGCACTCGAGCGTCAGCGGGCCGGGCCCGAGGTCGAGCGTCGGGCTGGCCACCCAGGCCAGCGGATAGGTGCAGAGCGGCAGATTCTCCATGCGGTCTTCGAGGATGGGGCCCATCAGGAAAGCCACGTCGATCTGGCGCCCGATCAGTTGCGCCCGCAACACGTTGGACGTATCGACTTCGATCTCGAGCACCAGCGCCGGATGCGCCGCATGGACCGCCTCGAGCAGCTCGGGCAGCCAGGTCTGCACGATGGTCTCGGCCACGCCGATACGGACACGGCCACTCATGACGTTTTGGGCGCGCGCGGCCTCGAGCATGTCGCTGCGCACCTGCAGCATGCGTTCTGCGTGGGACAAGAGCTCGTGCCCCTTGCCGGTGAGCGTGACGCCGCGGGCATCGCGCTCGAACAGGCGCACGCCGAGGTCTTCTTCGAGAGAAGCAATGCGCTGCGAGATCGCAGGCTGGGTGGTGTTGAGCTTCTCGGAGGCGGCGCGGAAACTGCCAAGGGTGGCCACCCAGAAAAAGGTCTCGATCTGTCGCAGGTCTATCATGAGCTCATCCGAAGGCGATGAGCGTATCATGATCGCCTTTGCGCGGCCTATGGTGCGAAAGCCTGCCATCGAAGCCGCGCATCAAGACCGCATACTCATCCCCATCGCTCGTCCCATCGAGGAGACACGCATGCCACGGGCCCAGACAGGCCTGGCCACGCCGACCGGCGCGGCTACCCCCGCCGCCGCACCCACCCGCACCTTGCTGGGTATCGGGCTGCTGGTGATGTCGATGTGGGTACTGTCGGGGCTCGATGCCAGCGGCAAATGGGTGATGGCGGCGGGTGTGCCGCTCTTCATCCTGTGCTGGGTGCGCTACGTGGTGCATCTGGTCCTGGTGCTGGGGCTGGTGGTGCCCACGCGCGGCTGGCGCATCGTGCGCGCCAAGCGCCCGCGCGACCAACTGCTGCGGGGCGGGGCGATGTTCCTCGCCACCCTGGTGTTCTTCACCACCCTCACCTACCTGCCGCAAGCCGAAGCCACGGCGATCAACTTTCTCGCGCCGCTGATCGTGCTGTCGATCGCGCCCTGGGTGCTCAAAGAGCCGCCGCGCATCTCGCGCTGGGTGGCCTGTGGCGTGGCGTTCGTGGGCGTGCTCATCATCATCCGCCCGGGTGGCGGCCTGCATCCGGTGGGCGTGATGTTCGGCCTGCTCACCGCCTGCTGCTTCGCCGCCCAGTTCATCGCCACGCGGCGCGTGGCGACCGACGATCCCTACACCACGCTGATCTGGAGCGGCGCGGTCGGCACGATCTGCCTCACGCTGGCGCTGCCCGTCACGCTGCCCGCCGCCCTGCCCGTGCTGCGCGAGCTGAGCTTCGGCAATTGGGTGCTACTGATCTCGACCGGTTTCTGGGGCGCGCTCGGCCATCTGCTACAGATCGGCGCCTATCGCAACGCCGCCGCATCGATGCTGGCGCCTTTCGTTTATCTGCAAATCGTGAGCGCCACCGCCGTGGGCTGGCTGTTCTGGGATCACTTTCCCGATGGTCTCACCTGGCTGGGCATCGGCATCATCTGCGCGAGCGGCATCGTGATCGGGGTGCTCGAGTGGCGCCGGGGCCGACGCACGCAAGCTGCAAATGGCGCCCGGGTCTGAGCGCCCCCACGGCATCATCACTCTCTGACCCGCCACGCCCCACGACGCATCGCCCTGTCGTGCCGCGGATCGCGGCCTCGCGGTTCAGGCGGCCAGCCGTCCGCCCGCCAGCACGAGCTGCTGGCCGCAACGCGCCGCCAGGTCCGGGTCGTGCGTGACAAGCACGAGCGTCGTGCCGTGCTCCCGATGCAGGTCGAACATCAGATCGATCACGGTGGCGCCCGTGGCGGCGTCGAGGCTACCCGTCGGCTCATCGGCAAACAGCAGATCGGGCTGCACCACGAAGGCACGCGCGAGCGACACGCGCTGCTGCTCGCCGCCCGACAGCGTGCGGGGGTAATGATGCAGCCGCGCGCCCAGCCCCACCCGTTCGAGCATGGCCTGCGCCGCGCCCCGCGCCGGCTCGCCCGAGAGTTCCAGCGGCAGCATCACGTTTTCGAGCGCGGTCAGGTTGGGCAACAGCTGGAACGACTGAAACACAAAGCCCACATGATTGGCCCGTAACCGCGCCCGGCCGTCTTCATCGAGGGCGAACAGGTCCTGCCCGGCCAGCTGCACGCTGCCCGCCGAGGGAACATCCAGGCCGGCCAGCAGTCCCAACAACGTGGACTTGCCGGAGCCCGAGCTGCCGGTGATGGCCAGGGCGGCACCGGCCTGCACCGTAAAATCGATGCCATCGAGGATGGCCAGCTCGCCGCCCGCGTCAGCGACCACTTTGCCCAACCCCTTCACTTCGATCGAGTTCTTGCTATCCATGCGCCTATTTTTCCGTGTACTCGTTGCGACAGTCATGACGGCGGCGGCCGTGCCGGCCACCCTGGCTCAGACCCAGGCCCAGCCCGCCAGTTCCCCCAATACCATCGTCGTGGTCGGTGACAGTCTGTCGGCCGAATATGGCATCAAGCGTGGCACCGGCTGGGTACCGCTGCTGGTGCAACGGCTATCCGAACAATACCCCAACTACCGCGTCGTCAATGCCAGCATCAGCGGCGACACCACCAGTGGCGGCGTGGCGCGGCTGCCCGCGCTGCTGCGCGAGCACAAGCCCGGCATCGTGGTGCTGGAGCTGGGAGCCAATGACGCGCTGCGTGGCCTGCAGCTCGACATGACCGAGAAAAACCTGCGCGCCATGACGACCGCCTCGCAAAAGGCCGGTGCGCAGGTGCTGATCCTGGGCATGCAGATCCCGCCCAACTACGGCCGCGATTATGCGCAGCGCTTCGGGCAGATCTTCAGCCGGGTGGCAAAAGACGAGCAGACGCGACTGGTGCCTTTCTTCATGGATGGCATGGCCACCGACCGCGCCATGTTCCAGGCAGACGGCATCCACCCGAATGAAGCCGCGCAGCCCGCGCTGCTCGACAACGTCTGGCCGGAGCTCGAACCGCTGCTCCAGGGCGGCAAGGGCTGAAGGCCCGAAGACCGCGGGCGGGCGGCTGAGCCGCGCCCGCCCTCATGGCACGGGGCCTGCCCTCACGCCCCGCGCAGCCACGAAAAAGCCGACCCCGAGGGGTCGGCTTATCTTTGCGTGCCGGACGCGCGAGGTGCGCGACGGCCCCGGACCGGGCCAGGACGAACCCTGTCGGGCCCGTCCGTCACACTCAGCCCTCGGCGGTGGCTTCGCCCTTGATGGCGTCATTGGCGGCCGGCAGGGTCTGCACCTTATAGCTCTCGCGCAGCATCTTGAGCACGGCCTGGTCTTCGGCCTCGCCCCAGGCGCCGCTCAGCTGGCGCGCCAGCATGTCGCGGTCCTGCTCGGGCGCGGTGCCCGGCTCGATCTTCTCGACGCGCACCACGACGTAGTCCACGCCCACCGACGCGCCACCATAGGCCGGCAGCGAACCGGCCGGCTGGCGCATGACCAGGTCGAGCACCGGGCGCGGCAGGTTCAGCGGGGCCTGACGCGACACGGTCATGGACTCACCGAAGCCCTCGGGCACGGCCTGAGGCGCGGCCTGCGCGGCCTTCAGGGCGGCCTCGCCGGCTTCCTTGGCGGCGGCGGCGGCACGCTCGTCGGTCAGACGGGCACGGATCTGGTCGCGTACCTTGTCCAGCGGCGGAATCTGCGACGGCGTCACCTGAGCCACGCGCACGGCCACCATGGTGTCGGGCGAAAGCGTGATCACGCCGGAGTTCAGCTTGTCGCGCAGCACCTCGGGCGAGAACAGCACCTGACGCACGCGCGGGTTGTCGAGCAACTGCGCGTCGGCGCTGGTCGCGGCGGCGCCCGGGCCGACCTGTTCGGCCGACAGCAGGCCGGTGCGGGTGATGCCCGCGGCGCTGCGCAGCTTCAGGCCCAGCGCGTCGGCGGTGGGCTGCAGATTGTCGCGCTGGTCATAGACCAGCGTATTCATCTTGGTGGCCATCTCAGCGAAGCGGGTCGCGGCGATCTGGCGGCGGATCTCGGTGGTGATCTGGTCACGCACCTCGGCGAGCGGCTTGGCCTGGCCTTCCTTGAGATCGGTCAGCTTGAGGATATGGTAGCCATAGGGGCTGCGCACCACGTCCGACACCTGATCCTTGGACAGACCGGCGACCGCCTTGATGATCTCGGCGGGCACGGCATTGCCGGAAATCCAGCCCAGATCGCCACCGGTGGCGGCCGAGCCGGCATCCTGCGACTCTTTCTTGGCGAGCTCGGCAAAGCCGGCGGGGTTACCGGCGGCTTCGGCTGCGATGACCTTGGCCTTCGCCTCGGCGTCCTTGCGGGTCTGGTCGCTGGCGCCCGAGGGCACCTGGATCAGGATGTGGCTGGCGCGGCGCTGCTCGGGCGTGCCGAAGCGGTTTTTGTTTTGCTCGTAGTAGGCGGTAACGTCCGCGTCGCTCACCTGCACACCTTGGGTGGCGGCGGCTTCATCGAGCACCAGGTACTGGGCCTGCACCTGTTCGGGCACGCGCAGCGACTCCTGGTTGGCGTCGTACCAGGTCTGGACGTCTTGCGGCGTGACGGTGACCTTGGAGCGGAAATCTTCGGCGGTGAACACGCGCAGTTGCAGCGTGCGCTGTTGCGACAGGGCCTGCTGCAGGCTGCCGACCACTTCGCCCGGCAGACGTGCGGTGGTGCCGACCGGCTCGAGCACACGGGCCACGGCCAGGTCACGGCGCAGACCGTTTTCGAACGAGGTGGGCGACATGCCCTGCGCGGCCAGCACCTGGCGGTAGCGCTCGGGCGAGAAGCGGCCTTCATCCTGGACCTGCGGAATCGCGGCGATGGTGTTGCGCAGCGTGGCGTCGGACACCGAAAAGCGGTTGTCGATCGCGACCTGGGCCAGGAGGCGCTGGTCGATCAGTTGATCGAGCAGTTGCTGGCGCATGGCCGGCGTATCGATCACGGCCGGGTCGAACTGCGTACCCATGCGCTGGCGGAATTGCTCGAGCTGATTGCGGTGGGCCGCATCGAACTCGGGGCGCGTGATCGCCTGTCCCGCCACCGTGGCGAGCTCCGGATCCCGGCTCACAAAGCTGTCGTAGCCGGACACACCAACCAGCACGAACGAAGGCACGATCAGAATCAGCAGGATGAACTGCAGCCAACGCCGATGGTTGCGAATAGTCTCAAACATGGAACCCCTGTTGCCTAAGCTCTGGGGCAGCCCCGCGACCGGCCCCAAGAAAACGCATAAAAAAGGGCGAACGTTTCGCCCGAATCCATCAACCGGAGTGCCGCAGGATTGCGTACCGGTTAGCCGCCGGAGTTTACCACCTCCAGGGCGCCTGCCCAGAGCATCCGCCCCCGGATAAAATGCGGGTTCGGAGTATGCTTGCGTACCCGCCGCCCGCCCCTGCCGCGGCGTCACGAATTCCCCTGACTTTTCTATCCCGAGGCTGTCGTTCATGACCTCCCTGCGCCCGTCCCTGCCGGCCTGGCCCTACTCCCCCTATATCGCGCACCGTGGCGGTGGCCGGCTGGCACCCGAAAACACCCTGGCGGCCATGCGCGTGGGCGCGGCGCAAGGGTTCACGATGTTCGAATTCGACGTCAAGCTCTCGGCCGACAACGTGGCCATCGTCCTGCATGACGATACGGTCGACCGCACCAGCGACGGCCGCGGCCCGGCTGCCGCCCTGACCTACACGCAGCTCTCGCTGCTGGACGCCGGCAGCTGGCATTCAGAGGGCTACGCGGGCGAGCCGATCCCGAGTTTCGCCGCGGTCGCGCGGTATACCCGCGCCAATGGCATCGCATGCAATGTCGAGATCAAGCCCTGCCCGGGCCGCGAGGTCGAGACCGGCGCCATCGTGGCGCGCTTGTGCAGCCAATACTGGGAAGGCGCAGACGTCGCCCCGCTGCTGTCGTCGTTTGCCGAAGCGTCGCTGGCCGTGGCGCTGCAGGTGGCACCGAAGCTGCCCCGCGCGCTGCTGGTCGAGGCCGTGCCTGCCGATTGGGAGGCACGCCTGCGCAAGTACGAATGCGTGGCCCTGAACATCAACCATAAAGATGCCAGCCCCGAGCTGATCGACGCGGTGCATGCCGCCGGTTTTCGCATCGCGGCCTGGACCGTGAACGATCCGGAACGTGCCCGCCAGTTGCTCGATTGGGGCATCGACGGCATTTTCACCGACGTGCTGGACCAGATCCGGCCCGCCGCCTGAGGCCCCGCCGTGTTCAGCTATCGCCACGCCTTTCATGCCGGCAACCACGCCGACGTGCTCAAGCACGCCATCCTGGTGCACGTGCTGGATTACTTCAATCGCAAGGACGCGCCTTATTGGGTGATCGACACCCACGCCGGCGCGGGCCTCTACGCGCTGGACAGCGATTGGGCCAACAAGAACGCCGAGTTCGCGGACGGCGTGGCCCGCCTCTGGGACCGCACCGATCTGCCGCCGCTGCTGGCCGATTATGTCGAACGCATCCGCGACTACAACCCCGACGGCCGCCTGCGCCACTATCCCGGCTCACCCTGGCTCACCATGGACGCCCTGCGCGACCGTGATCGGCTGCGGCTCTTCGAGATGCACCCGACCGAGTCGGGCGTGCTCGCGCGCAACCTGGAGCAGCGCGATCGGCTGATCCAGCGCCAGACCACGATCTACGGCACGGACGGCTTCGAAGGCCTGAAGGCCATGCTGCCGCCGCCCACCCGCCGCGGCGCCGTGCTGATCGACCCCTCCTACGAAGACAAACAGGATTACCGCCGCACGCTGACCGCCGTGAAAGAAGGCGTCAAGCGCTTTGCCACCGGTACCTATGCGGTCTGGTATCCGCTCGTGCAACGCCGCGAGGTGACCGAAATGACGCGTCAGCTCGAGCGTCTGCCGGTCAAGAGCTGGCTGCACGCCACGCTGTCGGTCAAGCGCCCGGCCGGCGATGGCTTCGGCCTGCACGGTAGCGGCATGTTCCTGGTGAATCCGCCCTGGACCCTCGATGCGGCGCTCAAGCCCGTCATGCCATTCCTTGCCCGCGAGCTGGCCCAGGACGACCGCGCCACGTTCACCCTGCAGTACCGCGAGAATCCCTGAGCGCGCCTGTCGCAGACCTCACGCAAATCGCCCGGCCGTTGGCCGGGCGATTTGTTTTACCGCGCAGGTCCGCTCAGGCGACCTTGCGTTCGGCCTCGCGCTCACGCTCCTGGGCCGCGGCGAGCCGGGCCGCCGCGTCGCGCAGCGCCGTGCGCAGGCCTTCTTCGATCACCGGGTGGTAGAACGGCATCTCCAGCATGCGCGCCACCGTCATCTCCTGCTGTACCGCCCAGGCCAACAGGTGGCCGATGTGCTCGGCGCTCGGCCCCACCATCTCGGCGCCCAGGAAGCGGCCCGTATCGATATCGGCATAGACCCGCAGCATGCCGCGATTCTTCAGCATGACGCGCGAACGGCCCTGGTCGCCGAAGTCGACCTCGCCCGTCACCGTCGCGCCCGCCGGCAGCCTCGCGAACGGCGTGCCGATCAGCGCGATCTGCGGATCGGAGAACACCACGCCCAACGGCGCGCGCCGCTGGCCGGGGCGCACATCCGGAAAGCGCGCCGCGTTATCGCCCGCGATGCGTCCTTCGTCGGCCGCCTCGTGCAGCAGGGGCGCGTCGGCGTTGGCATCCCCGGCGATGAAGATCGCGCTGGTACCCGCTTGCATGGTCGTGCGGTCGTACACCGGGACCCCACGCGCATCCAGCGTGAGCGACGTGTGCTCCAGGCCCAGTCCATCGACGTTGGCCCGACGACCGGTGGCGACCAGCGCGTAGTCGAAGCGCTCGGTGCGCTCGCTGTTGTCCAGACCGACATAGCGCACCTCGACCTCGTCGCCCACCCGGGTCGTTTCGAGCACCCGAGCGTCGGGATCCAGGTAGAACTCCTGCTGGAATACCTTGCGGGCGCTGTCGCGTACTTTGGGATCGGTGATGCCGCCCAGGCTACCGCTCACGCCGAACACCCGTACGGTCACGCCCAGCCGGGACAGCGCCTGGCCCAGCTCGAGCCCGATCACGCCTGGACCGAACACAGCCACGCGGCGCGGCAAGGTATCCCAGGCGAACACATCGTCATTCACCACGAGCCGGTCACCCAATGCCTGGAACGGCGCGGGCACCGCGGGACGCGAGCCGGTGGCGATCACGACGCTGGCAGCCTGCACCTCGGTATGGTCATCGACGCGCAGCACCGTATCGCTCACGAACCGGGCATAGCCGTGCAGCTTGTCCTGGGCCGGGATTTTTTCCACGCCTTCGAGCACGAAGCCCACGAAGCGATCACGCTCGCGCTTGACCCGATCCATCACGGCAGCGCCATCGACGCTGACCGGTCCGCCCACCCGCACGCCGAACGCATCGGTGTGCGCAGCGGCGTGGGCCGCTTCCGCTGCGGCGATCAAGAGCTTGGACGGCATGCAGCCCACCCGGGCGCACGTCGTGCCATAGGGGCCGCCTTCGATCAGCACGGCCCGCTTGCCGGCGGCGCGGGCCGCACGATAGGCCGCCAGGCCCGCGGTGCCGGCGCCGATCACGGCGATGTCGGTATGCAGCGTTTTCATGATTATCCTGTGGGTAGAGTGCGCGATTCCGCGCACGGTGGACGGGGTCGCGAACAGCATGCGACCCGGCGCCGCCCGCGCGGGGGCTCGTCTTTGCGATAGGAAGGGACACGCATCCCGCGGACGGCACGGCCGCCCGCGGGATGGACGATCAGGCGAAGTGCGCCTTCAGATCATCGAGGCCGCCGATCAGGTTGCCGTTGATGAACACCTGGGGCGCGGTGGCCTTGCCCGACACAGCGCCGATCACGCGGCCCCGCACTTTGTGCTCGAGCGGGATTTCGATGGCGTCATAGCCCTTGGCATCCAGCAGCGCCTTGGCTTCGACGCAGAACGGGCAGCCCGGCTTGGAGAACACGACCACCTGATCGGGCTTCTTCGCGTCCGGCGAGACGTAGGCGAGCATCGTATCGGCGTCCGACACTTCGAACGGATCGCCTTCTTTCTCGGGCTCGATGAACATCTTTTCGACCACACCGTCCTTCACGAGCATCGAATAGCGCCAGCTGCGCTTGCCGAAGCCCAGATCGCTCTTGTCGACGAGCATGCCCATGCCGGCGGTGAACTCGGTGTTGCCGTCGGGCAGCAGCGTGATGTTCTCGGATTCCTGATCCTTGGCCCATTCGTTCATCACGAAGGTGTCATTGACCGACACGCAAACGATGGTGTCGACGCCGGCGGCGCGGAAGGCCGGGGCCAGCTCGTTGTAGCGCGGCAGATGGGTCGAGGAGCAAGTGGGGGTAAAGGCGCCCGGCAGCGAGAACACGACCACGGTCTTGTTCTTGAACAGCTCATCGGACGTCAGCTTCTTCCACGTGTTGCCTTCGCGAACGGGGAAAACGACATTGGGTACGCGTTGGCCTTCACGGTTTTGCAGCATTCGAATCTCTCCTGGGTGTCTGTGGCGTCGCGCCACCATGGATAGAACTTTAAGCAATATCTATCAAACTGGCTAATTCAATTATTTTAATTAATTATTAGCCACAGACTATCGCCAGGAGAATTTCATTAGATTCGTTTGGGATCATACCCCGCCGCATGAATCGCCGCCTCGACCTGGTCGGCGAGCGCGTCGGGCGCCACCTTCACATGGTGCGCGGGCAGGTCGAACTCCAGCTTGGCCTCGGGCGCGGCTTGCTGCACGGCCTGCGTGATGGTCTTGACGCAATGACCGCAGGTCATATCGGGGACGACAAAGGTAACCATGGTGACACTCCTAAAAAAGGCGACGCGGGCCCGACGGCGGGCCCATCGCGTGACGGTATGACCCATGTTAGACCTTCCCATCATGGTAAGGTCAAGGCCGCCCGGAGCCGCCCGTTCGCGCCCAGCGTTCGGCCGCCTGCGCTTGACCTTGCCATGATGGGAAGGTTCATACTGGTTTCATCGACACTCCCCTCCCCCCGCCATGAACACCGCCACCTCTCGCCAACTCGAATTCGCCATCGAAGGCATGAGCTGCGCCTCGTGCGTCAAGCGCGTGCAGAATGCGCTCGCCGGCGTACCCGGCGTGACGCAGGCCCAGGTCAACCTCGCCACCGAACGCGCGCAGGTCGAGGCCGGCGCGGCGGTGACACCCGATGCGCTGGTGGCCGCCATCGTTCATGCCGGGTACGAGGCCCATCCGATCCAGGCCGACGACGACCATGCCGCCCGGCAGGCCGAGCAGCGCGACGCGCACGCCGCCGCACTGCATCGCGCCTTCATCGTGGCGCTGGTGCTGACCCTGCCGGTATTTCTCATCGAAATGGGCGGCCATCTGATCCCGCCCCTGCACCACTGGATCCTGGACCATGTGGGCCAGCGCAACAGCTGGCTGCTGCAGTTCGCGCTGACCACCTTGGTGCTCGCCTGGCCGGGCCGTCAGTTCTTCGTGAAGGGCGCGCTGGCATTGTGGCGCCGCGCCCCCGAGATGAACTCACTGGTGGCGCTGGGCGCGTCGGCCGCCTGGGCTTATTCGGTGGTGGCCACCTTCGCGCCGGACTGGCTTCCGGCCCGCGCGCAGAACGTGTATTACGAAGCCGCCGCGGTGATCGTGACACTGATCCTGCTGGGCCGCATGCTCGAGGCCCGCGCCAAAGGCCGCACCGGCGCCGCGATCCAGCGCCTGGTCGGCCTGCAGGCGCGCACGGCACGCGTGCTGCGCGACGGCCAGACGCAGGATGTGGACATCGGCTCGGTACGGGCCGGCGATCTCGTGCTGGTGCGCCCCGGCGAACAAGTGCCCGTCGATGGCGAGATCATCGAAGGCAGCTCTTACGTCGACGAGTCCATGCTGACCGGCGAACCGGTCCCGGTCGCCAAAGCCGCCGGCATGGCGGCCACCGGTGGCACGCTCAACACCTCGGGCAGCTTCACCCTGCGTGTCACCCATACCGGCGCCGATACGGTATTGGCCCGCATCATCCGCATGGTCGAAAACGCGCAGAACGCGCGCCTGCCGATCCAGGCCCTGGTCGATCGCGTCACGGGGGTTTTCGTGCCGGTGGTGATGGGCCTGGCACTGTTGACCTTCGGCGCCTGGCTCGTCTGGGGCCCCGCGCCCGCGCTGACCTATGCGCTCGTACACGCGGTGGCCGTGCTCATCATCGCGTGCCCCTGCGCGATGGGCCTGGCCACGCCCACCTCCATCATGGTCGGCACCGGCCGCGCCGCCGAGATGGGCGTGCTCTTTCGCCAGGGCGACGCGCTGCAATCGCTGCGCGACGTGCGCGTGGTGGCCTTCGACAAAACAGGCACGCTCACCGAAGGCAAGCCCACACTCACCGCCATCGAGGCCGCGCCCGGCTTTGACGCGGACGAGGTGCTGGGCTGGCTCGCCGCCGTGCAGGCGCGCTCGGAGCACCCCATCGCCCATGCCATCGTGCGGGCTGCCGAGGAGCGCGGCATGACGCTCGCACACGCCAGCGACTTCGAGGCCATCACCGGCGCGGGCGTGCGCGCGACCATAGACGGCCACGCGATCCTGGCGGGCGCTGCCCGCCTGATGCAGCAGTCCGGCGTGGCGCACGACGGGTTCGAGACTCGCATCGCGCAATGGGGTGAGGCCGGCAAGACGCCGGTGTATGTAGCGGTAGACGGCCGCCTGGCGGCCCTGGTGGCGATCGCCGATCCCGTCAAACCGTCTGCCGCGGCCGCCATCGCGGCGCTGCACGCGCAAGGCATCCGTACCGCGATGATCACGGGCGACAACCCGCATACGGCGCGCGCCGTGGCACGCCAGCTCGGGATCGACGATGTGCGTGCCGAGGTACTGCCCGACGGCAAGGTCGAGGCCATCGCCTCGTTGCGCAGCGCGCACGGCAATATCGCGTTCGTGGGCGACGGCATCAACGACGCGCCCGCACTCGCCGCGGCCGACGTGGGCATCGCCATCGGCAGCGGCACCGATGTGGCCATCGAGGCCGCCGATGTGGTGCTGATGTCGCCCGGGCTGCAGGGCGTATCGAATGCGCTGGCCATCAGCCGCGCGACCTTGCGCAATATCCGCCAGAACCTGTTCTGGGCCTTTGTCTACAACGCCGCGCTGATTCCCGTGGCCGCCGGGGCACTCGACCCCGCGTTCGGCATCTCGCTCTCGCCCATGTTCGCGGCGGGCGCCATGGCCGCATCCAGCGTCTTCGTGCTGGCGAACGCATTGCGCCTCAAAGCCTACTCGCCGCCGCGCGCGGCCTGACCCGGGAGCGGTTCATGAACACGACCACCCAGATGAATATCGGCGACGCCGCTGCCGCCAGCGGCATCTCAGCCAAGATGATCCGGTATTACGAGAGCATCGGCCTCACCAGTCCGGCCACGCGCACGGCCTCGGGCTATCGCGTCTACACCGACGCCGACCTGCACACCCTGCGCTTCGTGCGCCGGGCGCGTGACCTGGGTTTCTCGGTGGAGCAGATGCACGAGCTGCTTGCCCTGTGGCGCGATCGCAGCCGCGCCAGCGCGGACGTGAAACGCATCGCGCTCGAGCATGTGGCGGAGCTGGAGCGCAAGGCCGCCGAGCTGCATGCGATGGCCGACACGCTCAAACATCTGGCGCGCCACTGCCATGGTGATGCGCGGCCGGACTGCCCCATCCTGGCGGATCTGGGGCAGCCTCCGGCCTGAGGCAATCAGGCCTGCGCAGCCTCGTCTTCGGCCCGCGCGCGCTCGGCTTTCTCGGCCTTTTCCGCAAGCGCGGCCTGTTCGGCCAACGCCGCCAGCTCGGCCTTTTCACGGGCCTGCGCCTGGGCGGCCAGCACGGCCTCGGGTTCGAGCGATTCGAACACGGCGATCGACTCCACATGGCCCGTGTGCGGGAACATGTTGATCACCCCGGCGGCCTTCAGGCTGTAGCCGCCTTCGTGCACCATGATCGCGGCATCGCGCGCGAGCGTGCTGGGCGCACAGGACACGTACACGATGCGGCGCGGCCGCTCTTCGGGCGCGAGCAGCGCCAGCGCCTGCGCGACCGCGTGCGCGCCCTCGCGCGGCGGATCGATCAGCATGCGATCGAAGTAACCCAGGCCACGCAGCCAGGACACGTCGACTTCGAACAGATTGAGCGTCGCGAAACTCGTGCGGTCGCCCAAACCGTGGCGCGCGGCCGCTTCGTGCGCGCGGTCGGTGAGCTGCTTGCTGCCTTCGACGCCCACGGCTTCGCGGCCTTGCGTGGCGAGGGGCAGTGTGAAGTTGCCCAGGCCACAGAACAAGTCGGCCACGCGGTCGGTGGGCTGCACGTCGAGCAATTGCAGCGCGCGCGACACCATCGCGCGGTTGATGGCGTGGTTGACCTGCGTGAAGTCGGTGGGCCGGTACGGCATGCGCAGGCCGAACTCGGGCATGGTGTAGGCCAGGCGCTCGGCATCGGCCGGCTCCAGGGGCATCACGGTCTCGGGGCCCTTGGACTGCAGCCACCATTGCACATCGTGCTCGGCGGCAAACTGACGCAGGATGGCAATGTCGTTATCGGTCAGCGGCTCGAGATGGCGCAGCGTCAGCGCGGTCGAGTTCTCGCCCAGCGCCACTTCAATCTGGGGCATGCGGTCCGGCCGCGACATGGATCCGATCATCTCGCGTAGCGGCACCAGCAGCGCGCTCACGTGCGGCGGCAGCACATGGCACTCACGCATGTCGGCCACGTAGCTGCTCTTGCGCTCATGGAAGCCCACCAGCACGCCGCCTTTCTTGGGCACGTTGCGCACCGACAGACGGGCGCGGTAGCGATAGCCCCACGTCGGGCCCTGCAGCGGCGGCAGCATGCGCGCCGGACGCAGCTTGCCCACATGCCAGAAGCTGTCTTCGAGCGCGCGTTGCTTGATTGCCACCTGGGCCGACGGCTCCAGGTGCTGCATCGCACAGCCACCACAGACGCCGAAATGCGGGCAGCGCGGTACCACGCGTTGCGACGACGGGCGCAGCACCTCGTCGACGCGGGCAATCTCATAAGAGGGCTTCTTGCGCACCGTGGTCGAGGTGACGCGCTCGCCGGGCAATGCACCCTCCACGAACACGACCTTGCCATCACGGCGCGCGATACCCCGGGCTTCGAGGTCCAGGGATTCGATAGTCAATACGTCGAGCATCTCGCACACATCCAGGTTCAGCAGCAGGCGGGCATTGTAAGACAGCTGAAAAACAAAAATGGGCGGAGCCCGTCCCTCAATTTCGAGAGAACGGACTCCGCCCGATCGGCGGCCGGCCAGCGCGGGATCAGAAGGCGCGGGAGACGGAGAAGACGGCGCCCAGGCGGCCCGAGGGATGGCCGTATTTGGTCGGCAGCCAGTTGTCCTTGGTGGCGCCCACGGCGGCCAGACCCACCACCCAACCCTTCAGGTCCTTGGTTACGCCCAGCTTGTAGTCGACATAGTGGCCGATGCCGTCGCCGTCCATGTCGACCTGCTTCTTGAGCTTTTGGTAACCGACGTGGCCCACCAGGTCCCAGCCGTCGCCCAGGTCGAACGTGGCCGTGCCGTCGAGATACCAGGTTCCCTTGGTATCGGGCGCCGAAAAGAAATCGCTGGGCGTGTAGGAATACTTCAGCGAGTAGTTGGCGTAGCTCAGGCCTACGTAGAGATCGGTGTTGTTGTAGTTGCCGCCCTTGGGCGAGCTCGAACCGGGGTAGTAGTAGTGCAGCACGCCGACGTCCAGCCCGAGGCCGCCGCCCACATCGCCCTTCCAGCCGCCGTAGAAGTCCATTTCGAGGTTGCCGTCGGTGAACACGAAACTCGAGACGTTGGAGTTCCAGTTGCCGAGATAAAAGCCCGAGCTGTGCGCCAGGTCGAAGCCGACTTGCACGGCAGGCCGGAAATCCGTCTGCGAATAGCCGCGAAAGCGATAGTCGCTCACGATGGCGGCGTTACCGCTCAGGGAAAAGCCGGCGCCGAGGTCGGTGGGTTCAGCGTGCACGGTGGCGGCACATGCAGCAAATACGAACGGCAGGGCAAGAAAGGACTTTTTCATTTGCGAGATCCTGATGGAATGGATATCAGGGCGGATGCCGGCTGCTCATCACGCCTGTCCAGCCGATCGCGGCACTGCTCCCCTCCCCGATCGGCCCATCCTGGCTCAAGCACTTTCCATGCCAACTTTTCACAAAAACGTCATACGGTGACCGGCGACGGCGACAGGTGCCGGCGCGCACCGGTGCGGTGCAAATTTGTATGGATCCCGGCGTGCGTATGCGCCGTGATGGCGCGGCACGCGCCAAAACCAGGCATCAACCGCCGGTATACGCCGACCGTTGCGCATGCAACAAACGGAGATATGCCGCGGTGCGCCCGATCCCGCTTCGGCCGCTGCCCGCGGCAGGCGGCAGGCGAGCTGCGGTACGCGGGGGCTGCGCGACCGTCGCACCGGGGCGAGCGGCCATGAAAAATGCCCCGGCTCGCGCCGGGGCATTGAGGTGGAACGGTTCAGGATCAGTTCGTGGCGGAAGCGCCAGGAGCGCCGGGGGCACCCGGGGCGCCGCGATGGTGCGGCGCCTTGGCCATGCGCTCCTGCATCTTGGCGGCACGGACCTTGACCACTTCGGTGACCTGGGCGCGTTGCGCGTCGTTCAGGCTGTCCCAGAGGGCCAGCCACTGATCACGCACCTTGCCGCCTTCGGTGCCGAACTGGTCGCGGCCCTTCTCGTTCGCCGCGGACAGCGCCCGCGGGTCGAGCTTGCCGGCGGCAAGTTGCTCCTGCAGCAGCTTGTGCTCGGCACGCTTGGCCTCGAAACGCTGCTTCATGAGTTCGCCTTGCGATTTCTTGGCGGTGTCGAACAGGGCCTGCTGCTTGGCGTCGAGTTTGAGCGCGTCGATCTGGGCCTTGGAAAGCGGTCCCACGCCCGGGATGAACGCGCCGTCGCGCATTTCACCGTGGTGGCGCGGGCCCTTGTGGCGGGCTTCGGCGGCAGGCTTGCCCTCTTGCGGGGCGGCCACGGCCGGCGCAACGACGGCGCCAGCGGAAATGACCATGGCCAGGCCGGCCAGCGTGCTGCGCAGTGCGAAACGATTACGGGACATGTTGGAAACTCCTGAGTGATTGGAACGCGAGACCATTGTTGGCCAAGCCCGATTTCAGCGAAGTTTCGTTTGCGCCCGGTCTGTTTCAGTCGATTGCGCGCGGGACGGCGCTGCAAGTGGCCCCCAGACGGAGGCAAAAACAAACCCGGCGCGTGGCCGGGTCCGTTCATACACGCCAGATCTCAGGGAGCATCCCAGGCGGCGAGATATTCGCGCCAGTGCGGCGCGTCGCTCGCGGCCAGCGTGTCGCGCACCAGCGCGATTTCCTGGTCGTAGGCAATGTGGTCGATCTCGCCGCGCATGAAGCGAAAGCGGCAATACACGAGCCAGGTGTTGACCACGTCGGTCTCGCAGTATGCGCGGACGGCGTCGGCCTGCCCTTCGTTCCAGGCTTGCCAGACCTTGCTGCCGTCCATGCCGAGCTTGCCCGGAAAGCCGCACAGCTTGGCGAGCTCGTCGAGCGGCGCATTGGCGCGGCCGTTGTACTTGGCCAGCACATCCATCAGATCGGTGTGGCGATTGTGATAGCGGCTAATGTAGTTGTTGAACTTGAAGTCGCGGTCTTCGTCGCCCATGTCCCAATAGCGCGGCGCCTGAATACCGTGGATCAGGCTGCGGTAGTGAAGTACGGGAAGGTCGAAGCCGGAGCCGTTCCAGCTCACCAGACGCGGCGTGTAGCGCTCGATGGTCTTGAAGAACTGGTTGAGCAGCACGTCTTCGGGATCGTCGGGCTGGCCCAGGGTCTTGACGCGAAAGCCCTGGTCGTCGCGGAACACGCATCCCACCACCGCCACGCGCTGCAGGTGCAGCGGCAGGAAGTCGTGGCCGACGGCCTCGCGCCGGGCGGCGAAGGCACGCTCGGCGACCTCGAGATCGCTCACGTCGCTGCCCCAGCCGTGCAGCCGGCGCAAGCCGGGCACGTCGGGCAGGGTTTCGAGGTCGAAAACCAGCGTGGGCGTCATCGCGCGGGCAGGTACTGCAGCGGGTCGACCGGCGTGCCCTGGCGGCGGATCTCGAAGTGCAGCTTGGGCGAGGTGGCGTCGGTCTGGCCGATCTCGGCGATCTTGACGCCCCGCTTCACGTTCTGGCCGGTCTTGACCAGCAGCGCGCGATTGTGGGCGTAGGCCGTGATGAAGCCGTTTTGATGATTGATGATGATCAGGTTGCCCAGGCCGCGTACGCCGTTACCGCTGTACATCACCTTGCCATCGGCCGCGGCGATCACCGGATCGCCCGGGTTGCCGGCAAAGTCGATGCCCTTGCTGTTGCTGTTGAAGGTCTGGACGACCTGGCCGGTGGCCGGCCAGCCCCAGCTGATCACGCTGGCATCGGCCGCACGCGGCGGCTGCTTGGGCGCGTCGGCCGGCGGCAGGCTCGCCGTGGGCTGCGCGTTGGGATCGGTTTCGGTCGGGGGCGGCGTGGTGCCGGCGGCATCGCCCGTGGCCGGCACGGGATCGAGCGGACGCGGTTCGGTCTTGGTGGTGCCGACCGGCGTGGTGCTCGGACTGGTACTGGCGGTGGCCGTGCCCGAGAGCCGCAACACCTGACCCACGTGGATCTGGTTGGGATCGGCGATGTTGTTCAGGCGCTTGACGGTCTCGATATCGACGTTGTTGGCGCGCGCGATCTTGTAGAGCGTATCGCCCGGCTTCACGACATAGGAGCCGCCGCTCGCCTGGGATGCGCCGGACTGGCCGCCGGTCATGTCGACGACCGGCGCACGCGTGCCCTTGGAGGCGCAACCCGCCAGGATCGCCAGGCTCAGCAGGCCGGCGATCAGGGCGGGACGACGCAGGCGCGCGACAAGCGCGCCGCGCGAATGGGGTTCGGTCAGTTGCAACTGCCCGTTGAGCATACGATTCTCCTGTTTGCTCAAGATTGTATTCCGGCCTTCAGAGGCACGAAACGCACCGCTTCGAGCTCGGTGCGTTTCCAGCTTGCGGTGCCGGTTCGTTCGATCAGGACCAGCCTCTGGCTGGTGGTGCCCTCGGGGGCGATCAGGCGTCCGCCCGGCGCGAGCTGCGTGAGCAGCGCCTGCGGAATGGCCAGTCCGGCCGCAGCCACAACGATAGCATCGAACGGCGCGACGCCGGGTACGCCCAGCATGCCGTCGCCGTAAATCAAGCGGACCCGCGTGGTCAGGCGCAGCGCGCGCAGATTGGTGCGCGCCAGCTCATACAGGCCGCGGATGCGCTCGATCGCGTGCACCTCGCGGATGAACTGCGACAACACGGCCGCCTGATAGCCGCAGCCCGCGCCCACCTCGAGCACGCGCGTGGGCGTGCGGCCCTCGCACACGGCCGCGATCATGCGCGCCACCACCCAGGGTTGCGAGATGGTCTGCGAATGCCCGATCGGCAGCGCGGCGTCTTCGTAGGCGCGGCTGGCGAGCGCCTCGTCGACGAAGATGTGACGCGGCACGGCGCCCATGGCGTTGAGCACCCGGTCGTCGAATATGCCTTGCGCCCGCAGCCGCTCGACCATGGCCTGGCGCAGACGATCCGAGTTCAGGCCCATGTTGTTGCCACTGGCGGCGGCCGGCGCACTGGGCGTGGGGCGCTGCAGGGTGGCGGCGGAAATCCGGGTATTGCTGTTGGTGGCCGTGATGCCGGGCGCCAGGCCGCGGCCGTCGTAACGCGAGCCGGTGGTGCCCAGGCGCGTGGGCGTGGGTGCTTCTTGCGGACCTAGACGTTTGCGCATAGCGGCCCTGCCCAGGTGCGAACGTCGTCGAGCTGGCCCGTGTGGGTCAGGTCGAGCCGCAGCGGGGTGACGGACACGGCCCCCTCGGTGACGGCATGGAAATCGGTGCCCGGTGTGGCGTCCAGCGCCAGGCCGACGGGACCGATCCAGTAGATCGGTTCGCCGTAGGGCGTGGTGCTGCGAACGACCGGCTCGGACGGATGACGCTTGCCCAGGCGCGTGACCCGCACGCCGTGCAGATCTTCGAAGCGGCGGTTGGGGATATTCACATTGAGCAGGACGGGCGCGCCCAACGGTTCGGCAATCTGGCGTTCGACGATCTGGCGCGCGGCGCGCGCCGCCGATTCGATATGCTCCCAGCCCTTGTCGACCAGCGAGAACGCGATCGCGGGAATGCCGAACAGATAGCCTTCGGTGGCCGCGGCGACCGTACCCGAGTAAAGGGTATCGTCGCCCATGTTGGCGCCATTGTTGATGCCCGAGACGACGAGGTCGGGGCGGGCATCCATCAGGCCGGTGAGCGCCACGTGCACGCAATCGGAGGGCGTGCCGTTGACATAGACAAACCCATTGGCGGCAGTGCGCACCGACAGCGGGCGATTGAGCGTGAGCGAGTTGGAGGCGCCGCTGTGATTGGTTTCGGGCGCAACGACGGTGATGTCACCCAGCCCGGACAAGGCCTCGACCAGCGCCTCCAGACCCGGCGCGTTATAGCCGTCGTCGTTGGAAACCAATATACGCATCACCCCTCCGAAACACCCGGACCGCTCAGCCGCGATCCGACAGGCACGGATTGTACCGTCAGACTCGGCATGCCGGAGACGCGTTCCGCGTCGTCCGTACGCCGGACATCGCGGGGCGGGTTGCGCCCGATGCCGGGCGTCCTGCCATCGCGGTAGAATCGCCTGCCCCCCGGCGCCCGGCCCACGCCCGCGCGCGCGTCGGCGGCATTCGCACAACAACAAGGACATCGCTTCCACCATGCTGACCACCCCTCCCTCCCTCGCGATTACCGCCGGCCTGATCCTGCTGGCGTACTTGATCGGGTCGATTCCGTTCGCGGTGGTCGTCAGCAAGCTGATGGGACTTCAGGACCCGCGCAGCTACGGCTCGAAGAACCCGGGCGCCACCAATGTGCTGCGCACCGGCAACAAAAAGGCAGCCGCGCTCACGCTGCTGGGTGACGCGGCCAAGGGCTGGTTCGCGCTGTGGCTGGCCGGGGTGCTCGTGCCAGGCATCACCCCGGGCGTGTTCGCGCTCGTCGCGGTCGCCGTGTTCCTGGGCCACCTGTATCCCGTCTTCCTGGGGTTCAAGGGCGGCAAGGGTGTGGCCACGGCGCTCGGCGTGTTGGCCGCGATCAGCGGCTGGCTGGCGCTGGCCGTGATCGTCACGTGGCTGCTGATGGCGGTGATCACCCGTTATTCGTCGCTCTCGGCCCTGGTGGCCGCCTTCTGCGCACCGATCTTCTATGTACTGGGCAGCGGCATGGCCTGGTATGCCCATACCCACATCACGCTGGCCATCGTCGCCATCAGCGCACTGCTCTTCTATCGCCACGCCGCCAACATCTCGCGCCTGATCAAGGGTACCGAGAGCCGCATCGGCTCGAAGAAGAAGTAAGCGACGCGGCTGCCGGGCACACCGGCAATACCGCCGCGCAAAGAAAAAACGCCGATGGCCATGCCATCGGCGTTGTTGCTTGGCCGGATGGGAGTGCGGCCGGATGCCGCGCCCGACCTCAGGCCAGCACCCGCCGGAACATCGTGCGCTTGGTCGCCCGAAACGACGGGCGCACGCGCGAGCTCCAGTCCGTGGCACGGACCGCCAGCCACGGCGGGCTGCCGAACGTCTCGCGGCTCACGAGGTCGTAGCAGGCGTGATAGCGGGGATCGCCTTCGGGCGCCCGCCAACGGCGCGCCCGCACCGAGCCGGGCACGGCGGCAAGGCCGGGCATGTGCTCCTGGCCGTACCAGGCGTTGAAATCCTCCTCCGCCTCGGGCAGCACATCGGTCTCCACCACGTAATGCCAGGCGCTCGCCTGCCCGGCGCTGGCGCCTTCCAGATCGGCCAGGGCGTCGAGCACGCGTGCGTCGCCCGCCAGCCCATCCGCGGCGGCCAGGGCGCGCACCGCCGCGAACTCATGCGCGGCGCTATCGGCGGATGCCGGCGTGCAGTACACATAGGTTTCGGGCGCGTCGGGCTCGATCGCGGCATAGATCTCCACCCGCATTCCGGGGCTGGCTGCCTGAATCCGGGTCCGCAGCGCGCGGGCGGTATCGGCGTCGAACAGCACGCCGGCAATGCGCAACAACAAGGTCTGCATAGCCTGTATCTCCATCCTCAGTGGCCCACGCGCAGCGCCACCAGCAGGCGCGACACCATGTTGTAGGCGGCGACGGTGGCCGTCAGGTCGAGCAGACCTTGTTCGGAAAAGTGCGGGCGCAGCGGTTCGAACACGGCATCCGGCACCTCGATGGCGCGCGTCATGGCATCCGCGTACGCGAGCGCCTCGGCCTCGCCGGCAGCCAGGCCGGGCACCGCGTCGGGCGCGGGATGGTCGCGCAGCGCGGCGATCGTGGCCTGCGAGACCCCCGCGGTCTCTGCATGGGTCACATGGGCCTCGAACTCGTACGGCGCGCCGTTGAGCACCGCCACACGCAGGATCACCAGCTCGCGCAGCCGCGCCGGCAGCGAGTTGCGGTTGCGCACCGCGCTCAGCATGGCTTCCCAGCCCTCGCAGATCGGCGGGCTGTTGAGCAGCACCTGATACAGCGGCGAAATGCGGCCACGCGCGGCCTGGATACGCGCCTCCAGCGGTGCGAGCTCGGGGCGGCTGCCCGGCGCCACCGGCGCCAGGCGGGATTGCAGGGATTCGGACATCGTTTACTGCGGACGGATCTGCTTGCGTTCGATGATGCCCGACCATTTGACGCGGTCGGCCTGCATCAGGGCGGCCAGTTCGGCAGCGGTGGACGGTGCCGGCTCGGCACCGAATGCCTGCAGCCGCTTGCGCGTGGCCTCGTCGGAGAGCGCGGCACGTACGGCCTGATTGAGTTTATCGAGCGTGGCCGGCGGCGTGGCGGCTGGGGCGAGGAGCCCATACCAATTGTTGGACTCGACGCCCGCGATACCCTGCTCGGCCAGCGTGGGCACGTCGGGCAGCAAGGGATGTCGGCGCGGCGCGGCCAGGCCCAAGGGCTTGAGCTTGCCGCCCTGGATGTGGCCGATCAAGCCGGGCACATCGCCAAAGAAACCGGTGACCTGATTGCCCATGACATCGTTGATGACCGGCGCCGCGCCCTTGTAGGGCACGTGCATGACCTTGGCCTTGCTCGCGTCGGTGAACATTTCGAGCGTGAGATGGGGAATGCTGCCTACGCCGGACGAGCCGATCGCCACCGGCTGCGATGCCGCCTGGGAACGCTTCACGAAATCGGCGGCGTTCTTGGCCGGATTGTCGGGGTTCACTACGAACACGGTGGCATTGTTCACCACCAGCGACACCGGCGCGAAATCCTGGTCGGGCTTATAGGGAAGCTCTTTATAAAGGGCGGGACTGATCGCGACGGCGCCCACGCTGGTCAGGAACAGCACCGAGCCGTCCGCAGGCGCCTTGGCCACGAACGCCGCGCCGATGTTGCCGTTGGCGCCGGCCTTGTTCTCCACGATGACCTGGCGCCCAAGCTCCTTGCCGAGCCGTTCGGCTAGCACGCGGCCGACCATGTCGACCGGGCCGCCCGGCGGGAAGGCCACGATCAGGCGCACGGGCGCCTCGGCGTGCGCGGCGGGCGCGACGCCGGCCAGGACCGAGGCCGCCAGCAGCCCGGATGAAAGCAGGTACTTGAATTTCATGATGTCTCCTCTGCGTATCGATATAGGTATGCGGGTGTGAAATCGCGCGGCGGCTCAGCGCGCCTCGAAGCCGTAAAGCCGGGCGGGGTTGTCGACCAGGATGCGGTGGCGCAGCCCGGCGTCGGGCACTGCCTCGAACAGCACATTCACGACCTCGCCGTCATCGGGCATCTCGCCGCTGACGTTGGGATGCGGCCAATCGGTGCCCCAAAGCGTGCGGTCCGGCATGGCGTCGGCCAGCGCACGCATGAAGGGGATGCCCTCGTGGAAGGGCCGCTTGCCCGCGCCGATGCGGTCGATACCGGAAATCTTGACCCAGGCGTTCGGCTGCGCGGCCAGCCCGAGCAGCCCCTTGAAGGCCGGATCCGCCAGCCCTCGCGCGGCCTCGATGCGGCCCATGTGATCCACCACGAAAGGCACGGGCAGCCGGCGCAGCAACGGCAGCAAGCCCGTAAGCGCCGCGCCGTCCACGTGCAGGCACAGATGCCAGCCCAAGGGCGCCAGCCGCTCGGCCAGTGCCAGCACCGCCTCATCGGCGGGCGGCGCCCCCAGGTGCGGCACGTAGTTGAATCGGGCGCCCCGTACACCGCCGGCATGCAGCCGCCGCAGCGCCTCGTCCGTCACGTCGGGGCGCAGCACGGCCACACCGCGATAGCGTCCGTCGGCCCGCGAAATGGCGTCGAGCAAGGCCGAATGGTCCGCGCCGTGGCAAGCGGCCTGCACGATCACGGCGCGCTCGATGCCCAGGTGCGCGTGCAGCACCGCCAATTTTTCGAAAGGCGCATCCGGCGGGGTGTAGCTGCGGCCTTCCGCGTACGGAAACCGCTCGGCCGGCCCGAACACATGGCAATGCGTGTCGCAGGCGCCGGCGGGCAGCCGCGCGGCGGGCAGGCTGGGGTGAGCCAGGGGCGGCGGGCAATCGGGCATCGGACCTCCGTGCAAAACGCCATGGTGGAGGATTGCGATGCCGCCAACAATGCTATATCTTTTATTTCAGATATTTATTTTTTCTATATCTGGCATTCCAGTGGCATGGACCTGAAGCAGATCGCATATTTCGTCGAGGTGGCGGAGCGCCGCAGCTTTTCGCGGGCGGCCGAGGCGCTCGACGTGGCACAACCCACGCTCAGCCGGCAGGTGCGCTTGCTCGAAGTGGAGTTGGGCCAGCATCTGCTCTATCGCAACGGACGCGGCGTGGAGCCCACCGAGGCTGGCGTGCGTCTGCTCGGGCATGCGCGCGGCCTGCTGCACCTGGCCGAACGCGCCCGCGAAGACCTGCGCACGCTGGGCGATACGCCGGCCGGCAAGGTCGTCGTGGGGTTGCCGCCCCGCATCGCGCGCGTGCTGACGCCGCCGCTCGTGGCGCGCTTTCGCAAGGCGTTTCCGCACGCGTCAATCGCCGTTGCCGAAGGCCTGTCCGCGCAGGTGCGCGAATGGGTGCTGGCGGGCCGGGTCGACCTGGCCCTGCTCTACGATCCGCCCGCGACGCCGCAGATCACCATGGAGCCGCTGCTGCGCGAGGAGCTGGTGCTGGTGGCGGCGACCGACGCGTACCCGGGCCTGCCCGCGCGCGTGGCGGTGGCGCAGCTCTCAGCCTATCCGCTGATCCTGCCCAGCCTGCCCAATGCGATCCGCACCCTGGTCGAAGGGGTATGCCGCCGTGCAGGCGTGCGTCTGAATGTCGTGACTGAGGTCGATGCCGTGCAAACCATCCTGGAGCTCGCCGCCCAAGGCCAGGCGTGCGCCATCCTGCCGCGCTCCGCGGCGCTGGCGTGGCCTGCGCTCGCGGTGTGCCGGATCGAGGCGCCCGTGATCCGCAATCGCCTGGTGCTGGCCACGCCGCGCCAGCGTCCGGCGACCCGCCTGGCCGACGCCACGGCGGCGCTGCTGCGCGACCTGGATCTGCATGCCCTGCTCTATGGAGAAACCGCCCCCGCGCCCTGATCGCGCGGGTAGCGCATTGTCGAACCGCGGCTCGGTATCGGGTCACGCCCGCCTCGCCACGGCATCCCGCCCGGGCAGTGCCAGCACGGCCAAACCCGAAGATCAAGCCGTGCAGATGTCGGCAAGATCCCAACGCGGCCGCACCGTGAAGGCATGGCTCGTCTCGCGAAGATCCACCAGGCCTGCTTTGACGCGCTCAGCGGCGGCGAAGGCGATCATGGCGCCATTATCGGTACAGAGCTCGAGCGGCGGAAAGTAGGCCGTGGCCTTCATGCCGGTGAGCGCTCGATCCAGTTGCGCGCGCAACAGGCGGTTGGCGCCCACGCCACCGGCGACCACCAGCCGGCGCAGGCCGGTCTGCTTGAGCGCGCGCACGGCCTTGGCGGCCAGCACGTCGACGATGGCGGCCTGCGTGGCGGCCGACAGATCGGCGCGCGTCTGGTCGTCGATCACGCCGTCGGCCTGGGCGGCCTTCACGCGAGTCAGGACGGCGGTTTTGAGCCCGCTGAAGCTGAAATCCAGGTCGCCGCTGTGCAACATGGGGCGCGGCAGCTCGAAGCGGCTCGCGTCGCCCTGCTCGGCCATGCGCGAGAGCGCCGGTCCGCCCGGATATCCCAGGCCCAGCAGCTTGGCGGACTTGTCGAAAGCCTCGCCGGCGGCATCATCGAGCGTTTCGCCCAGAAGCTCGTAGCGCCCCACCCCGTCGACCCGCATGAGCTGGGTGTGCCCGCCCGAGACCAGCAGCGCCACGAACGGAAACTCCGGCCGCGGCTCGGAGAGCAGCGGCGAGAGCAGATGCCCCTCGAGATGATGAATGGGAATGGCGGGCAACCCCTGCGACCAGGCGTAGGCCTGCGCCACGCTCGCCCCCACCAGCAGCGCGCCCGACAAGCCCGGGCCTGCCGTATACGCGACGGCGCCGATATCCGCGCGCGAAATGCCGGCACGCGCGAGCACTTCGCGCGTGAGCGGCACGACTCGCCGGATGTGATCGCGCGAGGCGAGTTCGGGCACCACGCCGCCATACTCTTCGTGCATGGCGACCTGGCTGTGCAGGGCGTGCGCCAGGAGTCCGCGCTCGGTGCAGACGGCGGCAACGCCGGTCTCGTCGCACGAGCTTTCAAAACCGAGAATAATCATGGGCCATGATTTTACAACTGGTGCGAAAATACGCGCCAACGCCGAATGACGCGTAACAACGGGGACATGCCGCGGCCGGGCCCAGCCCGCCGTGCCCGACTCATCCACCCGGGGACCTAGCAATGCTGGAGAAGCTCTTTCAACTCAAGGCGCACGGCACCAGTGCGCGCACCGAAGTCGTGGCGGGTATCACTACCTTCCTCACGATGTCGTACATCATTTTCGTCAACCCCGACATCCTGTCCTCCACCGGCATGGACCGCGACGCCGTGTTCGTGGCCACCTGCCTGGCGGCGGCGCTGGGCTCGCTCATCATGGCGCTGTTGGCCAACTGGCCGATCGGCATGGCGCCCGGCATGGGCCTGAACGCGTTCTTCGCGTTCACCGTGGTCAAGACGATGGGCTACACCTGGGAGCAGGCGCTGGGCGCCGTGTTCATCTCGGGCATCATCTTCCTGCTGCTCACAGTGACCGGCGTGCGCGCCTGGTTGATCAAGGGCATCCCCCATTCCCTGCGCAGCGCGATCGCGGCCGGCATCGGGCTCTTTCTTGCGATCATCGCCCTGTCCACGGCGGGCATCGTGGTCGATCATCCGGCCACCAAGGTGACGCTGGGCGATCTGCGCCAGCCGGGGCCGCTCTTCGCCGTCCTGGGCTTCTTCATCATCGCGGCGCTGGACGCCATGCGCGTGCGCGGCGCCATCCTGATCGGCATCCTGGTCGTGACCGTCCTGTCGATGGTGCTGGGCTACAACGACTTCAAGGGTGTGTTCGCCGCGCCGCCCAGCCTGGCGCCCACCTTCATGCAGCTCGACATCCTGGGCGCCCTGCACACCGGTTTCGTGCACGTGATCCTGGTGTTCGTGCTCGTCGAGGTGTTCGACGCCACCGGCACGCTCATGGGCGTGGCCAAGCGCGCCAACCTGATTCCGGAAGGCAAGCCCAACCGCCTGGGCCGCGCCCTGTTCGCCGACAGCAGCGCGATCGTCGCGGGCTCGATGCTCGGCACCAGCAGCACCACCGCCTTCGTCGAAAGCGCATCGGGTGTGCAGGCCGGCGGCCGCACGGGCCTGACCGCGCTCGTGGTGGCCGTGCTGTTCCTGGCCGCCCTCTTCATCTCGCCGCTCGCCGGCTCGGTGCCCGCTTATGCCACCGCTCCCGCCCTGCTCTACGTGGCCGGGCTGATGATGCGCGAGCTGATCGACATCGACTGGAACGACGTCACCGAGGCCACGCCGGCCGCCCTGACCGCCCTGATCATGCCGTTCACCTACTCGATCGCGAACGGCCTGGCCTTCGGCTTCATCAGCTACGTGGTGCTCAAGGCCGCCACCGGCCGCTGGCGCCAGATCCACCCGGCCACCTGGCTGGTGGCCGTGTTGTTCGTGATCCGCTACGCGTTCTTCCCCGAATAGGACGTCAGGCGCTCAACCAGACTCACGGCCCGCCCCTTGGCGGGCCGTTCTATTTGCGGGGTGGCAGCGCCGCGCGCGGGCAGGCCGGCGCCGGCGGGCACGCCACGTGCTCGCCCGGAAGGCGCCACGCAATCGCCGCCATACAGGATGACTATCGACCCGGCCAAGGGTAAGGTTGCTCGGTGGCTGGATTGAATTCGTCGATACACTCCCCATATACATTTGACGAATCCCATAGTTGCACGCTCAGGCGCGCGGCATCGAACACTGGAGTCCCTCATGAGCGCATTGGCCAGCGTGCCCTTCTCGGTCCTCGACCTCGCCCCCATCGTGGCGGGCAAGACCGCGGCCGACGCGTTCCGCAGCACGGTCGACCTGGCCTGTCATGTGGAGCGCCTGGGCTATCGCCGTTACTGGCTCGCCGAGCACCACAACATCAACGGTATCGCGAGCAGCGCGACCGCCGTGCTGATCGGCCTGGTCGCGAGCCACACCCAGACGCTGCGCGTGGGCTCGGGCGGCATCATGTTGCCCAATCACGCGCCGCTCATCATCGCCGAGCAATTCGGTACCCTCGAAACCCTGTACCCGGGCCGCATCGACCTGGGCCTGGGCCGTGCCCCCGGCAGTGACGGCGCCACGCAGCACGCGCTGCGCCGCAGCCCGCGCAGCGGCCTCGAATTCCCCCAGTTGCTGGACGAGCTGCGCGCGTTCTTCGCGCCCGAGCGTCCCGGCCAGCAGGTGCGCGCGATCCCCGGTGCGGGCCTCGACATTCCGATCTGGCTGCTGGGGTCGAGCGATTTCTCGGCGCGTCTGGCTGCCGAACTCGGGCTGCCGTTCTCGTTCGCCGGCCATTTCTCGCCCGAGGGCATGGCCGCGATGCGACTGTACCGTCATCTGTTCAAGCCGTCGGCTACGCTCGCCAAGCCTTACGCCATGATCGGCGTGCCGGTGATCGCCGCGCCCACCGATGAAGAAGCGCAGTTCCTGTCGTCCACGCAACAGCTTAAATTCCTGTCGCTGATCCGCGGCAATCGCCTGCAATTGCAGCCGCCGGTGCAGGACATCGACAACCACTGGAACGAGATGGAGCGCGCGGCGGTGGCACAACGCCTGGGTGCTTCCATCGTCGGCGGCCCCGATACGGTGAAGCGCAAGCTCGAGGCGCTGATCGCCCAGACCGAGGCCGACGAAGTCATGATCGTGTCCGACTTCTATGAGCATGCCCATCGGCTGCGCTCGTACGAGATCGTGGCCAACCTCAAGCAGGACGCGGTAGCCGCGCAAGCGGCCTGACGCGCCCGAATTTCAGTATCGTGATGGCCGTGAGGCATCACGCAACCAGGGCCCAGCCCGAAAAGCCGTGCACGACACGGCAAGGACGACACTATGAGTATCGTTGAACTCACCAAAGATTCCTTCCAGGATGCCATCACGCCCGATGGCACCCTGATCGTCGACTTCTGGGCGCCGTGGTGTGGCCCCTGCCGTGGCTTCGCGCCCGTGTTCGAACAGGCCGCCACCAAGCATGCCGATGTCACCTTCGCGAAGGTCAACACCGACGTCGAGCAGGAGCTAGCCGGCGCGCTGGGCATCCGCTCGATTCCTACGCTGATGGTGTTCCGCGAAAAAGTTCTGCTGTTCTCGCAACCGGGCGCGCTCTCGGCCGGCCAGCTCGACGAGCTGCTCGCCAAGGTCAAGGAAGTCGACATGGCACAGGTCCATCGCGACATCGAGCAGGCCCGCGACCAGGAAGGCGAACAGGCCTGATACCGCGGGCGTCAGTCGGGGACGGTCTCGTCCTCGACCCGCCAGCCGGAACGCCCGCGCGTGATGTTGGCCACCGTCTGTGCCAGGCCATCGAGCGCCGCGCGCGGTGCTTCCAGAACGAGTTGCGCGCCCTCGCCGTCGTAGTCTTCGCTGATCACGCGCGCGCCGGCCTCGGCCAGCCTGGCTTGCAGGATCGGCAGTTCGGCGAACCCGGCGCGGCAATGCACGCGCGCCAGGGCCACGATTTCGGCGCGCTCGCCCGCCCGCAGGCAGTTGGCCGCACAGCCGCCGTACGCCCGCACCAATCCCCCCGCCCCCAGCTTGATGCCGCCGAACCAGCGAATCACCAGCACGGCCACGCGATCGAGATCCTGGCCGTCGATGGCCTGCAGGATCGGCCGGCCGGCGGTGCCGCCCGGCTCGCCATCATCGTTGTAGCGGTAGCTCTGACCGATGCGATAAGCCCAGCAGTTGTGCGTGGCATCGGGCACGCTATGAGCGGCGAAAAACGCCATCGCCGCGTCGATATCGGCCACGGGCGCGGCATGCGCCACGAAGCGGCTTTTCTTGATGTCTTCCTGGTGCGTGCAGGCAGCGGTGAGCGTGTGCGTCATACGCCGCGATTGTAGCGGGTGGGTCGCGCCCACGCGGGTGCGGCGCCTGCCCCGCGCAGCCCGCGGATAAGGGCCACATGCCGTCAAGCGGCGCCGCGCGGCATCACCCGTGGCAGTCGGGCACTTCCTGGTCGAGATAGACGTCGAACGCGACATCGCGCGCCCATTGGTCGGTCATGGCTTTCCAGGCGCCCTCGCGCGACCAGCGCTGCATTTCGCCCTTCAGCCACGTGGCCTGCTCGGTATTCGCGTACCAGCCCAGCTCCTGACGCGGCCCTGCGGCCGCGAGCGTCGATGAAAACTTGCGCCACTCGGGGTAGGCCATGAGCGGCGCCCATACCGTGTCGTCGATCACGCCCACGTCGCAGCTGCCCTCGCGCACGGCAACCAGCGCATCCGAAGGCACCTTGTGAATCTGCAGGGTGGCACCGTGCTGCTCGGCGAAACGTTGCGCGGCTGCCGCGGCCGCCGCCATGCACACGATCTTGCCGCGCACATCCGCCCAGCGGCGCAACGGCGTATCGCTGCGGATGACGGCCTTGGGCCGTGCGGCGTAATCGGTACCGACCCACGACACCGCCTCAGCCGCTTCCGCATCCCTGCCCTCGGCGCCCGCGGGCCGGTTAACCAGCACCACGTCGACCTGGCCGTCGGCCAAGGCCTGCGCCGCGCGGGCGGGGTCGATCTGTACCCGCTGCACCGGCAGCCCGAGCCGTTCGCCCAGCCGCGTGGCGGCCGGTACGTCCAGGCCCTCCGCGGTGCGGATCTTCGCACCGGCGGCGGGCACGGGCGTGACGTAAGCGACGCCCACCCGCAACTCCCCACGTGCGCGCGCCGCCTGCCACGGATCACCGCCTGCAGCGGTGGCCCCGTCGGCCAGCGCGAACGTGGCGAGCGCCGCGCAGGCGCTCACCAGCACGGGCAGCAGAAGTCGGGACGCGCGCCGCATGTCAGCCTCAGACGTATTGGTAGCGCAGCAGCCGGTGCTTGAGCTTCTCGAGCACGAACTGATCGATCAGCGCGGCCAGCACGGCAATGACCAAGATGTTGGTCATCACGCCGGTCATGTCGGCGATCTCGCCAGAATAGGCCAGCGAGCGGCCCAGTCCCTTGCCGAAGCCAATCAGCATTTCGGCCGAGATCAGCGCGCGCCAGGCATTGCCGAACGCCAGCTGCGCGCCGGTGATGAGCTCGGGCATGACGGCCGGCAGGTACACCCGCTTGACCAGACCCCACGGCGTGGCGCCCATGACGCGCGCGGCCGACACGTGCACCCGTTGTACGGATTCGGTGGCGTTCATGACGGACAGCGCGGCAGGGAAGAATGCCGACAGCGCCACCACCACGATGATCGGCGTGTTGCCGAAGCCCATCACGATGAGGAACAGCGGCACCCACGCGATCGAGGGAATCGACTGCAGGATGACGATGGCGCTGCGCAGCACTTCACGGAAGAAGAACAGCAACGCGGCCACCAGACCGAAGCCGATGCCGGCCAGCAGCGCCAGCCCATAGCCCGCGCCCAGGCGCGTGAGCGTACCCATCAGGGCCTGGTGAAAGGCCGGGTTGGTGATGTCTTCGGCCAGCCGCGCCAGCACGGCGGGCACACCCGGCATCAGGAAGTCGGGCAGCACCCAGGCAGCCGACTGCCACAGCAGCAAAATGAACAGCACGCCAAGTACCCCCGCGAGGTACTTGCGCGTGCCGGTGACACGAGTAGCGGAACTCAAAGCTTGCGCGCCTCTTGCCAGGACAGATCGACGATCGAGCTGACGTCGTACGGCTTGCCGTCACGCGTCTTCAGCGAACCCTGAGCCTGCAGGATGTCGGCGATCTCCTGCATGCGCTTGGTGTCCTTGTCGGTCAGCTTGGGCGTGAACACCTGGGTCGTGATGGCTTCGGTGATCACCGTTTCGCGCGGCAGATCACCGCGGTTCAGCGTCTTGAGCGTGGGCTCGGCAATGAAGTACGACGCGATCAGCTTGGAGGCCTCGGCGGGCTTTTGCTGCAGCAGGTCGATGGCCGACTTCTGTGCATCGAGCGCCTTCCAGACATCGTCCTTGCGCTTGGTGAGCGTTTCGCCCGAGGTGATCACGACCATGCACGGAAACGGCCAGGCCTCGCCCACTTCGTAGATCTGCTTGACCGGTGCGATCAGCTGCGCGATGCGGTCATAGGGTTCGAACAGGAAGGCCGCGTCGACCCGCTTGCCCACCAGCGATTGCACCGCCACGGCGGGGCTCACGCCCATCACGTTGACGTCGTCGGCCTTCAGGCCGCCCTCTTTGAGCACCACGCCCTTGAGCACCACGTCGGCCGTGCTGCCCTCGGCCTGCGAGGCCAGCGTCTTGCCCTTCAGGCCGGCGATGTCCTTGATGCCCGCGTCATCGCGCACCAGCAGCGAGTGATAGCCCTGCTGCGCGCCGCCCACCACCTTGAGGTCGGCGCCCTTCGAGGCCCAGGCCACCGCGTTGGTGAAGCCCAGCACGCCGATGTCGAGCTGGCCGCCCACGATCGCCTTGATGAGGTCGGTGCCCGACTTGAATTCGATCAGTTCGGTATCCAGACCGGCGTTCTTGTAGAACCCGCCCTCCTGCGCGACGATCGCCTGGGCGTCGTCCATCACGCGCAGGTAACCCACGCGGAACTTCTCGGCGGCCATCACGGGCGCGGCGGCCAGCAGCGCCGCGGCGAGCGGCAGGGAAAGCCATTGCTTCAGTTTCATCTTCGGAACTCCGGTAAGGATCGGGCAATAAGGGGCATGGCGCGGCGCGATGGCCGCGCGACAAAGCGATATCGGGACGCTCAGGCGGCCAGCACCTGCGGATCGGTGTGGGCATGGGCATCCACCGCGATGCCGAGCAGACGCAGGATCTCGCGCTTCTCGCCGGCGAGATCCGCCAGGTCGTGGGTCTTGGCGCGATGTTGCAGATTGAACTCTTTCAGCACTCGCGCCGGACGCGGGCTGAACACCACGATGCGGTCGGCGAGAAACAGCGCCTCGTCGACATCGTGGGTCACCAGCAGCACGGTGGGCTTTTCCTGCTCGATGAGCTGACGCAGCACGTCCTGTAGCGAGAGGCGCGTCAGTGCGTCCAGCGCGCCGAACGGCTCGTCCATCAACATGGTCTTGGGCTGCGCGATGAAGGCGCGGGCCAGCGCCGCGCGCTGGCGCATGCCCCCGGACACCTGGTGCGGGTAATAGGCTTCGAAGCCGTCCAGCCCGACGCGTGCCAGCCAGCCATCGGCACGCTCGCGCGCCGTCTTCTTGGGCACATTCTGGAACTCGAGGGCGAGCGCCACGTTATCGCGCAGGGTGAGCCAGGGATAGAGCGCGTGCTCCTGGAACACAAGCGTGCGGCTGGGGTGCGGGCCCGTGATGGGCTGACCGTCGGCCAGCACCCGACCGTCCGTCGGCTTTTCGAGCCCGGCGGCCAGATGCAGCAGCGTCGACTTGCCGCAGCCGGAGGGGCCGACCAACGCGACCAGCTCGCCGGTCTTGAACTCGCTGGAAAAGCCGTCCACGACCTGGAGAGCGCCGAACTGCTTGTGAACGTGGTCGAAAGTCAGTTTCATAGGGCCACAAAGCGCGCTGCGCGCGCAACCGGCGCACGGGGCACCAGGGTTTGAGAAGCCCTTAATCTAACAATCTGTTATATGAATCCAAACTATAAATATCTTCTTTTTTAAGACCCGTAAGTAATAAAGCCCACCTGAGCCTGCGGCGCGGGTGGGCTTTATCGGGCCGCGCCTGAGGGCTCGGCGGGCGAAGCGACGGATCAGCCGTCGATACCGCGCGAGGACAGGTAGTCTTCGTAGTTGCCGCGGTAGTCGATCAGCTCGCCGGACGGCAGGATCTCGATCACGCGCGTGGCCAGACCCGAAACGAACTCACGGTCGTGCGACACGAAGATCAGCGTGCCTTCGTACTTCTCGAGCGCGAACTGCAGCGACTCGATCGATTCCATGTCCAGGTGGTTGGTGGGCTCGTCGAGCAGCAGGACGTTGTGGCGCCCCAGCATCAGGCGGCCGAAGGTCATGCGGTTTTTCTCGCCGCCGGACAGCACCTTGGGCGCCTTGGGCAGATCGTCGTTGCCGAACAGCAGACGGCCCAGCGCCGAGCGGATGGCCTGGTCGTCGTCGCCCGGCTGGCGGTGATCGGCCATCCAGTCGAACAGATTGATGTCGGTTTGCTGGAACTGATCGGACACGTCCTGGGCCATGTAACCCAGGTCGGCGTTCTCCGACCACTTCACGCTGCCCGAATCGGGCGCCAGATCATTGGCCAGCATGCGCAGCAGCGTGGTCTTGCCAACGCCGTTGGCGCCGATGATGGCGATTTTCTCGCCGGCGTCGATCATGGCCGAGAAGTCGCGGATGACTGGTTGGTCGTACGACTTGGACAGGCGCTCGATCGTGACGGCCAGGCGGTGCATGACCTTGTTCTGTTCGAAGCGGATGTACGGGTTCTGGCGCGACGACGGCTTGACCTCGACCTGATCGGCCTTGATGCGGTCGATCTGCTTCAGGCGCGACGTGGCCTGACGCGACTTGGATTTGTTGGCCGCGAAACGGCGCACGAAGTCCTGCAGCTCGGCGATGCGTTCCTTGGCCTTGGCGTTGTCGGCCGACACGCGGGTGCGGGCCTGGGTGGAGGCCAGCATGTAGTCGTCGTACGTGCCCGGGTAGATCCGGATCTCGCGGTAGTCCAGATCGGCCATGTGGGTGCAGACCTGGTTCAGGAAGTGACGATCATGGCTGATGATGATCATCGTGCTCTGGTAGCTGTTGAGCACGCCCTCGAGCCAGCGGATCGTGTTGATGTCGAGGTTGTTGGTCGGTTCGTCGAGCAACAGCACATCGGGATTCGAGAACAGCGCCTGCGCCAGCAGCACGCGCAGCTTCCAGCCCGGCGCGACTTCGCTCATGAGCAGATTGTGCTGGTCGACCGCGATCTCCAGGCCGAGCAACAGCTCGCCGGCGCGCGCTTCAGCCGTGTAGCCGTCGAACTCGGCGAACTTCGCTTCGAGATCGGCCGCGCGCATGTAGTCGTCGTCGGTGGCTTCGGGATCGGCGTAGATCGCGTCGCGCTCGGACATCGCGTTCCACATTTCAGTGTGGCCCATCATCACCACATCCAGCACGCGCTTGTCTTCGAAGGCGAACTGATCCTGGCGCAGCTTGCCCAGGCGCACACCCGGTTCGAGCGACACATTGCCCGCGCTCGACTCCAGGTCGCCGCCGATGATCTTCATGAACGTCGACTTGCCGGAGCCATTGGCGCCGATCAGTCCGTACCGGTTGCCTTCTCCGAACTTGACGCTGACGTTTTCGAAGAGGGGCTTGGGACCGAACTGGATAGTGAGATTGGCTGTGGAGATCACGGTGTATGAAGGAGGCTGCGGCAGCGCGCCGGATCCGCGGAAAAGCCGCCGGGAACGCGCATGCGAAACCCGGTAGTGTACCAAGCCCCGGCGGCGGATGTGTGGCGGCCCGGTCCCACCCCCTCCCCCCGGGCCACACCAATAAAAACGGCGGCACCGCGGTGCCGCCGGAGATCGCCGGTCCGTCCCGCTGCTGCGACGGCCGGCCCGCGCCCGTGTCGACCGCCTCGAAGGCCGGCGATGACACGGCTACGGTCTGTCCCTAGTAAACCCCCACCGAGTGGCGCGCCACGTAATGACCCTCGCCCACCTGCACCAGGGGCTCGACGCGCGGCTCATCGCCGACCTTGCGCACCGGGCTCGGAATCTCGTCGACCAGCAGCGAGCGCTGGCGATGACGGCGCTGCGGATCCGCGATCGGCACTGCCGCCATGAGCTTCTTGGTGTAGGGGTGCTGCGGGTTCTCGAAGATCGCGCGGCGCGGGCCGATCTCGACGATCTGCCCCAGGTACATCACCGCGACGCGATGGCTGACCCGCTCGACCACCGCCATATCGTGGGAGATGAACAGGAACGACACGCCCAGCTCGCGCTGCAGATCGAGCAGCAGGTTCACGATCTGCGCCTGGATCGAGACGTCGAGCGCCGACACCGATTCGTCGGCGATCACGACCTTGGGATTGAGCGCAAGCGCCCGCGCGATGCAGATGCGCTGGCGCTGTCCGCCCGAAAACTCGTGCGGATAGCGGTCGATCATCTCGGGTAGAAGGCCGCACTTGTCCATCAGCCAGCGCACCCGCTCTTGCGCCGCCTTGCCGCTGGCCGCCTTGTGGATCAGGAGCGGCTCCATGATCGAGTCGCCAACGGTCATGCGCGGATCGAGCGAGGCGAACGGATCCTGGAAGATGAACTGGATGTGACGGCGCAGCGACTGCATGGCCGCGCCGCGCAGCGCGCCAATGTTCTGGCCGTCGAACTCGATGCTGCCGCCCTGGCTCTTCACCAGTTGCAGCAGCGAGCGCCCGGTCGTGGTCTTGCCGCAACCGGATTCGCCCACGAGCGACAGCGTCTCGCCGGGGTAAAGATCGAAGCTGACCTTCTCGACCGCGTGCACACGCTTCTGCACGCCACCGAAAATGCCGCCGTGGATGTCGAAGCGGGTGATCAGGTCGCGCACCTTCAGCACCGGTCCGCCCTCGCGGCGCACGGTGTCGAGCGGCTCAATATCCGACTGCGCTTCGGTCACGCCGTCCACGCGCAGCAGCGGGAACGGCGCCGGCTGGTTGGTTCCGTGCATCGCGCCCAGGCGCGGCACGGCGGACAGCAGCGCGCGGGTATACGCATGGCGCGGCTCGGCGAATACGGCATCCGAGGTGCCCTCCTCGACCTTGTCGCCGCGATACATCACGAGCACCCGGTCGGCCACCTCGGCAACGACGCCCATGTCATGGGTGATGAAGATCACGCCCATGTCCATTTCTTCCTGGAGCTGACGGATCAGCTGCAGGATCTGCGCCTGGATCGTGACGTCCAGCGCGGTGGTCGGCTCGTCGGCGATCAGGAGCTGCGGCTTGCACGACAGCGCCATCGCGATCATCACGCGCTGGCGCATGCCACCCGACAACTGGTGCGGGTAGCGATCCAGGATGGCCTTCGCTTCCGGGATGCGCACGCGCTCCAGCATGCGCAGGGTTTCGGCGCGCGCCGCGGCGGCGTCCAGGCCCTGGTGCAATTGCAGCGCCTCGGCGATCTGGTTGCCGGCCGTGAAGCTCGGGTTGAGCGAGGTCATCGGCTCCTGGAAGATCATGGCGACATCGGCACCGCGCACGCGCTCGAGCGTGCGCTCTTCGGCACGCGCAAGATCCAGCACTTCGCCGCTGCGCCGGCGCAGCAGCATGTCGCCCGACGCGATCCGGCCACCGCCATATTCGACCAGGCGCATCAGCGCCAGTGAAGTGACCGACTTGCCCGAACCCGACTCGCCGACGATGGCGAGGGTTTCGCCGCGATCGACGTGAAACGACACGTTGCGCACCGCCTCGACCGTGCGCGTGGGGGTGTTGAATCGCACGGTGAGGTCCTGGACCTGCACCACGCGTTGAGAATCCATGCTTGCCATCGTATTCATTTCTCTTGGCGCGGATCGAGCGCGTCGCGCAGCCCGTCGCCGAGCAGGTTGAAACCCAGCACCGCCAGGAAGATCGCCGATCCGGGGAAGATCGACATCCAGGGCGCCTGCGTCATGAAGTTCTTCGCCGTGTTCAGCATCGAGCCCCAGGAGGGATTCGGCGGCTGCAGGCCCAGGCCCAGGAAGGACAGGCTGGCCTCGGCGATGATGGCCGTGGCGATCGTGATGGTGGCCTGCACGATGAGCGGCGGCATTACGTTCGGGAAGATGTGGCGACCGATGATGCGCAGGTCGGACGCGCCCAGGGCCCGTGCGCTCTGCACATAATCTTCATTGCGCACCGCCAGCACCTGCCCGCGTGTGATCCGGATGAACTTCGGCGCAGCCGATACGCCGATCGCGATCATGGCATTGATGAGGCTGGGGCCGAGGAACGCGGCCAGCGCGATGGCCAGGATCAGGAACGGGATCGCGAGCAGCGCTTCGGTGGCGCGCGAGATCACGCTGTCGGTCCAGCCGCCGAAATAACCGGCGGCCAGGCCGAACGGCACTCCGACCACGAGTGCGATCAGCACCGACACCATGCCGGCCATCAGCGACGCGCGCGCGCCGTAGATCATGCGGCTATAGATATCGCGGCCCAGTTCGTCGGTGCCCAGCCAGAAGGCCGACGACGGCGCCTTGCGGATGGTCATGAAGCTGGTCTGGAAGGGATCGTGGCTGGCCAGCAGCGGGGCGAAGATCGCCAATACCACGAAGAACAGCACGATGAAGGCGCCCACCAGGGCGACCTTGTTGCGTTTGAATTTGTTCCACGCGCGGTTGCCGGCGCGGGGCGGCACGGCGGGTGCCGTTGCGGTCGTTGCGCTCATTGGTGCCTCAGGCGGGGATTGACGAGAATGTAAAGAACATCGGCGATCAGGTTCATCACGATGAAGCCCACGGCCACGCAGAGCACCACGCCCTGCACCACCGCGTAATCACGGTTGAACACCGCGTCGACGATCAGCTTGCCGAAGCCCGGAATGGTGAACACCTGCTCGGTCAGCACGGCGCCGGCGAGCAGCTCGCCGAACAGCAGCGTGACCAGGGTCACGATCGGCATCAGCGCGTTGCGCAGCGCATGGCGCAGCACCACCTTGCGCGCCGATACGCCCTTGGCACGGGCCGTGCGCACGTAGTCGGCCGACAGCGCCTCGAGCATGGCCGAACGCGTATGGCGCATCAGGTACGCCGCGATCGCCGTCGACAGTACGAGCGAGGGCATCAGCATCGTCTTGAACGAGAGCCACAGATCCTCGGAGGGCGGTACGTAGCCCGAGGCAGGCAAGAGCTTCCATTGCACCGACACCACCATGATGAGGATGATGCCCAGCCAGAAATTCGGTATCGACATGCCTGAGAGGGCCGCGACGTTGGCGCCCATCTCGACGGAGGTGCCCTTGCGCACCGCCGCGATGATGCCCAGCGGTATCCCGACCAGGACGGCGAAGAACATCGCCATCGCGGCCAGTTGCAGCGTCACGGGCAGCTTCTGGGCGATCAGCGACGTAACAGGCACATCGGTACGGATCGACTTGCCCAGGTCGCCCTGCATCACCTGCGTGACCCAGGCCACGTACTGCATGGGCAAGGGATCATTGAGCCGGTACTTGTCGCGCAGATAATCGAGCACGGCCGGGTCGCGCTCTTCGCCGGCCAGGGTCAGCACCGGGTCGCCGGGGAGGATTTTTTGCAGCATGAACACGATCATCGACACCAGGATCAGTGTCGGGATCGCAACCACCATGCGGCGCAGGATCAGTTTCAACATGGGCGTAAAACCATAAAACAACGAAACACGCCCGGGCGCCCCGCATATCGCGGCGCGCCCGGGCGATCAGGCTCTTACTTCTGGGCCAGCGTGACGCCCTTCAGGCGGATCATGCCGTCGGGATACGGCGCGAAACCGCGCACGTTCTTGGCCAGCACGAAGGGCCAGGGCTGGTAGTACAGATAGATGTTGTGCGCGTCGTTGTGCAGGATGGTCTGCGCCTGGTCGTAGATGGCCTTGCGCTTCGCTTCATCGGGCACCGTGCGCGCGTCGGCGAGCAGCTTGTCGACCTCGGCGTTGCAGTAGCGGCCGTCGTTGAGCGCACCCTTGCACGTGACGAACTGATAGATGTTGCCGTCGGGATCGACGCGGCCGGACCAGCCGCGCAGGATGATCTCGAAGTTGCCGGCCGAGGCTTCGTTCAAGAGCGCCGCGTATTCGGTGGGACGCAGGTTGAGCTTGAAGCCCGCTTCCGCGGCCATGGCCTGGATCATCTCGGCGATGGCCGACGTGGTGGTGTTGTTGCCAAAGGCAAACTCGCCACGGACTTCGGTCAGGCCGGCTTCCTTGAGCAGCGCGCGGGCCTTGGCCACGTCACGCTTGGGCACCGGGAACTTGTCGCTGTGATAGGGGCTGGCCGGCGGGAACGGCTGGCTCGCCGCGTCGAAGATGCCGCCGCCCACGACCTGATTGATCACGTCGCGGTCGATCGACAGCTCCAGAGCGCGGCGCACGCGCACGTCCTTGAAGGCGTTGTCGGCGCGCTTGCCGTTGTTCAGGTTGAAGAACATTTCCTGGAAGCCCAGGCCGGCCACGGGCGCGAACTGCACGCTCTTGTCGTCCTTGACCTGCGGCGCGTCGGAAGGATTCAGGCGCTCGAGGATATCCAGGCCGCCGGCGCGCAGGTTCTGCAGACGGACGGTGGTGTCGGGGATCGGCAGGAACACCAGGCGCTTGAACGCGTAATCCTTGGCATCGTAGTGCTGGTCGAACTTCTCGAGCACGATGCGGTCGTTCTGCACGCGCTCGACGAACTTGTACGGGCCCGAGCACACTGGCTTGCGGCCGACGTTGGCCGCGTCGCCTTCGAAGGTCTTGGGCGAGAGCATCATGCCGGCGCGGTCGGAGAGCTGCGCGAGCAGCGTGGCGTCAGGACGCTTGAGCGTGAGCACCAGCGTGTCGGGGGCCGGCGCATCGATCTTCTCGACCGACGCCAGCTCGCCCTTGCGCATGCTGTCCTGCAGGTTCATCGCGCGTTCGAGATTGGCCTTGGCCGAGGCGGCGTCGAACTTGCTGCCGTCATGGAAGGAGGCGTCGGTGCGCAGCTTGAAGGTCAGGACTTTGTTGTCGTCGGACCAGCTCCACGAGCTGGCGAGCTGCGGCACGAAATGCAGCTTTTGGTCGATGTCGACGAGCTTGTCGCACAGCGAGGTGAACACAATGCGGCCCACGTAGGTGCGCGCGCGATGCGGGTCGAGCACATCGGGATCCTCTTGCAGGCCGATGCGCAGATCCTGCGCCGCCACGGTGCCGCCGACCAGCGCCAGCAGCGCGCCGCCCAGCGCGAGACCAAATCGTTGCTTCAGTTTCATTATCCGTTTCCCCTTGGATGTCGTTGACTGAGTGCGTGGAGAGTGTGTGGCGGCGCGGCCGGGGCCGCGCCGCACGCCGTCAGAAGCCGACGGCCTGGCCGTCGCGGCGGCTGTCGCTGGCCGCCACGTAGCCGCGTTCGTTGTCGCTTTCGTCGAGGCGCCAGATGAACTGGCCGGCGCCGAAATCCATATAGGGATCGTCGACCGACTTCAGGGCATGACCCAGGTCCTTCAAACCCTGGACCACAGACTGATTCATGGACGACTCGACGTCAAGCGTGAAATCACGGTTGACCTTCCAGCGCGGCGCGCAGCACGCGGCCTGCGGCGACTGGTGGTAATCGAGCATGCGGATGACCGTCTGCAGATGGCCCTGCGGCTGCATGTCGCCGCCCATCACGCCAAAGCTCATCACCGGCTTGCCGCCACGGGTCAGGAAGCCCGGGATGATGGTGTGGAACGGGCGCTTGCCCGGCTCCACCACGTTGGCCGAGGCCGGATTCATCGAGAAGCCCACGCCGCGGTTCTGCATGCTGATGCCGGTGCCCGGCACGACCACGCCCGATCCGAAGCCCATGTAGTTGGACTGGATGAACGAGATCATCATGCCGTTTTCATCGGCGGCGGTCAGGTAGACCGTGCCGCCCGCATGCGGACGGCCAGCTTCGAAATGCGTGGCACCATCCAGGCGGATGAGCTTGGCGCGGCTGTCGAGATACGCGTCGGACAGCATCTGCTCCGGCGTGACTTCCATGCTGCGCGGGTCGGCCACGTAGCGGTACAGGTCGGAGAAGGCGAGCTTCATGGCCTCGATCTGCACGTGCTGCGACTGCACCGAGTCCACCGGCATGTTCGCCAGATCGAAGCGCTCGCAGATGCCGAGCGCGATCAGGGCGGCGATGCCCTGCCCGTTCGGCGGGATCTCGTTGAGCTCGTAGCCGCGATACGACTTGCTGATGGGCTCCACCCACTCGGGCTTGTAGTTGCGCAGGTCATCGAGCGTCATCGCGCCGCCGCATTCCTTGCTGAAGGCGGCGATGCGCTCGGCCAGCTCGCCTTCGTAGAAGTCGCGGCCCTTGCTGGCGGCAATGCGGCGCAGCGTGTTCGCCGCGTCGGGGAAGCGGAAATGTTCGCCCACCGCCGGCGCGTGGCCGTTCGGCATGAAGGCCGCGGCATAGCCCGGCTGGTCCTTGAGCTCGGAGGCGGCGGCCGCCCACTTGTGCGCCACCACCGGCGGCACGGCGTAGCCGCGCTCGGCGATCTCGATCGCGGGGTCGAACAACTGATCGAACGGCAGCTTGCCGAGCTTCTCGTGCAAGGCGGCCCAACCGGCCACGACACCCGGCACCGTGGCGGAATCCCAGCCGCGCTTGGGCTGCTTGGCGAAGCCATCGGGGCCCACGCCGTATTTGTTCTTGAAGTAGTCGACGTTCCAGGCCGCCGGCGCGACGCCCGACGAGTTCAGGCCGTGCAGCTTGTTGCCGTCCCAGACGAGCGCGAAGCAATCGCCACCCAGGCCGCACGACACGGGCTCGGTGAGCACGATGGTGGCCGCGGCGGCGATCGCGGCGTCGACGGCGTTGCCGCCTTTGAGCAGGATGCGCAGGCCGGCCTGCGCGGCGAGCGGGTGGGAGGTCGACACCACGTTGCGCGCAAACAGCGGAATCCGGTGCGAGGGATAAGGATTGGACCAATCGAACGATTTCATGGCAGCGCCCCACGGCTCAAAGCAAAGGAAGCTGGCGAAAGTACTCCCGTGCTTTAATTAAATCAATTTGATTTGTTGATCCGTCATTAAAGATTTTTTTATACGACGTCATCCTTACGGGTATACCCGAATGAGCTCTTTACGCTTCATGCGCACGTTTCTGGCGGTGGCCCACCACGGCACGTTTTCCGAGGCCGCGGAGCAGGTCGCCCTGACCCAGGCCGCCGTGAGTTTCCAGATGCGCGCGCTCGAGGCCGAACTGGGTCGCGAGCTGTTCGACCGCAGCGGCCGCCTCGCCCTTCTCAATGCCGCGGGCCGCGAGCTGCTGCCCGAGATCAAGCAGTTGGTGGATTTTTACGACCGCCTGCGGGTGCCGCGCAATCCCGCCGACGAATTGGCGGGGGCCGTCTCGGTGGGTGCCATCGTGTCGTGCATGGGCACGCTGTCCAAGGTGGTCACGCGTATGAAGCGCGAGCACCCCGGGCTGGATGTGCGGGTGTTCTCCGGCAAGGCGAGCGAGCTGGCGGGCAAGGTCGAGGCGGGCGAGCTGGACGCCGCCTTCGTGGTGGAGGCCGGCCGCAAGATGGCCAGCACGCGCTGGACGCCGCTCTACGAAGAGCCCCTGGTGGTGCTCTCGCATCCGTCGGCGGCCGGCAGTGGCATACGCGAGGTACTGATGCAGAACCCGTTCCTGCGCTTTGACCGTACCCAGCGGACCGGCCTGCAGATCGACCGCGTGCTGCGCCGCCTGGGCGTGGCAGTGGACGATTTCCTGGAACTCAATGCGATCGAGACGCTGGTGGAGCTGGTGCGCCAGGAGACGGGCGTGACGCTGCTGCCGCTGCTCAACGGAAGCCACTGGCTCAACGCGCCCGACCTGCGGGTCTGGCGCCTGCCGGCCGACCTGGACTCGGTTGCTCGCACGATCGGTATGCTCGAGCGGCGCGAGCACGCGCGCCAGCACATCACCGCGGCGATCTGCGAGGCCTGCCAGCCCGTGTTCCGGGCCCGCCAACCCAGCGCCTGAGCGCGGGCCCGACAAAACAAAAGCGGCCGAGGGAGTCGGCCGCTTTTGCTATGCACTGGCGGGGGCTTGAGCCACCCGCGGCGATGCGGGGATCAGAGCGCCTGCTCGTCCGCCTCGCCCGTGCGAATACGGATGGCCTGCTCGACCGGGGTGACGAAGATCTTGCCGTCACCGATCTTGCCGGTGCGCGCCGCCTTCAGTACGGCCTCGATGGCCTGCTCGACCAGCTCGTCGGCGAGCACGACCTCGACCCGGATCTTGGGCAGGAAGTCGACCACATACTCGGCGCCACGGTAAAGCTCGGTATGCCCCTTCTGGCGGCCGAAGCCTTTGACTTCGGTCACGGTCAGGCCGCTGACGCCGACCTCGGCCAGCGCTTCGCGGACCTCGTCGAGCTTGAACGGTTTGATGATGGCGGTGACTTGTTTCACGTTCTGCAGTCCTGGAGATGTTGAACGGGTCGGCTCATAGGCGTTCCCGGAATCCGTTGGTGACAGGATAACGCCAATCGCGGCCGAACGCGCGAGGCGTGATGCGCGGGCCGGGAGGCGCCTGGCGCCGTTTGTATTCGTTGATGCGGATCAGCCGCACCACCTGTTCGACCGCTTCGGGCGGATAGCCTTCGGCCACGATCTCGGCCGGCGCGGCATTCTGCTCCATATAGCGGGCCATGATGGCGTCGAGCACGTCATAAGGCGGCAGACTGTCCTGGTCGGTCTGGTCGGGCCGCAGCTCGGCCGACGGCGGGCGCGTGATGATGCGTTCGGGAATCACCTCGCCCTGCGTGTTGCGCCAGGTGGCCAGCCGATACACCAGCGTCTTGGGCACGTCTTTGATGACCGCGAAGCCGCCCGCCATGTCGCCATAGAGGGTGCAATAGCCGGTGGTCATCTCCGATTTGTTGCCGGTGGTGAGCACCAGGCGGCCGGTCTTGTTGGACAGGCCCATGAGCAGCGTGCCGCGCGCGCGTGCCTGGATATTTTCTTCGGTGGCGTCCACGGGCCGGCCGGCGAAGTGCGGTGCGAGCGCGGCTTCGAAGGCATCGACCACCGGGCCGATCACGATCTCGTCGTACTGCACCCCCACCCGGCGTGCCATGTCGGCGGCGTCGGTGAGGGAGATGTCGGCGGTATAACGCGAAGGCATCATCACGGCGCGCACGTTGTCGGCGCCGATGGCGTCGACCGCCACGGCCAGCACCACGGCCGAATCGATGCCACCCGACAGGCCGATGATCACGCCCGGAAAGCCGTTCTTGCCGAGATAGTCGCGCACACCCAGCACCAGCGCTTTCCAGACTTGCTCTTCGAGCGAATACGGCACGACATCGGCCTCGGCGCTCACGGGATGCACGGCGCCGGCCGCGTCGACCTCGATGACATTCACGCCCTCGGCGAAATCGGGCAGGCGCGCGGCGCAACGGCCCTGCGCGTCGAGTGCGAACGAGGCACCGTCGAACACCAGTTCGTCCTGGCCGCCCACCAGGTTGGCATAGACCAGCGCGCAGCCGGTGGCCTGCACACAGCGCGCGGCCACGGCCAGGCGCTCTTCCTGCTTCCCGGTGTTGTAAGGCGAGCCATTGGGCACCAGCAGCACCTGGGCGCCCGCGCGCGCGCTCTGCACAGGCGCACTGTCGAACCAGATGTCTTCACAGATCACCACACCCAGGCGCACATCCTTGACGGTGAACACGAGCGGCTCGCGGCCCGCCTCGAAATAGCGCTGCTCGTCGAACACCGCGTAGTTGGGCAAGGCCTGCTTGCGGTAGGTGCCGATCACGCGGCCCTCGCACAGCACGGAAGCGGCGTTGTAGAGCCCGTGGGCATCGGCGGCCACATGGCCCACCACCACGTGCAGGCCGGCGAGCCCGGCCAGGTCGGCGCGCAGCTGATCGAGCACGGCCAGTTGGCGCTCGACGAACGACGGGCGCAGCAGCAAATCTTCAGGTGGATAACCGACCAGCACCAGCTCTGGCGTGACCAGCACGTCGGCGCCTTGCGCATGGGCGTTGCGGGCGGCGGCAAGCACCTTGCCGGCATTGCGATCGAGGTCGCCCACACAGGCGTTGATTTGGGCGATGGCGACCCGGACTGCACTCATGAACGACGATTTCCGCTGACGGTATGAAAGGGCGGGGGCGATTATCGCACGCGGGGCACGCGGAGAAACCGGTCAAAAGGGGGAGCGCGGCAGGCCTGAAACAGCGGATGCCGCTGCCCCAGGTTGGTGCATGCGCAACGAAGCGGCGGGAGGCGGGAGGCGGGAGAAGCCCCCTGGCCGGGCACCGGGTGCCCCTGGCCGGGTGCCCCTGGCCGGGCGCCGGTGGCCAGGTGCCCGGCAAAGAGGTGGCCGGCGAGGGGCGCCCCTGGCCGGGCACCCTTCCTCTCAGGTTCGCGGCGAGGAAATCTGCTCGCGCTGCGCTTCGTTCAGCGCGGCCGCCCGCATGTCGCCGGCAAACTTGCCGAAGTCCGCGCCCGAGGGGGCCTGATACAGGCGCAGGCCGAGTTCGGGCAGCACCGCCAGCAGGTGGTCGAAGATATCGCCCTGGATACGCTCGTACTCGACCCACGCGGTGATCGCGGTAAAGCAATAGACCTCGATCGGAATGCCCTCGGTCTGCGGCTCCATCATGCGCACCATCATCGCCATGTCCTGGCGAACTTCGGGGTGCTGGCGCAGATAGCCCAGCGCGTACATGCGGAAGGTGCCGATATTGGTGAGACGGCGCCGATTCGCGGGCACCGAAGCCAATTCGCCGAGCTTGTTATTGCTTTCGCTTAAGGCGTCTTCCTTGGCGAGCAGGTAGTCGTGCAACAAATGCACGCCCTTCAGGCCGCGGGCGTCGTTTTCATCCAGAAAGCGCACGCTCGTGGCGTCGATGCGCAGCGTGCGCTTGATGCGGCGCCCGCCCGACTCGAACATCTGGCGATAGTTGCGGTAGCTCTCGGAAAACAGCTTGTAGGTCGGCACGGTGGTCACCGTGTTGTCCCAGTTCTGCACCTTCACGGTGTGCAATGCGATGTCTTTGACGAAGCCATCGGCGTTGGCCTGCGGCATCTCGATCCAGTCGCCGATGCGCAGCATGTCGTTCGAGGTGAGCTGGGTGCTGGCCACGAGCGAGAGCAGCGTGTCCTTGAACACCAGCAGCAGCACGGCCGACAGCGCGCCCAGGCCGGAGATCATCCAGAGCGGCGACCGGTCGATCATGATCGACAGCACCAGCACCGTACACACCGCATACAGCATCAGCTTGCCGATCTGGATGTAGCCCTTGATCGAGCGGGTCTGGGCACGGGTCGTGGCCGAATAGGTGTCTTGCCAGGCGCTGAGCAGGCCGCTTACGCCGATGAACACACAGATCCAGGCCGCCGCGTGCGAGAGCCGCCCCACCACTGTCACGACGCGTTCGGCGTGCGGCACCATGTCGATGCCCAGCGACACCACGGCAAACGGCACCGCATACCAGAAGTTGTGATACGCCCGCCGCTTGGCGAGCGCCTTGTCCCAGTCCTCGCGGCCCGTCGCCACCAATAGCCGGTGCGCGAAGTACAGCACCAGACGCGCCACCACCCACTGGGCAAACAGCGCCGTCAGCACCAGCGCGCCCACCCCCACCAGGGTTTGGGCCCAGGGCTGGGACGGCACCGAGTGGTCGAGCACGTCGACGAGGTTTTCCCATTGCATGGCCAAGACAGCATTCCTTCAAACGATCCGGGCCCAGATTATCCGCCATCGGGCCGCCGTGGAGGGTTTCAGACTGTGGCCGCGGCTCGCAAGGCCGCCGCGGCTGGCCCTATAATCCCCGGCATCATGGCAAATACTCCCGACTCCAATCAGAACCAGTTCGCCAACAAGGCGAGCGCCTGGTCCGCCCGTTTCTCCGAACCGGTCTCCGATCTCGTCAAGCGCTACACGGCCTCCGTCGATTTCGACAAGCGCCTGGCGCGCCACGACATCCGCGGCTCGCTCGCGCATGCCGACATGCTGGCCGCCCAGGGCATCATCTCGGCCGACGACCTCGCCGCCATCCAGCGCGGCATGCAACAGATCAGCGGCGAGATCGACGCGGGCACGTTCCAGTGGCTGCTCGACCTCGAAGACGTGCACCTGAACATCGAAAAGCGCCTGGTCGAGCTCGTGGGCGACGCCGGCAAGCGCCTGCACACCGGCCGTTCGCGCAATGACCAGGTGGCCACCGATATCCGCCTCTGGCTGCGCGACGAGATCGACGGCCTGATCGAGCTGCTGCGCCAGCTGCGCCGCGCCCTGGCCACCGTGGCGCTCGATAATGCCGCCACGATCCTGCCCGGTTTCACCCATCTGCAAGTGGCCCAGCCGGTCACGTTCGGCCATCACCTGCTCGCCTACGCCGAGATGTTCGGCCGCGACGCCGAGCGCCTGGCCGACGTGCGCAAGCGTGTGAATCGCCTGCCGCTGGGCGCCGCCGCACTGGCCGGCACCAGCTTCCCGATCGACCGCGAGCGCGTGGCGCGCACGCTGGACTTCGACGGCGTGTGCCGCAACTCGCTCGACGCCGTCTCGGATCGCGATTTCGCCATCGAATTCTGCGCCGCGGCCGCGCTCATCATGACCCACGTCTCCCGCCTGTCGGAAGAGCTCGTGATCTGGATGAGCCCGCGCGTGGGCTTCATCGACCTGGCCGACCGCTTCTGCACCGGCAGCTCGATCATGCCGCAAAAGAAAAACCCCGACGTGCCCGAGCTGGCGCGCGGCAAGACCGGCCGCGTCAACGGCCACCTGGTCGCCCTGCTGACCCTGATGAAGGGCCAGCCCCTGGCCTACAACAAGGACAACCAGGAAGACAAGGAAGGCCTGTTCGACACGGTCGACACCGTGCGCGACACGCTCACGCTGTTCGCCGACATGGCCGGCGGCATCAAGGTCAAGCCCGACAACATGCGCGCCGCGGCGCTGCAGGGCTTCGCCACCGCCACCGACCTGGCCGACTACCTGGTCAAGCGCGGCCTGCCGTTCCGGGATGCCCACGAAGTCGTGGCCCACGCCGTGCGGGATTGCGAGCAGCGCGGTTGCGACCTGGCCGACCTGACCACCGACGAGCTGCGTGCCTACAACCCGGCCATCGCCGATGACGTGCACGATGTGCTGACGCTCGAAGGCTCGGTGGCGGCGCGCAACCACATCGGCGGCACCGCCCCCGAGCGCGTGCGCGAAGAGGCCCAACGCGTGCTGGACCAGACCGCCCAGGCCTGAGCCCGGCTGCAAGGCAACCCCTGCCCGCCTCCCCGGGCACGTTGCCGGTTCAAAGAAAAATCCCCGCCCTGGCGGGGATTTTTCATTTCTGGTGTGCTGCGATCGGATCGTGGATCCGCCCCCCATCGAGCGCCGGGCCACGTGTCCGTCACCGGTAAGCCGGCCCCTCAGACGCCCGTCCACTCACTGGTGAACTTGCGGAAATCCGGGCGCTCGATCTTCGGCACCTCGCAACCGGGCGTGCCGATCGCCAGGAAGCCCAGAAAGCGGTGATCCAGGGAATCGAAGCCGAGTTTCTCCTGCACTTCTTCGACGTAGGTGCCCAGGCCGGTGCTCCAGAACGCGCCGTAGCCCAGCATGTGGACCGCGTTCAGGATGTTCATGACGGCCGTGCCGGCCGCCAGGATCTGCTCCTGCTCTTGAATCTTGCCGTCCTCGATCTTGGCGGCCAGGGCCAGGAACAGCGGCACGCTCGCCATCCATTCACGCACCGATTTTTCTTTCTCGGGCGTCATGCGGGGATCGCCGCTGCGCTTGACGGCATCGAGCGCCATGTCGGCCAGCTTGGCGATGTTTTCGCCCTGGATGATCTTGAAACGCCACGGGCGCAGCGCGCCGTGGTCCGGTGCGCTCATGGCGGCCTGCAGGATCTGTTCGAGCTCGTCCGGCTTGGGCGCCGGGGCCCGCAGGAACTTCATCGAGCGGCGGCTGTTCAGGGCGTGCAGCGGGGAAACGGTATCGGTCAGGGACATAGGTGACGGAGCCAAATGCAAAAAAGATAGATTCTCATATTACGCCAGGCATAAGCCCGGCACCGGCAAGCCCCGGCCCACGGCAGGGGCTTGGGCCTTCAGCCCAGGTGCGTGTGCCGCTCGGGGCGCTCTTCCACCTGCATTTCAGAGAGGCCATGCAGGATGCCGCAATCTTCGGCGTCCGGATGCGCGGACAGGCAACGCTGCCGCAGCTCGCCCAGCTGGGCCTTCAATTGCGTGAGCTCCGCGATGCGTTCGTCGACATGGGCGATGTGTTCGTCGAACAGCTCGTTGATCGGGCCGCAACCCGTCTGGTGATTGTCGGCCAGGGTCAGGATCTGGCGGATCTCGTCCTGCGTCATGTCGAGCGCGCGGCAATTGCGGATCAGGCGCAAGCGGTCGAGGTGGACCTGGCCGTAGCTCCGGTAGTTGTTCAGACCGCGCTCCGGCGCGGGCAGCAACCCTTCTTTCTCGTAATAGCGCACGGTTTCGACCGTGGTGCCGGCCGCCTTGGCCAATTCGCCGATCTTCATGGCATGAACTCCCTGGGAACGCGGAGGCCGGACTTGCGGCCACTCTGCTTGAAACCACGGCAACGGTCTTCCGGCCCCGCATGGCTTGAATCGACGGGAACGGCGTTCCGGCCCTGCCCTGACTCGACCTGCGGACACGGACTGCCGACCGGGCCCCGCTTGACCCTATAGTAACTCCAGGGTGTTGAATCGCACCATACCCAGCCGCCCCCGTGGGACCACCGGCTGCCCCCGTCTCGACCAGACGCTGCCGTGGAATGCGATATGTCACGACCGACCGAATCCTCTACCGAACCCCTGACCGGCGCGCTGCACCGCGCGGGTCATGACCATGACGCCCACGGTCATGCGCATGACGACGCGCCCGCCGCTTGCTGCGGCCCCGATCATGGCCATCGCCACGATCGGGGTCACCGCCATGATCACGACCACAGCCACAATCACGCGGCGGACCACGGTCACGGCGCCTGCTGCGCGCCGATCCCCGCGGCCGCCGGCCCCGCCCCTGTTCTGCAGGCCGGGCCGGGGCAGTCGGTGGCGCGCGTGCGCATCGGGCAGATGGATTGCCCCACCGAAGAAACCCTGATCCGCAAGAAGTTGGGCGGCATGGACGGTGTGCACGCGCTCGATTTCAACCTAATGCAGCGCGTGCTGACCGTGGTGCACGCCGAGGCGGCGCTGGAGCGCGTGCTGGCCGCCATCAAGTCCCTGGGCATGACGCCCGAAGTGCTGGCCGATGACGCCCCGGCGCGCGCCGCGGAGCCGGCCGCTTCTGGCGGATGGCGCTGGCTCGCGGTGGGCGGCGTGCTCGCCGCGGCCGCCGAAGCGGCGCACTTTGCCGGCGGGCCCTCCTGGGCGAGCGCCGTGTTGGCGTTGGCCGCCATTGCCGCCTGCGGCCTCACCACCTACCGCAAGGGCTGGATCGCCGTACGCAACGGCAATCTCAACATCAACGCGCTGATGAGCATCGCCGTGACGGGCGCGGTGCTGATCGGCCAGTGGCCCGAAGCGGCCATGGTGATGTTCCTCTTCAACGTGGCCGAGCTGATCGAAGGCCGCGCGCTGGATCGGGCACGCAACGCCGTGCGAGGCCTGATGGATCTGGCGCCGCAGACGGCGCATGTGCGCCAGGCCGATGGGCAATGGCGCGATGTGCCTGCCGCGGACCTGCGCATCGGCGATCGCGTGCGCGTGCGCCCGGGCGAGCGCATCGCCGCCGATGGCGAGGTGGCCGAAGGCCGCTCCACCGTGGACCAGGCACCGATCACCGGTGAAAGCATCCCCGTCGACAAGGCGCCGGGCGACCCGGTTTATGCCGGCACGGTGAACGCTTCCGGCTCATTCGATTACCAGGTGACGGCCGCGGCCGGCAACACGACACTCGACCGCATCATCCACGCGGTCGAGCAGGCGCAAGCCGCGCGTGCCCCCACGCAGCGTTTCATCGATCGCTTTTCGCGCGTCTACACGCCTACCGTGGTCGTGCTGGCGGTGCTGGTGGCCCTGGTGCCGCCGCTACTGCTCGGACACGGCTGGCTCGACTCGATCTACCGCGCGCTCGCGCTGCTCATCATTGCGTGCCCTTGCGCACTCGTGATCTCGACCCCGGTCAGCGTGGTGAGCGGGCTCACAGCCGCCGCGCGCCGCGGCATCCTGATCAAGGGCGGTGTCTACCTCGAAGAGGGCCGCAAGCTGAAATGGCTGGCGCTGGACAAGACCGGCACGCTGACCCAGGGCAAGCCGGTGCAGCGCGACCTCACCGTCGTTGCGCCGGAGGGCCATGCCGACGCAGCCCACATCGCGCGCAGCCTGGCCGCGCGATCCGATCACCCCGTCTCGCGGGCGCTGGTGCAGGCCGACACGACCGATACCGCCACCCCTCTGGAGGTACAGGATTTCGAAGCGCTGGCCGGCCGTGGCGTGGCCGGCACCATCGGCGCAGTGCGTTATCACCTGGGCAATCGCCGCCTCATGGCCGAACTGGGCCTGCTTACCGACGCCGTCGAGCGCTACATCGATGATGCCGAGCAGGCTGGCGCCACGGCCATCGCCCTGGCCGACGACCGGCGGGTGCTTGTGCTCGCCAGCGTGGCCGACACGCTCAAGCCCACGAGCGCGGCAGCCGTCGCCGACCTGCACGCGCTGGGCGTGCGCACGCTGATGCTCACGGGCGACAACGCCCGCGTGGCCACACGCATGGGCGAGGAGCTCGGCATCGACGAGGTGCGCGCCGACATGCTGCCGGAGGATAAGCTGGCGCAGATCGAAGCGGCATTGGGCCGGGAAGGTCAGGTCGGCATGGTGGGCGACGGCATCAACGACGCGCCCGCCCTGGCACGCGCCGACATCGGCTTCGCCATGGGCGCGGCGGGCACCGGCACCGCGATCGAGACGGCCGACGTGGCGCTAATGGACGACGATCTGCGCAAGGTCGGCACCTTCGTGCGCCTGTCGCGCGCCACGCACCGCGTCTTGATGCAGAACATCATCCTGGCCCTGGGCATCAAGGCCGTCTTCCTGACCCTGGCCGTCACGGGCCACGCCACCCTCTGGATGGCTGTGTTCGCGGACGTGGGCGCCAGCCTGCTGGTGGTGGCCAACGGGCTGAGATTGCTGCGCGCGGGGCGCTAAACAGGGGGCCTGCGGAAGGGTCCGAGGCCCGCCCGCAGGCTCTGAATGAGACGTTTGTCAGGCGCCAGCCGCGGTCGCCATGTCCGCGAACCTGCGATCCGGCGAGCCCGCGGGCCCTTCCCGGCGCGCGCCGCGCGTCGGCTGCGATATAGTGCGGTTCATCCTCGCCTACCTTCCTGACCGCGCCGCGCGCGGATCCTTCGGATGCAAGACCTCAACGACCTCTATTACTTCGTCCAAGTGGTGGACCACGCCGGCTTCGCGCCGGCCGGCCGCGCCCTCGGCATCCCCAAGTCCAAGCTCAGCCGGCGCATCGCACTGCTCGAAGAACGCCTGGGCACCCGCCTGATCCAGCGCTCCACGCGTCGCTTCACCGTCACCGACATCGGCCAGACCTACTACGGCCACTGCCGTGCCATGCTGGTCGAAGCCGAGGCCGCGGACGAGGCCATCGCCGTGAACCGTGCGGAGCCGCGCGGCGTGGTCCGCATGACTTGCCCCGTGGCCTTGCTCGAGGCGCAGGTCGGCGCCATGGTGGCCGACTTCATGGTGGCGCACCCGCTGGTGCATGTGCATCTCGAAGACACCAACCGCCAGGTCGACGTCGTGGGCGAAGGCATTGACCTCGCGCTGCGCGTGCGCCCGGGGCCGCTGCAGGACAGCGATCTGGTGCTGCGCATTCTGTCCGAACGCGGCCAATGCCTGGTAGCCAGTCCGTCGCTGCTCAAACAGATCGGCGCCGAACCCTTCACCTCACCGCTGGACCTGACCCGCCTGCCCAGCCTCGCGCTCGGTCTGGGCGCGGCCCAGGCCGAGCAGGCCTGGCACCTCATCGGCCCCGACGGCCAGACCGCCACCGTACCGCACCGCCCTCGCCTCATCACCCGTTCGATGCTCGCGCTGCGCGCCTCGGCGCTGGCCGGCGTCGGCGTGGTGCAGTTGCCCAACATGATCGTGCACGAGCAGCTCGCCAGCGGCGAACTCGTGCATCTACTGCCCGGCTGGGCGCCCCGCCGCGAAATCGTGCACGCCGTCTTCGCCTCCCGCCGCGGCCTGCTGCCCTCCGTGCGCACGCTGATCGACTTCATGGCCGAGCGCTTCGAGCAGATCGGGGATTGACCGGGCCGGACAGCGAGACCTGGCTCACGTCAGAGCTATGCCGCGGTTGCCCCTGCGTAGAACACCGCTGTGCGCGTCGCGCCCAGGTCCTGCCTCCTCCCGCACTTGATGCATTCAAATGTCGTGCGCCCCCTCGGCGCAGGCACGAATCCGTCCCGGAACCCCACATAAAGTGCCTTTAATCGATCCTCCAGGAGTACTATTAATGGCACCAACATTCGCGCTCAAGCCGACCCGGGAATTCGCCATGGCCCACGTCATCCTCGCTGAAATCGCTGCCAGCGTTTCCGATCTCAAACGGGACCCAATGGGCACCGTCGCGGCGGGCGACGGCTTTCCCGTGGCGATCCTGAACCGCAACGAGCCCGCGTTCTACTGCATTCCGGCGAAGGCGTACGAGGCTCTGCTCGACCGGCTTGAAGATCTCGAACTGAATGCGATCGCGGACGCCCGCCGGAACGACACCGAAGTCGAGGTGTCGCCCGATGAGCTATAGGCTGGCGTTCAAGAATGCGGCCTGGAAAGAGTGGCACGCTCTCGACGCCGCCGTGCGCGGGCAGTTCAAGAAAAAACTGCTGGAACGACTGGTCAACCCACGGGTTCCATCCGCGAAACTGTCGGGCCATCCCGACCGATACAAGATCAAACTGAGAAGCCAGGGCTACCGGCTTGTCTACGAAGTGCGGGACGGCGAACTCGTGGTGCTGGTGATTGCGGTGGGCAAACGCGATCGTGACGCGGTGTACAAGGCCGCGTCGCTTCGATAGGCGCGAGCGCGACAGGGCTGCGAAGCGCTTCCGGTACGCGCGTTATCATGTGCCGATCCTTTACGCCCGCGGCGCCATGGCCTTGCCATGCGGTCCGCCGCCGCCGGCTGCAAAAGCCAGAACAGACTTTGCCGCGGGCCGATAACCCATAAAGACACCGAAAGCCATGCAGTTAACCACCTGGAACGTCAACTCCCTCAATGTCCGCCTGCCGCAGGTGCTGGCGTGGCTGGAGGCCAATCCGGTCGACGCGCTGTGCATCCAGGAGCTCAAGCTCACCGACGACAAATTCCCGGTGGAGGCCTTCACGCAACTGGGTTATCACGCCGCCTGGGCCGGCCAGAAAACCTACAACGGCGTGGCGATCCTGTCGCGTGAGCCGGGCTTCGCCCTCACGCGCAACATTCCCGGTTACGACGATCCGCAGCAGCGCATTCTGGCGGTCACCCTCCCCTCGCCGGCCGGCGACGTGCGCGTGATCTGCGCCTACTGTCCCAACGGGCAGTCGGTGGGCAGCGACAAGTACGCGTACAAGCTGGAATGGTTCGGCAAGCTGCGGCACTGGGTCGAAGAAGAAATGCGCACCTACCCGCGCCTGGCGCTGCTGGGCGATTACAACGTTGCGCCCGCCGACGCCGATGTGCACAATCCGGAGAAATGGGTAGGTCAGGTGCTGGTGTCCGAACCCGAGCGCGCGGCGTTCCGCGCCCTGCTGGATCTGGGCCTGGCCGATTCGTTCCGGCTCTTCGATCAGCCCGAAAAATCGTTCACCTGGTGGGATTACCGCCAGTTCGCCTTCCGCCGCAATGCCGGCCTGCGCATCGATCACGTGCTGCTGTCCGATCCGCTGCGTGACGCCTGCAGCGCGGTGGTCATCGACCGGGCGATGCGGGCCAACGAACAGCCTTCCGACCACGCGCCGGTCACCGCAACGCTCAAATTTTGACCACCTGACGGGCCGCTACACGCCCGGAAAATTTTCGGGTATAGTTTTGCTCTTGCTTGATTTGGGGCGGTAGCTCAGCTGGGAGAGCGTCGCGTTCGCAATGCGAAGGTCGGGAGTTCGATCCTCCTCCGCTCCACCAAATTCAGCAAAAAGGCCTCCGATTCGTCGGAGGCCTTTTTCGTTGGGTATTCCTTTTCTGACATGCACGCCTTACCACGGAAACAGACCGGGAGCGAGACCCTCGTACATCGACGCGGTGCACGGCCTTCCACCGCGCGTGGGCACGCCGTCGTGAGAAATGGGCCGCCGACAGCATGGCCCAGATTCACGAAATGCGCATACGCAACCTCGAGGCAGGTACGCGCCATTTTGAAAGACTCGGACGACTACGCGCTTGTCGCGCCCGCGACGGCGCAATAAAATGCATGCATCCAATGCAAATTGCATTCATTGAAGTCATACGCTCTTCATCGATCTGGTTCGGATGATCGAAGGCGCTGGCAGACGAGGAGAAATGCCCATGGCCATGATCACGGTACGAAACCTACCCGACGATGTGCACCGCGCGCTGCGGGTACGTGCGGCTCAACATGGGCGCAGCACGGAGGCTGAGGTTCGGGAAATCCTCGCTGCAATCGTTAAACCCGAGAAGCGCGTGCGCATGGGAGATGCCCTGGCCGCACTGGGTCGAGAAATCGGGTTGACCAACGAAGACGTGGCGCTTCTCGATGAGCGCCGCGACACAACGCCGGCCGAACCGATGAGGTTCGAATGATCCTGCTGGACACCAATGTGCTTTCCGAGGCGATGAAGCCCGAACCGGACACGAACGTTCGAGCCTGGCTCAACGAGCAGGCGGCTGACACGCTCTACCTGTCCAGCGTGACCTTGGCCGAACTGCTCTTCGGCATAAGAACCCTTCCCATGGGTAAGCGCAGGAATATGCTGGATCGGACACTGACCGAGCTGCTGGCCCTATTCCATGATCGGGTTCTACCCTTCGATACCGAAGCGGCACGTCACCATGCCAACCTTGCCGCGACAGCGAGGCAAAAGGGATGTGGTTTTCCCACACCAGACGGCTACATCGCGGCGATTGCCATGTCGCGGGGATACTTGGTGGCGTCACGCGATACCGGGCCGTTCGAGGCGGCCGGGATGACGGTGATCAATCCCTGGCATCCTTGAAGCCGCCGTCGCCGTAAGCGACGCAAGACGCAACCTACGCGATCAACGCATACGCACCGATTTCGGCGGATGGCCGTAATAGCTGCTGAACGCGGCGCTGAAGCTGGCCAGGTGCTGGTAGCCCACCCTGTGGGTCACCGTGGATACGCGTTCGCCTGCCTCGAGCAGGTCGCGCGCGTGGCGCATGCGGATATCGGTGAGCAGCCGGTGCGGGCTGGTGCCGTAATGCGCGCGAATGCCCTGTTTGAGCTTGAACTCGTTCAGCCCCACCGCCGCGGCGAGATAGGCGATGGTGAGGGGGCGCGCATAGTGCTCCTGCATGAGCGCGTGGGCCCGCGCGACGCGATCCGCGTCGGAGGCTGCGCGGGAAGACATTGCCGCGGACGGTTGCGGGTGCAACTGTCTGCACTGCTCCGCCAGCAGGCCGAGCGCGCCGATATGCATATCCATCAGATCACCCTGCCGCGCATGCAGTTGCGCCAGCGTGCGCGCATGGGCCTGCACGCCTGCCGGCGTGGCGCCGAAAAAGAGATGATCCGCGCCGCCATCGACGCTCCCAGTCGCAAACAGGCCCGCGCGGCCGTAGCGCACGAGCAGCGCTTCGTCGGCGATCACGCGTAATTGACGCACGCGCTCGCCGGCGACGAAGCGGCGCTTGGCTCGGGCCCGTGCGAATGACGCCACCGTCGTGTGGCCGGCCAGGAAATCGAAGCGAGCACCCTCGTGCTCCAGGCATGACGAACGGCCATCCAGTGCGACGGTGATGGTGAGCGCCGGGCTGGCCCGCTCGACCACGCTGTCTTCGATCAGGTCGTGCCGCGGCGTGATGTCGGAAAGGGCCAACGCGAGGCCGTCCGCGAGCTGCAGGCGATCGGTGTGCCCGGCGCCGGCCTCGGCGGGCAGACTGAGCCGCTGCCACCCCGGCCCAATCGGAGAAGCGGACATGATCAAGTCGGTCTGGTCGATGCGGTATGTCATGGGGCCAGGCCTGCTCCGAATGCCTAAGTAAAAATCCCGAAGGCTTAAATATTAAATAAAAATCATCCGCATCCAAAACCTATAGTGACCCGGTTGCCAGCGAACCTATGCCGGCACTCATCGAGGTCAACGTCGTGCCCGAATTCTCCTATTTCTCCCGCCGCGCTCCGCGCGCGCGCCATTTTCCCAGGGCTCCGCTGAGCCCCTGCCTCTCGCCCTCGTCGCTTGCGACCGCGGAACCGCCCCCGCACGCGACGCCACCATTCGCGTGCGCCGCGCCGACGGATGCAGCATCGAACGGCGCCGTGAGCGCTGCCGACACGGCCTGGGCGGGGGACCGCCATGACGTTTGAAACGGCACACCCGCTGCAACCATTCTGGAATCTCGCCGCCGCACCGATCCAGGCCCGGGCGCTCGATCTGGCGCTGAGCTATAAGCTGTTCGACCAACTGAGCCCGCCACGGACCGCAGGCGATGTGGCCCAGGCACTGCGCCTGGATGCGAGCGCCACGGCGACCTGGCTCGACCTCTTGTGGAGCATGGGTCTGCTGACACGCCACGCACCGGCGCTGCCCATCGCCGAGGCGTCGTTCGGCATCACGGAGCTGGCGGCGGCTTACTTCCGGGAGCATTCGACAACGGCATGCGCACAGGCCTGGCAGTATCGGGCGGGCATGCTCGAGCGCGTTGCCGGGCAGATGGAAACGCTGCTGCGCGCCGGGGCGCCGCCCAGCGCCGCACCCGGCGAGCGATCCAAAGGCACTTGGGCGCAGGCGGCACGCGTGCAGATCGGCCAGGAGCAACGCGCCGTCAGTGTTCCTGCGGTCCTGCGCCAGGTTCTCGCGTTGAGCGGCCTGCCCGAGCGCGGCCGGCTGCTCGATGCTGGCGGTGGCCCCGGCCACGTGGCGATCGCGCTCATGCACGCCCTGCCCGGCTGGCGCGGCACCGTATGCGACGAACCCGATACGGCGCGCGTGGCGCAGGAGAATATTGGGCAGGCGGGCTTGAGCGATCGCCTCGACGCCTGGGCCTGCGACCTCAATCGCGACGAGATCGGCGCCGGCTACGACCTGATCTGGTGCTCGTCGGTGCTGCACTTCATCGAGGACCCGCGCGCGTTGCTGCAGCGGATGTGCGCGGCGCTCAATCCGGGCGGACGGCTATTGCTGGCGCACGCCGAGCTGCCCGACGATCCGGCGCTCGCCGCGCAGGTGATGCCCTTCTACACCCCGGTCAGGCTGCGCGGAAACCATCTGCCGCGGGCCGGCGAGATCCCGGCGTCGATGGTGCTCGCCGGCCTGCAACAGGTGCAGGCGTTGGGGCGGCTGGCGTTTCCACTCGGCCCGGTCTGGGTTTATGCCGGTAGCAAGCCCGAGTGATGGTATTCGCCGGCCCGCGACAGACGCAGGCGCTAGGCCGGCCGGCGTTTCCGCTCGGCCCGGTCAAGGTGGGTACGGGCGCAAGCCCGAGTGCGCGAGACCGCTCGCCCACTGCGCGCGACGTGGCGCATCACGTTGCGCGCGCAACGGACAGGCAAGATCGGACTCGCGGCCCGTGCCTGCACGAGCTGTCGATATGCGTAAAGGACAGCGCCCCGCCCACCCGCGCGCTCAATACTGCGCGCGCACCGTCAGCATCACGTTGGCCGGCTCGCCATAGTAGGTCTGCCGTGCCGACCCGCCAGCGTAGCGCTCGAAGTAGCGCTTGTCGAACACGTTGTTCACGGTAAGCGTTGCCGACAGGCGCTCGCTCCAGGCGTAGCCCGCCTGTACCGTGAACACCGAATGGCCGCCCTGGCGCCAACGCACGTTGCCGTAGTCCGCATAGGTGCCGCTCGAGGTGCGCATGCCCATGCCCACGAACGCCCCGTGCGCCAGCTGATCCGAGAAGCGGTAGCGGGTCCAGAGATGGAACTGATGACGCGGGAAGGTCGAATCGAAGGACGTGCCCACCACCTCCGGCAGGCCGTCGCGGTGCTTGGTCTGGGTGTAGGCGTAGCCGGTGGTGATGTCCCAGCGCGGCGTCACGCGGCCCGTGAGTTCCGCCTCGAAGCCCTGGCTGCGCACCTTGCCCGCGGCGATCGAATAGTCTTCGTTCAGCGGGTCGTCGACCGCGCGGCCTTTGTCGTCGATGCGGAATACTGCGACGTGCGCATTCAGCCGGTCATCGAGAAACGCGCCCTTCAAACCCAGCTCGACCTGCGCGCCGGTGCGAGGCGAGAGGAACGTGTCGCCCAACGCGCGTTCGGTCTGCGGCGCGAAAATGCGGTTGTAGCTGGCGTAGGCCGATACTTGGCTGGTCAGATCGTAGATCGCGCCGACGTTCGGCACGAAGCGCGCGTTGATGCTCTGATCGTTCTGCGGTGCGTCGGGATCGCGCGACTTCCACCAGGCGAGCCGGCCGCCCACCAGCACGGTGAGATCCTGCATCGGCTTGATCCGTGCGGAGGCGTATGTGCCGTACTCCAGCGTGCGCGGCTCGGGCGGATCGCCGAGGTCATTGTCGGGCAAGTGCAGATCGTTGTCGGGCGCGTCGACATTCTGGCGCCAGATGCGGTAGCGCTCCTGGATCTGGCCGCCCTTGAATTCCTGCAGATTGGCGCCCACGGTGAACGAATGCGTACGGCCCCACGCTTCGAAGGGCTGCGTGACGAACGTGTCGAGCCCGCGATTGATCTGCGTGGATTTCTGCCACGCGCCCTCAAGGTCGAACTCGCGCGTCACCGCATTGACCATGCTGTTCGAGATGAAGCGGTCCATGGTGTTGCGCGTCACGTATTGATTCGCCGTGGTGCGCCACCGGCCGCCGCCCTCGAAGCGATGATCGAGCTCGACAAACGCGCTATGGCCGCGATCTTCTTTTACGCCGTGGCGAGATCCCAGGAAGGTGGAGCGCGAGTAATCCGGCGTGCGGCCTCCCGCGATCAGCGGCAGGCCGGCGAATGCCACCGACTCGCCTCGCTGCTGCGTCATCCCCGCAGACAGGGTGGTCGACGGGGTGAAGTCGTACTCCAGCGTGGCGTATACCGTCTGGGTGCGCTGCCGCACTTCGTCGACAAAGCTGCGGCCTTGATCGTGGATGGCGACGACGCGCCCGCGCAGCGACCCATCGGCGTTCAGGCCACTGGTGAGATCCAGCTCGCCGCGATAGCGGTCCCAGCTGCCGACCATCGCCGTGCCCGCGATCCGTGTCTCGGCGTGCGCACGCTTGCGGGCCAGGTTGATCGTGCCGCTGGGCTCGCCCGCGCCTTCGAGCAGGCCGGCCGGGCCGCGCCAGACTTCCACGCGGTCGTACAGGCCCATGTCGAGCAGCGCGCTGCCCCACATGCCCTGCCCGCCTCGCAGCGGCATGCCGTCGACCAGGTAGTTGTTCAACCGAAACCCGCGCGAACGCAGATTGACCACGCCGGTGGACGTGGCGAATACGCGGATGCCCGTGACATGCTCCATCGCGTCGCCCAGCGACACGGCGTTGCGGTCATCGAGGTTGGCGCGCGTGAGCACCGATACCGATTGCGGAATTTCCCGCAACGGGACTTCTTCCTTGCCGATGGATACGGCACGTGCTGTGTATTCCCCGGTGCCTTCGCTGATCGGATCATTCCAGCGGCCCGACACGAGCACGGGCGCCAATTCAGCGGCCCCCGTCGCGCCCGTCGTGGGCAACGCGCGCAGGCTCAGCGCCCCGCTCGGCGTTGCCACCAGCTCCAGACCCGTACCCAGCAACGCGGCGTGCAAGGCCTCTGTCGGCGTGGCGGTGATATTGACCCCGGGGCTCTGGCGCCCCTCGACGAGCTGCGCGGGCACCGCAAGCGCCAGACCGCTGCCGTTGACGATGGCATTGAGCACATCGCCCAACGGTCCCGGCGCGATCACATAAGGTCGGGCCGCGTCAGGTCGGGCCGCGCCAGCGTCGGTCGTTCGCGTGTCGGTGGGAAGGGTCTGGGCCCACAGGGCCTGCGAGGGCAGCGCCCCCGCGGCCATGATGGCCAGGATCGGGGCAATCCGGTAATGCATGAAGAAAACTCCTGTCGCGTTGCGTTCCTGATGGAGTGCAAAACCATCAGGCGCACTGGACAGGCATTTTCAAAAAGTTACATTCAGGCCGCTGTGGCGAGATCGATGGTGGCCCACCACGGCCCGATCCTTTCGATGCGGATGGGCAGCGTGTCGGCCAGCGCGGCCAGCGCCCGCGGCACATCATTGAGCGGCAGGCTGGCGTGCACAGGCAGACGCGCCGCGGCGGGCGAGACACGCAGGATGCCGGGGGTGTAACGGCGCAGCGCCGCCACAACCTCGCCCAGCGGCAGAGGCGCCGCCGACAGATAGCCCGACTCCCATTCCGCGCCGGTCGTGGTGCCCCGTACCGGCGACGCACGACCGTCCTCGCCCATCACCACGCCCTCACCCGGCGCGAGCACACGGGGCGCCGCGCCGCGCCACGCCACCTCGACGGCATCGCGCAGTGCATAGATGCGCACTGCGGCGTCGAGCTGGCTCACCACAAAGCGCCCTTGCGCGGTGCGCACACGCACCTCGCCGGCCAGCAGCTCGAACGCGGGCCAGGCCTCGCGCGCGGCCGGCGCCACCTCGGCGATCACATCGCCGCGGCGCAAGCTCACCTGCCGATGCGTGGCATCAAAACGGACGTCGACGGCGGACCGGGCGTTGAGCATCAAATGGCTGCCATCCGGCAGATCAAAGGATTTGCGCTGCGCCGTGCGCGTCGTCATGTCCGAGGCCAGCGTGCCCAGGGGCACGACGCGGTCGGTGCCCCACGCGCCTGCCCCCACGCCGGCCAGCAGCAACAGCGACTTGAGTGCCGAGCGGCGTGCCGGCTGACGCAGCATCTGCCGCAACGCCGCCTGTTCGCGGCCGGGCAAACGACCATCCACCGTGGCAATGGCATGCAGCGGCGTGGCCAGCCCTTTCTGCAGACGCTGCCAGGCGGACTCATGCGTGGGCGACGCGGCCAGCCAGGCGTCGAAGCGGGCCTGGTCATTGGTGGTCGCCCTGCCGGAGCTCAGGAGCACCATCCAGTCCATTGCCTGATCGATCGCACGTTCCATGGTGTCTGTGGCCTGGCTCAGAAAAGACCGTTCTTCTCGCAGCACTGCAGCGCCTGCTTCATGTAGCGCACCACGGTGCGGAACGACACCCGCAGGCGCTGCGCGATCTCGTCATAGCTCAGACCATCGACCTGGCTATGGAAGAACGCCGCCCGCGCGGGCGCGGACAGTCCGTGCAAGGCATGGTCCAGGCGCTGGATCGCATCGATCATCAAGATCACGTCTTCAGCCGAGGGGGCGACCTCGGGCGCGAGTTGCGCCAAGGTATCCAGGCAGGCCCGCTCCAGTTCGCGCTCGCGATAGCGCCGATACACCAGCCGCTGGCCGATGCGCATCAGGAACGCGCGGGGATGCTGAATTACCGACAGGTCCGTCTTGCGGAACAGCAACTCCGTGAAAGTGTCGCTGCACAGGTCCTCGGCCTCGCCGTGGTCGCGCACGTGCCGCAGCAGGCGCGAAGTCAGCCACCGATGGTTCTCTTTGAAAAGCGTGTGCAGCGAACGATCGGTGAGATCGGAAGACATCCCGCGTGCGGGCCCCGGGCCCCGTAATTGATAATAATTACCATTATAGGGGCAAGCCGGGGCGGCGCGGGTCAGCCCTGCTTGGGCGGCAATTCGGCCAGCGCGTCCATTACGCGCGCCGAGTACACCATGGCGGCACCGGCGTTCAACGCGACGGCCACACCCAGAGCTTCGGCCACCTCTTCACGGGTCGCCCCCGCCTTGTCGGCCGCCGCCGCATGCACCGCGATGCAGCCATCGCAGCGCGTGGTCACGGCCACGGCCAGCGCGATGAGCTCGCGCGTCTTGGCATCGAGGTGACCGGTTTTTTCGCCGGCGCGTGCGATCGTCTGGTAGCCCGCCAGCGTGTCGGGCGTGAGCTTGCCGAGTTCGCCGATGCGGCCGCCCAGTTGTTTGCGATAGTCGTTCCAGTCCAGCATGGTGTGGCTCCTTCGTTGACCGGCCACGGTGGCCGGTGCGGTTCGGGTCATCCGGCCGGCACCTGCCGGCTCGGGCATGCAGGCATTCTGCGCCGCGGATGCCGCGCCATTAAGACTTAGAATCCTCATTCTCTAGCGAATTCGTCTCAAGCCCGAGGTCCGGACGCGGGAAGGAGACCTCGACATGGATGCATTGAGTCAATTGCTGGCGCTGGGCCGCTTCGAGGCGCGCATGGACGTGCGCTGCCTGCTGGACGGCGCTTTCGTGATGCCGCATGACACCATGCCGGCCAACGAGCTGCCCTTTCATTTGCTGCTGTCGGGCCGCTGCACCGTGCGCACCGCCTCGGGCGAAGTCCCCATGCAGGCCGGTGACTTCGTGCTGATCAGCCAGGGCCAGGCGCACACGATGGCGCATGCGGGTGCCGCTCCAACCACGGCACGGGCACGCCCCGCCACCCGTCCGCTCACGCGCCGACCGCCCGGCGAGCACGCGACGTTGCCCCTGATCAGCAACCTCGGCGTGGCGGCCCAAGCCACGGTGGATCTGGTTTGCGGCCGCTACGTTCACGCCCCGGGGGCGGGCGCGCTGCTCACGCAAGTGCTGCCGCCCGTGTTGCATGCCACGCTCGCCGGCGCAACGGAAAGGCCGCCGCTGGACGCAATGATCGCGCTCTTGCGCGCGGAATCCGCCGCGGCGCGGCCCGGCGCGCATGCGCTGATCAATGCGTTGGGACAGGCGCTCTTGGCGCTCGCCTTGCGTGCGCACGGCCGCGCGGCCCACGCACCTCCCGGCATGTTGCGGCTCCTGGCCGACACGCGGCTCGCCCCGTCGATTCAGGCACTGCTGCGCGAGCCCGGCGCCGACTGGACACTCGATACGCTGGCCGAGCGCGCCGCGATGTCTCGCGCGACCTATGCGCGGCAGGTGCAGGCCGTGGCGGGCACGGCAGCCGGCGCCCTGGTGTCGCGACTGCGCATGATGCAGGCCTGCGAGCTGTTGCAGGACGCACGCCGATCGGTCGCCGACGTGGCCGATGCCGTGGGCTATCGCTCGGAGGCGGCGTTCGGCAAGGCGTTCCAGGCGGTGCTGGGCGAACCGCCCGGGCGCTGGCGCCGCGCCCGCGCACAGCGGTAATCTCGGGCGCGCCGGACAGGGCCTACAGCCGGCCCACGCCCACCCACACGCGGGTTTGCACCACGCGGCTGACGAGATCGTGGAAGTGCGCCGGCGCGTCGCGCAACACGGCCACGCCCTGAATCATGGTGCGCAGATCGAAGGTCAGCGCGCGCCGCACGCGCGCGGGCACCGGCTCGCCAGGCGGCAGATGCAAGGCTTCGGGCGCGGGCTCGGTTTCCTGGATGGCAACCACGCGCGCCTCGCGATCGCGCCGGCGTTGCGCGGGCCCGGTCAAGAGATCGGGCAGGCGGCGCATGCCGTTGCGCAGCAGGTTGGGCGCGGCGTAGCGAACAGGCGCGATCACCAGGCGCACGCCTTCGGCGCCGAGCGCGGCCTCGGTGATGGCCGAGACCGACGACTGCACGATGACCGTACCTTCGGGCGCCGCATCCGACGAGGTGGCGGCGGCGTTCGCTTCACCGCCGAGGAACCAGCGCTGCATGCCGATCAGGGCCTGCGCGCCGTCGAGATCGGCCTGGCCGCGCCAGGGCACCAGGCGTTCGCGCCAGACGGCGGGTACCTGCACGGCCTGCCCACAGGCAAGGCCGGCCGACAAGGTCTGGCTCGCGGGCCAGACGGTATTGCGGCCATGAAAACGCACTTGCTCGAACTCGAGCAGTTCCATCAGTTCGCGAAAGTTCATGCGGCAATACAAGCGCGCGGAGGTATCGAGCCGCTTATCGATATAAACATTGCTCACGGCGGGTCTCCTTGGCGTAGATGGGTTTCGGCAAGGGGCCGGCGCATGCGCGCGGGTGCTGTCCGCGGGCATGCCGAGCGAGGGTTGTCGATTCAAGAAAATCGCGGCGTGCAAGCGCGCCGGCCGGAGGCGCGTGGACGCGACCGACATAGGCAATTCCCATATTTTGGGCGCCCGCTAATTATTTGTAGCGATTTGATAAGCACCCAAACCACGCCCCCGCGCGGCCCTCATTACAGTTTAGGCCGCGAAGCTTTCAATCGCCTGTGGCACACCCACTCCTATACCGATACCGGGTGTGCCTTATCTGTTTCATGAGAAAGAGGAAAAACCCAGAATGAAAAAGCAAACCGCTCTGCTCTCCGCACTGACGGCCAGCCTTCTGCTCGCCGGTTGCGCGAACCTGAGCAACATGAACACCGACGGCCTGATGTCCGCCGGCAGCGACATGGCCAAGGCGATGAGCCTGACGGATGCAGACATCGTCCAACTCTCTGACGCAGCCTGCAAAGAAAGCGATTCGCAGGAAAAAATCGCCCCCGCCAACAGCAAGTACACCAAGCGTCTGAACACGCTGATGCGCGGCTTCGGCAACATGGATCTGAACGGCCAGAAGGTCAACTACAAGGTCTACATGACCAAGGACGTGAACGCCTGGGCCATGGGCAACGGTTGCGTGCGCGTGTACAGCGGCCTGATGGACATGATGAACGACGACGAACTGCGCGGCGTCATCGGCCACGAAATGGGTCACGTGGCCCTGGGCCACAGCAAGAAGGCCATGCAGACCGCCTATGCGGTGAGCGCTGCCCGCGGTGCCGCCACGTCGGCCGGCAACAACGCCGTCGCCGCTCTGTCCTCGTCGCAACTCGGCGAAATGACCGAAAAGCTGGTCAACGCCCAGTTCTCGCAGTCGCAGGAAACCGCGGCCGACGACTACTCGTTCGATCTGCTGACCGAGAAGAAGATGAACCGCAAGGGCCTGATCACGGCCTTTGAAAAGCTGGCCAAGCTCGACGGCGGCGAAAGCAGCATGTTCAGCTCGCACCCGTCCTCGCCGGACCGCGCCGCGCGCCTGCAAAAGCGCCTGCAAAACGGCAAGTGATCGCAGGTAGCCGGCGTTCGCGCCGGCGTCTGCAGACGCAACAAGGGCGACCCTCGGGTCGCCCTTGTTGCGTCGGGTCGCCGCAGCGACCCACTCCTTACCGGCCGATCACTCCGCCTTGACGTTGGCGTCGCGGATGACCGTGGCCCATTGCTTGCGCTCGGCACTGATGCGCGCCGCGGCATCCGCGGGCGAGGTCCAGGTCGCAATGGCGCCCTGACGCTCCAGCGCGTCCTTGACTTCCTGCTTGGCCAGGATGGTCTTGAGCGTGGCGTTGAGCTTCTCGATCACCGGCGCCGGCGTGCCGGCGGGCGCGACGATGCCGAACATCGAACTCACTTCGAAGTTGGCCAGCCCGGCTTCGGCCGCCGTGGGCGTGTCGGGCAGCGCCGCGGCACGATCCTTCGACGTCACGGCCAGCGCGTTCAGCTTGCCTGCCTTGACGTGCGCCTGGGCAGCGGGCACGGTCTCGATCATGGTCAGCACCTGGCCGCCTATCAGATCGGTCATGGCGGGACCACTCCCCTTGTAGGGCACGTGCAGCATGTCGACACCGGCCACACGCTTGAACATCTCCGCGGCCAGATGCTGCGGCGAGCCGTTGCCGGCCGAGGCGATCGTGAGGCTGCCAGGCTTGCTCTTGGCTTCGTTGATCAGCTCGGGCAGCGTCTTGGCCGGCACCTTGGGATTGACCACGAACACGAGCGGCACGGTGCCCACGATGGAGATGGGCGCGAAGCTCTTCTCGATGTCGTAGTTCACGCGGCCTTCGTACAGCACGGCGTTGATCGAGTGGCTCGTGAGCGCACCCATCAGCAGCGTGTAGCCGTCCGGGGTGGCCTTCGCCACGACGTCGGCGCCGATGTTGCCCGCCGCGCCGCCGCGGTTTTCGACGACCACGGTCTGGCCGAGCGCACCAGTGAGCTGTTGCGCCAGCACGCGGCCGATCACGTCGGTCGCGCCTCCGGGCGGATACGGCACCACCATGCGGATCGGGCGGTCGGGGTAGGCGTCGGCGGCCAGCGCGGAGGCGCCGGTACCGAGCGTGGCGGCAGCACAGAGCGCCAGAAGGGAGTTCAGCACGGCGCGGCGCGGCATGCGCGCAACACCAGCCGTCGTGCGACGGTCGGACATCAGTGTCTCCTCTACTTGCCGGGTTGAGAATGAAGGTAGGTGCCCGGCTCACTTCCGGCGGAGTGTAAGCACCCGAGCTTGATAAATTAATCAGTATTTTTCGATGATTTGATCTTCAAAACAGATCAATTCAACACAAGTGAAATACTGCTTGCCGCGCCGAATCCCCCGGATTTATGATGCTCGCGCTGATTATCGATAATATTATCGGGATGGTTATGGACAAGAAAGAAGACGCGCAATCCCCCGCCCCGGCGGCGGCCACCGGCCTGAAGAAGGGTCTCACCAACTATGGGGACACCGGCTTCTCGCTGTTCCTGCGCAAGGCGTTCATCAAGGGTGCGGGCTATACCGATGACGCACTCGACCGTCCCGTGATCGGCATCGTCAACACGGGCAGCAGCTACAACCCCTGTCATGGCAACGCGCCGCAACTCGTCGAAGCCGTGAAGCGCGGCGTGATGCTCGCGGGCGGCTTGCCGGTCGACTTCCCCACGATTTCGGTGCACGAGAGCTTCTCGCAACCGACCAGCATGTATCTGCGCAACCTGATGTCCATGGACACCGAGGAAATGATCCGCGCGCAGCCCATGGACGCCGTGGTGCTGATCGGCGGTTGCGACAAGACCGTGCCGGCCCAGCTCATGGGCGCGTCGTCGGCCGGTGTGCCGGCGATCCAGCTCGTGACCGGCGCCATGCTCACGGGCGGCCACCGCGGTGAACGCGTGGGCGCCTGCACCGACTGCCGCCGCTACTGGGGCCGCTACCGCGCCGAAGAAATCGATGCGGTCGAAATCGCCGACGTGAACAACCAGCTCGTGGCGAGCGTGGGCACCTGTTCCGTGATGGGCACGGCCTCGACCATGGCCTGCCTGACCGAAGCCATGGGCATGATGATCTCCGGCGGCGCCTCGGCGCCCGCCGTGACCGCCGATCGCATGCGCATCGCCGAACAGACGGGCACCACGGCCGTCGCGATGGCCAAGGCCCGCCGCACGCCCGATCAGATCCTCACCGGCAAGGCCATCGAAAACGCCCTGCGGGTGCTGCTGGCAATCGGCGGCTCGACCAACGGCATCGTGCACATGACGGCCATCGCCGGCCGCCTGGGTATCGACATCGACCTGGCCGGCCTGGATCGCATGAGCCGCGAAACGCCCGTGTTGGTGGATCTGAAGCCTTCGGGCCAGCACTATATGGAAGACTTCCACAAGGCGGGCGGCATGCTGGCGCTGCTGCGCGAGCTGCGTCCGCTGCTGCACCTGGATGTGCTCACGGTGTCGGGCCGCACGCTGCGTGAAGAGCTCGACGCCGCGCCTCCCCCGTTCAAGCAGGATGTGATCCGGCCGTTCGACAACCCCATCTACCCGGTGGGTGGCCTGGCCGTGCTGCGCGGCAATCTGGCCCCGGGCGGCGCCATCATCAAGCAATCCGCCGCCAATCCCGAATTGATGGAGCACGAAGGCCGCGCCGTGGTGTTCGAAGACGCCGAAGACATGGCCCGCCGCATGGACGACCCAGACCTCGACGTGACGGCCGACGACGTGCTCGTGCTCAAGCGCATCGGACCCACGGGCGCACCCGGCATGCCCGAGGCCGGCTACATGCCGATTCCCAAGAAGCTCGCGGTGGCCGGCGTGAAAGACATGGTGCGCATCTCCGATGGCCGCATGAGCGGCACGGCGGCGGGCACCATCGTGTTGCACGTCACCCCGGAAGCCGCCATCGGCGGGCCGCTCGCCTACGTACAGAACGGCGACCGCATCCGCCTGTCGGTGAAGTCGCGCGAGATCTCGCTGCTGGTCTCCGACGCCGAGCTGGCGCAGCGCGCCGCGGCCGCGCCGCAGGTCCGCCCCGCGGCCGAGCGCGGCTACCGCAAGCTGTTCCTCGAAACCGTCACGCAGGCCGACCAGGGGGTAGACTTCGACTTCCTGCGCGCCACCGAGACCCACGACAAGGTGCCGCGCGCCTGACCGCCCCCGCCATGAGCCTGCCTGCCGCCCCTATCGATTGGACCCTGGACGACGCTGTCGCCGCACTGGAAGAAGACATCGTCTTCGGCCGGCTGCACCCGCGCCAGCGCCTGACCGAAGACGAGCTCATGGCTCGCTTCGGTCTGAAGCGCCATGCGGTGCGGCAGGCGTTGGGGCGGCTGGAGCAGATCGGCGCGATCGAACGCCGGCCCAACGTGGGCGCCGAGGTCCGCGCCTTCGACACCGCCGAGGTGATGGAGCTGTACGCGCTGCGCGAGCTGCTCGAGTCGCGCGCGGCCACGCTGATCCCGCTGCCAGTGCCGCCGCCCCGGCTCGAGGCACTGATGCAGATTCAGCGCGAGCACGACGCCGCGGTCACCGCGGGCGATGCGCGTCATGTGTTTCGCTGCAATCACCAGTTCCATCGCGAGCTGTTCGCCCTCACCGATAATCCGGTGCTGCAACAGGCCATTGAAGAATATGCCCGCCGCACGCATCCGATCCGGTTCGGCACGCTGGCCGCGGCCGGCTATCGCGAACGCGCCCGCCAGGAACACTGGGCCATGATCGAGGCGCTGCGTGCCGGCGACCGCGACGCGCTGGTCGCGCTGTGCCGCCAGCACATCCTGCCCTCGCGCGACGCCTATCTGGCCGCCGAACGCTTGCGCTCGGGCCGCGCGGCCTGAGCGGCCGCGGCGGCGCCGCGCTTGCCCGCGGGCGGCGCCGGCAAATGACGGCGCAGTTCGTCCACCAGCGCCAGGGCAGCCGGTGACAGGCTGCGATTGCGCGAGGTCACCAGTCCGATCGAACGCTCGGCCACCGGCCCCACCAGCGGCCGCTCGACCACGTTGCCGTGCGCCACGGCGCGTGCCGCGATCTCCGGCAGCGCCGCCACGCCGAAGCCGCATTCCACCATCGCCACGATCGTGGCCAGATGCTCGGCCTCGAAGGCCGGCTGGAAACGGATGCGGTTCTGAAGAAACGCCCATTCGGTGTACTGCCGCACACTGCTGGGCTGCACCATCGATACATGCGGCGCATCCACCGTGTCGGCCCATCGCAGCGGCCCCGTCGAGCGCGCCAGCGCATGGCCCTCCGGGATCAGCAGCAGGAAGCTGTCGGACATCATCGGCACATAGTGCAAATCGGCCTGCTGCGGATCGGCCGCGGTGAGCGCGAAGTCCACGGTGCCGGCACGTACCAGATCGAAGGCCGGGCCCGACAGGGTGTCATGCACCTTGAGCGCCACGCCGGGATGCGACTGGCGATAGGCCATCAGCACGCGCGGCAGCAGCCGCGCCGCCAGCGAAGGCAGGGCCGCGACCGCTACCTGGCCGCGGTCGGCGCTCGCGCTGCCACTCACGGCCGCGATCGCCTCGCGGAATGCCACCTGCAACGCGGCCGCCTGTTGCATGAAGACCTCGCCGGGCGCGGTCAGGCGCACGCTGCGCGTCGTCCGATCGAACAGGCGCACGGCCAGCGATTCCTCGATGCGCAGGATCTGCGTGGACAGCGCCGACTGCGACAGGTGCAGTTGCGCCGCCGCCTGGCGGAAATTGAGGGTGCGGCCCAGCACCAGCACGGTTTCGATGTCACGCATCGAGAGATTGATCTTCACGCAAGGTCTCCCGCCATTGATCTTGTAATTCGATCATTCTATAAAAAAAATCTGATTCATCAATCAACGGCCCTTCCCTACACTGGCGCCCAATACGAGGATCGAGACAGGAGCGATCAATGCAGACGACAGATTCCGCGCCGCTGGCGCGTCCCAGCACGGCGCATGTGGTGGTGGTGGGTGGCGGCACGATGGGCGCCGACGTGGCCGTGGTGCTGGCCCGGGCGCAGTGCCGCACGACCGTGATCGAACCGCACGCCGAGCGCGCCGCCGCGTTGCCCGCGCGCGTGGCGGCGAACCTGGCCGCGATCGGCCGCGATGATTGCGCGCGCCACGTCAGCGTGGCGCCCAGCCTCGACGCCGTGCAATGGCAGGATGTGGGCCTGGTCATCGAGTGCGTGCCCGAGCGCCTGGACATCAAGCAGTCGCTCTACGCCGAGCTGGTCAAGCGCGCACCGCGCGACGCCATCCTGGCGAGCAACAGCTCGAGCTTCCCGATCAGCGCCATTGGCGAGGGCCTGGAAACGCGTGACCGCATGCTGGGCCTGCATTTCTTCATGCCGGCACACCTGGTGCCGCTGGTCGAGGTGGTGCTGTGCGAGGCCAGCGCGCCCGAAAGCGCCGACGCGCTGATCGCCTTCATGCGCCGCTGCGGCATGGTGCCGGTGCGCGTGGCCCGTGATCTGCCCGGCTTCCTGGCCAACCGCCTGCAGCACGCGCTGTCGCGCGAGGCGTTCAAGCTGATCGACGATGGCATCGCCACGCCCGAAGACGTGGACGCGGCCGTGCGCTTCGGCTTCGGCTTCCGGTTCCTGGCCGCGGGGCCCGTGCTGCAACGTGACCACGCCGGCATCGATGTCCATGCCGCCGCCGGCGCGACCATGTACCCCACGTTCTGCAACGACGACCATCCGGCGCGCTGCCTCACCGAGCGCGCTGCCGACGGCCGTCATGGCATGAAGACCGGCGAAGGCTTCTATGCCTGGACGCCCGATACGATCGCCGCCGAGCGCGCACGCTACGACCGCCTGCTGCGCGCCGGCCTGGACCTGCTCAACGACGAACTGCCGGAGATCCAGCCATGAGCACCCCTGCCCTGTTGTCGCAATCCCCGCTCATCGTATGCGTGGCGCCCAATGGCGCCTACAAGACGGCGGAGCAGCACCCGGCCGTGCCGATGACGCCGGCCGCCCTCGCTCGCGAGGCGCAGGCCTGCCTGGACGCCGGCGCCGCCATGATGCACATGCACGTGCGCACGCCCGAAGGCAAGCATTCGCTCGATGTGCAGGCCTATCGCGACGCCCTGGCGGCCGTGGACGCCGCCGTGGGTGAGCGCCTGCTGGTGCAGGTAACCAGCGAAGCCGCGGGCGTATATAAGGCGCCCGCTCAGATCGCCATGGTGCGCGAGCTGCGCCCGCGCGCCGTGTCGATGGGCCTGCGCGAGATCGCCGTGCCCGAGGTGCCCGAGAGCGAGTTGGCCGCCTTCTTCGCCTGGATCGCGGCCGAGCGCATCATGGCCCAGATCATCCTGTACGACGTGGCCGACGTCGAGAAGTGGCAATCGCTGCGCGCGCGCGGCCTGGTGCCGCCGGGCGCCTGGTCCACGCTGTTCGTGCTGGGCCGCTACAGCGCCGGCCAGCAATCGTCGCCGCATGATCTGCTGCCCTTCCTCAACGCCTACGATTTCACGCTGCCCTGGGCGGTGTGCGCGTTCGGCCGCGAAGAAAACGCCTGCGTGACCTCTGCCGCATCGTTCGGCGGCCACATGCGGGTGGGCTTCGAAAACAATCTCACGCTACAGGACGGCAGCATCGCCGCCGGCAACGCCGCGCTGGTGGCGCAAGCCGTCACGGGCGGCCGTGCACTGGGCCGGCCTATCGCTACCGCGGACCAGGCGCGCGAGATCTACAGCGCGATCGCCTGAAGCGGCAAGGTCTCAGTCCCGCGCCAGCGCGCGCCAGGCCTCGAGCTTGGCCGCGAAGGGCTGCGCCGCGTGCGCGGGGCTGGTCGACGGCAAGCTGAGATAGTCGAGCGGGCGGCCGATATCGGCCAACGCGGGAAGCGCGTGGCGCTTGAACAGCGCCGCGGCCTTCGCGCCGTTGAAGGCGATGCGGGCAATGCCGGGATGCGCCGTCAGAAAGCCCGCGAAATCATTGGCGCGCGCGCTGTCGGCCACGATGGCCGCGTCCAGGCTGCCGGGGCGTTCGCATTCGGCCAGCACGTCCCAGAGCGCGACGCCGGCACCGCGCAACTGCGCGAGCCGCGCCTCGTAGTCCGCCGAGGCATCGATACCGTAGAGCTCGGCCATGATGGGCCAGAAGGCGTTGCGCGGGTTGGCGTAATAACGGCCCGCGGCCAGCGACACCACGCCCGGCATGGTGCCCAGCACGAGCACCCGAGCACGCGCATCGGCCACGGCACCGAAGCCCTGCACACTCGGCAGGGTCACGGGCGGCGCCACACGCTGGCCAGCCAGGGCTGCTGCTCGCGCGGCAGGCCATCCGGCCGGTAGTAATGCTCGAGCGGCTCGAAGCCGGCAGCCATCATCAGCGCCTGCCATTGCGGCCAATCGTGCCAGACCCCGTAGCGCCCGCGCAGCCATCCCTCCTGGTTCGCGCCGCGCGGGTTCGAGGAGAACAAGGCGCCCCCGGCGCGCAGCGCATCGTGCAACTGCGCCAGCACGCGCGGCAAGGCCTCGCCGGGCACATGAAAGAGGCTGGCGTTCGCGAAGATGCCATCGAACGCCTCGCGAGGCAGATCGAGCTCGAGAAAATTCTGCAGCAGCACGGGCCCGGCGCCCGCGGCGCGCGCCATCTCGGCGAACTCGGGTACGCCATCGAGGCCGGTGGGACGATGGCCGCGCGCGGCAAACGCGCGCAGGTCCCGGCCAGGGCCACAACCGAAATCGAGGATATCGAGTGCGCGGCCGGCCGGCAGATGGCGCAGCAGCGCATCGATGTTCTGGCTTACATCATGGTCGCGCGTGCCCGCTTCGAACGACACCGCGTTCGAGGCGTAATCAGCCAGGGTGTCGGCGCTCGCGCGGCTGAGGTCGGAAGAGGAATCGGTCATGACTGCAATGTACAACGGCCGCCGGGCAAAGCCGGGCGGCCGTTGGGGGCCCAACAACGCGGCCCGCCGAGCGGGCCACGTCAGCGAGATCAGGCCGCCAGGCGGCGCTCGATCTCGGTCTTGGTGTGCGGCAGTTCCTTGGGCAGGCCCTGCGACAGCTGATCGAACAGCTCGGCGTGCAGCGCCAGCTCATCGCGCCAGGCCGGGCCGTCGACGGAGATCACCTGCTGGAACGCGTCCGGGCTGAACTCCAGGCCGGTCCAGTCGATGTCGCCGTAGTTGGGCGAAATGCCGAACACCTGATCGGCGCCATTGGCGCTGCCTTCGAGGCGGCCCAGGATCCACTTCAGCACGCGCATGTTTTCGCCGAAACCGGGCCAGACGAATTTGCCGTCGGGACCCTTGCGGAACCAGTTGACGCAATAGATGCGCGGCAACACGGCGCCAGCATCCTGCAGGCGCTTGCCCAGGCGCAGCCAGTGGGCGAAGTAGTCGCTCATGTTGTAGCCGCAGAACGGCAGCATGGCGAACGGGTCGCGCCGCACCACACCTTGCTGGCCGGCGGCCGCGGCGGTGGTCTCGGAGCCCATCGTGGCGGCCATATACACGCCCTCGACCCAGTTGCGCGCCTCCGTCACCAGCGGCACCGTGTTGGAGCGCCGGCCGCCGAAGATGAAGGCGTCGATGGCCACGCCCTTCGGATCTTCCCAGGCGGGGTCGATCGAGGGGCATTGCGAGGCCGGCGCCGTGAAGCGCGCGTTGGGGTGCGCGGCCTTGCGGCCGGTCTTGCTCGCGATCTCGGGCGTCCAGTCCTGGCCCTGCCAGTCGGTGAGATGGGCCGGCGGCGTGTCGGTCATGCCTTCCCACCAGACGTCGCCGTCATCGGTGCGGGCCACGTTGGTGAAGATCACATTTGCCTTGAGCGTGGCCATGGCGTTGGGATTGGTTTTCTCGCTGGTGCCCGGCGCTACGCCGAAGTAACCCGCCTCGGGGTTGATGGCGTAGAGCTTGCCGTCGGGGCCCGGCTTGATCCAGGCGATGTCGTCGCCCACCGTGCTGACCTTCCAGCCGTCCATGCCTTGCGGCGGGATCAGCATGGCGAAGTTGGTCTTGCCGCAGGCCGACGGGAAGGCCGCGGCGATGTGTCGCTTCTCGCCCTTGGGCGAGGTCACGCCCAGGATCAGCATGTGTTCGGCGAGCCAGCCCTGGTCGCGGCCCATGGTCGATGCGATGCGCAGCGCGAAGCACTTCTTGCCCAGCAGCGCGTTGCCGCCGTAGCCCGAACCGTAGCTCCAGATCTCGCGCGTTTCGGGGAAGTGCACGATGTACTTGGTGGGGTTGCAGGGCCAGGCCACGTCGGCCTCGCCCTGGGCCAGCGGCTTGCCCACGCTATGCACGCACGGCACGAACTCGCCATCGGTGCCCAGCACGTCGTACACGGCCTTGCCCATGCGCGTCATGATGCGCATGTTGACAGCCACGTACGGGCTATCGGAGAGCTCGACGCCGATGTGCGCGATCGGCGAACCCAGCGGGCCCATCGAGAACGGCACCACGTAGAGCGTGCGGCCGCGCATCGAGCCGGCGAACAGGTCGTCGAGCGTGTCACGCATTTCGGCGGGCTCGGCCCAGTTGTTGGTGGGGCCGGCGTCTTCTTCACGCGCCGAACAGATGAAGGTGCGGTCTTCGACGCGCGCCACGTCCGAAGGATCCGACCAGGCCAGGTACGAGTTCGGGCGCTTGGCGGGGTTCAGGCGCTGCATCGTGCCGGCCTCGACCATCTGCTCGCACAGGCGGTCGTACTCTTCCTGCGAACCATCGCACCAGACAACCTGATCCGGCTGCGTGTGCGCGACCACGCCGTGCACCCATTCGATCAGGCGCGGATGTTTGACATAAGCGGGCACGTTGAGCGCGATCGCCGCGGCCTCGGAAGCATGATTCATGGAAGAAGTCTCCGGTAGTGGGTTGCGAAAGCGGAGCCGCGCGCCAGCCAGAATCCGTCGGGCGCGCGCCGCTGTGGGGCATTGCAAAAAAGCCGGCCCGGCGGCCAAGGCCGCCGGGCGATCAGGACCGATATTACTTGCCGTCCCCGACCGGTCAAACCGCCTTTACCCCTAGTCACGTCTCTTGCTACGGGTTAACCCCTGCGCCATTTATGCCCGCAGTGCAGCATGGACGCTATGACATAATCGGCCGGTTCCCAAAGCCACCGCCACGGCGCGCGCCTCGCGTGCCGCCGCTGCATTTCTCTTGTTCGCATCGCGCCTCATGTCCCTGCCCCAGCCCCCCCTGAACGCCGACCGCCTTTGGTCGCGCGTCGACGCCCTATCGCGCTTCACGTTGCCCGACCAACCCTGGACGCGCCGCGCGTTCACGCCGCTCTGGGCCGAGAGCCGCGAATGGTTGCGCGCGCAATTCGAGGCCGCGGGACTGACGACGCACGTGGATGCAGGCGGCAATCTGGTGGGCCGGCGCGAGGGCCGCCGTGCCGGTGCGCCGGCGCTCGTCACCGGTTCGCATTGCGACACCGTGGTCGAGGGCGGACGCTTCGATGGCATCATCGGCGTACTGGCCGGCATCGAGGTGGCACACACCCTGCAGGAACAAGGCATCGAACTCGAGCACCCGCTGGAGGTGATCGACTTCTTGTCAGAAGAGCCGAGCGATTACGGCATTTCGTGCGTGGGCAGCCGCGCGCTTGCCGGCGTGCTGCACGCCGATATGCTGGCCGCACGCAACCCATCGGGGGAAGCCCTCGCCGAGGGCCTGGCGCGCGCGGGTGGCGATCCTGCCCGGCTCATAGACGCCGTGCGGCCGCCGGGCAGCACCGCCGCCTTCGTCGAGCTGCACATCGAACAGGGCCCGGTGCTCGAAACCCGCGGCCTGCCCATCGGCGTGGTCACCAATATCGTGGGCATCCGGCGCGTGGCGATCACGGTGCTGGGCCAACCGGATCATGCCGGCACGACGCCCATGGACATCCGCCGCGATGCGCTGGTGGGCGCGGCCCGCGTGATCGACGCCGCGCACCGCCTGGCCTCGCAGGCCAGCGGCAATCCGCATTACGTGGTGGCCACCGTGGGCCGCATCGCCATGACGCCCAACGTGCCCAACGCCGTGCCGGGCAAAGTGGAGATGGTGCTCGAAGTGCGCAGCGACAGCGATGCCGTGCTCGAACAATTCCCCGAGCAGGTGCTGGCCGAGGTCCAGGCGGATCTCACCACGCTGCGCCTGTCGGCCTCCATGAGCGCGCTCAGCCGCGCGCGCCCCACCGATTGCCAGCCGGTCGTGATGGAGGCTGTCGAACGCGCCGCCAACGCCCTGGGCTACGCGCACATGCGGCTGCCCAGCGGCGCCGGGCACGATGCGGTTTACATGGCGCCCAGCGGACCCATCGGCATGATCTTCATCCCGTGCCTGAACGGCCGCAGCCACTGCCCTGAGGAATGGATCGAGCCCGCGCAGCTTCTGGACGGCACGCGCGTGCTCTACCAGACGCTGCTCGACCTCGACGCGACGCTGCCGGCTGACCGATAACCCTGCTGGCGCCCCGGCCGGGCCCGCGGCACCGCGCAGGCTTCGGTATGCTCACGGCTACCTTGCGATGGACACCATGGAACAGATCGAACTCGACGACGGCACCGCCGACCGCTTTCTGCTGGACGCTCCCGGCGTCTCGCTGCTCGTCTTTCACAGCAAGACCTGCCCCAACTGCCGCGTCGCCCGCGAGCGCCTGCCCGAGTTCGAGCTGCCGGTCGACCGGTTGTGCTGGATCGATGCCGGCCACAACGGCGGCCTGGTCCAGCGCTATGAGGTGTTCCACCTCCCCGCGATCTATGTCGTGCGCGACGGCGCATTCTACGGTCCGGTGAGCGCGCAATTGGCCGACTGGGACCTGCGCCAACAGATCGGTCTGGCCTTCGACAGCTATCCGGCGGAACTGCCGTGAGCCGCGCCAGCCCGGCCGCCCTGCCCGCCGCGGGTGCGGCCAAGCGCCTGCCGCTGGACACCTTCGCCACCAGCGTGATGCTGATGCTGTGCATCTGCTGGGGCTTTCAGCAGATCGCCATCAAGCTCATCGCGGCGGATGTGTCGCCCATGCTGCAGATCGGCCTGCGGTCGGCGTTCGCGGCCGTGGTGCTGGGCGTGTATGTGCTGCACCGGCGCGGGCTGGCCGAGCTACGCGACGGCACGCTGCCCGCGGGCCTCTTCGTGGGTGCGCTCTTCGCCGCCGAGTTCGTGCTCGTCGCGCTAGGCCTGAACTACACCACGGCCTCGCATATGTCGGTGTTTCTCTACACCGCGCCGATCTTCGCCGCGCTCGGCCTGCACGTGCTCGTGCCCGACGAGCGCTTGCGTCCTCTGCAATGGGTGGGGGTGGCCGTGGCCTTCGGCGGCATCGCACTGGCCTTTCTGGGCAAGGGCGTACCGGCCGCGACGGCCGCCGCGCCCAACATGTTGCTGGGCGATTTCCTGGGCCTGCTGGCCGGCGCGGCCTGGGGCATGACCACGGTGGCCATCCGCCGCTCGCGCCTGTCCGAGGCGCCCGCGGCCAAAACGCTCTTCTATCAGATGCTGGTGGCCGGCATCATATTGCCCGCATTCTGGGCCGCCGGACCGGCCTCGCCGCCCAACTGGACCGCGCAGGCCGTGGTGGTCGTGCTGTTCCAATGCGTGGTGGTGGCGCTCACCAGCTATCTGACCTGGTTCTGGCTGCTGCGCCGGTACCTCGCATCGCGGCTGTCGATCCTGTCGTTTCTCACGCCTCTGTTCGGCGTGGGCTTTGGCGTGTGGATTCTCGATGAGCCGCTGGACGCGAGCTTCGCGGCGGGCGCGGTACTGGTGCTCGCCGGCATCACGCTCGTGAGCGCGGCCGGCCTGATCCAGGAACAATGGGCGCGGCTGCGCCCAAGATAAGCGGCGGTCGCCCAGGTGACCCTGGGCGCCTTGACTTGCCCCTGTGTTCCGTGTGGCCCGTCAGGCCGCTGCGCGATGCGCCGCGCGCAGGGCCGCGAGCGACTGCCGCTGATTGCCTTCGGCGTCGAAATTCGACGGCGCGAGCCAGGCCTCGAAGCCCGCTTTCACGGCCGGCCACTCTGAATCCAGGATCGAGAACCATGCCGTGTCGCGGCTGCGGCCCTTGTACACCGTGGCCTGGCGAAACAGCCCTTCGTATTCGAATCCCAGGCGCTCGGCGGCACGGCGCGACGGCGCGTTCAGGCTGTCGCATTTCCACTCGTAGCGGCGATAGCCGAGTTCATCGAAGGCGCGCCGCATCAGCAGGTACTGCGCCTCGGTCGAGGCGCGCGAACGCTGCAGCAGCGGCGAGTACGTCACGAACCCCACCTCGATCACGCCCGCGGGCGGATCGATGCGCATCAGCGCGAGCGTGCCCACGGCACGGCCCGTCGCCAGGTCGATCACCGTGTGATGCAGCGGATCGTTGCTCGCGGCGGCGCGCTCGGCAAAATCCCGGTAACGCGCCGCGTCTTCGAACGGTCCGACCGAAAGATACGTCCAGTCGCGCGCGTCGGCGGCCTGTGAATAAGCGGCGTGCAGCTCGGCGGCATGCCGCGCCGCGTCGAGCGGCTCGAGCCGGCAATAGCGGCCTTCGATCGGCGTGCGCGGCGGGACAGGCCGGGCAGTCCAGCCGGGCAAGGGTTCGCCGATGGGTTGGCCAAAGGGGTTGAGCACCGAAGACATGTTTTTCCTCGTCAGGGCGGCGGCGCCGCGGTCGACACGACCGGGCCAGCTGCTACGGTAGCGTGGTTCGTGGCATGATAAAAAGACCACGCCAACCCAACCTGATGGAGCCACGCTTCTCCGCGTGATCGCCATGTCCGACTCCGCCACCGCCGCCTGCGCCCTGGATCTGCTCGACGCCCCGCTGGACGATCCCGCCACGGCGGGCCAGCCCGTGTCGTTGCAGCGGCAACTGCAGCAGCGTCTTCGCCAGGCGATCCTCACCGGCCGGCTGGCGCCGGGCACACGCCTGCCGGCCTCGCGCGCGCTCGCCGAGTCCCTCGGTATTTCACGCAATACGGTCACCATCGCCTATGACCATCTGGCCGCCGAAGGTTATGTGCTCGCCGATCGCCAAGGCACGCGCGTCGCCACGCTGGCGCGGCCGGCCCACGCCTCCAGCCAGGCGCCGGCCGCGGCGCTTCCCGCGCTCTCCGCCCGGCTCGCCCACATCGTGCCGAATCCGCCACGCCACGACGTGCATCAGGCCCTTCGACCGGGCACGCCCGCGCTCAACCACTTCCCGCAGGCGGCCTGGCGAGGCGCGTTGGAGCGCGCGGTGCGTGGCAGCGGCGCCGCGGCGCTGGGCTATGGCGACCCCGCTGGCGAACCGGCGCTGCGCACCGCCATCGCCCGCTATCTCGGCCTCGCCCGCGGGGTACGCTGCGATGCCACGCAGATCGTGATCACCGAGGGCGCCCAGGAGGCGCTCACGCTGTGCGTGAAACTGCTATCGAATCCCGGCGATACCGCGTGGGTCGAGGAACCCGGCTATCGCGGCGCCAAGACCGCGTTTGCGGCAGGCGACCTGCGCATGGTGCCGATCCGGGTCGGGCCCGAAGGGCTGGCCGCGAGCGCCGAGGATTGGCGCACCCGGCCGCCCCGCCTCATCTACGCCACGCCCTCGCACCAGTACCCGACTGGCGCCGTACTCTCCGCGGCGAGGCGGCTCGAGCTGATCGCGTTGGCGCGCAATCACGGGGCATGGATCATCGAAGACGACTACGACAGCGAGTTCCGTCATCACGGCGAGCCGATTGCCGCCATGCAGGGCCTGGTCGACGCCGCGCCGGTGCTGTACGTGGGTACGTTCTCCAAGACCATGTTTCCTTCGCTGCGGATCGGCTTTCTGGTGCTGCCGCGGGCGCTGGCACCCGCCGTGGCCGCACCGCTGGGCGAGTTGCTGCGCGGCGGCCATCGCCACGAGCAGCTGGCACTGGCCGACTTCATCGAGAGCGGCCAGTTCAGCCGCCATCTGGGCCGCATGCGCAGGCTCTATCGCGAACGCCAGGCGGCGTTGCGTGCCGCGCTGGCGCGGCATTTTGACCTGCCGCACGAACTCGAGGGCGGCCATTGCGGCCTGCACCTGACGCTGCGGCTGCCCGCCCAGTATCCGGATCGGGCCATCGTGGCGGCGGCGGCGCCACATGGGATCGCACCCGCCGCGCTATCGGCGTTCGCACTCGCGCCAGACGCCCGCGACAACGGCCTGGTGCTGGGCTACGGCAATACCTCGGCCGAGCGCTTCGATGCCATCGTGACGCGGCTGGCACAGCTCGCGCGCGAAGCAAGGCGCGCGGCAGCGTAAGGCGGCGGGATCAGCCGAGGGCCTGCGCGGCGCGGCGGCGGCGCCACCAGCGCGCATAGACAAACAGATTGAGGCTCATGGCCGCCAGACCCAGGCCGGCCTGCACGGTACGCGTGAGGCCCGCGGGATACAGCAGCGACCACACGTAATGGGCAATAAAGCCGCCCTCGTAGCCTTCCTGGCCGGCACGCCAGCGCAGTTCGTTCTCGAGCGGCGTGAGCGGACAGATGCCGCCTGTCACCGTGATGCCCACGGCCCAGGCGATGGCCGGCAAGTGCAGCCAGATCAGCCCGGGCCAACGGGCGAGCAGCAGCCCGCCCAGCACGGCAAACAGCACGAAAAGCCCATGAAACAGCACGACGGCGTCGGCCAACAGCCCGTAATACGACATCGCTCAGCCTCCGATCAATGCGCCGAGCAGCAACATCGCGAGCAACAACCAAAAGATGCCGCTGAAAATCGAGCGGCCCAGAAACGCCTTGATCGCCGCCCACACGAACAACAGGCCCAGCAATAGCAGCGCGAAATTGAAGATGCTGGCGTTCATGCCCATGGCTTGCGCCAGGCCATTGAAGAAATCCGACAAGGCGCCGCCCAGCCCGCCGAACAGCCAACGCAGCCCATCGACAATGGCGCGGATCACGCCGCCCAGCATCGCGCCGGCTGAAGAGAAAAAACTATCGTCCTGCATGGATACGCCAATGGGGACACGGCCCCGAATTCTGAATTCCCTCTTTATATCCCATTGCCGTCAGGGGGCAAGCCGGGCGGCATCGCGCAGTCTCGGGTTTAATAGAGCCCGATCCGTTCATTCCGGCCGCCCCGCCACGGCCCGCGCCCAGGCGCGGTGCGCTCCGCGGCGGCCCAGGCTACGCAAGGAACCGTATTCATGGCTTTTGATTTCGATCTGTATGTAATTGGTGCGGGCTCGGGCGGCGTGCGTTCGGCACGCTTTGCCGCCGGCTATGGCGCGCGTGTCGCCGTGGCCGAAAGCCGCTATCTCGGCGGCACCTGCGTCAATGTGGGCTGCGTGCCCAAGAAGCTGCTGGTCTATGGCGCCCACTACCGCGAAGACTTCGAACTGGCCACCGGCTATGGCTGGACGCCGGGGCATCCCGGCTTCGACTGGCACACGCTGATCCAGAACAAGAATCGCGAAATCGAGCGCCTGAACGGCATCTACCGCAACCTGCTGGTCAATAGTGGCGTGACGCTGCACGAGGGCCACGCACGCATCCTCGATGCCCACACGGTAGAGGTGAACGGCCGCCAGTACAGCGCCGCGCACATCCTGGTCGCCACCGGCTCCTGGCCGTTCGTGCCGGAGATCCCCGGCAAGGAGTACGCGATCACGTCGAACGAGGCCTTCTTCCTGAAGCAACTGCCTCGCCGCGTGCTCGTGGTGGGCGGCGGCTACATCGCCGTCGAGTTTGCGTCCATCTTCAATGGCCTGGGTGCGCAAACCACGCTGATCTACCGCCGCGAACTGTTCCTGCGTGGTTTCGACGGCTCGGTGCGCGAGCACCTGCGCGACGAGCTGCAGAAAAAGGGCATGACGCTGCGCTTCCAGAGCGACATCTCGCGCATCGACAAGCTGCCCGACGGCACGCTGGCGGCCACGCTGTCCGACGGATCCGTGATCGAGGCGGACTGCGTGTTCTACGCCACCGGCCGCCGCGCCATGACGGACAACCTCGGGCTGGAAAACACCGGCGTCGAACGCGACGAAAACGGTTTTATCAAGGTCGATGATGAGTACCGCACGACGGAACCCTCGATCCTCGCCATCGGCGATGTGATCGGGCGCGTGCCGCTCACCCCCGTGGCACTGGCCGAAGGCATGGCCGTGGCCCGCCGTCTGTTCAAGCCCGAGGAATACCGCAAGGTCGACTACACGCATATTCCGACGGCCGTGTTCAGCCTGCCCAACATCGGCACGGTAGGCCTCACCGCCGAGCAGGCCGCCGAACAAGGCCATCGTGTCAAGCTGTTCGAGAGCCGCTTCCGGCCGATGAAGCTCACGCTCACCGATTCGCAGGAAAAAACCCTGATGAAGCTGGTGGTCGATGCCGACACCGACCGCGTGCTCGGCTGCCACATGGTGGGCCCCGAGGCGGGCGAGATCGTGCAGGGCCTGGCCGTGGCGATCAAGGCCGGCGCCACCAAGGCGGTGTTCGATGACACGATCGGCATCCACCCCACGGCGGCCGAAGAGTTCGTGACCATGCGCACGCCCGTCGCGGGCTGAAGCGCGGCGCCGGCGCGGCCTTGTTCGAGGCCCGCGCCGGATTCTCTTGCCAGGCTGCCCTGCGCCCGGGGGTCTTGAACCATGCCCAGCCCCGGGCCTGGGCCCGGCCCGTCGCCATCAGCCGCGCAGCCGCCCCAGCAGGGCCTGCGCGGCACGCGGTGCGCGGGCCTTGTCGCCATTGATGAAGTAGACGAACACCTGCCGCACGCGGCCGCGCGGCGCCGTCGGCACCACGCGGGCCAAATCGGCGGGTGCCTCGCCGCGTGCCCATCCGAGCACCCGCTCCTGCCACTGCGCCAGTGCCGCGGGCGCGTAGCCATTGGCATAGCGCTCGCTCGACTGCATCAGCCGCGCATACACGATGTCCGACGTGCGATCGGCGATGTTCGGATAGTCGGGGCTGTCGGTAAACACGGTCGCGATGCCGTGCTTGCGCGCCAGCCGCACATAGGCGCCACAGGCAAAGCTCGGATGGCGCGCGTCCAGCACATGCGACAGTTCGCGGCCCTGCACCTGTTCGGGCAGCAGGGCGAAGAAAGCTTCGAGCTCTTGCGCGTCGAACGCCTTGGTGGGAGGCAACTGCCACAGCAGCGGACCGAGCTTGCCGCCAAGTTCCGCAATTCCGCTGTCCATGAAGCGCTGCACGGACTCACCGGCCTCGCCCAGGTTGCGCCGGTGCGTGGCATAGCGCGGCGCCTTCAGGCTGAAGATGAAATCGTCCGGTACCTGCGCCGCCCAGGCGGCAAACGTGGCGGGCTTCTGCGAACCATAGAACGTGCCATTGACCTCGATCGCGGTGAGCTTGCTGGCGGCATATTCGAGCTCGCGCGATTGCGGCAGGTCGGCCGGATAGAACACGCCATCGCGCCAGGGCGGAAAGGTCCAGCCGCCGATACCCACACGTACGGTGGCCTGGCGCGCGGCGGGGGTGGCGCGTGACGCGCTCGATGGCGTTTTACGGGTCGTGACCATGTCGTCTCCGATGATGGACGTACGTCTGCCCTAGCATTCAGCATTCCCGGGGCGGCGGCAAGCCGTGCCCCGCCGGCCTTTCCACCCGGTTGCGCGTGACGCCGCACCGAAGCCCGCCTCCGCAACCTGCCAACGAAATTTCGCTGTTCCGGAACAGATATGGATTAATCTGCCTTGCGCCCTCGCACCGCGCTTTGCCGGTGCGCCCATCCCGTCACCCTGCGTGTGCAACCATGTTCGACCTCGGAAGTTTTCTCGGCTTTGTCCTGATCTGCATCGGCATGGTCCTCACGCCAGGGCCCAACATGGTCTACCTGATTTCGCGATCGCTCTCCCAGGGCCGGCGCGCCGGGTTGATTTCGCTGGCCGGCGTGGCGCTGGGCCTGATGTTCTTCGTGCTCTGCGCCGCGCTGGGCATCACCGCCCTCCTGATGGCGGTGCCCTATGCCTACGAGGCGCTCTGCATCGGCGGCGCGATCTACCTGATGTATCTCGCCTGGCAGGCGCTGCGCCCCGGCGGCCGGTCGCCCTTCGAGGTGCGCCAGTTGCCGGTCAGCTCGCCGCGCCGCCTGTTCTCGATGGGGCTGCTGACCAGCCTGCTCAACCCCAAGATCGCGGTGCTGTATCTCTCGCTGCTGCCGCAATTCATCGATCCCTCGCACGGTCATGTGCTGGCGCAATCGCTCATCCTGGGCTTCACGCAGGCCGCGATCAGCGTCACCTTCAACGCCATGATCGTGCTGGCCGCGGGCTGGGTTTCGGCGTTTTTCGTGCGCAGCCCGGCCTGGATGGTGGCCCAGCGCATGATCATGGGCAGCCTTCTGGGTGCGCTGGCCGTGCGCATGGCGCTCGACGCCCGCCGCTGATCCTTGCGTGCCGCGGGCGCGTGGCCGGGGCCCGGCCGCCAGCGCGCGCGCCCGCCTCGCCCCCCGTCCGAATGCGTCCCCCGTTGCCAAAGTGCGATAATCCCCGGGATGCGCGCACTGCGCCCGGAGATTGCTTTGACCCGTATCGATGACCCCCTGCACGACCGCGAAGTCGGTCTTGCCGATTCCACCCACGACACCACCCGCATCGACGACACGCGCATCGGCGCGGTGCGTCCGCTGATTTCGCCGGCGCTGTTGCAAGACGAGCTGCCCACGCCGCAGCCGGTGCAGGACCTGGTCGAGACCAGCCGCGCCCGCATCGCCGACGTGCTGCACGGCCGCGACGATCGCCTGATCGTCGTGGTGGGCCCCTGCTCCATTCATGATCATGCCCAGGCCATGGAATACGCGCGCCAGCTCAAGCAGACGGCCGACGCCCTGAGCGACGACCTGCTGGTGGTCATGCGCGTGTATTTCGAGAAGCCCCGCACCACCGTGGGCTGGAAAGGCTACATCAACGATCCGTACCTCGATGGCAGCTTCGCCATCAACGAAGGCCTGCGCCGCGCGCGCCGCCTGCTGCTCGAGATCTCCGGCCTGGGCCTGCCCATCGCCACCGAGTTCCTCGACCTGCTCAGCCCGCAGTTCATCGCCGACCTGGTGGCGTGGGGCGCGATCGGCGCGCGCACGACCGAGAGCCCGAGCCATCGCCAGCTCGCATCGGGCCTGAGCTGCCCGCTGGGCTTCAAGAACGGCACCGACGGCGGCATCCAGATCGCCGCCGACGCGATGGTGGCCGCCGCCGCCAAGCACGCGTTCATGGGCATGACCAAGATGGGCATGGCCGCGATTTTCGAGACCCGCGGCAACATCGACACGCACGTGATCCTGCGCGGTGGCAAGCAGGGCCCCAACTACGACGCCGCCAGCATCGATGCCTGTTGCGCCGCGCTCGCCCGCGCCGGCCAGCGAGAACAGGTCATGGTCGACTGCTCGCACGCCAATTCCAACAAATCGCACGATCGCCAGATCGACGTGGCGCGTGAGCTGGCCGAGCAGATTGCCGGCGGCGATAAGCGCATCACGGGCATCATGATCGAGAGCAACATCAACGCCGGCCGCCAGGATCTCAAGCCGGGCGTACCGCTGGCACACGGCGTGTCGATCACCGACGCCTGCATCAGCTGGCCGCAGACGCTGCCCGCGCTCGATGATCTGGCGCGCGCCGTGCGCGCCCGCCGCGAGCGCGCCGCCAACAGCTAAGTTCGCGACTGTCGTTTTGCCAGGGTTCCGGACGCCACGCGCCCGGAGCCCTCACCGGAGCCGCCATGCCCCTGACCCCCGAACCCCACGAGAGCCGCGTCGCCGTTCTGGTCGATTGCGACAACACCACGCCCGAGATCCTCGAGTACGCGCTGCGCGTGGTTGCGCAGTTCGGCCGCGTGGTCCTGCGCCGGGGCTACGGCAATCACAGCACCCTGGCCAATAAGTGGCAGGAAGCGCTGGTGCGCCTGGCCTTCACGCCCTGCCTGCAGTATCAGTATGCCGCCGGCAAGAACACCGCCGACATCGCACTGGCACTCGACGCCTTCGAGGCGATGTTCGACAACCGCGCCGACACGTTCTGCCTGGTCACCAGCGACTCGGACTTCGCCTATCTGTGCCGCAAGCTGCGCGAACGCGGCGCCACCGTGTGCATCGTGGGCGAGGCCAAGACGCCCGACGCGCTGCGCAATGCCAGCGACCAGTTCTTCGAATGGACGCCGCCCGAGCCCGTCGAACACGCCAGCGCCGGTCGGGCGAGCTCGCGCCGCGCGCCGCGTCCGGCCAAGGCCATGGTGGCCGCAGTGGCACTGCTGGCGGGCGACACCTCGGAAGGCCGCGTGGGCGTGGGCGAACTGGGCCAATACCTCAAGCGCACCGACCCTGCGTTCTCGCCCAAGACGTTCGGCTACTCCGGCCTGGTCGACATGCTGCGCAACTTTCCGGAACTGCTGCTGCAGCAAGCCGGAAATTCATATTGGGTGAGCGTCAAACCGGTCGAAGTGATCGAGGCACCGGCCAAACCCGCACGCAAGCGTGCCACCAAGACCGCCAAGAGCGCGAACAAGCGCGCCAAGAGCAACGGCAGCGCCGAATAGCCCGGCGCGCACAAGGCGCGATGGCGTGCTTCGCGGCCCGCACGCGGCCGTGCCGCAACCGCCCGGGGCGCGCTACTATAGGCCGTCTTTACCCGTTCGATCGAAGGAGTCCGCATGATCTGGAAATTCATCCCCCTCGCCCTGCTCGCCGGCCTTACCGCGTGCGCCTCGCCCGGCGGATCGGGCTCGAGCTCGAGCGGCAGCACGGGCGCCTCGCCCTCGGCGGACGTGGCTCCCTCCGCGACCCAGCCCAGCGCGGGCGCGATGCCGGGCAGCGGCCGCAGCTGCGACGCCCAGCCCGCGCAAAACCTGCTCGGCCAGACGTTCAACGACTCGGCCGCCCAGAAGGTCAAGAGCAGTGCCTCGTCGGACACGGTGCGAGTGCTGAAGCCCGGCCAGGTCATGACCCTCGAGTACAACGCCACGCGCGTCAACATCATCGTCGACGGGCAAGGCAAGATCAGCGCCATCCGCTGCGGCTGATCGATCTCCGCCAAAAAAAGAAACCCGGCCAACGCCGGGTTTCTTTTTTGCGACGCGGGCGGCCCGCGAAAAGTTTGCTGGCCTGCGTGAGGAGGCGGTCGCCGAAGACGGCCGACCCCGGGTCCTTGGCGGGCGCGCTTTCAGGTCTTGTTGCGCGCCTCGGCCAGCGCCACCGTCAGGTGCATCACACGCTGCTTGAGACCGTCGCGCTCTTCCGTCAGGCGCTGGATCACCTTGTTCAGGCGCGCCACCTCGGCCGGATAGTCGGTGATGACCGGGGTCGAGCCATCCGGATCGAAAGGCGGATCGCCCTCGGCCGAAGCCCCGGGCTCCGTCTCGCCGCGCACATCGCGCCGGGCCCGCAAGCGCTCGGCCTGCACGGTCTGGCGTACCTCACGCGCGGTCATCCGCAATTCTTTGCGGCCACCCTGCACCGCCTGCTTCTGGCGTTCGACCGGCAAGGTCGCGACCGCCGCCGCCGCATTGATCGACACCTCACCCGCCCGCACGGCCTCGACCAGCTCCGGTGCGGCCTGCTGCCTGATGCGATCGATCTGGGTCAGGGTATTACTGCTCACCCGGGCCTCGCGCGCGAGCGCCTGGCGGCTCGGCATCGCGGCGGCCGGGGTGTCGGCCGGGCCGCCCTCACCGGTGGCGTCGCCCGCCGGCGCCGCGGGAGTGCGCGCTTGCAGGATCTCTTTTTTGCGCAGGGCAAGCACGCCCCGCTGATAGTCCGACACGCTGCGCCGGCCCAGGTGATTCTCGATCATCCAGAGCCGGACATCGTCGAGTGACGTGAACTTCTCGTGCTGGATCGTCTGGAACGGAATGCCGTGTTTCTGGCAGATGGCGTAGCGATTGTGGCCGTCGACCAGCAGATCGCCCCACAACACCAGCGCGTCGCGGCAGCCTTCGGCCAGCAGACTGCGCTCGAGCGCGGCGTGCTCGTCGGGCGTGAGCGGATCGATATAGAGCCGCAGCTCTTCATTGATGACGATATTCATGGGCGGCAGCATAACCCGCCTAAGGCTCAGAGGAGCCCGCCCTCGATGAGCGCGTCGCGGACCTCGTGCAGCCGGGCGACCGGATCGGTCAGGGCCAGCAGGCGCGCCTTCATGGCGATGGGCAGGGGCAGCAACTCGCACCAACGATCCGCAACCCAGCCCGCCTCGTCGAGCCGGTAAGGCGCACCCACCGGCAGATCGTCGGCGCCACGGCGCTGGGCGTCGGCAATCAGGGCACCCAGCATATCGGCCACGCCCTGCAGCGCCTCCGGGATGGGCGCTACCGGATCATCGCCGATGTCGCTGGCCTCGCCCTGCCAAAGCCCATACTGCCCTCGCTGGGTATCGCCCAGCTGGAAGCGGCCCAGCCCGGTGCAACTGAGCGCGAGCAGCGTCGGCGTGACGGCCTCGCAACGATCGATGCGGGCGTAGGTGCCGACGGGCGCCAGCACCTCGATGCCCTCGGGCGTGCGCACCTCCTGGCCCGCCAGGAGCGCCACGACGCCGAAGGGCTCGCCGTCTTGCTGGCAGCGCCGCACCATGTCGAGATAGCGCACCTCGAACACCCGCAGGTGCAGGACCCCGGCGGGAAACAAGGCGTTGCTCAAAGGAAAGAGTGCAATGGTACGCATCGGCCTATGATGACACGATGCCCGGCCCGGCGGGCGAGGAGACGACCATGCCCCAGATTTCTCCCTATTTGTCTTTCGACGGCGATTGTGCCCAGGCCATGCGTTTCTATGAACGCGTCCTGGGCGGCAAACTCGCCGCACTCATGACCTACGGCGAAGGTCCGCCCGAGATGCAGGCAGCCATTCCGGTCGCATTTCACGACCGCGTGCTACATGCCTGCCTCGACCTGGACGGCCAGACACTGATGGCGTCGGATGCCGCGGGCGAGGCCTGTGGCGGCCCCTATGAGGGACAGAAAGGCGTGTCGCTGGCGCTCACCTACCCGACGGTATCGGATGCGCAGCGCGTGTTCCAGGCACTTGCCGACAAAGGCAAGGTGGTCATGCCCATGCAGCGCACCTTCTGGGCTGAAACATTCGGGATGGTGGTCGACCAGTACGGCACCTCGTGGCTGATCAACGGCGGGGCGATGTCCTGACCCCATGAATCTCGCGATGACGGAGCGCCGCCGCTGGCTGGCGCTGATGGTGCTATGCCTCGGAGTGCTGATGATCGTGCTCGACACGACCATCGTGAACGTCGCCCTGCCCTCGATCAAGGCCGATCTGGGCTTCGACGAAGCCAATCTGGTCTGGGTCATCAACGCCTACATGCTGACCTTCGGCGGCTGCCTGTTACTGGGCGGGCGCCTGGGCGATCTGTTCGGCCACCGGCGCATGTTTCTCGCCGGCCTGGTCCTGTTCACGCTGGCCTCGCTCGCCTGCGGCATGGCGCATACGCGCACGCTTCTCGTCGCGGCCCGGGCCCTGCAGGGCGTGGGCGGCGCGGTCGTGTCGGCGGTGTCGCTCTCGCTCATCATGACGCTCTTCACCACGCCCGCCGACCGGGCTCGGGCGATGGGCGTGTATGGCTTCGTGTGCGCGGGCGGCGGCAGCATCGGCGTGCTGCTGGGCGGCGTGCTCACCGGGGCGCTGAGCTGGCACTGGATCTTTCTGGTGAATCTGCCGATCGGGGTGCTGGTCTATGCGCTATGCGTGGCGCTGCTGCCCGCGCATACAGCGCACGGCGCCCGCCCGCGCCTCGACCTGGCCGGCGCCAGCACGATCACCGCCGCGCTGATGCTGGCCGTGTACGCCGTAGTGAACGGCAACGAGGCGGGCTGGACCAGCCGGGCCACGCTCTCGTTGCTCGGCGTGGCAGCCGTGCTGCTGGCGGCCTTTATCGCGATCGAGGCCCGCGTGCGCGAACCGCTGATGCCGCTGAGCCTCTTTCGCCTGCGCAACGTGGCCACCGCCAACGTGGTGGGCGTGCTCTGGGCGGCGGCGCTCTTCGCCTGGTTCTTCATCTCGGCGCTCTACATGCAGGTCGTGCTCGGCTACAGCCCGATGCAGGTCGGCCTGGCGTTCCTGCCGGCGAACCTCATCATGGCGCTCTTCTCGTTGGGCGGGTCGGCGCGGCTCGTCATGCGCTTCGGCATCCGCGCCCCCCTGGCCGGCGGGCTGCTCCTCGCCGCGCTCGGGCTCGCCTGGTTTGCCCGCGTGCCGGAGGCGGGCGGATTCTGGATCGACGTGATGCCGGGGATGGCGCTGCTCGGCATCGGTGCGGGCATTGCGCTCAATCCCATCCTGCTCGCGGCCATGAGCGATGTCGAACCGGCCGACGCGGGCCTGGCGTCGGGCGTGGTGAACACCGCCTTCATGATGGGCGGCGCGCTGGGGCTGGCGTTGCTGGCCGCGCTGGCCGGCGCACGCAGCGCCGCCCTAGCCGCGGCAGGCGCACTGCCCGCCACTGCGCTCACCGGCGGCTACCGGCTCGCCTTCGCGGTGGGCGCGGCGGCTGCCCTGGCGGCCGCGCTTGCCGCGGGTCTCGTGATGCGCACGCCGCGCAACCGCCCCGCCGACCAGCCCGCGCCACACGTCTGAGGCGCCGCGCTCACACGGCCAGGCTGCGCTCCGTCTCGGACCAGATCTGGCGAGCCAGCGCGCGCGGGTTATCGGCCGCCACGTACAGGCGGATTTCCATGTCGATATCGTTGACCTCGTGGTCGGCGCGCACCAGGGTGCCTGCGCGCAGGTCCTGTTCCACCAAGGTATAAGGCAGCCACGCCAGGCCCAGCCCCTGGCGCGCCACCGCCAGGATGGCGTCGGCCAGATCCGACTCATAGACGGTATTGAGCAAGGCCGGCGTGCAAATGCCCTTGAGGCGGCTGCGCATGATCTTGCCCAGCGACATGCTGTCGGAATAATCCAGAAAGGGCACGGCCGGGTCGGTGCGGATACGCGGCACCTGAAAGCGTGCATGGCCCGGCGCCAACGGCGCGCTCACGGCCACGAGTTTGTCGGCCCCCACGCGCCGATACTTGAACGACGGGTTGTCGATTTTTTCGTAGATCGGATCATGCGCATGGCACAGCAGAAAATCGACCTCGCCGTCGACCAGCATGTCGATGCCGTAGTTCAGCGTGGTGGTGATCACTTTGGTCTGGAACGGCGGCAGGCTCTGCTGCAGCCGCAGCATGAGCCCGGGCAGCACAAGGTGCGACAGCGTGCGGCCCGAGGCGATCAGCACGCGGCGCGCGCGGGCCTGCTCGGGCTTTTGCAGCGAGGCGCGGGTCTCGTTCAGGATGTCCATCACTTCGAGCGCCGCCGCCAGCACCACCTTGCCCGAGGCGTTGAGCTGGGTGTGCTGTGTGCCGCGCTCGACCAGCGGCACACCCGCCCACTCTTCGAGCGCGCGGATCCGGCGGCCGAAGGCGGGATGGGTCACGTTGCGGCTTTCCGCGGCGCGAAACAGGCTCGACGCCTTGGACAGCGCGATGAAGTCTTCCAGCAATTTCAGGTGCATGCGTCGGCCTGCAAGAAAACCGCGGATCGCCCCGGCCCGGCGTCGGAGGTACACCGGGGTTGTGCCGGAACAGCACAGGGTCTGCGCATTTTGCACAAACCTGGTGCGCGCCACAACTACCATTTGATACATCCTGAGAACGTAGTCCTGCCCATGTCGCTCGCCACTGTCCGTCTCAAATCGATCCGCAGCCGCCATATCGGCGGTCAGGACGCCGTTGTCCGGGGTGTACCCGTGCAGCGCCGCCAGGTGGTCGAGAACGCGGAGCCGCGCGCCGTGGACATGAACGGCACCTACGCTGTCGGTCAGCTGTACGTGCAGGACTACCGCCTGGAATCGCCCGTATGCCCTTACCCGGTGCTGCTGTGGCACGGTGGCGGCATGACCGGCGCGCAGTGGGAATCCACGCCCGACGGCCGCGATGGCTGGCTGTGGCGGCTCTTGCAGGCGGGCTTCGATGTGAGCGTCTGCGACGCGCCCGAACGCGGCCGCGCCTCGTGGGCGATGTTCCCGCAGGTGTACCCTACCGAACCGCAGTTCCGCACCAAAGAAGAGGCCTGGAGCCTGTTCCGGATCGGCGCCGCGCAGGGCTATGCCCCGCATCCGGCGTTGCGCGAAGCCTATCCCGGCCAGCAATTCCCCGTGCAGGCGTTCGATCAGTTCGCCAAGCAATTCGTGGCGCGCTGGCTGGACCACGACGCCATGACGCTGCGCGCCTACCGCGAGTTGCTCGAGCAGACCGGCCCTTGCATCCTGTTGGCGCACAGCCAGGGTGGCGGCTATGCCACGCGGCTGGCCCGCCTGTGCCCGCGCCTGGTGCGCGCCGTGGTGGCCGTGGAGCCTACCGGTGTGCCCGACCAGCCCTCGGCCACCTGCGCGCCGCATCTGTTGATCTGGGGCGATCATTTTGGTGACAACGGCAACGGCGCCCCCGGCGTCTGGGCCGACTATCGCGACCGCACCGACCGCTACTGGTCGGCGCTGCAACGACATGGCTGTACGGCGGAGGTCTACGACCTCCCTGCCATGGGCATTACGGGTAACTCCCATTTCTGCATGCTCGACCTCAACAGCGACGAGGTGGTGGCCAAGGTGAATGCCTGGCTCCTGCATCACGCTGGCACATAACTTAAAGAACGCAAGACAGGAGAGGAATGATGTTGTTGAACAAGCTCCAGCTCGCCACGGTCACGGCGGTGACCCTGGCGGCGCTCGCCCCGGCCGCGCACGCCCAGACCAGCTACCCGGCCGACAAGCCGATCCGCATGATCGTGCCGTTCCCGCCCGGTGGCACGGCCGACATCATCGGCCGCGTGTTCGCGGCCCAGCTGGCCAAGGAGCTCAAGGCCAACGTCGTCGTCGAGAACAAGGCCGGTGCGGGCGGTTCGATCGGTACGCGCTTCGTGGCCGACGCGGCCCCGGATGGCTACACGGTGCTGCTCGCTTCCTCCAGCACGCACGGCACCAACCCCGCCGTGTACAAGAACCTGAGCTACGACGCCGTGGCCGATTTCACGCCGATCACGCAACTCGTGACCGTGCCGGGCCTGCTGAGCGTGACCAAGGACTTCCCGGCGCAGGATCTCAAGGGCCTGATCGACCTCACCAAGGCCAATCCGGACAAGTACTCCTACGCCTCGTCGGGCGCGGGCGGCCTGGGCAACCTGGCCATGGAGCTGTTGAAATCGACCACCGGCGCCAAGCTGCTGCACATTGCCTATCGCGGCGCGGGCCCGGCCTTCACCGACGTGATCAGCGGCCAGGTCAGCATGATCTGGGAACCGGTCCCGGCCTCTCTGCCGTACGTGACGAGCGGTCAGCTGCGTCCGATCGCCATCGCCGCCGAACAGCGTTCGTCCGAATTGCCGAACGTCCCGACCTTTAAGGAAGCCGGTCTGGCCAACTACGAAGCCGTGGCCTGGAATGGCTTCCTGGCACCCAAGGGCCTGCCGGCCGATATCCAGAAGACGCTGCACGACGCATCGGTGCGCGCCCTGAAGGACCCCGAACTGCAGAAGAAGCTGGCCTCCCTGGGCGGTACGGTCGTCGCCAACACGCCGGAAGAATTCCGCGCCGTGATCAGCAAGGACACGACCAAGTGGAAGCAGGTGGCTCAACAGGCCAATATTTCGCTGGACAACTGATCCGGGCCTCGGCCGCCGGTTCTCGCCGGTTCCGGGGGTTGGGCACGGATGTTGTGTGTGATGGGTGTGGCATTAGTTGGCCGGACGCAGGGGGGAGCCTCCCTGACGCGGCGCCGAGAGCGGCGACGCAGAAGGCTGCGGTCCGGTCGCCACGCAGCGAAACCCATCGCAGTAGTAATGAAACCGGCCGCGGCCCTGACCACGTCCGCGCCGGTTTCAGAAGTGCGAGTAGTCGAAGTCCATGCCCGGGGGGAGACCTCCGGGCATTTTTTCGTCCCCGCATTTCGAATTTTGTCGAAATATGCCATGAAGTTGTAACCGAACACGTCTGGTTGCAGACCTAGCCGTTAAATAGCCCAGACGGTCCCGCTGGACGGAACTCCAGCCTTGTGCAGCGCTCCTTCGCCCCCACCGCCCTCCCTGCAACAGCCTTGCACTGAAGGAAAAAGATGCATTCGGTTGAATTTGGAGTTTGAATCGGGTGGGGCCGCGCACATAAGTTCAAGACATGCGACGCCTCTGAGCGGTAACGGCACGATCCTCCCTTCAACACAGGGGCGCCCCGCAAGGAGGAGTTCGTCATGCTGCACCCCACTGCCCGTCTGTCCCTGGCCGGCCTCGTCCTGGCCTGCGCCGCCCCTGCCGCCCATGCGCAGGTCTACACCAACGGCACCGCCACGGCCACCTTCACGGTCACGCTGCAGGTGCTCGCGAACTGCTCGATCTCGGCCGCGCCGCTCGCGTTCGGTACCGCCGGCACGCTCGCGTCGCCGCTGCAGGGCCAGACCACGCTGAGCGTACGCTGCACCAACTCCACCCCTTACAACGTCGGGCTGGACGCCGGCAACGTCGCGAGCTCCACCGTCGCGAACCGCCTGCTGGCCGGCACGAGTACCGGCAACACGACGACCACGGTGGGCTACCAGCTCTATCAGGACGCCGCCCGCACGACGATCTGGGGCAACACCCAGGGCACCAACACCGTGGGCGGCGTGGGCAACGGCACCGCGCAGACGCTCAACGTGTACGGCCAGGTCGCCACCCAGACCGCACCCGCGCCCGACACCTACCAGTCGACCGTGACCGCCACCGTCTACTTCTGACAGGAGACCGGCAGTGCCCAAGCTTGGGATATTGCACCAGGCGGCTCGCGCCTGCCTGCTCGCCGGCGCGCTGTGCGCCGGCCCTGCCGCGTTGGCGGCCAGCCTGCAGATCTCGCCCGTCATCATCAATCTCGCGCCGGGCGAGCGTGCGACCACCATCCGGCTCGAGAACACCGGCACGGAGCCGATCTACGGTCAGGTCCGCGTGTTCGCGTGGTCGCAGCGAGACGGGGAGGACACGCTGGAACCCACGCAGGCCATCGTCGCCAGCCCGCCTCTGTTGCAGATTCCGCCCCGCACGAGCCAGATCGTGCGCCTGCTGCAAGCCGCGGATCTGCCGCCCGGCGAGCAGTCGTTTCGCATGCTGATCGACGAGATCGCGCCGCCCGAACAGGCGCCCCGCACGGGCGTCGATGTGCGGCTGCGCTATTCGGTACCGATCTTCGCCGGTGCACAGACGGCGCAACCGGTGGCCCAGGCGCTCACGTGGTCGCTGGTGCGCGAGGGCGATGCATGGCGCCTGCAACTGCGCAACGCCGGGCCGCACCGAGCCCAGGTCAGCCAGGTCGTGCTGGAAGCCGCCGGACGGCGCTACGCGTACGAGCCGGGCTTGCTCGGCTACGCGCTGGCCGACAGCACGCGGCGCTGGCCCTTGCCCGACGGTTTTCCCGCCAACGCCGCCCGCGGCGCGGTGCAGATCCAGGCCGTGGTGAACACGGTGGCCACGCGCGCGCCGGTGGGTGCCGCGCCGCAAAGGTGAGAATCCGTCATGCGCGAACGTGCCTGTCCTGGCGATTTGCCCTGCGCTGCGCCCTGGCTGGCGCCGGGGCGACCGCCGCCACCGGTGCCACCGGTCAGCCCACGCCGCAGGGCGGCTGGCTGATGACACAACAGGCCGATCAAGAGGTCTATCTCAGCGTGCGGCTGGACCGCCAGCCCACCGCGCTCATCGCCCGCTTTCGCCTGACGCAGGGCCGCCTCTACGCGCGCGGTTCGGATCTGTCGCATATCGGCCTCGATATCGGCGCCCTGGGCATACGGCCCGACCAGGAGGTGGGCCTGGACGACATCGAGGGCCTGAGCTACGACTACGATGCCGGCCAGCAGACGGTGGCCCTCGACACCCGCGAGGGCATGCGCACGCCCTACCGCATCGACGCGCGCGGCCTGCCATCGACCGGCCCGGCGCAGGCCGGACGAGGTCTGCTGCTGAACTACGACGTCTATGCGCGCACCGCGCGCGAAGCCCCCCTGGCCGCCTGGAGCGAGCTGCGCTATTTCGACCGCCATGGCGTGCTCGGCAACACCGGCATCGGCTACTGGTACCAGGACCTGCGGCGCTATGTGCGCTATGACACCTCGTGGTCCAGCACCGATCAGGACGGTATGCGCACCCTCGAAGTCGGCGACACCGTCACCGGATCGCTGAACTGGTCGCGCGCGATGCGCCTGGGTGGCGTGCAGTGGCGGCGAAATTTCGCCACCCGTCCCGACCTCGTCACGTTTCCGATGCCGGAGCTCGGCGGATCCAGCGTGGTGCCCTCCGCCGTCGACGTGTACATCAACAGTATCCGCCGCTACTCCGGCAACGTGCCCAGCGGGCCTTTCATGGTCGACAACGTGGCCGGGATCACGGGGTACGGCCAGGCCAACGTGGTGACGCGCGACGCGCTGGGCCGCCCGGTATCGCTTTCGGTCCCGATCTACGTCGACACCCGCCTGCTGGCCGCCGGTCTGTCGAGCTACTCGGCCGAGGCCGGATTCTTGCGCAGGCAGTATGGCTGGCGCTCCTTTGAATACGCGGCGACACCGGCGGCCAGCGGCACCTGGCAATACGGTCTGAGCAACACGTTGACCGTACAGGCGCACGGTGAAGCCACCTCCGGCGTCTACAACGCGGGCGTCGGCGCACTGGTGCAGCTCGGCACCCGAGGCGTGCTGAGCGCCTCGCTCGCCGGTAGCGGCGGCCACGACACCGGCGCCCAGATCGGGCTCGGCTATCAATACGTGGACAGCCGTTTCGCCATCGACGTGTCGACACTGCGTGCCGTTAGCAGCTATAGCGACCTCGCCACGGCCGAAGGCATTCCCGTGACGCGGGCCACCGACCAGGCCACGATCACCGTTCCCGTGGGGCAAGGCCAGACGCTCGCCGCCAGCTATATCGGCGTGCGCTATCCCAAGACGGACCCCGCGCGCATCGGCTCGCTCTCATACTCGATCAACGTGGGGGGCAACCTGACCTTCAGCCTGAGCGCCTATAAAGACTTCAATCGCGACGACACACACGGGGCGTTCGTCGGCGTGGCCCTCGCGATGGGCCAGGTGTCGGCCAGCACCATGGTGGGCCGCCAGGGCGACGATGCCTATGTGAACGCCAGCGCCCTGCGCGCCCCGGACTACGAGGGCGGCTTCGGCTGGGGCGTGCAGGCCGGGCAGGCCACCGGCACCCGCTTCGGCCAGGCGTGGACGCGCTACCTCGGCCGCTACGGCGAGATCACTGCGGGCGCCCAGCACACCGATGGCCGCACCGAGGGCACGCTCGACGCCAACGGCGCCCTGATCCTCATGGGCGGCACCGTGCAACCGGCGCGGCGCGTGATCGATTCGTTTGCGCTGGTAAGCACCGACGGCCGCGCGGGCGTGCCCGTGTTGAACCACAACAACGAGATCGGGCGCACGGACAGCGGCGGCTTCATGGTGGTGCCCGACCTGAACAGCTATCAACAGAACCGCATCGATATCGATCCGCTCGAGCTGCCCGCCAATGCCGCGGTCGACAGCTTCAGCCAGACCCTCGTGCCGCAGGCACGGGCGGGCGTCGTCGCGCGCTTCGGCATGCGCCAGCAGGCCGCCGCAAGCGTGGTGCTGGCCGACGAACAGGGCCGCCCCCTGCCGGTGGGCGCGCGGGTGGTGCATCGGGAAAGCGGCGAAGTGGGCGTGGTGGGCTATGACAGCATGACCTTCCTCACGCAGCTCGTCGCGCAGAACCATCTGGATGTGCAAGGCGACGGGATTGCCTGCAGTGCCGAGGTCGCGTTCACGCCGCCCGGCGATGGCAGTCTGCCTCGCCTGGGGCCCGTCACCTGCCACGGCGCTGTCCCGTCGGGAGCCGCGCGATGAACGCCCCCGGCATGCCCGCCCTCGCGCGCGCCGGCGCGGCCGCCACGCTGCATCGCGCCCTGCTGCTGGTGTTGCTGGCCCTGGCCGCCGGCCTTTTCAGTCCGCGCGCGCAGGCCGACACCTGCACGGCGAGCATGACGCCGATCACGTTTCCCTCGGTCAATCCCATCCTCGGCGCCGCCGTGCCGGGCCAGGGCACGCTCACGGTGTCGTGCGAGTTCTCCTCGTTGCTCGCCATCGGCGCGCTCGTCTGCGTGAACCTCGGGCCGGGTTCGAACACGCAGCAGGATCCGCGGCTGATGAGCAACGCGGGAAGTGCCGTGCGGCTGCAATACAGGCTGTCGCAGAATTCGAACATGACACCGGTGTGGGGCACCGTGACATCGGGCCAGCCGATTCAACTGACCTTCATCCGGCCACTGCTGGGCGGCCAGCCGCCCGCGCAGAGCGTGACCGTCTACGGACAGGTGCTGCCCAACCAGTTCACGGTGCCCACCGTGAACAACGCGACCACCACCTACACGGAAACCTTCTCGGGCAATGCCACGCTGAACTATCTGTTCTATACCGTCACGCTGGCCAATTGCAGCGGCGTGCCGCTGGTGCGCACGATGCCGTTCACCGTGTCGGCGCCCGTCACCAACAACTGCACCATCTCCACCAGCCAGAACATGGTGTTCGATGGCGCCGGCACGCGCTCGCTGCTCACCAGCCCGATCGACGCCACGGCCACGCTGGCCGTTCGTTGCACCAACAACGATGCCTACCGCATCCGGCTCGACGGGGGGCGTTATGGCACGGTGGCGCAGCGCAACATGCAACGCAACGGCGGCAGCCAGCGCATCCCTTATGCGCTCTATACCAATAGCGGCCGCACCACGCTGTGGGGCGACGGCACCGGCGGCACCCAATTCTTTACCGCCACCGGCACGGGAAACATCCAGACCGTGACCGTATACGGACGAGTGCCCGCGCAGCCAGCACCCGTGCCGGGCACTTACTCGGACACCGTGACGGCCACGATCGAGTTTTGATCAGAAGGTGACTTGCCAGGTGGGCGGCGTGCCGTCATCGGCAGGCGGCAGCGGCGCGGCGAGAAAGCGCTCGTCCCGATGACGCACGGCCTCGACGCGCACCGGCATCGGGTGGCGGCACAGCACGACGGGAATCACATCGTCGTACGCGGGCGAACCACTCTCGATATCGCATAGCGTGAGGATGCGCAGCTCCACCTGCAGCGGCGCCTGGCTCACATAGGGCTCGAAGGCGAGTGCATTGCCCGCGGCAGCACACAGGCCGGCGGCAATGTGCAGCCGCAAGAAGGCGCGCAGGATTGGGGTGGGACGGAGCGGGGCCGCGGGCTGGCCCGGCACAGGGCGGCGCGCCGCCCCAAAACGCACAAACATGATGACTCGGATGGAAACCGGCCGCGCCGGACGACGGGCCGGCACAGAATGTAGCGTGGGTGCCAAGCCGCGTTTGCAACATTTACAGCTTCGTCGATCCCGGGCAACCTGACGTAGCAATCACGCCACAGCGCACGGCATGCCCGGCATTGCGCGTGCTGGCAGCCGCCCTGCCCGGTCTCAGACGTAGCGGTCGCGGTAATCCACCGGCGACATGCCGCTGTACTTGTTGAACGTATCCCGAAACGCCTTGGTATCGCTGTAGCCGACCTCGTACATCACCTCGGCCACGCTCTTGCGGGTGGTCTCGAGTTGCTTCTTGGCCACCTCGACACGGACCCGCTGCAAATACTCCACCACGCTGGCGCCGGTGGCCTGACGAAAGCGCCGCTCCAGCGTGCGCCGCCCGAGCGCGTGCCGATCGGCCAGTGCCTCGACCGTGAGGCGCTCGGCGTAGCGGCTCTCGATATCGTCCTGCACGGCACGGACCGCCCCGTCGGCATGCGCCTTCTGGCCCGCGAAGACGGCAAAGGGCAGCTGGCTGCTGCGATTCCAATCGAGCTGGAAGTACTTGGCGCACCAGATCGCCGTATCCCGATCGGCGTACTTCTCGACCAGATGCAGCACGAGATGCGCCGCCGAGAACGCGCCGCCGCTCGTGTAAAGCCCACGCTCCGACCAGAGGATGCGGTCGCTGACCCACGACACGCGAGGAAACATCGATTCGTATTGATTGCGGGCGACCCAGTGCACCACGGCCCGCTGGCCATCGAGCAGACCGCCTGCGGCCGGCAATGCCGCACCCACGCACAGGCTCGCGACTTCGCCGCCCGCACGGTAGCGCTCCGACAGCCAGCCAATCAGGGCGCCATTGGCGTGTACCGCCTCGGGCACGTCGCCCTGCAGCGGCGGCACCATGCAGATATCGGCCGGGGGGCCATCGCGCAGCTGTGCATCGGCGCGCACCGTGTAACGGCCACCGTCCATGGCGACCGTAGGCGTATCGGCCACGAACCTCACCGCGAAGCCGGGCGAGCGCCCCTGCGCGGCCAAGTATTCATTGGCGGCCAGAAAGCCCTGACGGGCGATTTCCAGCGTGGCGACGTTGGCGCGCGCAGGCAACAGCATGGCGATATGTTTCATTGACCGAGCATAGCGCCTAAGTGTGTCGCAATCCACCTGCAAGATTGTCGCGATCGCCCATCGCCGCGGGCGGGCCGCGCCGCTACAGTAGTCCTGTCAAGCGCCCGCTCGTGGCGCGCCAACGGAGACGATGATGACCCAGACGACGCAGCAGTACGTGGACGGCTTTCTGCTGTCGGTGCCCGCCGACAAGATCGAGGCCTATCGCGCCATGGCGAGCAAGGCCGGAGCGATCTGGAAGGAACATGGCGCGCTCGACTATCGCGAGTGCGTGGGCGACGACCTGGAAATCCCCGGGCTCGCGAGCTTTCGCACCGCCAGCACCGCGCGCGAAGGCGAGGTCGTCGTATTTGCCTGGATCGTGTACGAAAGCAAGGCCGAGCGCGACCGCATCAACGCTGCCGTGATGGCCGACCCGCGGCTCGATTGCGATGCCGCCAAGGACATCTTCGACTGCGCTCGCATGGCCTGCGGCGGTTTCAACACCCTGGTACACGCGTAGAAGCACCGAAGCAGGCGCGCCCGGAACGCCGCACCCGCATGCCCCGGGGGTCGAAGCGAGGCGGCGGCCGCGCCGCTTCAGGCCGCCTGCCCGGTGGACTGCAATAGCGCGCGCAGGCGTTGCAGGTCGCGTTCCACCCACTGCCGATCCGCGTCGAAACTGGCGTCGGTATGGGCAGGTTGCCGAAACAGCGTGAGCATCACGAGGCTGCCCTCGCCCTGCGGCACCACGCGCAAGGGCACGTGCACGGTCTCGCCGCTATCGAGCCTGACTTCGTGGTCGGCCACGCCATAAGGGTTGCGCGGCGAAAACCGCACGCGGACAGGCCCCGCGGGACCGTCAGCGCTCCACCACTCCCCCTCCGGCGCGAGGCCGTCGGCCAGGCCGCTCGCCCAGCGCGGAAAGTTGCGCGGCTCGGCCAGAAAGTCGTACACGGCCTCCGCGCCGCGCGCGATCGTGACGTAGAGCACGTGCACATCGGGCGCGGCGGAGGATGAGGCGGCGGGAGCATCCCGGCGTTCGTCGGATGGCATGCGATGTCTCCTTCGTATCGTTGGCGGCAAGCCCCATGGTGACATGGCGTTCGGGCCGCCGCCTAGCGCGCAAGCCGCGTGCCGCGGCGCGTTGCAGGGCGGCCGGCACCCGGGCGTCGCGGGCCGAATAAAAACGGGCCGCGATGTGATCGCGGCCCGCGGCATCGTGCACGGGACGAGGTGCCCCGGTCAGGCTTACTCGACCTTCGCGCCCGAATCCTTCACCAGCTTTTCCGAGGCTTTCCAGTCGGCGGCCAGGATCTGCTGGAACTCATCGGCCGACTTGGCGGCGGATTCCACGCCCAGGGCCGCCAGACGCTCCTGCACCTTCGGGTCGGCCAGCGTCTTGTTGACCGCGGCGTTCAACTCGGCGCGTTTGTCGGCGGGCAAGGCAGCCGGGGCCAGCAGGCCCATCCACGAGTCGAACGTGTAACCCGGCACACCGCTTTCTGCGACGGTGGGCAAATCGGGTGCGAAACGCGAACGTTCCTTGCCCGTGTAGGCAATCAGCCGAATGCGCGGATCGTTGCGGTAGGGCATGACGCCGATCGTGGCCGACGTCACGCCCTGCACGCGTCCGGCGAGCAGTTCCGTCACGGCGTCACCGGTCGACTTCATCGGAATGTGCTGCATTTCCAGGCCCGCGGCCGCCAGGAACGACGCCATGCCCAGGTGCGAAGCACTGCCGTTGCCCGCCGACGCGTAGTCGTAACCACCCGGCTTGGCCTTCACGGCCTGGATGAATTCGGCCGTGTTCTTGGCGCCCAGGGCGGCCGATCCCATGATGATGTAGCCGACGTTACCGAGGTAGCCGACGCCGGTGAAGTCTTCGTAGGGACGATAGCTCAGGCCCTTGTACATATAGCCGGCAATGTGGTGGCTGGCCGCGGCCAGCACCAGGGTGTTGCCATCGGGCGCGGACTTGGCGACGGCGGCGGTGCCGACGGTGCCACCGGCACCAGCGCGGTTCTCGACCACGACGGTGGCGCCCAGGTTACGGCCCAGCTCTTCGCTGATGGCGCGGGCGATCGTGTCCTGCACCGCACCGGTGCCGTAGGGCACGATCAGGCGAACGACGCGGTCGGCGGCGTGGGCGCTACCGCCCACGGCCAGGGCGACCAGAGAGGCCGAGACGGCGGAAACAGCGTACGACAGGCAGGATTTCATGGTTCTCGTTCGTGGAACGGCCACCTCGACGGCGGCGCGAGATTGAATGGAGGAGACGGACACTGCTCGCGCGGCCCGCCCGCGGATCGTTCCGGCGGCAGGGAACAACCCACGCTGGCTGCGCGTGGACGCCGGGAGCCCGGCATCAGGAATGAAACGGCGAGCAAGGATGCGGCCCGCCAGGCCGGCCGGCTACCCTCGCCGCGAGCCGGCGAGCGACTCTACGCAATAAGAAACGGCGCGGCCACGATTTAATGGCAGTTTGCTTATGCCAGGTAGCGGGGTTTACACCGAGGTGCGGCCCGGACGGCGCATGTGGTATTCGTGCTCGCTTTCGCGGTCGATCACGAAACCGCAGCGCTCATAGAGACGGCGCGCGGGATTGACCTTGAGGACGTCGAGCGTGACCGGCAGCCCCTGGGCGTCGGCCGGATCCAGCACGAGTCGCAGCACCTGCTCGCCCCACCCCTTGCCCTGAAAGCCCGGCGCCAGCTGGATCTGCACCACGTGCCAACGATCCTCACCTTCGATGAGGCCGCGATAAGCCTTCAACAAACCGGCCGGCTCGCCATCGATGCGCAACAGACGCGCGTCTTCCCAGTGATAGAGAATGCGGGCCATGTGGGCGGCTTCGTCGGCCGGAATACCCTGGGCGACCAGATGCGCGTCCATCGTGCTGCGGCGTAGCGCGAGCAGATACGGCACGTCGGTCTGGGACGGCACCTGAAGGCGGATACGCGGATGGGTGCTGACGGGATTGACGAGGGTCATGATGGGCGGAATCAGAGGGACGGCGGGCAAAGGGGCGCCATCTTAGCGCGTCCGGTCTGCTGGAGTATGCTCTCGCTCCGCCGCGCCCGCATTCCCTTTTTCAATCGGTGGCGCGTCGATCCGGCGGAGCATTCTGGTGGGCAACAACATACGTTGGCTGCGTGCGTTCTATTTTCTTTTCTACGGCCTGCAGGGCATCAGTATTCCGTTTCTGCCGCTGTGGTTCGCGAGCCGCGGGCTGGATACTGATCTGATCGGCCTGATCGTGGCTACGGCTTTCCTGCCGAAGATCCTGTCCGCCCCCCTGCTCGCCCATGTGGCCGACGTCACGGGCCGGCTCAAGGTACTGATCGCGGCGCCGCTGGCGACCACCGCGCTGCTGTTCGCCTGCTATCCCTGGCTGGATGCGCCCGCCTGGGTCTTCTGGGCCACGCTGGGCATCAATATGCTGTTTCCGGCGGTGCAGCCGGTGCTGGATCGGATCGCGTTGTCGCACGCGGTCAACGGCCGGCCGGTGTACACCACCGTGCGCGTGTGGGGCTCGATCGGGTTCGCCGCCACCACGCTGGCGGGCGGCTACGTCATCCGCGCGACCGACCCGCTTGCCATCGTCATCATGAGCGCGCTGCTCACGCTCACGTGCGCCATCTACGTGCGTGCGCTGCCGGGAATGGGCGTTGCCTCGTCGCGTGCAGCCCCCGTGGCGCCGGCCGCCATGGCCACGCCCACCGCTCCCGCGGCGGCACACACCCCGCCCCGCTCCGCCGCCCCCGGCCCGCGCTGGCCGATGCTCCAGGTACTGCGCGATAACGCCTCCGTCCTGGCGATCCTCGCCGCGTCGCTCACCCAGGCGAGCAATGGCTTCCTGTATTCGTATGCGTCGCTGTTCTGGACGGACCGCGGCCTGTCGACATCCGACATCGGCCTGCTCTGGACCGTAGGCGTGACCGCCGAGGTGGTGTTTTTTTATTTCGCCGCCCGCATCGTGCCGCGGGTCGGCGCCGAACGATTGATCTGGATCTCGGCACTCCTGACCGCCGTGCGCTGGTTGGGCCTGGCCTTCTGCACCTCGCTGGCACCCCTGCTGGGGCTGCAACTGCTGCAGGCCTTCACGCTGGCGGGCAACAACTCCGCCGTGATGAGCTATATCGCTCGCCGCGTGCCGCCAGGGTGCCAGACCTCCGCCATCGCGCTCTACGCCATGCTGTCGGGCGGGGTGTTGATGTTTTTCAGCGTGAATGCCGCCCGCCTGGTGTATCCGCAGGTGAGCTGGGGCGGCTTCGGCATGATGGCCCTGTTCGCGCTGTGCGCCGTGCCGCTGGTGCTCTGGGCGGCCCGCCTGGGCCGCGCGGCGGCCCCCGCCTGAAATCGACCGAAACCGGCCTAACCTCTCGACACACGCCCGAGGGCTGCGCCAGCGCTGACAGCGCAGTACAGTAAGTATGGGAACCGGGCTTTTCGGTTCCGGAGAGCACATCATGAAGTCGCACTTTTTGCGGCGAGCGGGCGCGGCCGTGTTGTTGGCGGCCATCACCGCCCCCGCCTTCGCCGGCCCCGGGTGGGGCAGTCACGGCTACTACGGCCACGGCCGCCACGGCTATTACGGCAGCGGATACAACCATCACCACGGCGGCGGATCGTCGTCGGCGGGCTGGTGGGTGGGCGGCGCGATCGCGCTTGCCGCCGTCGGCGCCTTGCTGGCCGCCAACGCCACCGACCAGGCGTATGCCTCGTCGGGCGCGCAGATCAGTGGCGGCGGCGTCACCTACACGACACCCGGTGGCGTGTACGACCCGGGCTACGGGGATGCCGGCTATGGTGGCACTTACGTGGCGCCCTACGAGAACCAGGTCCAGGGGTATGGCAGCCCTGTCTATTCGGGCAACAACCTGACCGCCGCGCCCACCTACGAAACGCCGCAAGGCTATCCGGTGCCTCAGTATGGCCAGGGCGATCCCGCGGCCGTGAACTCCGCCGCCATCCCGGTGCCGCAGGCGCCTCCTGTGCAACGCGCCGCACGCGCCGATTGCCAGCGCTACGCGATCAACGAGAGCGGCTACGATCCGTCGATCCGGTCGGCCTGGACGACCCAGGTCATGGTCGACACCTACCAGCGCTATCTGCAGAGCTGCCAGCGCGGTCCGGGCTGAGCGTCGCTCAGCCCAGCGCCGTATCCAGAAACATCATCACGGCAAACCCCGCCATCAGTCCCACGGTGGCGGCGGTCTGGTGGCCGTTGCGGTGGGTCTCGGGGATCACCTCGTGCGACACCACGAAGATCATCGCCCCCGCCGCCAGCCCCATGCTCACCGGATAGGCGAGCGGAAATCCGGTGGACATGCCCACGCCCACGAGCGCGCCGATGGGCTCCATCAGCCCTGATCCCACGGCGACCATCACGGCGTGCATGCGGCTCATACCCACCGCGCGCAGCGCGAGCGCGACGGCCAAGCCCTCCGGAATGTCCTGAATCGCGATCGCCGTGGTAAGCGGCAAGCCCACGCTCAAATCACCATTGGACAGGCTGACGCCGATGGCCATGCCTTCGGGCAGGTTGTGCAGCACGATCGTCAACACGAACAGCCACACGCCGCTCACCCTGGCGCTCTCGGGCCCCTTCTGGCCGGTTTGCTCGTGGACGTGCGGCGTGAAGTAATCGAGCCCGAGCATCAGCAACACGCCGAGTCCCAGGCCGAGTACGACGACGCCGGCCGCGAGCGGGCCCTCGCCCACCTGTTCGGCTGCCGCGGCCAGCCCCGGCAGAATCAGCGAGAAGGCGCTCGCCGCCAGCATCATGCCGGCCGCCAGACCCAGCATCACGTCCTGTGTGCGCTGCCGGACATCGCCGAGCACCCCGGCCAGGACGGCACCGAATGCCGTAGCCGCGAACCCCGCCAGCCCGCCCAGCACGGCATAGCCCACATGCGCGCGCTTGTCGCCGGTGAGCGCGTCATAACCGCTGGACAACAGCAACAGAATCACGGCGGCGACCGCGGCACCGAGGCTCGCCGCGATGAAAGGATGCTGGCGCGCCTGCTGTTTCCAGGCGGAAAAAAGATCTGCGGCGGCAAGGGAACTGGTATTCATGGACCGGCTTCGGGACAGGGACGCAATCATCTTGCCAGACGCGCGCGGCGCGCCCAAGAAGATTCCGCCTATGGTGGAGATAGGGCCTGCGCGCAGACTCGAGCCGCGCCCGGGCGCAAGGCCTTTCGCTCCCGGTGCCGATTCAGCTTCGAGGCATGGCGGTGACCAGGCCGCGGAGCAGGCTGCGGGCGCGTTCCAGTTCGTAGGCGAGCAGTTCCGCGCGATCGCCCAGCTCCACGGCGAGGGCGCTCTCCAGCAAGCCGCGCGCCTCCTCGCGCTGACCGGCGTCGATGAGGCATTCCCCGAGAATGACCTGCGCCTGCACCAGCACCGCGGCGGGCCCGTCTGCGCGCGCCATGTCGATGGCACGCCGCAACGCCGCCTGCGCGCAAGGGATGGCGCCGCGATCGAGCAGCAACAGGGCTTTATTCATCTGGAAGGTGGCGGGCGAGGTCATGGCGCGGCCGGTCGTGGGATCACGAGCCTGTGTGGCTCTCGCCCACCGTACGGGCCACGTCTTCGCGGCGTGCCTGGAACGCCGCGCTGGCCGCCCTGACCGCGTCGACCACGGGCGCACCCGCGGTGCGCGGCGAGCCGCTCGCAAATGGCGGCTGCGGGTCGTACTCCATCGACAGCTGGATGCGTTCGGCACGCTCCTGGCCGTAGAGCCCCGCCACCAGCGTGAGCGCGAAATCGATGCCCGATGTGACGCCGGCACCCGTGATGCGGTTGCGGTCCCAGACCACGCGTTCGGCCACGGGCTGCGCGCCCAGCAAAGCCAGCTGCGGCAAGGAAAGCCAATGCGAGGTGGCGCGGTAACCGCGCAGCAGACCGGCAGCGGCCAGCACCAGTGAGCCCGTACAGACCGAGGTGATGTACTGCGCGCCCGCGGCCTGGCGTCGCAAAAAATCGAGCGTGGCGGCGTCCTGCATCAGCTCGAGTTGGCCCGGGCCGCCCGGCACGAACAGCAAATCGGCGGGGGGACAGTCGTCGTAGCCGTGCTCGGCGAACAGGCGCAAGCCCCCGCTATCGGTGACGAGGCCGGCCTGGCTGGAGACCAAAGCCAAACGCATTTCCTTCACCCTTGTGAACACCTCGAACGGACCGGTGAGGTCAAGCTGGGTCAGGCGCGGATACAGCAACATCACGACGTTCATGCGGCGTTCCTCATCTCGCGCCCCCATCGGCGCATCACATGATGGTAGCGGCTTGCACTCGGGAAATCGATGAGCCCGTTTTGTACACAATTTTTGTGTAATGGGATTAAATGAGGGGACACCCACTTCCCTGTCCGCCGCCGCCATGCACTCCCGCGATCTAGCCGACGCTGCCTCCTCCTCCGTGCCCCACCCCGCGGGCGACCGCATCATGCAATGGGCCGAGGCGCTCTCGCAGCATACCGACATACCCGGTCAACTCACCTGCACCTACCTCACCGAAGCGCATCGCGCGACCGCCGCCCAGCTCGCGCAATGGATGCGGGATGCCGGTTTCGATGAGGTCCGCGTCGATGCCGTGGGTAATGTGATCGGCCGGTATCGTGCCGACACGCAAGTGGCGTCGCCGCGCCTCGTGGCGACCGGCAGCCACTACGACACCGTGCGCAACGGCGGCCGCTACGATGGCCGGCTCGGCATTCTGCTGCCCATCGCGGTGGTGGCCGGCCTCCGGGCACGGGGCGAGCGCCTGCCCTACGACCTGGAGGTGATCGGCTTCGCGGAAGAAGAAGGCGTGCGTTATGGCAGTACGTTTCTGGGCTCGTCGGCCTATCTCGGCCAGTTCGATATGGCGTTCCTGGATCAGGCCGACGCTCAAGGCATCCGCATGCGTGACGCGCTGCGCATGGCGGGCCTAGATGCTGACGCCATCGCGCAGGCGGCGGCCGACCGGTCGCGCCTCGCCCATTTCTTCGAAGTGCATATCGAACAGGGGCCGGTGCTGCTGCAGCGCGAACTACCGCTGGGCATCGTGAGCGCGATCGCGGGTTGCGTGCGCCGCCGGCTCGTGCTGACGGGCCAGGCCGGCCATGCCGGCACCACGCCCATGGGCATGAGGCGCGACGCGGCCTGCGCCGCGGCCGAAATCGTCTTGATGGTGGAGCGCCGTTGTCAGAGCGAGGACGGTCTGGTGGGCACCGCGGGCGTGCTCGATGTGCCGGGCGGCTCGATCAACGTGATCCCGGGCGCCTGCGTACTGACGCTGGACGTACGCGCCGGCGACGATGCCGTGCGCGACCGCGCCCTGGCCGATATCGAGCGTGAAATCGCGGCGATCTGCGCGCGCCGCGCCATCGAATGGACTGCCGAAGAGCTCATGCGCGCCGCGGCGACGCCCTGCACGCCGGCGCATCGCGCGCATTGGCGCGCCGTCCTCGAAACGCTGGATGCGCCGGTTTTCGAATTACCTTCCGGAGCGGGCCACGACGCCATGCTCATGGGCCGTGCCGTGCCCACCAGCATGCTCTTCGTGCGCTGCGGCAACGGCGGCATCAGCCACAATCCCCTCGAAACGATGACGGCCGAAGACGCCACGCTGGCCGCGCGCGCGGTCACCGGCTTTCTGCACAAGCTCGCGCAGGACTGATAGCGCACCTCTGCGCGGGCACGGTGCACCCGCGCAGGCAGGCCCCGCACGAGCCGGCGCGCTTGTTGCGCACGCGCCGCTCCGACCGCTCTGCGCCCGCGCAAATCGCTATCGTTGCTCGCGCAGCAAATCGTGCAGTGCCAGCGCCACCACCCGCGTGGCGCGCCGCAAGTCTTCGAGACGCAGATTCTCGTCGGTGTTGTGCCCGCGCGCCTCGATCAGGGTGCGCGGGCCGGCGCCGTACAGCACCGTCGGCACGCCATACTCGGTGTAATGCCGGGCGTCGGTATAAAGCGGCACCCCGTGCACCGGGATCTCGCTGTCGAACTCCGTGCGCGCGTGGTTTCCGAGGGCCTCGATGAGGCCTTGCGCCCCGGGCAGCTCGGCCAGCGGCTCGGCCTGCATGATGCGGCGCACCTGCACCTGAATCCCTTCGCGCCCCGCAACCGCTTCCTCCGCCAGCGAGCGCAGTTCGCCTTCGGCATCCACGCCGCGCTCTTCGGGAATCATGCGGCGATCGACACGCATGCGCACCTCGTCCGGCACGACATTGGTATTGATGCCACCCTCGATCAGGCCAACGGTGAGGCCCGGCGTGTCGATCCCGGGCACGGCCGAGTGTTTACGGGCCAGCACGCGGCGGTGCGCATAAAGGGCATTGAGCACCGCCGTGGCGGCCTCGAGTGCGTCGGCGCCGGTGTGGGGCATGGCCGCATGGGCCTGGCGGCCGCGCACGGTGATCTCGGCGTGCAGGCAGCCGTTGTGTGCGGACGTGATGCCATATGAAAAGCCGGCGGAGATCGCGTAATCCGGACGCGTCAGGCCCTGCGCCAACAGCCAGCCCGGACCAATCGCCCCGCCCGCTTCTTCGTCATAGGTGAAGTGCAACTCCACTGTGCCGCGGTATCGCGCGCCCGCCTCGCGCGCGGCCAGGAGCGCGCGCAGCGCCCAGGTATAGGTGGCGAAATCCGACTTCGACACCGCCACGCCCCGGCCGATCATGGTGGGCCCGTGCACGGGGTCTTGCACGATGTCGCCCCCATACGGATCGTGGGTCCAGCCGGCACCGGGGGGCACCACGTCGCCATGCGCGTTGAGCGCGATGGTGGGGCCGCCTTCGCCCAGCACCACGCGCACGATGAGGTTGGTCGCCGAGATCATGCCGTTCTCACGGACCAGGGCCTCGGGCACCGCATGCGCCTCGACCTCGAACCCCAAGGTCTGCAACAGGGCTTGCGTGCGCGCCGCATGGGGCGCGCAGTCGCCGCCAGGATTGTCGGACGGCGCGCGCACGAGTTCGCGCAGGAAATCCACCTGTGCGGCGTGTTCGGCGTCGATGAAGGCACGGATGAGCGCGGTCGGCGCTGAGGCGGCGGAATGCGGGACAGACGCGGACATAGGGGCTCCGGGAGGGCGTAGTAATGAGGGGTGATGCACGTGAAGATCAGCCGGCCGCTCGCACGCGGGCACCGGCGCGGCTGCGTCGCGGGACCTGGCGCGGGCCGCTACCGGCCCGGGCGACCGGGCGGGAGACGCGAATTCACTTTATCGTATTCAAGTTTTGTATGCAATTAATGACAACCCAAACCTGTGCCCAATCTTTGCGCCCTTTTTGCTAGACTGGCCTGCCTTGCGGCCCGCCGGCCGCGTTTTTGCAGCATCTGATGTCGTCCACCCCCGATCCCAGCGCCGAAGACATCGCGCGCGCCCTGTCCGAAGCCATCGTCTCGCACCGGCTGCCCCCGGGCACCCGGCTGCGCGAAGAAGCGCTCGCGCGTGTCTACGCGGTCAGCCGCACCAAAATCCGCGCCGCGCTGTTGATGCTGTCCAAGGACAAGCTGATCAACATCGTGCCGGACAAGGGTGCCTTCGTGAGCAAACCCGACGCCAACGAGGCGCGCGAGGTCTACGCCGTGCGAGCGATCCTCGAAGCCGCCGTGGCGCGGGAGTTCGTGGCACGCGCGCGCCCTGCCGATTACCGGCGCCTGCGCGAGCACCTCAAGCGGGAGCGTGCGGCCATCGAGTCGGGCACCGTGCCGCTGCGCAACCAGTTGCTGTCGGACTTTCATCTGCGCCTCGCCGAGATCGCGGGCAATTCCGTGCTCACCGCCATGCTGCGGGAGCTGCTCGCTCGCAGCGCGGTCATCACCGCGCTCTACCAGACTCAGCACGACGCGAATTGCTCCTCGCAAGAGCACGAAGCCTTTCTGGTGGCGGCCGAGGCGGGCGACGCGGAGCGCGCCTGCGCGCTGATGCACGAGCACCTGCACCACACGCAAGCCGCGCTGGATTTCGCCGAGTCCGGCGACCGCGATGGCGATCTGGTTGCAGCCCTGCTGAGTTGAGCAGTCAGGCATGATCACGATCCGCCCGTGGCAGGCAGGCCCGAACGCGAGCCCGCCGGCTACCGTACTGGCCCAATTGTGGCTGCGCGCCGTGCTGGCTACCCACGATTTTCTCGACTCGGCGGTCATCGCCGAGCTCCACCCGCTGGTGCGCGACGTCTACCTGCCCGCGGTGCGCGTGTGGCTGGCCTACGACGAAGGTGGCGCCCTGCTGGGGTTTTCAGGACTCTCCGCGCCCGACAGCGACGATCGCCCCCCGACGCGGGCAAAGGTCGAAATGCTGTTCATCGATCCTGCGGCGCATGGCCAGGGCGCGGGCACCGCCCTCTTGGATCACGCCCGCGCGCGCCATGGGGCACTCGAGGTCGATGTGAACGAACAGAACCCCCGCGCTCTCGGTTTTTACCTGCATTACGGCTTCCGGCAGGTCGGCCGCTCGGCGCGCGACGCGGCGGGCCGCCCATATCCCCTGTTGCACCTGCGGCGGGATTGATCGCCCTGCCCGGGCATGCGGCATGCTGCGCATACGGATACCGCACAACGACGTGCGGCATGACTCGGGAGCACGACATGCCAGCGAAATCCAAGGCACAGCAAATGGCCGCAGGGGCGGCGCTATCGGCGAAAAAAGGCGAGCGCCCCAAGGGCGAGCTCAAGGGCGCGTCCAAACAAATGTACGAGTCCATGTCGAAGAAGGAACTCGAAGACTTCGCCTCGACCAAGCGCAAGGGCAAGCCGGATCATGTCTAGCCGACCGCCTGCGCCCGGATCCATGCGGCGACGCGCTTGACCGCGGGCCTCGCTCGGCTCTGAGATTGCCCAGCGGCTGCGTCCGCCTGCAGCAGCCAGTAGGCATGCGACAGTTCGGTCGGGCTATCCGGCGCATCGAGCACCCGTAACAGCCCCCTCTCCAGTTGCGTGCGCAACAGTTCCAGGCGGCCGAGGGCTACGCCCTGCCCGGCCAGCGCGGCCTGGATGGCTTGGTCGTACTGATTGAAATGCGAGATCCCGGCAGACCCGGATCCTGACCAGCCACGCGCCTGCAGCCAGGCCTGCCAGCGCAGTTGCGGATGAAGGGCGTCATCGAGCTCGAGCAGCCGGACGCCGCGCAGCGCACGTGCCGATAGCTTGCGCACACCCAGGGCGGGATGCGCGACCGGGGCCACTGTTTCGCCGAACAGCCGGATGGCATGGGCCGGCGCATCCTCGGCGCGGCAGTAGCGGATGGCCAGGTCGATATCTTCCGCGCGCAGGTCATTGAGGCGATTGTCGGCCGACAGCCGCACCTCGACATCGGGCAGGGCCGCCTGCAAGGCGCTCAATCGCGGCAATAACCACAGGCCGGTCACGCCCACGCTCGCGGTGATCGTGACGGGACGGCGCGCATCGTCTTGCCGCAAGGTCTGCACGCATTGCGCCACGCTTTCCAGTGCCGCATCGACGACGTCGTAAAGCTGCCGCCCGGCCGGCGTGAGCGCGATGGCACGGTGCCGGCGCACCAATAGCGGCACACCCAGCGATGCCTCCAGCGCCGCGATTTGCCGGCTCACCGCCGACTGGGTGAGAAAGAGATCCTGGGCCGCGAGCGTGATGCTCATGCGCCGCCCCACGGCGACGAAGCCGCGCAACAGGTCCAGCGGCGGCAAGCGCGCCAGCCGCAGCTCCTCTCTCACATTCCCTCTACGCATGCGAACGTTCCCATTTCTCGGTTGAAAATGCCGTTATAGCCGGATGTAATGCGCTTGTGCATTCCTGAATCGCATCCTATTCAACCGCCATCAAGCCAGCGCACGCCTGCCATGACTGCCCGCCCCCTTCCCGAACCCTTCACCGCCTCCGCGCGTGACGGCTATGTGATCCACGGCTCGCGCTGGCTTCATCCGCGCGACGCGCGTGCGCCCGTGGTCGTGATCAATGCGGCGACGTCGGTGCACAGCCGCTACTACGCCCGCTACGCCGCCTGGCTGCATGCGCGAGGTCGGGATGTCTACACCTACGACTATCGCGGCATCGGCCTGTCGCGGCCCGCGGCCGGGCTGCGCGGGCTGGCCGCGAGCTGGACCGATTGGGGCGCGTTCGATTGCGACGCGGTGCTGCGCGAGGTGGCGCATCGCCATGAAGACGTGCCGGTGGACGTGGTGGCACACAGCTTCGGCGGGTGTGCGCTCGGCCTGGCCGCCAGCGCCGGGCGCGTCAGACATGTGGTGACGGTCGCCGCGCAGTACGCCTATTGGCGCGATTACGCGCCACGACAGCGCCTCGCGATGGTGTTGCGCTGGCACGCACTGATGCCCTTGCTCACCCGGCTATTCGGCTACTTCCCGGGCAAGCGGCTCGGCTGGCTCGAAGATACGCCGGCCGGCGTGGTGCATGACTGGAGCAGCCCGCGGCCCGACTATCGTCAGCGGCCCAGCATGCGCGCCGCGCCGCCCGCCATCGCGTTCTCGCATCTGCGCGCCCGCATGCTGGCGATCGGCCTGGACGACGATCCCTTCGGCACCGACGCCGCGATCGATCGCCTGCTCGCGCATTACGTCCAGTGCGCTCGCACGCAACTGCGTATCGCGCCCGCCGACATCGGCGCGGTGGCGATCGGCCATTTCGCGCTATTTCACGAGCGCCATGCCGACTCGCTCTGGCCGCTCACGCTGGCATGGCTGGACCAAGGCCACCTGCCCGCCGACCACGTGGGCCGCGTGAGCGAGCCCGGCGCAAGGCCGGCGGCGCCGCATCAGGGCAGGTTCTCGCGAAAGATCACCTGACTGCGCGCGAACTCGACACCCGTCATGGGGCTGCGGCGATCACGCAGGTTGGTAAAGATGCGCACGCAGTTCATCAGGGCCTCGAGCGGGCTTTGCGTAATGACGGCGTCCATCGTGCCGTCGATCAATAGCGCACGCGTGTCGGGCGTAAGCCCGTGGCCGATGAACACCACGCGGTGCTGCAGGCCCGCCTCCTTGAGCGCGCGCGCCACGCCGTCCGAAGCGCCGCCGATGTTGTAGATGCCGGCGAGCTGCGGATATTGCTCGACGAGCTGGCACGTCTGCTCGTAGTTGCGCTGCTCGTCGTCGTAGCCCTCGCGCAGTCCCACCACCTGCATGGCCTGGAAGCGCTCGGCGTACAGCTGCAGGAATCCGGCCTCGCGCTCTTCGTGCCCGCGGTAGTGGCGCGAGCCCGCGATCAGGGCGACCTGGGCCGCGCGCGGCCCGATGAAACGCCCGATCAGGTAGCCGGCCGTGCGTCCCGCGGCACGGTTGTCCAGCCCCACGTAGGCCGCCCGCGCGCAGTTGGCGATATCCGAGATCAGCGTGACGGTGGGCACGCCGCGCTCGGCCAGCGTGTCGACCGCCTCGCGCACCGCCGGATGCTCCAGCGCCATGAACGCGATGCCGTCGGCGCGCCGCCCACGCTTGAGCAGCGCACGCGCCAGCGCATCGGGATTGAAGCTCTCGACATACTCGACCTGGCAGCGCGCATTGAGCGGCGCGACGTGCTCGGCGGCATAGCCCACCGTATCGCCCAGCATGCGCAAAAAGCGGTTGCTGCCGCGCGGCAGCAGAAACACCAGCCGCATGGGCTCGCGCGCCGGCGTGACGTCGGCCTCTGCCGGCAGGTACTCGAGCTCGGCCGCGGCCTCCAGCACCTTCTGCGCCGTGACCTGCCGCACGCCGGGCCGGCGGTTCAGTACCCGGTCGGCCGTGGCCGTGGAAACCCCGGCGAGCGCAGCCACATCCGAGAGTCGGGCGAGGCTGCGGAGGGGCTTGGCTTTCACATCAGAATCCATCATTTTTCCGATTTGACGTTGCGGTGGCGGCTCACCTATTGTGCACACAGCCTGCGAGAAGCATCGGGCGATGGCTCATAGAAGCACATCAAATTACATCAAAAATCCGGAGACAACATGAAGCTGATCACCCGTCGCAGCGCCTTGCGCCGCCTGTGCGCCGTGCCCGCCGCCGCCCTGGCTGGCGGTTTCCCCTTCATCGCCAAGGGGGCCGAATTCAATCTGAAGTACGGCAACAACCTGCCGGTCACGCATCCGCTGAACGTTCGCGCCCAGGAAGCGGCCGACCGCATCCTGAAAGAAAGCAACGGCCGCGTCGACATCAAGATCTTCCCGAACAACCAGCTGGGCGGCGATACCGACATGCTGGCGCAGGTGCGTTCCGGCGGCATCGACTTCTTCACGCCCTCGGCGCTGGTGATCGCCACGCTGGTACCGGTGGCCGCGATCAACGCGGTCGGCTTCGCCTTCAAGGACTACGACCAGGTCTGGGGTGCGATGGACGGCGCCCTGGGCGCCCACGTGCGCGCGGCCATCGCCCAGCGCCGTCTGTATGCCTTCGAGAAGATGTGGGACAACGGCTTCCGTCAGACCACCAGCAGCAAGGCGCCGGTGCAAAACGCGGCCGACATGGCCGGCCTGAAGATCCGCGTGCCCGTGAGCTCGCTGCCGATCTCGATGTTCAAGGGCCTGGGCGCCGCGCCGGCCAGCCTGCAGTTCAGCGAGGTCTATTCGTCGCTGCAGACCCGCGTGGTCGATGCGCAGGAAAACCCGCTGCCGATCATCCAGGTAGCCAAGCTGTACGAAGTGCAGAAGTACTGCTCGCTCACCAACCACATCTGGGACGGCTACTGGTTCATCGCCAACGGCCGTATGTGGGAAGGCCTGCCCGCCGACCTCAAGACCGTGGTGGCACGCGGCATCAACGAAGCCGGCCTGGCACAGCGCGAAGACATCAAAAAGCTCAACGCATCGGTGCAGTCCGACCTCGAAGGCAAGGGCCTGAAGTTCAATCAGCCCTCGGCCGATAGCTTCCGCGAGCAATTGCGCACCGCCGGTTTCTACAAGGAATGGCAGGAGCGCTTCGGCAAGGAAGCCTGGGGCCTGCTCGAGCAGTCCGTCGGCAAGCTGGCGTAAGGGCAAGCGATGAGCACGCCCATGACCACCCTGCCGGGGGGCCATGCCGCCCCCGGCGCGCCCTTGGCGGGCGCACCCGACGGCCCGCTCGCGCGCGCGGCCGGCCGCATCGAAAGCCTGCTCGGCACCGTGGTCGAGCACGTGGCCGCCGCCATCGTCCTGATCGAAATCATCGTGCTGTTCGCCGGTGTGGTGGCGCGCTACGCGTTGCACAGCCCGCTGGTGTGGTCCGACGAACTCGCGTCGATCCTGTTCCTGTGGCTGTCGATGCTGGGCGCCGTCGTGGCCCTGCGGCGCGGCGAGCACATGCGCATGACGGCCCTCGTGAATAACGTACGCCCGGCCGTGCGAGCGCGTCTCGAAGTGGCGGCGCTCGCCGCATCGCTCGCGTTCCTGGTGCTGGTGCTCGGCCCCGCCATCGAGTATGCGCACGAAGAGCATTTCATCATTACGCCCGCGCTCGAGTTGAGCAACGCCTGGCGTGCCGCGGCCCTGCCGGTCGGCATGGGACTGATGGCGATCGTGGCGATGCTCAAACTGGTGCGCACGCAACGACTCTCCCAGGTGGGCTTGGCTCTCGGCCTGGCCGCCGCGGTGGTCGCGCTCTTCTGGCTCGCGCAACCGCTCTTCGCGCCGCTGGGCAAGCTCAACCTCGTGATCTTTTTCGTGGGCATCGTGGCCGCCACCGTGTTCACCGGCGTGCCGATCGCGTTCTCGTTCGCGCTGGCCACCTTCTCGTATCTGGCGCTCACGACCAACACGCCGATGGTGGTGATGGTCGGCCGGCTCGATGAGGGCATGTCGCACCTGATGCTGCTGGCCGTACCGCTCTTTATCTTCCTGGGATCGCTGATCGAGATGACCGGCATGGCGCGCGCCATGATCCAGTTCCTCGCCAGCCTGCTCGGGCATGTGCGTGGCGGGCTGTCGTACGTGCTGATCGGGGCGATGTATCTGGTGTCGGGCATCTCGGGCTCCAAGATCGCCGACATGGCCGCCATCGCGCCGGTGCTGTTTCCCGAGATGCGCAAGCGCGGCGCGAAGCCGGGCGACCTCGTGGCCCTGCTGTCGGCCACCGGCGCCCAGACCGAGACCATTCCTCCGTCCATCGTGCTCATCACGATCGGCTCCGTCACGGGGGTCTCGATCGCCGCGCTCTTCACGGGCGGCCTCATGCCCGCCGTGGTGCTGGGCCTGGCGCTGGCCGTGGTCGTTTGGTGGCGCTATCGCAAGGAAGACCTGTCGCAGGTCAAGCGCTACGCCGCCCGTGAAATCGGCAAGCTCTTCATCGTGGCGCTGCCGGCCGTGGCCCTGCCCTTCGTGATCCGCGCCGCCGTGGTCGAGGGCGTGGCCACCGCCACGGAGGTCTCGACCATCGGCGTGGTGTATTCGGTCGTCGTCGGCCTGCTGATCTATCGCCAGTTCAACTGGGGCCGCGTGAAGCCCATGCTGGTCGAGACCGCTTCGCTGTCGGGCGCCATCATGCTGATCGTGGGCTGCGCCACCGCCATGGCGTGGGGCTTGACGCAGTCGGGTTTTTCGGGCGATCTGGCACGCCTGATGGCCGATATGCCGGGCGGCGCTTACGGCTTCCTGGCTGTTTCCATTGTCGCCTTCATCATCCTGGGCAGCGTGCTCGAGGGCATCCCCGCCATCGTGTTGTTCGGGCCGCTGTTGTTCCCAATCGCGGTGCAGGCGGGCGTGCACGAAGTGCATTACGCCATGGTCGTGATTTTCGCGATGGGCATCGGTCTGTTCGCACCGCCCTTCGGTGTCGGCTACTACGGCGCCTGCGCCATCAGCCGCGTGGATCCCAACGAGGGCATCCGGCCGATCTGGGGCTACATCGGCGCGCTGCTGGTGGGTTTGCTGATCGTGGCCGCCTTCCCGTGGTTCTCCATCGGTTTCCTCAAATAATCAACGGGCGTCCGTCCGGACGCCCTCTTCTTGCAGAACAGACAACATGAGCCGTTTCCTGGGTGAAATCCGTCAACTCGGTTATGTGGTGCCCGATATCGAGGCCGCCATGCACTACTGGAGCGAGACGCTGGGCGTGGGCCCCTGGTACTACAACCCACGCGTGCCGATCGAAAACTATCACTACGATGGCGAGCGCCACGAGCCGCACAACTCCGTCGCGCTGGCCAACTCCGGCTTCGTGCAGGTGGAACTGATCCAGACGCGCAACGACGTGCCGTCGATGTACCGCGACTTCCTGCGCGCCGGCCGCACCGGCCTGCAACACGTGGCCTACTGGACGGAAAGTTACGACGCGGATCTCGAACGCCTGCTCGCCCAGGGCTTCAAGCCCAAGATGAGCGGCGAAGTGGGCGCCAATGGCCGCTTCATCTATTTCGATACCGAATACCACCCCGGCACCGTGATCGAGCTTTCCGAAGTGGCCGGCCCCAAGGGCAAGCTCTTCGATCTGATCCGCTCGAGCGCGCAGGGCTGGGATGGCCGCGACCCGGTGCGCCCGTTCCCCGATCTGAAGACCCTGTGAGCACCGCGGTATGAATTCCCAGATGATTCGCGCCACGTATCTGATCGAAACGCCGCTGGACCCCGCGCGCGTCGCCGAAGTCATGGCGGGCGAGCAGTCCTGCGGTACGTTCACGCGCGTACAGGGCGAAACCGACGAACTGCGGGCCCGCGCACGCGCGGTGGTCGAAGACATCACGCTGCTCGACGCCGCGGATCGACCCGCGCTTCCCAACGCCTGGCTGGACCGCCAGCATCCCGAAGCGCGGCGCTATCAGCGGGCGCGCGTGCGCATCGCGTTTCCGACCGCCAATATCGGCGCGAACCTGCCCACGCTCGCGGCAACGGTCAGCGGCAATCTCTACGATCTCGGCGAGGTCACCGGCCTGCGGCTCGAGCGCCTGAGCCTGCCGTCGAACTACCGCGCGCAGTTCGAGATGCCGCGCCTCGGGATCGCGGGTACCCGCCGAGCCACCGGCGTCAGCACGGGGCCGCTGGTCGGCACCATCATCAAGCCGAACGTGGGCCTGTCACCGGAACAGACCGCGCATCTGGTCGCGCAGCTGTGCGCGGCCGGCGTGGACTTCATCAAGGACGACGAGGTCTGCGCCAATCCCGCGCATGCGCCGCTGGCGCAGCGTGTCGAGGCCGTGATGGCGGTGGTCCGCGCACATCGTGACCGTACCGGCCGCGACGTGATGGTGGCGTTCAACATCAGCGACGAGACCGACGCCATGTTGCGTCACGCCGATCTCATCGAGCGCGCCGGCGGCTCGTGTGTGATGGCGAGCCTGAACTGGTGCGGCTACTCGGCCGTCCAGACGCTGCGCCGCCACACGCCGCTCGCCCTGCACGGCCATCGCAACGGCTACGGCGCACTCGCCCGGCATCCCTTGCTCGGCATCGGCTTCCAGGCCTACCAGGTGCTGTGGCGCCTGGCCGGCGTGGACCATATGCACGTGCACGGCTTGCAGGGCAAGTTCTCGCAGACCGACGACGAGGTGGTCGAGTCGGCGCGCGACTGCCTGGCGCCGCTCGCGCCCGGCCTGGACGACGCCGTGATGCCCGCGTTCTCGTCGGGCCAATGGGCCGGCACCGTGCCCGCCACCTGGAATGCCCTGCATACCGACGACCTGATGTTCATGTCGGGCGGCGGCATCCTCGCTCATCCCGACGGCCCGGCCGCGGGCGTGCAGAGCATCCGCGACGCCTGGCAGGCCGTGCGCGCCGGCAAGACGCTGGCCGAGCACGCCGCCCAAGCGCCCGCGCTGCAACGCGCCCTGGCCCACTTCGGCGGCGCGGCATGAGCGTAATGCCGCGCCTGGCCTGGTACGGCGACGACTTCACCGGCGCGACCGACACGCTGGCCGAAGTGGCGCGCGCGGGCTGGCGCGGCCTGCTCTTCATGAACGTCCCCACGCCCGCGCGGCTCGCCGCCGCGGGCCCGCTCGATGCCATCGGTATTGCGGGCGCGGCGCGCGGCATGACCCCCGCTCACATGGAATCCGAGCTTCAGGAAGTCGGACGCTTCCTGGCCGGCACCGGCGCGCGCATCCTGCATTACAAGTGCTGCTCCACCTTCGACAGCGCCCCTCACGTGGGCAGCATCGGCAAGGCGGTGCAAGTGCTGCGGCAGTATGCGCCGCACCCGCTCGTGCCCATCGTGGGCGGGCAGCCCAGCATCGGCCGCTATTGCAGTTTTGCCCACCTGTTTGCGCGGGCGGGCGCGGCGCCCGAAATCCATCGGATCGACAGGCATCCGGTCATGAGCCGCCATCCCGTCACGCCGATGCACGAGCCGGACCTGCGGCGTCATCTCGAGGCCCAGGGGCTGCAGGGCGTGCTGTCGCTGCCGCACGTGAGCTACCCGGATCTCCGCCGCACCGGCAACGCGGCCGGGCTGGATCCCTGGATCGATCGCCTGCTCTCCGAGGCCGCTGGCCCCTTGCTTCTGGACGTGACCGATGAGCAACACCTTGCACCGTTGGGCCGCCTGATGTGGCGGGCCGCGGCGCAGGCCCCCTTGCTGGCGGTGGGCGCGAGCAGTGTGCAGCAGGCGCTGGCGCGCGCGGTCGCGGCCGACCCCGGCCTGGTGCCCGAACCGCCCCAGGCACGTCAGGAATCGAGCGCGCTGACGCCGGCCTCAGCGCCGGTGCTGATGCTCGCCGGCAGCCTGTCGCCCGTGACCGCGCGGCAGATCGAGGCTGCACGCCACTACCAGCGGCTCGCCGTGGATGCCGAGCGCCTCGCGGCGGATGCCGCCTACGCCCTGCAATGCGCGATGGATGCCGCGGCAGTGCTCGCGGCCGGCCGGCATGCGCTGGTCCATACGCTGCCGCCGGCCCGGCCGCCCTCGCCCGAACAGACCGTTGCCACCGCGCAGGCCACGGCGCAGTTACTGGCCGCCATCGTGCGTGCCTGCGCGATCGGCGGCCATGGCCTCACGCGCATCGGCATCGCGGGCGGCGATACGTCGAGCCAGGCGGTGCTCGCGCTGGGCCTCTGGGGCCTGTCGTTTCATTCGGTACTGGCCCCCGGCGTAGCGGTAAGCGTGGGCCACAGCGACGACCCGATCACCCACGGTATCGAGCTCATGCTCAAGGGCGGCCAGATGGGCGGCGAGCATTTGTTCGACGCGTTGATCGACGGGACCTGCACCGTATCGGCGTGAGCCGCAGGGCCCGACGCCTCACCCTGCTTCAGCGTGTCGTTTGCCGCCGTGCCGCCCACTCGCGCGCGAGCACGGCGTAGACGAACTCGTCACCCCATACGCCGTCATAGCGGTCGTTTTGAATCAAATGGGCCTCGCGCCGCATACCCAGGCGCTCGACCACGCCGATGGAGCCGGCATTGGCCGCGTCCAGCCGCGCAAAGATCCGGTGCAGTCCTATCGTGTCGAAACCCAGGCTCACCATGGCGGTCACGGCCTCGGTCGCATAACCGCGGCCCGCATGCCGGGGGTCGAAGATATAGCCCACCTCGCCCTGCAGCGCGGAGCGCTGCGCGTGCTTGAGCAGCACTTCGCCCAGCAGCACGCCGTCTTCCCCGCGGGTCACGGCCAGCCGCAGCGTGTCACCGTCGTTCTCGAAGGGCGCGTCCAGCAAGTCGTCGAACTGTGCGCGCAAGGCCTCGCCCGCGGGCGCCGGCGCATAGAGATAGCGATAGACATCGGGCAGCGCGTGGTAGGCGGCATAAGCCTCGAAATCGTGGCTCTCGAAGGGGCGCAGCAGCAGCCTGCCGGTGGATATCGTGATGTCGCGCGGGTTCAGGGACATGCGGAGCTCCTCGTGTGACAGGAGCAGATGAGGGCGGCAGGCGGTTTCATCAAGCTCCGCCGCCCCCCGATAGCGTCATGCCACCGGCGCCACCCCACGCGGCAGGACCGGATGCCGGGCGGCCGCGCCCTGCTCCACCGCAGCGTCTTCGAGCGCGCTCGCCGCGTCGAGCCGGGCGAGGTGAGCGTCGGCGAGCCGCAGATCCTGCGCGCCCAGGTTGCTACGCAGCTGAGTCATCGAGCGCGGTCCGATCAGCGGGATCGCACCACGCGCCATGGCCCACGCGATCGCCACCTGATCGGGTTGCGCGCCGATCTCTTCGACCACGGCCAGCACCGCATCCACGGTGGCGGTGCGGCGCGGGGAGTTTTCGGCCTGGAACACCTTGCCGCCCAGCGCCTCGGCCCGCCCTTGTTCGCCGCGGCGATACTTGCCCGTCAACAGGCCGCCCCCCAGCGGCGACCAGGTGACCGCGCTCAAGCCCAGCGCGGCCGACGCGGGCAGCAGATCGGCCTCGGGCTCGCGCCGCACCAGGCTGTACTCGAACTGCACGGCGGCCAGAGGCGAAAACCCGCTGCACTGCGCCAGGGTGGCCGCATGCGCCACGCGCCAGGCCGGAAAGTTCGACAGGCCGGCGTAGTGAATCTTGCCAGCACGGATCAGGTCTTCGAGACCGCGCAGGATCTCGTCGCTGGGCGTCACGCCATCGGGATGATGGACCCAGTAAAGATCAACGTGATCGGTCTGCAGCCGCCGCAGGCTGGCCTCGAGCGATGCCGCCATCGCCTTGCGGCTGTTGCCCAGCACAAGCCGGCCGGCGTCCGGCGCCGCGCCGTTGCCGAACTTCGTGGCCAGCACGAAGTCGTGCCGGCGCCCCGCCAGCCAGCGGCCGACAATCTCTTCGGACTGGCCGAACTGATAGATATCGGCCGTGTCGAGGAAGTTGCCGCCTTGCTCGGCGTAGTGGTCGAGCATGTCGCGGCTGTCGCCCTCGACGGCACCGTGGCCCCAGCCGGTGCCGAAGTTGGCGGTGCCCAACGCAATCTGCGAGACCTTCACGCCGGTACGGCCCAAGAGTGTGTAGTTCATTTCGGTGTCCTTTCTGGAAGGGACGACACATGCGGCGCAGGCGCCGTCCCCTGCCGGGACGCGTCCGCCGCAACTGCCGTTTTACTGCGGGCGCCCCACCCGCGAACAGAGGGCGGCGGTCGCGAGTGCCAGCACGACGTGCAGGCCATAGACGCCATCGAAATCCGCTCGGGTTAGCGAGCCATGGCCGAGCAGCATGACCGTGAGCGCGACGCCGATCACGGCGCCCATCTGGCGCGTGGCCTGGTTGACCGCGCTGCCCACGGCGTAGCGTTCGGGCGGCAGCTGGCTCACGGCCGCGCCGGAGAGCGAAGGCATGACCAGCCCCACGCCCATGCCGCTGAGCAACAGCCCGGGCAGCCAATGTGTGAGGTAGGCCGGCTCGGTGGTCGGCACCAACAAGAACCACAGGCCCGCGGCGGCGTACACCAGCGATCCGCCGACCAGGAAGCGGCGATAGCCCAGCCGGCCCGCCAGCCGTCCGGTCAGGATGGCCACCGGCACGACCGTCAGCGGACCCGGCATGATTGCCAGCCCGGCGCGCACCCGGTCGTAATGCCACACGTGCTCCATGAAAAAGAAGAACGTGAAGAACATGATGGCGAACGCGATGCCGAAGCTGAGCGTCGCGAGGTTCACGCGGCTGTATCCCGGGATCCGGAACAGGTTCAGATCCACCAGGGGCGCGGGCGCCTTGCGCGCCCAGACTATGAAGGCCGCGCCGGCCGCGGCGCTCACTGCCAGCGTGGCCACGAAATGCAGCACCGTGGCCTGCGGCCCCTCGAGATCGACGATGGCCAGGGCGAGCGCGCCCAGCGCCACCATGAGCAGCGCCATGCCGATCACGTCGATCCGCACGCCACGGCGGCTCGCGGGCCCCGCGGGCAAGCGGCGGTATCCGACCGCAAGCGCGATGGCCGCGATCGGCACGTTGATCAGGAAGGCCCAATGCCAACCGAGCGCCTGCTCCAAATACGAACCCAGGCTCGGGCCGATGGCCGCGGCAAATCCACCCACCGCGCCCCACGCGCTGACGGCCAGCGCCCGGCGTTCACGGGGAAACACATCGAGCACGATCGACAGCGACGCGGGCGTGAGCAGTGCGGCGCCCAAGGCCTGCACCGCACGCGCGCCGACCAGCAGGCTCACACTATCGGCAAGCCCGCACAGCGCGGAGGCCAGCGCAAACAGGATCACCCCGGCCACGAAGACGCGGCGGCGCCCATAGGCGTCGGCCAGGCCGCCCGCCGGAATCAGCATCGCCGCGTAGACGATGGTGTAGGCGTTCAGCACCCACGACATCTCGGAGGCCGTGGCCCCGGCGAAGCTCGCCCACACGGCTTCGAAGATCGAGTACAGCATGGTGCCGTCAAGCGACACCAGAAACACCGCGACGCTCGTCACGGCAAACACCGGCCAGGGGCTGCCGGACTTGGCCGAGCCCGCCGCCGGCAGGTCGAGGGAGGCGCTCTCGCTCATGCTGCCGCCTCGGATATCCGGCCGTCGCTCGGCGGGCAAGGCGTACAAGAGGAGACCACCGGGCGGGCCGCGGATCGAACGTTCATGGGGCAATCCATCGAAAAACCGAGAGAGCGGGCGTACCGAAGCCGCCTTGCTTTTTTAAATGTCGATCGACATCTATTTATAAATGTCGTCCATCATGTAAAATTCGTCAATCGTTTTTTGGAGCCCGCCATGAAAGTCAGCCGTGCCCAGGCCGCCGCCAATCGCGAACGCGTGGTCGATGCGTCTTCACGTCTGTTCCGCGAGCGCGGCTTCGCCGATGTGGGCCTGAACGAGTTGATGCAGGCCGCCGGCCTCACTCGCGGCGGGTTCTATGGCCAATTCGAGTCCAAGCAAGACTTGGTGCGGCTAGCGCTCGGCCAGGCCATGGCGCAGAACCTGGCCAAGTGGGGCACGCTCGCCGGAGGCGACAGCCCCGCGCGCTTGCGTGCCTTCATCGAGGGCTACTTGTCCGAGCGCCACCAAGAAGCCCGCGCCACCGGCTGCACGCTCGCCGCGCTAGGCTGCGACGTTGCACGCGAAGACGCCGCCACGCGTGAAGTCTTCGAGACGGGCGTACGCCGCATCGAAGCGGCGGTATGCGCTGCCATGCCGGGCGCCGACGCCACGCAACGGCGCCGGCAGACCTGGCTCTGTCTGTCGGCGTTGGTGGGCGCGCTCACCCTGTCTCGTGGCGTGGCGGACCCGGCGCTCGCGGCACAGATCCGGGCGGACACGGTCGCGGCCCTGGTCGAGCAACTCGCGCCGGCGCCATAGCACAGCGCGGGTGTCGTACGGGCCGCGTTTCGCGGTCGCCGCCCACCCGGATACGATAGGGCTGTCGTGCGCCCTCAAGCGGCGCTCCCTGAATCTGCTTTCGGAGCCGTGCCTCATGCCTATCGACATCACGATCACCTCGGATTTCATCTGCCCGTGGTGCTTCATCGGCGAACGCCGCCTCGCCCGCGCACTCACACTGCTGCCCGCCGACACTTTGGTCACGCTGCGCTGGCAGCCCTTCGAGCTCAACCCGGATATGCCGGCCGAAGGCGTCGAACGCGAGGCCTATCGCGCGCAGAAGTTCGGCAGCCTGGCGCAGAGCCGTCTGCGCGACGCGCAAACCATCGACGCCGCTCGCGACGACAACATCGCGTTCAACTACGACGCCATGCGCAAAACGCCCAACACCTTCCTGGCGCATCGCCTGCTGTGGCTGGCACAGCGCGAAGGCCTGGCCACGCCGATGGCGCGCACCCTGTTCGCGGCGTATTTCGAGCAAGGCCTGGACATCGGCGACCTCGCCACGCTGGCTGAGCTTGGCGCGCGCGCGGGCCTGTCACGCGATGAGGCGGCCGCCTTCCTGCAAGGCGACGAAGGCGCCGCCGAAGTGCGCGCGATCGAGCGCGACGGCCTCGCGCGCGGCATCCGCGGCGTGCCGTTTTTCGATATCGGTGGCGAAGTGGTGAGCGGCGCGCAGTCGGTGGAGACCTTCGCGCTGGCGCTCCAGCGCGCGCACGAGCGCAGCCTGCATCCGACCGCATAAGCGGCAGGCCGGCACGGCATGGCGCTACCCCAGCCAGCCCTGCACCGTGCGCGTCAGCGTGGCCGACAGGCGCAGCGCCTCCTTGGCGATGTTGACCTGCATCGTCACTCGCGCCACGGCCAGGTGCGGCGCGGGCACGGCGTAGCCGCGCCCGGCGAGCCAGTGCAGCAGATCGGCGAGGTGCCACAACGCAGTTCCGCCGCCATGCACCGGTGCCGGAAAATCGTCGTTTGCCAGCATCAGCTTGCGCATATTTTGCCGCGACATGCCCATCAGATCTGCCGTTTCGGTAAGCCCCACGAGATCGGGGCCCGCCTCGATCAGCGTCGCCTCGGGCATGGCCTGCCTCGCGTCACGTAGCGCGCTGCGCATCGCTTCAGCCGCATCCGCGGCTTCGCGCGAAAACGCCAGTGCCAGACGTCCTGGTTGACCGGATCCCACCAACGCATCGTCGCAGCCCGCCTCACCCAGGCGTTCGATCAGCGCGTCCAGCCCCCCCTCGGAGGCAAGACCGACCTGATACTTCAATGTGAATTCATGAACCATGGACGAAGGCCTCAATGCGCAACCGTGCCGCGGCATCCGCGGCATTGATCCACTACGCGCCGCAGTGCGCGCGCATGGTTGAACGGACTACGGGGTGTGCTCCAGATGCTCACGATGCAGAAATCGCCTTCCCGGCAACGCGGGTCTTCGTATGGGCAATACAGGCGGCCCCAGGCGTGCCCCCTGCTCGTCTGGATCCGCCAGCCCCACGCGACGGCGTGGCGCAAGGCTGCCTGAATGTCTTTGTCGGGATGTGCCGGAATCAACGTGGTCTCCAATGTGCCGATTTGTTCTTGGGTTGTCAATCGACAACCTTTCGAATCAGGGCCGCCGTTTGTCATGCGGCCGACGCGCCACGTAGCGTGCCCCGTCGGGCATTGGATTGCACCCACACCGTGGCACCAACCTCCCACCTGCCATATGCATAGAACCGCACGAGGCATATCGATAAGCCTCGCGCGCCGATATGAATATGCGCATTCCTTTGTTGGCCGGATCCCGGCCCGCGCCAAACAATGCATGTCCGAATTCCTGATGCGGGTCCGCCCGCTCCCACGACATGCATCGCACACGCAACGCCTTCATCAATCGCCAGGCCCGCCTGCTGCCCGCTGACCTGGCCCGGCGCCTGGCCGCCACGCGCCGCGCGTCGCCTCCCGCCGTCACGGCGCCGCCATCGGCCGCCCTCGCTTCACCCGACGCCCCGCGCGCATGACGGCCGTCTTTCGCCTGGAGCACGTCTCCAAGACGTTCGAGCGCGCGGGCGAAACGATCCACGCGTTACGGGACGTCTCGCTGACCATCCCGGCCGGGTCGTTCTTCGGCATCGTCGGCACCTCGGGCGCGGGCAAGAGCACGCTGCTGCGGCTGCTCAATCTGCTGGAGACACCCTCGAGCGGCACGATCCATTTCCATGACACGCCGCTCGCGGGCCTGAAGGGCGCAGCGCTGCGTGGCTACCTCAGCCGCGTGGCCACGATCTTCCAGCACTTCAACCTGTTCCATGGCAAGACCGTGCTGGAGAACATCGCGTTCCCGCTCGAAGTCCGTGGCGTGGGACGCTTGGCGCGTCTCAAGAAAGCGGCGGAGCTGATCGAGCTGGTGGGCCTGCAAGGCAAGGAGCGCGCCTACCCTTCGCAACTCTCTGGCGGCCAGAAGCAGCGTGTGGGCATCGCGCGTGCGCTCGTGGCCGACGCCGAAGTGCTGTTGTGCGACGAGGCGACCAGCGCGCTGGACTCCGAAACCACCACGGTGATCCTGGATCTGCTGCTGCGCCTGAAGCGGCAGCTCGACCTGACCGTCGTGCTGATCACCCATTCGTGGGACGTGGTGCGCTACGCGGCCGACTCGGTCACGCTGATTCAGGACGGCCGCAACCGCGAGACGGGGGACGTGCGCCATCTGCTGCACGACGCCGACTCGTACCTCGGCCGTCAGCTGCTGCCCGCGCCGGACCTCGGTCACGCCCCGCAGCAGGGCTGGGTGCGCTACGACCTGATCCTATCCGACGTGCGCGCCCAAAGCACCTTCTTCTCGGAAGCCGCGCGCAGGCTCGACGTCACCGCGGCCGTGGTGTCCGGCGGCGTGGAACGCCTCGGCGGTATCGACGCGGCACGCTTCAAAGTGGACTTCGACCTGCGCGACAAAGGCCCCTCGGTGCGCGACGCGCTCTCGACGATCCTGCGGGAAAAAAGCATCGTGCTGGGCAAGGTGGCCTGATGAAACGCGACTGGACGCAATACATCCCCGACTTCTGGGAAGCCCTGGGCCAGACGCTCTACATGACCGGGTTGGCGGGCGTGCTGGTGATCACATTGGGCATTGCCATTGGCCTGCTGCTCTACCTGACGGCACCGAATTCCTGGCGGCCCAATCCGGTCGTGTATCACACGGTCAATACAATCGTGAACATCGGCCGCTCGATCCCGTTCATCATCATGATCGTGATCCTGATCCCGCTGACACGCATCGTCGTGGGCACGCCGCTCGGACCCGTGGCGGCGCTGGTACCCCTCACCATCGGCTTCACGCCGTTCTTCTCGCGCCTAATCGAGAGCAACCTGCGCGAGCTCGACCAAGGCCGCATCGAAGCCGCCCGCGTGATCGGCGTGACCACGCCGCAGTTCATCTTCCGCATCCTGCTGCCCGAATCCCTGTCCGGCATCATCGGCTCGGCCACCATCATCCTGGTAGGCCTGGTCGAAGGTACGGCGGTCGCGGGTGCCATCGGCGCCGGCGGCGTGGGCGACTTCGCGCTCACCTATGGCTACCAGCGCTGGTTCACCGAACTCATCTTCATCGCCGTGGTCGCGATGGTCCTGATCGTGCAGGCCATCCAGATCAGCGGCGACCTCTGGATCCGGCTGCGGCGCCACAAGCGTTGACACCGGCCCCCTCCCTAACCGCGCCTTCGAGGTTCATGTCATGTCCCATGCTTTCCCCGCTTCCCTGCGCCGCCTGGTGGCCACGCTCGCGCTCGGCCTGTTTGCCGCGAGCCCTGCGGTAGGCGCCATCACCAAGGTGCCGAGCGAGCCGCTCAAGGTTTACGTAACGCCCACGCCCCAGGGCGATGTACTGCGCTACGTGCAGAAGCTGGCCGACCAGGACGGCAGTGGCCTGAAGCTGCGCGTGATCGAGAGCAGCCAGGGGCTGGACTCGAACCAGCTCGTCGTGAAAGGCGACGTGGACGCGAACTTGATCCAGCATCGGCCCTACTTCAACTCTTGGGTGGCCGCGCATCCCGAGAGCAAGGACAAGCTTGTGAACGTGGCCACGCTGCTGGTCAATGTATTCGGCCTTTACTCGTCGAAGTACAAGTCGATCAAGGACATCCCCGACGGCGCCACCTTCCTGGTGCCCAACGAACAGACCAACCTGCCGCGCGCCCTCTTCATTCTGCAGAACGAAGGCCTGCTGCAGCTCGACCACGGCAAGTCGGATGGCTCGGCCGCCGCCGTGGCGATCGACGAGAAGAGCATCGTCGCCAACCCGAAGAAGTTCAAGTTCGTGCCGACCGAGACGCGGCTGCGCGCCAAGTCCCTGCCCGACGTCGAGGCCTCGTTCATCAACGGCGATATCGCGCTCACACACGACATCAGCCCGGAATCGGCGCTGGCGCTGGAAGATAAGGCGGGCAACCCCTACGCCAATGTGCTCACCACGCGCAAGGAGCTGGTCGACGACCCGCGCATTCAACTGCTGGTGACCTACCTCACCAGCGACAAGGTCGCGGCCTACATCAATGAAAACTACAAGGGCTTCATCGTGCCCGTGCAGGCGCGCCTGACGCCCTGAGCGCATGCCCTGCGGCCATACGCCGCCCCCCTACGCCATAGGTGATTCGATGTCCGCGCAACCACCCCGCCAACTGCACCTGAACGTAAACGCCTGGCTGCAGGGCTTCGTGCCCTCGGCCTGGCGCGTGCCGGAGAACGACCCGCTCGGCTTTATCGACGTGCAGCACTACGTGCGCGTGGCCAGGATCGCCGAGGCCGGCAAGTTCGACGCGCTGTTCCTGGCGGACTCCGTGACGACCGACGGCCTGGCGACGGGTCCGGTCACCGCGCTCGAGCCCACACTCGTACTCACCGCGGTGGCGGCGGCGACGACCCACCTCGGCCTCATCGCCACGGCCTCCACCAGCTATAACGAGCCCTACAACATCGCGCGGCGCTTTGCCTCGCTCGACCACATCAGCGGCGGACGGGCCGGCTGGAATGTCGTGACCACCGCCGATCTCCTGTCCGCGCGCGTCTATGGGCGCGACGGCGTGCCCGACCACGCCACCCGCTATCGCCGCGCCGACGAGTTCACGCAGATCGTGCGCGATCTCTGGAACAGCTGGGACGACGACGCCATCATCGGCGATGCCGCGAGCGGCCGATTCGTGGACCCGGACAAGCTGCATCCGCTGGACCATCTGGGTGAGTTCTTCAAGGTGCAGGGTCTGCTGAACCAGCCCCGCTCGCCGCAGGGTCATCCGGTACTGCTGCAGGCCGGTGGGTCGGCCGACGGCCAGGAGCTCGCCGCCAGGCACGCCGAAGCCGTGTTCTCAGCGTCCCAGTCGTTCGACGAGGCGCGGCACTACGCCGAATCACTCAAGCGCGCGGCACTGGCGCAGGGCCGTGCACCAGGCAGCCTCAAGGTCTTTCCGGGGCTGGGCGTATTCGTGGGCGGCACAGAAGCCGAGGCGCGCCGCAAGCACCGAGAGCTCATCGAGCTGGTGCCCATCGAGCACAGTCTGCGCCGGCTTGCCGGCCGCCTGGGCGTGCCGCCCGATCTGCTGCATCTGGATCGCCCACTACCGCAGGACCTGCCGCTACCGAACAACGGCAACGGCGGTCACACCTTCTTCCGGGCGATCCTCGCACGCTCCCGTGAACACGGCTACACGCTGCGACAGTTGCTCGAGAACATGGCGGGCGGCGGCGGACACCGCGAGATCGTGGGCACGCCCGAACAGATCGCCGACGACATCGAACACTGGTTCCGCGGCGGTGCGGCCGATGGCTTCAACCTGATGCCGGGCCTCTTGCCCAGCGGCCTGCAGGACTTCGTCGACGGCGTGGTGCCCATCCTTCAAAAGCGCGGCCTGTTCCGCACGGCGTACGAAGGCAACACATTGCGTAGCCATCTCGGGCTGGATGTGCCCGTGCCCCGACGCTGACGCCGCCTCGGCGCGGCAATGCCCTCGCCCGGCGCGATCCGCACTCCGGCCTCCCCACTGCTCCACGACCCTCACCCTCGCGACCATGACACGATCCTCCCGTCAGTTCAGCCTCGGCGCCTTCCTGATGCAGACCGGCCATCACATCGCCGGTTGGCGCCTCCCCGACGCCCAGGCCGATGCCGGCAGCAACTTCCGCCACTACGTCGAGCTCGCCAAGCTCGCCGAGTCGGCCAAGTTCGACGCCATCTTCCTGTCCGACTCATCGGGGGTGCGCAGCACCCACCTGCCCTCGCTGGCGCGCATGGCCCGCACCGATTTCTTCGAGCCTGTGACCCTGTTGTCGGCGCTGGCCGCGGTCACCGAGCGCATCGGCCTGATCGCGACTGTGTCGACCTCGTTTCATGAGCCCTATAACGTCGCCCGCAAGTTCGCCACGCTCGACCAGATCTCCGGCGGACGGGCCGGCTGGAACCTGGTCACTTCAAGCGGCGCCACCGAGGCACAGAATTTCAATCGCGACACCTTGCCCGAGCATGCCGAACGCTACGCCCGGGCCCGCGAGTTCCACAACGTGGTGCTCGGGCTGTGGGATACCTGGGACGAAGACAGTTTTCCTCGTGACAAGGCCAGCGGCATTTATGTCGATACCGACAAGCTTTATCCGCTGCACCATCGCGGGCCGCACTTTCAGGTGCGAGGTCCGTTGAACGTGAACCGCTCGCCACAGGGCCGGCCGGTGGTAGTGCAGGCAGGGGCGTCCGAGGATGGCCGCGATCTCGCGGCGCGCACTGCCGAGGTGATTTTCGTGGCGCACCAGACATTCGACGAAGCGCGCGCCTTCTACGCCGACATCAAGGGCCGGCTGCCCGCCTACGGCCGCCACCCCGATGAGGTCAAGATCATGCCGGGCATTTTCCCGGTCGTGGGCCGCACCCAGGCCGAAGCCGAAGACAAGTTCGAGCAATTGCAGTCGCTGGTCGACCCCGTGGTGGGCGTGGCGCTGCTATCCACCGTGATCGGCGGCATCGACCTGTCGGGCCACGACGTGGACGGCCCGATTCCGGCCCTGCCCGAAACGAATGGCCCGAAGAGCCGGCAGCAGCTGCTGCTGGATCTGGCGCGCCGCGACGGCCTGAGCATCCGCCAGCTCTACCTGCGCATCGCAGGCGCCCGCGGCCATCAGCAAGTGATCGGCACGCCGCAAAGCATCGCCGATCAGCTGCAGCAGTGGTTCGAGGAAGGCGGCGCCGACGGCTTCAACATCATGGCGCCGTGGTTTCCGGGCGGCCTGGCCGAGTTCATCGAGCTCGTGCTGCCTGAGTTGCGCCGCCGCGGCCTGTTCCGCACCGAATACGAGGGCCGCACGCTGCGTGAGCACCTCGGCCTCGCACGTCCGGCGCGCGTCGCCCGCACTGCCCGGGCGCCCGACGCCGCCCTCGCTTGATCCCTTTCCTTTGCCGAGAGTTCACCATGCCCGATTCTCCCCGCGTTGCTGCCACCGCCACTGACACCTCCGGCGCCTGGGGCACGCCGCCCAGCGAGCGCTACGAGGCCCTCGCGCAGCCGTGGCGTCCGATCTTCGCGCGCATCCGCGCCACCGCCGTCGAACGCGACATTGCGCATCGTTTACCCCACGAAGAGATCGCCTGGCTGCGCGAGGCGGGCTTCACCCGTTTGCGCCTTTCGCCCGGGCACGGCGGGGCCGGCCTGAGCCTGCCCGAGTTCTTTGCGCTGCTGATTGAGCTGGGCGCGGCCGACACCAACGTGGTCAACGCCCTGCGGGCGCACTTCGGTTTCGTGGAAGACGTGCTCACGGCCCGCGATAGCGACTGGCAGGCCCGCTGGCTGGCCACGCTGGGCAGCGGCGCGATGATCGGCGCGGGGCTGTCCGAAGCCGGCGGCGCCAAGGTCGGCACCTTCGGCACCACGCTTACCCGCGGCGCCGAAGGCTTGCGCCTGAACGGCACCAAGTTCTACACGACCGGCTCGCTGTTTGCCGACTGGATCACGGTCGCCGCGCAGGATGGCGAGGACACCGTGTATCTGCAGGTGCCGCGCGACGCGCCCGGTGTGGAGGTGATCGACGACTGGGACGGCTTCGGCCAGGCGCTCACGGCAAGCGGCACCGCGCACTTTCGCGACGTGCCGGTCGCGCCCGAATGGCAGCGCCCGGGCGCAGTGCGCTTCCCCTATGCCGTCGCGTTCTACCAATTGGTGCACCTGGCCTCGATCGCGGGCATCGGACGCGCACTCGCCGATGACGTGGCACAACGGGTACGTCAGCGAGACCGCGTCTACAGCCACGGCAACGCCTCGCGCGTGGCCGACGATCCGCAGATCCTGCAGGTGGTGGGCCGCGCTCGCAGCGCCGCCTATGCCGCCCGCGCCCTGACGCTACAGGCCGCCCAGGCGATCCAGCGCAGCTATGCCCTGCATGTGGATGCGCGCGCAACCGATGAGGAACGGCTCGGCCCCACCACCGAGGCCCATGTCGAGGTGGATCAGTCCGTGTCGGTCATCACGCGTCTGGTACTCGATGCCGCCACGGACCTGTTCGACGCGCTCGGCGCCTCGGCCACGCTGCGCACCGCGGGCCTGGACCGTTATTGGCGCAACGCCCGCACCATCGCCTCGCACAACCCGCGCATCTACCGCGAGCGCCAGGTGGGTGCCTACGCCGTCAATGGCGCCGCGCCACCGACGACGTATCGGGTGGGCCAGGGCTGAAAAGATAGGGAGCGGCATCGACGCCGGGGCGCGGGGACACCGAGCGGCATCAGCGCCGGGTCAACTCCGCCCGGCGGCAACCGCGTGCCACCACCACCCGTCCAGATCCGGCCTCGCCTCGAACCACGGGCGCCATGCGTCGAACCACACCGCCGCATCGCACACCTGCCCCCGCACATAGGGCCGATAACGGTCGGTGGCGACATGGCCGCTGGCCGGCCCGAGCACGAGCGGCTCGCCCGGCCCCGGCACGATGAAACTCGCCGCGTCCGCACCCTCGATAAGGATCTTGTCTTCCAGGTACCAGACGTGTTCACCGTCGCTCGCAAAACCATGCCCCAGATCCTGGAACGTGGCGGGCAACGCGCGCTTGAGCCGGGTGCCGTAGAAGTAGACCGCCTCGCGGTCGCGCGCGATCACGCTGATGTCGTGTAGCGGGTCGCGGGTGCCATCGCGATAGTTCAGCCGCAGCTCCGGCACCACCTCGAACGCGTCCGGGCTCTTGCTGCGCAGCGTCTTGCCGGTGATGTAGTAGGCCTGGCGGCAATCCCTGGCGTAGCGCAGGTTCAACGCCTCGAAGCTCTCCAGATCGGCCCCCTCCACCACGTACCAATAGCGTTTTGGCCGCGCGCCGGCCTCGCCCTGGCCATAGATGCGCGTGGCATCCCGCAGCCAGCGGCCACCCACCACCGCAAAACTCGCGGCGTCGACGGCCAGCGGCGCGCCCTGTCGGTCGGCAAGCGGCGCGCCCCCAAAATACACGGTCCGCCCATCGTGCGTATACGAGAGCTGCGAGGCCTCCGGGTGCGCCGCGATCCACGTCATCGGCCACCCGCATTCGGCAAACGGCCCGATGTACGGATCACGGCGTACTGCCTCGCGGATATGCCAGGTGGCGCGCAGATCGAACACGTCGTCGGGCGAGACGCGCCAGCGCGGCGGCAATACCATGCGATAGACCGCCGCATCGTCCAGCTCGCCAAAATAGCGCTGGCGATCGGTATCGCCATAACCTGACGGAAAGTGCCTGTACACGGCCTGCAGGCGTGTCCATTCGTCAGGCGTCAGGCCGAGTCGCGTCAGCACCTCGTCGAGTGCGCGGCCCGTCGCCAGAAAAAGCTGCGCCGCTTCGAAGGTGTCGTAGGGGATGACGGGCACCGGGCCCGCCGGCGTCGGGTGATCGCACCGTTCAACCACGCGTCGCCCTCCGGTCACGGTTCAACGCCGCGCGCCCAGCACGGCATGGCGCAGCACGTCATAGGTGGTCAGCCCCGCCAAGCGCGAAAAGAAAAGATTGCGGCCTTCCGCGCTCGCCTTGTTTTCAACCGGAGCGCGCCAGGCCGACCAGAGAGTGACCACCACCAGATTCCCGTTCTGCCAGCCCACGGTGGCCTCGATCTCGCCTGCGTCCTCGCCCTTCTTGTTCGTCACATCAAAGCGCAGGGCTCGCGCCTTGATGCCCTGCTGGGACAGATCGGCATCGTCTTCGCTCGTGCGTAGCACGGGCGGGCGCGTGTCGGGCGTCTGCTTGAGAAAATACTGCTGCACCATCTGCGCGACAGTGTCGTTATCGGGTCGAACCTTCATGGGATGCACCCAGAGCCAGACAAGGCCCACATCATCACCCTGGCTGCGCCTGAGCATATGGAGCTCGGCCGGCAGCGGGCCCTTGAAGTCATTGATGGGGATTTCCCATCCGCCTGGCACCTCCAGGTCCAGCATCTCGCCGTCCAGATCGAGCCGCACGCGCTGCGCGGCATTGCCGAAGTTGGCCTGCTTATCGTCGGCAAAGCGCAGCGCCGCCATGAAATGCTGCGCGTAGGCGTCGGCCTCATCGACGCGCGCCTTCGCCGCCTTGAGCGTCGTGGTCTGCCTCACATCCACGCCGAAGTGCACCGCCAGCGCCTGATTGCCGCGCGCAAAGCAATAGCTGAACATCGCGCTGCGTGGCTTGCCGTCGTCAGCCTGATTGCCATAGAACTGTGCCTCGGTCTGGTCGGCCGTGGCCTGCGAAATGCGCTCGATGTACCCCGCGGCCTCGGCCTCGTAACGGCAGATGCGCAGCGCCGATGCCGGCGTACGCAGGTCGTAGCCCACGATCGTGACCTCGACCTGTGGACCGCCCTTGACCGGGGGGATCTTGCCCACGATCTTCACGCGTCCGAGCGTGCCCCGCTCCAACGCCGACATCGGCACCATCTCGACCTCGGCGCCCGGCGGCACGGCCGCCTTGAAATTCAGGCTGGGCACGCCGAAATCGAACGCCTGCGGCACCCATTCGGGCTCGGAGGTCTGTGCGACGGCAGTGGCCGCCGCGGCAAAAAGAACCAGACCGCATACCCGCCGAAAACCTGCACCGCGCATCGCTTCTCCATGGAATCGGACGCCCCCGCGGCACCCCAGCTTACGTATGTCGCCCCGAACTCTAACGCGCCGCACGTCACTGTTTTGGTTCAGAACACAACGATTTGCTTCACGAACGGGGGGTACATCGGGCTTGCACCGTGGATTGCCGAGCGACTTCAGGGTAAGATTTATCAAGAATGGCTCTTATTTACATTACGATCTTGACGGATCAAGCGCCTCCCTTCCCCGCCTGATCCCGCCTGCCCCCATGACGTCGCCCGCCCCCTCCCGCCTGGCCACCCCGCACGGGCCTCTCCTCGAGTCGTTGTACCGGGAACATCAGCCCTGGCTGCTCGGCCGCTTGTGCGCGCGCCTGGGCAATCGCGCCGACGCTGAAGACGTCACCTCCGAGACCTTCACGCAGTTGGCCGAATCCGGCGACACGCCGCACTTGCGCGAACCCAGGGCCTTCCTGACGACGATCGCCAAGCGCGTGCTGTTTCATCTCTGGCGGCGGCAGGACCTCGAGCGCGCCTATCTGCAGTCTTTGATGGCGGTGCCCGAAGCCGTGGCGCTCTCGTCGGAGCAGCGCGCGCTGCTGCTCGAAGCCATCGAACGCATCGACCGCGCGCTCGAACAGTTGCCGGTGCCGGTCAAGACCGCGTTTTTGTACAGCCGGCTCGATGGCATGAGCTACCCCGAGATCGCGCAGGCGCTCGGCGTGTCGCTCGCCACGGTCGAGCGCTACATGAAGCGCGCGCTGATGCAGTGCCTCGCATGCGAGCCCTGAACGACGACACGCCGCCGCCCGACGCCACCATGATGGAAGCGGCGGTGGACTGGCAGGTGCGTCTCGAAGCCGGGCGCATGACAGAAGACGATCGCGCCGCGTTTCAGCGCTGGCACGATGCCGATCCGCGCCACGCCCAGGCCTGGCGCCGCGTAAGCGGCGTGCTGCAACAACCCCTTTCCGTGGTGCAGGAACTCGACGGCCCCTCGCATGGCCAACTGCTGGCCGCGAGCAAAACGCTGCTGCACACGCGCCGCCGGCGCCTGTTGCAGGGCGCCCTGGTGCTGGTGGGTACGGCGGGCGGCGCCCTGTTTGCGCTGGACCGTGTACGTCCGATCGGGCAATTGCTGGCCGACCTGCGCACCGGCACCGGCGAACGCCGCGAGTTCGAGCTGCCCGACGGCAGCCATGCGCTGCTCGATGCCCGATCGGCCGCGGACCTGAATTTCAGCAGCTCGCGCCGGCGCGTTGCGCTGCGCGCCGGAGGCCTTATCGCGCAGGTGCAGGCGCAATCCGCGCCCGATCTCATGGTCGATACCCCGTACGGCACGCTGCGCTCGGCCGGCGGACGCTTCATGGTGGCCCACCACGGCGAGTCCGTACGGGTGGTGGCGCTCGCCGGCTCCCTCGGCGTGCAGGCCGAGGACGGCGGCCAGGCCATGTTGCAGCCGTCCCGGGGCGTGCAGCTCTCGCGCCGCGGCCTGCAGGCTTTGCCCGGCGACGCGACCGCGCTCGCCAGCTGGGAGACCGGCATGCTCAGCGTGGACAATGCCCCGCTCGAAGACGTGGTCCAGGCCCTGCAGGCCTACTACGTGGGCATCCTGCGGGTGGCGCCCGAGGCGCGCCGCCTGCCCGTGTTCGGCGTGTTCGCGCTCGACGACCCCGAACAGGCGATCCAGGCCCTGGCCGCGAGCCTGGGACTGCGTACGCGGCGGCTCGGTTGGCTCATCTCGCTCGACCTTCCCGAAAAAAATTCATGAATCGGTGAGGGGTTTTTCGTTTTCGCTCCACAAGAAGGGTGAAACGAAACCAAGAGGAGAAGCTTTCATGCCTTACCGATTTGCCCCGCCCCTGCGCGGCCTTGCCGTCGCAGGCTGGCTGGCCTGCGCCGCCGCGCCCCTGGCGCTCCCCCTCCAGGCCGTCGCGGCCCAAGCCGCGGACGTCCGGATCGATGTCGACCTGCCCGCAGGCCCCCTGGCCACCAGCCTCACCCGCATCGGCCAGCTCGGCGGCCACAGCATCGCCGCCGACCCCGCCCTCCTCGCCGGCCGCCAGGCGCCTGCCATTTCCGGCCGCCTCACCGCGCTCGAAGCCGTACAGCGCGCCCTCGCCGGTTCGGACCTGCAAGCGGTGGGCCTCGCGGGCGGTGCGATCACCATCCAGCGCCTGCCCGGTGGCCCGAGCGCCGCCGCGCCGGCCGTGCAAACCATGCCGGTGGTCTCGGTCAGCACCGACCGCCTGGCGAGCGACCTGATGGAACCCACGCGCTCGGTCACCGTGATCGAAGGCGAAACCCTCGACGACCTGCGCGCCAGCTCGCCTAATCTGGCCACGATGCTGACCAAGGCCGTCCCCGGCATGTCCGACTCGAGCCGCAACCTGACCGACTTCGGCCAGACACTGCGTGGGCGCAACGCGCTGATCCTGCTGGACGGCATCCCGCTCAATACCAATCGGGATTCGTCGCGCAACCTCGTCAACATCGATCCGGGCCGCATCGAACGCATCGAGGTGGTGCGCGGCAGTAACGCCATCTACGGCAGCGGCGCCACCGGCGGCATCATCTCGATCACCACCCGCCAGCCCGGCGGCGAACCCATCGCCGAGACCAAGGTCGGCATGGACATGTCGCTGTCGAACCTGAGCGACAAGGGCATGGGCGGCCAGGTCCAGCACTTCTTCTCCGGCAGCAAAGACCGCCTGGACTACGAACTGGACGTCTCGTATCGCCGCATCGGCGGCTCGTACGACGCGCATGGCGACCGCATCGCGCCCGACGCCAGCCAGGGCGATCTGTTCGACTCGAATACCTACAGCTTCGGCGGCAAGCTCGGCTTTCGCATCGACGCCAATCAGCGGGTGCAACTGGCCGCCAGCTACCTGCGCGCCCGTCAGGACACCGACTACGCCAGCGATCCGGCCGTGTCCCGCACCCCGCTGGGCTCGACCACTGCCCGCGCCATCAAGGGGCTGGACCTCGCGCGCCAGAACGAAGTCGAGAACACGCTGGTAAGCCTGAGCTACGAGCACAAGGATCTCTGGGGCAGCAGCCTCTCGGCCATGACCTACGCGCGCGACAGCAGCACGCGCTTCGCACCGTCCGACTCGCGGGCCAATGTGAACCGCGGCAATAACGTCGACCAGGTCATGCAAAACAATAAGGTCTTCGGCGGGCGGCTCACGATCGACACCCCGCTGACGGCGTCGGGCGACACGGCCCTGACGTGGGGCGCCGACTTCATCCAGGAACGCAGCGAAATGCCCCTGGACGTGTTCGATCCGGTCGTCTACGACCAGAGCGGCGGCCTGCAATTCCGCCGCACCGGCACGAACACCTATCTGCCCTGGACCACCACGCGCAGCATCGGCATCTTCTCGCAACTGCAACACCGCTTCAACGAACGCTGGTCCGCCGAAGCCGGCGTGCGCTACGAGCGCTCCAGCGCGTGGTTCGACGACTTCCAGCCGCTCTCGCAATCCAGGCTGGCTCGACCGGCCACCGTGGATGGCGGCCGCATCAGCTACGACGCGTTCATGTACAACGCCGGCCTGATGTTCAAGCCGACCGACAATCACGAACTGTATGCTTCGTTCAGCCAGGGCTTCGACCTGCCCGACGTGGGCCTGCAACTGCGCAATGCCCGTGCCGGCTTCGACATTCACTCGTCGGACCTGCAGGCGGTGAAGACCAACAATTACGAGCTCGGCTGGCGCGGACGCTTCGCCAGCACAGCCGCGTCGCTGGCCGTGTTCCGCTCCGATTCCGATCTGGGCGCCGTGCAATCCTTCAACAACGGTCTCACGCTCACGCGCACCCGCGAACGCATCCACGGCGTGGAAGCCACCGTCGACCACTACTTCGATGACGACATCTGGGCCGTGGGCGGTACGTTCACGTGGATGTACGGCAAGGAGAAGGCGCCGGGCGCAAGCAGCGAACGCATCATGACCGGCTATCGCATCCCGCCGCTCAAGCTCACCGCTTATGCGCAATACCGGCCCAGCGAGCGCTGGCGCACACGCGCCGAATTGACGTGGTTCGGCGCGCGCGACTATCGCCTCTCCGACGGCCGCACGCAGTTTGCCCGCGCCGATGTCAAAAGCTATCTCACCGTCGACCTGATGGCGCGCTACGACCTCGACAAGCAGAACGCGTTCACCTTCAGCGTGCAGAACCTCTTCAACCGCCAATATCTGCCGCTCTACAGCCAACTGCTGCGCAGCGGCAACAACAACAGCCGCCTGCCCGCGGCAGGTGCCGTGGCGAGCTTCACCTATACGCACCGCTGGTAAGCCGCGATGGCGCGCAAGGCCTTGGTGTGGGTCCACCGCTACGTGGGCCTCACCATGCTGGGGCTGCTGCTGGTCAACGCCCTGACCGGCAGCGTGCTGGCGTTCCAGCACGAGCTCGACCGCTGGCTCAACCCGCGGCTGTTCGTGCTGGCTCAGCCCGCCCCGTCTCTCTCGCCCGAAGCCTTGATCGGCCGCGTGGAGGCGGCCAACCCGCGCCTGCGCGTGACCTTGCTGCCGCTCGACACGCGGACCGGCGACGCCGTCGAGCTCCGCGTCGCCGCGCGCCCCGATCCCATCACGGGCGCGCGGCCGCCGCTCGGCTATGACCGGCTGTTTGTCGACCCGGCGACCGCTGAGGTGCTCGGCCACCGGCAATGGGGCGCCTTCCGTCTCGACCGCCCGCATTTCATGGGCTGGATGAATCAGCTGCATCGCACCTTCCACTTGCCTGCGCCGTGGGGCCTGTGGCTCGTGGGCGGGCTGGCGCTGGCGTGGCTGCTCGCCTCGCTGATCGGTGCCTGGCTGACCTTGCCGCCGCTGGCTGACGGCTTCCGGGCCGTCTGGCGCAAATGGAAGCCCGCCTGGAAGATCAAACGCGGCGCCTCCCCGCAGCGGCTCACCTTCGACCTGCATCGCGCCGGCGGCCTCTGGACACTGGCCATGGCGATCCTGCTGGCCGGCACCGGCGTGTACTTCAATCTCGGCAACGAGATCTTCCGCCCGGCCGTCAGGCTGTTCTCGCCCATCACCCCGCATCCCGTGCAAAGCCTGCCCCGCCAGGCCGACACCGCGCGGCTTCCCGCGTATGGCATCGAGACGGCGATTGCGCGCGCGCGCAACCACCTGCCCTCTCCGGCACGAGACTTCATCCCCTGGTACGCGAGCCACCTGCCCGACAAAGGCGTGTACCGCGTCGCTTTCAAGGAAGACGGCATGCGCGAACGCGCATGGCGCCTGCGTTACGAACAGATCTTCATCGACGACCAGACAGGCGCCCTGCGCGGCATGACCGGCTACGACAGCGGTACCGCCGGAGACCGCTTCCTGATCTGGCAGTACCCGTTGCACACCGGCCGCATCCTCGGCTGGCCGGGCCAGGTTCTGGTCGCGGTGAGTGGCGTGATCGTGGCGGGGCTGTGCGTGACGGGATTGCTGGTGTGGAACACGCGGCGCCGCGCGCGCCGTGCGACATCGGGCAGGACACGGGCAGTGCGGGGCAACTGACCCCCGTTGCGCGAGCGATGCGAGGTCATCGCCCATCACGCGTCCGAGCCCTGCATGGCTCGGGCACGACGACGCCCGCGACCGGCGGCATCTGCGTCAACGCGTGCCGCGATCCAGCGCCAGCAACAGCCCAAATCCCACCAGCAGCCCACCGAACGCACGGTCAATCCAGTGCCGCACGGCCAGCAGCCGCTCGCGCACCGCGCCCGCCGAAAAACAGAACGCCACGAGACTAAACCACGCGACGTGTGCGCCGGCGATGAAAGCCCCGTAGGCAATCTGTACCGACAGCGGCGTTTCAGGCCGCACCACCTGCATGAAAAGGCTCACGATGAACACCGTCGTTTTGGGATTCAACGCGTTGGTCAGAAACCCCACTCGCAACGCCGCGGCGTCCGATAGCGGCGCAACCGTGCTTTGCGCCAACGCCCCGCCCGGCTTCGCCCGCAGCATTTTCACGCCGAGATAGACCAGATACACGGCACCGGCCAGTTTGATGGCATTGAACAGCCAGAGCGATTGCTGAATCAGCAGGCCCACGCCCACCAGCGTGTACGCGACATGCACGAAGCAGCCCAGACCAATGCCCAGCGCGGTCAATACACCTGCCCGGCGCGACAGCATCAAGGTATTACGCGTCACCATGGCGAAATCGGGCCCCGGGCTTATCACGGCCAACACGGTAATGGTGATTACAGCTATCCACTCAGTCATGGCGTATCCTCTCGTCATTCAAGAAACGCCGAGATATTACGGTTCACTCGCCGCGCTGAATAACGATGATTACTGACATGATCGGTGAGCCTGACTCACCACCAAACCACCCGCACCGCAACGATGACGGCTCATCGAGCGAATCATCTCATTCGCCGGAGCGCGCACCGCCGTCGGGTGACACGCGACTGCCCTCGCTGCTGGCCCTACGCTGCTTCGAGGCGGCGGCGCGCCACGAGAACTTCAGCCGCGCCGCCGGGGAGCTGCACCTCACGCATGGCGCGATCAGCCGCGCGGTACGTCTGCTCGAAGACGAACTCGGTCTCGCGCTCTTCGAGCGCCGCAATCGCCGAGTCTTTCTCACCGACGCCGGCCGAACCCTCGCCCGGGCGGTCGGCAGCGGCCTGGACGTGATGCGCCAAGCCGTCGGCGAACTGCGTGCCAGCGCACGCCGAGCGCGCCGCTGGGTGCTGTCGTGCGAGCCTACGCTGTTGATGCGATGGCTCATTCCGCGCTGGCCCGATTTCCAGGTCCGCCATCCCGGCATCGACGTTCACCTCGTCGCCGGTGGCGGCCCCTTCTCGTTTTCCAGCGGCATCGACCTCGCCATCCGGCGCGATGATTTCCCGTGGCCCGACAGCTACCACGCCGAACCGCTCTTCAACGAGCACGTCGGCCCCGTCTGCCGTCCGGACAAGGTAGCGGACTGGTTCAGCGGCGGTAGGCGAAGCGTGGCATTGAAGCCAGGCGCTCCCCGCTTGCACACCCGCACACGCCCCACCGCCTGGCAGGAATGGGAGAACGCCAGCGCACAGGCACCGGGCTCGCCGCGCGCGGCCCGCGCCGCGGACCAGACCTTCGACCACTTCTACTTCAGCCTCCAGGCCGCCGTCGCCGGCTTGGGCGTGGCGATCGGACCGTGGCAACTGGTACGCGACGACATCGAAAGCGGCGTGCTGGCTGCGCCCCTGGGCTTTGCCGAAGACGGCTCGCGCTATTGCCTGTTGTCGTCGCGGGCGCCCGAGGCAGACAGCGTGCCGGGCGCGTTGTTGGAATGGTTGAGGGGGCTAACATAGGTCCTGCGATCGGTCTCGGCAACACACCCGAGACCGAATGCCAGCGACGACGTCAACCTTCGCTACGCCTGGACGACCGGCGGGAGCGATTCACGCGTAATGCACTGCGAAAGAAAGCGTCCGAGCCTGTCTTCTACGTAACTCTCGACGGTGCGCAACCGCAGCAATGGCAGGCCGCACTTTTCCAGAATGCTGTCCTTCAGCGCATCGCGCTCCTTTTGCACCGTCGCGTCATGGCTACCGCCGTCGACTTCGATCACGCCAATGGGCGTCTTCCCGACTTTGAAATACACAACGAAGTCGCAGCAAGCCCCTTGCAACAAGAACTCGCGCTCACGCGCCGTCAGCGCCGGATTGCGGGCGGACCCGACCTGGTTGAGCGCGATCTGGGCGTGAAAGGTCATCGACTGGCGAGCGGGCTCCGCTAGCGCTTCGCGGAGCAACTGCGCCACGATCTGCTCAGATTTGAACTGTGAATCATCACGTTTCAGCTTCGTGGCCAAGCGCTCCAGCGACTGGTCGTACTCCCGATACAGCAGATCAAAAGCCGACACCACTGGGGCGCGCACAACACCGTCCCCGTCGGCGTAATACTCCACATACCGTATCAACGCCGCGATCGGGCCATTGCTCGCGGCGAACACCCCCTCGCCCGTCACCAGCGTGAACCGATCCTTGGCGCGGGATACCGCCACATTCACCATGTGCGGATCATCGACAAAGTCGACACGGCTCAGGCTCTCGCGCTTCTTGTCCAGGACGGTCGAGAAAATGATTTCGCTGCACTCACGGCCTTGAAACTTGTGCACCGTGTCGCGTACGAAGTCCTGCGGCAGATACTCGCCCGACAGCTTGACCTGAGCGCGGTATGGCGCGATGAAGCCGCGTCCATGGTCATCCTGCGCTAGCGACTGCTCCTGCATATTCTCGAGCGTGGCCATGACCGACTCGAGCTCTCTAATATTGCGATTCCCGCGCGTGTGATTGCCCTTCGCGGTCACAATCAGTCTCAGCGCATCCTCGCCGCTGTCGCGCGTCATCGGGATCAGTGCATTGTCATAGAACTGCTGATTGCAGAACTGAATGATTCGAGGGTGACAGCGATAATGCTCTTTCAGCAGCGTGCGGGGCAAGGCCCGTTCGAACACGGCCACACACGAATCCAGCAAACTGTACTTCTCGCAGTCGTACGCCAAGGCGGGCGCCGAGAGCCCCAACCGTTCCGGGATATGCGGGAGCTGCTTGCTGTCCCCCACAATGATGGCGTTCCGTGCGCAGCCCAGCGCCAGGATCCCCGGCACGATATCTTGCAGCGATGCCTCGTCGACAATAACGTAATCGAGCAACGCCCCGGGCGCGATCGAGTTCACGATCGAGTGCGTGCCGCTGGCGATAATCGGAAAGCGCTGCACGAACGCATCGAAGTTGCGCATGTAGGTATCGGACCTCAGATCCTCCGCCGCTCGGATACTGCGATGCAGATGACCTTTGAGGTACGCCATTGAGTCGGCGGTCGACGTCTTCAATAGACGCTCGAAGTTTCCGCGGGCCAACGCTTCGCGACATTCAGTCAGCGCGCACTGCTTTTCGTGCAGGAGTTTGTCGTAGTAATGCAACTGCAGGCTATGAAACACCGATTGGCGCTGTGCGAGATCCGCGAGGGGCGCGACCCGGAATATCCTGAAATACAGCCACAACTGAATCCGCTCTCTCAACCCCAGGCGTCGTTCTTCAAGACTGGACAAGTAAGCCAACAGATCGGACGTCTTGCGCGGCGACAGGCCGTATTTCGCGAGCCAGGGCTGGGTCTGCAGAAAGCCGTTGGCCTCCTGCCACTGAAGCAGGCGAGTGCGCTCAATTCCGATCTCGTCTATCTCTGCCTGAAGCTCGGCAGCCTGGTTGTGCGCCCGCAGAAGGCGCTTTAGCTCACCCAGCGTCACCTGGAGATCTCCCATATTGGGTACAGCCTCAGGCGCTACGGATGGCAAGGCCGGCAAATCGGAGAAGAAGAGCTCGCGATGCTGCCGACTACCCAGGCGGGCAACCAGATAACCCAGGTCAAACTTGCCCAGTTTCTCGTAAACGTTCTCGACCGCCGCATTATTGTTCGACAGGATCGCGATTGTCTTTCCTCTGAGCAGCACGTTCGCAATAATGTTCAGAATCGTCTGGGTCTTACCCGTGCCCGGGGGCCCTTCGACCACACTCACCTGAGCCTCGAAAGCCCGCTCGACCGCCGTCAGTTGGCTCTCGTTCACGCCAAAGGGATAGATCAAATCAACCACCGACTCCTGCGGTGCATTGATCCCCGTGCAGTAGGCCTGTAGCGCCGTCCCGGCTCGGGCGGGCAATTTGTCGAGTTGTCGCACGACGTTCGCAGCGATCTCATTCTTGCTTGCATCGCTCTTCTCGACGCGCGCGTGGGCCACCGACAACAGGTACTGATATACCGACGTCTGCTTCAATGACGTCTGCTCGCTCAATTCGATGTCCGCCAGCCGCTTCACATATAGGCGTGGACTGCCTGGATACTGGATGGCGACAAATCGCTCGCCATACACGAAGGCATTGTCGATGGGCTGGGCGACCACACTCCCCTTTTCGGCCAGCAGCACTGGCCCCGTCTCGCGGGTGGGCTCGACCCTGCATAAGGCGAGAGGGCGATAGAAGCTCTTGCCCGAGGGGAAATGACAAGTCAGCTTCAGCGCCTGACGTTGGGAATCCCACCGGATATCCCAGTCGCTGATCTGGCGTGTCTTGTCTTGTCCCTCGACGGTGATGGAAACCATATTCTTTTCGCTAACTGCGGCCGAATCTGAAACCCTGCATGCTGGCACAAATCAGCGCACACCGATGATCCGATCACGCCGTGTTTCTGGCGGCATACTTACGGAGATAATGCCTCGGCCCGCCAATCGGGGCGGAGCATCCTACCGAAAAAATTGGACCACGGCGCCGAAACAACGCGATCCGTCAAACGATCAACAACCTGACCATCGCCTGCTGACGCCCGCTCAAAAATCCGCCGCGTCCCGCAAGTCCACCCCATCCAGATTCGCCGCCACCAACGCCTCATACATCACCCTGTCGCAGATCGACTCAACGCCAAGCTGTGGCTGCGTGAAAATGTGTGCATTGCCAACGGCCTCCGGGCGAAATACGAGACTCGCGCCACCGAGCACGCTGTAGAGCTTGACGTCCTCACCCGTGATGAAGTCGCGCTCATATTTGATCTTCATGCGCGACGCACCCTCGTCGATCGCGTCCAGCGATCGCACGACGCTGCAGAAGTAATACTGCGGCCCCCGCGAGCCGTCGGCCAGACTGAAATCGCACTCGGCAAAGGCAAAGCCCGCCGCATCCACGGATTCAAGCACGCGCTTGAGCCGCTCCGAGATGATCCAGATGCCGGCCCATATCTCAAAATCCCGCAGCATCCCGCCCTCGATCGGCACGTGTAGAAGATGCGGCTTTTCAGGGTATTGGTCAGGCTCGCCCGTAGGCAGCTCGACCAGGTAATGGCCGGGAGGAATCAGCTTGTCTTCATTAAAGATGCGCAGGCCCGGACCGATACCGTCGGCCCAGTGGCTGGAATTGAGGATGTAGTATTCACCCATGCGCGATGGGCGCTGTGCAGCATCGGGCGCGTCTGAAGGATTGCTCATGTTATTCCGGATAGCGGGTTGGAACGCTCAGTATCACAGACGAACACAGGTGCCAGAAGCGCGCTCGACGCGGCGAGTGAACATCTTGAATCGATGCGCCGCCCGTGACCGGGTTTTGCCGGTGCTCGGGATTGTCGATAACGCACATTGCCGCCCCGGTAAGTCGCAGCATCGGCGCATCGGATGCACGCGTATCAGTACCGCCCATCCCCGAGATTTGGATCTCGACGCTTTAGCGTCAAACACGCGAGTTGTCCGAGATTACATCATGGGGCATGACGACTAAGCACTGATTCCAAAAAACCCTTCGTCCTACTGCGGATGGCTCTCGCCATGTGAGCAACGGCCAGGCCTCAGCGCGATCGAGCTTCAGTTGTTGCCCACGCTCGTCAGCTTGCCCTGCTCGAAGTTGAACTGGATCTGATTGAACGAGATCCCGTCGTCTTCACGCTTGACGAAACTGTGCTCGGCGGGATGCCGAGCCATCTCTGCATGCAATCTATCAAGGATCATGCTTTCCGACATCCCCATCCAAGCGGCGCTCAGCAGCCGCTCCAGGTCCTGCCTCGAAGCGCTTTCAAGATCGCAACCTGCCTTTACGTACGTCAGCGTGATCGAACGATCAATCCACATGTAGGCAAACGCGGCGCAGGCCATCAACGACGCCACCAACGCCAGGCTCAGCGCCGCAACCACAATTTTTATCTTCATAGTCGATCCTGACCATAGCTGGGTTGTGCTTACCGTTGTGCCGTAGAGCACGGGTTAATGACATGCCCGAAGAAAAAATCGTCCGTCTGTGATGAATCAATTGGGAAGTCGCGCTCAGATTAGCTTGATTTGCTTGGTTTTGATTGCCGCGTAGTTCGATGTCGGGAGATTATGTCGTATGCCGCACCGCCGTCCCCCGTACACGCGCCACTTGCTCGCCGAACCGTGACGCGGCCGCCGTGCTGAACAACGACGTGAGTCTCGCAGCGCTCTGCTTGAAAAAAAGGCGCCGAAGCGCCTTTTCTTTGTACGACATTCCAAACGCGAAGCCCGAGCCTTGATTACTTCGACGTCCCGATCTGCAGCAAGGTCGACTGACGCTGCATATAGCGATTCATCAGCTCGGTCAGAATCGGATTACCCGCATTCTCGGCTTTGCCTGCCGTCAAACTGACCACGGCGGCGCACTGCTGCCCGGCCTGGACCGTGCGCCCACCGAACTTGGCGTTAGATGCGTTGGGCATCGTTTCCTTCCAGGTCGCGCCAATGCCGTCCACCGCAGTTTTGGCAGTCGCGCAATCCGCGTACGACAGCGACACCACGAGCGCCGGCACATTATTGATCTGGGCATCGGCAATGATGCCCAGCGAATAAGGCGGAATACCGCGCCCCGCGGCCGCAGCGGCCGCCTCGAGATTACGCTTCGCCGTCTCTGCATTGCCCGACGGGCCGGGCAAGATCGACATCGGATCGACGGCCTGAAGGCCGATTACCGGCGAGACGACGGCCGCCTGCACGATTCGACCGCCGCTGGCGGGCACGGCCTCTTTCAAACCGGCCAAGGCCGCGGCCACGGCCGGGTTGTCCACGGCCGAGGGCTTGGGCTGCGCCAAAAACTTGATGCTTTCGGCCGTCGGCGTCTGCACGACCGCCGACTCCAGCGGGAATACAAAGCTGGTAGTTCCCATTTGCCCGCGCCACGGATCGCGAGCATTGGCCTTCTTGAGATCCATTTTGTTGGCCTCGCCATTGGCGAGCACACCCGGCACCTCGGCTTGCACGGCCACGAAGTCCGCCTGCTTCAGATTGCCGAGAAATTTCTCGACCGCCTGTTTGTCTTTCAAACCCCAATAGGTAAGGTTGGCAGGCCCTTGCCCGAATGCCGCGAAATAAGAGATCTCGTCAAACGCGATTTTCGCGTTCTGCGACCAGGCATCCAGGCCATACCCGATCGACTGCAGCGGCCGGATCGATTGCGCCAGAGAAAGACGCCGCATCCCGTCCGGCGTGGGACCCGCCTTCTCCAGAGACCGCCAGGCCTGCACGTCCATGAAGGAAAGCTGTATCGCGTCCGGGACCGTCAGCACCATTTGAGGGATCCGTTGCAAGGCTTGCTGCAACGTCTGGGTGCTGTCCTGCGCATAAGCGCCGGTGCCAAAACCCGCCATCAAACACAGTGCCAAAGCCTTTACGCGCATCGGTTCTCTCCGTTCTTCAAAGTGGTTCCCTTATCGCGTTCCTCCGACGAGTCGGACAAGACGCAATAACAGGGATAGTGTGCGTCGGCACGCATCGTGATGCCCCGGCGTGTCACCTCCCGAGCGTGCGCCCATCGATGGCGAACATGGGAAGTTCAGCGAGCCCGGATCGTGCCGATACCTTCGTTTAACCGGGTGAATGGTACCCAAAGTGCGGAACATCGCAAAAACGCCCGGCACGGCGTTGCGATATCCACGATGGATACGCGGTCTGTCAGCACCGTTGGCTTGCCGATTCTCATGCCTGCGCCGGGTATATGTGGTGGCGGCACGCAGGTGCGGAATACGGACTGTGCCTGACGGGACTCCGCCCGCGTTTGGCTTGCATCGCAAATGGCTTCTACAATGGCCCTTCCTTACGCCACACAGAGGTATTCGTCCCATGCGCCATTGATGCCGCCGTCACCCCGACGGCCAACCTCCACCCGCCCCCACTCGCAGGGGGAGTTCTTGGCATCCCTGGAATCCCGCATGACGAATCCATCGATCACGCTCGACGGCGTGACCCACGTTCTGCCCGACGGCCGAACGCTTTTCTCCGACCTGAACACCACCTTCGACCAGCGCGCCACCGGCCTGGTCGGGCGCAACGGCGTGGGCAAGTCGGTGCTTGCACGCATCCTTGCTGGGCAGCTTGCGCCCACCCACGGCCTCTGCATGCGCACTGGCACCGTGTTCTATCTGCCTCAACAGGTCACGCCACCGACCGGTGCCACGGTCGCTGCGCTCGCGGGTGCCCAATCCACCCTCAACGCGCTGGCGCGCATCGAAGCGGGCAGCAGCGACCCGGCCGACTTCGATGCCCTCGCCGAGCGCTGGGACATTCGTCAACGGCTGCTCAGCGAACTCGAACACCACGGTCTGGGCCACTTGGAGGCCGATACGCCCGCCAGCCAACTCAGTGGCGGCGAAGCGATGCGCGTCGCCTTGGCCGGCGCCATGCTCACCGACGCCGACTTCCTGATCCTGGACGAACCCAGCAACCACCTCGATCGCGCACATCGACAGGCGTTGATCGACCAGCTCCGTCATTGGCAACGCGGGCTCATCGTCATCAGCCACGACCGCCAACTCCTGGAGCACATGGCGCATATCGTGGAGCTGTCTTCACTGGGCCTGCGCGGCTACGGCGGCAACTACCGCTTCTACGCCAACGCCAAGGCGCAAGAGCACGAGAATGCCTTGCGCACCCTCGACCAACGCAAACTCGAACGCCGCCGCGAAGAACACGCGATGCGTGAACAGAACGAACGGCAGACGCGCAGACAAGCCCAGGGCCATCGGCACGGCAAGGAAGCCAACCAGGCCAAGATCCTGCTCGGCCGCCAGAAGGAGCGCAGCGAGGCTTCGGCGGGCAAGTTGCGCCAACAACAGTCCGACGCGCAACAAACGTTGAATCAGCGCGTGCGTGAGGCCGCGCAGAAACTGAAGAGCAACGCCGCCATCAGTCTGCATGCGATCGCAGCCGCCCATCACAGGCAGCAGCGCGTGGTCGAACTGGACGGCGTGCATCTGCCATATGTGCCTCCCGCCACGCGTCACATCGACCTCGCGCTTCAGGGCCATCAACGTCTGGGCATCGTCGGCCCCAACGGCTGTGGCAAGTCCACCCTGCTCCGCGTCATCGCAGGCCTTGTCGAGCCGCTCGCAGGCACGTGCAAAACCGTGCCTGGCACGGTCTATCTGGACCAGCGCCTCGACGCGCTGGACCCGGAGCGCACGGCACTGGCCCAACTCCAGGCGGCCAATCCCACGGCAAGCGAGAGCGACCTGCGCACCCGCCTGGCCCATCTCGACCTCGACGCGCAGAAAATCTCGGTGCCCAGCGGCTCGCTCAGCGGCGGCGAACGCCTCAAAGCCGCACTGGCCTGCGTGCTATACGCCGACCCGCCACCGCCGCTGCTCTTACTGGATGAACCCAGCAACCACCTCGACCTCGCCTCGACCGAGGCCCTCGAAGCCATGCTGCGAAGTTACCCCGGCGCGTTGATCGTCGTGTCGCACGACGATGTGTTCATGGGCAATCTGGACCTCACCGACGGGCTGCTTGCGACCCGTCAAGGATGGGTAATGCAGACGTGGGAAGCAGAATAGAAAAAGGCGCCGAAGCGCCTTCTTCTTGATGTCGCTCCGCCAAAGGCCGCACGCCGTCCCTGAGTCGGCGAGCCTCAGGCGTGCAATCCCGCCACCAGTTGCCGCGCCGCCTTGGCCGTCACACCCTTGCCGGTAATCGCCAAGGCCGGCGGGTTGGCCAGCATCCGCTCGAACACCCCGCGCACTTCCTCCGCCGTGATGTCGTCGATCATCGCCAGCGTGTCGGCTGCCGGCGTGACGGTGCCGCGAGCGAAGAGCTCTTCGACGGCCTGCTCCATCGTGGCGTAGGGCCGTTCGCCCGAACGCACGCGGGACACGCTCAACTGGTTTTTGGCTCGCTCCAGGTGCACGGGGTCGATGCCTGCGACGTGCTCGCGCAATAAGCGGCCCGTAGCGGCGAACAGCGCATCGAGCTTATCGGGTGTGGTGACGGCATGCACGATGAAATTGGCCCAGACGTCGCCGCCTTCCATCGCCGCATAGGTCGTATAGGCCAGGCCGAGCTGCTCACGCACGGTGTCGCTCAGCGGCGACGACATGCCTTCGCCAAACACATAGGCGGCCAACGACGCCGCCAAGCGCGCGCGCGGCCCCGCCCCCTCTTCCTGCGCCTCGGGAAACAGCGGGTAGGCGATATTCACGAACACCTGCGAGACCTGCGTAAAACGCCGGGCGAGCGACTGGTTCACGTACTTCGCCGCCTTGGGCTGCGCAATAACGGCCGCATCGGCAGCCGACCGCATGCTCGAGAAGAGCTCGCCAGCCAGCGTCATCCATGCCTCGACGTCGAAGTTGCCCGCCGCCACGACGATGGTTTTCTCGGCGACATAATGTCGCTGCACATGGTCGATGACATCCTGACGGGTAAAGCCCTCGATATTGGCCACGGTGCCGATCACCGGCATGCCCATGGGATCATCGCCCCACAGCGCGCGGTCGAGCAGATCGCTGGCGCTGTCGCCGGGGTCTTCGTCATATTCGATGGCTTCCTGGCGAATCACTTCCAGCTCGCGCTGCAGCTCATGCTCGGGAAACGTACTGTTCAGAACGATGTCGGCCGTCATGCGCAAGAGCGCAGGCGCGTGCCGGCCCAGCCCCGTCATGAAATAGCCGGTCATGTCCTTGCCGGTGAAGGCATTGACCTCCGCGCCGAGACGCTCCGCGTCCAGATTGATTTCCTGCACGGACCGCGTTTCGGTGCCCTTGAATGCCATATGCTCGAGCACATGGCTGATGCCGTTGGTCTCGGGCGTCTCGTCGCGCGAGCCCACGCGCAGGAACACGCCCACACTGGCGCTCTGCACATGCGGCATCGGGATCACAAGCAGCCGCACCCCGTTCGGGAGGGTCTGCTGAACAACGGTAGAACGATTCAACGGAGTTGCCATAAGCGGCTGATTTTTACGCATCCTGCATTGTCGCAGTTCCGGGCGATGCAGGTGCCAGGGGCGCACCGCCAAAACCCTACTGCGCCTAGGGGATTAACTTGCAAGCCGGCACGGCAGACGGCGTCCGGCACAGGCGCCCGGCTACGGAGGTGGGCGTGACATATGTGGAAGGAAACTTGGTGGGTACGCTCACGCCCGATGCACTGGATGCGCCCCATGCCAATGCCTTCGCGGCCGACACGCGCCGCGCACGCGAAGCGCGGTCACGAAGATGCAGCGGCGCAACGTTCTTCTGCGCGACCGCGATACTGCGCGATCCATTTCACGGACTGCGCAATACCGCCGAAGGGAAAGAAATGCACGCTCACCTCTCCGTGCGCCTCCGTCAGGCCCTCAGCCAGCCGATCCACGAAAACATCGGGCCCGGCCGTGCCAAACAGTTTGCCGAGAGATATCCCGTATTTGGACCACATCGACGCGCAGGCGCTGACCCCGCACAGGGCGGCATAACGCGCGAGCACGGCGATACCCGCGGGTCCCGGCACACCCATGCGCACCGGATACTCAATGCCACGCTCTCGCAGCGCTTTCAACCACGTCAACACGATGTCGGCATCAAATCCGAATTGCGTGACGATTTCGGGGCGCATGCCGCGCCTGGCAATACTGTGGCACTTGCGCGCGAGCACATCCCACCCTTCGGCCGCGCTCATGAACGAATGGCCTTCGGGGTGCCCCGCCACGCCCAACACCTGAATGCCCGAGCGCTCGAAGATGCCCGTCTCGATCAACGAAGTACTGTCGGCAAACGGGCCCACCGGCGTCGATGGATCGCCTGCGACCACGAAGCATCGCTCGACCCCGGCCTGGGCGACCGCACGCGTAACAAACGACTCGACCTGCGCGAGCGAACCGACACGGCGGGCAGACAGATGCGGCATGGGCCTAAAGCCAAGCTTCCGCACGGCGCGCGCGGCGTCGAGCCGCATGTCGTCGTCCTGCCCTGGCAGGTAGGGAATCGAGAGAACCGCCCCCGGCGTGATCTTGTCCGCCGCGGCCTTCAGCGCAGCAATGTCCTTGGGGCTGACTTCCAACGAATAGCCATCAGTGACGTGGCGAAGGGATACGGGCATATCAGGCTGAATGAATAACATCGTGAGCCGGTGCGCCGAACCACCCGGCGGGCCGATCGCCGAAGACAACGGACGCACCACAACAGACAAACGCATCGCTGAGCCGCGCCACAAGCCATCCTGTATGCGGCAATTTCATGGGCAGACTCATACGAATCAAGGGTTTACGGAATAAATGCCGAACGAGGCTACGCGCCTGGCAACAAGGGTAATGGCGGGCCGGGCTAAGTGAGCGCGCCACAGCAAGGGCGTTGCGAAACCGCGGGGGCTTTGCAGTGGAACATCGCGGTGCCAAGCCCCCCCCGAGCCCGAGGCCGCACGCCGTCCGGGCTGCTCAGCAAACAGCGTTCGACCATGAAATTCACTCAAGGGATTTCGGCGCAACGCTGGCCACGGCTTCCGAGTGACGCGCCAGCTCGATGAACGCGCGCACATAATCGATCCCGGTCTCGGCCTCGCGTGCCCCCAGGAAAATCTGCTTCGCGATACCGCGTTGGCCCAGCCGCACGGGCACCACATCCATCCGTGCTGCGTATTCCTCGACCAGCCAGCGCGGCAGCGCCGCCACGCCGCGGCCGCTCGCCACCATTTGCAGCATGATGTCGGTGGTCTCGATGGCTTTATGGCGCTTGGGCGTGACACCGGCCGGCAATAGGAATTGGTTGTAGATGTCCAGGCGCTCGATATCCACGGGGTAGCTGATCAGCACTTCCTGGTTCAACTGCTGCGGTTTCACGTACGCCACCGACGCCAGCGGATGTCCCTTGGGCACGACCAGCACCTGCTCGTAATCGAATACCGGCTCGAACTTCAGGCCCGGCTTGAATAACGGGTCGGGCGTGACCAACAGGTCGATTTCATAACCGAACAGCGCGCCGATCCCGCCAAACTGGAATTTCTGCTTAACGTCCACATCCACATCCGGCCACTCGGCCAGATACGGCGAAACCACCTTGAGCAGCCACTGGTAGCAAGGGTGGCACTCCATCCCGATACGAAGCGCGCCACGTTCGCCCTGGGCAAACTGCCCCAGGCGCTCCTCGGCGAGGTCGAGCTGCGGCAGCACGCGATTCGCCACCGCCAGCAAATACTGGCCGGCCTGGGTCAGGCGCAGGCTCCGGCCTTCGCGCAGCCAGACATCGGTGCCCAACTGCTGCTCCAGCTTCTTCATGCTGTGGCTCAGGGCCGACTGGGTCAGGTTCAGCACGCCGGCGGCGGCCGTCAGCGACCCCTGTTTTTCGACCTGCTGAACGATGCTGAGATGGATGCGCTCAACCATTCAGATGATTTCCGCTCATGGATTCGTGAAATAAAACCATTTTACTTCATCATTCCCCTCCCCTAGTATCTGTCCCTATTGTTCGTTCGCATGCGTTCCCGCCGGGCAATACCCCGATCAAGTTCGGAGGCCGTGCCTCTGGAATCCGCGGGTATGCCAGTCGGTTCGTACCAAAGCCCCCTCGTTGAGGTGGATGGTGCAACCGGATCGGCGGCGCGGACGCTCAAGACTCACTTGACGTGACCTCGTGTGCCCAGGCAGACGCAGCGCCCCGAAGAGAGTGAATTGCCACGTGGGCGGTTCGCGTTGTCCTTGAGCCCGATCGCCACCGCGTGCGAACAACACCCCGACCAGTCGTCGAAGCCCAGCTGCCGCGCTCGCGCGGATGGCAAGGCGGCAGCGTGTAAATCAATACCAGTGAAGTCCAACATGACCCGTCCACTTCGTCTCGTCGCTGTTTCCGGCGGACTGCAGCGCCCTTCGAAATCCGCCGCCCTGGCGGAGCACCTGATGGACCTCATCGCGGACGTCGTCCCGTGCGAACAACGTCTGGTCGAACTCGGCCAGCTTGCGCCGCAACTGACAGGCGCGGTCTGGCGCTCGCAACTGCCCGAATCGGTGGAACGTGAGCTTGCCGCGGTCGAACAGGCCGACATCCTGGTGGTGACGACCCCGGTCTACCGCGGCTCCTACACCGGTCTGTTCAAGCACTTCTTCGACTTCCTCCATCAAGACGCCTTGGTCGACACGCCCGTGCTCCTGGCCGCCACAGGTGGCAGCGACCGCCATGCGCTGATGATCGACCATCAGCTGCGCCCGCTATTCAGCTTCTTCCAGGCCCGCACCCTGCCACTCGGCGTGTATGCCACCGACAAGGATTTCGCCGACTATCGCCTGCAAGACGAAGCGCTGATCGAACGCGCCCGACTGGCCGTCGAGCGGGCGCTGCCCCTGGTCGAATTGACGTACGCGCTGCGGGCGACCCAGGCGGAGGAAGCGATCGCTGCCTGAAGGCTGGCCTGCACTGCCTTTCGAATACTCGGCGCGGCATGCGTGTTCGGGATCCCGGCTCAGCCGATCGACGGTCACGAACCTTTGCCGAAGGATGACAGGCCCGCAATGCCCTCCGAATAAGCCGCGTGAATGCATTAAAGCCTGGTCCGGACCCATTGATGATCACAAAGAGCTTCAAATTGATGACCGCCATGCACTGCCTTTCGAGTATTCCCCGCAGCCTGCATGTTTCAAGGCCCTGGTCCGAACGGACTGGCGATCACGAACCAACCTGACCGACGACTGCCCTGCACTGCCTTTCGAATACCCCGCGCAGCATTCACGTTTCGCTGCGCATTAAATAAAAGCCGGCGCCCACCCGCCACGAACCTTTACGCAATCACCAGCGCCCTACGACCATGAGCAACGACTTCACCTTCAGCATCAAGCGCCTCCGCTTCGATGAAAACTATCGTCCGTCGGACAACACGCGCATCACGACCAACTTCGCCAATCTGGCGCGGGGTGAGAGTCGCGAGCAAAATCTGCGCAATACCCTGAAGATGATCGACAGCCGCTTCAACAACCTGGCGCACTGGGACAACCCGACCGGCGACCGTTACGCCGTCGAGCTCGACATCATCACCGTCGAAATGGCGATTGCCGCCGAAAGCGGCAGCAACGTCTTTCCGCTGATCGAGATCCTGCAGACGAACATCGTCGACCGGAAAACCAACCAACGCATCGAAGGCATCGTCGGGAACAACTTCTCGTCGTACGTGCGCGACTACGACTTCAGCGTGGTCCTGCCGGAGCACAACAACAATAAGCCCACGTTCAGCACCCCCGCCGACTTCGGCGATCTGCATGGCAAGCTCTTCAGGCACTTCCTGAATTCGAGCGCCTACAAAGAGCACTTCGCCAAGCCGCCCGTGATCTGCATCAGCGCCTCGAGCAGCAAGACCTATCACCGCACCGAAAATCACCATCCGATCCTCGGCGTCGAATACCAGCAGAACGAACTCTCCTCGACGGACCAGTACTTCGAGAAAATGGGCCTGGAAGTGCGCTACTTCATGCCCCCGGGCAGCGCCGCGCCCTTTGCCTTCTATTTCCAGGGTGACCTGCTGGGCCAATACACCAATCTCGAACTGATCAGCCTGATCAGCACGATGGAAACGTTCCAGAAGATCTATCGCCCCGAGATCTACAACGCCAATTCCGCGGCAGGCCGGCTCTACCGACCCAGCCTGAAGAATCAGGATTACTCGCTCACGCAAATCGTGTACGACCGCGAAGAACGCAGCCAGCTCGCCGTGAAGCAAGGAAAGTTCACGGAAGAGCATTTCATCAAGCCCTATAAAAACAAGCTCGACAGCTGGGCTGCCAACTTCGCCCACTAATTACTCAAGCCACACTCGAGACCCTACACAATGAAAAAACTTTTGCCCACGTCGACCGCCGGCAGCCTGCCCAAACCCTCCTGGCTGGCACAACCCGAGAAACTCTGGTCGCCCTGGAAGCTGCAAGACGAAGAACTCGTCGAAGGCAAGCAAGACGCCCTGCGCCTGGCCCTGCAAGAACAGCAGCACGCCGGCATCGACATCGTCAGCGACGGCGAACAAACCCGCCAGCACTTCGTCACTACGTTCATCGAGCACCTGGACGGCGTCGATTTCGAGAAGCGCGAAACCGTGCGCATCCGCGACCGCTACGACGCGAGCGTCCCGACCGTCGTCGGCGCCGTCAGCCGCCAAAAGCCCGTGTTCGTCGAAGACGCCAAGTTCCTGCGTCAGCAAACCAAGCAGCCCATCAAATGGGCGCTGCCTGGCCCCATGACGATGATCGACACGCTGTACGACGCCCACTACAAGAGCCGCGAAAAACTCGCCTGGGAATTCGCCAAGATCCTCAACCAGGAAGCCCGCGAACTCGAAGCCGCCGGCGTCGACATCATCCAGTTCGACGAGCCCGCCTTCAACGTCTTCTTCGACGAAGTGAACGACTGGGGCATCGCCACCCTCGAACGCGCCATCGAAGGCCTCAAATGCGAAACCGCCGTGCACATCTGCTACGGCTACGGCATCAAGGCCAACACCGACTGGAAGAAAACCCTGGGCTCCGAATGGCGCCAATACGAGGAATCCTTCCCCAAACTGCAGCAATCCAAGATCGACATGATCTCGCTCGAATGCCACAACTCGCATGTGCCGATCGACCTGATCGAACTAATCCGCGGCAAGAAAGTGATGGTCGGCGCCATCGACGTGGCCACCGACAAAATCGAAACCCCCGAAGAAGTCGCCGCCACCCTGCGCAAGGCACTCAAGTTCGTCGACGCCGACAAGCTGTATCCGTGCACGAACTGCGGCATGGCGCCTTTGTCGCGTCGCGTTGCGAACGGCAAGCTGAGTGCGCTGGCTGCGGGTGCGGAGATTGTTCGGAAGGAACTTGCGGCTTGATCCAAGCCTGAGCCCGAAGGTGGCCGGCGTAGCGGAAACAACTGCGTCCGCCGTTCAGAATAAGAAAAGGCGCCGAGGCGCCTTTTCTTATTCATGCATCACACCAAGCAGGATCATTCCCACTCGATCATCAACATGCCGCGTAAATGCGCGTGGTTAAAGGGTTTGGTCATGATCGACATGGGCCTTTACCCTCGCTTTTTACCGTCAACCGCGTAGAGCCTTTGCTGGCGAGGGAGCCGCAGTTTGCGGGGCAACGGCTCCAGCGACACCATCATTCATTTGTGGTCATCAAACCAGCGCCCCGCGTGCCTGATTCACTACGGCGCTTCGCTAAGTGCCCGAGCTGCCTGCAGCAGCCGTCCCGTGCGCGCTTAAAGAAATCTTTGTCGGTGCCGATATATAACATGTGCCAGCTCGTTGCCGCTCAGAGCGGCAATCCCCGTCTTTCATAAATCTCTGGGGCGACAGGACAATTCATTCGTCTCATTTTAGGAGAGTCTGTGACATTGACCAATGCAAGCGAATCCAAGGACCTAGCCGAAGTCGCAAACGACTTAGAACGCCTCCTAATCGCCAAGGCGAAGGACCTGACAAATCGCATCGCCCTGGTGGAGCGCGATATCGAGCGCATTAGAACTTTGACGCGCCTGAGCGAAGGCGAGGAACGCTCGAAGGCCCTTGCCAAAACCCTAGCCTCGCTGACGCAAGCAAAGCGACTTCTGGCGGAGGTCCGTAAAACGGGCGGATTTGGCGGTCTGCTAACACCAATCAAAACTCTAAGGCACTGGCGAGCGGTCAAGCGGGCACGGTCTGCTCACGACATCGCAGAGGCTACGTTTGATGCCACCGAAACGAAGGCGGAGCGAGACGCACGTATCGCCGACCACAATCACAAAGTTGACTCTGAGCATAGCCGGCTGCCGGGCCTGAATGGTCAAGAAAATCTTCTCAAGACCGAGCAGTCTGCCATCGAACAGTTGCATCGCACGGCGGTCGATGCGATACGCGCCGCATGCGACAGCGGCTGGCTGGCCAAAGATTTTCCTGAGCGGTTCCGACGATTGGCCGCCCTCGTGGAAAACAACGATATCAATCGTGCTACAGCTTCGCTATCGGCGCTGGTGTTCCAGCGCCGACCAACGGAGTCGCGCTATGAACGTTGGAATGACGAGGCGAACGCATTGCGAAGTAAGGCGTACCGCCAATACGCAGGCATGGCGGCATCGGGCGCCTACACTGAGATCGCCCAGCACTCAATTCAACTCGCTGTTCCCGCACTACGAGCGCAGGCGACTGCCACTCTGGCCGACTACAACCACCCAGCCGATCAATGGCAGGTACTTTCTGCGCTTCTCTCGGATCCCCGACGATTCCGGACGGATGCCCTCTGGGCCATCTATTGGGCCATGCATCAGTGTGGCCAATGGGTTGCCGATGCAGCGTCCGAGTCCGATGCTCACGAGGATGTTTTTACCGGAAAAGTGACAGCTCAAATTGACCGATGGCTCGCCGGATGGGCCACTGAGCGAATTAGAGAATTCGGTTATCCAGAGGTTCGGTCGTACCTTGGTGCCCTAGAGATAGCCAGCACTACCGAGGAGACGCGGCTCGGCGCAGACATCGGACTGATCGTCGACCTGAATATCGGTGATCTGACATGCCAAAAAATCGTCTTGCTCCAGGCGAAAAAGACTAAGCATGGCGTAACGAACGTCGGCAGTCATGCAAGACAGCTCTCAAAATTGTCTAGTCGCCCAAGCGACGGCTTTTACCTGTTCTATCACCAGTCAACCCATCCCGTGATAGCACCGGCGCCCTCCGTATGCGCAGCGCATGAATTGGCGGACAAGGTCGCGCAACTCGGCAAAGACATCGACGCCGCCCATCTACCTCTGAACGTGCGCTCGATGGGCTGGGACTGGGCCAGCTTCATCAGCTTTGGGCTGTGTAATCCCAATTCAAAAATTGGTCAATCGTTCGACACAGTCGAAGAAGCACTCACTGCATTGGGCAATGGTGACGCTCGCAATCTGCCCAGGTACCTTCACGTCATCGCAATCGCCGACGAACCACGTGTCATGGCATTGAGGGCGAAGGTTCAGGAACACTACATCGACAGCGTTAAAGCCATGGCGAAGGTCAGAGAGAAGGACCGCCACCTTTCGCACGGCCGCGGCGGGCCGAAACACGGAATGAGCATGTGACCAGCTACGTCCAGCTGGGGAAAAATATGGAGGCAGACTACAGTTGCTTACGATCTAATTCGCCGAACGCCGACGCTCAGCTTGCTCGCAAGAGAATGTAGCTCGATCCTGGTCCACACACCACCGAATCTCCCGTCCAAAACAAAAGGCGCCGAAGCGCCTTTTGTTTTACCCAACTACACCAAGCAGGATCACTCCCACTCAATCGTCGCAGGCGGCTTGCTCGAGACGTCGTACACCACCCGATTAATCCCGCGCACTTCATTGATGATGCGCGACGACACACGCGCCAGCAGCGGGTGCGGCAGCGGTGCCCAATCGGCGGTCATGAAGTCGAAGGTCTGCACGGCGCGCAGGGCTACGACGTATTCGTAGGTGCGGCCGTCGCCCATCACGCCCACGGACTTGACCGGCAGGAAGACGGCGAAGGCTTGGGAGGTGAGTTCGTACCAGCTCAGACCCGAGGCGGTGTCCTTGGTGTTGCGCAGCTCTTCGATGAAGATCGCGTCGGCACGGCGCAGGAGCTCGGCGTATTCGTGTTTCACTTCGCCGAGGATGCGCACGCCCAGGCCGGGGCCGGGGAACGGGTGGCGGTAGACCATTTGCGGCGGCAGGCCGAGGGCCACGCCGAGTTCGCGGACTTCGTCCTTGAACAGTTCGCGCAGGGGCTCGAGCAGGCTCAGGTTGAGCGTGTCGGGCAGGCCGCCCACGTTGTGGTGCGACTTGATCGAGGTGGCCTTGCCGGTCTTGGCGCCGGCCGATTCGATCACGTCGGGGTAGATGGTGCCCTGGGCCAGCCACTTGGCGGTCTTGAGCTTGCCGGCTTGCTCCTGGAACACCTCCACGAACTCGCGGCCGATGATCTTGCGCTTGACCTCGGGATCCGATTGGCCGGCGAGCTTGCCCATGAACTGGTCGGTGGCATCCACGTGGATGATCTTCACGCCCATGTTTTCGGCGAAGGTCTCCATGACCTGCACGCCTTCGTTCAGGCGCAGCAGGCCGTGGTCGACGAACACGCAGGTGAGCTTGTCGCCGATGGCGCGGTGGATCAGCGCGGCCGCGACCGAGCTGTCGACGCCGCCGGACAGGCCCAGGATCACTTCATCGTCGCCCACCTGCTCGCGGATGCGCGCAACGGCTTCGGAGATGTAGTCGGGCATGTTCCAGTCGCCCTCGCAGCCGCAGATCTCGCGCACGAAGCGCGACAGCATGGCCTTGCCCTGGACGGTGTGCGTGACTTCGGGGTGGAACTGCACGGCGTAGAAGCCACGGGCTTCGTCGGCCATGCCGGCGATCGGGCAGGACGGCGTGGAGGCCATCAGCACGAAGCCGGGGGGCAGTTCGGTGACCTTGTCGCCGTGGCTCATCCAGACCTTGAGCATGCCGTGGGCTTCGTCGGTGGTGAAGTCCGACAGGCCGTTGAGCAGCTTGGTGTGGCCGTGGGCGCGCACTTCGGCGTAGCCGAATTCGCGGTGGTCGGAGAAGCTCACGACACCGCCCAGCTGCTGCGCCATGGCTTGCATGCCGTAGCAGATGCCCAGCACCGGCAGGCCGAGTTCGAACACGGCGTGCGGCACGCGCATCGAGCCTTCTTCGTAGGCCGAGGCGTGGCTGCCCGACAGGATGATGCCCTTCAGTCCCTGAGCGGCTTGCTCACGGATGAAGGCGTCGTCGACGTCGCCCGCATGGATTTCGGAATAGACGCCAGCCTCGCGCACACGGCGTGCGATCAGTTGCGTGACTTGCGAACCGTAGTCGAGGATGAGGATGCGTTGGTGCATAGTGACTCTGCCGGTTGGAAATAAAAGCGCACCGGCCAGAACCTTGCGGGCTCTGCCGGTGCGCGATGCATTGCTGGGATGACGTGATCAGAGGATCAGTCGGCGCGATAGTTCGGCGCCTCCTTGGTGATCTGCACATCATGCACGTGGGACTCGCGCACGCCCGCCGAGGTGATCTCGACGAATTGCGTTTTGGTGCGCATGTCGTCGATCGTGGCGCAGCCGCAGTAGCCCATCGAGGCGCGGATGCCGCCCACCAGCTGATAGATGATGGCGAGGACGCTGCCCTTGTAGGGCACGCGGCCTTCGATGCCTTCGGGCACCAGCTTGTCGGCGTTGTTGGCGGGATCCTGGAAGTAGCGGTCGGCCGAACCATCGGCCATCGCGCCCAGGCTGCCCATGCCGCGGTACGACTTGTACGAACGACCCTGGAACAGCACGACTTCGCCCGGCGCCTCTTCGGTGCCGGCGAACATGCCGCCCATCATGCAGGCGAAGGCGCCGGCCGACAGGGCCTTGGCGACGTCGCCCGAGTAGCGGATGCCGCCGTCGGCGATCAGGGGCACGCCCGTGCCTTCGAGGGCCTGCGCCACGTCGGAGATCGCGGTGACCTGGGGCACGCCCACGCCGGCCACGATGCGGGTGGTGCAGATCGAGCCCGGGCCGATACCGACCTTGACGCCGTCGGCGCCGGCTTCGACCAGCGCCAGCGCGGCGGCGGCGGTGGCGATGTTGCCGCCGATCACTTCGACCTTGGGGTAATTCTGCTTGACCCAGCGCACGCGCTCGATCACGCCGGCCGAGTGGCCGTGGGCGGTGTCGACGATGATGACGTCGACGCCGGCAGCCACCAGCTTCTCGACACGCTCTTCGGTGCCGGCGCCCACGCCGACCGCCGCGCCCACGCGCAGCTGGCCGAAGGCATCCTTGCAGGCGAAGGGGTGTTCGGTGTTCTTGACGATGTCTTTGACCGTGGCCAGGCCGCGCAGCTCGAAAGCGTCGTTGACGATGAGCACGCGCTCCAGGCGATGCTTGTGCATCAGGGTCTGGGCTTCTTCGAGGGTGGCACCCTCGCGCATCGTGACCAGGCGATCCTTCGGCGTCATGACGTTGGTCAGGGGGACGTCGAGGCGGTCTTCGAAGCGCAGGTCGCGGTTGGTGACGATACCGACCAGCTTGCCATTCTCGACCACGGGCAGGCCCGAGATGCCGTGCTGGCGCTGCAGGGCGATGGCGTCGCGCACCTTCATGTCGGGCGTGACAGTGACCGGGTCGATCACGATGCCGAATTCATGACGCTTGACGCGGGCCACTTCGCGGGCCTGCTCATCAGCGGACAGATTCTTGTGGATGATGCCGATACCACCCTCTTGCGCCATGGCGATGGCCAGGCGCGACTCCGTCACGGTGTCCATGGCGGCGGACACGAGCGGGATGTTCAGGGTGATATTGCGGGTGAGGCGGGTGGTCAGCGAGGTGTCGCGCGGCAACACCTCGGAGTACGCAGGCACCAACAACACGTCGTCGAAGGTGAGTGCTTTTTGTACGAGACGCATGGGGAACTCCGGGCGCAAAGCAAGATTATACGCGGTGCGTGTGTTTTTACTAGGTGTTGACCCTAGGTTTCTGCCCTCGCCGTGCAGCAAAAACACGCAAAACCGGGCTCTGGGAACCGACCCCAATTCAATCGCGAAGGCGGAGGTCGGCCTGGTTCGGCCCTCTCCTTCCCAGGATTGGGCCGCATTGTAGCGGCCAGCCGCAAGGGCCGGTGCTTCTCGTGGCCACCCGACGCCCTGGCAGCAGCCCGGACGCGAAAGGCGCCCCCTCCCCCTCACAAGGTCGCCATCGCGCCGGGCAGCCACAGCGCCAGTTGCGGCACGGCCAGCAGCAGGACGATCATCACCAGCAGCATGGCGAGGAAAGGCAGGACGCCCACCACCACGTCCATGAACTTGCCCTGCCCGCGCACGCTGTGGACCACGAAGAGGTTCATGCCGAAGGGCGGGGTCAGCTGGCCCATCTCGCACAGCACGATCAGCATCACGCCGAACCAGATCGGGTCGTAGCCCAGCGCGACCACGATCGGCACGGTGAGCGGCGCGGTCGTGACCAGCATCGCCAGGGTGTCCATGAAGCAGCCGAGCACGATATAGAACAGGATGATGGCGAGCATCATGCCCAACGGCGGGAGGTCGAGGCCGGACACGGCATCCACCAGCATCGTGGTGAGGCCGATGCTGGCGAGCACGAAGTTCAGGAAAAACGCGGAGAGCGTGATCAGGATGATCATGCCGGTGGTACGCAAAGTCGCCTCGAAAGCGCGACCCAGCATCTCCCAGGTGAGCACGCGTTTGGCGGCGCAAAGTACCGTGGCGGCCACGACGCCGAGTGCGGCCGATTCGCTGGCGGTGGCGATGCCGCCGTAGATCACGCCGATCACCAGCACGAAGATCGCGAGCGGCGGCAACAGGTGCGGCAGAACGGCGACGCGCTCCGCCCAGCTCACCTTGGGGCGATCGCCCGCCAGGCTCGGGCGCCACACGCACAGGCCGACGATGAGGGCGATGAAAAGCAAGGTGAGCAGCACACCGGGCAGCGTCGCGGCCAGGTAGAGCTTGGGCACGGACACGTTGGCGATCAGCGCGTAGACGATCATGTTGATCGAAGGCGGGATCAGGATGCCCAGGGTGCCGCCGGCGGCGATGGAGCCAAGAAAGAGCGGTGCGTTGTAGCCCGCCTTGCGCTGCTCGGGCAGGGCCAGGGTGGCAATGGTGGCGGCGGTCGCCACGCTCGAGCCGCTGGTAGCCGAGAACAACGCCGAGGCGCCGATGTTGGCATTCATCAGGCCGCCGGGCAGCCACGACACCCATTTGGAGACGGCGCCATACATGCGGCCGGCCACGCCGGAGTGCACGAGCAGCTCGCCCATCAATACATAAAGCGGGATCGCCACGAGCAGGAATTCGGCGCTGGTGCCCCAGGCGAGCTCGCCGATGGCATTCACGAGCGAGAGCGGCGAGTAGCGCTCGGCCAAGGTCATGCCCAGCAGGGCCACCGTGGCGGCGGCAGTGACGCTGAGCGCAAGCAGGCCCAGCAGCATCGAAAGCGTGAGAGTCAGCATCGGGTGGGCTCCTAGCGTTGCGGTCGCGGACCGGGACGCGTGTGTGCGGAGGGGGCGGTCGATGCATCCGCATCGGAGACCCCGTGCGCTGCCATGCCACCCGCCGAGGGCGCGCCTCGCGGCTGGCCCGGCGTACGTGAATGGAACTGCGCGGCGTCGTCGGCTCGTCGGCCTGCTCGTGCTGCCGCGACCGCGGCGTCATCCGCCACGCCCGGCGCGGTCTCGTCCTGGATCTCTTCTTCCATCGACGGGATGCCGATCAGTCCGTTCACCGCCTGCCAGCGGCCCCGGGTGAACTGCGCCAGCGCGCAGGCGGCCAGCACCACCACCGTCAGCAGGAAGAAGGCATAGCCGGCGAACCACAGCGACTGCGGGATCCATTGCAGCACCTGCAGCGGCGTGTTCGACACCGACTGGAAGGCGATCGAGTCCGCCAGCACGAACCAGGCATGATAGGTGAGCACGCCCACGAAAAGCCCCAGGCAGGCGAGCGCAAACAGATCCAGCCACACGCGGCTGCGCGGCGAGAGATGGGTGTAGACCACGTCGACGCGGATGTGCGAGCGGCGCAGCAAGGTAATGGGAAAAGCCCAGGCGCTCGCGATCGCGAGCACGTAGCCGGCCAGTTCGTCGGCGCCTCCGAGCGACACGCCGAAGAGCTTGCGCGCGGCGAGGTCGACCACGATCAGCCAGGACACGAGCAGGAGCCCGAGGCCGCCGATCCAGGCGCCGCCTCGCGCGATGCGTTCGAGCACGCGCACGGCAGCAGGCGCAGAAGTAGACATGGACACTCCTTCAGAATGCTGGCTCATCGCAGGGTCACGCCCAGCGCCTGGCCCACGGTTTGATTCCAGGCAGAGGTGCACGCGCTGCCGCAGCGCGCGGCCCATTTCTCGGCCATGCGGGTGGCCACCTCGCGCAGTTGCGCCTGCTCGGCCTCGGACGGCGCGCTGGCCTGCATGTCGGCCGGGGTGTGGATGCGGCACTCGCCCTTGCCCGTATTGCAGGCCAGTGCGTAATCGCCTTCGCGGCGCGTTTCTTCCCAGAGCCGCGTCTCGAGCACCTGCGCCTGCTCCAGCATGAAGCGCTGTACGGCGGGATCGAGCTTCTGCCAGCGCCGTTCGCTGATGGCGTAGAAGCCGATGGACCAGTCGACCGGCAGGTTGTAGAGATGCTTGGCCACGTCGTACCACTTGGCCGCGTTGCCCGAGCCGATGCCCGTGACCGCGCAATCGACCACGCCCGTCTGCAAGGCGGGAATCACTTCGGCGAACGGGATCGTGACGGACGAGGCACCCAGCGCGCTGACGAAGTCGGCCATGTTGCTGCCGCGCGTGCGCACCTTGCGGCCCTTCAGGTCCGACAGACTGCGGACTGGCTCGCGGCAGAAGAACACCTGGGCGGTGTATGGCACGGTCGCGAGCAGGCGTACGCCGTGGCGCTCGCGCATGCGCGCTTCCAGCACGGGCCGATAGGCCTGCACCATGGTGTGCGCGGTGGCAATGTCGGGCGCCATGCCCGGCAGGTCGACGCCTTCGAACGTGGGATCATCGCCGCTCACGAAGGCGAACACCCCCATGCCGACATCGAGCGCGCCCGCCCGCATCAGCCGCACGATCTCGGGCCCCTTCAAGCCGCTTTCCGAGAGGCCGAGCAACACGGCCGTGACCTGGCCGCCCGAAGCTTCGCTCAGGGTCTTTTCCCAGAACGGCTTCTCGACCGCAGAGAATGTGTAGTTGTGGCTGCCGCCGCCCACCACGGCAAAGTGCGTCTGTGGCAGTTCCGCATGGGCGGCCGTCGCCGTGACGGCCGCCAGCAGCGCCGCCAGAATGCTGCGTTTCATCTTGTCCCCTCGATATGGTTATGGTGCCGGCCCTGCCGGCACGCCTAGCGGGCCGGCGGGTTGACCTCCGCACGCTCGCGGTGCCAGTCGGTATGGCGCTGGAACACCTCGGCCAGATGCAGCAGTAGCCGGTCGTCGCCGCCCGGACACAGCAGTTGCAGGCCGGTGGGCATGCCGGCGCCATCGCGGCCGTTGGGCACCGAGATGCCGCACAAGGCGAGCAGGTTGCCGATGCGGGTGTACTGCACCGGCGCATTGCCATGATCCACCTGCGTGAGCGGCACGGCGGCCGTCAGGGTGGTGGGCGTAAGCAAGGCCGCCACGCCCTGCAGGCGCTCGATCAGCACGGTGCGCAGGCGGTCGCGCTCGTGCAAGGCCGTCAGGTAACGCACCGCGGATACGTCGGCGGCCGCGAGGATGCGCGGCCGCACCGAGTCGTCGACCGGGAGATCGGGATCGGTCATCTCGCGCTCGAACGAAAACAACGCCTCGGACATCATGATGTCGCCGGTCACGGCCTTGAACTCGGCCAGCGACGCGGGCGGCGTGATGGTGACCACGCGGGCGCCCAGGCTGTGAAACAGCGCCAGCGATTCTTCGTAGGCGGCACGCACGCCGGGCTCCACCTCCGCCAGGAAGGCGTCGGGCAGGCGGCCGAGCGTGAGCCCACCCACATCGAAGCGCGGCGCATGCGCCGGCTCGCGCCACTCGTCAGCCTGGGCCGGCGCCAGGCAATCGAACACCAGCCGCGCGTCGGTAGCGCTGTGCGCGAAGATCCCGACGCTATCGAGCGTTTTGCTTTGCGTGGCCACGCCCTGCGTGCCGATGCGGTCGTAGGTGGGCTTGAAACCGGTGATGCCGCAATAGCTGGCGGGCACGCGCACGGAGCCGCCCGTGTCGGTGCCTATGGCAACCGGCGCCAGCCCGCCCGCGACCGCGACGGCCGATCCGCTGCTCGACCCGCCGGGCACGCGATGCACCGCGTCGTCCCAGGGATTGCGCGGCGTGCCCATGTGCTGATTCGGGCCCCACGCACCCATGGCGAATTGCACCAGATGCGTCTTGCCCAGGATGATGGCGCCGGCACGCTGCAACTGTCGCACCAGCGGCGCCGTCTGGCGCGCGATGCTGTTGGCATGGATAGGCGAGCCGATGGTGGTGGGCTTGCCCGCCACATCGATGATGTCTTTGAGCGCGACCGGAATGCCGTGCAAGGGGCCGAGGTACACACCAGCGTCGAGCTGCAGGTCTGCCGCACGCGCGGCGTCGAGTGCCGTGTCGGCGTAGACCTCGATGTAGGCATGCAGCCAGCTATCGAGCGCGGTGATGCGATCCAGGTGCTGCTGCACCACCTCTTGCACACGAATTTCGCGGCGGCGGATCAGCTCGCCCAGGTCCTGGATTTCGAGGCCGATGCTCATCGTGCGCCCCCCGGGCTCGCGATATGGCCGGCCGCCTGCGCGATGGCGATGGCACGGTCGATCACGGCACGCGACCCTACGATGTCCGGAAACTTCTCGCCTTCGCGCAAGCGCGCCAGCGTGGTTTTCTCTTGCTCCTGGAACGCGATGGCACGTTCGGCGGCGGCGCGCAGCTCGGCGCGCCCCAGGATCAGCACGCCATTCTCATCAGCCAGCACAGCGTCGCCCGGCCGCACCGTGACGCCGCCGCAATTGATCACGCCGCAAAACTCGCCTTCCAGCCCGAGCACCCGGGTCGTGATGGCCGAAGGCCCGCGCGACCACACCGGCACGCCGTGCTGGCGCAGCTCGCCCAGGTCCGTGACGCGCCCGTCGACGATGATCGCGGCCACGCCGGCCTGCCGGGCCGCATAGGCCATCGCGCCCCCGAGCGCCGCGGTCAGGTGTTCGCCGGCCCGATCGATCACGAGCACATCGCCCGGCCGCACGCTCGCCATCGCATGGTGCAGAATGCCGCCATCATTGCCCGGCATGCGCACGGTCACGGCCGTACCGGCAACGCGCAGATCCTGAGCATGCGCGCGGATCTCGGGATGCAGAAACCCATGCGTCTGGAAGTGGCCGATGGTGGCGGGCTCGGCCTTTTGCAGCAGCGCCAGATCGTCGGCCGGCACCGCGTCCGGCAAGGAATGGATCAGATACATCGTGGTTGTTCACTACAATGAGATGGGCCAGGACCCGACGAAAAAAAGGTATCACGCGGCCTTTTGACGCGAGTAATCAAAGTTGGGACGCCCTTTGAAAAAGACTTCTTATCATGCGGATAACCCTTAGCCAGCTCGAAGCCTTTTACTGGACGGCGAAGCTGGGCAGCATCCACGCGGCGGCGCGCCACCTGCACGTCACGCAGCCCGCCGTGTCGGCCCGCATCCGCGAGCTCGAAGGCGCGCTCGAGGTGCAGTTGTTCGATCGCTCGCGCCAGCGCGTCACGCTGACCGAGGTGGGCCAGTCGGCCTTGCGCCATGCCGAAAGTGCGCTGCACAGCACGCGCCAGCTCGAGCACTTTGGCAAGGACCGATCGCTGGGAGGCAAGCTGCGCCTGGGTGCCGACGAGTGCTCGGCCACGGTGGGGCTCACGGCGGTGATCGCGCAGCTCAAGGAGCACTACCCCTCGCTCGCGCTGGAGATCACCGTGGACGTGGGCTCGGTGCTCAACAGCAAGCTCAACGCGGGCGAGCTCGACATGGCCTTGCTCACCAACCCGTCGACGGGCGAGAACGTCACCGATGTTTTCATCGGCTGGATGCCGTTTCATTGGGTGGCGGCGCCCTCGCTGCACATCACGGCAGATCCGTTTCGTGCGGAACACGCGCGCGGTCATCACATCGCCACGCACTCGCCGCCCTCCACGCTCTACACCGTGGTCGAAAACTGGCTGGCCTCGGGTGGCGTGGACCTGGTCGGCCCCAGCACCACCAACTCGCTCGCGCTCATGACGCGCCTGATCGCGGCGGGACACGCGATCGGTATCCTGCCGGTGCCGCTCCTGCAGGACATGCTGGCGATGGGCGCGCTGCGCGCCCTGCCCTGCGATCCCCCGATCCCGCCCGCACGCTTCTATATTTCGTATCTGACCGCCTCGCACGGCGCCCACATCGATCCGATCGTGGACATCACGCGCGACACGCTGATGCGGCTGAACTTCCTCGCGCCGATCGACGCCGAGGAGACGTGACAAGGGCCGCTTGCGCGGCCCTTGTACGATGCTGATCGGTCAAAGAACGTCGCCTCCGCGAGGCGCGAGGCATGCCGATCCCGCCGCCACGCCTCGCGAGCTCGCTCAGTCGATCCGCGCCCCCGACACGCGCACGACCTCGCCCCACTTCTTCACTTCGGCATCCACGAGGCCCACATACTGCTTGCGGTCGGTCAGCGTGGGGATCACCAGGCCCACCGCGCCCAGCTTTTCCTGGATGGCGGCCGACTGCATGGCCGTACGCGTGGCCTCGAAGAGCTGCTGGAACACCGGCTGCGGCAGGCCCGCCGGCGCGCTCAGGCCGAACCAGTACTCCGACGAGAAGCCGGGATAGCCGCTCTCGGCGACGGTGGGCGTGTCCGGATAGGTGGGATTGCGTTGCGCGCTGCCGATCGCGAGTGCGCGCAACTTGCCAGCGCGCACGTGCGGCAGCGCCGTGTCCTGGTTGACGAAGAGCACGTCGACCCGGCCCGCCAGCACATCATTGATGGCGGCCGATCCGCCGTTGTAGGGCACGTGCATGAGATCCAGTTTTGCGCGCTGTTTCAGCATCTCCATGCCCAGATGGCCGGTAGTGCCGTTGCCCGAAGACGCATACGAATACTTGCCGGGGTCTTTGCGCACCAGCTCCACGAACTCGGTGAACGTCTTGGCCGGGAACGTGGGCGAGGTCACCAGCACATCCGAGCCGAAAGCCAGGATGGCCACCTGATCGAGCTGGTCGAGCTTGTAGGGCAGCTTGCTGTAGAGACCCTGGTTGGTGGCGATGCCCACGCCCGAGACGAGCAGCGTATGGCCATCGGGCCGGGCCTGCGCCACGTAAGCGGTGCCGATGTTGCTGTTGGCGCCGCCCTTGTTCTCGACCACCACGGTGGTCTGCAGCGCCTTGCCCATTTCGGCGGCGAGCAGTCGGCCGATGAAGTCGGTGCCTCCACCCGCCGGGAACGGCACGACCAGATTGATCGGTTTGCCGTCCGGAAAGCCGGCGGCCATGGCCGGGCTCGCCGGAAGGCCGCCCGCACACAGCGCCGGCACGGCAACGCACAGCAACTTGCGACGAAGAGATGAAACCAAACCGGCCTTCAGGCCTTTGCTACGCACAGCGTCCATGACTGTATTTCCCTTGTTATATGGATGAACTACCGAACTGCCGGGAAAAATTATCATGGCCGTTTTGCGGCCCAGTAATCACATCTACCCCACGACTTGAGAGATTCTGCTTATCAAGTCGTGGTCTTCAGAGGGAAACCGTGTGCCGCAAGGACACGTGCGCCCGGCCCTGGGATATTCCCTGAGTGTGGCCGGGCCACGGCCGGCGCTTACAAGCATCAGGCCTCGCTCTTTCGAGGGCTGGCGTCACTGAGCGGCGTCGCGCCACCACGCTCGGCCCGTGTGCGGCGCGCTCAGATCGAGGCGCTCGCCCATTTCTGGCGTGGATAGCGCGATACCCGCCTGCGATGCCAGCGCCGCGACGCGCTCGAAGGGCTCGTCCCAGGTATGCATGGCGAGGTCGAAGGTGCCGTTATGGATCGGCATCAGCCAGCGGCCGCGCAAGTCGTGATGGGCCTGCACGGTCTCTTCGGGCTGCATGTGCACGTAGGCCCACTGCGCGTTGTACGCGCCTGTCTCCAGGAACGTCACGTCGAACGGCCCATAGCGCTCGCCGATCTGGCGAAAGCCCGCGTGATAGCCCGTGTCGCCGCTGAAGAAGATACGCAGCCCCTCGTCCAGCACGACCCATGAGGCCCACAGCGTGCGGTTACCGTCGCGCAGCCCACGTCCCGAAAAGTGTTGCGCCGGCGTGGCGGCAAAGCGCACGCCATCGATCTCCGCCTCCTGCCACCAATCGAATTGCCGGACGCGCTCGGGCGCCACGCCCCACGCGATCAATCGGTCACCCACGCCCAAGGGCGTGAGAAACACCTCGGCGCGCTCGGCCAGATGCTGAATGCTGGCGTGATCGAGGTGGTCGTAATGGTCGTGCGACAGCAGCACGCCGCGCAGCGGCGGCAAATCCTGAAGGGCGATCGGCGGTGCATGGAAGCGCTTGGGCCCGGCCCACTGGACCGGCGAGGCGCGCTCCGAAAACACCGGGTCGGTGAGCCACCATCCATTTGCGAGCTTGATGAGCAGCGTCGAGTGACCCAGGCGATATAGGCTGTGCAGGGGCGCCGCTTCCAGGGCATCAGCCGTTAGCGCGTGCACCGGCACCGGGTTGGCGGGCCGGGTGCCGGCCGGTTTGTGCAACAGCACATCCCAAATCATGCGCAGGGTTTTACCCAAGGATTGGTTGGGCTTGGGCACCGGATTGGCAAAGCCCTCGCCGGCGGACTGCGGCGAGGTCGGATAGGCGGCAATGGGAGTACGGGCGAGCAGGCAGGCCGTCATGATGAGAGCTCCAGCAAGAATGAAAAGTGAGTAGCGCGCGCGGCGAGACATGGATTCAAAGAAAAGGCGAGCAATAAATGAGTGATTGATCGATCATTAAATGCGTAAAAAATGGAGCGGCAATCATCGCTGGATGCCGCGCCAGAACAGATCGAACGCGGCCTGGCCCAGCTCGTCGCGCCGCGCGGGCTCGGCCGCGATGGCGTCGAGCGTCGTCTCGAACAGGCCAATGAAGACATGCTCGAGGTAAAAGCTCAGGCGCTCGGGCGCTACGTAGGGCTGCAGGCTCGCCTGCAGGCGCGACAGCACATCGGCAAACAGTGCCGAGCACTGATCGCGGGTACACGACGCGATACGTTGCGACACTTTCAACTGCTTGAGCGCCTTGCGCTCGAGCGGTTGCGCCACGCCCCATGCAATCAGAGCCGTCCAGAGGTGCAGCAACTGGCTGCGGGCATCGCCGTCGGCCGGGTAGCCCTGCGCGATCGCCTGCGACAGGCGCGTTTCGAGCTTGACGAAAAGCGCATTGAGCAGCGTGTCTTTGGTGTCGAAGTAAATGAACAGCGTGCCTTCGGCTACCTTGGCCGCGCGTGCGATCTGCGCGGTGGACGCACCGATGCCCTGCTCCGCCACCAGGCGGGTGGTGGCATCCAGGATGGCTTCGCGCTTGAGGTCGCTTAACGGACGCGCCATGGTCGATTAATGAGTGAGTGGTTTGTCATTTATAGCCGTAGATGTGCTCGGCTGGCAAGTCCCGCCGGGCTGGACGAGGTAGGCCCGGGGCACCCCGAGTCAGCATGCGGCCCTGCGCTCAGCCGCGAAGCAGGCCAACGCCCGGGAAGCCCACACCTCGGCAGAAGGATCAGCACCCGCTACCTCCCCGCTTAATGGCCCACGGGCACCCTGTGAGCTGCTCATAGGGTATTTGCTTATGCGCTTTAATTATTTGTGAGGCGCATACTGCATCGGCAAGAATTCATTCTGAGCATTAAAAGTATCAGATGGAATTACGCCAACTCGAGGCCTTCGCGGCCGTCATGTCCACCGGTAGCGTGACCGCCGCCGGGCGACTACTCGGACGGTCACAACCTGCGATCACCCGGCTCATCCAGGAGCTGGAGGCGGAGCTCGGCTATGCCTTGTTCGCCCGCAGCGGACCGCGCGTCATGCCCAGCGAACAGGGGTTCCTGCTCTACGAGGACGTCGAACAGACCCTGGCCAACCTCAAGCAGCTACAGCGCCGCGCCCATGAAATCGGCGCGGGCACGCCGCGGGCGCTGCAACTCGCCGCCACGCCCGCGCTGGCCGCGGGCCTGTTGCCGCAGGCGCTGGCCCAGGCCGAGACGCAATTCGGTATCCGGCCCACCCACGTACGCAGCGCGTCGCCCGAGCGCGTGATGCAGGCCGTGCTGAACGGCTCGGCCCAACTCGGCGTGACGAGCCTGCCGCTGGAGCATCGCGGCCTGACCGTGCATTGGATCGGCGAGTCGCGCTGCGTGTTGGCCCTGCCGCAGGACGATCCGCTGGCTGCGTTGCCGATCGTGCCGCTCGCACGCCTGGCCGGCCGCCGCGTGATCACGATGGCCAACCCCTATCGGCTGCGCCATCGCCTCGATCAGGCATTGGAAGCCGCGGGCGTGGGCAGCGAAGCGCTGATCGAGACGAACGCCTCGGTCAATGCCCTCACGGCCGTGCGGCATGGCCTGGGCGTGGCGATCCTCGAGCCCGTGTCGGCGTATGGCACGCCGCTCGCCGGCGTGGCGATCCGCCCCATCGATACCTCCATTCCCTTTTTCTTCGGGGTCATCACGCCGCAGGCCGGCCAGCTCGGTGCCGATATGCCCGTGCTGGCGCAGGCACTTGCCGATAGCGCGCGTGCGCTGCTGCCGGACCTGGTGATGCACGAGGCTGGCGCGCACGCGAGCCTCTTGAACCAGATCCATGGCGATGCCCCCTTACCGTTGGAACCCGGAGCATCATGACTGACATCACGCCGCCCGCCGGCCTGCCCGCGCTCGAAGCGCGGCTGCGCCAGGATCTCGCCTGGCTCGAACTGCCCGCCAAGAACTGGGTACCCGCCCGCACGCACGATGGCCACGACGTGCTGGACGTGGCCGTGATCGGCGGCGGCATGGCGGGCCTCGCGGCCGCGGCATCGCTCAAGCACCTGGGCATCCGTGCCGTGATCTTCGATCGCGCGCCCGCCGGCTTCGAAGGCCCATGGGCCACGACCGCGCGCATGGAGACCCTGCGTTCGCCCAAGCAACTCACCGGCCCCGCGCTCGGCCTGCCCGCCCTCACCTTCCGGGCCTGGTTCGAGGCGCAGTTCGGCGCCGCCGAATGGGAGGCACTGGACAAGATCCCGCGCCTGCAATGGATGGACTATCTGCGCTGGTACCGCCAGGTGCTGGCCATCGACGTGCGCAATGATCACAGCGTGAGCGCGGTGCGGCCGCGTGCCGACGGCATGGTGCAGCTCGACCTGAACACGCCCGCCGGCGCGCAGACGGTGCTCGCGCGCCGCGTCGTGCTGGCCACCGGCCGCGATGGCCTGGGCGGCGCCTATGTGCCGCCGATGGCCGACGCGTTGCCGCGTGATCGCTGGGCGCATTCGTCGGACGCGTATGACTACGCCATGCTGGCCGGCAAGCGCGTAGGCGTGGTGGGCGCGGGCGCGTCCGCCATGGACAGCGCGGCCACCGCGCTCGAAGCCGGCGCCGCCAGCGTCGATCTGCTGATCCGCCGTGCCGATATCCCCCGCATCAACAAGGGCAAGGGCGCCGGCAACCCCGGCCTCACCCACGGCCACCTGACGCTGCCCGACGACTGGAAATGGAAAATCCGCCACTACATTAATGTGCAGCAGGTGCCGCCCCCGCGCGGCAGCACGCTGCGCGTGTCGCGCCATCCGAACGCCCGCTTCAATCTCGACGCGGCCGTGCTGGATGCGCAGATGGACGGCGACGAGATCAAGGTCATCACGCCCAAAGGCGTGTTCCGCCTCGACTTCCTCATTTTCTCGACCGGCTTTCGCATCGACTGGAAAGCGCGGCCGGAGTTTGCGCCCTTTGCCGAGGCTACCCGCATCTGGGGGGACCGCTACGCGCCGGCCGCGGGCGACGAAGACCAGGAACTGCATGATTCGCCCGACCTGGGCCCCGCCTTCGAATTCCAGGAACGCACGCCGGGCGCCTGTCCGGGCCTCACGCGCGTGCACTGCTTCAGCTACCCGGCCGCGCTGACGCACGGTACGGTGTCGGGCGACATCCCCGCCGTGAGCGAAGGCGCGCGCCGCCTCGCCCAGGGCATTGCCGCCCTGCTCTACCAGGAAGACGCCGACGCGCACTTCGCCAACATGCAGGCCTTCGGCGAGCCCGAAGTCTTCGGCGACGAGTGGGTGCCGGCCCCGCCGCCCGAGGAGCGCGCATGACACTCTGGCTCTTGCGCCGTCTGGCCCAGGCCGTCGTCGTCGTGCTGCTGATGACGCTGATCGTGTTCGCCGGGCTGCACGCGATCGGCAACCCGGTCGACATCCTGATCGGTCAGGACGTCGACCAGGTCGACCGCGCCCGCATCATCGCCGAGCTGGGCCTGGACCAGCCGCTCTGGCGCCAGTACATCGGCTTTTTGAATGGCGCGTTGCACGGCAACCTGGGCAACAGCTTCGTCTACAACATCCCGGCCGTGGAGCTGATTCTGCAGCGCCTGCCCGCAACGCTCGAGCTGGCCGTTGCGGCGCTGCTGCTGGCCGTGCTGATCGGCCTGCCGCTGGGCCTGTTCGCCGGCCTCTACCCCGAAAATCCCGTGTCGCGCATCATCATGACCGGCAGCATCGTGGGCTTTTCCTTGCCCACGTTCTGGGTCGGCCTGATGCTCATCATGGCGTTCTCGGTGTCGCTGGGCTGGCTGCCGGCCAGCGGCCGCGGCGAGACGGTGGAATGGCTGGGCGCGAAGTGGTCGTTTCTCACGCTCGACGGCTGGCGTCACATGCTGCTGCCGGCGATCAACCTGTCGCTCTTCAAGATCTCGCTCGTGATCCGCCTGACCCGGGCGGGTGTGCGCGAAGTGCTGCCGCTGGACTACGTGAAGTTTGCCCGCGCCAAGGGGCTCTCGCCCGTGCGCGTGATCGGCGTGCACGTGCTGCGCAACACGCTGATCCCGCTGGTCACGGTGCTGGGCCTGGAGCTGGGCTCCACCATCGCCTTCGCCGTCGTCACCGAGAGCATCTTCTCGTGGCCCGGCGCCGGCAAGCTGATCCTCGACAGCATCAATGCGCTGGATCGCCCGGTCATCGTGTCGTACCTGGTCGTGGTGGTGTGCCTCTTCGTCACGCTCAACCTGATCGTGGACATTCTTTATAAAGTGCTGGACCCGCGGGTCCGGCTGGAGGGCACGGCATGAGCGGCTCCGCATCGACGCCGGCCACCGCGCCGGCCGCGCTCAAGCGCGAATCCCCGTGGCGCCGCAATGTGGCCGAGTTCATGAGCTCGCGCACCGCGGTGTTCGGCCTGATCGTGGCCGTGCTGCTGATCCTGGCTGCGCTGTTCGCGCCCTGGATCACGCCGCAGAATCCGTACGATCTGAACCAGCTCGACGTGCTCGACGCGCGCCTGCCACCTGGTACCGAAAATGGTCTGGCCACGTTCAAGTACTGGCTGGGCACCGACGGCCAGGGCCGCGATCTGTACTCCAGCATTCTGTACGGCCTGCGCATCAGCCTGATGGTGGGCGTGGGCTCGGCGGTGATTGCGGGCCTGGTCGGTACGCTGCTGGGGCTGATCGCCGCCTATGCCGGTGGCCGGGTCGATGCGCTCATCATGCGCGTGGTCGATCTGATCCTGTCCTTCCCGTCGATCCTGGTGGCGATGATGATCCTCGCCTATCTGGGCAAGGGCGTGGGCAACGTGGTGCTGACCCTGGTGCTGCTCGAGTGGGCCTATTACGCCCGCACGGCGCGCGGCCAGGCGTTGGTGGAGCGCCGCCGCGAATACGTGGAGGCCGCCCGCTGCCTCGACATCCCGAACTGGCGCATCGTGTTGCGCCACATCCTGCCCAACTGCCTGCCGCCGCTGATCGTGATCGGCACGCTGCAGATCGCGCGCGCCATCACGCTGGAAGCCACGCTGAGCTTCCTGGGCCTGGGTGTGCCGGTGACCGAGCCCTCGCTCGGCCTGCTGATCTCCAACGGCTACCAGACCATGCTGTCGGGCCAGTACTGGATCAGCTTTTATCCGGGCATCGCCCTGCTCGTCACGCTCGTCGCCATCAACCTGGTGGGCGACCGCCTGCGCGATGTACTCAACCCGAGGACCCACAAATGAGCGCCGGCCAGCATTCCCCGGCGGTCACGCTGGAGGTGCGCAATCTGCGCACGTATTTCCATACCCGCGCCGGCGTGCTGCCGGCGGTGGACGACGTGTCGTTCACGCTCGAGCGCGGCAAGATCTTAGGCCTGGTGGGCGAGTCGGGCTCGGGCAAGTCCGTGACCGGCTTCTCGATCATGGGCCTGGTCGACGCGCCGGGCCGCATCGAGCCCGGCAGCAGCATCCTGTTCCAGGGGCGCGATCTCACCACCCTGGCGCCGCGCGAGTTGCGCCGCCTGCAGGGCAACCGCATCGCGATGATCTTCCAGGATCCGATGATGACGCTCAACCCGGTGCTGCGCATCGACGCCCAGATGATCGAGGCGGTGCGCGCGCATGAGCGCGTGAGCCGCGCCGAGGCGCGCGAGCGTGCCCGCGATACGCTGGGCATGATGGGCATTCCGAGCCCGGAGGAGCGCCTGCTGGCCTACCCGCACCAGCTCTCCGGCGGCATGCGCCAGCGCGTGGCGATCGCGATCGCCATGCTGCATCGCCCCGATCTCATCATCGCCGACGAGCCGACCACGGCGCTCGACGTCACCATCCAGGCACAGATCCTGTCCGAAGTGCAGAAGCTCGCGCGCCAGCACGGCACCAGCCTCATCTGGATCACCCACGATCTATCGGTAGTGGCGGGCCTGGCCGACGAAGTGGCCGTGATGTACGCCGGGCGCATCGTCGAGTACGGCGCGGTCGACCCGGTGCTCGACGCGCCGTTGCATCCTTACACGACAGGTCTGATCGGCAGCCTGCCCAGCAACAACCAGCGCGGCCAGCGGCTTCGCCAGATTCCCGGCATGACGCCCAACCTGCTCACCTTGCCCGCCGGCTGTGCCTTCAAGTCGCGCTGCCCGCGCGCCAGCGACGCCTGTGAGGCGCGCCCCGCGCTCACCGAACCCCTGCCCCAGCGCCTGGTGCGCTGCTTCCATCCGGCCGCGACGCCGATCGTGGAGGTGCCGGCATGAGCACGCCGCTGATCGAACTCAAGCAGGTCAGCAAGCGCTTTGGCGAACGGCCGGTGGGCCACGTCGAGCGCCTGTTGACGCGTGCCGGCCTGGCCAAACCGCCCGCCGTCACGCGCGCCGTCGATGGCGTCGACCTCATCGTGCGCCCCGGCGAGGTGGTGGGCCTGGTCGGTGAATCCGGTTGCGGCAAGAGCACGCTCGGGCGCATCGCCGCCGGCCTGCTCTCGCCCACCGAAGGCCAGGTGCTGGTCAACGGCCAGACCGCTGCCGAAATGAGCCCGCAGGCCGCGCACCGCGCGCGCCTGAAGGTGCAGATGATCTTCCAGGATCCCTACGCCAGCCTCAATCCGCGCCTGCGCGTGGACGAGATCGTGGGCGAGGCGGCCCGCATCCATGGCCTCGTGGGCCGCGCCGGATTCGACGACTACGTGAGCGAGCAGATGCAGCGCGCCGGTCTCGACCCGGCCCTGCGCCAGCGCTATCCGCATCAATTCAGCGGCGGCCAGCGCCAGCGCATCGGCATCGCCCGCGCGCTCGCGGTGCAGCCCGACATGCTGGTGTGCGACGAGGCCGTGGCCGCACTCGACGTGTCGATCCAGGCACAGATCCTGAACCTGTTCATGGATCTGCGCGAGGAACTCAACCTCACCTATCTCTTCATCAGCCACGACCTGGGCGTGGTGGAGCATGTGTCCGATCGCGTGGTGATCATGTATCTGGGCCGCGTGGTCGAATCCGCGCCGGTCGACGAGGTTTTCCGCCACGCCAACCATCCCTACACGCAGGCGCTGCTGGCCGAGATTCCGCGCATGGACGCGCGTCACAAGACCTTCACCGCGATCAAGGGCGAAATACCGAGTCCGCTCGCCCCGCCGTCGGGGTGCCATTTCCATCCGCGATGTCCGCACGCGATGCCGCGTTGCAAGACCGAGGTGCCGCAGCTCAAGGGAATCGCGATCAATCACCTGAGCGCCTGCCACCTCAACGACCAGTAAGACCCCGCGCTGCGGCCCCGCCGCGCGCCCCACAACGTATACGAACCGCTGTCCCTCGAGAGGATCCTGACCATGAAACACCGTCTTCTGAACACCCTGGCCGCCGCGCTGCTGGCGGCCTCCGCCTCGGCCGGCGTGCACGCCGAGTCGCTGTCGATCGGCTTTGCCGACCCGCTGTCCTCGCTCGATCCGCAGCTCAACAACCACGCCGGCGACCGCTCGGTGGCCCTGCACTTCTGGGACCTGCTGGTCGAGAACAAGTGGAACAAGCTGCAGCCGGGCCTGGCCCTGTCGTGGAAGCCCCTGGACGACAAGACCTGGGAATTCAAGCTGCGTCCCAACGTGAAGTGGCAGGACGGCCAGCCCTTCACCGCCGATGACCTGATCTATTCGTACACCCGCGCCAAGGCCGTGCCGGGCAGCGTGGCCACCTACGCCGGCTACCTGCGCACGATCGAATCGATGAGCGCCCCCGATCCGCTGACCTTCGTGGTCAAGACCAAGGCACCCAATCCCGACCTGCCGCTGAACCTGGCATCGGTGCACGTGGTGAGCAAGCACGTGGGCGAGAAGTCGAGCACCGAAGACTACAACTCGGGCAAGGCCATGATCGGTACGGGCCCCTACAAGTTCGTGTCCTACACCCCGGGCGACCGCGTCCTGATGGAACGCAACGACGCCTACTGGGGCGACAAGCAGATCTGGGAGAAGGTCAACTACCGCTACATCAACAACGCCGCCTCGCGCACGGCCGCCCTGCTGGCCGGTGACGTCGACGTGATCGACAAGGTGTCGGTGTCCGACCTCGAGCGCCTCTCGAAGGCTCCGAACATCTCGGTGTACCCCTACGCCGGCCTGCGCGTGATGCTGCTGCAACCCAGCTTCAGCGACAAGCCCTCGCAGTACATCACCGACAAGAACGGCAAGCCGCTCGACAAGAACCCGCTGCTCGACGTGCGCGTGCGCCAGGCGCTGAATCTCGCGATCAACCGCAAGGCCATCGTCGACCGCGTGCTGCAGGATGCCGCCACGGAAGCCAACCAGTGGATGCCCGAAGGCACGTTCGGCTACAACCCGGACATCAAGAACATCCCGTTCGACGCCGCGCAGGCCAAGAAGCTGCTGGCCGAAGCGGGCTACCCCGACGGCTTCCAGCTGACCATGCACGTGCCGAACGACCGCTACCCGCAAGGCCCGGAAACGGCCCAGGCGGTGGCGCAGTTCTGGACCCGCATCGGCGTGAAGACCAACGTGGAAGTCGTGCCGTGGGCCGTGTACTCGGGCCGCGCCAACAAGAACGAGTTCGCGATGAGCATGCTGGCCTGGGGCAACGGCACCGGCGAAGCCAGCTACGCGCTGGTCAACATCCTGGCCACGGTCGATCCCGCCAAGGGCCTGGGCGCCTCCAACTGGGGCCGCTACAGCAATGCCAAGGTCGACCAGGCCCTCGACCAATCCACCTCGGAATTCGACGTGCCCAAGCGCGAAGCCATTCTGCGTGAATCGGCCAAGGTCGTGAGCGAAGACGCCGGCATCCTGCCGCTCTTTCACTACAAGAACATCTGGGCCACCAAGAAGGGCCTGAAGGTCACGCCGATGACCAGCGACCGCACCGCGGCGCAGATGGTCACCAAAGTGGCGAAGTAAGCCATGATCACGCTGACCCTCGAACCGGCCGACGATCTGATCGACGTGCCGCGCCAGGTGCGCGTGAGCGGTGCCATGCCGGGCCAGGGCGTGACCCTGCGCACGCGCACCGCGCGCGCGGGCGTGACCTGGACCAGCGCGGCCACCTTCGTGGCCGACGCCACCGGCACGGTGGACCTCTCCCGTGATGCGCCTGTTTCCGGCGGCTATGCCGGCGTGGCGCCCATGGGCCTCATCTGGTCGCAGGTGCCCGAGGTGGCGGGCAAGCGCGAGCTGTTCAACCAGGACGTGACCGAGCCGCTCGTGACCTCGCTCACCGCCGAAGTGGGTGGCGGCACCGGCGCGGGCACCGCCGAGGCCACACTCGTGCAGCGCCTCGCCGCCGACGGCGTCACCCGCACCGAGGTACGCGAAGACGGCCTGGTCGGCACGCTCTACCTGCCGCCCGGCCCCGGCCCGCATCCCGCCGTGCTGATCCTGAACGGCTCGGGCGGCGGCATCAACGAGCCGCGCGCGGCGCTCTACGCGTCGCGCGGCTACGCCGCCTTCGCCCAGGGCTACTTCAAGGCGCCGGGCCTGTCCGACTACATCTCCAACACACCGCTGGAGATGTTCAAGCGCGGCATGGACTGGCTGCGCCGCACGGTGCGCCCGTTGCACGACTTCGTCGCGATCAGCGGCCAGTCGCGCGGCGGCGAGCTGGTGCTGCTGCTGGGCGCGACCTATCCGCAGGACGTGTCCGCCGTGGTGGCCTACGTGCCCGGCGCGGTGGTGCACAGCGGCCAGAATGCCGCCGATCCCGCCGTGGGCCGTGAAGGTCCGGCCTGGCTGCTGGATGGCAAACCGGTGCCGCACGTGTGGGAAAACAACCGCACCGCCACCTGGAAGCCCTTCGACGACGGCCCCGCGCCGCATCGCCACGAACGTGCCATCCTGACCGCGCTCGAGGATCCCGACGCGGTCGCGCGCGCCCGTATCCCGGTCGAGCGCATCCAGGGCCCGGTGATCCTGTTGTCCGCCACCGACGACGGTTCCTGGCCGTCAAGCCTGTACTCGCGCATGGTGCGCGACAAGCTGGCCGAGACGAACCACCCCTATCCGGTGCAATGGCTCGACTACCAGGATGGCGGACACTCGATCCTCTTCCCGTATGTGCCGACCACGCAGCACGTCTATGCCCATCCCGTGTCGGGCAAGATCAGCACCAGCGGCGGCACGCCCCATGACAACGCCCGCGCCGACGCCGAATCCTGGTCCGGCGTGCTGCGCTTCCTGCAAGACGCCATGGCGGCCCGCGCCGCCCGCCCCAAGGAGCAAGCCTGATGGCCTCGCAAACCCTTCCCGCGTATGACCCGGCCAACGATCTGATCGATCGCCTGCTGGGCCTGGACGCCTCCGATCCCCTCTATGCCGTACGGCACCAGCGCGACAAGGTCGCGGCCGCCACGCAAGGCAGCTACGACGCGCTGTTCGACCCCGCCCTGCCCGGCCTGGACCTGGCCGAGCGCCTGCTGGTGGCGCAATACGCCTGCCGCATCAGTGATGCTACCGAGCTGGCCGCGCACTATCGCGAGCGCCTGGCGCAGGCCGGCGCCAGCGCCGCCGTGCTTGCGGTGGCCGATGGCGGCGCGCCCGACGCGGCAAAGGATGCCCGCGTCGCCGCCATCCTCGCGTACACCCGCACCCTGATCGAGAATCCGGTCGAAGGCGACCGTGCCGCGCTCGAGACGCTGCCCGCCGCCGGCCTGAGCACGCCGGCCGTGGTCACGCTGTCGCAATTGATCGCGTTCCTTTCGTATCAGGTTCGGCTCTTGGCCGGCCTGAAGGCCATGAAAGCGCTGGAGCAAGCCGCATGAGCACGCAAAATCCCAACGTCATCAGCACCCTGATCAAGGCGCACGGCTTCACCAACGAAACGCTGGGCTGGAAGGCCTGGCTGGACACGGTCAAGCTCGACACCGCCACGCCCGAGCAGATCGCCGTGCTCGAAGAGAGCCATCCGAAGGCCAAGGTCTCGGATTACTACCTCTTCCTGGTGCATCAGCCCGAGATCCTGCGCCAGCGCTCCACCGCGTTCAACGCCATCATGTACGCGCCCGGCGGCCTGTCACGCGCCGAACGCGAGCTGGGCGCCACCGTGGTGTCGCGCGTGAACGGCTGCGTGTATTGCGCGTCGGTGCATGCACAGCGCTTCGAACAGCTCGCCAAGCGCAACGACGTGATCACCGAGGTGTTCGAGGATCCGGCCACGGCCGGCACCAGCGAACGCGAGCGCGCGATTTCGGCCTTCTCGATCAAGATCACCGAGTCGCCCTCGGCCATCGGCCCGGCCGATATCCAGGCACTGGCGGACGTGGGCCTGAACCCGGGCGAGATCCTCGACCTGCTGCATTCGGACGCCATCTTCGCCTGGGCCAACCGGCTCATGCTGAATCTGGGCGAACCGGTCTTTCCGCAGGCCTGAGCGGCGCAATGCGCCCAGTCGGGCGCGCCCGGCCTCTAGCGGGCCCGGGCGCGCCCATTCGGTAAAATGGCGCTTTCGCCTCTCTCGGGCGGTGCCGCGCGCGCCGCCCCCCGCGCTTCCGATGTCCAACACCCACGAAATCCGCCCCGGCCAGTCGATCGAGCTGCTCAAGGCCCTGCACATCCTGACCCGCGACGGCAAGATGAACCAGGACAGCCGCCGCAAGCTCAAGCAGGTCTATCACCTGTTCCAGTTCATCGAGCCGCTCATGCAGGACGTGAAAACGGATAAGGGCAGCGTCACGCTGGTGGATCACGGCGCGGGCAAGTCGTACCTGGGTTTCATCCTCTACGACCTGTTCGTCAAAGAACTGAAAGACAGCTCGCACATCTACGGCATCGAGACCCGCCAAGAGCTCGTGCAGACCTCCGAAGCGCTCGCCTCCCGCCTGGGCTTCGGCGGCATGTCGTTTTTGAACCTCTCGGTGGCCGATTCGATCACCTCCGACAAGCTGCCGCCCACGGTCGACATCGTCACGGCGCTACACGCCTGCAACACCGCCACCGACGACGCCATCCGCTTCGCTCTTGAGAAGAAGGCGCGCCACATCGTGGTGGTGCCCTGCTGCCAGGCGGAAGTGGCGTCGGTGCTGCGCAAGAACAAGCAACGCGCGCTCGCCGATCCGCTCGCCGAGATCTGGCGTCACCCGCTGCACACGCGCGAGTTCGGCAGCCAGATCACCAACGTACTGCGTTGCCTGCAGCTCGAGGCGCACGGTTATCAGGTCAGCGTGACCGAGCTGGTGGGTTGGGAGCACTCGATGAAAAATGAGCTGATCATTGCGCAATACAAGGACGCGCCGCGCCGCAAGCCCTCCGAGCGCCTGACCGAGATGCTGGAACGCATCGGGCTGCAAGAACTGAAAGACCGCTTCTTCGTGCCGGCCGCGGCCTGACGCGGCCCGGCCTACGCGGCCCGGCAGGGCCACCGCGCCTGTGATGGGCACACGCGCGGCTCGAGCACCAGCCCCCTTCGCGGCCTTCAGGCTCCCGCGCTGCGCGTGCCCGATGCGCGGCCCAGGAAATCCAGCACGGCCAGATACGAGCCCTCGTTGCCCGCGGCATTGGCGGCCGGCGTGCCGCCGGCGTCGAGCAACAAGCCCGACATCGCATGCGGCTTGGCGATGAGCGTGCCCGGCAGATACGGATAGTGCACGTGGTGCCCCGCCCCCATGCACACATGATGAAAGGTCGGCAAACCGTGTTGCTGGCGCTTGCGCATCACCACCTCGGAGTACGCGGTGCTCGGCCAGAAACCATCGTCGGAAGCGCTCACGAGCAACACCGGCCCCGGAAAGCGCTCGACCGGGATGCGGGCGCGCTCGAACGCCGCGGCGTCGCGCGAGGCACTCAGAAAGGCATGCGTCTGACGATAGGGAGGTTCGGTGGCGTACGCCGCGTCCCAGTTGGCGCTGGCGTTGTCCTGCCACAGATGCGGCAAGGGCTGGCCATCGAGCGTCCACACCTGCGCGTCGCGGCCCGTGCCCGGTGACCCGGCGCTAACCACGCCGTGCGTGACAGGCGACGGTACATAGGCCACCACGGCACTCACCAGATCCGGAAAGTGCGACGCCACCAGTAACGAGGTCTCGCCACCGCGGCTGATGCCCGAGATGGCCACGAAGCCATCGCGCGGCTCGAGTTCGGCGCGGGCCCAGCGCAAGGCACGCTCGAAATACTCTAGCGGCATGTCGTTCAGATACTTGGGCCTGCCGTCATAGTTGAAGATGGCCAGTGCCAGGCACTGGTAGCCCCGCGCGGCAAACAGCGCGGCCCGCGGCGCGTTCACGCCGCCCGATGAGCCGTTCATGTAGATCACGAGCGGATGCGGGCCCGGGCCAGCCGGCGTGTACAGCTCGCCCGACAAGGTCATGCCGCCGATGTCTTCGCGGATCGAGCGGTGGCTCACGCCCTCGTCGACGAAGTCCTGGATCAACGTGGCCTCTGCACTGAGGTTGCCGTCGGTGGCCTCGAGCCGGATCACCAGGGGATCGGTGCGATCGGGAGGAAACACCACCTTGGGCATGTCTTCGCACACCATGGACCAGATCAGGCCCATGGCGGAGGGCTCGTTGTAGCTGCCCGACACGGGGCAGTCGCGCGCGAGGTCGAGGCTGCCGTCATGACCGGCCATGAAGACGGCCTGCGAGCGCCAGGGCGCGCCGCACATCGTCATGGACGCGGTCACGGTGATGAAGGCATACGGCGCAAAGCCGTCGATGCGGATCTCCCGCGCCACATCGATGAGCGCGACTTCGGGATTGACGATGATGGCGGCGCGGTCGGTCACGGCGGTCCTCAGCTCTTCAGGTCGGTCTTGGGTACGTTGTTCGCCTTGATGACAGCCGCCCACATGGCGGACTCTTCGGCGATCACCTTGTCGAGCTCGGCGGACGAGGTGAACTCCACCTGCACGCCCTGCTCGGCAAACTGTTTGATCAGGCCCGGATCATTGGCGCCTTGCCGCACGGCATCTTCGAGCACCTTGACCACCGGCGCCGGCATCGCGGCGGGCCCCGAGATCATCATGCGGGTGTACAGCTCGAAGTCGTCCACACCGGCCTCTTTCATGGTGGGCACGTCGGGCAGGCTCGAGAGCCGCTTGTCGGCGGTCACGGCGAGCACCTTGAGCTTGCCCGTCTTGATGTGGCCAAGCGCCGAGGTCGGGAAGTCGAAGGTGCTTTGCACCGTGCCCGCCATGAGGTCGATCAGCGCGGGCGCGCTGCCTTTGTAGGGCACATCCTGGAACTGCGTACCGGTCTTGGACTGGAAATGCAGCAGCGCCAGGTGATTGATGACGCCGCGGCCCGCATGCGCGCACGTGATCTCGCCGGGCTTTTTCTTGGCCAGGGCGATGAAGTCCTTCACGTTGTCCACGCCCAGATCGCCGTTCACGATGAGCAGCATCGGCGACTTGCCCATCGAACCCAGCTGCTTGAAATCGGATTGCTGATACGGCAGGTTGTTGTACAGCAGGGGATTCAGGATCATGCCGTTGGTGCCGGCGAAGCCCAGCGTGTAGCCATCGGGCTCGGCGCGCGCCACGGCCACGGTGGCGATGATCGCCTGACCGCCTGGGCGATTCTCGACCACCACGTTCTGCTTCATGACCTTGCTCATGCGCTCGGCCAGCGCCCGCGCGGCGATGTCGGTCAGGCCGCCGGGCGCAAAGCCCACGAGCAGCCGCACCGGCCGGTTGGGAAATTCACTCTGGGCCCAGGCGGGCCGAACGACCAGCGGCAGCGCGGCAAGCGCGCCCAGGGCCTGGCGGCGGGTGTATCGCATACGGTTCTCCGGACAGACAAAGATCCGGCGCGCCACGGCGGCGCGCGAGGACGTTGACGAGGGGAAGGCGGCACAGGCCGGCCGCGGAACCGCGGGCGGTCACACGTACGGTATGTTGTATGCAATCAGGGAGAGCGGCTATCTAGGGATATCCCGGTGCGTGCGCGCCGTTCGAGATACGAAGCCATATCGGTGCCGCCTCACGCACGCGCGTCGCCTGATCCCTCGGTGCCGTGTTCTCGCGCGAGAGCCTCGGCGAGAAACTCCACCAGTGCCGCCACACGGCGGCTCGGCGGCCCACCGCTCGGATGCACGGCATACAGATCGACCGGCCCCGCGGCGTATTCGTCGAGTACCGACTCCAGCGTGCCGGCGGCCAGTGCCTTGCGCACGTCAAGCTCGTTCTTCAGCATGACGCCCGCACCGGCCATCGCCCATTCGCGCAGCACATCGCCATCGCTGGCCTCGCGGTCGCCGGTGACCTTGACGTGAAATACGCGCTCGCCCTCGCGAAACGGCCATGCGGATAGTGGGGCACCCGGACGCGCCAGTACCAGGCAGTTATGCCGCGTGAGGTCATTGGGGTGTGCCGGCCTGCCGTGGCGCGACCAATACGCCGGCGACGCGCAAAGGCTGCGCTTGCCCTGTACCAACAGCCTTGCGCGCAATCCGGAATCCGGCAGCGGACCATAGCGCAGGGCAAGATCGATGCGTTCATCGATCAGGTCCACCGTGCTGTCGTTGAGCAGCAGCGTGATCGTCACGTCCGGATGGCGAGACTGAAACGCGTCCAGCAAAGCGCGCAGCTGTGCCCGCCCAAAGTCGTTGGTGGCGGTGATCCGAATCGGGCCGGATAACACGCTGTCCTGCCGCAGGCCGCTCAACGCGGCATCCCACTCGGACACGATACGCCGTGCGTCGGTGAGCAGCGTCTCGCCTTCATGCGTCAAGGCCAGCCGGCGGGTCGAGCGCGTCATGAGACGGACGTCGAGCTCCTGTTCGAGCTGCCCGACCGCGAGCGTGACGGTAGAGGTGGCGATATTGCGCGCTCGTGCCACCCCGGAAAAGCTGCCGGCCTCGGCCACATCGATGAAGAGCCGCAACGCGTCGATACGGTCCATTTTTCGAAGATCTCAAAAGGTGATTTGGAATTCCGCCTGATTGTCGCCGCAATCCTCCGGAAATAGCATGGTCAGGTGTTTTTTCTTCTGCCCTGTCTCAAGGCGATACCACCATGCACATTCACTTCAAGAACCGCCGCGTCCTGATCACCGGCTCGACGAGCGGAATCGGCTTCGCCACCGCGCAAGCCTTTGCCGCGGCCGGCGCCGAGATCGTCATCAATGGCCGCAGCGAAGCGGGCGTGGCCGATGCGCTCAAGCGCCTCGAAGCCGGCGAGCGCGCCCACGGCTTCGCGGGCGATCTCGCCACCGCAACGGACTTCGAACGGTTGCGCGCCGCGTATCCCGACTTCGATGTCGTCATCAACAATCTCGGTATCTTCGAGCCCAAGGATTTCTTCGAAACGCCCGATGAAGATTGGGAACGGTTCTTCCAGACCAACGTGCTGTCGGGCGTGCGCATCGCGCGGCACTACGCGGCCGGGATGGCGCAACGCGGCTGGGGCCGCATCGTATTCGTGTCGTCGGAATCGGCGCTCAATATTCCCGCCGACATGATTCATTACGGCATGACCAAGACAGCGCAGCTCGCGGTGTCGCGTGGCCTGGCCAAGCGCCTGGCCGGCACCGGCGTCACCGTCAACGCCGTGCTGCCCGGCCCCACCCTGTCCGAAGGCGTCGCGGCCATGCTGAAAGACGAAGTCGCCCGTACCGGCGCCAGCCTCGAAGCGGTTGCAAAAGACTTCGTGATGCAGCATCGAAGCACGTCCATCATCCAGCGCGCCGCGCGCGTCGACGAAGTGGCCAACATGATTCTCTATGTCAGCTCCGACCAGGCCTCGGCCACCACGGGCGCGGCCCTGCGCGTGGACGGCGGCGTGGTCGACACCCTGGCCTGACCTGCCCTTTCTGTCTTGCCATCTGGCCGCCCCGCCCGGGCGCCCTTTTCCTGCGAAAACACCATGAACCACACTGCCCTGCGCGCCATCGAAGATCGGCGCACCACCAATCTTTTCGATGCCACCCAGACCCTCAGCCGGGACGAGATTCAGGAGCTGGTGCGCCTCGCCACCACCGCGCCCACGTCATTCAATCTGCAGAACTGGCGCTTCATCGCCGTACACACGCCAGAGGCGAAAGCGCGTCTGCGCAAGATCGCCTGGGACCAGGCCAAGATCACCGAGGCCGCGGTCACGTTCATCGTGGTGGGGCAGCTGGCGGATCACCGCGTGCTGGCCGGCAGGCTTAAACCCGCCGTCGATGCGGGGATCATGCCCGCGGCGATGGTGCCGGGCTGGGAGGGCGCGGCCAAGAGCCTTTACGACGCGCAACCCGAGCGGCAGCGCGACGAAGCCGTGCGCACGGGCACGTTCGGCGCCGGCACCTTGATCCATGCGGCGCAGGCGATGGGCCTGGGAACGGCACCGATGATCGGTTTCGACGCGGATGCCGTGGCGGCCACTTTCGGCCTGGCCACGGATGAGATTCCGGTGATGCTGCTTGCCGTGGGCAACGCCCTGCCCGAGAACTGGCCGCGCAAGCCGCGCCGGGCCGTCAGCGAGGTGCTGACGTTCGAGTGAGCGAGTCAGCGGATCGGGGCCGGACAGGCGCCCGATTCGCGGCCTCAGTTCGTCTTGCCGTCCAGCACCCGCTGAAAACCCTCGTGACCCAGGGTCTTGAGCGTCTCGATATTCTTCTCGTAGATCTCGGCGGCGTCCGGAAAGGCCTCGACCGCGCGGTCGATGCTGTCTTCGCGCAGCAGATGCAGGATCGGGTACGGCGACCGGTTGGTGTAGTTTTCGATGTCGTCGGGCTCGGTCTCGGCAAACTGGAACTGCGGGTGGAACGTCGCCACCTGCAGATCACCCACCAGGCGCATGCGCTTGAGCAGGCGTTCCGACAGCTCTTCGAAGTCGTTGAAATCGTAGAAGTCGTGCAGCGCCTCGGGCAGGATCAGCAGCGTCGTGTCGATGGCTTCGGCGTCGGCCTCGGAGATCAGCATGAGCTCATCCTCGAGGTCGGTCAGCACGCCTTCGGCGTCCTGTGCATCGCTCACGGCGTAACGCACCTGGCCTTTGATCTGCACCGCCTTGGCGAACGGACAGAGATTGAGGCCGATCACCGCGCGGTCGACCCACGTGCGGACTTCGTCGGCCACGGCTTGGGCGGCGGGAGTAGTAATGATCATGATCTCGCGGCGTCTAGGCCGCTCTCCAGCTAAGAAAAAACGCCGGCCCTCGCGGGCCGGCTTGAATCAAACTGCGCGTCGCGCTCAGGCAGCGGGCATCGCGGCCATGGTCTGCGCCACGGCGGCGGTGAGCTTCTTGCCGTAGGGCACGTGCAGGAACTCGTTGGGACCGTGCGCATTGGACTTCGGACCCAGCACGCCGCACACCATGAACTGCGCTTTCGGGAAACCCTTCTGCAGCATGCTCATGAGCGGAATCGTGCCGCCCTGGCCGATGTAGCCGCACGGCGCGCCGTAATACTGCTGCGAGGCCGAATCAAGTGCCTTCGACAGCCACTCGGCCGAGGTGGGCGCGTTCCAGCCGGTGGCCGAGCCCTCGCGGGGGTTGAAGGTGACCTTGGCGTTGTACGGCGCGTCGTTCTCAAGCAGTTCCTTGATCTCTTGCGCGGCGGCCACGGCATCGACCAGCGGCGGCAGACGCAGCGAAAGCTTGAAGGCCGTGCGCGGGCGCAGCACGTTGCCGGCGCTGGAGAGCGGCGGCAGGCCCTCGGCACCGGTGACCGAGAGCGTGGGGCGCCAGGTGCGGTTGAGCAGCGCTTCTTCGGGCGCGGTCGTCATGGGCAGCACGAAGCTGCCATCGCCGCCGCAGCTCCAGGGGAAGCGGCGCCAGACCTCATCGCCCAGAATCTGGGCGGTGGCCTTGACCTGCTCGATGCGGTCGGCCGGGATTTCGCAATGCAGGCTCTGCGGCAGCAGACGGCCGTTGCCGCTGTCTTCGAGGCGGTCGAGCAGATGGCGCAGGATGCGGAACGACGACGGCACCACGCCGCTGGAGTCGCCCGAGTGCACGCCCTCGTCGAGCACCTGCACCTCGAGCGTGCCGGCGACCATGCCGCGCAGCGACGTGGTCATCCAGAGCTGGTCGTAGTTGCCCGCGCCCGAGTCCAGACAGACCACCAGCGCCACATTGCCCATGCGCTCGCGCAGGGCATCGATGTAGGGCAGCAGATCGTAGCTACCCGACTCTTCACAGGTCTCGACGATGCCGACGCAACGCGGGCGGGGGATGCCCTGCTTGTCGAGCGCCATGATCGCGGTGAGCGAGGCATAAACGGCGTAACCGTCATCGGCGCCGCCGCGGCCGTAGAGCTTGCCGTTCTCGTACTTGGGCGTCCAGGGGCCCAGATCGGAGCGCCAGCCGGAGAATTCGGGCTGCTTGTCGAGGTGACCATAGAGCAGCACGGTGTCGCCGTTATCGCTGCGGGTGGCGGGCGCTTCGAAGAAGATCACCGGCGTGCGGCCAGGCAGGCGGATCACTTCGAGCTTCAGGCCCGAGACTTTCTGGGCCTCGACCCACTGGGCCGCATCGCGCACCACGCGCTCGATGAACGCGTTCTTTTCCCAGTCGGCGTCGAAGGCCGGGCTTTTGGCGGGAATGGCGATGTAGTCGGTCAGCGCGGGAATGATTTCGTTGTCCCACTTCTCATCGACAAAGGCTTGCAGAGCCTTGGGATCAAGGGTGGGCGGCAGGGCGTCGTCGGGGATGCGCGCATTCATGGTGGGCGTCTCGGCAGGAGGGCGAAGCCGCCATTTTAAGCCCGCCAGCGCCCGCCCGCAGATACCCGGCCCCGATTTCTCTGCTTGGCTTCGAATTTTATGTATGCAAAAATATACAAAAACACGGACGAGACATCATGCCCATTTCCAAGGCCAATTCGCAGGCCTATGCCGCCTACACCGAGATCAAGCGTCGCATTCTGGCCGGCCTCTTCACGCCGACGGACCGCCTGCGCGAAATCGAGGTCGCGCAAATGCTGGAGATGGGCCGCACCCCGGTGCGCGAGGCGCTCAAGCGCATCCAGGATGAAGGCCTGATCACGCATGAGCCCGGCCGCGGCTTGGTCGTCACCACCATGAGCCAGCAGGAAGTCGGCGAGCTGTACGCGATGCGCCAGGTGCTCGAGGGCGCGGCCGCCGCGCTCGCCGCGCGGCATGCATCGGACGCCGAGATCCTGCACATGCAGACCATCCTCGATGAGGGCGATGCCGGCGACGCGGTCGCGCAGAATCTGGACTTCCACCAGGCCATCTACAGCGCCGCACACAACCGCTACCTGATCCGTTCGCTGCAGTCCCTTACCGACACCACGTATCTCCTCGGCCGCAGCACCTTGAGCTCGCCCGAGCGGGTCGGCCAGTCCAATGAAGAGCACAACGCCATCGTGGCCGCGATCCGCGCGCGCGATCCCGTGCGCGCCGAGGCGGCCGCACAGCACCACATCAACCAGGCCCTGCTGGAACGACTGAAGATGCTGCGCCAGGGATAACGCCCGGCATCACGGAGACAAACAATATGTGGAAGCATCTTCGAGCCCGCCTGGCGGCGGGCCTGGGCCTCGTTTTGCCCGCGATTTGTGTCGGCGCCCCCGCCGCCGGCGCGTTTCCCACCCAACCCATCACGCTCGTGGTGCCTTTCGCACCGGGCGGGGGCACCGACAGCATTGCGCGCGACCTGGCGCGCACGCTCGCCGAACGGCTGGGGCAAGCCGTGGTCGTGGAGAACCGCGGCGGTGGCGGCGGCTCGATCGGCGCGGCGCTGGTGGCCAATGCGCGCCCGGACGGCCACACGCTGCTGTTCGCCACCTCCACGTTCGTCACCAACGCGGCGGCAGGCATCGCCACCACCTACGACGTGCAGCGTTCATTCGCGCCCGTGGCCATGCTGGGACGCGGCCCGCTGCTGGTCGTGAGCAGCAAGGATCTCGGGCTTAAGAGCGTGGCTGATCTGCGCGCGCGCGCCGCCAAGGAGAGCCTGAACTACTGCTCCGCCGGCAACGGCAGCATCAACCACCTGACAGGCGAACTTTTCACCCAGCAGGCGAAGGTGGAAATGACCCATGTGCCCTACAAAGGCAGCGGGCCCGCCACGGTCGACCTGCTGGCCGGCCGGGTACAGGTGTTCTTCGCCACCGTGCCCACGATGCTGTCGCAAGTGAAAGAAAACCGCGTCGATCTGCTGGCAGTGACGGGCAAGACCCGCTCGCCCTTGTTCCCCGACACGCCCACGCTGGACGAAGCGGGTGTACCGGGCTTTGACATCACGACGTGGTGGGGCGTCCTGGCGCCGGCAGGTACGCCGGCGCACGTGGTCGCGACGCTGAACAGCGCGATCAACGAAGCGGCCGCGGATCCGCGCGTGAAAGATCGCCTGACGCACGAAGGCGCGCAGACCCTGCGGGGCACGCCGGAAGACTTTGGCAAGGCATTGGGCGAGGAGCTCACGCTCTGGCGCGAGGTCGTGCGCAAGTCCGGCATGCAGCTGAACTGAACCGCGACATCCGGAGACCAGACATGACGCACTTCCTCCCCTCGCGCCGGCAGCTTCTGCGCGCCGGCGCGGCCAGCGCCCTGCTCGTGCTCGCGCCGCGCCTGCATGCTCAGTCCGATTGGCCCGCCAAGCCCGTGACACTGATCGTGCCCTACGCACCCGGCGGCCAGGGCGACGTGTTCGCCCGCATCCTCGCCGAACAGCTGGGCAAACGCCACGGCCAGAGCTTTATCGTAGAGAATCGCCCCGGCGCATCGGGTGCACTGGGCGCACGCCTGGTGCTGCGCGCGCCGGCCGATGGCTACACGCTCATGCTGGGCCAGACCGGCGAAATCGCGGTCAATCCCTACGCCATGAAGTCGCCTGGCTATGATCCGTTGAAAGAGTTCGCGCCGGTCATCCTGGTAGGCGACTCGCCGCTGGTCCTGGCCGTGCCGCAACAGTCGCCGTATGCTGATCTGCCCGCCCTGCTCGCCGCCGCGCGCGCCCAGCCCGACATGATCGCATACGCCTCATCGGGCACGGCCACGCCGGGGCACCTGGCCGCCGCTGCGCTCGCGCTGGCAACCGACACGCGCCTGATCCATGCTCCCTACAAGGGCGCGGGCCAGGCCATGACCGACCTGCTCGGCGGCCATGTGGATTGCTTCTTCTCAAGCGCGTCGGCCGCCATGCCACATGTCAACGCGGGCCGCCTGCGCGTGCTGGCGGTGTCGTCACGAGAGCGGCTCGCCATCCTGCCGCAGGTACCGACCGTGGCCGAGGCCACCGTGCCGGATTTCCAGTTCAGCCTGTGGGGCGGCGTGTTTGCGCCAGCGGGCACCCCGGCCGCCATCCTCGACGATCTCAACCGCAGCCTCAATGCCATACTGGCCGATCCGGCCATCAAGTCGCGCCTCGAGAGCGACGGCGCCGCGGTACGTCCGAACGACCGGGCCGAGTTCGCTCGCTTCGTGCAGGCCGAAGCCCAGAAATATCAGCGCCTGGTGCAAGCCACCGGCGTGAAGATCGATTGACCTCCCTTTCCTCTACCGGATACCCATCATGAAAATCATCGTTCTGCCCGGCGACGGCATCGGCCCTGAAACCATGGCGGTGGCCGTGGATGTGCTGCAGGCGGCCTCCGAGCGCTTCGGCCTGGATCTGCAACTCGACTTCGACGTGGCCGGCCACGACAGTCTCAAGCAGCATGGCGCGACCGTGACGCCCGCCCTGCTCGACAAGGTCAAGGCGGCCGACGGCCTGATGCTGGGCCCGATGGCGACCTTCGAATTCAAGGACGCGTCGCGCGGCGAGATCAACCCGTCGATGTGGTTCCGCAAGAACCTCGATCTGCACGCCAACATCCGCCCTGCCCGCACCTATCCCGGCATGCAGGCGCGCCTGGGCGAGTTCGATCTGGTGGTCGTGCGCGAAAACACCGAAGGCTTCTATGCCGATCGCAACGTCGAGTCGGGCGGCAGCGAAATGCTCATCACGCCCGACGTGGTCGTGTCGCTGCGCCGGATCACGCGGCTGTGCTGCGAGCGCATTGCGCGCTCGGCCTTCGAGCTGGCCATGACGCGCAAGAAGCACGTCACCATCGTGCACAAGGCCAACGTGCTGAAGCTGGGCGACGGCATGTTCATCGATACCTGCCGCGAGGTCGGCAAGGAATTCCCCGATGTGGAGATCGACGACGTGATCGTCGATGCGATGATGGCGCACGTGGTGCGCGCCCCGCAGCGCTACGACGTGATCGTCACGACGAACATGTTCGGCGACATCCTGTCCGACCTGACCGCCGAGCTCTCCGGCAGCCTGGGCTTGGGCGGCTCGCTCAATGCCGGCCGCGACTACGCCATGGGCCAGGCCGCGCACGGCTCGGCGCCCGATATCGCGGGCCAGAACATCGCCAACCCGGCCTCGCTGATCCTGTCCGCCGCCATGCTGCTCAACTGGCACGGCAACAAGCACGGCGATACCCGCTTCCACCAGGCCGCCGCCGCCATCGAGGCAACGCTGGCCGACACCATCGCCGCCCATGAATGCACGCGCGATGTCGGCGGCACGCTGGGCACACGCGAGGCAGGCGCGGCTTTCATCAAGCGTCTGACGGCCCGGTGATGGCGGCGCCCCGGCTTCCCGCGCTCGCCTGCGACTGCCACGTGCACATCGTGGGGCCGCAGGCCACCTACGCCATGCTGCCCGATCGGCACTACACCCCACCGCAAGCCAGCCTCGATCAGTTACGCGCGCACCTGAGCGCGCTGGGCGCGAGTCGCGCCATCGTCGTGCAACCGAGCTTTTATGGCACCGACAATCGTCTGTTGCTCGACAGTCTGGCGGCGCTGGGCGAGGACGGCCGCGGCGTGGCCGTGTTGGATGAAAACGCCGACGACGCCACGCTTGTCAGCCTGCACGATGCGGGCGTGCGGGGCGTGCGGGTCAATCTCGAGAGCGTCGGCGCCAGTGATCCCGCCCGCGTGACGCAGGCCCTGTCGCACTGGGCCACGCGGCTGCGCGGCCAGGGCTGGCATTTGCAGGTGTACGCCTCGCATGGCGCGATCGCGCAGGCGGCGCCCGCGCTGGGTGCACTCGGGCTGCCCGTGGTGCTGGACCACTTCGCCATGGTGCCGCCCGACGTGGCGCTCCAATCCATCGGGCCCATCCTGGAGCTCGTCGCTTCCGGCGCGGCCTATGTGAAACTCTCGGCCGCGTATCGCATCAGCACCGACGCGGACGCCGTCACCGCGCTCGCACGGCGGCTGGTGACGCTTCGGCCCGACCGCATGCTCTGGGCGAGCGATTGGCCCCACACCAATCGCACCCCGGGCGCGGCCGCCACGACGGTCAGCCCGTACCGCCAAGTCGGCACCGAGCGCCTGCTCGGCGAAGTCGCCGCCTGGCTGCCTGATGAATTGGTGCGTCATCAGGTGCTGGTGGACAACCCGGCCAGGCTTTACGGGTTCTGAGCGCGCACCGCGGCCAAAACAAAGCGGCTCCCGAGGGAGCCGCTTTGTCGTTCAGACCTGTGCCGCGATGAAACGGCTCAGGATCTCGCGGGCATCAACCCAGCCAGACGCGCGCGTTGCGGAAGAAGCGCATCCAGGGCGTGTAGACGCCGCCGGCATCGCGCTCGCCCCACTGCTCGGGCGCCCACGACATCATCACGTTACGCGTCACGCGCTCCGGATGCGGCATCAGCACGGTGAAGCGGCCGTCCTGGGTCGTGACCGAGGTCAGGCCCTGGGGGCTGCCGTTGGGGTTGAACGGATAGGCCTCGGTGACCTTGCCGTGGTTGTCGATGTAGCGGGCAGCCGCCAGCACGCGGCTGGCGTCGCCCTGCTGCGAGAAGTCGGCATAGCCTTCGCCGTGCGCCACCGCCACCGGAATACGCGCGCCTTCCATGCCGGCGAAGAAGATCGACGGCGAGGACTGCACTTCGACCAACGACAGGCGGGCCTCGTACTTCTCGGATTGGTTGCGCGTGAAGCGCGGCCAGAACTCGGCACCCGGGATCATCGGGGCCAGCGCCGCCATCATCTGGCAGCCGTTGCACACGCCCAGCGCGAAGGTATCGGGGCGCGCGAAGTACGCGGCAAACTGGTCCGAGAGCTTGCTGTTGAAGCGGATGGTGCGGGCCCAGCCCTCGCCGGCGCCCAGCACGTCGCCGTACGAGAAGCCGCCCACGGCCACGAGACCCTGCATGCCGCCCAGATCGATACGGCCCGACAGCAGATCGGTCATGTGCACGTCGACCGCTTCGAAGCCCGAGGTGTCGAAGGCCCAGGCCATTTCGACCTGGCTGTTGCAACCCTGCTCGCGCAGGATGGCCACGCGCGGACGCTTGCCGGTCGCGATGAACGGCGCGGCCACGTCTTCTTGCGGGTCGAACGCCACGCGCGGCGACAGGCCCGGATCCTGGGTGTCGTTCCACGTGTCGAACTCGGCCTGCGCGCAAGCGGGGTTGTCGCGGCGGGCCATGATGCGGTGGCTCACCTCGCTCCAGGCGCGGCCGAGCTCGGCACGCGGCTGGCCCCAGATCTTCTTGCCATCGCGGTAGAACTCGACCTCATCGGCAGCGTTCAGGCCGCCGATCACGTGCGAGTGGGCCGACAGACCGGCGCCACGCAGCACCTGCATGACGGCGTCGCGTTGCGCCGCCGGCACCTGGATCACCGCGCCGGCCTCTTCGGAGAAGAGCGCCTTGAGCGTGAGCTCGTCGCGCTGCACCGCCACTTGCTCGGGGCGGATCTTGTAGTCGCCCCAATCGGCCGAGTTCGGATCGAAGGTGAGCATGTCGAGGTTGACCGAGATGCCCGTACGGCCGGCGAAGGCCATTTCGGTCAGCGTAGCGAACAGGCCGCCATCGGAACGGTCGTGGTAGGCCAGGATCGTGCCGGCTTCGGCCAGCGTGCGGATCGTGACGAAGAACGTGCGCAGGTCTTGCGCGACATCGATGTCGGGCACGGTCTCGCCGACCTGGTTGTAGGTCTGCGCGAGGATCGAGCCGCCCATGCGGTGTTGGCCGCGGCCCAGGTCGATCAGGATCAGCACGCTGTCGCCGGCATCGGTGCGCAGCTGCGGCGTGAGGCTGGCGCGCACGTCGGTGACCGGCGCGAAGGCGGTGACCACGAGCGACACGGGCGCGACCACGTCGCGCTTCTCGCCGTCTTCGGTCCAGGTGGTCTTCATGGACAGCGAGTCCTTGCCGACCGGGATCGACAGCCCCACGGCCTGGCAGATCTCGCTGACCGCGGACACGGTGTCGTACAGCGCGGCATCCTGGCCAGCCACGCCGCAGGCGGCCATCCAGTTGGCCGACAGCTTGATGTCTTCGAGGCGGGCCACGTCGGCCGAGACCAGGTTGGTCAGGGCTTCGGCCACCGCCATGCGGCCCGACGCCGGTGCGTCGAGCATGGCGATCGGGGTGCGCTCGCCCATGGCCATGGCTTCGCCGCGCACGCCTTCATAATCGGCCAGCGTGACGGCGGCGTCGGCCACCGGCACCTGCCACGGGCCGACCATCTGGTCACGGCTCGACAGGCCACCCACGGTGCGGTCACCGATGGTGATGAGGAAGGTCTTGTTGGCGACCGTGGGATGGCGCAGCACGCGGTAAGCGGCTTCGGTCAGGTCGATGCCGGCCAGATCCAGCGGCGCGCTCACGCCGGGCTGGCGTTGCACGTCGCGCGTCATGCGGGGCGGCTTGCCCAGGATCACGTCGATCGGCACATCCACCGGACGGACTTCGTCGGCGCCCTGCGGACGGATCGTGTCCAGGCCCGGCAGGCCTTCGCCATCGACCACGCGCAGCTGGCGCTCTTCGGTGGCCACGCCCACGACCGCGTAGGGGCAGCGCTCGCGCTTGGCGATCGCGTCGAATCGGTCGAGATCATGCGGCTGGATCGCGAGCACATAGCGCTCTTGCGATTCATTGCTCCAGATCTCGGCGGGCGACATGCCGGACTCTTCGAGGGGCACGCGCTTCAAATCAAAGGTGGCGCCACGGCCGGCGTCGTTGACCAGCTCGGGGAAGGCGTTGGACAGACCGCCCGCGCCCACGTCGTGGATTGCCAGGATCGGGTTGGACTCGCCCAGCTGCCAGCAGCGGTCGATCACTTCCTGCACGCGGCGCTCGAGCTCGGGGTTGCCACGCTGGACCGAGTCGAAATCGAGCTCGGCCGAGTTGCTGCCCACGCTCATGCTCGAGGCGGCGCTGCCACCCATGCCGATGCGAAAGCCCGGGCCGCCCAACTGCACCAGCAGCGCGCCGGGAGGCAGCGGATCCTTGTGCGTGAGGCCGGCGTCGATGCTGCCCAGGCCGCCCGCGATCATGATGGGCTTGTGATAGCCCCAGCGCGTGCCGCCGGCGGTCTGTTCGAACGTGCGGAAGTAACCCAGCAGGTTGGGACGGCCGAATTCGTTGTTGAACGCGGCGCCGCCCAGCGGGCCGTCGATCATGATCGACAGCGGGCTGGCGATGCGGTCGGGCAGGCCGTGGTGATCGGCTTCCCAGGGATTGAGCGCGTCGTCGAAACGCAGGTGCGACACGGTAAAGCCCGTGAGGCCGGCCTTGGGCTTGGAGCCGCGGCCGGTCGCGCCTTCGTCGCGGATCTCGCCGCCCGCGCCCGTGGCCGCGCCGGGGAACGGTGCGATCGCGGTGGGGTGGTTATGGGTCTCGACCTTCATCAGGGTGTGCACGAGCGCGTCGCGGCGCACGTAGCGTGCGGCGTCGGCGCCCTCACCCGCGATGCCCGGCACGCCGGCCTGGAAGCGCTGGGCCTGGCCGCCTTCCATGATGGCGGAGTTGTCGGAGTACGCCACCACGGTACCGGCCGGCTGGGCCTTGTGCGTTTCGCGGATCATGCCGAACAGCGTGTTGGGCTGTTCGGTGCCGTCGATCACCCACTGCGCATTGAAGATCTTGTGGCGGCAGTGCTCGCTGTTGGCCTGCGCGAACATCATCAGCTCGACGTCGGTCGGGTCACGGCCCAGCTCGGTGAACGACGTGGTGAGATAGTCGATCTCGTCGTCGGAGAGCGCGAGGCCCAGGCTCACGTTGGCCTGCTCCAGCGCGCCCCGGCCCTCGGCCTTGACGGCCACGGTGCGCATGGGCTTGCCGGCCAGCGGCGTGAACAGCGCCTGGCCATCGAAATCGCCCTGCACCACCGTTTCGGTCATGCGGTCGTGCAGACAGTCGGCGGCGCGCGCCAGCATGTCGGCATCGATGGTCTTGGCGCCCAGCAGGCCGCGCTCGGGCGTGATCACGTAGCGCACGCCGCGCTCGACCCGGCGCACCGCGGCCAGACCGCAGTTGCGGGCGATGTCGGTGGCCTTGGAGGCCCACGGCGAAATCGTGCCCAGACGCGGGATCACCAGCAGCTCGAGCTGCTTGGCGGCGGGTTCGGCACTGTACGGCGTGCCGTAATCCAGCAGTTGCACGAGGTGTTGCTGAGCCTCGGCCGACAGCTCGCTGTCGGTGTGAACGAAGTGCTCGAAACGAGCGGAGACGTCGGCTACCGGCAGACCGGCCTTCTTCAGTTGTGCAAGCAGGCGCTCGCGACGAAACGGGGAAAGAACCGAGGAACCGGGCAGATGCTGGACTAGGGACACGATGCGGGCGCCGTTGGGAGGTGGAGATCAAAACGAGATTTTACCTTCTTATGGGGTAAACCCCGGGGCCGCACGCCCCGGGTTGTCCCGGGGAAGGCGTCAGCGTTACAAAATTGTGGCTGAGGGGCATCCCCGCTGTTGCTGCGTCGCCGCAATTCCGCCTGTTCGCTGCGGTCTGCGGTGTTCTCCCATGGCGGTATGCCGGCCTCGCGGTCACCCCTCGGCGGGCCATGGTGCAAACCGGGTATGCGAGCGCGAATTCTTGCTGCCACGCAGCATGTTGCGGCGCGCCCCACCCGCGGGAAAACACGAGCTATCGCCCGTACGGGGCAGCGGTAGGATGCACCGTCCCTTCTTTACCAGCCGTCCCATACGCTGTTTGCGATGCAACGCTCCGACGCACCCGACGAACCCGTCGAACCCATCATCGCCCCCGAGCCCGACCCCGCCGTGAAGGTGCCACTGGCCTTCGAGGACTGGCTCGCCGTGATCCTGCTGGCGCTTCTGGCCCTGATCACCTTCGGCAATGTGCTGGTGCGCTACTTCACCGATCAGTCGTTCGCCTGGACCGAGGAAATCTCGGTGTTCCTGCTGATCGTGCTCACCATGGCCGGCGGCAGCATTGCTTTCGTGCGCAACCATCACATCCGTATCGAGATCCTGGCCGACAACGGGTCGGCGCGCCGCCAGCGCGTGATGGCCCTGATCTCCAACGGCTGCGTGCTGGCCTTCTTCGCCCTGCTTACGGTGCTCTCCGCCCGGCTGGTATGGGATGAATACCGCTTCGAGGAAACCTCGCCCGCGATCGGGCTGCCCACCTGGTGGTACTCGATCTGGCTGCCGCTCATGGCCGCGGTGATCACGCTGCGCGTGCTCGGCATCCTGATCCGCGTGGCGCGGGGACAGGCCAAATGATCGTCACCCTGCTGTTCGTCATCTTCATCGCGCTGATGGTGATCGGCGTGCCGGTCGGCGTGGCCCTGGGCCTGGCCGGCACGGTCGCGATCGCGCTCGCCAACCAGGACGTGCCCTGGTTCGGCCTGCTCGCCGTGCCGCAGAATTTCTACGCCGGCCTGGCCAAGTATCCGCTGCTGGCCATTCCGATGTTCGTGCTGGTGGGCTCGATCTTCGATCGCTCGGGCGTGGCCAAGCGCCTGGTGAATTTCGCCATCGCCATCGTCGGACGCGGCCCCGGCATGCTGCCGCTGGTGTCGATCATGGTGGCGATGTTCCTGGGCGGGATCTCGGGCTCGGGCCCCGCCTGCGCCGCGGCTGTGGGTGCTGTGATGATCACCGCCATGTCGCGCGCCGGCTATCCGCGGCCCTACTCCGCCTCGGTGGTGGCGGCGGGCGCGGCCACCGACATCCTGATCCCACCCTCCGTGGCGTTCATCATCTACTCGGTGCTGGTGCCGGGCGCCTCGGTGCCGGCGTTGTTCGCCGCCGGCATGATTCCCGGCATCCTGGCCGGCCTGGCGCTGATCGTGCCTGCCGTGTGGCTGGCGCGCCGCCACGGCATGGGCAAGCTCGAAGCGCATCTGCCGCGACCGCCCTTCTGGGCCAGCCTGCGCGAAGCCTTGTGGGGACTGGCCGCCCCCGTGCTGATTCTGGGCGGCATGCGCATGGGCTGGTTCACGCCGACCGAAGCGGCGGTGGTCGCGGTGTTCTACGGCCTGTTCGTCGGCATGTGCATCCACCGCACGATTTCGGTACGCGACCTGTTCCCGATCCTGCGCGAGGCCGCCGAGCTCTCGGCGGTGATCATGATGGTGGTGACGCTGGCCGGCATCTTCGCCTGGTCGTTGTCCACGCTCTCGGTCATCGATCCGATCACCCATGCCATCGTGAATTCGGGCTTGGGCGAGTACGGCGTGCTGGCGCTCTTGATCGCGCTGCTGATGACCGTGGGCATGTTCCTCGACGGCATCTCGATCTTCCTGATCTTCGTGCCGCTGCTGCTGCCGATCGCCAATGCCTACGGCTGGGATCCGGTGTGGTTCGGCGTGGTCCTGACCTTGAAGGTGGCGCTGGGGCAGTTCACGCCGCCCCTGGCCGTGAACCTGATGGTGTCGTGCCGCATTGCCCAGGTGCCGATGGAATCCACCGTGCGCTATGTGGTGTGGCTGTTGGCCGGCATGTTCATGGTGCTGTTGGCCGTGCTGGCGTTTCCGCAACTCGCGCTTTGGCTGCCGCATCGCCTGGGCTACTGATTCATTACCTGAAAGACCGCGGGCGGCACGAGCCGGCCCCATAGAGTCGATAACCGGAGGAGAACCAAGCATGAAGATCCGTCTGTTGCTCGCCGCGCTGGCCTGCGGCGCCGCCGCCCTCACCGCGCCGGCGCATGCGCAAAACTACAAGGCCGAGTACAAGCTCTCCATCGTGGTGGGCACGTCGTTCCCGTGGGGCCAGGGCGCCGAGATCTGGTCCAAGCTGGTGCGCGAGCGCACCGATGGCCGCATCAACATCAAGGTGTATCCGGGCACCTCGCTGGTCCAGGGCGACCAGACGCGTGAATTCACGGCCATTCGCCAGGGCGTGATCGACATGGCCGTGGGCTCGACCATCAATTGGTCGCCGCAGGTCAAACAGCTCAACCTCTTCTCGCTGCCTTTCCTGATGCCCGACTACGCCGCGATCGACGCGCTGGTGCAGGGCGACGTGGGCAAGGAGATGTTCAAGCACATCGAGAAGGCCGGCGTAGTACCCCTGGCCTGGGGCGAAAACGGCTACCGCCAGCTGAGCAATTCGAAGCGCGAGATCAAGCAGCCTTCGGACATGAAGGGCATGAAGCTGCGTGTGGTGGGCTCGCCGCTCTACATCGACACCTTCACCGCGCTGGGCGCCAACCCCACCCAGATGAGCTGGGCCGACGCGCAACCCGCGCTCGCCAGCGGTGCCGTGGACGGCCAGGAAAATCCGCTGTCGATCTACACCGGTTCCAAGCTCTACACCGTGGGCCAAAAGTACCTCACGCTCTGGAACTACGTGGCCGACCCACTGATCTTCGTGGTCAATCGCGACGTGTGGAACTCGTGGAGCGAAAAGGACCGCGAAATCGTGCGCCAGGCGGCACTGGATGCGGGCAAGCAGGAAATCCAGATCGCGCGCAAGGGCGTGACGCCCGAAGATCCTTCGCTGCTCAAAGAGATTGCCGGCCACGGCGTGACTGTGACCACGCTCGACGCGGGCCAGCATGCCGCCTTCGTGGCCGCCACCAAGCCCGTCTACGACAAGTGGAAGAAGACCATCGGCGAAGACCTGGTCACGATGGCCGAGAAGTCCATCGCCGCACGCAAGAAATAAGCAGCAGCCCAAGGGGAACGGCGGCCAGCGCGCAGCGCGAGAGCCGCCAACGCAAGGAAGGGGCGTAAACCCTGCCAACGCCGCGGGCGCCAGTCACAAGCTGGCGCCCGTTTTTTTATGCGGGGCCCGTCCGGAACGAACAGCGCCCGTGGGAGCCGCCAACATGACGCAAGGCGCGGCGTTGGAATGAGGCAGCGCCGAGGCGCGGGCGCTGCCCGCGGCCCGTTCAGCCCTTGGGCTCGGGGTAGCGCACCTCGAGGATATCGAGTTCCTGCACGCCGCCGGGCGTGCGCAGCACCACCGTCTCGCCCTCGCGTGCCTTGGTCAGCGCACGCGCCACGGGCGAAATCCAGCTGATCTTGCCCGCCAGCGGCTCGGCCTCGTCCACCCCCACGATCGTGACGGTGTACTCCTCGCCGTCCTGATCGGAATAATGCACGGTGGCGCCGAAGAATACCTGGTCGCGGTTGGGCTGCGAGGCCGCGTCGACCACCTCGGCCACATCGAGCCGCTTGGTCAGGAACCGCATGCGGCGATCGATCTCGCGCAGGCGCTTCTTGCCGTACAGGTAATCGCCGTTTTCGGAACGGTCGCCATTGGATGCCGCCCACGACACGATCTGCACCACCGACGGGCGCTCCACATTCATCAGGTGCGCAAGCTCGTCGCGCAGCCGGTGATAGCCCTCGGGCGTCATGTAGTTGCGCGTGCCCTTGGGCAATGCCTGGGCCTCGGGCAGATCATCGTCGTCGTCGTTGTCCGACTCTTTGACAAAAGCCTTGTTCATACGCGAATGAGAGTGACGTGGCCGGACCGCGCAAGCGCTCCGGCCGGGGTTCGTTCAGAGCCAGTCGTGCCAGACGGGCTTGAGATCGGGAGGCAGGTTGGGCAGGCTGCCGAGATCGGCCTTGCTCTCGCCCAACCGGTGAAAATCGGAGCCGCGCGAGGCCAGAAAGCCGTAGTGACGCGCGACTTGCGCATACTGGCGGGCCTCATCCGAGGTATGGCTGCCGGTGACCACCTCGATGCCCTCGCCGCCCAGCTGCAGGAACTCGTCGAACAGCGCGGCGAACTGCACCGGCGTGTATTTGTAGCGCCCGGGATGCGCGATCACCGCACGGCCGCCCGCGCCCCGGATCCAGCCCACCGCCTCGGCCAGCGTGGCCCATTGCATGGGTACATGGCCCGCGCAATCATCGCCGAGATACTTGTTGAACACCGTTTGCACATCGGGGCAAAAGCCGGCGTCAACCAGATAGCGGGCAAAGTGCGTGCGGCTGATCAGCTCGGGGTTGCCCGCGTAGGGCAGCGCGCCCTCGTAGGCGCCGGGCATCCCCATCGCGGCCAGTCGTTCGCCGATCTGCTTGGCTCGGCCGGCGCGCCCGGCGCGGGTGTGCCGCAACCCCTCGACCAGCCCGGGGTTGGTCTCGTCGAAGTTCAGCCCCACGATATGAACGGTGACCTTGCTCCAGGTGACCGATATCTCGGCGCCCGTGAGATAACGCAGGCCGAGCTCGTCGGCCGCGCGGCGCGCCTCGGCAATGCCGCCGACCTCGTCGTGATCGGTGAGCGCCCACACATCGACGCCATTGGCGCGCGCACGCCTGGCCACGTCGGCTGGCGCCATGGCACCGTCGGAAACCGTGGAATGGCAATGCAGATCGATGTTGAGAGGGGCAGCAGTCATGCTCCTATTGTAGGAGCCTGCGCGGCGGGAGGCGAGCGCGACGCACCGTGCAGCCTCGCGCCCTGTCCCCGTGCAAGTGCCCTGCCCGTCCTCGACCCGCGCCATCACTCACGCAGGAACGCCTCGACCGGCGCAATCTGCGACTCGCTCATGAGGGTGGGCGCATGCCCGGCCTCGGGCACCTCGTGCAGGCGGGCACGCGGATTGCGCGCCAGCATCTCCGCGGCGGTTTCCGGGGTCAGCAGATCCGACTTCGCGCCGCGCACGATCAGCACCGGGCAATCCAGGGCGTCGTAAGCATGCCAGAGCAGGCGCTCGCCTTCGGCATAAGCCTGGGCCCCGGCCTGCGATCCGGCCTGCGCGCCCAGGGTGGCGGAGATGGCGGGATCATAAGCTCGAGTCCAACGCCCTTGGCCATCGCGCACATAACCGTGCTCGGCCAGCTCGCGCCATTCTTCGTCGGTATGCGGCCCATAGGCGGCGCACGCAATGCGCGTGGCGGTCACGGCCTCGTCAAACGTGGCGAAAGACGCTGAAGTGCCGACGCCGCCGATAATGCGGTCGAGCGCGGGCAGCGCGAGCCGAGGGCCTACGTCATTGAGCACCATGCGCTCGATGCGGACATCGCGCTCGGAGGGCAAGGCGCCCGCGTGCGGATGAGCCGCATGCGCCGCGCGGGCAAAGGCCAATGCGCCGGTCAGCCCCAATCCGATCAAGCCGCCCATCGAGGTGCCGACCCACGACAGCCGTGCGGGATTGACCCGCGCGATCAGCGTCATCATGTCGGAGACATACTGCGGCACGTTATAGAGCGCGGCGCTCGCCAGCCAATCGGATTGCCCGCGGCCGGCGACGTCCGGGCAGATCACGCGAAAACGATCCGCCAGACGGCGGGCGAGACGGTCGAAGTCGCGCCCATTGCGCGTCAGGCCGTGCACGCACAACAGCACGTCGCGATTGGACGGATCGCCCCATTCCCAATAAGCCATCCGATGAAAGCCCATGGGGCTCACGCAGGTGACGACATCCAGGCGGGGTTCCAGCGACATGGGGGCTCCTGTGCGCACGGCCTGCGCCGCCGGGAGTGGCGGCGCAGGCGGTATACGGGGGGCATCTTACCGCCGCGGCCAGCCTTTGTGATGTGCGGCTTGAACCGCCGCCTGCCTGCCCCGCCCGGCCGCCTGCGGCTTATTGCGCCTTGATCCCCGCCCGCTTGGCGATCTGCGCGAAGCGCGGTGTTTCCTGCGCGATCACCGCCGCCACGCCGGCCGCATCCATCGGCGTGGGCTCGAAGCCGGTGGCCTGCAGTTGTGTGCGCGTGTCCTTGTCGGCGAGCGCCGCGGCCAGCGCGCGATCGAGCTTGCTCACCACCTCGGGCGGTGCACCGCGCGGCGTGAAGATCCCGATCCAGGTATCCATGGCAACATCCGCATAACCCGCTTCCGCCACGGTGGGCACGTCGGGCAGGAAGCTGGACCGCTGCGCGGTGGTCACCGCGATCGGCTTGATCTTGCCCGCTTTGATCTGCGGCAACGCCGCCACGACAGTGTCGAACAGGATCGGAATCTGCCCGCCGATCAGGTCGGTCATGGCGGGCGAGCTGCCCTTGTACGGGATATGCGTCATGCGCGTGCCCGCGGCCTCCTGGAACATTTCGCCCGCGAAGTGCGACACCGTGCCGATGCCGAACGAGCCATAGGAAAACTTGTCGCCCGCTTTGTTTGCGGCCGCAACCAGCCCTTTGACATCGGCGTACGGCTCGTTGGCGTTGGCCACGATGATCAGCGCGGCGCGGCCCACCATGCCCACCGGTTGGAAGTCCTTGGCCGGATCGTAGGGCAGCTTGTCGTAGACGGCCGGATTGACCGTGAACGTGGTGCCCGAACTGATCAGCAAGGTGTAGCCATCGGGCGCGGCCTTGGCCACGTACTGTGCGCCGAGGATCGTGCCCGCGCCCGCGCGGTTTTCCACGATGACGGTCTGGTTGAGCTCCTGCCCCAGGCGCTTGGCGATGATGCGGCCCAGCACATCGCCCGCGCCGCCGGGCGGAAACGGCACCACCAATTGGATCGGCCGTTCGGGATAGCCGGCAGCCTGCGCGGCGCCGCCCGCCATGGCCAGGCCAACCGCGGCGCACGCCGCGATGAACTTCCTGCGTTGCTTGAACATGGTTTTCCCCTTGTTGTTCATGGGTGCTGCAGAAGTTGGTAGGGGATGCCGCAAGGCAGTCCACAAAAAGGATTGGGCAGCGCGCGGATACGCGCCGCGGGTGTTGCCGGCCGGAGCGCGCGTTCGCACACCTCGAGCGTGAAGACGCGCACCGTCCCACTGCGGCGCATCATGACCGCCCATGTCCGCGCCCCGCCTGCCGCGTCCGTCAGCGAGCCGCGCGCAAGCGTGCCGGCCGCAGCAACTCGGGATTCACGCCCTCGCGCGCGAGCGCATCGGACAAGCCATCGCCCAACACCAGGCCGCTCGCCAGCTCGGATACGCCCGCGGCCGACTGGATGCCGTACCCGCCTTGCGCCGCGAGCCAGAAGAAACCGGGCTGCGCGTCGTCGTAGCCTACGACCAGATCGCCATCGGCCACGAACGAGCGCAGTCCGGCCCATACGTGCGAAGGACGGCGGATGGCCAGCGTGGTCGCGGTCTCGATGTGATAAATACCGGTGGCGACATCGAGCTCCTCGGCCACCACATCGTGCGGCGCCACCGGATCGGCATTGGCGGGCGACCCCAGCAACTGCCCCGCGTCGGGCTTGAAATAAAAGCTCTCGTCGATGCCCACCACGGCCGGCCACGCCGATATCTCGGCGCCCTCGGGCGCGGCGAACGTGAAGGCGCTGCGGCGGCACGGCTGCAGGCCCACGGGCTGCACGCCGCAGAGCGCGGCGATTTCGTCTGCCCAGGCCCCCGCGGCATTCACCAGCAGCGGCGCGCTCGCGGTCGAGCCATCGCTCAAGCGCAGCGTCCAGCCGCTGTCCGTCCAATGGGCCTCACGCAGTTCGGCGTTGCAACGCAGCTCGGCGCCAGCCTGCCGCGCACCGCGCAAGAAACCCTGATGCAAGGCATGCACATCCAGGTCGCGCGCCTCGGGCTCGAACATCGCACCGGCCGCGACGGCCTCCGGGCGCAGACAGGGCACCCGCGCCTGCGCCTCGTCCGGGGTCAGGCGCCGCACATTGGCGGCACGCGCCGACGCCGCCACGATCGCTGCGTCGAGCTCGTCACGCTGCGCCTCGCTCGCGATGTAAAGGCAGCCCCGCTCATGCAGCAGCTCGGCCTCGGTGAACCCCGCGGGCGGGCGCTCGTAGAAGGCACGGCTGGCGCGCGTGAGCGCCTGGATCTGCGGCGTGCCGTAGGTTTCCATGAACATCGCGGCCGAACGGCCGGTGGAGTGATACCCCGGCTGGCTTTCGCGCTCGAGCATCAGCACGCGCCGGTGGCCGGCGAGCCGGTACGCCAGCGAGGCCCCCGCGATCCCCGCCCCCACAATCACCACATCAAAATCCTGCGCACGCATCGTCGGCCTCGTCGCCACATTTCTCGGATATGAGAATTCTCAAATATGACAAAATGGCCGTCAATGGTCACAATGGCAAAATCCTTGGTTTTCCGGGGGTTTAAGGGAAAATCCCGAGACCCTGTCCCCACTGAAACGATGCGCGCCACCTCGCCCGCCCCGCTTTCCCCCGACATCCTCGCCGATCGCAAAAGCCTCGGCATGCGGCTGCGTGCCTTGCGCAAGACCGCCGCGCTGACCCTGCGCGAACTGTCCGACCGCACCGGCGTGGCACTGTCCACGCTGTCCAAGATGGAACTGGGCCAAGTGTCGATCAGCTACGAAAAATTCGCGGCGGTGGCCCGTGCGCTCGAAGTCGACATCGGCCAATTGTTCGGCCCGGCGCAGCGCGCCGCCGACGCCCCCGGCCCGCTGCGCACGACCCTGGCGGACGCACCCGGCTACAACACCGGTCCGTACGACTACAAGCTGCTGGCCGCGCAATATCCGGCCCGCACCATGACGCCGATGTATGGCCGCATCCTCGCTCGTACGCCGGAGGAATTCGACGGGTTCGTGCGCCACGCCGGGCAGGAGTTCCTGATGGTGCTGTCGGGTGAACTGGAGATCCGCTTCGAGACCGGCGAATCGCTGCTGCTGGCTCGCAACGAGACGGCCTACTTCGACAGCGGCGTCGGCCACATGTACCTCACGCGCAGCAAGACACCGGCGGAGGTGATGGTGGTGATGAGCGATGCGGCGGGGGTGGCCGGGATCGCGCCCACGGTTGATGTGGTCGAGGCCGACACAGGGACAGCACCGCGCAAGGCGTCATAACGCACGTTTTTCTTGGTTTACCGCGCCGATGGCAAATTGCGGCCAACATCCTGTGCCTGCCGATGGCATGACACGCGGCAGGGCCGCGCAGGCCCCGGACCGCCTGTCGCCTTCTTACGCACGGCCAGCATGCCGTCCTGCAGGCCCTCGGCGATATCGCGACGCAGGGCGCCACTACAGCTTTATGCCGAGCGAAACCCACCCGGCACGACCTCGCCCCGTCAGAAACGCGTGATGAAATAAACCTTCTTCACGCGCTCGTCCACTTCCCAGTGGCCGGTATAGCCCTCGGGCATGATGAACGCGGTACCGGGGGTCAGCGGATGGACGGTGCCATCGGGATCGACGAGGCGGGCCGCGCCTTCCAGGATGTAGCCGAACTCCACATAACCGGTCGTGTTCGACTGAAACGTACCGGCCGAGCTTTCCCACACGCCGGATTCGACCTTGCCTTCACGCGCTTCGAAGCCGGTTTGCGACAGAAACGCGGCATCGCCCGTAAGCGGGCGGCGCGGCTTGCCCGCCACGGGGTTGGACATCGCACCGGTCGGAATCAACACGGCGTGGCTGGACTGATCTGCGCTCATGACGGCATCCTGCATGATTGACGAAAGCGCAAGTGTAGCCACATCGTGCGCTCACTCGGCAGGCTCGCGATGCCAGTAGCGGCGCGCAGCTTCGCGCTGCGCCGTCACCACCAGCCCATCCGCACCGGATCGCACCGTGATCGCACCATCCTGGTCCGTGCGCCAGGCACTCGTTCCCTGCGCGCGCCAGCGCGCGAGCACCGCCGCCGTCGGGTGCCCATACCGATTGCGATAGCCCGCCTGAAACACCACATGCGTGGCCTGGGCCGCACGCACCAGCTCCGGACCGGACGACGTGTTGGACCCATGGTGCGCGGCCAGCACGAGATCGGTGGCAGGCAAGTCGGCCGCCAACCGCGCTTCATGCTCACGCGGGATATCGCCCGGCAACAACACGGAATGGTGCGCACCCGTCACACGCAGCACGCAGCTGCGCGCGTTGGTCGACGCAGGCCCCAGCCCCGCGGGCGGATGCAGGAATGTGAAGCGCACGTCGTCGACGATCCAGTCTTGCCCCGCCATGCAAGGCAATACCGCCTCGGGCAGCGGCGGCTCGACGCCCGCGAACGCGTCCGCGCGCTGGCGCAACTGCTGCAATCGCCACCGAGCCAGATCAAAAGACGCATAGGCCGTGCGTACCGGCATGGCCTGCAGCACGGCCATCGCGCCCCCCACGTGGTCCATGTCGGCATGCGAGAGCACAAGCGTGTCCAGCGCGCGCACACCCAGGGCCCGCAACACGGGCACGACCATGCGCTCGCCCGCGTCCCAGCCATCGGGCGACAGCGGCCCCGTGTCGTACACCATCACGTGGTGCGCGGTGCGCACGATCACGGCCGTGCCCTGGCCGATATCGAGCGCGTGCAAGGTCCAGTCTCCCGGTGCCGGTGCCGGCGCCCGCCACAGCACCAGCGGCGCCAGCGCCCCCCCCCACGCGCGTCCGGGCCAACCGGGCGCCTGCAAGGCCCACACCACGCCCACGCAAGCCGCCAGCACCCACGGCCACGGCGCCGATGCCACGGGCAGGCTCGCGTGCTCGTACGCGGCCAGCCACGTCATCAGGGCCATCACCGCGCGCGCCAGGCCATCGGCCGGCCACGCCAGCCACCACGCCGCCGTGTCGGCCCACGGCCAGACCTCGCCCAAGGCCGCGAACATCGCCACGGCCAGCGCCAACGGCGTCACGAGCATGCTCACCACCGGAATCGCGATCGCATTGGCCACGGGCGACACCAGCGACAACTGCTGTGTCCACCATGCCAGGAGCGGCACCATTCCCAAGGTGATGATCGCCTGTGTACGGCCGAACATCCGCACCCCGCGCCAGACGCGCGCCAGACGCCCCTGCGGCATCGGCTCTTGCCAGACCGCCATCAACACCGCGACCGCGCCAAACGACAACCAGAAGCCCGGCGACAGGGGCGCCCACGGGTCCAGCACCACCACCACGGCCGCCGCCAACGCCAGTCCACGCCCGCGCGACAAAGGCATGCGCCAACACACCGCCACGCCAAACGCCGCCAGCATGAAGAACGTGCGTCGCGTCGGCACGCTCCAGCCCGCCAGCAGCGAGTACGCGCCGGCCATCAGCACCGTCACCCCCATGCCCACCACGCTTGCCGGCTGCCACACACACAACGCCCGCCCGCGCCAGCGCAGCCGCCGCCACATCCGGCTCGCCAGCCACCCGGCCACGCCCGCCACCAGGCTCACGTGTAAACCACTGATGCTCACGAGGTGCGTAATGCCCGTGCGATTGAACAGATCCCAATCGGACCGAGCAATACCTGCCCCGTCGCCCAAGGCCAGCGCCACCAGCAGCGGGCCTTGCCGCATCTCGCCCAACACCGCCTGCATCCGCTCGCGCGCCACATGCCGCAACCGCTCCACCGCGATCGAGAAGCTGGCCCAAGGTGCATCGTCCACGAGCGCCGGATTGCCGCGCACGGATGCCAGCATCCGCACGCCCGCCGCGAACCATCGGCCCTCCTGGTCCGGCAGGAAGGGATTGAGCGCGGCATAGGGCTGCCGCACGATCAGCGTCATGTTCCAGCGCTCGCCCGGCGCGGGCGTCGGCACCGGGCGGGTATCGCCCGGCAGTGCGCGCCAGGTGACGAGCGCCTGGCGCGGAAGCCCGGGATGCCGAGGCGCATCGATCTCGGCCATGAAGCGGCGCGATCGGTCGTCACCCTGCGTGAGCGTGAGGATGCGCGCGGAGGCAACGACGATTTGCTGTTCGAGGTGAGGCGGAACGGATTGCGCGAGGCGCGGGAGGGCCTGGGCGGCCGCATTGAGCGCGCCGAGCGCGATGCCCAGGCAGCACGCGATGGCGACCGCCATCGTCGCTGCGTGCTCGCTCAGGCGCGGCCGCGTGCACAGGAACGCCAGGATCGCGGCAGCGATCGACAACCCGGCGGCGAGTGCCCCGGCATGCCAGAGCGATGCCTGCACCTGCACCAGCCCCGCCCCCGCGACCAGCCCCACCATCACTGCCCTGCCCCGCATGCGCGCCTCCTTTGGTGGAGGTGGAGGCTAGCGGAGCGGAAGAGGCATGGGAGCGCAGTGAGAGCTTATTGGCCGGTGTGGATAACCGAGCACAGGAGCCTGCCTCGGCCGTGGTCGAGCCTCAAGGCAGGCTGAGCTGCGCCATTCGTCCGCCATCGGCGGCCCATACTTGCCCGGTGACAAATGACGCCTCGCTCGACGCCAGCCACGCAACCAGATTCGCGATTTCCTCGGGCGTCCCCGTGCGGCCCACGGGGTGAATCTCCTGGATGCGCTGCTTGAAGGCCTCGGGATTGGGCAGGCTGGCCATGAAGTCCGAATTGAGGTCGGTGTCGATCCATCCGGGCGCGACGGCGTTGCAACGGATGCCCTCCGCGCCATGATCAATCGCGATGGCGCGGGTGAGACCGTGCAGGCCAGCTTTCGATGCGCCGTAGCCGGCGTGCCTGGGATTGGCCGCCAGGCCTTCCACGGAACTGATGTTCACAATGGCTCCTTTGGTTTGCCGTAGATGAGGCAACGCGGCCTTGATCAGCATAAATGGAGTCGTGAGATTGACAGTGATGTGCCGGGTCCATGCCTCCAGTGACATGTCTTCCGCAAGGGCCTCCTGCATCACCCCCGCACAATTGACGAGAACGTCGAGCCGTGCCGCACGTCGAATCGCTTCCTCAACGACACCCGCGGCCTGCGCCGGATCGCTGAAATCGGCACGAATGGACTCGAACGCGGCGTCTTCACTTCTCTGCGCCGTCAGCACCCGTGCGCCTTCCGCCTCGAAACGGCGAGCAATGGCCTTCCCTATGCCGCTGCGTCCACCCGTCACCAGCACCACTTTCTCTTCGAATCGTCTCATAGCAACGTCTTCCATCTGCATCTCAACATCATTCCAACGCTGGAACATACCATTGGCGCGGCTGATGTCCGGACGCATGCGGCAGCGATGACGACCTATTGTTCGTGACGTGGGCGGCGCGGCATCCTCGATTCGCGAATGCACCATCGCCTCGGCCGCACGTCAGGACGCAGCCGCCAGACATTAATGATATGTTATAACATTCGATTACTAAGAGACGACCACGCTCTTTTGCGGGGAGCGGATCGATCGTCCGACGCGTTGGCACAGGCATCCAGGGGGATTGCTGCGCACACCAGCGCGTTCATTGGAGAAGCCCATGCGTTCCTATCTGCCCAGCACGGCGGCCGCGTCCAGCCGTCGCCAACGATCGTGCCTGGCCGTTTTGTCTCTCATCCTTGCACCGGCCGCCGGCCTGGATGCAAAGGCCGCGGAAGAATCGGCACCGGATCTCGAGACCATCACTGTCATTGGCACGCGGGAGCGCCCGTACCGGTCGTTCGTGGCGCCGACCACGAACAAAAGTGACACGCTGCTGAAGGAAACGCCCTTCTCCATCCAGACGGTCACCAGCGAGTTGATCGAGGATCGGGGCGTCACCACGTTGGGGGGTGCCATCAGTACCGTGCCCGGCGTGACCAGTCAGGTCGGCTGGGGCGGGAGCAACGATCGCTTTCGCCTGCGCGGCTTCGCCACGACCGCCAATCTGAAGAACGGCTTCCGTCGCAGCGTCTTCGCTCCTGTCGACGAATTGGTAAACATCCAGCAGATCGAGGTGCTCAAGGGGCCCGCGTCGGCGCTCTATGGCAGGTTCGAGCCGGGCGGCGTGGTCAACATCGTCACCAAGAAGCCACTCGACAAACCGCAGACCGACATCGAACTGACGGCGGGACGGTATGACTTCTACCGCAGTACCGTCGACAGCACCGGCCCATTGGGTGATCAGTTGGGCTATCGCTTGACCGGCTCCTGGCAGAGCAATCACAGCTTCCGCGATTTCGTCGACAACGACACGCAGTTCATTTCGCCCGTATTCCAGTGGACCCCGTCGAGCCGCACGACGGTCACCGCGGAGTTCGAGCTTGGAAAAAAGCGCGCGGCCTTCGACCGGGGCTTCGGCAACAGCCCGCTGTTCCTGGAGGTGCCGATCCGATACAACTACGGTGAAGCGGATGCCAATCTCAAAAACAACAGCGCACTGGCCAGCCTGGTACTGGACCACAAGCTGGAGAACGGCTGGGATTTGCACGCGGGCCTGCAAGGATCGCGCGCACGGACCGATGCGCTCTGGTATGCCTACGGCTTTCCGCCGGTGAGCGGCGAAGACACCCCCGATCCGATCGTCAATCGCCGCAAGCAGCGCAGCATCGACGAACAGAAGGACATGTCCGCACTGGCGGAGGCGTCGAGGCGCTTCACCACGGGCGCCATCGGCCACCGTGTATTGGTAGGTGCCGATTACAACTACGAAGACTGGGACTTCACCGCCGACGCGTTCATGAGCGGCTTTGGCTTTCCCGCCAACCTCCCGATCAGCCTGCGCAATCCCGTGCACGGCGTCCAGACCGGCGCCATGCAGCATTACGACTCTTCACGCTATACGACGCACAATGTGGGTCTCTACGCGCAGGACGAAATGACGCTGGGCGAGCAGTGGCGCCTGCTGCTGGGCTTGCGTTACGACCGCGCTCGCACGAGCGGCCGCGCGGAGTATCTGCTGGCCGACGGCGCATTGAAGCGGACGGACGACGCGTACTCTCCTCGCATCGGGCTTACCTGGACACCTGCCGAGCCAGTGTCGTTCTATGGCAGTTGGGCCAAGTCATTCCTGACCGAAACGAACGGCGGCATGCTGCGCAGCGGCGGCTTGCCCCAGCCTTCGCGCGGCGAGCAATTCGAAGTGGGGGCCAAACTCAGCCTGCTGGCCGGCCGCCTCGAGCCCACGCTGGCCCTGTTCGACATTCGCCGCACCAACGGTGTGGTCGGCGATCCGGAAGACTTCAACTACGTCATCCAGGTGGGCGAACAGCGCAGCCGCGGCTGGGAACTCGACATTCCCTACACGATCACGCCGCAATGGCGGCTGCTGGCCAGCTACACACAACTCACGGCGCAGGTCACCGAGGACAGCGACGCGACCATCGAGGGCAACCGGGTCGCCAACGCGCCCAAGCGTTCGGCGAGCCTGTGGACCACCTACGATTTCACCGGCTGGGCCCGCGGCCTGCGCCTGGGCCTGGGTGCCACCTATGTGGGCGCCCGCGAAGCGAACACGGCGAATACGTTCGAGCTGCCGGCGTTCACACGATGGGATGCGAACGCGATCTACCGCTTCGGGCCTGCCGATCGCTACAAGCTGCAGCTGACCGTGCAGAACCTGACAGACAAGCGCTATTACGAATCCGGCGGCTCTTTCGTGCCCACGTTTGCGGGTGCCCCGCGCACGGTCATGGTCACGTTCGGAATCCGGCTCTGATGTCTCTGCATGCCACCGGGCTGGTGGCCGGCTACGATGGCCGGCCGCTGCTGGGCCCCTACGAACTTCACGCTCCCGCGGGCCACTTCGTCTGCCTGATCGGTGCCAATGGCGCGGGCAAGTCGACCTTGATCCGCACGCTCTGCGGCATGCAGCCGGCCCTGGCGGGCGACATCCAGCTCGACGGACAGCCCCTGGCCCAGGCATCCCCTCTGGAACGTGCGCGCAAGCTCGCGGTGGTACTGACCGATAGGGTCGACACCCTGCTGATGACGGGATTCGAATTGGCCTGCCTGGGCCGGTATCCCCACATCGGCTGGGGCGGCCGCCTGCGCGAGACGGACTACGACATCGTGCATGGAGCGCTGCAGCAGGCCGGCGCCGCGACGCTGGCAGCAAAACGGGTGTCGCGCATGTCCGATGGCGAACGACAGAAAACCATGATTGCGCGCGCGTTGGCGCAACAACCTCAATTGCTCGTACTGGATGAAGCGACGGCCTTCCTGGATCTGCCGCGCCGCATCGAGCTCATGCAATTGCTGCAAGACCTGGCGCATCGGCGGCATCTGACGATCGTGCTCTCCACGCACGACCTCGAGCTCGCGCTGCGTTATGCCGACGCGCTGTGGCTGATCGACGGCCAGCGCCGGTTGCACACCGGCGCACCGGAAGACCTGGCCTTGAATGGCGCGCTCTCGGCGGCATTCACCGCTGACGGTCTGGCGTTCGATCTGGAGCGCGGCGAGCTGCGGGTCGGCCGCGACGGCGCCATGCCGATACGCGTCTGGGGCAGCGGCACGCGGCGAATATGGGCCGAACGGGCGCTGCAGCGCCTGGGATACTGCGCCCAGGAGGATGCCGCGCAGAGCTTGTGCGTGCTGCCGGACGGCTACACGCTGACCATGCACGGCGTTGCGCAGCGATACGGCACGATGGCGGAGCTGGCCGCGGCGCTGCGCCTCGCACGCGCTGCCCGACCGGAAGGCCTGCCATGAGCGTCCGGCTGGCAGTCCTTGCCCTGGCCCTGCTGCTATCGGCCTGCATGCAGGTCTCCACGCCGCCCGTGAGCGCGCTGCCCGCGCAATCCCTCGGCGCGGACGGCCCCGCACACAATCTCGAGGCCGCCTGCGTGGCTGACTACAAGCCGGACGTGGACTATTTTCCCGACAAGACCGCGTTCCACCATTCGACGCAATTGCAGGTGGAATACGCAGCGCACTACAAGCGCGTGCGCTTCACGCCGAACGTGGCCACCGGCGAAGTGCTGGAGTATCTGCTGGTCCAGTGCGGGACGCCCGTGCCGGCCCACGAGGCCCATGTACCCGTGATCCAGGTGCCCATACAACGCCTGGTGACGGGCAACGCCGCGATCCTGGGCGCGCTGGACGAGCTCGGCATGGTCGACATGCTGGTGGGATCGGAGAACGTCCGCAACGCCACCGTGCCCGCGGTACGCGCGCGCGTCCAGGCAGGCCTGGTGCACGACATGTGGGGCTACGGCCATGCGGGTATCGAACAGGTGATCGCCGTGCAGCCGGAGGTGTACCTGAGCTTTTATTCTGCCTATCCCGCCAGCAACCTGCACCCGCGGCTGTGGGAGCTCGGTGTGCGCGCCATCGCACAGGCCGATCACCACGAGACGCACCCGCTGGGCCGGGCAGAGTGGATGAAACTGCTGGCCCTGCTCGGCAACCGCGAGGCGCGCGCGAACGCCCACTATGCGCGGATCGAGGCCGACTACAAGAACCTGGCCGCGCTGGTCGCGAACGTGGCCACGCGACCCTGGGTCATGTCCGGCTTTGGTGCGGGCCGTGGCACGTTCGAGACCTTCGGCGCCGCCAACCAGCGCGCTCAGCTGATCCGTGACGCGGGCGGCCAGTATGTGCTGCACGACGCCAGCCCGAGCAGCCTGGAGTACGTGCCGTTCGAGCAAATGTATGCCCTGGGCGCCCGGGCCGACCTCTGGCTCGGCACGCTGGGCGGACAGCCCGGTATCGATGCCTGGGTCGCCGCTCATCCCTTGCATGGCTGGTTTCGCCCCGCCGCCACAGGGCAGGTCTATGCCTGGGACCGTGGCTACACCGGCGCGTGGGCCAACCCCTATCAGGATCAAAGCATGACCAAACCCCATGTGCAGCTGGCCGAAGCCATCAGCGTCCTCCACCCCGGCAAACTGCGTCCGGCTGCCAGCGGATATCAGTTTTTGCGGAGACTTCCATGACCGCCTCCGCCCGCGCAGCCGCGCCGCTTTCTGTGTCTGACCATGGCGTGCCTGCGCGATCAGGCCTGGTGTTCCTGCTGCTTTTCACGACGATCACGCTGTTGTTCGTGGCGGAACTGATGCTGGGCAGCGTGGCGATCCCGCTGGAGGCCGTACTGCAATCCTTGGTGTCGGGCGTCACACCCGAAAACCCCGCCTGGCGCGACATCGTGCTCGGCTTTCGGGCGCCACGCGCCCTGAATGCAATGCTGAGCGGCGCCGCGCTGGGCGTGGCCGGTTTGATGCTGCAGACGCTGTTCCGCAACCCCCTGGCGGATCCTTTCGTGCTGGGCATCGTGCATGGTGCCAGGTTGGGCAGCGCGATCCTGGTGACCTTTGCAGGCGTCGCCGGCAACGCGCTCCTGCTGCGATTCGGCCTGATCGGAGACATGGGGATGGCGGCGGCGTCCATCGTGGGCTCGACGGCGGTGCTGATGCTGCTGGCCAAGCTGTCGCGCCACACCGGCCTGGTGACGTTGCTGATCGTGGGCCTGATGCTGGGTTATCTGGCCGTGGGGCTGATCAGCGTGCTCATGCACTTCATCGACGAGACACAGGCACGCGCCTTCAAGATATGGGACGACGCCAGTTTCGCGGGCGCCACGCGGCAGCAACTGCAGATCATGGTGCCGGGGCTGCTGGCCGGCATGGCGGGATGCGCCCTGTTGGTGAAGCCGCTCAACGGGCTGCTGCTGGGCGAGCAGTATGCGCAATCGATGGGCGTGCGGGTCGCGGCGGTAAAGCGCGGGGCGCTCTTTGGCGCCGCCTGGCTCTGCGGACTCGTATCCGCATTCTGCGGGCCGGTCGCCTTTCTCGGTCTGGTAGCCGCGCAAGTCGCCCGCGCGCTGTCCCGAACGTCCGACCATCGCATTCTGCTTCCCACGGCGGCCATGGCCGGCGCCGCGCTGGGGCTGACGGCCGACCTGATCGTGCATCTCCCGTGGAGCCGGCATGTCTTCCACCTGAATGCAGTCATCGGGCTCGTGGGCGCTCCGGTGGCGCTCTACATGCTGTATCGAACGCGGGCGCTGCAGTCGCAATGAGTGCGTCCGCAGCGCTCGCGCGAACTTCTGTCAGGCCGCGACGGCGTTGACCGCCACCAGGTCCGACGCCGACATCAAACGATCGATGTCGACCAGGATCACCATGCGGTCATCGATCGTGCCGATGCCGGTGACATAACTCGTCTCGGCCCCCGAACCCACGGACGGCGCTGCCTTGATCTGGGCGTCCTGCATCGTGATCACGTCGGACACCGAATCGACCACCATCCCCACGACCTGCTTATCCAGGTCGAGGATGATGACGACCGTGTGTTCGTCATAGGTGGCATCGTCCAGGTTGAGCTTGATGCGCATGTCCAGAATGGGGACGATGGCGCCACGCAGGTTCACCACGCCCTTGATGAAGGCGGGCGTATTGGCGATGGCGGTGAGGTTGCGATCGTAGCCGCGGATCTCCTGCACCTTGAGAATGTCCACACCATAGTCTTCGTTGCCCAGGCGGAACGTGAGGTACTCGTAATTGCCGGCGGCGTTGCGGTGCGTGCGCGGTTCGCGTTCAAGGGTGTTCATGTGCATTCCCTGATCAGAATGAGGTCCAGTCGTCATCGGCGCTGTCGGCCTTTTTGGCGCTTTTATCGCCGCCCTTTCCGGCGGGTGGCGCCTTGGCAGCAGCGGCCGTGCTCGGTGCTTGGAGCTTGGTCTTGGAGGCCTGCGATCCGGCGGCCGGCGATCCGGCGGCCGGCGACCCGGCGGCCGGCGATCCGGCGGCCGGCGACCCGGCGGCCGGCGCTCGCGCGACGCGTGACGCGGGGCGTGCTTCTTCGAGGTGAGGCTGCGCAACCGGAGTCACGTCGATCACCTGATTGCTGTGGGTCTTGAATGCGGCCACGGCACGCACCAGTTCGGTCACCTGATCCTGCATCGCGCCCGCGGCCGCCGCGGACTCTTCGACGAGCGCCGCGTTCTGCTGGGTGACTTCGTCCATCTGCGAAATGGCGGTATTGACCTGATCGACACCGCGGGCCTGTTCGTCCGACGCCGTCGTGATCTCGCCCATGATGTCGGTCACGCGTTTGACCGAAGTGACGATCTCCTGCATGGTCGTACCGGCGCGCTCCACCTGGGATGCACCCACATTGACCTTGCTGGCCGAATCTTCGATCAGGTCCTTGATCTCCTTGGCGGCGGTCGAGCTGCGTTGCGCGAGCGAACGCACTTCGCCGGCCACCACGGCAAAACCCTTGCCCTGCTCGCCAGCACGCGCGGCTTCCACCGCGGCATTCAATGCCAGGATGTTGGTCTGGAACGCGATGCCGTCGATGACAGAAACGATCTCCGAGATCTTCTTCGAGCTGCCCGAGATGGCGCTCATGGTTTCCACGACCTCGGCCACGGCCGCGCCGCCGCGCTGGGCCACTTCCGACGCGCTGGCCGCAAGTTGGTTGGCCTGACGCGCATTGTCGGCATTCTGCTTCACCGTGGAAGCCATTTCTTCCATCGATGCCGCCGTCTCTTCGAGCGAGGCGGCCTGCTCTTCCGTGCGGGAAGACAGATCGGCATTTCCTGCCGCGATCTCGTTCGAGCCGAGCGAAATGGTCTCGGCGCCCGTCCGGATGCCCGTCACGGTACGAACCAGGCTGTCCTGCATGCGCTTGAGCGCATCCACGAGCACGCCGATTTCGTTGCGTGACGTGGCGGCGATGCGACCGGTCAGGTCACCCGACGCAATGCGCTCGAAGATCCGGGTCACTTCGCGCAGGGGCGTAAATACACGGCGATTGAAGAGAATGAACAGGCTGACGATCAGCGCGACGACGACCAGGCCGCCGAATTGCATGATGATCACCGAGCGGGTGACATCCGCCGCGGCCTTGTTGGAAATCTCTTCACCGATGCGGCTGGTGTAGTCCACGTAGGCCAGCAAGGCCTTGGTGAACACCGTGCCCAGCGGCGTCACCTTCTGGTCATTCAGCGCCGTCGTCTTCTGCAGGTCACCTGCCAGTGCGGCCGCGATCATCGGATCGTAGGCTTCCTGGCGATACGTCTGGTACGCGTTCATCATGTCCGCGTACAGCGGTGCGCCTTCGGTGCTCGTGTCAGGCGTCGCCTTCAAGCGGGCGATATAGGCATCGGCGCGCGTGTTGTAGGGCAGCGCGCGCTGCGCTACGGTCTTGGCGCCTTCGATGTCGCCATCTTTCATGGTGGCGATCGCGTTGACCGCGGCCAGCCGGGCACGCAGTAGATCGCTAGCCAGGCGATGGGCCTGGTCGCCACGCACGACGTTGTTGTCGAGCAGCTCCTGGATGTCCGTACGATGGCCGTCCAATGTCTTGTAGCCCGCAATACCGATGGCCAGGAACAAAACAAAAATAACGCCCAGTGCCCAGGTGAGCAGGCCGCGTATGCTCAGATTCTTAAACATGATGCCTCGAGGATGCTATAGAGGGAGTCGCCAAACCCTCTGAAGCAGAGAGCACGTGAAGACAACGCCAAAAGTCACGTTCACAAGCTCTACGGCAAGCCTCGCGGCGAACTTTAACGCGATGCCCGCAACCGCCCCGCATTCTTTCCGGGATGCGATCCAAAGGCATGCTTTATGTCTGAAACCTGATTGAAAAAATGCCCGCTCAAATCTGGCACATCGTCCCACCAACCCTTATTTGAAGCGGTTTTCGTGCGGCCGACGTCGCAGCCGTTGGCGGCGTGAATGAGCCTCTGCGCGGCATGAGCCGAAATAAATTTCAACAGAGAAATAATCCGCAAACATCGTGCGAACCGCATCATCACGCCGGCAGATCCCACATAACGAGATCAACGAAACACGTGCAGGGAACGGGGCACGACGGTGGCGCGCCCCACGCTTCAGGGCAGCGCGACGCTCATGCCTCCGTCCGCCATGACAACCGCCCCCACCAGATAGCTCGCCTTCTCCGACGCGAGGAAGCCGATCACTTCGGCGATCTCGCGAGGCTGCGCAGCGCGCCGAATGGGCGCCTTCTTGCCGTGCTCAGCCAGGAATGCCTGACCATCATCGTGAATGTGGTTGGTGATGTTGGTGATCACGTCACCGGATCCCACCGCATTGACGCGAATGCCATGCTCGATGGCCTCCAGCGACAGCGCGCGCGTCAATTGGGCGAGCGCGCCTTTGGAGGCGGCGTATGCCGCGATCTGCGGAAAGGCCTGGTAGCAGGCGTACGAACCCACATTGACGATTGCTCCCGTCTTCGCCGGCACCATGACGCGCATCGCTTCGCGGGAAAACAAAAACGCACCCGTGGCGTTGACTGACAGGATGCTGTTCCAATCCTCGAGCGACATGTCGAGAACCGCCTTGTTCATGATGATCGCGGCGTTATTGACCAGGATATCGAGCTTGCCGAAGTGTTCGATGGCGGCATTGACCGCTTGCACGGCGCTCTCTTCGCGCGCCACGTCGGCGACGAGGGGCACGATACCCGGGCGGTCCAGGGCCTCGACGTTACTGCCGCGGTCGACGGCAATCACCTGGGCCCCCTGTGCATGCAGCAACTCGGTGGTGGCCAGGCCGATGCCACTGGCGGCGCCGGTCACGATGGCGACCTTGCCTGCGAACGTATGGGATGCGGTGTGTTGCGAAGTCATAAGCGTTCTCCGTTCAAAGTGAAGGCTGGATTTCAGTCGCTGACTTCAGCCTCGGACTCGAGACCTTCAGCGCTGATGATGCGTGCGACGTTCTCGGCCGTCTGCCGGGATATGGTCTGCCGTCGACGTTGACGGCGGGTATGGACGGGCCCGTGCAGCAGCGCCAACCCGCGTGCACGCGGCTGCGGGCCGCGCAGGCTCCACGCCAGGTTCTTGCTCACTCCTATTTTCTCGGGGCTTAGCAGGTTTCACTACTGAGGAGCCTGCCTCGCCGCTCTTGACCCGTGGCATCCCGGAAATGTCGCGATGGCCGATGTATGAATGCTAGGGAGATTCCGCTTGCAAGCGAATACACGGAGCGATGGGGTTATTGCCTGATCCTATCAACGCGCTCATGCCTCTCCCGAGCGACGGCGCTAGAATGACCTTGGGCCAACCCCGGGAGAAAACACGTGCATGACGGTCCCACGTCCGCGTCCAGCGAGATGATTCGTCTGCTGAAAGCGCTGGCGCCCAATGAGGGCTATACCCAGTCCGCGCTCGCCAGCGTGCGGCTGATGCGTTCGGACCGCCCGCTGGGGCGCACACCCGTGCTCTATGAGCCGAGCATCGTCATCGTGTGCCAGGGCCGCAAGCTCGGTTTCTTGGGAGACGCCGTTTATGTCTACGATGCCCAGCATTACCTGGTGCTCTCCGTACCCCTGCCCCTCTTCACTGAAACGTACGCTTCGTCCGAGGAGCCCATGCTCGCGGTGTCCATCCGGCTGGACTTACTCGAGCTTGGTGAACTCATCACGCAGATTGGCGCATCGGGACATCACCTGGATGCGCCGCCGGCCGGTATCACCTCCACGCGGCTCGAAGGCCATCTCGCACGCGCCACGCTACGGCTGCTGGAAGTGCTGAACGATCCCCTCGATGCCGAGGTCCTGGGGCCTGGCATCGTGCGCGAGATCTGCTATCGGGCGCTCACGGGTGAGCAAGGCGGTGCGATGCGGGCCGCGCTGGTGCAACACGGCAGGTTCGGCCGCATTGCCCGCGCGCTCAAGCGCATCCATGCGGATTACGCCAAGCCTTTGAGCGTCGCCAGTCTGGCCGAGGACGCCGGCATGAGCGTGCCCGCCTTCCACGCCAACTTTCGTGCCGTGACGCAGACATCCCCGATCCAATACATCAAGTCCACACGCCTGCATCAGGCTCGCCTGATGATGATCCGAGACGGCTTGACCGCGGCGAGCGCCGCCGCTCGCGTGGGATATGAAAGTGCGCCGCAGTTCAGCCGTGAGTTCAAGCGTCTGTTTGGACGGACGCCCATGGACGAGGTGCGCGAGATGCGCGAGTCGTTCAGTTTGTCGCCCGCTGTCCGACTCGGCGGCCGAGGACGCCCTCAGTGAGCCTGGCAGCGCGCCGTCCCGGCATGGGATGAGCGCACGGGTCGGCTCAATGCCCCTGTCCGACCTCGACCGGGTTCGTTCGCACCCGCCGCAACGCCACCACCTTCTCCACGCCCACGGCCCGCGCCCGCAGTTGTCCGCAGCCGGCATCGACATCCTGGCCGGCGCTGTTTCGCACCTTGGCCAGCACGCCGCCCTGATGCAGATACCGCACGATCTCGCGGATGCGTTCGCCGTCCGGGCGCTGGTAGTCATCGCCTTCGAGGCTGTTGAACGGAATCACGTTGAGCACGCCGTATTTGCCCTTGAGCAGGCGCAGCACCGCGTCGAGTTCGTCGTTGCCGTCGTTGATGCCCTTGAGCAGCGTCCACTGATATTGAATCGGGTAGCCGGTGACACGGGCGTATTTCTCGCCAAGCTCGATGAGCTCGTCCGGCGCGATCCGGGGTGCGCGGGGCAGCAGGTGTTCGCGCAGTTCGGCCTTGGTGGTGTGAAGCGAGAGCGCGAGCGCCGGCTTGATGCGCTGCCGCGGCAAGGCGTCGAACACCCGATGATCGCCCACGGTGGAGAACACGAGGTTCTTGTGGCCGATGCCGCCCTCGGTGCCGAGCAGATCAATCGCTTCGAGCACGTTCTCGAGGTTGTGCGCCGGCTCGCCCATGCCCATGAAGACCACTTTCTTCACGGCGCGTTGGCGGCGCGCGAGCACCACTTGGGCGAGGATCTCCATACTCGAGACCTGACGGATCAGGCCGCTCTTGCCGGTCATACAGAAGCGACAGCCGACCGCACAGCCGACCTGGGTCGACACGCAAAGGCCATCGCGCGGCAAGAGCACACTTTCCACCATCTGGCCGTCGGCGAGCTCGACGAGCAGGCGCGAGCCGTCGTCACCGGCGTGTTCCGAGCGGATACAGGCCAGGCGATCGAGTTCGGCGGTAACGGCGGGCAGGCCCTCGCGCAGAGACAGCGGCAGGAAATCGTCGGAATGCCTGCGGCGGGTGCCGGTGTCGAGGGCTTGTCCATTGAGCCAGACGCGCACGACCCGGCCGCGGTGTACGGGCCAGGCGCCGAGGGCGGTGAGGCGTTGGTCGAGATCGGAGAAGCGCATGGGGAGCGGATTTTACTCTGGTCGCGCGGAAGGCTCGGCAGAGCGCGCCACCCGATAATCTGGCGGCTGTGCTGCCAGGCTTGACCAGGGAACCGGGCGGGACCCTCTACGCCGCCGTTTCACGTCCATCACGATGCAGCAGCACCTGCGCACCGGTATCGCCCCGCACGGCTGGCACGGGCAGGCCATCGTTCCAACGATTCACCAGGGTAGGCGGACCGTTGTAGACGCCGGCCGCCGTCTGCAGCGAGGCGGGCGATCCGATCCACGCATAGACGGGCTCATGCAGCCACGTGCCGTCGCCACGGGCCACGCCCACCAACAGGCCATCCTCGCTGTGCGCGCACGCGTCGGCCGGCGCCAGCAGCACGAGCCAGCCATAGTCGCCGCGCCACGCCAGGCCAAAGGTGAGCGCATAGGCGCACGGCAGCACCTCACGACCCGCGACGACGTCGTACACACCCTCCGCCCCTGCCGCGTCAGCGCTCGCCGCATGCGCAAGCACGCGCACGTACCTGCCTTCCTGGCCGGACGGCGCTGGCTCGGGAACGCCGGGCAGCGCGGAAGGTAGCCAGCTCACGTCGCCTACATCCGCATAGGCCAAGGGCACCAACACCTTGCCCATGCCGTCGACCACGCCCCGCTGCTCATCGGTCGTCAGCACGTTGATCCGCATCACCCCGCGCGCCCATTGCTCGGCGGGCTCGGTGGCCGTGTCCAGTGGCTGCACGCCGGCATAACACGCATCAAGCACGAGACGGCCCGCCGCGTCGGCCACGCCGTTCAGTTCGCCGCGTTGCACCACATAGGCATACAGATCCTCTTCCCAGTAGATCTCTTCCCAGGTAGGCATGACGACCCAATTGCCCTGGCGATCGATCAGACCCCACGCTGCGTTCTCGTACGCCGGCGCCAACCCGCCCGGCTGGAACGAGCCCGCATCTTCAAAGCGCGGTGTGATGGCCCACTGCCCTTCCTTGTCGACATAGCCCATCAAATCGCCAACGAGCACGATGACCAGGCCCTGGGCGCAGCTCCAGGCTTCGTCCAGGCTGGGAGGCATCACCACGCGGCCATCCGCCGCGATCAGGCCGACCTTGCCGTCGCGCTCGACGCTGGCGATGTCTTCTGAAAAATCCCATACCGCGTCGAACTGCGGCGCCAGGAGCACCCGCGCGCAGTCGTCGTCCGCTTGCAGCAGACCCGTCCGCCCGTCGCGGCGCACCCACAACACGCCCTCATCATCCGCGCCGCTGGACCAGATCGCGTCCCACTCGGGCGGCGTCAGGATGCGCCATGCGTCGTCCTCGGATTCCGCGTCAGGATCTACCACGCGCAGGCCCCACAGCCCGTCCACGCAATAGGTATAAAGCCCACCGCCAAGCCATTCGCCTTCGTCATCGCCGCCCCCGGCATTGAACTCGTCGAAGCTGACGGTGCGCACCGGCTCCTGCTCGTGGAAATAGGCGTGCGATAGCCCACCCAGGCCGAAGGTCCAGGCCCAGCCGGACGCGTCGTCGGCATCGTCCACACCCAGCAGCTGGAATACGCCAGCCGCGTCGTCCGCTTGCATGCACGCCTGTAAGGCCGCCCAAAGGGCGTCGCCCGCGCTGCGTACATCGGCGGCGTAGGCATCCGGGCCGCCGGCGTGCAGCCACGACAGCTCATTCAGGTTGGCGCTGAACGCCAGCGCCGTCGCCTCGTCGTGCTCGTCGATCAGCCCGGCCAGATACTGGACAGCGGCGTCGAGCTGCAGGGAAAGCGGCGCGTCGTCGCCATCCGCGTGCCGCGATAAAAACGCGGCCAACGCGCCCAGGCGGTCGTGCGCGGCGCGCGCATCGCTGGCCACACCTGCTGCTGTGCCCGCGCCCAGGATGTCCTGCGCATGGACAGGTGCCGTCTCCGAGCCGCTTGCCAACAGCACCTGCCACAGCGTGGGCAGGTTTCCGTTGGCACTCGCGACTTCCGTAGGCAGCGTGTCTTCGTCGGGTTCGGATTGCAGGTACAGCCAGGCGCGATTGCCCATTCCTTTTTCCTTGGTGATGCAGACACGCGAGGCGTCGAGGCGAGTGATACGTGTGGGCGAACAAGCGGGCGGCGCGAACACGCCGGGAGCCGCGTTTGCCTGAACGTCGATAGGGGCGTGATTGTAGTGAGGTCTGCCGCCGCTTGACGACACACGCCTCTGCGTCGTGACGAGATACCGGGCTGCGTGCTCATCCCCGGCCAGGTGGGATCATCAGCCCGCTTCGCCCGATACCTTGAATCAACCGGGTTGATGCGTTTTGAGCCAATCGCGCAAGGCGTCGTTGATCCGGGTCTGCCAACCGCGCCCAGTGGCTCTGAATGCCTCGATCACATCGGCATCGAATCGAATGGTAGTGGCGGTCTTTCGTATTTCTGCAGTACTACCCAATAAGCGGCCCCGGCGGCGCGCTGAGATCTGTTCGCTGGTGTGCACGCGAGCGTGTCGACCCGACAAAGCTTCGTCGGCGCTCTGCAACAGCGCTGCCTCAAACACTTTCATATCAGGATCCGATTTCCTGGGCATCAAACTTCTCCTTCAGCTTTGCCAAGACGCTTGCCGAAATATTGTCGAGCCCGGACTTGGCATACACGATCAACAGGACAATCTCGCCAGCCGCCGCACGCACGTAGTAGATCACCCGGACTCCGCCGCGCTTGCCGAACCCGCGCCGCGCCCAACGCACTTTGCGGCAGCTCCCTGTCCCTGGGATGACATCACCCGCATCAGGGTGGCAGGCAATCCAATCGACAAACGCTTCACGTTCGGCGTCAGTCCACACCCGGGCAGCCCAGCCTGAGAAGACCTGCGTCTCTATGACCGTCAGCGGCATTTTATTGTACTAACAATTAAATTGAGCCGCATCCCGACAGGATCGTTCGGGCTACAGGCCGACGCCGCGGAAAACCGGGAAGCTGTGGCATCCTTCGCGGCTGACCTTTTGTCGTCTGCACCATGCCCACCCCGCTCTCCCGCCTCCTCGACTTCCTCATCCTCGCCACCTCCTCCGCGGGGTTTGGTGCGTGCCTGACTTCGGTGCTGAGAACCGGCGCCTATGGGTGGCTGATACCCGTCGCGCCCTACATGTACGAGGCCCGGGATTTTTATGCGGACGCGGTATTGGCGGGCATGGGAGGTTTGCTGGTGCTGATGGCGCTGGAACGTTTCGCGCGAATGCGCGCCTCTGCCGCGCTGCGGGCAGTGGCGTTCTTCCTCGCGGTGGGGGTGGCGGTGTATCTCGGTCCGCCCGCGCCGGTGGTATTCGGCAACACGTGGGCCCCGGGCGAGGCCACGCGCGAACTATTCCTGGCACAGATGGACATGGTGCTGCCCATCGCGGTGGCGGCCACCGCCTTGCGATCGGCGATGCGCGCCGTGTGGCGGCGTGCGGCGAGGCAATCCAGCAATCGCTTGCCGGCCTGAGACTGGCCCTAGCGCTTCGTTCGCGGCGCGAGCGAAGGCTCGAGTTGCACGGTTTCTTTGCCGGACCGCACGCGGTAGACCCGGGCGGGCCGATGGCCCTCGGTTTTCATCTCGCCCGTTTCTTCGAGCAGGTCGAGCTCTTCGATACGGCGTATGAAGCCGCGCGGCTCGAGGCGCCCGCCCAGCAACTGCTCATACACGGCCCGCAGCTCCGACATCGTGAACGAGGCGGGCATCAGGTGCACCGGCAGCGCGGAGTAGCTGGTCTTGGAGCGCACGCGTTCGACCGCGCTCTGCAGGATCGCGGTGTGATCGAACGGTAACGTACGCGACAGGGCCTCATCGACGCGCACCCAGGCGAAGTGCTCGTGATTGGCAGGCGCGATATGTGATGGAACCAGCGCGTAGTAGGCGATCGAGGCCGACCAGCCGCGCGGGTCGCGGGCCGCGCCGGTGAAGGTGGCGAGTTGCTCCAGATACGGGCTTTCTACCGAGGCCTTGGTGGCGAGCACGCGGCGCGCCGTGTCCCTGGCGTCGAGATCCTGCTCGGGCCGGATAAAACCGCCCGGCAAGCCCCACGCACCAAAATAAGGCTCGCTATCTTGCGTGCGGCGCACCAGGCCGACATGCAGGGCCTCCTCGAGCAGCGTCAGGAGGACCACGTCGACCATCAACAAAGGGCGGGGGTTTTCACGGGCCATGCGCGATTATAGCGATCTCGCCGTAAGCCCTGCGGGGCTATCGGCCTCGGCCCAGCCATGCGGCAACATTCAGCATCAATTACTTACGGCAGTTTTGCCGTAAGTCGGCGTATAGTGGGAACCAGCACGCAACACACCGGAGACCGCACCATGACCCGCACCGCCAAACTCCTCGTCATCGACCCGCAAAACGACTTTTGCGATATTCCCGCCGATCTGCTGCCGATGTCTGGCGCGCAGCCCGGTCGGGTCACGGAGACGCCGGCGCTGGCCGTGAGCGGCGCGCACGCCGACATGCTGCGCACGGCCGACTTCATCACGCAGGCGGGCCGCGCGCTCGCCGGCATCACGGTCACGCTGGACTGGCACCCGTTTGTCGCCATCGAGCGCACCACCTTCTGGCAAGACGCCGACGGCCGCGAAGTGGCGGCGTTCACGCCGATCACCGCCGCAGACGTGAGCGCGGGCAAGTATGCGCCGGTCAATGGCGACCGGATCGAACCCCTGAGTGGCAAGCCGCTGACCGCGCGTGTGATCGAGTTGCTCGGCCGTCTGGAATCAGCCGGCCGCTACACCCTCATGGTGTGGCCGGTGCACTGCGTGGCCGGCACCTGGGGCGCGAACATCCACCGCTCGGTCGCCGACGCCCTGGCCCAGTGGGAACGCGGGGCGGACGCGCCGGTCACCAAGGCGCACAAGGGCCAGTATTTCCTCACGGAGCACTACGGCGCGTTCGAGGCCGAGACACCGCTGGCCGAGGTGCCCTCCACGCAATTCGATACCGCACTGGCCCAGGGCCTGACCGACGGCGTCGATACGCTTTTCGTGGCCGGTGAAGCCTCGAGCCACTGCGTATCCGCCAGCGTCGATCAGCTCATCCGCTATCGCGAGTCCGGCAAGGGCATTGTGCTGATCACCGATTGCATGAGCCCAGTAACGGGTTTCGGGGCACAAGCCGACGCGTTTCTCGCCCGTGCGCGAGACGCCGGCTGCGAAACGCTGACCGCCGCGCAAGCCTTGCAACGGCTGCGCGCCAACTGATTCGAAGGACCCGACCATGACGACCTTTCGCCCCATCATCAATTCGCTGCTCGAGACCGATCTCTACAAATTCACGATGTGGCAGGCGCTGCTGCACCGCTTTCCGACCAACACGGCCAAGTATCGCTTTGTCTGCCGCAGCGAGACGGCGTTCCCGCTCGCCACGCTGGCCGACGAGGTCAACCGTCAGCTCGACTGGCTGTGCGATCTGCGGTTTTCGCCCGAAGAGCTCGACTACGTGGGCAGTCTGCGCTTCATCAAGCCGGATTTCATCCAGTTCCTGCGCATCTTCCAGCTCAATCGCAGCTTCATTTCGGCGCGCGCCGAGGGCGACCAGCTCGTCATCGAGGCCGAAGGGCCGCAGATCCACGTGATGCCGTTCGAGATCTACGTGCTCGCCATCGTCAACGAGCTGTATTTCCGTGCGCTGGGCGAGGTCGACCTGGCCGAAGGCCGCGCGCGGCTCGAGGCCAAGATCGGCATGCTCGTCGATGCGTCCTGCCAGCCGTCGTTGCGCCACCCGTTCGAGTTCTTTGATTTTGGCGTGCGCCGCCGCTACAGCGGCGCCTGGCACGACGAAGTGGTCGCCACCCTGACGGCGCGCGTGCCGCAGTTTTTCAAGGGCACGTCGAATGTGTTCCTCGCCAAGAAATACGGGATCGTCCCCATCGGCACGATGGCACACGAATACCTGCAAACCTTCCAGGCCGTGGGCGTGCAGCTCAAGCTCTCGCAGAAAGCCGCGCTCGAGGCCTGGGTGCAGGAATATCGCGGCGACCTGGGCACCGCGTTGACCGACGTGGTGGGCATGGACGCGTTCCTGGCGGATTTCGACCTGTACTTCGCCAAGCTGTTCGACGGCCTGCGCCACGACTCCGGCGACCCGGGTGCATGGGGCGAGAAGGCGCTGGCGCACTACGCCAAGCTGCGCATCGATGCTCACAACAAGCGGCTCACGTTCTCCGACGGGCTGGACATGCCGAAGGCGCTCGAGCTTTACCGGCAGTTCGGTGAGCGCGTGCAGCTGGGCTTTGGCATCGGCACCAACCTCACCAACGACGTGGGCCCGAAGCCCCTGAATATCGTGATGAAGCTGGTGCGCTGCAATGACCAGCCGGTGGCCAAGCTCGCCGACACCCCGGGCAAGACGCTGTGCGACGACCCCACCTTCCTCGCGTATCTGCGCAGCGTCTTCAACCGTACCGAAGACTGAGCGCCACTTATCCCCAGAGCCGTTGTATGCAGAACTCTCTCACCATCACGATAGGCCAGATCAACCCCACCGCCGGGGCTCTCGAGGGCAACATCGTCCTGATGCTTGCCGCCGCCCGCAAGGCCGAAGCCGCCGGCGCGCATATGGTGGTGTTTCCGGAGCTCTCGCTGACCGGGTACTCGCCAGGCGATCTGCTGGACGACCGCGCCTTCCAGGAGCGGCTGCGCGTCGCGCACGACGCGCTGATCGCGGCAAGCCGCCAGACGCCCGGCCTGCATTGGGTGGTCGGCCTGCCCCTCGCCGCCAGCGACCGCCGCTTTTTCAATGCCCTGCAAGTGCTGCGCAACGGCGAAGCCGTCCTCACGTATCACAAGCAACTGCTGCCCACCTACGGCGTGTTCGATGAACACCGCCACTTCGAGCCGGGCGCGGACGCCGCCAAGGTGTTGCGCGTGCAAGGTGTGTCGGTCGGGTTCCTGATCTGCGAAGACGCCTGGAACGACGACGGCCAGGATTACCCGCGCAATCCCTTCCAGCGCGTGGCCGACGCGGCTCCCGATCTGGTGATCTCGATCAACGCCAGTCCGAGTGACAAAGGCAAGCGCCGCCTGCGCCACGACATCATGTCCAAGGCCTGCGCGAAACACGCGCTGCCGCTGTTGTATGTGGCGCAGGTCGGCGGGCAGGACCAGCTGGTGTTCGATGGCGCGTCCTTTGCCGTGGACGCCATGGGCACGATCGTGTTCGAGGGCAGGCGCTTCGCCGAAGACACCGCCACGCTGATCTTCGACCGCGGCTCGCGCAGCTTTCGCAACGCGAGAGGCGCGGCCCTGGGCAGTGTGGCGAGCGAAGGTTTATCGAACCTGGAGTTCTATCGCCAGCAGATCGTGCTGGGCCTGCGCGACTACGCGCGGCGCTGCGGCTTCACGCAGGTGGTCGTGGGCTCGTCGGGCGGGATCGACTCCGCGCTGACGCTGGCGCTGGCAGCCGAGGCGCTGGGCCCGGCCAACGTCACCGCGATCACCATGCCATCGGTGTACTCCAGCGAAGGCAGCGTTGCCGACTCGGTGGCGCTGTGCCACAACCTGGGCGTCGCCCTCCATGAGATCGCCATCAAATCCATCGTGTCGGCGTTCGCGGGCACGATGGCCGAGAGCAGCGTCGGCGCCGAACCCGCCGGCCTGGCGCTCGAGAACCTGCAGGCGCGCGTGCGCGGCACGCTGCTCATGACCTACTCCAACCAGTTCGGCCCGCTGGTGCTCACCACCGGCAACAAGTCCGAGCTGTCGGTGGGCTATTGCACCCTGTACGGCGATACCAACGGCGGCCTGGGCCTGCTGGGGGATCTGTACAAGACCGAGGTCTTTGCCTTGTCGCGGCACATCAACGAGACCGCGGGGCGAGCGCTGATACCGCAGGCCATCATCGACAAGGCGCCCTCGGCCGAGTTGGCGCCCGACCAGAAAGACTCCGATTCGTTGCCACCCTACGAGGTGCTGGACGAGATCCTGAAGGTGCTCATCGAAGGATCGCTGCTCGAACGCGACGAACACGATCAGGCGCAAGCCGTCGTGCAAGCGCTGGAGGCGACAGAAGATGGCCGCGCTACCATCGCGAAGGTCAAGCATCTGATTGCCCGCAGCGAGTACAAGCGCCGCCAGGCCCCGCCGATCATCCGCGTACGTGCGCGCGCCTTCGGCACCGGCCGGCAAGTGCCGATCACGGCACGCCAATACTGAATTCCACGGAGACCCGCATGCCCACCGCCACCCCGCAGTACCCCGCCGCCGTCGTGATCGGCCGTTGGCAGCTTCCGCATCTGGCGCACTTCGAGCTGATCCAGCGCGCACTCGAAGTCGCGCAGCGCGTGAGCATCGTGATCGGCTCGGCACATCGATCGCGCAACCCCAAGAATCCTTTCACCGAAAGCGAGCGCCAAGCCATGCTGGAAAGCATGCTGAGCGCCGAGCAACGCCAGCGCGTGACGTTCGTGATGGTGCAGGACTACGGCAACGACAAGCGCTGGGCCGACGCGGTGCAGGCCGCCGTCGTCGAGATCCACGGCCAGGCGCCGGTATGCCTGGTCGGCTACGAGAAGGACGCTTCCAGTTACTACCTGACCCTGCCGCAGTTCAAGGCGTGGACCTTCGTGGACGCCGGCAGCACGCGCGATCTGGACGCGACCGCGCTACGCGATGTGTACTTCAGCGAGGCCTCCATCGCCGCGTCGCTCGACGTACTGCGCCCCTATCTGCATGAGGGTGTGCTCGACTATCTGCGCGCCTGGGCCGAGCTGCCCGCCTACACGGCCTGCCGTGATGAACACCTCGCCGTGAAGGCCTACCGCCTGAAATACACCGCGCCCGTTTACCTCACCGCCGACGCGGTGGTGCGGGCGGCCGACCATGTGCTGCTGATCAAGCGCGCCAACATCATCGGACGCGGCCAGTGGGCGCTGCCCGGCGGCTTCCTGGACAAGGACGAGCGCTGGTTCAACGGCGCCGTGCGCGAGCTGGGTGAAGAAACCCTCTTCGAGCTGCCGCCCTCGGTGATGGAGCATGCGCTCAAGGACCAGGCGATTTTCGACCACCCCGGCCGCAGCCCGCGCGGCCGCCTCATCACGCAGGCGTTCTACTTCGCGCTCAAGAGCGAGCGCCTGCCCGAGGTGAAGGGTGCCGACGATGCGAAAGAGGCGCGCTGGGTGCCGGTGTCGGAGCTGCCCGGCATGGTGGACCAGCTGTTCGAGGACCATGCGCTGATCCTGGATCGGTTTCTGGGGATTCTGAGCTCAAAGGCCACGATCGTGCCGGCGCACGCATGAGGCGACCGGTCGTGCCCCTCGCTATGCGTGCCACGCCGTGAGGGTCGCCTCCAGGCGCTCGATCTCGATCGGCAACAGGCCGGCCGCCTCGTAATACTTGCGGCGATCGGCCACCACCGCGCGCACGCGGTCCACGATCGAGGCGGCCGCGGCATCCGAGCGCAGGCCGAACCGCCGGTAATCGCTCAGCACGTTGTCGAACGTGCTCTCGCGCCCGGCGGTGCCGATATGCAGATAGTGCTTTGCCGAGCCTTCCTGCGTCACTACATCGAAAAGCGGCGACAGGCGATAGGTTTCCGCCCCATCGTCTTTCACGAAGCCGAAATTCTTCAGGTGATCGTCGGTGTTGTGGACGGCCACGTTGAGCGCCATGCGCGCGTAGAGCTCCTTGAGGTCGCGGACGGGATTCGAGGACACCCGGCGCACCACATCGGCCAGGCGGCCATACGAAAAGGTGGCGCGGCCACGCGGGCCGTCGAGCTCTCGCTTGCCGATTGTCACCGACGGGCTGATCAACGAGGCGCCACTCAGGAAGTGCCGCCGGGCGACCACCTGCTCGCCCGGCCCCTCTGGCTGCAGCCGATAGCGATCGAAGCGGTGCGTGAGCAGCACGGCGCCCAGGCGTGTTTCTTCGAGCCGGATCTCCGGTACCGTCAGGCCGATGGCGCGCGCCATGTTCAGGTTGGCGAACTCGACGCGTTGCCGGTCGTAGCTATCGCCCTGCCGCGGAAACTTGGCGATCCACATCTCGCCCGCTGCGTCGCGCACAATGGTCTTGGGGCGTGCGCCCCCGATGTCCCACGAGCTGCCCAGCAGGTCGCGGTACACATTCTTGGGTTTGATGCCCTGGTCGACATCGGCGAGCAAGGTACCGAGCGTTTCGATCTCCCTCATCTCGGGCAGGCGATAAGTCTTGCGCATGTTGGGCGTGAGCGGCACGGCGCTGAAGAACAGCGCGCCCACGCCCATGCCCCGCCCCTTCAGCAGCACCTGATCCTCGGAAACGCGCGCGCCGGTATCCACCGCCATCACGTTGCGCCCCCAGGCATCGGGCGCGGCATCGAAGATCGCCCCCAACACCTCGTATCGGCTGGTCGTGCGAAACGACGTGCTCGAGTCAATCAGCGGAAGATTGATGGGATCGAGCGAAAAGCCGCGCGGATCTTGCACATAGGATTCAACGTACGTGAACTCGGCGAAGAAGCTGGCCTCATCCGAATCGTCGAGGCTCAGCACGCCCGCGAGCACCGCCTCGCCTGCGATATCCACGTAGACGAAGAGCGGGCTCTCGACGGGCTTGTCTTTGCGGCGAGCCATGAGCGGGCCTACAGCAAGCGCGGATCAACACGATGCGTGCTGCCGCCGGCCCGCCGGCGCGACCCGCGCTCGGGGCGGCGCTGCGCGTCGAGCCGCTTGCCGACGCCATCGGCATCGGGATCACCCAGGGCCTCGAGTTGCGCGCCGAAACCATAGTGGCCGAGCGCTTCGAGCAGCAAGGCGGCCGACACGCCCCCGTCGCCGCGTTCGAGCCGCGCGATCGTGGCGCGCGCCACGCCCAGACTATCGGCCAGCATGGACTCCGTCTCGCCACGACGCAGGCGCGCGGTGCGGATGTTCTGGCCGATCTGCTGCAGCGTCAGTTCGGTGGTGAAAGAGGGTTGTAGTTTCTTCTTCATGGCTTATTAATAATACACAAAACCTTATTTCTGGCGATTAATAAATCAATCATGAATTTCGCGACCTGCCAGCCGCGCAATGCCGAGGCTGCGAGCGACGGCAACCGCTGGGCTGGACTAGGCCATCTGCAAGGCTGGGCGAGGCCATCCGCAACGCTGGGCGATGCCACCCGCGAGGGTGGGCGCTGCCAAGGTGCGGACCAACAGAAATGACTCATTAATAGATCATTATCCTGTTTTATACCCCTTTAATTTTTCATTCACCCGCGTCCTATGTGCGGGCGGCGCAGAGATTGCCAGCGGCGGTGCCGGGCCCGATGCACTCTCCAGGTACCCTACGGGCTCGCCATGCACGGGCCGGTTGAGACCGGAAGCGCCGTCGACAGCCTCGTGCTGCCAGTACTCGCCGTGTGCGGGTTTGAGTCCCGCCCTTGGCCCCCGCCTGATTTGTTTCACCTAACCACTCGCTCTATCCGCCCAGCTCGCACCCTCGAATGAACACCAAGACCCGCCACCTCGCTGCCCTGCTCGCCGCCGCCTTGCTGACCGGCGCCCTCGCCAGTGTCGTGCAGACGCAGTTCAGCCTCGGCGCCCTCCTCGCTTTCGGCGCGCCGCTCACGGCCTCGCTCTGGCTCGCGACCACGGTGCAGGACGTCGCGACGTTTGCGCCGGTGATGATGGGCATCTCGCTGGTGGCACTGGTGCTCGCGTTCGGCGTGGCGCATATCCTGCTACGGTTCACGCGGATCCACGCGCGCACCGCGCTCTTCGGCGTGGCCGCGGTGGCAGGCCTGGCCACCGCTTTCGCCTTGATGCGCTGGGTCATTCCGATGCCGGCCCTCCCCGGCACGCGTGATTGGGCGGGTTACGTGCTGATGTCGCTCTGCGCGCTTCCTGCAGGCTTGCTCTATGCCCGCATGACCTCGCCCGAGCGGTTCGCGGCGCGGCCACCACGCGAGCGGCCGGCTTGGCGCGATGGCCTATTGGCAGGCGTGCTCGTGCTGATTCCCGCAGCGCTGTTTGCCATCACGGCGCCCCGCCCGGGCACCCCGCCCGCCGTGGCACACCCCACGAGCTACACGGTGCAGACGGTGGCAGGCGGTCTGAACCGACCATGGTCCGTGGCATTCCTGCCGGATGGCCGTGTGCTCGTCACCGAGATGGGCGGGCGCCTGCGAGCGATCGCGCGCGACGGATCCTCGACCGACATTGCGCTCGCCGGTTTGCCGCCGATTTTTCATCGGGGCGGCGTGAGCGGCCTGATGGAAGTGGCGCTCGACCCCGACTTCGCCCGCAACGCGCGCCTCTTTCTCACGATGGGCTACGGCGAGCCCCACGCCGACGGCACGCGGCTGGTGAGCGCACGGTTGGTGGGCGACCAACTCGAGGACGTGCGCGTGCTGTACAGCGCCACGCTGAAGTCCACGGCAGGCAACAATGGCGGCCGGCTCGCCTTTCTTGGCGATGGCACGCTCGTGCTCACCGTGGGCGATGGCAACGCGCGGCGCGAAGAAGCGCAGAACCGCGCCAATCCGCTCGGCACTGTCGTGCGCCTGACGCGCGACGGAGCGATTCCCGCCGACAATCCGTACACGCAGCAGCCTGGCGTCACGCCCGAGATCTACAGCCTCGGGCACCGCAATGCACAGGGCATCGCCGTGGACCCGGCCACGGGCGAACTCCTCGTCACCGAACACGGTGCGCGCGGCGGCGACGAGATCAACCACGTTGTCGCCGGCGGCAACTATGGCTGGCCGCTGATCACAGGCGGCATCGACTATCCCTTTGCCCGGATCACGCCGTTTCAGAGGCTCGAGGGCTATGAAGATCCGATCCTGGACTGGACGCCATCGATCGCGCCGGCCGGGCTGGCGATCTATCGCGGCGCGCTGTTTCCCGAGTGGCGCGGTGATCTGCTGGTGCCGGCATTGAAAGAACGCGCGGTGCGCCGTGTGATGCGCGACGGGCAGCGAATCACGGGGCAACAGTTGCTGTTCTCGGAGCTCGGCGAGCGCATGCGCGATGTGAAGGTCGCGCCCGATGGCGCCGTCTATGTATTGACCGACGGCGTGGATGCCCGGCTGCTGCGCGTAACGCCGGCCGCCGCGAAATAGCGCCACCGTACGCCGACCCGCCGGAAGGCCTCACCCGCCGCGAGCCGCCGCACGGCGCCGGCCGGGCACGCCAGGACTGCGCGCCGCAGACGCGCCCGGCGATGCACGATAATGCCCGCCAACCATCCCTCACGAGAGCCCCCCGCATGACATCCTGGACCGCACTTCACACCGGATTCGCCCGCTTCGGCGAGTTGCGCGCGCAACCCGCCGATGCCTGGCAGGGCGAGATCGCGCTGCCTGCGGAGCTCGCGGCATTCTATGCGCACGTCGGCCCCTGGGGCAGGACCTATTACGAAAACGTCGGTCCTGTAGGCATCACGCTATCGGAGACGCAGATTTCCTTCCCGCCGCTGCACAAGCTGTGGCAACTGCAGGCGGGCTATCGCTGGGATGCCTCGAACGACACGCGAGTGGAAAACTGGCTCGACCACTGGCTGGTGATCGCCGATCAGAACGCGGACCCGTTCATCTACGACACGGACAGCGGCAAGATCCTGCATGCCCGACATGGCACCGGTGCCTGGGACGCGGGCGAGATCGCGCCCGACCTGCAGACCTTCCTGGCCGCGGCCACCGCAGTGGCCCATGTGTTCGAAGACGCCGATGAAGATCTGCGTGACGATGATTGGATGCTTCGTCCCGAACACCGCGACGAGGCGATTCGCCAACTCGCGGTCATTCTCGGCAGTCAGCTCGACGCCGAGACGTTCTTCGAAACGATCGAGGGCTGACGCGCAGCGCGCGGCCGCGGCGGGCGGCTGCCCCCGACGACGGCGCCAACGGGTCGTGGCGCCTGGCGACACACGGCACATGCGTTGACGCGCCGCCGATCCTTAAGTGGCGTCCTGATACCCGCCATACGTGCCGCAGTGCAGGCACCGAAACACATACGCCGTGGGCGGCTGACTCGTACTCAGGGCGGCAAAGAAGTGCTGCCATTGCGGGCCGTCGGGCAGACCGGTGTCGTCCTGGATCGCCTCGATCGCCTGAGGGCCCAGCGCCACGAGTTCGTCGTGGCCGGCATGGCCGATGAAGGCGGCTGCGTCGTCGCAGTGCGTCCACCAGCGCTCCTGCTGCCAACCGCCAAAGCCCGGCGTGCGCCGCGAGACGGCTTCGATGACCTCGTCGGATACGTCGTCCCAGTCATCACCCCCGATGCCTTCGTCATCGGTGAAGCTGGCTTCGAGCTTGTCTGCCGCCGAGCCATCGGCGATGCACCAGGGGCAGATGCACTCGTCGTATTCGTCTTCGGCGTACACCGGGCCGGCATAGACAAAGCCGCGCGCCTGCCCGCAGCAGACGCATTCGTTGTCGGACTCGACAACGCTACCGGTCGACAAAGGGTTGGGGTGATAACGAAAGGTCGGCAAGTCCATGCGGGTCTCCTGAATACGGCGAGCGATCCGGCGGTGGGCGCGGCGGCGCGTGGCCACCACGTCGGACACGGTAGCGCCGCCGGATGGGCAGCAGCTTACCCGAGCGGATCGATCACGGCACGCCGGCGCCGGCACGAGGGCTGTCGCGCAGCTCTTGCAGGCCCTGCTCCCGCTCGATCGGCGGCTCGTAGCCAAGCTCGCGCCGTGCCTTCGAGATATCCAGCGTCACCTCGACCGCCGACGTGGCGAACTGTTGCAGTGTCACCGGCGGCGGACGGTTGCCACGGCTGGTGGTGGCCGCCCAGGTGCTAAGCGTGGCAATCGCGCGCAGCATCCAGCGCGGCACGCTCTTGTCGGGCACCGTCTGTCCCTGGGTGGCGAGCAAGGCAGTGATGAAGCTGCGAAACTCGACGGGCTCGTGGTCCGTGACGAAATAGACCTCGCCCGCCCGGCCCACCAGCAGCGCACGCTCGATGCCGTGCACCAGGTTGCCGATATGCGTGGTGGAGGTCAGATAGCGGCCGCCATCCACCCAGGCAAACCTGCCCTTGCCCACGGCCTTGAGCAACTGCGGCAAGGCCGTGCTGTCGTCGCGGCCCCAGACAAAACGCGGTCGCAGCACGATCACATCCATGCCCTGACCATTCGCGGCAAGTGCGATGCGCTCGGCCTCGCCCTTCGTGGCCGAGTATCCGCCGGCAGGCCTGCGCGGATAAGGGTGCGACTCGTTGGCATGAGACAGCGGCTGGCCATCGAGCAGGACCGACTCCGTGCTCAGATGCACCACGCGCTGGATACCGGCCTCACGGGCCGCGGCCAGGATGTGCTGCGTGCCCTCGACATTGACGCGGCGCTGAGCGGGGCTGGGCAGACCGTGGCCGGTGTGCGCCGCAGCATGGATCAAGGCCTGGCAACCGTGCATGGCTTCGCTCATGCCCTGTGCGAGCAAATCGCCCTGCACGGCCTCGGCGCCGAGGGCCTCGACCGTTTCGCAGGCGCGATCGTTGCGTGCGAGCGCAACCACCTGCACCCCCAGCGCCACGAAATGGCGGATCAGATTGCGGCCGACATAGCCGCTGCCACCCGTGAGAAAGAGGCGTTGCGGCAAAGCAGGATCATGCATGCGTCAGTCTTTCTTGCCGTAGATCTGCGACACGATCGCCACGATGGCGCCCGCGCCCACGCCGATGCCGATGTAGACCGGCAGCGTCAGTGCTTCGGGCTTCACGGCCAACAGCACACCCACGACGATCACGGCAGGCACGATGCCTGCAAGGTAGTAAATCGGCTTCAACTCACACTCCCGGGCGACACGTTCCGCAATAAAGCGGAACAAAAAAGAAGACAGGCAAGTATTTTGCATGAAGTATGCAAAAAACGCCTGGCGGAAGGGCTGCAATGCATGAAGTGCCCTGTATCTTTCCCTCATTTCGCACATATCGGCGGCCATCCTGCTGATATGCTAGTCCCGTCCCCCGGCGACCTCTCCACCCCGCAGCGCACTCTCAGAGGATGCCATGCTTTCCACGTTGATTTACCGCAGCCGCCTGAGCGCGCCCCTGCCGCTGGAAGAATTCGATCGGCTGCTCGACGCGGCCCGGCAGCGCAATGCGGCGTTGGGTGTCACCGGCATCCTGCTCTTCGACGGCGTGCACTTCGTGCAACTGCTCGAAGGCCCTGAAGCCGAAGTGACCTCGCTCTACGATTCGATCAGGCGCGATGAGCGGCATTGCAACGTGGTCCAGCTCCTGCGCGACGATGCGCCCACGCGGCGTTTCGAGGGCGATGAGATGGCGATGCTCGATCTGCGCGACAGTCGCCCCGACGAAGTGCTGTCTGCCGTGCTCGACAAGATGACCAAGAGCCCGAGCCGCGACGATCGCGTGGTCAATATCCTGCACGTCTACGCCAAGGCTCGCTGGACCGATCACATTGTCGAAGGCGACGATGCGCGCGCGTGGCAGTTCAGCACGGCGGGGACGCCGGCCTCGGGTCCCGGGCGGCTGCTGCCAGGCCAGCCCTGCCAGTTTGCGCTCCAGCCTATCGTGGAACCCCTGCGCCGCAAGGTCACATCGTACGAGCTTTTGATCCGCAGCGGCACCGGTGGCTCGCCCGACGAGTACTTCGCATCGGTACCGCACGAGGCGCGGTACATGGCCGACCTGCAGTCGAAAGGCGTCGCATTCGACGCCGCAAAGCAGTTGGGAATCCAGAGCACCAAGATCTCGGTCAACCTGTTTCCGATGTCCTTGATCACCGTGCCCGACGCAGTGGACTGCCTGTTGGCGCAGATCGCGGACAGCGGATTGTCGCCGCGCCAGGTGATCGTGGAAGTGACTGAACAAGAGGCGATTTCGTGCCTGGACACGTTCGGCGCCTCCATCACGCAGTTGCGCAAGGCAGGCATCGGCGTGGCGATCGACGATTTCGGCGCGGGCTTCGCGGGCCTTTCGCTATTGGCCGAATTCCAGCCCGACAAGCTCAAGATCGATCGCAAGCTGATCCAGGGCATTCACACCGACGGGCCGCGCCAGGCCATCGTGCGCGCCATTCTGCAGGCCTGCGCCGCAATGGGCATCACGCCGGTGGCCGAAGGGGTGGAAGAAGTCGAAGAGTGGTGCTGGCTCCAGGCAGCGGGCGTGGAGCGTTTCCAGGGCTATCTGTTTGCCCGGCCCGCACTCAATCGGGTGCCCGAGATCCGCTGGCCGCAGCGGCAAGCGCTGAGCTGATCCTGTCCGGCCATTGCGGGCGCGCCGGCATCGTGTGGCTGCGTTATGCCGTGGAGCGCAAGGCAGGCAACGGCCAATGGAACGCACATACCCCTGCCTGAAGTCGGCCGCCGATGTTCAGGTCAGCGCTGGAAACCGCACCACGAAACAGGCGCCGCGGCCTTCGCTCGTGTCGGTCACCGTCACGGCGGCACGATGCAGCGCCGCGATGCGGGCAACCAGCGCGAGCCCGATGCCGCTGCCGTGGCTGGGCGCACCCGGCAAGCGATAGAACGCGCTGAATACGCGCGCGCGCTCCGCCACCGGAATGCCCGGGCCGGTGTCGCACACGGTCAGCAATATCTGCTCGGCCTCTTGCCGAATCGTCAGACCGAGCACGCTGCCATTGCCGCTGTAGCGGCTGGCGTTGTCCAGCAGATTGCGCATCAAGGTGCCCAGCGCATCCACCTGCCCGGATATCCGGACCGACGGTAGCTCCAGCTCCAGCGTCTGCTCACGCTCGTCGATGGCGGATTGCATGTCGCACACCACGAAGCGGGCCACGTCCGCCAGATCGACCGCATGGAAGCGCAGGCCGCTACCCAGCGAATCCATCCGCGCCATGTCCAGCAATTGCTCCACGATGCGCGTGCTGCGCCGCGTGGTGTCCGAGATTTTCTGCATCAGCAGCTTGGCTTTCTCCGGGTCGGCCGTGCGATACGCCGTGTCGGCATACACCGCCAGCACGGCCAGCGGCGTGCGCAGCTCGTGCGCGGCATCGCCGATGAAGCGGCGCTCGTTGGCAATCAGCTCCAGCACGCGGCGCTGGCGCTGATTGATCGCCCGGATCAGCGGGCGTGTCTCGGTGGGCACCGCGCGCTCGTCGAGATCGATCTCATCGGCCGCATCGCGCGTGGTCAGGTCGGCGCCCACGCGATTGAGCACGCGCAGCGAACGCCAAACGATCAGGACCGCGATGCTGCCGATAGCAAGAAACATCACCAGCGTCACGAACGAGCCCAGCCAGAACCTCGACACCAGCTGTTCGTTGACACGCCGCATCGGCGTCCCCGCCATGATCTCGTAGCGCGCCGAGGCGTCGAGCGAGGTGTAGACACGCCACGGCTCGCCCTCGACTTCCTGCGTGACGAAACCGCCCGATTGTTCCGACGCCATGCGCGTGGCGGGCGCGCGCTGCGACGACAGCACGAGCTTGTCCGTCATCAAGTCCCAGATCTGGAACTCGGCAGGGCCGATGCTTTGCAGGGGATGGCGGTCGGGTGCCGACGTGCCCCATTGGAGCGCTTGTCCGGGGGGCACGGTAGCAAGCAAAAAGCCGATGCTGCGCGCCGCGGTACGCAACTCGTGGTCGCGTACACCAGATTGCTCGCGCGTATGGCTGCTCCAGTAGAACCCGAACTGCACCAGCCACGACACCAGCAACGCCCCCAGGATGCCCACCAGCACTTGCACGCGCAACGAACGCTGCACCGCGAGCCTCATCACATTCCCCGGCGCATGCGATAGCCCTGACCGTGGACGGTCTCGATCAGGTCATTGCCCAGCTTGCGGCGCAAGGCATGGATGAAAACCGCCACCGTGTTGCTGGCCCCGGCGTACTCCTGCCCGTAAATGCCGGACTCCAGCTCTTCTTTGGGCACCAGCCGGTGGGGATTGCGCAGCAACACCGCCAGCGTGCGGTATTCCTGCTCGGACAGCCGCAACTCGATGCCATCCACGTGCAGGCAATGGCGCGCCAGATCGAGCCGGAGATGCTGCCACACCAGCACTTGATCCGTACCGGCATGGCTACGGCGCAGCAGCGCACGCATCCTGGCGAACAGCTCAGACGGCTCGAACGGCTTGGTCAGGTAATCGTCGGCACCGAGGTCCAGACCCTTGATGCGATCACTGAGCGCGTCGCGCGCCGTGATCAGGATCACCGGCACGCAATCGCCGCGGCTTCGCATGAAACGCAGCACGTCCAGGCCCGAACCGCGCACCAGGGCGATGTCCAGCAGCACGACCGCGAAGTCGTGCGCCAGCAATATCACCTTGGCGGCCTGCACGTCCTGCACGATCGTCGCCACAAAGCCCTGTTCCTCCAGAGCCAGCGTCAACGCATCGGCGAGCATGGCGTCGTCCTCGACCAGCAGGACTCGCATCAATTCCTTTCTCCTTTCAAGCTGGCGGCATCATAGCCGCGCCGGGGCGGCGAAGCGCTCACCTCGCCGCCGGGCGCGGCAGGCGATCATGCCACGACGGGCGCAGGGCGCGACCGCCGTGGCGCCCTGCGCCCTCATTACGCGGCGTGGGCAAGCGCGAGACGCGCTGTGGCGGCCGGCGCCGTGACACGAGGCGTCTGCATCCGGCCTTGCTGCGCATGCGTCTTGAAGCGTGCCACTGCGTTCAACAGCTCACGCGCCTGCGTGGCCATCGCACTCGCGGCCGCGGCCGACTCTTCCACCAGGGCCGCGTTCTGCTGCGTCATGGCGTCCATTTGCGAAACCGCCACATTGACCTGCTCGATGCCACCCGTCTGCTCGGTAGAGGCGTTCGCGATCTCCGCGGTCACTTCCTTCAGGCCCGCAACGGCGGTGAGCACCTTCTCCATCTGGCCGCCCGCGCTCTCGGCGAGGCCAGCGCCATTGTTCACCGCCAGCTTCGAATTCTCGATCAGCAACTTGATCTCCTTGGCCGCGGTGGCACTGCGCTGTGCCAGCGCACGCACCTCGGTCGCCACCACTGCGAAACCGCGGCCCTGCTCGCCGGCACGCGCTGCCTCGACGGCCGCGTTGAGCGCCAGGATGTTGGTCTGGAAGGCAATACTGTCGATCACCGCGACGATCTCGCCCACGCGCGCGGCGTCGCCCGAGATGGCGCCCATCGATTCCACCACCTGCTGCACCACCCTGCCGGCGGCTTCGGTCAGGTTCGTGCAGTCCAGCGCCAGGCTGCTGCCGCTGACCGCGTTGTCCTGGTTCATGCGCACGGTCGACGTCAGCTCTTCGATGCTGGCGGCCGTCTCTTCGAGCGAGGCCGCCTGCTCTTCGGTGCGCTGCGAGAGATCGGCGTTGCCTTCGGCGATCTGCGCCGAGGCGGTCGAAATGGCTTCCGCCGCGATCACGATGGTGCCCACCGTCTCGGCCAGTTGGCCGCGCATCATTTCAAGCGAATACATCAGGCTGCTGCGATCCTTGGGATCCAGGTGCAGAGAGGTGGTGAGATCGCCCGCGGCGATCGAGCCGGCCAGACGCTGCGCGTCGGCGGGCTCGCCGCCCAACTGCTTGAGGATGCTGCGGGTGATCAGCATGGCGGCCGCCACGCCCAGCAACAGCGCGATCACCATAGTGACGACGATGGTCGATTGCAGCGTGTCCACTGTGCTCGCCGCGCGGTTGGCAGCCTCGTCGCTGAGCTTGGACTCGAGGTCGCTCAGCGCGTTCAGTTGCGCCAACCATGCGTCCTGCTTCGAGCGCAGTTCCTCACGGAGAATGCGGGCCGCCGTGGCGGCGTCATTGCGGATGCCGGCATCCATCGCGCGGTTGAAGATCGGCAGGGCTTCCTGCTGAGCCTGGCGCACGGCAGCGTAAAGACGATGCTCCTCCGGCCCGGTACCGCTGTCCTCGGCAAACATCTGGCCCAGCCGGTCGCTGGCGGCGTTGTAAAGCGTGGCCGCGTCGGCGGCGCGCTTGGCCTCGCGCTGAACCGTCTGCGGATCCCTCGACAGCACTACGTTGCGCACCGCGATCGCGCGATCCTGGATGCGGTCGGTCATCGTGAGCGCCAGCTTCATCTGCTGGTTGTTCACGAAGGCGATCTCCTGGACGGCGGCATCCAGGGTGCGCAAGGCGTAGATCGACAGCACGCCCAGAAACGTCAATGCCAGGACCAAGGTCAGGAAACCCAGTGCGAGGCGTGACCTCACTTTCATTGATGCAAGATTCATATATTGCCTATCTGTGTAGAGAGTCCGGCAATGCGTGGATCCAGCGATCCGCGCCGCTCGTGCCGGCCGATTTGCGGGGTCGGCGCACGCTCAGCGCACGCCGACGGGCGGCACTATACGAAGCGATATTTAACAGATCGTTAACGGCAGGCACGGCAACGTGCGTCGCTGATTGTGGCCCTGCCTACGCGGCGCGGCCTACGCGGCGCGGCCTACGCGGCCCGGCCTGCGCGGCGCGGCCTACGCGGCCCGGCCCAAAAAAGCAACGCCCGCGGCGGGCGCGGGCGTGAGGGAATGACGCGATAGGGCAAGGGGCGGCCAGGGCCCCTGATGCTAGAACTTCTGGTCGCGCAGCAACTTGGCCAATTCGGGCGCGGTCATCAGCGCCACGTCGTGCTGCTTGGCGTATTGCCAGGCGTTGGCCGAGACATCCCCGAGCGCGATGCAGATGGCTTCGCGCGCACCCTGCTGCTCGCGCACGGACTGCAGCTCGCGCAGCGGCTCCACGCCGATGCGCGCGGCCTTCCAGCGCTTGGCGCTGACCAGGGCGACGTTGCCGTCCTTGGTCAGGGCGAGGTCGGCACCGGGCTTGTTGAGGCGCTGCACCTCGCAACCATCGCGTTTGAAACCCGCCTCGAGCAACGGGGCGAACTCAACCCACGACATGGCCGCGGTCGCCTGCGTCACGGCCTGCACGCGCGTCTCGGAGGGTCGCTTCGCCTGTTTGTAGCCGGCGATCATCGCGATCACCGCGAACGGCACCGCGGCGAACACGCCCATCGCCGCAAAATCCTTGGGCAAGGCGGCGAACCCGCCCACGCACAACAGCAGGGCCACGCCCGCGCTCATCCACCACGGCGAGCGCAACAGCACCGCGAAGATGGAATTCTTGGCCATCTTGAGCTTCATGACGCCGCCCGCACCACGATGCGTACGTCACCGCAATCGACGATCTGGCCGTCGCGGATCTTGGCGGTCTTGCGGGTCTCGACCACGCCGCCCACGCTGACGTAGCCCTCGGCCACGAGCGCCTTGCCCGCGCCGCCGCTGTCGCACACGCCGGTGGCCTTGAGCAGCTGGTTGACTTCGATGTAGGGGCTGCCTTCGGCAAGCGTGAATTCGATGAGGGGCATGCGACCTGGAGGTGAGGACAAAACCAGGGCAAAGTGTACTCGACACCCTGAAGACAACGACCGCGTGGCGCATGGCCGGCCGCGACGCGTCGATACCCCCGTCGAACGTCCCGCGGCGAGCGAAAGGCGCAGCGTAGCGGCACGCGCGGATGGGTTGCGAAGCTAACGCCCCTCGCCCTGCCGCATGCCCATCATCGAACGCGACAGCCGGCTCGCGGCGCCCAGGATCGACTCCTTGTGTTCGAGCAGCACGGTTTCGGTGAGGCGCGAGAGCGGCCCGGAGATGCAGATTGCACCCAGCAGCGTCCAGTTGATGCCGTACACCGGGGCCGAAATGCTCGAAACCTCGGCATCGCGCTCGCCCAGCGAAATCATGTAGCCCGCGCGGCGAATCGACTCGTAGGGCTCGCCGGCCTCGCCGGCGAACGCCAGCAGCACGCGCCCGGGGCTGCCCTGGTTAAGCGGCAGCGCGGCGCCCACCCGCACGTGATGGCGGATCGACCTGGGCCCTTCGACCCGCGCCATGCAGATCCGCTGATTGCCTTCGCGTACGTAGAACGTGGCGCTCTCGCCCGTAACCGCCGAGAGCTCGCGCAACACGGGCTGCACGACTTCGACCACGTTGAAGGTGGCCTGATAACAGGCGCCCAGCCAACCCGCCGCGCGGCCCAGCCGCCACGTGCCATCGGCACGCTGCGCGAGGTAGTCGTCGAGCGCCAGCGTGCGCGCCAGGCGCAGCACCGTGGATCGATGGCAACTCGTGCGGCGGCTCAACTCAGCCAGCGACAGATGCGTGTCTTCCACGCCAAAGGCTTCGAGGATGCGCATGGCGCGGCGCACCGCGACAACACCCTCTTCGGCCGGATCGGCATCGGATTCGTGGTCTGCTTCAGTGTTCATTGTGCGAGACATGTTCCGCTATACGAACGCGCATTGTATTGGGTGGAACACGCGACCACAATCCTCTTCACCAAAAACAAATCGATCGGAGACAAATCATGAAGAGGATCGTGCGCCTGCTTTCGGGCCTGACCTTGCTCTGCGCCAGCGGACTCAGCTTGGCCCAGGGCTACCCCAACAAGCCCATCCGCCTGATCGTGCCGTTCCCGCCGGGCGGGGGCACCGACGTGCTGGCCCGGGAGGCGGCGGTCAAGGTGGCGGGCAATACCGGCTGGAACATCGTGACCGAGAACCGCCCCGGCTCGGGCGGCAACATCGGCGTGGACGCCGTGGCGAAGGCCGAGCCAGACGGCTACACCCTGGTGCTGGGCCAAACCAGCAACCTCGCCATCAACCCCACGCTCTACCCCAAGCTGTCATACGACCCTGAAAAGGATCTGGCCGCGATCGGCCTCATCGCCGACGCGCCGCTCGTCATCGTGGTGCCGGCCAACTCGCCGCTCAAGTCGCTCGACGACATGATCTCGGCCGCCAAGGCCAAACCCGACGCACTGACCTACGCCAGCTCGGGCAACGGGACCGTCTCGCACCTGGCCGCCGTGCAGTTGCAGAACGCCGCCGGCATCAAGCTCATGCACGTGCCCTACAAGGGCGCGGCCCAGGCTTCCAACGACCTGATCGGCGGGCAGATCGACATGTACCTGTCGTCGGTGCCCACGTTGATCGGCCATGTGCGCAACGGCAAGATGCGCGCGCTCGCGGTGACCTCCGCGCAGCGGGTACCCGACATGCCCGACGTGCCCACCATCGCCGAGCGCGGCTATCCGGGCTTCGAAGCCGTCACCTGGTTCGGCCTGGCCGCGCCGGACGGTGTACCGCCGGAGATCGTGCAGCGCCTGAACGCCGAGTTCACCAAGGCGCTGAAGACGCCGGATCTGGCCAAGAAATATCAGGAGCAAGGCGCACGCGTGCTGACCAGCACGCCGGAAGAGTTCGCCCGCCTCATCCATGACGACCGGATCCGCTGGGGAAAGATCGTCAAGGACTCGGGCGCTCGCGTCGAGTAAGCCTGCCGCCCCCCCGCTGATTCGCATTCGTCGCGCGCCGGCGCAGGCTGCCGGCCGCCCCTCTCTTCTCTACCCAGGACCTTCTCATGGCCAACCAGGACATCATCAAAGACTTTCCCCGCGTCAGCGCCGAGCTCGTGCGCCGCGCCGCGGATCTGCAACCCGCCATCCTGGCCGACGTGGCCGGCCGCCGCGGCGCGCTCCATGGCCGCATCCGGCCGCTGCACCCGGGCATGAAGCTTGCCGGCACCGCGCTGACCGTCGAGGTCCGCCCTGGTGACAACCTGATGATCCATGCCGCCATCTCGCTGGCAAAACCGGGCGACGTGCTCGTGATCGACGGCAAGGGCGACCTGAGCGCCGCGCTGATGGGCACCATCATGATGAATGCCTGCCGCAAGCTGGGCATTGCCGGCGTGGTGATGGACGGCGCCGCCCGCGACGCCATCGAAATCATCGAGATGGATTACCCCGTGTTCGCCGCCGGCACCAACCCCAACGGTCCGACCAAGAACGTGCCCGGCCGCATCGGCCATCCGATCTCGCTGGGCGGCGTCACGGTGCACCCCGGTGACTTCGTGATCGGCGACGCCGACGGCGTGGTCGTGGTCGAACGTGAAAAGCTCGAAAGCCTGCTGCCCGCCGCCGAAAAGAAGGTGCGCGACGAAGCCGCCCGCATCGCCGCGATCCAGGGCGGCGACACCCAGGCCAAATGGCTCGATGCCGCCCTGCGCGCGGCCGGCGTGCTCAAGGAAGGAGAGTCGCTGTGAACGCTGCCGCGTCCAAGCCGGCGCTTCTCGTCACGGCCGCCGACCTCGCCCCCGAGGCGCTGACGCTGCTCGGCGATTTTGAGATCGTATTCGCCGGCAAGACGCCGTCCGAAGACGACATCGTCTCGCTGTGCCGCCAGTACAACCCCGTGGCCATCATCGTGCGCTACAGCAAGGTCGGCGCAGCCGCGATGGACGCTGCCCCCGCGCTGCGCGTGATCTCCAAACATGGCAGCGGCACCGACACGATCGACAAGGTCGCCGCCCAGGCACGCGGCATCGAGGTCGTCGCCGCGATCGGGGTGAACGCCGCGGCCGTGGCCGAGCAGGCGCTGGCCCTGCTGATGGCCTGCGCCAAATCGGTGGTCACGCTCGATGCCCGCATGCGCGGCGGCCACTGGGACAAGTCCACCCACAAGAGCATCGAGCTCGACGGCAAGACGCTGGGCCTGGTGGGCCTGGGCGCGATCGGTATCCGCATGGCCGCAATGGGCCACAGCCTCGGCATGCGCGTGATCGGCTACGACCCCTACGCCAAGCACCTGCCGGCCTATGTCGAGCCGGTGGCGCTGGACGCCATCTGGCGCGAGTCCGACGCCGTGTCGCTGCACTGCCCGCTGACCGATGACAACCGCGGCATGCTCAACGCCACCACGCTGGCGGCCTGCCGACCCGGCGTGATCGTGGTGAACACCGCCCGTGGCGGCCTGATCGACGAAGACGCGCTTCTGGCCGCCGTCCGGTCGGGTCATGTGCATGGCGCCGGGCTGGACAGCTTCGCCACCGAGCCCATGGTGGCCGGCCATCCGTTCCAGCAGGAAGCCCGCATCATCCTGAGCCCGCACATCGGCGGCGTCACCAGCGCCGCCTACGTGAACATGGGCGTCGCGGCGGCCCGCAACGCGCTCGAGGTGCTGGCCCGCCAGCCCTCGCCGGTCTGAGGAGACGCGCCATGCCGCAACGGTGGAAACACGCGCCGCCCAACAGCCATTGGGGCGAGTTCGGCCCCGATGACCAGCGCGGCCGCATGAACCTGGTCGATCGCGCCAAGGTGCTGCAGGGTATCGCCGAGGTTCGTGAAGGCCTGACGTTCTGCCTGTCGCTCCCGCTCGACGTGCCGGGCGGCATGGCGCTCAACCCTCGGCGCCTGCCGCCGCAGCGCTATGCCACGCTGCGCGACGGCAAGAGCGCCGGCGTGCAAGGCTACTGCTGGTCGTATGCGTCGGAAGACCCGCAACTCACCGACGTGGTGTGCGACGACGTGCTGCTCATGAACACGCAATACTCCACGCAATGGGACAGCCTGGCCCACATGGGCAGCCGCTTCGATGCCGATGGCGATGGCCAGGATGAAGCCGTGTTCTACAACGGCTACCGTGCCGGCGAACACGTGCAGGCCGCCACCGAAGACCCGCAGGCCCCCACCGACTGGGCCCGCTATCCCGGCCCGCGCGCCGACGCGCTCGGCATCGAACACCTGGCCGAACACGGCGCGCAGGGCCGCGGGGTGCTGATCGACCTGGAGGCCCACGTCGGCCGCACGCGTACCGCGGTCGGCTACGACGCGCTCATGCGCATCCTCGACGCCGACGGCATCGAGATCGAAGCCGGCGACATGGTCTGCCTGCACACGGGCTTTGGCGAGACCTTGATGGCCATGAACCGACAACCGGACGTGGCGCATCTGCACGCAACCGGCAGCGGGCTCGACGGCAACGACGCGCGCCTCCTGCAATGGATCGTGGACGTTCGCCTGGCTTGCCTGATCTCGGACAACCCGGCGGTCGAGTTGCCGCAGCCGCTCAATCTTGCGGCGGGCGGCGCGCCGCTGCGCCGTCCGCGCCTGCCGCTGCACGAGCACTGCCTGTTCAAGAACGGCATCCATCTGGGCGAGCTCTGGTGGCTCACGCCCCTGGCGCGCTGGCTGCGCGAGCACGGCCGCCATCGCTTCCTGCTCACCGCCCCGCCGTTGCGCCTGCCCGGCGCTGTCGGATCCCCCGCCACGCCCATCGCCACCGTCTGAGCCAAGCACCCCCAACCTTTTCACCACGCGGCGCAGCGGCCGACACAGGCCGCGCGACCGCCCCCTCACGAGGAGACACCGTGTCTATATTCCGTCCTTTGCTGGCCGCGGCGCTGGCCCTGTCCGCCTGCGGCGCCTTCGCGCAGTACCCCGAACGCCCCATCAAACTGGTGGTTCCCTATTCGGCCGGTGGTGCCGCCGACGCCCAGGCCCGTCTGGTCGCCATGGCCCTGGGCACGCGCCTGCAACAAACCATCGTGGTCGAAAACCGCCCCGGCGCGAGCGGCACGATCGGCGCCGCCAATGTGGCGCACGCCGCCGCCGACGGCTACACGCTGCTCTACGACGCCACCGCATTCGCCATCAATCCCTCGCTGTACAAATCGCTCAGCTACGACAGCAAGCGCGACTTCCAGCCGATCTCGCTCGTGAGCCTCACCCCCAACCTGCTGGTCGTGGCCGCCAAGGCGCCGTATCAGAAGGTGGAAGACCTCACGGCGGCCGCAAAGAAAGGCCACCTGACCTTCGCCACACCCGGCCAAGGCACCGCCCAGCATATTGCCGCGGCCTGGTTCGCGCAGGGCAACGGCATCGCGCTCACGCACATTCCCTACAAAGGTGGCGCGCCGGCGCTCACCGATCTGATGGGCGGCCAGACCGACATGATGTTCAGCAACATGGCCGCCTCTTATCCGCTCGTGAAAAGCGGCAAGCTGCGCGCGCTGGCCGTGAGTTCGTCCAAGCGCGTCGCGGCCCTGCCCGACCTACCCACCGTTGCCGAGAGCGGTGTGCCCGACTACGCCGTGTACGAATGGAACGGCGTGCTTGCCCCCGCGGGCCTGCCCGCCGACGTGGCCACCCGCATCGAGACCGAGCTGCGCGCGGTGCTGCAAGACCCGGCGGTGCGCAAGAGCCTGCAAGACCTCGGCGCCGATCCGGTCGGCTCCAGCGCGGCCGAATTCCAGACCTTTATCGACGACCAGATGCAGCGCTCGGCGGGCATCCTGGCGCGCGCCGGCATCACCAAAGAATGACGCGGCGCGAGCCGCGCATGCGATTCATCCGCACAAGGAGACCAACCATGAACAAACCCCTGCTCGCGCTGAGCCTGGCCATCGCCGCCACCTTCGCCGCGAATGCGCAGGCCGCCTATCCCGACCGCCCCGTGCGCATCGTGGTCGGCTTCTCGCCCGGCGGCCCGACCGACGTCGTGGCACGCGCCTTCGCGTCGTATGCCGGCCAGGCGCTGGGTCAGACCTTCGTCGTCGAGAACAAACCCGGCGCCAACACCATCCTGGCCGCCGAAGCCGTGTCCAAGGCTGCGCCTGACGGCTACACACTGCTGGTCGGCGCGACCAACCACACCATGATCCCGGCGCTCTACAGCAACCGCGTCAAGTTCGATTCGCTCAAATCGTTCACGCCGCTCTGCGCCTTCGCGGTAAGCCCCACCGTGCTGGTCACGAGCCCCGCGCTCGGCGTGAATACGCTCGATGCGTTTCTCGCCAAGGTGCGCGCCGCCCCCGGCCGCATCACCTACGCCACCCCGGGCACCGGCAGCTCCGGCCATTTCGCGACCGAGCAGTTCCTGCGCCTGACCAAGACACAGATGAACCACATTCCGTACAAGGGCGCCGCACAGGCAATCTCGGATCTGATGGGCGGTCAGGTCGACAGCTCGTTCGCCACGCTGGGCTCGGTATTGCCCCAGGTGGCAGCGGGCAAGCTCACTGCGCTGGCGGTGGCCGCGCCGCAGCGCCTGCCCCAGTTGCCGCAGGTGCCGACCTTTGCCGAAGCCGGGGTGGCGGGCTACTCGGCCGATGCCTGGTACGGCGTACTCGCACCGGCCGGCCTGCCGCAGGAGGTGCGCGACACGCTCGAAAAAGTGGCGCGTGACTTCGCTCAGGCACCCGCCACCGTGGCAAGCCTGGATGCGCTCGGCGTGCAGCCGCGCCAGACCTGCGGCGACGCATTCACCACGCAACTCTCGCAAGAGATCGATACTTACCAAAAACTGGCCAACGAGCTCGGCCTGAAAGCCGACTGAGCCACACGAAAAAAAGAGGATGACAACCATGACCCGCTTCGCCCGCACCGGTGCCACCCTGGCGCTCGCCGCCCTGCCCTTCACCATGCCCTTCACTTCAGTCGCCCACGCCGCCGACACCTGGCCCGAGCGCCCCGTGCGCATCGTGGTGCCCTACGGTCCTGGCGGCGCGGTCGACGTGGCCACACGCAAGATGGCGCAGATGCTGTCCACGCAAACCGGCCAGACCTTCGTGGTCGAGAACAAACCCGGCGCCACCGGCACCATCGGCGTGAGCCAGGTGGCCCGTGCCAATCCCGACGGCTACACGCTGGTCGCCAACGACACCACCTATTCGCTGCTGCCGCACATCTTCAAGAAGCTGCCCTTCGATCCGGCACAAGACCTTCAACCGGTCGCGGCCTTCGTATTTGCGCCGATGGCGCTGGCCATCTCGGCCGACAGCCCGTATCGCACGCTTGGAGACCTCATCGCCCAGGGCAAGGCCAAGCCCGATCAGATCACCTACGGCTCGGGCGGGCCCGGCACCACGCCGCACTTCGCCGCCGAAGGCCTGGCATCGGCCACCGGCGCGAAGTTCATGCATGTCCCATTCAAGGGCGCCGCCGAGGCCACGCAGGCCGTGATGGGCAAAACCATCGACTTCCAGTTCGCCTCCACCACCGGCATCATGGGCCCAGTACAGGGCGGACAGCTTCGGCTGCTGGCCGTGAGCGGCGACAAGCGCCTGGCGGTGTTGCCCGAGGTGCCCACGTTCGCCGAGGCAGGCGTGAAGGATTTCGGCGTGGTGAACTGGACCGGCCTCTGGGTGCCCAAGGGCACGCCGCCCGAGGTCTCCGCCCGCTTGCAGCGCGAAGTGGCCAAGGCCATGGCCTCGGCCGAGATGAAGGAGTTCGCCACCAAGATGGGCGCCGAGCCGCGCGCGGCGGACACCGCCGAGTTCACCCGCATCCTGGCCGACAGCAATACGATGTGGGGCAACGTGGCCCGCAACATCGGCTTCGACGCCAAGTAACGCATCCCGCGATCGATCACCGCCCAAGGAAACCGCATGTTCTATCTGAACCCTCCCGAGGTCATCGAGTTCGAGATCTGGACCTCGCTGCCCGAGTCGCTGCGCCGGGCGCGGCGCAGCGACTGGGCCGACGCCAACCGCGGCGGTGTGCCCGTGGACTCGTTCCTCGAGGGACCGGTGTTCGATCGCGCCGGCAATCTCTACGTCACCGACATCCCGTGGGGCCGCGTATTCCGCATCACGCCCGATGGTGCATGGTCCGTCGTCACCGAGTACGACGGCGAGCCCAACGGCATGAAGTTCATCGACGACACGCACCTGCTCATCACCGACTACAAGAATGGGCTGATGAAACTCGATGTCGGCACGGGCGTCGTCACGCCGTTCTTGCAGCGGCGCAACAGCGAGCGCTTCAAGGGCGTGAACGATCTGATCTTCGATGCACAGGGCAATGTGTATTTCACCGACCAAGGCCAGAGCGGGCTGCATGACCCGAGCGGCCGCCTCTACCGGCTGCGCCCTGATGGCCAGCTCGACCTGCTGCTCGCCAACGTGCCCAGCCCCAACGGCGTGGCGCTCTCGCCCGACGGCCGCGTGCTCTACCTCGCGGTGACACGCGGCAACTGCGTCTGGCGCGTGCCCCTGCTGCCCGACGGCAGCGTGAGCAAGGTAAGCCAGTTCTTTACCTCCCACGGCCCGAGCGGCCCCGACGGCCTGGCCGTGGACACCGACGGCAACCTGCTCGTCTGCAACCCCGGCCTCGGCTACGTGTGGCTGCTCGACCACCGCGCCGAGCCCCGCATCATCTGGCGCAGCCCGGCAGGCCAGTCCACCACCAACCTCGCCTTCGGCGGCCTCGACGGCCGCACGGTCTACTGCACCGACTCGACCACGGGCGCGATCCTGACGGCGCAAGCGCCGCACGCGGGGCTGGCCTTACAGCGCGCGGCGGGGCCGGCCACGTAATCGACCTGCCACCTCGGCGGGATTTCCTGGCTCGGCCGGACAGGTTCGGCCGGACAGGCTCGGCCGGAGAGGCTCGGCCGGATAGGCTCGGCCGGAGAGGCCCGGGCCAGGTCTTCTGGAGGCGCTCAGCGTGTCAATTCGTCTTGATAGCAGCCCGCGAATTGCGTTGGCGGCGCCCCCAGACCACGCAGAATGTTCAGCGTCTTGGTTTCGATGACCTTGTCGCGGCCGAGCTCCGTATCGTCGGAAAGCTGCGTTCCGGCCAGCCAGGAAGACGCCGTCTCCTGAAGGTCGTTCAAGCGCTCCTGCCACGCGTGGCGCGCGAATCCATCGCCGGTCAGCGGCGCGGCCAGCACTTGGTCCAGGTTTCCTCGCTGCTGCATGAGCGTACCGGGCGCCGTGAAAAACGAGGTCTGGGCGGGCGCCGTACCGCCGCCCGGCCACGTCAGTGGCGTGTCGCCATTGAAGTACAGCCGGTCATCGTCCATGCGCCGGCTGAAATACGGAACATCGTGGGCAGCATAGGCGCTCAACATGGTGTTCATCAGAGCAACGACGCGCGGATCCGTGGCGCGGGCCGGATCATCGTGGCCAGGCAGCAGCGTGCCCGGAAGATCGGGCAGCACGTGCTGCATGTACGCCAGCAAGTCGCCATGCATGACTTCCGGGCGCTGCGCCCGTTCTGTCGCGTCGGCGCTGTGGCACTTGGCGAAATAATCGAACAACAGGCTGCGCTGCGTGTCCGTGTTGATCGGATGCACCCGCACCTGCAATCCCACGGCGTCGTCGAGCCACTGGGCGTACTCGGCATGATGGCTCTGCAGCGACGTCACGGCTGACACCAGCCCCTTGGCGAAGTCTGCCGAAAAACGCGAACGCAGCGATTGCGGGCTGCGCAGTACGCCGCGGTTGTCGGTCAGTTGGTCGCCATCGCGCAGCACGACCAGGCTCTCCGTAACGTCCGTTTTGGTCAGCACCTCGCTGAATGCGCCATCCCTTCCGATCTTGTACGGCAGACTGAGCTTGTTGGGATCGTTGCCACGCGTGATCGCCGACTTGACGGCCATCGCGCTCATGAGCGCGTCGAAAGAAGCGGAGAGGTCTGCGGTATTGGCAGGATCGATCATGCGCGACACCGTCGCGAGCACGTCGGGCTTGAGCGCGAACTCCAGATCGCTGAAGCACGGCAGGCCGCGGCTGCTCATGATGTTTTCATGGTGCAAATCCACGGCGCCGGCAAACATCATGGCGCCCACGCCGCTGCCCAACAGCTCGTAATACCTGGCGCATTCCGAACGGTTCACGACGAAGTCCTCCGGACTTCCGTTGGGCAAAAACTCGGCATAACCATAACGTCCGGTCTCGGCGGCGGCCACACCCTGGTCGACGGCACCGGGCACCACCTGCTTCGGCAAGAATCGGTAGGTGAGCGCATCGGCGCCGGCAAGCGCCATCATGCTGCGCTTGCCTCCATCCAGATTCGATCCCGTGAGCGCCTGGTCGATTCGCACGTCGCGCGGCTTGTAGACCAGCTTATCGCCCTGGCCGAAATCGAAGATCATCACGCGGCTGCCGCCCTTGTGGGGATCGCTGTCGGTCACGTGCACGCCCTCCACCCCCGTGAGCGCCCTGCCGCCGAAGAAGGTCCCCGATATGTCCGCGAGATCGGCCTCGACGCGTCGAAACGCGATACCCACTGCCTGCACGAAGGCGTTCACCTCAGCATTCATGCGAGCGTTCAACCCCGGCAGAACCTCGTCGATTGTCTTGTCGCCCGAGTTGATGCTGACCATCGTGGCCACGATCGGTGCCGGCGGGAGCTCGGTTCCCCTCGGGTCGCCGAGCGTCACGCCCAGCGCCCGGGTCACACAGTCTTCGAGCCGCTCGCTCAAGTACGAGCCTAAGGTGCTCAGCATCGAGCAATCCGGGCTCCTGTCCATGCGCACGATGGCGGGATAGAGAGTGCGGAGGGTGGCCTCGACGCGTTCGCGAATGATGCGGCCATGATCCGCGGGAGGCAGGCGCACGTCGTCCATCACACGCTTCAGCGCCACGTCGGAGAGACGCGTCGTACCCGTGGTGTCCAGTTGCATGGCCTCGCGGGCCTCGAAGAGCGGCTTGCTCGAGGCCAACGAAGTCGCCAGCGTGACGGTGCTCGTGATCCGCTCCGCGCTCAGCGGCTGCGCGTCTCCGATTGCGGTGCCCAAGCTGCGGCCAATGATCTCGTGATCATTGTTGAGGGCACGCTTGAACGCGCTGACCACATCGCGATTCTCCTGCACAAGCACTTCGGGACGCACCGGCACCCAGACATCCGGGTGCCCGCACCATGCCGCCAGGTCGCCCAGTGCCAGTGACAGACTGTTCGAGGGCGTCGCGTCGCTGCCATCCTTGAGTGCATCTCCCGTGTCCGCGATCACGCGCGACGACTGCGGATGATTTGCGGCAAACGTCGTAAAAGTATTCAGCCCGATCGTCATGGCGGCCTCCGGGTCAAACCTGCAACCAGGACTCGCCGGGCGCCGCCGGTGCCGCGGGCGGCGTACCCGCCGCCAGCGCACTCATCCAGGCGCGCCCCACGCTCACGAACTCACCGAGCCAGCGCGTGAGTTCGGCGCTGTCGAGCCCGGCCATCGGCCGGCGCGCCGACAAGACCGCCGAGCTCGATCCCGGCGCCAGACCCAGGCGATACATGCCAGCCCCGGCGCCGTTCGCCTCCAGCATGCGCGTGAGCCATTGCGTCCGGTGCATCTCGGGCACCCGGCCCAGCGGCGCGAAGACCCCCAGTTCCTCGCCATCCCCCGCCGCCGCCAGATTGACCGGCAGCGTCTGATCCACGACGAACGAGCACACGCCCTGTTCGTCGACGGGCAGGCTCGCCTGCCCGTTGGCTTGCGCAAACGCTGCGATGAGTTCGTTGAATCGGCCGGCATCAGGCATACGCACGCTCCAGACAGAAGGAAGAACAGTGCGAGGTAAGTAACCTCACGCCCAGCCGGGTTCCAGCGGCGCGCGTAACAGAATATGAGCCCGACGCGCAGGGCAGACGCCATTCGCCACGACGGCAATCACGGGCCCACGCCCGGCTTCGCCCGCCGCCCCCGCAGGTTTTTTGTCCAGGCGCGCCGGAGCGCGTGTAACGCGCTGACCTGGCGGCCCCGAATAAGCATCAGGATCCGTCCCCGCCTTACGCCGCCGCGACACGGTAAAAACCAACGTTTTCCGTGACTTAGCGCTTGCGGCAGCCTTGCCGTCCACTCAGGCTTGGCTCCATGGTCTCGCAGGCCAATCGCGCTGCCCCTCGCCTCCGGGCCCCCGCCCTGTTTACACTAGACGTTTGTGGCCGCCGCAGTGCTGCGCATTGCCCGACGACCTGCACCGTAGTTCCCCATTCAACTTAGGAGCACCCATGAGCAGTTATCCCGACACCCTCTTGTTGATCGACAACGAGTGGCGCGAAGCCCGTGGCAACAAGCGCATCGACGTCGTCAACCCTGCCATGGGCAGCAAGATCGGTCAGGTCGCCCATGCCAGCCGTGAAGATCTGGACCTGGCTGTCGAAGCCACGCAGCGCGGGTTCGAGACCTGGCGCGCCATGTCCGCCCACGAGCGTTGCGCCATCATGCGCAAGGCCGCCGCCCTGCTGCGCGAACGCGCCGACGACATCGCCCGTCTGCTCACGCAAGAACAAGGCAAGCCGCTCGTCGAAGCCCGCGGTGAAATCCTGGCCGGCGTCGAGATCATCGACTGGTTCGCCAACGAAGCCCTGCGCATCTACGGCCGCCTGGTCCCGGCGCGCAACGCCGCCGCCACGCAAATGGTGCTTAAGGAGCCCGTCGGCCCCGTCGCCGCGTTCACCCCCTGGAACTTCCCGGTCAACCAGATCGTGCGCAAGATCGGCGCCGCCCTGGCCTCGGGCTGCTCGTTCCTGGTCAAGGCCCCTGAAGAAACCCCCGCGTCGCCTGCCGCCCTGCTGCAGTGCTTTGTCGACGCCGGCATCCCCAAAGGTGTCGTGGGCCTGGTGTTCGGCTCGCCCGCCGAGATCTCGAGCTACCTGATCGCCCACCCGGTCATCCGCAAGATCACCTTCACGGGCTCGACGCCGGTCGGCAAGCAGCTCGCCGCCCTGGCAGGCCAGCACATGAAGCGCGTCACGATGGAACTGGGCGGTCACGCCCCGGTGATCGTGGCTCAAGACGCCGACGTCGAACTCGCCGTCAAGGCAGCCGGCGGCGCCAAGTTCCGCAACGCAGGCCAGGTCTGCATCTCGCCCACCCGCTTCCTCGTGCACAAAGACGTGAAGGCCGCCTTCGAGCAAGCCTTCATCGCCCAGGCCGAAAGGCTCAAGCTCGGCGACGGCCTGGCTGACGGCACCACGCTCGGCCCCCTGGCCAACGACCGCCGTCTGGCCGCCATGGACAAGATCGTGAAGAATGCCGCCGAAAAGGGCGCCCGCGTGGCCACCGGTGGCCAACGCGTCGGCACCGCCGGCAACTTCTTCGCGCCCACCGTCCTGACCGACGTGCCGCTCGACGCCGACATCTTCAATGAAGAGCCCTTCGGCCCGGTCGCCGCCGTGCGCAGCTTCGAGTCGCTCGATGACGCCATCAACGAAGCCAACCGCCTGCCCTTCGGCTTGGCCGCGTACGCGTTCACCAAGTCGTTCAAGAACGTCACCGAACTGTCGCGTCGCCTGGAAGTCGGCATGGTCTGGATCAACCAGCCCGCCACCCCGTCGGCCGAACTGCCCTTCGGCGGCGTGAAAGACTCCGGCTACGGCACCGAAGGCGGTTTCGAAGCCCTCGAGCCCTACCTCGTCACCAAGGCGGTGTCGGTGGTCGGCGTCTGATCGCTCCGGCATCTGCGTGACCCACGCGGGTCTTGCCTTCGGGCAAGACCCGTTTTTATTTTGCGACGCGCGAATTTCGTATCATGTCGGCCACCCCACTATCGCCGTGCATCATGAGCAACACCCTCTTTCGCCCTGCCCGCCCCGCCGACGCCGACCGCTGCTACGACATCGAGATTTCCGCCTACGAAGGCGACGAAGCCGCCACGCACGCCAAAATCGTCACCCGCATCGCACAGTATCCCGAAGGCTTCCTGATCCTGGAGCAAGCGGGCCGCGTCATCGGCTTCATCAACTCGGGCTGCGCGCATGAGGTGGTGATGTCCGACGAGGCCTTCAAGGAATTGGTGGGTCACGACCCCACCGCACCCAACGTCGTCATCATGTCGGTCGTGGTCGACCCCGCCGAGCAAGGCAAAGGCCACGCCGCCCGGCTGATGCAGGAGTTCATCGCCCGCAATCGCGCGATGGGCAAGAAGACCATCCACCTCATGTGCAAGGACCGCCACGTCCCGCTGTACGAAAAGCTCGGCTATACCTACGTGTGCCCCTCGTCCTCCGACCACGGCGGCATGGCGTGGCATGAAATGGTGATGACGCTCTGAGCCACTGACTCGGCGCTGGATGGTGACGAAGCTCTGAAGACGGGGCGTCGGACGAACGGGCAGTGAGCATCCGGACTGTCGGCACTACCGAAATGGAGATGACGCGTCGGTCAAACACTTCGTTTACGATGTGTCCCTCAAGAGGAGGCCGACGCCGCGATGTCCGAACACCATCAGTTTCTCTTCCCGTTGCACCCCCACCTGCCGGCCCCCGACTGGCGCGCCCTCGATGCGCGTTTACGCGAACAAGGCTATGTGCTTGCACCAGAGGGAGACGGTGTCCCGGCTCGAGAATTGGACAACCTGAGTTTGAGGCTGTCCCGAGCGCTCGACTGCGCGTACCAGTACGACGCCGACACGCGTACACCGGCCGACATCCTGGCGCTCTACATCCGCACCGGTGCCCTGCCTGCGGACTTCCCGCTACACCCACACGCCGGCATCGCCGACACCCTTGCGCTGCTCACTGCCCGCGGCATCGTCTTCGACGACACCTTCGCCGATACAGAAGGCAGCGACTGGCGCAGCCCCTATTACCGTATGGGCCCCGCCACCCGGGCCCTCATGAGCCCGGATACCGCGCAGGCCTACGACGCAGAACCTCGCGCGTTCGGCCTGCTGCTGCTCGCGTACGACGGCCCGGATCCCGCGGTACACGTCGGCGAGAACCTCAACGTGCCCACCCTGCCCGGCAGCACCGATCCGCTCGAAGACATGCCGCCCTACGGCAGCTATCTCGACTTCATCGGCGCCGCCTATGCCGACCCTACCGTCCAATGGCACGCCCCCGACGGCCGCGCGTACACCATCCTCGAGCTCGACTGGCAGTACAGCTTCTCGCTGGGCTACCGCATGGTCCGCACCGACGGACTGGACGAAGACAGCGCAAGGAATCTCGCCAAGGCGATCGGCGAGATGGTGGGGGTGCCGATGGGTTGCAGTCATCGGCATTTGTAGGCGACTGCAAACGACAACGCCCGCCGGATCTCTCGATCCGGCGGGCGTCATGACCCACTACCTTATTGCTGCAGCGGTTGTTTCGCGGTTTCCCGTGCGGCGAGCAGCGACACGGCGGTGAGCACCAGCGCGAACACCACATACAACGACACGGCAAGCGTGGAGTTGTACGACTTGAACAGGCTCGCGATGATCAGCGGGGCGAAGCCGCCGCCGACGATACCGGCCAGCGTGTAGGCCAGCGACGAACCGGCGTAACGCACCCGGCCCGGGAACTGTTCGGTCACGAAGGCGGCTTGCGGGCCGTACATCATGGCGTGAATCAGCAGGCCACCGACCACGGCCACGCAGATCAGGAACGGGCTGGCCTGGTCCATCAGAAAGAAGAACACGAAGGCCCAGGCCATGCCGAGCACGGCGCCGGCCAGATACACCGGACGGCGGCCGATTTTGTCGGAGAGCGCGCCGAAGAGCGGCACCGTTACGGCATTCACGCCCGCGCCGATCATCGTGGCGGTCAGGGCCAGCGGGCGCGACAGGTTCAACACGGTCGTCACGTACGTCAGCGTGAACACCACCACCAGCGCATACAGCACGTCGCTCCCGATACGCGAGCCACCCGCGATCAGCAATTGGCGCCAATAGGTGACCAGCACATCCTTGATCGGCGTCTTGGCGGTTTCGCGCTTCTCTTCCATCTCACGGAACACCGGCGTTTCTTCCACACCGCGGCGCAGCCACAGGCCGAACAACACCAGCGCCACGCTCGAAATGAACGGAATGCGCCAGCCCCAGGCCTGGAACTCTTCGGGCGACAGCAGCGCCGAGATCGCAGCGATGAAGCCGGTGCCGATCAGCGTGCCGCACGACGGGCCCACTTGGGTAAACGAGGCATTGCGGCCACGCTGGTTCGGTTTGCCGTGCTCCATCGACAGCAGCACCGCGCCGGCCCACTCGCCGCCCAACGCCACGCCCTGCACGAAGCGCAGCGCGACCAGCGCCACCGGCGCCCACACGCCCCAGGTCGCGTAGGTAGGCAACAGGCCCATCAGGCCGGTCGATACGCCCATGATCACGAGCGTGGCCACCAGCACGAACTTGCGGCCCAGCCGGTCACCGAGGTGGCCGAACACGAAGCCGCCCAGCGGCCGGGAGATATAGCCCACCGCGTAGGTCGAGAAGGCCAGGATGGTGCCCGTGAGCGGGTCGAACGACGGGAAGAAGATCGCGTTGAAGACCAGCGCGGCCATCAGGTTGTAGACGGTGAAGTCATACCACTCGAGCGTGGTGCCCACCGAGCTGGCCATCGCCAGCCGGCGCATCTTGCGCTTGTCGCCGTCCGCGTGTTCGGCGGCGGGTGCGTTAAGTGTGTGTTCTGCCATGGCAGTGTCCCCTTGCATGTTGCGCCAGCGCCCGTCACCAGACAGCGCGGGCGGGAATTCTTTCGATGCTCAGCCCAGATCGGCGGTGGTGAGCTTCCAGCCGAGTTCGAGCAACCAGCCTTGCGCGGCGGGCACACCGAGGGCACCAGCGGCCTGCTCGCGCAGCGCACGCGCGGCGGCGGCCGTGCTTGCCTCCACCACGAAGATCGGCAGCAATTGGCGGTTCTCGGTCGACTCGCGCGGCAAGGGCGAGCTCAGCGTGGTGTCCGGCGTCAGCAGATACGAATGCACGAAGCCATCCTGCCCGGCGAGCGTCTCGCCCAGCTGCGCAGCGGCTTCGGGGTGCACCGCGCCATCCAGCGGCAGCACCACGATGTGCGCGCCACTGCCAAAGCCCACGGCACCCTCGACGGCGCAGACGCGCCGCATCGGATTGCGCATGCGATCCAGGTTGGTCACCGACCACGGCGTCTGTTGGCCGAAGGCCGCGCGGTAGGCATCGGTGGTAAAGGCGCCCAGCGACTCGGTGCGGTACAGGCCCAGGTACTTGCGGCCGCCCTCCACGCTCGAATAGCGTGCGCCCGACACAAAGCCGGGAATGCGCACGCGCTCTTCGACGTGCTCACGGTCGTACCAGCGGTTGAAATCGAGTTCTTCGGCCGCGTCCACGTCGGTGGCGACGAAGAGCATGCCGTTCGGGGCGGAGCGTTCGGACTTGGAATTCATGGCAGGTAACGCCTTCCTTGATGACGGAAGCCGTTATCTTCCCGCCGGGCGCGGGACCCCGACAAACGAGTTATTTTGTTGAGCGCGCAATAAAATTTATACGCGCGCTCTCAGGGTAAGCCCTATTGCGCACTGCCCAAACGCGGGGCTTTCGCCGAGGTCGTGAACTGGTCTGACGCCAGGCACGCCAGCTCGGCGACCAGGCGGATCGCATCGGACGCCGCCCCTTCGAGATAGCTCACCACGAGGCGCTGCGGCGGCACCGGCAGATCGGTGCGCAGGATCTGCACCTCGCCACGCCCCACATACTCATAGATCGGTGGCAGCGGCACCAGCGCCCGGCCAAAATGGCTGCGCACCAGCTTGGCCAGCGCCGCGATCGAGCTCACGCAATGCACCTTGCCCAGCGGAATGCCCGCGTCGCGATACAGGGCCTTGAGCGCCTCGTGGGGCTGCGAGCCCGGGCTCATGGTCAGCACCGGTTCGCGCAGCAGATCCTCGACACGCACGTTCTCTTCGCTGCCCGCCGGACCGACCCAGCCCATCTCCATGGGCAGGCACGGCACGTTCACGATGCCGGCCTCATTGACCGCATCCGTCTGCAGGGCGATATCCAGCGACCCTTCGCGCAAGCCGCGATGCAGCGCGCGCGTGGTCTCGGACGTAAGTTGCACTTCGATGCCGGGGTAGGTAGAGCGCAGGTTCGTGAGGAAGCCGATCAGCCAGGTATGCACGACGGTCTCGATCACCCCGATCCGCACCAGGCCGGAGACCTCGTCGCCGCTGCGTCCCAGCGACAGGATCTGCTGGCGCAACTCGAGCAGCCGTTCGCCGTAATCCAGCAGCCGCGTACCCACGGCGGTCAGGCGCAGTTCCTTGGCATCGCGATCGAACAGCCGCGCGCCGATGTCCTCTTCGAGCGAGGCGATGCGATTGGCCACCGCGGCCTGCGTGATGTGCAGGCGATCGCTGGCCGCACGGAAGCTGCCCAGTCGGGCGGACCACAGAAAGGCTTCGACAAAACGAGTATTCATGAAAGCAATCCAGGCGCTGGCGAGGTGCGGCCGGCTAGGTGCGGCCGGCTAGGTGCGGCCGGCTAGGTGCGGCCGGCTAGGTGCGCAGGGCGACCTCCAGGCAACCGGCCAGACCCCTCCGCTCAGGCGCGCCGCGCGCGCTCGTGTGGGTCGTCGATCTCGCGCTGGAGCTCGGCGATAAGCCATTCGAACCACTGATGTTCGGCCCGGGCATACACCGCGGCGGCGGGCGTCTTGCCCTGGCGCCATCCGTTCTGATGCACGTCCAGCCACAAGGCCAGGCTCTTTTGCGGCGCGAGCAGCCCCGACAGCCACGTCCAGAGGTACTTGGCGATCGAACGCTTGTGGCCCTTGGCGCACTGATAGAGGGTGGGCTCCAGCGGCAACTCACCCGCGCGGGCCAACCGCTGCTGCACCCGGCGCAGGATCTCCACAGCGGCCTGCAGATCTTCGGTGCTGAGCTTCTTCATGACTACATCTCCTGGAGGTCAACGGCCGGCATGCGGCGGCGATACGCGGATTATCGCCGTCCGCGCCCGGGGACGGAAGCCCCGGTTGCATCGGTCACCGGACGTCGCGCCGGGCGAGCCAGGCATCGAGTCTCGGCAACACGCGGCGCGCCACCGCGGTCGTGCCCGCCTCGATCTCGCCAACGTCGACGCCGCGCAGCTCGGCCAGCACCGCGCCGATGCGCGGCAGGTGCGCAGGCGTGTTGCGCCGGTCGGGCTCGTGCAGCCAGGCGGGCGGGATATCCGGCGAGTCGGTTTCGAGCACGAGATGCTCCAGCGCGATGTCGGTCGCATGACGGCGGATCTGCAAGGCGCGCTCGAACGTCATCGCGCCCCCCATGCCCAAGGCGAAACCGTGTTCGACGAAGGTCTCCGCCTGTTGGGCGCTGCCATTGAACGCATGGGCGATACCGCCCACGAGACCGCGCTGGCGCCGCAGGTGCTTGAGCAGGATGTCCTGCGAACGCCGCACATGCAGCAGCACCGGCAGGCCGTACTCGGCCGCCAGGCCGAGCTGGGCGGCATAGAACCGTTCCTGGCGCTCGCGGGGCAAGCCGCTCGCAATGTCCTTCACGAAGAAGTCCAGGCCGATCTCGCCGATCGCGACAAAGCGCGGATCCGGCAGCGCCGCCTCGATGGCGCGCCGAAGCACGTCGAGGTCGCTATCCTGCGCACGAGCCACATACAGAGGATGGATGCCGAGCGCGTAAGTGCCGCCTTCGAACTGCCCGGCCAGCGTCGCCACGGTTTCAAAATTGGCCACCTCGATCGCGGGAATCACGATGGCGCCGACGCCGGCGTGCTGCGCGGCGCGCGCAACCGCCAGCCGGTCCGGATCGAACTCGGCGGCGTCGAGGTGGCAATGGGTATCGATGAACACGCGCGGCTCCGCTGCCAGGGCGCCCGCCGGAACTCAGCCGGCCAGTAGACGCCCGCTTTCCATATGCAGCTGGCGATGCGCACGCGCCGCCAGCTCGCTGTCATGCGTCACGATAGCAAACGCTGTACCCGATTCCTGATTGACACGGGTCAGCAGCTCGAACATGGCCTGCGCGGTGTGGCGGTCGAGATTGCCCGTGGGCTCGTCGGCCAGCACGCACGCCGGACGCGTTACGAGGGCACGTGCCAACGCCACGCGCTGGCGCTCACCGCCCGACAACTGGCCAGGATAGTGGCCTTCGCGCGCCGCCAGCCCCACCAGCGCGATCACCGCGCGCGCTTCCTTGCGGGCTGTCTCGCGGTCGATGCGGCGCACGATCAACGGCATGGCCACGTTATCCAGCGCCGTAAATTCCGGCAGCAGATGATGAAACTGATAAACAAAGCCCAGGCTGCGATTGCGCAGCGCGCTCTTGCGCGCCTCGGACAAGCCGTGCGAATCCACGCCATCGACATGAACCGAGCCCTCGGACGGCACATCGAGCAGGCCCAGGATGTGCAGCAGCGTACTTTTGCCGGAGCCCGACGCGCCCACGATGGCGACCATCTCGCCGCGCTCGACGGCCAGCGACACGTCGTCGAGCACGAGGATGCGTTCGGGGCCTTCGTCGTAGACCTTGGTGAGATGCTCGGCCAGCAATGCCGGCGGCGGCGTCAATTCGCGAGAGGTATCAGTCATGGCGCAGCACCTGTGCCGGTTGCAGGCGCGAGGCGCGCCAGCTGGGGTAGAGGGTGGCCAGCAACGACAGCACCAGAGAGGTCACACCGATGATGGCGATATCGTTGACCTGCGGATCGGACGGCAGCGCGCTGATGAAATAGATCTCGCGCGGCAAGAAATGCACGCCGAACAGGCCTTCGATGAACGGCACGATCACGTCGACGTTATAGGCGATCAGCATGCCGCCCGCCACGCCCGCGATGGTGCCCACGACACCGATCAGCGCGCCCTGCACCAGGAATATTCGTGCGACCTCGCCCGGCCCCGCGCCCAGGGTGCGCAGGATCGCGATGTCGGATTGCTTGTCTTTCACGGCCATCACGAGCGAGGACAGCAGGTTGAACGCCGCCACCGCCACGATCAGCGCCAGGATCAGGAACATCATGCGCTTTTCGGTCTGCACCGCCGCGAACCAGGTGCGGTTGTTGCGCGACCAGTCGGATGCCATCACATAAGGCGGCAGGACCTTGGCCAGCTCGGTGGTCACCTGCGGCGCGCGCTGCATGTCGGCGATGCGCAGGCGCACGCCGGCGGTGCCGCTGTCGCGGAACACGCGGGCCGCATCGTCATCGTCCACGAACACGAGCGAGGAGTCGTACTCATAATGGCCCGAGGAGAAAATGCCCACGATGGTGAACTGGCGCATGCGCGGGGCGAAGCCGGCCGGGCTGATCGAGCCCTGGGGGGCCAGCATCATTACTGTATCGCCGACCTTCACGTCCATGTCGGTGGCGAGATCGCTGCCCAGCACCGCGCCGAAGCCGCCCGGCTTGAGATCGGTGAGCTTGCCACTGACCATCTGCTTGGGCAGGTCTGACACATTGCCCTCGCGCTCGGGATCGATGCCGCGCACCTGGACGCCGCGCAGCGCCTGCCCGCGCACGAGCATGCCCTGGGCAGCCACGAAGGGAGCCTCGCCGCGGACTTCGGGGTGCTGCTTGGCAGCCGCCCCGAACTGATCCCATTGCGCCAGCACCCGGTCGGGCAAGGCGCCCGGGACGTAGAGTTCGATGTGAGGCAGCACCGAGAGCATGCGGTCGCGCACTTCCTTCTGGAAGCCGTTCATCACGGACAGGACGACGATCAAGGCGGCAACGCCCAGCCCGATCCCGGCCATCGAGGTGGCGGCAATAAAGGAAATGAAGCGGTCACGCCGACCGCTGCGCCGACCGAGGCGCGCCATGCCCGCGTAGCGGGCGCCAATCCAGAGTTCGTAGGGTATTTTCAGCACAGCGCATTATGGCATTAACGGCAGCCGCCCGGCATGCCGTACCGGCACCCGTCGCCACTCGTTCAATCAGAGCGCGGCCAGGCGGATTTGTTCCTCTGCGCGGCCTATCCGGTGGCGGCACTACAATGCCGCCATGCTGATCGTGATCCCGGGCGCCCTGCCCGACCTCTCCGTGGCCGGCGAGCTCGCCCGGCACCTGCCGCAACGCGCGCCCGTACTGCATGGCTGGCTGCAGGCCGGCCGTGCCGCCCCCGAATCGTTCGACGTCCACCACCACGGCTGTACGCCTTACGAAGGCTGGCAGCTCGAGCAGGCCGGCTTCGCGCCGCAGCCCGGCCAGGCGCTCGGCGCGGGCCTGGGGCCCTTGCGCGCCCCCGCGGCCGTACCGGGTGAACCCGTCTGGCTGGCCGAGTTGGTCCACCTGGCGCTCGGCACCGACCAGGCCACGCTGATCCCATCCGATCAACTGGATCTGCGGGCAGACGAAGACAGCGCACTGTACGCATTGGCCGCGCCCCTCTTCGGCGAACAGGGCTTCGGCGTGGAGCGCATCGCTCCGGGCCGCTGGCGCGTGCGGCTGCCCGATGGCATCGCGCCGCGCGGCGCAAGCCCCGCCGCCGTGGCCGGTCAGCGGCTCGACGCCTGGTGGCAGCACGATGCGGCCACGCGGCCGTGGCGGCGCCTGCTCAACGAAATCCAGATGGCCTGGCACGAACAGCCCGTCAACGAGGCGCGTGCCGCGCGCGGCGTGGCTCCCATCAATGGGCTCTGGCTCTACGGTGGCGCCCTGCCCTGGGCCGTCACCGCCGGCGAGCCGGCGCAGGTGCTTCCCGAGCTCGAACGGCCGCATCGCGAAGGCGATTGGGGCCGCTGGCTCGAGGCGCTCACCCGCCTGGACGCCGAGCATCTCGCCCCGCTGGCCGACGCGCGTCGCGCGCCGCGCCAGCCGCTGACGCTGCTGCTGCTGGGCGCCGACCGCCGCGCCCGCCTCACCCTCAAACCGCGCACGGGCCTGGCCAAATGGCTGCCCGCGCCCAAGCACAACTGGAACGCCTGGTGGTCACACCCCGTCTAACCGTCCGCTCCGCCGCCTTCGATGCCTGCCAAACGCTCGAGGCCGCCGGTATCCATCCTTTGCTGGCGCGCCTGTGGGCCGCCCGCGGCGTCACGCATCCCGACCAGACGCGGCTGAATTGGCCCGCGCTGCTGCCGCCGGCGCACCTGACCCATTCCGCGCACGCGGCGGCCGTCCTGGCCGACGCGATCCAGGCCAACAAGCGGCTCCTGATCGTGGCCGACTACGACTGCGACGGCGCCACCGCCTGCGCGGTCGGCCTGCGCGCGCTGTCGGCCATGGGCGCCGACGTCGACTTCCTGGTGCCCAACCGCTTCGAAACGGGGTACGGCCTGTCACCTGCCGTCATCGAGCTCGCTTGCCGCCACCGCAGCGGCAAACCCGACATCATCATCACCGTCGACAACGGCATCGCCAGCGTCGAAGGTGTGGATGCCGCGAATGCGGCCGGGATCGGCGTGGTCGTGACCGACCATCACCTGCCCGGCGATACGCTTCCGGCCGCGCTGGCGATCGTGAATCCCAACCAGCCGGGCTGCGGCTTCCCGTCGAAGAACCTCGCCGGCGTCGGCGTGATCTTCTACATGATGCTGGCGCTGCGCGCCGAGCTGCGCCGCCGCGGCGTCTATGCCGCCGACGGCGGCCCCCGGCTGGACGCGCTCGCCGACCTGGTGGCGCTCGGCACGGTGGCTGACGTGGTGCGGCTCGACGCCAACAACCGCCTGCTGGTCACGCAGGGCCTCGCCCGCATGCGTTCCGGTCGCATGCAGCCGGGACTGCGGGCGCTGTTTGCCGTGGCCGGCCGCGAACCCCGCAACGCCAACAGTTTCGACCTGGGCTTCGCCCTCGGCCCCCGCATCAACGCGGCCGGCCGCCTGGCCGACATGAGCCTGGGGATCGCCTGCCTCACCACCGACGACGAGGCGCAGGCGCTCAACATGGCGCGCGAACTCGACAACATCAACCGCGAACGCCGCAGCATCGAAGCCGAAATGCGCGACCAGGCCATGGCGGCCATGGAGGCGCCCCAGGCCACGGCCGGCGCCACCGTCTGCGTCTACGACCCGGGTTGGCACCAGGGTGTCGTGGGACTGGTCGCCTCGCGCCTGAAAGAGAAATTCTGGCGCCCCACGCTGGCGTTCGCCCCCGCGGGCGACGATGAAATCCGCGGATCCGGCCGCTCGATCCCTGATGTACACCTGCGCGACGTGCTCGATCTGGTGTCCAAGCGCCACCCCGGCTTGATCCGCAAGTTCGGCGGCCACGCCATGGCGGCGGGTCTCACGCTCGGACGCGACGGCTTCGCTCAGTTCGCGCCCGCGTTCGAGGCGGCGGTCCGAGAGCTCACCGGGCGTGACCAGTTCGAGCCGCTCATCGAAACCGACGGATCGCTCGAGTCCGGCTATGCCAACGCCGAAGTCGCCGGCCTGCTGCAGCAGCAGGTCTGGGGCGCGGGTTTCGCGGCGCCCTTGTTTCTCGACGAATTCACGGTGCGCAGCCAGAAACTCGTCGGCGAAAAGCACCTCAAGCTCTCGCTGGAGCGGGGCGCGCAGCGCTTCGACGCCATCTGGTTCGGCCATGACCAGTCCCTGCCGGGCCAGATCCAGGCGGCCTACCGCCTGGAGCAGAACGTCTGGAATGGCATGGTGTCGGTGCAACTGGTGATCGAGCACGCCGCCTGAAGGCCGGTGTGCGCTCGCGGCCGGCCCGCCGGGTGCAACTCGAGCAGCGGCCCGCAGCCGGCGCGGCTCGGCCGCCTCCGCGCGGCAATCCGCCACCGATTTGAGCGCGTCGCCCGATCCCGGCCGCGCCCTCCCGGCCAGCCGGCGCAGCAAGACGTCCTCAGGCACGCTAAAATGCCAGGTTTCGCATAAAAGTCACCAGGATCAATCATGGAAGCCGAACGTCAGAACCAGATCGCCGCCCGCCTTGCCGACTACGCGGAGCGCGAGCAGGCTCTACGGAGGTATCTTTGACTACGATGCCAAATCCGAACGCCTGCATGTCGTAAACGCCGAGCTCGAAGACGCTTCGGTCTGGAACGACCCCAAGCACGCCCAAGACCTGGGCCGTGAGAAGAAATCCCTCGAAGACGTCGTGGGCACCCTGTCCGAGCTCGGCTCGGGCCTGGCCGACGCACGCGAGCTGTTCGAGCTGGCCGCCGCCGACGAAGACGACGCCACGCTCGAAGCCATCGAGGTCGATGCCAACGGTTTCCAGGAAAAGCTCGAGACGCTGGAATTCCGCCGCATGTTCTCCAATGCGGCCGATCCGCTGAACTGCTTCGTCGACATCCAGGCCGGCGCCGGCGGCACCGAGGCACAAGACTGGGCCTCCATGTTGTTGCGCCAGTACCTGAAGTACGCCGAACGCAAGGGCTTCAAGGTCGAGGTGCTCGAAGAGTCGGAGGGTGAAGTCGCCGGCATCAAGTCCGCCACCATCAAAATGGAAGGCGAATATGCCTTCGGCTATCTGCGCACCGAAACCGGCGTGCACCGCCTCGTGCGCAAGAGCCCGTTCGACTCCTCCGGCGGCCGCCACACGTCGTTCGCGAGCGTGTTCGTCTACCCGGAGGTCGACGAATCCTTCGAGGTCGAAGTCAATCCGGCCGATCTGCGGGTCGACACCTACCGGGCCAGCGGCGCGGGCGGTCAGCACATCAACAAGACCGACTCCGCCGTGCGTATCACGCACATGCCGAGCGGCATCGTGGTGCAGTGCCAGAACGACCGTTCGCAGCACCGCAACCGCGCCGAAGCGATGCAGATGCTGAAGTCCAAGCTTTATGAGCTCGAAATGCGCAAGCGCATGGCCGAGCAGCAAAAGCTCGAAGACTCCAAGACCGATGTGGGTTGGGGCCACCAGATCCGTTCGTACGTGCTCGACCAGAGCCGCATCAAGGATCTGCGCACCAACGTCGAAATCTCCAACACCCAGAAAGTGCTGGACGGCGACCTGGATCCCTTCATCCAGGCCAGCCTGAAGCAAGGCGTCTGACCGCAACCTCTCCGGAGCCATCCGACATGATCGACACGCTTGCCATCCTGACCGGCGCCTCGCGTGGCCTGGGCGCCGCCCTGGCCCGCGGCCTGCTCAAACCCGGTACCCGCCTCGTCACCCTGGCGCGGCGCACCGACCCCGACCTCGCCGCCCAGGCCCAGGCCGCGGGCGTCGAGCTCGAGCAGTTGCCTGTCGATCTGTCGGATCTGGCCGCGGCCAGCGCCACGGCCGAGCGTCTGGCGACTGCCCTCCCCGAGGCGCGCCGCTATGTGCTCATCAACAACGCCGGCACGGTCAACCCGGTGGCCAATACCGCCGAGCTCACCGACGCCGGCGCCATCGCCTCCGCCTTCAACCTCAACGTCACGGCCGTCATGCTGCTGACCGCGCGGTTCCTGACGGCGTTGCGCGGCCAGGGCGCCGACGTGCGCATCATCAACATCTCTTCGGGCGCGGGCCGCAATCCCAACGCCGGCTGGGGGGTGTACTGCGCCACCAAGGCAGCACTCGACATGTACACCCGTGTGCTCAACGCCGAGCACGCGGCGCAAGGCGTGCGCGCGGTCTCGCTCGCCCCGGGCATCGTCGACACCGACATGCAGGCCACCATCCGTTCCAGCGACGAAGCCAGCTTCCCGGCGCTCGCACGCTTCCAGGAATTCCACGCCACCGGCAAGCTGTCGGCGCCCGCCGACGTCGCCGCGCGCATCCTCGCTTATCTCGATCGCGATGATTTCGGCAAGACCGAGATCGACGACATCCGCAATTACAACTGACCCACCATGACTGATCACTCGCCCGCGCCCGCCGCCCAGGATGAAAACCGCTTGATCGCCGAGCGGCGCGCCAAGCTGGCCAAGCTGCGCGAAAGCGGCGTTGCGTTCCCCAACGACTTCGTGCCGGACGCGCAGGCCGCGCAGCTGCACGCCAAATATGACGACCAGGAGCAACAGTCCCTGGTCGACGCTGCCGTGCACGTCAAGGTGGCCGGGCGCATGATGCTCAAGCGCGTGATGGGCAAAGCCAGCTTCGCCACGCTGCAAGACGGCAGCGGCCGCATCCAGCTCTACCTCGAGCGCGGCACGCTGGGCGAAGAGGTCTACGCCTCGTTCAAGCAATGGGACATCGGCGACATCATCGCGATCGAAGGCACGATGTTCAAGACGAACAAGGGCGAGCTCTCGGTGCATGCCACCAGCGCGCGCCTGTTGTCCAAGTCGCTGCGTCCGCTGCCCGACAAGTTCCACGGCGTGTCCGACCAGGAGCTGCGCTACCGCCAGCGCTACGTCGACCTCATCATGACCGACGCCACGCGCAAGACCTTCGAAGCGCGCAGCAAGGCCGTGGGCAGCATCCGCCGCTTCATGCAGGACGCCGGCTTCCTCGAAGTCGAAACTCCGATGCTGCACCCGATTCCGGGCGGCGCGGCGGCCAAGCCGTTTGTCACGCACCACAACGCGCTCGACATGGAGATGTACCTGCGCATCGCCCCTGAGCTCTATCTCAAGCGCTTGGTGGTCGGCGGCTTCGATCGCGTGTTCGAGATCAACCGCAACTTCCGCAACGAAGGTGTGAGCCCGCGTCACAACCCCGAGTTCACGATGATGGAATTCTATGCAGCCTATGCGGATTACCGCTGGCTCATGGACTACACCGAGAACCTGATCCGTCAGGCCGCGATCGACGCCACGGGCAGCGCCGTGCTTACCTACGGCGAGCGCGAGCTCGACCTGTCCAAGCCGTTCGACCGCCTGACGATCTGCGAAGCCATCCTCAAGTACGCACCGCAGTACACCCAGGCCCAGCTCGACGACATCGAGTTCGTGCGTGCCGAGCTCAAGAAGTTCGGCGCCGACGTCAAAGGCCCCGTGCTCTCGCGCGCCGGCCTGGGCGCGCTGCAACTCGCGCTCTTCGAAGAGACGGCCGAATCGCAGCTCTGGAACCCGACCTACATCATCGACTACCCGGTCGAGGTCTCGCCCCTGGCACGCGCGTCCGACGTCCGCGAGGGCATCACCGAACGCTTCGAGCTCTTCATCACCGGCCGCGAGATCGCCAATGGCTTCTCGGAGCTCAATGATCCCGAAGACCAGGCCGAGCGCTTCCGCTCGCAGGTCGAAGCCAAGGACGCCGGCGACGAAGAAGCCATGTACTTCGACGCCGACTACATCCGCGCGCTCGAATACGGCATGCCTCCCACGGGCGGCTGCGGCATCGGCATCGACCGCCTGGTCATGCTGCTGACCGATAGCCCCAGCATCCGCGACGTCATCCTCTTCCCGCACCTGCGTCGTGAAGACTGATCGTCACCAGGAGCGCGCATGATCGTCAAATTCCTGCTCGTCATCGCGTTCCTGGTGCTGGTCATGTACGTGGTTTTGCCGCGGCGCGGTGCCAACGAGCCCGCGTCGCGCGCGCGCCGCCTCTTCATCGCGCTGTGCGCCGGCAGCGTCGGCGCGCTCTCGGGCTCGCTGATCACCCTCGTGCTGTGGCTGGGCGCGACTACCGGCCCGGCAGTAGGCCACCGGGGCGGTGGCGATGCCCTGCTTGGCCTCTCGGCCCTGTTGTTGGTGATCAGCCTGGGCTGCGCGGTCGGCGCCATGATGAAGCGCGTGAAATAGCACCGCGTATGACCCGGCCTTGGCCGCGTAAAAGGCGTTGACCCTGCCGCGAAATGGCTGCGGCTTGCAGACACCCATGCCTTAACTCACGGCATAACCCCGGCTCCGGGGCGCAACGCCGGCAGCGTCGCCATGAGCAGCGCATCCACGAACTCCGCCGGGGCAAGGCGGCCATTGGGGCGATACCACTGCACCGTGAGGTTCATGGCGCCCAGCACGCTGCGCTTGATGATGCCGGGATCGCCGCGCACCGTGCCGTCCTCGACAGCCGCGTCGACGGCGCGTTGCCACATCGCCTCGTAGACATCGCTCAGGCGCTTCACGCTCGCCTTGTTCTCCAAGGACAGACTGCGCCACTCGTACACCAAAGCGTTCATGGCATCACCGCCATCGCCGCGCAACATGCTCCACATGTGTACGCGAAACAGCGCGGCGAGCCGGTCACCGGGCGCTTCGAACCGCGCCATGGCAGCGCGGCCACCGTCGATCACCTCCTGGATCCCGTTGCACATCACGGCGACCAGGATTTCTTCCTTGCTGCGAAAGTGATGGAACAGGCTGCCGGACTGCAGGCCCACGGCGCGTCCCAGCTCGCGCACTGTCGTGCGTTCGTAGCCCTGTTGGCGAAACAGCCTGCCGGCCGCGCGAACCAGCTCCTGGCGCCGGGCGGAGTCCACCTGCGCTGGCACGAGGTCGCCGACCGCACGCGGCGTGTTCACAGCCGCTCCACCACCGTTGCAGTGGCCATCCCATGCCCGATGCACATCACCTGCAGCCCAAGCGTGCCATCGGTGTGTTCAAGCCCGCATAGCATTTTGGCCATCAGGCCGGCGCCGGTCGCACCGAGCGGGTGCCCATGCGCGATCGCCCCACCCCACGGATTCACCCGGCGCGGATCGGCATCGAACTCGCGCAGCCAGGCCAGCACCACGGAAGCAAACGCCTCGTTGATTTCGATCCAGTCCAGATCGGCCAGGGCCAGCCCCGCCTGGCGCAGGGCGCGCTCGGTGGCCGGTATCACGCCGGTAAGTTGCAACAGGGGATCCGAGCCCACCACCACGCGCGCCAGAAAGCGTGCACGCGGCCGGATGCCATCGGCCAGCGCCTGTTGCCGGTCCCCCACGAGAATGGCGGCGGCACCGTCGGCCAGCTGGCTTGCATTGGCCGCCGTAATCCGGCCCGCGCCCTCGGGCTCCAGCACCGGCCGCATCGCGGCCATTCGCGCGCGGTCGATGTGCTCGCGAACGCCTTCGTCTCGCGGCTGGCGCTCACCGCCCGGCCCCTGCGTCAGTTCGCCGTGCCAGCCCTGTGCCGCCGCGTGCCAGGCTCGCGCGTGGCTCTGGGCCGACCACGCATCGAGCGCGTCGCGCGAGAGCTGCCACCGCGCCGCGATGCGTTCCGCGCTTTCGATCTGATGCGGGATCGGGTAGCGTGCGAGCAGATCGGGATGCAGCCCATCGAATCCCGTGAAGGGCCGTGCACCGAGCGTGACGTCCAGGAACATGGGCACGCGCGTCATGCTTTCCACACCGCAGGCCAGTACATAGCGGGCATCGCCCGCCGCCACCGCCTGCGCCGCGAAATGCACGGCCTGCTGACTCGATCCACACATGCGATTGAGGGTGACGCCAGGCACCGTCTCGTGCAACCCCGCCAGCAGCGCGGCCTGACGCGCGATATTCGCACCCTGCTCGCCGGCCTGACTCACACAGCCGCAAATCACATCATCGATCGTCTCGGCGGGGACGCCCGCGCTCGACGTCACATCGCGCAGCACACCCGCCAGCAAAGCATCCGGACGCGTCTGCGCCCACCGCCCCGCCGGCCGCCCGAAGGGCGTACGCAGGGCCTCGAGAATCACGGGTTCGGCCTTCATGCCGCCTCCTGCTCGCAGTACAGGGCCTCAATTTCGCGCGCGTAGACGCGATGAATATTGGCACGGCGCACCTTCATGGTGGCCGTGACTTCATCGTCGTCATGGTCCAGCTCTTTCACCAACAGGTGAAAGCGCTTGATCTGCGCCACCGGCGCCAGTTCCCGGTTGGCCGCATCGATCTCGTGTTGCACCATGCGCCTGACCTCCGGATGCTCCGCGAGCGAACGAAAATGCGTGAACGACAAGCCGCGCAGCTCGGCCCATTTGGCCACCGTATCGAACTCGATCTGAATCAACGCGCAGACATACCGCCGGCCGTCGCCGATGGCGATGCACTCCTTCACATACGGGCTGCCCTTGACCGCGCCCTCGATCTCCGTGGGCGTGAGGTTCTTGCCGCCCGCGGTGATCATGATGTCCTTGAGCCGATCGACGATGCGCAACTGCCCCTTGTCCAGCCGGGCCACGTCGCCGGTGTGCAACCATCCGTCTCGCAAGGTCTGCGCGGTGGCCTCGGGGTTGCGGTAATAGCCGGCGAACACCATCTCCCCGCGCAGCTGCAGCTCATCGTGCTCGCCGAGCCGCCACTGCACGCCCTGCGTGGCCTCGCCCACGGTGCCGACGCGCACCGCATCCGGCCGTTGGCCGAGCACCATGCCGGTGGACTCCGTCAGCCCATAGACCTCGATGAGCGGCACGCCCAGCGCCCGGAAGAAACGCACGACCTGCGGTGAAATCGGCGCCGCCCCCGTCAGGGCCACCCGCGCTCTGCGCAATCCAATGAAGTTCTGCAAGGCGCGCAGAACCAGCCAGTACCAGAAGCCCTGCACCAGTCGTTCGCGCAGCCTGCGCTGATGCGCGGCCTTCTCGTGAAACGGCATGCAGGCGGCCAGCGCACGGTGCAAGAGCGCCCGGCGCAGCCGGCCCGACTCCTGGGTCTTGATGCTGATGGCGGCATGCAGCTTTTCCCAGATGCGCGGCACGCCCAAAAATACCGTGGGCGCGACCTCCCGCAGATCCTCCTGCACGGTGCGGATCGACTCGCCGAAGTTCACTTGCGAGCCCAGATAGATCGGCACGAAGCTCGACAACATCTGCTCGGCCACATGGCACAGCGGCAGATAGGAAAGATGCACACTGTCGGCATCCATATCGAGGCGCTCGGCGATACCCGGTGCCACGCCTCGCATATTGGAGTAGCGGATCATCGCGCCTTTGGGTTTGCCGGTGGAGCCCGACGTATAGATCATCAGGCCCACATCCTCGAGCGACTGCGTCTCGAGCGCCGCCTCCAGGCTCCCCCTCGCCGATGGCGCCGCCTGGCGGCCTCGCGCCCTCAGTTCGGCAAACGGCACGATGCCCTCTCGAATCTCGTCGGGGTAGCTGCTCAGGCCTTTGGTTTCGATCATGATGATCGCGCGCAGCCGCGGCAGCCGGTCCCGCACCTCGAGCACTTTATCCACCTGCTCCTGATCCTCGCAGATCACCAGGTCGACGTCCGCGTGTTCCAGTACATAACCCACTTCGGCCGCCGGGCTGGTCGCGTACACGCCGACGGTCACGGCGCCGAGCACGCCCGCCCCCAGTTGCGCCAGCAACCATTCCTGGCGATTTTCCGACATCACGGCCACATGCGCGCCCGCCGACAGCCCCAACGACTGCAGGCCGAGCGCCACCTCCACGCTCGCCTCCCAGTAGGCGCTCCAGGTCAACGGCCACCAGATACCGAACTCCTTCTGCCGCAATGCCACGCGCTGCGGCATGGCGCGAGCCTGCTGGCGCAGCATCTGTGGCAAGGTCAACGTCGGGAACGCAAGGGGTGTCGTCCGCTCGGCCACGGCAGCCTCCTTCAGGATAGCCAGCGCTTGCGGCGCTTGTAATGCTTCAGGTCACGAAAGCCGCGGCGTTCCCCGCCACCGCCCACGCCGAGATAGAACTCCCGCACGTCGGCGTCGCTGGCAAGACGCTCGGCGCTGCCGTCGATCACGATCTTGCCCGTTTCCATGATGTAGCCGTAGTGGGCAACCGCCAGCGCCACCGAGGCATTCTGCTCCACCAGCAGCATCGACACGCCCTGCTCAGCATTGATACGCGCGATGATGCCGAAGAGGCTTTCCACCAGCATCGGCGACAGGCCCAGCGACGGTTCGTCCAGCAGCATCAGCGACGGCTTCGCCAACAGCGCCCGGCCAATGGCGAGCATTTGCTGTTCGCCACCCGACAGGTAGCCGGCGAGCCCGCGGCGGCGCTCGTGCAGGCGCGGAAAATAGCCATACACGAGGTCGAAGTCGGGGCGCACACCCCGGCCGGTGAGCGCGTACGTCGCGGCCACGAGGTTTTCTTCGACCGTCAGGTCTTCGAATACGCGCCGCCCCTCCATCACATGGGCCAGGCCCGCGCGCACCAGCGACTGCGGCGCCAGGCGTGCGGTTTCCTGGCCCAGGAAACGGATCTCGCCCTGCACGCGCTCGCCGTCTTCGAGCGCGAGCAGGCCGGACACCGCTTTGAGCGTGGTCGACTTGCCCGCGCCATTGCTGCCCAGCAAGGCCACGATCTGGCCTCGGGGCACCGCCAGCGAAAGCCCGCGCAACACCTGGACGGCCTTGTTGTAGACCACTTCGACGTTGCGCACGTCGAGCACGGCGTCAGTCATGGCGGGTCCTCAGTTGAGCACGATCCAGTCGGAGGCCGGCACCATCTTCTTCTGCTTGGTGTCCGCGCGATAGATGCGGCCCACGGGTATCGAATTGCCCTTGATAGTGATGGGCACACCGATAATGCCGCCCGTGTCGAAATCCTTGATGCCGTCGAGCGTGGCCTTCATATTGGCGGCCGTCAGGTCCTTGCCTGCATCGAGCGTGCGCTTGGCAGTCTCGGTGAACAGCATGGCGGCCAGAAAGCCCTGCATATAACCGGTGCTCTGATACTGCGGCCGCATCGCGCGGATCTTTTCCAGCATGGGCGCCTTCTCCGAATCGTCGTAGTAGTAGCGGTAAGGCATCACGCCCATGAAACCCTCAGCGTCCTCACCCATCTGCATCACCGTGGAGTTGTCCATGGTCCAGAAGGTGCCCATGTAGCGCGTCTTCAACCCCATGCGCTTGCCCTGCCCCACGAACTCAGGGATGGGCGCGAGCACATAGCCATGAAAGATCGTGAAGTCAGGATCGGCGCGCCGCAGCTTGATCACCTCGGTCGACACATCCACACTGCCCGGTGGCGTCATGATCTCTGTGGCCACCTTCAGCCCGAGCTTCTCGGCCACGCCGCGGGAACTGGCGATGGGATCGCGGCCAAACTCCGTGTCCGAGTACACGAACGCCACCTTGGCGCCGGGTTTCTCTTTCGCGATATAGCGCAGCAGAATGCCGAACATCTCGGTGTAGTCGGGGCCCAGCATGAACTGATTGGGATACTTCTTCGGGTCGTTCAGCTCGGTCGCGAACGACGCGCCGCTCATGATCATCGTGCCGGCCCGATCGAGCTCGGCGTTGATGGTCTTGGAGAATCCCGTCGAGTCGCCGTAGTAAAAATTCACCTTGTTCTGGCTGGTGATTTTCTTGAATGCGGCCACCGAGGCGTCCACCTTGTAGGCGGTGTCTTCGGGCACATACACCACCTTGCGCCCCTTCACCCCGCCTTGCTCGTTGATCATCTTCACGTAGTCGCCGATCCCTGCGTGGATGCCCTGGCCCGCGAAGGCAAACACCCCGCTCAGCGGGATCGACCCGCCGATCACGATATCGTCGGCAGCCTGCGCCGTCGCCGCATGGCCCAGCGCGGCGGCCGCGGCCAGCGGCGCCAGCCAGCGCCGCCATCCCTGCATCATCCCGTGCTTCATGGTGTGTCTCCTCTTCGTTGTTGTCATCTGGACGGGGTCACGCCGTCTCAGGTCCTGAACGGCCACAAATGGAAGAAGCGCCGCACGCGCCGCCACATCTCGGCGAGCCCGTGCGGTTCGAAAATCAGGAAGCCGACGATGAGCGCGCCGAACACGATGGTGCGCACCGACGACAGCAGGCTCAGTGCATCACCGCCCAGCGGCAGCCAGCCCACGATCAGTTTGAGCACCTCGGGCACCATCGCCATGAACGCCGCACCCAGAATGGTGCCGAGCACCGAGCCCATGCCACCCACGATGATGGCGGCAAGGTAGAAAATCGACAGAATGAGCGGAAAGCTCTCCGGCGTGACGACCCGAAAAAAGTACGCCCACAGCCCGCCCGCCACGCCGGCGTAGAACGACGACAGGCCGAACGAGAGCAGCTTGTAGCGCAGCAGGTCGATCCCCAGCACCTCGGCCGAGATATCGCGATCGCGGATCGCGATAAACGCGCGTCCGATGCGCGTGCGAAAAAGATTGGCTGCGCCCAGCAGCATCAGCACCATGATCGGCACGATCAACCAGTAAATACGGAACGACGTGTCCAGATCCACTCCCAGCACCCGTGCCGGTGCCACCTGCAGGCCGGCCGTCCCGCCTGTGAAGCCCAGATTCGCAAACAGGAAGTGCGCGATGAACGACGCCGCGATGGTCACGATCGCCAGATACAGGCCCTTCACTCGCAACGACGGAATGCCGACCAGTACGCCGCCCAGCATCGCGACCGCTCCCGCCGCGGGCAAGGTGATCCAGAACGGCAAACCGAAGCGCGTCTGCAGCACGGCCACCGTGTATGCGCCCAGACCCATGAAGGCGGCCTGTCCCAGACTTACGAGACCGGTGTAGCCCGTGAGCAGGTTCAGCCCCATTGCGCTGATGATGTGAATGGCGACGAGGCAGGCCAGATACAGCCAATAGGCGTTGGCAAAGAAAGGGAAGCCGATCAGCGCAAGCGCGAGCAGACCCAACCAGAGGTGCTGCGTGCGGCTGTCGAAGAGCGCCTGATCGGCGGCGTAGCTGGTCTTGGCAGTGGCGATGCGCATGCTAGAGCCTCTCGATATCGCGGGTGCCGAACAGCCCGTACGGCCGGATCATCAGCGCCACCACCAGCACGACAAACGTCGCGAGCAGCTTGTACTCGCCGCCGAGATAGGCGCCCGCCCAGGACTCGAGCAGGCCGACGAATACGCCGGCCAATAGCGCCCCGGCCACGCTGTCGAGCCCGCCCACGATCACCACGACCAGCACCGACAGCCCGAAGGTCCCCATCGACGACGAGATGCCGCCGATGGCGCCCACCACGATGCCGGCCACGGCGGCCAACACCCCGGCCGCCGCCCAGGCCAGCGAGAAGACCCGCGGCACATTGATGCCCATCGCGTAGGCCGCCCCCTGGTCCGAGGCGGTGGCGCGCAGCGCCACGCCCCCGCGCCAGTAGCGAAACACGGCCAGCGCCAGCGCCGAGAGCACCACGGCGACCAAGAATCCATAGAAGACCTTGGAAGCGACGAACGCCTCGCCAATCATCACCGGTGCACGCGGCATGAACTCCGGCAGCCGGCGCTGATCCGCTGTCCAGACCAGCTCGACCACGCCCACCAGGATCGAGGCCAGCCCCACGGTGATCATGAAAATCGAGATCGGCGACTCACCCAGCATCGGGCGGATCGCAACGCGCTCGACCACCGCGCCCAGCAGGCCGGAGGCCAGCAGCGCGGCGATCACCGCCGCCCACACCGGCCACTGCAGGTCGGCGGCGAAGGCATAGAAGAGATAGGCGCCCATCATGAGGAACTCGCCGATCGCGATGTTCACCACGCGCGTCGCCTTATACACGATCACGAACGCCAGCCCGGCCAATGCGTAGAGTCCGCCCGCACCCAGGCCCGCCAGGCTCACCTCGAAGAGAAATAGCGCGTCCATCAGGCCGCCTCCGCGCGCAACCGGGCGCGCAGATCACCCACATCGCCGGTGCCGAGGTACGCCTTGATCACGTCGGGATCGGCTTGCACGGCCTGGGGCGTACCGCTCGCGATCACCTGGCCGAAGTTGAGCACCACCACGTGATCCGACAGGTCCATCACCATACCCATGTCGTGCTCCACCATGAGAACGGTGAGCCCCCATTCGGCCCGAGCATCGAGGATGAAGCGCGCCATGTCCTCGGTCTCTTCGCGATTCATGCCGGCCACCGGCTCATCCAGCATGAGGATGCGCGGCTGCATGGCCAGCGCGCGCGCCAGCTCCACCCGCTTTTGCAGTCCGTACGGAAGCGATGCCACCGGCAGATGCCGGATGTGATCGATCTCGAGAAAATCGATGATGCGCGATTCGATCTCGGCCCGCAGGGCGAGCTCTTCGCGGCGCGCGCGACCGGCATAGATCAGCGCATCGAGCACATTGGTGCGCAGATGTGCATGGCGTCCGAGCTTGATGTTGTCCAGTACCGTCATGCCCCGGAACAACGCGATGTTCTGGAAAGTGCGTGCCAGACCCAGCCGCGCGCGCACCGGTGCGCTCACCCGCGAGATGTCCTGTCCCGCGAAGTGGATGCGCCCGACGCTGGGTCGGTAGAAGCCGGAGATGGTGTTGAACAGCGAGGTCTTGCCGGCGCCGTTGGGCCCGATGACCGTGGTGATGGTGCCCGCCCGCACGTCGAAACCCACGCCGGACAGCGCCTTGACGCCGCCGAAGGCGAGCGTCACCCCTTCGACCCGCAGCAACGGGTCTGGCTCGATACGATCCACCTGCTGTCTCCTCGCGTTTTTATGTACTGCGACTGCGGTACTGCGAAGTGCTGCGGCGAATCCCCCTGGGAACATGCGCGCCGTTTGCCGGTGCTGCTGTCCGAAACGAGCGGGGATGCGTTACGCTAACCCGGCGGAGAACCGAGCAAGCGCTTGGTTGCGAACATAGCATTCCGGTTTTTGGCTCGAACAGTAGGTACTTACCCGAAACGGAGACCTTCATGGCCCCTGCTGATGCAACGTTCCAAACCCTCAAGCTCGATACCAACGATGCATGCGCCACGCTCACGTTGAACCGCCCCGCCGCGCTCAACGCCATCGATGTGGCGATGGGACGCGAGCTGCAGCACGCCGCGGATCTCATCGCCGCACAACCCGCGATTCGCGTCGTGGTCCTGCGCGGTGCCGGCAAAGTGTTCTGCGCCGGGGGTGACATCGCGATGTTCGAAGGCGACACGGCGCGCATACGCACGACGCTGCAGGCGCTGTTCGTTCCGCTCAACGACTTCGTCGCGCACGTCGCGCGCATGGACAAGATCTGGCTCGCGGACGTGCACGGTGTGGCGGCGGGCGCGGGACTGTCGCTCGCGCTGGGCTGCGACCTGGCGTGGGCCACTGAAGACGCGCGCTTCGCGACGGCCTATCTCAAGCTCGGCGCCACGCCCGACGCCGGCATGACGCACGCGTTGGTGCGCCTCGTGGGCCGCCGGCGCGCGATGGAGCTGCTGCTGCACACCGATCCCATCGACGCCAGCCGCGCCCTGCAATTGGGCTTGATCAATCAGGTGTATGACGCCACCGACGGCGATCCCGTTGGCGACTATGCGCGCACGCTGGCGCTGCACGCGCCGGCCAGCATCGCGGGGCTCAAACGCCTGCTTCGCCAGGCAGCGCTCACGCCACTGGAAACGCAGCTCGGCGATGAATCGGCGTGCTTTCTGGCGAATGCGGGCAGTGCGGATTTCGCGGAAGGCGTGCGCGCGTTCCGCGAAAAACGGCCCGCGCGCTTCACGGGCCAATAATTCAATCGACGGCCACGTGGTCAAGCGGCCAGGCAGTACCAGGCCGCTCCGCGATCGGCGGGTGGGCGCTCAGGCCGCGGCGCGCGCGCGCACGGCGCCCGCCCATCGGCGCGCCACCGTCGGTGACGTGGCGCACGCCGCCGACCCCGTCACCACGCGCACAGCGCGCTCCAGGAGCTGGATATCGGCTTCGTGCTGCCGCGCGACGTGCGGATCCTCGAAGAAGATCACACGCTGGCATTGGTGTTCGAGGACGAGCTCGGCGATCTGCGCATCCCCGCCCAGCGGGCCGCTCAGATAGCGGTGCACCCAGGGCTTGTCCTGAGGCCACCCACGCGACCAGGCCAACTCATTCAGCCGTCCGCCCGTCGTGCCCGTGGCCACCCGCCGCGAAAACTGCGACAGCACGTCGAAGTACTCGTCTGCGAACGCAACCATCTCGTCCTTGAGCGCATCGTGCGCGATCAGGGCGAGCGTCTGGCCGGTAAAGTCGAAGTTGCGCGACAACGCCGGATCAGGGGTGAGGCCGGCCAGCACGCGCTCCACCTCGATCCATTCGATGGCGCCGGCGAGCGTCGAGATAAAGGGGCGTCCGTGCGTGATGCATTGACGCTTTAGCGCGAGCGCCTCCGGAAAGATCGAGGACGGATCGACCGGGTCGATCAGATAGATGGCACCATCGAACGGCGCTTCGCCGTCACGCCCCTCGGTCACGCGGGCCACCAGCTTCATCAGCCCGCCCTCGCGGCCGTAGGGATACCGGATCAGGCCGTTATAGCCCTGCAACATGCCCTCGCGCACGATCGCATCGTGCGTGCGGCCCACGGTATGGAGCTGGATGCCCATCTCGCGGATCGTGGCCGAACACGCGCGCAGCCAGGTGAAGAGCGCCGCATCGGGCGTTTCATGGTGGAGTCGATTGGCCGCGAGGCCAAAGCGCAGTCGAGGAGCGGTCATGGACAGTGCACGATATCAGGAGGCCAGCGCCGGGCCGCACGGTTGCAAGCAGGAGCGCATGCCCGTCGATGATACCGCTACACCAATGACAGCGTGCGGACGCGGGCCGCGCTCCCTGAATGCGGGAATACAAGCCACCCCATGCCGTCTCGGGCATCCCAGGTCATCGGCCAAACCGCCTCGGCCGCATCGCCGCCCTGTCGTTCGGCCTGCACCACATACGCGAAGCCCCGCCAGTGGCGGGGCTTCGCGGGCAGGGTCTGCTCAGTCGGCTTCGTCGATCCAGGCCTGCTGGATGGCCTCGAGGATCTTCTCGCCGCTGTGCGCGGGATCGTCATCGAAGCCCGGCAGTTCGAGTATCCAGGCGCGCAGCTGCGTGAACCGCACCGTGGTGGGATCCACATCCGGATAGGTGTCGGCCAATGCCGTGGCAATCTCGTAAGTGTCGACCCACTTCATCTCAGTGATCTTCCTTGGCGTGATTGATCGTGTACTTGGGGATCTCCACGGTCAGGTCCGCATCGGCGATGATGGCCTGGCACGACAGACGCGAGGTGGAGGTCAGGCCCCAGGCCTTGTCGAGCAGATCCTCTTCGGAGTCCGTGGCGTCTTCGAGCGAACCGAAGCCTTGGCGCACGATCACATGGCACGTGGTGCAGGCACAGGAAAGCTCACACGCGTGATCGATATCGATATCGTGATCGAGCAGCACGCGGCAAATCGACTTGCCCACCGGCGCGTCGTCAATCACGGCGCCTGCGGGGCAGATCTCGGGATGGGGCAATACAGTCAGTTTCGGCATAACGGATATCAGGCGAGTTCGTCGAGTTTGCGGCCGGACAGCGCATTGCGGATGCTGCGATCCATGCGGCGGGCCGCGAAGTCCTCGGTCGCGTCGGAAAGGGCTTGCACCGCGGCGCGCACGGCGTCCACGTCGGTCGCGTCACGCGCAGCGGCGGCGCCAGCGAGCGCCTCATCCACCCGCGCCCGCTCATCGGCGTCCAGCAGATCGCCGTCGGCGGCCAGTGCCGCGCCCACGGACTCGACCAGCTGGCTGGCCTCGACCTGTTGTTCGCGCAGCATGCGGGCGCGCGCATCCGCATCGGCTTGCGACACACCTTCGGACAGCATGCGGGTGATCTCGTCATCCGAGAGCCCATACGAAGGCTTGACCGTCACGGCGGCCTCGATGCCCGTGCTCTGCTCGCGTGCGGTCACGCTCAGCAGCCCATCGGCATCGACCTGGAAGGTCACTCGGATACGGGCGGCCCCTGCCACCATGGGCGGAATGCCACGCAGCTCGAAACGCGCGAGCGATCGGCAATCGGACACCAGATCGCGCTCGCCCTGCACAACGTGCACGCTCATCGCGCTCTGGCCGTCCTTGAAGGTCGTAAACTCCTGCGCACGTGCCACCGGGATGGTGCTGTTGCGCGGGATCACCCGCTCAACCAGCCCGCCCATGGTTTCGAGGCCCAGCGACAGCGGGGTCACGTCCAGCAGCAGCCAGTCTTCGCCCGGCGCGCGGTTGCCAGCCAGCAGATTGGCCTGCAGCGCGGCGCCCAACGCCACCACTTGATCGGGATCGAGATTGACCAGCGGCTCGGTACCGAACAACGCACCGACCGCCTGACGGATCACCGGCATGCGCGTTGCGCCGCCCACCATCACCACGCCCTGGACATCGCCGACCGCCAGGTTGGCATCGCGCAGCGCACGGCGCGCGGCGTCCAGCGTGCGGCCCACAAGGGGCTGCGCCCACGCGTCGAACTCCGCGCGCGACAGCGACTGTGTGACCTCGGTGCCATCGGCACGGCCGAAGGCCAGGGTGGCATTCTCGCTGTCGGTCAGGGCCTCGCGGGCCTGGCGCGCGGCCACGAGCAGGGCACGGCGCTCGCCCAGCGACAGTTCGCCCAGCGATTGTGTCTGGATGACCTGCGCGGCGATCAGCGAGTCGAAATCATCGCCGCCCAGCGCCGTATCGCCGCCCGTGGCAATCACCTCGAACACGCCCTTGGTCAGGCGCAGAATCGAAATATCGAATGTGCCGCCGCCCAGGTCGTAGACCGCGTAGACGCCCTCGGCGGCCTGATCCAGGCCATAGGCGATCGCGGCAGCCGTGGGCTCGTTGAGCAGGCGCAGCACATTGAGACCGGCCAACCGCGCGGCATCGCGCGTGGCCTGGCGCTGGGCATCATCGAAATAGGCGGGCACCGTGATCACGGCACCCACGAGATCGTCGCCCAGCACATCCTCAGCGCGTTGGCGCAGTACGGCCAGAATTTGCGCCGACACTTCCACCGGACTCAGGTCGCCCTGGCGCGTACGCAGACGCACCATACCCGGCGCATCCACAAATTCGTACGGTGCCCCACTGGCGCGCGCATCCGCAGCCGAGCGGCCCATGAAGCGCTTGACCGAGACGATCGTATTTTGCGGATCCTGGGTCTGTTGCGGCAACGCGCCGCGGCCCGTGGTCGCGCCACCGTCCTCGCGATAGTGCACCGCGGACGGCAGCAAGGCGTGGCCGGCTTCGTCCAACAGCACCTCGGCCACGCTGCTGCGCACCGATGCCACCAGCGAATTGGTCGTGCCCAGGTCGATGCCCACCGCCAGCTTGCGCTGGTGCGGCGCGGGCGACTCACCCGGTTCTGAAATCTGCAATAAAGCCATGATTCTGTGGAAAGGGTTGAGGCCGGGCCGGATCGGCCGCCGCGCTGGCGGCACGCATCCGGACTGGCGCGTGCCTCAGGCGAGCGGACGCGCGGCGGCCAGCTCCTGGGCGATTTTCTCGATGAACATCCATTCACGCACCCGCACACCCGCAGTCGCGAAGTCGCGCTTCTCGTCGAGCAGATCGGTCAGCGTGGCGCGCATCCGCGCCCGGGCCTCGCCCAGCTCGCTGTCGAGCGAGGCGGCCACCGCCGGATCGTGCCGCGCATCGTCGAGCATCTCGCGCCACTCCATCTGCTGCATCAGAAATGCGGCGTCCATGGCGGTGTTGCTCTCGGTCTGCAGATCGATGCCGGCCTGCTCGCACAAATAACGAGCGCGCAACAACGGGTCGCGCAACTGCCGGTACGCCTCGTTGGCGCGCGCGGCCCATTGCATGGCCACGCGTCGCTCGGGCGCGCTGGCGGTCGCGTAGCGGTCGGGGTGCACCTGCGCCGCGACCGCGCGCCACGCATGCTCCAATGCGGCATCGTCGAGCGCATAGCGCGCCGGCAACCCGAAGAGGCTGAAATGGTCGTCCGCGGCCATTACACCGTGAACGACTCGCCGCAACCGCAGCTCGCCTTCTCGTTGGGGTTCTGGAACTTGAAGCCCTCGTTCAGGCCTTCACGGGCGTAGTCCAGCTCGGTGCCATCGATATAGGGCATGCTCTTGGGATCGACGAAGACCTTCACGCCGAAACTCTCGAAGACCTGGTCTTCAGCCTGCACTTCATCGACATACTCAAGCTTGTACGCCATGCCGGAACACCCGGTCGTGCGCACGCCCAGCCGCAGCCCGATACCCTTGCCGCGCTTTTGCAGATAGCGGCCGATATGGTTGGCCGCCTGTTGGGTCAGCGTAACGGCCATGTCAGTCTGCCGCCACGGCCTCGGTGGCGCCGTGCTTCGTCTTGTAATCCAGCACGGCGGCCTTGATGGCGTCTTCAGCCAGGATCGAGCAGTGGATCTTGACGGGCGGCAGGGCCAGCTCTTCAGCGATCTGGGTGTTGCGGATGTTGAGCGCTTCGTCGAGCGTCTTGCCCTTCACCCACTCGGTGACCAGCGAGCTCGAGGCGATCGCCGAACCGCAACCATAGGTCTTGAAGCGCGCGTCTTCGATCACGCCCGATTCGCTCACCTTGATCTGCAGCTTCATCACGTCGCCACAGGCAGGCGCGCCGACCATGCCGGTGCCGATCGACTCGTCGCCCTTGTCGAACGAGCCCACGTTGCGGGGATTTTCGTAGTGGTCCAGGACCTTGGTGCTGTATGCCATGATGTTTCTCCGAATTCTGTAGTTCTGCTGTCTCGCGGACAGGCCGCGCTCAGTGCGCCGCCCACTGCACGCTGTTGAGGTCGATGCCTTCCTGGGCCATCTCCCACAGCGGCGACATGTCGCGCAGCTTGCCGACGCGGCTCTTGAGCAGCTCGATCGTGAAGTCGACTTCTTCCTGGGTGGTGAAGCGGCCCAGCGTAAAGCGGATCGAGCTATGCGCGAGCTCGTCGTTACGCCCCAGTGCGCGCAGCACGTACGACGGCTCCAGGCTCGCCGAGGTGCAGGCCGAACCGCTCGACACGGCCAGTTCCTTGATCGCCATGATCAGGGACTCGCCTTCGACGTAGTTGAAGCTGATGTTCAGGTTGTGCGGCACACGGTGCTCCATGTCGCCGTTCACGTACGTTTCTTCGACCTGCGACAGACCGGCCAGCAGACGATCGCGCAGCATGCGCACGCGCTCATTCTCGGTGCCCATTTCTTCGCGCGCGATACGGAACGCTTCGCCCATGCCCACGATCTGGTGCGTGGCCAGCGTACCCGAGCGGAAACCACGCTCATGACCACCGCCATGCATCTGCGCCTCGATACGGATGCGCGGCTTGCGGCGAACATACAGTGCACCGATGCCCTTGGGCCCGTAGGTCTTGTGCGCCGAGAACGCCATCAGGTCGACCTTGAGCTTTTGCAGATCGATCTCGACTTTGCCAGTGGCCTGCGCGGCATCGACGTGGAAAATAATGCCCTTCTCGCGGCAGATCTCGCCAATGGTCTCGATGTCCTGGATGACACCGATTTCATTGTTGACCATCATCACCGACACCAGAATGGTGTCCGGACGCAGCGCCTGCTTGAATACCTCGAGGTCCAGCAGACCGTCGTCTTTCACGTCGAGGTACGTCACCTCGAAGCCTTGGCGCTCGAGCTCGCGACAGGTATCCAGCACCGCCTTGTGCTCGGTTTTCACCGTGATGATGTGCTTGCCACGCTCGGCGTAGAAATTGGCCGCGCCCTTGATCGCAAGGTTGTCGGATTCGGTGGCGCCGGAAGTCCAGATGATTTCGCGCGGATCGGCGTTGACCAGCTTCGCCACTTCTTCACGCGCCTTCTCGACCGCTTCTTCGGCATCCCAGCCGAACGCATGGCTACGCGATGCCGGGTTGCCGAAATTGTCGTAGAGCCACGGAATCATTTTTTCGACGACGCGCGGATCGACCGGCGTGGTCGCGGAATAATCGAGGTAGATGGGACGGTTGCTCATGGGGTACTACTCCTGCTTATACGGTGGCGTTGGCGGCGACGGTGGTACTGGGCGCATTGGCGGCATTGGCGCCGGCCCCCACACGGTTGACCCGCACCGAACAGCCCTGTGCTTGATTGTTGGCTTCCTGCAGCTGCCGCACGCGTTGTTGGTCGACGAGATCCTGCAGCGAAACGGAATCCAGGTAATCGACCATCTTGCGATTAAGGGTGGCCCACAGTTCGTGCGTCATGCACTTGCCAGGCTTGCCGTCATTGCCGCTGGTGCAGTCGCGCTTGCCACCACAGCTGGTGGCATCGAGCGGCTCGTCGACGGCGAAGATGATGTCGGCCACCGTAACGTTGCGCGCCAAGCGCGCAAGCGAGTAGCCGCCGCCCGGGCCGCGCACGCTGTCCACGAGTTCGTGGCGGCGCAGCTTGCCGAACAGCTGTTCCAGATAGGAGAGGGAAATATTCTGGCGCTGGCTGATCGCCGCGAGAGTGACCGGGCCGCTATGCTGCCGCATAGCCAGATCGATCATGGCAGTCACGGCGAAACGCCCCTTGGTGGTTAACCGCATGGTAGGTTTCCTGTGAATCCGTTGAACACCCGGGCCACTCGAGACTGATGCGTGGACGGCGGGAGAGCGAATACTTGAGTAATTGCCTCAAGTATAGCAAATTCCCGAGTAAATCGCTAGGTATCTCAGTCGGAAAAAACCGCGCCCAGAGCGCGGTTCGTATGTCTACCTATGACGAGACCCGTGGCTGCCACGCCTGCCCCGCCTCGCTCATGCCCCCGCCACGACTGCGGGGAAGCGTCCGGTCTGATATCTGAGCGAGAGACGGGTTCGGCGGGGGACTCGATGAGCGGGCCAGCTCGCCCATTGCCCATTCCGCACCCATGCAGCCCCTACCTACAGCCGCTACGGCGTCCGTTGACGCTCGAGCGGCTGGTCTCAGGCAGCCTGGTATTGAGTGGCGCGCTTGCGCACCAGCTCCAGAACACCCTGACAGGCGTCTTCGAGGTAGTCGAGAACCTTGCCGAAACCCTCGGGGCCGCCGTAGTACGGATCGGGCACGGTGGCTTCTTCGAATTCATTGGCAAAGCGCATCAACAACATCAACTTGTGCTGATAGGCCTTGGGGCACTGCTGCTGCAAAGCAGACAGGTTGTCCCAGTCCATGGCGAGGATCAGGTCGGAATCACGGAAGTCTTCCGCGGTCACCTGACGCGCTTCGCATTGGGAGATGTCATAGCCGCGCTTGCGGGCAGCAGCCTGGGCCCGGGCATCCGGGGCTTCGCCGATATGGAAGGCATGCGTGGCGGCGGAGTCGATCCGCACGACGTCGGCCAGTCCGGCGTCGCTCACCAGATGGCGGAACACACCCTCTGCGCTCGGCGAGCGGCAGATGTTGCCCATGCAAACGAAAAGTACCTTGGTCATCATGGTGTCAAGTCTGCGGGAAAACCCGGAATTTAGCAAGCTTTTTTTGCGTATCACGGCCGTATGTACGGCCGTGCGAAATCAATAATTTCTCGATAATTAACAACGACTTAGCCGCATTCATTGAGATGAAAGCTGAATGAAAACCGACCCCGTTTTTCAAACGGGCTGGCGGGTCCCGACGCGACGCCCTGAAAGAGGTCTCCGAGGCCAAAATTCAGCTTAACGTCAGCAATAAATGAGGCCACCACACCACAATTCAACCACGCCGCTAGCTCCGGCCTGCCCGGGCGCCAGGCCGCCTCGCGCCCGCGATAGCGCGCGCCGGATGCCGGCGGGCGGACCGCCGGCACCGAGCGTGAATGACCTCAGGCGCCGTTGAGCAACACGCGATTCTTCAGTGCGTTGAGTGCGTCGCGCGCCGCGGCGGCCTGCTCGAACTCGAGGTTGCGAGCGTGATCGATCATGAGCTTCTCCAGACGCTTGATCTCGCGCGCGAGTGCCTTCTCGTCGGTGAGCAGAGCAGCCGGCACGGCGTCCTCGAGCATGTCGTGTCCCGCAGGGGCCACCACCCCATCGATCAGTTCACGCACCGCCTTGCTCACACCCCGCGCCGTAATGCCATGCGCGGCGTTATGTTCGAGCTGCTTGGTGCGGCGGCGCTCGGTCTCGTCGATGGCGCGGCGCATCGAATCCGTCACGCGATCGGCATACAGGATCGCGCGCCCGTTGAGGTTGCGCGCCGCACGTCCGATGGTCTGGATCAGGCTGCGCTCCGAACGCAGGAAGCCCTCTTTGTCGGCATCCAGAATCGCCACCAGCGACACTTCGGGAATGTCCAGGCCTTCGCGCAAGAGGTTGATCCCGACCAGCACGTCGAAGGTCCCCAATCGCAGATCGCGAATGATCTCGACGCGCTCTACCGTATCGATGTCGGAGTGCAGATAGCGCACCTTGACGCCATGCTCGCTCAGGTAGTCGGTCAGGTCTTCCGCCATGCGCTTGGTCAGCGTGGTGACCAGCACGCGCTCCTGAGCTTCCACACGAGTGCGGATTTCGCCGAGCAAGTCATCGACCTGGCTGTGCGCCGGGCGGATCTCAACGATAGGATCGACGAGGCCGGTGGGCCGCACCACCTGCTCGACGACGTTGTCGGCGTGCTCTTTTTCATACGCCGCCGGCGTGGCCGAAACGAAGGTGCACTGACGCATGCGCGCCTCGAATTCTTCGAGCTGCAGAGGCCGATTGTCGAGCGCCGACGGCAGCCGAAACCCATATTGCACGAGCGTGTCTTTGCGCGCGCGGTCGCCGCGGAACATGCCACCCAACTGGCCGATGGTCACGTGACTTTCGTCGATGAACATCAGCGCATCCGCGGGCAGATAATCGATCAGCGTAGGTGGCGGCTCACCCGGCGCCGCGCCCGACAGATGCCGTGAGTAGTTTTCGATGCCCTTGCAGAAGCCCAGCTCCTGGAGCATTTCGAGGTCGAAGCGCGTGCGCTGCTCCAGACGCTGCGCTTCCACCAGCTTGCCCTCTCGCGTGAAGAACGCCAGGCGCTCACGCAGCTCTTCCTTGATGGTCTCGATGGCACGCAATACGGTCTCGCGCGGCGTCACATAATGCGAGCCCGGGTAAACCGTAAAGCGCGGCACCTTTTGCCGGACCTTGCCGGTCAGCGGGTCGAACAACTCCAGCGTCTCGATCTCGTCGTCGAACAACGTGACGCGCAGGGCCAGTTCCGGGCTCTCGGCCGGGAAGATATCGATGGTCTCGCCGCGCACGCGGAAGGCGCCGCGCGTGAAATCCGCATCGTTGCGCGTGTACTGCATCGCGACCAGGCGTGCCAACACCTCGCGCCGCGAGACGCGGTCGCCCGCGCGCAAGATCAGCACCATGGCGTGATAATCGCCGGGGTTGCCGATACCGTAGATACACGACACGGTCCCCACGATCACCGTATCGCGGCGCTCGAGCAGGCTCTTGGTGGCCGAGAGCCGCATCTGCTCGATGTGCTCGTTGATCGAGGAGTCTTTCTCGATAAAGAGATCGCGCGTGGGGACGTAGGCCTCGGGCTGGTAATAGTCGTAGTACGACACGAAGTACTCGACGGCGTTCTTCGGAAAGAACTCGCGCATCTCGGCGTAGAGCTGCGCGGCGAGGGTTTTGTTGGGCGCAAGCACCAGCGCCGGACGGCCCAGACGCGCGATCACGTTGGCCATCGTGTAGGTCTTGCCCGAGCCCGTCACACCCAGCAAGGTCTGGTACATCAGGCCGTCTTCGACCCCCTGCACCAATCCCTCGATCGCGCCCGGCTGATCGCCCGCGGGCGGATACGGTTGGTAGAGCTGAAAGGGGCTGTTCGGGAAATCGACGTATCCAGGAGCGGTCATGCTAGACTGTCCTTGAGGGTAAACCCCCCATTATCCATAGCACCTCGGTGTGCGTCCATCCCACTCAATCTTGTCCCATGAGCACCCTTTTCGATTCCGTCGAACTCGCGCCGCGCGACCCCATTCTTGGCCTGAACGAGCAGTACAACGCCGACACCCGCCCCGGTAAAGTCAACCTGGGCGTGGGCGTGTACTACGATGATGAGGGACGCATCCCCTTGCTGGGCGCCGTCCGCAAGGCCGAGTTCGCCCGCATCGAGGCAGCCGCCGCCCGTGGCTACCTGCCGATCGAAGGCATCGCCGGCTACAACAAGGGTGCTCAGGCGCTGCTGCTCGGCAACGACTCCAAGCTCGCCGCCGAAGGCCGCGTGCTGACCACCCAGGCATTGGGTGGCACGGGCGCGCTCAAGATCGGCGCCGACTTCCTGCGTCAGCTGCTGCCGCAATCGCAAGTGCTGATCAGCGACCCGAGCTGGGAAAACCACCGCGCGCTGTTCGAGCGCGCCGGTTTCACTGTCGGCACCTACCCCTACTACGACGCCAGCACCCGCGGCCTGAATTTCGACGCCATGCTGGCCGGCCTGCAGGCCGCCCCCGAAAAGACCATCGTCGTGCTGCACGCGTGCTGCCACAACCCCACCGGCGTGGATCCGACCGCCGAGCAGTGGAAGCAGATCGCAGACGTGGTGAAGGCGCGCAACCTGGTACCTTTCCTGGACATCGCTTATCAGGGCTTCGGTGAAGACCTCGAACAGGACGCCTCCGTGGTGCGTCTGTTCGCCGACCTGGGCCTCACCATGTTCGTGAGCTCGTCGTTCTCCAAGTCGTTCTCGCTGTACGGCGAGCGCGTCGGCGCCCTGACCGTGATCGCCGGCAACAAGGACGAAGCCACTCGCGTGCTGAGCCAGCTCAAGCGCGTCATCCGCACCAACTACTCCAACCCGCCCACCCATGGCGGCACCGTCGTCTCGACCGTACTGAACACGCCCGAGCTGCTGGCCGAATGGAAGCAGGAGCTCGCCGGCATGCGCGACCGCATCCGCGAAATGCGCAAGCAGTTGGTCGCCAAGATCGCCGAAGCGGGCGCCACCCAGGACTTCAGCTTCGTGCTGCGCCAGCGTGGCATGTTCTCGTATTCCGGCCTGACCACGGCGCAAGTCGATCGTCTGCGCGAAGAGCACGGCGTCTACGCTGTGTCGAGCGGCCGCATCTGCGTGGCCGCGCTCAACAGCCGCAACATCGACGTCGCGGCCCGCGCCATTGCCGCCGTGCTGAAGTAAGGCTGCGCCGCGCATCTCGACTACCCGCTTCGGCGGGTCGACGCTCAGAAGCCCACCGTTCGCGGTGGGCTTTTGTTTGGGCGTCCGTCCCGTGCACTTGCTTTTTTCGGTATCGTCCCCCAGAATCACGCTGTATATACATACAGTCCGCATCTGGCGGATCATCGCCATGGCCACGAAACTCACGGAACGCCAGCAGGAAATCCTCAACCTCATCCGGCAAACCGTCGCTCGCACCGGTTTTCCGCCCACGCGCGCCGAGATCGCGCAGGCATTGGGGTTCCGCTCGCCCAACGCTGCCGAGGATCACCTCAAGGCGCTGGCCCGCAAGGGCGCGATCGAGCTCACCGCAGGCGCGTCCCGCGGCATACGCCTCAAAGACCCCGAGCCCGATGCGGGCGCACGCCAGCCGATGTTGCCGATTCCCAGCCTGTCGCAGCTGCTGCTGCCGCTGGTCGGTCGCGTGGCCGCGGGCAGCCCCATCCTGGCCGCCGAGCACGTCGAACGCGAGGTCGGCGTTGATCCTGGCCTCTTCGCCCAGACACCCGATTATTTGCTGAAGGTGCGCGGCATGAGCATGCGCGACGTCGGCATCCTCGAAGGCGACCTGCTCGCCGTGAAGCGCGCCTCCGAGGCCCGCAACGGCCAGATCGTGGTGGCGCGCCTGGGCGACGAAGTCACGGTCAAGCGCCTGCAGCGCCAGAACGGCCGCATCGAGCTCTTACCCGAAAACCCCGACTTCAGCCCCATCATTGTCGGCCGCGACGACGAGTTCGCCCTCGAAGGCATCGCGGTCGGTCTCATCCGCACGCAGGCATTGCATTAGGCTGCATGCAGCGCACCTCACCACGCGCGCCTACCCTGCTTCGCTCTGTATAACCCGAGGCCCGCGCATCGCGCGGGCCTCGGGTTTTTTAACGCCGTGCGACTGAAGGGTGATTCATTGCCCTGCCTGCCATCTCGCATGCGCCGCCGGCCATGCCTCGTCGGCATTCACCGCAAGCAGCGGGCGCTCACCACGACGCAACATCGTTTCCAGGCTATCCAGCGCGCTCATGCCATTGCGCAGATTCGCGTCGGCAGTGTGGCCCGCCAGGTGGGGCGAGATGAGAACATTGGGGAGTTTCAGCAGGGGGTGATCCGGCTCGAGACACCGCTCGCGCACGACGTCGAGCGCGGCGCCGGCCAGCTGCCCTCCGCGCAGCCGCGCAAGCAACGCATCCTGATCGATGACCTCGCCACGAGACACATTGATCAGCCACGCGTCGGGCCGCATGATCTTCAGAAATGCAGCGTCGACGAGACCACGCGTCTGCGCGTTGAGCGCCACACAAGGCAAGACGAACTGACATTCGCGTGCCAGCGCCTCTCTCGTTGCGGGCACGATCCAGGCCGGCAGAAGACCGGGATCCCGCGTACTCACCCAAACCTCCATCCCGAAGCCGAAATGCAGGATCGGGGCCAGCGCGGCGGCGATTGCGCCATAGCCCAGTATGCCGGCCCGACGCCCGTGCAAATCCAGCGCCTGGCCGGAGTACTGTCGGCGCGTGGCTTCCCACCCCGCCTCGCGCATCGCCGCGTCGATGCGCGATTGCGCGCGCGCGAGCATCAGCATCCGCATGACCGCGAACTCCGCCACGCTCCGCGCGTTTCCCCCAGGCACGTTGCTGACCAGCACGCCATGCGCCGTACAGGCGGCCAACGGCACCACATCCAATCCCACGCCATGCCGAGCCACCATAATGAGCCCTGGGGCGATCGCGCAGAGGTCCTCGGGGAGATCGTCGCGCGCGATCACGGCATGCGCGTCGCGCAATGACGCACGCAGCACAGCCTGGCCAGGATCGGGCGCCACGCGAAAATCGAAGAGCTCGCGAGCGCGCGCTTCCACCTCCGGCGCCAGCGCGCGCGTGCTCACCACGACATATCGCTGGGACTTCAATCGAGTGCCACTCCCAATTGCTCGACGACCTTGCCCCATTTATCGGTCTCGGTACGCACATAGTCCGCGAACTGCTGCGGCGTACCGCCGACGGCCTCCGCACCTTCACTCTGCAGCTTCTGCTTGATCACAGGCTCGGCCAATACCGCGTTCACGTCGGCATTGATCCGCGCCACGATGTCATCCGGTGTTCGCTTCGGCACGAAATAGCCGAACCACGATCCCAGCGCAAATTTCGGGTAGCCGCTTTCAGCCACCGTCGGCACGTCGGGAAGGCTGGGCGAGCGACGCTGCGTCGAGACGGCGAGCGGCACGAGCGCGCCCGAACGCAGGTGCCCCATGACGGATGGAATCGTCGCAAACATGAATTGAACCCGCCCGCCCAACAGATCGTTGAGAGCATCAGCGCCTTTATAGGGAATATGCGTGACCTCCACCCCTGCCTGTTGGGCGAACGTGGCGCACGAGAGATGTGCAGCGGTGCCCACGCCGGTCGACGCGCAGTTGTAGCCGTTAGGTTTGGCCTTCATACGCTGCACCAGTTCGGCAAGCGTCTTGACGTTGCTCGACGGATGCACCACCAGCACATTGGGCACGTCGGCGACCAGCACGACCGGCTTGAGATCCTTTTGCGGATCGAACGGCAGCTTGCGATAGAGCGCCGGATTGACGGCGATGGGCCCGATGGAATTGATCAGCAGCGTATAGCCGTCCGGCGCGGCATTGACCACTGCCTGCGTGCCGATATTGCCGCTCGCCCCCGGCTTGTTCTCCACGACCACCGACTGCCCCCAGCGCTGAGTGAGGGACGCGCCAATTTCGCGGGCCAGGATATCCGTGGTGCCGCCTGCCGAAAACGCCACCACCACAGACACGGGCTTCTGCGGCCATGCGGGCGGGGCCGCGAAGGCGCCAGAAGCAAACGCCAGCACCATCGCGCCTGACACCCAGCGTCCTGTGCGCCCGCGTGAGCCGCACAGGCGTCTTTCGCTACGCGCGGCAAACATCCATGCGCCCTTGCCATGCCCGGCCTCGTCCGGGCAGCCCTCACGAGCAGCCTGCCATACCGAATCCATGCCTGTCTCCCTTTATTGGTCTTTGGTCTGCCGTCTTTGCGGTGACCTGAAGCCATACTAGAGAGGCAGGCAGCTGCCCTGATTGAATTAATGGAAACGCCGCTATTCCATTTGGACGACGGTCCAGAGGTGAGCGGCGCTGCTGCACCGCAACGAAGAAGCTCGCTTACCGACGGCTTGCAGCAGCGGCAAACGAGCCGCTCCCTCTGGCCGCGCGGTCGCACTCCTCAAGCCGGCCCCAGCCGCGGCCCGCCGTGCCGCGCGCGCCGCGGTACCTGCATGGCTCGGGCCGGCGGCTGCGCTCAGCGTGGTGCCGCGGCGCCGGCATTCACGTAACCCGTGCGCGAAAAAAAACGCCCGGACCACGTGGGTCCGGGCGTTTTCATCGGCCTTGTCGCCCCGTGCATGCGGGGCAGTCTGGCCGGACTTCAGTGCTTGATCACCGGATCGGTGGAGCCAGCTTCGACGGGCTTGGCCACCAGCGGCTCTTTGGAAGCCTCCTCTTCGGCCAGCGGCTCGGGCAGGCGTTCGAGTGCAAGCTCGAGCACCTTGTCGATCCAGCGTACCGGCACGATCTCGAGGAAGTTCTTCACGTTATCGGGAATCTCGGCGAGATCCTTCACGTTTTCTTCGGGAATCAGCACGGTCTTGATGCCACCGCGGTGCGCTGCCAACAGCTTTTCCTTCAGACCGCCGATGGGCAGCACTTCGCCGCGCAGGGTGATCTCGCCAGTCATGGCCACATCGGCACGCACCGGGATGCGCGACAGCGCGGACACCATGGCCGTCGTGATTGCGATGCCGGCGGACGGGCCGTCCTTGGGCGTCGCACCTTCGGGCACGTGCACGTGCATGTCGTGCTTCTCGAACACGCTGTCGGCGAAGCCCAGACGGCGAGCACGCGAGCGCACCACGGTGCGGGCGGCCTCGACCGATTCCTTCATCACATCGCCGAGCGAGCCCGTGCGCTGGATGACACCCTTGCCGGGCATATCGGCGACTTCGATGGTGAGCAGATCGCCCCCCACTTCCGTCCAGGCCAGGCCGGTCACCTGACCAATCTGGTTTTCCTTCTCAGCCATGCCGAAGGTGTAGCGGCGCACGCCGAGGTAGTCGTCGAGGTTGGCCGCACTGACGGTCACGGGACCATCGGCGCGCACCTCGCCCTTGTCTTTCTCGGTCAGCAACTGCTTGACCACCTTGCGGCAGATCTTGCCGACTTCGCGCTCGAGCGCACGCACCCCTGCCTCGCGGGTGTAATAGCGCACGATATCCTGCAGCGCGCTCTCGTCGACGGTCAGCTCGTTCTCACGCAGACCGTTGTTCTTCATAAGCTTGGGCAGCAGGTGATCGCGGGCGATGTGGATCTTTTCCTCTTCGGTGTAGCCCGAAAGGCGGATCACTTCCATGCGATCAAGCAGCGCCGGCGGAATGTTCAGCGTATTGCTGGTCGCCACGAACATCACATCGGACAGATCGAAATCCACCTCGATGTAGTGATCCTGGAACGTATGGTTCTGCTCGGGATCGAGCACCTCGAGCAGCGCCGACGAGGGATCGCCACGGAAGTCCATGCCGAGCTTGTCGATTTCGTCGAGCAGGAACAGCGGATTGCGCACGGCAACCTTCGACATATTCTGCACGATCTTGCCGGGCATCGAGCCAATGTAGGTACGACGATGGCCACGGATCTCGGCCTCGTCCCGCACGCCGCCCAGCGCCATGCGCACGAACTTGCGGTTCGTCGCTTTGGCGATCGACTGGCCGAGCGAGGTCTTGCCCACGCCCGGAGGGCCGACCAGACACAGGATCGGCGCCTTGACCTTGTCCACGCGCTGCTGCACGGCGAGATACTCGAGGATGCGTTCCTTGACCTTTTCGAGACCGTAGTGGTCGTTGTCGAGCACGGTCTCGGCGTTGGCCAGCGAGTTATTGATCTTGCTCTTCTTGCGCCACGGCAAATTGATGAGCGTATCGATGTAGTTGCGCACCACCGTCGCTTCGGCGGACATCGGCGACATCAGCTTGAGCTTCTTGAGCTCGGCGTCGGCCTTCTTGCGCGCTTCCTTGGGCATATGTGCCGCAAGGATTTTCTTTTCGAGCTCTTCGATATCAGCGCCCTCTTCGCCCTCGCCAAGCTCCTTCTGGATGGCCTTGACCTGTTCGTTGAGGTAGTAATCGCGCTGACTCTTCTCCATCTGCTTCTTCACGCGGCCGCGAATCCGCTTCTCGACCTGAAGAATGTCAATCTCGGTCTCGAGCTGCGTGAGCAGACCCTCGAGACGTTCGGAAGTGACCACCACCTCGAGCATCTTCTGCTTCTGCTCGAGCTTGAGCGGCAGGTGCGCGGCAATGGTGTCGGCCAGGCGGCCGGCATCATCGATCCCGGCCAGCGAGGTCAGGATTTCGGGCGGGATCTTCTTGTTGAGCTTCACGTACTGCTCGAACTGAGCCACGATGGCGCGGCGCAGCGCTTCGGTCTCCGACCCCTGGGTGGTGTCGGGCTCGATGGGCGTGACCTGGCAGGTGAAGTGCGAGTCGACGTCTTCGATGCTATCGATGCGGGCGCGCTGCGTACCCTCGACCAGCACCTTCACGGTGCCGTCGGGCAGCTTCAGCATCTGCAGAATGCCGGCTACGCAGCCGATCTCATAGACGTCTTCAGGAGTGGGGTCATCTTTGCCGGCAGACTTTTGCGCCACCAGCATGATGCTCTTGCCCGCTTCCATGGCCACCTCGAGCGCTCGGATCGAACGCGGGCGGCCCACGAACAGCGGGATGACCATATGCGGGAACACCACCACATCACGCAGCGGCAAGAGCGGCAGATCGATCGGGTCGGAAGGCAGGGTCTGGCTAGCAGACATAGATAGGTTCCTCGTGTGCGACGTTTGGGGGACAGAAAGCCCAAGGCTTTTCACGTCGATTACGTCCGATATGGGAACAATAGCCGAAAATTCAAGTGGGAGGCGGCAAGACCCTTTCCGAATGCAAAAAAACCCGTTAATGACCGGTTTTTTTATCTTTCATTGCGTATCTCGCGGATTACGCGCTCGTCCCTGCGACGCCACCCTACTTGCACGACACCCGTGCTCTGTGCTTGTAATTGCGCGTTGCATCGGCCCCCACTCGGTTACCGCCGCAAGTGCATCCAATCCCATCGTTGGAGGAAAAAAACCCGTCACGAGGACGGGTTTTTGGTCTTGCTGGCAACGAAGTGGCACTCAGGCCGCGGCGTCGCGCACTTCCGATTCGCCGGGCTTGGCCGCAGCCGCGCTCTCGTCGTTGTAGATCAACAGCGGTTTGCCGCTGCCTTCGATTGCACCGTCGTCGAGCACCACACGGCTGACGTTACCCTGCGAGGGCAAGTCGTACATGGTGTCGAGCAGCGAGCCCTCGAGGATCGAACGCAGGCCGCGTGCACCGGTCTTGCGCTTGAGCGCCTTGCGGGCAATCGCCTTCAACGCATCCGGACGCACGTCGAGCTCGGCGCCTTCCATGGCGAACAGCTTCTGAAACTGCTTGATCAGCGCGTTCTTCGGCTCGGTGAGGATCTGCACCAAGGCGGCCTCGTCGAGTTCATCGAGCGTGGCGACCACGGGCAGACGGCCGACCAGCTCGGGGATCAAACCGAACTTGATCAGATCCTCGGGCTCGACTTCGCTGAACAGCTCGCCGACGCCGCGTTCGGACTTGGCCCGCACGGAAGCCGAGAAGCCGATGCCGGATTTCTCGGTGCGATCGCGAATCACCTTTTCCAGCCCGTCGAAAGCACCGCCGACGATGAACAGGATGTTGGTGGTGTCGACCTGGACGAAATCCTGGTTGGGATGCTTGCGGCCGCCCTGCGGGGGCACCGAAGCGACGGTTCCTTCGATCAACTTGAGCAGCGCCTGCTGAACACCCTCGCCCGACACGTCGCGGGTGATGGAGGGGTTATCCGACTTGCGCGAGATCTTGTCGATCTCATCGATGTAAATGATGGCGCGCTGCGCCTTTTCGACATCGTAATTGCAGTTCTGCAGCAGCTTCTGGATGATGTTCTCGACGTCCTCACCTACATAACCGGCTTCGGTCAAGGTGGTGGCGTCGGCCATCACGAACGGCACATTCAGCATGCGCGCCAGCGTCTGCGCGAGCAGCGTCTTGCCCGAGCCGGTGGGCCCGATCAGCATGATGTTGCTCTTGGAGAGCTCGACCTCGTCGCCCTTGATCTCGCCGTGGCGGATGCGCTTGTAGTGGTTGTACACCGCTACGGCAAGCATGCGCTTGGGCGAAGTCTGGCCAATCACGTATTGGTCCAGGAAGGTCTTGATCTCAGCGGGGGTGGGCAGCTCGGAACGAATCGCCGCACGCGCGGTGGCTTGCGCCTCCTCGCGGATGATGTCGTTGCACAGGTCGATGCATTCATCGCAGATGAATACGGACGGACCCGCGATCAGCTTGCGGACTTCGTGCTGGCTCTTGTTGCAGAAAGAGCAATGCAGCACTTTTGCGTCTGCCGATCCCTTTTTGTCAGGCATAAGTGTTTCGTATCTCTGGTGAGGACACCCGCCGCAACGGCGGCGGGTGCGCATTCAACGCTTATCGAATCTGGCGGCAGTACAGGGGCCTGGGCGGCCCTGCGGGCGCGTGATTTACACGTCCGCGCGGGAGGCCAGAACCTTGTCTACCAGACCATACGATACCGCATCTGCAGCCGACATGAAGTTGTCACGCTCGGTGTCTACGGCGATGCGTTCCACGGGCTGGCCGGTATTCTCGGCCAGGATCCGGTTCAGCCGTTCGCGCAGGTCCAGGATTTCGCGGGCCTGGATCTGGATGTCCGTGGCCTGCCCCTGGGCGCCGCCCGACGGCTGGTGAATCATGATGCGGGAATTGGGCAGCGAGAACCGCTTGCCCTTCTTCCCGGCTGCCAGCAGAAACGCACCCATGCTCGCCGCCAAGCCCGTGCACAACGTCGACACATCGGGCTTGATGAACTGCATGGTGTCGTAGATGGCCATCCCGGCATACACCGACCCGCCAGGCGAGTTGATGTAGAACGAGATGTCCTTGTCAGGGTTCTCCGATTCCAGGAACAGCAACTGAGCAACCACGAGGTTGGCGGTCGCATCGTTGACCGGGCCCACCAGGAAGATCAGCCGCTCGCGCAGCAGGCGCGAGTAGATGTCGTAGGCCCGCTCGCCGCGGCCCGACTGCTCGATGACCATGGGGATGTAACCCAGGCCGGTCGGCGTGACGGACGAGCCGCCATTCATCGCTGCATAGAAATCGGTGAAACGCTGCATATTTATGCCATCCCCATCAACTGGTCGAAGGCCACCTTCTCGTCGGTAACCTTGGCCTTTTCAAGCACGTGGGCCACCACGTTGTCTTCCAGCACGATCGCTTCGATTTCGGCGCGGCGCTGGCGGTCGGACAGATAGTAGCTGACAACCTGAGCGGGCTGTTCGTAGTTCTGGGCGAACTCTTCGATGCGGGCGCGCACTTGCTCCGGCTTGGCTTGCAGTTGGTTCTGCTTGACCAGCTCGGAGACCAGCAGGCCCAGGCGCACGCGGCGCTCGGACTCGCCAGCGAAGATTTCTTCGGGCATCGGCACGCTTTCGGCGTTGGGCACGCCACGCTGCTTGAGCTCTTCACGGGCTTCGGCGATACGGCCTTGCACGTCGTTGCTCACGAGCGCCTTGGGCACGTCGAACTTGGCGGCTTCGACGAGCGCGTCCATCACGCTGGTCTTGGTGCGGCCTTGCGAGCGCACTTTGACTTCACGTTCGATGTTGGTGCGGATGTCGGCCTTCAGCTTTTCGACGTCGGCGTCGGCCTGACCCAGCGACTTGGCGAACTCGGCGTTGACTTCGGGCAGCACACCCTCAGCCACTTCCTTGATCGTGATCGTGAACTCGGCGGTCTTGCCGGCCACTTCCTTGCCTTGGTAGTCGTCGGGGAACTTGAGCGGGAATACCTTGGTCTCGCCGGCCTTCAGGCCACGAGCGGCTTCTTCGAACTCGGGCAGCATGCGGCCCTGGCCCAGAACGAACGGGAAGTTTTCGGCGGTGCCGCCTTCGAAGGCCACGCCATCGATCTTGCCGGCGAAATCCAGAACGACGCGATCGCCGTCTTGCGAGGCACGATCTTCGCGGGTTTCGAACGTAGCGCGTTGCTTGCGCAGAACGTCGAGCGTCTTGTCGACTTCAGCGTCGGACACTTCGGTGTCGTAGCGGGTCACGGCGAGCGTCGACAGATCGGGCACGGCGACTTCGGGGTACACCTCGAAGGTGGCGCTGAACGCCAGGGTGCCTTCATCGACGCCTTCGGTCTTGGGCTCGAGGGTCGGCATGCCGGCGACGCGCAGCTTGGCGCCTTCGACGGCTTGCTCGAAAGCACGGCCGACTTGGCTATTGATGACGTCGTAGCGGATGCTCGGGCCCTGGGTGCGCTCGATCATGGCCATCGGAGCCTTGCCGGGACGGAAACCGGGGACCTTGGCGGTGCGGGCCACGCGCTTGAGTTGCGCCTGGACTTCCTTTTCGACGTCAGCGACCGAGACGGCCAGATCAATACGGCGCTCGAGGCCGGAGAGGGTTTCAACCACAGGCTGCATTAAAAGACCTATTTTCCGAGGGGTAACGAGGGAGAAATGGAGAACGAAACGAGCTAAACGGGCCATTTTACCGGAAAGTTGCAGAACCACCGCAAGCGTCCTCCCGGCCCCGAAAAAGCGCCTGTGGGAACTGCCTCATATGGTCACGGTCTGATAGCCCCGTTGTCGTCTGGCGTTGATAGAATTTCGCCCGCTCGGACACCGCTACACCCATAACAATTCCACTTACAGCTCGCCTACCTCATGAACGAACCTCGCCAACCCCGCCTGGGCCTGTTGCCCGCCCTCATTTTCAGCTCACGCTGGCTGCAGCTGCCGCTTTATCTCGGCCTCATCGTCGCGCAGGGCGTCTATGTCTTCCTGTTCCTCAAAGAGCTGTGGCATCTGGTCTCGCACACCAACAGCTTTGGCGAGATGGAGATCATGCTGATCGTGCTCGGTCTGATCGACGTGGTCATGATCTCGAACCTGCTGGTCATGGTGATCGTGGGCGGCTACGAAACCTTTGTCTCGCGACTGCGCCTTGAGGGTCATCCCGACCAGCCCGAATGGCTCAGCCACGTGAATGCCAGCGTGCTCAAGGTGAAGCTCGCGATGGCGATCATCGGGATCTCGTCGATCCACCTGCTGCGCACTTTCATCGAGGCCGGCAATCTCGGCGGCGCCAACGCGCGCTTCACCGAGACCGGGGTGATGTGGCAAACCATCATCCACGTGGTGTTCATTCTGTCGGCGATCGGCATTGCCTACGTCGACAAGCTGACGAACAACGGCGCTGGCGCCAACGCGCACCTGCATCGCCCTCCCCACGCCTGAGCCGGCACGAGGTGCGTGCGATGCACCTGGCGGCACCGCACGCGCCACGAGTAAAAGCAAAAAGCCCCTTTTTCAAGGGGCTTTTCACATGGGGCGAAGGGCGCTACGCCCCCGAGGTCGCTCAGGTCGCGACCTTGATGTTCTTGGCGCTCGGACCTTTGGGGCCTTCACCGACCTCGAAAGTCACGCGCTGGTTCTCCTGCAGCGACTTGTAGCCCTCGCTGCGGATCTCGGAGTAATGAGCGAACAGATCTTTGCTGCCGTCATCGGGCATGATGAAGCCATACCCTTTTTCTGCGTTGAACCACTTAACGATACCGGTTGCCATGGTAAGTCCTTGAGCCTAAAAAGCGACGAATCGCGGAGCGCCAGATGATCAAGGGAACACGGTGACAACGATACCTGCCGGCCAGAAGCCAGCGCCACACGACTTGAAGATCTCGCCAGCCCAGTTTAGGTGTGCGGCGGAACAACGGTCAAACTTTCGGGAAACGACATGTTATCCACGACATTTGACACTTTTTGTTTCAATGTCATGAGACCCGCGTCTACAGTAGGGTGGCGGCGCCGCCACACCTGCCCCGTCCCCTTCGAACACGCGCCCGCTTGGGCTCCGTATAAACCCGAATTCAGCCCGCAAATCCGCCTTCGGCGAGATAACGCTGTTCGTCAACCGTGCTTTCGCGTCCCAGGCTGGCGTTGCGATGCGGAAAGCGCCCGAACCGAACAATAATATCGCGATGAATAATCGCCCAGCGCAATGTCTCGGCGTCGAGTGCCGACATTAATGACACCGACTCAGTTTGCGCCGCCAGATCTTCAGCATGTTCAAACGGCAAATAAATAAAGTGCCGTAGTTCGGCACCGATCAGCTGATCCCTGCCCGCCGCCACCGCGCGGCGCGCGATGGCCAGAGCCAGCCCATCCGTCGCGAACATGTGGCCGGTGCCGCGGAACGCATTGCGCGGGAACTGGTCGAGCAGCACCATCAGCGCGAGCACCCCATCCGGCGTCTCCTCCCAAGCCGATAGCTCGCCACGGGCGGCGGCAAAGTGCGCCCCCAGGAAGCGCGACCGAAAGTCCTGATCGAACGCATCATCACGTGCGAACCACTTGGCGGGCCCCGCCGCGCGCCAGTAGCCCACTATCTCCTGGGCGCCTGGCACCGCGGTCGCATCGAAGGAAAGCTCTCTCATGTCGACTCCTCGCGTGACAGCACCCAGGCGCCACGCAACACCCACGCAGAAATGAAAAAAGCCCCTTGCGGGGCTTTTCGCGTTCAGTTACCTGTGAATTACAGGACCTGAATCTTGGTGGCTTGCGGACCCTTGGGACCCATCGCCGTCACGAAGCTGACGCGCTGGTTCTCTTCCAGGGACTTGAAGCCGTTTGCTTGAATTTCGGAGAAGTGGGCGAACAGGTCCTTGCCACCCGCTTCCGGGGTGATGAAGCCATAGCCTTTTTCTGCGTTGAACCACTTAACGACGCCGGTTTCCATACTGTATTTCCTAGAGATTTATGGGCAAAAAAGCCCGGGACCACGATTCAATCAAGGAGAGGACAGCAGAACAATAACGGTCGCCGGATAAGGCACGGCACTGAACAAACTTCGCAACACTTGACCTCGTGTACCGCCACTATCGTCAGGTTCCTCTCCCAAGTCAACATAATCCTCAAAATTACGTACCAATAGTGCAACAAATAGAAACTGCGGTAACCGCTTGCTTATTATTTGTATGGACGCGTCTAAGCGCCCCATTTACTAATAATCAAATGGGGCAAATTTAAACTGTGTTATGCGCTTAGGGGAGGGTCAGTCGACCGGCAGACCGAGAAGATCCAATGCCGCGCCGAAGCTATCTGCATCGGCGCAAAAGAAAACGGCGAGGTCGCCCGGATTGATGTTTTCGAGCACTTCGTCGATCTGAGCTTGCGCTTCGTCGACGCTGTCGACCGAAGCTGCGTGGATCGCCGCGCCCTCGCCCACACGCTCGGGGGGAACGAAGTCGGCGATCGCGTCGAGATCCGGAGCACCATGTACAACGTACGTGGCGAGCACGGCGCCATCGATGGTCGTGTCCAGGCTTAGGCCGCCTTCGAACTCGCCAACCTGGCGACTGCTGATTTCCATGATGAGATTCCTTGCTTTGCCGCTTGAGAGCGGCGTCAATTCATGAGAGCGGCCTGCGCCGCGCCCGGATGCGCCGCGCGAGCAACGCGCAAGCAGCACCGATTACCAACGAGAACAGTGCCGCTGCGATAGCCAGCAACGGCGCCTGCTCCGCAAACGCGCCGTCGCGCGTCAGCACCCAAACCACCACCGCGGCCACCCCTGCCCATACCAGCACCCCCAGCAGCGTCGTGCCCAGGGCACGTGCCTGACCACTGAGCCAGCCGCTCAACACTGCCAGGGCAACCATCGAGGCCATGGCCCAATAGAGCAGCTCGTAATCCACGGGATAGGTAAGAGGAGAGGGGCGGGACAATCGGCGCACGCGCCGCGCCAGCACCACAGCGGGATCGGAACAATATTATAGAGGACGCGCGGGAAGTTGCCGGCCGCGGCTTCTGCCGCCGCGCCAGATGCGTCACCCTCACCGGAAGGCGTGGATGCCCCGCTCCCGCCCCACGGCCAGCGCCCTGCCGCGCCCACCACGGCCGCGAGGCGCGGGCGGGTGTCAGGGAGCCTGGACCAGCGGCGCCCGCGCCGAGCTCGCAGGGCTGTGCTGGAGGCTTATGGATCTGTGCAATCGGCCCCGGCCCGCCGCGTTCGAGGCGGCCGGGGTCGCGCCCGTTCAGAAACGGTAGCTGTAGCCGACGTTCAAGGTCAGCTCGCGTTTGACGATGTCACCGCGACCGTAGCGCAGATCCGCGAAACCGCGATGCGCGCCTGAGGACAGCTGCACGCCGCCGCCCAATTGCCAGCGGTCACCGGGCAGTTCGACGTCGTAGGTGCTATTGCCGAACTTGATGGTGTCGTCGTTGGAGAACTGATGCAGATACGACGCCGTGGCATAGGGCCGCAGCGTGGTGCCGGCATTGAGCTGGAAGTCACGCCCGGCGCGCACGCCCGCCCGGCCTTGCACCGACGTCTGGCTGCTGCGCGTGTAGATCGCCTGCAGTTGCGGCTCGACGAACCACTGATCTTCGAGCTGCAAGTGATAGCCCAACTCCACGCTGCCGCTGTACGTGGTGTGTTTGACGTCGTCTTTGTAGGTACCGAGATTGAGCGGCAGATCGAATTTGACCTCATCCTCGATGCGGCCTACCTTGCTGACCGCGTCGACGTAGAAGCCGCCATTGTCGACGTAGGTCAGATACGTGCCGAGGTAACGGCTGCGGCTTTTGCCTTTCATGATGTCGTTGTCATCCTGATCGGCATGCCCCAGCCCCACGTAGGCGCCCAAAAACAACTTGCCGGTGGAGAGATCCCAGCCGTAGTCGCCCCCGATGGCGCCCACTTCGACGTCATTGTCGAACTTGCCGGCGTCGTCGCCGTCGATCTTGTAGCGGCTGCCGCCGCCCCGTGCCCACAAGCCGCCCCTGCCACCGTTGCGCAGTTCACCCTGACGCTGGCCCGCTACCCCCAACTCCGACTCAAGCAAAAGCAACGACCCGGTCTGCCCCATCGCGACACCCTCAGCGCCACGTCGATTGATTTCGGCGCGAATTTGCGCTGGCGTCACCAGCTGTGCCTGCGCCGCAGGCGCCATCCAGGCGGTGGTTGCCACCGTCGCCAGGGAGAGCGTCACGGCCAGCGGGAGTCGTGCGGGAGCCTTTGCCATTGCCATCGATCCATCCTCGAGTAAAAAAGAAGACTAGGTCAGTGCAACCGCTGCACCGCCATTTTCTATACAAAATACAAAATTTATTCTATCGAGTCACTCTGGCCCTAAATGTTTCAGACAAAGGGCAAAACTCGGTGTAATTCTTGGGGACACAAGAGTGTTGCAGAAAAACACCTCTGTAACGGGGCATTTGCGTAGTTGGGCCGCAGCAGACCTGCGCCTCCCCACGCGCCGATCCGCGTTTTTCCCTTTCAAGCGACGAGACGGCTTGCCCCGTCTCGAATGTCGGCCCCAGAATGGGCTGTACCTATCGCCCCCAGGGCGTTCTTACACCCACCCGTAGCCCGCGAGTGATCCCTATATCCCCTACAGAGCCAGACACAGCCTTCATGCCCACGCGGTCTTCGCTTGCACTGCCCCTGTTCGTATCGCGCAAGCAGGCTGAGCGCTTGCGTCGAGGCGGCGCCTTTCTGACCGGCACCGCGGCCGTCGTCCTGATGACAGGATGCGCGTCGTTGACATGGTTCAAGGATCAGGGGCCTGCCCTGGCGCCAGCCCCGGACGCGACGACGCTGGTCTTCATCCGGCATGCCGAGATGCCCGTGTCCGGGCTGGGACAGCTGAATTGCCGCGGCCTGAATCGTGCCATTGCGCTCGTACAGCGCTTGCCCCAACGCGTAGGAACGCCGCAGGCCGTCTTCGCACCGTCGCCTTCCGTACAGAAAACAGACAGCGGGCAGGCCTACAGCTACGTGCGGCCCCTCGCGACTGTCGAACCTCTGGCCGTCCAGTACAGCCTTCCGGTGCATGCCCAGATCGGCTACGACAATGCCACAGGCCTGGCCGACGCCCTCGACGCGCGCGACCTGCGCGGACGCACCGTCGTGGTTGCGTGGGACCACAAATATCTTGCTGACGCAGTCAGACTGCTGCTCGATCGCCATCAGGGCCCTTCAGCCGCAGTACCTGCCTGGCGAGGCAGCGATTTCGATTCGATCTATGTGGTACGCATCCCGGCCAACGGCGCCCCGGCCTCTTTCATTCAGATGTCGCAGGGATTGGACCGGTTGCCCCAGCATTGCCCGGGCACCTGAGCGACTGCATGAAGCGCCTCCTGGGCGGTGGCCTGGGTTGCGCCCCTCATCTCGCGCCGGCGCGCCGCGCACCCTCTTTGGAGCTATTGGCTCATCCGGACGATCGCACCCGTCTTGATGGCTCTTGAATCGCCGCCATCGAACGCCCGGACAATCCCATATAAAGTGCTTGTATTTTTTAAATCATGACATTAACACCAAGAGTGGGATAATCATTTGCAGATATCAGGGTTTTTACTAGATCCTCTTCCGCGCAGAATACGGTCATTGGGAAGCAAACAACGAACTACGACGGGGCTGGCCCGCCGAGTCCGGATCCCAGATCCAAGCGAATCGGAGGAATATCATGAAGACCCTTACCCGTGCCCTGCTCCTGTCCATGGCTGTGCTGAGCGCCGGCGCCTATGCGTCGGATAACGTCGAACCGAACAACGTCCCCTTCCAGGGCGTCTATGGTCACGTCAATACCGACGCCCCCACACGCGCTCAGATTTCCGCCGAATTGGCGCAGGCCAAGAAAGACGGCACCTATACGTTCGGTGAAAACGACTACCCTCCCACCCAGATCTCCCGCGCACCGGGTAAATCGCGCGAGCAGGTTAGCGCTGAGCTCGCTCAAGCCAAGGCGAACGGTCAGTACACCTTTGGCGAGCTCGACTATCCGCCCCGAGCGAACTGAGCAAACGGGCAACCGATCCCCCTCCAGGGGAGCCGCGCGATCAGGGCACGTTCTGATCGCAAAAACGCCGGCGCAAGCCGGCGTTTTTTAGTACTCGCGTGATCCCGGCGGGAGACGCGCTCAGGGAGAGCGCTGCCAACCCAGTCGATCAAAGTGTTCGACCGCATCGCGCACCAGCGCCTCGGCCTGCAAGCGGGCCGCGGGCTCGCTGCGCTCAGGATGGGTCGCGTGGGAATAGCAGGCCTGCCGGCCAGCACCGAGGTCAAAGCTGATATTGACGCGTCCGACGTATTTGCCTGAGGCAAGCGGTGTCACGTTGATATGGACCTTCGCGGGCACCGAGGCTCCCTGGATGCGTGGCTGCGTCCCTGAATCTTACGCGGACGGCTCGACAACCGCCACCGGGTTGTGCACTTGCAGGCACGCGTCTACTGATTGGCTTGATTTCAAGCAAAGCGCAAATGCCTGGGCCTCGCCCACCGTGGAAAAAACATACTGCACACGGTCCACGATGACCGACGAATCCATGATCACCAAATGCATGCCAGGGCTCCCGAGTTCGTTACGTCGACGGGGCAGCAACCCGCATGCCTGCTTACAGCGCGGTGTCAGCTTCGCCCGTTTGCGCGATGACTAAGTCGCAGTGCGCACGATCCAAGCGGAACGCCTGGCAGTCAGTGCGCTGCGAGCGCGTGGTGCAGAGGTTGGGCAGACCAGGGCCGACTGCCGAAAGTCGGGCGTGCTGATGCGGGGGCAGCCGCTGGAGGAATGTTGGCGGAAACAGGCTCCGCCTGAGGGATAGCTGGCGATGGCAGCGCCCGAGCGACGACTGCAAGAATTGCCTAGAGGCGAAATGCGGGAATCACGACCGCCAGCATCGCCGCTGCTGAACCGGCTCCTGACTGCACCGCGGGTGCCGGCGCCGGCTGCTTGCGACACGGGCGATTCAACGCCGTGCGCAACATATGAATGGGGTTGGTGCGAAGGGCGGGACTCGAACCCGCACACCTGTTACGGCGTCAGGACCTAAACCTGGTGCGTCTACCAATTTCGCCACCTTCGCAAAAGGCCAAGCCCGCTATTGTAGCTTGCTTGTTAAAATCGTGCGCTATGAATCCGCGTCTCGATGCCCTGCATCCCTATCCCTTTGAAAAACTTCGTGGTTTGCTGGCTTCGGCCGGCGCGCCACCGGACGGCCTCGCGCCCATCAATCTGTCGATCGGTGAGCCCAAGCATGCCACGCCCGCCCTCGTCGGCGATGCGATCAATGCGCACCTGAGCGGTCTGTCGGTTTACCCCGCGACCAAGGGCACGCCGGCACTGCGTGAGGCGATCTCTCAATGGCTGGCGCGCCGCTACAGCATCCCCGCGCCCGACGCCGATACGCAGGTGCTGCCCGTGCTGGGTTCGCGCGAAGCCCTCTTCGCCTTCACCCAGGCCGTGATCGATCCCGCTGCCGACTCGCTCGTGGTCTGCCCGAATCCGTTCTACCAGATCTACGAGGGCGCCACCGTGCTCGCCGGCGCCCGGCCCTTTTACGTGAACGCCGATCCGGCGCGCAACTTCAATCCCGACTGGAACGCCGTCACGGACGACATCTGGCGCCAAACGCGATTGGTGTTCGTGTGCACCCCGGGCAATCCGGCAGGCAACGTGATGCCGCTCGAAGATTGGCGCACGCTGTTTGCGCTGTCGGACCGCTTTGGTTTCGTGATCGCCTCCGACGAGTGCTATTCGGAAATCTACTTCGCCGAAGGCGACGCCCCGCTGGGCGGCCTGCAGGCAGCGCGCCGGCTCGGCCGCGATACCTACAAAAACCTCGTCGTCTTCTCAAGCCTGTCCAAACGCTCGAACGTCCCGGGCATGCGCTCTGGATTCGTGGCGGGCGATGCCGCGCTGATGGCGCGCTTCCTTCTCTACCGTACCTATCATGGCAGCGCCATGAGCCCCGTCTTCGCGGCCGCCAGCGTGGCCGCCTGGAATGACGAGGCCCACGTCCAGGAGAATCGCCGCCTCTATCGCGCCAAGTTCGAGGCCGTCACGCCGATCCTGGCGCGGGTGCTCGACGTGCGCATGCCCCAGGCTTCGTTCTACCTCTGGGCGCCTACGCCGGGCTGCGATCAGGCCTTCGCCCGCGACCTTTACGGGCGCACCGGTGTTACCGTGCTGCCGGGCAGCTTCCTGGCGCGTGAAACGCGTGGCGTGAATCCCGGCGCCGGCCGTATCCGCATCGCGCTCGTGGCACCGCTGGACCAGTGCGTCCAGGCCGCCGAGCGCATCGTGCATTTTGTCCAGACTTCCGTCTGATCCCTTGACCAACCCACTCAACACCGAGCCGTCATGACTCTCGACCTCCAGACCACCATTGAAAAAGCCTGGGACGACCGGGCCAACCTGTCTCCCTCCGACGCCAGCGCCGCCGTGCGTGAAGCTGTCGAACACACCATCGACGCCCTCGACCAGGGCCGTCTGCGTGTGGCCGAGAAGATCAACGACCAATGGACCGTGCACCAGTGGATCAAGAAGGCCGTGCTGCTGTCGTTCCGCCTGTCCGACAATGAAGTCATGGGCGCCGACCCGCTGACGTTCTACGACAAGGTGCCGACCAAGTTCGCCGGCTATGGCGAAGCGGCCTTCAAGGCAGGCGGCTATCGCGTGGTGCCGCCGGCCGTGGCCCGCCGCGGTTCGTTCATCGCCCGCAACGTGGTGCTGATGCCCTCGTACGTCAACATCGGCGCCTACGTCGACGAAGGCACGATGGTCGACACGTGGGCAACCGTGGGCTCGTGCGCCCAGATCGGCAAGAACGTCCACCTGTCGGGTGGCGTGGGTATCGGCGGCGTGCTCGAGCCGCTGCAGGCCAACCCCACCATCATCGAAGACAACTGCTTCATCGGCGCGCGCTCCGAAGTCGTGGAAGGCGTGGTGGTCGAAGAGAACTCGGTGTTGGCCATGGGCGTGTTCCTGTCGCAAAGCACCAAGATCTATGACCGCGCCACCGGCAAGATCACCTACGGCCGCGTGCCCTCGGGTTCGGTCGTGGTCCCTGGCTCGCTGCCTTCCGAAGACGGCTCGCACAGCCTGGCTTGCGCCGTCATCGTCAAGCGCGTGGATGCACAAACCCGCGCCAAGACCAGCATCAATGAGCTGCTGAGGGCCTGATGAGCAACGCCGTACTGGAACTGGTCAAAGACCTGATCGCCCGCCCGTCCGTTACGCCGGCCGACGTGGATTGCCAAAAGCTGCTCGCCGATCGGCTGACGCGCGTTGGCTTCAACTGCGAGACCATCGCGCGCGGTGGCGTCACCAACCTCTGGGCGCGGCGCGGCACGCGCGGCCCCGTGACGGTGTTCGCCGGCCACACCGACGTGGTCCCGCCGGGCCCGCGTGAAAAATGGGAAAGCGATCCGTTCGTGCCGACCGAGCGCGACGGGTTCCTGTACGGCCGTGGGGCGGCCGACATGAAGAGCTCGATCGCCGCCTTCGTTGTGGCGGCCGAAGAATTCGTGGCGGCCCATCCCGATCATGAGGGCTCCATCGCCCTCCTGATCACCTCTGATGAAGAAGGTCCCGCCATCGACGGCACGGTGATCGTCTGCGACGCGCTGCGCGAACGCGGCGAGACGCTCGATTACTGCATCGTCGGCGAGCCCACCTCGGGCGCGGTGCTCGGCGATACCTGCAAGAACGGCCGCCGCGGCTCGCTCTCGGGCGCGTTGACCATCAAGGGCATCCAGGGCCACGTGGCCTACCCGCATCTGGCCCGCAACCCGGTGCACCAGTTCGCGCCGGCGCTCACCGAGCTGGTCGGCATCGAGTGGGACCAAGGCAACGAGTACTTCCCGCCCACGACCTTCCAGGTGTCGAACCTGAACGCCGGCACGGGTGCCACCAATGTGGTGCCGGGCGAGGCGCTGGCGCAGTTCAACTTCCGCTTCTCGACGGCGAGCACGCCCGAGTCGCTGAAAGAACGCGTGCACGCTGTGCTCGACAAGCATGGGCTGGAATACGACCTCGAATGGGAACTGGGCGGCGAGCCCTTCCTGACCCCGCGCGGATCGCTGACCGACGCCCTGGTACAGGCCATCGCCGCCGAAACCGGCGTGACCGCCGAGCTCTCGACCACTGGCGGCACCTCCGACGGCCGCTTCATTGCCAAGATCTGCCCGCAGGTCATTGAGTTCGGGCCCGGCAATGCCACGATCCACAAGGTCAATGAGCGCGTCGAGCTCGCCAGCCTCGAACCCCTGAAGAACATTTATCGCCGCACGCTGGAAAACCTGCTGCTGGCGCGTTGAATTGCACATGGCCACTACTGACCGTCAAGAACTCCAGACCCTGCGCGACCTGATCCGTTATGGCGTGTCGCGCCTGAACGCCGCTCAGGTGGCGCTGGGGCATGGTTCGGACAACGCCTGGGACGAAGCCGTCTATCTGGTGCTGCACGGCCTGCATCTGCCGCCCGACACGCTCGACCCGTTCCTCGATGCTCGCGTGCTGAGCAAAGAGCGCGATCGCGTGCTCGACCTGATCGATCGCCGCGTGAGCGAGCGTGTGCCGGCGGCCTATCTCACGCACGAAGCCTGGCTGCGCGGGCACCGTTTCTACGTCGATTCGCGTGTCATCGTGCCGCGCTCGCCGATCGCGGAGCTGCTCGACGAGGGTCTGTCGCCGTGGGTGCAAGACGCCAACGAAGTGCAGTACGCGCTCGACATGTGCACGGGCTCGGGTTGCCTGGCCATCTTGAGCGCATTGGCATTTCCGTACGCCGAGGTCGATGCCGTCGACCTGTCGCCCGACGCGCTCGAGGTGGCGCGCCGCAACGTCGACGACTTCGGCCTGCAGGACCAGGTCACGCTGCACGCGAGCAATCTGTTCGACAGCCTCCCCGAGCGCGCCTACGACGTCATCGTCTGCAATCCGCCGTACGTCAACAGCGCGTCGATGGATGCCCTGCCTCCCGAGTACCGCCACGAGCCATCATTGGCGCTGGCCGGCGGCACCGACGGCATGGACCTGGTACGCCGCATCCTAGAGGCGGCGCCGCGGTACCTGAGCGAGCAAGGCGTGCTGGTGCTCGAGATCGGTCACGAACGCGATCATTTCGAGGCCGCCTTCCCTGACCTGCATCCGGTGTGGCTGGAAACGGCGCAAACCAGCGACCAGATCCTGCTCCTTACGCGCGAGCAACTGACGCTGTGATACGTGCTTCTGGATTGACCCTGCGCCGTGGCACCAAGGTGCTGCTCGATGGCGCGGATTTCGTGGTGCATCCCGGCGAGCGCGTCGGCATCGTGGGCAAGAACGGCGCGGGCAAGTCCTCGCTGTTCGGCCTGCTGACCGGCGAGCTCGACCTGGACGCCGGCAACGTCGACATGCCTGCCGGCTGGCGCATCGCCAGCGTCGAGCAGGAAATCTCGACCACCGAACGGCCCGCACGTGAGTTCGTCATCGACGGCGACGTACATTTGCGCGCGCTGCAGGCGCAACGTGCGGCACTGACCGACGACCAGGGCACCCAGATCGCCGAGATCGAGGCCGCCCTCACCGAGGCTGGCGTGTGGAGCGCTGCCTCGCGTGCCGAGCAGTTGCTCGCGGGCCTGGGTTTCAAGCCCGACGAATGGATGAGGCCGGTCGAGAGTTTCTCGGGCGGCTGGCGCATGCGTATCGCGCTGGCCCGCGCGCTGATGGCGCCCTCCGAGCTGCTGTTGCTCGACGAACCGACCAACCACCTGGACCTCGACGCCATGCTGTGGCTCGAGAAATGGCTGGCCGCCTATCAAGGCACCGTCCTGCTGATCTCGCACGATACGGAGTTCCTCGACGCTGTCGCGCGGGCGATCCTGCATTTCGATCATGGCAAGCTGGTGCGCTACAAAGGCGGCTACCAAGACTTCCTCTTGCAGCGCGCCGAACGCCTGCGCCAGGCTTCGATCGCCATCGATCGGCAGAATCGCGAAGCGGCCCGGCTCCAAAGCTTCATCGATCGCTTCAAGGCCAAGGCATCCAAGGCCAAGCAGGCGCAAAGCCGCGTCAAGGCGCTCGCGCGCATGGAAGCACTCGCGCCGCTGCACGCCGAATCCGGCATCGACATCCGTATCCCCTCGCCCGAGCACACGCCGGATCCCTTGCTCACACTCGAACACGTGTCCGCGGGCTATGCCGGCGACGCGGGCGATGCCAAGCCCATCCTGAGAGACGTCACGCTCATGGTGCGCGCCGGCGCGCGGGTGGGCGTGCTGGGCGCCAACGGCGCCGGCAAGAGCACGCTCATCAAGACCCTGGCCGAGGAGCTGCCCGTACAACAGGGCGAGCGCCGCGCTTCGCGCGGTCTGGCCATCGGCTACTTCCACCAGCATCAGCTCGACATGCTCGACGTGGATGGCACGCCGCTGCAGCACCTGGCGCGCCTCGCGCCCGAAGTGCGCGAGCAGGAGCTGCGCAACTACCTGGGCGGGTTCGGCTTCTCGGGTGACGCCGTGACGAGCAAAGTCGGACCCATGTCAGGTGGCGAGAAGGCACGTCTCGCGCTCTCTCTGATCGTATGGCAGCGTCCCAACCTGCTGCTGCTCGACGAACCCAGCAACCACCTGGACGTCGAGACGCGCGAAGCACTGGCGGCAGCGCTGGCCGAGTTCTCGGGCAGCATGCTCCTCGTGTCGCACGACCGCCATCTGCTGCGCACCACGGTGGACAGCTTCTGGATCGTGGCCGACGGCGCCGTGCGTGAATTCGACGGCGATCTGGAAGACTATCGGGATTGGCTATCGGCACGCAACGCGCAGGAACGCGCGGCGTCGCCCTCGGCGCGCGCCGATCAAACCGACAGCGGCGTCGACCGCAAGGCGCAGCGGCGCCAGGAGGCCGAAGAGCGGCAACGTCTTTCGGCCCTGCGCAAACCGGTGCAGGCGAAGCTGGACAAGGTCGAAACGCAGATGGAACGCGCCCGGGTAAGGCTGGCCGAGCTCGACGCGCTCATCGCCGACGCCGACTTGTACACCGATGCACGTCGCACCGAGCGCCAGACGATCATGGCCGAGCACGGCGAATTGGCCAAGCGCATGAACGAACTCGAAGAGCAGTGGCTGGAGTTGCAGCAGTCGCTCGAAGAGATCGAGCAGGGCTTGAGCTGACCCTCCGCACGGTCTTGGCCTCTAAACGCCGCCTTCGGGCGGCGTTTGCTTTGTGTGGGCCGGGATGCTGCTGAACGCGGAACCTCTACCATATAGGAATGGTTATCATTTATACTTGAGCGCTTTCCGACCTATCCGTGCCAGCGGCCCTGTTGTGCCCACCGCCATGCCCGTGCTGACCGACGCCTTTCTGCACCACTACCGTGAACTGCTCAGCTTTTTGTCGTTGCGCACCGGATCGCGCGATATGGCTCAGGACTGCGCACAAGACACGTGGATCAAGCTGAACGAAGCAGACGAGCGGGCCCAGCCGGAGAATCAGCGCGCTTACGTGTTCCGCGTGGCGGCCAATATCGCCACGGACTGGCATCGGCGGCTGGCGCGCGAGCGGCTAGCGACCGAGCGCTACGCGGTCACCGTGGCAGGCCACGCCGAGGCAGACACACTGGACGTAGCGGCGGCGCGCCAGACGCTGCGCCGCCTGCAATCGGTGTTGCTCGCGCAGCCCGCGCGCAGCCTTGAGATCTTCGTACTGCATCGCCATGAGGGGCTGACCTATCGGGCTATTGCGGAACGCTGCCGGGTATCGGTCAGCGCGGTCGAGAAGCATATGATGCGCGTCCTGCTTGCCTGCGACGCCGCGCTACAGGCATGAGCGCGGTCCCCGCCGTCCACCGCCGCGCCGTGGCGAAGGCGCGGGAGCTCGAGGCGGCATCCGAATGGGTCGTGAAGCTGAGCGATACCGACTGCGACAGCGAAACCTATGCCGCCTTCGAGGCGTGGTATCACGACCGGCCCGAGCACGCCGCCGCCTTCGACAGGTTGAGCAAGGTATGGGGAACGCTGGGCCGTCTGCAACCTGACCAGCTCCGCACTCGTCCCCGGCGCGCCGCACGGGTCGTGGGCAGTGGCCTGCTGAGCCTGGCGTTGTTGGCGGGCCTGCTCGGAGGTTCCGGCTTCGACGCCCCCGACATTAGCACGTTTCATCGCGTCGAGCGTGTTCCCCTGCCAGACGGGTCGATTGCCACGCTCGACGCGGGCAGCGCGCTGCGCATCGATTACGCGGCAGGCCGGCGCGATATCGTCTTGCTTCGAGGTCGCGCGTTGTTCGAAGTGCAGCCCCGCGGCCCCGGAGAACCGGCCTTCCGCGTGCGCACGGATCAGGGCACCGCCACCGCGCTGGGCACGCGTTTCGAGGTCACACGCGCGGCCTCGGGGATGCGCGTGCAGGTCTATGAGCACGACGTGGCGATCGTCTGCACGGTGTGCCAGCCTCCCGAGGCGATGACGCTGTCCGCCGGCGACGGCGCTCACCTGGACGGGGGCACCTGGCAGCGCGATGCAGGCACCACCCTCGCCTCCCCCGCCTGGAGCCAGGGCATGCTGAGGCTGGATGACGTCAGCCTCCTTCAAGCCGCACAGCGCCTGCAGCCCTACAGCGATCGGCGAATCGTGGTCGTCGGCGCCGCGCGCAACCTGCGCGTATCCGGCACCGTCAGCACGACCGACGCCCAACGCGGCCTGGCATTTTTGTTGGCACGCCATTCGGTCGAAACCTATGCGTTGCCGGGATTGCTCGTGCTGCGCTGAAAGACGAAAACAATGGCATCACAGACATCGATTTAAATTACTCATCAGTTTCGTGATGAGGTATTCGCCCTCGAGGAACGTCCTACCCGCAACGACGTAGCTTCGAGGAATCAAGATGACCATCGCTCGATCGGCGCACGGCGCGGCGCAAGCCTTGCTGGCGCTGAGCCTCGCCCTCGCCCTCCATCCGGGCGCCACGGCGCAGACGCAAGCCAATGCGGTCGCGCTCGACCTGCCCACCCAACCCCTGGGCACTGCCCTCCTCACCCTCGGGGAGCAGGCCGGCATCGAGCTCTCCTTCACTCCGCAAGCGGTTGCCGGCAAAACGGCGCCAGCGGTCCGCGGCACGCTGACACCGCTGGACGCGCTCAACCGCTTGCTCGCAGGGAGCGGCTTGCAACTGCGCCCGGACGGCCCGGGCCGATATCAGATCTATGCAGAGAGAACCACCGCGTTCTCCGTGGCCCGCCTCGAAACCGTCGAAGTCATCGGCCAGTCGCCCGAGGAGCGCGTCTACTCTCGCGCCGAAATCGCGGCAACCCCCACGGCCAACCGCGACCTGAGCTCACTCGTCGCGACAGCGCCTGCGGTACGTCTGGGCAGTGATACCGACGCTTCGAGCAATCGCGGCTCGATGAACGTACAGGACATTTCGATACACGGAGCGAGTCCCTATCAGAACCTGTTCCAGATCGATGGCGTGGCTGCGAGCAGCATGATCGACCCGGCAAGCAAGAATCTGAATCTGCAGGTGGGCAACATCCCGAGCAACGCCCAGGCCTACTTCGTGGACACGGCACTCGTGGACTCGGTACGCGTCCTCGATAACACCATTCCGGTCGAGTATGGCCACTTCACGGGTGGCGTCATCGACGCAAAACTGCGGCGGCCCAGCGGCGAAAATCATCTGAGCGTGGACTACCGCTGGAACACCTCGAAGATGACGCGGCAGAACATCTCGGAAGGGGATCAGGAAGCGTGGGGCCAGGGAGAACCCGGCTACGCCCCCGAATGGAAAAAGCGCTTCTATACCGCGGTCGGAGATATCGCGCTGGGTGAGGACACCGGCGCAATTCTCTCGATGTCACGACGCGAATCGACCATTCAGCGCTTTCGGATGGGAGAGCAGGACGGACAGGCCCAGGTGGTCCAGGAGGGCTACGACGATCGCGTCGACAACTTCCTCGGCAAATTCTCCACGCGCCTGTCGCCCGACACCATGACAGACCTGGTGCTCAAATACAGCGATCGCCGCGAATCGCTCGTGAGCAATTTCTTTCGCAACACCAACTGGGACAACCAGCATGCCGCACGCGGGCTGGGTTGGAACCTCGATCATCGCTTCGGCGGCGGGCGTGTGTCGGTGCAGGCGGGATGGGACAAGTTCGTGAGCAACCGAGCGTCGGATGCCACCGAACTGGTCACGCAGCAGTTCGCCGACCGGCGTCCGCAGTTCACGTGGGGCGGCTTCGGCAAGGAAGAGAAGGCGCAGCAGACCCTGAGCTTTTCCACGCGGATCGACTTCAATCCTGTTGATACCGGCGTCCTGCGCCACAACGTTTATGCGGGCGTGCAGGCCGAGCAAGTCGATTTCAATTTTGAACGCTACGACGACGCGTACTCTTATCGCGCCGTGCAACAGCAAGACGGCAGTTCGCGCGAGTACAGCAAGCAGCATTACCTCGCGGGCAGCGTCGACAAGCGCTATCGCACGCTGGGCCTGTATGCGTCGGACCGCATCGAATGGGGCCGCGTCGCGCTCACCGCCAGCACGCGGATGGATCGCGACACCTTGCTGGGCAACACCAATCTGTCGCCTCGCACGCGTCTCGACTGGGATGCGCTCGGCACGGGCGACACGGTCTTGTCAGCGGGTTGGGCACGCTACTACGGCTCCTACATCCTCGACATCATGATGCGCGAGGAGATCAGCAAGCTGCGCAGGCAGGTGATCGACGCGCGCGGAAATCCGGTGGCCGACGGTGGCAAGACGGAGTTCTCGCGCTACGACGGCCTGCGCACGCCGTATGACGACGAATGGGCGTTCTCGCTGCGGCAACGCGTGGCCGGCCTGGAGGGCACGCTCAGCTATGTGCGGCGCAACGGCCGCGATCAGATTTCCAAAACGGGCACCAGCACGCAGGGGTACGAGTATGTGAACGATGGCTGGTCACGCACCGACTCGTGGATGCTCAGCGTCGTGAATCAGCAGCCATGGCGGATGGGCCCCACCTATTGGACCGGCCGTGTCAGCTGGAGCTATCAGCGCAGCAAGCGCAACACCGATATCGTCACCGGCTACGAAGACGGTGCCTACGCGCCCGACGACTACATTCTCTACAACGGCGAACGCATTCTCGCGGGTGCGCTGCCGCCGAATGATTTCAATCAGCCGCAGCAGGTCGTGCTCAGTCTCACGGGCCGCTGGCCCGGCGCGGGGCTGACCTGGAACAACGACGTGCGCTGGCGTAGTGGCCGCAACGGCATCAGCTACCTCGGCCTGGGCCCCCGTCCGGAATACCTCGAACGTTATGAGTCGGTAAAGCTGCCCTCGTACTGGACGTGGGACACGCGTCTGACCTGGGAACCGAAGTTCGTGCGAGGCCTGGAGCTGTCCGTGGATGTGTTGAACGTCTTGAATCAACAGCCCAAACTCACCGTCACGGCTCCCAATCGCAATCAAGATCTGAGCCTGTACCGAACGGGCCGCGAGATCTGGCTGCAAGCGGGATATCGCTTCTAGGCCGCACGCATGCCCGCCCCCATCGCGTACGGCCTCGGCGGGATGCTCGCCGCCGTAACCTTGGCCTTATTGTTCGCGGCAAAACCCGCCCGTGCGGACGAGGCGCCGACATCCGCCGCTGCACCTCCACCGTGCCGCACGGCCTCCGGCAGCTGGGACGCGGCGTGCCTGCGTGCGATGTATGGCGACGTGCCCGCACGTTGGCCCCAACCCGCGATCGATCGAGGCGTGCGCTGGACCGAATGGTCGGTAGTGCCACCTGCGGGCGCCCCGCCTGAAACGTGGACCGCCAGCAACCCTGGCCAGGCACGGCTCAATGCCGACCTGCGCCAACCCGCCATCATCACCTTAGGCGCGGTGCTTTTCGCCGACCCGCGCTTATCGGGCAACGGACAGATCTCCTGCGCGACCTGTCATCAGCCCGAGCACGCATTCAGCGACGGACGCCCGCTCGCTGTCGGCGCGGACGGCTTGATGGGGCGGCGGCGCTCGATGCCACTCTTCGCGGCGCCGTTCGCACCTGCCCTGTTTTGGGATGGCCGCGCCGCAAGCCTGCAGGAACAAGTGCTCGGCCCGATCGCCGACCCGCGTGAGATGAACCATGATCTGGCGAGCGCGCGCGCCCGCGTGGCAGGCCTGGAAGACTACAGCGCGTTGCTGCAGGCGGCCTATGGCGACGCGGAGGTGAGCAATGCGCGCCTCGCTCGCGCGCTCGCCGCCTTCGTCGCCACCCTGCGCCCGCCCGCCACCCGCTTCGACCGATTCCTCGAAGGGGATCCTGCCGCGCTCGACGACAGGGAGATGATCGGACTGCATCTGTTCCGTACTCAGGCGCGCTGCATGAACTGCCACCAGGGCGCGCTCTTCACGGACCATGCGTTGCACAACATCGGGCTGTCGTTCCTGGGCCGCCGCAGCCAGGATCTGGGCCGCTATGAAGTTACCCGTATGCCTGAGGACATCGGGCGATTCCGCACGCCCAGCCTGCGTGGGGTGTCGCGCGCCGGCCCGTTCATGCACAACGGCATTTTTCCCACGCTCATCGGCGTCGTTCGTATGTATAACGCGGGCATGCCCGCGGGCCGCGTGCCTGCGGGCACAGCGCTCAAATCCGAGAAATCTCGATTGATTCGCCCTCTCGATCTGACCGCCGATGAGATCGATGCGCTGGTGGCTTTCCTGGGCGCGCTATGAAAAAAGCCGGCGCGTTACCGCGCCGGCTGATTCCTGCGAACGAGAGCCTGCTCAGCCCTGGATGATGTCCAGCTTGGCAATACCCAGCGCGAGCGTTTTGGCGCCCACGTCGCGAAACTGGATTTGCGCCTGTGCATCCTGCCCCGCGCCGCTCAACCCGATGATGGTGCCGTCACCGAAACGCGCGTGCCGCACCCCCTGCCCCACCCGGTACTGGCGATCACCGACGGTGACACCGGTGGCCACGCTGCGCGCCGCGCGCGGTGCGATCGTGCTCGTGTGCTTGCGGCCATAGGCGTCGCCATGGCCGCGATTCCACGAATCCCCCTGGCCGCTGGCATAGCCCGCCGCAGCGGCCTGGCTGTACTGCGTGCCCGCCCGCGGCGAGAGCCACTTGAGGTGCTCCTCGGGAATCTCGTCGAGAAAGCGCGAGCGCATCGCGTAGCGTGTCTGTCCATGCAGCATCCGGCTCTGGGCGAGGCTGATATACAGACGCTCGCGAGCACGGGTAATGGCCACATACATCAGACGACGCTCTTCTTCGAGGCCGGACTGTTCGAGGATACTGTTCTCGTGCGGAAATAGCCCTTCTTCGAGCCCGGTGATGAACACCGCGTCGAACTCGAGGCCCTTGGCCGCGTGCACGGTCATGAGCTGCACCGCTTCCTGGCCGAGTTGAGCCTGGTTGTCGCCCGCTTCGAGGGCTGCATGCGACAGGAACGCCGCCAAGGGGGACAGCCCCGTCGTGGGCGGTGGCGCCGGCGCGTCGACCACGCCAGGATTCAGCGTGCTGTTCACGTCCGACTCCGGCACCACGCCGGCCGGCATGCCGTCGAAGTTTTCCTCGGCCGTGAACACGGCCGCGGCGGTGATAAGTTCGTTCAAGTTCTCCAGGCGCTCCGCGCCTTCGCGCTCGCCCTGGTAATGCGTCTTCAGACCGCTTTCTTCGATGACGTGCTCGACCATCTCGGGCAGCGGCAGATCGCGTGTCTCGTGTGCGAGGCGGCTGATCAACTGCGCGAATTGGGCGAGATTGACGCCACCCTTGCCCGGCACGCGCGCCACGGAGTCGAACAGGCTGGTGCCACCACTCCGGGCGGCATCGGCCAGCGTCTCGAGCGTGCGCGCGCCGATGCCGCGTGCGGGAAAATTGACCACCCGCATCCAGGAGGTGTCATCGTGCGGATTGGAGATCAGGCGCAGGTACGCGAGCGCATGCTTGATTTCCTGGCGCTCGAAAAAGCGCAGGCCGCCGTACACCTTATAGGGCACACCGGCAGAAAAGAGCGCATGCTCGAGAACGCGCGATTGCGCGTTGCTGCGATAAAGCACCGCGATTTCGCTGCGCGAGCGGCCTTCATGGATCAGCGCGCGGATCTCTTCGACGATCCACTGCGCTTCCATGGCATCCGAGGGCTGCTCGATCACCCGGACGAGCTCGCCTTCGCCCTGGTCAGTCCAGAGATTTTTGCCCAGGCGGCCGGTATTGTGGCCGATCAGGGCATTGGCCGAATCCAGGATGTGGCCATACGAGCGGTAGTTCTGTTCGAGGCGGATGACACGGCCATGCGCGTAGTCACGTTCGAAATCGGCCATGTTGCCGACATTCGCGCCCCGGAACGCGTAGATGGACTGGTCGTCGTCGCCCACGGCGAAGATCGCGGCCCCGCCGCCCGCCAACAGGCGCAGCCATTTGTACTGCAGCGTGTTGGTGTCCTGGAACTCGTCGACCAGGATATGGCGGAAGCGGCGTTGATAGTGCTCACGCACCGGCGCATTGCGCGACAGCAGCTCGTAGGCGCGCAGCAGCAACTCGGCGAAATCGACCACGCCTTCGCGCTGGCACTGGGCTTCGTAGAGCTCGTAGATCTCGATCAGACGGCGGCGATGGGCATCCCAGGCCTCGACGTCAGACGGACGCTGGCCGTCTTCCTTCGCACCACTGATGAAACGCTGAACGTCGCGAGGCGGGTACTTCTCGTCGTCGATGCCATTGGCCTTGAGCAGCCGCTTGATCGCAGCCAGCTGGTCGGCGGTATCGAGAATCTGGAAGGTCTGCGGCAAACCGGCGTCGCGGTGATGCGCGCGCAGCATGCGATTGCACAGGCCGTGGAACGTACCGATCCACAGACCGCGCGTGTCGATAGGAAACACGGCCGCCATGCGAGTGAGCATCTCGCGGGCGGCCTTGTTGGTAAACGTGACGGCGAGCAGCGCAAATGGACTGGCCTGGCTGGTTTGAATCAGCCAGGCCATGCGGGTCGTGAGGACCCGGGTCTTGCCGCTGCCCGCCCCGGCGAGCACCAGGGCGTGTTGCGGTTCGAGAGTGACTGCGGCGCGTTGCTCGGGATTGAGTTTATCCAGCATCATGCCGCATAGCGGCGCAGACGCAGTGCAAACTGCTCGAGCCCGGCGATGCCGCTTTGCTGGGCGCGCTGGCACCAGGCTTGCAGATCATGCAAAAGCTGCTCGCTGCTGGCGCTGGAACTCTCCCACAGACGGCCGAGTTCGCGGCGCATCTGGACCAGGGTGGAGAGCGACTGGTTGCGTGCGATCGCTTGATCGACTTCGGCGATCTGCTCCGGCTGCAGGACGTCTTCGTTGCGGGTCAGCACGCGGCTGGCTCGCTTGAGCACGGTGAAGTTGCAGTCGGCGCTGCCCTTCTGGCGCGCGGGCTTCATCTTCGCCAGTTCTTCGGCGGCGGCTTGCTTGATGACGTCAGCGTAGCGGGCCATCACTTCGTAGCGGTGCGTGATCACGCCCTGCAGGGTACGCAGGTCGATGCCTTCCTTGGCGTCGGGATCGAGCTTGAGCTTGGGTGCGACCTTCTTGACCTTGGCCAGGCCCAGCATCTCGAGCGTGCGGATGTAGCCCCAACCGATGTCGAACTCGTACCACTTGGCAGAGAACTTGGCCGACGTGCCGTGAGCGTGGTGGTTGTTGTGCAGCTCTTCGCCACCGATGATGATGCCCCACGGGAACACGTTGGTGCTGGTGTCCGGGCTGTTGTAGTTGCGATAGCCCCAGTAGTGGCCGATACCGTTGACCACACCGGCCGCCCAGAAGGGAATCCAGGCCATCTGCACTGCCCACACCGTCAGACCGGCCGCGCCGAACAGGGCGATGTCGATCACGAGCATGGTGAGCACGCCGCGCAGGCTGTGCGTGGAGTAGACGTTGCGCTCGAGCCAGTCATCGGGCGTACCGTGGCCGAACTTGGCCATGGTTTCCTTGTTGTTGGACTCTTCGCGATAGAGTTCGGCGCCGCGGAACAGCACCTTCCAGATGCCGAACAGCATCGGGGAGTGCGGATCGCCTTCCTTTTCGCATTTGGCGTGGTGCTTGCGGTGAATCGCAACCCACTCCTTGGTGACCATACCGGTGGTCAGCCAGAGCCAAAAGCGGAAGAAGTGCATGACTGCGGGGTGCAGATCCAGGCCCCGGTGCGCCTGGCTGCGATGCAGGAAGACGGTGACCGACACGATGGTGATGTGCGTGACGACCAGCGTGAACAGAACGATCTGCCACCAGCTGGCCTGGGTCAAGCCACCAGAAATAAACGAAAGGATGTAATCCATAAACCTGTTTCTACGCCTCGCAAAAGAGTGGGCAAATTTTAGCCCACATGTTTTTTTCGTGACAGCGCAGTTTCAAAATAGTTTTTGAGCCAAATCAAGGACTAAGCCGCGCTTGGAGCACCCCGGTCGGGGCCATGACGGACGTTCACGAGACGTCGGTCGCTACCTTTCAAATGGTGGCGGAATGGGCCGACACCAAGGTTTTTCTACATTTTGCTACAACCCCGATCCACCATATATTGTGTGTTACCCGTATCGCCGAGCCACGCCACCGATGTTTCGTCTCTCATCTCCCCTCCTTGCGCTGCCGCTACTCCTGGCCAGCGCCCTGCCCGCACATGCGGATGCGACGCTCCAGGCGGGACAGACAGTCGTGGTCGCAAGCTACTACGAACTGCGCGGCCCCAACTGCCAAGTCATGAATCCACCGCACGTGCGCATCGTCACTCGCCCCACGCTCGGTGCCCTCACCGTCGTGCGAGGCGAGGCCAATACGGGCGGAGGCGGCCGGTGCGCCTACACGGCGGTACCCGTGTCGCAACTTCTATACCGGGCCCAAAGGCCGGGTAGCGAAACCCTCACATGGGAAGTGCGCTACCAGGACCGCGGGCGCAAGGTAGAACGCGTCAGCGCCCAGATCACGGTAGGCCCCGCAAGCGCCGCGCCACCCGCCAGGCCTTGAAGGGCGCGGGGCAGCTGCCGGGCATCAGGTCCCAAGTCGATAGTTTGACAGCGTACTGAACGGACAGTTCCCGGCGCGGCGGTGTGCAGTGCACACCTTCCGCGCCGGTCGTTTCGCGAGACGCGACCGCGCTCAGTCGGTGCCGCCCCCGCCACCATCGGAACCCCCATCGGACGCGGCGCTGCCGGCGTCCACCGACGCATCGCCTGCGATGTCGGCGGCATCGGCCTGTTTTGCGCGTGGGCTGCGTTCCGAGCCCTCTTCGTTGCTGGAAGGCAACGCTGATCCGGCCCCGACAGCGGGTGCGTCGGTCGATGCGTCGACCGCGCGGGTATCACGCGGCGCTTTCTTGCGTTCGAACACAGCGCCAAAAAACCCGTCCGTACCGTGCTGATCGGGCCTCAATTGCACATACGGCCCGGTGAGCGACAGCGTCGGGCAGCGATCCAGGAGAATGCGCGCCGCGTCGAGGCGTTCGAATTCGGGGTGCTCGGCCAAGAAACGATCCGCCTGAGCCGCGTTTTCTTCTTCGAGCAGGCTGCAGGTGGCATAGACCAGGCGACCGCCGGGAGCCACGCAACGCGCGGCGCTCTTCAGAATGCGATATTGCAAATCCACCAACTCGGCCAGCACCTGCGGCTGCTGGCGCCATTTCAGGTCGGGATTGCGGCGCAAGGTACCGATGCCGGTGCACGGCGCGTCTACGAAGACGCGCTGGGCCTTGCCAGCCAGACGCTTCACGCGGGCGTCGTTCTCGCTATCGATGGCGACCGGCACGACGTTGGAAAGTCCGCTGCGCGCGAAGCGCGGCTTGGCCCGCGCCAGGCGCGCCGCCGACACATCGAAGGCGTAGAGCCGGCCGGTCGAGCGCATGAGCGCACCGATCAACAACGACTTGCCACCGGCACCTGCGCAGAAATCGATGATCATTTCGCCACGGCGCGGGCCGACGAGTAGCGCGAGCAACTGGCTGCCTTCGTCTTGCACTTCAAGCGTACCGTTTTCGAATTCGGGCAGACGATTGACCGGGGGGTGACCCTTGAAGCGAATACCCCATGGCGAATGCACCGTCGGCTGGGGCGCAAAGCGGGCAAGCGGACCGGCATTGAGCGTTGCCAGCAGCGCGTCGCGATCGCCCTTGAGCGGATTGACGCGGATATCGAGGTTGGCCGCCACGTTGAGCGACGCCATCAAAGCCTCGCCGTCGGGCATGGCGGCGAGGCGCTCGTCGAGCCAATCCGGCATGCTCAGACGCACCGGACGCGGCAGCGTCGACGGGTCGATCAGATCGACACGCGCCAGCCACGCGGATTCACCGCTATCGAGCCCTTCCTGGACCCACTCGGAACCCCGGAAGCCCGCTAGGCCGAGGATCGCGAGGCGGCGCGTCGCGTTGCCCACGCCGCTCTCGCTGAGCTGACGGTAGCGGCGCAGATTGCGCAGCACGTCGAAGACGGCCTCGGCGACTTCGGCGCGGTCACGTCCACCGAGATTGGGATGGGCCCGGAACCAGTGCGACAGCACGCCGTCGGCGGGATAGGTCCATTGCAGCACTTCAGCGAGCACACGCTGCACCTGCTCCAGCCGGACGGCGGCGATCGGCATGCGCGGGCGCGGCGCGCCGCTGCCAGGGCCGCCGAACCCCGGATTGGGACCGCGGCCGCGACCGCCATCCTGCGGGCGGTTTCCGCCCCGATCCGAATACGACGAACGGCCACGATCCTGCGAGGAATAGTCGGAGCGACCCCGATCCTGATAGCCGGAACGACCGCCCTCTTGCGACGACGAACGCCCACGATCCTGGGACGAATAGTCGGAGTGGCCTCGATCCTGATAGCCGGAGCGACCGCTCTCCTGCGAGAACGAACGGCCGCGATCCTGGGAGGAATAGCCAGAGCGACCCCGGTCCTGGTAGCCGGAGCGGCCGCCCTCTTGCGACGACGAACGGCCGCGATCCTGGGAGGAATAATCGGAACGACCGCGATCCGGATAGCCGGAGCGACCGCCCTCGTGCGACGACGAACGGCCGCGGTCCTGGGAGGAGTAGTCGGAGCGACCCCGATCCTGATAGCCGGAGCGACCGCCTTCGTGCGACGACGAACGGCCGCGGTCCTGGGAGGAATAGTCGGAGCGGCCACGATCCTGATAGCCGGAGCGGCCACCCTCTTGCGAGGACGAACGGCCGCGATCCTGCGACGAAGGGGCGGCGCGACCGCGATCGGCCTGCTGGCCGCGGCCGTTGGCTTCGGACGAGCGCTCGGACCGGCTTCGGTCGGGGCTCGAGGCGCGATCACGCCACTGGGCCAGGGCGCCGCCGCGCGCGGGGCGGGAGCGGCTGTTGTCGTTGTCTTTACTCATGGTTCTTTCCGTGGGGGCCGGCTTGCGCGCCGGCCCAGATGAATAGTCGTTCGGGGTCGCCCTGGACTTCGACGCGGTGATCGGGGGTGAGGCTCACGCGTCCTTCGGCCAGCCAACGCGCGGCGGCCGGAAAGGCGCGATGCTCGACATCGAGCACGCGTTCAGCCAGTCGTTCGGGCGTGTCACCGGGCAGGACGGGCACGCAGCCCTGCGCAATGATCGGCCCGTGATCGAGCACCGGCGTGACGAAATGCACGGTGCAGCCGTGTGCCCTCACCCCGGTGGCCAAGGCTTGCGCATGGGTATGCAACCCCGGAAACGCGGGCAGCAGCGAAGGATGGATATTGACCAGGCGGCCCGCATAGTGCCCGACAAAGCCCGGCGTGAGCACGCGCATGAAGCCCGCCAGCAACACGTAATCAGGCTCGTGGCGGTCGACTTCGGCCATGAGCGCGGCGTCGAAGGCCTCGCGGCTGGCGAAATCCTTGTGGTACAGCGCGCCCGTGGCGATACCCTGACTCTCGGCCCACTGCAGCCCGGCCGCATCCGGGCGGCTGGCGATGACAGCCGCGATCCGGGCGGGCCATTGCTCGCGTTGACAGGCCTCGACCAATGCCTGCATATTGCTGCCCCGTCCGGAGATCAGGATGACAATGCGGCGCTCGCGCCCGGCGGGCGCGACAGACGAGGAAGGTGACGACGTATGGGGCAAGATAGGTAATTCCAAGGCGAGCCAACCCAAAATTGTAAACTCTTGCCCGTGAAACCTCCGTTGCGTATTTACCGACACCTGCCGCCCCTCTCGCGCCGCGCGCCCTGCGCGCTCACGATCGGCAACTTTGACGGTGTCCATCTCGGCCATCAGGCCATCCTCGACCGCCTCCGTCAGGTGGCGCGGGCGCGTGATCTCGTGCCGACGGTCATGACGTTCGAGCCCCATCCGCGCGAGTATTTCGCCACGCTCAATCGCCGCCCCGAACTCGCGCCCACGCGCATTTCGGGCCTGCGCGACAAGCTGGCGGCCCTCGCCTGCGCCGGCATCGAACAGGTCGTGGTCGAACATTTCAATGCGCGGCTGGCCGAAATGTCGGCCAACGCCTTTATCGAAGATCTGCTCGTGCGGGGGCTGCAGACGCGCTGGCTGCTGGTGGGCGAAGACTTCCGCTTCGGCCGCAAGCGCAGCGGCGACATCGATCTGCTGCGCGAGGCCGGCATGATGCACGGTTTCGAGGTGCACACGCTCGCTGACGTCACCGACGGCAATGGGCATCGCATTTCCAGCTCGGAAGTCCGCACGGCACTGGCGGTGGGCGACCTGGAGCGTGCCCGCCACCTGCTCGGACAACCCTTCCATATCAGCGGTCATGTGGTGCACGGCGCCAAGCTGGGCCGTCAGCTCGGGTTCCCGACGATGAACCTGCGCGTGGCCGCCCGCTGCGCCGCGCGCTCGGGCATCTATGTCGTGCGCGTGCTCGGCCTGGCCGATCGTCCGCTCGCGGCCGTGGCGAGCCTGGGCGTTCGGCCCACCGTCGAAGACGAAGGCCGCGTACTGCTGGAGGCCCACCTGCTCGACGAGACCATGGACGCTTACGGTAAACTCGTGCGAGTCGAGTTCCTGCACAAGCTGCGGGACGAAGAAAAATTTCCTGACCTCCCTTCCCTGACAGCCGCCATCGCCGACGACGCGCGACAAGCGCGCGCCTATTTTGCCGTTCATGGACTATAAAAAGACCCTCAACCTGCCCGATACCCCCTTTCCCATGCGGGGCGACCTTGCCCGCCGCGAGCCGGGCTGGACCGCCCAATGGGAAGAAAACCGCATTTACCAGGCGATCCGGGCAGCGAGCGCAGGCCGCCCGCGCTTCGTGCTGCACGACGGCCCGCCCTATGCCAATGGTGACATCCATATCGGGCACGCGGTCAACAAGATCCTGAAGGACATCATCGTCAAGAGCCGCAACATGGCCGGCTACGATGCGCCTTACGTGCCGGGCTGGGACTGCCACGGCATGCCGATCGAGATCCAGATCGAAAAGAAGTACGGCAAAAACCTGCCCGTGACCGAAGTGCAGGCCAAGGCCCGCGCCTACGCGCTCGAGCAGATCGATCGTCAGCGCCAGGACTTCAAGCGGCTCGGCGTGCTGGGCGACTGGGACAATCCTTACCTCACGATGAACTTCAGCAATGAGGCCGACGAGATCCGCGCGCTCGGCCGCATCCTGGAGAAGGGTTACGTGTTCCGTGGCCTCAAGCCGGTGAACTGGTGTTTCGACTGTGGCTCGGCGTTGGCCGAGGCGGAAGTCGAGTACGCCGACCGCACCGATCCCGCCATCGACGTGGCGTTCCCGTTTGCCGACAAGCCCGGTCTGGCCCGCGCGTTCGGCCTGGACAGCGTCGACGACGGCGCCGTGGTCATCTGGACCACCACGCCCTGGACGATTCCGTCGAACCAGGCGCTCAACGTACATCCGGAAGTCGAGTATGCACTGGTGCGCGTGACGCCCGCACCCACGCACGGCCCGCTGTTGCTGCTGGCCAGCGAGCGCGTCGAAGCGTGCCTCAAGACCTGGGGCCTCGAGGGCGAAATCATCGCCACCGCGCCGGGCGAGGTGCTGTCCGAGCTGCGCTTCACGCATCCCCTGGCCAAGGCCGCCGAAGGCTACGACCGCACGGCCCCGATCTACCTGGGTGACTACGTCACGACGGATACCGGTACCGGGGTGGTGCACTCCGCCCCCGCCTACGGCATCGAAGACTTCGTATCGTGCAAGGCGCACGGCATGGTCGACGCCGACATCATCAGCCCGGTCATGGGCGACGGCAAATACGTGCCGAGCCTGCCGCTCTTCGGTGGCCAGATGATCTGGGATGCCAATCCCAAGATCGTCGAAGCCCTCAAGCTTGCCGGCTCGCTGATGCACGTACAAAAGCTGCCGCACAGCTATATGCACTGCTGGCGCCACAAAACGCCGATCATCTACCGCGCGACCAGCCAATGGTTCGCCGGCATGGATGTCAAGCCGCGCGATGGCGGCCCTACGCTGCGCGAAAGCGCGCTTGCCGGCATCGACGCCACCACGTTCTACCCCGCCTGGGGCCGGGCGCGCCTGCATGCCATGATCGCCAATCGTCCGGACTGGACGCTGTCGCGCCAACGCCAGTGGGGCGTGCCGATGGCCTTCTTCGTGCACAAGGAAACGGGCGAGCTGCATCCCCGCACCGCCGAGTTGCTGGAGCAGGTTGCGCAACGCGTGGAGAAATCGGGCATCGAAGCCTGGCAGTCGCTCGATCCGCGCGAGCTGCTCGGTGACGAGGCCGACCAATACGAAAAGAACCGCGACACGCTCGACGTGTGGTTCGACTCGGGCACCACGCACGCCACCGTGCTGGGCGGCAAGGACCACGCGCTGGCAGGCTCGCACGGCGCCCAGCTGGCCTGGCCCGCCGACCTGTACCTCGAAGGCTCCGACCAGCATCGCGGCTGGTTCCATTCGTCGCTCCTCACCGGCTGCATGCTGTACGGCCAGCCGCCCTACAAGGGTTTGCTGACCCACGGCTTTGTTGTCGACGGCCAAGGCCGCAAGATGAGCAAGTCGGTCGGCAACGTGATTGCGCCGCAGAAGATCTCCGACACGCTGGGCGCCGAAATTCTGCGCCTGTGGGTGGCCTCCACCGACTACTCGGGCGAGCTGTCGATCTCCGATGAGATTCTCAAGCGTGTGGTCGAGAGCTATCGCCGTATCCGCAACACCCTGCGTTTCCTGCTGGCCAACGTCGCGGATTTCGACGCGGTCAGCCAGGCGGTGCCGGCGGGCGAGCTGCTCGAGATCGATCGCTACGCCCTCGCCATGACGGCGCAGATGCAAGCCGAGGTCCTGGGCAATTACGAGCGCTACGACTTCCACCCCGCCGTCGCGCGGCTGCAGACGTTCTGCTCCGAAGACCTGGGCGCGTTCTATCTCGATATCCTGAAGGACCGTCTGTACACCAGCAACGTCGACAGCCGCGCCCGCCGCTCGGCCCAGACCGCGCTGCTCGAGATTACCCAGACGCTGCTCAAGCTGATGGCGCCGATCCTGTCGTTCACGGCCGAAGAGGCCTGGAAGATCCTGACCGACACGGCGCTGGCCAAGCAGGCCGACGCCGCGCGCATCACGATCTTCACGGAAGTGTTCCATCAGTTGCCGCCCTACGCCGACAGCGAAGCCCTGTCCGGCCGCTGGAGCCGCGTGCGCGCCATTCGCGCCGATGTGCTGCGCAAGCTCGAGGAAGTGCGTTCGGCCGGCGCGATCGGCTCGTCGCTGCAGGCCGAGGTCGACATTTACGCCAACGGCGATGATTACGACCTGCTCGCGGCACTCGGCGAAGACCTGCGCTTCGTGCTGATCGTGTCGCGCGTAGGTGTGCATCAACGCGACGGCGAACTTGCGATCGAGATCACGCCCTCCAGCAACAAAAAGTGCGAGCGCTGCTGGCACTATCGCTCCGACGTCGGCCAGGATGCCGATCACCCCGAGATCTGCGGCCGTTGCGTGAGCAACCTGTTCGGCTCGGGCGAAGTGCGCGAAAAGGCCTGACGATGGCTCACGCTTCCGCCAGCCCGCTTGCCGCCCCTCACGGGCGCGGCAAGCGTCTCGCCATCAGCCTGGCCGTCGCCGCGTTGATCATCCTGCTGGACCAGGTGACGAAGATCTACTTCAACACCCAGTTCCGGTACGGCGAGAGGCTCAACCTGCTGCCTTTCTTCGATTTCACCCTGCTCTACAACCGAGGGGCCGCCTTCAGCTTCCTGGCGTCCGAAGAGGGCTGGCAGCGCTGGCTCTTCACGGTGCTGGGCGTGGGGGCCGCGGCCGTCATCATCTGGCTGATTGCCCGGACGCCGGGACAGCCGCGCTTTCGTGCAGCCCTGACGCTGATCATGGGCGGCGCGATCGGCAACGTGATCGACCGCGTGCTGCACGGCCACGTGGTGGACTTCCTGCTCTTCTACTGGAAAGACTGGTACTACCCGGCGTTCAATATCGCCGACGTGGCCATCGTCTGCGGCGCCGCGCTGCTGGTGATCGACGAAATCCTGCGCAGCCGCGAGAAAGCCCGCGAAGCCCGCTCCTCGAACTGAACCTCGCGGACGCGGGCGTTGCCGCATAAAATCCCCTGAACCCACACCCGAACGCGGCATCTCGCGATGCCGCCCGCACACCATGCTCGATCTGGCCCGCAAACGCATTGTCCTCGGAATGACCGGCGGCATCGCCTGCTACAAAATCGCTGAGCTGGTGCGACGCCTGACCGAGCAAGGCGCGGTGATCGACGTCGTCATGACCGAGGCCGCCACGCACTTCATCACGCCGGTCACGATGCAGGCCCTGTCGGGACGTCCGGTATTCGTGGATGCGTGGGATCCGCGCGTGCCCAACAACATGGCGCACATCGACCTGACGCGCGGCGCCGACGCCGTACTAATCGCGCCCGCGAGCACCGACTTCATGGCCAAGCTCGCGCATGGTCTGGCCGACGACCTGTTGTCCACGCTGTGCGTCGCGCGGGCCTGCCCGCTATTGATCGCGCCCGCCATGAACCGCGAGATGTGGTCCAACCCCGCGACGCAGCGCAACGCCGCGCAGCTCGTGGCCGATGGCATTACGATCCTGGGGCCCGCCTCGGGCGAACAGGCCTGTGGCGAAACCGGCAGCGGCCGCATGCTCGAGCCCCAGGAGCTGTTGGCCGATATGATCGCGTTCTTCCAGCCCAAGGTGCTGGCCGGTCGGCACGTGCTGCTCACCGCTGGCCCGACTTCCGAGCCGGTGGATCCCGTGCGCGTGCTCACCAACCGCTCGTCGGGCAAGACCGGCTACGCGATCGCCCGTGCGGCGCGCGAAGCCGGTGCCCGCGTCACCATGATCAGCGGCGCCACCGCACTGACCGTGCCGCGCGGCGTAACGGCTCTTCAGGTCATGACCGCGCGCCAGATGCATGATGCCGTGATGGCCAGCGCCATGGACGCAGATGTGTTCATCGGCGTGGCCGCCGTGGCCGATTGGCGCGTCAAGAACGTGAGCGATCACAAGATCAAGAAAACCAGCGAAGGCGGCGGCCAACCCCACATGGAGTTCGAGCCCAACCCCGATATCCTCGCGGAAGTGGCGCGCCTGCCCAAGGGCCCCTGGTGCGTGGGTTTTGCCGCCGAGACCGAAAAGCTCGCCGAGCATGCCGAAGCCAAGCGCCTGCGCAAGGGTATTCCCCTGTTGGTGGGCAATCTCGCCCACAAGGTGATGGATGCCGACACGACGGAGTTGGTGCTGTTCGACGAACAGGGTGTGCACGCCCTGCCCGCTGCGCCCAAGCTGGATGCCGCCCGTCGCCTGATCGCCGAAATCGCGGCGCGCCTGCCGCGCAAGCCGCAGCCCTGATACCGCGCCTGGGCAACTCAGGCGGCGTTCAGACCCACCCACGAAATGCCGCCGGTGGCATCCGGCGGCGGATTGCCACGGCAGGTCAGGCCACGCTTGCCGCGGGCTGCCCCGAGCCATCTCGCCACAGTCGCGCCAGCGCGCCGACCACCACGAGGGTCAGCACCACGCGTCCGCCCAGAACGATCCAGCCGTCGGCGCCGAGCGCCATCAGCAGCGCCGTATCCTCGATGAGCGAGTGCGACAGCGACAGCCACGACAAGGCCAGGAAGCGCGTGCGCGCCGACAGCCGCAGGCGCTCGGCCTCCTCGATGATGAGCGCGCCGCCATACGACAGGCCCAGCAAGGTCCCCACCATCGTGACCGGCGCGACACTGGCATCGAGCCCGACCCATCGCAGCACCGGCGTGAGTCCACGCGTGATGAGCGCCGTGAGGCCGGTTCGCGCCATCAGATCGAGCAGTACAAGCAGGCCCAGGATCACGGCATAGGTCAGCAGCAGCGAGAACGCCGTGGCGTGCACCCATTGCCAGAGGGTGTAGTCAGCCGGATCCTGCGCCGTCTGCGAGCCCTGGAGCCACTGGAACGACATCGGTTCGGAGAGCCAGCCGCCCCAATGGCAGAGCCAGGAGACACCGCCGCCGTAAAGTATCGCGGCGCCCAGGCGCAAGCCCGTGGTGGCCCAGAAACTCGCCCCCGCGCGCCGCACGATCGCCTGCTCGATGGGCAAGCTGTGCGCGAACAAAATCATCGACGCGAGCGCACTGAATTGGCCGGCGGTCATTTCCAACGTGGCGGCCAAGCCGATGAAGGCCGCGATCGCGCCATATACGCCCACCAACACGCTCGTGATCCAGATGATGCCGGCACCGGCGGGCAGGTTCAGCAGCCCCATCACGGGCCCGAATGCGTGCCCCAGTGCCTCGATCCAGCCCAGCCACTGGGCGACCTGCACGAGCGCCATGATCGGCAGCATGATTTTGAGCAGCGCATAAAACATGCGGCCGCTGCGTCGAAATAATTGGCAAAGGTAGGCCCACACGAGCAAAATGCTCCCGGTGCGAAAATAGAGGGACACAGCATAGTCCCGTTTCGGAACAATAGGACGGCAATTTATTGCCAGTTAGCAGCTCTACGCGCGATGATGACTCATGCGCGGACAACAAAATTGCGTAAATGACCCTTGATCCCATCGATCATCGAATTCTGAAGGTTTTGCAGCAGAACGCCGACCTGCCCAATATCACGCTTGCCGAGCGCGTGGGCCTGTCCGCCTCGGCCTGCCTGCGGCGTGTCGCCCGCCTGAAAGAGGCTGGCGTCATCCGCCGCGTCGTCGCCCTGCTCGATCCTGCCCAGACCGGCCGCCCCCTCACCGCAATCGTGACGCTCGAGTTCGCGCGGCACGGCTCGGAGTTTCGCCGCACCTTCATGGAGAAGATCAAGACCGAGCCCTCGGTGACCCAGTGCTATCTGGTCACCGGTGCGGTGTCGTGCGTGCTGATCGTCCACATGCGGGACATGGACGAATACCTGGCCTTTGCCGACCGGTTGTTCGACCAGGACGAAAACGTCGAAGCCTTCTACACGCACATCGTGCTGCAGACGATCAAGAACGAACCTGGCGTGTTGCTGCCGGGCGAAGCCTGAGCGCTGCATGTTTTGTGCTCGCAGGCGGCCGCCGGCCTGATGCCGGAGCAAGCCTGACCGAGCCTATTGCCCGGTGCGCGTGGCCCAGTCGGCCAGCGGCAGCGGCGTGGCGGTGTCGACGATGCGGGCGAGCAACTGCCGCAGCTGTTCGCCCGTGCCGCGTTCACTGGGCCAGCGTGATGGCACCACCGCGCGCCATTGCCCGTCGCTGCGTTCGCCCATCACGAAGCGAAACGTGTAGTAGCCCGGCATGCCCATGCGCAAGTCGGTCACGACGAGCTTGTCGCCGATCGCATCGAAGCGCAGCCATCCGTTGGTGAACCATGACAGGCGCTGCAGCAGCGGATCATCGGCGATCTGATCGCCCAGCGGCTTGCCGACAGACTGGGGAAGCAACTGCGGCCCGTGCTGATCGAACCAGCCGCTCACCCCCTCGTAGTAGGTATCCGGTCCGGTCTGTGCGATCACTCGCCACAACATGGTGTTGAACGGCATCGGCGTGGCCAGCACACGCATGGGCGTCAGGCCCTGGGCGCGAAGCGCCTGCGTCACCTCACGTTCGGCATGCCAGCGGCCGACCAGCCCCGTGCCCAGGTACACCGCCCCCCAGATCACCGTTATTGCCAGGACGCGGCACAGTCGTGGCGTGGCGCCGAAGATCGCGGTGGCCAGCACCGCGCACAACATCGGCACGGTATAGATCGGGTCGATAATGAAGACGGCCGACCAACTTTCGGGGGTGGGTGTGAACGGCCAGAAAAGCTGTGTGCCATAAACGGTGAATGAATCGAGCACCGGATGGGTGATGAGCACCAGCCATAACGTGAGAAACAGGCGCCTCGCGCCGTAGGGCGCATTGGGCCATCGCCATCGGATCAGGGCGGTCAGCACCAGCGCCAGGGCGGTCAGTACGAACACCGAATGCGAAAAGCCACGATGAAAGGTCATCATCGATACCGGATCCGGATAGCGGATCAGGACGTCGAGATCGGGGAGCGTGCCCAGCAACGCGCCATATACCAGTGCCTTGCGGCCCTGCCGCGAACCGAGCAACGCGCCCTGTATGCCCGCGCCCAGCACGGCCTGTGTTACGGAATCCATCGATGGTCACACTCTTCGTTCGGCCAGCCCCGGCGGCCAGCTTGTTGTCAGGCGTTAAGATACAGGATTGATTCTCGCGGATTCATTGCATGGACGCTTATATCGATCGTGTTGGCCTGTTCATCGAGGCCAACCAGGCCTGGGCAGGCGTCATCACCTTTTTCCTCACCATGGGTGAGTCGATGCTGGTGCTGGGCCTCTTCATCCCCGCTACCGCCCTGCTGCTCCTGACCGGCGGGCTCATTGGCGCGGGCACGCTGTCGGCGACCAGCATCCTGGCCTGGGGCGTGGCGGGCGCTGTCGTGGGCGATGCGCTGTCTTACTACATCGGCCGTTGGCTCGGACCAAGCTTCCTGCGCCGCTGGCCCCTGTCCACGCAACGCAGCGCCGTGGCCCGGGCACGCCTGTTCTTCTACAAATACGGCTTTGCCTCCGTGTTCTTTGGGCGCTTCCTGGGTCCGATCCGCTCCACCATTCCGACCGTGGCCGGCATCATGGGCATGAGCCATTGGCGCTTCCAGATCGCCAACGTGCTGTCGGCCCTGGTGTGGATGCCGGTCATGCTGGCGCCTGGCTACCTGACCGCGCGCGGCCTGAGCGCCGCCGAAAACGGGCAGGAAATCGGCATGGCGGTCGGCACGATCGCCTCGGTGGGCGTGGGCATCTGGCTGCTGCTGAACATGATGCGCAAGCGCCGCGCGGCCAGCGAGCGCCCGGCCAAGCGCGTGCGTACCACTGACGTCTAACCGACAGGAAACTCGATGGAACCGAAGAACGGCGATTTCGCGAAATATATCGAAGAGCTCTCGCGCAAAGGTGCGCGTGATGCCCTTGCGCGAGCGCCCGCTTCGGCATCGCCGTCGCCTGGCGCGGTCGACACCACGCCCACATTGCCCCCGGATCCGGCCGATGCGCCGGGCGTCGTCCTCAACCCGCGCAAGATGAAGCGCGCGCCCCGCATCGCCGTGGGTCACCCCACGGCGGCCGCGGACGCCGATGCCGCCAACACGCAAACACTGGCGCAGCAGGCCGATAACCGGCGCAGCGCGCGCGTCCAGATCCTGATCGGGTTCGTCACGGCGATGATTGCCCTGGTCGGCCTCGCGAACGCGTTCGACCGGCAGTATGGCTATGTGGCGCCCGCCTTTTGGGGCGTCGTCTCGCTGTTCGCTTTCCGGCGTGCCGCGAAAGCGGCCGAGCGCGCGCGCCGGCCGCTGCGCGAGCAACCCGCCTTCGCGCCCCTGCGCAAGGCCTGACCCCCGCGGCAGTGCTAACATTCCCGCCCCGGCCCCGCCTCCTCTGGCGGGGCTCATTGTTTCTAGCCTGACCGGAGCCCCCGTGAACCAGCCCCAAGCCGGATTGACGCCCATCCAAGCAGCCACGATGTTGAAGCTGCAAGACCAACTCAACGCCAAGATCAACCCCGACTGGGTGCATGGCGGCTCGCGTTTCCTGCGGGCGGCGTTCGTGGAGTCGGCCGAAGCACTGGAGCACCACGGCTGGAAGTGGTGGAAAAAGCAGGTGCTGGATCTGCCGCAAGTGCAGATGGAATTGATCGACATCCTGCACTTCTATCTGTCGCACACCATCGTCGTGGCCAATGGCTCCACCGAGCTCGCCGCACGGTCGCTGGTCGACGACCTGGCCGGCCCCGCCAGCGTGACTCTCGACGGCCGCACCTACGAGCTGAGCGCACTGCCCGTGCCCGACCTGCTCGAACTCATCGGCGGCCTCGCGGTGTGCCAGCGCGCGAGCTACAAGCTGCTCGAAAGCACCATGACCGCCTGCCAGCTCAGCTGGACCGACGCGTTCAATCAATATGTCTCGAAGAACGTGCTCAACATCTTCCGCCAGGACCACGGCTACAAGGAAGGCACGTACGTGAAGCTGTGGCAGGGCGAAGAAGACAACGTCGTCCTCGCCCGCCTGCTCGGCCAGCTCGACAGTAACCGGCCCGACTTCAGCGACGCCCTCTACGCGGCGCTTTCTCGAGCGTACGCGCAGGCGACGGCCTGAGGCCTGCCGCCACACGTCCGCCCGGTCTCAGCGCTGGGCGTGGCTGGTCTCGCCGAATAGCGCCGACAGCCCGCGCGGCTGCGAGCGCCAGTACTGCGGCGGCGCGCTCACCTGGCCACCGAGCTCGGCGGCCGCATGCCAGGGCCAGCGCGGGTCGTACAACATGCCACGGGCCAGGGCGACCATATCGGCGTCGCCGCCCGCCACGATGGCCTCGGCCTGGCCGGGCTCGGTGATCAAGCCCACCGCCATCGTCGGCAGACCGGTTTCTTCCTTGATCTGACGCGCGAAGGGCACCTGGTAGCCGGCGCCAAGGGTGATCTTCTGGCGTGGCGACACACCGCCCGACGACACGTCGGCGAAGGCGCATCCCAACGGCTCGAGCGCACGCAGGAACTGCACGGTCTGGGCGGGATCCCAACCGCCTTCGACCCAGTCGGTGGCCGACACCCGCACGCCCAGCACGGCGTTCGGCAGCGCGGCACGCACGGCCTCGAACACCTCGATCGGAAAACGCATGCGGTTGGCGAGCGATCCGCCGTAGGCATCATCGCGCTGATTCGCGAGCGGCGAGAGAAACTGATGCAGGAGATAGCCGTGTGCGGCGTGGATCTCGATCACATCGAAACCAAGACGATCCGCTCGCACCGCCGCGGCGACGAAAGCATCGCGCACGCGCGCCAGGCCCGCGGCATCGAGCGCCCGTGGCGGAAGTTCGGTGTCATTGTGCGGTACGGCCGAGGGCGCGTCGGCCAGCCACCCGCCCTCTTCGAGCTTGAGTTGTCGTCCGCCCTGCCATGGGCGCGTGCTCGAGGATTTGCGGCCCGCGTGGCCCAGCTGGATGCCCAGCCGGATCGGCGCGTAGCGGCGGATGGCGGCGACCACCTTGCCCAGGGCCGCTTCGGTCGCGTCGTCGTACAGCCCCAGGTCGCCCAGCGAGATCCGCCCGCTGGCTTCCACCGCCGTGGCCTCCGTGAACAGCAGACCGGCACCGGAGAGCGCCAGGTGACCGAGATGGATCATGTGCCAGTCCGTCGCGCAGCCATCCTCTGCGGAGTACTCGCACATCGGCGCGATAACGATGCGATTGGACAACTGGATCGAACCCAGCGCCTGCGGCGTGAACAATTGACTCATCGGAAGTCCTTCGACGGGAAGTATCCGAAGAGCATAGCGCGCGGCCACGTGGGACGCAGCCTCGCGGCGCCCCACGTGGCCGCCCGGATCACTCGGCCTCGATCACGCTCTGCAGGAACTGCTGCGTGCGTGGCTCGCGCGGATTGGCGAACAGCGCCGAAGATTCGGCATCTTCGACGATGTTGCCCGCATCGAAGAACAGCGTGCGATCAGAACTGCGCTCGGCGAACTTCATCTGGTGAGTGACGATGATCATGGTCATCGTCCGCTTCGCGGACAGGTCGCGCAGGATCTGCAGGATACCGCCCACCAATTCGGGATCGAGCGCGGAGGTGACCTCGTCGAACAGCATGATGTCGGGCCGCATCGCGAGCGCACGCGCAATACCCACACGCTGCTTCTGGCCGCCTGACAACTGTGCCGGGTGGGCGTCGAGCTTGTCGCCCAGGCCCACCATCTCGAGATACTCGGTGCCGCGCTTGATCGCCTCGTCGCGGTCCAGCCCCTGCACATGGATCGGCGCCTCGATCACGTTGCCGAGCACGGTCATGTGCGGAAAAAGATTGAAGTGCTGAAACACCATCCCGATCTTGGCGCGCACCTGCCGCACGTGAGCCGAGTGCGGCTTCTGCAGACGCCCCTGGGCGTCGTGCCACATCGGCACGCCATCGATTTCGATTTCGCCATCGGTGGGCTGGTCCAGCGTCATCAGCATGCGCAGCAACGTGGATTTGCCGGACCCCGACGGCCCGATCACGGACACGGTCTCACCGGCCGGAATCTCCAGGTCGATGCCGCGCAGCACCTCCAGATCGCCATAACTCTTGCGCAGATTCTTCAAGCGGATACTCGCGCTCATCGCGTCCCTCCAAATACGATTCTCAGCCGGTTCTCGAGCCGGCGCACGCCCCATGCCGCCACCAGGCTGAGCAGCAGGAAAAAGACTCCCACCATGGTCAGCGGTTCGATATAGCGGAAGGTCGACGACCCGAGGATCTTGCTCCGCTGCAACAACTCCACCACGGTGATGGCCGACAGCAGCGGCGTGTCCTTGAACATGGCCACGAGATAATTGCCCAGCGCGGGCACCACGGGCGGAATCGCCTGTGGCAACACCACGTCGCGCAACGTGCGCCAGGGCGTGAGGTTCAGCGCGGTGGCCGCCTCGAGCTGACCGCGTGGCACCCCTTCCAGGCCCGCACGGTAGACTTCGGAACAATAGGCGGCGTAGTGCAGGCCGAGCGCCAATACACCCGTGGTAAGCGGCGAGAGTCCCACGCCCAGGTTGGGCAGTACGTAGAACAGGAAATACATCTGCACCAGCAACGGCGTGCTGCGGATGAATTCCACCAGAATGGCCGTGGGCCACGACACGAACACCAGTGGCGATCGCCGCAACATGGCGAACACCAGGCCCAGCGTCACCGCCACCAGCATGCCGAGCACGGTGGCCTGCACCGTCACGATCAGGGCCTCCCCGAGCGTGGGCAGGATCTCGGCGGCAAAACTCCAGTCGAAAATGGGCTCTGTCATCGGATCCGGAACCTCCGTTCAAGCAGGCGGATGCCGCCCGTGATCACCAACGCGACCGCGAAGTACATGACCAGTATCACCAGGAAAATCTCGGTCGTGCGCAACGTTTCACCTCGCAGCAGCTGGCCGCGGAAGGTCAGATCCGTAATGGTGATGAGCGAGACGAGAGCCGTGTTCTTCAATAGTTCGATCAGCAGGTTTCCGGTGGGCGGCAACATCGCCGGGATGGCCTGCGGCAGGATGATGCGGCGCATCGTCTGGCCCGGCGTCATGTTCAGGGCGACCGCCGCTTCGCGCTGGCCCCGCACCACTGCCTGGATCGCGCCCCGTACCACCTCCGCGCCATAGGCGCCGGAGTTCGCGGCCAACACCACGATGCCCACCAGCATGGCCGGCAGCTTGACGCCGAACATGGGCAGTACGTAGAAGAACCAAAACAGCTGCACCAGCGCCGACGTGCCGCGGAACAGCTCGACGTAGCCGGTGGCGAGCCACCGCACCCACAGGTGCGACGACATCCGCCCCAGGCCGGCGAGCACGGCGATCGGGATCGCCAGCAACGCCGCGCCGGCCATGATGCGCAGCGTGACCTCCAACCCCTCCAGGAGGGGTGGCATCAGATTGAGGATGTCGTCCATGGACGTCTTCCGATCAATTGGCGCCGCAAAGTTTGGCGGCCGTCACGTCGCCCGGCAGCTCCGCCTCGGTGAAACCGAAAGGCTCGACCATCTTGGCGTGCTCCGGCGTGCCGATCACCTTCGCCAGCTCTGCGTTGAAGGCGTCCGCGAAGGCCTGGTCTTCCTTGCGGAAAGCGTAGGCACCATAGCCGCGCACGTCCTGGCCGTCGATGACCGGATTCGTGAAGGGTTCGGCCTTCTCCAGGCCGCTGCCACCGTCGGCCTTGCGCAGCAGGTCGTTGACCGTCAGCGAGGTGGCGGCGTATGCATCGGCGCGGCCCGCCTGCACACCCGCGTAGGCACTCACGGCATCCGGAAACACCACGAGCTGACTGGGCTTCACGCCCGACTCGGCCGCGTAGTCGCCCTCGATCGCCCCGACCACCACGCCGAGCTTCAGGTCTTCCTGCTTGGCAGCGTCGGCATAGCTATGCAGATTCTTCGGATTGCCTTCCTTCACCAGGAACGAGGCATCCACGCCGTAAGTGGGATTGGAAAATGCCACCTGCTGGCAGCGCTCGGGTGTCACGTACATGCCCGCGGCGATGATGTCGAAACGCTTGGCCTGCAGACCGGGAATCAGCGAACCGAATTCGGTGAGCACACCTTCGACTTCGCCCACGCCCATGCGCTTGAGTACTTCGCGCGCGACCTCCACGGACTCGCCCGTCACAGCGGCCTTCTGGCTATCCATGAACGCGTACGGCGCCTCATTGGCGTATCCGATGCGGATCTTGCCCGCAGCCTTTGCAGCCGCCAGGGTGTCCTGCGCGCCGGTTTGCTTCTCCGTTTGCGGCGCGGGCGTGGCACCGCTCCCTTTATCCGAGTCCGAGCAGCCGGCCAGCAGTCCGGCACCGACGAAAGCGGCGCCCAGGGTGGCGGTTCGCAGCATGCGCAGCATCATTGTTTTCTCCCCAAATCGTATGTTGCAGAAAGGATTCGATCAAAATCTTACGCTAATAAATCATTCGTATACGAATCAAATTCCAACAAAAAGGGGCAGGATCGCTCCTGCCCCTGGGGAAACCGACGAAATACGCTCAGAACGTAACTATTTAATTCGCTCCGGCGTACCCGAATTTGCCGTTACGCACGACGCCCATCACTCGGGCGCGCTCGTCGAAACCCTGGTGATTTTGGGCGCTGATGTTGAGAACACCATTGGGCACGATCAGGTCACGCGTGTTTTCGAGGGCGTCACGCAGCGCCTTGCGAAACTCTGCCGTGCCCGGTTTGGCGCCGGTCTTGAGTGCACGCGCGGCGGCCGAGTCCAGCAGCATCCAGGCGCCGTAGGCATCCCCCGCGAACTGCGTCAGGGTGTTGGCGCCATATTGGGCCTCGTACTTGTCGGCAAAGGCGAGTGCCACCGGCTTGACGGGATTGCTGTCCGGCAGCTCGCGGGCCACCACGCCCGGGCCGGTCGGGAAGAGCGTGCCTTCTACGTCCTTGCCGCCCACCTGCAGGAACTCGAGCGTGCCGATGCCATGGGTTTGATAGATGGTGCCCTTGTAGCCGCGTTCGTGCAGCGTCTTCTGCGGCAAGGCGGCGGGCGTGCCCGACCCCGCGATCAGCACGGCGTCCGGTTTGGCGGCCATCACTTTGAGCACCTGGCCCATCACCGACGCATCGGTGCGCTGAAAGCGCTCTTGCGCCACGACCTTCAGGTCCTTGCCCGCCGTGGCTTCGAACTCTTTCCACCACGAATCGCCGTAGGAGTCGGCAAAGCCGATGAAGGCCACGTTGCGATAGCCCTTCTTTTTCATGTCTTCGACGATCGCCGACGCCATGAGCGAGTCGTTCTGCGGCATCTTGAATGCCCACGCACGCTTCGGATCGGAAGCCGGCTCCACGATCACGGCCGACGCGGCCAGCGCGACCATGGGCGTACCGGTCTCGGCGAGCACGTCGAGTGCCGCGAGCGCGGAGGCCGTAATGTTGGGACCCACGATGGCGTCGACCTTGTCTTCGGCCGTGAGCTTGCGGATGTTCTTGACCGCCCGGCTCACGTCGGTGCCGTCATCGAGCACCACATAACGCGCGGGCTGGCCACCCAGCGTAGCGGGCCAGAGGCGAATCGCATTGTTGGTCTGGATGCCGATCGCGGCCGCCGGGCCGGTCGTGGAGACATCCACGCCGATCACGATCTCGGCCGCGGCCGGGGCTGCCATCGTGGCGGCCAGCATCAAGGCGGCGGCGCGCCGGGTCAGAAATTTCATAGGGAACCTGCTGTGGAAGGAAAGACGGCGAGGCGCCAGAGCGCCCGGGACCGCCGTATTTTGCCTCAAGCGCCCGTCATCGCGCTCGCGCCTGCACGCGCTCGTACACCAGGGCGGCGAGCGCGAGATCCTCGAGGGCGCTGCCCACGGCCTTGAACACGGTAATCGTCGCGGCGTCGGCTCGGCCCGGTACCTTCCCGGCGGTCAGATCGAACAGCGTGCCCCGGATCCCCTCGCGCGCCAGGGTGCCTGCCTCGAATGCCGCCAGCAAATCCCCGGACTTGGTCGGCGCCTCGTCGGTGTCGACGTACACCGCGTTGCCACGAAAGCAGTCGGGATCGGTTTCCTTCATGTCGGGCTTGAAGCTGCCGATCAGATCCAGGTGGGTGCCGGGCCGCAGCCATTCACCGCGCACCAGCGGCTCGGTGGACAGGGTCGCGCAGCTCACGATGTCGGCCTGCTGGACCGCCGCGCGCAGGTCCGTGACCGCCTCGGCGGTATAACCCTGCGCACGCAACTCCCGAGCCAGACGCTCGGCGCCCGCGGCGCGCACATTCCATACCAATACGCGCTCGATGGGCCGCACCGAGCGCATGGCGGGGGCAACGAGGCTGGCAATCCGGCCCGAACCCAGGATGAGCAGGGTACGCGAATCCGGGCGGGCCAGATAATCCGCGCCCAACGCCGCCGCGCCGGCCGTGCGATAGGCGGTCACGATGTCGCCGTCCACGCTGGCCAGCGGCACGCCCGTGCGTGCGCTGTAGAGCGTGTAGGTCGCGTGCAGACCCGGCAGTCCGTCGTGCGTGTTCTCGGGGAAGATATTGATCACCTTTACGCCGAAGTAACCCGCGGCGCTCCACGCCGGCATGATCAGCGATGTGCCCTGCCGCCCCTGGGCCTCGATGGCGTGCACATGCCGCGCCGGCACGACGTAGCCGCCCTGAAAAGCCGACCGCAACGCCGGAATCACGGCGTCGAAAGACAAGGCGCCCTGGGTGGCGGCGGTATCGATCACTTGCATGCGCAATTCTCCCTGTGATGGCCGGCGGCAGCGCGGCTGTGGCCGTGTCACGCCGCCGGGACCGTGTCCGCATTATCACCGCAAGCCCGCCTGCCGGCGCTCACGCCTGGACACACGGCTGCCACCTCAGAGCGAATATGATGAAACGATCACTGCGGCGGCCGGCCCGGCCGGTACGCCGCTATCCCGCGCCATGCGCGCGCATCCCTCCAGGAGTAAGACTCATGAAGAAATCCGCATCCGCCGTCTGGAAAGGCGATCTCAAGACCGGCAAGGGCACGATCTCGACGCAGAGCGGCGCGCTGAAGGAGCAACCGTACGGCTTCAATACCCGCTTCGAGGATGCGCCGGGCACCAATCCCGAAGAGCTGATCGGCGCCGCGCACGCAGGCTGCTTCTCGATGGCACTGTCCAATGTGCTGGGCGAAGCCGGTCTGGTCGCCGACCGCATTTCGACCTCGGCGGTAGTCACCCTCGACAAGTCGGATGATGGTTTCTCCATCACCGCCGTGCACCTCACGGTCGAAGCTGTCATCCCCAATGCCGACGACAAGGCATTCCAGGACGCCGCCGCCAAGGCCAAGGCAGGTTGTCCGGTGTCGAAGGTGCTGAACGCCAAGATCACCATGGACGCGACGCTGAAGCAGTAAGCACGCTCGCAGGACCGGCGGGCGTCCCGTGCCCACTACGGGAGGTCGCGGGATGCCCGCCGCAGAATGCATCAGGCCAGCCTTGCGGCTGGCCTGAGTCAGATCGTCATGAACGCCGCGCGAGGCGGCGCCGCGATCAACGCCGAAACGCCGAAATGACCGGATGCTGGCGGCGGCCGGCATCCATGGCGTGCAGCACTTCGCCGACAAAACCCAATGCCCCGGCGGCGCCAGCGCGCCAGCGTTGCCAGCCTTGGGAAGGGGAAAGTCGGGTCCGGCGCGAAACCGGCTTGCTGCGAGTCACATCGCCCATCATGCTCTCCTTGAGAAAAGGCGCTTGGAGACTGCGAGGCTTTCAACTGCCTGCAAGCTCATCCTATGCCTGGCGATGTTGCGCTGCAATATCTTTCCGAATGCATGGCACAAATAGATGTGTCAACCCGGGAAAACGTTGTGTTCTTGCACGGATGCCTCTGATCAGGGCGAACCGAGCGGCGCGGCACGGGCTGCGCCGCTCGGTAATTCCGACGGGATCAGGCCTGATCCAGGATGTCGAGGTCGACCGGGAGCGCTCGATTCAGCGCGGTGGCGACCTTGACGCGCAACGCGTTCGAATGGGCACGCCGTACCTCGCGCTTCACGTCGAGCAGCTGCTGCGGATGCATCGAGAATTCCGTCAGCCCCAAGCCCAACAGCAAGCGGGTCAGGCGGGCGTCGCCCGCCATTTCACCGCAAACCGCCACGGGTATGCCCGCACGCTCGCCCGCATTGATGGTGTTGGCGATCAGCCGTAGCACCGCCGGGTGCAGCGGATCGTAGAGCTCCGACACATCGTGGTCGCCCCGGTCGATCGCCAGCGTGTACTGGATCAGGTCGTTGGTGCCGATGGACAGAAAGTCGAGCGCCTGGGCGAAAGGCTCGATCGCGATCGCAATGGCGGGAATCTCGACCATTGCGCCCACTTCGATATGCTCGGCATAGGCTTGACCCCGGGCATCGAGCTCGCGGCGGGCCGCCTCGATCGCGGCAAACGTGGCCTTGACCTCGTGCATGTGCGCGATCATCGGCACCAGCAAACGTACCGTGCCGTGGGCCGAGGCCCGCAAGATGGCGCGCAATTGCGTGGCGAACATCTCCGGCCGGGCGAGGCAATAGCGGATCGCGCGTTGGCCCAGCGCCGGATTGGTCGCGACCGTAGCCTCGCCATCGAGCGTCTTGTCGGATCCGATGTCGAGCGTGCGGATGGTGACCGGCCGACCCGCCATGACCTTCACCACCGACGCATAGGCCTCGTACTGCTCTTCTTCGCCGGGCAGATCGGGACGGCCCATGAAGAGGAATTCGCTACGGAACAGCCCGATGCCTTCGGCACCCGAGGCGAGCGCCAGGCTGGCCTCTTCGGGGAGCTCGATGTTGGCGTGCAGCACCACATCGATGCCATCGAGCGTGACGGACGGCTCGTCACGCAGCAAGGCCAGCGTGGCGCGCTCTTCTGCGTAGGCCCGCTGGCGCGCACGGTATTCCTGAAGAATGCGGCGCGAGGGATTCACCACCACCACACCGGCGGCGCCATCCACGATCAGCATGTCGCCATCGTGGACGAGCTCTCGCACATTGCCCATGGCCACCACGGCGGGCACGCCCATGCTGCGCGCCACGATGGCCGTGTGCGAAGTGGGCCCGCCCAGATCGGTGACGAACGCGGCGAATCGGCCACCGCGCAGCCGCAGCATGTCGGCCGGCGAAATATCGTGCGCCACGACCACCAGCGGATCGTCGCCGTCGACATCGGCACCATCCGGCAGGATGGCCGACGTGCCGGCCAGCACATGCAGCACCCGCTCGATCACCTGCCGGACGTCACCGCCGCGCTCGCGCAGATATTCGTCTTCCATGGCGTCGAACTGCTCGCCGAGCAGCTGCCCTTGCGCGGTCAGTGCCCATTCGGCGTTGTACAGGCGCTCGGCGATCATGGCCTGGGCCTGTTCGGCCAGGAGCGGATCCCCCATCAGCAGGCTGTGCACGTTGAGCATGGCGCCCAACTCGCGCGGGGCGTCGTCGGGCAGATTGTCGGCGAGCTCCATGAGCTCTGCCTGCGCCTGCAGCAGCGCCTGAGACAAGCGCTGCGACTCCTTTGCGACGTCCTCGGGGGCAATGCGATAGTGCGCCACTTCGAGCGCCGCGGCGCCCATGACGACGGCCCGGCCGATGGCGAAGCCACGGGCCACGCCCTTGCCGAACAAAGAAATAACGGGGCTGGCGCAGCCAGCCCCGTCCGGGGATATCGAGAGCGTGTCGCGAGCGCCGCCCGGGGTCTGCCCGGCCGGGGTCTCGGGGGGATGGGATCTATTCCTGCTCACCGAATTTGCTGTCGAACAAGGTTTGAATCTCGGCCAGGGCCTGCTCGGCATCGGCGCCCGATGCATCCAGCTTGACCGTGACCCCCAGGCCCGCGGCCAGCATCATCACGCCCATGATGCTTTTGGCGTTGACGCGCTGCGCGCCGCGGGAAATGAAAACTTCGCTGCTGAACTTGCTGGCCAGCTGCGTGAGCTTGGCGGCAGCTCGCGCATGCAGGCCGAGTTTGTTGCTGATGACGATGTCTTTCGTAGGCATAGTACTGGTGACCACAGCAAGCCGCGGTGTTTCTTATGATTCATCGCCGGCGCCCTCGCAAGCGGCGCCCGGCACCTAGCGTACAACGTGCCCGTCAGTCTACACGCAAGCAGCCCTGAACGCCGCCCGCGAGCGCCTTCTCGCGAGTCTCTGCGAGCGTCAGGTTGCGATAGGTCAGGGCCCGCAGCAGCATGGGCGTGTTCAGCCCCGCCAACACACAGCACTGGATACCCTGAGCCTGCGCTTCCGCCACTGCGCGCTTCGCGATGTTGGCCGGTGTGGCGCCGATCAGATCGGTCAGCACCAGCACGCCCTGCCCCCTGTCCTCATGCGCGATGTCCTGGAGCACCTGCGGCACCAGTTCGTCGGGCATGTCCTGGGTCAGGATGTCATGCACGGCCAACTCGTCGGTCGTATCACCCAGCACGTGCCGCACGCTTTCGCGCATGGCGTTGCCCAGGGGTGCGTGCACGACGATCACGATTCCAGTCATGGCGTCGATCAGCCGGCGGCGCGCTCGAGCGCATGGGCGAACATGTCCGCCACGTTGAAGCCGGTCTGCTCGGTAATTTCGACGAAGCAGGTGGGGCTGGTCACGTTGATCTCGGTGATGTAGTCGCCGATCACGTCGAGGCCGATCAGCAGCAGGCCACGGCCCGCGGTCTTGGCCGCTACCGCGCGCGCCAGTTCGAGATCACGCTCGGAGAGCGGCTGCGCCACGCCCCGGCCGCCCGCAGCCAGGTTGCCGCGGGTTTCGCCAGCCAGCGGAATCCGCGCCAGGGAGAACGGCACCGGCTCGCCACCGATGATCAGCACGCGCTTGTCACCCTTGACGATCTCCGGAATGTAGCGCTGCGCCATGATGGTGCGCGCGCCATTGTCGGTGAGCGTTTCCAGGATGGCGTTCAGGTTGGGATCGGCCGCCTGCAGGCGGAAGATGCCGGTGCCACCCATGCCGTCCAGCGGCTTGACGATCACGTCGCCATGGCGCTGGTGAAAAGCCTTCAGACGCGGAATGTCGCGCGTCACGAGCGTGGGCGCGGTGTACTCGGCCAGCTCGGTGATCGCGAGCTTCTCGGGGTGATTGCGGATCGCGGCACCGCCGTTGAATACCTTGGCGCCCTGCGCCTGCGCATACTCGAGCAAATGCGTGGAGTACACGTATTCCATGTCGAACGGCGGGTCCTTGCGCATGACCACCGCGCCGAACGATTTCAGCGCCACGTCGGCGGCCTCGGCGGTATCGCGCCACCACGCATGCTCATGCAGATCCGCATCGGCGACCAGCTCGATCGGCGTGGCGCGTGCGAGCACGACGCCCTCGTCGATGAAGAGATCGCCCTGAAGCGCCACGCTCAGCGTGTGGCCACGCGCGACCAGCGCCTGCATCATGGCGACGGAACTGTCCTTGTACGCCTTGAGCAGCGGCAAGGGATCGATCACAAACAATACGTGCATCGTGACACCTGGTACGGTCCCGTCAGGCCGACACGGCGACGGGCACTCGATTCATCGTAGCGCGGCGGCTCGCACCGCGCCATCGTGCGGCCTGCGCCGCGCTCACACGCCGGACAGCCGATGCGGCGCACAGGGCACCGGCCGGCAGACCGGGTGTGGATCCGGTCTACGGACGGAGGCACCAGCCACAAGACCGGCGTGTCACCGCCCCGGAGACCGGGAAAACAATGCGCCGCCTTGCGGACGGCGCAAACGCAAACCGGCCCGGGCGCCATACAGCGCCCGGGCCGGTCAGGGTTTTATTCAGACGCGTCGGCCTTGCTTGCCACCGCTTTCTTCTTCGGGGACAGCACCATGACCATTTGACGGCCTTCCAGCTTGGGCATCGCTTCGACCTGAGCCAGTTCGGTCAGATCGTCACGCACCCGCTCCAGCACTCGCATTCCCAGTTCCTGGTGAGCCATTTCACGACCGCGGAAGCGCAGTGTGACCTTGGCCTTGTCGCCCTCTTCGAGGAAGCGGCGCAGGTTACGCAGTTTGACCTGGTAGTCGCCCTCGTCAGTCGCAGGACGGAATTTGACTTCCTTGACCTGGATGATCTTCTGCTTCGAGCGAGCTTCGGCCTGGCGTTTTTGTTCCTGGTACTTGAACTTACCGTAATCCATCAAACGGCAGACTGGCGGTTCGGCGTTTGGCGCGATTTCGACCAAGTCCACGTCTGCTTGTTCGGAAAGACGGAACGCATCGGCAATCTTGAGAATACCGAGCTGTTCACCGTCCAGACCTATCAGGCGCACCTCAGGGACGCGGATTTCACCGTTGATGCGATTGGGCTTTTCAGTGGCGATGTTGAAGACTCCTAGTAGTTAATTAGAGGCGCTGGTGTCGGGCTGAACCACGGCTCGCCGGGTCGCGACATCTTCAGTCAGGCGGCTGACGAAGTCGTCGAAAGCGATGGCGCCGAGGTCGAGGCCACCCAGGCCACGTACCGCAACGGTTCCGTTTTGCTTCTCCTTGTCGCCTACGACAAGGATGTACGGAATCTTTTGCAGGCTATGCTCTCGGATTTTACGAGTGATTTTTTCCCCGCGCAAATCGGCCTGGGCCCTAAAGCCTTGTTTTTTCAGGCTTTGTGTTATTTGCGCCGCATAGTCGGCGGAATGCTCGGAAATGCAGCACACCGAGACCTGCACCGGGGACAGCCAGGGCGGCATCGCACCGGCATGGTTTTCGATCAGCATGCCGATGAAACGCTCGAGCGAACCGAGGATCGCACGGTGCAGCATCACGGGCGGACGACGCTGGTCGTTCTGGTCGACGAACTCGGCGCCCAGGCGAACCGGCATCGAGAAGTCGACCTGAATCGTGCCGCATTGCCAATGGCGGCCGATGGCGTCCTTGAGCGTGTACTCGATCTTGGGACCATAAAAGGCCCCTTCGCCCGGCGACACCTCGAACTCGCAACCAGTACGGCGCAGGCTCTCCATCAGGGCCTCTTCGGCCTTGTCCCAGACCTCATCGCTGCCGATGCGCTTCTCGGGACGCGTCGCGACCTTGTACAGCACCTCGTTGAAACCGAAGTCGCGATACACCTTCTGCAGCAGCGCCGTGAAATCGGCGCACTCGTCCTGGAGCTGGTCTTCGGTACAGAAAATGTGGCCGTCGTCCTGGGTAAAGCCGCGCACCCGCATCATGCCGTGCAGCGAGCCCGAGGGCTCATTGCGATGGCACTGGCCGAATTCGCCGTAGCGCAGGGGCAGCTCGCGATACGAATGCAGGCCGGCATTGAAAATCTGCACATGGCCCGGGCAGTTCATCGGCTTCAGGCCATACACGCGGTTCTCGGACTCCGTCGTGAACATGTTTTCACGGTAGTTGTCCCAGTGACCGGTCTTCTTCCAGAGCGACAGATCGAGAATCTGCGGCGCCTTCACTTCCTGGTAGCCGTTGTCGATGTAGACCGAGCGCATGTATTGCTCGACCTGCTGCCAGAGCGTCCAGCCCTTGGGATGCCAGAAGATCAGGCCAGGGCCCTCTTCCTGGAAGTGGAAGAGATCGAGGTCGCGGCCGAGCTTGCGGTGATCGCGGCGCTCGGCCTCTTCGAGCATGTGCAGGTAGGCGTCCTGGTCGTCTTTCGAGGCCCAGGCCGTGCCATAGATCCGCTGCAGCATTTCATTGTTGCTGTCACCACGCCAATAGGCGCCGGCCACCTTCATCAGCTTGAAGACCTTCAGCTTGCCCGTGGACGGCACATGGGGGCCGCGGCACAGGTCGATGAAGTCGCCTTCGCGATACAGGCTGAGCGTTTCGTTGGACGGGATCGAGGCAATGATCTCGGCCTTGTAGGTTTCGCCGATGCTCTTGAAGAAGGCCACGGCGTCATCACGCGTCCACTCTTCGCGAGAGACCTTTTCGTCCTTGCGGGCGAGCTCGGTCATCTTCTTTTCGATGGCTTCGAGGTCTTCGGGCGTGAACGGGCGCTTGTACGAAAAGTCGTAATAGAAGCCGTTGTCGATCACAGGACCGATGGTGACCTGCGCATCCGGGAAAAGCTCCTTGACGGCGTAGGCCAGCAAGTGAGCCGTCGAATGGCGGATCAGATCCAGACCATCCGCGTCCTTGGCGGTCACGATGGCCAGATTGGCGTCGGTAGTGATCGAATAGCTCGTATCGACCAGCTTGGGCTCCGTGCCCTCGAACGCTACCCGCCCGCCCAACGCTGCCTTGGCCAGGCCGGTACCGATGGACTGCGCGACCTCGGCGACCGTGACCGGCCCCGGGTATTGGCGCTGCGAGCCATCCGGCAATGTGATTTGTACCATCGAAGATTTTCCTGGATTAAAAACGACGAACGCGGCCTGTGAGCCGCGTTCTTTGCCTGCTTGCTTGAAGAGTCTGTTGTCTGCCGACACCAAAACCCAACGCTCGAATCACTGACGCGACTTGGGGCGAAGGTTTCCGGTCGTAGTTCGTGTCGGAAGGACAAACATGGCGTGTGCCTGGATTCACCTGAATAGCCCGCGCGTCATGCGCTGGGCCGGACAAAACGGGACTGCTAGCAAACTGAGGCACGGGTCGGAGATGGCACGCCAGCCGAAAGTGCTGGCACGGACTTCACGACCGAAGTACCCGATACATCAAGAATTGTAGCACTTTTTGGCACCCCACCCCGGGATTTCCCTGGCCGGGCGATATGGGACCGTCATTGCGGGGAGCTGACCCGGCGCTTCGTCCGAGTTTTGCGTCAGACACGTCTGAAGCTGCGACGTGAGTGCACCAACGGCCCCGCGGCCCGGTAACGTCTTGTCCACCCGCAAACAAGCCGCTTCCGTCCGGGAGGACGGCTGACTACCAAAAGGGTGTTTCATGTCCCAACCAAGAGTGCAAGACGATCTCCCTGCCCGCCCTGCCCCGCCGTATGTCGTACGCCGGCACACCCTTGGCCCCCGGCCCAAGATGCGGATCGCCATCCTCGACGACCATCCCGCCACCGCATTGGGCGTCGCGTCTTATCTTCGGCTGCAGCACGATATGGACGTGCGTTGGGCCGAGACCCGCGCCGACCATCTGGGTGACTTCCTCCGCCAAAACGCGTGCGACGTGGTGGTGGTCGACTTTTTCCTGCCCGGTCAGCCCGCGGACGGCGGCAATCTCATACGTCGCCTGAAGCGGCACGATCCTTCCATGGCCGTCATCAGTTGCTCGGCAGGTCGTCAGGCCGAGGTCGAGTTTGCCGCGTTCCAGGCCGGAGCCAATGCCTTTTTGCCCAAACATGCGCCCATCGAACTCCTGCCGGAACTGATCAGGCGGGTCTCGGCGGACCGTGTCACATTCTGGAGCTGCAATGCGGGCATGATTCAAGCGGCCCGGCCCTCGCATCCCGAAGAAAAGCTCACGCGCGCCGAACTCGAGATCCTGCGCCAGATTGCGCAGGGGCTGTCCGTGACCCAGGTCGGGACACGGCTGTCACGCAGCAAGAAAACCGTCAGTACGCACAAGCGGCGCGCCATGAAAAAGCTCGGGCTCGCTGATGACCTCGCCCTGGCGCTATACCTCAGGGAGAAGTTTCAGCGCGAGGTGATCTGAGCCGGACGGCGAGAGGGGCTGCTCCCTCTCGCCTTGCACACCCGGCAACAGCGCGACACGCTCAGGCGATGCGCGAATAACGTCCCGCCACGGCGTCGTCGCGCAACCGGCGATCGAATGTCATCGCGATCGCACGTACAAAATACCAACCTTGCGGCGTCACGCTCACGCGCGACCCGTCCAGTGAGCACAACTCGAGCGCTTCGAGTTCGCGCAGGCGCGATAGTTCGGTGCCATATTGCTCGGCCACGCGATGCGCGTCGGTACGGCTACAGGCGCTACCGCAACCGCCGCCGCACGAGGAGACGTGGTCGGCCAGATCCACCTCACCCCGGCACATGAGCGCCATGATGATGTCGCGCCTCACCAAATCGTCGGGCGTGCACTGCAGGCCCCGCTCGGTAGCAAACTGCCCGGCTTCGATGCGCTCGTAATAAGCATCCAGCGTTTTGACGTTCTGTGCATATACCGAGCCCACACGCCCTATCGAGGACACGCCCAGCGCCACCAGATCGCAGTCGGGCTGCGTGCTGTAGCCCTGGAAGTTGCGCTGCAACTGGCCCGAGGCACGAGCGCGCGCCAGACTGTCGTCGGGCAGTGCGAAATGGTCCATCCCGATATATACATAGCCCAGCGCCAGAAAGCCGGCGATGGCGCTACCCAGCAAGCCCACCCGGGTCGCAGGATCGGGCAGATCCGAATCGAGAATACGCCGCTGAGGCTTGAAGCGCTCGGGCAGATGCGCATAGGCATACAGGGCGATCCGGTCGGGGCGCAACGCTCCCACCAACGCAATGGTGCGCTCGAACGACGCGGCGCTCTGCAGCGGCAGGCCGTAAATCAGATCCATGTTGATCGACTCGAAACCCAATTCGCGCGCACTGCGCATCAGGGCCTCGACCTGCTCGTAGGGTTGCACGCGATGGATCGCACGTTGCACAGCCTCATCGAAGTCCTGCACGCCCAGGCTCAGGCGGTTGAACCCCAACCGGGCGAGGTGCGCCAGACGCTGCGCGCTCACGGTGCGTGGGTCGACCTCGATCGAGATCTCGGCATCGGGCTGGAACGCGAAGCGGGACCGTAGCACCTGCATCAGACGGCTTAATTCGTCGTCTGACAAAAAGGTGGGCGTGCCGCCGCCGAAATGCAGCTGCGAGACCGGCTCCCCCTCTCCCAGCACCGCCGTGTGCAACGCGACCTCGCGCTCGAGCGCCGCGAGGTATCGGGCCGCGCGGTCGTGATGGCGGGTGACGATCTTGTTGCAGGCACAGTAGTAACAGACCGATTCGCAGAACGGAATGTGGATGTAGAGCGAGAGCGCTTGGCCCGGCGTGCGCGCCCGCACCTGCAGCGCGGCCTGGTAGTCGCCGGGGCCGAACGCGGGGGTATAGCGATCCGCGGTAGGGTAAGACGTATACCGGGGGCCATTCTTGGACATGCGCGCGAGCAACTCCGGAGAGAATGTGGGCGCGGAGATGGATCCCTGCACCGGCAAGGTAGCAGGCCTCGGCGCGGCGGCAGGAACGGGAAGCGAAGCGAGTGGCGTAGGAGCGTGGGTCATGGAGGCAAACGCCACCCCGCTAAGGATCGGGGTCGGCATGCAACGATTATCGGTGCCGACTGACCCGCCGGTCTTGATCTGGCGCAATGCCACGGCTCGCCAATCGGCGAAACCGTAAAATGAGGTTTTGAGACGGAAGCTTGCGATGAACGACGAACTCGACGGCCGACTGCTGGCCCTGCGGCAAACTCTCGCGGTCGCCATCGCGCTCGCCACCCGCGGCCACGAGCAGGCCACCACCATGGCGCTGGAATTGATTGAAGACTTGCGCACGCATGTCGACGACACGCCGCCTGACGGGCCTTTCGAGATTCCGGAATGGGCCAACGCCGCGCGCGAGGAATTCGACCACATCGCGCATATGGTGCGCGCTTTCAGCCGAATGCCGCCCGCATCCGAAGACGGCGCATAGGCAGACAACAAGGGGGATCGGCGGTGCCGTGCCCTTGCGCGCGGCGGGGATCGGCGAGCGCCGACCCCGTCACTCGTCAGAATCACAACGCGCGAGCACCGCGGTGGAATTCCCCCCGCGTATTGTCTTACTCGAACGTCACCGTAACCGGCTGGGCATCAGGCAGCCCTTCGTAACTCACCCGGATGCGCAGACCTGGCTCAGGTTTCATCAGCGGTGAAAACGACCCAAGACTGATGAGATCACCCGGTCTCAGGCGCTCGCCTTCCCGCGCCAGCGCCTGGGCGAGCCAAGGCACGGCAAGCAAGGGATGCCCACCCAGCATGTCGCTGCCCCGCCCCTCCGACAATACCTTGCCGTGCCCGTCGCGCATCGTCACTCGCATCTCGCGCAGCCCGACCTGCAAAGCGTGGCGCCCGGCAGACGAAGCCGGCACGGCGATGGGATGCCCCGTCACGCCCGCTCGCGCGCCGGCATTGACGGCGGTTAGCTGGTGCGCGGTCAGGTGCTGCGGTGATGTGACGAGCAAGTCGGGCAATTCAATGAACGGAATGACGCTCTCGAGCTGCGCCAGCACCTCATCGGGTGTCGTTGCCTGGTTGATGGCCTCGTCGCGCACCCGAACCATCAGGTCGGCCTCGAAACGGGGATGCGTGCCGTACGCAACGCCCTTCGCAACGCCACTGCCGCTCAGGCTGCCCGCATATAGGCGCCCCCAAACGGGCCGATCGGTGTTGAACCGCCGCTGCATCGCCTGGCTGGTCAGCGCCACCTTGTAGCCGATCACCGCACCTATGTCGGCGCGCAGGTGTCGGTCAAACTCGGCACGAGCGCAGACGGCCTGGGCGCCGTCGATCGCCGCGGGCACGTCGATCGGCCGGTGTGCGGCGTAGTCACGCGCCCAATCCGGTATGCCGCTGCTGTTCGCGCAAGCGGCCTGCGCGATATGTACAGGACTGGCTGCGACGAGGAGCACCACGGCGGTGGCGCCGAAGACGAAATCGAATCGCTTCATACCATGCCTCCTTCATGTGCTCCCCCCGGCACCCCCAAGGTTCCTTTGGGCCACAGGACGCTTTGCAGCGCCCACCGACCGGAGCCGAGCAGCACTTGAGCGGCCAGCAGGATCGCCCACACGACGGGTAGCTCGGACCCCGCACTGGTGAAGAAGAAGCCTTTGCGCACCGCCCAGAAATGGGCGGCGCCGATCATGAAGGGTAAGGCGTACAGGCAGAAGAGCCGGGTACCCATGCCAGCGGTGATCAGGATTGCACCGGCGAACTCGACGCTCAGGCCATACCAGGCCACAGGCCAGCCGTAGCCGTTGCGGTCGAGCAATTGCATCCATTGGGAGACGCCTCCCGGCAGCAGAAAGAACTTCCAGTAGAGATGCGCGATGAACAGGCCGCCGATGGTCAGGCGCAGCAAGAGAATGCCCCAAGGGGCGAGCGATGAACGACGCATGAGAGCCTCGCTAAAGAGGATGCGCGCCGGCGCCTCGATGCGCCGGCGCTTGAAGAGGAGGATCAACGCACGCTGAAGACCGCCATATCGGCTTGGAGGCTATAGGGCGCGACACGCGCCTTGTAGGCTCGCCAACTTTCGATCACGCGGCTCGCGTCCGGATCAGCCTGAGCGGATACGTCGAGCTCACTCTGCGTGGCGTCGCGCAATGCCTTCAGGACCGGTGCCGGGAATGGCTTTACGCGGATTCCGGCCGCCTCCAGCTCGCGCAGCGCCACCGCGTTTCGGTCATTGGCGCGGGCCGCCGAGCGCAACGCAGCAGCTTGCGCCGCCTGTCGCACGATCTCCTGCAGATCGGTCGGTAGCGCCTGGAACTTGGCGCGGTCAATGAACACATGCATGGCAACGTCGGGCTCATGCCAGGGCGCCATATAGTGCGGCGCATATTGCTTGAGCGGCAGCGTGGCATCTATTGCGGGGCCGACCACATCCGCCGCGTCGATCTTGCCCGCCGCGAAGGCAGGAATGATCTGCCCGAGCGGAAGATTGACGGGTACGGCACCGGCACGTGCCAGGACCCGCCCCGGGAAGCCCGCCACGCGGATGCGCAAGCCCGTGAGGTCCTGCGGAGAGCGGATATCCCTGGCGAACCAGCCGCCCATCTGGATGCCGGTGTGCCCGGCGGTGAGCGGCACGATTCCACGCGGCGCCATGATCGATTCGAACAGGGCCTGGCCTCCGCCCTCGCGCAGCCAGCCCTCTTGCTCGACCGGGGTGAGGCCGAAGGGCACGGCGGTGAAGAAGTCGATTGCCGGCACCTGGGCCGCGTAGTACTGCGCCGTGGTGTGGGCCAAGTCGAACTCGCCCGCCTGCACGGCCTGCAGAAGGCTCGCGGGCTTGCCATGACGCGCGGGATCGACCACGTCGATGCGCAATCGGTTACCGGACGCGGCCGCGACGGTATCGGCAAAGTCGACCGCCGTTTCGTGCAACAGCGGCAAGGCGACGGGCCAGGATGTGGCCATGCGCCAGGTGATCGGCGCGGGGGCCTCCGGCGTACGCGCATTCGCGACGCCCACGCCCAGAATGAGCGCGCTCGCCAGGCCGCACAGAAGGCGCGGTGGCTTGAGCATATTCAGTCTCGTCATGGAGATTCCTCAGCGGGCGCGCAGGCCCTTGTCGATGGCGAGCGCTTTCCAGCGCGCGATTTCACTGTTTAGATAGTGTTGGGCCTCGTCGGGTGAGCCTCCCGATATTTCGGTGCCGAGCCCGATCAGCTTGTCTGCGACACTGGGCGTACCGATCGTGTCGTTGACAGCCTTCGCGAGGGTCGCGGTGATATCCGCTGGCAGCCCCGCCGGCCCCATCAGCATGTACCAGGCGCCGATCTCGTAGTCCGGCACGCCGGCCTCGATGAGCGTAGGCACCTCCGGCAGACTCGCCACGCGCGCACGGGTCGTGACCGCGAGTGCGCGGAGCTTGCCCGCCCGGATATGCTGTTGCACCGTAGGCACCGTATCGAAATTGACATCGACCAGCCCGGCGATCAAGTCGGCCAGGGCCGCCCCGCCACCCTTGTACGGGACATGAACGATGTTGGTGCCGGTGGCCTGCTGGAACAGCTCGGCGGCAAAGTGCTGCTGCGTGCCCAATCCGGACGAAGCGTAGTTGAGCTGTCCCGGCCGGCTCTTGGCGAGCGCGATGAATTCCGAGAGCGTGTGAGCCGGAGAACTCGCGGGCACCACGAGCACCTGCGGGACGCTGCCGATCAGCGTGATGGCACGGAAGTCCCTTTCGGGCACATAGCTGACGTCGGGATTGATGGCGGGCAGCATGGCGTTGGAGCTCACGTGGCCCAACAACAAGGTGTAGCCGTCAGGCTTGGCCTTGGCGACGGCGCCCGCCGCGATCGCACCGCTGGCACCTGCGCGGTTCTCGACCACCACGGGTTGTTTGAGCAGCTCGCCCATGCGGCCCACGATTTGCCGGGCGATGAGGTCGGTGCCTCCGCCCGGTGCGAAGCCGACCAGGATGGTGATGGGCCGGGATGGATAAGGTGTTGCCGCCGCCACTGATCCGGCGAGAGGCGCAAGGCCCAATGCCAGCGCCAACGCGCCGGCAAGCTTGCGTCGTTGCATGTTCATGGTTGTCTCCTCCTTGATCTATCGGATCAATGGAATTCCATCAAGCTGCCGAAGCCAGGCATCTGGTCTTTGATCCCCATCTTGCGCAACGCGGACCAATAGATCACCGGCCCCGATGCGAAGACGGGCTTGCGCAACCATTTCTCGGCATCGTTGGCCACGCGGGCGTAGGCGAGATTGGTGCCCAATTGCAGGATCGCGTCGGGCCGCGCGGCCTCGCAGCGCAGCGTGGCCTCGGCCAGCTGTTCATAGGTCTGCGACGCCACGTGGATGATGCTTTCGCATTTAAGGCCCTCGACATGTACGACCTCGAAGCCCCGCGCCGTGAAATAGCTGATGGCGTTCTGCTCGATCACGGGGTAGTACGGCGTCAGTAGCGCGAGCTTTTTGGCGCCGCACAGCTTGAGCGCCTGCTCGGCCGATTGCGCGCCCATCGTGACGGGTACGCCCGAGAGCTTTTCGAGATGCTCGAGGAGAGCGAAGCTGCCCTTCTCGCCACCCATGTAGCTCTGCGATGACATGCCCAGTGTGAGGTGGTCGATCAGCGCCTCTTTAAGGCGGCGCACCGAATCGTCGAGATTGGCGGCGACGTTGCGCATGATGATCGACCAGTCTTCGTTCTGGTTGATTTTTTGGTTGGGCACGTAGTAGCGGTCGACGGCATTGATCACCCCGCGCGGCCGCATGTCCATCATTTCGTTTTCGACGTTGACATTGGGGCCCGGCGTCATGATGCCGATCACGCCGCGCGGACCGAGCGCGTTGGTATAGCGCTGATGATCGTGCGTCGATCCTGAGATTTCCTGGATGCCTTGCTGGAATGCATTCATAACAAGCCTCTGGTGGTGAAAGCGCCCTGAATAGAGGGCAAAAAGAGTGAAAAATGAATGCGATCACTCTACGAATTCACCACCCGCACAGACAATCGAAAGGCCATCAAAGTCACCTTATCCATGCATCGAACAAGTTCGAATCTCGTGGCCTTTGCCTGTTATGCATTCAATACTGCAACGGTCGACGTCATACTCGCGGCATGAACAAGGCATACGTCCACACCTTCCTGCTCGCGACGCTGCGTGAAGTGTTCGTGCAAGGGGAGATCGAGCCCGGGAGCAAAGTTTGCGAAGCCGTGCTTTGTGCGCGATTCGGCGTATCCCGCACGCCGTTGCGCGAAGCACTGAAAGTGCTCGCGGCGGAAGGCCACGTCGAGCTGCTACCCAACCGGGGGGCCCGCGTGCCCATCATGACAACAGAGGAGGTCGAGGGACTTTTCGCCGTAGCGGGTGCACTGGAAGCGCTGGCCGGCGAGCAAGCCGCGCAGCGAATCGACGCGGCGGAATACGAACAGATCGCCTCGCAGCACGCGGCCATGCGCGACGCGTTCGATGCACGAGACCGCGCTCGATACTACGAGGCCAATCGGCGCATCCACGAAGCGCTGATCAGCGCGACGCACAACCCCGTGCTGATGACGCAATACGCCATGGTCAACGCACGGATTCGGCGCATTCGTTTCTCATCGCCGATGTCCGAAGACATCTGGCAACGTGCGATGGCCGAGCACGAAGGAATGCTCAATGCATTGGCGCGGCGCGACGCAGCCGCCCTCGCCGGCATTCTCCGAACGCATCTGAAGCACAAGTGCGAAGCGATACTCGTGTCATTGAGGGCGCGGCCCAGCGCGCCGCCGGTCAATCGCCGCAAGCGGCGCCCCGTTCATCCGGCACGGCCCGATACGCGCTGCGAAAGCTGAGGCCGGTGTGGCCGGGAGCCACCCGATCGCATCGCTCGAGCTCGAGCTCGAGCTCGAGCTCGAGCCGGTCAGCGCGAGCCCGCCTTCAGGAGCGGATAGGGATTCATGGCGCCCCCTTTGCCGTAGATACCGTAATGCAGGTGGGGCGGGGTGCCGCGGGCATTGCCGGTATTGCCGACAAAGCCCAGCACATCCCCCGTCTGCACCAGTTGGCCATGGCTGATATCGGCATAGTCGTCGAGATGGGCGTAGTAGTGCCGCTGCCCACCCGGGCCCAATACCCACACCACCTGCCCGCCCAGATTGTTGGTGCCGATACGGCTGACGATGCCTTCGGTTGCCGAGACGACGGGCGTTCCCCGTGGCGCGAAGATATCGATGCCCTCGTGACGGCGGCCGCCGGAGCGCGCCGCCCCCCACGTGTCGGCGAGCCGCCCGGGCGCCACTCCCTGCACCGGTACCGCCACGGCGGTGGGCGCGTCCTGCCACGACAGGCGCAGCATGTGCCAAGGCGCCCGAGCGGCGTCCGGCAGACGCGGCCAGGCCCAGACAGCGCCTGCGACGATGAGGCTCCACACGCCGATCCGCAAGACGGCACGCCGCAGGGATCCGGCCAGGGTGATGTTATCCATTCAGATTGGAGGGGCAGAACGAGCGAGGGTTCCGTTGGCCAGCATGGATACCCGCGGCCGGAACCGTCGTGACGCCCGGGCGATCAAAGATCGTCTTCATCGTACATGCCGCGGTATAGACGGTTGAGCACCGCCGTGAGCACGGCCACCATGACGACGAGCCCCGCGACGAGCGCCCACCCCGCGCCCATGGCACGCAATGCCGCCACGAAAAGGGCGAGGGTCACGCAAATACCGAAAACCGGGCGCAGTTTCATCGGACGAGGATACGTGAAACGCAGGCGCGCACGCCGCGCCGTTCTAGATTGGCCGAGAGGCAGCGCGGCCTTTCGAGCCGCGCCCTCCTGCGTCAGATCGGGGCGTAGTCACCGAAACCGTCGGGCCAGCCGGTGAGGACTTCGTAGCCCTCGGGCGTGACCAGCACCATGTGCTCCCATTGCGCCGAAAGCGAGCGATCCTTGGTTACGACGGTCCAGCCATCGGCCAACTGGCGCGTTTCGCGGCGGCCGGCATTGATCATGGGTTCGATCGTGAACAGCATGCCTGCCTCGAGCCGCAACCCGGCGCCGGGACGGCCGTAATGCAGCACTTGGGGGTCGCCGTGGTAGATCTGGCCGATGCCATGGCCGCAATACTCTCGCACCACGCTATACCCGGCATTCTCCGCGACGTTCTGGATCGCACTGCCAATGTCGCCCAGCGTGGCACCCGGCTTCACGGCGCGAATACCCGCGCACATGGCGTCGTAGGTCGTGCGCACCAGTCGGCGCGCCAGCGTGCTGGGCTCGCCCACGAAATACATGCGGCTGCAGTCGCCATACCAGCCATCCTTGATGACTGCCACGTCCAGATTGATGATGTCGCCGCGCGCAAGCACCTTGTCGGACGGGATCCCGTGACAAATTACATGATTGACCGAAGCGCAAACCGTTTTGGGAAAGCCGTGGTAGCCGACATTGGCCGGCGTCGCCTTCTGGTGCTGCACGATGTACTCGTTGCAAAGACGATCGAGTTCATCGGTGGTGACACCGGGGCGCACGTGCTCGGCGATCATGGCGAGCACATCGGCGGCCAGCTTGGCGGCCACGCGCGCTTTGTCGGCCTCGGCCGCGGTGAGGAGCGGAATATGCTTGGGCGCCATCACGACACCTTCGCGAGTACGGGTTGTGTGGTGTCGATGCCGATGGCGTCTTGCGGCAGCCGGCCCTTGAGGAGCAGCTTGCAGATCTCGCCGTAGCTCAAGTGCGGATTGAGTTCGGCGAGCATGCCGACCCGCAGCCAGTGCTCGGCTTGGCCATTGACGGAGCGCGACAACGCGTCGCTCGCGTCGCGCAGCGCGCTGTGCATTTCTTCGGAAACTTTGACGATGCCCATGATGCAATATACGTTTTATAACGAAACGTATATTAGCACGCGCGTTCGAAGGCGTGCTTCTCGCCTGCGCGGCCGCTGCGCCAGGCCGAAAACCCCGGCTCCGCCCGCGTCCCGCCGAGTGTCTATCGCCGGTCACCGCAACGTGCGGCATCCCCACAACGAAAGGGGCACGGGAATGGCGTAGAATCCGCGCACCGAATTCCATCCCCTGCCCCCACACCCATGTAAGCGCTCGAACCGACCTCTCCGCCCACTCATGGGCACAACTCCTCCGAGGTCGGTCGACGCCAGGGCGCCGCAGCGCATTGCTGCGCACGCCATCCAGGGCACGTCTCCCTGCCACGCTTGTACCGGCCCTGCGCCGGACGTCTCGTGTGTGCGTCGTTCCGGCTTTATGCGTTCCCCGGCGGCTATCCGCGCCGCACTCATCCCCCGCATTCCATGATTCATTCCTCTTTGCGCCAACAATGGTTTCCCAACGTTCGGGCCGACCTGCTCGCCGGCCTCGTGGTCGCGCTCGCGCTTATCCCTGAAGCGCTGGCCTTCTCGCTCATTGCCGGCGTGGACCCGCAGGTGGGTCTCTACGCCGCCTTCAGTATCGCGGTCGTGACCGCCATCGCCGGCGGCCGGCCAGGCATGATTTCCGCCGCGACGGGCGCCGTCGCCCTGTTGATCACGACCCTGGTGAAGGATCACGGCGTGTCGTACGTGTTCGCCGCCGCCATCCTGGCCGGCGTGCTGCAAGTGGCCGCCGGGCTATTGCGCCTGGGCAATTTGATGCGCTTCGTGTCGCGCTCGGTGATCACGGGTTTCGTCAACGCGTTGGCCATCCTGATTTTCCTGGCTCAGATGCCAGAGCTTATCGGCGCCCCCTCGGCGGTATACGTCATGGTGGCGTGCGGCCTGGCCATCATCTATCTGTTGCCCAGGTTCACCCGCGCCATTCCCTCGCCACTGGTTTGCATCGTGGTACTGACCGCAGTCTCGATGGCGATGGGACTGACGGTGCGCACGGTCGGCGACATGGGCGCTTTCCCCGAGTCGCTGCCCACACTGGCACTGCCCGGCGTACCGCTCACGTGGGAAACGCTGCAGATCATCCTGCCCTATTCGATCGCCATCGCCGTCGTCGGTCTGCTCGAGTCGTTGATGACCGCCTCGATCATCGACGATTACACCGATACCGCGAGCGACAAGAATCGCGAATGCCGCGGCCAGGGCCTGGCCAACATGGTGGCGGGCTTGGTCGGCGGCATGCCGGGCTGCGCGATGATCGGGCAATCCGTCATCAACGTGAAATCGGGCGGCCGCGGACGCCTCTCGAGTCTGGTCGCTGGCCTGTTTCTCATTGTGTTCGTGGTGTTTCTCGGTCCGTGGGTCAAGCAGATACCGATGGCGGCGCTGGTGGCCGTGATGATCATGGTGTCGATCAGCACCTTTAATTGGCGCTCGATGGCGCAGCTCGTCACGCATCCGCGCAGCTCGTCATTCGTGATGCTGACGACCGTCGTCGTCGTCGTGGTCACGCACAACCTGGCCTGGGGCGTGTTGGCGGGCGTGGTCTTGAGCGCCGTGTTTTTCGCCAGCAAGGTACAACGCGTGCTCAGCGTCGACAGCGCGTTGAGCGAAGACGGCGGCACGCGCCGCTACCATGTGCGAGGCCAGGTGTTCTTTGCTTCATCGGAAGCCCTGCTGGCGGAGTTCGATTTCAAGGAATCGGTCCAACGCGTCGAGCTCGACGTGACGCAGGCCCACTTCTGGGACATCACAGCCATCGAGGCCCTTGATCGCATCGTGGAGAAATTCCGCCGCAATGGGATCGACACCGTGGTGATGGGCCTGAACGAGGCCAGCGCCACGCTGGTGCAGAAATACGGCCGGCACGACAAGCAGGCCCCCGTCGATCCCCTGGCGCACTAAGTAACGAGCGCGGCCGTGTCCCAGCGGTCGCAAAAGGCCATCACGTCACCATGCTGGAACTCGGCCAGCCGCGCCTGCAATAACGCGTCGGGCCAGTCCCACCAGGCGATCGCCTGCAGCCGCTGGGCCGTTGCGCGGTCAAAGCGCTCGCGGATCGTGCGCGCGGGGATGCCGCCCACCACGGTGTAAGGGGCAACATCGCGGCTCACGACCGCCCCGGCTGCGAGCACCGCACCGTCGCCCACCGTCACGCCCGGCAGCACGATCACGCCATGGCCGATCCAGACATCATTGCCGATCACAGCGAGGTCCGCCCGCCGTTGGCCGAAAAACTCGCGGTCGCGCTGCGCGTCTTCAAAGTAATACTCGGGGCAGTAAGTGAAGCGATGCTGAGACGGTCTATCCATCGGATGATTCGGCGCGCCGATTCGCACTTGTGCCGCGATGGCGCAGAATTTTCCGATCTGCGCGTCCGCCACCATGCAGCGCTCTCCGATATAGGAGTAATCGCCCAGCGTGGTGTACTCGACCACCGTGTCATGCAGGATCTCGCAGCGGCGCCCGACCTGGCAATGGCGCAGACGCGCCGCAGGGCTGATCCGGGTTTCGTCGATCTTCGGAAGACTTCGGGCAGACTCGGACATAGGCACTCCGCACGGACAAGGGATGCCGGCGTCACCGGCACGGTGTTCGGCATAAGCGCCGCCCCGGAAGCTTAGGCCGGTGGCGTGACCGCTTCATTGCAGATGTATATGTCTAGATGGGTCGTTCAAACGACAAGACCGGAGGGGCGCGATACCGCCGGGCGCCTTGGAGGGCAGGCCCGCCGCTTGCTATAACGAGGGATGGAATTCTGATGGGATAAAGAGCGATGTCGATTCAAGCGCTTGGCCGTTGGGCCTCGGCAGTATGTCTGGTAGTGGTGATATCCGGGTGCTCGGGCACTTCGAATCGCCTGCTCAGCGAATGCACCTGGAATCGCAGCAGTTGCATGCATGAAGGCAGCTACGAGCCCGGCGAAGAAGCCTATGCCGAAGAAGAGGCCCGGCGGTTGAACAAACAACAGTCGCGCCGGATTGGCCGCTAAACTCGGACGAATACCGCACGGACGTTTTGAGTTGAAAAGCGCTGCCCGCCGCCCTCTTGCATCCGGCGGGCGGCGAGTAGCGTCGGCTGGGTCGCGCTGCACCCAGCCGCCTGCGGCGCTTACTTCTTTGCCGCCTCGGCGCGCACCCGAAGAATCCGGTAAGGAGGCTTGCCGGCATCGGGCTGCCCGGTAAAGGGCTGCGTGCGATAAAGCTGGTTCACCGAGATATAGATCCAGTTGTCGCTACCGAAATGCAGGCTGTCCGGCCAGTCCAGCCTGGCGTCACGCACGTAGGGTTCGAGCTGGCCCTGCGGACTCAGACGATCGATGCCGTTTTCGTTGACGTTGGTGAAGTAGTGATAGCCCGTCGGGTCGGTCGCCGCACCGTCCGATACGGGCTTGGCACCCACGCGCTTGATGGCCTGACCGATCGTGGCGTCGTCTGCACCGTTACGGAACAGCGCGGCGGGTACCGAGTACCATGCCAGGCCATTCATCGCGCCGAAGTAAAGCGTCTCGCCATCGGCGGACAGCGTGAGCGGATTGACGGCAACGCTGGCGGGCTTACCCCCGAAGTTGATGGCCTGGCCATTGATGCGCATCACCGCCGCGGGATCCGCCTGCAGCGACGCATGCCCGCCAAAGCGGCGGCTCTTTCCCGTGGCGATCTCGACGGCGACGAGGCCGGGATTGGCGATGTCGGCCAGGTAGATCCAACCTTGCTTCTCGTCAACGACCAGATCCTGCAGGAAGCTTCCCTTGGGCGCGATCGCTTCATCGAGCACGATGCGCTGCAGTTGTTTCCCGGTCTTGGCGTCGAACGCCCAGATGCGCGTCTTGCCCAGATTGAAACCCATGTCGGCAATCCAGATGGTGCCCTTTCCGTCCGCATAGATACCCAATGGCGAATCGATCTTGTCGTCGCCGAAAGTCTTGCCGTCGTTCTGCAATGCGGCGCTCGGCCAAGGCTTATAGCCCGTGCGCGATGTGACCTCGATGAGCTGCGCCCCGCGCGCGCCATCGAAGGGATGCACGGTAGCGAAGACACGATTGCCATCGGCGGCGGCCACGTTACCGGGCCTGATCGCGAGCTCGGCAACGACCTCGAGCGCGGGGCCTGAAGCGGCATGGGCCGAGCCCACGATGAGTGCCGCCGTGGCGGACAGCAGCGCATGCCGAAGGCGTGTGGAATAGAAGGAAAAAACGTTCATGAAGCGGTCCTTTTGAAGTGACGTGAAGTGACGCCATCTTGCAGCGGACCCGCATAAAAATTGAGCAGCCAGCCCGGGAAACAGATTCAAAGCCGGGAGGAAAATCGCCGGCGGCGAAGATCAATGGGCATCAGTTGCCGGGTCATCCGGACGGATGCCCTGAGGTGCATAGATAACAGCTCCGACCCTAAAAAATGAGTACGAAGAGATGGATTGGCCAGGATATACTGTACATAAATACAGTGTTTCGCCATGCCATTTCGCCACCCTCTCTCCCTCGATGAACTGCGCGCCATCCGCGAGCGCCAGGTCTGGAACTCAGACGTAATGGCCCTGCTCTGGGAGGTCAAACGTCTGCGCTCGCTGGTGTTGTCCACCTATCAGCTGTGGCCCGAATTCCGGCGTCCCAGCGGCGTGCTCGCGCCCAACTACGACGCGCTCGCCCAGAAGCTGCTGGCCGAGCCTTGCGTCGTCGAACGCGATCGGCTCGCCGCCGAACTCCTGCACATGCCGTTCAAGCCGAGAAAGGGCATGGCGCCGCGGTGATGCGCTGACATTGGCGTTTGGCAGGGCGAGCGGTGTAACCAACGACGCGCTCGCGCCCCTGGTGGGATGGCCTTCTGTATGGGCAACACCGTCCGCCAACGCGGTCAGGTTGTTGTCGATCGCATCACGCATCCTGGCCTGAGCATCCGCATTGCCAACGGCTGCGCGACATAACGGCGATGACGCACTCGAGAGCGAGAAACCGCATCCGCAGATGCGGTTCAGGATTCAGCGCATGGAGAATCCGACAAAAACAAAAAAGCCGCTGAAGTCATCGACTTAGCGGCTTTCTTTTTTGCCGTGCTTGGCAGCACTTGCAGAGTATTTGGTAGGCGGTATTGGAATCGAACCAACGACCTCCACGATGTCAACGTGGCGCTCTAACCATCTGAGCTAACCGCCTGCAATTCGCTTCAGGGCTTGCCCTGAATCAACCTCAAGCATTGCTGCTTGGGGCTGCTGCCGATTCACTTGCCCAGCTGTTTTGCTGTGCTTGTGTTCGTGCAGCGAAGAAAAAAGATTATATAGATGTTTTTTGAAGCGTGCAACTCAAGACGACTTTTTTATGCGTAGACGTCGTCTTATTTGGCATCGGCTTGGCGCACCGCACGCAAGAAAGCGTCGATCTTGTCGGCCGATTTTTGACCCGGTGCCGACTCGACGCCGCTGCTCACATCGACGGCCCAGGGGCGTACAGCGGCGATGGCGTCGCCGACGTTCTCGGCATTGAGCCCGCCTGCCAACACCAGAGGCCGCGCCTGGGGATCGGCTTGCACGCCGGCGAGCAAGGTGTAGTCAAAGCCACGACCGCTGCCGCCGAAACCCGCACTGTGGCTGTCGAAAAGCCAACCGGCCGCATCGCGAAACGTACCGCTCTGGGCGGCCACCGCAGCCGAGGAGTCAAGGCCGGGCGCCCCCGCGCGAAACGCACGCATGTAGCGGCGATCAAAACTTGTGCAAAACTCCGGCGGCTCGTCGCCGTGGAACTGGAGCAGATCGGGACCGACCTCGTCCAGCACCGCCCTCACCTCGTCGGGCTGCGGGTTGACGAAAAGCGCCACCACATCGACAAACGCCGGCACTTCGCGGCGCAATTGCGCCGCCAGTGCCGGCGTGACATGCCGTTTGCTTTGCGGAAAGAAGACAAAGCCGATCGCGTCGGCACCCGCGCTGGCCGCCTGAACGATGTCGGCAGCTCGGGTGAGACCACAAATCTTGACGCGAGTACGCATGGCTTCAATAAGGGTTAGGGACCGGGATTACTTGAAGGCGGCACCGGGGTCGGCGTCGTCGTTGCTATATATATTAGTCCCATAGCCACCCTCGGCCTCGATCTTGATCGTCGAGGGGTCGATCTGCGACTGCTCACCCTTGTAATGCATCACCATGCCCGGGAAGATCATGACCGCGGCGACCATGATCAGCTGGATCACGATGAACGGCACCGAACCCCAGTAGATCTGGCCCGTGGTGACCGGCTGGATCAGCTTGCCCGTGACCTTATCCTTGTAGGGATCCTTAGGCGCGACCGAACGCAGATAGAACAGCGCAAAGCCGAATGGCGGATGCATGAACGATGTCTGCATGTTCACGGCCAGGATGATGCCGAACCAGATCAGGTCGATGCCCATCTTGTCGGCCACCGGGCCCAGCAGCGGCACGATGATGAACGCCAGCTCGAAGAAGTCCAGGAAGAACGCGAGCAGGAAGGTCATCACGCTGACGACGATCAGGAAGCCCCATTCACCGCCGGGCAGGCCGATCAGCAGATGCTCGACCCACAGGTCGCCGTTGACACCGCGGAAGGTCAGACCGAACACGGTCGAGCCCACCAGGATGAACACCACGAAGCACGACAGCTTGGTCGTGGTGTCCATGGCCTGCTTCATCAGATCGAGCGTAAGGCGACGGCGGATGAGGGCCATGATGATGGCACCGACCGCGCCCATGGCGCCACCTTCGGTCGGCGTTGCCACGCCGATGAAGATCGTGCCCAGCACCAGGAAGATCAGGAACAACGGCGGGATCATCACGAAGACCACGCGCTGTGCCAGCTGCGACAGCAGGTTCAGCTTGAAGATCTTGTCGGCCGAGGCGACAACAAAAGCCACCACGCCCCACAGCAGCAGGCTGACCACGACCTTTTCGTCGACGGGTGCGGTGTCGTTCTCGATCCACTGGCCCAGGAAGTACGCAGCCACGGTCGCGAAGATCATCAGCACCAGCAGCGAGCGGCCGCCCCGCGAGCCATTGGGCTCACGATAGATGCGCGCCTCTTCGGGCAGCGCCGGCGCCGACGAGGGCTTGATGAACGACATCATCACGATGTACAGGATGTACGAGCCCGCCAGCAAAAAGCCGGGAATCATGGCCGCGCGGTACATGTCGCCGATCGAGCGGCCGAGCTGGTCCGCCAGGATGATCAGCACGAGCGACGGCGGGATGATCTGCGACAAGGTACCTGACGCCGCGATCACGCCGCTGGCCAGTCTCCGGTCATAACCGTAGCGCAGCATGATGGGCAGCGAGATCAGGCCCATCGAGATGACGGAAGCCGACACCACGCCGGTGGTGGCCGCGAGCATGGCGCCCACGAACACGACCGCGATGGCGAGACCGCCACGCAGCGGACCGAACACCTGACCGATGGTCTCGAGCAGGTCTTCGGCCATGCCTGATCGCTCAAGCACCAGCCCCATGAGGGTGAAGAATGGCACCGCGAGCAGGGTGTCGTTGGAAATGATGCCGAACACCCGCTGTGGCAATGCCTGGAACAGCGACGAGTTGAGCAGGCCCAACTCCATGCCCACCAGGCCGTAGAGAATGCCGTTGGCGGCCAGTGCGAATGCGACCGGGAAACCCAGCAGCAGGAACAGCACCAGCGTGGCGAACATGATCGGCGCCAGATTGGCGATGAGGAACTCCATGATCAGCGGCCTTGTTGGTTTTGTTGTTGGAGGGCCGCTTCGCGCTCGAGCGCTTCACGGGCGATCTCTTCGGCCAGCAGCTGTTCCGCGGTCTTCGCGTTTTCGCGTGCGATGGGATCCGGGCACAGGCCCCGCAGATAGCCCACGCATTTGATGAGGTGCGAAATGCCTGCCAGCACCAGCAGGCCGAAACCCACCGGAATCATGAGCTTGACCGGCCAGCGAATCAGGCCGCCGGTGTTGGAGGATTGCTCGTTGCTGACATACGACTCGACAAAGACGGGCCACGACAGATACATGATCAGCGTGCACGCCGGCAGCAGAAAGAACAGGACGCCGAAGATTTCGATCCAGATCTGCTTGTTGCGAGGCAGGCGCGACGACAGGATGTCGACGCGCACGTGTTCGTTCTTGAGCAAGGTGTAGCCGGCGGTCAGCAGGAACATCGCGCCGAACATGTACCACTGCAGTTCGAGCCAGGCGTTGGAACTCGTGTGGAAGACCTTGCGCACAATAGCGTTACCGGCACTGACCAGCACCACCAGCAAGGTCACCCAGGTCACGGCGCGTCCAACTCGCTGGTTCACGGCGTCGATGACGCGCGACAAGGCGAGTAAAGCTTTCATGATGGGAGATTGGCAATGTTAGGTGTTGCGCATAGGTAAGCGCACACCGATTCGACACGCGACCGCTTTGGGGTTGCCAGGGGCTGCCCGCGTGCTGGAGGTGGCCCCGCAGCACCGCTTTTGGCAGTGTCCGCGCCGGGCAAAGCCCAGGATTTTAGCCTGTTAGCCTGCCCGGCGCCGGAAACCGGCCCAGCGCGCCCGCTTTACTTGCGGCCGATGGTACCCATGAAGCCGTCGTAGCTGCCTTCAGCCACGCGGAACCACGGGATTTCGTTATCCCGGAAGGCGACCATGCTCTCGTAGAGTTTCTTGAACATGGGATCCTTGGCCGCATACTCCTGATAGAGCTTCTGCGACTCGGCGTAGCACGCGTCCATCACGGGCTTCGGGAATGCCTTGAGCACGGCGCCGTCAGCCACCAGACGCCGCAAGGCGGCCGGATTCTCGGCATCGTACTTGGCGATCATGTCGTTGGTGGCAGCCGCCGAGGCTTGGGCCAGCACGGCCTGATATGCCTTGGGCAGCTTGTTGTAGGCGTCTTCGTTGACGTAGAGCGACACCTGCAGCGTGCCTTCCCACCAGCCGGGGAAGTAGTAGTTGCGCGCCACTTTGTGAAAGCCCAGTTTCTCGTCATCGTAGGGGCCGATCCACTCGGCGCCGTCGATCGTGCCTTTTTCGAGGGCGGGATAGATGTCGCCGCCCGCGATCTGCTGCGGCACGACACCCAGGCGCGAGAGCACTGCACCGGCGAACGCCGAGCAACGGAACTTCAGGCCCTTGAGGTCGTCGACGGTCTTGATCTCGTTGCGGAACCAACCGCCCATCTGGGTGCCGGTGTAGCCGCAAGGGAAGTTCACGATCTTGTATTTCTTGAACAGGTCACGGGTGAGCTTGAGGCCCTCGCCATGGCGCATCCAGGCGTTCATCTGGCGCGTGTTCAGGCCGAAAGGCACCGCTGCGTCGAAGCAGAGCGCCGGGTCCTTGCCGAAGTAGTAGTACGAGGCCGTATGCCCGCATTCGATGGTGCCGTTCTGCACGCCGTCGAGCACTTGCAGTGCCGGGACGATTTCGCCAGCAGGGAAAGCGCGGATCTGAAACTTGCCGTCGGTTGCTTCGCGCACATACTTGGCGAAGTTTTCGCCGCCCGAATAGATGGCGTCGGCGCTGCGCGGGAAGCTGGAGGCCAGGCGCCAATTGAGGGCGGGCGCTTCCTGGGCGATCGCGGGGGCCGCGAGCGTGGCACCTCCGGCGGCGGCGCCCAGCGCGGCCTTTTTGAGGAACGAACGGCGTTGCATTGCTTATCTCCTGTGTATGGAAAGGGCCTTGCACACGGGGCGCCCCGTGTGAGGACGCTCGGCCTGTCGGGCGCGGTGGCGCCGTCAGACGTTTATGCGTTCGCAATGATATCGGGGCCGTTCTGCCTTGCGTCCTGCTGATTACCCTAGCTTAAGGAAAGCTGAATCCACCCAGAATCGTCGCGCCGCCGTCCAATCCGCCCAGGCCGAACTCCTCGGGATAGTCCACTGCACTCAGATAAAGACCGTCCGCCATGAAGGTCGGCGCCCCCAGCTTGCGGTCCCTGGCCGACAGCAACTCGCCGATCCACACCTCGGGCTCGCGGCCTTGCCCGACCTGCAGCAAGGCGCCGATCAGGTTGCGCACCATGTGGTGCAGGAACGCGTTGGCCTGCAGCGTGAATACAACAAATTGGCCGTGCTCGGTGATATCCAGGCGCGTCATGGTGCGCACCGGATGCTTCGCCTGACACTGCGAGGAGCGGAAACTGGAGAAATCGTGCTCGCCCAGCAGTCGGCTTGCCCCGGCGCGCATCGCGTCCAGATCGAGGGGATGAAAGGACCAGCCGGCGCGCCCCGCCCACAGCGGCGGACGCACACGGCCACGCCACAACAGATAGTGGTAGGTGCGGGCCCGCGCGGAGAAGCGGGCATGAAACGTGTCTGGCACCGTCTGCGCCCACATCACCGACACGGAGGGCGGCAGGAACGCGTTGACGCCGCGCACCCACGACTCGTCGCGCCGATTCAAGGTGGTATCGAGGTGCACGACCTGCATGGCCGCATGGACGCCCGTGTCGGTACGGCCAGCACAAATCGTAGGAATCGGCGTGCCGGTGCCGGCAAATTGGCCGAGGGCGGCTTCGAGGCAGTCTTGCACGGTGATGCCGTGGGGCTGCGTCTGCCACCCTTGCCAGGCGGAGCCATCATATGACAGCCCCAAAGCAATACGGGTCATGAATCAGGTCCGGGTACTGCCCGGCCGCCGCTCGTCCGTCGGAGGTTGATCGAGGTCGAGGTTGATCTCGTTAAGCCTGCGGTTGAGCGCGGCTTCGTTCAGCGGCGCGGGTTCGGCAAAAGGGGTTTCTTCGTCGTCATCGCCGCGGCGCGTGCCTGCACGGCGCAGTGCCCAGGCGATGATGAACACGATGAGGGCGAGGAAAGCGGTCACGATGGCGAGCAGATTATCCGCCAGCCACGAAGGCATGCCGCTCGCGGAGTCTTTGCCCTTGGCGGCCGCGGTCGCGTCGGAGGTGGCAGACGACGAAGCAGCGCCCGCCGAAGGACTCGAACCCGATGCGCTCGAGCCCGACGTGCCGCCAATGGCCGAGGCGCTGCTGGTTCCGGCGGCGGCGCCTGCCGCGGCACCCGCGGCACCGGTGCCCGCTGCGCCTTGGCCTGTTGCGCCCTGGCCTGTTGCGCCTGGGCCTGTTGCGCCTGGGCCTGCTGCGCCCTGGCCTGCTGCGCCCTGGCCTGCTGCGCCCTGGCCTGCTGCGCCTGCTGCGCCTGCTGCGCCTGCTGCGCCTGCTGCGCCTGCTGCGCCTTGGCCTTCTGCGCCTTGGCCTGCTGCGCCTTGGCCTGCTGCTGTCTGGCCTGCTGCGCCTTGGCCTGATGCACCCTGGCCCGCTGCGCCTTGGCCTGCTGCTGCCTGGCCCGCTGCGCCTTGGCCCGCTGCGCCTTGGCCTGCTGCGCCTTGGCCTGCTGCGCCTTGGCCTGCTGCGCCTTGGCCTGCTGCTGCCTGGCCCGCTGCACCTTGGCCTGCTGCACCTTGGCCTGCTGCGCCTTGGCCTGCTGCGCCTTGGCCTGCTGCACCTTGGCCTGCTGCACCCTGGCCCGCTGCACCCTGGCCCGCTGCGCCTTGGGCTGCTGCGCCCTGGCCCGCTGCACCATGGCCTGCTGCGCCCTGGCCTGTTGCGCCTTGGCCTGCTGCGCCCTGGCCTGCCGCGCCCTGGCCCGACGACGCATTACCGCTGGCCTCGTTGAGCGCCTGCACATTGGATTGCAGGGTGTCGACGCGTTGTTGTGCGTCGTTCAACGCGCGCGTATCGGACGTGCGACCATCCGCGGCGGCATCAGCCGGGTTGGCCGAGGCGCCACCCGACAGGCGCAAGCGGTCTTGGTTGGGGGTCGTCTGGACGCTGCCCCCGGCATCGGGTCCGGTCACGCGGCCCGCGCTGGCGGGCGCACCGCTGACGCGCGCGTCGGCCGCGCTGCCGCCCAGTCGGGCGCGCCAACGTGCATAGGCCTCGACCTGCTCAATATAGATACGGCGCGCCTCGGCCGGATCGATGGCGCGCACGGTGGCGGCATCCGGCACGGCTAGCGTCTGACCCGCGCGCACGCGGTTCATGTTGTTGTCGATGAAGGCGTTGGGATTGGCACGCCACAGCGCAACCAGCATCTGATAGATCGTGGCGTCGGGCACGGCGTTGCGCTGTGCGATGCCATAGAGCGTATCGCCGGTGCGTACGCGAACGTTGCCGCTGGCGGCGGACGCGGGTGCCTGACCGGTGGTGGCGCGCTGGATCTGCGGCGTGGCCCGGGCCGGCACGAGGATCGTCACCTGCACCAACCGTTCTCCGGCGCTCGAGCGCAGATTGAGCAGCACATCAACCGCTTCGCGCGCCGGCGGCTGATCCGCCGCAACGATGACCGTACGGGACCCGCCGGTGCCTGGCTCGACGCGCAAACGCAGGTTGGACAAGGGAGCAGGCGGCGTCAGGCCCGCGGCCTGCCACGCCGTGGCGGGTGCGAGCGTGACCTGCAAACTGGACTCTTCATCGGGAGTCAACTCGACCAACGGCACGTTGACCTGCAGCGGCGCCCCCGGCGCGGAGACCACGCGCGCATGCCCCAGGCGTGCGGCATGCGCGCCAGACGCAGCGCTCGCCCCGATCGCCAGCGCGACCGCCCACGCAAGGGCGCGATGGCGGGAGACAGGGGGCAACTGGCGCGAAGACGAACTCATATCGTGTTATTCCGTGTCCTGGGCTCGGGCAAACGCGTCTGGGACGCGGTTGTCATCGGGCTGCTTAGCGTGCGAAAAGTGTAATGGATCGGCCCAGATTCATAAACAACTCATATGGGCCAAGCTCCCGCCTTCGCGTGGACACCCCCACGCAAGACGTACAGATATGAAGAAGGCACCCGCAGGTGCCTTCTGGTGCCATGCAAACGGCGGGCTCAGGCCTCGGCCAGCGCGATGCGCAGCATACGGCGCAGCGGCTCGGCGGCGCCCCAAAGCAGCTGATCGCCCACGGTAAAGGCGCTCAGGTACTCCGGACCCATGCTCAGCTTGCGCATGCGGCCCACGGGGATGTCGAGCGTGCCCGTCACGGCGACCGGCGTCAGGTCGGTGACGGTGGCTTCCTTGGTGTTGGGAACGACCTTGGCCCACTGAGTGCCGCTGGCGATGATGTCTTCGATCTCGTCGAGCGGAACATCACGCTTGAGCTTGATGGTCAGTGCCTGGCTATGGCAGCGCATCGCGCCGATGCGCACGCACAGGCCGTCGATCGGGGTGGCGGGCGTGCCGAAGGCTTCACCGCGACCGAGGATCTTGTTGGTCTCGACGCCGCCCTTCCACTCTTCGCGGGTCATGCCATTGCCCAGATCCTTGTCGATCCAGGGAATCAGGTTGCCGCCCAGCGGCACACCGAAGTGCTCGCGAGGCAGGCTCGGATCCTTTTGCTTGGCGAGCACGCCACGATCGATCTCGAGGATGGCCGAGGCCGGATCATCGAGCAGGCCCTTGACGGCGCCATTGAGCTCGCCGAACTGGGTCAGCAGCTCGCGCATATGCTGCGCGCCACCGCCCGAGGCCGCCTGGTAGGTCATGGAAGTCATCCAGTCGACCAGGTCGTTGTTGAACAGGCCCGCCAGACCCATGAGCATGCAGCTGACGGTGCAGTTGCCGCCGATGAAATTGCGCACGCCGCGCTTGAGCGCCGCGTCGATTACCGGACGATTGACCGGGTCCAGCACGATGATGGCGTCATCGGCCATGCGCAGCGTGCTGGCCGCGTCGATCCAGATGCCCTTCCAGCCCGCTTCGCGCAGCTTCGGGTACACCTCGGTGGTGTAGTCGCCGCCTTGCGCAGTCAGAATAATCGGCAGTTTTTTGAGGGCTTCGATGTCGTATGCATCTTGCAGCGCGCCAGCGCCTTCGGCCCATTTGGGCGCGGCACCACCGGCATTGCTGGTGGAGAAGAATACGGGTTCGATGAGTGCGAAGTCGTTTTCGTCACGCATGCGTTGCATGAGTACCGAACCGACCATACCGCGCCAACCGACGAGGCCTACTGCTTGCGTCATTTCTGGGCTCTTTAGTAAGGGTCTGAATGTGAAGTAATAATCCTGTCCAATTTATCAGAATGCGCGCAGCCGTGCTGCGGTGCACCGTAAAAAAAGAGGGACGAACTACTTAAAACGGCCACCTGTCGCGTATGCACGACGGGTGGCCGCGGGAAAAACCTGCGGGATCAGGCCAGCGCCTTGAGCACGGCATCGCCCATTTCGGCGGTCGAGACCTTGGTCGTACCGGCCTCATGGATATCGGCGGTGCGCAGGCCATCGGCGAGCACCTTGCGCACGGCGGCTTCGATGCGTTCGGCCTGGGGCGCGAGATCGAGCGAATAGCGCAGCAGCATCGCGGCCGACAGGATGGTGGCCAGCGGATTGGCGATACCCTTGCCGGCGATGTCGGGCGCCGAGCCGTGGCTCGGCTCATAAAGACCCTGGCCGGAGGCGTTGAGCGAGGCCGAGGGCAGCATGCCGATCGAGCCCGTCAGCATCGCGGCCTCGTCGGACAGGATGTCGCCGAACAGGTTGCCGGTGACGATCACGTCGAATTGGCGCGGGTTGCGCACGAGTTGCATGGCGGCGTTGTCCACGTACATGTGCGACAGCTCGACATCCGGATACTCGCGGCTCACCTCGATGACCAGGTCACGCCAGAACTGCGAGGTCTCGAGGACGTTGGCCTTGTCCACGCTGCACAGCTTCTTGTTGCGCTTGCGAGCGGATTCGAAGCCGATGCGCGCGATGCGGCGCACTTCGGTTTCGGCGTAGCGCATCGTGTCATAGCCTTCGCGCTCACCGGCAAAGCTGCCATCGGGCGAACTGCGCACGCCGCGGGGCGTACCGAAATAGATGTCGCCGGTCAGCTCGCGGATGATCAGCAGATCGAGGCCGGAAACGATCTCGGGCTTGAGCGACGAGGCGCTGGCCAGCTCGGGATAGAGAATGGCCGGACGCAGGTTGGCGAACAGGCCCAGGGCCTTGCGCAGGCCGAGAATGGCCTGCTCGGGACGGAACTCACGCGGCAGCGTGTCGTATTTCCAATCGCCCACTGCGCCGAACAGCACGGCGGCCGAGCTCTTGGCGAGATCCAGCGTGGCCGGCGGCAGGGGGTGTTCGAACTTGTCGAAGGCGGCACCGCCCACGGGGGCTTCGCGCAGGTCGAACGACACGTCGAGCGCCTTGAGTACGCGCACGGCCTGCTCGACGATTTCGGGGCCGATCCCGTCGCCGGGGAGCACTGCGATCTGATGAGTCATGGAATCAATTCCTGGAAATCAGTATGAAAGACCGGCGCCGCGGGGCGCGGCGCCGGCCGGAACGCATAACACCGGCCGTCAGGCGACCGGGCGGCTTTCGAGCCAGGGATGACGCGCGAGGCGCTCGGCTTCGAAGGCGCGGATCTTGTCGGACTGGCGCAGGGTCAGGCCGATGTCATCGAAGCCATTGAGCAGGCAATACTTGCGGAACGGCTCGATATCGAAGCCCATGCTATCGCCACCCGGGGTGGTGATGACCTGGCGATCCAGGTCGACCTTGAGCTTGTAGTTGGGGAACGCGCGAACCTCATCGAACAGGCGCGCAACCTCGAGCTCGGTGAGCACGATGGGCAGCAGGCCATTCTTGAAGCTGTTGTTGAAGAAAATGTCGGCATACGACGGCGCGATGATGGCGCGAAAGCCGAACTGCGTGAGCGCCCACGGCGCATGCTCGCGGCTCGAGCCGCAACCAAAATTCTTGCGCGCCAGCAGAATCGAGGCTCCCTGATAACGCGGCTGGTTCAGCACGAAGTCTGGGTTGAGCGGGCGCTTGCTGTTGTCCATGCCGGGCTCGCCATGGTCGAGGTAGCGCAGCTCGTCAAACAGATTGGGGCCAAACCCCGTGCGCTTGATCGACTTGAGGAATTGCTTGGGAATGATCAGGTCGGTGTCGACGTTTTCGCGATCGAGCGGCGCAACCAGGCCTTCGTGAGTGGTGAATGCTTGCATGTGAGGCTCTCGCTTAACGATAGGTGCGGACGTCGACGAAATGGCCGGCGCAGGCGGCGGCGGCCGCCATGGCGGGGCTCACCAGATGCGTGCGGCCACCCTGGCCCTGACGGCCTTCGAAGTTACGGTTCGAGGTAGAGGCACAACGCTCGCCGGGCTCGAGGCGATCAGCGTTCATGGCCAGGCACATCGAGCAGCCCGGTTCGCGCCATTCAAAGCCGGCTTCGATGAAAATCTTGTCCAGGCCTTCGCGCTCCGCCTGCTGCTTGACCAGGCCGGAGCCCGGCACGACCATCGCCTGGCGCACATTGGCGGCCACGCGCTTGCCCCGTGCAACCGCGGCGGCGGCGCGCAGATCTTCGATGCGCGAATTGGTACAGGATCCGATGAACACCCGGTCGACACGAATATCGACGAGCGGGGTGTTGGGCTTGAGGCCCATGTAATCGAGCGCGCGCTCCATGCCACTGCGGCGCACGTCGTCTTTTTCGCGATCCGGATCCGGTACGCGGCCATCGACCGGCAGCACCATCTCGGGCGAGGTGCCCCAGGTGACTTGCGGCTTGATATCGCGCGCTTCGATGTTGATCACGCGGTCGAACTGAGCGCCCGGTTCGGAATGCAGGGTGCGCCAGTAGGTGACGGCCTGGTCCCAGAGCACGCCCACGGGCGAGAACGGGCGGCCACGGAAGTATTCGATCGTCTTGTCGTCGACGGCGACCATGCCCGAGCGGGCCCCGGCTTCGATCGCCATATTGCAGACGGTCATGCGGCCTTCCATGGACAGGCCACGGATGGCGCTACCCGCGAACTCGATGGCGTGGCCGGTGCCACCGGCGGTGCCGATGATGCCGATGATGTGCAGGACCACGTCTTTGGCGGTGCAGCCGAACGGCAGCTCGCCCTCGACATTGATCAGCATGCTCTTGGCCTTCTTCATCAGCAGCGTCTGCGTGGCGAGCACGTGCTCGACCTCGGACGTGCCGATACCGAAAGCGAGCGCGCCCATCGCGCCATGCGTGCTGGTGTGCGAGTCGCCGCAGACCACGGTCATGCCCGGCAGGGTCGCGCCCTGCTCCGGACCGATGACGTGCACGATGCCCTGCCGCAGATCATTCATGCGGAATTCGGTGATGCCGTACTTGTCGCAGTTGGCATCGAGCGTGTCGACCTGCAGCTTGGAAATCGGGTCGTCGATGCCGCGGGCGCGGTTGATCGTGGGCACGTTGTGATCGGCCACCGCGAGGTTGGCACTGGTGCGCCACGGTTTGCGGCCGGCGATGGCCAGCCCCTCGAAAGCCTGCGGGCTCGTCACTTCGTGCAGCAGGTGCCGATCGATATAGAGCAGACAGGTACCGTCGGATTCCTGGTGGACGACGTGGGCGTCCCAGAGTTTGTCGTACAGAGATTGGGCCATGAAAGCGCTCTAAGTGGGGTCGATCCGCCTCGTGCCTGGAGGGCGCCGTCACGCGCGCCATGCCCGGACAACTGCGGCATTCGCGAATTATGCCCACGCACTCAACCTAGTACAATCCAACCACTTATACTAGTACGTCTAGTACCCGCCTTGTTGCGACTCATGAGTCGACAGGCGTCTCATCCGCGATGAAAAAATATTCGCAAACGTAACGATGATTCGAGCAAAACGTTACACAGCCTAGCTGTAGATACATTTTCGGCTCGGATATATAGTTTAGTTTCCAATTTTTCCCGTTGAATGAAAAATAATGCGACATAACACGCATTAATACGGGAGAGTCGGGCACACTATTTACAATCGCTCGACTTAGGAGACGTCTAACGATGTTGCGCGAATGTATTTATTTGTTTCGTCTGAGCTCGCGACATCGCGCTCGCGCGTATGGGCGTGGCGGTGCGCTGAATCGCATCGATCCTGCGCCCGCGGCACGTCTCCCTCGAGTTTCCCTGCATACCGCGCTGGGCCGGGCTCACTGGTGCGCGGCCGCCCTCGCCTTCGCCGCCCCAGGCGCCTACGCGCAGCCGGCGTCCACGCCGCCTGCGGCCACTCAGCAGGTCGCGCCAGCCACGAGCGCCGCACCCGGCATTCCGCCCGACAATGGCCTTTCTCTGCAGCAGGTGGTCGAGCGCACTTTGCTCACCAATCCGGAGATCCAGGCGCGCTATCACGATTTTCAATCGGCGCTCGAGGGACAGACAGTCGCGCGGGGTGCGTATTTTCCGCAGGTTAATGCTCAGGGTTATTACGGACGCGAGTTTCGGCGTGGCGTACCCGACGAAGGTAATCAGAATTGGAGCCGTCCCGGATATAACGTCGAGCTGCGCCAGCTGATATTCGACGGCTTTCGCACGCGCAACGATGTGAAGCAGGCCGGATTCGACAAACTGGCGCGCTTCTACGACCTGCTGGCCACCAGCGACAGCACTGCGGTCGAAGCGGTCCAGGCGTATATCGACCTTCAGCGCTACCGCGCGATGGAGTCGCTTGCTCGGCAGAATTACGCCCTGCACCAGAGCACGCTCGGCCAGATCGACGAACGTACCGAATCGGGCGTCGGCCGCCGGGTGGACCAGGAACAGGCCGGCGGACGCCTCGCGCTCGCCCAGACCAACCTGATGACCGAAAGCGCCAATCTGCTCGACGTGCAGCAGCGCTTTCAGCGCATTACCGGCATCGTGCCTCCAGAGGTCCTGCTGCCCGCGCCCGACATCTCGTCTCGCCTGCCGGATTCGCCCAAGGATTTCAACGACTCGCTGCGCCGCAACCCCAGCTTCCTGTCGAAGCAGGCCAGCATGCAGGCGGCGCAAGCGGGAGTGGACTCGTCGCGCGGCGCATTTGCGCCTAAGTTCGAATTCGTGGCCACCACCGGACAGGATCAGAACGAACCGACGGCGCAATACAAAGATGTGAAGAGTTCGAGCGTGCAGGTGGTGATGAGCTACAACCTGTACCGGGGCGGCGCCGACTCTGCGCGCGTGCGCCAGACGGCTGCCCAGTCATACGCCTCGCGGGACCTGCGCGACTACACCTGCCGCAACGTGCAGCAGGATTTGGCCGTGGCCTGGAACAACATCCGCCGGGTCCAGGCGCAACTGCCTTTCCTGCGCGATCACGAGATCGCGACCAGCAAGGTTCGGGATGCCTACCGCGAGCAGTTCCAGATCGGGCAGCGCACTTTGCTCGACCTGCTGAATACCGAAAACGAATTGTTCGAGTCGCGCCGCGCGCTCGTCAACGCGGAATACGACCTGCAGATCGCGCAGTATCGCTGGCTCGGCCTGTCTCACGCCCTGCTGCCGGCCCTGTCGTTGCGTCCGGCGCGCGACGAAATGCCGGAGGAGAACGGCAAGCTGGCGATCTCGGACGACGTGATCAAGCTGTGCAATTCGCTCGTCCCCGACTCGGCGCGCCTGCAGCCCGTGAAGGTCAAATACAACGAAGGAACCTTGCCGCCCACACTCGTACCGCTGACCAGCAGCGCACCGGTGAGTGGCCAGGACGCCACCCTGTCCCGTCCATGACGGCGCGGGCAAAGGAGCTCGCATGCCCAACCAGGAAGAAGGCTTTTCGCAGCTCGACGCGGACTTCGTGCGCGTACTTGAGGATTTGATCGACGCCTTGATCGCCAACGGCACCCTGCGCCTGACCGATCTGCCGCCGCGCGCGCAGCTCAAGCTGACACAGCGCAAGCAGCAGCGCCGGCGCCTTGCCGAACATCTGGATCTGCTGGACGACGAAGATGGACCAATTCTCTGAAAAACCGGCACGCGAATGGCGCGGTGACGCCAAGTCGGGCCATGACGATCCGCTCATGGACTGCCTGGTGGAAATCACCCGCCTGCACGGCGTAACCACCACGCCGCAGGCCCTGGCGGCCGGGCTGCCCCTGGAAGACCACCGTCTTACCCCTGCCCTGCTGCCGCGCGCCGCGGCACGCGCGCAGCTTGCCGCGCGCGTGGTCAAGCGTTCGCTCGACAGCATTTCGCAAGACCTGCTGCCCGCCATCTTGCTGCTGCGCGGCGAAAAAGCCTGCCTGCTGCTCAAGCGCGACGGGGATCTCTACCTGGTCAGCCATCCGGAACTGGGCGGCAGCTCCATGGAGATGGACGGCGCGGCGCTGGCCGAGCAGTACACGGGCCTGGTGTGCTTCGTGCGTCCTCAGTTCCGCTTCGATGCGCGCGCCCCGGAAGTGGCCAAAGTGCGCGAGCGTCATTGGTTCTGGGCGGCGATCATGGAGAACCGCCGCCTGTATCGGGACGCCTTGATCGCCGCGCTGCTGATCAATGTGTTTGCCATGGCCATGCCACTCTTCACGATGAACGTGTACGACCGCGTCGTGCCCAACAACGCCGTCGAGACGCTGTGGGTGCTCGCGATCGGCATCGGGCTGGTGATTCTGTTCAACCTGGTATTGAGTACGGCGCGGGCGCATGTGGTCGACAGCGCGAGCAAGCGGGTCGACGTGCGGCTCTCGGCGCAGATCATGGAACGGGTGCTCGATTTGCGCATGGAGGGCAAGCCCGTGTCGGTGGGCTCGTTTGCCGCGAACCTGCGCTCTTTCGAGTCCATCCGTGACTTCATCGCCTCGGCAAGCATCACCACCCTGGTCGACTTGCCCTTCATCGTGCTGTTTCTTGCGGCGCTCGCGTGGATTTCGCCCTGGATGCTGCTGCCGCCCGTGGTGGCCATCGTGCTGATCCTGCTCGTGTCGCTCGCGGCGCAGGCACGCATGGAAGCTCTGACGATGTCGAGCTTTCAGGCAACCTCGCAGCGCAATGCCACGCTGGTCGAAGCGCTCGCCGGCATGGAAACCGTGAAGACGCTCAACGCCCAGGGCGCGATCCAGCGCAACTGGGAGCGCTCGACCGAATTCATCGCCCAAACAGGCGGCAAGCTCAAGCTGATTTCTTCGACGACCGTGGGCTTCGTGGCCGCCACGCAGCAACTGGTGTCGATCGCCGTCGTCATCATCGGGGTCTGCCAGGCCCGCGAGTCGGCCATTTCGATGGGCGGCATTATCGCCGCCTCGATGATTGCCGGGCGCTGTCTCGCCCCGCTGGGCCAGATCGCCGGCCTGCTCATGCAGTTCCAGAACGCGCGGACCTCGCTCGCGTCGATCGACAACTATATGAAGCTGCCGATCGAGCGCCCCGCCGAAGCGGAGTTCCTGCACCGTCCGGTGTTCCATGGCGCGATCGAGTTCCGCGATGTCACCTTTGCCTATCCGGGCGCCAAGCAGCCGGTGCTCAAAAAGGTGTCGTTCAAGCTCAAGCCCGGCGAAAAGGTGGCCATCATCGGCCGGATCGGGTCGGGCAAGACGACGCTCGAGAAGCTGGCGCTTGCCCTGTATCAGCCCACCGAAGGCGCCGTCCTCGTCGATGGCGTGGACGTGCGCCAGATCGACCCCTCCGACTTGCGCCGCGCGATCGGCTACGTGCCCCAGGATCCGGTGCTGTTCTACGGCAGCCTCAAGCACAACCTGGCGATGGGCGCCCCTTACGCCGACGATGCAAGCATCCTGGCCGCGGCCGACCTGGCAGGCGTGACGGAGTTCGCCAATCTCCATCCGAACGGATTCGACATGGTGATTGGCGAGCGTGGCGATTCCCTCTCGGGGGGCCAGCGCCAATCGGTGGCCGTGGCGCGCGCGCTGATCAACGATCCGCCGATCCTGCTGCTGGACGAGCCCAGCAGCAACATGGACAACCAGAGCGAGGCCCAATTGCGCCGCCGGTTGGTGGGCGCCACGGCCAACAAGACCATCGTTCTCGTCACGCACCGTACCGCCCTGCTCGAACTGGTGGACCGGCTGATCGTGATCGACAACGGCCATATCGTGGCCGACGGCCCGAAGGAGCAGGTCGTGGAAGCGTTGCGCCAAGGCCGCGTGGGACGGGGGAGCTGAGACAGCCATGCAGAAGAATCCCGGCGAAGACAACACCTCGTTTTTCGGCAAGCTCTGGCGCGCCCCGCGCAACGTGTTCGTGCGGCTGTTCGACCGCATCCTGGACGGCAGCGAGAAGGGCAAGCCCGAACAGCGCTCCGATTATGTCGGCAATGCGGAGTGGGTGATTCATCAGTCGCAGGCGCGCGGCTCGCGCGTGCTGCTTTGGGTGAGCCTGGTCGCGATGGCGCTGCTGCTCGCCTGGGCGGCTTTTGGCTATATCGACGAAGTGGTGCGCGGCGAAGGCAAGGTCGTGCCGTCGCGCCAGGTACAGGTGGTGCAGAGCCTGGACGGCGGTATCGTGCAGGAAATCCTGGTTCGCCCCGGCCAGGAAGTCGAGGCGGGCGAGGTGTTGCTGCGCGTCGACTCGACCCGGTTCGCCTCGTCGCTGGGCGAGAACAATGCCGAGTATCTCTCATTGCTGGCCAAGGCCGCCCGCCTCCAGGCGCTGGCTACCGGCGAACCGTTCGTCACGCCCGAGCGCGTGCTCAAAGAAGCGCCCGCCCTCGGCGAGGCGGAGCGCAACGTGTGGCAGGCTCGCACGACCGAGCTGAACGCCACCATCAATGTGGCCCGCGAACAGCTCAAGCAACGCCAGGAAGAGCTGCGCGAGACGATTGCGAAGCGCGATCAGGCCCAGTCGAGCTGCGCCCTGACCTCGCGCGAGCTGCAGGTGACGCGTCCGTTGCTCAAGAGCGGCGCCGTGTCCGAAGTGGATCTGCTGCGCTTGCAGCGTGACGTGGCGCGCTACTGCGGTGATCAGAAAGGCGCCGAAGCCCAGATCGACCGGATTCAGTCGTCGATCAAGGAAGCGCAGAGCAAGGTCGAGGAATCGGAGCTGAATATCCGCAACCTGGCGCGCAGCGAACTGTCGGAAACCAACACCAAGCTCGCCACGCTGCGCGAGGGGCAGCTGGCCCTCGCCGACCGGGTACGGCTGGCCGATGTGCGGGCGCCGGTGCGCGGCACCGTCAAGACCCTCTTCAACAACACCGTGGGTGGCGTGGTCCAGCCGGGCAAGGACATCATCGAGATCGTGCCCAAGGATGACACGCTGTTGCTCGAGGTGCGGATCCAGCCGCGCGATATCGGTTTCCTGCATCCTCAGCAAAAAGCCGAGGTGAAGTTCACGGCGTACGACTTCGCGATCTATGGCGGCCTGGAAGGCAAGGTCGAGCAGATCGGCGCGGACACCGTGACTGACGAAAAAGGAAATTCCTTCTACAACGTGCGCGTACGGACTGACCGTAGCACGGTAGGAGACAAGCTGTTGCCCATCATTCCCGGCATGGTCGCGGAGGTGCACATCCTGACCGGCAAGCGGACCGTGCTGCAGTATTTGCTGAAGCCGATCCTGCGCGCCCGGGAAAACGCCTTTACCGAACGCTGACCGGAGGGCCGAAGGAGTCGATATGCCTACCCCCGTCCTGTTGATCACGCACGACGACCTGCTCTGGCAGCACTGGCGCGAGCTCGACCCGGCGCGCTGGGCGCCGGCCCGCGGCCGTACCCTGTCGGAGCTCGCCCGCTGGCGCGACCAGGGCCGCAGCCTGGCGGTGCTGGACACCGATCTGCCGCGCCTGCCCGCCTGGAAAGACCCTTCGTGGCCACGCACGCTGTCCAGCCTCCAGCTCGTGGTCGCCAGCCCCAATCCCAACGACGAACAAGGGACGCAGGCGCTGGGCGCGGGTGCGCTCGGTTACTGCCACGGCTACGCGCCCACACGCTCGCTGGCGCAGGTGCTGGATGTGGTGAGTTCGGGAGGGACCTGGATGGGCCGCTCGCTGGTTCGCCGCCTGCTGCAGCTCGTGAGCGAACGCGGACAGCGCTCCGCGGCCTGGACCCGGGGCGTGTTGACCGAACGCGAAATGTCGGTCGCGCATCGCGCCGCGCATGGGCAGGCCAACGCACAAATCGCCGAAGCGCTGGGCATCACCGAGCGCACGGTCAAGGCGCATTTGTCGGCTGCTTTCGAGAAACTGGGAGTCAGCGACCGGCTGCAGCTGGCTCTGCTGGTACACGGCATTTCCACCCCTCAAACCGAACACGCAAAATAAGTATTCAACCTGTCCTGGAGGCCAATACCGTCCACCTCGGTATGACCTCTAGGATCAAGCCATACGGACTAGTCCTTTTGATGGATACCTTATGGCTACCTCCTCTCCCGCCATCGTCATCGCAATCACCGGCCGCGCCTGGATCCGTCATAGCGACGGCTCGCTGACCGAACTGCATGAGGGGAGCCGCATCCCGCCCGACAGCGAGGTGGTGACCGCCTCCGGCGCCACCGTCACCCTGCAGGTCGAGAACGGCATGCCGGTGGTCATAGGCGCGGAACGCGAGGTGGCATTAAACGGGGACATGCTGGGCCCGCTGGACGATCTCTCAGAGGCCGCCATCACCCCGCCGATCAGCCCTGATTCCGAACGCCTGCTGGCGGCCCTGGAAGCGGGCCGTGACCCGTTCGACGAACTCGACCCGACCGCGGCCACCATCGCCGGCGGCGGCGGCGGCGACGGCGGAGGCAGCTTCGTGCGCCTGGCCCACATCCTGGAGACCACTACCCCGCTGGATCTGGCTTATCCCAATCCGGTGCGAGGCGACGACTTCGTGCCGCGCGCCTCCGGCGGTGGCGGCGCAGGCAGTGACGATGCCGATACCGGCGCCGCTGTCCTGCCGTCGACGCCCGCACCCACGCCTGCTCCCGTACCCGCTCCCACCCCCGCGCCCGCTCCGCCACCCACCACCACGCCCGTTACCGATGACGGCGGTCGCCCGCCCGTGGCCGTGGACGATCGCATTTCAGGTACCGAGCGCGAGGTACTGCGCGGCAACGTGCTGGGCAACGACACGGACGCGGATGGCGACAATCTCACCGTGTCGGCCGTGAATGGCCGGCCGATGGGCGCCGGCGGCGTCACCCTGCCCGGCTCCAACGGTGGCACTTTTACGGTGCTTCCTGACGGCACCTACACCTTCAATCCCGGGTCAGAGTTCGTCTTCCTGGCTGAGGGCCAGAGCGCCGTCAGCACGGTGGTCTATACCGTGACCGATCCGAGCGGCAAGACGTCGACGGCAACGTTGCAGGTCACGGTGATCGGCGTAAACGACGCCGCCACGATTTCGGGCAACACCGCGGGCACCGCCCAGGAAGACACCTCGCTGACGGCTCAGGGCAAGCTCAGCGTCACCGACCCCGACGCCGGACAAGCGACGTTCGTGGCGCAGTCGCAGCGCGCGGGGCAGTACGGCACGTTCTCGATCGATGCCAGCGGTAATTGGCACTACGCGCTGAACAATGGCGACGCGCGCGTGCAGGCCCTTGGCGTGAACGACAAGGTCACCGATCAGTTCACCGTGACCTCTGCCGACGGCACGCGTACCCAAGTCACCATTACCATCAACGGGACGAATGACGTTCCCACCCTGAGCGGCCAAGCCACAGGCGCGGTCAACGAGGACACCAGCCTGAGCGTGTCGGGCAATCTGTCGGTCAGCGACCGCGACACCTCGGATACCCACAGCTGGACGGTCGTCAACGGCGGCAAAGGCGCTTACGGCAACCTCACGCTCGGCGCCAATGGGCAATGGACGTATCTCCTGACCAACAGCAGTCCGGCCGTCCAGGCCTTGGCCGTGGGCCAGACGCTCACCGAGACGTTCAAGGTCAGCGTCGACGACGGCCATGGTGGCATCGCCACGCGTGACGTCACCATCACGATCAATGGCACCAACGACGCGCCCCGCCTTTCCGGCGAGCTCACCGGCGCAGTCACCGAAGACGGCGTGCAGAGCGCCTCCGGGCAGTTGCAGACCACCGACGTCGATACCCGCGACACGCACACCTATGCGGTCGTCGGCAAGGCGGCCGGCACCTATGGCGCGTTCGCGGTCGACGGCAATGGGCGTTGGACCTACACGCTGGACAACGACGCCGCACAGGTATTGAAGACCGGCCAGAGCGTGCAGGAGACCTATACCGTACGCGTGAGCGACGGCCAGGGCGGCACCGACACCAAAGTCATTACGATCACGATCAACGGCACCGACGACGGCGCGGTCATCCGCCCCGCCACGCCGGGTAGCGACCAGGGCCGCGTGCAGGAAGACGGGCAGCTCACCACGAGCGGCAACCTCGACATCACCGATCCCGATGCCGGCCAGGCCGTGTTCCAGGCACAGGCCGGGACCCAGGGGCAGTACGGCACCTTCAAGATCGATGCGAGCGGCAACTGGACCTATAGCCTCGACAACGCTCATGCGTCGGTACAAGCGCTGGGCGCGGGCAAGTCCCTGAACGAGACCTTTACCGTACGTTCGGCCGATGGCGCCACGCACGATGTGACCGTGACGATCCAGGGCACCAACGATGCGCCCAAGCTCTCCGGCCAGCTGACAGGCTCGGTGACTGAAGACGGGATGCAGACCGCCACCGGTCAACTGCAGACCATGGATGTCGACACCAGCGACACGCACACGTATTCGGTGGTGGGTAATACCGCCGGCACGTATGGTTCGTTTGCGGTGGACGCCAACGGAAAGTGGACCTACACGCTGGATAACGCAGCGGCACAGGTGCTGAAGGCTGGCCAGAGCGTGCAGGAGACTTATACCGTCCGCGTGAGCGACGGCCAGGGCGGTACGGACAGCAAGGTCGTGACGGTCACGATCAACGGCACCGATGATGGTGCGGTTATTTCTCCGAGCAAGCCGGGCGATGACGCGGGCACGGTCAAGGAAGATGGCACGTTGCTGGCGTCGGGCAAGCTGGATGTCGTCGACCCGGATGCGGGCCAATCGACGTTCCAGGCTCAGGGTGCGACCAAAGGTGCGTATGGCACCTTTGCCATCGATGCGAATGGCAACTGGACCTACAACCTCGATAACGCCGACAACTCGGTACAGGCACTCGGTGCCGGCAAGTCACTGACCGAGACCTTCTCGGTCAAGTCAGCCGACGGTACGACGAGCCAGATCACCGTCACGATCCAGGGGACCAATGACGTGCCCAAGTTGTCGGGTGAGGTCACCGGCTCGGTCACGGAAGACGGCGTCAAGACGGCATCCGGCCAGCTGACCGGCACCGACGTTGACGTCGGGGACAAGCTGACCTACTCCGTCGTCGGCGGTGCCACCGGCACCTACGGCTCGTTTGCTGTGGATGCCAATGGTCGTTGGACGTACACGCTAGACAATGCTGCGGCCCAGGTCCTGAAGTCTGGCCAAGCCGTGACCGAGACCTACACCGTCCAAGTTAGCGACGGCCAGGGCGGCACCGACACCAAGACGGTCAACATCACCATCAATGGCACCGACAACGCAGCGATCATCACCCCGAGCAAACCGGGTGACGATGCCGGCACCGTCAAGGAAGACGGCACCTTGCTCGCCGCGGGCAAGCTCAATGTCGTCGATCCGGATGCGGGCCAGTCGACATTCCAAGTCCAAGCGGCCACCAAGGGCGCGTATGGCACCTTCGCCATCGATGCCAACGGCAACTGGACCTACAACCTCGACAACGCCAACAACTCGGTACAGGCACTCGGTGCCGGCAAGTCACTGACCGAGACCTTCTCGGTCAAGTCGGCCGACGGTACGACCAGCCAGATCACGGTCACGATCCAAGGGACCAATGACGCGCCCAAGCTGTCGGGTGAGGTCACTGGCTCGGTCACGGAAGACGGCGTCAAGACGGCATCCGGCCAACTGACCGGCACGGACGTCGATACCGGCGACAAGCTGACCTACTCCGTCGTTGGTGGCGCAACGGGCACCTACGGCTCGTTTGCTGTAGATGCCAATGGACGTTGGACCTACACCCTCGATAACGCAGCGGCCCAGGTCCTGAAGTCCGGCCAAGCCGTGACGGAAACGTACACGGTCCAGGTGAGTGACGGCCAAGGCGGCACCGATACCAAGACGGTGAACATCACCATCAACGGCACCGACGACGCAGCGATCATCACGCCGAGCAAGCCGGGTGACGACGCAGGCACCGTCAAGGAAGACGGTACCTTGCTCGCTGCGGGCAAGCTCAACGTCGTCGATCCGGATGCGGGTCAATCGACGTTCCAGACCCAAGTCGGGACCAAGGGCGCCTACGGCACCTTCGCCATCGATGCCAGCGGCAATTGGACCTACAACCTCGACAACGCGAACAACTCGGTGCAAGCACTGGGTGCCGGCAAATCGCTGACCGAGACCTTCTCGGTCAAGTCGGCCGACGGTACGACCAGCCAGATCACGGTCACCATCCAGGGCACGAACGATGCGCCGAAGCTGAGCGGCGAAGTCACCGGCTCGGTCACGGAGGACGGCGTCAAGACGGCCACCGGCCAACTGACTGGCACGGACATCGAC